>NZ_CP120359.1:0-5548222 GCF_029457475.1 Pseudomonas sp. AA-38
GTGGAACTATGGCAGCAATGCGTCGAGCTTCTGCGCGATGAATTGCCCGCTCAGCAATTCAACACCTGGATCCGTCCTCTGCAGGTAGAAGCCGAAGGCGATGAGCTGCGCGTTTATGCGCCGAATCGCTTCGTCCTCGATTGGGTCAATGAGAAATACCTGAGCCGTCTGCTCGAGCTCCTTGGCGAGCGTGCTGGTGGCCTGGTGCCTGCGCTTTCCCTGTTGATCGGCAGCAAACGAGCAGCCACTGCGCGTGTCGCGCCGACCGCGCCTCTGCCTGCTGCAGCCCGTGCCGCTCAGGTTCAGGCCGCTGCGGCCGTCAGCAAGCCGGCGCCACCGCCCGTGCAGGCGGAACCGTCGCGGGCCAGCTTCGATTCCATGGCCGGTTCGGCGCCGCAACCGCCAGCACCCGCCGTGGCGCCGCGCGCCGAACGTACCGTCCAGGTCGAAGGTGGTCTCAAGCACACCAGCTACCTCAACCGCACCTTTACCTTCGACAACTTCGTCGAGGGCAAGTCGAACCAGTTGGCGCGCGCCGCTGCCTGGCAGGTGGCGGACAATCCCAAGCACGGCTACAACCCGCTGTTCCTTTATGGTGGCGTGGGTCTGGGTAAGACTCACCTGATGCACGCGGTGGGCAATCACCTGCTGGCGAAGAATCCCAATGCCAAGGTTGTGTACCTGCACTCCGAGCGTTTCGTCGCCGACATGGTGAAAGCGCTGCAGCTAAACGCCATCAACGAATTCAAGCGCTTCTATCGTTCGGTGGACGCGCTGCTGATCGATGACATTCAGTTCTTCGCCAAGAAGGAGCGCTCCCAGGAGGAGTTCTTCCACACCTTCAACGCGTTGCTCGAAGGTGGCCAGCAGGTGATTCTCACCAGCGACCGCTACCCGAAGGAAATCGAAGGCCTGGAGGAGCGCCTGAAATCGCGCTTCGGCTGGGGCCTGACCGTCGCTGTGGAACCGCCGGAGTTGGAAACCCGCGTAGCGATCCTGATGAAGAAGGCCGATCAGGCCAAGGTGGATCTGCCGCACGATGCCGCGTTCTTCATCGCCCAGCGTATTCGCTCCAACGTGCGTGAACTGGAAGGCGCGTTGAAACGGGTGATCGCCCACTCGCACTTCATGGGCCGCGATATCACCATCGAGCTGATCCGCGAGTCGCTCAAGGATCTGCTGGCTCTGCAGGACAAGCTGGTCAGCATCGACAATATCCAGCGCACCACGGCTGAGTACTACAAGATCAAGATCTCCGATCTGCTTTCCAAGCGCCGCTCGCGCTCCATCGCGCGGCCGCGTCAGGTGGCCATGGCGTTGTCGAAAGAACTGACCAACCATAGCCTGCCGGAGATCGGTGTGGCGTTCGGCGGTCGTGATCACACCACGGTATTGCACGCATGCCGTAAGATTGCTGAACTTAGGGAATCCGACGCGGATATCCGCGAGGACTACAAGAACCTGCTGCGTACCCTGACTACCTGATTCGCAGCTCCACGAGGCAAGGGACTAGACCATGCATTTCACCATTCAACGCGAAGCCCTGTTGAAACCCCTGCAACTGGTCGCCGGTGTCGTGGAACGACGCCAGACGCTGCCGGTTCTGTCCAACGTCCTGCTGGTGGTCGAAGGCCAGCAGCTTTCGCTTACCGGCACCGATCTGGAAGTCGAGCTGGTGGGGCGCGTGATGCTGGAAGATGCCGCCGAACCCGGCGAGATCACCGTACCGGCACGCAAGCTGATGGACATCTGCAAAAGCCTGCCGAGCGATGCGGTGATCGACATTCGCGTCGATGACCAGAAACTGCTGGTCAAGGCCGGTCGCAGCCGCTTTACCCTGTCGACCCTGCCGGCCAACGATTTCCCCACCGTGGAAGAAGGCCCGGGCTCGCTGACCTTCAACCTGCCGCAAGCCAAGCTGCGCCGTCTGATCGAGCGCACCAGCTTCGCCATGGCGCAGCAGGATGTGCGTTACTACCTCAATGGCATGCTGCTGGAAGTACAGAGCGGCATGCTGCGCGCCGTGGCCACCGACGGCCACCGCCTGGCCATGTGCTCAATGGAAGCGGCCATCCAGCAGGATGGCAAGCATCAGGTCATCGTGCCGCGCAAAGGTATTCTCGAGCTAGCGCGTCTGCTCACCGAGCAGGACGCCGAAGTCGCCATCGTGCTGGGCCAGCATCACATTCGCGCCAACACTGGCGAGTTCACCTTCACCTCCAAGCTGGTCGACGGCAAGTTCCCCGACTACGAGCGCGTGCTGCCGCGTGGTGGTGACAAGCTGGTGCTGGCGGATCGTCAGGGGCTGCGTGAGGCCTTCAGCCGTACCGCGATCCTGTCCAACGAGAAGTACCGCGGTATTCGTCTGATGCTGGCGGCAGGTTTGCTGAAGATCCAGGCCAACAACCCGGAGCAGGAAGAAGCCGAGGAAGAAATCGTCGTCGACTACAATGGCGGCGGCCTGGAGATCGGCTTCAATGTCAGCTACCTGCTGGACGTGTTGGGCGTGATGAGCACCGAGCAGGTGCGCCTGATTCTCTCCGACTCCAACAGCAGCGCCCTGCTGCAGGAAGCCGACAACGACGACTCCGCTTACGTCGTCATGCCGATGAGGCTCTAAGCCTTTAATGTCCCTCAGCCGTATCATGGTCACCGCGGTGCGTAATCTGCACCCGGTGACTCTCTCTCCCTCCCCCCGCATCAACATCCTTCACGGCGCCAACGGCAGCGGCAAGACCAGCGTGCTGGAGGCCATCCATCTGCTTGGCCTCGCCCGTTCCTTCCGCAGCACTCGCCTGCAGCCCGTCATTCATTACGAGCAACCCGCCTGTACCGTTTTCGGCCAGGTGCAATTGGCCGAAGGGGGCGCGAGCAATCTGGGTATTTCCCGTGATCGCCAGGGTGAGTTGCAGATACGCATCGACGGGCAGAACGCCCGCAGCGCTGCTCAGCTTGCCGAGCTATTGCCCCTGCAACTGATCAACCCGGACAGTTTTCGCCTGCTGGAAGGCGCACCGAAGATTCGCCGGCAGTTTCTCGATTGGGGAGTGTTCCACGTGGAACATCGCTTTCTGGGTGCCTGGCAGCGCTTGCAGAAAGCCCTCCGGCAGCGGAACTCATGGCTGCGCCATGGTACACTAGACGGTGCTTCGCAGGCCGCATGGGATCGCGAGTTGTGCAACGCAAGCGAGGAGATCGACACCTACCGCAGAGCCTATATCCAGGCGCTGAAACCGGTATTCGAGCGCACCCTCGGCGAGCTGCTGCAGTTGGATGGTCTGACCCTGAGTTACTACCGAGGGTGGGACAAGGAACGAGAGCTGAGCGAAGTGCTCGCCTCCTCCCTGCTCCGTGATCAGCAACTCGGGCATACCCAGGCCGGACCACAGCGCGCCGATCTGCGTCTGCGTCTGGCGGGGCACAATGCGGCAGAAATCCTGTCGCGAGGACAACAGAAACTCGTGGTGTGCGCGTTGCGCATCGCCCAGGGCCACTTGGTCAATGAAGCCAAGCGCGGTCAGTGTATCTATCTGGTGGACGACCTACCGTCGGAGCTGGATGAACAGCATCGTCAGGCCTTGTGCCGGTTGCTGGAAGATTTGCACTGCCAGGTGTTCATCACCTGTGTGGATCATGAATTGTTGAAAGAAGGCTGGCAAACGGATACGCCGGTTGCCATGTTCCACGTGGAACATGGCCGTATCACCCAGACCATCGAGCATCGGGAGTGAAGGCATGAGCGAGAACCAAACGTACGACTCCTCCAGCATCAAGGTGCTGAAAGGATTGGATGCCGTACGCAAACGTCCCGGTATGTACATCGGTGACACTGACGATGGTAGTGGTCTGCACCACATGGTGTTCGAGGTGGTCGATAACTCGATCGACGAAGCGCTGGCAGGCTACTGCAGCGAAATCACCATCACCATCCACCCGGATGAGTCGATCAGTGTGCGTGACAATGGCCGTGGCATTCCGGTGGACATCCACAAGGAAGAAGGCGTCTCGGCAGCCGAGGTCATCATGACCGTATTGCACGCCGGCGGTAAGTTCGACGACAACAGCTACAAGGTATCCGGCGGCCTGCACGGCGTGGGTGTTTCCGTGGTCAACGCCCTCTCCAAGGAGCTGGTGCTGACCATTCGCCGTAGCGGCAAGATCTGGGAACAGACCTACGTGCATGGCGTGCCGCAGGCACCTCTGGCCGCCGTCGGCGATACCGACGGTACTGGTACGCAGATCCATTTCAAACCGTCCGAAGAAACCTTCGCCAACATCCATTTCAGTTGGGACATCCTGGCCAAGCGCCTGCGTGAGCTGTCCTTCCTCAACTCCGGTGTGGGCATCCTGCTGCGCGACGAGCGCAGTGGCAAGGAAGAACTGTTCAAGTACGAGGGCGGCCTCAAGGCTTTCGTCGAGTTCCTCAACACCAACAAGACCGTGGTGAACCAAGTCTTTCACTTCAATATCCAGCGCGAAGAAGATGGCGTTGGCGTGGAAGTCGCCCTGCAGTGGAACGACAGCTTCAACGAGAACATCCTCTGCTTCACCAACAACATTCCCCAGCGTGACGGTGGTACTCACCTGGCAGGCTTCCGCTCTGCCCTCACCCGCCACCTGAACAACTACATTGAACAGGAAGGTCTGGCCAAGAAGTTCAAGGTCTCCACCACTGGCGACGACGCCCGTGAAGGCCTGACCGCGATCATCTCGGTCAAGGTTCCGGATCCTAAATTCAGCTCGCAGACCAAGGACAAGCTGGTCTCCAGCGAGGTGAAAACCGCTGTGGAGCAGGAAATGGGCAAGTACTTCGCCGACTTCCTGCTGGAAAACCCCAACGAAGCCAAGGCAGTGGTCGGCAAGATGATCGACGCCGCCCGTGCCCGCGAGGCCGCGCGCAAGGCCCGGGAAATGACCCGCCGCAAGGGCGCCCTGGACATCGCCGGCCTGCCCGGCAAACTGGCCGACTGCCAGGAAAAAGACCCGGCACTGTCCGAACTCTACATCGTGGAGGGTGACTCCGCGGGTGGTTCTGCCAAGCAGGGCCGCAACCGCAAGACCCAGGCGATCCTGCCGCTCAAGGGCAAGATCCTCAACGTCGAGAAGGCGCGCTTCGACAAGATGCTCTCCTCCGCCGAAGTCGGCACCCTGATCACCGCGCTGGGTTGCGGTATCGGCCGTGAGGAATACAACATCGATAAGCTGCGCTACCACAACATCATCATCATGACCGATGCTGACGTCGACGGTTCGCACATCCGTACCCTGCTGCTGACCTTCTTCTTCCGCCAGTTACCGGAGCTGATCGAGCGCGGCTACGTCTATATCGCCCAGCCGCCGCTGTACAAAGTCAAGCGAGGCAAACAGGAGCAGTACATCAAGGACGACGAGGCCATGGACGAATACATGACCCAGTCGGCCCTGGAAGATGCCAGCCTGCACGTCAACGAGAATGCCCCCGGCCTGTCCGGCGGCGCGCTGGAGAAGCTGGTCGGTGAATACCGTGGCGTGATGAAGACCCTGGATCGCCTGTCGCGCGTCTATCCCAAGGACATCACCGAGCACATGGTCTACTTGCCGCGCATCGGCCTTGAGCAATTGGCCGACCATGCTGGCATGCAAGCCTGGCTGGAGCGCTTCAGCGCGCGCCTGAAGGCGACGGAGAAGTCCGGCCAGACCTACACCGCCAGTCTGCGTGAAGACCGCGAGCGCCACGTCTGGCTGCCCGAGGTGGAGGTCAAGGCCCATGGCCTGTCCAGCTACACCACCTTCAACCGCGACTTCTTCGCCAGCAATGACTACAAGACGGTCACGGCCCTGGGCGATCAGTTGAACAACCTGCTGGAAGAAGGCGCCTACGTG
Organism: Pseudomonas sp. AA-38; assembly: GCF_029457475.1. Lineage (NCBI taxonomy): Bacteria > Pseudomonadati > Pseudomonadota > Gammaproteobacteria > Pseudomonadales > Pseudomonadaceae > Pseudomonas > Pseudomonas sp. AA-38. Next base: position 5,863 of record NZ_CP120359.1, read on the forward strand.
CAGCGTGGCGAGCGCAAGAAGCCGGTCAGCACCTTCAAGGAAGCGCTGGACTGGCTGATGAGCGAGAGCACCAAGCGTCACAGCATCCAGCGCTATAAGGGTCTTGGCGAGATGAACCCGGATCAGTTGTGGGAAACCACCATGGATCCGGAAGTACGCCGCATGCTCAAGGTGACCATCGAGGATGCCATTGCCGCCGACCAGATCTTCAACACCCTGATGGGCGACGCCGTGGAGCCGCGCCGCGACTTCATCGAGTCCAACGCCCTGGCGGTGTCGAACCTGGACTTCTGATGCGCCACGCGTTGCATCGATGAAGTACAACAAACCCCGGCCTCGTGCCGGGGTTTTTGTTGCACTCGGACGATTCAGTGACTTCGCCAGCATCGAGTCGCTACTCACTGCCAGGCGAAATATCAACGAACGATTGCCAACGACTTTCAGGGCTGTCATCGTACTGACGAATGTCTTTACAGGAATCAGCCAAATGGCCTCTATCAACATCCGTATCGACGATGAACTGAAAGAGCGGGCTTACCGTGAACTGGAAAAGCTCGGTGTCACGCCTTCCGAGCTGATGCGCCAAACCTTGCAGTATGTTGCCGAGCGCGGCCAGTTGCCTTTCCGTCCGGTGTTGTTGACCGAGGAGGATGAAGCCTTGATCGCCACCGTTCGTGAGCGCCTCGAAACGCCTCAGCGAGTGAAGGTTTCGCTGGATGACCTATAGCCTCGAATTCGATGCACGAGCACTTAAGGAGTGGCACAAGCTGGGGGACACCGTCCGCGAGCAGTTCAAGAAAAAGCTTGCGGAGGTTCTGGTCAACCCGCGCGTCGAGGCGAATCGCCTTCACTCGCTACCCGACTGCTACAAGATCAAGCTGCGCAGCAGTGGTTATCGCCTGGTCTATCAGGTGATCGACCATGAGGTGGTGGTGTTTGTCGTCGCGGTGGATCGACGTGACCGTGAGCAGGCTTACCTCAAGGCCGCTGAGCGGCTCAAATAACGCGCTGCCTGCGTAAGACAGAATCAGGTTTCAATGCGATGAGTGATGGTGATCTGTTGGAGCAACTGCGGACTGAGAACGCTCGCCTGATCGCATTGCTGGAAACGCATGGCATTGAGTGGCGGCTACCGGTTGAGCGGCCAGAGCCTGAGCAGACCGCTGCGCTGCCACCGCTAGTCCCGGTTCTGAATACTGATGAGAAGTTGGCACTGTTCAAGCGCCTGTTCCGGGGGCGTGCTGATGTATTTGCTTTGCGCTGGGAAAGTAAGGCCGGGAAGTCCGGCTACTCACCTGCATGTGCGAATGAATGGCGCCCAGGCGTCTGTGAGAAGCCACGGATCAAATGTGGCGATTGCTCGTACCGGAAGTTACTACCGCTGACCGACCAGGTGCTCTACAAGCACTTGGCCGGAGAGATCGTCGTGGGTGTTTACCCACTGCTGCCGGATGACACCTGCTACTTCCTGGCGGTGGATTTTGATGAGGCCGACTGGCGTGAGGATGTCAAGGCGTTTACCCAGTCATGTCGTGAGTTGGGTGTGCCGGTTGCGGTGGAGGTTTCTCGCTCCGGCAACGGTGCCCATGCCTGGATATTCTTCGAGCACAGCGTTCCTGCGTCTGAGGCACGTCTGCTTGGTTCCGCGATCATTAGCCATACCTGTGAACGTACCCGGCTGCTGACGCTGGGCTCTTACGACCGGCTGTTTCCAAACCAAGACAGCATGCCCAAGGGTGGTTTCGGAAACTTGATTGCCCTGCCCTTGCAGAAGCGGGCTCGCGCTCAGGGTGGCAGTGTTTTTGCCGATGAGAAGCTGGTGCCCTATCCCGATCAGTGGGCATTTCTGGCCAGTGTCCAACCTATGCCGGCGAGGGACATTGCACCGGCTACTTTGCGAGCCAGTGGCGGTCGCCATCCGTTGGGTGTCGCTGATTTAACAGATGATGAGAGCGGGAAGCCCTGGCAGCGCACGTCGGAAAAGACTCAGAAACTAACCTGCCCATTGCCCACGTCGGTGAGCGTGACCCTGGCCAACCAGGTCTATTTCAGCAAGTCCGAACTACCCCAGCCATTGGTCAACAAGCTCATTCGGCTGGCGGCATTTCAAAATCCGGAGTTCTACAAAGCTCAGGCCATGCGCCTGCCGGTGTGGAACAAGCCCAGGATCATCGGCTGTGCCGAAAACTATCTGCAGCATATTGCCCTGCCGCGCGGATGCCTGGATGATGTCCGGGCACTGTTGGGTGAAAACAAGATAGAGCTGGTGCTGCATGATGAGCGCTTCGCAGGGAATCCCATCGAAGTCAGATTCGTGGGCAAATTGCGCTCGGATCAGGAGGCTGCACTGGCAGGTATGCTGGGGCACGACACCGGCATCCTCTGTGCCCCAACTGCCTTCGGCAAAACCGTTACTGCTGCCGCGCTGATTGCCCAGCGTGGTGTGAACACGTTGGTGCTGGTTCATCGCACTGAATTGCTCCAGCAGTGGAAGGAGCGATTGCAGGCATTTCTGGGGGCAGACAAGAAGACTGTTGGCAGCATCGGTGGAGGTAAGGCCAAGCCGACCCGCATCATCGATGTGGCGGTCATGCAGTCGCTATCGCGGCAAGGTGAGGTCAGCGAACAGGTAAAGAAATACGGGCAAATCATCGTGGATGAATGCCATCACCTGTCGGCGTTCTCCTTTGAGGCCATTCTCAAGGCGGCCCCTGCGAGATACGTGCTGGGGCTGACCGCTACACCCATTCGGCGCGATGGCCAACAACCGATTATTTTCATGCAGTGCGGGCCGATTCGGCATACCGCATCGAGGCCCGAGAGTGCGCCTGCTGAGTTAACGGTGATCCCCAGGTGGTTACCTCGTTCCATACTCACGCCAGCAGGCGCTGGCATTCAGGACGTCTTCTTGCAGGTATGCAGCGATTCGGAGCGAATAGATAAGATCGTGACTGAAGTCGAAGTCACTTTTGGCCAGGGGAGAAAAATCCTACTGCTGACGGAGCGGACGGATCACCTCAGTGCCATTGAAGAGAGGCTCGTTGGTCGGGTCGAAAACCTGTTTACCCTGCACGGGCGGCTGTCCAAGAAGCAACGTGCTTCACTAATCGGTGAGCTGGAAGCGCTACCGCCCGATGCACCCAGGGTAATCCTGGCCACTGGGAAACTGGTGGGTGAGGGGTTCGATCATCCAGCGCTGGATACTTTGGTACTGGCGATGCCGGTGTCCTGGAAGGGTACCCTCCAGCAATATGCGGGTCGCCTGCATCGGGAGCATGCTGACAAAGCAGATGTCCGTATCATCGATTTCATCGACTCCGGGCATCCAGCCTTGCTGCGTATGTGGAGCAAGCGCCAGGCCGGCTACAAGGCAATGGGCTATGAGTTCGCTGATTCATCCATCTCGATAGAGCTTCTGCCGTAGGACTGATAAAGCCTTGAAACCTGCGACGGATGGGGATTCCGCTAAGCCAGGAACCCCACTACGCTGCGTTCAATTGACAGGTTGGCAATCCGTTCAGGCCAGCGCCCACGTGGCTTAGTGAATGCGTTTTTTCAGGCTTGTAGTGCCCGGAAGGCAGGACGTACGGAAATGCCATTTATTCCGGTCATTTCGACGGAAAATGCCACTTTATGTGGCTCAATCATGCCAATAAAGGCGCCCATTTTTTTACGTAAGTCATTGATTTTTTATAGAGTGGTGAATGCCACCTTTATCGCCCGTCGACAGCGCCGCGCTGCGTCGATGAAGTACCCAACCCCGGCTTGAGTGCCGGGGTTTTTATTGCAGCGTCTATGGCAAAAGGCTTACAGGATGAAGAGCAGTGAGCCTCTCCCTTCGCCTGCGAACCCTGGCTAATCTACATACACCTGCCGGGAATTGGATGTCCCGGGTCAAGGAAGACAGACCGCGCCAGGATGGCAAACGACAGGATGTCGGAAGGTCTTAAAAAACCCGCTTCGGCGGGTTTTTTGTTGCCTGCCATCTGACCGCCAGGGATGGCGGAAATGCCGGTTTTGCAGGAGCGAAAACCGGCCTTGGCGGCAACCCTTCGGGCCATCGCAAGCGATGTCAAAAATCGTTCCTGACGATTTTTTGTTGCCTGCTAAAAGGCGGGTAATCAGGCCCACCAGTAACGCACCAGGTGGAAGAACACCGGGGCGGCGAAGCACACCGAGTCCAGGCGGTCGAGCATGCCGCCGTGGCCTTCGATCATGTGGCCCCAGTCCTTTACTCCGCGATCACGTTTGATTGCCGACATCACCAGGCCACCGGCAAAGCCCAGCAGGCATACCAGCAGGGCGAACAGCGCTGCCTGCCAGAAGGCGAACGGGGTAATCCAGCACAGTAAAGCACCGATCAGTGTGGCCAGGGCCACACCACCGACGAAGCCTTCCACGGTCTTCGAGGGCGACAGGCTGGGGGCGATCTTGTGCTTGCCGAATAGCTTGCCGCAGACGTACTGCAGCACGTCGGAGATCTGCACGACGATGATCAGCCAGGCGATCAGCAGCAGGTTGCGGCCTTCATAACCTGGGATATCCAGGGTCAGCAGGGCCGGCACGGCAGAGATGCAGAACACGGCGATCATCAGCCCCCACTGCACCTTGGCCGCGCGTTCCAGGTAACGCGTGGTATCGCCGCCCAGCGAGGCGAGGATCGGCAGCAGCAGGAACAGGTAGACCGGAATGAAAATGGCGAACAGGCCGTACCAGCCGAATGCGATCAGCAGGTACTGCATCGGTAGGGCGAAGTAGAAAGCCGCTACCAGTGCGGGATAATCGCTGCGCCGGGTCGGCGCGAGGGTCATGAATTCGCGCAGGGCGTAGAAGGAGACGAAGTAGAACAGCAGGATCACGCCGTTGTTGCCGAACAGGAAGGCGATGCCGATGACCAGCACCATCACCCACCAGGCGTTGATGCGCGCGTTGAGGTTGTCGACCACCGGGCTGGGAGCATCGCCACTGCGTTTCTTGAGGATGAAACCGATCAGGCTGGCGAGCAGCAGCAGGGCACCGATACCGGCGAACAACAGCAGGGTATTGCGATCCATCTCAGACCTCCTTGGGTGCCAGGGCCAGCAGGGCGTTGCGTGCTCGTTCGAGGAAGGCGTCCTTGCCCTCCCCCTCGATGCGCGGCAGCGCGGCGCCGAAGCTCAGGGTGCACAGTAGCGGCAGCGGCAGCGCCTTGCCCTTGGGCATCACCCGGTTGAGGTTGGCGATCCATACCGGCACTAGCTCCACTTCCGGGCGCGCCTGCGCCAGATGGTAGAGGCCACTCTTGAAGGGCAGCAGCGGCTCGTCGCTGAGGTTGCGCGTACCCTCGGGGAAGATGATCAGGGAGTCTCCGCCGTCTAGGGCGTCGAGCATCGGCTGCAAGGGATTGACGCCTTGCTCCTTGCGTTCGCGGTCGACCAGTACGCCGTTGAACACGCGGTTGATCAGGAAGCTGCGCACGCCTGGCTTCTGCCAGTAGTCGGAACCGGCCACCGGACGGGTGCGCTTGCGCATCTGCGCCGGCAGCGAAGCCCAGAGTAGTACGAAGTCACCATGGCTGCTGTGGTTGGCATAGTACAGGCGTTGTGTGGCCTGTGCCGTGCTGCCTAGCCAGAGGGCGCGAGCCCCGGTCAGCAGGCGCGCGGCCGAGGTAATGGCGAAGGCGGTGAAGGCGGCGAACATGACGACTCCTTACTCAAGGGTTGAGGCAGCAAGGGGAACGGAGGAACGTGAACCGTGATGGCTATGTATGGAATCTCCATATTCCAGGCGTTAATCAGGCCGTCTCGGCCAGCCCATGGCGGACGCGGTTGTAGAGGGTATAGAGCAGTAGCGCCAGGATCAGCAGCAACAGGATGTTGATCCACGGTGCCGTGAGCAGGCCGCTGGCGACACCGGCGCCGAGTACGCCGAAACAGAAGGCACGGTCACTCTTGCCCATCGGCCCGTCATAGCGCCTCGAGGCACCGACCATGGGGCCTAGCACGCCGGCGTATTCGCTGATCACCGCCAGCAACACCACGGTCACTACCAGCAACGGCGAGACGCCGGGCAGCAATGCGAAAGGCAGGTACAGCGCGCTGTCGGCGATCACGTCGCAGAGTTCATTGAGGTAGGCGCCAAGCTTCGACTGTTGGCCGAATTCGCGTGCGAGCATGCCATCGACGGCGTTCAAGGCCATGCGCAGCAGCATCCACAGGGGAAGCAGGGCGAACAACCAGGTGATGGCACTGAAAGTGGCGAGCAAGGTGCCGAGCAATACGGAGAGGATGGCTGCGCAGAGGGTCACCTGATTGGCGGTGATGCCTCGTGCATGCAGGCGTTGCACGCCAGGCCGCAACAGGTTCTGGAAGGCGGGTTTGAGCTGGTAGATCGAGGGCATGCTGCATTCCTTGTCATGGCGACCGACGCCCCAGAGGTCGCCGCGTGCACGTGCCCGTGCAACGCCAGTGGCATTGCTGCAAGTTATACCCAGTCGCGGGATTTTCCTAGTGGCATCGAATCGCCAGGATTCTCAGCGCCATGCAGAAAATGGCGGTTTTTACCCTCATCTTCTGCACAGCTTATCCACAGCCTCAGGCAGTCTCGCCCAGACGGCTGATGGCCGGTTCTGTGCCGCGCATTTCGGTCTGCTGCTGGCGTACCCACTGGAAGGCGCGCTCGTTGAGTTCGGCGATGGCGCGCGGGCCTTCGCCCTCAGCATGCATCGGCGCGCCGATGATCACCTGGACGGTGCCGGAGCGTTTGCCCCAACCGGCCTTGGGCCAGAACTCACCGGCGTTGTGGGCAATGGGCAGTACCGGCAGGCCGGCATTGACCGCCAGGGCCGCACCGCCACGGGAGAATTTGCCGATCTGGCCCGGCGGAATGCGCGTGCCTTCGGGGAATACCAGCACCCAGGCACCCTGCTTGAGGCGCTCGTCGCCCTGCTTGGCCATCTGCTTGAGTGCGGCCTTGGGGTTGCTGCGGTCGATGGCGATGGGTTTGAGCAGCGCCATGCCCCAGCCGAAGAAGGGCACACGCAGCAGTTCGCGCTTGACCACCTGCGACAGCGGCTCGAGCAGCCCGGAGAGGAAAAAGGTTTCCCAGGTGCTCTGGTGGTTGGCAAGGATCACGCAGGGGCGCTGGGGAATGTTCTCCATGCCGCGCACTTCGTAGCGGATGCCGACTATCGCCTTGGCCAGCCATACGGCGCAGTTGCACCAAGCCTGGATGACGAAGCGGTAACGCTGGCGGTATGGCAGCAAGGGCGCCACGATCAGGCTGATCAGGCACCAGAAGAACGAGCTGGACGACAGCAGCAGGTAGAAAAGCGTGACTCTGAGGGCCTGCAGGATCGCCATTGAACTTCGCACCTTATGAAAGCAGTTGATCGGCGACCGCCGCCAGATCATCGAATACCAGGGTTCCTGGCGGCAGGGGCTTGGCCAGGGTTCGTTCGCCCTTGCCGGTCTTCACCAGCACGGGTTGACAGTCGACGGCCAGCGCCGCCTGCAGGTCACCGCTGGTATCGCCAACGAACCAGACACCTGCAAGTTCCGTGGCGTAGTGCGCAGCGATCTGGTGCAGCATGCCCGGTTTCGGTTTGCGGCACTCGCAGCCATCGTCCGGCCCGTGTGGGCAGTGGACGATCAGGCCGACTTCACCACCCTGCTCCGCTACTAGCTGGCGCAGGCGCGCGTGCATCGACTCCAGGGTCGCCAGGTCATAGTAGCCACGGGCAATGCCGGACTGGTTGGTGGCCACCGCCACCATCCAGCCAGCGCGGGACAGACGTGCAATGGCGGCGATCGACGAGGGGATCGGGATCCATTCGTCGAGCGTCTTGATATAGGCATCGGAGTCTTGGTTGATGACACCGTCGCGGTCGAGGATGAGTAACTTCATAGCTGCAAGCTCCAAGCCGCAAGCTACAAGTCAACAGCGGCCCGCTTGCCGCTTGAAGTTTGTAGCTTGCCGTTGCTGTGCGTCAGCCCAGCACCGAAATATCCGCCACGCCGAGGAACAGCCCGCGCAGACGGGCCAGCAGGGCATAACGGTTGGCGCGTACACGGGCATCCTCGGCGTTGACCAGCACCGCCTCGAAGAAGGCGTCCACCGGCTCGCGCAGGCTGGCCAGCTTGGCCAGGGCTTCGTTGTACTGGCGGGCGGCAGCCAGCGGTTGCACCGCGTGGTCGGCCTGCTGGATGGCGGCGTGCAGGGCGAACTCGCTGGGGTTGTCGAAGTAGTGCGCCTCGACCTGGGCAGCGACGCCACCTTCGGCCTTGCTCAGCAGGTTCGACACGCGCTTGTTGGCCGCAGCCAGGGCTTCGGCCTGCGGCAGCTTGCGGAAAGCCTGCACGGCCTGCACGCGTTGGTCGAAGTCCAGCGGCGAGGTCGGACCCACCGCACGTACGGCCTGGTAGACCGCCACTTCGATGCCTTCGTCCTCGTAGCGCGCACGCAGGCGGTCGAAGATGAACTCCAGCACCTGGGCGGGCAAGCCTGCGGCCTTGATCTTGCCGGCGTACTGGGCGACGGCGAAGTCGACCGCGGCGGCCAGATCCAGATCCAGGCCCTTCTCGATCAGGATGCGTAGCACGCCGAGGGCGGCGCGACGCAGGGCGTAGGGATCCTTGGAGCCGGTGGGCAGCATGCCGATGCCGAAGATGCCCACCAGGGTGTCGAGCTTGTCGGCCACGGCCACGGCGGCACCCGTGAGGGTGCTCGGCAGTTCGGCACCGGCACCGCGCGGCATGTACTGCTCGTTCAGGGCCAGGGCGACATCTTCCGGCTCACCGTCGTTGAGCGCGTAGTAGTAACCGGCGATGCCCTGCATCTCGGGGAATTCGCCGACCATCTCGGTGGCCAGGTCGCACTTGCACAGCAGGCCGGCACGGGCGGCGCGCTGGGCGTCGCCACCCACTTCGCGGGCGATGAAACCGGCCAGCGCCGAGACGCGTTGCGCCTTGTCGAATACCGAACCGAGCTGGGCCTGGAACACCACGTTGGCCAGGCGCTGGTTGAAGCCTTCGAGCTTCTGTTTCTTGTCCTGCTTGAAGAAGAACTCGGCGTCGGTCAGACGCGGACGCACCACTTTCTCGTTGCCTGAGACGATCTGTGCCGGATCCTTGGACTCGATATTGGCCACGGTGATGAAGCGCGGCAGCAGCTTGCCGCCCGCGTCCAGCAGGCAGAAGTACTTCTGGTTGTCCTGCATGGTGGTGATCAGCGCTTCTTGCGGCACCTCGAGGAAGCGTTCCTCGAAGGAACAGACCAGTGGCACTGGCCATTCCACCAGGGCGGTGACTTCGTCCAGCAGCGCCGGCGGCACGATGGCCGTGCCCTGCTCTGCGGCGGCCAGTTCGTCGACGCGGCGGCTGATGAGCTCGCGGCGCTCGGCGAAGTCAGCCAGCACGTAGGCGCTGCGCAGGTCTTCGGCGTAGTTGGCCGGGCTGCTGATACGTACGTCACGGTTGGCGTGGAAGCGATGGCCACGGGACACGCGGCCGGCCTTCTGGGTGAGGATCTCGCAGTCGACCACGGCATCGCCGAACAGCATCACCAGCCACTGGGTGGGGCGCACGAATTCGTCACGACGGTCGGCCCAGCGCATGCGTTTGGGGATCGGCAGATCGTTCAGCGAGTCGGCCACGATGGTCGGCAGCAGGTTCACCGCCGGCTGGCCGGGAATGTGCTGAGCGAAGCGCAGTTTCGCCCCGCTACGGTCGATCTCGGAGATATCCACGCCACATTTGCGGGCGAAGCCGAGGGCGGCCTGGGTCGGGTTGCCGTCGGCATCGAAGGCGGCCTGGATGGGCGGGCCATCGAGGTTCATGCTGCGGTCGGCCTGCTGCTCCTCGAGTTGTTCCACCAGCACCGCCAGACGGCGCGGCGCGGCATAGGCGCGGGCGCTGGCATAGTTCAGGCCAGCGGCCTTGAGGCCTTTCTCGACCCCTGCGAGGAAGGCATCGCCGAGGGTTTTCAGCGCTTTCGGTGGCAGCTCTTCGGTGCCCAGTTCAACCAGAAAGTCATGCGCACTCATGCTTGTGCCTCCGCGTTGTTGCCTTGCCCTTCGTCTTGCAGCAGACCCGACTCCTTGAGCTTGGTCAGCACTTCGTCACGCAGCTCGGGCGTGGCCATGGGGAAGCCGAGGCGGGCACGCGCCTTCAGGTAGCCGTGGGCCACGTCGCGGGCCAGCGTGCGCACACGCAGGATGTACTGCTGACGCGCGGTCACCGAGATGGCACGGCGGGCGTCGAGCAGGTTGAAGGTATGCGAGGCCTTGAGCACCATTTCGTAGGTCGGCAGCGGCAGGTCGAGGGCGATCAGGCGGTTGGCTTCGCTCTCGTAGAAATCGAACAGCTCGAACAGTTTCTCGACGTTGGCGTGCTCGAAGTTGTAGGTGGACTGCTCCACCTCGTTCTGGTGGAACACGTCGCCGTAGGTCACGGTGCCGAACGGGCCGTCGGTCCAGATCAGGTCGTAGACCGAGTCGACGCCCTGCAGGTACATGGCCAGGCGTTCCAGGCCGTAGGTGATCTCGCCGGTTACCGGGTAGCACTCGATGCCACCGGCCTGCTGGAAGTAGGTGAACTGGGTGACTTCCATGCCGTTGAGCCAGATTTCCCAGCCCAGGCCCCAGGCGCCGAGGGTCGGCGATTCCCAGTTGTCTTCGACGAAGCGCACGTCATGCACTTCCGGGTCGAGGCCGATGGCTTTCAGCGAGCCCAGGTACAGCTCCTGGAAGTTTTCCGGGTTGGGCTTCAGGACCACCTGGAACTGGTAGTAGTGCTGCAGGCGGTTGGGGTTCTCGCCGTAGCGGCCATCGGTCGGGCGACGCGAAGGCTGCACATAGGCGGCATTCCAGGTCTCCGGGCCAACGGCACGCAGGAAGGTGGCGGTGTGGAAGGTGCCGGCGCCCACTTCCATGTCATAGGGTTGCAGCACCACGCAGCCCTGCTCGGCCCAGTAGTTCTGCAGGGCCAGGATCAGATCCTGGAAGGTGCGCACGGCAGGCTTGTTCTGGCTCACGAAAAAATCACCTGTGGAGGCTTGCGAGGGAAAGCCGGGGAGTATATCGAAACTCGACGCAGGCCGCAGGGTACGGCACATCGGCATCATTCGCGGTTGGTGTTGACTGTATTTGTATCCAGTTATTTTGTCGCTATAGTCAGCGCTTCGACCCCTGACCGAGGCTTACTGCCATGCCCCGCTGCTTCTGGTGTACCGACGATCCGCTGTACCAGGCCTATCACGACGAGGAATGGGGCGTTCCGCAGCGCGATGCCCAGCACCTGTTCGAGATGCTGCTGCTCGAAGGGGCGCAGGCCGGGCTGTCGTGGATCACCGTGCTGAAGAAGCGCGAGCGCTATCGCCAGGTGCTGCATGGCTTCGAGCCCGAGCGCCTGGCCCGCCTTGGCGATGAGGAGATCGAGGCGCTGATGCAGGATCCGGGCATCATCCGCAATCGCCTCAAGCTCAAGGCCGTGCGACAGAACGCCCAGGCCTGGCTGAAGCTGGAGGATCCGGTGACGCTGCTCTGGTCGTTCGTCGGCGGTGCGCCGAAGATCAACCATTTCAGTGATCGCAGTTTGATGCCGGCGGTGACGCCCGAGGCCGAGGCGATGAGCAAGGCGCTGAAGAAGGCTGGCTTCACCTTCGTCGGGCCGACCATCTGCTATGCCTTCATGCAGGCCACGGGTATGGTGATGGATCACACCACCGACTGCGACCGTTATGCGCAACTGAAGGGCTCATGACCACCATCACCACGCTGGATGAATTGCAGGCACTGTACGGCGAAAGCCATGAGCGCTCGCGGCGCAAGGAGCTGCCGCAACTGATCGAACCCTATCGCGCGCTGATTCAGGCCTCGCCCTTCGTGGTACTGGCTAGCGCCGGCCCGGATGGCCTGGACTGCTCACCGCGCGGCGATGCGCCGGGCTTCGTGCACATCCTCGACGAGTGCACCCTGCTGTTGCCGGATCGCCCCGGCAACAACCGCATCGACAGCCTGCGCAACATCGTGCAGAACCCGCAGGTGGGGCTGCTGTTCCTGATTCCGGGCATCGGCGAGAGTCTGCGGGTCAATGGCCGTGCTGAAATCTCTCTCGATCCCGAACTGCTGGAGCTGGGGCGGGCCCAGGGCAAGCTGCCGCGCAGCGCCTTGCTCATCCACATCGACAGTTGCTACTTCCAGTGTTCCAAGGCGGCGCTGCGTTCCGGCCTGTGGGACGCGGCCCAGCAGGTCGAGCGGGGCAGCCTGCCGAGCGCCGGGGAAATCTTCCGCTGCATCGATGAAAGCTTCGATGTCGAGGCCTACGAACTCGACCGCCAGCAGCGGCTTCGCACCAGCCTTTACTGAGTGCACTGTCCCCCATACAGGCCCTAGGAAAACTACCTGCGTTGGCAATACTGCGTTAAAAACGCCCTCGCGTGCGAGCCCAGTCAAAATGCTCATTTACACTTCGTAAAGTCGAGCGCGACTCCGAGCGTTTTTCGTTCGTTTGATTCGCTAGTGCTCACCCTTCGGGCCAGCCGTTGGCTGTTACTCCCGTTGGTCGTTGCGCCTTGTCTTGCCTGCCTCGCCTACGTTTTCCAAGCGCCTGTTACAATTGACGCTTTTCTGAGCTGTTGGAGTCTGTCGTGGAAAAACTCAAGGGCGCCCTGGTGGTCGGCTTTCTGCGCCTGTTCGCGCTGCTGCCCTGGCGCGCCGTGCAGGCCGTGGGCAATGCCATCGGCTGGTTGATGTGGAAGCTGCCGAACGGCTCGCGCGAGGTGGTGCGCATCAACCTGGCCAAGTGCTTCCCCGAGCTGAGCGAGGCCGAGCGCGAGAAGCTGGTTGGGCAGAGTCTCAAGGACATCGGTAAGACATTGACCGAAAGCGCCTGCGCCTGGATCTGGCCGGCGCACAAATCCCTCGAGCTGGTGCGCGAAGTGGAAGGCCTGGAGGTGCTGCAACAGGCGCTGGCTTCGGGCAAGGGCGTGGTCGGCATCACCAGCCACCTGGGCAACTGGGAAGTGCTCAACCACTTCTACTGCAACCAGTGCAAACCCATCATTTTCTACCGCCCGCCCAAGCTCAAGGCGGTCGACGAGCTGCTGCAGCAGCAGCGCGTGCAGATGGGTAACCGCGTCGCGCCCTCGACCAAGGAAGGCATCCTCAGTGTCATCAAGGAAGTGCGCAAGGGTGGCGCCGTGGGTATTCCGGCCGACCCGGAGCCGAGCCGTTCATCTGGTGTTTTCGTGCCCTTCCTCGGCACCATGGCACTGACCAGCAAGTTCGTGCCCGGCATGCTCGCTGGCGGCAAGGCGCTCGGCGTGTTCCTCCATGCACTGCGCCTGCCGGATGGCAGCGGCTACAAGGTGATACTCGAAGCCGCTCCCGAGGGCATGTACAGCGACAACGTGGAAGAAGGCGTGGCGGCCATGAGCGAGGTGGTATCGCGCTACGTGCGCAACTACCCGAGCCAGTACATGTGGAGCATGAAGCGCTTCAAGAAGCGCCCGGAAGGCGAGGCCAAGTGGTACTGACGTACTGCCCATGCACGCGAAGATGAAGGAAGGCGCCTCGATGGCGCCTTTTTTCCGCCACCTACTGGGCGTTGTCATACGGATGAGCTATTAAAGGCAAGGTCACCGCTCGCCCACTCCTGGAGTCGACATGTCGAATCAGCGTCAGCAGGTACGAACCCCGATGAAGTGCCGAATCAAGATCAGCCATCCAAGCTTTGGTGAGCTGCTGGCGCAGACCCGTGACCTGTCTGACAGTGGCGTCTACGTGAGGCACCCTGACATGAGCGTTCTGAGCGTGGGTACCGAAGTGATCGGCCAGGTCCAGGATCTACCCTTTCCCGCGCCGGTGCTGAAGATGGAAGTGATGCGCGTGGATACCGAAGGTGCGGGGCTGCGCTTTCTCGGCGAAGCCTGACGGGAACATGCTTCACAGGGTGACATCGACTAAATTTCGGATTCACGGAACATTTGGTTACATTTGCACTCTGACCAACACCTCAATCCGAGGCTGCGTCCATTCGAGGCGTTTCGACATGAGTCGAGCGGTACCTGAAGTTCCCCTGGACGGTGTGCAAGCACCCAACCTTCTCCCCCCTTCTTCCCCTAGCTGGCTACAACGCAACCGCCACCTGCTCGGCCTTTGCCTGTCGCTGCTGTTGTTCGGCCTGGCGCTGGTGGCCTGCTGGCACCTGGTGCGTGACATCAATCCCGATCAGGTGCACGACTCGCTGGCTGCCGTACCGCCGCAGGCGGTGTTCGGCGCTCTGCTGGCGACCGTGCTGGGCTTTCTGGTGATGCTGGCCTATGAGTGGTCGGCCAGCCGTTACGCCAATGTCAGTCTGCCGCCGTCGGTTTTGGCGATGGGCGGTTTCTGCGCCTTTGCCATCGGCAATGCGGTGGGACTGTCGGCGTTGTCCGGCGGTTCGGTGCGTTACCGCCTGTATGGACGCAATGGTCTGGGTGCAGGCGATGTCGCGCGGATGAGCCTGTTCGCCAGTCTGTCGCTGGGTGCCAGCCTGCCGATCCTGGCGGCCTTGGCCGTGCTCTTCGATCCCGAGGATGCCTCGGCGGTGCTGCGTTTGCCGCAACCCGTGCTGGTGGGGCTGGCGTTGGCCGTATTGGCGGCAGCGCTGGCCGCGGTGTTGCTGATCAACCGCAAGCGTTTGCCGGAGCGCCCTGCGCCTGGCTGCTGGCAGGTGGATCTCGGCCGTTTCAGCCTGCGTCTGCCGGGCTTGCGCATGAGTCTGATGCAGTTGCTGATCAGCAGCCTGGATGTGCTGATCGCCGGCAGCGTGCTCTACCTGTTGCTGCCGCAGGCCCCCTCCTTCTCCAGTTTCATTCTGGTGTACATGCTGGCGCTGGCGGCGGGTGTGCTCAGCCATGTGCCGGGTGGGGTCGGGGTGTTCGAGGCCGTGCTGCTGGCAGCGTTCTCGTCGAGCATCGACTCGGCAGGGCTGGTGGCGGCCATGCTGCTCTACCGCCTGCTGTACGTGTTGCTGCCGCTGCTGGTGGCCGGCCTGCTGCTGCTGGCGGCCGAGGCCCGGCGCCTGTGGTTCCCGCGCCAGGTGGTGCGGGTCGCCAGCGGCATGGCGGTGCCGCTACTGGCCTTGCTGGTGTTCTGTGCGGGCGCGGTACTGCTGTTCTCCGGGGTAACGCCTGCCATGGATGAGCATCTGGAGGCCCTGGGCTTTCTCATGCCGCCACAGATGATCGCGGCCTCGCACCTGGCAGCCAGCCTGGTCGGCACGCTATGCCTGCTGTTGGCCCAGGGCCTGCGTCGGCGCCTGTCGGCAGCCTGGGTATTGACCCTGGTGCTGCTCTGCCTGGGCGTGGTGTTGTCGTTGCTCAAGGGTTTCGATTGGCTGGAAGCGCTGGCGCTGGCGTCCGTCGCCGGGTTGCTGGCGCTGTTTCGCCGCGAGTTCTACCGGCGTAGCCGGCTGATGGACGTGCCCGCTTCCGGCCTGGCACTGGCGGCGGCGATCGGGGTGATCGCCGCCTCGGTCTGGCTGTTGCTGTTCGCCTATCAGGATGTCAGCTACAGCCACCAGTTGTGGTGGCAGTTCGAGCTCGATGCCAATGCGCCGCGTGGCCTGCGTGCAGCCCTGGGCAGCACTCTGGTGCTGCTGGCCGTCTGTCTCACTTGGCTGCTGCGTGCCACGCCGCCGAGCATCAGCCTGCCGGACAGCGAAGCGTTGCTGCGCGCTCGCGCCATCGTCCAGGCGTCGCGTCAGCCGGAAGGCGGCCTGGCGCTCAGTGGCGACAAGGCGCTGCTGTTCCATCCCGATGGCGAAGCCTTCCTCATGTATGCCCGCCGTGGGCGTAGCCTGGTGGCTTTGTTCGATCCCATCGGCCCGCCGGCTGCACGGGCCGAACTGATCTGGCAGTTCCGCGACCTGTGCGACCGTCACCATGCGCGCCCGGTGTTCTACCAGGTGCGTGCGGAGAACCTGCCCGGCTATATCGATATCGGCCTGACCGCGCTGAAGCTCGGCGAAGAGGCGCTGGTGGATCTGAAAACCTTCGACCTGGCCAGCAACGGCAAGGAGATGAAGGCCCTGCGCTACACCTGGAACCGTGGCCAGCGCGATGGCCTGAGCCTGGAATTCCATGCCCCTGGCGAGGTGCCGATGGATGAGCTGCAGGCCATCTCCGATGCCTGGCTACAAGGCAAGAACGTGCGCGAGAAAGGCTTCTCCCTGGGGCGTTTCAGCCCCGAGTACCTGGCGCATTTCCGTATCGTGGTGGTGCGCTTCGAGGGCCGCGCGGTGGCCTTCGCCAACCTGCTGGAATGCCAGACCCGCGCCGTGGCCAGCCTCGATCTGATGCGTGTGCTGCCGGATGCGCCGAAGTCGACCATGGAATTTCTCATGCTGGGCCTGATCCAGCAGTTCCAGAGCGAGGGCTACGCGCGCTTCAGCCTGGGCATGGTACCGTTGGCCGGCCTGCAGACACGCAAAGGCGCGCCGCTACCCTTGCGTCTGGGTGCGCTGGTGTTCGACCGTGGTGAAAACTTCTATAACTTCCAAGGCCTGCGCCGCTTCAAGGACAAGTTCCTGCCGCACTGGGAACCGCGTTACCTGGCCGTACCGGCCGGGCTCGATCCCTGGGTGGCGTTGGCCGATACCGCGACCTTGATCGCGGGTGGCCTGGGTGGACTGGTGAGGCGTTGACATGAGCAAGACGACAAGGACGCTGGGCGGCCTGTTGCTGATCGCGGCACTGGCTGCTGGGGCATTCATCTGGTGGTGGTCAATGCATGCCGTGCCGCACCTGCAGACGGTACAGGTGCAAGGCACGCCCGCCCAGTTGGTGAGCCAGGGCTCGGCCCAGCAGCGTGTGCTGCTGATCGCGCCGGCTGATCAGACACTGGATGACGCGACGCTGCGTCGTCTCGCTGAGGTAGGCGATCTGCGCTTGCTGCAACTGCCTTTCTCGGGCGGCGATTGCGCCGCTCAGCAACGCCTGATCGAGCAGGCGAGCGAGACGCTCGGCGGCACGCCGACCCTGGTGGCCGGCATCGGCCCGGCAGCGGCCACGGCCTGGCGCTGGCTGGCCGAACAAAGCGACGACCGAGCTCAGGCGCTGTCGGTTGGCTTCGATCTGGCAAAGCCCGATTGCGCCGAGCCTCTGCCACAAAAGGCGGCGCACGGCCACTGGGTGGCCCTGTGGAACGACAATCCGGGTGACGACAACGCCCGCTTCCTGCGCGAGCAGGCCAATGGCGAGCCGCGTATCGGCAGCCTGGGCGCGCCCTTGCCGGCCCTGCTGGCCGATCAGTTGCAGCACATGCTGGCCGGTCAGGGCGCCGCGATGCCGGTGATCGAACACCCTTCCGCTCAGCCGGCCGATACCCTCACCCTGTTCTATTCCGGTGATGGCGGCTGGCGTGACCTCGACCGCGCCTCGGCCGAGCACATGGCCGCTGCTGGTTACCCGGTGGTGGGCATCGACACCCTGCGTTACTACTGGCAGCACAAGAGCCCGGAACAGAGCGCTGCCGACCTGTCGCGGCTGATGCAGCAGTATCGCGAAAAATGGCATATCAAGCGCTTCGTCCTGGCCGGTTATTCCTTCGGCGCCGACGTGCTGCCGGCCATCTACAACCGCCTGCCGGCCAGCGACCAACAGCAGGTGGACGCCATCCTGTTGCTAGCCTTCGCCCGCAGCGGCAGCTTCGAGATCGCCGTCAGTGGCTGGCTCGGCAAGGATGGCGCGGAAGCCCCGACCGGTCCGGAAATGCAGCGCCTGCCGCCGGCCAAGGTGCTGTGCATCTACGGCAGCGAAGAGGCGCCAGACAGCGGTTGCACGGCACCGGGCGCCGTGGGCGAGCGCCTGGAAATCACCGGCGGTCACCACTTCGATGAAGACTACGCCGCGCTGGCGCAGAAGATGCTGGTGGCGATCAAGGCGCGCCAGCAGCCCTGAATGACGCTACGGACGGGCACCTGCGCAGGTGACCGTTCGTCGGTCAGCCGTGGTCGAAAATGAACCCTGAGCAGTCATCGACAGTCCGTCCTCCTGATGGATTGGATGCCTTTTTCGATGCAACGCCATGATTTGGAAGGGAATCCGAAAATAGGCCGCTGACCAGGGTTACTGGGTTTGAACAAGATTGTCATGTCACTTTGTCTTGGAGGCGCTCTTCTGTTCGGGATTTGTGCCGAAGCCTCCGCCACCTTTCGTATTCAGGTCATTCCTGCCACCGTCGCCAGCAAGCACGTCGAACCGACGCCGACCCGTGAGGTGATCGACCGCGCTCTTGGCGCTCTGGGCAAACCCTACCGTTGGGGCGGCGCCAGCCCCAAGCAGGGCTTCGATTGCAGCGGGTTGGTGCAATATGCCTTCCAGCCGCTGGAGGATCTCGATCTGCCACGTACCTCGCATGCGTTGTCGCGCGTGGATGCGCCCTCGGTCGAGCGCCACGATCTGCAACCGGGCGACCTGCTGTTCTTCCGCATCCGTAGCCGTTCGGTCGATCACGTGGCCATCTACCTGGGCCAAGGGCGCTTCATTCACGCGCCGCGTCGTGGCGCCAACGTGCGTATCGATCGCCTCAACACGCCGTACTGGAAGCGCCATTTCCAACTGGCCAAACGCGTGGTGCCGGAAGCCTGAGTTGCCGATGAGTGGCAGCCAGGCCGTCGCCAAGAACCTATCTCCAGGGTCAAGATCACGCTAGAATGCGCGCCGCTCGTGGCCATGTCGGCTGCGGCAGTGGGTTCCCTCACCCCACTCTACGAAAAAGGACATCGACATGACCCTGATTCCCGCGTCGGTCAGTCGGCCCGTGCTGGCCGGCCTGATCGCCTTCCATATCCTCATCATCATCGCCAGCAACTACCTGGTGCAGCTACCGATCACTCTGTTCGGTTGGCACACCACCTGGGGCGCGTTCAGCTTCCCGTTCATCTTCCTCGCCACCGACCTCACCGTGCGCCTGATCGGCAAGCATGCCGCGCGCGTGGTGATAGCCCGCGTCATGTTGCCGGCGCTGGTGGCTTCCTACGTGGTGTCGGTGCTGTTCCATGAGGGCATCTTCGGTGGCCTGGCGGCGCTGGGCGAGTTCAACCTGTTCGTCTTCCGCATTGCCGTGGCCAGCTTCCTCGCCTACGCCTTCGGCCAGTTGCTGGACATCCAGGTGTTCGATCGCCTGCGCAAGATGCGCCAGTGGTGGATTGCACCGACCGCCTCGACCATCTTCGGCAACCTGCTGGATACCTTCCTGTTCTTCTCGGTGGCCTTCTGGCACAGCGACGATCCGTTCATGGCGGCCAACTGGGTGGAGATCGCCACGGTGGATTACGTGATCAAGCTGGCCATCAGCCTGATGCTGTTCGTGCCGCTGTACGGCATGCTGCTCAGCGCCATCGTGCGGGCTTTGCCACAGCGCACCGCTACCGCCTGAGTCGCATCGTAAACGCCGTAGCCCGGATGCAATCGGGGGACAGACTGCAGAAATTTTCCCGGATTGCATCCGGGCTACGCAGCTACGAGGCAGCACCGAGCTTGTGGGAGGGGCTTTAGCCGCGATTGCTCGCCGGCTTGTCCAGTTTGCGCAGGAACACGTTCATTTCCTTCTCGGCCTGCTTGTCGCCCTTGGCCTGTGCCGCAGCAATGCCCTGCTGCCAGGCCTGGCGTGCGCCATCCTGGTCGCCTTCGGCCTGCAACGCCTTGCCCAGCAGCTTCCAGGCGGCAGAGTAGCTTGGATCGAACTCGACGCAGCGCTGCAGATGCTCGGCAGCCTGCGCGGCGTCGCCGGCATCCAGATGGCCCTTGCCCAGGCCGAAACGTAGCAGGGCATTGTCCATGCCCTTGGCCAGCATCTTTTGCAGTGCTTCGGTGCTCATGGGTGGGCCTCCTTCGTCGGCCAGCTACAAGCGGCAAGCCTCAAGCTGCAAGAACGCTCACTTGCGGCTCGAAGCTTGTGGCTTGCCGCTCAAAAGAACGTTAACCCCGCCTGGAACAGACGCTCGACGTCGCGGATGTACTTCTTGTCCACCAGGAACAGGATCACGTGGTCGCCGGACTCGATCAGCGTGTCGTCGTGGGCGATCAGTACTTCCTCGTCGCGGATGATGGCGCCGATGGTGGTGCCCGGTGGCAGGGCGATAGCGCCGATCATGCGGCCGATCACCTTGCTCGACTTGGCATCGCCATGGGCGATCACCTCCAATGCCTCCGCCGCGCCACGGCGCAGGCTGTGCACGCTTTCGATATCGCCACGGCGCACGTGAGTGAGCAGGGTGCCGATGGTGGCGAGCTGCGGGCTGATGGCGATGTCGATCTCGCCGCCCTGCACCAGATCCACGTAGGCCGGGTTGTTGATGATGGTCATGACCTTGCGTGCGCCCAGACGCTTGGCCAGCAAGGACGACATGATGTTGGCCTCGTCGTCGTTGGTCAGGGCCAGGAAGATGTCGGCGTCGCTGATGTTCTCTTCCACCAGCAGATCCTTGTCCGAGGCGCTGCCTTGCAACACGATGGTGCTTTCCAGGTTCTCCGAAAGGTAGCGGCAACGGGCCGGGTTCATCTCGATGATCTTCACCTGATAGCGGCTTTCGATGGCTTCGGCCAGGCGCTCGCCGATATGCCCGCCGCCAGCGATCACCACCTTCTTGTAGCTGTCCTCGAGGCGGCGCATCTCGCTCATCACCGCGCGGATGTGTGCCTTGGCGGCGATGAAGAATACCTCGTCATCGGCTTCGATGACGGTATCGCCCTGCGGCATGATCGGCCGGTTGCGGCGGAAGATGGCGGCCACGCGGGTGTCCACGGTGGGCATGTGGGCGCGAAGCTGGCGCAGTTGCTGGCCCACCAGCGGGCCGCCGTAGTAGGCCTTGACCGCCACCAACTGGGCCTTGCCTTCGGCGAAGTCGATCACCTGCAGGGCGCCGGGATACTCGATCAGGCGCTTGATGTAGTTGGTCACCACCTGCTCGGGGCTGATCAACACGTCGACCGGGATCGCCTCGTTGTCGAACAGCGCCTCGCGGGTCAGATAAGCCGATTCGCGCACCCGGGCGATGCGTGTCGGGGTGTGGAACAGGGTATAGGCCACCTGGCAGGCGATCATGTTGACTTCATCGCTGTTGGTCACCGCCACCAGCATGTCGGCGTCGTCGGCACCGGCCTGGCGCAGCACGGTGGGGAAGGAACCCTTGCCCTGCACGGTGCGGATGTCCAGGCGGTCGCCGAGGTCGCGCAGGCGGTCGCCATCGGTGTCGACCACGGTGATGTCGTTGGCTTCGCTGGCCAGGTGTTCGGCCAGGGTGCCGCCTACCTGGCCGGCGCCGAGAATGATGATTTTCACTGATCGCTCCGTTAGCCGTGGGTCGTCACGGCAGTCTTCAACAGCTTGGCATAGTAGAAGCCGTCGTGGCCGTCCACCTGCGGCAACAACTGGCGGCCGTGGCCTGGCTGCAGGCCGAATTCGCCGGTGATTGCCACTTCTTGTGCATCCGCGGTGCGAGCGAGAAAGGCGGCGATGGTCTCGCTGTTCTCCGTCGGCAGCACCGAGCAGGTGGCGTAGAGCAGGATGCCGCCGGACGCCAGGGTTGGCCACAGGGCATCGAGCAGTTCGCCCTGCAGTTGCGCCAGGGCGGGAATGTCCTCGGGCTGACGGGTCAGCTTGATGTCCGGGTGGCGACGGATCACGCCGGTGGCCGAGCAGGGCGCATCGAGCAGGATGCGCTGGAATGGCTGGCCATCCCACCAGGCAGCGGTGTCGCGACCATCGGCGGCGATCAGGGTGGCTTCGAGGCGCAGGCGCTCGAGGTTCTCGCGCACACGCACCAGACGCTTGGCTTCCAGATCCACGGCAACCACCTCGCTTAAGCCCGGCTCGACCTCCAGCAGGTGGCAGGTCTTGCCGCCCGGTGCGGCGCAGGCGTCCAGCACGCGTTGGCCGGGTGCCAGTTCGAGCAGTTCTGCGGCCAGTTGCGCGGCTTCGTCCTGCACGCTGACGCGGCCTTCCTTGAAGCCCGGCAAAGTGGTCACGTCGCAAGGCTGCAGCAGGCGCACGCCATCGCAGCTAAAGGTGCAAGGCTCGGCAGCGATGCCGGCGTTGTGCAGCTCTGCGAGATAGGCGTCACGGCTGCCATGGCGACGATTGACTCGCAGGATCAGCGGCGGATGGGCGTTGTTGGCGGCACAGATGGCCTGCCAGTGCTCGGGCCAGTGCGCCTTGAGCGCCTTCTGCAGCCAGCGTGGATGCGCGGTGTGCAGCACCGGGTCGCGATCCAATTCGGTGAACAGGGCTTCGTGCTCGCGCTGGGCGCGGCGCAGTACGGCGTTGAGCAGGCCCTTGGCCCAGGGCTTCTTCAGCGCGCCGGCGCAGCCGACCGTTTCGCCGATGGCGGCGTGCTCGGGGATACGGCTGTGCAGCAACTGGTAGAGGCCGATCAGCAGCAGCGCTTCCACGTCCTTGTCGGCGGCCTTGAAGGGTTTTTCCAGCAGCTTCTCGGCCAGCAGTTGCAGGCGTGGCTGCCAGCGCGCAGCGCCAAAGGCCAGATCCTGCGCCAGGGCGCGGTCATGGTGTTCGACCTTATCCAGTTGCGGCGGCAGGCTGCTACCCAGCGAGGCCTTGCCGGAGAGCACGGCGCTCAGAGCGCGGGCGGCGGCCAGGCGCGGGTTCATTGGCCGAGCACCAGGCCAGGCGCGAACTGCTCGCGGCGGCTGTTGTACAGATCGGCGAAGGCCAGCGGCTTGCCGCCAGGCAGTTGCAGGCGGGTCAGGCGCAGTGCGCCTTCGCCGCAGGCCACGGTCAGGCCGTTCTTGTCGGCGGCGAGGATGGTGCCCGGCGCGCCCTTGCCTTCGCCGATCTCGGCGGCATGCACTTTCAGGGCATCGCCACCCAGCGTGGTGTGGCAGATTGGCCAGGGGTGGAAGGCGCGGATCAGGCGCTCCAGCTCGAAGGCTGGACGCTCGAAGTCGAGGCGCGCTTCGTCCTTGCTGAGCTTGTGTGCGTAATTGGCCTGGGAATCGTCCTGCACTTCGCCCTTCAGCGTACCGCGGGACAGGCCGTCGATGGCGGCAAGCACCGCCTGCGGGCCGAGCTGGGCCAGACGATCATGCAGGCTGCCGCCCGTGTCGCTGGCGCTGATCGGTGTGCTGACCTTGAGCAGCATCGGCCCGGTGTCCAGGCCGGCTTCCATCTGCATCACGGTCACGCCGCTTTCACTGTCACCGGCCTGCACCGCGCGCTGGATCGGCGCCGCGCCGCGCCAGCGCGGCAGCAGCGAGGCGTGGCTGTTGATGCAGCCCAGGCGCGGGGTGTCGAGCACCGCTTGCGGCAGGATCAGGCCGTAGGCCACTACCACCATCAGGTCTGGTTCGAGCGCGGCCAGTTCGGCCTGCGCATCTGCATTGCGCAGGCTGGCTGGTTGGTAGACCGGGATGCCGTGCTCGACGGCTAGCTGTTTGACCGGGCTGGGCATCAGCTTCTGGCCACGGCCGGCCGGGCGATCCGGCTGGGTGTAGACGGCAATGATTTGGTGCTGGCTGGCCAGCAGGGCCTTGAGGTGTTCGGCGGCGAATTCCGGGGTGCCGGCAAAGACGATACGCATGGGGGCAGTCACCAAAGAAAAAGGCTTGCCTGGCAGGTCACTTGGAAACTACTGCGCTCGGTTATGCTGCGTTGAAAACAGGCTCGGACTGCTCATTTACAGCTCGTAAACTCCGCGCCCTCGCCTGTTTTCGCCTTGCCTAACCTTCGCTCGTGACGTTTCCATGCGACCTGCTACGCAAGCCTTTGGAATAAGTGAATCAAGCGCGCTGGCGATGCTGTTTTTCCAGCTTCTTCTTGATGCGGTCGCGCTTGAGATTGGACAGGTAATCGACGAACAGCTTGCCGTTGAGGTGATCGCACTCGTGCTGGATGCACACGGCGAGCAGGCCTTCGGCGATCAGCTCATAGGGCTGGCCATCGCGATCCAGCGCCTTGATCCTGACCTTCTGCGGGCGGTCGACGTTCTCGTAGAAACCGGGCACTGACAGGCAGCCTTCCTGATACTGATCCATCTCCTCGGTCAAAGGCTCGAACTCGGGGTTGATGAACACCCGTGGTTCGGTCTTGTCCTCGGACAGATCCATGACCACCACACGCTTGTGCACGTTGACCTGCGTTGCGGCCAGGCCGATACCCGGCGCGTCATACATGGTCTCGAACATGTCATCGACCAGTTGGCGGATAGAGTCATCCACGACCTCCACCGGCTTGGCGATGGTGCGCAGGCGTGGATCGGGAAACTCGAGGATATTCAGGATCGCCATATGCGTTTGTGATGCACTTGTAGAATAAATTCAAAATCCGCTGCTAAGATGATGAACAGCATTGAAAAACGGCTTCAAGCCGCGTAATCAGCGGGTTTGAGCGCGGCGCTAGGGCGCTTCACGCGAAAGCACATAATAAAGGGATTCACCGTATGAGGAAATCACTACTCGCCCTGCTCCTGGCAGCCGGCGGATTGGTTCTGACCAGCATGGCTCAGGCCGCAGTGCAACTCAAGGACGGTCACCCAGACCGTTACACCGTGGTCAAGGGCGATACCCTCTGGGACATCTCCGGTAAATTCCTCAGCCAACCGTGGAAGTGGCCGGAGATCTGGCACGCCAACCCGCAGGTGGCCAACCCGCATCTGATCTACCCGGGTGACACCCTCAACCTGGTCTACATCGACGGCCAGCCGCGGCTGATGCTCAACCGTGGCGAGTCGCGCGGCACCATCAAGCTGTCGCCGCAGGTGCGCAGCACGCCGATGGCCGAGGCGATTCCGACCATCCCGCTGGAGGCGATCAACAGCTTTCTGCTGAGCAACCGCATCGTCAACACGCCGGAAGAATTCAACAGCAAGCCCTACGTCGTCGCCGGCAATGCCGAGCGTGTGATCAGTGGCGTCGGGGATCGCATCTACGCCCGGGGCAAGTTCGACGCGCAGCATCCGGTGTATGGCATCTTCCGTCAGGGCAAGACCTACCTGGATCCGAAAACCCAGGAGTTTCTCGGTATCAATGCCGATGACATCGGCACCGGCGAGATCGTTGCCGAGGAAGGCGATGTCGGCACTCTGGTGCTGAGCCGCTCCACGCAGGAAGTGCGTCTGGGTGACCGTCTGTTCCCCACCGAGGAGCGTGCGATCAATTCCACCTTCATGCCCAGCGAGCCCTCCAGCCAGATCGACGGCCTGATTCTCGACGTGCCGCGTGGCGTGACCCAGATCGGTCAGTTCGACGTGGTCACCCTGAACAAGGGCGCCCGCGACGGCCTGGAAATCGGCAACGTGCTGGCGGTGTACAAGACCGGCGAAACCGTGCGTGACCGCATCACCGGGGAAAGCGTGAAGATCCCGGACGAGCGTTCCGGCCTGCTGATGGTGTTCCGCACCTACGACAAGCTCAGCTACGGCCTGATCCTGCAGGCCTCCCGGCAACTGGCGGTGATGGACAAGATCCGCAACCCGTGACACCTTCGAGCCCTGCCTGATGCAGGGCTCGTGCTTTATGGCCGCCAGGATGGCGGCTCCATCGTTCAGGGAAGATTGCTTATGCCACCCATTCCAGCCTCTCTCTCCCCCGCCGAACTCGAAGCTCGCCTGCGCCTGCATCTGCTGCCGGAGCTGGGGCCACGGCGTTTTCGCAAACTGCTCAGTGCTTTCGACAGTGCCTCGGCCGCTCTCAGTGCGCCGGCCAGCGCCTGGCGTGCCCTGGGGTTGCCAGACGAGTGTGCCGAACCCAGGCGCAGTGCCGAGATCCGTCAGCGTGCCGCCAGCGCCCTGGCCTGGCTGGAAGTGCCCGGCCAGCACCTGCTGATGTGGGACGATGCGCGCTATCCCGCCCTGCTCGGCGAACTGCCCGATGCTCCGCCGTTGCTATTCGTCGCCGGTGATCCGGAGCTGCTCGATGCCCCGCAACTGGCCATGGTCGGCAGCCGACGCGCCTCCGGGCCGGGGCTGGACAACGCCCACGCCTTCGCCCGCAGCCTGGCGGCCGGCGGTTTCGTCATCACCAGTGGTCTGGCCCTGGGCATCGACGGTGCCGCGCACCAGGGCGCGCTGGATGGTGGCGGCAAGACCGTGGCAGTACTCGGCACGGGGCTGCAGTGCCTGTATCCGGCCCGGCACAAACGCCTGGCAGCGCAGATCATCGAGCAGGGCGGCGCGCTGGTCTCGGAACTGCCGCTGGATTGCGCACCACAGGCCAGCAACTTTCCACGGCGCAACCGCATCATCAGCGGCCTGTCGCTCGGCGTGCTGGTGGTGGAAGCCAGCCCGTCCAGCGGCTCGCTGATCACCGCGCGCCTGGCCGCCGAGCAGGGTCGCGAGGTCTATGCCATACCCGGCTCCATCCATCATCCCGGGTCGCGCGGCTGTCATCAGTTGATCCGTGATGGCGCCACCCTGGTGGAAAGCGTCGAGCATATCCTCGAGACACTGCGTGCTTGGCAGGCCGTGGCTGAGTCGCCTGGCGCGCCTGCTGAGGTGCAGGCCGAGCATCCTTTGCTGGCGCTGCTGCATGCCGCGCCGCAGAGCAGCGAAGCACTGGTGCAAGTCACGGGTTGGCCGCTGAACGAGGTGCTGGCTGCCTTGACCGAACTGGAACTCGATGGCCGGGTAAGCAATGAGGCTGGCCGCTGGCTGGCACGCAAGCCGTAGCGCCGGGTGGCTGCCCGGAGTGCATCCGGGTTACCGTGCCTGGGCAGGCTTGGATAGACTGCCGATCATTCGCTAGCGAGAGACAGTCGATGACCAGCAACTGGCAGATACAGCAAACGGCGCGGGTGGTGTTCGACGGCGGTGTGATCGCCTACCCGACCGAGGCAGTCTGGGGGCTGGGTTGCGACCCCTGGAACGAGGCAGCGGTCGATCGCCTGCTGGCGCTGAAGGAGCGGCCCATGGGCAAGGGCCTGATCCTGGTGGCCGATGAGATCGAGCAGTTCGATTTTCTCCTCGAGGATCTGCCAGAGATCTGGCAGGAACGCCTGGCCGCCAGTTGGCCAGGGCCGAACACCTGGCTGGTGCCGCATCAGGGCCGTTTGCCCGAGTGGGTCACCGGCGAGCACGACAGCGTCGCCCTGCGCGTGTCCGACCACCCGCTGGTGCAGGCGCTATGTCGCCTTACCGGGCCGCTGATCTCCACTTCGGCCAACCCGGCTGGCCGTCCTGCCGCGCGTTCGCGTCTGCGCGTCGAGCAGTACTTCCCCGGCGAGCTGGACAAGGTACTCGTCGGCCCCCTGGGTGGGCGCAAGAACCCCAGCCTGATCCGCGACCTGCGCACGGGCGATGTGATTCGCCCATCCTGAAGAGCAGCTTCAAGCTGCAAGCCACAAGCTTCAAGTAACAGCGAAAAACGGTCGGAGCGCTTGTCGTATCGGAGTTTCACCATCACGCTAAGCAGCTTGCAGCTTGCAGCTTGCAGCTTGCAGCTTGCAGCTTGCAGCTTGCAGCTTGCAGCTTGCAGCTACTCTCAAGGCAGCAGAATGGTCGATCCTGTAGTCTGCCGTGAGCTCAGCGCGTCCTGCGCGGCGGCGGCATCCTTCAACGCGTAGCGGTTGCTGATTTCCACCTGCAGCTTGCCACTGGCGATCATGCCGAACAGCTCGTCGGCCATGGCCTGCAGGCGCTGGGGCGTGTTGGCGTAGCCAGCCAGGGTCGGGCGGGTGACGAACAGCGAGCCCTTCTGCGCCAGGATGCCCAGGTTGACCCCGGTGACCGCGCCGGAGGCATTGCCGAAGCTGACCAGCAGGCCGCGTGGTGCCACGCAGTCCAGCGAGGTTTCCCAGGTGTCCTTGCCGACGCCGTCGTAGACCACCGGGCACTTGGCTCCGTCGGTCAGCTCCAGCACCCGTTGCGCCACGTTCTCATGGCTGTAATCGATGGTCGCCCAGGCGCCCTGCTCCTTGGCTCGCGCGGCCTTTTCCGGCGAACTGACGGTACCGATCAGCTTGACGCCCAGCGCCTTGGCCCACTGGCAGGCGAAGGAGCCGACACCGCCGGCTGCGGCGTGGAACAGGATGGTTTCGCCGCCCTTGAGCTCATAGGTCTGGCGCAGCAGGTACTGCACCGTCAGGCCCTTGAGCATCACCGCAGCGGCCTGCTCGAAGGCGATGTTGTCCGGCAGTTTCACCAGCTTGTCGGCGGGCAGCACGTGCAGCTCGCTGTAGGCACCCAGCGGGCCGGTGGCGTAGGCCACGCGATCACCCACGGCAAAGCCCTGGACTGCGCTGCCGACGGCCTCGACCACGCCGGCGCCTTCGGTGCCCAGGCCCGAGGGCAACATCGGTGGCTGGTACAGCCCGCTGCGGAAGTAAGTGTCGATGAAGTTCAGGCCGATGGCCCGGTTGGCCACCCGGACTTCGTGCGGGCCGGGAGCGGCTGGTTGATAATCACGATATTGCAGCACCTCGCTGCCGCCGTGCTGGCTGAACTCGATACGCTTGGCCATTTTCGATTCCTTGTCTGATTTGAGCGAAGGGCTATCCAAGCGGCTCGGTCGATCAGCGTCAACTGTGGTATGCCCGGTGTGAATGCTATGCTGCCCGCCGATTTCGACCCGCTCCCCGTTCTAAGGTGCCGCCGTGACTGACCGTACCGAGGCCGTGAAGGCCTATCTGCTCGACCTGCAAGACCGTATCTGCTCCGCCCTGCAAGCCGAGGACGGCCAGGCCGTGTTCGCCGAAGACGCCTGGCAACGCCCGGCTGGCGGCGGCGGGCGCACGCGGGTGATCGAGAATGGCGCGCTGATCGAAAAGGGCGGGGTGAATTTCTCCCACGTATTCGGCGACAGCCTGCCGCCTTCGGCCAGCGCCCATCGCCCGGAACTGGCCGGGCGCGGCTTCCAGGCCCTCGGTGTGTCGCTGGTGATCCACCCGGAAAACCCCCATGTGCCCACCTCCCACGCCAACGTGCGCTTCTTCAGCGCCGAGAAGGCAGGCGAGGAGCCGGTGTGGTGGTTCGGCGGCGGTTTTGACCTGACGCCCTACTACGCCCATGAGGAAGACTGCGTGCACTGGCATCGGGTCGCCCGTGACGCCTGTGCGCCCTTCGGCGCGGACGTCTACCCCAAGTTCAAGGCCTGGTGCGACCGCTACTTCCACCTCAAGCACCGTGGCGAGCCGCGTGGCATCGGCGGCTTGTTCTTCGACGATCTCAATGAGTGGGACTTCGACACCAGCTTCGCCTTCATGCGTGCCATCGGTGATGCCTACCTGGAGGCCTACCTGCCCATCGTCCAGCGCCGCAAGCTCACCCCGTTTGGCGAGCGTGAGCGCGAGTTCCAGGCCTTCCGCCGTGGCCGCTACGTGGAATTCAACCTGGTCTTCGACCGTGGCACCCTGTTCGGCCTGCAATCGGGTGGGCGTACCGAGTCGATCCTCATGTCGCTGCCGCCGCAGGTGCGCTGGGGTTACGACTGGAAGCCGGAGCCTGGCAGCGAGGAAGCTCGTCTGACTGAGTATTTCCTGACCGATCGCGACTGGCTGAAAGAGCAGCCGTAAGCCCCAGGCTGCAAGCTACAAGTCGAGCAATGACGCTTGCAGCTTGTGGCTTGCAGCTTGCAACTCAAGGAATCCCATGGATCGCTACTGCGTATTCGGCAACCCCATCGGCCACAGCAAATCACCCCTGATCCATCGTCTGTTCGCCGAGCAGACCGGCCAGGTGATGAGCTACGACGCGCGCCTGGCACCGCTGGATGACTTCGTCGGCGATGCTCGCGCCTTCTTCGCCGAAGGTCTGGGCGGCAACGTGACCGTGCCGTTCAAGGAGGAGGCCTTCCGCCTGGCCGACGAGCTGACCGAGCGCGCGCGCCGTGCCGGGGCGGTGAATACCCTGAAGAAGCTGGCGGACGGTCGTCTGCTCGGCGACAACACCGATGGCGCCGGGTTGACCCGCGACCTGCAGGACAACGCCGGCTTCAGTCTGGCCGGCAAGCGCATCCTCGTGCTCGGCGCCGGTGGCGCCGTGCGTGGTGTGCTCGAACCCTTCCTGGTGCAGCGCCCCGCCCTGTTGGTGATCGCCAACCGCACGGTGGCCAAGGCCGAGCAACTGGTGCGCGAGTTCGCCGACCTCGGCCCGCTGGTCGCAGCCGGTTTCGACTGGAACGAGGCGCCGGTGGATCTGATCGTCAATGGCACCTCGGCCAGCCTCGGCGGCGAGCTGCCGCCTATTGCAGCGAGCCTGATCCAGCCTGGGCATACCCTTTGCTACGACATGATGTATGGCCGCGAGGCGACTGCCTTCAATCGCTGGGCTGCCGCCCAGGGCGCGGCGCGCTGCCTGGATGGTCTGGGCATGCTGGTGGAGCAGGCCGCCGAGGCTTTCGCCCTGTGGCGTGGCGTGCGTCCCGACACTGCGCCAGTGCTGGCCGAGCTGCGACGGCAACTGCTGGGCTGAGTCCGCTGGCGATGCGGCGACTTTGTTTTGCCGTTTGTGTCCGCCCACCGAGTCGATTGCCCTTCCATCAGCCGCTTTTGGGCGGCAGGAACCCGACGGGCGGATTAGAGTCTTGATCAGCAGGTGCTGGCCCGACCTTGCAACTGCCAGCCATTGCGGTATACCGAGGTCATTGCCCTCAAGGAGTGAAGCATGCAGAGCGCTCTGCTGTGGCTCAAACAGGATCTGCGTCTCGACGACAACCCGGCCCTGCAGGCCGGGCTTGCCTGCGAGCGCTTGTTGCCGGTCTACGTGCTCGACCCGCGCCTGCTGCAGATCGGCCCGCTCGGCAGCCGTCGCCAGGGCGTGCAGCGCACGCGCTTCCTGCTCGAGAGCCTGGTGGCACTCGACAGTGCGCTACGCCAGCGTGGCTCGCATCTGCTGGTGGTGCAGGGCGAGCCCGAGCGGGTCATTCCCGAGCTGGTCGAACGCCTGGCGCTGCAGGAGGTGCTGACGCACGCCGAGATCGCGCCGGATGAATGCGCGCTGCAGAAGCGCGTGAAAGACGCGCTCGGTCTGGTGCCGATGCGCGAGTTTGCCGGCAATGGCCTGCTGCGCGAGCACGAACTGCCCTGCCTGCCCAGTGAGCTGCCGGCGGTATTCAGCCAGTTCCGCGAGTTGTGCGAAGAGCGCGTGCTGGTGTTCCAGCCGCAGCCCGCGCCCCCTGCCCTGCCGCCTCTGCCGGATGCCGCGCTGGACTTGCTGCAGCCCTTGCCGACACTGTCCCAACTCGGTCTGGGCGAGCCGCTCAACATGCCGCTCAGCGCCTTTCCCTTCTCAGGCGGCGAAGCCGCTGCGCAGGCACGTTTGCGTGACTACTTGTGGAATACCCAGGCGGTGCGGCAATACAAGGAAACCCGCAACGGCCTGATCGGCAGCGACTATTCCTCCAAGTTCTCTCCCTGGCTGGCCAATGGTTGCCTGTCCGCGCGGCGGGTGCTGGCGGAACTGCGGCGCCACGAGTCGCAGTACGGCCGCAACGACTCCACTCATTGGCTGTGGGTGGAGATGCTCTGGCGCGATTTCTTTCGCTGGACGTTGCTGCGCCATGGCAGCGCGCTGTTCAAGGCCGGCGGCCTGAAGGCCACCAGCCATGCGCCGCGCAACCTCGATGAACGTTTCGAGCAATGGTGCCAGGGCCGCACCGGCATGCCGTTCGTCGATGCCAATATGCGTGAGCTGGCGGCTACGGGGTTCATCTCCAATCGTGGTCGACAGGTAGTGGCCAGCTACCTGGTGCATGACCTGCAGCAGGACTGGCGCCATGGCGCTGCCTGGTTCGAGGAGCATCTGCTCGATTACGACCCGGCGAGCAACTGGGGCAACTGGGCCTACCTGGCCGGCGTTGGCAGCGATCCACGGCAGCATCGCGTGTTCAACGTACTGCGCCAGGCGCGCCAGTACGACCCGGATGCCAGCTACGTCAGCCTGTGGATGCCGGAGCTGCATACCGTCGCTGCACACCTGCGGCATACGCCCTTCCTGTTGCCGCCACTGCAACTGGAGGCCATGCGTTATCCGCGTCTGCAGCAGCTACCGGAGAGCTGGCGGCCCTACCTGCCGGCGGCCTGACAACCGTCAGCAGGCCGTTGAAAAACGTAGGCGAGGCAGCCAGTGCAATACCGATGGCGGCCCCGCAAAAACAGCCGAAAAATGCTCGGAGTCGCGTTCGACTTTGCGAATTGCAAATGAGCATTTTTGACGGGGGCGCCTAGTCTGGGCTCGCACGCGAGCCTGCTTTTAACGCAGCAATGGCAACGCACGACTGCAGGGATGCAGGAGGTAGAGCGACGCAGGAAGCCAAAGCCGAGGTAGTTTTTCAACAACCTGCTAGCCCTGTTCGACCCGGTTGCGGCCATTCGCCTTGGCGCGATACAGCGCCTTGTCGGCGCGGTCGAAGGTGATGTCGCTCTTCTCGTCGCCGCGGAACTCGGTAAGGCCGGCCGAACAGGTGATGACCAGCGGCTCGCCCTTGAAGTGAAAGGGGCAGGCCGCGACGGCCGCGCGCAGGGTTTCCAGAAGCTGCAGGCCGCCTTCCAGAGGGGTGCCTGGAATCAGCAGGACGAACTCCTCGCCACCGAAGCGCGCCATGAAGTCGCTCTTGCGCAGGCGCTTGTGCAGCTCGCCAGCGATGATCTTGAGCACGCGG
This sequence comes from Pseudomonas sp. AA-38, assembly GCF_029457475.1. Taxonomy (NCBI): domain Bacteria; kingdom Pseudomonadati; phylum Pseudomonadota; class Gammaproteobacteria; order Pseudomonadales; family Pseudomonadaceae; genus Pseudomonas; species Pseudomonas sp. AA-38. The sequence continues at coordinate 38,431 of NZ_CP120359.1, forward strand.
TCACCGGCCAGGTGGCCGTAGTTGTCGTTGACCCGCTTGAAGTGGTCGATGTCGATGACCGCCAGCAGCAATTCGCCGCCGTAGCGTTGCCGGCGTGCCACCTCCATCTCCAGGCGTTCGCTCCAGGCGGCGCGGTTGGGCAGGCCGGTCAGCGGGTCGAGCAGCGACTTCTGCCGCTGTTCTTCCAGGTGGTCACGGAACTGCTGGGCCTCCTGTTCCATTTCCGCCACGCGCTGTACCAGGCCTTGCAGGCGCTCGGCCACCGCATCTTCCCGTTCGTTGCGCTGGTGCTGGTGAGTGGCGACCGTTTGCAGCAGGCCTTCCAGGCGTTGCTCCAGCGCCTGCTTGAGCGATTCCAGATCCACCGCGTCCTGCACGCTGCTCTGCAGCTCGCTGACCTGATCGCGTAGTTCCTGATCGAAGCTGCGCGCCTGTTCGATGGAGCCGCTGTAGCCCTCGTGGGTTTCGTTGAGGGTACTGATGAACGCTGCCAGGCGCTCGTTGAGCTGCTTGAGGTAGAGGGCGAACTCACGCTGCCCGCTGCCGCTGACTGCCAACACCAATACCGACAGATCGTCCAGAACGGGTACCAGCTCGTACCAGTTCAGTGGCCCTTGCAGGCGTAACAGCAGCGCCTCGCCCTGGGGTTGGTGACGTGCGGGCAGTTCCAGTTCGGCCAGCAGTTTGCGCAGGCTTTCGGCGATATGCGGGGCCACTGAACTGTAGCCGGGCTCGCTGCTGGGCAGGTCGAACGCGCCGTTATCCGCTTGCGGGCTGGGCACCAGGCCGGGCGGCGCCGGCAGGCTGTCGAGCGTCGCGCGGGGAGCCGATGCGGCGCTAGTGGGTGTTTCCTGTGGCGGCGTGGCCGGCCTATCCTCGTTGACAGGCTGAGGCTGAGGCTGAGGCTGAGGCTGAGGCTGAGACGTAGCCTCGGGTTGCGCAAGTGGCAGCGCATCGCTGGGCTGTACGCCTGCCTCGCTGGCTTCGTTCGACGCCGCCTGGCCATCGCCACGGCTGCCGAACAGGCGCTGCAGCAGGCCGGGCTGTTCCGGCTGGCTATTGCGCACTTGTTGCAGCGCCTGACCCTGCAACTGGCTCAGTTGGCTGAGCAGCGCCGGCAGCAGGTAACTGTGGCTGGTGGCGTCCTCGAGCTGCCTGCCGAGGGCTTTCAGGGCCTTGCGCACCTCACGCGGAGGATCGAGCTCCTGCAACTGGTCGATCGCCTGCTGCAGGGCGTTGAGTGCTTCGCCGGCCCGTTGCTGGCGGCGCTTTTCCGACTCCAGCACGGCCTTTTCCAGGCGCGGGATGAGGTTGCCGAGGGGGGCGTCCATGTCGTCACGACGGAGGATCTCGCGCATTTCCTTCATGCACTGATCCACTGCCTTGTCGGTACCCTCCGCCGCCAGACTGCTGCGTACCAGGCCGCGACGCAGCAGGTCGAGGCGTGCGTCCCAGCGTCTCTCGAGCTTCTCCTGCTGTTCGAGGCTGCTCAGGTACTTGTCTTTCCAGCGCTGGGCGTCATCGCTCATTTGGCTTATTCCAGGGATGGCGGGTTGGGTGCAGGCGGTTGGCCACTACTTTGAGCATTCGGCAGACGTATTTCCACCGCCACGGGCAAGTGATCGGAAATCGGCTGGGCGAGCACATCGAAACGGCCCAGTTCTAGGCTGGGGCTGAGCAGGATGTGATCGAGGCAGCGCTGTGGGCGCCAGCTCGGAAAGGTGGCCTCGACTTGTGGAGCCAGCAGGCCGAGATCACGCAGGGGTGAGTTTTCCAGCAGGTCGATGGCATGGGTGTTCATGTCGCCCATCAATACCAGATGGCGGAACTCGCTGACGCGCTCGCGAATGTAGGCGAGCTGGCGGGTACGGGTACGGGCGCCCAGCGCCAGGTGCATCATCACCACCAGCAGCGCTTGCTCGCCCTTGCCCAGTTGCAGGAATATCGCGCCGCGTCCGGGGGGCCCGGGTAGCGGATGGTCTTCCAGCGCCTGCGGGCGCAAACGGCTGAGCAGACCGTTGCTGTGCTGGGCGAAGCGTCCGAGGTTGCGGTTGAGTTGCTGATACCAGTAGGGGAAGGCACCCTGCTGGGCCAGGTATTCCACCTGGTTGACGAAGCCCGAACGCAGGCTGCCGCCGTCGACCTCCTGCAGCGCGACCAGGTCGAAGTCGGCGAGCAGGTCACCGATGCGTTGCAGGTTGCCGCTGCGCCCGGCGTGCGGCAACAGGTGCTGCCAGCTACGGGTCAGGTAATGGTGGTAGTGCTGGGTATTGATGCCGACCTGGACGTTGAAACTGAGCAGTCGCAGCAGACCATCGGCTGGCCAACTGCGCTCGGGGGAACGGCAATGCGGGTTGACCTGTGGGTCACACAGGCCAACCGCGCGGGTCTTCCGCCAGCGGCGCAGCATCTTATGCGCCTAGCGCCGCTCAGCGCGCGGCACGTTCCTTGGCGATCAGGTAGTCGGCTACTTCCAGCGCCTGCTGCGCGCCACCGGCCGAGCCGATATCGAAGCGGTACTTGCCATCCACGATCATCACCGGCACGCCGGTGATCTGATAGGCCATGGCCAGTTTCTTGGCCTTTTCCATCTGGCCTTTGACGGCGAAGGAGTTGAAGGTCTTGAGGAAGGCATCGCGATCCACGCCTTGGGTGGCGACGAAATCGGCGAACTCCTCAGGCGTGGCCAAGCGCTTTTTCTCCTGGTGGATGGCGTTGAACACGGCATCATGCACCTTGTGCTCGACCTGCATCATTTCCAAGGTAATGAACGCCTGGCCATGCACGTTCCACAGACCGCCGAACAGCGCCGGAATGCGCACGAAGTTGACGTCATCCGGCAGTTGCTTGATCCAGGGGTTGAGCGTCGCCTCGAACTGGTAGCAGTGCGGGCAGCCATACCAGAACAGTTCCACGACTTCGATCTTGCCGGGTTTGGAAACCGGTACCGGGCTACTGAGCTCGACATACTGCTGGCCTGCGACCGGCTCGGCATGGGCAGTGAGGCCGAACAGGCTGCTGATCGCCAGAGCGGCGCCGAAAATCAGGTTACGCATGGGGGAACTCCTTGGCTGGAAAAGCATCGCCCTGATGGCGATTCGGAACTATGACTCGCTACCGTTTGGTCAGTTCCTCTATTGTAGCCATGGCACATACGAAAAAGGGCGGCCAAAGCCACCCTTTGTCTTGCCAAGTGCAACGGCGGTCTGTCAGTGCAGACCCTGGATATAGCTGGAAACGGCTTCGATATCCTTGTTGCTCAGCTTGGAGGCGATGGTACGCATGATCATGGCGTCACCATCGTTGGTGCGGTTGCCTTCGCGGAAATCGGTCAGCTGCTTGGCGACGTACTGCGCATGCTGGCCACCGAGGTGCGGGTAACCGGCTGCGGCGATGCCAGCGCCGTTGGGCGAGTGGCAACCCGTGCAGGCAGGCATGCCTTCTTCCAGCTTGCCGCCACGGAACAGGGCTTCGCCACGCTTGACCAGCTTGGGATCGGCGGCGCCGACGCTCATCTTCTGGCTGGCGAAGTAGGCCGCGATGTCGGCCATGTCCTGATCGCTGAGGTTGTCCAGCAGGCCGGTCATTTCCACGACCTGACGGTTGCCGGACTTGATGTCGTGCAGTTGCTTGAGCAGATAGCGCTCGCCTTGGCCAGCCAGTTTGGGAAAGTTGGGTGCAGGGCTATTGCCATCGACGCCATGGCAGGCACCACAGACGGCGACTTTACCCTGACCGGCTTGTGCATCACCGGCAGCCTGTGCCACGCCGGTGAGGCCCAGGGTCAACAGCAGACTCACGAGTACTTTGTTCATCAGCTAATCCAATTACGGCTAAGAGAGAAAGGGTTATCGGCCGGGCTTACTCATTCGCTCATCAGCTTGATGACCGCCTGGTAATCCTCCGCCGTGCAGTCCATGCACAGCCCACGGGGCGGCATGGCGTTCAAACCATTGGTGACGCTCTGCACCAGTGTATCCATGCCCTTGGCCAGACGCGGTTCCCAGGCGGCCTTGTCGCCTTTCTTGGGTGCCATGGGAAGCTGGCCGTTGTGGCATGCGCCACAGGTGCGGTCGAATACCGCTTGCGGATCCTGTGCGGCATGACCGTTCAGTGACAGCAAGGTCAGAGTAGCCGCGAGCAGCATTTTCTTCATCAAATCAACCTCATCAGGGTGGGAACATCCTGCCTCTATCGGGCGTTATGGAATGAGCGTTCCCTTGGCTACGGTTCCTGCGGGTGGGACAAAGCGCACACAAAATCTGCGGCATTATATACTGGCAACGCTTAAACGGAAACGACGCCACCTGCGACATGCCTTAGCCGGCGGTGGGTGCGCGGAAATGTCGCAAGTCCCGGATCCCATGCCGGATCAGGGCATCCACCGGATACCCCCCATGCTCCCGAAGAACCCCATCATCGGCCTGTGCCAGCAGGCCAGCTTCCTCATCAGCGCCGCCAAGGTCGATCAGTGCCCCGAGGACAGTGGCCTGGAGGTGGCGTTTGCCGGCCGCTCCAACGCGGGCAAGTCGAGCGCGCTCAATACGCTCACCCATGCCAGCCTGGCACGTACCTCGAAGACGCCAGGACGCACGCAACTGCTCAATTTCTTCCGCCTGGATGACGAGCGCCGTCTGGTCGACCTGCCCGGCTATGGCTATGCCAAGGTGCCCATCCCGCTCAAGCAGCATTGGCAGAAACACCTGGAAGCCTACCTGGGCAGCCGCGAAAGCCTGTGCGGCCTGGTGCTGATGATGGATATTCGTCACCCGCTGACCGACTTCGACAGGATGATGCTGGACTGGTCGGTGGCCAGCGGCATGCCGCTGCACATCCTGCTGACCAAGGCCGACAAGCTGGCCTTCGGCGCTGCGAAGAACGCTCTGCTCAAGGTGCGTCAGGAGATTCGCAAGGAATGGGGCGAGGGTATCGGTATCCAGTTGTTCTCGGCGCCCAAGCGCATGGGCGTGGAAGAGGCGCAGATGGTGTTGGCCGGCTGGTTGGCTCTATTGCCGGAGGAAGATGAGGCGGCTCAGGAGTAGGGTCCACGACTTATGGCGTATCGGTGCGCACAGCGCACCCTACGGAGGGCGACGAGGCCTCTGAGCAAGTGTGAGAGGCAGGAGGAGAAGGTAGGAGCTGGCTTGCCAGCGATTGCAGCTTGTTGCCTGCACCATCGCCCGCAAGCGGGCTCCTACACGATTCGGCAGCCACTTTCTTGCAGGCAAAAAAAACCCCGAGCTTCGTATGGGGAGGGAGAAGTTCGGGGTTCAAGCTCTGAACCGCTAGGGCGGGGTTCAGATGTCTGCCAACACTTAACACAACAAAGGAGCATTGAAAGGCTTAACGGCCATTCATGAGTTCTGACCGGGTGGTTGAGCGGAAAGTTCAGGTTTTCTTACAACCATTTGCCATAACTACCAGCTTTTACTGCTCTCAAATCCATAAGCTAGAGCGGCCGCGGCTTAGCGAGGGTCAGTGAGCTTCATCCCAGTTGCTGCCGACGCCTACTTCCACCAGCAGCGGCACATCCAGTTCGGCAGCGTCGCCCATCAGGGCCTTGAGCTTGGCGCTGACTTCGTCGATCAGTTCCTCGCGCACCTCCAGCACCAGTTCATCGTGCACCTGCAGGATGATGCGTGCATCGATGCCGCTATCCTGCAGCCAGCCGTCCACTTTGATCATGGCACGTTTGATGATGTCCGCCGCGGTGCCTTGCATCGGCGCATTGATCGCCGCGCGCTCGGCGCCCTTGCGCATGGCCTGGTTCTGCGCATGGATTTCCGGCAGGTACAGGCGACGACCGAATACGGTTTCCACGTAGCCCTGTTCGGCGGCTTGCGCACGGGTGCGCTCCATGTAGCTCAACACACCGGGATAACGGGCGAAGTAGCGGTCGATATAGGCCTGCGCCTCCTTGCGTTCGACGTCGATCTGCTTGGCCAGGCCGAAGGCGCTCATGCCGTAGATCAGGCCGAAGTTAATGGCCTTGGCCTTGCGCCGCTGATCGCTGGTCACCTCTTCCAGGGCCACACCGAAGACTTCGGCGGCGGTGGCCTTGTGCACGTCCAGATCGTGGCGGAAGGCATCCAGCAGGCCTTCGTCCTTGGCCAGGTGGGCCATGATGCGCAGCTCGATCTGCGAATAGTCGGCCGCCATCAGCTTGTAGCCCTTGGGCGCGACGAAGGCCTGACGGATACGTCGGCCTTCGGCGGTGCGGATGGGGATGTTCTGCAGGTTCGGGTCGCTCGACGACAGCCGGCCGGTTGCCGCCACTGCCTGGTGGTAGCTGGTGTGGATGCGCCCGGTGCGTGGGTTGATCTGCTCCGGCAGCTTGTCGGTGTAGGTGCTCTTGAGCTTGCTCAAGGAGCGGTACTGCATCAGCACCTTGGGCAACTCGTAGTTCTGTTCGGCCAGTTCCGCCAGCACCGCCTCGGCGGTGGAGGGCTGGCCCTTGGCGGTCTTGCTGATCACCGGGTAGCCAAGTTTCTCGTAGAGAATCGCGCCGAGCTGCTTGGGTGAGGACAGGTTGAATTCCTCACCAGCGATCTCGAAGGCCTGGCGCTCCAGCTCCACCAGTTTCTCGCCCAGTTCGACGCTCTGCACGCCGAGCAGCTTGGCGTCCACCAGCGCGCCGTTGCGCTCGATACGCGCCAGTACCGGCACCAGCGGAATCTCGATTTCGCGCAGCACCTTGGCCAGCGAGGGCACGGCTTCGAGTCGGCCCCACAGTTCCTGGTGCAGGCGCAGGGTCACATCGGCATCCTCGGCAGCGTAGGGGCCGGCCTGCTCCAGAGGAATCTGGTCGAAGGTCAGTTGCTTGGCGCCCTTGCCGGCGATGTCCTCGAAGCGGATGGTGCTGTGGTTCAGGTACTTCAGCGCCAGGCTGTCCATGTCGTGGCGGGTGGCGGTGGAATCCAGCACGTAGGATTCGAGCATGGTGTCGAAGGCCACGCCCTGCACCGCGATCGGCGTGCTGGCATTGGCCAGGACGTTGATGTCGTACTTGGCATGCTGGCCGACCTTGGCCTTGGTCGGGTCTTCGAGGATGGGCTTGAGTGCCTTGAGCACCGCATCGCGGTCAAGCTGTTGCGGCACACCCATGTAGCTGTGGGCCAGCGGTACGTAGGCGGCTTCGCCGGCCTTGACCGCGAACGACAGGCCGACCAGTTGCGCCTGCTGGGCGTCGATACTGGTGGTTTCGCTGTCGAAGGCGATCAGTTCGGCCTGCTCCAGCTTTTTCAGCCAGGCGTCGAACTGCGCCTGTTCCAGCACCAGTTGGTAATCCCCGGCGCTGGGCGGCGTCGCTTCGGCGTTGTCTTGACCATCATCGCTGGCCGGCTCGGCGAACAGGTCGCCGGCTGGCGCTGCCGCCTTGGCCGCCAGCGCCTTGTTCTGCCGCAATAGCTCGTCCAGCCAGGCCTTGAATTCCAGTTCGCCATAGAGCTGCACCAGCGCAGCCAGATCCGGTTCACCGGGGTGCAGCGAATCGATCTCGATATTCAGCGGCACGTCGGTCTTGATGGTCGCCAGTTGATAGGAGAGGTAGGCCATCTCGCGGTGTTCCTCGAGCTTGGCTGGCAGGCCCTTGGCGCCGCGAATCGGCAGCTCGGGCACCTTGTCGAGGTTGGCGTAGAGCACGTCGAGGCCGCCACCGACGCCGACCAGCAGACCCAGGGCGGTCTTCTCGCCGACACCGGGTACGCCGGGGATGTTGTCCACCTTGTCGCCCATCAGTGCCAGATAATCGATGATCAGCTCGGGGCCGACACCGAATTTCTCCTTTACGCCATCGGCATCGTAGACGCTTCCAGTCATGGTGTTGACCAGCGTAACGTGCGGGCAGACCAGTTGCGCCATGTCCTTGTCGCCGGTGGAGATCACCACGTCGCGCTTTTCCGCGGCTGCCTGGCGGGCCAGGGTGCCGATCACATCGTCGGCTTCCACGCCTTCCACGCACAGCAGCGGCAGGCCCATGGCACGCACGCTGGCGTGCAGCGGCTCGACCTGCACGCGCAGCTCGTCCGGCATGGAGGGTCGATTGGCCTTGTACTCGGCGAACAGCTCGTCACGGAAGGTGCCGCCCTTGGCATCGAAGACTACCGCGAAGGGGCTGTTCGGGTACTGCTTGCGCAGGCTTTTGAGCATGTTCAGCACACCCTTGACCGCCCCGGTGGGCATGCCCCTGGAGGTGGTCAGCGGCGGCAGGGCGTGGAAGGCGCGGTACAGGTACGAGGAACCGTCGACCAGAACGAGAGGGGCTTGGCTCATGCGCGGGATCAACCTTTTCGGCGGGTGCAGCGGTAGAATGGCTGCATCGGTGAAAAACGAAGGAGTAAGGTTATCATGGGTATGCTGAATCGCCTGTTGCTGGTCGGCCTGATGGCCTGTCTTCCGCTTGCTGCTCATGCCGAGGATCCGGTTTCCGCCGATCCCGACGTCACCATTCGCCAGGACGGCGACCGCACCATTCAGGAGTATCGGGTCAATGGCTTCCTCTATGCCATCAAGATCACTCCCAAGAACGGTAAACCCTATTTTCTCGTCCGCGCCGATGGCAGCGACGGTAATTTCATCCGCTCGGACGACCCGGACATGCTGATCCCGTCCTGGGAAATCTTCAGTTGGTAACAAGGCAACGACATGTCGGTATTCACCCCCCTGGAGCGTCATGAGCTCGAAGTATTCCTGGCGCCCTACGGGCTCGGTCGACTGAAGAGCTTTCAAGGCATTGCCGCCGGTAGCGAGAACAGCAACTTCTTCGTCAGCTTGGAGCAGGGTGAGTTCGTTCTCACCCTGGTCGAGCGTGGGCCGGTGGCCGATTTGCCGTTCTTCATCGAATTGCTCGATGTGCTGCACGAGTCCGGTCTGCCGGTGCCCTACGCCCTGCGCACGCAGGATGGCGAGGCGCTGCGCAGCCTGGCCGAGAAGCCGGCGCTGTTGCAGCCGCGGCTGGACGGCAAGCATCTGCACGACCCCAACGCCCATCACTGCCAGGAGGTCGGGCGCCTGCTGGCGAACATCCATCTGGCGACCCGCGAGCGCCCCATCGAGCGACGCAGTGATCGGGGGCTGGACTGGATGCTCAGCGAGGGCCCGAGCCAGGCGTTGAAGCTCGACGAGCAGGCATTGCCTCTGCTGCGTGACGCATTGCAGGAAATCGCCGAGCTCAAGCCGCGCATTCTCGCCCTGCCGCGCGCCAACCTGCATGCCGATCTGTTCCGCGACAACGCGCTGTTCGACGGCAACCACCTGGCCGGGGTGATCGATTTCTACAACGCCTGCTCGGGGCCGATGCTCTATGACCTGGCTATCACCCTCAACGACTGGTGCTCGCACGAAGACGGCAGCCTCGATGGTGTCCGTGTGCGTGCGTTGCTGGGCGCCTACGCGGCGCTGCGCCCCTTCACCGCCGCCGAGGCCGAGCTGTGGCCGACCCTGCTGCGGGTGGCCTGCGTGCGTTTCTGGCTGTCACGTCTGATCGCCGCCGAGTCCTTTGCCGGGCAGGATGTGTTGATCCATGATCCGGCCGAGTTCGAGCGCCGCCTGGCGCGGCGCCAGCAGGTCGACCTGCCGCTGCCGTTGGCGTTGTAACGCGAACCGCAACGCCGCCGCTCGTTGTGTAGAGTGGCCCGGTACGCCCTGCGGTGGATGAAAAGAGCGTCATCCACCCTACGTCGGCAACCGCATCATGTCAGCTACCGGAAACCAACCCCGGCAACTGCTCGGCCAGCTTGGCGTTGTTGATCGGTGCGCGGATGAAGCCGCGCTGGGTGCCGTCCGGGCCGAGTATCACCAGGTTGCCGCTGTGGTCGACGGTGTAGTTTTCCTTGCTGGTGTCGGCGGGAATGTAGGGAATGCTCACCGCATTGGCCAGCTTTTGCAGGCTGGCCTCCTCGCCAGTCAGGCCCTGAAAGCCGGCGTCGAAGTAACCCAGGTATTTTTTCAACTGCTGCGGTGTGTCGCGGTGCGGGTCGACGCTGACCAGCACGATGCGCAGACGTTCGCGGGTCGCCTCGGGTAGCTGGCTCTTGAGCTGGCGCAACTGGGCGAGGGTCGCCGGGCAGATATCCGGGCAGAAGGTGTAGCCGAAGAACAGCAGCGTCCAGTCGTCCTTGAGCTGATCCAGCGCGACCGTTTCACCATCCTGGTTGGTCATGGTCAGCGCTGGCAGGGTACGTGGTTGCGGCAGCAGAACGATGCCGGCGTCGAGCAGAGCAGCCGGGTCACCCTGGCCCTTGCTGCTCAACACCTTGTTGACGGTCAGGCCCAGCACCAGGGCGACAGCGGCGACGAGAACGAAAATGGTGGTATGGGTGCGGGTCATAAGAGCCTTCAAAGATTGAGCAGCAGGTAGTGATCCAGCAGCAGGGCGATGAACAGCAGGAACAGGTACCAGATACTGTACTTGAAGGTATTGATCGCCGCATGCTGTCGGCTGTCACGGTACAGCACCCAGGCCCAGTACAGGAAGCGCCCGCCCAGCAGCAGCGCACAAGCCAGATAGAGCGGCCCGCTCATGTGGATGGCGTAGGGCAGCAGGGTCACCGCGAACATCGCCAGGGTGTAGAGCAGGATGTGCACCTTGGTGTAGTGCTCGCCATGGGTGACCGGCAGCATGGGAATGTCAGCCTTGGCATACTCGGCCTTGCGATGGATGGCCAGCGCCCAGAAGTGCGGTGGCGTCCAGGCGAAGATGATCAGTACCAGCAGCAGGGGTTCGGCGCTGAGATGGCCAGTCACCGCAACCCAGCCCAGCAGCGGTGGTGCAGCGCCGGCCAGGCCACCAATGACGATGTTCTGCGGCGTGGCGCGTTTGAGAAAGCCGGTGTAGATCACCGCGTAGCCGAGCAGTGAGGCCAGGGTCAGCCAGGCGGTCAGCGCGTTGGTGAACACCAGCAGCAGGCTCATGCCGGCGATGGCCAGCACCAGCGCGAAGGTCAATGCGGCCAGCGGCGAGACGCGCCCCGTGGTCACCGGACGCTTGTGCGTGCGCGCCATGATCGCATCGATGCGCCGATCCACCACATGGTTCACTGCCGCTGCCGCACCGGCGCACAGGCCGATGCCGAGGTTGCCGAACAGCAGCACCTGCCAGGGCACGCCGGCGCGGGTGGCGAGAAACATGCCGACCAGCGAGGTGATCAGCATCAGCAGCACCACCTTGGGTTTGGTCAGCTCCAGATAGTCGCGCCAGGTAGCAGGTTCGTAGTGGGCACGTAGCGCAGTGGCCATGATGATGCTCCTCTTGCGGTTATTTCCCGACCTGAATCAGCCTGGCAGGGACGAGCGGACGTTGAATGGCGGCACCTTGGCGACCGATGCGCAGGCGCGGCGCCGCCGCGTGTAGGCGGTAGTTGATCAGTACCAGCGTCAACAGCAGGGCGGCGCCGCCTGCGTTGTGCGCCACCGCCACCAGCAGTGGCAGGTGCAGCAGCACGTTGGCGATGCCCAGGCTGACCTGTGCGGCGAGCGCCACCAGCACCAGACAGGCCAGACGCGACAGATGCGCGGTGTGCAGACGCCAGGCCAGTACCAGCAAGGCCAGGGTCACCAGCAAAGCGCCGATGCGGTGGCTCATATGGATGGCCGTGCGCGCCTCGCTGTCGAGCTGGCCTCCGAGGTAGTTGGGGCCAATGTGCTGGGTCAGGTGAAAGCCCTTGCCGAAGTCCATTGCCGGCCACCACTGGCCATGGCAGGTGGGCAGGTCGACGCAGGCTACGGCGGCGTAATTGGAGCTGACCCAGCCACCCAGAGTGATCTGCCCGATCACCAGCAGCAGGCAGGCGGCAGCCAGTGCACGCAGGCGCGGCGAGACCTGCAGCGGGGCGAAGCGTCCGCTCAGGCGCAAGGTGAGCAGGGCCAGCAGGCTCAGGGTGGCGAAGCCGCCGAGCAGGTGCGCGGTGACCACCTGCGGCCACAGCTTGAGGGTGACGGTCCACATGCCGAAGGCTGCCTGCATGATCACCAGGGCGAGGATCGCCAGCGGCAGTTTCAGCGGTTGCTGTGGTTGATGGCGCAGACGCACGGCTTTTATCGCCAGGGCGAGGATGACCAAGCCGAGGGCGCCAGCAAAGTAGCGGTGGATCATCTCGGCCCAGCCCTTGGCCACTTCCACTGGCGCTTCGGGGAAGCGGCTCTCGGCAAGGGCCTGCTTGTGCTCGCTCATGGGTACGCCGAGAAAACCGTAGCAGCCGGGCCAGTCAGGGCAGCCCAGGCCGGCATGGGTCAGGCGAGTGTAGGCGCCGAGCAGTACCACCACGGCGGCGAGCAGGGTGGCGAACAGGGCGAGTCGGTATCCGGGTTTGCTCATGTGTTATCCTCTTCAAAGGTGGGACACAGGGCTGGCTCAACCGATCAGGGAAATTTTCAGCAGGTAGCGCAGGTCATCGAGAATCGCCTTGCCCTGGCTGCTGGTGTCGTAGCGCAGCACCAGGTTGCCGTGCGGATCCACCAGCCATAGTTGTGCGCCTGACGGGGCCTCGCTGGCCTGCTGGTAGCTGCGGCTGTCGAGGCGGTAGCGGCCCAGTTGCGGATACTCGCGCTGCAGGGTGGCGAGGTAATCGGCGCTCAGCGGTTCGCCAGTGGCCAGGCCATGGCTGGCGCGTGCCGTCTCGCGATTCAGGCCGATCTGGATTTGTCGCGCCAGGTACACCAGATGCTGGCAGTCGGCTTCGCAGGCGCCGGGTGTGGTCACCAGGATCTGCCAGCGCGGTGCCAGTTGGCCCTGCACGCCGAGATCCTGCAGGGTGCGCCCGTCACCGATCAGGGTGCCGTGATAGGTACGGGTTTCCGGCACCCAGAACTGCCAGCGATACATGGCGCTGGCCAGCAGCATGGGGCCGAAGACGATGGCCAGCAGAAGCAGCAACTGCAGGCGCCCGCGCCCCTTGCGTGGGGTTTCAGGCAGGGTGATGGCTGGGTGCATGGCGTTTCTCCCGTGCGTTGTGCACACCAAGGTAGATGAACAGGCCGAGCAACGCCGCCGCCATGGCGAACCACTGCACGGCATAGCCCTGATGCTTGGCCGGGCTCATGGCCACCACCGGCCAGTCGACCCGGTAGCTGGCCAGGCCGCTCTCCAGGCGCAGTTCCAGCGGCAGGCCGCCGCGACCTAGGCGTTGCCACAGCGCCGCGCTGTCGACCTCGCTGATCAGCCGTGGCCAGCCGGTTTGCGCCGCTGCATTGCCTTGCAGGTGCAGGCCGCCGGGCGGGGCGACATAGACCCAGGCGTCGAGCTGGAGCGGGCCATCGGGGGTGTTGTATTGCGGTGCCTGGCGCCGATCCGGCCAGGGCAGCCAGCCGCGGTTGAGCAGCACCCAAAGGCCGCTGGGCTGGTCGTAGAAGGGTTGCAGTAACTCGACGCCGGCCTGGCCGTCGCGGATGCGGTTGTCCAGCAGCAGGCTGTGCTGGCCATCGAACTGACCTTGCAGATGCACGCGGCGATAGGCCGGGTCGCCAGCCTGCTCGAGCTCCACCAGGCTGACCGGCGCTGCCTGCTGGCGCGCCTCATAGCTGGTCAGCAGCAGGCGCTTTTCCTCGGCGCGCTGCAGTTGCCAGAAGCCCAGGCCACAGAGCAGTGGCAGCAGCAGCGCCACCAGAATGCTGGGTAGCCAGCCGGGGCGGAAGGCGCTCATCGGGCGTCTCCGTTCGGCATCAGATGGCTGGCTATACTGCAAGGCATCGCCCAATCCCCCTGGAGTCTCGCATGCTCAAGGCCGCGATCGTCCTCATGCTGCTGGCGACCATCGCCAGCCTGTTCAGTGGCCTGTTCTTCCTGGTCAAGGACGAAGGCCGTGGTACCCGCCTGGTCAATGCCCTGAGCGTGCGCGTCGGGCTGACCGCCATCACCCTGGCCCTGATCGCCTGGGGCTTCTACTCGGGGCAACTGGTGTCGCATGTGAGCTGGTAGCGGCCAGCTTCAAGCTGCAAGAAAAGCGCTGCGACTCACTTGCAGCTTGTAGCTGCTTCAAAGCACATAGACGAAGATGAACAACCCCAGCCAGACCACGTCGACGAAGTGCCAGTACCAGGAGGCGGCCTCGAAGCCGAAGTGCTTTTCAGCATCGAAGTGACCCTTGTGGATGCGGATCAGCATCACCGTGAGGATCAGCGCACCGAGGGTGACGTGAGCACCGTGGAAGCCCGTGAGCATGAAGAAGGTGGCGCCATAGATGCCCGAGCCGAGGGTCAGACCCAGCTCGGTGTAAGCCTCGATGTATTCCTCCACCTGGAAGAACAGAAAGGCCGCGCCGAGCAGGATGGTCGCGGCCAGCCAGGCTTTCAGGGCGCCGCGATTGTTCTTCTTCAAGGCGTGGTGGGCGAAGGTGACGGTGACGCTGGAGGACACCAGCAGAATGGTGTTGAGCAGCGGCAGGTGCCAGGGGTCGATCACCGCCGTGGGGGGCGGGAACAGCTTGGAGTCTGGGTTCTGCAGCAACGGCCAGCTGTACTCGAAGCCTTCCCAGAGCATGTTGGCGATGCCCTTGTCGCCTTCGCCGCCGAGCCAGGGGCCGGACCACATGCGGATGTAGAACAGCGCACCGAAGAAGGCGGCGAAGAACATCACCTCGGAGAAGATGAACCAGGTCATGCCCCAACGGAACGAGCGATCCATCTGCGCGCTGTACAGGCCGCTGCGGCTTTCCTTGATCACGTTGCCGAACCAGCCGAACAGCATGTAGGCCAGGATCAGCCCGCCGACGAAGAAGATCAGCGGGCCGTTGGAGGTTTCGCGCCCGGCGGACAGGTCATTGAACCAGGTGCCGACGCCAGCGACGCTGACCAGCAGGCCGAGGGTGGCGACGATGGGCCATTTGCTCTGGGCCGGGACGTAGTAGTTTTCGTGACTCGACATCTCATTTCTCCTCAGGGAGCCGCCTGTGCCACGGGCGGTTTGCGCGCGGTGATATCGAACAGGGTGTAACTCAGGGTCAGGTGCCTGACGTCCTCGGGCAGGTCGCGGTCGACGATGAAGCGCACCGGCATCTCGATGCGTTCACCGGGTTGCAGCACCTGCTGGGTGAAGCAGAAGCATTCGGTCTTGTGGAAGAAGGCCGCTGCTCGTGCGGGCGAGACGCTGGGAATGGCCTGGGCGGTCATCGGCTCGTCGCTCGGGTTGTAGGCGACGAACAACATGTCGCGTGTCTCCCCGGGGTGTACCACCAGGTCATCGGCTTTCGGCCCGAACTCCCAGACCATGCCGGCGGCGTTGGTGGCGAGGAACTGCACCCGCACCTCGCGCACCGCATCGACCTGCTGCTCGCCCTGATAGGCGCCGGCCGTCTTGCCATTGATGCCGAAGGCACGGCACATGGCGTCGTAGAACGGCGGCAGGACGAACACCCCGAAGCAGAACATCACCACCACCACCAGCAGCAGGCGGGTGACCAGGCGACGGGTTGCGATGGTTTCGCTCACGGCTCACCTCCTGCCTATTTCACATCCGGCGGTGTGCTGAAGGTGTGATAGGGCGCCGGCGACGGCACCGTCCACTCCAGACCATCGGCGCCGTCCCAGGGCTTGGCCGGGGCCGGTTTGCCTCCACGGATGCACTTGATGACGATGAACAGGAACAGCAACTGGGTGGCGCCGAACAGGAAGGCGCCGATGCTCGAGACCATGTTGAAGTTGGCGAACATCAGGTTGTAGTCGGGGATACGCCGTGGCATGCCGGCCAGACCGACGAAGTGCATGGGGAAGAACGCCAGGTTCATGCCGACGAAGCTGAGCCAGAAATGCAGCTTGGCCAGCACTTCGTCATACATGTGCCCGGTCCACTTGGGCAGCCAGTAGTAGGCCGAGGCGAAGATGCCGAAGATCGCCCCCGGCACCAGCACATAGTGGAAGTGCGCCACCACGAAGTAGGTGTCGTGGTACTGGAAGTCCGCCGGGGCGATGGCCAGCATCAGCCCGGAGAAGCCGCCGATGGTGAAGAGAATCACGAAGGCCACGGCGAACAGCATCGGCGCCTCGAAGGTCAGCGAGCCCTGCCACATGGTGCTCACCCAGTTGAACACCTTCACCCCGGTGGGCACGGCGATCAGCATGGTGGCGTACATGAAGAACAGCTCGCCGGTCAGCGGGATGCCCACGGTGAACATGTGGTGCGCCCAGACGATGAACGAGAGGAAGGCGATGCTCGCCGTGGCGTAGACCATCGAGGTGTAGCCGAACAGCGGCTTGCGTGAGAAGGCCGGGATGATCGAGCTGACCGCGCCGAAGGCCGGCAGGATCATGATGTACACCTCGGGGTGGCCGAAGAACCAGAACACGTGCTGGAACAGCACCGGGTCGCCACCGCCGGCGGCGTTGAAGAAGCTGGTGCCGAAGTGGATGTCCATCAGCATCATGGTCACCACGCCGGCCAGCACCGGCATCACTGCGATCAGCAGGAAGGCGGTGATCAGCCAGGTCCAGACGAACAGCGGCATCTTCATCAGGGTCATGCCTGGCGCACGCAGGTTGAGGATGGTGGCGATCACGTTGATCGCCCCCATGATCGAGCTGATGCCCATGAGGTGGATGGCAAAGATGAAGAAGGTCACCGATTCCGGCGCGTAGGTGGTCGATAGCGGTGCATAGAAGGTCCAGCCGAAGTTCGGCCCGCCGCCCTCCATGAACAGGGTGCTGACCAGCAAACCGAAGGCCGCCGGCAGCAGCCAGAAGCTGAAGTTGTTCATCCGTGGCAGGGCCATGTCCGGCGCGCCGATCATCAGCGGGATCATCCAGTTGGCCAGGCCGACGAAGGCCGGCATCACCGCGCCGAAGACCATGATCAGGCCGTGCATGGTGGTCATCTGGTTGAAGAATTCCGGCTGCACGATCTGCAGCCCCGGCTGGAACAGCTCGGCGCGAATCACCATCGCCATCGAGCCGCCAAGCAGGAAGGCGCAGAAGCTGAACCACAGGTACATGGTGCCGATGTCCTTGTGGTTGGTGGTCAGCACCCAGCGCATCAGGCCCTTGGCCGGGCCATGGTGGTGGTCAGTATGACCGTGGTCGATCACTGCACTCATGTCCTTACTCCTGCGCCTTGGCGAAGTCGAGAATGTCCTTGGGCGTGACCATGTCACCGACATTGTTGCCCCAGGCATTGCGCTCGTAGGTGATGATGGCGGCCAGGTCGACCGGCGACAGTTGCTTGCCGAAGGCCGCCATGGCGGTGCCCTGCTTGCCGTGATAGACAATGTCGATATGCCCCTCGGCCGGGCCGGTGGCGATGGCCGAGCCCTTGAGCGCCGGGAACATCGGCGGCAGGCCTTCGCCGGTGGGCTGGTGGCAGGAGGCGCAGGTGGTGTTGTAGGCCTTCTCGCCGCGCGCCATCAGTTCTTCCATCGTCCATTCCTTGCTGGTCAGCTCGCGCTCGGCCAGGGCGGCCTGCTTGCGTTCGCCCAGCCAGGCGGCGAAGTCTTCCTTGCTCTTGACCTCGACCACGATGGGCATGAAACCGTGATCCTTGCCGCACAGCTCGGTGCACTGGCCACGGTAGGTGCCGGGCGCCTCGATGCGCGTCCAGGATTCGTTGATGAAGCCGGGGATGGCGTCCTTCTTCACTGCCAGTGCCGGCACCCACCAGGAATGGATGACATCGGCGGAGGTAATGAGAAAACGCACCTTGGCGCCTACCGGCACCACCAGTGGCTCGTCCACCTCCAGCAGATAGTGCTCACCCTTGGCCTCGCGGTTGTTGATCTGGCTGCGGGGCGTGGTCAGGTTGCTGAAGAACTCGACATCCTGGCCCAGGTACTTGTAGTGCCACTTCCATTGGTAGCCGGTGATCTGGATGTCCAGATCCGACTCGGAGGTGTCGTAGATGTCGATCAGGGTCTTGGTCGCGGGGATTGCCATGACCACCAGGATCGCCAGTGGCACCACGGTCCAGAGAATCTCCACCGTGGTGCTTTCATGGAAGTGCGCGGGTTCCTGGCCGGTTGAGCGACGGTGAATGATCATCGACCAGAACATCGCGCCGAACACGATCACGCCGATCACGACGCAGATCCAGAAGATGGTCATGTGCAGATCGAACACGGAGCGGCTGACCTCGGTGACACCGGGCGCCATGTTCACCGTCCACTGGGCGTGCGCCGAGCTCAATATCAGCCACAGCAAGAGGCCCATCCAGACTCGTGGATGTCGCATCATCGCGGGTTCCCCTCGATATTGTTTTTGTTATCCCGCCGGCTGAGCCTTGTGGGTGGGGTCGACTGCCACGTGGCGGCATGGTGGCTTGCACGAGCCATACGCCGTCGCGACTACGGCAACTGCTGTCGAAACCTCGTGCCTAAGCCCGTCCGGTTCCATCAGGTACTGCCTTTCGAGTTCGAGTATAGACAGCACCCCCGAGGTCGCAATGTGTCCATCGAGCCAGGCAGGACAGGCGCAACGAAGCGGCACAGACCACGGATGGCGTGGTCTGGCGCGGATTGCAAGGCGTTCTTTATAGCGGACTCGCATAACTGTGAAGAAGTTATGACAATTGCGTCTTAGCAGGTGCAGGTCGCCAGCTAAGGTTCACCTCCATGTCTTGCCCGCTTCGGAGTCATCATGAATACCGCCGCCATTCGCCAGCTCATCGCCCAGGCTCGTCAGCACGAGGCGACCAGCCAGGCCCTTGCCCAGAGCCTGCAAGCCCGCTTCGAGGGGCTGCACCCTGCCATCCGCCTGCCGGACGAGGATGCCCCGGGTGCCTTGACCAACTTCGTCGTCGCCTACATCGACGAGGTGCCGGACGTGCTCGACGCGGCGGCCGAGGTGGCGCGCGAAGCGGGCATCGAGGAGGCGATCAAGCCGGTGCTGAAGATCGCCGAGCAGTTCTTCCTCCAGCCACTGGCGCTGATGGCCGGGCACGAGGGGCTGGATGGCCTGCTCGATGAGGCCTACCTGGCCCATCGCCTGGTGGAAGAGGTGAACGATCGCTACATCGCTCACTTCGGCCAGCCGCTGATCCCGCTGGACACCACCCGCGCCAACCTGATCGCTCACCAGTTGATCGGCGAGCCATTCGCCAATCAGCTCGATGAGGCGGTGCACCATGCCCTGAGCGGCATGCTCGACGACGCCAGCTTCGATCAGCCGTCGGTGCAGGCTTACCGCGAGCGCCTGGCCGCGCCGGATACCGCCTCGGCCTGGCAACGCTGGCCCTGCCTGTCGCGTCAGTTGGGTGTCGATCTGCAGCTCACGGCGCGAGTGCCAGTAGCAGCAGCGACAGCGTGAGCAGCGAGCCAAGTGTCGAGTAGAGAATCGCCCGCGACACCAGCGCTGCCTGGCGTTGGTAATACTCGGCGAGCATGAACGGCCCGGTGCCGGTGGGCAGCGCGCTGAGCAGCAGTGCGGCATGTGCCCAGAACGGCGGCAGGTCGAGCAGGACGAAGGCAATGAACCAGGTCACCAGCGGCTGCAGCAGCAGCTTCAGGGCCACCAGTGGCCAGGCGCCCTGAGCCGGGCCGCTCTGCCGCTGCGCCAGGAACAACCCCAGCGACACCAGCGCGCAGGGCACGGTGGCCGCGCCCAGCAGGCGCAGGAACTCGTCCAGCGCTGGCGCCAGTTGCCACCCACCGAGCGACCACAGGGCACCGAGCGCAGGAGCGACCACCAGCGGATTCTTCAGCAGTGCCAGGCTGACCTGGGCAATCGCTCCGCCCAGCCCCTTCTGGCTTTGCAGGCCGACCTCGATGCACACCACGGCCAGGGCGAACAGCACGCAGACCACGATCAGCGAGGCGATCAGCGCTGGCGCCATGCCGTCCTCGCCGAGCACCAGCACGCACAGTGGAATACCGATATAGCCGGTGTTGGCATAGCCGGCGCTGAGCCCGTCGATGCTGGCGTCGACCAGGCTGCCAGTGGTCTTCCAGCGGTACGCCAGGGTGACCAGGAACACCGCCAGGGTGCCGCCGCTGAAAGCCAGCAGGAAACCGGGCTGCCAGATATGCGCCCAGTCGGCCTTGGCCGTGAGGCTGAACAGCAGCGCTGGCAGGCCGAGCCAGACCACGAAGCGGTTCATCTCCGAGGCGGCGGTCGGCCCCAGGCGGTTGCTGCGGCGGCAGACGAAGCCGACCAGGATCAGGCCGAAGATCGGCAGCAGCACATTGAGAACGGTGGACATCGGCACAGCCATCGGCGCAAAGAGGCCCGAGCCTAGGGGCTGTCGCCGCTGTGGCGCAAGCCATTGCCTGTGATTCGGCTGCGCCCGCAGGCGTCTAGCACTGACCTGCCGGGATGCTCCGGCGCTGTCGCGAGACTTTGAACAGGCTTTATGCATGCAAGCGTTGTTGAACGAAATCCTCGATGAAGTCCGCCCGCTGATCGGCCAGGGCAAGGTGGCCGACTACATCCCCGCGCTGGCCAGCGTCGTGCCCGATCAGCTAGGCATTGCCGTGTACGGCAACGACGGCCAGTTGCATGTGGCCGGAGACGCGCGCACGCCCTTCTCCATTCAGAGCATTTCCAAGGTGTTCAGCCTGGTGCAGGCCATCGGTCACAGCGGCGAAACGATCTGGCAGCGCCTGGGCCATGAGCCGTCCGGGCAGCCGTTCAACTCGCTGGTGCAACTGGAGTTCGAGCGGGGCAAACCGCGCAACCCCTTCATCAACGCCGGCGCGCTGGTGATCTGCGACATCAACCAGTCGCGCTATGCGGCCCCGGCGCTGTCGATGCGCGATTTCGCCCGGCGCCTGTCGGGCAACCCGGAGGTGACGGTGGACAACCACGTCGCCGAGTCCGAATACCAGCACCGTGCGCGCAACGCTGCCATGGCCTACCTGATGCAGGCCTTCGGCAACTTCCACAACGATGTCGAGGCGGTGCTGCGCAGCTATTTCAGTTGCTGCGCGCTGCGCATGAGCTGCGTCGACCTGGCCCGCGCCTTCGGCTTTCTGGCCAACCAGGGCTTCTGCCAGCACAGCGGCGAGCAGGTGCTGTCGCCCCGGCAGAGCAAGCAGGTCAACGCCATCATGGCCACCAGCGGGCTGTATGACGAGGCCGGCAACTTCGCTTATCGCGTCGGCCTGCCCGGCAAGAGCGGCGTCGGCGGCGGCATCGTCGCGGTGGTGCCGGGGCGCTTCAGTGTCTGCGTATGGTCGCCGGAGCTCAACGCCGCCGGCAACTCGCTGGCCGGCATCAAGGCCCTGGAGCTGCTCAGCGAGCGCATTGGCTGGTCGGTGTTCTGAGCCCCGCTGAGGCTCAGAAACGAGCCTGCCAGCGCAGAATCAGCGCATGGTTCTGCGCCTTCTCGCCCAGTTCGCCGTTGTAACTCAGTGCCAGGTTCTGCGCGACGCTGAGGCCGAGATCCAGTCCCGCTTCGACTAGCAGACTGTCGCGATCCAGCGCCGTGCCCTCCACCTCGAAGGCATTGCCGCCAGTTAGGAAGGACTGCCGTGCGCTGCTTTCGAGGTCGCCGAAGGTATGGCGCCAGCCCAGGCTCAGGCGTGGGGTCAGGCTCATGCCGTTCTCCAGGGTGCCGAGGTGGGCGAGGCGTACGCCCAGGCTGCTGCTGAGGTTGTCCTGGTCGTTGCCCTCGACATGCAGGGCACCGCTGCCGCCGCGCTCGTCGTAGCCTTCGCTGCTGTAACGCTGGTAGCCAAGTGAGGCGAAGGGCTCGGCCAGCAGGCGTTGATGGGCCGTGCGGTAGGCCAGTTCGGCGAAGGCCTGCTGGCTGTCGGCGTCGAAGTCGCCCTTGAGTTTCTCCTGCAGCCCGGCGAAGTCGAGGCGGCGCTGGCTGTCGTTATCGTGGCGGCTGTAGGCCGCGCCGAGGCGCAGGGCCCAGGGGCCGTCGAGACGTTGTGCGTACAGGCCCAGGTGCAGGCTGCCGATGTCGTTCTCGGCGCTCTGGGTGGCGTCCACCTGGGTCTTGCCGTAGCCGCCCAGCACGCCCAGGCGCCATTGCCCGCCGACCGGCCAGTCGGCTCCGATCACCGCGCCGCCGTTGTCCTGGCGAATGTCGCCGGCCACGCTGTCGAGCTTGCCGTGGCTGCCCAGCGCTTGTATCCACAGGCGGGCGGCGGCGTTCGGGTCGTTCAGTTCGCGCGCTTGCTGGGGCACGCCGAGGGCGGCGAGCAATGGCCCGTCTTCCTCCAGTTGCGCGGTTTGCAGGCCGCCGCCGGCTACTTGCTGCATGGCCGCCAGCATGCTGGTGCCCACCTGCGTGCTGCTGGCCAGGGTGGCGCCGGCATTGCTGGCGTTGCTGCTGCCGGCCAGTTGTTCCAGGCCACGCTGCACATCCTGCGCGCTGGCGCCCAACAGACGTTGCTGCAAGGCGCTGGCATTCTGGTTCTGCAGCGCCCTGGCCAGGCTGCGGGTATTGGCATTGCCGGCGAAATCGACCAGGCCCAGATCGTTGCGCTGCAGGGTCAGGGTGACGCTGTCGGCGGCGTAGCTCAGGGTCGGGGTAAAAAAGGCCAGGTTGCTGCTGACCGTGGCGAACTGACCGCTGATGCCAGCACCGGCCTCAAGGATCTGATACTGCCGGGACAGGGCATATTCACCTGGCGCGGCGAGAATGCGCAGGTTGGCGCCGGCCAGGCTGGCGCTGCCTCGCACCTGGGTGGCGTCGGCGCTGCTGGGGGTGAGGTGGAAGTCGAAATTGGTGCCGCTGGTCAGCGTCAGGTTGCCATCCACCTGGCCGCCGCCGAAGCCGGCACCGCTGGCGACGCTGACATCGCCGAGAATGCGCCCGAGGTTGTGCAGGCTGCCGCCGAGTACCTGCACGCGGTCACTGAAGTCGCTGCTGTCGAGCGTCCAGGCGCCCGCCAGCACCTCGAGGCGCTCGAAGCCGGTGCTGTTGCCGAAGCTGCCACCCTCGGCGCCGTTCAACTGCACCCGGTCGTAGCCAGCGCCGCCGTCGATGCGGCCGATGAAGCGCCCGCCAGCCAGTACCTCCAGGCGGTCGTCACCGGCGCCCAGATCCACCGCCAGGCCATTGCGGCCTTCGATCAGGCCGGCATTGCTGAGCAGGTCGTCGCCAGCCCCCATCTGCACGGCGGCGCCCGCCGTGGTGCTGCCCAGCTCGTCCACCCGGGTGGTGGCGCTGCCGCCCTGGATGACGCCGCCGCTGCGGTTGAACAGCAGATCGTCGAAGTCACCCACCAAGCCGATGGCCGCCTCCTCCTCACCGATGATGCTGCCGGCGTTGTCGATGCGCGCCAGGGTGGCGGCCACGCTGCTGGTGCCACGGCCGCTGGCCGCCGCGGTGCCGTTGGCACCGTCGTCGATGAGGATGCCCTTGGACTGGCCGAAGATGCTCGCGCCGCTGGCGTTGATGATGGTGCCGCCACCTGCGGCGATGCCATCCGCGCCGTTGGGCCGACCGCCGGAGTCCAGACCGCCGGCGCCGAGGCCTTCGATGCGGCCATGGTTCTCGATATAGGCCACGCCGTCGATGTCGACGCCATCACCGTCGCCATTGCTGGTGGTCTGGCCCGCGCCCTCGTGGTCGTAGACATTGCCCGCGCCGGCGTAACGGCCGCTGATCAGGCCGTAGTTGAACACCACACCGTGGCTGTCGAGGCCGACGCCGGAGCCGTTGTTACCGATGATGGTGCCGTCTGCGTAGTTGATCACCACCGAGTCGGCGATGCGCACGCCGCTGCTGGTGATGCCGCCGACCACCTTGTCGAAGGTCACTCCGTTGCCGTCTGCGGAGGTGATGATCAGGCGCTCCAGCCCCAGCAGGTTGGCGTCGGGATTGAATGCCACAGGGTCGCCGCCATCGATGCCATGGCGCGGGCCTTCGATGCTGCCATGGTTGAGTATGGCAACGTTGCTGCGACCGTTCTCGATGGCCACGCCATCGGCGGCGGAGTAATCGTTCACGCAGTTCACGTAGCTCGGGCAACTGGTGTTGACCAGGCCCGTGGAAAAGATGCGGCCGTAGTTGCTCAGGGTGAAGTTGCTGCCCAGGCGCAGGGCGTCGTTGCCGCTGGAGCTGATCACCGCGTCACGGTTGCTGGTGCTGCCGTTGATGATCTGGTTGCCGCTGCTGCTGTAGTTGGCGTCGGCCTTGATCGCCCGCTCACCGTCCACGCTCGCGCCGCTTTGCGAGATGGTGCCCTGGTTGTCGATGAGGTAGTGGCCATTGGCGCGGTTGAGGCGGATGGCGACGTTGCCGGTGGCGTCGATCAGGGCGCCGACGGCGTTGCGCAGGGTGAAATCGGGGGTGCCGCTGTTGGCATCGATGGCCCTGGCCGTGCCGTTCTGGCGGATGCTGCCGGCGTTGGCCAGCAGCGAACTGCCGCTGGCCACCGTGACCGCCACGGTGCTGCCGCTGGTGGCCAGGCTGGCTGTCTGCTCGACCGTGCCAGTGCCGCTGAGGTTCTGCCCGGAGGTTTCCGTACTGCCGGCGGCGATGGTGAAGTCAGCATGGGCCGGGCTGGCGATCAGGGCCTGCAAGGCCAGCGCAAGGGGAAGTGGACGCAGCAGCGGGTTCATGGCGGGCACCCTTCGTTGGAATAAGAATGGCCAACGAAGATGCCCGGGGGTTATGACGAAATGATGTCCAACGGCCAGCTCCGGGAGAGCTTTTGGATGGCTATCTTCAGTCGGCCATTTCTCCGCACAGATCCAGCCCCAGCCAGCGCTCCACCTCGGCCTGCGCCAGGCCGGCGCCGAGCAGGGCGAACAGCTTGCCCAGCGCCGCTTCGCGCGTCATACCGCCGCAGGACACCAAACCGGCCTCGGCCAGCCGACTGCCGGCCGCGTACACGCCGAACTGCACATGGCCCTGCATGCACTGGCTGATGGCGGCCAGCACCACGCCCTGCTCATGGGCTTCGCGCAGCGCAGTCATGAACTCGGCATCGCCGGCCGGGCCGGTGCCGCTGCCATAGCATTCCAGCAGCAGGCCACGGGCGCCGCTGGCCACCAGTGCGCGCACCTGGGCAGCCTGCACGCCCGGGTAGAACGGCAGCACGGCCAGGCTGACCGGCTGGCGCTGCTGGCGGTAGTCGGTGGCCGCGTCGATGCTGGCAGCCCGCTCGGCCTGACGCGTGCGCTCCAGCACCTGGAAGGCGTCGAAGGCATCGCTGCGCAACTTGGCGCAACGCGCGCCGTGCATCAGTTGGCCGTTGAAATACAGGTGCACCCCCGGCGCGACGCCGCGATGCAGGGTACGCAGGGCACCGAACAGGTTGGGCCAGGCGTCGCCGTTGGGCACGCCAGCCGGCTGCATGGCGCCGGTGAGCACCACTGGCACGTTCAGGCCAAGCAGCAGGAAGCTCAATGCCGCGGCGCTGTAGGCCAGGGTATCGGTGCCATGCAGCACGAGCACGGCGTCGCAGCCGTCGGCTTCGACTGCCTGGACGATGGCATCGCGGATGGCCAGCCAGTGGCGCTGGGTCATGTTGGCGCTATCGATCAACGGCAGCAGTTCGCGGAAGACCCAGTGGGGCAGCTCGGCCGGGTTCTCTTCGCTCTGCCGGGCACGCATGCGTGCCTCGAAACCGGAGGCCGGCGCCAGGCCGGCTTCGCTCATCTGCATGCCGATGGTGCCGCCGGTATACAGCACCAGGAGTTTTGCTGGGGTCGCCATGGGCTCTCCTCGGTAAACGTTGGGCAAGAAAAAGGGGGGCAACGCCCCCCTTGTTTCACGCGGGCGTCAACGCTGGTAGACGCGATCGCCAATTTCGGCATGCGCGGCCGGGGCATCTGCCGGTGCGTGCCAGGCCTTGGGGTCGAGATCCAGATCGGCGTACTGCTTGGGATCGAGTACCGGGGTTTTTACACCGGCTTTGATCTGGCCGTCATAGTCGCGCATCAGGCGCAGGCCGACCTTGAACAGCAGTGCCAGGGCAATCAGGTTGCAGATTGCCAGCAGGCCCATGGTCACGTCGGCGAAGGCGAACACGGTGCCCAGATCCTGCACCGAACCCCACAGCACCAGCACGACCACCAGTACACGGTAGACCATCACCGGTACGCGCTTCTCGGTGAAGAAGCCCAGGGCGTTCTCGCCGAGGTAGTAGTTGTAAACCAGGGTGGTGAAGACGAACAGCAGCAGCGCCATGCTGACGAACACGCGGCCCCACTCGCCGACGACAGCGGCCAGAGCGCTTTGCGTCAGGACAACACCGGCCATCTCGGTACCCGGCTGGTAGACGCCGGACAGCAGGATGATCAGCGCGGTGCTGGTGCAGATCAGCAGGGTGTCGATGAACACACTCAGCGACTGCACGATGCCCTGAGCGGCCGGGTGTTGCACTTCGGCAACGGCAGCCACGTTCGGCGCACTACCCAGACCGGCTTCGTTGGAGAACAGGCCACGCTTGACGCCCATCATGATGGCGGCGCCCATGCCACCGGCAAATGCCGGTTCCAGGCCGAAAGCACTCTTGACGATAAGAGTCAGCACGTCCGGGACTTCCGTAACGTTCAGGGCAATCACGGTCAGCGCCATGGCGATGTAGGAGAACGCCATGATCGGAACCAGTACGTCAGCCATGCTGGCGATACGCTTGATGCCACCGAAGATGATCAGGCCGATCACTACGGTCAGCGCAATGCCGCTGGCGATGGTCGGCAGACCGAAGGTGTCATGCAGCGAGCTGGCCACGGTGAAGGACTGCACGGCGTTGAAGCCGAAGCCGAAGGTCGCCAGCAACAGCAGCGAGAAGATGATGCCCAGCCAGCGCTGGCCGAGGCCGTGCTGCATGTAGAACGCCGGGCCGCCACGGTAGGTGCCATCGGGCTCACGGCGCTTGTATAGCTGGGCCAGCGAGCACTCGAAGTAGCTGGTGGCCATGCCGATCAGAGCCACGACCCACATCCAGAACACCGCGCCAGGGCCGCCAAGCATGATGGCCACGGATACGCCAGCGATATTGCCTGCGCCGACGCGACCGGCAACCGACAGCATCAGCGCCTGGAACGAACTGAGTTGACCGGGCTTGCGTTCAAAGGCTTGGGCAAAAATGCTGAACATGCTGCCCAGGTAGCGGAACTGGACGAAGCGTGAGGTGATGGTGAAGGTCAAGCCAAGGCCGATCAGCATTACGATCAGCAGCTTGCTCCAGATAAAGTCATTGAGAAGATCGAGCATGGAGGCTTTCTCTCTTGTTGTTCTGAATGGGGAATACGCCTCTCTGGGCGGATTGCGGAATGGTTCGTGATAGAGGCCTCATAGGGCAATTTCGCAGGTCGCGGCGAAATGACGCGAGTTGATGCTAGAATCGCGTCACTCGCATCACCTGGACCGCCCATATGTCCGATTCCCTCGGCAGCAATCTCAAACTGCTTTGCAGTCATTACCGCTCGATTGCCGAGGTCTGTCGCAAGCTGGCCATCAACCGTGCGCAGTTCAATCGCTACCTGGCCGGGCAGAGTCGACCGACCGCGCACAACCTCAAGCGCATCTGCGATTTCTTCGGCGTCGAGGCCCACGAACTGGCACTGCCGAGCGAGGCCTTCGCCCGGCTGATGGGCACGCGCCATGGCGAGCCACAGCCGAGCCATGGCAGAGACCCACTGCTGGAGCTGTTCGAGCCATTGCGCGGCCATGCCAGTTCGCTGGCGCGTTACTGCGGTTACTACTTCGAGTATTCCAACTGCATGTCGGTGCCTGGGCAGATCCTGCTGTCGCTGGTGCACCTGCGCGAGGAACGTGGCAGCTACGTGTTCGAGCGCCAGGAACGGCAGGAGCGCGCCCGCGGCGGCGTCGCCGAGGACTGGGTGCGCTGCCGTTACCTGGGGGCCGCCTTCTACCTGCAGGATCGACTGTTTCTCATCGACTACGAGTCGCTGACCGGCAACGAGATGAGCCAGACCATCCTCATCCCCAGCTTCAAGAGCCATATCACCCGCCTCAACGGCCTGAAGACCGGCGTCTCCAGCGGCGACCGGCGCACCCCGGCCTGCACCCGCGTGGTCTGGCAATACCTGGGCAGCGAGATCAATCGGGTCAACGCCTACCGACAGGTGATGCTCTACGCCCCGGACGACCCACGCATCGACGACGACATCCGCCAGCGCCTGGGTGGTGCGCAGTTGCGCGATGGGTTGTTCGAGATCGAGTGAGGCGCGGCTCAGAACAACTTGCGGTACTGAATGAACCCGGAACGGTCGCCGATGCGGTCGTAGAGCATGCGGCCCTGGTAGTTGGTTTCCTGCGTCAGCCAATGCACGCGGCTGGCGCCAGCGGCGCGTGCCTCGGCGTAGACGTGCTCGATCAGCGCACGGCCCACACCGCCGCCACGGATGTGCTCGGCCACGAACAGATCCTGCAGGTAGCAGTAGTCACCGGTCGTCCAGCAACTGCGGTGGTAGATGAAGTGCACCAGGCCGACCGCTTCACCGTCCTGCCAGGCCAGTGCGGCGTGCATCGGCTCGGCCGGGTCGAGAAAGCGCTGCCAGGTGAGGGCGCTGGTTTCGGTCGGGATCTCGGCCTGGTAGAAGTGCTGGTAGCCCTGCCACAGCGGTAGCCAGGCGGCGTGATCGGCAGCGGTGATGGGGCGGATGTCGAGCATGGGGTTTTCCTTTGGTCTTCAGTCGCTAAGGGGCATGTGCGCTAGCAGTTCCCGCTCGCGCGGGTTGGCTGAAGCGGCCAGGCCATTGCGCACGCCGGCCTGATCGGCCGTCGAGCGGTTCTGGCTGAGTTTCCATTTGCCTTCGAGGCGGCGGATCGGCATGGCGAAGCCGACGATGGCGCGCAGCATGGTGTCGAGGTACTCACGCGGTGCATCGCTGACCGCCCAGGGCTGCGGGCGCCCCTGTTCGTGGCGTTCGCTGAGACGGCTGACCAGCTCCAGCAGGCGCTCGGGCTCGTCGAACACCTCGGCCTGACCCCAGGCATGCACGGAGATGTAGTTCCAGGTCGGTACCACCTTGCCGTGCTCGGCCTTGGCCGAGTACCAACCGGGATGCACGTATGCGTCCGGGCCGCTAAACACCGCCAGGGTCTCGGCGCCATCGGCCAGATCGCGCCAGTGTGGGTTGGCGCGGGCGAAGTGGCCGTAGAGGGTGCCGAACTCGCCTTCGCCGGGCTCCAGCAGCAGCGGCAGATGGCTGGCTTGTAAGCCCTGTTCGCCGGCACTGCTGAGCAGAGCCAGACCGCAGGCGTGAATCTGTGCGTGCAGGCTGGCCAGGTCATCCTGGCGGAAGGCGGCGGGGCAGTACATGGCAGCTTCTCCTGGCGTGATGAGCCCATGCTAGGCAGGATATTGGCCTGACGTAAGATCCATTCCGGATCACTTCGATGGAGCCAATTTACGCTGCCATGGCCAAGTCACCTGCCCTGCCCTTCGATCTTTCCGGCATTCACCTGCAGCCAGGCCATGGTCTGGCGCGCCAGCTCTACCAGGCGCTGCGCGAGCGTATCCTCGACGGTCGTCTGGTCGGTGGTACCCGTTTGCCGGCCAGTCGCGAGCTGGCCGCTTTGCTCGGTATCTCGCGCAATACCGTGACCCGCGCCCTCGACCAGCTCTATGCCGAGGGCTATGTGGCTGGGCGCGTCGGCGATGGCACCTATGTCGTCGAGCTGGCGCGGCCGCGTCCAGCCTCGTCCGCCGTTGCCGCCACGGCCGTCGATACCCCGGCGCTGCAGCGCTTGCAGGCGCATCATCTGCCGGTGCCGGTCGAGGGTGCGCCGCGGGCGTTTCGCATCGGTGTGCCAGCCTTCGACCTGTTCCCCTTCACCACCTGGGCACGCCTGCAGGCGCGCTTCTGGCGCAAACCTTCGCTGGCGCGCCTGGGCTACGGCGACCCCGCCGGCCTGCTGGAATTGCGTGAGTTGATCGCCGCCTACCTACGCAATGGCCGTGGTCTGGACTGCGACCCCAGGCAGATCGTGCTCACCACGGGGGCACAGCAGGCCATCAGCCTGTGCGCCCAATTGCTGGTGCAGCCCGGTGAGCGGGTGGCGGTGGAAAACCCCGGTTATCGCGCCGCCGGGCATGCCTTCGCCGTGGCCGGGGCGCAGGTGCGGGGCGTGCCGGTGGATGGTGAAGGCTTGCAGGTCGAGGCCCTGCAAGGCATCGGCGGCTGCCGGCTGGCCTACCTGACGCCTTCACACCAGTACCCGACCGGCGTGACCCTGTCACTGCCCCGGCGCCTGGCACTGCTGGAGTGGGCCAAGCGCGAGGGTGGCTGGATCATCGAGGACGACTACGATGGCGAATATCGCTACAGCGGCACGCCGCTGGCACCCCTGGCCGCGCTGGATGCCCTGCAGCGGGTGATCTATGTCGGCACCTTCGGCAAGCTCGCCTTCCCCGCCCTGCGCCTTGGCTATCTGGTGCTGCCCATGGCTTTGGTCGAGGGCTTCAGTCGCCGTCTGGCGCTGGACATGCGCCATCTGGAGATCGGCACCCAGGCGGTGATGGCCGAATTTATCGCGGCCGGGCACTTCCAGCGGCATGTGCGGCGCATGCGCCAGGCCGCGCGGTCGCGGCGCGACATCTTGCTGCGTGAATGGCCGCAGGCGATCCCGGGTTGTGCGCCGTTGCCGGCGGTGGAGGCCGGCCTGCACCTGAGCATCAGGGTCGAGAGCCTGGCGCGTGAGCACGAGCTGATCAGCGCGGCGCGTGCTGCCGGGGTGGAGATGAACCCGCTGAGCGGTTACTGGCTGCCCGACAGCGAAACGGCTGAGGGCGCCCGCGCCGGGCTGGTGCTGGGTTTTGCTGCGGTGCCTGAGGCGCAGATCGTCGAGGCGGTGCAGACGCTACGCAGGGTCTGGAGGCTTTAATGCTGGCCAACCGGCTGTGCGCGCAGCGCACCCTACGGCAGCCACTCTTGAATGGCAGGCCACAAAAAAAAGGATGGCCGAGGCCATCCCAGAGTGGTGAGGCTGGTGAGGCCTCCTATGAAAATCGTTGTTCAGGCCGCGTTGTCGCTGTTGTAGATATCCCGATCCAGCTCATTTTCACTGCGGCCGACCAGGGTGGTGGTCATCAGGTCGCCGGCGACATTCACCGTGGTGCGCGCCATGTCGAGGATGCGGTCGATACCGGCGATCAGCGCCACGCCTTCCAGCGGCAGGCCGACCGAGCTCAGCACCAGGCCGAGCATGATCAGGCCGGCGCCAGGGATGCCGGCGGTGCCGATCGAAGCCAGGGTGGCGGTGAGGATGATCATCAGGTACTGGCCGGCGTTCAGGTCGATGCCGAAGCCCTGGGCGATGAACAGTGCCAGCACGCCCTGGTAGATGGCGGTACCGTCCATGTTGATGGTGGCGCCCACCGGCAGCACGAAACCGGCCACGCCTTGCGACACGCCAAGGTTCTTGCGCGCGCACTCGATGGACACCGGCAGGGTGCCGGAACTGCTCGAGGTACTGAAGGCCACCGCCAGTGCCGGGGCGATGCCACGGAAGAAGCGCAGCGGGCTGAGGCGCGCCAGGCCGCCGATCAGGCCACCATAGACCACCAGCATATGGGCGATGCTGGCCAGGTAGATCACCCCGATCACCCCGGCCAGCGGCAGCAGTACCTCGATACCGTGGGACGAAACCACCCCGGCGATCAGTGCGAACACGCCGATGGGGGCGAAGCGCATCACCAGGTCGGTGAGCTTGTAGAGCACCTCGGCCAGGCTGTCGAACAGGCGAATCGCCGGCGCCGCCTTCTCGCCGACCAGGTTCATGCTCAGGCCCAGGGCGATGGCGAAGACGATGATCTGCAGGATGTTGCCTTCGGCGAAGGCGGTCACCGGGTTGGTCGGTACCAGGCCCACCAGTATCTCTACCAGCGAAGGTGCCTGCTTGGCCTCCATAGTGCCGTTGGCGACCATCTGCATGCCCTCGCCGGGGCTGAACAGGGTGCCGAACAGCAGGCCGATGCTCACCGCGAAGGCGGTGGTGATCAGGTAGATGGCGATGGTCTTGACGCTGATGCGGCCGAGCTTGGCGCTGTCGCTCATCGAGGTGATGCCGGCCACCAGGGAAACGAAGACCAGCGGCACGATGAGCATCTTGATCGCATTGAGAAACAGTGTGCCGATTGGCGCCAGCGCCTGGGCGCCACTCTTGAACAGCATGCCGACGGCCACGCCGAGCAGCAGGCCGACGAGAATCTGCTGCCACAGCGGTACGCGGGCAAGGAAAGACTGTGCAGCGGTGTTCTGACTCATATGGGTTGTCACCTGGATTGTCGTTGTTGTGATGCCGTCTGTGCGGCCTTGGTGCTATTGCCGTGGAAACGAACACGCCGCCCTGGCGGCGGCGTGTGTCATGCGCATGTTCAGCCCTGCAGTGGAACCAGGCGCGGTGCGATCATGTTCTCGGGGCGCAGGATGTCATCAAGGGTGGCGTCATCCAGCAGTTTTTCCTCGCGCACCAGTTCCAGCACGCCGCGACCGCTTTCCAGCGCGACCTTGGCGATACGGGTGGCGTTCTCGTAGCCGATGTAGGGGTTGAGCGCGGTGACCAGACCGATGGAGTTCTCCATCAGCGCGCGGCAGTGCGCTTCGTTGGCGGTGATACCGTCGATGCAGAGCTCGCGCAGCATGTCCATGGCGCGGGTCAGCAGGCGGATCGAGTCGAAGATCTTGTAGGCGATCAGCGGCTCCATCACGTTCAACTGCAACTGGCCACCCTCGGCGGCGATGGTCAGCGCCAGGTCGTTGCCGATCACCTCGAAGGCCACCTGGTTGACCGCCTCGGGGATTACCGGGTTGACCTTGCCCGGCATGATCGAACTGCCCGGCTGACGCGCCGGCAGGTTGATCTCGTTGATGCCGGTGCGCGGGCCGCTGGACAGCAGGCGCAGGTCGTTGCAGATCTTCGACAGCTTCACCGCGGTGCGCTTGAGCATGCCGGAGAACAGCACGAAGGCGCCCATGTCGCTGGTGGCCTCGACCAGGTCGGCAGCCGGCTTGACCGGATGGCCGCTGATCACGCCCAGGCGCTTGACCGCCAGGGCCTGGTATTTCGGATCGGCATT
Source organism: Pseudomonas sp. AA-38 (assembly GCF_029457475.1). NCBI lineage: Bacteria > Pseudomonadati > Pseudomonadota > Gammaproteobacteria > Pseudomonadales > Pseudomonadaceae > Pseudomonas > Pseudomonas sp. AA-38. The sequence continues at coordinate 71,298 of NZ_CP120359.1, forward strand.
GATGCCGGTACCGATGGCGGTGCCGCCCAGGTTGACTTCGTGCAGCAGGGTCGGGGCGAGCATCTTCAGGTGCTGCAGGTCTTCGCCGAGGGTGGTGGCGAAGGCGTGGAATTCCTGACCGAGGGTCATCGGTACCGCATCCTGAAGCTGGGTGCGGCCCATCTTCAGCACGTGGCCGAACTCCAGGCCCTTGGCCGCCAGCGACTGGATCAGCTTGTCCAGCGCGGTGAGCAGGCTGTCGTGGCCCAGCAGCAGGCCCAGGCGGATGGCGGTCGGGTAGGCGTCGTTGGTCGACTGCGCCATGTTCACGTCATTGTTCGGGTGCAGGTACTGGTACTCGCCCTTCTCATGACCCATGGCTTCCAGGGCGACGTTGGCGATCACCTCGTTGGCGTTCATGTTGGTCGAGGTGCCGGCACCGCCCTGGATCATGTCCACCACGAACTGATCGTGGAACTCACCCTGGATGATGCGTGCACAAGCGGTGCTGATCGCCGTGTGTTTGGCAGCGGAGAGGTGGCCCAGCTCACGGTTGGCGTCGGCTGCAGCCTGCTTGACCATGGCCAGCGCGATCACCAGCTTGGGGTAGTGCGACAGGGTCACACCGGACAGTCGGAAGTTCTGCACCGCACGCAGGGTCTGGATGCCGTAGTAGGCATCGGCGGGGACTTCGAGGGTGCCAAGCAGGTCTTTTTCGACGCGGAAGGATGCAGCAGCGGACATGATGAGACAGGCTCTCTGGGAGATACGGCAAGTGCCGCGATGCCCATAGAGTAAGGTTTCTGGCGCTTGGCCGGCCAATGCCGTTACTTGCTGCCCTATGCGCAATCGGCATAATGTGTGTGTGACGCCCGTCCGACTTCGGACGTACCGCGTAGCCCGGATTGCATCCGGGCTACGTGCCGCACAGTGTCATGCCCCGGAGCCGGCAATGAATCTGGAAACCAAATGGCTGGAAGACTTCGTCACCCTGGCCGCCACCCGCAGCTTCTCCCAGGCCGCCGAGAAGCGCTTCGTCACCCAGCCCGCATTCAGTCGGCGCATCCGCAGCCTCGAAGCCATGCTCGGGCTGACCCTGGTGGATCGCTCCTGCACCCCCGTCGAACTGACCGAGGCCGGGCGGCTGTTCCTGGTCACCGCGCGCAGCCTGGTGGAGCAGCTCGGCGAGGTGGTGCGCCATCTGCATAACCTGGAAGGCCAGCAGGGCGAAGTGCTGCAGATCGCTGCGGCGCACTCGCTGACTCTGGGCTTCTTCCCGCAATGGATCGCCGACCTGCGCCGCGACGGCCTGCCACTCAACACCCGCCTGGTAGCGACCAACGTCGGCGAGGCGGTGCACTCGCTGCGCGAAGGCGCCTGCGACCTGATCCTCGCCTACTACGATCCCGACGCCGCCTTGCAGATGGATCCGAAGATCTTCCCCTCCCTGCACCTGGGCACCACCGCCATGCTGCCGGTCTGCGCCACCGACAAGAGTGGCGCGCCGCTGTTCGACCTCGACAGCGGCCAGGCCATCCCGCTGCTGGCCTACACGGCTGGCGCCTTCCTCGGTCGCTCGGTGAACCTGCTGCTGCGCCAGCGCGTGTTGCGCTCCACCACCGTGTACGAAACCGCCATGGCCGACAGCCTCAAGAGCATGGCCCTGCAGGGCATGGGCGTGGCCTGGGTGCCGCGCCTGTCGGTCACCGCCGAACTGGCCCGTGGCGAACTGGCCATATGTGGCGGCGAGCACTGGCAGATCCCCCTGGAAATCCGCCTCTACCGCTGCGCACTGGTGCGCAAGGCGGCGGTGCGCTTGCTGTGGCGCAAGTTGGGGGCGGGGGAAGTCGGGGGATAAGTGGTGGATTACGCCTGTGGTTAATCCTGATTATTGGAGCGTTATCGTTATGGCATTCAGTGAATCGGAAAAGGCCGCTCTACTGGCCGTGAAAGGTGTTGGGCCTACGGTCATCAAGCGCTTCGAGGAGATAGGTATAGATTCATTCTCTGAACTGGCGAGCCATGAGCCAAAGGAAATAGCCCAAAGGGTGGCTTCCGTGCTCAGAACTACCTGCTGGAAGAATAGCCCTCAGGCCCTGGCGGCAGTGGAGTCCGCTATCAAAAGGGCGAGACAAGGTCTGTAATGAATGATGCGCACACACTGAAGAGTCAATGATGACATCCACGAGAAGCGGCCTTCGGGTCATTGCCGCGATAGAGGCCTGCAAGGGCCTTGCTTCACTTCTGGTCGCGCTTGGGCTGCATGAGCTGGCGGGGCGGAATCTGCAGCAGTTGGCTGAGGCGCTGGTCAGCCATGCGCATCTGAACCCTGCCAGTCACCTGCCCGGCATTTTCATTCAGGCCGTGGGCGTGCTGCCCAATGTCGATCTGACGCTGCTGGCCTTCGGCGCTCTGGCGTATTCCGCCGTTCGCCTGATCGAAGCCTATGGCCTGTGGAGGGGGCTGGTCTGGATCGAGTGGTTCGCCCTGGGCAGCGGGGCGATCTATTTGCCATTCGAGATCTATGAAATGGTTGCTCATACCAGCCTGCTGAGCGTTGCCGTCTTCGTGCTCAATGTCATCGTGGTCGGCTATATGGCCCGCGTACTGCTGGTGCAGTATGGCGCGGCAAAGGCATCTGGAGCCCAGGCCAACGAGCCGCGCAAGATCCTGTAGGAGAAATTCATTCGCGACAGGGGGCAACGTGGGCGACCGTGATCGCGAATGAAGGTTAGGTGCCTAATGCCGATCAGTTAAGCGCCGACTGGCTACGATCAGTCCCCTCTCCCCCAGCCCCTCTCCCGTAAACGGGAGAGGGGAGCCAAACGCGTACAGCCTTAACTGACTGGCATTAGGCTAGGCGCCTTCTTCGCTCCTACAGCGCTCCGTCGGCTTCGCAATCAAGGCGTCTTGCCGGCATAGGCTTTCCAGAGGTTGGCATGGGTCGCGTCCGGTGCATCCCAGCGTACATGGGCCTGGATGATCTGTTGCGCTTGTGCTTCGTTGCCGACCAGCTTGAGAACCTCCTCGGGTGTGCTGTCGCCCATGCCACTAAGGATATGGCGTGTGGCACCACCGCTCTTGCTGCTGATGGACTCGGGCGGGTCGGTGAAGAAGAAGTCGGCACGGGCGTCGAGCCAGCGCGGCGCACCGAGAAAGCGCGGTTCTTCCTCGGCGGCATTGCCGTATGAGGCCGTCCAGGCAACCAACGGGCTGGCGCCGGCGACGTTGTAGACGTAATGCAGCCCCGGGTTGCCCAGGCTGGGCTTGAAAGTTTCGATCAACTGACCATCGAGGGTACGAGCGCTCACCTGGGTGTTGGGGGTGAACTCGGTCTTGAACTCGGTGGACGAGTAGGGCCCGACCACCGCGCTCTGCTTGCCAATACGTACCTGCACGCTGGTGCCCAGGCCGTTGTACACCGCGACTTTGGTGTCTACGCCGGTCAGGCTGCCGAAGCCGAGCACAGCACCGACGATCAGCGCTGCCACCAGCAGGCGCATGCTGGTGGCGAAGGCACCATCGGCAATTTGGAAGCGATCCCACCAGTCCAGCTTCAACTGGCGCTTGCGCTCCTGGCCGGGCAGGAGCACGGCGTAGCGTTGTGGGTGGCGAGCCGGTGTCGGTGCCGCCTCGGGCTGGCTGTTCTGCCGCAGGTGGCGAGCCAGTTCGGCTTCGCTGTGCAGCAACTGCTCCAGGGTGGCGCTGCACAGGCCGGATAGCTGGGCGGCGAGGCTATTGCCCCAGCCATCGATCACCTGCATCCATTCGTTGACGTTGTCGGTGCTCGCCTGCGGCAGGGTGAAGTCCTCGAGCGAGGCCGCCCAGGAGTCGATGCCCAGCCGCTTCAGCAGCGGCTCATCGAGCACCACGAGCTGTTTGTCTTCGTGGATGGCCGCCATCACCCGATGCAGCGCATTGGCCGTCTGCAACAGGCGCTTGAGCTCGCGGGAGCTGACCTTGCCGTCGGCCAGCACCACGGCGGTGACATTGGCGAGCAGGCCCTGCGCATCGCGCAGGTCGGCCAGGCTGTGTTCGGCATAGTGCAGCACTTCGATCAGGCCGATCAGGTAGGCCGGCCAACCGCTGCCGAACCGTTCGGCGATAGCCAGGTGGGTGGCCCGGCAGCGTCGATCATGGCCTAGGATCTCCTGGCGCAGGGCTTCGGCCTCCTCGCTGACCTGCTCGATCAGGCGCGGCAGGTCGCGACGGGCAACGCTGCTGCCACGAAACACGATGCTGCCACCAGCGGCCTTGTAGACCTTGTCGCGCAGCGCTTGCAGCATGCCGCGCTCTTCTTCCAGAGCGCGCAGTTGGTGGAGCTGCTGGCTGAGGCTGGGCGGATAGAGGGCCTGCAACGCGCCGTACAGATCGGTGATGGGCGTCGAGTCCTGATAGAGCTCGGCGGCCTGTTCGGCATGGCGCGTCAGGCTGCGGCCCAGGTAGGCGCCCTGGTAGTCGGGGGCGTATTGCAGCATGTCGTAGCGGTCGGCCAGGTTGCGCAGGGATTCTTCCAGGGTGACGGGCTCGAGCTGCGCGCCGTGGAAGAAGTCACTGGTCAGGCGCTGGCGCAGCGCCGTCGGCTCGTCGAACAGCACCCAGGCGCTGCGCTCGTCGTGCGGAGCGGGCAGGTACAGGCGCTTGGCATTTTCTTCGCGGTCGCTGTTGGCCGGGTGGGTCGACCACATCTGCGGCGGTTGGGCGAAACCGGAAACGAACACGCGGTGCTGCTCGGGCGCGTTGCTGGTGCGAGGCGGAACCTTGCCGTAGCTGGGGTCATTGAGAATCTGCGTGACCCTTTCCAGCACCTGGGTCTGGATGCTGAACAGATCCTGCACCGAGCGGCCTTGCTGGTATTCGGCGTTGGCGAACGCCAGGGTGCGATCCCAGGCCTCGTCGGCGGCTTGCAGCTTGTGCAGGGCATGCACTAGCTCGTCGCTGCCGGTCAGGGAGACCGCCACCAGGTCGGCCTGGAACTCCATCTGCCGCGACAGCGCGCGTTGCGCCAGCACCACCAGGCGGAACAGGGTGTCGAGCAGCGAGCGGATCGACCAGACGATCAACGACAGCAGCCAGCCGATCCAGGCGATGCGCAGGTCGAACTTCGACAGCACGCGCAGCAACTTGTCCAGGGCGTCACGCTTGCTGATGATGTGCGAGGCGATCTGCTGGGCGATATAGACCCAACTGCCGATGGCCATGGAGCGCTGGGCGAAATGGCCGAACTCGTGGGCCAGCACGGCCTTGAATTCGCTCAGGGTGAGGATGTTGACCAGGGGCAGGCCTATTTCCAGGTTCTTGCACGAGGGAAACAGGAGGTTGACCACCGACAGGTCATAGAACACCGCCGCATTGACCCGCGCCGAGAGATACACGCGGTGAGGCCGTGGTGCACCGGCCTCGTCGGCCAGTCGGTAGATAAAGGCGAATAGCTGTGGCTGTTCTTCAGGGCGCAGCTCGACATGGTTCGGCGCACCGCCGCGTTCGACGAAGAGCAGGGCCTTGAGCATGAACACGCAGAGGAAGGCGGAGCAGCCACCCACCAGGAAATGCACGAAGGCTTCTTCGCTACCGGCCAGGCCGCTGTTGATCAAGCGCCAGGCGGTCCAGCCGAACCAGCCGGCCAAGGCGAAGTACAGTGTGACGAACAATGCCAGGCTGCCGACGGCGAGCCAGGCCTGGCGTTTGTAGAGGGAGCTGGGGCGGGTCAGGTTTGCCGGCACATCGCTGGGCCCGGCGGGATAGAGATTGTCCATATCGTGTCCTCGTCTCGAAGCTTTAACAGCTTTCAAGGGCTTCCATTGCACAGGGGTAACGCTGGGCCAGAGTGTCGATCAGTTGGAGACGCCAGTCCAGGGCAGTAATGTGACATGGCCACTATTTCTGCAGCGTCTATTCGTTGGTTGGGGTGCGGTCGTCAAGACCAACGCACCCGCGAAGGCACATGATTGCTCCCACGCTCCGCGTGGTAACGCAGCCCAGGACGCTCCGCGTCCATCACGATTGTCACAGCAGCCAGCAGCCAGCAGCCAGCAGCCAGCAGCACCAGGCACGACGCGGCGCCTCGCAACCGATGGAGCCCACGCAAAGCGTGGGCTCCATCGTTATAGGGTCGTTATTTGCCCGACTTGATCGAGGTCCACGCCCGTGTGCGTACGCGTTCGATCTTCTGTGGCAGAGGCTGCACCACGTACAGTGATTTCTGCATCTCCGGCGTTGGGGTCAGATCAGGGTCGGCGGCGATCTCCTTGCTCACCAGCTTCATGCCTGGCACGTTGGGGTTGGGGTAGCCGAGAAAATCGCTGATCGGCGCGATCACTTTCGGGTCGAGCAGGTAGTTGATGAAGGCATGGGCCTCGTCGACGTTCTGCGCGCTCTTGGGGATGGCCCAGGTGTCGAACCAGATCGGCGCGCCCTCCTTGGGCAGGCGCCAGTTGATCTTCACCCCGTTGCCAGCTTCCTTGGCGCGGTTGGCGAACTGGTAGAAGCTGCCGGAGTAACCGATGGCCACGCAGATGTCGCCGTTGGCGATATCGGTCATGTACTTGGCGGAATGGAAGTAGGTGACGTAGGGGCGCACCTTGAGCAGCAGCTCGGTGACCTTCTCATAGTCGGCCGGGTTGGTGCTGTTGGGGTCGAGTCCCAGGTAGTGCAGGGCGATGGGAATGATCTCGGTGGGCGAGTCGAGCATGGCCACGCCGCAGGATTTCAGCTTCTCCATGTACTCGGGCTTGAACACCAGATCCCAGCTATTGACCGGGGCATCATCGCCCAGCGCCGCCTTGACCTTGTCCGGGTTGTAGCCGATCAGTACGGTGCCGTACATGTAGGGCACGCCGTACTGGTTGCCCGGGTCGTTCTTCTCCAGCAGCTTGAGCAGCGCTGGGTCGAGGTTCTTCCAGTTGGGGATCTTCGACTTGTCCAGCGGGGCGAACACACCGGCCTTGATCTGGGTTTCGAGGAACTGGTTGGAGGGGATCACCAGGTCGTAGCCGGAGTTGCCGGTGAGCAGCTTGGCCTCCAGCGCCTCGTTGGTCTCGAAGGTGTCCCAGGTGATCTGGGTACCGGTTTCCTTCTGAAAGTCCTTGGGCACGGATGGCAAGATGTAGTCCGCCCAGTTGTACACGCGCAGCTCCTTGGCCTGCACCGCACCGCTGAGCAGGGTGGCGCCGCACAAGGCGGCGCCGAGCATCTGTTGGATGGCTTTCATCGTTTCTCACCCCTGAAGTGTCGTTGTTGGTCTTTTGGTAGGGTGGACCGGGCGCGTAGCTGACGCTTTATCCGTCCACTGTTGCAATGCCAGGTCTGACGCCCGGTGCATGGAAAAGCGCCAATTACGCGCCCTCGAACCCTTCCAGCACGTTCACCGCGTTGACCCCGATGGCCTCAACCGCATAGCCGCCTTCCATGATGAATAGCGTCGGCAGGCCCAGCGCGGCGATGCGCTTGCCCATGGCCAGATAGTCCGGGCTGTCGAGCTTGAACTGCGAGATCGGGTCTTCCATGTAGGTGTCCACGCCCAGCGATACCACCAGCACCTCGGCGCCGTAGTCGGCGATGCGCTGGCAGGCCTGCTCCAGTGCCGCGCTCCAAGTTTCCCAGGTGCTGCCCATGGGCAGTGGGTAATTGAAGTTGTAGCCCTCGCCGGCGCCTTCGCCCAGTTCGTCGGCGTAGCCGAGGAAGAATGGGAACTCCTCGGCCGGGTCGCCGTGGATCGAGGCGAACAGCACGTCGCTGCGCTGGTAGAAGATGTCCTGGGTGCCGTTGCCGTGGTGGTAGTCGACATCGAGGATGGCCACCTTTTTGCGGCCCTGATCGAGGAAGGCCTGGGCGGCGATGGCGGCATTGTTCAGGTAGCAATAGCCGCCCATCACGTCGCCAGCGGCGTGGTGGCCTGGCGGCCGGCACAGGGCGAAGGTGCTGTGGACGCCGTGGGCGATCTCGGCCTGGGCGCTGAGCGCCACCTGCGCAGCGCTGTAGGCGGCCTGCCAGGTGCCGGCGGTGATCGGGGCGCCGCCGTCGAAGCTGTAGTAGCCGAGCTGGCCGTGCAGGTCGTTGGGGATCATCCGTCGCAGGGTGCGCGCCGGCCAAGTGAAGGGCAGCAGGTCACCCTTGCCGCCCTGCGCCTGCCAGCGCGCCCAGGCACCCTGGAAGAACTCCAGGTAAGCCTTGCTGTGGATGCGCTCGATGGGCGCCAGGCCGAAATCCTTGGGCGCGCGCACTTCGCCGAGTTGGCGCTGCTTGACGCGGGCGAGGATATGGTCGGCGCGTTGCGGCATCTCGAAGCAGGGCAGCAGTTGCCCGTCGATCAGCTCGCATTTGCCGTGGTGCAGGTGGTGGTCGTCACTGTAGTAAGTGAGCATGCAAAGCGCTCCAGGCTCGTTGTTATGCCTGCATTGTTCGTTCGTCGCGCCGTGCTGGAGAACGCTGCTAATGGCCAAAAGGGGATCGAAATGGCCAAGTTGCACGGGCACAGGGATGCTCGCCGGCAAGATGTAACGGGGTGTGAGCCTTAAGTTTTCGTTAAGCCAGCGCGCCGAAGGTGGCGGCTCCGACACCTCTCAGGAGCTCACCATGCGTCGCCTATTGCTCGTTTCCGCCCTGCTGGCCTGCGCCGCCCCGGCCTTCGCCAAGACCGAATGCACCACAGCCGACCGCTCCACCTGGCAAGACCCCGAGCAGTTCCAGGCCAAGCTCGTGGCCGATGGCTACAAGATCAACAAGTTCAAGGTTACCGAAGGCAACTGCTACGAGATCTACGGTTTCGACAAGGAAGGCCGCAAGGTTGAGATCTACCACGACCCGGTCAGCGGCAAGGCGGTGAAGACCGAGATCGAAGACTGATCTCAATCCTGGTGCCAGCCCTGAGGGCTGGCGCTTCCCTGAAGAGAACCTGCCATGCCTCTTTTAGCCCGAGCCACTCTGGGCAGCCTGCTCCTGCTGGGTGCCACGCCGCTACTGGCAGATGCCGACTGCGCCCGCCCCGACCGCAGCGCCTGGATGCCCGAGTCGCAGTTTCGCGAGCAGATGAAACGCCAGGGCGTGCAGATCACCAAGTTCCGCATTACCCCCGGCCACTGCTACGAGATCTATGGCTTCGACCGTGACGGCCGCAAGCTGGAGATCTACTACGACCCGGTCGACGCCCGCCCAGTAGAAGAAGTCGCCAGGTCATCCCTGGAATCGCCAAGACATCCCTGAGCCACCGACCATGATCTCGACCTTCAAGACCTGCACCCTGCTACTGGGTGCAGCCACGGTGTTCGTCTGCGCCTGGCTCAGCGCCGCGCCCCATGTGCTGGCACCCTTCGCCAGCCAGCCGGCGCAGCCGACGACCGACACAGCTCCGGCTCTGGCCGCGCACTTCGCCTCCTCCGATCTGGAAGATTTCGTCCACTCCGCCTCGATCACCGGTCTGCCCGGCGGCGACCTGATGGCGGCCTGGTTCGCCGGCACACGTGAAGGCGCCGCGGACGTGCAAATCCGCGCCGCGCGCTTCGATGCCACCAGCGGCCAGTGGAGCGCCGAGCGCGTGCTGGCCACCCGTGAAGCCACCCAACGCGCGGTCGGCAAGCACATTCGCAAGCTGGGCAATCCGGTGATCAGTCTGGCACCGGACAACCGCCTGTGGCTGTTCTACGTCTCGGTGTCGCTCGGCGGCTGGGCTGGCAGTGCGGTCAACGCCATGGTCTCCGATGACCTCGGTGAAACCTGGTCGGCGCCCCGCCAACTGGTCACCAGCCCCTTTCTCAACATCAGCACCCTGGTGCGCGCCGCGCCGGTGTTCCATGCCGACGGCAGCATCGGCCTGCCGGTGTACCACGAGTTCCTCGGCAAGTTTCCCGAGTATCTGCACCTGAGCGCGAAGGGTGAGGTGCTGGGCAAGTACCGCATCGGCAAGGGTCGCTACTCCTTGCAACCCACCGTGGTGCCGCTGGACGAGCGCCGCGCCGTGGCCTTGCTGCGCTATGCCGGCGAAGCGCATCACCGTGTGCTGGCCAGCTACAGCGAGGACGCCGGGCGTAGCTGGAGCCGGCCGCAGCTGGTCGAGCCGAGCAACCCCAACTCGTCCCTGGCGGCGGTCGGTCGCCCCGACGGCAGCCTGCTGGTGGCGATGAACGATCTGGAGGACGGGCGTTTCCGCCTGACCCTCTACGCCACCGACGCCAAGCTGGGCAACTGGCGCACCCTGGGCGAACTGGACGAGACGCCCAACCCCTGGGGCGAGCCGATCCCGCGCGACGAATTTCCCGCCGTGGTCGGCGAGAAATTCCGTGCCAGCGGCGGCAGGCCCGAGCAGCAGGCGCAGTTCCTCGAGCGGGTGAGCGCGCGCATGTGCAGCGCCGAGGGCTGCACCTTCGACTACGAGTACCCCTACTTCACCCGCGACCGCGAGGGTACCTACCACCTGGTCTATTCGTGGAACGACATGTTCATCAAGCACCTGGCCTTCAACGAGGCCTGGCTGTCGGAGCGCCGCCCGCATGACTGACTTCTGGCTGCCGCACCTGGCCTTTGCGCTGCTGGCTTTCCTGATCTTCACGCGACTGACGCGCAATACGACACAACGCGGCATCCTGCTGACGGGCTGTCTGCTGCTCAGCCTGGTGCCGCTGCAGGGCATCAGTCTGGCGCTGCACCTGCGCACCTATATCGGTGACCTGTCGGTGGCCAGCCTGGTGCTGCTCGGCTGGACGACCCTGTGCCGCTTCGGCGTGCCTCCTGCCGGCGCCCGTGATCGCCTGGCCAGCCTGGCACTGTTCGCCGGCCTGGCCGTGCTGCTCTACCCGGCGGCGCTGGGCCTGAGTTATGCCGACCCCTACCAGCTAGGCTTCGAGCCGCGGCCGATGCTGCTGGTGCTGGGCCTGCTGTGCGCGGTGCTGATCGTCCAGCGCAGTTGGTTCGGCGCCGTGGCACTGGTACTGGCGACCCTGGCCTTCGCCCTGCGCCTGGGTGCCTCGGCAAACTATTGGGACTACCTGATCGACCCCTACCTGGCCCTCTACAGCCTCGGCGCGCTGCTGATCGCAGGCGGACGCTGGCTGTTGGCCCGTCCGACAAGGAACCTCGCATGAGCTGGCTGAAATCCCGCCGCCTGCATTACCTGGCAGGCCTGACGGCGCTGCTGTTCGTCCTCTTTGCCGCCCTGCGCGGGCTGTTTGTACTGGGCTTTTCTGCCGTCGACAGCGTCAGCGACCCGGACGTGCTGCCCACCCTCGGCATCGGCCTGCGCTTCGATCTGCGCCTGGCCCTGCTGTTGATGCTGCCGGCAGGGCTTCTGCTGGCCTTGCCCAGGCTGCGCCTGGCGCGTTTTCGCGCCGTGCGCTGGCTGCTGCGTGGTTACCTGGTGTTGGCCGTGGCGGCGCTGGGCCTGTTGTACATCATCGATTTCGGCCACTACGCCTATCTGGGCGTGCGCCTCAACGCCACGGTGCTGCGCTTTGCCGGCGATGCGCAGATCTCCGCCGGCATGCTCTGGCAGACCTACCCCGTGCTGTGGATAACCCTGGCCTGGCTGGCCGGTGTGGCGCTGTGGGCCTGGGCGTTGCTGCGTCTGGAACACATCACTCTGGATCGCCCGCAAGCGCAGCGAGTCGGCGTATTGCCGGCAATCGGTGGTGCGGCAGTGGTGGGCGTGCTGGTGTTCTTCGGTCTGCTCGGCCGCGCCAGCGCGCTGAACCTGGAAAACCCGGTGCCGCTGCGCTGGAGCGACGCCTTCTACAGCGGCAACAGCCAGATCGGCGCGCTCGGCCTCAACCCGGCGCTGTTTCTCTTCGACACCCTCAAGCTCGAACCCGCCGCCTTCGACGAGGCCGCCACGCGCGAACACTACGCGGTGGTTGCCGATTACCTGGGCGTCAGCGAACGCGATGCGCAGGGGCTGAACTTCTTCCGTCACCAGCCGGTGCAGGCACACCGCATCCAGGCCGAGCGCCCGCCCAACGTGATTTTCGTCATGCTCGAATCCCTCGGCACCAGCGCCGTGGGCGCCTACGGCAACCCGCTGAACCCGACGCCGAATCTGGATCGCCTGGCCCAGCAAAGCTGGTTCTTCCGTCACTTCTACGTGCCGGTCACCGGCACCGCCAAGACGGTGTGGGCGAGCATCACCGGCATCCCCGACGTATCGCGCCAGGAGACCGCCACGCGCAATCCGCTGATCGCCCGCCAGCGCACGCTGATCAATGCGCTCGACGGCTATGAGAAGTTCTACATGATCGGCGGCAACGCCGGCTGGGCCAACATCAACGCGCTGATCCGCCAGAGCATCGACGGCGTGCAGCTCTACGAGGAGCGCCACTGGCAGTCGCCGCAGGTGGATGTGTGGGGTATCTCCGACCTGGATTTCTTCAAGGAAAGCACGCGCATCCTCGGCGCCCTGCCCAAGGACAAGCCGTTCTTCGCCTACCTGCAGACCTCTGGCAACCACCGCCCTTTCACCATCCCCAAGGACAACGACGGTTTCGAGCCACTCGACCTGCCGCTGGAACAGGTGCAGCAGGCCGGCTCGCGCAGCGTCGAGCAGTACAACGCGGTGCGCCTGCTGGACTTCAACATCGGCCGTCTGATGGAGCTGGCCAAGGAGCAGGGTTTTTACGACGACAGCATTTTCGTCTTCTTCGGCGACCACAACACCCGCATCAGCCAGATCCCGCACATGGCGCCGGCCTTCGAGCAACTGGGGCTGGAGAGCAACAACGTGCCGCTGCTGATCCACGCGCCGAAATGGCTGGCGCCGCGCGAATTCGACGAAGCCGTGGGCCTGGCCGATCTGCTGCCGACGGTGGCCGGCCTGGTCGGCGTGCCCTTCGACAACGGCGGTCTCGGCCGCGACCTGCAACTGCCAGCGCCGGAAGGCGAGCGCGTGGTACCGCTGGTGCTGCAGGAAGGCACTTTCCCGGTGATCGGCGCGGTGACCCGAGATTTTCTCGTGCAGATGCAGCACGACGGCAGCTCGCCGACCCTGCACGACCTGCGCTCGCCAACACCGCGCGACAACGTCGCCGAACGCCACCCCGAGGAATTCAACCGTTTGTTGGGACTCAGCCGCGGTTTGCACGAAGCGGCGCGCTTGCAGATGTATCGCAACGTGCAGGTGGAGGAGTAAGGGGCCGGTGCGCGCGGCGCACCCTACAAAGGCATGCGCCGTGCCGGCTCGTAGGGTGCGCCATGCGCACCAGCCCTACGCGCGAAAGCGACTCGGCGCTACGCCACTCCAGCGCTGAAAGGCATGGCGGAAGCTGGCCGTCTCGCTGAAGCCGAGTACCTCGGCGATGCGGTACACCGGCCATTGCTCTTCGCTGAGCAATGCCTTGGCGCGCTCGAAGCGCAGCTCGTCGAGCAGGCCCTGGTAGCTGGTGTCCAGCTCCTGCAGATGGCGGCGCAGGGTGCGCGGCGAGCAGTGCATCTGCTGCGCCAGGTTCTCCAGCCCCGGTGGCTCAGCCAGTTGTGCGGCGAGCAACTGGCGCACTCGCTCCAGCCAGGCCTGGCGACTGCTGAACTCGGCGTTCTGGCGACGGCAACGCTCGATCATGGCGCCATGGGTGACGCTGTCGGCCAGCGGCAGGCGGCGTTCCAGAAGCGCCGCGGGGAAGGCGAAGGCGTTGGCGCTGGCGGCGAAGACCAGCGTACAGGGAAAGCTATCGGCGTAGCGCGCGGCATAGCCTGGGCGCGGGTGGCGAAAGCACGCCTGGCTGACGGGCAAGGGCTGGCCGAGCAACTCATCGCAGGTGAGCTTCATCGACGCCAGGCACATCTCTACGTTGAAAGCTTCCAGCGCCGCACGGTCGCGATAGTCGCTGGCGCGTATCCAGGCCAGATCGTCGTCCACCAACAGCTCCAGGCGGAAGTAGGTACCGAGCAATGCCGGGTATTGCAGCAGCAGGCGCAAGGCGTCACCAAGGGTATCAGCCGACAGCGCGGCGTAACCCAGCAGCCCATAGGAGGAAACGTGCAGGCTGCGTCCCAGCTCCAGCCCCAGATCGGCGCGCAGGGCCAGGGCGTTGGCACATACCTGCAGCTCCTGCACTCGGGTGATGCGTGCGTCGGCATTGTCCAGATCGGCCGCACCAATTCCGCTCCCGGCCAGCAACTGCGGGCGCAGCTCGGGCTGGTCGGCGAAACGTTGCAGGATCAGAAAAACCACATGCAGGGTCGTCAGCGGGGCATGCAACATGATGCGTTCCGTTTGCGTGGGTCAGCAAAAGAACGCAAGAAACATGCCGCCACTTATGGGCTTCAGGCTGTCAGCAACTGCTCAGCGGTTACGCAGAATGGCGTTGATGAAGTCGCCCTGGTTGGCTTCATCGGCATGGGTGGTGAGCTGCAGCCGGCCGTCCTTCTCGTGAAGCTTCAGCCGTTCGCCGAAGCGGCAGTCGACACCCTTCAGAGTCTTGGCTTCGGCCTTGTAGCGATCGTCCTTTTCGCACAGGTAGGCCATCTGATTGACCACCTCGCCGCAGAAGCTCGGTACGCTGAGGCCGATCAGTTGTTCGTCGCTGAGCGCGCTCCAGTCAACCTGGGTCGCTAATGGGGTGCCGCAGGCCTTGGACGCTTCGCTGTCCATCTCTTGCAGGCGGGCACTGTAATCGGCCACACGCTGCTTGCGGTCAAAGGCCGCCAGGCGAGCCTGTACGCCGTCCTTTTCCTGTTTTTCATAGAGGGCGAGCAGGTCGGCAGGCTTGAGCGCCTTGGACTTTTCCTCGTCATAGCTGAGCTCGAAGCCCTGGGTATCGGGCAGGTTGAGCTGGTAGCTTTCGCCGCCCCAGGCGCGACGCTTGTTCAGCAGGTTGTAGTCGCGACCGTCGAGGCGGATACCGTAATCGCGTTGCTCGTTACCCAGCTCCTGCACCTCGGTGAGGAACACCACTTCATCGAGCGGATGGTTGATACCACGCACCTGCACTAGGGCCTGCTTGCCGTCGGCGGTGGGGGCCAGGGCCAGGCTGACGCCCTTGCCGGCATCGAATACCTGCGGATGTTTGGCCAGTTCGAGAGCGCTTACCTGGAGGGAGAGCAGCGCAAGGGCGAAAAACGGTAACGCATGTTTCATGAGTGGCACGTCCTTGTACGGATGAGGGGGCACTCAGTATAGGCAACCGTCTGCCGGCATTCTGTGCGCTCGTCCTCGTCCGGTTTGTAGGAGAAGTGCCAATCCTTGGCGCTTTCCCCGCAAGCGTCAGAAGCTCAACACCACGCGCCCTTCGATCTGGCCTTGGCGCATCTGATCGAAGATGCCGTTGATGTTGTCCAGGCTGTCGCTGTGCACCGTGGCCTTGACCAGACCCTCATCGGCGAAATCCAGTGCTTCCTGCAGGTCGGCACGGGTACCGACGATGGAGCCGGTGATGTGGATGGCCTTGAGCACCACATCGAAGATCGGCGTGGGGAAGTCACCCGGCGGCAGGCCGACCAGGGCCACCGTGCCGTGGCGACGCGCCATGCCGATGGCCTGGCCGAAGGCCGCGTTGGATACCGCGGTGACCAGCACGCCATGAGCACCGCCGATATCCCGTTGCACCACCTCGGCCGGGTTCTCCTTGCGCGCATTGATGGTCAGGCTGGCGCCGAGCTTGCGTGCCAGCTCCAGCTTGGCGTCATCGACATCCACTGCGATGACATGCAGGCCCATGGCGCGGGCGTACTGCACGGCCACGTGGCCGAGGCCGCCGATACCGGAGATCGCCACCCACTGGCCGGGTCGGGCCTTGGTTTCCTTGAGCCCTTTGTACACCGTCACCCCGGCGCAAAGAATCGGCGCGATTTCCAGGAACTCGACGTTCTTCGGCAGAATGCCGACATAGTTGGGGTCGGCCAGCACGTATTCGGCATAGCCGCCGTTGATCGAATAGCCAGTGTTCTGCTGGCTTTCGCAAAGTGTTTCCCAGCCGGTCAGGCAGTGTTCGCAGCAGCCGCAGGCGCTGTACAGCCAGGGCACGCCGACCCGGTCGCCTTCCTTCACACGGGTCACGCCGCTGCCGACCGCCGCCACGTAGCCGACCCCCTCATGGCCGGGAATGAATGGCAAGCTGGGTTTCACCGGCCAGTCGCCCTCGGCGGCGTGCAGGTCGGTATGGCACACGCCTGACGCTTCGATCTTCACCAGAATCTGCCCTGGGCCTGGCAGCGGCGTCTTCACCTCCTCGATACGCAGCGGCTGCCCGAAGGCGTGGACGACGGCGGCTTTCATGGTCTGGTTCATGCGCTGTTCCTCTTGCATGCGAGTGTCTGGCCAGTGTGCGCGCCTGGTACTCGTCGACATTGCTCCAGAGCAAGGTTTGAGTGATTTCCCGGCGCGCTGCCGTTGGCGTGACAAACGGTCATGGGCAATGCCCGCCCATCGCGCCTTTGCGTTATACTGCGCGGCCTTCGGCCGGCAACGCCCGGCCAACCGAATCATCACAAGCCACGCTGGCCTGCCCGCGTGGCTTGTTGGTTTTTGACGCGCCCTGCTGGGCACACCTATGACGCGCCGCATGGCGCCCGAGATGAAGAGGCACGACGATGAGCGCACTGGTTGGCGTGATCATGGGCTCCAAGTCCGATTGGTCCACCCTTAGCCACACCGCCGAAATGCTGGACCGGCTGGGCATCCCCCACGAGGTCAAGGTGGTGTCCGCCCACCGCACCCCGGATTTGCTGTTCCAGTACGCCGAAGAGGCCGAGGCCCGTGGCATTCAGGTGATCATCGCCGGTGCCGGTGGCGCGGCCCACCTGCCGGGCATGTGTGCGGCCAAGACTCATCTGCCGGTACTCGGCGTGCCGGTGCAGTCGTCCATGCTCTCGGGCGTCGACTCGCTGCTGTCGATCGTGCAGATGCCCGCTGGCGTGCCGGTCGCCACCCTGGCCATCGGCAAGGCCGGCGCGGCCAACGCCGCCCTACTCGCCGCCAGCATCCTCGGCCATCAGTACCCGCAGTTCCATGCCGCGCTCAAGCAGTTCCGCCAGGAACAGACCGAGACCGTGCTGAACAATCCGGATCCGCGCGAGGCCTGAAGCAATGAAGATCGGTGTGATCGGTGGCGGCCAGTTGGGCCGCATGATGGCCCTGGCGGGCACCCCGCTGGGCATGAGCTTCGCCTTCCTCGACCCGGCGCCGGACGCCTGCGCCCAGGCACTCGGCGAGCATATCCGCGCCGACTACGGCGACCAGGATCACCTGCGCCAGCCGGCCGACGAGGTGGATCTGGTCACCTTCGAGTTCGAGAGCGTGCCGGCCGAAACCGTGGCCTTCCTCTCGCAGTTCGTGCCGGTCTATCCGAGCGCCGAGGCGCTGCGTATCGCCCGCGATCGCTGGTTCGAGAAGTCCATGTTCCGCGAGCTGGGCATCCCCACGCCGGAGTTCGCCGATATCCAGTCGCAGGCCGACCTCGACGCGGCAGTCGCCAGCATCGGCCTGCCGGCGGTGATGAAGACCCGCACCCTGGGCTATGACGGCAAGGGCCAGAAAGTGCTGCGCAAGCTGGAAGACGTCACTGGCGCCTTCGCTGAACTGGGCAGCGTGCCGTGCATCCTCGAAGGCTTCGTACCCTTCAGCGGCGAGGTGTCGCTGATCGCCGTGCGTGCCCGCGATGGCGAAACGCGTTTCTACCCACTGGTGCACAACACCCACGATAGCGGCATCCTCGCCCTGTCCATCGCCAGCACCGAGCACCCGCTGCAGGCGCTGGCCGAGGATTACGTCGGCCGTGTGCTGGACAGGCTCGATTACGTCGGCGTGCTGGCCTTCGAGTTCTTCGAGGTGGATGGCGGCCTCAAGGCCAACGAGATCGCCCCGCGCGTGCACAACTCCGGGCACTGGACCATCGAAGGTGCCGAGTGCAGCCAGTTCGAGAACCACCTGCGCGCTGTCGCCGGCTTGCCGCTGGGCTCCACCGCCAAGCTGGGCGAAAGCGCCATGCTCAACTTCATCGGCGCAGTGCCACCGGTGGAGCAGGTCGTCGCCATTGCCGACTGCCACCTGCATCACTACGGCAAGGCCTTCAAGGCCGGGCGCAAGGTCGGCCATGCCACGCTGCGCAGCGCTGACCGTGCCGGCCTCGATGTCGCCATCGAAGCCGTGCAGGCCCTGATCGCAAAAGGCTGAGCTGGCGTTTTGCGACTACGCTCTTGAATGACCATGGTCGTTCAAGAGCTCCTCCATGAAGCGTCTAGTCGCGTTCTTTCCTCTACTGTTCGCCCTGACCTGCGGCGCTGCGCAGGACGTGCTGCGCGTCGACTTTCGCGAGCGTACGCCGGAAATGCGCGTGGTTGACGGCATGCCCAGCGGCCCGCTGATCAGCGTGCTGGAAACCGCGGCCCAGCGTGTTGGTGTCGAGCTGCATTGGCGCCAGGCCCCTTTCCTGCGCAGCCTCGAAGATCTGCGCTCCGGGCGCATCGACCTGGTGCCACGGGTATTGGTCACCGAACAGCGTCGCGCTTATGTTCATTACCTCCCCAGCATCGGCAATCAGCCGCTGCACATTCGCTTCGTCGTGCGCCCCGGCCAGGAAGCCCGCCTGAGTGGCTACGAAGATCTCTACGAGCTGGCCCTGGGGGTCAAACGTGGCACCGCCTATTTCGAGCCATTCGACAGCGACGACCAGCTCGGGCGCATCTACGCCAGCGACGATACGCAACTGGCGGCCATGTTCCGCGCCGGTCGCCTCGACGCCATCGCCGTGCTCGACCGCATCCCCATGGAAGCGCAGTTCGAGGCCTTGGAATTTCACGACTACAGCTATGCCCATTACGCTCACCGGCAGGTACTGGGCAACCACTTCGGCGCCTCGCTCAAGCGTTATCGCAGTGACCGACGCGAACTCTACGATCGCCTAAGTGCGGAGCTCGAGC
Source organism: Pseudomonas sp. AA-38 (assembly GCF_029457475.1). Lineage (NCBI taxonomy): Bacteria > Pseudomonadati > Pseudomonadota > Gammaproteobacteria > Pseudomonadales > Pseudomonadaceae > Pseudomonas > Pseudomonas sp. AA-38. The sequence goes on from NZ_CP120359.1 coordinate 90,108, forward strand.
ATATGCGCGAGCAGGGCGAAGTGGCGCTGATCTATCGCCGTCATGGCGTTGCGCCACCCGGCGAAGCGAACTGACCTGCCGTTGGCCTGTCCCATACAGGGCCTGCCGCTTGAGCGGCCTTATAGGAGACATGCTAATGAGCATCATCGGCACCATTTTCATCGGCCTGATCGTCGGTCTGGTCGCACGCTTTCTTAAACCCGGCGATGACAGCATGGGCTGGATCATGACCATCCTGCTCGGCATCGGCGGTTCCATCGCCGCCACCTATGGCGGCCAGGCACTGGGCATCTACCAGGCCGGGCAGGCTGCTGGTTTCATCGGCGCGGTGATCGGCGCCATCGTTCTGCTGGTAATCTACGGCGCGATCAAGAAGGGCTGACCTGCCCTCCTGCGCAGGAGCCGGTACGCCGGCTCTCGCTTACCGCCGCCACGAGATCCCTCACACCATGCGCCACCTGTTGCTCGTTCTACTGCTATTCACCGGCCTGGCCCGCGCCGAACTGCCGGAAACCGACTGGCTCGACCTCATGCCCTCGGATGACCGCAAGGCCCTCGAAGAGATGCCCGAGATCAGCCATGATACCCCCGAAGGGGACAGCACCTTCTACAGCAAGGGCGGCCTGCGCCAGCAAGACAAGAACCTGCCGGCGGTGATGTACTCGGCCAAGACCGTCGCCGCGCTGGATGGCAAAGCCATCCGCCTGGGCGGCTACCCAGTGCCGCTGGAAAACGACGAGAAAGGCAACAGCACCCTGTTCTTCCTCGTGCCCTACCCCGGCGCCTGCATCCACGTGCCGCCACCGCCGCCCAACCAACTGGTGCTGGTGCGCTACCCCAAGGGCATCGTGCTCGACGACATCTACGCGCCCATCTGGGTCAGCGGCACGCTCAAGGTGGAAAAGATCAGCAATGACCTGGCCGACGCTGCATACGCCCTGGATGCCAGCGAAGTGCGCCTGGTAACCGACGAAGACCTCTAACTCTGCTATCCCTGCGCGGCTCTGAACGAAAAGTCGTCGAGCGAAGGTCAGGCGAGGCAAAAACGGGTGAGGAAGCGGAGTTTACGAGCTGTAAATGAGCATTCCGAACCCGTTTTTAACGAAGCATCACCGAGCGCAGGCACTTTTCGTACAAAGCCTAGGAGTTCCAGCATGAAAGCTGTTTTCTTGATGTTGCTGTGCCTGCTGTCCACCGCTGCACTGGCCCTGGAGCCCGGCGAACGCCTGGCGCCCTGGACGCTACTGGATCAGTTCGAGGTGCCCTACACCCTGAACGACAAGACCCACATCCTGCTGGTGGCCCGCGACATGGACGGCGCCAAGCTGGTCAACGCCGCGCTTGAAGACAAGCCCAAGGGCTATCTGGAGCAGCGCCAGGCGGTCTTCCTCGCCGATATCAGCCGTATGCCGGGCGTCATCGCCAACCTCTTCGCCCTGCCGAAGATGCGCGGCTACAACTACCGCATCCTCCTCGACCGCGACGCCCGCATCGCCTCGCGCTACCCGGCTGGCGAGGGCGAAGTGCTGTGGTTGCAGTTGGAGGATGGGAAGTTGGTGGAGCAGAAGGTGTTCAAGGAGGCGGGGGCGCTGAAGAGTGCGCTGGAGGCAGGAGGTAAATAGCGTTTACCGAAGAGATGGAGCAACTATTGTTCCTCCAAAAGCTTCTTCACACTATCGTAAAAATACAGGCTTTGCCGGGTCGTGGTTGCGCCATGCCGGCTAATGGGTGTCCCCTTTTCTATTTTGCTACTCTTTCCGTTTTCCTTCGCGTTTATGGTTTGCTCTCGGATTGGACGTAGTTTTTGCCATTCCACGTTAGGCGAGTATTTGGCCCGCAAAAAATATCTCTCATGCCGTGAGATATCTCGTCATATAAACCTATCGAGTCGCACATGAAATTTATATGAATTCTAGATTTTCCGAGATCCAGATAAGCTGTGAGAACAGACTTAGTTATAGGCTTGCAATCTTCTGTATCTGGACATGTGGAGGTAGGCCCAATTTTTGAATATGAGAAGTTCAAAGAACTATCAGCTTTTCCGCCGCCGGTGATGTCGACGTTAATGCTGCCATCATAGAACAGGTCACTTGTCTCTCTTGCTATCTGCTCGGTGGTTACAAGCATTAAAGGGGGGGCGCATCGTGCAGCGGTCGAGAATAACGCCACAGCAATAAGAATAAAAAACTTACTCTTCATATTTGAAGCCTGCTTTGTAATAGTCAGCAATATTTTCTGCAATTTCATGCTTCGTTATAAAGCCATCGCTATTGCGATCATGAAATGTATTCACAGTATATGCAGCTTGCCCATTAGCGTAAATCGTATCTTCTGGCTTCTTCTTTATTATGCTTGGAGTGAAAATGGAAAAATAAACATCCCCTAAGGACCACTCCGAGGTTGGCACTCCGACGTTCCGTGCAGTCATCAGAAAGTACCTCTCAACATATTCTAATTGCTCTACATGCGTCATTTTGCTAGGAGAGCAGTTGTTGTGCCAAGGTCAGCCGCTGTTGAACTCATAAACTGTATCAATCCTGTGGCAGAGGAGTTAGGATTTTTGATCGCCGGATTGAAAGTTCTGCCTGTTTCTAGGGCGATACACGCCATAACATAATTGGGGTCTAAACTCAAATTCTCTCCTAGCGCTAACATCCTTTCCCTGAATCCTTCGGATACTCGCATTCCATAAAGTTCTCTAACCCTTCCCAGCCAAATCAACTTACTCACTTTACTATGGAAATTTTGTAATAGACCATGCGGCTGAAAATGCCAAGCCACCCCATCCGCCGCTATCCCCGGTTGCCCTGCCAATTCCTTCCACCAACTCAGCGTTTTAATCCGTTCCTTCTCTCGCACCCATTGAGGGTTCGGGTCTTCCGAGGTGTGCTCCATCAGCTTGTCTAGGGAAAGTCTGAAGAAGACCTCCCGTTTCTGGTGAAATAGGCCAATCCCGTTGCCCGAGTTTCTCAATGAAGCAAATGACTTTCGCCGACGCCGAATACGCCGGTAAACGTAAGCAGACCCGCAAGGAGCTGTTCCTGATCGAGATGGATCAGGTTGTGCCCTGGAAGGGGTTGGTGGCACTGATCGAGCCGCATTATCCCAAAGGTGAAGGCGGTCGGCCGGCCTACCCGTTGATGGCTATGCTGCGGGTACACCTGATGCAGAACTGGTTCGGCTACAGCGATCCTGCAATGGAAGAGGCCCTGTATGAAACGACCATTCTGCGCCAATTCGCAGGCTTGAGCCTGGAGCGTATCCCGGACGAAACGACCATCCTCAATTTCCGTCGACTGCTGGAGAAGCATGACCTGGCTGTCGGCATTCTCGGTGTCATCAATGGCTACCTGGGCGACCGTGGCCTGTCCTTGCGTCAAGGCACCATCGTCGATGCCACGCTGATTCATGCACCCAGTTCGACCAAGAACAAGGAAGGCAAACGCGATCCCGACATGCACCAGACCAAGAAAGGCAACCAGTACTACTTCGGTGCCAAGGCACATATCGGGGTCGATGTGGAGTCGGGGTTGGTGCACCACATCCATGTCACAGCCGCCAATGTTGCGGACGTCACCCAGGTGGACAAGCTGCTGCATGGCGAAGAGAACATGGTGGCGGCTGACGCCGGTTATACGGGCGTCGAGAAGCGCGAGGAGCATGAGGGGCGCCAGGTCATCTGGCAGATCGCGGCTCGGCGCAGCACGTACGAAAAGCACGGCAAGAAAAGTGCACTGTACAAGGCATACCGCAGCCTCGAGAAAGCCAAAGCGCAGACCCGCTCGAAGGTTGAGTGCGGATTCCACGCCATCCGGCCACCCAGTCCGCTCTCATCTGGCCAGGCATTCCAGGGCCATCTGGCCACCTGTTCCACGGCCATCCGGCCGGGCAGTCGGAGCGCAGCGACGCAGGGGTGGCATTGTTAGTCTGGGTTGGCTGGCGTCGTCAATTTCTGCGTCCGTTTGCGCATTGATTCACCCTTCAGATTGATCCGATAAGCGTTGTGCACCAGGCGGTCGAGGATGGCATCGGCCAGGGTTGGATCGCCGATCAGTTCGTGCCAGTTGTCCACGGGCATTTGGCTGGTCACGAGGGTCGAGCGCTGGCCGTAGCGGTCGTCCAGTAGCTCCAGCATGTCGCGGCGCTGTTCGGCGGTGAACGGCGCCAGGCCCCAGTCGTCGAGGATCAGCAGGTCGGTCTTGGCGTAGCTGCTCATCAGCTTGGCGAAGCGCCCGTCGCCATGGGCCAAGCCCAACTCTTCCAGTAGGCGCGGCAGACGCAGGTAGCGCACGCTGTAGCCGTCCCGGCAGGCCTGGTGGGCCAGGGCGCAGGCCAGCCAGGTTTTGCCCACGCCGGTGGGGCCGCCGATGATCAGGTTGAGGCCGTCGCGTAGCCACTGGCCGCCGCTCAGTTGCAGGATCAGCGCCTTATCCAGCCCGCGCGGGCTGCGGTAGTCGATGTCTTCGAGGCAGGCGTTGTGCTTGAGCCGGGCCTGGCGCAGGCGGCTGCTCAGGCGCTTATCGTCGCGTTCAGTCAGCTCGCGGTCGACCAGCAGGCCGAGGCGTTCCTCGAAGCTCAGGCTGTCGATGTCCGGGGTTTTCAGTTGTTCGTTCAGCGCCTTGAGCATGCCGTGCAGGCGCAGGGTTTGCAGCTTGTCCAGGGTCGGATGGGGCAGCATGGTGAGTTTCCTTGGGTTCAGTGGTAGTAGCCGGGGCCGCGCAGGTTGGCGTGGTCGTCCGGCAGCAGCGGCAGGTTGGCTTGAGCCAGCGGCAGGCTTTCCAGGCCCTGGCACAGGATCGATTCGAGGCTCTTGTAGCTGCACGCGCCGAGGCTGAGGGCGCGTCGGCAGGCCAGCTCCAAGCGCACTTCGCCATGAGTCTTGCCCAGGCGCAGGATGCCCAGGCAGGCCCGGTAGCCCTGCTGCGGATGGATGCGCCGTTCGAGGATGTGCCGGATCACGCCGGCGGTGTTCGGCCCGGTCTGCTCGGCCCAGCGGATCAGCCGCTGCGGCGTCCACTCGGCATGCTCGCGATGGCTCTTGGGCATGTGCTCGGCCTGCGTGCTGTGCCTGCCCTTGTGCATTGAGCGCAGGTGGCTGGCCACTCGCTGGTTGGCGTGGAAACACTCGACGGTGCGCGCCGTCAGGCGCACCTCCACTGCTTCTTCACCAGTTGATACGGCACCGAGTAGTAATGCCCATCGACCTCGACGTGGTAGTCGATGTGCACCCGCGCCTTCTTCCACTCGGCGTAGACGTAGGGTTGCACCGGCAGGGGGCGCAGCGCCGGACGATCCAGGCTGTCGAAGGCCGTCTGGCGCGAGCCCGGCAGCTTCTTGAACGGGCGTTGGTTGAGCCGCTCCAGCAACACGGAGATGGCGCTGTTGAGTTCGTCCAAGGAGAAGAACTGACGGTTGCGCAGGGCCGCGAGGATCCAACGCTCGACCACCTGCACGCCGACTTCGGCCTTGGCCTTGTCGCGCGGTTTGCGTGCCCGCGCCGGCACCACCGCCACTCCGTAGTGCTCGGCCAGGTCGCGGTAGCTGGGGTTGATGTCCGGCTCGTAACGATGGGCCTTGCTTACCGCGCTGCGCAGGTTGTCCGGCACCACGATCTCCGGCACGCCGCCGAGGAAGGCAAAGCAGCGGGCATGGGAGCCTAGCCAGTCCGGCAGCTGCTGCGACCAGGTGGCTTCGGCGAAGGTGTAGCTGGACGCGCCGAGCACTGCGATGAACACCTGCGCCTGGCGGATCTCGCCGCTGTGGCGATCGATAACCGGCACCGTCTGGCCGGCATAGTCGACGAACAGCTTCTCGCCGACGCGGTGCTCCTGACGCATCACCACGTCCAACTTGCCCTGCCAGGCTCGGTAATGCTCACAGAACCAGCTGTACTGAAAGCCCTGCGGCTGGCTCAGGCGGTACTCCTGCCAGAGCAGCGCCAGGGTCACCCCGGGGCGGCGCAGTTCGGCATGCACCCATGCCCAATCGGGTAAAGGCCGCTTCTCGCTGGCAACCGCCGGGGCCGGCGGGAACAGTTGCTGCTCCAACTCGGCATCGGACAACGAACAGGGCCAACTGAGACCACTGGCGGCAAAACGATTGAGGTAGTCGCCGACGGTGACACGACCGACCTGCACGCTGACCGCAATCTGGCGAGCTGATAGTCCGACCTCGAACTTGAGACGTAGTACTTCGCGAATCTTACGCATGGATAAACGCTCCACGACGACCTCTCTGCTTCGAAAAAGAGGTCGATGGTAGTGAAGAAATCCTGCGTAGCTGCCTGCCCGGTTGAGTGGCCGGATGGCCGTGGAATCAGTGGCCGGATGCGCGTGGAATGGGTGGCCGGATCAGCGTGGAATCGGTGGTCAGATGTTCATGGAATGGGTGGCCAGATGACCGTGGAATCCGCAGGTTGAGCACCCGTTCCGGGTGATCAAACGCCAGTTTGGTTACACCAAGGTGCGGTTTCGTGGCTTGGCGAAGAACACCGTCCAGATGGTGACGTTATTCGCTCTGTCGAACCTGTGGATGGCACGCCGATATTTGTTGGTGGGTGCAGGAGAGGTGCGTCTGTAATGTGGAAAATGGCCTCCGCAGGTTGATTGCGGAGGTCAGAAACGGAGAAACAAGCGGGTTATCTGAGCATTTTCGATCAGATGGACTCTTTCAAAATCGGCAGTGGCCGAAGTCGGCCAGAAATAGCGGCCTATTTCAGACCTTCCCTAGCTGATTCCATTTGCTCTCTTTCCAGAACCACTCGCTTTCATGCTGGCTGATCAGCAGGGAAAGTTGCTGTGCCAACCAGGGCTTGCCGAGGGCAGCCTGAAATTCCGCCGGGGTGAGTTTCTTGTCGCGCACGCCCTTTTCGTCCGGCTGGTCGATGATCTCGTACAGCTTGCTGAGAACGGGGCCGCGCTCGGCTTCTTCGATCATTGCCGCGTAGCTTGCGGTTTCCTCTTCTGTAGCACGCCCGGTGGCGTCGAGGGTTCTTGCCAGGTGGGCGTCCAGTGGAAGTTTGTCTTGCAGGGTGCTGAAGCCCGGCCATTCCCAGGGCGAGTGACGTGTGACGATCAGGTCTTTTTCTGGTGCCCAACCGGAGATGTTGTTGCCTTCCATGTCACCAACTGTGACGTACCACCAGCGCACCTGCTCGGCGTCTATGGCTTTGCGTTCATCGGGCAAGGCGTCCCAGGAACTGGATGGCAGTATGCGTACGTAACCGCTGGCTTTACCTTCCAGGCCACTGTGCAGGGGGAACTCCGTCCAGGCATCGAGCGAGCCGGCCGTGCTGCTGCGCCGGCCCTGAGCGTTCAGTGCCGATCGCTTGACCCAGAAGGGCTTGCCTACTACAGCGCCGACTTTGCGCCATGGATGGGTCGTGGGGATGTTGCCTCCTTCGTAATCATGAGGGTCGCCCCCTTCGACCGAGTTGAAATACACCTTGAGAAAGTCGACCTGATTCGGCATATCCGCAGCATCGACGCCCATTCGAGATGCCAGGATGGTCTTCTGGGCAGCGCTTTGCACCTACTCGGAAGTGTAAAGGTCGGCCAGATGGTTCTCAGGTTTGTCAATGGGTAAGCTGGCATAGCCGCAAAATAAAAATACCCCGCCCAAGATCGGCAAGATGATTTTTCAGATTTATTTTTTATCGGACTCGCTTTTGAAGTTCAAATAATTTTCTTCAAAGTATTTCTTATCTATTGAGCGTCTCGACTCACCCTGCACAATTTTGTCTTTTGTTGTTTCAGTTCCATTCTTTAATTTGAAGTCGTAATTGGCAAAGCGAATCTCTGTCGGCAATATCTTGACTGCATGGTAAATGCAGCACCCATCTTTCGATACCGAGACAATGACTTTCTCGCCATGAAATACTTGGGGGTTTACTAAGCGACTTATTTCACTTGAAGATGGCTTGAATTTTTTACTTTCTGAATCATAGTCAAAATAAATGAATGAGCTATTCCCACCCGCCTCAAGTTCAAGAACCCTCATATCAGGATAACCGTCAAATGTAAAGTCCTCAAAGATCACTAGCGTTCGCTCCTCGATTACCGGTATATTTATTTTCTGACTAACACCATTAATAAAAGTGACAAGCAGTGCTCTACTGTTATCACCATACAGAACTTCGATCTTATTAATTATAGTTGAATATGACTTGCTCAAGGCCTTGTAGGCAATCGTGTGAGCTTTGCCATTGAGAGTCCATTCTCCCTCAATTACGCCATCTTTTAACTCTGCCTCTATATGTGCATCACCTTTATCGGTTACCTCTATCAGCATCAGATTTGAACCTAAAACATGGCCGCTCAGAGGAATTGGCACTTTGTATTTTTTGTAAAAGTAACTTCCAATTACTCTCTCATTCATAGTGCTTAATGTCATAAAAACATCTTGCTTGCCGATATTCCCGCTATAAGCAATTGTTTCACTTATTTCTGGGTAATCTGCCAGACAGCTTAGTGGTAGGATAAACGCTAACAAGAGAATAGTTGTCTTCATGGACTTACTCCGGGAAAAGGGGGCAGATTCGAATGGCACTTACTTAGCCCTCTTGTGATGACCGCTTCTCTTGATTTCCGCGCGGGCAGACTGTCGTGTTCGAGTCAGTAATGGATAGGGTTTCGGCCTTCGTTTGAGAGCCCGAGGTTCTGCCCGTCCAGCACGGTTTCCAACGCGTTGTTGAGCGATCAGGAGCAACAGGCCAGCCAGGTGTTCACCCCGTTCCAGGTCATCAGCAAATTGTCTCCAGGCCAGCCATAACTGGAGGCTGTGCTTGAAGCTCAGCTCACGTGGCAAGCAATCAACCAGTGATGCCGATTGCGCCATGATCAACCGGATCAGGTTGTGCGCCAGCAGGTAAACCCAGAGTTCCTTGATGGCCATCGAGGGTGTTTTGCAACTCAGCATCTCAAGCCCCATCGTGGTCTTGAGGTTGCGCAGATCCAGCTCGACATGCCAACGGTTTTTGAACAGGCTTTTCAGCTCTGCCTTGGACGTGTGGTTGGCGCAGCACAAGGTCGTTACCAGTATCTTGCCCCCGACTTTCAATTCTCGAATCTCCAGTCTCTCGGGAACTTGTTCATAGTGCTCCAAGCTCATCCATGCCGGGCGCTTCTGGGGTTTGTCCAGGCCAATCAGGTGATCGCGCGTACCCAAGCGTCTACCGCGCCGAAAGTCGGTACTGCGTCGACGCGCGCCATACTGCTCGAACACGCCATCAATGCCTCTACGCTGCAATTCGCATAGCAGAAAGTAGGTCGCGTAGTAGGCATCCCCCACCAGAACATCGCCGGTGTTCAACGTATCGAGCATTGACCGCAGCAATGTTTGCTCATCGCCACCCTTACCCCGAAAACGCCCCAGTGCCGCATTCAGCACCGCACCACTGGACAGGCAGACAATTCCAACCAGCCGGCAGATCGGAAAACCTAGGCCAGGTTTTTGCCCACGCGATTGCGGATAAGCCGCCTGATTGGCTGCCGTATCCGGCATCGACACCGTCGTTCCATCCACGAGTCGCACCGGTCTCCCCATCCATTGCCAGGTCTTGGCTGAGTAAGCACTGACCATGTTGCCGGTACTTCGTACCAAGGTGGAAACCATCTCTACAGGTAACCGCTGGCGGGCTCGACAGTAACCACCAGTATGTGTGCTGCAAGGCTTCAAGCCGCCGAGCAATTGCTTGACGGCCATGTCATTAACAGCCTTCTGACAGGAGCGATCGGCATTTAACGCCTGAGCCATGAACATGGAAAGCGTCTCCGTAGGCGGGAACAGACGCTCCCGATGATCCGGCAGCAATGACTCGACGCAGTCGAACAATTCGGGGCTGGTCAGCAGGTTGAAGAAGGCGTAGGCATCAGTATTTGAAGCTTCTCGGCGGACACGCTGCTGTTGATGAATGACGGCTTGGCGCCTAGGATTCACGTGGGCTGCTCCTTGGACTCGGTGTGTGTTCGCAACTATCACCGTAGACCAAGAGCAGCCTTTCTTTTTCCAATCAATTACTTAGCGCTAAGTAAGTGCCATTCAAGCCTGAAATATATTTCTTGATAATATCTTGAACTTCATTATTCATGCGCCCGGCGATATACAAAATCTTGCGGCATAGGGTGGCTCATACTGTATGCGTGTGTAACACATAACCTGTCCATTAGAATCACTTGTGCATTAGCAAAATGCCATAAACCTTGCTTGGTCTTCCCATATTGAAGAATAGCTTGTCGAGGGGGAGCTCATGCTAACGGAGGCCGCCCTGGACGATGCCGTGTTCTTCCACCGCCTGGGGCAACGGTCTGCGGCACGATGGCCAGGCGGTAGAGGGTCATGCGCTTGCCGGACTCGCCCTGCTCGGCGCGGTGAACGATGCCGTGGATGCCGTCACCGTTGGGGCTGAAGGCGAGGAAGGCGCGCTGGTGCAGCAGGCTGGCCAGATCGAGATCCGCGCATTCGCTGATCAATTCCACATCGAAACGGTAAGGCTGACTGATGGCCTCACTTGGCGTCATCTGACGCCAAGTGCGTTCGATCTGTTTTTAAAGAACGGATTCGAAGAATGTTGAGAAATTGGAATTTGCATCCATAGGAAGCGTAATGGACAGCTAAATGGCTATCAGATTTATCAATGGACGAGTTGATACAACCACAAAATACCGCCCATCATTTTCTGAGGAAATCTTTTATGGCCTGACAATCAATCCATCCATTAATCATCCCGTGCTTGGGATTGTCGTATCCCACATAACACCATCCGGCTGTTTGACGACTTAACTCAACATGATCGCCTTTAATCAAGTATTTTTTTGTTCTCAAGCTTTCTAGGGGTTCGTCATGCAGATAAACTTTTTGGCTAATTTCTTTTTTGAGAATTTTTCCAGACGCAAGATCAACATAGTCCGCTTTTGAAATTGTACTCTCTATATCTGATGTGGTTTTATAAGGGTAGCGATACACAATATTATCTGCGCGCCCTTCAAAGATATCCCCTCCCGCACCGAAGAAACTAGTTAAGTTTTCTTCAATCTCAAAAACTCCGTTGCGTACGCGATATACTCGAACACTATAGTAGTCACTTGAATAGTTCACCCCCGTGGCAGAGTTGCTTACTTCTGTAGCATGAATGATAAATAGCAGCCCAGTATTTTTAGCTGGTGCGTCAGTAAGTAAGACTCCGGCGACTCGACCGGGCGAAGCTAGATACTGCAATCGCTCGAACTCTTTATAGGCTTGCGTGTCGCAATTAAAGGCTGCAAGGGATATCTGATAATTGTCGTCAGATATTATCTCGCCTGGAGCACGCACCTTTCCAAAAACAACATAGATAGAGTCTGATATCTTGACTGCTTCATGTATATTTTTTTCGTTGATGAAATTACATTCAGCTTTACAGGCTGCAGTAAAAAAGAGCATCAGTAAAAATAATATTTGGCTAATTCTCATGAGCAGCCCTCCCCATATGCCCTGGAAAATTCTTGAGAGATTTCAATCATAAAGCGCTTCCGCTCATCAAGCCCCTTAAGCCCAGTATTTATTATCTTGGTTACTCTTTCCACTGCAACATCCGTGGTGATGCTTCTGTCTTCCGCTATTCGCTTTAAATTATTATCCTTCCAGAACCAAAGTCCCGTCTCCACTATAACCCTTGAATCGCTTTCTACTAACTCTGGATTTTTATGAATCTCTACGCCTATAGCGGCGGCACAGCGCTTATATGCACCATAGTGTGTTAGGTGCAAAAGCCCGCGACCTCGATAGTCTTTACCAGGCTGCTCCTCTGAGCCAAATGCATGCTCCCCATATGCCGCATCGTTATTTATGAGATTGTCTTGTATCCATTGAATTTTTTCTTCTCTGCTTGAAAATGTTATTCCCTTTCTATCAAACCCATTGTTTATTGCTGTAGGGGCCATGGCGTATAACCCCTCGCCTGTATAACTAACATAGTTTAGTGGCTCTCTGAATTTGGTAAAGCCTTCGGTTTCGTGCTTGGCTTGAGCGAGAAGGTGCTTTACTTGTGAGCAGGTATTTGCCTCATACTTTGCAATATAAGAATTCAGCTGTTCGACAATCTCTTTTATTCTTTCATCTTGCGCGGCACTATAAGCTATACCTCTCAAGAACTCATAGGAAATAGCGATGTTCTTTTTGCACCTGCTGCATATAACTGCACCTGATTTGGAGAATGCTTCCGGTAGTGATATGGGCTGAAAATGCCAAGCCACCCCATCCGCCGCTATCCCTGGCTGCCCTGCCAATTCCTTCCACCAGCTAAGCGTTTTAATCCGCTCTTTCTCTTTTACCCACTGAGGATTCGGATCTTCCGGTGTGTGCTCCATCAGCTTGTCTAGCTGGTTCCATTTGCTTTCGTTCCAGAACCACTCGCTTTCATGCTGGCTGATCAGCAAGGATAGTTGTTGTGCCAGCCAGGGTTTGGCGAGTGCAGCCTGAAATTCCGCCGGGGTGAGTTTCTTGTCGCGTACGCCCTTTTCGTCCGGCTGGTCGATGATCTCGTACAGCTTGCTGAGAACGGGGCCGCGTTCGGCTTCTTCGATCATTGCCGCGTAGCTTGCGGTTTCCTCTTCTGTAGCACGCCCGGTGGCGTCGAGGGTTCGTGCCAGGTGGGCGTCCAGAGATACTTTGTCTTGGAGGGTGCTGAAGCCAGGCCATTCCCAGGGCGAGTGACGTGTGACGATAAGGTCTTTTTCTGCTGCCCAACCGGAGATGTCGTTGCCTTCCATGTCACCGACTGTGACGTACCACCAGCGCACCTTCTCAGCGTCGATGGCTTTACGCTCATCGGGCAAAGCGTCCCAGGAGCTGGCGGGCAGTATGCGTACGTAACCGCTGGCTTTACCTTCCAGGCCACTGTGCAGGGGGAACTCCGTCCAGGCATCGAGCGAGCCGGCCGTGCTGCTGCGCCGGCCCTGAGCGTTCAGTGCCGATCGCTTGACCCAGAAGGGCTTGCCTATTACAGCGCCGACTTTGCGCCATGGATGGGTCTTGGGGATATTGCCTCCTTCGTAATCATGAGGGTCGCCCCCCTCGACCGAGTTGGAATACACCTTGAGAAAGTCGACCTGATTCGGCATATCCGCAGCATCGACGCCCATTCGGGTTGCCAGGGTTGTCTTCTGCGTAGCACTTAGCGGATAGGTAAGCGTTGTCGAGCTGTAACTGCCTAGCTCGCTGTTCTTGTCGGCGTTGCAGATGACGTACTTCTGCACCTTGGCCCAGCAGCCGGCCTTGGGTGAGTCGCTGCAGAGACGCACATCCACGTTCGCTTCGACTTGGGCATCGGCGGCGGCGGGCTGGGCGATCTTCGAGCCCTTTTCCACCTTGATCAGGGTCTTCTGTTCATCCGGCAGTTTTTCCCCGATAGCACGGCTTTTCTCGATAAAGGCCGGGACGTCCTCACTGGTGAACACTTCCAGGTGCAGGCGTTTCTTGGCCGTGCCTTCGTCTTGGTTCTGGTACTTACCGATATGCCCTACCAGTTCACCGGCCTTGATCGAATAAGGCTCAGGCAAGATATAAACGCTATCCAGCGCACCGGGCTTGGTTTTCTGTGTTTCGAGTGCGTCGAAGAAAACGTAACCCAGCGGTTTATCATCCGGCCCGTTGGGCAGTGCGGGTACGCCGCGATAGTCCATGACCTCCAGCACCTTGCAATAGCCCTTTTTCCCCTTCGCCACCTTGAGTGTGGCACCACGCGGCAATACGCCGATGATGGTGCCGGTTCGTGTACCCTCCTTGCGTACATTCAAGCCCTGATGGCTGAGGGTAAGTGTGGGCTCGGTATCCGTGGCCTTATCCGCTACGGTGTTGTCGGTCAATTCATCCTCATACACCCAGCCTTCAGTACCTGCCGGTAGGGCGGGTATGGCCACGCCTTCATCGATGCTGAGTAGCTTTTTATATTTCGTCTTGATGCTGTGCGCTTCACCGAGCGTGACCTTACAGCCCTTGGGGAGCAAGGCGAGTACCTTGCTTGTTCCGTCGTCATTGAATGCGCGGACTCGCAAGCCCACGAGTGGATCATCGGTGGTGGACTTGACCACATAGCAGGTCGGCGCGAGGAACTCCGCGGGCTCAGGGGCAGTGGCTGATTTATAGCTGTCCCAGTCGAGCAGGTGCATATACAGGCTGTAAAAAGTCAGCCCTTCACTGGCTGGTGCGCTTTCGGTGTCCGTAGCGGCTGGCGTGGCTGTATCTGTAGGCGTTGTGGCTGCTGTGGTGTCGCCTGTCTCACCGGCAGGAGTGGTGGGTGCAGGTAAAGACGGCAGTTCCAATCGATGCCTGACCAATACGAACCCTGTTGAGAACGGCAGATGCACGACCGTGGGGCCGTCACCGTATTGGGTGGTGGGACAGCGCTGGTCGATCCGGTAAGCAATCACCTCGCCATCCGCGATGCAACGAATCGAGGACTGGTCAAGGCTCCCAGCGGTGTTGTCATCGAAATGCACGCCACCGTGCCAGAGGCCATTGGCGCCCATGGGGTAGAAGCCATCTTTGGCTTTGGCCAAGGCATCGAGATAGATCTGCGGGTCGCTGACTTCTTTACTGTCTTCCCCGGCGGTCTTGAACGGATAGGCCCAGTTGATCGGTTTGTTATCTGCCATGGTGATAGTCCTTGTTCACGGGCGTGAATAGAGCCCGCGCTTGATCCCTGTTAACCGGAGAAATTCAGCGTGCGTTTGGGTTTTGCCTTGGGCATCAGCTCATTGGCCAACGCCTGCTCCAACAAACTCCCCGCCTTGTCACTATCCGCCGCGTCTGGCAGCACGGGCGGTTTGATCTTGAGCCCTGAGCCCTTGCCCGGTGAGCCGCCGGCATTGAGTCTTGCCAGCGGGCCGCTGATGGTGATGCCGCCAGGGTCGAGCTTGATAAAGCTGCCGCCGGCCTTGATGGTCAGTTCGATGCCGGCTTCGATGACCATTTTCTGCCCGGCCTTCAGATGAATCTCGCGGCCTGCCTTGGTCAGTTGCGCGGTGCCCAGTTTGATGTGCTGGTCGGTGCCTACCGTCAAGTGATCCTGCGGTTTGACTTCCACCTTGCGCTCGGCGGTGACGGTGAGGTGTTCCTCGGCCAGCAGCTCGGTGTAGCTGTTCTTCTCCACGGTGTCGTGGCGCTCGTTGCCGACGCGGATCTTCTGGTCGTGCTCGATGTTTTCGTCCCAGTCGCGCTGGGCGTGCAGGTAGATCTGCTCGGCGCCCTTGCGGTCTTCGATGCGCAGTTCGTTATAGCCGCCACCACCCGGGCTGCTGAGGGTCTTGAACACGCTGCGGGTCTTGTTCGCCGGCAGGTCGTAGGGCACGACGTGTTCGGCGTGGTACAGGCAGCCGGTGACCAGCGGTTGGTCGGGGTCGCCTTCGAGGAAGGTGACCAGTACCTCCATGCCGATACGGGGGATGGTGATGGCGCCGTAGCGATCACCCGCCCAGCTCGAACTGACGCGCAGCCAGCAGCTTGTCTTGTCGTCGGCCTGGCCTTCGCGATCCCAGAAGAACTGCACCTTCACCCGGCCATACTGGTCGCAGTGGATTTCTTCGCCGACAGGGCCGGTGACCACGGCGGTCTGGCTGCCCAGTACCTTGGGTTTGGGGTGTTTCAGCGGTGGGCGGAAGGGCACGTCCCAGGGGGTGGCGAGGAAGCGGTTGCGGTAGCCCTGGGTAAAGTCGGTGTCGCCTGATACACCCTCTCCCCGGCCCCTCTCCCATGAATGGGAGAGGGGAGATCGAGTATCGACTCTTCCAAGACTTGCGGTTGCTTGCCTTGGTGCTGCACTTCGGTGAGCAGCCACAGGGCGTTCCATTCGCGCTGCGGGTGTTCGGAGATCTCCAGCAGGTGGCCGCTGACCAGGCGCGGTTGGTCGCTCTTGCCTTGCAGTTGCTGGTAGTCGCTGCGGTGGCGTTCCAGGGCACGTTTGGCCAGGTGCTTGCCGCGCGTGCGGTCGGTGTAGCGGCCAGGATAGTCGTAGTCTTCGAGGGCGGGCAGGTGGTCGAGCTCGCCGGCCTTATCGCCCTGGTAGGTGGCTTCCAGCAACAGGCGCGGTTGCTCGAAGTCGTAGTCGCGGCGCGTGGTGCGCCGGGTACGGGTTTCCAGGCGCAGGGCCAGGCGCTTGAGCACCGGGTCATCGGCGGTCATGCCGCTGTCCTGAACGTAGGGCGTGGGCCGGCCAAGCTTGGCGAAGGCGCTCTGGTCGTCGCCGAACACCAGCACATGGCCGCTTTCGCTGTGGCGGAAGTGGTAGTGGATGCCTTCCTCTTCGCACAGGCGCTGGACGAAGTGCAGGTCGCTCTCGTCGTACTGCACGCAGTAGTCGCGTTCGGGGTAGACGGTGGGGCCGAGCTGGAATTCGTAGCCACCCTGGACGATGCCGTGTTCCTCGAGCACCTGGGCGACGATCTGCGGCACGCTCAGATGCTGGAAGATGCGCTGGTTGATGCGGTATTCGAGCAGCTTGAGCTGCGGCACGAGGCTCAGGCGGTAGCGGGTCAGGCGTTTGCCGGACTCGCCCTGCTCGGCGCGGTGGATGATGCCGTGGATGCCATCGCCATTGGGGCTGAAGGCGAGAAAGGCACGCTGTTGCAGCAGGGCCTTGAGGTCGAGGTCGGGGCGCTCGCTGATCAGTTCCACGTCGAAGCGGTAGAGCTGGCTGACGGCCTCTCGCCCGTTGAATTCGAGCACCTGCAGGTCGTGCTCGACACCCTCGATGTTCAGGCTGAAATGGGTTTCGTTGGCCGGGTTGAACATGTGCGTATCCTTTCGAGTGAGTCCGTTTTCAACTGCCTGCTACGCTTTTTTGCCCAGCCAGCGTTGCAGACGCGAAGCTGGTGGCCGGCGAAAGGCCTCGAGCAGCGCGTTGCAATCGATTTGCCGCTGGCTTTCCTCGAAGGCCAGCGCGGTGCGCAGGGCCTGCCAGCAGTGCTGGGGCACCTGCGCCGGGCGTTGCAGATGCTTGTCCAGTTCCATGCTCCTGGCTTGCTTGGCACTCAGGCGGCGGAACGGGTGTTGCCCGCTGGCCAGTTCCACCAGCACGCAGGCCACTGCATAGACATCGGCGGCGGCCGACAGCGCGGCGCCTTCGAGCAATTCCAGTGCGGCGTAGCGGGGCGTCCAGGCGGCGATGCGATTGCGGCACAGACGTGGCAGGCCGGGCAGCAGGCCTTCCACCGGCTGGCCCAGACCATAATCGAACAGGCGCAGGCCGTCGTCGGCCAGCATCACATTGCTGGGTTTCAGATCACCGTGCAGTACGCCCAGTTCGTGGGAGTAGGCCAGTGCGTCGAGCAGGGGAATGGCGATATCGCGCAGCTCTTCCCAGCTCAGGCCTTCGGGGCGCTCGCAGAGCAGTTGATCCAGGGTCAGGCCACGCATCAGCTCCAGGGTGATGAAGGCGCGTTCGCAGGCCGTGTCCACCTCGAAGCCGAACAGGCGCACCACGTGGCGATGGTTGAGCCGCGAGGTGAGGGCGAACTCGCTGTAGAGCAGGGCGTTGGCGTCCGGGTACTCGGCGAAGTCGTCGCTGAGGGTCTTCAGCGCCACGTAGGGTTCGGGGTCGCCGAACTGTTCGCGCAGCAGGTCGCGGGCACGGTACACCGCGCCCATGCCGCCGACGCCGAGCAGGCGCTCGATCTTGTAGCGCCCGCCGAGCACGTCCGGCAGCTCGCCCGGCGCCTGGCGCGGGGTTGCGCGCTCGGCGGGCTTGGCAGCGGTGGCGGCCAGGGCGAAGTAGGTGAGGTTGCTGGCTTCGGCGGATTCGGTCATCGGCGGATCACCACGGCGCTGATGTTGTCACGGGCCGGGCCGTCGAGCGCGTGCTGGAACAGGCGCTCCACGGCCAGGTGCGGCGAAGGCAGGTTGAGGCAGGCGCCCAGCGTGTCGGCGGAAACGCCCTGGTAGAGCCCGTCGCTGCACAGCAAAAAGACATCGCCGGGCAGCACGTCGAGTTCGAGGATGTCCAGTTGCAGGGTTTCGCTGGCGCCAATGGCGCGGGTCAGGGCATGGGCCGCCGGGTGGCGCGCGGCCTCCTGCGGCGCCAGGCCCTGTTCGTCGATCAGTTGCTGCACCAGGGAATGGTCGCGGCTCAGTTGGTACAGCCGCGCGCCACGCCAGAGGTAGCAGCGGCTGTCGCCGGCCCAGACACAGGCGGCACGGTCGTCTTCCAGCAGCAGGGCGACCACGGTGGTGCCGATCACCGTGTCGGTGCGTTCGGCGGTTACCGTCAGTTCCTGGCCGAGGCGATGGTTGAGGCGATGCAGGCACTGGCGCAGGTTCACCAGGCGTTCTGCCAGGCCACCATCGCGTGGCAACTCGGCCAAATGCTCGACCACCAGGCGGCTGGCCAGGGCACCGTTCTGGTGCCCGCCCATGCCATCGGCCACCACCCACAGGCCCTGCTCGGGCAGGGCCAGGAAGGCGTCCTCGTTGCGCGCGCGCACCTTGCCGGTGTCGGTGCGCGCGGCGCTGCGCCAGGCGTTGGCAACAGCGCTCATCAGAGCGTCGCCGGCAACTTGAAGCTGCGCAGCAGGCCGATGTCGAATGGATTCGGCGAGCGCTGGCTGTGCAGCAGGTAGTTGGCATGCAAGCCCCCAAGGTTGGCCTTGAGGATCAGCACGTCACGGCCGCTGTGGTAGTCCACGTCCATCAGGTCGAGCAGGCGGAACAGCGACCAGGGGCCGGTGTTCTTCTCGATGCCGACGCGGCGCCCACCCAGTTCCTCGACCACCAGGCTGGTGCGATCCTCGCCGCTCGTCGCCGGCCAACGGAAGGCGGTGGCGACGATCGGGCCGTGGCGGTATTCCAGCCCCTGATTGCCGAAGCGGAAGTCGGCGCGGCTCAGGCTGGAGTCCAGCGAGTAAGGCTCGAGCTTGAACAGCACCTGCGGCTCGGCCGGGTTCTCGGCGAAGAAGCTGCGGCGGATCACCTGGGCGCGGCTCATCTGCAGGAGGAACTCGCGCGACAGCGGCAGACCACGGCCATCGACGCGACGCAGGCGGTATTCGTCGGCACTGCCGCTAACGAAGGCGCGCAGGTACTGGTCGAAGAAGCGCTCGGCGATGCCCTGGGCCTTGAAGAACTCGCGGAAGTCGGCCACCGCCACGTCGCTCTCGCTGTGCGCACTGAACGGGTAACGCTGCTTCAGCGAGTTGTCGTAGGCCGCGTACAGCTCGCTCTGGTAGCGCTGGTTGAGGAAGTGGTAGGCGTCGTTGAGCACCAGTGTCCAGCTATCCTCGGCCAGCAGTGCCAGCCAGTTGCCCACCGGCTGCGGCAGGCGTGCGGCGGCGCTGCGCACCTGGTTGATCGCGTCACGCTTGCCAGCCATGCGCGCCTTGGCCATCTCGAACGCGGCCTGGTCGCTGGCACCGGCATTGGCCAGGCTGGCCAGTTGTCGTTGCAGCTCGTCCAGCGCCTGCATGCCGGCCGCCAGGTCGACACCGGCACCGCCGTTGTCGTCGAGCAGCTTGTGCAGGCTCTCGAAGCGGCGCTCCAGGGTCTTGCGCGCGGTGTCCGGGGTGTTCTTGGCCAGGGCTTGCTGAGCCTGTTCGGCGGCGGCGCTGGCCAGCTTGGCAGCCTTGCCCAGCTTGCCCTTGGCGCCTTCCAGGGCATCAGCGGCGGCACCGGCATCATCGGCGGCTTCGGCCAGGCCCTTGAAGCGGGTGTTGTCGCGAATCTCCACCAGCAGTTGCAGCAACGGCGAGTTGGCAGCGGTCAGGCCATTGAGCATGGCGGCACCGCGACCGGCACTGCCGATGGGCTCCAGGCTGAGCTGGGCGATGGCTTCGCCCCAGTAGTTGCCGTAGTCGCGGAAGTACAGTTGCTCCAGCTCCACCATCAGGCGGCTGAGGTCGCCGGCGCTGAGGGTCTCGCCTTCGCCCAGCACCCAGTTGTCGCGCAGGATCTCGCGCACCAGGCTGCCACCCTGAGCGGTGAAGGTCTTGCTGTAGCCGCTCTGGGTGTAGAAGCCGGGGATGGCGTAGTCGCTGCCATTGATCAGCCCGGCTTGCGGGCCGAGCTTCTGGCTCAGGCGGTAGTCCGGCAGGCTGCGCGCCTGCTCGCGGAGCATGCGATAGACCACGTTGGCCAGCGACTCGCTGCGCAGCACCTGGCGTGCCTGGGCCACCAGTTGCGCATTGAGCGCATAGGGCGCGAACGGCTCGCTCAGCAGACGGGCGAAGTGGGTGTTGAGGCCATGCTGCGCCAGGCTGTTGCCGGTGTAACGCACCGACCAGTCGGCGGCCACCCATTCCTTGAGGAAGTCGGGGTCGCGACGTTCTTCCAGATTGAGCATCAGATAGGCGCGCAGGCTGCCGAGCAGGCGCTCGCGATCACCCAGGTTGGCGCGGATCTGCGCCTCCAGTTGCCGCGCCACGCGCGGCAGCAGGAGGTTTTCCAGCTCGGCACGGTAGGTCGAGTACACCGGCGGGTTGACCGCCTCGCCCTGGAACAGGCCGGTGCGTTGCAGGTAGGACACATCGCCCTTGGGCGGGAACACCTGGGTGGCGGCGTAGCTGCTGTCCAGCGCCTTGAGCACTTGCAGGGCATCGTCCTGCGGGTTGATCGACTCATGCTCCTGGGTGAGCGTCTGGGCGATGTCACGCAGCTCTTCCAGGCGCCCGTGGTTGGCTGAGAAGCCGGTGGCCCAGAGCACGCCGAACACGGCCAGGACGACGAAGGCGGTGGCGTACATGGCGCGCTGGCCCCAGTCGATACGGCGTACTTCCTTCTGATCCAGGCCGGCCAGTTCCGACTCGGGGAAGATCACCCGGCTGAGCAGGTGGTTGATGAAGCGCGCACGGCCCGTGCGGAAGGTGGGCAGGGCGCTGTCGGTCAGGCCGATGTTGCGGCCGATGCCGGCGGTCAGCGGGTCGAGCTGTTCGTTCAGTTGCGGCGCGCTGGTCAGGTAGAAGCCGCGCAGCTTGCTGGCGCGCTGGTAGCGGTTGCCGGAGAAGGCCAGCTCGATGAACAGGCACAGGCGCTCACCAATCAGGCCGAGCTGGTGCGGGAAATCGAGAATGCGGCCACGGCGCTGGGTGTCGCGCTCCTGGTGCATGCGCAGGATCACCTGGCTGTTGAGGCGGCGCAGCAGTTCCTCGAACTCCTGGCGCACCACGCCGACGTCGCTGGGGTTCTGCTCCTTGCGGAAGCTGGCGCCGAGCACCTGCTCGCTTTCCTCACGCGAGAGCTGATCGAAGAACTCGTCGAAGCCCAGCACCTTGTCGGCCTTGCTCAGCACCAGGTAGACCGGCACGTCGGCACCGAGGCGTTGATGGATTTCATGCAGGCGTTGGCGGGTCTGGCGTGCCAGGGTTTCCAGCTCCACTTCGCTGCCGCCCTGCAGATACTCGACCGGGATGTTCACCAGTACGCCATTGAGCGGGCGCGCCCGGCGCTGGCGGAGCAGGCCGAGCAGGGTATTCCAGCCGCTGCTGTCGATCTGCGCGTCGGGTTGGGTGAGATAACGCCCGGCGGTGTCGATCAGCACCGCGTGGTCGGCGAAGTACCAGTCGGCGTAACGGGTGCCGGAGACGTCCTTGGTCAGGCGCTGGCTCTCGCCACGGTTGAGCGGGAAGTCCAGGCCGGAGAAGTCCAGTAGGCTGGTCTTGCCGCTGCCTTGCGGGCCGAGCAGCAGGTACCAGGGCAGGTCATTGCGCCATTTCTCGCTACGGCCACGGTACAGGCTGGAGCGTTTGAGGGTGCGCAGGGCGTCCTTGAAGCGGTGGCGCAGCTCGGCCTGCTCCTCGTTGACCTGCTCCTCGCGGCGCAGGCGCTCCTGGGCATCGGCGTCGTTCTCGGCGGCCTTCTTGCGCGCGGTGGCACGCCAACTGGCGAAGACCATGGCCAGGCCCCAGAGCAGGAAGATCAGGCTGATGGTCAGCAGGCGGCTGGTGGCCGACTCCCAGAACTTGTAGTCGTTGACCGCCAGCAGCGGGCCGACGAACCACACCAGCAGGGCGAGCACCAGCACCAGGCACAGGCTCCAGACCCAGGTCTTGCGGAAAAAGGCGCCTAATTTGGCGAAAAAGCTCTTCATTTCACGTCATCCATGCTGACACCCGAGGCCGGGTCGAGTTGCTGATACGGCTTGAGGACGGTGTCGCGCTGCTCGCCCAGTACCCAGGCGAAGCCGGCATACATCATCACCAGGCACATCAGGGTGAACAGGGCCACCAGCCACCAGGGCACGATGCGCACCAGGCGTCGACGGGTGTCCTTGAGGCCCTGCCAGTGCGGCGACACCTCGCGCGGCACGTCGCCACGCAACTGGCGAATCTGCCGGTAGAGGCTGTCGCGCACCGCTTCCAGTTCAAGCATGCCGCGCTGCAACACGCGGTACTTGCCCTCGAAACCGAGTGACAGGCATAGGTACATCAGCTCCAGCATCGGCAGGTGCTTGACCGGGTTGCGCGACAGGCGTTCGAGCAACTGGAAGAACTTCTCGCCGCCGAAGGTTTCGTTGTGGAAGGAGGACAGCAGGCTCATCTGCGACCACTGGCTCTCGTTGCCCCAGGGGGTGGTCACCACCGCCTCGTCGACCACGGTGCACAGCACGTAGCGCGCCGCCATCACCTGGCTGCTCTCGGCGCCATCCTGCAGGGCGCGGTGCTCGAACACCTTGATCTCGCGGGTCAGGCGCTGGTTGAGGGCGTCCAGATCCTCGCTCTCGAAGCTGTGCTTGAGGCGCACCACTTCCGAGAGCAGCGAGGAGGCCGCGGCCACCAACGGGTTGAGGCTGATGTTGAAGCTCTCTGCCGGGCGCAGGCGTGCGGCGAAGATCATGCGCTCTTCGAGCTGCTCGAATTTCGGCGGCGCGCTGAAGTCGGTCAGCGGACTTTCGGCACGGGCTTCGCCCTTGCGGTTGAGGATGACGGTCTTGTCATCCTGGCCGTATTCCATTTCCTTGGTTGTCATGGTCAGTTCCTGATCGCCCAGAATTTCAGCTCAAGCCCGGAGAACTCGCCGGACACGTGGAAGGCAAAGCCGCCGGAGCGTTCCAACTGCGCCAGCTCTTCGGAGCTGAGCTCCAAGGCGAAGTAGGTCTTGCCCGAGTGGAAGGGGATTTGCCGTGGTGCCACCGGCAGCGGTTTGACCTTGATCCCCGGCAGGTGCAGGTTGACCAGTTGGCGGATGCGCTCCACCGGGCCGACCTTGAGGTGCGCCGGCAGGCGCTGGCGCAGCTCCTCGGAGTCGCACTGGGCGCTGGCGGCGAGCACGAAGCTGGAGGTGCCGAGCAGCTTGTGGTCGTGCAGCGGCGCCACCTGGATGCCGTACTGGCGTTGCTGCAGGAGCATCTCGATGGCGTGCTGTTCGAGCACCATCGACAGCACCTGGCGGATGGCGTCCATCAGCTTGCGGAAGCTCAGACCCTGGTCGCTGTGCAGGTAGCGGCCCTCCAGGCGCGGACGCTTGCTTTCGCTGGAGAAGGTGGCCAGCTCGCCAAGCAGGCCGACCAGCTCGCGGTAGATCTGCTCCGGGTGCACCTGCTCGACGCCCAGGTGGTGACGCAGGATCGGCTCGTAGCGGTTGATCAACTGCAGCATCATGAAGTCGCCGACCTCGGCGCCGCCCACCTTGCCGGTGGCGCGGATACGCTCGGCGAGGATGTCGCCACGGTGGGCGAGCATGCTGATCACTTCCTTGAGGCAGCTCAGCAGGTAGCCGGAGGCCTGGAAGTTGACGTAGGTGGGGCTGAATTCCGGGTCGAGGCTGATCACCCCATCCGGGGTGGTGTCGAGCACGTCGCACAGCTTGAGTTTGACGTAGGCCTGGTCGTTCTGCTGCTCGCCGAGCAGCAGGCGGAAATCCGGGCGGCCGGTGCTGACCTGGCTGACGCTGCTGTCGCCGGCGTTGCAGTCGGCAACCTCTTCGTCGAAGGCGACATAGCGGGCCAGTACGTCCTTCTGCTCCGGGCGACGGCTCTCGATGTGGTTGCCGGTGACCAGCGGCAGCGCCAGGTACACCGGGGTATTGCCGGTGTTCGGCGGCACGTCCAGGCCCAGCGGCTCGCGCTCGACGCCGAGGTCGAAGAGGCTGCCGTCGGGCAGCACACCGCTGGCCTTGCTCACCACCAGCTTGCCCATGTTGAGGAATTGCCGGTCGATCTCCAGCTCGAAGAAGCCCCAGGCATAGCTGGCCAGCTTCTGCGTACGCACCTTGAGCTGGTGATCGAGATAGCGATCGTTCTGCTGGAAGTGCTGCGGGCGCAGCAGCATGCCTTCCTGCCAGATGACTTTGTGCTGGCTCATTGTGCCTGCTCCTGCTCGTCATCGAGGTTACGGATGCCGCGCTCGTCCAGGCTCAGATTGGCCTGGTTGCGCTCCAGTGCCTCCACCGGGATGACGTAGCGCCAGTCGGCTTCCGGCAGGTCGCGGTAGGCGGCGAGCACGCCGACGTAGCGGCTGCCTTCCTGCACCGTGAGCTTGAGGTCGCGGGTTTCACCTGGGCGCAGCTCCAGTTCCTCGTAGGCCACCAGGTCAGGCGCCAGGGCTTCCTTGGGGCGCTGGTAGAGGGAGAAGAAATCGGCGTTCTCGAAGGCCACCGGGTGCTTGAGCTCCATCAGGCGTACCACGATGGGCGAGGGGCGGCCGTTGAGATCCGGGTTGAGCTGGTCGCTACCGGCCAGGCTCAGATCCAGTTTGGTCAGCTTGGAGTAGGGCGACAGCGCGGAGCAACCGGCGAGGGTCAGCAGCGCAGCGGTGAGCGCCAGGGTAAGCAAGCGAGGCATGGGTATCATCCTTGAAGGTCGGTATTGAGGGTGGCGATCAGGCGAACCTGCTCTTCGTAGGCGCTGGCGAAATCGCGGGCGAACAGGCGGTCGCTCCAGTCGTCGTTCTTTTCCAGCGAGGTGTGCAGGCGACGATAGGCGCGCCAGCGGCTGCCATCGGTGGCGATCAGGGGTTTGCGGCCTTCGCGCTCGAAGCGCAGGGTCAGTTGCTCGGGGGCCAGTTGCTCGAACATGCCCTTGACCGCTGCGCGGCTGGCGGCGAGCAGCGCCACCTGATGCGCCTGCAGATCGCGAAAGCTGCGGCTGATGGCCTGCTCGGCGGGTAGTTGCCCGGCCTTGCCGCCACGCAGCAGGACGCTGAGGGTTTCACTGGTATCCAGGCCATGCTTGAGCGGGTTGTTGCCGGCGCTCTGCACGGTGGTTAGGGCCAGGCGCAGTTCGTTCTTCAGCTCGCTGCGGGTGCGCAGGGCCTGTTGCAGGCTGCCGACGCTTTGCTTGAGCAGTTTCGCGGCATTGAGCGCCAGGGCTTGGCGGGCTTCTTCGTCTAGGTCGTCGAGGCGCACGCCGAGGGCGTCGGCGAATTTCTCCCAGAAGGTCGGCGGCAGGCGCTCGGGTTCCGGGGCAGGCTTGGCTTGCGGCGCGGGAGTCGGCATCACCAGCTCGGGCACCAGCAGGTTTTCCTCGTCGATCTGCGCATAGTCGCGTTGCTGCGCCTGGGCGTTGCTGGGGCGCAGCACGGCGGTCAGGTCGTCCACTTCGGCGTAGACGCGCTCCTGTTGCTCCAGGGCGGTGATCGGGTCGAGATCTAGGAAGGCATCATCGGGGATGATGCTGCCGGCCGCCTGTGGCAGGCCGATATCGCCCTCGAACATGGCCGGGTCGCGGATCAGCCGCGCGCGTATCTCGAAGTCGCCCAGGCAGTACACGCTGCCGTGCTCGATACGCTGCGGGCGGCCCTTGGCCAGGCTGGCACCGCTGTCCTTGAGGGATATGCCATTGCTGCTGGTATCGGTCAGGTAGAAGGCGCCATCGCGATAGCTCACTTCCGCGTGCCGGCTGGAGATGACCCGCTTGCGGTCGGGGATCACCCAGTCGCATTCCTCGGCACGGCCGATCACGCCACCGGCCTGCTTGAAGGTCTTGGTGGTCATCAGACCTGGCACGAACTGCTGCGCGCTGACCACATCGAATACCAGTTCCATGGTGAACCTACTCCTTGCGGTCAGTGGCCGCGTTTCTCTGCTTGAGGGTCGCCCAGCGGGCGGTATTGATCGTCGCTGAACTTGTAGTTGCCAGCGCAGCCGGCCAGGGCAATGGCCAGGGCCAGCAGGACGGCGGTTCGGTAGCGATGCTGCATGGAATGCGCTCCTTTGAGAGATGTGGAAATGAACATGTCAGATGGCCCCGTTTAACTGTTTGGCAGCAAAACGTTCAGGTGTGGGAGAACCATAGCGATTGCTCTGGCGTTGACCGGGCCAGATCAGCAGTAGCGGCCAGATCAGATTGATCAGTAGCACCCAGTAGCCGCTTCGACCCAGATCATGCAGGCGACGAACGCCAGCAGTTAGCGTGGCAACCCACCAGTAAAGGAAGGCGAAAAGAGCAAAGGAAGAGAGCACGTACTGCAGCCACATCGGATAGCTCTCGCCACTGATGGCAACGAGCAGGAAGATCGGCCAGGCACTCCACACATGGAGCAACAGATACTTGAGTCGCCCAATTCTTCCGCTGGAAATCATTGGTTCCAGCACGAACCACGAAATACGGCCCAGGAAATGCCTCATGATCTCTCCCATCACACTTCACTCGGGCTGATCTTCAGCCGCTGCATGCGGTACAGCAGGGTGCGTCGGGGCAGCCCCAGCTCGTTGGCGGCGTTGGTCTGGTTGCCACGGTTCTTGCGCAGGCAGTCGAGCAGCAGGTTTCGCTCGAGACGATCCATGCGCTCACGCAGGCTCAGCGGCGTGGTTTCGACGTAGGGGCTCTGCTCCAGGTTGAAGTGCTCGGGCAGCAGTTCGCCGCCTTCACACAGCAGCACCGCACGTTCCACCAGGCCCTTGAGTTCGCGCACGTTGCCGGGGAAGGCATAACCGGCCAGGTGCTCAAGCGCGGCGTCGCTCCAGCGGCAGGCGTCGCGTTGCAGCAGGCTGCTGGCGGTGCTGGCGAAATGGCGGGCGAGCAGCAGGATGTCTTCGCCACGCTGGCGCAGCGGCGGTAGCTCGATGGGGAAGTTGGACAGGCGATAGAACAGGTCTTCGCGGAAGCGCCCGTCCTCGACATGCTTGCGCAGTTCCTGGTGGGTGGCGGCGATGATGCGCACGTCCACCTTGTGCGTCTCGTTGCTGCCCAGTGGGCGCACTTCGCCCTCCTGCAGCACGCGCAGCAGCTTGGCCTGCAGGGTCAGCGGCATGTCGCCGATCTCGTCGAGGAACAGGGTGCCGCCGTTGGCGATGTCGAACAGGCCGGGTTTGTCGCTATCGGCGCCGGTGAAGGCCCCCTTGCGGTAACCGAACAGCTCGCTTTCCAGCAGGTTCTCCGGCAGGGCCGCGCAGTTCTGCACGACGAAGGCCTTGCTGCGCCGCGAACCACAGTCGTGAATGGCGCGGGCGACCAGCTCCTTGCCGGTGCCGGTTTCGCCGGTGACCAGCACGCTGACCGTGCTGTGCAGCACTTTGCCGATCAGTTGATAGACCTGCTGGATGGCCTGGCTCTGGCCCAGCAGGCCGTAGCCGCTAGCGCAGGGCGTGGCCACATTCGGCGTGGGGAGCTCGTCGTTCGCCGGGGCACGCAGGCGTTGCAGCAGTTGCAGTTGCGCCAAGGCGAAACTGCCCAGATGAGCGAACGAGGCAACGAAACCCTGCAGCTCGCGCGGGCCATGGCTGGCCACCAGCAGCAGGCCACGGCAGTGGCCTTCGGCGTTGCTCAGCGGCAGGCACAGCAGGCTACGCCAGGCGGTGCCCTCGGGCAGGCAGGCGATGGCGTGCAGGCTGCTGTCGAGTTCCTCGATGCACAGCGGCTGGTTCTGGCACAGGCAGTACTGCAGCAAGTGCTCGCCATCGTAGTCGCTGGGCAGGCTGGCGGCAGTGCGCGCTTGCAGTGTGCCGTCCAGCCACTCGGCGCTGAGGGTCAGGCGGGTGTTGGTGTGATCCAGCAGGTAGAGCTGACCCAGCTCGCAGTCGGCCAGCTCGGCCGCGGCGCGCACCAGCTCGGCGAGCAGACGCTCGCTGCTGGCCGCGCCGGCCAGTTCGGCGTAGCGCTGCAGCAGGGCCTCGGCGTAGCGCAGCGGCTGCGGGATTGCGGCGAACATCGGCGTCATCTCAGGCGAACTCGCAGATCACAGTGGAATCGGCATCCAGCGTGGCGTGCACGCGCTGCAGGCTTTCGCCAGCGGCCATGGCGTCGAGCAGGCGGTCGACCACCAGCGGTTGCAGGTGCTGGTCGATCAGGTGATCGATCAGGCGCGCGCCGCTGTCGCCATGGGTGCAGCGCTCGGCCAGGTGCTCGACCAGGCCGTCGCAGTGGCTGAAGGCCAACTGACGACGGGCCAGGCGCTCGCCGAAACGGGCCAGCTTGAGGCCCACCAACTGGCGCAGCAGGTCAGCGTCCATGGGGTAGTACGGCACCACGCGCATGCGCCCGAGCAGGGCCGGCTTGAAGTGCTGCGACAGTTGCGGACGGATGGCCAGCTCCAGATCCTCGGCAGCCGGGCGTTCGCCGCCGGCGCAGAGGCTGGCGATGCGATCGCTGGCCAGGTTGCTGGTCATCAGGATCAGGGTGTTGCGGAAGTTGATCTCACGCCCTTCGCCATCGTTGGCCACGCCCTTGTCGAAGATCTGGTAGAAGACGTTCATCACGTCCGGATCGGCCTTTTCCACCTCGTCGAGGAGGATCACCGAGTAGGGCTTCTGCCGCACCGCCTCGGTGAGCATGCCGCCTTCGCCATAGCCGACGTAGCCGGGCGGCGCGCCGATCAGGCGCGAGACGGTGTGCTTCTCCTGGAACTCGGACATGTTGATCACGGTGAGGAAGCGCTCGCCGCCGTACAGCAGGTCGGCCAAGGCAAGGGCGGTTTCGGTCTTGCCGACGCCGCTGGGGCCGACCAGGAGGAACACGCCGACTGGTGCATCGGGTTTGTTGAGGCCGGCGGCGGTAGCGCGCATGGCCTTGTCTAGCGCCTGGATCGCCTGCTCCTGACCACGCACGCGCTGGCGCAGATCCTCGGCGAAGGTGATGACCTTGGTGTTGTGCTCGCGGGCCAACTGGCTCAGCGGCACGCCGGTCCAGTGGCTGATCACCTCGGCCACCAGGCGCGGACAGACCTCGAAGCTGACCAGGCGCTCGCTGGCCTGGGCAGCGGCCAGCTCGGCCTGGATGGTGCGCAGCTCGGCTTCCAGCTCTTCCAGGCTCGGGCGCGGTTCGTCGCTGGTTTCTTCTTCGCCCGGCAGACGCGCGGCGGCGCATTGCTTGCGCTGTTCCAGCAGATGTTCGGCCAGCTCACGCTGTATGGCCCAGCGGGTTTCCAATTGTTCCAACTCGGCGCGGGCGACGACCAGGCGCTCTTCCAGGGCATCCAGGGTTTCATGGTCGATATTCAGACCGGCTTCCAGGTCGCGGCGCATGGCTTCACCCTGGCGCTCGCCCTCGGCGATCTCGCCGCGCAGGCGCTCCAGCGCCTCGGGGGCAGCAGCCAGGCTGATACGTACGCGGGCGCAGGCGGTGTCGAGCACGTCCACGGCCTTGTCCGGCAGTTGCCGACCGGCCAGGTAGCGCGCCGACAGTTCGGCGGCGGCGACCACCGCGTCGTCACGCAGGTAGATGCCGTGGCTCTTCTCGTACACCGGCGCCAGACCACGCAGAATGGTCACCGCCTCGTCGACGGTGGGCTCGTGCAGTTGCACCGGCTGGAAGCGACGGGCCAGGGCCGGGTCCTTCTCGAAGTACTTCTTGTATTCACTCCAGGTGGTGGCAGCGATGGTGCGCAGCTCGCCACGGGCCAGCGCCGGCTTGAGCAGGTTGGCGGCGTCGCCGCTGCCGGCCTGGCCACCAGCGCCGATCAGGGTGTGGGCTTCGTCGATGAACAGGATGATCGGCTTGGGCGAGGCTTTCACCTCGTCGATCACCCCTTGCAGGCGACGCTCGAACTCGCCTTTGACGCTGGCGCCGGCCTGCAGCAGGCCGAGATCCAGGCACAGCAGTTCGACGCCCTTGAGCACCTGCGGCACCTCGCCATTGGCGATGCGCAGGGCCAGGCCTTCGACGATGGCGGTCTTGCCGACGCCGGCCTCGCCGACCACGATGGGGTTGTTCTTGCGTCGGCGGGCGAGGATGTCGACCATCTGGCGGATCGCGCCATCGCGGCACAGCACCGGGTCGAGCTTGCCGTCGCGGGCCTGCTGGGTGAAGTTGTGGGTGAAGCGCGCCAGGTTGGATTCACCACCCGCTGCCGGCTTGCCACCTGCGGCCTGCGGCTGCTGGCTGAGGGCGAAGTCGCGCAGGCGTTCGGCGTTGAGCTTGCCCAGCAGCGCCTGGTAGCGGCTGCCGGCGTAGCGCATGGGGTTGCGCAGCAGGGCGAGGATCAGCGCAGCCTGGTCGATCTGGCTGGCACCCAGCTCCAGGTTGGCCACCAGCAGGGCATCCTGCAGCCACTGCACCAGCTCGGCGGAAAACACCGGGTTGCGCGACTCGCTGTGTTCGCCGCGCGGTTGCAGGGCCTGGGCCAGCTCGCCAGCGTCCAGTTCGGCATCCTGCAGCGCGCGCGCCAGCAGGCTTTCCGGGCGCTCCAGCAGGCCCAGCAGCAGGTCTTCGACGAGAATCTTGTTGCCGCCGCGTACCACGCAGCGCTCGGCGGCCATCTCCAGATCGCGTTTGCTCGCGGCGTCCAGGGCTTGAACCAGTTGTTGCAGATCGACGTTGATCATTTCATCTTCCTTAATGTGTTTTGCTGCCGAGCGTGACCAGGCCGTCGGCGTTTTCACGGCCAAGCCAGGTCGTCCACCCTAACAGGCAGGGATTTTCTTCGCCGATGCGCAGGTCACGAATTTCGTCTTGGCGCAGTTCCAGGCGGATGTCGTAGTCCAGCGGATCGCGCAGGGTGAAGCGCACCAGCGCACACAGCGGCTGGTAACCCGTGCCGATCGGCAGGAACTCGTGAAAGCGTGTCCAGCCGAGCTGGCGCACGTGAATGCGGAATTTGCCGCCGCGGTCGCGCACATGCTCACCGAGCACGGTGTCCTCACCGAGGCGGCTGTTGGCAAGGCCGAGGCGATTGCGCTGTTCCTCCAGCACGGTGACCTGGCGCTCCAGGCACTGCTCGATGAACAGCTCGGCATGCTTGAAGTAGTAACGCAGCACCGACTCGATCAGCGCCGCCGAGTGGGCACGCAGGCTGAGCAGGCCGAGGTAGGGCAGCAGGCGCTTCCAGTTCAGCTCCTGGGCCTGGCGGATCTGCTCGCTGCCGAGGCCGATCAGGGCGAACAGGTGTGCCGAGAAGGCGTCCACTGCACCGCTCTGGAAGCAGGCGCGGTAGCGGTACTTCTTCCAGATCGGCAGCAGCAGGCGTTGCAGGCGGTTGTTGAACAGGTCGAGGAAATCGCGGGTCGGGTTGCCGTCTTCGCTGTCGCCTAGGGCCTGTTCGCTGTAGAACGCCGGTAGCGGCGAGCCACCACCGAACAGGCCGACCAGGTTGACGCGCATGCGCGCGCGCAGCTCGCCGTGTTCCTCGAAGAACTGCACGCGGTCGATGTCGCTACCCGGGAAGCCCAGGCTCGGGTTGGCCTGGAACTCCAGATGCTCGTAGAGGCGCTCCTCATCCAGATGCGGATGGGCCGCTGCAAGGCGCTCGAGCACCAGTTGTACGGCCTGGAACAGGCTGTACTCGCGGATACCCCGGCTGAGCCGATTCAGAGCAGGGGCTGTTGCCCCATGCGTGGCGTCCATTTGTACGACTCTCCCTGTGTACTCTGTACGTGCAGCTCGTGGTAGCTGTTGAGACTGGCGTAGAGGGCGAAAAATTCATTGAGCACCGAAGCGAAGAGGAACAGATCGCCCTCGCCCAGGTAGCCTTCGGGGTTCATGACCAGCTCGGTACGCACGCCACGCACTGGCAGACCACGATGCAGGCGGTCGACATGGCGGTGGCCGATGCTCTTGAGGCCGCCGAGCAGGCGTTTGCTGACGCGCTCGGCATGCTGGTCGTAGTAGCGCGGCAGGTCGTAGGTCTCGAGGATCACCTTGAGCGCCTCGACGTTGGCCAGCGACAGGTAGTTCAGCGACATGTTGGAAATCAGCTTCCACAGGAAGTCGCGGTGCAGCGGCGGTGCATAGCTCGGGGTGACCGCGCTGATGTTGCGAAAGCTGAGAAAGTCTGGGGTGTCTTCGCTGGGCAGGCAGATATCGCCCAGGCGCAACTGGCGTGGCAGATTCTGGTTGGTGCAGGTCAGCTCGATGGACAGCGTCTCGTGTTGTTCGAGGTTGTACAGGCCGAAGCTGAGCCAGGTTTCCAGGCCTTCGCCGAGCATCGACGGCTGCTGGCGCACGCTGTAGTGTGGGCGCGCCACCGGCACGTCGAAGCTGGGGTCGTGCTCGAACGACTCGAACGGCACGTACTCCTCGTAGCCCATGCCACCTGGCTTCCAGCCGGTCACGCAGTCCACCGAGAACACCCCGCAGTGCTGCGAGTCGTATTCGGCGGGCAGCAGCAGGTACTGATCCTGTTTGCCATCGAGGCGGATCGGGATGGCGTCGTGCTTGAACAGGTTGACCACCGGCGTGCAGTACAGGCGCACGTTTTCCAGGGTCGGGCGGATGCGTTGCACGCCAGCCTTGTGGATATCGAAACGCAGCTCCAGGCCACGCGCCTGCTTGAGCAGATCCTCGGGCAGGCCGTTGACGGCATCCAGGCCGAGCAGGTCGACGAAGAGGAATTTCTCCTGGAAGGCGAAATACTCCTGCAGGTAGCGGTAGCCACGGAAGGTGTTCAGCGGGTAGGGGATCAGCGCCTCGTCTTCGGCGAAGCCCACCGGCTGCACCTGCTCGGGCTTGAGCTGCAGGGTGCCGAGGGTCTGGCCGAAGGCATCCTGCATCGGCTTGCCGGCGGCATCGAGCAGCACCACCTGGATGCCGCCGAGGTTACGCAGCAGCGCCAGGTAGAGCATCTGGCCGATATAACGCTCGCCGGCCAGGTGCAGGCGCAGCTTGTTCAGGCCGATCTCGCCGATATGGCCGTCGGCCGTCATCGCCAGGCGCAGGCTGAGCAGTGCACCGTCGCCCTTGACCGAATAATCCAGACCGTTCAGTGCCAGCGGCAGCACCTCGGTGGGGAAGCAGGTGCGAAAACGGCAGGTGACGTCCTCGACCGGCTTGGCCTCTACCGGCGTACCTCGTGCCACCGGCAGTGCCGGGCCGGGCCGGGTCAGCGGGTCGAACTGGAGCATGCTGAAGGCCGGCAGCGGGCGCATGTAGTTCGGCCACAGCAGGTGCATCAGCGAATGGGTCAGCTCCGGCAGCTCGTCATCGAGCTTTTGCCGCAGGCGCCCGGAAAGGAAGGCGAAGCCTTCGAGCAGGCGCTCGACATCCGGATCACGCCCGGCCTGGCCGAGAAACGGCGCCAGCGCCGGGCTGCGCTCGGCGAAGCGCTTGCCCAGTTGGCGCAGGGCGGTGAGTTCGCTTTGGTAGTAGTGGTTGAAAGACATCTATCTATCCTTGATCAGTCGGAGCCATTGGCGGGTTCAACCAAATACTCGATCCATTCATCGCTGGCCTCGTGTTGTTTCAGGTAGGCCATGCGGACTTCATCGGAGGCGTGTTGCCAAAAGGGATTCCAGATATTGTCCCACCAGTATTCGAGGCTGCCCTGCTTGCTCATGATCGCCTCGATGGGTGCCATGTCTGGAAAGGCAAACCAAGGTGCCGGAGGCGCCTTGAAGGTCGCGTCGAGCCTTTCGAGAAACATCTGTGAGTTGGTGATCAGCTCGATGATCAAGCCGTTGAATTCTTCGCGTGCAGAGAGCTTCAACAACTCTCCGTCTTTATTCACCAGCTCAGCAACCTGCTCCAATTCGATGTTCGTGTGGCCAAATCGCTCTGCGATCAGATCACGAAGCACGTGGATCTCAGCTTCAGTGATCATCAGTACACAGTAGTGCGTTGCAGAGGCTTGTTCACCGATGAAGACCTTGCGTGGATAGGCCGCCAACGACGTTTTCAATTCAGGTGACATGGTCATCAGGCAGGCACCTGGTTAAGGAAATAAGTACCTGCAACGTGCAGTGCCGGAACAACCAAGAGCCCAAGGAACGCCATATATTGATAGGACGTTGTATTACGCACATTCTCAGAAAACCCAAGGATTGCAGTCACAAAGCAGTAGACGGCCAATAGTCCAAACAGATCACTGTCAGCAACAGTGGCTAGGTAACCGGCAATACTCGTGCTTGGCATATACTGACCTCTCTATCAATGTACTGCGAATTACTTATCACCATGCCGGAAGAAGTTAATTTTTCTCAGGCAGCGGACAACCACCATATCCATTAGAGGTCGAGATTAACCACACTCTCGCAGAGTCCAGCCGGCATAGCCGTCATTAGTGGGATAGATCGCATTGCCGTTAATCCATTTTTCACTTTCACTATCGGCAAACTCACGCTGCCATAGCAACCATTCAGAGCTTTTAAGCAGAGTCCCATCCTTACGGTACACACGGAAAAATGCGTCGCTGCTAAAGAGCTTGACGAGCTTCCCGGGTACGCCAAGGGAAGAGAATTTTGGGATGTAAGCGTTGATATAGCAGGCGCGAGATGTGCTCCATGTAGTTGCATATGGCTCGGTGCTTCTGCTTAGGCTGAGCTTGACGTACAGCCAGGTGGTTAACGGCATCAGTACAAAGACAGCCGTCACAATCAAAATAACTTTGTATCTAAGTCTGCTAGGCATGGTGGTCTCAGATACTCGATGCACGCGCTTTAAATTCTTCAAAGTCGGTATTGCTCAAGTGCACAACAATAGACGCTGGGTAGTGCTTGACTGTCGAAAACACAAGAAAGTCGCCGCCTTTGTTCCATCTCTTGCGATAGTTATTGAAGCTATCGTTAGTAACCTTGAAATATCGGAGATCGGCTTTATCGATGAAGTCCGGTTCGGCAAAATAGTCTATGGGGCCCGGTCGGATGACACCTTGTTTATTCCAATAACCCAGAAGCTGATCCCCATCAGTATTCAGGAAGTCATAGGTATCTCGGACATACAGACCTACTTCCTCAATTTCAATAGCAGGGAAGCCGTGGTCGTTGGCTATGGTTCTAATCTTGGTGGCGGCAATTTTAATGGCGAAACTACCCAGTGCTCCGTAGACATCGTCAAGGGCATCGGTAGCCTTTTCCCACGTACTAGCTCCGATGCGTATCAGATTGAACTGAGAGGTATCTTCCAGTTGAATGGCGGACAGGTTGCTGAAATCCTCATACGCATTCTGCAGGGTACAAGTCTTCTCGTTGAGATGACCGATGCGCTGCAAGCGAGTCATCAGAACCATCAGTCCTCTGGAGAGTTGATCAAACGGCGACTTAAGGCGACCAACTGTGGCGTTGAATTCAGTGACATTACTTAGTGTGGAGATCAATTCTTCGACATGGCTTTGAACTCTG
The DNA here is from genome assembly GCF_029457475.1 of Pseudomonas sp. AA-38. Classification (NCBI taxonomy): domain Bacteria; kingdom Pseudomonadati; phylum Pseudomonadota; class Gammaproteobacteria; order Pseudomonadales; family Pseudomonadaceae; genus Pseudomonas; species Pseudomonas sp. AA-38. The sequence goes on from NZ_CP120359.1 coordinate 125,487, forward strand.
GTCGAGCTGCTGAAAAGCCAGTCGAAAGGGATATCTGTGAGCAATTGAGCCGGGGCTAGGTTACTGGGAGAGACGTTGCCGCGCTTTACGTCCATAGGCAACTCATACGCCGGATTGTCGAACCACTTGCGCATTACACGCGCACCCTCTGACCAACCGAGCGTATCCATCGCTTGAGGAATATCAGTGATCTTGAATGTCTCTACAGCAGCTTCTTTACCAGCTACTTCGCTAGCAGGAGACAGCCTGGAAAGGATGGGTGCGATAAACATGCTGACTCCTAAGCAATCACGAGAGCTGTTTGTGGTTCCAGCGTCAATCTGACGCCTTCGGCCTTGCCAGCAGCGATCAGTTGGGTCTTACCGCTCTCATCCGTGACGCCGTTGATGACCTTCCCTGATTCAGTCTCAAGACGATATGCACGCCCTGCAACAGGAACGCCGCTCACCGCATCTCGAATAACGAAGTGCTCATTAAAAACGCCGGCCATCACAAGTGGCGCAGGCGCGGTAAACGCCGCCCCACCACCACTAGTGCCAATCAGTACGGTGCCGGAGCCACTCACCACCACATTGCCATGGCTCCCCACACTACCTACCACTGCCGCCGGCTTGCCGTTGATCAGTACGGTAGGAATCACCGCGCCGGCCATGGCGCCGCCACAGGCGGAAGGGTCACCCATGCGCGCAGCCGGCAGGCTGTCGAACAGCACGTCGGGCGAGCCGGCGGCGATCGGGTTGGTGCCGTGGCCGGGAATCGGGCAGGCGGTGGGGTCGCTCAGGCGGGCGGCGGGTTTACCGGACATGTGAGGCTCCTGGGTTGACGTTGACCTGACCGCTGCCATCCAGGCTTGCGGAGAAACTGACCTGGCGCTTGATGCCGTCCATTTCCAGCATCGCGTCGATGGCGAAGGCCTGGCGCAATGGGTCATGGGTGCGCGGCAGGGAAATCACCCGCACCTGGGTCAGCCTGGGTTCGTACGCTTCGATGAAGCGTTCGATGGCGATACGCGCCTGCTGCAGCGAGTCGTGCAGCGACAGGCGCATATCGTTCAAATCGGGCAACCCGTAGTCGGGCAGCGTTTGCACGCTGCCCGCACGGGTGCTGAGCATCTTGGCCAGATGGGCAGCCACCGAGGCCATGGCGGCGACCTCGCGGCTCCAGCCGGCACGTTGGCCGGCCTCGCCACCGAGGCGCTCGAACAGGCTGCCGTATCCGTTCATCGATGCTTATTCCTTGTCCAGCTTGCCAACCAGCGACAGGGTGAAGTCGGCACCCATGTACTTGAAGTGCGGGCGCACGTTCAGGCTGACGCGGTACCAGCCCGGCTCGCCTTCGACATCGCTGACGATGACCTGAGCGGCGCGCAGCGGACGACGGCTACGCACTTCGGAGCTGGGGTTCTCCTGGTCGGCCACGTACTGGCGGATCCACTTGTTGAGTTCCAGCTCGAGGTCGGTACGTTCCTTCCAGGCACCGATCTGCTCGCGCTGCAGCACTTTCAGGTAGTGGGCCAGGCGGTTGACGATGAACATGTAGGGCAGCTGGGTGCCCAGCTTGTAGTTCAGCTCGGCGGTCTTGCCTTCTTCACTGATGCCGAAGAACTTCGGCTTCTGCGCGGAGTTGGCGGAGAAGAACGCGGCGTTGTCGCTGCCCTTGCGCATGGTCAGGGCGATGAAGCCTTCTTCGGCCAGTTCGTACTCGCGGCGGTCGGAGACCAGCACTTCGGTCGGGATCTTGGTTTCGATCTCGCCCATGCTCTCGAAGTGGTGCAGCGGCAGGTCTTCCACCGCGCCACCGCTCTGCGGGCCGATGATGTTCGGGCACCAGCGGAACTTGGCGAAGCTGTCGGTCAGGCGGCTGGCGAAGGCGTAGGCGGTGTTGCCCCACAGGTAGTGCTCGTGGCTGTTAGCCACGTTTTCCTTGTAGACGAAGGTCTTCACCGGGTTGTCTTCCGGGTCGTACGGGTTGCGCAGGAGGAAGCGCGGTACGGTCAGGCCGACGTAGCGGGCGTCTTCCTGCTCGCGGAAGCTCTGCCACTTGGTGAATTGCGGGCCCTCGAAGTGGTCTTTCAGATCCTTCAGATCCGGCAGGCCGGTGAAGGTCTCCAGGCCGAAGAATTTCGGGCCGGCCGAGGCGATGAACGGGGCGTGGGACATGCAGGCCACCGAGGCGACGTACTGCAGGGTCTTGACGTCGGGGGCGCTCGGATCGAAGTAGTAGTTGGCGATCAGGGCGCCGACCGGCTGGCCACCGAACTGGCCGTACTCGGCGGTGTAGATGTGCTTGTACAGGCCGGACTGAACGATTTCCGGGCTGTCCTCGAAGTCATCGAGCAGATCCTGCTTGGAGGCGTTGAGGATCTCCAGCTTGATGTTCTCGCGGAAGTTGGTGCGATCCACCAGCAGCTTGAGGCCGCGCCAGGCGGATTCCAGGGCCTGGAACTGCTCGTGGTGGAGGATTTCGTCCATCTGCCGGCTGAGCTTGGCGTCGATCTCCGCGATCATGCGGTCGACCATGGCCTTCTTCACCGGCTCGTTTTCGTTCTGCGGCTTGAGCAGCTCTTCGATGAAGGCCGACACGCCGCGTTTGGCGATGTCGTAGGCTTCGTCGTCGGGGGTCAGCTTGGTTTCCGCGATGATGCGGTCGAGGATGCCGAGGTCGGCGGCGCTTTGGCTGCTTTCTACGGCTGCGCTAGTCGTGCTCATGGATATGCGTCCTTGTCAGTTGAGTATCAGGAGTCGAGCTTGTCTTGAGCGGCCAGGCCCAGTTCGCCGAGCACGCGGTCACGCGAGTCGTCGTCGGAGAGCACGCTCTCGATGGCCTTGCGGAAGGCCGGCGCGTTGCCCAGCGGGCCTTTCAGTGCGACCAGGGCGTCGCGCAGCTCCATCAGTTTCTTCAGCTCCGGTACCTGCTCGACCAGGTTGGCCGGGTTGAAGTCCTTCATGGAGTTGATCTTCAGTTGCACGGCCAGCTCGTCGTCGGTCTCTTCGTCCTGCAGACGGTTCGGCACGGCGAAGGTCAGGTTCAGCTCCTGCTTGGCCAGTACTTCATCGAAGCTGTTCTTGTCGATGCTGATGGGCTTGCGGTCTTCGATCTTGCGATCGTCGGCACGCTGGGTGAAATCGCCGAGCACCATGAGCTTCAGGGGCAGTTCGATTTCTTCCTGGGCACCGCCAGTGGCGGGTTTGAAAGTGACGTTGATGCGTTCCTTGGGGGCTACCGAGCCTTCTTTGGCCATGGGTGTTCTCCTTTGCGTTTATGGCCCGGAGGCCTTTGGTTGGGCGTGTTGGCGCCTTAGTCCAGCACCACCTCGAGGTCGAGGTGGCACAACCTGCGATAGATCTCGTCCTTGCTGTCGCGCACTGCATGGTTTTGCGGCAATAGCTCGCAGCAGTTGTGCAGCAGACGCAGCACATCGAGGGCGAGATCGGGTTCCCACTCGCCGAGGCCGGAGGCCTGCAGCGTCTGGTCGAGTGATTCGAGTTGGGTCTTGGCCAGGTCGTACTTCTTCGCGGCGAAGCACAGACGGGCCAGGGTCAGTTGCCAGAAGAAGCGTTCGCGGCCACCACGGGCGCGCGACATGCCTTGCTTGAGCTGTTGCACGGCGGCTTTCAGGCCGTCCTTGCGCAGGCCGGGCAGTACCTGCTGCAGCGCCTCTTCCCAAGGCGGCGTGGCGCCCTGCTCGTTGGCGGCGGGCTTCTTCTCCACTTCCGGTGTCTGCAGGTGCGGCAGCACGTGGGCGCCGATCCAGGCACGGGTTTCGGCATCGGCGAAAGGTACGCCGTCGTGGAAACGCAGCTCGTCCAGGCCGGGCACGCGCTGCAGGAACAGGGCGAGCTGGATTTCCACCTCGCGCATGGCCTGCTCGGCCTTGAGCTCCTGCAGGCATTCCCAGACCAGGCGCTGGCCATCGAGCCAGAACGGCGCACGGGCGATGCTGGCTTCCAGGTCGGCGAGCAGGTCGGCGTAGGCGCCCTGGGCAAAACGCTCTTTATAGGAGGCCAGCTTGTCGGCCGGCAGGCCGCGCAGGGCGGTGATGTGCTCGGCGTTACGCTCGGGCAGCGACTCGATGGGCAGCCACAGCAGGGTGCGCGCCAGACGCAGCGGCTTGAGGTCGGTGGCCTTGTTCTTCAGCCACCAGGCGCACAGCGGCCGGGCGGCGTCCTGCTGGGTGCGCAGGGCCTTGTGTGCGTCCTTCTCGTTCTCGATGGGGCCGCTGCCGGTGATGATCTGGGTGGCGACCTGCTTGACCTGGGCGATGGCGGCGCCTACTGCGCCGGGCTCGGCCTGGCCCTGGCTGGCACGCTTGATCTGCTCATCGAGACGACGGCACAGCGGCAGCAGCAGCGGCGATTCTTCGCCGAGATGAACCGAGAGGCTGGCTTCGAGGCCGTGCAGGTGTTCGGCCAGGCGACGGAACAGTGGCAATTGCTCGCTGATCGGCACGTGGTCGGCCAATGCCTGCTCCAGGCGCGGCAGCAGCCAGTTGATGGCGGCGGCGCGGGTACGCGCCTTGCGGGGGTGCAGTTCGTGCCAGTGGTGTTCGCAGAGGTAGTGCAAAAGGTTCAGACCGGCCTGCAGGCCGGCGAAGGATTCGCGCTGGAACAGGCCCCAGGTCAGCCAGGTGGCGGCGCGCAGATCCTTGGACTGGGTGGTCAGCAGGTTCTCGCTGCCCTCGCGCACCTTCTGCCAGTCGATGCCGCCAGTGTCATGCAGGGATGAGGCTTTGCCCAGTTCGGTTTCCAGCATTTCGTATTCGCTGGAATAACGCACGTCCTCACCTGCAAAGTTGCCCTCGATAATAGGCGTCTTGGCGAGGTTGAGATAATGAGCGGTCAGCTTGCTGGAGTATGTCATTCCATGACTCGATTATTAAAAGTGGCCAACTTAAACGGAATCACAAGCTGCCATCAAAATGATGGCAGTGCGCCGTTTTGCGCAACTTTTTGCGCAGTCGTTTGTGCAACAACTTGCGCAAGATCCTTATAGGTTGGGCATCCTAGCCCCATGAGCGGAGGTGGGCAACCATCCAAAGTGTGATATGCCTAACATTCAGGGATATCTATCAAATTATTGCAGGCGACTCGTTCAGGCATGTTGCACATGCACTTGGGGCAATCCGTTATCGATGTTTTGCCTTTCAGAAAACATATCGGATGTATGTAGGAAATAACTTACTGGCAAATTAGTGGCGCATCACATTTGATGGCTTTCTGATATTGCCGTTTGTGATGCCGGCCGCTGTTTTCATGCGGGCTTTATGTCAGGGCGGCCGGCGAGGGTGAGCAGGTTTCAGGCATCGAGCGCTGTGCTGTGAAGGCGTAATTCCAGGCGGTGCCGTTCGTCGGGTTGTAGCTGCAACATGTCTTCGAGCAGGTTCGCCGTCTCGATGCACAGCATGCCCTGCCAGGCGTCATCGGCGAATTGCGACAGGCGTCTGGCCTTGTCGATCCAGGGGTTCCACAGCACGGCCGAGTGCGAACCCCGGGCGTCGAGGTGGATGCGCCGCTTCCAGAGCGGGTCGACGATGCTCAGGCGCTCAGGTGTACCGAGGTAGATGCGATCCACCTCACTGCTGAAGGTCGCAGGCCCGTCCTGTTGCAGTTCGCGCCAATCCTGCAGCGTATCGATGTAGCGGCAGCCCTGCAGCCCTTCGACGTGCACCTGGCGGATGTCGCTGACGGCGAAGTAGCTATGCAGTGCCTGGCTCAGGGCCAGGAGCGTGTCGCTGCGATTGTGGGTTTCCAGGCTCATGCTCAGATCTTCACCGAGGCGCACGATGAAGGTCAGGCCGACATCGCGGGGCCAGCCAGGCAGGGGCGCCTCGCGTGTGTCGTAGGCGAAGCGCAGGGTTACCGCGTCAGCCTCTTCGTTGATACCCAGCAGCTCCCAGTCTCGCGCACGCACCAGGCCGTGGGCCGGCGGTTGGTCATGGTGATAGTGCGCCTGCACCGCCTGCGGGTTGCGCCGCAGGTCACCGAACCAGGGCCAGCAGATGGGCACGCCGCCGCGCACGCTCTGCCCTCGCTGATAGGCGGCCTCGGGACTGAGCCAGATCAGTGGCGGCTGCCCGTCCTGGGCATAGCTGAGGATTTGCGCGCCCTGCTGCGCCAGCAGCAATTCGCTGCCTGCGCAACGGATGCGCCAGCAGGTCAGTTGATCCAGTTCCAGGCATTCGACTTGAGGGCTGCTCATGACGCGTCTCGCTTTGCTGAATGAGGTATGGGGAAATGAAACGCCCGTCGCGAAGACGGGCGTTTCGAGCGGCTTGCAAACCTGTATGACCTACTGGCCGTAGACCTGTTCCGGCAGCCAGGTGATCAGCCCCGGGAAGATATAGGCAATTACCAGCAGCAGAATCTGGATCAGGATGAACGGCACCACGCCTTTGTAGATGGTGCTGGTCGCCACACTGGCCGGGGTCACCCCGCGCAGGTAGAACAGGGCGAAGCCGAAGGGCGGGGTGAGGAAGGAAGTCTGCAGGTTCAGCGCGATCATCACCCCCAGCCAGATCGGATCCAGGCCCATGGCCAGCAGCACCGGGCCGACGATCGGTACCACCACGAAGGTGATCTCGATGAAATCGAGGATGAAGCCGAGCAGGAAGATCACCAGCATCACCACGAAGAAGGCGCCGAGCACGCCGCCGGGCAACTGGGCGAACACGTCCTCGATCAGCACTTCGCCGCCAAAGCCGCGGAACACCAGAGAGAACAGCGAGGCGCCGATCAGGATCAGGAAGACCATGGCGCTGATTTCGGTGGTGCCGTAGGCCACTTCCTTGAGCTGGCTGAAATTCAGCTTGCTCTTGCTCAGGGCCAGCAGCATGGCACCGACGGCGCCCAGAGCCGCCGCTTCGGTCGGCGTGGCGTAACCGGCGAGGATCGACCCCAATACCGCGCCGATCAGGATCAGCGGCGGAATCAGCGCCTTGCCCAGCTTGCCCCACTCGATCGCGCCCAGCTCCTCTTGTGGCAATGCCGGCAGTTTCTTCGGCTGAAAGATCGCCACGAAGATGATGTAAACGATGTACAGGCCGACCAGCAGCAGGCCCGGCAGCAGGGCACCGACGAACAGATCGCCGACCGAGACGGTCTTCGGCGAGAAGATGCCCATCTTTAGCTGCGCCTGCTGATAGGCGCTGGACATCACGTCACCTAGCAGCACCAGCACGATCGATGGCGGAATGATCTGCCCCAGGGTGCCGGTGGCGGCCAGGGTACCGGTGGAAATCGCCGGGTCGTAGCCGCGGCGCAGCATGGTCGGCAGCGCCAGCAGGCCCATGGTCACCACGGTGGCGCCGACGATACCGGTGCTGGCAGCGAGCAGGGCGCCGACCACGCACACCGAGATCGCCAGGCCGCCGCGCAGGGTGCCGAACAGGCGCGACATGGATTCGAGCAGATCCTCGGCCACTCGTGAGCGTTCCAGCATCACCCCCATGAACACGAACAGTGGCACCGCGAGCATGGTCTGGTTGTTCATGATGCCGAACAAGCGGTTCGGCAGGGCACTGAGGTAACCGGCATCGAAGGTGCCGGTAAGCGCACCGATGCCGGCGAACAGCAGGGAAACACCGGCCAGGGTGAAGGCCACCGGGAAGCCGGCCATCAGGGCCGCACAGATGCTGACGAACAGCAGAATCGCCATCAACTCAGCCATGCTTCACCTCCACAGCCGGCAGGCGACCGCTGATGACATAGAGCGCCTTGATGGCGTTGGACAGCCCTTGCAGCACCAGGCTGACCACCAGCACCAGGATGATGCTCTTCTGCAGGTAGACGAAGTGCAGGCCGCCGGACTCGCTGGAGGCCTCGTGGGTGGCCCAGGAGTTGGCGACATAGTCCCAACTGGCCCAGCCGAGGAACAGGCTTACCGGCAGCAGGAACAAGAGGGTACCGAGCAGATCCACCAGGGCCTGCCGGCGGCCGCTGAATTTCTGATAGAAGATGTCCACGCGCACGTGGCCGTTGCGTTGCAGCACCCAGGAAGCCGCGCCCATGAAAACCAGGGCGTGGGCGTACAGCACCGACTCCTGCAGGGCGGTGGCGCCAATGCCGAAACCGTAGCGCAGCACCACGACGATTGCCGTACCGATCACCAGGAACAGGGTCAGCCAGGCGCAGGCCTTGCCGAACCCGGCGTTGAGGCTGTCGATCAGGGATGCAAGAGCGAGGGGAAGTGATGGCTTGTCGGACATAGTGAGTCCTTTATCGTTATTGGAAGGAGGCAGGGCGTAGGTCGCACGCCATGACACGCACGCCCTTGTGAGGCGCCGGCCGGCGATTCTAGGCAGGCTGCCGGCCCGGCAGCAATGCCCATGCAACTTTAGTCGTAGCGACTAGGCTTGAGAGTCACCTGGCCCTATGTTAATCAAGCCCGGTCTGCCGTCGGCGATCCCGTGGTCAGACCAATACAACAACAAGGAGCATTGCATGAAACGTCGCGACATACTCGCCGCAGCAGGTGTGGGCCTTGCGGCCACCGCGCTGGTGGGCTGCAAAGAAGAAGCGAAGAGTGGCGCACCCCAAGAGGGTTCCAGCTCGCAGACCTTCACCTGGAAGATGGTCACCTCCTGGCCGAAGAACTTCCCGGGCGTCGGCGTGGGGGCCGAGCGCTTCGCCAAGCTGGTCGATGAAATGAGCAATGGCCGCCTGAAGGTCAAGGTCTACGCCGCTGGTGAACTGGTGCCGGCGCTGGAAGTGTTCGACGCCGTCTCCCGCGGCACCGCTGAAATGGGCCATGGCGCGCCTTACTACTGGAAAGGCAAGGTGCCGGCCGCGCAGTTCTTCTGCGCCCTGCCGTTCGGCCCCAACGCCCAGGAAATGAACGCCTGGCTGCATTACGGCGGCGGCCAGCAGCTCTGGGAGGAGGTATACAAGCCGTTCGGCGTACTGCCGATGGCCTGTGGCAACACCGGCGTACAGACCGCCGGCTGGTTCAACAAGGAAATCAACTCGGTCGACGACTTCAAGGGCCTGAAGATGCGCACCCCAGGCCTGGGCGGCGAGGTGCTGACCAAGATGGGCGGCACCGTGGTCAACATGCCGGCCGGCGAGATCTTCACCGCCCTGCAGACCGGCGCCATCGACGCTACCGAATGGATCGGCCCGTACAACGATCTGGCACTGGGTCTGCACAAGGCTGCCAAGTACTACTACACCCCGGGCTGGCAGGAGCCGAGCGTGCAGTTCGAGCTGGACGTCAACCTCAAGGCCTGGGAAACCCTGCCGGCTGACCTGAAAGCCATCGTTCGTGCAGCCGCACGTGACGTCAACGGCGACATGCTCGACGACTACAACGCCAAGAACATGGAAGCCCTGGAGCAGCTCAAGGCCGATGGCGTGGAAGTTCGCCGCCTACCGGACGCCGTGCTGGCGCGCCTCAAGGAAGTGGCTGCCGAAGTGGTCGAGACCAGTGCCGCTGCCGATCCGGCGGCCGCCAAGGTCTGGGCGCAGCAGAAGGCCTACCTCCAGCGTCTATACGACTATGCGGAAGTGGCAGACAAGGATATCTACAACATCCGCGGCTAAGCCTTCGCTGCACAGCAAAACGCCGGCTTTTCAGCCGGCGTTTTCATTAGCATTCCCGGGTTGCGCCCCGGCTGTCAGCCGCGACGCGGCGGCACCGGGCGGGTGCGGCCGCTGCCATCGATGGCGACGAAGACGAACACCGCTTCGGTAACCTTGCGCCACTCGTTGGACAGCGGGTCGTCGCTCCACACCTCGACCATCATCTGGATCGAGCTGCGCCCCACTTCCAGCGTCTGGGTATAGAACGAAAGCTGCGCGCCCACCGCCACCGGCACCAGAAAGGCCATGCGGTCGATGGCCACCGTGGCTACGCGGCCGCCGGCGACCTTGCTGGCCATGGCCGTGCCGGCGAGATCCATCTGCGACACCAGCCAACCGCCGTAAATGTCACCGAAACCATTGGTCTCGCGCGGCAGCGCGGTGATCTGCAGGGCCAGGTCGCCCTGAGGGATCGGATCTTCCTGTTCGTAGTCGTTCATGGCTCGAGACTCACGGCGCGGTTGTTGGTCTGGGCGCGAACCCTGGCGGTAGAAGGCCTGGCGAGTATAACGGCTGAGCGGGCGGTGAGCGACCATTGCGGCGTAGAGGCGCTTGGCTGAAGCGCAGCGCTCGGGTAAAACGCACGACCCTGAATGCGGCCATCGGGCAGGATGCCTTGAGGCTTGCTCGGCGTTGTTTTTTATCTATTTGATTTTAAAGGCTTTGTGTAAAAACCAAGTCTGGCACGGGCAGTGCAACCTTTCTGTCAAACGCCTCCAGAACGGGGCGTAGAGCGTCAAACACAAGACTCATGGCCCTCGCGGGCCGCCTTGAACCGCAATACTTGAGGAGAACTGCCATGCTGAGCTGGGCACTGACCTTTCTGATCATCGCCATCGTCGCTGCCGTACTGGGCTTCGGGGGTATCGCCGGCACCGCTGCGGGTATCGCCAAGATCCTGTTCGTGGTCTTCCTGGTGCTGTTCGTCATCTCCTTCTTCATAGGCCGTCGCCCGCGCATGTAAGGAGGACGCGATGCAGACACTTCACGCCTTGGCCGCCGCCCTGCTTCTGGGCGGCGCCGTGGCGGCTCATGCCGCCGACCGTGACGCCATGTTCCAGCCCAGCGAGCTGCTCGGCAGCGACAGCGAGTACCGCGAAGCCTGGCAGGACATGGTCGAAGATGAAAAACGCCTGCCGGAGTGGGTGATGAACCTCAGCGGTACTGCCACGCCCATGCAGGCTGTGGACAGCGAAGAGGGGCGTTTCCTCGTCGGCCAGGTCTGCGAGGCGCACAACTGTTTCAACCAGCGCGTCTACGTGGCCTTCGACTGGGACAAGGACGATGCCTACGCGCTCTACGTGCAAGTGCCTGATGGCCTGCCAGAGGATCGCGCGCCGAGCGAGCATGCCAGCCTGCGTTGGCTGGGTGAGCCGGACGAGGAAGTACGCAAGCTGTTGCAGGAGCAGCTACGCAGCGACCCCAACTGGTTCTGAGCCCGCCGGATCACCCGCAGCCGCGAACTCATTGATCAATGAGCCGTGGCGGTGGCGCTGCTTGCGCCCCATCGCCACGGCTGTCGCGCTATCATCCCCGGCCAGTGCAACGAGGGGGTGAGGCATGCTCAATGGCCTGTGGCTGAGCTTTTTCCTGATAGCCGCGGTGGCGGGGTTTTCCCGCTGGCTGATCGGCGACGATCCGAGCGTATTCGCCGCCATGGTCGAGGCCCTGTTCGCCATGGCCAAGCTGTCGGTCGAGGTCATGGTGCTGCTGTTCGGCACCATGACGCTATGGCTCGGCCTGCTGCGCATCGCCGAACAGGCCGGCCTGGTCGATATGCTGGCGCGCCTGCTCGGCCCGCTGTTCGCCCGTCTGATGCCGGAGGTGCCGCGCGGCCATCCGGCGCTGGGGCTGATCACCATGAACTTCGCCGCCAATGGCCTGGGCCTGGATAATGCCGCCACCCCCATCGGCCTCAAGGCCATGCGCAGCCTGCAGGAGCTGAATCCGAACAAGCTGGTGGCGAGTAACGCGCAGATTCTCTTTCTGGTGCTCAATGCCTCGTCGCTGACCCTGCTGCCGGTGTCGATCTTCATGTACCGGGTGCAACAGGGCGCGCAGGATCCGACCCTGGTATTCCTGCCGATCCTGCTGGCCACCAGCGCCTCCAGCCTGGTCGGCCTGCTGTCGGTTGCGTTCATGCAGCGCCTGCGTCTGTGGGATCCGGTGGTGCTGGCTTACCTGGTGCCGGGTGCCTTGCTGCTCGGCAGCTTCATGGCGCTGTTGGCCGGGCTCAGCGCCACGGCGCTGGCGGCGCTGTCATCGCTGCTGGGCAATCTGACCCTGTTCTGCGTGATCCTCGCCTTCGTGCTGGTTGGCGCGCTACGCCGTGTCGCGGTCTACGAGCAGTTCATCGAAGGCGCGCGCGAAGGCTTCGACATTGCCAAGAGCCTGCTGCCCTATCTGGTGGCCATGCTCTGCGCCATCGGCGTGCTGCGTGCTTCCGGTGCGCTGGAATTCGGCCTCGACGGCATCCGCTGGCTGGTGGATCTGCTGGGCTGGGACACGCGCTTCGTCGACGCCCTGCCCACCGCACTGGTCAAGCCCTTCTCCGGTAGCGCGGCGCGCGCGATGCTGATCGAGACCATGCAGGCGCAGGGCGTAGACAGCTTCGCCGCGCTGGCAGCGGCGACCATTCAGGGCAGCACGGAAACCACCTTCTACGTGCTGGCCGTGTACTTCGGTGCGGTGGGCATCCAGCGTGCACGCCACGCCGTGGGCTGCGCCCTGCTGGCCGAACTGGCCGGAGTGATCGCGGCGATCTCGGTGACCTACTGGTTCTTCGGCTGAGGCGGCGCTCGCTTTCGTGCGACCGCATGCGGAAGGAGGGATGCCGGGCGGGCCCGCTGCTGCCAGCGCTCGCCCGGCCATGCCGGTCAACTGTCGCCGAGGCGGAAGCCGACCTTGAGGGTGACCTGATAGTGGCCGACCTTGCCGCCCTCGATATGGCCACGGGTGCTCACCACCTCGAACCAGTCCATGTTGCGTACGCTCTTGGCGCATTCGGCCAGCGCGTTGTCGATGGCGTCTTCGATACTGCTGCGGGACGAACCGACGAGCTCGATCATCTTGTAGGTGTGGTGGTCGGTCATGATGGACTCCTGCGTCTTGGGGTGTCTTCTTCAGACTAGCCCGCTACGCATAAGTGTCATCGACCGCTACCTCGACCTCAGAACTGCACTCGATAGGCTGGGGTGAAGGGGCGCTCATGTCACCCAGCCGGGCATTGATCCAACTGACGCCATCCTCGATCCCGCCAAAGGGGTACAGGTGCCAGCCGATGCGGCCCAGTTGCCTGCCGACGAGCCCCGCCTGCAACTGATCCCAGTAACGCTCGGCACCCACGCGCTGCATCAGGTTGGTCATCGACAAGCCATAGCGGCGCAGGATGGAGGCAGAGGTTGCCACACCGAACTGGCGGGCGAAGCGCAGCAGCTTGCCGACATCGGCCGGGCCGGGCACGCCGATGCGCACGGGGGTTGCGATGCCCTGCTGGCGCAATTGCTCGATCCAGCGCACCACTGCCTCGGCGTCGAAGCCGAACTGAGTGGTGATCTCCACGGCGCAGCCGGCTTCACGGAGAAAATCCAGCTTCCATTTCAGGGCGCGCATGAGTTCGTCCCTGGCGATCTTCGGGTGCCCTTCCGGGTAACCGGTGATCACCACCTGCTCGATGCCGTGGCGCTCCAGCACGCCGCTGGCCAGCAGCGCCAGAGAGTCCTGATAGGGCCCGGCTGGCGTGCTCGGGTCACCACCAACGAACATGAAGCGTTTCGGCGCGGCCTGGGCGATCAGCGCGCCGATCAATTCGTCGCGATCCGCCTCGGAGCGTAACCGGCGTGAGGAAATGATCGGCACCGGCTCGGCGCCGCAGGCACGGATGACCTTCGCCGCATGGATACGCTGGGCATGGTCTTCGTTGCCGAGAAAGGCAATGTTGATCGGCGTGCCAGCCGGTATCGCCGCCTTCGCCTGCTCGACTTCGTGGATGCCCTTGCCGGTCACTTCCAGCGTATAGGGGGTGAAATTGCTGCACGGGTTGGACATCGATGCCTCGTCTGAACCGGCCAGGCCGCTGAGCGGGAGGAAAGTCCGGGCGATGCTAGCAACCGACCGCGTGCGCCGCGTCGCTGGTAGCGTCACGCCGTGCTGCAGAGGCGACCAGGGTGGTCAATCCGGAGTTGCCGCCAACTCTTTCGTCAGCCAGTGCGCCAGCCGCTCGCTGCGCGGATCGGCGCGGCGCGTCCACAGCGCCAGGTAGCCACTGGTTTCGACGAAGCCCCAGGGCGCGACCAGGCGCCCAGCGCGCAGGTCGTCGGCGACCAGGGTCTGCGGCGCGATGGCCACGCCGAGCCCAGCCGCGGCGGCCTCCAGCAGGTAGTAAAGATGCTCGAAACCCTGGCCCAGTTGCAGCCGCTCGGGTGCCAGCCCTTGGGCATGCGCCCACTGTGGCCAGGCCTGCGGGCGCGAGGTGGTGTGCAGCAGCGGCTCGGCGTACAGCGCGTCGGCATTGGCCGTGGCCAGTTGCGCATGATCGGCATAGCGCGGGCTGAGCACCGGGCCGATGCGCTCGGGCGCCAGCTCGAACACCTGCATGTCAGCGGGCCAGGGCGGGTCGGCGAACAGCAGGGTGGCATCCACCTCGGCGCTGCGCGGATCCAGCTCGCCCTGGCTGGCCGATAGCTGCAGGCGCAAATCCGGCAGCTCACGCTGCAGGCGATCCAGACGTGGGATGAACCAGCGTGCCAGCAGGCTGCCCGAGCAACCGAGCACGAAGGGGCGCTGCTCGGTTTCGCGGCGTAGCTCGGCGCAGACGCTACTCAGGCGCTCGAAGCACTCGGTGCTGACATCACGCAGGCGCAGCCCGGCATCGGTGAGTTTCACGCCGCGCCCGTCCTTGTCGAACAGGCTCAGGCCGAGCTGTTCTTCCAGCGCACGAATCTGCCGGCTGATGGCGCCATGGGTGACGTGCAGCTCCTCACCCGCCTTGCTGATGCTTTGCAGGCGTGCGGCGGCCTCGAAGGCGCGCAGGGCGTTGAGCGGGGGCAGTTCTCGGCTCATGGCTCATACCGCCAGGCGCGGAAGAAAGCTGGTGTCCACACTGTAATGTCGAGGATCTTCCGGATCGATCATGACCTGTAGGCACTCGTCCTTGATGAACGGCCGTGGGTCGAACCAGAGATCTTCGCTGTAGAACACGTGCATGGCTCCGCTCTCCGGGTTGTGCCACTGACAGACCAATTGCCAGGCCGGTACATCGTTGAGTGTGGAAAAAGGATTGCGACGGACGTCGACGAATTTCGCCTGGACAGCCTGGGCCCTGCTTTCAAGGCGCTTGACTCGCCTGTTGGAAAAGGAGTCAGGCATCAGCAGGAAGGATCCGACCAGGCAGAAGAAGAGGCCGACTGCGCCCAGTATCAGGCTGATGAACCAGTTCTGCACGAAGCTATCGATATGCGCGTTCTCCGGCTCCAGCGGGTCATAGAACAAGTCGACCACTTCACCCATGGCATAACCGGGGCGGCTGCAGACCTCGCCGGTGAAGCGGGTGAGCTCACCCTGGTGTGGGAAAAATTCGACCACTGGGCAGCCTCTTCCCATCACTGCAACCACCTCTCCGGTCGTTCGTAGCATCTGCTCCTCTGCATTCCATCTGTGAATCTGGAGCAGCAGAGCAAGCAGAATGAAAATTCCACCCAGCACAGGGAACGCCCATAACCAGCGATCATTCATATAAGTCTTCCATGATTGATATGTGAGAAAATATCACGTTTCAAGGCAAATAAATCGGTTTTTAGGCGTGCTTTCGAGCCTTACACTGGTGCCATTGTCTGACTAACCAATGGATGACTGCCATGTCTGGTTCACAGAATTCCTTCCGCACCGGCCCCGACGCTCGCGGCCTGTTCGGCCGCTTCGGCGGTCAGTTCGTCGCCGAAACCCTGATGCCGCTGATCAACTCGCTGGCTGCCGAATACGAGAAGGCCAAGAACGATCCGGCCTTCCTCGAAGAACTCGCCTACTTCCAGCGCGACTACATCGGCCGCGCCAGCCCGCTGTACTACGCCGAGCGGCTCTCCGAACATTTCGGCGGGGCGAAGATCTACCTCAAGCGCGAAGACCTGAACCACACCGGCGCGCACAAGATCAACAACTGCATCGGCCAGATCCTCCTGGCCAAGCGCATGGGCAAACAGCGCATCATCGCCGAGACCGGCGCTGGCATGCACGGCGTGGCCACCGCCACCGTGGCTGCGCGCTTCGGCATGCAGTGCGTGGTGTACATGGGCACCACCGACATCGACCGCCAGCAGGCCAACGTCTTCCGCATGAAGCTGCTCGGCGCCGAGGTGATCCCGGTCACTGCCGGCACCGGCACTCTCAAGGACGCCATGAACGAAGCCCTGCGCGACTGGGTGACCAACGTCCACAACACCTTCTACCTGATCGGCACTGCCGCAGGTCCCCACCCGTACCCGGCCATGGTGCGCGACTTCCAGTCGGTGATCGGCAACGAAGTGCGTGAGCAGATCATGGAGAAAGAAGGGCGTCTTCCCGACTCGCTGGTGGCCTGCATCGGCGGTGGCTCCAACGCCATCGGCCTGTTCCACCCCTTCCTCGACGATGCTGGCGTGCAGATCGTCGGCGTCGAGGCGGCCGGCCACGGTATCGACACCGGCAAGCATGCGGCGAGCATGGCCGGTGGTGCGCCGGGCGTGCTGCACGGCAATCGTACCTTCCTGCTGCAGGATGACGACGGCCAGATCACCGATGCCCACTCGATTTCCGCCGGCCTCGACTACCCCGGCGTCGGCCCGGAACACGCCTGGTTGCATGAGATCAAGCGCGTCGAATACGTGCCGATCAGCGATGACGAAGCCCTCGAAGCCTTCCACCAGTGCTGCCGCCTGGAAGGCATCATCCCGGCCCTGGAAAGCGCCCACGCGCTGGCCGAAGCCTTCAAACGTGCCCCCAAGCTGCCCAAGGATCACCTGATGGTGATCAACCTGTCCGGTCGTGGCGACAAGGACATGCAGACCGTGATGCACCACATGCAGGACAACCAGGAGAAGCACGCATGAGCCGCCTGCAAAGCCGTTTCGCCGAACTGAAAGCGGAAAACCGCGCCGCGCTGGTGACCTTCATCACCGCCGGCGACCCCGACTACGCCACCTCGCTGAGCATCCTCAAGGGCCTGCCGGACGCCGGCGCCGACGTGATCGAACTGGGCATGCCCTTTACCGACCCGATGGCCGACGGCCCGGCCATCCAGCTCGCCAACATTCGTGCGCTGGCCGGCAAGCAGGGCATGCAGCAGACGCTGCAGATGGTTCGCGAATTCCGCCAAGGCAACCAGAGCACGCCGCTGGTGCTGATGGGCTACTACAACCCGATCTTCGTCTACGGCGTCGAGCGCTTCATCAGTGACGCCAAAGAGGCCGGCGTCGACGGCCTGATCGTGGTCGACCTGCCGCCTGAGCACAACGACGAGCTGTGCGAACCGGCGCAGAGTGCAGGCATGGACTTCATCCGCCTGACCACCCCGACCACCGACGACGACCGCCTGCCCACCGTGCTGGCTGGTAGCTCCGGGTTCGTCTACTACGTGTCGGTGGCCGGCGTGACCGGTGCCGGCGCGGCGACCATGGATCACGTCGAGGAAGCTGTGACGCGCCTGCGCCGCCACACCGACCTGCCCGTATGCATCGGCTTCGGCATCCGCACCCCGCAGCACGCCGCCGAAGTGGCCAAGCGCGCCGAGGGCGCGGTGGTCGGCTCGGCGCTGATCGACAAGATCGCCGAGGCGAAAAGCCCGCAGCAGGCCATCGACGGCGTGCTCGGCCTGTGCCGCGAACTGGCCGAAGGGGTACGCGGCGCCCGACGCTGATACCCGCTCTGGCATACGAAAAAGCCGCTGACGGAGCGATCCATCAGCGGCTTTTTTCATGGCTTTGTAGCCTGGGTCGAGCGTAGCGATACCCGGGAATTGGTTGATGGGTTTCGCGAGGCTCTACCCATCCTACGCGATCAGTGTTCCGAGCCCGCCCGCTTGAGCAACTGCTTGCAACGCTCGGACAGGTGCACCACACGCAGGTGCTTGCCGGCGCGTTCGTAGCGTTCGCGCAGGGTTTTCAGCGCGGCGATGGCCGAGTAGTCGACGAAGCTCAGGTGGCGGCAGTCCAGGGTCACCTGCTGCGGGTCGTCGGCCGGCTCGAACTGCGCCAGGAAGGTGGTGCAGGAGGCGAAGAACAAGGTGCCGTGCACGCGGTACAGCTTGCTGCCGTCGGCCTGCATATCGCTGTCGGCGTACAGTTCGCGGGCGTGCTGCCAGGCGAAGTTGAGCGCGGCGATGACGATGCCGCAGAGCACGGCGGTGGCCAGGTCGGTGGCCACGGTGATTGCGGTCACGGCAACTATCACCAGCACGTCATTGGCCGGCACCTTGCCGGCCACGCGCAGCGAGCCCCAGG
Organism: Pseudomonas sp. AA-38; assembly: GCF_029457475.1. Classification (NCBI taxonomy): domain Bacteria; kingdom Pseudomonadati; phylum Pseudomonadota; class Gammaproteobacteria; order Pseudomonadales; family Pseudomonadaceae; genus Pseudomonas; species Pseudomonas sp. AA-38. The sequence continues at coordinate 143,533 of NZ_CP120359.1, forward strand.
CGAAGGTCTGCTGCGCCACCACGAACATCACCCCCACCAGCGCGGCCAGCGGGATGCGTTCGATCAGCGGCGAGAGGAACAGCACGAAGAGCAGGATCATCACCCCGGCGACCACGCCGGACAGCCGCCCACGCCCGCCCGAGCTGAGGTTGATCACGGTCTGGCCGATCATCGCGCAGCCGCCCATGCCGCCGAACGCACCGGAGACCATGTTGGCCGCACCGAGCGCCACGCACTCACGGTTGGTCATGCCGCGGCTCTGGGTAATCTCGTCGGTGAGGTTGAGGGTCAGCAGGGTTTCCAGCAGGCCGACCAACGCCATCAATACCGCGTAGGGCGCGATGATTTGCAGCGTTTCCAGATTCCAGGGAATGTCCGGCAGGGCGAACTGCGGCAAGCCGCCGGCTATGTGCGCCATATCGCCAAGGGTGCGCGTGGGTAGATCGAGCAGGTACACCAGCAAGCCGACGCCGAGAATCGCCACCAGCGCCGGCGGTACCGCGCGGGTCAGCTTCGGTAGCAGATAGACCACCGCCATGGTCAGCGCCACCAGCCCTAGCATCCAGGACAGCGCAGCGCCCTGCAGCCAGCCACCGTCGGTATGGAAGTGCTCCAGTTGCGACATCGCGATGACGATCGCCAGGCCGTTGACGAAGCCCAGCATCACCGGGTGCGGCACCATGCGGATCAGCTTGCCCAGGCGCAACAGGCCGAACGCCAGCATGATCAGGCCGCCGAGCAGCACCGTGGCCAGCAGGTACTGCACGCCGTGCTGCACCACCAGGGCGACGATCACCACCGCCATCGAACCGGCCGCGCCGGAAATCATCCCCGGCCGGCCGCCGAACAGGGCGGTGAGGGTGCAGATGATGAAGGCGCCGTACAGGCCCATCAGCGGGTTGAGCTGAGCCACCAGGGCGAAGGCAATGCACTCGGGCACCAGGGCGAAGGAGGAGGTCAGGCCGGCCAGCAGGTCGGCGCGCAAGCGTGCGGGTTTCATGAGCAACAACGTGTGGTCGAGCAAAAAGGGCGCGCATGGTAACCCCCGAAGCCACTGGCGGCCACCCGTCATGCCTCTGGCTCTCGACAATCACCTCCCGTAGGGTGGACAACGCTTTTTTGTCCACCATCGGGATCGTTAGGTGGTGGACGGGTGAAGCGTCGTCCACCCTACGCATGATGACCACAATGAACAGGAGACGCCTGATGAGCAAAAACCTGCTGATTACCGGCGCCAGCCGCGGCATCGGTCGCGCCACCGCCCTGCTGGCCGCAGCGCAAGGCTGGACGGTCGGGGTGAACTACCGCAGCGACCGCGCCGCCGCCGATGAGGTGGTGGCGCGGATAGCCGCCATGGGCGGCAAGGCTGTCGCCATACCTGGCGATGTGGCGGTCGAAGAGGACGTTCAACGCCTGTTCGCGGCCATGGACGCGCTCGGCCCGCTGCATGGCCTGGTGATCAATGCCGGTATCGTCGCCCCACCCATGCCGTTGCTGGACATGAGTGGCGAGCGCCTGCGGCGCATGTTCGAGGTCAACGTGCTGGGCAGCTATCTGACCGCCCGTGAAGGCGCCCGGCGCATGGCCCGTAGTCGCGGCGGCGAGGGTGGTGCGATGGTGCTGGTGTCGTCGGTGGCCGCCAGCCTCGGCTCGCCCTTCGAGTATGTCGACTACGCTGGGGCCAAGGGCGCCATGGACGTGCTGACCCGCGGCCTGGCCAAGGAGCTGGGCGGCGAGGGCGTGCGGGTCAATGCCGTGCGCCCGGGGCTGATCGATACCGAGATCCACGCCAGCGGCGGCCAGCCGGATCGCGCCGAGCGCCTGGGCAAAGCCACGCCGCTGGGCCGTGCCGGGCGTGCCGAAGAGGTCGCCGAGGCCATCCTCTGGCTGCTCGATGACAAGGCCAGCTACACCACTGGCGCACTGATCGATATTGCCGGCGGGCGTTGAGCGAGTTGCTGGCAGCCGGCCGGATCGGCAGACTCTTGCACGAAACGCCAGCAACCCGCAGGCGTCCGTGACCGAAGCGCAACAATGAAGACCAGCCTGGAAGAAATGCTCGCCTTCGTCAGCGTGGTCGACAGCGGCTCGATCAGCGCCGCCGCCGAACAGCTCGAGCAAACCGCGTCAGGGGTGAGCCGGGCGCTGAGTCGCCTGGAGGAGAAGCTCGCCGTCACCCTGCTGCGGCGTACCACCCGGCGCCTGGAGCTGACCGAGGAGGGCGAACTGTTCCTGGCTCAGGCGCGGCGCATCCTGACCAGCGTCGAGGAAGCCGAGGAGCAGATGGCCCTGCGCCGTCAGGCTCCGGCCGGGCGTCTGCGCATCAACACTGCCTCGCCCTTCATGCTGCATGTGATCGTGCCGTTGATCGGCGAGTTTCGCGCGCTTTATCCGCAGATCGAACTGGAGCTCAACAGCGACGACCGCATCATCGATTTGCTGGAGCGGCGCACCGATCTGGCCATCCGCATCGGCCACCTACCGGACTCCAGCCTGCATGCACGGCCGCTGTGCCACAGTCGCCGGCGCGTGCTGGCCAGCCCCGAGTACCTGCGCCGACATGGCACCCCGGCACGCACCGAGGAATTGGCCGGGCATAGCCTGCTGGGCTTCACCGAGCCCGACGGCCTCAACGAGTGGCCGCTGCGTCACGCCCTCGGTGAGCGCTGGCGCATCACGCCAAGCCTGTGTGCCTCCAGCGGCGACACCCTGTTGGCACTGGCGCTGGCCGGCGAAGGCCTGGTGTGCCTGTCGGACTTCATGACCGATGCCGCCCGCGCCAGCGGCGCGCTGGTGGAGGTGCTGGCCGAGCAGCGCGTCGAGGTGCGTCAGCCGGTTCATGCGGTGTACTACCGCAACACCGCGCTGGCTTCGCGCATCACCTGCTTTCTCGATTTCCTCAGCGAGCGACTGGCTGGCGCGGATCGAGTTACTACGGCTGACCAGCATCGACCGTAGCCCGGATGCAATCCGGGGCCTTGTGACCGTTTCCCCGGATTGCATCCGGGCTACGCCGAGGCACCATGAAAAAGGGCGACTCATCGAGTCGCCCTTTTTGCATCAGCGCCAGGTCACTGCTTGGCCTGCAGGCTCCACTCGGCCAGCTTCTGTTGCTTGTAGCTGAGCGCGGCAGCCGGCACCGGCGACACCTTGCCGGTTTCCAGCCAGCGCTTGAGGCGGTTGGCGTCGGCCATGTGGGTGTATTTGCCGAAGGCACCGAGCACCACGAAGGCCACCGGACGGTTGGCCATGGTGGTGGCCATCACCAGGCAGCGGCCGGCGGCGTTGGTGAAGCCGGTCTTGCTCAGATAGATATTCCAGTCGGCCTTGCGCACCAGGGCATTGGTGTTGCGAAAGCCCAGGGTGTAGTTGGGCTTGCGGAAGGCCATGGTGGTTTCCGAATCGGTGGTGAACTGGTGGATCAGCGGATATTGGCGGGCGGCCTTGACCATCAGCGCCAGGTCACGGGCGGTGGAGACATTGTCTTCCGACAGGCCGGTGGGTTCGACGAAGTGGCTGTGGGTCATGCCCAGCGCCTTGGCCTTGGCGTTCATCGCCTTGATGAAGGCCGTCTGGCCGCCCGGATAATGGTGGGCGAGGCTGGCCGCCGCGCGGTTTTCCGAGGACATCAGCGCCAGGTGCAGCATGTCGCGGCGGCTCAGTTCACTGCCCACGCGAACGCGGGAGAACACGCCCTGCATTTCCTTGGTGTCGCGGATGTTGACGGGCAGCACCTCATCCAGCGGCAGCTTGGCGTCGAGCACCACCATGGCGGTCATCAGCTTGGTGACCGAGGCGATCGGCAGGCGCAGGTCAGGGTTGCTGGAATACAGCTCCTTGCCGGTCTTCAGGTCGACCAGCAGTGCACTGCCGGCGGCCAGTTCCTGCTTGGGTTGGGCCACAGCGGCCTGGAGGTTCGAGACAGCAAGGCTGCTGCACAGCAGCAGGCCCAAAATCGAATGACGGAGTTTCACGGTTCACTTCACCGGTTGGAGTGTGGGAGCCGCTGGCGGGTGATGGAAAACGACCGGCTAGAGCGGCGGTGCTCAGTATAAGGATCACGCTTGGCTATTGCAGTATGGCCCGATCAAACGCTCGCTGCCGACGAATCCAGCTCCGCCTGCAACCAGTCGACGAAACGCTCGGTCAGGCGCTGGCGACGCTTGCGCTCGGGCAGTACCAGGTAATAGCCAAGTGCCGAGTGCGCCTCGGCGTCACCCAGGCGACAGAGCAGCCCCTGAGCGAGCAGTTCATCCACCAGATGACGCCAGCCGATGGCCACGCCTTGCCCGGCAATGGCGGCCTGGATCAGCAGGGTGTAGTTGTCGAAGCGCAGCGCACCGGGCGTCGGCATGCTGGCGATGCCAAGGGCACGGAACAGGCTATCCCAGTCGAACCAGCGCGAGCGATGTTCAGGGCGCAGGTGCAGCAACGGCAGGTCAGTCAGCGCCGCTACCGGCAGCGGTGGCTGGCGTGCGCCGAGCAGGCGCGGGCTGCACACCGGGAACACCTCTTCGCGGAACAGCAGATGGGCCTCGCCGTGCTTGAAGCGGCCATCACCGAAGCGAATCGCCACGTCGATGTCACTGGGCACCGTGGCCGGGTCACGCTCGCTGGTGATCAGGCTGACGTCCACCTCCGGGTACAGGCGGTTGAAGCGCTGCAGACGCGGCATCAGCCAGTAGGCGGCGAAGGCGAAGTCGGTGGCCACCTGCAGCACCTCGTGCTGCTGGCGCGCGGTGACGGCGACGAGCCCGGCATCGAGACTGGCCAGCCCTTCCTGCACATGGCTCAGCAGCAACTCGCCGGCCTCGGTCAGGACGATGCCGCGATAGACGCGGTCGAACAGGCGTGTGGCCAGTTGCTGCTCGAGGCGCTTGATCTGCTGGCTGATGGCCGGCTGGCTGCTACCCAATTCACTGGCGGCGGCGGTGAAACTGAGCTGGCGCGCCGCCGACTCGAACACCCGCAGCGCGTCGAGCGACAGTCCATCAATGGCTTTAAACATAAGCTCTGCTTATCCAAGGCATGTTTCACAGCCGGGTTTACCCTGCTGCCGTTCTACCGGAATCATGGCTCCCGCACTGTCGCATAAACCAACAGTATGGAATACCCGCCACCATGAAGCGCCCGAACATCCTCTTCATCATGGCCGACCAGATGGCCGCGCCAATCCTGCCGCTGCACGATGCCGCTTCGCCGGTGCAGATGCCCCACCTGATGAAGCTGGCCGAGCAGGCCGTGGTGTTCGATTCGGCCTACTGCAACAGCCCGCTGTGCGCGCCGTCGCGCTTCACCCTGGTCAGCGGCCGCTTGCCGTCGAAGATCGGCGCCTACGACAATGCCGCGGAATTTCCCGCCGACGTGCCGACCTATGCCCACTACCTGCGCCGCCTCGGCTATCGCACGGCGCTGTCGGGCAAGATGCACTTCTGTGGCCCGGATCAGCTACACGGCTACGAGGAACGCCTGACCAGCGACATCTACCCCGCCGATTATGGCTGGGCAGTGAACTGGGACGAGCCGGACGTACGTGCTAGCTGGTACCACAACATGTCCTCGGTGCTGCAGGCCGGCCCCTGCGTGCGCAGCAACCAGCTCGACTTCGACGAGGAGGTGGTATTCAAGGCCCGCCAGTACCTCTATGACCACGTGCGCCTGACGCCCGAGCAGCCATTCTGCCTGACCGTGTCGATGACCCACCCGCACGACCCCTACACCATTCCCCGCGAATACTGGGATCGCTACGAGGGCGTGGACATTCCTCTGCCGCGCCAGCACATCGAGCAAAGCGAGCAGGATCCGCACTCACAGCGTCTGCTCAAGGTCATCGACCTGTGGGACAAACCGCTGCCCGAGGACAAGATCCGCGACGCCCGCCGCGCCTACTTCGGCGCCTGCAGCTATATCGACGACAACATCGGCAAGCTGCTGAAGACGCTGGAAGAATGCGGCCTGGCCGAGTACACCCTGATCGTCTTCTCCGGCGACCACGGTGACATGCTTGGCGAGCGCGGCCTCTGGTACAAGATGCACTGGTTCGAGATGTCCGCCCGCGTGCCACTGCTGGTGCATGCGCCGCAGCGCTTCGCCGCGCATCGCGTCAGCCAGTCCGTCTCCACTCTCGATCTGCTGCCAACGCTGGTGGAACTGGCCGGCGGCCAGGTCGACCCGGGCCTGGAGCTGGAAGGTCGCTCGCTGCTGCCGCACCTAAGCGGCGAAAGCGGCCACGACGAAGTGCTTGGTGAATACATGGCCGAGGGCACCACCAGCCCGCTGATGATGATCCGCCGCGGGCCATGGAAGTTCGTCTATTCCGAGCAGGATCCGCTGCTGCTGTTCAACCTCGAAAGCGACCCGCAGGAGCGCCGCAACCTGGCCGAATCCAGTGAGCACAAGGGCATCCTCGCCGGTTTCCTCGCCGAGGCCCGCGAGCGCTGGGATGTCCCGACCATCCACGCCGCCACCCTGGCCAGCCAGCGCCGCCGCCGCCTGGTGGCCGAAGCGCTGAGCCAGGGCAAGCTGACCAGTTGGGATCACCAGCCCTGGGTCGACGCCAGCCAGCAATACATGCGCAACCACATCGACCTCGACGATCTGGAGCGCCGCGCCCGTTTTCCTCAGGTATGAACCTTTACCCACTGCCGCCCCCAAAAGGACACCTCTAAAAACTACCTGCGTTGCCATCACTGCGTTAAAAACAGGCTCAAAATGCTCATTTACAGCTCGTAAACTCCGTTTTTTCGCCTGTTTTTGCCTTGCGCTGGCTGCCTCGCCTACGTTTTCAGAGGCGCCCAACACAGAAGAAAAAAGGAGAGACGCCATGAACCGATTCAATGCGCTGTTACTCGCCACCGCGCTCAGCAGCGCCGGCAATGTCTGGGCCGAGGATGCAGCCTGCAGCACGGTCAAACTGGGTGATCCGGGCTGGAGCGATATCGCCGTGACCAACGGCATCGCCAGCTTCCTGCTCGACGGCCTGGGCTACCAGACGCAGAGCCAGACCCTGGCGGTGCCGATCATCTTCGCCGGCCTGCAGAAGGGGCAGATAGACGTCTTCCTCGGTAACTGGATGCCGGCGCAGCAGAGCAACTACGACAAATTCGTCGCCAGCGGCGAGGTGGACAAGCTGGCGCAGAACCTCGAGGGTACCGAGTACACCCTGGCCGTGCCGACCTATGCCTATGAAGCCGGGGTGAAGACCTTCGCCGACCTCGACAAGCACGCCGACAAATTCGGCAAGAAGCTCTACGGCATCGCTTCCGGTTCGCCGGCTAACGAGTCGATCAAGCAGATGATCGCCGCCGACGAGTTCGGCCTCGGCGACTGGAAACTGGTGGAGTCCAGCGAGCAGGCGATGCTGGTGCAGGTCGGTCGCGCGGTGAAGCGCGATCAGTTCGTGGTATTCCTCGGCTGGACACCGCATCCGATGAACGTGCAGTACGACATGAAATACCTCAAGGGCGGCGAGAAGTATTTCGGCGACAGCGGCCAGGTCAACACCCTGGCGCGCAAGGGCTATGCCGCGCAGTGCCCGAACGTCGGCAAGCTGCTCACCAACCTGCGCTTCACCCAGGACATGGAGAACAGCATCATGGATCAGGTACTGAGCAAGCAGGCCAGCAACGACGCGGCGATCAAGGCCTGGCTCAAGGCCAACCCGCAGGTGCTCGATGGCTGGTTGCAGGGCGTCACCACCCGCGATGGCGGCGACGGCCTGGCGGCGGTGAAGGCGCGGCTGTAACGGCTCTCAACCGGTAGGAGCGAACGGGCGGCGTTCCCCTTCATTCGCGATAGGATGTGGCACAGTGTGCCGACTCTGATCGCGAATGAATTCGCTCCTACCGACCGTGGTCACGCTTGAGCCGGATCGTTCTGGCAGCGGCTGCCGGGCCACGTCGTTTACACTTCACCCTTTGGTTCATCTCAAACCCGTAGACGATGCCGCTACCCGACCTCCAGACCCTGTTGCCCTTCCTGCGCTGGCTGCCCGGTATTCGCCGCAGCACCCTCGGCAACGACCTGCTGGTGGGCCTGACCGGCGCCATCCTGGCGCTGCCGCAATCGCTGGCCTACGCCCTGATCGCCGGGCTGCCGGCCGAATACGGCCTGTACGCGGCCATCGTGCCGGTGATCATCGCCTGCCTGTGGGGCTCGTCCTGGCACCTGATCTGCGGGCCGACGGCGGCGATTTCCATCGTCCTGTTCACCAGCGTCAGCCCCATGGCCAAGGCCGGCAGCGAGGATTTCATCGCCCTGGTGCTGCTGCTGACCTTCCTGGCCGGGCTGTTCCAGTGGCTGCTTGGCCTGCTGCGCTTCGGCGCCCTGGTGAACTTCGTCTCGCAGTCGGTGGTGCTCGGCTTCACCCTGGGCGCAGCGCTGGTCATCGCCATCGGCCAGGTGCCCAATCTGCTCGGTGTCGAGGTGCCGAGCCAGGCCACGGCGCTGAGCAGCCTGCTGCAGATCGGCCAGCACCTGCCCGAGACGCACTGGCCGAGCCTGGCGCTGGCCCTGTTCACCTTTTTGCTGAGCCTGGGCGTGCGCCGTCTCTGGCCCAAGGCGCCGGCGTTGCTGATCGGCCTGGTAGTCGGCAGCCTGCTGGCCTGGTTGCTGCCGGCGCGCTACGCCGAACAGATCGCCCTGGTGGCGCCCTTCGCCGGCAACCTGCCGCCTGTAACCGCGCTGCGTTTCGACCTCGACGACGTGCTGCGCCTGCTGCCGGCGGCCGTGGCCTGCGGCATGCTCGGGTTGGTCACCAGCCTGTCCATCGCCCGCGCCCTGGCGGTGAAGTCGCACCAGTTCCTCGACGCCAACCAGGAAGTGCGCGCCCAGGGCCTGTCCAATATCGTCGGTCCCTGGTTCTCCGGCTCGCTGTCGGCCGGCTCCTTCACCCGTTCGGCGCTGAACCTGCAAGCCGGCGCACGCACGCCGCTGGCGGGAATATTCTCGGCACTGCTGGTGGCGCTGTTCGCCCTGTTCGGCGCTGCCCTGCTGGCGCATATCCCGCTGCCGGTGATGGCTGCGGGGATCCTGCTGATCTGCTGGGGGCTGGTGGATCTGCCAGCGATTCGCGCGCTGCGCCGGGTCAGCCAGGCCGAATTCGTGGTGATGCTGCTGACCTTCGCCGCCACCCTGGTGCTGGAGCTGCAGACGGCGATCTATGCCGGCGTGCTGGCGTCGCTGTTCTTCTACCTCAAGCGCACCTCGCAGCCACGCGTGCGCCTGTGGCGCAATGACGACGAAGATGTGCTGCGCATCGAGGGCTCGATCTTCTTCGGCGCCTGTCACTACATCCAGCAACTGCTGCAGAACAGCCACGCGCCGCGCGTGGTGATCGACGCCCGGCACATCAACTTCATCGACTATGCCGGTGTCGAGATGCTGCACCAGGAGGCCCGCCGCCTGCAGGTGCTGCAGCGCAGCCTGGTGCTGCGCCAGGCGCGGCCGCAGGTGGTGGAGGAAATTCGCAAGCTCGAAGGCGCCGAGCACTGCCCGCTGGTCTTCGAGGACTGAGAGCCTGTTCACGATCTCGCGAGCTAGAGCCAGGCAAGGCGAAATCAGGCGAAAAACGCTCGGAGTCGCGTTCGACTTTACGAGTTGTAAATGAGCATTTTTGACGGGGACGCCTCGTCTGGGCTCGCACGCGAGGCTGGTTTCAACGCAGCATGGCCGACGCGCAGCAGATCGTGAACAGGTTCTAAGCCTCTCGCTTCAAGCCTTGGCCATCTCTAGACTACGCAGCCTCGTTCACCGGAGGCCGCCATGGACATCTTCAGCATCGCCGTACTGATCTTTCTGGTCACCGACCCGTTCGGCAATATCGCCATCTACATCGCTGCGCTGAAGAACGTCGAGCCGCGCCGTCGCCTGTGGGTCGCCGCCCGCGAGTTGCTGTTCGCCCTGGCCTTGTTGCTGCTGTTTCTCACCTTTGGTGACAAATTCCTCACCGGGCTCGGCCTGTCGCGGGAGGCGACCGCCATCGCCGGCGGTATCATCCTCTTCGTCATCGCCATGCGCCTGATCTTCCCCAGCCCGCAGGGCCTGCTCGGCGACGTGCCCGACGGCGAGCCGATGCTGGTGCCGCTGGCCACGCCGGCCGTGGCCGGGCCCTCGGCCCTCGCGGTGCTGATGACCTTGCGCAACACCCACACCGGGCCGCTCTGGGAGCTGTACCTGGCGCTGATCCTGGCCTGGGCGGCGACGGCATTCATCCTGTTGCAGGCCTCGTTCCTGCAGCGTTTTCTCGGTAACCGCGGGTTGATGGCGGTGGAGCGGCTGATGGGCATGCTGCTGATCATGCTCAGCGTCGACATGCTGCTGGACAACCTGCAAAGCGTATTCAGTCACCTATGAAATCTTTCTGCCTTGCCCTCATCCTCGTCGTGCTTGCCGGTTGCACTGGCGGTCTGCGCATCGACGACAGCCACACCGCGGTCGGCCAGAACAGCCGCGTGCAATACGTCGTGCTGCACTACACCTCGGCCGACCTGGCACGCTCGCTGGAACTGCTGACCAGCACCGACGTCAGCAGCCACTACCTGATCGGCGACCGACCAGCGACGCTCTATCGCCTGGTCGATGAAAACCGCCGCGCCTGGCACGCTGGCGTCAGCGAGTGGCAGGGGCGCACCTGGCTGAATGCCTCGACCATCGGCATCGAGCTGGTCAATCAGGGTTACTACGACACGCCCAAGGGCCGCTACTGGCAGCCCTTCGCGCCGCAGCAGATCGATGTGCTGGTGGCCCTGCTCAAGGACATCGTGCGTCGTCACCAACTGCCGCTGGGCTCGATCATCGGTCACAGCGATATCGCGCCGCAGCGCAAGGTCGACCCGGGGCCGTTGTTCCCCTGGAAGCGTCTGGCCGACGAGGGCCTTGTCCCCTGGCCGGACGAAGCCCAGGTGGCGCGCCAGCAGGCACTGTTCGCCGCCAGCCTGCCCAGCGTCGAGTGGTTCCAGGAGCAACTGGCCCGCCAGGGCTACACGGTGCCGCGCAGCGGCGAGCTGGACGAGGCCACGCGCAACGTCATCGCCGCCTTCCAGATGAAATACCGGCCGGCCAACTACGACGGCCAGCCGGACGCCGAAACCGCCGCGCGCCTGTTGGTGCTCAACCAGCAGGCGGCAGGCTAGGCGCCGCTCAGCTCGCTCAGCCGACGGGCCAGCACCTGGAGGTCGTAAGGTTTGACGATGCTGTCGGTGGCGGCAGTAGTGTCGCGGGCACGCACTTCTGCGAGCAATTCGCGCTCGTCGTAACCGCTGGCGAACAGTACCGGTAAGGTCGGCCTTAGCCGCCGCGCGGCTTGCACCAGCTCGCGCCCGTCCATGCCCGGCAGGCCAATGTCGCTCATCAGCAGGTCGACCGGCTGCTCGCTGCGCAGCAGCTCCAGAGCGCTGGCGCCGTCGCGCAGGGCGTGAACCTGGTAGCCGAACTCCTCCAGCACTTGCGTGGTGAGTTGGCGCACCACGTCATCGTCCTCGACCAGCACGATGGTCTTGATGGTGGCGGAATCGGTATAGGTCATGAAGTTCTCGGTTTCGGCGCGCAGAATGCGCGAATGTTTGGCAAACTGCGGTGTCTGCTCGTGGTCAGTGTGCCACAGGCCTCTCCCCTAGAATAAGCAGCAGCGAGACAAGCATCGAATGGACGTCCCAGTGTCGAACCAGTCCGCCATGGACGACGCAGCCTTTCGTCGAATCCTCAATCGCAATGTCAGCCTGCCGCTCGGTCTGGGTCTGGCTGGTGCGTTGTTCTTCGCCTTCATGGTCGGTTACCTGCTCAATGCGATCCGTTGGGTCGATCACTCCGATGAGGTGCTCAACCGAGCCAGCGAGGTGTACAAGCTGACCCTGGACATGGAAACCGGCATGCGGGGTTTCCTGCTCAGTGGCGAGGACGACTATCTGGCGCCCTATGAACAGGCGCGCAGCAAGTTCAGGCCGCTGACTGATCAGCTCATCGCACTGGTCGCCGACAACCCGTCACAGGTGCAGCATCTGCAGCGTGTACAGGCCTTGCAGGAGCAGTGGGACAGCTTCGCCGAGGAGGTCATCGGCAGTCGCCGAAGTGGTGAAAGCTTCAGGGCCGAGATCGGTCGTGGCCGTGGCAAGAGTCTGGTGGACGGCATGCGCCGGGAGCTGGACAGCTTCATCAACAGCGAGCGCGAGTTGCGCCAGGGGCGCAATGACGAGGTGCGTGGCACCACCACGTGGGGGGCCGGTATCTACCTGGCCGTCAGCATTCTGTTCAGCGCCCTGCTGGCCCTGTTCGGTCGCCGCGAGTTGCTCAACCTCTCGCACCTCTATTCCCAGGCCATGTCCAAACAGGCCGAGTACACTCAGGAACAGAGCCAGCGGGCCTGGATGGGGGATGGCCAGACCCGGTTGACGCAGCGCCTGCTCGGCCAGCCGCAGGTGCAGGAACTGGCGGATCGTTCGCTGGAATTCCTTGCCGAATACCTCGACTGCGTGGTGGCCGCGTTGTACCTGCGCGACCCTCAGAGCGGCGATCTGCGGCGTATCGCCGGCTACGGCTTCAGTGCCGATGCCCAGTCGAAGGAGCAGTTCTACAACGGTGAAGGCCTGGTCGGGCAGGCGGCGCGGGGGCGGCGTCTGGTCTGCCTGGATGACCTGCCGACCGACTACATCAAGGTCACCTCCAGTCTCGGCGAGGGGCAGCCGGTCAGTGTCGCCCTGGTGCCGCTGCAATCGGAGGATCGTGTCAACGGCGTGGTCGAGCTGGCCTTCATGCGCACCCTGGAGCCGCGCGAGCGCGAATTCCTCGAAGCCATCGCCGGCAGCGTCGGCACCGCGCTGGAGGCCGCGCGTTATCGTCAGCGTCTGCAGGAAATGCTGATGGCGACCCAGCAGCTCAACGAAGAGCTACAGACCCAGCAGGAAGAGCTGCGTGCGGCCAACGAGGAGCTGGAACAACAGGCGCGGGTACTCAAGGAGTCCCAGGCCCATCTGGAAACCCAGCAGGCCGAGCTGGAACAGAGCAACGAGAAACTCTCCGAGCAAGCGCAGATTCTCGCCGACCAGCGTGATGAGCTGGATCAGCGCAATACCACCCTGGGTCGCATTCAGGCGCAACTGGAAGAGCGCGCCGAGGAACTGCAGCGTGCCAGTCGCTACAAGTCGGAATTTCTCGCCAACATGAGCCATGAGCTGCGCACGCCGCTCAACAGCTCGCTGATCCTGGCCAAGCTGTTGGCGGAAAACGCCAAGGGCAACCTCGACGACGAGCAGGTCAAGTTCGCCGAATCCATCTACTCGGCCGGCAACGATCTGCTCAACCTGATCAACGACATTCTCGACATCGCCAAGGTCGAGGCCGGCAAGCTGGAGGTGCGCCCCGAGCGCACGCCCTTGGCGAGCATGCTCGAAGCCCTGCGCGACGTATTTGTACCCTTGGCTGGCGAGCGCGGTCTGAGCTTCGTGATCGACGAGCAGGACGACTTGCCCGCCGTGCTGTTCACCGACCGCCAGCGCGCCGAGCAGATCCTGCGCAACCTGCTGTCCAACGCCTTCAAGTTCACCGAGCATGGTGGGGTGACCCTCAGCGTGTCGCGTTACGATGCGCAGACCCTGGCCTTCGCCGTGCGTGACAGCGGCATTGGCATCGCCCCGGATCAGCAGGAAGTGATCTTCGAGGCCTTCCGCCAGGCCGACGGCACCACCAACCGCCGCTATGGCGGTACCGGCCTGGGCCTGTCCATTTCGCGTGACCTGGCCGGCATGCTCGGCGGCAGCATCGTGGTCAGCAGCGCGCTGGGTGAGGGCAGCACCTTCACGCTGTTGCTGCCCGAGCAGATGGCGGCCGAGGGTGCTGAGAATCAGGTCGTCGTGCCGGCTGCGTTGCCAGCACCAGCGCCAGTCGCTACCGTGACGCCGCCGGTGCCGGCGCCCGCCCAGGTGCCGCGTGCACCCCTCGCCTTCGAGGATGACCGCGCGCACCTGGCCGAGCATGGCGGGCGGCGCGTGCTGGTGGTCGAGGATGAAGTGCGCTTCGCCCGGATTCTCTTCGACCTGGCCCACGAGCTGGGGTACGCCTGCCTGGTGGCTACCTGCGCCGACGAGGGTCTGGAGCTGGCGCGCCGGTACCGCCCGGACGCCATCCTGCTCGACATGCACCTGCCCGACGGCTCCGGCCTCGGCGTGCTGCAGCGTTTGAAGGACGACGCGCAGACCCGCCACATCCCAGTGCATGTCGTCTCGGTGGACGACCACAGCGAGGCCGCGTTGCACCTGGGAGCAGTGGGCTATGCGCTCAAGCCCACCAGCCGCGACCAGCTCAAGGCCGTGTTCGGCAAGCTGGAGGCCAAGCTCAACCAGCAGGTCAAGCGCGTGCTGCTGGTGGAGGACGACCCGCTGCAACGTGACAGCATCGCCCGCCTGATCGGCGACGAGGATATCGAGATCATCGCCGTGGCCCTGGCTGGCGAGGCGCTGGAGAAGCTGCGCGACACGGTATTCGACTGCATGATCATCGACCTCAAGCTGCCCGACATGCTCGGCAACGAGCTGCTGCGGCGCATGGCCGAGGAAGACATCTGCTCCTTCCCGCCGGTGATCGTCTACACCGGGCGCAACCTGACCCGCGACGAAGAGGCCGAGCTGCTCAAGTACTCGCGCTCGATCATCATCAAGGGCGCGCGTTCGCCGGAGCGCCTACTGGACGAGGTCACCCTGTTCCTGCACAAGGTCGAGGCCGAGCTGTCCAGCGAGCACCAGCGCATGCTCAAGACCGCGCGCAGCCGCGACAAGCTGTTCGAGGGCCGGCGCCTGCTGCTGGTGGACGACGACGTGCGCAACATCTTCGCCCTGTCCAGCGCCCTGGAACAGAAGGGCGCCACGGTGGAGTTCGCCCGCAACGGCGTCGAGGCACTGGCCAAGCTGCGCCAGTACGACGACATCGATCTGGTGCTGATGGACGTGATGATGCCGGAGATGGACGGTTACGAAGCCACCCGGCAGATTCGCCTGCAGCCGCAGTGGAAGCACCTGCCGATCATCGCGGTCACCGCCAAGGCGATGAAGGATGACCAGGAGCGCTGCCGCGAGGCCGGGGCCAACGACTATCTGGCCAAACCCATCGACCTGGATCGGCTGTTCTCCTTGATCCGCGTATGGATGCCCAAACTGGAGCGGCTGTGATGCCCGACGAGATCGAGCTGCGCCTGCTGATCGAGGCCATCTATCTGCGCTACAGCTATGACTTTCGCGACTACTCCAAGGCTTCGCTCAAGCGCCGCGTGCGCCAGGCTCAAGCGCAACTGGACTGCCCGACCATCTCGGCCTTGCAGGAGCGCATCCTGCACGAGCCGCAGGCCTTCATGCAGCTCTTGCAGTACCTCACCATCCCGGTCAGCGAAATGTTCCGCGACCCCAGTTACTTCCTCACCCTGCGCGAACAGGTGGTACCGCTGCTGCACACCTACCCGTCGCTGAAGATCTGGGTGGCCGGTTGCAGCACGGGCGAGGAGGTCTACTCCCTGGCCATCCTGCTGCACGAGGAAGGCCTGCTGGAACGCAGCATGATCTACGCCACCGACATCAATCCCTACTCGCTGGAGAAGGCTGAGCAAGGCATCTTCGCTCTCGACCACCTGCGTACCTACACCCAGAACTACCAGCTCTCCGGTGGCAAACGGGCGTTCTCCGACTACTACTCGGCGGCCTATGACCGCGTGCTGTTCGACAAGTCGCTACGGGCCAACGTGACCTTCGCCGACCACAGCCTGGCCACCGACAGCGTGTTCGCCGAAACCCATCTGGTGTCGTGCCGCAACGTGCTGATCTACTTCAACCGCGACCTGCAGGATCGCGCCCTGGGCCTGTTCCACGACTCCCTCTGTCATCGCGGCTTTCTCGGCCTGGGCAGCAAGGAGAGCCTGGACTTCTCCGCCTATGCCCAGCAGTTCGAGGCGCTGTCGCGCCCCGAGCGGATCTTCCGCAAACGATGAGCGGGCAACCGATCAACCTGCGAGGGCAGGTTCGCGCGCCGCTACAAGCGCTGGTGATCGGCGCCTCGGCCGGCGGCGTGGAAGCGCTGTTGCAGCTCCTGCGGGGCCTGCCGCCGAGCTATCGGCTGCCGGTGGTGTGCCTGCTGCACGTACCGGATCGCAACGACAGCCTGCTGGCCGAACTGTTCGCCCGTAGCTTGCAACTGCCGGCCAAGGAGGCCGAGGACAAGGAGTACCTGCGCGGCGGCGTGGTTTACGTGGCGCCGGCCGGTTATCACCTGTCCATCGAGAGCGATCACAGCTTTTCCCTCAGCCGCGAAGAGCCCCGGCATTTCTCCCGGCCATCGATCGACATTCTCTTCGAGTCCGCCGCCGACGCCTATGGCGAGCACCTGGCCGGCGCCTTGCTCACCGGAGCCAACGAGGACGGCGCCGCCGGCCTGTTGGCCATTCAGCAGGCCGGTGGCCTGACCCTGGTACAGGAGCCCGCCGACGCTCAGGTACCGACCATGCCGGAAGCCGCGCTGGCGCTGCTGCAACCGGACTTTCTCCTGCCCCTAGCCGCCATGCGCGTACTGCTGACCGAACTGGATACCCCGCCATGCTGAGAAAGATCGAAGCCAAGGTGTTGATCGTCGACGACCTGCCAGAGAACCTGCTGGCGCTGCGCTCGCTGATCCACAGCGACCAATGCAGCGTGTACCAGGCCAGCAGCGCCGACGAGGCACTGGCACTGTTGCTCGAGCACGAGTTCGCCCTGGCCATCCTCGATGTGAAGATGCCGGGCATGAACGGTTTCGAGCTGGCCGAGCTGATGCGCGGCACGGAGAAGACCAAGCGCATCCCGATCATCTTCGTCAGTGCCGCTGGCCGCGACATGGATTACGCCTTCCGTGGCTACGAGAGTGGCGCGGTGGACTTCCTGCACAAGCCGCTGTCGGCCTTCGAGGTACGCAGCAAGGTGACCATGTTCGTCGAGCTGTATCGCCACCGTAAGGCCCTGAGCCTGCAACTGGAGGTGGTCGAGGCGGCACGGCGCGAGCAGGAGGCACTGCTCGCCGAGCTGCGCGAGACCCAGGCCGAGCTGCAGAAGGCGGTGCAGATGCGTGACGCCTTCATGTCCATCGCCTCGCACGAGCTGCGCACCCCG
Organism: Pseudomonas sp. AA-38; assembly: GCF_029457475.1. NCBI lineage: Bacteria > Pseudomonadati > Pseudomonadota > Gammaproteobacteria > Pseudomonadales > Pseudomonadaceae > Pseudomonas > Pseudomonas sp. AA-38. Next base: position 160,647 of record NZ_CP120359.1, read on the forward strand.
CTCAACGGCCTGATCCTCGATGTGCAACTGCGCAAGATGCGTCTGGAACAGGGGCGCGAGGACGCCTTCAGCCCAGACAAGCTCAAGGAAATGATCGCCCGTGACGAGCGCCAGCTACGCAGCCTGACCCGTCTGATCGACGACATGCTGGATGTGTCGCGCATCCGCACCGGCAAGCTTTCCGTGCGCCCGCAGCCGGGTGATCTCGGTGTGCTGGCCGGCAGCGTGGTAGAGAGCCTGGCCGCGCAGTTCGCCAGCCAGGGCAGCCAGGTTGAACTGCAGGTGGACGGCCCGGCACCGGTGCTGATGGACGAATTCCGCATCGAGCAGGTGCTGGCCAACCTGCTCACCAATGCCCTGCGCTACGGCGCTGGCAAGCCGGTGTCGGTGCGGGTGAGGGGGGAGCAGGAGGTCGTCCGGGCCGAGGTGCGGGATCAGGGCCTGGGCATTTCCGAGGCCGATCAGCGCCGGGTGTTCGAGCAATTCGAGCGTGTATCGGAGAGCAACGTGCCTCAGGGGCTGGGACTGGGCCTGTTCATCAGCGAACAGATCGTCCAGGCCCATGGCGGGCGCATCGAACTGAGCAGCCGCCTGGGCGAGGGCTCCTGTTTCAGCGTCGTGCTACCCCGTCATGATTGATCGTGCAAAATGCACGTGATCTGATTCATGCATCTTGCAAAGTGCATGGTTCAGATGCCCTGGGTCATGATGTAATTCTTTGATTTGTAAGGATTTTATCTGCATTTTTGGATTGGCATGAGCGCTGCAACTGACAGTCGTGTAAGCCCCGACTGATCTGCTGATGGAGAAGCGTCATGTACCTCGTCCGACTGAGCCTGTTCTGCGCCGCTGCATGCCTGATCAACGGGGCTTACGCCAAAGATTTCTCGGATGCCTTGGGTGCCAGTGCCAAGACGGCCGAATTTACCGTGGCTACCCCGCAGGTACGCGACTATCGCGTCGGCGCGATGCAGGGCGATACCGCTGAGTTGAAGCGACAGGCAGCGCAAGGTATCGGCGACGACGCCCGCTGGCTGCGCATTTCCGATCAGCGTGGCAGCGCCGTCGTCAAGCGCGAGCCCCGTCCGGTTTCCAGCGGCCCGCGCTGGGTGTTCTGAGCGACAAGGAGCCCCTCATGTCTCGTAGTGCTGTCGTTCTGCTGATCATGACCCTGGCAAGCCTCTCAGCCCTGTGGCTGAGCCCCGAGCTGGATGCCAATCTGGCCTTGCTGCTCAAGTGTGCCAGCGGCGTCTTCGGCCTGGCCTTCCTCGTCGCCCTGATGGCTGGCCGGCGGATCAAGTTCGACCCGGTTCTGCGCTGAACTGATTCAGACGAAAAACGCCGCGAAGATTCGCGGCGTTTTGCTGTGTGTGACAAATGTCAGATCGGCAGGCTGAAGCTGAAGGTGGCGCCTTCGCCGGGGCGTGAGCGCACCTCGAGGCGGCCCTTGTGCAACTGCACGATCTCCCGCGACAGCGCCAGCCCCAGGCCGGCGCCGCCCTTGCGCCGACCAACCTGTACGAAGGGCTCGAAGACCCGCCCCTGCTGCTCGAAGGGAATGCCTTCCCCTTCGTCCTTGACGCTGACGACCACCTGCTCACCGCTGCGTTGCGCCAGCAACTGCACCTTGTCGCCCGAGTTGCTGTGGCGCAGTGCATTGCTCAGCAGGTTGTCGAGCACGCGTTGAATCTGCCCGGCATCCAGGCAGAGGTGCGGTAGCCCATCCTGCAGGGAACAGCTCAGATCCACGCCACGTTCGCTGGCCTTTTCGCTGAAGCGTTCGCAGCTCTGCTCGATCATCGCGGCCAGGTCGCAGGGGTGGCGCTGCAAGGTCTGCAGACCATTCTGATAGCGCGAGAAGTTGAGCAGATCGTCGATCAGTTGCACCAGGCGATGCATTTCCTCGTCGACGGTGCGCATCAGCTCCTGTTCACGCCCGCCCGCTGGCAGCGGCAGGCGTTCGCGTAACAGGCTGAAGGCCATGTGCATGCCAGTGATCGGCGTGCGCAGCTCATGCGAGGCGCGCAGGACGAACTCGTTGCGCACCCGCTCGAAGGCGCGTTGCTTGGTGACGTCGCGCAGCACCATCACCGCCCCCACGCTGCCACCCTCGGGTAGTTGTACCGGCGTCAGCGACCAGGCCAGCAGGCGCGCCTCGCCGTTGCGGTCGATCTGCAGATCGGCGGGCGCTTCGCGTAGCAGCTCGCCAGCCAGTACCTGCTGTAGCGCTTCGTCCACTGCATGGCCGGGCAACAAGGGGCCGATGGGTTGGTGCTGAATGTCGGCGTGCCACGACAACTGACGCAGCGCCACCGGATTGGCGTGCTCGATGCGGCCCTTGGCATCGAGGATGATCAGACCGTCATCGATGCTGTCGAGCACGGCCTTGAGGCGGCCTTCGCTGTTGCGTAGCTGGTACAGGTTGCTGGAATGGTATTGGCGCAGGGCCTCGGTCATCAGGCCGAAGCGTCGGCTCAGCAGGGCCAGCTCGAACACAGGCGACACCGGCAGCACCACGTCGTACTGACCCTTGCCGACCCTATCGGCGGCGCGTACCAGCAGGTCGATCGGTGCACCGAAACGGCGAGCGATGCCGTTGGCGGTGAGCACGCCGATCACCAATACCGACAGCCCCATGAAGGTGAGCAGCGCGGCGAGCAGTTGCGAACTCTCGCGGCCCTGCCGTTCGGCTTCGCTGACCTGCAGGACGACCTTGTTCTGCTCCTGCAGAAGGTGGTTGCGCAGGTGCTGGAAGGCCTCGATGAAGGGCTGGTAACCGGCCAGGTTGTGCGGTGTCTGCCCGGCGGGGGTACCGGCCTCGGCGGCCTGTTCCATCAGCGCATAGAGCCTGGCGCTTTCTTCCAGCCCGTGCACGTAATCCTCTTGCAGGTTCTTGCCGGCAAGCCCTTCGGCGAGAGTCTCGCGAAAGGTTCGGCGGATGTTTGCCAGCGCCTGCGGATCGGGTTTCTGATCGATCAGAATGACCAGCTCGTCGCCCAGGTACTGGCGCAGTTTCTGGCCGATCTGCGCAGCCTTGAAGCTGTACTGGATCAGGGTGCTCTGGCTGCTGGCGACCTGGGTCACGCTGTACAGCCCCAGCAGCAGCCCGAGCAATGCCACGGTGATCAGCGCGGAGATGCTCAGGAACAGACGGGTGCGAAGCTTCATCGACAGCTTCATGGGGTTTTCGCGCTCACAGGTTGTATTGCTTGCGTTTGCGATAGAGGGTCGAGGCATCGATACCCAGGGTCTTGGCCGCCATGTCGAGGGTATTGCTGCTGGCCAGTACCGCGGCGATATGCGCCTTCTCCAGCTCCTCGAGGCTCATCGGTGCGCCTATTCGCACGGCACCTGCTGGGGCTTCCGGGCTACCACCCAGGCCCAGGTGGGCGACCTCCACCGACTCCTGTTGGCAGATGATGCTGGCGCGCTCGATGACGTTGCGCAGTTCGCGGATGTTGCCCGGCCAGTGATAGGCCTGCAGCGCCGCTACCGCCTCGGGGCTGAAGGCACAGGCCGGACGGCCGTAATCGCTGACGAAGCGGGCGAGAAAGCGCTCGGCCAAGGACAACACGTCCTCGTGGCGTTCACGCAGTGGCGGCAGCTTGAGGGTGATGACGTTGAGGCGGTAGAGCAGATCCTCGCGGAAGCGCCCCGCACGTACCATCTCGTCGAGATCCAGATTGGTGGCGGCGACGATGCGCACGTCGGCGCGTCGTGTCACCGGGTCGCCGACGCGCTCGTACTCCTTGTCCTGGATGAAGCGCAGCAGCTTGGGTTGCAGCGCCAGGGGAAAGTCACCGATCTCGTCGAGGAACAGGGTGCCGCCATCGGCCTGGCTGACCCGGCCCTGGGTGCTCTCGCTGGCGCCGGTGAAGGAGCCCTTGGCATGGCCGAACAACTCGCTTTCCATCAGCTCGGCGGTCAGCGACGGGCAGTTGATGGTCACGCAGGTGCGTTTGGCGCGGCGGCTCCAGCCGTGGATGGCGCGGGCCAGTTCGCCCTTGCCGGTGCCGGATTCGCCGAGGATGAGAATGTTGGCATCGGTGCTGGCGACCTGCCGGGCGGTTTCCAGAATCGCCATCATCGCCGGGCTGTGCGAATCGAGTCCGTCCTTGGGCTGGCGTACCTCGCCTTCCAGCGCTTCCAGGCGCGCCGCCAGGGCGCGGGCTTCCAGTTGCTTGGCGGCGGCCAGGCGCAGTTGGTCGGGCGAGCAGGGTTTGACCAGGTAATCGGCGGCACCGGCCTGGATGGCATCGACGGCGGTGTCCACTGCCGAATGCGCGGTGACGATCACCACGCGCATCCAGGGCGCCTGCACACGCATCTGCGCCAACAGCTCCAGGCCGCTGTCCTCGCCCAGGCGCAGGTCGAGGAAGCACAGGTCGAACACCTGGCGTTGCAGCAGGGCCTCGGCTTGCGCGGTGCTGCTGGCCCCCGCCACTTCGTAGCCTTCATCCTCCAGGCAGTAGCGGAAGGTGCGCAGGATCGCGGCTTCGTCATCCACCAACAGGATGCGTCCACCGATCTGTCCTGAATCTGCCATGTCATGCTCCATATGCGGGTATGTTGCAGCTTAGTTAGGGAAAAACCGTGCAAGTTGCAAGGCGGGTATAAATAGATCCTGCAGGGTGCACGCCATCATAGCGCCACTTTTTTCGTTATCTTGCTGTTTTATAAGGGTTTTCATTGTTTGAAAGGGCTGGCATGGCAGTTGCGACGGAGAAAATATCTTTTTCGCACAGGAGTCAGTTCATGCCCCGCTTCAAACCGCTGCTGCCAACCGTGACCCTGGCCCTGGTGCTCGGCACCCTGCCATTGGCTGGTCATGCTGCCGAAGCCGGGCTGGAGCAGCAATTGGTCGCCGCCCGCCAGGAAGGCTCGATCTGGACGGCTTTCGCCCTCAACCGCCATCTCAATCCGTTCAAGCTCGACATCGAAGTCGACGATGGTCGGGTCACGCTCAGTGGGCGGGTGGAGAGCGAGGTGCAGAAGGAACTGGCCGAGCAGGTGGCAATGAGCGTCGAAGGTGTCAAATCGGTGGACAATCGCATCGAGGTCGACCCCAAGGTCGCCGAGGGTAATCCACCCGGCATGGTGCAACGCCTGGAAGACGCCACCCTGGCGGCGACGGTGAAGTCCAAGTTGCTGTGGAACAGCAACACGCGTGGCCTGGACATCCAGGTGCGCAGCGAGAATGGCGCCATCACCCTCAGCGGCCAGGCCCAGACCGCAGCGGCCAAGGAGCTGGCCGGTGAACTGGCGGCCAATACCGATGGCGTGCGCGAGGTGTTCAACCACCTCAGCATCAGCACCGCCGACAGCACCAGCAGCGAAGTGCAGACGGCGGTGCAGGAGGCCCGCGAAGACATCAGCGACGCCTGGATCACCAGCAAGGTCAAGGCCAGCTTCCTCTATAGCCGCAACCTCGACGGCCTGAACATCGAGGTCAACACCCAGGACGGCCTGGTCACCCTGCGCGGCAAGGTGCTGAGCAACGCCGAGAAGCGCATGGCAATGGACATCGCCCGCAACATTCGTGGCGTCCGCGGTGTGGATGCCGATGCCCTGCTGGTGAGTGGCTGAGCCCGGTGGGCCGTCTTCGCGGCCCTACATTCACATGAGTCCCATCGCCAAGGAGAACCTCCATGAGCAGCAAGACCGCACAACTGAACGAACTGATCGAGATCACCCGTGACGGCAAGCGCTTCTACGAGCATGCCCACGACGAGGTGAAGGATATTCGCCTGCAGGCCCTGTTCCGTGACATGGTGCGCGCCAAGACCCAGGTGATCGATGCGCTGGCGGTCAAGGTGGCCGCCAACCAGAGCGAGCCGGCCAGCGGCGGCACCCTGATGGGCAAGCTGCGCCAGGTCTACGCCGATACCCGCGCGACCCTGGCCAAGGATGAAGACGCCGCCTACGTCGCCCAACTGGAAGAAGCCGAGGATCGCATCCTGCATGCCTTCGAGGACGCCCTGGAAAGCGCCGAGGAGGATGTGCGCGTGCTGCTGGCCGTGGAAATGCCCAAGGTACGGGCCTGCCATGACCGGATGCGGGCGCTGAAGGACGAGATGTCCTGACTTCTTTCTGAGCCAGCCCTGCCTTCGAGCCCCCTGCGCAATGCGTTGGGGGCTTGCTTCGTTTAGGGGGATGCTTGATTGGCGAAACCAAAAACATCAGCAAAAACGCGGCAATTCTGAACAGCCCCCCGAAAATCCGCACAAGGCTGTCCGCTATCAATACTGCCCCCACGACGCCACGAACGAACCTTTCCCTGTATCAGCGCACGAAACCGACGTCGTTCATCTAACTGTCACATTCCTTTCATAGAGTGTTCACGCGGCCTGCTGATACTTGGGCCCGTTCCATCCAACACTAATCCTGCTAGGAGCAAGGCATGAAACTGAAGCGTTTGATGGCGGCCCTGACGTTCGCCGCTACCGGCGTAGGCGCCGTAACCGCAATGGCTGCCATCGACCCGGCTCTGCCGACCTATGAAAAGACTTCCGGTGTATCGGGCAACCTGTCCAGCGTCGGTTCCGATACCCTGGCCAACCTGATGACCCTGTGGGCAGAGGATTACAAGAAGCTCTACCCCAACGTGAACATCCAGATTCAGGCCGCTGGCTCCTCCACCGCGCCACCCGCTCTGACCGAAGGTACCTCCAACCTCGGCCCGATGAGCCGCATGATGAAGGACAACGAGCTGCAGGCCTTCGAGGAAAAATACGGCTACAAGCCGACCGCCATCCCGGTCGCCATCGACGCCCTGGCCGTGTTCGTGCACAAGGACAACCCGATCAAGCAACTGACCATGCAGCAGGTCGATGCCATCTTCTCCAGCACCCGTCTGTGCGGTGAAGCCAAGGAAATCAAGACCTGGGGTGACGCTGGCCTGACTGGCGAGTGGACGAGCAAGCCGATCCAGCTGTTCGGTCGTAACTCGGTATCCGGCACCTACGGTTACTTCAAGGAAGAAGCCCTGTGCAAAGGTGACTTCAAGTCCAACGTCAACGAGCAGCCGGGTTCGGCTTCCGTCGTACAGTCGATCTCCAGCACCGTCAACGCCATCGGCTACTCGGGCATCGGTTACCGTACTGCCAGCGTCCGCGCCGTACCTCTGGTGAACAAGAAGGGTGAGGTCGAGGAAGCCAGCGAAGCCAACGCCCTGGCTGGCAAGTACCCGCTGTCGCGCTTCCTGTACGTCTACGTCAACAAGGCGCCGAACAAGCCGCTGGATCCGCTGGAAGCGGAGTTCGTGAAGCTGGTGCTGTCCAAGCAGGGTCAGGAAGTCGTGGTCAAGGACGGCTACATCCCGCTGCCGGCCAAAGTGGCTGAGAAGACCAAGAAGGAACTGGGCCTCTAATAGCCCCGTTGGAGCGCAGGTCTCTGCACCATGCGCTCCGCACGACACGCCCGCGAATCTTGCGATTCGTGGGCGTCGTCACGTCACCATGCTGTAATTTTTCTGTCATACAAGCCCTATAGATTGAAGCACCTCACATTATGCGGGCTGTGTCCGCCGTGCCCGAGACCTCCTCATGAATGACCTGGCCAATAACCGCATGAGCGCTTCCGATACTCATCGAATCGATTTCGATACCCCAGTCCTGCTGCGCAAGCGCCGTATTCGTGCTCTGAAAGATCGCGCCGCGCGCTGGTACGTTTCCATCGGTGGTCTGGCCGTGTTGGCCTGTATCACCCTGATCTTCTTCTATCTGGCCTATGTGGTCGCGCCGATGTTCGCCGGCGCCGAGCTGGAGGCGCGCAAGGCGCAGCAGCCGGCTTGGCTGGCCGAGCAGGGCGAGCCGCTGATGCTTGGCCTCGAGGAGCAGAACAAGGTGGCCATGCGCCTGTCGCGCAGCGGTCTGGTGCAGTTCTTTACCCTCAAGGATTCCGCGCCACTCAAGACAGAGCAGATCGCGCTGCCCGAGGGTGTCAGCATCGTTTCCCATGCCGAGGACCAGCCCGGTAGCCATCGTGCTGTGCTGGGCCTGTCCAACGGTCAGGCCCTGGTGTTCCAGACGGCCTACAAGGTGACCTACCCGAACAACGTCAAGACCATCAGCCCGCAGATCGTCTATCCCTTCGGTGACACGCCGATCACCCTGGATCCGCAGGGCCGTGCACTCGAGCACGTGGCGATGAGCGAGAACGACCGCAGCCTGATGCTCAGCGGCTCCAGCGGCGCCGAGCTGCATGTGCTGAATATCAGCCGCGAAGAGAACATGATGACCGGCGAGGTCAGCCTCGACGAAACCCGTATCGAGCTGCCGCAGATCGCCGAGCCGGTCAAGGCCATGGTCATCGATCCGCGCCAGCACTGGCTGTTCGTGATCCATGGCAAGGCCACTGCCGATGTCTTCGATCTGCGCAGCAAGGCCCTCAATGGCCGCTATACCCTGCTGCAGGACGACGCCGAGGTCACCACGGTGCAGTCTCTGCTCGGTGGCATCTCGCTGATGATCGGCGACAGCCAGGGTGGCATCGCCCAGTGGTTCATGGTGCGTGACCACGATGGCAAGTCCGAGCTGACCCGCATCCGTGACTTCAAGCTGGGCCAATCGGCGATCACTCAGATCATCCCCGAGGAGCGCCGCAAGGGCTTCCTGGCACTGGACGCCACCGGCGACCTGGGCATCTTCCACAGCACCGCACACCGCACCCTGCTCGTCGAGAAAATCGCCGACGGTAGCGCCATCGGCGCCCTGTCGCCGCGTGCCAACCGCCTGCTGGTGGAGTCCGATGGCAAGTTGCAGCGCTTCTACATCGACAACCCGCACCCGGAAATTTCCTGGAGCGCGCTGTGGGGCAAGGTCTGGTACGAGAGCTATGACGAACCCAAGCAGGTCTGGCAGTCCACTTCTGCCAACACCGACTTCGAGCCCAAGCTGAGCCTGGCGCCGCTGACCTTCGGGACCCTCAAGGCCGCCTTCTACGCCATGCTGCTGGCCGCCCCGCTGGCTATCTGTGCGGCCATCTACACCGCCTACTTCATGGCCCCGGCGATGCGCCGCAAGGTCAAGCCGGTGATCGAACTGATGGAAGCGCTGCCGACGGTGATCCTCGGTTTCTTCGCCGGTCTGTTCCTGGCGCCCTATGTCGAGGGGCATCTGCCCGGCATCTTCAGCCTGTTGCTGCTGACGCCGATCGGCGTGCTGCTGGCCGCCTACGCCTGGAGTCGCCTGCCGGAGCGCGTGCGTCTGCTGATCCCGGATGGCTGGGAAGCGGCGCTGCTGATCCCGGTGATCCTGCTGGTCGGCACCGTTTCGCTGAGCATGAGCGGCCATCTGGAGAACTGGTTCTTCGGTGGCGACATGCGCATGTGGATCAGCAACGATCTGGGCATCACCTTCGACCAGCGCAACGCCCTGGTGGTCGGTCTGGCCATGGGCTTCGCGGTGATCCCGAACATCTACTCGATCGCCGAAGACGCCGTGTTCAGCGTGCCCAAGAGCCTGACCCAGGGCTCCCTGGCCCTCGGTGCCACGCCCTGGCAGACCATGACCCGCGTGGTGATCCTCACCGCCAGTCCGGGCATCTTCTCGGCACTGATGATCGGCCTGGGCCGTGCCGTCGGTGAAACCATGATCGTACTGATGGCCACCGGCAACACGCCGATCATGGACATGAACATCTTCCAGGGCCTGCGCACCCTCGCCGCCAACGTTGCGGTGGAGATGCCGGAATCCGAAGTGGGCAGCACCCACTATCGCGTGCTGTTCCTCTCGGCGCTGGTGCTGTTGTCCTTCACCTTCGTGATGAACACCTTGGCAGAGTTGATACGTAACCGCCTGCGCAAGAAATACGCGTCGCTCTGAGAACTGGGGAAGACAGATGTCCTTGAAAAGAAAAGAGCAAAACTTCGGCACCTGGTTCAAGGGTGGCTCACCCTGGGTGTGGATGACGGCAAGCGGCGTGTCCATCGCCGTGATCGTGACTCTCGGCCTGCTTGCCGTGATCGCCATGCGCGGCCTGGCCCACTTCTGGCCGGCTGACGTGATCCAGGCCACCTACCAGATTCCTGGCGAGGCGCCGCGCGTGGTAGCCGGTGAACTGGTGCAGGAAGAGCAGGTGCCGCGTGCACGCCTGGCCGCTGCCGGCCTGCCGGTGGATGTCGAGGGTGGCGAGTTCCTCACCCGTGAGCTGTTCAAGGTGGGTAACCGCGACGTGTTCGGTGCCGACTTCAGCTGGACCGTGGCCGAGTGGATGAGTGGCCAGCACACCCCGGACGCGTTGATGGTGATGGAGCGCCGCGAGTGGGGCAACTTCTACGGCTACCTGGTGAACGTCAAGCAGAGCGGTCAGGTGGTCGCCGAGGGTGACGCTGCCTGGCACGACCTGCAGCAGCGCATTGACCGTGTCGACGAATTGCAGGCCGAGCTGGGCCGCTTGCAGAAGCGCGACATCGGCAGCATCAACCACGGCCTCGAGCAACTGCGCCTGCAAAGTCGCAGGCTGGAGCTGGATGGCAAGCTGGATGCCGCTGCCCAGGCCGATCTCGCTGCCCAGCGCGCCGAGCTCGATGCCCGCTACAAGACGCTCGAAGCCAAGCTGATCGACCTCAACCAGCAATTGGCGCGTGACAGCGTGACGGTGAAGACCGCCGATGGTCGTGAGCAGGAAATCGCCCTGAGCAAGGTGGTACGGGCCTACCAGCCCAACGCCATGAGCACCGGCAGCAAGCTCGCCTTCTATTTCGCCAAGATGTGGGAATTCGTCAGCGACGAACCGCGTGAGGCCAACACCGAAGGTGGTATCTTCCCGGCCATCTTCGGCACCGTGATGATGACCCTGATCATGGCCGTGATCGTCACCCCGTTCGGCGTGCTGGCTGCCATCTACCTGCGCGAGTACGCCAAGCAGGGCACCCTGACCCGCATCATCCGTATCGCGGTGAACAACCTGGCGGGCGTGCCGGCGATCGTCTATGGCGTGTTCGGCCTGGGCTTCTTCGTCTACGTGCTGGGTGGCTCGATCGACCGCCTGTTCTTCCCCGAGGCCGCACCGGCGCCGACCTTCGGCACCCCCGGCCTGCTCTGGGCCTCGCTGACCCTGGCGATTCTCGCCGTGCCAGTGGTGATCGTCGCCACCGAGGAAGGCCTGGCGCGCATTCCGCGTGCCCTGCGTGAAGGTTCGCTGGCGCTCGGTGCGACCAAGGCCGAGACGCTGTGGAAGGTGGTGCTGCCGATGGCCAGCCCGGCGATGATGACCGGCATGATCCTCGCCGTAGCCCGCGCCGCAGGCGAAGTGGCGCCGCTGATGCTGGTAGGGGTGGTCAAGCTGGCGCCGAGCCTGCCGGTGGATGGCAACTACCCTTATCTGCACCTGGATCAGAAGATCATGCACCTGGGCTTCCACATCTACGACGTCGGCTTCCAGAGCCCCAACGTCGAGGCTGCCCGCCCGCTGGTCTACGCCACCGCTTTGTTGCTGGTACTGGTGATCGTACTGCTCAACATGAGTGCGATCTTCATTCGGAACCACCTGCGCGAGAAGTACAAGGCGCTGGATCATTAACCGCAGCCGCAAGCCTCACGCCGCAAGCTTCATGTGGAAGCGAGCGGCTGCTGACTTGCCGCTTGTAGCTTGCAGCTTGTAGCTGTGAACGGAGTGAACTCATGCAACACGAAGTACACACCCACGGTATCGACATGGCCGCCCTCGGCCGCGAGAAGCAGAGCCTGAGCCTGGCCGACGAGACCGTCGCCCTGGAAGTGCCGGGCCTCAACCTGTTCTATGGCGACAAACAGGCGCTGTTCGATGTGTCGATGAACATCCCCAAGCAGCGCGTGACCGCCTTCATCGGCCCGTCCGGTTGCGGCAAATCCACACTGCTGCGCACCTTCAACCGCATGAATGACCTGGTCGACGGTTGCCGTGTAGAGGGCGAGATTCTGCTCGACGGGCAGAACATCTACCAGAAGGGCGTGGACGTCGCCGAGCTGCGTCGCCGCGTCGGCATGGTGTTCCAGAAGCCCAACCCCTTTCCCAAGAGCATCTACGAGAACGTGGTCTACGGCCTGCGCATCCAGGGCGTGAACCAGAAGCGCGTGCTCGACGAGACCGTGGAATGGGCACTGAAGAGTGCCGCCCTGTGGGATGAAGTGAAGGATCGCCTGCATGACTCGGCACTGGGCCTGTCCGGTGGTCAGCAACAGCGTCTGGTGATCGCCCGTACCGTGGCCGTGCAGCCGGAAGTGCTGTTGCTCGACGAACCCTGCTCGGCGCTGGACCCGATCTCCACCCTCAAGGTCGAGGAGTTGATCTACGAGCTCAAGAGCAAGTACACCATCGTCATCGTCACCCACAACATGCAGCAGGCGGCGCGCGTCTCCGACTACACCGCGTTCATGTACATGGGCAAGCTGATCGAATTTGGCGACACCGACACCTTGTTCACCAACCCGGCCAAGAAACAGACCGAAGACTACATCACCGGTCGCTATGGTTGAGTGCAGCTACAAGCCGCACGTTTCAAGCGGCAAGCAAGCGCGAACCTGACGACGATTAACTTGCAGCTTGAAGCATGGAGCTTGAAGCTCGCGGAGCGACGAAGATGATCAACAAAGAAAACCTGAACCAGCATATTTCCCAGCAGTTCAACGCCGAGCTGGAAGAAGTGCGCAGTCACCTGCTGGCCATGGGTGGCCTGGTGGAGAAGCAGGTCAACGACGCCGTCACCTCGCTGATCGACGCCGATTCCGGCCTGGCTCAGCAGGTGCGCGAGATCGATGATCAGATCAACCAGATGGAGCGCAACATCGACGAGGAGTGCGTGCGCATTCTCGCCCGTCGTCAGCCGGCGGCCTCCGACCTGCGCCTGATCATCAGCATCTCCAAGTCGGTGATCGACCTCGAGCGCATCGGCGACGAGTCCACCAAGATTGCCAAGCGTGCCATTCAGCTCAGCGAGGAAGGTGAAGCGCCGAAGGGCTACGTGGAAATTCGTCACATCGGTGATCAGGTGCGCAGGATGGTGCGTGATGCCCTGGACGCCTTCGCCCGCTTCGATGCCGAACTGGCTCTGGCCGTGGCGCAACACGACAAGACCGTCGACCGCGAGTACAAGACCGCGCTGCGTGAACTGGTCACCTACATGATGGAAGACCCGCGTTCGATCTCCCGCGTGATCAGCGTGATCTGGGTGCTGCGTTCGCTGGAGCGCATCGGCGACCATGCGCGCAATATCGCTGAACTGGTGATCTACCTGGTGCATGGCACCGACGTTCGCCATATGGGCCTGACCCGTATGCGCGAAGAGGTAGAAGGCAAGTCGGATAACTGACTCCTGAGCGGTTGAGCCTCGCTCGGGGCTCCCAGAGAAACCGGTGCCAGGGATGGGTATCGGTTTTTGGGTTCTTGGCTGTGCTTGAGACCGGTTAGGCTTTCACTCACCTGCAAGCCGCACCAGAGCACCTGCTGCCGCAGCCCATCGGTAATTTGCACGATATCCGTGGTTTTCCATTGGCCTTAGGCGACTGGCCATGACTATGCTTAACGCCATTGAAACAGGAGTGGCCGATGAGCAAAGTCAGTGTGCTGGTGGTGGATGACGCGACCTTCATCCGTGATCTGGTCAAGAAGGGGTTGCGCGATAATTTTCCCGGCGTGCAGATCGAAGAAGCCGTGAATGGGCGCAAGGCCCAGCAGTTATTGAGTCGGCAGAGCATCGACCTGGTGCTCTGCGACTGGGAAATGCCGGAAATGTCCGGCCTCGAACTGCTGACCTGGTGCCGCGAGCAGGACAACCTCAAGACCACGCCCTTCATCATGGTGACCAGCCGCGGCGACAAGGAGAACGTGGTGCAGGCCATCCAGGCCGGGGTGTCGGACTTCATCGGCAAGCCCTTTTCCAACGAGCAGTTGGTCACCAAGGTGAAGAAGGCCATGAGCCGCGCCGGCAAGCTGCAGGCGCTGCTTTCCGGTGCGGCGCCCAAGCTGCTCGGCAGCGGTGCGCTGGCCAACGATTCGCTGGCGGCCCTGACCGGGGGCAAGGCCGAGGTGGTCAAGCCGACGGCAAAACCCGCCGCCGATGCCGCCGCCGTTTTCGCCAAACCGGCAGCGCCGACGGCCAAGGCGGCGGCTCCCACGGGACGGGGCCAGGGCCAGCTACGTCTGCCTGGCGGCACCATGGCCTGCGTGATCAAGGCGCTGAGCCTCAAGGAGGCGCTGCTACTGGTCAAGCGCACAGAATTGTTACCCCAGGTGCTGGAGAGCGCCGTGCTCGATCTGGAGCAGGGCGAAGCGGCGGAAACCGCGCGGCTCAATGGTTACCTGCATGCCGTGGCGGCGTTCGAGCCCAAACCGGACAGCGAGTGGCTGCAACTGACCTTCCGTTTCGTCGACCGTGACCCGCAGAAGCTCGACTACCTGTCGCGCCTGATTGCCCGAGGCACCGCGCAGAAGCATTTCAGCCCTGGCGCGTAGCCGGATGCAATCCAGGGCTCTTGCGCAGCAGGTCGACCAGCGGCGGTGAGCCGGTTCACAGCCTGACGGTCGGTACCTCGCATGTACCAGGCAGCGCTGCTAGTCTTCATGGCCCGGATAGCGAAAAGCCATAAATTCCGAGTTGTCATGCTAGGGCGTCTTATTCTTCTCTGCAGCCTGCTGGCCCTGAGCGGCCAGGCCACTGCGCTGACCATCTATAAGTACGTCGACCAGAACGGCGTGGTGACCTATAGCGACCAGGCCGCGCCTGGCGCCCAGGTGTTCGTGTTCAACGACCGCATGGTCGAGCGCCTGGACACCCAGGTGAAGCTGGAAACCCGCAAGCACGAGGCCGGCGAAACCCTGCTGGTGCGCAACGACCTGTTCGCGCCGGTGGAGGTCGAACTGAAGCTGGAACAGGTGCAGAACACCATCGGTGCCCCGGAAAAACCCATCCGCTGGGTGCTGCCGCCGCGCAGCCAAATCCGTCTCGCCACGCTGACCGCCGAAGACCCCGGCAAACCCCTGCACTACAAGCCGAAATTGCGCTATGCCCTGGGCGACCCGCGCCTGCAACCGAGTATCCATCGTTACCCGCTACCCTGGCGCGGTGGCCCCTTCCGCCAGACTCAGGGCGCCAATGGCACCTACAGCCACTTCACCGCCAAGGGCCGCTATGCGGTGGACATCGCCATGCCCGAAGGCACGCCCATCGTCGCCGCCCGCGCCGGTGTGGTGGTCAAGACCGAGAACCAGCAGAGCGGGCGCGGCAACAACCCGGCCGGCAACTTCGTGCGCATCCTGCATGACGACGGCACCATGGGCGTCTACCTGCACCTGATGAAGGGCTCGGTGACAGTGCGTGAAGGCCAGCGTGTGGAGACCGGCAGCCTGCTGGCGCGCTCCGGCAATACCGGCAACAGTACCGGCCCGCATCTGCATTTCGTGGTACAGCGCAACGTCGGCCTGGCCGTCGAATCCATTCCCTTCAGTTTCAGCCAGCCGGTCAACAGCCTGCCCAACTTCGCTGTGGGTGGCGAATAGCACGGGACACGCCCGGCATCGTCCCGAATGCATCCGGGCTAGCAGGCCGTTGAAAAACGTCGGCGAGGCAGGCAAGACAATACCGATGGCGGCCCCGCAAAAATGGCCAAAAAAAGCACTGGGCCCGCACTCGGGTTTACGTGCTGTAAATGAGCATTTTGACTGGGCTCGCACGCGAGGCCATTTTTAACGCGGTATTGCCAACGTAGGTAGTTTTTCAACAAACTGCTACGGGCCGGCCCAAGGCCCGCAGCAATAAAAACGGCGACCCGAAGGTCGCCGTTTTGCTTGACGCTGTAATCGTTCAGCCGATCTCGATCATCTCGAAATCCATCTTGCCAACGCCGCAGTCGGGGCAGAGCCAGTCTTCCGGCACGTCTTCCCAGCGGGTGCCGGGTGCGATGCCGTCATCCGGCCAACCCTGGCTCTCGTCGTAAATCAGCCCACAGACCACGCACTGCCACTTCTTCATATCGACCCTCGGGTGAATCTCACGGTGCCGGCAAGCTACCGCAATTGCGCGCATGCGCCAAGCCGGCCGGCGACAATCGTCGCCAGCCGGCGGCCAACCAAAGTCGGGTCATGCGGCGCACTAGCCTCAGCCACTGGCCATCAGCGGATCGCTCAGCGCCATGCCGTACATCGCCAGCAACGCGATGCCGCCGGCCATGATCAGGTAGTACAGCGTTGGCAGCAGGGTCTTGCGCAGGGTGATGCCCTCGCGCCCGAGCAGGCCCACGGTGGCCGAGGCTGCCACCACGTTGTGAATGGCGATCATGTTGCCCGCCGCCGCGCCCACCGACTGCACCGCCACCATCATCGCCCCGGACACGCCGAGCAACTGCGCGGCGTTGAGCTGGAACTGCGACAGCATCAGGTTGGAGACGGTGTTGGAGCCGGCGATGAAGGCGCCCAGGGCGCCCACCGCCGGGGCGAAGAACGGGTAGATGGCGCCGACGCTGTCGGCCACCAGTTGCGCCATGGCCACCGGCATGGACACCAGCTCGCTGCCGTTGACCCCCGAGTTGATCAGGATGCGCACCATGGGAATGGTGAAGATCAGCACGAAGCCGGCGCCCAGCAGGGTCTTGCTCGACTCGCCCACCGCCGCCTTGAGCTCGGCCAGGCGCATGCGGTGCAGGAAGAAGGTCACCAGCACCACCATGCACAGAATGCCGCCGGGCAGGTACAGTGGCTCGATGGTGCCGGATACACCCGTCTCGCCGAGGATGTCCTTCCAGCCGAAGGTAAAGCTCATCAGCGCCGCCTTCACCTCGGGGAAGCTGCGCGAGATCACCAGGAACACCGCCAGCAGCAGGTAGGGCGCCCAGGCCATGGGCACCGAGACCGGGGCCTTGCCGGCCACCTCGTCCAGCTTCATTTCGATCCTGCCCATCCACTCCGCTGGCCAGTCCTTGGCATCGGCGAAGTCCCAGTTGTCCTTGGGCAGCAGGAAGCCGGCCTTGGCCGCCGGCACCACGATGGCCAGGCCGACCAGCGCACCGATCATCGAGGGAAATTCCGGGCCGAGGAACACGCCGGCTGCCATGTACGGCAGGGAGAAGGCGAAGGCGGTGAAGATGGCGAACGGCGCGATGGCCAGGCCTTCCTTCCAGCTCTGATTGCGGCCGAAGAAGCGCGTCATGATCATCACCATGATCAGCGGCATCAGCAGGCCGATCAGGCCGTGGGTGATGGCCACCCGCGAGTAGATCAGGTGGAAGAAGGTTTCCCAGGTGCTGCCGTTGGCCACCAGTTGCTCGGTGATGCCGGTTCTGTCCAGGCCGGCGCCGACGCCGACGAGGATCGGCGTGCCCACCGCCCCGAAGGATACCGGCGTGGACTGCACCATCATCCCCAGCACCACCGCGGCCAGCGCCGGGAAGCCCAGGGCCACCAGCAGCGGCGCGGCCACTGCGGCCGGGGTGCCAAAACCGGAGGCGCCTTCGATGAAGCAGCCGAACAGCCAGGCGACGATCAGTGCCTGCACGCGCCGATCCGGGCTGATATTGGAGAAGCCCCGGCGAATTGCCGCGATCCCTCCTGAGTGCTTGAGGGTATTGAGCAGCAGGATGGCGCCGAAGATGATCCACAGGATCGCGGCGGTGAGAATCAGCCCCTGCAGACTGGAGGCGATGACCCGGTTGAGGGACATGTCCCAGGCCAGCAGGCCGATCAGGGCGGTGAGGACGAATACCAGCGGCATCGCGTACTTGGCCGGCCAGCGAAAGCCGATCAGCAGCACACCCGCCAGCACCAGCGGCACGAAGGCCAGGATGGACAGCAGCGTTTGACTCATGGATTGGTTCCTTCTTGTTCTTGTGAACCACAGTTTTCCGGGGGGTAACCCGGCGCCACGCATCTGGAAGGCCGGGCAGCATGGCGCCAGCCTTTCCGCGAGCCGCGACGCCAGGGATCACCCAGCGCCGCGCTCATGCTCGAAAGCCCTGACGGTCAGCAACCGTCAGGGCTTGTTACTGCTCAGTGGAAGGGGCTTTCGGCTCTGGCATCCTGCCTCGTGCAGTAGCTGGTTTGTCGCGGCTGAAGCCCCTCCCACAGTCATTCACACCTCAGCTTTGAAGCGCAGACGCCAGGCGTGCAACAGCGGCTCGGTATAGCCGGACGGCTGCTCGCGGCCCTTGAACACCAGCTCACTGGCAGCACGGAAGGCATGGGACTGCTCGAAGTTCGGCGCCATGGGGCGATAAGCCGGATCGCCAGCGTTCTGCCCGTCCACCACCTTGGCCATGCGCCGGAGCGTCTCGCGTACCTGGGTTTCGCTGACCACGCCGTGGTGCAGCCAGTTGGCGATGTGCTGAGCCGAAATGCGCAGGGTGGCGCGGTCTTCCATCAGGCCGACGTTATGGATATCCGGCACCTTGGAGCAGCCCACGCCCTGTTCGACCCAGCGCACCACGTAACCGAGGATGCCCTGGCAGTTGTTGTCCAGCTCCTGCTGGATATCGCTGGCGCTCCACGGCCGTTCGGCACTGACCGGCACGCTGAGCAGGTCACCCAGCAGGGTGTCGCGCTGGCTGGCCAGGTCGATCAGCTCCAGCTCGCGCTGCACCGCCTGCACGTCGATCTGGTGATAGTGCACGGCGTGCAGCACGGCGGCGGTGGGCGACGGCACCCAGGCGGTGTTGGCACCAGCTTTCGGGTGGCCGATCTTCTGTTCCAGCATGGCCGCCATCAGATCCGGCATGGCCCACATGCCCTTGCCGATCTGCGCGCGGCCACGCAGTCCGCAGGCCAGGCCGACCAGCACGTTGTTGCGCTCGTAGGCCTGGATCCAGGCGCTGGACTTCATATCGCCCTTGCGCAGCATGGCGCCGGCTTCCATCGCCGTGTGCATCTCGTCGCCAGTACGGTCGAGAAAGCCGGTGTTGATAAAGGCCACCCGCGCGCTGGCCGCCTCGATGCAGGCCTTGAGGTTGACGCTGGTGCGTCGCTCCTCGTCCATGATGCCCATCTTCAGGGTATGGGCCGGCATGCCCAGCAGTTGCTCGACACGGCCGAACAGCTCGTCGGCGAAGGCCACCTCGGCCGGGCCGTGCATCTTCGGTTTGACGATATAAACGCTGCCGGTACGCGAGTTACTGCGGCGCTTGAGGTCATGCAGGGCGATCAGGCTGGTGACCACCGCATCGAGGATGCCCTCGGGAATCTCATTGCCTTCGCTATCGACAATCGCCGGGTTGCTCATCAGGTGGCCGACGTTGCGCACGAACAGCAGCGAGCGGCCATGCAGGGTCAGTTCGCTGCCATCGGCGGCGGTGTAGACGCGATCCGCATTGAGGCGGCGAGTGATGCGTTTGCCGCCTTTTTCCAGCTCCTCGGCCAGATCGCCCTTCATCAGGCCCAGCCAGTTGCGGTACACCACCACCTTGTCGGCGGCGTCGACGGCGGCCACGGAGTCCTCGCAATCCATGATGGTCGACAGCGCCGCTTCCATCAGCAGGTCCTTGACGCCTGCGCCGTCGGTGCGGCCGATGGGGCTGCTGGCGTCGATCTGGATCTCGACGTGCAGGCCGTTGTTCTTCAGCAGCACGGCGCTTGGCGTGGCGGCCTCGCCCTGGTAGCCGACGAATTTTTCCGGTTGCGCCAGGGAGGTCTGCACGCCGCTGCGCAGGGTCACCTGCAACTGCCCGGCGACCACGGCGTAGGCGCTGGCCTCGGCGTGCGAGCCCTGGGCCAGCGGCGCGGCCTGGTCGAGGAAGGCGCGGGCGAAGGCGATCACCTTGGCGCCGCGTACTTCGTTGTAGCCCGGGCCCTTGCTGGCGCCACCCTCTTCGCTGATCGCATCGGTGCCGTACAGGGCGTCGTACAGCGAGCCCCAGCGCGCGTTGGCGGCGTTCAGCGCGTAGCGTGCATTCATCACCGGCACCACCAGTTGCGGGCCGGCCTGGGTGGCGATCTCGCTGTCGACGTTGGCGGTGGTCGCCTTGACCTTCTCCGGTTGCGGTAGCAGATAGCCGATGGATTCGAGGAAGGTGCGGTAGGTGGCCATGTCGCGGATCGGGCCGGGGTTGGCGCGATGCCAGGTATCCAGCTCGCTCTGCAGGCGCTCGCGCTCGGCCAGCAGGGCGCGGTTGCGTGGTGCCAGGTCATGCACCAGGGCGTCGAAACCGCTCCAGAAGGCCGCCGCCTCGATACCGCTGCCGGGCAGCACTTCGTCTTCGATGAACTGCTTGAGCTCGGCGGCTACCTGCAGACGCTGACATTGCACGCGTTCGGTCATTTCCTGTTCTCCTGTCTGTTCGCGCCCCTCTCCCGTTGGGAGAGGGGCTGGGGGAGAGGGCCTGGGCGTTGCCTGTTGGCACCCTCTTCCGTCACTTCGTGACACCTTCTCCCGAAGGGAGAAGGGCATCAGTTGGCGGCTGCGCCGCATGTTTAAAGAGCGGCAATCCCCGCCCTGGCCACCTGTGCATCCTGTTCGGCCTTGACCCCGGATACGCCCACGGCGCCTATCACCTGGCCGTCCACCAGCAGCGGCACACCGCCCTCCAGCGAGGTGAGCAGCGGCGCGCTGAGGAAGGCGCTGCGGCCGCCGTTGACCATCTCCTCGTAGCCCTTGGTCTCGCGGCGGCCGATGGCGGCGCTGCGGGCCTTCTCGGTGGCGATATAGGCGCCGATGGGCGCACAGCCATCCAGACGTTCCAGGGCCAGCGGGTGGCCGCCGTCGTCGACCACGGCGATGGCCACGGCCCAGCCCTGTTGCTGCGCTTCGCTGCGGGCCGCCAGGAGGATCTGGCTGACTTCGCGCTGGCTGAGTACGGCTTTGTGTTGCATGGCATACCTCGTGTTCTTGGTTTTTCTCCCCTTTCCCGCTTGCAGGAGGGGGTTCAGTTGTAGGGTGGATGTCGCTTTTTACATCCACCGCTTTGGTGGATCGATGAAGTCTCGTAGCCCGGATGCAATCCGGGAGTTGCGGCATGGGTTTCCCGGATTGCATCCGGGCTACGGCGTGATCAGTGCATGGCCTCCTCGACTATCTCGATCCAGTGCCGCACCGGCGTGCGCCCAGCGCCGTCCAGATGGGTCTGGCAGCCGATATTGGCGGTGACGATGGCATCCGGTTTGCCGCTTTCCAGGGCGTTCAACTTGTTGTCGCGTAGCTGCCTGGACAACTTTGGCTGGGTCAGCGAATAGGTGCCGGCCGAGCCGCAGCACAGGTGGCTGTCCGGCACGGCAGTCAGGCCGAAACCGAGGCGCGTCAGCACGCCTTCAACAGCGCCGCCGAGCTTTTGTGCATGCTGCAGGGTGCAGGGGCAATGGAAGGCCAGGCGCTGTTCGGCGCGTACCTGTAGCGTTTCCAGCGCCTCGCTTTGCAGCACCTCGACCAGATCTCTGGCCAGGGCGCTGACCCGCGCTGCCTTGCTTGCATAGGCCGGGTCACCGGCCAGCAGATGGCCGTAGTCCTTGACGAAGGCGCCGCAGCCGCTGGCGGTCTGCACGATGGCCTCAATGCCGGCTTCGATGGCCGGCCACCAGGCGTCGATGTTCTGCCGGGCGCGTTGCAGGCCCGCTTCCTGGGCGTTCAGGTGATAGTCCACGGCGCCGCAGCAGCCGGCTTCGCGGATCGGCGTGACGCTGATGCCGAGGCGATCCAGCACGCGCGCGGTGGCGGCATTGGTGTTGGGCGACAGCCCCGGTTGCACGCAGCCTTCGAGCATCAGCACGCGGCGCGCATGTTGCGTGGTTGGTCGCGGTTTGGCCGGGCGAACTTCGCGCGGCAGCTTGGCCTTGAGCGTGGCCGGCAGCAGCGGGCGCAGGGCCAGGCCGGCCTGGGTCAGCGTCTTGAACAGCCCCGGTCGTGGCACCACGGCGCGCAGGCCCTGGCGCAGCAGGCGTTCGTTCAGTGGTCGAGCTACCTGGCTTTCGGCGACCTCGCGGCCGATATCCAGCAGGTTGTGGTACTGCACACCGGAGGGACAGGTGGTTTCGCAGTTGCGGCAGGTCAGGCAGCGATCCAGGTGCTGCTGGGTCTTGGCGGTCACTTCGCCGCCTTCGAGCATCTGCTTGATCAGGTAGATGCGCCCACGCGGGCCGTCCAGCTCGTCGCCGAGCACCTGATAGGTCGGGCAGGTGGCATTGCAGAAGCCGCAGTGCACGCAGGAGCGCAGGATGCGTTCGGCTTCCTCGGCGCGCGGCAGACGCTTGGCCTGTTCACTCAAATTGGTCTGCACGTCTTATACCTCGGCGTATAGGCGGCCAGGGTTGAAGATGCCCTGGGGGTCGAGCTGGTTCTTGAGCTGGCGCTGGTAGCGCAGCAGTGGTGCGGCCAGCGGCTGGAAGGGGTGGGCGTGGCCGGCAGCGAAGCAGGTAGCGTGGCCGCCGAGCTTGGCCGTTACGCGTTGGATCAGCTCGCCATCGGCATCGGTCTTCAGCCAGCGCTGCGCGCCGCCCCAGTCGATCAACTGGCGGCCGGGCAGGTCGAGCAGACCGCTATTGGCCGGCAGCGACAGACGCCACAAGGTGCCGCTGGCGCCGAAGAACGGCAGGCGCTGTTCGCGTAGCTCATGCCAGTAGCCGTTGTCGATCTCTTCGCCACCCAGGCGTTGGCGTGCGGCCTGTACCGAACCTTCACCACCCTCCAGGCGCAGGTGCAGCGCCGCACCGTCGTGGCTGGCGGCGCTGATCGGCAGCGGCTGCTGGCCCCATTCGGCGAGCTTGTTCAGGGCATGCAGGGCGTCCACTTCCAGGCGCAGGCTGAGTACCTGGCGCGGTTTGGGCAGCACCTTGAGCGACACTTCGGCGAGCAGGCCAAGGCAGCCGAAGCTGCCGGCCATCAGCCGCGACAGATCGTAGCCGGCGACGTTCTTCATCACCTCGCCGCCGAAGCGCAGCAGCTTGCCCTGGCCGGTGATCACCCGGGTGCCGAGCACCTGATCACGCACCGAGCCGGCCCAGGGGCGGCGCGGGCCGGACAGCCCGGCGGCGACCATGCCGCCGAGGGTGGCGCCATCGCCCAGGTGCGGCGGCTCGCACGGCAGCATCTGGTTGTTGGCCTCCAGCGCGGCCTCGATCTCGGCCAGCGGCGTGCCGGCGCGGGCGGTCAGCACCAGCTCGGTGGGGTCATAGCTGACGATGCCGCGATGTTGGCGGGTATCCAGCACCTCACCCGGGGTGGCGCGACCCAGATGAGCCTTGCTGCCGCTGCCCTGGATGCGCAGCGGTGTGGCGCTATTGAGCGCGTGGTTGACCTGTTCCAGCAGCGCGGCGCTGGCATCGAAATCATGCTGCATCAGAAGCGCTCCAGTTCCGGGAAGGGCAGTTGGCCGTGGTGCACGTGCATGGCGCCGAACTCGGCGCAGCGGTGCAGGGTGGGGATGTTCTTGCCCGGATTGAGCAGGCCGCTGGGGTCGAACGCCGCCTTCACTGCGTGGAACAGGGTGATCTCGTCGCTGTTGAACTGCGCGCACATCTGGTTGATCTTCTCGCGGCCCACGCCGTGCTCGCCGGTGATGCTGCCGCCGACCTTGACGCAGAGTTCGAGGATCTTGCCGCCGATGGCCTCGGCGCGCTCCAGCTCGCCGGGCACGTTGGCATCGAAGAGGATCAGCGGGTGCATGTTGCCGTCGCCGGCATGGAACACATTGGCCACGCGCAGGCCGTATTCCTCGGACAGCTCGGCGATGCCGCGCAGCACGCCGGGCAGCTCGCGGCGGGGGATGGTGCCGTCCATGCAGTAGTAGTCCGGCGAGATGCGCCCGACCGCGGGGAAGGCGTTCTTGCGCCCGGCCCAGAATTTCACCCGCTCGGCTTCGTCGCGGGCCAGGCGCACTTCGGTGGCACCGGCCTTTTCCAGCACTTCACGGACGCGCTCGCAGTCGTCGGCGACGTCGGCCTCCACGCCGTCCAGCTCGCAGAGCAGGATGGCTTCGGCCTCCACCGGGTAGCCGGCGTGGATAAAGTCCTCCGCCGCTCTGATTGCCAGGTTGTCCATCATCTCCAGGCCGCCGGGAATGATGCCGGCGGCGATGATGTCGCCCACCGCGCGACCGGCTTTTTCCACCGAGTCGAAGGCCGCCAGCAGCACCTTGGCCACCTGCGGCTTGGGCAGCAGCTTGACCGTCACCTCGGTGACGATGCCGAGCATGCCCTCGGAGCCGGTGAACAGCGCCAGCAGGTCGAAACCCGGCGCATCCAGGGCGTCGCTGCCGAGGGTCATGAACTCGCCCTCGACAGTGAGGATGTCCACCTTGAGCAGGTTGTGCACGGTCAGGCCGTACTTCAGGCAGTGCACGCCGCCGGCGTTCTCGGCGACGTTGCCGCCGATGGAGCAGGCGATCTGCGAGGACGGGTCGGGGGCGTAATACAGGTCGAACGGTGCGGCGGCCTGGGAGATCGCCAGGTTGCGCACGCCGGGCTGCACGCGGGCAAAACGCCCTTCGCGGTTGATCTCGAGAATCTGGTTGAAGCGCGCCATCACCAGCAGGATGCCTTTCTCCAACGGCAGCGCGCCGCCGGAAAGCCCCGTACCGGCACCGCGCGCCACCACCGGCACGCCACGGGCGTGGCAGAGCTTGAGCAACTGCTGCACCTGCTCGATGCGCTCGGGCAGCACCACCAGCATGGGCGTGGTGCGGTAGGCGGACAGGCCATCGCACTCGTAGGGCTTGAGGTCTTCCTCTGTGTGCAGGATGTCGAGGTCGGGCAGGCGCTGGCGCAGCTCGGCCAGCAGGGCGGCCTTGTCGACCTCGGGTAGCGCGCCGTCGATGCGCTCGTCGTACAGAATGCTCATGGCAGGCTCGTTCGTGGACGCTTTTGTTATGGGCGGTCATGTCGCGACCTTGGCCCGCATGTTTAGGCGGCCTGCTGCCCTTCGTCCATCTTTGCTGGTACTGGTACGACCAGTTTCTTTCGCCAGACTTTCAGCTTAAAAGGCATGAGATGCGCGTGGTATAAGGCTTCATGGCAAGGGCTGGCTAAGGCTGGAAAGCATCTGATCGACTGGTACGACCAGTGAGCGAGGGCGTGATGGAGGTGAAACAGAACACGGCAAGACGTCAGGTCAGTGACGTGGTGGCCGAGCGTATCGAGCGGCTGATCGTCGATGGTGTACTCAAGGTGGGCCAGCCGCTGCCTTCGGAACGGCGCCTGTGCGAGAAGCTGGGCATCTCCCGCTCGGCGCTGCGCGAAGGGCTCAAGGTACTGCGTGGGCGCGGCATCATCGACACCGCCCAGGGCCGCGACTCACGGGTGGCCAAGCTCAGCGGCAAGCGTGACGCCAGCCCGCTGATGCACCTGTTCAACTCACAGCCGCGCACCCTATATGACCTGCTGGAAGTGCGCGGCCTGCTCGAAGGCGAGTCGGCACGCCTGGCGGCGTTGCGCGGCACCGATGCGGATTTCGTACTGCTCACCCGGCGTTACGAAGAAATGTTGGCTGCCCATGCCCAGGAGCAGCCGGTCGACCCGCGCGAGCACGCGCGCCTCGACCATGCCTTCCACCTGGCCATCTGCGAGGCCTCGCACAACCCGGTGCTGGTGCACACCTTGCAATCGCTCACCGACCTGATGCTCAGCACCGTGTTCGCCTCGGTGAACAACCTCTACCACCGCCCGGCGCAGAAGCGGCAGATCGACCGCCAGCATTCGCGCCTGTACCACGCGGTGATCGAACGCCTGCCGGAACAGGCTCAGCGCGCGGCGCGCGACCATATCCACAGCATCCGCGACAACCTGCAGGAGATCGAGCAGGAAGAGCAGCGCCTGGTGCGGGCAAGCATGCGCTTGGAGGGGTGGGGGTAGACCTGCGGTGAGTATGCGACCAGTCGTCCGCTTCTTGACTGCTCGCACAGAATGATGGCGCTTTAACAGCTATTATCGCGCCCTTTCTCGCAGCCACTGGGCCCTGATGCCCGCCGCCGCTGCCAGTCTCATTCCTACAAGAATCCCGCCTCAAGGGTTCAACCGTTGCCGGTGGCGCATGCCTCCGGTGCATTGCCTCGTTCCCGAATTGGAGTACCGACGTGTTGAAGAAGTACCTGATCCTCCTCGCCCTGGGCCTCACGGCGCTGGTGAGTGCGCCTCTCTGGGCCGCCGTGCCCACGGATTCGGAAGCCATGAACATGGCTGGCCTGCAGCGCTCCCTGGGCCAGCGCATGGCCAAGGACTACCTGATGATAGGTGCGGACGTGCGTGTGGACGCCGCCCAGCGCCAGTTGCAGGAAACCATCGAGCGTTTCGAGGCCAGCCAGAAGGCGCTGGGCGAGTATGCGCCCAACCCCGAGATCAAGGCCGCGTTGGCCAAGGTCGATGCCACCTGGGCCACCTATCGCCAGCAACTCGAGGCCAAGCCGGAGCAGGCCAAGGCCGCCGCCCTGCTGGCCACCAGCGAGACCCTGCTGCAGCAGACCCAGGCCGTGACCGATGCGATGGCCAAGCACCTCGGCGAGATGGGCGCCACGGTCAACCGCAGCGGTTGGGCGCGCGTGCAGACCCAGCGCATCGCCATGCTCTACATGGCCAAGTCCTGGCGCGTGCAGGTGCCCGATCTCGATGCCAAGCTGGACAAATCGGTCAAGGACTTCGAGACCATCCTCGGCGAACTGGAAGCGCGTGGCACGCCGAACGAAGAAATCGCCGCCGCCCAGCGCCGCGCGCGCGCCCACTGGGGCTTCACCCTCAAGGGCATCGACCTGCACGCCGAGCAGGACTTCGTCCCTACCGTGATCACCGTCAGCACCGACTCGCTGTTCCGTCAGCTCAACGAACTGACCCGCCTGTATGCCGGGTTGAAAGCCAGCGAGACCTGATGAACATTCTCTAGCTCGTCACCTTGGCGACCCGCTTTTGCGCTATAAACAAGCGCTAGTCGGGCAGAGGTGACGGCATGAGCGAAGCAACTGATCAGGCGGTCTACAAGACCCTGCTGGAGTCGACCCGAGCGATCCCCTGGAAGATCGACTGGAAGACCATGACCTTCGCCTACATCGGCCCGCAGATCGAGAGTCTGCTGGGCTGGGCGCAGGCCAGTTGGGTCAGCGCCGAGGACTGGGCGGCGCGCATACACGAGGATGATCGTGAGCGGGTCGTGGAGTTCTGCATCTCGCAATCGCAGAACGGCGTCGACCATGAGGCCGACTACCGCGCGCTGACCGCCGCTGGCGACTATGTGTGGATTCGCGACGTGGTGCATGTGGTGCGCAACGACAAGGGCGAAGTGGATTCGCTGATCGGCTTCATGTTCGACATCAGCGAACGCAAGAAGACCGAGGAACAACTGCTGACCCTGCAGAAGCAGTTGGAAGAATACTCCTACAAGGACGGTCTCACCGGCGTGGCCAACCGGCGCATGTTCGACACGGTGCTGGCCGGCGAGTGGGCCAACGCCCAGCGTACCCAACAGCCCTTGTCGCTGATCCTGCTGGATATCGATCACTTCAAGCAGTTCAACGACCATTACGGCCATATCCAGGGCGACGATTGCCTGAAGAGCGTCGGCCAGGCGCTGAGCCGTGCTGCCAGCCGGCCACGGGACTTCCTCGGCCGCTTCGGTGGCGAGGAGTTCGTGCTGGTGCTGCCGGAGACCGACGAGGCTGCTGCCCTCCATATCGCCGAGCGCTGCCGTCAGCAGGTGCGCCAGCAGCGCATACCCCACGAGCGCTCATCGGTGTCGTCCCTGCTCACCATCAGCCTCGGCGTGGGCACCATCGTGCCGGGCGCGCAGGATCGTCCGCTGGATTTCCTCAACGCCGTGGACAAGCTGCTCTATCAGGCCAAGCAGCTTGGACGTGACCGGCTGGAAGTGGCCAAGGCGCCTGCCCACTCGATCCGCGACGATGCCGCCGATGCCCAGGCTTGAGCCATCATTAACCTGAGCGTAACGATAGCGCTCGCTGCTTGATTGATGACCTCGCAGTCAGGCTCCTAAGGTGCCTCCACGACAGCGGAACTCGTGGAGTCATCGATGACAACAACAATATCCCCACCGCCGCAGTGGTCGCGTCGTCGCGCGGAAAAGGCGCGGCGGCTCGATCAGGTGCGCAAGCTCGCCGATGGCGTGGTGCTGCCCAGCGACCAGATAGTCGCGGCGCTCGAAGCGCTGATCGCCCCCGGCGATCGCGTGGTGCTTGAAGGCAACAACCAGAAGCAGGCGGACTTTCTCTCCCGCTCGCTGGCCAAGGCTGACCCCGGCCGCCTGCACGACCTGCACATGATCATGCCGAGCGTCAGCCGCGCCGAGCACCTGGATCTGTTCGAGCGTGGCATCGCCCGCAAGCTCGACTTCTCCTTCGCCGGGCCGCAGAGCCTGCGCATCGGCCAACTGCTCGAAGACGGGCAGATGGAAGTCGGCGCCATCCACACCTATATCGAACTCTACTCGCGCCTGCTGGTGGACCTGATCCCCAATGTCGCCCTGGTCGCCGGCTTCCAGGCCGACCGCCACGGCAACATCTACACTGGCCCGAGCACCGAGGACACTCCGGCGCTGGTGGAGCCCACCGCGTTTTCTGATGGCATCGTGATCTTCCAGGTCAACGAGATCGTCGACGAACTGCCGCGCGTGGACATTCCCGCTTCCTGGGTCGACTTCGTGGTGGTGGCCGACAAGCCGTTCTATATCGAGCCTCTGTTCACTCGCGACCCGCGCCATATCAAGCCGGTGCACGTGCTGATGGCGATGATGGCGATCCGTGGCATCTACCAGAAACACAACGTGCAGTCGCTCAACCACGGCATCGGTTTCAACACCGCCGCCATCGAGCTGATCCTGCCGACCTACGGCGAATCGCTGGGGTTGAAGGGCAAGATCTGCCGCAACTGGACGCTCAACCCGCACCCGACGCTGATCCCGGCCATCGAGACCGGCTGGGTGGAGAGCGTGCATTGCTTCGGCACCGAGCTGGGCATGGAAAACTACATCGCTCAGCGCCCGGACGTGTTCTTTACCGGCCGCGACGGCTCGATGCGCTCCAACCGCATGATGTGCCAACTGGCCGGGCAGTACGCGGTCGACCTGTTTATCGGCGCCACCCTGCAGGTGGACGGCGATGGCCATTCCTCCACCGTCACCCGTGGCCGCCTGGCCGGCTTCGGCGGCGCGCCGAACATGGGCCACGATCCGCGTGGCCGTCGCCACGCCACCCCGGCCTGGCTGGATATGACCGAGCCTGTGACCCTGCTCGAACGCGGCAAGAAGCTGGTGGTGCAGATGGTCGAGACCTTTCAGGAGGGCGGCAAACCGACCTTCGTCGAGCGCTTGGATGCCGTCGACGTAGCGAAGAAGGCCGGCATGCCCCTGGCGCCGATCATGATCTACGGCGACGACGTCACCCACCTGCTCACCGAGGAAGGCATCGCCTACCTGTACAAGGCGCGCTCGCTGGAGGAACGCCAGGCGATGATCGCCGCGGTGGCCGGGGTGACCGCAATCGGCCTGCGCCACGACCCGAAAGACACCGCACGCATGCGCCGCGAAGGGCTGATCGCCCTGCCCGAAGACCTCGGCATCCGCCGCACCGATGCCAGCCGCGAATTGCTCGCGGCCAAGAGCATCGCCGAGCTGGTCGAGTGGTCGGGCGGCCTGTACAACCCGCCCGCCAAGTTCAGGAGCTGGTGATGAATGCACTGACTGCAATTCAGCCCCAGCTTTCGCTGAGCGATTGGCTGGCGGATCTGGTAGTCGACGCGCTGATCGACGAGGCCGACCTGTCGCCCAAACCGGGGCTCGTCGACCGGCGTGGCAGCGGTGCGCACACCGACCTGCACCTGGGCCTGATGCACGCCTCGGCGCTGGCCCTGTGGCCCAGCTTCAAGGCCATGGCCGAGGCTGCGCAGCAGCATGGTGAGATCGACCTGCACCTGCGTGAAGCGGTGGGCCGCATCGGTCGCGAAGGCGAAGTGGAAATGCTGCGCGTCACCGGCGGCGTCAACACCCATCGCGGCGCCATCTGGGCGCTGGGTTTGCTCAGCGCCGCCGCCGCGCTGGATGTCCGCGTCTTGGAACCGGCTCAGGTCGCCCTGCGCGCCGCGCGTCTGGCCTTGCTCGATGACCGCGCCGCGCCCGTCACGGGCGACAGCCATGGTGCCCAGGTCTGCCGTCTGTACGGCGTGCATGGCGCCCGCGAAGAAGCGCAGCTTGGCTTTCCCGCGGTGATCCAGCAGGCGCTGCCGCAACTGGCGCGCAGCCGCGCTGCCGGGGCAGGGGAGCAGAACGCCCGCCTGGATGCGTTGCTGGCGATCATGACCCAACTGGCCGACACCTGCGTGCTCTACCGCGCCGGCATGGCCGGGCTGACCCGCATGCAGAGCGGCGCTCGCGCGGTGCTCGCCGCTGGCGGTTGCGCCAGCCTCGACGGGCGCCGCTGCCTGCGCGAGCTGGAGCGCGACATGCTGCACCTGCGTGCCTCGCCTGGCGGCGCTGCCGATCTGCTTGCCGCCACCCTGTTCCTCGACCGCCTGCAGCATGGCCTGCCGGCGCAGCTTGGGAGTCTGTGAAATGGAAACCCTGTCTTTTCAATTCCCCGCCGGGCAACCGGCCCAGGGTCGCGCGCTGGTGGGTTACGTCGGCTCCGGCGACCTGGAAGTGCTGCTCGAACCCGGCCAGGCCGGCATCCTGGCCATCGAGGTGGTCACCTCGGTCAACGGCAGCGCGCCGCGCTGGCAACTGCTGTTCGAGCGCATGTTCGCTGAGCAACCAGTCCCGGCGCTGAATATCGCCATCCATGATTTCGGCGCCACCCCCGGCGTGGTGCGCCTGCGCCTGGAACAGGGCCTGGAGGAACTCAACCATGGCTGAGCAGAATATCCAGCGCCTGTTGGCGCAGCGCAGCTTTACCGAACTCGGTGCCCGTGAGCGGGCTCGGGCATTGCTCGATGCCGGCAGCTTCCGTGAGCTGCTCGATCCCTTTGCCCGGCTGATGTCGCCCTGGCTGCCCAAGCAGGGCATCGTGCCCCAGGCCGATGACGGCGTGGTGGTGGCCAAGGGGGCGATCGACGGCCAGCCAGCCGTGGTCATCGCCATCGAAGGCGCCTTCCAGGGCGGCAGCCTGGGCGAAGTGGGCGGCGCGAAAATCGCCGGCGCCCTGGAGCTGGCCGCCGAGGACAACAAGGGCGGCACGCCGACTCGCGCCGTGCTGCTGCTGGAAACCGGCGGCGTTCGCCTGCAGGAGGCCAACCTGGGCCTGGCGGCGATTGCCGAGATCCAGGCCGCCATCGTCGAGCTGCGCCAGTATCAGCCGGTGATCGGTCTGGTGGCCGGCCCGGTCGGCTGCTTCGGCGGCATGTCCATCGCCGCCGGGCTGTGTAGCTACCTGCTGGTCACCCGCGAGGCGCGCCTGGGGCTCAACGGCCCGCAGGTGATCGAGCAGGAAGCGGGCATCGAGGAGTACGACTCGCGCGACCGTCCCTTTATCTGGAGCCTGACCGGCGGCGAGCAGCGCCACGCCAGCGGCCTGGTCGATGGCTACGTGGCCGACGACGTGGAGGCCATTCGCCGCGAGCTGCATGGGCTGTTCGCCAAGGGTAAGCCCGAGCTGGAGCGCAGCCGTCGTCACGCCTGGTTCCTCGAGCGCCTGCGCGCCGTCGACACCTCGATCCAGGCCGATGCCGCTGCCGTGCGCAGCGCCTTCCAGGGAGCATGAACATGACAACTGCTCAGCAACAACGTGGTCTGCACTGGTTCCAGGCCCTGGCTGGCGATGCCAAGCCACAACAGGGTTTGCCTGCCTCGCTGCGGGTGGCCGATGGCGAGCTGGCCGGCCAGGCGGTGCGCTATCTGGCCGTGATCGCCGATCCCAGCAATCCATTCCCCCGCGCCCGTAACGGTGAGGTCGGCCTGCTGGAAGGCTGGGGCCTGGCCCAGGCCGTGGATGAGGCCATCGAGGCCGACCGCGACCAGGCGCACAAGCGCGCGCTGATCGCCATTGTCGACGTGCCCAGCCAGGCCTACGGGCGCCGCGAGGAAGCCTATGGCATCCATCAGGCGCTGGCCGGTGCGGTGGACGCCTATGCCCGTGCTCGCCTGGCCGGCCATGGGGTGATCGCTCTGCTGGTGGGCAAGGCCATGTCCGGTGCCTTCCTCGCCCATGGCTACCAGGCCAACCGCCTGATCGCCCTGCGCGACGCCGGGGTGATGGTGCATGCCATGGGCAAGGCCGCTGCCGCGCGCATCACCCTGCGCAGCGTCGACGAGCTGGAGGCGCTGGCCGCCAGCGTGCCGCCGATGGCCTACGACCTGGATAACTACGCTTCGCTTGGCTTGCTGGCTGACGTGCTCGATGTCGAGCAGGCGACGCAGCCGACCAGTGCCGATCTGGCTCGCGTGCAGGAGGCCCTGGGCCGCGCCCTGGCCGATATCGCCGGCAGCCCGCGCGATCTGCGTAACCGTCTGGGCGCCGCCAATCGCGCGGCCTCCTCGCAGGTACGTGAGGCCTTGCGCGCGCAGTGGTGAATAGATCGCGCACGGCCACCGTAGGGTGCGCCGTGCGCACCATTAACCGCATCGGTGCGCATGGCGCACCCTACAGAGGAAAGATCGATGCACCCGACACCCCGTCCACATGATCTGCTCTGGGGCCTGTTTCCTGAGCATCTGCCGCAGGAGGCGCCGGCCTGGGCTTGCGCCGCCCTGGGCGGGCATGTGCCGGTGGTGGTGCGGCGTGCTCCCGCCGAGCCCGGCTGGGTGGCGGTCGGCATACGTGGCATGGCGCGTGAGCAGCGCTATGCCGCGTGGATGCGCCTGAGTGATATCCGCCGCCTGGTCAGTCCACAGGCGGTCGCCCGCGCCGGCCACTGGCGCAATCATGCTCAGCCTCATTGGCCGGCATTACGCGCGCTGAGCCAATTGGCGCCACGTCTCGACGACCTCGGCCTGGCCTGGGGTGTCACCGGCAGCCTGGGCTTCGAGCTGGCCAGCGGCATCGCTGCCGCGCATGCGGACAGCGATCTCGACCTGCTGCTGCGCGCGCCCGAGCCGGTTTCGCGGGCCGAAGCGCGGGCATTTTGCATGTTGCTGGACGAGGCGCCAGGGCGTATCGACCTGCAACTGGAAACCCCGTACGGGGCTGTGGCGCTGCGAGAATGGGCCGGCGACTCGTCGCGCGTATTGCTGAAAACCCTGGACGGCCCGCTGCTGGTTCGCGACCCCTGGCAAACGCAGCAGGTGGCGGCATGAGCACGCTCTGGGCCTTTCCCGGCCAGGGCGCGCAGCAGCCCGGCATGCTGCAGGCTTTGCCCGATGCACCGGTGGTGCAGGCCTGTATCGAGCAGGCCAGCGCCGCCCTGGGAGAAGATGTGCGCCTGCTGGATTCGGCCGAGGCCCTGCGCGACACGCGCGCCGTGCAACTCTGCCTGTTGATCGCCGGTGTGGCCGCCGCGCGTCTGCTGGGTGCATGCGGCCATCGCCCGGACTATGTCGCGGGGCTGTCCATCGGCGCCTATGCCGCTGCCGTGGTGGCCGGCGCGCTGGATTTTGCCGATGCCGCACGTTTGGTCGCCTTGCGTGGCGAGCTGATGCAGCGTGCCTATCCCACTGGCTACGGCATGACCGCCATCCTCGGCCTCGACCAGGCCAGCGTCGATCGCCTGCTGGCCGACGCCGAAGGCCCGGTGTACCTGGCCAATATCAATGCCGAAACCCAGTTTGTCATTGCCGGCAGCGATGCCGCCATGGCCAGGGTGGCCGAGCGCGCCCGCGTGCTCGGCGCCGGCTGCGCCAGGCGCCTGGCCATGAGCGTGCCGTCGCACTGCGAGCTGCTCGATGCGCCGGCCCACAAGTTGGCCGCCGCCTTTACCCACATCGAATTGCGCGCGCCGCAGGTGCGCTACCTGAGCAGCAGCTCGGCGCGGCTGATCCGTGACCCCGAAACCTTGCGCGACGACCTGGCTTACAACATGAGCCGCGTCGTCGACTGGCAGGCCACGCTCGTCACCGCCTATGAGCGCGGCGTGCGCCTGCATCTGGAACTGCCGCCCGGCAGCGTGCTGACCGGCCTTGCCCGCCGCGTCTTCGAGCCAGGCCAGGCCATCGCCTTCAGCGGTGCGCGCCTGGATACACTCGACGCCATGTTGCGTCAGGAGGTAAGTCGCGACCGCTGAGCCGTAGCCTTTACCGAAGCACAAGAACAACAACTTCAAACGAGGACAACAACAATGATCATCTACGGTGTCGCCTTTCTGGCGTTCTGCACCCTGGCAGGCATCTTCATCGGAGAGCTGCTGGGCAAACTCATCGGCGTACCCGCCAACGTCGGCGGTGTCGGCATCGCCATGATGCTGCTGATCTTCCTCGGCAGTTACCTGAACAAACGCGGCCTGTTCACCGGCAAGTCGGAACAGGGCGTGGAGTTCTGGAGCGCCATCTACATCCCCATCGTGGTCGCCATGGCCGCCCAGCAGAACGTCTACGGTGCCCTCAAGGGTGGCCCGATGGCGATTCTTGCCGGCACCGCTGCGGTGGTTATCGGTTTCGCCCTGGTGCCCGCACTGAGCCGTATCGGGCAAAAGAAGCCTGAAACCGATGCCGCCCCCTCCCTGACCAAAGCGCCACGGTGACTGCCATGTACGAATCTTTGATGAAGGTCATCACCGGCTACGGCCTGCTTAGCGGCTTCGCCATCATCGGCATCACCATGTGGGTGTCGTACTGGATTTCCGACAAGTTCACCAAGGGGCGCCTGCACGGCTCGGCCATCGCCATCCTGCTCGGGTTGTTGCTGTCCTATATCGGCGGGGTCTATACGGGTGGGCAGAAGGGCCTGGTGGATATCCCGCTGTTCGCCGGCATCGGCCTGCTCGGCGGCGCCATGCTGCGCGACTTTGCCATCGTCGCCACCGGCTTCGGCGTCAGTGTCGAGGAACTCAAGCGCGCAGGGTTCGCCGGAGTGCTGGCGCTGTTCGTCGGGGTATTCACCTCCTTCATCGCCGGTGTGGCGGTGGCCATGGCCTTCGGCTACACCGACGTGGTCAGCCTCACCACCATCGGCACCGGCGCGGTGACCTATATCGTCGGCCCGGTGACGGGGGCTGCCATCGGTGCCAGCTCCGACGTGATGGCGCTGTCGATTGCCGCCGGGCTGATCAAGGCGATTCTGGTGATGGTGGCCACGCCCTTCGTGGCGCCTTATATCGGCCTGAACAACCCGCGTAGCGCGGTGATTTTCGGCGGCCTGATGGGCACCTCCAGCGGCGTGGCCGGCGGCCTGGCGGCCACCGATCCCAAGCTGGTGCCCTATGGCTGCCTGACCGCAGCCTTCTACACCGCCCTGGGCTGCCTGCTTGGCCCATCCTTACTCTACTTTCTGATGCGCGGCCTTCTGGGCTGACCTTTCGCCCGTCGTCATGGCGGGCTTTTTATTCGACCCTCTGAGGGCAGACCTGCCTGTGCCAAGCCGCGCAGGCAGGGGCAGGTGCCTTCATTCAGGCAGTTGGCAGCCTTTCTGACGCAGCGACTCGATCACCCAGCTACGGTCGTTCTGGCCGGCAGTGATGCGTTCGAGCTGAGCGATTTCCGCGCGGTTCTTGGCGTCGGCGCGCTCGTAGACCCCGGCCACTTCGTCGTAGGGCACGCACAGCAGGCCGTCGTCGTCACCTATGACCAGATCGCCCGGTTCGATGACCATGCCGTCGATGGCGATTGACACGTTGATTTCGCCCGGGCCGTCCTTGTAAGGGCCACGGTGGGTGATGCCAGCAGCGAACATCGGGAAGTCACCCGCGCGGATGGCGGCGGCATCACGGATCGCGCCGTTGATGACGATGCCGGCAACTCCGCGCGTGGCGGCATAAGCCACCATCATTTCACCGATCAGGGCGTTGCTCAGGTCGCCGCCAGCATCCACCACCACCACATCGCCGGGCTCGGCGATATCCAGGGCGTAGTGCAGCATCAGGTTGTCACCCGGACGGGCCTTGACCGTCAGAGCCGGGCCGGCCAGAACGCCGCCGCCGTGCATCGGACGCAGGCGTGAGCCGCCGGCGGTCATCCGGTTCATCGAGTCGCTGACGCAGGCGACGGGGACGTTGCGGAAACGCTCGACCCACTCCGCGCTGACTTTGCGACTGGCAGACAGAACCCTGAATCCGATGGACATGATTGATACCTCGTGTCGATGACAGTTGTTGTGATTTTATGAAACGCTATTTCATAAATATCATTGAGAGGTGTCGATATACAACTGCCGAGCGGCTGGCTTGGGTGCTGTTTGTGGGGTTTTTGTGCCAAATCGACAGAATGGACTGCCAGATGCATCCATTTGTCCAGGTGGGGGAAGTGAGATATTGAAATGGCGTTTCTTTGTGGTAGGCTGGATTCACCGCCGCCGGGTTCCCCGCCCGCAAGCAGGCGAACTAACAAGAACAAGGTACGCACCATGAATCGAAGCATCCTGGCTGCGGGCTCGGCACCAGCCGTAACTGCCATGGCATCTGCTGCCGAACGTCCGGCTCAGCTCCATGCGTCGCTCGACGAACGCCTCTCCACCATCGCTGCTGACAAGCCTCGGGCAGGTGCTGCCCGCCGGGTTGTGTTCTGCCGTGAGCGGTCTGGTGTACCTCTCTCATCCTCGCCACGAAGCCGCATGACGAGCGCCTTCGCTGCAGGGCGCTGACCCCGTTCAATTACAACAAGACGGCTTTTCGCAGTTGCCATGCCGCGCAGAGGCTTGCGTGGCGCACCGGCATCTCGTCAGGCCACGGCCATACAGACGTTGTCACGAGGACCTGATCATGGGATTCGCCAAGAACTATCTGCTTTCCAGCCTGCTGCTGATCGGTAGTACCGCCACCGGTGTGGCGCATGCTGCCAACTGGACCGGCTACACCTATTCCGCCGTTTCCACCACTGCCGCCGTGCAGGGCATGGAGCGGATTTCCCAGCGTATCGACAAGGAAACCGATGGCGACCTGTCGATCACCCTGCACCTGGGCAAGACTCTGCAGATTTCCTCCACCGACATCACCCAGGCTGCCGGTGATGGCATCGTCGATTTTGCCGCCGACCTGTTCTTCTCCGGCAACGTGCAGATCGCGCGCATCCTCAACCTGCCCATGCTGATCAACAACGAAGAGGAGTGGGACAAGGCCTACAAGATCATGCAGCCCTACCTCAAGGCAGGTTTCGCCAAGCAGGGCGTGACCTACCTGGGCAGCTATCGCTACCCGCAGCAGACTCTGTTCACCCGCTTCGAGATGCACGCGCTGAGCGATCTGGCCGGGCGCAAGATTCGCGTCACTTCGCCGGAGCAGGGGGCCTTCGTCGAGGCTTTCGGCGGCTCGGCGATCACCCTGACCGGCACCGATGTGCCCAGCGCCCTGGAGCGTGGCGTGATCGATGGCGTGCTGACCGCCAGCGCCGGTGGGGCGAAGAACTGGCATGAGTTCCTGCCGAACAACTACCGTCTGCCGGTCAACTACGCCTTCAGCGCGCTGATCGCCAACCGGGACTCCTACGAGGATCTGTCCGACGCCACCCGCGAGAAACTCGATGCCATCGTCAGCGACGAGATCGTCAAGATCGACCAGGGCTTCGTCGAGGACGAAGCGCTGCAGAAGCAGAGCCAGGCCAAGGCCGGTATGAAGATCGTCGAGGTCGATGCCGCGACCATCGCCGCCGCTCAGCAGAAGCTGGCGCCGTTCTGGCATGAATGGGCGAAAGGTGCCGGTGCCGATTACGAGAAAATCCTCGGCGAAGTGCTGCAAGCCCTCGGTAAGTAACGCCTGGAGCGAACGATGAGCGAAGTTCATCTGCATGCTGGTCAGCCGATATCGGCTGGCCGCGTATTCGACGGCGTGGCGACGATGGTGCGCTGCATCACCGGGCTGGCGCTGGTACTGCTGGTACTGCTGGTGTGCGCGGAGATCGTGGCGCGCTTCTTCTTCAACCATTCGCTGAAGGTCGTGGAAGAGCTGGCGGGTTACCTCGTCGTCGGCCTCACGTTGTTCGGTGCCAGCCTCAGCTTGCGTAGCAACAGCCTGTTCCAGGTCGGTTTTGTCCTGCATGCGCTGTCGGCCGGGCTGCAACGCCTGTTCAACCTGTGTTTCCAGCTAGTCTCGCTGGGCGTCTGCGGCGTGCTGATCTGGCAGACCTTCAAGCTGGTCATGAGCTCCTACGCCCGCGGCAACGTGGCGCCCACCACGCTGATGACTCCGCTGTGGCTACCGCAGTTGCTGGTACCGCTGGGCCTGCTGATGATCGCTCTGTTCATCGTCGAGCACCTGATCGTCACGTTGCGCGGCGGGAGGGTCGACTGATGGATGCTGCCATCGCTTTCATCGTGCTGCTGGTGTTGATCATCGGTGGCCTGTGGGTGCAGTTCGCGGTCGGTGCCGCGGCGCTGGTCTATCTCTTTCTGTTCAAGGGTGTCGCTGGCTGGAAGGCCCTCGGCCTGGTCAGTTGGGGCTCGGCCAACAGCTTCACCCTGGCAGCCATTCCGCTGTTCATCTTCATGGCCGAGATACTCCTGGCCAGCGGTCTCAGCGGGCGTCTGTACAACGGCATTGCGCCCTTCGTGAAGCGTCTGCCTGGCGGCCTGCTGCATACCAATATCGTCGGCAGCGGGGTGTTCGCTGCCGTGGCCGGCGGCAGCGCGCCGACGGCGGCGGCGATGTCCACCGTGGCCCTGCCGGCGCTGTCGGCACGTGGCTACAACCGGCGCCTGGTGGCGGGTTCGCTGGCGGCTGGCGGCACCTTGGGGATCCTCATTCCGCCGTCGATCACCATGATCATCTACGCCACCTTCACCGAAACCTCGATCGCCAAGCTGTTCGCGGCGGGCCTGGTGCCGGGCATTCTGCTGGGCGCCTGCTACAGCCTGCTGATCATGGCGCGGGCCATCGCCAACCCGAACCTGGTGCCGCGCGACACGCAAAAGCGCGAGTGGCGCGACTACCTGCATGCCTTGGGCGACGTGTTTCCCTTCGGCCTGCTGATCATGATGATCCTGGGCAGCATCTACAGCGGGATGGCGACACCGACCGAAGCCGGTGCCCTGGGCGTGGTCGGCGCCATGCTGATCGCCGCGCTCTACCGGCGCCTGAACCTGGCGATGCTGAGCGAGGCGCTGTCGCGCACCCTGCTGATGAGCGGCAACGTGCTGTTCATCGTGTTCATCTCGATGATCTTCGCCTATGCCACTGCGCTGTCCGGTGTGGGTGAGCAACTGGTCGACTGGGTGTCCCATGCCGGGCTGTCCAAGCTGGGTCTGCTGCTGATCCTGATGCTGGTGTTCGCCATCCTCGGCTGCTTCATGGAAGGCCTGGGGATGATCGCCATCATCGTGCCGGTGATCTTCCCCACCCTGATGGCCATGGGCGTGGATCCGATCTGGTTCGGCATCTTCGTGGTGGTGCTGGTCGAGCTGGGTCAGTTGACCCCGCCGCTGGGGGTGATTCTCTTCGTGGTGGCCGGCTCGGACTCCGAGACCAAGGTGGAGGACGTGGTGATGGGCGTGCTGCCGTTCTTCGGCATCATCCTGGCCTTCCTGCTGCTGCTCATCGGGGTGCCCGATATCGCCCTGTGGCTGCCCAATCTGACCGCCGGAGGTTGAACCATGGCATTTCCCCATCCCGACCCGTTGTTGATCGAGGCCGAGGTATTCACCCAATTGCCCGCATCGTTGCGCCGCCCGGGTGCGCAATCCTACTGGGCGGACAAGAACCGCCGCGGTGCGCCGGTGGACAGCTTTATCGAGGGGCCGTCCTTCGATCTGCAGGGCAACCTGTGGTTCGTTGACATCCCCTTCGGGCGCATCTTCCGTGCTTCGCCCGGCGGCGAGGTGGAGCTGATGGCCGAATACGACGGCCAGCCCAACGGCCTGAAGATCGATGCCCAGGGGCGCATCTTCATCGCCGACTTCCGCAACGGCATCATGACCCTCGACCCGGCCAGCGGTAAGGTCGAGACCGTCCTCGGTGATGCCGATACCGAAGGCTTCAAGGGCTGCAACGATCTGCACTTCGGCCCGGACGGCG
This sequence comes from Pseudomonas sp. AA-38, assembly GCF_029457475.1. Lineage (NCBI taxonomy): Bacteria > Pseudomonadati > Pseudomonadota > Gammaproteobacteria > Pseudomonadales > Pseudomonadaceae > Pseudomonas > Pseudomonas sp. AA-38. The sequence goes on from NZ_CP120359.1 coordinate 200,544, forward strand.
CGCTGTATTTCACCGACCAGGGACAGACCGGCCTGCAGGATCCCAGTGGCCGTGTCTATCGCTGGTACCCGGACAGCGGCCGCCTGGATTGCCTGATCGACAAGGTGCCGAGCCCCAACGGCCTGGTGCTGGATACGGCCGGCCATACCCTGTACGTCGCGGTGACCCGCGCCAATGCGGTCTGGCGGTTGCCGCTCGCGCAGAGCCAGCGGGTGGTCAAGGCCGGGCTGTTCCTGCAATTTTCCGGCGGGCGTGCAGGCCCCGACGGCCTGGCGTTGACCCGTGACAACGGCGTGGTGGTCTGTCAGACCGGCATGGGTCTGGTGTGGGTGCATGATGCTCTCGGTATTCCGATTGCCGTGGTGCGCTCGCCCAAGGGGCTGGGCACCACCAACTGCGCCTTCGGCGGGCCGGACGGACGCACGTTGTATATCACCGAGTCCGATTCCGGTTCGATTCTGCGCGCCGAGCTGCCGGTGGCGGGGCATCCGATGGCCTCGGGCTGGGGCCAGCGCTAGCTAAGCGCGCGAGCCGAGGCGTGGCCGTATTGGTACTGATCTACGCGCAACTCGCTGCAAGGCTGGCGCATCGGGTTGCCGGGGCTCGATAATGCCCGGCAAACCGATAAATCGCCTGTCGCTGAGGAATACCCGATGATCAAAACACGCCCCCGCCCGGCCGTCAGTGGCGTCGCGTCGGCCGACCGCGTTCTGACCGTATTGACGGCATTCAAAGTGGGTGATGTTTCCCTGGGGCTGGCCGAGTTGGCCGAGCGTACCGGCCTGAACAAGAGCACCATCATGCGCCTGACGGTGTCGCTGGAAACCTTCGGCCTGATCAATCGCATGGCTGACGGGCGCTACCAGCTCGCCAGCGAGGTGATGCGCCTGAATGCCGTCTACCAGGATGCCCTCGACCTGGAACGCCACGTCATGCCCGTGTTGCAGGCGCTCACCGACGAAACCGGTGAAACCGCCTCCCTCTATGTACGTCATGGCGCTTATCGCCTATGCCAGTATCGGGTCAATTCACCGCATCGTCTGCGTCTGCACCTGCAGCCGGGTGACATGCGGCCGATGGACAACGCCGCTGGCGCCCAGGCCTTGCGCACCAGCATCGACAAAGCGCTCAGCCTCAGCGAGCCGTTCTACTCCAGTGGGGTCACCGACCCCCATGCAGCAGCCATGGCGCTGCCGATCTTCGGTGCGGGTGATGAAATGGTCGGGGCGCTGATGATCTCCGGGCCAGCCAGCCGGCTCACCGCCGAGCGTGCCGGTATTCTTCGCGAGGTGTTCTGCAAGGCTGCTGCCGGCCTGGCCCGCAGCCTGGGCTGCAAGGCCGAGTTCCCCTGGGGCTGAAGGCCTGCAGAACTGTGACGGAGCGCCAGTCTTCCTGACCGGGCGCAGCTCATGAGTCGTCGCTAACGTACCCAAGGCGTTTGCCGGGTTCCCGCCTTCCAGGGAGAGGGGCCGGCCAACGCATGCGCATGATCATTTATAGAAACGGCATTTCTTTTTGATGGTCTGTATCCATTCTGGGGCTGGCCTGTTATCGCTAATTCTCCTCCTGATGCAGGGATATTCCTTGCTTGAGGCCGTATGTCAGATTTTCTGAATTGCGTATTTTTGAAACGATGTTTCTTTATGGTAGTCTTTCAGCAGTTCCGGCCAGGGTAGCCCTGCCGTTGGTGAACATAAAAGAACAAGGTACGCACCATGAATCGAAGCATCCTGGTCACAGGCCCGGCGCTTTCGCCATCTGCCATGGCATTCGCCGCCGAACAGGGCGTCAAGGTCATCCCGACCCGGCCCTACGCGCCGCTCGACGAACTCCTCGCCATCATCGCCGCCGAAAAACCCGGCGCGGCCATCGTCCGTCAGGGCAAGTTCGGTCGTGAGCTGATCGAGGCCGCGCCCGATCTGAAGATCATCGCCAAGCATGGCGTGGGTTACGACACCATCGACATCCAGGCTGCTGCCGAGCGCAATATTCCGGTGACCATCGCATTGGGGGCCAACGCCCAGTCGGTGGCCGAGCATGCCTTCGCGCTGATGTTCGCCGTGGCCCGTCAGGTGGCCTGGCTGGACGGGCGCATGCGTGCGGGGCACTGGGACAAGGCCACCGCCAAGGGCGTGGAGCTGTCCGGCAAGACCTTGGGTCTGGTCGGTCTGGGCTCGATTGGCGGGATCCTGCTCGATCTGGTCGCGCCGCTGAAGATGCAGGTGCGTATCTTCGATCCCTACCTGAAAAATCTGCCCGAGCGCGATAATGTCAGCCGCGAGAGCGACTTCCAGCGCCTGCTCGAAGAGTGCGACGTGATCAGCCTGCACTGCCCGCTGACCGCCGATAACCGCCACCTCATCGGCGCCGAGCAGCTCAAGCTGATGAAATCCGAGAGCATCCTGGTCAACACGGCGCGTGGTGAGCTGATCGACAGCCAGGCGCTGGCCGCCGCGCTGCGTGCCGGCGAGATCGGTGGGGCTGGCCTGGATACCTTCGAGCAGGAGCCGCCAGCAGCCGACAGCGAGCTGTGGTCGCTGGACAACCTGGTGGCCACGCCGCATGTGGGGGCCAACACGCAGGCGTCGCAGGATCGCGTAGGCCTGCTGGCGGTGCAGCAGATCGTCGCCCACTGGGCCGGCGAAACGCTGGAGCCGCGCTGCGTGGTCAACCGCCACCTGCTGCCAGGGGCCTGAGCGGCGCTGCGGGCCGTTGACACGAGCCGGCCTGAGCTGGCTCGCTAGCGCCCCGAACGGATACCTGGCTTCACACTGAGCGCCGCATGCGTGCGGTGTTCGCTATTCCCACAATAAAAACAAGGGAAAGCTCATGAAAACGTTGCTTGCGAAGGTTGCACTTCGCCATGGCCTTCTGGCTGCCACTGCCCTGCTGATGTCGCTGCTGCTGCCCATGGCGCAGGCGGCGGACTATCCGAGCCGGGCCATTTCGCTGATCGTGCCCTACGGCGCGGGTGGTACCACGGATATTTCCGCCCGGCGTCTGGCGGCTCTGGCCGAGCCGCTGCTGGGCCAGCCGGTGGTGGTGGAAAACCGCCCCGGTGGCGGTGGCATCAATGCCATGCGCGCGCTGGCGGCGGCCAAGCCTGATGGCTACGCACTGATCGCCACCACCTCGTCGCCGCTGTTCGTGACCCCGGCGCTGCGCCCGGTCGGCTATGACCCGATTGCCGATTTCGTCTCGCTGATGAATTACTCCGGCCCCTATCACGGTGTGCTGGTGCGGGCCGACAGTCCCTATCACTCGCTGGATGAGCTGATCCGCGCGGCAGCTTCCGGCAAGCGCCTGACCTACGGTACGGCGGGGGCGCTGAGTGGCCCGCGCCTGACCTTCACTGCGCTGGCGCGCAAGGCCCAGGCGGATCTGCAGCACGTGCCCTTCAGCAGTGCTTCCAGTGCCACCGCGGCGCTGCTCGGCGGGCATATCGACATCGCTCTGGTACCGGCTTACCGCGATATGGTCAGGAGCGAGCGCCTGCGTCTGCTGGGTGTGCTCGACGATAGTCGCGACCCGGATTTCCCGCAGATTCCGACCCTGACCGAGGCCGGCTATGCCATCGAATTTCCCTCCATCGTTGGCTTGATGGTGCCGCGTGGTGTGCCGCCCGAGCGCGTCGAGCGTCTGCGCGCGGCGTTCGCCGAAGCGGCGGCGTCGGAATCCTTCGCCCGTGACATGGACAAGCTCAGCCAGCCGGTACGGATCATGTCCGGCGCGCAGATGGATGAGGTGATCGAGCGCAATCTGCTGGTCTACCGCAACCTGGCCGAGGAGCTGAAACGATGAGTGCCAAGCTATCCGGCGGTGCGTCCGCCAAACCCTGCCGTTTCGGCCAGCAGAGCCTGGCTACCCTGGTCATTCTGCTGCTGGCGCTGGCCGGTTTGCTGGCCCTGCAGAGCCAGGTGCTGGTGTTCGACTTCGGCGACAGTGGCCCGGATGCGCGGTTCTTCCCACGGTTGATTCTCGCCCTGCTGGTGCTGGTCACCGGCCTGCGCCTGTGGTTGCGGCGCGCAGACCTCGAAGAGGCGCCGGGCGCGGTGCTGGACTGGGGGCGTGTGCTGCTGATTGGCCTGCTGATCGCCGTTGCCGTGCTGCTCATGGATGCGCTGGGCTTTCTGCTCTGTGCGACGGCGGTCGGTGTGCTGCTGGCCTGGGTGCTGGGTGAGCGGCGGCTGCTGTTTGGCCTGCTGCTGCCGTTGGCGGTTGCCGTGCTGGTCGCTTTCGGTGCGCGCTACGCGCTGAACATTCCTCTTCCCTGACTGGCGGAGCCTGCCATGCTTCTCGAAGCCTTTTATGCATTGTTCGACATCTGGGTGCTGGTCGCGGCTGTCTGCGGTGTGGTCGTCGGCATCATCATCGGCGCCATTCCGGGCCTTGGCCCGACCATGGCCATCGCCCTGCTGATTCCGGTGACCTTCGGCATGTCGCCGGTTCCGGCGATCATCCTGTTACTGGGGGTTTACCAGGGCGCGATCTTCGGCGGTTCGATCTCCGCCATTCTGCTCGGCGTGCCGGGTACGCCTTCATCGGCTGCAACCGTGATCGACGGATACCCCATGGCGCGACAGGGGCGAGCGGGGGAAGCGCTGCGCGTGGCGCTGTATGCCAGCGTGTTCGGCAACCTGTTCAGTTGTGTGGTGCTGGTTCTGCTGGCACAGCCGCTGGCCGCCTTCGCCCTGGACTTCGGCCCGGCGCAGATGGCTGCGCTGATGTTCTTCGCGCTGTCGATCATCGTCCTCTTCGGCGGTGGTTCCCGGCTCGATTCGGCGATCATGGTGCTGGTCGGCATCGCCGCCGGCGTCGTCGGTCTCGATCCCATCGAGGGCCTGCCGCGCTTCACCTTCGGCAGCTTCTCGGCCGAGGATGGCCTGCAGTTGATTCCGGTGCTGATCGGCCTGTTCGCCATGTCCGAAGTGCTGCAACAGGTCTTCGACCGCCGTCGTGGCGAGCTGCCGCAGGCCGATCCGGTGGCGGTGGATGGCGGCAAGGTGGGCTTTCTGGCCATGTGGCGGATGCGCAGTACGCTGCTGCTGTCGTCGCTGATCGGCACCTTCGTCGGCATCCTGCCGGGCATCGGCTCCACCGTGCCGGCCTTCGTCAGCTACAACCTGGCGCGCTCGCGCTCGTCACGCAAGGATGCTTTCGGCAAGGGTGAAGCGGAAGGTGTGGCTGCGCCGGAAGCGGCCAACAACGCCGTGACCGGCGGGGCGCTGGTGCCGACCCTGGCACTGGGCATTCCCGGTGATGCGGTGACCGCCGTGATCCTTGGCGCCTTCATGTTGCAGGGCCTGACCCCCGGGCCGTTCCTGTTCCGTGACCACGGCGTGGAGATCTACGCGATCTTCCTGGCGCTGATCCTGCTGTCGATCCCCTGCGTGATCTTTGGCCTGGCCATGTTCCGTGGCGCGGTGCACGTGATCCGCATTCAGGCGCGCCACCTCTATCCGCTGATCGCCATTCTCGCCCTGTTCGGCGCCTATTCGGTGAACAACAACCTGTTCGACGTTGGCGTCATGCTCGCCGCGGGTGGTGTCGGCTTCGCCCTGCGCCGTGCCGGTTTCCCGCTGCCGCCGCTGTTGATCGGCCTGATTCTCGGGCAGCCGCTGGAGCAGAGCCTGCGCCAGGCATTGTTGGCCGGTGGCGGCAGTGCCGACATCTTCCTCAACTCGCCCATCGTCCTGGCACTGCTCGGGGTGACCCTGCTGTGCATGCTCGGGGCGGCCTGGCAGCACCTGCGCCAGGCGCGTCGCGGAGTCTGATCATGCGCCTGCCAGCCGTAGCACCGATGTGCGATTGCCATATCCATGTGTTCTCGCCGACTCGTGCCTATGCCGAGGCCAGCTATCAGCCGCCGCGCAAGAGCATCGAGGCGTTCCGCCAGGAGGCGCAGGTCGATGGCATGCGCCGTGCGGTGCTGGTGCAGGCATCGATCGATGGCAGTGACAACGGCCATCTGCTCGAGGTGCTGCGCAATACCACGGATATCGAGCTGCGCGGCGTGGCGATGATCGACGAGCACAGCCAGAACCTCGCTGATCTGGCCGCCGCCGGTGTGCGCGCAATCCGCATTCAGGATCGCACTCGCCTCGGTATCAACGACCTGCCGCGCCTGCCGGCCCTGGCCGCGCGGGCGGCCGAGCAGGACTGGCATGTCGAGCTGAATACCGAGCCGCAGCGTTACGCGGCGCTGCAGGCTCGGCTCGGTGAACTGCCGGCAGGGCAGGCGTTGGTGCTCGATCACTTCGGCCAGATCGCTCCCGGCAGTGCCGAGGATCTCGCCGGCCTGAGCCGTCTGCTCGACAGCGGGCGGGTGTGGGTCAAGCTGGCGCCGACCCGAGTCAGTCGTCGGCCTGGCCTTTATGACGACCTCGCCGCGCCGCTGCGCCATCTGCTCACGCACTACCTCGAACGCTGCCTCTGGGGTAGCGACTGGCCGCATGTGATGACGGCCGAGCCGTTGCCGCAGTCGGCGGACATGCTGGCGTTCCTGCAGCGCGAGCTGAATAGCCGTCAGTTGCAGGCCTGTCTGGTGGACAACCCGGCTCGGCTATACCGTTTCTAGACTTTAAATAATGGAACGATGTTTTCATTTATATGGTTTGGTGGCCTGGGGCTGGCTGGTTGGGCTGTGGGTTGCCTTCATCGCGATTCTGCTGTTTTTTCGGGATAAAGCATTTCATTCCGCATGATCTGTGTGCTTTGCACAGGTTTCCCTGTGGGCGCGACTGCAATGAAACTGAAATGTCGTTATTGAAATGTCATTTCTATATGTTAGGCTTCAGCCTATTCGCGGCAGGCCCGATCTGCCCCTGGTGAAATAGAACAACAAGGTTCGCACCATGAGTCGAAGCATCTCCCTGGCGGGCGCCTGGCTGCAGCCTTGCCCGCTGTCCATTGGCGCTGCTGCGCCGAGCTATCAGCCCCACTCCTCATGCGTCTGCTGCCTTGCGCCGCAGCCTGCGCCTGCCGCTGCCCGGCTGGCGCCTGTCTCCTGCTGTTTGACGATCTGACCGGCCTGCCTGCCGGTCGTCAGAACGGCGCGCCCGGGTTTTGCCGGGGCGCCTTTGCATAGAGAAAAAGGGCCAAGGCAGTAGTTGCCACGGCTATCAGGAAGCCCCAACGAGGATCGTCCCCATGATCGGCAAAATCACAAGAAAGCTAACCGCCAGTGCCCTGTTTGCCCTGGCCATGTCGACTCTCCCGGCTCATGCGGATGACTATCCGCAGGGCAATATCGATTTCATCGTGCCGTTCCCGCCAGGTGGCGGCACCGACATCTCCGCGCGTCAGCTGACCCAGCAGATCGGCGAAAGCACCGGCTGGACCTTCGTAGTCGAGAACCGTCCCGGCGCCGGCGGCAACATCGGCCTGGCGCAGTTGGCCCGGGCCAAGGCCGATGGCCTCAGCCTGGCCATCGGCCAGACCTCCAACCTGGCGGTCAACCCCAGCCTGTACAAGGACATTCCCTACGACCCGCTGAAGGACTTCCGCCAGATCGCGGTGATCTCCACCCAGCCGATGGTCATCGTTACCCGCAGTGATTCGCCGATCAAGGATCTGCCCAGCTTCCTCGCCGATGCCAAGGCCGAGCCGGGTAGCCTGCTGTTCGGCACGCCGGGCTCGGGCACCGTGGCTCACCTGTCGCTGGAGCTGCTGCAGAGCAAGGCCGGCATCGAGCTGACCCACGTGCCGTACCCGGGCATCGCCCAGGCCATCAGTGACGTGATGGGGGGCGTGGTCGACATCTACATCGGCAGCATGCCCAGCGTCCTGCCGCATATCCGCGCCGGCTCGCTGCGTCCACTGGCCGTTACCTCGGCGCAGCGCAGCCCGATCCTGGCGAACGTGCCGACCGTGGCCGAAAGCGGTTTCGCCGGTTTCGAGACCGCCGACTGGAAGGCCGTGGTCGGCCCGGCAGGGCTCTCCGACGAGCGCGTCGCTCAGCTCAACAAGGTGATCAACGAAGCCCTGAGTTCGGACAAGGTGCGTCAGGCCATGGAAGCCGAGGGCAGCACCGTGCTCAACGAAGACAGCGCCTACTTCACCAACCTGCTGACCCAGGAGATCGAGCGCTGGCACGACGTGATCAAGGTCTCCGGCGCCACTGTCAACTAAGGCTGCAGTTGCCGGGCGCAGCGTGTATCGCGCCCGGCCTGCCGAGGAATTCGCAATGTCACAGCGTAACTATCAGGACGCGATCAGCGGCCTGCTGATTGCGGGGTTCGGCGTGGTGGTCGCGCTGTACGCGGTCAACCACTACAACATCGGCAGCATCCAGCGTATGGGGCCGGGCATGTTCCCGGTCGCCATGGGTACCGCTTTGGCTGTGCTCGGCGCGCTGCTGGCCCTGTTCGCCTGGTGGCGTCCGGGCCTGCGTGAGGGCATGCCGGTACAGTGGCGCCCGGCGCTGCTGGTGCTCGGTGCCATCGGTTTCTTCGCCGTGGTGGTCACCTTCTCCGGGCTGATCCCGGCCGTGCTCGGCGTGGTGCTGATCTCCGCCATGGCCGACCGCAAGACTCGCGCGAAGCAGGCGTTGTTGCTCGCCGCCGCGCTGGCGCTGCTCGCCTACCTGATCTTCCAGCTCGCGCTGGATATGAATTTCGACCTGTTCTGAGGGGTGCCGGCATGTCCTTCGCTGACAATCTGCTGATCGGCATGGAGACCGCCTTCTCCTGGTACAACCTGTTCTACTGCTTCGTCGGGGTGTTCATGGGCACCTTGCTCGGGGTCATCCCGGGCATCGGTGTGCTGGCGGCCATCTCCATGCTGTTCCCGATGACCTTCCACCTGGAGCCTACCGCCGCGCTGATCATGCTCGCCGGTATCTGGTACGGCACCAGCTACGGCGGTAGCACCGCGTCGATCCTGCTCAACGTGCCGGGCACCCCGTCCAGTGCGGTGACCTGCCTGGACGGCTACCCAATGGCCCAGCAAGGTCGCGGCGGCGTGGCGTTGTTGATGACCACCGTGGCGTCGTTCTTCGGTGGTTCGTTCGGCATCATCCTGCTGATGAGCCTGGCCTCGACCATCAGCCACTACGCCCTGAGCTTCTCCTCGGCGGAGTATTTCGCGCTGATGCTGCTGGGCCTGGTGGCGGCCTCGAACATTTCCGGCGGCTCGCTGCTCAAGGGCCTGATCATGGTGGCTTTCGGCATCCTCTTCGGCACCGTTGGCAGCGATATCTACACCGGCACACGGCGCTTCGACTTCGGCGTGCTCGACCTGGCCGACGGCATCAACCTGGTGGCGCTGGCCATGGGGTTGTTCGGCGTCGCCGAGGTGATCGCCAGCATCGGCAAGGTCGATGGTGGTCAGGTCGACCGCCGCTCATTGCGCCTGGCGGCGATGAAGCCCAGCCGTGACGACCTCAAGCGCTCCTGGTGGCCGATGCTGCGTGGCTCCAGCATCGGTTCGTTCTTCGGCACCCTGCCAGGCACCGGCCCGTCCATCGCGGCATTTCTCGCCTATGCCACCGAGCGTCGTCTGGCGCGCGAGCCGGAGCGTTTCGGCAAGGGCGCTATCGAAGGCATCGTCGCCCCGGAATCGGCCAACAACGCCGCTGACCAGACCGCTTTCATTCCCACCCTGGCGCTGGGCATTCCCGGCAGTGCGACCATGGCGCTGATGCTCGGTGCCTTGATGATCCACGGCATTGCCCCCGGCCCACAGTTGATGGCCGAGCAGCCCTCGCTGTTCTGGGGCCTGGTGATCAGCTTCTGGATTGGCAACCTGCTGCTGGTGATCCTCAACGTGCCACTGATCGGCCTGTGGGTGCGCCTGCTGATGGTGCCGTACCACCTGCTGTTCCCGGCGGTGCTGATGTTCGTCTGCATCGGCACCTACAGCGTCAATCACAGCGCCTTCGACGTGCTGGTGGTGACCCTGTTCGGCGCCTTCGGTTACGCCATGCGTGTGCTCGGTTTCCCCGCTGCGCCGCTGCTGCTGGGCTTCGTGCTCGGGCCGATGATGGAGGAGCATTTCCGCCGCGCCATGCTGTTGTCGCGTGGGGATTTCATGACCTTCGTCGAGCGGCCGATCAGCGCGACCGTGCTGGCCTTCACCGTGCTGGTGCTGCTGCTGGGCTTGCGCCCGCTGCTCTCGGCCTGGCGCAAGCCGAAGCCGGTCTGAGTCGCGCGTTGCCAGTGCCCTGAGCTTTGCGCGGGTTCAGGGCCTGGCCGGTTTGCCAGTCGCCTTCACGACGACTGCCGGCTGTACATCCGGCACTCGGCCAGCAGCGCCAGCAGGTTCGGGTCGCGCTCGCGCGCCTTGAGGAACACCACGCCGATATGCTGCTGCAGGTGGTACTTGGCCTGCAGCGGGATGAGCTTCACCCGGTTCTCGTACACCGCCGCCACCCGCCCCGGCAGCAGGGCATAGCCGACACCGGAGCTGACCATGCTGAGCAGGGTGAAGATGTCCTTGACCTGCATCGCCACCTTGGGCTCGAAGCCGGCCTGCTGGAACACCCGCTCGCCGTCACGGAAGGTGGCGTAGCCCTGAGTCAGGGTGATGAAGGTGTCGTTGCGCAGCTCGGCCAGATCCACCTCGGCGTGATCGGCGAAGGGCGAGTCGTTCGGTGCGGCGAGGAAGATGTCATCGGAGAACAGCGCCAGTTGCTCGCAGTCCGGGTCGCTGACGCCGTCGTCGAGGGCGATGAGGATGGCGTCCAGCTCCATGTTCTTCAGCTTGTACAGCAGGTCGACGTTGGAGCCGAGCACCAGGTCGATATTCAGCTCGCTGCGCCGTAGCTTGAGGCCCATGATCAGTTGCGGCACGGTCTTCACCGTCAGCGAATAGAGCGCGCCGAGCTTGAAGCGCTCGGCGCCGAAGCCCGCCGCCTGGCGGGTCAGGCGCACCATCTCCTGGGCATCCTGAATCAGCCGCTGGGCTTTCTCCTCCAGCACGTAGGCGCTTTCCAGCGGGATCAGGTTGCGCCCCTCGTGCTTGAACAGCGGGCAGCGCAGCGCGCTCTCCAGCGAGTGGATGGCGCGGTGCACGCTGACATTGCTGGTCTGCAGCTCGCTGGCCGCGCGCGCCAGATTGCCGCTGCGCATGAAGGCGAGAAAGACCTCCAGCTTCTTCAGGGTCAGTTCTTCATCGATCAGCATGGGCCTGTCCTATTCCAGCGATGGCCGATTGTGCCGCATTCGATGATCCATGCGGGGGGATTCCCGGCGACTGCGCTGCCAGGCCCGCATGCCTGTCAGCTCCAGTCGCGCGGCTCTAAAGCCGAAAACGCGTCAGCAGCGTATTCAGCGCCACGGCCAGGCGCGACAGCTCCTGGCTCGCCGCAGTGGTCTGGTCGGCACCAGCCGAACTCTGCAGCGACAGATCACGGATATTGACCAGGTTGCGGTCAACTTCGCGGGCCACCTGCGCCTGCTGTTCCGATGCGCTGGCAATGACCAGGTTGCGCTCGTTGATGGTTCCGATGGCCTCGGTGATCGTATCCAGTGCAGCACCAGCGGACTGCGCCAGTTCCAGGGTCGAGTCGGCGCGCTCCATGCTGGCGTTCATGGTAGCCACGGCCTGCTCGGTTTCCTTTTGGATGGCGCCGATCATTTGCTCGATCTCGCCGGTGGACTGCTGGGTGCGCTGGGCCAGCGCCCGTACTTCGTCAGCTACCACGGCAAAGCCACGTCCTTGATCGCCGGCACGCGCCGCTTCGATGGCTGCGTTGAGGGCCAGCAGGTTGGTCTGGTCGGCGATGGCGCGGATGACATTGACCACCTGACCGATATTGCGCACGTTGCCGGCGAGCAGGCTGACTTCTTCCCCCGCGCTGCCGATGTCCGCTGTCAGCAGGCGGATCGAGTCGATGGTTCGGCCGACCTGGGCATGACCATGGCGCGCACTCTGATCGGTATCGCGTGTGGCTTGCGAGGTGCTCACGGCATTGCGCGCCACTTCCTCCACCGCTGCGGTCATCTCGGTCACGGCAGTGACGGCCTGCTCGATTTCGGCATTCTGTTGATACAGGCCACGCCTGCCGTCTTCGGTGACCGCGTGCAGCTCCTCGGACGAGGAGGCCAGTAGGCTGGAGGAGTCGGCGACCTGTTGCAGGGTGTCGCGCAGGTTATGGCGCATGGCGTCGAGTGCCTGGAGCAACTGTGCCGGTTCATCCGTCCCAGCGTCGGAGATGTCGTGGTTGAGGTCGCCAGCGGCGATGTCTTGGGCGATGCTGACGGCCTGAGCGAGTGGTTGGGTGATACTCCGCGTGAGCAGCAGCGCGAGGACAATGGTGCTGGCGATGGCGGCTACAAGGGCGATGAGCACGACCTCGATGGCGTTGCTGTAGGCTGACTTGCTTTCGCTAGAAGCCAGCTTGGCGCCTTTCTCGTTCTGCCGTACCAAGGCCTGCAAGGCGACGACGACGGCATTGGCATGCGCGCTCAAGTCGCCTGCGACCAGTTGTTGAACCTGAGCTTCATCGCCCGCGCTCATCGCATTCATGACCTGCGCCTGCGTGTTCATGTAGCGTTCGCGCTCATCCCGAAAACGCTCATAGACATGCTGCTCTTCGTCTGAATTGATCAGCGCGACATAGGCCTGCTCGGCTTGCTCAAGGAGATGCTTGCACTGTTCTATCTTCGCCTGATCGGCGGCCCGTTGCTGGGCGTCGCGGATGATATGAGCGCGCAGAGTCAAGGCGCGCACCCTGGACATGTTCATGCTTATGTCTTCGAGGGCCAGGACGGCGGGCAACCACTTCCTTTCGATGGCATCGGATGCCTCGTCCATGCGCTTCATCTGCGCCAGGGTGATGGTGCCCAGCAGTAACACCAGCAGGGCCAGCAGGGCGAAGCCCGCCGCCGCTCGCGTACCGATACGGAGTTTTCTCAACAACATACGAACCTCATGACAGAACGGAGAGCTTGGCTCGGCTCAGCGGGACGGGCGGGGTGAGCGCTAGCGAGGTATCCGCTGAATGCCGGGCAGGTCGGCGAGTGCGAAGTCCGGGCGACCGAACAGGTAACCCTGCAGCCAGTCGCTGCCGAGGCTCCTGGCGCGCTGCAGGTCTTCTTGCGTCTCGATGCCCTCGACGATCACGCAGGGCGCCAGCGTCTTGCACAGCTCCAGCAGGTACTTGAGGGTTCGCTCGCCTTGTGTGGTGGTGCGGGCACGCTGGATATAGCTCTGGTCGATCTTGATGATGTCCGGCTGGCTTTGCTGGATGAAGGCCAATGTGCCGAAGCCCGAACCGAAGTCGTCTACCGCCACCTGGCAACCGCTGTTGCGCAGGTGCGTCACCAGTTCCACGGCGCTGCTGTGGCAGGGCGGTACGGTGCTTTCGGTGATTTCCACGACCAGCCGCCGAGCCACCGCATGGTCTGCCTCCAGCGCTTCCAGCGTGCTGTCCCAGTCCTGATCCCAGACCGTGCTCAGGGCCGAGATGTTGCAGCCCAGGGTGAGCGTGGGATGCGCCTGCAGCAGGCTGATCAGGGTGCTCAGCACTCGGTGATCCAGCGGGCGGATGACGTGCAGGCGTTCGAGCAGCGGAAAGGGGTTGAAGCCCAGCCCGCCACCTTCATGGCGCAACAGGCTTTCTCGATAGAGAATCTGCTCGGGGTCATGCGCGGCGACCACCGCCTGGAAGGCCAGGCAGAAGTGTCCGCGCTGCAGTTCGTCGTAGAACAGATGGGCGCGTTGCAGGTCGTCCAGTGCCTCCGGGGCAATGGGCGGCATGAGAGAGGGGGTGCGGATCATGCCCGCGCCTCTTGGCAGAACCTGCATATCGCTGGGCCGTACATCTTTCATTCCTTTGGCGAGGCCGTTGTCGAGCAGAGCAACGCGGGTGACGGCGAGAGCCAAACGCCCTTGCCGATGCGGGTTTAAACAGAGCCTGGAGAGTGGTGACGCTGTCGCGATTGCGCCTGCCTGGGCAGGGCGCTCCGCCGCGCAGGCAGCCTGGCGGCAGTGGGCTGACAGGCCTCCGCTGTTCTCGGCGAAGGCTGTGAACGGCTAGACACTATCGTCCCATTCCGGGGCTGGGCAGGAGAAGTGTTCTCAGATACCAATCGCATGTCCACGGAGTCACCCCCGCTGGCCCGTGGCTCGAACGAGATACAGGAGTTTCGATGCATTCGCTTACCACGTCCTGCTTCCAGGTGCTGCTCAAGGCCTTTGCTGGCCGTGACTCAGCTATCCCGGGGCTGGAGCAGATGCTTGCCAGCGCTGCCCAGATTCCCGTGCTGCAGGTCTACCGTTTTCTCGAGGCGCAGGTGGCCGAGAGCGGTGACCTGGATCTGGGCTTGCGTGCCTACGCACATTTCCATCCCAGCCTGCTGGGGGTGAAGAGCTACGCCATGATGTCCAGCGCGACCCTGAAGGACGCATTGCAGCACATGGTGGATTACCACCCGCTGACCAGTGATGGCTCGCACCTGTTTCTGGAGCAGGATCAGGAGCAGCTCAGGTTGGTGGGGCTGGAAATAGGGGCCGTGCGGCGTCAGGCTCCACGGGCCTTCATCGATGCCGGGGCGGCCCTGGCACTGGCTGCGGTGCATTGGCTGGCGCCCTTCCAGCGGCCGATGCCACTGATGCTGGAGCTGACCTATGCGCAGCCCGAGGACACCCGAGCACTACGGCGGCTGTTCGGCGCCGAGCTGCGCTTCGGCGCTGCCAGGAACTGCATGACCTTCAGCCTGGCCGATGGCGCGATTGCCTTGCCGACGGCAGCGCCAGCTCTGCATCCATTGCATGTCGAATACGCCAGAACCTGGCTGGACGAGCAGATCGACGGCTCGCTCGAAGCCAGAGTCCGCCGGGTGCTCAGCGCCCAGCTCAGCCTGGGTATCAGCCCTGGCCTGGGCGAGGTGGCCGATCAACTCGGCATGAGCAGGCGCAGCCTGCAGCATGGCCTGATGCGCGACGCGGTGAACTTCACCCGTTTGCTCGACGACGCGCGGCGGCGGCATGCGTCCAGCCTGTTGCGCAACAGCACGCGCAGCCTCAAGTACATCTCCGCGCAACTGGGTTTTCGTGACCAGAGCAGCTTCCACAAAGCCTGCATACGCTGGTTCGGCGTGTCGCCCCAGCACTATCGGCTCACACCTGCTGCGCTCGAGGGCGGCGCCTGAGCAGCAGCCGAGCGCGTCCGTCGATTGTTGGATCTGCCGGGGGACAAATCTATTGTTGTCACTTATCATACGTCTGACAACTGCATAGACGGTTGTTCATCCCGGCGCTGCAGCCGGGCCTCATTCAGTGTCCCCGGGTGACATCGTCGCCCCCTCTGACAGGAGAACACCATGCTGAGTCTGACTGGCCACAACTACATCGGCGGTGAGCGCCGCGCCGCCGGCACCACCTCGCTCCAGAGCCTCGACGCCAGCAGCGGTGAAGCGCTGCCCTACAGCTTCATCCAGGCCACGCCGGAAGAAGTCGATGCCGCCGCCCAGGCTGCCGCTGCCGCTTACCCCAGCTACCGCAGCCTGTCGGCCGTGCGCCGTGCCGAGTTCCTCGAGGCCATCGCTGACGAGATCGACGCCCTCGGTGATGACTTCGTCGCCCTGGTTTGCCGTGAAACCGCGCTGCCGGCTGCCCGCATCCAGGGTGAACGTGGTCGTACAAGTGGCCAGATGCGCCTGTTCGCCAAGGTGCTGCGCCGGGGTGATTTCTACGGTGCCCGTATCGACCGCGCCCTGCCGGATCGCCAGCCGCTGCCGCGCCCAGATCTGCGCCAGTACCAGATCGGCGTCGGCCCGGTCGCCGTGTTCGGTGCCAGCAACTTCCCCCTGGCCTTCTCCACCGCTGGTGGCGACACCGCGTCCGCCCTGGCGGCCGGCTGCCCGGTGGTGTTCAAGGCGCACAGCGGCCACATGGCCACTGCCGAATGCGTGGCCGATGCGGTGATTCGCGCCGCCGAGAAAACCGGCATGCCCAAGGGCGTGTTCAACATGATCTTCGGTGGCGGCGTCGGCGAGATTCTGGTCAAGCACCCGGCCATCCAGGCGGTCGGCTTCACCGGCTCGCTGAAGGGCGGCCGCGCCCTGTGCGACATGGCTGCCGCCCGTCCGCAGCCGATCCCGGTATTCGCCGAGATGTCCAGCGTCAACCCGGTGATCGTCCTGCCGGGCGCGCTCGCGACCCGTGGCGCTACCGTGGCCAAGGAATTGGCCGGTTCCGTGGTGCTGGGCTGTGGCCAGTTCTGCACCAACCCGGGCCTGGTCATCGGCATACGCAGCGCCGCGTTCAGCGATTTCGTCGCGGCCCTCAGCGACGCCATCGCCAGCCAACCGGCGCAGACCATGCTCAATGCCGGCACCCTGCGCAGCTATGCCAGCGGCCTGGCGCACCTGCACGGCCACGCCAAGGTCACCCACCTGGCGGGCAACGAGCAGGCCGGCAACCAGGCGCAGCCGCAACTGTTCAAGGCCGATGTCAGCATGCTGCTCGAAGGTGACCCGTTGCTGCAGGAAGAAGTCTTCGGCCCGACCACCATCGTCGTCGAAGCCGCCGACAGCGCCGAACTGACCCGTGCCCTGCAGAGCATGTACGGGCAACTGACCGCCACCCTGATCGCCGAGCGTGACGATCTGAGTGCCTTCCGTGACCTGCTGCCGCTGCTGGAGACCAAGGCTGGCCGTGTGCTGCTCAATGGCTACCCGACCGGCGTGGAAGTGTGCGATGCCATGGTGCATGGCGGCCCCTACCCGGCCACCTCCGATGCCCGTGGCACCTCCGTCGGCACCCTGGCGATCCACCGCTTCCTGCGCCCGGTGTGCTACCAGAACTACCCGGATGAAGTGCTGCCCGAAGCCCTGCAGAACGCCAACCCGCTGGGCATCCAGCGCCTGGTGGATGGCGTGCATACCCGTGATGCGCTGAGCTGATCGCGCTCTGCTGGTGACGGCAAGCCCCGGCTGCCAACCCGGGGCTTTTGCATATCTGCCGTTCCTCCGCTCACCGAGTGGGGGATCTTCCAGGTGCTTGCACGCCCTGGCAGAGGGCAGCAGTGGATGAGAAAGGCGAACTGAACTGCGAGGCGTGTGGCCGGGTCTGTTTAAGTACCCCTCATGGAATGCAAAGGAGCACCGCATGGATCTTATCCGTATCCTCATCGCCATCCTGCTGCCGCCGCTGGGCGTTTTTCTGCAGGTGGGTTTCGGCGGCGCGTTCTGGCTGAACATCCTGCTCACCCTGCTGGGCTACATTCCCGGCATCGTGCACGCGGTGTACATCATCGCCAAGCGCTGAGGTCTGTTCCGAGCCCATTCGCCTACCCATAACGTCGAACGCGCTTTCTCCCCTCTCCCGCTTGCGGGGCGACAGCGGAAACAGCGAAGCACTGCTTCGCCCGCTGTCGCGACCTGAGCTCTGCGAAGGGCTGGGGCACAGGGTGGGCCGGGGGAGAGGGCAGAAAATATCGCTGCAATTTCCTTATCCGCCCCTGGCTACGGCCCGCCACTTCTCAATGGCGAAGCCCCTCACTCCCGCCGCAAGAAATGCACACTGAACAACTGCGCCGGGTCGCGCCACATGGCCACGGAAGCGAAGCCGCAGTCGCCTGCCAGCTCGCGAAAGCCGCCCGGCGTGTACTTGTAGGAATTCTCCGTGTGCAGTGTCTCATCGGCGGCGAAGTCGAACACGCGGTCTTCGATGCGTACTCGTTGCGCCTGGCGGCTGACCAGGTGCATCTCGATGCGCGACTCGGCCTCGTTGTAGAAGGCCCGATGCTCGAAGCGGCGCGGGTCGATATCGCAGTCCAGCTCGTTGCGCATGCGCTCGAGCAGGTTGAGGTTGAACAGCGCAGTGACCCCGGCCGCATCGTTGTAGGCGCGCTCCAGCACCTGGCGATCCTTGACCAGATCCACGCCGATCAGCAAGCCACTGCCGGCCGGCAAGGCCTGATGCAGGTTGCGCAGAAAGGCGCGGGCCTCGCTCGGGTCGAAATTGCCGATGCTGGAGCCGGGAAAGAACGCCAGCGGGCGCTGCCCCAGCGCGTCGGCGGGCAGCTTCAGCGGTAGGCTGAAGTCGGCGCACAGGGCGTGCACATCCAACCAGCGATAGTCGGCCGCCAGGCGCCGGGTGCAGATCTCCAGAAACTCGCGGGAAATATCGATGCCCAGGTAACGCGCCGGGCGCAGGGCTTCGAGCAGCAGACGAATCTTGCGGCTGGCGCCGCTGCCCAGCTCCACCAGGCTGGCGTTGCGCCCGGCCAGCTCGGCGATATCCTTGGCCGCCAGACGCAGGATGGTCTCTTCGGTGCGCGTCGGATAGTACTCCGGCTGCTGGCAGATCAGCTCGAAGAGCTGCGAGCCGCGATGATCGTAGAAGAACTTCGGCGACATCGCCTTCGGTTGGGCCGCGAAGCCGCGCAAGGCTTCCTTGCGCAGTGACTCCTGTTCCGGGCTGAGGGATTGTTCGTGGGTGCGGATTGCCAATGCCATGCTCAAAGCTCCTTGGCCAGGCGCAGGCCGGAGAACTGCCAGCGCATCGTGGGGTAGAAGAAGTTGCGGTAGGTGGGGCGCACGTGGTCTTCCGGCGTGGCGCAACAGCCGCCGCGCAACACCATCTGCCCGGACATGAACTTGCCGTTGTACTCACCCAGGCTGCCGCCCAGCGGTCGAAAACCGGGGTAGGGCCGGTAGGCGCTGGCCGTCCATTCCCAGACATCGCCATAGAGCTGCTGCAGGCCATCGCTCGCGCCGGCAGCCACCGGTTGCAGGTGATCGTTCTCGACGAAGTTGCCCCACAGCGGCTCATCCTGCGCGGCGACTTCCCACTCTTCCTCGCGCGGCAGGCGCGCCTGCGCCCAGGTGGCGAAGGCCTCGGCCTCGTAGTAGCTCAGGTGGCAGACCGGCGCATGCAGATCCAGCTCGCGCGGCCCGCCCAGGGTCAGCTCCAGCCAGTCGTCGCCCTCGCGCAGCCAGTACAGCGGCGCCTGCCAGCCGGCGCGTTGGATATGATCCCAGCCGTCCGCCAGCCACAGCGCCGTGCTGCGGTAACCGCCATCACGGATGAACTGCAGATACTCGCCATTGCTCACCGGCCGGCTGGCGAGCTGGAAGGCCTCGACGAATACTCGGTGGCGCGGCCGCTCGCAGTCGAAGGCAAAGTCATCGCCGGCATGGCCGACATGGCGCAGCCCGGCGGGAAAGTCGACCCAGCGCAGCTCGCTTGCCGCTGCGCCGCCCGGCTTGAGGTCGCGGCGATAAACCGGCCGCAACGGGTTCTGCGCCAGGATGTGCTTGATATCCATCAGCAGCAGCTCCTGATGCTGCTGCTCATGCTCCAGGCCCAGCTCGATACGTTGCAGCACCTCCTCGGCCAACGCGCTGCCGGGCTGGAGCAACTGCTCCATGGCCAGGTCGACATGGCTGCGGTAGGCGTACACCTCGTTCACCGTCGGCCGCGACAACAAACCCCGCCGCGCCCGCTCGAAGGGCGTGCCGTGGGTCTGGTAGTAGGAATTGAACAGATGGTCGTAGCGCTCATCCAGCGAGCGATAGCTCGGCAGGAAGGGCTTTAGCACGAAGGCCTCGAAGAACCAGGTGACATGGGCCAGATGCCACTTCGGCGGGCTCACGTCCGCCATGCTCTGGATCACATAGTCTTCCGGTTCCAGCGGCTCGCAGAGCCGTTCGCTGGCGGCACGCACCCGCTGGTAGCACTGCCATAGCTGTTCGAGTCGAGAAGGTGAGGCGTCGATCCTGCTGGCGCGGGTTGGCATATCGCGCATCCTTTGCTGGCGTCGCGAAGCGCGACGGTTCTTAAAACCGACTGGGCGATAAGGGCAAAGGTTCAGGGAAAAGTGTGGCGTTTATATGGCAGGGGAGGTGGAAACGGAGGGCAGTTAACGGCTGGGGCGCTGTGCATCCCAGAAACCTGGGTGGGGTCGCGGTCGGTATTGCGCTGGCCGCCTCGCCCAGGTTTTTCAAGATCTGCTCGCGCTTTGCTTCCCCCGGATGGGTTCGGTATACGTTACATCCAACCTGAATTGTCACGTATACAGAACATGGACTATTCCCTTATCACGCAGCGGCTTGGCGAGCAGCTTCGGCAGCGCCGTTTGAATCGCGGGCTGACGCAGGCCGCGCTGGCTTCGCTGGCGGGTATCACGCGGCAAAAGGTTCGTTAAATTCGCAGTACCTTGAGATGCCTCTGAAAACTACGGCTTATATTGCGCATTACAACAAGGTCTCAACTGGCTTGCATTCTTCACGCCTGCGCTTCTACGGCCATATGTTTATGGCCATGGAAATTGGTTTTCCAGACCGTGAGGAACAGGATGAAATAGTGGCACACCTTGATCTTGAGTCAGGAAAGCTAAACAAGGCTATCGATCTGCTTGAACAACAGATAACCAAACTTAAAGAATACAAAGCCACCCTGATCAATAGCGCCGTGACCGGCAAGATCAAGGTGCCGGGTGTGGTGGAGTCAACCGAGATCGAGGAACGGGAGTTCGCCTGATGAGCGTGGAGCGCGACCTCAGCTATCTGCAATCGCTGCTGCGGGAGCTGTGCGCGCTGCCGCAGGAAACCGAATGGGTGGAGTTCAAGCAGGGCAACGACGATGCGCCGCTGATTGGCGAATACATCTCCGCCCTGGCCAATGCTGCTGCCTTGCTCGGCAAGGAATACGGCTACCTGCTGTGGGGTATCGACGATACCAGCCATGCCGTAACCGGCACCGCCTTCAAGCCCTCCACCGCACGCCATAAGCAGCAGGAGCTGGAAAGCTGGTTGTTGCAGAAGACCGCGCCGAAGATCCACTTCCGCTTCTTCGAGTTCGTCGCTGCCAAGGGGCTGCCGGTGGTGATTATGGAAGTCCAGGCGGCTCGCCATACCCCGGTGCAGTTCGATGGCGTGGAATATATCCGCGTCGGCTCCTACAAGAAGAAGCTGCGCGAGTTTCCGGAAAAGGAGCGGGCGCTCTGGCGCGTGTTCGACCGCGTGCCCTTCGAGCAGCAACTGGCCGCGCAGAATCTTGGCATCGACCAGGTGCTCAAGCTGCTCGACTATTCGGCCTACTTCGACCTTACCCATCAGCCTCTGCCGGAAGGGCGCGAGGCGATCCTCGCTGCGCTGGCTGCCGATCGTATGATCCAGCGCAGTGACAGCGGGCAATGGCATATCTGCAACCTGGGCGCGATTCTCTTCGCCAAGCGTCTGCAGGACTTCCCAGTGCTAGGGCGCAAGGCCGTGCGGCTGATTCACTACAAGGGCAACGGCAAGCTGGAAACCCTGCGCGAGCTGACCGGCAACAAGGGCTATGCCCTGGGCTTCGAGGGCTTGATCGACACCTTGAAAACCCTGCTGCCAGCCAACGAGGAAATCGGCAAGGCGTTCCGCCAGGAAGTGCCGATGTATCCGGAGCTGGCCCTGCGTGAGCTGGTGGCCAACGCCATCATCCACCAGGACTTCAATCTGAGCGGCACCGGGCCGATGATCGAGCTGTTCGAGCGCCGCCTGGAAATCACCAACCCCGGCGTGCCGCTGGTCGACCCGCAGCGCTTTCTCGACAGCCCGCCGCGCAGCCGTAACGAAGGGCTGGCCTCCTTCATGCGCCGCATCGGCATCTGTGAGGAACGTGGCAGCGGCATCGACAAGGTGGTGGCGCAGACCGAGCTGTACCAGCTACCGGCGCCGATCTTCGAGCAGACCGACGAACACACCCGCGTGGTTCTGTTCGCCCATCAGGACTACCGCGACATGGGCCAGGAGGATCGTATTCGTGCCTGCTACCAGCACTGTTGCCTGAAGTACGTGAATCGCGAACCAATGAACAACACCTCGTTGCGTCAGCGCTTCCAAATCGACGAAGGCAATAGCGCCATGGTCAGCCGTATCATCAAGCAGACCATCGAGGCGGGGTTGATCCGTTTGTATGATCCGGCTGCCAACCGCAAGGCTTATCGTTATGTGCCTTGCTGGGCCTGACCGATCTCATTTGACGGTCATTTGACTGGCGCACTCTTGGCGACAGGGAAATCAGGCCAAAGGCCCCGGTTTTAGGCGCTTGCCGGCCTGTCGCTCATTTGCCGGCCATTTGACTGAATGTCTAGCGCTGGACGAATAAGCCGATTCGTTAGACATTCGGCAGGCGCTCAGCCAGCTCCGCTACTGGCTGCGATGCCAGATAAATCAGTGGGTTAGTGGCAGTTCAGGTAGGTGATGGCAAATGTCTAAGCCCTTCCTGGTCAAATGGTTTAGACATTTGTACCCCGCGCCGGGCTAGCCTGGCGCAGGCAAGAAGGACAGGCACAAGGAAGCCGGCATGGTAAGCAAGACCAACGAACGGGCGCTGGAAGCCAGCATCGAGAAGTATCTGACCGGCACCTGCCTGGAAGAGTTGGCGGCTGTTCGCGAGGGTGCCGCCGAGCAGCCCTTCAGTGCCAACCATGGCTATCGCCTCGGGCGCGCCCAGGATTTCAATGCCCGCTATGCGGTCGATACCCGTGTGCTCTGGCAGTTTCTGCAGGACAGCCAGAGCGAAGCGCTGGACTGCCTCAAGCAGCGCTACACCGATTGGGATTTGCGCATCCTGGAGCGTTTCGACCGCCTGGTGAGCAAGTACGGCGTACTGCACCTGCTCAAGCGCGGCCTGGCCATCGATGATGTACATCTCGACCTGATGTACCCGGCGCCGCTGGCCAACAGCTCGCAACGGATCAAGCAGCAGTTCGCAGCCAATATCTTCAGCAGCACGCGCCAGGTGCGTTACTCCCTGAGCAACACCCTGGAAGAGCTGGATATGGTGCTCTTCATCAACGGCCTGCCCTTCGCCACGTTGGAGCTGAAGAACCCCTGGACGGGGCAGACAGCGCGCTATCACGGCCAGAGGCAGTACAAGCAGGAACGTGACAGCAGCCAGCCGCTGCTGCAGTTTGGCCGTTGCCTGGTACACATGACGGTGGACACCGACGAGGTCTATATGACCACCCGGCTGGCTGGCGCCGCAACCTTCTTCCTGCCGTTCAACAAGGGGCACAACCACGGCGCCGGCAACCCACCGAACCCCGACGGGCATCGCAGCGCCTACCTGTGGCGCGAAATTTTCAGTCGCGAGAGCGTGGCCAACATCATTCAGCATTTCGTGCGCATGGATGGCAGCAGCAAGACACCGCTGGCCAAGCGCACGCTGTTCTTCCCGCGTTATCACCAGCTCGATGTGGTGCGCCGTCTGGTGAAGCACGCCAGCGAGCATGGCGTGGGGCAGCGTTATCTGATCCAGCATTCGGCGGGCTCGGGGAAGTCCAATTCGATTACCTGGGCGGCTTATCAGTTGATCGAAACCTACCCGGCCTCACTGGCGGTTGCTGGCGCGCGGGCGTTGAGCGAGCCGTTGTTCGACTCGGTGATCGTGGTGACTGACCGCCGCCTGCTGGACAAGCAGTTGCGCGAGAACATCCGCGAGTTCTCCGAGGTGAAGAACATCGTCGCGCCGGCGCTGAAGTCCGCCGATCTCAAGCAGGCCCTGGAGCAGGGCAAGCGCATCATCATCACCACCATCCAGAAATTCCCAGTGATCGTCGATGGCATCGACGACATGGCGGGCAAGCGCTTCGCCGTGATCATCGACGAGGCGCACAGTTCGCAGGATGGCAGCGCCCACGGAACGATGAACCGGGTAATGGGGGCGACGAGCTGGATGACACGCAGGAGAAGATCCTCAGCGCCATCAAGAAGAGCAAAATGCGTGGCAATGCCTCCTACTTCGCCTTCACCGCTACGCCGAAGAACAGCACGCTGGAAAAGTTCGGCGAGCGGCAGGCCGATGGCCGCTTCGAGCCCTTCCACCTGTATTCGATGAAGCAGGCCATCGAGGAGGGCTTCATCCTCGACGTGTTGGCCAACTACACCACCTATCGCAGCTATTACGAGATCAAGAAGTCCATCCAGGACAACCCGCTGTTCGACAAGCTGAAGGCGCAGAAGAAGCTGCGTGCCTATGTCGAGCGCGACCAGCAGACCATCGATGCCAAGGCAGAGATCATGCTGGAGCACTTCATCGATCAGGTCGTCACGCCGAAGAAGCTCAAGGGCCAGGCCAAGGGCATGGCCATCACCCAGAACATCGAGGCGGCCGTGCGCTACCACAAGGCCATAAGCCGCCTGCTGGCGGAGCGCGGCACGCCATTCAAGGCGCTGATCGCCTTTTCCGGGGAGAAGCTGGTCGATGGTATCGAGTACAGCGAAGCGCAGATCAATGGCTTTCCCGAGGCCGATACGCGAGATCGGTTCGATACCGAGGAATACCGCCTGCTGGTGGTGGCCAACAAGTATCTGACTGGCTTCGACCAGCCCAAGCTGTGTGCCATGTATGTGGACAAGAAGCTGCAGGATGTCCTCGCCGTACAGGCGCTGTCGCGCCTCAATCGCTCGGCGCCCAAATGGGGCAAGAAAACCGAGGATCTGTTCGTGCTCGACTTCTTCAATGAAGTGGACGCCATCAAGAAGTCCTTCGATCCGTTCTATACCGCGACCAGCCTGTCGCGCGCGACGGACATCAACGTGTTGCACGAGCTCAAGGATCAGCTCGACGAGGTGGGTGTGTATGAGTGGCCCGAGGTGGAGGCGTTCGCCAGGCAATATTTCGACAATGTCGAGGCGGGCCAGCTAGTTGTGCTGATCGATATAGCGGTCGAACGCTTCGACCATGAGCTGGAGTTGGAGGAAGAGGCCAAGATCGACTTCAAGATCAAGGCCAAGCAGTTCGTGAAGATCTATGGCCAGATGGCTTCGATCATGCCGTATGAGATCGTTGCCTGGGAAAAGCTGTTCTGGTTCCTCAAGCTCCTGATTCCCAAGCTCAAGGTGCAGGACAAGGACGCCGATGAGATCGATGCCCTGCTCAACTCAGTCGATCTGGCGTCCTACGGACTGGAGCGGGTCAAGCTCAACCACCAGATCGTGCTGGATGAGGCGGATACCGAACTGGATCCGGCTAACCCCAACCCGCGTGGGATTCATGGTGGGGACGAGGACAAGGATCCGCTGGATGAGATCATCCACACCTTCAACGAGCGCTGGTTCCAGGGTTGGGGTGTGACCACCGAGGAAAAACGGGTGAAATTTCTCAGCATCCTCAAGGGCATTCAGGAGCATCCGGACTTCGAGAGCAAGTACCAGCAGAGCCATGACAATGACCACAAGAATCTGGCGTTCGAGAAAATTTTCGATGAGGTGATGTTGATGCGTCGCCGCCAGGACTTGGAGTTGTATCGACTGGTGGCTAGCGATGCGGCCGTCCGCTCTACCCTGCAGCAAGGTTTGCGCGGGCTTTTGGGCTAGCAGGTTATTGAAAACTACCTGCGTTGTTATCTCCCGGATTATTTGGCATTCAACGCGCTGCCCCGGCTCGAAAGCGTCCACGCCACCAGCGCGCCAACCACGATTGAGGCTTGTGCGGCACTGGCCGGGCCTGCCGTTGGAAGCGCGGTAACTCGCCTAGCGCGATCCACAGTTCACCCTGCCACTCCAGCAGATTGACCTGCTGGTTGTCCCATGCCATCAGGCAGCGCGACGGCTCATGAGCTGCCGCCGTCTCACTGTCGCGCAGCGCCGGCAAGGCCACATGGCTAAGCCAGCGGCGTAGATGACGGTTCTCTGGATGCGAGAAGCGCCATAACGCCCTGTACATGCCCGACTCGCTGAGCACCTCCACCGCTTCCAACTGCCCGCTGGCCAGTTGGAAGTGCACCACCTGCACCTGATCGGCATCCATCAACCGACAGATGCGCTCCGGGTGGCGATGACCCAGCAACCGCGCAAACTCGCGGGCGCAGACCCACGGCTGGCGGTCGATCATCACCCCGCGTAAGGGGCGGTTATGGCGCATTAGTACGATGGGGGTATAGGCGTCTTCCATAAGGCCTCCAGCAATCTAACTCGCATTATCTGAAAATCAGATATCTGGAGATTAGATATACCGTACCTGTCCTGTCAACGGACGGATGCCTCCTGTGGAAAAGTCGGTTTATCGAGACGAAAACCTGGTTTTCTTGAAATTGCTCAAACAGTGTCGGGTCGAGGCAGGACTGACCCAAGGCGACTTCGCCAAAGCGCTTGACCGCCCGCAGTCGTTCGTCAGCGACGTAGAACGCGGGCTGCGCCGGCTGGATCTGATTCAGCTACGGGATATCTGTCAGGTGCTGGGCATTAGCTTGAGCAGCTTTGTGAAGCGCTTTGAGGATGAGTTGGCTGGTATCAGTGGAGGGGATGATGCGGGTTCGGATTAAGCTCTGATGCGTGCCGGGTAGTGGTACACCGATCCGGGTGTACCACTACAGAAGAAATAAAGCATTTTCTCCAAGGGTGCTCTGGAACTGATCCGGGGGAAGGCTATTCCTGTTTTTCTTTCATGATGAAGGCTTAACATGTTTAAAAGCTGCATCTCTTCCCTTTTGAATTTCTTGAATAATGGATTTCCTTACTTGGTTTTTACTACCTTCTTCCAGTCGCGGCAGTTTTTCTATGCTGAAGTCGAAAACTGTTCTTGAGTAGTTGTCATCCCTTGAAGCCTTGCCGGAGAAAGCAAATTCAATACTGCAATCGCCAACGCTTGTGCCAAATTTGAAAGCGTAAATGGCTGTCATTTTTACCAGGTAGTAGTACTGATAATAGGCTGGTTCTTCAAGAAGAAATATTTTCCCCAAGTCTTTACCTTTTATTTGTATTTTATTAACATGGCCTTCCATCCACTCTATCCTTTGCTCCTTGGGTAAAGCTCCAGCTTCCTGATCTCGGATGATTTCAAAGGTTCCAATTTCTTTGAAGGAGAACTCAGGGGTTCTCATGGACGTTAATTGAAGGAAGAAGCGAATTCGCTCACTGTTCGTGAAGTCATCGAAGATAATAGCCTCTGGTTTTTCGTTCGTTGTCACTCCTCTTGACTTGTAGAATTTTCCAATGGCGCTAGTCAATGCTTCATTGAGCCTGTTGGTGTCTTTTGATGTTCTGAATTTATTGGCCTCAATTTCCAAACTGTTATCAGATTGTTTTAGACGTATCTCGCCTGGATAAGTCATTTCTTGCTCTATGAAATCCGTGCTAAAGTCAAGTACTCGCAGTGAGTATGCAATTCGTAATTCTCCATTAGCATCTACTGATATTTCGGGTTCAGAAGCAAATTCGCGTCCTTCATCTAGAGTAATACCACCGATTACAGAATCGAAATTATCTAACAGCTCTGCTTTCCAGTCTGCCTCTGGGGAGGTGAGTTTGAATTTGTCAGATGAGTATTTCTTGCCGGATTCGCGTATGAATGATTTTTCAATGAGACGTTTGAATTCATTTGGAGTAAGTAGGCACGCACTTAGGAGCGGTACAGTGTCCGACTTATCGGTGCTTCCGACGAATATTCCTTTCTCTTTTAGCGTCTCTACTATTTCACCGCGGCTGATGTGGTCGCTATTCAGAAGTATGCGTAAACGATCACCCCACAATATAGCGCGCTCGTAGTCAAATTGCTTGGCTGCTGTTTTCATAGCTAGTACTCCAAAAGATCAAGAATGGACTCTTTGTAGCAAAACACTTTAATGTTTGCCTTCCTCTCTTGGTATGCCATGAGAACGGAGTCTTTTTCCTGAAGGTCATCAGCAGGATGGTAGCTTTCCAATCCAATGAAAATGTCTTCTACCCAGCCATCTGCAAAGTCGAAAGCCAGGCTGCAAAGTTTTTTCAAAGTGTCTTCTGAAAAGGATTGTTTGGCGTATAAGCAGAGTGACGGTTTTTCCCCTAACATGAACCTGATAGGGATAAGATCGGAAGCTATGAGTTCAATTGGTAGCAGTTCGCCATAGCGCTCATCTGCAGAAGCGATGACGTTCCCTAGCTTTGGATAGTAAAAATGGTACTCTTTTCCTTGCTTGATGCCTCGAAAGTGGCTGATGGCCTCTTTGATGAAAGAGGCGCGCGACATATCTATAAGGTAAAGTGGATAATTTGATGAAAGATCTAGCTGAATATTATTCAGGTAGGGTTTTATATCCCTGTCCAGGCTTCCTCTATCTCCATGGAGCCACACAAGTAGCCCTATGTGCTTCTTTTGGCTACGGCCTTGGAATGTCTTTAACTTATGAGATATTTCAGGGCTTATTTTTGAACATGAGACAATCTCGTCAAGCTCGGAGAGATGCTTTTTGAATTCTGTTTTGACTCCTTTCTCTCCTTTTGGATAACCATTCTTGGCGTTTTTTGACGATACATAAATGACGTCAGTTCGGTTGTCATGGAGTGGGTTGTTATAGATGAAAACGAAGTCGTTTCCATGAGTGTTTTCTCGAGCGTGAGTCTTGTTGTTGCAGGGTACACTAAGTCCCTTAATAAGGTTGCTCCATCCAATTAACTTTAAAAGCTCTTCTGTAATTTTTTCTCCGTTTTCGCCGGAGGTTTTCGATGACTCACCCATTGCCAGTCTCCAACGTCACGTCTATTTTTACTGTTTGACCATTGATCGTAAAATCCACACTTTTAAATGAGAGATTTTTGGGGATTGCCAAGGTAATGTCGTGGCCTAGATCAATACGACTCAAAGCCTTTTTTAGCTTTGCGTTGAAATTTTTGGTTGGGATGCTCATCTCTTCGTGGTTCACCAAGCCTTTTCGTTCAATGATCCGATTTAGCTCAGTATTCCATATGTTAAGGGGTACATATTTTTCTGAGACTTCCTTTATTTCGCTGCTTAGAATCTCATCTCTATCTACGCATAATGCAGCTACTTCATCACAGAATTTATGGCGGGCAGCAGGGTTTTCAATGTTCTCTCGGACTTTCTCTACTAGTCCAATAGCCACAGCAGATTTTGTTTTTTCATCTGGAAGTTGTTTTGCTTTCAGAAAATCATCAATCCAATACTTTGTGCGACTGCTAAGACGGTCAATGGCATAAATTGTTTTGGAATTCTCGATGATAAGAACACCTTTATCAATCAGTTCGGGGTTAATCCCGCTGGAAACTTCGAGTTTTCTAGTTCCCCCATCTGTGTGGGCTGATATGTACTGTTGTTTTGATTCTGATTTGTAAATGCCGATGGCGGGGCTGTATTTGTCATCTATTTTTAGGTTTTCAAACTGAATTACAAAAAGATCGCCTGCTGCTATGTTGGGATGATGTGTCGAGGTATATAGATGGCTAGCTAAATTTTTTGAAAGCTCCACGAATGATATTTTTTTAGAGAAAAAAGCAGATGTATGATGCGCAACATCATTGAGTGCAATGTTGCTTTCATGGCTGAGTATGTATTGGTTCTTGCTGCTAACAATGCCGCGCAAATACCCCCCGAGGATTAGGTTTGAGATACTGTTCGTAAGGGAAAAGCATTGATCTGCTAATATTAAAGGCTCTTCTCTTAGGCGGTTTCCAATTTGGTGCAGGATGACCGACTGAACAACTGACTCACCAATTTCCATTTGTTTTTCCTTTATTTCATTTCGCATAGTGATGCCACATATTAGGCCAGACCCTCTTCAACTCTAGCTAGTAATAGTGCACAAGCCGCAGTTTCCAGTTTTCTCAAAAACTTTAGCGATGCTGCATCGTCCGGCACTTCGGAAACCCCGAACACCCCCAAAACTGCTGCCCAGCCTTCGGCCCTGTCTTCACCGTGCGAATCAGCAGCGCGCTTCCGCATTTCGGACATTGCCGATCGGCTGTCGGGTCGCTACGGCGCTTGAGGTTCTGCACATGCTCGCGGTGCGTGGCGAGGGTTGGGGCTCGGCGGCCCGTTTGCAGGGCGTGAAGCATGGCGTCGACTTCAGCCTCGCTGAATACCGGCTGCTGGAATGACTGGATATAGCGAATAAAGCCGATGCCCTGGGTGACGTTAGCCGGCACTTCGGTTTTGAAGGTGCTGCCGCCGATGAAGGTGATGACCGAATGCAGATGCTCGGGGCTGACGCCAAGGGTGGCCTCCAGCGCCTTGAGGTGCTTGTAGTTCTGCCGTAGCGGGTTCTGGAATTTGAAGCTGCGTTTGTAGAGCTTCTGCGTCCACTGCGCCTGCTTCTCGCTGCCGAAGATCCAGCCGCTCATGTTCTTCGTTTCCAGCACGAAGATGCCGTAGGGCGAGAGGAATACGTGGTCGAGCTGTGTGGTGCCGTTCGGCGTATTCAGGGCACCTCTAAAAACTACCTGCGTTGCCGTCGCTGCGTTAAAAACAGGCTCAAAATGCTCATTTACAACTCGTAAACTGCGCTTTTTCGCCTGTTTTTGCCTTGCGCTGGCTGCCTCGCCTACGTTTTTAGAGGCACCCTTCAGGGTGACGTTGTGCAGGCGGCGGTAGGTCTGTTTGTCCAATTGCCAGTGGGCGAACAGGCGCACCAGCAGTTCACCGATATGCCCCTTGGCCCAAGGCGATTTGAGCAGGCCGATCAGCAGGGCTGCCGGGATGAACCAGACCAGCATGCCCCAGACCTGGGCGACTATCGGGGTGAAATCCATTTTTCTTCCTTGAGTGGCTGCTTGAAGGACGGGCGAGCAGATGTGCCGAAATCCAGGTGCCTGGCACTGCTTCGGATAATGGCTAATTGCTTTCAAGTGCTCAAGGGGATTGAGACCATCGTCCTATGGCGCGATGACGCACCAAAGGCTGATCCAGTCGCCTCAGATGCTCAGCGTGCTATCTGGTATCGAGTACTGCGCCCTCCACCGGGCAGCCGCTCGATACAGCCCTTCTCCAGCAGGTCGCTCAGATGACGGGTCGCGGTGGCTTTGGAGACCTTGGCCACGGCCTGGTATTGCGCCGCGCTGATGCCATTCTCGAAACCTGCTTCACCGCCATCGAGCAGGCGGTTAAGCACTTTGATCTGCTCGGCTGATAGCGCCTGGCTGCGGTGCTTCTGCCAGAAGCGCGCCTTGGCCAGTACGCGGTCGATGTGGGCCAGGGCCTGTTCCAGGCTGTTGAGCAAGGTGGCGAGAAACCACTGCAGCCAGGCGGTGATATCCAGGCCGCCTTTCTGGCTGGCTTCGAGGGCGCGGTAATAGCCGGCGCGGTCATCGAGGATGCTCGCGGACATGGCGTAGAAGCGGATGGCCTGTTGTTCGCCCTGAGCCAATGCCAGATCGGTGATGGCGCGGGTGAGGCGACCATTGCCATCATCGAAGGGGTGCAGGGTCACGAACCAGAAATGGGCGATGCCGGCACGCAGAAAGGGGTCGAGCCCGCCATCGCTGCGGCTGCTCTCGAACCAGGCGAGAAAGTCCGCCAGTTGCGCTTCCAGCCCGGCGCGGGGTAGGGCCTCGAAATGCACGGTCGGGCGGTCGATACGACCGGAAACCACCTGCATGGGCTCATTGCCGCGTAGTGCGCCGATGTGCAGGGGGCGCACCAGCAGTGGGTCATCGCTGGGGAATAGCCAGCGGTGCCAGGTGAACAATCGCTGTATATCCAGCGGTTGTTGGTGTTCGCGGGTGGCATCGAGCAGCAGCTCTGCCAGCCCTTCGGAGCGGGAGGTGGTGCGGCCTGCTTCGTTCAGCCCCAGGCGCTTTGCCAGCGATGAGCGCACCGAGCCGACATTCAGTTGTTCACCCTCGATGGCGGAAGAGGTGAGGATGTTCTGCAGCAGGGCATCCAGGCTGCTCTGCGCTTCGGTGTCGCTGCCCACTGCGCCGAGCATGCCGAGCAAACGCCCCTGAGCCTGGGTGCAGGCACGCAGCAGCGGGGCAAGTGCTTCGGCTTGCCAACCGAAGTGTGGCCAGTCGGGCTGCTGCCAGATCCAGAGCGGGTCATTCATAAGGCTGTTCATCTGTGAGCCGATTAACGAGCCTATTCGGCTCACTGAGTGAGCCGATAATGGCGGTTATTCGGCTCAGTGTCCAATCCTCCCTTGCTCTATAACCTGCCGCGTTCAGCGTGGATTCGCATGTGGGCAGCAGCTACTCGGAGCGGCCAATCGCTTCGCACCCCTGGCCGTCGCTAGCCGCTATCCTGCAAATCGCGAGGCAGGGCGAGCATCTGCCCACCCTGCGCTCGGCCTTGCGCTTAACGAGCCGCCTGGGTCTTTTCCACCGCCTGGATAATCACCTTGGCCACGTCGGCCGGGCGTGACTGTTGCGGCACGTGGCTGGCGGCGAGCTCGGTGGTCTGCGCGCCGAGCTTCTTGGCGAAGTCGCGCTGCATCTCCGGCACTATCATGCGGTCATCGCTGGCGACGATGTACCAGGACGGCTTCTGCTGCCAGGCCGCGACGCTGGTGCGCTCATCGAAGGCGGCTGCGCGGATCGGGCCCTGCGTGGCGGCCATCACCGCGGTCTGCTCGGCCGGCAGATCCTGGGCGAAGTCGGTGGCCATGCCCTGGGGCGTCAGGTAGAGGAAGCCATTCTTGTCCGCCGCGATCTGGCTCGAGCCCGGCGCGGTGCGATAACCCTCGTAGAGCTCCTTGCTGGCCTGGCCGGCGTTCGGTGCAAAGGCCGCGACATACACCAGGCTGCGCACCTTCTCGTCGGCACCGGCCTGGCTGATCACCGTGCCGCCCCAGGAGTGGCCGACCAACACCACGTCGCCTTCCTGATTGTTCAGTACGCGCTGCGTGGCAGCTACGTCGTCGGCCAGCGAGGTCAGCGGGTTCTGCACGACGGTGACTTTGATGCCTTTGTTCTGCAAAAGCGGCACGACCTTGGCCCAGTCGGAGCCGTCGGCGAAGGCGCCGTGGACGATGACCACCGACGCTTTGCTCTCGGCTGCCTGGCTGCTGGCGGCGAAGAGGGGGCTGGCGATGGCGAGTGCGAGGATGAGGGGCTTGGCGTTGAACATGATTGAATCTCCTGTGCTTGGGGGAGTTCAGTGTCGATAATGCGCCGGTGTCGCGGTATCGGTCGTTTATCCGAGGCCGGCGAAAAAGGAGAGCTGCAATGCAGGTGAATGACGCCGTCGCGCTCGAAGACGCCATGCTGGCCCTGGCCATGGTGGGTGACCTGAGCATGGGCCAGCCCATCGACCAGTCGCGCCGTACCGCGCGCCTGGCGCAATGGCTGGTGCAGGCTTGCGGCGGCAATCAGGCGCAAGTCGATGCGGCGCGGCAAGTGGCGCTGTTGCGTTGGTCCGGTTGTACCGCCAACGCCGATGGCTTCATGCGCTTGTTCGGGGATGACGTCGGCGGGCGTCGTGACATGCTCGCGCACACCCTGGATGCGGCCGGCCAGCGCGCCATGCTGCGTACTACACCCTTGGCCGTGGTGCACTGCGAAGTGGCCGGCGAGGTGGCCCGCACGCTCGATCTGCCGGCAGAGGTGGAGGTGGGGCTGCGGCATATCTTCGAGTGCTTCGATGGCAGCGGCCGGCCGCTGGGCCTGCGTCATCCCGACATCCCCGAGGTGGTCTACCCGGTGGTGCTGGCCGGCGATCTGGAAATCCTCTCGCGCGTGCATGGCCTGGAAGCGGCGTTGCAGTGGATCGGCGCCCAGGGCGATCGGCGTTACCCGGCCGCGCTGGTGGCCGAGCTCACCCGCCAGGCAGCCGACTGGCTGCACGCCCTGCGCTCGCCAGAGGGCAGCCAGGCCACCAGCGGCGCGGCGGTTGCCCTGACTCTGGTGGGCGATGTGATCGACCTCAAGCTGCCCTGGCTGGCCGGTCATTCACGCCAGGCCGCAAGCCTGGTGCGCGATGCCGGCCGGCTCTGGGGCTTGCCCGAGCCGCGTATCGAGCTGCTGGCCAAGGCGGCATTGATCCATGGCCTGGGCCGTGCGGCGGTGCCCAATCGAATCTGGAGCACACCCGGCCCGCTGCTCGACGGTGACCTCGAATCGGTGCGCCTGGTGCCGTACTGGACGCACCGTGCCTGCAGCCAGATCGGCGGCCTGAGCGAGGTCGGGCAACTGGCCGCGCATGCCTACGAGCGGCTCGATGGCAGTGGTTATTTCCGTTCTTTGAGCGGCGACGCCCTGGGCGTCGAACACCGCCTGCTGAGCGCTGCGCTGGCCTGGCAGGCACTGCGCAGCGAACGCCCATGGCGCGCTGCATTCAGCGATGGCCAGGCCGCCCGGTTGCTGCAGGACGAGGCCGAGCAGGGCCGCTTCGACCCACGCGCCTGCCAGGCGGTGATCAATGCCGCACACGGTGAACAGGCGCCGCTGGCCAGCAAGCCCGGCAACGGCCTGCTCAGTGAGCGCGAGACGCAGATCCTGCAACGCATCAGCAGCGGAGCGAGCAACAAGGAAGTGGCGCGCGACCTGGGCATCAGCCCGAGCACGGTGCGTACCCATGTCGAGAGCGTGTTTCGCAAGCTGCAGTGTTCGACGCGTGCGGCTGCGACCTTGAAGGCGCTGACGCTGGGGGTGATCTGAGGCGGCGAATCAGTCGCCGCCGCCGCCCCCGCCATCACCGCCCGAGCCGAAATCCCCGTCGCCGAATCCTGGGCTGGAGTCCTGCCCGCTCAGGCCACTGCGTTTTCTGCCATGAGGGCGGCGTCTTGGCCGCGAGCGTTGCCAGGAATAGATGAAGAGCACCACGAATGCGATGGCGATCAGCGGCAGAATATCCATGCATGTTCCCCCGTGCTACACAGGTACCGATTGCTGGTCTGATACAGCTCGGCCATTTCCAGTTGCGTCAACCAGGGCTGACCCTCCATGTCGCGCAATTTGAACTGCGCCAGGCCGCCTTCCGTGCTGTAGAGAATCGGGTCGCTATTGGCCATGTCAACCACTCACCTCCGGTTCATCCGTAAACGATGCTTGTTGCCAAGGGGGGCGGCGTGTAGCCGCATTCATTGCCACCCCAACGCTATAAGAAGCTCATATTCCCGGGCAACAGAAACGAAGAAGCCCGCACGATGGCGGGCTTCTGAAATGGCGCATCCGGCGGGATTCGAACCCACGACCCCTGCCTTCGGAGGGCAGTACTCTATCCAGCTGAGCTACGGATGCGTTGCGGGGCGCAATCATACGCATCTAGGCGCTTAGCGTCCATCGTGCACGAGTGTGTGTTATTCCGAACGCACTTTACACTTTTCACCCTGCTCCAGGCCCTTTTCCCAAGTTTTTTGTCATTATTTAGCGGTTTCAGCCCTTCCGGGTCTTGCCCTTTACCCTTGCCGCTCCTAGGATTCGTTTGAGATTTCAAACGCAGTGTTCGCTCATCCCGAACCCTTCGCCAATCAGCGGCTCTTAACTTTTTACCAGGCCCATGCAGCGCTCTTCGCGCGGCGTGGTTCGTGTCCATGACTCCACCCCCCGACGCCTGGGCGTCGGAATCCGAAGGAGACTGCCATGCAACTGAAAGACGCCCAACTGTTCCGCCAACAGGCCTACATCGATGGCCAGTGGCTCGATGCCGACAGCGGCCAGACCATCGCCGTGAACAACCCGGCGACCGGCGAGATCATCGGCCAGGTGCCGAAGATGGGCCGCGCCGAGACGCGCCGCGCCATCGAGGCCGCCGAGAAGGCGCTGCCGGCCTGGCGTGCGCTGACCGCCAAGGAACGTGCGAACAAGCTGCGTCGCTGGTTCGAGTTGCTGATGGAAAACCAGGATGACTTGGGCCGCCTGATGACCCTGGAGCAGGGCAAGCCGCTGGCCGAGGCCAAGGGCGAGATTGCCTACGCCGCCTCCTTTATCGAGTGGTTCGCCGAGGAAGCCAAGCGCGTATACGGTGACGTGATCCCCGGCCACCAGCCGGACAAGCGCCTGATCGTGATCAAGCAGCCGATCGGCGTGACTGCGGCCATCACCCCGTGGAACTTCCCTGCCGCGATGATCACTCGCAAGGCCGGCCCGGCCCTGGCTGCCGGTTGCACCATGGTGATCAAGCCGGCTTCGCAGACGCCGTTCTCCGCCCTGGCCCTGGTCGAGCTGGCCGAGCGTGCCGGTATTCCGAAAGGCGTGCTCAGCGTGGTCACCGGCAGCGCCGGCGAAGTGGGTGGCGAGCTGACCAGCAACCCCATCGTGCGCAAGCTGTCCTTCACCGGCTCCACCGAGATCGGTCGCCAGCTGATGGCCGAATGCGCCCAGGACATCAAGAAGGTGTCGCTGGAGCTGGGTGGCAACGCGCCGTTCATCGTCTTCGATGACGCCGACCTGGATGCCGCCGTGGAAGGCGCGCTGATTTCCAAGTACCGCAACAACGGCCAGACCTGCGTCTGCGCCAACCGCATCTACGTGCAGGACGGCGTCTATGACGCCTTCGCCGAGAAGCTGGTCGCCGCCGTATCCAAGCTGAAGATCGGTAACGGTCTGGAAGAGGGCACCACCACCGGCCCGCTGATCGACGGCAAGGCCGTGGCCAAGGTGCAGGAGCACATTGAGGACGCCGTGGGTAAAGGCGCCAAGCTGGCCCTGGGCGGCAAGCCGCATGCCCTGGGTGGTACCTTCTTCGAGCCGACCATTCTGCTCGACGTGCCGAAGAGCGCTGCCGTGGCCAAGGAAGAGACCTTCGGCCCGCTGGCGCCGCTGTTCCGCTTCAAGGACGAGGCCGAGGTGATCGCCATGGCCAACGATACTGAGTTCGGCCTGGCCTCCTACTTCTATGCCCGCGACCTGGGCCGCGTGTTCCGCGTGGCCGAGGCGCTGGAGTACGGCATGGTGGGCATCAACACCGGCCTGATCTCCAACGAAGTGGCGCCGTTCGGCGGCGTCAAGGCTTCCGGCCTGGGCCGCGAAGGTTCCAAGTACGGGATCGAGGACTACCTCGAGATCAAGTACATGTGCCTGGGCGGTATCTGATCCGCTGGCGAGAGCGCGGGGTAATCGGCTCCGCGCCTCGCTTGAAATACCCTGGTGGTGCGCACGGCGCACCCTACGGGCTCGCGACGCGCTTGGTGCGGTTGTAACGAGCCAGAATTTCCCCCGCCTCCGGCGGCCCGACGCAGTCGATCATCGTATGCTGCGGCGATCCCCCTCCAGAGGCATTTCCTTGAACCGAGCCGCCCGATGACGGCCATGAGGACACCATGAGCAAGACCAACGAATCCCTGCTGCAACGCCGCCAGGCCGCCGTACCGCGTGGCGTCGGCCAGATCCACCCGATCGTCGCCGAGCGCGCCGAGAACGCCACCGTGTGGGACGTCGAAGGCCGTGAGTACATCGACTTCGCCGGCGGCATCGCCGTACTCAACACCGGCCACCTGCATCCGAAGGTGGTGGCCGCCGTGCAGGAGCAACTGACCAAGCTCAGCCACACCTGCTTCCAGGTGCTGGCCTACGAGCCCTACATCGAGCTGTGCGAAGAAATCGCCAAGCGTGTGCCGGGTGACTTCGCCAAGAAGACCCTGCTGGTCACCTCCGGCTCCGAGGCTGTCGAGAACGCGGTGAAGATCGCCCGTGCTGCCACTGGCCGCGCCGGCGTGATCGCCTTCACCGGCGCCTACCACGGCCGCACCATGATGACCCTGTCGCTGACCGGCAAGGTGGTGCCTTACTCCGCCGGCATGGGCCTGATGCCCGCAGGCGTGTACCGTGCCCAGGCGCCGTGCCCGCTGCATGGCGTGAGCGAAGACGAGTCCATCGCCAGCATCGAGCGCATCTTCAAGAACGACGCGCAGCCGCAGGACATCGCCGCCATCATCATCGAGCCGGTGCAGGGCGAGGGTGGTTTCTACGTCAACTCGCCGGCCTTCATGCAGCGCCTGCGCGCCCTGTGCGACCAGCACGGCATCCTCCTGATCGCTGACGAAGTGCAGACCGGCGCCGGCCGTACCGGCACCTTCTTCGCCACCGAGCAACTGGGCGTGGTGCCGGATCTGACCACCTTCGCCAAGTCCGTTGGCGGCGGCTTCCCGATCTCCGGCGTGTGCGGCAAGGCCGAGATCATGGACAAGATCGCCCCCGGCGGCCTGGGCGGCACCTATGCCGGCAGCCCGATCGCCTGCGCCGCGGCCCTGGCCGTGCTCAAGGTGTTCGACGAGGAGAACCTGCTGGCGCGTTCCAACGCCGTGGGCGAGAAGCTCAAGGCGGGCCTCAAGGCCATCGCCGAGAAGCACAAGGTGATCGGTGACGTGCGTGGCCTGGGTTCGATGGTGGCCATCGAGCTGTTCGAGGGCGGTGACGTGCACAAGCCGGCTGCCGAGCTGGTGGGCAAGATCGTCGCCCGTGCGCGCGAGAAGGGCCTGATCCTGCTGTCGTGCGGCACCTACTACAACGTCATCCGCTTCCTGATGCCCGTCACCATTCCTGATGCGCAACTGGAAAAAGGCATCGCCATTGTCGCCGAGTGCTTCGACGAACTGGCCTGAGTCATTTCTGTTGTATCTGCGCCCGTGGCTCACCAGGCCGGGCGCACCTGAGACCCGCCGCGTGCGGGTCTTTTTTTGCCTGGAGCAAGTAAGCCGTAGCCCGGATGAAATCCGGGGCTTGGGTTGCGGAGGGCAGCGTCTACGCCTGCTGCTGCAGCGCCGCTGAATCCCCTCGCGCGGGCATGAGGTCGGTGGCCGTGCGTGTGCCGAAGAGCTCCCGGATTGCATCCGGGCTACGGTTTGGCATTACCCCTGGGCTCAGTGTGCGCGGCTCAACGCGTCGAGCTGCTGGTTGACCTCGTGGCTGGCCCGTTCCATTTGCGCCACGGCCTGCAGGGTACGTTCCCAATCCTCTGCCTGGGCGGCGTGCAGCGCTTCCTGGGCAGCTCCGTGCACCTGGCGGTGCGGTGCCTCCAGTTGCTGGTAGGCGCGTGTATTGCCGTAGCGGGAAATGGTCTCGGCATTCTGGTACCAGTGGCCGAGGCGACAGTGCTGATGATCGACCAGTTCGGTATTGGCGTGTTGGTGCTGCAGGCGCTGGTAGACGTCGAACTTGAATAGCAGGTGGTCGAGCTTGACCGCCTCGCAGAAGGAGCTGAGCGCGATGCGCTCGATCAGCCCGTTCATGTGCGCGCCGAGTTCGACCATTCTGTCCAGGGTATCGGCCGACTGCGAGACCTCCGTCGATAGCCGCGAGGCCTCGCCTGAGAGCAGGCCGATGGCGCCACTGGCGCGCTCGGTGTCCTGGTTGATGCCGGTGACGAGCTGGCTGATTTCCTGTGTGGCCTGGTGGGTGCGCTGGGCCAGGGCGCGCACTTCGTCGGCGACCACGGCGAAACCACGGCCTTGCTCGCCTGCACGGGCCGCTTCGATGGCGGCGTTGAGGGCCAGCAGGTTGGTCTGATCGGAAATCGCCTTGATCAATTCGACGATACGGCTGATGTCGCCAACCCGCCCTTGCAGTTGCTCGACGCTCTGCACGCTCTGTACGCCCTGCTCGGACATGCTGCCGAGCGCGGCGGAAAAGCCGGCGAGCAGGGTGGCGGTCTGGTGGAACACGTCCTGATGCTCGCGCTGTTTGTCGACATCGACGCGCAACTGTTCGGCTTGCACCACCACACCATCGCGGGTGGCCGAGAGCGATTCCTGAAAATGGCCCAGCTCCTGCTGGAGCTGCTCGTGAAAGCGGCTCATGGCATTGAGCTGGTTCTGTTCTTGTTGCGTCTGGCGCAAGAGTTCGCGGGCATCTTCCAGCTCGCGCTGCATGGCCTGTCTTTCGGCCTCCAGGCGCTCGATCTGGCGTTGCTGATCATGGCATTGCTGGCGCAGTTTACGGTTGAACATTCGGGGCAACTCCCATGGGGCATAAGCGTCTGCATGGTGTCAGTGTGCTATGCGGTTTTCTGCCCGATATTGACGCCGAGCAGGCGTATGGGCAGAAAAAGGCCCGCGCATGGCGCAATGCATGTTCACATGAGGTCGTGTGCGCTTTGCTCCCCTCTCCCATTTATGGGAGAGGGGCTGGGGGAGAGGGCTGAAAACGCCGCAAGTCTGCCGGCCTCCTCTCCGAACGCGGCCCGCCCTAACCCGCTCCCCTGAGGGGCGAGGGGACTGCTCGAGCCCGACCGCAGCTTAAGCGAACAGCATTACGCGCATGGCGGGCCAAAGGGTGACAAGCAACAGGAGTCGGGAACTTACTTGGGCTCGAAGATCACATACACCTTGCGGCATGTTTCCAGCACTTCCCAGGTACCGGAGAAACCGGCGGGGATGACGAAGCGGTCGCCGGCGCGCACCGTCTTGGCGTTGCCCTCGGCGTCGCGCAGCACGGAAACGCCCTGGAGGATCTCGCAGTACTCGTGCTCGGTGTAGTTCACCGTCCACTGGCCCACGGCGCCTTCCCAGATGCCCGTACTGAACTGGCCGCAAGGGCTGCTGTAGTGGTTGCGCACGCTCTGCTCCGGGTCACCCTTGAGCACCTTTTCCGGGGCGGGGCGGTAGTGCTCTGCGGCGCTGCCGGCCTGGGCGAAGTCGACGATCTGCTCGATGTTCATCTGGCGCTTCCGTAGTGACGAGATGGTTGGCTGGAATACTGTCGCAGGGCTGGATTCGCAGCAGTCTATGTGTGGAAAAACGAACATGACAAGGGATTATTCGTTGTTTTTGTCAAAAATATTGAAAACCCCTGTGCCGCTGGTTTAGTGTGGCGAACAGCTTCGGCCAGCGCGCTGGCCTGACCCGATTTTTGCCGGTGCCTGCCCTCGCGGGCGCACCCAGGCCCACAAGAGAGGATGCCGGAATGACTGATCTGACCCGTGCCGACTGGGAACAGCGCGCCAAGACCCTGAACATCGAAACCCGTGCCTTCGTGCATGGGCAGTACCGTACCGCCGAGTCCGGCGCCACCTTCGAGTGCATCAGCCCGGTCGACGGCC
Organism: Pseudomonas sp. AA-38; assembly: GCF_029457475.1. Classification (NCBI taxonomy): domain Bacteria; kingdom Pseudomonadati; phylum Pseudomonadota; class Gammaproteobacteria; order Pseudomonadales; family Pseudomonadaceae; genus Pseudomonas; species Pseudomonas sp. AA-38. The sequence continues at coordinate 241,104 of NZ_CP120359.1, forward strand.
GCGTGCTTGGCCTGGTGGCGAGCTGCGACCAGGCCGACGCCGAGCTGGCGGTCAAGGACGCCCGCGCCACCTTCGACTCTGGCGTGTGGTCGCGCCTGGCGCCGGTCAAGCGCAAGCAGGTGATGATTCGCTTCGCCGATCTGCTCGAGGCTCACGCCGAAGAGCTGGCCCTGCTGGAAACCCTCGACATGGGCAAGCCCATCGGTGACTCGTTGGGCATCGACGTGCCGGCCGCCGCCCGCGCCATCCGCTGGAGCGGCGAGGCCATCGACAAGATCTACGACGAAGTGGCCGCCACCCCGCACGATGAGCTGGGCCTGGTCACCCGCGAGCCGGTGGGCGTGGTCGCCGCCATCGTGCCATGGAACTTCCCGCTGCTGATGACCTGCTGGAAGCTCGGCCCGGCGCTGTCTACCGGCAACTCGGTGATCCTCAAACCCTCCGAGAAGTCGCCGCTGACCGGCATCCGCATCGCCCAACTGGCCATCGAGGCCGGCATCCCGGCCGGTGTGTTCAACGTGCTGCCGGGCTTCGGCCATACCGTGGGCAAGGCCCTGGCGCTGCACATGGACGTCGACACCCTGGTGTTCACCGGCTCGACCAAGATCGCCAAGCAACTGATGATCTACGCCGGCGAATCGAACATGAAGCGCGTCTGGCTGGAGGCCGGCGGCAAGAGCCCGAACATCGTCTTCGCCGATGCGCCGGACCTCAAGGCCGCCGCCGAGGCCGCCGCCAGCGCCATCGCCTTCAACCAGGGCGAGGTGTGTACCGCCGGCTCGCGCCTGCTGGTGGAAAACTCCATCAAGGACCAGTTCGTGCCCATGGTGGTCGAGGCCATCAAGGCCTGGAAACCGGGCCATCCGCTGGATCCGGCGACCAACGTCGGCGCGCTGGTGGACAGCACGCAGATGAACAACGTGCTGAGCTACATCCAGGCCGGCCACGAAGACGGCGCCAAGCTGGTGGCCGGTGGCAATCGCGTGCTGGAGGAAACCGGTGGCACCTATGTCGAGCCGACCATTTTCGACGGCGTGAGCAACGCCATGCGCATCGCCAAGGAAGAGATCTTCGGCCCGGTGCTGTCGGTGATCGGTTTCGATGACGAGGCCGAAGCCGTGGCCATCGCCAACGACACCGTCTATGGCCTGGCGGCAGGCATCTGGACCAGCAACCTGTCCCGTGCCCACCGCGTCGGCCGCGCCGTGCGTGCCGGCAGCGTGTGGATCAACCAGTACGACGGCGGTGACATGACCGCGCCATTCGGCGGCTTCAAGCAGTCCGGCAATGGCCGCGACAAGTCGCTGCATGCCTTCGACAAGTACACCGAGATCAAGGCCACCTGGATCAAGCTCTGAAAAGCAGCCGCAAGCTGCAAGCCATAAGCTGCAAGTGAAAGCGGCTGGGCTTCCTGGGGAAGTCCAGCCGTTTTGCATTCCCGCCACGACAAAGAAGGAATCTGGCCATGCGTTGGGGCACTTATTTCGCCGTCTGCGCGGCGGTCATCAGCATCGGCCTGGCGCTGGGCGTGACCATGCCGCTGGTGTCGTTGCGCCTGGAGAGCTGGGGCTACGATTCCTTCGCCATCGGTGTGATGGCGGCCACGCCGGCCGTGGGCGTGCTGCTTGGCGCCTCGCTGGCCGGGCGTCTGGCGGCGCGCTTCGGCACCACCTTGCTGATGCAACTGTGCCTGCTGCTCGGCGCGCTGTCGGTGGCCGGGCTGGCGCTGGTGCAGAACTATGCCGTGTGGGTTGCCTTGCGCCTGTTCATCGGTGTGGCGCTTACCGTGGTGTTCGTGCTCGGTGAGAGCTGGATCAACCAGCTTGCCGTGGAGAAGTGGCGCGGGCGTCTGGTGGCGCTGTATGGCACCGGCTATGCGCTGAGCCAGCTCAGCGGCCCCTTGTTGCTCACCGCCTTGGGCACGGACAGCGACCGGGGCTTCTGGACGGGCGTGGGGCTACTGATCGGCGGTTCGCTGATCCTCCTTGGCCGCAGCGGCGCCCCCAGTGTGGATGCGCACAGCGCCTCGGGCCGGGGCCTGCCGGTGTTCTGCCGCAAGCTGCCGGCGATTGCCTGGGCGGTGATGCTGTTCGCCGCCTTCGAGGCGATGATGCTGACCCTGCTGCCGATCTACGGCTTGCGCCAGGGCTTCACCCAGGAGGTGGCGCTGCTGATGGTCAGCGTGGTGGTGATCGGCGATGCCGTACTGCAACTGCCCATCGGCTGGCTGGCCGACCGCATGTCGCGACGTACCCTGTTCCGTGGCTGTGGTCTGGTGCTGCTGCTGTCCAGCCTGGCGATTCCGCTGCTCTTGCACACGCCACTGATCTGGCCGGTGTTCGTCGCCTTCGGTGCCAGTGCCGGTGGCCTGTTCACCCTGTCGCTGATCCTGATTGGCGAGCGTTACCGCGATGACGAGCTGGTGCGCGCCAATGCCCATGTCGCTCAGCTCTGGGGCTTGGGCTGTCTGATCGGGCCGCTGCTCACCGGCGCGGTGAGCCAGTGGCTGAGCGGCCATGCCCTGCCGCTGATGATGGCCGCTGGCGCCCTGGTATTCATCGTGCTGGCCAGCCAGCGCAGTGCCTTTGCCGAATTCGACGGGGCGTCTGCCGCGCGTTCCTGATTCAGCGCCACTGGCTTAGCAGGCTGTTGAAAAACTACCTGCGTTGCCATTGCTGCGTTAAAAACAGGCTCAAAATGCTCATTTACAACTCGTAAACTCCGCTTTTTCACCTGTTTTTGCCTTGCACTGGCTGCCTCGCCTACGTTTTTCAACGGCCTGTTAGCGCTTGTGATTGCTCCAGCTCGGTGTCTTTGAGCAGTTCGGCGATGGTCGCGCCGATCTGCCGCACGGCGGCTTCGAGTGCCGCGCTGGGCGGCTCGGCGTAGTTCAGGCGGATGCAGTTGCGGTACTTGCCCGCCGCCGAGAAGATGCTGCCCGGTGCCACCTGAATCCTGTGTGGCAGCAGGGCGCGATTGAGCTTCTGGCTGTCGAAGCCCTGGGGCATCTCCACCCAGAGCATGAAACTGCCCTGTGGCTGGCTGACTCGCGTGCCTGGCGGGAAGTAACGGCTGACCCAGTCCACCATCAGATCACGGCCACGCAGATACTGGGCGCGCATGCGCCGCAGGTGCGGTTCGTAATGGCCATCGGCGAGGTAGTCGGCCAGCGCCAGTTGCGGCAGTTGCGCGGTGCTGCCGGTGCCCAGGTACTTCATGTGCACCACCTGCTCCAGATAGCGCCCCGGTGCTATCCAGCCCACGCGCAGACCGGGGGCCAGGGTCTTGGAGAAGGAGCTGCAGAACAGCACGCGGCCGTCTTCGTCATAGGACTTGATGCTGCGCGGGCGCGGGTAGCTGTAGGCCAGGTCGGCGTAGACATCGTCCTCGATGATGGCCACGTCGAAGCGCTGCGCCAGCGCCAGCAGGGCGCGCTTGTTGGCCTCGGGCATGATGTAGCCGAGCGGGTTGTTGCAGGTCGGCGTGAGCTGGATGGCCTTGATCGGCCATTGCTCCAGGGCCATTTCCAGGGCGTCGAGGTTGATCCCGGTGAGCGGGTCGGTGGGCAGTTCCAGAGCCTTCATGCCGAAGCCCTTGAGCGCCTGCATCACGCCATGGAAGCTGGGCGAGTCCACGGCGACTATGTCCCCTGGCTGGCAGATGGCGCGGATCGCCGCCGACAGCGCTTCATGGCAGCCGGTGGTGATGACCAGGTCTTCGGCGGCCAGGCGGCAGCCGGAGTCGAGCATCAGCCGGGCGATCTGCTGGCGCAGGCGAAGCTCGCCGCGTATGTCGCCATAGGTGAGCACTTCGGGCTCCTGGCGCCGCGCCTGGCGCGAGAGATTGCGCAGCAGCGGCTTGAGGGTGGCACCGCTGATGTCCGGACGGCCCCGGCCTAGCTGTAGAACGTGCGGCTGGGCGGTGCTGCTGATCAGCTCCAGCACGTGATCCCACTGCGAGACTTCCACCGGCCTTTGCGCCGGCCGGCTGATCTGCGGCAGCGCTGGTGCCTGGCGCGGCGCGCAGACGAAGTAGCCCGACTTGGGGCGCGGCGTGGCCAGGCCCTGGTCTTCCAGCAGGCGGTAGGCCTGCTGCACCGTGCTCAGGCTGACGCCGTGCTCCTGGCTCAGGTTGCGCACCGAGGGCAGACGATCACCCGGCCGGTAAAGCCCCTGCTTGATGCGTATGCCGATCTCTTCGGCCAGGTTCAGGTACAGCGTCATGGCAACCTCGTCCGCCAAACCAGTACAGATTGGCCATTATTCCGCCATGCAGATGGAATAGGAGCCGTTCTGTATGGAGTTAATAGAGGTTTTTTGAATCTGTCATGGTTTTTCTGCCCGGTGCATGCTGGTTTCCCATGAACGCACCAGGAGGACGGAACCATGCGTGTGATCGACGAGGTAGCCAGAGGAGCGGGCAGCATCGGCCTGCGTGAGGCGCCAGCCCAGCCTGAGCAGGGGTGGAGTTGGACGAACGTCTGGCGCCGTTTCCACACCAGCCGTGAGCTGCGCCACCTGAGCGACGAGGCCCTGGCCGACATCGGTCTGACCCGCGCCGAGGCCAATCGCGAAGCGTGCCTGCCGTTGTGGAAGATGTTCTAGCGTATAAATCCAGACTCGGGCATTGGCGTCGTAGGGTGGGTTAGCAGCGCCGTACACCGCTCTGCCAGCCACGGCCAGGTTCGTGCGCTGCGTAACCCACCAGGCGGCGCATCAGACAGCGCCAATGCCTGTCACCGGCCTGAGCCACGCCAGGCGGATCCGCTTACAGCACTTCCTTCAACCGATGCCAGAGCATGCCCAGCGCCAGCAAGGGCGAGCGCAGGTAGCGGCCGCCGGGGAAGGTCATGTGCGGCACCTTGGCGAACAGCTCGAAACCGCCGCCAACCTGGCCGGCGATGGCCTCGCCGAGCAGCTTGCCGGCCAGGTGCGTGGCGTTCACGCCATGGCCGGAATAGGCCTGAGCGTAGAACACGTTGGGCTGATCCTTGAGCCGGCCGATCTGCGGCAGGCGGTTGGCACCAATGCCGATCATGCCGCCCCACTGGTAGTCGATGCGCACGTTGGCCAGTTGCGGGAACACCTTGAGCATCTTCGGCCGCATGTAGCCGGCGATATCCGCCGGGTCGCGCCCGGAGTAGTGGCAGGCGCCGCCGAACAGCAGGCGGCGGTCGGCGGAGAGGCGGTAGTAATCCACCGTCACGCGCTGGTCGCACAGCGCCATGTTCTGCGGGATCAGTTGCCGCGCCTGTTCTTCGGACAGAGGCTCGGTGGCGATGATATAGCTGCCGGCGGGCAGTACTTTGCCGCCCAACTGCGAGTTCAGCCCGTTGAGGTAGGCATTGCAGGCCAGTACCAGGGTGTTGGCACGCACCTGCCCGCTGGCGGTGTGTACGCGCACTTCGCTGCCGTAATCGATGCGGGTGACGGCTGAATCCTCGAACAGTTGCACGCCCAGCGACTGCGCCGCCGCCGCTTCGCCGAGCGCCAGGTTGAGCGGGTGCAGGTGCCCAGAGCCCATGTCGATCATGGCGCCGTGGTAGTTGTCCGAGCCCACCACCTCATGCACGCGCTCTTTGGGGATCAGGCGCAGCTCGTGACGGTAGCCGAGGCTTTCCAGCTCGGCCTTGTCAGTGGCGAAGTCATCGAGGTGGGCGGGCTTGTTGGCCAGGTCGCAGTAGCCCCAGGTCAGGTCGCAGTCGATCTGGAACTGCGCCACGCGCTCGCGCACGATCTCCACCGCCTCCAGGCCCATCAGCTTGAACTGGCGCACGCCTTCTGTGCCGACCACCGACTCGAACTGCTCGACGCCATGGCCGACGCCGCGGATCAGTTGTCCGCCGTTGCGCCCGCTGGCGCCCCAGCCGATCTTGTGGGCCTCCAGCAGGGCCACGCTGAAACCCTTCTGCGCCAGTTCGATGGCCGTGTTCAGGCCGCTGAAGCCGCCACCGATCACGCACACGTCCACCTTCACCTCGCCTTGCAGCGGCGGGTAGGCCAACTGGCGATTGAGGCTGGCGGCATAGTAGGACGCGGCATGCTGAGGCTGGTGAACGCGGGCGTTCATGTGCGAAATCCTGAATGGCTGTGTGGAAAATTCAACGCAGAATAAGCGCGGTAGCGGCAGTGCGCCAAGAGGTTAGTGGAAAATGCCTGTGGTTTCGTCCGTCGCCGCGCAGACAGGGTTCGGCAATGGGCGGCCCCGGATTGCATCCGGGCTACGCTAGACTGTCGGTTCCGTTTCAGGATCACCGAACATGAGCTGCACCGACCGCAAGATCGACCACCTGCGCCGGCAGATTCCGCGCTTCGACTGCGTGCCAGGCTGCCATGACTGCTGTGGGCCGGTCACGGCTTCGTCCGAGGAGCTGGCGCGCCTGCCGGTCAAGAGCGATGCCGAACACGACGCGGCGCTGGCCGAGTACAACTGCGTGCATCTGGGGCCGAACGGCTGCGAGGTGTATGACCAGCGCCCGCTGATCTGCCGCCTGTTCGGCACCACGCCGAACCTGCCGTGCCCGCATGGACGTGGGCCGGAGCAGCCCATCGAGCCGGCGGTGGAGCGCCAGGTGCACCGCCTGATCGCCACCACCCGGCAGCGCTTGGTGTAAACAACCTACAGGGCTAGCCGCTTTTCAACTTGAGGCTTGTCGCTTGCAGCTTGCCGCTGCTTCACTCCGGCACGGGCAGGGCCAGCGATTCCTTCACCTCTTCCATGACGATATAACTCTTCGACTCGCGCACGTGCGGCAGCTTGAGCAGGATGTCGCCGAGCAGCTTGCGGTAGCTGGCCATCTCGTTGATGCGTGCCTTCACCAGGTAGTCGAAGTCGCCGGACACCAGATGGCATTCCAGCACATGCGGTAGCTTGAGCACGGCGCGGCGGAATTCCTCGAAGGTGTCGCCGGACTTGTAGTCCAGGCTGATCTCGACGAACACCAGCAGGCTGGCCTTGAGGTGCTGCGGGTTGAGGCGGGCGTGGTAGCCCATGATGATCCCTTCGCGCTCCAGGCGGCGTACGCGCTCGGTGCAGGGCGTGGTCGACAGGCCCACGCGCTCGCCCAGTTCGGTGAAGCTGATGCGCCCGTCCTCCTGCAGAATGCGCAGGATATTGCGGTCGATCTTGTCCAGTTCACGACGGCTTTGATGCTGGGTTCTCATGGGGAATCCGCCTCTGTAAAACGGCTTTTTGCCGAGAATTCTCGCCAAATATAGCTGTGTATATGGTGAAAAGCACTGCACGGCTCTTCCTATACTGCGCCCATCGACAACAATGGCCTGTAACGTACGTGCCTTGGGCGCGGCGGGGAGAAAAACATGCGTGTTCTGGTTCTCGGCAGCGGTGTGATTGGTACCGCCAGTGCTTACTACCTCGCCCGTCAGGGCTTCGAGGTGGTGGTGGTCGACCGCCAGGATGGCCCGGCCTTGGAAACCAGCTTTGCCAACGCCGGCCAGGTCTCCCCCGGCTACGCTTCGCCCTGGGCCGCCCCGGGCGTGCCGCTGAAGGCCATCAAGTGGCTGCTGCAGAAACACGCGCCGCTGGCGATCAAGGCCACCGGTGACGTCGACCAGTACCTGTGGATGGCGCAGATGCTGCGCAACTGCACCGCCAGCCGCTATGCGATCAACAAGGAGCGCATGGTGCGTCTGTCCGAGTACAGCCGCGATTGCCTCGACGAGCTGCGCGCCGAGACCGGCATCGCCTACGAAGGCCGCCAGCTCGGTACCACCCAACTGTTCCGCACCCAGGCCCAGGTCGATGCCGCTGCCAAGGACATCGCCGTGCTGGAAGCCTCCGGCGTGCCCTTCGAGCTGCTCGACCGTGACGCCATCGCCCGCGTCGAACCGGCGCTGGCTGGCGTCAAACACAAGCTGGCCGGTGCCCTGCGCCTGCCCAACGATCAGACCGGCGACTGCCAGATGTTCACCACCAAGCTGGCGGACATGGCCAAGGCGCTCGGCGTCGAGTTCCGTTTCGGCCAGAACATCCAGCGCCTGGACGCCGTGGGCGAGCGCATCAACGGCGTGTGGATCGACGGCAAGCTGGAAACCGCCGACCGCTACGTGCTCGCCCTCGGCAGCTACAGCCCGCAACTGCTCAAGCCGCTGGGCATCCGCGCCCCGGTGTACCCGCTCAAGGGCTATTCGCTGACCGTGCCCATCGTCGATGCGGACATGGCGCCCAAGTCGACCATCCTCGACGAGACCTACAAGGTGGCCATCACCCGTTTCGACAATCGCATCCGTGTGGGCGGCATGGCCGAGATCGCCGGTTTCGACCTGTCGCTCAACCCGCGTCGCCGCGAAACCCTGGAAATGATCACCGCCGACTTGTACCCGCAAGGCGGCGACCTGCAGCGCGCCGACTTCTGGACCGGCTTGCGTCCGGCCACCCCCGATGGCACCCCCATCGTCGGCGCCACCGCCTACCGCAACCTGTTCCTCAATACCGGCCACGGCACCCTGGGCTGGACCATGGCCTGCGGCTCCGGTCGCCTGCTCGCCGATCTGATGGCCAACAAGCGCCCGCAGATCAGCGCCGACGGCCTGGATATCTCGCGTTATTCGCGCAAGGCGCGTGAAGTGCACGGTGCACCGCAGCCGTTGCGTACCTGATAGCCTGCGTGCCCCTGTAATCGAAGGAGCTTTACCCCTATGTCGATCCAGCGCCTGCATGTGGAAAAGCGCTACAGCGAAGTGGTGATCCACAACGGCACCGTTTACCTCGCCGGCCAGTTGGCCGATGACTTCGGCGGCGACATCCGCGAGCAGACCCGTCAGACCCTGGCCAACATCGACAAGATGCTGGCCGAGGCCGGTAGCGACAAGAGCAAGATTCTCTCGCTGACCATCTTCCTCAAGGACATGGCCGACTACGGCGGCCTCAACGCCGAGTACGACGCCTGGGTCGCCGAGGGCAACGCACCGGCGCGCGCCTGCGTCGAGGCGCAGATGTACAAGCCCGAAGTGCTGGTGGAGATGTGTGTGGTGGCGGCTGTCTGAGGCGGCCTCGCCCTGGCTGTCGCGGGGCGACGTCGAACATCGGTGCGGACAATTTTTTGCGGCCTGCCATCCCTGGCGGCCGCCCTTACGGGCCGTCGCAGGGCGACGTCAAAAATTGTTCCAGACAATTTTTTGTGTTGGCTTCTCGCCCGGTTCCCCGCCGGGCTTTTTTTATAGTCTGTAGCCCGGATGCAATCCGGGGATGGCAATTGCAAGGCCCCGGATTGCATCCGGGCTACGAAACCAGCGAAGCAGTGAGAAATAGCGAACCATGCGCCCCGCCCGTGCCCTGATCGACCTCGATGCCCTGCGTCATAACTACCGACTGGCCCGAGAATTGAGCGGCGCTCGTGCCCTGGCCGTGGTCAAGGCCGATGCCTACGGGCACGGTGCAGTGCGCTGTGCGCAGGCGTTGGAAGCCGAGGCCGATGGCTTCGCCGTGGCCTGCATCGAAGAGGCGTTGGCGCTGCGCGAGGCGGGGATCCGCGCGCCTATCCTGCTGCTCGAAGGCTTTTTCGAGGCCGACGAACTGGCACTGATCGACCAGCATGACCTGTGGTGCGTGGTGCATGCCCATTGGCAGATCGAGGCCATCGAACAGGCGCGCCTGAGCAGGCCGCTGACGCTCTGGCTCAAGCTGGATTCCGGCATGCATCGAGTCGGCCTGCACCCGGCCGAATACCAGAACGCCTATCGCCGCCTGCTGGCCAGCGGCAAGGTCAGCAAGATCGTGCTGATGAGCCACTTCGCCCGCGCCGACGAGCCTGAGTGCGAGCGCACGACCGAGCAACTGGCGGTGTTCCTGCAGGCGCGCGAGGGCCTGGCTGCCGAGGTCAGCCTGCGCAACTCGCCGGCCGTGCTGGGCTGGCCACAGGTGCCGAGTGACTGGGTGCGCCCCGGTATCATGCTGTATGGCGCCACGCCGTTCGAGCAGGCGCAGGAGCAGGCGGCGCGCCTGCAGCCGGTGATGACCCTGGAATCCAAGATCATCAGCGTGCGTGAACTGCCGGCCGGCGAGCCGGTCGGCTATGGCGCGCGCTTCATCGCCGAGCGGCCGACCCGCGTCGGTGTGGTCGCCATGGGCTATGCCGATGGTTATCCACGGCATGCGCCGACCGGCACCCCGGTAGCGGTGGATGGCCAGCTCAGCCGCCTGATCGGCCGTGTATCGATGGACATGCTCACCGTCGACCTCACCGACCTGCCGCAGGCCGGCCTGGGCAGCCGGGTCGAGCTATGGGGCAAGCAGGTGCTGGCCAGTGAGGTGGCCATGGCGGCGGGCAGCATTCCCTACCAGATTTTCTGCAACCTGCGCCGGGCGCCGCTGCACTATGTCGGGGGCTGAGCCCGCCTTCTGTAGGGCACCTCAAAAAACTACCTGCGTTGCCATCGCGGCGTTAAAAACAGGCTCAGAATGCTCATTTACAACACGTAAACTGCGCTTCTTCGCCTGTTTTTGCCTTGCGCTGCCTGCCTCGCCTACGTTTTTAGAGGTGTCCTGTAGGGGAGTCTGCACGCTGCTGTTGTAAATTCCGAACGCTATGCCATGATACGGACACTTTTTCCGTATCCACCTCTTGAGGGAGGGCAACCACATTGGACGTCGGCGTTCGCCTGCAATCGATTCGTAAGCTCAAAGGTCTATCCCAGCGTGAACTCGCCAAGCGTGCGGGCGTCACCAACAGCACCATCTCGATGATCGAGAAGAACAGCGTCAGCCCCTCCATCAGTTCGCTGAAGAAGGTGCTCAGTGGTATCCCCATGTCGCTGGTGGAGTTCTTCTCCCTCGATCTGGAGCAGGAGAACCAGACCCAGGTGGTCTACCGTGCGGCCGAGCTGACCGACATCTGCAGTGGCGCCATCACCATGAAGCTGATCGGCAAGGCCCATCCCAGCCGCGCCATCGCCTTCCTCGACGAAACCTACCCGGCCGGTGCCGACACTGGCGACGACATGTATGCCCACGAAGGCGAAGAAGCCGGCATGCTGGTCGAAGGCCGTCTGGAGCTGACCGTCGGCAACGAGGTGTTCGTGCTGGAGCCGGGCGACAGCTACTACTTCGAGAGCAGCAAGCCACATCGCTTTCGCAATCCCTTCGACGTGCCCGCGCGGCTGATCAGCGCCACCTCGCCGGCGAATTTTTAAAGGCAGCTACAAGCCACAAGCTTCAAGCTGCAAGTAGCAGCACTGGGGCGACCCGTTTCGCTAGCGGCTTGAGACTTATGGCTGCTTTCCTGCGACAAATGTGTTGTTTCAGCCAGGCTGGCTAATCGTTATACTGTCGCCCGCTCGCGAAACCGTGGCCGCGGGCGTGACTAGCCACGAAGAGGGTGTACCGTGAATCTGATGAAGAACATGCTGGCAGCTCCGGCTGTCGTATTGGCCCTGTGGGCAGTGACTGCTCAGGCCACGACCGATGAAGCCATTGCCGAACGCCTCAAGCCGGTCGGTGAAGTGTGCGTCATGGGTGAGGAATGCAAGGGCGTGGAAACCGTCGCCGCATCTGCCGGTGGTGGTGCGCGCAGCGCCGATGACATCATTGCCAAGCACTGCAACGCCTGCCATGGCACCGGCGTGCTGGGCGCACCGAAGATCGGTGACACCGCTGCCTGGAAAGACCGCGCCGACCACCAGGGCGGCCTCGACGGCATCCTGGCCAAGGCCATCTCCGGCATCAACGCCATGCCGCCGAAAGGCACCTGTGCCGATTGCTCGGAAGACGAGCTGCGCGCCGCGATCAAGAAGATGTCTGGCCTGTAAGCCCGACGCTTCCACGAAGAGCCGCCCCAGAGGCGGCTTTTTTCTGCGCGTCGTTCGGGCAGTGTGCGAGTTGATTGTTTAGCCAGTTGCAATCCGAAGGTTTGAAAAACCCGATTTAACGCACGTCAAACCCTGTGCGACGCTGCCAAGCCATGATCTCCCTGGCCTGCCAAGTCCATGTTCCGCTCTACCGCGCCCCGGCGCGCAGGCGTCTGTTGCAGCGGCTCAACCCGCTGCTGAGCATCATCCTCGCCTTCTGGGCCTTGTGGCACTGCCGCCACGCGCGCCCGCCGGACGCCGTCCCCGCCCGCTGAGAACCGATGGCTGCGCCATGTCCGCAGCCGCTGCTATCACCTTGTCTGCCTGTGCAACCCGTTCACGAAGCGAGCGGGCCGTGCGGACACCGAGCGCCCCACTGGCGCAAGCGAGCGCAACATGACGACTTTCGCTGCTGTGCAGGAAGCCCAGGATTTCCTGGCCAGCAATCCCGATATCGAACTGATCGAGCTGTTCATCCTCGACGCCAATGGCGTGCCGCGCGGCAAGCTGCTGCACCGCGAGGAACTGCTGGCACTGTACGAAAGCGGCCGGCCGCTGCCGAGCACCATGCTCGGCCTGAGCATCCAGGGCGAGGACGTCGAGGACACCGGCCTGGTCTGGGATGTCGGTGATATCGACTGCCGCGCCTACCCGCTGCCCGGCAGCCTGGTGCGCCTGCCCTGGCGGCAGATGCCCACCGCCGCCGTGCAGGTGTCGATGCACCCCAGCGAAGGCCTGCCGGCCACGCCGGCCGATCCTCGCCAGTTGCTGATCCGGGTGATCGAGCAGCTCGAAGACGATGGTTACTACCCAGTGATGGCCTGCGAGCTGGAGTTCTATTTGCTCGACCAGAAGCGCGATGCCCAGGGCCGCCCGCAGCCGGCGCTGGATGCCGACGGCGGCCGCCCACGGCAGACCCAGGTCTACGGCCTGCGTGAGCTGGAGCAGATCGAACCCTTCCTGCGCGATCTCTATGCCGCCTGCAAGGCGCAGGGCATTCCGGCGCGCACGGCGATTTCCGAATACGCTCCCGGCCAGGTGGAAATCACCCTGGAGCATGGCCGGGCGCTGGCGGCGATGGATCAGGCGGTGCGCTACAAGCGCCTGGTCAAGGGCGTGGCCCATGCCCATGGCATGCAGGCCTGCTTTATGGCCAAACCTTTCGACCACCTGGCCGGCACTGGCATGCACATGCATGTCAGCCTGGCCGATGGGCAGGGCAACAATCTGTTCGCCAGTGAAGATCCCGCCGGTACGCCGCTGCTGCGCCAGGCTGTGGGCGGCATGCTCGCTTGCCTGCTCGACTCGCTGCTGTTGTTCTGCCCCAACGCTAATTCCTACCGCCGTTTTCAGGCCAACAGCTATGCGCCGCTGGCGCCCACCTGGGGTGTGGATAACCGTACCGTCAGCCTGCGCGTGCCCGGTGGCCCGGCGAACACCCGGCATGTCGAGCACCGCATCTGCGGTGCCGATGCCAACCCCTATCTCGCTGCCGCTGCGATCCTCGCCGGCATTCACCGGGGCATTCGCGAAGGCCTCGACCCCGGCGCACCGGTGGAGGGCAATGGCTATGCCCAGGCCACGGAACATCTGCCGACCCAGTGGTCGGCGGCGATCCAGGCGCTGGAAGATTCAGGCTGGGCGCGCGAAGCCTTTGGCGCCGAGTTCCTCAAGGTTTATCTCGCGGTCAAGCGCGCCGAATACCGCCAGTTCATGGGCGAAGTCGGCGAGCAGGACTGGCGCTGGTATCTGAGTAACGCCTGACATTCGTAGGGTGCCGCGGGGCTGCCTAGGCCGTGCGCACCGACCCCATTTGTGGTGCGCACGGCGCACCCTACGGCGGCAACCGCCACAAGGATTTTGCAATGAACACGATCGAGCAACCCGTCAAACCCGCCGCCGAGCGTGCGCCGTCCTACTACGCGGCCTCGCTCAACTTCGAGAGCGACTACCCGACGCTGCAGGGCAGCGTGACCGTCGACGTGGCCATCATCGGTGGTGGTTTCACCGGTATCGCTACGGCGGTGGAGCTGGCCGAGCGTGGCCTCAAGGTGGCCGTGGTGGAAACCCACAAGGTCGGCTGGGGTGCCAGTGGGCGCAACGGCGGCCAGGTCACCGGCAGCCTGTCCGGCGATGAGGCCATGCGCAAGCAGATGCGCAATACCCTGGGCGAGGAGGTGGACGACTTCATCTGGCACCTGCGCTGGCGCGGCCACGAAATCATCAAGAACCGCGTGGCCAGATACGGTATCGACTGCGACCTCAAGCACGGCCACCTGCATACGGCGATGAAGCCCAGCCACATGGACGAGCTCAAGGCCTCCTTTGAGGAAGCGCAGCGTCGTGGCATGGAGGCCGATGTCACCCTGCTCGATGCCGCCGGTGTGCGTGCGCAACTGGGCAGCGAGCTGTACTGCGGCGCGCTGAAGAACACCCGCAACATGCACCTGCACCCGCTCAACCTGTGCCTCGGCGAAGCCAGGGCAGCTGAGAGCCTGGGCGCGCTGATCTTCGAGCACTCCGAGGTGCTGGATATCGTCCATGGCCCGCGTCCGGCAGTGGTGACTAAGGGCGGGCGCATCGAGGCCAAGCAGGTGCTGCTGGCCGGCGACGTCTATCACAAGCTGGAGCGGCGCAAACTCAAGGGCCTGATCTTCCCGGCCATGGGCGGTATCGTCACCACCGCCCCCTTGAGCCAGACGCAGATCGAGGCAATCAACCCCTTCGATCTGGCGGTCTACGACTGCCGCTTCGTGCTCGACTACTACCGCCTTACCGGCGACGGCCGCTTGCTGTTCGGCGGTGGCGCCAACTACTCCGGGCGTGATTCACGGGACATCGCCGGCGAGCTGCGCCCGTGCATCGAGCGCACCTTCCCGCAGCTCAAGGGTGTGCCGATCGACTTCCAGTGGAGCTGCGCCATGGGCATCGTGATGAACCGCATCCCGCAACTGGGCAAGCTTTCGAGCAACGTCTGGTACTGCCAGGGCTACTCCGGCCACGGCGTGGCGACCAGCCACATCATGGGCGAGATCATGGCCAAGGCGATCACCGGCGATCTGGAACAGTTCGACACCTTCGCCGCCTGCAAGCACATCAAGGTGCCGCTGGGCGACCAGCTCGGCAACCCGATGCTGGCGGCGGGCATGTGGTACTACCAGATGCTGGAGAAGCTGCGCTGAGAAGGGGCGTAGCCTGGGGCGAGCGCAGCGATACCCGGAGCAGCGTGACGGGTATCGCGTGACTCTCCCCATCCTGCGGGTGTGACCTCACTTGTGCGCTTTCGCGCCGCAAGGGCCATTCTATGCGGAGGGTCACCATGCAACCATGACGCTGACGATGCAGTCCAAGCCGCAATTGCCAGGGATGTCCTGAGGAGCGCCAGATGCCGTACACCTGTACCCTCGAGCAAGCCGTCGACCGCGTACTGAGCGAAATCGACGGGCCCATCCACCTCGGTTTGCCGCTGGGGCTGGGCAAGCCCAATCGCTGGGTCAACGCGCTCTATGCGCGGGTGCGGCAGATGCCCGAGCGGCAACTGACCATCTACACGGCGCTGTGCCTGGCGCGTCCGCGCGCTGGTCAGGAGCTGCAGCAACGCTTTCTCGAGCCCTTCGTCGAGCGGGTCTTCGGTGATTACCCCGAGCTGGATTTTCTCGCCGATCTGCACGGCGACAAGCTGCCGGCCAATGTCAGGGTCGAGCAGTTCTTCTTCCAACCGGGCAGCCTGCTGGAGTGCGAGCCGGCGCAGCAGGATTACATCAGCAGCAACTACAGCCACGTCGCCCGTGACCTGAATGCCAAGGGGTTGAACGTGGTGGCCCAGCTCGTTGCTGCCGATGCTGGGCAGCCCGAGCACTTCAGCCTGAGCTGCAACCCGGACGTGAGCCTCGACCTGCTGCCCCTGCTGGAACGCCGTCGCGCCGCCGGCGAAACCATCCTCAGCGTGGCCCAGATCCACAGTGACCTGCCGTACATGGCGGGCGATGCCGAGGTGCCGCGCGAGACGTTCGACATTCACATAGTCGAGGACGAGCGCACCACGCTGTTCTCCACACCGAACATGCCGGTGTCGCTGCAGGATCATTGCATCGGCCTGCTGGCCAGCACCCTGGTGCGCGATGGCGGCACCCTGCAAATCGGCATTGGTTCGATGGGGGATGCCCTGGCGGCGGCGTTGATGGCGCGGCAGCAGGACAACAGCGGCTATCGCGCCCTGTTACAGGATCTTGGTGCGGAGCACTGGGCGCAGGCGATCACCGCCAATGGCGGCCTGCAACCCCTCGACCAGGGCCTGTACGGCTGCAGCGAAATGTTCGTCAACGGCCTGCTGGCCCTGGCCGAGGCCGGTCTGGTGCGGCGCCAGGTCTACGCGGATCTGCGCCTGCAACGTCTGGCCGACAGCGGTGCGCTGGACGAGCAGGGCCGCCTGCGCAGTGTGCAGGCCTTGCTCGATATCGGGCTGCCGGCGCAACTGAGGGCGGACGACCTGCACTGGTTGCGCGGCAGCGGCCTGCTGCAAGGCGATGTGCAGTGGCAGGACGGCTACCTGCACTGGCCAGATGGCAGCCGCGTGGCGGCGGATTTGCGCGACCCGCAGACGCAGGCGCGCCTGCAAGCCTGCCTCGGCAGCGCCGGCGCCGGGGTGGTGTTACATGGTGGTTTCTTCCTCGGCCCGGCAAGCTTCTATCAGCGCTTGCGTGAGCTCGATGACGCCGAGCGCCAACGCTTCGCCATGACCGGCATCCGCTACATCAACGAGCTGTACGGCGAGGAGGCGCTCAAGCGCCTGCAGCGTCGCGATGCCCGCTTCATCAACACCGTGTTCACCATGACCCTGCTCGGTGCCGGCGTGGCCGACCAGTTGGAGGACGGCCGGGTGCTCAGCGGCGTCGGTGGGCAGTACAACTTCGTCGCCCAGGCCCACGCGCTGGAGGATGCGCGCTCGATCCTGCTGCTGCGCAGTTGGCGCGAGTCAGGCGGTGAGCTCAGCTCCAACATCGTCTGGGAGTATGGCCACGCCACCATTCCCCGACACCTGCGCGACATGGTGGTGACCGAGTATGGCATCGCCGACCTGCGCGGCAAGACCGATGCCCAGGTGATCGAGGCACTGCTGAACATCAGCGACTCGCGCTTCCAGCCGCAGTTGATCGAGCAGGCCAAACAGGCCGGCAAGCTGCCTGAGGATTTTTGCCTGGACGAGCGCTTCACCCACAACCTGCCCGAGCGTCTGGAGCAACTGCGCGAACGGCATGGGGCATTGTTGGATGAATATCCTCTGGGCTGCGACTTCAGCCCCGTGGAGCAGGATCTGCTGCGCGCCCTCAACTGGCTCAAGAGCAAACTGCGCCTGAGCGAGGTGCTGGAGCTGGGCAAGGCCACCCTCGATGCCCCGGAGCCGGCGGCCTTCGCCGAGCACATGCGACGCATGGGGCTGGAGGCGCCGGAGGGCGTGCGCGAAGCCCTGTATCAGCGCTTGCTGTTGGCGGGTTTGCAGGCGACCAGCGGGAGCTGGGCCGGCTGACGCTGTTCCCCTGGCCCGGCATTCTGCAGGGCCGATGCAAACCGGGTGGCGGCTCGATCCCGGCATGTGTTCATATCCAGACCTGTTTCAGCACAAGGAAACCCGGATGATCACCTGCTACCTGCGCTACATCATCGACCCCTACAAGCTCGATGCATTCGAGCATTACGCCAAGTTGTGGATTCCCCTGGTGGCAAAGTTCGGCGGCACGCACCACGGTTACTTCCTGCCATCGGAGGGGGCCAACAACGTGGCCCTGGCGCTTTTCAGCTTCCCCAGCCTGGCGGACTACGAGCGCTATCGGCAGGACTCCTTCGCCGATGCCGAATGCCAGGCGGCCTTCCGGTACGCCGAGGAAACGCGCTGCGTGATCAGCTACGAGCGCAGCTTCATGCGCCCGGTGCTTGGCTGAACGGCCTCAGCCCAGCCGCCGCCACACGCTGGCCAGCCAGGGCTGTTGTTCGCGGGGCAGGCCGGCGGGGCGGTAGTAGTGCTCCAGCTCGACGAAACCGGCAGCGGTGAGCCGGGTGCGCCAGCGTTCGAGGTCGTGATAGCTGCCGTAGCGCGGGCCGTTCCAGCCCTCCTGGTTGTCGCCGCGCGGGTTGGAGCTGAACAGCACGCCGCCGGGTTTCAGCGCCGTGTGCAACTGGCCGAGCACGCGCGGCAGCTCCTGATCCGGCACATGGAACAGGCTGGCATTGGCGAAGATGCCGTCGAAGTGCGCGGTCGGCAGCTCCAGTTCGAGAAAGCTCTGCTGCCATACCTGGCAGCCGCTGTCGGCACGCGCCATGGCGACGAACTCGGCGCAGCCATCCAGACCGATGGCTTCGTGGCCGAGGCCACTGAAGGTGCGCAGGTCACGCCCCGGCCCGCAGCCGAAATCGAGGATGCGCCAGGGCGCGGCCCCCTCGATATGGCGCAGCAGCGCGGCGATGTTCTGGCTCACGTCATGGTCGCGGGTGCCCTCGCGAAAGTCCTCGGCGCTGCCCTGGTAATGGGCCAGGGTGAGGGCGCTGATCTGGGCGAGTTGCTCAGGGCTCAGGGGCATGGTGGTGTTCCGGCAAAAAGAGACATTAAACCCCTTCACTGCGCCTCAGGGTAGGCCAGGCGTAGGGTGGATCGCGCTCTATCGATCCACCACGGTTCATGAACCGTCATCTCCACGGAGATGACAGATTCCACCGCATATCGGTGCAATCTGTGCAACAGCCTGTTCGTTCGTTTGCTCCTGGCCTGGGCTTTGCCTTAGATTGCCCGGCTCACCTCGACCGGAACCCACCGGTCACGCTTCCGAGATATCTGTCGTGTCCGCTGCCCCTGCCTCCGTATACCGCCTGCCCGGCTTCCTGCCATTTCTCATCGCTCGCATCGTGGTGGTCTTCGCCGTGCAGATCCAGGCCATCGTGGTGGCCTGGCAGGTCTATGACCTGACCCGCGATCCACTGTCGCTGGCCTATGTTGGCCTGGCGCAGTTCATCCCCATGTTGCTGCTGTTGATGCCGGCCGGCGACCTGATCGACCGCTACGACCGCAAGCTGATCCTCATGCTTAGCTGGTTGGTCGAGGGCCTGTGTGCCGGGGCGCTGCTGTGGTTGTCGTTGAGTGGAGCGCCGGTCACCTGGTACTACGCAGTGCTGGTGCTCTACGGCTGCGGGCGTGCCTTCACCGGGCCGGCGCTGTCCAGTCTGCTGCCACAGATCGTGCCGCGCGAGCGGCTGGCGGCGGCCATTGCTGCCAACAGCATGATCATGCGTGGTGCGACCATCTCCGGGCCGGTGATCGGTGGAGGCCTGTATGCCATCGGTGGCGGCGGGCTGACCTACTCGGTGTGCCTGGTCTGCTTCCTCGCCGGCTGCATGCTGCTACAGCGCGTGCCGGTGCTCTATGCCGAGAAGATGCAGGCCCTGGAGTCCAGCGCCTGGGCGCGCTTCACCGCTGGCATCCACTTCATCCGCACGCGGCCGATCATCCTCGGCACCATCTCGCTGGATCTGTTCGCCGTGCTGCTCGGCGGCGTGGTGGCGTTGCTGCCGATCTACGCTCAGGAAGTGCTGGAAGTCGGCCCGACCGGCCTTGGCCTGCTGCGCAGCGCCATGGCCATCGGTGAGGTGTCCGTCGGTCTGTACCTGAGCATGAAGCCGTTCAACCGCCATGTCGGCCTGGTGATGTTCGGCGCGGTGGCGCTGTTCGGTGTGGCCAATCTGGTGTTCGCCCTGTCCAGCCTGTTCTGGCTGTCGTTCGCCGCGCTGGTGGTGGCTGGTGGCGCAGACATGGTGAGCATGTATATCCGCTCATCCTTGGTGCAGTTCTCCACGCCGGACGCCATGCGTGGCCGGGTCAATGCGGTGAACATGCTGTTTATCGGCTCTTCCAACGAACTGGGCGAATTCCGCGCTGGCACCAGCGCCGCCTGGTTCGGCGTGGTGCCGGCGGCGCTGATCGGCTGCGCCTGCACCCTGACGGTGACGGGTGGCTGGATGCTCGGCTTCAAGAGCCTGCGCAAGGTGGATCGCTTCGAGGATGCTTCGCCGGACAAACCATAGTCGCACGGGGCAGGCGGAACAAAAGCATGTAGAATCGGCGCGCAGTCGAGCCAGGTTATGTACGAATACTGCCTGCTCAGCGGTGATGCCTCTTTGCCAACGGCCTGGCCCGCCAGCCCGATTTAGCGCTCGTCAACGCGAGCGCGATGCCGGTGCGATCCTCGCCCGTCCTTGCAGGGCCGCCGCCGATTTCGCCTGACCGTCGCTCGACGAGTTTCGTATAGCTGCCGCGTGGGCGTCATGCCTCGGGCCTTGACCGTGCGATTGCGTGCATATCCAGCGAGCGCCAGGCTTGGCGTTCTTGCGACCACCAGAGAAGACCGGATGACGAGAAACATGATCGCGCACCGCCTTGGCCTGTTACTGATAATGCTTATTGCCAGTGTTCTTTCTAGTCTTTGCCAGGCTCAGCAGGTCGTTGACGTTCTGGGCCGCAGTGTGGAAATGACGCTGCCGGCCAAGCGCGTGGTGCTGGGCTTCAATTTCGAAGATTACATGGCCGTTGGTGGCGAGACGGCGTTCGATGCGGTGGTGGGTATTTCCCGTGGTGCCTGGGAGCGCAAGGTGCCGGAGAACTGGAAGCGACACGTCGCTCAGCGCCCGTCCATCGCGCAACTGGCGGATGTTGGTGAGGTGGAGACGCAGAGTTTTTCGGTCGAGAAGGTGCTGAGCCTCAATCCCGATCTGCTGTTGCTCACCGTCTGGCAGTACCAGGCCCTGCCTGATGAGATCGCACGGCTGGAGAAGGCCGGCGTACCCGTGCTGGTCATCGATTACAACGCGCAGACGCTGGAGCGACATGTCGCCTCCACCCTGCTGCTGGGCGAAATCACCGGCCAGCAGGCCCGCGCCCGCGAACTGGCCGATCTCTACACCGCCGCCATCGAGGATATCCACAGCCGTATCGCCGCCGCCCATAAGCCCAAGCCGCGCATCTACATCGAGTTCGGCAACAAGGGGCCGGCCGAATACTCCTTCACCTACGGCAAGAACATGTGGGGCGCCATGGCTACCGCTGCCGGTGGTGACAACATCGCCGCGCCCTATGTGGAGTGGTGGGGGCCGATCAACCCCGAGCAGGTATTGGTGGCGCGCCCCGAGGTGATCATCATTTCCGGGCGTGAAGACAACACTAACCCCAGCGCTCTGAGCATGGGGCCGGGCGTCGATCCGGCGGTGGCACGCAAGCAACTGCAGGCGTTCGCCAGCCGTCCCGGCTGGGCGGAACTGCCGGCCATCCGCGAGGGTCGGTTGTATGGTGTCTACCAGGGCGCGTCGCGCAGCCTGGGTGACTTCGCCCTGATGCAGTTCATCGCCAAGCAGCTATACCCGGATCTGTTCGCTGACCTCGACCCGGTGGCCAACTACATGAACTACTTCCGCAAATACCTGCCCATCGCGCCGGAAGGCACCTATGCCATCGGCGTCAACGACTAAGCCCTGCCCATGAGCCTTTCGCAACTCGAAATCAGCGCCATTGCCGAGCACCGCTTGCGTGAGCGCAAGCGCTGGCGCAATTGCCTGTTGTTCGCCTTCTTGTGTGGCGCCTGCCTGGTGCTGGATATCGCCACCGGTCCCTCCATGCTTTCGCCCTGGGAGGTGCTGCGTTCGCTGCTGAACATCGGTGAGCGCCAGGCGATGACCGATACCATCGTCCACGACCTGCGCTTGCCGGTGGCGCTCATGGCGCTCGCCGTTGGAGCCGCCTTGGGGGCAGGGGGCTCGCAGATGCAAACCCTGCTCAACAACCCCATGGCCAGCCCCTATACGCTTGGCATGGCGGCCGCTGCTGGTTTCGGCGCTGCGCTGAGCCTGGCCTTCGGCAGCTTCGGGCTGGGGCCGTTGATCGGTGTGCCGCTGGGCGCCTTTGCCTGCTCCATGCTCGCGGTGGCCTTTCTGTTCGCCCTGGCCACGCTGCGCCATGCCGGTAGCCACACCATCATCCTCGGCGGCATTGCCATGCTCTTTCTGTTCCAGTCGCTGCTGTCGCTGGTGCAGTTCTTGTCATCGCCAGAGCTCTCGCAGCAGATCCTGTTCTGGTTGTTCGGCAATCTGGGCAAGGCCACCTGGACGACCCTGAGCATCACCGCCGGGGCCACCCTGGTCTGCTGCGCGATCCTCATGGGGGATGCCTGGAAGCTGGCGGCCCTGAGCCTGGGAGAAAGCCGCGCGGTGAGCCTCGGTGTGAACATTCGTTGGCTGCGTCTGAAGATCCTGCTGCTGGTGGCGATCATGACTGCCACGGCCACCAGCTTCGTCGGCGTGATCGGTTTCGTCGGGCTGGTAGCGCCGCATATCGCGCGCATGCTGGTGGGAGAGGATCAGCGCTTTCTGCTGCCGCTTTCTGCCATCTGTGGTGCCTTCATGTTGTCGGCCGCATCGGTTCTGTCCAAATCCATCGTTCCGGGCGCGCTGTTTCCCATCGGCATCGTCACCGCCATCGTCGGCGTGCCATTCCTGCTTTGGCTGATCTTCGCACCGCAGCGAGGCCACGCATGATCCAGCTCGACAGCCTCAGCCTCAACCGCTCTGGGCGCCGTATTCTGCATGGCCTCAGCGCCACCTTGCAGGCGGGCTCCATCCATGTGTTGCTTGGCCCCAACGGCACGGGCAAGACCACCCTGCTGCGCGCCCTGGCTGGCGATCTGCCGTTGGCCGCTGGCTGCATCGAGCACGGCGGGCAGCGCCTCGCCGCCAATGCGCCGCGCCGTGTACTCGATGCCTGGCGGCGTGCGTTCGCCTACATGCCGCAGGATTGCAGCACCGAAGTGACGTTGTCCGTACTCGAAGTGGTGGTGCTGGGCAATCTCGGGCGGATCGGTCTGCGCCTCGATGATGCCGTGCTCGAACGTGCCATGGAGAAGCTTGCTCAGGTCGGCATCGCTCACCTGGCCGGGCGCAGCATCGGCTCGCTCAGCGGTGGCCAGCGGCAGATGGCCTTCTTCGCTCAGGTGCTGATGCGCGAACCCAAGGTGATGCTGCTCGACGAGCCGGTCAGCGCACTCGACCTGCGTCACCAGATCGCCTTGCTCGACCGTGTGCGCCACGAGACTCGTGCGCGCAATCTGGTCACGGTGGTGGTGCTGCATGACCTCAACCTGGCCTGTCAGTACGCCGACAACCTGCTGGTACTGGTCGACGGCACACTGGCCGCCAGCGGCCACCCGCAGAGCATCGTCAATCCAGAATTGCTGCAAAGCACCTATGGCGTGGAGGTGGACATCCTGCATGACCGCCAGGGGCGCCCGGTGGTGCAGCCGCTCGGTGGTCAGGCGAACAGTGCACGGGAAGCGCTCGCCGCACAGCTCTGAGATCAGGCTGCGCCTTCGACGAGCCGAATGAGTGCCGCATCGTCACCCGTAGCGCCTGGCCCCGCACGGTATTGCTCTGCGCCGTAGCCCGGATGAAATCCGGGGGCTTTTTCTGTACGAGGCGTAGGGGGAATGACAAGAATGAAACCGAAACTTTCATTCGCATGAACTGCGCTGATCAATACATGGAGTGGGCATCGATGCCGAGGCATGGGCCGCCTGCTCAGAAAAACAGGGACATCCCCATCCTGCCAATCAGAAACAACAGCAGGATCAGGAAAAAGATACGGATGAACCCGCTGCCATAGCGCAGAGCCAGGAAAACGCCGGTCAGCGATCCTGCGATGTTGCACAGTCCCACGATGCCGCCTGCCAGCCACAACACGTTGCCTGATGGCGCGAAGAACAGTAGCGCCGCGCTGAACGTACCCAGATTGACGAGCTTGGCGGAGGCCGAGGCGTTCAGGAAATCGAAACCGAAATATTTGACGAACACGAAGAGCAACAGGCTGCCGCTGCCAGGGCCGAATACGCCATCGTAGAAGCCGAGCAGCGCGCCGAAGAATATGCCTAGCAATACTTCTCGCTTGCCGTATCGCAGGTTAGTTTGTAGCTGGCCAAAGTCCTTCTTGGCGAAGGTATAGATGGCCATGGCGATCAAAACCACGAAGACGGCATATTCCATCAGCGCCTTGGGGATCAGCGAGACGGAGAACGCCCCCAGGAAAGAAAATACGAAAGCAGAGAGCATCGTCGGGAGCAGCAGTCTCCAGACGATCTTTATCCTTCTCAGGTAGCTTGAGATGGAAGAGATATTTCCCAAGAGAACCGCCAGCTTGTTCGTGCCGAACACGGTGGCGAGGCTGTGTTGAGGCAGCGCATGCAGCAGTGCAGGCACCTGTACCAGGCCGCCGCCGCCGACCGCCGCATCGATCAAACCACCGCAGAAAGCAAAGAAGCCCAGGCTAAAGACGACATGTTCAATGCCCATGGAGCATGTACCGGCTCTGGTATGTTCGTGTGGCGACCATGAGGGCGCTGTGCGTTCTACGGCGGCACTGCTGTGACCATTCCGGTTGGTTGTACATGCGCAATGGCCACATGTTTTCGTGCTTCCTTTCAGTGGGTCAGTTCGCGATAAAGGCTCTGGAAAGCTCTGCCTACACGCTGGTTGTAATCCAGCATCACGCTCTTGAGTTCCGGTATGTCGAAGCCTATCCCCAGGGTACGGGCATAAGCCTGAGCGGCGGCCAATGCATGCAGCCCATGGCGATTCTCTACTTCGCCTGAGTGCCCCATGACGTAGCCCTTGGCATTGCGTAGTGCCTGTTTATCGAGGCCCAAGGAGGGATTGCACGACAAGAGTTTTTCTTCGATGTATTGGGCAACGAAGTTGTACTCTCGCCCGTTCCACAATTCCGAGGCAATCGAGGTCATCATGGCGGTCATGATGGATTGCCTGTGCTCGACAGAGTCCAAGGCGGATTTATGTTCCGCTATACCCACCTTGTAGAGAAACGTGGAAAACGCATTGCACTCGTCGACGACGAACTGACGCTCTACCCAGCGCGAAGCTCCCAACGCATCGGTCATGTAGTGATACATGCCATCGTGGCCTTCATGGCCCAGTCCGAAATCGTCTTTCGCCACCTCGTGCATGTGCGACATGACGTTGCTGTAACTGGTCTTTAGCTCCGCGGGGATGGAAACAGCATCTGCGGCCAGACGCATGATGATCTTTGCGGACACCAAACTGGTGGTCTTGTGAGTTTCATTCCAGCCGTTGAAGAACTTCAGAACGCCAGCATCCACTGCCTTCTTCGCCAGAAACGCCTTGAAACACCGCTCTGCCCAGCCTTGTGCTTCCTGGGTGGTGTCATGGCAAAGCACTTCATGCATTGCTTGCTGGAGGCTGGCTACGTCCTCGATATGGGCGGGAATGGGGGCTCTACGCGAATTGCTGCTGAGCAGGCGGCCAGGTATTTTCAAGGCGCTGATATGCTTGGGCAGGGCCTCGATGAATGCTTCGCCAAATTGCTGCATGGATATACATTGCCGAGAAACTACGGAATGGCTTTTCAGTAAGGGGACGGTCATTGTTTCACCTTTATCCTTAAAGGGGTGACTATTCAATGCGTTGGCTGTGCCAACCACCTGATGGCGGTGGTTTGGCGAACGCTAAGTTGCTTGAGTGCCCCGATCAAGTAACTTATATTCAGTCGTTCATTCACTTTAAATGAGCGATGTTGCAATGGAATTGGCACAGCTAAAGATGTTTAAAGTGGTCGCCGAGCAGGGCAGTATCGTGCAAGCATCAAAAGTGCTGCACTGCGTCCCATCCAATATTACGAATCGGTTGAAACTCCTGGAGCAGGAGTTGGGGGTGGCGCTGTTCATCCGCCATGGGCGAGGTTTGGTCGTCAGTCCGTCGGGTGAGTTGTTCCTAGCTTATGCCAACAAGATACTGGCATTTTGCCAAGAGGCGCGGAGAGCGCTCGATCCTGACGCACCGCCTTCTGGCGTATTGAAAATTGGCGCTATCGAATCGGCTGCAACAGGGCGGCTACCCGCCTTGTTATCCAGGTATCACCACCTTTATCCCGATGTTCAGATGCAATTCAGCACTGGCACCTGGTCGCAATTGATCAGCGATGTGGCCGGGCATGAGCTGGATGGTGCAATCATCGCAGTCAACTCCGGGCATCCCGACATCGTGCAAATAGAGGTGTACAAGGAACCTCTGGTAATAATTGCCTCGCCCTCCGTCGGCGAAATACGTGCACCAGAGGATCTGAAGCAGGTGAACATCTTCATGTGGCCCGAGGGGTGCCCCTACCGGCGCGCACTCGAAGTTTGGCTGAGCGAACATGACGTGTCCGCCTCTATCACCAGCATCGCCAGCTATGGAACCATCCTCGGTTGTGTCAGTGCGGGTGCCGGGGTATCCCTGGTGCCGGTTGGAGTCTTCGAGCAGTTCAAGAGAATCGGCAATATCAGTGGTTACACCTTCAGCCAGTTATCGCCGGTACAGAATTATTTCGTCTGGAACAAACATGTGGGCTTCCATCGAGCCAAGGATGCTTTTGCTGAGTTGTTGAGGAATGAATTCAAGGGGCTGTGACTCGGCTACGTGTTGCAGGAGCGCGCGAGGCAAGACAGAGGTGCTCAGATATTGTCTGCATTCTTTGCTGCTGATGCATCGGCGTTCTTATCGTAGGGTGCGCTGCGCGCACCGAAATTCTGAAACTATTTAGGCCGCAAGGACAGTAAATAAATCTGTCCCCGTTTCCCCTGTCCCCTTTTCATCCACCGTGGGCGAGGTTGTCTGGGGTATTTGCTGGTATGTCACCTATTTTCCTGTGCGGCTACCATGGGCAATAACCATACAGAACGATGCCGAGGCCAAATAAAAGCTGCGCGACGAGTAATGCGCGGATAGCAAAGGTATATCTAATAATGGGGCCCTGATGCGCGGCGTCAATAGCGAATAGTTTAAATTTTGAAGGGAATGAAGACTCCATTTCCTTCAAGGCGGGAATGGTCAGGTTTATGAGTTGACGGCTGCGGCTATCTACCAGCCAGAAGACAATTGAAAGCAAGATGATAAATAGACCGAGCAAGATTAGGAGTTTAGGGTTTAAGCCTTTTTCGAGAGCAGCGAAAACACCGCCATCGGCAAAAATGGAGAGTAGAACGAAGAAATTGAAGCCCTTAAGTCGTTGCTCTGCGTTGAATTTGAAGTGATCCCAAACAAGTTGGTTTTTATCCATTGAGTTTGCTCGATTTAAAGTTTGAAGAAACGAGGTGAATTTATCTTTTGATCCGCATTATTTGTGCCCGGAAAGTAAATCTATACCCATTCTCTAGTTGGAGGTTACCATGGGCGGTTTCCCGTTTTTGTCTCGATATGATCAGCAACTACAAGGTCAAGCTTGTCAGCTAGGCGCTCAATAAAATTACGCCAGAATACGAGTTGGGTTTTTGTGACGGAGTGGCTCCCGCCGTGGGCTATTTTATTTCGGGCGCTAGATAGGGCGCCTAGTGTCTTTCTTACTTCTGTATTTGAGAATTTCTGCCAGCGAATTTTACTTGATTGCATAATCCATGGTATGCCGACATAAAAGAATAAATTATTTACCTGGTGATTGTTGGCGTTGTGATTTTTCTCGCTTGTATGCTTTTTTAGTTCTTTTACCTCGTTGATTAGCGTCGGATGTAAAAGATCTAGCGATTTTTCGTATAGCTCCTCTACAAAACCCTCGAATACAGCTGCGAGGAGCGTTGTTCCGGCTTTAATAACTGCAGCTCCTTTTCTCTGGGCAGGCTTTCCGGCACCTGCAGGACATATTGCGTTGCGTGCAGATATTACTTCGTCAATCTCTTGTAGTCGTTGCTTGAGTTTTATATTTGCGTTGGACGGCATGATTTCTAACTATTAATTAGACGACATTCATTTCACGTTTCCACGCGATACCTGTCGCGACAATCTTCCTTGTCGTCCTGCAAGTCCTTGTTTCGATTGAGGGTGTTCGCGTGAAACGCGACAGCCCCTGGAGAGAAACACGACAGAGATAACGGCAAGCCCAATCTGCTGGATCACTGCACCAGCAGAACCAAGCCAGAAACCTATTCCATCCACCACTGAGCTGTCCATTCCTCGTGGGCAAAATGCCATCCCGGCCATTTTCTCGTGTCACGGTGGCAGTCCAGACCTTCCCAAACCCACCCACAAAATCTGTTAACACCACTGTGGATAACCTTTGCAAAAGCCCTCCGCGCTTAGCATTCAAGCGGGTCTCATCAGGCCGTTCAGTTTTTGCCCAATGATGATTTGCTGGCGTTATTGCCAGACGGAATATCGCTTTTAATCAAACACTTGGCTCGAGTTTTCAACAGCCGGGCAGAGTGGGAGCGCCTTTGTGGGAGTCGTGCACAGAATCTGGGGAAAGCGCTGTGGATAAGGTCTGGGAAAACCTCTTTGAGCCAGGCGGGGTAAGGGTTACGTGGGCCTGGTGGTTTTTCGTGCGATGTCGCTCGGCTTCATCTTCTATAGCTAAATTGGCCGGCTGATCGTAGGGCGAACCGGAACGCCGACCGCTGTAGGACGGCCTCAGGAGCGCCAGCGAACAGTCCGCCGGGCCATGTCCAGTTCCGCGCCGCGACTCACGCCCAATACGCCCTCCAACGGGGTGCTGCTTCGCGCATATGCCTTACGCGCGGCTTGCCATTGCTTGGTGGGTTACGCGGCGCATCGAGTTGGTAGGTGCCCTGTTGGTGCGGTGTTCGTGCGCCGCCCACCCTACGGGTGCCACGTCCATGCAGCGTAGCGGCCCTGTCGCCGCTGAAGCGCCTCCCACAGGGCTGATCCCTCTGTATCAATACGATTTCTTTACGCCCCGGCGGCGGGGCGGCAATCGAATTTTTACGGGCAGCCTTTCGACAATGCTCGCGAGCGGATTCCCCGCATCGTGGAGCTTTGCATATGAACGCAATCGATGGTGTGTCGCTGATCCTGGTGGTCGGCCTCTTCGCCTATCTGCTGGTGGCGCTGCTCACCGCAGGGCGTGGTTGAGGAGACGGCCATGCATGACTACGACTGGCTGCTGCTGGCGGCCTTTTCCCTGCTGGTGCTGGCACCGGCACCCTTTCTCGGGCGCTACTTCTATCGCGTGATGGAGGGCCAGCGCACCTGGCTCAGCCCGGTACTGCTGCCGCTGGAGCGCCTGTGCTACCGCGTGGCCGGCGTCGACCCGGAGCAGGAGCAGAGCTGGCGCGGATACGCCCTGGCGCTGCTGGCCTTCACCCTGGTTTGCCTGCTGGCGCTGATGAGCATTCTGCTGCTGCAGGGCGCCTTGCCGCTCAACCCGCAGCAGCTCGCCGGACTGAGCCTGCCACTGGCGTTCAACACGGCGGTGAGCTTCGTCACCAATACCAACTGGCAGGCCTACAGCGGTGAGGCGCAGCTCAGTTATTTCAGCCAGATGCTCGGCCTTGGCGTGCAGAATTTCGTCAGCCCGGCAGTGGGTTTGGCGGTGCTGGTGGTGCTGTGCCGGGGTCTGGCGCGGCAGTCCAGCGACCGCCTGGGCAATTTCTGGGTCGACATCACCCGTGCCGTGCTCTACGGCCTGCTGCCGCTGTGCTTGGTGCTGGCCGTGCTGCTGGTGTGGCAGGGTGTGCCGCAGAACTTCAGCGACTATGTGTCCGCCACCACCTTGCAGGGCAGTCAGCAGACCCTGCCGATGGGGCCGGCGGCCAGCCAGATCGCCATCAAGCAACTGGGCACCAATGGCGGCGGCTTCTTCGGCGTCAACTCGGCGCATCCGTTCGAGAACCCCACGGCGCTGAGCAACCTGCTGGAGCTGGCGTCGATCCTGTTGATCCCGGCGGCGTTGGTGTTCACCTTCGGCCATTACGTGCGTGACCTGCGCCAGAGCCGGGCGATCCTCGCCAGCATGCTGCTGCTGTTCGTCATCGGCCTGGGTGTGTGCGCCTGGGCGGAGTTGCAGCCGAACCCGGCGCTGGCGGGGCTGCCCATCGAGCAGGTCGGCTCGCTGGAGGGCAAGGAGGCGCGCTTTGGCAGCTTTGCCTCGGTGCTCTGGGCCACGGCCACCACGGCGGCGTCCAACGGCTCGGTGAACGCCATGCACGACAGCTTCAGCGCCCTTGGTGGGCTGGTGCCGCTGGTCAACATGCTGCTCGGCGAGATCGTCTTCGGCGGCGTTGGCGCCGGCCTCTACGGCATGCTGCTGTTCGTGCTGATCGCGGTATTCCTCGCCGGCCTGATGATCGGCCGCACCCCGGCCTACCTGGGCAAGAAGCTGGAAGCCCGCGAAGTGCGCCTGATGGTCGCCACGCTGCTGGTGATGCCGCTCGGCGTGCTGGTGTTCGGCGCTCTGGCGGTGAGTTTCGCCGGCCCGTCGGCGTCCATCGGCAATCCCGGCCCGCACGGTTTCAGCCAGGCGCTGTACGCCTACGGCTCGGCCACCGGCAACAACGGCTCGGCCTTCGCCGGCTTCGGCGCCGACACGCCCTACCACGACCTGATGCTCGGCCTGGCCATGCTGCTCGGGCGCTTCGGCTACATCCTGCCGGTGCTGGCGATTGCCGGCAGCCTGGCGGCCAAGCGCGCCGCGCCGCAAGGGCAGAACAGCTTTCCCACCCATGGGCCGCTGTTCGTCGTGCTGCTGACCCTGACCATCCTCCTGGTGGGTGGCCTGACCTTCATGCCGGCGCTGGCCCTGGGCCCGCTGGCCGAACACCTGGCGTTCTGAAGGAGAAACCGTGATGAATGCCCCCGTAACGGCGCAACGCAGCGCCCAATCGTCCAGCAGCCAGCCGCAGACCGGCCTCGGCGCGCTGTGGCGCCCGGCCCTCAAGCAGGCCTTCGTCAAGCTCGACCCGCGCCAACTGGTGCGCTCGCCGGTGATGCTGGTGGTGGAGCTGACGGCGCTGGTCACCAGCGTGCTGTGCTTCGTCCCCAACCCTGCAGTAAGCACTGCCTTAGGCGTGCAGATCGCCCTGTGGCTGTGGTTCACCGTGCTATTCGCCAACTTCGC
Source organism: Pseudomonas sp. AA-38 (assembly GCF_029457475.1). Taxonomy (NCBI): domain Bacteria; kingdom Pseudomonadati; phylum Pseudomonadota; class Gammaproteobacteria; order Pseudomonadales; family Pseudomonadaceae; genus Pseudomonas; species Pseudomonas sp. AA-38. The sequence goes on from NZ_CP120359.1 coordinate 271,845, forward strand.
CGAGGCCCTGGCCGAGGGCCGTGGCAAGGCCCGCGCCGACAGCCTGAAGTCCGGCAGTCAGGGCTTGATGGCGAACAAACAGGTCGGCGAGCAGTTCCAGTCCGTGCCGGCTAGCAGCTTGCGCAAGGGCGATGTGGTGCGGGTCGAGGCCGGTGAATTGATCCCCGGCGACGGCGAGGTGATCGAAGGCGTTGCAGCGGTCAACGAAGCGGCGATTACCGGCGAGTCCGCGCCGGTGATCCGCGAGTCCGGCGGCGACCGCTCGGCGGTCACCGGCAATACCCGCCTGGTGTCGGACTGGCTGCTGGTGCGGATCAGCGCCAACCCCGGCGAGTCCACCCTCGACCGCATGATCGCCCTGGTCGAAGGCGCACGCCGACAGAAGACGCCCAACGAGGTGGCGCTGGATATCCTGCTGATCGGCCTGACCCTGATCTTCCTGCTGGTGGTGGCCACGCTGCAGCCGTTCGCCCGCTTCGCCGGTGGCGACTTGCCGCTGATCTACCTGGCGGCGCTGCTGGTCACGCTGATCCCCACCACCATCGGCGGCCTGCTCTCGGCCATCGGCATCGCCGGCATGGATCGCCTGGTGCGCCTCAACGTCATCGCCAAGTCCGGCCGCGCCGTGGAGGCCGCCGGCGACGTGCACACGCTGCTGCTGGACAAGACCGGCACCATCACCTTCGGCAACCGTCGCTGCAGCGCCATGCTCAAGGCGCCGGGCGTCACCACGCCGGAGCTGGCCGAGGCGGCGCTGCTGGCCTCGCAGGGCGACGACACGCCGGAGGGCAAGTCCATCGTCGAATACCTGGCATCCCTGCACCCGATGGAGGTACCCGACCGCAGCGGCATGACCCTGATCGCTTTCAGCGCCGAGACGCGCCTGTCCGGCGCTGATGTTGGTGGCGTGGCCTACCGCAAGGGCGCGGTGGATGCGGTGCTGGCCTACCTCGGCCTGGGCCGTGATGAGCTGCCAGCGCCGCTGGCGCGCGAGGTGGAGAAGATCGCCCAGAGCGGCGGCACACCGTTGCTGGTGGCCGGCAATGGTCGCCTGCTTGGCGCCATCCACCTCAAGGACGTGGTCAAACCGGGCATCCGCGAGCGTTTCGCCGAGCTGCGCGCCATGGGCATCCGCACCGTGATGGTCACCGGCGACAACCCGCTGACTGCCGCTGCCATCGCCGCCGAGGCGGGTGTCGACGACGTGATTGCCGAGGCCACGCCGGAGAAGAAGCTCTCACGCATCCGCGCCGAGCAGGCCGAAGGCAAGCTGGTGGCGATGTGCGGCGACGGCGCCAACGACGCCCCGGCGCTGGCCCAGGCCGACGTCGGCCTGGCCATGAACGACGGCACCCAGGCCGCTCGCGAGGCCGCCAACCTGGTGGATCTGGATAGCGACCCGACCAAGCTGATCGACGTGGTGCAGGTGGGCAAGGAGCTGCTGGTGACCCGAGGCGCGCTGACCACCTTCTCGGTGGCCAATGATGTGGCCAAGTACTTCGCCATCCTCCCGGCGTTGTTCGCCGGCATCTACCCGCAGCTCGGCACGCTCAACCTGATGCAGTTGCACAGCCCGCAGAGCGCGATCCTCTCGGCCATCGTGTTCAACGCGCTGATCATCGTCGCGCTGATCCCGCTGGCGCTGCGCGGCGTACGCATCCAGGCGCTGGACGCCGGCCAGTTGTTGCGGCGCAACCTGCTGATCTACGGCCTCGGCGGGCTGGTGGCGCCCTTCGTCGGGATCAAGCTGCTCGACCTGCTGCTGGTGGGGTTGGGTTGGGTGTAACCACGTTGTTTCGTTCACACGCGGTCAGCTCCCTCTCCCCCGGCCCCTCTCCCGCAAGCGGGAGAGGGGAGACAAGCGATTCGCCTATTTGGAGACTCATCATGCTCAACTCAATCCGCCCCGCCATTGCCACTCTGGCGCTGATGACCCTGCTCACTGGCGTGGTCTATCCATTGGCGGTCACCGGGGTGGCCCAGGTGGCCTTCCCCGATCAGGCCGCCGGCAGCCTGGTGCGTGATGATGCCGGCCAGGTACGCGGCAGCCGTCTGATCGCCCAGGCCTTCGACGGCGATCAGTGGTTCCAGCCGCGCCCTTCGGCCGGCGATTACGCCACCGTGGCCAGCGCTGCCAGCAACCTGTCAGCCGGTAATCCGAAACTGCGCGCCCGCATCGAACAGGCCAGCGCCAACCTGAGCGGCCAGGCGCCAGTGCCGATGCAACTGGTGACCACCTCGGGCAGCGGCCTCGACCCGCAGCTATCGCCTGAGGCCGCTGCCTGGCAGGTGCCGCGCATCGCCCAGGCACGTGGCCTGTCGCAAGTGGAGCTGCTGCGTCTGGTCGAGGCGCATACCGAGCGCCCGCTGTTCGGCCCGGCCGTGGTCAATGTACTGGCCCTGAACCTGGCGCTGGCCGACAATCCTTCCACTTCTTCCCCGTGACGAGTGTTCGATGAACGACAGCCTGCGCGCAGAAGCGCTGCTCGCCGACCTGCCCCGCGAAGGCCGTGGCCGGCTCAAGGTATTCCTTGGCGCGGCGCCGGGCGTGGGCAAGACCTACGCCATGCTCCAGGCCGCCCATGCGCAACTGCGCCAGGGCGTGGCGCTGCGCGCCGGGGTGGTGGAAAGCCACGGCCGCAGCGAGACCGAGGCGCTGCTGCTGGGCCTGCCGCAACAGCCGCCATTGCGCCTGCCGTATCGCGGCCTGGAGCTGAGCGAGATGGATCTCGACGGCCTGCTGGCCGACCCACCCAAGCTGGCGCTGGTGGATGAGCTGGCGCACAGCAACGCGCCCGGCAGCCGCCACGCCAAGCGCTGGCAGGACGTGCAGGAGCTGCTTGCTGCCGGCATCGACATCTACACCACGGTCAACGTCCAGCACCTGGAAAGCCTCAACGACCGCGTCCGCGATATCACCGGCGTGCAGGTGCGCGAAACCGTGCCCGACTGGGTGCTGCAGGAAGCCGACGAGATCCAGCTGGTCGATCTGCCGCCGCGTGAGCTGCTCGAACGCCTGCGCGACGGCAAGGTGTACATGCCCGAGCAGGCGCGGGCGGCCATCGACGCCTTCTTCTCGCCGACCAACCTCACCGCGCTGCGCGAGCTGGCCATGCAGACCGCCGCCGCACGGGTCGATGCGGACCTCGACCAACGCTATCGCCAGCTCGGCCAGGCCGCGCCCAGCGTGCTCGGCCGCCTGCTGGTGGGAGTGGACGGCGACGGCGAGGCCGAGCGCCTGGTGCGCCACGCCTGCGCGGTGGCCGAGCGGCGTCATCTGCCCTGGTCGGTGGTGCATGTGGACAGTCGCGCAGCCATGGATGAGGAGCAACGGGCGCGGCTGCAAGCGGCGCAGCGCCTGGCCGAGCGCCTCGGCGGCGAAGTGGTGACGCTGCACGGCGACTCGGTGGCGCGCACGCTGCTCGACCATGCCCGTGAGCGTCGCGCCAGCCTGATCCTGGTCGGCAGCAGCACGCCGCGTTTGCGTCGGCGCTGGTTCGGGCGCGGCCTCGGCGAACGCCTGCTGGCGGCTGGCGCTGGGCTGGAGGTGAGCGTGCTGGATGCGGCCGCTGCTCAGCCTGCGGCGGGCCGGCGCACACGCATTGCCGCGCATTGGCGCGACTACCTGTGGGCCACGCTGGCCGCCGCCGGTGCCACGCTGATCTCCCTCGGCCTGGCGCAGGTGCTGGAGTTGCCGAACATCTCCCTGGTGTTCCTCGCCGCCGTGCTGCTGGTGGCGGTGCGCAGCAGCCTGGGCCCGGCGCTGGCCTGCTCGGGGTTGTCGTTCCTGGCCTACAACTTCCTGTTCATTCCGCCGACCTTGACCCTGCGCATCCAGCGTCAGGAGGACGTGCTGACCCTGTTGTTCTTCCTGCTCATGGCCGGGCTGACCGGCAACCTGGCCAGCCGTCAGCGCCGCCAGGTGCAGGCGCTGCGTCAGGCACAGGGCGAAACCACGGCGCTGCTGGAGCTGTCGCGCAAGCTCACCGCCGCTGCCGACCGCCAGGCTGTGCTGGCCGTGGCCGAGCAGCAACTGGGCGGCTGGGCGGAGATGCAATTGACCCTGCTGTCGCGCAACGCGGATGGGCAATGGCAGCACGAGGGCGGCCAGCACACCGAGCTGGCCGATGCCGAGCGCGCCGCCGCTGACTGGGCCTGGCAGCATGAGCAGCCTGCCGGGCGCGCTACCGATACTCTGCCCAGCAGCCGCTGGTGGTGGTGGCCGCTTTGTGGCGAGGAGGGGCCGTTGTTGCTGATCGGCCTGCAGAGCGCCGACAGCGCGCCGCTGGCGGACGAGCGCCGGCGCCTGGTCGCCGCCCTGGGCCAACCGCTGGCGCAGGCCCTGGCCCGTGCGCAACTGGCCGAGGAGCTGGAGGCCGCGCGCCTGCACGGGCAGACCGAGGAACTGCGCAGCGCGCTGCTGGCCTCGGTATCGCATGACCTGCGCACGCCGCTGACCGCCATGCGCGGCTCCATCGACAGCCTGCTGGCGCTGGGTGATGCCATCCCCGCGGCGGATCGCACCGAGCTGCTGGAGGGCACCCGCGACGAAGCCGAGCGCCTCGACCGCTATATCCAGAACCTGCTCGACATGACCCGCCTCGGCCACGGCGGACTCAAGCTGGCGCGCGACTGGGTGGCGCCCAGCGACATCGTCGCCAGCGCCCTGCAACGCCTGCGCGCGGTGCTCGCGCCGCTGCGGGTCGAGTGCCTGCTGCCGCCGGAGCCACCGCTGCTGCGTGTGCATGCGGCGCTGATCGAGCAGGCGCTGGTCAACGTGCTGGAGAACGCCGCGCGCTTCTCGCCGCCCGGTGGCCGCCTGCGCGTGGCGCTGGAATACGACGAACAGGAGCTGCGCTTCGTCGTCGCCGACCAGGGCCCTGGCATTCCCGAGGCGGAACGGGCGAAGATCTTCGACATGTTCTACACCGCTGCGCGGGGTGATCGCGGCGGCCAGGGCACCGGCCTGGGCCTGGCCATCTGCCAAGGCATGGTTGGCGCTCACGGCGGTCGCGTCACGGTCGGCGAGGGCCTCGATGGCCGTGGCGCCAGCCTGACCCTGCACCTGCCGCTGACCACGCAACCGCAAGCCGCCGAGGAAGACTGATGAGCCAGGGGCCGAGCATTCTGCTGATCGACGATGAGGCGCAGATCCGCAAGTTCCTGCGTATCGCCCTCAGCGCCCAGGGCTACCGGGTGCTGGAGGCGGCCAACGGCGAAGACGGCCTGGCCCAGGCGGCGTTGCATAACCCCGATCTCGTCGTGCTCGACCTCGGCCTGCCCGACCTCGATGGCCAGCAGGTGCTGCGCGGCCTGCGCGAATGGAGCCAGGTGCCGGTGCTGGTGCTCTCGGTGCGCGCCAGCGAGGGCGAAAAGGTGCTGGCGTTGGACGGCGGCGCCAATGACTACGTGACCAAGCCGTTCGGCATCCAGGAATTCCTCGCCCGGGTGCGCGTGCTGCTGCGCCAGGGCCAGGGCCGCGAAGCGCTGCCGGCGAGCATCGCCTGTGGCGCGCTGAACATCGACCTGGCCTATCGCCGGGTCAGCCTCGACGGTGCCGAAATCGCCCTGACGCCCAAGGAATACGCGGTGCTGGCGCTGCTCGCCCAGCACCTCGGGCGGGTGGTCACCCAGCAACAGTTGCTGCGTGATATCTGGGGCCCCAGTCACGCCGGCGACAGCCATTACCTGCGCGTGGTGGTCGGCCACCTGCGGCAGAAGCTCGGCGACGACCCGGCCGCGCCACGCTATCTGATCACCGAGGCCGGTGTCGGTTATCGCCTGCGCGACTCGCAATAAACCACGCACCTGACGGATATCCCCGGCACTGAGCGGATAGAGCGACAGGTTCGTCCGGCGGAAGATCGATCCAACGCAAGCAATCGTTGGAGTCGCCGCCATGCAAGGTCGTTACATTCAAGTTCCCGCGAAGGATGGCCAGTTCGCCGCCTATCTGGCCGTTTCGGTCGACGGCAAAGGGCCGGGCGTCGTGCTCTGCCAGGAGATCTTCGGGGTCAACGAGGCCATGCGCGTGGTGGCCGACCACCTGGCCGAGGAAGGCTACACCGTGCTGGTGCCGGATCTGTACTGGCGTCAGCAGGCGGGTGTCGAGCTAGGCTACACCCTGGAAGACTTCGACAAGGCCCTGGCGCTGTACCAGGCCTTCGACGAGCACCTCGGCGTGGCTGATATCGACGCCAGCCTGAGCTTCCTCAAGACCCTGCCCGAATGCAGTGAGGCCGGGCTCGGCGTGGTCGGCTACTGCCTCGGTGGCAAGCTCGCCTACCTGGCCGGCTGTCGCCTGCCGCAGGTGGCTTGCGCCGTGGGCTACTACGGGGTCGGCATCGAGAATGCCCTGCACGAGCTGGAAGGGCTGCAGGGCCGCCTAGTGCTGCACCTCGCCGAGCTCGATGGCTTCTGCCCGGCGCCGGCTCGCGAGGCCATCGTCGCGGCGCTGGCGCAGCGCCCGGGCACCGAGGCCTACGTCTATCCCGGTGTCGATCATGCCTTCGCCCGCCCGGCTGGGCACCACTACCACAAGCCTTCGGCGCTGCTGGCCCACGAGCGCAGCATCGCCGCGTTGCGCCGCACCATCGGCCCGGACTACAACCTCTCCGACCTGTGGGAGGAACACATCCGCCACGAGTTCGACACCCGTGACGTGCCGGCGACCATGGCCACCATGGTGCCCGAGCCCTACGTCAACCATATCCCCACCATGACCGGCGGCGTGGGCTACCGCGAGCTGGCGCGCTTCTACCGCTACCACTTCGTCCACGGCAACCCCAAGGACATGGCGCTGACGCCGATCTCGCGCACCATCGGCGCCTCGCAGATCGTCGACGAATTCATCATGAGCTTCACCCATGACCAGGAGATCGACTGGCTGCTGCCCGGCATCGCGCCCACCGGCCGCTTCGTCGAGATCCCCATGCTCGGGGTGGTCAAGTTCCGTGGGCCGAAGCTGTACCACGAGCACATCTACTGGGATCAGGCCAGCGTGCTGGTGCAGATCGGTCTGCTCGATCCCGAGGGCCTGCCGGTGGCCGGTGCCGAAACCGCGCACAAGCTGCTCGACGAGGGCCTGCCCTCCAACACCCTGATGCCGAGCTGGCCCACCAGCGCCGGCAAGCTGATCGAGGGCTGAGCCATGAACCTGCACAGTCTCGACGGCAAGGTCGCCGTGATCAGCGGCGGCGCCACCCTGATCGGCCGCGCGGTGGCCGAGGCGCTGCTCGCCGCCGGTGCCCGCGTAGCCATTCTCGACATCGACCCGCAGGGCGCCGCCGTGGCCGATGAGCTGGGCAGCGGCGCGCTGTTCATCGCCCTGGACCTGACCGACGATGCCGCCGTGGCGGCGGCCATCGCCCGCATTCACGGGCAGTTCGGCCAGGTCGATCTGCTGGTCAACCTGGCCTGCACCTACCTCGACGACGGCCTGGCCTCGACCCGTGCCGACTGGCTGCGCGCGCTGGACATCAACCTGGTGTCGGCGGTGATGCTGACCCAGGCGCTGAGCGCCGACCTGCAGGCGCGTCGTGGCGCGGTGGTCAACTTCACCTCGATCTCCGCGCAGTGCGCGCAGACCGGGCGCTGGATCTACCCGGTGTCCAAGGCCGCCATGCTGCAACTGACCCGCAGCATGGCGATGGATCTGGCGCCGCTGGGCATCCGCGTCAACTCGGTATCGCCGGGCTGGACCTGGTCGCGGGTGATCGCCGAGGTCAGTGGCGGCGACCGCGCCCATGCCGACCGTGTCGCCGCCGACTTCCACCTGCTCGGGCGCCTGGGCGAGCCGGCGGAGGTGGCCCAGGTGGTCGCCTTCCTCTGCTCGCCGGCGGCCAGCTTCGTCACCGGCGCCGACTACGCGGTGGACGGTGGTTACTCGGTGATGGGCCCGGAACGCAACCAGCCGGCCATCCCACGTCTCGCCGAACGGGAGTGAGCCCCATGAGCAATCCCTTCTGGCGCCTTTTCAACGGTTTCACCCCAACCCGTCACTCGACTCCCCGGAGGACTCCCATGCGTCGAATCGCCATCGTCGGGGCCGGCCAGGCCGGCCTGCAACTGGGCATCGGCCTGCTCGCCCAGGGCTACCACGTCACCCTCACCACCAATCGCACAGGCGAGCAGGTGCGCAGCGGCAAGGTGATGTCCAGCCAATGCATGTTCAACAACGCCCTGCAGACCGAGCGCGACCTCGGCCTGAACTTCTGGGAGGAGCAATGCCCAGCGGTGGAAGGCATCGGCCTGAGCGTGCCCAACCCCGAGCGCCCGGGCGAGAAGCTGATCGACTGGAGTGCGCGCCTGGATCGTTACGCCCAGGCCGTCGACCAGCGCCTGAAGATGCCGGCCTGGATGGACGAGTTCGAGCGCCGTGGCGGCGAGCTGATCATCCAGGACGTCGGCCTGCCCGAGCTGGAGCAACTGACCCAGAGCCATGACCTGACCCTGCTCGCCGCCGGCAAGGGCGAGGTGGTCAACCTGTTCGCCCGCGACACCGAGCGCACCGTGTTCCAGCAGCCGCAACGCGCCCTGGCGCTCACTTACGTGAAGGGCATGACGCCCAAGTCGCCCTATTCGCGGGTGGCCTTCAACCTGATTCCCGGCGTCGGCGAGTACTTCGTGTTCCCCGCCCTGACCCTCAGCGGGCCGTGCGAGATCATGGTCTTCGAGGGCGTGCCCGGTGGCCCCATGGACTGCTGGCAGGACGTCACCTCGCCCGAGCAGCACCTCGAACGCAGCCTGGAGATCGTCCAGCGCTACGCCCCCTGGGAGGCCGAGCGCTGCCGCAATCTGGAGCTGACCGATGCCGGTGGCGTGCTCGCCGGGCGCTTCACCCCCATGGTGCGCAAGCCAGTGCTGCGCCTGCCCTCCGGGCGCACGGTGTTCGGCATGGCCGACGCCCTGGTGGTCAATGATCCGATCACCGGCCAGGGCTCGAACAACGCCGCCAAGTGCAGCAAGGTCTACCTCGACGCCATCCTCGTCCAGGGCGACGCCGCCTTCACCCCGGAGTGGATGCAGCAGACCTTCGAGCGCTACTGGGACTACGCCGGCCAGGTGGTCAAGTGGACCAACAGCCTGCTCACCCCGCCGCCACCGCACATCCTCGAACTGCTCGGCGCCGCCAGCCAGTCGCAGGCCATCGCCGCGCAGATCGCCAACGCCTTCGACGACCCGCGCCGCTTCGCGCCCTGGTGGTTCGACGCCGCGCAGTGCCAGGACTTCATCCAGAGCCATATGAGCCGTGCCGCCTGATCAGGAGACCGCCATGACCGATTCCACGCTTATCGCAGTCGAGGGTGTCGAGCCGCGCAGCCTGCGCAACCTGCTCGGCCAGTTCGCCACCGGGGTGACGGTGATCACCACCCGCACCGCCGACGGGCGCCGGGTGGGCATGACCGCCAACTCCTTCTCCTCGGTATCGCTCGACCCGCCGCTGGTGCTCTGGAGCCTGGCGCGCACGGCGCCGAGCCTGCCGGACTTCCTCGCCGCCAGCCACTTCGCTATCAACGTGCTGGGCAGCGACCAGCATGGCCTGTCCGGGCACTTCGCTCGACCTGCAGCGGACAAGTTCGCCGGCATCGATTGCGAGGAAGGGCCGGCTGGCGTGCCCCTGCTCAATGGCGCCATCGCCACCCTGGTGTGCCGTAACGGCACGCAGTACGAGGGCGGCGACCACCTGATCTTCCTCGGTGAGATCGAGCACTACCGACACAGCGGCGGAGAACCGCTGGTCTTCCATGCCGGGCAGTACCGGGTCGCCGTCGCGCATCCTGCCACCGCCCTCTGAGCCTGCCGCCAAAACGACAAATACAGGAGCCTTGCATGTCTCAGATCCGCTACCTGCCGCTGGCCTTGGCAATCGCCACCAGCGGCGCCCAGGCCTATGACCTGCCCGTGGTCAACCTGGGGCTGACCAGCTTTCTCGACGGTGGCCTGCCGGCTGGCCCCGGTTGGTACTTGCAGCAGTACTACCAGCGCTACAGCGCCGACCGCCTGCGCGATGAAAACGGTGATCGCATCGGTCTGCCGAAGACCGAACTCGATTACCAGGTGGCGGTGACGCAGGTGAGTTACCTGTCCAATCTGCGCCTGGGCAACGCTAGTCTCGGTCTCAACACCGTACTGCCGATCGTCACCAAGATGGATGTGGATGACGGCCTGAATAACGCCGCGCTGAAGGCACAGGATGGTATGGGCGATCTGCTGGTCGGGCCGTTCATCCAGTTCGACCCTATCATGGGCCCGGACGGCCCGCGCTTCGTGCACCGCATCGAGTTGCAGGTGAACCTGCCGACCGGCGAGTACAGCGACAAGCGCGACATCAACCCAGGCAACAACGCGGTGTCGTTCAACCCCTACTGGGCGGCGACCTATTGGTTCAACCCCAAGTGGTCGGCCTCGGTGCGTGCGCACTACCTGTACAACTTCCGCAATGACGACCCCAGCTATGCCTTCGGCGACGTGTCCGACATCCAGGCCGGGCAGGCGCTGCACGCCAACTTTGCCACCGAGTACGCGGTCACTCCGCAACTGCGCCTGGGCCTCAACGGCTACTGGCTCAAGCAGATCAGCGATACCAAGGTCGACGGCCACGAGGTCTCCGGCCGCCGCGAGAAGGTCTGGGCCATTGGCCCGGGGGCGATGTACAGCTTCTCTCAGGAAGACCACCTGGTGGTCAACGCCTACTTCGAGCAGGACGTGGAAAACCGCCCGGATGGCAGCCGCCTGCAGGTGCGTTACATCCACCACTTCTGATCCCGCTTGCATCGATTGCCTGCCGGCGCCCCTCCGGCAGGCCTTTTTCTGGCGCGCCGTGCTGGCGCCTGTGATTGTCCGCTACCGGCCGCGACTCGGGCGTGCCGAGGCTGGCCGGTGGCCCGAACCGGAGAGCCGCGATGGACGACCATCCGCTGATTTGCCGCACCGACCTCAACGGGCGGATCACTTTCTGCACCCCGGCTTTCGCCGAATACCACGGCTACCGGGCTGACGAACTGCTGCAACAACCCTTCGCCCTGCTGCGCCATGCCGACATGCCGCCAGCGCTGTTCGCTCATCTCTGGCGCACCCTCGGCCAGCAACGCACCTGGCTCGGCCCGCTGTGCAACCGCCATCGCGATGGCCGGGCATTGTGGCTGGAGCTGTATATCAAACCGGTGCATGGCGCACTGGGCATCAGCGGTTATGGCGCGCTGTACCAACCGCTGGACGAGGCCGCGCAACGGCGTGCCGAACGGGGCCTGGCGCGGGTGTGCCGTGGGCGGACACCGGGGCGCGCCCTGCGCGGCTGGTTGCACGGCGCCTGGCCCTGGCTGGCGGCTTCGACCGGTTTGCTGGCAGGCGCGTCGCTGTTGTCCATGGGCTGGGCCGAACAGGGCCTGGCACTGGGCTGCGTATTGGGCGCGGGGCTGCTCTCGCAGCGGCGCCAGGCGCGGCGTGTGCAGAGCCTGCTGGAAGGTGGCCGAGTGCTATGCAGCGATCCCTGGCTGTCCGGTTTTCTCGACGATGAACCCCTGGCCGGGCGTCTGGTCCTGGCCCTGCGCAGCGAGGCGCGACGCTTGCAGACGGCGCTGCTGCGCATTGGTGCCGCCGGTGGTCAACTGGAACAGCGCGCCGCCGAGGTCGCCAGCCTGATCCGTCACGAGGCGGCGCGCCTCGACGTGCAGCGCGACAGCAACCATCAGGCTGCCACTGCTCTGCACGAGTTGGCGGCGACCATCCAGGAGGTGACAGGCAACGTGCATGGCGCCAGTCAGGGCACCGCCGATGCCAGCGCGCAGACCAGCCATAGCCGCCAGCTCGCCCAGCGTGCCCAGGCGGCTCTGGGCCAGCTCGACATGGCGGTGACCGATGCCGCCACGGCGGCTCGGCAGGTGGGTGCGGCGGTCGGCGATATCGCCGGTTTCACCCGCCTGATCGCCGAGATTGCCGAGCAGACCAACCTGCTCGCGCTCAATGCCGCCATCGAGGCGGCGCGCGCTGGCGAGGCCGGGCGCGGCTTCGGCGTGGTGGCCGACGAGGTGCGCCAACTCGCATCACGCACCCAGGTGGCGACGGCGCAGATCCGCCCGCTGCTGGAGCGCCTGCAACAGGCGGCCGAGCGCAATGGCGAACAGGCCGGGCGCTGCCAGGCGCTGGCACAGGACACCGACGGCCAGTTGCGCGAGATGCTGCATGGCCTGGAAGACGTGGATGAACGCCTGCAAGGGGTCAACGCCCTGGGCCAGCAGATCGCCGTGGCCATGCAGGAGCAGGAACAGGTCATCGGCCTGCTCGACGAGCAGGTGCAGGGCGCCGTTGCCGACGTCGCGCAGAGTGCGGACAAGGCCCGCGAGGTCGAGCGCCTGGGCGCCAGCCTGCATGAGCAGGCGGCGGCATTGATCCAGTTGGCGCGCTATTTCGATCGTTGAGGTGGCCTGTAGGAGCCCGCTTGCGGGCGATCCGCCGATGCCCTGATCGCCGGCAAGCCGGCTCCCCACGCACGTGGCGCAGGTGCCAGCCTTACTCGATCAGCGCCGGGCACCGGCGCTTTGCAGGAACTTCTCGCTGTACAGGCGGGTGTCGACCAGCCCCGCCTCGTCGAGCCAACTGCGCACCGCCTCGACCATCGGCGGCGGGCCACACAGGTACATGTCGAAGGGCTGGGCGGCCAGCGCGCTGCGGTCGAAGTGCTCGGGGATGTAGCCGCGCAGGCCGCTCCAGGCCGGTGAGGGCTGGCTGACTACCGGCAGATAGTCGAAGTCGGCGATGCGCCCGCGGTAGCTCTCCAGACGCTCGCGCTCGCACAGGTCGGCGTCCTGGTTCACGCCGTAGAACAGCCGCACGGGTTGGCCGCAGCCGCCGCGCTCGGCCATCTCGTCGAGCATGCCGAGGAACGCCGACAGCCCCGTGCCACCGGCCACCAGCAGCAGCGGCCGTTCGATCTGGCGCAGGTAGAAGCTGCCCAGGGGCAGTTCCAGCTCCAGGTGCTGGCCGACCTGGCAACGCTCGCGCAGGAAGTTGCTCATCACCCCGTCGGGCAGCAGGCGAATGAGGAACTGCAGGTGGTTCTGCTCGTTGGGCCGGTTGGCGAAGGAGTAGGCGCGCCACTGATCGGTGCCCGGCACCTTCAGGCGTGCGTACTGGCCCGGTAGAAAGCGTAGGGTGCCGCCCTGGGTGAGGGCGTCGAGGTGGAGGATGGCAGTGCTCGGCGACACCTGTTCGAGCGCCGTGACCACGGCTTCGACCCGCTCCAGCGAGTTGGCGTGGCACAGGCTGGAGTCGAGGTCGAAGTAGAAGGCGGCATCGGACTGCACGCGGGTCTGGCAGGCGAGCATCTTGCGCTGCGCCAGGTCACGTTCGCTGAGGGCTTCCTCGTCGACGTAATCCTGCTGGTAGCGGCCCGCTTCGCAGCGGCCCTGGCAGGTGCCGCAGACGCCTTCGCGGCAGTCCAGCGGCAGGCTGATGCCCTGGCGCAGGGCGGCGTCGAGCAGCAGCTCACCGGGTTTGACCCCGATGAACAGCGTCTTGCCGTCGGCGAAGCTGAGCGCGACGTTATGGCTCATGGCGTGCCTCCTAGAGGTGGTAGAAGTCGAGCACGGAGTTGATGGTGTCGTTGAGCAGCAACACGTGCTTGCGGCTGATGCGGAAGTCGCCTTCGCCCAGCTCGCGCAGGTGGTAGGTGGCCTGGCCGTAGAACTGCTCAGAAACGCCGTGGCGGGTGTACAGGGTGTTCCAGCCGACCTTCGCCTCGAGCTGGCCGTCGTCGAGCCGATGCAGGCGCAGGTTGCTGATCTGGTGCAGGGTGCGCGGCAGCGGCGTGGAGGCCGCCGACTTGCCGGTGCGCAGACGGAACACGCGATCCTCCAGGCCCGAGCGGTCGGCGTAGTAGATGTACGACAGACCCTGCTGCGGGTCCTGCACGTACTCGTGCTCGCTGATCCACTGCGGCAGGTGGTACTCGCTGTTCTCATCGAACAGTTCGATGTAGGCGTCCCAGTCCTGGGCATCGCAGAGGGCGGCTTTGCGGTAGAGGAACTGCTCCACCGCGTAGTGCAGGTTCGGGTTCATGCGGACACCTCGGCAGGTTGCAGGGCTTTGTGCGCCAGGCCGTCGAGCAGGCGTTGCTGCCAGGCGCGGTGCTGGTTGACGTAGAGGCCTTCGTGGGTGAATTCGGTGCCGGTGAGCACCGGCTGGATGCCCAAGGCCTCGCTGTTTGGCGTCGGCCCTTCAGCCCATTTGTGGCTGCCGCGAGAGATATCGCTCCAGCGCTCCAGGCGCGCCTGGAAGCCGCGCTGGGCCTCGCGGAACTCCACCAGATCGTCCGGCGTACCCATGCCCGAGACGTTGAAGAAATCCTCGAACTGACGGATGCGGCTGGTGCGGTCGGCGGCGGATTCGCCCTTGACGCCGATGCACTGGCTGATGATCTCGGTCTTGTTCCAGGCCACCGGGCGCACGATGCGCAGTTGCGAGCTGATCTGATCCATGAAGAACAGGCTCGGGTAGATGTTCAGGTTGCGCAGGCGGTGCATCATCCACTCGGCGCGGGCCTGGCCGTATTCGGCCACCAGGCGCGGCATCACGCTGGCGTAGCCGGGGCGCACGGTGGGGTTGGGCATGTCGCTGAACAGCACGCTGTGGCCGTGCTTGAAGGAGAACCAGCCGTCATCGGTCTCGGCATCGCCGGCGCCCAGCTTGCTGTAGTCCAGGGTGCTGCTGGCGCCGCCTTTCTCGGCGTTGACCTGCTGGCGGTGCTGCACGGTGGACACGTAGTTGTAGTGCACGGTGCTGACGTGATAACCGTCCAGGCCGTTCTCGTTCTGCAGCTTCCAGTTGCCGTCGTAGGTGTAGGTGGACTTGCCCGGCAGCACTTCCAGCTCGCCAGTGGGCGACTGCGCCACCATCATGTCGAAGAACACCTTGGCGTCGCCCAGGTAGTCTTCCAGTGAGTCGCTGCCCTGGGTGTCCAGGCTGACGAAGACGAAGCCCTTGTAACTCTGGATGCGCGCCTTCTTCAGGCCTCGGGTGGCCTTGTCGAAGCCTTCCGGGTATTCGCCCGGCGCCTTGACCTTCACCAGACGCCCGTCGCTCTTGTAGCACCAGGCGTGGAAGGGGCAGGTGAAGGTGGACTGGTTGCCCTTGCCGACGCGGGTGAGGGTGGCGCCGCGATGCTGGCAGGCGTTGATCAGCGCGTGCAGTTCGCCGTTGCCGTCACGGGTGATGATCAGCGGCTGGCGCCCGGCGCGCATGGTGATGAAGTCGTTCGGCTGGGCGATCTCGCTTTCGTGGCAGGCATAGATCCACACCTTCTCGAAGATCAGCTCCATCTCCAGGTCGAACAGCTTGGGTTCGGTGAACAGGTCGCGGGCGACCCGGTAAACGCCCTCGGCAGGGCGGAAGTCGAGGCAGCCACGAATGTAGTCCTGCCATTGGGAAACGCTGCGCATGCTCATCAGGGGTGTCCTCTGTAGGGGAGACTCGCCCCGATTGAAGCCCCGCGCCGGTTCGCGAACTATCCGCTGAATCGTGAAGTGCTATCCGTTTTTTCTGGAACGCGGTCGATAGTTGCCTGCAGCGGGGAAGAACTGCAGGAAATGGATAGTTCTAGCCGGCGCGTGCGTGGAGACTGCTACTCGACCCCTGTTCGAGGAGTTTCGTCATGACCCTCATGGCCGCCGCCCTGCATGCCGCTCACTGCAACCCCGACGCCGCCCAGGCCTGGATGGCCTCGATCTGCGGGCCGCACGAACTGGAGGTGCGGCGCCCGGCGCGGCTGAGCTTCGAGCACGATGGCCTGCGCCTGCCGGGCCTGGGCACGGTGCTCGGGCGCGTGGCCTATGGCACCGACGTGACCATCGGCGTGGGCACGCTCAGCCGTCTGGATGGCTACAGCATCAGCCTGCCGATCAGTGGCCGGCAGATGCTGCATGGGCCACAGGGCAGCCTGCGTTCCGACCGGCGCCAAGGGCTGGTCGTATCGCCGAGCGTGCCCCAGGCCCTGGAGCTGGCCGGCAATTGCCGCAAATGGCAGGTTGTGTTCCGCCGCGAGGCCGTGCAGCAGGTGGCCGAGCAGTGGTTGCAGCGCCCCGTGTCGGGCGCGGTGGAGTTCGCCCCGCGCATGGATCTGAACGACCCGCAGGTGGCCGCCTGGTGGCAGATGGTGGCGCAGCTCTGCCGCGATTTCGCCGCCGGGCGCCTGCTGTTCGCCCAGGGTGCGCTGGCGCATGAGTTGGAGACGTTGCTGATCCGTGGCCTGCTGCTGGCGCAGCCGAACGATCTGTCGCCGCTGCTCGCGGCGCAGGGCTCGGACGAACGCCCGGCCTATCTGCAGCGTGCCTGTCGCTACATCGCCGAACATGCCCGTGATGAGATTGGCCTGGGCGATCTGGAGGCCGCCGCCGGGGTATCGCGGCAGCGCCTCTACGACGCCTTTCACCGCCACCTGGGCAACACGCCCATGGGCTACCTGCGCCAGCAGCGCCTGCTGGCCGTGCGCGCCGCGCTGCTGGCGCCACGGCCAGCGGCTAGTGTTTCGGCGGCGGCGCTGGAGTGGGGTTTTTCACACCTCGGCCGCTTCGCCGCCGATTACCGCAAGGCCTTCGGTGAAAGTCCCTCGCAGACGTTGGAGAACGCTCGTCGTTAGGAGCGGATTTATCCGCGATAGGGATGGGCACCGATGCTCGGATGAGTGCACCGCGCAACATCCCTGTAGGAGCCCGCTTGCGGGCGATCCTCCCAGGCCACTGATCGCCGGCAAGCCGGCTCCTACAACTGCTCCTACCTGCGCTTTATCAGCCGTTGCGATAACGCAGGGTGGCCGACGGCAGCTCGCCGTAGCGCCGCTTGTACTCCTGGGCTAAGCGGCCGAGGTGGGCGAAGCCCCATTTGAAGGCGACTTCGGTGACCGAACTCTGCTGCTCCTGGGTCAGCTCCTGGTGTACCCGCTCCAGGCGCAGGTCGCGCAGGTAGGCCATCGGGCTGGTATTGCGGAAGTTGCGAAAGCCAGCATACAGGGTGCGCACGCTGACGCCGGCCTGCTCGGCCAGGCACTCGATGCTCAGCGGCTCGTGCAGGTGGCTGCGGATGTATTCCTCGGTGCGCTTGACGAAGTAGGGCGAGACGCTCTTCACGTTGCATTCGTGCAACTGCTGCTGCACATCGTGCTGCACGCCGTAGAGCAGGGCGTTGAGCAATGCCGACTCGAACTGGCGCAGTACCAGCGGCTGGTGAATGGGGTGTTGCTCGTCGGCCATGGCCTCCAGCAGCACCCCGAGCAATTGCAGGAAATAGGCACCGCCGGTGCTGTTCAGATCCAGGCGCGGATCGAAGGCCGGCAGGTGCTCGGGGCTTTGTGCCAGGTGCTGGCGGCAGTGGTGGGCCATGTCGTCGCTGTCGATGCGGATGGCCAGTTGCGCCGCGCCGCCTTGCCAGCGCATCTGCGCTGGTAGCTGCGGCGACAGCACCGAGGCGACCTGTGGCGTCGAATCGAAGCGATGGTTACCGCAGCGCACCTCGGCGTTACCGGCCATGGGAATCTGAATCAGATAGAAACGTTCCAGGCGGCCCGGATCGATCATCACATCGGTGGAATATTCCAGGCGATTGAGCGACAGCCGGCCCCGACTGACATGGTGCATGCAGGCGCTGACGCCCTCTCCTGAGTGCGTCGGCTGCAGGTCGTGGGGTTTGAACACGCGGCTGACGTTCTCGCGCACCTTGTCGGTATCGCTCAAGAGAAACAACTGGTTTTCCGGCGAAAAGATGCGGGTAGATTGGAAACGCTCGCCGCCTCCGGGCACGCTCTGACTCAGGTTCATCACGGTCTCCTGCACTCATACAAGGCATCTGTGCACCAACGGTCTTCCAGAACGCTGCAGTATTCGGATAGTGGCTGCAGGCAGTGGATAGCCGTGGCGTTTTTTCTGGGCCGCTACCAAGCGGTGCGGCCTTTGCCTGGGGATCGAGCAAGCGTCGGGCCAAGTCGGAGGGCTTGGGCGAATAACGCCCTTTATATTTTTGGAATAAATAAATCGTTATTTATTCTTTTTAATATTTTTCTAGTCTGAGCATAGTGAGTTCCACGTCAACCGCTGCCGAGGAACACCACCATGACCATCCGCTTGGGCGATATCGCCCCCGATTTCGAGCAGGATTCCAGCGAAGGCCGCATTCGCTTCCATGAATGGCTGGGCGAAAGTTGGGGCATCCTCTTCTCCCACCCGGCCGACTTTACCCCGGTGTGCACCACCGAGCTGGGCTTCACCGCCAAGCTCAAGGACGAATTCGCCAAGCGCGGCGTCAAGGCCATCGCGCTGTCCGTCGACCCGGTGGACTCGCACATCAAGTGGATCGACGACATCAATGAGACGCAGAACACCCGGGTCAACTTTCCTATCATCGCCGATGCCGACCGCAAGGTGTCCGACCTCTACGACCTGATCCACCCCAACGCCAACGACACCCTGACCGTGCGTTCGCTGTTCATCATCGACCCGCAGAAGAAGGTGCGCCTGACCATCACTTATCCGGCCAGTACCGGGCGCAACTTCCACGAGATTCTGCGCGTGGTCGACTCGCTGCAACTGACCGACAACTACAAGGTGGCCACGCCGGCCAACTGGCAGGACGGTGAAGACGTGGTGATCGTGCCGTCGCTGAAGGACGAGGCCGAGCTCAAGCAGCGCTTCCCCAAAGGCTATCGCGCGGTGAAGCCCTATCTGCGCCTGACCCCGCAGCCCAACAAGTAAGGATCGAGCATGCACGTCGTATTGCTCTCCGGCAGTCCTGCGGCGCGTTCGCGCACCGAGGTGCTGCTGGATCATGTGCGTCATCGTCTCGAGGTGCAGCAGGTGGAAGTGAGCCTGCTCAAGGTGCGTGATTTTCCCGCCGAGGATCTGCTGCATGCTCGCTTCGATAGCCCGGCCGTGCAGCATTTGCAGGCCGTGGTGGCCAGTGCTGACGGCCTGGTGATCGGCACGCCAGTGTACAAGGCGTCGTTCACTGGTGCGCTTAAGGTGCTGCTGGATCTGCTGCCCGAGCGCGTCCTGGCGCACAAGGTGGTACTGCCCCTGGCCAGTGGCGGCAGCCCGGCGCACCTGCTGGCGGTGGACTATGCGCTCAAGCCGGTGCTGGCGGCGCTGAAGGCGCAGGAAATGCTCTCCGGCGTGTTCGCCGTGGACAAGCAGATCGCCTACCCGGAAGGGGACAGGCCCGCGCAGATCGATGATGAATTACGCGAACGTCTCGACGAAGCACTGGAACAACTGGGCGCAGCCCTGGCACGACGGCCAAAGCCAATCGATCCGAAGCTATTGAATGACCGGCTGGTGAACGCCCGCTGGAGCATCTGAAAGAGCAGCGATGAGCTGCAAGCTACAAGCTGCAAGTAGAAGCCAGAGCAACAGCGGGTGCACCCGCTTGCGACTTGAGGCTTGAAGCTTGCGGCTGCTTCCCCGCCTTACTCGCCCGCCAACGGGCAAGCAGGCCCACACTCAACTCGCAAAGGAGGTCGCCATGGGCGCCAATACTTTGCGTCGGAGTCTGGTCGCCCTGTTTGCCGCGACCCTTGCCTTCGGCGCCATCACTCAAGCTCAAGCCGAGACACTGCGTATCGGTTACCAGAAATACGGCCCGTTGGTGCTGCTCAAGTCCAGCGGTGCCCTGGAAAAACGCCTCGCCGCCCAGGGCGTGAACGTGCAATGGACGGAGTTTCCCGCCGGCCCGCAGTTGCTCGAAGGGCTCAATGTCAGTTCCATCGACTTCGGCACCACAGGTGAGACGCCGCCGGTATTTGCCCAGGCGGCGGGTGCCGACTTGCTATACGTGGCCTTCGAGCCGCCTGCGCCACTGAGCGAAGCGATTCTGCTGCCCAAGGATTCGCCGATCACTTCCGTCGCCGAACTCAAGGGCAAGAAGGTCGCCCTGAACAAGGGCTCCAACGTGCACTACCTGCTGGTGCGCGCGCTGGAGGAGGCCGGTCTGAGCATTACCGATATCACACCCGTGTACCTGCCGCCCGCCGATGCCCGCGCTGCTTTCGAGCGCGGCAGCGTCGATGCCTGGGTGATCTGGGATCCGTTCCAGGCCGCCGCCGAGCAGCAACTGCAGGCGCGCAGCCTGCGCGATGGCAGCGGTCTGGTGAGCAATCACCAGTTCTATCTGGCCGCACGCCCCTTCGCCGAGAAGCATCCTGAGGTGGTAGCCGCGCTGGTTGAGGAAATTCGCCAGATCGGTGAATGGACGCGTGCTCACCTCGACGAAGCCACCGCGCAGGTCGCACCGCTACTGGGGTTGTCCCCCGAGATCACCCGTGCTGCCGTCGAGCGGCAGAACTACGGGGCGCAGTTGCTCACCCCCGAGGTGGCGAGTGCGCAGCAGAAAATCGCCGACACCTTCAGCGATCTCAGGCTGATCCCCAGACGCCTGAGCATTGCCGAGGTGGTCTGGCAACCACCGGCCAAGATTGCCCAGGCCCAGTAATCCGTAACCCGGATTGCATCCGGGCTAGGTCAACGCTTTCGCAAAAGGAAACCTCTCCATGAGCCTCAATATCTTCTGGTTCCTGCCCACCCATGGCGATGGTCAGTACCTCGGCACCGCCGAAGGCGCGCGCGCCGTCGACCACGGCTATCTCACGCAAATCGCTCAGGCCGCCGACCGCCTCGGCTATGGCGGCGTGCTGATCCCCACCGGGCGTTCCTGCGAGGACTCCTGGCTGGTGGCGGCATCCTTGATCCCGGTCACGCAGAACCTCAAGTTCCTCGTCGCCCTACGCCCCGGGATCATTTCGCCCACGGTGGCGGCGCGCCAGGCAGCGACCCTGGATCGTCTGTCCAATGGCCGGGCGCTGTTCAACCTGGTGACCGGTGGTGACCCGGACGAACTGGCCGGCGATGGCCTGCACCTGTCCCATGCCGAACGTTATGAAGCCTCCGTCGAATTCACCCGCATCTGGCGCCGCGTGCTGGAGGGTGAAACCGTCGACTACGACGGCAAGCACATCCAGGTGAAGGGCGCCAAGTTGCTTTATCCGCCAATCCAGCAGCCGCGTCCGCCGCTGTATTTCGGTGGTTCATCCGACGCGGCGCAGGATCTGGCCGCCGAGCAGGTCGAGCTGTACCTGACCTGGGGCGAGCCGCCGGCCGCAGTGGCCGAGAAGATCGCCCAGGTGCGCGAGAAGGCGGCCAAGCAAGGCCGCGAAGTGCGCTTCGGCATTCGTCTGCACCTGATCGTGCGCGAGACCAACGAGGAGGCCTGGGCCGCGGCGGATCGGCTGATCAGCCACCTGGATCAGGCCACCATCGACCGTGCCCAGGCGTCGCTGGCGCGTTTCGACTCCGTCGGCCAGCAACGCATGGCCGCGCTGCATGGCGGCAAGAGGGACAACC
This sequence comes from Pseudomonas sp. AA-38, assembly GCF_029457475.1. NCBI lineage: Bacteria > Pseudomonadati > Pseudomonadota > Gammaproteobacteria > Pseudomonadales > Pseudomonadaceae > Pseudomonas > Pseudomonas sp. AA-38. The sequence continues at coordinate 293,222 of NZ_CP120359.1, forward strand.
TGGAAGTGTCGCCGAACCTCTGGGCCGGTGTCGGTCTGGTGCGCGGCGGCGCCGGCACCGCGCTGGTCGGCGATGGCCCGACCGTGGCGGCGCGGGTCAAGGAATACGCGGAGCTGGGCATCGACACCTTCATTTTCTCTGGCTACCCGCATCTGGAGGAGTCGTATCGAGTCGCCGAACTGCTGTTCCCGCACCTGGACGTGGCCCAGCCGCAACGTCCGGAGAGTCGCGGCTATGTCAGCCCGTTCGGCGAAATGATCGCCAGCGACATTTTGCCGAAGGCGGTTTCGGCGAGTTGAAAGGCGCCCTCTCCCCAGCCCTCTCCCATAAATGGGAGAGGGGGACTGGCGCACGAATTCCCCGGATTGCATCCGGCTACTGAGTGAATCGTAGGGTGCGCTGCGCGCACCGCGATTGCCTGCGCTGCCATTGGTGCGCATGGCGCACCCTACGGATCGCCTCCGCCTCCCCACTCATGGGAGAGGGTTTGAAGCCCGGATGCAATCCGGGAACAGAAGCACAGAATTCTTCGAGGCAAGCATGAGCAACACGACCCTTCACAAACTGGCCCTGCGCGCCGCGCCCTGGGCCTTGCCGCTGGGGCTGTTGGCCGCCTGGCAACTGGCGGTGGCCAGTGGCTGGCTGTCCAGCCGTATCCTGCCGGCACCCAGCGCCGTGCTCGCCGCCGGCTGGGAGTTGCTGGCCTCCGGTGAAATCTGGCGGCACCTGGCGATCAGCGGCCAGCGCGCCGGCATCGGCTTCGCCATCGGCGGTGGTATCGGCCTGCTGCTGGGCTTTATCACTGGCCTGTCGAAATGGGGCGAGCGCCTGCTCGACAGCTCGGTGCAGATGATCCGCAACGTGCCGCACCTGGCGCTGATCCCACTGGTGATCCTCTGGTTCGGCATCGACGAGGCGGCCAAGGTGTTCCTGGTCGCACTCGGCACGTTGTTCCCCATCTACCTCAATACCTACCACGGCATCCGCAACGTCGATCCGGCGCTAGTGGAGATGGCGCGCAGTTATGGCCTGAAGGGTTTCGCCCTGTTCTGGCAGGTGATCCTGCCCGGCGCGCTGCCATCGATCCTGGTCGGCGTGCGTTTCGCTCTCGGCTTCATGTGGCTGACCCTGATCGTCGCGGAAACCATCTCGGCTAGCGCCGGCATCGGCTACCTGGCGATGAACGCCCGTGAATTCCTGCAGACCGACGTGGTGGTGCTGGCGATCCTGCTCTATGCAGTGCTTGGCAAGCTGGCCGATGTTGCCGCCCGTGGCCTCGAACGTGTGTGGCTGCGCTGGCACCCGGCTTATCAGGCCAAGGCAGGTGCTCAATGACGGCGCTGCACAGCATTCGCCAAGGCATCCCCTTGGCCATCGAGAAGATCGAGAAAACCTTCGGCGAGCGCCAGGTGCTCAAGGGCATCGACCTGCATATCCCGGCTGGCCAGTTCGTCGCCGTGGTGGGCCGTAGCGGCTGTGGCAAGAGCACCTTGCTGCGCCTGCTGGCCGGGCTGGATCAGCCCAGCGGCGGCCAGTTGCTGGCTGGCAATGGCTCGCTCGACGCCGTGCGTGAGGACATCCGCCTGATGTTCCAGGACTCGCGCCTGCTGCCCTGGAAGCGGGTGATCGACAACGTCGGTCTGGGGCTTTCCGGCGACTGGCGCAAGCAGGCCGAGGAAGCATTGGGGGCGGTCGGCCTGGCGGATCGCGCTAATGAATGGCCGGCGGCGCTATCCGGCGGGCAGAAGCAGCGTGTGGCGCTAGCGCGTGCGCTGATCCACCGCCCGCGCCTGCTGCTGCTCGACGAACCGCTGGGCGCGCTGGATGCGCTGACCCGTATCGAGATGCAGCGCCTGATCGAACGCCTGTGGCAGCAGCATGGCTTCACCGTGCTGCTGGTGACTCATGACGTGGCCGAGGCGGTGGCCGTGGCGGACCGGGTGATCCTCATCGAGGACGGTCGGATCGGCCTCGACCTCGACGTACACCTGCTGCGCCCGCGTGCCCATGGTTCGCCGCAATTGGCGGCGCTGGAAGCGCGCGTGCTCGACCGCGTGCTGGCGCAACCGGGTTTGCCCACACCACCCGACCCCATAGAGCAGCCGCAAGCTGCTAGCCACAAGCTTCAAGTAAAAGCAGCAAAGCAAAAAACCAACGCTACAAGCTTCGAGCAAGAACCGCAGGCTTCTACTTGAGGCTTGCAGCTTGAAGCTTGCCGCTGACTTTCGACCCCAGGAGAAAATCCCATGACCATCAAAGCCATCAACGTGCGCAACCAGTTCAAAGGCAGCATCAAGGAAATCGTCATCGGTGACGTACTGTCGGAAATCGACGTGCAGACTGCCGCCGGTATCGTCACTTCGGTGATCACCACCCGCTCCGTGCGCGAGCTGGAACTGCAGGTGGGCAGCGAGGTGATCGCCTTCGTCAAGTCCACCGAGGTGTCCATCGCCAAGCTCTGACGCTCCTCCATGGCCCCGGCCGCAATGGCCGGGGCAAGCTTCCTGGCGCCTTCGGTTCGCCTGGCCGGGCGACATGCCTTATCCTTGTCGGCCCTTGTGGCTGATCGTCTTCTGCAAGTCTTGTTATAAAGAGATAAGAAAAAGATATTTTTCGGCTATATGCTTTTTCTGCAGAATCGAGCCATCAAAACGCCTGCCTGCAGGCACCGCTCTCGATAAGGATTCCTTAGATGCTGAAGAAGATCGTTCTGGCCACCGTGGCCAGTGCCACCCTGCTGACTGGCTCGCTGAGCCATGCCGCTGCCGACACGCCGTTCCACAACGCCTCCTACGACATCGCCCGCGAGCTGTTCGGCGAGATCAACCCCAAGTTCGTCGAGTACTGGAAGGAGAAGACCGGCAAGGAGGTGAAGATCATCCAGTCCTTCGCCGGCACCTCGCGCCAGGCGCAGGACATCATCCAGGGCAAGAAGGTCGACGTGGTCACCTTCAACCAGGTGCCGGACGTGGACATCCTGGCCAAGCGCAAGCTGCTGCGCGCCGACTGGGCCAAGCAGTTCCCCAACAACAGCTCGCCGTACTACAGCACCACCGCCTTCCTGGTACGCGAAGGCAACCCCAAGAACATCAAGAGCTGGGACGACCTGATTCGCGATGACGTGAAACTGGTATTCCCCAACCCGAAGACTTCCGGCAACGCCCGCTACAGCTACCTGGGCGCCTGGCTGTTCGCCAACGAGAAATTCAACGGCGACCAGGAGAAGGTAAAGGCCTTCGTCGGCAAGCTGCTGAAGAACGTCGAGAACTTCCCCACCGGCGGCCGTGGCGCCACCGTGGCCTTCGCCCAGAACGGCCAAGGCGACGTGCTGCTGACCTTCGAGTCGGAAGTGATCAACATTGCCAAGGGTGACGAGTTCAAGTCCGCCAACCTGCAGGTGGTGGTACCGGAGGTCAGCGTGCTGGCCGAATTCCCGGTAGCCATCGTCGACAAGGTGGCCGATGAGCGCGGTACCCGTGAGCAGGCCAAGGCCTTCCTCGACTTCCAGTACAGCAAGGACATCCAGCAACTGCTGACCCGCTACAACTACCGCGTGCACAACCCGGAAGTGGTCGAGGCGACCAAGGCCCAGTTCGCCCCGGTGCGCCTGATCAACCCGACCGAGGTGCTGGGTAGCTGGGACGAGATCACCGCCAAGCATTTCGACAACGGTGGTATTCTTGACCAACTTCTGGCGGCCGGTCGCTGACCTGGACGCAGGGTGGGTGTAACCCGCCCTGGTGTTACACCACGGATCAACTGTCGGTCGGACGGCTTTTCGTAGGGTGCGCCGTGCGCACCAAGCACGCACTGCGGTCTTCACGGTGCGCACGGCGCACCCTACCCCAAAGCACCCGAGCACATGTCGACATGTGATCCGTGTTGTGACACTGGGCAAGCATCGTATTGGTCTATTGGCCGCCTTATTGGCGGCCAACTGCATTTGTAGAGCCGAGCTTTTTTCGTGAGCAAACCGACGCTGTTCTTCCGACAGACCCCGCTGCTGCCTGGCTTTGGCCTGAGCTTCGGCGTCAGCGTGTTGTATCTCTCCCTGGTGATTCTGCTGCCACTGTCGGCGCTGCTTCTGTACGTCAGCGACATGACCTGGGCGCAGTACTGGTTCGCCATCAGCGACCCGCGCGTGGTGCAGAGCTACAAAGTGACCGTCTCGGCGGCGTTCTACTCGACCCTGGCGGTGCTGGTGATCGGCCTGCTGCTGGCCTGGATCATCACCCGCTACGACTTTCCCGGGCGGCGCCTGGTGGATGCGCTGATCGACCTGCCGTTCGCCCTGCCCACCTCGGTGGCCGGCCTGACCCTGGCCACCTTGCTGGTGCCCAACGGCTGGATCGGTCAGTGGCTGGGCTTCAAGGTGGCCTATGCCTACACCGGTATCGTCGTGGCCATGGTGTTCACCAGCATTCCCTTCGTGGTGCGCACGGTGCAGCCGGTGCTGCAGGATCTCGGCTCGGAATACGAGGAAGCCGCGCGCACCCTCGGCGCCAGCCGTGTGCAGACCTTCCGCAAGGTGATCCTGCCGACCCTGGCGCCGGCACTGGTCACCGGCGGTTCGCAGGCATTTATCCGCAGCCTCGGTGAGTTCGGCGCGGTGATCATGATCGCTGGCAACATTCCTTATCAGACGGAGGTCAGCTCGCTGATGATTTTCGTCCGTCTGCAGGAATTCAATTACCCGGCGGCCGCAGCCATCGCTTCGGTGATTCTGCTCGCGTCGCTGGCTCTTCTGTTCCTCCTGCAGGTCGTGCAGGGGCGTCTGTTCGCATGGCAACGGCAAGGTCGATGAAAAAGCCTCAGGATTGGCGCCAATGGGCGCTGGTAACACTCGGTCTGACGCTGGTGGCACTGATTCTGCTGCTGCCGCTGGCACTGATCTTCACCAAGGCCCTGGCCGGTGGGCTCGACCTGCTGTGGCGCAACCTGAACGAAGACTACATGCTTCATGCAATCGGCCTGACCCTGCTGGTGGCGGCGATCACCGTGCCGCTGAACCTGTGCTTCGGCATCTGTCTGGCCTGGTGCGTGACCCACTACGATTTCCGTGGGCGCAAGCTGCTGACCACCCTGATCGACATTCCCTACGCGGTGTCGCCGGTGGTCGCCGGCCTCTGCTACCTGGTGGTCTACGGCCTGGAAAGCTTCATCGGCCGCTGGTTCTACGATCAGGGCCTGCAACTGATGTTCGCCTGGCCGGGCATCGTCATGGTCACGGTGTTCGTCACCGCACCCTACGTGGCGCGCATTCTTATTCCGGTGATGCAGGCCCAGGGTCAGGACGAAGAAACCGCCGCCATGTGCCTGGGCGCCAGCGGCTGGCAGATCTTCCGCCGCATCAGCCTGCCGAAGATCAAGTGGGCGCTGCTGTACGGCGTGGTGGTGACCAACGCCCGCGCGGTGGGCGAGTTCGGCGCGGTGTCGGTGGTCTCCGGCACCATCATCAACCAGACCCTGACCTTGCCGCTGCTGGTCGATCAGCTCAACAACGACTACAAGCCAGCGGCGGCTTTCACCGCGGCCGGGCTGCTGGCGTGCATGGCGCTGCTCACACTGTTCCTCAAGACCTTCATGGAGTGGCGTCAGCGCCGCCTGCTGCAACGCGCCGAGGCCTGATCCCTCAATTACCCGCAGCAGGCGGCTGCGCTGCCTGAATGCGCTGCGCCGCCCTTGCCTGGTCATGCACGGCGGCGGGCTGTGGATGGCCGAAGTGATAGCCCTGGCCATAGTCGCAGCCCAGTTCTCGCAGGAAGTCGGCCTGGGCCGCTTCCTCGATGCCTTCGGCCAGCACCTTGAGGCCCAGGCTGTGGCCGAGGGCGATCACCGCGCGGGCGATGGCGGCGTCTTCCGGGTCGTCCGGCAGGCCGCGCACGAAGCTCTGGTCGAGTTTGAGCTTGTGCACCGGCAGGCGCTTGAGGCGGGCCAGCGAGCTATAGCCGGTGCCGAAGTCATCGATGGCCAGACGCACGCCCAATGCGCGCAGGCGGGTCAGCAGGGTCAGCGCTGCTGCGGGGTCTTCCATCACCGCGCTCTCCGTCACCTCCAGCTCCAGTTGCGCCGGGTTCAGGTTCGTCTTGGCCAGCACCTGAGCGACGTGCAGATCCAGCTCGACACGACCGAACAGGCGGCTGGATACGTTCACCGCGACGAACTGCGGGCCGTTGCGCTCCAGGTTCCAGCGCACCATCTGCGCGCAGGCCTGTTCGAGCACCCAGGCGTCGATGGCGCCGATCATGCCGTTTTCCTCGGCCACCGGGATGAACTCCACCGGTGACACCAGGCCGCGTTCGGGGTGCTGCCAGCGCACCAGGGCCTCCATGCCCACCAGGTTGCCGTTATGCAGGTCGTGTAGGGGCTGGTAGAACACGCGCAGTTCGCCGTTTTCCAGGGCATGGCGCAGGCTGCTGGCCAGTTCCACCCGTTGCCGGGCGTAATCGGTCAGCTCCTGAGCGTAGAAGGCGAAGCTTTCGCGGCCCGTGCTCTTGGCCTTGAACAGCGCCGAGTCGGCATTGCGCAGCACCTGTTCGACGCCCTCGGCATCGTTGGGAAACAGGCTGATGCCAATGCTGGCGCTGATGTAGAGCTCGTTGCCATCGAGGCGGAAGGGCGCATGCAGGCTGTTGAGCAGGATTTGCGCCAGTTCGGCAGCCTGCGCCGCTTCATGGCATTGCTCGTGCAGCAGGCCGAACTCGTCGCCGCCCAGGCGAGCCAGGGTCACGCCGCTGGGAATGACTTCTTGCAGACGTTCGCCGACGGTTTTGAGCAGCAGGTCGCCGACGTTATGCCCGAGGCTTTCGTTGATGTGCTTGAAGTGATCCAGATCGAGCAGCAGCACGGCGCCGCAGCGTGACTCCTGGCTGCGCTCCATGGCATGCGCCACCCGTTCGGTGAACAGCAGGCGGTTGGGCAGGTTGCTCAGCGGGTCGTGGTGGGCCAGGTAGTCCAGCTCGCGCTGCGAACGCTTGAGGGCGGTGATGTCGGAGAACACCGCCACGTAATGGCTGATCGCGCCCTGGGCATCGTGAATCACCCGGATGCATTGCCATTGCGGGTAGATCTCGCCGCTCTTGCGCCGGTTCCACACCTCGCCGGCCCAGGCGCCGTGGCGCTCCAAGGCATGCCACATGTCGTGGTAGAAGGCACTGTCGTGACGCCCGGACTTGAGTAGGGTTGGAGCCTGGCCGAGGATTTCTTCGCGGCTGTAGCCGGTGATGCGCGAGAACGCCGGGTTGACGTGCACGATGCATTGCCTGGCATCGGTGACCAGCACGCCTTCCTGAGTGGCGTCGAACACCGCGGCCGCCTGGCGCAGGCTGTCTTCGTCTGCGCGGCGCTGGGTGATATCGCTGGCAATGCCGATGAAGCGCATGGGCTGACCGGCGGCGTTGCACAGCAACCGGCCACGCGAATGGATCCAGCGGTAGCTGCCGTCGGCATGGCGCAGGCGGTAGACGTTCTCGTACTGGGTGCCTTGCAGGTTGAGGTCGATCTTCTCCAGCACGCGCTGACGGTCATCGGGGTGCAGGTACTCGGCCCATTGCTCGCGGGTGTCGCCGAGGGCGGCCTTGTCGATGCCAAGCAGGGCCGCGTAGCTATCCGAATAGAACACCCGCTGGCTGTTCATATCCAGATCCCACAGGCCGTCACGGGTGGCATCCAGCGCCAGGCGCAGACGCTCTTCGCTGGTGCTCATGGTCCGCTGCGCGCGGCGGTAGTGAATGGCATGCCGACGCAGCAGGGCATACAGCAGGAAGGCGCTGAAGGTGACGAACAGCAGTCCCTTGAGTGTTTGCAGGTGCTTGTACTGGGCGGGAGCGAGCAGGTCGAGCAACTGGTCACTGAGCAGCACCCACAGCGAGGCGACCAGCAGGTAAGCCAGGGTCAGACGCAAGGTGGTTCTATCGATACGCATGGCGAGCAAGGTCGCTCCTGTTATTGTGTGTACATGCCGGCTGTCCTTGGCGATGGGCCTGGCTGAAACATTCTTATCTAAAAGTCCATCTGGTTTTCTGACATGGCTCGGGGATAATGCAGAAAGGTTGGCCCTTGTAGGGCAAACCGCTTACACCTATCAAGAGGCAACAGCGCTCATGTGGTACAACGGTCTACTCGATCTTTCGGTCTGGCAACTGGTGGCAGTCACTCTGCTGATGACGCACGTCACCATCGTCAGCGTCACCGTCTACCTGCACCGCTACTCCGCGCACCGTGCGCTGGAGTTGCATCCTGCTCTCAAACACTTCTTCCGTTTCTGGCTGTGGCTGACCACGGGCCAGAACACCCGCGAGTGGACGGCCATCCACCGCAAGCACCACGCCAAATGTGAAACCGAGGACGACCCGCACAGCCCGGTGATCAAGGGGCTGGGCACGGTCATGCGCAAGGGCGCGGAACTCTACCGCGCCGAAGCCAAGAACCAGGACACCCTGCGCATCTATGGCAAGAACTGCCCGGATGACTGGATCGAACGCAACGTCTACAGCCGTTATCCCATCGGCGGCGTGACCCTCATGGCGATCATCGACCTGGCCCTGTTCGGTGTGCTCGGCATGACCGTCTGGGCGGTGCAGATGATGTGGATTCCGTTCTGGGCCGCTGGTGTGATCAACGGCCTGGGCCATGCTGTTGGCTACCGCAACTTCGAGTGCCGCGACGCCGCCACCAACCTGGTGCCCTGGGGCATCATCGTCGGCGGCGAGGAATTGCACAACAACCACCACACCTACCCCAACAGCGCCAAGCTGTCGGTGCGCAAGTGGGAGTTCGACATGGGGTGGGCCTGGATCAAGCTGTTCAGCTTCCTGGGCCTGGCGCAGGTGCAGCGTGTCGCGCCTATCGCCCATCAGGTCGAAGGCAAGCGCAACCTGGACATGGACACCGCCATGGCCATCCTAAACAACCGCTTCCAGATCATGGCGCAGTATCGCAAGCTGGTGATCGCGCCGCTGGTGAAACAGGAAGTGGCCAAGGCCGACGAGTCCGTTCGTCACCTTTTCCACCGCGCCAAGCGCCTGCTGTCTCGTGAACCGAGCCTGCTGCATGACCAGCATCATGCGCGCATCGCCGACCTGCTGGCGCAGAGCCAGGCGCTCAAGGTGATCTACGAGAAGCGCCTGGCGCTGCAGCAGATCTGGGTCAAGACCAGCAGCAACGGCCACGACATGCTCGAGGCGATGAAGCAATGGGTGCACGAGGCCGAGGCCAGTGGCATCCAGTCGCTGCGCGAGTTCGCCGATCAGCTCAAGACCTACTCGTTGCGTCCGTCGGCTGCATTGGCCTGAAGCCCTTGCGCTGCTGGCAAAAGGCCTGCCGAACGGCAGGCCTTTGTCTTTGTCCAAAACCCACTACGCTCAATTTCAGGGTTAGAGGGGTTCTATGGCGGCAGTGATGGACGAACAGGATAGTGCGGTAAGCAAGCGTGAGGAGCTGACATTGGCGCTGCTGCACAGTCGTGCCGAAGTGGAGCGGCTGCGTGAGCGCGAACAACTGTTCAGCAGCTTGCTCGGCAGCGTCAATGCTGTGCTCTGGGCTTTCGACTGGGATGAGCAGCGGATCATCTACGTCAGCCCTGCCTATGAGCGGATATTCGGGCGCTCCGCCGCCTTGCTGCTGGCCGACTACGACGAGTGGCGCAACAGCATCTACCCCGACGACCTCGATTACGCTGCCGAAAGCCTGGCCAAGGTGCTGGAGACCGGCGCGGTGGAGCAGCGCGAGTACCGCATCCTGCGCAGTGATGGGCAATTACGCTGGATCAGCGACAAATGCTTCGTCAGTCCCAGGCAGGAGCTTGGGGGCGGCACCGTCATCGTCGGCATCGCCGAAGACATCACCGAGAAGAAACGCCTGGAAGGCGAGCTGCACCGCCTGGCCACTACCGATGTGCTGACCCAGAGCAGCAACCGTCGGTACTTCTTCGAGTGCGCTCGGAGCGAGTTCGAGCGAGCCCGCCAATCCGGTACGCCCATGGCGTTCCTGCTGCTGGATGTGGATGACTTCAAGCAGATCAATGACCGCTATGGTCATCAGGTCGGCGATCAGGTATTGCAGCGTCTGGCGCACTGCGGGGCCACCGCGCTGCGTCGCGATGACCTGTTCGGACGTATCGGCGGGGAAGAGTTCGCCGCCTTGTTCCCCGGTTGCGAGCAGGCCGTGGCGCTGCAGGTGGCCGAGCGCTTGCAGCGAGAGGTGCAGCGCCTGAGCTTCCAGCACGAAGGCAAGAGTTTCGGCGTGACCCTGAGTCAGGGGCTGACCGTGCTCACCCCCAAGGATGCCAACCTGGAAGCTCTCTATGCCCGTGCCGACGAGGCCATGTACCGGGCCAAGCGCCAGGGCAAGAACCAGATCGTCATAGGTTGACGTGGCGGTTTTCCGCCAAGAATGAACTTTGCATAGGCGGAAAGCTGCCTGCGTCAGGCGATTAATAAAAGTTTCATCGCGCAGCCTGAAAAATGTAACCTTGCACGGTGGGCTTTACCTTGGCACAGGGATCGATTGGCACGCTATCTGCCTAGGCATTCGCATCCAAGCCCGGCCAATGGAAGCTGGCGCACAATAACAACGATGTGAGTGCTGACTATGAACCAAGTTCCCTGTTTCTGCCTGCCCGCTCACTTGGGCTTTCCATCGTTGTTTCCTTCCTGAATTCGAGCGCATGCCAATGAACATCCGCCAGGGATCGTTCGTGCCCGCGCGCACCCCATTCGCTCCGAGCCTGCCTCTTCGTGCTGAAGCCAGTGTTCGGGGGCGATGTGTCACCTTAAACACACTGGAGAGAAACATAATGAGAAAGACCTCCCTGGCACTGGCCGTAGCCGCCGGCACCCTGGGTCTGAGCCAAGTGGCCTTCGCCGATCTGGTCGGTGATACCAAAGTCAGCCTGGAAGCCCGTAACTTCTACTTCAACCGTGATTTCCGTCAGGACAACAACGATACCCCGACCCCGTCGCAGTCCAAGCAGGACGAATGGGCACAGGGCTTCATCCTGCGCATGAACTCCGGTTTCACCGATGGCACCGTGGGCTTCGGGGCCGACGCCATCGGCATGTTCGGCTTCAAGTTGAATTCCGGTGGTGGCACTGGCAACAGCGGCTTGCTGGTTCCGGATCGTTCCCGCAAGGCTGGCTCCCAGGACAACTACTCGGATCTGGCCGTAGCTGCCAAGGCCAAGATTTCCAACAGCACCCTGCGTGTTGGTCAGATGCAGTTCAAGAACGCCGCCATCGCCTCCAGCGACGGCCGTCTGCTGCCCCAGGTCTTCGAGGCTGGCCACATCGTCTCCCAGGAAATCGATGGCCTGATGCTGGAAGCCGCGCACGTGCGTGAGGTCAACCACCGCAACTCCGGTGACTACGAAGACATCGCAATCACCAATAATTTTAATAGCAGGACTGGTAGTGCCGGCACCCGAGGCATCACCCTTCGTGATGGCTCCACCACCGACTCCTTCGACTTCATTGGCGGCACCTACAAGCTGACCAAGGAGCTGACCGGCGGTTACTACTATTCCAACCTGGACGAGCTGTACAAGCAGCACTCCTTCAACCTCGTGCATGTCCTGCCGCTGGGCGACAAGCAGAGCCTGAAGACCGACGTGCGTTACGCCCGCTCCACTGACGACGGCAACCGCAGCAACGTCGACAACAAGGCCTTCGGCGCCATGGTTACCTACGGTCTGGACGGCCATGCCTTCGGCCTGGGCTACCAGAAGATGAGTGGCGACACCGGCTTCGCCTATATCAACGGTACCGATCCGTTCCTGGTCAACTACGTTCAAATCAGTGACTTCGCCAACAAGGACGAGAAGTCCTACCAGGCTCGTTATGATTTCAACTTCGCCTCCATCGGCATTCCGGGCCTGACCTTCATGACCCGTTACCTGACCGGTGACAACGTCGATCGTGGTCGTACCGCTTCCGAAGGCCGCGAGTGGGAGCGCAACACCGAGCTGATGTACGTCTTCCAGGAAGGCGCGCTGAAGAACCTGGGTGTGCGCTGGCGTAACGCGACCGTGCGTTCCAACTTCGCCAACGACATCGACGAGAACCGTCTGATCGTCAGCTACACCTTGCCGCTGATGTAAGGGGGCTGGCAGGGGCGATGTCTCTGCCTGTGGTGTTGTTGAAAAGCCCGCCTCCCAGGAGGCGGGCTTTTTTTGCGGTTGGGTTTTATGCGGGGGGGCGATCTACTAGAGATTCCGCGAACCCCTTTTCCTCACTCCGCAGCCAGACGTTGCGGCGCGTTCGTCGAGGTGGCGAGGATGGCGCTGGCCAGCGCCATGTCGTCCGCCTGCTGCAACTGCGGGTTGTCTGCTCGCAGCTTCTGCAGTGCCGCCTCCAGATGCGGGCCACGGATCTCTCCGGCACTGGCGACGAAGCTGCTTGCGTCTTCTTCGGCAGCGGCCACCAGCTTGCGATCCTTGAAGGTGAGGTAGGTAGACGCCGTGGTGGCGCCCGAGGAGAGGATGTCGCGCAGCAGTCCATCGGCCGAGGCCGCCTGGACCAGCATGCAGCCGCCCAGCACCAGGGCGGCTCGGTTCAGAAAGCGCATGGTGGCACTCCTAAATGCAGTGATCGATGATCCTGAGAGTGGCCAATTGGCACGATGGTTCCCCTTGGCCGATAGGTGGCGCAGGGGCAGGTCGCGAGTGGCTCAGGTCTGTACGCGGCGTTGTTGATGGCTGCGCCAGAGCAGGGCGGTAACCACTGCCAGCAGGCCGAACAGGCCGATCTGCCAGGCCCATGACAGCCCCAGCAGGAAGGTGAGGGCGCTGGTGATCACGGCGGCCAGACCGATCCACAACAGATAACCGCCGGCGCCGAATACCTCGATGAGTAGCAGCAGCGTCGCCAGGGCCAGCCAGTCCCAGAACGCAAGGTGGTGCAGATACTCCGTCATGTACGCCTGGCTCGCATGGTCAGTGCGCCTGTTTCGATCCCGTTGTGATGCATTGCGGACTCCATTGCCTGAATTCCGCATCTAAGCATAGCCATGGATGGCCAACTGCCGACCATTACGCATGTTGTGCAGACCCAGGCGCTGCCGGGCGCAGGCATGGGAAATCGGTCACATTGCCGGGCGCGGCTAGGAGCTGTTGTCGCTCTGTCGCGGCCGTGCGCGAAGCGGCAACAGAGCCTAACGCTGTTCGCTCTGTGGCGTGACGCGCAATACCTCTTCGATGGTGGTCAGCCCGGCGGCGACTTTCTGCGCGCCGGACAGGCGCAGGCTGCGCATGCCGTCCTTGAAGGCGGCGCGGCGCAGGGCGGTGAGGTCGGTATCGGCTGTGATCAACGGCTTGATGGCGTCGTTGAGCAGCATGATCTCGTACACCCCGGCGCGGCCCCGGTAGCCGGTTTCGCGGCATTCCAGGCAGCCCACGGCATGGTGCGCCTGGGTCGGCAGGGGCGAGCTCCAGGGGCGGGTCAGGCCGTTCCAGGTGTCTTCGTCCAGTTGCACCGGCGCCTTGCAATGGGGGCACAGGGTACGCACCAGACGCTGGGCCATGACGCCAAGAATGGTGGCCTTGAGCAGGTAGTGCGGCACGCCCAGTTCGAGCAGGCGGGTGATGGCGCTGGGGGCATCGTTGGTATGCAGGGTGGAGAGCACCAGGTGGCCGGTCAGCGCCGCCTGGATGGCCATTTCCGCGGTTTCCAGGTCGCGGATCTCGCCCACCATGATGATGTCCGGATCCTGGCGCATCAGCGCGCGCACGCCGCTGGCGAAAGTGAGGTCGATGTTGTGTTGCACCTGCATCTGGTTGAACGCGCCTTCGATCATCTCGATGGGGTCTTCGATGGTGCAGACGTTCACCTCCTCGGTGGCAAGCTGCTTGAGCGTGGTGTAGAGCGTGGTGGTCTTGCCCGAGCCGGTGGGGCCGGTGACCAGGATGATGCCGTTGGGTTGGCTAGTCATGCTGGCCCAGCGACGCAGATCCTCGGGGGAGAAACCGAGTTGGTCGGGGCTTTTCAGCAGCACTTCCGGGTCGAAGATACGCATCACCATCTTCTCGCCGAAGGCGGTGGGCAGGGTCGACAGGCGCAGTTCCACCTCGTTGCCATCCGGGGTCTTGGTCTTGACCCGGCCGTCCTGCGGTTTGCGTTTCTCGGCGATGTTCATGCGGCCGAGGTTCTTCAGGCGGCTGACCACCGCCATGGTGACCTGCGCCGGGAACTGGTAGACGGTGTGCAGCACGCCATCGATGCGAAAGCGCACCGTGCCCTGCTCGCGGCGCGGCTCGATGTGGATATCGCTGGCGCGCTGCTGGAAGGCGTACTGGAACAGCCAGTCGACGATATTGACGATGTGTGCATCGTTGGCGTCCGGCTCCTGATCCTGCGCGCCGAGGCTGAGCAGTTGCTCGAAGTTGCCGACCCCGCTGATCTTCTGGTCGGTGGCACTGGCGCCGCTGACCGAACGGGCCAGGCGGTAGAACTCGGTGGTGAAACGCTGGATGTCCACCGGGTTGGCTACCACGCGTTTGATCGGGCGCTTGAGCACGTGAATCAGGTTGGCTTCCCAGCTATGCACCAGCGGCTGGCTGCTGGCGATGGTGACGCATTCGCTGTCCACTGCCACGGCCAAGATCTTGTGACGTTGGGCAAAGGCGTAGGACATCAGCGGTGTGATGGCCGGCACGTCGATCTTCAGCGGGTCGATGCGCAGGTAGGGCTGGCCGGCGAACTTGGCCAGCCAGACGGTAAGGGTTTCCAGGTCGAGTTTCTTACCCGGTCGCGCCAGGTCGTCCACCTGCTGTGCGGCGAGGAATTCCAGCGGGTGCTGCTGGTTGTTCACAGCACTGCGGCGAATGGCCAGGCATTGCTCGGCGACGTCCTGCTCCACGCGCCCTTCGGCGACCAGTTCGCGCAGCAGATCGCCGAGATCCAGCACGCGGTCGGGGGGGGTGGTGTGTAAGGCGGACATGCGAGCTCCTCGGGATCGGCCTGAACAAGGGTAGCCGGATTAGGCTCCGTTGCCGTTTCGACGCGTGGGGCGTGAATTGGCAACAGACCCTAGCATGCCCGAAAAGCAGGGGTGGGGCGAAGGCCTGGCAGGGGTGAAAGCCCGTTTCAGGCCACTTCGCTGCTCAAGCTGTGATCCAGGTGGCGCCAGTCCACCTCCCAGACGCACACCAGGCCGCGCAGTTTTTGCGCCAGTACGCCAGCGCGGTGTACAGACAGGCCCTGCACCTGCAGCTCGATATGCAGATCGTCCTGGCGGCGTGTCACCTGCAGGGCATCGGGCAGCAACTGCAACTGGGCGAAAAGGCCCAGCAGGCGGCACAGCACCTCGGCTTCGGCGTCGGTACGCAGGTGGTAGGCCACGCCGGCAGCGGGGCGTTCCTGCCAGGGATCGCGACGGGTTTGGACGGTGGGAAAGGGCGTGGTGTCGGGCATGGCGGTGACTCGAGCTGGTTTTGCTCAAGTTTCTGCCTTGCGCGAACAAAAGTTCTGCCTGATTTTCTGGGTTTTGGCAGTTTTCGTGGATAGACTTGCCTGATAATCAAGATATATAGGAATTTTTATGTCCGTCACTCTGGATGCCTACGATCAGCGCATTCTTGGCCTGCTGCAGGAGGATGCCGGCCTCTCCACCGCCGAGATCGCCGAGCGGGTGGGTTTGTCCCAGTCGCCGTGCTGGCGGCGTATCCAGCGCCTCAAGGAGGAGGGGGTGATCCGCAAGCAGGTGACCCTGCTCGATCGCAAGCGCATTGGTTTGCAGACCCAGGTGTTCGCTCAGGTCAAGCTCGATGCCCATGGTCGCTCCAATCTCACCGAGTTCGCCGAGGCCATGCGCGAGTTTCCCGAGGTGCTGGAATGCCACGTACTGATGGGCGCGGTGGACTTCATGCTGCGCATCGTCACCCGCGATATCGAGGCCTACGAGCGCTTCTTCTTCGAGAAGCTGTCGCTGGTGCCGGGCATTCAGGAGGTGAACTCCATCGTCGCCCTGTCGGAGATCAAGTCCACCACCAGTCTGCCGCTGGGTTAGGGGCTGTTGCGGCTTCAGGGGGCGGGAGTTGGCTTCGGCGCTGCCGGCTCGCGCTTGGTCGGTGGGGTAAGGCCCATGGACACATAGATGCTGGTCAATTGCTCGACGCCCATGTCCGCCGGGCGTATCCAGTCCACCGGCACGTAGAGCAGGCCACCGCCGATGGGGATGGGCGCGGTGGGCACGAGAATGGCGCAATAGGCGCGGCCCTCCAGCTCGATGCTCTCCGAGCTGGGGCGCAGGGCCAGCACGGCGGCGCCGTCGCCGCCGAAGAAGCACCAGACCGGCGCCATGGTGGCGATGTCCGGGTTCTTGCTCTTGTCCAGCAGACCGACGAAGCGGTCGGCCAGGTTATACAGATTGCCCAGTACCGGCGTGCGCCGCAGGGTGCGGTCGAGCAGCCAGGTCAGGGGTTTGCGCAGGCCCAGTTGTACGGCCAGGCCCAGAGGATAGAGGCTGGCCACCAACACCAGCGTGCCCAGCAGCCAGGCCATGTAGCTGTTGCTGACGAAGGGTTGGCCGAGGGCGGCGAACACCTGACCGATGGGGGTGGCCGGGCCGATCAGGCGGTTGAGCAGGCCGACGATCCAGGCCAGCAGCGCCAGGGTCAGGGCCAGCGGCAACAGGGCCAGCAGGCCGGTCAGCCAGGTGGTGAGGAGCGATTTCAGGCTGCTTCGGAGCATGTGGGGTCGTTCCGTCGAGGGACAGGCAAGGCCGGGCGGCAGCGGGCCGCCGGCCTCATATGCTGGCTCAACGCAGCAGAGCTTTCCAGGCCCGCAACTGTTGCACTTTTATGCACTGCTCGGTGATGGCCTCGGCTTCGGCGTGCTGTTGCGCCAGTTCGCTCAGTTTGCTCAGCTCGCCATACAGGCGATCGGCCTCGCTCAGGTCGAGCACCTGGCGTGCCAGGCGCAGCCAGACCAGCAGGCGTTCCAGGCGTGGTGACTGTTCCACCAGGCGCTGCGGTTGGCTCTGGTAATGGCGCAGGTTGAGCGCATTGGCTTCTTCGGCCAGTTGCGTGCTCAGCCAGTTGCTCACGGCGGCTTCGCCCTGGCGTTGGCCGCGGGCATTGCGCCCTTCGCGCCAGGCTCCGGCCAGCAGCCAGCGCGCCAATTGCAGCGAGAGCAGGCCCCAACGTGGCGAATCCAGCTCGCTGGCGAACAGGGCTGGCGCCGCCTGGCGCATCGATTCGTCGGCCTGGCCGGCTTGCAGGCGTGGGCGCCAGTCGTCGAGCAGGGCGTCCAGGCCCTGGCGCAGCTCACGACTGCTGGCGCGCGGCACGGCCTGGCCGAGGCTGCCAAGCAGCGCGCGCAGTTCACCCAGGCGCTCGATCCAGTCGGCCAGCAGACGCCAATGGCCGTTCCAGCGATACTGTTCGGCCAGGCGCTGGCTGGCGCCGAGCAGGTGCCAGGCCAGGGCGGTGAAGGCATCGTCCAGGTTCATTTCGCCACTCAGGCTAGGTGCCGGCAGGCTCAGGCTGTAGCTGCCGGCGTCGAACAGGCGATAGCCGCGCTCGGCCTTGCTGATGTCGCAGGGCATCAGCGGCAGGCCTTCGGCCAGCTCGCAGGCCAGTTCCAGCAAGGCCGCCGGTTCGCCCTGACGCAGTTCCAGCTCCAGCTCGCAGATTTCTTCCTCGCCTTCGCCAGCGATTACCTTACCCAGATCCAGTGCGGCTTCGATGACCACCTTGGCCTTGCCACGACCCCAGGCGATCTCGGCCTTCTCACGGACGAAGTCGGTGGTGAACAGCGGCATCAGGCTGCTCTTGTCCAGCTCTGCCAGGCTGGCCGGCCAGCACTGATCATCGAGCTTGCCGAGATCCAGCTCGGGCTTGTCCAGGTACCAGTCCCATTCGTTGCGCTCGGACAGGCCTGCCACGCTCTGCCCGCGTGACTTGAGGGTCTGGATGAATTGCTCGCCATCGCGGCGCAGGCGCAGGGCGACCTTGGCCCCAGCCAGTTGGCGATCCACCGTATCGTAGTACTGGTTGAACAGTGGGGTGCGCTGCCAGCCGCTCTTGTTGCGCTTCTTCAGCAGCGGGTGTTCGCGCAGTGCGGCCAGGGTGGCACGGCTGGCGCGCAGTTTGATTTCGGTTTCTTTGACCATGGTCAGCAGGTATGACGCCTAGATATGAAATTGTGACAGTCCGATGATGCGCGCTGGCGGTCGGCAAGGCCGATCCCTATACTTGCGCCCTTCACAAAACGGGGATTTACCCTATGCCTATCAACCCTTTTGTCAGCCTGTTCGGCCGTTCTCCCATCGGCCCCATGCAACAGCATATCGCCAAGGCGCATGAATGCGCGGCGAACCTGGTGCCTTTCTTCGAGGCCGTGATGGCCGAAGACTGGGCCAAGGTGGAACAGGTACAACAGGAAATGTCCCGGCTCGAGCAAGAGGCGGACAAGCTCAAGAAGAGCGTGCGTCTGCACCTGCCCAAGAGCCTGTTCCTGCCGGTTCCGCGTTCGGATCTGCTGGAACTGCTCAGTGTACAGGACAAAGTCGCCAACCGTGCCAAGGACATCGCCGGCCTGATGCTTGGTCGGCAGATGGCCATTCCGCAGGCGTTGCAGCCCTTGATGCGCACCTACGTGCAGCGCAGCGTGGACGCCAGCGCGCAAGCGTTGAAGGCGATGAACGAGCTGGACGAACTGCTCGAGACCGGTTTCGCCGGTCGCGAGGCGGAGCTTGTGGAAAACCTGATCGAGGAGCTCGGTGCGATCGAGAATGACACCGACCGCCTGCAGATCGAGGTGCGCCGCAACCTGTTCACGCTGGAGAAGGATCTTCCCCCGGTCGATGTGATGTTCCTCTATCAGATCATCGACTGGGTCGGCGATGTCGCCGACCGTGCCCAACGAGTGGGCAACCGACTGGAACAACTGCTGGCGCGCTAAGCGCCAGCGTCCTTTCTGGGATCTACGGAAACTAACTTTATGTCTCTGATTGCGGACTACGGGCTGGTTCTGCTCGTACTTGCCTGTCTTTTCGGTTTTTTCATGGCCTGGGGTGTCGGGGCCAACGATGTAGCCAACGCCATGGGTACATCCGTTGGCTCGCGTGCATTGACCATCAAACAGGCGATCATCATTGCCATGGTCTTCGAGTTCTGCGGCGCCTACCTGGCCGGCGGTGAGGTGACCGAAACCATCAAGAACGGCATCGTCGATGCCAGCCTGATCAGCCCCAACCTGATGGTGCTGGGCATGATGTCGGCCTTGCTGGCCGCCGGTTCCTGGCTGCTGGTGGCGTCGATGCGCGGTTGGCCGGTGTCCACCACCCACACCATAGTCGGTGCAGTGATCGGCTTCGCCGCCGTGGGCGTGTCGGTGGATGCCGTGCACTGGAGCGGCGTCGGTCCCATCGTCGCCAGTTGGGTGGTCACCCCCATGTTGGCGGGCATCATTTCCTTCTGCCTGTTTGTCAGCGTGCAGAAGCTGATCATCGACACCGATAACCCATTCAAGAATGCCAAGCGCTTCGTGCCGCTGTACATGTTCATCACCGGCTTCATGATCTCGCTGATGACCCTGAGCAAGGGCCTCAAGCACGTTGGTCTGAACCTCTCCAGCACCGAGGGCTTCTTCCTCTCGCTGGGCATCGGCGTGCTGGTCATGCTGATTGGCATCGCCCTGCTCAGCCGCATCCATGTCGATGCCGAAGCGGACAAGGCCTTCCACTTCTCCAGCGTGGAGAAGGTGTTCGCCATTCTGATGATCTTCACTGCCTGTTCCATGGCTTTCGCTCACGGCTCCAACGACGTGGCCAACGCGGTCGGCCCGCTGGCCGCCATCGTCGGCGTGATCCAGAGCGGCGGTGACCTGGCCGCTGGCGAAAAATCCATCGTACCGGGCTGGATCCTGCTGCTGGGCGCGCTGGGCATCGTGGTCGGCCTGGCTACCTACGGCTACAAGGTGATCGCCACCATCGGCAAGGAAATCACCGAATTGACCCCCAGCCGTGGCTTCGCCGCCGAACTGGCCGCCGCCACCACCGTGGTCAGCGCCTCGGGCCTGGGCCTGCCGGTGTCCACCACCCACACCCTGGTCGGCGCCATTCTCGGTGTCGGCATGGCGCGCGGTATCGGTGCGCTGAACCTGGGCATGATTGGCAAGATCTTCCTCTCCTGGATCATCACCCTGCCGGCTGGCGCGGTGCTGTCGATCATCTTCTTCTTCATTCTGCGCGGGCTGTTCGGCGGCGTCTGATTCCGCTCTGGCGGTTTCACCTGAGGTTGGATGCCCCTATCATGGGGGCTCCGACCCAGGAGAGCGCCGATGCCTTTGCCGTCCTTTCGAGAGCAGTTCGCTGCGCTGATCGCCGCGCCGTCGGTGAGCTGTACCCAGCCCAACTGGGATCAGAGCAACGCTCCCGTCATCGAATTGCTCGCCACCTGGCTCGGTGAGCTGGGCTTCGCCTGCGAAACCCAGCAGATCGCCCCCGGCAAGTTCAACCTGCTCGCCAGCCGTGGCACCGGCCCCGGTGGCCTGGTGCTGGCCGGGCACAGCGATACCGTGCCCTTCGATGCCGCGCTGTGGCAGAGCGACCCGCTCAAGCTGACCGAGGTGGGCGACCGCTGGGTGGGCCTGGGCAGTTGCGACATGAAGGGCTTCTTCGCTCTGGTCATCGAGGCTGTCCGTCCGCTGCTCGATCAGCCTTTCCAGCAACCGCTGCTGATTCTCGCCACCTGTGACGAGGAAAGCTCGATGGCCGGCGCCCGTGCCCTGGCCGATGCCGGCAGGCCGCTTGGCCGCGCGGCGGTGATCGGCGAGCCGACCGGCCTCAAGCCGGTTCGCCTGCACAAGGGCGTGATGATGGAGCGCATCGACATCCTCGGCCAGAGTGGCCATTCCTCCGATCCGGCGCTCGGCCATAGCGCGCTGGAGGCCATGCAGGACGTGATGGGCGAGTTGCGTGGCCTGCGCGCGCAGTGGCAGCGTGAGTTCAACAACCCGCAGTTCAGCGTGCCGCAACCGACGCTGAACCTCGGCTGCATACACGGCGGCGACAACCCCAACCGCATCTGTGGCCAGTGTGCCCTGGAGTTCGACCTGCGCCCGCTGCCGGGCATGGATCCGGAGCAGTTGCGTGCGGCCATCCGCGGCAAGCTGCAGCCGCTGGCACTCAAGCATGAAGTGCGCATCGACTACGGCCCGCTGTTCCCGGCCGTGCCGCCCTTCGAGCAAAGCGCTGACGCCGAGCTGGTGCGCCTGGCCGAGCGGCTGACTGGGCATACGGCGCAAGCGGTGGCATTCGGCACCGAGGCGCCTTATCTTCAGCACCTTGGTTGCGAGACCCTGGTGCTCGGCCCCGGTGACATCGCATGCGCGCACCAGCCCGGGGAACACCTGGAGCTGGCCCGCATCGAACCGACCGTGGCGCTGCTACGGCAACTGATCCAGCACTATTGCCTGACCCGGAGTGACGACGTGCAGCGACGATGAGACCGACTTTCCAACCGAACATGGCGGCTCGCACCCGCCCAAAACGTCTCGAAGCCCACGGATCTCTACATGCACGACTACGTCACCTGGCTACGCCACGCTTCGCCCTATATCAACGCCCACCGCGACTGCACCTTCGTGGTCATGCTGCCGGGTGAGGGTGTCGCCCACCCCAATTTCGCCAATATCGTCCACGACCTGGTGCTGCTGCACAGCCTCGGCGTGCGCCTGGTGCTGGTGCATGGTTCGCGCCCGCAGATCGAGGCGCGCCTGGCGGCTCGCGGCCTGACTCCGCATTACCACCGCGACCTGCGTATCACCGATGCGCCGACCTTGGAGTGCGTGATCGACGCCGTCGGCCAGTTGCGAATCGCCATCGAGGCGCGCCTGTCGATGGACATGGCCGCCTCACCGATGCAGGGCTCGCGCCTGCGCCTGACCAGCGGCAACTTCGTCACCGCGCGGCCGATCGGCGTGGTCGATGGCATCGACTATCACCACACCGGCGAAGTACGGCGCATCGACCGCAAGGGCATCAATCGCCAGCTCGACGAGCGCAGCATCGTGCTGCTGTCGCCGCTGGGCTATTCGCCCACCGGGGAGATCTTCAACCTGGCCTGCGAGGATGTCGCCACCCGCGCCGCCATCGACCTGGCGGCCGACAAGCTGCTGCTGTTCGGCGCCGAGGACGGCCTGCTCGACGAGCACGGCAAGCTGGTGCGCGAGCTGCGCCCACAGCAGGTGCCAGCGCATCTGGCGCGCCTGGGCAGCAACTACCAGGGCGAATTGCTCGATGCCGCTGCCCAGGCCTGTCGGGGAGGGGTGAAGCGCAGCCATATCGTCAGTTACGCCGAGGACGGCGCGTTGCTCAGCGAGCTGTTCACCCGCGCCGGCAATGGCACCCTGGTGGCTCAGGAACAGTTCGAGTCGTTGCGTGAAGCGACCATCGAGGATGTCGGCGGCTTGATCGAGCTGATTCGCCCGCTGGAGGAGCAGGGCATTCTGGTGCGCCGTTCGCGCGAGGTGCTGGAGCGGGAGATCGAGCAGTTCAGCATCGTCGAGCGCGAGGGGCTGATCATCGCCTGCGCCGCGCTCTATCCCATCGCCGATTCGGACTGTGGCGAGCTGGCCTGCCTGGCGGTCAACCCCGACTACCGCCACGGCGGCCGGGGTGACGAACTGCTCGAGCGTATCGAGGCCAGGGCGCGGGCGCAGGGCATCAAGACCCTGTTCGTGCTCACCACGCGCACCGCGCACTGGTTCCGCGAACGTGGCTTCGAGCCCAGCAGCGTCGAGCGCATGCCGATAGCGCGCGCCTCGCTGTACAACTATCAGCGCAATTCCAAGGTGTTCGAGAAAGCCCTGTAGGGTGCGTTGCGCCCCCGAATGGGGAGGGAAAGGCCCGGATTGCATCCGGGCTACCGCTCGTCAGGCACTGTGCTGGTGCAGGCGCCACTTCTCCTGGCCATCGTCCCAGCCGGCCTCCCAGGCGGCGGCCGGAATGTCTTCGGCGTAGGGTTGGCGGGCTTTGGCCTGGCCGGTGAGGCCGGCCATGTAGCCCTGCTGGTACGCCTTGGTGAGGCCTTCCAGGCTCCATTGCGGCGAGGCATCGTGTCGCTCGGGCGCCATCTGGCGTGCTCCCATATCAGTCCGTTGAATTCATGCTAGTTGGTCGCCCGAGCGGTCGTCTGGCCGCCCGTCCGGCCTTTTGCTCCGCTGGCAGGCTTTGTGACGAGGTTCACACGGCCAGGGCGAGAATGCTGGCCTGGTAGGCGGCGACGAAGGCGTCGAAATCGCCTTCTTCCTGTGCCTCCAGCTCGGCCTGCTCGGCCAGCGACTGGCGCGCGGCCTGTTCCAGCGCAGCCTGTTGTCCGGCCTCCAGCGGCTGGGACTGGAAATACTCGGCATGCTGACGGCTTTGCTGCAGGGCGAACTCGGTGAAGCTCTGGCCCTGACGCAGAATCGCCAGTACCTGCGCCGAGGGGGTCATCTCCACGTCCGCCACCTTGGCTTGCTGTTGGGCCAGGGCTTCGACATGGGCAGTGCTGCCCTGGGCGCGGTCGAGCATCTCGGCCAGCGGCAGGATGCGTTCGAGCAGCTCGCCGGCCCAGCTCTTGAGTTCCACCGGCTGACCGCCACGCTGCAGGTGCAGCCCGGGGCGCCGACCTTCCTTGACCACCTTGAGGAAATTGCTGGTGCAGTTGCTGCACTCGCCGTTTTCCAGCAGCGGGCTGTCTTCCAGCGCGCAGAACAGCAGGAAGGCGTCGATGAAGCGGGCCTGGGCCAGGTCGATGCCCAGCGGCAGGAAGGGATTGATGTCCAGGCAGCGCACTTCCACGTACTGCACGCCACGGCTCATCAGCGCCTGGATCGGCCGTTCGCCGCTATGGGTGACGCGCTTGGGACGGATGCTCGAGTAGTACTCGTTCTCGATCTGCAGGATGTTGGTATTGAGCTGCAACCACTCGTCGCCGCGTTTGGTGCCGGCTTCGACATAGGCCGGGTAGGGCGTACCGACTGCCAGACGCAGGCTGTCGGTATAGCTGGCCAGGTCGTTGTAGCAGGGAGTCAGGCCGGCTTGCGCGTTGCTCTGGTAGCCCAGGTCGCTCATGCGCAGGCTGGTGGCATAGGGCAGGTACAGGGTGCTGGCATCCAGCTCCTGCAACTGGTGCGGGCGACCACGCATGAAGCCCTTGTCCAGCGCCGGTGAGGCGCCGAACAGGTACATCAGCAACCAGCTATAGCGGCGGAAGTTGCGGATCAGTGCGATATAGCGTGCCGACTGGTAGTCGCGTGCACTCTGCTCGCTGCCTTCGCTCTGCTGCTGCAACTGCCACAGCCCTTCGGGCAGGGAGAAGTTGTAGTGGATACCGGCGATGCACTGCATGGTTTTGCCGTAACGCAGCGCCAGGCCTTTGCGGTACACGTACTTGAGCCGGCCGATGTGCGAGCTGCCGTAGCGGGCGATGGGAATGGTCTCCTCGTCCGGCAACTGGCAGGGCATCGAGGCGCTCCACAGCAGCTCGCCGTCGAGCTTGCCATTGGTGAAGCGATGGATGCGTTCCAGCTCGTCCAGAGTTTGCGCCGGATCGGTGGCGGTGCCGGTGATGAATTCCAGCAGTGACTCGGAGTAATCGGTGGTGATCTGCGCGTGGGTCAGCGCCGAGCCCAGGGCCTGCGGATGCGGGGTCAGGGCCAGTTGGCCGTCGTGGTCGATGCGCAGGCATTCGCGCTCGATACCGTGCAGGCATTCACCCAGCAGGGACAGGTTGGCCGGCTCGCCGAGCTGGGCCAGGCGGCGGGAGAGAAGGTCGCTCAAGATGCAATTCCTAACTGGGCAGTCGCCACAATATGAGGACTGCAGCAACAAGCTTCAAGCTGCAAGCCTCAAGTAAGAGGGCGCAGGCAGGAACCGCTTGCTCCCGGCTGCGCACGTTATGTCTTTCCCTTGCAGCTTATGGCTTGCAGCTTGCGGCTGCTTATATGCAGGCGAAGGTGCCTTGTGCCTTGGCGACCAGCTTGTCGCCCTGCAGCACTTCGGCTTCCACTACCTGGGTGCGGCGCCCGGCATGCAGCACCTTGGCATGGCACAGCACGCTGCCTTCGGACACCGGGCGGATGTAGTTGATCTTGCATTCCAGGGTCACGCTGTTCGGGTTGCCATCGCCCAGGCTGTGGCTGGCCTGGCCCATGGCGGTGTCGATCAGCGAGAACAGCGCGCCGCCGTGCAGCTTGCCGTGCAGGTTGCGCAGCTCATCGGTGAGAGTCAGGCGCACGCGCGCCTCACCGCCACCGACCTGGAGAATCTCCAGGCCGAGCAGGCGGGAAAAGGCGCTGCTGGCGCCTATTTCCTGTGCGTCGCTCATTTCTTCAACTGCTTGGCGTTGGCGAACAGGGCAGCCATGCCGCCAGTGGCCGGAGCCGGCTTGTCCTGGCTGGAATGGCGCTCGCTGCGCGGTGTGTTGCCGCCACGGTTGCCGCTGCTGCGCTGGCCGCCACGCGCACCCTCGACTTTCTCGCCGGGGGTGTCGCCCATGCGCATGGACAGGGCGATGCGGTTACGCGGGATGTCCACTTCCATCACCTTGACCTTGACCACGTCGCCGGCCTTGACCGCCTCGTGCGGGTCCTTGATGAACTTCTCCGACAGCGCGCTGATGTGCACCAGGCCGTCCTGATGCACGCCGATGTCGACGAAGGCACCGAAGTTGGTGACGTTGGTCACCACGCCTTCGAGCACCATGCCCAGCTTGAGGTCATTGAGGGTTTCCACGCCTTCCTGGAACTCGGCGGTCTTGAACTCCGGGCGCGGGTCGCGGCCGGGTTTGTCCAGTTCCTTGAGGATGTCGCCGACGGTCAGCAGACCGAAGCGCTCATCGGTGAACTTGGCCGGATCCAGGCGCTTGAGGAAGCCCGAGTCGCCGATCAGCGAGCGGATATCGCGGCCGGTGTCCTGGGCGATGCGCTCGACCAGCGGATAGGTTTCCGGGTGTACCGCCGAGGCATCCAGCGGGTTGTCGCCGTTCATCACGCGGAGGAAGCCGGCAGCCTGCTCGAAGGTCTTCTCGCCCAGGCGCGGCACCTTCTTCAGCTCGGCGCGCGAGGCGAAGGCGCCGTTGGCGTCGCGGTACTGCACGATGTTCTGCGCCAGGGTCGCATTGAGGCCGGAGATGCGTGCCAGCAGGGCGGCAGAGGCGGTGTTCACGTCCACGCCAACGGCGTTCACGCAGTCCTCGACCACGGCGTCCAGGCTGCGTGCCAGCTTGAGCTGGGAGACGTCGTGCTGGTACTGGCCGACGCCGATGGATTTCGGGTCGATCTTCACCAGCTCGGCCAGCGGATCCTGCAGGCGGCGGGCGATGCTTACTGCACCGCGCAGCGACACGTCGAGATCGGGGAATTCGCGGGCGGCCAGTTCCGAGGCCGAGTACACCGAGGCGCCGGCCTCGGAGACCATCACCTTGGTCAGCTTGAGGCCCGGCACCTTCTTGATCAGTTCGGCGGCCAGTTTGTCGGTCTCGCGGCTGGCGGTGCCGTTGCCGATGGAAATGAGGTCGACGCCATGCTTGGCGCACAGCTTGGCGAGGATCGCCAGGGTGCCGTCCCAGTCGTTACGTGGGGCGTGCGGGTAGACGGTGGCGGTTTCCAGCACCTTGCCGGTGGCGTCGACCACGGCCACCTTGCAGCCGGTGCGCAGGCCCGGGTCGAGCGCCAGCGTGGCGCGCGGGCCGGCCGGGGCGGCCAGCAGCAGGTCATGCAGGTTACGGGCGAACACGCTGATCGCCTCGTCCTCGGCCTTCTCGCGCAGCTCGCCGAGCAGGTCGGTTTCCAGGTGGTTGTACAGCTTGACCTTCCAGGTCCAGCGCACCACCTCACTCAGCCACTTGTCTGCAGCGCGGCCCTTGTTCTCGAGGCCGAAGCGCTCGCCGATCATCAGTTCGCACGGGTGCAGGGTGCCTGGCAGCTCTTCGCCGACTTTCAGGCTGGCACTGAGAATGCCTTCGTTACGGCCGCGGAAGATCGCCAGCGCACGGTGCGACGGTACGCCCTTGAGCGGCTCGTCATGCTCGAAGTAGTCGCTGAACTTGGCGCCTTCGTTTTCCTTGCCCGGTACCAGGCGTGCGCTGAGGGTGGCGTTGTCCTTGAGGAAGCTGCGCAGCTTGTCGAGCAGCGCGGCGTCTTCGGCGAAGCGCTCCATGAGGATGTATTTGGCGCCTTCGAGCACGGCTTTTACATCGGCGAAGCCCTTGTCGGCGTCGATAAAGCGCTCGGCTTCGGCTTCCGGTGCCAGGCTCGGGTCGGCGAACAGCGCGTCGGCCAGTTCGCCGAGGCCGGCCTCCAGGGCGATCTGGCCCTTGGTGCGGCGCTTCTGCTTGTACGGCAGGTAGAGATCTTCGAGGCGCGTCTTGGTGTCGGCCAGGTCGATCTCGCGCTTGAGCTCCGGGGTCAGCTTGCCCTGTTCCTCGATGCTGGCGAGGATCGCCACGCGGCGCTCGTCCAGCTCACGCAGGTAGCGCAGGCGCTCTTCCAGATGGCGCAGTTGGGTGTCGTCGAGGCTGCCGGTTACCTCTTTACGGTAACGGGCAATGAAAGGCACGGTGGAGCCTTCGTCGAGCAGGGCCACGGCGGCGGCGACTTGCTGCGGGCGCACGCCCAGCTCTTCGGCGATGCGGTTGTTGATGCTGTCCATAGATAAAGCTACCCACACTGGAACGACTAGGGTGGCCGCAAGCATGCTGGCCAGAACGAAAGCGGCGCATTATAAACACCGCATTCACGGCTGCTGAGAACCATTCGGGGAAAAATCTGCTAACAATGGCTGAGGCGCCCAGCCATGCGCCTGAGCGATAATGCCGCCACTTGCCGTCATCAGTACGGCTGCCCAAGGAGACGCCATGACCCAGTCCGCTGCCCCAGTTGCCGAAGGCGAGAAGATTCTCATCGTCGATGACGACGCCCGTTTGCGCCGCCTGCTCGAGCGTTTCTTCGATGAGCAGGGCTATCGGGTGCGCGCGGTGGAGAACGTCGAGCAGATGGACCGCCTGCTGGCTCGCGAGCTGTTCCATCTGGTGGTGCTCGACCTGATGCTGCCGGGCGAGGATGGCCTTTCCGCCTGCCGCCGCCTGCGCGAGGCGGGCAATCAAATGCCCATCATCATGCTCACCGCCAAGGGCGACGAGGGCAGCCGCATCCAGGGCCTGGAACTGGGCGCCGACGATTATCTGGCCAAACCCTTCAACCCGCGCGAGCTGCTGGCGCGCATCAAGGCCGTACTGCGCCGGCAGGCTCCCGTGGTGCCGGGTGCGCCGGGCACCGAGGATCAGAAGGTCAGCTTCGGCGAGTACGAGCTGTCGCTGGCCACCCGCGAGTTGAAGAAGGGCGATGAGGTGCACATGCTCACCACCGGCGAGTTCGCCGTGCTCAAGGCCCTGGTACAACATGCGCGCGAGCCGCTGACTCGCGACAAGCTGATGAACCTGGCCCGTGGCCGCGAGTGGGATGCTCTGGAGCGCTCCATCGACGTGCAGATCAGCCGCCTGCGCCGCCTGATCGAACCGGATCCGTCCAAGCCGCGTTATATCCAGACCGTTTGGGGCGTGGGCTACGTCTTCGTGCCGGACGGGAATAAATGAAGCTGCAAGCTGCAAGCCACAAGCTGCAGGAAAAAGCGGGCGGTACAACCACTTGTAGCTTGAGGCTTGAGGCTTGTAGCTGCACCTCCGGGGCTTGCCGCTCGTGAAGGCTCCTGTCTGGTTCCCGCAAAGCTTCTTCGCCCGTACCCTTTGGCTGGTGCTCGTCGTCGTGCTGTTCTCCAAGGCGCTGACCCTGGTTTATCTGATGATGAACGAAGACGTACTGGTCGACCGCCAGTACAGCCACGGCGCAGCACTGACCCTGCGCGCCTACTGGGCCGCCAATCCGGACGACCGCGATCACATCGCCGAGGCCGCCGGCCTCAAGCGCACGCCCAGCGATCAGGTGCCGCCCAACGAGCAACACTGGCCGTACAGCGAAATCTTCCAGCGGCAGATGCAGACCGAACTCGGCCCTGACACCGAAACCCGGGTGCGTGCGACCACGCCGCCCGCGCTCTGGGTGCGCGCGCCGAGCCTTGGCGACGGCTGGGTGCGGGTGCCCATGTACCCGCACCCCTTGCGCGGGCAGCGTATCTGGAGCGTGCTCGGCTGGTTTCTCGGCATTGGCCTGATTTCCACTGGCGCCGCCTGGATCTTCGTGCGCCAACTCAACGCCCCGCTCAAGCGTCTGGTGTTCGCTGCCCGCCAGCTTGGCCAGGGGCGCAGCGTGCGCCTGCCGATCAGCGATACGCCAAGCGAGATGACCGAGGTGTACCGCGCCTTCAACCAGATGGCCGAGGATGTCGAGCAGGCCTCTCGCGAGCGCGAGCTGATGCTGGCCGGCGTCTCCCACGACCTGCGCACGCCGCTGACGCGCCTGCGCCTGGCTCTGGAGTTCATGGACAACGATTCCGAGCTGACCGACGACATGGTGCGCGATATCGAGGACATGGACGCGATCCTCGACCAGTTCCTCGCCTTCATCCGCGATGGTCGCGGCGAGCCGGTGGAGGAAGCCGACTTCCCCGAGTTGGTGCGCGAAACCCTGGCGCCCTACAACCAGGGCAGCGAGCGCGTGCGCCTGTGCCTTGAGAGCATTCCGCCCTTCCCGCTACGGCGCGTGTCGATCAAGCGCCTGCTCACCAACCTGGTGGAAAACGCCCTCAATCATGGCGGTGGCGATGCGGTGGAAGTGGTCGCCAGCCTGGCCGGCGACCAGAACGCGCCCTACGTGGTGCTGAGCGTGCTCGATCGCGGTACCGGCATCGACCCGGCCGAGCTGGACAGCATCTTCAACCCCTTCATTCGCGGCGATCGCGCC
Source organism: Pseudomonas sp. AA-38 (assembly GCF_029457475.1). NCBI lineage: Bacteria > Pseudomonadati > Pseudomonadota > Gammaproteobacteria > Pseudomonadales > Pseudomonadaceae > Pseudomonas > Pseudomonas sp. AA-38. The sequence continues at coordinate 323,062 of NZ_CP120359.1, forward strand.
CGTGGCGGACGTGGCACCGGCCTGGGCCTGGCCATCGTCAAGCGCATCGCCGCGCAGCACGGCGGTAGCGTCGAGCTGCGCAACCGCAGCGGCGGTGGCCTGGAGGCGCGGGTGCGTTTGCCACTGGGGTTGTTGTTGCCGCGCGATGCGGTCTGAGAACGGGGCGGCGGATTACCAGGTCAGGCTGTCGCCGAACAGACGGGCGTGTTGGCCGTAGGGCCAGGGGAAATTGGCATCGCCGTGGCCACTGGGCAGGTCGCCATACAGCGGGATGCCCAGTGGTGCCAGGTACTCGGCGAAGATTTCTTCGAGGCTGTGATGCACCCCGCGCCGAGGGCAGTCGGTGAAACTGCCCAGGCACAATGCCCGCGGCTTGCGCCCGGCGAAGCCGTGCAGCAGTTGCCAGAGACTGCGCTCCAGGCGGTAGTAGGGCTCGCCGACGTCTTCCAGAATCAGGATCGAGTCTTCTGCCAGGCGCAGCCCGGCAGGGGTTCCGCAGGCGCTGGCCAGAGCCGTGAGGTTGCCACCCTGCAAGCGGCCTTCGATGGCCTGTTGCGGGCCGCTGATATGTCGTACCGGCAACTGCCGGTGTTGCCCCGCGAGCAGACTCCACAGCGCCTGCATCGAGGCCAGCCGCTCGCGCTGGCCACCCGGCGCCGCCAGTGCCTGATGGCCCAGGACCGTGGCCACCGGGCCATGGATGGCCGGCAGCTCATGCCGGGCAAAGGCTTCGAGCAGGATCGACAGGTCGGAGAAGCCGATCAGCGGGCGTGGGCTGGCCTGCTGCAGCAGCGTCCAGTCGATATCCGCCACCAGTTGCGCGCAGCCATAGCCCCCGCGCAGGCACCAGACGGCGTCGATGTCGGGCAGGGTAAAGGCCTGATGCAGGTCGTCCAGGCGCTGCTCAGGCGTGCCGGCCAGGTAGCGGTGACGGGTGCGTACGTGCCGGCCCAGGTGATAGCGGATGCCCAAGACGTCGAGTTGGGCCAGGGTCGCTTCCAGCACCTCTTCGGCGATGGCCGAGGCGGGAGCGATCAGCGCCAGGCTACCGTCGAACGGCGTGCTCATCCGCGCCCCTTGGTGCGAGTCTGGCCGTGCTCGGCGTTCTTCTCCAGGTGCTCGATGATCATGCCGGCGACGTCCTTGCCGGTGGTGGTCTCGATGCCTTCGAGGCCCGGTGAGGAGTTCACCTCCATCACCAGCGGGCCATGGTTGGAGCGCAGGATATCCACACCGGCCACGTTCAGGCCCATCACCTTGGCCGCACGCACGGCAGTCATGCGCTCTTCCGGGGTGATCTTGATCAGGCTGGCGCTGCCGCCGCGATGCAGGTTGGAGCGGAACTCGCCGGCCTTGGCCTGGCGCTTCATCGCCGCGATCACCTTGTCGCCGACCACGAAGCAGCGAATGTCGGCGCCGCCGGCCTCGCTGATATATTCCTGCACCATGATGTCCTGCTTGAGGCCGAGGAAGGCCTCGATCACCGACTCGGCGGCCTTGTGCGTCTCGGCCAGCACCACACCCATGCCCTGAGTGCCCTCCAGCACCTTGATCACCAGCGGCGCGCCGCCGACCATCTGGATCAGGTCGGGAATGTCGTCCGGCGAGTGAGCGAAACCGGTCACCGGCAGGCCGATGCCCTTGCGCGACAGCAGTTGCAGGGCGCGCAGCTTGTCGCGCGAGCGGCTGATGGCCACCGATTCGTTGAGTGGGTAGACGCCCATCATCTCGAACTGGCGCAACACCGCGCAGCCATAGAAGGTCACCGAGGCGCCGATGCGCGGGATCACCGCCTCGAAGCCTTCCAGCGCCTGGCCACGGTAGTGGATCTGCGGCTTGTGGCTGGCGATGTTCATGTAGGCGCGCAGGGTGTCGATCACCTGCATCTCATGCCCGCGTTGCTCGCCAGCCTCCACCAGACGGCGGGTGGAATACAGACGCGGGTTGCGCGACAGCACGGCGATTTTCATTGGGCACCTGATGAAAGGGATGAGGGCAGGGCGGGTTTGTCTTGCACGTAGCTCAGCGCCGGGTTGACCAGCAGGCCACCGGCGACCAGCGCCTTGGAGCCGAGCAGCACGCGGTAGCGCATGGTCTTGCGGCAGGCCAGGGTGAATTCCACAGGCCACAGGCGATCACCCAGGGCCAGCTCGGTACGGATCACGTAGCGGTTCTGTACCTGGCCATTGGAGCTCTTGATGCGTCGCACCGACACCAGCGGCGCTTCGCAGCGGTGGCGGCGCTGCACCTGGGTGCCGAGATAGGCGGTAAAGCGCACCCAGTCCTCGCCGTCGCGCTGGAACGGCTGGATATCGCTGGCATGCAGGCTGGAGGTACTGGCGCCGGTATCGATCTTGGCACGCAGGCCGATGATGCCGAGCTCGGGCAGGTTGATCCATTCGCGCAGGCCGATCACGCTGAGAGGGTCGATGTTTTTCACGACGACAGTGTTCCCCCGTGACTGACAGGGCCTATAGTTCCGCGCATTCTAGATGCGCTGTGTGACAACTGCATCAGGGATGCACGCATGAGCGGCATGCTTGAACCAACAGAGTGTGAGATGAGCGAAAAAGACGACGACAAGGTCAGGCTGGACAAATGGCTGTGGGCGGCACGCTTCTACAAGACCCGTGCCCTGGCCAAGGCGGCCATAGAAGGGGGCAAGGTGCATCATCGCGGCGAGCGTTGCAAACCCGGCAAGGAGCCCAAGGTGGGTGACGAGTACGTGCTGCGCACCGGTTTCGACGAGCGCACCGTGCAGGTGCTGGCGCTTTCCGCCGTGCGCCGTGGCGCGCCGGAGGCGCAGTTGCTCTATCGCGAGACGGAAGAAAGCATTGCCCGCCGCGAGCAGGCTGCGGCGCTACGCAAGGCCGGCGCCCTTGGCGTGCAGACCGAGGGTAGACCGAGCAAGAAGCAGCGCCGGCAGATCCATCAGTTCAATGAACAGCAGAGCGGCGGCCTGCGCCACCCCTGGGACGATGAAGATTTGTAGGAGCGTGTCAGCGCCCGCTGACGACGCTGATGTTGCCTAACAGCGGCAGCCTGGCCAGGCGTGAGGTGAACGGCAGGCTGATCTTCTCCAGCCACTCGCTGGCGCGGTAACCCAGCGGTGTGTAGCAGCCCCAGGCCATGCCGATCAGGCTCAGCAGCACGCCACCGACGAAGGCGTCCGAGCCCCAGTGCGCGCCGGCCACCAGGCGCGGCAGCATGCCGATCACGGCAATCGTCCAGACCAGCGCCAGGCGCCAGCCACGGGCGAAGAAGGTCATGAAGTAGGCCCAGATCATCAGTACCGAAGCATGGTCGCCGGGGAAGCTGCGGCTGGCGCTGTCCTTGAGATCCCAGCGCTCTTCCCAGGCCGGGAACATCTCGGTCAACCGGGCGCTGCCTTCCACCGCCAGCGAGGCGCTCTGGCGTTGCCAGCCCATGTACTCGACCAGGTCGGAAAACAGCACGCGAATCAGCAGCATCACCACCAGCATGGCCAGGAAGGCATAGAGCGCGCGGCGTACCTGTGGCCCCTCGAACACCAGGCCGGCCTTGAGCATCACCGCCAGCATCACCACACCGACGCCGGCATCCACCGGGCGCATGCTGCCGATGGCCCAGATATGCGCCCACAGCCCGCCGGCATGCACCGGGTCGTTGAGCAGGTGGAACAGCCACAGATCGAAGGCGTCCCACAGTTGCCGCGTAGGCTGCCACAGCCAACTGGCGAGCAGCAGCAGGCTGACGATATGGCAGGTCAACAGTGGTTTTGGGCGCCACTGCGTATTGAGGAATGGGGTTGGCATGAAAAGTCCCTTTGCAGAAATATGACGGCTCTACCCTAAGCGCGCGCATATTAGGCCCTTGTCTCGGGCATGCAATGTGACTTGGTGCTTGGTTCAGGCCGTGTTCAGGCAGAAGGCGCTCGACGTCCGGGCCTTGGTTGCAGAGGCATTTGTGCATAAAATCGCCAGCCTTTTTTGCAGACCCTGGGCAGACCGCCATGAACGACTTCAGCCAACGCTTCCTATTCGACGACACCGATGTGCGCGGCGAGCTGGTCGCCCTGCGTGAAAGCTATGCCCACGTGCTGGCCAAGCACGCCTATCCGCAGCCGGTGGCGCAACTGCTCGGCGAGATGATGGCCGCTGCCGCGCTGCTGGTCGGCACCCTCAAGTTCGACGGCCTGCTGGTGCTGCAGGTGCGTTCCGAAGGGCCGCTGCCGCTGCTCATGGTCGAATGCTCCAGCGCCCGTGAACTGCGCGGCATCGCCCGCTACGACGGCGAGCAGATCGGCGCCGATGCCGATCTGCAGAGCCTGATGCCCGATGGCGTGCTGGCCATCACCATCGATCCGGCCAAGGGCCAGCGTTACCAGGGCATCGTCGCCCTCGACGGCGTGGATCTGGCCGAGTGCCTGTCCAATTACTTCGCCAGTTCCGAGCAATTGCCCACCCGCTTCTGGCTCAAGGCTGACGGCCAGCGTGCCCGTGGCCTGCTGCTGCAGCAACTGCCGCCGCACCACCAGACCGAGCCCGAGGCACGCAGCGAAAGCTGGAACCACGTGCTGACCCTGGCCGACACCCTCAGCAGCGAGGAGTTGCTGGCGCTGGACAACCCGACCTTGCTGCACCGCCTTTACCATCAGGACAACGTGCGCCTGTTCGATGAGCAGCCCCTGCAGTTTCGCTGCAGTTGCTCCCGCGAGCGCTCCGCCAGTGCCCTGGCCAGCCTCGGCCAGGCCGATGCCGAAGCCCTGCTGGCCGAGCAGGGCGGCAGCGTGGAGATCGACTGCCAGTTCTGTAACGAGCGCTATGTGTTCGATGCCGCCGACATCGCCCAACTGTTCGCTGGGGCCGGCAGCGAAGCGCCGTCGCAGACCCGTCACTGATGAACCTCTCGCGCCAATAGACTGTCACTATTGGCGCTGGATCGGATCGGAGGCTGCCAAGCCGTTCGCTTTTCTGGCATACTCCCGCGACTTTTTTACCGTGTAGTTGCAGTTGCCCCTGTACTACACAACGTTCGGAAGACTCGGCCAGCGGCCGACGGGGATCCTCATGACGCAAGCCAACAATGCCGTGTACACCGACATCAGCGCCGCGCAACTGGTCGAAGAAGCCATTCGCCGTGGTGAAGGGGAACTGGCCGCCAATGGCGCGCTGGTCGTACGCACCGGCCACCGCACCGGCCGCTCGCCTGCTGATCGCTTCATCGTTCAGGAGCCGAGCACCGAGGCGCAGATCGCCTGGGGCAATATCAACCGCCCGTTCCCGGCCGACAAGTTTGACGCCCTGTGGGATCGCGTCGAGGCGTTCAACGCCGCCCAGGATCATTTCGTCTCCCACGTTCACGTAGGTTCTGCCGAAGCCCACTATCTGCCGGTGAAGATGACCACCGCCACCGCCTGGCAGAACCTGTTCGGCCGTCAGCTATTCATCAATCCCGAGACCTACAACCCGGCTGGCAAGGCCGAGTGGCAGATCCTCAACGTCGCCAACTTCGAGTGCGTGCCTGAGCGTGACGGCACCAACTCCGATGGCTGCGTGATCATCAACTTCGCTGCGCGCAAGGTGCTGATCGCCGGCATGCGTTACGCCGGTGAAATGAAGAAGGCCATGTTCTCCGTGCAGAACTTCCTGCTGCCGGAAAAGGACGTGCTGCCGATGCACTGCGCCGCCAACATTGGCGAAGAAGGCGACGTCACTCTGTTCTTCGGCCTGTCCGGCACCGGCAAGACCACCCTGTCTGCCGACGAGTCGCGTTACCTGATCGGTGACGACGAGCACGGCTGGGGCGAAGGCGTGGTGTTCAACGTCGAGGGCGGTTGCTACGCCAAGTGCATCGACCTGTCCGAGAAGAACGAGCCGGTGATCTGGAAAGCCATCCAATTCGGCACCGTGCTGGAAAACGTCGTGCTCGACGAAGAGCGTGTACCGAACTACGCCGATGACAGCCTGACCCAGAACAGCCGCGCCGCCTACCCGCTGGAGTACGTCGAGAAGCGCAGCGAGAAGAACCTGGGCGGCGAGCCGAATGCGGTGATCTTCCTGACCTGCGACCTGACCGGCGTACTGCCGCCGGTGTCGATCCTCAACAACGAGCAGGCGGCCTACCACTTCCTCTCCGGCTACACCGCGCTGGTCGGTTCCACCGAGATGGGTTCGGGCGGCGGCATCAAGTCCACCTTCTCCACCTGCTTCGGCGCGCCGTTCTTCCCGCGCCCGGCCGGCGTCTACGCCGAGCTGCTGATCAAGCGCATCAATGCCTTCGGCTCCAAGGTCTATCTGGTCAACACCGGCTGGACTGGCGGTGGCTACGGCGTTGGCAAGCGTTTCAACATCCCCACCACCCGTGGTGTGATCGCCGCCATCCAGAGCGGTGCGCTGATCGGTGCCGAGACCGAGCACCTGCCGATCATCAACCTGGACGTGCCCAAGTCGGTGCCGGGCGTCGAGACCAACCTGCTCAATCCGCGCAACACCTGGGCAGACAAGAACGCCTACGACGAAGCCGCCAAGGGCCTGGCCAAGCTGTTCATCGACAACTTCGCCAAGTTCGATGTCAGCGACGCGATCAAGAACGCCGGCCCGCAACTCTAAGCCGAGCCCCAAAAAGAAACCGCCTTCGGGCGGTTTCTTTCTTTTAGCGGCAAGCTGCAAGCCACAAGTTGCAAGTAAAAGCAAAAGCGGACTTTCGTTTTTGGCGATATGCTCGAAGCCGACTCGGTAGGCTTGTCACTTGAGGTTTGCCGCTTGTAGCTGCTTCAAAGGAGTGAAAGCAGATGTCCACCCTCAAACGCGTCTTCGGTTTCGATAGTCTGCGTCCTGGCCAGGAAGCTGTGATCAGTGCCGTGCTCGCCGGTCGCTCGGCGGCGGCGATCTTCCCCACCGGCTCGGGCAAGTCGCTGTGCTATCAGCTACCGGCCCTGCACCTGCCGCACCTGACCCTGGTGATCTCGCCGCTGCTGGCACTGATGCAGGATCAGCTTGCCTTCCTGCATGCCCATGGCATCGCCGCGGCCAGCATCGATTCGGCGCAGAGCCGCGAGCAGAGCGCCGAGGTCATGGCCCGCGCGCGCAGTGGCGAGCTGAAGATCCTGATGATCTCGGTGGAGCGCCTGAAGAACGAGCGCTTTCGTAACTTCATCGCTCAGGTGCCGATCTCCCTGCTGGTGGTGGACGAGGCGCACTGCATCTCCGAGTGGGGTCATAACTTCCGCCCCGACTACCTCAAGCTGCCCGACTACCAGCGCCAGTTCGGCATCGCCCAGGTGCTGCTGCTGACTGCCACGGCCACGCCCAAGGTGATCGCCGACATGCGCGAGAAGTTCGCCATCGCCGAGGCGGACGTGGTCACCACCGGCTTCTATCGCGCCAACCTCAACCTGCTGGTCGAGCCCGTGCCCGGTGGCGCCAAGCTGCAGCGTTTGCAGCAGTGGCTGGCGCCACGTCGCGGCCAGGCCAGTATCGTCTACGTCACCCAGCAGAAGACTGCCGAGCAGGTGGCCGAGCGCCTGCAGGGGCAGGGCCTGGCCGTCAGCGCCTATCACGCCGGCATGGCCCATGAGGCGCGCGAGTCGATCCAGCGCCGTTTCATGGCCAGTGAGCTGGAGTGCATCGTCGCCACCATCGCCTTCGGCATGGGCATCGACAAGCGCGATATTCGCAACGTGGTGCACTTCGACCTGCCCAAGTCGGTGGAGAACTACAGCCAGGAAATCGGCCGTGCCGGGCGCGACGGCCAGGTCTCGGACTGCCTTGTACTGGCTAGTCGTGATGGCCTGAGCGTGCTGGAGAACTTCGTCTACGGCGATACCCCGGAGCTGGGCGGGATTCGCGTGGTGCTGGAGGAGCTGCGTGCGGCGGGCGCAGGCGGGCAGTGGGAGCTGATGCTCAATCAGCTATCGGAGGCGAGCAATATCCGCGCGTTGCCGCTCAAGACCCTGCTGGTGCAACTGGAACTGCGCGGCATCATCGCGCCGCGCTATGCCTATTTCGCCGAGTACCGCTTCAAGCTGCTGCTGGAGGACGACGTGCTGTTGGCGAAGTTCGAGGGTGAGCGACGGCAGTTCGTCGAAGCCATTCTGATCAGCTCGCGCCGTGCCCGCACCTGGAGCACCCTGGACTTCGATGCGCTCTATCGCGACCACGGCGCCGAGCGGGCGCGGGTGGTCAAGGCGCTGGATTACTTTCAGGAAAAGGGCTGGGTCGAGGTGGAAAGCAAGCAGATGACCGAGGTCTATGCCGTGCTCGATGCCGAGTTCGCGCTGGACACCCTGGCCAGTGACCTGCACACGCACTTTCGCGCCCACGAGGCCAGTGAAATCGCCCGCATCCAGGCCATGCTCGCCTTGTTCGAGAGCCGTGAATGCCTGAGTCGGCGCCTGGCGCTGTACTTTGGCGATGAACAGGCGCCTGAGCGTTGTGGCCATTGTTCGGTATGCCAGGGCCAGGTTGCCACGCTGCCGCCAGCCCCTGAGCTGCCGCCGTTGAGCGCGCGCGATCCCCAGGCGCTGTGCGCCGCCTTCGTCGAGAAGCACCAACAGCACACCGGGCAGATGCCCAGCCACGAGTGCCTGACGCGCTTTCTCTGTGGGGTGACCACGCCGCTGCTGACCAAGCTCAAGGCGCGCCAGTTGGCCGGCTTTGCCGCGCTGGAGGATTACCCCTACGCCGAGGTTCGCGCCTGGTTGCAGGGCGGTTAGTCACAGCGCGTGCGCTTTGCCGTGCGGCAAACGCCATACTCGTCGCCGCGCCGCCTGCCCGTGTAGGGTGCGCTGCGCGCACCAAGGATTGATGTGCTCGGTACGCACGGCGCACCCTACGGAGTAACGCGCTGCCCTTCGCTCACTGTCCAGTCCACCAGTTCCTGCGCCAGGCGGTCGCCGGCCTGGCCGAAGGCGACCACTACCGCAGCCACCGAGGTATCGCTCGCCGGCTGGCTGACGCTGAAGCGGCGGCTGGCGAGGATGCGCTGATCGCGCACGTCCACCAGACGCACATCGAGCTGGATCAGCGCCTCGGGGCGGCCGTCGCGGTACTGACTATGGAAGCGGCGCAGATCGCTGACCAGTTCGAGATCCGCTTTCAGGTGCTGATCCTCGGTGCTCAGGGCGGCGATTCGGGCGTCGTCGTTGAAGGCGTCGAGCAGGCGCTGACGCAGCAGTTGCGGCGTGCGCTCGCTCCAGCGCGCGCCCTGGTAGGTGTTGATCTGGCCGGGCTCGGGCAGTACCACGATGCGTGTGCCGTCGAGTAGCTGGCCGCTGCTCGGGGTATTGATGCGTAGCGACCAGTCGACGGCGGGCGTCTGGCTTGGCAGCGGCGTGGCGGGCAGCAGGTAGGTGTCCAGCGGTTCGCTCTGCGGCAGCAGCGAGCAGGCACCGAGCAGGCTGGCCAGCAGCAGGAGGTAAAGACGCTTCATGGTTGGAACTCCTTGATGCTGTCGTTGCGCAGCAGGTAGCCGGCTGGATCCTGTTCCAGACGCTGCGAGAAGCTGCGCAGCGCGCCAAGTGTGTCGCGCAGCTCGCCGATGGCCGGGCCGAGCTGGCCGAGGCCCTGCATGCCACTGTCCAGCGCCTGGCGGTTGCTGTCGAGCAGCTTCTCCAGAGTGCGGCTGCTGCGCTCCAGCGAGGCGGTCAGGCGTTCCGTGTTCTCCAGGGTCTGGCTGCCCTGGCCGGCGAGCAGATGGTTGGCTGTGCGCAGCAGTTCGCCGGCCTCACGGGTGGCGCTGGCCACCTGCTGCAGTGCGGTGCTCAGTTCCTGGCGCTGCCCGGCCAGGCCGGCGGTGGCCTGTTCCAGATTGGCCAGGGTGCGGCTGACGTGCGCGGTGTTGTCGTCCGAGAGCAGGCGGTTGGCCTGATCCAGCAGGCGGGTGATGCCCAGCACCAGATCCTCGCCATTGGACATCAGCCGTGACAGCGGCGAAGGATCGGCGATGATCACCGCGAGTTTGCCGTCTTCGCCCTTGAGCAGGGTGCTGCCGGTGGTGCCGCCGTAGAGCTGGATCACCGCCAGGCCGGTGATGCTGGTGATTGCCAGGCGGGCGTGGGTATCGCTCTTGATCGGGGTGTCGCCGCCGACGCGGATGCGCGCCCGGACGATGCTCGGATCCCTAGGATCCAGGCCGAGGGCGATGACGTCACCGATGCGGATGCCGTTGTACTGCACCGCGCTGCCCTTGGACAGGCCCGTCACGTCTTCGTGGAAGACCACCTCGTAATCGCTGAAGGCCTTGTCGGCACCGACCTTGCCCAGCCACAGGGCGAACAGCAGGGCGGCGCCCACCGTGATCACGGTGAACAGGCCGATCAGCACGTGATGGGCTCTGGGTTCCATTCAATCGCTCCTGGCCGCGTTGGCGGCCTGTGCGGCTGCGCGTCCACGCGGGCCGTGAAAGTAATCCTGAATCCAGGTGTCGTCGCTGGCTGCCACCACATCCAGGCGGTCTGCGATCAGCACCTTCTTCTGCGCCAGCACCGCCACCCGGTCGCAGATGCTGTAGAGGGTGTCCAGGTCATGGGTGACCAGAAATACGCTCAGACCCAGGCTGTCGCACAGGGTGCGGATCAACTGATCGAAGGCCGCCGCGCCGATGGGGTCGAGGCCGGCGGTGGGTTCGTCGAGAAACAGGATGTCCGGATCCAGCGCCAGGGCGCGGGCCAGGGCAGCACGCTTGATCATGCCGCCGGACAGCGCGCTGGGATACTTGTCGCCGGCGCTCTGCGGCAGGCCGGCGAGGGCGATCTTGACCTGGGCCAGGCGCTCGGCGCTGGCCCGCGACAGCCCGGCATGCTCGATCAACGGCAGGGCGATGTTCTCGGTGACGGTCAGCGAGGAGAACAGCGCACCGCGCTGGAACAGCACACCGAAGCGCCGTTCCAGTTGCGAGCGCTGCGTGGTCGTCAGCGTGGACAATTGCTGGCCGAACACCCGCACGCTGCCCGAACTGGGCTGGCGCAGGCCGACGATGCTGCGCAGCAGCACCGACTTGCCGGTACCCGAGCCGCCGACCACGCCGAGGATCTCGCCACGGTACAGGTCGAGATCCAGATGCTGGTGCACCACCTGGCTGCCGAAGCGATTGCCCAGGTCGCGTACCTCGATGATGCTTTCCCGGCTCACCAGCCCATCTCCATGAGAAACAGCGCCGCCAGGGCGTCGAGCAGAATCACCACGAAGATCGACTGCACCACCGCCGAGGTGGTGTGCTCACCCACCGACTGCGCGCTGCCGCTGACCTTGAAGCCCTCCAGGCAACCGATCAGGGCGATCAGGAAGGCGAAGATCGGCGCCTTGAGGATGCCTACCAGGAAATGCTGCAGCTCGACGTTCTCCTGCAGGATCGACAGGTACATCACCGGCGGAATGTCCAAGGCCACCGCGCAGACCATACCGCCGCCGAGCAGGCCGCTGAGCATGGCGACGAAGGTGAGCATGGGCAGGGCGATGAGCATGGCCAGCAGGCGTGGCAGCACCAGCAACTCGATGGGGTCGAGGCCGAGGGTACGGATGGCGTCGATCTCCTCGTTGGCCTTCATCGAGCCGATCTGCGCGGTGAAGGCGTTGGCGGTACGGCCGGCGAGCAGGATGGCGGTGAGCAGCACGCCGAACTCACGCAGGAAGGAGAAGGCCACCAGGTTCACGGTGTAGATGCTGGCGCCGAAGTCGGCGAGGATGGTGGCGCCGAGAAAGGCCACCACCGCGCCGACCATGAAGGTCAACAGGGCGACGATGGGTACGGCATTGAGGCCGCATTGTTCCAGGTTGGCCAGCAGCGCCGTGACGCGCCAGCTTCGCGGCCGCAGCAGCGATGCCAGCAGGCTGCTCAGGGCCAGCCCGATGAAACCGAGCAGGGCGGTGGTCTGCTCCCACATCTCCTGCATTTCCACGCCGATATGCCCCAGCACTTCGCGCATGGCCGAGGGCTTGGCGTGCTCCACCGGCGGTTCTTCACCGGCCATGGCGTCGGCCACGGCCAGCAGCAGGGCGCGGCGCTGCTCGCTGAGTTCGGCCTGCAGGCTCAACTGGCGCAGGCGCTGGCTGCCGAACAGCTCCACCAGCAGCCCGGCGCCGGCGGTATCCAGTGCAGCCAGGGCGCTCAGGTCGACGGCTTCCTCGCCTCGCAGGCGTTCGCGCAGAGCCAGCACCTGCGGCTCGAGCAGGCCGTAGTGGGCCAGCGTCCAGTCGCCGCCCAGCCGCAGGCCGCTGGTCTGATGCGAAGTCAGGTAGGGAGTGGTCATCGCCACAGCTTAGCGCCGCACGGGCGCCTCAGGCCAGTTGCGCCGCTCATCCCGCGCTCTGTGCCTCTTCCTGGGCCAGTTGCTGAATATAGGCGGCAAAGTCCGGGTCTTCACCGCGCAACAGGTGCGGCAGGCGCTCGCGGAAATCCTCGCGGCGGCTCCATTCGCGCATGTAATCCTCCCAGGAATGCCAGCGGCGCTGGCGTTTCGCGTCCATCTTCGGCTCGTAGAGCAGCAGGTAGGCGCGCTCGAACAGCGAGACCAGCATGTCGAAGATCACCAGCATGCGCTCTTGCTGTTCCTCGCTGAGGTTGGCGGTGGCGTGCTGGCTGCGCAGGCGCAGGTCCGGATTGGCCAGCACCACTTCGAGAAAGTCGATGTAGGCATCGGACACCTGCTGCCAGGTGGCGTCTTCCTCGTTCTGCCTTTCCTTGCGCTGCTCGACGAGGAACACGGTGATGGCGAACGGCAGCGCCACCACGGTGACGATGTAGGACAGCAGTTCCCAGGTGGCCAGGCTCATGAAGGTGCTCGCAGGAGGTTCGTGGCTGACTCTAACCACAGCAGATGCGGGATGAAAGAGGCTGTGGCCAAGCCGGCATACCCCGGGGGACGGCGTTGGCGCAGCCATGGCGCGGGCCGGGCATGGCGAATTTCCTACAAGATTTTGTATGAACCGGGCGCTGGTGGGGCTGGCAGGAGGCCAGTACACTTGTGTGACCCATATCACGCATGCGTCTGCCCTGTGGGCGACACATGACCTGCCAGTGAAGGAACTACTGCCATGAAAGAGCAACGCCACCTGCCCGCGCTGCGTGCCCACATCGAACTGCTGCTGAGCAGGGGGTGGATCATTGCCAACCGCAGCCCGCTGACGCTGCAGAACGGTCATCGCTGCTACACGGTCGCTCACGGCATGTTGATCAGCGAACAGTCCGCCCGCGTCGCCTGAGCCATTTGCCCCGCTGCTGCGTCGCCCGCCTTGGCGCAGCAGGGTTTTTCGTAACCGCATATTGCGCGGTCTAGGCCGCATCCTGCCTCAATTCCCCCGCATGATGGGCCTCTAGCCCGCTTCGGACATTTCATTCTGATGACATCGCGCATCTCCTGCGCCTTGGTCTGATCCTCTTCTGTGCCTATAACCAATGGATTGCCGTCCAGAGGAGTCCCGTCATGGCCAGTCGTCGACAGATTCTCCAGGGTGGTGCCAGCCTGGCGGTATTGGCCGCCCTGACGCCCTGGTCGTTATCCGCCAGCTTCGCTGCCGGTGCATTGCTCAGTCGGCCCATTCCCAGCAGTGGCGAGGCGTTGCCGGTGATCGGTCTGGGCACCTCGCGCACCCATGACGTGGCGCTGGACGACAAGGCCCTGAAACCGCTGCGCGAGGTGCTGCGTACCCTGGCCAACAGTGGCGCCAGCCTGGTGGATACCGCGCCCAGCTATGGCCGTGCCGAGGCCGTGTGCGGGGCGCTGGCGGCCGAGAACGGCCTGCGGCGCAAGCTGTTCCTGGCCAGCAAGGTGTCATCCACCGGGCGTGAGGCGGGACGGCGGCAGATCGAGGCCAGCTTTGCCGCCCTGCGCAGCGACACCATCGACCTGATGCAGGTGCACAACCTGCAGGACACCCGCACCCAGCTCGAGCTGCTGCGTGAGCTCAAGGAGCAGGGACGGGTGCGTTACATCGGTGTGACCCATTACCTGGATTCCGCCCATGAGCGCCTGCTCGAGGTATTGCGTGAGGAGCCGGTGGATTTCGTCCAGTTCAACTACTCCATCGGCGAGCGCAACGCCGAGCGCGAGCTGCTGCCCTACTGCGCCGACAAGGGCATCGCCGTGCTGATCAACCGCCCTTTCCAGCGCGCCGCACTGTTCGAGCGCGTGCGCGGTAAAACGCTGCCCGATTGGGTCACGGTGGAGCTGGGCGCCACCTCCTGGGCGCAACTGATGCTCAAGTTCATCCTTGCCAACCCAGCCGTGACGGCGGTGATCCCGGCCACTTCCAACCCGCGCTACATGGCCGACAACCTGCAGGCCGGGCAGGGCCGCCTGCCCGACGCGGCGCAGCGCAAGCGCATCGTCGAGCTGTTCGCCTGAGATGCAGGTGCTCGGCCGGCGCCTGGCGCGGGCGATCAATGCCGAAGAGGGGGAGTTGGGCGCGGTGCTGGCCGCTTTCGCCCTGTTCTTCTGCCTGTTCGCCGGCTATTTCATGCTGCGCCCCATCCGCGAGGCGATGGGCATTGCCGGCGGGGTGAACAACCTGCAGTGGCTGTTCAGCGCCACCTTCGTGGTCATGCTGCTGGCGGTTCCGCTCCTGGCCTGGCTCAACTCGAACGTCCCGCGCCTGCATTTCATCGACTGGGTGTACGGCTTCTTCTGCCTCAACTTGCTGGCGTTCGTTCTGCTGTTTCGCCTCGACCATGAAAGCGTCTGGCTGGCACGGGTGTTCTACGTGTGGATCTCGGTCTACAACCTGTTCGTCGTCTCCGTGGCCTGGAGCCTGATGGCCGATGTGTTCGACGGGGCCCAGGCGCGCCGCCTGTTCGCCTTCATCGCCGCCGGTGCCAGTGTCGGCGGCTTGTGCGGGCCGCTGCTCAGCAGCGTGCTGGTCGGCAGCCTCGGCGAGTCGGGGCTGATGCTGCTGGCCGCCGTGCTCCTGGGCCTGGCCGTCGCGCTCAAGCGCTACCTTATGCGCTGGCGTGAACAGGCAGGTGCCGGCCGGCCGGGGGCCCCGCCCAGCGAAAACCCGTGCAGGCCGGTGCCGGGCAACCCTTTCAGCGGCTTCACGCGCATGCTGGGCTCGCGCTACCTGCTGGGTATCGCTGCGTTCATCCTGCTGCTCACCTCGGTCAGTACCTTTCTCTACTTCGAGCAGGCGCGCCTGGTTGCCGAGCTGTTCCCGCAGCGCGCGGTTCAGGTGCGGATCTTCGGCATCATCGACTTCATCGTGCAGGCAGGGGCTCTGGTGACGCAGGTGTTGATCACCGGCCGGGTGGCGCAGAGGCTCGGCGTGCGCGTGCTGCTGTCCGCCGTGCCGGCGCTGGTCTGCCTGGGCTTCATCGGCCTGGCGCTGGCGCCGACCTTCGCCATGCTGGCGGGCCTGATGATCGTGCGGCGCATCGGCGAGTACGCCTTCGTGCGGCCAGGGCGGGAGATGCTCTTCGCGCCGCTGGATGCCGAGAGCAAGTACAAGGCGAAGAACTTCATCGACACGGTGGTCTATCGCGGCGGCGACGCCCTCAGCGGCTGGGCCAAGGCCGGGCTGGACATGCTCGGCCATGGCGCCTGGCTGGTGGCCATGGTCGGTGCGTTGTGCGCCGCCCTGTGGGGGGCGCTGGGCTGGTACCTGGGAGGGCGCGCGGATAGGCAGACCCGCGTTTAGGATGCGCCTGGTGCGGCCAGTGCGACGATTTCCTCGATCAGCCAGTGCAAGGCAGCGTCGCGCTGGCGTTGCGCCAGGCTGATCACCTCCAGGTGAAAGGGCTTGAGGAAGAACGGCAGGTCGTACAGGCGCAGCGGCAGCAGCGTGGCGAAATGCCGGGCCAGAGCGGTGGGCAGCACGGCGGTCAGCTCGCTGCCGGCGACGATGTGCGCCGCCTGCAGGTAGTTCGGCGTGGTGTAGAGAATCTGCCGCGCCAGGCCCTGCTCGCCCAGCCATTGGTCGACCATGCCGCGGGTCTGCCCGCCGTGCACCCAGAGATGGCGCAGGCGCAGGAAGGTGGCCAGATCCGGTTGGCCCTGCAATAGCGGGTGGTCGTTGCGTGCCGCCAGTCTGAGAGTCTCGCTCATCCAGTGGCGGCGGGCGAAGCGCGCGGGTATCTCGTCGAAGCGGCCCAGCACCAGATCCAGTTCGCCCTTGTCCAGTGCCTCCTGCGGCAGGCCGGGGCCGAGGTGGTGGATATCGATGCCGATGTTCGGTGCGCGTCGGCTCAGGCGGTCGAGCAGGCGCGGCATGCACACCAGTTCGACGTAGTCGGTGACGGCGATGCGGAAGCGTTGGCGGCTCTCGCCCGGCTCGAAGGTCTCGCCGGCCTTCAGGCTCTGTTCCAGTTGACGCAGGGCGCTGCGGATCGGCGCTTCCAGCGCCAGCGCCCGTGGCGTGGGCTGCATGCGCCGGCCGACGCGCACCAGCAACGGGTCACCGAGCAGCTCGCGCAGGCGATTCAGCGCGTTGCTCACCGCCGGCTGGCTCAGAGCCAGACGTTCGGCGGCGCGGGACACGTTCTGTTCGCGCAGCAGGGCATCGAGCACGCGCAGCAGGTTGAGGTCGAAATTGGCGAAATTCATCTACTGAATACGTCGTATCACAAGACTAAATTTCAAAAATAGTAGCCGCTTGCTTATGGTGACCCAAGCTTCTGGGCGCCTTTCGAGAGGAACAACAATGAACAACATCGTCTCGCCGCTTCGCTGTGCCGCCGTGATCGGCGCCGGCACCATGGGCCGCGGTATCGTCATCAGCCTGGCCAATGCCGGCCTGCGCGTGCTGTGGCTGGACAACAACCCACAGATGGTCGAGGCCGGCCTGGAGATGGCCGAGCAAACCTGGGCGCACAACGTCGCCAAGGGCCGTATCGACTCGGCCGAGGCCGCAGCGCGGCGCGCGCGCGTCGAGGCCGTGGACGGCTACGCGGCGCTGGCCGAGGCCGACCTGGTGATCGAGGCGGTGTACGAGAACCTCGAACTCAAGCAAAGCATCTTCCGTGAGCTGGACGCGGTGATGAAGCCCGGCGCCATCCTCGCCAGCAATACCTCGGCGCTGGATATCGACGCCATCGCCGCCGTCACCTCGCGGCCGGAATTCGTGCTGGGTCTGCACTTCTTCAGCCCGGCGCACATCATGAAACTGCTGGAAATCGTGCGCGGTGCCAGGACTGCGCTGGCCGTGCTCGAGGCCGCTCAGGAACTGGGCGCGCGCATGGGCAAGGTGGCGGTGGTGGCCGGCAACTGCCACGGTTTCATCGGCAATCGCATGCTGCACACCTACGTGCGCGAGGCGCGCATGCTGCTGCTCGAAGGCGCCTGGCCGCATCAGGTGGACGCTGCCTTGCAGGGCTTCGGCTTCGCCATGGGGCCGTTCCGCATGTACGACGTGGTCGGCATCGATCTGGAGTGGCGTGCCCGTGAGCTGGCCGGCCAGGGCCAGGACGACCCGGCGGTGCAGGTGGACAACCGCCTGTGCGAGCTGGGCCGCTTCGGTCAGAAGAGCGGCAAGGGCTATTACCTGTACGCGCCGGGCAGTCGCCAGGCCGAGCACGACCCCGAGGTGGACGCGCTGGTGCAGGCCGAGTCCGAGCGCCTGGGTTTCAGCCGCCGCGCTATCGGCAACGAGGAAATCCTCGAGCGCTGCCTGCTGGCGCTGGTCAACGAGGGGGCGAAGATTCTCGAGGAGAAGATCGCCAGCAACAGCCACGACATCGACCTGGTCTATCTCAACGGCTACGGCTTCCCTGCCGAGCGCGGCGGGCCGATGGCCTGGGCCGACGGCGAGGGCGTCGCGGCCATCCGTCAGCGCCTGTTGCACCTGAGCGAGCGTTTCGGCGCACACTGGCAGCCGGCGGCGCTGATCGAGCGCCTGGCCGGCGACAACAAAGGCTTCGCTGACGTACAGGAGGGCCGGGTATGAGCTATCAGGCGCCATTGCGCGATATGCGCTTCGTGCTGCATGAACTCTTCGATGCAGCGGAGCACTGCCAGCGCCTGGGCAACGGCCTGGATCGCGAGCTGATCGACGGCGTGCTGGAAGAAGCGGCGGCATTCGCCGCTGGCGAGATAGCCCCGCTCAATCGCAACAGCGACGAAGAGGGCTGCCAGTTGAACGAGGGCGCCGTGACCACGCCCCGTGGCTTTCGCGAGGCCTACCAGCAGTACGTGGACAACGGCTGGGCGAGCATGACCGGGCCGCAGGAGTATGGTGGCCAGGGCTTCCCGCAACTGGTGGCCTTTGCCTTCCATGAGATGCTGATGGGCGCGTCGCTGTCCTTTCGCATCTATTCCGGGCTGACCGAGAGCGCCGTGCTGGCGCTGCACAAGCACGGCAGCGAAACGCTGAAACAGCAGTATCTGGACAAGCTGGTCAGCGGCCAGTGGATCGGCACCATGTGCCTGACCGAGCCACAGGCCGGCACCGACCTGGCCCTGCTGCGCACCCGCGCCGAGCCGCAGGCCGATGGCAGCTACCGGGTCACCGGCAACAAGATCTTCATCAGCGGCGGCGAGCAGGATCTGTCGGAAAACATCATTCACCTGGTGCTGGCGCGCCTGCCGGATGCCCCGGCCGGGGTGAAGGGCATCAGCCTGCTGCTGGTGCCCAAGTTCCTGCCCACTGCCGAGGGCACACCGGGTGAGCGCAACGCTCTGAGTTGCGGCGCCATCGAACACAAGATGGGCATCAAGGGCGCCTCCACCTGCGTGATGAACTTCGACGGTGCCATCGGGTGGCTGGTGGGCGAGGCCAACCAGGGCCTGGCCTGCATGTTCACCATGATGAACGATGCGCGCTTTCAGGTCGGCTTGCAGGGTTTGGGCATAGGCGAGGCGGCCTTCCAGGGTGCGCTGCGCTACGCCCGTGAACGCCTGCAGTCCCGTGGCCTGGCCGGTGTGCAGGCGCCGGACAAGGCGGCCGACCCGATCATCGTTCACCCCGACGTGCGGCGCATGCTGTTAACCCAGAAGACCCTGGTCGAGGGCTGCCGCATGCTGGCTGCTTATACCGCGCGCCAGCTCGATCTGGAGCACGGCGCCGACTCGCCCGAGGCACGCAAGGCGGCCGGCAAGCGCGCGGCGCTGCTGATTCCCATCGTCAAGGCGTTCTTCACCGACATGGGCCAGGAAGTGGCCAGCCATGCTGTGCAAGTTTATGGCGGCCACGGCTTCATTCGTGAGTGGGGCATGGAGCAACTGATGCGCGACAGCCGCATCACCCAGCTCTATGAAGGCACCAATGGCATCCAGGCACTGGACTATATCCGCCGCAAATTGCTGGCTGATGGTGGCGCCGAATTGAGTGCCTTGCAGGGCGAGTTCAGCGCACTGTGCGATGTCCAGGCCTCGCGCCCGGCGCTGAAGGAAATGGCGAGCGTCGTGCAGGCCCGCCTGGGCGAATGGCGTGAACTGAGCAGTGACGTGATTGCCGCCTGCCAGCGCGATCCGCAGGAGATCGGTGCCATTTCGGTGGATTTTCTCCAGTACTCTGCCTATGTGCTGCTGGCCGGCTTCTGGCTGCAGGCTGCGGCGCGGGCGCAGGATGTGCTGGACGCGGGCAGCGGCGAGGCGGACTTTTACCAGGCCAAGCTGCACAGCGCCGAGTTCTACCTGCGCCGCATGCTGCCGCGCGCCAGCGCGCACCGCGAGGCGCTGTTGGGTGGAGCGGGGTGTCTGATGGCCATGGCCGAGGACAGCTTCGCCTTCTAACGTGGGTGATTGGTGCGCGCGGCGCACCCTACAGAAGTAGGGTGCGCTGTGCGCACCATCCGCCACCGATTGCACGATCAACCCCGGATTGCATCCGGGCTACAACAAGAGGAGCAATCCCATGCATCCCTTCAGCTTCGCCACCACCGCGCAGATGCTTTGCGAATCCGGCGCCAGCCTGCGCCTGGCCGAACTTTGCCGCGAGCGCGGCGCCCAGCGCGTGCTGATCGTCACCGACCCCGGCATCACCCGGCTGGGCCTGCTTGAACCACTGTTGCCGGGCTTCACCCGCGCTGGCATGGCCGTGCAGGTGTTTGACCAGGTGCTGGCCGACCCGCCCGAGGCCGTGGTGCTGACGGCCGTGGCACAGGCCCGGGAGATGCGGGCGGAGCTGGTGGTCGGCTTCGGTGGCGGCAGCTCGATGGACGTGGCCAAGCTGGTGGCGCTGCTGGCGCATCCCGACTGTGCTCAGGCGTTGGGTGATATCTATGGCGTCGGCAATGCCCGTGGCCGGCGCCTGCCGCTGATCCAGGTGCCGACCACCGCCGGTACCGGCTCCGAGGTGACGCCCATCGCCATCGTCACCACCGGCGAAACCACCAAGATGGGTGTGGTGTCGCCGCTGCTGCTGCCCGATCTGGCCCTGCTCGACGCCGACCTGACCCTCGGCCTGCCAGCGGCGGTCACTGCGGCCACCGGCATCGACGCCATGGTGCATGCCATCGAGGCCTACACCAGTGCGTTGAAGAAGAACCCGCTTTCCGATCTGCTGGCGCGTGAAGCGCTGCGCCTGCTGGCGGCTAACCTCGACGAAGTGGTGCACAACGGCGGCAACCGCGAGGCGCGCCAGGCCATGCTGCTCGGCGCCTGCCTGGCCGGGCAGGCCTTCGCCAACGCGCCGGTGGCGGCGGTGCATGCGCTGGCCTACCCCTTGGGCGGGCATTTCCACATTCCTCATGGCCTGTCCAATGCTCTGGTGCTGCCGCAGGTGCTGGCCTTCAACGCGCCGGTGGCCGCACCGCTGTACGCCGAGCTGGCGCCGCTGGTACTGGGCGAGCGTCTGCGTGCGGGCAGCGCGGCGGCGCAGACCGAGCAACTGATCGAGGCACTGGCCGCTTTCAGCCAGCGCAGCGGCCTGCCGACCCGCCTGCGCGATGCCGGGGTGAGCGAGGCGATGTTGCCCACGCTGGCGGCGGACGCCATGCTGCAGCAGCGCCTGCTGGTGAACAATCCGCGCGAAATGAACGAGCAGCAGGCACTGGCCATTTATCAGGCGGCCTATTGAAGCGACATTGCCGCTGGTGCGCGCGGCGCACCCTACGTGTCGGCGCTATTTCGTCGTAGGGTGCGCCGCGCGCACCACACCATCCAAAGGACTCTCGATGAGCCAACCCCAACACTTGCGTGGCGACTACCGCCACTTCCAGCTGATCACCACGCGCTGGCACGACAACGACCTCTACGGCCACGTCAACAACGTCACCTATTACAGCTACTTCGACAGCGCGGTGAATGCCTACCTGATCGCCGAAGGCGGTCTGGATATCCACGACGGCGAGGTGGTGGGCTTCGTGGTCAGCTCGGCCTGCGACTACTTCGCCTCCATCGCCTTCCCCGATGCCATCGAAGTCGGGCTGCGCGTCGGCAAGCTGGGCAACAGTTCGGTGCAGTACGAGTTGGCGATCTTCAAAGCTGGCGAGGAACAGGCCTGTGCCGCCGGGCGCTTCGTGCACGTCTTCGTCGAGCGCGCGAGCAACCGCCCGGTGACCATTCCCGAGCCGCTGCGCTCGGCGTTGGCGGCATTGCTGAGGGAATGAGAGCGGTGCGCATGGCGCATCCTACCCAGAGCCACATACCCCGCGCCGTGCGCACCTTCGGGCCTGGCCTGCTAGGCTGTGGGCTGTCAACCGCCGGGGAGTGCCCATGTCCGAACTCCAGCGTGAGCAGGCGCAGCAGCGCGCCGCCCGTATCACCGCCTTTCGCGAGGAGCTGGCCGAGCTGCGCCGGGAGCAGGTGCTGCAACTGAGCGAGGCGCAGGCGCAGGCCGTCGCCAGCCACCATCAAGGCTTGCTGGCGCACTATCGCGAGGCGCTGGATATCGATGCCGATGCCCGCGCGCGGCAGTTGTCGCTGGGCATGCGCCTGGCCTCGCTGTTCGGCTCGCTGGCGCTGGCGGCCGGGCTGTTCTTCCTGTTCTACCAGTTCTGGGGGCTGTTCGACGCTTTCGCGCAAGTCGCCATCCTGCTCGGCAGTGCCCTGGGTAGCCTGTTGCTGTGCTTCTGGCTGCAGGCGCGTGACAGCTCGGGCTACTACGCCAGGCTGGCTGCGGTGCTGGCGTTCGTCTGTTTCGTGCTGAACTTGTCGATGCTCGGGCAGATCTTCAATATCACGCTTTCGGACAAGGCCCTGCTGCCCTGGGCGGCGCTGGCCCTGCTGCTGGCCTACCCGTGCCAGCAACGCCTGCTGCTGGTGGTGGCGCTGCTGTGCATCGGTCTGTTCGTCGCCGCGCGCATCGGCGACTGGGCAGGCTGGCACTGGTGGACGCTGGGCGAGCGGCCGGAACTGTTCATGCCGTTGGTGGTGCTGCTGCTCGTGCCGCAGTGGCTCGAGCAGCGGCGTTATCCGGGGTTCGCCGCCTGCTATCGGGTGATGGGGCTGCTCTACCTGCTCGGCCCGGTGCTGGTGCTGTCCTATTGGGGGCGCGGCAGCTACCTCGATTGGCCATCGAACTGGATCGAGGCCTTCTACCAGGTGCTCGGCTTCGTTCTCGCGGGATCGACGATGTGGCTCGGCATCCGTCGCGGCTGGGGCGAGGTGGTCAATACCGGTCTGGTCTTCGCCTTGATCATGCTCTTCGCCAAGCTGTTCGACTGGTGGTGGCTGTTGCTGCCGCACTACCTGTTCTTCCTCCTGCTCGGGCTGATCGCCTTGCTGCTTCTGGTGGTGCTGCAACGTTGGCGGCGTAGCGCGCCAGGCGGTGCGCCATGAAGCGTGCGCTGTGGCTGGGCCTGGGGGTGGTGCTGCTGAGCAATGCACTCGCCCTGGGTGGCGTCTGGTACAACCGGAGCGGTGAGCCCGAGGCGCGGCTGCTGCTCAGTGAGCGCGAATTGCAGCGCGTCCAGAGTGGCTGGCTGCCTGGCGAGGGCGAGGAGGTATTGCGCCTGCAGCTCAGTTGGCAACGCCCCGGCCATGGAGGGCAATTGCCCTGGCTGGACGAAGCCAAGTTGCGCGAGCTGGGGTTTGCGCACGGCTCGGACGGAGATGCCCTGATGCGGCAAGCGCAGCGCGAAGTCTGGCTGGTGCTCGAACTGGATGGGCCGGCCTACCAGCGCCAGATCGAGCAGGCGCGCCAGGCCTTGCAGGCCGCCGAAATGGAGTTGCGCAGCAGACCCGAGAGCCAGGTGCTGCAGCGCGAGCGTGACGAGCGCCGCCGACGTCTGTTGCACGAGCAGCAGCAGGCCAGCCGCCTGGTACTGGTGGATGCGGGGCCCGATGCCGAGGTACTGCGAAAGCGCTGGCCCGATCGGCAGCGCCAGGTCGTGCTGGCCGGGCATATGGAACCTTATCGCCAGGCCGGGGAGGCCGGTTACGGCGCGATCATCGATCTTGCGAACGACCGCCTGAGCCTTCCCTACGCCTATCGCGAACTGGCCCGGGGCTGGCCGCGCAGTTACGAGCGATCAGGGTTCAAGGCGCAGGTCGAAGTCGCCTTCGGACGCCGCCATGAACCCTGGGTGCTCGGCATCCGTCAGTGACGGCGCCAGTGCTTCTTGTGTTTCTTGCCGTGGTGGTGGTGGCGGTGCTTGCCGCGCCGATCATCGTCGTAGCTGGCGTTGCCCATGTGGTTGCCCAGCGCCCCGCCGGCGCCGCCACCGACGGCGGCTCCGACCAGGCCGCCGGTATTGCCACCGACCTGCTGGCCGAGCACGTTGCCGCCCGCCGCGCCCAGGCCGCCGCCAATGGCTGCTTCGGTGCGGCTGCGGCGATCCGCACCGACCATGCTGCCGGCTGCGCCGCCCAGGCCCGCACCCACCGCCGCGCCAGTATTGCCGCCGACCTGCTGGCCAACCATCGCGCCGACCACACCACCCAATGCGCCGCCCAGACCGGCCTCGGTATTGTCGGCGAAAGCGTAGCCGCCACTACCTATGCCCAGGGAAAGGAAGAAGAGTTGCAGTGACTTCATGAAAACCTCGTCAGGGAGCCGTGTTTCGGCGTCATGCCATTGACCTGCTGGCCCCGAGCGAGGTTCCACGCCTCCCGTCAGCTCGCCGCCAGCAGCGTGCTGTTCTGCGCCGGCAGGACGCGTATGGCGACGAACTTGCTGGTCGGGGTGTGGCTGCCGACGCCATAGCTGTCCAGCGGTACCAGCGGGTTGGTTTCCGGGTAGTAGGCCGCAGCCTGGCCGGCGGGGATGTCAAAGGCCAGTAGGGTAAAACCTTCCACCTTGCGCTCGATGCCATCGTCCCACAGCGACAGCATGTCCACCTTCTGCCCCGGGGTCAGGCCCAGGCGGCGGATATCGGCCGCGTTGGCGAAGACCACGTTGCGCTGGCCGCGCACGCCCCGGTAGCGGTCGTCGAGGCCATAGATGGTGGTGTTGTACTGGTCGTGCGAACGCAGGGTCTGCAGGATCAGGTCCGGTTGCTGGCCGCTGTCACGGATGCGCGAGTGGATCAGGCTCTGCGGCAGCGCATGAGCCATGAACCGGGCGTGCCCGCTGCTGGTCTGCCAGGTTCGCGCACTGGCCGAATTGCCGAGGTAGAAACCGCCAGGGTTGGCGACGCGGCGGTTGAAGTCCTGAAAACCGGGGATGGTGTCGGCGATCAGCTCGCGGATGCGCTCGTAGTTGGCGATCAGCGCGTCCCAGGCTACCGGGTGGTCGCCCAGGGTGGCCTTGGCGATACCGGCGATGATGGCCGGCTCCGAGCGCATGTCGCTGCCGGCCAGCGGCTCCAGTTGGCCGTAGGAGGCGTGGATCATGCTGAACGAGTCTTCCACCGTCACCGCTTGCGGGCCGCCGGCCTGGCGGTCGATGTCGGTACGCCCCAGGCAGGGCAGGATCAGCGCGTCGCGACCGACGGTGAGGTGGCTGCGGTTGAGCTTGGTGCTGATCTGCACGGTCAACGCGCAGTTCATCAGGGCCTGATGGGTGCGCGGGCTGTCCGGGGTGGCCTGGGCGAAGTTGCCGCCGAGGCCGATGAACACCTTGGCCTGGCCCGTGAGCATGGCGTTGATCGCCTCCACCGTGTTGTGGCCGTCGTGGCGTGGCACGCTGAAGCCGAAGCGCTTTTCCAGGGCATCGAGCAATGCTGCCGGCGGGCGTTCGTTGATGCCCATGGTGCGGTCACCCTGCACGTTGCTGTGGCCGCGCACCGGGCACAGGCCGGCACCGGGGCGGCCGATCTGGCCGCGCAGCAATTGCAGATTGACGATTTCCTGGATGGTCGGCACCGAATGGTGATGCTGGGTCAGGCCCATGGCCCAGCAGATGATCACCCGCTCGGCGCGGCGGTACATGCGCGCGGCCTGCTCGATCTCGGCCAGAGGCAGCCCGGATTGCTGCTCGATATGCTGCCAGTCGGTGGCGTCCACCGTCTCCAGATAGGCCTGCAGGCCATCGGTGTGTTCGGCGATGAAGGCGTGGTCGAACACGGGCGGCTCGCCCTTGGCTTGCGCCTCGCGTTCCCATTGCAGGAGGAACTTGGCGATGCCGCGCACGGCGGCCATATCGCCGCCCAGGGCCGGGCGGAAGAACGCGGTGTTGAGCGGTTCGGAGCCGTTGGTGAGCATCTCCAGGGCATGCTGCGGGTGCTGGAAACGTTCCAGACCGCGCTCCTTGAGCGGGTTGAAGCAGACCACCTGGGCGCCGCGCTTGACCGCCTCGCGCAGCGGTTCGAGCATGCGCGGGTGATTGGTGCCGGGGTTCTGGCCGAACACGAAGATGGCGTCGGCATGCTCGAAGTCGGCGAAGGTGACGGTGCCCTTGCCGACTCCGATGCTTTCGATCAGCGCCACGCCACTGGCCTCGTGGCACATGTTCGAGCAGTCGGGGAAGTTGTTGCTGCCGTAGGCGCGGACGAACAACTGATAGAGGTACGCCGCCTCGTTGCTGGCGCGACCGGAGGTGTAGAACTCGGCCTGATCCGGGCTCGGCAGCGCCTTGAGGTGCTCGGCGATCAGGGCGAAGGCCTCGTCCCAGGAGGTCTGCACGTAGCGGTCGGTGCTGGCGTCGTAGCGCATCGGGTGCGTCAGACGACCCTGGTATTCGAGCCAGTAGTCGCTCTGCTCGCGCAGTTGGCTGACCGTGTAACGGGCGAAGAAGCTGGCGTCCACGCGGCGCTTGGTGGCTTCCCAGTTGACCGCCTTGGCGCCGTTCTCGCAGAACTTGATGCGGCCGTCCTCGGGCGAATCGCCCCAGGCGCAGCCGGGGCAGTCGAAGCCGCCATTCTGGTTGGTCTTGAGCAGGGCGCGCAGGTTCTTGAACGGCTGCTTGCTGTCCAGCCAGAAGCGGGTGACGCTCTTCAGCGCACCCCAGCCGGCGGCGGGGCCGCTGTAGGGTTTGTAACGCGGGTCGACGGGTTGCAGGCTCATGCGGATTCTTCAGGAACGGGCGCCGGGCTGTAGACCCGTGGCGTACTGTGATGGGGAAGATGGATCAGGTTGAGGCGATGGCGGCGTGCCCACTCGACGGTCAGGGCGGTGGGCGCCGACAGGCTGACGAGAGTGCCGAGGCCGGCGCGCACGGCCTTGTGCAGCAGCTCCAGACTGCAGCGGCTGGTGACCAGGGCGAAGCCGGTGGCAGTGTCGATACGCTGGCGGGCCAGGGCGCCGATCAGTTTGTCCAGGGCGTTGTGGCGGCCGATGTCCTCGCGGCACAGGCGGATCTCGCCTTGCCCATCGATGAACAGGGCGGCATGCAGGGCGCCGCTGTTGCGGGCCAGTTGCTGCTGTTCGCCAATGCGTTCACGCAGGCCCTGCAGGTGCGCCAGAGGGGGCAGCGGCGCTCCGGGCAGTGCCTGCAGCTTAGGCAGTGCCTGTTCCAGAGCATCCACACCGCACAGGCCGCAACCGCTGCTGCCGGCCATTTGCCGGCGCTGTTGCTTGATCGCCCAGAAGCAGCGGCTGCTGACTTCCAGACGCGCCTCGCGGCTCTCGGCGAGGCCGCGGATGCTGATGTCATAGATATCATCGATAGAGCTGATCAAGCCATTGCCGAGGCTGAAACCTATTGCAAAATCTTCCAGGTGATGGGGCGAAACCATCATCACCGCCTGGTTCAGATCGTTGTAGCTGATGGCCAGGGCGCATTCTTCGGCCAGTGCGGCCTGATGGGCCTGGCGAGAGCCCAGTTCGGCGTAGCTGTAGGCGCTGGAAGCGGCTGGGGAGGCTTTGCGCTGGGGCATCGTTGACTCCCTGAGACAATTTGACTCAGCTAGCCTAAGCCGTTGCTCGGCGGTCGTCTAATCGTATGATTCGATATCTTGATCGACAGGGTCTATCAATCTGCCGAATGACGCGCCAGCCACTGTTCCGCGGCCTCGAAGCAGGCCTGCGCCAGCGGCGAATCGGGAGCGCCACGACGCCGGATCAGGCCCATGGGGGCAAGGGTGTGCGCGTCTTCGATGGGCAGCAGGCGCAGGTGCGGAGCGGCCGGCCAGTCGCCGGTCTGTAGTGGCATGATGCTGCAGCACAAGCCGGCACTGACAGCACGGGTCAACTGATGCACGGCGTCGGTTTGCAGGCGCACTCGGGGGCTCAGCCCGCGCGCACGGAAGCTGTGATCGATGGACTGGCGAAAGTGCATGCCGCTGGAAAGCAGGCCCAGTGGCACGGCTGCCAGCTCGTCCCAGCGCAGGCTGTTGCTGGCGAAGGGGAAGTGCTGGGGTGAGAACAGCAGCCCCATGCGCGCTTCGGCCAGTTCCAGGCAGGCGAAGTGTTGGCGATCCAGACGGTCGAGGTAGGACAGGCCTAGATCGAGCTGGTTGCGCCCCAGGCCCTCGATGATCCGTTCGCTGCTCAGGGCGTGCAACTGGAAGTTCAGGCTGGGATGCTGCTCGGCGAACAGGCTGACCAGGTGCATCGGGTCGAAGCTGGCCAGTGGTACCACGCCCAGGCGCAGGGTGCCCACCAGGTGCCCACGGCAGGCGGCGGCCTCGGCGTACAGGCCATCCTCGGCAGCGAGCAGGCTGCGGGCCCAGGCGAGGATACGCTCGCCCTCGGCACTGAAACCCTCGAAGCGCTGGCCACGCCGTACCAGCTCCAGGCCCAGCTCTTCTTCCAGTTGGCGCAGGCGCATGGACAGGGTCGGTTGGGTCACGTGGCAACGCGCCGCGGCCTGGCCGAAGTGGCGGGTTTCGTCGAGGGCGACGAGAAATTTCAGTTGCTTGATATCCATGGGCACTCCTGGTCTGCCCGGATTCTAGTGGGCGAGTGGTAACCGATTACAGCTCGGTGGCAAGCATGCTGCTGGCTCAGTCGAGCCCGCCATAGGAAAGCGGCAGGCGGCTGGATGATTTCAGTTCGCGCAGCGAGAGGTTGGAGCGAATGGCCGAGACACCCGGGAGCTTTCTCAGCACCTGCTCGACGAACAGGCTGTAGTCGTCCAGGTCCCTGGCCACCACCTGCAGGAGGAAGTCGGCTTCGCCCGTTGTGTTGTGACAGGCCAGGACATTGGCCGAAGTGGCGATGATGGCCTCGAAGGCACGGGTGGTGGCTTCGTCATGCTCGGTGCAGGTGAGCTGGACGAAGGCCATGACGCCCAGGCCCAGCTTGCGGCGATTGAGATTGGCCTGGTAGCCCTCGATGACGCCTTCTTCTTCCAGGCGCCTGAGGCGTCGCCAGCAAGGGGTCTCGCTGATCGAGA
Organism: Pseudomonas sp. AA-38; assembly: GCF_029457475.1. Classification (NCBI taxonomy): domain Bacteria; kingdom Pseudomonadati; phylum Pseudomonadota; class Gammaproteobacteria; order Pseudomonadales; family Pseudomonadaceae; genus Pseudomonas; species Pseudomonas sp. AA-38. Next base: position 351,567 of record NZ_CP120359.1, read on the forward strand.
GCGCCGTGGCGAGCCTGGCGTTGCTCAGGCGGCCATCGCGCTGCAAGCGTTCGAGAATGCCGATATCCACCCTGTCCAAGATGATCATGGCGAGAGTCTGCTCTGTTTGATGTCAATGCTGAAAGATTCTTGCCATTCTGGCAGATGGCCGGGCGCAAATGGAAAGGTAATTTCTGGCTCTCGCTCTAGCATGGAGCCATCGACGCAACGCGAGGCTCAGCAACATGAAAGCGGTGGTTTACGAGCGTTTTTCCGCTCCTCCCAGGGTGATGACGGTGGCCGACCCGACACCGGTGGCCGATGGTGTGGTGATCAAGGTCATGGCCACGGGCGTGTGTCGCAGCGACTGGCATGGCTGGATGGGGCACGACCCCGATATCCAGTTGCCGCATGTTCCGGGGCATGAATTCGCCGGAATCGTGGCAGCGGTTGGCCGTGACGTGCGCCGCTTCAAGGTGGGCGACCGGGTGACGGTGCCCTTCGTCAGCGGCTGCGGCCATTGCGGGCAATGCCATAGCGGCAATCATCAGGTATGCGATCATCAGTTCCAGCCGGGGTTTACCCACTGGGGCTCGTTCGCCGAGTACGTCGGCATTCAGCATGCCGATCTCAACCTGGTGCCCTTGCCTGAATCGCTCGACTTCGCCACGGCGGCCAGCCTGGGCTGTCGCTTCGTTACCTCGTTCCGTGCCGTGGTCGATCAGGGCCGGGTAAGCGCCGGGCAATGGGTGGCGGTGCATGGTTGTGGTGGCGTCGGGCTGTCGGCGGTGATGATCGCCAATGCCATCGGCGCCAATGTGGTGGCCATCGACATCGCCGAGGACAAGCTGGCCCTGGCCCGCTCGCTGGGGGCGGTGGCCACCCTCGATGCCAGCCGCTGCGACGACGTCGCCGCTGCTGTCGCCGAGCTGTCCGGTGGCGGCGCGCATGTTTCGCTGGACGCCCTGGGCCATCCGCTTACCTGCGTCAACTCGATCAGGAGCCTGCGCAAGCGCGGCAAGCATATTCAGGTCGGCCTGATGCTGGCCGATCACGCCAATCCGAGCGTGCCGATGGACAGGGTCATCGCTCACGAGCTGGAGATCATCGGCAGCCATGGCATGCAGGCGCATCGTTACGACGCCATGCTGGCAATGATGCGCTCCGGCAAGCTGGCACCGGAAAGGCTGATCGGCCAGACCATCAGCCTGGAACAGTCGGTGGCGGCGCTGATGGCCATGGAGCGTTCGAGTGTGGCCGGGGTCACCGTGGTCACCGAGTTCTAGCAGGCTGCTCAGGGCAGCAGTGCGCGGTAATCCTCCACCGCCGCGAACTCCTCGGTGTCCTTCGGCCCGGCCTGGCTGTCCGGCTGGCGCACGGCGAGCAGATGGGCGACGCCGAAGCGACCGGCGCTGCGCAGGATCGGCAGGCTGTCGTCGATGAACAGGCTGCGCGCCGGGTCGAAGCCGACGTCCTGGCGCAGGGCGAACCAGAACTGCTGATCTTCCTTGGGGAAACCGTAGTCGTGGGAGCTGATCAGGCGCTCGAACCAGGGCGCCAGTTCCACCCGCTCCAGCTTCAGCGACAGCGAGTCGCGGTGCGCGTTGGTGATCAGCACCACCCGCTTGCCGGCTTCGCGCAGGGCGCGCAGAAACGCCACGGCATCCGGGCGCGGGGCGATCAGGTGGGCCACCTCGCGCTTGAGTTCGCGGATCGAAAGGTTCAGCTCGCGACTCCAGAAGTCCGTGCAGTACCAGTTCAGCGTGCCGGCATGTTCACGAAACAGCGGCAGCAGCTCGGCCTCGGCCAGCGCCAGGCTGATGCCATGGTGCTCGGCGTAACGCTGGGGCAGGTGCGTGAGCCAGAAGTGATTGTCGAAGTGCAGGTCGAGCAGGGTGCCGTCCATGTCCAGCAGGACGGTGTCGATCTGGTGCCAGGGCAGATGGGGCATGGGCGCGCCTGATGAGTAGAGGTCGTGAATCTGCCGGCCAGCGTCGCGAACGCGCAATCTGCGCCGGGGATAATCGTCAAAGCCGCTGTATGATAACCGACCAGGTTTCGCCAAGGAGTCGCCCCATGCGTCAAAAACCCACGGTTCTCGCTCGCGAGATCGTCGCCAGCAGTCGCCTGTTCCGTGTCGAGGAGGTGCAGTTGCGTTTTTCCAATGGCGCCGAGCGCACCTACGAGCGACTGGTCGGCAAGGGGCCGGGCTACGGCGCGGTGATGGTGGTGGCCATGCTCGATGCCGAGCATGCGGTGCTGGTCGAGGAATACTGCGGCGGTACCGACGACTACCAGCTCTCGCTGCCCAAGGGGCTGATCGAGCCGGGCGAGGACGTGCTGGTAGCGGCCAACCGCGAGCTCAAGGAAGAGGCTGGTTTTGGCGCTCACGAGCTGGAGTACATCACCGAGCTGAGCTTGTCGCCCGGCTACATGAGCCAGAAGATCAAGGTGGTGCTGGCGCGTGATCTGTACGAGGAGCGTCTGCCGGGTGATGAGCCCGAGCCGATGCGGGTCGATCGCATCAGCCTGCGTGAGCTGTCCAGCCTGGCCCAGCATGAGCAGTTCAGCGAAGGCCGGGCACTGGCCGCGCTGTACTTGGTGCGTGACCTGCTGACCCAGCGCGGGGAGTTCCGCCCGTGAGCCATCCCTATATTCCCCAGGTGATCGAGCTGGTGCGTGAAGCCGGCGCGGCGACTTTGCCTTATTGGCGTAGCGACGTTGCGGTAACGGAGAAGGCCGATGCCTCGCCAGTGACCGCCGCCGATCTGGCCGCGCACCATATTCTTCTCGATGGCCTGCAGGCGCTGGCGCCGGAGGTGCCGGTGCTGTCGGAAGAGGCCGCCGATATCCCGCTGGCCGAGCGCGCTGCCTGGACGCGCTGGTGGCTGGTCGATCCGCTCGATGGCACCAAGGAATTCATTGCCGGTTCCGAAGAGTTCACCGTCAATGTCGCCTTGATCGAGCGTGGCCGCGTGGTCTTCGGCGTGGTTGGTATTCCCGCCAGCGGGCGCTGCTATTACGGCGGCGCCGGTTTGGGTGCCTGGCGCAGCGATGTGTCGGGTGATGAACAACCGATTCGCGTGCGCCTGGCACCTGCGCAGGGCTTTACCCTGGTGGCCAGCAAGCGTCACTCCAGTGCCGCCCAAGAAACCTTGCTCGCCGGTTTGGCCGCCCGTTTTGGTGAGCCGGCACTGGCAAATATCGGCAGCTCGCTGAAGTTCTGCCTGCTGGCCGAAGGCAATGCCGACTGTTACCCGCGCCTGGCGCCCACCTCACAATGGGACACCGCAGCGGCGCAGGGGGTGCTGGAAGGTGCGGGTGGCGAGGTCCTGGATCTGGCCGGCGCACCCTTGACCTACGAGGCGCGCGAATCCTTCCTCAACTCCTCGTTTCTGGCCTTGCCTGCTGCTGCCGAGTGGCGTGGCGAGCTGATCGAGCTGGCGCGCAGTCTGTGACCTGTAGGGTGCGCGGGGCCGACTAGGCCGTGCGTACCCTGATTGGCACGGTCATACGGCTGGTGCGCATGGCGCACCCTACGACTGAGCGCCGGTAGCGGCATCCCTCGATCCTACGGATTCGGCATCGCGGCGCTTTGCTCAATCGAGCATATCGCTGTAACGCGCATCCTTCTTGAACACCAGCGGCTGCTCGAAGCCGGGCACCTTCACTTCCTCGGTGGTGATGGAGATGGCCTGGTCGTCGATCATGTCGTTGCCAAAGTTGTAGATGATGTCCAGCTTGCCCTGCAGCGCCTGTTGATCATAAGCGGCGGCGGCGGCACGGGTGCCCTCGCGGCGCGCCAGGTAGGCGTCGAAAGCGGCCTGGCCGTGGCGCTTGCACAGCATGCGCTCGGCCACATGTGGTGCGAGGATCACCGCGCTGGCGTTGTTGCCGCCAAAGCCCTTGGAGTTGATGAAGGCCACGTCCAGTGCCTGCTCACCCAGCTTGCGATCCTCGGTGGACAAGCTCAGGTGGGCCTGATGGACGTCACTGGCGACGGCATCGATGGTTTTCAGGCCGGGCACGATGCCGTACTTGAAGGCGCCAAGGGCGGCGATCACTTGGTCACCGCTGGCAGTGGCCAGGGAATGGCCAACAAAGGCCTTCACCGCCGTGATCGGCCACTGCTCGATGCCGAAGGCCGCCGCGACGCGGTCGAGAATCTCCGACTCGGTGACGCGGTTGGCCGGGGTGCTGGAGCCGTGGGCATGAACGAAGCTGCGGTTACGCACGGCGTCCAGGCCGAGCAATTGCACGGCGCTGGCCACGGCCTTGGCCACGGTCAGGTAGTTGCCCGGGCCGGGGGCGGAGATGGACTTCTTGAACCCATCGGCGTTGATGAACACGTCCGGTACCGCGCCGTGGATGTCGGCGCCCAGTTCCAGGGCCAGTTCGTCGTCCATCAGCACCACGAACTGGCAGGCTTCGGCCAGGGTGAAGCCGCAGTTGTCGCCGAACGGGCGGCTGGCGCGGCGGAAGTCCACCTCGCTCTTGCCTTCGATCTGGCGCAGGCCTTCCTCGGTGGCCAGCGCGCCCATAGCGCCGTAGCCCTCGATGCACTCCTGGTTGATCGGCGCCTCGCTGCTGCCGACGATGACCACGCGCGCCTTGCCCGCGGCGATCTGCTCGATGCCTTTCTGCAGGTTGTAGAGGAAGCTGGCGCAGGCACCGGTGATACTGCCGGTGGTACCGACGCTGCCGAGCACGTAGGCGTTGATGAAGTCCGCCGGCATGGTATTCAGGCCCAGGGCCAGTTGCTTGGCGGTGACGCGGCCGCCTTTGAGGCGCGACTGCATCATGCCGCCGAAGCCGTTCTCGTCGAGCTGGCTCATGATGCAACTGGCGAACACGGCGATCTCGTCCGGGGCCACGTGCTGGACGATGCGCTGCCAGTCGATGCCCACCGAGCGCAGCGCGTCGGTGACGCCGACCACGGTCATGGCCAGGCCGCGCGGATGGAAGCGCGAGTTGTACAGCTCGCTCGGCTCGAAGCCGGTGGGCAGTTGGCCGGCGGATTTCACCGCCAGTGGGCGGTAGCTGTCCACCTTGAACTCGCAGCTATCGTGCAGGGTGACGCGCACTTCGTTGCCCTCCAGCTCCTCCACCGACCAGTTGGCCGGCAGTGGCTCGGGCAGTTGCTTGCGCAGGGTGACGAAGCTGAGGCTCGCGCCATTGGCGGGGGCGACGCCGATGCTTTTCTGCCAGTGCGCCGCGTCCGGATCCAGGTGCTGCTGCTCGATGCGGCGCACCAGAGTGCCGGCGAGAATGTCCTTGGCGTAGCGGCTTTCGATCTCGGCCAGGCTCAGCGGCTGGCCGTGCTGATCCTGGTACTGGCCATCGACCACGCGCACCAGCTTCATCATTTGCGCCAGCCCGGCCAGGGTCTCCTGGCGCGCCTGGGGTTCCAGCGACTCCTGCACGGTGCGACGGAAACCATGGTGGAAGGAGCTGCGCCCGGCTGCGTTGTAACCCCCAAAACCCACGATCACAGGTAAGCGCGACATAACTCAAGAGCTCCTGAACAAGGCCAGCGCGACGCCGAACCGGCGCCAGTGGGCGCGGGTGGGGTCATAGGGCGGTGGCGTTTGGAAAATTTCGGCTGCCTAACCTGACGTGGATCATGACTGTCGAGTCACGCTCGCGTCCAATGTCGTGGCGAGAATGGGGTGTGTCGCGGATGGGCGGGGCAATGAACCGGGGGTAGGGTGCGCCGTGCGCACCAAGAACCTTCTAGAGGCTGGTGCGCATAGCGCACCCTACGCAAGCCCGCCGGCTGGTGGGCTTGCGTCGGTTCAGCCCTGGTAGCTGATATGCCCGTCGACCAGGGTGTAGCGCACCGCGCCGGGCAGGCAATGGCCAATGAAGGGGCAGTTGCTGCCCTTGGAATACCACTGCTCACCTGCGACGGTGGAGGCCTGCGCATCGAACAGCAGGATATCGGCTGCGCTGCCGACGCTCAGGCTGCCTGCCGGCAGGCGCAGCGCGGCGGCCGGGCCGCTGGACAGGCGTGCCAGCAGGGTTGGCAGATCCAGCAGACCGTCCTGCACCAGAGTCATGGCCAGCGGCAGTTGCAGTTGCACGCTGCTGATACCTGGCTCGGTAGCGGCGAAGGGCGCCAGCTTGGCATCGCGCTCGTGTGGTTGGTGGTGGCTGGCGATGGCCGAGATCACACCCGCCTTCACCGCTTCGCGCAGACCGTCACGGTCGGCACGGGAGCGCAGCGGCGGCTGCACGTGGTACAGGCTGGAGAAGTCGATCAGCGCCTCATCGGTGAGGATCAACTGGTACAACGCCACATCGGCGGTCACCGGCAGGCCACGAACCTGGGCATCGGCGATCAGTTCGGCGCCACGGGCACTGGTGATCTGGCTGAAGTGCGCGCGCACGCCGCTCTGTTCCACCAGCAGCAGGTCGCGGGCCAGGGCCACGGTCTCGGCGGTTTCCGGGATGCCGGCCAGGCCGAGGAAGCTGGCGGTGGGGCCTTCGTGGGCCAGGCCGCCTTCGGCCAGGTCGGCATCCTGCGAGTGGAAGATCACCTGCAGATCGAAGGTGGCTGCATATTCCAGGGCGCGGCGCAGGGTGCGGGCGCTGCGGAAGTTGTCCAGGCCGTTGCCGAAGGCCACGCAGCCGGCATCGCGCAGCGCAACGAGCTCTGCAAGCTGCTCTCCGGCCAGACCCTTGCTCAGCGCGCCGATGGGGAAGACCTTGGTGTGCCCGGCTTCGCGAGCGCGGTCGAGGATCAGCTCGGCCACTGCGGGGGTATCCAGCACTGGCTTGGTGATCGGCGGGCAGCACAGGCTGGTGACGCCGCCGGCCGCTGCGGCCAGGGTCTCCGTGGCGATGCTGCCCTTGCGGCTGTAGCCTGGTTCGCGCAGGGCCACGGACAGGTCGACCAGGCCGGGGGCCGCGATCAGGCCTTGGGCGTCGAGGGTCTTGTCGGCAGCGAAACCGGCTGGTGCCTGGCCGATGGCGACCAGCTTGCCGCCATCGATATAGAGGTCGCTGACCCGATCCAGGCCGCTGGCCGGGTCGATCACGCGGGCGCCGAGGATTGCGGTACGCATCAGTTGGCCTCCTCGGCATTGAGTTGACGTTGGGCGTTCTGCCCGCTCATGGCCATGGAAAGCACGGCCATGCGGATGGCGATGCCGTAGGTGACCTGGTTGAGGATCACCGACTGCGGGCCGTCGGCCACTGCCGATTCGATCTCCACGCCGCGGTTGATCGGGCCCGGGTGCATCACCAGGGCATCCGGCTTGGCCAGCTTGAGGCGCTGCTCGGTGAGGCCGAACAGGCGGTAGAACTCGCCCTCGCTGGGCAGCAGGCCGCCCTGCATGCGCTCGCGCTGCAGGCGCAGCATGATCACCACGTCGACGTCCTTGAGGCCTTCGTTGGCGTCGCTGAACACGCGCACGCCGTAGCTTTGTTCCAGGCCGATGGGTAGCAGGGTCTTCGGTGCGATCACGCGAATGTCCGGGCAGCCCAGGGTCTTCAGCGCCAGCATGTTCGAGCGCGCCACCCGCGAGTGCAGGATGTCGCCGACGATAGCCACCGAGAGCTTCTCGAAGTCGCCCTTGTGGCGGCGGATGGTGAGCATGTCGAGCATGCCCTGGGTCGGGTGCGCATGGCGGCCGTCGCCACCGTTGATGATCGCCAGGTTCGGGCACACGTGCTCGGCGATGAAGTGCGCGGCGCCGGAATCGGCATGGCGCACGACGAAGATGTCGGCGGCCATGGCCTCGAGGTTGCGCAGGGTGTCGAACAGCGTCTCGCCCTTGCTGGTGGAGCTGGTGGAAACGTTGAGGCTGATGACGTCGGCCGACAGGCGCTGGGCGGCCAGCTCGAAGGTGGTGCGGGTGCGCGTGGAGTTCTCGAAGAACACGTTGCACACGGTCTTGCCGCGCAGCAGTGGGACCTTCTTCACTGCCCGCGCGCCGACTTCGAGGAAGGAGTCGGCGGTGTCGAGGATTTCGGTCAACAGCTCGCGGGGCAGGCCGTCGAGTGAGAGGAAGTGGCGCAACTGACCTTGGTCGTTCAGTTGCAGCGGGCGCTTGGCGGCGAGTGGCGTCATCGCAGGGAGTCTCAGTTGGCGAGCGTCTGGAGTTCGAGGGTCAGCGGCGTGGGGCCGGACAATTTTACCCGCTCGTTGGCCGCCAGCGACAGGGTGGCGCCGACCACGTCGGGGCGGATCGGCAGCTCGCGGGCATTGAGGTCGAGCAGGCTGACCAGGGTGACGCTGGCCGGGCGGCCGTAATCGAACAGTTCGTTCAGCGCGGCGCGGATGGTACGGCCGCTCATCAGCACGTCGTCGATCAGCACCAGGTGCTGGCCCTCGATCTCGAACGGCAGCTCGGACGGTTGCACCTGCGGGTGCAGGCCGTTCTGGGTGAAATCGTCGCGGTAGAACGACACGTCGAGGATGCCCAGGGCGTCATCGCGATCCAGTGCGGCCAGCAGGGCCTGGGCGACCCAGACGCCGCCAGTGCGGATGCCGATGAAGCGGGGTTCGCCGATCTGGCGCTGGTTCAGGTGCTGGGTCAGCGCGCTGGCCATGGCTGGCAGCAGGTCGTTGGGGTTGGGTAGCATCACAGACTCCTCGTTGCGGGCCGACAGGTTCAGCCCGGGCAATGTTCCTCGAGCCAGCCTTGCAGCAGTAGCGCCGCGGCCAGGGCATCCACTGGGCGCTCGCGATAGCCGCCACTCTGACCCTCGCGCAGGCGCTGGCCCTTGGCCTCGAAGGTGGTCAGGCGTTCGTCGTGGGTATAGGCTGGCAGGTTGAAGCGGCCATTGAGGCGACGGGCGAATTTCTCGGCGCGGGCACTCATCTCGCTGGGCGTGCCGTCCATGTTCAGTGGCAGGCCGACCACCACGGCGTCCGGCTGCCATTCCTTGATCAGCGCTTCGACGCGGCTCCAGTCCGGCACCCCGTTCTGCGCCTTGAGCGTGCACAGCTCGCGGGCCTGGCCGGTGATCACCTGGCCGACAGCGACGCCGATCTGCTTGGTGCCGTAATCGAAGCCCAGCAGCAGGCGTAGTGGCTTGTCGCTCATCAGGCGTGCCCGGCCTGCGAGGTGAGCAGGCTGAGGTTGACGCCCAGGCATGCGGCGGCGGCATTCAGGCGTTGGTCGAAGGGCAGATCGAAGAGGATGGCGTTATCGGCCGGGCAGGTCAGCCAGGCGTTTTCGGCCAGCTCGGCTTCCAGTTGCCCGGCTTCCCAGCCGGCGTAGCCGAGGGTGATCAGGTAACGCTCCGGGCCATTGCCGTCGGCGATGGCGAACAGCACGTCCTGCGAGGTGGACAGGCCTAGCTCGCCCAGATCCAGGGTGGCCTGAAACTGCTGGCCAGCCGGGTGCAGGACGAAACCGCGATCGGTCTGCACCGGGCCGCCGGCGAAGATCGGCAGGCTGTGGCACAGCGCCGCCGGCTCTTCGTCAGGGCGCAATTGCTCCAGAACGTCGGCCAGGTTGAGGCCATTGGGCTTGTTGATCACCAGACCCATGGCGCCCTGATCGTTGTGCTCGACCAGGTAGGTGACGGTCTGCGCGAAGTTCGGATCGGCCATGTGCGGCATGGCGATCAGAAAGTGATGCTTGAGCGAAGTGGGGGCTGAAGTCTTCATGACGGGTAGTTTGAAGCCGCAAGCTGCAAGCCACAAGCTGCAAGTAAAAGCGAAAAGCCTGGTGGGTGAGGGTGGCTTTTCTTACGGCTTGCAGCTTGCAGCTACTCCTATCAATTGCTCGACAGCCGGTCGCCGCGCTCGAAGCGCCAGGTGCGGATGATCTCCAGACGGTCGATGTCGGCCAGGTCGCCGGTGAAGGGGGCATAGGGCGCGGCCAGGCGCACGATGCGCTGGGCGGCCTGGTCGAGCACGGCCTGGCCGGAGGACTCCAGCACCTGCACTTCATAAAGGCTGCCGTCGCGGTTGATCGACACCAGCAGGCGCAGGCTGCCGTAGATGCGCTGGCGACGGGCGTCATCGGGGTAGTTGAGATTGCCGATGCGTTCGACCTTCTTGCGCCACTCGTCCTTGTACCAGGCGCCCTTGTCGCGCATGGTCGAGGCGGCGCTGAGGCGGTAGATCTTCGGGCGCTTGGCGTAGGCCTGAACTTCCTGGGCCAGCTCGGCCTCCAGGCTGGCGATTTCCGCCGAGAGCTGCGCGGAGTCGAAGACCGGCGCCGGCTTGGTTTCGCGCGCGGGTTTGCTTTCTTCGCGCTTGACCGGGGTTTTCTGCTGCTGGGGCGCGCGGGTGGCAACGGCCGCCTTCGGCGCTTCCTGCTTGCTGGCCGGTTGCTGCGGTGCGCTGGGCGGGGTGACCTTGCGTACCTCGCTGTCCTGAAAGCGAGCCTGTTCGGTGGTCTTCGGCGCGGCCGCCTGTTCCAGGGTGCCGCTACCCTGCTGGTTGTCCTGAGCGAGGAAGTCCGCCTCCTTGGGCTTGTCCTCGCTCTTGAAGGTGGACAGGGTGATTTCCAGGGTCTTGCTGATCTGCGGCGGCGGCTCCAGGGTAAAGCCGACTCCGAGAATCAGGGCGATGTGCAGCGCTGCCGCGACGAACAGGGTGAAGCCCAGGCGGTCGGCCGGGCGCACTTTGGTCGAGCTGACGGTGGGTGTAGGGGTTGCTGCGTTCATCGCACATCGGGTCTGCTTTGAGTGACGCGCAGTCTGCGGCGCGGCGCTTCAGGCTGCAAGCTTGAAGCGCCAGGCTGCCACTTGCGTCAAGCTTTTGCGCCAAGTTTTTCGGCGATGCAGGCCATCAGGCGTTCGCCGATACGGGTATCGAAGGCCGCATCGATCTCACGGATGCAGGTGGGGCTGGTGACGTTGATTTCCGTCAGGTGCTCACCGATCACGTCGAGGCCGACGAAGATCAATCCCTTTTCCCGTAGCGTGGGGCCGACGGCCGCGGCGATCTCCTTGTCCCGCTCGGTCAGTGGGCGAGCTTCGCCGCGGCCGCCTGCGGCCAGGTTGCCGCGCGTTTCGCCAGCAGCGGGAATGCGCGCCAGGCAGTAGGGGATCGGCTCGCCATCGATCATCAGGATGCGCTTGTCGCCCTCCAAGATCGCTGGCAGGTAGCCTTGCGCCATGATCTGTTGCTGTCCATGCTGAGTGAGACTTTCCAGAATCACCGAGAGATTGGGGTCGCCGGCACGGTGGCGAAATATCTGTGATCCGCCCATGCCATCCAGGGGTTTGAGAATGATGTCACGGTGCTCATCGGCAAACTGGCGCAGAATATCGGCCCGGCGACTGACCAGGGTCGGTGGTGTGAATTGAGGAAACTGGGTGGCGAAGAATTTTTCGTTGCAGTCGCGCAGGCTCTGTGGCCGGTTGACCACCAGTACACCGTCACGCTCGGCCTGTTCCAATAGATAAGTGGAGTAGACGAACTCGTTATCGAAGGGCGGATCCTTGCGCATCAGGATCACGTCCAGTTCGGCAAGGGGGCTGTCCTGCTCGTCGGCAAGCTCGAACCAGTGCTGCGCGTCGTTGAATACCTTCAGCGGGCGCATGCGGCCTCGGGCTTGGCCGCGGGCCTGGTAAAGATCCCGTTGTTCCATGTAGAGCAGCGACCAGCCGCGAGCCTGGGCCGCCAGCAGCATGGCCAGCGAGCTGTCTTTCTTGAAACTGATGTCCGCGATGGGATCCATGACGATCCCGAGACGAAGGCTCATGGGGTGACTCTCCGCAGGAAAGAAAGGGGCGCAAGCCTTGTGGATTGTGCCGGGTAAGGGCTGTCAGGGTGGCGTCAGGCGGGGCGGTGGTCAAGGGTGCTGAGCGCCCCGGCGGGCTTATAGATTGCATCTGGAGAGTGTGCTACAAAGGCCCGTCGGTGGTGCGCACGCCCTCCGGTAACAGGGCCTCAGGCATACTGAAAGCAAGTAAATGAACGACTCACCGAGGCGATGGTAGGGCAAACATGGAACAGCATTGCGACGGCTTGAAAGTGATGGTGATCGACGACTCGAAGACGATTCGTCGCACTGCGGAAACCTTGCTGAAGAAGGTGGGCTGCGAAGTCATCACTGCGGTCGACGGCTTCGATGCCTTGGCCAAGATCGCCGACACCCATCCAAGCATCATCTTTGTCGACATCATGATGCCGCGTCTCGATGGTTATCAGACCTGTGCCCTGATCAAGAACAACAGTGCTTTCAAATCCACCCCGGTGATCATGCTGTCCTCCAAGGATGGTCTGTTCGACAAGGCCAAAGGACGCATCGTGGGTTCCGATCAGTATCTGACCAAGCCCTTCAGCAAGGAAGAGCTGCTCGGTGCCATCAAGACTCATGTGCCGGACTTCACTCCGGTAGAACAAGCCTCCTGACGTCGCGGCCCACGGGTCGTACGCCTCTTCTGTATTGGGAAACACCATGGCTCGAATTCTGATAGTTGATGACTCCCCGACCGAGATGTACAAACTGACCGCCATGCTGGAAAAGCACGGCCATCAGGTGCTGAAGGCGGAAAATGGTGCTGACGGCGTGGCCCTGGCCCGCCAGGAGAAACCCGACGTCGTGCTGATGGATATCGTCATGCCCGGCCTCAATGGTTTCCAGGCGACTCGTCAACTGACCAAGGATGCCGAAACCAGTCATATCCCGGTGATCATCGTCACCACCAAGGATCAGGAAACCGACAAGGTTTGGGGCAAGCGCCAGGGCGCCAAGGATTACCTGACCAAGCCGGTCGACGAAGATACGCTGCTGAAAACCCTCAACTCGGTACTGGCCGGTTGATGGATACCTCTAAAAAACCAGGCGAGGCAGTGATGGCAGCGCAGGTCGTTTTTAGAGGTGCCCTGATGCCGTGTCGTCCGAATACTCCATAAGAAGGCCAGGGCGGGCATGTCGGACGTATTGACCCCTTTCCAGATTCTGCTCGACATCGACCAGCGTTGTCGTGCGCTGGCAGCCGGCCTGCCATCCCAGCAGGCGGCGGTGCAGACCTGGAGCGGCATCGGTTTTCGCATGGGCGAGCGCTATTTCGTGGCGCCGATGGGGGAAGTGGGCGAGGTGCTCCACGAGCCGCGTTATACCCAGTTGCCGGGGGTCAAGAGCTGGGTCAAGGGTGTGGCCAACGTTCGTGGTCGTTTGCTGCCGGTGATGGATCTGTGTGGTTTCTTCGGCAATGAGCTGTCGCCGCTGCGCAAGTTGCGCCGCGTGCTGGTCGTTGATCACCAGGACATCTTCGCAGGCCTTACGGTCGACGAAGTCTTCGGTATGCAGCATTTCCCCGTGGATAGCTTTTCCGAGCAGCTACCGCCTCTGGAGGCGAGCATGCAGCCCTTCATCCACGGGCTATTCCAGCGTGAGCAACCCTGGTTGGTCTTCAGTCCACAGGCTCTGATACGAGACCAGGCGTTCCTCGATGTCGCTTATTAGAAGATTTTCGGTTGGGTCGGCTTTGTCGGCCTTTTGGCGTTACACGAAAGCCGTTGTGCGGTTGGTCCAGGCGGGGGCCAGATAATGAAGAAACTCAATGCAAGCAACTTGTTGGGCGGAGCGCGTAGCAGTGCGCTGATCGCGGGCCTGTTCGTGGTGCTGATCGTCTCCATCATATTGGAGTTCGCCAACTTCGCGTACATGAATACGCAGTCGAACTACGACACCGAGTACATCGGTCACTCCGGTGAGCTGCGCGTCCTGTCCCAGCGTATCGCCAAGAACGCCACGGAAGCGGCCACCGGCAAGTCCGAGGCCTTCGGCCTGCTGCGCGATGCGCGCAACGACTTCCAGCAGCGCTGGAACTTCCTCACCGACGGGGACGCCGAAACCGGGCTGCCGCCGGCACCCGAGGCGGTGGCGCCGCAGATGGCAGCCGTGCAGCAGGACTGGGACAGCCTGCGGCAGAATGCCGACGCTATCCTGGCCAGCGAGCAGACCGTACTGTCGTTGCACCAGGTGGCCGCCACCCTGGCCGAAACCATTCCGCAGTTGCAGGTCGAGTACGAGGAGGTGGTCGACATCCTCCTGGAAAGTGGCGCGCCGGCGGCCCAGGTGGCCGTGGCCCAGCGTCAGTCGTTGCTGGCCGAGCGTATTCTTGGCTCGGTGAACAAGGTGCTGGCCGGCGACGAGGATTCGGTGCAGGCCGCCGACATGTTCGGTCGTGACGCCAGCCTGTTCGGCCGCGTGCTCAATGCCATGCTCGAAGGCAATGCGGCCATGGAGATCAGCCAGGTGACCGACGCAGAGGCCCAGGAGCGCCTCTCGGAAATCTCCGAGCTGTTCGAGTTCGTGTCTGGTTCGGTGGACGAGATTCTGGAAACCTCGCCGGAACTGTTCCAGGTGCGTGAGTCGGCCAACTCCATCTTCACCGTCTCGCAGACCCTGCTGGACAAGGCCTCGGAACTGGCCGTCGGCTTCGAGGGGCAGGCCGAAGGGCGCACCATCAACACCCTGTTCGGTTATGCGCTGGGCGTTCTGGCACTGGGTTCGATCATCCTCATCGGCCTGGTGATGGTGCGTGAAACCAACCGCCGTCTGGCCGAAACCGCCGAGAAGAACGAACGCAACCAGGCGGCGATTCTGCGTCTGCTCGACGAGATCGCCGACCTCGCCGACGGTGACCTGACAGTGGCCGCGACGGTGACCGAAGACTTCACCGGCGCCATCGCCGACTCCATCAACTACTCCATCGACCAGCTCCGCGACCTGGTGGCCACCATCAACCAGACTGCCGTGCAGGTGGCCTCGGCCGCCCAGGAAACCCAGGCCACTGCCATGCATCTGGCCGAGGCCTCCGAGCACCAGGCGCAGGAAATTGCCGGCGCTTCCGCGGCGATCAACGAGATGGCCGTGTCCATCGACCAGGTATCGGCGAACGCCAGCGAATCCTCGGCGGTAGCGGAACGTTCCGTAGCCATCGCCAACAAGGGCAACGAAGTCGTACACAACACCATCACCGGCATGGACAACATCCGTGAGCAGATCCAGGACACCTCGAAGCGGATCAAGCGCCTCGGTGAATCGTCCCAGGAGATCGGTGACATCGTAAGCCTGATCAACGACATTGCCGACCAGACCAACATTCTCGCCCTGAACGCCGCGATCCAGGCGTCCATGGCCGGTGATGCAGGCCGCGGCTTCGCCGTGGTAGCGGACGAGGTACAACGCCTCGCAGAACGTTCCTCGGCGGCGACCAAGCAGATCGAGGCGCTGGTGAAAACCATTCAGACCGACACCAACGAAGCCGTTATCTCCATGGAGCAGACGACTTCCGAAGTGGTGCGCGGTGCCCGCCTGGCGCAGGACGCCGGGGTGGCCCTGGAGGAGATCGAGAAGGTATCGAAAACCCTCGCGGCGCTGATCCAGAACATCTCCAACGCTGCACGGCAGCAGGCCTCTTCGGCCGGCCACATTTCCAACACCATGAACGTGATTCAGGAAATCACCTCGCAGACGTCCTCGGGTACCACCGCCACCGCGCGCAGCATCGGTAACCTGGCCAAGATGGCCAGTGAGATGCGCAAGTCGGTTTCCGGTTTCACCCTCCCGGACGCCTGATAAAGGAGAGCGGCGGGCCGACGCGACTGCCGCGTGACAGCCATGACAAAGGGCGAGGGGCAGGGTATGCAGCCAGCCGGCATCTGGGCGTTGTCGCCCGTGGCCGACATGTCGCAAGCCGATTTCCACGACTGGCAGACGCTCCTCGAAGAGCGCACCGGCGTGGTCGTTAGCGAGCAACGCCGTGCATTCCTGCAGACCAACCTGAGCGCGCGCATGCGCGAACTGGGCGTGACGGATTACGCCAGCTACTACCGCCAGGTGACCGATGGGCCGCGTGGTGCGGTGGAGTGGTCGACCCTGCTGGATCGTCTGACCGTGCAGGAGACCCGCTTCTTCCGCCATCAGCCTTCGTTCGAGGTGCTCGGGCAGTACCTGCAGGAGCGCCTGGCGGGCGGGCTGGGCAAGCCCTGGGAGCTATGGAGCGTGGGCTGCTCCAGTGGTGAGGAGCCTTATTCCCTGGCCATCCTGGCGGCCGAGACATTGCAGGGCAGCGAGGCGCCGGAGCACTTCGCGGTAACCGGCACGGATATCAGCCTGGGCGCATTGGAGAAGGCCCGCGAAGGCTGCTACTCGGCGCGCCGCCTGGAACAGGTGAGCAGTGAGCTGCGCGAACGCTATTTTCTCGCGCAGGCCGATGGACGTTTCAAGGTGGTACCGAGCCTGGCGGCACGTGTGTGCTGTGCCCGGCTCAATGTGCTGGAACTGGCCACGGCGCCGATGTCCGGCATGGATGTGATTTTTTGTCAGAACTTGCTGATCTATTTCCGCCGCTGGCGCCGTCGCGACATCCTCAATCGCCTGGTCGAGAGCCTGGTGCCGGGAGGATTGCTGGTCGTGGGCGTGGGTGAGGTAGCCGGCTGGCAGCACCCGCAACTGGTGCCGCTGGCCGACGAGCGAGTTCTGGCGTTTACCCGCAAGGGATAAGGCCAAGTTTATGAGTGGAGTGGCTATGGGTGATCGGCATGATTATGTCGCCCTGGAGTGGGTCAAAGGCGAGATTGCGGAAACCCTGAAGCAGGCGCGGCAGGCTCTGGAGGCGTTCGTCGAGAACCCGCAGGATCCGACGCGCATGCGCTTCTGCCTGACCTACGTGCACCAGGTTCACGGCACCTTGCAGATGGTCGAGTTCTACGGCGCCGCGCTGCTCGCCGAAGAAATGGAGCAACTGGCCAAGGCTCTGATGGAAGGCCGTGTGGCCAACCAGGGCGAGGCTCTGGAAGTGCTGATGCAGGCCATCCTGCAACTGCCGGCCTACCTTGACCGCATCCAGAGTGCGCGGCGCGACCTGCCCATGGTGGTGCTGCCGCTGCTCAACGACCTGCGCGCCGCTCGTGGCGAGAAGTTGTTGTCGGAAACCAGCCTGTTCTCCCCGGACATGTCCACCCGCCAGCCGGCACTGCCGGAAGGTGGCCTGGCACGCCTGCGCACCGCCGAGCTGCCGGTGTTGCTGCGCAAGCTGCGGCAGATGCTGCAGATGGCTCTGGTCGGCATCATCCGCAATCAGGATCTGGCCACCAATCTGGGCTACATGGCGCGGGTCTTCGCGCGCCTGGAAAACCTGTGCAAGGACGCTCCGTTGGGCGCCCTGTGGCAGATCGCCTCGGGCATGGTCGAAGGCCTGGCCAATGGCAGCGTGGTCAACGGCACCTCGGTGCGCACCCTGCTGCGTCAGGTGGACAAGGAACTCAAACGCCTGGTCGAGCAGGGCGCCGATGGCATCAACCAGCCTGCCCCCGACGAACTGACCAAGAACCTGCTCTTCTACGTGGCCAAGGCGCCGGCGCAGTCGCCGCGCATTCGTGCCCTGAAGGAACAGTACCGCCTCGACGACGCGCTGCCGGACAGCGAAGTGGTGGACGAGGAGCGCGCCCGCCTGGCCGGCCCCGACCGCGACGCCATGCGTTCGGTGGTGGCAGCGCTGTGCGAGGAGCTGGTGCGGGTCAAGGACAGCCTCGACCTGTTCGTGCGCAGCGACCGCAGCCGCCCCAGCGAACTGGACGCCCTGCTGGCGCCGCTCAAGCAGATCGCCGATACCCTGGCCGTGCTCGGTTTCGCCCAACCGCGCAAGGTGATCCTCGACCAGATCGATGTCGTGCATGGCCTCTCCCTGGGGCAGCGCGAGCCCAGCGATGCCGTGCTGATGGATGTGGCCGGTGCCCTGCTCTACGTCGAAGCGACCCTGGCCGGCATGGTTGGCCCCAGCGAAGACAGCCAGAGCGAACAGAGCCATCTGCCCACCACCGACGTGGGGCAGATTCACCAGTTGGTCATCAAGGAGGCGCGCAACGGCCTGGAGCAGGCCAAGGACGCGATCATCGAGTTCATCGCCTCGCAGTGGAACCACGAGCATCTGGCGCGTGCCCCGGAGCTGCTGACCCAGGTACGCGGCGGGCTGGCGATGATCCCGCTGCCGCGTGCAGCCGAGCTGCTCGCGGCCTGCAACCGCTACATCCAGGAGCAACTGCTGGCGCGCAAGGCGGTGCCCAACTGGCAAAGCCTGGACACCCTGGCCGATGCCATCACCAGCGTCGAGTATTACCTCGAACGCCTCAGCGAAGACCATGGCGCAGCGGGGGACATGATTCTCGATGTCGCCGAAGAGAGCCTGGAATCGCTCGGTTATCCGCTGAAGGCCAAGCCGTCGATCCTCGACGTCCCCGAGTCCGAACCCGAGCCCTTGGCACCGCTGGCCGATCCGCTGCAGGAGATCGAGCTGCTCGGTGCCGAGGACAGCCTGCTGCAACAGCCCCTGAGCGAAGAGCCCTCCACGCCCGAGCTAGCGCAGGACGGCAACTGGCTGCTCGATGCCGAGCCGCTGGAACTCGACGAGACGGTCATCGACCAGCCGCTGGAGCATTTCTCCCTCGACCTGGAACCGCTCGAGCCGTTGCCAGAGCCCCAGGCCGACGGCGAATCCCTGGATGAAGGCAGGTTCGAGCTGGCGGACGAATCCTGGCAGCTCGCCGAGGATGAGCCGCCCGCCGAGAGCAACTGGGATGATCTGGAACTGGCGGATCTCGACCTGCCGGAGGTGGAGCTGCCCAGCGCGCCCGAGCCGGTCGCCGCCGCTCCGGACGAGGAGCCGAAGCCGCTGTCGATGGCCGATGTCATGGCCGCCCCGGTGCAGGCCATCAACCCGCCCGCTGCCGAGGTGCCGCCCAGCCTGCTACCGCCGCCTGCCGACGAGGAACCGGTCGACGAAGACCTGCTCGAGGTGTTCATCGAAGAGGCCGGCGAGGTGCTGGAGACCATCGCCGAGTACCTGCCCAGATGGCAGGCCGACAATGACGACAAGAATGCCCTGATCGAGGTGCGTCGCGCCTTCCATACCCTCAAGGGCAGTGGCCGCATGGTGCGGGCACTGGTCATCGGCGAGCTGGCCTGGTCCATCGAGAACCTGCTCAACCGCTTGCTCGATCGCAGCATCGAACCGAGTGCCCCGGTGCAGCAAGTGGTGCTCGACGTGGTGGCGCTGATGCCGGCGCTGGTCGACGAGTTCGCCGCCAAGGCCCAGCGCCAGCGTGACGATGTCGACCAGTTGGCCGCCACGGCGCATGCCCTGGCCAAGGGGCAGCCTGCCCCAAAGTTTGACGCCCCGGAAGCCGATGAGGTAGCCGAGCCCGTGGGCGCTGTCGAGGCTACCGTCACTGCCGATGAGGTCGCCCCGGCCGAGGTCGAGCCAAGCGATGAGCAGCCACTGGACAGCGAGCCGCTCGATGGCGAGCCCCTCGATCCACAGTTGCTGGAAATCTTCCGCAACGAAGCGGAAACCCACCTGGAAACCCTGGTCGGCTTCCTGGCCGACTGTGCCCGTGAATTGCCGCAGCCGGTGACCGATGCACTGCAGCGTGCTTTGCATACGCTCAAGGGCAGCGCCTACATGGCAGGTATCCTGCCGATGGCGGAAATCGCCGCGCCGCTGGAGAAGTTGGTCAAGGAGTTCAAGACCAACCTGGTCGAGATCGATCTGAGTTGTGCCGAACTGCTCAGCGAGGCCGAGCAGCTCTTCCGTATTGGTCTCGATCAGCTCGAGAACCAGCCGCTGGCGCCCATCGAGGGGGCCGAAGCCTTCATCGAGCGTGTGCATGCCATGCACCAGTCGCGCCTGGATCAGGCCGAAGGCGAACGGCTGGGGCGCAGCGGTGAGGCGCGCGATCCGCAACTGATCGGTATTTTCCTCGCCGAAGGCATGGACATCCTGCTCGATGCCGAGGAGCTGTTGCGCAAATGGCGTGAACACCCCTCCGAGCGCCAGGAGCTGTCCGCCCTACTGGAAGAGCTGACCACCCTCGGCCGGGGGGCCGAGATGGCCGAGCTGCCACAGATCGATGAGCTGTGCGAGGCGCTGCTGGATATCTATGGTGCCGTCGAAGAAGGCAGCCTGGCGGTCAGCGAGCGCTTCTTCGACGAGGCGGAAAAGGCTCATGAGGCCCTGATCGGCATGATGGATCAGGTGGCGGCGGCCTTGCAGGTCACCCCTCAGCCCGAGCGTGTCGCGGCATTACGCAGCCTGCTCGAAGAGGCCCTCGATCCGGCCAAGCTGGCCCTGCTGGCACCGGGCGCCGAGGGGCTCGAAGTCGTCGACCTGGACAGCGCCACCGCAGCGCTGCAGGCCGAAGATGCGGCGGATGTCAGCCTGGACAAGCTGGCGGCCGAAATGCCGGACGCCGATCTCGACGACGAAATGGTGGAGATCTTCCTCGAAGAGGCGGTGGACATCCTCGACAGCGCTGGCCAGGCACTGGAGCGCTGGCTTGGCGAGCCGGACAGCACCCTGCCGCTGTCTTCTCTGCAGCGTGACCTGCACACCCTCAAGGGTGGCGCGCGGATGGCAGCGATTCGCCCCATCGGTGACCTGGGCCACGAGCTGGAGTCGCTTTACGAAGGCCTGGTGGATCGTCGCTATGGCTACTCGGCCGAATTGGCCGATCTGCTGCAGCGCAGCCATGACCGCCTGGCGCAGATGCTCGAACAATTGCAAGCGCGCCAGGCACTGAGCAGCGGCGAGGATCTGATCCAGGCCATCCGACGTTTTCGTCAGGGCGGTGCGGCCCAGGGTCTGAGCCCCGTCACGGCGCTGGACGAACCCACTGCTCTTGACCAGTCCGCCGCGGCGAGCGAAGCCGAGAAGCAGGTCGATGAGTCGGATGCCCTGGCTGATGAGCCGCAGAGCGAGCCGGTCGTAGCTGATGAGACGCCAGTCGAGCCCGATGAGCCCGAGTTGCCCGAGCCGTCACCCCCCAGCGATGCTGTTGCCGAGCCCGAGCCCGAGCCCGAGCCCGAGCCCGAGCCCGTAGCCGACGTGCTGGAAACGGAATTCGTGCCAGCGCCTGAGCCGCAGGCTGCGGTGCCCGCGAACTGGCATGACGAGCGTGACCCCGAACTGGTGGAAATCTTCCTCGAGGAAGGTTTCGACATCATCGACAGCGCCGGTGCGGCCTTGCAGCGCTGGATGGACGATGTCGACAACAGCCTGGAGCTGGAAGCCCTTCAGCGTGACCTGCACACCCTCAAGGGTGGGGCGCGCATGGCCGAGGTGCGCGAGATCGGCGACCTGGCCCATGAGCTGGAATTCCTCTACGAGGGCCTGGGTGCTGGACAACTGCGCGCCAGCCCGGTGTTGTTCGACCTGCTGCAGGCTTGTCATGACCGCTTGGCACAGATGCTCGAGGCGGTTCGCGACAAGCAGGCCGTGCCGCAGGGCGATGCCCTGATCGAAACCATCAAACGCTTCCGCGCCAACCCTGACGAGCAACTGAGCATTCCCACGGCCGTGCAGCTCAAGCCCGCGTCCGAGGCCAGCGCGGACAGCGAGGCCGACAGCGACATCCTGGAAATCTTCCTGGAAGAGGGCGACGACCTGCTGCAGGCCATGGAAGCGGCCATCGACCGTTGGCAAGCGCAGCGCGACGACGCCAGTGCCATCGACGAGATGCAGCGCATCCTGCACACCCTCAAGGGCGGTGCACGTCTGGCTGGGCAGAAGCGCCTGGGCGACATGAGTCATGCCCTGGAACAGCGCCTGAGCGATGCTCTGCAAGGCGATGCGCCCTGGTCCGAGAGCCTGTCCGTCGATGTGCAGTCCGCCTTCGAGGGGCTGCAGCGGGAACTGGATCAACTGCGTCAGCGTCTCGACGCCGGCCAGGACAGCAGCCCCGAACCGGCTGCGGCCTCCAGCGCCGATGAAGCGCCCAGGCCGTCAGCGCCGAAAGCCGCCAGCGCCATAGTCGCGGCCAGCGAGCAGCCCGTGCAGGTACAGGCCGACAAGGTGCTGCCGTTCGTTCAGCGCGCCCAGCAGGCCGCTCAGGAAGCGCTTGCCCGCCGCGCCCCGCAGGAACTGGTGAAGGTGCCGGCGGAGCTGCTCGAGGGGCTGGTCAACCTGGCCGGTGAAACCTCGATCTTCCGCGGCCGTGTCGAGCAGCAGGTGAGCGATGTCGGCTTCACCCTGAGCGAGATGGAGGCGACCATCGACCGCGTGCGTGACCAACTGCGCCGCCTCGATACCGAAACCCAGGCGCAGATTCTCAGCCGCTACCAGGCCGAGGCCGAACGTGCCGGCTACGAAGAATTCGACCCGCTGGAAATGGACCGTCACTCGCAACTGCAGCAGCTCTCCCGCGCGTTGTTCGAGTCGGCGTCCGACCTGCTCGACCTGAAGGAAACCCTGGCGGCGAAGAACCGCGACGCTGAAACCCTGTTGCTGCAGCAGGCGCGGGTCAACACCGAGTTGCAGGAAGGCCTGATGCGCACGCGCATGGTGCCCTTCGACCGTCTGGTGCCGCGTTTGCGTCGCATCGTTCGCCAGGTGGCGAGCGAGCTGGGCAAGCAGGTGGAATTCGTCGTCGCTAACGCCGAAGGCGAGATGGATCGCTCCGTGCTCGAGCGCATCGTCGCGCCCTTGGAGCACATGCTGCGCAACGCCGTCGACCACGGCATCGAGGCCGCCGAGGTACGCCGTGCCGCCGGCAAACCCGAGGTCGGCACCATTCGCCTGAACCTGAGCCGCGAGGGGGGCGATATCGTCCTCACCCTGGACGACGATGGTGGCGGTATCCGCCTCGACGCCGTGCGACGCAAGGCCATCGAACGTGGCCTGATGGTTGAAGGCAGCGATCTCAGCGACCACGAGGTGCTGCAGTTCATCCTCGAGGCCGGTTTCTCCACGGCGGAGAAGGTCACGCAGATCTCCGGACGTGGCGTCGGCATGGACGTGGTGCACTCGGAGGTCAAGCAGCTCGGCGGTGCCATGAGCATCGATTCGGAGCCGGGCCAGGGCACACGCTTCACCATCCGTCTGCCATTCACCGTGTCGGTCAACCGCGCGCTGATGGTCTATTCCGGCGAAGACCTCTATGCCATTCCGCTGAACACCATCGAAGGTATCGTGCGGGTGTCGCCCTACGAGCTGGAAGCCTACTACGCACCCGATGCGCCGCGCTTCGAGTACGCCGGCCAGGCCTACGAGCTGAAATATCTGGGTGACCTGCTGAACAACGGCCAGCACCCGAAACTGGTGGGCCAGAGCCTGCCGCTGCCGGTGATCCTGGTGCGTTCCAGCGAACATGCGGTGGCCGTGCAGGTGGACAGCCTGGCCGGTTCGCGCGAGATCGTGGTAAAGAGCCTCGGCCCGCAGTTCGCCGGGGTGCCCGGTATTTCCGGTGCGACCATCCTCGGTGACGGCCGCGTGGTGGTGATCCTCGATCTGCTGGCCACCATCCGCAGCCTGCATGCCCGCCTGCTCGGCCAACTGGCGCCGCGTCTGCTCGAGCAGGCGCCCGTGGCCGGCGAAGAGCTGGAAGCCGAGCGGCCGACCCTGGTCATGGTGGTGGACGACTCGGTCACCGTGCGCAAGGTCACCAGCCGCCTGCTCGAACGCAACGGCATGAACGTGATGACCGCCAAGGACGGGGTGGACGCCATCGCCCAATTGCAGGAGCACAAGCCCGACATCATGCTGCTGGACATCGAGATGCCGCGCATGGATGGCTTCGAGGTGGCGACCCTGGTGCGCCATGACGAACAGCTCAAGGATCTGCCGATCATCATGATCACCTCGCGTACCGGCGAGAAGCACCGCGAGCGTGCCATGAGCATCGGCGTCAACCAGTACCTCGGCAAGCCTTATCAGGAGTCCCTGTTGCTCGATAGCATCGCAAAGCTGGTGGATAGCCAGCGGGGTAAGCGAGCATGACGCCAAGAACCGCAGCACGTATCGCCGTCATCGCCGACACCTCGTTGCAGCGTCATGTGCTGCAGCAGGCGCTGATCAGTGGTGGTTATCAGGTGGTGCTCAACAGCGATCCGGCGCGCCTCGATGAAGCGGCCCTGGCTGCCTGTGAAACCGACCTGTGGCTGGTGGATCTGGCGCAATCCGAGGACTCGCCGCTGGTCGACAGCCTGCTCGAGCGCGCCAGCGCGCCTGTGCTGTTCGGCGAAGGGCATGCTCCGGAGCGGCATTCGGAAAACTATCCGCGTTGGGAGCGCAGCCTGTTCGGCAAGCTCAAGCGGCTGGTGGGTGACTCGGCCCAGGCGGTGGGGCCGAGCCTGCAGGCATTGCTCGACGAGGCGCAGCGCCCGGCCCGCCTAGAGCTACCGCAGGTGCTGGCACAAACCCAGCTACGGGCTGGTGAACCGGCGCGTCAGGTCTGGTTGCTGGCGGCCTCTCTGGGCGGGCCGGCGGCGGTCAAGGCGTTTCTCGATGCCTTGCCGGGCGGTCTGCCCATCGGCTTTCTCTATGCCCAGCACATCGATGCCAGCTTCGAGGCGGTGCTGCCGCAGGCGGTCGGTCGGCACAGCCAGTGGCACGTCAACCCAGCGCGGCATGGCGACCTGGTGCGCTGTGGCGAAGTGGTGGTAGTGCCGATCAGCCATGAACTGGGTTTTGCCGACGATGGCGCCATGCAGATTGCCGAGCGTGGCTGGCCGGAACCCTACAGCCCTTCCATCGACCAGATGATGCTCAACCTGGCGCAGCATTACGGTGCCCAGTGTGGTGTCATCGTGTTCAGTGGCATGGGTAGCGACGGCAGTGCCGCCGCGGCCTACGTCCAGCGCCAGGGTGGGGTGATCTGGACGCAACGCGGCGAGAGCTGCGCCAGCCCGAGCATGCCGGACAGCCTGCGCGAGGGCGGTTACAGCAGCTTCAGCGGCGACCCCCGCGAACTGGCCTCGGCGCTGGTCGATCAGCTTGCCGAACATTGCAGTTGAGGACGTTTTCATGAGCCAAGCCGTTGCTACCCAGAACAGCGCCGACAGCCTCACCGGCCTGCTGGTGCCGCTGGCCGACCGCACCTTGCTGCTGCCCAACGTGGCGGTAGCCGAGCTGATTCCCTACCGTGCACCGCAAGCCAGCGAGGGCATGCCGGACTGGTACCTCGGCGAGATCGCCTGGCGTGACCTGCGCCTGCCGCTGCTGTCCTTCGAGGCGGCCAGCGGCGGCGAAGCCCAGGTGGCGAGCCGGGCGCGGGTGGCGGTGCTCAATGCTTTGGGCGGGCGCCCCAAGGTCAAGTTCATCGCCTTGCTGGTGCAGGGCATTCCGCGCTCGCTGAAGGTCGAGCGCGAGCTGCCGGCCGCCGAGGTCGACCTGGCGCCACTGGAGCTGGGCGCGGCGCGCCTCGGCGAGGACGTGGTGCGCATTCCCGATCTGATCGGCCTCGAGCAGTTGCTCGAAGATGCCGGGCTCATCTGACGGCAGCCTGCGCCTGGCGCGTCTGGGCGCCATCGAGGTGGCCAGCCGTGCGGCGCTGGGCCAGCAGTTCGACAAGCACAGTCATGACGAACTCGTCATCAGCGCCAATCTGCTCGGCGAGGAGCAGGTGTGGCTCGATGGTCGCACCTTCAGCGCCGGCGCTGGCTGCATCACCACCTACAACCCCGGCGAGATCCAGAGCGGTGGGGTGCTGCCGGGCCAGCCCTGGCACTATGTCGGCTTGTATGTGCCGGTGGACTATCTGGCGAATAGCCTTGGCCATGAGCGGCTGCAGTTCGTGCGGCCCTGGCAATACGCCCCGGCCCTGACCAGCGAGCTGGCGGCTGCAGTCAACACCTGCCTGAGCGATGATGCCCTGCTGCGCGAGCGTGGCGAGGAGCAGGTGACGCTGCTGCTCGGGCGCGTGGTGCGGGGTGCCGGTGTCAGCCTGGCCGCGCCGCGCGAGGCTGGGCACCTGGCGGTGCGACGCTTGCAGGAGTTGCTGGCGGCGCGTCTGGAGGCCACTCCCAGCCTGGATGAAATGGCCACCGAACTGAGCCTGTCCAAGTTCCATCTGCTGCGCAGCTTCCAGAAGCACACCGGCCTCAGCCCCCGGCAATGGGCCATGCAACTGCGCACCCGGCGTGCCCAGGGCCTGCTGCGTCAGGGTATGGCACCCAGCGCGGTGGCGCATGCCTTGGGCTTTGCCGATCAGAGCCATCTCAATCGCCATTTCCGTGCGGCCTATGGCCTCAGCCCTGGGCGCTATCAGGCGCTGCTGCGCCGCTGAGCAATCCGGTTCAAGCCAGGTGCCTCGCGGCCGTCCATAATCGGCGCCTTGTTGCAGTGGAGTGCTAACGATGTTGACGGTTTTCCTCGCCGCCGTGCTGTTCGGCCTGGCGTTCGTGGTTTCGCCAGGGGCGGTGTTCAGCGAAACCCTGCGCCGGGGGCTCAGTGGTGGTTACCGACCAGCGCTGCTGGTGCAGTTGGGCTCGTTGATCGGTGATGCGCTGTGGGCGTTGATCGGCCTGAGCGGCCTGGTGCTGTTGCTGAGCCAGGACAGCGTGCGTGTGCCGCTGACTCTGGCCAGTGCTACCTATCTGGCTTGGCTCGGCGTGCAGGGCCTACGCGATGCCTGGCAGCCGCCGCAACAGGGAGAAGAGGGTGGCGCTCAGGCCCGCAGCGCCTTCGCCGCTGGCGCGCTGCTGTCGCTGTCCAACCCCAAGAACATCGTGTTCTGGGGCGCCTTGGGTAGCGCCTTGGCCGGCATCGTAGAGGGCACGCCGACTGGGGAGCAGATGCTGGTGTTCTTCGCCGGCTTCATGTTGGCTTCGTTGCTCTGGTGTTTCGTTTGCGCGGCGCTGGTGGACTGGTTGCGGCGCAACACCTCGTTGCTCTGGCATCGCCTGAGCTATGCCGGTTGTGGGGTGTTGTTGCTGGCGTTGGCAGCGCTTACCTTGCGTGGGTTTTAGTGGTTTGCAGGAAATTCTTTGCGGCTGGTTTGATAGCGGACTGGCAAGTTTGTGGGGGTCTTGTTGGTCTGTGTTGGTGTTCTGGGCGCCGCT
This sequence comes from Pseudomonas sp. AA-38, assembly GCF_029457475.1. Taxonomy (NCBI): domain Bacteria; kingdom Pseudomonadati; phylum Pseudomonadota; class Gammaproteobacteria; order Pseudomonadales; family Pseudomonadaceae; genus Pseudomonas; species Pseudomonas sp. AA-38. The sequence goes on from NZ_CP120359.1 coordinate 378,305, forward strand.
ACGACGTGTTCAGATATTCCGGGTTTCGCCCCCTCGGGCGACTCACTTTTCTTTGAACTGCGCAAAGAAAAGTAAGCAAAAGAAACGCACCCCCGCCATCCGGAACTAGGCGTCCCCGTCATGCTTCGCTCGACTCCCCTCACTCCGGCACCGCTCCGGGGTCGGCTTACAAGGGCCGTCCCTGGCCCTTTAAGCCTCTCGCGGCATCCATGCCGCTCGCCCCCTGCGCAATGCCTACGTTCGGCCTCCTGAAGGGGGAGTTAGCGCGCCTGAACGTACATCGGTTCCGGGCATGCCCGGCGTGCTCTGGTAATAGTGGATCCAGGACGTGGCCGCCGGGTTAAACCAAAACTTTCATTCGCGTAGTTTCATTCGCTTGAATAGCTTGCCGGCTTTTAGCCGGCATTCTGGTCAGCCCTAAGGCTGACCTCATGTGCAACCACTCCGTGCTACTTCTGGGTTACCTCGGTTTCAGGCGCGTGCAGAGCCCGCCCAGGAGGGCGAACGGAATCGCCGTGGAAGAGGTTGAGCGACATGGATGCCGCGACGACTGCATGGATGCAGGAGGTAGAGCGACGCAGGATGCCAAAGCCGAGAGCCGCGATGGGCCATGGATGGCCCACCGCTGCGGGCCTCTGGGGCGGCGATGGAGTGAACGAACCCTGGCGCAGCCAGGGCCGGATGACCGGGCGGAGGGTTTTGGTTACTTTTGCCCTGCAAAAGTGACTCGCCCGGGAGGGCGAAACCAAAAACATCAGCAAAAACGCGGCAATTCGGAACTGACACAAGAACAACCAACAAAGAACACAAACCTGCCAGTCCGGTATCAATCAAACCACCCCTGATCCAATACCCCAAAACAAAAAATCCGATGTCGCCATGGCGACATCGGATTTTCTGTGGCGCTGCCGACGTCATCCGGGGTTCGTCCCGGATGACCCAGGCAGAAGTGTCAGCGCTGCAATTGCTGCGCTTCTTCTGCCTTCTCGGCGGCGAGGTTGTCTTCCGAGGTGTGGTTGCTCCAGTAGTCAGCATTCTTGATGCCGAGCTTCTCGGGGTGGAACACCGGATCCTTGCCCTGATCCTGCTGCTCTTCGTAATCCTTCAGGCACTTGTAGGCGACCTTGTGCATCAGCAGGATGGCGATGATGTTCAGCCAGGCCATCAGGCCCACGCCGAGGTCACCCAGATCCCAGGCGAAGGTGGCGGTGTGCACGGTGCCGTAGACGGTCGCGGCGATGATGCCGAACTTCAGCAGCAGGGTGAGGATGGGGCGCTTCACCTTGCGGTTGATGTAGGCGATGTTGGTTTCGGCGATGTAGTAGTAGGCCAGGATGGTGGTGAAGGCGAAGAAGAACAGGGCGATGGCGACGAAGGCGTTGCCGAAGCCGGGCATCATGTTCTCCATCGCGGTCTGCACGTAGCCCGGGCCGGCCGCCACGCCGGCGATGCCGGTGAACAACGCGCTGCCATCGGGGGCCTGCACGTTGTACTGGCCGGTGATCAGCAGCATGAAGGCGGTCGCCGAGCAGACGAACAGGGTGTCGACGTACACCGAGAAACCCTGCACCAGGCCCTGTTTGGCCGGGTGGCTGACGGCCGCTGCGGACGAGGCGTGTGGGCCGGTGCCCTGGCCGGCTTCGTTGGAGTACACGCCACGCTTGACGCCCCACTGGATGGCCATGCCGACAATGGCGCCGAAACCGGCCTCCAGGCCGAAGGCGCTCTTGAAGATCAGCGCGATCACGCTCGGCAGTTGCTCGATGTTGAGCAGGATGATCACCAGGGCCACCAGGATGTAGCCCAGCGCCATGAACGGCACCACCACCTGGGTGAAGTGGGCGATACGCTTGACGCCACCGAAGATGATCAGGCCGATCAGTACGGCAAGCACGGCAGCGGTGACGTTCGGGTCGATGCCGAAGGCGGTGTTGGCGCTGGAAGCGATGGAGTTGGCCTGTACACCCGGCAGCAGCAGGCCGCAGGCGAACACGGTGACGATGGCGAACAGCCAGGCGTACCACTTCAGGCCTAGGCCACGCTCGATGTAGAAGGCCGGGCCACCACGGTATTCACCGTTGAGCTTTTCCTTGTACACCTGGCCGAGAGTGGACTCGACGAAGGCCGAGCTGGCGCCGAGGAAGGCTACCATCCACATCCAGAACACAGCACCTGGGCCACCGAAGGTAATGGCGGTGGCCACACCGGCGATGTTGCCGGTACCGACGCGGCCGGCGAGGGTCATGGTCAGGGCCTGGAACGAGGTGATGCCGTGTTCGTCGGTCTTGCCGGTGAACATCAGGCGGATCATTTCCTTGAAATGGCGAACCTGGAGAAAGCGGCCACGTAAAGAGAAGTACAAACCCACGCCGAGACAAAGGTAGATCAGTGCCGGGCTCCAGACGAGCCCGTTGAGGGTCGAGACCAGTTCGTTCATGCAATGCTCCTGGGTCTGCGGTCGCCTTTTGGGCAGTGCCGATACCCGTTGATTTGTTATAGGAAGAGGGGCGACGCTGCGAGGTGCCGACCTCTGCCGGGAGCGCTGTGCTGGTAAAGCGGGTCGCGCACGCGGCGCGAAAAGCATGACAAAGACGGTCGGTCTTGTAATTTCTCGAGGTCACAATTTGTTACGTCAAGGCGACATTTACCCCTGCAGATCGCCCCAAAGTTGCTGAGCGACGCTGAGGGCGACCACTGGCGCGGTTTCCGTACGCAAGACCCGTGGCCCCAGGCGTGCCGGCTGAAAGCCCGCTTGTCTGGCCTGTTCTACTTCTGCGTCGTTTAGGCCACCTTCCGGGCCGATGAGAAAGGCCAGGTTGCTCGGTCTGGCATGGCTGTGCAGGGCTTCGGCGACCGGGTGCAGCACCAGTTTCAGATCGGCTTCGACTCGCTGCAGCCAGGCCGTCAGTTCCAGCGGCGGATGGATCACTGGCACCACCGAGCGGCCGCATTGCTCGCAGGCACTGATCGCCACTTGGCGCCAATGGGCCAGGCGCTTGTCGGCGCGTTCGTCCTTGAGGCGCACCTCGCAGCGTTCGGAGACGATCGGGGTGATCTCGCTGGCACCCAGCTCGGTGGCTTTCTGAATCGCCCAATCCATGCGCTCGCCACGCGACAGGCCCTGGCCCAGGTGAATCTGCAGGGGGGATTCGGTTAGGCCCGCGATGGCCTCGCGCAGCTCGACCCGCACGTTCTTCTTGCCCACCTCGATCAGCTCGCCGCGGTATTCCTGGCCACTGCCATCGAACAGTTGCACGGCATCGCCGACGCCGTGGCGCAGTACGCGCGCAATGTAATGGGCCTGCGCCTCGGGCAAGTCGTGCTGGCCAAGGGACAGAGGGGCATCGATGAAGAAGCGGGATAGGCGCATAAAGGCAGCTACAAGCGGCAAGTTTGAAGCCGCAAGTTTAAAGCACCAGGCGCTCCTGCTGTTACTTGCGGCTTGTCGCTTGCAGCTTGACGCTTCCCTTAGCCCGGATCGCGGTGATCCGGGTAGCGGCCGTCCACCGCCACGCTGACTGACTCGCGGGTGGCGATGTCGATGCCTTCGCTGGCCACCTCGGCGAGAAAATCGATCTGTTCCGGGGTAATCACATAGGGCGGCAGGAAGTACACCACGCTGCCCAGCGGGCGCAGCAGGGCGCCGCGCTCCAGCGCATGCTGGTAGACGCGCAGACCACGGCGCTGCTGCCAGGGGTAGGCGGTCTTGCTGGCCTTGTCGGCGACCATCTCGACGGCCAGGGCCATGCCAGTCTGGCGTACTTCGGCCACGTGCGGATGATCGGCCAGGTGCGCGGTGGCGCTGGCCATGCGCAGGGCCAGGGCCTTGTTGCGCTGGATCACGTCGTCATCGCGGAAGATGTCCAGGGTCGCCAGGGCCGCTGCACAAGCCAGCGGGTTGCCGGTGTAGGTGTGCGAATGGAGGAAGGCGCGCAGGGTGGCGTATTCGTCGTAGAAGGCCGCATAGACTTCATCGGTGGTGAGCACGGCAGCCATGGGCAGGTAGCCGCCGGTGAGCGCCTTGGACAGCACCAGGAAGTCCGGGGTGATGCCGGCCTGCTCGCAGGCGAACATCGTCCCGGTACGGCCGAAGCCGACGGCGATCTCGTCATGGATCAGGTGCACGTCGTAACGGTCGCAGGCCTCGCGCAACAGCTTGAGGTAGATCGGGTGATACATGCGCATGCCGCCGGCGCCCTGGATCAGCGGCTCGACTATCACAGCGGCGACTTCGTGGTGGTGCTCGGCCAGCGTCTGCTCCATGTGGGCGAACATGGCGCGCGAGTGCTCTTCCCAGCTCACCCCTTCGGGGCGCAGGTAGCAGTCCGGGCTGGGCACCTTGAGGGTGTCCAGCAGCAGCGCCTTGTAGGTGTCGGTGAACAGCGACACGTCGCCCACCGACATCGCCGCCACCGTCTCGCCATGGTAGCTGTTGCTCAGGGTGACGAAGCGCTTCTTGTTCGACTGGCCGCTGTTGAGCCAGTAGTGGAAACTCATCTTCAGCGCCACCTCGATGCCCGAGGAGCCGTTGTCGGCGTAGAACACCTTGTTCAGCCCGGCCGGGGTGATCTGCACCAGGCGCTCGGACAGTTCGATTACCGGCTCATGAGTGAAGCCGGCGAGCATGACGTGTTCGAGGCTCTCCAGTTGCTCGCGGATGCGCGCATTGATGCGCGGGTTGGCATGGCCGAAGACGTTGACCCACCAGGAACTGACGGCGTCCAGGTAGCGCTTGCCGGCGAAGTCTTCCAGCCACACGCCTTCGCCACGGCGTATGGGGATCAGCGGCAGGCGCTCGTGATCCTTCATCTGGGTGCAGGGGTGCCAGAGGACTTCGAGGTCGCGTTGCATCCAAGGGGCGTTCAGGCTCATCACGGGTCTCCCTGTTCTCGGCCGCACAGCCTAACAGATGCTGCCCGGGGCGCGCCCGTTGCCGTCCATCCTGCGCGGCCTGCCGTCTGGCGGCGCTGTGGCAACTTCGGCGTGCCGCTCGCGACTAAGCTCCTTGGTCGATGAACCGTCTAAATATCGTATTTCTCGATATTTCCAAGCGAAAAATTCCTCTTTAATTCGATACGTTTCTCGCTAGTCTTTTCCCACTCACTTTCACGGACGCACGATATGCAGTGGCGCAACACCCTCGCACGATACGGTCTGGTCAGCATCACGCTGCACTGGCTGGTGGCTCTGGCCGTGTTCGGCCTTTTCGCCCTGGGTTACTGGATGGTGGGCTTGAGTTACTACGACCCTTGGCGCCAGGACGCACCGTCCTTGCACAAGAGCATCGGCATCCTGCTGTTCGCAGTGATGCTGCTGCGGGTGCTGTGGCGCCTGGCCAATCCGGCGCCGGCACCGCTGGCCAGCCATGGCGCGCTGACCCGCCTGGCCTCGAAGCTGGGCCATGGCCTGCTGTATCTCGGCCTGTTCGGCGTGATGATTTCCGGTTACCTGATCTCCACCGCCGATGGGCGGGGTATCGAGGTGTTCGGCCTGTTCAGCGTGCCGGCCACGCTTACCGCCATCCCTGACCAGGAAGACGTCGCCGGTGACATCCACCGCATTCTCGCCTGGGGCTTGGTGATCTTCGCCGGCATCCATGGCCTGGCGGCACTCAAGCATCATTTCATCGACCGTGACAGCACGCTGCTGCGCATGTTCGGCCGCTGATCCATACCGGGCGAACGATTCGCCCATTTACGCTACGACCTGCAAGGAGACTCAAGATGCTGAAGAAAACCCTCGCTGCACTGGCACTCGGTTCTGCATTGATCGGCACTCAGGCCATGGCCGCCGACTACATGATCGACAAACAAGGCCAGCATGCCTTCGTCAACTTCAAGATCAGCCACCTGGGCTATAGCTGGCTGTACGGCACTTTCAAGGACTTCGACGGCAAGTTTAGCTTCGATGCCGCCAAGCCCGAGGCCAGCAGCGTCAGCGTTACCCTGAAGACCGCCAGCGTCGACACCAACCACGCCGAACGTGACAAGCACATCCGTAGCGCCGACTTCCTCAACGTGAGCAAGCACGACACCGCGACCTTCGAGTCCACCTCGGTCAAGTCCACCGGTGAAGGCACCGCCGATATCACCGGCAACCTGACCCTCAACGGCGTGACCAAGCCGGTGGTGATCGCCGCCAAGTTTATCGGCGAAGGCAAGGATCCATGGGGCGGCTACCGTGCCGGCTTCGAGGGCACCACCACCCTGAAACTCAAGGACTTCGACATCACCAAGGATCTCGGCCCGGCTTCGGAAACCGTCGAGCTGATCATTTCGGTCGAAGGCATTCGCCAGTAAAGAAAGCGGCCGCTCGAGGCTAGCTGATGACCCTCTCCCATTTAATGGGAGACGACTGCAAGGATGCAGGAGCTAAAGCCGAGGGTGCCCGAAGGGCGGGAGAGGGCTGGTTCTTCACCAGCCTCTTTCCGTAAACAAGAACGCCGCCCTTAAGGGCGGCGTTCTTGTTGGTGCGCTGGCGCGGCAGGATAACCGCCGGAGCCCAGCGGCGTTTCCTGTGTCCCGCGCTTACTCGTCGCGGTTGCGCGTCAGCAGGGCCGGTTTCTCGCCGCGCGGGCGGCTGCCGTTGGCCAGTTCGTCGAGCTGCTCCGGGGTCGGGAAGCGATCCAGGCGCGAACTCTTGTGCACGATTACCGGTTGGCGCTCGCGCGGATTGCGCACGGCCGCCTCGGCGCGCGGCAACTCGTCACGGTCCAGCGAGGTGATGCGGCCATCGTGGGCAGGGCGACGTGAGCCGCCAGCACCGTTACGGCCCTGGCCACCACCGCCTTGGCGGCGACCCTTGCCAGCCTGCTGGCCAGCCGGCTTGGCACCGCCATTGTTACGTGGCGGCTTGTTTGCCGGGCGCGCAGCACCTTGGGCGCCGCCACTGCCAGCGCCACCGCGACGGCCACGCGATTGCGACTTGTTCTGGTTGGGGCTGACGTAGTCGACGCGGTTGCCGAAGTTGTCGATTTCGTCGTCGAGGAATTCTTCCGGGTCACGGTTCGGCGGCAATGCCGGCACGGCCGGGCTGGCCGCTGCGCTGTCGCCTTTGGGCGAGCGGCGCTTGCGGTCGCGGCGAGGTTTGGCAGGTTGATCCTTGCCAGCATCCTTGCCCTTGTCTTTGCGGCCACCGTTTTCATGCTCGGCCTTGGTTTTGTTGTCGCCGCCGTTCTGAGCCTTCTGGGGCTTCTGCCCACGTTGCCCGCCACGCGGCTGGCGTGGCTCGCGCACTTCTGGGCGCTCCGCTTCCACGGCGCTGGCGTCGAAGCCCATCAGGTCGCCATCGGGGATCTTCTGCTTGGTCATCCGTTCGATGCTCTTGAGCAGCTTTTCCTCGTCCGGGGCGACCAGGGAGATGGCCTCACCGCTGCGCCCGGCACGGCCGGTACGGCCGATGCGGTGCACGTAGTCTTCCTCGACGTTGGGCAGCTCGAAGTTGACCACGTGCGGCAACTGGTCGATATCCAGGCCGCGGGCGGCAATGTCGGTGGCGACCAGGATGCGCATCTTGTTCGCCTTGAAGTCAGCCAGGGCCTTGGTGCGCGCGTTCTGGCTCTTGTTGCCATGGATCGCGGCGGCCGGCAGGCCGTGCTTGTCGAGGTATTCGGCCAGGCGGTTGGCGCCGTGCTTGGTGCGGGTGAACACCAGCACCTGCTCCCAGGCACCCTGGGTGATCAGGTGGGCGAGCAGGGCACGCTTGTGGCTGGCCGGCAGGCGGAACACACGCTGTTCGATGCGCTCGACCGTGGTGTTCGGTGGGGTGACCTCGATGCGTTCGGGGTTGTGCAGCAGCTTGCCGGCCAGGTCGGTGATGTCCTTGGAGAAGGTGGCCGAGAACAGCAGGTTCTGGCGCTGTGCCGGCAGCTTGGCCAGCACCTTCTTGACGTCATGGATGAAGCCCATGTCGAGCATTCGGTCGGCTTCGTCGAGCACGAGGATCTCGACGTGGGCCAGGTCGATGGCCTTCTGGTTGGCCAGGTCGAGCAGCCGGCCGGGGCAGGCCACGAGCACATCGACACCCTTGGCCAGGGCCTGCACCTGCGGGTTCATGCCAACGCCGCCGAAGATGCAGGCGCTGACGAATTTCAAATCGCGGGCATAGACCTTGAAGCTGTCATGCACCTGGGCGGCCAGTTCGCGGGTGGGGGTCAGCACCAGCACGCGCGGTTGTTTCGGGCCGTGACGTTGTTCGCGATCCGGGTGACCGCCTGGGAACAGGCGTTCTAGGATCGGCAGGGCGAAACCGCCCGTTTTACCTGTACCCGTCTGGGCCGCCACCATCAGGTCGCGACCTTGCAACACGGCGGGAATGGCCCGCTGTTGCACCGGAGTGGGCTGGGTGTAGCCGGCGGATTCGACCGCACGGACTAAAGCCTCGGAGAGACCGAGGGAGGCAAAGGACATGAGCAATCCTGTACTAGTGAGGGCGTGGCCCTGGGGGTGTAGAGCCTGGCTTGAATCACGCGTTGGGGGAGCATGATCCCGTCCGGTACTGCTGGCTTCCGAGAACCAGCATCCGGGCGCAAGCCTGGCGGGAAGTCCCGAGTATAACAGAGCATGCGCGTTGCGCACCTATCAGCCTGTCGGATGGATCACAGGATGGCTCGAACCGGCCCGTTAACGGGCCGGCCGCTTGTGAGGCGCCGCATGCGCGACGTTCTGCCCCGTGTGGCTCAGGAAACCACGCGGTAGCAGGGCTCGTAGGCGCTGCCGCCGGGCAGCTTCATCCGGTGCTGCTCGACGAAGGCCTGCAGCAGGCGATCCAGCGGCTGCATGATGCTGCTCTCGCCGCGAATCTCGTAGGGGCCATGCTCCTCGATCAGGCGGATGCCGTTTTCCTTGACGTTGCCGGCGACGATGCCGGAGAAGGCGCGGCGCAGGTTGGCGGCCAACTCGTGCAGCGGCTGCTGGCGGGTCAGGTTGAGGCTGGCCATGTTGGCGTGGGTGGGCTCGAAGGGGTGCTGGAAGCCCTCGTCGATCTTCAGCAGCCAGTTGAAGTGGAAGGCGTCGTTGCGCTCGCGACGGAAACGCTCCACTTCCTTGATGCCAGCGTGCATCGCGCGCGCCACCTCGGCCGGGTTGTCGAGGATGATGCGGTAGCGTTGCTGCGCCCCTTCACCCAGAGCAGCGCCGATGAAGGCATGCAATTGCTCCATGTAAGCCGCCGCGCTCTTCGGCCCGGTGAGCACGACCGGGAAGGGCAGCTCCTGGTTGTCCGGGTGGGTGAGGATGCCCAGCAGGTAGAGGAACTCCTCGGCCGTGCCGGCGCCACCGGGGAAGATGATGATGCCGTGGCCGACGCGCACGAAGGCTTCCAGGCGCTTCTCGATGTCCGGCAGGATCACCAGTTCGTTGACGATGGGATTCGGTGCCTCGGCGGCGATGATGCCCGGCTCGGTCAGGCCCAGGTAGCGGCCCTTGAGGTTGCGCTGCTTGGCGTGGCTGATGGTGGCGCCCTTCATCGGCCCCTTCATCACGCCCGGGCCGCAGCCGGTGCAGATGTCCAGGCCACGCAGGCCCAGCTCGTGGCCGACCTTCTTGGTGTACTTGTACTCCTCGGTGCTGATCGAGTGACCGCCCCAGCACACCACCATCTTCGGCTCGACGCCGCTACGCAGGGTGCGGGCGTTGCGCAGCAGGTGGAAGACGTAGTCGGTGATGCCTTCGGAGCTGTCCAGGTCGATGCGCTTGTTCTCCAGCTCGCTCTGCGTGTAGACGATGTCGCGCAGGGCGCTGAACAGCATCTCGCGGGTGCTGGCGATCATCTCGCCATCGACGAAGGCATCGGCCGGCGCGTTGAGCAGCTCCAGGCGAATACCGCGATCCTGCTGGTGGATCTTCACCTCGAAATCCGGGTAGGCCTCGAGGATGGTCTTGGCGTTGTCGCTGTGCGAGCCGGTATTGAGGATCGCCAGGGCGCATTGGCGGAACAGGCGGTAGACGCTGCCGGAACCGGTTTCGCGCAGTTGCTGCACTTCGCGCTGGGAGAGGGTTTCCAGGCTGCCCTTGGGGCTGACGGAGGCATTGATCTTGGAGCGTTTGAGCATACGGACGATCCTTCGGGGCGAGGCGAGGAGGCAAGAGCGGCGGGCTGTCCGTGGCGGACAGCCCGAAGACAAGCACCTTAACGCGGTAGCTTGAGATTGTTCCAGATGGCCAGGCTGGGGCCAGCCAGGTTCATGCTGTAGAAGTGCAGGCCCGGCGCTCCGCCTTGCAGCAGGCGTTCGCACATTTCCGTGATCACCTGTTCGCCGAAGGCGCGAATGCTGTCGCTGTCATCGCCGTAGGCTTCCAGTTGCTTGCGCACCCAGCGCGGGATCTCGGCGCCGCAGGCGTCGGAGAAACGGGCCAGCTTGCTGTAGTTGGTGATCGGCATGATGCCTGGCACCACGGGGATGTCCACACCCAGCTTACGCACGCGCTCGACGAAGTAGAAATAGCTGTCGGCGTTGAAGAAGTACTGGGTGATGGCGCTGTCGGCACCGGCCTTAGCCTTGCGCACGAAGTTGGCGATATCGCTCTCGAAGTTGCGTGCCTGCGGGTGCATCTCCGGGTAGGCGGCCACTTCGATGTGGAAGTGATCACCGGTCTCGCTGCGGATGAACTCCACCAGTTCGTTGGCATAGCGCAGCTCGCCGCTGGCCATGCCCATGCCGGATGGCAGGTCGCCGCGCAGGGCGACGATGCGCCTGATACCGGCCGCCTTGTAGGTGTGCAGCAGCTCGCGCAGCTCGGCCTTGGAGTCGCCGACGCAGGACAGGTGTGGTGCCGTGGGCACCTTCACCTCGCCATCGAGCTGCAGCACGGTGCTCAGGGTGCGGTCACGGGTCGAGCCGCCCGCGCCATAGGTGCAGGAGAAGAAATCGGGTTGGTACGCAGCCAGTTGGAGGGCCACGTCCAGCAGTTTTTCATGCCCGGCTTCGGTCTTCGCGGGGAAGAACTCGAAGCTGTAGCGACGTTCTTGAGACATGGAGAAGGTTCCCTTCTCAGCGGCAAGCCTCAAGCCCCAAGCTGCAAGTGGAGTCGTTTCCTCTTGCAGCTTGCGGCTTGCGGCTTGTAGCTGCTGTTAGTAGCGATAGGTATCCGGCTTGAACGGGCCTTCCACGGACACGCCGATGTACTGGGCCTGCTGCTGGGTCAGTTGGGTGACCACGCCACCGAAGCCCTTGACCATCTCCAGTGCCACTTCTTCGTCCAGCTTCTTCGGCAGCACTTCCACGGTCAGGCGAGCGGACTTCATTTCGGCCGGCAGGTTGGCGAACTTCTGCTCGAACAGGAAGATCTGCGCCAGTACCTGGTTGGCGAAGGAGCCATCCATGATGCGGCTCGGGTGGCCGGTGGCGTTACCCAGGTTCACCAGACGGCCTTCGGCCAGCAGGATCAGATAGTCGTCATTGGCCGGGTCGAACTGGCCGGCGCCGGTGCGGTGGATCTTGTGCACCTGCGGCTTGACCTCTTCCCAGGCCCAGTTCTTGCGCATGAAGGCGGTGTCGATCTCGTTGTCGAAGTGACCGATGTTGCAGACCACGGCGCGCTTCTTCAGCGCCTTGAGCATATTGGCGTCGCAGACGTTGACGTTGCCGGTGGTGGTGACGATCAGGTCGATCTTGCCCAGCAGAGCCTTGTCGATGCAGGCGTCGGTGCCGTCGTTGATGCCATTGATGTAGGGCGAGACCAGCTCGTAGCCATCCATGCAGGCCTGCATGGCACAGATCGGGTCGACCTCGGAGACCTTGACGATCATGCCTTCCTGACGCAGCGAAGCGGCCGAGCCCTTGCCTACGTCACCGTAGCCGATGACCAGCGCCTGCTTGCCCGACAGCAGGTGGTCGGTGCCGCGCTTGATGGCGTCGTTGAGGCTGTGGCGGCAGCCGTACTTGTTGTCGTTCTTGCTCTTGGTCACGGCGTCGTTGACGTTGATCGCCGGGACTTTCAGGGTGCCGGCCTTGAGCATGTCGAGCAGGCGGTGCACGCCGGTGGTGGTTTCTTCGGTGATGCCGTGGATCTTGTCCAGCATCTGTGGGTATTTCTTGTGCAGGATCTCGGTCAGGTCACCGCCGTCGTCCAGCACCATGTTGGCGTCCCACGGCTGGCCGTCCTTGAGGATGGTCTGCTCGATGCACCACTCGTACTCCTCTTCGGTCTCGCCCTTCCAGGCGAACACCGGGATGCCGGCGGCGGCGATGGCGGCCGCGGCCTGATCCTGGGTGGAGAAAATGTTGCAGCTCGACCAGCGCACTTCCGCGCCCAGGGCGGTCAGCGTCTCGATCAGCACGCCGGTCTGGATGGTCATGTGGATGCAGCCGAGAATCTTGGCGCCCTTGAGCGGTTGGCTGGCGGCGTACTTGCGGCGCAGGCCCATCAGTGCCGGCATCTCGGATTCGGCGATGGTCAGTTCCTTGCGGCCCCAGTCGGCCAGGGAAATATCGGCGACCTTGTAGTCGTTGAAAGCGCTCATGAAAGCTCTCCATTCGTTGTCTGCGAATGGGCGCCGTTGATGCGTTTGGATAACGCCCCATCCGAGCCTGACAAGCCGGCATTGACCGACTTGCTGCAGCGCCCCTCGGACGGGTGGCGGGAGCGACCGGGCAGTGCCGGTCGCGTGAAGCCTGTGGATTATAGCGAGCCGGGCGGCGCTGCCCAAGGTTTTCCGTCGTGGCTTCGAGGGTGGGGGTGTCACAGGGTTTTCCAATCACTGGCCCTATGTTTGCAAAGGTCGTGGTGCTAAAGCGTCAGGGCCGCTTGGCCTGAACGCCTGCCTTGGTGTGGTGGACGCGCCCGATGACCTTCAATAGGGGGGAAGCAAGCATGAAAGACCTGAGCAACCTGGATGTGACCGTGCATAGCCCAGAGGCTCTGGGCCAGTACAACGAGGCGGTGACCGTGCTCTGCCGCTTCGCTGACCCTACTGCCCATGTCGAGCGCATGCTGGCCATCGAGCCGACCTTCGCCATGGGGCAGGTGTTCAACGCCCACATTGCCCTGTGGAGCACCGATCGTGCCGACCTGCAGCCTGCCTGTGACAGCCTGGCGCAGGCTCAGGGTGTCGACGGCGGTAAGCTGAATCGCCGCGAGCGCATGCATCTGGCGGCGTTACAGGCTTGGGTGGGCGGCGACCTGCACAAAGCGTCGCAGCTATTCGATGCCCTGCTGATCGAGTACCCCACCGATCTGCTGGCGCTGCTCAGTGGTCACCAGATCGATTTCTTCGTCGGCGATGCCCTCAATCTACGTGATCGCGTCTCCCGGGTGCTGGGTGCGTGGGACACGCAGCACCCCTGCTACGGCTATCTGCTGGGCATGCTCGCGTTCGGCCAGGAGGAGGCCGGTCACTATGAGCTGGCCGAACACACGGCGCGGCAAGCCGTGGCGCGCAACCCTGGAGACATCTGGGGTATTCATGCGCTGGCTCATTCGCTGGAAATGCAGAACAAGTTCGCCGAGGGCCTGCACTTCATGCGCGAGCACGAGGCGACCTGGGCCGTTGATAACGGCATGGTTTCCCACAATGCCGTGCATCTGGATCTGTTCCTGCTCGAGGCGAACGACCTGGCCGGCGCCCTGGACGCCTACGACCGTTACATCAACTTCCCGGGTGTCGCCCCCTTGCCGATGGTGCTGCTGGATGGCTCATCGGTACTCTGGCGTGTATATCTCGAGGGGCATGATGTGAGTGCACGGGCACAGTGCCTGGCCGAGACCTGGAGCCCCAAGATCGATCAGTGTTTCTATGCCTTCAACGATGCCCATGCCGTTATCGCCTACTGTGCCAGTGGGCAACTGGATATAGCCGCAAGGTTGGTAGTGACGCTACGTGACTATCTGCGCGAAGGAGATGCGTCGACCTCCAACCATTTCATGACGCGAGAGGTGGGATTGCCGGTCTGCGAGGCCATTCTGGCATTCGCGCGTGCTGACTACGCGACCAGCATCGACCGTCTGATGGGCATCAAGAACAAGACCCACTTGTTCGGCGGCAGCTTGATTCAGCGCGATGTGTTCTCTCGCACCTTGCTGGAGGCGGCGATTCGGTCCAGACATAAACCGCTCGCCAGTGCCTTGATCAGTGAGCGCCTGTCGCACAAGCCCAGAAGTCCTTACAACCAGCTCAAGGCGGAACAGGTTCGGGCACTCTAGTGCCTGGGCGAATTGCGGCACAGGCACTATCCGCTCACCTAGGCGTTTCAGTCAACGGCCAGGTAATGCTTGGTGAAGCTATCGCTCACTACCTCCCAGAGGGTGTTGGTGCCGCTGGCGACGAAGAAGGCGTCGCCGGCCTTGTAGTGGGCGGTTTCGCCGGTGGCCTCGTTGGTGATCTTCACTTCGCCGAGGGTCACCACGGCTTGCTCATGGAAGGTATAGGGCAGGCGGAAGCGGCTGCGGCGCACGCCGAAGTAGCCGGCGCTGACCGATTCGTCCTCGGTGGCGAAGGTGGTGAGAGCGTACATGGCGTTATCGCCGTCGATCATCTCGACACCGATGTCTTCGAGCGTGCCGCTCAGTTCCAGTTCGTCCAGGGTGATGCCTTGCTTGATGCTGTGCAGCATGTGGGTTCTCACTCGTCGAAGGGTTGAGGTCTTTGCCCACGCTAGCAGGCCCGAGCGTTCGAGCCATGCGCATCTGCGACATCGGCAGCCAGGGAAGCGCCTCGACGCATGGATACGATGATCGTGGTGATCGAGCGCAGCGCCTGATCGCCCTGATCATTGGCTGCAATGCCTTGTCCGCTCCTCGTTGTAGCCATGGACGTGATGGGGGCGAGAGGCCAAGCTGAGCCTTCCCTATCCTGCTGCGGAGCTGCCTCATGACCCTCGCCTACTGGTGCGTACTGATCGCCATTGTCCTGCCCTATCTGGGAACCGCCAGCGCCAAGTTCCTCGGCCCTGGCTACGGGCCGCGCGCCAATCAGGATCCGCGCGCCTTTCTCGGTAGCCTGCAAGGCTGGCGCAAGCGGGCCGACAATGCCCAGCAAAACGGCTTCGAGGTCACGCCTGCCTTCGCTGCTGCAGTGATCATCGCCCACCTGGCCGGTGGTGCCGCGCAAGGGCTGCTCGATCAGTTGGCCGTTGCCTTCATCGTCAGCCGTGTGCTGTATCTGCTCTGCTACCTGGCCGGCTGGGGTGTGCTGCGCTCGCTGGTCTGGTTTGCCGGCATGGGCGTGATCGTCGCGCTGTTCGTGGTCTCGGCCTGATTGCCCAGCGACTGCCAGCCCTGGCTGAATCCAGGCTGACAGCGGAAGGATCTGCACGCTTCTGCGACATTTGCGGGCTTGGCCTGGTTTCGGCAAGTGGCGATACTGGCGCCCCCATGTCGCCAGGAAGTCGTGTCGATGACGCTGAAGAAACTGTTGCTGCTCGCCTGTGCCTGCCTGATGTTGGCGGCCTGCGGGGGCGTCGACCCTGATTCGCCGCTGGGCAAGCGCCAGGCCTTGTTCAAGCAGATGCTCAAGGTCAGCGAGAACCTGGGCGGCATGTTGCGTGGGCGCATTCCCTACGACGAAGCGGCTTTCATCTCCGGTGCGGCAAAGCTGGACAAGCTGTCGCACGAGCCCTGGCAGCACTTCCCCCAGGTGCGTGACGACGAGCGCAGCAAGGCCACCGATGAGGTGTGGCAACGCCAGGCGCGTTTCCATGAAATGGCCCGCGATCTCGAGGCGGCTACCGCTGCGCTGGTGCAGGCCACTACTTCCACGCCACTGCGGCGCTCGACGCTGGAGCCGGCCATGCAAGGCGTCGAGGATAGCTGCGAAGCCTGCCACAAGGCCTTTCGCGCCTACTGATCGGCCTCTGCCTCTGCCTCTGCCTCTGCCTCCGCTTCGGCCTGGGCCTGCTGCAGTTCGGCACGTGCTTCGGCCAGCTCGGCCTGACGCTGGGCGATCTTCTTCTGGTCGCCCTCGCCCAGGGCCTCACGTAATGCCTGCTCGTGTTCCTGTACGGCCTGGCGGGCTTCTTCCACGCTGGCCAGGCGCTGGCGATGCAGGGAGACGTCGTCGCAATAGGCATCGACATTACCCAGCGCCCGGCGCAGCCCGTCCAGGGCCTGTTCATCGCCGCGCTGCTCGGCAGCGGCGAGTTTGTCCTGCAGGACTTGGCGCTTGCTGGCGCAGTCGAACTCGGCCTGGGCGGTGAATACGGGGGTGGCGTTCAGCCCGGCGGTGAGCAGCAGGCCGAACACTGTGGCTTGACGGATCATGGTAGTTCCTCGTGAGTGCCTATTGGGAGGTGACCCCTGGCACTGCCTGAGGTTCGGCCGAAGCGGCGACTCCGGATCCAGATTCGATCCTTGGGTGCGCTTGGAAAGCAGCCACTCCGGCACGCTGCAGTTGCGCCCCCAGGCGCTGCACTTCCGGGTGGGCGAAGAACGCCTGCAACTGATCCGCACGCTTGAGTCCCACGCCCGGTTGGCGCCGCCAGTCGTCCCGGCTGCGAGCCAGCAGGCTGGGCCAGTCGGCGTGAGGGTCACTGTCGAAGCCCGGAGGTGCGCCGAGGGCGCTCAACCATTGCCACAGGGTTTTGTCCTTGGCCTGCTGGAAGGTCGCCTGTAGCTGCGCGGCGCGTCTTGGGCCGATACCGGGCAGCGCCTGGAGCTGGCTGGCATCGAATTCCAACCAGTCCAGCAGGCCATGCAGCGGCAGGCTGCTCCAGGTGCCGGGGCCGACGCCGCTCATGTCCAGACCGTGCTTGCCGCTCAGCCAGGCCAGGCGCGCCAGAAACTGCTGCTGGCACTGCGCGCTGCTGCGCCAGCAACTGAGCGCGTGATAGGACTCGGCGCGCGGTACCTGCACGTCGGCACGCTGCTGGCTGCGCCAGATCACCTCCTCGAGCTGAGGAATGGTCAGCCCGGAGAGGCGGATGGCCACCTGGTCGCCGGGGCGGATGTCCAGGTTTTGCCAGCGCTGCAGCGAGCCGACGGCGACGCGGCGGACGCGCCGATCATCGAGCTGCACCGGCTGCAGTTCCAGCACCGGGCTGATGCGCCCGCTGCGCCCGATGTTGAATTGCACCTTCTGCACCACGGCCAGGGCCTGGCTGACCGGGTATTTCCAGGCCACCGCCCAGTGCGGCGGTGCAGCCTGCCAGCGCTGACCGCTTGGCCGCTGGCCCTGGCGCAGCACCACGCCATCGCTGGCGAAGGGCAGGGCGCTGCGATACCAGTGCTGGCGCCAGCGCCTGGCCTGTGCCAGGTCGGCGAGTGGCTGGGTGTAGCGACTGCTGTCGGCAAAGCCCAGACGCTGCAGGCCGGCCAGGCGCTGTGGCATGTCTGGCGGGCCATCCGGCCAGTCCCAGACGAACAGGCCGACCTGGGCGGCCTCATCAGGGGTGATGCTTTGCCGTGCCATCAGGCCGGCGACCTTGCCGCGTGCCCCCGCGCTGCCGTCACGTGCCTGTTGGTGGCCGTCCAGACGCCAGTACAGCTCACCCTGCAAGGTGGCATCCAGCGCTTGTGGTAGATCTTCAGGAATGGCGGGTAACTGCCGAGCATGGGCCGTCCAGTCCTGCCCGCTGTGTCCGTTGCCACGGCTGATGGCCTGTTGCAGACGGCCTTGCAGGTAGACCAGGGTGACGGCGACGCCGTCGACCTTGGGCTGGATCCACAGGTCGTCGCGACCGACTATCCATTGGCCGATGGCGGCTTCGTCGAGCTTGCGCAGGCCGGTCTGGGCAAAGGGATGGGCCAGCTCGGTAACGGCGCCGGTCAGGGCGCTGGCGGGATCCTGCTGAGGGGTGCCAAAGCAGCTCTGCCAGTCGCTCAGGCGAGCAAGCGCCTGGTCGTACAGCTCATCGGCCACCGGGCTGTGGCCGTGATTGTGGTAGGCGTCGTCCCAGGTGGCGATCTGGGTTTGCAGCGTGGCCAGCTCGTTGGCGGCCCTGGCTTCAGGCCAGTCGGGGCAGGGGGAATTGGCGTGGCACCAGAGAGGAGCGGCCAGGATGAAGAGTGCGAGCGGATTGCGCATGGTTCCTCCGTGAACCTTGGGGAGCTTTTTGGCTAGTCAGCGGGCTGCTATTGTCTCGCGTCATTTTTACTCTTTTACTCTAGCCAAGGAGCGGTAAATGGTCATCGTCGGATTCTTCATCGCCTTGGGAGCCTGGGTCTGGTCGGTGGCGCGTGGCATCCAGGTGTCCTTGATCTGCGTCGTGCTCAACTTCATGTTCCCGCCTGTCTCGCAGGGTATCTTCGCTCTGTACGAGCCGCCCATGCGTGCTCCGTTGCTGTTCATGACGATTGGGTTGGGGATGATGTACCTCGGCGGCGGCCTCAAGATTTCCTGAGGCTCTGTGCGAAAAGTGCCTGCGCTCGGTGATGCTTCGTTAAAAACGGGTTGGAGCGCCAGCCCGGTCAAATGCTCATTTACAGCTCGTAAACTCGAATGCGAGCCCAGTCTGTTCCTCACCCGTTTTTGCGGGGCCGCCATCGGTATCGCCTGACCTCCGCTCGACGACTTTTCGTACAGAGCCTGAGGCGTATAAGCGCAAAAGCCCCGCACAGCTCGCGCTGGCGGGGCTTTTTTGCGGGCGGCGGTTACAGGCCGGCGGCTGCGCGCAGGGCTTCGACCTTATCGGTCTTCTCCCAGGTGAAGGTGGTGAAGCTGTCGTCGCCGACGGTCTTCTGTACCGGGTTGCGGCCGAAGTGGCCATAGGCGGCGGTGTCGCGGTACATCGGATGCAGCAGGTCGAGCATCTTGGTGATGGCGTAGGGGCGCAGGTCGAACACCTCGCGTACCAGCTTGATGATCTTGTCTTCGGCGATCTTGTGGGTGCCGAAGGTGTTGATCGAGATGGAGGTGGGCTGGGCCACGCCGATGGCGTAGGACACCTGAATCTCGCAGCGCTCGGCCAGGCCGGCGGCAACGATGTTCTTGGCCACGTAGCGGCCGGCATAGGCGGCGCTGCGGTCGACCTTGGACGGGTCCTTGCCGGAGAAGGCGCCGCCGCCGTGACGGGCCATGCCGCCGTAGCTGTCGACGATGATCTTGCGCCCGGTCAGGCCGCAGTCGCCCACCGGGCCACCGATGACGAAGTTGCCGGTCGGGTTGATGTGGAACTGGGTGTCCTTGTGCAGCAGTTCAGCCGGCAGGCTGTGCTTGATGATCAGCTCCATCACGGCTTCACGCAGGTCTTTCAGCGACACGTCCGGGTTGTGCTGGGTGGACAGCACCACGGCGTCGATGCCGGCGACCTTGCCGTTCTCGTAGCGGCAGGTGACCTGGGATTTGGCATCCGGGCGCAGCCACGGCAGCAGGCCAGACTTGCGCGCTTCGGCCTGGCGCTCGACCAGGGCGTGGGAGAAGCGGATCGGTGCCGGCATCAGTACGTCGGTCTCGTTGCTGGCGTAGCCGAACATCAGGCCCTGGTCGCCGGCGCCCTGGTCTTCCGGCTTGGAGCGGTCGACGCCCTGGGCGATGTCCACCGACTGCTTGCCGATGATGTTGATGACGCCGCAGGTGGCGCCGTCGAAGCCGACGTCGCTGCTGGTGTAGCCGATGTCGTTGATCACGTCGCGGACGATCTGCTCCAGGTCGACCCAGGCGCTGGTGGTGACTTCCCCGGCGACGATGGCCACGCCGGTCTTGACCAGGGTTTCCACGGCCACGCGGGCGTGCTTGTCCTGGGTGATGATGGCGTCGAGCACCGCATCGGAAATCTGGTCGGCGATCTTGTCCGGATGCCCTTCGGACACGGACTCGGAGGTGAACAGGGAGTATTCGCTCATGGGTGGGTTCCTTGTGTGCCGTAACGTGGAGCGCTTCGCTCGCCAGGCTGGGCGAAGTGCCGTAACTGAATCTGAAAACCGTTCTTCAGACCGATATAGAGGCTTTCCCCGGGGATCAGCCCGGCGGCGCTGGCCCAGCGCGACAGGTCGTCCTGCTCGAAGCCTAGCCAAAGATCGCCGCAGGCTTCGCGCGCCCAGCTCTGGTCGTGGCTGCACAGCTCGCTGATCAGCAGGCTGCCGCCGGGTTCGACGTGCCGCGCCAGTTGCCGGAAGGCTTCGGCCGGGGTGGCGAAATGGTGCAGCACCATGTTCAGCACCACGCAGTCGGCGCGGCTCGGCTGCGCCTCGTCGAGGGCATCGGCCAGGCGCAGTTCGACGTTGCTCAGGCCTTCGGCCTGGCAGCGCTGGCGCGCCAGCTCAAGCATCGCCTCGCTGTTGTCCAGCGCGGTGACGCGGGCGAAGCGCCGGGCCAGCTCGGGCAGGAAGGCGCCATCGCCGGGACCGATTTCCAGGGCGCTGGCCGAGGCCGGCAGGTGCAGGGCGTCGAGCAGGGTGAGCAGGCTGTCGCGGTACTGCGGCAAGCCGGCGATCAGATCCTGCTGAGCCTGGAAGTTATCGGCGATGCGGGCGAAGAAATCGCGGCTGACCGCTGCGCGATGACGATGTACGGCAGCGATGCGCGCCTGCAGGGCATCGGCCAGCGGCAGGCCGTCGATCTCTTCCAGCAGCGCAACGTGCAGCGTACCTACAGGCAGCGCGCGGCGATAGAAGATGGCATTGCCTTCACGGCGGGTGGCCACCAGGCCGGCCTGGGCCAGTACCTTGAGGTGATGGCTCATGCCTGACTGGCCCATGGCGAATATCTGCGCCAGCTCCAGCACGCCGAACGAATCGTTGCTCAGCACGCGCAGCACATTCAGACGCAACGGATCGCCGCCGGCCTTGCACAGGGCGGCGAGCGTGTCGCAGGGGTCGAATGCCAACTCGGGTGCGCGTAAGGTCATGGAGGCGCAGTCTAGTCGGTCATTTTTCATACAGCAAGGCCAATATCAAAAAATTTTGATATTGGCCTTGCTGGCTAGTCGAGCGTCTCGCTCAACGCCAGGAAGGCTGCGGGGGCGGGGCTGAGGCTGGCACCCTGGCGCCACAGCACGTGCAGCTCGCGCTCGATCTGTAGATCCTGCACTGGCAGGTGATGCAGCTCGCCACTGGCCAGTTCGCGCTCCACCACCCGCTGTGACAGCCAGGCGATGCCCTGGCCGTCGGCGAGCAGGCGCTTGAGCGTCTCGGTGCTGCCGATGGCCATGCCGGCGCAAGGTTCCAGGCCGTGGTCGCGGTAGGCCTGTTCGATGCTGTTGCGCGCCCCGGAGCCGGGTTCGCGCATATACAGCGGGTAGGCCTGCAACTGCGCGGCGTCGAGCCGCTGGTGGCGGGCCAGCGGGTGACTCGGGGCGACCACCGGCAGCAAGGCATCGCGGGCCAGCAGGCAATGGGCGTAGGCCTCCTGGGCGAAGGGGCCTTCGACGAAGCCGAGGCTGATGCGGCCCTCGTCCAGTTGCCGGGTCACCACGTCGGTGTTGCTCACCTCCAGGCTGATGAAAATGTGCGGATGCTCGCGGCGAAAGCGGCTGATCAAGGGCGGTAGCAGGTAGGCGCCCAGGGTGGCACTGGCGCCCATGTGCAATTCCCCTTGCTCCACCTGGGCGAAGTCGCGCAGGTCGCGCTCGGCGGCGCTTTCCAGGGTGAAGATGCGTTGTGCGTAGTCCAGCAGGCGCAGGCCACCTTCGGTCAGTTGTACGCCGCGCGGCAGGCGGTCGAACAGGCGCAGGTCGAGGCTGGCTTCGAGGTCGCGAATCTCCCGCGTCACCGCTGGCTGGCTGATGTGCAGGCGCTCGGCGCCAGCGCTGATGCTGCCGGCCTCGGCCACGGCGAGAAAGACCTTGAGGTGATGAAGGTTCATGCTGCTCTTGTATAAATGAAAGGCATGCTTTGGATGCTGAATATGTATTTTAAATATGGCAAGGCGCTTCTTAACCTGTGCGCGTCATCCATGCCACGGGATCACCCGACCATGCCGCGCCCTTTCAGCCGTTTGCCAGAGCCATTGGCCTTCATTCGCCACTTCACGCCCAACTGGTTCGCCGCGACCATGGGCACGGGTGTGCTGGCGCTGGTCATCGCTCACTTGCCCTGGCAGTTACCGGGGCTGTTCTTGCTGGCCGAGGGCTTGTGGTTGTTCGCTGTGTTGCAGTTCGCCCTGTTCAGCTTGCTGTTCGTGATGCGCCTGGTGCTGTTCCGCGACACCCTGTGGCCCATGCTGCTGCATCCGGTGCAGTCGATGTTCCTGGGCGCCATTCCCATGGGGCTGGCGGTGTTGATCAAGGGGCTGCTGCTGTTTGGTGTGCCGCGCTGGGGCGAGGGTGTCTACGCGCTGGCCCATCTGCTGTGGTGGCTGGATGCGGCGCTGGCGCTGCTCGGCGCATTGCTGGTGCCCTATCTGATGTTCACCCGACAGGATCATGCGCTGGAAAAACTCACTGCCGTCTGGCTGTTACCCATAGTCGCTCCGGAGGTGGCGGCCAGCACGGCCGGTGCCCTGGCGCCCCATCTGCCCGTCGAGGCCGCGAGGCAGTTGCTGGTCGCCGGTTTCGTGCTCTGGGGCCTGTCGCTGTCGCTGGTGTTTCCCCTGATCACCCTGGTGCTGCTGCGCCTGGCCCTGCACAAACTGCCGGATACCGATTTCGCCGCCACTAGCTGGCTGCCGTTGGGGCCTGTGGCCACGGGCTGCCTGGGCCTGCTGAGCCTAGGGCAGGCAGCGCCTGCTGCCTTCGCCGGCACCGCCTTGGCTGGCGCCGCCGAACTGGCTCAGAATTTCGGCCTGGTCGGTGGCCTGGCGCTATGGGGCGCCGGGCTGTGGTGGTTGGTGATCGCCATTCTGTTCACCCGCCACTACATTCGCGACAACATGCCGTTCAACCTGGGCTGGTGGGGCTTCATCTTCCCTCTGGGTGTGTTCACCCTGGCCACCTTCGAGCTGCAGCACCTGACCGGGCTGGCCATGTTCGGGCTGATCGGCCTGGTACTGGCGGTACAGCTTGCGGCGGTCTGGTCGCTGGTGTTCAGCCGCACCCTGGCCGGGGTCTGGCACGGTGAGCTGTTCCGGGCGCCTTGTCTGGGCAATCCGGCAAGCCCGGCGGTGAGCGTATTGAGCGAGCAAGCCGGTTGATTCGCCTTCTGCGACTATCTGTCATTGCTCCAGGGGGGCCGGCTGGGCGAAAATGGCCGCCTTTTTCGCCCCCTTCATTCGTGAAGCAGCCCCCGTAGGAGATTTCAGCGATGCCCAGCCGTCGTGAGCGAGCCAATGCCATTCGTGCCCTCAGCATGGATGCCGTGCAGAAAGCCAACAGCGGCCACCCCGGTGCCCCCATGGGCATGGCGGACATCGCCGAGGTGCTGTGGCGCGACTACCTCAAGCACAATCCGAGCAATCCGAGCTTCGCCGACCGTGACCGCTTCGTGCTGTCCAACGGTCATGGCTCGATGCTGATCTATTCGCTGCTGCACCTGACCGGCTACGACCTGTCCATCGACGACCTGAAGAACTTCCGTCAACTGCACAGCAAGACGCCGGGCCATCCGGAGTACGGCTACACTCCGGGCGTGGAGACCACCACCGGCCCGCTCGGCCAGGGCATCGCCAACGCCGTCGGCTTCGCCATCGCCGAAAAGGTGCTGGGCGCGCAGTTCAACCGCGAAGGCCACGACATCGTCGACCATCACACCTACGTGTTCCTCGGCGACGGCTGCATGATGGAAGGCATCAGCCATGAGGTCTGCTCCCTGGCCGGCACCCTGGGCCTGGGCAAGCTGATCGCCTTCTACGACGACAACGGCATCTCCATCGACGGCGAGGTCGAGGGCTGGTTCACCGACGACACCCCGCAGCGCTTCGAGGCTTATGGCTGGCAGGTGATCCGCAATGTCGACGGGCACGACGCCGAAGAGATCAAGATCGCCATCGAGACCGCGCGCAAGACCCTGGATCAGCCCACCCTGATCTGCTGCAAGACCACCATCGGCTTCGGTTCGCCGAACAAGCAGGGCAAGGAAGAGTGCCACGGCGCGCCGCTGGGCAATGACGAGATCGCCCTGACCCGCGCCGCGCTGGGCTGGAACCATGGCCCGTTCGAGATTCCCGCCGAGATCTACGCCGAGTGGGACGCCAAGGCTGCCGGCGCTGCCGCCGAAGCCGCCTGGAACGACAGGTTTGCCGTTTACGCCGCCGCCTTCCCCGAGCTGGCTGCCGAGTTCAAACGCCGCATCGCCGGCGAGCTGCCGGCCGACTTCGCCGAGAAGGCCGCCGCCTACGTGCGTGAAGTGGCCGAGAAGGGCGAGACCATCGCCAGCCGCAAGGCCAGCCAGAACACCCTCAACGCATTTGGCCCGCTGCTGCCGGAATTCCTCGGCGGTTCGGCGGATCTCGCCGGCTCCAACCTGACCCTGTGGAAGGGTTGCAAGGGCGTTTCGGAAGCGGACGCTTCCGGTAACTACCTGTTCTACGGCGTGCGCGAGTTCGGCATGAGCGCCATCATGAACGGTATCGCCCTGCACGGCGGCTTCGTGCCTTACGGCGCCACCTTCCTGATCTTCATGGAATACGCGCGCAACGCCGTGCGCATGTCCGCGCTGATGAAGAAGCGCGTGCTCTACGTGTTCACCCACGACTCCATTGGCCTCGGCGAGGATGGCCCGACCCACCAGCCGATCGAGCAACTGGCCAGCCTGCGTGGCACGCCGAACCTCGACACCTGGCGTCCCTGCGACGCCGTGGAATCGGCCGTGGCCTGGAAGCATGCCATTGAGCGTACAGACGGCCCCAGCGCCCTGGTGTTCAGCCGCCAGAACCTGCCGCACCAGAGCCGCGATGCCCAGCAGCTTAGTGATATCGAGCGTGGCGGATACGTGCTCAAGGACAGCGCTGGCGAGCCGGAGCTGATCCTGATCGCCACCGGTTCGGAAGTCGGTCTGGCCATGCAGGCAGCGGCCAAGCTGGAAGAGAAGGGGCGCAAGGTGCGCGTGGTGTCCATGCCGTCCACCAGCGTGTTCGACCAGCAGGACGCCGCCTATAAGCAGGCCGTACTGCCGCTGGAAGTGGGGGCGCGCATCGCCATCGAAGCCTCGCACGCCGACTACTGGTACAAGTACGTCGGTCTGGAAGGGCGCATCATCGGCATGACCACCTTCGGTGAGTCGGCGCCGGCTGCCGCGCTGTTCGAGGAGTTCGGCTTCACCGTCGACAACGTCGTTGCCACTGCCGAAGACCTGCTGGAGGACTGACGCCAGCCACGAGCTGCAAGCCGCAAGCAGGGATGTGCTCTGCCTGCGGCTGTTACTTGCAGCTTGAAGCTTGCGGCTTGCCGCTATGCCACGACGCCCCTATCGCGTTGCCCTCAACGGCTACGGCCGCATCGGTCGGTGCGTGCTGCGTGCCTTGCACGAGCGTGGCGCCGGGGCACGCCTGGAAATCGTTGCGCTGAACGATCTGGCCGACCAGGCCAGTCTCGAATACCTGACCCGCTTCGACTCCACCCACGGGCGCTTTCCCGGCGAGGTGAAGGTCGATGGCGACTGCCTGCACATCAATGGCGATTGCGTGAAGGTGTTGCGTCAGAGCGAGCCGGAAGCCATCGACTGGGCAGCGCTGAATATCGACCTGCTGCTGGAATGCTCCGGGCAGTACACCACGCGCGCCGAGGCCGAGCGTTTCATCGCCGCCGGTGCGCCGCGCGTATTGCTGTCGCAGCCGATGGCCAGCGAGGCGGATATCGACGCCACCATCGTCTACGGCGTCAACCAGGATTGCCTGACGGGCAGCGAGCGCCTGGTGTCGAATGCTTCCTGCACCACCAACTGCGGCGTGCCGCTGTTGAAACTTCTCGATGAGGTGGTGGGTCTGGAGTACGTTTCCATTACCACCATCCACTCGGCGATGAACGACCAACCGGTGATCGATGCCTACCACCACGAAGACCTGCGTCGCACGCGCTCGGCCTTCCAGTCGGTGATTCCGGTGTCCACCGGCCTGGCGCGCGGTATCGAGCGCCTGCTGCCGGAGCTGGCCGGGCGCATCCAGGCCAAGGCCATCCGCGTGCCGACGGTGAACGTCTCGTGTCTGGACATCACCCTGCAGACCGCCCGTGACACCAGTGCCGCCGAGATCAATCAGGTGCTGCGCCAGGCGGCGCAAAGCGGGCCGCTCAAGGGCCTGCTGGCTTACACTGAGCTGCCGCACGCCAGTTGCGATTTCAACCACGACCCGCATTCGGCCATCGTCGACGGCAGCCAGACCCGCGTGTCCGGCCCGCGTCTGGTCAACCTGCTGGCCTGGTTCGACAACGAGTGGGGCTTCGCCAACCGCATGCTCGATGTCGCCGAACATTTCCTATCAACAGCCAATCAAGCCAATCCACAAGTGAGCGAGCTAGAGCGAGACAAGGCAAAAACAGGCGAAGAAGCGCAGTTTACGAGGTGTAAATGAGCATTCTGAGCCTGTTTTTAACGCAGTATCGCCGACGCGCAGCCACTTGTGGTTTGGCGCAACCAGCCTCCGTGAAGGACTGAACTATGACCGTTCTGAAGATGACCGATCTCGACCTCGCCGGTAAGCGTGTGCTGATCCGCGAAGACCTCAACGTTCCGGTGAAGGACGGCGTGGTCAAGAGCGACGCGCGCATCCTCGCATCCTTGCCGACCATCAAGCTGGCGCTGGAAAAAGGCGCTGCGGTACTGGTCTGCTCGCACCTGGGTCGCCCGGAAGAGGGCGTCTACAGCGAGGAAGACAGCCTGGCGCCGGTGGCGGCCTACCTGAGCAAGGCCCTCGGCCGCGACGTGCCGCTGGTCAAGGACTACCTTGGCGGTGTCGAGGTCAAGGCCGGCGAGCTGGTGTTGCTGGAGAACGTGCGCTTCAACAAGGGCGAGAAGAAGAACACTGACGAGCTGGCTCAGCAGTACGCCGCGCTGTGCGATGTGTTCGTCATGGACGCCTTCGGCACCGCCCACCGCGCCCAGGGCTCGACCCATGGCGTGGCCAAGTTCGCCAAGGTGGCCTGCGCCGGCCCGCTGCTGGCCGCCGAGCTGGATGCCCTGGGCAAGGCCCTGGACAAGCCGGCTCGCCCGATGTTGGCCATCGTCGCCGGTTCCAAGGTGTCCACCAAGCTGGACGTGCTCAACTCCCTGGCCGATATCTGCGACTCGCTGATCGTCGGCGGCGGCATCGCCAACACCTTCCTCGCCGCAGCCGGCCTGCCGGTGGGCAAGTCGCTGTACGAGGCCGACCTGGTCGACACCGCCAAGGCCATCGCCGCCAAGGTCAGCGTGCCGCTGCCGGTGGACGTGGTGGTGGCCAAGGCCTTCGCCGAGGACGCCGAAGCCACCGTCAAGGCAGTCAAGGACGTGGCCGAGGACGACATGATCCTCGACATCGGGCCGCAGACCGCCAAGCAGTTCGCCGAGATGCTCAAGGCTTCGCAGACCATCCTGTGGAACGGCCCGGTCGGCGTGTTCGAGTTCGACCAGTTCGGCAACGGCACCCAGGCCCTGGCCCAGGCCATCGCCGAAAGCCCGGCGTTCTCCATTGCCGGCGGTGGTGACACCCTGGCGGCCATCGACAAGTACGGCGTGGCCGAGCAGATCTCCTACATTTCCACGGGCGGTGGTGCCTTCCTCGAGTTCGTCGAAGGCAAGGTGCTGCCGGCGGTCGAGGTGCTGGAGCAGCGCGCCAAGTGACTAGTGAGGCGAAGGGCGCAGGTCTTTCGCCTCGTGCATAAAACCCTGGCGTGATCGAGTGGTCTGTTGAAACTGAACCCCTGAACAAGGAGTCATGTCATGGGCAAGCTAGCAGCGTTGGGATGCATCACCCTGGTACTGGCCGGTTGTGCCGGTGGCGCACGGGAGTCGGCCTGCGAGGTATTCAGCCCCGCGCAGATCGAAACCCCGGCCACGCAGAACGACCAGCAGATCGAACAGAACAGCGGCCAGCCGACGGGTGAGCCCGCAGAGCAGCGTTGCTGACAAGGAGTACTGAATGATTGCAAGACTGACGGCGCTGACCGCCATGACGCTGCTGCTGGGGGCGTGCAGCCAGCAGCAGACGGCGCCTGAGCAGTGGACCCGCTGGGTCTGCGACAGCCAGGCCGAGGTGTTCTGGCGCCTGGCTGACAGCGAGGGCGAGCAGGTCGATGTGCGCCTGGGTGGCGACGACGTCGTGCACCGCCTGAAGCTGGAGCCGGCTGCTTCCGGTGCGCTGTACAGTGACGGCAATCTGTCCTTCCACACCAAGGGTGACGAAGGGCTGGTGTACTGGACGGCCACTGACGACCTGATCGGCCGGGGCTGCAAGGCACAATAGAGTAGCTACCAGCTCCAAGCCTCAAGCTGCAAGAAAAGCGTGGGGTGCTGCTCGCGCTTCTACTTGTCGCTTGCAGCTTGTAGCTTGCGGCTGTGTTTCCAGGCTTGAACCGAGCCTGCCCCTGCGGCAGGCTTGCATATCAAACAACCCATATCGGGAGCTTCAAAAGATGGCACTTATCAGCATGCGCCAGATGCTCGACCACGCCGCTGAGTTCGGCTACGGCGTGCCGGCCTTCAACGTCAACAACCTCGAGCAGATGCGCGCGATCATGGAAGCCGCCGACAAGACCGATTCGCCGGTCATCGTCCAGGCTTCCGCCGGTGCCCGTAAGTACGCTGGCGCACCCTTCCTGCGCCACCTGATCCTTGCCGCGATCGAAGAATTCCCGCATATCCCGGTGTGCATGCACCAGGATCACGGTACCAGCCCGGACGTGTGCCAGCGCTCCATCCAACTGGGTTTTTCCTCGGTGATGATGGATGGCTCGCTGAAGGAAGACGGCAAGACTCCAGCCGACTACGACTACAACGTGCGCGTCACCCAGCAGACCGTGGCCTTCGCCCATGCCTGCGGCGTGTCCGTGGAAGGTGAGCTGGGTTGCCTGGGTAGCCTGGAAACCGGTATGGCCGGTGAAGAAGACGGCGTCGGCGCCGAAGGCGTGCTGGATCACAGCCAACTGCTGACCGACCCGGAAGAAGCCGCAGCCTTCGTCAAGGCCACCCAGGTCGACGCCCTGGCCATCGCCATCGGCACCAGCCATGGCGCCTACAAGTTCACCAAGCCGCCGACCGGCGACGTGCTCTCCATCGAGCGTATCAAGGAAATCCACAAGCGCATCCCCAACACCCACCTGGTGATGCACGGCTCCAGCTCGGTGCCGCAGGACTGGCTGGCGATCATCAACGAGTACGGTGGTGACATCAAGGAAACCTACGGCGTGCCGGTCGAAGAGATCGTCGAAGGCATCAAGCACGGCGTGCGCAAGGTCAACATCGACACCGACCTGCGTCTGGCCTCCACTGGCGCCATCCGTCGTTTCATGGCGCAGAACCCGGCCGAGTTCGACCCGCGCAAGTACTTCGCCAAAACCATCGAAGCCATGCGCGACATCTGCATCGCCCGCTACGAGGCCTTCGGCACCGCCGGCAATGCCTCGAAGATCAAGCCGATCTCCCTGGAAGGCATGTTCAAGCGTTACGCCAGCGGCGAACTGACCGCCAAGGTCAACTGATCGACTGCGGGCAGACGCCCGCCGCGTCCGCCCGAAAGCCGCGACTGCGCAAGCGTCGCGGCTTTTTCATGCCTGCCGTTTGCTCCTCAAGGTGCGCTGCTGACCAGCGCGCGATGCTCGATGCTTAGCTGATCGAAGCGCGCGGCCCCTGCTTCGGTCTCGTAGCCGGTGTTGTCCTGGGTGTAGACGCCGGCCTTGAAGTACAGCGGCTTGGCGGCCCAGGAGGTGTCCAGGTGGGTGCTCCAGCTCTTGTTGTTGAGCTGGATCGCCAGGGTGCCATCAGGCTTGAGGTTGATCGCATAGCTGAACGCCTGATTGAGCAGGATGCCACTGGCCACGGTCACCGTCTGGATTTCGGCGTCCGGCGTCATGCGCACCTTGGCGACGATATTGCCGGTAGCCGTCTTGGTCTTGTACTGGTACTCCAGCTTGAGCAGCGGCATCGAGCTCTTGTAGGCATGGATCTGGCCAATGACGATCTTGCCGGTGGACGGCACCTGGCTGACGCTCAGCGCGGCGCGCAGGAAGTGATCGGCGCCGGGGTAGGTCCAGTTGCGCAGGTTGCCGTCGGGGTAAGTCTCACGCAGCTCGCTGCGCGGGTACTTGGCGCTCTCGGTGGTGGTGCCGTTGACCGGTGACCAGAAGAAGATGGCGCCATCCTTGGATTGGAAATAGTGATCCTGATAACCACCGGCCAGTATGCGGGTCTCGATGGTGGTGGCGGGTACGCCGACTGGAATGCTGAGATTCCACATGGCGAGTTCGATCATGCTCAAAGCTCCTGAAAGAGGAAACTTCAGTCGGGGGGCACATCTCGTCCAGGAGTCAGTAACGGCTTACTTGGCGTTCCAGCGGGTGACACGCGAGCTAGAAGGTGGCAGGGCTGCCTGTCACGAGCGCTGGCTGCGCTCGTGGCGCGCTTTATAACGGCAATTCTGGCCAATGCGTGAGCACCGTTCGTCGTTTTATTGGCGTCAATAAAAAGTCTCTTCTGAAGTGGAGAATCATCCTTATCTGGCCGTGCGTGAAGCGGCAACGAACCCTAGGTAAAACCCTGTAAAACACCCAGGCCGTGGCGAACGGCGGCCTACGCCATAATCCGGGCATTACCGCTCGGAACTGCCTTTCATGCACAGCCTGCCGCGCCTGCTGTCCGCCTTCGTCCTTGCCGTGTTGCTGGCTAGCAGCTTCGCCTCGATCTTTCAGACGCAAAGCAACCTCGCTGCCCTGCAGGCGCTGGGCGCACCGGTTCCGTTCGGTGTGCGCTTGGGTACCACCGGCCTGGATCTGCTCGGTTTTGCCCCCACCTTCGCACTGCTGGCCAGTGCCGGCTTCGTCATCGCCCTGCCGCTGGCGCTCTGGCTGGCGCGGCACTTGCGCCATCTGCGCTGGGTCATCTTTCTGGTGGCAGGCGCCAGTGCGATCTGGCTGGCGCTGGCCCTGGCCAATGCCCTGGCGCCGATGCCGACGTTGATCGCCGCCGACCGTGAACCCCTGGGCACTCTGGGGCTGATGGCCTGCGGCAGTGCCGGCGCGCTGCTCTTCGGTCAGCTCGCACGGCGCGCGCGCTACAGAACGCAGCCAACCCATTCCGATTCGCCGTGACAAGGTCGCTGCCATGTTGAAACCCTTTCTCGCCGCACTGGGCGCTGCACTCGTGCTCAGCCTTTCGGTGCAAGCCGAGGATTACCGTATCGAGACCCTTACCGAGGGGCTGGAGTACCCCTGGTCGCTGGCCTTCCTGCCGGATGGGCGCATGCTGGTCACCGAGCGGGTCGGGCGTCTACGCCTGATCGAGGCGGATGGTCGCCTGGCGCAGGGCCCCATCGCCGGGCTGCCGGAGGCCTTCATCGCGGCCCAGGCGGGGCTGATGGAGGTGGCGCTGGATCCGGACTATGCGGACAATCGCTGGCTCTACCTGAGTTACGCCCATGGTGATAGCGAGGCCAACAACACTCGGCTGGTCCGTGCGCGTCTGGTCGGCGACGAGCTGCAGGATCTCGAGGTATTGTTCACCGCGCAGCCGCTCAAGGCTGGCGCTGCTCACTATGGTGGGCGCATCGCCTTTCTCGCCGACAAGACTCTGGTGCTGACCCTGGGCGATGGCTTCGACTGGCGTGAGCAAGCGCAGAACCCGGGCAATCATCTGGGCAAGATCGTGCGCCTGAACCGCGACGGTAGCGTGCCGCCGGACAATCCGTTGCTGGCCCAGCGAGGCGCGGCAGCGGAGATCTACAGCCTCGGCCACCGCAACGTGCAGGGCATCGTCTTCGATGCCAAGAGCGGGCGGCTGTACAGCCATGAGCATGGCCCGCGCGGCGGCGACGAATTGAACCTGATCCAGGCCGGGCAGAATTATGGCTGGCCGCTGGCGACCTTCGGTGTCGACTACACCGGCGCGCGGGTCAGCCCCTATACCGAACTGCCGGGCCTGAGCGCGCCCTTGCTGCACTGGACGCCCTCGGTCGCACCGGCGAGCCTGACCCTTTACCACGGTGCGCTGTTCCCCGCCTGGCAGGGTGACCTGTTCGCCGCCACCCTGGCCGAACGCAGCGTGCGGCGTATCCGCGTACAGGACAACATGCTGGCCGGTGAGGAAATCCTCTTCGAGGAGTTGGGTGAGCGTATCCGCGATGTGCGCAGCGGGCCGGATGGCGCCCTCTACCTGCTCACCGACAATGCCGAGGGGCGGCTGCTACGGGTCGTACCGGCCGACTGAGGCGCGTTACACTGCAGGCTCGTTCCTTCACATGGATCCGTTTCGTTGAAATACCTTCAGGGCTACCCTGTGGCCATCCAGCAGCAGGTGCGCCAGTTGATTGCCGACGATCTTCTGGACGACTACCTGGCGCAGCGCTATCCGGGCCGTCACGAGGTGCAGAGCGACAAGGCGCTGTATGCCTACGTGATGGCACTCAAGCAGGAGCACCTGAAGAACGCGCCGGCCATCGACAAGGTGCTCTACGACAACCGCCTCGATCTCACCCATCGTGCCCTCGGGTTGCATACGGCGATTTCGCGGGTGCAGGGCGGCAAGCTCAAGGCGAAGAAGGAGATTCGCGTCGCCTCGCTGTTCCGTGATGCGGCGCCGGCCTTCCTGCAGATGATCGTGGTGCACGAGCTGGCTCACCTGAAGGAGGCCGAGCACAACAAGGCCTTCTACAAGCTCTGCGAGCACATGCTGCCGGGTTATGTGCAGATCGAGTTCGACCTGCGCATGTACCTGACCTGGCGCGAGATGACGGGCTCGGCCTGATAGCGTGCAAGATCAAGGGCGCGCTATGCGCACCACGGACATTGTCTTTTCATTCAAGGTGCGTACGGCGCACCCTACATGCTCAGCCGTGCAGGCGCAGGTTGAGCTGGTCGACCACTTCTGCCCAGTCGGCGTCTTCGAGAATTTCCTCGCGCAGCAGCGCGGCCTGGGCCGGCGTCCAGAACGGCGCCTCCGACAGTTTGCAGGCGTCTGGCAGTGGCGAATGGGTGCTGATGAAAGCGTTGATGCTGGCGGCATCGTCAGGCAAGCCGAGCTGCTTGAACAGCGCGGGCAGGCTATGGACGGGCTTTTCCATGGTGGGCTCTCCAAGTGTGAGGTTCATCGTTAATTACCTCGCCCAGGTGCAGATAGTTCCGCTCGAGGGCACCTCTAAAACTACCTCGGCTTTGGCTTCCTGCGTCGCTCTACCTCCTGCATCCATGCAGTCGTGCGTTGCCATCGCGGCGTTAAAAACAGGCTGGAACGCCAGCCCGGTCAAATGCTCATTTACAACACGTAAACCCGAATGCGGGCCCAGTGCTTTCTTCGCCTGTTTTTGCGGGGCCGCCATCAGTATTGCGCTGACTGCCTCGGCTCGGGCCTCCTGCTTCGCTCTACCTCCTGCATCCATGCAGTCGTCGCCTACGTTTTTAGAGGCGCCCTCAATCGACCGTCAATATCTCGAAGGCCTGCAGCCGCTGGCCCATCGACAGGGTAATTTCATCGCCAGGGTGTTTGCCGAGCAGCAGGCGCCCCAGCGGTGTGGCATTGCTCAGTACCTGAATGCTCTGCCCGGCGTGCTGCAGTTTCATGCTGGCGCCCTGCGGGCCGAGAAACAGCCACTGCTCGTGGCCGTCTTCGCTGGCCAGCAGAATCAATGCGCCCAGTTCGATGCCATGGGCGTCGTCGAACGGTCGTGGCCTTAGCTGGCGCCAGGTGATCAGGGTCTGGCGCAGTTCTTCGACGCGGCGCGCCTGGCCGCTGGCCAGGTAGGCGGCTTCCAGGCCGAGGGTGTCGTACTTGTTCTCGGCGACGTTCTCTTCGTGGGTTGCCGTTTCATGGGCGCTGAGCGCCGCCTGATGGGCCTGATCGAGGTCGGCTTGCAGGTGCTGCAAGACCTGCTGCAGGAGCTGGTGCTTGTCCATGGTCGGTGTCGCGAGCGGGAAAGCCGCGTTTATCCCAGGCCGGCGTGCCGCTGTCCAGCCCGTCAGGCCTGTTCCTGGCACAGGCGCACGCGATTGCGGCCCTCGGCCTTGGCCTGGTACATCGCCTTGTCGGCGCGGCGGATCAGGCGGGTGGCGTCGTCCGCACCATAGCTCAGGGCGATGCCGATGCTGGCACCGACGCGTACCGTGCGGCCTTCGATATGCATGGGCGTGTCCAGCCCTTCCAGCAAGCGCTTGGCCAGATCCTGTGCGTCTTCGGCCGACAGCACGCGTTCGCAGACGGCGACGAACTCATCGCCACCCAGGCGCGCCGGCAGATCCACCTCGCGCAGGTAGTGGCGCAGGCGTCGGGCGACCTCGGCCAGCACCAGATCGCCGAAGGCATGGCCGTGCTGGTCGTTGATGGGCTTGAAGCCATCGAGATCGATCAGCATGACTGCCAGCAACTCATGGCCGCGCAGGCTGCGTTGCAGGGCCTGATCGAGATGCTGCTGCAGGGCGTTGCGGTTGGCCAGGCCGGTCAACGGATCCAGCAGGGCCAGTTCGCTGAGGCGTCGGTTGGCATTCTCCAGCGCCTGGGTGCGCTCGTAAACGCGCTTTTCCAGGCTGCGCTCGTTCATCTGCAGGGAGGCTTCGCGTTGCCGTTTGAGCTCGATGAAGCGTGCCGCCAGGGCGAACGACAGCAGGATCATCTCCAGTGCGGAGCCGATCTGCATGGCATACAGGGTGAAGAAGTTCGAGGGCAGCAGGGCGAAGTTGCGCAGTGCCAGAGTCACTGCGCCGCCGAGCAGCATCAGCCAGGCCAGGGCGAACAGGCGTGCCCCCGGCACGCGGTAGCCGATGCAGACGAAGCTGGTGAGCAAGAGGGTCAGGGTCACGCTCAGGCCAGTCAGGGACATGGTCTGCAGGGCGCGTTGCACGGGCAGCAGCAGGGTGGCCAGGCAGGCCAGGGCGGTGGCTGCGCAGAGGATCTGCAGCACGCGGTCCCAGCGCGGCAGCCATTTGCGCGTATCCAGAAAGCTGCGAGCGAACACCGCTGCCAGCAGCGCCGCCAGGGTCAGGCTGAAGGGCAGCATGCGGTTGGTCCAGGGCGCGGCGTGCGGCCACAGGTATTGTGCGCCGAAGCCGTTGAGCGAAAGCACGGCGAGGGCGAAGACGGCCATGAACAGCACGTAGTTGAGGAAAGGCCGCTCGTGCAGGGCGAGAAACAGCAGCAGGTTGTACAGGGCCAGGGCAATCAGCACGCCGCAGTAGATGGCGTGCACCAGATAGCCGTTCTGACTGTGCTGCTCGAAGTCGTGTTCCGACATCAGCCCACCACTGAGTGTCATGCTGCCGCGGGTGTCGACGCGCAGGTAGAGGGTGCGCTGCTCGCCCGGTTGCAGGGTGATCTCGAACACCGGGTAGCGATGGCCGATGGCGCGCTCGGGATAGGGCACGGTATCCCCGCTGCGCGCGTGCCGTACACCGTCAGTGCCGACATCGTAGAGGCGCACTTCGTCCAGCGAGGCGTAGTTCAGCTCCAGGCGCCAGTGGCGTATTTCATGGGCACTGGATTGCAACTCGAGGCGCAGCCAGATCACCCCAGGTACGTAGCCAAAGCCGAGATCATGACGCTCGCTGGCTGGGCGGAAGGGGGCAGTGGCGGCCTGTACGTCGGCCAGGCTGAGGTTGGCCTGTGGGTCGGCGAGGTAATAGGCGACCGCTTGCAGGTCGATGGGCGGGGTGTCATCGCCGAGGCGGGTCATGGCATGGGCGTCAGGCAGCAGCAGGCACAGAACCAGTAACGACCATAGCAGTGTCGGATATGCCGGAGGGCGGGCTGCAGACATCGGGATAAGGCCGAATCATTGACGTGCTCCGCATACTGGCAGAAAGCTGCCTTGTGTCGCTAGCGTGCAGCGAAAAATCGCTATGTGCCGGCTAAATGGCGCCAAGATTCGGCTTCAGCGCCGATTGCGTTCTTTCTGCAGATGGTTGCCTAGGGTGCGAAGTGGCCCTAGCTGGCGGCTGATCAGGGCCAGTTGCGTCTGCACCAGACGCTGGCGCTCGTCGGCGTCTTCCGGAATCTGCTCCAGTTCCTCGGCCAGGTGCTCTTCGCTGTCGCTATGGATGGCCAATGGTCGCTGGTCGCGCAGGCACGCAGCGATCTCGTCGAGGCTGCAGGCGATGCGTTCGGCGTGTTCCAGCAGGCGGGCCTGTTCGGTCTCGGGCAGGCGTTCGCCACGGTGCGCACCCAGTGCCGAGAGGTAGCTGAGCAGGGTGTGTGACAGTACCAGGAAGCGGAAGCCCAGGTCGGCGTCCTTACGAAAGTGCCCGGGCTCCATCAGCATATTGCCAAGGGTGGTGGACAGCGCGGCATCTGCATTGTGCGCATTACGCCGGGCCAGGCGGTAGCCGAGATCGTCGCGCTTGCCCTGAGCGTACTGGGTCATGATCTGGCGCAGGTAGGCGCTGTTGCAGCTCAGGGTGCCGGCGAGCATGCGCCCCAGGCGCCGGCCCTGCCAGTCCGGCAGGATCAGGAATACCGCCAGGCCGGCGATCAGACCGCCGAGCAGGGTATCGACCAGGCGTGGGATGAACAGGCTGTAGCCATTGCCGACCTGGTTGAAGCAGAACAGCACCAGCAGGGTGATGGCGGCGGTGGCCAGGGTATAGCGGGTGGCGCGGGTGGTGAAGAAGACCACCCCGGCGACCACCGCGAACAGTGCCTGCACGCGCGGATCGGGGAACAGGTCGAACAGCGCCCAGCCCAGGCCCAGGCCCAGCAGGGTACCGGCGATACGTTGCACCAGCTTGAGGCGGGTGGCGCCGTAGTTGGGCTGGCAGACGAACAGCGTGGTCAGCAGGATCCAGTAACCCTGCGCCGGGTGGATCAGATGCAGCAGGCCGTAGCCGGCGGCCAGGGCGATGGACAGGCGCAGGGCGTGGCGAAACAGCAGCGAGGTCGGGGTGAGCTGCTGGCCGATGCGCTCGACCACTTCGCGCAGCGAATGCGGCTCGCGGTCGAGCAGCGTATTGTCCTGCTCCTCGGCCAGGGCGTCGGGATTGCTGGCGTTGCTCAGCAACTGATCGAGCCTGGCCAGGTTGCCGGCCAGGGCGCCGAGCGAGCGCAGCAGGCTGCGCCAGGCCGGGTTGCTCTGCAGGTGCAGGTGATCGAGCGAGGCGTGCAGATCCTCCAGCGCCTGACTGCACAGCTCGCGGTACTCGAACGGCTGGCGCAGCTCGATGGCGCCGGCCAGGCGCTCGCAGGCCTCGCCATGCAGGCGCAGCAGGCGTTGGCAGCGAAACAGCACGTCACTGTGGAAGAAGGCTTCGGCCAGCTCGTTGTAGGGGTAGTGCGAGGAACTGGCGCGCTCGTGAATGTCCTGAGCGAGGAAGTACAGTTTGAGGTAGCGATTGACCTTCGGCCCGGGGCGGGCATTGCCGACCCGGTGCAAAATGATCTCCTTGGTCGCATTGAGCGCCGACACCACCCGGCCGTTCTGTTGCGCCAGGGCCAGGCGCCGGGGCTCCACGTCGAGCTGGCGCAGGGGCTCGAACAGCGCGGCCTTGAGCTTGAGATAGCGGCCCAGTTCGCGAAACAGGCGGGCCAGCGCCAGTTGCACCGGCTGGTGGGTGAACAGACCGTGCCAGATCACCGACAGCAGCCCGTACCAGGCCGCGCCGGCCACCAGCAGCAAGGGCTCCAGCCACAGGCCGGCGACGCCGCCGCGCTGTTCGACGCCGATCATGCTGTACACGGCGAGGATCAGCGTGCCCGAGCCAAGGGTGGCGAAGCGTTCGCCCAGGGCGCCGAGCATGACCAGGGCGAAGGTGGACAGCGCCAGGGCGATGACGAACAGCCAGGGATAGGGAAAGAGGAACTCCACCGCATAAGCCGCCGCACTGAAGCACAGCAGGGTCACCAGCACGGTGCCCAGGCGGCCTTGCCAGCTATCGTCGGTCTCGGTCAGGGCGCAGGCGATCACCCCGAGAAACAAGGGGATCAGGTCGTGGGTCCAGCCCTGCCACCAGCACAGCGCGAGGGCGCCGGCCAGGGCGATGAACACCCGCAGGCCACTGCTGAACTTGTCCAGTGCCCAGAGGCGACGAAGGGATTGGCGAAGGCTGGGGCGGGGCATACGAGGCCTTGTTTGAAACGATGCGAGCAGACTACCCGAGTCGGGCGCCTCTAAGAACTACCTGCGTAGTCATCGGGGCGTTTAAAACAGGCTCAAGATAGAGGCCCTCGAGGCAGTCAGGCTTGATACCGGACTGGCAAGTTTGTGTTCTGAGGGTGGGCTTTTTTGGTGTTCTGGGCGCCGCTTTGGGTGTTTTCAGAGATTCCGGGTTTCGCCCCCTCGGGCGACTCACTTTTCTTTGAACTGCGCAAAGAAAAGTAAGCAAAAGAAACGCACCCCCGCCATCCGGGTCTCGCTGCGCTCGACTTCCCTCACTCCGGCACCGCTCCGGGGTCGGCTTACAAGGGCCATCCCTGGCCCATTACGCCTCTCGCGGCATCCATGCCGCTCGCCCCCTGCGCAGTGCCTACGTTCGGCCTCCTGAAGGGGGAATTTGCGCGCCTGAACGTACATCGGTTCCGGGCATGCCCGGCTTGCTCTGGTAGCTGTGGAGCCGCGATTTGGCTGCCGAATTAAACTAAAACTTTCATTCGCATAGTTTCATTCGCTTGAACAGCTTGCCGGCTTGTAGCCGGCATTCAGGTCAGCCCTAAGGCTGACCCATGTTCAAGCACTCCACGCTACTTCTGGGTTACCGCAGGTTCAGGCGCGTGCAGAGCCCGCCCAGGAGGGCCTCTGGAACGGCGATGGAGTGAGCGAACCCTCGCGCAGCGAGGGCCGGATGACCGGGCGGAGGGTTTTGGTTACTTTTGCCCGTCAAAAGTGACTCGCCCGGGAGGGCGAAACCAGAAACATCAGCAAAAACGCGGCAATTAGGAACAAGCACCCGAACAACCAACACGCCAACACAAACTTGCCAGTCCGGTATCAAGACCTCGAGCGTTTCACTCTCCGCGTTCGCCCTTTGGGAAAGCCTTGTCGAGGTGGTGATGGCGGCGTTGGTTGCACGATGAGCCTGCGCTATGTTCTTTGCCAAAGAAGAGCCGTTCGCGCTGGATATCGAGGAGAAGACCATGCGAGAGCTGTATGAACTGTGCGGTGCCGATCGCGAACTGCTGTTTTCCCCTTATTGCTGGCGGGTGCGCCTGGCCCTGGCGCACAAGGGGCTGGATTTCCACAGTCGGCCGATCCGCTTCGGCGAGAAGGCGCTGATCGAATTCTCCGGGCAGAAGCTGGTACCGGTACTGGTGGATGACGGCCAGTCGGTACATGACAGCCTGGCCATCTTCGCCTACCTGGATCAGCGCTACCCAGAGCGGCCACTGCTCGGCGATGGGCTGGCGGCCGAGCGCGCACGCCTGGTGGAGCGCCTGAGCTTTCACATGGTGCGCATACCGCTGCTGAAAATCCTGCTCCCGCGGATCGGGCAGGTGATCGATCCGGCTGACCGCGAGTATTTCCGCAGCAGCCGCGAACAGATGCTGGGCATGCGTCTGGAAGACTTCGCCGACCCGCAGGGCGGCGAACGGCTGTTCCGCGAAGGCGTTGCGCCGCTGGAAATGTGGCTGCGTGATCAGCCCTTCCTCGAAGGCCAGGCCCCCGGTGCTTGCGACTACCTGCTGGCCGGCATGCTGCTCTGGGCCTGGTGCCTGGGCGCGCAGCCCTGGGCCGAGGATTCGGCCTTGGGTGCCTGGTTCACGCGCATTCGTCTGGCCTATGAGCGCGAGCATGGCCCGATCAGGCGGGCCTCGTTCTGAGTGCAGCAGGCAAGGTAATGCGCCGCTTCAAAGCGGCCATACCCACAGCAACAGCGGCACGCTGATCAGCACCACGAGTATTTCCAGGGGCAGCCCCAGGCGCCAGTAATCACCGAAGCGGAAGCCGCCCGGGCTGAGAATCAGGGTGTTGTTCTGGTGGCCGATGGGCGTGAGGAACGAACAGGATGCGCCGATGGCCACCGCCATCAGCAGCGCATCCGGGCTGACGCCGAGTTGGTTGGCGGCGCTCAGGGCGATGGGGCACATCACTGCGGCGGTCGCCGCGTTGTTCATGAAATCCGACAGGGTCATGGTGACGATCAGCAGCAGGGTCAGGGTGATGGTGGCGTTGCCCTGTGCCAGGTTTTCCATCAGCACCCGTGCCAGCAGGTCGGCCGCGCCGGTGGTGGACATCGCCCCGGCCACCGGGATCAAGGCACCGAGCAGCACGATCACCGGCCAGTCGATGGATTCGTAAACGGCGCGCAACGGCACCAGGCGCAGCAGCATGTAGGCCAGTACCCCACAAGCGAAGGCGATCGCCGTGGACAGCAGGCCAAAGGCCGCGGCGACGATGGCCAGGATCATGATGCCGAGCGCGAGGTTGGCCTGGCGTGGGTCGGGAATGTTGATCGCGCGGGCGGCCAGCGGTACGCAATCGTAGTCGTTGGCGAACTCGCCGATATCCTCGGCGCTGCCCTGCATCAGCAGTACGTCGCCGCTCTGGAACGGGGTCGAGCGCAGGCGTTTGATCGAAC
Organism: Pseudomonas sp. AA-38; assembly: GCF_029457475.1. Taxonomy (NCBI): domain Bacteria; kingdom Pseudomonadati; phylum Pseudomonadota; class Gammaproteobacteria; order Pseudomonadales; family Pseudomonadaceae; genus Pseudomonas; species Pseudomonas sp. AA-38. The sequence continues at coordinate 418,662 of NZ_CP120359.1, forward strand.
GGTGACTCTGCCTGGAAATAGCCAGCAGGTTGATGGAATAGCGGCTGCGCAGGCGCGTGCTGCTGGCGGAGCGGCCGATCAGCGAGGAGTCGGGCTTGACCAGCAACTCCTGCATGGCGCGGTCTTCGCTGTGGCTGGCCTTCTTCTCGGTTTCGCCGTCCTTGTCTTCCTTCTGTTCGGCCTCCTTGGCTTCACGTTCGGCCTCCAGTAACAGATCCAGCTGGCCGAGCACTTCACCCAGCTCCTGCGGGTCGGCCTCGATCACCAGCACGTCGTCGGCCTGCAGTACGCGCCGTGGGTTGGGCGCGGTCAGGCGCAGCTTGTTGCGCACCATGGCCACCACCTGGGCGTCGGCCTCATCGAGCAGTTGTTCGATCTCGCGCAGGGTCTTGCCCTGGGCCTTGCCGCCTTCCTTGACGCGCGCCTCGGTCAGGTAATGGCCGGTGTCGAAGCTGGCGGCGTTACCCACTTCGCGCCTGGGCACCAGGCGCCAGCCCAGCAGGCTGATGAACAGCACGCCGGCCAGCGCCACGGCGACGCCGACCGGGCTGAAATCGAACATGGCAAAGGCGCCGCCGCCATGCTGGGCGCGGAAGCTGGAGACGATCAGATTCGGCGGCGTGCCGATCAAGGTGGTCATCCCGCCGAGAATGGTGCCGAAGGCCAGTGGCATCAGCACGCGCCCCGGTGGCAACTCCAGGCGTGCGGCAATCTGCAGGGCAATGGGCATCAGCAGGGCGAGCGCGCCGACGTTGTTCATGAACGCCGAGAGCAGGGCGCCAAGGCTGGTCAGCGCAGCGATGGACAGCAGTTTGCCTGCGCCGCTGGGCAGCAGGCGCTGCGCCAGTCGGCTGACCGCGCCGGTGCGCTGCAGACCGTGACTGAGCACCAGCACGCAGGCGACGGTGATCACCGCCGGGTGGCCGAAACCGGCGAAGGCCTCGCGTTCGGGCACCAGGCCGGCGATGACGCAGGCCAGCAATGCGCCGAGCGCCACGACGTCATGACGCCAGCGCCCCCAGATGAACAAGCCCATGCTGGCAACGAGAATGAGGAATATCTGGCCTTGCTCGAAGGTCATGAGGCGGGGCGTCCTTGTTGTACGCAGCTTCGCGTCTGCTGTTCATAGCAGAGTCTGCGCCGCGTCGGCAGTTCCAGCTACGTTATCGGCTGGGGCGCACCATTTTCGGTTTCAGACGTATTGCGCGGCTGCGTAACCGGACGCCCAGGCCCACTGGAAGTTGAAGCCGCCCAGATGACCGGTGACGTCCAGCACCTCGCCGATGAAATACAGCCCAGGCACCTTGAGCGATTCCATGGTCTTGGATGACACCTCGTCGCTGTTCACCCCGCCCAGGGTGACCTCGGCGGTGCGGTAGCCCTCGGTGCCGGCTGGCACCAGTTGCCAGTCGCCCAGACGTTCGGCGATGGCCTTCAACTCGCCCGGGGTGTACTGCTTGAGCGGTTTGTTGGTGAACCAGGCGTCCACCAGCAGGGCCGCCATCTTTTTGGTGAACAGTTCGGCCAGCAGCGTTTTCAGCTCGCTGTTGCCGCGCTCGCGCTGCTGCGAGGCCAGCCACTCGGGCAGGTCGATATGCGGCAGCAGATCGATATGCACGGTATCGCCCGGTTGCCAGTAGGAGGAAATCTGCAGGATCGCCGGGCCGGAAAGGCCGCGGTGGGTGAACAGGATGTTCTCCACGAAGCTCTGGCCATTGCAGCTCACCCGGCAGTCCTCCACCGAAGTGCCGGAGAGCTCCGTGCACAGCGCCTTGAGCTGCGGATCGGTAAGGGTGAAGGGCACCAGGCCTGCGCGGGTCGGCAGCACCTCGTGGCCGAACTGCCTGGCCACCTGGTAACCGAAACCGGTGGCGCCGAGGGTCGGAATCGACAGCCCGCCGGTGGCAATCACCAGCGACTGACAGTCGAGCTCGCCGATGTCGCTGCTCAGATGAAAGCCGTCTGCGGTTTTCTCGATGCGGTGCACCGCCGTGTTCAGGCGAAGCTCGGCGCCGGCCTCGGCACATTCGGCCAGCAGCAGTTCGAGGATGTCGCTGGACTTGTTGTCGCAGAACAGTTGACCGAGTTTCTTCTCGTGATAGGGCACGCCGTGCTTGGCCACCAGGCCGATGAAATCCCACTGGGTGAAGCGCGCCAATGCCGATTTGCAGAAGTGCGGATTGCCGGAGAGGAAGTTGCCCGGTTCGCAATACAGGTTGGTGAAGTTGCAGCGCCCGCCGCCGGACATGAGGATTTTCTTGCCCGCCTTGTTGGCATGATCCAGCACCAGCACGGAGCGCCCACGCGCCGCTGCGTTGGCGGCGCACATCAGGCCGGCGGCGCCGGCACCGATGATCAGTACGTCGGTTTGCAACGGATGGACTCCCCGAGGGTTCGATCTGGGCTAAAGTGCGCGCATCTTAACCTAGGGTCTGTTGTCGTTTCGACGCGGCCGTGCGTGAAACGGCAACAGCCCCTAGGCTGGATATGACTTGTGGCACAGCACCTGCTATGAGTTAAAGACCCTGCCATGGAAAAAGGAACCGCTCCGGACATGTTCAGCGTGCGTGCCCTGTTTCTGCTGGCGCTGCTGTCGCCACCGCTGGTCGCCGGTGAGTTGCTACGTCTGGTGGCCGACCCCTGGCCGCCATTCAACGATCACAGCTTGCCGCACAATGGCCTGGCCAGTGATCTGGTGCAGCAGGCGCTGCACCAGGCCGGTTACCGCACGGTCTACAGCGAGGCACCCTGGCAGCGAGCCGTGCTGGGCCTCAAGCGTGGTGAGCACGATGTGCTGATCAATGCCTGGTTCAGCGACGAGCGCACCTTGTTCGGCCACTTCTCCCAGCCCTACCTGCTCAATCGTATTCGGCTGATCCAGCGCAAGGGGGCGAATATCGCCTTTACCCGGCTCGTCGACCTCTATCCCTATCGCATTGCCGTAGTGCGTGGCTATGCCTATTCGCCAGAGTTCGACCACGACGAGCATTTGCAACGCGTCGGCGTCAGTGGCTTCGAGAGTGCTGCGCGCATGTTGCATGCCGGGCGTGTGCAGCTAGCCCTGGAGGACGAATGGGTGGCGCGTTATCACCTGGGGCGTGAGTTGGCCCCCCTGCGCGATGAGCTGGAGTTTCTGCCCACACCATTGAGCGAGAACGGCCTGCGGATTCTGGTGCGCCTCAGCCACCCGCGGCATGCCGAGATCACCACGCGTTTCGATCAGGCGATCCAGGCCATGCAGGCCGACGGCCGTTACGCCGAAACCTTTCGCCGTCATGGCATGGGCCTCTGATCAGGGCACCTCTAAAAACGTAGGCGAGGTAGTCAGCGCAATACCGATGGCGGACCCGCAAAAACGGCCGCAACGACCAGCGGGAGTAACAGCCGAAGGCTGGCCCGAAGGGCGAACGCAGTGAGTCAAAAAGCACTGGGCCCGCACTCGGGTTTACGTGTTGTAAATGAGCATTTTGATCGGACTCGCGCACGAGGCTGTTTTTAACGCAGCGATGGCAACGCACGACTGCATGGATGCAGGAGGTAGAGCGACGCAGGAAGCCAAAGCCGAGGTAGTTTTTAGAGGTGCCCATCAGTCGGTGACGGTGCGCGCCCGGCCAAGCTGCTTGGCTTTGTAAAGGCGCTGGTCGGCCTCGTGCAGCATGCTTTCCAGATCCTCGGTCGGGCCGTGATAAAGGCCGGCGCTGAAGGATAGCGGCGGTGCTTCCTTGGCATAGTGCAGGGCAGCGCAGCGCTGGCGTAATTGTTCGAGCATCTCGCAGAGCCTGGCCGTATCGAGCTGGCTGAGCAGGGCGAACTCCTCGCCACCCAAGCGCCCCGTGAGCGCATCGGGAAAGATACTGACGAAGGCCTTGGCGAACACCACCAGGGCGCTGTCGCCGCTGGCGTGGCCAAAGCCGTCGTTGATGTGCTTGAAGTGATCGATGTCGAGCATGGCCACGCTCAGAGGCTGCCCAGCCTGCTGTGCTTGCTGGATCATGCGCACGCCGCGCTCGTAGAAGGAGCGGCGATTGCGCAGGCCGGTGAGGGCATCGTACTCGGCGGCCTTCTTCAGGGCCTGCAGCAGGTCACGGCGCTCCAGAGTGTTCATCACCCGGCAGTTCAGCTCCTCGGGGCAGAACGGCTTGCGCAGGAAATCGTCGGCGCCATGCTTGATGAACTGCGCGCTGAGCGAGCCTTTGGGGTCGGCCGAGACGCCAATGATGATCAGCTCGCTGAGCCTGAGTTTCTGCCGCAGCATCTTCACCAGATCGAAACCGCTGACACCGGGCATGGCATGGTCGAGGATCAGCAGGTCGATGTCCGGCTGCTCGGCGAGCAGGCGCAGGGTCTCCTGGCCATCGGTGGCTTCGAGTATCTGGTAATGGTGCGGTTCGATGATGTGGCGGATATAGCGACGCTGGGCGTTGGAGTCGTCGGCAATGAGAATCTTGATATGGCTGTTGTGATCCAGCCGGTGCAACAGGCGGAAAGCGTATTCGTAGGAGTGCTGGCTTTCCTTGAGCACGTAGTCGACCACGCCTTTCATCAGCAGCTCGTCGCGGCGCTGCTCGTTGTAGCTGCCGCTGAGCACGATGCACGGCAGGCGGTAGCGCATCACCAGATCGACGCTCTCGCCATCGGGGGCGTCCGGCAGGTGCAGGTCGACGATGGCGGCGAAGAACAGCCCGGCCGAGGTTTCCAGCATCACTTCGGCTTCGGCCAGCGAGGCACAGAAGACCGGCTCCAGATCCGGTTCGTGGCGGAACAGGTGGGCGAGGATCTTCAGTACCAGCGGGCTGTCCTCGATAACCAGGATATTGCGCATTGAGTGGATCCTGCCCCTTCTTGGCGTGGTGCTGGCCAGTGATTGTTACAGATTAGCAGGCCGTTGAAGAACGTAGGCGAGGCAGCCAGTGCAATACCGATGGCGGCCCCGCAAAAACGGCCGCAACGACCAGCGGGAGTAACAGCCGAAGGCTGGCCCGAAGGGCGAACGCAGTGAGTCAAAAAGCACTGGGCCCGCACTCGGGTTTACGAGTTGTAAATGAGCATTTTGATCGGACTCGCGCACGAGCCTGTTTTTAACGCAGCAATGGCAACGCACGACTGCATGGATGCAGGAGGTAGAGCGACGCAGGAAGCCAAAGCCGAGGTAGTTTTTCAACAGCCTGCTAGATCATGCGCACCCTGAGCGAGCGGCCTTTGATTTTGCCTTCTGTGAGGCGCTGCAAGGCTTTTTTCGCGGCGTCGCGTTGTACCGCGACATAGGCCTGGTGCTCGAACAGGGCGATCTTGCCCACCTGCTCGCCACTCAGGCCGGCGTCGCCGGTCAGCGCACCGAGAATGTCGCCGGGGCGCAGCTTGTCCTTGCGCCCGGCGCCGATGCACAGCATGTGCATCGGCGGCAGCAGGCTGACGGCGGGGTTGTCCGCTGGCAGCGGATACCAGGCCAGCGTCTGACCCTGCAGGGCTTCGATGGCTTGCGCGCGCCCTGCCTCGGCCGGTGCCACCAGGCTTACCGCCAGACCCTTCTCGCCCGCGCGACCGCTGCGGCCGATGCGATGGATATGCACCTCGGCGTCACGCGTCAGCTCGACGTTGATCACCAGTTCCAGCCCGGCAATATCCAGGCCACGGGCGGCCACGTCGGTAGCCACCAGCACGCTCAGGCTGCGCCCGGCGAACAGCGCCAGCACCTGGTCGCGCTCGCGCTGCTCAAGGTCGCCATGCAGGGCTGCGGCGGAAATCTTCTCGGCTTCCAGGCGTTCCACCAGCTCGCTGCACTGCTGGCGCGTGGCGCAGAAGGCCACCGCCGGCTGCTTGCGAAAGTGCCGCAAGAGGGCAGCGACGGCGTCCAGGCGCTGTGCTGGGGCAATCTCGTAAAAGCGCTGCTCGATCTGCCCATCGTCGTGCAGAGCCTGCACTTCCACCCGTTCCGGGCTGCGCAGAAAGCGTGCGGCGAGCTGTTCGATGCTGGCTGGATAGGTGGCGGAGAACAGCAGGGTCTGGCGGCGCGCCGGGGTCTGCTCGATGATCTCGGCGATGCTGTCGATGAAGCCCATGTCGAGCATGCGGTCGGCTTCGTCGAGCACCAGGGTGTTGAGGCCGTCCACCTTCAGCGTGCCCTTGCGCAGGTGTTCCTGCACCCGGCCGGGGGTGCCGACGATGACGTGGGCGCCATGCTCCAGCGAGCCGATCTGCGGGCCGAAGGGCACGCCGCCGCAGAGGGTCAGCACCTTGATGTTGTCGGCGGCGCGGGCCAGGCGGCGTAACTCCTTGGCCACCTGGTCGGCCAGTTCGCGGGTCGGGCACAGCACCAATGCCTGGCAGCCGAAATAGCGTGGGTTGAGCGGGTGCAGCAGTCCGATGCCGAACGCGGCGGTCTTGCCGCTGCCGGTCTTGGCCTGGGCGATCAGGTCGCGGCCCTTGAGGATCAGCGGCAGGCTGGCGGCCTGGATGGCGGTCATCTCGCTGTAGCCGAGGGCGGCGAGATTGGCCTGCATGGCGGCGGACAGGGGCAGGCTGGAAAAGGCAGTGGCGCTCACGACTGGGGTGTCCGGCTGGAAGGATTGGGGCGGCAGTGTAGCAGGCCGCCTCAGTCTTCCGGTGGCACCTCGACCAGACGGCTGCGCCGGCCATCCATCGGGTCGAGCTGGAGAAAGATCGCCGCCGCCAGCATCGACAGCAGCCCCACGCACAGGTAGGTGGCCTGGAAGGCCTGCTGTACCTCGCTCAATTCACGGCTGAAACCACTGAGCAGCGCAGCCGCCGAAGCCACCCCAAGGCCCATGGCCAATTGCACCACCACCGAGAGCAGGCTGTTGCCGCTGCTGGCTTCGTCGTTGCCCAGGTCGATCAGGGTGACGGTGTTCATCGCGGTGAACTGCAGCGAGTTGCAGGCACCGATCAGGCTCAGTTGCACGATCAGTTGCAGCATCGAGGTGTCCTTGTCGACCAGCGCCAGGCTGGCGATCAGGGCGCCGAGCAGCAGGGTGTTGCTGGTCAGGATGCGGCGATAGCCGAGGCGGTCGATCAGTGGCTTGGCCAGGGGTTTGGCGGCCATGGCGGCCAGCGCCAGGGGAATCAGGCTCATGCCGGCCTGAGCCGGCGAGTAGCCCATGGCCACCTGCAGCAGCAGTGGGGTGAGAAACGGCAGGGCGCCGCTGCCCAGGCGGGCGAACAGGTTGCCGAGGATGCCGGTGGCAAAAGTACGGGTGGCGAACAGGTTGGGCGAGAACAGCGGCTCGGCGATGCGCGCCGCGCGCAGCCAGTACACCGCCAGGCAGGCCAGGCCGCCGACCAGCAGCAGGGTCACGCGCAGGGTGGGCAGGTTCAGCTCGCCGAGACCTTCCAGGGCTATGGTGATCAGCAGCATGGCGGCGCCGAACAGCAGGAAGCCCTGGGTATCGAAGCGGCTGCGCTGTGAGCCGCGCAGATCCGGCATGTAGTGCATGGCCGCCCAGCAGCCGAGCAGGCCGACCGGCAGGTTGATCAGGAAGATCCAGTGCCAGCTCGCCACCTCCACCAGCCAGCCACCCAGGGTGGGGCCGATCAGCGGGCCGAGCAGGCCGGGCAGGGTGATGAAGCTCATGATCCGCACCAGCTCGGTTCGCGGGTAGGCGCGCAGCACCACCAGGCGCCCGACCGGCATCATCAGGGCGCCGCCGAGGCCCTGGATGACCCGCGCGCCGACCAGCATCGCGAGTGAGTCGGACAGCGCACACAGCAGCGAGCCGAGGCTGAACAGGGCGATGGCGCCGTAAAAGATGCGCCGGGTGCCGAAGCGGTCTGCGATCCAGCCCGAGGCGGGGATCAGCAGGGCCACGGTGAGCATGTAGGCGATCACCACCGACTGCATGCGCAGCGGGTTCTCGCCGAGATCGGCGGCCATGGCCGGCAGGGCGGTATTGAGGATGGTGCCGTCCAGCGTCTGCATGAAGAAGGCGATGGCGACGATCCAGGGCAACAGGCGGGCGGTGCGTGGGTCGAGTTGAGGGAGGGTGGTCTGCATGAGGCGTCCGGCAGTGGTTGGCGACTATGGCCTGTGCGCCATTATCACGGGCAATGCTCTGCTTCGACGACGCCAGCGGGAATAAATTCGCTCCTACCGCCCCTGCCCCAGCGGCACGAGCCCTTCGTGTAGGAGCGAATTCATTCGCGATAGGGGGCACGTGCCCCCGCCACTGTCAGGCCGCCGAGACTTCTCGCTGCGGTTGCCCACGCACTGGTCGCTCGCCAGCGACGAAGTAGGGCGCGGTGCTGCGTGGTAGCGGCTGGCGCCCGCGAATCCGGTCGGCGATCTTCTCGGCCATCATGATGGTGGTGGCGTTGAGGTTGCCGGTAATGATCTCCGGCATGATCGAGGCATCCACCACGCGCAGACCCTGTAGGCCATGCACGCGACCCTGCCCGTCCACCACCGCCATGTCGTCCTCGCCCATCTTGCACGAGCAGGACGGGTGGAAGGCGGTTTCGGCGTGCTCGCGGATGAACGCGTCCAGTTCGGCATCGCTCTGACAATCGATGCCCGGGCTGATCTCGCGCCCACGGTAAGGGTCGAGCGCCGGTTGCGCCATGATCTCGCGGGTGATGCGGATGGCATCGCGGAACTCCTGCCAGTCCTGCTCATGGCTCATGTAGTTGAACAGGATGCTCGGGTGCTGGCGCGGATCCTTGGACTTGAGCTGGATGCGGCCACGGCTGGGCGAGCGCATCGAGCCGACGTGGGCCTGGAAGCCGTGCTCGTTCACCGCGTTGCTGCCGTTGTAGTTGATCGCCACCGGCAGGAAGTGGAACTGGATATTGGGCCAGGCGAATTCCTCGCGGGTGCGGATGAAGCCGCCGGCCTCGAACTGGTTGCTGGCGCCGATGCCGTTGCCGGCGAACAGCCATTGCGCGCCGATGCCCGGCTGGTTGAGCAGCTTGAGCGCCGGGTACAGCGACACCGGCTGGGTGCAGGCGTACTGCAGGTACATTTCCAGGTGATCCTGCAGGTTCTGGCCGACACCTGGCAGCTCGTGCACCAGGGCGATGTCCAGCTCGCGCAGCAATGCGGCGGGGCCGACCCCGGAACGCTGGAGGATCTGCGGCGAGGCGATGGCGCCGGCGCACAGCAGCACTTCGCGACGGGCGTGAGCGATGGTCGCGTCATTGGCCTTGCCGAGCAGGTAACTCACCCCGTTGGCACGCTTGCCATCGAACAGGATGCGGTCGGTAGTGGCGTGGGTGACGATGGTCAGGTTGGGCCGCGCCCGTGCCTGATCCAGATAGCCGCGTGCGGTGCTGGCGCGGCGGCCTTCCGGAGTGACGGTACGATCCATCGGCCCGAAGCCTTCCTGCTGGTAGCCGTTGAGGTCATCCGTGCGCGGATAACCGGCTTGCACGCCGGCCTCGACCATGGCGTGGAACAGCGGGTTGTTGCCGACCTTGGGCGTGGTCACGCTGACCGGGCCGTCGCCGCCGTGGTAATCGTTGGGGCCGATGTCGCGGCTCTCGGCCTTGCGGAAGTACGGCAGGCAGTCGTGGTAGGTCCAGTCTTCCAGGCCCTTGGCCTTGGCCCAGTTGTCGAAATCCAGCGCGTTGCCACGGATGTAGCACATGCCGTTGATCAAGGATGAGCCGCCCAGGCCCTTGCCGCGCCCGCATTCCATGCGGCGGTTGTTCATGTAGGGCTCGGGGTCGGTTTCATAGGCCCAGTTGTAGCGCCGGCCCTGCAGCGGAAAGGCCAGGGCGGCGGGCATCTGGGTGCGGAAATCCAGGCGATAGTCAGGGCCACCGGCTTCCAGCAGCAATACGCTGACGTCTGCGTCCTCGGTCAGACGGGTGGCCAGGACATTACCGGCCGAGCCGGCACCGATGATGATGTAGTCGTATTCCATAAGAGCAGCACCCTCCGGGTGAAAGCGGCAAGCTTCAAGCTGCAAGTAGAAGCAAGTGCCGCTTTGGTTTTTCTTGCCGCTTGTGGCTGTTTTCGTCAGAACACCGAGGCGTAATCGCCCATCTCCAGTTGCACCGACTTGATGCGGGTGTAGTGGCCGAGGGTGACCAGGCCGTTTTCGCGGCCGACGCCGGACTGCTTGTAGCCGCCCACCGGCATCTCGGCTGGCGATTCGCCCCAGGTGTTGATCCAGCAGATGCCGGCTTCCAGCTTGTGGATCACCCGGTGTGCACGGTTCAGGTCACGGGTCACCACACCGGCGGCCAGGCCGTAGGTGGTGTCGTTGGCGCGGCGGATCACTTCCGCTTCGTCGTCGTAGATCAGAATGCTCATCACCGGGCCGAAGATCTCCTCGCGGGTGATGGTCATGTCGTCCCGGCAGTCGGTGAACACGGTCGGCGCTACGTAGGCGCCCTTGGCGTAGTCGCCCTCGGTAACGCGCGCGCCGCCGATCAGCAGGCGCGCGCCTTCGCTGCGGCCTTTTTCGATGTAACCGAGCACCCGCTCCATATGGGCGAAGCTCACCAGTGGGCCGAAATTGGTGGCGTCATCCAGCGGGTCGCCGAGGCGGATGCGTTTGACCCGCTCCAGCACCTTGCTCTCGAAACGCGCCTGCAGCATGCGCGGCACGAACACGCGCGTGCCGTTGGTGCACACCTGACCGGAGCTGTAGAAATTGGCCATCAGCGCGATGTCGGCGGCGCGATCCAGGTCGGCGTCCTCGAAGATGATCAAGGGCGATTTGCCGCCCAGCTCCATGGTCACTTCCTTGAGACTGGAGCTGGAGGCGCTGGCCATCACCTTCTTGCCAGTGACGGTGCCGCCGGTGAAGGAAATCTTCTCGATGCCCGGATGCTCGGTCAGCCACTGGCCCACTTCGGCGCCGCTGCCGGTGAGCACGTTGAACACCCCGGCGGGCAGGCCAGCCTCGGTGTAGATCTCGGCCAGTTTCAGCGCGCTCAGCGAGGTGACCTCGCTGGGCTTGAAGATCATCGCGTTGCCGGCAGCCAGGGCCGGTGCGGATTTCCACAGGGCAATCTGGATCGGGTAGTTCCAGGCGCCGATGCCGGCGACCACGCCCAGCGGTTCGCGACGGGTGTAGGCGAAGGCGGTTTCGCGCAGCGGAATCTGCTCGCCCTCGATGGCCGGGATCAGGCCGGCGTAGTACTCCAGCACGTCGGCACCGGTGACGATGTCGACGTAGCGGGTTTCGCTCAAGGGCTTGCCGGTGTCGAGGGTTTCCAGCTCGGCCAGCTCATCGTTGCGCGCACGGAGGATATCCACCGCCTTGCGCAGGATGCGTGAGCGCTGCATGGCGGTCATCGCCGCCCACACCTTCTGCCCCTCGGTAGCGCTGGCCACCGCGCGATCCACGTCTGCCTGGCTGGCACATTGCACCTTGGCCAGCACCTCGCCGGTGGCCGGGTTGATGCTGTCGAAGGTGGCTCCACTGCTTGCGGCGACGTACTGGCCACCGATGTAGAGCTGCTGTTCGGCGAAACGGGGCATGGGTTGTCCTCTGCATTCGGTTATCTGCTTGGAGAGCAGCCTATTTTATTTAAATTGAACGATCAATCAATAAAAACGACAGGGCGCCACCAAATACGACATGCAGGCAGGATGCACGGCCGTCCGTAGGGTGCGCTGTGCGCACCGAGCGATCTAAATGATCAGAGAAAGGAGTTGTACGCGGTGCGCACAGCGCACCCTACGACGCCTTGGCCAACTGCAGGTCGAGATAGTCGTAGGCGATGCGGCGCGCCTGTTCGGTGTCGAAGGCTTCGCCGGACAGCGCGCCGCGTAGCCAGAGACCATCGATCAGCGAGGCCAGGCCACGGGCGGCAAGGCGCGCCTGATCCTGCGGCAGGGTACGACGGAACTGGCCGCAGAGATTGGAGTAAAGGCGATGATCGTTGACCCGCTGCAGGCGCCGTAGCGCTGGCTGGTGCATGCTGCTGGCCCAGAATGCCAGCCAGGTCTTCATCGCCGGGCCGCTGACCTGGCTGTCGTCGAAGTTGCCATCGATCATGGCGCGCAGATGGGCGCGCGGACTGTCCTCGACCAGCTCCTGGCGGCGTTCGGCCACGGCATCGCGCAGCGCTTGCATGAGGTGGCGCATGGTGGCTTCGAGCAGGCCGTTCTTGTCCTTGAAGTAGTGGCTGATGATGCCATTGGAGACACCGGCCAGACGGGCGATGTAGGCGATGCTGGCATCGGCCATGCCGACCTGGTCAACGGCTTCCAGGGTGGCGGCGATCAGTTGCGAACGACGAATAGGCTGCATGCCGACCTTGGGCATGGGGCTCTCCATGGGAAACAGGAGGGCGCAGTCTAGGCGGTTTTTGATCGCCTGATCAATTAAACGAGGCGCTTGTTCTGGCAGCAGAAACGACGAAGCGGGCCGCAGCCCGCTTCGTCTGGATACCGGATGACCTTATTTCAACCAGCTTTCCACGCGCTCCGGGTTCTTGGCGATCCAGTCCTTGGCGGCCTGATCCGGCTTGGCGCCTTCGCGGATGGCGAGCATGACCGAGCCGACTTCCTCACCGCTCCAGGAGATCTTGCTGAGGAAGGCAGCAGCGTCGGCGGCCTTGGTCTTCAGGTCGGGGTTGGCCACGGTGTCGACATGCTCGTCGTCACCGAAGACCTTCTTCGGATCTTCGAGGAAGCGCAGTTTCCACTTGGCGAACATCCAGTGCGGAATCCAGCCGGTGACCACGATCGCCTTCTGGCCTTTCTCGGCGCGGGTCAGGGCGGTGGCCATGGCCGGGCCGGAACTCGGCATCAGCTTGATGCTGGACAGGTTGTATTGCTTGATGGCGTCTTCGGTGCGGCGCATCACGCCGGCACCGGCGTCGATGCCGGTGATCTTGCCGTCGAAGTCCTTGGCGTATTTCTCCAGGTCTTCGATGCTCTTGGCCTGCACGTAGTCCGGCACGATCAGGCCGATCTTGGCGCCCGCATAGTTGGTGCCGAGGATTTCCACCTTGTCCTTGAGCTTCTCGTAGTACTCGCCGTGGGTGGCCGGCAGCCAGGCGGAGAGGGTGACATCGAGGTCGCCGCGGGCCACGCCCTGCCACATGATGGCGGGTTCGACCGGCTTGAGCTCGACCTTGTAGCCGAGTTTGCTTTGCAGGATTTCACCGGCGACATAGGTGACGGCGACGCTATCGTCCCAGCCATTCACGTAACCGATCTTCAGAGTGGGTTTGTCGGCAGCCAGGGCGCTGCCCATGCCGATGGCCAGGGCTGCAGCGCCAAGGCAGAGGTGTTTGAGTACGCGCATATTGTTGATGCTCCGTCAGTTGAGTGGCAGTTGCAAAATCGTTGACTGGCTCGTTCTCATTGCGGGCCTTGCGAAACCCGGTTGCGCAGCAGTTTGTGGGTTCGCGGGCAAGGTCTCCCCCGTCACGGCCGGAAATCGGCCGCTAGCGTCAAGCGAGGAGGTTTCCGGGCTCCGCACCCTGGGGTACGCGCCCGAATCGGGTCGTGGCTTCTTACAGCCCGACGTATTTCTTCACGGCGGCGATGCCATCCTGACCATCGAAGGTAGTCACGCCGCTCAGCCATTTGTCCAGCACCGCCGGGTTGGCCTTGATCCAGGCCTTGGCGACGTCCTGCGGATTTTCCTTCTCCAGTACCTTCTCCATCAGCTGGCTTTCCATTTCGACGGTGAACTGCAGGTTGTTCAGCAGTTTGCCGACGTTCTCGCAGCGTGCTTCGTAATCCGGCGGTACCACGGTGTAGACCTTGGCTGCGCCGTAATCGGGGCCGAACACGTCATCGCCACCGGCCAGGTAGGTGATGCCGTACTGGGTGTTCATCGGGTGCGGTGCCCAGCCAAGGAAGACCACCGGCTCCTTCTTCTTGATGGCGCGCGACACCTGTACCAGCATGCCGGCCTCGCTGGACTCGACCATGCGGAAGTCGCCGAGGCCGAACTGATTCTTCTTGATCATGCCGTCGATCAGCAGGTTGCCGTCGTTACCCGGCTCGATGGCGTAGATCTTGCCGCCCAGTTGATCCTTGAACTTGGCGATGTCCTCGAAGCTCTTGAGGCCAGCCTCGGCAGCGTAGGTGGGCACGGCCAGGGTGTACTTGGCCCCTTCGAGGTTGGCTTTGGGCAGTACCTTGACCCCGTCGTTCTTGAGGAAGGGCTCGATCACCGAGTCCATCGAGGGGGCCCAGTAACCGAGGAATACATCGACCTGGCCACTTTTCACGCCCGTAAAGGCGATGGGCACCGATGCCATGATCTTGCGAGGCTGATAGCCCAGGCCTTCGGTCAGGGTCATGGCCACGCCGGTGGTGGCGGCGATGTCGGCCCAGCCGATCTCGGCGAAACGCACCTGCTTGCAGCTCGCCGGCTCTGCGGCCATGGCGCCCTGTATCAGTGCGCACGACAGCAGGCCGATGGCGGCGGTGGTCTTGAACGATTTCATCTTGCGGTTCCCTGTGAAGTGAAACGAATTAGGTGGACTGGCGCTGCAGCTTGCCGCTGAACCAGGCGAACACGCCACGCTTGGCAGGCTGCTTGGTGCCGAAACTCTCGGTGATGCGGTCGAGGATGATCGCCAGCAACACCACGGCCATGCCGCTCTCGAAGCCTAGACCGATATCCAGACGCTGGATACTCGCCAGTACGTCGTTACCCAGACCGCCAGCACCGACCATGGAGGCGATGATCACCATGGACAGGGCCATCATGATGGTCTGGTTGACCCCGGCCATGATCGACGGCATGGCGTTGGGCAGTTGCACCTTGAACAGCAACTGGCGACTGGTGCAGCCGAAGGATTGGCCGGCCTCGACGATCTCCTTGTTCACCTGGCGAATCCCCAGGCTGGTCAGGCGCACGGCCGGCGGCATGGCGAAGATCACCGTGGCGATGATGCCGGGCACGCGGCCCAGGCCGAAGAGCATGGCGGCCGGGATCAGGTAGACGAACGCCGGCATGGTCTGCATGAAGTCGAGAATCGGCCGGATGATGGTGGCCACGCGCTCGCTGCGCGCGGCCCAGATGCCCAGGGGGATGCCCAGCAGCAGGCTGATCAACGTCGAGGAGAAGGTCAGCCCCAGGGTCACCACCGTCTGCTCCCAGAAACCGGTCATGACGATGAGGATGAACGCAACTGCGGTGAAGACCGCGAAGCGCACGCCAATGCGCCACAGGCCAAGGCCGACGAAAATGGCGATGAGCAACCAGGCTGGCGGCAGCATCAGCAGGCTTTCGATGCCTTCGGAGAAGCCACTGACTACCTTGCCGATGTTGTCGAACACACCGCTGTAGTTGTCCAGCAGGTGCTGGACGACGTCGTTGACCCAGCTACCCAGGTCGAGTTTGCTGTCATTCATAGGATTCTCCCTGCAGGCGGGTCAGCAGACGGCCCTTGCTGATGGCTCCGCAGTAATGACCTTCGGCGTCCACCACCGGGATCGGCCCTTCGTTGTCCACCAGGCGGCTGATGACGTCTTCCAGCGGCATGTCTTCGGGTACCGGGATGACCTGCTTGAGGGCGTCGTTCTCGAGTGGCCGGGGTTCGTCGCCATCGACCATCAGGGCGATCTTCTCCAGGCTGATGGAGCCCTGGAAGTGATTGTTCTCGTCGACGATGAAAGCATAGTGCTTGTCCAGTGCCTGCAATTCCTTGCAGATGCGCGTGGCATCCGGCGCCTTGCCGTTGTACACGTAGGTGGGCACGCTGTCGGCCTTGAGCTGGCCAGCAGTGAGGTAGCGGCTGGTGTCGACGGTATCGAAGAAGTTGCGCACGTATTCGTTGGCGGGCTTCTCGATCAGCTCCTGCGGGGTGCCGACCTGGATCAGCCGGCCGCCTTCCATGATGCCGATACGGCTACCGATGCGCATGGCCTCTTCGATGTCGTGGGAGACGAAGATGATGGTGCGGCGATGGGTCTTCTGCAGCTCCAGCAGCACGTCCTGCATCTCGCGGCGCTTGAGTGGGTCGAGAGCGGAGAAGGCCTCGTCCATGATGATCATCGACGGGTTCACCGCCAGGGCGCGCGCCAGGCCGACACGCTGCTGCATGCCACCGGAGAGTTCGTTCGGGTATTTGTGGGCGAAGGTGTCGAGGCCGACCTGCTTGAGCACTTCCATCGCGCGTTGCTCGCGTTCCTTGCGCCCGACGCCGGCCACTTCCAGGCCGAAGGCGGCATTGTCCAGCACACTGCGCGAGGGCATCAGGGCGAAGGACTGGAAGACCATGCTCATGTCGCGGCGGCGCAGATCGATCAATTGCGACTGCGGCAGCTTGGCCACGTTCTGCCCGTCGATGTAGACGTCGCCGGCGCTGGGCTCGACCAGGCGATTGATCAGGCGGATGAGTGTGGATTTACCAGAGCCGGACAGGCCCATGAGGACGAATATCTCGCCCTCTTCGACGCTGAACGACACGTCGCTGACACCAATCACCGCGCCTTTCTCGGCAAGGATCTTCTCCTTGCTCCAGCCTTCCTTGAGCAGGTCGATGGCTTCTTGTGGGTTGGAGCCGAAAACCTTGTACAGGTGCTCGACCACGATCTTTCCAGACTGCATGGGACGTTTCCCCTTCAGGCGATAGTCTTTCGGCGCCGGCACGGCTGGGCACGCGTCATCTGAGCGTAGAACAGCTATGACAGGCCTCTGATATCTGTGGGTGTTTTCTGAAAGTCGAGGTTGGCGAACGTTTCGCTGCGCTGGCGGGGAGCTGATACTCGAACACACGCGGTCGGCACGCTGGCGGCTGCTACTGCAGTCCGTCGCGCCGTTGAATCGTGTCGATGAGTGATGGTTGCCTTGCCGTGCTGCAAACCGCTTTCCAAACCCTCTGGCAGTGTTTCGAAATCCAGTCCCTTGGGGTTTCACGCTTCTTCCTGAAGCATGCGTACATCCGAAATTTCTTGTTGGGCTGGCGCCGCATGGGTGCTGGGCCAGCGCTTGTATTCTTCGGTCCAGGGTAGTGGGCCCTGGTCTGCTGCTCCTCTTCGGGAGTCGGCAGTGACGTAGTCGGCTGACTCAACGATATAGCCTTGGAGGCTGCGCAATTATCGAATTACGACTCTGACGTAGTGGGCGACGACATGACGCTGTTCACTGCGTATCTGCCTTTTCGCCGCTGAGGAGCCGTCGGCAGGCGACCGCTCCAGGACGCCGGATGCCTCTTGTACCTGAGACCGAATGAGTGGTTCTGATGAACACCTTAAAAACCTTAACAGATTTTTTTACCCCCAGGTCAAGCCTGGAAGCCCCGTGCGGCGCGGTTCGGAGGCCGCTAGTGGGGCTGCAGGCGCCGTCTCATGGGGGCTGCGCTTGTGTTGAAAAAAATTGACAGTGACACGCGGAAAAAGGTCATCTCGCCCCGGAAAAAGTTCTGCCTCCAGTGCATTGTCAGGGTGGCGAGTTCAGGTGCCCGCTGACACGGCCCCAGTTAAAAACGGGCTCAGCAAAGGCTGCCTTCGTTCGCACTTGGGAGCGTGTTTGCCGTCTTGCAATGTCATTCCTCAGGGCCGTCGCTGCACGCCTTCGAGCCAAGTGCTGACCATCGCGGGATTGTTCTCCAGCCACTCCTTGGCCACCCGGCGGCGGTTGGTATTGCCCTCCAATACGCCGCTCATCAACTGATTTTCCGCCGCGATGGTGAAGGTCATGTTGCGAAACAAGCGGGCCAGGTTCGGGCATTCGCTGCTGAAACCGCCACGCGCCACGGTGTTGACCTGAGCGGCCCCGTAGTTAGGGCCGAAATACTGGTCACCACCGGAAAGGTAGAACATGCGCAGGCGGTCGTTCATCGGGTGCGGCTCCCAGCCGAGGAACACGGCCGATTTGCCTAGCTGCTGGGCGCGTTCGACATGGTTGAGCATGCCTTTCTCGCTGCTTTCCACCAGGGTGAAACCACCCAGGCCGAAGACGTTGTCGCGGATCATGTTCTTGACCATCTGGTTGCCCTCGTTACCGGGTTCGATGCCGAAGATCTGCCCGCTCAACTCGTCCTTGAAGCGCTGGATGTCGGCGAAATCATGCAGGCCGGCGTTGTAGGCCGGTTCCAGTACGGCGAGGGTGTAGCGAACGGTTGGCAGATTGGTGTGCAGCTTTTCGATGCGACCGCTTTGCAGGTGGGGTTCTATCAGCTGCGCCTGTGCCGGCATCCAGTTACCGAGAAATACATCGATCTGGCCGTCCGAAAGCGCCTGGTAGGTCTGCGGAAGGAGCATGCGCTTCACCCTGGTGCGATAGCCCAGGTCGTTGAGCACCAGGCGGGCGACGGCGGTGGTCATGGTGATATCGGTCCAGCCGACATCGGCGAAGGTGATCAGTTCGCAGCGCTCGGCTTCGGCGGCCTGCAGGTGAGCGACATACAGCAGAGCAAACGCGAACAACCAATGAGCGAATCTTTGCATGGAGCACTCCTGCCTGGTTCGAGAGGACGTGAGTCGAAGGCTGACTGCAAAGCAATTGATGGGCCGTCTGTCGGGCGAAAAACGACCTCCACATATCCAGGACAGACGTTCTGTATCGCTTGCGTGGAGTAATCGACCGAAGCGGGTGCAGCTCGGCTGGTTTGGCGTCGTCTGGCAGGGATGCCGGGCGGCTTGGGCTCGGGAGCCTGTCGTGGCTTGATGGTCGATCCGCCGCAGCGCAGCTCAGGCTGTCTAGACCGGGCCTTGCAGTGATGGCAGAACGCTCGCGCAGTTGAGTCTTACTGGGGCGAGTGGAGCTTTTGCCGCCAGTTTTTGGTGCGTGACGAATGCGCCTGCGCGCAGTGTGTAACACCATCTGTTACCGCTCATCCGTTACTGCCCCTGAGTGCCCATGCAGGGGATACCTTTGGCAGTGCTACCGAAATGCACAAGGCTCTCTGAAATGGGCCATTGCATGTCCGTGGCAGGCGTCTTTTCGACGCCTTGGAAAGCCCGAGTGGCGCGACTCTGATTTTTTATTGAAGGCATGATCAATTTAGGCACGAGCTTTGCCTGTTAGTCATGACTAGCTGGTCTAGAATCAGCGCCATAACAAAACAACGACCCGCCCCTGGCGGGTCGATACCGTGCTTAGCGTGAGGGCTACACCGATGTCGCAGTTCAGCCAAGGGGCGCAGCCCCAAAACCGTGTGCAATCCGTCGGCTTTCTGCTGCTGGACAATTTCACTCTGATCTCGCTCGCCTCGGCGGTAGAACCCCTGCGCATGGCCAACCAGCTTTCCGGCAAGGAGCTGTATCGCTGGCATACCCTCACCCACGATGGCCAGCCGGTGGTGGCCAGCGACGGTCTGCAGATCACTCCGGATGCCGCCATGAGCAACGCGCCGGCGCTGGATGCGGTGATCGTCTGTGGCGGCGTGGACATCCAGCATGCGGTCAAGCGTGAGCATGTCAGCTGGCTGCAGTTGCAGGCGCGTCAAGGCCGTCAACTGGGCGCAGTGTGCACCGGTAGCTGGGCACTGGCCAAGGCCGGTCTGCTCGACGGTTACGACTGCAGCGTGCACTGGGAGTGTCTGGCCTCGATGCAGGAAGCCTTCCCGCGTGCGGCCATCACCACCCGTCTGTTCTCCATCGACCGCAATCGCAACACCTCGTCCGGCGGCACTGCGCCGATGGACATGATGCTGCATCTGATCGGCCAGCAGCATGGCCGCGAACTGGCCGCCGGCATCTCCGAGATGTTCATCTACGAGCGCATCCGCAACGAGCAGGATCACCAACGCGTGCCGCTCAAGCACATGCTTGGCAGCAACCAGCCGAAGCTGCAGGAGATCGTCGCGCTGATGGAGGCCAACCTCGAAGAGCCGATCGACCTCGACGAGCTGGCCTGCTTCGTCGACATCTCCCGGCGCCAGCTCGAGCGCTTGTTCCAGAAGTACCTGCACTGCTCGCCGTCGCGCTACTACCTCAAGCTGCGCTTGATCCGTGCGCGCCAACTGCTCAAGCAGACCAGCATGTCGATCATCGAAGTGGCTTCGGTGTGTGGCTTCGTCTCCACGCCGCACTTCTCCAAGTGCTACCGCGAATACTTCGGCATTCCGCCACGCGACGAGCGTGCCGGGCAGCAGGGCAACAATCTGGTGATGCTGCTGCCGATTCCCGAGCATCAGGTCAACTCCAGCGCCGTGCTGGCGCTCAGCCGTGCCCAGGGCGAGTCGACCTTTGCCAGTGTGCGGATCTGAGTCGAGCCGCAATGAAAACGGGGCGCCAGTGGCGCCCCGTTTGCTTTTGAGGTGAAACCCAGCTTGTAGCCCGGATACAATCCGGGGTAACGAGATCGGAGTCACCGGCTCTGCTCAGGCTCGTAGGGTGCGCCATGCGCACCAGACCGAGAACACTATCGCTCAGGCAGGCTTGGGCACCAGCGCTGGCAGCAGATGACGGCTGATGGCCTCGCGCACGTTGGGCAGCAAGGTGGCGCTGCCGCCGAGCAGTTCTTCCACCAACTGGCGCAGGGCCATGGCGCGTTCGGCGCTGAGGCCGCTGACGGCGAGTTCGCAGGCCTGCTCCGGCGAGGTGCCCGGAGGAATGCTAAGGCCCAGCGCCACCAGGCGCTCGCGGAAGTCTTCCTGGTCGATCAGGTCGGCATGCATCATGGTCGTGGCTCCTTATGACAAGGCAAGCGTTTGAAAACCCAGGCGAGTCGACAGGGTATCCAGGATATTACGCGTTTCGTTCGCTCGGTGGTCGGCTCGAAGCCTTGGCTTCGAGCGAACCCCTGTTCCAGCCTGTCAGGACTGGATGTCTTCCTGGCATCTGTTAGCGCAGCACGCCTTCTTCGACCAGCAACTTGAAGATGGCCTCCGCGCCTTCCTGCGGCGAGACGTCCTTGAGCACCTTGCCGCCGCCGCCACTGGCCTTGGCCGTGGCGGCTTTCATACGCTCAGCGCCGGTCTTGGCCTTGATCACCTTGAGGCGCTTGGGCCGTGGTTTGGCCGGTTGCAGGCTGGCCTCGGCCAGCAGCGGGTCGTCCACCACGGTTACCTCGTGCGCTTCGATCTGGCCGCGGCGGGCCGGGCCGAAGGCGCTCTGGCGGGCGACAGGGGCGGCGTTGTCGACACTGGCGACGCACGGCAGGCGTACCTTGAGGCGGCGCCGCTGACCACGTGGCAGGGCTTGCAGCACCTGGGCCACGCCGTTTTCCACCTTTTCCACCTCGGCCAGGCCGACCACCATGGGCCAGCCCAGGCGTTCGGCCAGGAGGAACGGCAACATGCCGGAGCCTTCGCCGGTTTCCGCCTGGCTGCCGGTGAGCGCCAACTGGGTGCGACTGCCCTGCAGGTAGTCCACCAGCAGTGGCAGGGCGTCGGCCCCTTCGGGTTGTTCCAGTACGTCGAGCTGATCCAGGCCCATGCCCAGGTAGCCACGCAGGGCTTCGGCCTGCGGATCGCCGGCATGCAGCAACTGCAGATTCTGGCCGGCAAGGCGCAGGCCTAGCTCCACCGCGCGGGCGTCCTGCTCGGCACGACGCGGACGGCCCGAGGTCGGGTGGGCGCCGACCGAAACCAGGGCGACGATATTCAGGTCAGTCATGTTGGCAACCTCGAACCGTATGCATGAGGATTAGGCCGCATCACGCTTGCCCTCCTGGCGCCAGGCGGCGACGCGTTCCATCAGGGCCTGGAGGATGGCCGCCGAGTCGCCGATCACCGAGAGGTCGGCGCGTTTGATCATGTCGCAGCCGGGATCCATGTTCACCGCCACCACCTTGTCGCAGGCACCGATGCCTTGCAGGTGCTGGATGGCGCCGGAAATGCCGACGGCCAGGTAGACGCGGGCGGTGACCCAGGTGCCGGTGGCGCCAACCTGGCGATCACGCGGCATGAAGCCATCGTCCACCGCCACGCGCGAGGCGCCTTCGGTGGCGCCGAGGGCGACGGCGGCCTGGTGGAACAGGTTCCAGTCCTTCACACCGTTGCCGCCGGAGAGGATGAACTCGGCCTCGGCCATGGGAATCTGGGCCGGATCCACGGCCACCGGGCCGAGATCCTCGATGCGCGGCAGGCTGTGGGCGACTTTCGCCTCCAATTCCAGTGGCCGTACTTCGTGACGTGTCTCGCTGACCGGCTCGGCGCACTCGACTGCGGCGAGAATCAGCCGCGGCAGGGCACGCTGGATGTCCTGCTGGCCACTGCCGGCACGGCCGATGGCCTGCTCGCCGGCCACCTGCCAGACGCGCGTGGCCGGGCGTTCGCCAAGCTTGGCGGCCAGGCGCCGGCCCAGTTCGCCGCCACCGGTGCGGCTGTCGGGCAGCAGCCAGTGGCGCGGTGCCAGTTGGCTTTCCACGGCGCTCAAGGCCAGCACGCGGGTTTCCGGGGCGTAGCCGTCGAAGGCTTCGCCGCTGATACGTAGCAGGCGGTCGACGCCTGCCGTGTCGAAGGCGCTTTCCTTGTCCTCGCCGAACACCACGGCCACCACGGCACCGCTGGCGCCGGCCAGGTTGCGGGCCAGGCCGAGCAGATCCTTGTCATGGCTGGACAGGCGTCCGCCAACCATGTCCGGCACCACGCAGACGTGGAAGGCTGGTTGCTCGACCACGTGCAGCGGCAATTGCACCTCGGTGCTGGCACTGCTGCGCTTGCCGCCGGTGCCTTGCTGGGCGCCACTGCGGTCGATGCGCTTGAGCCCGGCCGGGCCGACGAAGCCGGCGGCGATGGCGTGTGGGTTCTTGCGGATGATGCCGTTGGGCCCCATCCAGCTGGTCTGGTTCTGGCTCTGCATGGCCGCGTGCAGCGGGTGCAGACGGTTGCGGGCGATCCACTCGGCACGAGGGTCGCGGCGGATGATATCGCTCATGCCTGGGCCTCCTGAATGGACTGGGAGCGTCGTTTCATCACTGCACCTCCGCCAGTTCGCGCTTGGTGGCCGGGCGCTTGGCTGGCACCTCGGTGGCTTCGATCAGCACCTCGGCCACCAGCTCGGCGATGTCCTTGATTTCCGGGCGCGGTGCGACCACGCCTTCGAGCATCGCGGTGCACTGCGGGCAGCCTACGGCCACCACCTCGGCGCCGGTTTCCTTGATGTCCACCATGCGCATGTCGGGAATCCGCTGCTTGCCGGGGATGTCGGTGATCGGTGCGCCGCCACCGCCGCCACAGCAGCGCGAACGGAAGCCCGAACGTTCCATCTCCTTGACCTCGATGCCGATGGCCTTGAGCACGGCGCGGGGCGCCTCGTACTCGCCGTTGTAACGGCCGAGGTAGCAGGGGTCGTGATAGGTCACGCTGGCGGCCTTGCTCTGGCCGAGATTCAGCGAACCCTTGCGCACCAGCTCGTCGATGAAGGTGCTGTGGTGCAGCACCTGATAGTGGCCGCCGAGGGCGCCGTACTCGTTCTTCAGCACATGGAAGCTGTGCGGGTCGCAGCTGACGATGCGCTTGAAGCGGTACTTGGCCAGGGTGGCGATATTGCGCTTGGCCAGGTGCTGGAAGGTCGCTTCGTCACCCAGACGGCGAGCCACGTCGCCGCTGTCGCGCTCTTCTAGGCCGAGTACGGCGAAGTCGACGTCAGCAGCCTTGAGGATCTTCACGAAGGCACGCAGAGTGCGCTGGTTGCGCATGTCGAAGGCGCCGTCGCCGACCCAGAACAGCACATCGGTTTCGCCCTTGTCGGCCAGCAACGGCAGGTTCAGGTCGGCGGCCCAGTTCAGGCGACCGCCGGGGTTGAAGCCGCCCGGGTTGTCGGTGGCGATCAGGTTGTCCAGCACCTCGGCACCCTTGTTCGGGGTGGCGCCCTTTTCCAGGGTGAGGTGACGGCGCATATCGACGATGGCATCGACGTGCTCGATCATCATCGGGCACTCCTCGACGCAGGCGCGGCAGGTGGTGCACGACCACAGGGTCTCGGCATCCACCAGGGCCTTGCCGTTCAGGTCGACGATCGGCTGATGCGGGCCGCCGCTGTGTTCGCCCAGCGGTTTGCCCGGGTAGGGGCTGCCGGCGAACTTGGCGTCATTGCCACCGGCCAGGCCGATGACCATGTCCTGGATCAGCTTCTTCGGGTTCAGCGGCTGGCCGGCGGCGAAGGC
This sequence comes from Pseudomonas sp. AA-38, assembly GCF_029457475.1. Classification (NCBI taxonomy): domain Bacteria; kingdom Pseudomonadati; phylum Pseudomonadota; class Gammaproteobacteria; order Pseudomonadales; family Pseudomonadaceae; genus Pseudomonas; species Pseudomonas sp. AA-38. The sequence goes on from NZ_CP120359.1 coordinate 442,598, forward strand.
GGGGCACATGGCCTCGCACTTGCCGCACTGCACGCAGGCGTCGAAGCCGAGCAACTGGTTCCAGGTGAAGTCGGTGGGTTTTTCCACGCCCAGCGGGGCTTTCGGGTCATCCAGGTCCAGCGCTTTCAGGCCAGTCGAGCGGCCACCGCCGAAGCGTTCGGCGCGGCGGTGCCAGGCCAGGTGCAGGGCGCCGGCGAAGGCGTGCTTCATCGGCCCGCCCCAGGTCATGCCGAAGAACAGCTCGGACACACCCCAGGCCACACCAACGGCGAGAATCGCCGCGAGCACCCAGCCACCGAAACCGACCGGCAGAATCCCGGCCACCGGTAGCGTGGCAATGAAGAAGCTGGCGGCGAACATCAGCAGGCTCTTGGGCAGGCGCATCCACGGGCCTTTCGACAGGCGCGATGGCGGGTCGAGGCGACGCTTGGCGACGAACAGGGCGCCGACGAACATCAGCACGGTGGCCGCCAGCAAGGCGAAACCGAGGATGCGGTTATGCAGGCCGAAACCGTGCACGACGATGGCCAGCACGGCCGCCAGGACGAAACCGCCGGCGGTGGCCACGTGGGTCTTGGACATGTACTTGTCGCGCTCGACCACATGGTGCAGATCCACCAGATAGCGGCGCGGCATCTTCAGCAGGCCGCCTATCCAGTCGACCTTGGCAGGACGACCGCGACGCCACATGAAGAAGCGCTTGGCCGCGCCAATGACCGCAAGGGCCAGGGCGGCGAAGAGCAGGATTGGCAGAATGGTGTTTAGCATGAGAGCCCCCGAGGGGCAGCTACAAGCTTCAAGCTGCAAGCCTCAAGCTGAAAGCGACGGGCGCCTCTGCTTGCAGCTTGCAGCTTGCGGCTTACGGCTGCTTAAAAGTCCTTGCACAGGCGCAAGGCGTCGTAGATCGCCGCGTGGGTGTTGCGCTGGGCCACGCAGTCACCGATGCGGAACAGCAGGTAGCCGTCGCCCGACTCGGAGAGGCAGGGCTGCGGCTTGATCGCGAACAGCGCCTCGACGTCGATCTGACCCTTGTTGCGCGAACCGTCCTTGAGTGCGTAGTACAGCGATTCGTCAGGACGCACGCCGTTCTCCACCACCACCTGGTCGACCACCCGTTCTTCCTTGGCCCCGGTGTATTCGTTCTCCAGCACGGCGACCAGCTTGTCGCCTTCGCGGTAGACCTTCTCCAGCATCAGGTCGCCGGTCATGATCACTTCTTTCGGGTACAGGCTGCGGTAGTAGGTGGGGAAGGTGGTACCGCCCATGGCCACGCCCGGCTTGATGTCGTCGGTGACGATCTCCACCTGAGAACCCTTGTCGGCGAGGAAGTCGGCGACCGACATGCCGGTGAATTCGCAGATGGTGTCGTACACCAGCACGTTCTTGCCCGGTGCCACCTTGCCGGCCAGCACGTCCCAACTGCTCACCACCAGACCTTCGGCGGCGCCCCAGTGCTCGTTCTGCTCGATGAAGGAGTGACCCCCGTTGGCCAGCACCACGATGCCGGGCTTGAGGTCGAGGATGGTGGCTTCATCGGCCGCGGTGCCCAGGCGCAGGTCGACGCCCAGGCGCGCCAGCTCTAGCTGGTACCAGCGGGTGATACCGGCGATCTGATCACGTTGCGGCGCCTTGGAGGCCAGGGTGATCTGCCCGCCCAGTTGCTCCTGCTTCTCGAACAGGGTCACGTCGTGGCCACGTTCGGCGGCGACGCGAGCCGCTTCCATACCTGCAGGGCCACCGCCGACGATCACCACCTTGCGCTTGACGCCGGTGGTTTTCTCGATGATGTGCGGCACGCCCATGTATTCACGGCTAGTGGCGGCGTTCTGGATGCACAGCACGTCCAAGCCCTGGTACTGGCGGTCGATGCAGTAGTTGGCGCCGACGCACTGCTTGATCTGGTCGATCTGGCCCATCTTGATCTTGGCGATCAGGTGCGGGTCGGCCATGTGGGCACGGGTCATGCCGACCATGTCCACGTAGCCGCCTTCGAGGATACGGGTGGCCTGGTTCGGGTCCTTGATGTTCTGCGCGTGCAGCACCGGTACCTTGACCACTTCCTTGATGCCGGCCGCCAGGTGCAGGAAGGGCTCCGGCGGGAAGCTCATGTTGGGGATGACGTTGGCCAGGGTGTTGTGGGTGTCGCAGCCCGAACCCACCACACCGATGAAGTCGAGCATGCCGGTGGCGTCGTAGTAGGCGGCGATCTGCTTCATGTCCTCGTGGGACAGGCCGTCCGGGTGGAACTCGTCACCGGTGATGCGCATGCCCACGCAGAAGTCGTCGCCGACTTCCTTGCGCACGGCCTTGAGCACTTCCAGGCCGAACTTCATGCGGCCCTCGAAGGTGCCGCCCCATTCGTCGGTACGCTTGTTCACGCGCGGTGACCAGAACTGGTCGATCAGGTGCTGGTGCACGGCGGACAGCTCGACGCCGTCCAGACCGCCTTCCTTGGCCCGGCGCGCGGCCTGGGCATAGTTGCCGATGATGCGCCAGATTTCCTCCACCTCGATGGTCTTGCAGGTGGCGCGGTGCACCGGTTCGCGGATGCCCGACGGCGACATCAGGGTCGGCCAGTTGAAACCGTCCCAGCGCGAGCGGCGGCCCATGTGGGTAATCTGGATCATGATCTTGGCGCCGTGCTTGTGCATGGCGTCAGCGAGATTCTGGAAGTGCGGGATGATGCGGTCGGTGGACAGGTTGACCGAACTCCACCATTCCTGCGGGCTGTCGATGGCGACCACGGACGAACCGCCGCAGATGGCCAGGCCGATGCCGCCCTTGGCCTTCTCTTCGTAATACTTGACGTAGCGCTCGGTGGTCATGCCGCCGTCGGTGGCGTAGACCTCGGCGTGCGCAGTGGAGAGCACGCGGTTGCGGATGGTCAGTTTGCCGATCTGGATCGGCTGGAACATTGCTTCGAAAGCCATTGCGGCACCCTCACGGAAAAGCGGCCTGGGGCCTTTTGTCGAGAGGGGCTTCAGTGGCGATTGGGTCGCGGCTGAAGCCCTCGCGAATACCTTTTATTGTTTACAGCGGTTTGACGCGGAACAGGCCATGGTCGTGGCCTTCCTGCGAGGCACCGTAGACCTGCTCGGCCACGGTACGGATGCTGCTGCCCTGGGCCTGCAGAATCTGATCCATGGCGCCGGCGAACCAGCCGGTGAACATGTAGTCGACCGGACGCCCGCACTTGCCGTAGACGTAGACGAAGGCCGAGTGATCCAGGCGCACTTCGCAGGTGCCGGCGTCGAGGTCGATGGACTGGATCTTGAACAGACCCCAGCCGCGCTGCGACAGACGCTTCATGTAGTGCTCGAACACCGCCACGCCGGACAGGCCATGGCACTCGGCTTCCTTCTCACACCAGTGCCAGGCGGACTTGTAGCCAGCCTTGTAGAGAATCTCGGCGTATTTCTCGGCGCCGAGCACTTCCTCGATGCCGATATGGTTGTTGACGAAGAAATGCCGTGGCACGTAGAGCATCGGCAGGGCGTCGGTGGTCCATACGCCGGTTTCGTCGTCTACCAGGATGGGCATTTCGGGGGCGTGGGTGGCCATGTGTGCAAACTCCAGAATTCGTTGGTTTTTTTGCCCTCTCCCCAACCCTCTCCCGCAAGCGGGAGAGGGGGCTGTCCGTGCATGCATGACTTCAAATGCATGCCGGCCGCTTTGCTCCCCTCTCCCATTTATGGGAGAGGGGCCGGGGGAGAGGGGCTGTTAAAAAGGCTTACTCGCCCCAGACGTCAGCCAGTACGCGCACCCAGTTCTCGCCCATGATCTTGCGCACCACGCGCTCGGAATGGCCGCGTTTGAGCAGGGTCTCGGTGAGGTTGGGGAACTCGCCTACGGTACGGATACCCAGCGGGTTGATGATCTTGCCGAAGTTGGTCAGGCGACGGGCGTAGCCCTTGTCGTGGGTCAGGTACTCGAAGAATTCCTTGCCGTGACCCTGGGTGAAGTCGGTACCGATACCGATGGCGTCTTCACCGACGATGTTCATCACGTACTCGATGGCTTCGGCGTAGTCGTCGATGGTCGAGTCGATGCCCTTGGCCAGGAAGGGGGCGAACATGGTCACGCCGACGAAGCCGCCGTGGTCGGCGATGAACTTCAGCTCCTCGTCGGACTTGTTGCGCGGGTGCTCTTTCAGGCCGGAAGGCAGGCAGTGGGAGTAGGTCACCGGCTTCTTCGATTCGAGAATCACTTCCTCGGAAGTCTTCGAGCCGACATGCGACAGGTCGCACATGATGCCGACGCGGTTCATCTCGGCGACGATCTCGCGGCCGAAGCCGGACAGGCCTCCGTCACGCTCGTAGCAGCCGGTGCCGATCAGGTTCTGGGTGTTGTAGCACATCTGCACAATGCCCACGCCGAGCTGCTTGAACACCTCGACGTAGCCTATCTGGTCCTCGAACGCGTGGGCGTTCTGAAAGCCATAGATGATGCCGGTCTTGCCCAGCTCCTTGGCCTTGCGGATGTCGGCGGTGGTACGTACCGGCATCACCAGGTCGCTGTTCTCGCGGATCAGCTTGCTGCTGGCAGCAATGCTGTTGACGGTGGCCTGGAAACCCTCCCACACGGACACGGTGCAGTTGGCGGCGGTCAGGCCGCCTTTGCGCATGTCCTCGAAGAGTTCGCGGTTCCACTTGGCGATGATCAGACCGTCGATGACGATGCTGTCGGCGTGCAATTCGGCTGGGCTCATCAGGCTGTCCCCTTGGGTTCTGCTGCGCCGAATCGGCTGTCGGCGCTTTGGGGGAGCATATCCCTGGGGATTTGGCCGCTATCGCGCAAAAACGACTGGGGGATTGCCGAAAACGTCAAGCCGGTCGCGGATGGACATGTGGGCTTCGGTACGTCGCTTTCGTGCCCGCTCAGGGTACGCAGGCTGCCTGTCATTTGGGCGAAGCGGGGCGCCCAGGCGGTGAGTCGAAGCGCAAGGGTCTATAAAGAATGAAGGGGGAGCTGTTCGTCTGCGGCGTCGGTTTCAGTATGCATGGCGTCGCTGGAGTGCAATTTCTCTGGCGCGGGAATGGCAAGCTCCGCTAATGCCCAGGTACGTGCGCGCAGACGCCCGGCTTTGGCCTTTCTAGTTGGTGATCGCGCTGCTGCCGTGGCAAGCCGGATCGCCACAGCCGAAACCTCCAGGCTGCGATGACGCCACGCATGGCCTGTGACCGAGGAACGCTGTAATGCCTGATGAGACGCTTCACCTGCCTTTGATTCGAGGCGTGCTGGACGAACACAAGGACACCCCCGGTGCCCTGCTGCCCGTCCTGCATGCCATCCAGGAAGGCATCGGCTACGTACCCGATGTCGCCATCGCCGAAATCGCCCATGCCCTCAACCTGACCCAGGCCGAAGTGCGTGGGGTGATCAGCTTCTACCATGACTTCCGCACCAGTGAGCCGGCCAAGCACATCCTGCGCCTGTGTCTGGCCGAGTCGTGCCAGAGTCGCGGTGCCAAGCAACTGGCCGCACAGGTGCGCGAGCACCTCGGGCTGGATGACCACGGCACCAGCGAGGACGGCCAGATCAGCCTGCGCCCGGTCTATTGCCTGGGCGCCTGCGCCTGCTCGCCGGCCCTGGAACTGGACGGTCAACTGCACGCTCGGGTAACCCCCGAGCGCCTGCAGCAACTGGTCGAGGGCTGCCTGGAGAAAACGCCATGCTGAAGCTCTATGTACCTTGCGACTCCATCGCCCGCGCCGTGGGTGCCGATCAACTGGCCGACGCCCTGCGTGACGAGGCCGAACGTCGGCAACTGGCAGTCGAGATCCAACGCACCAGCTCGCGCGGCATGTACTGGCTGGAGCCCCTGCTGGAAGTCGACAGCGGCGAAGGCCGTCTCGGTTTCGGCCCGCTGAGCGCCGACCAGGCCGGTAGCCTGCTCGATGCGCTGCAAAGTGGTGGCAATCAGCATCCGAGCGCCGTCGGCCTGGTGGAGGAACTGCCCTTCATCAAGAGCCAGCAGCGCCTGATCTTCGCCCGCGCCGGCATCACCCGCCCCACCGCGCTGGAGGATTACCGCGCCACTGGCGGCTTCGAGGGGCTGACCCGCGCCATCGGCATGGAGGGTGACGCCATCGTCGCCGAAGTGCTGGAGTCCGGCCTGCGTGGCCGTGGCGGCGCTGCCTTCCCGGCTGGCATCAAGTGGCGCACCGTGCGCGGCGCCCAGGCCGCGCAGAAATACGTGGTGTGCAACGCCGACGAAGGCGACTCCGGCACCTTCGCCGACCGCATGCTGATGGAAGGCGACCCCTTCGTGCTGATCGAGGGCATGGCGATCGCCGGCCTGGCGGTCGAAGCCACCATGGGTTACGTCTACGTGCGTTCCGAATACCCGCAGGCCGTGCAGGCGCTGCGCGAAGCCATCGAGGTCGCCCGCGCGGCCGGCTGGCTCGGCACCAACGTGGCCGGCAGCGGCCGTGCCTTCGATATGGAAGTGCGGGTCGGCGCCGGCGCCTATATCTGCGGTGAGGAAACCTCGCTGCTGGAATCGCTGGAAGGCAAGCGCGGCACGGTGCGCGCCAAGCCGCCGCTGCCGGCGCTGCAAGGCCTGTTCGGCCAGCCGACGCTGGTGCACAACGTGCTCACCCTGGCCTCGGTGCCGGTGATCCTGGCGCGTGGCGCCGCCTTCTACCGCGACTTCGGCATGGGCCGCTCGCTGGGCACCATGCCCTTCCAGCTGGCCGGCAACATCCGCCAGGGGGGGCTGGTGGAGCGGGCTTTCGGCCTGACCCTGCGCGAGCTGGTGGAAGAGTACGGTGGCGGCACCGCCAGCGGCCGGCCGATCAAGGCGGCGCAGGTCGGTGGCCCGCTGGGCGCCTGGGTACCCCCCTCGCAGTTCGACACACCACTGGACTACGAAGCCTTCGCCGCCATGGGCGCGATGCTCGGTCACGGCGGTGTGGTGCTGGCCGATGACAGCCTGGACATGGCACAGATGGCGCGCTTCGCCTTGGAGTTCTGCGCCGAGGAATCCTGTGGCAAATGCACACCCTGCCGCATCGGCTCGACCCGTGGCGTCGAGGTGGTCGACCGCCTGCTGGCAGCCAGCGACGACGCTGCGCGCGACGAGCAGGTGATCATCCTCAAGGATCTCTGCGATACCTTGACCCATGGCTCGCTGTGCGCACTCGGCGGCATGACCGCCTTCCCTGTCAGCAGTGCGCTCAAGCACTTCCCTGGCGACTTCGGGCTCAAGACCTCGGAGGCAGAACAATGATCAGCTATTTCGACCCCGCCACTGACACCGACTTCGGCACCCCCGCTCGCGAAAGCGAGGTGCAGGTCAGCCTGAGCATCGACGGGCGCAGCATCAGCGTGCCGGCCGGCACCTCGGTGATGCGCGCTGCCGCCATGCTCGGCACCACCATTCCCAAACTCTGCGCCACCGACAGCCTGGAAGCCTTCGGCTCCTGCCGCATGTGCCTGGTGGAGATCGACGGCATGCGCGGCTACCCGGCCTCCTGCACCACGCCGGTCAGCGAAGGCATGGTGGTACGTACCCAGACCTCCAAGCTGGCGACCCTGCGCCGCAACGTGATGGAACTGTACATTTCCGACCACCCGCTGGACTGCCTGACCTGCTCGGCCAACGGCAACTGCGAACTGCAGACCGTCGCCGGCCAGGTCGGTCTGCGTGAGGTGCGTTACGGTTACGACGGCGCCAACCACCTGAGCGAAGCCAAGGACACCTCCAACCCCTACTTCGACTACGACCCGAGCAAGTGCATCGTCTGCAACCGCTGCGTGCGCGCCTGTGAGGAAACCCAGGGCACCTTCGCCCTGACCATCGAGGGCCGTGGCTTCGAGTCGCGCGTGGCGGCTGCCGGCGGCGACGACTTCCTCAGCTCCGAGTGCGTGTCCTGCGGCGCCTGCGTGCAGGCCTGCCCGACCGCCACGCTGATGGAAAAGAGCGTGGTCGAGAAGGGCCAGCCCGAGCGCAGCGTGATCACCACCTGCGCCTACTGTGGCGTCGGCTGCTCGTTCCGTGCCGAGATGAAGGGCAACGAACTGGTGCGCATGGTGCCGGACAAGAACGGCCAGGCCAACCATGGCCACTCCTGCGTCAAGGGCCGCTTCGCTTGGGGCTATGCCACCCACCCGGATCGCATCACCAAGCCGATGATCCGCAAGAGCATCCACGACCCCTGGCAGGAAGTTAGCTGGGACGAGGCGGTGACCTACGCCGCCAGCGAGTTCCGTCGCATCCAGCTCAAATACGGGCGCGATTCCATCGGCGGTATCACCTCCAGCCGTTGCACCAACGAAGAGGTCTACCTGGTGCAGAAACTGGTGCGTGCCGGCTTCGGCAACAACAACGTCGACACCTGCGCCCGCGTCTGCCACTCGCCGACCGGCTACGGCCTCAAGCAGACCCTGGGTGAGTCCGCCGGAACCCAGAGCTTCGACTCGGTGATGCAGGCCGACGTGATCCTGGTGATGGGTGCCAACCCCACCGACGCCCACCCGGTATTCGGCTCCCAGCTCAAGCGCCGCCTGCGCCAGGGGGCGCGGCTGATCGTCATCGACCCGCGCCGCATCGACCTGGTGGATTCGCCGCACGCCCGTGCCGACTACCACCTGGCACTGCGTCCGGGCACCAACGTGGCCATGCTCAATGCCCTGGCCCATGTCATCGTCACCGAGGGTCTGGTCAACCAGCCGTTCGTCGACGAGCGCTGCGAGGCGGCGGATTTCGCCCGCTGGAGCACCTTCGTCAGCCAGGCGGAGAACTCGCCGGAAGTGCTCGGGCCGATCTGCGGCGTCGACCCGCAACTGATCCGCGAGGCAGCACGCCTCTACGCCACCGGTGGCAACGCGGCCATCTACTACGGCCTGGGCGTCACCGAGCACAGCCAGGGCAGTACCACGGTCATGGGTATCGCCAACCTGGCCATGGCCACCGGCAACATCGGCCGCGAAGGTGTGGGCGTCAACCCGCTGCGCGGGCAGAACAACGTGCAGGGCTCCTGCGACATGGGCTCCTTCCCGCACGAGCTGCCGGGCTACCGTCACGTGTCCAACAACGAGGTACGTGCCCAGTTCGAGCAGGCCTGGGGCGTGACCCTGCAGCCCGATCCGGGCCTGCGCATCCCCAACATGTTCGAGGCGGCGCTCGGCGGCACCTTCAAGGCGCTGTACTGCCAGGGCGAGGACATCGCCCAGAGCGACCCCAACACCCAGCACGTCACCGCTGCGCTGTCGGCGATGGAATGCGTGGTGGTGCAGGACATCTTCCTCAACGAAACCGCCAAGTTCGCCCACGTGTTCCTGCCGGGCAGCTCCTTCCTCGAGAAGGACGGTACCTTCACCAACGCCGAACGGCGCATCTCACGCGTGCGCAAGGTGATGGAGCCGCTGGCCGGCAAGTCCGACTGGGAAGCCACCATCGCCCTGGCCGAAGCGCTGGGCTACAAGATGGATTACCAGCACCCGTCGCAGATCATGGACGAGATCGCCAGCCTGACGCCCACCTTCACCCGCGTCAGCTACGACAAGCTGGATCGCCACGGCAGCCTGCAGTGGCCGTGCAACGACGAGGCGCCGGACGGCACGCCGACCATGCACATCGAAGAGTTCGTGCGTGGCAAGGGGCGCTTCATGCTCACCGGCTACGTGCCGACCGAGGAGAAGGTCAACAGCCGCTTCCCGCTGCTGCTCACCACCGGCCGCATCCTCAGCCAGTACAACGTCGGCGCGCAGACACGACGTACCGATAACGTCGCCTGGCACGAGGAGGATCGCCTGGAGATCCACCCGAGCGACGCCGAAAGCCGCGGTATCGCCGACGGCGACTGGGTCGGCGTGGGCAGCCGCTCCGGGCAGACCGTGCTGCGCGCCAAGGTCAGCGAGCGGGTGGCGCCGGGGGTGGTGTACACCACCTTCCACTTCCCCGAGTCCGGTGCCAACGTGATCACCACCGACAACTCCGACTGGGCGACCAACTGCCCCGAATACAAGGTCACGGCGGTGGAAGTAACGCGCGTGTACCAGCCGTCGGAATGGCAGAAACGCTACCAGGCCTTCAGCGACGAGCAGCAGCGTCTGCTCAGCGAGCGCCGTAAACGAGAGAAAGCCGAGGTGCGTCGATGAGTGCGGAAAACCTGGTCAAGATGGCCAACCAGATCGCCCAGTTCTTCGCCACCGAGCCGGACCAGGAACAGGCGGTCAAGGGCGTTCAGCAGCACATTCAGAGCTTCTGGACGCCAGCGATGCGCATCGAGCTGATGGCCTGGCAACTGGAGCGCCGGGGGGAGAACCTGCACCCTCTGGTGCAGTCGGCACTCACCGAGATGGGCCGCTCGGCCTGATACCAGTGCGTGCCCGGTTCCGGGCACGCTTCTTTCAGCCGTGGGGTAGGCGTTCGTGCCTGTCCTCGCTCGGCGTCACGTCGAAATGCGCCTTGTAGCAGCGTGAGAAGTAACTCGACGACTCGAAGCCGCAGGCCAGGCTCACCTCCAGCACGCTCAGATCGCTCTGCCGTAGTAACTGGCGCGCCTTGTCCAGGCGCAGGCCGAGGTAGAAGGCCGATGGTGTGGTGTGCAGATGATGACGGAACAGCCGCTCCAGTTGGCGCAGGCTGATGCCGACCTTGTTGGCCAGGGCCTCACTGGACAGCGGTTGCTCGCACTCGCGCTCCATCTCGCCGATCACCCGTACCAGCTTCTTGTTGTGCAGGTCGTAGCGGCTGGCCACCTGCATGCGTTGGTGATCCAGACGCGTGCGGATGCGGCCGACCACGAACTGCTCGGATACCTGCACCGCCAGTGATTCGCCGTGCGCCTGGCCGATCAGCCCCAGCATCAGATCCAGGCTGCTGGTGCCGCCAGCGCTGGTGATGCGCTTGCCGTCGATCTCGAACAGCTCCTGGGTGACCAGCAGCGCCGGGTAGCGCTCGCGAAAGGCGTCGATGGCCTCCCAGTGCAGGGTCAGGCGCTGGTGCTGGAACAGCCCGGCCTCGGCCAGCACGAAGCTGCCGGTATCGATACCGCCGAGCACGGCCAGCTCGGCCTCGCGCCGCTGCAGCCAGTGCGCCAGGTGGTGGTCGTAGTGCGCCAGCGGCTCGAAACCGGCCACCACGAACAGCGTATAGGTGTCATCCGGCAGTTGCAGTTTGTCGTCGACGTTGAGCGACATGCCGTTGCTGGCCTGCACGGCCTTGCCGTCCTGGCTGAGCAGGCGCCAGCGGTACAGTTCACCGCGAAAACGGTTGGCCACGCGCAGCGGCTCGATGGCCGACATCAGGCCCATCATCGAGAAACCGGACAGTAGCAGAAAGCAGAAGGTCTGAGGCATACAAATACGTCACCGTTGCAGGGGGGGCTACGCATACCGAGACATGGCTTTCATACAAGCAGAAAGTCGGCATAGGTCAACGAATGGTCGTCCAAGTGCGAATCAGGCGCCGAAACCAAGCGTAAGTTACTTTCATCGGGAGTCAGCAATCCCGAGCACGGTGGGGGCTCTCAGAGCCTCTAGAAGAACGAAATAAAACCGCTGTGACACGATGAGGAGCACCCAGATGAAAGGTCTTTCCGCGCTGGTCGCGTGCTGCACCCTGAGCCTGTTCAGTACCTCCCTGCTGGCCGATGACGCCAGTTGCAAGACCGTCCGCATCGGCGCCGTCGGCTGGACCGACGTGGTCGCCACCACCGCCGTCGCCAGCGAACTGCTGCAGGGCCTGGGCTATGAAACCAAGCAGACTCAGGCCTCGCAGCAGATCATCTTCGCCGGTATCCAGAAGGGTCAGCTCGATGCCTTCCTCGGCTACTGGAAGCCGATCATGGATGACAACATCAAGCCCTTCCTCGATGCCGGTGCGGTCAAGGTCGCCGCCGAGCCGTCGCTGAGCGATGCCGTGGCGGTGCTCGCGGTGCCCAGCTACACCGCCGACAAGGGCCTGAAGACCCTGGCCGACATTGCCAGGTTCAAGGACGAACTGGGCGGCAAGATCTACGGCATCGAGGCCGGCTCCGGCGCCAATACGGCGATCCAGAAGATGATCGACAGCAACCAGTTCGGCCTTGGCGGCTTCAAGCTGGTCGAGTCCAGCGAAGCCGGCATGCTCGCCGCCGTCGGCCGTGCCGTGCGCAATCAGAAGCCGGTGGTGTTCTTCGGTTGGAAGCCGCACCCGATGAACCTGTCGATGCCCATTACCTACCTGACCGGCACCGAGGACGTGTTCGGCCCCAACGATGGTGCCGCCACCGTGTCCACCGTCACCGCGCCGGACTATGCCCAGCGCTGCCCCAACGCCAACCGCCTGCTCACCGGCCTGCGCTTCACCAGCGAGCAGGAAGCCGTGCTGATGCAGCCGATCATGGAGCGCAAGGCACCCGCGCAGGTGGCGCGTGACTGGATCAAGGCCAACCCGCAGGTGGTCGAGGCCTGGCTCGATGGCGTCACCACCTTCGACGGCAAGCCGGCCAACGCGGCGCTGCTCGCCGGCAACTGACAGCGGGGCGCCGGGCGAGCCGGCGCCGATTCCCCCGATTCAAGGTCTGCGGCCACGCCGTCGGCCCCCGTTCGCCCCTGGAAAGGAAAGTCGAAGATGAATTACGAAGTGATCGTCACCTGCGCGGTGACCGGCGCCGGCGACACCGTTGGCAAGCATCCGGCGATTCCGGTCACCCCCAAGGAAATCGCCGCTGCTGCCATCGAGGCCGCCAGGGCCGGCGCCACCGTCGCTCACTGTCACGTGCGTGACCCGCACACCGGCAAGCCGAGCCGCGACGTGGCGCTGTATCGCGAAGTGGTCGAGCGCATCCGCGAGAGCGACACCGACGTGATCATCAACCTCACCGCCGGCATGGGTGGCGATCTGGAAATCGGCCGCGGCGAGCAGCCGCTGGAATTCGGCGCCGGCACCGACCTGGTCGGGCCGCTCACCCGCCTGGCGCATGTCGAGGAGCTGCTGCCGGAAATCTGCACCCTGGATTGCGGCACGCTGAATTTCGGCGATGGCGACTTCATCTACGTCTCCACTCCCGCACAACTGCGTGCCGGTGCCAGGCGTATCACCGAGCTGGGGGTGAAGGCCGAGCTGGAGATTTTCGACACCGGCCACCTGTGGTTCGCCAAACAGATGATCAAGGAAGGCCTGCTGGACGACCCGCTGATCCAGCTATGCCTGGGCATTCCCTGGGGCGCGCCGGCCGACACCACCAGCATGAAGGCCATGGCCGATAACCTGCCGCCGAGCATTACCTGGGCCGGCTTCGGCATCGGCCGCATGCAGATGCCCATGGTGGCCCAGGCCATGCTGCTCGGCGGCCATGTGCGGGTGGGGCTGGAGGACAACATCTGGCTGGATCGCGGCGTGCACGCCAGCAACGGCCAGTTGGTCGAGCGCGCCATCGAGATCATCGAACGCCTCGGCGGCCGCGCCCTGACCCCGGCCGAGGGGCGGGAAAAGATGAAGCTCAAGCGTCGCTAGCGATTTTCTCTTCCCTTTATGGGAGAGGGCCCATTCCCGTAGCCCGGATGAAATCCGGGGATTGGCAGGTGAAATTCTCCCGGATTGCCTCCGGGCCATAGTCAGCAAGGAACCCGAGATGAGCTTCGTTACCGATATCAAGACCTTCGCCGCCCTCGGCACCGGCGTGATCGGCGCCGGCTGGATCGCCCGCGCCCTGGCCCATGGCCTCGACGTCATCGCCTGGGACCCGGCCCCCGGCGCCGAGCAGGCGCTGCGCACGCGCCTGGCCAATGCCTGGCCGGCGCTGCAAGAACAGGGGCTGGCGCCCGGCGCCTCGCTTGAGCGCCTGCGCTTCGTCAGCAGCATCGAAGACTGCGTGCGTGATGCCGACTTCATTCAGGAGAGCGCCCCCGAGCGACTCGACCTCAAGTGCGAGCTGCACGCCAAGATCAGCGCCGCCGCACGCCCGGACGTGCTGATCGGCTCCAGCACCTCGGGCCTGCTGCCCAGCGAGTTCTACGCAGATGCCACGCATCCCGAGCGCTGCGTGGTCGGCCATCCGTTCAACCCGGTGTACCTGTTGCCGCTGGTGGAGGTGGTGGGCGGGGCGAAGACTTCGCCCGAGGCGGTGCAGGCGGCCATGCAGGTCTACGAGGGCCTGGGCATGCGCCCGCTGCACGTGCGTAAGGAGGTGCCGGGTTTCATCGCCGACCGCCTGCTCGAAGCGCTATGGCGTGAGGCGCTGCACCTGGTCAACGACGGCGTGGCCACCACCGGTGAGATCGACGATGCGATCCGCTTTGGCGCTGGCCTGCGCTGGTCGTTCATGGGCAGCTTCCTGACCTACACCCTGGCCGGCGGCCCGGCCGGCATGCGCCACTTCATGGCCCAGTTCGGCCCCGCGCTGAAGCTGCCCTGGACATACCTAGAGGCACCGGAGCTGACCGAAGGACTGATCGACGCGGTGGTCGAAGGCACGGCCGAGCAGCAGGGCGAGCGCAGCCTGTATGCCCTGGAGCGCTACCGTGACGACTGCCTGCTGGCGGTGCTGGAGGCGATCCGCCAGACCAAGGCCAGGCATGGTTTCGCCTTCGCCGAGTAACCGAGCCACTCCCGGTGCGCACAGCGCACCCTACGCGGAGATATCCAACGGCTCCGAACCGCCCCCCTCTCCCGCTTGCGGGAGAGGGGCTGGGGGAGAGGGGCATTTCAGGAGTCGCCTGTATGCCAGCCAAGCCGCTGACCAGCTACCAAACCACCATCTCCATCGACTGGGTCGACTACAACGGCCATCTGCGCGATGCCTTCTACCTGCTGATCTTCAGCCATGCCACCGATGCGCTGATGGATGCGCTGGGCCTGGACGAGGCCGGTCGCGCCCGCACCGGGCATACCCTGTACACCCTGGAGTGCCACCTCAACTTCCTGGCGGAAGTGAAGGCGAGCGAGCTGGTCGAGGTGCGTACCCAATTGCTGGCGCATGACGCCAAACGCCTGCATATCCACCATGCGCTGTACCGACCTGGCGAAGACGCCAGCCTGGCGGAAAGCGAGCAGATGCTGATGAACATCGACAGCGCCTTGGGCCGTGCGGCGCTCTTCGACGAGCAGGTGGCTGGCAGCGTGGCGCGATTGGCCCGCGAGCATCAGGCGTTGGCGCAACCCACCTGTGTGGGGCGGGTTATCGGCTTGCGCCGCTGAGCATTATTTTGGCTTGTATGCGCAATACCCTGGCCGTGGGCCAACCTTGGGGTGATGACGGCAGGTGTCCGGGCGCTTCTCGTAGACGGTGCACAGGCGCGTCTTGCGGTCGAGGAACAGGCAGTCGTTGTTGGACATGCGCGTCAGGGTGAAGATGCCCGACTTCTGGTTGAAGCGCTCGACCACGCCATCCTTCTGCAGGCGCTTGGCGATGTTTTTCGGCGGCTCGCTACGCTCGAATTCGTCCACCAGCTCCAGGCGGATCAGGTCGTTCAGGCGTACCTCCACCGGCAGGGTACAGCAACTGGACATGCAGCTATGGCACATGTCGGCCGTGTATTTGGCCCAGGTTTCCAGGCGGTCTATCTCTGCAGCGGCTATCAGGCGGGGTTTGATCATGGTTGGCTATGGTGCGGTCTGTGCCGCTGCTGTCACGGGGCGGCGATGATAGCGGGCGTTTGGCGTTTGTGAAGCACCGGCTGGCGGTTGACCACTTTGCGTTGTGCCTGTGAACGGCTTGGCAGTCGTCTCTCTGGGTGTTGGTCGGTGCGACTCCTATACTGGGTGCCCGTCTCGGCCTGCTAGGAACGCGAGGCGACCTCTTTCTCAGGGTAGGGACATAACGCATGCAATGGATCTTCATGCTGGTCGGTTTGGTGCTCGGGGCGGGTGCCGGTGAATCGATCACCGGCGCGCTGCTCGGCGGTTTGCTCGGCCTCGTTCTGGGCCAGGCGCTACGCCTGCAAGGGCTGGAAGCTCAGAACGCGCAACTGGCCGCGCAGCTCAAGGGCTTCGCCGAGCGCTTCGAGCGCGGCACCCAGGCCATTCACGAGCGCCTGCTCAAGGTGGAGCAGGGCGAGCGCCGTGAGCCTGAACCCGAACCGGTTGCTGCGCCTGCCGAGCCCGCCGTCGATCTGGCCGCCGAATCGCAGTCCGAACCCGTCGTTACCGAAGAGCCCGTGCCGGAGTTGGATTGGACGCTGGAGCCGTTGCCGGAAGTCGAGACCCCAGCGCCTGCCGATGAGCCGGAACCGCTGGCTGCCCAGGTTGCACATCAGCCCCAGCCCGCCCCACAACAGAGCCCCTGGCGCGAGCAAGTGCCACGAGAACCGAATCTTATCGAGCGCGGTATCGCGGCGGCCAAGGCCTGGCTGCTGGGTGGCAACACCGTGCTGCGGGTCGGCGTGGTGCTGCTGTTTCTCGGCCTGGCCTTCCTCCTGCGTTACGCCACCGAAGGGGTCGAAGTGCCGGTGGAGCTCCGCTATATGGGCGTTGCCGCCAGTGCCCTGGCGTTGCTCGGTCTGGGCTGGTGGCTGCGTCTGCGCAACCGCGGTTATGCCCTGGTGCTGCAGGGTACCGGCATTGCCGTGCTGTACCTGACGGTATTCGCCGCCATGCGTCTGCATCCGTTGCTCGATCCCGGCATGGCCCTCGGCCTGCTGGTGGCTGTGACGGCGTTCTCGGCCATTCTCGCCGTGCAGCAGAATGCCCTCGGCCTGGCCGCTGCGGCGGCGTTGGGCGGTTTCGCCGCGCCGATCCTCACCTCCACCGGCAGCGGCAACCATGTCGCGCTGTTTTCCTACTTCGCCCTGCTCAACGCCGGCATCTTTGCCATCGCCTGGTTCAAGGCCTGGCGCTTGCTCAACCTGATCGGTTTCGTCGGTACCTTCGGCATCGGCTTTGCCTGGGGGCTGCGCTCCTACACGCCGGAGCTGCTGTGGAGCACCGAGCCGTTCCTGCTGTTGTTCTTGCTGATGTACGTGGCCATCGGCCTGCTGTTCGCCCGCCGCACCCTGCGCGACGCGGCGGATGCACCCGAGGCGCGTGACGAGTTGCTGCGCTGGTCTGTGCGACGGGGTGATTACGTCGATGCCACCACGCTGTTCGGCCCACCGCTGGTGGGCTTCGGCCTGCAGGTCGCGTTGGTGCGGCATGTCGAGTTCGCCGCTGCCTTCAGTGCTCTGGGTCTCGGGTTGTTCTATCTGCTGCTGGCGCGAGTGCTCAAGGCACGCGCAGGCGAACGCGCGCTGTTGCTGGTGGAAACCTGCCTGGCACTCGGCGTGGTATTCGCCAGCCTGGCCATCCCGCTCGGCCTCGATGCGCGCTGGACCAGTGCCGCCTGGGCCGTGGAAGGCGCCGGCATCTTCTGGCTTGGCCTGCGCCAGGGGCGGCCGCTGGCGCGTGCGTTCGCCCTGTTGCTGCAGGTGGGGGCGGCGCTGGCTTTCATGGTTGGTCTGGATTTCGGCTACGACAGCCTGTTCGACGGCTCGCCGCTGGGCGCACTGATGCTCGGTATGGCCTTGCTGTTCAGCTACTGGCAACTGCGTCAGGCGCCGCAGTTCGCCAGCGCCTGGGAAAACCGATTGCTGCCCTGGCTGGGGCTGGTCGGGTTGGCGTTTCTCTATCTGATCGCTCCGCTGCTGTTCCAGGCGCCCGGTACCACGATTGCCTGGGCGCTGGCCGGGTTGGCGACACTGTTCGTCGGGTTGCGCCTGGCCGCGCCGAGCTTCGTCTATTGCGCCTTCGCCATCCAGCTCCTGGGCGGGCTGCTGTTTCTCGGCCAGATGGCGCTGGATTCGCTGTTCGGCCGTGGTGGTTTCAGCGCCGGCTGGTTCGGCCTGCTGGCGGCGTCGATGGTTGGCCTGGCGCTGATCGCCGGCATGCTGCTGGCGGCGCGTGATCCGCAGATTCGCCAGAATCGCCGCCTGCTCGGCGCCTTGTCGATGGTGATGCTGGTGGGCCTGGTGTTCATCAACCTGGCGGTGTTGTTCGTGCTGCCCTGGGTGGCGGCTGCCGCCGTGTGGGGCGGTACGGGCCTGCTGATTCTCTGGCTGGCGCTTTACCTGCAGCAGCGTGCGGCTTTCCTGTTCAGCCTGGTGCTGCAGGTTTTCGCCGGGCTGGCCTTCCTTACGGCCGGGCCATTACTGCTGGCGGGTATCAGTGGCGAGGGGCTGTCGCCGTTGGCGCATACCGGCTTCTGGACGCCCGCGGTGCTTGGTCTGGCCGCGCAGATTGGCGCCTGGCGCCTGCACCGCCTGGCGCGCAGCGGGCGCGAGACGGGGATCGATGGCGTCAGCCTGCAGCGCCTGGGCCAGTTGCTGTTGGCTTGGGGCGCCAGTTGGTGGGCGTTGGCTGTGAGCAGCGAAGTGCTGCGCTTCGTGGCGCCGGAGCTGCAGGCCAGCGCGTTGCTACTGCTGGCGGCAGTGTCGGCTCTGATCTGGATGCTGCTGGCCCTGCGCAGCCGCTGGCGCGAGCTGGCAGTGCTGTGCAGCCTGCTGGCGCCCGTGGCAGGGGCGATTCTGGCCTATGCCTGGCATCTGTACTACCACCCGCTGGCGAACCTTGGCTGGCTGGGTTGGGCTGCCGTGCTGGCCGTGCACCTGCTGGTATTGAAGCGACTCACTGATGTGCTGCCGAGCACCGCGGCCAGTGTCGCCCATGTGCTTGGCTGCTGGTTGCTGATTGGCGTGCTGGCGCTGGAGCTGCGCTATCTGCTGCTGAGCCTGGCCGAACACTACAACGCCTGGCGCTGGTTGGGTTGGGCGCTGCTGCCGACCGCCTATCTGTGGACGATGGCGCAGGCCCGCCGGCTACCTTGGCCGGTGGCCAGCTTCGAGCGTGAATACCGGCTGTGGGCGGCGGCACCGCCGGCGGCGCTGATGCTCGCCTGGTTCTGGCTGGCCAATGCCAACAGCGCCGGTGACAGCGATCCGCTGCCTTACCTGCCGCTGTTCAATCCACTGGAACTCGGCCTGTTACTGTGCCTTGGTGCGCTGCTGGCCTGGGGCCGCTTCGCCCTGCCACATTTTGGTCTGCAGCCGAGTCGCGCGCTGCAGGCGGTGCAGGTCGTGGCCGGGGCGTCGCTGTTCGCCCTGCTTACGGTGATGGTGATGCGTACCGCCCACCATTGGGGCGGCGTGCCCTGGCAGCGTTCCGCACTGTTCGACTCGATGCTGGTGCAGGCCGGGTTGTCCATCGTCTGGACGCTGATCGCCCTGGCGCTGATGCTCTTCGGCCACCTGCGTGCACGCCGCGAGATGTGGCTGGTCGGTGCAGCGCTGATCGCCCTGGTGGTGGCCAAGCTGTTCTTCGTCGAGCTGGGCAATCGCGGTGGCCTGGAGCGCATCGTGTCGTTCATCGGTGTTGGCGTACTGCTGCTGGTGGTGGGCTATTTCGCGCCGCTGCCGCCACGTGGTCATGAGCAAACCACCCGGAACGAGGAGTCGCTATCGTGAGAGTCGTCATCGCCCTGTTGACCCTGCTGGCCATGACCGGCGCAGGACAGGCCCAGGAGCGTCAGGAGGATTATCGGCAGAGGCTGCCGTTGAGCCTGAGCGGTGAAGGCCCCTGGTATCGGCTGCAATTACCTATCAGCGTTTATTTCGCCGCCCGCCATGCCGACCTACGCGATGTACGCGTGTTCGATGGCCAGGGGCAGGCGCAGGCCTACGCCTTGCTGCCTGGGCAGGCGCACACGCAGGAGCGATTGCAGGAACATGGCGTGCGCTGGTTCCCCCTGTATGCCGAGGATGAGCCCGGCGTCGCGCCGCGGTTACGGGTGCAGCGCAGCAGCGACGGTACATTGATCGAGCTGAGCGATCAGGCACCGACAGCGGCCGAGCGGCAACTGCGTGGCTGGCTGCTCGACGCCAGCAGCATCGAGGCGCCCTTGGTACGCTTGAGTTTGAGCTGGAGTGGTGCCGAAGAAGGTTTTCAGCGCTTCAGCATCGAGGCCAGCGATGATCTGCAGCACTGGCGCAGTTGGGGGGAAGGGCAGGTGGCACGGCTGAGCTTTGCCGGCGAGCGCATCGACCAGCGCCAGGTCGAGCTGCCGGGGCAACGCGCCCGCTATCTGCGTATGCTCTGGCAGAGCCCGCGGCAGGCGCCCACGCTGGACGTGGTGACCCTGCGCAGCCGCCAGCAGGCCAATCAGGCTGCGCCATTGTCATGGTCACCGGTGCTGCCGGCACGGGCCCTGGGCAAGGATCAGTACCAGTGGCAATTGCCCCAGGCCATGCCATTGGAGCGCTTGCGAATGACCCTGGATGCCCCCAATACCCTGGCGCCAGTGCGTTTCGAGGGGCGTGCCAGTGAGCAGGCGGGCTGGCAGCCCCTGGCCACCGGGCTGTTCTATCGCTTGAGCGATGGTGCCCGTGAGCTACGCCAGGACGAGCTGGCATTGCCAGGCTGGCCGGTCAGCCAGTTGCGCTTGCAGGTGGATGCCCGTGGCGGTGGGCTGGGCCAGCAGCCACCAAGGTTGCAGATTGCCCTGCGCGCCAGCGAGTTGGTGTTCCTGGCCCGTGGCGAGCCGCCGTTTACCCTGGCTGTGGGTAACGCCGGGGCCAGCTCGGCCGCCCTGCCGCTGACCACGCTTATTCCGGGTTACCGCCCCGAGCGCCTGGCGACGCTGGGCACGGCCGAGGCCGACGACAGCCAAGCAGCCGTATCGGAGGCGACCAGCCAGGCCGATGGCCACGCGGGCGACCTGCGCCGCTGGGGGCTTTGGGGTCTGCTCCTGGCAGGGGTCGCTCTGCTGGCGGGCATGGCCTTCAGTCTGCTCAGGCGTGCGCCCGATAGCTGAGCTGTCGATGGCAAACAGCACCTGCCTGGCCGGCGCTTTTGCAGTATCTTAGGCGGCGTTCGCGATCATGCTTGCAGGTCGTCGCTACAGGCGCTGATCCGGGAACCCGTTCCGGGCATCGCGCCCCTTATCCTTCGGTCTGGAAAGCCAGCTTGTCCACGTTGATTCGCACCGTCGCTCGCACCGCTGGCCGCTGCCATTTCGCAGAGGTGCGCTGATGTACGCCTGCATGACCTCGGGCTGGTCGCCTTCACCCCCCGTTCTGGTCACCTCGCTGGTGTGCTTCGGCGTCATCCTGCTGGCGCACTGGATGAGTCGCCAGCGCGATTTTCCTGGGCGCGACAGTTTCATCCTGCTGCACCTTTCCAGCCTCTGGTGGATGGCCTGCGCATCGCTGGAACTGAGCATGATGGCCGCCGATTGCAAGATGTTCTGGGCCTCTGTTGCCTGGCTGGGGATTCTCTTCACGCCCACCTTCTGGGCGGTGTTCCTCTGGCAGTACGTCAACAGCGTGCGCCGGCCGATGCCGCGCCTGGGCATGCTGGCGCTGAGCCTGGTGCCGCTGCTGGTATGGGGCGCGGCATTGAGCAACCCCTGGCATGGCCTGTTCTACCTCGCCGACAGCGCCCCCATCGACGATACGCCAGGCGCGCCGGTGCGCTACGTGCACGGCCCGCTGTTCTATGCCACCGCCGCCTACGTCTACCTGCTGATGGCCTTCTGCATGGGCGTGGTGGTGCGCGCGGCGCTACTCAGCAAGGGCCTGCATCGCCGTCATTATCTGGGCTTCGTGCTGGTCACCGCCGCGCCTTGGGCGGCCAATATCGCCTACGTGGTGTTCGGCTGGACGGTCTTCGGCATCGACCCCACCTCGTTCTGCTTCGCCTTCACCCTGGTCGCCTTCGCCTGGCTGATCGTCGGTGCGCGCCTGTTCGATCTATTGCCGGTGGCACGCCATCTGCTGCTGGAGGCGCTGATCGACCCGGTGCTGGTGATCGACCCGCGCGGGCGGGTAATCGAGGCCAACCCGGCCGCGCTGAAACTGGCTAGCCTGACACAGGGTTGGCAGGGCCGGTCTCTGGCCGACTGGCCCGTGTTCGGCAGTGACCTGCATCATCTGCTGCAAGCGCAGGGCAACGAGGCCGGCGAGCAGATGCTGACCTTGACCAGCGCCGCGCGCTATTACGAAGTGCGGGTGCGCGGCATCGAGCGCATCACCCGCCATGGCCCCGTGCTGCTGGGGCGCATGCTCTACGTGCGCGATGTGACCCAGCGCCACCTGGCCAAGCTCAAGCTGGCCGAGGCACTGGCGCTGAGCGAGGAACGCCTGCGCACCATCTCGCTGCTGCACGAACAACTGCGCGAGCAGGCGCTGTGCGACCCCCTGACCGGCCTCTACAACCGCCGCTACCTGGACGAGTTCTTCGACCGTGAACACGCCCGGGTGCAGCGCGAGAACCTGCCCCTGGCCCTGGCGCTGATCGACCTCGATCACTTCAAGCGGCTCAATGACGAATGTGGTCACCTGGTTGGTGACGACGTACTCAAGGCTGTCGCCCAGCATCTGCTGGAGAACCTGCGCAGCACCGACGCGGTCTTTCGCATTGGCGGCGAGGAGTTCCTGCTGATCATGCCTGGGGTCGATAGCAGCGAGGCCCGCTCGCGTCTGCAGGCGCTCTGCGCGCAGCTAGCCAGCCGAGCGCTGCCCACCCGGGGCGGCGATCAGCGTGTCACCTTGTCTGCCGGCCTGGCGCACTGGCCATTGCAGGGGCAGCGTCTGGACGAGCTGTTGCAGGTGGCCGATGCGGCCTTGTACGAGGCCAAGCGCAGCGGGCGCAACCGGGTCTGCTGCCAGTTGTCGAGCAGCGAATCCCACCATCCATCCCAGCAGGCAGCATTGCCCGGCGACTCGGGTTAAACTGCGCGGGTTTTTTCCCTTTCCGGAGCCATCCATGTCCCGTGTCACCCTCAGCCGCTACCTGATCGAGCAGACTCGCAGCCACAACACCCCGGCCGACCTGCGTTTCCTTATCGAAGTCGTGGCGCGGGCCTGCAAGGCGATCAGCCACCAGGTTTCCAAGGGGGCCCTCGGCGGCGTACTGGGCAGCCTGGACAGCGAGAACGTGCAGGGTGAGGTGCAGAAGAAGCTCGACGTGATCTCCAACGAGATCCTCCTCGAAGCCAACGAGTGGGGCGGCCACCTGGCCGGCATGGCCTCCGAGGAAATGGACAACGCCTACCAGATTCCCGGCAAGTATCCGAAAGGTGCCTACCTGCTGGTGTTTGACCCGCTGGACGGCTCCAGCAACATCGACGTCAACGTCTCGGTGGGTACCATCTTCTCCGTGCTGCGCTGCCCGGATAACCTGCAAGGCGAAAGCGGCGACCTGGGCGAAGAAGCCTTCCTGCAGCCGGGCACCGAGCAGGTCTGTGCCGGTTATGCCATCTACGGCCCGCAGACCATGCTGATGCTGACCCTGGGTAATGGTGTCAAAGGCTTTACCCTGGATCGCGAGTTGGGCAGCTTCGTGCTCACCCACGACAACATCAAGGTGCCGGAATCCACCAAGGAATTCGCCATCAACATGTCCAACCAGCGCCACTGGGAAGCGCCAGTGCAGCGTTACGTCTCCGAACTGCTGGCCGGCGAAACCGGCCCGCTGGGGCGCAACTACAACATGCGCTGGATCGCCTCGATGGTGGCTGACGTGCACCGTATCCTCACCCGTGGCGGCATCTTCATGTACCCGTGGGATGCCCGTGAGCCGGACAAACCGGGCAAGCTGCGCCTGATGTACGAGGCCAACCCGATGTCGATGATCATCGAACAGGCCGGTGGTGCCGCCACCGATGGCAGCCAGCGCATCCTCGATATTCAGCCCACTTCCCTGCACCAGCGGGTGCCGGTTTTCCTCGGCTCCAAGGAAGAAGTGCTGCGCATCACTGCCTACCATCGCAGCTAATGAACGCTTGGCAGCCGCTGCTCGACTGGTGGTTCGGTGCTGCTGATGCCCCGGCCAGCGAGGTGGCGGCAGCGCGCCGAGGCCTGTGGTTCGGCAAGCGCGACAGCCAGGATCGTGAGGCCAGCGAGCGCTTTGGCGCCTGGGTCGAGCAGGCACTGGCCGGTGAGCTGCACGGCTGGGACGAGAATCCGCAGGGCTGGCTGGCGCAGTTGATCCTGCTCGACCAGCTTCCGCGTATGATCTTTCGCGACACGCCGCGGGCCTTTGCCGGCGACGCCCTGGCTCGTCCCTTGCTGGAGGCCGGGCTGGCGCGAGGCTGGGATGGCGAGCTGGCACCGATCCAGCGGGTGTTCGCCTATCTGGTGTTCGAGCATGCCGAAGACCTGCATCTGCAGCAGCGCGCGGTGGCGCTGTTTCGCGCGCTGCTGGAGCAGGCCGAGGGAGCGGAGCGGGCCACCTTCGCGGATTTTCTCGATTATGCCGAACGCCATCTGCGCGTGATCGAGCGCTTTACCCGCTTCCCCCATCGCAACGTCATCCTCGGTCGCGCTTCCACGGACGCGGAACTGGCCTTCCTGCGGGAACCCGGTTCGAGTTTCTAACTCCAAGCGGGCAAGTCGCCGCAGGCTATGCCAAGCTTGCTGGCATCTTCCCATCAGGAGTTTCACCCATGTCCAAGCGCGCTTTCGTCTTGCTTACCTGCTGTCTGCTCGCTGCCTGCAACAAGGTCAACCAGGAAAACTACGCCAAGCTCGAGGCCGGCATGAGCAAGGCCGAGGTGGAGCACCTGCTCGGCGCACCGGAAGAATGCGCAGGCGCACTGGGGATGACCAGTTGCACTTGGGGCGACGACAAGGCCTATATCAGCGTCCAGTACGCCGGAGACAAGGTGATGATGTTCTCCGGCAAGGGGCTCAAGTAACAGGAGATCTCATGCGTTCCATCCTCATTGCCGGCGCCATGCTGGCCCTCGTCGGCTGCGCCAATTCCGGCACCGGCCCGGCGGCCGTCGAGCCACCCGAAACCGTGCAGGTCGACCTGCAGCGCTACCAGGGCACCTGGTACGAGCTGGCGCGACTGCCAATGTTCTTCCAGCGCAATTGCGTGCAATCCGAGGCCCACTACGACCTGCGCGAGGATGGCCGCATCGATGTCACCAACCGCTGCCGCGACGCGGACGGCGAGTGGATCGAGGCCAAGGGCACGGCCGAGCCGCAGGTTCCGGGCCGTACCGACAAGCTCTGGGTGCGTTTCGACAACTGGGTCAGCAAGATTCTGCCGATCAAGGGTGACTACTGGGTGCTGTACCACGACGATGACTACCGCGTGGCGCTGGTCGGCCACCCTGAGCGCAAGTACCTGTGGTTGCTGTCACGCACCCCCGAAGTGGATCAGGCGACTCGCGACAAACTGCTCAGCGTGTCCCGCGAGCAGGGCTACGACACCTCCGAGCTGATCTGGCGCAAGGCCGATTGAGAGCTGGGTAGCCCGGATGCAATCCGGGAACGATCTGCGGATTGCATCCGGGCTAGGTGGTCACTGCCAATTCAGGCGCGCGAGCTTCCATTCGCCGTCATCGAGCCACCACTCCAGCTTCACCGAGTAGTGCCGCGCGCTGTCGGGGATCAAACCTTCCGCACCGGTCAGGCCGACCTGCGCTTCGGTGTAGCCCTTGTTGCTGATGGCCGGGTCGATCCAGCTATTCTTGCCCAGGGCGATCACCTTGACGTTCTTGTGGCGCAGGAAGAGCAAGGTCATGGTGCGTTTGGCCCAGTCGCGATCGAGTTCCTGCTGGGCCTTGAAGTCAGGGTGCAACTGCTCCAGCACCGCCCCGTTGCGCTTGGCTTCGAGGTTGTCCTGGAGCTGTTGAACGGCTGCTTCCAGGGCGGCCTGTGGGTCGTCCTTGGCGCCGCAGGCGACAAGCAAAAATGTGCAGAAAAGCAGCAGAGGGGCGAGTAGAAGTCTGGCTGACATGCTGAACGTCCTTTTCATGGTTATGATGCCTGGCAGAGTGCAATACGGTTGTCGCCGCCCACCTGCCAGGAGCCTAACCATGCAGACTTTGTATCCGGAGATCAAACCCTATGCCCGCCACGAGTTGGCGGTCGAGCCGCCCCATGTGCTCTACGTCGACGAGAGCGGCTCGGCGGACGGGTTGCCGGTGCTGTTCATCCATGGTGGCCCGGGCGCTGGTTGCGATGCCGCCAGCCGGCGTTATTTCGACCCCAATCTCTACCGCATCGTCACCTTCGACCAGCGCGGTTGTGGTCGCTCCACGCCACACGCCAGCCTGGAGAACAACACCACCCAGGCGCTGATCGCCGATATCGAGCGCATCCGCGAGCACCTGGGGATAGACCGCTTCGTGCTGTTCGGCGGCTCCTGGGGTTCGACCCTGGCGCTGGCCTACGCCCAGGCGCACCCGCAGCGCGTACTTGGCTTGATCCTGCGTGGCATCTTTCTGTGCCGGCCGCAGGAGTTTCACTGGTTCTACCAGGAGGGCGCCAGCCGCCTGTTTCCCGATTACTGGGAGGACTATGTGGCGCCCATTCCGGCGGAGGAGCGCGGCGACCTGATGCAGGCTTTCTACAAGCGCCTGACCGGCGCCGACCAGATTGCCCAGATGCACGCGGCCAAGGCCTGGTCGACCTGGGAAGGCCGCACGGCCACCCTACGCCCCAACCCGCAGGTGGTCGACCGTTTCAGCGAGGCGCACCGGGCGCTGTCCATCGCCCGGATCGAGTGTCACTACTTCGTCAACGACGCCTTCCTCGAACCCGACCAGTTGCTCCGCGATATGCCTAAGATTGCCCATCTGCCGGGCATCATCGTGCATGGCCGTTACGACGTGATCTGCCCCCTGGACAATGCCTGGGCGCTGCACCAGGCCTGGCCCAACAGCGAGCTGCAGATCATCCGCGATGCCGGCCACTCGGCGGCCGAACCGGGCATCACCGATGCCCTGGTGCGCGCCGCCGAACAAATGGCCAGACGCCTGCTCGACCTGCCGCCGGAGGATGCATGAAGCTGCTGATCCAGCGCGTCAGTGCTGCCAGGGTTGAAGTCGAAGAGGAGGTGGTGGGCAGCATCGACCAGGGCCTGCTGGCGCTGGTCGGCATCGAGCCACAGGACGATCAGGCCAGCCTGACGCGCGCTCTGCACAAGCTGCTCAACTACCGGGTGTTCAGTGACGAAGCGGGCAAGATGAACCTTTCGCTCAAGGATGTTGGCGGCGGCCTGCTGCTGGTCTCGCAGTTCACCCTCGCGGCGGATACCAAAAGCGGCATGCGCCCCAGCTTCTCCAGTGCCGCGTCACCGGCGCAGGGGGCGGCGCTGTTCGACGGGTTGGTCGAGCTGGCGCGCGCTCAGCACCCGCAGGTTGCGACCGGGCGCTTTGGCGCCAATATGCAGGTGCATCTGGTCAATGACGGGCCGGTAACCTTCCTGCTGGAGGTGTAGGAGCGTTTAGAACAACCTGGCCAGCAACACCGGCACGGCGGTTTCCACTCTTAGAATGCGTTCACCGAGTTGCACCGGCTGCAGGCCTGCGGCTTCGCGCAGCAGTTCGACTTCATAGGGAATCCAGCCACCTTCCGGGCCGATGGCCAGGGTCACGGGCTCCTCGAGCGCGCGCGGGCAGGCCGGGTAGTCGCCGGGGTGGCCGACCAGGCCGAGGGTGCCCGCCGCCAGCGCCGGCAGGCGATCCTCGACGAAGGGCTTGAAGCGTTTCTCGATGCTCACTTCGGGCAGAACGGTATCGCGCGCCTGCTCCAGGCCGAGGATCAACTGCTCGCGGATTTCCTCGGGGTGCAGGAAGGGCGTCTGCCAGAAGCTTTTCTCCACCCGGTAACTGTTGACCAGTACGAGGCGCGGCACGCCCATGCTGGCGATGGTCTGCAGGGTGCGCTTGAGCATCTTCGGGCGGGGCAGGGCGAGGATCAGGGTCAGCGGCAGCTTGGCCGGCGGCGCCTGGGTCAGTTCGACCGCCAGTTCGGCGCTGTCGGCATCCAGGCTGAGCAAGTGCCCTTCGCCCATCAGGCCACCAAGGCGACCGACCCGCAGGCGGTCGCCGGCCTCGGCCCGATGCACCTCATGCAGATGCTTGAGGCGCCGGCCACTGAGACGCACGCGATCGACGCCGATGAAGTCGGCGTCTTCCAGCAGCAGCAGGTTCACGATAGCGGCGCGGGTGGCTGGTCTTCGGGCTTGGCTTCTTCCTCGGCCTCTTGCTCATCGCGCTTGCGTTTGACCAGCGCGCCAGCCAGCAGGCCGCTCTCGAACAGCAACCACATGGGTACGGCCAGCAGCGTCTGCGAGAACACGTCCGGCGGTGTCAGCAGCATGCCGACCACGAAGCAGCCGACGATCACGTAGGGACGGCTCTTGCGCAGGGTGGCCACGTCGACCAGGCCGATCCAGATCACCAGGAAGGTGGCAATGGGAATCTCGAAGGCCACGCCGAAGGCGAAGAATAGGGTGAGGACGAAATCCAGGTACTGACCGATGTCGGTCATCATCGCCACCCCTTCCGGGGTCACGCTGGCGAAGAAGCCGAACATGATCGGGAACACCACGAAATAGGCGAAGGCCATGCCGGCGTAGAACAGGAAAATGCTGGAGATCAGCAGCGGCACGGCGATGCGCTTTTCATGGGTGTACAGCCCCGGCGCGATGAAGCCCCAGGCCTGGTGCAGGATTACCGGCATGCCGAGGAACAGTGCGCACATCAGCGTCAGTTTGAAGGGCGTGAGGAAGGGTGAGGCGACGCCCGTGGCGATCATCGTCGCGCCTGCCGGCAGGTAGGCGCGTAGCGGCGCCGCCACCAGGGCGTAGATGTCCTGGGCGAAGTAGAACAGGCCGGCGAAGATCAGCAGGATGATCACCACGCAGCGCAACAGGCGCGTGCGCAGTTCGGTCAGGTGGGAGACCAGGGGCATTTCCTGGTCGGCGTCCGTATGTCGGCTCATGGCTGGGGCGTCTTGTCCTGGGGCGGCTGAGGCGTGTCGGCAGGGGGCTGGCTGGCCTGTTGATCAGGCTTGTCGACCAGCGAGCCGGTCAACCCCTGTTTCATTGCCTGCATCTCCCGCTCCAGTTCGAGAATCCGCTCGTTGTGCAACTGACGGCGAATCTCGTCGGCGCCGATCTCCCGTTCCACTTCGGCCTTGATCGAGTGGAAGCTGCGCTTGATTCGCCCCACCCATAGGCCGGCCGTGCGCACGGCCCCTGGTAAACGCTCGGGGCCCAGTACCACCAGAGCAACCAGGCCGACCAGCAGCAGTTCGGTGAAACCGATGTCGAACATGGCTCAGTCTTTCTTCGCTGGCTCTTCGACCTTGCGTGCCTGGGCGTCGATGGTCTGGCCCTTGGCGTCTTCCACACCCGGCTTGTCGGCCTCGGCGTTGTCCATCGACTTGCGGAAGCCCTTGATCGCATCACCCAGATCCGAGCCTAGATTCTTCAGGCGCTTGGTGCCGAACAGCATGACCACGATAAGCAGGATGATCAGGAGTTGCCAGATGCTGATACCGCCGAAACCCATGATGAGTTCTCCGTTGTGAAAGTTATTCGGATTGCGGGCGCGCGGCTTTTTCCGCGTGACCGGAGAGGCCGAAACGGCGATCCAGTTCGTCCAGCACGGCCTGCGGGTGCTGGCCGAGGGCGGCGAGCATGACCAGGCTATGGAACCACAGGTCGGCGGTTTCGTAGATCAGATCCTTGCAGTCACCGCTGGTGGCGGCGTCCTTGGCGGCGAGGATGGTTTCCACCGACTCCTCGCCGACCTTTTCCAGAATCTTGTTCAGGCCCTTGTGATAGAGGCTGGCGACATAGGAGCTGTCGGGGGCTGCGCCCTTGCGCGCCTCCAGCACGTCGGCCAGGCGGCTCAGGGTGTCACTCATGGCTGTGTCCTGCATAGATGGCGTGCGGGTCTTTGAGTACGGCGTCGACGGTCTTCCAGGCACCGTTCTCGTATACCCGGTAGAAGCAGCTCTCGCGCCCGGTGTGGCAGGCGATGCCGCCCAGTTGCTCGACCAACAGCACGATGACATCGGCGTCGCAGTCCAGGCGCAGTTCGTGCAGTTTCTGCACATGGCCGGACTCCTCGCCCTTGCGCCACAGCTTGCCACGCGAACGTGACCAGTAGATGGCACGCTGTTCGTTGACGGTGAGGGCGAGGGATTCACGGTTCATCCAGGCCATCATCAGGATGCGGCCGGTCTGGTGATCCTGGGCGATGGCCGGCACCAGGCCGTCTTCGTTCCAGTGGATTTCGTCGAGCCAATCGTTCATCGGTGTTCCAATTCTGCCGGCGTTGCCGGGCTGTCGATTCGCCAAGTGTGCCAGTGCTACGACCTACTGGCTATCGGCGCAGTACCAGATAGAGACCGCCGCCGAGCATCAACCAGGCAGGCCAGGCGGCCAGCAGTGGCGCCAGGCCTTGCACGGCGCCGGCACCGATCAGCGCGGCGCCGAGCAGGCGCAGTGGCCATTGTGCGCTCTGCGCCGGCGCCTGGACAGTGGGGGGCTGTTGCAGACGCTCCAGGGTATCGCGGGCGATCTGCGACAGATGGGGCACCTGTTCGGCCTGTTGCTGCAGGTTGCGCAGCAGGTGCAGGGGGCTGACGCGCTCGCGCATCCAGCGTTCGAGGAAGGGCTGCGCGGTGCTCCACAGGTCGAGATCCGGGTAGAGCTGGCGACCGAGGCCTTCGATATTGAGCAGGGTCTTCTGCAGCAGCACGAGTTGCGGCTGCACTTCCATGTTGAAGCGTCGCGCGGTCTGGAACAGACGCAGCAGCAACTGGCCGAAGGAGATGTCCTTCAACGGCTTCTCGAAGATCGGCTCGCACACGGTACGAATCGCCGCCTCGAACTCGTTGACCTTGGTTTCCGCCGGCACCCAGCCCGAGTCGATATGCAGTTGCGCCACCTTGCGGTAGTCGCGCTTGAAGAAGGCGATCAGGTTGCGCGCCAGGTAGTCCTGATCCTCGTCGGTGAGGCTGCCGACGATGCCGCAGTCGATGGCGATGTACTGCGGGCTCCAGGGCGTGCGGGTGCTGACGAAGATGTTGCCGGGGTGCATGTCGGCATGGAAGAAGCTGTCGCGGAACACCTGGGTGAAGAAGATCTCCACGCCGCGCTCGGCCAGCAGCTTCATGTCGGTGCGCTGGTCGGCCAGGGTGGCCAGGTCGGTGACCGGGATGCCGTAGATGCGCTCCATCACCAGCACCTGGTGGCGGCACAGATCCCAGTACACCTGAGGCACGTAGAGCAGGGGCGAGCCCTCGAAGTTGCGCCGCAACTGGCTGGCGTTGGCCGCCTCGCGCAGCAGGTCGAGTTCGTCGTAGATGGTCTTCTCGTAGTCGCTGACCACTTCCACCGGGCGCAAGCGGCGGGCGTCGGCCGACACCTTCTCAGCGATGCGGGCGAGCAGGAACAGCCAGGCCAGATCCTGGCGGATCACCGGCTTGAGGCCGGGACGTACCACCTTGACCACCACTTCTTCGCCGCTTTTCAGCCGTGCAGCGTGCACCTGGGCCACCGAGGCCGAGGCCAGCGGCTGGCTGTCGAAGCGGGCGAAGACTTCGCTGACCGGCGCGCCGAGCTGACGCTCGATCAGGGCGATGGCCTGATCTTCGGGGAAGGGCGGCACACGATCCTGCAGATGCGCCAACTCGTCGGCGATATCCGGCGGCAGCAGGTCACGACGGGTAGAGAGCAACTGGCCGAACTTGATGAAGATCGGCCCCAGATCCTCCAGCGCCAGGCGCAGGCGTGCACCGCGTGAGAGGGCGAGTGGCTTGCGCGGCAGCCAGCGCCAGGGCAGCAGCCAGGACAGCGCGCGGAGCCACACCGGCAACGGCAGTTCGAGGAGCAATTCATCCAGTTGGTAGCGGATGACTACACGTTGGATACGGAGCAGGCGGCGAACGGCGAGCAGCTTCATGCGTCGGGCTTATGGGCAGAAGTGAGGCGCTCGATGCGTGCTTCCAGGCGGTCGAGGGCGAGTTTGAGTTGATCCAGCTCGGCGAAGCGCACATCGGCCTCACGCTGGCCGACCAGGGTGCGCGATTCTTCGGCCAGGTAGTCGGCCAGATCCTGCTTGAGGCTGGCGGCGCCGTTCGTGGCCAGGTTCACGCGGCTGCGCAGGTGGCCGGCGAGCAGGGTGGTGGCCAGCGGGCCGAGCCAGCGCGAGACTTCGTATTCCCAGTCCAGTTCCAGATCCTGAAGGATGCCAGCCAGTTGCATGAGCACGCCACTGTCGCCATCGAGCGAGACTTCGGGGGCGTGCAGCACGGCGGTCTTGTCGCGGCTGAGGGCCAGGCGAGCCAGGCTGGCGGCTGGCGCCGTGAGCGTGCAGTCGGCGGGTGCGTGCCACTGGGATGCCAGTTGCAGACCTTCGCCGCTGGGCAGGATGAACAGCTCCAGTGTCGGGCTCTGGCACTGCACGGCGATGACCTTGCCGGCCAGTGCGTGCAGGCGTGGCAACGCCGTGCCGTCGAGGCGCAGGACGCGGTTTAGCCCCATTTCGACGCCGGCCAGCAAGCCCGTCATCAGCATCAGGGTTTGATGCCGCGGTGCAGGGCGACGATGCCGCCGGTCATGTTGTGGTAGGTGACGCGCTCGAAGCCGGCGTCGACCATCATCGCCTTGAGGGTTTCCTGATCCGGATGCATGCGGATCGACTCGGCGAGGTAGCGGTAGCTGTCGGCATCGTTGGTGATCAACTTGCCAGCCAGCGGCATGAAGCTGAACGAGTAGGTGTCATAGACCTTGGCCAGCAGCGGGTTGCCGGGCTTGGAGAACTCCAGCACCAGCAGGCGGCCGCCGGGCTTGAGCACGCGCAGCATGGAGCGCAGGGCGTCTTCCTTGTGGGTGACATTGCGCAGGCCGAAGGCGATGGTGACCACATCGAAGTGGTTGTCGGGGAACGGCAGCTTCTCGGCATCGGCCTGGACGAACTGCACGTTGCCGGCCACACCCTTGTCCAGCAGGCGATCACGACCAACCTTGAGCATGGAGTCGTTGATATCGGCCAGCACCACTTGCCCGGTCGGGCCGACGATGCTGGAGAACTTGCGGGTCAGGTCGCCCGTGCCGCCGGCGATATCCAGCACGCGATTGCCTGGACGCACACCGGAGAGTTCGATGGTGAAGCGCTTCCACAGGCGATGCAGGCCGCCGGAGAGCACGTCGTTCATCAGGTCGTACTTGGCCGCCACCGAGTGGAAGACTTCGGCCACCTTCTCCGCCTTCTGGCTTTCCGGCACGTCCTGGAAGCCGAAGTGGGTGGTGGGTTCATGCTCCTGGGCCTTGCGTGGATCGCTCATGTCGCTCTCACCGGGTAGAAAACCGTCCCATTCTAAAGCCGCCTGCCGCCTTTGTCTTGCCTGGGTGCCAGGTGGGTTGGCGGGCTGGTAGAGTGCTGTGACTTCATGCCGCAGCGTTGCGGCGCCTGCCTGTTTCAAGGAGTTGTCATGTCCCGCATTCGTGTCGAACGATCCCATACCCTCGGTCGCGAGGCCGCCCGCGAAAAGGCCGAGCGCCTGGCCGAGCGCCTGGCCAGCGAGTACGACGTGCGCTACCGCTGGAATGGCGACACCCTGGAGTTCAAACGCAGTGGCGCCGATGGCCAGATCGAGGTGGGCGAAGACAGCGTGCGTGTCGAGGTCAAGCTCGGCCTGTTGCTGTCGGCCATGGGCGGGATGATCCAGCGCGAGATCGAACAGGCATTGGACAAATCACTGGCTTAGCAGCAGCTACAAGCTGCAAGCCACAAGTTTCAAGTAAGAGCAAAAGCGATACGGAGTTGTTGATAGGCTTCGGGCGGCTTGCAGCTATTTTGGCTTTTAACTTGAAACTTGCGGCTTGAAGCTTGCCGTTGCTCTTAGTATGCGATTTCTAATTTTTCTTCATAGGCTGTGCTCAAGCCTGCACTCCGTGGGCGTTTCCGCTAACTGTCACAGCGCGTGAGGTGCACCATGTCGAAAGTTGCCGTGAAGAAAAAAACCCAAGCCGTGGTCGAAGACAAGCCGGGTCTGTTCGACGACGTGAAGGGCTATGCCCGCAAGATCTACCTCGCGGGCCTGGGGGCCTACGCCAAGGCGGGTAGTGAAGGCGCCGAGTACTTCAAGGAGCTGGTGAAGGCCGGCGAAAGCGTCGAGACCAAGGGCAAGAAACTGGTTGACGATCAGGTCGAAGCGGCCAACAGCCAGATCGAGTCGGTCAAGCAGTCGGTCAACAGTAACGTGACCAGCGTCAAGGGTAAGGTCGAAGTTCAGCTCGACAAGATCGAGAAGGCTTTCGATACTCGGGTGGCTGCTGCGCTCAATCGCATCGGCATTCCCTCCAAGCAGGATGTCGAGCTGCTCTCTGCTAAGTTGGACGAGCTGAGTGCGTTGCTCGAACACGTCGCGCGTACCAAGTAAGGAGATCAGGATGGCTGTTAAGAAGAAAACCGAAAAGCAGACCAGCTCCTGGATCGGCGAGGTCGAGAAATACTCGCGCCAGATCTGGTTGGCAGGCCTGGGCGCCTATTCCAAGATCAGCAAGGACGGCACCAAGCTGTTCGATACGCTAGTCAAGGACGGCGAGAAGGCCGAGAAACAGGCCAAGACCGAAGTCGATAAGCAGGTGGATGCGGTGAAAACCAGCGTCGGCTCCCGTGTCGACACTGCCAGATCCAAGGTCGACGAGGTCAAGGGCAAGGCCTTCGGCAAGTGGAGCGAGCTGGAAGAGGCGTTCGACAAGCGTCTGAACAATGCCATCTCGCGTTTGGGCGTGCCCAGCCGTAACGAAGTGAAGGCGCTCAATGACAAGGTCGACAGCCTGACCAAGCAACTGGAGAAGCTGACCGGCGTTTCCGCCAAGTCGGTGGCCAAGCCTGCGCCGAAAGCTGCCGCCAAACCGGCTGCCAAAGCGGCCCCGAAAACCACTGCCAAGGCTGCTCCGAAGGCGGCAGCCAAGCCTGCGGCGAAGGCACCGGCCAAGACCGCCGCCGCCAAACCCGCGGCCAAGGCTCCGGCCAAAGCGGCTGCGGCCAAGCCTGCTGCGAAGCCGGCCGCCAAGGCCGCAGCGAAACCCGCTGCCAAGCCAGCCGCTGCCGCCAAGCCGGCGACCACAGCAGCCAAGCCTGCGGCCAAACCGGCTGCGAAGAAGCCAGCAGCGAAAAAACCTGCCGCGCCCAAGGCTGCCGCGCCGAAACCGGCAGCCCCGGCTGCTGCTACCCCGGCAGCAGCACCGGCTCCGGCTGCTTCTCCGGCCACTCCAGCCACTCCAGCCACGCCGTCCTGAGTTTCTCGGGACTGAAACGCCCGGCCTAGTGCCGGGCGTTTGCGTTTCTATTTGCAGGGTGCGCCATGCGCACCAGCCGGCAAGGCGTCTCAGGCTTCCAGATAACGCTGTGCCAGTTGCTCGACGGTGCCGCGTGCAGGCTGCATGAGGTGGGGGGCGACCAGCATCATGATCTGGTAGACCACCAGGCGCACTTCACCTTCCTGGCCGAGAATGCGTTGGTAATCCAGCGAGAACAGCAGGGTCAGGGTGATCTGCTCCACCAGTTGCCCGAGGGCGCGGGTGTCGCTGGCTAATTGCCCTTCGGCCATCAACCGCGCCAGCAGCGCCGCCAGGGTACGCTTGAGGGCGTTCAACCAGTGACGAATGCCGCGCGCCAGTTTTGGCAGGCGCCCGGCCAGGTTGGACAGATCCTGGAAAAGAAAGCGGTACTGCGCCAGGCGCTCGACGATCAGGTGCAGGAACAGCCAGTACTCCTCCACATCCAGGCGGGCATCGGCCGGCGGGTCGAGCAGCGGCGCCATCTCGGCTTGGAAGCGCTCGAACAGCTCCAGCACCAGCGGCTCCTTGCCATGGAAGTGGTAGTAGAGGTTACCGGGGCTGATCTCCAGTTCGTTGGCGATTTCCAGCGTGGAGACATTGGGCTCGCCCTGCTCGTTGAACAACTGCAGGGCGGTGTGCAGGATGCGCTCGCGGGTTTTCATCCGTCTCTTCTTGTTCTGTACGTCTGGGGGCTGACGCTAGCCTGGTCGGCCTGAGGCCGACCCTGAGTTTCAGCGGATATGCACGTAGTTGCCAGGGGCCGCTTCCATGGGGGGGTGCTTGGCGCCGCCCAGTATCAGCAGGGTATCGCGCTGTTCGCCGGAGCGCGCCTGGATCCATTCCAGCCACTGCGGCCACCAACTGCCTTGCTGGTGCAGGGCCTCATGGAGCCAGGCACGCGGATCCGAACTGAGCTTGGGGTTTTCGTAGTAATTGGCCTTGGGATTGCCCGGCGGGTTGAGAATGCTCTGGATATGGCCGCTGTTGGAGAGGATGAAGCGGCGATTGCCACCCAGTAGCAGGGTGGAGCGGTACACGGCGTCCCAGGGCGTGATGTGATCGTTGATGCCGGCCACGCTGAAGCTGTCGAGGTTGACCTTGCTCAGATCTACCGGCGTGCCGCACACCTCCAGGGCACCGGCGCGGGTCAGCGGGTTGTGCTTGAAGAAGTCGATCAGGTCGCCGTGCAGGGCCGCCGGCAGGCGGGTGCTGTCGTTGTTCCAGTAGAGGATGTCGAAGGCCGGCGGCTGCTTGCCGAGCAGGTAGTTGTTGATCCAGTAGTTCCAGATCAGGTCGTTGGGGCGCATCCAGGCGAACACGCGGGCCATGTCGCGGCCGTCTAGCACGCCGTTCTGGTAGGAGCGGCGCTTGGCCGATTCCAGGGTTTCCTCGTCAGCGAAGAGCATGGCCGGGCTGTCGATCTGGCTGTCCATCAGGCTGACCATGTAGGTGGCGCTGCTGACCTTGCGCAGTTGCCGGCGTGCCTGCAGATGCCCTTGCAGGGCGGCGATGGTCAGGCCGCCGGCACAGGCGCCGAGCAGGTTGACGTCCTTGCTGCCGGTGATGGCGCGGCAGGCGTCGATGGCCTCCTCGACGGCCTGCACGTAACTCGACAGCCCCCACTCGCGGTGGCGCGGGTCGGGGTTGCGCCAACTGATCATGAAGGTTTGCAGGCCGTTCTTCAGGGCGTACTGGACGAAGCTCTTGTCGCTGGAAAGGTCGAATATGTAGTACTTGTTGATCTGTGGCGGCACGATCAGCAGCGGGCGCAGGTACTGCTTCTCGCTCATCGGCTTGTACTGGATCAGCTCCAGCAGTTCGTTGCGAAATACCACGGCGCCCGGCGTGGCGGCCAGGTTGCGGCCCACCTCGAAGGCATGCTTGCTGACCTGGCTGGGCAGGCCGTCGTTGTGCAGCAGATCCTCGACCAGGTGGCGCAGGCCGCTGAACAGGCTGCTACCGCCAGTGTTGAACAACTCCTTGAGTGCCAGCGGGTTGAGCAGGCTATTGGACGGTGACAGGGCGTCGCTGAGCAGAGCGGCGAGAAAGCGCGCACGGGCGCGGTCATCGGCGGGTAGGTCGCTCTCCTCGATCCAGGCATTGAGCTGCTTCTGCCAGGCCAGGTAGGCCTGTAGGCCGCGCTTGTAGAAGGGGTTGAGGTGCCAGGTGGGGTCGGCGAAACGGGCATCGTGCGGATTGGGCTTGTGCAGGGTATCGCCGAGTAGAACACGACCCAGTTGACTGCCGAAGGCCAGTAGGTGGCGGGCGTTGTGCAACGGGTTGCGCAGGCTGTGGCCGGCCAGCAGGCGCACGGTGGAGAGCAGGTCGCGGCCGCGGATGCCGACCACTGCACTCTGGGCGTTGATGAAACTGGCGGGGGCGGGCAGACCACCAGTATTGTTTTTGTCTCGCATGGGGCAACACTCCGTCGTCAAACCGTCTAGAGACCTTCAGGGTGCCGGGGGCGCCGAACGCTCACCAGCTTGCCCAGCAAGCCTTGTACCAGACGCGCAGGAAGTGCATTCCAGACGGCCGCGTCGAAAATGCAAAAGGCCGCTGGCGGCCTTTGCGTCGAGCTGTCAGACCATCGCGCACTCCCGTGGTGCGGTCAAGTCATCCCGCTGCGCCCAGCGCTCAATGGCGGATGGGCGTTGGCTGCGGGTGCATCACCGCGCGATGCCGTTCCTCCTCGAGGAATTTCATGATGATCGGTGCCACGGCTTCGGCGCGCGTCACCAGGAACAGGTGGCCGTCGTCAATGATGTGCAGCTCGGCGTTGGGGATGCGCCAGGCCAGCAGGCGCATGTTGATCAGCGGGATCAAGGGGTCGTCGTCGCCGGCCATCACCAGGGTGGGTTGGCGAATCTTGTGCAGCCAGTGGATGCTGGTCCAGCCGAGGCCGGCGAACAGTTGCCAGTAGTAGCCCATCTTGCCGCCCGAGCGCACCTTGCTGGCATGCGCCATGGCCAGCTTGGGGTCACGACGGAAGGCACCGCCGTAGATGTCCGGGGCGATGCGCACACCGTAAGAGGGCTGTACGTAGCGCCGTGGACTGGCCATGCGCCAGAGCACCTTGGGTTTGCCCGGCACCATCACCGCGCCGGCCGAAGTGGCCGCGAGGATCAGCTTCTTGCAACGCTCCGGGTAGTCGTGAGCGAACTGCTGTGCCAGGGCTCCGCCCCAGGACACGCCGATGGCGTTGACCTGGCCATAGTCGAGGTAATCGAGCATGCGCGCCGCCAGCTTGGCCAGCCCCGGGAAGCGATAGGGTGTGGCCGGCGTAGAGGAGCCACCGACACCGGGCACATCGAAGGCAATCACTTCCATGTCCGGGTCGAGTGCCCGGACGAAGGGCATGACCAGCTCCAGGTTGGCGCCGATGCCGTTGAAGATCAGCAGCGGCACCAGTTGCCCGTTACCGGGGCGTACCGCGGTGCGGATGGTCTGCCCATCGAGGTCGATGGTGCGGAAGACGAATGGTTGCGGCATGGGCGCAGCCCCTATCGAGTTGAGCGCTGGAGCCGACCGTCCTGGCCGCTTCCAGAATGACCAGGCCAGGCCTGGTTCGCCGCGCCCGGCCAGGCCGTCGTGGCGTGCAGCACTCCCCTGTGCTGCGTGCAAGGTTGCACCGGGCGCGAGCGATCAGCGCTCGTGCACGTAGGTACCCGGCGAGGCTTCGCCGGCCGGGTATTTCTTGTTGCCCAGGCTGGTGGGGCTGCCCTTGATCTTGCCCGAGCGCTCGGCCAGCCACTTCTGCCAATGCAGCCACCAGGAGTCGGCATTCTTGGTCGCGTTCTCCTGCCAGGCTGCCGGGTCGTAAGGCATTTCACTGTTGGTCAGGTAGCGCGCCTTGGGGTTGCCGGGCGGGTTGAGGATGCTCTGGATATGGCCGCTGTTGGACAGGACGAACTCGCACTTGCCACCGAACAGCAGTGCCGACTTGTAGCAGGACTTCCACGGCGTGATGTGGTCGCTGGTGCCGGCTACGCAGAAGAAATCGCAGGTGACCTGCTTGAGGTCGATGGGCGTGCCGCAGACCTCCAGGGCGCCGCTGCGGGTCAACGGGTTGGTCTGGAACATCTCGATGAATTCGCCGTGCAGGGCGGCGGGCAGGCGCGTGGTGTCGTTGTTCCAGTAGAGGATATCGAACACCGGCGGTTCGTTGCCGAGCAGGTAGTTGTTGACCCAGTAGTTCCAGATCAGGTCGTTGGGGCGCATCCAGGCGAACACCTTGGCCATGTCGCTGCCTTCCAGCACGCCGCTTTGATAGGAGCGGCGCTTGGCGACTTCCAGGGTCTTCTCGTCGGCGAACAGCGCGACCTGAGTGTCGAGTTGGGTGTCGAGCACGCTGACCAGCAGGGTCAGAGCATTGACCTTCTGCTCGCCGAGGGCGGCGTAATGGCCGAGCAGGGAGGCGGTGGTCAGGCCACCGGAGCAGGCACCGAGCATGTTGACGTCCTTGCTGCCGGTGATGGCGCAGACCACGTCGATGACCTCCTTGAGGGCCTCGATGTAGGTGGACAGGCCCCATTCGCGCTGCGCCTTGGTCGGGTTGCGCCAACTGACGATGAAGGTCTGCACCTGGCTGCGCAGGAGAAAGCGCGCCAGGCTCTTCTCCGGCGACAGGTCGAAGACATAGAACTTGTTGATCTGCGGTGGTACCACCAGCAACGGGCGTTCATGCACGCTCTCGGTGATTGGCTGGTACTGGATCAGTTCCAGCACGTCGTTGCGAAACACCACTGCGCCGTCGGTGGTGGCCAGGTTCTTGCCGACCTCGAAGGCCGCCATGTTCACCTGGCTGGGCATGCCGCCGTTGTGCACCAGATCCTTGGCCAGGTGCGAGAGGCCGTCGAGTAGGCTCTTGCCGCCGGTCTCGAAGAAGCGCTTGACCGCCGCCGGGTTGGCCATGCTGTTGGAGGGCGCCATGGCTTCGGTCATCAGGTTGATGACGAAGTGGCCGCGGCTGGCGTCCTGCTCCGACAGCGAGCTGTGCTCGATCCAGTCGTGCAGCTCCTTGCGCCAGGCCAGGTAGGTCTGCAGGTAGCGGCGGTACAGGGGGTTCTGGCTCCAGGCCGGATCACTGAAACGGCGGTCGCCTTCCTCGGGTGTGAGTTCGGACTGGCCGAGCAGCACGTTCTTCAGTTCGAGGCCGAAATGGGCGACATGCTTGACGCTGTGGAAGGGTTGCTTGAGTGCTTGGGCGAGTACCATGCGGGCAGAGGTCAGAAGATCCTTACCGCGAATACCGATCACCGGGTTGAGTCCCAGTGTGTTTTCCGAAGCCTGGCGCTTCAGGTCTTCGTTGTTCTTCTCACTCATCTACGACGCTCCAATGTCCTGAGGCGCGTACTGGCCGTGCGCTCGGCGAAGCAATGGCCAGGTACTGCTCGGGTTGCCGGGGGCGGATCGAGTCCGCGTCATTCGTTGCATCTGGTTGGGCCAAATGCAGGGAACCTGCCAGTTCCTTGGTTACCCGAGTTTGTGCCGTTAGGCAAGCCGGTCAATGGAGCGGAAGTGTGCCGCGATGGATTAGAAAATGCGCCCTAACTCGCACGATCAGTTCGTCGCCTGCGGGCGCGAAGGCTCTGTGGCGGGGCTTTGCGGTGGGCGTTCAAAGCATCAGGCGGACGACGGATTCGTCAGGGTCGCGCGACTGGCCGGTGGCGGCCAGTTGCGCCAGGTAGTCGGCCCAGAGCTGATCCTGGCGGGTGGCCAGCTCGTAGAGGTAGTCCCAGGTGAACAGGCCGCTGTCATGGCCATCGTCGAAGCACAGTTTCAGTGCATAGTTGCCGGCCGGCTCGATACGCTCGAGGCCGACCTTGAGCTTGCCGGTCTGCAGGATCGGCTTGCCATGCCCCTGCACCTCGGCCGAGGGGGAGTGCACGCGGAGGAACTCGGCGCTGAGCGAATAGCTCTGCTCGCCGTAACGCAGCTCCAGGGTCTTCGATGCCTTGTGCAGTTTGATTGCGCTGGGGATGGGCATGGGGCAGCTCCAAGCTGCAAGCCTCAAGCTACAAGTTCAAGCGGATGGGCTTGCGGCTTGTAGCTTGCAGCTTGCGGCTGTTTTCAGAGGATATAACGCGACAGGTCTTCGTCCTGCGCCAGCTCGCCGAGATGGCCGTTGACGTAGGCGGCGTCGATGCGAATGGCTTGACCATCGTGCTGCGCGGCCAGGTCGGAGGCGGTGAAGGATACCTCTTCGAGCAGGCGTTCGAGCAGGGTGTGCAGGCGCCGCGCGCCGATGTTCTCGGTCTTTTCGTTGACCTGCCAGGCGATCTCGGCCAAGCGCTTGATGCCGTCCTCGGCGAACTCGATGTCCAGCCCCTCGGTCTTCAGCAGCGCGCTGTACTGCTCGGTGAGCGAGGCGTGCGGTTCGCTGAGGATGCGCTCGAAATCCTGCGGGCTCAGCGCCTTGAGCTCGACGCGGATCGGCAGGCGGCCTTGCAGTTCCGGCACCAGATCACTCGGCTTGCTCAGGTGAAACGCGCCACTGGCGATGAACAGGATATGGTCAGTCTTGACCATGCCCAGCTTGGTGTTGACCGTGCAGCCCTCGATCAGCGGCAGCAGGTCGCGCTGTACGCCTTCACGGGAGACGTCGGCACCGCCGGCATTGGCGCGCTTGGCCACCTTGTCGATCTCGTCGATGAAGACGATGCCGTGTTGTTCGACGGCTTCTAGGGCGCGGGCCTTGAGTTCTTCCTCGTTGACCAGGCGCGCGGCTTCTTCGTCACGTACCAGCTTGAGGGCGTCGGCGACCTTGAGCTTGCGGTTCTTCTTCTTGCCCTTGCCGAGGCCGGAGAAGAGGTTCTGCAACTGGCTGGTCATTTCCTCCATGCCCGGTGGGGTCATGATCTCCACGCCCATGGGGGACTCGGCCACCTCGATGTCGATTTCCTTGTCGTCGAGCTGGCCTTCGCGCAGGCGCTTGCGGAATAGCTGACGGGTATTGGAATCCTCGTTGCGCGCCGGCTCGTCACCGAAACCCTGGCGCGCGGGCGGCAGCAAAGCGTCGAGGATGCGTTCCTCGGCGGCGTCCTCGGCGCGGTGGCGCACCTTGGTGATTTCCTGCTCGCGCAGCATCTTCACGGCGGCATCGGCCAGGTCGCGGATGATCGATTCGACATCGCGGCCGACATAGCCGACCTCGGTGAACTTGGTCGCCTCGACCTTGATGAAGGGTGCCCCTGCCAGCTTGGCCAGGCGCCGGGCGATTTCGGTCTTGCCCACGCCAGTGGGGCCGATCATCAGGATGTTCTTCGGCGTGACCTCCTGGCGCAGGTCGGCCGGCAGTTGCATGCGCCGCCAGCGGTTGCGCAGGGCAATGGCCACGGCGCGCTTGGCGTCGTCCTGGCCGATGATGTGGCGGTTGAGTTCGTGGACGATCTCGCGGGGCGTCATGGACATGGAATCGGGCTCGCTATCGAATCTATGAAAGAATTGGACGCTTGGGCCTCACTCGGGCGCGTCCAGTTC
Organism: Pseudomonas sp. AA-38; assembly: GCF_029457475.1. Lineage (NCBI taxonomy): Bacteria > Pseudomonadati > Pseudomonadota > Gammaproteobacteria > Pseudomonadales > Pseudomonadaceae > Pseudomonas > Pseudomonas sp. AA-38. The sequence goes on from NZ_CP120359.1 coordinate 485,082, forward strand.
CTCGATGGTCTGGTGATGATTGGTGAAGACACAGATGTCGCCGGCGATACCTAGCGCAGTCTCGGCCACCTCGCGGGCGGACAGATCGGTCTTCATCAGCAGGGCGCGCGCGGCGGCCTGGGCGAAGTTGCCGCCGGAACCCATGGCGATCAGACCTTCCTCGGGCTCGACCACGTCGCCGTTGCCGGTGATGATCAGGGAGGCGTCCTTGTTGGCCACCGCCAGCATGGCTTCCAGGCGGCTCAGGCTGCGGTCGGTACGCCAGTCCTTGGCCAGTTCGACGGCGGCGCGTACCAGGTGACCCTGGTGCTTTTCCAACTGGCCCTCGAAACGCTCGAACAGGGTGAAGGCATCGGCGGTGGCTCCGGCGAAGCCGGCCAGCACCTGACCGTGGTAGAGGCGACGCACCTTCTTGGCGTTGCCTTTCATCACGGTGTTGCCCAGGGATACCTGGCCGTCGCCAGCCATCACGACCTTGCCGTGGCGGCGTACTGAAACGATGGTGGTCAAGGGTGAATCTCCACGCTGCGGGGCCAATTGCCCGGATGAAGAATCAGATGGGGTGCTAGTCGCGGCTTTTCAACCAGCGACGGGCTTAACAGGCTGTTGAAAAACTACCTGCGTTGTCTGGCCGTTGTTAAAAACAGCCTCACAATCGAAGATTGAACGCGCTTTAGCGCGGCCCCGCAGGGGTGAGCGAAGCGAATCAAATGCTCATTTACAGCACGTAACCCCGAGTGCGGGCCCAGTGCTTTTTTCGGCTGTTTTCGCCTCGGCCAGCCTGCCTCGGCTCGGGCTTCCTGCTTCGCTCTATCTCCTGCATCCATGCAGTCGTCGCCTACGTTTTTCAACGGCCTGTTGGGCGATCAGCGTACCGATCCATCCTTTTGCAGCTTGCAGCCGCTTCAACGGACTTGGCGTTGTTGTAACAGCAGGTTGCTGAAACCGCTGGCGGCGAGAGATTTCTGCGCACCGGCCAGTTGTTCGCGGGTGGCGTAGGGGCCGACCAGTACGCGATGCCAGGTTTCCTCGCGTACCTTGCCGGTTTCCACCTTGACGTTCTGCCCGAGGAGGATGATCTGCGCGCGCAGGGCGTCGGCGTCCTCGCGACGGCGGAAGGAGCCAGCCTGGAGGAAGAACTGGGTGGTGACGGGGGCGCTGGCGATCACCTGCGGCGGCGGTGGCGGTACTTCGCCCTTGAGCGCGGCTTCGGCGCGGGCGGTGTCGATCTTCGCCGCTTCTTCCGGGGTTACCGGCTTTTGCTCTGGTGTCGGCGTGGGCGGTGGGGTCTCCTCCAGCGCCTGCGGCAGGATCACCTCGGATTCCGGCAACAGGGTATAGAAGTCGTACTTGGGCCTGGCAGGTTCGCTCGCCTGCGGCCTGGGCTCGGGCTTGTTGCTCTTGGCAGTCTGCTCGCCCTTGTCGCGGCGCACTTCGTCACGCCCCGGTTCGAGGCTGAACAGGAACATGAAGAAGCCGCCGACCACCAGGCCGCAGGCCAGCCAGATCCAGCCAGGTACCGGCTTCTTGGCGGGTGCCTGGTAGCGGCTCGCGCCGCGCTTGGGTGCGGGTTTCTTCTTCGCCATGGCGGGTTACATGCGCTCCAGGGTTTCCAGGCCGAGCAGTTCCAGGCCCTGCTTGAGGGTGCGTCCGGTGAGGGCGGTCAGGCGCAGGCGGCTGTTGCGAGTGGCCTCGTCTTCGGCATTCAGTATCGGGCAGTTCTCGTAGAAGCTGGAGAACAGGCCGGCAAGGTCATACAGGTAGGCGCAGAGCATGTGCGGCGTACCCTTTTCGGCGACGCTGCCCAGCAACTCATTGAACTGCGCCAGCTTGGCGGCCAGGGCCTGCTCCTGCTCGGCGACCAGGGTGATCTGCCCGCCGATCTCGTCCGCACCCTTGCCCAGCTTACGGAAAACGCCGGCCACGCGGGTGTAGGCATACAGCAGGTAGGGCGCAGTGTTGCCCTCGAAGCTGAGCATCAGGTCGAAGTTGAAGCTGTAGTCGCTGGTGCGATGCTTGGACAGGTCGGCGTATTTCACCGAGGCGATGCCCACCACGCGGGCAATCTGGCGCAACTCGTCGTCGCCCAGCTCCGGGTTCTTGCTCTTGACCAGTTCATAGGCCCGCTGCTCGGCCTCATCGAGCAGGTGCACCAGTTTCACGGTGCCGCCGTCGCGGGTCTTGAATGGGCGACCATCCGGGCCGTTCATGGTGCCGAAGCCCATGTGCTCCATTTCCATGCTGGCCGGCACGAAGTCGGCCAGGCGCGCGCAGGCGAAGACCATCTGGAAGTGCAGGGCCTGGCGCTGGTCGACGAAGTACAGCACGCGGTCGGCCTTGAGCGTGCCCGAGCGGTAGCGGGTGGCGGCCAGGTCGGTGGTGGCGTACAGGTAGCCGCCGCCGGCCTTCTGTACGATCAGCGGCAGCGGGTTGCCTTCGGCGTTCTTGAATTCCTCCATGAACACGCACTTCGCGCCGTTGTCTTCGGTGAGCAGGCCCTTGGCGGCGAGGTCGGCGACCACCTGCGGCAGGTCGTCGTTGTAGGCGCTCTCGCCCTTGACGTCTGCCATGCTCAGCTTGACGCCGAGGCGGTCGTACAGCGCCTGGCAGTGGCTCAGGGAGATGTCGTTGAACCGATTCCACAGGCGCAGGCATTCGGCGTCACCGGCCTGCAGCTTGACCACCAGCTCGCGGGCGCGGTCGGCGAACTCGGGGGATTCGTCGAAGCGCTTCTTGGCGGCACGGTAGAAGCCTTCCAGGTCGGCCAGCTCACTCTCGGCCGCCGCCGGGTTTTCCTGCATGTAGGCCAGCAGCATGCCGAACTGGGTGCCCCAGTCGCCAACGTGGTTCTGGCGGATCACGCTGTCACCGAGGAACTCCAGCACACGGGCCACGCCGTCGCCGATGATGGTCGAGCGCAGGTGGCCTACGTGCATTTCCTTGGCCAGGTTGGGGGCCGACAGGTCGACCACCACGCGCTGCGTCGGGCCGTTCTTGCGCACGCCGAGCTTGGCATCGGCCAGCGCCGCTTCCAGGCGCTGCGCCAGGGCATCGCTGTTCTGGAAGAAGTTGAGGAAGCCCGGGCCGGCGATTTCCACCTTGGCGATCTGTTCATCGGCCGGCAGCGCTGCGATCAGCTTTTCGGCCAGGTCACGCGGTTTCATGCCGGCCGGTTTGGCCAGCATCATGGCGATATTGCTGGCGAAGTCGCCGTGGCTCTTGTCCTTGGTGTTCTCCACCTGGATGGCCGGCGTCAGGCCCGCTGGCAGCACGCCATCGGCGGTGAGGCGGTCAAGGGCTTGCTGGATCAGGTGGCGAATGCTGTCTTTCATGGTCGGCTCGGGTTGCCTTGGGTTTGGTCGAAAACTGCGCATTATAAGAGCAGCGACAAGCTGCAAGCCACAAGCGACAAGGAAAAGCACGCCGCCGCTCTTGCTTGAAGCTTGCAGCTTAGAAAAGATCGATCGGGTCGACGTCCAGCGACCAGCGCACCGCGCGGCCGCTGGGCATCTGCTCCAGTGCCAGAGACCAGGGGGTGAGCAGGCGGTGCAGGGGCGCGCGGGCATTGCCTTGCAGCAGCAGTTGCGCGCGGAAGCGCCCGGCGCGGCGCTCCATCGGCGCAGGCACCGGGCCGAGCAGTTCGATGCCGGTCAGGCCCAGCTCGCCCAGCAGGTGTTCGGCTTCGCAGCAGGCTTCATCGAGAAAGCTCTCGGCCTGGCCGGGTTTATGCGCTTCTGCGCGCAGCAGCGCCAGGTGGCAGAAGGGTGGCAGGCCGGCCGCGCGGCGCTCGCTCAGGGCCTGTTCGGCGAAGGCGAAGTAGCCCTGTTCGGTGAGCTGCACCAGCAGCGGATGGTCGGCCAGGTGGCTCTGGATGATCACCTTGCCGGGCTCTTCGGCGCGCCCGGCGCGGCCAGCCACCTGCACGATCAACTGGGCCATGCGCTCGCTGGCGCGGAAGTCGGCGGAGAACAAGCCTCCGTCGGCATCGAGAATGGCCACCAGGGTGACGCGCGGGAAGTGGTGGCCCTTGGCGAGCATCTGGGTGCCGACCAGGATGCACGGTTCGCCCTTGTTGATGGTGCTGAACAGGCGATCCATCGCGCCTTTTCGCGAGGTGCTGTCGCGGTCGATGCGCAGCACCGGATGATCGGGGAACAGCACGGCCAGGCGCTCTTCGGCTCGCTCGGTGCCGGCTCCTACCGGGCGCAGGTCGACGTGCTGGCACTTGGGGCAGTGGCTCGGCTGGCGCTCGACATGGCCGCAGTGATGGCACCGCAGTTCCTGGTAGCGCTGATGCACGGTCATGCGCGCATCGCAGCGAGGGCATTCCGACAGCCAGCCGCAGTCGTGACAGAGCAGGGTCGGGGCGAAGCCGCGGCGGTTGAGGAACACCAGCACCTGTTGGCCAGCCGCCAGGGTCTGGGCGATGGCCTGCTGCATCGGCCCGGAGATGCCCGAGTCCAGCGGCCGGCTCTTCACGTCCAGGCGCAGGAAACGTGGCTGGCTGGCGCCGCCGGCGCGCTGGGTCAGCTTGAGCAGGGCGTAGCGGCCGCTATGGGCGTTGTGCAGGCTTTCCAGCGAAGGTGTGGCCGAGCCGAGGACGATGGGCACCTCTTCCTGATGGGCGCGCACCAGCGCCAGGTCGCGAGCGTGGTAGCGCAGGCCTTCCTGCTGTTTATAGGAGGCGTCGTGTTCTTCGTCGACGATGATCAGCCCTGGGTGCTTCATCGGCGTGAACAGCGCCGAGCGGGTGCCGATGATGATGTCGGCCTCGCCATCGCGCGCCGCCAACCAGGCATCGAGGCGGTCACGGTCGTTCACCGCCGAGTGCAACAGGGCGATGCGCGCGTTGAAGCGCCGGGCGAAGCGGTCGAAGGTCTGCGGGCCGAGGTTGATCTCCGGGATCAGCACCAGGGCCTGTTTGCCGGCTTGCAGGCACTGGTGGATCAGTTGCAGATAGACCTCGGTCTTGCCGCTGCCGGTCACGCCAGCCAGCAGATAGGCGTTGAACTGGTTCCAGCCCGAGGCCACGGCATTGACGGCGGCGCGCTGCTCGGCATTGAGCGGCAGTTCCGGTTGCGCCAGCCAATGTCCGGGCTTGGCATGCGGCAGGTTGCGCCGCAGTTCGACCGTGGCCAGGCCCTTCTCATGCAGCAGTTGCAGGCTGTCGCGGTTGAGCTGCAACTGGCTGAGCAGGCTGTGAGCGACGCCATGCGGGTGCTGCGCCAGGGCCTTGAGTGCCTCCTGCTGGCGCGGCGCACGGGCCAGACGCGGGTCGTCGACGCTGGCGCCCGTTTTGGCCAGCCAGTAGCGTTCCTGGCGCACCTGCGCCGGCTCACCCTGGCGCAGCAGCACCGGCAGCGCCCAGCTCAGGGTGTCGCCAAGGCTGTGCTGGTAATACTGCGCCGTCCACAGGCACAGCTTGAACAGTGATGCGGGCAGCGGTGGGCGCGCATCGAGCAGCTCCAGCGCGGGCTTGAGCTTGTCGGCGGGTACCTCGCTCTGGCTGTCGACTTCCACCAGGATGCCGACCAGTTCGCGTCGGCCGAACGGCACGCGCAGGCGTACACCTGGCTGCAAGGCGCTGCGCGACACGCCAGCGGGGGCAAGGTAGTCGAACAGGCGGCGCAGCGGCGAGGGTAGGGCGAGGCGCAGGATCAGGTCGGGCAAGCCATAAGCTCCATGGACAGGCCGGCGATCTTAGCACGCGACGGCCGGCGCGCTGCGCGCGCTTGCATCGCTCAGCGCGTCTGGTAAGATGCGCGGCCTATTTCCGTGCGGTGCCTGACGTTGGGTCGGGTGGCGGCACGACTACCCCGAGGAAAGCACCATGAAAGCCGATATCCATCCGAACTACGTCGAGATCGACGCTACCTGCTCCTGCGGCAACGTGATCAAGACTCGCTCCACCCTGGGCAAGAACCTGAGCCTCGACGTTTGCTCCGAGTGCCACCCGTTCTACACCGGCAAGCAGAAGGTGCTGGATACCGGTGGTCGTATCGACCGCTTCAAGCAGCGCTTCGGCGTGTTCGGCGCCAAGTAAGCGGCCGAGCGGTAACGGAACGTGCCATGCACCTCTCCGTGAATCTGAAAAAGGCGTCCCTGGTGGGCGCCTTTTTCGTTTCTCTGTTGTGGCTGGAGTTCGCCCAGGCCTTCTGCCCGTTGCGCGCCGACCTGCAGCAGGTGGCCGTGCGCCAGGTGGTGGATGGCGATACCCTGCGCCTGGTCGACGGGCGCAGCGTGCGTCTTATCGGCATCAATACCCCGGAGCTGGGGCGCAAGGGCCGCAGTGACGAGCCCTATGCCGTGCAGGCCAGGCGCCGTCTGCAGGCACTGGTCGAGGCTAGTGGCGGCAAGCTGGGTGTGCAGATCGGCAAGCAGGGCAAGGATCATTATGGGCGCACCCTGGCGCACCTGTATGGGCGTGACGGGCGCAATATCGAGGCGCAACTGCTCAGCGAGGGGTTGGGTTTCATGGTCGCCGTCGCGCCCAATACGCAACTGGTGCGTTGCCAGGGCGAGGCCGAGCGCGAAGCGCGCCAGCAGCGTCTGGGGTTGTGGCGGCAGGTGCAGGCGAAGCAGGCCGGCCAGTTGCGTAGCGGCGGTTTTGCCCTGATAACCGGGCGCGTCGCCGATGTGCAGCGCAATCGTGGTGGTCTATGGCTGGAGCTGGACGGCAACCGTGTATTGCGCGTGGCCCCCGAGTTGCTCGCTGCGTTCGACGATCGCGCCCTGATGCGTCTGCAAGGGCGAAATGTCGAGGCTCGTGGCTGGGTGATCGACCGGCAGAGCCGCGGTGGTTTGAAATCCGGGCAGGCGCGCTGGATGTTGCCACTGACCCACCCGGCGATGTTGGAGGTGTTGCCATGATGCGTACTCTGGGGGTGTGCCTGCTGTGTGTCTGGCTCGCCGGCTGTGCGGTGAACCCGGCCACCGGACGCAACGATTTCGTGATGATGAGCGAGCGCCAGGAGCTGGACATGGGTGCGCGCTACAACCAGGAAATCCTCAAGCAATACCCGCGCTACGACGACGCCAAACTGCAGTCCTATATCCAGCGCGTCGGCGAGCGGGTGGCACGCAACAGCCACCGCAGCCAGCTCAAGTACGTGTTCACCCTGGTCGACAGCCCGGACGTCAACGCCTTCGCCCTGCCGGGGGGCTACATCTATATCCACCGTGGTTTGCTCGCCTACCTCAATTCCGAGGCGGAGCTGGCGGCCGTACTGGGGCATGAGGTCGGGCACGTGACGGCGCGCCACAGCGTGCGCCAGCAGAGCCAGTCCACAGCCTGGGGGCTGCTCGGTCAGGCGGCGGCCATCGGTACGGGCATCGGTGCGGTGGGGGATCTGACCAATGTCATGGGCAATGCCTTCGTGCGGGGCTACGGCCGTGACATGGAGCTGGAGGCCGATGGCCTCGGTGCGCAGTACCTGGCGCGCAGTGGCTACGATCCGCAGGCCATGATCGAGGTGGTCAAGGTGCTGAAGAACCAGGAAACCTTCGCCCGCGATGAGGCCGCCAAGCGTGGTGAGGCACCTGCTGTCGGTGGCTACCACGGCCTGTTCGACACCCATCCCGACAACGACCGCCGCCTGCAGCAAGTGCTCGGCCCGGCCCGTGCCCTGGCTGGCAGCAATCAGGAAGTCGGTCGCGATACCTTCCTGCAGATGCTCGACGGTCTGGTATTCGGCGACTCGGCGGCCAATGGCATTCGTCGCGGCCAGCAGTTCTATCATGGTGAACTCGACTTCACCCTGAGCTATCCGCAGGGCTGGCAACTGGTCAATCGCCCGGACGTGTTGATCGGGCATGCCCCGGACGAGCAGGCATTCATCGCCATGACCCTCGAGCCGGCGGACAAACGCCTGACGCCCGCCGAGTTCCTGCGTCAGCGGGTGGGCGGCCAGCGCCTTTTGGCCGGCGAAGAGCTACGAGTCGGGTCGCTGCAAGGTTATACCGCCGTGCTGCCCGGGCAGTCGGCGCGCCGCGTCGCTGTGCTCTATCGCGGTGCCAATGCCTTTCTGTTCGTGGCGGCAGTCAAGGGGCGGGCATCGCTGGAAACCGAGGATGCGCGCTTTCTCGGCGTCATCCGCAGTTTCCGTGCCCTGACGGCCAAGGAGCGCAAGTTGGCCGAGCCGGTACGGCTCAAGCTGGTGCGCATCAAGGCGGGGCAGAGCATGGCCGCGCTGGCCAGGCAGGGGCCAGCGGGTGAAGGAGGCGAGGCGCGTCTGCGCCTGCTCAACAACCTTTATCCAAGCGGCGAGCCGCGTGCTGGTGACTGGGTGAAGACGCTTCGGTGAAGCGGCGGTTGCAGTGCGACCGAACAGTCTTGTCGAGCTGTATACAACTTGCGTATCCTCGGCCGCCTGCCCATTCAACAGCAACAAAAGCGGAACGCCACTATGTCTGATCTGAAAACTGCCGCTCTCGAATACCATGAGAAGCCCCGTCCGGGTAAGCTGAGCGTCGAGCTCACCAAGCCCACTGCCACTGCCCGTGACCTGTCGCTGGCCTACAGCCCGGGTGTCGCCGAGCCGGTGCGCGAGATCGCGCGCGATCCGGAGCTTGCCTACCGCTACACCGGTAAAGGCAACCTGGTAGCAGTCATTTCCGATGGCACCGCGATCCTCGGTCTGGGTGATCTCGGCCCGCTGGCCTCCAAGCCGGTCATGGAAGGCAAGGGCGTGCTGTTCAAGCGTTTCGCCGGCGTCGATGTGTTCGACATCGAAGTCGATGCCGAGAGCCCGCAGGCTTTCATCGACACCGTGAAGCGCATCTCCATCACCTTCGGCGGCATCAACTTGGAAGATATCAAGGCCCCCGAATGCTTCGAGATCGAGCGCGCGCTGATCGAACAGTGCGACATCCCCGTATTCCATGATGACCAGCATGGCACCGCCATCGTCACCGCCGCCGGCATGCTCAACGCCCTGGAAATCGCCGGCAAGACTCTGCCCGAAGCGAAGATCGTCTGCCTGGGCGCCGGTGCTGCGGCCATCTCCTGCATGAAGCTGCTGGTGAGCATGGGCGCCAAGGTCGAGAACATCTTCATGATCGACCGCAAAGGCGTGATCCACGCCGGTCGTGACGACCTGAACCAGTACAAGGCCGTGTTCGCCACCGAAACCGCCAAGCGCACCCTGTCCGAGGCACTCGATGGCGCGGATGTGTTCGTCGGCCTGTCCGGTGCCAACCTGCTCAGCGCAGAGGATCTGGCCCGCATGGCACCCAACCCCATCGTGTTCGCCTGCTCCAACCCGGACCCGGAAATCAAGCCTGAACTGGCGCACGCCACCCGTAACGACGTGATCATGGCCACCGGCCGTTCCGATTACCCGAACCAGGTGAACAATGTGCTGGGCTTCCCCTTCATCTTCCGTGGTGCTCTGGACGTGCGTGCCACTCGCATCAACGAAGAGATGAAGATCGCTGCCGCCCTCGCCCTGCGCGACCTGGCCAAGCAGCCAGTGCCGCAGGACGTCTGTGATGCCTATGGTGTGCAGTCGCTCGAGTTCGGCCGTGAGTACATCATTCCGAAGCCGATGGACAAGCGCCTGATCACCATGGTCTCCGATGCCGTGGCCAAAGCCGCCATCGAGACCGGCGTGGCGACCTTGCCCTATCCGAAGCACTATCCGCTGAAGTCGGTGGACGAAGTGTTCAACGGCTAAGCTGCCGCTCAATAAAAAACCCGCTTCGGCGGGTTTTTTATTGAGCCTCAAGCTGCAAGCCACAAGCTGCAAGTAAGAGAAAAACCGCTCCCGGAGCATGATCGTAGCTCCGGTATATCAAATGCTCCCCGCGCCGCTTCTACTTACCGCTTGAGGCTTGCAGCTTGTAGCTGCTCCTCTAGAACAGATCGATCGGTGCCATCTCGTCGGCCGGCAGCGGGCTGCCAGGGGCGCCCATGCCCGGCTCGAACTCGTTCATCGGCGGCGGCGAGTCTTCGCTCTTGAATACCTCGAAGTAGGCATCCGGCGTGCCGGGCGAGGCGGCGCGGCCGCTGACCGGGTCGACGCGCAGGGTGAGGATGCCCTTGGGTTCCTTGGGGGCGTGGCTCGGACGATCCTTGAGGGCGGGGCCCATGTAGTTCATCCATATCGGCAGGGCGACGGTGCCGCCGTATTCGTTGCGACCGAGGCTTTCCGGCTGGTCGAAACCAGCCCATACGGTGGTCACGTAGTCGGCGTTGTAGCCGGAGAACCAACTGTCCTTGGACTCGTTGGTGGTACCGGTCTTGCCTGCCAGGTCGTTGCGGCCAAGGGCCAGAGCGCGGCGGCCAGTACCGCGCTTGATCACGTCCTGCAGCATGCTGGTCATGATGTAGGCGGTGCGTTCGTCGATGATCCGTTCCGCGACCTTGGGCTCCTGTGGCGGCAGGTCGTCCGTCGCGTTCACGGCCAGATTCGCATTTTCCTGGTTCGGCTCGCTGCCCGGCACCCGCGCCGGATTGGCGCGGAACAGGGTCTTGCCGTTGCGATCCTCGACGCGCTGGATCAGGTAGGGCTCGATCTTGTAGCCGCCGTTGGCGAAGGTTGCCCAGCCTTCGGCGATTTCCATGGGGGTCAGGCTGGCGGTGCCCAGCGCCAGGGACAGGTTGCGCGGCAGGTCCTGTTCATCGAAACCGAAGCGTTGGATGTAGTCCAGGGTTCGCGGCACGCCCATGTCCTGCAGCAGGCGGATCGACACCAGGTTGCGCGACCTATACAGCGCTTCGCGCAGGCGAATCGGGCCGAGGAAGGTGTTGTTGTCGTTCTTCGGTCGCCATTTCTGCGAGAGGTAGTCGTCCGAGAGGATGATCGGTGCGTCGTTAACCAGGGTGGCGGCGGTGTAGCCACTATCCAGGGCCGCGCTATAGATGAAGGGTTTGAAGCTAGAGCCGGGCTGGCGCTTGGCTTGCACGGCGCGGTTGTAATTGCTCTGCTCGAAGGAGAAGCCGCCCACCAATGCCTCGATGGCGCCGCTGTTGGGGTCGAGGGATACCAGCGCGCTCTGGGCGGCCGGGATCTGCACGAAGCTCAGGCTGCCATCTTGCTGTTGCTGCACGCGCACCACGTCGCCAACCGCTGTGACATCCGCTGGTTGCTGTGGGCGTGGGCCGAGGCTGTTGGTATTGAGGAAGGGGCGCGCCCATTTCATGCTGTCCCAGGGCACGGCTTGTTCCTCGCCGTTGCGTCTGAGCACCAGAATGCCGCTCTTTTCCACTTGGGTGACGATCGCCGGCTCCAGGCCGCCGATGCTGCGGTACTTGCTCAACTCGGCCTGCCAGGCTTCACGCGTCATGCCGGGCAGGCGGCTTTCCGGGCCTCGGTAGCCATGGCGCTGGTCATAGCTGATCAGGCCCTGGCGCAATGCGTCGTTGGCGATTTCCTGCAGATGGCTGGGCACGGTGGTGGTGACGTTGTAGCCCTCGGTGTAGGCCTCGCTACCATAGCGCCCGACCATTTCGGCACGGGCCATTTCGGCGATGTAAGGGGCGTTCAGTTCGGGAGTGGGTACGTGGTAGCGCGCGTCCACTTCTTCGGCCAGGGCCGCTTCGTAGCGCGCCTGGTCGATACGCCCGAGGCGGTAGAGGCGACCAAGGATCCAGTCGCGGCGTTCCTTGGCGCGGGTTGGATTGACCAGGGGGTTGTAGCGCGAAGGCGCTTTCGGCAAGCCGGCGATCATGGCCATCTGTGCCAGGGTCAGGTCGCGGATGGATTTGCCGTAGTAGACCTGGGCTGCCGCTTCGATGCCATAGGCGCGGTTGCCCAGATAGATCTTGTTCACGTAGAGCTCGAGGATCTCGTCCTTGCTCAGCTCGCGTTCGATCTGCAAGGCCAAGAGAATTTCGGTGGCCTTGCGCGAAAAACTGCGCTCGTTGGTGAGGAAGAAGTTCTTCGCCACCTGCATGGTAATGGTGCTGCCGCCACTCTGAATCTGACCGGTTTTCAATAATTGCGTGGCAGCGCGCATCAGGCTCGTCACATCGACGCCATAATGGTTCGCGAAATTATCGTCTTCCGCCGCCAGGAGGGCGCTGATGAAATCCTTGGGGATTTCGTCGAAGCGAATGGGGGAGCGGCGCATTTCGCCGAATTCGGCGATCAGCTTGGCGTCGCTGCTATAGACCCGCAGCGGGATCTGTAGCTGCACCTGGCGCAATGATTCGACGGAGGGAAGGGTCGGGCTAAGATAAAGGTATGCGCCGCTGAAACTGAGCAACAGTCCACAAAATACGGCAAGGCAAGACCAGCACAAGAACTTCAGCAGGCGCATCAAAATGTTCGGAATTCCAAGTAAAAGAATGAGTTAAGCAGTAGCCGAGGCTAAAAGGGAAAAATCGATCACATTATAAGCGTTTTTTCCTCGGGGTAGCCATTTGCGCTTCTGTCAAGACTGATATTTAATGTGGAAAAACATAAATAGTCCGTAAGTCGCGGATGCCAATAGGAAAACGGTCGTGCTAGGGCTCTTCACTAAGAAAGCGAATACGCTGCTGGGGATCGATATCAGCTCGACCTCGGTCAAGCTCCTCGAACTGAGTCGCTCGGGAAGCCGCTACAAGGTAGAGGCTTACGCAGTCGAGCCGCTCCCGCCAAATGCTGTCGTGGAAAAGAACATCGCCGAGCTGGAGGGGGTGGGGCAGGCGCTGTCTCGAGTGTTGAGCAAGGCCAAGACGAGCGTCAAATCAGCCGCAGTGGCCGTTGCCGGCTCCGCCGTGATCACCAAGAGCATCGAGATGGAGGCCGGGCTGTCGGACGACGAGCTGGAGAACCAGCTCAAGATCGAAGCCGACCAGTACATTCCTTATCCGCTCGAGGAAGTGGCGATCGATTTCGAGGTTCAGGGGCCGGCTGCACGTAATCCCGAACGGGTCGAAGTGCTGCTGGCCGCCTGCCGCAAGGAGAACGTCGAAGTGCGTGAGGCCGCCCTCGCCCTGGCAGGACTGACCGCCAAGGTAGTGGATGTCGAAGCCTATGCCCTCGAGCGTGCTTACGCGCTGCTGGAGAGTCAGTTGGGCGCCGGTCATGACGAGCTCACCGTGGCCATCGTCGATATCGGTGCCACCATGACTACGCTGAGCGTGCTGCACAACGGTCGCACCATCTATACCCGCGAGCAGTTGTTCGGTGGCAAGCAGCTCACCGAAGAAATTCAGCGACGCTACGGGCTGTCCGTCGAGGAAGCCGGGCTGGCCAAGAAGCAGGGTGGCCTGCCGGACGACTACGATGCCGAAGTCCTGCAGCCATTCAAGGAAGCCGTGGTGCAGCAGGTGTCGCGCTCGCTGCAGTTCTTCTTCGCTGCTGGTCAGTTCAGTGATGTCGATTACGTCCTGCTGGCAGGCGGAACGGCTTCCATTCCCGACCTTGACCGTCTCATCCAGCAGAAAATCGGTACGCAAACTCTAGTGGCCAACCCTTTTGCCGATATGGCTCTGGGTAGCAAGGTCAACGCAGGTGCGTTGGCCAGTGATGCGCCGGCACTGATGATTGCCTGCGGTCTGGCGTTGAGGAGTTTCGACTGATGGCGCGTATCAACCTATTACCCTGGCGCGAGCAATTGCGCGAAGAGCGCAAGCAGCGCTTTCTGGTCAGCCTGCTTGGTGTTCTGGTCATCGGCGCGGGTTGTGTCTTCTTGGGCGATCAGATGCTGACGGCGGCTATCGATACTCAGAATGCGCGCAACAATTTCATCAAGAGCGAAATTGCCGTGCTCGATTCGCGTATCAAGGAAATCAGTGAGTTGAAGACTCGCCGCCAGCAATTGTTGGAGCGGATGAAGATCATTCAGGATCTGCAGGGCAATCGTCCGATCATCGGGCGTATCTTCGATCAGCTAGTGAGAACCTTGCCCGACGGCGTGTATTACACCAGCGTTAAGATGACGGGCAAGGAGATCGCCATAGTCGGTGCTGCCGAATCGAACAACCGCGTCTCCAATCTGATGCGTAATCTCGACGCCTCTGAATGGCTGACCGCACCCAATCTGACCGAGGTCAAGGCGGTTACCGCAGGTGCCGTCGATCAGGCTAATGTGTTTCAGTTGACGGTGCAGCAGACCCAGCCTCAAGCGGATCAAGTGGAGGCTGCGAAATGAGTTTGCGTGAATCTTTGGAAAGTCTACGTAGTGTCGACCTCAATGATCTCGACCTTAACAACCTGGGGTCCTGGCCGGCACCCGTCAAGTTCATCGCGGGGCTGTTGCTGCTTATCGCTGTCCTGGCCCTGGGATACAACTTCCATCTGAAGGATCTGCAGTCGGAACTGGAGCGCAAGCAGGGTGAGGAGGTGACGCTCAAGGAGCAGTTCTCCAGCAAGGCCTTCCAGGCCGCGAACCTGGAGGCCTACAAGGAGCAGATGAAGGAGATGGAAGTTTCCTTCGGCGAACTGCTCCGGCAATTGCCCAGTGATACCGAGGTGCCTGGATTGCTCGAGGATATCACCCGCACTGGCCTGGGCAGTGGCCTGGAGTTCGAGGAAATCAAGCTCCTGCCGGAGGTGACTCAGCAGTTCTATGTCGAGTTGCCGATTCAGATAAAAGTCACCGGTGGCTATCACGATCTGGCCACCTTCGTCAGTGGCGTGGCGAGCTTGCCACGCATTGTCACCTTGCATGACTTTCAGCTAGCGCCAGCGAGTGCTGGAAACTCCAGTCGCTTGAGCATGCAGATCATGGCCAAGACCTATCGCTACAACGACAAGGGGGCGCAGTGATGAAATTCTCTCGCCTGGCTTTGTTAGTGGTTTTCTCCGTGCTCGCAGGTTGCGGTGCCAGTAGCGACTTCTCCGATCTACGCGCCTATATGGATGAGGTGCGTGCCAGACCCAAGGGTTCCATTGAGCCGTTGCCGACCTTTCAGCCCTATGAAAGCTTCACCTATCGAGCCGCTTCGCTGCGCAGCCCGTTCCAGCCGCCGGTCAAGATCGATGTGGTGGCCCGGCAGAAGGGCTCCAAGGAAATCAAACCTGATGAGAGCCGGGTCAAGCAGTTCCTCGAAGGTTTCAATATCGAAACCTTCGAGATGGTGGGAACCCTGCGTAATGACCATGAGCTCTTCGCACTGGTCAGTGGGGCGGGCGGCGTTCACCGGGTGAAGGTGGGTGATTATCTGGGGCGTAATAACGGCAAGATAATCTCGATCGACGATTCCAAGATCGAGGTGATGGAAATTGTTCCGGATGGCGAAGGTGGCTGGCTTGAGCGGCCGCGCAGCCTTCCCTTGAAGGAGCGCTCCTGATAGGGGCGAAGTGAAGAGATGAATATAACTAATCGGTCTGCCAAACAGGGTACTAACATGAATGGCTCTCTTTCTTGCTTGAGTGCCGCCTTATTGATGGCGTTCTTATCGTCCTCGGCTTTGGCGGCTAATCTTCAAGGTATGGATGTCGCGAGCTTGCCGGGTGATCGGGTCGAGCTGAAATTGTCCTTCGACGAGCCTGTGGCAGTGCCGCGTGGCTATACCATCGAGCAGCCAGCGCGTATCGCCCTGGATCTGCCAGGCGTTGCCAACAAGCTCGGCGCGAAGAACCGGGAGCTTGGCGCTGGCAATGCCCGTAGCGTGACCATAGTTGAGGCCAAGGATCGCACGCGATTGATCGTCAATCTCGGCACCCTGGCGCCCTACAGCACGCGTGTGGAGGGTAACGATCTCTACGTGCTGGTCGGTGAATCCACTGCTGCGCCGGCCAGCCGACCGGCCGTGGCGGCCACCCCGGTCGCTCCAGCTCCGAGCAAGAAGGTCTATGGCGCACCGACCAGGGCCGTGAAGAACATCGATTTCCAGCGTGGTGAGCAAGGTGAGGGAAATGTCGTCATCACGCTTTCCGATCCCTCCGTCAGCCCTGATATTCAGGAGCAGGGTGGCAAGATTCGTCTGGACTTCGCCAAGACCGAACTGCCCGAGTCCCTGCGCGTAAAGCTCGATGTGAAGGACTTCGCTACGCCGGTGCAGTTCGTCAGTGCGAGCGGCGCGGCCGACAAGACCAGCATCCTGATCGAGCCGGTGGGGCAGTACGATTATCTCGCCTATCAGACGGACGACAAGCTCACCCTGAGCGTCAAGCCGCTGACCCAGGAAGATGCCGAGCGTCGCAGTGCCGAGCGCTTCGTCTACAAGGGCGAGAAGCTGTCGCTGAACTTCCAGGACATCGACGTGCGCTCCGTGCTGCAGTTGATCGCGGACTTCACCAACTTGAACCTGGTTGCCAGTGATACCGTTTCCGGCAATATCACTCTGCGTCTGCAGAACGTGCCCTGGGATCAGGCTCTGGATCTGGTGCTCAAGACCAAGGGACTGGACAAGCGTCAGGTCGGCAACGTGTTGTTGGTTGCACCGGCGGATGAAATCGCCGCGCGCGAGCGCCAGGAGTTGGAATCGCAGAAGCAGATCGCCGAGCTGGCACCGCTGCGTCGTGAGTTGATTCAGGTGAACTATGCCAAGGCGGCTGATATAGCCAAGTTGTTCCAGTCGGTTACTGGTACTAATGCGGACGCAGGGGGTAGTGGGGCTGCGTCTGAAGAGCGTGGTTCGCTGGCTGTCGATGAGCGTACCAATAGTATTATCGCCTACCAGACCCAGGAGCGCCTCGATGAGTTGCGCCGTATCGTTGCGCAGTTGGATATCGCAGTGCGTCAGGTCATGATCGAGGCGAGAATCGTTGAGGCCAATGTTGATTATGACAAGAGCCTCGGAGTTCGCTGGGGAGGAACCTTGGGCGGTGCAGGTTCCAAGTGGCGCTCATACGGTAAGGATGGTGCGACTGGTGTTAATCCTCAAGGTGCCGGAACCTGCGGTCCTTTCGGAGGAAACTGTACTCGTCCTACAGTGGGTACCACTAACGTGCCTGTACCTTTCGTGGATATGGGGGTGGTGAATAGTTCCTCTGGTATCGGTATTGGTTTCATTACCGATAACGCTATTCTGGATTTGCAACTTTCTGCGATGGAGAAGAGTGGTAACGGTGAAATCGTTTCCCAGCCAAAGGTAGTAACCTCCGATAAGGAAACCGCCAAGATACTCAAGGGTACTGAGGTGCCCTATCAGGAGTCGAGTTCCAGTGGCGCGACCACTGTCGCCTTCAAGGAAGCTGCTCTTGCTCTGGAGGTCACGCCGCAGATCACTCCTGATAACCGTATTATCATGGAAGTTAAAGTGAACAAGGATGAGCCAGACTATCCCAATGCAGTCTTGGGCGTTCCGCCAATCAAGAAGAATGAAGTTAACGCGAAGGTGCTTATCAATGATGGGGAAACAATCGTAATCGGTGGTGTGTTCTCCAACACCCGAAGCTCTGCTGTGGATAAGGTTCCTTTTCTGGGCGATCTGCCTTTCGTGGGGCGTGTCTTCCGCCGCGACGTGGTGCGCGATACCAAATCGGAATTGCTTGTCTTCCTTACCCCGCGCATCATGAACAACCAAGCCATTGCCGTGAATCGATGACCTAAGTGCGGAATGTAATCCTTGTTGGCCCGATGGGCGCTGGAAAGAGCACCATCGGGCGTTTGCTCGCCAAAGAACTGCGTTTGCCCTTCAAGGACTCCGACAAGGAGATCGAGCAGCGCACCGGTGCCAATATCCCCTGGATCTTCGATGTGGAAGGCGAGCAGGGTTTTCGTGAGCGCGAGCAATCGGTCATCGCCGAGTTGTCCCGGCAGGATGGTCTGGTGCTGGCCACTGGTGGTGGTGCGGTGATGCGTGCCGAGAACCGCCAGGCGTTGCATGCGGGGGGGCGTGTGGTCTATCTGCATGCCTCGGTTGAACAGCAGATCGAGCGCACGGCGCGTGACCGCAATCGCCCCCTGTTGCGCAATGCTAATCCGGCACAGGTGCTGCGTGATCTGATGGCGGTGCGTGACCCGCTGTACCGTGAACTCGCCGATATCGTCATCGAGACGGACGAGCGCCCACCGCGGATGGTTGTGCAGGAGATTCTGGCTCGGCTGGATATGCTACCGCCCCGTTAAAGCCCAGGGCGAACTGCGCTATCCTAGTCGCCTTTTTATCCTGGGGGCGTCATGCAGACACTTCACGTTGATCTCGGCGAGCGCAGCTATCCCATCTACATCGGTCAGGGGCTGCTGTCTCGCCCCGAATTGCTGGCTCAGCATATCGCCGGGCGGCAGGTGGCGGTGGTCACCAACGAGACCGTCGCACCCTTGTACCTGCAAGCGCTGCTGCAGGTGCTCGAGGGTTACAGTGTTGCCTCGGTGGTATTGCCGGACGGCGAAGCCTTCAAGAACTGGGAAACCCTGCAACTGATCTTCGATGGGTTGTTGAGCGCTCGGCATGATCGTCGCACCACGGTCGTGGCCTTGGGCGGCGGCGTGATCGGCGACATGGCAGGCTTCGCCGCCGCTTGCTATCAGCGTGGCGTCGATTTCATCCAGGTGCCGACGACCTTGCTCTCCCAGGTGGATTCCTCGGTGGGCGGCAAGACCGGCATCAATCACCCGTTGGGCAAGAACATGGTCGGGGCGTTCTACCAGCCCAAGGCCGTGGTGATCGATACCTGCAGCCTGAATACCCTGCCCGTGCGCGAGTTGTCGGCGGGGCTGGCCGAGGTGATCAAGTATGGCCTGATCTGCGATGAGCCCTTCCTGGCCTGGCTGGAGCAGAACATGCCGGCCTTGCGTGCGCTCGATCAGCAGGTGCTGACCGAGGCTATCGAGCGCTCCTGTGCAGCCAAGGCGCGCGTGGTCGGTGCCGATGAGCGTGAGTCGGGGGTGCGCGCCACCCTGAATCTCGGTCATACCTTCGGCCATGCCATCGAGACCGAGCAGGGCTATGGCGTCTGGCTGCATGGCGAGGCGGTCGCGGCTGGCACGGTGATGGCGCTGGAAATGTCCCATCGCCTTGGCTGGCTGTCGGCGGCCGATCGTGATCGAGGCGTGCGCCTGCTGCAGGCTGCCGGGTTGCCGGTAGTACCGCCGCAGAACATGACTCCGGAGCAGTTCCTGCAGCACATGGCGGTAGACAAGAAGGTGCTGGATGGTCAGTTGCGCCTGGTGCTGCTCAAGCGCCTGGGCGAGGCCGTTGTGACGGCCGACTATCCGCGTGAAATTCTCGAGGCCACGCTGCGTTGCGACTATGCAGCGCTGGCTCGCTCGATCAACGCTTGAAGAGTGATTCATGACCAGTTTGCATGCTGACGAAGCGTTTCTGGCGCACTACCAGTTCAGTCACGACCCCTTCGCGCCCAGGGTGCCGGGCTTCAAGTTCTTCCCTGCACAGCGCAAGCCCGTGCTGGGGCAATTGCATCATCTGGCGCGATACAGCCAATTGTTGCTGGTGGTAACCGGGCCTGAGGGTAGTGGCAAAACGCTGCTGCGCCAGGCGCTGGTTGCCAGCACCAACAAACAGGCTGTGCAGAGCGTGGTCATTGCCCAGGGCATCACCGGGGGTGAGGCACTGCTGCGCCAGGTGGCCCAGGGGCTGTCGCTGGCGACGGCCGATACCCGCTCGATTCTCAACCAGGTTTCGCAACTGGCCTTGACCGGACAGGAAGTCTACCTGTTGATCGACGATGCCGATCAGCTTGACGATGCGGCGTTGCAGGTGGTGCTGACCCTGGCGGCCGGCGATGGCGAGGGGCGCCCGCATGTCTTCCTGTTCGCCGAGCAGGCACTGCTGGAGCGCCTCGAAGCATTGGCCAACGGTGAGGAGTGCTATCACGCCATCGAGCTGCAGCCTTATACCGAGGAGGAGACTCGTGACTACCTCGCTCAGCGCCTGGAAGGGGCGGGGCAGGGTATCGAGGTATTGAGCGAGGAGCAGGTCGAGGAGATTCACCAGCGCTCCGGCGGCTGGCCGGGTGCAATTAACGGCGAGGCGCGCGAGTTGCTGATCGAGCAGATGCTGGCGCAGCGTTCCGGCGCGCGTCGAGGCGGTTTCTCCTTCTCCCTGCCGAAGAAACATCTGTTGGCGCTGGCCGTGGTGCTGGTGGGGGTGGCGGCTGCCTGGGTGATGCAGGGTCGCGACAGCCAGCCTGCCAGCGAGCCTGAGCTTAGTGCCTCGCTGCCCCTGCAGCCTTCTGCAGCGCCTGCCGACGGAAAGGCGCCAGAGCCGCAGGCTGCCAGTGGCGCGCCTGCCATCGAGTTCGCGGGCAGCAGCCAGCCGCTGCCCTTGCCCTTGGTCGGTCAACCGCAAGCCGTGATCCGTCAGCCCCTGGCCGAAGCCGCGGGCGAGGAACTGGACAACTTCGAGCCGCCTGCTGCGCCAGATCCCTCGACCGTCACCGTACCGCCTGCGCCAATCGCTGCTGCACCTGCACCTGCACCTGCACCTGCACCTGCACCTGCACCTGCACCTGCAGCGCCAAAGCCTGCTACGCAGCAGCAACTGAAGCAGACAGAGACCAAACAGGCGGAGCCCGCCGTTGCAGCCAAGCCGGCTCCAGCTCCTTCGCCAGCAACCGCCAAGCCGGCAACACCCAGCCCGGCAGGTGGTAATTGGTATGCTCAGCAGCCGGCATCACGCTATGCGCTGCAAGTGGTGGGGTCGCGTTCCGAGGCGAATATTCAGGCCATGGTGCGCGAAGGGGGCAGTGAGTACCGCTACTTCAAGAAAATCCATCAGGGCCAGCCGCTGTACGTGCTGACCTATGGCAGCTTCGCCAGCCGGGCGGCCGCCCAGGCGGCAGTGAAAACCTTACCGGCCAAGCTGCAGGCTGGTAAGCCCTGGCCGCGCACGATTGGCAGTATTCAGCAGGAAATGAGTCGCTAGGTGAATACCTGGTAGCTGCTCGGCGGGGTGCCTGTGCGTCCCGCTTGCAGGATGTCTTCATAACGCTTTCAATCTGATGGGCTACAGGGGGGGGCGCCTACCTGTGGCGTCGCTGTGTGCAAGCGTGTTCCATGTCGTGACTCGTTGGTCGCTATCATGGCTGGATGTTCATATCCTTCGTTTTTGCGACATAATTTTTCACCCCTTCGTCACGAAAATTTGTGACGGGGTGGGTGGATATGTACAATGACCTCCCTTTTGCCTGCGCAAAGCTGGCCCGTGCCCGCTTTTCGGGTTTAAGACATTGAATTAGAAAGTAATTTGCCTGGAATACAGGCAGCCTGGTGAGAGTTTCCCCTATGAAAGCAGGTTTGTACCGTCCTGATGAGTTCAAGGATAACTGCGGCTTCGGCTTGATCGCCCATATGCAAGGTGAGGCTAGCCATCACCTGCTCAAGACCGCCATTGAGGCCCTCACCTGCATGACTCACCGCGGCGGTATCAACGCCGACGGCAAGACCGGTGATGGCTGCGGCCTGCTGATCCAGAAGCCCGATCGATTCCTGCGCGCCATCGCCCAGGAGCAGTTCGGCGTCGAACTGCCTGCGCAATATGCCGTGGGCATGGTGTTCTTCAATCAGGACCCGGCCAAGGCCGAGGTCGCGCGCGAGAACATGAACCGCGAAATCCTTGCGGCAGGCCTGCAACTGGTGGGCTGGCGCAAGGTGCCGATCGACACTAGCGTGCTCGGCCAACTGGCGCTGGAACGCCTGCCGCAGATCGAGCAGGTGTTCATCGGCGGTGATGGCCTGTCCGACCAGGAATTCGCCATCAAGCTGTTCAGCGCCCGCCGGCGCTCGTCGGTGGCCAATGCCGACGACAGCGATCACTACATCTGCAGCTTCTCGCACAAGACCATCATCTACAAAGGCCTGATGATGCCGGCGGACCTGCAGCAGTTCTACCCGGATCTGGGTGACGAGCGCCTGCAGACCGCCATCGCGGTCTTCCACCAGCGTTTCTCCACCAACACCCTGCCGAAGTGGCCGCTGGCGCAGCCCTTCCGCTTCCTCGCGCACAACGGCGAGATCAACACCATCACCGGCAACCGCAACTGGGCGCAGGCCCGTCGCACCAAGTTCGCCAACGAGCTGATCCCCGATCTCGACGAGCTGGGCCCGCTGGTCAACCGTGTTGGCTCCGACTCCTCGAGCATGGACAACATGCTCGAGCTGATGGTCACCGGCGGCATCGACCTGTTCCGCGGCCTGCGCATGATCATTCCGCCGGCCTGGCAGAACGTCG
This sequence comes from Pseudomonas sp. AA-38, assembly GCF_029457475.1. Lineage (NCBI taxonomy): Bacteria > Pseudomonadati > Pseudomonadota > Gammaproteobacteria > Pseudomonadales > Pseudomonadaceae > Pseudomonas > Pseudomonas sp. AA-38. The sequence goes on from NZ_CP120359.1 coordinate 507,094, forward strand.
AGACCATGGACGCCGACCTGCGCGCGTTCTACGAATACAACTCCATGCACATGGAGCCCTGGGATGGCCCGGCCGGCGTGGTGCTGACCGATGGTCGCCATGCCGTATGCCTGCTCGACCGTAACGGTCTGCGCCCGGCACGTTGGGTCACCACCAAGAACGGCTACATCACCCTGGCGTCGGAAATCGGCGTGTGGGACTACCAGCCCGAAGACGTCATCGCCAAGGGCCGTGTCGGCCCGGGGCAGATCCTCGCCGTCGACACCGAGACCGGCCAGGTATTGGACACCGAGTCCATCGACAGCCGCCTGAAGTCACGCCACCCCTACAAGCTGTGGCTGCGCAAGCATGCCCAGCGTATCAAAGCGACTTTGGAAGACCGCGACCATGGTTCGGCCTTCTACGACCCGGATCAGCTCAAGCAGTACATGAAGATGTTCCAGGTCACCTTCGAGGAGCGTGACCAAGTGCTGCGTCCGCTCGGCGAGCAGGGCCAGGAAGCCGTCGGCTCCATGGGTGACGACACGCCGATGGCCGTGCTCAGCCAGCGCGTGCGTTCGCCGTACGATTATTTCCGTCAGCAGTTCGCGCAGGTTACCAACCCGCCGATCGACCCGCTGCGCGAAGCGATCGTCATGTCCCTGGAAATCTGCCTGGGCGCCGAACGCAACATCTTCAGTGAGTCGCCGGAGCACGCTACCCGCGTGATCCTCAGCAGCCCGGTGATTTCGCCAGCCAAGTGGCGTGCGCTGATGAATCTGGATCGCCCGGGCTTCGACCGTCATGTCATCGACATGAACTACGACGAGTCGCTGGGTCTGGAAGCTGCCGTGCGCAACATGGCTGACCAGGCCGAGGAAGCCGTGCGTGCCGGCAAGGTGCTGCTGGTACTGACCGACCGTCACATCGCTCCGGGCAAGCTGCCGGCGCATGCCGCGCTGGTCACCGGCGCCGTGCATCACCGCCTGACCGAGAAAGGCCTGCGCTGCGACTGCAACATCCTGGTGGAAACCGCCACCGCGCGTGACCCGCACCACTATGCCGTGCTGCTGGGCTTCGGCGCCTCGGCGGTGTATCCGTTCCTGGCCTACGAAGTGCTGGGCGACCTGATCCGCACCGGCGAAGTGCTGGGCGATCTGTACGAAGTATTCAAGTACTACCGCAAGGGCATCTCCAAGGGCCTGCTGAAGATCCTGTCGAAGATGGGCATCTCCACGATCGCCTCCTATCGCGGTGCGCAACTGTTCGAGGCGGTCGGCCTGGCCGACGAAGTCACCGAGCTGTGCTTCCGTGGCGTGGCCAGCCGTATCCAGGGTGCGCGTTTCGTCGACATCGAAAGCGAGCAGAAGCTGCTGTCCCAGGAGGCCTGGAACAACCGCAAGTCGATCCAGCAGGGCGGCCTGCTCAAGTTCGTCTACGGCGGCGAATACCACGCCTACAACCCGGACGTGGTGCGCACCCTGCAGGAAGCCGTGCAGCAGGGCAACTACGCCAAGTACAAGGAATACTCGACGCTGGTCGACACCCGTCCGGTGTCGATGATCCGTGACCTGCTCAAGGTCAAGGAGTCCGCCACGCCGATCAGCCTCGACGAAGTCGAGCCGCTGCAGTCGATCTTCAAGCGCTTCGACGCCGCCGGTATCTCCCTCGGCGCGTTGTCGCCGGAGGCGCACGAGGCGCTGGCCGAGGCGATGAACCGCCTGGGTGGTCGCTCCAACTCCGGTGAGGGCGGCGAAGACCCGGCCCGTTACGGCACCATCAAGAGCTCGAAGATCAAGCAGGTGGCCACCGGCCGCTTTGGCGTGACCCCGGAATACCTGGTCAACGCCGAAGTGCTGCAGATCAAGGTGGCCCAGGGCGCGAAGCCCGGTGAGGGCGGCCAGTTGCCGGGGGGCAAGGTCAACGGCCTTATCGCCAAGCTGCGCTACGCGGTGCCGGGCGTGACCCTGATCTCGCCGCCGCCGCACCACGACATCTACTCGATCGAAGACCTGGCGCAGCTGATCTATGACCTCAAGCAGGTCAACCCGAAGGCACTGGTGTCGGTCAAGCTGGTGGCCGAGGCCGGCGTCGGTACCATCGCTGCCGGTGTGGCCAAGGCCTATGCCGACCTGATCACCATTTCCGGCTACGACGGCGGTACCGGCGCATCGCCGCTGACCTCCATCCGCTACGCCGGTGCGCCCTGGGAACTGGGCCTGGCCGAAACCCACCAGACCCTGCGCGGCAACGACCTGCGCGGCAAGGTGCGGGTACAGACCGACGGTGGTCTGAAAACCGGCCTGGACGTGATCAAGGCCGCCATCCTCGGCGCCGAGAGCTTCGGCTTCGGTACTGCGCCGATGGTGGCCCTGGGCTGCAAATATCTGCGCATCTGCCACCTGAACAACTGCGCCACCGGGGTGGCCACGCAGAACGACAAGCTGCGCAAGGATCACTTCATCGGCACCGTCGAGATGGTGATGAACTTCTTCACCTACGTCGCCGAGGAAACCCGCGAGTGGCTGGCCAAGCTGGGCGTGCGCAGCCTGGAAGAGCTGATCGGCCGCACCGACCTGCTCGAAGTGCTGCCGGGCGAAACTGCCAAGCAGGGCAACCTGGATCTGTCGCCACTGCTGGCCAGCGCGCATATCCCGGCCGACAAGCCGCAGTTCTGCCAGGTGCCGAAGAACCCGCCGTTCGACGAAGGTCTGCTGGCCGAGAAGATGGTGGACATGGCCAAGGACGCCATCGCCAACAAAACCGGTGGTGAGTTCGAGCTGAACATCGGCAACTGCGACCGTTCCATCGGTGCGCGCATTTCCGGTGAGATCGCCCGCGTGCATGGCAACCAGGGCATGAACGACGCGCCTATCACCTTCCGCTTCAAGGGCACTGCCGGGCAGAGCTTCGGCGTGTGGAACGCCGGTGGTCTGCACCTGCGTCTGGAAGGCGATGCCAACGACTACGTGGGCAAGGGCATGACTGGCGGCAAGATCGTTATCACTCCGCCTGCTGGCAGCCCGTTCGCCACCGAGGACAGTGCCATCATCGGCAACACCTGCCTGTACGGCGCCACTGGCGGCAAGCTGTTCGCCACCGGCACTGCGGGTGAGCGTTTCGCCGTGCGCAACTCCGGCGCCCACGCCGTGGTGGAGGGCACTGGCGACCACTGCTGCGAGTACATGACCGGCGGTTTCGTCTGTGTGCTGGGCAAGACCGGCTACAACTTCGGCTCGGGCATGACTGGCGGTTTCGCCTACGTGCTCGACCTGGACAACGGCTTCTACGACCGCGTCAACCACGAGCTGGTGGAAATCCAACGCATCAACAATGAAGCGATGGAGGCCTACCGCAGCCACCTGGAAAGCGTGCTCGCCGAATACGTCGAAGAGACCGGCAGCGAGTGGGGGCAGAATCTGCTGGAAAACCTGGACGATTACCTGCGCAAGTTCTGGCTGGTGAAACCGAAAGCGGCCAGTCTGAAGTCGCTGCTGTCCAGCACCCGTGCCAACCCACAGTAAAGCCGCAAGCGGCAAGCCCCAGGCTGCAAGTCATAAGCAGCTCCGGGCTTGCCGATCCAACGTGATTGTCTTGCAGCTTGCAGCTTGATGCTTGCCGCTGCTGTTATGAGGTAATGCAATGACTGAACGTCTGAATAACGACTTCCAGTTCATCGAAGTCGGGCGCAAAGACCCGAAGAAGAAACTGCTGCGTCAGCGCAAGAAGGAGTTTGTCGAGATCTACGACAACTTCAAGCCGGCGCAAGCTGCAGACCAGGCGCACCGCTGCCTGGGCTGCGGCAACCCTTATTGCGAGTGGAAGTGCCCGGTGCACAACTTCATTCCGAACTGGCTCAAGCTGGTGTCGGAAGGCAACATCCTGGCCGCCGCCGAACTCTCGCACCAGACCAACACCCTGCCGGAAGTCTGCGGCCGCGTGTGCCCGCAGGATCGTCTGTGCGAGGGTGCCTGCACCCTCAATGACGGCTTCGGCGCGGTGACCATCGGCTCGGTGGAGAAGTACATCACCGACACCGCCTTCGCCATGGGCTGGCGCCCGGACATGTCCAAGGTCAAACCGACCGGCAAGCGCGTTGCGGTAATCGGTGCCGGCCCGGCCGGCCTGGGCTGCGCCGACGTGCTGGTGCGCAACGGCGTGACCCCGGTGGTGTTCGACAAGAACCCGGAAATCGGCGGTCTGCTGACCTTCGGCATTCCCGAGTTCAAGCTGGAAAAAACCGTGCTCAGCCGTCGCCGTGAAGTCTTCACCGGCATGGGCATCGAGTTCCGCCTGAATACCGAGATCGGCAAGGACGTGACCATGCAGCAACTGCTGGATGAGTACGATGCCGTCTTCATGGGCATGGGCACCTACACCTACATGAAGGGTGGTTTCCCGGGCGAGGACCTGCCGGGCGTGTACGACGCGCTGGATTTCCTGATCGCCAACGTCAATCGCAACCTCGGTTTCGAGAAGTCGCCGGAAGACTTCATCGACATGAAGGGCAAGCGCGTCGTGGTGCTGGGCGGTGGGGACACCGCGATGGACTGTAACCGCACCTCGATCCGTCAGGGCGCCAAGGCCGTGACCTGTGCCTACCGCCGTGACGAAGAGAACATGCCCGGCTCGCGCAAGGAAGTGAAGAACGCCAAGGAAGAGGGCGTGAAGTTCCTCTTCAACCGCCAGCCCATCGCCATCGTCGGCGACGGCAAGGTGGAAGGCATCAAGGTGGTCGAGACCCGTCTCGGCGAGCCGGATGCCCGTGGCCGCCGCAGCCCCGAGCCGATTCCGGGCTCCGAGGAAGTCATCCCGGCGGAAGCTGTGCTGATCGCCTTCGGTTTCCGTCCGAGCCCGGCGCCCTGGTTCGAGCAGTTCGAGATCCAGACCGACAGCCAGGGTCGCGTCGTGGCGCCGGAGAAAAACACCTTCAAGCACCAGACTAGCAACCCGAAGATCTTCGCCGGTGGCGACATGGTGCGTGGTTCCGACCTGGTGGTGACGGCGATCTTCGAGGGCAGGAACGCCGCCGAAGGCATCCTCGACTACCTGGGCGTTTGATGACGCAGGGCAAGTAAAGGCGAGACAAATCGTCGCGATGGACAAAAGGCATGGCACCCGCCGTGCCTTTTGTTTTGTGCTCTGCGAAAATGCCCGCACTTTTTTCGCTGGATGCTGCCATGACCGCCCTGAAGAACGACCGTTTCCTTCGTGCCCTGCTCAAGCAACCCGTGGATGTCACGCCTGTCTGGATGATGCGCCAGGCTGGCCGATATCTGCCGGAATACCGCGCGACCCGGGCCAAGGCCGGCGACTTCGTGAGCCTGATGAAGAATCCCGCGCTTGCCTGCGAGGTCACCATCCAGCCGCTGGATCGCTACCCGCAACTGGATGCCGCGATCCTCTTCTCCGACATCCTCACCATCCCCGATGCCATGGGTCAGGGCCTGTACTTCGAGACGGGTGAGGGCCCGCGCTTCAAGAAGGTGATCAGCAGCCTGGCCGATATCGAGGCGCTACCGGTGACGGATGCCGAGAAGGATCTGGGCTACGTGATGGACGCCGTGCGCACCATCCGCCGCGAGCTCAATGGTTGTGTGCCGCTGATCGGTTTCTCCGGCAGCCCCTGGACACTGGCCACCTACATGGTCGAAGGCGGCTCGTCGAAAGACTTCCGCAAGACCAAGGCGATGCTCTACGACAATCCCCAGGCCTTGCACGCGCTGCTCGACAAGCTGGCGCAGTCGGTCACGGCGTATCTGAACGGGCAGATCCTGGCCGGGGCGCAGGCGGTACAGATCTTCGATTCCTGGGGTGGCGCGCTGTCGGCGGCGGCCTACCAAGAGTTCTCCCTGCGCTACATGAAGCAGATCGTCGACGGCCTGATTCGCGAGCATGACGGGCGTCGCGTTCCGGTGATCCTGTTCACCAAGGGCGGCGGTCTGTGGCTGGAATCCCTGGCCGATAGTGGCGCAGAAGCGTTGGGCCTGGACTGGACCTGCGACATCGGCAGCGCTCGCACCCGTGTCGGTGACAAGGTCGCCCTGCAGGGCAACATGGATCCGGCGGTGCTCTACGCCAAGCCGGAAGCGATTCGTGCTGAGGTGGCGCGTATCCTGGCGGCCTACGGTGCCGGCAGCGGCCATGTGTTCAATCTGGGCCACGGCATCACCCCGGAGGTCGACCCGGCCAACGCAGGGGCTTTCTTCGAGGCGGTGCATGAGCTTTCGGCACAGTATCACTGACGCAACAAAAAGCCCGGCACTGCCGGGCTTTTTGTTAGAAGCCTGCTCGGTACTTGGTATCGACCTTGCGCTTTTCCAGCGTGTATTGAGCAATATCGAGTTGACCACTGCCTAGCTGATCATCCAGCTCTTGCATGTCGCGTTCATGAAGCTTGGCAACATGCGCCTTGGTTACGTTGTAGTTGATGGCGCGTGCTGCATCGTAGCCGCTGATAGGGTCCCATAGGATAGACAAAGGCCAGAGCAGCAGATTGGCTACTCCAAATCCGTATTCACGTCCGTAGAAGGAACCGCCGCCAGGCAAGAGCCCCAGTGCTGCGCCAGCACCAGGGCTTTTTTCCTGAATGGCCAGACCACGGGCCTCATAGGCATCGAGTTCAGCTTTCTGTACGGAGTTGAGCCCGCTGGCGCAGCCAGTGGTAATGACCAGAAGGCTACCGAGCAGGAGTGTGCGTAGGTACTGCATTGCATTTCCTTGTTTTGCGTGTTGTCCTGATGCGCCATTTGGCGCGGGCGCAAACTAGCATGCATGATGGCTTTGAGCTATTGCTTGGCATGACTTTTTGAAAGCTTTGATTGTCATGGCCTTTGCATAGAATTTGGAAAACCAATATCGGGGGAGGCTCGTGATGCGACGTGTGGTATTCAACCAGAAGGGTGGCGTGGGCAAGTCCAGCATCGCCTGCAATCTCGCGGCGGTGAGTGCGGCGCAGGGCTATCGCACCTTGCTGGTCGACCTGGACGCCCAGGCCAACTCGACCCATTACCTCACTGGTTTGACCGGCGACGAGATTCCGGTGGGCATCGCCGACTTCTTCAAGCAGACGCTGTCATCCGGCCCCTTCGCCAAGAAGGGCAAGGTGGATATCTACGAGACGCCCTTCGACAACCTGCACGTGATCACGGCCACGGCCGAACTGGCAGAGCTGCAGCCCAAGCTGGAACAGAAGCACAAGATCAACAAGCTGCGCAAACTGCTCGACGAGTTGAGCGAAGACTACGACCACATCTATCTGGACACGCCGCCGGCGCTGAATTTCTACACCGTATCGGCGCTGATCGCGGCTGACCGCGTGCTGATTCCCTTCGACTGCGACAGCTTTTCGCGCAATGCCCTGTACGGGCTGCTGGCCGAGCTCGAAGAGCTCAAGGAAGACCACAACGAGAAGCTGGAAGTGGAAGGCATCGTGGTCAACCAGTTTCAGCCGCGTGCCGTGCTGCCTCAGCAACTGCTCGACGAGCTGATCGCAGAAGGGCTGCCGGTGCTGCCGGTGAACCTGATGAGCTCGGTGAGGATGCGCGAATCGCACCAGGCGTGCACGCCGCTGATCCATCTGGATGCACGGCACAAGCTGACCCAGCAGTTCGTCGAGCTGCACGATCTGCTCAACGCCGGTTGAACAGCTGAGCCTGCAAAAACGCCGTGGCTGCCTCAGGCGTACCACGGCGTTTGCATTTCAGGCGTTCAGCGCACCACGAACACGTCGCACGGCGCCTTGTGCAGGAAGTGTTGCGCCAGGCTGCCCAGCAAGGCCTGGGAAAAGGCGCTACGACCGTGACTGCCGAGCACCAGCAATTCGCTACGGCGAGCTTTGATCTGTTCCTGCAGGCTGCGCAGGATGCCACCTTGCAGCACTTCATGGCTCAGCGTTGGGCCGCCCGGGGGCAGCATCAGCGCTTCGTCGTGCAGCAACTGGCTGATCAGCGCCCGCTGGGTTTCGAGCTGCTCGGCGATCTGCTTGGGCGTGCCCTTGTCCGGCTCGAATACATGCAGGGCATGCAGCTCGGCGCTGCCGGGCAGCAGCCGGTAAGCCTGACCCAGAGCGCTGCAGGCGCACAGAGAAAAATCCAGGGCAGCCACGGCGCGTTGGTAGGGGGCTGAGTCGTTGCGGGCCACCAGTAGCAGCGGCACGCTGCAACGCCGCGCGATACGATCCAGGCTGGTGCCGGAGAAAAAATCATGGCGCTGTTGATGGCTGCCGAGCACCAGCAGATCACAACCTGTCTCCTGCACTTGCTGCAGCACCACCTCCGAAGGTTTGCCGCTGAGCATGCGCAGCTCGGTACCGGGCGGTGCGTATTGGGTCAGGCTGCGATCCAATGCCAGGCGGGCTTTCTCGTGCTGTTCGCTGTTCTGGCTCGGGTCGAGCACGTGCAGGATCGTGAGGCGCGCATCGTGCTGCTTGGCGAGTTGGCTGGCGCGGCACAAGGCCATGTCAGCGGTGTCGCGCAAGTCATGGGCGATGAGAATGTGGTGAAACATGATGACGGCTCTCCTGCCGATACCCGTCGGCAATTTTATTGTGTCTGTTCAGATAGCCGCTCTTTTGATTTATAGCAAGGTCAGGGACTGTTACCGATTGCGAATGCAGGCAGCGGCTGCCCTCAGCGTAAGCGCAATTGGTACTGGCCGCGACTTTCCGCGACCACTTCCGCGTTGCCGTCGGTCAGTTGCAGCTCCAGTAGGTAGTCCGCCTTGCCGTGCAGGCAAGCTTGCTCCTGCAGTCGCACGATGTCGTCAGGCGACAGGCGTGCTTCGACGCGGATGTCGCCCATGGCCGGGCGACGAAAGCGCAGGTTCATTTCCTTGATCACGGGGTAAAAGCGCTTGGCGTCGAAGCTGGTGAGGAACAGCGCGCCGCCGGGAATTTCCGCGAGGGTGAACAGCGCGCCGGCGTACATGCTGCCGATATGGTTCTGGTTGCCTTGTAGCGGCATGCACAGGCGCACGAAACCGGGCTCCAGCGCCTCGGCCTTGAGGCCGCTGCGTTTGACGAAGGCGATCTGTTGCTCGGTGAGTTGGCGAGCGATTTCCATGGGCAGCGGCATGAGCGGATTCTCGAATGTCGACCCTGCCAGCCTATAAGGATGCTGAGCTTACGCAAGTGCCCCGAACGTCCACGGTGACTGACCGAAGCGCTCAAGAGCCCTGGCACGTAGCCCGGATGCAATCCGGGGATAACCGGCACGCAATTTCCCGGATTGCATCCGGGCTACAGACCCTAGATACCCTGCTGGCGCAACCAGGCCTGCAGTTGTGGCAGTGGCATGGCACCGCTCTGGCGAGCGACCTCGACGCCACCCTTGAACAGGATCAGGCTGGGGATGGAGCGGATACCCAGTTGCCCGGCCAGATTGGGGTTGGCTTCGCTATCGAGTTTGCCCAGGCGGCAGCGTCCCTGTAGCTGTGCGGCGGCCTGCTGGAAGGTCGGCGCGAAGGCTTTGCAGGGGCCGCACCAACTGGCCCAGACATCCACCAGCAAGGGCAGGTCGCCCTTGAGCTGGCTGGCGAAGTTGCCTTGCGTCAGGGGGATGGGGGCGCCGGGTAGCACCTCGCTTTTGCAACGCCCGCAGCGCGGGGCATCGCCCAGGCGTTCGGCGGGAATGCGGTTGAGCCCATTGCAGTGCGGGCAGGGGATTAGCAGGGGATCGCTCATGATTCGGCTCCAGGGCACCTCTAAAAACTACCTCGGCTTTGGCTTCCTGCGTCGCTCTACCTCCTGCATCCATGCAGTCGTACGTTGCCATCACTGCGTTAAAAACAGACTCGGAGGCCGCTTGCGGCCAACGCACTTCAGTGCGGCTCCGAAGGGGCGAGCGGAGCGAGTCATGCTCATGTACAAAAGTACAGTCGACCGCGACTCCGAGCGTTCCTCGCCTGTTTTTGCGGGGCCGCCATCTGCCTCGCCTACGTTTTTAGAAGTGCCCTCCAGTGGTTATGACCGCTATCTGGAGCCGAAGCATCGGCTTTTCAAGCGCTCAGACGCGCGCCGCTTCGAGCGCCTGGGTCAGGTCAGCGAGGATATCGTCGATATGCTCGATGCCGATGGACAGGCGCACCATGTCTCGCGGTACGCCGGCCTTCTGCAGTTCCTCATCGCTGAGCTGGCGGTGGGTGGTGGACGCGGGGTGGCAGGCCAGCGACTTGGCGTCGCCGATGTTGACCAGGCGCACCACCAGTTGCAGCGCATCGATGAAGCGCGCTCCGGCCTCCTGTCCGCCTTGAATGCCGAAGGACAGGATCGCCGCCGGCTTACCGCCGAAATAGCGTTGGGCCAGTTCATGCTCGGGATGGTCGGCCAGACCGGCGTACTTCACCCAGGCCACCTGCGGATGCTTCTGCAGGTACTGCGCCACTTTCAGCGCGTTGTCGGTGTGGCGCTCCATGCGCAGGGCCAGGGTTTCCAAGCCTTGCAGGATAAGGAAGGCGTTGAAGGGCGACAGTGCTGCGCCGGTGTTGCGCAGTGGCACTACGCGGCAGCGGCCGATAAAGGCGGCCGGGCCGAAGGCTTCGGTGTAGGTGACGCCGTGGTAGGACGGATCGGGCGTGTTGAGCAGCGGGAAGCGCGCCTTGTTATCGGCCCAGGGGAATTTGCCAGAGTCGACCACGATGCCACCGATGCTGGTGCCGTGACCACCGATGTACTTGGTCAGCGAGTGCACGACGATATCCGCGCCATGCTCGAAGGGGCGGCAGAGAATTGGCGTGGCCACGGTATTGTCGACGATCAGCGGCACGCCATGGCGGTGAGCGGCGTCGGCCAGTGCCTGGAGGTCGACGATGTTGCCGGCTGGGTTGCCGATGGATTCGCAGAACACCGCCTTGGTGCGCTCGTCGATCAGCGCTTCCAGCGCGGTGATGTCATCGTGCGCGGCGAAGCGGGTCTGGATGCCGAAGCGCGGCAGGGTATGGGCCAGCAGGTTGTAGGTGCCGCCGTAGAGTTTGGCCACCGAGACGATGTTGTCGCCGGCCTCGGCCAGGGTCTGGATGGCATAGGTGATGGCGGCCATGCCGGAGGCCACGGCCAGCGCTCCGACGCCGCCTTCCAGCGCCGCCACGCGCTCTTCCAGCACGGCGTTGGTGGGGTTCATGATGCGCGAGTAGATGTTGCCGGCCACCTTCAGGTCGAACAGGTCGGCACCATGCTGGGTGTCGTCGAAGGCGAAGGAGCTGGTCTGGTAGATCGGCACCGCCACCGCCTTGGTGGTGGGATCCGGGTCGTAGCCAGCGTGAATGGCCAGGGTTTCCAGTTTCATGCGCATGTTCCTTCAAGGGCAGATTGAAAGATTCGCAGCATGGATAAGGCCCGGGGCCCGGTCAATGCACGGAGGCGGCGAAAACGCTTCCCGGATTAGAACATTGCGTTCGCAGCTTATGCCGTCACACCGGAGTCAGCGGGAAGAACCAGGGAATGACCAGCGTGGCCACGCCCCACAGCAGCAGGTTCAAAGGGATGCCCACCTTCATGAAATCGGTGAAGCGATAACCGCCGGCGTTGTAAACGAAGGTGTTGGTCTGATAGCCGATGGGGGTGGCGAAGCTGGCGCTGGCGGCGAACATCACGGCCACCACGAAGGCGCGCGGGTCGATGCCCAGGTGCTGAGCCATGCCGATGGCGATAGGCGTCACCAATACGGCCACGGCATTGTTCGACAGCACCTCGGTGAGGATCGATGTGAACAGGTAGATGAAACTCAGCATCAGCAGCGGTCCGGCCCAGGGCAGCCAGCCCATGACATTCTCCACCATCAACCTGACCAGGCCCACCTTGTCCATGGCGATGCTGATGGCCAGCATGCCGAAGATCAGGCTGAGGATCTTCCAGTCCACCGCCTTGTAGGCATCCTCTACGTCCAGGCAGCGGGTGGCCAGTACGGTCACCGCGCCGATGATCGCCAGGCCTTCGATGGGCATGACGCCGAAGGCGGCCAGCAGCATCACCGCCAGAGTGGCGAGGATGGCGATGGGCGCCTTATCACGGCGGAAGGCGCGCTCCTGCACGGCGTTGAGGCTGATCAGCTCGCCGTTGTCGGCGAAGCGCTTGATCTGCGCTGGGGTGCCTTCCACCAGCATCACGTCGCCGAACTGCAACTGGAAGTTGTCGAGGTTGCCCTGCACGTTCTCGTCCTGGCGGTGAATGGCCAGCACGGCTATGCCGTAACGTGCGGTGAGGTCGAGGTCGCGCATTGGGCGGTGGCTGTAGCGCGAGTTACGCCCGACGATGGCTTCGGCAAGGATCACGTCATGGCTGCTGAGGGTCTCGAAGGCATTGCCGCGGTTGAAGCTCAGGTGGCCGCTCTCGCGCAACTCCACCACGTCCTTGACTTGGCCGTGCAGCATCAGGCGGTCGCCACTGGCCAGCAGGGTATCGGCGCCGGGCTCGGTCAGCTCCTGTTCGTCGCGAAACAGCTTGAGCACCTGCAGGCCGCTGCCACCGTTGAGATTGGCCTCGTGCAGGGTCTTGCCGATCATCGGCGAGTCATGCGGTACCAGCAGCTCGGTCATGAAGGTGCGCGACAGGTCGGGGCGTAGCTGGCGCGACAGGGTTTCCCGCTCCGGCAGCAGGCGATGACCGATGGTCAGCAGGTAGAGCATGCCGAAGGCCGCCATGACCAGGCCCACCCCGGTGATCTCGAAGATGCCGAACGGCGCCATGCCCGCCTTGCGTGCGACGCCGTCGACGAGAATGTTGGTCGAGGTGCCGATCATGGTCAGGGTGCCGCCGAGGATGGTGGCATAGGACAGCGGAATCAGCAGCTTGGAGGGCAGGGTGCCGGCGCGGCGCGCCAGGGCGATGGCCACCGGGGTGAGAATGGCCACCACCGGCGTGTTGTTCAGGCAGGCGGACACCACCAGCGCGGTGACGGTGAGACCGGTGAGTACGCGAATGGGGCTGGTGCCGACCAGATCTCCCAACCAGTTGCCGAGGGCGTCGATGCAGCCGGTGCGCTCCAGTGCGGCGGAGAGCACGAACATGCAGGCAATGGTCACCGGCGCCGAGTTGGACAGCACGCTTAGCACTTCGCCCGGGGTCAGCAACTGGCTGACCAGCAAGGCGGCCACGGCAATGGCCGCGACGATGTCCGGGCTCCACTTTTCGCGGACGAAGGCATAGAGCACCCAGATCAGCAGGGCGCCGACGAAAAAGAGGGGGAGGGAGTCCCAGGGCATGAAAATCCTTGGCAGCGAATCTCGTATGAGGTATCGGCGCGCACCGGGGCGGCCTGGCTGGGCGCCAAGATAGAGGGCTTCTTATAGATAGTCTAAGAATGTTTGGGCAGATTGATATGCCTTTTCGGTTTAACAGATAAGGGGTGGCCGGATGCTTGAGGCCCCTCCGTCCACGGCTGACTTACGACGAACAACTGATCTCCAGGTGCTTGCCCCATTCCGGCGGGCGCTCGGCGTAGCGCTCCTTGCCTGGCTGCTCGTCGAACGGGCGGGACAATACCGCGTGCAGTTCGCGCAATGGGCCATGATCGCCGGCCTCGGCCGCTTCGATGGCCTGTTGCGCCAGGTAGTTGCGCAGGATGTACTTGGGGTTGACCGCGTGCATGCGCACCTGGCGGTCGGCCTGCTCGCCACCTTCGCGTTGGCAGCGCGCCAGATAGTCCTGGCCCCAGGCATCGAAGCCGGCGAGATCGACGAAATCGTCGCGCACCACCTGCAAGGCTTCGGCGGGCGCCTGCTCGCCGAGGCGGCGGAAGAACAGCGTGTAGTCGGTGGATTTGCCCGCCTGCATCAGTTGCAGCAGGCGCTGGATCAGTGCTTCGTCGTCGTCCTCGGCGCTGGTGAAGCCCAGGCGTTTACGCATCAGGTCGAGGTAATGCGCCTGGTACAGCGGCAGGAACAGATCCAGCGCCTCGCGCAGGCTGTCGACGGTGGCGAAGGGCGTTAGCGCCTGGGCCAGGGCGGCGAGGTTCCAATGGGCAATGGGCACCTGATTGCTGAAGCTGTAGCGGCCGGTGTCATCGGAGTGGTTGCAGATATGGTTGGCGTCGAAGTCGTCGAGAAAGGCGTAGGGGCCGTAGTCGAAGGTGATGCCGAGGATGGACATGTTGTCGGTGTTCATCACCCCATGGCAGAAGCCGTAGGCCTGCCAGTGGGCGATCATCGCGGCTGTGCGTTCGATCACTTCGCCCAGCAGCGCCACCCAGGGCTCGTCCTGCTCCAGGCAATGTGGGAAGTGGCAGGCCATGACGTGCTCGCCGAGAGTTTTCAGGTGCTCGTGCTGGCGCGTGTAGTAGAAATATTCAAAGTGGCCGAAGCGCACGTGGCTCTGCGCCAGGCGCAGCACCATCGCCGCGCTTTCCTTCTTCTCGCGCCAGACCGGGGTGTCGGAGGCGGTGACGCACAGTGCCCGTGAACTGGGTATGCCGAGGGCATGCAGGTGTTCGCTGGCGAGAAATTCGCGGATCGACGAGCGTAGCACCGCGCGACCGTCGCCCATGCGCGAGTAGGGCGTCATGCCGGCGCCCTTGAGGTGCAGGTCCCAGTGCTCGCCGGCCTCGTTCAGTACCTCGCCCAGCAGCAGGCCGCGGCCGTCACCGAGGCGCGGTGTATAGCCGCCGAACTGGTGGCCGGAGTAGACCATGGCGCGTGGCTCGGCCTCCTCCCAGAGTTTGTGCCCGGCGAACAGTTCGGCGAACTCGGGGCGCTGCGCCTCGGCAGGATCGAGGTCGAGCAGGGCCATGGCTGCTTCGCTGGCGACCACCAGCCTCGGCTGCTCGATGGGCTCGGGCAGCACCTCGGTGGAGAAGGCATCACCGAGGCGGGCGAAGCGGTTGTCGAAGGTCAGCTCATCGAGGCGTTTCACCATGGACTCCTCGGACGCTCAGGGCGTGGTCGGCGGTGGCGGTGTTTGGATGTCCGTTGCGCTAGCCGCAGCGATTTTCGCGATCTCTTTCTGATCGAGTTTCTGTTCGCCATGTTCCAGATTCTTCACGTACACCTCGACCTGGCGGAAGGCGATGTTGATACCGTTCTTCGGGAACTCGCGGTCGATGAAACGGTTGATCTCGTCGGTGGCCGGGTTGCGGTCGCCGAGATCGCGGACATGGATACGCAGCTCGTGGTCCAGCGTGCTCTCACCGAAATTGAGGAAATACACCAGCGGTGCCGGTTCTTTGAGCACGCGGGGATTTTCCTGCGCGGCCTGCAGCAGCAGCTTGCGCACCAGGTCGAGATCCGAACCGTAACCGACGCCGACCTTGAGGGTGACGCGAGTCACCGTGTCACTCAACGACCAATTGATCAACTGGCCGGTGATGAAGGTCTTGTTCGGGACGATGATTTCCTTGTGGTCGAAATCGGTGATGGTCGTGGCGCGGATGCGGATCTTGCTCACGGTGCCGGACAGATTGCCGATGGTCACCACGTCACCGATGCGCACCGGGCGCTCGAAGAGAATGATCAGACCGGAGATGAAGTTGGCGAAGATTTCCTGCAGGCCGAAACCCAGCCCCACCGACAACGCCGCCACCAGCCATTGCAGTTTGTCCCAGCTCACCCCGAGGGTGGACAGGGTGGTGACGATGCCGATGCCCACCAGGGCGTAGGACAGCAGCGTGGTGGTGGCATAGGCACTGCCTTGCGCCAGGTTCATGCGTGACAGCACCAGCACTTCCAGCAGGCCGGGCAGGTTGCGCGCCAGGGCCACGGTGATGGCGATGATGAGCAAGGCGCCGAGCACATCCAGCAGGCTGATGGGCACCAGTGTCGCGGCATTGCCGGTGCCGCTGCTGTATTCGTAGAGGTTGACGGTTTCCAGGTAGGTGAACACGCCGATCAGATCGGCCCAGACCCAGTACAGGCAGACCAGGAAGCCGCCGAGCAGGGCCAGGCGAATCAGGCGCAGGGACTGCTGGTTGACCTGTTCGATGTCCAGCGTGGGTTCTTCCAGGGTGGCTTCGCCATCGACACCTTCCTTGCTCTGTGCCTGGCGCTTGGCCAGGGCGCGCTGATAGGCCAGGCGTTTGGCGGCGACGCTCAGGCCGCGCACCAGCGCCGCCTCGACGATGAGCAGGATGATCAGCAGGTAGAGCGTGTCGATCAGGCGGTCGGTGAGCTTGAGCGCGGTGTAGTAATAACCGAAGGCGACCGCGCCTATCAATGCCAGCGGCAGCAGGTTGAACAGCACGCCGAGCGTGGTGCGCAGCCCCGAGGCGTTCTCGCGCAAGGGCGCATTGAATAGCAGGTTGAACAGCATCCAGGCCATCAGGGCATAGCAGGTGATCACCACGGCAATGCCGATCACGTCGCTGGCCAGGCTCTCGGGTTGGTGCTCGGCGATGCTCACCACCGCGACCAGCGCCATCACCACCAGGCCCAGGCGGCGCATGTGCTGGCGGAAGAACGCGACGTTGGCCGGTGGCCAATGGAAATGCAGGACGGCCACGCCATCGGGGGCCAGGATGCGGTGCAGGGTGTAGAACACCAGCCAGGCCTCGGCCATCTCGTACAACGCGCCGCCCAGGTAGAGGTTCTGCCCACGCGCATCGTGCAGCAGGGCATAGCCGCACAGCGCCAGCAGCAGCGCGACCGGCAGCGCCAGGATCAGGTTGAGCCCCAAGGCCAGCGGGGTGTGCAACTGGCTGTCGTGCTTGTAGTGGCCTATATCGGCATGCAGTTCGCCGAGCTTGCCGAACAGGTACTGGCGGCGCCAGAGAATCACGGCGCAGAGCAGGATCAGCGGCAGGAACACCAGCGGGCGCTCGATCAGGCCGGCCCCCAGCTCGCTGATGGCTATGGCCCAGGGGATTTCCGCGAGCTGCCGCTCTAGCTGGTAGGGCACCAGTTTGAGCCACTCCAGATCGAGAGGCTTGTTGCTGGGAATCCAGAACATCTGCTCGTCGATGGTGGCGCGCAGGCTGCTGGCGGTGCTCTGCAGTTCCTTCTGGTTGATCTGCAGGGTGATCGATTCGTTGAGCAGGGCGTTGAGCGAGCGACTCAGCTTTTCCAGCAACTCGCGGCGGGTGGCCAACTGATCGAGCAGCGCCTTGCGCAGTGCCGGGGTGATTTCCTCGCTGGGTTGGTCAGCCAGCAGCGTGTCCACGTAGGCGTTGGGGTCGCTGATCTCGTCGCGCTGCTTGTTGAGGTCGAACTGGTACAGGCGGATATCGGCAATGTCGTCGGCCAGCGAGCCATCCTCGTGTTTGAGTTGTGGCAGCGCCTGCTTCTGCTGATAGAGAATCTTCGACAGCAGCAGGCTGCCTTGCAGCACACGAATCTGCTCGTCCAGGGCCTGGTTGGCTTGATTCAGATTGTCCAGTTGCTGGCGTGCTCTGAGGTTCTCTTCCGTGCGGCTGTTGAGGCGTTCGGTGGAGCGCAGCAGGTAGTCGGAAAGCTTGAGGTTGAGCGAGCTTTCCTTGGCCAGCAGCTTGTCCGAGCTGGTGCGTGCGGCCTCGCGCGACTGTTCGGCGACGGTTTGCTCGGAATCTTCACGACGGCGCTCGTTGATCAGGCCCTGCAGATCCTGGCGTTCCTGCTCGGCGCGGCGGATACGCTCGTCGAGCAGGGCGCGCTGCGCGCTGCCGAGATCCTGCAATAGGCTGTTGCTGGCCAGTTCCTGGCGGCGTAGCTGGGTTTGCACCGTGAGCATGGCCAATTCGGCATTGAGCTGGTCGCGGCGCTCCTGGCTCAGTGGCTTGCCATCCACACGGCCGCTCTTGAGGCTGTTGTTGATGTCCTGGCTGCGTGTCTGATTCTGGCTGATCTCGGTCTGGGCGCGTTCGGGGCGGTTCTGCGCGCTGATGATCAGGCTGTTGGCGTCGATGATCGCCTTGTTCCAGTCACTGATCTGGTTGGAGCGTTCGCTCAGGAGCTGGTCGAGCTGATCCAGAGACAGGCGCCCATAGCGTTGTGCCACCGGCACCTCGGGGCTGGCTTTGAGCCGGTTCAGCTCACGCTGCGCTTCATTGATCTGCCGCGGGGCCTTGTCGATCTGCTGACGCAGGTCGTCCAGGCGCTGTTCGGCGTTGTCGCGGTCCTGAAGCATTTGCAGCGTCTGCTCCAGAGTCTGCTTGAGGGCCAGTTGATCGGCCTCGGGCAGCTTGCGGTCGGCCAGGCTGTCCAGGCTCTGCTGGACATCGGCTTCCTTGGGCGGCTCATCGGCCTGCGCAGCGCTCAGACCGAAACACAGAAGAAAGAGGGTGACTGCTAGAGAAAGGCGCAGCTTGGGCATGATGATCCGGTGACCGAGGAAATGTGGATGTGCTCAGTATGCAGCAGAGGTGACGACGCCGATCATGAATGATCGGCGTCAGGTGCACGATCCTAGCAAAGTCTCAGAGAAACAGGCCGGGACCGGGGCGACTGCCTTCGGGGAATCTGACGCCGACCTTGCGTACCTTGTTCCCTTCCATGGCCGCCACCGTCCAGGTCAAGCCTTGCCACTCCACCTGGTCGCCGACCACCGGCTCGCCGCCGATCTTGTGGGCAATGAAACGCCCCAGCGCCTGGTTGCCCTCGACATCCCCGAGCTTGAGCCCATAGAGCGCGACGATGGCGTTCAGTTCGGCGTCGCCTTCCAGCACGAAGTCACCGAAGAAGCGCAGATCCTGGCCGCGCTTGGGCGCCTGGCTGAACAGCTTGCCGAGTGCCGGCAGGTCATGTTCGTGGCCGATCACGCAGAGCAGGTCGCCGGCCTCCAGGCGGGTACTGCCGGAGGGGTGCAGCAGTTCACGGCCACGGAACAGAGCGGCGATACGGGTGCCATCGGGCATGTTCAGTTCGCGCAGGGCGGCGCCGATGCACCATTTCTCCGCTCCCAGGCGGTAGACGAACAACTCCCACTGGCTGGTGGGGTGCACCTCCAGCCCGGCTCGTGAGATCGGTGCTGGCTCCGGCGGTACGGTGACGCGCATCAGCTTGGCAGCCAACGGCAGGCTGGTGCCTTGCACCAGCAGGGAGATGATCACGATGAAGAAGGCCACGTTGAAAAACAATTGCGCGTTGGGCAGGCCGGCCATCAGTGGGAACACGGCGAGAATGATCGGTACCGCGCCGCGCAGGCCGACCCAGGCGATGAATATGCGCTCACGGTCATGGAAGGCGCGGAACGGCAGCAGGCCGAGAAAGATCGACAGCGGCCGGGCGAAGAGGATCATCCACAGCGCCAGGGCCAGGGCCGGCAGGGCGACGGGCAGCAGCTCGTGCGGCGTGACCAGCAGACCGAGCACCAGGAACATGCCGATCTGCGCCAGCCAGGTGAGGCCATCGAGCATATGCAGGATGCCGTGGCGCGAGCGGATCGGCCGGTTGCCCAGCAGCAGACCGCACAGGTAGATGGCGAGGATGCCACTGCCGCCCACGGCAGTGGTGATGGCGAAGATGATCAGGCCGCCGCTGACCACCAGCAGGGAATACAGCCCGCTGGCCAGCTCCATGCGGTTGACCAGCTTGAGCAGCAGCCAGCCGCCGCCGAGGCCGAGGATCATGCCGAGGCCGAACTGCTGCACTAGCTGGATTGGCAGATCCCAGCTAAAGCCGGTCTGGCCGCTGGCGAGCATGGCGATCAGGGTGACGGTGAGGAACACAGCCATCGGGTCGTTGCTACCGGACTCGATCTCCAGGGTGGAACTGACCCGTTCGTTGAGTCCGCGCCCGCCAAGCAGGGAGAACACCGCCGCGGCGTCGGTGGAGCCGACGATGGCACCGATCAGCAGGCCTTCCAGCAGGCTCAGATCGAACAGCCAGGCCGCGGCCAGGCCGGTGAGCCCGGCGGTGATCATTACCCCGACCGTGGCCAGGGACAGCGACGGCCACAAGGCCACGCGGAAGGTCGAGACTCGGGTGCGCATGCCGCCATCGAGCAGGATCACCGCCAGTGCCAGGTTGCCCACCAGATAGGCCAGAGGATAATTGTCGAAGACGATGCCGACGGGGCCGTCGACGCCGGCAATCATGCCGACACCGAGGAAGATCACCAGAATGGGGATGCCGAAACGCGTACCGAAGGCGCTGACCAGAATGCTGGCCGCTACCAGTGAGGCGCCGATCAAGAACAGATTGTTGATGGCGCTTGCGTCCAACGGCTTACTCCCTGGTCCGATTAAGGTAAGGCACCATCATGCATGGTGCGTGCCAGGGGATTCTAACCGTAGCCTTCGTATCACTGTCAAAAAAGGTATTACATTTTTCGAGCCACAAGCTTCAAGCCGCAAGCTTGGGCTGAGGCGTCTTGCCGCTTTCTCTTGCCGCTTGAAGCTTGCAGCTTGTGGCTGCTCCTCAGAACCAGGCGTCCTGCATACCCAGGCAGGTGTCGTCGCGGGCTTCGAGAATGGTCAGGCCATGATGGCAGCTCGGCACCTCCCAGGTCAGGAAGTAGCGCGCGGCCTGCAGCTTGCCCCGATAGAAGGCCTGCTCCTCGGCATTGTCCGTGCGAGACAGGCCTTCTTCGGCGCGAATCGCCTGTTCCAGCCAGCGCCAGCCGATCACCGTGTGGCCGAACACCTTGAGGTACAGCGCCGAGTTGGCCAGGCCCTGGTTGATCTTGCCACTCATCAGATCACCCAGCAGGGCCAGGGTCACCGCTTGCAGGCGCGCCAGCAATTGCTCCAGTGGTTGGCGCAGGCCGTCGAGTGATTCATGCGCACTGGCGCGCTGGCAACAGGCGTTGATCAGCTTGAGCAGTTGCTTGAGCGCCGCGCCCCCATTCATCGACACCTTGCGCCCGAGCAGGTCGAGCGACTGGATGCCATGAGTGCCCTCGTGGATCGGGTTGAGGCGGTTGTCACGGTAGTACTGCTCCACCGGGTACTCGCGGGTATAACCGTGGCCACCGAGAATCTGAATGGCCAGCTCGTTGGCCTTGAGGCAGAACTCCGAAGGCCAGGATTTGACGATGGGCGTGAGCAGGTCGAGCAGCTCCAGCGCGCGGGTGCGGTCTTCGGCGGTTTCCAGGGTCTGGGTGTCATCGAACAGCCGCGCGGCGTACAGGCCGAGATCGAAGGCGCCTTCGACATAAGCTTTCTGCGTCAGCAGCATGCGCCGCACGTCGGCGTGCTCGACGATGGAAATCTGTGGACTGGACGGATCCTTGCCGTCCGGCTGACGGCCCTGCGGGCGGTTGCGCGCGTAGTCAAGCGAGTACAGGTAGCCGGCGTAGCCGAGCATGATCGCGCCCATGCCGACGCCGATGCGCGCCTCGTTCATCATCTGGAACATATAGGAAAGGCCAGCGTGCGGTTTGCCCACCAGATAGCCGACGCACTCACCGTTGTCGCCAAAGTTCAGCGCGGTGGAGGTGGTGCCGCGCCAGCCCATCTTGTGGAACAGCCCGGCCAGGGTCACGTCATTGCGTGCGCCCAGACTGCCGTCGTCATTGACATGGAACTTGGGCACCAGGAACAGGCTGATGCCCTTCACCCCGGGCGGTGCGTCCGGCAGCTTGGCCAGCACCATATGCACGATGTTCTCCGAAATCGGCTGGTCGCCGCCGGAGATAAAGATCTTGTTGCCCTTGATGCGGTAGCTGCCATCGGCGTGTGGTTCGGCCTTGGTGCGGATATCCGACAGCGATGAGCCGGCATGGGGCTCGGTCAACGCCATGGTGCCGAAGAAGCGCCCGTCGATGATCGGTTGCAGGTAGCGGGCCTTCTGCTCCTCGCTGCCGAAGGCCTCAATCAGGTTGGCCACACCCATGGTCAGCATGGAATAGGAACTGGTGGCGATATTGGCCGACTGGAAATGGGCGAAGCAGGCCTGCGACAGCAGATTGGGCAATTGCATGCCGCCGTGCTCGAAGTCGCGGGTGGCATTGAGAAAACCGGCTTCGTGGAAGGCACGCAGTGCCGGTTCCACCTCAGGGATCAGCACCGCGCCGCCATCGACGTACTGCGGCTCGTGCTCGTCGTTCTTGCGGTTGTGCGGGGCGAACAGCTCCTCGGCGATGCCGCGCGCGGTATCGATCGCCGCATCGAAGGTTTCGCGGTTGTGATCGGCAAAGCGCGGGCGCTGGGTCAGGGCTTCGGCGTCGAGCACTTCGTAGAGCTCGAATGCCAGGTTACGGGAGCTGAGCAGGGTCTCGGACATGAAACGGGCCTCCAGATGATCAACCGAGTCTAGGCAGCCTGCCGCCCGGCTGCCCAGCATCATCATTGGTCGTGATAAAGCGCTACATCTGCTTGGTACTCGCCATGGTGCGTGTTACCTGTTCAGGACAATCAATTCCTTGCTGGCTACGGAAACCATACGTAAGTATGGTGGCTGTACGCCATGTTTCATATGAAGTTGTCCCCGAGCGTGGTCGACCGCACGACCCGAACTTAACTGTCTGCGTTATCCAGAAGTCATAAGGATGTGTAATGCACAGGGTAAAAGGATTTTCTATCTGCTGGTATTCGCTCATCGCCCTGGCGCTGCTGCCGATCAACCACGTGTTGGCAGAGGGGCTGCGGTGGTCGAATAGTAGTCACCAGGTTTATATGGGGGACTACAACAAGGATGGTCGTTCAGACATCTATCTGCGGGCAAATCCTCTCATCGTGCCGCTGCCTCAGTTGGAAGGCATGCCACTCGTCGTGCCGCGCCGTCAGCATGATGTGGTTTTGCTGGGCGATGGCGCGGGGCAGTTCAGCGTTCTTGGCAGTATCGACCGTCAGACACTTGGCACCATCACCTGGCAGCCAGCGGCTTATGAGCTCTTGTCCGGTGATTTCAATGGCGACGGTTCTCCAGATCTTCTCTTGCGCCCTTCGGCGTCAGGGGAAAATGCTCTTCTATTGACCCTCAGTGCTGCTGGCGCGCCCACGCTAGCGCAGGTACTCAATTCCCGTGAACTGGGGGTTGAGCTGTCGCAGTCTGGCGGCTATGCGATGAAGTGGCAGGACGCCAATGGTGATGGCAAGGCCGATCTGATCCTGTCCAAGCCGGGCACCGAGCCTTTGCTGCTATTGGGCAGTGCCTCTGGGCTTGCCACGGCTGTCCCTTATTCCAGTGTGGCTGTTCCTGAAGATGGCACGGCTGCTCGGGCTACCGCCTGGGGAATTGCCGAGGGTGAGGCTCAGGTCACTCTGGATGGTCGCCTGGCTTACAACTTTCCACTGCAAGCTCCGCCAGCGGTCAACCAGGTTCAGCCGAATCTGGCCTTCGCCTATCAGGGTTCGGAGGCTGAGTCCTTTCTGGGGCAGGGGTGGGGGCTGGGTGGCTTGATGCGCATTCAGCGCTGCCCCGCCACCATCGATCAAGACGGTTTTAGCGGCCTCCCCAGCGGTAGTGCCCAGGATCGCTTGTGTCTCGATGGCCAGCGTTTGGTGCTCGTAGCGGGGCAGGCATGGCAACCGGGTAGTGAATACCGTACGGAAATAGACGCCTTCCACAAAGTCATCCAGAAAGGCAGCGCCAATGACCCTTATTTCGAGGTGCGCACGGCATCTGGCCTGATCGTTACGCTGGGCAAGACAGCCGCTAGCCGCATAGTGCCCAGTGGAGGCAAGACGCTGGCCTGGCAGACGGAAACTGTCGAGGATCGCTCCGGCAATCGTTTCGATGTGAGTTATGGCGACGATGGCATGGGGCTGCCGCAGTCCATCACTTATGCCGAGGGGCGTGTCGAGTTCGAGTATCAAGCTCGTCAGCCGGGCTTCAGCCAATTCGCCCTGGGTGGAGAGCTGCGTCTCGATCGTCTGCTGGAGCGGGTGCAGATGTTTGCCGCTGATGGCAGTCGTTTGCGCGAATACCGTTTGGGCTACAGCTATAGCCCGAATACCCGCAAGCCGCGGGTTGCATTTATTCAACACTGCGCCGACAGTCAGTGCCTGGAGCCGGTACGTTTCGACTACAAGGCGCAGCCTGGGGGATTGAGCGATAAGGGCCTGCTAGCGACAGCCAAACCCATGCTCAGTAACTTGCTGTCCGTTGAAACCGCAATGGACTGGAATGGTGATGGCGTCAACGACCTGTTAACGGTCTACGTTGATCGGATTACCGTTGCTTTAGGTTCCGAAGCCGGACTTGCTGCGGACACTCGACTGGTTTCTGCTTCAGGCTTTTCCTTCCTGACGGCCACCCCGATAGATGTTGACGGCGATGGGTTACAAGAGATTCTCTATCTCACCGTCAAGAGTGGCTCTCCCAACCAGCTTACCTGGCATTACCTGAAACAAGACGGAACCTCCCACAAGGTTGTGGAGTGGCAAGCCAATGATTTACTGGCGGTAGTGACCAACTTCGGTGGCTCCCTACCGCCCGGCCAGAATATTCTTGCGACGGCAGCCAAGGCTGTTGCGCTTGACTTCAATCATGACGGGCGGCTGGATGTTTTGTTACCGGCCAAAGGCAGTTGGCAAGTCTATGAGAATCGTCCCGGTTCCGGCAGTGGCTTCGTCGAGAGCAGTCGCTTCGCCAATATTCCTGTAACAGCAACTCCCTGGTTCGAGCCTTATGGCCTCGACGGCGAAGGGCGCTGGTTACTGCTGACGAGCAACATCACTAACGATGTGCAGACATACGCGGTATTGCCTGTGCCCCGGCAGGGCAGTGTCACAGCTGCGCAGAAGATCAGCTTGGGCATCCCAGTCGAACGCTCGGTGATCCTGGATGCCAACGGCGATGGCCTTCTGGATTTTGCAGTGCCGAATGCCTCGAACCAGATTCAGCTCTACCTCAACAAGGGCGGCGCGCCCTCTGCCACTGGATACAAACTGGTCAATACGGGACTGTCGGCGGCTGGCATCTTCGCTCCCGCTGGGCCGCGTCGTGACAGTGAGAACTACCTACCCAAACCCATGGATTATGACGGCGATGGTCGGCAGGATTTGCTTTTCCTCGACAATGCCAGTCAGCGTTATGCCGTACTGCGTTCGTCTGGCGACGGATTCCTGCGTGTGACGACCGGGGTGCCGATACAAATAGCAGCAGAGAGCTACGATGCCAGTCTACCCGGTTGCGAAAACTATCTTGCCAGGCGGGCTGAACTATTGGCTGCTATGGCCCGAGCGAGCGACCCCGAATGGAAGAGATTCTATTCCGTAAGCCTGGCTATGCTCGATATGGCCTGTAAATACGTTGCGGCCGGCCCGCTCACGGCCCCTCACCATAGTTTGATAGGTGATTGGAATGGTGATGGGCAGGAAGACCTTCTGCTTGCTGCACAAAACGGTAACGCTATTACCTGGCGCCTCTATACGCAGACCCGCCAGCATACTGAGTGGCTACAAGGCATCACTGATAGCCTCGGCAATCGCTCCCTGGCTGAGTATGGCTCGATACGTGATTCGGCCGTCTACCAGGGGGGGATGGGCGGACAGTTCCCGGTGCTGGATTGGCGCGGCCCTCGCTGGTTGCTGTCCGCCCTAAAGCAAAGCGATGGCATCGGAGGTTTGCGCGACACCCGCTTCGAGTACCGCAATGGCAAGATCAACCTGCTCGGTCGTGGCTTTTTGGGATTTGCCGAAATCATCCGTCATGAGCCGGCCCGCCAGCTTACCCAGACACAGCAGTTGCAGCAGACGTTCCCCTTCATTGGTCGCCTGAGCCAGGAGCGTGTCGAGCGTAACGGTGAGCTGCAATCTCGTGCGACCTGGCAATGGCGCTCGGATACCACCTTCGCCGGTAAGGTTCATGTTCCCCAGCTTGAATCCAGCGTGCAGGAGCAGTTCGAGCAGGGCGTTGCCGTATCCGCTACCCGTCGCCAGCAGACGCTGGATATCCAGTACGGCACCCTGCTCGAAGAACGCCTGGAAGAAGCTGCAAGCGCAACGGGGCCGGCATTGCGCACCACCCGAACCGTGCGTCAATACCGTAATGAAGACAGCACGTGGTTGATCGGCTTTCTCAGCCAGGAACAGACCCAGATCCAGAGCGACGGCTACAGCACTTCCTACCTGCATCGCTTCAGCCCTCAGGCGGGCACCTTGTTGGTCGCCGAGGAAGCACGCTATGCCGATGACCCTGCGTTAAAGCAGACCATCACCTATCAACATGATACTCGGGGGCGTGTTGCTAAGGTTTCGCGCTCTGGAGCGGGTTTCACCAGCCGTAGCGAGCAGTATGGTGACTACCAAGGCGCTTCACCAGGATATCAACGTAATGCCCTAGGCCATGAAGAGCGCTTTACCTATGTTCCGGGCACAGATCTGGTCAGCCAGCATCAGGATGCAAACGGCCTTATCACCCATGCCAGCTATGACCCCTTCGGGCGTGAACTATTGGTGCGCAAACCCGATGGCTCGCAGGTTCAGCGTAGCTACCAACGCTGCTCCGGCATGTTGGCATGCCCAACGCAGGCACACTTGGCCATACGGGAACGTACCCTCAATGCCAGTGGCAACCAGCAGGGGGCTCCAGAGCGCTGGCGCTATCTGGATGCCCTTGGTCGAGAGGTTCGCACGCGCCACCAAGGCTTCGATGGTGCCTGGGTCAATGTTGACAACCATTACGACGCACTGGGGCGCCTGGTTCGGCAGAGTGAACCCTATACTCAGGCGCCTGTGTATGAGGAAACCAGTTGGGACTTCAAGGACAGGCCTCTTTCCCGGACATTGCCCAGTGGCATGCAGATCGCCTACTCCTACGGAGTACGCAGTAGCGGTGGAAGTTGGCGTGAGTACAGCCTCAACTATGAGCAGCAAGGCAGCAAAACCCGCGTCGAACGTCGTGAAAACGATGCCCTCGGCCAGTTGGTACTGAGCCGTAATGCCGTTGGCTCTTCGCTGGAAACCTCCACGTCATATGCCTATGACGCGGCAGGTAACCTGCGTTGGACGCGGGTCAATGGTGACCCGCGTACTGTCATCCGCATGGCCTATGACGCTGCCGGCAACCGTACCTTGTTCCATGATCCCAACAGCGGCGAGTTGCGCATGCGCTATGACGCCTTGGGCAATCTGTTGGAGGCACAGGCGGCGGATGGCAGCCGTGTGGTCAGCCAGTACGACTTGCTAGGGCGGCGTATCAGTCGTACCGACTATGATGTAGACGGTCAGGTAAAAGAAGGTTCGCTCTGGCAATACGACCAGGCAGCCAATGGCCTTGGCCAGCTATCGGCCATGGCCAGTAACGACCAGGGTTTCATGCAGGTCTACAGCTACGATGCCTTGTCGCGCCCTTCGGCCCGGCAAACTAGCATCCAGGCAGCCGGGTCGACCTTGACCTACAACGACGGCATGACCTACGACGGCTTCAGTCGGCCTAATAGCGTCCTGGACGCCAGCGGCTTCCGTTACGTCAAACATTACAATGGCTATGGTTATTTGCAGGGCGAGAGTGACCAGGCCAGTGGTGCATCCCTACGGCGTATCGAAGCCCAGAACGTGCGTGATCAGATCACGCGCGTGGTCTATGGCAATGGTGTAACCAGTCAGTCCGAGTACGATGAGGCCACCGGCTGGCTCGAACAACAACTGGCTGGTACTGCCCAGGGCAACTTCCAGCAACTGAGTTACAGCTATGCGCAGAACGGCCTGCTCCTGACCCGCGAGGACGGTCGCGGACTGCGCGAAAGCTTCGACTACGACCTGCTGCAGCGCCTTACCAGCAGCACCCGGCAATTGGCCGGGCAGATACTGCAACAGCAATACCGCTACGACGCGCTGGGCAACCTGCTGCAAACCCCCAATTTCAACGAACTGAATTATGGCGGTTACAGCGATGCCGGGCAGTCGACCTGTGCTGCTCAGGGTGGGGTGCCCAGCCCTGGCCCACATGCCGTGCTACAAAGCCCGAGTGGCTATTACTGCTACGACGCGCGCGGCAATCAGATCGGTGCGCCAGGGCGCACGATCGACTACAGCCTCTACGACAAGCCTCTGCGCATCAGCGAAGGTGGCCAGCATAGCGACTTTCGTTACGACCCCGAGCGCCGTCGCTATCTGCAGACAACCAGTGCGCGTCTCACGGTCTATATCGATGAAGGGCGCTTCGAGGAAGTTCACGAGAAAGGTCAACGGCGGCAGAACAGCTATATCGGTGATTACCTTCAGGTGTCGCGCGTGGTTGGCAGTGAGCAGTTCCAGTTCAACTACCAGTTGCGCGACCAGCTAGGCTCGCTGGAGAGCGTCACCGATGGCAGTGGCGCGCTGGTGGAGCGGCGCAGCTATGCACCCTTTGGTGCGGTGCGTGGCGCGGATTGGAGTGATACACCTGCGCCTCTGATGACCACCCGCCGTGGCTTTACCGACCATGAACACCTGCCGGAAAGCGGGTTGATCCATATGAATGGCCGGGTCTATGACCCAGCGCTGGGGCGTTTTCTGAGTGCCGATATCGTGTATCAGGATACGGCCAATGGGCAGGCGTTCAATCGGTATTCGTATGGGTTCAACTCGCCGTTTAGTGGGGTGGATCCGACGGGGTATGCACTGGAGGAGGCTGGAGCTCCAAGTAACTGGTTCCAATTAGCCACGCAGAATATGGGGTTTACGTTATCCAACACCTTCCTAGGAAATGAGCCTTTAAACTGGCTTTATGCGTCGATAGGTATTGGTAAAGGTATGGCGAGTAGTTTCTTGTATATGGCGCCTGTTAGTGACCCAGTGACTATGCCGTATGCACAAGAGATAGGGGATGGGATAACTGGTTATGATATGTACGGTATTCCTGTTTTTGATGAGTCTCATCCTATGTTTCATCATTACTATACTTCTAATTCTTGCGTTCAAGGGCTTGCAGGTTGTTCGTATGGAAATGCAGTGGCTGGCCTTTTAAGGTATCCAGCACCTGGCGGATCGGGTGAGCCTATAATAAATGGACAAACTAGTTTTGCGATGCCTGTTGGCAGGGTGCGTCATGTGGTTATTGATGGTGGTTCGCAGGTGGTAAATGTCACTCTTCCTGGCTGGCAGCATATCTTGCATCCAGGAATAGTTAGAAGATGGGTAACGAAAGATGTGTTTAGCGTTACAATTCATACATATGGGGAGGGAACCGGAGCGCTTCCCAGGGCTAATGAGTTTTTCTCTGATTTCTTATGGCGTCAGGTGGATGAGAACATTTTTGATTATATGCGTCAGCAAAAGTGATTCATGGGGGGTGGCGTGATTTACTTATTAAGGATTTTGACCTGTTTTGTATTTTTCGGGGGGGTGGTGTTATCGGTTGTGTATATCTTGAGTGATGTTTTTGGAGTTCTATATTTGGGGCGAGAAGTTGGTGCTTGGGTAGTGCGTTTTTTTGTTTGGGGAGCCCCGCTTTCGCTTATGCTTTCGGCTCTTTGCTTGTTTGTTATGGGGGGCGAGCGGTATAGATGGTACACATGGGTATCTGGTATAGAGGTTATGGTCGTTGTATTGGTTTTTCTTGTGGTTTACAAAAGCCAAATTTAGCTAGAGCCCCCGAAAAGAGGCAATAGGGGGCAGACCCTGAGGAATCCCCACAAATCTACTCCAGCGCCCGAGCTTGCCGGTGCACCTCGTCACGCAGCAATAGCTCCATCTTTGTGAGTGCCGAGTAGGATAAATCGCTGGCCGAGCGCCTGAGGTATTCAAGACCGATACGCCAGAGCGACAGTACGGTTTTATGCCTGACGCTGTTGCTCTGAAAGCGGCGCGACTTGCCTGTCATGTGAGCCTGGAGGCCAGCCAAGTACAGCACGTAACACGCCAGTGCTGCGATCAGCAGTAGGATCTCGATACGCCGTGGGCAGCGCGTCCGGTGTAGGTCGAAAGCAAAGCCGAAACGTAGGCTTTTCACATCCCGAAAACCTTCCTCAATCTGCATCCGTTTTCGGTAGATACCCACGACTTGACGTGCCGTCCAGTTGGCTTGTGGCAGGTTGCTGGCGAGCAGCCAGGGCTCCTGTTCACGACGCGCATTCTGCCGGCTGAGCTTGCTGCGTGCGATGCTGCCCGTCACGCGTCGATGTTTTCTGCCCTTGGGCGGTTGGTGAATGCCGTACAACGCAACTTTGTGCGGTGCACTGCGCGTCATCTCGACTTGGCCGAGTGACCGCGCACGAGATGTCGTCTGCTGGTAGAGCTGCTTGATCGGCTGCCATTGACCTTGCTCGTCGCGATAAAGATCACGATTGCGGACGCGTCCCACGTAATACCACCCCTTGGCTTCGACAGCCTGGAACCAGGGGCGGCGAAATCCGGCATCCGTTACCAAGATCGGCACGCATTGGTTGGGAAGCATGGCTTCCAGTGCATCGAGCAGTTGTCTCTGACGCTGAGGGCAGCCTTCACGGTCATGCACGCTCTCGTACACAGGAAACGCTCGACCAGCCAGCGGGATTGAAGCTCGCAGCAAGTAAAGGTCAGAGGCCGCATTGATCGGCGACCAATCCACCAGGATCAATGGATGACGCAGGGAGCCAATCAGCGCAGTCAGCATTTTCCAGTAGAACAGCGTGCGTTCGTATTGCAGGTGAGCGTTGCCAAGCAGGCGATCCACGCGCTTGATCGAATGCTTGGTGTAAGCCTCGCTGGGCATGGCCCTGCCAAGGTCGGTCAGGGTCAGGCGATGCCCATGCAGCAAGGCACTGACGCTGCTCATCAAGGCGTTCAGCCGCTTGCTGTGGATCGTGGGGAGTGCTTGGGAAAATGCCTTGTGTAAGAATCGTACTGCCTGCATGAGTCTCGGGGGTTGGTTTGTTTGGCGACTACCAAACTGCCCGACTCATGCAGGCTTCTTCAAGCTATCCCATTGATAAAAATGGGATTTTTGTGGGGATTCCTCAGGGGCAGACCACGTTTATCGACTAGGGCAATGGTTGCGGCACTGCCGTATAGGAGAGAGATTGTGACTAGGGTGTGGCAATTAGGTTTTGCTGTGTTATTGCTTCCGGGCGTTTGTCTGGGTGATATTGCCTATTCTAAGCCCGCCACTATTAGTAAGGTATGGTCTTGGGCGCAAACAGAGGCTTCGATAGATGGGGATGCAGTGTTGCATATAGATACTGGTTTGGCTCAGTGCCCGCAAGGTGTGTATATTCAAAATACTGAGAATTCCAATAAGGCATACTCTGCAGCTTTGAGTGCTTATGTAGCAGGCAAGACTGTCCGGGTACAGGTCTATGATAATCAGTACTGGTCTGGTTCTGGTACTCCGTATTGTAAGCTTCGAGCTATATTTCTCGAGTAGTTTGATAAGAGTTCTCATGTTGATTGGTGGGCTCGAGAAATATTTTTTAGGTCTGGTTTATCGCTATTATCGTTGTTGGGATGAGAGTTTATGAAAAAGGGATTTTTGCTTTTCGCTATTTTTTCGGTGTTGTGTAAAAACGCTCATGCGGACTCTACAGGGACTGTCCTTCGAGTGGTGTGCCATGCTGGGAATGTTTCTCCACTCTGTCAGGTTTCATTAAATGGTTCCCCGAATTTAGCTGCCTGTGCAACATCCAGTTGGCACTATACCTTTGATGGCAGTACCTCTGAAGGGAAAAACCTGCTCTCCATCATACTCGCAGCTCAGGTATCCCGGCAGACGATCAGCATTGGAGGGAAAGGTACTTGCGCGTTGTCTAATGGGTCGGAAGATTTAAGGCATGCCTATATGGTGACTGCACCTTGAGGCGCATTATGAAGTGCTCTGGTGTAGTGCTTTATAGTTTCTCAATTGCTTTAGGTCTCATCTGCTAGTTGTGCTAGTTGAGTTTTCGAGTTTAAGTGTGGATGCCTGGAGTGAGTGAATTTGATTGGGTTTGCGAGGGTAACTAAATAGCCTTGAGAGGCAAGAGTGAGGTGTTGTATGCGTGCTAAATGGATTTTAGGGATGAGCGTTTTGGCTTTTGCTAAGATGTCGTATTCTGATTGTATTTCCCAAGTGTGTCAGGATGTCTACGTGGAAAGGCTCTATCCGAATACAAATGGTCGGGTGTACGTGGCGACTAGCGGGGATGAAAGTAAGTTGGATTGCAGTGCTACCTCAAAGATATATTTGACATTTGACCTCTCCGAGCCCGCTGGGAATGTGTACTATTCGACTCTTCTTGCTGCACAGATTTCGGATCGCAAGGTATCATTCAGGATTGTTAATGGTAGCCAGGGATGCACACTTGCGTATATTTTGCATGATCGGCAATAAAGGCCTGTATTGGTTGGTGAAGTAGTTGTCTTGATTAGATAGTATTGATAATTCTGGTTTGGTATATGTGGAGAATGAGATGGGAGTTTTCGATAAGTGGTTGCTTAAAGCAAAGTTTGCTGTTTTTGTGATGTTTTCTTATGTGGGCATTGTTAATGCTGCATTTGAGTGTGCTTCGGATATAAATGCGGTTCTAATATATTCCAATGGTGTAGTTAATGTTCTTCATTCTGGGGCGGGGAAGTATACTCATATATGTAATTTGAATGAGGAGCGGCAAGGCGTTAGTGTGACGACATGCGCGATGTGGGCGGGCATGCTACTAAACTTGAAAAGTGAGAATAAGAAAGCGGATTTTTATTACAATACAGCGCAGGATTATAACTCATGCTCTGAATTGCCTTCCTATGGAGGGGCTCCAGCACCAGTTTATATAGGGCCTATGAGTCGATAGAAGCTTGTGTTTGCTATATGGGGCGTGTTTGGGACGGTAGGTGTTGTCATGGTCATGCTTGTATTTAGTTGCTCATGATCGCGATGGACGGTGCTTTGCCTTGTTAATCTTCGCCTTCACCAGTTAGCCTTGGCTAACGCCGTGTACTGGTCTTACTCTTAATTAGTTTGGCATTAACTCACGGGTCAGCTCCGCCGCTGGCATCGGTCGGCAATTGGCGACGTTCTGCCCGGCCCACAGAGGGGAGAAGTCGCTATTGCCCTGTGCTTCGGCTGCTGCGCGCAAGGGGGCGATGGCGGCGGTGGCCAGGGGGAATTCCGGCGCTTGGGTGCTGAGTGGCCCCAGTTCGCGCATCAGGCGATTGACGATGCCCCGTGCCGGGCGACCGCTGAACAGGTTGGTCAGGGCGGTATGGCACGCGGCTGGGCTTTGCAGGGCGGCGCGGTGGATAGGGCTAGTGCTGGCTTCCGGGCACAGCAGGTAAGCGCTGCCCACCTGCACGCCGGCGGCGCCGAGGGCCATGGCGGCGGCCACGCCACGGGCGTCGGCGATACCGCCAGCGGCGATTACCGGCACCGAGAGTGCATCCGCCAGTTGCGGCAGCAGGGCGAAGGTGCCGAGCTGGAAGCTCAGATCATGATCGAGAAAGTGCCCGCGGTGGCCGCCGGCTTCCAGCCCTTGGGCGATCACCGCGTCGACGCCGCGCGCTTGCAGCCACAGGGCCTCCTCCAGGGTAGTGGCGCTGGAGAGAATCTTCGCGCCACTGCGGCGTACCCGCTCCAGCAAGGTGTCCTCTGGCAGACCGAAATGGAAACTCACCACGGCTGGGCGGAATTCCTCCACCAGCTCGGCAGCCTCGTGATTGAACGGCAGGCGTCCAGGCCCGCTGGCAATATTCGCCACATCCACACCTAGCTCGTCATAGTAAGGCGCCAGCGCTTCGCGCCAGAGTGCTTCGCGAGCGGCGTCCGGTTCTGGCGGCACATGGCTGAAGAAGTTCAGGTTGAACGGGCCAGCCGTCAGGCTGCGCATCGCTTCCAGCTCCTGGCGCAGGGCGGCAGGTGTGAGCATGGCGCAGGGAATCGAACCAAGGCCACCGGCCTGGCATACGGCAGCGGCCAGGCGATGATTCTGCGAGCCGGCCATCGGCGCCTGGATCAGGGGTAGTTCAGTGCCTAGCAAGTGTTGCAGAGACATGGCGATGTTCTCGCGATCCGAGGGAGGTCATCAGCCTAGGCGTTGCCGTTACTCTGGATCAAGCCGCGATGCGACGTGCCGGCAGCCTGTTAAACTGCGTGCCTGATTCGAGGACTCCCCCATGAACTACCGCCACGCCTTCCATGCCGGCAATCACGCCGACGTGCTCAAGCATCTGCTGCTGACCCGCCTGATCGCCCTGCTGTCGAAAAAGGAGGCACCATTCGCCTACCTCGACAGCCATGCAGGGCTTGGCCTATACGATCTGCAAGGTGATCAGGCCAGCCGCACCGGCGAGTACCTGGAGGGCATCGGCCGGCTGTGGCAGGCCACGCAACTGCCGGATGCGGTGGAGGCCTATCTGGAGGTGGTGCGGGCGATGAACCCCGATGGTGAACTGCGCTACTACCCCGGCTCGCCGGAGTGGGCACGGCTGCTAAGCCGCGAGCAGGATCGTCTGCAACTCAACGAGAAGCACCCCGAGGATGGCCGCCTGCTCAAGGACAACATGCGCGGTGACCGCCGTGTGGCCGTGCACCTGGGGGAGGGCTGGCACGTGCCACGGGCGCTGATGCCGACCCGTGAGAAGCGCGTGCTGCTGCTGATCGACCCACCCTTCGAGCAGGCCGACGAGCTGCAGCGCTGCGTCGAGGCGCTGAACGAGGCCCATGGGCGCATGCGCCAGGCCATCGTGGCGATCTGGTACCCGATCAAGGATGAACGCCAGTTGGCGCGTTTCTATCGCGACCTGCAGAAAAGTGCCGCGCCCAAGCTGTTACGCGCCGAGTTGTACGTGCATGCGCCGGACGATGCCACACGCCTGAGTGGCTCGGGCCTGGTGATCAGCAACCCGCCATGGGGCCTGGAGGACGAACTTCGGCAACTGCTGCCGTGGCTGGCCGATGCGCTCGGCCAGAGCCAGGGCGGCTGGCGCCTGGACTGGTTGATAGAAGAAGCGGCAAGCGGCAAGCCATAAGCTTAGCCCGGATGAAATCCGGGAGCCGTGGCCTCCGATCCCCGGATTGCATCCGGGCTACAAGGGGCTCAGCCGCGCTTGTGGTTCGGCTCGATGTGGTAGCTCAGGTTGCGCCGTGGGCTGAGGTATTCCAGCACTTCCAGCGGTAGCTGCGAGGGGCGCAGGCTGCGGGCGATGGCCAGCCGGGGCTCCTGGGTGAGATCGACGATCAGCGCTTCCTCCTTGGCCACCTCGGCATCGTAAAGAATCAGCGTCGGTTTCAACGCCTGAGTCGGGTTCACCCCGAGCACCAGGGCATAACGTTCGTCTTCGAGCTGCACCAGGCTGCCAGGCGGGTAGACGCCCATGACACGGACGAAGGCCTTCAAGGCCACTTCGTCGAAGCGTTCGCGCTGTTGCTTGAACATCAGCGCCAGGGCCTCATGCGGGCTCAGCGCCTGACGCGGATCGAGCGGGTTGCACAGGCCGTCGAAATGATTGGTGACGGCCACCAGGCGGCTCAGACGGCCGATGGCGGCTTCGCGCAGGCCGCGTGGATAACCGCTGCCGTCGCAGTGCTCGTGGTGCTCGTGGATGATGCGCAGCACTTCGTCGTCGAGCATCAGCTTTTGCCCCATGCGCAGGCCGAAGTCGGTATGCATCTGCAACAGTTGCTGCTCCGGGCGGGTCAGCGGTTCGGGCTTGAGCAGCACCTTGCTGGGTACTTCCAGCTTGCCGATGTCATGCAACAGCGCACCGAGGCCGAGGCTGTGGCAGGCCTCGCTGTCGAGGCCGAGCTGACGACCGAGCAGCAGGGACAGCACGGTGACGTTGAGGGCATGGAAATAACTGTCCTCGGCGGCCTTGCCGGTGATGCCATGGAGCACCACGCCGGGGGCGCCGAGCAGGGTTTCGACCATCTCGCCGACGATGGCGCCGGCCTGGCGCATGGCGTCTTCGGGGCGGCTGCGCAGGGTTTGGTTGAGCGCCTTGATGCGCTGGCTGGCTTCGATGAAGCGGCGATCCACTTCGGCCAGGCGGGTGCGCAACTGGCGCAGCTTCTGCGCCCGCACTTGCCGGGCCTGGGTCTCGGGATCGAGCTGCGGTTCTTCGATGGGTGCCGGTGGCGGTTCCTCACCCAGTGGCAGCGGCGGGCAGTCGCTGCGTGCCGGGTCATAGCGCAGTTGCTTGAGCTTGAGGGCGCGCAAGGCGCGGATCTGCGCTTCGTCCTTGATCTTGAAATTGCTGAAGGCGAAGTCATGTTCCCACCAGCTCAGATCCAACTGCACATAGAGGCCGACACAGAGCTGTTCTGGCGTGATGTAGGAAGGGCTGGCGGACATGTTTTGTTTTTACAGACTAATGGCTGTTTGCCGGCATTCTAGTCCGGCGCATGCCAGGCTGCGTAGCCTTTCTTCCGATGAGCAGGCTCAGGCCATCACGTCGATGCTGTTACCCAGGTTGGGTGGGTTGCTCGCCAGGCTGGTCGGCGCCGCCGCCTGCACTAGCCCGGTGATGCTGGAAGACTGCAGCTCCAGGGTCTTGCGCAGCAGCAGAAGCGACATCTGCGCGGCGATCTGCGAAGAGGCCTGGCTGGATACCTGGCTGGGGAGGCTGCTCAGTTCCAAGGTGCTGCACTCATGCTGGGGTGTCAGGGGGTAGACATACGCCTGTTCCGCCCAGGCCGCAATAGCCATTGGGGTTCTTCGCCAGATATTGCTGGTGGTAGGTCTCGGCGTAGTAGAAGGTCGGTGCTTTGGCGATTTCGGTGGTGATGGCGCCTATACCGGCCTTGTCCAGCTCGCTCTGGAAGCGCGCCTGGCTGGCCAGCGCTGCCTGCAGTTGCGCTTCGTCCTGGCAGTAGATCGCCGAACGGTACTGGGTGCCCCGGTCGTTGCCTTGACGCATGCCCTGGGTGGGGTCGTGCGCTTCCCAGAACACCTTGAGCAGCGCCTCGAAACTGGTCTGGCCTGGGGCGAATACCACCAGCACCACTTCGCTGTGCCCGGTGAGGCCAGAGCAGACCTCATCGTAGGTCGGGTTGGGGGTGAAGCCGCCGGCATAGCCGACTGCCGTGCTGAACACGCCGGGTTGTTGCCAGAAGCGTCGCTCGGCACCCCAGAAGCAGCCCAGGCCGAATACCGCCTGCTGCAGGCCGGCCGGGAAGGGCGGCTTGATCGGGTTGCCATTGACGTGGTGGGTGTCGGCCACCGGCAAGGCTTCGGCACGGCCGGGCAGCGCTTGCTCGGGTGTCGGCAGGGCGAGCTTGTGGGCAAGAATCTGGGAGCGCAGAACCATGGGGTATCCTCCTGTGTCAGTCTGGCAATGGACAACGCTTGAGGCGGCGTATTACACGCGCTGCTCTGTCGCAGTCGCTGGCCGACAAGGATAGCGGCGCAGGCTTTCGACCAGTTCGCGGCCAGGAATCGGCTTGTCGAAGAGGTAGCCCTGGCCGACGTCGCACTTCTGCCGGCGCAGGAAGCCGAGCTGGGCGCCGGTCTCGATGCCCTCGGCCACCACCTTGAGCTTGAGATTATGCGCCATGGCGATCACCGCCGAGGTGATTTCCATATCGTCCTGGTTGTCCGGGATGTCCTTGATGAAGCTGCGATCGATCTTGATCACGTCGATGGGGAATTTCTTCAGGTAGCTGAGCGAGGAATAGCCGGTGCCGAAGTCGTCCATGGCCAGGGTCAGGCCCAGGCTCTTCAGGCGGCTGAGCTGGTGGCGGGTGTCGTCGGTGGCTTCCAGCAGCAGGCTTTCGGTCAGCTCCAGCTCCAGCAGCCTGGGGTCGAGCTGTTCCTCGTGCAGGATGGCGGCAATGGAGCCGACCAGATCCGGGTCGGAAAACTGTTTGGGTGACAGGTTGATCGCCACCTGCAGGTTGCCCAGACCAATCGCCTTGATCTGCCGGCTCATGCGGCAGGCCTGGCGTACCACCCACTTGCCGATGGGGATGATCAGGCCGGTTTCCTCGGCGACGCTGATGAACTGATCCGGGCGGATCATGCCTTTTTCCGGGTGCTGCCAGCGCAGCAGGGCTTCCATGCCGAGCAACTGACCCGTCTTGAGGCACAGCTTGGGTTGGTAGAAGACCTCCAGCTCGCTCTGAGTCAGGGCTCGGCGCAGGTTGTTCTCGACGAACAGCTTGTAGTTGGCCTCGGCATTGAGCGCCTCGGTGAACATTTGCACCTGGTGTTTGCCATTGGCCTTGGCCTTGTGCAACGCGAGGCCGGCATGCTTCATCAGTGTCTGCGGGTCGCCGCCATGAGCCGGGGCGAGCGCCAGGCCCACCGAGCCGGTGATGCTGATTAGCTGGTTGTCGACGAACAGGGGCTTGTCCAGGGTTTGCAGCACCTGGTGGGCGACGCTATAGGCGCTGTCCTGATCACAGCCATCGAGGAGAATGGCGAATTCGTTGCTGGCGAAACGGGCCAGTGTGCCTTGCGTACCCAAGCTGTTGCGCAGGCGCCGAGCCAGGGCCGAGAGCAGCTTGTCGCCGGTCTGGTGGCCGAGGCTGTCGTTGATCCGCTTGAAGTTGTCGATGTCCACCAGCAGCAGCCCGAGCGATTGCTGCGAGCCGCGAGCAAAGCGCTCTTCCAGGCCGCGAATGAAGGACGGGCGGTTGCCCAGGTTGGTCAGGTTGTCGGTATAGGCCAGGCGCTCGATGCGCTGCTGAGCCAGCTTGGCCTCGGTGATGTCTTCATAGATGCCGATGTAGTGGGTCAGTTCGCCGTCGTCGCCATACACCTTGGAGATCGACAGGTGCCCCCAGTAGGGCTCCTGATTCTTGCGACGGCTGCGGAACTCGCCCTGCCAGCTATTGTGTTCGGCCAGGCTGGATTCGGCGTTGAACAACAGATCACTGATGTTGCTCATGGCCGACAGCTCGGACAGGCGATAACCGCAGACCTCTTCGCTGCTGTACAGGGTAATGGCGGTGAAGCTCGGGTTGACGTACTCCACCCGGCCATCGCGGTCGACCAGCAAGAAGGCGCTGGCGCTCTGTTCCACGGCGCGCTGGAACAGGTGCAGGGCCTGAGTGGCATCGCGCTTCTGCTGATTGACCAGCACCTGAGCGTACTGGTCGGCCAGCTCGCCGGCGAAGGCCACTTCATCGGCCTGCCAGATGCGCTCGGAGCCAGTGTGCTCGAGACACAGGATGCCGACCACTTCCCCCTCGACGCGTATGCTGGCGTCGAGCAGCGAGGTGATGCCGCTGGGCAGCAGGTAGGACGCTTTCAGCTCGTCGGTACGCGGATCTTGCTGGGCGTTGTAGGCATCGATGGCACGCCCGCTGCGCAGCGCCGCAAGGTACTTGGGAAAGTGACGTGCATCGATCGGCGCGGGTTGCTCGTGCCTGGCCAGATCACTGCGATAGAAGGCAACGGGTTCGAGGTGATGGTGATTGAGCCGCCAGATACTGGCTCTGGCCACGCCATACAGCTCGCAGGCAGCCTTGGTGATCAGTTCGGCTGCTTCGATCAGGGGGGTGGCAGATACGTAACGCTGCCTGGAAAGGCGCACGATCAGGCTCTGTTGTGTGCGTGAGCGAGCCAGGTGTTCGAGGTGCTCATGCTGCGTACGCTGATAGTGCTCCAGCGT
Organism: Pseudomonas sp. AA-38; assembly: GCF_029457475.1. NCBI lineage: Bacteria > Pseudomonadati > Pseudomonadota > Gammaproteobacteria > Pseudomonadales > Pseudomonadaceae > Pseudomonas > Pseudomonas sp. AA-38. Next base: position 546,273 of record NZ_CP120359.1, read on the forward strand.
GTCATGCAGGGCCAGGTCGGTCAGTTGCAGGGCCGGAGCCGTGGCAGGAGACAGGCGATCCGGTTCGCCGATGACCTGCAGGTAGCCACGTAACAACTGCCGGTTGCGTTGTTTGAAGGGTTCGCCAATTTCCAGCAGTTCGAGCGGGCCATGCGTGGTATGCAGGGTGTAGCGTACCTGGTAATGATGGTCGCGGAGCAATTGGCGCTGAATGTCGTCATGCAGGCTGTAGCGCGCTTCCGGTTCCATCAGGCTGGCGTAGGGCGCATCGACCAGCGCGCAGAGATCCGTGGCACTGACGCCGAAGACCTGCTCGCAGGTGGCGTCGAGAAACAGTAATGACCAACTAGGCTCGTTCAAGCGCTCGAAACGCAACATGCCGAGCCTCGAAGGCACTGGCAACTGCGTCACAACCTCGGCTACTGGGCGGTTGCCAGTATCGGGACGGCTTTTCATCAGGCGGTGGGCTTCCAGTATGCTGAACAGGCGAACAAAGGTTTCCGCATTGGGCATGGCTACTTCAGTAGCACTGACAACACGGATGATGACTTTGACTTGAGCCTACTTCTCTACAGCGTTCGACAAGGGTGCATGATGCAATCGTTACTTACAAGAAGACTCATGGTCTTGATGCTCTGGGGAGCGCTTTTTTCCACTGTCCATGCCCTTGCCGAAGACGATTCCGGCCTTCGCGGCGGTGAACGGCAGGTTTACCTCGACAACCTGAAACGTTTGTATCTGACTCAGAACGAGCGTCAGGCGCTGCTGCTGCACAGCAATGCCCTGCTCGACACCTATGCCTTGCGCGCGGCCTATCAGGTTGGCCAGCCGCAACGCCAGGATCTGCTTTACCAGTTGCGCCTCGGTGAGCCGGGCGAGCTGGTGCTACGTGAGGAAATTCGTAGCACCCAGGGTGTTACCCAGAGCGTGCATAACCGGCGTATCTCGCTGTTCGGTCTCGACCCTTTCATTGCCTACGAATGCCCCCCGGGTGGTATCCGCTGCATCCTGCGCAGCCCAGGGGATGGCCAGCCCTTGCTGACTATCCTGCGTGACCGTAATGGCGCGGCCGAGCTGGCCAAGGCCTTGAGCTTCCTGATTCGCAATCTGCAGAAAGGCTGACGCGCGCCGTTTCACCCAGTCTCCTCCAACGAAGCAAAAAAAACCCCGCCTTAATGGCGGGGTTGAGGATGCGAGCGTGGCGTGCTCGAAAGGGTTTACAGCAGGATGGTGCGGATATCGGCCAGCAACTGCGACAGGCGCAGGGTGAAGCGGGCGGCGGCTGCACCATTGATCACTCGGTGATCGTAGGACAGCGACAGCGGCAGCATCAGGCGCGGCTGGAAGGCCTTGCCGTCCCACACCGGCTGCATGCTCGCCTTGCTCACACCGAGGATCGCCACCTCCGGCGCGTTGACGATCGGCGTGAAGCCGGTGCCGCCAATGTGACCGAGGCTGGAGATGGTGAAGCAGGCGCCCTGCATGTCGTCAGCCGAAAGCTTTTTGTTGCGCGCTTTCTCGGCCAGTGCAGCGGCTTCGCCAGCCAACTGCAGCAGGCTCTTCTGATCGACGTTCTTGATCACCGGCACCAGCAGGCCGTCCGGGGTGTCCACGGCGAAGCCGATGTGCACGTACTTCTTGCGGATCAGCGCCTTGCCGCTCGGGGCCAGCGAACTGTTGAAGTCCGGCAGCTCCTTGAGCAGGTGGGCACAGGCCTTGAGCAGCAGCGGCAGCACGGTCAGCTTGACGCCGGCCTTCTCGGCCACGGCCTTCTGCGCGACGCGGAAGGCTTCCAGCTCGGTGATGTCGGCGGACTCGAACTGGGTCACGTGCGGCACGTTGAGCCAGCTACGGTGCAGGTTGGCGGCGCCGACCTGCATAAGGCGGGTCATTGGCACTTCTTCGATTTCACCGAACTTGCTGAAGTCCACGGTCGGGATCGGCGGGATGCCGGCGCCGCCAGTGGCTGCGGCAGCAGCCTGGGGCGCGGCCTTGGCCTTCTGCATCATGGCCTTGACGTGGGCCTGCACGTCTTCCTTGAGGATGCGACCTTTCGGGCCAGTACCGGCGATCTCCGTCAGTTCCACGCCGAAGTCACGGGCTAGCTGACGCACGGCCGGGCCGGCATGCACCTTGGCGCCATCGCGCTTGGGCGCGTTGGCCACTTCTGCCGCGGCGGCGGACAGCGAGGCGATGGCGCGCACTTCGGCGGCCACTTCCGGTGCGGCGCCTTCCGGTACGCGGTGCACCGGTTGGCTGGCCTGAGCCGGAGCAGCGGCCGGTGCAGAACCGGCCACCTTGAGCTTGAGGATCAGGTCGCCGGTGCCGATCTCGTCGTCCAGCTTGACCAGCACTTGTTCCACCACGCCGGCTGCCGGTGAGGGGATTTCCATGGAGGCCTTGTCGGATTCCAGGGTCAGCAGGCTCTGGTCGACTTCGATACTGTCGCCGGGCTTGACCATGATCTCGATGACCTTGCCCTTGGCGCTGGAGCCGATGTCCGGCACGTGCACGTCCTGCACGCTGTTGCCACTGGGCGTGGCAGCCGGTGCCGGGGCTGCCGCGGGAGCGGCTTGGGCCTTGGGTGCTGCGGCTTGAGCCGGAGCAGCAGCGGGTGCGGCCCCTTCGGTTTTCAGCTTGAGGATCAGGTCGCCGGTGCCGATCTCGTCATCCAGCTTGACCAGCAGCTCTTCCACCACGCCGGCGGCCGGAGCGGGGATTTCCATGGAAGCCTTGTCGGATTCCAGGGTCAGCAGGCTCTGGTCGGCTTCGATGCGATCACCGACCTTGACCATGATCTCGATGACCTTGCCCTTGGCGTCCGAACCGATGTCCGGTACGTGCACATCCTGCACGCTGCTGCTGGTGGCAGCGGCGGCGGGAGCAGCAGCCGGAGCAGCCGCTTTCGGCGCTTCGGCAGGAGTGGCCTCGGCTTTCGGCGCCGGTGCCGCCTCGGCGGCACCTTCGACGTCCAGCACCAGCAGCTCGTCGCCTTCCTTCAGGCGGTCACCGATCTTGACCTTCAGTTCCTTGATCACGCCGGTCTTGGGCGAGGGCACCTCCATGGAGGCCTTGTCGGACTCCAGGGTGAGGATGCTCTGGTCGGCTTCGACACGGTCGCCGACCTTGACCAGCAGTTCGATTACCTCGCCTTCACCGCCGAGGTCGGGTACGCGAATCAACTCACTCATCGCTACGCTCCTTAGCAGTCCAGGGGGTTGGCTTTATCGGCATCGATGCCGAACTTGGCGATGGCATCGGCCAGTACCTTGGCTTCGATCTCGCCACGGTCGACCAGTGCTTCCAGAGCGGCCAGCACGACCCACTTGCGATCCACCTCGAAGAAGTGGCGCAGTTGCTTGCGGCTGTCGCTGCGGCCGAAGCCGTCGGTGCCCAGCACCTTGTATTCCTTGCTCGGCACCCACTGGCGAATCTGTTCGGCGAACAGCTTCATGTAGTCGGTGGAGGCGATGACCGGGCCCTTGCGACCGTTCAGGCACGCTTCGACGTAGGTCTGCTTGGGCTTCTGACCCGGATGCAGGCGGTTGCTACGCTCCACGGCCAGGCCGTCGCGGCGCAGTTCGTTGAAGCTGGTGACGCTCCACACATCGGCGCCGATGTTGTACTCGTCGCGCAGGATCTTCGCCGCCTCGCGCACTTCGCGCAGGATGGTGCCGCAACCCAGCAGTTGCACGTGGTGCGCGGCTTCCTTCTTGTCCTCTTCGAGCAGGTACATGCCCTTGATGATGCCTTCCTCGACACCCTTGGGCATGGCCGGCTGCTGGTAGGACTCGTTCATCACGGTGATGTAGTAGAAGACGTCCTGCTGCTCTTCGGTCATCTTCTTCATGCCGTCCTGGATGATCACCGCCAGCTCGTAGCCGTAGGTGGGGTCATAGGTGCGGCAGTTGGGGATGGTCGCGGCCATGATGTGGCTGTGGCCGTCCTCGTGCTGCAGACCTTCACCGTTGAGGGTGGTGCGGCCCGAGGTGCCACCGATGAGGAAGCCACGGGTACGGCTGTCGCCAGCGGCCCAGGCCAGGTCACCGATACGCTGGAAGCCGAACATCGAGTAGAAGATGTAGAACGGCAGCATCGGCTGGTTGTGGCAGGAGTAGGAGGTACCGGCGGCGATGAAGGAGCTCATGGCGCCGGCTTCGTTGATGCCTTCTTCGAGGATCTGACCTTTCTTGTCCTCCTTGTAGAACATCACCTGGTCCTTATCCACCGGCTCGTAGAGCTGGCCGACCGAGGAGTAGATACCGAGCTGGCGGAACATGCCTTCCATGCCGAAGGTACGGGCTTCGTCCGGGATGATCGGCACGATGCGTTGGCCGATGTCCTTGTCCTTGACCAGTTGCGCGAGGATACGCACGAAGGCCATGGTGGTGGAGATTTCGCGGTCGCCCGAGCCGTCGAGGATGGCCTTGAGGGTATCCAGCGGCGGGGTGGGGATGCTGAAGCTCTTCTGCCGGCGCTGCGGTACGAAACCGCCGAGGGCGGCGCGGCGCTCGTGCAGGTACTTGTGCTCAGGGCTGCCCGGCTCGGGGCGCACGAACGGCAGGTTTTCCAGGTCTTCGTCCTTGACCGGGATGTCGAAGCGGTCGCGGAACTGACGCAGGCTTTCCACGTCGACCTTCTTGGTGTTGTGCGCGGTGTTCTTCGCTTCACCGGCGCCGGTGCCGTAACCCTTGATGGTCTTGGCCAGGATCACGGTGGGTTGGCCGCTGTGGTTGACCGCCTGATGGTAGGCCGCATAGACCTTGTACGGGTCGTGGCCGCCGCGGTTGAGCTTCCAGATCTCGTCGTCGGAGAGATCCTTGACCATCTCCTTGAGTTCCGGGCTGTTGAAGAACTTCTCGCGCACGTAGGCGCCGTCCTTGGCCTTGTAGTTCTGGTACTCGCCGTCGACCACCTCGTCCATGCGACGCTGCAGGGCGCCGTCCTTGTCCTTGGCGAACAGCGGATCCCAGAAGCGACCCCAGACCACCTTGTTGACGTTCCACTGGGCGCCACGGAACACGCCTTCGAGTTCCTGGATGATCTTGCCGTTGCCGCGTACCGGGCCGTCGAGGCGCTGCAGGTTGCAGTTGATGACGAAGATCAGGTTGTCCAGCTTCTCGCGGCCGGCCAGGGCGATGGCGCCGAGGGATTCCGGCTCGTCGCACTCGCCGTCACCCATGAAGCACCAGACCTTCTGCTTGCCGGCGGGGATGAAGCCGCGCGCTTCCAGGTACTTCATGAAGCGCGCCTGGTAGATGGCCTGGATCGGGCCGAGGCCCATGGAAACGGTGGGGAACTGCCAGAAGTCCGGCATCAGCCAGGGGTGCGGGTAGGAAGACAGGCCCTTGCCGTCGACTTCGCGGCGGAAGTTCTGCATCTGGTCTTCGCTCAGGCGGCCTTCCATGAAGGCGCGAGCGTACACACCGGGGCTGGCGTGGCCCTGATAGAACACCAGGTCGCCGCCGTGCTCTTCGGTGGGCGCCTGGAAGAAGTAGTTGAAGCCGATGTCGTAGAGGGTCGCCGAGGAGGCGAAGCTGGAAATGTGGCCGCCCAGATCCGGGTCTTCCAGGTTGGTACGCATCACCATGGCCAGGGCGTTCCAGCGCACCAGCGAGCGGATGCGGCGTTCCATGAACAGATCGCCGGGCATGCGCGCTTCGTGGGTGACCGGGATGGTGTTGCGGTACGGCGTGGTGATCGCGTAGGGCAGTTGCGCACCGCTACGGGTGGCCAGCTCGCCCAGACGGGTCATCAGGTAGTGGGCTCGGTCTTCACCCTCACGGTCGAGGACGGATTCAAGGGCGTCCAGCCATTCCTGGGTTTCGATCGGATCGAGGTCTTGCATGGCTTGCTCCAGGGCGGAAAGGCTTCCAGAATCGGAGGCCAGTGGGTCTCGCTGGCTTTTTGAGCGGGCGAGCTGAATTCTTGGATGTACCGGGGGTAGGACCGGCCGGTGTGTAGTTTTACTACATTTCGACGGCGGATTCAGCCCTCTGGGCACATTTGACCAGTAGTAAAACTACAGTGAGCTGTGCCGTATGCCGCGCACCTCGGGCGGCGCCGGGGTCTTGGAGACCCTGGCCTGCGGTTCGCAGCCCGCAAAAAGGATAGACCATGAGCCTGCCTGTGCTGCTCGATTTGCCTGCCTCTCTCGATCACCTTGGCGACCGCGCCGAGCAGTTTCTCAGTGCTGCGCTGGCCGAGCAGGCCGAGTTGCAGGCGCAGAGGCAGGGCTGGCCTGCAGAACGGCTGGCCAGTTGGCGCCGGGTGGCGACCCTCAGTGATTTCGTCGCCGAGCAGGCAGCCCGCGATCCGCACACCTTCGTGGCCCTGGCCAGCTCCGGTGAGCTGGAGCGCTCGCTGGCGCCGGGTGAGTTGCGCGCCCAGTTGGCCGAGCGTCTGGCCGAATGCCCTGACGAAGAGGCGCTGGGGCGCTGCCTGCGGCGTTTTCGCAATCGCCAGCAGGTGCGCATCATCTGGCGCGACATCAGCCGCCAGGCGACGCTGGCGGAAACCTGTCGCGACCTGTCCGATCTGGCCGATGCCTGCATCGACCTGGCCTATCACTGGCTCTACCCGCGCCATTGCGAGCAGTTCGGCACGCCCACCGGTCGGCGCAGCGGCCGGCCTCAGCACATGGTCATCCTCGGCATGGGCAAGCTCGGGGCGCACGAGCTGAACCTGTCTTCGGACATCGACCTGATCTTCGGCTACCCGGAGGGCGGCGAGACCGAAGGTGTCAAGCGCCCACTGGACAATCAGGAGTTCTTCATTCGTCTGGGGCAGAAGCTGATCAAGGCGCTGGATGCGATCACCGTCGATGGTTTCGTCTTTCGCACCGACATGCGTTTGCGCCCTTACGGTTCCTCCGGCGCGCTGGTGTTCAGCTTCAATGCTTTGGAGCAGTACTACCAGGATCAGGGCCGCGACTGGGAGCGCTACGCCATGATCAAGGCGCGGGTGGTCGGTGGCGATCAGGCCGCTGGCGCCGAATTGCTGGAGATGCTGCGGCCTTTCGTCTATCGCCGTTACCTGGATTTCTCCGCCATCGAGGCGCTGCGGGCGATGAAGCTGCTGATCCAGCAGGAGGTGCGGCGTAAGGGCATGAGCGAGAACATCAAGCTCGGGGCTGGCGGCATCCGTGAGATCGAGTTCATTGCTCAGGCCTTCCAGCTAATCCATGGCGGGCGTGATCTCAGTCTGCAGCAGCGCCCTCTGCTCAAGGTGCTGGCCACGCTGGAAGGGCAGGGTTATCTGCCGCCTGCGGTGGTGGCGGAAATGCGCGAAGGCTACGAATTCCTCCGTTACACCGAGCATGCCTTGCAGGGCATCGGCGACCGGCAGACGCAGATGCTGCCGGCCGACCCTCAGGATCAGGCGCGGGTGGCGGCGATCATGGGCTTCGCCGACTGGGCGAGCTTCCACGAGCGCCTGATGCATTGGCGTGGGCGCATCGAGTGGCATTTCCAGCAGGTGATCGCCGACCCCGACGAGGAGGGCGGCGAATCTGGCGAGGCCGCTGTCGGTGCCGAATGGTTGCCGCTCTGGGAAGGCGCGCTGGACGAGGAGGCTGCCGTTCAACAATTGCAGGAGGCCGGTTTCAGCGAGGCCGTAGCGGCCAGTCGGCGCCTGGGTGATCTGCGCAACGGCCCGCAGGTGCGCGCCATGCAGCGTCTCGGGCGTGAGCGTCTGGACGCCTTCATTCCGCGCCTGCTGGCGCAGACCGTCGAGCATGAACAGCCGGATCTGGTGCTCGAGCGTGTGCTGCCATTGGTGGAGAAGGTGGCGCGGCGATCGGCCTACCTGGTGCTGCTGACCGAGAACCCCGGCGCGCTGGAGCGGCTGATTACCCTGTGCGCCGCCAGCCCCTGGATTGCCGAGCAGATCGCCCGCTACCCGCTATTGCTCGACGAACTGCTCAACGAGGGGCGGCTGTATTCGCCGCCGCTGGCGCCGGAGCTGGTGGCCGAGTTGCGCGAGCGGCTGGTGCGCATTCCCGAAGACGATCTGGAACAACAGATGGAGGCGCTGCGCCATTTCAAGCTGGCTCACAGCCTGCGTGTGGCGGCGTCGGAGATCGTCGGTACGCTGCCGCTGATGAAAGTGTCGGACTACCTCACCTGGCTGGCCGAGGCGATTCTCGATCAGGTGCTGGCGCTGGCCTGGCAGCATACGGTGCAGCGCCATGGCCGGCCGCAGCGTGCCGATGGTTCGCCCTGTGATCCGGATTTCATCATCGTCGGCTACGGCAAGGTGGGTGGCTTGGAGTTCGGCCATGGGTCGGATCTGGATCTGGTGTTCATCCATGACGGCGATCCGCAAGCCGAGACCGATGGCGCCAAGCCCATCGACGGCGCGCAATTCTTTACCCGCCTGGGCCAGCGCATCATTCACCTGCTGACCACCCAGACCACCTCCGGCGCGCTCTACGAAGTGGATATGCGCCTGCGGCCCTCGGGCGCCGCCGGCTTGCTGGTCAGCTCGCTCGGCGCCTTCCAGCGCTACCAGGAAAACGAGGCCTGGACATGGGAGCATCAGGCGCTGGTACGTGCACGGGTGCTGGTGGGCTGCCAGCGCCTGGCTGGGGAATTCGCCCGGGTGCGCGCCGAAGTGCTGGGGCGCCAGCGTGACGTGACGGCCCTGCGCAGCGAAGTCAGCGAGATGCGGGCGAAGATGCGCGACAATCTCGGCACCCGTGCGACCGCCGCCGGCACCGGGGCGAACGCCTTCGAGGCTGCGGCCTCCTTCGACCTGAAGCAGGACGCCGGTGGTATCGTCGATATCGAATTTATGGTGCAATACGCGGCCCTGGCCTGGTCGTGGCAATACCCGCAACTGCTCGAATTCACCGACAACATCCGCATCCTGGAAGGTCTGGAGCGGGTCGGCCTGATGACGGCGGAAGATGCCGGCTTGCTGCGCGAGGTCTACAAGGTTTACCGCTCGGCTGCCCATCGCCAGGCGCTGCAGAAGCAGCCCGGGGTGGTGCCGGGCGATCAGTTCCAGGACGAGCGCCGCGCCGTGATGCGGTTGTGGCGCCAGTTGGAACTGAGTTGAACGAGAGGGGCCAAGCCCCGAGCATGACCGAACCGCGAAGCGAATTGAGGAGCAGGCAAGATGTCGATGTCCGACCGTGATGGCGTGATCTGGTACGACGGTAAACTGGTGCCGTGGCGCGATGCGACCACCCATGTGCTGACCCACACCCTGCACTATGGCATGGGCGTGTTCGAGGGCGTGCGTGCCTACAACACCCCGGACGGCACCTCGATCTTCCGCCTGCAGGCGCACACCGACCGCTTGTTCGACTCCGCACACATCTTCAACATGCAGATCCCCTTCTCCAAGGACGAGATCAACGAAGCACAGCGCGCTGCGGTGCGTGAGAACGGCCTGGAAAGCGCCTACCTGCGCCCGATGGTGTTCTTCGGCAGCGAAGGCATGGGCCTGCGCGCTGCCGGGCTGAAGGTGCACGTGATCGTCGCCGCCTGGCACTGGGGTGCCTACATGGGTGAAGAGGCGCTGGAAGCCGGTATCAAGGTGCGCACCAGCTCCTATACCCGCCACCACGTCAACATTGCCATGACTCGCGCCAAGGCCAACGGCAACTACATCAACTCCATGCTGGCCCTGCAGGAAGCCATCTCCGGCGGCGCCGACGAGGCCATGCTGCTGGATCCGGAAGGCTACGTGGCCGAGGGCTCGGGTGAGAACATCTTCCTGGTCAAGGACGGCGTGGTGTACACCCCGGAAGTGACCTCCTGCCTCAATGGCATCACCCGCAGCACCGTGCTGACCCTGGCTGCCGAGCACGGTATCAAAGTGGTGGAGAAGCGCATTACCCGCGACGAGGTATATATCGCCGACGAGGCCTTCTTCACCGGTACCGCCGCCGAAGTCACGCCGATCCGCGAAGTCGACGGTCGTCGGATCGGTGCCGGCCGCCGTGGCCCGGTCACCGAGAAGCTGCAGAAGGCCTATTTCGACCTGGTCACCGGCAAGACCAGCGCGCACGCCGAATGGCGTACGCCGGTTAAATAAGCCGCAAGCCTCAAGCAACAAGCTTCAAGTGGCCCGAGCTGCTGTGGCTTGCGGCTTGTGGTTTGGCGTTTGAGGTTGTCCTTGATGAAGATACTGATCGTTGGGCCGAGCTGGGTAGGCGACATGGTGATGGCGCAGACCCTGTTCCAGTGCCTGAAGCAACGCCACCCCGCGTGCGAGATCGACGTGCTGGCCCCGGACTGGAGTCGGCCACTCCTCGAACGCATGCCCGAGGTGCGCGCCGCGCTGAGCCTGCCGTTGGGCCATGGTGTGCTCGACCTGGCCACGCGCCGACGCATCGGCAAGTCGCTGGTCGGCCAGTACGACCAGGCCATCCTGCTGCCCAACTCGCTCAAGTCCGCCCTGGTGCCCTGGTTCGCCGGCATCCCCCAGCGCACCGGCTGGAAGGGCGAGATGCGCTATGGCCTGCTCACTGACATCCGTACCCTGGACAAGGCGCGCTACCCGCTGATGATCGAGCGCTTCATGGCGCTGGCCTATGAGTCGGGTGCTGTACTGCCGCAGCCCTATCCGCAGCCGCGCTTGCAGATCGACGAGGCCAGTCGCGACGCCGCCCTGGTCAAGTTCGACCTGCAACTGGATCGGCCGGTGCTGGCGCTGTGCCCAGGTGCCGAGTTCGGCGAGGCCAAGCGCTGGCCCGCCGAGCACTACGCCAAGGTAGCCGAGGCCAAGATTCGCGAGGGCTGGCAGGTCTGGCTGTTCGGCTCGAAGAACGACCATGCCGGCGGCGAGGATATTCGCCTGCGCCTGATCCCGGGCCTGCGCGAGGAGGTCAGCAACCTCTCCGGGCAGACCAGTCTGGCCGAGGCGATCGACCTGATGTCGGCGGCTACTGCGGTGGTGTCCAACGATTCTGGCCTGATGCATGTGGCAGCGGCGTTGAATCGTCCGCTGGTGGCGGTCTACGGTTCCACCTCGCCGGGCTTCACCCCGCCGTTGGCCGACCGTGTAGAAATCGTCCGCCTGGGCCTAGAATGCAGTCCCTGCTTCGAGCGCACCTGCCGTTACGGGCATTACAACTGCCTGCGTGAACTGAAGCCGCAGCCGGTGATCGAGGCGCTGGAGCGGCTGGTCGGCGATGTCTCGATCCTGGCCGAGGACGACTGACTTTGCGGGTGCTGATCATCAAGACCTCGTCGCTCGGCGACGTGGTGCATACCCTGCCGGCGTTGACCGATGCGGCGCGCGCCATCCCTGGCATCCGCTTCGACTGGGTGGTGGAGGAAGGCTTCGCCGAGATTCCGGCCTGGCACCCGGCGGTGTCCCAAGTGATTCCCGTGGCTATTCGCCGTTGGCGCAAGCATCCGTTGCGTACCTGGCGCAGTGGTGAGTGGGCGCGCTTCAAGAAGCGCCTGCGGGAAACTCGCTACGACCTGGTGATCGATGCCCAGGGCCTGCTCAAGAGCGCCTGGCTGACGCGCTACGTGTCGGCGCCGGTGGCCGGGCTGGATCGCGACTCGGCCCGCGAGCCGCTGGCCAGTCGCTTCTATGACCGCTGCTACGCGGTGCCTAAGGATCAGCACGCCCTGGAGCGGGTGCGCCAGTTGTTCGCTCAGGCGCTGGATTACCCCCTGCCGTCCGGCACTGGTGATTATGGGCTGAACCGTGCGGCGATGATGGATGCCACAGCGCAGCCCTATCTGGTGTTCCTGCATGGCACCACCTGGGCCAGCAAGCACTGGCCGGAAGCCGACTGGCGTGCCCTGGCCGAGCGCATGGACGAGCTGGGTTGGGCCGTACGCCTGCCCTGGGGCAACGAGACGGAAAAGGCGCGCGCCGAGCGCATCGCGGCTGGCCTGACGCATGCCGCCGTGCTGCCGAAGCTGAACCTGGCTGGTGTGGCCAAGGTGATCGCCGGGGCCAGTGCCTGCGTCTCTGTCGATACCGGCCTCGGCCATCTGGCTGCTGCGCTGGATGTGCCGAACATTTCCCTCTACGGCCCGACCCTGCCTGGCAAGGTGGGCGCCTACGGCCGTAGCCAGATTCACCTGTGCGCCAGTGGTCCGAACGCCGGCAGCGGTGACCGTGACAAGCCCTGCTTCGATGGCCTCGGCGCCGAGCGCGTCGGCCTGGAACTGGAGGCGCTGCTGTTGGCGCCTCCCGGCACCCTTTAAGGAGCGGCTATGCAACTGGCCTTCGTTCTCTACAAGTACTTCCCGTTCGGCGGGCTGCAGCGCGATTTCATGCGCATCGCCCTGGAGTGCCAGGCGCGTGGCCATGCCATCCGCGTCTACACACCGATCTGGGAAGGGGAAAACCCCGGTGGCTTCGACGTGCGCGTGGCGCCGGTGCGGGCGCTGTTCAACCATCGCCGCAACGAGAAATTCACGGCCTGGCTGCAGGCCGATCTGGCGCGCGACCCGGTCGACCGGGTGATCGGCTTCAACAAGATGCCGGGGCTGGACTTCTACTACGCCGCCGATGGCTGTTTCGAGGACAAGGCGCAGACCCTGCGCAACCCGATCTATCGCCGCTGGGGCCGCTACAAGCATTTTGCCGAGTACGAGCGCGCGGTGTTCGCCCCGGACTCGAAGACCGAGATTCTGATGATCTCCGAGGTGCAGCAGCCGTTGTTCATCAAGCACTACAAGACCCCGTTGCAGCGTTTCCACCTGCTGCCGCCAGGCATTGCCCAGGATCGTCGTGCGCCGGCCAATGCTGCCGAGATTCGTGCCGAATTCCGTCGCGAGTTCGAGCTGGGCGAGGATGATCTCCTACTGGTGCAGATCGGCTCCGGTTTCAAGACCAAGGGCCTGGATCGCAGCCTCAAGGCGCTGGCGTCCTTGCCGCGTGAGTTGCGCAAGCGCACGCGCCTGATCGCCATTGGCCAGGACGATCCCAAACCCTTCCTGTTGCAGGTCAAGGCACTGGGGCTGTCGGATCAGGTGCAGATTCTCAAGGGGCGCAGCGATATCCCGCGCTTTCTGCTCGGCGCCGACCTGCTGATCCACCCGGCCTACAACGAGAACACCGGCACCGTACTGCTGGAGGCGCTGGTATCTGGCCTGCCGGTGCTGGTCACCGATGTCTGCGGCTACGCCCATTACATCGCCGATGCCGACTGCGGCCGGGTCGTGCCCAGCCCCTTCGCGCAGGAGCAGCTCAACCGCACCCTGGCCGATATGCTTGCCGACCCCCAACGTCGTGCGTTCTGGGGGCGCAACGGCCTCGCCTATGCCGACAGTGCCGACCTGTATTCAATGCCGAAGAAGGCTGCCGACGTGATCCTCGCGGAGAAGCACGCGTGAAGCTGATCCTTGCCGAGCCCTTCAAGAGCCTGTGGGCGAACCGCGATGCCTTCGAGGCCGTCGAGGCGCTCGAAGGCCAGGTCTACCGTGAGCTGGAGGGTCGCCGCACCCTGCGCACCGAGGTCGACGGGCGCGGCTATTTCGTCAAGATCCATCGCGGTATCGGCTGGGGCGAGATCGTCAAGAACCTGCTCAGCGCCAAGGCACCCGTCTTGGGGGCAGGGCAGGAATGGCAGGCCATTCAGCGTCTGACCGAGGCCGGTGTGCCGACCATGACCGCGGTGGCCTATGGCGAGCGTGGCAGCAATCCGGCGCAGCAGCACTCCTTCATCGTCACCGAAGAGTTGGCGCCGACCGTGGATCTGGAGCAGCTCAGCCTGAACTGGGCGCAGCAGCCGCCCAAGCCTGCGCTCAAGTGGGCGTTGATCGAGCGCGTGGCGCAAATGACCGGCGGTATGCACCGGGCTGGGGTCAATCATCGCGACTGCTATATCTGCCACTTCCTCCTGCACACTGACCGACCGCTCCAGGCCAGCGACCTACGCCTGTCGGTCATCGACCTGCACCGCGCCCAGGTGCGCGACGCAGTGCCCCGCCGCTGGCGCGACAAGGATCTGGCCGCGCTGTATTTCTCGGCACTGGACATCGGCCTGACCCGCCGCGACAAGCTGCGCTTCCTGCGCACCTACTTCCATCGCCCCCTGCGCCAGGTGCTGCGCGAAGAGGCAAGCCTGCTGGCCTGGCTGGAGCGCAAGGCGGCGAAACTGTATGAGCGTAAGCAGCGTTATGGAGATCGACTGTAGATGGCTGTGGAAAAAACAGTAATCAAGCCTGGGATGAAAGTGGCGGTTGTCTCCTGCCCGGCTCTGGGGGACACAACGCTGTTCCTCAGGCTGGCCTGGCGCCTTCAGATGGCGGGCGCCAAGGTCACGCTGGTGTCTACGTCTCTGGCTGCTTTGCGTGACTACCTCCCAGGTCTGGAGATCGTCGCCGATGTGCAGCCGGATCTGCCGCAACTAGCTGAGCGCCATGAGTTGGTTGTCTGTTATATCGATTGGTTGATCAAGGCTGCTCGTTCTGGCGATGACTTGAAGCATATAACTAACATTGCCTACTTATCTGGCAAGAAACTACCGGCCAACCTGCGTCTTTCCGAGCGTCCCGTGATTGTCGATGGGAGCGAGCTACGGGGGGCGCATAATGTCATCTGCCGCGATCCAAAGGCCGGCAAGACCATGGTGCAGTGGATCGATCTCTATGCAGAAGAAGTCTTGGGGCTTGATCTTGCCCGACCAGTTTCGGGGTTTCAGTCGTTGCCGGATGTAGCTAGCGATGCATCGCGGCGTGTCGCCATCTTTCCCACAACACCACATCCCAGCAAAAATTTCTCGCCGTCGGGCTTCCTTCGTCTGGCGCGTCGCCTGACATCCCTGGGCTGGCAAGTCGAATTCGTCGGTATTCCGGCAGAGCAGCAGGCTCTGCAGGCACAGTATTCTGCTTATCCGGTGCGTGCTTTCGGGGATCTCAAGGGGTTGGTCGTTTTTCTACGAACCTGCTCCGTCGTGATCAGCAACGACTCGGGGGGCGGGCACCTTGGTTCGCTCTTGGGCTTGCGTACCTTCACCATTACGCGCCGTCGCTCCGATTTCACCTGGCGTCCCGGTTTCAACGAGTTCAATCGCGTCATCAATCCGGTGATGAGCTTCAAGTGGATGGGCAAGACTGTGTGGCGGCCCTTCATCCCGTTGCGACGGATCGTAAGAGCACTTGCCGACGTGAGGGTGCGATAGGCATGTCAGCCTGGAAGCACAATGTGCATGATTCGTCGCTGCTTGAGGCCTTTGGCTCGCTCGAGGCCGTATTCGCTCTCCAGGGCGAGCGCTTGACCATGGATCCATTGTCGGAGGTCATCCGTATCGAGTTGCAGGGCATACGCTATTACGTCAAGCGTTATTGGGGGGCGGGCAAGGGCTTGCGGCGCTATCTCGGGCGACCCAGGGTCAAGGCCGAGTGGCAGAATCTCAAGCTGTTCGCCAAATGGGGTATCCCGACCGCGCCGATAGTGGCCTATGGGCTCGAACGAAATGCCGGCGCATTCGTGCGTGGGGCGCTGGTAACGCGAGAGCTGGAAAATACCCTCGATCTTGCCGAGATCGCCAAACGCCAGGATGAGCGTTTGGCCAATCGAGAGTGGGTTCTGCGTGTCAGTCAGCAACTGGCCGATGGCACCCGTACCCTGCACGATCACCACTTTACCCATAACGACCTCAAGTGGCGCAATCTGCTGGTCAACGACAACGACGAGCTATTCTTCATCGATTGCCCCACTGGTAGTTTCTGGTGGGGGCCGTTGCTGCGCTACCGCATCGTCAAGGATCTGGCCTGCCTGGACAAGGTGGCCAAGTATCATCTGTCGCGCACGCAGCGCCTGCGCTTCTATCTGCAGTATCGAGGGCGCCGGCGCCTGAGTGAGGGCGACAAGCGGCGTGTGCGGCAAATTCTCAAGTTCTTCGAGGGCCGCGAATGAGCGACTTCATCGCGGCGCAGGATCGCGCTCTGCTCGAGCGTCACGGCCTGGCCAGTTTCGACGCGCTGTGGGCGCTGAAGCTGGAGGCGGTGGACGAGCCCAATACCGAGCGTGGTGGCTGGAGCACGGTGTATCGCCTGGAGCTGGGCGAGCGCGCCTTCTACCTCAAGCGGCAGAGCAATCACCTGACCCGCAGTCTGCTACACCCCTTCGGTGAGCCCACCTTCGCCCGCGAGTTTCGCAATATCCGCCGTTATGCCGACCTGGCCATACCCGCCTTGCAGGCCGCCTTCTTTGCCCAACGCCGCCTGCCGGGCGAGCGGCGCGCGGTGCTGCTCACGCGCGCGCTGGATGGCTGGCTGGAGCTCGAACACTGGCTGATGCAATGGTCTGGACTCAATGGCGCCAGGCGTATGGCCATCCTGCGTGCCTGTGGTGAGCTTGCGCGCTGTCTGCATCGAGCCGGGCAGATGCATGGCTGCTTCTATCCCAAGCACATCTTTCTCCGTGAGCAGGATGGCCATTTCGAGGCGAAACTGATCGATCTGGAGAAGACTCGCCCGCTGCTGCTGGGACAACGTGACCGTATCAAGGATCTCGAACCGCTGTTGCGCCGCGCCAGGGTCTGGAACGAGGCCGAGGTACGTGAACTGTTGGCGGCCTATCTGGGCAGTGCGGGGGATGTCGACACCTGGTGGCGTCTGCTCGGTGCACGCCAGCGTTACAAGGAGGCACGTTGATGGGCTTGAGCGAGCTGAGCCAGGCTGGGCGCGCACCCGCGCTACCACTGACGCTGGATATCGCCGGCGAAACGCTGGTGCTGGAGCGCCTGCTGCGTGTGCTGCCTGGGCAGCGTTATGTCGCGCTGGCTCACTGGCGGGAGCGTCAGGTGCTGGCCAAGTTGCTGGTGGGCAGCAAGGCGCAGCGTCACTATCAGCGCGAGCTGGAGGGCGCCGAGCTGCTGGCCGGTCAGGGGCTAACCACACCCGAGCTGCTGGCGCAGGGCTTTGTCGCGGGTCAGGGCGGTTGGTTGCTGTTCGACTATCTGGAAGGTGCGCAGAGCCTCTGGGATGCCTGGCGTCAGGCAGCGCGCGAGCCGCTGTTGAGCGATGCCCAGCAGGCGGTGCTGGCCGAGGCACTGGGCGCCATCGGGCAGATGCATGCTCAGGGTCTGTGGCAGGCCGACCTGCATCTGGACAACCTGCTGCGGCATGACGGCCACCTCTGCCTGATCGACGGTGGTGGTGTGCGCTGCGAAACACCTGGGCAGCCGCTGTCGCGGGCAAAGGTGCTGGAGAATCTCGGGGTCTTCTTCGCCCAGCTACCGGCTGAGCTGGATGCTGTTATCGAGGAGCTGCTGATCCACTATTTACTGGCCAACGGCGAGCATGCCTTGCCGTTGGAGATGCTCCAGGCCGAGATAGCCAAGGTGCGGCGCTGGCGCCTGCGCGACTACCTGAAAAAGGCGGCACGAGACTGCAGCCTGTTCGCCGCACGTATCGGTGCCTTCGGCCTGCGCGTAGTACGCCGCGAGGCCGAGCCGGCCTTGCAGCCGCTGTTGGCTGACCTGGACGCCCGGATCGACGCCGGACATATCTACAAGACCGGTGGCGCCGCTACTGTTGCGCGGGTCGAGCTCGACGGCCGGCCGCTGGTGATCAAGCGCTATAACGTGAAGAACTGGCTGCATTGGCTCAAGCGCTTCTGGCGGCCGAGCCGCGCCTGGCATAGCTGGCTCGAGGGCAATCGCCTGCAACTGCTGGGCATCGCCACGCCGACGCCGCTGGCCGTGATCGAGCGGCGCTGGTGCTGGCTGCGCGGTCGCGCCTACCTGATTACCGACTATTGCGGCGGGCAGGATATAATCGCGCGTTTTGAAGCATACAAGCAGGCAATGCCCCCGGAAAACGAACTGCTGGCGCTGGATCGTCTGTTCGCAGCCCTGTTGCGTGAACGTATCAGCCATGGTGATTTCAAGGGGCACAACCTGTTCTGGGATGATGCGCAGGGCGCCTGGTCGCTGATCGATCTGGATGCCATGCGCCAGCATCGCAATGCGCGCAGTTTCGCCCAGGCCTATGCTCGCGACCGCGCCCGTTTTCTGCGCAACTGGCCGGCGGACTGCGCCTTGCACCAGTTGCTCGACCAACGTTTACCGCAGGTGCCCGGCACCTGCCCGAATTAGAGGCTCAAACCTGTGGCACTGACCATTCTCGGCCTGTCTGGCGCCCTCAGTCACGATCCGTCCGCCGCGCTGTACATCGACGGCAAGCTGATCGCGGCCGTGGAAGAGGAGCGCTTCGTGCGCGACAAGCATGCGAAAAACCGCATGCCCTACGAGTCGGCCAAGTTCTGTCTGGAGCAGGCGGGCATCAAGCCCTCGGACGTCGACGTGGTGGCCATTCCCTTCGCCCCCATCAGCATCTTCGAGAAGGCGCGCTGGCAGTACGCCAAGCGCTACGCCTACGCACCGGATCGCGCCCTGGATGCCATCCTGTTCGGCAATCGTCGTTACAAACGCTACAAGAAGCGTATCGAGTGGTGCCTGGTGCAACTGGGTTTCGACCTGAAGAAGGTCAAGATCGAGCCGGTCGAGCACCACCTGGCGCACGCCTCCAGTGCCTATCATTGCTCGGGATTCAAGGAAAAGACCGCGATCCTCGGCATCGACGGCAAGGGCGAATACGCCACCACTTTCTTCGGCTACGGCGAGAACGGCAAGATCCACAAGATCAAGGAGTTCTACGACCCGGATTCGCTCGGTGGCCTGTACGGTGCGATCACCGAATACCTGGGCTTCGAGATGCTCGACGGCGAGTTCAAGGTCATGGGCATGGCGCCCTATGGTGATGCCGCCAAGTACGATTTCTCGCGCCTGGCCAAGTTCGAGAACGGCGAGCTGATCATCAACACCGAGTACGCCAATGTCATCGGTTTCCGTCGCTACAAGGAAAACGGCAAGGGTTACTACTTCTCGCCCAAGCTGATCGAGTGGCTGGGGCCGAAGCGCGAGGGTGACATCGCCGACGACCCCTATATCCATTACGCGGCCAGCATGCAGGCGCTGTTCGAGAAGCTGGCGCTGCAGATGATGGAGTACTACCTCGGCGACATCCTCAAGGAAACCGGCAAGATCGCCTTCGCCGGCGGTTGCGCGCTGAACGTCAAACTCAACCAGAAGATCATCGCCCGCGATGACGTCAAGGAGCTGTTCGTGCAGCCGGCCTCCGGCGACGCCGGCACAGCGGTTGGCGCCGCCGCCTACGTCTCGCACCAGCGCGGCGTACCGGTGGAGAAGATGGAGCACGTCTACCTCGGCCCCTCGTACAGCAACGAGGAGGTCATCGCTGCCTGCGCCAAACACCCGAACAAACCGGTGTTCAAACGCATCGACAACACGGCCGAGCGCATCGCCAGGATCATGGTCGACGGCAACCCGGTGGCCTGGTTCCAGGGACGCATGGAGTTCGGCCCGCGTGCCCTGGGTGGCCGTTCCATCATCGGCTGCCCGAGCGTGCCGGGTGTGGCCGACCGCATCAACGAGCAGATCAAGTTCCGCGAACGCTGGAGACCCTTCTGCCCGTCCATGCTCGACACCGTGGCGCCGAAGATGCTCAAGGTGGATCACCCGAGCCCGTTCATGACCTTCACCTTCGAGGTGAACGAGGAGTGGAAGGAGCGCGTCGGCGAAGTGGTGCACGAGGATGGCACCTCGCGCGCCCAGGTGCTGGAGCGCCAGTACAACCCGCGCTGGTACGACCTGATGCTGGAACTGGAGAAGCTCACCGGCAATGGCGTGTCGCTGAACACCTCGCTCAATCGTCGTGGTGAGCCGATGATCTGCTCGCCCACCGACGCGCTGAACATGTTCTACGGCTCGGATCTGCAGTACCTGATCATGGAAGACATCCTCGTGGTCAAGGACGGCAAGGACTGGTATGACGGCGTCTGAGCAGGCCGCTGGCCAGGCGCAGCGCTGGGTGCTGCAGTTCTGCCACGGCTACGACGGCCCCTTTCTGGACTGCGCGCGGCAGTACGCCGTGCTGTTCAAGGGCACGCCTTACAAGGTCTGCACCGTCTACCTGACGGGTAAGCCGTCGGCGGAGGTCGAGCGTGGCTCGGCTTCCGACGAGGTGATCTTTCTCGACTATTCCAGCGCCCAAGTACGCGGCCTGAAACTGGGGGCCATCCGCGATTTCCGCCGGATCGCTGCCTCGCGCGACTTCGCTCTGTGCATCGCACATCGCTTCAAACCGATCTACGTTGCATTGCTGGGCAGCACGCTGCCAGTGATCGGCGTGCATCACGCCTTCGGCGACTACAGGCGCCGCACGCGCCAACTGTTCGCCAACTTCTTCCGCAAGCGTCTGGCGCTGCTTGGGGTGTCCAATGCGGTGCGTGACGATATGCGCGCCTGCCTGCCGGCGTGGCCGGCCGAGCGTATCGAGACTTTGTACAACCGCATCGACGTCAAAGCGGTGCAGGCCGAGCAAGTATCCCGCGAGGCCGCGCGCGAGCACCTAGGACTGCCGCAGGGCGCCTGGGTGGTCGGCAATGTCGGCCGTCTGCACCCGGACAAGGATCAGGCCACGCTGATTCGCGGCTTCGCCCAGGCCTTGCCGCAACTGCCAGCCGGGAGTCTGTTGGCGATCATGGGCAGTGGTCGCCTGGAGGCGCAACTCAAGGCTCTGGCGGCGGAGTTGGGTGTCAGCGAGTCAGTGCGCTTTCTCGGCCAGGTGGCGAATGGCCGGCGTTATTTCAAGGCGTTCGACGTGTTTGCCCTGACCTCTGATCATGAGCCGTTTGGCATGGTGCTGTTGGAGGCTATGGCGGCTGAAGTGCAAGTGCTAGCAACTGACTGCGGTGGCGCGCCTGAAGTAGTGGGCGATCCTGACGCGCTGTTTGCCATAGGCAATGCAAATGCATTGAGTCAATGCCTGGTGACGCTTGCTACTCATGGCGCTGATGCTGGAGCGATGGTTGCGCGGTTGGAGCACTTGTTTTCCGATGCGGCTGCCAGGGCATGTTTTTGGCAGCTTGCGACTCTCAAACTGTCGATTGGCTTGACCGCCACGATGACTAAGAGCTGATTGCGGAGGTCAGATATGCCTGTTGTTATGCTTGATTGCACTCTCAGAGATGGTGGCTACTACAACAGTTGGGACTTCGAGCAAGCGGTGGTTAAGCGCTATTTGCAGGCGATGGCGGCAGCCAAAATCGATTATGTCGAGCTAGGGCTTAGAGGCTTTTTGCGACCTGGTTTCTTCGGGCCCTATGCCTTTTCGCGCGATGAACACCTCAAGGATCTGGGGTTGCCTGAGGAGCTACGCTACGGCGTTATGGTCAACGCCGCTGAGCTGCTTAAACATGCCGAAGGGCCGAATGTCGCCGTTAAGCTGCTCTTTGGGCCGGCGGCTGAGTCTCCGGTCGAGCTGGTTCGGGTCGCGTGCCACTTGCGTGAGGTCTCGGGCGTGCTGGATGCATGTCGCTGGCTGAAAGAGCAGGGCTATCGTATCGGTCTGAATATCATGCAGATCGCGCAGTGTGACGCGGATGAACTGGCTGTCCAGGTTGCTGCGATTCCAACGGACGTTGTTGAGGTACTGTACTTTGCTGACAGCACGGGGGGCATGAGCCCGGTGCAAGTCAGTTCAGTGGTCGCATCGCTGCGTCAGCATTGGGCTGGAGCACTGGGCATTCACGCCCATGACAACCGTGCGCTGGCACATGCCAATACCCTGCAAGCCATATCCGATGGCGTGACCTGGGTCGACTCGACCGTAACGGGTATGGGGCGAGGCCCGGGTAATGCCAAAACCGAATACCTGGCGCTTGAGTTCGCCGAGCAGCGTGAGGGCGCCAACACCGCGCCATTGCTGAGGCTGGTCTCTCAGGACTTTCAACCGATGCAGCAGGCTTTCGGCTGGGGAACCAACCCCCATTATTACCTGGCTGGCAAACATGGCATTCATCCGACCTATGTTCAGGAAATGCTGGGCGATCCGCGCTACAGCGAAGCGGATCTGGCCACTACCCTGGAGGCACTCAAGGCTCAAGGCGCTAGAACGTTCAGCGCTAATACGCTTGAGGCCGCGCGGCATTTTTACTATGGCGAAGTGACGGGAGACTGGGCCCCGCGTGAAACCTTACAAGGTCGCGAGGCACTCCTTATCGGTGCTGGTTCGGGTGTTGCACGTCATCGTCAGGCATTGGAACGCTATATTCGCCAGCACAATCCGGTCGTCGTCGCGTTGAATACTCACTGTGTACTTGACGACAGCGTCATCGATTTGCGCCTTGCCTGTCACCCATTGCGTCTAATGGCTGATTTACGTGATTACGCACAGATGCGCCAGCCACTGGTGACTCCAGCCGCGATGCTGCCGCCAAGTGTACGAGAGGCCTTGGGCGCATTGACGCTATTGGACTTTGGGCTGAGCGTTCGTCCTGGTGTTTTTGAATTTGCCGAGCGCTATTGCACGGTGCCGAACACACTGGCACTCAGTTATGCGCTGGCGCTGCTGGCCAGTGCAAGGGCTTCTCGTATTCTTTTGGCAGGCTTCGACGGCTATAGCGGCGAAGACCCTCGCAACCATGAGCTGAATCAGACGGTCGGGTTGTTCCAAGCCCAACCTGGGGTTCCTGAGTTACTCTCGATTACTCCGACTCGGTTGCAGCTCCCTATTTCCTCTGTTTATGCGTTGTAAGCGTAAGGGCCGTCGATGACGAATAACTATGCGGTGATCATTCCTGCTCGCTATGCCTCCAGCCGCCTGCCTGGTAAACCTCTGGTGCTGCTCGGTGGCGTGCCGATGATCGTACGCACCTGGCAGCGCTGTATTCAGGCGTGCCCTGCTGAGCGGGTCTACGTCGCGACCGATGATCAGCGTATCCGCGATGTCTGCAGCCAGTGGGGCATACAGGTACTGATGACGTCAGCTCAGTGCCTGACCGGAACCGACCGTGTTGCCGAATGCGCAGAGCAGTTGGGGGTGGATGTCCTGATCAATGTTCAGGGCGATGAGCCAGTTTTGAACCCAGATGACTTGCGCTCCATGACCGAGGCTGTCTCCAGGTTTCCTGGCGAGGTCTTGAATGGCTATTGCTCGATCGATGACGCTGAGCAGTTCTTCAGCAGCAGTACACCCAAGGTGGTGTTACGCCCAGATGGTCGACTGCTGTATATGTCGCGTGCGCCGATTCCGGGCAACAAGCAGAGCGTATTCGTTCAGGGCTATCGCCAGGTCTGTATCTATGCATTCCCGCGTGCGGCATTACAGGCATTTGCGGCTTTGACTGGCAAGACAGCGCTCGAGGCCATTGAGGACATCGAGATCCTGCGCTTTCTCGAATTGGGGTGGGATGTCCGCATGTTGGAAATGTCCCGCGACTCGATTGCCGTCGATAACCCCGAAGATGTCGAACGCGCCGAGTTGGCGATTCGTCAGCGAGGGCTTTAACTCATGCCCCGGTTATCCCGATACGCCACGCTGGTGTTTGATTGCGATGGCGTTCTACTGGATTCCAATGCGGTTAAAACACATGCATTTGGCTCGGTAACCGAGCATTACGGTGTGGACATTTCAACGGCTTTCGTCGATTACCACGTTCGCAATGGTGGGGTGTCGCGATACCAGAAGTTCAGCTACCTGTTCAGCGCTATCTTGCGTCGTGAGCCCAAGTCTCAGGAACTCGAACAGCTCTTGCAGGCGTATGCGTGCGCGGTTCGCGAGGGATTGATGAGGTGCGCTGTTGCAGAGGGCCTGGAGCCGCTTCGCCAAGCCACCCGTTCAAGCCGGTGGTTAGTGGCCTCAGGGGGGGATCAGCAGGAACTGCGAGAGGTTTTCCAGGCGCGAGGGCTTGCCGATTATTTCGATCAGGGGATTCATGGCAGTCCGACCCCCAAGGATCAGATTCTGCGCGATGCGCTGTTGGCAGGCACTATTGAGCAGCCCGCACTATTCATAGGCGACAGCCGTTTCGACCATCTGTGCGCCAAAAAAGCAGGTCTGGACTTCGTTTTCGTCTCGCGCTGGAGTGAGCTTCCAGATTGGCAGGGCTATTGCCAGCGAGAGTCAGTGGTGATTTTTGACGACATTGCCGCACTGCTGCAGGCGTGGGGTTGATCATGGGGCAGTTAACGATTGACTTGCAGGATGATCCCGCAATTGAGCTTGAAGCCTATGGGCGTAGGCCGCTTGATGATCTGCGGCGGCTCAAGGGGCGATACTCCGGGCCTGTGTTCATTGTCACCTCCGGGCCTTCGGTCGCGGACTTTCCCATTGAGCGCTATGGCAACATTCCCATGATGGCGGTCAATGGTTCGATTGCCTGTTTTCCGAGCGGGATCGATCCGTTTTTCTTTCTCTGTGATGACCGCAGTGTTGCCGCCGGGAAAAGTGATCTGGTCGCGCAAGGAGTACGTCGAGCCGCGTTCAGCTTTATGGGGCCAGATGCCTTGGAGAGCCTGGCTGAACGAGAGCCGGAGGCTATCTGGCAAAGTCGCCTGTTTGTTGCTGAGCGGGTCAACCGCTGGCGAGGTGTCCCCCGGGTTAGTGATCGGCGTTTTGCTTGGCAGCAGCGCAATAATGGCGACTATGTCATTCAGCGTGCGCTGTTTAGCCAGAAGCGCAGCCGGATTGGATTTAGCCGAAATTTTCCGGCCGGCTATTTTTCATGTCGCACCATCGCATACGCCGCGATTCAGTTGGCTTACTACTTGGGCTTCAATCGAATCTTCATGGTAGGCATGGATCTGCAGGCTTCGCTTGGCCACTTCTATGATCCCAAGGGCACGCGTGTACCCAGCCGCTTGGATGAGGATTATGAAGACCTCATCCTGCCGCACTTTCAGTGGATGTCCCGGCAGGTGTTGGGACGTGATTTTCAAGTGTTCAACCTCTCGACCAACAGCCGGCTACCTGCGGATGTACTGCCTAAGATCGACTTGGCCGAACTCGATAGACTTTTGGCAGTGACGGCACTACGGGAGGGAAGCGTATGAACGTTCTTTTTTTGGTGCAGGCAGAGCAGCGAGCGATATTGGATCGCTTGTACGAGGGTATTGCCGAAGCATGCGATAACTGCGATACCCGCTGGCTAACGAGTGATGAACAAGCCAATCTGAAACGCTATTTTCGTGAACAGGTGGATGTGTCTCGCTATGACCGGATTCTCTTCTTTCTCCGCTTCAAGAAAGAGATAAAGCAGTGGCGCTTCATTCGTACCATTCCGAATCTCGTGATTTTGGAACACGATGCATACCAAAATTACATCCCGTGCAAATATACCGGCAAGTTTTCCGCACACTACCGCCGGATGCCATGGGCTCGCGTGATTAGCTCCGGTGCTCAGGTTGCTAAAAGATTGGCTGAAGAGGGATTTGATGCCTGTTTCGTGCCCAAAGGCTACGACCAGGCTCTGCTTGGCTTCCAAGGTCGAGAGCGGGATATCGAGTTGGGTTTTGTCGGTAGCACCAAAAGCGTGGCCTATAGCGGTCGCAAGGCGTTGCTTGATGAATTGGGACAAGTAGAAAACTTGTTTGTGACCAAAACCAAGTCCGGTGACGAGTATTGTGAGATGCTCAATCGTATTCGTTTCTTCGTCAGTGCGGACGTGGGAATGGGCGAGTACATGATCAAGAACTTCGAGGCTATGGCCTGTGGTTGCGTGCTGCTGGCCTATGATCAGGGCGAGATCGAGAACTCGGCACTGGGTTTCGTGGATATGCACAATCTGGTTCTGTATCGAACGGTGGCTGAGCTGAGGAAAAAACTGTCCCTGCTGAGAGCCGAGCCTGAGCGGGCGCAGCGTATCGCCCAGGCTGGGCGGCTTCTGGTCGAAGAAAAATATGGTTTCAATCGCATTGGTCAACAGATAGTTGACGCCATGCGCCCAGCGCTTCGCGCCCCTCAGCGTAGGGCAAACTGGCTGATGCGGCTTGGTATTTGAGCGATGCAGCTTCTCAGTTTTATCAGATTTTTTTGAATGGCCAGTGATGCGAGATGGCTCTTGTTCTTCAAGGTGAGTGTTGGTGAAAGAAGTTAATGAAGAAAAATGTCTTGGTGAGGAGGGTTCCTTGCCACTCATTTCCGTGATTATCGCATCCTATAACCATGCGCCTTACATAGAGGCCAGCATCCGCAGTGTCATGCAGCAGACATACTCGAATTTCGAGCTGCTGGTCATCGATGACGGTTCCAGTGATGATAGTGTCGAGCGCATCACCCGCTTGCAGGCGGAGTATGGCTTTGACTTTCAGGTTCAGCAGAACTGCGGTCTGAGTCGAACACTGAATGCGGCCATCGCACGAAGCAAAGGTAGTCTTATCGTTCCTTTTGGCTCCGATGACATCATGCGCCCTCAGCGGCTTGCCGTTCAGGCCGAATACATGCAGGGCAAGCCCGAGGTGGGCATCTGCTCGGCCAATATCGATATCATCGACAGCAACGGACAACCTCTTCCTGAGAAAGAGCAAAAACAGCGTCATTTGCCTTTTCGGCGTCTGGATTTCGATGATCTTTTCCTTGATCTCAAACCGGGCCCACAAGCTGCGACCTTGATGTTCAGACGTGAGGCGTTGGCGGCCGTTGGAGGGTTCAATCCTGAGATTCGCCTCGAGGATGTCTATATCTGCCTGAGCGTTCTCAGGGCTGGATATTATATCGACATTCTGCCAGATGTGTTGGGTGACTACAGGAAGCATGAAAGCAATACCTACAAGCGCTTGCGCTTCATGGTGGAAAATATGTTGAAAACCTATGAGGTTTTTTCCGATCATCCTGCATATGAGCAGGTTAAGTCAAAATATCTATGTTCCATGTTTTTGAAGTCTGCTGGGCGTGATAAGGAACTGGCGCGTGAGTTGTTAAGTGAGTTGCCCTTGCGTCATTGGAATGCCAAAGTGCTGCGCGGTATTGGTCGTTTATTGTTTTCTTGATGAGCGCTCGTATGATTTTGCTGTGGGAACCGATTGATGTGGCGTGAAAAGCTATATGAGAGCTATGCTCGCTACTGGTTGCCGGTGGCGTTCTTGCTGTTTCTAACGGGTATGTTCTGGGTGGGCGACCGCTCTTTGTATCACAAGCTCTATTATGCCTCTCTGGCCTTTCCTGCATTGATCGTTCTGGTCGCATCCCCATCGCGATTCGTATTTTTGCGGCAAGAGCCTCTGTTCTTGTTGGTCTTGAGCTTCTCTGCCTACGTTATCCTGTCTCTTGCATGGGCAGCAGGAGAGATCGATTTCTCGAAGATCAAGCATCCGCTTTATATAGTCATGTTGATATTGGCAGTGGCGGCATTGGCCGAGCACGATATGCGACGACTCATTCAAGTCGTTGGTCTTGCTGGCGTGGCAGCTGCATTGTCTGCGGTCATAACCATGATCCTATATTTCAAGGGTAATGGGCCGCCATCACGGTTGGAAGGTTTCGGAGCATTATACAACCCTCTGCTGACCTCGCATGTCTATGGTTTTTTTGCGGCCTTATGGCTGGCAGCCCTCATGAGCTCATCAAGGGCATGGGCTGGCAAGTTGATCATGCTCATGATTCTGGTGCTTTTGTTATTTTTTACCGGCTCGCGAACACCCTTCATGGCTTTGGGCGCCTGCTTCGTCTGGTTGATTATCATGGTGGCGGATCGGCGGATCGTCTGGCTCCTCATGCCCGCAGCGATAATCTGTGGGGTCGGTTTATGGTTCTTTGGGGCCGAATTGCTTTCCCGGGGACTGTCTTATCGGCCGCTGATCTGGGTTGAAGCCTGGCGCCAGATCATGCCGACACTCTGGTTCGGTCATGGCTATGATACGAATATAGATATCTTTGTTCCAGGACTGAATCGGCTGCTGGCTGATCCACACAACCTGACCTTGGGGGTTATTTATCAAACAGGGTTAGTTGGTGGGTCGATGTGGCTAGCGATTTATCTATATGGTTTCTTGCGGTCGTGGAAGATGAGGCGCTCTGGACTGGTGCTGATAAGCTCCACCCTTCTGATGTACGGATTTGTCGCTGGAATGACCGAGGGCTCGTCATTCATGTCGCGACCCAAGGAGCACTGGTTCCTGATATGGATACCTATTGCAATCCATCTTGCCGTATTACGTAAGGTTTCTATCAAACACAAGGTAACGAAGAAGGAGGCTGTGGCTGCTTGTTAAAGAGCCACGACCTTTTCATATAGTGTCTTGAAGGGGAATTCAGCCATAAGGCCTTTGTGCTTTAGATAGCGCTCGAAGTGGGCCAAGTTCCGTCGGGCCTTATGACGTGAAAGTGGACGTGACTGAAAACTCAGGTCAGCGATATCGATTAGGCCTAATTGATTGTCCGGTGTCAGTACGATATTGCCCAGGTGCATCGAACGGAAGTAGATGCCCATTCGATGTAGCGTTCTAAAAAACTCTGCAAGTTGCTCCAGAAGAGACGCGCTGATTCGTTGCTCTCTTTCATACAACGAGCTGAGTGTCGTGCCAGCTAGGGCCTGATAGCGAATGGCAGTCCATCCTGCTTTGGGGAGCTTGAAGAGCTCCAGGGGGACGACTGTTGGTATGCCACGCCGATGGAGCTGTTCAGCATTGCGCCAGAAACGCACCGAGTAGGGCGTCAATAACGCAGAAGACAGGAGGCGCTTGCGCCTGAACAGTTTCAGGTAGTCGCCATTCTCAAGGAGATAGACCTTGGTTCCATAGCTATCCTCTTCAATGCTTCTGGCATTGGCCACGAGCTTATCGAAGTTGGCTTGCGATATCGGCTTTACGATGGGGGTGGTCATGTCGGGGAGTAGTGCACCTTGGTGCTGGGCGCGGTCTTCAGGTTTCAGAGTTCATGACTGTCGCGCGCAAAATGCCGAGGTGTTGTTGAGGGCTTGATGAAATTGGCCCGCCAGAGTACGCAAAATCGGCTGGTTCGACCATAGATTTAAGGTGGCAGTCTCGAGTCGCGGCTCATGCGTCGCTCTGCTGGTACAGCCAGCGTGATGATCTTTTGCAGGCTGCGCCGTGACAGTGGTGGGCGAGGCAGGTGCGTCTTGATATTGCAAGTATCCTTGAGTACACGGCTGCTCAATGGCGCCTGACCGTGCTTGTCGTGCCGAGCCATTGATCTGAGCCTTGTGTCTTCCGGCACTCTTGGTGGCAAAACTGCGCACTTCAAGTGGCCAAATGATTTCATTTTTGCGTCACGATGATCCTGACTGCTCAGCGGCTACCAAAACTTCCAGGTGCGTCTTGGGTGCTTAACTCGACAGGGCTGGTACAATCCGCCTCTTGCTAACCCTGCCAGCGCATGAGGCAAGCCGAATGGCCAATTCCAACCAGCAATCCAGTCTGAAGGTGTATCTGCGATTGCTGCGCTACGTGGTTCCCTATTGGGGTCTGTTCACCGTCAGTATCCTTGGCTTCCTGATCTTCGCCTCGACCCAGCCGATGCTGGGCTACATCCTCAAGTACTTCGTCGACGGCCTGTCCAACCCCGAGGCCAGCCTGTTCGCGGGCGTGCCATGGTTGCTGGAGCACGCCCCCTGGCTGGCGCACCTCAAGCTGCTGCAGGCCGTGCCACTGCTGATCGTGCTGATCGCCCTATGGCAGGGCATCGGTTCGTTCCTTGGCAACTACTATCTGGCCAAGGTCTCCATGGGGTTGGTGCAGGATCTGCGTATCGCGCTGTTCAACAACCTGCTGACCCTGCCCAATCGCTACTTCGACAACCACAACTCCGGCCACCTGATCTCGCGTATCACCTATAACGTGACCATGGTCACCGGCGCCGCGACCGATGCCATCAAGGTGGTGGTGCGCGAGGGCATGACGGTGGTATTCCTCTTCGCCACGCTGCTGTGGATGAACTGGAAGCTGACCCTGGTGATGCTGGCGATTCTGCCGGTCATTGGTCTGATGGTGACCAGCACCAGCCGGAAATTCCGCAAGCAGAGCAAGAAGATCCAGACCAGCATGGGGGATGTCACTCACGTCACCTCTGAAAGCATCCAGGGTTACCGGGTGGTGCGCAGCTTTGGTGGTGAGGATTACGAGAAGCAGCGTTTCCTCGATGCCAGCGAGGAGAACAAGAACAAGCAGTTGAAGATGGTGCGCACCGGCGCGGTGTACACGCCTTCGCTGCAACTGGTGATTTACAGCGCCATGGCGGTACTGATGTTCCTCGTGCTGTGGCTGCGGGGTGATGCCTCGGCGGGTGATCTGGTGGCCTACATCACTCTAGCCGGTTTATTACCCAAGCCGATTCGTCAGCTATCTGAAGTGAGCTCGAACATTCAGAAGGGTATTGCTGGCGCTGAAAGCATCTTTGAGCAACTCGATGAGGATCCCGAAGTGGATCACGGCACTCAGGCGCGTGAACGCGTGAGTGGCCGGATCGAGGTGCGTGACCTCAGCTTCAGTTATCCGGGAACCGAGAAGCCCGTGCTGGAGAACATCTCTTTCGTCGCCGAGCCAGGGCAGATGGTGGCGCTGGTCGGTCGTTCCGGCAGCGGCAAGTCGACACTGGCCAACCTGATCCCGCGTTTCTACCACCATGAGCAGGGGCAGATCCTGCTCGATGGCGTGGATGTCGAGGACTACACCCTGCGTAACTTGCGCCGCCATATCGCCCTGGTGACTCAACACGTCACGCTGTTCAATGACAGCGTGCGCAACAATATCGCCTACGGCGACCTGGCTGATGCGCCGCTCGAAGCCGTGCAGCAGGCTGCCGCCGACGCCTATGCCGCCGAGTTCATCGAGAGGATGCCGCAGGGCTACGACACCCTGGTGGGTGAGAACGGCGTGTTGCTCTCCGGCGGTCAACGCCAGCGTCTGGCCATTGCCCGCGCGCTGCTCAAGGATGCGCCCGTACTGATTCTCGACGAAGCTACTTCGGCACTGGATACCGAGTCCGAGCGGCATATCCAGGCGGCGCTGGATCAGGTGATGCAGGGGCGTACCACGCTGGTGATCGCGCACCGCCTGACCACCATCGAGAAAGCCGATCTGATCCTGGTAATGGATCAGGGGCAGATCGTCGAGCGGGGCAACCATGCCGAACTGCTGGCGCAGAACGGCTACTATGCGCGGCTGCATGCCAAGCAGTTCGAGGAAGGCGACGAGTCCATCGTGGTCGAGCAGGACGCCTGATGCTGAGTCGTCTGCAATGCTGGCGTGAGCGTGGCTGGGTGCCGATATCCACCAGCGACTATGCCGAGGCCTGGGCGCGTTTCGGTGGCAGCGTCGCCACTCATCCCGAGGTGGTTGCGCGCCTGGCTGACCTGGCCGCTATCCCGGTGCGCTACCTGGGTTGGCAAGTTGATGGCGAGCTGCAAGCTGCGATCCCGACCTGGGGGCGGCACCTGGCCCTGTCCAAGGATGTGCTCAAGCAGCAGGGCAAGCGTGGCCTGTTCGACCTGGGCAATGCCGAGATCATCCTGCCGCTTTCCGCCGAGGTACGTGTGCCGCTGCGCCATCGCGCCCGCTATCTCTCCGAACTCAATGCTGCCCAGCTCATGGGTACCCGCGAGCAGCCCGAGGGGCTGGCATTGGCCCGCGAGCCGGAGCAGTACAGCAAGAAGTTTCGCTACAACCAGCGCCGCGAACAGCGCTTGCTGGAAGAGGCAGGCGGGGTGATCCGGCCGATGCTGGAACTGGCGCCCGAGGAGCAGGCGCGCATCTACGCCGATCTGTTCCAGCGTCGCTGGGGCTTCGAGGCCACTGGCAAGGCATATCTGGCCGAGGTGTTCGGCCGTCTACGCGAGTTCATGACCGGCTCGCTGATCTATCTGAACGATGAGCCGGTGGCGATCCAGGTGCTCTATCGGGTCGAGGCGCCGCAATGGATCAGCCTGGAGTACATCAACGGCGGGGTCGACCCACAGCAGCGCGAATTCAGCCCCGGCAGCGTGCTCAGCTTCGTCAACACGCAAAGCGAATGGGCGCATGCGCGGACGCTGGGCAAGCCGCTGCGCTATTCCTTCGGCCGGGCTGACCGCGAATACAAGGATCGCTGGTGCAACCGGGTGCCGGTCTATCAGGTGTGAGCACATGAACGGACGCAAGCAACAACTGCTCAAGCGCCACCGGCGCAACAAGCGCATCGCTCTGCTGTTGGCCCTGCTGGTGCTGGTGGCGCTGGGTGTGCTCGTTGCCTGGTGGCTGCCGCCGTTGCTCCTGGTACTGGGCTGGGTGGCGCATGAGGCCTGGTTCGCCGACCACCTGTTCTATTCGCCGCGCGACGATTACCGCTACGACTTCTCCGATGACTGCCTCAGCCTGCCGGCGCGTATCGAGCAGGGGGTGCTGCAGGTCGAGGCCGAGTTGGATGGCTACGAGACCCTGATTCTCGAACTGCGGCTCAAGGCCAACTGGCTGGGGCGCTGGCTCGACCCGCATGTGCGTATCGGTGAGGATCGGCAGGATTTCGAGCGCGGTGTAGACGGGCGGCGTTACCTCAATCTGTCCGGGCAGCAGGCCAATGGTTTGCGCATCGTGCCGCGTTTCTGCCGCATCCATGGCGACTTGCGCCTGCATGCCATGCACAATCCTGATTTCGCCGCGCAGCGCATGCTGATCATCGCGCCGCATGCCGACGATGCCGAGCTGGCGGCCTTTGGTCAGTACAGCCGCTCGTCCGAGACGGCCATCGTCACCCTCACTCAGGGTGAGATCGAGGCCGAGCATTACCAGCGTCTGGGCCTGGACAAGGCTGCTGCCGCCCGTCTGAAAGGCCGGCTGCGCGCCTGGGACAGCCTGGCCGCGCCGCTCTGGGGTGGCGTATCGCAGCAATGCTGTGTGCAACTGGGCTATTACTGTCTGCAACTGCCAGCCATGGCTGAGCAGCCGCAAACCGCATTTGGCTCCCGAGAGTCGGGCGAGTGCGATGTGCGTAACGTGCGTCGCCACAATCCCCTGAGCCTGCCGGCCGATGCCGACGGACTGCCGACCTGGGACAACCTGATCGCCGACCTGGCCGCTGTGATCGAGCATTACCGCCCCGAGGTGCTGGTGACACCACACCCGCAGCTCGACCCGCACCACGACCATGTCGCCAGCACCCGTGCCCTGCTCGAGGCTTGTGAACGCAGCGGCTGGCAGCCGCAGACCCTGTTGCTCTACGCCAATCACCTGCATGACAACGACCGCTGGCCCATGGGCCCGGCGGGCTGTGGCATCGCTCTGCCGCCGGCGCTCACGCCTTTGCCGGCTGATCGCCTGTGGAGCCCGACGTTGGATGCCGAGCGGCAACTGGACAAGGCCATGGCGCTGGGGCTGCAGCATGATCTGCAAGGCCCCTTGCCACTGAAGAAGCGCCTGCGTCGGTTGATCCAGTTTGCCTTGGCCGGGCGTCGCTGGCCTGCCACCGGCGAGGACGAGTTCTTCCGCAAGGCGGTGCGTCGCCATGAGCTGTTCTGGGTGCGGCCACTCTGAGCCGTGCGTCACATGCCCCATGCTATGATTTTTCCCGTTTTTCTCCCTTTCTGGAGCTGCCATGAAACTGACCATGCCCCGCTATGACCAAGCCGCCGTTCTGGTGGTGGGCGACGTGATGCTCGATCGCTACTGGCATGGCGGCACTTCGCGGATTTCCCCGGAGGCGCCGGTGCCCGTGGTTCGTGTCGACCAGATCGAGGATCGTCCCGGTGGTGCCGCCAACGTCGCCCTGAACATCGCCGCGCTCGGTGCCCGTGCCCTGTTGGTGGGGGTCACCGGTGAAGACGAGGCGGCCGCAAGCCTCAGCGACAGCCTGCGTGGTGCGGGTGTGGAAAGCCACTTCCAGCGCCTCGACGACCAGCCCACCATCGTCAAGCTGCGGGTGATGAGCCGTCACCAGCAACTGCTGCGCATGGACTTCGAGGAGCCCTTCGCCACCGATACCGCCGCTCTGGCGCGTGAGGTCGAGACCTTGCTCGACGGGGTCAAGGTGCTGGTGCTGTCGGACTACGGCAAGGGCGCACTGCAGAATCACCAGGTGCTGATCCAGGCGGCGCGCAGCAAGGGCATCGCAGTGCTGGCCGACCCCAAGGGCAAGGATTTCTCCATTTACCGTGGTGCCAGCCTGATCACCCCCAACCTGCACGAATTCGAGCTCATCGTCGGTGGTTGCGCCGACGAAGCCGAGCTGGTCAGCAAGGGTGCCAAGCTGATGACCGATCTCGAGCTGGGCGCGCTGCTGGTGACCCGTGGCGAGCACGGCATGACCCTGCTGCGCCCGCAGCACGCGCCGTTGCATTTGCCGGCGCGTGCCCGTGAAGTGTTCGATGTCACCGGCGCCGGTGATACGGTGATCTCCACCCTGGCGGCTTCCATTGCGGCTGGCGAGGAAATGCCGAACGCCGTGGCCCTGGCCAACCTGGCGGCCGGTATCGTGGTAGGCAAGCTGGGCACGGCGGCCATCAGCGCGCCGGAGCTGCGCCGCGCGGTACAGCGTGAGGAGGGCTCCGAGCGCGGCGTGTTGAGCCT
Source organism: Pseudomonas sp. AA-38 (assembly GCF_029457475.1). Lineage (NCBI taxonomy): Bacteria > Pseudomonadati > Pseudomonadota > Gammaproteobacteria > Pseudomonadales > Pseudomonadaceae > Pseudomonas > Pseudomonas sp. AA-38. Next base: position 580,555 of record NZ_CP120359.1, read on the forward strand.
GGATCAGCTCCTCATCGCCATTGAGGATGCGCGTGCCCATGGCGAGAAGATCGTCTTCACCAATGGCTGCTTCGACATTCTCCATGCCGGCCATGTCACCTATCTGGAACAGGCCCGTGCCCAGGGTGATCGCCTGATCGTGGCGATCAACGACGATGCCTCGGTCAGCCGCCTGAAAGGCCCAGGTCGCCCGATCAACGCCGTCGACCGGCGTATGGCGGTGCTCGCCGGCCTGGGCGCGGTGGACTGGGTAGTGAGTTTCGGCGAAGACACCCCTGAGCGCCTGCTCAAGCAGGTGCAGCCGGATGTGCTGGTCAAGGGCGGCGACTATGGCATCGATCAGGTGGTCGGTGCCGATATCGTCCAGGCCTATGGCGGCGAAGTGCGGGTGCTCGGCCTGGTGGAGAACAGCTCCACCACCGCCATCGTCGAGAAAATTCGCAGCAAATGACGTGCTCGGCGAGCGTGGTGCCAGCCATGCTCGCCGAGTGCAGGCCTTGACCGGGCTGACGCGAACTCACGTCTGGAGAGTCATAGGCGCTCCTTGATCGGCAGCGCATCATCGATGGCATCACCCCGCGAGGAGCGAGATGCCATGAGTGTCGATGTACAGGGTCCTGCCCTGAGCGTATTGAGCAAGGTGGCCCAGGCTGACTGGCCGGATCGCCTCAACCTGCGCAAACCCTTCGAGAAATTCATCTATACCGGCAGCCGTGCCAGCTTCCGCATGATGGCCGAGCGTTCGGCCAGCAAGCCGCGCAGCGATCGGCCGCGTACCGACGACCTGTTCGACCTGTCGCTTTCCGAAGAGCAGCAGATGCTGGTGGACATGCTCCAAGGCTTTGCCCTGGAGGTGCTGCGCCCGGCTGCCCATGAAGCCGATGCCCAGGCCCTGGTGCCGGCGGCATTGCTCAACCAGGCCAGCGAACTGGGCCTGGCCTTCTATGGCGTCGGCGAGGCGCAGGGGGGAATGGCCGGTGAGCGTACCGTGCTGAGCAATGCGCTGATCACCGAGAGCCTGGCGCAAGGTGATTTCTCCCTGGCCGCCGCGCTGCTGTTGCCGCTCTCGGCGGCCAACTGCATCCGTCGCTGGGGTTCGCCGGCACAACAGGCCGAGTTGTTGCCGGCATTCGTTGGCGAAACCGGAGCCCCGGCCTATGCCTTGGCGGTGACCGAGCCGGCCATGCTGGCTGACCCCAAGTCGCCGGCTACCCGTGCCCGCAAACGTGGCAAGCATTACATCCTCGATGGCGACAAGGCTCTGGTGCTCGGTGGTTTGCAGGCCAGCCGTCTGATCGTTGCGGCCAAGGCGAGCGACGGGCCGGCACTTTTCGTGGTCGAGGCCTCGAGCAAGGGTGTGAGCCGCCGTGCCGAACCAGCCATGGGACTCAAGGCCTGTGGCCTGGCGCGCATCCAGTTGAAAGGCGTGAAGGTTCCGGCCAGCCAGCGCCTGGCAGGCGCGGATTTCGATTTTCAGGCTTTCCTCGATTACTCGGCGCTGGCCTTCTGCGCGTTGGCCGTGGGCACCGGGCAGGCGGCGCTGGATTACGTGGTGCCTTACTGCAACGAGCGTCAGGCCTTCGGTGAGCCGATCAGTCATCGCCAGGGCGTGGCCTTCATGATTGCCGACATCGCCATCGAGCTGGAGTCCATGCGCATGCTGCTCTGGCGCGCCTGTGCACTGGCCGAGAGCGGCAAGCCGTTTCATCGCGAGGCCTATCTGGCGCGCCTGTTATGCGCGGAGAAAGCGATGAAGATTGGCTGCGATGCGGTGCAACTGCTCGGCGGTCATGGTTTCACTCAAGAACATCCGGTCGAGCGCTGGTACCGAGATTTGCGCAGTGTCGCCGTGCTCGCCGGCGGTCTGCACCTTTGAAAGGAATACCTTCATGAATCTGGAAACACCGAAGAAATTCCGGGGCCTGCAGAACCAGGCTCATCAGGTCGCCGCGCGTTACCTGCGACCCATCTCGCGCAAGTACGACAAGGCCGAGCACGCCTATCCCAAGGAGCTAGACATGCTCGCCGCGCTGCTCGACGGCATGAACGAGGGCTCGCCCGATGCCGTCGGCGCCGGCTCGGCCAGCAAGCGCGGGGCATCCCGTGAACAGCATGAGGGCGTGCGCAACGGCGGCAACATGGCGGCGCTGCTCGGCGTGATGGAGCTGTGCTGGGGCGATGTCGGTCTGCTCCTGGCCATGCCACGCCAGGGCTTGGGCAATGCTGCCATCGCCGCCGTGGCCAACGATGAACAACTGGCCCGCTTCGGCAAGACCTGGGCGGCCATGGCCATCACCGAGCCGAGCTGCGGTTCGGACTCGGCGGCGATTCGCACCACGGCGGTCAAGGATGGTGATCATTACGTGATCAATGGCGAGAAGATCTACGTTACCTCCGGCGAGCGTGCTGATGCCGTGGTGGTCTGGGCCAGCCTCGACCGCAGCCTGGGGCGGGCGGCGATCAAGTCCTTCGTGGTGGAGAAGGGCACGCCGGGCATGACCGTCACCCGTCTGGAGAAGAAGCTCGGCATCAAGGCCTCCGATACCGCCTCGATCAGTTTCAGCGACTGCCGGGTGCCGGCTGCCAACCTGCTCGGCAATGCCGAAGTGGATGTGCAGAAAGGCTTTGCCGGGGTCATGGAAACCTTCGACAACACCCGACCGCTGGTCGCCGGTATGGCCGTGGGCGTGGCCAAGGCGGCGCTGGATCGTACCCGTACGCTGCTGCGCAAGGCGGGTATGCGCCTGGATTACAACAAGCCGCTATTGAGCGTCAGTCACGCCGAAGCCACCCTCTATCGCCTCGAGGCCGAGTGGGAGGCTGCGCGCCTGCTCACCCTCAAGGCCGCCTGGATGGCCGACAACAAGTTGCCCAACTCCAAGGAGGCGTCCATGGCCAAGGCCAAGGCCGGTCGCGTGGCCAGTGAGGTGACGCTCAAGTGCGTGGAACTGGCGGGGGCCATGGGTTATGGCGAGGACGAACTGCTGGAGAAATGGTCGCGTGACTCGAAGATCCTCGACATCTTCGAGGGCACCCAGCAGATCCAGTTGCTGATCGTCGCTCGTCGCCTGCTGGGCAAGGGATCCAGCGAACTGAAGTAAAGGCTGTCACGGAAAACAAAACGCCGCGTGCCCTTTCGGAGCGCGGCGTTTTCGTTAGCAGGCTGTTGAAAAACTACCTCGGCTTTGGCTTCCTGCGTCGCTCTACCTCATGCATCCATGCAGTCGTGCGTTGGCAATACTGCGTTAAAAACAGCCTCGCGTGCGAGCCCAGTCAAAATACTCATTTACAGCACGTAAACTGCGCTTTTTCGGCTGTTTGATTCGCTGGCGCTCACCCTTCGGGCCAGCCTTTGGCTGTTACTCCCGTTGGTCGTTGCGCCTTGTCTTGGCTGCCTCGCCTACGTTTTTCAACGGCCTGTTAGAAGCCGTTTAGAAGCGGAACACTTCCGTATCGATCCTGATCGGCTCCGCTACCGGGATGCGCGGCACCGCAGGGGGGGCTTGCACATCGCTCTTGGTCGATGGCGCCTTCTTGCGCGCCGGTGGTGCGGGGGGCTCGGCCAGGGCCACGACCGGCTGGATGGCGGTTGCCAGCTCCGCGGCCAGGCGCTGCAGCACCACGCTCTGCGCCTTGACCTGCTCGCCCAGGCTGCCGTCGTGCTTCTCTTCCAGGTGGATCAGGCGGCTGTCGCGCAGTTGCCCGCGACGATCGAGCAGTCGCCACTGGGCCTCGAGCACGGCCGGCTGGTTGGGGCCGGAGTCGAGACGGGTGATGTTCAGCATCACCTGAGCGTCGGCGCTGAAACCGGGTGCCGGGGCCAGCACCAGACGCTGGCTGTTCAGACGCCAGGCGAGCTGGCGCAGCAGTTGTTGGTCGATGTCATTGGCCAGGCCACTGGCCCAGCGCGCATTCGGCGCGGCTACCAGGCTGCCGTCGGGCTGGCGTTGCAGCAGGTTGCCGTTGCGCAGGTAATCGGCGACGCTGACCGGGCCGACCAGAACTGCGGCGCCGTTCTGCTGGGTCGGTGCCACGGCTTCGCCGGCGTCGAGTTGATAGAGCGGAACCGGCTTGGGCTGCAGCAGGCTGCAACCACCCAAACTCAGCAATGTGGTCAGAAGTAGAGCCACTGGGCGTACTACGGTCATCATCAGATCCCCGCAGCCATGTTCGGGCTGCGTATCAAGAGCATGTCGTGCGATGGGCGGCCAGAGAAGGAGCCCGAGCCGCGTATCATCCGTCAAACCGCGTCTCGACTCCAGCCCCCGCCCGTCAGCCGCTCAGCGCCAAAGCGCTGGCGACTGCTCTGCCAGGTCATTCCACCAGTAGTTGATCGACGCGCTGGAAGCCGCGCGGCAGCTTGTTGCCACGCCGGCCACGCTCGAACTTGTAGTGCTCCAGGTCTTCTGGTTTGAGGGTATAGGGGCGTTTGCCAGCATGCAGTACCAGTCGGGCATCGGGTGGCAACACCACGAGATCGACCACGTACTCTTCATGTGCGGCGGCGCGGTCGGAGGGAATGCTGATGATCTTGTTGCCCTTACCCTTGCCTAGCTGTGGCAGGTCGCGTACGGGGAACAGCAACAGCCGGCCTTCGGACGTCACCACTGCCAGCCAGTCTTCTTCCAGCTTGCTCACGGGTTTGGGCGCTATCACTCGGGCGCCGTTGGGCAGTGTGAGCAGCGCCTTGCCGGCCTTGTTCTTGGCCTGCAGATCCTCACCCTTGACCACGAAGCCGTAACCGGCGTCCGAGGCGATCACGTACAGGGCATTGTCCTCGGGCAGCAGCACGCACTCGAAGCTGACCCCAGGCGGTGGCGTCAGGCGGCCGGTGAGCGGCTCGCCCTGGCCACGGGCCGAGGGCAGCGAATGGGCCGCCAGCGAGTAGCTGCGCCCGCTGGAGTCGATGAACACGGCGTACTGGTTCGAGCGCCCGGGCGCTGCCGCCTTGAAGCCGTCGCCGGCCTTGTAGGACAGGCCCGTGGCGTCGATGTCATGACCCTTGGCGCAACGCACCCAGCCCTTCTCCGAGAGCACCACGGTGACCGGCTCGGTGGGCATCAGCTCGGTTTCCGAAAGTGCCTTGGCTTCGGCGCGTTCGACCAGCGGCGAGCGGCGTGCATCGCCGTACTTCTCGGCATCTTCGAGGATTTCCTTGCGCACCAGCTTCTTCAGCTTGGCTTCGCTGCCGAGCAGGGCCAGGAGCTTTTCGCGTTCCTTGGCCAGTTCGTCCTGCTCGCCGCGGATCTTCATCTCTTCCAGGCGGGCCAGTTGGCGCAGGCGAGTGTCGAGGATGTAGTCGGCTTGTACATCGGTGAGGCCGAAGCGCTCCATCAGCACCGGCTTGGGATGATCCTCGCTGCGGATGATGCGGATGACTTCGTCGAGGTTGAGGAAGGCGATCAGCAAGCCTTCCAACAGGTGCAGGCGCTTCTCCACCTTGTCCAGGCGGAACTGCAGGCGGCGGCGCACGGTGCCGACGCGGTACTGCAGCCACTCGGTCAGCAGCGTGCGCAGATCCTTGACCTGCGGCTTGCCGTCGAGGCCGATGACGTTGGTGTTGACCCGATAGCTGGACTCCAGATCGGTGGTGGCGAACAGGTGGGTCATCAGCTCTTCGGCATCGACCCGGTTGGAGCGCGGGATGATGACGATGCGGCAGGGGTTCTCGTGGTCGGACTCGTCGCGCAGGTCGGCCACCATCGGCAGCTTCTTGGCCTGCATCTGCGCGGCGATCTGCTCCAGCACCTTGGCCCCGGACACCTGATGGGGCAGGGCGGTAACGACGATATCGCCATCCTCGACGCGGTACACGGCGCGCATGCGCACCGAGCCGCGGCCGGTCTGGTAGATCTTCAGCAGGTCGGCCTTGGGCGTGATGATCTCCGCCTCGGTGGGGAAGTCCGGGCCGGGTACGTGTTCGGTGAGCTGTTCCACCGTGGCGCCCGGCTCGTCCAGCAGGCGCACGCAGGCGGCGGCGACTTCGCGCAGGTTGTGCGGCGGCACGTCGGTGGCCATGCCCACGGCGATGCCGGTGGTGCCATTGAGCAGCAGGTTGGGCAGGCGCGCGGGCAGGGTGGCCGGCTCGTTCATGGTGCCGTCGAAGTTCGGCACCCAGTCGACGGTGCCCTGGCCCAGTTCATCGAGCAGCAGCTCCGAGTAACGCGACAGGCGCGCCTCGGTGTAACGCATGGCGGCGAAGGATTTGGGATCGTCCGGCGCACCCCAGTTGCCCTGGCCGTCCACCAGGGTGTAGCGATAGCTGAACGGCTGCGCCATCAGCACCATGGCTTCGTAGCAGGCGCTGTCGCCGTGCGGGTGGTACTTACCGAGTACGTCACCGACGGTGCGCGCCGACTTCTTGTGCTTGGCGTCGGCGTCCAGACCCAGCTCGCTCATGGCATAGACGATGCGCCGCTGCACCGGCTTGAGACCGTCGCCGATATGCGGCAGGGCGCGATCCATGATCACGTACATGGAGTAGTTCAGGTAGGCCTGTTCGGTGAAATCGGCCAGCGACCGACGCTCCACGCCTTCCAGGCTCAAATCGAGGGATTCGCTCATGCGGGCCTCATTGCAGGGTTGATTGGCGCAGCACCAGGGTGCCGCCCTTCTGAGTGAATTCGAGTTGTTTCAGGGCGCTCATGCCCAGCAGTACTTCGTCGCCGTCCATGCCGGGGGCGATCAGCGCGGCCACGTCGTGCAGGAGGATGTCACCCAGGCGCAGGTTGTCCAGGCGCGTGCGGTGCCCTGTGGTGCGGCCATTGGCGGTGCTCAGGGTGATCGGCGCACCGCGCTTGAGGCCGAGCCTGCGCGCCAGCGTCTCGGGAATGGCCACGGCGGTGGCGCCGGTATCGAGCAGGAAGGTCACCGGCTGGTCATTGATCTGCCCGTCCAGCAGGTAATGGCCCTGGCGGTTGCCGGCCAGGCTGACTTCCACGTAGCCCTGGCCATGTACCGAATGCGGCACCTGGTTGGGGTTGCGCTGGCGCTCTTCCCAGTCGCCGAAGAAATGCGTTGCCAACAGCAGGCCGGCGCCCCAGGCGAGCACCCACATTACTCGCCCGGCGCGCTTGCCAGGAGTCTGCTCGCTCACGGGCGCTGGCTCCAGCCGCCGTTGGGTGCCTTGAAGCGCCAGACGATGGGGCGTGTTTCGCCATCGGCACGGGTCAGGCCGCCGTTGTCGACACCTATCCAGGCGCCGTCCTTGTCGATCCACAAGGCTTCGGCCACACCGTATGCCACGGGGTAACGACGTGGCTCGGCCAAGGCTTCGGCGGCGAACGACCAGCACCGCTCCAGCACACCATCGCTCAGGGCGCGGCGGCAGATGCGATGCGCCTGGCGCTCGAGTGTGAAGAGCTTGTCGTCGAAGTACGCCAGGCCGGCGAAATCACGCGCGGCGGGCTGCCCGCCCAGAGCAGCGGGGGAGGGCTCCTTGCCCCCTTCGCTGAACAGTACGCAGCCACCGGTGCAGCGCCAGGCACTGTTCTGCCGGTGCAGCACGGTAAGGCCACGGCGACGCTGTTCGGCGGCCATCCACAGGCGGCTGCCGTCCGGGTCGATGGCGATGCCCTCGAAGCCCTGGTTGAAGTGCAGCAGCATGCCGCTGGCGCGTGCCTGGCGCACCAGGCCGTTGGGCAGGCGCAGCCACTGAGCGTCGCCATTACTGGCGAGTTGCAGCACGGCGGACTGGGTTTCGCTGGCCAGGTAGCGGTTGCCCCGAGCGTCGCAGCTCAGCCCCTCGAAGTCGAAACGCCCACCGCGCACCAGGCTGGCCGCCCAGTTGCGCATGCGCAGGCCCCACGGCTGTTGACTCTCCGGCGGTTCAGGGGCGACGAAGGTTTCCGCTTCGGCCTGCAGGCGATCGCCGATAAGGTTGAGAAGGAAGACACGGTCGTCGTCGCGATCCGAGAGGCCCCATAGGCTTTCGCCGCATTTGGCCAGACCGGAGAGATTGCCATTGGCCATGCCCTCGACCGGGTATTCGGCGCTCAGGTGCAGCTCTTCCAGCGGTGCTTGCTCGGCCTGCACCAGGCCCGCCAGCAGGCTGGCTGTCAGTAGCAGCCTGCGCATCAGGCCAGTACCTCGGCCAGGTTGCCCTTGGACTCCAGCCAGTTCTTGCGGTCGCTGGCGCGCTTCTTCGCCAGCAGCATGTCCATCACCTCGCGCGTGCCCTCGAAATCATCCAGCGTGAGCTGTACCAGGCGGCGGGTGTTGGGATCCATGGTGGTTTCACGCAACTGCGGCGGGTTCATCTCGCCGAGGCCCTTGAAGCGCGTGACCTGAGGCTTGCCGCGACGCTTCTCGGCCACCAGGCGGTCGAGGATGCCATCGCGCTCGGCCTCGTCCAGGGCATAGAAGATTTCCTTGCCCAGGTCGATGCGGTACAGCGGCGGCATGGCCACGTAGACGTGCCCGGCATCCACCAGCGGGCGGAAGTGACGGACGAACAGGGCGCAGAGCAGGGTGGCGATGTGCAGGCCGTCGGAGTCGGCGTCGGCGAGAATGCAGATCTTGCCGTAGCGCAGCCCGGAAAGGTCGCTGGAACCGGGGTCGATGCCGATGGCCACGGCGATGTCGTGCACCTCCTGCGAGGCCAGCACTTCACTGCCGTCCACTTCCCAGGTGTTCAGAATCTTGCCGCGCAGCGGCATGATGGCCTGGTATTCCTTGTCGCGCGCCTGTTTGGCGCTGCCGCCGGCCGAGTCGCCTTCGACCAGAAAGAGTTCGGCGTGCATCGGCTCCTGGCCGGCGCAGTCGGCCAGCTTGCCGGGCAGTGCCGGGCCCTGGGTGATCTTCTTGCGCTCTACCTTCTTGCCGGCCTTGAGGCGGCGACCGGCGTTGCTGATGGCCAGTTCGGCCAGGGCCAGGCCGGTTTCCGGGTGGGCATTGAGCCACAGGCTGAAGGCGTCCTTGACCACGCCGGAGACGAAGGCAGCCGCCTCGCGCGAGGACAGGCGCTCCTTGGTCTGGCCGGAGAACTGCGCGTCCTGCATCTTCATCGAGAGGACGAAAGCAATGCGTTCCCAGACATCTTCCGGGGCCAGCTTGACCCCGCGCGGCAGCAGGTTGCGGAATTCGCAGAACTCGCGCATGGCATCCAGCAGCCCCTGACGCAGACCATTGACGTGGGTGCCGCCCTGCGCGGTGGGGATCAGGTTGACGTAGCTTTCCTGCACCGCGTCGCCGCCTTCGGGCAGCCACAGAAGGGCCCAGTCCACCGCCTCCTTGTTGCCGGCCAGGCTGCCGCAGAAGGGCTCGGCAGGCAGGCGCTCGAATTCGCTGACGGCATCCACCAGGTAGGAGCGCAGGCCGTCTTCATACAGCCACTCGACTTTCTCGCCGGCGGCCTTGTCCTCGAAGGTGACGCTCAGGCCCGGGCACAGCACGGCCTTGGCCTTGAGCACGTGCTTGAGGCGGCTGACCGAGAACTTGAAGGAGTCGAAGTACTTGGCGTCCGGCCAGAAATGCACGCTGGTGCCGGTGTTGCGCTTGCCCACCGTGCCGATCACTTCCAGATCGCTGGCCTTGAAGCCATCGGCGAAGCTCATCTGATATTCGTTGCCGTCACGCTTGACGGTGACCACCACGCGGGTCGACAGGGCGTTGACCACGCTGATGCCGACGCCGTGCAGGCCGCCGGAGAACTGGTAGTTCTTGTTGCTGAACTTGCCGCCGGCATGCAGCTTGGTGAGGATCAGCTCGACGCCCGGCACGCCCTCTTCCGGGTGGATGTCCACCGGCATGCCGCGTCCGTCGTCGATCACTTCCAGCGAATTGTCCTCATGGAGGATCACCTGGATCGACTTGGCGTGCCCGGCCAGGGCTTCGTCGACGCTGTTGTCGATGACTTCCTGGGCCAGGTGGTTGGGGCGTGTGGTGTCGGTGTACATGCCCGGGCGCTTGCGCACCGGGTCGAGGCCGGAGAGGACTTCGATAGCGTCGGCGTTATAGGCGTTCTGCTGGGCCATGGGCTCTCTTGATCGTCAATTGAAGGCGGAAAAGTCGGTATCGCGCCAGAGTGTGGCGCCAATGTCGGCAAAAGCGAAGAGTGCCGGCAAGCGTTCGCTGAAACCCTGGAAACCATGGTCGCCACCAGCCTGTACGCGCAGAGCGCAGGCGCGGTAGTAGCGCTCGGCGTCACGGTAGTCGAGGGTTTCGTCGCCGGTCTGCAGCCACACCTGATAGCGGCTGGCGTCCTGTGGCGGCGGTACTTCCAGCTCGGCCAGTGCCTGGATGTGATCCTCGGTGAGTTCCCAGGTCTCGTCGCTGTAGTGGTTCTGCTGCGGGCCGAGGTAGCCGTCGAAGCGCAGGTGCGGACGCACTGCCGGGTTGATCAGCAAGGCTTTGAGATTGTGGCGCTCGGCCAGGTAAGTGGCGTAATAGCCGCCCAGCGAGCTGCCCACCAGCAGTGGCGCGCCCAGTTCGGCGACCAGCGCCTCGAGCTGGGCCATGGCCTGGCGCGGGTGATGATGCAACGCCGGCACGCGCAACTGCTCGCCGATTTGCAGGTGAGTCATGGCGCGGCTCAACTGCCTGGCCTTGTGCGAGGCGGGTGAACTGTTGAGACCGTGGATATAAAGGATGGTGGCAATCATGGAGCGGGAGGCTACTACAAAAAGCGGCTATAAGCTGCAAGCGGCAAGCTACAAGAAAATGCAGCAAGGTGTCTGCTGGGGCTGCGCGTTTTGCTTGCAGCTTGAGGCTTGCCGCTGCTTCAGTAGCCCTTGACGCTGTAGTCGATCTCGAAGCTGATGCCGGTGACGCGCGAGACGCCGGTTTCCAGCCTGCCGTCGGTATGCAGGCGCAGCCAGCGGTAGCCGGGGGCTTCGCTGCCGACCTGGAAGTCTTCGCTGCCGGGAGCGAACTGCACGCAGGTCGAGGGCGAGGCGAGCAGGCGCAGGTCGCCGCGTTGCTGGTCGAACTCCTGGTGGATATGGCCCCAGAGCAGGGCGCGGGCCTGAGCATGGCGTTCGAGGATGGCGAACAGGGCATCGGGGTTGCGTAGGCCGATGGGTTCCATCCATTTGCAGCCGATGGACACCGGGTGATGGTGCAGGCAGATCAGGTGATGGCGCTCGGGGGCCTCGCTCAGGGCGCGCTCCAGCAGTTCTAGCTGGCTGTCGGCAAGAAAACCGGGCACGGCACCGGGGATCGACGAGTCGAGCAAGGTCACGCGCCAGGCACCGATGTCGAACACTGGCTCCAGCAAGTGTGTGCCAGCGCAGGTCACTTGCATGGGGGAGGCCTCGTCATGATTGCCGGCCAGCCAGCGTACCGGCGCACCGAGCCCATCGGTGAGGCTGCGAAAGCGTTCGTAGGAAGCCAGGCTGCCATCCTGCGACAGGTCGCCGGTGGCCAGGATCAGGTCGATGCCGGGTTGCTCCTGCTGCATCTTTTCGATCACGCGGCACAGGCTGTCGCAGGTGTCCATGCCCAGCAGCTTGCCATCCGCTTCGGCGAACAGATGGCTGTCGGACAACTGCACCAGCAGAACCGAGGAATCGGCGGCGAGGGGGGCGTGACTCGACAAGACGGTCTCCAAGGGCGCGAATGAATGAATTATGGTAGCTGCTGCGGCGAAAGGGGAAACCCCGGGAAGCGGAAGCAGGTCACAGAAAAACGCCAGGAGCGTTTTTGACGTCGCCTGCGACGGCCCGCAGGGTGGCCGCCAGGTATGGTGGGCCATGAACACAGCGCGCTGAGTCTATCGGCGGGCTGGGTAAAAGCTTGATCGGGAGGTCAGAGTACCGGTTGCGCTTCGTGCCCACAGGCCAGGCAATGGTTCAGCCACTCACCGAGGAACAGGTTGAGCTGGCTCTTCTCGTCCGGCTGGTGCATGGCTGCGTTCGGATAGGGATAGCGGATGTGCAGGCGTCGGGCATTCTCGGCACTGACCACTTCCGCCATGCGCGCATCATGGTAGACCCGCACCTCCAGTTGCGGCACCGGCAGCCAGGGCAGGCTGTGTTCCTGGCGCACGCGCAGGCTGGTGGTATAGGGGCAGCTCTCCAGCACTTCCAGGTGCAGGATGCCCAGCAGATGATCGCCCTGGCTCAGCGCCACGCGCCGCGTCTGATGCTCGCTACGCATGCTCGGCAACAGGCGCATCAGGCGCGCGTAGTTGGCCTCGCAAGCGGTCTGCAGCTCGACCAGATCGACCCGGTAGCGCTCGCGCAGCAGGTTCACGACCACATGCCCCGCACTTCGTCGCGGTTCAGCGCCAGCCATTGCAGGGCGATGATGCTTGCGGCGTTGTTGATGCGCCCGTCACGCACGGCGGCCAGGGCATCGGCCAGGGCCATCACGTGCACACGGATATCCTCGCCTTCCTCGGGCAGGCCATGCACGCCGCCGGCTCCGGCGCTGTCGCAGCGGCCGAGGAACAGGTGGACGAACTCGTCGGAGCCGCCAGGGGAGGGGAAATACTGGGTGATCGGCCACAGCGGGCCGAGGATCAGATCGGCTTCTTCGACCGCTTCGCGGCGGGCGACTTCCTCGGGCTCTTCGTCCTTGTCGATCAGCCCGGCGACCAGCTCCAGCAGCCAGGGATTGGCCGCCTTGTCCATGGCGCCGACGCGGAACTGCTCGATCAGCACCACTTCGTCGCGCTGCGGGTCGTAAGGCAATACGCAGACGGCATCGTGGCGCACGAACAGCTCACGGGTGATGGACGGGCCCATGTCACCGGAGAATTGCCGGTGACGCAGCGTGAGCCGGTCGAGCCGGTAGAAGCCGCGAAAGCACTCCTCGCGGGCGAGGATGTCGATGTCGTCTTTACCCATAGAAACTCCAGATGGTCGTAACGGGCCAAACAGCGGCCCGTTACCCGTCACACTAGCGAGCATAGTGCCGCCAGATCAAGCTTGCATGACGGCCTTTCACACAGGCTGATAGAGCTGGCTGCCCTGCGCCTTGAACTCCTCGGCCTTGGCCTGCATGCCCTGTTCGGCCTCCAGGTCTATGGCGTCGATGCGTTGTTCCTTGGCGTAGTCGCGCACTTCCTGGGTGATCTTCATCGAGCAGAACTTCGGCCCGCACATGGAGCAGAAGTGCGCCACCTTGGCCGAATCCTTGGGCAGGGTCTCGTCGTGGTAGGCGCGTGCGGTGTCCGGGTCGAGGCCGAGGTTGAACTGATCCTCCCAGCGGAACTCGAAACGCGCCTTGGAGAGGGCGTTGTCGCGGATCTGCGCGCCGGGGTGGCCTTTGGCGAGGTCGGCGGCATGGGCGGCGATCTTGTAGGTGATGATGCCGGTCTTCACGTCATCCTTGTTCGGCAGGCCCAGGTGCTCCTTGGGGGTGACGTAGCAGAGCATGGCGCAGCCGAACCAGCCGATCATCGCCGCGCCGATGCCGCTGGTGATGTGGTCGTAGCCGGGGGCGATGTCGGTGGTCAGCGGGCCGAGGGTATAGAACGGCGCCTCGTCGCAGCACTCCAGTTGCTTGTCCATGTTCTCCTTGATCAGATGCATGGGTACGTGGCCGGGGCCTTCGATCATGCACTGTACGTCGTGCTTCCAGGCCACCTTGGTCAGCTCGCCGAGGGTCTCCAGCTCGCCGAACTGTGCGGCGTCGTTGGCATCGGCGATGGAACCGGGGCGCAGGCCATCACCCAGGGAGAAGGACACATCGTAGGCCTTCATGATTTCGCAGATGTCGTCGAAATGGGTGTAGAGGAAGTTTTCCTTGTGATGCGCCAGGCACCACTTGGCCATGATCGAACCACCACGGCTGACGATGCCGGTGACGCGCTTGGCGGTCAGCGGCACGTAGCGCAGCAGTACGCCGGCGTGGATGGTGAAGTAGTCCACGCCCTGTTCGGCCTGTTCGATCAGGGTGTCGCGGAACAGCTCCCAGGTCAGATCCTCGGCGATGCCGCCGACCTTTTCCAGGGCCTGGTAGATCGGCACGGTACCGATGGGTACCGGCGAGTTGCGGATGATCCATTCGCGGGTTTCATGGATGTGCTTGCCGGTGGACAGATCCATCACCGTGTCCGAGCCCCAGCGGATGCCCCAGGTCAGCTTGGCCACTTCTTCCTCGATGGAAGAGCCCAGGGCGCTGTTGCCGATATTGCCGTTGATCTTCACCAGGAAGTTGCGGCCAATGATCATCGGCTCCAGCTCCACGTGGTTGATGTTGGCCGGGATGATGGCGCGGCCACGGGCGACCTCGCTGCGCACGAATTCAGGGGTGATTTCCTTGGGGATGGCGGCACCGAAGCTGTGCCCCGGGTGCTGCTCGCCGAGCAGGCCGGCTTCGCGGGCCTCGGCCAGCTTCATGTTCTCGCGGATGGCGACGTATTCCATTTCCGGAGTGATGATGCCTTTCTTGGCGTAGTGCATCTGGCTGACGTTGTGCCCGGCCTTGGCCCGGCGCGGATTGCGCACATGGGCGAAGCGCATCTTGGTCAGCTCTTCGTCGGCGAGGCGGCGCTGACCGAACTCGGAGGACAGGCCCGGCAGTTTCTCGGTATCGCCACGATCTTCGATCCAGGCGCTGCGCACGTCGGCCAGGCCTTTGCGTACGTCGATGGTCACGTTCGGGTCGGTGTAGGGGCCAGAGGTGTCGTAGACGGTGACCGGAGCGTTGATCTCGCCGCCGTTCTTCGTTTCAGAGAAAGCGGTCGGCGTCACGTCCAGGCTGATCTCGCGCATCGGCACGCGGATATCCGGGCGCGAACCCTGCACGTAAATCTTCTGCGAACGGGGGAAGGGCTGTACGGACTGCAGGTCGACCTGGGCGCTTTCGCTCAGGTGCCGTTGTTGTTCTGTGCTCATCAAGGCTCTCTCCGGGATAGATGTCGGAGTTGGAACCTGAGCGGACGAAGGGCGCGAGATACACCGGGGCGGTGCAGAGGACTCGCCACGCATGATGCGTGGCGAGGACATCTTGTTCCCTACGCAGGCCTTAACCTGATCAGGTTCAACGGGATCCGGCAGTTGCCAATCTCAGCCCCTCAGATGGGGCACCCCGACAAGAACCCTGGCAGTCTAATCAAGCCCTGCCGCTAAACCAACCTGCACGCGGAAATAAGTCGACCCATGCGTCGGAAAGCGACGCTCGGGCAGGGCCTTCGGTATTGTTGCGATGGGGCAACAATGCTTCTTGCAAACTAGACTGAAGCTTGGGCTCGGGTGCTTGACCCTGGCCTGTGGCCAGCCGTAGCCTTGCCGATTACCGCCTATTCAAGGATCGACCTCCATGTTGCGCAGACTCTCCCTGGCTGTTGCCGTGGCCGCCGCGTCGGTGGGCCTGGTGCAGGCCGCCGAGGCACCGCTTTCCAGCAAGACCGACCTGATGACCGTGTATCAGGAAGCCGCCCAGAACAATGCCGATATCGCCGCTGCCCGAGCCGACTACCAGGCACGTCGCGAAGTGGTACCGCAGGCCCGTGCCGGATTGCTGCCCAACCTCTCGGCAGGCGCCAATTATGGCGACACTCGCACCGAGATCGATTCGCCCAGCGCCACCCTTTCGCGCAGCGGTCTGGTCTATCAGGCCAATCTGAGTCAGCCGCTGTTCCGCGCCGACCGCTGGTTCCAGTTGCAGGCCGCTGAGGCCACCAGCGAGCAGGCCGCGCTGGAATTGTCCGCCACCGAGCAGAACCTCATCCTGCAGAGTGCCGAGACCTACTTCACCGTGCTGCGTGCCCAGGACAACCTGGCCTCGACCCGCGCCGAGGAGGCCGCCTTCAAGCGCCAGCTCGACCAGGCCAACGAGCGTTTCGATGTCGGCCTCTCCGACAAGACCGACGTGCTCGAGGCCCAGGCCGGTTTCGATACCGCCCGGGCCAACCGCCTGCTCGCCGAGCGCGCCGTGGACGATGCCTTCGAGGCCCTGGTGGCACTGACCAACCGCGACTACGTGGCCGTGGAAGGCATCGTGCATTCCCTGCCGGTGCTGGTGCCGACGCCCAACGATGCCAAGGCCTGGGTCGATACTGCCGCCGCGCAGAACCTCAATCTGCAGGCCAGTCTCTATGCAGTCACCGCCGCCGAGGAGAACCTGCGCCAGCGCAAGGCCGGTCATGCGCCGACCCTGGATGCCGTGGCCAGCTACCAGAAAGGCGACAACGACAGCCTGGGCTTCACCAATTCGGGGTCGCCGCTGTCGCCGCGTTACAGCGGTGACGTGTCGCAGCGCAGCATCGGCCTGCAGCTAAACATCCCGTTGTACAGCGGCGGCCTGACCAGCTCGCAGGTACGCGAGGCCTACCAGCGCCTGGGGCAGACCGAGCAACTGCGCGAGAGCCTGCGTCGCCAGGTGGTGCAGAACACCCGTAACCTGTTCCGCGCGGTGAATACCGACGTGGAAACCGTGCAGGCGCGGCGCCAGTCGATCATCTCCAACCAGAGCGCGCTGGAAGCCACCGAGATCGGCTATCAGGTCGGCACCCGCAATATCGTCGACGTGCTCGATGCCCAGCGTCAGCTCTACAGCGCCGTGCGCAACTACAACGACGCGCGTTACGACTACATCCTCAACAACCTGCGCCTCAAGCAGGCTGCCGGCACCCTCAGCCCGGCCGACCTCGAAGCCCTGGGCCGTTTTCTCAAGCCGGACTACAACCCGGACAAGGACTTCCTGCCGCCGGATCTGGCCTCGGCTGCCGAGGAGCGCTTGAAGAACAATCAGGGGTATTGACACCCCCGATATACAAAAGCCCGACGCAAGGTCGGGCTTTTTGTTTTTAGGCACTGCAACCGCAGCATGCCCTGTGATCGAGCAAGCGTAGCCCGGATGCAATCCGGGAGAGCATCGCAACATCCTCCAGATTGCATCCGGGCTACAGCAGCCGCTGCAGCCCTGCCAGCAGCCGCTCCAGGGCGCCCTGGTTGGCCTGGAGCACGGCCAGGCCAGCCTGGCTCATACGCTGAGCCTCGTCAGGCTCGCCCAGCAGCGTCGCAACCCGGCCAGCCAGTTGATCGGCGTTTTCCACTTCGCTCAAGGCGCCGGCCTCGCGCAGTTGCGCAGCGATTTCCAGAAAGTTGAACAGGTGCGGGCCGCTTAGCACGGGTTTGCCCAGCGCGGCTGGCTCCAGCAGGTTATGTCCGCCATTGGCCACCAGGCTGCCGCCGACGAAGGCGATATCGGCCAGCGCATAGAGAAACAGCAGTTCGCCCATGGTGTCGCCCAGCAGCACCTGGTCGCCAGCGTGCACCGCCTCGCCGGTGGAGCGGCGGCGTGTGGCCATGCCCTGGCTCAGGCACAGCTCATGCACCGCGCCAAAGCGTTCCGGGTGCCGAGGCACGAGGATCAGCAGGGCATCCGGCCTGGACGCCAGTAGCTGGCGATGGGCGTCCAGGACGATCTCGTCTTCGCCAGCATGGGTGCTGGCAGCTATCCAGACCGGGCGCTGCTCGGCCTGCCATTGCCGGCGCAGGTCGGCAGCGCGCCTCGGCAGATCGGCATCGATTTTCAGATCGAACTTGATCGAGCCGGTCACTTCGACGCATTCAGGGCGTGCGCCCAGGGCCAGGAATCGCTGCGCCTCTGTCTGGGTCTGCACGGCGAGCAGTGACAGCTCGGCGAGCATCGGCGCGGTGAGCCTGGCAAAACGTGCATAGCCGCGCGCCGAGCGCTCGGACAGGCGGGCATTGGCCAGTGCCACGGGAATGCCGCGCCTGGCGCACTGGTGGATATGGTTCGGCCACAGCTCGGTTTCCATCACCACCGCCAGGCGCGGACGAGCACGTTCGAGAAAGCGTGCCGCCGCCCAGGGCAGGTCATAGGGCAGGTAGCAATGCTGCACGCTGTCGCCGAACAGCGCCTGGATGCGCTCGGAGCCGGTGGGGGTCATGCAGGTGACGGTGATCGGCAGCTCTGGGTGGTGTGCTTGTAGAGCGCGGATCATGGGGGCGGCGGCGATGCTCTCGCCAACCGATACGGCGTGCACCCAGATGCCGCCAGGTTGCAGCGGCGGCAGACCGAAGGAGAAACGCTCCCGGATGCGCCGCGCGTAAGCCGGCGCCTTGCGCGCCCGCAAGGCCAGACGCAGGGCGATCAGGGGCAGGGCCAGGTGCAGCAGCAGGGTGTAAAGGTGTCTGTTCATGGGCGCGCAGCTTATCGCCGCAGGGCAGGCGCTGGAAGAGCGATCAGGCCTGCGGGCGCAGCAGCTCCTGTGCCAGGCAGTCGGCCAGCCAGCTCGCGGCCGGGCCGAGCGCGCCATCACGACGCCAGACCAGCTCCACCACCAGCGGCAATGGCGCCCAGTCGCTGCGCAGTTCCTGCAGGTGGCCCAGATAGGTGGGGTACTGGGCGACGTGGCGGGGCAACCAGGCCCAGCCCAGGCCACGGATCACCAGCTCGGCCATCACGTAGAAGCTGTCGACGCGCCACATCAGTGGGCTGATCTGCTCGCCGCCGGGGTAGTGGCTGTCCTGCGGGGTCATCAGCAACTGGCGATGTTCGGCCAGGTCGCGTCTCTCTACGCTGGCGAGCCCGGCCAGTGGATGCTGCGGGCTGCATACCGTGACCATCTCGATGGTGCCCAGGCGCTGGCTTTCCAGTTCGCTGGGCATCTGCTCGTGATGGAACAGCAGGCCCAGATCGGCCTGACACTGCACTAGCTTGCGCGCCACGTCGCCCTGCGCCCCACTGGACAGTTGCACTTCGAGCTGGGGAAAGGCTTCCGCCAGCGCCTGCAGGCTGGCCAGCACCGGCTGGTAGGGCATGGCTTCGTCCTGCGCCAGGCGCAGACGGGCTTCTTCGCCACGGGCCAGACCGAGGGCGCGGCCATCTAGGCGCTGGCACTGCTGTAGCACGCTGCGCGCCTCCTCCAGCAAGGCGCGGCCGGCTTCGGTGAGTGCTGGCTGGCGACCGCTGCTGCGCTCGAACAGGCTGACCCCGAGATCCGCCTCGAGCAGGGCGATGGCGCTGCTCACCGCCGATTGCGCACGTCCGGTTTCACGGGCCACGGCGGAGAAGGAGCGGCGCTCGGCGGTGCGCACGAACAGGTGCAGTTGATCGAGGGTCCAATTCACAGCCTATCTCCAATTCAGATAGGTAATCACTTTATCCCATCGCTGCGACGACTAGAATCGGCGGCATCGTTCAGGAGTCGCCGCCATGCCCGGATACCTCTACCTCGCTATTGCCATCGCCGCCGAAGTCATCGCCACCACCTCGATGAAAGCCATCGACGGCTTCAACAAGCCCTTGCCATTGCTGCTGGTGATCGGTGGCTACGCCATCGCCTTCTGGATGCTGATTCTGGTAGTGCGCACCATCCCGGTGGGCATCGCCTACGCCATCTGGGCGGGCCTCGGCATCGTCCTGGTGAGCATCGCCGCGCTGGTGCTCTACCAGCAGAAGCTGGATCTACCGGCCATGCTCGGCATGGGCCTGATCGTCAGCGGTGTGGTGGTCATCCAACTGTTCTCGCACTCCACGGGGCATTAAGACGGACAGGCTTGTGGCTTGAAGCTTGCCGCTTGTAGCTGCCCCGAGGGTTATACTGCGCCCCTGTTTTTCTGCGAGGCCCGTTCATGTCCCAAGCTCTCAGCACCGATGTCCTGATCGTCGGCGGCGGTATCGCCGGCCTCTGGCTCAATGCGCGCCTGCGTCAGCAGGGGTTCGCCACTTTGCTGGTGGAGTCGGCGAGCCTCGGCGGCGGGCAGAGCCTGAAGTCGCAGGGCATCATCCATGGTGGCGCCAAGTACGCGCTGCATGGCGCGCTGACCGGCTCGGCCGAGGCCATCGGCGACATGCCACGGCGCTGGCGCGAGGCGCTGGCCGGTGACGGCGAGCTGGATCTACGCGGCGTGCGCCTGCTCTCCGACGCGCATTACCTGTGGTCGCCGGGCACTCTGGCGGGCAATCTGACCAGCTTCTTCGCCAGCAAGGCCATGCGTACACGGGTCGATGCGGTCAAGGGTGAGCAACTGCCGCCAGCGCTGCGCGATCCGAAGTTCAAGGGCAAGGTTTATCGCCTCAACGAGCTGGTGCTGGACGTGCCCAGCCTGATCGCGCGCCTGGCCGAACTGGCCGGCGACGGCCTGCTGGCCGGTGAGCGTATCGAGCCGCTGCGCGAGGCGGGTGAGCTGGTCGGCCTGGTCGTCGACGGCCGCGAGATCCGTGCTCAGCGCGTGGTGCTCAGTGCCGGCGCCGGTAATGCCGAGCTGTTGGCGGCGTTGGGTATCGAACAGCCGCGCCAGCAATTGCGCCCGCTGCACATGGTGCTGGCCAAGGGGCCGGCCTTGAAACCGCTGTATGCCCATTGCCTGGGCGGCGGGCCGAAGCCACGGGTGACCGTGACCACCCATCCAGCGGCCGATGGCCAGTGGGTCTGGTATCTCGGCGGTGACCTGGCCGAGGCCGATGGCGTGGCGCGTGACGAGGCCGCGCAGATCAAGGCGGCGCAGAAGGAAGTCGCCGCGCTGCTGCCTTGGGTCGATCAGAGCCAGACCCGCTGGGCCACCCTGCGGGTGGATCGTGCCGAGCCGGCGCAATCGGGCCTGGTGCGCCCGGACAGCGCTTTCCTGGCCGATCAGGGCCATCTGCTGGTGGGCTGGCCGACCAAGCTGGCGCTGTCGCCGGACTTCGCCGACCGCGTGCTGCAAGCTTTGGCCCGCGATGGCGTGCAACCTGGCGCTCATGCGCCGTTGCCCGAACTGCCACGTCCGCCCGTTGCCCAGCCGGTATGGGAGACCCTGCTGCCATGAGCCTGCACGATCTGCATCGTCCGCTCGGCAGTACCGGTCTGCTGGTGTCGCCTCTGGGCCTGGGCACGGTCAAGCTGGGCCGCGACCAGGGGGTCAAATACCCCAGCGGCTTCACCATCCCCGACGACGCTCAGGCTGCGGCCTTGCTGCGCCAGGCGCGTGAGCTGGGTATCAACCTGATCGACACCGCCCCGGCCTATGGCGTCAGCGAGCAGCGCCTCGGCCCCTTGCTGCGTGGCCAGCGCGACCAGTGGGTGATCGTCAGCAAGACCGGCGAGGAGTTCGACCAGGGCCTGTCGCACTTCGATTTCTCGCCAGCGCACACCCGCCTGTCGGTAGAGCGCAGCCTCAAACGCCTGGAAACTGACCGTATCGACCTGCTGCTGGTGCACTCCGATGGCAATGATCTGGCCGTGCTGCGCGACAGCGGCGTCTACGAGGCGCTTGAGGCGCTCAAGCGCGAGGGCAAGATTCTCGCCTATGGCCTGTCCGGCAAGACCGTCGAAGGTGGCCTGCTGGCACTGCAGCAAGGGGATTGCGCCATGGTCACCTACAACCTCGCCGGGCAGGGCGAAAAGCCGGTTATCGACTACGCTGCCAGTCACGGCAAGGGCATCCTGATCAAGAAGGCCCTGGCCAGCGGGCATGCCTGCCTGGCCGATGGTGTCGATCCGGTGCGCGCCAGCTTCGAGCTGATTTTTGCGCATCCTGGTGTCAGCAGTGCCATCGTTGGCACCATCAATCCGCTGCACCTGGCTGCCAATGTGGCCACGGCAGCGGCGGTGATCCGCCAACGGGGCTGAGTTCGTCACGTTCCTTTACAGGATCGGGTTGTGTCCGTTGCCTGGCCTGAGGCAGCCTAGCCGTCTGTTTCGCCCTGAACCTCGCCGGGTGCTTGCTGCCTGGCACGAGTCAATGAGGAGCCGAGATGCCGCGTACGCTGATTCGCAAGGACCCGAGTCGCTTCAAGACCCTGCCATTGTTCGTCGAGGCCAGTCCTGACGGGCTGCGCTACCAGAGCCTTGGCCAGCCGCTGAATTTTCGCCAGATGCTGGAGCGGCGGCGTCCGCTAATGGTTGCCGACAACCAGCGCTTCGCGGTCGAACTGGCCAACCTGGGCGTGTCGGTGCGCCTGACCTTGCGCTTGCAGGGGCGCGATTACTGGGTACTGGTGCGTCAGCGCCGGCCGGATCGCGGCGATACCGTGCTCAAGCTGATTTCCGGTTATGTGCCGGCCCACGAGCTCAACCTGCCGCTGCTCACGGCGATCCAGGAGGTGGCCGAAGAGTGCCTGATCGAGAGCGAGGGCGGTTGGCTCAGCGGGCGTTTCGGCGATACCTGGCTACCCACACCCTACCAGGGCGCCTTGCGCTATCGCGAAACCAGCCATTTTCGTCTCAGCCCGCTTTCCGGCGCCGCGCGGCCGGTGCAGTGCGGCAACCTGACCCTGCTCGAGCGCCCACGGGCCTACGTGCACCTGCCGACCGCCTCGTTGCAACTGGTCTACGACCTCAATCTGGAGCTGCCGCGCGATGTGCGCGAACCCAGCCTGTTCCATGTCGACGAATGTCTCGAAGAGGGGCTTCTGGTGGCACGCCTGGAGCGCCGACGTCCTGATCTTTACCTGGTGGCCTTGCACAATGGCCAGCCCAATGGCGGATTGTTCACCCTGCGCGGCGGCGAGCTGACGGCGGCCAGCACCCGTGGCCTGTGGTTGTCGGAGAGTTTCGCCGAGCAGCAGGGCTGGCTGGTGAACGAGGAGCGGGTGCGCTGGAAGGACTGGCTGCAACGTTATGGGGTGCAGCCGGCACGACGCACCACGGTGGGCGCGTAAGCGGGACTCAGGCGCGGCCTTCGTGGTCGTGCATGCGCGCCAGTTGCCGCTCCAGTAGCGCCGGGTAGGGGTCGAGCAGACGTTCGACGCAGCTCGCGCCCTCGGGGCTGGCGATGGGGCGGATGCGCGCACGCTGTTTGGCCAGTTCGTCCTGGGCGATGCGCTTTTCCACCAGTAGCAGGTTGCGGCTGTGTTGCGACAGGGCCAGGGCGTCCAGCGCGCTGTCGCTGAGCAGCAGCTCGGCCTGGCCGAGGCCTTCCAGACCGTTGCCCAGGGTCAGGCCCAGTTGCAGTTGCAGGGTGATGCCGCTGTCGGCCACCTCGATCTGCAGGGCATGGCCGAGAGCGCGCATCAGCTCGCCGCAGCAGATGGCGTGGGTCAGGTAGTCCTCGGCGCAATCGCGCTCGTGGAACAGCATCAGGCTGCTGCCATCCTTGAGCGTGTGCAGCTCGCCCTGGTAGAGCGAGGCGGCTTGCTCCAGGCAATCGCGGTAGTGCTGCAGTAGGTCGAGCAGGCGCGTGCGCGGCAGGCGGCGCAGTTGTTCCTGGCCGCCTAGCTGGATGGCCAGCACGGCAGTGGCCTGCGAAGGGTTGGCCGTTGCAGGCGCTGCCGTCGGCTGTGGCTCGTTGGCCAGGTCGGCGAAAGGATCGGTGTCGTCTTCGTCCCAGGGCAGGTTGACCTTGGCTGCCTGGCGCGGCTGCGCGGAGGCAGCCAGAGGTTCTGCACTGTGCTGACGTGGCGCCTCGTCCTCAGTGGTGAGGTCATCTTCCGGCACGCTGTCGGAGAAGGCTTCTTCCTCGGGGAAGTCGTCTTCTTCCGGCTCCAACTCTGGCTTCGGCGGCACCAGGCGGGCCTGTAGCTGCCGTGCCAGGTCGCCGAGTTCGTCATTGCGCCCGGCACCCGGTGCGGGGTCGTCCGGGTCACGCAACCACAGGCGCAACTGCAGCAGGGGGGTGGAGATGTGCCGGCCCAGGCGCATGCTCAGCGACAGGGTCAGGGCCAGCAGGATCAGGCTGAGAATGCCCATGCTCTGCAGGCTGATGGTCATGGGTTGCTGGAACTGGCGCATGTCCAGGCTGATGCTCAGTTGCCCGGCCATCACTTCCTGGAAGTTGATGGGCGTTGAGTACAGCCCCGAGCTTTCGCCGAGCATGCTGCGCGTCGGCCGCGAGCCCGCCTCGGCGAGGATGCGGTTGTCCACACTGTAGATGGCGGCATGCGCCACCAGTGGATTCTTCGCCAGATTGCCCAGCAGCACGTTGAGGCTAAGGATGTCGTTGGACACTAGCAGCTCGGTGGCCGAGGCTGCCGTCTGGGTGATCAGCGCCTGGCCGAGGGCATCGGCCTGTTGCTGCATGGCCTGCTTGAACTGCATGCCCATCACCCAGGCATAGATGACCATGGCCAGGGCCACCAGCAGCAGGCTGTGGCTGGCGATGCGCAGCACCAGGGGCACCCGCCGCTGGCGCAGCGCGTGGAAGATCATGATGAAGAAATTATCGGGTTTGACGGGCGCGGGCCGGTTCACAGAGCACGGCTCTTGTCGACTGAAGTTGCCGCGCAGTATAGCGAGCGACCCCGCATGGGCAAAGCGCGTGGCTGCCCGAAGTGGCAGGAAACTGGGTAGAATGTCGGCCTTTTCGCTGGGCGGTGGCTCATCTACCGCGTTCCGTCATCAATCATCTGCCTCGGAGGGTGCGCCTTGCGCGAAATCGTCCTGATCAATATCACCGGCGAAGATCGCCCCGGGCTCACCGCAGCCATCACCGGCGTCCTGGCTCAGGGCGGGGTGAATATCCTCGACATCGGCCAGGCGGTGATCCATGACACCCTGTCGTTCGGCATCCTCATCGAGATTCCCGACAACGGCCGTTCCCAATCCGTGCTCAAGGATCTGCTGTTCACCGCCTACGAGCTGGATCAGCAGGTGCGCTTCACCCCGGTGTCAGAAGCTGACTATCGCCATTGGGTCGGCGGCCAGGGCAAGGCCCGGCATATCGTCACCTTGCTGACGCGCAAGGTCACCGCCGAGCAGTTGCAGCGCGTCAGCGCCATCACCGCTCGCTACGGCCTGAACATCGACCATATCGACCGCCTCTCCGGACGCATGCCGCTGGACACGCCGAGCGAACGTAGCAAGGGTTGCATCGAATTCTCGGTACGCGGCGAACCGGGCGATCCGGCGGCATTGCGCGCCGAGTTCCTTAGCGTGGCGCAGGAGCTGAATGTCGATATCGCCTTCCAGCGTGATTCGGTTTTCCGCCGCAATCGCCGCCTGGCGGTATTCGACATGGACTCGACGCTGATCGAGGCCGAGGTTATCGACGAACTGGCCAAGGCCGCTGGTGTCGGCGAGCAGGTCGCCGAGATCACCGAGCGTGCCATGCGCGGCGAGCTGGATTTCCGCGCCAGCTTCAAGGAGCGCCTGAGTCTGCTGCAGGGGCTGTCGGAAGACGTGCTGGCGGAGATCGGCGCCTCGCTGCGCCTGACCGAGGGCGCCGAGACCCTCTTCGCCGAACTCAAGCGCCTGGGCTACAAGACCGCGATTCTCTCTGGTGGCTTCACCTACTTCGCCCGGCAGTTGCAGGCCAAGCTGGGCATCGATTACGTGTTCGCCAACGAGCTGCAGATCGTCGATGGCAAGGTCACCGGCGTCGCTGTCGAGCCCATCGTCGATGCGCAACGCAAGGCCGATCTGCTGCGTGAGCTGGCGGAAAAGGAAGGGTTGCAACTGGAGCAGACCATTGCCGTCGGCGATGGCGCCAACGACCTGCCCATGCTCGGCCTGGCCGGCCTTGGCGTGGCCTTCCGCGCCAAGCCGCTGGTCAAACAATCGGCCAAACAGGCGATTTCCACCCTGGGCCTGGACGGCATCCTCTACCTGCTGGGCTACCGTGACCGTGAGGGTCAGGAGTGAGGGACGTCCTGGTCAGCTTGGCTGCTCTCGCTGTCTGCCCGATCCAGGTGTCTGACGATCTCCTGCCACTCGGGCTTGAGTCTGTAGCGTAGGTAAGCGATCTTGGCGCTATCGAGCAGGCGCCTTAGTGCTGAGGCGTTTCGTGCCTGGTGGAGATTGTCGATGGTGGTGGCAAGCCAGGTGCTGTCGAAGGCAGTCCAGATTGGTGGAACAGGTGTCTGCAGATTGGAATGGCAGGCGGGGGCCACGTCTTCAAAGAAGGCCCGCTCCACCGTGACGCGCTCGAAGTCGCGTACCTTGCGAGCAATACTGGCGTAGTCAACGCTGTTGTCGACGAACACATCCGATAACGCCGACCATAGCCGAATGCGCTCATCGCGGCTCAGAACACGTCCCACTTGGAAAACTCCTCGAGTTCATCATCCAGGGCATCCGCCGCCAGGCTGCCTGCAATGCCGCCAGCGGCGCTACCTGCCAGCACCAGGGCTATGGCACAGACTGGGGCTCCGGGGCCGCAAATGAGCGAGACTCCCAGGCCGGCGAGAAAGCCGCCAGCCGCACCGCCACCGATGATCATTCCCTGGCGTGCTGTCTCCTTCACCTTATTGTCTGCATTGAGAATTTCGTAAGTCGCGAATGCAGCAGTGACCACGATGCCAACTTTGCCGAGAACGCGTAGGCGTTGCGTGCCTTTGGTAAATTTTGCGTTATCTCTGCCGGAGGCTTCGATGATTTCGTAATGGATCAATTTCCTCTGTTCGGCTGTCAGGGTGTCGTAGGCTTTGCCGAACTTCTCGTTTGCGTATTTTTCGAACAGCTTCGGCAGGGTGGGGGGCGTTTTCTTGTACTGCTCTGCTTTGGCTAGGCCAACGGCAGAGGTGATCTTGCGATGCTCTGCCATGATCTTGTTGCGCATTTCATAGCAAAACTCGACACCCGCCTGGCTGGTGATCTTCCCGGATGCTACCTCCGTGCGAACCTGGGCAGAGATACGTTTGATATTGGCTGCATAGCTGGCTCGGGTTTTGGCGTCGCTGATGGCGTCGAGAGAAAATCGCGTGGCCATTGCCTCCATGCTGGCTATGGCCTCATCGAGCGGGGAGCGGGGTAGCGAATGCTCGCTCTGAGTCTGGTACTGGCCCCGTATTTCAATGCTGGAGGTCATTGCTCATGGCCTCCGGTGATCATGCTCAGGAGTTGTTCGGTTACCGAGGGCTGCTCGGTTTCTGCTGGAACAGGGAGTTCAAGTCTTGTGCAGATCGATCCCGAGGGGTTGGAAAACAGCACCTTGTTGTCACTGTCGAAGTTACTGGTCAGGGACGTTCCGTCATCGAAATGAGCAGTGCATTGCCAGCCCGTATAGCGCTCGGTGGCTGGAATCTGAAAGCTGATCCATCTATTGATGGCCAAAGGGGCTGGCGCGCTGAAGGCTGCCGTCACGACCGTATCGCCGATCAGTACATCGCCTGATCCACTGATGATCACGCCGCCGTGGCTAAGAGTGCTGCCTAAGGTCGCGGCGTTCTGGCCATTGATGAATACGCTTGCTGAAAATGCCCCCGATACGGCCTGGCCGCAGCCTGCCGTATCGCCCAGGCGGGCTGCGGGCAAGTTGTTGAACTGTACATTGGGGGAGCCGGTTTGTATCGGAGTTACGCCATGTCCAGGGACGGGGCAGGTCGTGGAGTCGCTGAGGCGAGCGGCAGGTTTACCAGGCATATAGAATCCTTCTTCCCTCTTCCTTCCGAACGCTAGATTTAGCCTCTTGCCATGGTTCATGGCTGTGAACGGAGTCAAGTTCTTAGCGCTTCAGGTCGCAGCTCATCTGAGACTCGGGAATCGACGCTGGGTTTCGTTGTATCAGAGAGGGTTCGCGAGCTGTCTCACGATGCAGCTTGCTGCAGAAACGAAAAAGCCGCGCAGTGCGCGGCTTCGGAGATGGTGGGCCCAGCAGGACTTGAACCTGCGACCAATCGATTATGAGTCGACTGCTCTAACCAACTGAGCTATAGGCCCGAAACGACGGCGGATTATAACGAGGCGTTGTAGCTAGCGCCAACTGCCTGAGTTATCTGGGAAAAACTCCCTGCAGAAACGACGACCCCGGCCTAGGCCGGGGTCGTTTGCATCACTCGTCGAGGAAGGAGCGCAGGTGCTCGCTTCGTGTCGGGTGACGCAGTTTGCGCAGCGCCTTGGCTTCGATCTGGCGGATACGCTCACGGGTGACATCGAACTGTTTGCCCACTTCCTCGAGGGTGTGGTCGGTGTTCATGTCGATGCCGAAGCGCATGCGCAGTACCTTGGCTTCACGGGCGGTGAGGCCGGCCAGGACTTCGCGGGTAGCTTCCTTGAGGCTTTCGACCGTGGCCACGTCGATCGGGGACTGCATGGTGCTGTCCTCAATGAAGTCGCCCAGGTGCGAATCCTCGTCGTCGCCGATCGGGGTTTCCATGGAGATCGGCTCTTTGGCGATCTTCAATACCTTGCGGATCTTGTCCTCGGGCATTTCCATGCGCTCACCGAGCTCTTCCGGAGTGGGCTCGCGACCCATTTCCTGGAGCATCTGACGGGAGATGCGGTTGAGCTTGTTGATGGTCTCGATCATGTGCACCGGAATACGGATGGTGCGCGCCTGGTCGGCAATCGAGCGGGTGATCGCCTGGCGGATCCACCAGGTGGCGTAGGTCGAGAACTTGTAGCCACGACGGTACTCGAACTTGTCCACCGCCTTCATCAGGCCGATGTTGCCTTCCTGAATCAGGTCGAGGAACTGCAAGCCGCGGTTGGTGTACTTCTTGGCGATGGAGATGACCAGGCGCAGGTTGGCCTCGACCATTTCCTTCTTGGCGCGACGAGCCTTGGCTTCACCGATCGACATGCGACGGTTGATGTCCTTGATCTCGGCCAGGCTCAGGTTGCACTCGGCTTCCAGTTCCACCAGCTTCTGCTGGCAGCTCTTGATATCGCTCTGCAGATTACCCAGGGCCTCGGCGTACTTGGCCTTGCCCTTGGCCAGGTCGGCAGCCCAGTCCATGTCCACTTCGTTGCCTGGGAACAGGCGCAGGAAGTCGGCACGCGGCATGCGTGCGTCACGCACGCACAGTTGCATGATGGCGCGTTCCTGGGCGCGCAGGCGGTCGAGGGCGCCGCGCACCTGGTTGACCAGGGCGTCGTACTGCTTGGGTACCAGCTTGATCGGCATGAACAGCTCGGCCAGCGCGGCCAGCTCTTCGGTGGCCTGCTTGCTGCCACGGCCATGCTTCTTCAGGGCTTTCTGAACCTTGTCCTGCTGCTCGGCGACGGCGGTGAAGCGGCGTGCGGCCTCTTCCGGATCCGGGCCACCATCGCCATCGGATTCTTCATCGTCGCCGCTTTCGCTTTCTTCGTCCTCGTCTTCTTCGTCATCCTTGGCGTTGGCGCCGTCCTGTACCGGAACGGGGGCGGCGGCTTCGTCCGGGACGCTGCCGTCATCCGGGTCGATGTAGCCGCTCAACACCTCGGCCAGGCGGCCGCCTTCGGTGGTGACGCGGTTGTACTCGGAGAGGATGTTGTCGACGGTGCCGGGGAAGTGGGCGATGGCGCTCATCACCTCGCGGATGCCTTCCTCGATGCGCTTGGCGATTTCGATTTCGCCTTCGCGGGTCAGCAGTTCCACGGTACCCATTTCACGCATGTACATGCGCACCGGATCGGTGGTGCGGCCGATATCGGTCTCAACGGCGGCGAGGGCGGCTGCGGCTTCTTCGGCTGCGGCTTCGTCGGTGTCGGCTTCGGCCAACAACAGGGCGTCCGCATCCGGAGCGCTCTCGAATACGTTGATCCCCATGTCATTGATCATGCGGATGATGTCTTCCACCTGTTCCGGATCGGAAATATCTTCCGGCAGGTGGTCGTTGACCTCCGCATACGTCAGGTAACCCTGCTCGCGACCACGGCTGATCAATTCTTTCAAACGAGATTGCTGTTGCGCTTTTACGGACATAACACCCTATCCACTGAAGGTCTTGGCGGGCTGAAAACAAGCCGAGGATTATACCTGACAAACAGCCTTACGCGCCAGTTGAAGAGGGACTGACTGATGAGGTGCTGCGGCTTAGTAATGTGCGCAGTTGATCTTTTTCCTCTGCGCTTAGTTCACTCTGGCGCGCCTTGCGCAGCAATTGTTCAAGGCTGCGTTCCCGCTGGCGGGCTGCAAGAGTAGTTATAGTGTCGAAAAACTGTTGTTCAAGGTTGTCGGCCGAAATCAGCCATTCCTTTTCCGCCAGGGCGCGCAACAGACGACCTTGCTCAGTGCCGTGCCAGCGAGCGATTAGCTGCAGCGAGCGCAGGTTGGGGCTTTTCTGCAGGGCGCCGACCAGTGCCACCAGTAGCTGAGCGTAGGTGTCCTCTTCGTCGGCGAAGTGGCTGACATCTTCCACTTTCTGCGCCAGTTGTGGGTGGTGTAGCAGGGTGCGCAGGGCGCTCAGGTGGGGTGACTCCACCTTGACCGCAGTGCGTGGCGGGTAGTCCTTGCCCTGGCCTTTCTTCTGCCACTTGCCGCCATCCTTCTTCCAGTTGCCCTTGCTCTTGCTGGGGGCGCTCTCGTAGCTGGGCTGGCTGGGGGGCGGGTGTTCATAGCCGCCCAGGTCAGGTAGGGCATCGTAATAATCGCCGCTGGGGACGTCGGCATAGTCCGGGTAGGCCTGATCCTGGCTCGCTGGGGTGTGGCGCTGGCTCGGTGTCGGGCTGCGCGGTGTGTTGCCGATCTGGCTGAGGGCTTCGCCGGACAGCCCGGTGATCTCGCTCAGGCGCTGGCGCATCAGGGCGCGCAGGTTGTTGCCGGGGATCTTGTCGATCAGCGGTGCGGCCAGGGTGACCAGGTGCGCCTTGCCTTCCAGGGAGCGCGGATCGGCCTCTTCGCACAGTTGCTGGAAGAAGTAGTCGGCCAGTGGTTGCGCATGCTGGTTGATGCGTGCGCGGAAGGCATCGGTGCCTTCGGCGCGTACCAGGGTGTCGGGGTCTTCGCCTTCGGGCAGGAACAGAAAGCGCGCGCGGCGACCGTCCTGCAGGCTTGGCAGGGTGGACTCCAAGGCGCGCCAGGCGGCATTGCGCCCGGCGGCGTCGCCGTCGAAGCAGAACAGCACGCTGGGCACGATGCGGAACAGGCGCTTGAGGTGTTCCTCGCTGGTGGCCGTGCCCAGGGTTGCCACGGCATTGCGCAGGCCTTGCTGGGCCAGGGCGATGACGTCCATGTAGCCTTCGACCACCATGATCTCGTCGAGATCGCGGTTGTGCTTGCGCGCCTCGTACAGGCCGTAGAGTTCCTGGCCCTTGTGGAACACCGGGGTTTCCGGCGAGTTCAGGTACTTGGGCTTGTCGTCTCCCAGCACGCGGCCGCCGAAGGCGATCACCCGGCCGCGGCTGTCGCGGATGGGGAACATGATGCGATCGCGGAAGCGGTCATAGCGCTTGCCGGTGTCGGCATTCTCGATCAGCAGGCCGGCGTCGATCATGGCCTTCTGCTGCAGGGCGTCGCCACCCAGTTGCTTGAGCAGGTTGTCCCAGCCCGGCGGGGCGAAGCCCAGGCCGAAGTCGCGGGCGATTTCCCCGGTCAGGCCGCGGCCCTTGAGGTAGTCCACGGCGTACTTGCGCTGTGGGTGGCTTTTCAGTGCCTGGCGATAATGCTCGGCGGCGGCTTCCAGCAGCGGGTAGAGGGGCGAGTCCACTGGCTGTCTGGGTTTGTGCCCGCGCCCGCTGTCCTCGCGGGGCACGTCCATGCCGGCGCGCTTGGCCAGTTCCTCGACCGCCTGGGGGAAATCCAGTTGATCGTGATCCATGACGAAGCCGAGGGCGTTGCCGCCGGCGCCGCAGCCGAAGCAGTAGTAGAACTGCTTGTCCGGGCTGACGGTGAAGGAGGGGGTCTTTTCCTTGTGGAAGGGGCAGCAGGCGCTGTAGTTCTTGCCGGTCTTCTTCAGTTGGATGCGCGAACTCACCACATCGACGATGTCGGTGCGGTTCAGCAGGTCATCGATGAAGGATTGCGGGATCAGGCCGGCCATAGGTGCTCAGCATACTGCCCGAACAGTCGGACAGAAAACACAAAACTCCGCATGTTCACCCAGAGGTGAAGCGGAGTCCTGTTGGTGCAATGCCCGGCAGTGGCCGGGCATTCGGGCGTCACGCGTACTGATTAGTACAGGCGGACGCTACGACGCTGCTCGCGCTGCACTTTCTTGGCGTGACGCTTGACGGCGGCAGCGGCCTTGCGCTTACGCTCAGCGGTCGGCTTTTCGTAGAATTCGCGGCTACGGACTTCAGCCAGTACACCGGCTTTCTCGCAGGAGCGCTTGAAACGACGCAGGGCTACGTCGAAGGGTTCGTTCTCTTTAACTTTGACGGCTGGCATCCAGGTCGTACCTATCTTTAATTACCGGGTTAACGCGTACCCGGCAAATATGGCTCGGGGGTGCGTCGGTTTTTAAGGGTTGCGGATGTTACCGTCTCCCCGCGCGGAATGCAAAGCCCTTAGGTCGAAAAGCGCTGGTCGGGTGGGCGGGCGGCGCTTATCATGCGCGCCTTCGTTCCACGCCGCAAACCAAGGCCTCGCTCCATGCTCGTACTGGGATTGGAAACCTCCTGCGATGAAACCGGCGTCGCGCTCTATGACAGTGAGCGTGGCCTGCTGGCTGACGCGCTGTTCAGCCAGATCGACCTGCACCGCGTCTATGGCGGAGTGGTGCCCGAATTGGCCTCGCGCGATCACGTCAAACGCATGTTGCCGTTGATCCGTCAGGTGCTGGATGAAGCCGGCAAGCAGGCCAGCGATATCGATGCCCTGGCCTACACGGCCGGGCCCGGCCTGGTCGGCGCCCTGCTGGTCGGGGCTTCCTGCGCCCAGGCTCTGGCGTTTGCCTGGGGCGTGCCGGCAGTCGGCGTGCATCATATGGAAGGCCACCTGCTGGCGCCGATGCTGGAAGAGCAGCCGCCACAGTTTCCGTTCGTCGCCTTGCTGGTCTCCGGCGGCCACACCCAGTTGGTGCGGGTCGATGGCATCGGTCAGTACCAGTTGCTTGGCGAGTCGTTGGACGATGCGGCCGGTGAGGCCTTCGACAAGACCGCCAAGCTGATGGGGCTGAATTATCCCGGTGGCCCGGAGATCGCTAGGCTGGCCGAACAGGGTACCCCAGGGCGTTTCGTCTTCCCACGGCCGATGACCGATCGCCCCGGCCTGGATTTCAGTTTCAGCGGGCTCAAGACCTTCGCTCTGAATACCTGGCAGCAGTGCAAGGACAGTGGGGGCGACCTCGAACAAGCCCGTCGCGACATTGCGCTGGCCTTCCAGCAGGCGGTGGTTGAGACTTTGACCATCAAGTGCAAGCGGGCGCTCAAGCAGACGGGGCTGAACAACCTGGTGATCGCCGGCGGGGTGAGCGCCAACAGGTCGCTGCGCGAGCATCTGCAGCGTATGTTGGGCGAGCTGAAAGGCCAGGTGTTCTACGCGCGGCCCAAATTCTGCACCGACAATGGCGCGATGATCGCCTACGCCGGTTGCCAGCGCTTGCTGGCCGGGCAGCACGAAGACCTGGCGATCAAGGTGCAGGCGCGTTGGCCGATGGAAAACTTGCCGAGTTGCAAGCCGTAAGCCGCAAGTGAGCGCGGCTTCTTGCTTGAGGCCTGTAGCTTGAGGCTTGTCGCTGCTTAGAAGCGGCGCTCGTGGCCGGCGAACAGGTCGCGCAGATTGCCCCGGTGGCGCCAGACGATCAAGCCGGTCAGCACGCACATCGGCAGCAAGGCGGCCGGTTGTTGCCAGGCCAGCAGTGGCAGGGTCAGCGGGGTGGCGATCAGCGAGGCCAGGGAGCTGGTACGGGTCAGGCGGAAGACCACGGTCCAGGTCGTCAGCGCCAGCAGAGCGGCGGGCGGGTAGAGGCCGAGGAGCATGCCGGCGGCCGTCGCCACGCCCTTGCCGCCACGGAAGCGGAAGTACAATGGGTAAAGATGGCCGACGACTGCGGCCAGGCCGATCCAGGCCTGCTGTTGCAGGCTCAGGCCGAGCAGCTTGGCGATGAGGATGGGCAGCAGACCCTTGCACAGGTCGCCGACCAGCGTCATCACGGCGAGTTTCTTGCCGGCCAGGCGCAGCATGTTGGTGGCGCCAGGGTTGCCCGAGCCGCTGCCACGCGGATCCGGCCTGCCGCTCAGGCGGCTGAGCAGGATGGCGAAGGACAGTGAGCCGAGCAGGTAGGCAAGGATTGCCAGAAGCCAGAACATGGTGGCCATTCCAGAGCTTGGGGTGGCCCGATTCTAACGAGGTGCGGCGCCCTTGTCGTGGCGCGGAGAGGGTGGTGGACAGAGTATTTATCGAAGGGCTGGAAGTCGATACGGTAATCGGCGCCTACGACTGGGAGCGTGAGATTCGCCAGTGCCTGCGCCTGGATCTGCAGATGGCCTGGGACAACCGCCCGGCTGCTGCTGGCGATGAGCTGGACAAGGCGCTCGACTATGCCAGCGTATCGGCGCGTATCCAGGCCTTTGCCGCCGAGGCGCAGTTCATCCTGGTGGAAACCTTCGCCGAGCGCCTGGTGCAGACGCTGATGGCCGAATTCGACATTCCCTGGATACGCCTGAAACTGACCAAGCCCGGCGCGGTGCCGGCTGCCCGTGGTGGTGTCGGTGTGGAGATCGAGCGCGGATGTCTCTGACGCGGATCTACCTGGGGCTCGGCAGCAACGTCCAGCGCGAGACCCACTTGAGCGCCGGGCTCGATGCGCTGGCTAGCTTTCTCCATGACCTGCAGTGCTCGCCGGTGTTCGAGAGCCACGCCGTGGGTATCAAGAGTGGCAACTTCTTCAATCTGGTGGTCACCGCCATGACCGATCTGCCGCTGGCGGAGCTGGATCGCCGGCTGAAGTTCATCGAGGCCGACAACGGCCGCTATGCGCCGGATCGCAAGGGCCTGCCACTGGATATCGACGTGCTGCTGTATGGCGAGCAGGTGGGTAACTTCAACGGCCTGGTGTTGCCGCGTGCGGAAATCCTCAAGAACGCCTTCGTGCTCTGGCCGCTGGCGCTGCTGGCGCCGCAGTTGCAGCATCCGCTCGATGGGCGCTCGTTCGCCGAACTCTGGGCTTCGGCGCAGATCGACCAGCAACTATGGCCGGCGGCCTTCCAGTGGCGCGGGGCCGAGCTGACGCCGGCAGAGTTGCTGCAGGCGCATTCGGTCTAGTTGGCTGCGGCCAGGCCTTTGTAGGGTGCGCCGCGCGCACCACGGTTACCGGTAGCGCGCACGGCCCCCGACACCCTGTGGTTGTCGCCCGGATGAAACCCAGGACTTGTGTCGGGTACTACCCCCGGATCTCATCCGGGCTACGTTGTCTGCTGTTCCTTATGGGCCTTGATTGCATTCAGGCGCTCGCGGTTGAGGGCCTCGCCCAGCTCGGCACCCTTGAATCCCTTCTCCAGCAGCGGTTTGACCGGCACTTGCCGTGCAGCCTCGGCGGCGCCCAGCAGGTAAGCAGCCTGCGGATAGTCGCGCTGCTCCAGCCCCTGGCGACCGCGCGCATCCATCTCGCAGGCGGCGACGAATTCGGCGAAACGTTGCGGACGGCGGAACACGTCGAAACGTTGCAGCAGTTCCAATAGCGTCGAGGGGCGCAGTTCCAGTGCGCGATGTCCATGGGTATGGAATTCACCCACCAGCGCGGCCATTTCGGCGCAGTCGCGGGGCACCTTGCAGCGTGCGTTGATCGCTTCGATCAGGCGCAGCCCCTTGTGTTCATGGGCGATATGTCGCGGCCACTCGACTTCTGGCGTCAGCCCCTTGCCCACGTCGTGCAGCAGGCTGGCCCAGCGTACGTTCAGCGGCTGCTGGTGTTCGGCGCATTGGCGTAGTACGGCAAGCACATGCACGCCGGTGTCGATCTCGGGATGGTGCGCCTCGGGCTGCGGGACGCCGAACAGGACGTCCACTTCTGGCAGCAAAGCGGCCAGGGCGCCGCAGTCGCGTAGTACCTGCACGAATACGTCCGGGCGTGGCTCCATGAGTGCGCGGGAGATTTCCTTCCAACTGCGCTCCGGCGTGAGATCGGCCAGTTCACCGGACTCGGCCAACTGGCGCATCAGCGCCTGGGTTTCCGGCGCCACGGCAAACCCCAGGGGCGCATAGCGGGCGGCGAAGCGGGCGACACGCAACACGCGCAGCGGATCCTCGGCAAAGGCAGGCGATACATGGCGCAGCAGACGCGCGGCAAGATCCTGCTGGCCGCCGTAGGGGTCGACAAGATTGCCCTGCTCGTCCTCGGCCATGGCGTTGACGGTGAGGTCGCGGCGGATCAGGTCTTCTTCCAGGGTGACTTCAGGGCTGGCATGGAAGGTGAAGCCGCCATAGCCGCGGCCACTCTTGCGCTCGGTGCGGGCCAGGGCATATTCCTCGCCCGTTTGCGGGTGTAGGAACACCGGAAAGTCGGCGCCTACCGGGCGGTAACCGAGCTCCAGCATCTGTTCGGCACTGGCGCCCACCACCACCCAGTCCACTTCGCTGATGGGGCGGCCGAGCAGGCGGTCGCGCACTGCGCCGCCGACTTTGTAGATCTGCATGGGTATCCTCCGTCGAGTGTGGAGGATAACGGCTGCTCGTGCAGGCGCGGTAGCGTGGATGCACTTCGGGGGGCAGCAGGGGCAAGATCCCGGATTGCAGCCGGGCTACGGTGTGGCCTTGGGGAGCTGTTCGGTCAGCACGTGCACGGCGCGTTCCAGCAGCTCGGCGCTATCGCGAGCCGGGCTCAGGCCTGTGCTGATCAGGCCTTCCCAGAGGGTGACGTCGTTCAGGTCGGTAATGCGTAGGCGCAGCGTGCCGGTTTCGTCGCGCAGCCGGTGGATGGCCTGGTAGGGGCCGAGGCTGCCGGCTGCATCGACCTTGAAGGTCAGCGGTTTGTCCTGCACGGCGAGCCAGTAATAGACGCGCGTTTGCGGCGGCTGGCTCTCGTGGTAACCGCGGGCGGACAAGCCCTGGCGCAGCAACTGGGGCAGTTGCGCGTAGCGCTCGGGAAAGGGCGGCGTGTCTGCCAGGCTGCTCTGTGGGTCGACCAGTTGAAAGCTGTGTCGGCCCTGCAAGGCATCGTCGGCTGGCGTGATGATGCGCGCATGGGGGATGGGGCTGGCGCAGGTGGCGAGCCCCAGACACAGCAGGATTACCAGGAACAGACGCATGCAGGCAGCCTCGCGAAATATGCCTGTCATGCTGCTGGGCGCCAGCATCGAGCGACAACCGATCAAATGGGTGGAATGACCAGATCCAGGCGCGGGTATTCGCCTTCTCCTTCCGCGGTGTTACGTGGCGGTACATGCTGTGTGGTGATCAGTTGGTCGCCCTGCAGGGTTTCCAGATGAATGTCGAAGCCCCAGAGGCGGTGCAGGTGCTTGAGCACTTCGCCAGTGGATTCGCCCAGGGGTTTGCGGTCGTGCTGCTGGTGGCGCAGGGTCAGCGAGCGGTCGCCACGGCGGTCGACGTTCCAGATCTGGATATTGGGCTCGCGGTTGCCCAGGTTGTACTGGGCAGCGAGCAGTTCGCGAATGGTGCGGTAGCCGGATTCGTCATGGATGGCCGGCACCAGCAGTTCATCCTTCTGGTCGTCGTCGAGAATGCCGAACAGCTTGAAGTCGCGGATCACCTTGGGCGAGAGGAACTGCAGGATGAAACTCTCGTCCTTGAAGCTGGTCATGGCGAACTTGAGGGTGGTCAGCCAGTCGCTGCCGGCGATGTCCGGGAACCAGCGCTTGTCCTCCTCGGTGGGAGCTTCGCAGATGCGGCGGATGTCGCGGTACATGGCGAAACCCAGGGCATAGGGGTTGATGCCGCTGTAGTAGGGGCTGTCGAAGGACGGCTGATAGACCACGCTGGTGTGCGACTGCAGGAACTCCATCATAAAGCCGTCGGTGACCAGGCCTTCGTCGTACAGGTCGTTCATCAGGGTGTAGTGCCAGAAGGTGGCCCAGCCTTCGTTCATCACCTGGGTCTGGCGCTGCGGGTAGAAGTACTGGGCGATCTTGCGCACGATGCGGATCACCTCGCGCTGCCAGGGCTCCAGCAGGGGCGCGTGTTTTTCCAGGAAGTAGAGGATGTTCTCCTGCGGTTCGGCCGGGAAGCGCTTGCTGTCCTTCTCGCCGCCCTTGCCTGCCCCCTTGGGAATGGTGCGCCAGAGGTCGTTGATCTGCTTCTGCAGGTGTTCCTCTCGATCCTTCTGGCGGCGGCGCTCCTCTTCGGCGGAGATTGGATAAGGCCGCTTGTAGCGGTCGACACCGTAGTTCATCAGGGCATGGCAGGAGTCGAGCAGCTCTTCTACGGCATCGATACCGTAACGCTCCTCGCACTGCATGATGTACTGCTTGGCGAATACTAGGTAATCGATGATCGAGCTGGCATCGGTCCAGGTGCGGAACAGGTAGTTGCCCTTGAAGAAGCTATTGTGGCCGTAGCAGGCATGGGCGATCACCAGCGCCTGCATGCAGATGGTGTTTTCCTCCATCAGGTAGGCGATGCACGGGTCGGAGTTGATCACGATCTCGTAGGCCAGGCCCATCTGGCCGCGCTTGTAGCCCTTTTCGGTGGCGAGGAAGTGCTTGCCGTATGACCAGTGGTGGTAGCCCAGCGGCATGCCCACCGAGGCGTAGGCGTCCATCATCTGCTCGGCAGTGATCACCTCGATCTGGTTGGGGTAGGTGTCCAGCGCATAGCGCTCGGCGATGCGGGCGATCTCACGGTCGTAGGTGCGGATCAGCTCGAAGGTCCATTCCGAACCGGTGGAGATCGGCTGGCGTTTCTTCTCGGCAGGACTCATGGCAACTCCTCAACTTACCAGGCGACGCTGGAACAGCTCGCGGAACACCGGGTAGATGTCCGCCGCCGACACCAGTTGCTGCTGGGCGAAGCTGTCGGCGAAGGCTTCGGCCACCTGCTCGTACTCGAACCACAGCGCCTGGTGCTCGCGTGGGGTGATTTCGACGTAGGTGAAGTACTGCACGAAGGGCATGATCTGGTTGACCAGGATGTCGCGGCAGACCGGTGAATCATCGTTCCAGTTGTCGCCATCGGAGGCCTGGGCAGCGTAGATGTTCCATTCGTTGATCGGGTAGCGCTCGGCCATGATCTCCTGCATCAGCTTGAGTGCGCTGGAGACGATGGTGCCGCCGGTTTCGCGGGAGTAGAAGAATTCTTCCTCGTCCACTTCCTTGGCACTGGTGTGGTGGCGGATGAAGACCACGTCGATCT
Organism: Pseudomonas sp. AA-38; assembly: GCF_029457475.1. NCBI lineage: Bacteria > Pseudomonadati > Pseudomonadota > Gammaproteobacteria > Pseudomonadales > Pseudomonadaceae > Pseudomonas > Pseudomonas sp. AA-38. Next base: position 619,218 of record NZ_CP120359.1, read on the forward strand.
TGTCGTAATTGCGCTTGAGGAACAGGTACAGCAGGATGAAGAAGCGCTTGGCCACGTCCTTGGTGGCCTGGGTCATGGAGCCGGAGACGTCCATCAGGCAGAACATCACCGCCTTGGAGCTGGGGTTGGGCTGCTTGGTCAGCAGGTTGTACTTGAGGTCGAAGGTATCGAGGAAGGGCACGCGGTGGATGCGTGCACTGAGGCGTTCGATTTCCTCCTGAATGGCCTGGATATCACCGAAGTTGTCTGGCTCTTCCCGTCGCAGGCGTTCCAACTCGGCCTTGGCTTCACGCAGTTTGGCGCGGCTGGAGCCAGACAGCGCGATGCGCCGGGCATGGGCCGAACGCAGGGTACGGATGATATTGATGCGCGAGGGGTTGCCTTCGCTGCTGATGCCGGCGCGTACCGTCTTGAAGGTGTCGGCGCCGGTGAGGTGACGCTTGACCAGATTGGGCAGCTCCAGATCCTCGAACATGAAGTCGAGAAATTCCTCCTGGGTGATCTGGAAGACGAACTCGTCCATGCCTTCGCCGGAATTGCTTGCCTTGCCACTGCCGCGTCCGCCACCACCGCCTTGCGGACGTGGGATGCGTTCACCAGTGGTGAACTCCTTGTTGCCGGGATGGACGATGGTCTGCTTGCCGCCACGGCCATGGTGCAGCACCGGCTCGTCGATATCGCGGCCGGGAATGCTGATCTGTTCGCCGTGCTCCATGTCGGTGATGGAGCGCCGGCTGACGGCTTCCTCCACTGCCTTCTTGATGTGCTCACGGTAACGCCGCAGGAAGCGCTGGCGGTTCACCGTGCTCTTGTTCTTGCCATTCAGGCGCCGGTCGATCACATAACTCATAGCCCCTCCGGGGCAGCTTCAAGCCACAAGCCACAAGCTGCAAATGAGCGGCGGAGTTGTGTGCCCCTGCTCTTTCTTGCAGCTTGCCGCTTGCAGCTCGTGGCTGCTGTCACTGCGATTTACGTACCCGCAGGTACCACTCGGACAGCAGGCGTACCTGCTTCTCGGTGTAGCCGCGCTCGACCATGCGTTTGACGAAGTCGTTGTGCTTCTGTTGCTCCTCTTTGCTGCCCTTGGCGTTGAAACTGATGACCGGGAGCAGATCCTCGGTGTTGGAGAACATTTTCTTCTCGATCACCACGCGCAGCTTCTCGTAGCTGAGCCAGGTGGGGTTCTTGCCGTTGTTGTTGGCGCGGGCGCGCAGGACGAAGTTGACGATCTCGTTGCGGAAGTCCTTCGGGTTGCTGATGCCGGCCGGCTTCTCGATCTTCTCCAGCTCCTCGTTGAGGGCCACGCGGTTGAGGATTTCGCCGGTTTCCGGGTCGCGGTACTCCTGATCCTGAATCCAGAAGTCGGCGTACAGCACGTAGCGGTCGAAGATGTTCTGCCCATACTCGCTGTAGGACTCCAGGTAGGCGGTCTGGATTTCCTTGCCGATGAACTCGATGTAGCGCGGCGCCAGGTATTCCTTGATGTAGCGCAGGTAGCGCTCGCGCACTTCGGCGGGGAACTGTTCCTGCTCGATCTGCTGCTCCAGCACGTAGAGCAGGTGCACCGGGTTGGCGGCCACTTCGTGCGGGTCGAAGTTGAACACCTTGGACAGGATCTTGAAGGCGAAACGAGTCGACAGGCCATTCATGCCTTCGTCGACGCCAGCGCTGTCGCGGTACTCCTGGATCGACTTGGCTTTCGGGTCGGTATCCTTGAGGTTTTCGCCGTCGTAGACGCGCATCTTCGAGTAGATATTGGAGTTCTCCGGCTCCTTGAGGCGGCTCAGCACGCTGAACTGGGCGAGCATCTTCAGGGTGTCCGGGGCGCAATGGGCCTTGGCCAGCGAGCTGTTGATCAGCAGCTTGTCGTAGATGCGGATTTCATCGGTGACGCGTAGGCAGTAGGGCACCTTGACGATGTAGATGCGGTCGATGAAGGCTTCGTTGTTCTTGTTGTTGCGGAAGCTGTGCCATTCCGATTCGTTGGAGTGAGCCAGCAGGATGCCGCTGTAGGGAATGGCGCCGAGGCCTTCGGTGCTGTTGTAGTTGCCCTCCTGGGTAGCGGTCAGCAGCGGGTGCAGCACCTTGATCGGCGCCTTGAACATCTCGACGAACTCCATCAGGCCCTGGTTGGCCCGGCACAGCGCGCCCGAGTAGCTGTAGGCGTCGGCGTCGTTCTGCGGGAATTCCTCCAGCTTGCGGATATCCACCTTGCCCACCAGGGCGGAGATGTCCTGGTTGTTCTCGTCGCCCGGCTCGGTCTTGGCCACGGCGATCTGGTTGAGAATCGAGGGGTAGAGCTTGACCACGCGGAATTGGCTGATGTCGCCGCCGAACTCTTGCAGGCGCTTGGTGGCCCAGGGCGACATGATGGAGTTGAGGTAGCGGCGCGGGATGCCGTAGTCCTCCTCGAGGATGGCGCCATCCTCGGCGGCATTGAACAGCCCCAGCGGCGACTCGAATACCGGCGAACCCTTGATGGCGTAGAAGGGCACCTTCTCCATCAGTTGCTTGAGCTTTTCCGCCAGCGAGGATTTACCGCCGCCCACCGGGCCCAGCAGGTAGAGGATCTGTTTCTTCTCCTCCAGGCCCTGCGCCGCATGGCGGAAGTAGGAGACGATCTGGTCGATGCACTCTTCCATGCCATGGAAGTCGGCGAACGCCGGGTACCGGCGGATCACCTTGTTGGAGAAGATGCGCGACAGGCGTGGGTCGCTGGAGGTATCCAGCAGTTCCGGTTCGCCAATGGCTATCAGCAGACGTTCGGCTGCAGAGGCATAGGCGCTACGGTCCTGCTTGCACAGTTCGAGGTACTCCTGCAGCGAGTACTCCTCCTGGCGGGTCGCCTCGAAACGTTGTTGGAAGTGACTGAAAATGCTCATGACTTCACCTCGCTCGATGCTGGATGCTGGGCGTGGGTCGTCGGGCGAGTAGGTGCTGGGAGGCTCCGGCCGGAGAGCGCCGGGGATCAATCCCCCAAATCCTAACGATCGTTACCGATGGCCCTGTGCCGGTTGGCCGGCTCTATCTTGCTATGGATGGCCTGAGTAAGAGAATAGTTCTTTCTGGCGGGGGTCAAGCAGTGCGCAACGATAAGTGGGTGTTGCCGTCTGTCGGAAGAGGGCTGCAGGCCAGCGGTAGCGCGGCCTGCGGCTCACGAAAAATTATTCTTCGGCGCTCTGTGCAGTCTCATCCGGATAGGTGGCGCGCCATAGCTCGAAACCGCCGTCGAGGCTGTAGACGTCGGCAAAGCCCTGGCCCACCAGATAGGCAGCAGCGCTCTGGCTGGAGTTGCCGTGGTAACAGGCCACGATCAGCGGGGCGTCGAGATCGGCCTGGGTAATGAAGTCATGCAGGGAGTGGTTGTCCAGATGACGGGAGCCGACGATATGACCGTTGGCGAAACTCTGTGGGTCGCGGATATCGACAACGACGGCACCTTGTTCACGTAGTGCCTGGGCCTGTTGCGGGGAAATACGCTTGAATTCGCTCATGGTTGGGCCTTCGGGTTGAGGTGCTAAGCCTGTGGGCAGGTGCAGCGATGCAGCTCGCCAGTGTCGACATCGAGCAGGGTCATGGCGCCGCCCCATACGCAGCCGGTGTCCAGTGCGTACAGGCCAGGTTCCTGGCAGTTGCCCTCCAGGGCCGCCCAATGACCGAAGATGATCTTTTCGCCGCGCATCTTGCGCTGTGGGTGGCTGAACCAGGGGGCGAAGCCGACCGGCGCACTGCCGATGCCTTCCTTGCTCTTGAGGTCGAGGGTACCGTCCGCGCTGCAGAAACGCATGCGGGTGAAGTAGTTGGTGATCACGCGCAGGCGCGTCACACCGTGCAACTCCTTGCTCCACTTGGCCGGCTCGTTGCCATACATGCCATCGAGAAACAGCGGCAGGCGAGCATCGTCGCGCAGAACCTCCTCGACCTCGGCGGCGCGACGCAAGGCCTTGCTCAGCGTCCACTGCGGCGGAATGCCGGCATGCACCAGGGTGACCTTGCGCTCGGCATCGTGATGCACCAGCTTCTGCAGGCGCAGCCAGTCGAGCAGGTCGGCGCGATCCGGGGCGTCGAGAATTTCCTGTAGGGTGTCGCCCTTCTTCATGCGCTCGATATTGTGCGCCACGGCCAGCAGGTGCAGGTCGTGATTGCCCAGCACGCAGATCACGGCATGACGGATGGAGAAGAGAAAGCGCAGGGTTTCCAGCGACTGCGGGCCACGGTTGACCAGGTCACCCACCAGCCATAGCCGGTCGTGCGCCGGGTCGAAAGATACCTGCTCGAGCAGGCACTGGAGTGGCTTCAGGCAGCCCTGCAGGTCGCCGACGGCATACACCGCCATCAGTGCAACGCCCCGGGTACTGCCAGGCGGAAGGGGGCAATGGGCGCATCGAAGCGTTTGCCGTCTTCGGCGAGCATCTGGTAACTGCCCTGCATGGTGCCGACCTGGGTGGTCATCACCGTGCCACTGCTGTAGGTGTGGCTGGCGCCTGGCTCGATATGCGGTTGCTGGCCGACCACGCCAGCGCCACGAACCTCCTGCACACGGCCATCGCCGTCGGTGATGATCCAGTGCCGCGACAGCAGTTGGGCGGCCAGCTCACCCTGATTGACGATGGTGATGGTGTAGGAGAAGGCGTAACGGTTCTGCTCCGGCTGCGATTGCGCAGCCAGGTATTCAGTGGTGACGCTGACGTCGATCTGATAACGAGGGTCGGACATGCAGGAAACTCTTCGAGCCTGTTGGCAGTTTAGACCTGGCTGGCGGCCTGGTGCGTGGCGAGTTGATCGGCCAGGCGCACAAAGGCAGCCAGATCGAGTTGTTCCGGGCGCAGGCTGCCATCGACGCAGGCGGCCTCGATGGCTTCGGCCGGCAACAATTGCTTGAGGGTGTTGCGCAGGGTCTTGCGCCGCTGATTGAAGGCCTCGCGCACCACCCGCTCGAGCAGGCGTGAGTCCTGCGCGGGATGCGGCAGTGTCTCGTGCGGCACAAGGCGGACGATGGCCGAGTCCACCTTGGGTGGCGGGTTGAAGGCGCCTGGGCCGACGTTGAACAGGTGCTCCACCCGGCAGTGGTATTGCACCATGATCGACAGGCGGCCCCAGTCGCCGCCGCCGGGCTCGGCAGCCAGGCGCTCGACCACTTCCTTCTGCAGCATGAAGTGCATGTCACGGATCAGCGGCGCATTGTCCAGCAGGTGGAAAATCAGCGGGGTGGAGATGTTGTACGGCAGGTTGCCGACCACGCGCAGGCTGCGCGGTGCTGCGTTGAGGCGAGCAAAGTCGAATTTCAGCGCATCGCCCTGGTTGAGTGCAAAGCGCGGGTTATCGCCGAACTTGGCCTGCAGGATGGGGATGAGGTCGAGATCCAGTTCGATCACATCGAGCTGTGCACCGCTGCCCAGCAGGCCTTCGGTCAGGGCGCCCTGGCCTGGACCGATCTCCAGCAGGCGCTCACCTTCCTTGGCGCGAATGGCGCGCAGGATACGGTCGATCACGCCAGCGTCGTGGAGAAAGTTCTGACCGAAACGCTTGCGCGCGCGGTGTTGGTATTCGGACATGGAGCAGCTCCAGGCTTCAAGCTGCAAGCGCCAAGCAAGAGCATAAAGCGAAAAGGTAAAGGCGAGGATTCTATCAGGTGAGGTCGTCCTAGGCATCCATACAGGACGGGCGTGTCAGTTTGGGGTTTGAAGTGCTTGCATCTAGGCTACATCCCTCCTTCGGCCACCCGCTCTTAACGTGCCGTGTGTGGCGTGCAGCTTGTGGCTTGCACCATCTGGTAGGCCGTTTCCAGGGCCACCTGCAGGCTGCCAGTGTCGATCCGCCCCGTGCCCGCCAGGTCGAGAGCGGTGCCGTGATCGACCGAGGTGCGGATGATCGGCAGGCCCAGGGTGACGTTCAGCGCCGCGCCGAACCCCTTGAACTTGAGCACCGGCAGGCCTTGGTCGTGATACATGGCCAGCACGGCGTCGGCCTGCTCGAGATACTTCGGCGTGAACAGGGTATCGGCTGGCAGCGGGCCGATTAGCTGCATGCCTTCGGCGCGCAAGCGTTGCAGTGTCGGGGTGATGACTTCGATCTCTTCGCGGCCCAGGTGCCCCCCTTCGCCAGCATGGGGGTTGAGTCCGCAAACCAGGATGCGTGGCGCAGCGATGCCAAACTTGCTCTGCAGATCGCCATGCAGAATGCGTGTGACTCGTTCCAGGCGCTCGGCGGTTATGGCCGACGCCACGTCCTTGAGGGGCAGGTGGGTGGTCACCAGAGCCACGCGCAAGCCATGGGTGGCCAGCATCATCACCACCTGCTCGGTGGCGGTCAGTTCGGCGAGGAACTCGGTATGCCCGGAGAAGGCAATGCCCGCTTCATTGATAACGCCCTTGTGCACCGGCGCGGTGATCATCGCGGCGAATGTGCCATTCAGACAGCCCTGGCCAGCACGGGTCAGGGTTTGCAGCACGTAGTGGGCGTTGGCCGGGCTCAGTTGGCCGGGCATACACGCTGCGCCCAGTGGCGTATCCCAGACGTACAGGCTGCCAGCTGGAGCTGGCGCTTGCGGCCAATGACCGGGGCCGACTTCGTGCAACACGATGGCGAGCCCCAGTCGCTCGGCGCGTTCGCGCAGCAGTTGACGGCTGGCAATCGTGACCAGGGCGGCAGGCTGCGCCTCGCGGGCCAGCAGCAGGCACAGGTCGGGGCCGATGCCGGCGGGCTCGCCTGGGGTCAGGGCAAAAAGTGGCTGGGGCATCGCGCTTTCTCGGTGAAGGCAGGGTGGCTAGGGTCTGTTGCCGTTTCGTCGCGGCCGTGCGCGAGACGGCAACAGACCCTAGTGTAAGCGCCTTTGGCTCGGGATGAAAAAGCCCGGCACTGGGCCGGGCTCTCTCGTTGCATGATGTGCTTACAGCTTGATCTCGACGTAGGCTTCGTCGCGGATCTGGCGCAGCCAGGTCTGCAGTTCCTCGTCGTACTTGCGATTGCGCAGCACGTTGGCGGCCTGTTGCTTGCGGAACTCTTCGCTGTTGTCGGTAGCGCGGCGTCCCAGCACCTGCAATACATGCCAACCGTAAGGGCTCTTGAACGGCTTGGAAACCTCGCCGCTCGGCGTGTTGTTCATGACTTCGCGGAACTCGGGTACCAGCGCGTTCGGGTCGATCCAATTGAGGTCGCCACCATTGAGCGCAGAACCCGGATCTTCGGAGAAATTCTTCGCCAGCTCAGCGAAGTCTTCCCCAGCGAGGATGCGTTGATAGAGACGTTCTACCAGGCGGCGGGTTTCCGCTTCGCTGCGAATCTCGCTGGGCTTGATCAGGATATGGCGAACGTGCACCTCATCGCGCACCTGGGTGTCGCCACCCCGTTTCTCGATCAGCTTGAGGATGATGAAACCGCCTGGCGTACGTACCGGCTCGGTGACTTCGCCGGGTTTCAGTGCGCTGATCATGGTGTCGAAGGGGGGCGGCAGTTGCCCGGCCTTGCGCCAACCCATTTCACCGCCTTCCAGGGCGTTCTCGCTGGCCGAGCGGGCCACCGCGAGCTGGGCGAAATCGGCGCCTTGCTGCAGTTGCTGATACAGCTCCTGTGCCTGACGTTCGGCGGCTTGAATCTCGCTGGAGGAGGCGCCTTCAGCCACCGGAATGAGGATATTGGCCAGACGGTATTCCTCCGAGAGTTGCATCTTGCCGAGATCGGAGGCGAGGAAGTTCTGCACTTCCTGATCGGTGACCTGGATGCGTTCGGCGACACGGCGCTGACGCACGCGGCTGATGATCATCTCGCGGCGCACCTGATCGCGGGCGTCGGCATAGGACAGACCGTCGCGTGCCAGCGCTTCACGGAACTGCTCCAGGCTCATGCCATTGCGTTGGGCGATGGTGCCCATGGCCTGGTTCAGCTCCTCGTCGCTGATGCGAACGCCGGAGCGTTCGCCGATCTGCAACTGGATGTTCTCGATGATCAGGCGTTCGAGCACCTGCTGTTTCAGGACATGCTCTGGCGGCAGGGCCGCACCGCGTTTGGTGATGGTTTGCTGCACTTCGCGCAGGCGCGCATCGAGTTGGCTCTGCATGACCACGTCGTTGTCGACGATGGCCACGATACGATCCAGCGGGCGGACTTCGGCATGCGCCGTCGCTGCCAGCAGCGCTGCGCCCAACAGCAGGGAGCGCAGGCAATCAGTAAGCTTGGTCTTCACGTTCACGGTAACCTTGAATGCCTTGGTCGAGGAAAGTTTCCACCTTGTTGCCGACAACGCCGCCGAGGCCCTTGAGGACGATCTGCAGGAAGATGCCGCGGTCGGCTTCATCGTTGCGCGACGGGTTGAGGCTGACTTCGTCGTAGTCGACCCAGTAACGGTTGATCAGGCGCAGCTTCCAGCAGCAACTGTCGTACTCGAAGCCAGCGAAGGCCTCCAGGGTGCGATTGCGGTTGTAGTCGTACTGCCAGCGTGAGATCACGCTCCACTGCGGCACCAGCGGCCAGATGACGGAGAAGTCATGCTGGCTGATCTTGTAGTAGTCCTTGATGTAGCCGGGGGTTCCGGGGGTGCCGTAGTCACCACCGCCGACCAGCCACTTGCCGCTCGCCTGGTCGTAACGGACGGTATCGTTACGGTAGCGATAGCCCAGGTTGACCACCTTGTTCGGATTGTCTTCGGGCTGGTAGTGGAACATGGCGCTGCCGGAGCGGGTCTTGTGCTGATCCGGATCCCAGTTGAAGGTGGAGTTCAGGCGCCAATCGCGGTTGAAGCGATACTGGTATTCCAGGGCGTAGGGAGACACATCTGCCGTGGCGTCCTGGCGGTCGCGGTAATCGATGCCGGGCATCTGTACCTTGCGATCCTCGAAATAGAAGGCCTGGCCGATGCTGAAGCGTTGACGCTCGAAGCCGTTCGGCTCGATCCAGCGGCTGGTCACGCCTAGCGACAGCTTGTTCTCGTCGCCGATGCGATCCTTGCCGCTGAAGCGATTTTCACGCCACAGCGAGGCGTAGCTGAAGCTGCTCTCGCCAGTGTCGAACACCGGAATATCGGTCTGATCTTCTTCCGGTACATACAGGTAGAAGGCGCGCGGCTCCAGGGTCTGGCGGTAGTTCTTGCCGAACAGTTGGGTATTGCGGTCGAAGTACAGGCCGCTGTCGACGCTGAACAGGCCCAGACCGCGGTTCTGGCTGCTGCTGTACTGCTGTTCTGGCAGCAGGCTTGCCTTGCCGCGACCGTCTAGGCTCAGGTCGTAATGAGTCTGCAGATACTTGATCTGCGGCTTGATGAACCCCCAGCTCGCATTCATCGGCAGGCTCACCGAGGGCTCCAGATGCAGGCGCTCGCCATTGGCGCGGGCCAGGCCCACGACTCGGGAGTCATACCAGGGTTGTTCGACGACGCCGTCCTCGTTGATGAAGTTGCCGGAGCGCAGATCACGGTCGAACTTCACGTACTCGGTGGCGTAGGCGAAGTTCAGACCGCCCGGCTCGAAGGGCAGCTTGCCGTCCAGAGTGAGCTGCGGCAGACGGTCGTAGGGCGTGATGTCGGTGATGTTCGCCAGCTCGTAGGCATGCAGGTTCAACCGTGCGGTGTAGTTGTCGCCACGGTAGGTCAGCGTGCCGCGCTGGTTGACGTAGGAACCGTAGGAAATGCCCAGGTCGCTACGCAGATCTTGGAAGTAGTAAGGATCGCTGATGTCGGTGTAGTCGACTTCGGCAAGCAGGCGCGAGTCGAGCCCCTGCTTGTGCTGCCAGCTATACATCCAGCGCTGGTCTTCGTATTCGGACTGCAGCTTGCGCTCGTCTTCCTTGTCGTTGAGCCAGGCACCGCCGATCTGACCTTCGCTGCTCTTGGTCAGGTAACGGAACTCGCCTTCCATGAGCAGGCCGCGCTTGGCCATGTAGGTGGGGTAGAGCGTGGCATCGTAGTTCGGCGCCAGGTTGAAGTAGTAGGGCGTCTGCAGCGAGAAGCCGGTATCGCTCGAGGTGCTGAAACTCGGCGGCAGGAAGCCGGACTGGCGGCGGTCGTCGATCGGGAAATAGATGTACGGGGTATAGAAGACGGGGAAGTCCTTGACCCGCAGCGTCACGTTGGTGGCGGTGCCGAAGCCGGTGGCCGGGTTCAGGGTGACGTTGTTGCCCTTCAGGTGCCAGGCGTTGTCGCCCGGCTCGCAACGGGTGTAGGTGCCGTCCTTGAGTCGTACGATGGCGGTTTCTTCGCGCTTGGCGTAGAGCGCACTGCCGCGCACGTGAGCCTTGTGCAGCACGTACTCGGCGTTGTCGATCTTGGCTTCGCCGTTGTCCAGTTGCAGTTCGGCACGGTCACCGACCACCAGCATGCCCTTGTCGCGCAGGCGCACATTGCCGACCAGCTCGCCACGGTTCTCGGCCTGGTGCAGGCTGGCCTCGTCGGCCTCGACCTGCATGCCGGACTGGCGCAGCACCACGTCACCGGCCAGCGTGGCGACCTGTTGCTCCTGCTCGTAGCGCGAGGCCTTGGCGGACACGAACATTGGCGACTCGTCCAGAGGCGTGGTGTCGTCCATGCCCGGGCGCAGCGGCTCAACATAGGCTCCGGCGCAGTAAGGGCCGGCTTCGGCCAGTTGCGCGGCGGTCAGCTTGTCGCGTGGCACCCAGTCGAGGTGGCTGTAGTCGGCGCTGCGCGAGGCGAGGGCGCGGCCCTTGCTCTCGGTCACCAGGGTGGGAGCGGCTTCCTGCTTGGCGCTTGCGGTTGTCTGCGTAGTGCCGGTGCTCACACTGCTCTGGCTGTGCACAGGGCGTGGCGGCAGGGAACTGGCTGCGGTTTTAGGCGCACAGGCCCAGCCACCGCTCGGCGAGGCTGAGCAATCGTACTGCTCGGCAGCGAACGTCTGTAAGCTGAAGGCAGGCTGTAAGGCCAGGAGGCTGCCGGTCACCAGCAGCGGGAACTTCTTGCGGAACGCGGGGTATTTTACTGCCATCTTGTTAGTCCGGGCTTCCTGCGCGCTACCGGCCCAGGGGCCGCACGCCTCTCGATGGGCTGAAAAAGATGCTGGATAATAAAGCATGACCCGCGCAACGGCTAGCGCCGTCGGAGACCCCTTGATGTCCGAACACGATCTACGTCTGCAACAGCTACGAACCTGGCTCGCCAAGCAACTGCCCGCGCTCTTCGCCGCACGCGGTTGGGGCGAGGTGCCGCAGGCCGAACTGACGGCGGCCAGCAGCGATGCCAGTTTTCGCCGTTATTTTCGTTGGCAGGCTGGTGAACGCAGCCTGATCCTCATGGATGCGCCGCCGCCGCAGGAGAACTGCGCGCCCTTCGTGCGTATCGCCGCGTTGCTGGCGAGTGCCGGGGTGCACGTACCACAGGTTCTGGCTGCCGATCTCGAGCGAGGCTTTCTGATTCTCGATGATCTGGGGCGCCAGACCTACCTGGAGGTGATCGACGAACGCAATGCCGATGAGCTGTTCGGCGACGCTATCGAAGCCTTGCTGATGCAGCAACGCCTGCCGCTGGACGACGATCTACCGCATTACGACGAGGCCTTGTTGCGCCGCGAGCTGCAGCTATTTCCCGAGTGGTACGTGCAACGCCATCTGGGCCGCACCTTCACCCCTGAGCAGGAGGCCGCCTGGCAGCGTGTCAGCCGTCTGTTGATCGACAGCGCCCTGGCTCAGCCCAAGGTGCTGGTGCACCGCGACTTCATGCCGCGCAACCTGATGCACAGCACGCCCAATCCCGGTGTGCTGGATTTTCAGGATGCCGTCTACGGTCCGGTCACCTACGACATCACTTGTCTGTTCAAGGATGCCTTCCTCAGTTGGCCCGAAGCGCGTGTGCAGGGTTGGCTGCAAGGGTATTGGAGGCGGGCGCAGGCAGCCGGCATTCCGGTACAGGCAGGGCTGGAGGATTTCCTGCGCGCCAGCGACCTGATGGGCGTGCAACGCCACTTGAAGGTGATCGGCATCTTCGCGCGCATCTGTCATCGCGACGGCAAGCCCAGGTACCTGGGCGACGTGCCGCGTTTCTTCTCTTATATCCAGGCGGTGCTGGCGCGCCGGCCGGAGCTGGCCGAGCTGGGTGAACTGTTCGCCAGCCTGGCAATAGACGAAGGGGCTCGGGCATGAAGGCGATGATTCTCGCCGCCGGCAAGGGCGAGCGTCTGCGCCCGCTGACCCTGCATACGCCGAAGCCGCTGGTACAGGCGGCTGGCACGCCCCTGATCGAATATCACGTTCGCGCGTTGGCCGCCGCGGGTTTTACCGAGCTGGTGATCAATCACGCCTGGCTCGGTCAGCAGATCGAGGATTATCTGGGAGACGGCGCGCGCTTCGGCCTGCGTATCGCCTATTCGTCCGAAGGGGAGCCGCTGGAAACCGGTGGCGGCATCTTCAAGGCCTTGCCTTTGTTGGGTGACGAACCTTTCGCGGTGATCAACGGCGATATCTTCACCGATTACCCCTTCGCCGAGCTGCGCAAGCCACTGAACGGCCTGGCCCATCTGGTGTTGGTGAACAACCCGGCACATCACCCGCAGGGCGATTTCATCCTGCAGCAGGGCCAGGTTCATGACGCAGCGGCAGACGGCGAGTGCCTGACTTACAGCGGTATCGCCGTCCTGCACCCACGGCTGTTCGCCGCCTGCCAGCCCGGTGCTTCCGGCGCCGTTGCTGCGCGAGGCGATGGCGGCAGGGCGTGGATGGCGAGCGGCACGGCGGTCGCTGGATCGACGTCGGCGAGCGCCTGGCGGAAGCGAGCGCCTGCTGCAGGAGGCGTTGTGGCCGGCTAGGTGTTGTGGCCGGCGACCCTGCGGCCGGCCGGGCTGGCGCTGGCCAGCATTCCCGGCGCGCTGCTGGGCGGCCTGCTCGGCCAGGTGCTGGATCGGCGCCTGCGTCTGCATGGCTGGGCCAACCTGCGCGAGCGCCTGGGCGGGCGTCCGGCGCCGACGGATGATGACCTGTTGTTCCTGATGCTCGGGCGCCTGGCCAAGAGCAATGGTCGAGTGCTGCAGAGCCATATCCAGCAGGCCCGTTCGGAAATGCAGCGCCTGGGACTGAATGTCGACGCGCAGCGTCGTGCCATCGACGCCTTCGCCCGTGGCAAGACCGCGCGTGACAACCTGCGCGTGCCCTTGCAGCGCCAACGCGAGCGAGCCGAGGCATTGCTGCGTGCCTGCTGGCGCATGGCCTGGGTCGATGGCCGGGTAGCGCCCGACGAGCATGAGCTGATCCTGCTCTGGGGCAAGTGGCTGGGTTGGGAGACGGCCGCGCTGGAACGCCTGAACGAGGAGTACGCGCCCAAGCGCAGTCAGCAGCCGGCACCCTCGGGGGGCAGCTATCAGCAGGCCCTGCAGTTGCTGGGGGTCAGCGAGAGCAGCGAGCCCGAGCAGATCAAGCGTGCCTACCGGCGCTTGCTCAGCCGCCATCACCCGGACAAGCTGGCCGGCTCGGGTGCCTCGGCCGAGCGCATTCGCGAGGCGACCGAAACTACGCGGCAACTGCATCAGGCCTATGCGCTGATTCGGCAGCGCCGGGGTATGCGTTAGCAGGCCGTTGAAAAACGTAGGCGAGGCAGGCAAGGCAAGGCAAAAACAGCCGAAAAAGCGCAGTTTACGCGCTGTAAATGAGCATTTTGAGGCTGTTTTTAACGCAGTATTGCCAACGCAGGTAGTTTTTCAACAGCCTGTTAGAGGTCGCGCCGACCTGGCTACGGGACAATAGTTGCGCTAGCTGCCACTGGCGCGGATATGCAGTTTCAGCCAGCCGCGCAGGCGCCGGAAGAGTTGTTCCTCCTGCACCGGCAGGTTGCCCGGCAAGGCTTTCATCGCCACCTGTATATAGACGGGCAGCTTGGCACGCTTGCTGGCATTCAGGCGGCGTCCGGCTGCCTGGCGGTCGTCGGCGCGATCCTCGTAGTAGAAGTCGCCGGTGGCCACCGGCAATTTCGCCACCAGTTCATCCAGAGGCGGAGTGAAGCCAGCCGGTACTTCGGCAGAAACCAGCAGCAGATTGTGCAGGTTGTCCGGCTTGCGCTCGTTGAGATAGCGCATGGCCCAGTAGGCGCCGCTGCCATGGCCCAGCAGGACGATCTCCTTGGCTTGCCGCTCGGCGGCAAAGGCGACGGCTGCCTCGATGCGCGCCATCACCCGTTGCGCATGGGCCTCGCGACGTTGTTCCGGGCTGGGCACGGCAGGCTCGTCTGCTGCCGGCGTTGCGGGCGCGTCCTGTGCTGGCGCTTCTTGGGTGGCGGGCGTTTCCTCGGCAAGCTGCGCCATTGCCGGGGACGTTTCGGCGGGCGCTGTGCTGCGCGGTGGCAGTGGGTCGCCATCCGGGTCTGGCAGGGTCAGGCTCAGGCTGTGCCAGCCGGCGTCGGGCAGTTTGCGTCGCAGTGGGCCGATGACAGTGGCTTCGTCGGCATTCTCCACATCACCGGGCAGGAGAATCACCACGCCCTCGGGATCGCCGACATTGGCTGGCAGCCACAGGGCGAGGAAGCTTTCATCCTGAGCCTTGAGCATCTGCTGTTCGCGCTTGTCCAGGCGCTGCTCCAGCGCCTGCGCTTCGAGCACGCTACGCTCGGGTAGCCCTGGGCGCTCCTCGCTGGTCGGCGCTGGGTTCTCGCTGGCTGGCGCAGTGGTGTCGGCAGGCTCTTCGGCCCAGGCCATGGCCGCGAGCAGCAGGCTGAAGCCGAACAGGGCAGCAGAGGTGGGGCGCATCGGCAGCATCTCCAGAGGCGAATGCCATGAGCCTAATGCGAGACGATGTTTTTGTCAGGCGTACAGACCCCGACTGGGGTAACTTAGCGCGTCGCATCAGCAGAACCCTTTCGCGCATGAAATCGCTCGTCCGTCTCCTTGGCTGTCTTTTCCTGCTGCTGGTCAGCCAGCCTGGCTGGGCCGAGAGCGAGCGCATGGTGTTGCGTCCGGCGTTCGATGCCGAGCAGCAGGCCTGGCTGGCTGCGCACCCGACGCTGCGCGTCGGCCTGGTGTTGCGGGCACCTTGGGCACAGGTGGAGCGCAACCGGCATCTGGCCGGCGCCAATGTCGAGTTGATGCAACGCTTGCTCGAGGCCATGGGGGTAAAGCCGGATTGGCGCCTGTATCCCTCGCAGGATGCGCTGGACAAGGCCGTGCAGGCCGGTGAGGTGGATCTAGCGCCTGGTCTGCAGCAAACCCCTGCCGGCTTGCGCCTGTGGCATTACTCCATGCCTTATCTGCGCGTGCCGCATCTGGTGGTGGGCGAGCGCAATGGCAGTGGCGCGGTGGATCTGGATCAGCTCGCGCTGGAGCAGTTGGTGGCGGTGCGCGCGCCCAGTCAGGCCGAGGAGTATCTGGAACGCACCCACACCAACCTGCGTCTGCTGAAGGTCGGCTCCGAGCGCGCGGCGCTACAGCGGGTGCTCAACCAGGACGCCGATTACGCCGTGGTCGATGAGGCAATGCTGAGCCTGCTGCTGCGCGAGTCGCGTTTCGCCGGCCTGCACATAGTCGGTGATATCGGCTTGCCGCAGTTGCTGCGCCTGGCCACGCGGGTCGATGCCCCGGAGTTGGCAGCCATCGTCGATCGCACCCTGGAAGCCTTGCCGGCCCGTGAGCTGGAGGATCTGCGTGAGCGCTGGCTGCCCCTGCGTTATCCGCAGCTCGGTGATTTCGTCGGTTTCTGGAAGACCCTGAGCCTGTTTCTCTGCCTGTCGTTGCTGATTGCCGGCACGGTGCTGTATCGCCAGCGTCAGCAGACCCGCCTGCTCGAGCGAGGCTTGCTCGATGCGCGTGCTGAGCTGGATCGTCACCAGCAGGCAGCCGAGGCGTTGCGCCTGAGCCAGTTCTCCATTGATCACAGCACCGTCGGCATTCTCTGGGTCAACTGGGACAGCCATCTGCGCTACGCCAACCGCGCCGCCGAACGCATGCTCGGTTATGCCGCTGGTGAGCTGGTGGACAAGCCGCTGAGCCGCCTCGAGCCGAGCCTGGACATGGATCGCTGGCTTGGCATATGGAAACGTGTGCGCGAGCAGGACGGGGGCTCGACGAGCTTCGAGATCGATTGCCTGCGTGCCGACGGCAGTCGTATGCCGGCCGACGTTTCTCTGAGTTTTCTGCGCTACCGTCAGGCCGAGTACCTGGTGGTGTTCCTCAGTGACGTCACCGAGCGCCGGCGCGCGCATGCGGCTCTGGAGGAGAGCGAGGCACGCTTCAAGGGCATCGCCGGTAACGTACCGGGTCTGGTGTTTCGCCTGGAGCGCGCCGGGCTGGGCGCGGTGGTCAACTTCGCCTATATCAGCGAGGCCAGCCAGGAAATGGTCGGCTGGCCGGCACATGAGCTGCAGCGTGAGGATCGTGGCATCCGCAGCCTGGTGCATCCGCAGGATCTACCCAGTTATCTCAATAGTCAGACGCTGGCGCTGGAGAGCGAAAGTGACTGGTACTGGCAGGGACGCATTCTCACCGCCGAGCAGGAGGTGCTGTGGGCTGACATCCGCACCACCGCGCGCCCGCTCGGCGGTGGCCGGGTGGTCTGGGACGGGATTCTCTGGGACATCACCGAGAACAAGCTGGCCGAACTGGCGCTGGCCGATTCGCGGGCACGTCTGCGTGAGCTGTCGGCGCATCTGGAAAGTGTGCGCGAGGAAGAGAAGGCGCGTATCGCCCGTGAGGTGCACGACGAGCTGGGCCAGGTGCTGACCGTGCTCAAGCTGGAGACCGCCATGTGCGAACTGGCCTGCGCCGGGCAGATTCCCGAACTGGATGAGCGCCTGGCCAGCATGAAGCGCCTGATCGCCCAGCTGTTCCAACTGGTACGGGACGTGGCCACGGCCCTGCGTCCGCCGATTCTCGATGCCGGCATCGCCTCGGCCATCGAATGGCAGGTGCGTCGTTTTGAGGAGCGTACGCAGATCCCCTGCCTGGTCGAAGTGCCTGAGCATCTTCCACACTTGCCCGATGCTCAGGCCATCGGCCTGTTCCGCATCCTTCAGGAGGCGCTGACCAATGTCATGCGCCATGCCGGTGCGCACAGTGTCGTGGTACGCCTGTGGCAGGAGGCGGGCAGCCTGTGCCTGTCTGTGAGCGATGACGGTAAGGGCTTCGATCCGTCGTTGCGCAAGCCGGGGCAATCCTTCGGCCTGGTTGGCATGCAAGAGCGCATGTTGATGCTCGGTGGCCAGTTGCAGATTGACAGCCAGCCCGGTGAGGGCACTACCCTGTGCGCGCGCATAGCAGGCCGTTGAAAAACATAGGCGACGACTGCATGGATGCAGGAGGTAGAGCGAAGCAGGAAGCCCGAGCCGAGGCGGGCTGGCCTATACCGATGGCGGCCCCGCAAAACAGCCGAAAAGCGCAGTTTACGAGTTGTAAATGGGCATTTTTGACGGGGGCGCCTAGCCTGGGCTCGCACGCGAGGCTGTTTTTAACAACGGCCAGGCAACGCAGGTAGTTTTTCAACAGCTTGATAAGCCTGGATGAGGAGATCATTGCGTGATTCGGGTACTGGTGGCTGAAGACCACACCATAGTGCGGGAAGGCATCAAGCAACTGATCGGCATGGCCCGCGACCTCGAGGTGGCCGGCGAGGCCTGCAACGGCGAGCAACTGCTCGAGGTGCTGCGCCGCACGCCCTGCGACGTGGTGTTGCTGGACATCTCCATGCCTGGCGTCAACGGGCTGGAAGCCATCCCGCGTATCCGTGCGCTGAACGAGGCACCGGCGATCCTGGTGTTGTCGATGCACGACGAGGCGCAGATGGCCGCGCGTGCGCTCAAGGCAGGGGCCGCCGGCTACGCCACCAAGGACAGCGATCCGGCCCTGCTGATCACCGCGATTCGCAAGGTGGCCAGTGGTGGGCGCTATATCGACCCGGCCCTGGCCGACCGCATGGTCTTCGAGGTGGGCCTGACCGACTCGCGCCCGCCCCATGCGCAACTGTCCGAACGCGAGTTTTCGGTATTCGAGCGCCTGGTGCGCGGCGAGGGCGTCAACGATATCGCCCTGCACCTGGCCGTGAGCAACAAGACCGTGAGCACCCACAAGGCGCGCCTGATGCAGAAGCTCGGCGCGCATTCGGTAGCCGACCTGGTGCGCTATGCCATGGAGCACCGACTGCTGTAGGGTGCGCCGTGCGCACCAATGGCCTGGGTGCCGGAAGAATAGCGCGCGCAGCCTAGGCGGCCCCGCGACACCCTACGGGCTGACCGATCCGTCAAAACAGAGTTTTCCAGTGGGAATTTGTAGGGCGATCCCTACACGAGATTTTCCTCGCGCCTGATATCAGCTTGTCATCCCGCCCGATTTTTTCGCCCATTGTCACCGGCTTACTCTTGGTCATCGGCCTGAGACAAGAACAAGGGTGTGGTGATGGCAAACGATGTACTGGTGAGCTTCCGCGGCGTGCAGAAGAGCTATGACGGCGAGACGCTGATCGTCAAAGACCTCAACCTGGATATCCGCAAGGGCGAGTTTCTGACCCTGCTCGGCCCGTCCGGTTCCGGCAAGACCACCAGCCTGATGATGCTGGCCGGCTTCGAGACCCCCACCGCTGGCGAGATCCTCCTCGACGGCCGCTCGCTGAACAAACTGCCGCCGCACAAGCGCGACATCGGCATGGTGTTCCAGAACTATGCGCTGTTCCCGCACATGACAGTGGCCGAGAACCTGGCCTTCCCCCTGAGCGTGCGCGGCATGTCGCGCACCGACATCAGTGAGCGGGTCAAGCGCGCACTGTCCATGGTGCAACTCGACAGCTTCCGCAACCGCTATCCGGGTCAGCTTTCCGGCGGTCAGCAGCAGCGCGTGGCCTTGGCCCGTGCACTGGTGTTCGAGCCGCAACTGGTGCTGATGGACGAACCGCTCGGCGCGCTGGACAAGCAACTGCGCGAGCACATGCAGATGGAGATCAAGCATCTGCACCAGAGCCTGGGCGTGACCGTGGTCTACGTGACCCACGACCAGGGCGAGGCACTGACCATGTCCGACCGCGTGGCCGTGTTCCACCAGGGCGAGATCCAGCAGATCGCACCGCCGCGCGAGCTTTACGAAACCCCGCAGAACACTTTCGTCGCGCAGTTCATCGGCGAGAACAATCGCCTGCCGGGGGAACTGGTCAGCCGTGATGGCGAACAGTGCGTGGTGCGTCTGGCGCGTGGCGAGGAGATCAAGGCCACGGCGGTCAACGTTGGCGCTGTCGGCGAGCCGGTCAGCCTGTCGATCCGCCCCGAACGCGTTCGTCTCAATGGTCACAGCGAAGCCTGTCCCAATCGTTTCTCCGGGCGCATCGCCGAGTTCATCTACCTGGGCGACCACGTGCGCATTCGCATGGAGGTCTGCGGCCAATCCGATTTCTACGTCAAGCAACCCGTGGCCGAGCTGGACTCGACTCTGGCGGTTGGTGACCTGGTTCCGCTCGGCTGGTCTGTCGAGCATGTCCGCGCGCTGGATCCACTCCAAGCCGAGTGAGCCTTGCGTGCAGTGCTGCACCTTTACCCCGTAACACAGAGGAGCTGATAAGAATGACGAAATCCCTGAAGCTCGCGGCGTTGGCCCTGGGCGTTAGCTGTGCCATGCCGGCACTGGCGGTGGACCTGACGGCGGTTTCCTTCGGCGGCGCGAACAAGGCGGCGCAGGTCAAGGCGTTCTACGAACCTTTCGAGAAGGCAACCGGCAACAAGGTTCTGGGCGGCGAATACAACGGTGAAATGGCCAAGGTCAAAGCCATGGTCGATACCAACAGCGTGAGCTGGGATCTGGTGGAGGTGGAGTCGCCGGAACTGGCCCGTGGCTGTGACGAGGGGCTGTTCGAGGAACTCGACCCGGCGCAATTCGGCGATGAGGCCAACTTCATCGAAGGCGCCATCCAGCCCTGTGGCGTCGGCTTCTTCGTCTGGTCAACGGTGCTGGCCTACAATGCCGACAAGCTGAGCACAGCACCGACCAGTTGGGCCGATTTCTGGAATGTGAAGAAATTCCCGGGCAAGCGCGGCCTGCGCAAGGGGGCCAAGTACACCCTGGAATTCGCCCTGATGGCCGACGGCGTGCCGGTCAAGGATGTGTACAAGGTGCTGGCTACGAAAGAAGGCCAGGATCGCGCGTTCAAGAAACTCGACGAGCTGAAACCCAATATCCAGTGGTGGGAAGCCGGCGCCCAGCCGCCGCAGTACCTCGCATCCGGTGACGTGGTGATGAGCTCGGCCTACAACGGCCGTATCGCTGCCGTGCAGGACGAGAGCAACCTGCAGGTGGTGTGGAACGGCGGCATCTACGACTTCGACTCCTGGGCCATCCCCCGTGGCGCCAAGAACGCCGAAGTGGCCAAGGAGTTCATCGCCTTCGCGGTCAAGCCTGAGGCGCAGAAAGCCTACTCCGAGAATATCGCCTACGGCCCGGCCAACAAGCAGGCCATCGACCTGCTGGCGCCGGAGCGTCTGAGCCTGATGCCGACCACGCCGGAAAACATCGCCAACCAGGTGGCCATCGACGTGACCTTCTGGGCTGACTATGGCGAGCAATTGGAGCAACGTTTCAACGCCTGGGCCGCGCGTTAAGAACCTATTCACGACCTGCTGCGCGTCGGCGCTGCTGCGTTAAAAACACGTTCGGAATGCTCATTTACAGCTCGTAAACTCCGCTTCCTCACATGTTTTTGCCTTGCATCGCTCTAGCTCGCCAGCTCGTGAACAGGTTCTGCGACTCGATCCGGCCCCGCCCGCCGGCGGGGCCGTCTGAATTTTCTTCTTGCTTGCGGAGTTGTCCATGGCCGCCGTACTGCCTGCCAACGATCTGCCCGGGCCGAACCTGAAGCAGCGTCTGGCCCGTGCCGAGCGTTTCAATCGTCTGAAATCCAAGGCGCTGATTCTGCCGCTGTTGCTGTTCCTTCTGCTGACCTTCCTACTGCCCATCGGCGCTCTGTTGCTGCGCAGCGTGGACAACCCGGAAGTGGTCGGCAGCCTGCCGCGTACCGTCGAGGCGATTGCTACCTGGGATGGTCGTGGCCTGCCGGAGGAGCCGGTGTACCGGGCGATTGCCCAGGATCTGGCCGAGGCGCGGCGCAATCAGGAGCTGGGCGATCTGTCCAAGCGCCTGAACATGGAGCAGGCCGGCTTTCGCAGCCTGGTCAGCAGCACCGCACGCAAGCTCCCGTTGCGCGAGCAACCGGCCTCCTACCAGGAGGCCTTCCTCGACCTGGACGAGCGCTGGGGCGACCCTGCCTACTGGCAGGTGATCCGCCGCAATGCCTCGTCGGTCACCCCCTATTACCTGCTGGCCGCGCTCGATCACCGCATCGACGATCTCGGCGAGCTGGCCAAAGCCACTCCGGATCAGGCCATCTACCTGGACATCTTCGCCCGCACCTTCTGGATGAGCCTGGTGATCACCGCCATCTGCCTGGTGCTGGCCTATCCGCTGGCCTACCTGTTGGCGAACCTGCCGACCCGTTCCGGCAACCTGCTGATGATCCTGGTGCTGCTGCCGTTCTGGACCTCGATCCTGGTGCGGGTGGCGGCCTGGATCGTGCTGCTGCAGTCGGGCGGGCTGATCAACAGCGCGCTGATCTCGCTGGGCATCATCGAGCAGCCGCTGCAACTGGTGTTCAACCGCAGTGGCGTGTATGTCGCCATGGTGCACATCATGCTGCCATTCATGATCCTGCCGATCTACAGCGTGATGAAAGGCATCTCGCCCAGCTACATGCGTGCGGCGGTGTCGCTCGGTTGCCACCCGTTCGCCAGCTTCTGGCGGGTTTACTTCCCGCAGACCCTGGCCGGTGTCGGCGCGGGTTGCCTGCTGGTGTTCATCCTGTCCATCGGCTACTACATCACCCCGGCGCTGCTGGGCAGCCCGAACGACCAGATGATCAGCTACTTCGTCGCCTTCTACACCAACACCACCATCAACTGGGGCATGGCCACGGCGCTCGGCGGCCTGCTGCTGGCCGCGACCCTGGTGCTCTACGTGGTGTATAGCTGGCTGGTTGGCGCCAGCAAGCTGAGGCTTGGCTAAAAAACGGCCATAGAACACGCCTGCGTAGCAGGCCATCTAATGACCCTCTCCCGCTTGCGGGAGAGGGTGCCCGAAGGGCGGGAGAGGGTGTTTGTTTCGGCACCACCGCCTCTCGGTAACCGAACCCGGGAGCGTGGCGCAGGAAGAGCGCCCTCTCCCCCAACCCCTCTCCCGCAAGTGGGAGAGGGGAGCTTATGACCCTCCCTCATTTATTGGAGAGGGTGCCCGAAGGGCGGGAGAGGGTGCTTGTTTCAGCACCACTTCTTCTCGGTAACCGAACTCGGGAGGATGGAGCTTAACAGCGCCCTCTCCCCCAGCCCCTCTCCCATGAATGAGAGAGGGGAGCTAAAAGCCATATGGAGTCACAGCCATGCTCAGCCCCTACATGTCACCCGTCGAGCGCCTCTGGTACTACGGTCTGCGCCTCATCTGCGCCCTGGTGCTGCTGTTTCTGATCCTGCCGGTACTGGTGATCGTGCCGCTGTCGTTCAACTCTGGCACCTTTCTGGTCTACCCGCTGCAGGGTTTCTCGCTACGCTGGTACGAAGACTTCTTCATGTCCGCCGACTGGATGCGCTCGCTGAAGAACAGCCTGATCATCGCTCCGGCGGCCACCCTGCTGGCCATGGGTTTCGGCACCCTGGCGGCCATCGGCCTGACCCGTGGCGAGTTTCGTGGCAAGGCGCTGGTGATGAGCCTGCTGATCTCGCCGATGATCGTCCCGGTGGTGATCATTGGTGTCGCCAGCTACCTGTTCTTCGCCCCGCTGGGCCTGGGTAACAGCTACCTGTCGCTGATCCTGGTGCATGCCGTGCTTGGCGTGCCGTTCGTGATCATCACCGTGTCGGCCACGCTGCAGGGCTTCAACCACAACCTGGTGCGCGCCGCCGCCAGCCTCGGCGCCTCGCCCTTGACCGCCTTCCGCCGTGTGACCCTGCCGCTGATTGCGCCGGGGGTGATTTCCGGTGCGCTGTTCGCCTTCGCCACCTCGTTCGATGAAGTGGTGGTGACGCTGTTCCTCGCCGGCCCCGAACAGGCGACCCTGCCGCGGCAGATGTTCAGCGGTATCCGCGAGAACCTCTCGCCGACCATCGCTGCCGCCGCCACACTGCTGATCGGCTTCTCCATCCTGCTGCTGCTGACCCTGGAGTGGCTGCGCGGGCGTAGCGAGAAACTGCGGACTTCAATGCCAGAATAATTCGCGCCCATTGCATGAAAAAGGCCTCGCCGGGCAACCGGCGGGGCCTTTTGCTATGAGGCGAATTGGCGCGCCTGATCCAGTGGCGCTGCCAGATAGCCATTCAACCGTTACAATGCGCGCCACCGTGACCCAAGCCCTTAGAGGTGCGCCATGCAACCCTTCGCCATCGCTCCGTCGATCCTTTCCGCCGACTTCGCCCGCCTGGGTGAGGAAGTGGACAACGTACTCGCCGCCGGGGCGGACATCGTGCATTTCGATGTCATGGACAACCACTACGTGCCCAATCTGACCATCGGCCCGATGGTCTGCTCGGCGCTGCGCAAGTACGGCATCACCGCGCCCATCGACGCGCACCTGATGGTCAAGCCGGTGGATCGCATCATTGGCGACTTTATCGAAGCTGGCGCCTCGTACATCACCTTCCACCCGGAAGCCTCCGAGCACATCGACCGTTCGCTGCAGCTAATCAAGGCCGGTGGCGCCAAGGCGGGGCTGGTGTTCAACCCGGCCACCCCGCTGGACGTGCTCAAGTACGTGATGGACAAGGTCGACATGATCCTCTTGATGAGCGTCAACCCGGGCTTCGGTGGGCAGAAGTTCATCCCCGGTACCCTCGACAAGCTGCGTGAAGCCCGTGCGCTGATCGACGCCAGCGGTCGCGAGATCCGTCTGGAGATCGATGGCGGCGTCAACGTGCAGAACATCCGCGAGATCGCCGAGGCGGGTGCCGACACCTTCGTCGCCGGCTCGGCGATCTTCAACCAGCCGGACTACAAGGCAGTGATCGACGCCATGCGTGCCGAACTGGCCCTGGTGCGTGGATGAAACCGCTGCGCGCGCTGTGCGGCGGTGAGCTGCCGCGCCTGGTGATGTTCGACCTGGACGGCACGCTGATCGACTCGGTGCCTGACCTGGCCGCAGCGGTCGACCGCATGTTGGTCGAGTTGGGCCGCGAGCCGGCCGGCGTAGAACAGGTTCGCGAATGGGTCGGCAATGGCGCCCGCGTGCTGGTGCGCCGCGCCCTGGCCGGTGGTCTGGATCATTCTGTGGTGGGCGAGGCCGAGACGGAGCAGGCCCTGGCGCGCTTTCTCGATATCTATGCCGACTGCCATAACCTGACCGCGCTCTACCCGGGCGTGCACGAGCTGCTCGAAGCGCTGAGTACCGCTGCCGTAGAACTCGCAGTGGTGACCAACAAGCCGGAGCGTTTCGTCGCACCGTTGCTGGAGCAGGTCGGCCTGGGCGGTTACTTCCGCTGGATCATTGGCGGCGACACCCTGCCGCAACAAAAGCCTGACCCGGCCGCGTTGCTGCAGGTGATGCGCCTGGCCGAGGTAAGCCCGGCGCAGTCGTTGTTTGTCGGTGACTCGCGCAATGATGTGCTGGCCGCACGCGCTGCTGGCGTACCCTGCGTAGCGGTGAGCTATGGCTACAACCATGGCCGCCCGGTGGCCGAAGAGGAGCCGCAGTTGGTGGTCGATAGCCTGGCCGAGCTGATTTGAACAACGGCAAGTTGCAAGCCACAAGCTTCAAGACAGAGCAACAACGATACGCAGGGTTTGACTCGCTCAGGGGTTAGGCCCTCACACTGACTTGGCTTGCGGCTTGCGGCTTGCGGCTTGCGGCTTGCGGCTTGCGGCTTGCGGCTTGCGGCTTGCGGCTCATAGCTGCTACCTTGGCCGCTCTTCAACTCCCGCCTGTCGAGATCGCATCGTGGTGGTCACCTGCAAACTCTGGATGAAAGTGATCAAGGCCTTGGCCCGTTGGCGCTGGCGCGCCTGATTTCGTCCTGCCGCTGTGCGCGGCCCGTTTGCATCTGACCGATTTCTCACGCCACGAGGCTGATCATGAACCACGAAGAATTTCTGCGCTTGGCCGCCGAAGGCTACAACCGCATTCCGCTGGCCTGCGAAACCCTGGTGGATTTCGACACGCCGCTGTCCATCTACCTGAAACTGGCCGACGCGCCCAACTCCTATCTGCTCGAATCCGTGCAGGGCGGTGAGAAATGGGGGCGTTACTCGATCATCGGCCTGCCGGCGCGCACCGTGCTGCGCGTGCATGGTCATGATGTCGTGGTCAGCACCGATGGCGTCGAGGTGGAGCGCCACCAATGTACCGATCCGCTGGAGTTCGTCGAGCAGTTCAAGGCGCGCTACAAGGTGCCCAGCATCGCCGGTCTGCCACGCTTCAACGGCGGCCTGGTGGGTTACTTCGGCTACGACAGCGTGCGCTACGTCGAGCAGAAGCTGGCTCGCTGCCCCAACCCCGATCCGCTGGGCACGCCGGATATCCTGCTGATGGTTTCAGACGCCGTGGTGGTGTTCGACAACCTGGCCGGCAAGATGCACGGCATCGTCCTGGCTGACCCGAGCGAGGCGGATGCCTTCGAGCAGGGCCATGCGCGCCTGCGCGAGATCCTGCACAAGCTGCGTCAGCCGATCACCCCGCGCCTGGGCGTGGATCTGGCCGCGCCGCTGGGCGACGAGCCGGCGTTCCGCTCCAGCTACAGCAAGAGTGACTACGAGGCCGCCGTCAGCGCCATCAAGGACTACATCCTGGCTGGCGACTGCATGCAGGTGGTGATTTCCCAGCGCATGACGATCGAGTTCAAGGCAGCGCCCATCGACCTGTACCGCGCGTTGCGCTGCATCAACCCGACGCCGTACATGTACTTCTTCAACTTCGGCGACTTCCATGTAGTCGGCAGCTCGCCCGAAGTGCTGGTGCGCGTCGAGGACGGTCTGGTCACCGTGCGCCCCATTGCCGGCACGCGTCCGCGTGGTGCCACCGAAGAGGCCGATCTGGCCCTGGAAGAGGATCTGCTGGCCGATGCCAAGGAGATCGCCGAGCACCTGATGCTGATCGATCTGGGCCGCAACGACACCGGCCGCGTCTCGGAAATCGGTTCGGTGAAGCTGACCGAGAAAATGGTCATCGAGCGCTATTCCAACGTCATGCACATCGTTTCCAACGTCACCGGCGAGCTGAAGCAGGGCCTGACCTCGATGGACGCCCTGCGCGCCATCCTGCCGGCCGGCACCCTGTCCGGTGCGCCAAAGATCCGCGCCATGGAAATCATCGACGAGCTGGAGCCGGTCAAGCGCGGCGTCTACGGCGGTGCGGTCGGTTACTACGCCTGGAACGGCAACATGGACACCGCCATTGCGATTCGTACCGCAGTGATCAAGGATGGCGAGCTGCACGTGCAGGCCGGCGCCGGCATCGTCGCCGACTCGGTGCCGGCCCTTGAGTGGGAGGAAACCCTCAACAAGCGCCGCGCGATGTTCAAGGCCGTGGCGCTGGCGGAGCAGGGCTCGCGCTGATTCGGGCAGATGTAAAAAGGGGCAGCTTAGGCTGCCCTTTTCGTTTTCGCTTCCTGGGTATTGCCTCGCTCCACCCAGGCTACAGTCGCGTAGGGTGGACGACGCTTTATCCGTCCACCATGAGGTTGGCAAGGCGGTGGATGAAAAGAGCGTCGGCTACGCGCCCCGATCCGCCTACTGCCTCAGCTCTCCAGCTTGGCCAATGCCGTCCCGGCATCCAGATAAGCCCCGGCCTGCTCGCGAATGCGCAAAGTACCGTCCGCGGGGGCGGTGACCTGGGTTTCCATCTTCATGGCTTCCATCACCGCGATCACCTCGCCGGCTTTGACCTGCGCGCCATCCTCGACCAGCCAGGCGTGCAGGTTGCCGGAAATCGGCGCCGTTACCAGGCCTTCTTCGGCCGCTGGCGCTGCGGTTTGGGGCGCCACCTGAGCGCTGCCGCCCCGCGGCGCCAGGCCTTGCAGCAGGGCGCTGGGCAGGCCCAGTTCATGGCGCTTGCCATCGATCTCGATAAAGGTGCGCAGCACCGCGTCTCCGACCACCGGCAAGATGCGCGGCGCCAGGGTGATCTGCTCGGCGAAGTCGGTTTCGATCCAGCGGGTGTGCACGGCGAAACGTTCAGGGCCGGTGAAGTCGGCGTGGTCCATTACCGCGCGGTGGAAGGGCAGTACCGAGGCGATGCCGTCGATCTGGAATTCGGTCAGGGCGCGGCGCGCGCGGGCGATGGCCTGCTCGCGGGTGGCACCGGTGACGATCAGCTTGGCCATCATCGAGTCGAAGCTGCCAGGCACGCTGGAGCCGCTTTCCACGCCGCTGTCCAGGCGCACGCCGGGGCCGCTCGGTGCGCGGAATTCGCTGATCTTGCCGGGGGTGGGCAGAAAGCCCTTGCCGGCATCCTCGGCGTTGATGCGGAACTCGAAGCTGTGGCCGCGCGGCGTCGGTGTTTCGTTGAACGACAGCGGCAGGCCGTCGGCGACACGTAGCTGCTCGATCACCAGATCGACGCCGGCGGTTTCTTCGGTTACCGGGTGCTCGACCTGCAGGCGGGTGTTCACTTCCAGGAACGACAGGGTGCCGTCGGCGCTGAGCAAGTATTCCACGGTGCCGGCGCCGACGTAGCCGGCCTTGGCACAGATGGCGTGGGCGGACTGGTGGATGCGCTGGCGCTGCTCATCGCTGATGAAGGGCGCCGGCGCTTCTTCCACCAGCTTCTGGTTGCGGCGCTGCAGCGAGCAGTCGCGGGTGCCGACCACCACCACGTTGCCGTGGCTATCAGCGATCACCTGGGCTTCGATATGGCGCGGGCGGTCGAGGAACTGCTCGACGAAGCACTCGCCGCGGCCGAAGGCAGCTTCGGCTTCACGCACCGCCGAGGCGTACAGCTCGGCCACTTCGTCCATGCGCCAGGCCACTTTCATGCCGCGCCCGCCGCCACCGAAGGCGGCCTTGATGGCGATCGGCAGGCCGTGCTGCTCGGCGAAGGCCAGCACTTCGGCGGCGCTCTGCACCGGGCCGGGGGTGCCGGCCACCAGGGGCGCGCCGACCTGCTGGGCGAGCTTGCGGGCTTCCACCTTGTCGCCGAGCACGTCGATGGTCTCCGGGTTCGGGCCGATCCAGATCAGCCCGGCGCCTTGCACGGCGCGGGCGAAGTCGGCGCGTTCGGAGAGAAAGCCGTAACCGGGGTGCACGGCATCGGCGCCGGCGCGCTTGGCGATGGCCAGCAGTTTGTCGATGTTCAGGTAGGTGTCGGCGGGGCGCTCGCCGTCCAGGGCGTAGGCTTCGTCGGCGTGGCGCACGTGCAGGGCGTCGATATCGGCATTGGCGTATACCGCCACGGAGGCCACGCCGTGGTCGCGGCAGGCGCGGGCGATGCGCACGGCGATTTCACCGCGGTTGGCGATCAGGACTTTTTTCATGGTTGGTTCTTCGCATCGGCAGTAGGAAGGGAGGCGTCGGGCTCGAGCTCGACGAACGCCTCGATGGGGTTGAAGCGGATCTGCGCATTGATGGGGATTTGCCCGGCCAGATCCAGGTGGTGGCTGGCCACGGCGGCGATCACCGGGTAGCCGCCGGTCAGCGGGTGGTCGGCGAGGAACAGCACCGGCTGGCCGCTGGCGGGCACCTGAATGGCGCCCAGGGAGGTGCCTTCGCTGGGCAGCTCGTCATGGTTGCAGCGCTCCAGGGGCACCTCGCCCTCCAGGCGAATGCCGACCCGGTTGGACTGCGGGGTGACGCGCCACAGTTGGCTGCTCAGGCGCTCGATGGCCGCCGCGGTGAACCAGTCGCTGCGCGGGCCCATCACCACATCCAGGGTGATCACATCCTTGGCAGTGGGCAGCTCGAACGCCGGGGCTTCACTCGTCGACACGCTGGTGCCGACGCTGATTGCCTCGAAACCCAGCCGGTCGCCGGCCTTGAGCGGCGGCGGGCCGACCTGGGCCAGGCTGTCGTAGGACAGGCTGCCCAGCACTGGCACCACCTGAAAGCCGCCGCGAATCGCCAGGTAGCTGCGCAGCCCGGCCAGGGGCGCGCCGAGGCTGACGCGGTCGCCGTCATCCAGTTCGATGGGCTGATAGTTGCTCGGCTGCCACTGCAGGCCGCTGGCGGTGGTCACGCTGATGGGCGTCTGCGCGCCGGTGATGGCAATGAGCGTGCGGCCATGGCTGACGAAGCTCAGACCGCCGAGCACCACTTCCAGGCAGGCACAGGCCGAGTCGTTGCCCACCACGCGATTGGCGGCGCGCAGGGCACCGCGATCCAGTGCGCCGGACATCGACACGCCCTGGTCGGTATGGCCGGCGCGACCGAGGTCCTGCAGCACCGTTTGCAGGCCGGGGCTGAGGATTTCCAGGTGGGCACCGGCAGGTGGCTCGCTGGCCGTCGCTCGTTCATGGTCTGGCAGGCCACCGGCCGGCAGCGGGCCGGCATCCTGAAAACGCACCTTGTAGCCGGGGCGCAGCAGGGCTGGTTCGTCACGCCCCAGATCCCACATCTGCAAGGGCGTCACGCCGATGATCTGCCAGCCACCGGGGCTGGCCTTGGGGTAGATGCCGCTGAAGTTGCCGGCCAGGGCCACGGCGCCGGCTGGAATGCGCGTGCGCGGGGTCTGCCGACGTGGCACCTGGAAGTCGGCGCCGCCGGTCAGGTAGCCGAAGCCGGGGGCGAAGCCGCAGAAGGCCACTTCATAATCGGCGCCGGTGTGGCGGCGTACCACCTCCTCACGGCTGATGCCGAGCAGCCCGGCCACCTCGTCGAGGTCCTCGCCGTTGTAGTGCACGGGAATTTCCACGCGGCGGCTCTTGCGGGTGCTGCGCTGGCTCAGGTCGCGGCGGGCCAGATCATCGATCAATGCCTGGCGGTCGATGGCGCTGGGCCGGTACTGGATCAGCAGGGTACGCGCGGCCGGGACGATTTCCTCGACGCTGACGATGGGCTCGGCCTGCAACGTGTCGAACAGTGCCAGGGTTTCATCGAGATCCTGCAGTTCGACGAGCAGCGTATCGAGGTTGGCTGGGAGAAAACGCACTGCAAGCTCCTATACGTGGTACGCGTTGTCAGGCACGTCGGTGATAAACATATGGCCGGGCGAATGGGTGATCGCGAAGGGCACGCCGGAGGCCATGACCGCCGCCTGGGGCGTTACCCCGCAGGCCCAGAACACCGGCACTTCGCCGGGCTCGATGCGCACCGCGTCGCCGAAATCCGGCTTTTGCAGGTCTTTGATGCCCAGCCGCTCCGGCTCGCCGATATGCACCGGGGCGCCGTGCACCGAGGGGTAGCGCCCGGAAATACCGGCGGCCTCGGCGACACGATCGGCCGGGATCGGCCGCATCGACACCACCATCTCGCCATGCAGGCGACCCGCCGGGCGGCAGGCGCGGTTGGTTCGGTACATCGGCACGTTGCAGCCGTCGGTGATATGTCGCACGTCGATACCAGCCTCCTGCAGACCGGTCTCGAAGGTGAAGCTGCAGCCGATCAGAAAGGTCACCATGTCGGTGTGTTCGGCCCAGGCAGCGGTGGCGTCGCTGACTTCCTCGACCAGCTTGCCGTCACGCCAGATGCGGTACAGCGGCAGGTCGGTGCGCAGGTCGGCGCCTTCGGCCAATACCGTGTGCGGGCTGCCGGCGTCGCTCACGTCGAGCACCGGGCAGGCCTTGGGGTTGCGTTGGGCGTAGAGCAGAAAGTCGTAGGCCCAGTCGCGGGGCAGGGCGATCAGGTTGGCCTGGGTCATGCCCGGCGCGATACCGGCCGTGGGCGCGACGCGACCGTTGCGGTACTCGGCGCGGGCCTGGCGGGCGGCGACAATGGCGGCCTGCTGGGCGCGTTGGATTGCATTCATCGGGCAGCTCCGGCGAAGGTTTGCAGGGATACGCCCGATCGCTCCAACAACTGGCGCACCTCGCGGGCCATCTGGATGGCGCCGGGGCTGTCGCCGTGCACGCAGATGGAGTCGGCTTCGACGCGGGTGACGCTGCCGTCGATGGCTTCGACCTCGCCGCTCTGCACCAGGCGCAGCATGCGCTGGGCCACTTGTTCGGCGTCGTGCAGCACGGCGCCTGGCTCGCGGCGCGATACCAGGGTGCCTTGCGGCGTATAGGCACGGTCGGCGAAGGCTTCGGCGATGCAGCTCAGGCCTTCGCTACGGGCCAGCTCGATCAGCGGTGAGCCGGCCAGGGCGACCAGCACCAGGCGCGCATCCACGGCGCGAATCGCCTCGATCACTGCCAGGGCTTGGCGCCTGTCGTGGGCGATGGTGTTGTACAGCGCGCCGTGGGGTTTGACGTAGCGCACCGAAGTGCCGGCGGCGGTGGCCAGGGCCTGCAGGGCGCCGATCTGGTAGATCACGTCGGCGCTCAGCTCGTCGCTGGCGATGTCCATGTTGCGGCGACCGAAACCGACCAGGTCCGGGTAGGCGACGTGGGCGCCGATGGTCACGCCCTTGGCCGCAGCGGCCTTGAGGGTACGCAGGATGCCGGCCGGGTCACCGGCGTGGAAGCCGCAGGCGACGTTGGCGCTGGTGACGATGTCGAGCATCGCGGCATCGTCGCCCATGGACCATTGGCCGAAGCTTTCGCCCAGGTCGCTGTTGAGGTCGATGGAAGGCATGTCGTTCTCTCCTTACAGGTTCACGAAGGCCAGGATCGGGCCGACCGATTTGGCCGCCATGTACCAGGTCAGCGCGCAGGTGATGGCGCCGAGGGCCAGCAACCAGCGCGGGTAGTGGTAGCCGCCCATCAGGTCGCTGCGGCGCCAGCCCACGTACACGAAAATGCTCAGGCCGATGGGCAGGATCAGGCCGTTGAAGCCGCCAGCGAACAACAGCAGGGCCGCCGGCGCGGTGCCCAGGGCCAGGTAGATGCTCAACGAGACGGCGATGAAGGCCACGGTGGCGCGGTTGCGGCCGCGCTCGCTGATGCCCGGCATGAAGGCGGTGATGAACGACATCGAGGTGTAGGCCGCGCCGATCACGCTGGTGATGGCAGCGGCCCAGAGCACCAGGCCGAAGGTGCGCAGGCCGAGCTCGCCGGCAGCGGCCTGGAAGGCCTGGGCGGCCGGGTTGGCGCCTTTGCCGGAGGTGTCGATGACCACGCCGCTGGCGGCCACGCCGAGAATCGCCAGGAACAGGATGTAGCGCATCACGCCGGTTACCGCGATGCCGCTGAGTGCCGCCTTGGTGACTTCCTTCACGTGCTCTTCGCCGACCAGGCCGCGATCCAATAGGCGGTGCGCGCCGGCATAGGTGATGTAGCCGCCTACGGTGCCGCCGACGATGGTGGTGATGGTGGCGAAGTTGATCTCATCCGGCCACACGGTCTGGCGCAGTGCCTCGCCCAGGGGCGGGTTGGAGGCGACGGCGACGAACAGGGTGAGCAGAATCATCAGCAGGCCGAGCACCACGATCAGCCGGTCGACGGCGATACCGGCCCGCTTGGACAGGAAGATGCCGATGGCCACCAGGGCGCTGAGGGCCCCGCCCCATTTCGGATCCAGGCCCATCAGCGCATTGAGGCCCAGGCCGGCGCCAGCGATGTTGCCGACGTTGAACACCAGCCCGCCGAAGATCACCAGCACTGCGAGCAGGTAGCCGCTGCCGGGAATCGCCGCGTTGGCGATGTCCGAGGCGCGCATGCGGGTCAGGGTGACGATGCGCCAGACGTTCAGTTGCACCACGAAGTCGATGAGGATCGAGGCGAGGATGCCGAAGGCGAAGGCCGCACCCATGGTCGCCGTGAAGGTGGCGGTCTGGGTGATGAAGCCGGGGCCGATGGCCGAGGTCGCCATCAGGAAGATGGCCGCGATCAGCGATGAGCGGTGTGAGCGGGCGAAGTCGCGGGTGGTCTGGCTCTGCATGTGAGCGCTCCTGGGCATTGGAGGATCGTGTGCAGAATGCAACGCAAGCAACATGCCACTTTCCCTTCAGGATGGCTATATTGTTGATTATATCTGTATAAATTGTTCAACAATAATTAATTTATGACTCATCAATTTGCGCCATTTTGTTACCCTGATACCCATATGTGTTCCATCGAAGTGCATGAGGTGACACCTGCAACGCTTGCCTGCACGAACGGACTCATAGACCATCAGCGGGCCTTGCAGCCTTGCCAGGTGCGACGACCGAGATGCCGCTAACCGCAATGGATGGATCGATGAGCCAAGACCTGCCTGAAAACCCGCGCACCCTCGGCGAAACCGTGACCGCCGAGATTCGTCGCAAGCTGGTCGAGGGGGAACTGGTGCCCGGCCAGCGCCTGTCGGAGGCCGCTCTGAGCGAGAGCCTGGATATCTCGCGCAACACCTTACGTGAGGCCTTTCGCGTATTGACCCAGGAAGGCCTGCTCAAGCACGAGCCCAATCGCGGCGTCTTCGTCGCGGTGCCGGACATGGCCTCGATCATCGACATCTACCGGGTTCGCCGCTTCATCGAGTGCCAGGCGCTGGCCCAGGCCTATCCCAAGCACCCCGCCGTGCGCCGCATGGCCGAGGCGGTGGCCGCCGCCAGGCGCTGCCGTGACGCTCAGGACTGGAGCGGGGCGGGTACGGCGAATATGGCCTTCCATGCCGGTATCGTCGAGCTGGCCGACAGCGAACGCCTCAACACCTTCTATGCTCACCTGTCCGCCGAGTTGCGCCTGGCCTTCGGTCTGCTCAAGGATGCCGAGTTCCTGCATTCGCCCTACATCGACATGAACGCGTCGATTCTCGAACGTCTCGAAGCCGGGCAAACGCAGGAAGCCGCGCAGGCGCTGGACGCCTATCTGGTGCAATCCGAACGTACCGTGCTGGCGGCCTATGCGCGCCGCTTGCGTTGATCCGCTGCTCACGGTTGCGCATGGCCATTAGCTGGGCTACTGTGCGGCAATCGTGATGCGAGATACCCCTGTGACCTTCAGCAGCACCCTCCTGATGCGCCTGATCAAGGCCCTGGCCCGTTGGCGCTGGCGCGCCTGACCTCTCCCTTGCCGGCTCGGCCGGTGCGTTTCGTTCGCCCCCGCGCCTTGCGCCTCATCGAGCTCTGCTCAGGCGTGAAGCGTCCATTGCTCTGGGGCGTGACTACCAAGGCAGTACATCTAGAGGCAACGCATATCATGCTGCTGATGATCGACAACTATGATTCCTTTACCTACAACGTGGTGCAGTATCTGGGCGAGCTGGGTGCCGATGTCCACGTCATTCGCAACGACGAGCTGAGCATCGCCGAGATCGAGGCCTTGCAGCCCGAGCGCATCGTCGTCTCGCCCGGCCCCTGCACGCCGACCGAGGCGGGCGTGTCCATCGAGGCCATCCTGCATTTCGCCGGCAAGCTGCCGATCCTCGGCGTCTGCCTGGGCCATCAGAGCATCGGCCAGGCCTATGGCGGCGACGTGGTGCGCGCGCGGCAGGTGATGCATGGCAAGACCAGCCCGGTATTCCACGCCAATCAGGGCGTGTTCGCCGGCCTGGCGATGCCGGTAACCGTGACCCGCTATCATTCCTTGGTGGTCAAGCGCGAAACTCTGCCGGACTGCCTGGAGGTCACCGCCTGGACTCAGCACGAGGACGGCTCCGTCGACGAGATCATGGGCTTGCGTCACAAGACCCTGAATGTCGAGGGCGTGCAGTTTCACCCCGAATCCATCCTCACCGAGCAGGGCCACGAACTGTTCGCCAACTTCCTCAAGCAGACCGGAGGCGTGCGCGCATGAACATCAAGGAAGCTCTCAACCGGATCGTCGCCCAGCTCGATCTGAGCACCGAGGAAATGCAGTCGGTGATGCGCGAGATCATGACCGGTCAGTGCACCGACGCGCAGATCGGCGCCTTCCTCATGGGCATGCGCATGAAGAGCGAGACCATCGACGAGATCGTCGGGGCCGCCAGCGTCATGCGCGAGCTGGCCGCGCCAGTGGTGATCAATGCCGAACGCCTGGTCGACACCTGTGGCACCGGTGGCGACGGCATGAACATCTTCAACGTCTCCACCGCCGCTGCTTTCGTGGTCGCGGCGGCTGGCGGCAAGGTGGCCAAACACGGCAACCGTGCGGTCTCCGGCAAGAGTGGCAGTGCCGATCTGCTGGAAGCGGCCGGCGTCTACCTGGGGCTCAAGCCCGAGCAGGTGGCGCGCTGCGTCGAAAGCGTTGGCGTCGGTTTCATGTTCGCCCCGTCCCATCACGGCGCGATGAAGCATGCCATCGGCCCGCGCCGCGAGCTGGCGCTGCGTACCCTGTTCAACATGCTCGGCCCTATGACCAACCCGGCCGGTGCCAGGCATCAGGTGATCGGCGTGTTCAGCCAGGCGTTGTGCCGGCCCATGGCCGAAGTGCTGCAGCGTCTGGGCAGCGAGCACGTTCTGGTGGTGCACGCCCAGGATGGCCTGGACGAGATCAGCCTGGCCGCGCCTACCTTCGTCGCCGAACTCAAGGATGGCCAGGTCAGCGAATACCGCATCCAGCCCGAGGATTTCGGCATCAAGAGCCAGAGCCTGATCGGTTTGACCGTCGACAACGCCGCGCAATCGCTGGAACTGATTCGTGACGCCCTGGGTCGACGTAAGACCGACAATGGCCAGAAAGCCGCCGACATGATCGTGCTCAATGCCGGTGCCGCGCTCTACGCTGCCGATCATGCCAGCACCTTGCGCGAAGGCATCCAGTTGGCCCACGATGCCCTGCACACCGGGCTGGCGCGGGAGAAGCTGGAAGAGCTGGTGTCCTTTACTGCGGTATTCAAACAGGAGAACGAAGGGTGAGCGTGCCAACCGTACTGGAGAAGATCGTCGCCCGTAAGTTCGAGGAAGTAGCGGCGCGCCGTGCCCAGGTCAGCCTGGCCGAACTCGAGGCCGTGGCCCGTGCCGCCGATGCGCCGCGTGGCTTCGCCCGCGCCTTGCAGGCACAGGCAGCACGCAAGCAGCCGGCGGTGATCGCCGAGGTCAAGAAGGCCTCGCCGAGCAAGGGCGTGCTGCGCGCCGATTTCGTGCCGGCCGATATCGCCCGCAGCTACGAGGCGGGTGGGGCTACCTGCCTGTCGGTACTGACCGATATCGATTTCTTCCAGGGCGCCGACCAGTACCTGCAGCAAGCCCGCGCCGCCTGCGCGCTGCCGGTGATCCGCAAGGACTTCATGGTTGATCCCTACCAGATCGTCGAAGCCCGCGCCCTGGGTGCCGACTGCGTGCTGCTGATCGTTTCCTGCCTGGATGACGTGCGCATGGCCGAGCTGGCCGCGGTGGCCAGGGGCAATGGGCTGGACGTGCTGGTGGAGGTGCATGACGGCGATGAACTGGAACGTGCGCTGAAGACACTCGATACCCCCTTGGTGGGCATCAACAACCGTAACCTGCACACCTTCGAGGTCAGCCTGGAAACCACCCTCGACCTGCTGCCGCGTATCCCCCGTGATCGCCTGGTGGTGACCGAGAGTGGCATTCTCAACCGCGCAGATGTCGAGCTGATGGAGATCAACGAGGTCTATGCCTTCCTGGTTGGCGAAGCCTTCATGCGTGCGGCGGATCCCGGAGCGGAGCTGCAACGCCTGTTCTTTCCCGAGCGAGGTCGGCCGGCGGTAATTGGCACCGACCCCGAATAGCACGCATAAAAAAGCCGGTTAGATAACCGGCTTTTTCGTTTTGTGTTGTGATCAGCGGGTGCCGAACACCACCATGGTCTTGCCCTTGACGTGCACCAGGCCCTGCTCTTCCAGGGACTTGAGTACGCGACCGACCATCTCGCGCGAGCAGCCGACGATGCGGCCGATCTCCTGACGGGTGATCTTGATCTGCATACCGTCCGGATGGGTCATGGCGTCCGGCTGCTTGCACAGGTCGAGCAGGGTGTGCGCAACACGGCCGGTGACGTCGAGAAAGGCCAGGTCGCCGACCTTGCGCGTCGTATTGCGCAGGCGCTCGGCCATCTGGCTGCCCAGGGCGAAGAGGATGTCAGGATCCTGCTGGGTCAGCTCGCGGAACTTGGCGTAGCTGATCTCCGCTACTTCGCACTCGGTCTTGGCGCGCACCCAGGCGCTGCGTTCCTTCTCCGAGCCTTCCTTCTCGAACAGCCCCATCTCGCCGAAGAAATCCCCGGCATTGAGGTAGGCGATGATCATTTCCCGGCCGTCATCGTCCTCGATGAGGATGGTGACCGAGCCTTTGACGATGAAGAACAGCGTTTCGCAGCGATCACCTGCATAGATGATGGTGCTTTTTGCCGTGTAACGACGGCGATGACAATGCGCAAGCAGCTTGTCGAGGTGCTTTATCTTAGGTGTGAGTGTGATAGCGACCATGCCCCGAGTCCCGATATGAAAAGTGTAGGCCTTTGTCCAGCAGGCGATTTCTTATTGGTTATCCGACCAGTGTGCCAGCATTCCGGCGCCAGCTTAACAGACATACGATGAGTGAGGTTTTTTTTGTGACCTGGCTAACACAGCGTAGTGGAACTTTGACGCGAGGGTCAGGCACGGCGTGCTGCAGGCTTGTGCTAACCTGCGTGCCTTTGCAAAGCAACGGAGCCTGGAGAGATGAAAGCGCGCGTGCAGTGGGCGGGTGAAGCCCTGTTCCTCGGTGAGTCCGGCAGTGGCCATGCCGTGGTCATGGATGGCCCGCCCGAGGCAGGTGGCCGCAACCTGGGCGTTCGCCCGATGGAAATGGTGCTGATAGGCCTGGGTGGCTGCAGCAACTTCGATGTGGTCAGCATCCTGCGCAAGGGCCGGCAGCCGGTGGAGAGCTGCGAGGTGTTCCTCGATGCCGAGCGCGCGAGCGAAGAGCCCAAGGTGTTCACCAAGATCCACCTGCATTTCGTGGTCAAGGGCCGTGGGCTGAAAGAGGCTCAGGTCAAGCGTGCGGTCGAACTATCAGCGGAGAAGTACTGCTCTGCCTCGATCATGCTCGGTCGCGGCGGCGTGGCCATCAGCCATGACTATGAAATAGTCGAGCTGGGATAGAAGCAGCCACAAGCTTCAAGCTAGAGCAGGGTGGCTTGCCTTGCTGGCAGGTAGTTTTTCAACAGCTTGCTAGACCCGGTAGGTGGACTTGGTCATCACCTTCGACAGCAGGGTCATGCCGAACTTCACCGGCGCCGGGAAGCGCAAGCCGCCGGCGGCCAGGGCGCTGTTGGCATGCTGTTGCTCGTCGACACGCATCTGCTCGAGGATGGCGCGCGACTTGGCATCGTGCTCGGGGAGCTGTTCGAGGTGTTCGTCCAGGTGCTTGCACACCTGATCCTCGGTGGCGGCGACGAAGCCCAGACTGACCCTGTCACTGACCAGGCCAGCCACAGCGCCGACGCCGAAAGACAGGCCGTAGAACAGTGGGTTGAGCACACTGGGCTGGCTGCCCAGTTCGCGAATGCGTTGTTCGCACCAGGCCAGGTGGTCGATTTCCTCGTCGGCGGCATGCTCCATGGCTTTGCGCACCTCTGGCAGCTTGGCCGTCAGGGCCTGGCCCTGATAGAGGGCCTGGGCGCAGACCTCGCCGGTATGGTTGATACGCATCAGGCCAGCGATATGGCGCGCCTCGTCGCTGCTCAGCTCGGCTTCGTGCTGCACGATGGCTGGTGAGGGGCGCCCCGAGGCGCCGCTGAATGGCAGCAGTGTGCGCAGGGCCGCATCGGCTTGCAGCAGCAGGCGGTCGACGGGTGAATACTGGCGTTCGCTGGCCATGGGGGACCTCCGACTGGAACGAGATCCCTAGTCTACTGCAAAGTACCGGGCACGTCGCCGCTGCGGGCCGGGCTGGCGATGTTGGACGGCTCCGAACCCTTGCGTCGGGCCATGACTGCGGCGACGATCCATGACAACGGGCAGGTGCGAAGATCGGCTCGCTCATTTCCACAAGGAGCAGGTGTTGAAGAACGATATTCACGATCTGGGGTTGGTGCTCGACTCCAAGGTCAAGCTGATCGTCATCGAGTCCTGGGACGAGGCGCGGGTGCTGGAGACCCTGACCGGTCTGGCGGTCAAGCGCGGGCTCGGCCTGCACACCTGGTCGGTCACCGAAGGGCTGCAGCGCCTGGGCTTCGGTAGTGATCCAGTGGATCAGTCGCCGACCCTGGAGCCTGAGGCGGCATTGCGCATGATCAAGGCCGACCCGCAGCCGAACCTCTACGTGATGTGCGACCTGCATCCCTTCCTCGACGACAACCCGCGCCTGGTGCGCCTGCTCAAGGAAATCGCCATGAGCGAGGCCGCGTACAAACCGACCCTGGTGCTGGTGTCCCATGCGTTCAAGTTGCCGCCCGAGGTACAGCGCTACGCGGCACGTTTCAGCCTGGCGCTGCCGACCGAGGACGAGCTGCTGGGCATCGTGCGCGACGAGGCGACACGCTGGAGCGAGGGCAACCGAGGTTCGCGGGTGCGCACCGACAACCGCACCCTGCAACAGGTGGTGAAGAACCTGCGCGGCCTCAGCCATGCCGAGGCGCGGGCGCTGGCACGCAACGTGATCTGTGACGACGGGGCAATCACCCAGGAAGACATTCCCGAGCTGAACAAGACCAAGTTCCAGCTACTGGATCTGGACGGTGTGCTCAGCTTCGAGTACGACACCGCGCGTTTCGCCGATGTCGGCGGCCTGGTCAATCTCAAGCGCTGGCTCGGCGAGCGGCAGGCCGGCTTTCTCGAAGGCAAGGGCATCGATGCGCCGAAAGGCGTGCTGCTGGTCGGTGTGCAGGGCGGTGGCAAGAGCCTGGCGGCCAAGGCGGTGGCCGGGCTCTGGGGGCTGCCGCTGCTGCGTCTGGATTTTGCTTGCCTGTACAACAAGTTCTTCGGCGAGACCGAACGCAACCTGCGCGAAGCCCTGCACCTGGCCGAGCAGATGGCGCCCTGCGTGCTGTGGATGGACGAGGTGGAGAAGGGCCTGGCCAGTGGCGACCATGACGGCGGCGTGAGCCAACGCGTGCTCGGCACTTTGCTGACCTGGATGGCCGAGCGCAAGGCGCCGGTATTCGTCGTCGCCACGGCCAATGCCATCGACCGCCTGCCCCCCGAGCTGGTGCGCAAAGGGCGCTTCGATGAGCTGTTCTTCGTCGACCTGCCGACGGCCGAGGTGCGCGCGGAGATCTTCCGTATCCACCTGCAGCGACGCGAACTGGAACCCGAGCGCTTTGATCTGGCTCGGTTGGCCGAGGCCAGCGACGGTTTTTCCGGGGCAGAGATCGAGCAGGCGGTGGTCAGCGCCCTGTATGCCGGGCAGGCGCAGCAGCGCACTGTCGATCAGGAGTTGCTGCTGCATACCTTGCAGGCCACCTCGCCCTTGTCCGTGGTCATGGCCGAGCGGCTCGCCAGCCTGCGCAACTGGGCAGCCGGGCGCACGGTCAATGCCGGCTGAAGCAGGCCTTAGCGCTGGGTGAAGGGGCGTGTGATGCGCCCGCTCAGTTTGCGTACCAGCCAGCGGGGTGCCAGGCGGGGCAGGGTGGCGAGCAGGCGGTTACGCCAGTTGGGAACGATGATGGCGCGGTTGCGCTCCAGGCCGCGCACGGCTATCAGCGCCACCTCTTCGGCATTCATCATCAGTTTGCCCTTATCCAGGCGGGAAACGTTCATCTGCGCACTGCGAAAGAAGGCAGTACGCGTCGGTCCCGGGCACAGCACCGAGACGCGCACGCCATAGTGGCGCAGTTCCTCGCGCAGGCCTTCGCTGAAGTGCAGCACATAGGCCTTGCTGGCGTAATAGCTGCTCATCCAGGGGCCGGGCTGGAAGGCGGCGACGGAGGCGACGTTGAGAATCTGTCCGCCGCCCTGCAGCGCCATGCGTTTGCCCAGGGCATGGCACAGGCGGGTCAGGGCCAGCACGTTGACCTCAAGCTGCTCCAACTCGCGCATCCAGTCCTGTTCCAGGAAGGGGCCGGCACAGCCGAGCCCAGCG
Organism: Pseudomonas sp. AA-38; assembly: GCF_029457475.1. Taxonomy (NCBI): domain Bacteria; kingdom Pseudomonadati; phylum Pseudomonadota; class Gammaproteobacteria; order Pseudomonadales; family Pseudomonadaceae; genus Pseudomonas; species Pseudomonas sp. AA-38. The sequence goes on from NZ_CP120359.1 coordinate 660,024, forward strand.
CTGTTGACCAGCAGGTCGATGCGCCAGTCGCCTTCTTCCAGCTCCAACAGCAGTCCGGAAATCTGCAGGGGCTCGCTCAGGTCGCAGAGCCGAAAACGCACCTCGACGCCGAAGCGCAGGGCCAGCTCGCTGGCGATGCTCTCCAGGGCATCGCGCCGTCGCGCCACCAGAATGAGGTTGCGCCCGCGACGCGCCAGGGCCTCGGCCAGTGCCAGGCCGAGGCCGCTGGAGGCGCCGGTGATCAGAGCGTAGCTGGGCATGAAGAAGGATAGGTGCGCATCGTCATCGCGTGAAGATCGGCGGGGCGGCAAAGTGCGGAAGGCTGATGGCGGCGGCAATGCCAATGATGGGCAGCAGCAGTACCAGCCAGGCCAGCACTGTGACGCTGGTGCTGTTGGGTGGTGGTGGCGGGCCGTAGCGGTTGACGCCCTGGGTTCCAGGGACGATCAACATCAGTAGGGACATAACCGTACCCACGAGCGGTACGAAAAACAGCAACCACAGCCAGCCTGACCAGCCCATATCATGCAGGCGTTGCACGACCAGGCAGAAGCTGAAGACCAGAATGCCCACTACCATAAGGGTGAAGATGATAATGAACAGGGTACTCGAGAAGGTTCCGAAGTTGATGGCCAGCAGGGTTCCAGGAAGCATGCACAGCAGCATGGCCATGTACCAACCCAGGTAGCGCACGCGGCCGATGCGTCCGCTCAGGCTCAGTACCTTGAGCTCACCGAATTGTGGCAGGTTTTCGGCTACGTCTGCCCGTGGTGGGGCATAGGGTGAGCTGGCTTCCTGCACGGGAGTGACCGTGGTTGCCGCCAGTTGTGCCTGGCGGGCCATGTATTTCTCGATGATGATGCCGCAGGCCGAGCATTCGGCAGCCTTGGTTTGCTCATGGCCGCATTTGGGGCAGGTCATGCGGGCCTGGCTGGCCGTGTCGGGAGCGGGTTCCTCTGGGTGATCCTCGGTCTGTACCAGGCTCAGGCCGATGGCCTGGTCCAGTTCCTTGCGTACTTTGGCGCCAGCCTTTTGCAGCGCATCGAGGTATTGATCCGCCTGCTGCTCGGGCAAATCCTTCTTCAGGGTCACCACTGCGCCGCTGAACAGGGCATCGATGCGTGCTCGGTCGCTCTTGAACAGGCGAGCGAGGTTGTCCTTGACCGTTTCCAGTGTCGCATTCGGCATCAGTTGGCCGTCGAACAGAATCTTGTAGCGAGGTGGATTCATGCGGGCTTCCTTGTCTGCTCATGAGGTGGCAGGTAATGCAGCGTAGAGCGCCTGCAGGCCACTGTACAAGCGGCCTGCAGCACAATTGGCAGCTTTTCTGCGCCTCGCCTCAACGTATCCAGCGCTGCCCCAGGGCGGCAGCCTGCTGCAAAGCCGTGCGGTACTCATGATCCAGGCGGGGGACGAGCTCGGCGACGCTGGGCAGATCCTCGATACCGCCAGCTCCCTGGCCGGCCGACCATACGGTTTTCCAGGCCTTGGCTTCATCGTTGACCGGCTTGAGCTTCTCGCCGTAGTTGATGGCACCCTTGTCCTGCAGGCGGGCCAGGTCATAGCCGGCCTGTTCCAGGCTCTGGCGCATGAAACTGGCCGGTACTCCGGACACCGCCGGGGTATGCACGATGTCGGCAGCCCGTGCCTGCAACAGCATCTGTTTGTAGGCAGCAGGCGCATCGCTCTGCTCAGTGGCGATGAAGCGTGTGCCCATATAGGCCAGGTCGGCCCCAAGCATCTGCGCTGCAAGGATTTCATGGCCGTGATTCAGGCAACCTGCCAGTAGCAGAGTCTTGTCGAAGAACTGGCGGATCTCCGCGACCAGGGCGAATGGGCTCCAGGTGCCGGCATGGCCGCCAGCCCCGGCGGCCACGGCAATCAAGCCATCGACCCCAGCCTCGGCGGCTTTCTCGGCATGACGCCGGGTGGTCACGTCGTGGAAGACCAGGCCGCCATAGCCGTGCACGGCGTCGACCACTTCCTTCACCGCACCCAGGCTGGTGATGACGATGGGCACCTGGCGCTCCACGCAGATCGTCAGATCCGCCTGCAGGCGTGGGTTGCTGCCGTGCACGATCAGGTTCACCGCATAGGGGGCAGCGTCTGCCGTTAGCTGCGTATCGAGCTCCTCCAGCCAGGCGCGAAAGCCAGAGCTCTCACGCTGATTGAGCGCCGGGAAGCTGCCGACGATGCCGCTGTTGCAGCAGGCTGCGACCAGGGCCGGGTTGGACACAAGGAACATGGGCGCCGCCACCAGGGGCAGGCGCAGGCGTTGTTCGAGCGACGCAGGCAGAGACATGGCGAATTCCTCAGAATGGACGGACGACGACCAGAATGACGATACCTAGCAGCGCCAGCACCGGCGCCTCGTTGAACCAGCGATAGAACACATGGCTGCGACTGTTCTCGCCACGGGCGAAGCGCTTAAGTTGTGCGCCGCACATGTGATGGTAGGCCAGTAGGGCGACCACCAGTGTCAGCTTGGCGTGCATCCAGCCCTGGCTGAAGTAATAGCTCGGGTTGAGGCTGATCAGCCAGATACCCAGCGCCAGGGTGAGAATCATCGAGGGCAGCATGATCCCGCGATAGAGCTTGCGCTCCATGACGCAGAAGCGCTCCTGGCTGACGGCGTCCGTGCTCATCGCATGGTAGACGAACAGGCGCGGCAGGTAGAACAGGCCGGCGAACCAGCAGACCACCGCGATGATGTGAAAGGCCTTGAGCCACAGATAGAGCATGGTCGTTCCTCGGTCAGCAAATCTCCCGGATAGTAGAGCCTGTCACGCTATTGCGTCACCATCGGGTTTGGCGCTTGGCCGATGGCGCTTTATCATCGGCGACTTTCCACTCATGTCAGGCAGGAGGCGGCTGATGATCAGTGCCCAGATCGACGATGAACGGCCGGCATGCCAGGCCGCCCGATTGCGAGGCACCACTGGCTGCATCTGGCCTTCGCTCGGGCCATCAGCCCGAGCGCCGCGGGTGTCCTTTGCATGAGCTGGGAGATCAAGTTCAGTGATCCACGACATGAGCGTCGTCGACGTATCCTCCTGACCTTGTTGCTCCTCGCCGTGCCTCTGGCCTTTGCGCTGGGGTGGGGTACGTTGTCCTATCTGCGACCCGTTACCGATGCCCATGAGTTGCAGGTGCTCATCAGCGAGAAGGATCAGGAGTTGGAATTCCTGCGCCAGCGCCTTGCCGTGGTCGGCAGCAGCGAGAAGGTTGCCCAGCAGGCCATCGAGCAGAACCGGCGCACCATCAAGCTGCTCGAGGAGCAAATCTTCAAATTGCAGCAGGACGTGGCCTTCTACAAGGGCGTCCTGGCTCCGGGTAGTCGGCGTGAGGGTTTGCGCATCCGGGCCTTCGAGCTGCAGGCCACCGAAGATCCGCAGCGCTTTCGCTACAAGCTGCTGTTGAGCCGTGTCGGCACGGCCGAGGAGCCGTTGGAGGGGACACTGAGCATCACGCTTCAGGGCAAGCAGGGCGGCAAGGACAAGAACCTGTCATTGGCCTCGGTGAGCGACGAGTTCAGTGGCGACAAGACCCCCTTTTCCTTCAAGCATTTTCAGTCTCTACCTGATGCCGGTCGTTTTGCCGAGTTGCAATTGCCACAGGGCTTCGTGCCCGCTCAGGTCAAGGTCGAGGCTCAGGTTCAGGGGCACAAGCCCCTGGTTCGTACATTCAAATGGTTAGACAAAGAGTGAACCGCCATGTGGAAGAAAGAAAAACCCAAGCCTGATTTGCAGAGCTTCAGCGGCAAGACCAGCCTTATCGCGGTAGGTGCAGAGCTGGTGGGGGATATGCGCTTCCAGGGGGCGGTGCAGGTCGATGGCCGGGTCACCGGCAATCTGCTGGCCTCGGAAGGCCTGGTGCGCATCAGCGTCGGCGGCGTGGTTGAAGGTGAGGTGCGAGCCCCCCATATCGTGGTCGAGGGCGAGGTGTTGGGCGATGTCTACGCTTCGACCCATCTCGAGCTGGGAGCCCGGGCGCGTGTAAGGGGCAATCTGCATTATGCGTTGATGGAAATGGCCATGGGCGCGCAGATCGCCGGACGTCTGTGCCCGATCAAGGGCGAGGACGAGCGTCCTCTGGAGTTGCCGGAAACCCTGGATGACAGGGCGTAATAGTTGACCAAAATTCTAGGGCAAGCGGATAATGCTGCCTTAACGCAGTATGGCGCGTTGCGCCGGGAGTCATAGCATGAGCGTCGAAAGCTTCACCCCCGCCCCCTTGCATTTCACCCAGGGGGCGGCCAGCAAGGTGAAGACCCTGGTCGATGAAGAGGGCAATCCGCGTCTGAAGCTGCGCGTGTTCGTCACGGGTGGCGGTTGCTCGGGCTTCCAGTATGGTTTCACCTTCGATGAGGATGTCGCCGAGGATGACACCATCGTCGAGCGCGAGGGCGTGAGTCTGGTCGTCGATGCCATGAGCTTCCAGTATCTGGTGGGCTCCGAGGTCGATTATCAGGAAGGCCTGGAGGGTTCGCGTTTCGTCATCAAGAACCCCAACGCCACCACCACCTGTGGCTGTGGGTCGTCCTTCTCGATCTGATACGGGTCATTGATTCGTTAGCGCCGTGCCCCGTGCACGGCGTTTTTGTTTTCAGGCTGGATAGATGGCGCCGAGCACCCGTAGCCCGCGTGCGCCGGTGACGCTTGGACGGTTGGCGGCTATGCCCTGCAGGGTGCAATGAGCCAGCCAGGCGAAGGCCATGGCTTCGATCCAGTCCGGGTCGATGCCACGGCTGGCGGTCGAAACCACCTCGGTGCCAGGCAGCAAGGCTGCCAAGCGCTGCATGAGGTGCCGGTTGTGCGCGCCTCCGCCACAGACCAGCAGGCTGTCAGTGCGCATTTGCGCTCTGTGCAATGACTCGCAGATGCTGCGCGCGCTCAATTCCACCAGGGTGGCCTGTACATCCTGTTCAGGCAGGTCGCGATGCTTCGCCAGGTGAGTCTGTAGCCAATTCAGGTTGAACAGCTCGCGCCCGGTACTCTTGGGGCCTTGGGTGGCGAAGAAGGGATCGGCCAGCAGACTGTCGAGCAGCGCTTGCTGCAGCGTGCCGCCCGCGCCCCAGGCGCCGTCGCGGTCGTACTGCTCGCCCAGGCAATGCTGAATCCAGGCATCGAGCAGCACGTTACCTGGCCCGCAGTCGAAACCATGAACCTCCTTGCCGGGTTCGAGCAGGCTCAGGTTGCTGAAGCCGCCGACATTGAGCACCGCAATGTGCTGCTGCGTCGAACCGAAGAGCGCTTCATGGAAGGCCGGCACCAGCGGCGCGCCCTGGCCACCGGCCGCCACATCGCGCCGACGAAAGTCTGCCACCACGCTGATGCCGGTACGTTCGGCGAGCAGGGCGGGGTTGCCGATCTGGATGGTGAAGCCACGCGCAGGTTCATGGCGAACGGTCTGGCCGTGGCTGCCGATGGCGCGAATGCTTGATGCTGACAGCCCCTGACGTGCTAGCAGAGTGTTGATGCAATCTGCGGCCAGCTCGGCCCAGTGTTGTTCGGCGATGGCCGCACGGGCCAGCTCGTCTGCGCCAGGGCTGCACAGTGCCAGCAGTTCGTGACGCAGAGCATCAGGCAGGGGGCGATACAGTGTGGCGAGCAGGCGCGGTGCTTCAGTCTGCTCGATCAGCGCGATGTCCAGGCCATCCAGGCTGGTGCCGGACATCACGCCAATATAGAGATGGACCATGGATTACTGCTTGTTGGCAGCCAGCATGGTGGCCTTTTCCTGATCCATGCGTGCCATCAGCGGCTTGCTTTGCTGCATGAAACGCGCTTTCTCGTTGGCGGCGATGGGGTCGGCCATCGGCAGCTTCTGGCTCAGCGGGTCGACATGCACGCCGTTGACCTGGAACTCGTAATGCAGGTGTGGGCCGGTAGACAGACCGGTGGTGCCGATATAGCCGATGATTTGGCCTTGCTTGACGTTCACCCCATTGCGCACGCCTTTGGCGAAGCCCTGCATGTGCGCATAGAGGGTGCGGTAGCGTTGGCCATGCTGGAGGATCACGGTGTTGCCGTAGCCACCGTTGCGTCCTGCCAGTATCACCTTGCCGTCTCCTGCAGCCTTGATCGGCGTGCCGCGCGGCGCGGCATAGTCGACACCCTTGTGGGCGCGGATCTTGTTCAGGATCGGGTGCTTGCGGCCGGTGGAGAAGCGTGAGCTGATGCGTGCGAAATCCACGGGCGTGCGGATGAAGGCCTTGCGCATGCTCTCGCCATTGGCGCTGTAGTAGCTGGTGTTGCCCTTGCGATCGGTATAGCGCACAGCAGTATAGGTCTTGCCGCGGTTGGTGAAACGAGCGGAAAGGATATTACCGGTGCCGACATGCTTGCCGTTGACCACCTTGTCTTCGTAGATCACCTCGAATTCGTCGCCATCGCGGATGTCCATGGCGAAGTCGATGTCGTAACCGAAGATATTGGCCAGATCCATGGTCAGCCCATGGGATAGGCCAGCACGCTTGGCGGAGAGGAACAGCGAGCTATTGATCACGCCATGGCTGTAGGCGTTGACGATCTCGGGCTTGGCCAGATCGCGCTTGAAGTCGTATCCCGCCTCGTTGCGGCTCAGGCTTATGGTTTCCAGTTCGCTGAGTTTACTTTGCAGATTCTTCAGCTTGCCTTCTTCGTCCAGCTCGAACTGCAGCACCTGGCCGACCTTGAGGCGGCTGAACTGCTTGGCTTCCTTGTTGCTGTCGAGCGCCTCGTGCAGATCATTGGCGCTCAGGCCCACCTTGGCGAACACAGTCGATAGCGTATCGCCGTTGCTGACGGTGATGCTTTTATGAGTGGGGTCGTCGGGTGGAAGTGCTGCAGTGGTGGGGGCGATTTCATCAGCGTCTTCTTCTGCGCTGAACTCGGTGTCATCCGAATTGCCTTCGATCTGGGCGAATGGCGAGTCGTTCGGGCTGTCAGCCTGCCCCGCTCGGAGGTCATCCTTTTCCTCGATCACCATCTCGGCATCATTGCCCAGATCCAGATTGAGAAAGGTTTTCTGCGCTTCGACTTCGCGCGAGGGAAACACCAGCAGAGCCAGGCTCAGCAGCGCGGCTACACCACTCGCAGCCAGAATATGGCTCTTTGGGTAGGGCGGGGCTTTGGGAGAATTTTGCGTCATGGCGTGAGGCGTTTTCTTGATATGTGCATTAACTGTCTAAAATATAACCAAAACCCTGGATGGGCAACCCTTGACATTGCAGGTGTGTGATACAGATGTGGGTGTGTGTTGCCGTCGCAGCCGTGCGCGGAGCGGCAACAGGCCCAGGGCGGGGGCAAAACTTGTAATTAGTTTGCGATCTTGTATGGTTGGTTCCCTTTCAATTTCCAGTGGTTGCGGGTTCTGTCATGAAGTCGGTCGAAGAGCAGCTAGCGCTGATCAAGCGCGGTGCGGAAGAGGTTCTGGTTGAGGCTGAGCTGATAGAAAAGCTCAAGCGTGGTCAGCCACTGCGGATCAAGGCGGGGTTCGATCCAACTGCGCCGGATCTGCACCTCGGCCATACCGTTCTTATTAATAAGCTGCGTCAGTTCCAGGAGCTGGGGCATCAGGTGGTTTTCCTCATTGGCGACTTCACCGGGATGATTGGCGACCCCAGCGGCAAGAGTGCGACGCGTCCGCCGCTGACCCGTGAGCAGGTGCTGGAGAATGCCGAGACCTACAAGCAGCAGGTCTTCAAGATTCTCGACCCGGCCAAGACCGAAGTAGCTTTCAACTCCACCTGGATGGATCAACTCAAGCCTGCCGATTTCATTCGTCTTGCTTCGCAATACACTGTGGCGCGCATGCTCGAGCGCGACGATTTCGACAAGCGTTACACCAGCAATCAGCCGATCGCCATTCATGAGTTCCTCTACCCCTTGGTACAAGGCTATGACTCCGTGGCGCTCAAGGCCGATGTCGAGTTGGGTGGCACCGATCAGAAGTTCAACCTGCTGATGGGGCGTGAGCTGCAACGCGCCTATGGCCAGGAGTCGCAGTGCATCGTCACCATGCCGTTGTTGGAGGGGCTGGACGGCGTGAAGAAGATGTCCAAGTCACTGGGCAATTATGTGGGCATTCAGGAAGCGCCGGGGGTGATGTACAACAAGCTGGTGTCCATGCCTGATGCGCTGATGTGGCGCTACTTCGAGCTGCTCAGCTTCCGCTCCATGGAAGAGATCGAGCAGTTCAAGCGTGATGTCGAGCAGGGGGCCAATCCGCGTGACATCAAGATCAAGCTGGCTGAAGAGATCGTCGCGCGGTTCCATGGTGAGGAGGCGGCGGCCAATGCGCACCGCTCCGCTGGCAATCGCATGAAGGATGGCGAGCTGCCGGAAGATCTTCCGGAGATCGAGCTGGCTGCGGCTGAAGATATGCCGATCTCATCCGTCCTTAATAAAGCAGGCCTGGTTAAGAATGCTGCCGTGGCTCGCGATCTGCTAGGTTCGGGAGGCGTGCGCGTCGATGGTGAGGTGGTTGACCGCGCTTTCCTGTTCAAGGTGGGTTCGACCCATGTCTGTCAGGCCGGCAAGAAGGCCTTTGCGCGCATCACGCTCAAGGCCGAGTAATAAAACTGCAAAATAAGCTTGACGCGCATGCTGCTGGCGGTAGAATGCGCGCCACTTCAGCGCTGAAGCGCTTCAAAAACTGCTTGTTAATCAATAAGTTAAGTTAAATGAAGGGCTTGCAAGGCTGGGTATGGCGTGTAGAATGCGCGCCGGTCGACAGGGTGGTGTTTGAGTCCTGTTGGTGGTTCGATCGAATGGATCGAAAGCGGTTTGTAAAGAGGTGGTTGACAGCGGTTTTGAACGCTGTAGAATGCGCCTCCCGCTGGAGAGAAGAAGTTCTGATCGAAGGCGCAAGTGGTTGAGTAGAAAGAAAAAATTCTTTTGAAAACGACTTGACAGAAAGAAAGGCTGCTGTAGAATGCGCGGCCTGGTTGAGGCGAGAGGCTTAACCAACTGTTCTTTAACAACTGAATCAAGCAATTCGTGTGGGTGCTTGTGAGGTAAGCCTGATAGTCGACAGATTATCAGCATCACAAAGCAACACTCGTGAATTCGAGAGTTACTCTTTTAAGTAAGAGATTTGCGATTGCTGAGCCAAGTTTAGGGTTTTCTCAAAACCCAAGCAGTATTGAACTGAAGAGTTTGATCATGGCTCAGATTGAACGCTGGCGGCAGGCCTAACACATGCAAGTCGAGCGGATGAGAGGAGCTTGCTCCTTGATTTAGCGGCGGACGGGTGAGTAATGCCTAGGAATCTGCCTGGTAGTGGGGGATAACGTTCCGAAAGGAACGCTAATACCGCATACGTCCTACGGGAGAAAGCAGGGGACCTTCGGGCCTTGCGCTATCAGATGAGCCTAGGTCGGATTAGCTAGTTGGTGAGGTAATGGCTCACCAAGGCGACGATCCGTAACTGGTCTGAGAGGATGATCAGTCACACTGGAACTGAGACACGGTCCAGACTCCTACGGGAGGCAGCAGTGGGGAATATTGGACAATGGGCGAAAGCCTGATCCAGCCATGCCGCGTGTGTGAAGAAGGTCTTCGGATTGTAAAGCACTTTAAGTTGGGAGGAAGGGTTGTACGTTAATACCGTGCAATTTTGACGTTACCGACAGAATAAGCACCGGCTAACTTCGTGCCAGCAGCCGCGGTAATACGAAGGGTGCAAGCGTTAATCGGAATTACTGGGCGTAAAGCGCGCGTAGGTGGTTCGTTAAGTTGGATGTGAAAGCCCCGGGCTCAACCTGGGAACTGCATCCAAAACTGGCGAGCTAGAGTACGGTAGAGGGTGGTGGAATTTCCTGTGTAGCGGTGAAATGCGTAGATATAGGAAGGAACACCAGTGGCGAAGGCGACCACCTGGACTGATACTGACACTGAGGTGCGAAAGCGTGGGGAGCAAACAGGATTAGATACCCTGGTAGTCCACGCCGTAAACGATGTCAACTAGCCGTTGGAATCCTTGAGATTTTAGTGGCGCAGCTAACGCATTAAGTTGACCGCCTGGGGAGTACGGCCGCAAGGTTAAAACTCAAATGAATTGACGGGGGCCCGCACAAGCGGTGGAGCATGTGGTTTAATTCGAAGCAACGCGAAGAACCTTACCTGGCCTTGACATGCTGAGAACTTTCCAGAGATGGATTGGTGCCTTCGGGAACTCAGACACAGGTGCTGCATGGCTGTCGTCAGCTCGTGTCGTGAGATGTTGGGTTAAGTCCCGTAACGAGCGCAACCCTTGTCCTTAGTTACCAGCACCTCGGGTGGGCACTCTAAGGAGACTGCCGGTGACAAACCGGAGGAAGGTGGGGATGACGTCAAGTCATCATGGCCCTTACGGCCAGGGCTACACACGTGCTACAATGGTCGGTACAAAGGGTTGCCAAGCCGCGAGGTGGAGCTAATCCCATAAAACCGATCGTAGTCCGGATCGCAGTCTGCAACTCGACTGCGTGAAGTCGGAATCGCTAGTAATCGTGAATCAGAATGTCACGGTGAATACGTTCCCGGGCCTTGTACACACCGCCCGTCACACCATGGGAGTGGGTTGCTCCAGAAGTAGCTAGTCTAACCTTCGGGGGGACGGTTACCACGGAGTGATTCATGACTGGGGTGAAGTCGTAACAAGGTAGCCGTAGGGGAACCTGCGGCTGGATCACCTCCTTAATCGAAGACATCAGCTTCTTCATAAGTTCCCACACGAATTGCTTGATTCATAGTCGAAGACGATGCTGTAACGCGACCCTGTTATAGGTCTGTAGCTCAGTTGGTTAGAGCGCACCCCTGATAAGGGTGAGGTCGGCAGTTCAAATCTGCCCAGACCTACCAATTGCTTGGTGCAGAAGATTACGGGGCCATAGCTCAGCTGGGAGAGCGCCTGCTTTGCACGCAGGAGGTCAGCGGTTCGATCCCGCTTGGCTCCACCACTCTCGCGCGTTGCGGTAGAAGGAAAGAGTTCAGAAATGAGCGCTTCAGGGTAGACCTGGTGAGTGCTGATTTCTGGTCTTTTGACCGGTAGAAACATCGTTCTTTAAAAATTTGGATATGTGATAGAAGTGACTGATTGATTGCTTTCACTGGCAATTGATCTGGTCAAGGTAAAATTTGTAGTTCTCAAGACGCAAATTTTCGGCGAATGTCGTCTTCACGATTGAGACAGTAACCAGATTGCTTGGGGTTATATGGTCAAGTGAAGAAGCGCATACGGTGGATGCCTTGGCAGTCAGAGGCGATGAAAGACGTGGTAGCCTGCGAAAAGCTTTGGGGAGTCGGCAAACAGACTGTGATCCAGAGATGTCTGAATGGGGGAACCCACCTAGGATAACCTAGGTATCTTGTACTGAATCCATAGGTGCAAGAGGCGAACCAGGGGAACTGAAACATCTAAGTACCCTGAGGAAAAGAAATCAACCGAGATTCCCTAAGTAGTGGCGAGCGAACGGGGACTAGCCCTTAAGTTGATTTGAGTGTAGTGGAAGGCTCTGGAAAGTGCCGCCGTAGTGGGTGATAGCCCCGTACACGAAACGCTCTTATCAATGAAATCGAGTAGGACGGGGCACGAGAAACCTTGTCTGAACATGGGGGACCATCCTCCAAGGCTAAATACTACTGACTGACCGATAGTGAACCAGTACCGTGAGGGAAAGGCGAAAAGAACCCCGGAGAGGGGAGTGAAATAGAACCTGAAACCGTATGCGTACAAGCAGTGGGAGCCTACTTTGTTGGGTGACTGCGTACCTTTTGTATAATGGGTCAGCGACTTATATTCAGTGGCGAGCTTAACCGAATAGGGGAGGCGTAGCGAAAGCGAGTCTTAATAGGGCGCTTTAGTCGCTGGGTATAGACCCGAAACCGGGCGATCTATCCATGGGCAGGTTGAAGGTTAGGTAACACTGACTGGAGGACCGAACCGACTACCGTTGAAAAGTTAGCGGATGACCTGTGGATCGGAGTGAAAGGCTAATCAAGCTCGGAGATAGCTGGTTCTCCTCGAAAGCTATTTAGGTAGCGCCTCGTGTATCACTGCTGGGGGTAGAGCACTGTTTCGGCTAGGGGGTCATCCCGACTTACCAAACCGATGCAAACTCCGAATACCAGCAAGTGTCAGCACGGGAGACACACGGCGGGTGCTAACGTCCGTCGTGAAAAGGGAAACAACCCAGACCGTCAGCTAAGGTCCCAAAGTTATGGTTAAGTGGGAAACGATGTGGGAAGGCTTAGACAGCTAGGAGGTTGGCTTAGAAGCAGCCATCCTTTAAAGAAAGCGTAATAGCTCACTAGTCGAGTCGGCCTGCGCGGAAGATGTAACGGGGCTCAAACCATACACCGAAGCTACGGGTTCATCCTTTGGATGAGCGGTAGAGGAGCGTTCTGTAAGCCTGTGAAGGTGAGTTGAGAAGCTTGCTGGAGGTATCAGAAGTGCGAATGCTGACATGAGTAACGACAATGCGAGTGAAAAACTCGCACGCCGAAAGACCAAGGTTTCCTGCGCAACGTTAATCGACGCAGGGTGAGTCGGCCCCTAAGGCGAGGCAGAAATGCGTAGTCGATGGGAAACGGGTTAATATTCCCGTACTTCTAGTTACTGCGATGGAGGGACGGAGAAGGCTAGGCCAGCACGGCGTTGGTTGTCCGTGTTTAAGGCGGTAGGCTGGTTTCTTAGGTAAATCCGGGAGATCAAGGCCGAGAGCTGATGACGAGCGTTCTTTTAGAATGCGAAGTGGTTGATGCCATGCTTCCAGGAAAAGCTTCTAAGCTTCAGGTAACTAGGAACCGTACCCCAAACCGACACAGGTGGTTAGGTAGAGAATACCAAGGCGCTTGAGAGAACTCGGGTGAAGGAACTAGGCAAAATGGCACCGTAACTTCGGGAGAAGGTGCGCCGGTGAGGGTGAAGCATTTACTGCGTAAGCCCATGCCGGTCGAAGATACCAGGCCGCTGCGACTGTTTATTAAAAACACAGCACTCTGCAAACACGAAAGTGGACGTATAGGGTGTGACGCCTGCCCGGTGCCGGAAGGTTAATTGATGGGGTTAGCGCAAGCGAAGCTCTTGATCGAAGCCCCGGTAAACGGCGGCCGTAACTATAACGGTCCTAAGGTAGCGAAATTCCTTGTCGGGTAAGTTCCGACCTGCACGAATGGCGTAACGATGGCGGCGCTGTCTCCACCCGAGACTCAGTGAAATTGAAATCGCTGTGAAGATGCAGTGTATCCGCGGCTAGACGGAAAGACCCCGTGAACCTTTACTATAGCTTTGCACTGGACTTTGAGCTTGCTTGTGTAGGATAGGTGGGAGGCTTTGAAGTGGGGACGCCAGTTCTCATGGAGCCATCCTTGAAATACCACCCTGGCAACCTTGAGGTTCTAACTCTGGCCCGTCATCCGGGTCGAGGACAGTGTATGGTGGGTAGTTTGACTGGGGCGGTCTCCTCCCAAAGAGTAACGGAGGAGTACGAAGGTGCGCTCAGACCGGTCGGAAATCGGTCGTAGAGTATAAAGGCAAAAGCGCGCTTGACTGCGAGACAGACACGTCGAGCAGGTACGAAAGTAGGTCTTAGTGATCCGGTGGTTCTGTATGGAAGGGCCATCGCTCAACGGATAAAAGGTACTCCGGGGATAACAGGCTGATACCGCCCAAGAGTTCATATCGACGGCGGTGTTTGGCACCTCGATGTCGGCTCATCACATCCTGGGGCTGAAGCCGGTCCAAGGGTATGGCTGTTCGCCATTTAAAGTGGTACGCGAGCTGGGTTTAGAACGTCGTGAGACAGTTCCCTATCTGCCGTGGACGTTTGAGATTTGAGAGGGGCTGACCTTAGTACGAGAGGACCGGGTTGGACGAACCTCTGGTGTTCCGGTTGTCACGCCAGTGGCACTGCCGGGTAGCTATGTTCGGAAGAGATAACCGCTGAAAGCATCTAAGCGGGAAACTTGCCTCAAGATGAGATCTCACTGGAGCCTCGAGCTCCCTAAAGGGCCGTCGGAGACTACGACGTTGATAGGTTGGGTGTGTAAGCGCTGTGAGGCGTTGAGCTAACCAATACTAATTGCCCGTGAGGCTTGACCATATAACACCCAAACAATCTGCCCTCGTGCAGAGGGTGTCGATGGTGAAGTCGACAGAAAGCCGAAAATTTGCAAGAACTACAAAGCCTCTATCACGTATCCAAGGGATAGCGTCTAACGACGAGATCCCAACCGAATTGCTTGACGACCATAGAGCGTTGGAACCACCTGATCCCATCCCGAACTCAGTAGTGAAACGACGCATCGCCGATGGTAGTGTGGTGCTTCACCATGTGAGAGTAGGTCATCGTCAAGCTCCTATACGAAACCCCAGATCGCCAACGCGGTCTGGGGTTTCTTCTTTGCGCCGGGAAAAGCCGAAGCCTGGCGTAGGGGGCGCTGTGCGCACCGATGCTCCGGGTTTATGGCCATGGTGCGCGCGGCGCACCCTACACTGATGCTGCGTAGTAAAAGCTGCCCGTTACTTTGGTTGGGCATGCCGCTGTAGTGCCAGGGGCGGTTTTCTATGCAACGCCCGGAGGCATCGCTATCATGCCAACCTTGTTCAAGGTGGGGCCTTTCATGCTGGCATTGTTGAAGCTTATCCAAGACGGGCGCTTTCATTCTGGGGAAGCCCTGGGCGCTGCTCTGGGTGTCAGCCGTAGTGCTATCTGGAAGCAACTGCAAGGGTTGCAGGCCGAGTTCGGTCTTGAGGTGTTCCGCGTTCCTGGCAAGGGTTACCGGCTTGCGCAGCCGTTGCAGCTTCTGGATGTCGAGGCTATCACCCGGCGTGCCGGGCAACTGCATTGGTCTGTCCAGGTGGTGGCGGCAGTCGACTCTACCAATGCCGAGGTCATGCGCTCGCTTGCCCGCCAGGTGCCGGCGCCTTTCGCCGTGTTCGCCGAGCGTCAGACGGCGGGGCGTGGTAGGCGTGGGCGGGCCTGGGTAAGCCCCTTTGCAGAGAATCTGTATTGCAGCCTGGCGGTGCGGGTCGATGGCGGTATGCGCCAGGTGGAGGCGCTGAGTCTCAGTATCGGCCTGGCCGTCACTCGTGCGTTGCAGTGCTTCGGTCTGAATGATGTCGGCCTCAAATGGCCGAATGACATATTGCTGGGTGGCCGCAAGATCTCCGGGATTCTGCTGGAGCTCGTTGGCGACCCCGCGGATATCTGTCATGTGATCATTGGTATCGGCATCAACGTGAACATGCTTGCGGAAAAGGCGGAGGCCATCGAGCAACCCTGGACGTCCATGCGCCAGGTGCTGGGGCGGCCGGTCGATCGCAACGAGCTGGCGGGTGAGCTGCTGGTACAGCTTGCAGCCTACCTGGCCAGGCATTGGCAGGCTGGATTCGCAGGTGTGCGCCACGAGTGGGAGAGCTTGCATGCCTGGCAGGGAAAAGAAGCGGCTTTGATTGCGGGTGAGCGGGTGACCATGGGTAGGATTCTCGGGGTCGATGATTCGGGTGCCATCCACCTGGATATCGACGGCAAGGTGTCTGCGTTCAGCGGTGGAGAATTGAGCTTGAGGTTGCGCGATGATTCTTGAGCTCGACTGTGGTAACAGTTTCATCAAGTGGCGCATTCTCAGTTGGCCCGAGCAAGCCGTGCTTCATGTAGGGATCGTCGATTCTCTGGAGCATTTGTTCACCGAGTTGGACGCTGTGGCTAGGGTGAGCATTAGCCATTGCCGTCTGGTCAGTGTGCGCAGCGATGCAGAGACGGTCGCGCTGGTCACGCAGTTGCGTATCCGCTTTGCCGTCGAGCCGGTCTGTGCCGTGCCTGCTCGGCGCCAGGGAGAAGTGATCAATGGCTACGATGACCATGCTCGTCTCGGGCTCGATCGCTGGCTGGCGGTGCTCGGGGGCTACCATCTTGGGCAACGCGCCTGCCTCATCATCGATCTGGGCACGGCAGTGACCGCTGACCTGGTGGCCTGCGATGGTCGGCACCTGGGGGGATTCATCTGCCCCGGTGTGCCGCTGATGCGTGAGCAGTTGAGCACCCATACCCGGCGTATCCGTTACGATCGGGAGTCGGCTGCCTTGGCCTTGTCGACGCTGGAACCAGGGCGTTCCACGGCACAGGCGGTGGAGCGGGGGTGCGTATTGATGCTGCGTGGTTTCGTGCGGGAGCAGTATCAGGAGGCGCTGCGGCATTTCCCTCAAGGGGTGGAGGTGTTTCTCACAGGGGGCGATGTCGACCTGGTCAGGGATGTGATTCCCGGTGCGCAGGTGGTTCCTGATCTGGTTTTCGTAGGGCTGGCGATTGCCTGCCCTTTGGTGTGAGGCCTGGCATGCGTTGGATTCTCCTTTTGCTGATTCTCTTGAATGCCTTTTATTACATCTGGCATCAGCAGCAGGCACCTCTGCGGGCCAAGGAGGTCGCGCCGGTCGAGCCTTACCAGGGCGAGCGCAAGGATATTCGCCTGCTCAGTGAGGGTGGCTCTGCGCCCCGCTCCGTGGCTGGCAAGATGGAGCCCAAGGGGGTGGAGTCTGAGGAGGCTTCTGTCTGCCTCTATCTGGGTAGTTTCGAGCGTGAAGCCCAAGCTCGGGAAGTGGAGCAGCGCTTGCTGTCGCTGGATATCAAGGTGCAGGTGCGTTCGGTGGATGCCGCAGCGGGCGTCGAGTTCTGGGTCTATCTGGAGCCTCTGGCGTCACGCCAGGCTTCGCTGCGACAGTTGCGTGAATTGCAGGCGCGCAATGTCGATAGCTACATCATTACTCAGGGGGATCTGGCCAATGGCATTTCCCTGGGCATCTTCCCGCGCAAGGATTCGGCAGAGGCGGTGATACAGCGCTTACGTGATGCCGGCTATGAGCCTAAGATTCGTGAGCTGCCCCGTGCGCATCGCAGTTTCTGGGTGCAGGTGGCGCCTGAGAGTCGGCGATTGGCCGATGAAGTCTTGCTTGGGCGCCTGGCTGGAGATTTTGCTGGTTTGCAGCATCAATTAATGCCTTGTGAAGGCGTTGCAATGCCCCAATAGTTTGCATAGAATGGCGCCCGCTTCGCAGGGTGGTCAAAGTTGGTTCCCGACGAAGATGCTGTCAACGTAGCTAACCTCAAGATTTTAAATGAGAAAAAGCTTGACAGTAGGGTGGCAGATCTAGAAAATGCCGCCTCACTTTGGAGGGGTTCCCGAGCGGCCAAAGGGATCAGACTGTAAATCTGACGTCATCGACTTCGAAGGTTCGAATCCTTCCCCCTCCACCAGATTCGGCGTGAGCTGCAAGCTCCGCGGGCATAGTTCAGTGGTAGAACCTCAGCCTTCCAAGCTGATGATGCGGGTTCGATTCCCGCTGCCCGCTCCAGTTTGTGTTTCGTGCAAAAGAGTTTGGCTCATGTAGCTCAGTTGGTAGAGCACACCCTTGGTAAGGGTGAGGTCAGCGGTTCAAGTCCGCTCATGAGCTCCATCTAATAAAGGCAGATATGAAAGTATCTGCCTTTGTTTTAAGTGGCATATATGGCTTGCTCAATTCTTCGCTAGGAGACGGTCAAGATGGCTAAAGAGAAATTTGAACGTAACAAACCGCACGTCAACGTCGGCACCATCGGTCACGTTGACCACGGTAAGACCACTCTGACCGCTGCTCTGACCCGCGTCTGCTCCGAAGTTTTCGGTTCGGCCAAGGTCGACTTCGACAAGATCGACAGCGCTCCGGAAGAGAAAGCTCGTGGTATCACCATCAACACTGCGCACGTAGAGTACGACTCCAACATTCGTCACTACGCGCACGTTGACTGCCCGGGTCACGCCGACTACGTGAAGAACATGATCACCGGTGCTGCCCAGATGGACGGCGCGATCCTGGTCTGCTCGGCTGCCGACGGCCCCATGCCGCAAACCCGTGAGCACATCCTGCTGTCCCGTCAGGTAGGCGTACCGTACATCGTCGTGTTCCTGAACAAGGCCGACATGGTTGACGACGCTGAGCTGCTGGAACTGGTCGAGATGGAAGTTCGCGACCTGCTGAGCACCTATGACTTCCCGGGTGACGACACTCCGATCATCATCGGTTCCGCGCTGATGGCGCTGAATGGCGAAGACGACAACGAACTGGGCACCACTGCGGTCAAGAAGCTGGTCGAGACTCTGGATACCTACATCCCTGAGCCGGTTCGTGCCATCGACAAGCCGTTCCTGATGCCGATCGAAGACGTGTTCTCGATCTCCGGCCGCGGCACCGTGGTAACTGGCCGTGTCGAGCGCGGTATCGTCAAGGTTCAGGAAGAGATCGAGATCGTCGGTCTGCGTCCGACCACCAAGACCACCTGCACCGGCGTGGAAATGTTCCGCAAGCTGCTGGACGAAGGTCGTGCTGGCGAGAACTGCGGCGTGCTGCTGCGCGGCACCAAGCGTGATGAAGTCGAGCGTGGTCAGGTACTGGCCAAGCCGGGCACCATCAAGCCGCACACCAAGTTCGAGGCTGAGGTTTACGTGCTGTCCAAGGAAGAAGGTGGTCGTCACACCCCGTTTTTCAAGGGCTACCGTCCGCAGTTCTACTTCCGTACCACTGACGTGACCGGTTCGTGCGAACTGCCGGAAGGCGTTGAGATGGTAATGCCGGGCGACAACATCAAGATGGTTGTCACCCTGATCAAGCCGATCGCCATGGAAGACGGCCTGCGCTTCGCGATTCGCGAAGGTGGTCGTACCGTTGGTGCCGGCGTGGTTGCCAAGATCGTCGAATAATCGGTTGATCTGTCACTCTCAGGCCGGCATAATGGTCGGCCTGATTCATCTAGGTCAGTAGCTCAATTGGCAGAGCGGCGGTCTCCAAAACCGCAGGTTGGGGGTTCGATTCCCTCCTGACCTGCCATTTTCTAACGAATTTGGCGCGTCTTTCACAGGATCCTCTCGAATGAATGGTAAGGCTGAAGCCCAAGACTCTCGCTTTGATCTGGTCAAGTGGCTGGTTGTCGCTGCCCTGGTTGTAGTGGGTGTGGTCGGTAATCAGTACTTTTCCGCCGAGCCGATCCTTTATCGCGTTCTTGGTGTGCTGGTGCTCGCTGTCGTGGCTGCTTTCGTGGCCTTTCAGACCGCTCGTGGCCAGGCCTTCGCGGTATTGCTGAAAGAAGCTCGCGTCGAGATTCGCAAGGTCGTATGGCCAACCCGCCAGGAAACCACGCAGACCACGCTGATCGTGGTGGCCGTGGTGCTGGTGATGGCGCTGCTGCTGTGGGGGCTCGATTCCCTGCTCGGTTGGCTTGTTTCCCTGATTGTAGGTTAAGGGTGTCCCGTGGCTAAGCGTTGGTACGTCGTGCATGCTTACTCGGGTTACGAGAAGCATGTCATGCGCTCGCTGATCGAGCGCGTCAAGCTGGCTGGCATGGAAGATGACTTCGGCGAGATTCTCGTGCCCACTGAAGAAGTGGTCGAGATGCGCAACGGTCAGAAGCGCAAGAGTGAGCGCAAGTTCTTCCCTGGCTATGTGCTGGTACAGATGGAAATGAACGAGGCGACTTGGCACCTGATCAAGGATACGCCCCGCGTCATGGGCTTCATTGGTGGTACGGCCGACAAGCCGGCGCCGATCACCGAGAAGGAAGCCGAAGCCATTCTCCGTCGTGTTGCCGACAGTGGCGACAAGCCCAAGCCGAAGACCTTGTTCGAGCCGGGCGAGATGGTGCGTGTCATCGATGGCCCGTTCGCCGACTTCGGTGGCGTGGTCGAAGAAGTCAATTACGAGAAGAGCCGTATCCAGGTTGCTGTGACCATTTTCGGTCGCTCCACCCCGGTCGAGCTGGAGTTCAGTCAGGTCGAGAAGGCATAACTGACATAAGCATCCCTCACCCCGCAGCCTCAGGCTGCGGGGTTTTGTCGTCATTGGGATAAATGCGTAAGTAACCGGGGAGCCTTTCGAGGCGTTTGAACCCGACATTGGAGTAGCTAATGGCTAAGAAGATTCAGGCTTATATCAAGCTGCAAGTTAAAGCCGGTCAGGCAAACCCGTCGCCACCCGTGGGCCCGGCTTTGGGTCAGCACGGCGTGAACATCATGGAATTCTGCAAGGCGTTCAACGCCAAGACCCAGGGCATGGAACCTGGTCTGCCGACTCCTGTGATCATCACCGTTTACAGTGACCGCAGCTTCACCTTTGAAACCAAGAGCACCCCGGCTTCCGTGCTGCTGAAAAAAGCGGCCGGCATCCAGAGTGGCTCCAGCCGTCCCAACACCCAGAAAGTCGGCACCGTTACCCGTGCTCAGCTGGAAGAGATCGCCAAGACCAAGCAGGCCGATCTGACCGCCGCTGACATGGATGCGGCCGTGCGTACCATCGCCGGTTCCGCTCGTAGCATGGGCCTGAACGTGGAGGGTGTGTAAATGGCTAAGTTGACCAAGCGCCAGAAGGCCATCGCCGCCAAGGTTGAAGCTGGCAAGGCTTATTCCTTTGAAGATGCAGCCAAGCTGCTGGCCGAGCTGTCGGCCGTCAAGTTCACCGAGTCCTTCGATATCGCCGTGAACCTGGGCGTCGACCCGCGTAAATCCGACCAGGTCGTACGTGGTGCTACCGTTCTGCCGAACGGCACTGGCAAGACCGTACGCGTTGCCGTGTTCACCCAGGGCCCGGGCGCTGAAGCTGCTCTGGCTGCCGGTGCCGACAAGGTCGGTATGGACGATCTGGCTGCCGAAATGAAGGCTGGCGATCTGAACTACGACGTGGTCATCGCTTCTCCGGACGCCATGCGCGTCGTCGGTCAGCTGGGCCAGGTACTGGGTCCGCGCGGCCTGATGCCGAACCCGAAAGTCGGCACCGTGACTCCGGACGTCGCCACCGCTGTGAAGAACGCCAAGGCGGGTCAGGTGCGTTTCCGTACCGACAAGAACGGCATCATCCACACCTCCGTTGGCAAGGTTGGCTTCGAAGCCGCCGCGCTGAAGCAGAACGTGGAAGCCCTGCTGTCCGACCTCAAGCGTCTGAAGCCGTCCACTTCCAAAGGTATCTACGTCAAGCGCGTGACCCTGAGCACCACCATGGGTCCGGGTCTGATCATCGATCAGGCTTCGCTCGAGGCGTAAGGCAATACGGGCTGGCGGCGACTGCGGCCGTCAGCCTTGCAAGATTGGGGTCCCTGCCTGGCGGGGGCTATCCAAGACCGTAGGTGGCGCAAGCTTTAAACCCAAGAGAGCGATCTCGCGGGGCCTACGCAGATGGTGCTCCCGATTCATACCGAATCAGACACCAAAACGCCGTCGGGCTTCGGCCTGACGAAACGGTAAAAACCAGGAGTAAACCCGTGGCAATTAAACTCGAAGACAAGAAGGCCATCGTCGCTGAAGTCAACGAGGCTGCCAAAGCCGGTCTGTCCGCTGTCGTGGCTGATGCCCGTGGCGTGACCGTCGGCGCAATGACCGGACTCCGTAAAGAGGCCCGCGAAGCAGGTGTGTACGTGAAAGTCGTGCGTAACACCCTGCTCAAGCGCGCCGTTGAAGGCACTCAGTTCGACGTGCTCAACGACGTGTTCAAAGGCCCGACCCTGATCGCTTTCTCCAACGAACACCCGGGCGCTGCTGCTCGTCTGTTCAAGGAGTTCGCCAAGGGTCAGGACAAGTTCGAGATCAAGGCAGCTGCGTTCGAGGGCAAGTACCTCGCAGCCAACCAGATCGACGTACTGGCAAGCCTGCCGACCCGCGACGAGGGCATCGCCCAGCTGATGAGCGTTATCCAAGGCGCCACCAGCAAGCTCGCTCGCACTCTGGCAGCCATTCGCGACCAGAAAGAAGCTGCTGCTGCCTAAGGCGGCCTGAGCCCTTTCGAAATCAAACGTTTAATTTGATGGTCGCCTAGGCCGTCACCCCAATACAGGAATTGATAGTCATGTCTCTGACTAACGAGCAAATCATCGAAGCCATCGGCCAGAAATCCGTCATGGAAATCGTCGAGCTGATCAAAGCGATGGAAGAAACCTTCGGCGTTACCGCTGCTGCTGCCGTCGCCGCTGGCCCGGCTACTGCCGCTGCCGCTGTCGAAGAGCAGACCGAGTTCAACGTTGTTCTGGCTGAAGCCGGCGACAAGAAAGTGAACGTGATCAAGGCCGTTCGCGAGCTGACCGGTCTGGGCCTGAAAGAAGCCAAGGAGAAGGTCGACACCGCTCCTCAGGTCATCGCTGAAGGTCTGAGCAAAGAAGCTGCCGAAGACGCCAAGAAGAAGCTGGAAGAAGCTGGCGCCAAGGTCGAACTCAAGTAAGTTCGCACCTTGCGTCTACAGCCCGAGCGACTCGCACAAGGCTGATGGCTGGTGGCTTTTGCCACCGGCCTTTTTCCGTTCTAGGTTGGCTGTTCATCAGCCGACCTGGAGCCGAAAAGAACCCGCCCGAGGGGCGGCTGCAAACCGAGGGTTTGCACGATTTTCTGGTCATCGCCGCCGGCGCTGGCCAAACAAGCAGGTGACCAAGCTGGGGAACGCTGATGGCTTACTCATACACTGAGAAAAAACGTATCCGCAAGGACTTTAGCAAGTTGCCGGATGTCATGGATGTGCCTTACCTCCTGGCCATCCAGCTGGATTCGTACCGCGAATTCCTGCAGCAAGGGGTGAGCAAGGAACAGTTCCGTGACATCGGCCTGCATGCGGCCTTCAAATCGGTATTCCCGATCATCAGCTACTCCGGCAACGCCGCCCTGGAGTACGTCGGCTATCGCCTGGGCGAGCCGGCGTTCGACGTCAAGGAATGCGTCCTGCGTGGCGTGACCTTCGCCGTGCCGCTGCGCGTGAAAGTGCGCCTGATCATTTTCGACAAAGAATCGTCGAACAAAGCGATCAAGGACATCAAAGAGCAGGAAGTGTACATGGGCGAAATTCCGCTCATGACCGAGAACGGTACCTTCGTCATCAACGGTACCGAGCGCGTGATCGTGTCCCAGCTACACCGTTCGCCGGGTGTGTTCTTCGACCATGACCGTGGCAAGACCCACAGCTCGGGCAAGCTGCTGTACTCCGCGCGCATCATTCCTTACCGTGGCTCCTGGCTGGACTTCGAGTTCGACCCGAAGGACGCCGTGTTCGTGCGTATCGACCGTCGCCGCAAGCTGCCGGCGTCCGTCCTGCTGCGCGCGCTGGGCTACAGCACCGAAGAGGTGCTCGATGCCTTCTACGACACCAACGTCTACCACGTTAAGAGCGAAGGCCTGAGCCTGGAGCTGGTGCCGCAGCGTCTGCGTGGTGAAATCGCCGTGCAGGACATCAAGGATGCCAGCGGCAAGGTGATCGTCGAGCAGGGCCGTCGTATCACGGCTCGCCACATCAACCAGCCGGACAAGGCTGGCATCAAGGAGCTGGACGTCCCGATCGAGTACGTCATTGGCCGCACCACGGCCAAGGCCATCGTGCACCCGGCTACCGGCGAGATCATCGCCGAGTGCAACACCGAGCTGACCGCCGACCTGCTGGCCAAGATGGCCAAGGCCAACGTGGTGCGCTTCGAGACGCTGTACACCAACGACATCGACTGCGGCCCGTTCATCAGCGACACCCTGAAGATCGACAGCACCACCAACCAACTGGAAGCGCTGGTCGAGATCTACCGCATGATGCGTCCTGGCGAGCCGCCAACCAAGGATGCCGCCGAGACCCTGTTCAACAACCTGTTCTTCAGCTCCGAGCGTTACGACCTGTCCGCCGTGGGCCGCATGAAATTCAACCGTCGTATCGGTCGCACCGAGATCGAAGGCCCGGGCGTTCTGTCGCGTGAAGACATCGTTGCCGTGCTCAAGACCCTGGTCGACATCCGTAACGGCAAGGGCATCGTCGACGACATCGACCACCTGGGTAACCGTCGCGTGCGTTGCGTCGGCGAGATGGCCGAGAACCAGTTCCGCGTTGGCCTGGTGCGCGTCGAGCGTGCGGTCAAGGAACGTCTGTCGATGGCCGAAAGCGAAGGCCTCATGCCGCAGGATCTGATCAACGCCAAGCCGGTTGCGGCGGCGGTGAAGGAGTTCTTCGGTTCCAGCCAGCTTTCGCAGTTCATGGACCAGAACAACCCGCTCTCCGAGATCACCCACAAGCGCCGCGTTTCCGCCCTCGGCCCAGGTGGTCTAACCCGTGAGCGCGCCGGCTTCGAGGTTCGCGACGTACACCCGACCCATTACGGTCGCGTGTGCCCGATCGAAACCCCTGAAGGTCCGAACATCGGTCTGATCAACTCCCTGGCGGCCTACGCCCGCACCAACCAGTACGGCTTCCTGGAAAGCCCGTACCGTGTGGTCAAGGCTGGCAAGGTCACCGACGAGATCGTGTTCCTGTCCGCCATCGAAGAGGCCGATCACGTGATCGCCCAGGCGTCCGCCACCCTGAACGACAAGGGTGAGCTGGTCGACGAGCTGGTGGCCGTGCGTCACCTGAACGAATTCACCGTGAAGGCGCCGGAAGACGTCACCCTGATGGACGTATCGCCCAAGCAGGTAGTCTCGGTTGCCGCCTCGCTGATTCCGTTCCTCGAGCACGACGACGCCAACCGTGCACTGATGGGCTCGAACATGCAGCGTCAGGCCGTGCCGACCCTGCGTGCTGACAAGCCGCTGGTGGGTACCGGCATGGAGCGCAACGTTGCCCGTGACTCCGGTGTCTGCGTCGTGGCTCGTCGTGGTGGTGTGATCGACTCGGTCGACGCCAGCCGCATCGTGGTGCGCGTCAATGACGACGAAGTCGAGACTGGCGAAGCCGGTGTCGATATCTACAACCTGACCAAGTACACCCGCTCCAACCAGAACACCTGCATCAACCAGCGCCCGCTGGTGAACAAGGGTGATCAGGTGGCGCGTGGTGACATCATGGCCGACGGCCCCTCCACCGACATGGGTGAACTGGCCCTGGGTCAGAACATGCGCGTCGCGTTCATGCCCTGGAACGGCTTCAACTTCGAGGACTCCATCTGCCTGTCCGAGCGCGTGGTGCAGGAGGATCGCTTCACCACCATCCACATTCAGGAACTGACCTGTGTGGCGCGTGACACCAAGCTCGGCCCAGAGGAAATCTCCTCGGATATCCCGAACGTGGGTGAAGCGGCTCTGAACAAGCTGGACGAAGCCGGTATCGTCTACGTCGGCGCCGAAGTTGGTCCGGGCGACATCCTGGTCGGTAAGGTCACGCCGAAAGGCGAGACCCAGCTAACCCCGGAAGAAAAACTGCTGCGTGCGATCTTCGGTGAAAAGGCGTCCGACGTTAAGGATACCTCCCTGCGCGTGCCGACCGGCACCAAGGGCACCGTCATCGACGTGCAGGTCTTCACCCGTGACGGCGTGGAGCGCGACAGCCGTGCCCTGGCCATCGAGAAACAGCAACTGGACGAGATCCGCAAGGATCTGAACGAAGAGTTCCGTATCGTCGAAGGCGCCACCTTCGAGCGTCTGCGTTCCGCTCTGGTGGGCGCCACTGCCGAAGGCGGCGCTGGCCTGAAGAAAGGCACCGTGATCACCGACGAGATCCTCGATGGTCTCGAGCGTGGTCAGTGGTTCAAGCTGCGCATGGCCGACGATGCCCTGAACGAGCAGTTGGAGAAGGCCCAGGCCTACATCTCCGACCGTCGTCAGATGCTCGACGACAAGTTCGAGGACAAGAAGCGCAAGCTGCAGCAGGGCGATGACCTGGCTCCGGGCGTGCTGAAGATCGTCAAGGTCTACCTGGCCATCCGCCGTCGCATCCAGCCGGGTGACAAGATGGCCGGTCGTCACGGTAACAAGGGTGTGGTCTCGGTGATCATGCCGGTCGAAGACATGCCGCACGACGCCAACGGTACGCCGGTGGACATCGTGCTGAACCCGCTGGGCGTACCCTCGCGTATGAACGTCGGTCAGATCCTCGAAACCCACCTGGGCCTGGCGGCCAAGGGCCTGGGCGAGAAGATCAACCGCATGCTCGAAGAGCAGCGCAAGGTCGCCGAACTGCGCAAGTTCCTCACCGAGATCTACAACGAGATTGGTGGTCGCCAGGAAAACCTCGAAGAGTTCTCCGATAACGAGATCCTCGAACTGGCGAAGAACCTCAAGGGTGGCGTGCCGATGGCGACTGCCGTGTTCGACGGTGCCAAGGAAACCGAGATCAAGGCCATGCTCAAACTGGCCGATCTGCCGGAGAGCGGCCAGATGCGTCTGTTCGACGGCCGTACCGGCAACCAGTTCGAGCGTCCGACCACCGTCGGTTACATGTACATGCTCAAACTGAACCACCTGGTGGACGACAAGATGCACGCGCGTTCCACTGGTTCCTACAGCCTGGTTACCCAGCAGCCGCTGGGTGGTAAGGCGCAGTTCGGTGGTCAGCGTTTCGGGGAGATGGAGGTCTGGGCGCTGGAAGCCTACGGTGCCGCCTACACCCTGCAGGAAATGCTGACCGTGAAGTCGGACGACGTGAACGGCCGTACCAAGATGTACAAGAACATCGTGGATGGCGATCACCGCATGGAGCCGGGCATGCCCGAGTCCTTCAACGTGTTGATCAAAGAGATCCGTTCGCTCGGCATCGACATCGATCTGGAAACCGAATAACACGACGTGAATCGGTAGCGGGGTGAAGCCCCCGCTACCTGCTCCGCCAGGAGGAAAGGCCTTGAAAGACCTACTGAATTTGCTGAAAAACCAGGGTCAAGTCGAAGAGTTCGACGCCATCCGTATCGGCTTGGCCTCGCCCGAGATGATCCGTTCGTGGTCGTTCGGTGAAGTTAAGAAGCCGGAAACCATCAACTACCGTACCTTCAAGCCCGAGCGCGATGGTCTGTTCTGCGCCAAGATCTTTGGCCCGGTCAAGGACTACGAGTGCCTGTGCGGCAAGTACAAGCGCCTCAAGCACCGCGGCGTGATCTGCGAGAAGTGCGGCGTTGAAGTAGCCCTGGCCAAGGTTCGCCGTGAGCGCATGGCGCACATCGAACTGGCCTCGCCGGTCGCCCACATCTGGTTCCTCAAGTCGCTGCCGAGCCGTATCGGCCTGCTGATGGACATGACCCTGCGTGACATCGAGCGCGTGCTCTATTTCGAGAGCTACGTGGTGATCGATCCGGGCATGACCACCCTCGAGAAGGGCCAGCTGCTCAACGACGAGCAGTACTTCGAGGCCCTCGAAGAGTTCGGTGACGACTTCGACGCGCGCATGGGCGCCGAGGCCGTGCGCGAGCTGCTGCACGCCATCGATCTGGATCACGAGATCAGCCGCCTGCGTGAAGAGATTCCGCAGACCAACTCGGAAACCAAGATCAAGAAGCTGTCCAAGCGCCTGAAGCTGATGGAAGCCTTCAAGGACTCCGGCAACCTGCCGGAGTGGATGGTGCTGACCGTTCTGCCGGTGCTGCCGCCGGATCTGCGTCCGCTGGTACCGCTGGACGGTGGTCGCTTCGCGACCTCGGATCTGAACGATCTGTATCGCCGCGTGATCAACCGTAACAACCGTCTCAAGCGCCTGCTCGATCTGTCGGCGCCGGACATCATCGTGCGCAACGAAAAGCGCATGCTGCAGGAAGCGGTCGACGCCCTGCTCGACAACGGCCGTCGCGGTCGCGCCATTACCGGCAGCAACAAGCGTCCGCTGAAGTCGCTGGCTGACATGATCAAGGGTAAGCAAGGTCGCTTCCGTCAGAACCTGCTCGGTAAGCGCGTGGACTACTCCGGTCGTTCCGTGATCACCGTGGGCCCGACCCTGCGCCTGCACCAGTGTGGTCTGCCGAAGAAGATGGCCCTGGAGCTGTTCAAGCCGTTCATTTTCGGCAAGCTGGAAGCCCGTGGCCTGGCCACCACCATCAAGGCGGCCAAGAAGATGGTCGAGCGTGAACTGCCCGAGGTCTGGGACGTTCTCGCCGAAGTCATCCGCGAACACCCCGTGCTGCTCAACCGCGCACCGACCCTGCACCGTCTGGGTATCCAGGCGTTCGAGCCGGTACTGATCGAAGGTAAAGCGATCCAGCTACACCCGCTGGTCTGCGCCGCGTACAACGCCGACTTCGACGGTGACCAGATGGCCGTGCACGTGCCGCTGACCCTGGAAGCCCAGCTCGAAGCACGCGCGCTGATGATGTCCACCAACAACATCCTCTCGCCCGCCAACGGCGAGCCGATCATCGTGCCGTCGCAGGACGTGGTACTGGGTCTGTACTACATGACCCGTGAAGCGGTGAACGCCAAGGGTGAAGGCCGCGTCTTCGCCGACCTGCAGGAAGTCGACCGCGTGTTCCGCGCCGGCGAAGCGTCCCTGCACGCCCGCGTGAAAGTGCGTATCAACGAGACCGTCAAGCAGAAGGACGGCAGCCTGGTGAAGAACACCCGTATCGTCGACACCACCGTCGGCCGCGCGCTGCTGTTCCAGATCGTGCCGGCTGGCCTGTCCTATGACGTGGTCAACCAGTCGATGAAGAAGAAGGCGATCTCCAAGCTGATCAACCAGTGCTACCGCACCGTGGGTCTGAAGGACACCGTCATCTTCGCCGACCAGTTGATGTACACCGGTTTCGCCTACTCCACCATCTCCGGTGTATCGATCGGCGTGAATGACTTCGTCATCCCGGCCGAGAAGGCGCGCATCATCGATGCCGCCACCGAAGAAGTGAAGGAAATCGAATCGCAGTACGCCTCCGGCCTGGTAACCCAGGGCGAGAAGTACAACAAGGTGATCGACCTCTGGTCGAAGGCCAACGACGAAGTGTCCAAGGCGATGATGGCCAACCTCTCGAAAGAGCCGGTGGTCGATCGCGAAGGCAAGACCGTCGAGCAGGAGTCCTTCAACTCCATGTACATGATGGCTGACTCCGGTGCGCGGGGTTCCGCTGCCCAGATTCGTCAGCTGGCCGGTATGCGTGGTCTGATGGCCAAGCCGGACGGCTCCATCATCGAAACGCCGATCACCGCGAACTTCCGCGAAGGTCTGTCGGTACTGCAGTACTTCATCTCCACTCACGGTGCGCGTAAAGGTCTGGCGGATACCGCACTGAAGACCGCGAACTCCGGTTACCTGACTCGTCGTCTGGTCGATGTGGCCCAGGACCTGGTGGTGACCGAGATCGATTGCGGCACCGAGCAGGGTCTGTTGATGACCCCGCACATCGAAGGTGGTGACGTGGTCGAGCCGCTCGGTGAGCGCGTGCTGGGCCGTGTCATCGCCCGTGACGTGCCCAAGCCTGGCAGCGATGAGATCATCGTGCCGGCCGGTACCCTGATCGACGAGAAGTGGGTCGAGTTCATCGAGCTGAACAGCGTCGACGAAGTGGTGGTGCGTTCGCCGATCACCTGCGAAACCCGCTACGGTATCTGCTCCAAGTGCTACGGTCGCGACCTGGCTCGCGGTCACCAGGTGAACATCGGTGAAGCGGTCGGCGTCATCGCTGCCCAGTCCATCGGTGAGCCGGGTACCCAGCCGACCATGCGTACCTTCCACATCGGTGGTGCCGCCAGCCGTACCTCGGCTGCCGACAGCGTCCAGGTGAAGAACGGTGGCGTGGTGCGCCTGCATAACCTCAAGCATGTCGAACGTACCGACGGCGCCCTGGTGGCCGTCTCGCGTTCCGGTGAGCTGGCCATCGCCGACGAATTCGGCCGTGAGCGTGAACGCTACAAGCTGCCTTACGGTGCCGTGATTTCGGTGAAGGAAGGCGACAAGGTCGATGCTGGCGCCATCGTCGCCAAGTGGGATCCGCACACCCACCCGATCGTGACCGAAATGAAGGGTATCGTGACCTTCGTCGGCATGGAGGAGGGCATCACCATCAAGCGTCAGACCGACGAACTGACCGGTCTGACCAACATCGAGGTGATGGATCCGAAGGATCGTCCGGCTTCCGGCAAGGACATCCGTCCGGCGATCAAGATGGTCGATGCCAATGGCAAGGAGCTGCTGCTGCCGGGTACCGACGTTCCCGCTCAGTACTTCCTGCCAGCCAACGCTCTGGTCGGTGTGGCCGACGGTGCGCAGATTGCAGTGGGTGACGTTATCGCCCGTATCCCGCAGGAAACCTCGAAGACCCGCGACATCACCGGTGGTCTGCCGCGCGTTGCCGACCTGTTCGAGGCGCGTCGTCCGAAGGAAGCGTCGATCCTGGCGGAGATCAGCGGCACCATCTCGTTCGGTAAAGAGACCAAGGGCAAGCGCCGTCTGGTCATCACCCCGACCGATGGCAGCGATCCGTATGAGGAGCTGATTCCGAAGTGGCGTCACCTGAACGTGTTTGAAGGCGAACAGGTGAACAAGGGCGAGGTGATCTCCGACGGTCCGAGCGACCCGCACGACATCCTGCGTCTGTTGGGCGTCAGCGCGCTGGCCAAGTACATCGTCAACGAGATCCAGGACGTTTACCGTCTGCAGGGCGTGAAGATCAACGACAAGCACATCGAGACCATCCTGCGTCAGATGCTGCGCAAGGTCGAGATCACCGAAGCCGGCGATTCGTCCTTCATCAAGGGCGATCAGATGGAACTCACCCAGGTGCTGGGCGAGAACGAGCGTCTGGCCGAAGAGGACAAGTTCGTCGCCAAGTACACCCGTGTACTGCTGGGTATCACCAAGGCGTCGCTGTCCACCGAGTCCTTCATCTCGGCGGCCTCCTTCCAGGAAACCACTCGCGTCCTTACCGAGGCGGCGGTTACCGGCAAGCGCGACTACCTGCGTGGTCTGAAAGAGAACGTGGTCGTGGGTCGTCTGATCCCGGCCGGTACCGGTCTGGCCTATCACAGCGAGCGCAAGCGCAAGCGTGATGCCGACAAGCCGGTACGTGTCAGCGCCAGTGAGGTGGAAGCCGCACTGACCGAAGCGCTGAACTCCAGCGGCAATTGAGTCGAAGCCTCGCTAGTTCGCTAGTGGGGCTTTGCCTTGACTGGGGGCGTGCGTCTCTTTAGACTCATGCACCCCTAAATTTGGCAGGGCGTTTGGCTCTGCCATCTTTATTTGTGAGCGTCGAAAGACAACAGTGGAGCTAGTAGATGGCAACTATCAACCAGCTGGTACGTCAGCCGCGTAAGCGTATCGTCGAGAAATCCGACGTGCCTGCGCTGCAGAACTGCCCGCAGCGTCGTGGCGTGTGCACCCGCGTGTACACCACCACGCCGAAGAAACCTAACTCGGCACTGCGTAAAGTGTGCCGCGTGCGTCTGACCAACGGCTACGAAGTGTCTTCGTACATCGGTGGTGAAGGCCACAACCTGCAAGAGCACAGCGTCGTGCTGATCCGTGGCGGTCGTGTAAAAGACCTTCCGGGTGTGCGCTACCACACCGTGCGTGGTTCGCTGGATACCTCCGGCGTCAAAGACCGTAAGCAGGGTCGTTCCAAGTACGGTACCAAGCGTCCGAAGTAAGGCCGCTTGATCCTTTTTATCTAGTTGAGTCGATAAGAGTAAGGTCGGGCCGGCTGATGCTGTGAGTCCCGAGCTAACCTGAAGACCGTTTGAGGGCTTATCAATGCCAAGACGTCGTGTAGCAGCAAAGCGTGAGATCCTGGACGATCCGAAATACGGAAGCCAGATCCTCGCCAAATTCATGAACCACGTGATGGAAAGCGGCAAGAAGGCCGTGGCCGAGCGCATCGTTTACGGTGCTCTGGACACTGTCAAGGCGCGCAAGAACAGCGATCCCCTGGAGATCTTCGAGAAAGCTCTCGACGCCATCGCTCCGCTGGTCGAAGTCAAGTCCCGCCGTGTAGGCGGTGCTACCTACCAGGTTCCGGTCGAAGTTCGTCCGTCCCGTCGTAACGCTCTGGCCATGCGCTGGCTGGTGGACTTCGCGCGCAAGCGCGGTGAGAAGTCCATGGCTCTGCGCCTGGCTGGTGAGCTGCTGGATGCTGCTGAAGGCAAAGGCGCTGCTGTCAAGAAGCGTGAAGACGTGCACCGTATGGCCGAGGCCAACAAGGCTTTCTCGCACTACCGCTTCTAATTCCGGCTCCACTAACCTTGCGAGGGCTTTATGGCTCGTAATACAGCAATTAACCGCTACCGTAACATCGGTATCTGCGCGCACGTCGATGCGGGCAAGACGACCACTACCGAGCGGATCCTGTTCTACACAGGCCTGAGCCACAAGATGGGCGAGGTGCATGATGGCGCCGCGACCACCGACTGGATGGTTCAGGAGCAGGAGCGTGGTATCACCATTACTTCTGCTGCGATCACCACCTTCTGGGAAGGTTCGCGTCGCCAGTACGACAAGTACCGCGTAAACGTCATCGATACCCCCGGTCACGTCGACTTCACCATCGAAGTAGAGCGCTCCCTGCGCGTACTCGACGGCGCGGTCGTGGTGTTCTGCGGTACCTCGGGCGTTGAGCCGCAGTCCGAAACCGTATGGCGTCAGGCCAACAAGTACGGTGTTCCGCGTATCGTCTACGTGAACAAGATGGACCGTGCTGGCGCCAACTTCCTGCGTGTCGTCGGTCAGATCAAGAACCGTCTGGGTCACACCCCGGTTCCGATCCAGATCGCCATCGGTGCCGAGGATAACTTCGAGGGTCAGGTCGACCTGATCAAGATGAAGGCCATCTACTGGAACGATGACGACAAGGGTACTACCTACCGCGAGGAAGAGATTCCTGCCGAGCTGGTAGACCTGGCCAACGAATGGCGTTCCAACATGGTCGAGGCGGCTGCCGAGGCCAACGAAGAGCTGATGAACAAGTACCTCGAAGAGGGTGATCTCTCTGCCGAGGACATCAAGGCTGGTCTGCGCGCCCGTACTCTGGCGAGCGAGATCGTTCCGGCTGTCTGCGGTTCCTCGTTCAAGAACAAGGGTGTTCCTCTGGTTCTCGATGCCGTCATCGACTTCCTGCCGGCGCCGACCGAGATTCCTGCGATTCAGGGTATCCACCCGGATCACATCGATCTTGGCGACGAAGCACCGAAGGACGAGCGTCATGCGGACGACAACGAGCCGTTCTCGGCGCTGGCGTTCAAGATCGCGACCGACCCCTTCGTCGGTACCCTGACCTTCGTTCGCGTTTACTCGGGCGTTCTGGAGTCCGGCCAGTCGGTCATCAACTCCGTGAAAGGCAAGAAAGAGCGCGTTGGTCGTATGGTGCAGATGCACGCCAACCAGCGTGACGAGATCAAGGAAGTGCGCGCGGGCGACATCGCTGCTCTGATCGGCATGAAGGACGTCACCACTGGTGACACCCTGTGCGATCCGGACAAGCCGATCGTTCTCGAGCGTATGGACTTCCCGGAGCCCGTAATTCACGTGGCTGTCGAGCCGAAGACCAAGGCTGACCAGGAGAAGATGGGTATCGCGCTGGGCAAGCTGGCCCAGGAAGACCCGTCCTTCCGCGTCAAGACCGACGAAGAGTCCGGCCAGACCATCATCGGTGGTATGGGTGAGCTGCACCTGGACATCCTCGTTGACCGCATGAAGCGCGAGTTCGGCGTCGAGGCCAACATTGGCAAGCCGCAGGTGGCCTACCGCGAAACCATTTCCAAGGACAATGTCGAGATCGAAGGCAAGTTCGTTCGTCAGTCCGGTGGTCGTGGTCAGTTCGGTCACTGCTGGATCCGCTTCTCGACTCCGGACGTGGACGACAAGGGCAACATCACCGAGGGTCTGGTGTTCACCAACGAAGTCGTAGGTGGTGTGGTTCCGAAGGAATACATCCCGGCCATCCAGAAGGGTATCGAAGAGCAGATGAAGAACGGCGTCGTTGCCGGCTATCCGCTGATCGGCCTGAAGGCGACCGTGTTCGATGGTTCCTACCACGACGTCGACTCCAACGAGATGGCGTTCAAGATCGCTGCCTCCATGGCGACCAAGCAACTGGCCCAGAAGGGCGGTGGTAAGGTGCTCGAGCCGATCATGAAGGTGGAAGTGGTGACTCCCGAGGACTACATGGGTGACGTGATGGGTGACCTGAACCGTCGTCGTGGTCTGATCCAGGGTATGGAAGATTCGGTTTCCGGTAAGGTTATCCGTGCCGAAGTTCCGCTGGGCGAGATGTTTGGTTACGCTACCGACGTCCGTTCCATGTCCCAGGGTCGCGCCAGCTACTCCATGGAATTCTCCAAATACGCCGAAGCTCCGTCGAACATCGTCGAAGCTCTGGTTAAAAAACAAGGCTAATCCCGCCCTTTAAGTAAGAGGTTTACTGTCGTGGCTAAGGAAAAATTCGAACGTAACAAACCGCACGTCAACGTCGGCACCATCGGTCACGTTGACCACGGTAAGACCACTCTGACCGCTGCTCTGACCCGCGTCTGCTCCGAAGTTTTCGGTTCGGCCAAGGTCGACTTCGACAAGATCGACAGCGCTCCGGAAGAGAAAGCTCGTGGTATCACCATCAACACTGCGCACGTAGAGTACGACTCCAACATTCGTCACTACGCGCACGTTGACTGCCCGGGTCACGCCGACTACGTGAAGAACATGATCACCGGTGCTGCCCAGATGGACGGCGCGATCCTGGTCTGCTCGGCTGCCGACGGCCCCATGCCGCAAACCCGTGAGCACATCCTGCTGTCCCGTCAGGTAGGCGTACCGTACATCGTCGTGTTCCTGAACAAGGCCGACATGGTTGACGACGCTGAGCTGCTGGAACTGGTCGAGATGGAAGTTCGCGACCTGCTGAGCACCTATGACTTCCCGGGTGACGACACTCCGATCATCATCGGTTCCGCGCTGATGGCGCTGAATGGCGAAGACGACAACGAACTGGGCACCACTGCGGTCAAGAAGCTGGTCGAGACTCTGGATACCTACATCCCTGAGCCGGTTCGTGCCATCGACAAGCCGTTCCTGATGCCGATCGAAGACGTGTTCTCGATCTCCGGCCGCGGCACCGTGGTAACTGGCCGTGTCGAGCGCGGTATCGTCAAGGTTCAGGAAGAGATCGAGATCGTCGGTCTGCGTCCGACCACCAAGACCACCTGCACCGGCGTGGAAATGTTCCGCAAGCTGCTGGACGAAGGTCGTGCTGGCGAGAACTGCGGCGTGCTGCTGCGCGGCACCAAGCGTGATGAAGTCGAGCGTGGTCAGGTACTGGCCAAGCCGGGCACCATCAAGCCGCACACCAAGTTCGAGGCTGAGGTTTACGTGCTGTCCAAGGAAGAAGGTGGTCGTCACACCCCGTTCTTCAAGGGCTACCGTCCGCAGTTCTACTTCCGTACCACTGACGTGACCGGTTCGTGCGAACTGCCGGAAGGCGTTGAGATGGTAATGCCGGGCGACAACATCAAGATGGTTGTCACCCTGATCAAGCCGATCGCCATGGAAGACGGCCTGCGCTTCGCGATTCGCGAAGGTGGTCGTACCGTTGGTGCCGGCGTGGTTGCCAAGATCGTCGAATAATCTCCTCGATCCGCGGTAAGGAAAGGGCCCTTCGGGGCCCTTTTTTATTGAGCTGGTTAAAAGTTGACACCCCCAGGGGGCATCCGTACAATTGCGCCTCCCTCGAGCGGGCGTAGTCCGTCTGTGGGAATTAGCAGCTTGGAATCTGAGGTCAAAATGCAAAACCAACAAATCCGTATTCGGTTGAAGGCTTTTGACCATCGCCTGATCGATCAATCTACCCAGGAAATCGTGGAAACCGCGAAACGTACTGGTGCTCAGGTGCGTGGTCCGATTCCTCTGCCTACTCGTAAGGAGCGGTACACCGTTCTGATCTCTCCGCACGTCAACAAGGACGCGCGCGATCAGTACGAAATCCGCACTCATAAGCGTGTGCTGGACATCGTTCAGCCGACGGACAAAACCGTCGACGCGCTGATGAAGCTCGACCTTGCGGCAGGCGTGGAAGTGCAGATCAGCCTCGGCTAAAACCTGGCGGTTTTAGTCGTGTAACGCTCTGAAATGGGCGGCCATAGCGGGTGAAAGCCCCGTACACTCATGAGGTTTATAACATGACTATTGGTGTAGTCGGTCGTAAGTGCGGCATGACCCGCATTTTCACCGAAGAAGGTGTCTCCATTCCGGTCACGGTCATCGAGATCGAGCCGAATCGCGTCACCCAGTTCAAAAACGAGGAGTCCGATGGCTACCGCGCAGTGCAGGTCACTGTAGGTGAGCGCCGTGCCTCCCGTGTCAGCAAGGCTCAGGCCGGTCACTTCGCCAAGGCGAACGTCGCGGCAGGTCGTACCGTCATGGAGTTCCGTCTTGAAGAAGGCGACTACCAGGCTGGCGATCTGATCAACGCTGAAATATTCCAAGCTGGTCAACTGGTGGATGTCACTGGTCAGTCCAAAGGTAAAGGCTTCGCCGGTACCATCAAGCGTTGGAACTTCCGCGGCCAAGACAACACTCACGGCAACTCCGTGTCCCACCGTGTTCCGGGTTCCATTGGCCAGTGCCAGACCCCGGGTCGCGTATTCAAGGGCAAGAAGATGTCCGGTCACCTGGGTGCCGAGCGCGTTACCGTTCAGTCCCTGGAAGTCGTGCGCGTAGACGCCGAGCGTAACCTGCTGCTGGTCAAGGGTGCCGTTCCTGGCGCTACTGGCGGCGACGTTATCGTTCGTCCGGCTGTCAAGGCGTAAGGGGAGAATCTGAGA
Source organism: Pseudomonas sp. AA-38 (assembly GCF_029457475.1). NCBI lineage: Bacteria > Pseudomonadati > Pseudomonadota > Gammaproteobacteria > Pseudomonadales > Pseudomonadaceae > Pseudomonas > Pseudomonas sp. AA-38. The sequence continues at coordinate 696,452 of NZ_CP120359.1, forward strand.
TGCAATTGAATGTAAATGGCGCTCAGGCGATCGAAGTGTCCGATGCGACCTTCGGTGGCGAGTTCAATGAGACCCTGGTTCACCAAGCAGTCGTAGCCTACATGGCTGGCGGCCGTCAGGGCACCAAAGGCCAGAAGTCCCGTTCCGACGTTTCCGGTGGCGGCAAGCGCCCCTGGCGTCAGAAGGGCACCGGTCGTGCCCGTGCCGGTACCACCCGTGGTCCGATCTGGCGTGGCGGTGGTGTGACCTTCGCAGCGTCCACCCGCAACCACGAGCAAAAGCTGAACAAGAAGATGTACCGCGCTGCCCTGCGCTCCATCCTTGCTGAGCTGGTGCGTACCGATCGTCTGGTCGTGGTCGAAGACTTCGCCGTCGAGGCTCCGAAGACCAAGGCGCTGCTGAGCAAGCTCAACGGCCTGGGCCTGAACGACGTGCTGATCGTTTCCGATGCCGTCGACGAGAACCTGTACCTGGCTGCCCGCAACCTGCCGCACGTCGACGTACGTGACGTCCAGGGTTCTGATCCGGTCAGCCTGATCGCGTACGAAAAGGTGCTGGTCACCGTTTCGGCCGTGAAGAAATTCGAGGAGCTGCTGGGATGAACCAGGAACGCGTATTCAAAGTGCTGCTTGGCCCGCACGTCTCCGAGAAGGCCACGACGCTGGCTGACAAGCAAGGTCAGTTCGTTTTCAAAGTCGCTACCGATGCGACCAAGCTGGAAATCAAGAAGGCCGTCGAAAGCCTGTTCAACGTGAAGGTTCAGCGCGTTACTACCCAGAATGTTCTGGGCAAGAGCAAGCGCACCGCTCGCGGTCTGGGCAAGCGTAACGACTGGAAGAAGGCAGTTATCTCCCTTCAGCCGGGCCAAGATCTCGATTTCACCAGCAGTGCTGAGTAAGGAAGGGGTGCATCATGGCAATCGTTAAATGCAAACCGACTTCCGCTGGCCGCCGTTTTGTGGTCAAGGTGGTCAATCAGGAGCTGCACAAAGGCGCTCCTTATGCTCCGCTGCTGGCGAAGAAGTCGAAATCCGGTGGTCGTAACAACAACGGCCGCATCACCACCCGTCATATCGGTGGTGGTCACAAGCAGCATTACCGTCTGGTCGACTTCCGTCGCAACGACAAGGATGGCATCCCTGCCACCGTCGAGCGCGTGGAATACGATCCGAACCGTACTGCTCACATCGCTCTGCTGAAGTACGCCGACGGTGAGCGTCGCTACATCATCGCCCCGAAAGGCGTGGTAGCTGGCGATCAACTGGTTGCGGGCATCATGGCCCCGATCAAGCCGGGCAACAGCCTGCAGCTGCGCAACATTCCGGTGGGTTCGACCGTTCACGGTATCGAGCTGAAGCCGGGCAAGGGTGCTCAGATCGCTCGCTCCGCTGGAGCTTCCGCTCAGCTGATCGCTCGTGAAGGTGCTTATGTGACCCTGCGTCTGCGCTCCGGCGAGATGCGTAAAGTCCTGGCCGAGTGCCGTGCGACCCTGGGCGAAGTCTCGAACTCCGAGCACAGCCTGCGTTCGCTGGGTAAAGCCGGTGCCAAACGCTGGCGTGGCGTTCGTCCGACCGTTCGTGGTGTTGCCATGAACCCGGTAGATCACCCGCACGGTGGTGGTGAAGGTCGTACCTCCGGTGGTCGTCATCCGGTGTCGCCATGGGGCTTCCCGACCAAGGGCGCGAAGACCCGTGCTAACAAGCGCACCGACAACATGATCGTCCGTCGTCGCAAGTAAATAGAGGGATACGACAGTGCCACGTTCTCTGAAAAAAGGTCCTTTTATCGATCTTCACCTACTGAAGAAGGTCGAGGCGGCGGTGGAAAAGAACGATCGCAAGCCGGTTAAAACCTGGTCGCGCCGTTCCATGATCCTGCCGCAGATGGTCGGTCTGACCATCGCTGTGCATAACGGTCGTCAACATGTCCCGGTTCTCGTGAACGAAGACATGGTCGGCCACAAACTCGGCGAATTTGCTGCCACTCGTACCTACCGTGGTCACGTGGCAGACAAAAAAGCCAAGCGCTAAGGGGTTAGGAAATGACTGAAGTAGCCGCTAAGTTGTCGGGCGCTCGCATCTCCGCCCAGAAAGCCCGCTTGGTCGCTGACCAGATCCGCGGGAAGAAGGTGGGCGAAGCGCTCAACCTCCTGGCTTTCAGCAACAAGAAAGCCGCCGAGATCATGAAGAAGGTGCTGGAGTCGGCCGTGGCCAACGCCGAGCACAACGAAGGCGCAGACGTTGATGATCTGAAGGTCAGCACCGTTTTCGTCAACGAAGGGCGTTCGCTTAAGCGCATCATGCCGCGTGCCAAAGGCCGTGCTGATCGCATCGTCAAGCGGTCTTGCCATATCACTGTCAAGGTTGCGGACAAGTAACGGAGTCGATCAGATGGGTCAGAAAGTACATCCCGTTGGCATCCGCCTGGGAATCGTCAAGGATCACACCTCGGTCTGGTACGCAGACGGTCGCAATTATGCCGACTATCTGAATGCCGACCTGAAGGTTCGTGCATACCTGCAAGACAAACTAAAAAGCGCGTCCGTTAGCCGTATCGACATCGCTCGCCCGGCTCAAACCGCACGCATCACCATCCACACCGCTCGTCCCGGCATCGTGATCGGCAAGAAAGGTGAAGATGTTGAGAAGCTGCGTCAGGACCTGACCAAGCAAATGGGTGTGCCGGTGCACATCAATATCGAAGAGATCCGCAAGCCGGAGCTCGACGGTATGCTGGTTGCGCAGAGCGTAGCTCAGCAGCTGGAGCGTCGTGTGATGTTCCGTCGCGCCATGAAGCGCGCTGTACAGAACGCCATGCGCATTGGTGCCAAGGGCATCAAGATCCAGGTGAGTGGTCGTCTCGGCGGCGCTGAAATCGCCCGTACCGAGTGGTATCGCGAAGGTCGTGTGCCCCTGCACACCCTGCGTGCCGACATCGATTACGCCACCTACGAAGCGCACACCACCTACGGTGTGATCGGCGTCAAGGTTTGGATCTTCAAGGGTGAGGTCATCGGTGGCCGCACTGAAGAGCTGAAGCCGCAAGCGCCCGCTCCTCGTAAAGCTGCCAAGAAATAAGGAGTACGCATCATGTTGCAACCAAAGCGTACGAAGTTCCGCAAGCAGATGACCGGCCACAACCGTGGTCTGGCTCAGCGCGGTAGCAAAGTGAGCTTCGGCGAATTCGCGCTGAAGTCCGTTGCCCGCGGTCGTCTCACCGCTCGTCAGATCGAGTCCGCTCGTCGTGCTCTGACCCGTCACGTTAAGCGTGGCGGCAAGATCTGGATCCGCGTCTTCCCGGACAAGCCGGTTACCAAGAAGCCTCTCGAGGTGCGTATGGGTAAAGGTAAGGGTGGCGTCGAGTACTGGGTAGCCCAGATCCAACCGGGCAAGGTCCTGTACGAGATCGAAGGCGTATCCGAAGAGTTGGCGCGCGAGGCTTTCGCCCTGGCTGCTGCAAAGCTGCCGCTCGCCACCACCTTTGTTAAGCGGACGGTGATGTGATGAAAGCGACCGAACTTCGTGAAAAAAGCGCGCAACAGCTGAACGAGCAACTGCTCGGCCTGCTGCGCGACCAGTTCAATCTGCGTATGCAGAAGGCGACTGGCCAACTGGGGCAGACTCACCTGCTCTCGCAAGTGAAGCGCGACATCGCTCGCGTCAAGACTGTCCTCAGCCAGCAGGCAGGTAAGTAATCATGGCCGAAGTTGAAAAAACAGTCCGTACGCTGACCGGCCGTGTTGTCAGCGACAAGATGGACAAGACCATCACCGTTCTGATCGAGCGTCGCGTCAAGCACCCGATCTACGGTAAATACGTCAAGCGTTCGACCAAGCTGCACGCTCACGACGAAAACAACCAGTGCAAGATCGGCGATTTCGTCTCCATCCGTGAGACCCGCCCGCAGTCCAAGACCAAGTCCTGGGCCCTGGTTGAAGTCGTTGAACGCGCAGTCGAAGTCTAAGGGCTAGGGGTCGGAGAAATTTTATGATTCAGACTCAATCCATGCTCGATGTGGCTGACAACAGTGGTGCACGTCGTGTGATGTGCATCAAGGTGCTGGGCGGCTCCCATCGTCGCTACGCCGGCATCGGCGACATCATCAAGGTCACCGTCAAGGAAGCAATTCCGCGCGGCAAGGTGAAGAAAGGTCAGGTCATGACCGCAGTGGTCGTTCGTACCCGTCACGGCGTTCGCCGTGCCGATGGTTCGATCATCCGCTTCGACGGCAACGCTGCTGTTCTGCTGAACAACAAGCAAGAGCCGATCGGTACCCGTATTTTCGGGCCAGTGACCCGTGAACTGCGTTCCGAGAAGTTCATGAAGATCGTCTCGCTCGCCCCTGAAGTGCTTTAAGGAGATCCGACATGCAAAAGATTCGTCGTGACGACGAGATCATCGTGATCGCCGGCAAAGACAAAGGTAAGCGCGGTAAGGTGCTCAAGGTTCTCGCTGACGACCGTCTGGTCGTCGGTGGCATCAACCTGGTGAAGCGTCATACCAAGCCGAACCCGATGTCGGGCGTTCAGGGCGGTATCGTCGAGAAAGAAGCGCCACTGCACGCTTCCAACGTTGCCATCTTCAACTCTGAAACCAACAAGGCTGATCGCGTTGGCTTCAAGGTTGAAGACGGCAAGAAAATTCGTGTCTTCAAGTCCACCCAGAAGCCGGTTGGCGCTTGAGAATCATAGGTAGAACACCATGGCACGACTGAAAGAGATTTACCGGAAGGAAATCGCGCCCAAGCTGAAGGAAGAACTGAAGCTGGCGAACGTGATGGAAGTTCCGCGCATCACCAAAATCACCCTGAACATGGGCCTGGGCGAAGCGATCGGTGACAAGAAAGTCATCGAGAACGCCGTTGCCGACCTCGAGAAGATCACCGGTCAGAAAGTCGTCGTGACTCATGCCCGCAAGTCGATCGCAGGTTTCAAGGTTCGTGAGGGCTGGCCGATTGGCGTCAAGGTCACTCTGCGTCGCGAGCGTATGTACGAGTTCCTGGATCGTCTGCTGTCCATCTCCCTGCCGCGCGTGCGTGACTTCCGCGGCCTGAATGCCAAGTCCTTCGACGGCCGTGGCAACTACAGCATGGGCGTGAAAGAGCAGATCATCTTCCCGGAAATCGATTACGACAAGATCGATGCGCTGCGTGGTCTGGACATCACCCTGACTACCACTGCCCGTAACGATGATGAAGGCCGCGCTCTGCTGCGTGCTTTCAACTTCCCGTTCCGCAACTGATCGGAGTCTGGACAAATGGCCAAGACAAGCATGAAGAACCGCGAGCTGAAGCGTCAGCAGACGGTTGCCAAGTACGCCAAGAAGCGTGCCGAGCTGAAAGCGATCATCGCCAACCCGAACTCCACTCCGGAAGCTCGTTGGGAAGCCCAGGTCGCCCTGCAGAAGCAGCCGCGTGACGCCAGCGCCTCGCGCCTGCGTAACCGCTGCCGCATCACCGGCCGTCCGCACGGCGTTTACCGCAAGTTCGGTCTGTCGCGTAACAAGCTGCGCGAAGCCGCCATGCGCGGTGACGTACCGGGCCTGGTGAAAGCCAGCTGGTAAGGCGTAGTAAAAAAGCGAAGCCGGCCTAGTGCCGGCTTTGTCTTTATGTGAACAAGCCCCTTTTGGGGCTTGATTCATTTTTGATCGGTCTCTAGAATGTCCGGCTCTCCTGAGCCTGGTATTTGCGTGCCGAGCTTTTGGATGATCCCACAGCCTTCTGGCTGTTCTTTTTGTATCAGGAGCGTCTAGCCCATGAGTATGCAGGACCCGTTAGCGGACATGCTAACTCGTATCCGTAATGCCCAGATGGCTGAAAAGTCCGTCGTAAGCATGCCGTCTTCCACTCTGAAGGTGGCTGTAGCCAAGGTTCTGAAGGACGAAGGTTACATTGCGGGTTACGAAGTCAATGGCGAAGCCAAGCCGCAGTTGTCCATCGAGCTGAAGTACTTCGAGGGCCGTCCGGTCATCGAGGAAGTCAAGCGCGTGAGCCGTCCCGGCCTTCGTCAATACAAATCCGTCGATGACCTGCCGAAGGTACGCGGCGGTCTCGGTGTTTCCATCGTCTCCACCAACAAGGGTGTGATGACGGATCGCGCTGCGCGCGCTGCCGGTGTCGGCGGCGAAGTGCTCTGCACCGTGTTCTAAGGGGGGATAAGCATGTCTCGCGTTGCTAAGAACCCCGTCGTGCTGCCTGCCGGTGTCGAGGTCAAACTCGCCGGTCAGCAGCTTTCGGTCAAGGGTGCCAAGGGCGCTCTGGAACTGAACGTTCACTCGTCCGTGGAAGTGATCCAGGAAGGCTCCGAGCTGCGTTTCGCCGCTCGTAATGGCGATCAGCAGAACCGCGCCATGGCCGGTACTACTCGTGCCCTGGTCAACAACATGGTCATCGGTGTCAGCCAAGGCTTCGAGCGTAAGCTGCAACTGGTCGGCGTGGGCTACAAAGCTCAGGCCAAAGGTCAGGTGCTGAACCTCGCTCTGGGCTTCTCCCACCCGATCGACTACGAACTGCCGGCAGGCGTCGTGGCCGAAACCCCGAACCAGACCGAGATCCTGATCAAGGGTATCGACAAGCAGATGGTGGGTCAGGTAGCTGCGGAAATCCGTGATTTCCGTCGTCCTGAGCCGTACAAGGGCAAGGGTGTTCGTTACGCGGATGAAGTCGTCCGTCGTAAAGAAGCCAAGAAGAAGTAAGGGGCTGAGATATGAACGAGAAAAAAGTTACTCGTCTGCGTCGCGCTCGCAAAGCACGCCTGAAAATGCACGAGCTCGAAGCCGTGCGTCTGTGCGTGTACCGCTCCTCGCAGCACATCTATGCCCAGGTCATCTCGGCCGACGGCAGCAAGGTCCTGGCCAGTGCCTCGACTTTGGACAAAGCACTGCGCGACGGCGCCACTGGCAACGTCGACGCCGCCAAGAAAGTTGGTCAGCTGGTAGCCGAGCGTGCGAAAGCCGCTGGTGTGACCCAGGTTGCATTCGACCGTTCTGGCTTCAAGTACCACGGTCGCGTCAAGGCGCTGGCCGATGCTGCTCGTGAAGGCGGGCTGGAGTTCTAAGTTATGGCAAATAACGACCAAAAGCGCGACGAAGGCTACATCGAGAAGCTGGTTCAGGTGAACCGCGTTGCCAAGACCGTTAAAGGCGGCCGTATCTTCACCTTCACCGCGCTGACCGTGGTAGGTGATGGCAAGGGTCGCGTCGGTTTCGGCCGTGGCAAGTCCCGTGAAGTACCGGCTGCCATCCAGAAGGCGATGGAAGCTGCGCGTCGCAACATGATCCAGGTGGATCTGAACGGCACCACCCTGCAGTACCCGGTCAAGTCCGCTCATGGCGCCTCCAAGGTGTACATGCAGCCGGCATCCGAAGGTACCGGCATCATCGCCGGCGGCGCCATGCGTGCCGTGCTGGAAGTGGCTGGCGTACAGAACGTTCTGGCCAAGTGCTACGGCTCCACCAACCCGGTGAACGTGGTGCATGCCACTTTCGAAGGTCTGAAGGCCATGCAATCCCCTGCGTCCGTTGCGGCCAAGCGTGGCAAGAGCGTCGAGGAGATTCTCTAACCATGGCTAACACCGTCAAAGTGACTCTGATCAAGAGCACCAATGGCCGTCTGGCCAATCACAAAGCTTGCGTCAAGGGCCTGGGCCTGCGTCGCATTGGTCACACCGTCGAAGTTCAGGACACTCCTGAAAACCGCGGCATGATCAACAAGGCTTACTACCTGCTGAAGGTGGAGGGTTAATCATGCAACTGAACGATCTGCGTTCCGCGCCGGGTGCCCGTCGCGAAAAGCACCGTCCGGGCCGTGGCATCGGTAGCGGTCTGGGCAAGACCGGTGGCCGTGGCCACAAGGGTCAAACCTCCCGCTCCGGTGGTTCCATCGCTCCGGGCTTCGAGGGTGGTCAACAGCCGTTGCACCGCCGTCTGCCGAAGTTCGGCTTCGTTTCCCTGAAGGCTATGGATCGCGCCGAAGTGCGTACCTCCGAGCTGAACAAGGTCGAAGGTGTCGTCACTCTGCAGGCTCTGAAGGATGCCAATCTGGTTGGCCATCACGTACAGCGTGTGAAAGTCATGCTGTCCGGCGAGGTTACCCGTGCGGTCACCCTGAAAGGTATCGCTGCCACCAAGGGTGCGCGTGCGGCTATCGAAGCAGATGGCGGTAAGTTCGAGGACTAAATGGCTAAGCAAGGTGCTCTCTCTGCGTTGGCAGGTGGCGGGTTGTCCGAACTCTGGGCTCGTCTGCGTTTTCTGTTCCTGGCGATCATCGTCTATCGGATAGGCGCGCACATCCCGGTGCCCGGCATTAACCCGGACCGCCTGGCGGACTTGTTCCGCCAGAATGAGGGGACCATTCTTAGCTTGTTCAACATGTTTTCCGGCGGCGCGCTGGAGCGGATGAGCATCTTTGCACTGGGGATCATGCCGTACATCTCGGCTTCGATCATCATGCAGCCGATGACCGCCGTCAGCCCGCAGCTGGAGCAGTTGAAGAAGGAAGGTGAAGCTGGCCGTCGCAAGATCAGCCAGTACACCCGCTACGGCACTCTCGTCCTGGCATTGGTACAGGCCACCGGCATGTCCGTGGGGCTGGCCAGTCAGGGCGTCGCGTTCTCGGTCGGTTTCGGTTTCCACTTCGTGGCGGTCACCACTTTCGTGGCGGGCGCGATGTTCATGATGTGGCTGGGCGAGCAGATCACCGAGCGCGGTGTCGGCAACGGTATCTCGATGCTGATCTTCGCTGGCATCGTGGCCGGTCTGCCGAGGGCGATCGGGCAGTCTTTCGAGTCTGCGCGTCAGGGCGATATCAATATCTTCGCTCTGGTTGCCATCGCTCTGCTGGCTGTGGCGATCATCGCTTTCGTGGTGTTCATCGAGCGTGGTCAGCGCCGCATTGCGGTGCACTACGCCAAGCGTCAGCAGGGCCGCAAGGTCTTCGCTGCGCAGACCAGTCACCTGCCGTTGAAGGTGAACATGGCGGGTGTGATTCCGGCCATTTTCGCCAGCAGCCTTCTGCTGTTCCCGGCTTCGCTGGGTTCCTGGTTCGGTCAGTCCGAAGGTCTGGGCTGGTTGCAGGACATTGCGCAGGCGATCGCTCCCGGTCAGCCGTTGAACATCTTGCTGTTTAGTGCAGGGATCATTTTCTTCTGCTTCTTCTACACGGCGCTGATGTTCAACCCGAAAGACGTAGCGGAAAACCTGAAGAAGTCCGGTGCCTTTATTCCGGGTATCCGTCCGGGCGAGCAGTCGGCGCGCTATATCGATGGCGTTCTGACCCGTTTGACCATGTTCGGTGCTCTGTACATGACGGCCGTGTGCCTGCTGCCCCAGTTCCTGGTGGTGGCGGCCAACGTTCCGTTCTACCTTGGCGGGACCTCGTTGCTGATCGTGGTCGTGGTTGTCATGGACTTCATGTCCCAAGTGCAATCGCACCTCGTGTCTCACCAGTACGATTCCCTGATGAAGAAAGCCAACCTGAAGGGTTATGGCAGCGGCATGCTCCGCTGATCCACCCGTAAGGTTCGAGGAGTTGGTAATGAAAGTTCGTGCATCGGTGAAAAAGCTGTGCCGTAACTGCAAAATTATCCGTCGCGAAGGTGTCGTGCGGGTGATCTGCAGCGCAGAGCCGCGTCACAAGCAGCGCCAAGGCTGAGTGTGAACCACGCGTGATAAGCCCGGCAGCTAGTGCGCTGCCGGGTTGATTATTTGTTTTTACAGCGTTAATATCTCGCGCCCTATTTCTTGGCTTCCGGGGCGTAGGTAGCTGTCAATTGGAGTTCCACTGAATGGCCCGTATTGCAGGCGTTAACATTCCGGATAACAAGCACACTGTTATCTCGCTGACCTACATCTATGGTGTTGGTCGCACCACTGCACAGAAAATCTGTGCCGCTACCGGCGTAAATCCGGCTGCGAAAATCAAGGATCTGACTGACGAGCAGATCGAGCAACTGCGTGGCGAAGTAGCCAAGGTGAATACCGAAGGCGACCTGCGTCGTGAAGTGAATATGAAGATCAAGCGCTTGATGGATCTGGGTTGCTACCGCGGCCTGCGTCATCGTAAAGGTCTGCCGGTTCGCGGTCAGCGCACCAAGACCAACGCTCGCACCCGTAAGGGCCCGCGTAAGCCGATCCGCAAGTAATCGCATTCGCGAATCGACAGGAATCTAGTCATGGCAAAACCTGCTGCTCGTACTCGTAAGAAAGTCAAAAAGACGGTGGTCGATGGCATCGCCCACATCCACGCGTCTTTCAACAACACCATCGTGACCATTACCGACCGTCAGGGTAACGCCCTGTCCTGGGCTACCTCTGGTGGTTCGGGTTTCCGCGGCTCGCGTAAGTCCACTCCGTTCGCTGCCCAGATCGCCGCCGAGCGTGCCGGTCAGGCCGCCCTGGAGTATGGCCTGAAGAACCTCGACGTGAACGTCAAGGGCCCGGGCCCGGGTCGCGAATCCGCTGTGCGTGCTCTGAACGCCTGCGGCTACAAAATCGCCAGCATCACCGACGTGACGCCCATCCCGCACAACGGGTGCCGTCCGCCGAAGAAGCGTCGCGTGTAAACAGGAGACAGTGAGAAATGGCTCGTTACATTGGTCCCAAGTGCAAACTGTCTCGCCGTGAAGGCACCGATCTCTTCCTGAAGAGCGGTGTTCGCGCGCTGGAATCCAAATGCAATATCGAATCCGCTCCCGGCATCCACGGTCAGCGTCGCGGTCGTCAATCCGACTACGGCACCCAGCTCCGTGAGAAGCAGAAAGTCCGTCGTATCTACGGCGTGCTGGAGCGTCAGTTCAGTGGTTACTACAAGCAAGCTGCCAGCCAGAAGGGCGCCACCGGCGAAAACCTGCTGCAACTGCTGGAGTGCCGTCTGGATAACGTGGTTTACCGTATGGGTTTTGGCGCCACTCGTGCCGAGTCCCGTCAGCTAGTTTCGCACAAAGCGATCAGCGTCAACGGTAAGACCGTAAACGTACCGTCCTACCAGGTTAAGGCTGGCGACGTCGTTGCTGTTCGCGAGAAGTCGCGCAACCAGCTGCGCATCGCTCAGGCTCTCGAGCTCTGCGCCCAACGCGGCCGTGTTGAGTGGGTAGAAGTAGACGCCGAGAAGAAGTCGGGTGTGTTCAAGAACGTCCCGGCTCGTAGCGATCTGTCCGCTGACATCAACGAGAGCCTGATTGTCGAGCTCTACTCCAAGTAAGGGCTAGAAAATAGGTGCATCCATGCAGATTTCGGTAAATGAGTTCCTGACCCCCCGCCACATCGATGTGCAGGAGGTCAGTCCGACCCGCGCCAAGATCACCCTCGAGCCTCTCGAGCGTGGCTTTGGCCATACCCTGGGCAACGCGCTGCGTCGCATCCTGTTGTCCTCCATGCCTGGCTGTGCAGTGGTCGAGGCCGAGATCGATGGCGTACTCCACGAGTACTCCGCGATCGAAGGTGTGCAGGAAGATGTCATCGAGATCCTCCTGAACCTGAAAGGTCTGGCCATCAAGCTGCACGGCCGTGACGAAGTGACCCTGTCTCTGTCCAAGAAGGGCCCGGGCGTCGTTACCGCTGCCGATATTCAGCTGGATCACGATGTCGAAATCGTCAACGGCGACCACGTCATCGCCAACCTGGCCGACAACGGCGCGCTGAACATGAAGCTCACCGTGGCCCGTGGCCGCGGTTACGAGCCGGCCGATGCGCGTCAGAGCGACGAAGACGAAAGCCGCAGCATTGGTCGCTTGCAGCTCGACGCTTCGTTCAGCCCCGTTCGCCGTGTTGCTTACGTGGTGGAAAACGCCCGTGTCGAGCAGCGTACCAACCTGGACAAGCTGGTTCTCGATCTGGAAACCAACGGCACCCTCGACCCTGAAGAGGCCATTCGTCGTGCCGCGACCATCCTGCAGCAGCAGTTGGCCGCGTTCGTCGACCTCAAGGGTGATAGCGAGCCGGTGGTGGTCGAGCAGGAAGACGAGATCGATCCGATCCTGCTGCGCCCTGTCGACGATCTGGAACTGACCGTGCGTTCGGCCAACTGCCTCAAGGCGGAGAACATCTACTACATCGGCGATCTGATCCAGCGCACCGAAGTAGAGCTGTTGAAGACTCCGAACCTGGGCAAGAAGTCCCTGACCGAAATCAAGGACGTTCTGGCTTCTCGTGGTCTGTCCCTCGGTATGCGCCTCGATAACTGGCCGCCGGCAAGTCTGAAGAAAGACGACAAGGCGACTGCCTGATCGTCATCATCACCGAACGAACAAGTTTGGTAAGGAATTGAACCATGCGTCATCGTAAAAGTGGCCGTCACCTCAGCCGCACCAGCGCTCACCGCAAGGCCATGTTCCAGAACATGGCGGTCTCGCTGTTCGAGCACGAGCTGATCAAAACTACCCTGCCGAAAGCCAAGGAACTGCGTCGCGTTGCCGAGCCGCTGATCACCCTGGCCAAGGAAGACAGCGTTGCCAACCGTCGTCTGGCCTTCGACCGCACTCGCTCGAAAGCCATCGTCGGCAAGCTGTTCAACGATCTGGGCAAGCGCTACGCCACCCGTAACGGCGGCTACCTGCGCATCCTCAAGTGCGGCTTCCGCGCTGGCGACAACGCCCCGATGGCTTATGTCGAGCTGGTTGACCGTCCGGTCGCTGGCTCGGTAGAAACTGCCGAGTAAGCGTCACGTTGTAGAAAGAACCGGGCCCTGTGCCCGGTTTTTTTGTTTCAGGGGCTTGGCGCTCTGATGCTTTCCATTGCTCTTTGGTTCCTGAAACAAATAAAGATAAAACCTATCGGCTTCTTGGAATTCATATATTGGTTCTCTTATCAAAGCGCGGCTACGCTTGTTCCAAAGTCGACTGCAGGCCAAGGGTCGACCCGATGAGGAGAAGGAGAGAACCATGTCGAACCCAGGTAAATGTCCATTCAATCACGTCGCCGGTGGCGGCACGTCCAACAGGGATTGGTGGCCGAAGCAACTGCGTGTGGATCTGCTGAATCAGCATTCCGACCGCTCCAACCCGCTGGGCGAAACCTTCAGTTACGCCGAAGCCTTCAAGAAACTCGACTACAAGGCGCTCAAGGCCGATCTGGTCAAGCTGATGACCGACAGCCAGGATTGGTGGCCGGCGGACTTCGGTCACTATGGCCCGCAGTTCATCCGTATGGCCTGGCACTCCGCCGGTACCTATCGCACCACCGACGGCCGGGGCGGCGGTGGCCGTGGTCAGCAACGTTTTGCCCCGCTGAACTCCTGGCCGGACAACGTCAATATCGACAAGTCGCGTCGCCTGCTGTGGCCGATCAAGCAGAAATATGGCCAGTCCATCTCCTGGGCTGACCTGTATATCCTCGCCGGTAACGTCGCGCTGGAAACCATGGGCTTCCGTACCTTCGGTTTTGCCGGCGGTCGTGAGGACGTATGGGAACCGGATCAGGACGTCAACTGGGGGGCCGAAGAGGCCTGGCTGGGGGTCGATCCCAAGCGTGTGGATGAAAAGCGTGAACTCGCCGAGCCCTTTGGTGCCACGCACATGGGCCTGATCTATGTGAATCCGGAAGGCCCTAATGCCAGCGGCGACTACATGGAGGCGGCCAAGGACATTCGCGCCACCTTCTACCGCATGGCCATGAATGACGAGGAGATCGTTGCGCTGATCGCTGGCGGCCATACCTTCGGCAAATGCCATGGCGCGGCGCCCGAGTCGCACAAGGGGCCGGAGCCGGAGGCTGCGCCCATTGAGGCGCAAGGCCTGGGCTGGATGAGCAACTACGGTAGCGGCCATGGCAAGGACACCGTTTCCAGCGGCCTGGAGGTGACCTGGACGAAGACGCCGGCGCTATGGAGCAACAACTTCTTCGAGAACCTGTTCAAGTTCGAGTGGGAGCTGACCCATTCCCCCGCAGGCGCCAAGCAGTGGGTGGCCAAGGATGCACCGGAAATCATTCCCGATGCCCATGTGCCGGGTAAATTCCACAAGCCGACCATGCTCACCACCGATCTGAGCCTGCGTTTCGATCCGGAGTTCGGCAAGATCTCCAAGCGCTTCTACGAGGATCCGCAGTCCTTCGCCGATGCCTTCGCCCGCGCCTGGTTCAAGCTGACCCACCGTGACATGGGGCCGAAAGCGCGTTACTTGGGCCCGGAAGTGCCGAAAGAGGATCTGATCTGGCAAGACCCGCTGCCGGCTGCCGTGCACAACCCGAGCGCTGCCGATATCGCCGAGCTGAAGGCGAAGATCGCTGCATCCGGGCTGTCGGTGGGCGATCTGGTGTCCGTGGCCTGGGCTTCGGCTTCCACCTTCCGTGGTGGCGACAAGCGTGGTGGTGCCAATGGTGCGCGCCTGGCACTGACGCCGCAGAAGGACTGGGCCGTGAACCAGCGGGCAATTCAGGTGCTGCCGAAGCTGGTTGAGATCCAGCAGGCCTCCGGCAAGGCTTCGCTGGCCGATGTGATCGTGCTGGCCGGTAACGTCGGTGTCGAGCTGGCCGCCCAGGCCGCTGGCGTGGCTGTGGACGTACCCTTCGCACCGGGCCGTGTCGATGCGCGCCAGGATCAGACCGATGTGGAGTCCTTCGATGTGCTGGAGCCGGTTGCCGATGGCTTCCGCAACTACAGCAAGGGCAACCTGGGTGTGCCCACCGAGGCCATGCTGGTGGACAAGGCGCAGATGCTGACCCTGACCGCGCCGGAGCTGACCGCCCTGGTCGGTGGCCTGCGTGTACTGGGTGCCAACCATGACGGTGGCCAGCATGGTGTATTCACCGACAAGGTCGGCGTACTGAGCAACGACTTCTTCGTCAACCTGCTGGACATGGGCACCGAGTGGAAGGCCGTGGACAGCTCCAGCGAAGTGTTCGAGGGGCGTGAGCGCAAGACCGGTGCGGTTAAATACACGGCGACCCGCAATGATCTGGTGTTCGGCTCCAACTCGATACTGCGTGCTTACGCCGAGGTGTACGCCAGTGCCGACGGCAAGGAGAAGCTGGTCAAGGACTTCGTCGCTGCCTGGACCAAGGTAATGAACCTGGATCGCTTCGACCTGGCCTGAGTCTGAATGACGCACCGCAGTGCGTCAGCAAAACACAACGCCTCCCTCGTGGAGGCGTTGTGCTTTTGCTTGACCATGAGCGCCGTCAAGCGGAGCATTGCCCACTCGAATGCAACAAGGATTGCCGGCATGAAAGGCCATATCGAAGTCATCGACTACCTCAAGCACCTGCTCAAGGGTGAACTGGCCGCGCGCGACCAGTATTTCATCCACTCGCGGCTGTACGAGGACTGGGGCTTTGACAAGCTCTACGAGCGCATCAATCACGAGATGGAAGAGGAAACCCAGCACGCCGATGCGCTGCTCAAGCGGATTCTCTTTCTCGAAGGCGTGCCGGACATGGTGCCGAGCCCCTTCAAGTTCGGCCAGACCGTACCCGAAGCGCTGAAGCTGGATCTGGCCCTGGAGTACGAAGTGCGTGCGGCCCTGAGCAAGGGCATCGAACTGTGCGAGAAACACCAGGATTACCAGACCCGCGACATCCTCCTGGCTCAGCTCAAGGACACCGAGGAAGACCATGCCTACTGGCTGGAGATCCAACTGCAACTGATCGACAAGCTGGGGCTGGAGAAGTACCTGCAAAGTCAGATGTGAGCTTCAAGCCGCAAGCTGCAAGAAAAAGCCAGAGCTGATGCTCTGGCTTTTTGTTTTTGCTCTTACTTGCCGCTTGAAGCTTGCCGCTTGCCGCTATCTCGTTCCAGCAACGGCTTGAGGAAGTGGCCGGTATGCGAAGCCGGATTGGCCGCCACTTCTTCCGGTGTGCCGGTGGCGATGATCATGCCGCCCTTGGAGCCGCCCTCCGGGCCGAGATCCACCAGCCAGTCGGCGGTCTTGATCACGTCCAGGTTGTGCTCGATCACCACCACGGTGTTGCCGTGGTCGCGCAGGCGGTGCAGCACATCGAGCAGTTGCTGGATATCGGCGAAGTGTAGGCCGGTGGTGGGTTCGTCGAGGATGTACAGGGTCTTGCCGGTGTCGCGCTTGCTCAGCTCGCGGCTCAGCTTGACCCGCTGCGCCTCGCCGCCGGACAGGGTGGTCGCGCTCTGCCCCAGCTTGATATAGGACAGGCCGACGTCCATCAACGTCTGCAACTTGCGGGCGATGGCCGGCACGGCGTCGAAGAAGGCGCGGGCATCCTCGATGGTCATGTCCAGCACTTCGGTGATGCTCTTGCCCTTGTATTTCACTTCCAGGGTTTCACGGTTGTAGCGCTTGCCCTTGCACACGTCGCAGGGCACGTAGATGTCCGGCAAGAAGTGCATCTCCACCTTGATCACGCCGTCGCCCTGGCACGCCTCGCAGCGCCCGCCCTTGACGTTGAAGGAGAAGCGCCCCGGCCCGTAACCGCGCGAGCGCGACTCCGGCACGCCGGCGAACAGTTCGCGGATCGGGGTGAACAGGCCGGTGTAGGTGGCCGGGTTGGAGCGCGGTGTGCGGCCGATCGGGCTCTGGTCGATGTCCACCACCTTGTCCAGGTGTTGCAGGCCGTCGAACGAGTCGTAGGGCGCGGCCTCCAGGCTGGTGGCGCCGTTCAGCGCGGTGGCGGTGATGGGGAACAGGGTGTTGTTGATCAGCGTCGACTTGCCCGAGCCGGACACGCCGGTGACGCAGGTGAGCAGGCCGACCGGGATCTCCAGATCGACCTTGCGCAGGTTGTTGCCGCGCGCCCCCTTGAGCTTGAGCAACTTCTTCTTGTCGCGCGGGGTGCGGGTGGCCGGGTAAAGGATCTTCTTGCGCCCGGACAGGTAGCTGCCGGTCAGCGACTGCGGGTCGGCCATCACCTGGTCGGGTGTGCCCTGCGAGACGATCTGCCCGCCATGCACGCCGGCGCCGGGGCCGATGTCCACCACGTAGTCGGCCAGGCGGATGGCGTCCTCGTCGTGCTCCACCACGATCACCGTGTTGCCCAGGTTGCGCAGGTGGGTGAGGGTGGCCAGCAGGCGTTCGTTGTCGCGCTGGTGCAGACCGATGGACGGCTCGTCGAGGATGTACATGACCCCCACCAGGCCGGCGCCGATCTGGCTGGCCAGGCGAATACGCTGGGCCTCGCCGCCGGACAGGGTGTCGGCGCTGCGATCCAGGGTCAGGTAGTCGAGGCCGACGTTGACCAGGAACTGCAAACGTTCGCGGATTTCCTTGAGGATCTTCTCGGCGATCTCGCCACGGCGGCCGCTCAGGTGCAGTTCGCCGAAGTAATCGCAGGCCTCGCCCACCGGCAGGCCGGTGACCGCCGGCAGGGTCTTCTCGCCGACCCAGACGTGCCGTGCCTCGCGGCGCAGGCGCGTGCCACGGCAGTCGGGGCAGGGCTGGGTGCTGAGGAACTTGGCCAGTTCCTCGCGCACGCTGTTCGACTCGGTCTCGCGATAACGCCGCTCGAGGTTGGGGATGATGCCCTCGAAGGGGTGCGAGCGTTTGACGATATCGCCGCGGTCGTTGAGGTACTTGAAGTCCACGCTCTGCGTGCCGCTGCCGAACAGGATCACCTTCTGGTGCTCGGCCGCCAGCTCGTCGAAGGGCTCTTCCAGGCTGAAACCGTAGTGATTCGAGAGCGAGCCGAGCATCTGGAAGTAATAGACGTTGCGCCTGTCCCAGCCGCGAATGGCGCCTTCGGCCAGGGTCAGTTCGCCGTTGATCAGGCGCTTGGCGTCGAAGAACTGCTTCACCCCCAGGCCGTCGCAGGTCGGGCAGGCACCGGCCGGGTTGTTGAAGGAGAACAGCTTGGGTTCCAGCTCGCTGATCGAATGGCCGCAGTGCGGGCAGGCGAAGCGCGCGGAGAAGATGATTTCCTCACCTTCCTCATCATCCATGGGGGCGATCAGGGCGATGCCGTCGGCCAGGCCGAGGGCGGTCTCGAAGGATTCGGCCAGGCGCTGCTGCAGGTCTTCACGCACCTTGAAGCGGTCCACCACCACGTCGATGCTATGCTTCTTCTGCTTGTCCAGCTTGGGCAACTCGTCCAGCTCATGCAGCTTGCCGTTGACCCGGGCACGGACGAAACCCTGCGCACGCAGCTCCTCGAACACCGACAGGTGCTCGCCCTTGCGTTCGCGCACCACCGGGGCGAGCAACATCAGCTTGCGCCCTTCCGGCAGGGCCAGCACCTGGTCGACCATCTGGCTGACGGTCTGTGCCTCCAGCGGTACGTCGTGATCCGGGCAGCGCGGCGTGCCGACGCGGGCGTAGAGTAGACGCAGGTAGTCGTAGATCTCGGTGATGGTGCCGACGGTGGAGCGCGGGTTGTGCGAGGTGGACTTCTGCTCGATGGAAATGGCCGGGGAAAGACCCTCGATGGTATCGACGTCGGGCTTTTCCATCATCGACAGGAACTGCCGGGCATAGGCCGACAGCGACTCGACGTAACGGCGCTGGCCCTCGGCGTAGAGCGTGTCGAAGGCCAGCGACGACTTGCCGGAACCGGACAGGCCGGTAATCACGATCAGCTTGTCGCGTGGCAGGGTCAGGTCGATGTTCTTGAGGTTATGGGTGCGGGCGCCACGAATCAGGATCTTGTCCACTGGAAAACCTCTAAAAGCTGTCTGCGTTGCCATCAGCGCGCCGGTTGCAGGTGCATTCATCAGCGCTGACGAGTGGCCTGGTGCTGGCCACCTTTGGCGAGCGGAAAACGGTCGAGTATAGGGGCAGGCGGCACCCCGCGGCAAAGTGAGTGCCTGTATCGGCGCTGTGAGGGCTGCTAGAATCGCCGGCTGTTTTTCATGGGGCATTTTTCATGCACGATTCCCATAGCGACCGCATGAGTGGCAGCGAGACTCGCGCTGCCGGCGGCTTGGCCCTGGTGTTCGCCTTCCGCATGCTGGGCATGTTCATGGTGCTGCCAGTGCTGGCTACTTACGGCATGGATCTGGCCGGAAGCACTCCCGCACTGATTGGCCTGGCCATCGGTGCCTACGGTCTGACCCAGGCCGTGCTGCAGATTCCCTTCGGCATCATCAGCGATCGTATCGGCCGACGACCGGTGATCTATGCCGGCCTGCTGATCTTCGTCGCCGGTAGCGTGCTGGCGGCCAATGCCGACTCGATCTGGGGTGTGATTGCCGGGCGGGTGTTGCAGGGCGCCGGGGCCATCTCGGCGGCGGTGATGGCGCTGTTGTCAGACCTGACTCGCGAACAGCATCGCACCAAGGCCATGGCCATGATCGGCATGAGCATCGGCCTGTCGTTCGCCGTGGCCATGGTGGTCGGCCCGCTGCTGACCCGCGCCTTCGGCCTGGCCGGGCTGTTCTGGGCCACGGCGGGCATGGCACTGCTGGGCATCGTCATCGTCGCCGGCATCGTGCCGAAAAGTGCCGGGCCGTTGCAGCATCGCGAGTCCGGCGTGGCGGCCCAGGCGTTGTGGCCGACCTTGAAGCACACCGACCTGTTGCGCCTGGATTTCGCCATCCTGGCCCTGCATGCCGTGCTCATGGCCAGCTTCGTGGCCTTGCCGCTGGCGCTGGTGGAGCAGGGCGGGCTGCCCAAGGAGCAGCACTGGTGGGTGTACCTCACCGCGCTGCTGATCGGCTTCTTCGGTATGGTGCCGTTCATCATCTATGGCGAGAAGAAGCGGCAGATGAAGCGCGTGCTGCTCGGCGCGGTGACGGTGCTGCTGGTCTGCGAACTGTATTTCGCCGTGCTGGGTCACAGCCTGCGGATGCTGGTGGTGGGCATCGTGGTGTTCTTCACCGCGTTCAACCTGCTGGAGGCCTCGCTGCCGTCGCTGGTGAGCAAGGTGGCGCCGGCCGGCGGCAAGGGCACGGCGATGGGGGTCTACTCCACCAGCCAGTTCCTCGGTGCGGCCCTGGGTGGCATTCTTGGCGGCTGGCTCTACCAGCACGTCGGTCTGAGCGGTGTGTTCATCGGCTGCGCCCTGCTCTGTGCGATTTGGCTGGCCATTGCTGTTACTATGCGTGAACCGCCGTATGTCACCAGCCTGCGTCTGCCGCTCGATGCTGCGGCACTGGCCGATGCCGGACTGGTCGAACGCCTCAAGGCGACGCCGGGAGTGGCGGACGCCGTGGTGGTGGTCGATGAAGCGGCCATTTATATCAAAGTGGACACCCAACAAGTGGATCGCACGTCGTTGGAGCGCATGATTTCCTCTGCGCCGACGGCGTGCCACGCCTAGGAGAACGTTATGGCCCGTGGGGTTAACAAAGTCATTCTGATCGGCAACGTCGGCGGCGACCCGGAAACCCGCTACATGCCCAACGGCAACGCCGTGACCAACATCACCCTGGCCACCTCCGAGAGCTGGAAGGACAAGCAGACCGGCCAGCAGCAGGAGCGTACCGAGTGGCACCGCGTGGTGTTCTTCGGGCGTCTGGCGGAAATCGCCGGTGAGTACCTGCGCAAGGGCTCGCAGGTGTATGTCGAAGGCAGCCTGCGCACCCGCAAGTGGCAGGGGCAGGATGGTCAGGATCGTTACACCACCGAGATCGTGGTGGACATCAACGGCCAGATGCAGTTGCTCGGTGGTCGTCCGGGTGGTGATGAAGGCGGTGCCCCGCGTCAATCGCGCCCGGCGCCGCAGCAGCGTGAGCCGCAGCAGTCGACTCCGCGTCAGGAACGTCCGGCGCCGCAGCAATCGCAGCCGGCTCCGGACTACGATAGCTTCGACGACGATATTCCGTTCTGACGCGCTATCGAGCCGATAGAAAAACCCCGAGCTTGTATCGGGGTTTTTCTTTCTGGCTTCAGATCAGGCCTTCGGCCTTCAGCGCTTCGATCACCTTTGGGCGGGCGCCGATACGGGCTCGGTAGGCCTGCAAACTCGGCCATGGGTCGAGGGAGAAACCGAGCATGCCGGTCCAGCCCAGCACGGTGAACAGGTAGCCGTCGGCCACGCTGAAGCGATCACCAAGCAGGAATTCGCGCTCACCGAGTTCGCCGACCAGCCAGTCCAGGCGCTTGCTCAGCAGGGCCTGCGCCGCGGCCCTCCAGTCCTCGCTCTGCGCCGGGTTGAACATGCTGCCAAGCGGTTTGTGCAGTTCGCTTGAGATGAAGCTCAGCCAGCTCTGCAGTTCGTAACGGGCTTCGCTGCCATTGGCCGGGGCGAGGCCACTCTCGGGTTTGAGGTCGGCGATGTATTGCACGATGGCCGCGCCTTCGGTCAGCACCTTGCCGTTGTCCAGTACCAGGGCGGGGATATAGCCCTTGCCATTGATCTGGGTGAAGTCGGCGCCCGAGGCGGTGCGCTTGGTCTGCAGGTCGACGGCTTCCATCTCGAATTCGATACCGGCTTCGCACAGGGCGATATGCGGCGAGAGCGAGCAAGCGCCGGCTTTGTAGTACAGCTTCATGCGAAATTCCTTGAGTGCGTGGGTGGAGAATGGACGCGAAAGAGCTTACTCTTTGCTTTCATTTCGACAAGTACCCACCTTTGGGTAAGTATTGGAGTCGTTTCGATGCCCGATGCCGTTCGCCTCGGCAATGTATTCAGTGGGGCTTGCCCTGCCCGCCATATTCTCGCGGTGATCGCCGACAAGTGGTCGCTGCTGCTGATTCATGCCCTGGCGCACGGCGGTACCTTGCGCACTGCCGAGTTGCGCCGGCGTGTCGAGGGTATTTCGGAAAAGATGCTGATCCAGACGCTTCGCCGGCTCGAGCGTTTCGGCCTGGTCGCTCGTCAGGCCTACGCTGAAGTGCCGCCACGGGTGGAATACTCGCTGACGCCGCTGGGGCATTCGCTCAGCGAGCCGATCCGCGCCATCGACCACTGGGTGGAGCGCAACGTCAGCGAGATCACCCGCGCGCAGCAGGCCTTCGACCAGGCCAGTGAACGTGTCGAGGATCCATTGCAACCCGCGATTGCAGGGTGACGACACCGGGTAAAACCAGCAAAATATCGATCATCATCGCCGCCATACCGGCCGGCAGAACAATTCTGGAGTCACCCCAACCACCATGCGTATGCGCCTGATGCTGCTGGGCGGCGGTAGTGCCCTGGGGCAAGCGCTGATCCGTCTCGGTGCCGAGGAAGACATCGGCTTCCTGGCGCCACGCCCGCCGGAAGGTGGCTGGAACGCCACCAACCTCACCGAGCTGCTCGACGATACCCGCCCGGATGCACTGGTCAATCTGGCCTATTACTTCGACTGGTTCCAGGCCGAGTCGGTGGCCGAGGTGCGCCTGCAGACCCAGGAACTGGCCGTGGAGCGCCTGGCCGAGCTGTGTCAGCACCATGGCATCATGTTGCTGCAGCCCTCCAGCTATCGGGTGTTCGACGGCTCGCGGATCACCGCCTACGGTGAGAAGGAAGAGCCGCTGCCTCTGGGGCAGCGTGGTCAGGCCATGTGGCGTCTGGAGCAGAGCGTACGGGCGATCTGTCCGCGGCATGTGCTGCTGCGCTTCGGCTGGCTGCTCGACGACAGCCGCGATGGCCGACTCGGGCGTTTCCTGCAGCGCGCCGAGCGTGACGAGATGCTCTGCCTGGCCGATGACCGCCGTGGCAATCCGACCCCGGTGGACGACGCAGCGCGGGTCACCCTGGCGGTGCTCAAGCAGCTCGACTGCGAATCCCCACTATGGGGCACCTACCACTACGGTGGGCACGAGGCGAGCACGGCGCTGAGCCTGGGCCAGGCGGTGCTGAGCGAGGCGCGGCATTACCGCAGCAATCTGGTCGAGGAGGTGACGCCACAGGCGCATGCCGCCCGCCCGGATGCCGCCGACGAACCGCAGCACGCGGTGCTGGCGTGCAAGAAGATTTTCCATACTTTCGGCATCAAGCCGCGCGCCTGGCGTGCCGGTTTGCCGACCTTGCTGGATCGTTACTACCGTCATGGCTGAAATTCTCGTAACCGGCGGTGCCGGCTTCATCGGCTCGCACCTGGTCGACGCCCTGCTGGCAGCAGGTCATGACGTGCGCGTGCTGGACAACCTGTCCATGGGCAAGCGCGATAACCTGCCGCTGGACAACCCGCGCTTGCGCTTCATCGAAGGCGACGTGGCCGATGCCCGTCAGGTGGGCGAGGCGCTGGCCGGTTGCAGCGCGGTGGCGCACCTGGCTGCCGTGGCTTCGGTGCAGGCGTCGGTGGACGACCCGGTGGCCACGCACCAGAGCAACTTCATCGGCACCCTGAATGTCTGCGAGGCCATGCGTCAGCAGGGGGTGCGGCGTGTGCTGTTCGCCTCCAGCGCGGCGGTGTATGGCAACAATGGTGAAGGGGTGGCCATCGATGAAGAGACCGCCAAGGCGCCCTTGACGCCCTACGCTTCGGACAAGCTGGCCAGCGAGCACTACCTGGACTTCTATCGCCGCCAGCATGGCCTGGAACCGGCGATCTTTCGTTTCTTCAATATCTTCGGGCCACGCCAGGATCCTTCCTCGCCCTATTCCGGCGTCATCAGCATCTTCACCCAGCGCGCTCAGCAGGGGCTGCCGATCAGCGTGTTCGGCGATGGCGAGCAGACCCGTGATTTCTTCTACATCGGTGACCTGGTAGCGCTGTTGTTGCAGGCGCTGACCGATGCGCGCATCGAGCCGCTACCGGTGAACGTCGGCTGGAGCCAGGCGGTCAGTCTCAACCAGTTGCTGGCCGAGATCGGTGCATTGTGCGGAGGCTTGCCGCCGGTGAGCCACCTGGCGCCGCGTGCGGGCGACATCCGCCATTCGCGTGCCGATATCGCTCGGCTGAGCACGCAATATCGACTGCCTGCGCAAACGCCGCTGCGTGAAGGCCTGGCGCGCTTGCTCGGTATGTGACTTCGGGCACGCGCCCAGAATGCAAGAAGCCGGCTGATGCCGGCTTCTTTCGTTTGCAGAGGGCTTAGAACTTGTAGCCCAGGCCAACCATATAGACGTACGGATCGACATCCACGTCCACCTTGGCGCGCACGCCGAGAGCGGTGTTGTCGACATAGGCGGTGGTGTCGATGTCGATGTAGCGCACCTGGGCGTTGATCAGCAGGTTGTCGGTCAGCATGTAGTCGGCGCCGACCTGCCAGGCCAGACCCCAGGAGTTCTTGGCGCGGAAGTTGTCGAAGCCGTTGGCGGTTGCCTCGCTGCCGACGTGCTCGTCGAAGATCCAGGTGTAGTTGATGCCTGCGCCCAGATACGGCTGGAAGGCCGACTTGGCATCGAGCGGGTAGTACACCAGGCTCAGGGTTGGCGGCAGGTGCTTGAGGGTACCCAGCTTGCCGTTGGCGGCATCGAGGATGGTGCCCTTGATCTTCACGTCATGCTCGAACGGCGTGGCGGCCAGCAGTTCGACGCCCAGGTGGTCGGTGACCATGTAGGCGAAGTTCAGACCGAGCTGGGTGTCATTGCTCAGGGTCGCCTTGCCGCCCAGGTTGGTGCCGGCCAGGCCGCCGCGGTCGACCTTGACGCTGGAGGAGTCGGCGTCCGGGTTGACGGTGATGGCGCCGGCACGGATGAGGATGTCGCCGGCTTGGTGAGCCTGAGCTACGGGAGCAGCAATGGCGAGGGCGAGCAGTGAGGCGGTGAACAGTGACTTGTACATAGCGAACTCCAGTCGAGTCGAGTGTCTTGGCTGGGTTCAATGCTAAGCCACGCAACGATTCGCTTTTTGACCTGGCTCAATAGATGAGCGTGGGCAGATGCGACGTTTTGTCAGTCACTGTCGGGCTTTCAGCTATCGGGTAACTCGTAGACGTAGATCTTGTCCGCTTCCATCTGGTAGCCGACCTCGGCCAGTTCGCTGCTCATGTGTTCCACCTTCACCAGGCCTTCGACCCAGAAGGGTTGGTACAGCGCATCGAGCATCACCCCCAGCTCGCTGGTGACATGCACGATCTGGTTGGATGGTGGCGGTGGTACGTGGATGCAGGCGCCGAAATAGGGCACCAGGAGGAACTCGGTGACGCGACCTTCGTCGGTCACATCCAGCGGCACGATATAGCCAGGCAGCTTGATGTGCTGGCCATCGAGCGCCTTGACCACCGGCGCGGCGGGCGACTGCTGGGCGGCGGCCGGGCCGGCCTCGGACAGGGTGTCGGCCAGTTGCGAGAGGTCGTGGATGGGCGTTGGGTCGACCTTCTGTGGTGGGGCATCGGGCGGAATCAGATCGGACCAGTTGAGCTCACGCACCTCGGCGGCGGACAACGGCAGGCACAGCGTCAGCAACAGGGTGGCGAGCAGGCGGCGGGACATGAAATACCTCGTAGCAGGAGCGCCCGCGCAGTTTACGCGAGGCGCTCCTTCCTTGCCTTACAGACGGATCGACAAACCGTCGGCCAGCGACTGCCGGTAGGCGCGCCAGGCCGGCACGCTGCCCATCAGCAACGCTGCCAGCAGGATGCCGCCGAGTAGCCTCCACTCGTAGCTCGACGGCGCGCTCAGCGCCAGGTAGAGACCGTAATTGGCC
Source organism: Pseudomonas sp. AA-38 (assembly GCF_029457475.1). Taxonomy (NCBI): domain Bacteria; kingdom Pseudomonadati; phylum Pseudomonadota; class Gammaproteobacteria; order Pseudomonadales; family Pseudomonadaceae; genus Pseudomonas; species Pseudomonas sp. AA-38. The sequence continues at coordinate 721,798 of NZ_CP120359.1, forward strand.
TGCACGTAGCCCTGCGCCCCGGCGATGCCCAGGTACAGCAGTGCCAGGCCGAAGGCCACTCCGGCCAGGGCCAGGGCGAAGGCTTCCAGTACCAGCAGGCTGGCGATATGCCAGGGGCGCGCGCCCACCGAACGCAGGATGGCCATTTCTCGGCGGCGTTCGTTGAGGCTGGTGAGAATGGCCGTGAGCATGCCGATCAGGCCGGTCAGCACGACGAATAACGACACCACGAACAGCGCCTGCTCGGCCGTGCCCATCAGGCTCCACAGCTCCTGCAGCGCCACGCCAGGGAGGATCGCCAGCAGCGGCTCGCCACGGAATTCGTTGATCTCGCGCTGCAGGCTGAAGGTGGCGATCTTGCTCTTCAGGCCCAGCATGAAAGCGGTGATCTGCTTGGGCTGCAGATCCATGGCACGGGCCTGGTCGGCGCTGATCCGCGCATCGCCACGGGCCGGCATGCCGTTCTGCCAGTCGATGTGCAGCGCCTCCATGCCCGCGAGGGAAATGTGCAGGGTGCGATCCACCGGCGTGCCAGTGCGTTCGAGAATGCCGACCACGGTGAAGGGCTTGTCGTCGTGCTGCACCAGGCTGATGGTGGACACGCCGTGGGCCAGGACGATCTTCTGCCCCAGGCCGTAACCCAGCGCACTGGCCACCTCGGCACCGAGTACCACCTCGAATGGGTCGTCGGCGAACGGTCGGCCCTGGGCCAGCTTCAGCGGTTGCGTGCGGGCGTAGCGATAGTGCTCGAAGTAGGCGGTGCTGGTGCCCATCACCCGATAGCCACGGTGCGAGTCACCGAGGGAAATGGGGATGGCCCATTTCACCTGACGATGGTTGGCGAAATGCTCGAAGCTGTCCCAGCGGATGTTGTTGGTGGCATTGCCGATGCGGAACACCGAATACAACAACAGGTTCACGCTGCCGGAACGGGCGCCGACGATCAGGTCGGTACCGCTGATGGTATTGGCGAAGCTGGCGCGTGCCTCGGTGCGCACGCGCTCGACGGCCAGCAGCAGGCAGACCGACAGGGCGATGGCGAACACCGTGAGCAGGGCAGTGAAACGGCGATTGGCCAGGCTGGCCAGGGCGATACGCAGAAGGTGCATCTCAGACCTCGACAGGCTTGGCGGCGCGGTTGAGTTCGGCCAGCGACAGGCTGCGGTCGAACAGGGGAGCCAGGCTCTGATCGTGGCTGACGAACAGCAGGCTGGCGCCGGCGCCGCGGCATTCGGCGAACAGCAGTTGCAGAAAGGCCTCGCGGGCATCGGCGTCCAGCGCCGAGGTGGGCTCGTCAGCGATCACCAGTTCCGGCTGGCCGATCAGCGCGCGGGCGGCGGCGACCCGTTGCTGCTGGCCGATGGACAGGCTGTCGGCGCGGCGTTCGAGCAGATCGGCGCGCAGGCCCAGATGTTCGAGCAGGCCGGCGGCGGCTGCATCGACGCTGCCATGGCGTTGTACCGCACGTTGCGCGCGCAGGCGCGAGAAGCGGCAGGGCAGCTCGACGTTCTCGCGCACCGAGAGAAACGGCAGCAGGTTGAACTGCTGGAAGATGTAGCCGGTGTGATCGACGCGAAAGCGGTCACGGGCGCTGGCCGAGAGCGCCGCCAGATCCTGGCCGAGCAGACGGATATGGCCACGCTGGGCCTTCTGCACACCGCCGAGCAGGCCCAGCAGGGTGGTCTTGCCGCTACCACTCGGGCCTTTGAGGAACAGGGTTTCACCGCGTGCGAGGGTGAAGCTGGGGATGTCGAGCAACTCGGGCTGGCCAGGCCAGGCGAAACCGAGGTCGGACAGTTCGATCAGGGCTGAACTCATGGCACACTCGTTGGGCGTCTTGGGTGGTGCTGCATGCGGCTGACAGACTGCGCCCGTGCGATGCACGGGCGTCATCCGGTACAGGGTCGCCGACAGGATCCAGGCCCGCGCATGGCTGGCCCGGGCAGGGTATCAGAAGCTCAGGCGCGGCTGCGCGGCGGTGAGTTCGGCACCTTGCTGGCCACTGCGGCCGATCAGTTGCACGTTGACCTTGTGCGTGGCGGGGAAGCGCTTGAACAGCTCGCTCAGATCCAGTTGCTCGAGGGCGTCGACCTGCTTGCAGGAGAGCTGATAGCTGGCTTCGATATCGCTGTGCTCGTGCTCGTGCTCGTGCTCGTCGGCGTCATCGTCGTGATGGTGCTCGTGACCGCCGAACAGCGGGCTTTCCAGCTCCTGCTTGGTCACCTGGCAGGCACCGGCAGCCAGGCCGAACAGCTCGATGGGTTTTTCCAGCTCGGCCTTGGCGGCGGCGACCTTGGCCTTGTCCGCATCGCTCTTGGCTGCATGCTCGAAGCCGACGAAGTTCATCGCCGGGCTGTCGACCTGCAGTTCCAGGGTCTGACCGTCGAGGGCCACGTTGAGGCTGGCCACGCCATGCTCGTGGGCGCCGAGGCTTCCGTGTTCATGGTCGTGGTCGTCATGAGCCTGGGCGACAGCCAGGGGCAGCAGGGCGAAGGGGAGGGCGAGCAGTAAGCGGCGCATGGACGGCTCCGTAGCAGGGTGAAATGAGGCGTTACGTTATAACAACTTTATTATGCGGCTGACCAGTGCGACTTGGCGCTTCGTTCAGCTCGTGGGAGCATGCGCGCCACCCCGGAAGGAGATGATGATGCGAATACGCGGACGCATAGGCGACTGGCCCGTCGACCTGACGCTGGAGCTGGAGCGCGAGGATTGGGCGCAACTGGCGCAGGCACTGCAAGGCGCTCCCTTGGAGCCCGTGCCGTCCACCGTGGCAACGCCGGCAGTTGCAGGTGATGGCTTATGGCAGACGGCGCTGCAACTGGTGCGCGACGCCGGCCAGATCGAAGGCCCGAAGCTGCTGGCACAACTGGCCGCCTTGGCGGGAGGTGACGCGGCGGGCAAACGCCTGCTGGTGCGCCTGCGCCATTGCGAGCAGATCCGCATGGAAACCGGCGCGGATGCGCCGATCTATCACTGGCAGGGGCAGCTATAAGCTGCAAGTTTCAAGCCGCAAGAAAGAGCACCTGGCTTTGCTTGCAGCTTGCAGCTTGAGGCTTGCCGCTTGTAGCTGCTCTTAGTAGATCGCCTGATACAGCTTGCGGCGGTAGGCGGTGACCAGGGGGTGGTCGTTGCCGAGCAGATCGAAGACCTGCAGCAGGGTCTTGTGCGGCAGGCCTTCCTGGTAGCTGCGGTTGCGCACGAACAGCTTGAGCAGAGCGTCCAGCGCGGCTTCGTACTGCTGGCGCGCCAGTTGTTGCACGGCCAGTTGGTACACCGCTTCGTCGTCCTCGGCGTTCTGCGCCAGGCGGCTCTTGAGGGTGGCGACTTCCGGCAGGTCGGCGGCCTGGCGCAGGAAGGTCAGTTGCGCCTTGGCGCCGGCCAGCGCCTGCTTGTGTTCGTCGCCCTTCACGGCGTCGAGTAGCACTTCGGCCTCGCCCAGCTCACCGCGCTCGGCCAGGCAGCGAGCGTAAAGAATCAGCGCCGCGCCATTCTCGTTGTCCTCGCTCAGTACCTGTTTGAGCAGCGCTTCGGTCTCGGCGAAGCGACCTTCGGCGAACAGCGCCTGAGCTGCCTCCATCGGGTCGGCGGCAGCCGGGGCCGGCTCGGCGACATGGGGCTTGAGCATCTCGCGGATCGCTGCCTCCGGCTGGGCTCCGGCGAAACCGTCCACCGGCTGGCCGTCCTTGAACAGCACCACGGTGGGCAGGCTGCGAATGCCGAAGCGCATGACGATGTCCTGCTCGATATCGCAGTTGACCTTGGCCAGCAGCAGCTCGCCGGCGTATTCCTCGGTGATCTTCGCCAGCATCGGCATCAGCGCCTTGCACGGCGCGCACCACTCGGCCCAGAAGTCCACCAGCACCGGCTTGTGGAAGGAGTTCTCGATGACGAGCTGCTCGAAGTTGGCGGCGCCGGAGATATCGAAGATGTAGGGGGATTCGCTCATGGTCGGTCTCGAAAAGCTGGGCAATGGCATTATTAATGCGGGCAGGCGGCACGTGAAACAAGGGGCGTCGATGCAATCCGGGGATGGTCGGTTGCTGTTTCGCGGATTGCCTTTGGGCTACGTCGGTCGTCGCGCATGATACAGGCTGACCTCGCGAAATTCCGCTGGCTCGGCCAGATCGGGCCAGGTGCAGCCGTCGAGCAGCGCCAGACGCTGATACAAGGGGTGGCGGAAGTCCTTGACCCGCGAATCGGCCACCAGCGCCTCGCGTCCGCGACTGAGGAAGTGATCCAGCAGCGGCAGGTTGGCGCGGTCGTAGAGCACATCGGCCACCAGGATCAGGTCGAAGCGATCGGCTTCGGCGAAGAAATCCGCCGAGTAGCTCAGGGTCACCCCGTTCAGCTCGGCATTGGCGCGGCAGGCGGCCAAGGCCAGCGGGTCGAGGTCGCAGGCCACCACCTCGGTGGCTCCCGCCCTGGCCGCGGCGATGGCGGCGACGCCACTGCCGGCACCGAAATCCAGCACACGTTTGCCGCGTACCTACTCCGGGCGTTCGGCCAGCCAGCGCGCCAGCACCAGGCCGCTGGCCCAGCAGAAGCACCAGTAGGGTGGTTCCTCGAGGATGCGCCGGGTTTCTTCGGGGCTGAAGGCGCGATCCATATTGCTGGCGTCGATCAGCCACAGGGCGATATCGCTACCCGGCAGCGTTTCGGCCAGCAGACGGGCATCGCCGAGCAATTCGCTCAGCGCCTGCTGCAGCGCTGCGGGTGGTCTCATGGCGCCGGCACCAGATGCAGGGCGCCGAGATCCTGATCGGTCAGCTCGGCGATGGTGCGTGCCGGCAGACGTTGTACAAGGCGCCCGGACTGACTGACGCGGCCGCGCAGTTCCAGGCGCAGATTCTGGGGTGCCTGCTGGCTGCTCAGTGGCAGATGAAACGGCAGCGCTTCGCCGTTGCCACGCAGATGCACCTGACCGAGCAGGGCGCGCGGCCGGCCGCGCATGTCCACGCCCAATAGCGCCAGGTCGACATTGGCACCGGCGGCAACGCCGAGCAGTTCGCCGCGCAGGCCAGGGCCCTGGATGGCAGGCGTACTGACTTCGGTCTCTGTCGGAGCTGGCGTGGGAGATGGTGGAGTAGCAGTGGGTTCATTGGCGCAAGCGGCGAGCAGGCCGCTCAACGCCAGTGGCAGGAAGGACAGGTATCGGTTCATGGCAGGTTCTGCTTTTTAGACGTGTATGGGCATAGCTTAATTTGTCTTGCGCCTGCTCAGCAGGCCATCTCAAGGCTCCTTACATTTTTCAATGGCGTGCTATGCGCTACCATGGCGACTTTGCCGCCAATCAGTCCGCGCCTGCCATGCATTGTCCCTTCTGCGCCGCCAACGACACCAAAGTCATCGATTCCCGCCTGGTCGCAGAAGGCGATCAGGTGCGCCGCCGCCGCGAATGCGTGGCCTGTGGCGAGCGTTTCACCACCTTCGAGACCGCCGAACTGGTCATGCCGCGCCTGATCAAGCAGGACGGCAGCCGTCAGCCCTTCGACGAGGAGAAGCTGCGTGCCGGCATGCAGCGTGCCCTGGAGAAGCGGCCGGTGAGCGTCGAGCGCCTGGAAGAGGCCATCGCCCGTATCAAGCAACAACTGCGCGCCACCGGCGAGCGTGAGGTGAAGTCGCTGGTGCTGGGTGAGCTGGTGATGACCGAGCTGAGCAAGCTCGACGAGGTGGCCTATATCCGCTTCGCCTCGGTCTACCGGCGTTTCCAGGACCTCAACGAGTTCCGCGAAGAAATCGAGCGACTGGCGCGCGAGCCGTCGAAAAGCCGATGAGCGAACACGATCACCTGTACATGGCGCGAGCTCTCAAGCTGGCGCGCAAAGGTCTGTATTCCACCCATCCCAATCCGCGTGTCGGCTGCGTCATCGTGCGCGATGGGCAGATCGTGGGTGAAGGCTGGCATGCCCGCGCCGGCGAGCCGCATGCCGAAGTGCATGCGCTGCGCCAGGCCGGCGACAAGGCACGCGGCGCCACGGCCTACGTCACCCTGGAGCCCTGCAGCCATCATGGACGCACCCCGCCCTGTGCCGATGGCCTGATCGCTGCTGGCGTCAGCCGGGTGGTCGCGGCCATGCAGGATCCCAACCCGCAGGTGGCCGGCAATGGCCTGCTGCGCCTGATGGGCGCGGGTATCGAGGTCAGCAGCGGCGTGCTGGAAAGCGAGGCGCGTGCTCTCAATGCCGGCTTCATCAAGCGCATGGAGCAGGGCTTGCCTTTCGTGCGGGTCAAGCTGGCCATGAGCCTGGATGGGCGCACCGCCATGGCCAGCGGCGAGAGCCAGTGGATCACCGGCCCGGCGGCGCGGGCCGAGGTGCAGCGCTTGCGCGCGCAGGCCAGCGTGGTGCTCAGCGGCGCCGACACGGTGCTGGCCGATGATGCGCGGCTCACCGTGCGCCCGGATGAGCTGGGCCTTGGCGCCGAGCTGACCGCCCTGGCGCAGCGTCGCCCACCGCTGCGGGTGTTGCTCGACGGGCGCCTGCGCGTGCCGCTGAGCAAGGCTTTTTTCCAGGCCGGCCCGACGCTGGTGGCCACCTGCGCGGCAGCGGCAGCGCGCGACCGCTACCTGGCCGAAGGCCATGAGCTGCTGGCCGTGCCCGGCAGCAATGGCCATGTGGATCTGCATAAGCTGCTGCGTGAGCTGGCTGGCCGTGGTGCCAACGAGGTGCTGGTAGAGGCTGGGCCACGCCTGGCCGGCGCCTTCGCCCGTGCCGGTCTGGTGGACGAGTTCCGTATCTTCATGGCGCCCAAGCTGCTCGGTTCCAGTGCCCGACCGCTGCTCGACCTGCCGCTCAACCGCATGGCCGAGGCGCCGGAGTTGCAGATCCTCGATATCCGCGCGGTGGGCGAGGACTGGCAGATCACCGCGGTGCCCAAGCCCAGGTAGGGTGCGCTATGCGCACCGCTGCCGCTGCGGTTCTCTGCAAATACCCCTTGCGGGAATGGGATAGGCGCTGGCCTGGCAGGTCGGTGCTTAACCCCGGTGCGCACAGCGCACCCTACGGCCGCCAGAATCGCGAATGCATGCGAAGGGTGGGATCCGACAATCACACAGGCATGCGCGACATTGCCGCAAGCGGCCGCTGTCTGGCGCATGCGGCGTGGCGATAAATATGGTAAAACGCCACGCGGCCATTCGCTTGGCCGCAACGTTCTCAGGGCGGGGTGCGATTCCCCACCGGCGGTAATGGTTCGCAGAACCTAGCCCGCGAGCGCTCGCCACGGTTCCTGCCGGGCGAGGTCAAGCAGACCCGGTGCGATTCCGGGGCCGACGGTATAGTCCGGATAAAGAGAGAGCGGGATTCCCTCCTCGGGCGCTTCTTGTGCGTCCGCGAAATCCCTATCGATCGGCAGTTGCCCTGTTTTTGACCAAAACAGGAGTTCATCCATGCTGTTGCGCATCATCTTCAACGTGAAACCGGAGGGCGTATGTTCACCGGCATAATCGAAGCCATCGGCAGCATCCGCGCCATGACGCCCAAGGGCGGCGACGTGCGCGTCTACGTGGCCACCGGCAAGCTCGATCTGGGCGACGTCAAGCTTGGCGACAGCATCGCTGTCAACGGCGTGTGCCTGACCGCGGTGGAATTGCCCGGCGACGGCTTCTGGGCCGACGTCAGCCGCGAGACGCTGGCGCGTACCGCCTTCGTCGACCTCAAACCCGGCAGCGCGGTGAACCTGGAAAAGGCTCTGACGCCGACCAGCCGCCTCGGCGGGCATCTGGTCAGCGGCCACGTCGATGGCGTCGGCGAGATCGTCTCGCGCGCCGATAACGCCCGCGCCGTGCAGTTCAGGGTGCGCGCCCCGCGTGAGCTGGCCAAGTACATCGCGCACAAGGGCTCGATCACCGTCGACGGCACCAGCCTGACCGTCAATGCGGTCGATGGCGCCGAGTTCGAACTGACCATCGTGCCGCACACCCTGGCCGAGACCATCATGGTCGACTACCAGGCGGGGCGTAAGGTCAACCTCGAAGTCGACCTGCTGGCGCGTTACCTGGAGCGCCTGCTGCTCGGCGACAAGGCCGCCGAGCCCAAGGCCTCGGGCCTGACCGAAAGCTTTCTCGCCGAACACGGCTACCTGAAGAATTGAGGAGACGCCCCGATGGCGCTCAACACCGCTGAAGAACTGATCGAAGACATCCGCGCCGGCAAGATGGTCATCCTCATGGATGACGAGGACCGCGAGAACGAAGGCGATATCATCATCGCCTCCGAATGCGTCACCGCCGAGCACATCAACTTCATGGCCCGCTTCGCCCGTGGCCTGATCTGCATGCCGATGACCCGCGAACGCTGCGAGCTGCTCAAGCTACCGCTGATGGCGCCGCGCAACGGCTCCGGTTTCGGCACCAAGTTCACCGTCTCCATCGAGGCCGCCGAGGGCGTGACCACCGGCATCTCCGCCGCCGACCGCGCCCGTACCGTGCAGGCCGCGGTGGCGCGCAATGCGGTGGCCGACGACATCGTCAGCCCCGGCCACATCTTTCCGCTGATGGCCCAACCCGGCGGCGTGCTGGCGCGTGCCGGCCATACCGAAGCGGCCTGCGACCTGGCGCGCATGGCCGGTTTCGAGCCGAGCGGGGTGATCTGCGAGATCATGAACGACGACGGCACCATGGCCCGTCGTCCGGAGCTGGAGGCCTTCGCCGAGCAGCACAATCTGAAGATCGGCACCATCGCCGACCTGATCCACTACCGCCTGATCCACGAGCGCACCGTCGAGCGCATCAGCGAGCAGCCGCTGGATACCGAGCTGGGCCAGTTCAATCTGGTGACCTACCGCGACGCGGTGGAAGACACCGCACACATGGCGCTGACCCTGGGCTCCATCTGCGCCGAGGAACCGACCCTGGTGCGCGTGCACAACATGGACCCGCTGCGCGACCTGTTCCTGGTCAACCAGCCGGGCCGTTGGAGCATGCGTGCGGCGATGGCGGAAGTGGCCAAGGCCGGTAGCGGCGTGGTGCTGCTGCTCGGCAACCCGCTGACCGGGCCGGAGTTGCTGGCGCTGATCAGCCGCCAGCAGCCGGCCAACCCTGCGACCTACAGCACCGTGGGCGCCGGCTCGCAGATTCTGCGCGATCTCGGCGTGCGCAAGATGCGCCTGATGAGCTCGCCGATGAAGTTCAACGCGATATCCGGCTTCGACCTCGAGGTTGTAGAATACCTGCCGGCTGATTAACAGGCGGCTCGAAGAGCCGCATCTGATGATCCTCTCCCATTTATGGGAGAGGACTGCATGGATGCAGGAGGTAGGGCGACGCAGGATGCTCAAGCCGAGGGTGCCCGCAGGGCGGGAGAGGGTGTTGTGACCAACGCGCAGCCCTCTCCCCCAGCCCCTCTCCCACAAGTGGGAGAGGGGAGCTTAAAACCTCTAGCCCGGATGAAATCCGGGAAGATCGGCACACTGGCCCCGGTTTGCATCCGGGCTACGCCGACAAACGAATTTTATTTTCGGAGCGCACAGCGCCCCGGCTCTTTAACCCATGTGAGACCCGTCATGACCCTGAAGACCATCGAAGGTACCTTCATCGCCCCGAAGGGCAAATACGCCCTGGTGGTGGGCCGTTTCAACAGCTTCGTCGTCGAGAGCCTGGTCAGCGGCGCCATCGACGCCCTGGTTCGCCACGGCGTGAGCGAGAGCGACATCACCATCATCCGCGCACCGGGCGCCTTCGAGATTCCGCTGGTTACCCAGAAGGTCGCTCAGCGTGGCGAGTATGCGGCGATCATCGCCCTGGGCGCGGTGATCCGTGGCGGCACCCCGCACTTCGAATACGTAGCGGGCGAGTGCACCAAGGGCCTGGCCCAGGTGTCCATGGAATACGGCGTGCCGGTCGCCTTCGGCGTGCTGACCGTCGACTCCATCGAACAAGCCATCGAACGTTCCGGCACCAAGGCGGGTAACAAGGGTGCCGAAGCTGCGCTGTCTGCCCTGGAAATGGTCAGCCTGCTGGCGCAGTTGGAGGCCAAGTGAGCAACTCCGCCAACGGCCAGCCGGCCAAGAAGGGCCCCAGCGGCAAGATCCTCGCCCGCCGCGAGGCCCGTACCCTGGCCATGCAGGCCCTGTACTCCTGGCATATCGCCGGTCAGCCGCTGAACGAGATCGAAGCGCAGTTCCGCGTCGACAACGATTTCAGCAAGGTCGACGGGGCTTACTTCCATGAGATCCTGCACGGCGTGCCACGGCACAAGACCGAGCTGGACGCGGCCTTCGCTCCGTTGCTCGATCGTCCGCTGGACGACATGGACCCGGTCGAGCTGGCCATCCTGCGCCTGTCCACCTACGAGCTGATGCATCGCGTCGACGTGCCCTACAAGGTGGTGATCAACGAGGGCATCGAGCTGGCCAAGGTGTTCGGTGCCACCGACGGGCACAAGTTCGTCAACGGCGTGCTGGACAAGCTGGCACCCAAGCTGCGGTCGGCGGAAGTCGGCGCCAACAAGCGTTGAGTCCTTTTGGGATGCTCGATTTACGATCTTGCGAGCTAGAGCCATGCAAGGCAAAAGCAGGCGAGGAAGCGGAGTGTGCTGTAGCACATGAGCATTCCGAGTCTGCTTTTAACGCAGCAGGGCCGACGCGCAGCAGATCGTCGCATACCCATGGGTGAGTTCGAGCTGATCCAGCATTACTTCGCCACGGCGCCCTGTGCACAGGGCGGGGATGGCGTGGTGCGCGGCATCGGCGATGACTGCGCGCTGCTGGCCGTGTCGACTGGCGAACAGCTAGCGGTATCCACCGATACTCTGGTGGCCGGCGTGCATTTCCCCGCCGTCTGCGATCCTTTCCTGCTGGGCCAGCGCGCCCTGGCGGTTTCCGCAAGCGATCTGGCCGCCATGGGTGCGACGCCCGTGGCCTTCACGCTGGCGCTGACCCTCGACCAGGCCGATGCCGTCTGGCTGGAGGCCTTTGCCAAGGGGCTGCAGCGCATGGCCGCAGCCTGCACGCTGGCGCTGGTCGGTGGCGACACTACCCGTGGCCCGTTGAGCATGACCCTGACCGTGTTCGGCCGTGTTCCGGCTGGTCAGGCGCTGACGCGTTCAGGCGCGCGAGAGGGCGATCTGCTCTGCGTAGGTGGTCAACTGGGCGATGCCGCTGGCGCCTTGCCGCTGGTGCTGGGCCAGCATGAGGCGGCGGCCGAGATCAGTGAGCCCTTGCTGGCGCGTTACTGGTCGCCCATGCCGCAATTGGCGCTGGGCCAGGCATTGCGTGGCCAGGCAACGGCTGCCCTGGATATCTCCGACGGCCTGTTGGCCGACTGCGGTCATATTGCCAAGGCCTCCGGCGTCGCCTTGCAGATCGAGGCAGCTCGTATCCCGCTGTCTGCCGCCCTGTGCGCCCTGATCGGTCATGAACGCGCATTATCCTGCGCATTGTCCGGTGGTGACGATTACCGGCTAGCCTTTACCTTGCCGCCTGAGCGGTTGTCTGTCATTCAGGCTGACTGGCCCGAAGTGCGTATGATCGGCCAGGTGGTGGCCGGGCGAGGTGTGCACCTGCTGGACGCGGCGGGGCAGGTCATCGAAGCGCCGCACGGCGGCTATCAACATTTCTGAAAGAGCGGAGCGCGTGTGACCGATCACCCCAACCAGGTTCCCGCCGAATACGTACCACCCTCGGTATGGCGCAATCCCTGGCACTTCATCGCCTTCGGCTTCGGCTCCGGCACCCTGCCCAAGGCTCCGGGCACCTGGGGCTCGCTGGTGGCGCTGCCGTTCGTGCCGCTGTGGCAGATGCTGCCGGACTGGGGCTACTGGCTGATGCTCGGGGTGACCATGCTGTTCGGCTTCTGGCTGTGCGGCAAGGTGGCCGACGACCTGCGCGTGCACGACCACGAAGGCATCGTCTGGGACGAGATGGTCGGTATGTGGATCACCCTGTGGCTGGTGCCCGAGGGCTGGGTCTGGTTGTTGCTGGGCTTTCTCATGTTCCGCCTGTTCGACATCGTCAAACCCTGGCCGATTCGCTGGATCGATCGGCACGTGCATGGTGGGGTCGGCATCATGCTCGACGATGTGATCGCCGGCGTGTTCGCCTGGCTGGCGATGCAGGGCCTGGTGTGGAGCTGGGCTCGCTATGGTTCGATCCTGGGGCTCTAGGTCATGAGGCGCGTCTGGCTGATCCTGTTGTTGTTCCTCGGTTTCGCGCCGCTGCTGGAAGCGAACGAGCGGGCGAGCGAGATTCACATCGTCAGCGAAGCCTGGCGTGATTACAGCAATGCCGATGGCAGCGGCCTGGCCTGGGACGTGCTGCGCAAGGTCTTCGAGCCCGCCGGGGTGCGCCTGCGTATTCAGAGCGAGCCTTATACCCGTTCGATCGGCCTGGTGCAGCGCGGCGAGGCCGACGCCTGGGTCGGTGCCTACCGCGGCGAGATCGACGATGGCGTGCTCTACCCCAAGTGGCACTATGACGATGACCATATCGTTGCTCTGGGGCTCAGCAGCACGCCGGCACCGAGCCTGGACACCCTCGGCAGCTATCGTCTGGCCTGGGTTCACGGCTACGGATTCCAGGAATTTCTGCCCAATGTGCGTGAGTACCGGGAAGTGCAGCGCCGCGGCGGTATCCTGCGCATGCTCGATCTCGGTAATGCGGATCTGTACATCGATTCGCTCACCGAGGTCGAGGATGTGCTCGGCGAGGCCGAACAGGGTGATCGTTACCGCATGACCAAGCTTGCGGACATCCCTTTGTTTCTCGGCTTCGTCGCCAGCCCGAAAGGGCGTCAACTGGCTGGGATCTTCGATCAGCGCATGGAGCAACTGGTGGCCAGCGGCGAACTGCGGCCGATCTTCAAGCGTTGGCAACAACCCTATCCGTTCTGAATCAGGAGGCTGCCTTCATGCTGCGTCGTGCCATCCTCGCTCTTTCGCTGTTGGGCGCCTCGGCTGTGTGTGCGGCCTCTCAGGTGCAGGTCGTCGGTCTGTTTCCAGATGCGGCGGTGATCAATGTCGATGGCCAGCGCAAACTGGTTCGCGAAGGTCAGACCGGGCCGGGCGGCGTGGTGGTGGTGCAGGTCGACAAACAGGGCGCGATCTTGCGCGTCGATGGTGTCGAACATCTCTACCCGCTCAGCCGCGAATACAGCGGTGGCTACGCCGAGCCGCTGAAGAAGCGCCTGAGCATCGCCAAGGGGCCTGGAGGGCACTACTGGATCACGGGCTCGGTCAACGGCCATAACCTGCCGTTCCTGGTGGACACCGGCGCCACCTCGGTGGCGCTCAACGAAGGGCAGGCACGGCGTCTGGGCATCGACTTTCGTGCCAGTGGTCGGCCGTTGCAGGTCAATACCGCCAGCGGCATCAGCCGTGGCTGGCAGGTGACCCTCGACCGGGTGAAGGTGGGCGATATCGAAGTGCTGGGCGTCGAGGCGGTGGTGCTGGAAGGTGGCTCGCCCACCGAGGCGCTGCTCGGCATGAGCTTTCTCAACCGCGTGGGCTGGCGCGAGGAGCAGGGCATGCTGGTGCTCGAGTCGCGCCTCTGAGGGTTCCTGATATGCCGTTTTCGATGAAGATGATCGGTAATTCCGACTGACCCGCCACGCTGGCCTGCTGCTACAATGCCGGCCCTGTTTCGTATTCACTGCCAGGAGCATTCGGTGTCCGTTCTGTTCGTCGCCGCCTCCCAACTGCCTACGCCCTTCGGTGTGTTCACCATGCACGGCTTTCTCGATGAGGCCACCGGCAAGGAGCATGTTGCCCTGACCTTCGGCGATGTGGCCGATGGCGAGCCGGTGCTGGGCCGGCTGCATTCCGAATGCCTGACCGGCGATGCCCTGTTCAGCCTGCGCTGCGACTGCGGAGCACAGCTCGAAGCGGCGTTGCAGGCGATCTCCGCCGAGGGCCGTGGCGTGCTCCTGTACCTGCGCCAGGAAGGCCGTGGCATCGGCCTGCTGAACAAGATTCGCGCCTATGAGCTGCAAGATGGCGGTGCCGATACCGTCGAAGCCAATGAGCGCCTGGGCTTCGGCGCCGACATGCGTGATTACGCCATCTGCCTGCCCATGCTCGAACACCTGGGCATCAAGAGCCTCAAGCTGATGACCAACAACCCGCGCAAGGTCAAGGCGATGGAAGGCTTCGGCCTGCGCGTGGCCGAACGCCGACCCTTGCAGGTGGGGCAGAACCCGCACAACCGCAAATACCTCGCCACCAAGGCCGGCAAGCTCGGGCACATGCTCGGCAACCTGCATCAAGGCGAGGCCGAGGAAGTCCTGTGACCCGCGCCCAGGTCAAGCGGCGCCTGGCGCTGGCCTGGTGGCGGCAACTGGCCGTGGCCGTGCTGCCGGTGATCATCCTCAATGCCCTGTTCGGCGGTGGTGGCCCTGCGCTGTTGGCCATGCCGCTGTTCATCGCCGGCATCGCCTCGATGTTCGTCAGCCTGCCGCTGTTCAAGGCCTACAAGCAGGCCCTGATCGGCACTGACAAGGCCCTGGACAGTCCCGAAGAGCCGGCCGCCTGGCTGGAGCTTGACCGGGTGCGCCTGCGTGCCCTGCTGGGTGCGGCCCTGCCGGCCTGGATCGCTGCCCTGGCGGTGCTGGCGGGGCTGGAAGCGGTGCCGCTGGTGCTGCTGACTTTCTCCAGCGTCGTCATCCACCTGCTTTATCGTATTCCCCGCCAACTGGGCTGATGCGCACGCTGCTGCTGGTTCTGTGCCTGCTGGCGCTGCCGTTGCAAGCCGCCGAGCGGGTGATCAGCCTGGCGCCCTCGCTCAGCGAAATCATGCTGGAGCTGGATGCCGCCGATCGGCTGGTCGGTGTGCTCGAGGGCGATGACCAACCGGCTGCGCTGAAGCATCTGCCAAGGGTTGGCCGTTACGGTCAGCTCGAGTTCGAGCGCCTGCTGCAGCTTGCTCCCGACCTGATCCTGATTGCACCGGGGAGCGTGCCGCCCGCGCAGCAGGCGCAGCTGCAGGACTTCGGCATTCCGCTTCTGACGGTCGAGCCGCGAACGCTGGCGCAACTGAGCCGTGCCTTCACCACCATCGCCGAGCGCATCGGCCGCCCCGAGCAGGGCGAGCGACTGGCCACCACGTTGCGTCAAGGACTGGCCGAACTGCGTGCACGTTATCGACGCGAGCGTCCGCTCGGTGTGTTCTATCAGGTTTGGCACCAGCCGCTGTACACCATTGGCGGCAACCAGTTGATCGGTGAGGCATTGGCGGTGTGCGGTGCGCGCAACCTGTTCGACGATCTGCCGCAGCCGGCGCCGCAAGTCAGTGTGGAGGCGGTGCTGGCGCGAGATCCCGATGTGATCCTTGGCGGCAGCGACGCCGAGCTGAGTACCTGGCAGGCCTGGCCGCAGATCCATGCCGTGCGTCTGGGGCAGGTCTGGACGGTGCCGGACAAGGGACTGGAGCGGCCGAGCGGGCAGATGCTCGGGGCTATCGAGGCGTTGTGTGAGCGGCTTGCTGTGGCGCGTTGAGTTTGTTCAGGCCAGCGACGGCTCGTGCCTGGAGCCTCGCCCATGGTGTCGTCCTGGTGGAGTTGCGTTGGGCAGTAGTTCTTTGCAGGGGCTGGCTTGGTAATACGGTGTTGGTTGTTCTTGTGCCTGTTCCGAATTGCCGCGTTTTTGTTGATGTTTCTGGTTTCGCCCTCCCGGGCGAGTCACTTTTGACGAGCAAAAGTAACCAAAACCCTCCGCCCGATCATCCGAGCTAGGCGCCCCCGCCCTGCTGCGCGAGGGTTCGCTCACTCCATCACCGCTCCAGAGGCCCGCCGCGGTGGGCCATCCTTGGCCCATCGCGGCTCTCGGCTTTGGCATCCTGCGTCGCTCTACCTCCTGCATCCATGCAGTCGTCGCGGCATCCATGCCGCTCAACCTCTTCCACGGCGATTCCGTTCGCCCTCCTGGGCGGGCTCTGCACGCGCCTGAACGTGCGGTTATTCCCAAGGGCTCTGAGTGCTTGAGCATGAGGTCAGCCTTAGGGCTGACCCGAATGCCGGCTGAAAGCCGGCAAGCTATCCATGCGGATGAAATCACGCGAATGAAAGTTTTGGTTTAACCGACGGCCACGTCGTGACTTCGCTGTTACCAGAACACGCCGGGCATGTCCGGAGCCAGTGTACGTTCAGGCGCGCTAACTCCCCCTTCAGGAGGCCGAACGTAGGCATTGCGCAGGGGGCGAGCGGCATGGATGCCGCGAGATACCGATGGCGGCCCCGCGTAATGGGCCAGGGATGGCCCATGTACGCCGACCCCGGAGCGATGCCGGAGTGAGGGCAGTCGAGCGCAGCATGACGGGGACGCCTAGTTCCGGATGGCGGGGGTGCGTTTCTTTTGCTTACTTTTCTTTGCGCATTTCAAAGAAAAGTGAGTCGCCCGAGGGGGCGAAACCCGGGATATCTGAAAACACCCGAAGCGGCGCCCAGAACACCAACGCAAGCCAACAGGATCACACAAACTTGCCAGTCCGGTATCAAACAAGCAGTCCACTCCAAAACTGCAATTAACCCCATCCACATCGAATCTACAGCGCTGGCGTCCAGGTCACCGCCAGCAGCGCGGTGCGGCCGGCATCTCGGTAGGGGCGTGGCTCGCCCACGAAGTCCAGCGCGCTGGTCGGTCGCATGTAGTTGCTCAGGGCGTAGCGACGATCCAACACATTGTCCAGCTTCAGATCCCAGCGCAGTTCGGGCGTGCTCTGCCAACTGCTGCGCAGGTCGAGTACGCCATAGCCGGAGAGTTGGCGGGTATTGGCGGCGTCATCGTAGCGTTGGCTCACCGCGCGCCAGGAGCCGCCTACGGTGAAAGCACCGAACTGCCGGTCGAGATCCAGGCTCAGGGTACGCCGTGCGCGGTAGGCAAGGGTATGGCCGTTGCCGCGGTCGCGTGGATCGATCAGGCTCAGGCTGAGGTTGGCGCGCCAGCCCAGCAGGTTGCGGGCAACGCTGGCCTCGAAGCCATCGATGCGCGCCCTGGCGATGTTCTCTGGCTGGTTGGCGTTGCTGTCCCAGGCGATCATGTCGTCGATGTCGGTGCGATACAGGGACGTGCTCAACTGCGTGCCGGAGGCGTCGGCGCGCCATTGCAGCTCATAGGTTTTCGAGGTCTCCGCTTGCAGGTTCGGGTTGCCGGCACCTGGGTAGTAGAGGTCGCTGAAAGTGGGCGCGCGAAAACCCTCGGCATAGCTGAGGATCCAGCTCTGCCTGTCGCCAACGGGCAGGCTGAGCGCGGCATTCCAGCTATTCTGGCTGCCGTAGCGCTGGTTGTCGTCGTGGCGCAGGCCCAGTTCGGTGCCGAAGTGCTCGCCCTTGAAGCTGTGCTGGGCGAAGAAGGCATGATTGTCGCGTTGGTCTTCGGCAAATGCCGTGCTGCCATCGACCCGATCCTCGTACCAGTCGCTGCCCAGGGTCAGTTGGTTGGCGGCGTCCAGTTGCAGGCGATTGATCCAGCTCGCCGAGTGGCGTGTGGTTTCCAGCGTGCCATTGTTCCAGCTATCCGCCGCGCCCAGCGCCTTGTTGCGGTCGAAGCTGCGGCCCAGTTCGAGACGGCTGTTCCAGCTATCGCTGAGCTGGCCATCCAGATAGCCGCTGTAACTGCTCAGGCGGAACTCGTCGTGGGGCTGGCCGGGGGCGAAGCTGTAAGCGTCGTCGTATTCACTGTCGCCGCGTTGGTCGTTCAGGTTCAGCCCGGCTTGCCAGGCGTCGCTGAAGCGATGATCCAGATTCAGATGTACGGCCTTGTTGCGCAGGCCGTCATGGTCGCTGTCGGCGCCGACGTCGTCGCTGGTGCGATCCCAGCCGTGGCTTTCGTCCAGGCTGCCACCGAGGTTGAAGGTGGTGCGCGCGTCGCCGCCTGCCAGCGTCACGCTGCGCTGGAAGGTACGATGGCTGCCGAGCGCCAGGCGCACCTGTGGCTGCAGACCTGCCTCGCCACGGCGGGTGAAAATCTGGATCACCCCGCCAATGGCGTCGGCGCCATACAGGGATGAGCGCGGCCCGCGCGTCACTTCCAAGCGCTCCACGTTATCGATGTTCAGGTAGTCCAGGCGGGCGATGCCACTGCTAGCGGAGGCAACGCGTTGGCCGTCGATCAGCACCAGGGTCTGTGCGGTACTGGTGCCGCGCACGGAGTAGGAAATCACCCCGCCGGAGCTACCAACCTGCACGCCGGGCACGCGGCTGAGCAACTGCGGCACGCTGCGCGCCTGCAAACGCTCGATATCCTCACGCGTGAACACGCTGGTGGCCGCCGTCGCCTGGGCCTGGGGTTCGGCCTGGCGGCCGGAGGTGACCACCAGCGGCTCGGTCACATAGGGTTCGGCGGCCTGTGACAGCGTGGGCACAAGGGCGATGGCCAGGGCCAGGCGGGACAGTTTCATGGTTTTTCCTCAAAGGTCGGCAGACGTTCGAGGGGGCAGGCGCAAGCGCGGACAGGGCGGCGCTCGACCCTGTCGCCCTCCGCAACAGCAGTCACACCGTCAGGGCCGGTCTCCGGGCTCTCGACCGGCATCCGCCTTCCCAGGATGCCCCAGTGGCTGTTGGATGCCGTTGCAGCCTTGCGGCTACCGTCGATTACCGTTGCGGGGGCAGCGTCGGGATTGCACCGACTTCCCGTTTAACGCCGCTTGCGCAGCGCACCCTGGCGGAACATGAAGTGCGCGCACCTTAGTGCGCGCCCGTGGGAATGACAAGCAAGCTCCGCTCACTCAGCGATGAGCGGGGTTCATGCTTGGGCGGTTTGTCGGCGTGGGCGGCATCGCTTGCTTTTCGTGGCGCAGCTCGCGTGGCTTCGTCGTGGGCTCCTGCTGGCTGAGGCGACTGGCCGTCCTGTGCAGATCCAGCACCAGTTGCGCCAGTGCCTGAGCGGCCTGGAGGATCTCCTCGGCACTCTGGCTACTGCGCTCGGCGGCACCAGTGATGGCCTGGGCCTGTTCGTTGACCGCATGCACCTGGGTCAGTTGCGATTGCATGCTCTGGCTGAGCTTGGCGAGGCGGTCTTGCATGGCCTCCACGTCATGCTGGATGCGTTGCAGGGCTGCTGTGGCCTCATCCGAGCGGGCCACACTGCGCTGCGCCGCTTCCTGACAACTGTGCATGCTGTGCATGCTCTCCAACGTCTGCTGGCGCACGCTGGCCAATGTGGTGGTGATCTCCTCGGTCGCTTGCGAGGTGCGCCTGGCCAGGTTGCGCACCTCATCGGCGACCACAGCGAAGCCGCGTCCGCTGTCGCCTGCGCGTGCCGCCTCGATGGCGGCGTTGAGCGCTAGCAGGTTGGTCTGGTCGGCGATGGCGTGAATGGCCTCGCTGATGTGCTGGATGGCCTCGGTCTGCTGGTTCAGGGCTTGCAGGGTCTGGCTGGACTGCTTGATGCGCTCGGCCAACTGGCTGACTTCCTCGGCGTTGTGCTTGACCGCCACGCTGCCCTGGCGGGTCATGGCCAGGGCCTGTTGCGAGGCGCGTTCGCTGTCGACTATGTAGGCGGTGGCTTCGCCGATGCTGTGGTTGACCTCCACCATCGCGCGGGCCGTGGATACCGCCGCCGTCTGTCCCTCGCCAGCACACTGGCTGGCACTGCTGGAAATGCGGCTGAGGTCGCTGGAACTCTGCTGCAGGGCCGCCCCGGCGCTGAGAATGCCCTGCATGGTGTTGTCCATCTTGTCGACGAAACTATTGACCCAGCCGGCCAGCGCGCCAGCCTCGTCACTGCTGAAACGCTGCAGTTGCAGGCGGTTGCTCAGCGGCGCCCCGCACTCGGCGGTTTCCAGGAAGAAGTCCGATAGCGCCTGGAGCTGGCGTATGCGTGGGCGCAGGCTGAAGGCCCAGTAAACGAGCAGCAGCAGGGCGCTGGCAGTGATGCTCAGCGCGTTGGCATGGGTTGGCAGCAGGCGTGGTAATTGCCAGTTCAGCAGGCCCAATGCCAGCAGGCCGAACAGCAGGTGGCTGGTCAGCCTGTAACCGAGACTGCGCTGGCGGTAGACCTCTTCCAGGTCGCCTTCGCACATCAGCCCCCAGGTGTCCGGGGAGCCGGGCATCTGCAAGGTCAGGCCGGCACCGATCACCGGCACGTAGCGATAGTCCGGGTAGCCCGGGTACAGGGCGAACAGGTTGTGCCCCTTGCGGATGGTTTCCCGCACCCCTGGATGCAACTGGCCGCTGGAAGGGTCGGTGAAGCGCAGCTCGAACTCGGTGTGATGCTGCACCTTAACGGTGCCGAAGGGGGTTTTCACGCCCTGTTTCAGGTTGTCGCCGCCGGTGAAGGTGTCGTCCTCGAAGCGCGAGCGGGACAGGGCGGTGCCTGGCACGATCTGCGGATCGTGCACACTTTTGACCATGAACAGGTAGTTATCGCCGGAGTCGCGGTAGACGTGACCGGCCTCGCGCTGGATCAGATCGCTGAGCACGTCGTTGGGGATGCGCGCGCACAGGCAGCCGAGCGCCTTGCCGGCCTGGTGCAGAGGCTGATGGAACATCAGGGTCACGGCATCGTGGAACTTCGAGGTGGTGGCCCCCAGTTGCAGGGTCAGCGGGTCGACATAGGGGCCATGCAGGAACTGCCCGGCCAGGCCTGCTGCCAGGGCCTTGGCATCGTGACGCTGGCCGATTCGAGGGGCATGGGTGGAGGCGATGATCAGGCCGCTGGCATCGACCACGAACAGCTCGGAGACTTCCGGCAGATGCTGGTGCAGACGTTTCAGATCGGTGTTGCTGGAGAGTGGCCAGGCCTGCTGCAGGCCGGCGGCGATGAGTTCCAGTGCCTGCCAGTGCTGGCTGGCCCAATTGGTCAGCAGATCGACTCGGGTGCGGGCCAGCCCCGCGAAGGTCTTCTCGACCCGCTCGACCTGCCCGGCGTTGAGCAGACAAGACCAGCGCATGGCCAGTTTGCCGGTCTTGCCGAACCAGGGCAGCCAGCGTCGCTCGTGCCCGGTGAAATCCATCCCATCACTGCGTAGTTGCATGATGCGCCCCTGTCCCCTGCTGATTGGAGATTCTTGTGCAGGGAGTCTAGGCCAAGTATTAGGGTCTGTTGCCGTTGACGCAGCAACGCGGCTCGCGTCGAAACGGCAACAGACCCTAGCAATAACTGGGCCGGGCGGTGCGTCAGGTCAGGGCTGGAGCTGTTTCAGGCGCTCGCGTACCGCACGTTCGATACCGGCTTCGTCGAGGCCGCATTCGGCAAGCATCTGGCTCGGCTTGGCGTGCTCGACGTAGTAGTCCGGCAGGCCGAGGTGCAGCAGCGGTACCTGGCGGTTCTCGGCGGCGAAGAATTCGCCAACCGCACTGCCGGCGCCACCCATGATGCTGTTTTCTTCGAGGGTCACCAGCAGCGCGTGGTTGCCTGCCAGTTCGCGCAGCAGGGCTTCGTCCAGGGGTTTGACGAAGCGCATGTCGACCACCGTGGCATCCAGGGTTTCCCCGACGCGCAGGGCTTCGGCCAGTTGCACGCCGAAGGCCAGCAGGGCGACGCCCTGGCCCTGGCGGCGTACTACGGCCTTGCCGATCTGCAGCGGCTCCAGGCCGGCATCGAGCGGCGCGTTGGGGCCAGTGCCGCGTGGGTAGCGCACCGCCGCCGGGCCCTCGAACAGGTGGCCGGTGGTGAGCATGCGGCGCAGCTCGTTCTCGTCGCTCGGGGTCATCACCAGCATGCCGGGGATGCAGCGCAGGTAGGACAGGTCGAAGCTGCCGGCGTGGGTCGGGCCGTCTTCGCCGACCAGGCCGGCACGGTCGATGGCGAACAGCACATCGAGGTGCTGCACGGCCACGTCGTGGATCAACTGGTCATAGGCGCGCTGAAGGAAGGTGGAGTAGATCGCCACCACCGGCTTGGCGCCTTCGCAGGCCATACCGGCGGCCAGGGTCACGGCGTGCTGCTCGGCAATCGCCACGTCGAAGTAGCGATCAGGGAAGCGCTCGGCGAAGGCCACCAGGTCGGAGCCTTCCTTCATCGCCGGGGTGATGCCCACCAGGCGCGCGTCCTGCTCGGCCATGTCGCACAGCCACTGGCCGAATACGTTGGAGTATTTCGGGCCGCTTGGCTTCTTCGGGGCGGCGACCGGGGTCACCGGTTCCAGCTTGGTGATGGCGTGGTAGCCGATGGGGTCGGCCTCGGCCGGGGCGAAGCCCTTGCCCTTCTTGGTCACCACATGGAGGAACTGCGGGCCGTCCAGGTCGCGCATATTGCGCAGGGTAGCCAGCAGGGTGGGCAGGTCGTGGCCGTCGATGGGGCCGACATAGTTCCAGCCCAGTTCCTCGAACAGGGTGCCGGGTACCAGCATGCCTTTGGCATGTTCCTCGACCTTGCGCGCGATTTCCCAGGCGCCGGGCAGGCGCGAGAGGATCTTCTTGCTGCCCTCGCGCATGCTGGCGTAGGTGCGGCTGGAGATGATCTTGGCCAGGTAGTTGGACAGGCCGCCGACGTTCTTGGAGATCGACATGTCGTTGTCGTTGAGGATCACCAGCATGTTGGCGTTGACGTCGGTGGCGTGGTTGAGCGCCTCGAAGGCCATGCCGGCGGTCAGCGCGCCGTCACCGATCACCGCCACGCTCTTGCGCTTCTCGCCTTTCAGACGGGCGGCGATGGCCATGCCCAGTGCCGCGCTGATGCTGGTGCTGGAGTGGCCGACGCCGAAGGTGTCGTACTCGCTCTCGCTGCGCCGCGGGAAGGCGGCCAGGCCGTCCTTCTGGCGCAGCGTGCCCATGCGCTCGCGGCGGCCGGTGAGGATCTTGTGCGGGTAGGCCTGATGGCCGACGTCCCACACCAGGCGGTCGTCGGGGGTGTCGAAGACGTAGTGCAGGGCGATGGTCAGCTCGATCACGCCGAGGCCGGCACCGAAGTGCCCGCCGCTCTGGCCCACGCTGTAGAGCAGGTATTGGCGCAGTTCGTCGGCGAGGGTTTCCAGGTCCGCTTCGGCCAGGCGGCGCAGTTCGTCCGGCGTGTTGGCGCTGTCGAGCAGCGGCGTCAACGGGCGCTCGCGGGGGATCTCGTGGAAAGTGGTCGGCATCAGGCGAATCGTTATAGGCGTAAAAGATGCGGCAGTTTACCTGATGCCAGGAAAACAGCCCAATCTGCTGACCACATCGCCGTTATCGGTAGTTTCGCGCCAGGAAGTCCAGCAGCAGGGCGCTGACCCGCCCGCCGCATTCGCCCTGCAGCCAGTGGCCGGCGCCGGGCAGGTCGTGGCGTTCCAGGTGCGGCACCTTGTCGCTCATGCGTTGCAGGGTCGGCGCCTCGAAGCGGCCCACCGGGTCATTCTCGCCGAGCAAAAACAGCGTCGGCTGCATCACCTTAAGCCCGGCCAGGTGCTCGGTGCGCTGCCAGTTGCGCTCGAAGTTGCGGTACCAGTTCAGCGCGCCGCGAAAGCCGTGGCGCTCGAAGGTGCGTAGGTAGTGGGCAAACATCGCCTCATTGCACCAGGGCGGCAGGGGCAGGTCCTCCGGCATGCCGTCGAACAGCCGCGCATCGGCCGGTTTGTCCGTTGCCAGCAGGGCATCGCCGAGGCCGCCAAGCAGCAGGCGCAGGCTGCGGCCGATGTCTTCGTCCAGTTCGGCCTCGGCCAGCCCCGCTTGCTGGAAGTAGAGGATGTAGTGGAAGCGCCCGGCATAGGCCTCGCGCATCATCTCGATGGCCGGGCGTTTCGGTCGGCCGCCGAAGGGCACCGACAGCGCACCGAGTGCCCTGATCCGCTCGGGCTCCAGCAGCGCCAGGTGCCAGGCCACCGGCGCGCCCCAGTCGTGGCCGACCACCGCTGCCTCGCGCTGACCGAGCATGTCCATCGCCGCCTGGATATCACCGCACAGGGTGAGCAGTTCATAGGCCGCCGGATTGGCCGGCGCGCTGCTGGCGCCGTAGCCGCGCATCTCCGGGGCGAACACCCGGTAGCCGGCGGCGGCCAGCGCTTCGATCTGCGGATGCCAGGCGTACCAGCACTCGGGAAAGCCATGCAGCAGCCACACCGGCCGGCCGTGCTCGGGGCCGGAGCTGTACAGGCTGAGTTCGATGCCGTTGACGGCGAGCAGGCGATGGTCGAGGTGCATGGAGATGTCCTTACCAGGTGTCGATGAAGGGACGTTTCTTGCCGTCACGCCGCGGCGGACGCGGCGCCGCATTGAGGCCGCGCAGCAGCCAGGCGCGGCTGTCGGACGGGTCGATCACGGCGTCGATCTCAAGGTAGCTGGCCATGTTCAGTGCCTTGCCGTTGTCGTAGGCCTTGGCCACCAGCTTGTCGAACAGTGCCTGGCGCGCGGCCTCGTCCGGCTGGGCCGCCAGTTCCTTGGCGAAACCCAGGCGCACCGCGCCTTCCAGGCCCATGGCGCCGAATTCGCCACTGGGCCAGGCGGCGGTGAACAGCGGCGAATGGAAGCTGCCGGCGGCCATGGCCTGGGCGCCGAGGCCGTAGCCCTTGCGCAGCACCAGGGTGAAGAAGGGCACCGTGAGGCTGGCGGCGGTGACGAACAGGCGCGAGACATGGCGCACCGTGGCCTGTTTCTCCGCCTCCGGGCCGACCATGAAACCGGGGGTGTCGCACAGCGAGACGATGGGCAGGTCATGTGCCTCGCACAGTTGCAGGAAGCGCGCAGCCTTGTCGCCGGCCACGGCATCGATGGCGCCACCCAGGTGCGCGGGGTTGTTGGCGATCAGGCCGAAGGGCTTGCCTTCGATACGGACCAGCGCGGTGATCAGACCGGGGGCGAACTGTCGACGCAGCTCCAGCACGCTGCCGTGATCGGCCAGCAGCTCGATCACCTTGCGGATGTCGTAGACGCGCAGGCGGTTTTCCGGGATCACCTGGCGCAGTTCGCGGGTGTCGCTGCACTGCCAGTCGCTCACCGGGCCCTGGAAATAGCCCAGGTACTGCTTGGCCACGGCGACCGCTGCGGCTTCGTCCTCCACCAGCACGTCGATCACCCCGTTGGGGCCTTGCACGCTGGTCGGGCCGACCTGTTCGGGGGTGAAGCTGCCCAGGCCGCCGCCTTCGATCATCGCCGGGCCGGCCATACCGATGCTGGCGTTACGAGTGGCGATGATCACGTCGCAGCAACCGAGCAGCGCGGCGTTGCCGGCGAAGCAACGGCCTGAGACCACACCCACCGTCGGCACCAGGCCGGAGAGTTTGGCCATGGCGACGAAGGTGTGGCAGTCCAGCCCGGCCACGCCTACGAAATCGGTATCCCCCGGCCGACCGCCGCCGCCCTCGGCGAACAGCACCACCGGCAGGCGCCATTGCTCGGCCAGGGCCAGCATGCGGTCGGTCTTCTTGTGGTTCATCACCCCCTGAGTGCCGGCGAATACCGTGTAGTCGTAGGCGATGGCCATGCAGCGTGCGGCCTCACTGCCGAAACTCGCGGCGTTCACCGTGCCGATACCGGCGACCAGGCCGTCGGCCGGGCTCAGCTCCAGCAGCTCCTCGGGCGAGCGTCGACGGCGCTGGGCGGCCAGGGCCATGGCGCCGTATTCGATAAAGCTGTCTGCATCGAGCAAGTCGGCGAGGTTTTCCCGCACCGTGCGCTGGCCGGTCTTGCGCCTTTTCGCCACGGCCTCGGGGCGGCGTGCATCGGTCAGGCGTGCGTGGCGCTCCAGCACTTCGGCCAGGTCGGCGCGGATATGCGCCAGGTCGACCGCCTGCTCGCCGTGCTCGGCGAGACCATCCACCTCGGCCGGCTCCAGGAACGCCAGCGCCTGGCCCTCGCCGATAGCGTCACCGGGTGCCACGGCCAGTGCACGGACGATGCCGCTGTGCTCGGCCTTGACCTCGAATTCCATCTTCATCGCCTCCAGCACGGCGATGCGCTGGCCGGCGGCCACGGCGTCGCCTTCGGCAGCCGCCAGGCTGACCAGCACGCCGGCGCTGGGCGCGTTCAGCGCCAGGGTGCCGGGCGGGGCGTCGAGGCTGGCTCTGGCGCTTTGCGCAGATGTGTCGCTGGCGAAGTAACGGTGCGGGTGGGCCTGCTCGCGAGGGGCCAGCAACTCGCGCAAGTGGCGCTCGACATAGGTGGTGTCGACCCGGTTGGCGATCACCTCGTCGCGCTGCAGCAGGTTCTGCAGCAGGTGCAGGTTGCTCGCCACGCCTTCGAGGCGAAACTCGCACAGCCCCCGGTAGGCGCGGCGCAGGGCGCCGGGGTAGTCGCTGGCGCTGGCGATCAGCTTGGCGATCAACGAGTCATAGGCCGGGCTGACGACGTAGCCGGCATAGCCGCAGCCATCCACGCGCAGGCCGGGGGCGCTGGGCGGCTGGTAGGCACTGAGTACGCCGCTGGCCGGGCGCGCGCTGCCATCGGCGAGCAGGCTTTCCAGATTCAGGCGCACCTGCACGGCATAACCCTTGGTCGCGGGCGGTGTGAGCAGGCCCAGCTCGGCCAGGCTTTTGCCGGCGGCCAGGTGCAGTTGCGTGTGCAGCAGGTCGACACCGGTGACCTGCTCGGTGACGGTGTGCTCCACCTGCACGCGCGGGTTGGCTTCCATGAAGTAGAAGCGCCCCGGCTGGTCGAGGTCGAGCAGGAACTCGAAGGTGCCGATGCCGCGGTACTGCACCTCGGCCGCCAGGCGCAGGGCGCTGGCGATGATGGCGTCACGGGTGGCGGCATCCAGATCGGGGCTGGGGGCGATTTCCACCAGCTTCTGGTGGCGGCGTTGCAGGCTGCAGTCGCGCTCCCACAGGTGACTGACTGTGCCGCTGCCGTCGCCGAGCACCTGCACTTCGATATGCCGGGCGCGGCGCACGCGCTTTTCCACGTACAGCGCGCTACTGCCGAAGGCGCCCAGTGCCTCGGAGGCGCAGCGGGCGAATGCCTCGGCCAGTTGCGCCGGCTCGTCCACTGCACGCATGCCGCGCCCGCCGCCGCCGGCCAGGGCCTTGAGCATCACGCTGCCGTGCTCGGCGAGAAAGGCGCTTGCCTGCTCCAGCGTCACCGGACGGTTGATGCCGGGCACCAGTGGCACTGCGCAACGCTCGGCCAGCTCACGGGCGGCGGCCTTGTCGCCGAACAACTGCAGCGTCTCGGGCGTCGGGCCGACGAAGGTCAGCCCGGCCTCCTGGCAACGGCGGGCGAATTCGGCGTTCTCGGCGAGAAAGCCGTAGCCGGGGTGGATGGCCGTGCAGCCCTGCTCACGCGCGATACCAATGAGCTGATCCATGTCCAGATAGGCCGCGACACCGCGGCCGACCAGCGCCACGGCCAGGTCGGCCTTGCGCGTGTGCAGGCAGGCGCTGTCGTCCTCGGCGTACACCGCGACGCTGCGGATACCGAGGTCGGCGCAGGCCTGGGCGATGCGAATGGCGATCTCGCCACGGTTGGCGATCAGCAGGGCGGGAAAGGGCATGGCGGCTCCAGGCGTCTTGTCGTTATGGATCCCATCTTAGGTGGCTGGTGGCTGGGGTAAAGCAAGCCTCATATGGCGATCATGCCGACATAGATGGCAATGATGGGGCGAACCGCTGAGCAGGTTCAGTGCAACGAGGCGATGGCCTGTGCGACCTGCATGTCGCTGCTATCTGCATCCGCATGGTCGTGACGGTACTGCCGCAGCGCGCTTTCCAGCCGTGCGCCGCGAATGTCGCCGGCCGAGGCGATGTAGGCCAGGGCATCGTCACGGGCGCTCTGGTAGGGGCGCAGCGAATTGCTGGTGGAGGCCGTGATGCCGGCAGTGGCGAGGCTGCTGCCCAGGGTGAAGTGGTCGCTGGCGTTACCTTGCCCGTCCATGCCCCACACCTGGCCGGCTGTCAGCAGGACGAGCAGTGCAAGGGCGCGTTGCATGCGCCCCTCAGTTACGCCGTTCGACGATATAGCGCGCCAGCTCGCGCAGTGGCTCGGCGCTGTCGCCGAACAGGCGCACGGTGTGCAGGGCCTGGTCGCGCAGCTCCAGGGCATAGTCCTTGGCCGCTTCGAGGCCGAGCAGGGCCGGGTAGGTGGGTTTGTCGTGGGCTTCGTCCTTGCCCTGGGTCTTGCCCAGGGTGGCGGTGTCGCTCTCCACGTCGAGAATATCGTCCTGCACCTGGAAGGCGAGGCCGATGGCGCGGGCGTAATTCAGCAGAGCCTTGAGGCTGATGTCGTCGGCCTGGCCGCTGGCCAGGGCGCCGAGCAGCACGCTGGCTTCGATCAGCGCGCCGGTCTTGTGCCGGTGCATGGTTTCCAGCGCCGCGCGGTCGAGCTTCTGGCCCACCGAGCCAAGGTCGATGGCCTGGCCGCCGACCATGCCGGCCGGCCCGGAGGCGCGGCCCAGAGCGGCGAGCATCTGCAAGCGCACTTCGGCGTCCTGGGGGTTGCGCTGTTCGTCGGCGAGCACCTCGAAGGCCAGGCTCTGCAGACCATCGCCGGCAAGAATGGCGGTGGCTTCGTCGAAGGCCTTGTGGGTGGTGGGTTGGCCGCGACGCAGGTCGTCGTCGTCCATCGCTGGCAGGTCGTCGTGCACCAGTGAATAGGCGTGAATCAGCTCCACTGCGCAGGCGGCGCCATTGGCTCGCTCGGGGTCGCCGCCCAGCGCTTCGCAGGCGGCATAGACCAGCAGTGGGCGCACGCGCTTGCCACCGTTCATGACGCTGTAGCGCATGGCCTGGTAGAGGCGTTCGAGTTCCGCGCGTGGTGGCTGGAACAGGCTGTCGAGCGCGGCATCGACCCGCGCCTGGCAGCGCGCCTGGTAGGCCTTGATCATGCCTGCTCGTCCGCGTCGAAGGGGGCCGGCTGCAGCTCGCCGTCGCGCTCCAGCAGGATCTGCACCTTCTGCTCGGCCTGAGCCAGGGCGGCCTGGCACTCGCGGGTCAGGCCGATGCCTTGCTCGAAGGCGGTCAGCGAGTCCTCCAGCGACAGCTCGCCGCTTTCCAGGCGCTCGACCAGTGCCTGAAGCTCGGCGAGAGAATGTTCGAAGTCGGGGGCTTTCTTGCGGGCCATGGCGGCGGGTCTCGGGCAACTTGGAAACCGCGCGACACTAGCAGAGGCGCGCCATGCGGGCAAATCAACGGGCGACAGCACGTACCAACGAGATCGCCGTGTTTCGGTGCGCACGGCGCACCCTACGGCAGATAGGTGCTCCAGAAGTAATACAGCGTCATGCCGCTGCCGACCAGAATGACGAAGGCGCGCAGCAGCGCCGGTGGCAGTTTCTCGCCCAGCGCGCCGCCGGCGTAGCCGCCGAGCGTGGCGCCAGTGAGCAGGATGGCCAGTTCGTACCAGCTAACGCGGCCGGCGATGACGAAGGTCAGGGTGGCGATGCTGTAGATCACCGCCGAAATCAGGTTCTTCAGCGCATTGGCGCGGGCCAGCGGGTGGCCTTCGATGGAGAAGGCGGCCAGTTGCAGAATGCCCATGCCGGCGCCGAAGTAACCGCCGTAGATCGACACGCCGATATGCGCGCCCAGCGACAGCGGCGTGTGCGGCGGATGCGCCGCCTCCTTGCGCCGCGCCGCCAACCAGCGACCCGGCCAGGGGCTGGCGGCGAACAGCGCGGTGGCGGCCAGTAGCAGCCAGGGAATCAGTACGCGAAACACGTCGTCGCCGCCTGCCAGCAGCAACAGGCCGCCGAGCAGGCCACCGGCCAGGCCGGCCAGCAGCAGCGGAATCAGGTAGCGGCCCAGCGGGCGTAACGAGGCGCGTGCGGCCCAGGCACCGGCCAGGCTGGCCGGCCACAGGGCCACGGCGTTGGTGGCATTGGCGGTCACCGGCGGCAGGCCCGCCGCGAGCAGGGCGGGGAAGGAGAAGAAGGTGCCGCCGCCGGCCAGGGCATTCATGCCGCCAGCGGCGAAACCGGCGAGGGCCAACAGCAGCAGGTCGAACAGAGTCATCGGGCAGGCTCGCACAAAAAGAGTGCAGCATAAGACCTGGCGTTTCGCTCAGCCAGCCCGGGCAGTGGCTCAGGGCGTGCCGTTCATGCCATCTTCGATGGCGATGCCCAACGCGCGCATCTGCTCGATCAGGTGCGCGCGGGTATCCGGCAGGTTGAGCATGCTCACCTTGCGCAGCCGCGCCACCTCGTCGGCGCTGTACGGCTGGTAGTGCGCCGGCATGCTCTTGCCGGCCATGCCCTTCTCGAGCAGCGGCCTGTGGATCAGGCCACCAGCATGGCATTAGGGTGCGGCGACCCCGTGAGCCGTTGCGATACGGCGTGCGAACTGTTCGTAATCGGTGGCGGGCCGGGGCAGAACCTTTGCCAGGTCATCGAGGTTGCCCGCAGGAAGCCCGTGCACGTCGTAGTACTTCATCATCTGCACGTAGGTATCCTGGGCATCGGATGGCCAACTGCGGAACCCGCGAGCATTCGGTGCCGAACGCACTCCTCGAATGATGGTGGGAAGGGAACGCAGCCTGGTCGAGAATAGTGAACGTGCTATTGCAGCGCCGAAGGATCCGACGGCTGAGAGCGGTTGCGTCAACGCCTGCGGTGGCAGTCGGATGGCCGTCATGGGGTGGCCGAGCACTCGGCTCCAGATACGTGCCATGTCATGGCGTGTGAGTTCCACGGTAGACAGGTCGTAGGTCTTGCCGATATGGCCCTCTGGGTTGGTCAACACATTGGCTGCCGCCTCCGCGATGTCGTCGGAGTCCACCACGCCCATTCGGCTTTCCGGCGAGGTGGGATATGGCAGTAGCCCGGCGCCGAAGAAATCCCAGAAGTCCAGCACGTTCTGCATGTAGTGCGAGGGACGAAGAATTGTCACCGGCAGGCCCGACTCTTTCAGCAGCCCCTCGACCAGCAGTTTCTGGCGGTGATGGGGGAGTTCGGCGATATCGGGGTGTATGACCGAGTGGAAGACGATGTGATCCAACTGTTCGGCTCGGGCTGCCGTGATCAGCCGCTTGGCCACGGGGAGTTCGTCGATGAGCTGGGTCGGGGCGGCGTGATAGATCTTGCGCGCTCCGCGCAGGGCTGCCTCGAGGTCGCCAGGTTGTCGGAGGTCTCCGATCGCGATCTCGGTGGCGCCGTCAGCTTTCGCTCGCCGCGCTTGTTCCTCGTTCTTGACGAAAGCCCGCACCGCCAGTCCGTTGGCGACGAGCTTGCGAACCAGTGGCCGTCCGACACCGCCTGCTGCGCTGGTAACGAGAATCATGGCGTGCTCCCAATATTTTAGTTATCTATGTGATCGAGGCTTGCGTTCATCGGGTCTTTACGTTCGGCTGCAGGCAGCCTCCGTCAACGCTTGAGTGGGTGCAGTGAGCGTGCCAGGGCCGGGAGCAGGAGACGGCGGGGAATCACCGTCGCCAGTGCTGCGGTTATCGAATTGATGAACCCCGAGACCGTAGAGGGTGCAGTCCAGCGTCGGTCGAGTGCTTTCAAGCCAGCCGCTGCGACCTGGTCGGCGGTTTGGAGTCTGCCTACCACCGTCGCGGTTTCTCCCACTACGTCGAAGAACTCCGTGTGGGTGGGGCCCGGCGCAAGGGAGAAGACCTTGACGCCGTGCTGTTTGGCTTCGTACCACAGGGATTGGCTGAAACTCAGCACGAAGGATTTCGACGCCGCGTAGACGGCCAGGGTCGGTACGGGCTGAAAGGCCGTGGTGCTGGAGACGTTGATGATGGCACCCGATCGTCGTCGGGCCATTTCCGGCAGGAACGCATGGCAGAGATCGACCACTGCGCCGATGTTGACTGCCAGTAGCCGAGCGAAATCATCTGCATCGCCCTCGATGAACGACCCTTGAGTGGCGAAACCGGCGTTGTTGATCAGCAGGTCGATGTCGTCCTCGACGAGTTCGCGCAACCGGCTACCCGGTCGAGCAACGGAGAGGTCGAAGGCGATGCGGGTGCAGGAGATGCCATGTTCCGCCTCGAGGCGGTCGGCGAGCGTGTCGAGTCGATCCTGTCGTCGGGCCACCAGCACCAGGTCGCACCCGCGTGCCGCTAGCGCATTGGCGAAGGCCTCGCCGATTCCCGAGCTGGCACCGGTTATGAGCGCTCGTGAAGCGCGGTATTGGTCGCCCATCTGCCTGTCCTCCGTTGGGTTCCATCGTCAGTCGACGATGCTTGCCTCCGTATGTCCACTCCGCCACTGCATGAACGTGCCCGGCAACCTAATGTGCCTTTTGCGCCCCAGGCAAGTGCCTGTTCAAGGCTTGTAAAACTTTAAGCGGCCATTGACTTTCTCGGTATTTTCAGATCATTCAGGTTTGATCGGCCAAGGGCTTTCCGCAGGTGAAAGCCGAGTGCGCCCAACGGGCTGGACGCCGAGCAAGGCTTTGTCGACTAAGCTGAAGGCTCCAACGGAAGGAAGCGTTCAGGCCCAGGATGGGGCGTACTGCTGACAAACGACATATTTTTCAATGGATCAGGGAACGTAGCCGATGAAGAAACTGATACTGGCGCTGGGTTTGTTGAGCATCGCGGGGATGGCCCAGGCCGCAGGCAAGCCGTGCGACGAGCTGGAGCGGGAGATCACCGACAAGCTGGCGGCCAAGGGAGTGCAGGGTTATACGCTGCAGATCCTCGACCGGGCCATTGGCGAGAAAGGTGAGGACGGCAAGGTGATCGCCACCTGCGAGGCCGGCACCAAGGTCATCACCTACAAGCGCAAGTAAGTAGACTCGATTGGAGCCGGCGCACTGCGCCGGCTTTTTTCTGCGCGGCAGAAACGCGGGCAGGGAGCCGCTCAGGGCTGGCTGGCCGACCAGGGGGTACGCACCTCGCCCTGGGCCAGTCCCTGCACCGAATTGCCGAAGGCATCCTCGGCCTTCAGGTCGGCGCCTTTGCCGGCCAGGGCCGCGAGCAGATCCTGGCGCTGGAACAGCGCGGCGTACATGGCCGCCGTCTGGCCGCTGTCGTTGCGCTGGTCGGGGCTGCAGTCGGCGTCGAGCAGGCGCTTGGCGATGCGCAACTCGCCCTTGAAGATCGCCCCCATCAGTGCGGTATTGCCGCGCTTGTCCTGAGCACAGGCGTTGGCGCCTGCGCTCAGCAGACGCTCCACTGCCGCGCGATGGCCGTGATAGGCGGCCAGGATCAGCGCGGTATAGCCCTTCTCATCCGCCGTATTCAGGTCGTAACCAGCGCCGATGAATTCGTCGAGCATGGCCACGTTACCCTCGCGGGCAGCCTGGAAGTAGTAGGCGCGTAATTGTGCCTGGACGTGCTCGGCATCCGGCGTCGGCGTGGCGGCCAGTAAAGGTGTCGCGGCGCTTAGCGCCAGGGCGAAACAGAAAGTACGCAGCATGGGTTCTCCCGAGCGGCGTCGCGCCGCGTCTGGTGGTGACGTGCGGCTCGCGCGGAGCCGCACGCCATTGCAGAGCAGGCTCAGTCCTGCAGCTTGGCGGCCAGCGCCTTGACCCGCGCCAGGTCGCCACCGGCCACCTTGGTCAGGCCTTCGCCGTACTGCGCATCGGCCTTGTAGAAGAACGACAGCATGATGTGCTTGCTCTCGTCTTCGGCCTCGGCCAGGGCACCGCCCAGGCTGGCGATCAGGTCGCTCTGCATCTTCTTGTCGTAGGAGCGGTACAGCTCGCCGGCCTGCTTGAAGTTCTGCTCGCGCTGGATCTTCTTCTGCTCGGTGCTGCCGCTCAGCGGCAGGTTGCTGTAGCGCGCATGCTCGCTGGCCGGGCGCGGATTGATGCGGCTGGGCTCGTAGTTCACCTCGGTGGTGGTGTGGCCGCTGTTGGCCGCGCCATCCTGGTTGCCGTTGTTGACCGGCACCCTGGCCTGGTTGATCGGCAGGAAGGCGTGGTTGGCGCCCAGGCGGTACATCTGCGTGTCGGCATAGGAGAACAGCCGCCCCTGCAGCAGGCGATCCTCCGAGGGCTCGATGCCCGGCATCAGGTTGGACGGCGCCATGGCCACCTGCTCGGTTTCCTGGAACACGTTGTCCGGGTTCTTGTTCAGCACCATCTGGCCGATCTTCTGGTAGGGCACGTCCGGCCAGATCTTGGTGGCGTCCAGCGGGTCGAAGTCGTACCTGGCCAGGTCAGCCGGTTCGAGCACCTGGATGTACAGATCCCACTTGGGATAGTCGCCGGCGTTGATCGTGGTGATCAGGTCGCGGCTCATGTGGTTGAAGTCCTTGCCCTGGATCTGCTCGGTCTGCTGCGGATCGTTGTTCTTGATGCCCTGCAGGCTGCGCCACTGGAACTTGACGTAGCGGTACTCGTTCTTGGCATTGACCAGCTTGTAGGCGTGCACGCTGTTGCCGTTCATTTGCCGGTAGTTGGCCGGGGTGCCTTCGTTGGAATACAGCAGGGTCAGGGTGCGGGTGGCTTCGGGTACATGGCTGAAGAAGTCGAACTGGGTGCGGTTGCTGCCGTAGTTGGTGTTCGGGTCGGGCTTGAAGGCGTGCACCATGTCCGGGAACTTGATGGCATCGCGGATGAAGAAGGTGGGGAAGTTGTTGCCCACCAGGTCCCAGTTGCCTTCGCTGGTGTAGAACTTGGTGGCGAAGCCGCGCGGGTCACGCAGGGTTTCCGGGGAATGGTTGCCATGCACCACGCTGGAGAAACGCACGAACACCGGGGTGGTGGTGCCCTTGGTGAAGACCTTGGCGCGGGTCAGCTCGGAGATGTCCGCCGTGGCGGTGAACTCGCCATGGGCGCCGGTGCCACGGGCATGCACCACGCGCTCGGGAATGCGCTCGCGGTCGAAACGCTGCAGTTTCTGGATCAGTTGCACGTCCTGCAGCAGGGTCGGGCCGGTGTCGCCTGCGGTCTGCGAATTCTGGTTGTCGCCTACCGGTGCGCCGTTGTCGCGGGTCAGGGGGGCAGCCTGCGCCGACAGACTGAACAGCGAAGCGGACAGGGCCGCGGTCATCAGGCCAAGGGCGGGCGCCCATGCGGTGATGGGTTTCATGGATGAGTCCTCGTAGTTGTATGTGCAAACGCGCTTCATGCGCTCGCACAAAGCTACGAGAGCCTGGCCGTCCCGCTAAATTGGAAAAAACCAGCGCCATCATAGGCAATGCTCATTACGTGGAGCGGCGCGCTCGTGATACGAGCGCAGGCTGCCGGCTGCTCAGGCAGGACGCACGCGCGACAGTTCGTCCACCAGTGCCAGGCAATGTTTCAGTGCCGGCGAGGGCTCGCCGACGCGGCGGCTGATGATGATGGGCGAGGTGGCCTGGACCTCCTGCAGCGGCGCGTAGTCGATGTCGACGCGGTGCAGCACCTGCACCGAGGCCGGCACCAGGGTGATGCCGATACCAGCGGCGACCAGGCCGATGGCCGTCTGCAGTTCGTTGGTCCACTGCGCCACGCGGAGCTGCAGGCCATGGGCGGCGAACAGCGCCAGCACATGATCGGCGTAGCTGGGGCGGGGGTTGCCGGGGTAGAGCACGAAGGGCTCGCGGGCAAGCTCGGCGAGGCTGATCGGGCCCGGCAGCAGCGGATGCCCGGCGGGCAGGGCAGCGACCAGCGGATCCAGGGTCAGCACCTGCTGCTGCACGGCCGCATCCTCGATATGGATGCGGCCGAAACCGATGTCGATGCGCCCGGCCTTGAGCGCTTCGACCTGCTGCACGGTGGTCATCTCCGACAGGCCCAGCTCCAGGCCGGCATCGCTGCGCAGGCGGCGGATCAGTTCCGGCAGCACGCCATACAGGGTGGACGGGGCGAAGCCGATGCCGAGCCAGGCCTTCTCGCCCGTGCCGATGCGTCGGGTTCTGTCGCAGACCTTGCCCAGTTGCTCCAGCAGGGCGCTGGAATGCTCGTGGAAGAAGCGCCCGGCCTCGGTCAGGCGCAGGGGGCGGCCACGTTCGAGCAGGGCCACGCCGAGTTCGTCCTCGAGCTGCTGGATCTGCCGGCTCAGCGGTGGCTGGGCGATGTGCAGGCGCTCGGCGGCGCGGGTGAAGTTGAGGGTTTCGGCGAGCGCCTGGAAGTAGCGCAGGTGACGAAGCTCCATGGGCGGCTGTCCTTCGGGATTGACGATACCTTTCGGGTATTGTTGCAGACAAAATCAATATTGGAACCATCCCAGGCGCAGTATCAATATTGGGATATGGATAACAACAACCTGATGGGTATTGAAATGAGCCACGCCGCGATCGAGTCGCTCGAAGCGATCATCGTCGACCTGCCGACCATCCGCCCGCACAAGCTGGCGATGCACACCATGCAGAACCAGACCCTGGTGATCCTGCGCCTGCGCTGCGCCGACGGCATCGAGGGCATCGGCGAGGCCACCACCATCGGTGGCCTGTCCTATGGCAACGAGAGCCCGGACAGCATCAAGGTCAACCTCGACCGTCACTTCGCGCCGCTCTTGATCGGCCAGGACGCCAGCAACATTAACGCCTGCATGCAGCGCATCGACCGCGTGGTGAAGGGCAACACCTTCGCCCGCAGCGCAGTGGAAACCGCGCTGCTCGACGCCCAGGGCAAGCGCCTTGGCCTGCCGGTCAGCGAGATTCTCGGCGGGCGCGTGCGCGACAGCCTGGAAGTGGCCTGGACCCTGGCCAGCGGCGATACCCGCAAGGACATCAATGAGGCCGAGCAGATGCTCGAAGCCCGTCGCCACCGCATCTTCAAACTGAAGATCGGTGCCGGTGAGGTGAACAGGGACCTGGCTCACGTCATCGCCATCAAGCGTGCCCTGGGTGAGCGCGCCAGCGTGCGCGTCGACGTCAACCAGGCCTGGGACGAGGCCGTGGCCCTGCGCGCCTGCCGCATCCTCGGCGACAACGGCATCGACCTGATCGAGCAGCCGATCTCGCGCCACAACCGTGGTGGCCAGGTGCGCCTGAACCAGTCCAGCCCGGCGCCGATCATGGCCGACGAATCCATCGAGTGCGTGGAAGACGCCTTCAACCTGGCGCGCGATGGCGCCGCCCCGGTGTTCGCCCTGAAGATCGCCAAGAACGGTGGCCCGCGCGCCGTGCTGCGTACCGCCAGCATCGCCGAGGCGGCCGGTATCGGCCTGTACGGCGGCACCATGCTCGAAGGCAGCGTCGGCACCCTGGCCTCGGCCCATGCCTTCATCACCCTGAACAAGCTGGCCTGGGACACCGAACTGTTCGGCCCGCTGCTGCTGACCGAGGAAATCGTCACCGAGCCGCCGCTGTACCGCGACTTCCACCTGCACGTGCCGCGCCTGCCCGGCATCGGCCTGACCCTAGACGAGGAGCGCCTGGCGCGCTTCCGCCGTTCCTGACCCTGCCCGAAGGAGGAGAGCTCTTATGCTGTTCCACGTGAAGATGACCGTGAAGTTGCCGGTCGACATGGACCCTGCCCAGGCGGCCAAGCTCAAGGCCGACGAGAAGGAACTGGCGCAGCGCCTGCAACGCGAGGGCAAGTGGCGCCACCTGTGGCGCATCGCCGGCCATTACGCCAACTACAGCGTCTTCGATCTGGCCAGCGTCGAGGAACTGCACGATACCCTCATGCAGTTGCCGCTGTTCCCCTACATGGAGATCGAGGTGAACGGCCTGTGCCGCCACCCCTCGTCGATCCACCAGGACGATCGCTGATCCGCCCATCCAGCCGATAACAACAAGATGAGGAAATAGTCATGAGCATCAAACTGTCGCACACCGAAAGCGTTCAAAAGTTCTTCCGGGAGGTTAGCGGCCTCGACAACGACCAGGGCAGCCCACGCATGAAGGCGCTGGTGCACCGCATCCTGATGGACAGCATCCGCCTCATCGAGGACATGGAAGTCACCACCGAGGAGTTCTGGAAGGCGGTGGACTACCTCAACCGCATGGGCGCGCGCAGCGAAGCCGGCCTGCTGGTGGCTGGCCTGGGCCTGGAGCACTACCTCGACCTGCTGCTCGATGCGCAGGACGAAGCGGCCGGCCTGCTCGGCGGCACCCCGCGTACCATCGAAGGCCCGCTGTACGTGGCCGGCGCGCCGATGAGCGAAGGCGAGGCGCGGATGGACGACGGTACCGACCCGGGCACGCCGATGTACCTGCATGGCCAGGTCTTCGATGTCGACGGCAAGCCGCTGGCCGGCGCGGTGGTCGACCTGTGGCACGCCAACACCAAGGGCACCTACTCCTACTTCGATTCGAGCCAGAGCGAGTTCAACCTGCGCCGCCGTATCGTCACCGATGCCGAAGGCCGCTACCGCGCGCGCAGCATCGTGCCGTCCGGCTACGGCTGCCCGCCCGATGGCACCACCCAGGAAGTGCTCGACCTGCTCGGCCGCCACGGCAACCGCCCGGCGCATATCCACTTCTTCATCTCTGCGCCCGGCTATCGTCACCTGACCACGCAGATCAACCTGGCCGGCGACGAGTACCTATGGGACGACTTCGCCTATGCCACCCGCGATGGCCTGATCGGCGACATCAACTTCGTCGAGAACGAAGCTGCCGCCCGTGACCATGGCTTCCAAGGCAATCGTTTCGCCGAGGTGAAGTTCGACTTCCAGTTGCAGAAGGCCCCGGCGCCGGATGCCGAACAGCGCAATGCGCGCCCGCGAGCCCTGCAATAAGGCATCGCTTGCGCTGTAGCTTGAGCCGGCCCCTTGGGGCCGGCTTTTTCATGGTTCTTCGCATTCTGGGGGGGGGTGACACCGGACTGGCAAGTTTGTGTGAGTGTGCTTTTGTTTTCGGTGTAAAGCTGCTTATCAGCGTTCTGCTGATGTCACCTGTTTCGCCCCCCGGCGACTTTCTTTTGTCAAACGCCACAAAAGAAAGCAAAAAGGCTTGGCTCCGCCATCCGGCCCCGGCTGCGCCGGGGTACGTTCGCTCCATCGCCGCTCCGAGGGTCGGCGTACATGGGCCATCCCTGGCCCATTACGCCTCTCGCCGCGTCCCTGCGGCTCGCCCCTCTGCGCAACGATTCCACTCACCCTCCTGAAGGGGCCATTCGCGCGCCTGAACGAGTATGCACTCCATAGGTTGCTCGGCGTGTTCTAGTAGCGATGAAGTCGCGATTGGGTCGTCGAGTTAAACCAAAACTTTCATTCACGTAGCTTCATTCGCCTGGATAGCTTGCCGGCTTTCAGCCGGCATCCCGGCCAGCCCTAAGGCTGGCCTCATGTTCAAGCACTCCACGCTACTTCTGGGTTACCTCGGGTTCAGGCGCGTGCAGAGCCCGCCCAGGAGGGCGAACGGAATCGTCGTGGAAGAGGTTGAGCGACATGGATGTCGCGAGAGCCGCGATGGGCCATGGATGGCCCACCGCGGCGGGCCTCTGGAACGGCGATGGAGTGAGCGAACCCTGGCGCAGCCAGGGCCGGATGATCGGGCGGAGGGTTTTGGTTACTTTTGCCCTACAAAAGTGACTCGCCCGGGAAGGCGAAACCAAAAACATCAGCAAAAACGCGGCAATCTGGAACAGACACCGAACAACCAGCAAGCCATCACACAAACTTGCCAGTCCGGTATCAAGACCGACTTTCCCAATATTCCGCGAAGCACCTTTTTCATGGCTGCGCCAGGTATGGCGCGTCGTGCGTGAGGCTACCCATTTGCCTGTGGCGTGCTCACGGCCATGCCGGTGATCCAGGGCGAGGCGAAGGCCTTCGGACGATTGGCCCGCGCGGCTGGGGGGAGGGCAGGTGTATAGTTAGTTACCTTGCTATCTTTCTTGCGTGTTGCGCACTGCCCCAGGTACTTCATGAGCCTCACCCCGTTATCCGGCGCCAACCATCCACTCAAAGGTATCGGCCTGATGGTGCTGGCGACCTTCCTGTTCGCCAGCCACGATGCCATGTCCAAATACTTGTCGGGTTTCTACCCGATCGTGCTGATCGTCTGGGCGCGCTATCTGGTGCATACCCTGCTGATGGCCGGGATCTTCCTGCCGCAGTCCGGTCTGCGCGTGCTGCGCACCAAACGCCCCGGCTTGCAGGTATTGCGCGCGCTGTGCCTGCTGGGAGTCAGCCTGCTGTTCACCACGGGGCTGATGTTCATTCCGCTGGCCGAGGCGACCTCGGTGATCTTCCTCGCGCCGCTGCTGGTCACGGCGCTGTCGGTGCCATTGCTGGGCGAGCGCGTCAGCCTTGGCCAGTGGGCAGCGGTGCTCATCGGTTTCGTCGGTGTGCTGGTCATCGTCCATCCGGGCGGCAGCCTGTTCACCCCGGCGGTGTTGCTGCCCTTGAGCGCGGCGCTGTGCTTCAGCCTCTACCAGATCCTCACCCGCCGCCTGAGCGAAGTGGACAGCGCCACCACCAGCAACTTCTGCGCCGGGCTGGTCAACACCCTGGTGATGAGCCTGCTGGTGCCCTTCTTCTGGCAGGTGCCCAGCCTCACCCATGGCCTGATGATGCTGGCGCTGGGTGGCTTCGGCATGGGCGCCCATCTGCTGCTGACCCATGCCTTCCGCCATGCGGCCCCCGCATTGCTGGCGCCGTTCGGCTACGTGCAGATCGTCTTTGCCGGGTTGCTGGGCTGGCTGGTGTTCCAGCACACGCCAGACACCACGGCGCTGGTCGGTATCGTCGTCATCTGCCTGAGCGGCCTGGCCGCCGCCTGGCAGAGCCGACGTTGAGGCACAGAGAGGCGCGAAGCTGACCGAGGAGAACATCCGCAAAGGCTAGTCGGAGTGGGCGCCCGAATAGCCTACGGCCATCCAGCAATGGCGTAGCCCGGATGCAATCCGGGATTGCCCTCACGCCCCGTCGCTGACTTGGGCGACGCGGTTGCGGCCGCTGTGCTTGGCGAGATAGAGGCCTTCGTCGGCCTTGATCACCAGGCTCAGCGGTTCGCTGCCCATCGCCGGGCGCAGGGTGGCGAGGCCGATGCTGACGCTGATCGACGAACCCGGCGTGGGCAGGTCATGGGGAATGCCCAGCGCCTCCACGGCGCGGCGGATCTTCTCGGCCTGCAGGCGCGCACCACCGGCTGCGGTGCTGGGCATGATCACGGCGAATTCCTCGCCGCCATAGCGTGCGACCAGGTCGCTCGAGCGTGAACAACTGGCACGCAGGGTGTCACCGACGCGGCGCAACACGTCGTCGCCTTCCACATGGCCGTACTGGTCGTTGTAGGCCTTGAAATAGTCCACGTCGATCATCAGCAGCGACAACTCGTTCTGCTCGCGCATGGCGCGGCTCCATTCGATTTCCAGGTACTCGTCGAAGTAGCGGCGGTTGGCCAGGCCGGTCAGGCCGTCGGACTTGATCAGCCGTTGCAGTACCAGGTTGGTGTCGAGCAGTTGCTGTTGGCTCTCACGCAGCGCCCGGTAGGCTTCGTCGCGCTGCAGCAGGGTGAGGTAGGAGCGCGAGTGATAGCGAATGCGTGCCAGCAGTTCGATCACGTCCGGCAGTTTGACCAGATAGTCGTTGGCGCCCGCGCTGAAGGCGGCGCTCTTGACCTGGGGATCTTCCTTGGTCGACAGCACGATGATCGGTACGTCGCGCAGGCCCGGGGCGGCGCGATACTGGCCGAGCAGTTCGAGGCCGTCGATGCCGGGCATGACCAGATCCTGCAGGATCACCGTCGGCTTGATCTGCTGCGCTACGCTCAGCGCCTGCTGCGGGTCGGAGCAGAAGTGGAAGTCGATGTCGCTCTCCTCGCTCAGTGCCCGTCTCACGGCCTCGCCGATCATGGCCTGATCGTCGACCAGCAGCACCATCATGGGCTGCTCGTGCAGGCCATGTTGCGGGTTGGAATCCCCTATGGGCCGTTGCATTACCTTGTCTCCGCCAATATGTGAATGATGAAGGCGCTCAGCCCAGTCGCTCGACCAGGCGCGCCGCGATCCTGCCCAGTGGCAGGACTTCGACCGCAGCATCCAGCGCCACAGCGGCCTTGGGCATGCCATACACGGCGCTGCTGGCCTGATCCTGGGCGATGGTGTGGAAACCGCGTTCGCGCATCCGTTTCAGACCCTGTGCACCGTCGCGTCCCATGCCCGTCAGGAGCACGCCGATCGCTTCGCCGCGCCAGTGGCTGGCCACGCTCTCGAAGAACACATCGATAGAGGGACGATAGACCTGATCGAGCGGTTCGCGACGATATTCCAGA
Source organism: Pseudomonas sp. AA-38 (assembly GCF_029457475.1). Lineage (NCBI taxonomy): Bacteria > Pseudomonadati > Pseudomonadota > Gammaproteobacteria > Pseudomonadales > Pseudomonadaceae > Pseudomonas > Pseudomonas sp. AA-38. The sequence goes on from NZ_CP120359.1 coordinate 763,554, forward strand.
TGCCCCTGCTCGGTCAGATACAGATGATTGTTGGTGCCGGCCAACAAGACGGCGCCGGGTTGCAGGGCTTCGCCGTCTCGGGCCAGGCGTACGGGCATCTGCGACTCGCTGGCCAGCCATTGCGCCATGCCGGCGGCGAACACCTCGTCGACATGCTGAACCAGCACGATGCTGGCCGCGAAATCACTGGGAATCTCCCTGAGCAACTCCACCAGGGACGCCGGGCCACCGGCGGAGGCGCCGATGGCCACCAGGCTCCGGCCACGGTTCTCGTTACCGCTCAGAGGCGACTGTCGGACCGAGCGCGAGGTCTTGTGGCCGATCATCCAGGCGATGTTGTGGATCTTGCGGCGCAGGGTCGCCGCGTCGAGCGTCTGCTGCGGGCCGAGTGACGGCACGGCGACCACGTCCAGGGCGCCGGCGCCCATGGCATCGAACACCTGGGTCATGTTGCGCTCGACATCGGAAGTGACGATGAGGATGGCGCAGGGGGTGTCCTGCATGATCCGACGGGTCGCCTGCACGCCGTCCATGCCGGGCATCAGCATGTCCATCAGTAGCAGGTCGGGCAGATCCTCCTGGCAGCGGAGCACGGCTTCCTCGCCATCGGTGGCCACCCAGATCAACTGGTATTGCGGCTCGGTGGCCAGGGCGCGGCGCAGCGCCTCGACGGCCAGCGGCATGTCATTGGCAATGGCGATCCTCATTCGCGGGCCTCACCGATCAGGGTTTGTACGGCATCGAGCAGCGCTTCGTCATGGAAGCTCGCCTTGGCTAGATAATAGTCGGCACCGGCCTCCAGGCCACGGCGGCGATCCTCTTCGCGATCCTTGTAGGACACCACCATCACCGGCAGCGAGCGCAGGCGCGGATCCTGGCGTACCAGGGTGACCAGCTCGATGCCGTCCATGCGCGGCATGTCGATATCACTGATCAGCAGGTCGAAGTTCCCGGCGCGCAGGGCGTTCCAGCCGTCCATGCCGTCGACGGCCACTTCCACCTGATAGCCGCGGCTGAGCAGCAGCTTGCGCTCCAGCTCGCGCACCGTCAGCGAGTCGTCGACCACCAGCACGCGCTTGGCCTGCGTCTGGCGTGCCTGGCTGCCATGGTCGACCCGCAGCAGGTGGCCGGCGCCGAGCAGTTTGCCCACCGAGTTGAGCAGGTCATCGACATCGAGAATCAGCACCGGCGTGCCATCGTGCAGCAAGGCGCCTGCCGCCACGTCGCGCACCTTGCCCAGGCGGGGATCGAGCGGCATCAGCACCAGGGTGTACTCGCCGATGAAGGCCTCCACGGCCAGGCCATGGCAGCGCTCGCGATCACGGATCAGCACGATCGGGATGTTCTCCTGCTCGCCTTGTGCGTCGGGGCGCTGCAGTAATTGGGCGACGGAGATCAGGCCGATGTGTTCGTCCTCCAACCAGAACTGCTGGCGCCCTTCGAGCTGGACGATGGCGCTGCGCGGCAGACGCAGCATGCGTTCGATCTGCGCCAGCGGGAAGGCATAGGCCTCGCCGCCGATGCTCACCACCAGGGCGCGCACCACCGACAGGGTCAGCGGTAGTTCGAGGTGGAACAGGCAGCCCGCCTGTGGGCTGCGTAACAGGCGGACATTGCCGCGCATGCGGCGAATCTCGTGCTGCACCACATCCAGGCCGACGCCACGCCCGGAGACTTCGGTGACCTGCTGGCTGAGGCTGAAGCCGGGCAGGAAGAGGAAGGCCAGCAGTTCTTCCTCGGTCATCTGCGCCACCTGTTCCGCCGAGGCTAACTGGCGGCTGACCACGGCCTGGGCGACGCGGTCGAGGTCGATGCCGGCGCCATCGTCGCTGACCTCCAGCACCAGCATGCCGGCATGGTGGCGGGCACGCAGTTGCACGCAGCCTTCCTCCGCCTTGCCCTTGCGCGTGCGCTCGGCCGGTTGCTCGATGCCATGGTCGACGGCATTGCGCAGCAGGTGGGTCAGTGGCGCTTCCAGGCGTTGCAGCACGTCGCGGTCGACCTGGGTATTCTCGCCTTCGATCTCCAGGCGTACCTGCTTGCCCAGCGAACGGCCGAGATCACGCAGCATGCGCGCCTGGCCGCCGAGGACATCGGCGAACGGGCGCATGCGCGCCGCCAGGGCCAGGTCATAGAGCTGCTGGGTGCGCTGACCGCCATGCCAGACGAAGTCGTCGAACAGCTCCTGATGAGCCTGCAACTGCTGCTGGCATTCGATCAGCAGGTTGCGACTCTCGTTGAACAGAGCCTGGGCGGTGGCATCCAGGGCGCTGCCGAGCAGGTGTTCGCGCAGGGATTCCAGGGTGCGCCGCGCCGCTTCCTGCTGGCGCTTGAGACGCTGCAGGGCTGCGCTCAACGGCTTGGTGCGCTGGAATTCCACCAGTGACTTGCCGGAGAGGTCGATCAGGTGGTCGAAGCGTTCGGCCGATACGCGCAGCACCCGGGCGTTGCGTTCGTCCGCCTGAGTGTCGCTGGATGTCGCGGCAGCGGCAGGATTTGCCGGGGCTTGATCGGCGGTTGCGCTGGGCACGGTCGACGCTATCGGGGCTGGTGCGGGCTGGCCGAACAGCGTGCGCAAGCGCGAGGTCAGGCTGGCCACTTCGGCGTCGAGGGCCTCGTCGGGCTGCGCCTGGCCGATGCGCAGGAGCAGGTCGGAGCCCTGCAGCAAGGCATCGATATGTTCCGGCGACAGGCGTAGCCGGTGTTCCTGTGCGGCCACCAGCATGTCTTCCATGACATGGGCGACCTGAACGCCATTGTCCAGGCCGACGATGCGCGCGGCACCCTTGAGCGAGTGGGCTGCCCGCATGCAGGCCTCGAGCTGCCCGGCATTGATCGGGTCGCGCTCGAGCGTCAGCAGGCCGCTGTCGAACACCTGCTTCTGCGCCTCCGCCTCCAGGCGGAAGAGTTCCAGCAGCGATGCATCCCTCATCTGATCCGGTGTCACGCGAGGCTCCTGATCATGTGCTGCAACAGCGCTTCGTCATCCAGTACGGTGATGCTGCGCGCCTGCCACTGCAGCACTCCGGCGCTGAAGCGGCTGATGGCGCGGCTGTCTTCGTGGCGTGGGTTGCTGATGCGTGCCAGCGGCACGCGCTGGGTGCCGCTGACTTCGTCCACGGGTATCACCAGCGGCCCGCTTTCACTCTCCAGAATCAGCATGCGCGGAGTCACCCGGCGATTGTCGCTCGGCGCTGCCTGGTTCGGCAGACCGAGCAGGTCGGCCAGCGACAGGCAGGCGACCAGGGTGCCGCGAACGTTGGTTACCCCAAGCAGGCCTTGCTCGTTGCGATGCGGCAGCACGTGGATCGGCGACACCGGCATCACTTCGGCCAGGCGTCGCGTGGCGATGCCCAGCCATTGTTCGCCGAGACGGAAGATCAGCAGCGAGCGCTGCTCGCCGACCTGGGGCGGAGTGTCTTCGGCCTCATCCTCTGCCGGTGCTTCGTTCTGCAGACTGCCGTAGCGGTCGAGCAGGGCGATGGCGGCGGCACCGTAGACCTCGCAGTTGCGGCAGTGGATATGACGCGCCAGGAGCGGGCAGCTCTTGTCGCCGAACACGCCGATGCGGTTCCAGCAGTCGTCCACCTGCGTCCGTTCGAGCAGGGTCTCAGTCACGCTTGCCTACCTCCGTGTTCTGCGCACGCCGGTACAGGCGCTGTGCTGCGTTGGTATCACCCTGGGCTTGCAGATGTGCGGCCAGGTGGGTGAGCGCCTCAGGGTGTTGCGGATCGAGATAGATGGCCTTGCGGTAGTAGGCGCAGGCCTGCTCACCGTTGCCTTGCACGTCGCTGAGCAGGCCCAGCCAGTAGTAGCCTTCGGCACTGGGGCCCTGTGCCTGCAGATGCCGTTCGCAGCGTTGCCGGGCTTCGTCGCTGCGCCCGGCGTTGGCCAGCGCGGCGACCTCTTGCCAGATGTCCCGCGCCTGGCTGGCAGGTACGACCGGCGCCTGCACTGCCGGGCTGGGGCGCTGGCGCACCGCGACGCTGGGCCGTGGTGCCGGCAGCGGCGCCTGGCGCAGCGGCGGCGTGCTGGGGCGCGGCACGGGAGCGGGCGCCGGTCTGGGTGGTGCCACGCGGAAGGCGAAGGTCTGTTGCCGGCCGATGGCCTGCAGGCCGCTCTGGCTGGCCAGGCTGGCTTCGGCCGGGCCGATGAACAGGGTGCCGCCTTCCTGCAATTGGCGCTTGAGCGCTTCCAGCACGCGCACCTGAGTGAGGCGGTCGAAATAGATCAGCAGGTTGCGGCAGAAGATGAAGTCGTAGGGGGCTTCGCCTGCGAACAACGCGGGATCCAGCAGGTTGCCGGTACGCAGGCTGACGCAGTCACGCACCCGAGTATCGAGCAGATAACCATCGGCCTGTTGCTGGAAGTGGCGCTGACGAAATGCCAGTTGCTCGCCACGGAACGAGTTGCGCCCGTACAGGCCGCGGCGCGCCTGTTCCAGTACCTTGTCGCTGACGTCCAGCGCGTCAATATGGAACTGCGCGGGCAGGAGGCCGGCGTCGAGCAGGGTCATGGCGATGGAGTAGGGCTCCTCGCCGCTGGAGCAGGGCAGGCTGATCAGCCGTAGCGGACGACTGCCGGCTAGCTGCACCAGTCGTTCCACGGCCAGGCTGGCCAGCGCGTTGAAGGACTCGGGATAGCGGAAGAACCAGGTTTCCGGCACTACCACGGCCTCGACCAGTGCCTGTTGTTCGCGCGGCGAGCCGCCCAATGTGGTCCAGTAATCTTCCAGCGCGCTCTGTTCGAGCGCCGCCATGCGCTGGCGCACCGCTCGCTGGATCACGCTGCGGCCGATCGACTCGGCGTCCAGGCCGATACGGCTTTTGAGCAGGCGTTCGATGTGCTCGATCATGCCGTCAGCCTCATTCCTGTGCCTGGAACAGCAGGGCGCGCATGGAGCTATCGAGCAGGCCGGCAACCTCGATGCGCTGGATCAGGCCGGCGCCCTTGCCTTGCACGGGGCCGAGATAATCGGGCTGGCCGGCTTCCAGCCCGCTGCTCTGGAACGCTTCTTCCGAGAGGCGCAGGGTGTTGGTCGCCTGCTCGAGAATCAGCCCCAGCACGGCGTCAGCCTCAATCATGGGGGCATCGAAATGCACCAGCACCAGGCGCGTGCTGTTGCGCGCCAGGGCCGGGCGGCCGAGCACGCGACGGCTGAGATCGAGTACCGGGATCATCCGTCCGCGATGCGCGAGCAAGCCGGCGACCCATTCCGGCGCCTCGGGAATCTGCTTGAGGCGGCGCAGCGGCAGCACCTCGACCACCTCGCAGGCGGCGAGCGCATAGCGATCCTCGCCGAGCTGGAACTGCAGGTGCAGTTCGCCGGCCGACGCCTTGCTGGAGGCTTGCATGCTCAGACCTTGAAGCGGCTGACGCCAACGCGCAGGTTGTTGGCCACCTGGTTCAGCTCGTCGATGGCGCTGCCGGCCTGGCGCAGCGAGTCGACGGTCTGGCTGCTCGCTTCGCTCAGTTGCACCAGTGCCTGGTTGATCTGTTCGGCGCCGGTGGACTGCGCCTGCATGCCCTCGTTGACCATCTGGATACGCGGGGCCAGGGCTTGCACCTGCTGGATGATCTGATTGAGCTGGTCGCCCATCTGGGTCATCTCACCGATGCCGCGGCGTACTTCTTCGGAGAACTTGTCCATGCCCATCACGCCGGCCGACACGGCAGACTGGATCTCGCGCACCATCTGCTCGATGTCGTAGGTGGCCACTGCGGTCTGGTCGGCCAGGCGACGCACTTCCACGGCCACCACGGCGAAGCCCTTACCATATTCGCCGGCTTTCTCCGCCTCGATGGCGGCATTCACCGACAGCAGGTTGGTCTGGTCAGCCACCTTGACGATGGTGGTGACCACCTGGGTGATGTTGCCGGCCTTCTCGTTGAGGATCGACAGCTTGCCGTTGACCACGTCGGCGGCACCCATCACCTGATGCATGATCTCTTCCATGCGCGCCAGGCCGAGCTGGCCGGTGCCGGCGAGGATGGAGGTCTGTTCGGCGGTGTCGGACACCTCGCTCATGGTGCGCACCAGGTCGCGTGAGGTGGCGGCGATTTCCCGCGAGGTGGCGCCGATCTCGGTGGTGGTGGCGGCGGTTTCCGTGGCGGTGGCCTGCTGCTGGCGCGAGGTGGCGGCAATCTCGGTGACCGAGGTGGTCATCTGCACGGCCGAACGCTGAGCGTTGCCGACCAGGGTCTTGAGTTCGGCCACCATGCTGTTGAAACCCTGCTCGATGACGTTGAACTCGTCGTGCCGTTGCAGATCCAGTCGTACCGACAGGTCGCCGCTTTCCAGGGTCTTGAGCTTGCTGACGATGAGATTGACCGGCTGAAGAATGGAGCGCAACAGCAGCAGCCCGCTGACCGCTGCAATGATGATGATCAGCAGAATCGAGAGGGGGATGGTGAGTTCCAGCGTATGCACGGCGTTGTTGATCAGCTTGGTGGCCGTGTCGGACTGTTCGCGGTTGATCTTGCTCAGCTGTGACAGATTGAGCTGGCCCTCATCCCACTTGGGGAACACCTTGTTGCCGCCGAACTGGCGAGCGGCGTAGAGATCACCAGTTTCGAGTATGGCGAGCAACTGCGCATGCAGCTTGCGGTATTGCTGGTAATTGCGTTGGAAGGCATCCAGCAGCTTCTGCTCGCCCTCGTTGGTTACCGTGCGCCGGTATTCGCCAAGCAATTGCTCGATGGCATCCTGGTAAGCCGCGCACTGGTCGCGGTAATGCGCAATCAGGGTGTCGTCCTTTTCGTCGAGCAGGCGTAGCTGCAGGCGACGGGTATCGAGCATGTGCCGCGCCCATTGATCCTGCATCTCGTTGACGTAGTAGGCGCCCGGGACGGAGTTGTTGACCATCTGCTCCGTTTCTTTCTTGATCAGCGTGGTACGCAGGTACGCCATCATGGCCATGAGCAGCAGGATGACGATGATCACGGTAAAGCTGGCAATGATGCGATTGCGTAAGGTCAGGTTCTTCATAATTCTCGTTGCCCAGGCTGATCCCTGCGGAAGTCGATTACAGCATAGCGGCAAAGGGCCGCTGGCATGGCGGTGGCTGACTGTGCAGTGCAGCGTGGAAAAAGAAAATAAAAAAGCCGGCTTGTGGCCGGCTTTTCGGAGGTGTCAGGGCTTACTTCTGGTATGCCGCGACTGCCTTGTTGATCAGGCCGCGGGCTTCTTCAGCGCCGCCCCAGCCTTCTACCTTGACCCACTTGCCCTTCTCCAGATCCTTGTAGTTCTCGAAGAAGTGCTTGATCTGCTCGATCAGTAGCGCGGGCAGGTCGGTGTATTCCTGAACGTCCTTGTACAGAACGGTCAGCTTGTCATGCGGTACGGCAACCAGCTTGGCGTCGCCGCCGGCTTCGTCGCTCATATGCAGCACGCCCACCGGACGGGCGCGAATCACCGAACCCGGTGCGACCGGGTAAGGGGTCACGACCAGCACGTCGAGGGGGTCGCCGTCGTCGGCCAGGGTGTGCGGGATGAAACCGTAGTTGGCCGGGTAGAACATCGGCGTGGCCATGAAGCGGTCGACCATCAGGCAGTCGGTGTCATGGTCGATTTCGTATTTGATCGGCGCGTGGTTGGCCGGGATTTCGATGGCAACGTAGATGTCGTTCGGCAGGTCTTTGCCAGCCGGGATCTTGCTGTAGCTCATGGGGGAACTCCCAGGGAGGGCCAAAAAGTGGGGCGCATTATAGGCGGATTCGCATGACGTTACTACGTTAGCCTACTCAGCAATTGGTCGCGGTTTCGACCGATTTGTAGTCGGGGTGTTCCGCCTGTAGGCGCTGTAATCGCGCCAGGCTGTCCTGACGATAGAAAAGCGCCAGTTGCCGGTAAACCTCGGGGAAAGCATGCGCCAGCAGATCCGGTGCGCTGAAGAAGTATTCGCTGGTCACGGCGAAGAACTCCGCCGGGTCTTCGGCCGCGTACGGGTCGATGGCGGTTTCGGCCTCGGGGTTGGCGTCCAGCTCGGCGTTCAGTGCGTCATAGGCGCTCTGCATGGCCGTTGCCCAGTCCTGCACGCGCATGTCGCGGTGCAGCGGCGGCAGGCCGTTGGCGCCGCCTTCGAGCATGTCCAGCTTGTGCGCCAGCTCGTGGATTACCAGGTTGTAACCCTCCCAGCCGCCGCTGGCCTCGACGCCGGGCCAGGCGAGGATCACCGGGCCTTGCTGCCAGGCTTCGCCGCTGCGCGCGTCGTCCCATTCATGCTCGATGCCGGCGGCGTCGCGGTGGCGTTGCGGGCTGAGGAAGTCGTCGGGATAGAGGACGATCTCGTGAAAACCGCGATACCAGTCCAGTTCCTCCAGATTCAGCAGCGGCAACTGCGCTTGCGTGGCCAGCAGCAGATGCTCGATCGGGCCGAGTTCGAGGCCGGGCAGGGCGGTCAGATGCTTGTCGTGCAGGAACAATACGGCGCGCTCGCGCAGACGCTGCAGCTCCTGCTCATCGAGGCCATCGAGAATCGGCAGGCGCTGGCGCACTGCGGCCCAGTGTTCGGGATCGACCGGGTTGCGTTCGAGGGTGCGACTACGGCGCCAGGCCTTGAGTGACCACATGGAGAGAGCTTCGTGGTGGAAAACTGGTGATAAAACGCTGGCCTATCAGTCTTCGTTGATGGGCAGCACGTAGTTCTTGAACTGCTCATCCTCGTGGAAACCGATGGACTCGTAGACCTTCTGTGCCACCTCGTTGTCACGGCTGGTGGCCACGCGCATGCGCACGGCGTTGGTTTCCTTGGCCATCTGCTTGGCGGTGTGCAGCAGACGGTCGGCCACCAGTTGGCGGCGCGCGTCTTCGGCCACGTAGATGTCGTTGAGAATCCACACGCGCTTGAGCGACAGCGAGGAGTAGCTGGGGTAGAGCTGGCAGAAGCCGAGCAGTTTGTCTTCATCGTCGGCCAGGGCCAGGTAGATCACCGATTCCTTGCGGCGCAGGCGCTTCTCGAGGAATTTGCGCGAGGACTCCGGGAACGGCAGTTCGTTATAGAACTCGCGGTATTTGACGAACAGCGGGGTCAACAGATCCAGGTGCTCCAGGGTGGCTTGGACGATGCGCATGGCGGGCCTCGACTTCTGTGGTGGGCTGGAGTTGTTGTACGACAGACCAGCCGATGCTGCCTCAAAGCCAGTTGAAAGCGCAATCCAAGCAAGCGTTTGATTTTATGCGCAGGGGGCAGAACGTCTGGGCTATGGGGCTAAGAGGATTCCAGGTCGGTGGGCTCAGGTAGCGGGAAGTTGCAACTGCAGGCCGAGGCGGCTGCCTTCGTTGAGGATGTGCTGGCGCATCGCGCGGCTGGCCTGCTCGCTGTCGCGGCGGCGAATGGCGCGCAGGATGGTCTCGTGTTCGTCGAGAATCTGCTCGGCGTGTTCGGGTTCGCGTAACGCCGGGCCTTCGCTCTGCTCCAGCGCCCCTGCAGTCTGTCGGGAGACGCTGAGGAAGATCGGGTTGGAGGTGATGGTCACCAGCTTGCGATGGAAGGCCGTGTAGGCGCTCGCCAGGGCCTGTGGGTTGCGATCCTCGACGGCCTCGCGCATGTCCATGACCAGCAGCCGCAACTGGCTCAGGGCATTGTCGTCCACCGATTGTGCCACCAGGCCGGCGATGAAGGGTTCCAGGGCGTAGCGCAGTTGCAGCACGTTCTCCAGGGTAGCCGCGCGGGCTGTGGCCTGAGCTGCCGTAACATCGACGGGCTGCGGTGCGTCGAGCACCAGCACGCCCTTGCCGGGCAGGGAGCGCAGCACGCCGAGGGTTTCCAGCACGGTGATGGCTTCGCGCAGGCTCGGCCGGCTGATCTGCAGTTGCTCAGCCAGCTCGCGCTGCCCGGGCAGCATCTGGCCGGCGGCCCACTGCCCGCGTTCTATGGGCTCGAGCAGCTTCTGCACGATCGAGTTGAGCCGTTTGGATGACGCGAACATTGAGCCTTCCCTCCCTGTTGGAGCCTTTATGCCGTGCTCAGGCATCCGTTCTGCCGGAGCGTGCCAGCGGTGTGTGCGACGCGTCGCTGCTGGCCTGGGCCGGGTTGGCGATGCACTGCTGGGCATGTTCGAGATCCATGTCGTTCTCCCAGCGGGCGATGGCTACGGTGGCGACGCAGTTGCCGGTGAGATTGGTCAGCGCCCGGCCGATGCCCATGAACCAGTCCACCGAGAGTACCAGCACCAGCCCGGCGGCAGGGATGGCTGGTACAGCGCTGAGGGTAGCGGCGAGGATCACCAGCGCCGAGCCGGGAATGCCATGGGCACCCTTGGAGGTGACCAGCGACACCAGCAGGATGGTCAGCAGGTCGCCCGCCGAGAGCGAGGTGCCGGTGGCATGAGCGATAAACACCACGGCCAGGGTGAGGTAGATGGAGAAGCCGTCCAGGTTGAAGGAATAGCCGGTGGGAATCACCAGGCCGACGGTGGAGCTGCGAATGCCGAGGCGTTCCAGCTTGCGCATCACCTGCGGCAGCACCGCGTCGGAGGAGGCCGTGCCGAAGACGATCACCAGCTCCTCACGGAAGTAACGCAAGAACGGCAGCAACGGCAAGCCGCACAGGCGCAGGACACTGCCCAGGATCAGCACCACGAAGAGGATGCAGGTGAGGTAGAACACGGCCACCAGCGCGCCCAGGTGGCTCAGGGATTCGAGGCCGTAGCGGCTGGTGGTGAAGGCCACCGCGCCGAATACGCCGATGGGCGCCAGGCGTACGATCATGCCCATGATGCGGAAGATCACGTGGCTGACCTCGCCGATCAGCTTCGACAGCCCAGCCGCCTGCTCGCCCACCAGATTCAGGGCGCTGCCGAACAGCACGGCGAACAGCAGCACCTGGAGGATGTTGTTCTCGGCGAAGGCGCTGAATACCGAGGTGGGAATCAGGCCGAGGATGAACTCCACCGGGCCGTGCAGATGCGTCCCTGAACTCAGCGTCGCTGCATCCTTGCCGGAGAGACCGGCCAGGTCGATGTTGGCGCCGGAGCCAAGCCCCAGGCCATAGGCCACGGCCAGGCCGATAACCAGGGCGACCGTGGTCAGCACCTCGAAGTAGATCACCGATTTCAGGCCGATGCGCCCCACCTTTTTCAGATCGCCCGCACCGGAGATGCCGTTGACCACGACGCAGAAGACGATCAGCGCAATGAGCATCTTGATCAGCTTGATGAAGCCGTCACCGAGTGGCTTGAGCTGCGATGACAGATCCGGCAGTGCGACACCGACGAGGATGCCGAGAGCCAGGCCGATGATGACCTGCAGGAATATCGAGCGGGAGCAAAGCTTGAGCAACATGGCGGGGGTCTCCGTTCGGTAGGTTCGTGGCGCTCCCGGAGGGCATCGCAGCGAACGCTATTCATTGTTGTGGTATTACCGGTCAGACCAGTCGAGCCTAGGGGGAATAGCGGATTCTTGGCAAGCGCCTTTCGTCCAGCCTGGCGTCGTGATGCTGTTGCCGCTGTGGCGATCTTTATCCGCGCGTTTCGGTCAAACGCCGGCAGCGACGGCCATGGCATCGGCGCTGTGCTAACCTGCCGCCATCGCTCCAAGGCCCCCAGCAGGGCACGTATCGAGGTCATCCATGCATATCCACATTCTCGGCATCTGCGGCACCTTCATGGGCTCGCTGGCCGTTCTGGCCAAGGAACTTGGCCACCGCGTCACCGGCTCCGATGCCAATGTCTACCCGCCCATGAGCACCCAGCTCGAAGCTCAGGGCATCGAGTTGATGCAGGGTTACGACCCGGCGCACCTGCAGCCGGCGCCCGACCTGGTGGTAGTGGGCAACGCCATGAGCCGGGGTAATCCGGCGGTCGAATACGTCCTGAACAAGGGCCTGCCCTATGTGTCCGGCCCACAGTGGCTGGCCGATCACGTGTTGCAGGGGCGCTGGGTACTGGCGGTGGCAGGCACTCATGGCAAGACCAGCAGCTCGAGCATGCTGGCCTGGGTGCTGGAGCATGCCGGTATGGCGCCGGGCTTTCTGATCGGTGGTGTACCGCAGAACTTCGGTATTTCCGCGCGCCTGGGCGACACACCGTTCTTCGTGGTCGAGGCCGACGAGTACGACAGCGCCTTCTTCGACAAGCGCAGCAAGTTCGTGCATTACCGCCCGCGCACCGCGATCCTCAACAATCTGGAATTCGACCACGCGGACATCTTCCCGGATCTGGCGGCCATCGAGCGGCAGTTCCACCACTTGGTACGCATCATTCCCAGCGAGGGCCTGGTCATCCATCCGGCCAGCGAAGCCGCGCTGGCGCGGGTGATCGAGATGGGCTGCTGGACGCCGGTGCAGACCACCGGCGAGGGCGGCCAGTGGCAGGCGCGCCTGCTCAGTGCTGACGGCTCGCGCTTCGAGGTGAGCTTCGACGGCAAGGTGGAAGGCACCGTTGAATGGAACCTCACCGGTCAGCACAACGTCGCCAATGCCCTGGCCGTGCTCGCCGCGGCGCGCCACGTCGGCGTGGTGCCGGCGTTGGGCATCGAGGCGCTGGGCCAGTTCATCAACGCCAAGCGACGCATGGAAAAGGTCGCCGAAGTGAATGGCGTGACCGTCTTCGACGACTTCGCCCATCACCCCACCGCCATCGCTACCACCCTGGATGGTCTGCGCAAGCGTGTCGGTGACGACACTCAGGTGATTGCGGTGATCGAGCCGCGCTCCAATTCCATGAAGCTCGGCGCCCACCGCGACGGATTGGCCGAATCCGCCGAGCAGGCCGATGCGGTGTTCTGGTATGCACCGCCGAATCTGGGCTGGGATCTGGCCGCGACAGTGGCCCAGGCGCGCAACCCGACGCGGGTATGCGACTCGCTGGAGTCGATCATCGACGGCGTGAAAGCCCTGGCGCGCCCCGGCACCCAGGTGGTGATCATGAGCAACGGCGGCTTTGGCGGTCTGCACGGCAAGCTGGCAGCAGCTCTGGAGGGATGAATGTCTGGTCCTGAACGCATCACTCTGGCCATGACCGGCGCCTCTGGCGCGCAATACGGCCTGCGCCTGCTCGACTGCCTGGTGCAGGAAGATCGCGAAGTGCACTTCCTGATCTCCAGGGCCGCGCAACTGGTCATGGCCACCGAAACCGACGTGGCGCTACCGGCCAAGCCGCAGGCCATGGCGCAGTTTCTCACCGAGTACACTGGCGCGGCGCCCGGGCAGGTGCGCGTCTACGGCAAGGAAGACTGGATGGCGCCAGCGGCCTCCGGCTCCGGTGCACCGACTGCCATGGTGGTGGTGCCCTGCAGCACTGGTACCTTGTCCGCCATCGCCACCGGCGCCTGCAACAACCTGATCGAACGTGCCGCCGACGTGGCGCTCAAGGAGCGTCGTCAGCTAATCCTGGTGCCACGCGAGGCGCCATATTCGAGCATCCATCTGGAGAACATGCTCAAACTGTCGAACCTTGGCGTGACCATCCTGCCGGCGTCGCCCGGTTTCTATCATCAGCCGCAGACGCTGGATGATCTGGTGGATTTCGTCGTCGCGCGCATCCTCAATTGCCTGGGCATCCCCCAGGACATGCTGCCGCGCTGGGGCGAGCATCACATGGTGTCGGATGACTAGCCGGCTGCTCGTCTGTGGTCTGACGTTGCTGAGCCTTACCGGCTGCGCAACCGTTCGCACTCTCGATGCGGCCAAGCCGGGCGCACCGGTGGTCTACGCCGGCACGCGGCTGGACTGGTATGCGATCAAGGGTGGCTGTTGCCCGCTGGATCGTTTCGGTGCCGAGGCGCCGCGATATGCCGGGCTGGATCTGCCGGCCAGTGCACTGCTCGATACCCTGTTGTTGCCTTTCTCGCTGGTCACTGCCCTGGGGGTGAACCTGGGCGTCAGCGGCGGGCTGTAGCCGTAGGGTGCGCTGTGCGCACCGGCTTCTGCGGCGGTGTGTTGCCTGGCGTGAATCCGCAACGCTTCGGTGCGCGCGGCGCACCCTACAGGTATGTCCTGGCCTTCAACAGGGCTCGGTTTCCACTTCCTGACACGTCTATCCAGCCGTAGGGTGCGCTGTGCGCACCGGTTTTCTGCTGCGGTGTGTTGCCTGGCGTGAATCCGCAACGCCTCGGTGCGCGCGGCGCACCCTACAGGTATGTCCTGGCCTTCAACAGGGCTCGGTTTCCACTTCCTGGCACACGTCGATCCACTCGGCATCCACCAGTTCGGCCATGCGTTGCGGGGCGATGCGCACTGCGCTGTGGGTGGCGCCGGCGGCGGGCAGCACTTCATCGAAGGCCAGCAGCGAGCGGTCGCAGTAGACGCTCAGAGGGGTGGCCAGGCCGAACGGGCAGACACCGCCGACCGGATGGCTGGTCAACTCGATCACGGTCTGCGCGTCGAGCATGCGTGCCTTGGCGCCGAAGCATTCCTTCATCTTGCGGTTATCGATGCGCGCATCGCCCCGGGCGACGATCAGCAGGTCGCGCTCGGCGATGCGAAAGGCCAGGGTCTTGGCGATCTGTCCCGGTGATACGCCATGGGCTTCTGCGGCCAGCGCCACGGTGGCGGTGCTGGTCTCCAGCTCGATGATGGCGATGTCGGGTGCCTTGGCGGCAAAGAAGGCGCGTACAGAGGCCAGGCTCATGAAGCGTTTCCCCAGGTCTGTCGAAATGGCGACTTCACCACTGCCAGCTTCCTGCGGGCCAAGCGCAGTTCCGTCATGGTGCGCCCTGTGGTGGCAACCACGTCTGAACGAAGGGGCCATGCTCTCGCTGCATGCCCGGCACGTCAAGGCCTTTGCTGGCACTTGGCCGGTAGATGCCTCGTTTTCGCGGCGCGATCCGGCTCGTTTCGCTCCAGGGGCTGTTGCCGGTCGCTCATGACGAAGCGGCAACAGACTCTAAGCATCGTCTTCGAGATTGTCACCGCAAAAAGCTGCGAAGCACTTGAGTCGATGGCTGCCGTGTTCATCCTCAAGTTGCCAGCTGTCGCTGGAGACTTCGTGCCGCGCGGCCTGTACGGCCGCCAGGCTGAATTGCCAGATACGCCGGGTGCGGCCGTCCATGCATTCGATCCAGAGTACCGGCTGCCCGGTATTGGCCTGCGGGTCACCCAGCAGGCCGTCGTCCAGCTCGAACTGCCAGGCGTGCAGGCCATCGATTTCCAGCATGTCGGCGCTCTGTAGCGCCTCGATCAGGCTTGCCATCGCCTCAGCGCCCCAGACGGCGCAGGTCGGCCGATTCGATCACGCGGGGGCCGTCCTGCTCTTCCAGTGCCAGGCGCCACAGGGCACGGGCCAGTACGCAGGCATCGATGGCCCGGTACTTGCCCGGCAGCCAGCGCAGCAGTGGCGAGGCCAGGCGCTCGCCGAGACGAAACTCATGACGGGTGCCAAGCAGCAGGGAAGGGCGGGCAATGGTCAGTTGTGGCCAGCCCATGGCTTTCAGCGCCTCTTCGGTTTCCCCCTTGACGCGGTTGTAGAACACCGAGGAGCCGGGGTTGGCGCCGAGCGCACTGATCACCACCAGATGGCGGGCGCCAAGCTCGCGCGCGCGGCGGGCGAAAGTCAGAACCAGGTCATGGTCGACCGCGCGGAAGGCCTCCTGCGAGCCAGCCTGCTTGATGGTGCTGCCCAGGCAGCAGAAGGCGGTGTCCACCGGGCCGCTGAGGCTCGGCAGCAAGTCGGCGAGGTCGCCGACTGGGTTGTCCAGGTGTGGGTGCTTGGCCAACGGGCGGCGGGTAGGCGCCAGCACGCGGGCTATGGTGGGTTCGCTGAGCAGGCGGTCGAGCAGGTGCTCGCCGGTCAGGCCGGTGGCGCCTGCGATGAGAATGTGCTGTGGGGTCAGGTGCATGCAGGGGTCTCTTGTCCGTTAGAGCCAGCTTAATGGTTTACGGCTTTGCTGGCCACGGCGTTCAAGGCGCGCTCGGCCTGGCTCTGGCGCAGATTGCGCCATTGCTGGAGCACCTCGCGCGGTGCCCAGATCTGTGGTTCGGAGGGCTCGAAGCCCTCGCTCTGCTCGCGTTCGGCGACCCGTTCCTTGGCCAGCTCGAAGGCGCGCTCGAGGTTGTCGGTCTCGCCCAGGGCCTCGGCGAACAGGGCGCGGCCGAAGTAGGTGAAGTCATTTTCCTCGCTGCAGCCAAAGGACACCCGGTCGGCGCGCGCAGCGGTCATCACCAGGGTCTTGTCGTCTTTCAGCGGTGGGATGAAGCCGCCGGAGTAGCAGGCGGAAATCACCACCACCTTGTAGCGATCCTTCAAGGGGGCGAGCACGGCGGCCAGTTCGCTGGCCGGCAGATCGTCGAGCTGCAGGCGTGGCAGGTCGAGGTTCAGTTCGTGGTGGCGCGAGCCGTGGCTGGTCAGGTAGATGAACACCAGGTCTTCCGCGCCGCTGCGTTCGGCCAGGGCCTGGGCGGCGCGGGCCAGGTTCTCGCGGGTGGCCAGGGGGCGGTCGGCGAGGTGGTCGCGGTGGTTGATCAGGCTGATGCTGCCATGGGCGCCGAAGCGCTCGCGCAGCATCCGGCTGACGTAATCGGCCTCGCGCATGAACACGCTCTGCTTGCCGTCGCCGGCCAGGGTCAGGGCATAGAGTTCGCGTGCCGGCGTGGAGGCGGGAACGGCCGCGATGGCTTCGTCGAGCAGGCGGCCTTGATCGAGCAGGCCCAGTTCGAGGCTGTCCGGCAGGCGACGACCCTGTTCGTCGCGTATTCGCCGCCCGCGCTGCCAGGTGCCGGCCTGGCGTGTGCCATCGGCCAGGGTAAGGGTGCCCTTGCCACTGTATTGGCCATCGGCGAAATGCCCCTGGTAGACGCTGCCGTCGGCCAGAGTCAGGAGGCCTTCACCGGCGTACTGCCAGTCCTCGAACTGGCCGAGGTAGCGGCTGCCATCGGCACCGATGTATTCGCCCTCGCCCTGCATCACGCCCTCGACGAATTCGCCGGCCCAGACGTCGCCATTGGCGCTCTGGTAGCGTCCCTTGCCATGGAACTCGCCATTCTTGAAGCCACCGCTGTAGGTGTCGCCATCGGCATTGCCGTAGCTGCCCTGACCGTCGAGCTGGCCTTGGCTGAACTGGCCGCTGAACTGGTTGCCGTAGGCGTCCTTGCGTACGCCCTGGCCCTTGGGCTGGCCATCGACGA
Organism: Pseudomonas sp. AA-38; assembly: GCF_029457475.1. Lineage (NCBI taxonomy): Bacteria > Pseudomonadati > Pseudomonadota > Gammaproteobacteria > Pseudomonadales > Pseudomonadaceae > Pseudomonas > Pseudomonas sp. AA-38. The sequence continues at coordinate 780,617 of NZ_CP120359.1, forward strand.
ATTGCCCCTGGAAGCTGCTGCCATCGGCCAATTCCAGGGTGCCCAGGCCGTGGAAACGATCATCGCGGAATTCACCCTGGTATTTCTGCCCAGCCTGCTCCAGCAGACCTTCACCGCTGAAACGGTTGCGCGCGAAGCTGCCCTCGTAACGGCTGCCGTCGGGGTATGTCAGAGTGCCCTGGCCGTGGAACATGCCTTCATGGAAGTCACCCTGATAGTGTTCGCCGCCTGGCCCTTGCCATTCACCGGGGCCTTCCAGTTGGCCGTCCTGGAACTGGCCGCTGAACCAGCTACCGTTGCGGTAGTCCAGGCGCCCAGGCCCTTGCAGCAGGCCATTGACCACCTCGCCGCGGTATTGCGCACCATCGGGCAGCACGGCATCGGGCGGCAGTACCTGGCGCACGTCGTCGCAGGCGGTGAGCAGCAGGCTCAGGCAGAGAGGGGCAAGGCGCAGGGTGGGCGAAATCATGACGGACATCCTGGTCGAGAGCATCGGCACGCAGTATGCCGCATGCTTGCCGGCTCGTGCTGTAGCCGTGCACATTCCAGGTGCGAAGAATGGCAGGCCGCCGGCGTTTCGAGGCGAAACGACGACGGCCCCTGGATCAGACGAAGCAGAGGGTCAGGGGTTCAGCGATGTAGGCCGGCTTCTCCTGACCTTCGATCTCCAGCACGGCGCGGGCCTTGAGCAGCCATTGGCCGGGGTTCTTCTCGCTGACGTCGGTGAGGGTCACCACCAGGCGCACGCGCGAGTCGACCTTCACCGGCTGAATGAAACGCACGCTGTCCAGGCCATAGTTGACCGCCATCTTCAGGCCTTGGGGCAGCACCATGATGCCTTCCATCAACATCGGAATCAGCGACAGCGACAGGAAACCATGGGCGATGGTGCTGCCGAACGGCGTGTGCTTGGCTTTCTCCGGGTCGACGTGGATGAACTGATGGTCGCCGGTGCACTCGGCGAACTGGTTGATGCGCTGTTGATCGATGGTCAGCCAGTCGGACTTGCCGAGTTCCTTGCCGACATGATCCTTGAGTTCTGCAACGGGGACTAACTGCATGGTATCTCCTTGAAGACGCGGGTGTTCTTGTTGTTTGCGTGATGTCCTGAGGGTAGATCAGCATGGGCACATTGCCTGGTCAACCCTCCTGCGTCACCCTGAATGGTGCGGCATAGACCGAGCAGAATAAGCAAGACAGAGACCAGCGCTCGTGCGTCGCGCTTATAATGGCCGACATGCCCTGAAAGATGCCCGGAATCCCTTCTGCAACAAGGTGATGCGGGTTATCGCTTGTCTTCTGGAGAACTCAATCATGCTGCTTCGCGGCCTGTCCTGGCTGGTGTTGTGCCAACTGCTCGGCACCGTCCTCAATGTACTGTTCTTGCCTATGCTGCCGGGGCCGATCCTCGGCATGCTGTTGCTGTTCGTCTTCCTCATGCTGCGCGGCGAGGTGGGAGAGTCGCTCAGCGTCGCCTCCAGCAGCCTGCTCAAGTACCTGCCGCTGATTCTGGTGCCGCCAGCGGTGGGCGTGATGGCCTATGCCAACGATATCGCCGAGGACTTCTGGGCGGTGGCTGGTGCTCTGCTCCTGTCGCTACTGCTGTCGGTAGCTTTCGCCGGCTGGCTGATGCAGAAACTGATCGAGCGCCAGCAACGTCGGGAGGAAGCATGAACCTCGATTGGCAAGGTGCCTGGCAGGCGCTGACCCATCATCCGCTATTCGGTATCGGTATCACCCTGGGGGCCTACCAACTCGCCATGGCCGCCTACGAACGCACGCGTTGGGTATTCCTGCAGCCGGTGCTGGTGTCCATGCTGACGGTGATCGGCATTCTCCTGCTCAGCGGCCTGAGCTTCGCCGAATACAAGAACAGCGTGGCCGCACTGACTCTGTTGCTCGGCCCGGCCACCGTGGCTCTGGCCGTGCCGCTGTACCTGAACCTGCGGCGCATCCGCCAGTTGTTCTGGCCGATCATCCTCACCCTGGCGCTGGCCGGCACTCTGGCCACCGTGCTGGGGGTGGGGCTGGCCTGGCTGTTCGGTGCCGAGCGCATCATGCTGATGAGCATGGCACCGAAATCGGTGACCTCGCCGATCGCCATGCTGGTGGCCGATCAGATCGGCGGTATCGCCGCGCTGGCTGCGGTGTTCGTGATGATCACCGGGGTCATCGGCGCCATCGTCGGGCCGTCCATCCTGCGCTTGTGCCAGGTACGCCACCCGGCGGCACAAGGCATGGCGCTGGGCATCACCGCGCATGCCGTGGGCACGGCGCGGGCCCTGCAGGAAGGCGACGAGTGTGGCGCCTTCGCCGCCCTGGCCATGAGCCTGATGGGGGTGATCACTGCCGTGTTGCTGCCCCTGGCCATCGCTTTGCTGGTGTGAGTCGACTGCTGCTCTCTGGCACACTGCGCAGCACCGATATGCTGCGCAAGGTCGCCTGCCGATGAACCTGCCTCTGTTTCCACTCAACACCGTGCTGTTTCCCGGCTGCATGCTCGATTTGCAGCTATTCGAGGCACGTTACCTGGACATGATCAGTCGCTGCATGAAGCAGGGCAGTGGCTTCGGCGTGGTGTGCATCGTCGAGGGGGATGAAGTCGGTGAAGCCGCCAGTCGGTTTGCCAGCATCGGCTGCGAGGCCCTGGTGCGTGATTTTCAGCAGCGGCCCAACGGCTTGCTCGGCATTCGTGTCGAGGGCGGACGGCGCTTTCGCGTGGAGCGCGCGCAGGTACTGCCTGATCAGTTGACCATCGCCGAGGTGGCCTGGCTGGACGAGGAGGTGGATCAGCCCCTGTTACCCGAGCATGCCGACCTCGCGGCCTTGCTCACGGCGTTGGCCGAGCACCCACTGGTCTCCGGGCTGGGCATGGCCAGCCTGGTTGGTGGGCAACAGCAACTTGCCAATCAGCTCGCCTACCTGCTGCCCCTGGATCCGCTGCAAAAGCTCGAACTGCTGCAGCAGCGCGACCCCACCTTGCGTCTGGAGCGCCTGCATGCATTGCTCGATCAGCTCCAGGGCGAGGTCTGAGCCTGCTAGTAGCTGTAGCGCAGCAGGGCACTGGACAATTGCCAGGTGGCCATGCCGCCAAGCACCGCGAGGCAGGCCGGCAGCACGATCCACCACAGGCGCGCCGGCAGTGCTGGCAGCACCTGATGACGTTGCCAGAAGGTCAGGCTGATGCCGCACATGGCCGAGGCCAGCACGGCACCAGCGATGATGTCGCTGGGCCAGTGCACGCCGAGATAGACCCGCGACAGCGCGATGGCCAGTGCCGGCAGGCCCGCTACCACCAGCCAGGCCAGGCGCAGGCGCGCGGATTGGCCGCGCCCGGCCAGCACCCCCAGCACCAGGAAGAAGGCGAAGGCTGCCGAGCTGTGGCCACTGGGAAAACTGAAGCTGGTCAGCGGCTCGCTGAGGATGTCCGGGCGGGCACGGGCAAAGCCGTGCTTCAAGGTGGTATTGGCCAGTGCGGTGAACAACAGGGTCGAACTGGCAAACAGCAGGTGACGCCATTGCCGGGCGAGCAGCAGCAGGCCGCATAGCACCAGGGCGGCGATCAGCTGGGTGTTGAAATCGCCGAGGCGCGTCAGCACCACGATCCACTTGTCCAGATGCGCGTGGCGCTGTTCCTGCACCAGGGTCAGCAAACCCTGGTCGAGCGCGTCCAGGTGTGGCCAGCCGAGTATCATCCCCAGCAGCAGGAGCAGACTGAGGCCGCCAGCGATCAGGCTGGCGCGGCGTTTCTCGACCAGGCTGGCCTGGATGGTCAGCAGCAGGATCAGGCCGATGGCGCCCAGCAGCACGGCGGCTTCGGTCCAGAACCCCTGCGCCATCGGCAGGCGCAGCGCCGCGCCGGTGGCCCAGCCCGGCAGCAGATAGGCCACGGCCCAGCCGGCGGCGGCCACCAGGGTGACGGCGATGAAGCGCACCAGCGGCATGTCGAGCATGCCGGCGACCAGCGGCAGCATCGGTCGCAGGGGGCCGATGAAGCGCCCCACCAGCAGGCTGGCAACGCCGTAACGGCGGAAGTACGCCTCGGCATGCGTCAACCAATCAGGGTGGTTGCGCAGGATCGGCAGGCGCGTGATGCCGTTCTGGAAGCGTCGACCCAGGGCATAGGACAGCGCATCGCCACACAGGCCGCCGGCGTAGGCCAGCAGCAGCGTTTCCCACAGGCTGAGCACGCCGCTGCCGGCGAGCAGCCCGACGCTGAACAGCAGCACCACGCCTGGCAGCAGGATGCCCACCAGGGCCAGGCACTCGAGCAGGGCGATGAGAAAGATCGCCAGCCCCAGCCACTGGGGATGGCTGCTTAGCCAGGTGGTCAGGGTGTCGAGCCAGGCGCTCATGCAGCTCCTCCAGAAAGGGTAATCAAACGATAGTCACGTCCTTCGACCTGGCCACGACGCAGCGGGTTGCGCGTGCAATGACGGGCATAGGCCGCGTCGACGAAGCGGTACGGCAGGTGCTCGTCGCGCCCGTGGGGGATGCCCAGGCGCGCGCATTGCACGATGTGCTGCGGGCGCGCGCCAACATCTTCGACGAATAGCCGCGCCAGGTCGAAACGCTGCCCATCCCAATCCGGCACCTTCAGCGCCAGGGCCTTGCACAGCAGAGTCTGGCCGGCGCACAGGCGCTCAGGCGAGCGCGCCTGGCCCTGGGTGTCGGGGTTGTTGTGCTGCATGACTGCCAATGCCTCGGTGCCGCTGACGGCATCGAACCAGGGGTGGGCGGACTTGATCAGCACCGCGTTGCCTGGGCCCTGGGCGCTGAAGTTCAGCGAGTCGCCGCCGCGCGCGTAATACATGTAGATATGTCCGCCATCCTTGAACAGCGCCTTGCGCTTCTCGGTATAGCCGAGCGAGGCATGGCTGCCTTTGTCGACCAGGTAATAGGCCTCGGTCTCGATGATCCGTGCGCTGAGCCAGAGCCCTCCGACGCGATGACGGATCACCTTGCCGAGCAGCTCCTGAGCCACCTGTTGGGCATCGCGATCGAAGAAGGTATCGGGCAGGGGGCGGGCGCCGGGCCAGGGCAAACTAAGGGTGGGTTCGCTGGGCATGATCTGTCGAAGGGGCTCGCAGCCATCTAATCTGAGGGCGCGAGCATAACAATAAGAGCCTTAAAAATGCCTGAACGCGCCCGAGCCAGCAGTGCCCATATCAGCCCCTCGGCACATTACACCGGCTACGTCTGGTATCGCCATCAGCTTTCCGACCCGGCTTTCGTCACCCCCTTCGGGCGTTTCGTGCATGGCCTGCTCTGGCCCATCAGTTGGGGCGCGCGGGCCGGCTTCGATCTGGATATCGAGACCTTGCTGTTGCAGCGGCATCTGCAGATCGATGCGCAACTGACCCAGGCCATCGAGCAGGGTGGTGTGCGTCAGATCGTGGAAATCGCCTGTGGTCTGTCGCCACGCGGTCGGCGCTTTCGCCAACGCTATCCACAGGTGCGTTACGTCGAGGCGGATCTACCGGCGATGGCCGCGCGCAAGCGCTCGCTGTTGCGTGAGGCCGGCTGGTTGAGCGACGAGCATCTGGTGCGCAGCGTGGACATCCTCGCGCCGCGTGGTGGCCATTGCCTGGCCAGCCTCTTCGCCGAGCTGGATCGGCGCCAGCCGGTAGTGGTGATCACCGAAGGGCTGGTCAATTACTTCGAGCTGCCGGTCATTGAGGACTTCTGGACGCGACTGGCCGAAGAGTTGCGAGCATTCACCGGCGGCACCTACCTCACCGACCTGTACCCGGATCTACGCGAGCACCCGCGTTATCGGCAGTTGCGCTGGGGCGTGGATCTGGTCGGCCGTCTGACGCGCGGCAGCTACCCCCTGCATTACCGTGACCATGGCGGGATAATTGCCGGCTTTCAGCGCTGTGGTTTCGCCCAGGTGCAGGTGCTAGACCCCAGCGCCGATGCGGCGCGCCTGGGCTTGCCGCAGGCGCGGCAGCCAGGCTTGGTACGGGTGATTCAGGCGCAGGTTTGAGGCGCGCGGAAAAAGTGGGTTCTTCGCGGAATCTCGGGGAATCAGTATTGATACCGGACTGGCAAGTTTGTGTGAGTGCCTGTTGCTTGTTGCTTGTTGCTTGTTCGGGTGCTTGTTCCGGCTTGCCGCGTTTTTGTTGATGTTTTTGGTTTCGCCCTCCCGGGCGAGTCACTTTTGTAGGGCAAAAGTAACCAAAACCCTCCGCCCGGTCATCCGGCCCTCGCTGCGCGAGGGTTCGCTCACTCCATCGCCGCTCCAGAGGCCCGCCGCGGTGGGCCATCCATGGCCCATCGCGGCTCTCGCGACATCCATGTCGCTCAACCTCTTCCACGACGATTCCGCTCACCCTCCTGGGCGGGCTCTGCACGCGCCTGAAACTCCGGTAACTCTTTGGGACTCTGCGTGCTTGAACATGAGGTCAGCCTTAGGGCTGACCAGGATGCCGGCTGCAAGCCGGCAAACTATCCAGGCGAATGAAACTGCGCGAATGAAAGTTCTGGTTTAACTCGACAGCCACATCACGCCTTCACAGCTACCAGAACACGCCGGGCGTACCTTGGAATGCTGGTTCGTTCAGGCGCGCTAACTCCCCCTTCAGGAGGCCGAACGTAGGCATTGCGCAGGGGGCGAGCGGCATGGATGCCGCGAGAGGCTTGAAGGGCCATGGATGGCCCTTGCAAGCCGACCCCGGAGCAATGCCGGAGTGAGGGGAGTCGAGCGAAGCGAGACCCGGATGGCGGGGGTGCGTTTCTTTTGCTTACTTTTCTTTGCGCATTTCAAAGAAAAGTGAGTCGCCCGAGGGGGCGAAACAGGGAGTTCCAGCACACACCGCAGCGGCGCCCAGAACACCGAATCAACCAAACACTCACACAAACTTGCCAGTGCGGTGTCAACCAAGCATTCCCCCTGAAAATGCGATGAACCATAAAGTGCCCACTCTCGATGGCGGCTGTTACGCCGCTCAGGATCCGGGCCGCAGCGCTCAGGCGCAGGCGGCGGTGGGCAGGGTGCTGAGCGCGTCGTGCTCGGCCAGTATCTGACTGGTGTCGCCGTGGGTATGCGGGAAGACGAAGGCCAGGCCGTGCCAGTCGTGCCGCAAGGGCAGCAGACGCCGAGGCGGGAAGCCGCTGCGATGCAGTTGCCAGCCTCGTTGTGGCAGATCCTCGGGCAGGTCGCCCTGCAGCAGGCCACCAAAGAAGCCCAGTGCACTCAATTCCACGTGCCATTGCTGGCCGCTTTCATGGCGCAGCAGAGCCTGGCGCTGGGCTGGCGCCCGGCGTATTTCGCTGCGTTTTTCCAGGTGCGCTAGCTGCTCGCGCAGCAGGCGCGTGCTGCCGAGGGCGCGCGTCGGGAGTGGCTGGCCAGCGAGGAAGGGTTGGTAGAGGGCGGCGCAGGCTTCACGCCGCTCGAACTGCACCAGATGATCGGCCTGGTGGACGATGGCGCAGTCGGCCTGGGTGCAGGCTGCGGCGAACTGAGCATGTTCCCAGGGCTGGGTGAAGTGATCGTGTTCGCCGGCCAGCACCAGGGTTGGGCAGCTCGGGTGCTGAACGAAGCCCTCGAATGCCAGGAGACGCTGGCTATTCTGCCGATAGCGTTCGACGTCGTGCGGGGTCAGGCGCTGGATCTGCCGCAGCAGGGCCTTGCGAAAGGCCGGAGCTACGCCGCTATCTTGCAGGTGCATGGGGTTGAGCAGGCTATTCACGGCGCCCTGGGCGAAGGCTTCGGTATGGCCTTCGTCGAGCAAGGCCAGGCCCTCTTCCAGCAACAGTCGCGAACCTGGGCGACCGAAGGCGGCGATGCCGGCCAGCAGCAGGCGGGCGCAGCGCTGCGGGTGGCGTGCGGCGAACAGCGCCGCCAGCGCCGAGCCATAGGACAGGCCAATGGGCATCAGTGGCGGCAGTTGCAGTTGCTCGGCGAAAGCGGCGATCAGGTCGGCGAGTTGCTGCAGGTTAAGTTCCGGGGCGAGTTGGCTATTGCCACCCTGGCTAGGTAGGTCGAGGAGGATCACCGGATGCTGCGCCAGCAGCGCTTCGACCTCGCTGGCGAAGGAGCGAAAGCTCTGGAAGGCGCCGCCCAGCAGCAGAACCGGCGTGCGCCGATCCTGTTCGTGCTGGGCGAAGGCGAGATAGTGCAGGTGCCAGCCATTGATCTGCAGGACGTCCGGCGCACCGTTGAGGATGGCTGCACTGTAGTGACTGCGATAGCGCATGCTGTGGCCTCCGGCAGGATTTATCGTTGTTATGTCATGACTGGCCTTGCGCTGTGTGAGCGGCCTGGGATTGAAGGTAAACACTGTGGGGGGTTTTGTTTACCCAACCTTCGGGTGGCACCTGGCCATGGATGTCACCGTTACGGGCAGTCCCCTGCAGTCATCGGCCTTGGCGCGTTACCGGCGCTGTTGGGCGAACGACTTGTCTACCGGCCAGGCCGGCGAAACGCCCCCGCTCATGATCCTGGTCGACCACTCGCCAGGCGTGGCTGTGCGCCGAGGCGCTGGCGGGATATAATCGGCCCCTTTTTTCAACCGTCAGACTTCCGCCGCCATGACCGAGTCCGTGCACGACTACATGACCCGCCTGGGCCAGGCTGCTCGCCAGGCATCAAAGGTGCTCGCCCGGGCCAGCACCGCGCAGAAGAATCGCGCCTTGCAGGCCGCCGCCAATGCCCTCGATGCCGCCCGCGCCGAGCTTGCCGCCGCCAACGAGCTGGATCTGGCCGCTGCCCGCGCCAGTGGCCTGGAGCCGGCCATGGTCGATCGCCTGGCACTGACGCCCCAGGTCATCGATTCGATGATCGAAGGCCTGCGCCAGGTCGCCACGTTGCCCGATCCGATCGGTGAGATCGAAGGCATGCGCTACCTGCCGTCCGGCATCCAGGTGGGCAAGATGCGCGTGCCGCTGGGCGTGATCGGCATCATCTACGAGTCGCGGCCGAACGTGACCATCGATGCTGCCAGTCTGTGCCTGAAGTCCGGCAACGCCACCATCCTGCGTGGCGGCTCCGAGGCCATCCATTCCAACCAGGCCATCGCCCGCTGCATCCAGCAGGGCCTGGCCGAGGCCGACCTGCCGGCGGCAGCCGTGCAGGTGGTGGAAACCACCGATCGCGCTGCCGTGGGCGCACTGATCAGCATGCCGGAGTTCGTCGACGTGATCGTGCCGCGTGGCGGCAAGGGGCTGATCGAGCGCATCAGCCGTGACGCCAAGGTGCCGGTGATCAAGCACCTGGATGGCGTCTGCCATGTCTACGTCGATGTGGCGGCCGACCTGGACAAGGCCATCCGCGTTTGCGACAACGCCAAGACCCAGCGTTATTCGCCGTGCAATGCCATGGAGACCCTGCTGGTGCACAAGGCCATCGCCGCCCGCGTACTGCCGCCGCTGGCCGCCATCTACCGTGACAAGGGCGTGGAACTGCGCGGCGATGCCGCCACCCGCGAACTGCTGGGTAGCGATGTGCTGGAGGCGAGCGAGGACGACTGGTTCGCCGAGTACAATGCGCCGATCCTGGCGATTCGCATCGTCGATTCGCTGGACTCGGCCATCGAGCACATCAATCACTACGGCTCGCAGCACACCGATTCGATCATCACCGAGAACTTCAGCGATGCGCGGCGCTTCCTCACCGAGGTGGATTCCGCTTCGGTGATGGTCAATGCCTCCACGCGCTTCGCCGATGGCTTCGAGTACGGCCTGGGCGCGGAGATCGGCATTTCCACCGACAAGCTGCATGCACGGGGCCCGGTCGGCCTGGAAGGGCTCACCAGTCAGAAATACGTGGTTTTCGGCGACGGACACATTCGCACATAAATGAACGGTCTCGGCGCCCGACGTATCGGCCTGCTGGGCGGTACCTTCAACCCGGTGCACATCGGGCATCTGCGTGCGGCGCTGGAAGTCGCCGAATTCATGCAGCTCGACGAGCTGCGGCTGATTCCCAGTGCGCGCCCGCCGCACCGGGACGCACCGCAGGCCACCGCCGAGCAGCGTCTGGCCATGGTCGAGCTGGCCGTGGCAGACGAGCCCAGGTTGTCGGTCGATGATCGCGAGTTGCGCCGGGATCGTCCGTCCTACACGGTCGAAACCCTGGAGTCGATACGCAGCGAGCTGGCGCCGGACGATCAGTTGTTTCTGCTGATCGGCTGGGACGCTTTCTGCGGCCTGCCGAGTTGGCACCGCTGGCAGGAGTTGCTCGAATACTGCCACCTGCTGGTGCTGCAGCGGCCGGATGCCGACAGCGAGGCGCCCGAGGCGCTGCGCGACCTGCTGGCGGCACGCAGCGTCAGTGACCCGCTGAGCCTGAGTGGGCCGGGTGGGCAGATCAGTTTCATCTGGCAGACACCATTGGCGGTGTCTGCCACCCAGATCCGGCAATTGCTGGCCAGCGGGAGATCGGCGCGTTATCTGCTGCCCGATGCGGTGCTGGCTTATATCCAGGCACACCAGTTGTACGGTGTGCCGAACGCTTGAGGCGTCGCGCGTGCGCGCACGCCCATTACATGAGGCAAACGAGTTACCTATGAAGAATCCGAACATGCCCAGCGAAGAGCTGGTCAAGATCACCGTTGCAGCGCTGGAAGAAATCAAGGCCAGCGACATCACCGTCATCGATGTCAAGGAAAAGACCAGCATCACCGATTTCATGGTGATCGCCAGCGGTAGCTCCAGTCGTCAGGTCAAGGCGCTGGTGGACAACGTACTGGAGAAGGTGAAGGAAAAGGGTGTACGCGCCATCGGTAGCGAAGGCCTGGATAGCGGCGAATGGGCACTGCTCGATCTGGGGGACATCGTCGTCCACGTCATGCTGCCCACCGCGCGCCAGTTCTACGACCTCGAGCGTCTGTGGCAGGGGGCCGAGCAGAGCCGCGCCCAGCACGGTGCCGAGTAACCCGGTAGCATGCGCATCAAGCTGATCGCCGTCGGTTCGCGCATGCCGCGCTGGGTCGAGGAGGGCTGGCAGGAGTACGTCAAGCGTCTGCCGGCCGAGCTGCCGCTGGAACTGGTGGAAATCCCGCTGAACACCCGCGGCAAGAATGCCGACGTCAACCGCCTGATCCGTCAGGAGGGCGAGGCCATGCTGGCCAAGGTGCAGCCCGGGGAACGTATCGTCACCCTGGAAGTCCATGGCAAGCCGTGGAGTACCGAGCAACTGGCGACCGAGCTGGATCGTTGGCGTCTGGATGCACGCACCGTCAACCTCATGGTCGGCGGCCCGGAAGGGCTGGCGCCGGAGGTATGCGCACGCAGCGAGCAGCGCTGGTCGCTGTCGCCGTTGACCTTGCCCCATCCGCTGGTGCGCATTCTCATCGGCGAGCAGATCTACCGTGCCTGGACCGTATTGTCCGGCCATCCTTACCACAAATAGTCAGTCGTAGCCGATGCCGCAGCCGATTCGCCTCAAGGATCACGAAAAGGACGCTCGCCTGGTCAAGCGCCGGGTGATCGTCGGGGGCGTGATCGTCCTGCTGCTGACCTGCGTGCTGGTGGCGCGCATGTACTACCTGCAGGTGGTGCAGTACGAGCATCACTCCACGCTGGCCGAGAACAACCGCATTCACGTGCAGCCAATACCGCCGACGCGTGGGCTGATCTATGACCGTAATGGCGTGATCATCGCCGATAACCGGCCCAGCTTCAGTCTCACCGTGACCCGCGAGCGGGCTGGCGACTGGCAGCAGGTGCTCGACACCGTGGTCGAAGTGTTGGAACTGACCGAGGACGACCGCGAACTGTTCGAGCGCCGCGTGCGCCAGGGGCGGCGCCCCTTCGAGCCAGTGCCGATCCTGTTCGAGCTGAGCGAGGAGCAGATCGCCCGCGTGGCGGTCAACCAGTTCCGCCTGCCGGGCGTGGAGGTGGCGGCGCAGTTGGTGCGGCATTATCCGCTGCAGGAGCATTTCGCTCATTCGGTCGGTTATGTCGGGCGCATCAACGAGCAGGAGCTCAAGCGTCTCGATCCCACCGAGTATGCCGGCACCCACCATATCGGCAAGACCGGCATCGAGCGCTTCTACGAGAGCGAGCTGCACGGCGAGGTCGGCTACGAGGAGGTGGAAACCAATGCCCGTGGCCGCGTCCTGCGTGTGCTCAACCGTATCGACCCGAAACCGGGCAAGGACATCGTCCTGACCCTCGACGCCCATCTGCAGGAAGCTGCGGAGAAGGCCCTGGGCGGGCGCCGTGGCGCGGTAGTGGCGATCCAGCCGAAAACCGGCGAGGTGCTGGCCATGGTCAGCCAGCCCAGCTTCGACCCCAATCCATTCGTTACCGGCATCAGCTTCAAGGCCTATGGCGAGCTGCGCGATTCCATCGACCAGCCGCTGTACAACCGCGTGCTGCGTGGCCTCTATCCGCCAGGCTCGACGGTCAAGCCAATGGTGGCAGTGTCCGGCCTCGACGCCGGGGTGATCACCCCGCAGACACGGGTGTTCGACCCTGGCTTCTATCAACTGCCCAACAACAGCCACAAATATCGCAACTGGAACCGCAGTGGCGATGGCTGGATTGATCTGGATCTGGCCATCGCCCGCTCCAACGACACCTACTTCTATGAGCTGGCGCACAAGATGGGCATCGATCGCCTGCACGACTACATGAGCCGCTTCGGTTTCGGCCAGCGCGTGTCCCTGGACATGTTCGAGGAGACGGCGGGGCTGATGCCCTCGCGTGACTGGAAGCGCGCCCGTTATCGCCAGCCCTGGTATCCCGGCGAAACCCTGATCCTCGGCATCGGCCAGGGCTACATGCAGACCACGCCGCTGCAGATGGCGCAGGCCACGGTGCTGATGGCCACGCGCGGTAAGTGGATCCGCCCGCACCTGGCCAAGTCCATCGATGGCGTGCAGCCGGTGGATCCCGATCCGGTTCCGGATATCGTCTTGCGTGATCCGAAATTCTGGGAGTACGGCATTCACGGCATGGAGCAGGTGGTCAATGGCCCACGTGGCACCGCGCGCAAGGTAGGCGATAGCGCGGTTTACCGGATCGCCGGCAAGAGCGGTACGGCGCAGGTAGTGGCCATCCGTCAGGGCGAGAAGTACGACCGCGAAAAATTGCAGGAGCGCCATCGTGACCATGCCCTGTTCGTCGGTTTCGCTCCGGTCGACAACCCGCAGATCGCCGTGTCGGTGATGGTGGAGAACGGCGAGTCCGGTTCAGGTGTCGCCGCGCCGGTGGTCAAGGCGGTGATGGACGCCTGGCTGCTGGATGAGAGTGGCCAGCTCAAGGCCGAGTACGCCACGCCGGAGAAAACCGAGGTCAGTCAGCGATGAAGGGCAATTTCGACCGCAACCTGTCCGACGAGGACGTGCTGCGCCGCCGCGCCACCCTGTTGCAGCGCATGCACATCGATGGCTGGTTGCTGCTGTTGCTACTGCTGCTGGGTGTCGGCAGCCTGTTCGTGCTCTATTCGGCCAGCGGCAAGAATGTCGACCTGTTGCTCAAGCAGGCTACGTCCTTCGGTATCGGCATCGCGGCGGTCATCACCATTGCCCAGTTCGACCCGCGCTTCATGGCACGCTGGGTGCCGCTGGGTTATCTGGTGGGGGTGGCGCTGCTGATGGTGGTGGAGGTGATGGGGCACACCGCGATGGGGGCGACGCGCTGGATCAACATCCCCGGGGTGATCCGTTTCCAGCCGGCGGAGTTCATGAAGATCATCATGCCCATGACCATCGCCTGGTACCTGGCGCGGCACAACCTGCCGCCACGCTTCAAGCACATCGTCGTCAGCCTGGCCATGATCATCGTGCCGGTGGTGCTGATTGCCAAGCAGCCGGACCTCGGTACTTCGCTGCTGATTCTCGCATCGGGTGGCTTCGTGGTGTTCATGGCCGGCCTGCAGTGGCGCTGGATCCTGGGGGCGGCAGCAGCGGTGGTGCCGATTGCCGTGGGCATGTGGTTCTTCCTCATGCATGACTACCAGAAGCGTCGCGTACTGACCTTCCTCAATCCGGAGAGCGACCCGCTGGGTGCTGGTTGGAACATCATCCAGTCCAAGGCGGCCATCGGTTCCGGTGGTGTGCTGGGCAAGGGGTGGCTGCTGGGCACGCAGTCGCACCTGGATTTTTTGCCGGAAAGCCATACGGACTTTATCATTGCCGTGCTCGCCGAGGAGTTCGGCCTGGTGGGGGTCTGCCTGCTGCTGCTGCTGTACCTGCTGCTGATTGCCCGTGGTCTGGTGATCACCGCGCAGGCGCAGACCCTGTTCGGCAAATTGCTGGCCGGCGCCCTGACCATGACCTTCTTCGTCTACGTCTTTGTCAACATCGGTATGGTCAGCGGTTTGCTTCCCGTCGTGGGAGTGCCCTTGCCATTCATTAGTTACGGCGGAACCCATCTGGTGACGCTGTTGTCAGGCTTCGGAATATTGATGGCGATTCATACCCACAGGAAGTGGATCGCTCAGGTTTGATTTGGGGGTTTTGAGTTGATGCATGCACTGCGCAGTTGGGCCACCCGCAGCTTCATGGGCGCTGGCCTGGCCGGTTTGTTCGGCACCGCCATGCCGGTAATGGCCGCCGATTACGATGGTTCGCCGCAGGTCGCCGAGTTCATCACCGAGATGACCCGCGACTATGGTTTCGCCGGTGAACAACTGGTCAGCCTGTTCGCCGAGGTGCAGCGCAAGCAGGCGATTCTCGACGCCATTTCGCGCCCGGCCGAACGGGTCAAACCCTGGAAGGAATACCGGCCGATCTTCATTACCGACAAACGCGTCGCCCAGGGCGTCGAGTTCTGGAAGAACAACCAGGCTGCGCTGGACAAGGCCGAGGCCGAATACGGTGTGCCGGCGCAGTTCATCGTCGCCATCATCGGTGTGGAAACCTTCTACGGTGGCAACACCGGCAGCTATCGGGTGATGGATGCCCTGTCCACGCTGGCGTTCGACTACCCGCCACGGGCGCCATTTTTCCGCAAGGAGCTGCGTGAGTTCCTCATGCTGACCCGTGAAGAGCAGGTCGACCCGCTCACGCTCAAGGGCTCCTACGCCGGCGCCATGGGCTTGCCGCAGTTCATGCCGAGCAGCTTCCGCGCTTACGCGGTGGATTTCGACGGTGATGGCCACATCAATATCTGGAGCAACCCCACCGATGCCATCGGCAGTGTCGCCAGTTACTTCCAGCGCCATGGCTGGCAGGCTGGTGGGCCGGTGGCGAGCCGTGCTCAGGTCGATGGCGAACACTACGCCGAAGGCCTGAGCGAAGGCCTCGACCCGGTGAAGAACGTGGGCGAACTGCGCGCCCTCGGCTGGCGCAGCAGCGATGTGCTGGCCGATGACGTGCCGGTGACCGCCTTCCGTCTGGAGGGCGCCGAAGGTGACGAATACTGGATGGGGTTGCCAAACTTCTACGTCATTACCCGCTACAATCGCAGCGTCATGTATGCGATGGCCGTCAATCAACTGGCCGAGCTGCTGGTGCAAGCACGGGGTAATCAATGAGTCTTTCCAGGAAACTGCTACCGCTGGGCGTCTGTATCGCTGCTGCGTTGTTGCTCGCCAGTTGCTCGTCCAATCGCTCGGCGCAGCCGGTGGCTCAGTCTGGTCAGGCAGGTATCTCCGGTCCCGATGATTACGACCGCCCGCACCGCGATGGCGCGCCCTGGTGGGACGTGGACGTATCGAAGATCCACGACGCGATCCCCATGCCGCATTACGGCCCGGTCAAGGCTTCGCCCTATACCGTGCTGGGTAAGCAGTACTTCCCGATTCAGGATGCGCGCCGCTATTCGGCAGTCGGCCCGGCCTCCTGGTACGGCACCAAGTTCCATGGTCAGGCCACCGCCAATGGCGAGACCTACGACCTGTACGGCATGACGGCGGCGCACAAGACCCTGCCGTTGCCCAGCTACGTGCGGGTGACCAATCTGGAGAACGGCAAGAGCGTGATCCTGCGGGTCAACGACCGTGGGCCGTTCTACTCCGATCGCATCATCGACCTGTCCTTCGCCGCGGCGAAGAAGCTCGGTTATGCCGAGAAGGGCACGGCGCGGGTCAAGGTCGAGGGCATTGATCCGCATGAGTGGTGGGCGCAGCAGGGCCGTCCGGTGCCGTTGGTGCTGGCCAACAATCAGCCGGCCAAGGCCATCACCAGCAAGCCGGTGGCGCAGGCCATGCCGCAGGCCGTCGAGCAGTATTCTCCGCCGCCCGAGCAGCATGCTGCGGCCGTGGTGCCGGTGCAGATCGACGCAAAAAAAAACGATTCACTCGCAGCTTCTGGCCTGTATCTCCAAGTGGGAGCATTCGCCAATCCGGACGCTGCGGAACTACTCAAGGACAAGCTGAGCCAGACGACCCATGTCCCGGTGTTCATCAGCTCAGTGGTGCGCGACCAGCAGATACTGCATCGGGTGCGCCTGGGGCCGATCAGCAGCCAGGGCGAGGCTGAAAAGCTGCAGAACAATGTACGCCTCGCCAATCTCGGGCAGCCGACGCTGGTGCGTACGGACTGACTCGACCCGTCGGGCTCGATGAAGACGGCTTGCCCTTCTTCTCAGGCGCGATGGCACTAAACCGGTCTTGGCCGGACTAACCCACGGGTCGCCATCATTGGTGGCCGGGTAAGGCTCCTGCGGGGGCCGTTTCACAAACCACGCAACGACTTTCGAGAGACGGATGAATATCACCAGCTTCGCGCAACGTGCCTTCCTCTTCCTGACCCTGTTGGCTTCGCCACTGGTCTGGGCCAGCCCTCAGGTCGTCCCGGCTCCGCCGCAACTGGCGGCCTCCGCCTATGTGCTGATGGACGCTGCCACCGGCCAGGTGCTGGTGGGTGAGAACGGCGACGAGCGTCTGCCGCCGGCCAGCCTGACCAAACTGATGACCGCCTATATCGCCACCCTGGAAATCCGCAACGGCAAGATCGGCGAGAAGGACATGGTGACCATCAGCGAGCATGCATGGCGCACCGGTGGCGCCGGCTCGGGCGGTTCCACCATGTTCCTGCCGGTCAACAGCCAGGCCAGCGTCGACGACCTGCTGCACGGTATCATCATCCAGTCCGGCAACGACGCCAGCATCGCCCTGGCCGAGTACATCGCCGGCAGCGAGGACGCCTTCGCCGACATGATGAACGAGACTGCCAAGCGTCTGGGCATGAACAACACCCACTTCATGAACGCCACTGGTCTGCCCGACCCGCAGCACTACTCCAGCGCTCATGACATGGCCATCCTGGCGCGCGCGATCATCAACGAAGACGCCGATCACTACGCCATCTATTCGCAGAAAGACTTCCTCTGGAACAACATCAAGCAGCCCAACCGCAACCTGCTGCTGTGGCGCGACAAGACCGTCGACGGTCTGAAGACCGGCCACACCCAGGAAGCCGGTTATTGCCTGGTGGCCTCTGCCGTGCGTGATGGTGCGCGCATGATCACCGCCGTGTTCGGTACCAATAGCGAACAGGCCCGTGCCGCCGAGACGCAGAAGCTGCTGACCTACGGCTTCCGCTTCTTCGAGAGCCGCACCTTCTATCAGAAGGGCACCGAACTGGCCCAGGCCACCGTGTGGAAGGGCCAGACCAGCAAGGTCAAGGCCGGCCTGGCGCAGGATCTGGCGCTGACCATGCCCAAGGGCCAACTGGACAAGCTGCAGGCCAGCATGACCCTCAACCCGCAACTGATTGCCCCCATCGCCCAGGGCGAGGTGATCGGCAAGGTGGAGGTCAAGCTGGGTGACGAGGTGGTGCACAGCGCCGACCTGGTGGCGCTGGAGCCGGTCGAGGAGGGTGGCCTGCTGCGTCGCCTGTGGGACAGCATCCGGCTGTTTTTCTTCGGCCTGTTCAACTGAGAGACTAAAAACTACCTGCGTTGTCATCGCTGCGTTAAAAACAGGCTGGAACGCCAGCCCGGTCAAATGGTCATTTACAGCTCGTAAAGTCGAGCGCGACTCCGACCGTTTTTCGCCTGTTTTTGCGGGGCCGCCATCGGTATTGCGCTGACTGCCTCGTCTACGTTTTTAGAGATTTAGCTTGGCCGCTGCCACCCGCAGCGGCCTCTTTATGGACGGGCTTCGAGCCCGCTGATGTCATGACCGATACCGACGTTCAAGCCCCGAAAATCGAATTCCCCTGCGAGCGCTACCCGATCAAGGTGATCGGCACCGCTGGCGAGGGGTTTGCCGACCTGGTGATCGAAGTGATCCAGCGCCACGCACCGGATCTGGATGCCTCCACCCTGGTACTGCGCGACAGCCGCAATGGCAACTTCCTCTCCGTGCAGGTACTGATCACTGCGACCAGTGTCGAGCAGTTACAGGCGATTCACGTCGACCTGCGCGCCACCGGCCGCGTGCACATGGTGCTGTGACGGCCATGGCCGAGCTCGTCGTTCGCCATCTGGGCCTGGTGGAGTACCTGCCGACATTGGAGGCCATGCGCCAACTGACCCGTGAGCGTGATGAGCACACGCCAGACGAGATCTGGCTGCTGCAGCACCCGAAGGTGTTCACCCAGGGCCAGGCCGGCAAGGCCGAGCACTTGCTGGCGCCTGGTGATATCCCGGTGGTGCAGGTGGAGCGTGGCGGGCAGGTGACCTACCACGGCCCCGGGCAACTGGTGGCCTACCTGATGCTCGACCTGCGCCGCCTCGACCTGGGCGTGCGCGAGCTGGTGACCACCATGGAGCAGAGCCTGGTCGAGCTGCTGGCCGGTTATGGTATCGAGGCAGCGCCCAAGGCCGATGCCCCCGGCGTGTACGTGGCCGGCGACAAGATTGCCTCGCTGGGCCTGCGGGTCAGCCGTGGCTGCTCCTTCCACGGCCTGGCACTGAACGTCGACATGGACATGACCCCCTTTTTGCGCATCAATCCCTGTGGCTATGCCGGGCTGAAGATGGTGCAGATGCGTGAGTTGCTGGCCACGCCGCCGGACTTCGACGAAGTGGCGCAACGCCTGGAGCGAGTGCTGCGCGTTCGCCTGAGTTAGGTGTAGGGGGGCCTCCCAGACGGCTCGATTTCAGCGATTTCTCGGTGCGCGCAGCGCACCCTACGTACAACGACTCGCTCGAACCGCAGGGTGCGCTGTGCGCACCTAATGAGGCATTGACTGCAACGCAAAAGGGACGCATCGGCGTCCCTTTTGTTTGTGTGGCAGATCCGGCTCAGTTCAGATTCAACGCCGGGATCAGGCTGCTGTCGACCTGCTGGCCTGGCACCGGCACGGGGGCGGCGAGGCCCAGGTTGTTCTTCTCGAACACCCGATCGGCACGGTAGCTGGAACGTACCAGCGGGCCGGCAGCCACTTCCATGAAGCCTTTTTCCAGGCCTATATCACGGAAACGGTTGAATTCTTCCGGGCTGACCCAGCGTTTGACCGGCAGGTGGTTGCGCGTGGGTTGCAGATACTGGCCGAGGGTGAGGATGTCCACGCCGATGGCACGCAGATCATCCATGGTTTCCAGGATTTCCTCGTCGGTCTCGCCCAGGCCGAGCATCAGGCTGGTCTTGGTCAGCACGTCTGGGCGATGCTTCTTGGCGTGCTCGAGCACCTTGAGGGTCTTCTCGTAGCCGGCACGCGGGTCACGCACCACGTGGGTCAGGCGCTTGACCGTCTCGACGTTCTGCGCGAACACCTCCAGGCCGGAATCCACCACGCGCTCGATGGCCTGATGGTCGCCATCGAAGTCCGGGGTCAGGGCCTCGACCACCACCTGCGGGGTGTTTGCCTTGATGGCGCGGACGCAGGCTGCGTAATGCCCGGCGCCGCCGTCGTCGAGGTCATCGCGATCCACTGAGGTCAGCACGATGTAACGCAGGGCCATCAACTCCACCGACTTGGCGGTGTTCTGCGGCTCTTCCAGATCCAGCCAGCCATTGGGGTTGCCGGTGTCCACGGCGCAGAAGCGGCAGGCGCGGGTGCAGACCGAACCCATGAGCATGATGGTGGCGGTGCCGTTGGACCAGCATTCACCCATGTTCGGGCAATGCGATTCCTGGCAGACGGTGCTCAGACGATGCTCGCCGACGTTGCGCTTGACCGCCTCGAAACGGCTGCCGCCCGGCGCCTTGACCCGCAGCCACTTGGGCTTGGGCTCGAAGACCTGGGGCTCGGCTGAGGCGCGGCGCTTCTGACCGTCCTTGATCGCGGTGATGCCTTGGGCGGTGCGGAATTTTTCGCCGCTGGCGACGGGTTTGGACGAGGAGGTGTCGGACATCGGAAATCTGGGCTCCGGTAGAGGCTCCGTGGGGCAGTCGGCTTGTGGCCGCCGGGCAGTTTACCACAGCGGCAGGAGCCGGCGTTGCAGGCTCTCGTCGGCCCGTAAGGCATCCAAGGAGGTGGGTAGCACGCTCTCAGCGCTTGCGCAGTGTTTCGAGCAGCTCCGGGCTGGGGTAACCGTCGGCGGGCTCGTTCAACTGCAGTTGCAGCATACGGATGGCCTTGCGCGTATTGGCTCCGATGATGCCGTCGGCCGGGCCTGGGTCGAAGCCACTGGCTGCCAGCAATTGCTGTAGCTCGATGCGCTCGCTACGGCCGAGTTGGCGTTCGTCGCGCGGCCAGCTTGCCTGAACCTCGGTGGGGTTGAGCAGGTTGTCGGAAAGCAGGCCGATGGCCAAGGCGTAAGAGGTGGAGTTGTTGTAACGCAGGATGCTGCGGAAGTTATCCAGCAGCAGGAAGGCCGGGCCGCGATGGCCGGCCGGCAATACCAGCGTGGCGCGGCTGTCGGCAGCGGCGCCCTTGGAACTGATGGCCGGGTACACCCCGAGGGCCTGCCATTCGGCCAGGGTGCGGCGCTGCTCGGGGTCGGCATGGAAGTAGTCGAACTGCTTGGGCAGCCGCACCTCGAAGCCCCAGGGTTGGCCAGGTTTCCAGCCGGAGGATTGCAGGTAATGGGCGGCCGAGGCCAGGGCATCGGTGGAAGAGTTCCACAGGTCGCGCTTGCCGTCGCCGTCGAAGTCCACCGCATGCTCGTTGTAGGTGGTGGGCATGAACTGGGTCTGGCCCATGGCGCCGGCCCAGGAGCCGACCATGCGCTCGCTGCTGATGTCGCCGTTCTGCAGGATCTGCAGGGCGGCCAGCAACTGGTTGCGCCAGAAAGCCTGCCGGCGCCCTTCATAGGCCAGGGTGGCGAGCGAACGGATCACGCTGTTGCTGCCGATGTTGTTGCCGAAGTTGCTTTCCAGGCCCCAGATGGCCACCAGGATCGGTGCCTCGACGCCATAGCGCTGCTCGATATTGCGCAGCACGACATTGTGCTGAGCCAGCAGCACCCGGCCGCGACCGACGCGGCTGGCCGATACGGCACCGTCGAGGTATTCCCAGATCGGCCGGGTGAATTCCGGCTGGCTGCTGTCGGCCTTTATCACTGCCGGGTCTGGAGTGACGCCTGCGAACACGCGATCGAACAGGGCGCCATCGATACCGGCGGCCACGGCTTCGCTACGCAGATTCTGACGCCACTCGGCGAAGTCAAGTGCAGGCTGGGGCACGTTGAGCAGTGGCGCAGGCGTGATGAGCGATGGTGTCGTAGGCAGGTTTTGCGCCGGGGCTTTGGCGCAGGCAGCCAGCAGCAACAGAGGGAGCAGAACCAGGGGGCGGCGAGGAAGCTGGAGTAGCATGTCTATCTCGAGGCTTTTAAGCAGGCGTTTACCTTAGCATGCTCGGCAGGTTTTCTGGGCTATCAGCGCGCTGAGCCACCCTATAAAGCAAGAAGCCTCCCAGTTACGGGAGGCTTCGCGGCGGTAGCTACCTTTGCCTTTCTGTGGCCGTTCCTGGCGGGAGCGAAACAGTGGCTGGGCGATGATGGATTTGGCCTTGTTCGGCCGTTTACCGGTTTTCTTGCTCATGGCGTTTCCTCTTCGACTCGTCTGCAGAGAGGCAGGCGCGCGGACTATGCGCCGCTGTACGGAAAATGTCCAGATTGTGGTCTGGGCGGGGGGGAAAGCAGGCCAGCAGCCATTACAGACGCAGGCGTTGTCCGGATAGCTGCAGGGTCAGCAGCGCCAGATTGCTCCAGGGGTCACCTGGGGCCTGGCCCTTGATCTGTGCATCGACCTGCTGCGCCTGCTGCAGCAACTGCCCCCAGCGTTTGCTGCTGTGACGGTGCAGGGCCTTGGAGAGCAAGGGGCGGCGTTTGTCCCACACTGGCGGGCGGGCACTGGCGAAGGCTTTCTCCAGAGGGATGCCCTGGGCGTGCTGGTGGGCCAGGCCGGCCAGCAGGCGCAGCTCGCGGGCCAGGGCCCAGAGGATCACCGGGGTTTCCACGCCTTCGCCACGCAGGCCTTCGAGCATGCGCAGAGCGTGTGCCGCTTCGCCGTTGAGGGCTGCATCGATCAGGCCGAAGACATCGAAGCGGGCACTGTCGGCCACGGCGGCCTGGACGGTTTCCGCATCCACCTGGTTGCCTTCGGCCAGCAGCTTGAGCTTCTCCACTTCCTGGGCGGCCGCCAGCAGGTTGCCTTCCACCCGTGCAGCGATCATATCCACCGCATCGGCGCTGGCGCTGAGGCCGGCCTGGGCCAGGCGCTGGCGAATCCATTGCTGCAGTTGATGGGCGTCGATCGGCCAGATCTGGATGAACTGGCTTACCTGGCCGTCGATCAGCGCCTTGGCCCATTTGGATTTCTGCGTGCTGCCGTCGAGCTTGGGCAGGCTGAGCAGCAGGACGGTGTCCTCCGGTGGCCGGGCCAGGTATTCGAGCAGGGCAGCCGCGCCCTTGTCGCCCGGCTTGCCGGACGGCAAGCGCAACTCCAGCAGGCGTTTCTCGGCGAACAGCGAGAGGCTGGCGCCGGCCTGCAGCAGGTTGCCCCAGTCGAAATTGGCCTCGGCATTGAATACCTGGCGTTCGCCGAAGCCTTGCTGACGGCAGGCGTTGCGCACGGCATCGGCGGCTTCCTGGCACAGCAGCGGTTCGTCACCGCTGATGACATAGACCGGGGCCAGCACGCCTTGCAGGTGCTTGCCGAGTTGGGCGGGAGAAAGTTTCATGAGCGGGCAAAGGCGGGCCGCTGGAGGCGGCCCGATGGCGTCACTGACGCGGCAGTTCGATGGGCGATTGCTGTGGCGCAGTCTGCGCCTCGCGTGCCTGGCGCGCCGCCTCTGCGGCTTCGGCTTCGGCCTTGGCGCGGGCTTCGGCGGTCTGCTGCAACTGGTCGAGTTGCTCGGGGGTGACCAGGCTCAGGCGCTGCACCAGTTGCTGGATCATCTCGCGGCGCAGTTCGCGACGCAATTGCGCGGCCTCTTCATCGGAACCAATGAGGTTGTTGCTGTCCTGCAGGTAGTAGTTCTGCACTTCGATTTCGTTGCTGGTCAGCAGCAGATCCTTGGCACCATGGATCTCGTACTCGATCTTCATGGTCAGCTCGTACTCGGCATTACGGCCATTACTGGTGTAGCTGGCCGCGCGGCGATTTTCCGACTCACGGCTGATCACCAACTTGTAAGGCGCGCCGGCATAGACCTTGACGTCGTTGTTCTGCAGGGCTTCGCGTACCTGCTTGACGGTGTCGCCATAGGCATTGCGTGCACTGACGTTCAGCTCGGTCAGGGCAAACTGGGTGCTGCCCGTGCCGCGCAGTTGAAAACCACAGGCGCTGATCAGTACGGCCAGGCCGATGACCAGCAGATTCCGTTTCATCATTATCAAATCCCCTTGGCGGATCGCGGCGCCACGCGACGGTGGCGCCGAGCTTACATCAGTTGGCGACTATGTTGACCAGCTTGCCTGGCACCACGATGACCTTGCGAATGCTCAGGCCCTCGGTGAAGCGCAGGACGTTCTCGTTGGCGCGGGCAGCGGCTTCGACCTCTTCGCGGCTGGCGCTGGCCGGAACCTCAATCTGCCCACGCAGCTTGCCGTTGACCTGCACCACCAGGGTCAGGCTGTCCTGCACCAGGGCGGATTCGTCCACTTGCGGCCACTGCGCATCGATCACCGCATCGGCGTGACCGAGGCGCTGCCACAGTTCGTGGCTGATGTGCGGAGTGATCGGCGCCAGCAGCAGGGTGACGATCTCCAGGCCTTCCTGCACCAGGGCACGATCCTGTTCGGTCGCGGTGGCGGCCTTTTCCAGCACGTTCATCAGGGTCATCACCTGGGCGACGGCGGTGTTGAACTTGTGGTGCTGGCCGATATCGTTGCTGGCCTGCTTGATGGCCAGGTGAATGGCGCGGCGCACGGCCTTCTGTTCGTCGTTCAGGCTGGCCACATCCAGTTTGCCCGGCAGACCGGCGCTGACGTGGCCGTGGGCCAGACGCCAGACGCGGCGCAGGAAGCGGTTGGCACCCTCGACACCGGCATCCGACCATTCGCAGCTCTGGTCGGGCGGCGAGGCGAACATCATGAACAGGCGGCAGGTGTCGGCGCCGTACTGGTCGATCATGGCCTGCGGGTCGACGCCGTTGTTCTTCGACTTGGACATCTTCTCGGTGCCGCCGATCTCCACCGGCAGGCCGTCGCTCTTGAGTTTGGCACCGATGACCTTGGCCTTGGCATCACGCTCGACTTCCACGTCGGCCGGGTTGAACCAGTCCTTGCCGCCGTTTTCCAGGGTACGGTAGTAGGTCTCGGCCACCACCATGCCCTGGGTCAGCAGGTTCTTGAACGGCTCGTTGGACGACACCAGGCCTTCGTCGCGCATCAGCTTGTGGAAGAAGCGCGCATAGAGCAGGTGGAGGATGGCGTGCTCGATACCGCCGATGTACTGATCCACCGGCAACCAGTGGTTGGCCGCTTGCGGGTCGACCATGCCTTTGTCGTAATTCGGGCTGGCGTAGCGGGCGAAGTACCAGGACGACTCGACGAAGGTGTCCATGGTGTCGGTTTCGCGCTTGGCCGGTGTGCCGCATTTCGGGCAGGTGCACTCGTAGAACTCGGGCATCTTCGCCAGCGGCGAGCCGGCGCCGTCCGGCACCACGTCTTCGGGCAGCACCACCGGCAACTGGTCTTCCGGCACCGGCACGTCGCCGCAGGTGTCGCAGTGGATGATCGGGATCGGGCAGCCCCAGTAGCGCTGACGGCTGATGCCCCAGTCACGCAGGCGGAACTGGGTCTTGCGCGCGCCGTGCTCGCTGGCTTCCAGGTCGCCGACTATGGCGTCGAAGGCGGCGCTGAAGTCCAGGCCGTCATACTTGCCGGAGTTGATGGTGGTCAGGCCGGCCTTGTCGCCATACCAATCCTGCCAGGTGCTGGCGTCGTAGTCCTTGCCTTCGCCGGTATAGACCTGCTTGATCGGCAGGTCGTACTTGATGGCGAACTCGAAGTCGCGCTCGTCATGTGCCGGCACGGCCATCACCGCGCCTTCGCCGTAGCCCCACAGTACGTAGTTGGCGACGAATACCGGCAGCTTGTCGCCGGTCAGCGGGTGGATGACGAACTGGCCGGTGGCCAGGCCCTTCTTCTCCATGGTGGCCATGTCGGCCTCGGCCACGGAGCCGGCCTTGCACTCGGCGATAAAGGCGGCGATGGCCGGGTTGCTCTCGGCGGCACGCTGGGCCAGTGGGTGTTCGGCTGCCACGGCGACGTAGGTGGCGCCCATCAGGGT
The DNA here is from genome assembly GCF_029457475.1 of Pseudomonas sp. AA-38. NCBI lineage: Bacteria > Pseudomonadati > Pseudomonadota > Gammaproteobacteria > Pseudomonadales > Pseudomonadaceae > Pseudomonas > Pseudomonas sp. AA-38. The sequence continues at coordinate 806,085 of NZ_CP120359.1, forward strand.
GTCGGGGCGGGTCGAGTAGACCTTGAGCTGGCCGTCGATGCCGATGCTGGCGACGTCGTAGTCGAACACGATGTCGGCACCGAAGCTCTTGCCGATCCAGTTGCGCTGCATGGTCTTGACCTGCTCGGGCCAGCCATCCAGTTCATCCAGGCTGCTCAGCAGCTCTTCGGCATAGGCGGTGATCTTGAAGTAGTACATCGGGATTTCGCGCTTCTCGATCAGCGCGCCCGAACGCCAGCCACGGCCGTCGATGACCTGCTCGTTGGCCAGTACGGTCTGATCCACCGGATCCCAGTTGACGGTACCGTTCTTGCGGTAGATCACGCCCTTCTCGAACAGGCGGGTGAACAGCCATTGTTCCCAGCGGTAGTAGTCCGGCTTGCAGGTGGTGACTTCGCGCGTCCAGTCGACGGCCAGACCCAGCGATTTGAGCTGGGACTTCATGTAGGCGATGTTCTCGTAAGTCCACTTGGCCGGTGCCACCTGGTTCTTCATCGCGGCGTTTTCCGCCGGCATGCCGAAGGCGTCCCAGCCCATTGGCTGCAGCACGTTCTTGCCCTGCATGCGCTGGTAGCGCGCGATCACGTCGCCGATGGTGTAGTTGCGCACATGCCCCATGTGTAGCTTGCCGCTGGGGTAGGGGAACATCGACAGGCAGTAGAAGGTGTCCTTGCCGGGCTGTTCGCTGACGACGAAGGAGTTCTGCGCGTCCCAGTGGGACTGCGCGGCGGCTTCTATTTCACGGGGCGAGTACTGTTCGTGCATGGCTCTGGCGCTGAAGGAATGGGGCTTTTCGGAAAACGTCGTAGCATACATGAGCGCCGTCTATCGAGGGAAACCCAGATTGCACCTGGGCGCCGTTTGTCGCGGCGCGCGGCCGGGTTGCCGAGCTTCGCTAAGCTTGGTGCAAAGAGCCCCATGCCTTGGGGCTTGTCGAGGTGCCGCATGGGCGAAGCGCGAACGAGAGAACGAGGCGGTGATCTGTACGAGCGCTTGCTGCAACGGCTGGCCCTGGCACTCGACGAAGCCGAAACGGCCAGTACGCTGCGTGCCGAGACCCGTGATGAGCTCGAGCTCAAGGGGCTCAGCAGCGCCGAGATGGAACTGGTACAGGCCTACCTCAACCGCGACATGAGCTGGTTGCGTGGCTGGCAGGCGGCAGCCGAGGAGCTGGCGCTGCTGCAGCATCAGCCCAGGCGCGGTAGCAAACCGGTTCATGGCAAGGCCAAGCCCAGGTTGATGATTCGTCGCCATCCGCTGTACTGCGCTCTATGTGGTACCTGCGTGAGTTGGCAGCGTCACCGAGGTGTGATGGCCTGTCAGGCCTGTGGCTCGCAACTGTTCCGCAGCGGCAAACCCCGCTAGGCTGTGGGCATCCAAGAGGGATGCCCATGCCGATTCGCTACATGCTCAAACAACTGCTCATGCCGCCAGGCGTGCTTCTGCTGCTGATCCTGCTGGGCTGGTGGGCGCGCAAGCGCTTTCCTCGTCTGGCGACCAGTGCCTTCGTGCTGGGCTTGGGTGGGCTGTGGTTGATGAGCCTGCCCGCAGTGATGCAATGGAGCGCCAGCCTGCTCGAGCGCGAGCCGGCGCTGGCCGAGGCGCAGTGGGCGGGCCTTGCGCAACGCGCCGATGCCATCGTGATACTGGGTGCCGGGCGTGAGCAGAACGATCCGGGCTGGGGTGGCACCGATCAACCCGGCCTGATGGCGTTGGAGCGCCTGCGCTACGCGGCGCGCCTGGCGCGGGCCTCGGGCCTGCCGCTGGCGGTGACCGGCGGCCTGCACTATGGCCAGCCGCCGAGCGAGGCCGCGCTGATGGCCGATGCCATGCGCCGTGACTATGGGCTGGAGGTTCGCTGGCTGGAAGAACGAAGCCGCACCACCTGGGAAAACGCCGTGCTCAGTGCCGAACTGCTGCAGGCTCAGGGCGTGCACCGCGTGGTTTTGGTCACCCAGGCCTGGCACATGCCGAGGGCGCGCTGGAGTTTCGAGCAGGCTGGTTTCGAGGTGATCACTGCGCCGATGGGCTATCTCAGCTTCGGCTATGAACGCCCCTTGGGCGGATGGTTGCCGGAATCGCGCGTGATCTGGCAAAGCAGCATGCTGCTCAACGAGGCGATCGGCTTATTGGCGTATCCCATCGTCTATGGGCGAGAAGCAGCTACAAGCCTCAAGCCTCAAGCGGCAAGTAAAAGCGAGTAGCTCGGATGCAATCCGGGGAAATCTGGCAGGGAATCCCCGGTTTGCATCCGAGCTACACTGTCACGCTTGCAGCTTGCAGCCACCCCTATACTGCTTTGGCCATGCGGCTGGCCAGCAGCGCCCAGCCCAGCAGGAGCGCGCAGAGCAGCGCCAGCGGCCAGTTGCGCCACTGCAGGTAGGGCGTCAGCCCTTGCATGGATTGCACCTCGCCATAGAGCACGGCCTGCTCGAACTGCGGCAGCCGCTTTTGCACTCGACCATAGGGGTCGATCAGCACGGTGATGCCATTGTTGGTGGCGCGGATCATCCAGCGGCCAGCCTCCAGGGCGCGCATCTGCGCCATCTGCAGGTGTTGCAGCGGGCCGATGGAGGTGCCGAACCAGGCGTCGTTGCTCACGGTCAGGAGGATATCGCTCTGGGCCGCCATTTGCGCGGCGAACGCCGGGTAGACCACCTCGTAGCAGACATAGGGTGCGATACGTTGCCCCTTGGCCAGGAGTGGTGGCTGGTCGGCCGGGCCAGGGGCGAAGTCGGACATCGGCAGGTCGAAGAAGGCGATCAGGCCGCGCAGCACGTCCTGTAGCGGCACGTACTCGCCGAAGGGCACCAGCTTCTGTTTGAGGTAAGTGCCCTGGCCTGCGCCGAAACTGGTGATCGCGTTGTAGTAGCGCATCTCGCCGCGCGCGTTGGGCTGGCGTACCGGCACGCCGGTGATCAGGGCGCTGTCGCGGTCACGGGCGAAACGATCCATCACGCCGATATAGCCTTGCGCCTGATCCTTTAGCACGGGGATGGCGGTTTCCGGCCAGACCAGGATGTCCACTGGCTTGGCGCTGAAGCTGAGATCGCGGTACAGCGCCAGTTGTGCGCTCAATTGCGCTGGATCCCACTTGAGGTTCTGCGCGACGTTGCCCTGAATCGCGGCGATCTTCAGCGGTTCGCCCTTGGGCGCCGTCCAGGGATGATCCTGCAGGGCGAGGCCGGCACCCCAGGGCGCGACCAACAACACCAGAGCGCAGGTATAGAAGGCCCGGCGTGGGCGCAAGGCATTGAGGTTGACGATCAGCGCCGCCGAGAGCGCCAGCACGAACGACAACAGCCATACCCCACCCAGCGGTGCCAGCCCGGCCAGCGGGCCGCTGAGCTGGCTGTAACCGGCATAGAGCCAGGGAAAACCGGTGAGGAACCAGCCACGGAACACTTCCTGCGCCACCCACAAGGCGGCGAAGGCCAGGGCATCGGCCAGTGGTGCCTCGCGGCGGCGGATCCAGCGTGCCCAGACGGCTCCGAACAGGGCGAAGAACAGCCCCAGGCCGGCGACGAAACCCAGGGTCAGAAAGCCGGCCAGGGCCGGCGAGGCCGAGCCGTAGTCGTGGATGCTGACATATACCCAGCTAGTGCCCGAGGCGAACAGGCCGAAGCCATAGCTCCAGCTACGCAGCGCCGCCTGGCCAGGGCGCAACTCGCGCAGGCTGTAATACAGCAGGGCGATGGAGATGACGGCCAGCGGCCAGATATCGAAGGGCGCCAGCGCTAGCGTGGTGAGCGCACCGCTGAGCATGGCGAGCAGATGGCCGGGCCAGCCCGGGCGGGTTATCCATTGCGGCATGGAAGCATCCTGGGGAGTCTGAGGTGGCGCAAGGGTAGAGCGGATCGGGGCGCGGGGAAAGCCTTCATACAGCGCAGACAACCTGCGCTGCACACTCAGAATCCGGCGAAGTGCAGATAGCTGGAGGTGATGGCATCGCCCCAGAGCAGGGCGATCCAGCCGGCGATGGCCAGGTAGGGGCCGAAGGGGATGGGCGTGCTGGTGTCACTGCCGCGCAGGCGCAGAAGGATTACCCCCAGCACCGCACCGACCAGGGACGACAGCAGGATGGTCAGCGGCAGCACCTGCCAGCCGCCCCAGGCGCCGATCATGGCCAGCAGCTTGAAGTCGCCGTGACCCATGCCTTCCTTGCCGGTGATCAGCTTGAACAACCAGTACACCGACCACAGGCTCAGATAACCGGCAATGGCGCCCCACAGGGCATCTTCCAGGCTGGTGAACAGGCCGAAGTGGTTGACCATCAGGCCGAGCCAGAGCAGGGGCAGTACCAGTACGTCCGGCAGAATCTGGTGGTCGGCGTCGATCAGGCTCATCGCCAGCAGGCCCCAGCTCAGCAGCAGCATGGCGCCAGCCTGCCAGGTGAAGCCGAAATGCCAGGCGATATAAGCCGAAAGCAGGCCGCAGGCCAGCTCCACAATGGGGTAACGCTTGCTAATGGCCGCCTTGCAGTTGGAGCACTTGCCGCGCAGCGCCAGATAGCTGAGCAGCGGAACGTTCTCCCAGGGGCGAATCTCGTGACCGCAGTGGGGGCAGCTGGAATTGGGCAGGATCAGGTTGAAGGTGGCCTGCCTGGGTTCGGCAGGCAGCTCCAGTACCTCACGCGCCTGCTCCCGCCAATCGCGCTGCAGCATCAGCGGCAGGCGGTAGACCACTACATTGAGAAAGCTGCCGATCAACAGGCCCAGCAGCAGGGCGCAGCAAGCGAAGGCCAGCGTGTGGCTGGCCAGAAAGTTGAAGAGATCCATTTATTAGCCGACTACATTACCCAGCTGGAAGATTGGCAGGTACATGGCAATAACCAGGCCACCAACCAGCACGCCTAGGACAGCCATGATCATGGGCTCCATCAGACTGGTCAGGTTATCGACCATATTGTCGACTTCTTCTTCATAAAAGGTGGCGACCTTGCTCAGCATCTCATCGAGGGCTCCAGACTCCTCGCCAATGGCGGTCATCTGCACCGCCAGCGTCGGGAAAACATCAGTCGTGCGCATGGAAAAATTGAGCTGAGTACCGCTGGATACGTCCGTCTTGATCTTGTTCACGGCATTGCGGAACACAACGTTACCCGTGGCCCCTGCTACTGAGTCCAAGGCGTCTACCAGCGGAACACCAGCCGCAAAAGTCGTCGAGAGTGTACGGGCGAAGCGAGCGACCGCTGATTTGTAGAGAATGTCTCCGACAATCGGGACTTTCAGCAATAGCCTGTCTTTGCCGTCTCTGAACTTTGCGGATCGTTTGTTAGCTTCCTTCAGAGCAAAAGCCAGTAAAAGAAGGCCAGCCAGTACGATGATCCACCACTCCCGGAGCATTACAGAAAGTCCGACGACCATCTGAGTGAAGGCAGGAAGCTCGGCACCGAAACCAGCGAATACCGACTCGAAGGCGGGTACGACTTTGATCAAAAGAATAGCAGAGACAATGAGGGCAACCACTATCACTGCGATCGGATATGTCATGGCCTTCTTGATCTTGGCCTTGAGTGCCTCGGTTTTTTCCTTGTAGGTCGCTACCCGATCCAGCAGGGTTTCCAGGGCGCCAGACTGTTCGCCGGAGTCCACAAGGTTGCAATAAAGATCATCGAAGTATTGCGGCTGTTTGCGTAGCGCCGATGCGAAGCTGTTGCCTGCCGCTACTTCTTGCTTGAGCTCCTCGACCAGCTTGCGCATGTTAGGGTTGTCGAAGCCCTCGGCAATGATGTCGAAGGACTGCAGCAAAGGCACGCCGGCCTTCATCATGGTCGCCATCTGCCGGGTGAACAGAGCAATGTCCATGGGCTTGATCTTCTTGCCACCGCCGAAGGAAATGCTCGATTTCTTGCGCACCTTGGTCGGGTTGATGCCCTGCTTGCGCAGTTGCGCCTTGACCAGAGACGGATTCTGCCCATTGATCTCGCCTTTGACGACCGCGCCGCTTTTGTTCTTGCCTTCCCAGGTGAATACGCTGGTTTTCAGAGCTTTTGCCGCCATGGTTAATCCTTGGTTACGCGGTTGACTTCCTCAAGGCTGGTAACCCCTTGCATGGCCTTGAGCAAAGCGGAGGTGCGCAGATCATTGAAGCCGTCTTTACGCATCTGTGTGGCGATATCGATGGAGTTGCCTTCCTCCATGATAATGCGCTGCAGGTTGGGCGTGTTTTTAACCACTTCATAAATACCGACACGGCCCTTGTAACCGCCCTTGCAATTTTCGCAGCCAACCGGGCCGTAGATCTTGAAGGTGCCGATCTTGTCTTCGGGGAAGCCTTCAGCCAGCAGCGCTTCGCGTGGTACGTCCACTTCCTTCTTGCATTGGTTGCACAGCTTGCGCGCCAGGCGCTGGGCGATGATAAGGTTCACCGAGGTGGCAATATTGAAGGAGGGCACACCCATATTGCGCAGGCGTGTAAGGGTTTCTGCGGCACTGTTGGTGTGCAGGGTGGACATCACCATATGCCCGGTCTGCGCGGCCTTGACGGCGATGGAGGCGGTATCCAGGTCGCGAATCTCACCCACCATGATGATATCCGGATCCTGGCGTAGGAAGGCGCGTAGCGCCTGGGTGAAGTCCATGCCCTGCTTCGGGTTGACGTTGACTTGGTTGATACCTTCAAGGTTGATCTCCACCGGATCTTCTGCGGTGGAAATGTTCACGTCCGGGGTATTTAGGATGTTCAGGCCGGTATAGAGCGATACCGTCTTGCCCGAGCCGGTGGGCCCGGTGACCAGAATCATTCCCTGCGGTTGTTTGAGGGCGTTCATATAGAGTTCTTTCTGCTCTTCTTCGTAGCCGAGGGCATCGATACCCATCTGTGCGCTGGTGGGGTCGAGAATCCGCATCACGATCTTCTCGCCCCACAGGGTGGGCAGTGTATTGACGCGAAAGTCGATGGCCTTGTTCTTCGATACACGCATCTTGATCCGGCCATCCTGCGGCTTGCGCCGCTCGGAGATATCCAGCGCCGCCATCACCTTGAGGCGCGCGGAAATGCGTGGTGCCAACTGGATTGGCGGGCGCGCTACTTCATGCAGGATGCCGTCGGTGCGAAAGCGCACGCGATAGGTCTTCTCATAGGGCTCGAAGTGCAGGTCGGAAGAGCCGCCCTTGATGGCATCCAGCAGCATCTTGTTGACGAAGCGAACCACCGGGGCGTCATCGGCATCGGCGCCGGCCTCGCCTACCTGCTTGTCATCGTCGACCGCTTCCACATCCAGACCATCCAGATCGACATCGGCCAGATCTTCCATGCCACTGTTTGCTGACTCGAAGAACTTGTCGATGGCATCGCCCAGCTTGTCATCCTCGACCAGAATGGCTTCGGTATTCAGGCCGGTGCTGAACTGGATATCGGTAATCACCTGGTGGTTGGTGGGGTCGGAAACGCCGATAAACAGCTTGTTACCGCGCCGCCACAGGGGCAGGGCGCGGTGCTGGCGAATCAGTTTCTCGCTGATCAGGTCTTTGGGTTGGCCCTCCTTGTCCAGCGTATGCAGGTCGATAAAGGCCACACCGAATTGCTCGCAGGCCAGTTCCGCTAGGGCGCGGCTTTTGACCAGCTTGTTCTGTACTAGGTAGGTCACCAGTGGTAGCTGATTGCGTTTGGCCTGGTTTTGAGCTTGCTGCGCCTGTTTTTCATCCAGTAGCTGTGCCGCCACGATTTGCCTGGCCAGGCCGGAAAGGGAAACCGTATCGTTCATGGCATACCTCGATCTTCTGATGCCAGCCTTATAACGCACACGGCAGTGGCTGCCAAATGCTTGTCAGTGAGGTGACGAAAAATGTCATCTTGTGCTGCGGGTGGTGAGGAGGTTGCAGCATCATGTGGGGCAAAATCTCCAATTTAAGCGTTTTGGAAAGTTGGCACGCGTTCTGCTTTGCTCTGAGCAGGTTCCAGCACCTGAAATAAACTTAGGAGAACTTCAATGAAAGCTCAAAAAGGTTTTACCCTGATCGAACTGATGATTGTTGTTGCAATTATCGGTATTCTGGCTGCAGTGGCCCTGCCTGCTTATCAGAATTATACAAAGAAATCTGCGGATACTGCCTGTCTGGCTGAGGCTAAGAGTTTGATGAGTGGTCTGGTCGCGGCGAAGGCCAACAATGATGAAGAACTTATCCCTGACATGGAGCTTTCGCGCTGTGAGGGAGATATCCCGGCTACTATTGCTGATATCACCGGTGAGCTCACTTTCACTCCGAAAGATGGTACCTCTAAAACGGTGAAGTGTGACACTGAAAACGGTTCCTGCTCTTTGGGTTCCTAAGTTTTAGTGGCCTTATAGTTGTTGAAGCCCCAGCATTTGCTGGGGCTTTTTTATGGGGTTTCGGTTTGGGAGGGTACCTAATTTGGTTCGTCGGGCGTGGTGGTTGTTGCTGGCGTTGATCTTGCCCAATATGGTTTTTGGTCTGGCTGCGTTTTTGTTCGGTTTGGGGAGGCCGTATATAAATATTGATTACGCCGTCGTTGTGGCATTGTTGGCTTTGAGATGGAGGCGGTTAGGTGTAATGCTTTTATTGTTTTTTCTGCTAATTGATGCTTTGGGGTTATTTGGTCAGGTTGTGCCATTTGTTCGGTTGGGTGACGTTTTTTATATCTTTAGTTTTGTAATGCTATCATCGATTTATCATGTTATCTGGCTGTGTTTTTTTGTTCTGCTCTATGTGTCGTTGGTTGCGCTGATATATTTCGCATCGTGTCGTGCCAAGGCAGTGCATGCGCTTGGGTTGCTAAATGTTTTGTTTCTTGTGAGTCTCTTTCAAGTCGGCGTCTCTGGTGCCGTACCTGATCGCTTCTATAGAGTTTCGACGCAGTGGTGGGCGAAAAGCCAGACGCAGCTTTTTTTTTATGCGCGTAGCGATCTATTCCTTAGCCTTTTCGATGAGCAAGGCCCTGCTTTAATTTCGGGCCGTGGGGTAAATGCTTCCGCACCCTTCTGGGAGGGGGGGGGGGCTGTGGCGCGATTGATGTTAGTCGTCGCTGAGTCTTGGGGGGAAACGGTTGATCCGCAAATACAGGCACAATTGCTTGAGCCCCTCCGAGTGCTGTCTGGTCGTAAATTTGATCGAGGTGATGTTTTATCCACTGGCATGACCTTGGCTGGGGAGTTAAGGGAGTTATGTGATCTTGTGCCGATGCATTACAACCTTAAGCCTGTTTTGAAGGGCTTTGAGCATTGTCTACCGAATCAGCTACGCGCTGCAGGTTACACGACGCTTTCATTACATGCGGCAACAGGAATGATGTACGACCGTCTTTATTGGTATCCGCGTGTGGGTTTTGATCGTAGTGTGTTTTTTGAGTCTCGCTTCTGGCCGCGTCGCTGTTACTCTTTTCCTGGCGGCTGTGATGCCGACATGTTTGATGAGGTGCATTCGTTCTTTCAGAAGCCTGGCAGGCGTTTTCTGTATTGGCTTACGCTTAATAGCCATGCGCCTTATGATCTGCGCGACCTAAGAAATGATCGCTTTGACTGTGCCGCGTTTGCAATAGAGTCTTCGTCGGAGGTCTGTCGGAATTTGAAGTTGCAGGCTCAGTTTTTCGAGAGGTTGGCGCACACCTTGGATCAGGACGTGATGAGAGATGTTCAGGTCATTGTCGTAGGTGATCATGAGCCGGTCATTATGGATGTCGCAACGAAGAATAAATATTTCGTTTCTGGGCGTGTGCCATGGGTGTATCTGAAATGAGTCGGTCTTTCGATAAGAAGGGGGGCACTGGTTGGGTTCGTGCGCTACTCGTTTTTTGCTTTGTTACTTCTTTGGGGGTGATTAATACGGCTTCCAGCTTTGCGAATAATTTTCATATTGCCATGCTGGAGGCTTTTTTCTTTTTTTCTGTTTGCGTTTTGTGGCGTGTGAAGCTGTCCGCTCATGAGGGGTATAAAGATATAACGGGCATTTTTTTCGGAGTTGTGGTTTGCGTGTTGTTGGCTAATGCGCTTGCTGCTTATGATGGGGTTGCCCTTGCCGATTGGCGACGTGTTTTTGAACTGCTTGCACATTTGGCTCTTTTTGTCGCTATATTTTTGTTGTTGGTTCGGAGTCCGGAGGTGTTGTCGTCGGTTTTGTGGGGTGTCGGACTTTCTGTTGTTGTAGTCCTCTCGTTTATAGTGCAGGCCTGGTTGAGTTCAGGGGATCCTTACAGATATCCGTGGGTGTCGAGTCCTCCATTGTTCACGCATATTAGAAACTTGGGTGGCTTCTTTTGTGCGGCGTCAATTGTTCTGGGGTTTGCATTTTTCCATTTTTCAGGTGCGAGACGCTTTGTCTTCCTAGGGCTCTACATGCTGGCTCTGGCCATTTTGTTGTGGAGTGGAGGGCGTGGTGCTATAGCTGCATTTATTTGCGGGTTTGCCCTGCTGTTGCTGCGTTATCCATGTAGAGCTTGCTGGCGTTCTTGGGGGGGGTTAGCCCTGGTTACGATTTTTGCTCTTTTCTTGGCTGCGCTTTTCGATGTGGGTAACCGCTCGATGGGGTGGTTGAATATGTTCTCTCGCACCTTGGGTGCGCAATCTCTTGATCAGGTTAGCTCGAGTCGGCTGTATATATGGAGCTCTCTGCTCGAATCTATCGTAGAGCGCCCTTGGTTTGGCTGGGGGGCGAGGCTTTTCGGGCGCTAAATAGCAATCAGTCCCTTGTTCAGCCTCACAATAGCCTTTTACAGCTCTTATCGGAGTGGGGGGTTATTGCGACATGCCTGATTATGGGGTTGTGTGCTTGGCTTTTTATTAGGGGAGGTTTGCTCTACTTGCAGCTTCGGAGAAAGAGTGACCCTTTGTTGGTGCTTGGTCTCAGTCTGGGGGCTGCACTTTTCTTGTTATCGCTTGTCGATGGGGTTTTTTATCATGGAACCTCAGCGGCATTTTTTGTAACCGGCTGTGCGGCAATGGCAGCGGGTATCCGTCGCGCTAGTGCATCGGATTAATTTTTGTATTTTTCATAGTGCCAACCTCATCGACAAATCCACCGCCTTCACATCCTTGGTCAGCGTCCCCAGCGAGATATAGTCCACGCCCGTTTCGGCGATAGTGCGCAAGGTGCTGTCGTTGATACCGCCCGAGGCTTCCAGTTTGGCGCGGCCGGCGTTCAAGTGCACGGCTTCGCGCATGTCTTGCAGTGACAGTTCGTCGAGCATGACGATATCGGCGCCGGCTTCCAGGGCTTCGCGCAGTTCTTCCAGGCTTTCCACTTCCACTTCCACCGGCTTGCCCGGGGCTATCTGCTGGGCGCTGCTGATGGCCTGGGCGATGCCGCCGCAGGCGGCGATGTGGTTTTCCTTGATCAGGAAGGCGTCGTACAGGCCGATGCGGTGGTTGTGGCAGCCACCGCAGGTGACGGCGTATTTCTGCGCCAGGCGCAGGCCGGGCAGGGTCTTGCGGGTGTCCAGCAGTTTCACCTGGGTGCCGTCGACCAGGTCGGCGTAGTGGCGGCAGCGGGTGGCCACGGCAGACAGGGTCTGCAGGAAGTTCAGGGCGCTGCGTTCGCCGCTGAGCAGGGCGCGGGCCGGGCCTTCGAGGCTGAACAGGGTCTGGTCGGGGTTGACCCGGTCGCCGTCCTGCACCTGCCAGTGCACCGCCACGCGCGGGTCGAGCTGGCGGAACACGGCGTCGACCCAGGCGGTGCCGCAGATCACCGCTGCTTCGCGGGTGATGACCCGCGCGCTGGCCAGGCGTTCGGCGGGAATCAATTGCGCGGTGATGTCACCGCTGCCGATGTCTTCGGCCAGGGCGCGGCGGACATTGGCTTCGATTTCGCTGCCGAGGTCGGCGAGGGTCAGGTTGGGCATGGTCGGCTCCGGGTTGGGCGAGCGGCGATTATAAAGGCGGTCGAACCTGGGGCAATGCTCCGTTGTCCATGCAGGCAGGGGATTCGACTGCATCGCAGCCCCAGCGCCGCATGCAGGCCATGTGGCATCGCGAAAGAGACGATCTGTGAAGCGCATCATGGAAGTGGCAAAAATGAGCTTGGTATGTCGCACAGGCTCCCTATAATGCATTCATTCCGTTTATTTTGACGCCATATCGTTGACGTTACGAATAAGGCGCGGTTGCTGCTGTGCAGACCAGAGGCCCGAACGGGCAGTCTGCAGGAGACTAGAATGAAGACCGACGCGAACGTGGTGCCGTTGAACAAGGCCGCCGCTGCGCAATCGCCAACTTCGCCGGTAGGAAGACTGCCCGTGGCGCTGATCCAGGTACGTGACAAGGCCGCGCAACAGCTCAAGCAGAATCTGCAGAGCCTGTTCGACAACGCCGACGATACTCTCTTCGAGATGGCGGATCGGGCGACCAGCAATTCCGAGCAGAATGCCTTCTTCGAGGCCATGCGCGATCTGCGCCTCAAGCGCAAGAGCATCGAGCGGGTGTTTCTGCAGAAGATCTTCGAGGCCTTCGTCAATCTCAACCAGTACGAGATCGGCAAGCCGCAGCCGGCGCTGGATACGGTGTCTTTCGACAGCCTGAGCCTGGTGCAGAACGATGACCTGGAAGAAACCGTGGCCACCGATGCCATGATTTCCCGTGTCATGAGCCATGATGCCATGGCCCTCGGTCATCTCACCACGCGTCTCAATGCGCTGGTCAGCCGCAAGCTCGATGACAAGAGCAACCCGCTGGGGCCGACCGCACTTTGCGAATGTTTTCTCGATGCCTGCGGTGGCCTGGGCGTGGAGATCAAGGTCAAGCTGATCATCCTCAAGCTGTTCGAGAAGTACGTGCTCGGCAGTTGCGACACCCTGTATGCCGAGGCCAATCAGGTGCTGGTCGGCGCGGGTGTGTTGCCGGAGCTGCGTTCGGCACCGCCACGCCGGTCGAACCGTCCGGCAGCGGGAGCGACCCGGACGCATGCGAGCGAAGAAGACGGCGTTGTGAGCAGCGATGAAGGCGTGCAGGAGGTTTTCGGCGCGCTGCAGGATTTGCTGGCAGAGGTGCGTGGCACGGCCATGGCTCCGCGTGCGGCAACGAGCAATGCCCTGCCGATTTCCAGCAATGACCTGATGCGCCTGCTTTCGCACCTGCAGCAGCGTGCGCCAGCCCAGGCCGAGCCCGACGACTTCGATCTGCGCCCTCAGCTCGAACAACTGCTGGCGCGGGCCAGTGCCAAGAGTGGCAAGACCCGTGTGGTGGGGGAAGTCGATGAGGATGTAATCAACCTGGTGTCCATGCTCTTCGAGTTCATCCTCGATGACCGTACCCTGCCGGACTCGCTCAAGGCGCTGATCGCGCGCCTGCAGATTCCCATGCTCAAGGTGGCGGTGCTGGACAAGACCTTCTTCAGCCGGGGCAGCCACCCGGCGCGGCGCCTGCTCAACGAGATCGCCTCGGCGGCCATGGGCTGGGTCGATCAGGACGATGTGCAGCGCGATAGCCTCTATCAGCGTATCGAGCAGGTGGTGCAGCGCCTGCTCAACGATTTCGTCGACGATCCGGCGATCTTTTCCGAACTGCTGGCGGATTTCATGGCCTTCACCGGCGATGAGCGGCGCCGCAGCGAACTGCTCGAACAGCGTACCCGTGACGCCGAGGAAGGTAGCGCCAAGGCTGAGCTGGCCCGCCGTGAGGTGGAGCAGGCCTTGAACGAGCGCCTCTTGGGCAAGGTGCTGCCGGAGGTGGTGGTGCGCTTGCTGCAGGAGGCCTGGAGCAAGGTGCTGATGCTCACCTGCCTCAAGCACGGTACGGGGTCAGTGCAGTGGCAGGCCGCCTTGCAGACCATGGATGATCTGGTGTGGAGCGTCGAGCCGCACGAGGATGCCGAGGATCGCCAGCGTCTGCTGGAGCTGGTGCCCAGCCTGCTCAAATCGCTGCGTGAAGGAATGAGCAGTGCGGCATTCGACCCCTTCTCCACCAGCGAATTCTTCAGTCAGTTGGAAGTACTGCATGTGCAGGCTTTCCAGCGCTTCAAGCGGGCAACGGTGGAGACGCAGGACGCTGCCGTGGCCGAGCAGGCATTGGAAGTGTCCGCGCAAGAGAGCGAGCCCGTTGCAGAGACCCCGGCCATGGTCGAGGTGGTCGAGGAGATCGTCCTGCTGGCACCTGGACAGGCTCGTCTGGAAGAGCCCGAGCCGGTGCTGCCGGAGGATGACGAGGCGTTCCGCCAGGTCGACAGCCTGCGCGTCGGCAGTTGGGTCGAGTTCCAGGAAGATGATGAGCACAAGCTGCGCTGCAAGCTGGCGGCCATCATCAAGCCGATCGGCAAGTACGTGTTCGTCAATCGCACCGGCATGAAGGTGCTGGAGAAGACCCGTATCGGCCTGGCCGTGGAGTTCCGCCGCAACAGCATTCGCCTGCTGGACGATGCCCTGCTGTTCGACCGGGCGCTGGAGTCGGTGATCGGCAATCTGCGGCGCTTGAAGAACGCCTGATCGTCTCGCGCCAGGGGCCTGCTTGCCCCTGGCGACCTCGGTTGGCTGCCCTTGCTGCCAGCGCCGCTTCCTTTACCCCGCATTGCTGCTCTAGAGTGTTAGCTCGCTCAGGAGCACTCTATGCAGCTAGATGCCGCGACCGGCTGGTTTCGGGGTATTCGTCATTGCCCCTCACCCAATTTCAATGCGCGCCCGCAGGGGGAGATTTCCTTGCTGGTGGTGCACAACATCAGCCTGCCGCCGGGCCAGTTCGGCACTGGCAAGGTGATGGAATTCTTCCAGAATCGTCTGCCGCTGCACGAGCATCCCTTTTTCGCGGAAATAGCCAGCCTGCGCGTCTCCGCGCATTTCTTCATCGAGCGTGATGGCGCGCTGACCCAGTTCGTTTCCTGCCTCGATCGCGCCTGGCATGCCGGCGTTTCCTGCTTCGCCGGGCGGGAGAACTGTAACGATTTTTCTCTGGGCGTGGAGCTCGAGGGCACCGACGAACTGCCATACACCGATGCGCAGTATGCTTGCCTGAGCGAGCTGACCCGGCAGTTGCTGGCGGCCTATCCCGAGTTGGACGTCACCCGCATCGCCGGGCATTGCGACATCGCCCCCGAGCGCAAGAGCGATCCGGGGCCGGCATTCGATTGGGCGCGTTTTCGCGCCGACCTCTGCAGTGGTAAAGGAGTGCAACCATGAGTTTTCTGGTGATCGTGCTGGTGCTTTGGGTCGAGAAGTTCTCGGCAATGCGCCAGCGTATCCAGCAGGATGGGGCTTGGCTGGCGCGCCTGCACGCCATGGAACGCAGTGACTGGCGGCAATCGCCCTGGCTGCTGCTCGGCCTGTTGGTGCTGCTACCGGTGCTGGCCCTGGGCCTGTTGTTGTGGCTGGTTCAGCCCGTGCTCTATGGCCTGCTGGCGCTTGCGGTGCACCTGCTGGTGCTGATCTACAGCCTGGGCCGGGGCGACGTGCAGGCGGCGCTGGGGCCGTTCCGCGATGCCTGGCGGCGTGAGGACGGCCAGGCGGCCTACCATGCCGTCGAGCGGGATCTGGGCTTGCAGCCCGAGGAAGGCCCGGCGTTGCTGGAGCAGGTACAGGGCTATCTGCTGTGGCATTCCTATCAGAGTTTCTTCGCGGTGATCTTCTGGTACCTGCTGCTCGGGCCACTGGCCGCGCTTGCCTACCGACTGCTCGCGTTGGCAGCCGAGCAGGCCGAGTTGCCGACCTTGCGTGAGCGCGCCGGGCAGTTGCGTCATGCCTTCGACTGGTTACCGGTACGGGTGCTGGCCTCCAGCTTCGCCCTGGTGGGCAACTTCGTGGCGGTCAGTCGTGCGCTGTTGCATGAGCTGCTGAGCTGGGATATTTCCGCTGCGCAACTGGTCAGCAAGGCCGGGCGTGCCGCAGGTGAGGTGTCGGCCCCCATGCTGGGCGAACGAGGCGTGGCGACGCTAGACGAGCTCTGGCAGTTGCTGATTCGCGCCGCGGTGGTCTGGTATGCCGGCTATGCACTGTGGGTGCTGTTGGTGTGAGGGTGGTGGCTTTGCGCCATGCTCTTAACTTTAAGTTACACAGCAGGTGGTCGATAAGGGTTATAACAGCCAGGCCTGCCTAGGCTTGAGGAACAGGCGAGTAGCAGGGCGCAGTGTGGTGAGCTCCAGGGGCGATCACCACGCCTTGAGACCAATAACAACACCAAGGGCCGAGGGAGACGTCTAGTGAAGACTCTGTTGTATCCTGCCATCGCGCTGATGAATCGCCTCAGCTTCGGCATGAAGTTCAGCCTGATCAGCGTTCTGTTCTTCCTGCCCATGCTGGTCACCAACTTCTATCTGGTGCGCGATTCCTACCAGCAGTTCGTCGGTACCCGCAGCGCGCTGGAGAGTATCGAGCTGCTGAGCAACAGCCTTCAGGTACGCCGTGAATTGCAGGATCTCAACGACCTGGTGCAGATCAACGCCATGATTGGTCAGTCTGGTCAGGCAGGGGATCTCGAAGGGCGTATCGGCAAGCTGCAGCAGACCCTCATCGCTCGGCTGGAGGGACTCGTCGCCGTGAGCCGTGATCCCGAGCAGGCGGCGGAGTTCGTCGCCAAGCGCGATGAGCTGCTCGACGAGCTCAAGCGTGCCGCTGGCGAAAGCTCGCTGCAAACCAAGACCGTGATGACCGAGCGCCTGCTCAACGCCTCCCAGGTACTGGTCCAGCTGGTGGCCAGCCAGTCCGGGCTGAGCCAGGATCCGTATCGGCAGATCCGCCAGATCAGCGAGCTGCTCACCAACGTCACGCCGCAGGTGACCAGCGTGCTCAGCGAGGGGCGCGCCACCGGTTCCTATTCGTTGGGGCAGGGGTTTCTCAACTCGGCAGCCAGCACTCGGTTCGATGAAATCCTGCTGCAACTGGAAAAACTGCATGCCGAGTACGGCTTGAACCTGCAGCAGACCGTGGCCGGCAAGGTGGCGGAGTTCGATGGGGTGGGAGAGATGGCCGCCGCGAGTCTGCAAACGCTCAAGGACACGCCGGCGCTTTTCGAGGATCAGGTGGTGATCGCCGACAGCCTGGATACCCCCTGGAACCAGTTCTACGATCAGGTCAGCCAGGAAATGGCCAAGACCTATGCGCTCAACGATGGCCTGCTGGCGTATCTCGACAGTCAGTTGAGCGAGCGGCTGGCAGACAATCGGGCGCAGATGGTGCTGCTGGTGGTGGCTCTGGTGCTGGTATTCCTGGCGGTGGTCTACCTGTACAGCGGCTTCTACGTCTCCACCCGCAGCACCCTCAAGAATCTTGGGCGGGTGATGGATCAGGTAGCGGCCGGTGACATGACCGTCAGCTTCCAGGCGCAGAGCCGTGATGAGCTGGGGGAGTTGGGCCAGGTGTTCAACCAGACGGTGATGCGCGTTCACGACCTGATCGAGCGGGTCGGGCAGACAGTGAGCGAGGTGGAGGGCCAGGCCAGCCGCGTCGAGCAGGTGTCCGGGCAGAGCAACCAGGCGGTGGCCAGCCAGCGTATGCAGATCGAGCAGGTGGCCACGGCAATGAACCAGATGTCCGCCACTGCCCAGGAAGTGGCGCGCAGTGCCGCTGCCGCAGTGGGCAGTGCGCAGAGCGTCAACCAGGAGTCGGTGAGTGGACGGGCGCTGGTCGAGGCGCAGGTGGGCAATATCCAGCGCCTGGCCGATGAGATCGAGCAGGCGGTTCAGGTGATCAACCAGCTTGCCAGCGACAGTGCCTCGATCAGCCAGGTGCTGGATGTGATCAAGAGCATCGCCGAGCAGACCAACCTGCTGGCACTCAATGCCGCCATCGAGGCCGCACGCGCAGGCGAGCAGGGCCGTGGTTTCGCCGTGGTGGCGGACGAGGTGCGCAACCTGGCCAAGCGCACGCAGCAGTCCACCGCGGAAATCGAAGGCATGATCGGCAAGCTGCAGAGCGGTGTAGGGGCGGCGGTGAAGGCCATGAGCACCAGCCACGACAAGGCCGAAAGCACGGTCAACGAGTCGGGCAAGGTGCAGCAGGCGTTGGAGAACATCCTCGGCGCCGTGGGTATGATCGTCGATCAGAACCAGCAGATCGCCGCGGCCGCCGAGCAGCAGACCGCCGTGGCCCATGACATCGATGAGAATATCGTGCGCATCAACCAGGTCGGCGAGCGTACCGCCGATGGCGCCAGCCAGACCGAGCAGGCCAGCCACGAGCTGAGTAGCCTGGTGTCACGCTTGCGGCAACTGATCGGTGCGTTCCGGGTTTAACCAGCCGTGCGGGTGTGAACGGGCGGCGCAGTGCCTCGTTCGCGGATAAATCCGCTCCTACAGGTCGCGGCGTAGCCGGATGCAATCCTCTTATTTCCGATTCTTCGCATTTTGGGGGGGAATGCTTGGTTGACAGCGGATTGGCAAGTTTGTGTTTTTCTGGTGCCTGTTCCGAATTGCCGCGTTTTTGCTGACGTTTTTGGTTTCGCCCTCCCGGGCGAGTCACTTTGCGGGCAAAGTAACCAAAACCTTCCGCCCGGTCATCCGGCCCTCGCTACGCGAGGGTTCGCTCACTCCATCGCCGCTCCAGAGGCCCGCCGCGGTGGGCCATCCCTGGCCCATCGCGGCTTTCGCGACATCCATGTCGCTCAACCTCTTCCACGACGATTCCGTTCGCCCTCCTGGGCGGGCTCTGCACGCGCCTGAACCCGAGGTAACCCAGAATCGGCATGGAGTGCTTGAGTATGGGGTCAGCCGTAGGGCTGACCAGAATGCCGGCTGAAGGCCGGCAAGCTATTCAAGCGAATGAAACTGTGCGAATGAAACTATTGGTTTAATTCAACCGCCACATCGCGACTTCACAGCCGCCAGAGCACGCAGGACTAGCCTGGCACACCTGTTCGTTCAGGCGCGCAAATTCCCCCTTCAGGAGGCCGAACGTAGGCATTGCGCAGGGGGCGAGTGGCATGGATGCCACGAGAGGCGTAATGGGCCAGGGATGGCCCATGTACGCCGACCCCGGAGCGGTGCCGGAGTGAGGGGAGTCGAGCGAAGCGAGACCCGGATGGCGGGGGTGCGTTTCTTTTGCTTACTTTTCTTTGCGCAGTTCAAAGAAAAGTGAGTCGCCCGAGGGGGCGAAACCCAGACTATCTGAACACACCGCAGCGGCGTCCACAACACCGAAACAACACACAAACTTGCCAGCCCAGTGCCAATACTGATTTTCCCGAGATTCCGCGAAAAACCTCACTTCCAGCCGAACAACTGCTCGGCATTGCGGCTGCTGGCCTCGGCCAGCTCGACGGCGTCCATGTCGCGCAGGCTTGCCAGGGCGCTGCAGATCTCGGGCAGATATTCCGGGCTGTTGCGCTGGTGGGCATGCATCGATGGCGCCATGTCCGGCGCGTCGGTTTCCAGCACGATGGCCTCCAGCGGCAGCTCTGCCACCACCTTGCGCAGGCGCTTGGCTTGCGGCCAGGTGGCGGCGCCGCCGAGGCCGAGGCGAAAGCCCAGCTTGATGTATTCGCGGGCTTCCTCGTAGCTGCCGGCGAAGGCGTGGACGATGCCGCCACGGCGCAGGCGAAAGCGTTTCAGGGTGGCGATGGTCGCGGCATGGGCACGGCGTACATGCAGCAGCACCGGCAGCTTGAACTCGGCGGCCAGTTCCAGTTGCGCCTCGAACAGCGCCTGCTGGCGCGTGCGGTCGAGGTGTTCGAGGTAATAGTCCAGGCCGAATTCGCCAACGGCGCACAGCTTGCGCTGCCCAGCCAGGCGTTCCAGCCAGTCGCGCAACTGCTCGAGATGCTCGGGGCGGTGATCCTCCAGATACACCGGATGCAGGCCGAAGGCGGCATGCAGCCCTTCGTTCGCCTCCACCAGGTGCCACAGGCGCTGCCAGTTGCCCTGGTATACGCCGAGCACCACCAGGCGTTCGACGCCTTGGTCACGGCAGCGGGCGAGCACATCGGCGCGGTCGGCGTCGAATTCGGGAAAGTCGAGATGGGTGTGGGTGTCGATCAGGCGCATGAGCGGGCAGAACCTATGGGCGAGCTTTCAGCTTACTGCCAATGCCGGGGAGCGTTGGCGAGTTTTTTCAGTCCTAGAATGGTATCCAGAGGGATTCTGCCAAGGAGGTAGCGGGTGCCCTTCGTTCGTCGTTTCGTTGCCTGGGTGTTTGCCTTGTCGTTGCTGGCCCTGGCTGCGCTCATGCTGTTTCTCGTGCTGTTCGATTGGAATCGGGCGCGGCCGCTGATCAATGAACAGGTGTCGGCGGCGCTCGATCGGCCCTTCGCCATCGAGGGCGACCTGCGTGTGGTCTGGCAACGCGAGCCAGGTGAGCAGGGCCTGGGCGCCTGGCTGCCCTGGCCGCACTTCGCCGCTGAAGATATCCGCCTGGGCAACCCGCAGTGGGCGCAGGGCGAGGACTTTCTCCGCCTGGGCAGTGTGCGTTTGCGCCTGGCGCCGCTGCCGCTGCTGTGGAAGACCCTGAACATTCCCAGCATCGAACTGGGGGCGCCGGTGGCCAACCTGCAGCGCCTGGCCGATGGCCGGGCCAACTGGATCTTCGACCTGGGGGGCGAGCAGGAGGCTGAGCCCAATCCCTGGACCCTGGATATCGGCACCATCGGCTTCGACAAGGGGCGGGTGCAGCTCGATGACCGCAGCAGCGCCACCCGCCTGGATCTGCTGGTCGAACCGTTGGGTGAGCCGATCCCGTTCGCCGATATCGTCGGCAAGGGCGCGGCCGAGCGCCTGACGGCCAACGATGCCAGCGCGCAGGATTACGCCTTCGCCTGGCAGGCCAAGGGCCGCTTCCGGGGGCAAGCGCTCGATGCCAATGGCAAGCTGGGCGGCTTGCTGGCCTTGCACGATGCCAGGCTGCCGTTCACCTTGCAGGCCGATATGCGCATCGGCGCCACCCGCATCGTGCTGGCCGGCAGCCTGAGCGACCCGCAGAACCTGGCCAGCCTGGATCTGCGTCTGCGCCTGTCCGGGCGCAGCCTCGCCGAGCTATACCCGCTGACCGGGGTGACCCTGCCGGAAACCCCGGCCTACAGCACCGATGGCCGTCTGCAGGCCAACCTGCGCGATGCCGATGGGGCGATCTTCCGTTATCAGGGCTTCCGTGGCCGCATTGGCGACAGCGACATTCAGGGTGACCTGACCTATGCCGCGCGCGAGCCCCGGCCCAAGCTGTCCGGCCAGCTCACCTCCAGGCAGTTGCGCTGGGGTGATCTGGCGCCGCTGGTGGGTGCCGATTCCAGCGCCGAGCAACGCCAGCGTGGCCAGCAGGATCGCCAGCCGGCAGACAAGGTGTTGCCCGTCTCCACCTTTCGCACCGACCGTTGGCGGGCAATGGATGCTGACGTGCGTTTCATCGGCAAGCGCATCGAGCATGGCGAGCGACTGCCGATCAGCGACCTGGATACCCATGTGGTGCTGCACGATGGCGTGCTCAGCCTCGAACCCCTGCGTTTCGGCATGGCCAGTGGTGCGCTCGAAGCGCAGGTGCGCCTCGATGGCGCGGTCACGCCGCTGCAGGGGCAGGTGCGCATGAGTGCCCGTAACCTCCGGCTCAAGCAGCTCTTCCCCGGTTTCGCGCCGATGCAGACCAGCCTTGGCGCGCTCAACGGCGATGCACGCCTGCGCGGGCGTGGCAACTCGCCGGCGGCCCTGCTCGGCAGCGCCGATGGCGAGCTGAAAATGCTGATCAACGATGGCGCCGTCAGCCGCAGCCTGATGGAAATTGCCGGGCTCAACGTCGGCAATTACCTGGTCGGGCAACTGTTCGGCGACGAGGAGGTGAAGATTCATTGCGCTGCCGCCGATCTCGGTATCCGCCAGGGCCTGATGAGCACGCGGCTGTTCGTGATCGATACCGACAACGCGGTGATCAAGGTCGATGGCAACGCCAACTTCGCCAGCGAGCGTCTGGATTTCACTGTCACCCCCGCCACCAAGGGCTTGCGTATCTTCTCCCTGCGTTCACCGCTCTACGTGCGCGGCACCTTCAAGCAGCCGGCGCCGGGGGTGCAGGCCACGCCGCTGGTGTTGCGCGGCGTCGGTCTGGTGGCGCTGGGCGTGGCGGTGGCGCCGGCTGCCGGGCTGCTGGCGCTGGTGGCGCCCAGTGCCGGCGACGAGCCGGATCAGTGCGGGCCATTGCTGCAGCAGATTCAGCGCCGTTAGGGCACCTCTAAAAATTACCTACGTTGCCATCACTGCGTTAAAAACAAGCTCGTGCGCGAGTCCGATCAAAATGCTCATTTACAACTCGTAAAGTCGAGCGCGACTCCGACCGTTTTTCGCTTGTTTTTGCGGGGCCGCCATCGGTGTTGTTCTGGCTACCTCGCCTACGTTTTTAGAGGTGCCCGTTAGGCGCGCGCCAGAAAGCTGCGCTCGATGGCCTCGATACCGGGCTGGTAGTCATCCTGTTCCACCGCACGCAGTGCCCAGGCCAGCACCCGCTCGGCGATGCGCTCGTGCTGTTGGCTCATGGCGTTGACCCGCAAGGGCAGGAAGTCCAGCAACTGGTTGTCGCCGAAGGTGGCCAGGCGCAGCGCCGACCAGGTGCTCTGCGGCTTTTGCTGGAGCAGGTCGAATACCCCTTCGAGCAGCACGTAGGCGGTGCTGACCAGGGCGTCGGGCGGGCCCGCTTCGGCAAGCAGGGTCTGCATCTGCTGGTAACCGCTGTGGCGGTTGAACTGCTCGCCGTAGTAGACGCTGATGCGCCCCTCGAAGCCTTCCAGGGCCTGGCGGAAGCCGCGCTCGCGCGCCTGGCTGATGACCAGTTCCGGGCGCGCGGCGAGCAGGCCGATATGGCGGGGCCTGGCCGGCAGCAGGCTGCTGGTGAGCTGGCGTCCGGCGGCCTCGTCATCGCTGACCACCGAGCGGATATGCTGCGGCGACAGTGCCCGATCCACGGCGATGATCGGCAGCCCGCTGGCCACCAGTTCGGGGTAGAGCGGGTCATCCTGCGGCAGGCAACTGGCGACGATCAGCGCATCGCAGCGGCGTGAGCGGAACAGCTCGAGCAACTGCCGTTCGCTGTGCGGGTCGTCGTCGGAGCTGGCGATCAGCATCTGATAGCCGGCGGCACGGGCCTTCTGTTCCAGCAGCTTGGCCAGGCGCGCGTAGCTGGGGTTTTCCAGATCCGGCAGGATGAAGCCCAGGCAACGGCTTTGCCCGCGGCGCAGGCTGGCGGCCTGCTGATCCGGGCGATAACCATGCTCCTCGACCACCGCGAGCACGCGCTCGACGGTGCTCTGGCTGATCCGGCGCTTCTCGGCCTGGCCGTTGATCACATAGCTGGCGGTGGTCACCGAGACTTGCGCGAGACGGGCGATGTCGCTGAGTTTCACGGGCGAATCCTGAACGGGTAGGCGATGATCGGACTTCAAGGATTACCCATTATCGGCTAAGGTGCCAGTGTCAGGTGAAACGATTCAGCAGATTGCCTGTCAGTGCAATGTCTGGTTGACCAGACGCCAGGCGCCATGCCTCTGTTCGTGCAGCGCCTAGTCTTAACTCATAACAAGATTCCCTGCCGGTCGGCCCAGGCGTGCCACCGGCTCGAAGCTGCCGGAGGTACACCCATGCTCGAACTCGATGCCAGCCAGATCCAGATGGGCCGCCAGGCGGCGGACAAGGCAGCGGCACTGGCCATGCTTGGCGAGGCGCTGGCAGCCGGCGGCCTGGCCACCCCGAGTTATCTCGAAGGGCTGCGCGCGCGTGAAGCACAAGGTTCGACCTACCTGGGCCAGGGCATCGCCATCCCTCACGGCACACCACAAACCCGCGATCAGGTGCTCAACACCGGCGTGCGCCTGATCCAGTTCCCCGAGGGGGTGGACTGGGGCAATGGTCAGCAGGTGTACCTGGCCATTGCCATCGCCGCGCAATCGGATGAGCACCTGCACCTTCTGCAGCTACTCACCCGTGCTCTTGGCGAGGGCGACCTGAGCCAGGCGCTGCGCGAGGCGCGCGAGCCCGAGCAGATCGTCGAGTTGCTACAGGGCGCACCGCAGGCACTGGCGCTGGACGGGCAACTGGTCAGCCTGGGCCTGCCTGCCGAAGATTTCGACGAACTGCTGTGGCAGGGCGCGCGCCTGCTGCGCCAGGCCGGTTGTGCCAGCAGTGGCTTCGCCCTTGGTCTGGCGCGCAGCGAGGCACTGCCGCTGGGCGATGGCCTGTGGTGGCTGCATAGCGAGCAGAGCGTGCAGCGCCCCGGTCTGGCCTTCGTCACCCCGGCGCAGGCCCTGAGTTTCCGTGGCGAGCCGCTCAAGGGCCTGTTCTGCCTGGCCAGCCAGGGCGAAGCCCATCGCCAGGCCCTGGAGCGCCTGTGCGACGTGCTGATCGGCGGCCGCGCGGCCGAACTGAGCGAAGCCAACGACAGCCGCCGGGTGATCGAAGCGCTGGGCGGCGAGGTAGCGCCGGACTGGCCCGGCGTGGCGGTGACTTTGCTCAATGCCCATGGCCTGCATGCCCGGCCGGCCAAGGTACTGAGCGAGCTGGCGCAGCGTTTCCACGGCGAGGTGCGGGTGCGCCTGCGTGGTGATGAAGGCGCCGGGGTCTCGGCCAAGAGCCTCAGCCGCCTGCTGGCATTGGGTGCGCGACGTGGCCAGGTGCTGGAGTTCAGCGCCGAGCCGGAAATCGCCGCCGACGCGCTGCCGGCGCTGCGCGCCGCGGTGGAAAGTGGTCTTGGTGAAGCGGTCGAGCCGCTGTTGAGCGAGGCGGCGGAAGTGCCCGCCGTGCTGGCCGAGGAGCCGGTGCTGGCGCCGCTCGCTGGCAGCAAGGTACAGGCGGTGGCCGCTTCGCCCGGCATCGCCATGGGGCCGGCGCTGGTGCGGGTGATGCCGAATTTTGAATTCGCCGAGCAGGGCGCTGGTGTGGACAGCGAGCGCCAGCGCCTGAATGAGGCCTTGGTTGCCATCGCCGCGCAGATCCAGCGCCTGGTCGATGGCGCCGGGGTGGCCAGCGTCCGTGAAATCTTCAGCGCACACCTGGCCATGCTCGACGACCCGGCCTTGCGCGAGGACGTCGACGCCCGCCTGGAAACCGGCTCCAGCGCCGAAGCCGCCTGGCAGCAGGAGATCGAAGCCGCCGCGCAGCGTCAGGAGGCCCTGCACGACGCCCTGCTGGCCGAGCGTGCGGCCGACCTGCGCGACATCGGTCGCCGTGTGCTGGCGCATCTGTGCGGTATCGAGCTACCCCGCGAACCCAACGAACCCTATGTGCTGGTGATGAGCGAGGTGGCGCCATCGGACGTCGCCGCGCTGGATCGCCAGCGTGTGGCCGGCATTCTCACCGCCAATGGCGGCGCCACCGCACACAGCGCCATCATCGCCCGCGCTCTGGGCATTCCGGCGGTGGTGGGGGCCGGCGAAGCGATCCTGGCGCTGGCCCAGGGCACACCGCTGCTGCTCGATGGCGACAGCGGCCTGGTGCGCATCGACCCGGACGAGGCCACCCGTCAGCAGGCCCTGCGTGAGCGCGAGGCTGAACAACAGCGCCGCGAGCAGGCCCACGCCACACGCTTGCAAGCGGCCGTGACCCGTGACGGCGTGCAGGTGGAGGTGGCCGCCAATATCGGCGCGGCCAGCGAAACCGCCGGCGCCGTCGAACTGGGCGCCGAGGCCGTGGGCCTGCTGCGCACCGAGCTGGTGTTCATGGAGCACGCCCAGGCGCCGAGCCAGGCCGCCCAGGAGCGCGAGTACCGCCGTGTGCTCGAAGCCCTGGCCGGGCGTCCACTGGTGGTGCGCACCCTGGATGTCGGCGGTGACAAGCCGCTGCCCTACTGGCCGATGCCGGCCGAGGAGAATCCCTTCCTCGGCGTGCGCGGCATCCGCCTCAGCCTGCAGCGGCCAGAGATTCTCGAAACCCAGTTGCGTGCTCTGCTCACCTCGGCCGAAGGGCGCCCGTTGCGCATCATGTTCCCCATGGTCGGCACGATGGAGGAGTGGCGCACCGCGCGTGACCTGGCGCAGCGCCTGCGCGAGGAAATTCCGGTGCAGGATCTGCAACTGGGCATCATGATCGAAGTGCCCTCGGCAGCCCTGCTGGCACCGCTGCTGGCGCGCGAAGTGGACTTCTTCAGCATCGGCACCAACGATCTGACTCAGTACTGCCTGGCCATCGACCGTGGTCATCCGCAGCTCTCGGCCCAGGCCGACGGCCTGCACCCGGCGGTGCTGCGCCTGATCGCCATGACCGTGGAGGCGGCCCATGCCCATGGCAAATGGGTGGGCGTGTGCGGCGAGCTGGCCAGCGATCGCCTGGCCGTGCCGTTGCTGGTGGGCCTGGGGGTCGACGAGCTGAGCGTATCGCCGCGCAGCATTGCTCTGGTCAAGGCGCGCGTGCGCGAGCTGGACAGCCGCGAGGTGCGTACCCTGGCGCAGCGCGCGCTGGATCTGGAGAGCGCCGCCGCCGTGCGCGCCCTGGCCGGAGGGCTGCACTGATGGCGCGTATTCTTACCCTGACCCTGAACCCGGCACTGGATCTGACCCTGCGCCTCGACCAGTTGCAGCCCGGCGCGGTCAATCGCTGCCGGGATTTTGCCAGTCACGCCGCTGGCAAAGGGCTGAACGTCGCCCAGGTGCTGGCCGATCTCGGCCATACGCTGAGTGTCAGCGGCTTTCTTGGCCGCGCCAATGCCGCGCCGTTCGAGGCGCTGATGCACAAGCGCGGTTTTCGCGATCTGTTCGTCCGCGTGCCGGGGGAGACGCGCAGCAATATCAAGCTGGCCGAGGCCGACGGGCGCATCACCGACCTCAACGGCCCTGGCCCGCAGATCGAGGAGGCTCATCTGGCACAACTGCTGGATGATCTGGAACCGCTGCTGGCCGGACATGACGCCGTGGTGGTGGCCGGCAGCTTGCCGCGCGGCGTATCGCCCGAGTGGTTCGCCAGCCTGCTCAAGCGCATCAAGGCTGCCGGCGTACCGCTGGCCGTGGACAGCAGCGGTGCGGCGCTGAGTGCTGCTCTGAGCGTTACGCCCTGGCTGATCAAGCCCAACGAAGAGGAACTGGCCGAGGCCTGCGGCGCCGACCTGACGGCGGCAGTGGCGCGTCTGCGCGAGCAGGGTATCGAGCACATCCTGCTGTCACGCGGCGCCGAAGGTGTCGACTGGCATGGCCCGAACATCGCCCTGCGCGCGCTGCCGCCACGGGTCGAGGTGGCCAGCACGGTGGGCGCCGGCGATTCGCTGCTGGCCGCCAGCCTGCACGGCCTGCTCGAAGGCTGGCCGGCCGAGCGCAGCCTGCGCCTGGCCACGGCGGTGGCTGCGCAGGCGGTCACCCAGATCGGCTTCGGCATTCACGATATCGACCAACTGGCGCGGCTGCAGGCCGCCGTCCAGCTACAGCCCTTGCAAGAATAAGAGGCCCCGACCATGAATCTGTTGATCGTCACCGCCTGCCCCAACGGCCAGGTTACCAGCGTGCTCTGTTCGCGCTTGCTGCAAGCCGCCGCCGAGCGCCTGGGCTGGAAAGCCAAGGTGGAGGTGCATGACGCCCGCGCCATCGGCTCGCCGCTGAGTGAGGCCGACATCGCCGCCGCCGACTGGGTGCTGGTGGTCAAGACCGGCGAACTGCCGCTGACCCGCTTCATCGGCAAGCGCCTGCTGCAATCCACCCCCGCCGAGGCGTTGGCCGACCCGCAGCGCTTTCTGCGCGAGGCCGCCGAACGTGCCGAGCCCTACCAGGCCGCAGCCGCGCCAGCGGCCAGTGGCAAGCGCCGGCTGGTCGCGATTACCGCCTGCCCCACTGGCGTGGCGCACACCTTCATGGCTGCCGAGGCGCTGCAGCAGGCCGCTGCGCGCATGGGCATCGAGTTGCAGGTGGAAACCCGTGGTTCGGTGGGCGCGCGCAACCTGCTCGACGAGGCTGCCATCGCCGCCGCCGATGCCGTGCTGCTGGCCACCGATATCGAGGTGGACACTAGCCGCTTCGCCGGCAAGAAGGTTTACCGCTGTGGCACCGGCGTGGCGCTCAAGCAGCCGCAGCAGACCCTGGAGCGTGCACTGAACGAAGCGCGGCCGCTGGCCGAGGTTGCGTCTGCCGAAGGTAGCTCGCCGGCCAAGAGCGGCGAAAAGAGCGGGCCTTACAAGCATCTGCTCACTGGCGTGTCCTACATGCTGCCGATGGTGGTGGCGGGTGGTCTGCTGATCGCCCTGTCGTTCGTCTTCGGCATCGAGGCGTTCAAGGAGGAGGGCACCTTCGCCGCGGCCTTGATGAAGATTGGCGGTGAGGCCGCGTTCAAGCTGATGGTGCCGGTGCTGGCCGGCTACATTGCCTATTCCATCGCCGACCGTCCGGGCCTGGCGCCGGGGATGATCGGCGGCCTGCTGGCCAGCTCGCTGGGCGCGGGCTTTATTGGTGGCATAGTCGCCGGCTTTCTTGCCGGTTATTCGGCCAAGGCCCTGGCGCAGTGGGTGCGTCTGCCGGCCAGCGTCGAAGCGCTCAAGCCCATCCTGATCATTCCGCTGCTGGCCAGCCTGTTCACCGGCCTGGTGATGATCTATGTGGTCGGCACCCCGGTAGCCGGCATGCTGCAATCGCTGACCACCTTCCTCGATGGCATGGGCAGCACCAATGCCATCCTGCTGGGCGTGCTGCTCGGCGGCATGATGTGCGTGGATCTTGGCGGGCCGATCAACAAGGCCGCCTACGCCTTCTCCGTCGGCCTGCTGGCGTCCAGCAGCTACGCGCCGATGGCGGCGACCATGGCCGCCGGCATGGTGCCGCCGATCGGTATGGCCATCGCCACCGTACTGGCGCGGCGCAAGTTCGCCGACAGCGAGCGGCAGGCCGGCAAGGCCGCCGGGGTGCTGGGGCTGTGCTTTATCTCTGAGGGGGCGATTCCCTTTGCCGCCAAGGATCCGCTGCGGGTGATCCCGGCTAGCATCGCCGGGGGCGCACTGACCGGCGCGCTGTCGATGTACTTCGGCTGCAAGCTGATGGCGCCGCACGGTGGGCTGTTCGTGCTGCTGATTCCCAACGCCATCAATCATGCGCTGCTGTACCTGCTGGCCATCGTCGCCGGCAGCCTGCTGACCGGGGTGACCTACGCGCTGATCAAGCGCAGCGAAGCTCAGCCGCTGGCGCTGGACGCGGCCTGATCAGACCCGTGGCGGCGCGGTGCAGCAACTCGTCGCCTCGTCCAGCCCTTGCTCCAGCCCGTGCAGGATGGGGCAGTCCGGCCGCGCATCGCCCTGGCAACTGGCAGCCAGTTCGGCCAGGGTGTCGCGCAGTGCACTCATCTCGGCGATACGCCGCTCCAGCTCGGCGATATGCGCCTCGGCCAGCGCCTTGACGTCGGCGCTGGCGCGCTGCTTGTCCTGCCACAGCGCCAGCAGCCGGCCCACTTCCTCCAGCGAAAACCCCAGATCACGCGCGCGCTTGATAAAGGCCAGGCGGTGCAGATCCTGCTCGCTGTACTGGCGGTAGCCACTGTGCGTGCGCCCGGCGCGCGGCAGCAGGTCGATGGACTCGTAGTAGCGAATCATCTTGGCGCTGAGGCCGGTGTGCTTGGCGGCCTGGCCGATATTCATGAGCGTGGTCTCCAGCGGCTGAGCAGCAGCGCGTTGCTCACCACGCTGACGCTGGACAGGGCCATGGCGGCGCCCGCGAACATCGGGTTGAGCAGGCCGGCGGCGGCCAGCGGTATGCCGATCAGGTTGTAGATGAAGGCCCAGAACAGGTTCTGGCGGATCTTGGCGTAGGTACGCCGGCTGATCTCCAGCGCGGCCGGCACCAGGCACGGGTCGCCGCGCATCAGGGTGATGCCGGCGGCGTGCATGGCGGCATCGGTGCCGCCGCCCATGGCGATGCCGACATCGGCGGCGGCCAGGGCCGGGGCATCGTTGATGCCATCGCCGACCATGGCCACCGGGCCATGCTGGCGCAACTCGCCGATCAGCCGCGCCTTGTCTTGCGGCAGCACCTGAGCGTGGGGCTCGTCGATACCCAGCTCGCTGGCCACGGCGGCGACGCTGCCGGGGTTGTCACCGCTGATCAGGTGGCTGCTGATGCCCTGTGCGCGCAACTGCGCGATGGCCTCGGCGGCACCGCTCTTGAGCGCGTCCCCGAAGGCCAGCAGGCCGAGCAGGCGCGGGGCGTTGCCGGTTTCGATCAGCCAGGACAGGGTACGCCCCTGCGCTTCCCAGGTTCGTGCCGATTCTGCCAGTGTGCCTGCTTGCAGATGGTTTTCTTGCAACAGGCGGCTGCTGCCCAGTTGCAGCGAGCGGCCTTCCAGCGTACCGGCGATGCCACGCCCGGCCAGTGCCCGGCTTTCGCTCAGGGCCGGCAGGGCGATGCCGCGCTCTTCGCAGCCTTGCAGCACGGCCTTGGCCAGTGGGTGTTCGCTGCCCTGCTGCAGGCCGCCGGCCAGGCGCAGCAGCTCGGTTTCGTCGGCCTCGGCCAGGCCGATATGCACGATGCGCGGCTTGCCCTCGGTGAGGGTGCCGGTCTTGTCGAAGGCGATCTGCTGGATATCGTGCGCCACCTCCAGGGCTTCGGCGTCCTTGATCAGGATGCCATGACGCGCGGCCACCCCGGTGCCAGCCATGATCGCGGTCGGCGTGGCCAGGCCGAGGGCGCAGGGGCAGGCGATCACCAGCACCGCCACGGCATTGAGCAGGGCGTTTTCCAGCGCTGCGCCGAACATCAGCCAACCGAGCAGGGTGGCCAGGGCCAGCAGCAGTACGGTGGGGACGAACACCTGGCTGACCTTGTCCACCAGCTTCTGGATCGGCGCCTTGGCCGCCTGGGCATCCTCCACCAGGCGGATGATGCGCGCCAGCACGGTTTCCGCACCGAGTGCGGTGGTGCTCACCAGCAGGCGGCCTTCACCGTTGATGGCACCTGCGGTCACCTTGTCGCCGGGCTGCTTGGCTACCGGCAGACTCTCGCCGCTGATCAGCGCTTCGTCGGCATGGCTGCGGCCTTCGATGACCTCGCCGTCGACCGGGAAGCGCTCGCCGGGCTTGACCACCACGCAGTCGCCCAGGGCCAGGGCATCGATGGCGACCCGCTCTTCGCGACCGCCCTGCAGGCGCGTGGCGTGATCCGGGCGCAGGGCTTGCAGGGCGCGGATGGCGCTGGCGGTCTGGCGCTTGGCGCGGCTCTCCAGGTACTTGCCGAGCAGGATCAGGCTGATGATCACCGCCGAGGCCTCGAAGTACAGGTGCGGTGTGTGTCCGGCCGGTGTCACCGCCCACTGGTACAGGCTCAGGCCGTAGCCGGCGCTGGTGCCGATGGCCACCAGTTGATCCATGTTGCCGGCCCGCGCCTTGAGTGCCTGCCAGGCCGCGCGGTAGAAGCGCGCGCCGAAGATGAACTGCACTGGCGTGGCGAGCAGCCACTGCACCCAGGCCGGCAGCATCCAGTGCAGGCCCATGGGTTCCACCAGCATCGGCAGCACCAGCGGCAGGCTGAGGGCGATGGCGGCGAGCAGGGTCAGGCGCTCACGGCGCAGGCGCTGTTGGGCGCGATCCTTATCGGGACGTGCGTCGTCGATCAGGGTGGCGCCGTAGCCGGCGGTGCTGACCGCTTCCACGGCCTGGCGTGGCTCGAAACCGGCCAGCACCTGCAGGCGCGCCTTCTCGTCGGCGAGGTTGACGGTCACCTGGCTGACCCCAGGCAGCTTGCCCAGGGCGCGTTCGATGCGGCCGACGCAACTGGCGCAGGTCATGCCTTCGATGGCCAGCTCCAGAGATTGCCTGGGCACGCTGTAACCGGCGTCTTCGATGGCCTCGATCAATTGCGGCAGGCGCTCGGCCGGCGCTTCGACGCGAGCCTGCTCGCTGGCCAGATTGACGCTGACCGTGGTGACCTCCGGCAGCTTGCGCAGCGCGCGTTCGACGCGCCCGGCGCAACTGGCGCAGGTCATGCCCTGGATGGGTAGAGCGAAGGTGGTCATTGCTAGCTCCCGTAGTGCGATGGCTACAGGATCAACCTTGACCCTATGGCAAGGTCAAGCATTCAGTTGATCGGTGGCGCGTCACGCAGTCGCAGGCCGTCGGCGTCCATGGCGATGCGGTAGCGGCGGATCTCCCCGGCACGCAGTTGCAGCGACTGATTGCGCAACTGGGTGATGCCATCCTGGCAACTGCCGGTTCCGGTCAGGCCCAGGCGTAGCGAGACTTCACCCGGTGGCAGGTTGAACGACACCGACTGGCCCTGGTACAGCCGTGCGGCCATCTGATCGTGCAGATAAAGGGCCACCTCGCAGGTGGTACCGACCTCCAGGCGCTCACGGGAGACGATCAGCACGGCATAACCCTCGCCCTGGGCGCTGTCCACCAGGGGCGTCAGAGGTTCGGCAACGGCATTGGCTGCCAGGAACGTGGCAAGCAGCAGAGGGTGTGGACGCATGCTGGCAGTCCTCGATTGAGGTGGGTGATCCGGGACAAGGGCTTGACCTTGCCACCGTGGCAAGGTCGAGACTACACCCATCGACCAACGGATCAAGGAGTCAGCCATGCAAGCGTTCAAGGTCAGCGGTATGTCATGCGGGCACTGCGTACGTGCCATCACCCAGGCGATCAAGGCGCTGGACGCGGCTGCCGAGGTGGAGGTGGATCTGGCCGCCGGCCAGGTGCAGGTCAGCGACAGGCTGGATGCCGAGCAGGTGCAGGCAGCGATTCGCGAGGAAGGCTACGCCGTGCAGCCGGCCTGAGTCAGGGCCAGTTCAGCAGCAGGCCGCGCAGGCAACTGTCGAAAATGGCCGGGGTGTCGTGCTGCGCGTCGAACAGTGTGGGGTCGCGCAGCCAGTCGCTGAACAGCCCCACTAGCATGGCGTGCAGGGCGCGTGAGGCCAGGCGCGGGGTAATGCCCGGGCGCAGTTGCGCCTGCACTGCTGGCAGGGCGAACTGCTGTTCGCACAGATCGATGAACTGATTGACGAAGGCTTCGTGGCGTTCTTCGGCTTCACGCAGCTCCTCGGTGAATTCGCAGCGGCGCAGCAGCACGGTGAGGATGCGCCGGCGCTTCTCGTCGAACACCAGGTTGGCCATGGCTTCCACGCACAGGTCGCGCAGCAGTTGCAGCGAGGCCATGCCATCGACCGCCGCCAGTTGTTCGGCCAGCGGCTCCAGCGGCAGGCGCACCTGGTTGAGCATTTCGTGGAACAGGTGCGCCTTGTTCTGGAAGTGCCAGTACACAGCGCCACGGGTCACGCCGGCCTCCCGAGCGATCTGCTCGAGGCTGGTATGGGCCACGCCGCGCTCGAGGAACAACTGCTCGGCGGCGTTGAGAATGGCTATGCGGGTCTTCTCCGCATCTTCTTTGGTTCTGCGCATGAGGGCCGGGAAGGTCATTTCGGATGGGGCCAGTGTACCGATTTTGCCTGGGTGGCAGGCAGCCACAGTAAGGCTGAATCCCCAGGTATTCGTCAGATCGAGGGCACCAGGGTTTATCGTGGGCTACGGCAGTGAGATGATTAGCCGGCTAATAAAAGATCTGGATCATCATGTCGCTGCGAATTCTGCTCATCCTGGGCGCTCTCTGTGCCTTCGGCCCTCTGGCCATCGACTTCTACCTGCCCAGCTTCCCGACCTTGGCGCGGCAGTTCGCCACCGATGTGGAGCACGTGCAGCTATCGCTGGCGGCCTACTTCATCGGGATTTCCCTCGGGCAACTGTTCTACGGGCCGCTGGCCGACCGTTTCGGGCGGCGTGTGCCCTTGCTGGTCGGGGTCACGCTGTTTGCTCTGGCCTCGCTGGCCTGTGCCTTGGCACCTAGCCTGGAGTGGTTGATCGGCGCACGCTTCGTGCAGGCCCTGGGCGGTTGTGCCGGCATGGTCATCACCCGCGCCGTGGTGCGTGATCTGTGCGATCCGCTGGCCTCGGCCAAGGTGTTCTCGCAACTGGTGCTGGTGATGGGCCTGGCGCCGATCCTGGCGCCGCTGGGCGGTGGTCTGCTGCTGGGTACCCTGGGCTGGCCGTCGATCTTCTACAGCCTGGCGCTGTTTGCCGGGCTGTGCCTGCTGGCCGTGTTGCTCTGGCTGCCGGAGACGCGCTCAGCGCAGGTGCAGCCGGCCCCCTTGAGCGGCGCGTTTGGCCAGTACTGGGCGTTGCTGCGCAACCGGCCCTTCATGGGCTACAGCCTGGCTGGTGGCGTGGCGATGGCGGGGATGTTCGCCTATATCGCCGGCTCGCCCTTCGTCTTCATCGAACTGTATGGTGTGCCGGCCGAGCACTATGGTTGGCTGTTCGGCAGCAATGCGGCAGGTTTTGTGCTGATGGCGCAGGTCAATGCGCGCCTGGTACGGCGTGGTGGCCCGGCGCCCTGGTTGCGGCGCATGGCGCTGGTGTATCTGCTCAGCGCGCTGACGCTGCTGGCCCTGGCGCTCTGGCAGCCGGCGAACCTGTGGGTGTTGATGGTGCCGTTGTTCGTCTGCGTGGCCAGCCTGGGCTGCGTGCTGCCCAATGCCACGGCTTGTGCCATGGCCGGGCAGGCGCGCCATGCCGGCAGTGCGTCGGGGTTGCTCGGCAGCCTGCAGTTCAGTGTGGCGGCCGGGGCTTCGGCGCTGGTGGCCTACCTGCATGATGGGTCGGCGGTGCCGATGGCGTTGGTGATTGCACTATGTAGTCTGGTGGCGTGCGCTTTTGCCTGGCGTTGCAGGCGTTTTGTGGTGTGAGGGGCGAAGGGGGGGGATACCGGGCTGGCAAGTTTGTGGCTTGTGTTGGTGTTCTGGACTCCGCATTGGGTGTTTTCAGATATTCCGGGTTTCGCCCCCTCGGGCGACTCACTTTTCTTTGAAATCGGAATGCCGCCCAGCGCAAAGAAAAGTAAGCAAAAGAAACGCACCCCCGACATCCGGCCCCGGCTGCGCCGGGGTTCGTTCGCTCCATCGCTGCTCCGAGGGTCGGCTTACAAGGGCCATCCCTGGCCCTTTAAGCGGGGCCGCCATCGGTATCTCGCGGCATCCATGCCGCTCGCCCCTCTACGCAACGATTCCACTCACCCTCCTGAAGGGGGCATTCGCGCGCCTGAACGTACATCGGTTCCGGGCATGCCCGGCGTGCTCTGGTAGCTGTGGAGCCGCGATTTGGCTGTCGAATTACACCGATAGTTTCATTCGCGTAGGTAGCTTGCCGGCTTGCAGCCGGCATTTAGGTCAGCCCTAAGGCTGACCCTGTACTCAAAACTCCGCGCTAATTCTGGGTTACCTAGGGTTCAGGCGCGTGCAGAGCCCGCCCAGGAGGGCGAACGGAATCGTCGTGGAAGAGGTTGAGCGACATGGATGTCGCGACGACTGCATGGATGCAGGAGGTAGAGCGACGCAGGATGCCAAAGCCGAGAGCCGCGATGGGCCAGGGATGGCCCACCGCGGCGGGCCTCTGGAGCGGCGATGGAGTGAGCGAACCCTGGCGCAGCCAGGGCCGGATGACCGGGCGGAGGTTTTGGTTACTTTGCCCGCAAAGTGACTCGCCCGGGAGGGCGAAACCAAAAACATCAACAAAAACGCGGCAATGCGGAACAGACACCGCAAAAAAACAACCGCATTGCCAGTCCGGTATCAAGCTATGCAGGGCGAACCAGTTGACCTGCCGACATCCGCACAGAACAAAAAAACGCCCCCACCAACTGGGTGGGGGCGGCGCGTGAGGATGAACCGTCCTTGATGCGGGGTACGCGCGATCAATTCTGCGTGGCGGTCACCTCGTCGCCGTTCCAGCCACCACCCAGTGCCTTGTACAGCTCCACTTCGCTGGTCAGTTGCGCCAGGCGGTCGCTGATCAGTTGCTGGCGAATGCTGAATAACTGGCGCTGGGCATCGAGCAGGGTCAGGTAGCTGTCCACGCCGGTGCGATAACGCCGCTCGGCCAGTTCGTAGTAGGTCTCGGTGGTATCCAGCAAGGTACGCTGAGCCTCGAGCTGTTCACGGTAGGTGGTGCGAGCGGCCAGGCGGTCGGCGACTTCCTGGAAGGCGGTCTGGATGGCCTTCTCGTACTGGGCGACCTGGATGTCCTTCTGCAGCTCGGCATAGTCGAGGTTGGCGCGCAGGCGACCGGCGTTGAAGATCGGCAGGTTGATCTGCGGCTGGAACAGCCAGGTGCCGGAGCCTGCGTCGAACAGGCCGGACAGCTCGCGGCTGGCGGTGCCGGCGTTGGCGGTCAGGCTGACGCTGGGGAAGAACGCCGCGCGCGCCGCGCCGATGTTGGCGTTGGCCGCCTTGAGCTGGTACTCGGCCTGCAGCAGGTCGGGGCGACGCTGCAGCAGGTCGGAGGGCAGCCCGGCCGGTACGCTTTCCAGTATTTGCTTGTCCAGCTTCAGACCTTGCGGCAGGTCGTTCGGCAGGCCGGTGCCCAGTAGCTGGATCAGCGCGTTGCGATCCTGCGCGACGCGGCGCTGGTACTGCGCCAGGCTGACCCGGGCGCTGTCCACCGCGCTACGGGCCTGGCTCAGGGCCAGGGCATCGGAGACGCCGACGTCGAAGCTGCGTTGGGTTAGCTGGTAGCTGGCTTCGTAGGTTTGCAGGGTGTCCTGGGTCAGCTCGAGCAGGGACTGATCCGCCTGCCACTGCAGGTAGGCGCTGGCCACGCTGGCGACCAGGCTGATCTGCGTGCTGCGCGCTGCCTGCTCGGTGGCCAGGTATTGCTGCAGGGCCTGTTCGCTGAGGCTGCGCAGGCGGCCAAAGAAGTCCAGCTCCCAGGCATTGATGCCCAGGGTGGCACTGTACTGGCCGCTGGTGCGGGCCTGCCCGGTCTGGCTCAGGTCGGCCGGCAGGCGCTGGCGCGTGCCGGCGCCATCGGCGGATACCGAGGGCAGCAGGTCGGCGCGCTGGATGCGGTACAGCGCCTGATAGGCCTCCACGTTGAGCGCGGCGACGCGCAGGTCGCGGTTGTTCTCCAGCGCCGTCTGCACTAGCTGGCGCAGCGCCGGGTCACGGAAGAAGGCCTGCCATTGCAGGTCGGCTGCCGCCACGCTGCCTTCGCGCGCCGCGTCGCCGTAGGCCTCGCCCTGCGGCCAGTCCGCCGCCACCGGTGCCTCGGGGCGCTGGTAGTCGGGAATCAGGCTGCAGCCGCTGAGCAGGGCAGTGGCTACGGCCAGGGATAACAGGGACTGCCTCATTGCAGTGCCTCCTTGTCAGGTTCGCCGGTCGACTGGTTTTTCTTGCGCTCGAACAGCGAGCAGATGGCCACGTAGAACAGCGGAATCCAGAAGATCGCCAGCACCAGGGCGCTGAGCATACCGCCGATCACCCCGGTGCCGATGGCGTGCTTGCTGCCGGCGCCAGCACCGCTGGCGATGGCCAGGGGCAGACAGCCGAGGATGAAGGCCAGCGAGGTCATCACGATCGGGCGCAGACGCATGCGGCAGGCTTCGATGGCCGCCTCTGTCAGGGTCAGGCCTTTCTCGTACTGTGCCTTGGCGAACTCGACGATGAGGATGGCGTTACGCGCCGACAGGCCGATGGTGGTGAGCAGACCGACCTGGAAGAACACGTCGTTGGACAGGCTGCGCAACTCGGTGAACAGCAAGGCACCGATGATCCCCAGCGGCACGGTGAAGATCACCGCGAAGGGAATCGACCAGCTCTCGTACAACGCCGCCAGACAGAGGAACACCACCAGGATGGAGATGGCGAACAGCGCGGTTTTCTGCGAACCGGCCAGGCGTTCCTCGTAGGACAGCCCCGTCCAGGCGTAGCCGACGCCTTCCGGCAGTTGCTTGGCGATTTCCTCGACTGCCGCCATGGCATCGCCGGTGCTGTAGCCGGGGGCCGGAGCACCGAGAATCTCTACCGCCGACACGCCGTTGTAGCGCGCCAGCTTGGGCGGGCCGTAGATCCACTCGCCGCTGGCGAAGGCGCTGAACGGCACCATCTGTCCCTGGTCGTTGCGCACGTACCACTTGTTCAGGTCTTCCGGGGCCATGCGCGAATCGGCGATGCCTTGCAGATACACCTTCTTCACCCGGCCACGGTCGATGAAATCGTTGACGTAGCTGGCGCCCCAGCCGATCGACAGTGTGCTGTTGATGTCCGCCAGCGACAGGCCGAGGGCGCGGGCGCGCTCGTCGTCGATCAGCAACTGGTACTGAGGTTCGTCACGCAGGCCATTGGCGCGTACCTGGCTGAGCACGGGGTTCTGGTTGGCCAGCTTGAGGAACTTGTCGCGCGCCTGGTTCATCACTTCGTGGCCGACCCCGGCCTGATCCTGCAGGAACAGGTTGAAACCGGTGGCGTTACCCAGCTCCATCACTGCCGGTGGGGCGAAGGCGAAGACCATGGCGTCACGGAAGCTGAAGAAGTGCATCTGCGCGCGCTGAGCCAGTGCCGCGACGCCGTTCTCCGCGCCGGGACGCTCGCCCCAGGGCTTGAGCATGATGAAGGCCATGCCCGAACTCTGGCCGCGACCGGCGAAGTTGAAGCCTGTGACGGTGAACACCGATTTCACCGTACTCGCCTCGTCTTCCAGCAGGTATTTGCGCATCTTGTCCACCACCACCTGGGTGCGCTCGGCACTGGAGCCTGCCGGCGTCTGCACCTGGGCGAACAGCACGCCCTGATCTTCCTCGGGGAGGAAGGAGGTGGGAATGCGGGTGAACATCCAAATCATGATGCCGACGATCACCAGGTACAGCAGCAGATACGGCGCCTTGCGCTTGAGCATGCCGCTGACGCCACGTCGGTAGGCGTCGCTGGTGCGGTCGAAGTTGCGGTTGAACCAGCCGAAGAAGCCGCCCTTGGCTTCGTGATGTTCGCCGTCGATGGGTTTGAGCAGGGTGGCGCACAGTGCCGGGGTGAAGATCAGCGCCACCAGTACCGACAAGGCCATGGCCGAGACGATGGTGATGGAGAACTGCCGGTAGATCACCCCCGTGGAGCCGCTGAAGAAGGCCATCGGCAGGAACACCGCCGACAGCACCAGGGCGATGCCCACCAGCGCGCCCTGAATCTGCCCCATGGACTTGCGCGTCGCCTCCTTGGGTGACAGGCCGTCCTCGCGCATCACCCGCTCGACGTTCTCCACCACCACGATGGCGTCGTCCACCAGCAAGCCGATGGCCAACACCATGGCGAACATGGTCAGGGTATTGATGGAGAAACCGAATGCCGCCAACACGCCGAAGGTGCCCAGCAGCACCACTGGCACCGCCAGGGTGGGAATGATGGTCGCCCGCAGGTTCTGCAGGAACAGGAACATCACCAGGAACACCAGCACGATGGCCTCGAACAGGGTGTGCACCACCCCTTCGATGGAGGCCGAGATCACCGGCGTGGTGTCATAGGGGAAGACCACCTCCATGCCGGCCGGGAAAAACGGCTTGAGGTCGTCGATGGTCGCGCGCACCGCCTTGGCGGTGTCCAGGGCGTTGGCCCCGGTGGCCAGCTTGATCGCCAGACCGGAGGCCGGCAGGCCGTTGAACTGGGCGTTGATCGAGTAGTTCTCGCCACCCAGCTCCACCTTGGCCACGTCACCCAGGCGCACCTGGGAGCCATCGGGTTGCACCTTGAGGAGGATCTTGCGGAACTCTTCCGGGGTCTGCAGGCGGGTCTTGCCGATGATGGTGGCGTTGAGCTGATTGCCCGGCGCGGCCGGCAGACCACCGAACTGACCGGAGGAAATCTGCACGTTCTGCGCCTGGATGGCACTCTTCACGTCCACCGGGGTGAGCTGGAAGCTGTTGAGCTTGGCCGGGTCGAGCCAGATACGCATGGCATACTGCGCGCCGAACACCTGGAAGTCGCCCACGCCCTTGGCACGCGAGATCGGATCCTGCAGGTTGGAGACGATGTAGTCCGACAGGTCTTCGCGGGTCATGCTGCCGTCGGTGGAAACCACCCCGATCACCATGAGGAAGTTCTTCACCGCCTTGGTCACGCGGATGCCCTGCTGCTGCACTTCCTGCGGCAACAAGGGGGTGGCCAGTTGCAGCTTGTTCTGCACCTGCACCTGGGCGATGTCCGGGTTGACCCCCTGCTCGAAGGTCACGATGATTTCCATGCTGCCGTCGGAGTTGCTCGACGAGCTGACGTAGCGCAAGCCGTCGATGCCGTTGAGCTGCTGCTCGATCACCTGCACCACGGTGTCCTGCACGGTCTGCGCCGAGGCGCCGGGGTAGCTGACCTGGATGCTGACGGCAGGCGGCGCGATGCTCGGGTACTGGTTGATCGGCAAGGTGAGGATGGACAGGCCACCGGCCAGCATGATCACCAGTGCGATCACCCAGGCGAAGATGGGCCGGTCGATAAAGAATCTGGACATTCAGCGTCTCTCCGTTCAGCCCTGGCCGTTGTCTTGCTCGGTGGCTTTTGCCGGTTGCTCGGCCTTGACGTTGCCGGCCGGAACCGCCTTGACCTCGGCGCCGGGCTGGACGAACTGCAAGCCCTCGGTGATCAGGCGGTCACCATCCTGCAGGCCGTCCTCCACCAGCCAGGCACTGCCGACGGTGCGGCTGGCCTTGAGCACACGCTGCTCCACCTTGTTCTCGGCGTTTACCACCATGGCGGTCGGCTCGCCACGCTGATTGCGGGTCACACCTTGTTGCGGAGCGAGAATGGCCTGCTGCTTGATACCGGCCTGCAGTTCGGCATGCACGAACATGCCCGGCAGCAGCAGATGATCCGGGTTGGGGAACACGGCGCGCAGGGTCACCGAGCCGGTGCCTTCGTCCACGGCCACCTCGGAGAATTCAAGGGTGCCTTCATGGGCATAGTGGCTACCATCCTCCAGGACAAGCTGTACCTTGGCGGCGTTGTCACCGACCTTCTGCAGGCGACCAGCGGCCAGGTCGCTGCGCAGGCTCAGCAGCTCCTTGCTCGACTGGGTGACGTCGACATAGATCGGATCGAATTGCTGGATGGTGGCCATGGCCATGGTCTGGCCGCTGGTGACCAGAGCGCCTTCGGTCACAGCGGAGCGGCCGATGCGCCCGCTGATCGGCGCCAGCACCTTGGTATAGCGCAGGTCGATGCGTGCGCGATCCAGCGCGGCCTGGGCCTGCAGGGCCGAGGCGCGCGCCTCGTCATAGGCCTGCTGGCTCACGGCCTTGTCGGCCACCAGCAACTTGTAGCGGTCGGCCAGGGCACTGGCGGAAATCTGCGTGGCACGGGCGCTCTCATAGGCGGCTTCGTAAGTGGCTGGGTCGATCTGATAGAGCTGCTGGCCGGCCTTGACTTCGCTGCCTTCGGTGAACAGGCGCTTCTGGATGATGCCATTCACCTGCGGGCGCACCTCGGCGATGCGATAGGCCGTGGTTCGACCGGGAACCTGGGTGGTCAGGGCAAAGGGTTCGGCCTTGAGCGTCACCACGCCCACCTGAGGCGTCTGTTGGGCGGGCGGCGCGCTGTCTTCCTTGCAGCCGGTCAGGCCGAGCAGGGACAGAGCAACGGCGGAAACCAAGACGGCGAAGGCTGGCTTCGTGTGCATCTGCAGGAACCTCGTTCTGGTTGATATCGATGCCCGAAGGGCGAAGAGAAGGGTGAAAAAAGATGGGCAAATATACTTACGTGCGTGAATGTTTGTAAATGCCCGAAACTGCCTTCATACTCTCGACCGCCCCCCTCGGGGCAGGTTTCATCGAAGGCGTAACAAAGGTGGCAGATGGCCAGGCGAACCAAGCAGGAAGCAGAAGCGACACGCGTGCAGATACTCGATGCCGCCGAGCATGTGTTCCATGCTCAGGGCGTTTCGCGGGCGACGCTGGCCGAGGTGGCCAAGGAGGCCGGCGTCAGCCGAGGCGCCATCTATTGGTACTTCGAGAACAAGATAGACCTGTTTCAGGCCATGCTCGAACGCATGCGCCTGCCGCTGGAGGAACTGGCGCGAGCCAGCGAAAGCGAGGACGAACCCAACCCGCTCGGTTGCATGCGCGAGCTGTTGATCCAGGTGCTCACGCGCCTGGCACAGGATCCTCAGACCCAGCGCATTCACGACATCCTGCGTTACAAATGCGAGTACACCGGCGAACTGCTGGGGCTGCGCGAGCGCATGCGCGCACTGTGCGGCGAGAGCGATCAGCGTATCGCCAAGGCTCTCGCCAACGCAGTGGCCAAAGGTCAGCTACCGGCGCAACTGGATTGCCCGCGCGCCGCCGTCTGCCTGCATGCCTTCATCGCCGGTATCGAAGCCAACTGGATACTGGCGCCCAAATACGACCTGGCCGCGCAAGCGGCGGCAATGGTCGATACGGCCTTGGATATGCTGCGCAGCAGTCCGGCACTGCGCCGTCCCAATTAGCTGGCTTGGCGCTGCTCGGGCTCCTGTGGGAGCACATGCGGCGCGCGCAGTCGGCTTTCCAACGTACTGACGAACTCTCTGGCCTGCGCTTCGCTACGAAAGCTCACGCACTGCTTATCCAGTGATACCTGCCAACGGCTTTCGCCGCCCTGGTTACGCTGCTGAACGACGATCTTCATGCTAGCTACCTCCCGAAGTGAGACGGAACACCGACATCTGTGGGCAGAGCCTTCATGGTAGAACTCCTGCATGACCCTTTACTGACATGAATCAAATCGCAATGTAACGGGCATCGTTCGGTGGTCTGGAATGCAGACCTGGCAAGGTATTTGCCGTTCGTCGGAAAATCTGAACCTTTACTCTGGGCAGCCCCGGCGATGGCTGGGCTCAAAACCCTTCGAGCACGATCTTGCCCTTGGCCGAGCCACTTTCCAGCAGGGCGTGGGCGCGGCGCAGGTTGGCGGCATCGATACGACCGAAGTGCTCGCCCAGGGTGGTTTTCAGCACGCCACCCTCCACCAGTTCGGCTACCCGTTGCAGCAAGCGATGCTGCTCGATCATGTCGGCGGTCTGGTATAGCGAGCGGGTGAACATCAGCTCCCAGTGCAGCGACAGGCTCTTGCGCTTGAGCTTCATCACGTCCAGCGGCTGCAGCGGATCGTCGATCAGGGCTAGCTGCCCCTGGGGCTGCAGGGCTTCGATGAGCTGGTCGAAGTGCTGATCGGTCTGGGTCAGACTGGCCACATGGGTGACCTGGCCGATGCCGATGCGCGCCAGTTCCTCGCTCAGCGGCTTGCTGTGATCGATCACATGGTGCGCGCCCAGCTCTCGCACCCAGGCCTGGGTCTGCGGGCGCGAGGCGGTACCGATCACGGTCAGGCCGGTCAGGCGTCGCGCCAGTTGCGTGAGGATCGAGCCGACGCCGCCGGCGGCACCGACGATCAGCAGGCTCTGGCCGGCGCTGGCGCTGCCTTCGCCAACCTGCAGGCGCTCGAACAGCAGCTCCCAGGCGGTGATCGCGGTCAGCGGCAGGGCGGCGGCTTCGGCGAAGGACAGGCTCTGCGGCATCTTGCCGACGATGCGCTCGTCGACCAGGTGCAGTTCGCTGTTGGCGCCGGCACGATCCAGGGCGCCGGCATAGAACACCGGGTCACCCGGCTGGAACAGGCTGACCGCGCTGCCCACCGCCTTGACCACACCGGCGACATCCCAGCCCAGCACCTTGGCCGTGCCAGGCTCGGGGGCGACGTTGCGGCGGATCTTGGTGTCGACCGGATTCACCGAGATGGCGCGCACCTCCACCAGCAAATCGCGCGGGCCAGGCGTGGGCTCGGGCAGTTGCACGTCCTGCAGAGCCTCGGGATGGTCGGCTGGCAGGGACTGGTAAT
Organism: Pseudomonas sp. AA-38; assembly: GCF_029457475.1. Classification (NCBI taxonomy): domain Bacteria; kingdom Pseudomonadati; phylum Pseudomonadota; class Gammaproteobacteria; order Pseudomonadales; family Pseudomonadaceae; genus Pseudomonas; species Pseudomonas sp. AA-38. Next base: position 849,485 of record NZ_CP120359.1, read on the forward strand.
AGGCGATGGCTTTCATGGGGCTTGCTCCTGGCATGCTGCCAATTCGTTGAACGGGAGCCGTCATGCTCTTTCAATTGGATGACGAGAAAAAGCCGCGCTTGATAGAGTCTCTTTCATCTTTTTTTTGAAAGTGCTGCCGCCATGCTGCGTCTCGATGATCTGCAACTCTTCGTCCGCACCGCCGAAGCCGGCAGCCTTTCCGCCGCCGCGCGCCTGCTGGACGTGTCGCCCGCCGTGGCCAGCGCCGCACTCAAGCGCCTGGAGCAGCAACTGCAGGTGCGCCTGCTGGTACGCTCGACGCGCAGCCTGCGCCTGACCCCGGAGGGCGAGCAGTACCTGGGGTACGCTCGCCAGGCACTGCAGAGCCTGGAGCAGGGGCGCCAGCAACTGGTCGGCAGTCAGGAGGGCATTCGTGGTGTGCTGCAACTCTCGGCACCCTCTGATTTCGGCCGCAACACCCTGCTGCAATGGCTCGATGCCTTTCAGGGCATTCACCCGCAACTGCACCTGCGCTTGCTGTTGGCCGACCGCATGGCCGATCTGTTTCGCGAGCCGGTGGACATCGCCCTGCGCTATGGCGCGCCGGAGGACTCCAGCCTGGTGGCCCTGCCGGTGGCGGCGGACAACCGCCGTGTGCTCTGTGCGGCACCGGCCTATCTGGCTCGGCATGGCTCGCCGCGCATGGTGGAAGAGGTGGCCGCGCACAACTGCCTGCTGTACATGCTGCATGGTCGGGTACACGAGCGCTGGCGCTTCAGCCAGGGCAGGCGCGAGCTGCTGGTGACGGCTACCGGCAACCGCGTCAGTGACGACGCCGACGTCACCCGGCGCTGGGCCGTGGCGGGGCAGGGGCTGGTGTACAAATCCTGGCTGGACGTGGCCGAGGACGTAGGCGCCGGGCGCCTGCAGGTACTGCTGCCGGACTGGCTTGGCGAGCCGACGCCGCTGTATCTGGTCTGCGCTCACCGGGCGCAGTTGAGCAAGGCGGTGCATCTGTTGCGTCAGTTCCTGCAGAGCCGCTGCGAGGTGTTGCTGGCGGACGCGCCGTGGCGGGGCGTCTGAGCTCTGCTAGACTCTCGCCTCGAACGGCTGCGGCAATCTACCGCAGTGCCGCGCCGCTACCCTCTGTTTAGAGTCGCGCCCATGAAACTGGCCCGCACACACCGCTCACTGACTGCCTGGATGCTGTACTTCAGCATCCTCTTCAGTGCATTCGTCTGCGCCATCAGTCACGGGCAGATGGCCGGCATGCAGCTCAGCGGTCTGGACGGCCAGTACTGTTCCTTCGACGGCAACTTCGGCGCCGGTGCCGATCTCGATGGCTCCGGCATCGTCCCGCCGAACCCGGCGACCGGCACCGGCTGCGTTCTGGGCAGCCTGTTCAGCGCCGTCATCCTTGCCGCCTTCTTCGGTCTGCTGGGCCTGCTCGCCAGTGACAGCGCACGGCCCTTGCCGACGCTGCACATTCCCCGTCTTACCCGCTATCGCTGGCCCCCGGCCAACCCTCGCGCCTCCCCGCTGACTGCCTGATCCTCGTGCCCTGTACAGGGCTTTCCATCATGCAGTCGTCGTCTGCTCGCTGGCAGCCGACTTGGGAGATGTTTCATGTCGTCGCGTTTCGACACCCCCGCAGGTGCAGCCGTGCGCCCGCAACCTTCGTTCTACAACCTGGCGTGGCGCTGGCACTTCTATGCCGGGTTGTTCGTCATTCCATTCCTCATCCTGTTGTCGCTCACTGGGTTGATCTACCTGTTCAAACCGCAGCTCGACAACCTGATGTACGCCGACCTGCTGCAGGTGCCGCTGGCCGAGCAGCGCCTGAGTGCCGACCAGCAACTGGCGCGCCTGCGCGAGATCTACCCACAGGCGGCGATCAAGCAGTACCTGCCGCCGGTGGCCGCCGATCGCAGTGCGCAGTTCGTCATCACCCAGGATGGTCGCGACCTCAATCTGTTCCTCGACCCCTATCGCGGCACCGTGCTCGGTACGCAGGATGCCCTGTGGAACCTGCAGGCGACGACGCGCAAGCTGCACGGTGACCTGCTGATCGGCACCCTCGGTGACCGCCTGATCGAGCTGGCGGCGGGCTGGGGCATCGTCCTGGTGATTTCCGGCCTGTACCTGTGGTGGCCGCGCGGGCGCAGCGGCGCAGGCATTCTCTGGCCGCGCCTGAGCGCGCGTGGGCGCCTGTGGTGGCGCGACCTGCATGCGGTGACCGGCTTCTGGGGCAGCGCCATCCTGCTGTTGATGCTGATGACCGGCATGGCCTGGACTGGCTTCTGGGGCAAGCAGTTCGCAGCCGTCTGGAACCAGTTCCCCGACGCCATGTGGAACGAGGTGCCCAAGTCCGGGCAACTGACTGGCAGCCTCAACCACAGCGCCCGGCAGACCGTGGCCTGGGCGGTGGAAACGGCGCCGCTGCCGGCTTCCGATGCCCACGCCGCCCACCAGGGGCATGGCGATCACCAAGGCCATGGCGAGCAGCCGGGGCATGCGGCCTCGGCCGAGTCTGGCCGGTTGCTGCAACAGGTGGTCGACACCGCCGAGGCGCGCGGCGTGCAGCCCGGTTACAGCATCACCCTGCCCACGGGCGAGCAGGGCGTGTACACCGTCGCGCTGTTCGCCAGCGACCCACGCAACGACGCCACCCTGCATATCGATCAGTACAGCGGCGAGGTGCTCGCCGACGTGCGCTGGCAGCATTACGGCGCGGTCGCCAAGGCCGTGGAAAGCGGCGCGATGATCCATGAAGGGCGCATGTTCGGCCTGCCCAACCAGTTGCTGATGGCGGCGATCTGCCTGCTGATCCTGTTCAGCTCGGTCAGTGGCCTGGTGCTGTGGTGGAAGCGCCGCCCGGCTGGCCGCTTCGGCGTGCCGCCGCTGCGCCATGACCTGCCGCGCTGGAAGACCGCCATCGGCGTGATGATCGTGCTCGGTGCGCTCTTCCCCCTGGTCGGCGCCTCGCTGCTGCTGGTCTGGGCAGTGGATTGGTTGCTGCCACGTCTGCGTCCGTGGCGAGTGGCCCAGGCATGACGCGCTTTGCGCTTCTCACGCAGCAGATTGCGCTGGCAGCCATCGAAGCTGCTAGTGCTACAACTCGTTCAACCAAGGAGATAGATCCATGACCCTGAAGAAAACCCTGCTCGGCCTCACTCTGCTGCTGCCGGCACTGCTGGCCCAGGCGCATGAATACGAAGTCGGCCAACTGCATATCGACCACCCCTGGTCGCGCGAGATGCCGCCGGTGGCGCCGACCGCTGCCGCCTACTTCGTCATCCACAACAAGGGCAGCGAAGCCGATCGCCTGCTCGGCGCCAGCAGTCCGGTGGCGGGCAAGGCCGAGTTGCACGAGCATCTGCATGCCGGTGGCGTGATGAAGATGCAGCAGGTGCAGGACGTGGTCATCCCCGCCGGTGGCGAGGTCAAGTTCGAGCCCATGGGCTACCACGTCATGCTCTTCGACCTGAAGCAGCAGGCCAAGGCCGGTGAGCGCTTCCCGCTGACCCTGAACTTCGAGAAGGCCGGCAAGGTGGAGGTGGAAGTGGCGGTGCAGAAGGAGGCTCCAGCCGGACATGAGCACGGCATGGAGCACGGCGAAGACGCGCACAAGCACTGATGACCTTCACGGCTCGCAGGCGATTGCTCGGCGCCCGGCTCGGGCTCCTGGCACTCGTTCTGATCGCCCTGGCGCCGCTGGCTTCGCAGCTACGCGCCGAACCGCGGGACTGGTCATGGTTGGCTGAACTGGCCTGCCACGATGGCCCCGTGCAGACGCATGCGCCTGCGCTGGCCGTGCCGCAGGCATTCGTGCTCGACGCCTGCGCCTACTGTTCGCTGCTGATCCACAGCCCCGCGCTGGGCAGTCTGGATTGGGCGTTGTTCGCCCTGGCCGTACAGCAGGCCACGCCGCCCACATTGCGTTGGCAGGCGCCGCCTGCTCCGCGCCTGCCCACGGCACAATCACGTGCACCGCCGCTGTTCGCCGGATGACCTCTGGCGGAGCTTGTCGAGCTCCAGTCGCCTCGCCTGGCGAGGCTGAACATGAACAGGAGGCTGAACCATGCGTTCATCTCATCTCAAGGCCATGTCGCCGCGTCGGCGTGCACCTGGCGAGTCGCTGTTTCCCGATTATCCGAGCAATGCCCGTTCCTTCATCGCCCTGGATGCCAGGCTGTTGCCCTACTGGCACCTGCTCTATGACCTGTGCCCCGAACTGCTCAAGCTCGACCCGCCGGAAGGGTTGACCCTGTTTCGCCGTTTCATGACCTGGGCTTACCGCCACCAGCCGGCGCAGGACTGGACCTTGCACATCAGCCTCTGTCGCTGGCTGCTGGCCTCCGACTACGCGCCCCGCGTCACCTCCGAACAGGTGGAGAGCCTGCTATCGGCGGCTGCCGCCCGCTGGGTCACCAGCGACACCAGCCTGGCTCAGGGCATCCTCCTGGCCTGCAGCGTGCGGCCGCTGACGCTGATCGACTGGAAAAGTCTGGAAATGGCGCTGGATGAGGACGTCCAGGTGCTGCCACCGGCGCGTTTCGACTTCGCCTGGTCGCCGCTGAGCCGTGCCGGTGTGGCGGGTTTCCATCGTTGGCTGCGCATTGCCGAGTGATGTGCGACCTTCCGCCGCAGGCCCGTCAGCAGGCCGGTACGCATGAAGTTTGTGTGGCTGGCGTGGCAGCTTGTCGCAATTGTGCGCCTGTGCGGGCCTTTTCTAGGATGACCCTGCTTCGGGTTGGAAAGGGCGTCATGTCGGCCATCCACGGTTAGGCTCGAAGCGTTCGCGACAAAGGCCCTCTCTTTCGGGAGAGGGCCTGTTCTCGTTGTTGGAGTGCTTGCATGCCGCTTTTGCATCATCCGTCGCTGGCTGTGGTTAAAAAGGATGGCTGGCTCTGATGCGTCCACCACGTAGCTCGACAGCCTGGCTGCTGTATTTCAGCGTCCTGTTCGCAGCGCTTGCCTGTGCGATCAGCCATGGGCAGATGGCCGGGATGCAGCTCAGCGGGCTGGAGGCGCAGTATTGCGCTTTCGACGGCAACTTCGGCGCGGGCGCCGATCTCGATGGCTCCGGCAGCGTGCCGCTGGCGCTGTTCGGCAGCGGCGGCTGCGCCATCGCCTCCAGCTTCAGCGCGATTCTGCTGGTGGCCTTCTTCGGGTTGTTCGGCTTGCTCGATCGAGAAACGATTCGCCCGTTGCCCAGGGTGTTTTTCAAGCTACCTCATCGTCATCGCTGGCCTTCGCTGAACCCCAGAGCCTCCCCGCGCACCTGAAAGACGGCCTTCATGGCCTGGCTCACCTCTATAACAACTGCCAACTTTCAGGTATTGCCATGTTCGTTCCTGCTATTTGGAGCCAAGGCTCCGCATCGTTGCGTTTCGCCCTGTCCACTCGTCGCCTGCGCTGGCGCCAGGCCTTCGCCATGGCCTGCGGTCTGTGCTCCGTCGCGCCCGTAATGGCCGATGACGCCGAGCTGCCGCCCACCGTGATCACCGCCGTGCAGCAGGCCTCGCCGCTGACCGTGGTGGCCGATCCCAAGGAGGCGCGCCAGCCGGTGCCGGCCAGCGATGCGGCCGATTACCTCAAGACCATTCCCGGCTTCTCCGCCATCCGCAGCGGTGGCAGCAACAGCGACCCGGTGCTGCGTGGCCTGTTCGGTTCGCGCCTGCTGTTGCTCACCGATGGCGGGCAGATGATCGGCGCCTGCCCCGGACGGATGGACGCGCCCAGTTCCTACATCGCGCCGGAAACCTTCGATCTGCTGACCGTCACCAAGGGCCCGCAAACCGTGATCTGGGGGCCGGGCGCTTCGGCTGGTGTGGTGCGTTTCGAGCGTGAACCGGAGCATTTCGGTGAGTTGGGCGCGCGCCTGCATGCCAGCGTGCTGGCGGGCTCCAACGGGCGCTTCGACCGTCTGATCGACGGCGCTGTCGGCAGCGAGCAGGGCTACTTGCGGGTGATGGGTAATCGCTCGCAGTCCGACGATTACGCCAACGGTGACGGCGACACCATCGCCTCGCGCTGGAACAAGTGGAACGGCGACATGGCCCTGGGCTGGACGCCGGATGCCGACACCCTGGTCGAACTCACGGCTGGGCGCGGTGATGGTGAGGCGCGTTATGCCGGGCGTGGCATGGATGGCACCCAGTTCAAGCGCGAAAGCCTTGGCCTGCGTATCGAGCGCAGCAACCTCGGCGGTGTGCTGGATAAGCTCGAGGCCAAGGTCTACTACAACTACGCCGACCACATCATGGACAACTTCCGCCTGCGCGTGCCGAACCCGACCAGCATGATGGCCATGCCCATGGCCTCGCAGGTTGACCGTCGTACTCTTGGCACGCGCCTGGCCGCTACCTGGCGGTGGGACGACCTCGAACTGATTACCGGCCTCGATGCCCAGCGCAGCGAGCACCGTGCCCGCCGTTCCACCTTCAGCATGATGAGCGGCTATACCGATGCCGACCGTTTCCCCTGGGTCAAGGACGCCGTGATGCACAACTACGGCCTGTTCGCCGAAGCCACCTGGAGCCTGGCCGAGCGTGATCGACTGGTCTCCGGTGCGCGGCTGGATCGTGCTTCGGCCAAGGATTACCGGACGAGCTTTCGCAGCATGATGGGCATGGCCCGGCCCAATCCGACGGCAGGTGAAACCCGCGCTGACACCCTGCCCAGCGGCTTCGTGCGCTACGAGCATGACCTGGCCGGCTCGCCGACCACCCTCTATGCCGGCCTCGGTCATGTACAGCGCTTCCCCGATTACTGGGAGCTGTTTTCCGCCGGCCTGAATGGCCCGGCTGGCGCGGATAACGCCTTCGATGGCATCGAGCCGGAGAAGACCACCCAGCTCGATATCGGCATCCAGTACCAGGACGACAAGCTGCAGGCCTGGGCTTCGGCCTATGCCGGGCAGATCCGCGACTACATCCTGTTCGACTACCGTGGCATGAGTACCCAGGCCGACAACGTCGACGCGCGCATCATGGGCGGCGAGCTGGGCGTGGCCTATGCCTTCACCTCCAACTGGAAAGCCGATGCGACCCTGGCCTACGCCTGGGGCAAGAACAGCTCGGACGGAGAAGCACTGCCGCAGATGCCGCCGCTGGAAGCACGCCTCGGCCTGACCTATGCGCGCGACGATTGGAGCGTCGGCGCGTTGTGGCGTGTGGTCGACGACCAGGGCCGCATCGCCGCAGGCCGGGGCAACGTGGTGGGCCAGGACTTCGGCGACAGCGCCGGCTTCGGTGTGCTGTCGCTCAACGGCGCCTATCGCGTCAGCCAGCAGGTCAAGCTCAGCGCCGGTGTGGATAACCTGCTCGACAAGAACTACGCCGAGCACCTCAACCTGGCCGGTGACGCCGGTTTCGGCTTTCCCGCCGACACGCGCATCGACGAGCCGGGCCGCACCTTCTGGGCCAAGGTGGATTTCGACTTCTGAGGCTTCAGTGCTGTTGCTCCCCTCTCCCATTCATGGGAGAGGGGCTGGGGGAGAGGGGATCTCTGCCGACCTCCCCCGGATTTCATCCGGGCTACGAATCTATGCGGGCTAATACAGCGTTAAGGTTCCTGCGTGAAAGTAGCCCCCGCAGACACACTTACCCCTGCATCTTCGAGGACTCCATCATGCGCAAACTGCTTCTGCTGTCTCTGGCCCTCGCCAGCCCGCTGACCTTCGCCGCCACCGAATGCACCACCGCCGACAAGGCCCAGTGGCAGGATCAGGACAAGTTCCAGGCCGACCTCAAGGCCCAGGGTTACAAGATCAACAAGTTCAAGGTCACCAAGGGCAACTGCTACGAGATCTACGGCTTCGACAAGGATGGCAAGAAGGTCGAGATCTACTTCGACCCGGTCAGCGGCAAGCCGGTCAAGAGCAACGTGGAAGGCTGATGAGCAGCTCGACCCTGCGCGTGTGGGATCCAGTGGTGCGTTTGTTCCATTGGTCCCTGGCCGGCGCTTTCCTGGCCAACTACTTCTTTACCGAGGAGGGCGAGAACTGGCATCGCTGGTTCGGCTATTACGCCGTGGCCTGGCTGGCGATTCGCCTGGTGTGGGGCTTTGTCGGTGCGCCGGCGGCGCGTTGGGCTGACTTCTGGCCGACTCCGGCACGCCTGCGTGCGCATGTGCGCGCGTTGTTTGCCGGCAATCCTTACCATCGTCTCGGCCACTCGCCGCTGGGCGCGCTGGTGATGATCCTGATGATGGCGCTGATGCTGGGTCTGGGCGTGACCGGTTTCCTGATGGAGGAGGTGGACTACTTCTGGGGCGCCGACCTGCCACAGGATATTCACGAATTCTTCGCCAATGCCCTGATGGCACTGGTTGGGCTGCATATCGCCGCGGCGCTGTTCGAGAGTTACCGCCTGCGCGAGAACCTGCCATTGTCGATGATCACCGGTAAGCGTCGCCCGCTGGATCACTGAGCTCGTTCGCGCACCGCACCCATCAAGCGCGCTATCTCGCCATTGAGGCGCAGGCGCTCGAAGGCGGCCTCGGTGCGCTCGACTATGGCGTCCTCGGTGCTGGTGCTGTAAGCCAGGTACAGCCCGCTGGACAGTTCAGCGAGGCGTGCGGTGCGCTGCAGTTCGCTGGCATCGTGGCCAGCCTCGCGGCTCAGCCGTCTGGCATCGCCCTCGGTCAGGGGCAGCAGTTCGATCTGCCGGTTGAACAGGCGGCGCATGTTGTCATTGTTTCTTGCGGCTACCGAAAGCTTGGTGAAGCCTCGGTTCTGCAGGTACTGCTGGCGCATGTCGTCGCGCACCACGCCGATCAGGTAGCGCCTGGCGTCGCCCAGCTCTTGCACCTGTACGTCCTCACGGGCCTTGAGCTTGTACAGGTAGGCATCGTAGTCGAGCACCTTGGCGGCCCACTTGAACGAGCTTTCACGCTCTGGCGTGCGGGCGATCAGGTAGATCAGCACGTTGGGCTGCTGCAGAGCCAGGTCATAGGCGCGTGCCCAGGGGTAGAGCGCCAGTTGATAGTCCAGTCCGGCCTCGTGCAACGTGGCCTCGACCACGGCGGTGGCAGGGCCTGCGACCCTGTCGTCCTGCACGAAGGCGTACAGGCTGTCTTCGGTGACGGCCCTGATCGTATCGGCAGATGCCAGGGCAGGTGCCAGCAGCAGGGCGGTCAACCAGGCGAAGTGGGTCAGGAACATGCTGGCCTCGTCAGTCAGAAACGCACGGTACGGTTACGCCCCAGGCGCTTGGCACGGTACAGGGCTTCATCGGCGCGCTGCATCAGCGCCTCGAAATCGTCTGGCTCGGCTTCCAGTTGGGCGATACCGATGCTCAGCGTCACATGCGTAGCCGTTGCGGATGTGCCGTGGGCGATGGCCAACTCCTCCAGCCCGGCATGCAGGCGCTGGGCGCATAGCTCAGCCTGCTGGCCATCGAGCCCGGGCAGGAGAACGGCGAATTCCTCGCCACCGAGACGGGTGACCAGTTCGCCGCTGCGGTTGAACAGCCCCCTCAGCAGCACGGCGATCTGGCTCAGGCACTGATCGCCAGCAGCATGGCCGTAGCTGTCGTTGTAATTCTTGAAGTGGTCGACATCGCACATCAGCACTGACAAGGGCAGGTCCTGCCCGCGTGCTCGGCGCATTTCGAGCTGCTTGGTTTCGTCGAAATGGCGCCGGTTGGCCAGGCCGGTGAGCGGGTCGCTGCGGTTGAGCGCGTGCAGGCGCTCATTGGCGGCGCGCAGCTCTGCGGTACGTTCCTCCACCAGTTCGGCCAGACGGTCGCGGTGCGCGGCGAGGGCCTGCTCGGCACGATCCTGACGCTCCAGGTAGGTGCGCAGTTTCTCTTGCAGCCTGTTGATGCCGCTCTCCAGCAGGCTGAGTTCGTCGTCACGGCTGGCGGCACGTTGCAGATGCAGGCGCCTTTCCAGCGTGGTCGGTGACAACTGGCTGAGGTGGCGGGCGATCTGGCGCACATGCACCGTGACCGAGCGATTGAACAGCAGCATGATCAAACCCGCGATCATCAGGCTCTGCAGCACCTGCGCCAGGAGAATGGAGGCGACGTCACCGACCAGTTCTTGCCAGAGCAGGGCTTCATTGCCCACCAGGCGCAGCTCGCCGATATTCTCCTTGCCACCAGGGTAGGGGGCGTAGCTGAGCTTTTCATACAGCTCGGGGGCGCGTGAGGTTTCTTGATAATCCGCTGCCTGATGGCGGATCACCTGCGGCTCACGCCCTTCACGCAGGATGCGCAGCTCGATCAGGCCTACCGCGCCTGCCTGCGATACGCTGTCGAGCTGGGTATGCAGGGTGTCCTCGTCCATTTCCCAGATGGCCTTGGACAGGGTGGCGCGAAATACCTGATCGATCAGTTGCAGCTCGTTGCGCATGTTCTGCAAGTTGCCGTTCCAGGCCAGGTAGGTGCGCAATGAGGTGCTGAGCAGGATGAACAGGACGCAGAACAGCAAGGTGACCGTGACCAGGCGCCGGCCGAGTGACTGCTGGCCTAGCTGCAGGGGGGCGTCGTTCATTGCCATCTCGCGTAGATGGCCTCTAGCTGACCCTTCTCCTTCAGGGCCTGCAGACCCTGACGGAAGCGCGCGAGGGTGGCGGCGGAGGTGTTGCGGCTGAACGCCAGGCTCAGCTCGGCGCCATCGAGATTGCCCAGGTCAAGCACGGGGTAGAGCGGATGCTCAGGGGGCTGGCGCTGCTGGCGCAGGATGTAGTCGGCATTGATCTTGTTGATGATCCACAGATGGACACGGCCCCTGCGCAGTTTTTCGTAGTTGAGCTCGTAACGGTTGCTCGACTGCAGGTTCCTGCCGATCTCGAAGCCCTGACTGAGCAGGTAGCGCTCGCCGACATCGTCCTTGACCGTGGCGATCTGATACTGACGCGCTTGCTCGAGGCTATCCAGGTGCAGGTTCGCCTGGGAGCTGTAGAGAAACCAGTGACCAGGGGCGATGGGGCCTACCCAGTTGAACAGCGCCTCACGCTCTGGCGTGCGGGCAATCGAATAGATCAGCACGTTACGGCCGTTGAGCGCGATGTCATAGGCGCGTGCCCAGGGCATGACCTGGATGTTGCTCTGCTCGCCAACCTCGTCGAGCAAGGCCTGCACCACGTCGGTGGCCAGGCCGCTCGGCTTGCCGTTGATGGTCATGCTGTAGGGCGGTAGTTCCTCCGTGACGACACGGATCGATTCCCCGGCGTGGGCGAGCCAGGGCACGAGCAGGCAGAGCCAGGCGATGAAGTGGCGATAGGCACGAGAGGACATGGAGCTGCTCTGAGGGTACGGTAGCGCTTGAAAAGCATGCCACTATTGTGCCATTACCTGCCTGGCCTGTAATCAGCGAGCCGACCAGCGTGAGGGCGGCTCGTCAGGCATTCAGGCCAGGCGCGCGTCCAGGCTGTTCTGCGCCAGGCGTTTGGCTTGTGCCTCGGTCATGCCCAGGTGTTCGTGCAGGGCGGCGAAGTTTTCGCCGACATAGCCGCCGAAGTAGGCCGGGTCATCGGAGTTCACCGTCACCTTCACGCCGCGCTCGAGCATCTCGAGGATGTTGTGCTGGCCCATGTGCTCGAACACGCAGAGTTTGATGTTCGATAGCGGGCAGACGGTCAGCGGGATCTGCTCGTCGATGATGCGCTGCATCAGCCACTCGTCCTCGATGGCGCGTACGCCGTGGTCGATGCGCTTGATCTTGAGCAGATCCAGCGCCTCCCAGATGTACTCGGGCGGCCCCTCTTCGCCAGCGTGCGCCACAGCATGCAGGCCTTCGCTGCGTGCCTTGGCGAACACGCGCTCGAACAGCCGCGGCGGGAAGCCCTTCTCCGAGCTATCGAGGCCGACGCCGATAAAGGCATCGCGGAACGGCATGGCCTGCTCCAGGGTCTTGAACGCTTCTTCCTCAGGCAGATGGCGCAGGAAGCTGAGGATCAGGCCGTGGCTGATGCCCAGTTGCTGCTCGCCGTCGCGCAGCGCCTGCTGAATGCCGCGCAGCACCACCTCGAAGGGAATGCCGCGGTCGGTATGGGTCTGCGGGTCGAAGAAGGGTTCGACGTGGATGACGTTCTGCGCCTTGCAGCGTTGCAGGTAGGCCCAGGTCAGGTCGTAGAAGTCCTGCTCGGTGCGCAGCACGTTGGCGCCCTGGTAATAGAGGTCGAGAAATTCCTGCAGGTTGTTGAAGGCATAGGCCGCGCGCAGGGTCTCGACATCGGCCCAGGGCAGGACGATCTGATTGCGTTCGGCCAGGGCGAACAGCAGCTCGGGCTCCAGCGAGCCTTCCAGATGCAGGTGCAGTTCGGCCTTGGGCAGGGCGTTGAGCCATTCGGGCATGGTCGGGTTCTCGTTATCAGGCTTGGAGTCGGCAAAGTTTAACCCTTGGGACAGGATCGTGCTGCGCCACCTGGCCCGCTGCGTAGGGTGGACATCGCTTTTCATGTCCACCAAAGCGTTCGTTCCGGCTGCACGAGCGGTGGATGAAAAGAGCGTCATCCACCCTACGACGCAATCAGCCCTATGCCTCCTCGCGCCGATAGGCATAGGTGTCGGCGAAACGCGACAGCAGGTACGCGGCGCTGGTCACGGGCAAGTACTTGGCCGGGTTGTCCACGCTGGAGCAGTTAGGCAGGCAGTCGATCAGCGTGTCAGGGTGCGGTTCGGCGAAGAACGGCATGGAGTAGCGATCCACCCCCAGCGGGCTGATCACCCGATGCGGCGTCGAGGTGTAACGGTCATTGCTCCAGCGCGCCATCATGTCGCCGATATTGACCACGAAACTGCCGGCAATCGGTGGCGCGTCGATCCATTCGCCGTTACGCGCGCGCACCTGCAGGCCGCCGGCTTCATCCTGATAGAGCAGGGTGACGCAGCCGTAGTCGGTGTGTGCGCCTGCGCCCTGTTGTTCGGCGCTGCTGGCAGTGTGGCGCGGCGGATAGTGGATCATGCGCAGCACGCTGATCGGCTCATGAAAGCGCGCGTCGAAGAAATCCTGCTCGATGTCCAGCGCCATGGCCATGGCGCGCAGCAGGGTCTTGGCCAAGTCCTGCATGTCGGCGTAATGACTTTCCATCAGGTCGGCCCAGCCGGGCACGTCCGGATGACGATTCGGCCCGCGCAGCGGTTTGCCAGCCAGCACTTCGGGGTGATCGGCGGGCATGTGGAAACCCATGTCGAATGTTTCCTTGAGGTCGCTGGGCTTGCTCGGGTCGAGTTGCTCGGTGGCAATCGCCCCATAGCCACGGTGATGAGTGCTCTGGGTAATGTCGATCCTGAGTTTTTCCTCGGTCGGCAGGGCGAAGAAGGTTTTCGCCGCATCGAGCAGGGCTTCGATGCGCTCGGCGCTGATCGGGTGGCCAACGATATAGAAGAAGCCCCAGTCGCGGCAGGCGCGGTCGATGGCCTCGGCCACGGCAGGCCAGGCCGAAGTGTCGTCAGCGTAGAGAGGGGCGATGTCGATGATGGGTAGGCTGTTCATAAAAGCTCTGCAATGCAGGGACGGCATCGGTGATTTCCGGGTTATCGCCGCTGAAGCGCCTCCCACACCTGTGGGAGCGGCTTCAGCCGCGATGCTCTGCTTTTTACTTCGGCAACTCGGCCTTCACGTTTTCCACGTAGTAGTTCATCGAGGCCAGTTCGGCATTGGTCGCGCTCACGCCATCGGCGATGCGCACCGCGCCGCTCTGATCCTTGATCGGGCCGGTGAAGGGGTGGAGCTTGCCGCTGCGAATGTCGGCGATGATCTGCTCGGCCTCGCTCTTCACGTCAGCCGGCACCAGGTCGCTGATCGGCAGTTCGATGGTGTCCTCGGCCAAGCCACCCCAGAAGTCTTCGGATTTCCAGGTGCCGTCGATCACTGCCTGGGTGGATTTGATGTAGTGCGGGCCCCAGTCGTTGACGATGGAGGTGAGCACGGCCTTGGGTCCGAAGTGGGCCATGTCCGAGGCGTAGCCCACCGCATAGATGCCCCGGCGCTCGGCGGTCTGGATCGGCGCCGGGCTGTCGGTGTGCTGGAACATCACGTCCACGCCTTGATCGATCAGCGCGTTGGCGGCGTCGGATTCCTTGCCCGGATCGAACCAGGTGTTGACCCACACCACCTTGATCTCGGTGCCCGGGTTGTACTTGTCCAACGCCAGCTGGATGGCGTTGATATCGCGGATCACCTCGGGGATCGGGAAGGAGGCGATGTAGCCGACCTTCTTGGTCTTGGTCATCTTCGCCGCGAGGAAGCCGCCGACGTAACGCCCCTCATAAGAGCGCGACAGGTAGGTGCCGACGTTCTTGGCCTGCTTGTAGCCGGTGGCATGCTCGAAGGTCACCTTGGGGAATTGCTTGGCCACCTTGATGGTCGGGTTCATGTAGCCGAAGGAGGTGGTGAAGATCAGGTCGAAACCGCCCTTGGCCATGTTGCGGATGACCCGCTCGGCGTCGGCACCTTCCGGCACGTTCTCGACGAAGCTGGTGCTGACCTTGTCGCCCATTTCCTTCATCAGCATCTGCCGGCCCTGCTCGTGCTGGTAAGTCCAGCCGTGGTCGCCGATGGGGCCGATATAGACGAAGCCGACCTTCAGTGGATCGGCGGCGGAGGCGCTGAGCACGGCGCCAAAGCCCAGGGCGGCGACGAGGGTGCGTAGCAGCGGTTTCTTGCTCTTCTCGAACATGGTCGGTGGAACTCCAGTCTTGTGTTTGGGATAGCTGTTGGTTGGCTGATCCCATGACTGCAAAAAGCTGACCAATAGGACAGATAGACGTGGCGAGCCCATTTCACGCAGATGCGCTTGTGTGGGATGGAACGGTCTTGGTGCGGAGCGGTTGTAGCTGCTGCGTTGTGGTGCGATATGCGGTGTTTCGCCCGTAGGGTGCGCTGTGCGCACCGGCAGTTTCTCGGTGCGCATGGCGCACCCTACGGTTCAGGATCAGGCATTCACCAACTGCCTCGCCGCCTGTCGGTGGTCGGCGATCAGTTGCGCCACATCCAGCCCCTCGATCTGCCCGTCGATAACGCGCCAGGTGCCGCCAATCATCATGCGGTCGGCACGATCGGCACCGCACAGCAGCAGGGCGGCGAGCGGGTCGTGGCTGCCGGAGAAACGCAGCTCATCGAGCTTGAACAGCGCCAGGTCGGCCTGCTTGCCTACCGCCAGCTCGCCGATATCACTGCGCCCGAGCAGGCGCGCCGAACCGCATGTGGCCCAGCCCAGGGCGCGCTCGGGGGGGATTGCTTCGGCACCGTAGCGCAGGCGCTGGATATACAGGGCCTGGCGTGCTTCGAGGATCAGGTTCGAGGCGTCGTTGGAGGCCGAGCCGTCGACGCCCAGGCCCACCGGCGCGCCGGCTGCCTCCAGGTCGTGCACGGGGCAGATACCCGAAGCCAGGCGCATGTTCGAGCAGGGGCAGTGGCAGACGCCAGTCCCGACAGCGCCAAGGCGGGTGATTTCCTCGGGGTTGAAGTGAATGCCATGGGCCAGCCAGGTGCGCGGGCCGAGCCAGCCGACGCTGTCCAGATAATCCACGGTGCGCAGGCCGAACTGGCGCAGGCAGTAGTCTTCTTCGTCGAGCGTTTCGGCCAGATGGGTGTGCAGACGCACGTCCAGTTGCTCGGCCAGCTCGGCGCTGGCGCGCATGATTTCGCGCGTGACCGAGAAGGGCGAGCAGGGCGCCAGAGCGATCTGGATCTGCGCGCCATCGCCACGTTCGTGGTACTGGCGAATCAGGCGCTGACTGTCGGCCAGGATCGTCTCACCGCTTTGTACCGTATGTTGCGGCGGCAGGCCGCCGTCGGCCTCGCCCAGGCTCATCGAGCCGCGGCAGAGCATGGCGCGCATGCCCAGTTCGCGCACGGCCTCGACCTGCACGTCGATGGCCTGCTCCAGCCCGCCGGGGAACAGGTAATGATGATCGGCGGCGGTGCTGCAGCCGGACAGCAGCAGTTCGGCCAATGCCACCTTGCTGGCCAGGGCCAGTTTCTCGGGCGTTAGGCGTGCCCAGACCGGGTAGAGCGTCTGCAACCAGGGGAACAGCGGCTGGTTGACCACAGGCGCCCAGGCGCGGGTGAGGGTCTGGTAGAAATGGTGGTGGGTGTTGATCAGACCCGGCAGCAGCACATGCTCGCGGGCATCGAACACCTGCTGACAGGGCTGTGCGGGTTGCTGGCCGGCGCTGAGCAGCTCGCTGATGCGGCCATCCTCGATCACCAGGCCGCCGCAGGCGTCTTGATCGTTGGCGGTGAAAACGGCGAGGGGGTTCTTGATCCAGATACGGGTAGCAGCCATGAGTGGCTCCTCAGTGGTTGAGTCGAGCCAGCTCAGTGTTGACCCTGTCTGCTGATCCAGGGGGGGCGCGAGGCGCCAGCTACAAGCTACAAGCTACAAGCTACAAGCAGTCTAGCGGCTGGGCTGCGTCCGTCCAGCGCTCAGGCTCTTCTTGCCGCTTGAAGCTTGAAGCTTGCCGCTTAACTCAATGCCCCGGCTGCCAAGGCTGGCCCAGCGATACCGGCGCATACAAGCGGGTCTTGAGCGCATCGCGCGAAAGCAGCACCAGCACCAGGATGGTGGCGACATACGGAAGCATGGCCAGCAGGTTCGACGGGATCGACAGGCCGATACCCTGCGCCACCAGATGGAGGATGCTGGCCAGGCCGAACAGGTAGGCGCCGAGCAGAACGCGGAATACGCGCCAACTGGCGAACACCACCAGCGCCAGGGCGATCCAGCCGCGCCCGGCGGTCATGTTCTCCGCCCACATCGGCGTGTAGGCCAGCGACAGGTAACCACCCGCCAGGCCGGCCATGGCGCCGCCGAACAACACCGCCAGGGTGCGCACGCGCAGCACCGGCAGACCCATGGCGCTGGCGGCGTCCGGGTTCTCGCCAACGGCCTGGATGATCAGGCCTATACGGCTTTTCAGCAGCACCCAGGCCACCAGGGCGAACAGGGCGAAGGACAGGTAGATCAGCACGTCCTGGGCGAACAGCATGCGCCCGATCAGCGGGATGTCGGACAGCAGCGGAATGACGATGGGCTCGAAGCCGGACAACGGCTTGCCGACCCAGGCGGCGCCGACGAAGGTGGAAAGACCCACGCCGAAAATGGTCAGGGCCAGGCCGGTGGCCACCTGGTTGGCGTTGAAGCCCAGCGCCACGGCGGCGAACAGCAGCGACAGCAGCATGCCGGCGGCAATCGCCAGCAGCACGCCCAGCCACAGGCTGCCGGTGCTGAAGGCGACGATAAAACCGATCACCGCACCGAACAGCATCATGCCTTCCTGGCCGAGGTTGAGCACGCCGCTCTTCTCGCACACCAGCTCGCCCAGTGCCACCAGCAGCAGCGGCGTACCGGTGCGCACCATGGCGTAGAAGATATTGGTCAACAGGTCGAGATCCATGAGCGTCAAGCCTCAGGCTGCAAGCGGCAAGTAAAGGAAAAATGGAAACAAGTCATGCGGCGGACTCCTGCTTGCGGCTCGTGGCTGGCAGCTTGAAGCGCCACGCGAAGCGTGGCCGATAGAGAATCAGCACATCGCAGGCCAGTAGGTAGAACAGCATCATGCCCTGGAACAGTTGGGTGATCGCCTGCGGCAGATTGAGGTTCATCTGCGCGTTCTCGCCGCCCAGGTACAGCAGCGCCATCAGCAGGCTGGCGGCGACTATGCCGAGCGGGTTGAGACGACCGAGAAAGGCCACGGTGATCGCTGCATAGCCGTAACCGGGTGACACCTGCGGCACCAGTTGGCCGATGGGCCCGGCCACTTCGCCCACACCCGCCAGCCCAGCCAGCGCGCCGCTGACCAGCAGGGCGAACCACACCAGGCGTTTTTCGCGAAAACCGACGAAGCCAGCAGCGCGTTTGTCCAGGCCGAGCACCTTGATCTGGAAGCCGAGAAAGCTCTTGTGCAGCAGCACCCATACCGCCACCAGGGCCAGCAGCGCCAGGTATAGGCCGCCGTGCAGGCGCCCGTCCTCGCTGACCAGCGGCAGGCGGCTGGCATCGCCGAACATGGCCGATTCGGGGAAGTTGAAGCCGGCCGGGTCCTTCAGCGGGCCATGCACGAAGAACAGCAGCAGGTTCAGCGCGATGTAGTTGAGCATGATGCTGGTGAGGATTTCGTTGGCGTTGAACTGCGTGCGCAGCCAGGCGGTAAGCCCTGCCCAGGCCGCTCCCGCGCAGGTGCCGGCCAGCACCACCCAGGCCAGCGCCCAGCGGCTTTCCCAGTCGATCAGTTGCAGGGCCATGGCACTGCCTGCCAGGGCGCCGATCAGCAACTGGCCCTCGGCGCCGATGTTCCAGATACGCGCCTGGTAGGCCACCGCCAGGCCCAGGGCGCAGAGCAGGATCGGCAGCGCCTTGACCAGCAGTTCGGAAACGCCATACCAGTCGCTGACCGGCGCGATGAGCAGGGTGTGCAGGGTTTCCAGCGGATCATGGCCGAGCAGGGTGAACAGCAGCATGCCGCTGAGCAGAGTGAGCACGGCGGCGAGTAGCGGTGACAGCCAGAGCATGGGGCGCGACTCCTGGCCGCGCGGTTCCAGGGATAACAGCATGACGGGCTCCGTCAGCAGGCCGCAGCGGCGGCGGGTTGATCGAATTCACCGGCCATCCAGCGGCCGACTTCCACGGTGGATACCTGCGCCGTCTCGGCCAGCGGCGAGAGGCGCCCGCTGCACAGCGCGCCGATGCGGTCGCTGATCTGGAACAGCTCGTCGAGGTCTTCGGATATCACCAGGATCGCCGCGCCGGCATCGCGCAGGGCGATCAGCGCGCGGTGGATGGCCGCAGCGGCACCGACGTCCACGCCCCAGGTCGGGTGCGCGGCCACCAGCAGTTTCGGGTTTTGCAGGATTTCCCGCCCCAGGATGAACTTCTGCAGATTGCCGCCGGACAGGCTGCGTGCAGCGGTGTCGGCATCTGGCGTTTTCACCGCGAAGCGCTGGATGATCTGCTCGGCCAGCGCGCGCACCTTGCCGCGCTGTACCAGCCCACCCTTGACCAGGCCCTGGCCGAAGGCGGTGAGCAGAGCGTTGTCCACCAGGCTCATCTCCGGCACCGCGCCATGGCCGAGGCGTTCGGCAGGCACGAAGGCCAGGCCCAGTTTGCGCCGTGCATCTGGGTGCAGGTTGGCCACGGGCGCGGCATCCAGGCTGACCCGCTCGCGTTCGCCACGGGGCAGGCGGGTTTCGCCGCTGAGCAGGGCCAGCAACTCGTCCTGGCCATTGCCGGCCACCCCGGCGATGCCGACGATCTCGCCGCTGCGCACCTCCAGGCGAATGCGCTCCAGCGAGCAGCCGAACGGGTCGGGGTTGTGCCAACTCAGATCATCCACACGCAGCCGTGGCAGGCCGCCGCTGACTTTCGGGTAACTGCTTTCCAGCCCCTCGGCGTCGCCAACCATCAGCCGCGCCAGCTCCAGATCGCTGCACTCGGCTGGCACGCAATGCCCGGAAACCCGCCCGCCGCGTAGCACCGTGGCGCTCTGGCACAGCGCGCGCACCTCGCCGAGCTTGTGGCTGATAAAGAGGATGCTGCAGCCCTCATCGGCCAGGCGGCGCAGGGTGACGAACAGCTCGTCGGCCTCCTGCGGGGTGAGCACCGAGGTGGGCTCGTCGAGGATCAGCAGTTTGATGTCCTGCATCAGGCAACGGACGATCTCCACCCGCTGCCGTTCGCCGATGGACAGGCTGTGCACCAGGCGCGTTGGCTCCAGCGCCATGCCGTAGCGCTGCGACACCTCACGGATCCTCGGTTCCAACTGCTTCGGTGTGCCGGCGTCCGCGCCCATGGCCAGGGCGATGTTCTCGGCGACGGTCAGCGTCTCGAACAGCGAGAAATGCTGGAACACCATGCCAATGCCCAGACGCCGCGCCATGGCCGGGTCGCGCATCACCAGCGGCTGGCCCTGCCAGCGAATCTCGCCGCTGCTGGGCTGGGTGACGCCGTAGATGATCTTCATCAACGTGCTCTTGCCGGCACCGTTCTCGCCGAGCAGGGCACGGATCTCGCCGGGGGCAATGCTCAAATCGATACGGTCATTGGCCAGACATCCGGTGTACTGCTTGCTGATGGCAGTTAGCTGCAAGCGTGGGGAAGCGTGTGGGGCGTGCATGGGAGATGCTCATGGGAATGACTGAGCATGGCCAAAGCAAAAACCTGGCCATGGAGTCAGAAAAATGCATCTCCTGAGGCCTGGCTCTCCGGCTGTGGGGTTTTCATGCCCGGCGCTGGTGCGCGCCTCTCCGCCGGCAGCGCCCGACGCACCGCATTCGCGCGTTCGCGGCTAAAGCCCCTCCCACAAGGGCTGCATCTGCCTGTAGGAGGGGTTTCAGCCGCGACCCGTAGCCCGGATGCAATCCGGGGTTGCCTGTTTGCTGGCCGCAGCGACCCGTAGCCGAATGCCGGTGGCGGCGCACAGGGCGCTTCGGGGCCGTAATGCTGGAGCAAAAAGAGGAGGTCAAGCGAATACGCCAGACTGTCTGGGCATAACAGTAAGACTATGATTGGGAAGGATTTTTGGCAGCAAGCGAAACGTGATGGTGCGGAGTTAGATGGAAGGCTCTACTATTGGATTAGTACCGCCTTCCATCTAATCACTGTTAGGTTTCTAGCATCATGATATGAGTTCAAACAAGGAGAGGTAAATTGAGAGGTTCCGAAGAATTTTATAGTAGCCCCGACACCAATGACTGGATATACATTGGAGGGGACATCTACAATCGGACATGGTCAAAAATTGGCAAGACAACAAATGGCTTGGACACACGTCATAGATCTTCTCAAAATCCTGGATACTTCATTTTTACTGCTTTTAATATAATCCGGGGCAATGTTCACGAAATCGAATCTAACTTATTAAGTTATCTTGATGTTCAGCCGGGTTTAGAGAGGTTAATTCATTTTAGTACCGGCAGTCTAAGTGAGTGTTTTCGGTTGAATCCAGCACAAATGACTTACTTAGTTGAAGGCTTTATTGGCCATCGTTATGGCTCATGTGTTACATACGAGAATAGCTTTCATGGAGGTATTAGTCGCTATGAGTGTCGACCTGATATCTGCCGCTATTACGATGACTCAAGGTACCAACCAATTAATCCGGTGCCTCAACCGAACACCCTAAATAGTTCTAATTATTTCTCAGGAAACCAAGAAGAGTATGAGATTGACCTTGGCGGCGGTCATTATCTCGATGTAGCCAGTTGCATGATTAAACATGTTGATGATGATTTTTGACCATATTTTATATATACATAAGTGCTGGTCGAAAAAAAACCTAACAAGTCAATTAGCTACGCGCCTGCGGCGCCGGACGCAAAAGAGCTGCGCTGGTTATTGAAGCGTTAGGCCACAAATCAAACTTAGGAGATTCATTTATACATGAAACAATTGTCTTTCGGTAATCTCCTATGGGAGAGCACAATAAAAAGCTGGGGAGGTATTCTTACCTTTCTTAGTTTTATTGGTGCGCTACTTGTTTTTTACTTAGTACCTGAGGCCAGCAGTGTCGAATTAAAATATATTTTGCCAGCAATAATTGTCGTTTTCTTTGCGGTAGTTGTTGCATTAAGGGCTGCGTGGACTGCATGTCAGGAATCAGATGCGAAAATTCCTCGTGTTATGTATGTTAAGGATGCACCTAAAGCCTATTCAGGTGCTTGTGCTTTGTTTTTAGTCGAGCCAACGCCTCTTTTGTCACATGATGCCATCATTTCTGTTTACTACTTGGAAGATGACCTGGAACGGCTCGTAGGCGTAGGTAAAGTAATAAATGTGCAAAATGACAAAAAAGTACAAATAGTCATTACCGATAATTATGACTTCGGCGAAAAACTTACCCAAATCATGGCGAACTCTAAAGATGAGTTGAGAAAATTGATTGTTAAAGCGTCTGTACCCAGCTTTATCTTAGAGGATATTTCAAATGGCAGATAATACACAAAAAGCAAACTACCCAGCGTTAGTTGCAAAGGTTAATGACGAATACACTCTGATAATTAATCGCGGATCAGACCACGGCGTGAAGAAGGGTGATAATTTTTTAGTCTATTACGTAGACCCAGAAGAGCTGAAAGATCCTGAGACTGGAGAAAGCTTGGGCAACTTGGAAATAATTAGAGGTACAGGAACAGCAACCCACGTTCAGTCGAAAATGACCACTATTAAATCTAATCGTGTTGTTTCTAGAGGTCGTATAATTCGTCGTCAAACAGGAATTCTAGCTTCATTGAGCGGCGAGGTTGTTGAGGAGCCAGAGAAAGAAGCTATGCCTTTCGATGATCCCAATGTTGGTGATAAGGTCAAGCCTGTGTAGCCTAACAAATTGCTGCACTCGGAAAAATTACTCGCTGCGCTCCTAATTTTCCGGTGAGCAAAGCGTTAGATTTTTAAGGAGTACGTACCGAATGTTGGCATTTTTTCTAGGTGCAGGAGCGTCAGTAGAGTGTGGGATGCCGCTTGTCTGGCCATTTACAGCCACATTTAGGGAGAATGTTTTAAAGAGGATTGATACACAGCTATTCAATTTTTCAGACAATAAAGAAATTAAAGAGCGATTTGTGGCAATCATACGCAATACGGATATGCACTATGAGCAAATGGTAAGCGAGCTAGAGAAATGGAAGCTATCTTCGGTTGGAAAAGAGCGCGAAATTGTTGATGGGTTAATTAAGCAAGCCACAGAATGCATCCAGTTATTGCTCTTGGAGCTGCAAGAGAAATGCAATCCTAGAATGCAGTTTAGATTTGATCACTATTTTGGTCTGAAAGCGATCATCAAAAAATTTGGCTGTTTAGATATCTATTCACTGAATCATGACTTAATCGTAGAGGAGCTATGTGCATTCTATAAAATTCCTTTGAAAGATGGCTTCTATGCTGATCGTGAACATGGATATGGTCGATTGGGTTCTTTCAAGGTTGTTACGAAAGAGGAGCTTCAGCAGCACCGCTTAGATTTCTTTGATCAAAACGAGTCTGGCGTTAATCTTGTCAAGCTACACGGATCATTTGATATTTTTGCAATAGAAGATAAAGGTAAATACCTGAAATCTGTCGGAGACAGCGAGTTTGGGTCTTACGTTAGGGCGGTTAGAAATATCGAAAGACTTAGCTTGGCGGAATGCCAAAAGTCAGGCGTTCGAGGAGTCAATGAGCTTTTTGTTAATGATGATTCCGGTGAGCTTCAATTTCTAAGGCGATCTTTACTTTCAGGTGGACACAAGTTTTCAGACAAATTTGAACAGATTGCACCCAGGGAGTTATTTGAAGAATTTGAAACTAGAATTATGTCTGTTCGTGAACTTGTTGTCATTGGCTATGGTTTCGGAGATGAGCATGTAAATGTGGTCTTTTGTGATTGGTTGAAGATACCTGGTACAAAGTTAATAGTCTGTGACCCCTATAGAACCGAAGTTCCAGACTGTTTATCAAACAATGCTAATCAGGTAGAAATTAAAAATTTGGGATTTACAGACTTGCTTCTATCATTTGACCCTGAGGGTGACACTGATGATAAAAAGCAAAAAAGAATGCTTATTCAACATCTTGAGTCATTGTCTAAGTCAGAGATTGAAAATCTAACAAGTTTGTTAAAAGGACGCTCCTGACGTCGCGCCTTTTACAAAAGCGTTATGTTTCAAGGCGAAAATGGATAGACAACTAGAATTCATTGCGGTGTTGCCGTTCAAACCTCGCCTCAAGGGAATGGTCCTTTCGGCAGAGGTAAAAAAATCAAGTCACCCCGTAATACTGCAAATATCACCTGAGAATAAATTCGATATTATTCCAGGAATCAAAACAATTGACACGTCTCATATGCTGGTCGCAAAGCTAACTATGCATATAACGCATGTCGGTGATGAGGCTTCACTAGCCAAAAGATGCCAGTCCGACAAGCTGATATGGGAAGTTCTAGGGTGTCTAAACACAATATTGTTGATAGCAAAATACATTGATGGAAACACGAGATACACCAAGGAAATAAGGAGTGTAGGAATAATAGACCTACTCTTCTATCAGCTTGTAGTCGACGGCCAAACGTATGCAATGCAAGGCAACTCCAGCTTCTATGCAGAAAATGACTCACTGCAAAGCGCTTTATCTCATAAGCCATCAGTGCCATCCAATGAATGGTACACATTAGTTAGAGCATCTGAACTTGTAGAGCGAGGATACAACAGTGAGGGCCTACTGATTGCATTCTCACTGCTTGACAGCTCAGTTCAAGACCACCTAAAAAAGAAGATGGAAGAATTATCAAGTGACGAAAGTGAAGATTTGCTCTCAAAAATAGCTTACGACAGGCTGAAGGTCTATCTTGGGAGCTTCCACAAAGCTCTTACCGGTGTATCCATAATCGAGAAAGGCCAGTTAGCCAGCGAACTTAAGTGGCTTAATAACACAAGAAATGATGCAATTCACAATGGCATGAGCTGCGAAAGACCTGACGCAATAAAGGCAATTAATATAATAATCAAAATAATGAGGTTGCTGAATGAGTTTGGCGCTGAATATGAGCTTCCAGACGTGCTATTTGAAACATAATAATTGGTTCAAACCGTTCGCTTCGCTCACTGGGACGGGCTAAAGCCCGCCCCTTAGCTTAATCGTTAACCGAACACAATAAGCTCAGGGCGTAGGGTGGATAACGCGAAGCTTATCCACCATTGGCGAGCAGGTAGCCGGGATCGAATGTAGCGATGCCTGAACGATGGGCTTCGCTGCACTCCACCCATCCACAACTACAACGTTTGCGTTCGGGCTTCAGAGATAGGAACCAACCAGAGCGAGCATCCAGAGCGCTGCGGCAGGGATGATGAACAGCAGGTTGAGGCCGCTGATACGGGCATTGCTCTGGCCGTTGTCATCGCCGCTGGCTTGGTTGGCGTGTCGCTGGATTTGTGCCAGGGGGATCGCCGGAGCCACGATGCAGCCGATCAGCAGTAGCATATTCAGAGAACCGTTCTCGAGCTCGATACGAGACAGGCCATTGCTGACTACCATCAGCACGACATAGAGCCAGGCGGTGCCTGAATAATCCCATGATCCCAGACCCTGACGCTGCTTGTGCTCGCTGATCCGCCTGCATAGCGAATGGGTGAAGAAGATCTGAAAGAACGAGCGTACGGCCGGCATGATCTTTTTCGGCAGCATTGCAGCACGCTGGCTGTCCCACTGCTTGTAGAACCAGTAGAGGGGGTAAAGGCCGAAGGTGGCGAAATTCAGCAGGTAGAGTTTGTTCTCTGAGGTGACGAAGAAGGCGCTGCGGGGGGAGGATTGTTCGTCCAGCAGTTCGGCTTTGGGAGGCTGATACAGGTTGTCCATTGACCTGGTTCCGATTGACGGTTTTGGGAGGCTCGCATCCAGCGAGTGTTCTTAGCACGCAAGAGTATAGGTATATCGAGGCGCTCTGACTGTGCACGCTGGCAGGAAATGGCAACAGCCTATCCGGCTCGGTAGCGACGCCGAGCGTCGCGGTAGTGCTCCCACGCTGGCGCGTGGGAGCCATTGTCCTGGGGGGCTATACGTCAGGCGCTTACCAGGGCAGCGGATTGCCTTGGTAGTCGAGGTAGCGCAAGCCAGGTTGGCCGACGGCTGCGCCGACCTGTTCGACCATGCCTTTGCAACTGCTGTCGATATCCAGCGGGGCATTGTCGCCGCCCATGTCGGTGCGTACCCAGCCTGGATGCATCAGCAGCACGCCGAGCTTGGGGTTGTCCTGGCCGCGCACGAAGCACTGCGCCAGGTGGTTGAGTGCAGCCTTGCTGGCACCGTACAGCGGCATGCCCATGCCGGCGCCGGTTTCGATGCTGCCGAGGATCGAGCTCATGAACACGATCAGCCCCTGCTCGGCGGCCAGGTTCGGCAGCAGGCGCTCGGCCACGCGCAGCGGGGCGACGGCGTTGGTCAGGAACAGTTGGCCCATTTCTTCTGCGTTGGCCTGTGCGGTGCTGTGGTGCGCGGGGCCGGCGACACCGGCATTGACGAAGATGACGTCGAAGCGTTGTCCGTCGAGGCGACCAGCCAGTTGCTCCAGGCTGGCCGGATCGGTCATTTCCAGATGCTCCACGCGCACGCCGAGCTCTTGCAGGGGGGATTGCTGCGCCGCGCTGCGTACGGTGGCGGTCACGGCCCAGCCCTGGGCGGCGAATTCACTGGCCAGGCCAAGGCCAAGGCCGCGCGAGGCACCGATGATCAGGATGGATCGGGAGGCAGTCATATCAGGCTCCATGACGGTGAGAGAGGTGCCTTAGCATAGCGCACTTAGTCTGTCAGCCAGGCGCCCTGGCTGCGGCCGTGGCCGGTCTGCTGGTCGTACTGCCGTTCCTGTTCGGCATAGCGTTGCAGGATGGTGTTGGCGCGTTGATTGGCCTGCTGTTGCATCTCGGCGCAGCTTGGATATTCCGGTGTCGCCAGCAGGGCGGCGTCGATCTCGGCGGCGGCTGCCTGGCCGATGCGGTAGTGGCCCAGTTCATGTTCGCGCAGCGCACCGAGGTACTGCTCGAAACGCTGGCGCTGCTGTGCATCACCGCCGCCCAGGCGGGGCAGGGTGATGGTGGCGTGCAACTGGGTACGGGTGAGGTCGATCTGGCAGCGACCGTCACGTTGCTCGCGCCACCAGAAATTCCATTGCACACGCCAGCGGGTATAGGCGTGATAGATCTGGCCGTTCTGGCGAATCGGTGAAGCCTGGTCGAGAGCAAGGCTGAGGGGCTCGCCGGAGGCCACCTGCAGGTCGTAGTACTGCTCTTGCAAGCGCTCCTGCACTTCGGCCTGGGCCGTCAGTGCCAGCCATGGAAGCAGCGCGGCAATCAATGTTCGTTTCATGGTGCGCTCAGGCTCTCCCGTCCACGGCTGATATCGCCCAACAGCCGCTCCAGCACTTCACGCTCGGCCGGTGCCACGGCCAGGTGCAGGCGGGCGCCGGTGGCGTCGTAGTGCTCGCTCTCGATCAGGCTGTCCAGCTCGTTCAGGCGAGCTTTGAACAACGGCAGTTCGGCGAACTGCAAATGGCAGGTGAAGGTCTGGCGCATGATCAGTTCGCGGCGCTCGCCGGCCTGCAGGCATTTGGCCGCGCTGCCGCCGTAGGCGCGGGCCAGGCCGCCGGTGCCGAGCTGGATGCCGCCGTACCAGCGGATCACCAGTACCACCACCTGGTCGCAACCCTGCCCTTCTATGGCGGCGAGGATGGGCCGGCCGGCGGTGCCGCCCGGTTCGCCGTCGTCGTTGAAGCGGTACTGGTTGCCGACCTTCCACGCCCAGCAGTTGTGCGAGGCGGCCAGGTCGCTGTGGCGCTCGATAAAGGCCTGAGCTTCGGCGGCGCTGGCGACTGGGGCGGCGAGGGCGAGGAAGCGGCTTTTGCGGATTTCCTCGCGGTATTCGCAAGGGCCGAGCAGGGTAC
Organism: Pseudomonas sp. AA-38; assembly: GCF_029457475.1. Taxonomy (NCBI): domain Bacteria; kingdom Pseudomonadati; phylum Pseudomonadota; class Gammaproteobacteria; order Pseudomonadales; family Pseudomonadaceae; genus Pseudomonas; species Pseudomonas sp. AA-38. The sequence continues at coordinate 876,823 of NZ_CP120359.1, forward strand.
TGGGCATGGCAACCGGGTCTGCAAATGAAAACGCCCGTCAGTATAAGCCTGGCGGGCGCTGTTCTACCCAGGGCGCTATCAGGCGCCGATCACGCCACCGTCGTCGCGGCGGATCATCACCACCGAGGAGCGTGGGTGCATGCCGTCGCGGTGATCCGGGAAGCTGGACTTGCCATCCTCGCCCGGATGCTGCACGCCGACGAACATGGTGCGTTGATCCGGGGCGAAGGCCAGGCCGGTGATCTCGCAGCCGCGCGGGCCGACCAGGAAGCGACGAATCTCGCCGCTGACCGGGTCGGCGCAGAGCATCTGGTTGTTGCCCATGCCGGCGAAGTCGCCGCTGTTGCTGTAGTTGCCGTCGGTGAGCACCCACAGGCGGCCATCCTTGTCGAAGCCGAGGCCGTCGGGGCTGTTGAACATGTTGTCGGCGTTGACGTTGGCCGAGCCGGCATTGGGCGTGTCGGGGTGCACCACCGGGTTGCCGGCGACCACGAACAGATCCCAGGTGAAGCGCTCGGCAGCGGCGTCGTCGCCAGCTTCGCGCCAGCGCAGGATTTGCCCGTAGAGGTTGTTGGCGCGCGGGTTGGCGCCGTCCACCGGCTGGTCTTCGTTGCCGCGTTTGACGTTATTGGTCAGGGTGCAATAGACCTGGCCGTCCTGCGGGCTGACGGCGATCCATTCCGGGCGATCCATGCGCGTGGCGCCAACCTGGGTGCCGGCAGCACGGGCGCGAATGAGCACGTCGCCGTGGTCGCTGAAGCCGTTCTCCGGCGTCAGGCCGTTCTGGCCGAAGCGCAGCTTGATCCAGCGCCCCTCGCCACGGGGTTGCAGGTCGTCGCCGCCGAGGTGGGCGACGTAGAGATCACCATGGTCGAGCAGGTGACGGTTGGCCTTGGGATTGCTCTTGTCGAGGCGATCACGGCTGATGAATTTGTAGATGAATTCGCCGCGCTCGTCGTCGCCCATGTACACCACCACACGACCGTCGCGGGTCTCGGTGAGGGCGGCGTTCTCGTGCTTGAAGCGGCCCAGTGCGGTGCGCTTGATCGGCTTGGAGTCCGGGTCGAACGGGTCGATCTCGGTGATCCAGCCGTGGCGGTTGATCTCGTTGGGATGGCGGGAGAAGTCGAAGCGCTCATCAAACAGGTGCCAGCGGTTGTCGCTGGCGCCTTCGAGGTTGGCGCTGTAACGCTTGAGCGCCGGGCTCAGGGCCAGCTTGGCGTCGGTGCTGCCGAAGCAGTCGGTGAAGTTCTCTTCGCAGGTCAGGTAGGTGCCCCAGGGAGTCATGCCGCTGGAGCAGTTCTGGAAGGTGCCGAGCACTTCGGTGCCGAGCGGGTCGGCGGCGGTTTTCATCAGCGCATGGCCACGCGCCGGGCCGCTGATTTCCATGGGCAGGTTGGCATGGATGCGACGGTTGTACGGCGAGCCCTGGACGAACTGCCAGGCGCCATCGGCATTGCGTTTGACTTCGATGACGGTGACGCCCACGGCGGCTTGGGCCTTGCGCACGTCTGCCAGGGACTGCGGCGGCTTGCCGTGCTGCAGCAGATATTGGTAGTTGCAGTATTCGTTGTTGATCGCCATGAGCGCGCGGTTGGCGTCGCCCGGCCAGGGGAAGAAGCTCATGCCGTCGTTGTTCTCGCCGAACTGGCCGAGCTGCTCCTTGGCGGTGTGGCTGCCATCGCCGCGATAGGGCGTGGAGTCGGCATGCAGCGGCTGGCCCCAGCTAATCAGCACGTCGAAGCGGTAGCCCGGCGGCAGGGTGATGGTGTCGGCGGTGGTCGCCGCGATGTTGTCGAAGCCGAGCAGCGCTTGAGTGCTGATGGCATTGGCCAGAGCCGTGCGGCCCAGCGGGCTGCCGGCCAGGAACAGGGCGGCGCCGGCCAGGGCGCCGGTGCCGATGAAGCGGCGCCGGCTCAGTACCAGGCGCTGCAGGTCAGTCAGTTCGTTATTGTCCATCAGGCAACTCTCCTCCACAGGTGGAGGGCAGCCTAGTGGGCGAATGTGACGAGTCTATGAAGCTTTGTTTGCGGGTGTCAGGCCGCAGCCCTTGAGGATGATCTGCACCAGTTGTTCGGCGGCCTCCTCGAAGTCCTGCTTGGTCAGGCGCGAGCACTGCTTGATGCGGCAGATCTGCGAGGCGAAGTCGGCGTAATGCTGGGTGCTGCTCCACAGCAGGAAGATCAGGTGCATCGGGTCGACCGGATCCATCTTGCCGGCGGCGATCCAGGCCTCGAACACTGCAGCGCGGCCACGGAACCACTCCAGGTAGCTTTGATTGAAGTATTGCGACAGGCACTCGCCACCGCTGATCACTTCCATGGCGAAGATGCGCGAGGCCTTCGGCTGGCGCCGGGAGAACTCCATCTTGGCGCGGATATAGCGTTCCAGCGCCTCGGCCGGGTCGTCGTCGACGGTGAGGTGATTGAAGGTGCTGTCCCAGAGTTCGAGGATGTTGCTCAGCACCGCCAGGTACAGCCCCAGCTTGTTGGTGAAGTAGTAGTGCAGGTTGGCCTTGGGCAGGCCGACGTTCTGCGCGATGGTGTTCATGCTGGTGCCCTTGAAGCCGTGACGGGCGAACTCCTCTTCGGCGGCCTTGATGATGGCCTCTTCGTTTTTCTGGCGAATGCGCCCAGCGGGTTTGTCGTGGGCGGTGTGAGCATGGACTTCAAGGGTCATGGCGATTCCGAACTGATCTGGGGGCGGAGCGATTGCACTGATACCCCAGCCCCGCCTGGGTGACAAGCCTTGCTGCAGGAAAACGGCTGCCAGCGCCCGCGCGGCAAGCAATGGGCGCTGGTGCCTTGGCGCGGGTCAGACCCTGAACGAGGCGAGCAACCCGTGCAGGTCGCGGGTCATGCCGCTCAGCTCGCCGCTGACGTGCACCGTGCTTTGTGCCTCGTGGGCGTTGCTCTCGCTCAGGCTCTTGATCTCCAGGGTGTTCTGCTCGACGCCTTGCACCACGGCGGCCTGCTGCTCGGCGGCCGAGGCGATCTGGATGTTGTGGTCGATGATCTGATCCATGCTGCCGGTGATGGCCTCGAAGGTGCTGGCCGTCAGGGTCACCTGCTCGACGCTCTGCGCCGCGCTCTGGTGGCTGTTGCGAATGGTCTTCACCGCGTTGTCGACCTGCTGGCGCAGGCGCTCGATGGTCTGGTCGATCTCGCCGGTCAGCTCGTGCGAGCGAATCGCCAGGCTGCGCACCTCGTCGGCCACTACGGCGAAGCCGCGGCCCTGCTCGCCGGCCCGCGCGGCCTCGATGGCGGCGTTGAGGGCCAGCAGGTTGGTCTGTTCGGCCACGCTCTTGATCAGGTCGACGGCCTTGACGATCTCCTGGCTTTCCTTTTCCACCGAGGTGATGGCGGCGATGGAGTCGTCCATCTCGGTGAACAACTGGTTGATCCGCGTCACCGCCTGATCCACCTGTATGCGGCCCTCGCGGCATTTCTCACCGGCGCCGTTGGCCTTGTCGGCGGTAACGTGGGAGTTCTGGCTGACCTCCTGAACGTTGCTCACCAGTTCGCTCATCGAGGTGGCGATCAGTTCCAGTTCGCTGGCCTGGCGCTCGACGCTGCGCTGGCTGGTGGAGGCGCTGTCGGCCACGCTCTGGGCCTTGCCCAACGTGCTTTCGGAGAAGCGCACCACCTCGGCGATGAGCTGCTGCATGCGGGTCTGCATGTCGTTGAAGTCCTTGGCCAGGTCGCCCAGCTCATCGCGGGCGGCGGTGGTCACTGGCTGGCGCAGGTCGCCCTCGGCCATGCGCCGGGTAGCGCTGGTCAGGTCGCGGATGGCGCCGTGCACCGACAGGTAGAAGCCGACGAACAGGTACAGCAGCAGGGCGATCACCAGTGCCAGGCTGGCTGACCAGAGCATCAGGGCGTGCTGGTTGGCATCGGCACGGGTCTGCAGCAGCGTGCGGGTTTCCGTGAGCAGCGCCTGGCTGGCCTGGTCGAGGCTGGCGAACTGTGGTGCATAGGCCGCGTAGCGCTGCTGCCACTGCTCGACCGATTTCTGGTCGAAGTAGCCGCTTTGCGTGTAGGTGTCGACGATCTCGCGCTTGTAGCGTTCGGCCGCTGCCTTGGCGGCCTCGCTCATCAACTGGCGTGCCTCTGCGTTGCCCTTGCCCTGGGCCAGGTCGGCGTAGCGCGAGAGGGTGTCGAGCTGGTTGGTGATGGTCGGCCGCGTCGACGACTCGAGAAAGCCGTAGGCGGTCATGTAGCTGGCATAGATGCGGGTGCGCGCCATCACGTCATACAGGGGCAGCCACTCGTTGAGCAGCAGGTCGACGTTGCGGTACACACGCGGGTCGCTGTCCTGGCTCAGGCGCGAGACGGCGGCAATCTCGCGCATGTTGGCGATCAGCGGAGCGATGAAGCGGCTGTGCTCGATCATCTGCGAGCTCAGGCCCTGGGTGGATATCTTGCTGCTGGGCTCGGTGCCCTGGGCGCCATCGCCCAGGGCGAAGTCAGCGAACGGGCCGCCCTGCAGGTGGGCATCGAGAGCCTGGCGCTGCTGTTGGTAGGCCTGCGTCGTCTGCTCGATGAGCTGTTTGGCATCGTCCTTGTTACGGGCGTAGCCGATCACCTGCATGCCGGCCATCTCCAGCGCCTGGCGGTAAACCGGCAGGTAGTGTTCGAGGCTGAGCAGGCCTTGCAGCTCGTTGCGTGAGGCGTCGAGATCCTGGCCGACATCCATCAGCTTGCTGATCGACAGCCAGCAGTAGGGCAGCATGAAGAGCGTGAAGATGAGCAGGAATTTATGGGCGTAGCGGGCGCGGTTCATCAACGCCAGAACCGGATTGAAGAAAAACATCGTGGCCCCTTGGCAACCTTGATAAGTCATGACGGCCCCTGGAAGGGAGCTGGGGCCCTGTGGGTGGTGACGAGTGTTACTCCCGCAACACTCTGGCCCATTGCCAGCAAAAAGCTTGCCGTCATGAACTCGGCGACGTTGATTTGACGGAATCGCTCGCCATCATTCGCCTCATTCTGCGCGTTCGTCAGGCTCCAGAGGCAGCAGCAGGTTCATCAGGATGGCGGTGAGGCCGCCGCTGGTAATGGCTGAACCGAACACGGTCTGCACCAGCGTCGGCATCTGCCGTAGCAGCTCTGGCTGACTGGAGATGCCCAGGCCGATGCCGAAGCTGGTGGCCATGATCAACAGGCTGCGGCGATCCAGCGGGGCCTGGGCGAGGATGCGGATGCCGGCGGCGGCCACCGTGCCGAACATCACCAGGGTGGCGCCACCCAGCACCGGCTTGGGAATCTGCTGCAGCACCGCACCGAGCACGGGGAACAGCCCGAGCACGATCAGCAGCGCGCCGATGTAGTAGCCGACATGCCGGCTGGCCACGCCGGAGAGCTGGATCACGCCATTGTTCTGGCTGAAGGTGGTGTTGGGAAAGGTGTTGAACACGGCGGCGATCAGCGAGCTGACGCCATCGCCGAACACCCCGCCCTTGATGCGTTCGAGGTATTGCGGGCCCTTGATCGGCTGGCGCGAGATCATGCAGTTGGCGGTGAGGTCGCCGGTGGTTTCGATGGCGGTGATCAGATAGATCAAGGCCACCGGGACGAAGGCCATCCAGTCGAAGGCGAAGCCGTAACGAAAGGGGACTGGCAGGCTGATCAGCGGCAGCTCGGGCAGTGGCTGCGGTACCAGCACACCGCACAGCCAGGCGAGCAGCGAACCCAGCAACAGGCCGATGATGATGGCCGACAGGCGCAGCCAGGGGTTGCTCAGGCGGTTGAGCACGATGATGCAAACCAGCACCAGCGCGCCCAGGGCCAGGTTGATCGGCGCACCGAAATTCTCGGCATTGGCGCCGCCGCCGAGGTCGGTGATGCCCACTTCGATCAGGCTGATACCGATGATGGTGATGACGATGCCCGTCACCAGCGGCGTGACGATGCGTTGCAGGCGGCCGATGAAACGGCTCAGCAGCATCTCGATGAAGGCACCGAAGAAGCACACACCGAAGACCATCGCCAGGATGTCATCGGCATTGCCGCCGCGGGCCTTGACCATCATCCCGGCGGCCAGCACCGCACTGAGGAAGGCGAAGCTGGTGCCCTGCACGCAGATCATCCCGGCGCCTATGCCGAAGGGCCGGCGCGCCTGGATCAGGGTGCCGACACCGGAGACCATCAGGCCCATGCTGATCAGGTAAGGCAGTTGCTCGTGCAGGCCGAGCACGCCGCCGATGATCAGGGTCGGCGTGACGATGCCGACGAAGCAGGCCAGAACGTGCTGCAGGGCGGCGAAGAACGCCGGCAGCGGCGCGGGGCGATCGTCCAGGGCATAGATCAGGTCGGAATGGGCGGGCGTTTCATTGGGCATGGCAGGTTCTCGCGACAGAGGCGGGTGGGCGGACGATGCTCGCAGGGCGGCACCTGGCAGCAGCGGGTGCTCGCCTGAATGCAAGAAGCTGACCATGTGATCAGTTTTTTTGGGCTTTTGTGCGCAACGCTAGGCTATGGTTTGGATACGATTCGCGGTGCTTTTGTGCCCGAAGTGCTGTTCGCGATGCTTCATGCACCATGCCGGAACGCAGTGCTCATCAACGGTGCAGGCCATCAGCCCTCGGCCAGGGCTTCGAGAAAGCTCTCCAGTACCAGATGCGCACGACGCCCCTTGCGCGTCACGGCGGCCAGGTTGATGTCGTAGAAGCGGCTGCTGGCCTTGAGGGCGCGCAGGCGTCCCTGCTGCACCCAGGCCTGGGCATAGTGATCCGGAAGGTAACCAATGTAACGCCCGGTGAGGATGAGGAAGGCCATGCCTTCGCGATCCGAGGCGCTGGCCGTGCAGTTCAGTGCCTGGTAATGGCTCTGTACTTCGGGCGGCACGCGGAAGGTCGGGGCGATGGCCTCCTGAGCGTTGAGCCGCTCGTCCTCCAGTTGTTGGTCGTCGACGTAGAACAGCGGGTGGCCGACTGCGCAGTAGAGCAGCGAGCGCTCGTCGTACAGCGCCTGGTATTCCAGGCCGGAGAGGGCGCCGACCTGCGGCACCACGCCGATATGCAGGCGGCCGTCGAGCACGCCCTGTTCCACCTCCGAGGGTGGCGTCATGCGGATATTGATGCGCACGTCCGGCCCCTGCACCTTGAGCCGAGCCAGGGCGTTGGTGATGCGCATGTGCGGGATGGTCACCAGGTTGTCGGTCAGGCCGATATTCAACTCGCCGCGCAGGTGCTGGTGCAGGCCATTGACCTCGGTGCGAAAACTCTCCAGTGCCGCCAGCAGTTGCAGGGTGCTCTGGTACACCTCGCGGCCTTCCTCGGTCAGGGCGAAGCCGGCGCGGCCACGCTGGCACAGGCGCAGGCCGAGGCGTTGCTCCAGATCGCTCATCTGCTGGCTGATGGCCGAGCGGCCGATACCCAGGGCACTCTCTGCAGCGGAAAAACCGCCGCATTCCACCACGCTGCGAAACAGTTTGAGCAGGCGGATTTCAAAGTCACTGACCTGGGCCAGTGGATCGGGGCGGCGGCTGCTCATCTGTTTAGTGGGCTCTGAACTGAAGTTAAGAAAAGTGTTGTTTTACTGACTCTATGCCCGTGGCACCTTTGCTGGCAACAGACGCTATACCAGTGGGAGGCGCTTCAGCGGCGACAGTCGCGGCTAAAGCCCCTCCCACCTTGCTCCTGATCACGCCGCCACTGTCGAGGCCACCCCAATGAACATGCCGCAGACTGCAACCCCATCCCTGGCCAGCCAGCTCAAGCTGGATGCGCACTGGATGCCGTTCTCCGCCAACCGCAACTTCCAGCGCGACCCGCGCCTGATCGTGGCGGCTGAAGGCAACTGGCTCACCGACGATAGCGGGCGCAAGGTTTACGACAGTCTGTCCGGCCTGTGGACTTGCGGCGCCGGTCATTCGCGCAAGGAAATTCAGGAGGCCGTGGCCAAGCAACTCGGCACCCTCGATTATTCGCCAGGCTTCCAGTACGGCCATCCGCTGTCGTTCAAGCTGGCCGAGCAGGTCGCCGACCTCATGCCAGGCGAGCTGAATCATGTGTTCTTCACCGGCTCCGGCTCCGAGTGCGCCGATACCGCAGTGAAGATGGCCAAGGCCTACTGGCGCCTGAAAGGTCAGCCGGCCAAGACCAAGTTCATTGGCCGCGCCCGTGGCTACCACGGCGTCAACATCGCTGGCACCTCGCTCGGTGGCATCGGCGGCAACCGCAAGATGTACGGTCAGTTCATGGACGCCGACCACCTGCCGCACACCCTGCAGCCGCACCTGGCCTTCACCAAGGGCATGGCCGAGACCGGCGGCGTGGAGCTGGCCAACGAGCTGCTCAAACTGATCGAACTGCACGACGCCTCCAACATCGCCGCGGTGATCGTCGAGCCGATGTCCGGCTCCGCTGGCGCCATCGTGCCGCCGGTGGGCTACCTGCAGCGCCTGCGCGAGATCTGCACGCAGCACAACATCCTGCTGATCTTCGACGAAGTGATCACCGGCTTCGGCCGCATGGGCAAGTGGAGCGGCGCGGAATACTTCGGCGTCACCCCGGATCTGATGAACGTCGCCAAGCAGATCACCAACGGCGCCATCCCCCTGGGCGCGGTGATCGCCAGCAGCGAGATCTACAGCACCTTCATGCAGCAGCCATCGCCGGAGCACATGATCGAATTCACCCACGGCTACACCTACTCAGCGCACCCTGTGGCTTGCGCCGCTGGCCTGGCGACGCTGGAATTGCTCAAGCGCGAGAACCTGATCCAGCAATCCGCCGAGCTTGCGCCGAAGTTCGAGGCCGCCCTGCATGGCCTGAAGGGCACCAAGCACATCGTCGACATCCGCAATTGCGGCCTGGCTGGCGCCCTGCAGATCGCCCCGCGTGACGGCGACGCCGTGGTACGCCCTTTCGAGGCCGGCATGGCCCTGTGGAAGGCCGGCTTCTACGTGCGCTTCGGTGGCGACACCCTGCAGTTCGGCCCGACCTTCAACGCCAAGATCGAAGACCTCGACCGCGTGTTCAACGCCGTCGGCGACGTGCTGAACAAACTCGACTGATGCCTTGCTCCCCTCTCCCGCCTGCGGGGCGCGGAGCGGGGGCCGGGGGAGAGGGCGTCTCTCCCCAGCACCCGATTTCTTGATGGAGAACCCCATGAGCCAAATTCCTCACCTGATCAACGGCGAACGCGTGACCGGCACTGGCCGCACCGCCCCGGTATTCAACCCCTCTACCGGCGATTCCACCACAGCCGTCGGCCTGGCCGACCGCGCCACCTTGCAACTGGCCATCGACGCCGCCAAGGCCGCCTTCCCGGCCTGGCGCAACACCCCGCCGGCCAAGCGCGCGCACATCATGTTCCGCTTCAAGCAACTGCTGGAGCAGAACGAGAACGAAATCGCCGCGCTGATCAGCGCCGAGCACGGCAAGACCCTCGAAGACGCCGTGGGTGAACTCAAGCGCGGTATCGAGAACGTCGAGTTCGCCTGCGCCGCCCCGGAAATCCTCAAGGGCGAGTACAGCCGCAACGTCGGCCCCAACATCGACGCCTGGACCGACCTGCAGCCGGTCGGTGTGGTCGCCGGCATCACCCCGTTCAACTTCCCGGCCATGGTGCCGCTGTGGATGTACCCGCTGGCCATCGTCTGCGGCAACTGCTTCATCCTCAAGCCCTCCGAGCGTGACCCCAGCTCCACCCTGTTCATCGCCGAGCTGCTGCAACAGGCCGGCCTGCCCAAGGGTGTGCTCAACGTGGTCAACGGTGACAAGGACGCGGTCGACGGCCTGATCGAAGCGCCCGAGGTCAAGGCCCTGAGCTTCGTCGGCTCGACGCCGATTGCCGAATACATCTACAGCGAAGGCACCAAGCGCGGCAAACGCGTGCAAGCCCTGGGCGGCGCCAAGAACCACGCCGTGCTGATGCCCGATGCCGACCTGGACAACGCCGTCAGCGCCCTGATGGGTGCCGCCTACGGCTCCTGCGGCGAACGCTGCATGGCCATTTCGGTGGCCGTATGCGTGGGCGACCAGATCGCCGATGCGCTGGTGGAGAAGCTCGTGCCGCAGATCCAGGCGCTGAAGATCGGTGCCGGTACTCAGTGTGGCCTGGACATGGGCCCGCTGGTCACCGCCGCCGCGCGTGACAAGGTCAAGGGCTACATCGACGCCGGTGTGGCGCAAGGCGCCAAGCTGGTGGTCGACGGTCGCGGCCTGGTGGTGCCGGGTAACGAGAATGGCTTCTTCGTCGGTGGCACCCTGTTCGACAAGGTGACCCCGGACATGACCATCTACACCGACGAAATCTTCGGCCCGGTGCTGTGCATCGTCCGCGTCGGCAGCCTGGAAGAGGCCATGGCCCTGATTAACGATCACGAGTACGGCAACGGCACCTGCATCTTCACCCGTGACGGTGAAGCCGCGCGCCTGTTCTGCGACGAGATCGAAGTGGGCATGGTCGGCGTCAACGTCCCGCTGCCAGTGCCGGTGAGCTACCACAGCTTCGGCGGCTGGAAGCGTTCGCTGTTCGGCGACCTGCACGCCTACGGCCCGGACGGCGTGCGCTTCTACACCCGCAAGAAGGCCATCACCCAGCGCTGGCCGGCACGCAAGAGCCACGAGGCCGCGCAGTTCGCCTTCCCCAGCAATGGCTGAGTGAGTTGAGGCGGTAAACGAAGGCCGGTCGCAAGACCGGCCTTTTCGTTATGGGCACCATGCATATCTCTCCTCTGCCAGCTCTGATAAAACGACCGTCAGACAAGCAAGGGAGAAGCACGATGAGCGAAGCATTCAAGCTGGATCTTCACACTTACCTGGGGCGTCTGGGCTATGCCTCGGCGCCACCGGCGACCCTCGACACCTTGCGCGAATTGCAGGCGCGGCACACGGCACAATTCCCCTTTGAAACCCTGACCTGTCTGCTGCGCGTGCCGGTGGAGGTCGAGCCTGCCGCGATCCAGGACAAGCTGCTGCGCCAGGGGCGAGGCGGTTACTGCTTCGAGCTCAACCGCCTGTTCCTGCTGCTGTTGCAGGCGCTGGGCTTCGACGCGCGCGGGCTGACCGGGCGCGTGCTCCTGAACGGCCCGGAGGATGCCCAGCCGGCTCGCACTCATATGTTGGTACTGGTGACCCTCGATGGCCTGCGCTACATCACCGATGTCGGTTTCGGCGGTATGGTGCCCACCGGCCCGTTGCTGCTGGACAGCGAGGCAGAGCAGGCCACGCCCCATGAGCCCTATCGCCTGACATCGGTGGACGGCACCTACACCCTGCGTGCATTGGTGGCTGGAACCTGGCGGGCGATGTACCGGTTCGATCTGCAGCATGTGGCGGATATCGATTACGTGGTCGGTAACTGGTACGTGTGCACCCATCCGGATTCGCCCTTTCTTGGCCAGATGATCGCCGCCCGCACTGGCCCAGGCCTGCGCAAGAGCCTGAACAACGGCAGCTTCGCCATCCACCGCCTGGGGCAGGCGAGTGAGCGGGTGCAGTTGCAGAGCGTCGATGAGGTGCTGAGGGTGCTGCGGGAGGAGTTCGGGATTCGCGTGCCGGAGCATCCGGAGCTGCACAGCCTCATCGAGCGCTCGATGGCACAGGGCTGAGCGGCTGCAGGCTCTTGTGGGAGGGGCTTTAGCCGCGAAAGAGTTTGCAGCCGCTTGGGCGTTTCAGGTTCTGCACCGAACCGTTCCCCTCTCCCGCTTGCGGGAGAGGGGCTAGGGGAGAGGGCGCTTTTGATCTGGCACTTCGACGCCGCTTCAGCATTACCTGAACCTTCTTGTTTCGCCCCCCTCGGGCGAGTTTCCTTTGGCAAACGCCCGGATGGCCGGCCCCGCCAAAAGGAACCAAAAGGTCTATGCCCCACCATCCGGAACTAGGCGTCCCCGTCATGCTGCGCTCGACTTCCCTCACTCCATCGTCGCTCCGAGGGCCCGACCTAGGCGGCCCCCGACGAAGGGCCATCCCTGGCCCATCGCGGCTCTCGGCTTTGGCATCCTGCGTCGCTCTACCTCCTACATCCATGTAGTCGTCGCGGCATCCATGCCGCTCAACCCTCTACGCAACGATTCCGTTCGGCCTTCTGACGGGAGCCGTCGGTGCAGAACTGGAGACCGATGCGCTACCAGGCATGGTGGATAAGCTTCGCGTTGTCCACCTTACTTGCTCCATGTCTTATTTTGTCTTGTACATTCGTTTAGAGCTTCCGGTTTGGATAAATCCTTCATCGCGCAATGCAGAAATGTAATCACCAATAAGATCTCTGCGTTTAGAACTCGTTCTTTTCCAGCCCCAGTATTTGGAGATGGCAGGGTAAAGGATTTCAGTTAGTTTTGATTTTGTTCCTTCACTAAATGGAGCGCTGGCTAGAGCTTTTAGGCAGATTAGTTTTAATGGCTCTAGATTAAATAGTTCTTTGTCTAGCTGATTTATAAGGGACGTAGCGGTTGTGGCTTTTTGAGTGGCAGAATTTTTGCATTTTGTCGCAAAATTCAATGCGATTTCATCAATGTATATCGATCCGGAGGAGTGGCTGTTGAGTAGCTTTTTTAGTCTAGATTTATGCTTGAGTAGGTCGTGAGAAGGAGCTTTTCCAGTAAGCAGCTCTATAAAGGAAATGGCTGTCGCATACAGGTCATAGCCTGGCTCTGCTGTGTCTACTCCTGGTGGTCGGTATAAGGGGGTGTAACCGATTATACTTTTCCCTTTTTCAACTCCAACGCCAAGATCTATTATTTTTATTATTTCTGTGGCTTCGGGCATTCTAAACACAGTGTGGGGCCGCTTTTTTACTTTTGTATAGAAAAATATGTTTGATGGTTTGATGTCGGCGTGAATATATTTTCCGCCCCTCTGGTATGGTTTTCCATGTAATTTGCTTAGTCCGTGAAGGACTCCTCTAATGATTTCAAAGGAGTCAAAGTAGTGCTGTATGTTGTTTTTCTTGTATCGCCGTGTATTTATGTGGCTGGAAAGAGTCTTCCAAGGATAATCTAGGTGTTCCATTGTGTAGGCGTGCCACCCGTTTGGGGAGCGATATACATCAAATACCCTAACGGTTTCTGCTGCTTCTCTGCATATTTTTATTTCATCTGCAAGATTTATATTGCTAATTTTAATTGCTACTATACTGTCAATCCAGCGATCTTTGGCGCGCCAGACAGCTCCGAAGCCGCTTTCTTCTCCAATTGCCTTGTCTCCTTCTAGAATGTATCGCTCTTTGATGAGCGGAAAGAAGCTATATATTTGGTCTTTTGTTAGGAGGCTTGCAGCATTCACTCTATTACTATCCTTTAGATAGATTTGAATTATCTGAATTTTTAGGGCGCTTTTCGAACTATGTTCCCTAGCGGGTTTCTTTAGTGCTGGGTTTTGTATCTTTTCATGGATTTGGAGATTTCTAGTATGTGCTTAGCGAGTGACTATTGTATGTGGGGCGAATCTTTTTCGCTGTTTAATTGGATTCAATAAAGCTATTTAGCAATAGCGACCGACGCATTATCCGCATCGATCAAAACAGCGAGATGTTTATGCTGGCGGGAGGGGGAGGGCTTGCTGGCCATGGGGCATCCTTGCGGGGTGATGCCCAGACATTACTGCGAAATGATGGCTTGGCGCCATAGTCCCAAATGGCTATGGCGCGCTTTTGAGCTTTAGCCGTTGCGGCTGCTCAACTGCCAGCCGCCTCTGCCGTCCAGATCAAGCTGGTGGCTGTGGAAGGCGGCGAGGGTGTGGCGGTGGCCGACGCTGATCAGCAGGGTGTCGGGCAACTCGCGGCGCAGCAGGGTGTAGAGCGACTGTTCCAACCCTTCGTCCATGGCCGAGCTGGATTCGTCGAGGAAGGCCACCGCCGGGCGGTTGTAGAGCAGGCGGGCAAAGGCCAGGCGTTGTTGTTCACCCAGGGACAAGACGCGGCTCCAGTCGCCGGGTTCGTCCAGACGACCTGCCAGATGTGGCAGGCAAACTTGTTCCAGCACCTGTTGCATGCGCTCGCGGTCGTCGCCCGGTTCGGCGGGGTAGGCCAATGCGCTGCGCAGGTCGCCCAGCGGTAGGTAGGGGCGTTGGGCGAGGAATAGCGCCTGGTGCCCGGTGGGCCGCGCCACTTGGCCATCGGCGTAGGGCCAGAGGCCGGCGAGGGCGCGTAGCAGGGTGGTCTTGCCGCAGCCGGAAGGGCCGCGCACCAGCAGGGCCTGGCCGGGGTGCAGGTCGAGGTTGAGGCCATCAACCAGCAGTTGGCCGTCCGGGCGTTGCAGGTGCAGGTTCTCGACGTGCAGGCCGCTGGCTTGGGCGCTGGTGGTGACGTGGGGCAGTTCGCGGGCCTGTTGGTTGGCGTCGAGCAGGCCGCTCAGGCGGTCGAGGGTGGCGCGGTACTGGGCGAAGGCATCGTAGCTGCTGCGGAAGAACGACAGGGCGTCCTGCACCTGGCCGAAGGCCTGCGCGGTCTGCATCACGTCGCCGAGCTTGATGGCGCCACTGAAGAAGCGCGGCGCCTGGATGATGAAGGGAAAGACCACGGCCACCTGGCTGACGCCAAGGTTGAATCCGTCGAATTTCAGGGTTCGGTAGACCAGCGCCCAGAGGTTTTCCACCAGTGCGGCGAAGCGGCCCAGCAAGGTGCGCCGTTCCACGTCGCGGCCCTGGTAGAAGGCGACGTTTTCGGCGTATTCACGCAGGCGCACCAGGGCATAACGGAAGTTGGCCGAGCGCTGCTCGTTGAGGAAGTTCAGGCGGATCAACGGGCGGCCTAGGCGGAAGGCGATCAGTGTGGCGATGATCACGTAGATGTATACGGCGAACACCATCGCCCGTGGGATCTCCACACCGGCTACCGTCAGCTGTGCGGACAGCCCCCAGAGAATGGCGCTGAAGGCCACCAGCGAGACCAGCGAGCTGACTGCGCCGAGCGAGAGCTTGAGCGAGCCGGAGACGAAGGCGGCGACGTCCAGCTCGATGCGTTGGTCGGGGTTGTCGATCGGCTGGTCGAGGAACTGGCCACGGTAGTAAGCATCGCCCTTGAGCCAGTCATCGGTCAGGCGCTGGTTGAGCCAGGTACGCCAGTGAATGCTCAGCGCCTGGTTGACGTAGAAATCGAACAGCGCTCGCGCCACGTGGATGCTGGCGAGAATGGCGAAGATGCCCAGCATGAACCAGAACGCCTTCTGATCCAGCTCCTGCAGCGCGCTGTAGAAGCCGTTGTACCAGAAGGAGAACAGCACGTTCATGCGCACCGCGAACAGCGACAGAAGCAGGAGCAGGGCGAAGGTCGCCAGCGGTCGCCAACTGTTGCGCGGGTTCAGGTAGGGCCCGGCGATCTGCCAGAACTGCCCGCCCCAGCGGGTGAAGCGTACCAGGGCGAGGGCGGTGAGGGTGAAGCCGACAAGGGTGCACAGTGAGGCGATGGCCAGCCAGATCAGGCTGTCGGTAAGGGCTTGGTGCCAATCCATAAGGTGTGGGTTCCGCGATGCTTCGACAGGGAGGGGATGCCGGAGGGCCGGCTGCCGAGACTGAAGGCGTGAGTTATACGCCTGTGTTGCAGACTTTTCGCCGTTTCGTTGGTTCCTGCGGTGGCAGGCTTTGTAAAAGTCGGACGGCTGCCGTTCAGGTTGCGAACGGCTGTTGCTATTGCGTCTGCTTCAGCGCCTCTTGCAGGCGTTGGTTATTGGCGGCATTGGCCTGGTCGATCTGCTGCTTGAGTTGCTCCATCTGCTGCTGGGCCTGTTGTGCCTGCTTGGCTTGCAGGCTGGCGGTGGCGGCGGTTTCGCCGGCGCCACAGGCGCCAAGGGTGAGCAGCAGGGCAAGGGTGCTGAGGTGGGATAGGCGCATGGTGGTTTCCAGGTGGGGCACTGGCCTATAGAGTGGCCGATTTCGCCTGATTTGTATGTGCCACCATGCGCAATCTGTCAGGCCAGCGCCGTACGCTGTCGGCCTTCGACGCGCCGTTTCAGCGCTGCGCCTTCGACGATCTCCAGGCCGCCGCCCTGAGCGCGGGCGGAGCGGCCCCAGTCTTCCAGCAGTTCCATGCAGGCGTGGTCGATGTAGCTGACCCGCGCCAGGCTCAGGTGCACGCGGGTGCCCGGCTCGACGCTGGCCAGCACCTTGGCGAGCTGCGGCACGCGCAGGAAGGTGGCAGCGCCGCTCATGCGTAACTCGGCGCTATCTGGGCCGGTGGGCACCAGCTTCACGCGCAGGCGAGAGGCGTTCCACACCAGCTTCAGCAGGGTCATGGCGAAGCCCAGCAGCACGCCGGTCAGCAGGTCGGTGAAGACGATGCACAGCGCCGTGGCCGCATAGATGATGACCGGGATGCGCCCGTACTGGCCGAGGCTGCGCATGGCCTTGGGGTCGACCAGCTTGCAGCCGGTGTACACCAGTACCGCACCGAGGCTGGCCACCGGAATGCTCTGCAGCACGCCGGGCAGCAAGGCCACCAGGGCCAGCAGCCAGGCGCCATGGAGGATGGTGGAAGCACGACCACGGGCACCGGCCTGGACGTTGGCCGAACTGCGCACGATCACGCCGGTCATCGGCAGGGCGCCGACCGCGCCGCAGAGGATGTTGCCGATACCCTGGGCGGAGAGTTCACGGTTGAAGCGTGCGCGCGGGCCGTCATGCATGCGGTCGACGGCGGCGGCGGACAGCAACGTCTCGGCGCTGGCGATAAAGGCCAGGGCCAGGGCGGCGACCAGCAATTGTGGGTCGGCCAGGCTGGCCAGCCCTTGCGGGGTGATCCAGTCGATGGCATCGCCGAGATTGGCCGGCAACTCAACGCGTTTGACCGGCAGTGCCAGCCACAGGCTGGCCAGGGTGGCGAGGGTCACGCCGACCAGGGCGCCGGGCAGAAAGCGCACGGGGGCCGGACGATAGCGCTCCCATAACCAGATGCTGGCGATGGTGCCGAGGCCCACCAGGCCGGCGATCATCGCATTACCACCGGCCAGGCTCAGGGCATCGCGCACGGCACCGGGGAAGGCCAGCAGGTTATCCATGCCCGAGGCCTGGGGCGAGGCGTCGATCATTACATGCACCTGCGACAGCACGATGAGTATGCCGATGCCGGCGAGCATGCCGTAGACCACCGCCGGTGCGGTGACGCGAAACCAGCCACCCAGGCGCAGGGTGCCGGCGACGAGCTGGATCAACCCGGCCAGCAACAGCACCGGGCCGAGCGCGGCCATGCCGTGAGTGCGCACCAGCTCGAATACCAGTACGGCGAGGCCGGCCGCCGGGCCGCTGACCTGCAGCGGTGCGCCGGCGATGAAACCGACCACCAGGCCACCGATGATGCCGGTGATCAGGCCCTTGGCCGGCGGCATGCCGGAGGCGATGGCGATGCCCATGCACAAGGGCAGGGCGACGAGAAAGACCACCACGGACGCCAGCGCGTCCCGTGGCAGTGTGCGAAATACATTCATAAGGCTGTCTCCTGGCAAAAGGGTGCCCACCGGCCTTGTGGGCCGGGAGCCAGAGAGTGGAACGTCAGGCGCTGGCGTAGCGCGGTTGCGGGGTGGCGCAGGGCTGCTCGTCGCCATCCAGCGGCAGGAAGCTGCCCGAGGCGGCGTCATAGGCACGGATGCCGCCGCTGTCGATGTCGTAGACCCAGCCGTGGATGTGCAACTGGCCGCTGGCCAGGCGCGCGGCGACCGAGGGGTGGGTGCGCAGGTGGTCGAGCTGGGCGACGACGTTTTCTTCGGTCAGCACGCCGAGGGTTTCATGGGCGCTGCCGCAACTGCAGTTGTCCGCCACGACGCTGCGTGCCACTTCGGCGTGGCGCAGCCAGGCGCGCACCGTGGGCATGCCGTCGAGGCTGGCGGGGTTGAGCACGGCTTTCATCGCACCACAGTCGGAGTGGCCGCAGACGATGATGTGCTTTACGCCGAGTGCGAGCACCGCGTACTCGATGGCAGTGGAGACGCCGCCGTTCATCTGCCCATAGGGCGGCACCACGTTACCCACGTTACGGGTGACGAACAGGGTGCCGGGGTCGCTCTGGGTGATCAGTTCGGGGACGATGCGCGAGTCTGCGCAGGTGATGAACATGGCGCTGGGTGCTTGTGCCGAAGCCAGGCGCTTGAACAGCGCCTGCTGCTGTGGGTAGACCTCCTGACGAAAGCGCCGAAAGCCCTGTACCAACTGATGCAGGGCAGCCTGGGCCTGATCCTTGGGTACGGGGCGCAGGGTGTTGTCGGTTCGGGTAGCGGTTGAGTTCATCGTTGCATCTCCTGTCATTTTCCTGAGTGACGTTCTCGACTGCTGACCAAACGCCTGTGACCTGTCGGTCACTTCCGGAGCAACGATAAGGATTCTTACTTAACCAAAACTGAACCGCGCGGCTCTAAAACGCCACTATGCGGCCGTTTTGTGGGCGTGCGAGTCATCGGTAGGGCGCACTCAGAAGCGCAGCGAACAGTGCGCCGTTCAAAGTGTTGGAGGGAGGAGATGCGTCGGGAGAGCAGCGGAGCTGGGGCATTCCGCTGGGCTGTTCGCTGGCGCTATGAGCGGCCGGCTTACCGGCCTACCCTGGGGGACGCTTGAGCCCCATCCGACCGGCGGTATGGCGTGGCGTTACTGCTCGCCCTTCATGGCCGCTTGCAGGCCGAACATCAGCAGCAGGAGGTTGGCGTCCGGTTCCAGCTCGGTTTGCACCTGTTTGCGAACCGGAGCGATGGGGCACGGGGCCGTGCTGCAGTCGCGGGCATCCAGCACGCGCGGGCCGGGTTCTTGCCAGGCGGCTGCCGCCACTGCCGTGACACCCAGGGCAGCAGCGAAGAACAGACCTCTAGCGATTTCTAGTTTCATCTTGCTAACCCTTTGAAAGTACGGCGAGCGTGTCTGGGTAACCCTAGCCGAAACTGGCGAACTTCAAGCGTTTCCTGACGAACGGTTGCCCGTTGGCGAGAGAGGCAGCACGATAACGCTTATTCGAGCCACTCAGAGATTTTTCAGACCGCCGGGATACACCTGGGCATAGCCAGCGAGCAATTGTGCCCAGTCGGCATCGTTCCACGGGCTGTGGCGGCGCAGTTGGCGCAGGTCATGATGGGCTGCCTGGCGTCGAGTGAGGCGGCGGCGGCTTTTTTCCAGATCGAGCAGGGCGACCTGGGGGCGTTCGCCATCCATGCGCACGAAGACATGCTTGGCGTACAGGCAGCCGTGTTGCCAGCGGCCCAGGTGCATGCGCGCCAGGGTTGCACCGATCTGTTGCAGCAGGCGGGCATGCTGCGCCTCGCCGCAGGCTTCGTGTCCACCCTGGGCATACCATTGCTCGATGTGCTCGAAGCCCACCAGGGCTTCAGTCACCAACATGCCGCGCCAGCCCTGCTGCGGATCATGTTCGACGCCGCAATAGACCAGGCGTGGTACGGGGACACCCAGCTCTTTCAGAGCAACCAGGGCGCTGCGCTCGCGCAGAACGGTAGGGCGCCCCTTGGGGTGCAGCAGGCTGCGGTAGATATGGCCGATCTGGCGTTTGGCGTAGAACACGCCGTCTTCATCCAGCAGGCGTTGTACGCCACTTTCGCCACTGCGACGGACATTGGGTGCTTCGACCCAGTCACCCTGGCGCTGCCACCAGTGCTGGAAGGCGTGCTGATAAGTCACCGTCATATTGTTGTTCTTCTGCTTGAGTATCGTAAGAAGCCTGAACGGCCGTGCACGAAAACTAAAGCAAAGACCATTCCTGCGTCCATAAAAAACCCCGCGACAAGCGCGGGGTTCTTTTAGAAGCGAGGGAGCCGGTCGGCTTACATCATGCCGCCCATGCCACCCATACCGCCCATGCCACCCATGTCAGGCATGGCCGGAGCCTTGTCGTCAGCCGCGTCGGCTACCATGGCCTCGGTGGTGATCATCAGGCCGCCGATGGAGGCAGCAGCCTGCAGCGCCGAACGGGTCACCTTGGCCGGGTCGAGAATACCCATCTCGATCATGTCGCCGTAGGTGTCGGTCGCGGCGTTGAAGCCGAAGTTACCCGAACCCTGCTTGACCTTGTCGACCACGACGCTCGGCTCGCCGCCAGCGTTGGCCACGATCTGACGCAGCGGCGCTTCGACAGCGCGGCGCAGCAGAGCGATACCGACGTTCTGGTCTTCGTTGTCGCCCTTCAGGCTTTCGATGGCCTGCAGAGCACGCACCAGGGCTACGCCACCGCCAGGTACCACGCCTTCTTCCACTGCAGCGCGGGTGGCGTGCAGGGCGTCTTCGACGCGGGCTTTCTTCTCTTTCATCTCGACTTCGGTGGCAGCGCCAACCTTGATCACGGCAACACCGCCAGCCAGCTTGGCCAGACGCTCTTGCAGTTTCTCTTTGTCGTAGTCGGAAGAGGTTTCTTCGACCTGCTTGCGGATCTGCGCAACGCGGGCTTCGATGTCGGCCTGGGCACCAGCACCATCGATGATGGTGGTGTTGTCCTTGTTCAGCACGACGCGCTTGGCGTTACCCAGGTGCTCCAGAGTGGCGCTTTCCAGGGACAGGCCGACTTCTTCGGAGATCACGGTACCGCCGGTGAGGATGGCGATGTCCTGCAGCATGGCCTTGCGACGGTCGCCGAAGCCCGGAGCCTTGACGGCAGCAACCTTGACGATGCCGCGCATGTTGTTGACCACCAGAGTCGCCAGGGCTTCGCCTTCGACGTCCTCGGCCACGATCAGCAGCGGACGGCCAGCCTTGGCAACGGCTTCCAGCACCGGCAGCAGTTCGCGGATGTTGCTGATCTTCTTGTCGACCAGCAGCAGCAGCGGGCTGTCCAGCTCGGCGACCATGGTGTCCGGCTTGTTGATGAAGTAGGGGGACAGGTAGCCACGGTCGAACTGCATGCCTTCTACCACGGACAGTTCGTTTTCCAGGCCCGAGCCTTCTTCGACGGTGATGACGCCTTCCTTGCCGACCTTGTTCATGGCTTCAGCAATGATGTCACCGATGGAGCTGTCGGAGTTGGCGGAGATGGTGCCGACCTGAGCGATGGCCTTGGAGTCGGTGCACGGCTTGGCCAGCTCTTTCAGTTGGGCGACGATGGCGGTGGTGGCCTTGTCGATGCCGCGCTTCAGATCCATCGGGTTCATGCCGGCAGCGACGGACTTCAGACCTTCGTTGACGATGGCCTGAGCCAGAACGGTAGCGGTGGTGGTGCCGTCACCGGCAGCGTCGTTGGCCTTGGAGGCAACGTCTTTGACCAGTTGCGCGCCCATGTTCTCGAAGGCGTCTTTCAGTTCGATTTCCTTGGCAACCGAAACACCGTCTTTGGTGATGGTCGGGGCGCCGAAGGATTTGGCCAGTACCACGTTACGGCCTTTCGGGCCGAGGGTGGCTTTTACTGCGTCAGCCAGGACGTTGACGCCAACGAGCATTTTCTTGCGGGCGGAATCGCCGAATTTGACTTCTTTAGCAGCCATGTTGAGAGCTCCTCAATTCTTGACGGTTATGCAGAGATTCGCGGGAATCAGGCTTCGATGACGGCGAGAATTTCGTGCTCGCCCATGACCAGCAGGTCTTCGCCGTCAACCTTGACGGTGTTGCTGCCGGAGTAGGGGCCGAATACCACCTTGTCACCAACCTTGACGGCCAGCGGACGTACTTCGCCGTTGTCCAGAACCTTACCGGTACCGACGGCAACGACCTCACCCTGGTTCGGCTTCTCGGCAGCCGAGCCCGGCAGCACGATGCCGCCAGCGGTTTTGGTCTCTTCTTCGCTGCGACGGATCACGACGCGGTCATGCAGAGGACGAAGCTTCATTGTCGATCTCTCCTAACAATTGAATGGCCAACTTGCCGACCCTTGCTTGGGCGGCGGGTTTGTAAAATCCGGCTAGGCCGGGAGCGGCACGCTGGGCGTACCGCGAAAGTCGGACTGCCTCGATGGGCAGGCACCTTGCGGTGACTGCTACATGTGGGCGGGTCAGGGCATTTCAAGGGGCGGGATGAAAATTTTTTACAACGCGGGCGCCGCGAATGGGCGCCCGTGGGAGGGATCAGTCGCGACGCTCGTACTCGCCTTCGAGCACGTTGGGATGGGTCTTGCCGGCGCGGGCGGCGGCATCGTCGAAGAAGGCGCGTTGGCGCAGGGCCTGTTCCTCGGCGCGGCGGCGGATCTTGCCCACCAGCAGGCGACGGGTGAAGGGGATCAGGCAGAGTACGCCGAAGATGTCGCTGATGAAGCCCGGCAGCAGCAGTAGGCCACCGCCGACGGCGATCAGCAGGCCTTCGAGCATTTCCTGCTCGGGCATCTCGCCGCGGGCCAGTTTTTCCCGGGCGCGCCAGGCGGTGGCGACACCGGCCACGCGCAGCAGCACGCTGCCGAGTACGGCGGTACCGATCACCAGCAGAATCGTCGGCAGTACGCCGATGGCGCTGCCCACCTTGATCAGCACGGCCAGTTCGATGATGGGGAACAGCAGGAACAGAAACAGAAAGGCACGCATGGCTTTGAAGTCCTAGGCGGAAGCAAGCTTCCAATGAGGAGTAAGTATGGGGTAGTGGCCTGAATTCAAGCTGAAGAGCGTCTCTAAAAACTACCTGCGTTGCCAGCACCGCGTTAAAAACAAGCTCAAAATGCTCATTTACAACTCGTAAAGTCGGTCGCGACCCCGGCCGTTTTTCGCTTGTTTGATTCGCTGGCGCTCACCCTTCGGGCCAGCCTTTGGCTGTTACTCCCGTTGGTCGTTGCGTCTTGTGCTGGCTGCCTCGCCTACATTTTTAGAGACGCCCTCAAGAGGCTGTCGATTGTGGCCATTGCTCGGCCCGGGCCAGCATCACCAGGGCTTCGCGCACCTGCCCGGGAGTGTTGCAAGGTGTCGGAAAGGCCAGCCAGTGCAGGCTCTGGCCGATACGCAGGTGGAAGCCTTCACAGTCGACACCTGCCATCTCTGCGGGTTCATGCGCAGGCAGGCCGGCCAGTTGTACGTAATGAGCGATGGCGCTGGCATGGTCGGCATTCATGTGCTCGACCATGCCGGCTTCACTGCCATCGGCGGCAAAGGGGTTGGCCAACGCCACCTCGTCGAGCCAGTGGATGGCGCCAAAACCCCCGATGAAGCGCCAGCGCACCGGTTCCAGGCGCCAGAAATCGAAGTCATGCGCCCGGTGGTAGTCGCGCGATTGGGGGAAAAAGCGGTAATAACGCTGTGCGGCCGCTTCGATCTGCTCTTCGTCATGCAACTGTCGTGCTTCGGCGAGCAGAGTGAGGCGGCCGGCTGCCTGCACATCCTCTGCGCCGCGCTCGCCGATCAGCAGTGAGCACTTGGCGTCCTGCTTGAGGTTGTGGGTGTGCTGGGCGATACGGCTGATGAGGATGAGAGGATGGCCCTGGGCATCCAGGCAGTAGGGGACTACCGAGCCGAAGGGAAAACCGGGCATGGCCTTGGAATGGGTACTGAGCACGCCACGGTATTCCTTGAGCAGTAATTCTCGTGCATGCTTGCCAGCTTTCACGCTCACCTTATGACTCCTCGCAGAAGATCCGTCATAAACGGACAGACGCTCTAGCATAGCGCTTCAGGGCTCCGGCGGGGTTGATTGATGCTGTTACTTCGAGGGGATATAAGCCATGCAACTGAAAGACAAAGTCATCATCATCACCGGTGGTTGCCAGGGGCTGGGGCGTGCCATGGGCGAATACCTGGCCGCCAGAGGTGCCAAGCTGGCGCTGGTCGATCTGAACCAGGAGAAGCTCGACGAGGCCGTGGCTGCCTGCAAGGCTGCTGGTGGCGATGCCCGGGCTTACCTGTGCAACGTGGCCAATGAAGAGCAGGTCACCCACATGGTGGCTCAGGTGGCCGAGGACTTCGGTGCCATCAACGGCCTGGTCAACAACGCCGGGATCCTGCGTGACGGCCTGACCATCAAGGTCAAGGACGGCGAAATGACCAAGATGAGCCTGGCGCAGTGGCAGGCGGTGATCGACGTCAACCTTACCGGCGTGTTCCTCTGCACCCGCGAAGTGGCGGCGAAGATGATCGAGCTGAAGAACGAAGGCGCGATCGTCAACATTTCTTCCATTTCCCGTGCTGGCAACATGGGCCAGGCCAACTACTCCGCCGCCAAGGCCGGTGTCGCCGCCGATACCGTGGTCTGGGCCAAGGAGCTGGCGCGCTACGGCATCCGCGTGGCAGGCGTGGCGCCAGGCTTCATCGAAACCGAGATGACCGCCAGCATGAAGCCCGAGGCGCTGGAGAAGATGACCGCCGGCATTCCGCTCAAGCGCATGGGCAAGCCGGTCGAAATCGCGCACTCGGTGGCCTATATCCTGGAAAACGATTACTACACCGGGCGCATTCTCGAGCTCGATGGGGGTATTCGTTTGTAAGCGGCACCTGAACGAAAAACGCCCCGACTGGTTCGGGGCGTTTTTGTTTGTGGCTGATGGTGCGCGCAGCGCACCCTACGGGCGGCGTTCTGTTTTTTCTGTAGGGTGCGCTGTGCGCACCGCCGCATGGCTCAGTGCGTGCGCGCCACGGCGAAGCGGCTGAGTTCGATCAGGGCGTCGCGGTATTCACCGGCTGGCAGTGCGTCGAGGCAGGTGATGGCGGCTTCGGCGTAGTCGCGGGCGAGCTGGGCGGTGTAGTCCAGGGCACCGGAGGCTTCCACGGCGGCGCGGATGCTCTCCAGATTCTCGATGCCACCTTTCTGGATGGCGCGGCGCACCAGGGCAGCGTGCTCTTCGCTGCCTTCGCGCATGGTGTAGATCAGCGGCAGGGTCGGCTTGCCTTCGGCCAGGTCGTCACCGACGTTCTTGCCAAGCTCGGCGGCATCGCCCTTGTAGTCGAGCAGGTCGTCGACCAGTTGGAAGGCCACGCCGAGGCGGTCACCGAAGGTGAGCAGCGCCTCGCGCTGGGCTTCGCTGGCGCCGGCCAGGGCAGCGGCGGAGTGGGTCGACGCCTCGAACAGCATCGCGGTCTTGGCGCGGATGACTTCCATATAGGTGTCTTCCGTGGTGCTGGCGTCGCGCACCTTGGACAGTTGCAGCACTTCGCCCTCGGCGATAACGCGGGTGGCGTGGGAGAGAATCTTCATCACCGGCATGGAGCCGAGCTGCACCATCATCTCGAACGAGCGGGAATAGAGGAAGTCACCCACCAGCACGCTGGGTGCATTGCCCCACTGGGCGTTGGCGGTGCTGCGGCCACGGCGCATGTCGGACATGTCGACCACGTCGTCGTGCAACAGGGTGGCGGTGTGCAGGAATTCGATGGTGGCGGCCAGCAGGCGCAGATCGTCATGCTGGTAGCCCAGAGCGCGACCGCTGAGCAGCACCAGCAGCGGCCGCAGGCGCTTGCCTCCGGCGGAGATGATATAGTCGCCGATCTTTTCCACCAGCGGCACGCGCGAGACCACCTGCTGGCGAATGATGCCATCGACGGCGGTGAAATCGTCCGCTACCACGCGGTAAAAAGCCTGGGGTTGCATCGACAAGGCACACTCCTTCTAAACTGCGCGGCATGCTAGGTGGCAGGGTATGGGCTGTCAAGGAAGCAGCTCCAAGCCTCAAACGGCAAGCTTCAAGAAAAGCTGGGCAGGTGCTTGACATCGCTCGGTCGCTCTGCCGATACACTGGCTTAGCTTGCAGGGGGCGGCCATCCGTCTTGCAGCTTGCAGCTTGCCTGCCGCTTGCGTACAATCGCGCACCCTGAACTTCCCCCTGGGCATTTCCCTGCCTTACGCAATTGCAAGGGTGTCACTTCCGGCCCCGAGCAGCCATGCCAGCCAATAATCATGCTTCTAAAGCGCTGGGTGAGCAGGATCAACGGAGATTTACCATGTACGCAGTAATTGTTACCGGTGGCAAGCAATACAAGGTTGCCGAAGGCGAGTTCCTGAAAGTCGAGAAACTCGAAGTCGCCACCGGTGAAGCCATCACCTTCGATCGCGTTCTGCTGGTTGCCAATGGCGACGATGTCAAGATCGGCGCCCCGGTCGTAGACGGTGCCAAAGTGGTCGCCGAAGTCGTTTCGCAAGGCCGTCACGACAAGGTTCGCATCATCAAGTTCCGCCGTCGTAAGCACCACATGAAGCGTCAGGGCCACCGTCAGTGGTTCACTGAGATCAAAATCACCGGCATCCAGGCCTGATTCGTCGGCCCCGATCCCTTTATAGGAGTATTGACTCATGGCACACAAAAAAGCTGGCGGTTCTACCCGTAACGGCCGCGATTCTGAAAGTAAACGCCTTGGCGTGAAGATGTACGGTGGTCAGGTCATCAAGGCCGGCAACATCATCGTGCGTCAGCGCGGCACCCAGTTCCATGCCGGCGTCGGCGTGGGCATGGGCAAGGATCACACCCTCTTCGCCAAAGTCGAAGGCGTGATCAAGTTTGAAGTGAAGGGCGCTTTCGGCCGTCGCTACGTGAGCGTCGTTCAGGCCTAATCGCCTACGCGCTGGAAAAGCCCTGTCCGTAGGACGGGGCTTTTTTATTGGCTCGCCATCCATGGCGGCAACCCTCCGGGCCGTCGCCGGCGACGTCAAAAAACGCTCCAGGCGTTTTTTTTATTTGTGTATCTTTGGTGCGCTTGCCCAATCCGCTAGTTCTGGATGATTCGGCAAGCGTTCCCCCAGCCCGCTGATGACGCGGGAGGCAGACTGATGAAATTCGTCGACGAAGTATCGATATTTGTAAAAGCCGGTGACGGCGGTAACGGCATGATGAGCTTCCGCCGCGAGAAGTTCATCGAGAAGGGCGGCCCCAACGGGGGCGATGGTGGTGACGGTGGCTCGGTGTTCCTCGAGGCCGACGAGAACCTCAATACCCTGATCGACTACCGCTACACCCGCAAATTCTTCGCCCAGAACGGCGAGAAAGGCGGCAGCACCGATTGCACCGGGGCCAAGGGCGAGGATCTGATCCTGCCGGTGCCGGTGGGCACCACTGTGATCGACGTCGCCACTCAGGAAGTGATCGGTGATCTGGTCAAGCCCGGTCAGCGCCTGATGGTCGCCCAGGGTGGCTGGCACGGCCTGGGCAACACCCGCTTCAAGTCCAGCACCAACCGCGCGCCACGGCAGACCACGCCGGGCAAACCGGGTGATCAGCGTGATCTCAAGCTGGAGCTAAAGGTGCTGGCCGATGTCGGTCTGCTGGGCCTGCCCAATGCCGGCAAGAGCACCTTCATCCGTGCTGTATCGGCCGCCAAGCCGAAGGTCGCCGACTACCCCTTCACCACCCTGGTGCCGAACCTGGGGGTGGTCAGCGTCGACCGCTTCAAGAGCTTCGTCGTTGCCGACATTCCCGGCCTGATCGAGGGCGCCTCGGAAGGTGCCGGCCTGGGTATTCGCTTCCTCAAGCACCTGGCGCGTACCCGCCTGCTGCTGCACCTGGTGGATATGGCGCCGCTGGACGAGAGCGATCCGGCCGAAGCCGCACAGGTGATCATCGAAGAGCTGGCGCGTTTCAGCCCGGCGCTGGCCGAGCGGGATCGCTGGCTGGTGCTGAACAAGATGGATCAGATTCCCGAAGAAGAGCGCGAGGCGCGCAAGGCCGATATCGTCGCCCGCTTGAATTGGGAAGGCCCGGTGTATGTGGTGTCGGCCATCAGTCGCGACGGCACCGAGCGTATCTGCCGCGACATCATGCATTACCTGGAAGTGCGTGGTGAGCGCATCGCCGAGGATCCGCTCTTCGCCGAGCAGTTGGCTGAGCTGGATCAGCGCATCGAGGACGAGGCGCGGGCTCGTCTGCAAGCCATGGATGACCAGCGAGCGTTGCGTAAATCGGGCGTGCGCAGTGTCGATGAGATCGACGAGGACGACGACTTCTTCGATGATGAAGACGACGATGGCCCGGAAATCATCTACGTCCGGGATTAAGCAAATTTCCAACGCCGCTTAATTGCGGCGTTTTTGTAGGTGGGTTGGAACCCATCGTTTTCTGGCTAAGGTTGGAAGATCATGCGTGACAAGGTGACCGGCGCGAAGCGCTGGGTGGTGAAGATCGGCAGTGCACTGCTGACTGCCGATGGGCGCGGCCTGGATCGTGCCGCCATGGCGGTGTGGGTCAGGCAGATGGTCGCACTGCGCGAGCAGGGCGTGGAGCTGGTGCTGGTGTCCTCCGGTGCGGTGGCGGCCGGTATGAGCCGTCTGGGCTGGAGCAGCCGACCTAGTGCGATGCACGAACTGCAGGCCGCTGCTGCCATCGGCCAGATGGCGCTGGTGCAGGCCTGGGAATCGAGCTTCGCCGAGCACAACCGGCGTACCGCGCAGATTCTGCTGACCCACGATGACCTGTCCGACCGCAAGCGCTACCTCAACGCGCGCAGTACCCTGCGCACCCTGGTGAACCTCGACGTGATCCCGGTGATCAACGAGAACGACACCGTGGTCACCGACGAGATTCGCTTCGGCGACAACGACACCCTGGCCGCGCTGGTGGCCAACCTGGTGGAAGCTGACCTGCTGGTGATCCTTACCGACCGCGACGGCATGTACAACGCCGACCCGCGCCACAATCCCGATGCCGAGCTGATTTCCGAGGCCCGCGCCGACGACCCGGCACTGGACGCCGTAGCCGGGGGCGTGGGTGGAGCGTTGGGGCGTGGCGGTATGCAGACCAAGCTGCGCGCGTCGCGCCTGGCGGCGCGCTCCGGGGCGCACACGGTGATAGTCGGTGGCGCCATCGAGCAGGTGCTGGCGCGGCTCAAGGCCGGTGAGCGCCTGGGCACCTTGCTGGCGCCCGAGCGTGGCCTGTTGGCGGCGCGCAAGCAGTGGCTGGCCGGCCATCTGCAGACTCGTGGCACCCTGGTGCTGGACGCCGGTGCGGTCAAGGCGCTCAAGCAGGATCACAAGAGCTTGCTGCCGGTGGGGGTGAAGGCCGTACAGGGCAGCTTCCGCCGTGGCGAGATGGTGGTTTGCGTCGATCAGCAAGGCCGTGAGATCGCCCGTGGCCTGGCCAACTACAGTGCGCTGGAGTCGCAGAAGATCATCGGTCAGCCATCCGATGCCATCGAGAAATTGCTGGGTTATGTGGATGAGCCCGAGCTGGTGCATCGGGATAATCTGATTCTCGTCTAGGAGATAAGGAATGCGTCTGTTCAAGGGGTGTGTGCTGAGCCTGCTGATGCTGCCCAGCCTGGCGCTGGCCGAGACCATCGGCGAGGTGTCGACGGTGTTCAAGTGGCTGGGGCCGAACGACAAGATCGTCGTCGAGGCCTTCGACGATCCCAAGGTCGAGGGCGTGACCTGCTACCTGTCGCGGGCCAAGACCGGCGGGGTGAAGGGCGGCCTGGGCTTGGCCGAGGATCGCGCCGAGGCTTCCATCGCCTGCCGTCAGGTTGGCCCCATTGCATTCAAGGGCAAGCTCGAGGACGGCGAGGAGGTGTTCAAGGAGCGCACCTCGCTGGTGTTCAAGACCATGCAGGTGGTGCGTTTCTTCGATGCCAAGCGCAACACCCTGGTGTATCTGGTCTACAGCGATCGGGTGATCGAGGGCAGCCCACAGAACGCGGTGACCGCCATCCCGATCCTGCCCTGGGGCAAGCCTTGATGCGCTTGTAGTAGCCGTAGGGTGCGCTGTGCGCACCAGTTCAGGCATGGGGCGGGCGCACTCTACGTCTAAATAAAAAACCGCCCCGGAGGGCGGTTTTTTCATGCAGGCCTGTCAGGCGCTGGGCACGTCCAACTGCAGGCGCTGGTTCGATTGTGCCTGCACTTCACGGTAACGCTCGGCGTCCTTGGCCAGGACGTCGGCCAGGGCCGGGAAGATCTCGCCCAGCTTGCTCGTCCAGCTTTCGCTCTTGGCCTGTTCGGGGAAGCAGCGATGGATCAGGTCGAGCATGATCGACACGGTCACCGAGGCACCTGGCGAAGCGCCGAGCAGAGCGGCGATGCTGCCGTCCGCGGCGGCCACCAGTTCGGTGCCGAACTGCAGGATGCCACCTTTCTTCGGATCCTTCTTGATGATCTGCACGCGCTGACCGGCCACTTCCAGGCGCCAGTCCTCGGCCTTGGCCTCGGGGTAGAAGCCGCGCAGGGTTTCCAGACGCTTCGCTTCGGACTGCATCACTTCCTTGATCAGGTAGCGGGTCAGGTCCATGTTGTCGCGCGCCACCGCCAGCATCGGGCCGAGGTTGTTGGGGCGTACCGAAAGCGGCAGATCCATGAACGAGCCATGCTTGAGGAACTTGGTGGTGAAGCCGGCGTAGGGGCCGAACAGCAGGGATTTCTTGCCGTCGACCACACGGGTGTCGAGGTGCGGCACCGACATGGGCGGCGAGCCCACGGCGGCCTGGCTGTAGACCTTGGCCTGGTGCTGTTTGACGATTTCCGGGTTGTCGCAGCGCAGCCACTGGCCGCTGACCGGGAAGCCGCCGAAGCCCTTGCCTTCCGGAATGCCGGAGAGCTGCAGCAAGGGCAGCGCACCGCCGCCGGCACCGAGGAAGACGAAGCGGCTCTTGAGCTTGCGCGTAGCACCGGAGCGGGTGTCCTTGATGTCCACCAACCAGCCGTCGCCGTCACGCTCGAGGTCGGTGACCTTCTGATTGCAGGTGACCTTGGCGTTCGGCAGGGTGATCAGGTAGTCGAGCATCTGCTCGGTGACCGCGCCGAAGTTGACGTCGGTACCGGCTTCCACGCGGGTCATGGCCAGCGGCTCGCTGGGGTCACGGCCAGGCAGCAGCAGCGGCGTCCAGGCGTCGATGGTGGCGCGATCCTCGGTGTATTCCATGTGCTCGAAGGCATGGTGCTGACGCAGCGCCTCGAAACGCTTCTTGAGGAAGGCGATACCCTTGTTGCCACGCACGAAGCTCATGTGCGGCACCGGGTTGATGAAGGATTTCGGCGAGTGGATCGCGCCTTTCTCCACCAGGTAGGCCCAGAACTGCTTGGATTCCTCGAACTGGGTGTTGATGGTCACCGACTTCTTGATGTCGATGCTGCCATCGGTGCCTTCCGGGGTGTAGTTCAGTTCGCACAGGGCGGCATGACCGGTACCTGCGTTGTTCCAGGGGTTGGAGCTTTCCACCGCGCCAGACTCGCGCAGCTCCAGCACCTCCAGGGTGAGACCGGGATCGAGCTCCTTGAGCAGCACGCCCAGGGTCGCACTCATGATGCCGGCGCCAACCAGCACCACATCTACGCTTTGGTAATCGTTATGCGCCATTAACCTCTCTCCAAGAAATACTGCACCAGATGGGCCGGCCTACTGGCCTGCCGTGGCATGCCGTGGGCTCAGGCGCTACGCCTGGCCAAGTGATGGGGAGGGTCAAGGCTCATTTCAACAGACGCACGTTCGTTCATGTCTTCGCCACACTCTTGTGAAGTTGTTAAACCCGTTTTATCGCGTTCTTTTGGAACGGCGAACCTCAAAAGCTCGTCAGCTCCGGCCTGTTTCAGCCTGCGTATCCTGAGTTCGCACAGGTGCAGGCGTATAGGTGGGGGGGCTGAGAGCGGCTACCGGATGGCAGCTCGAAGTGGGCGACTCTCTGAGAGGGGAAGCCGAGAATGTTGCATCGGCGGGATGCTGCGGCCCGATCAGGAGGCGTCCTTATAATCGGGGCGTGATTATAGCGATGAATGAAGCGAAATTGAGCGTCCGGCGTGACTTTTATTCTCGACTCGGTCAGGCGGCCAACGGGCTGGTGGCTCGCGCCTGTCGGCTGGCGGGCATCAGACGAGCACTGGCAGGCAGAGCGCTGCCGAGCCAGGACATGCGTGATTCGCTGACTTCCACCCAGCGACCGCCTTCTGGCGGTTGCTCGCACTGGCGCAAGGCGCGGCAGATGCCTTGCGCATCCAGCAGGGCGAAGTGGCGCAGTGGCTTGCGTGGGGTGAACAGGCGGCGCAGGGACAGCATGGCGAACATCCTGAATAATGGCTGTCCGCATTTTATGCCGGAAGCGGGTGACAGCCTGATGACAGGAACCGGCATGTCCGCTGGGTGGTCGGATGCTACGCGCATGGCTGTTGGCACCCGCCCCCTGTGGGTATACTGCCTGCCACTTTCTTGCCACCCCTCTCGGAGAGATCGAGCATGCTGCATCGTGCGTTGTTCGCCCTGCTTGCCGCCGCCAGCCTGACCCTGGCCGGTTGTGCCCTCAGCCCTCAGCAACTCACCCCGCAACCCAAGCTCACCAGTTCGCTGACCCCGGTCGGTCAAGGGCAGCCGGTGGTGGTGCGGGTGGTCGATGGTCGTTCCTCGCCGGTGCTTGGCACCCGTGGTGGCCTGTATCCGGAAACCAGTGCCATCAGTGTCAGCAGCGAGTACGTGCTGCCGAAGCTGCAGGCCGAGGCCGAGGCTGCGGTACGTCTGCTTGGCTTCACCCCGTCGCCCAATGCCTACAACGCCCCGCAACTGACCATCACCCTGGCCGATCTCAAGTACCAGTCGCCCAAGGAGGGGCTGTACGTCACCGAGGCCGATATCTCCGCCTCCATCCGAGCTGACGTACAGAACGCCACCCGTCGCTACACCGGTCGATACGGGGCTTCGCTGAACCAGCGTTTCGGGACGGCGCCGAACCAGCAGACCAACACCAAGCTGGTGGGGGACGTGCTCAGCGATGCGCTGACCCGCGCCTTCAAGGATCCGACCATCGGCCAGATTCTGTCTCAGTAACAGAGCGCAGAAACGCAAACGCCCCGCATCGCGGGGCGTTTTCATTTGCGTGCAGGGCAGTCAGGCCGCTTCCTGATACATCTCAGGCAGGCTCATGCCGGTGCGGTTGTCGATGTCCGGCAGGTCATAGTGTTCATGGCCACCCAGAGCGCAATACACCAGCCAGTGCTGGTCTTGTACGTTGAAAGACAGTTCGTCGACCACGGCTTCCACTTCATCCAGCGAGTCGATCAGGTAATCACGATCTAGAGGTTGCGGGTTGAGCATGGTGGTGTCCTCCTGGGACGTTGAGGTGCGCTTGGGCACGGTCATGACTGGTAAGTCACATCAAGTGATTCAAACCCTAGGCCAGTCTCATGACGGTTTTCAGACGAATTCGTGATAGTCGCTTACGTTCGTCGGAAAGGATCTATCTAAAAGCGGCTTTTCAGTACACTGCGCGACGTTTTGCGCCGCTGTACGGAAGGGGCCCTGGCGCCCGAAGCATGCGGAATTTCCCCGTTTTGGTGCGCCTGAGCCTGGGTTGCACCGATGTAGTTACCGAGGTGTAGTGGCATGTCTCTGCAGGCCTTCTGGGCGTTGTTGCTTGCTTATCCCGCTATGGCAATCAATGGTCTGGCGTTGTTCTTCGCAGTAGCTGGTGGCTGGCTGTGGGTGATGACGCGTCTGCGCGAGCAGCGCGGCCTGGCGCGTATGCTGACCGAGGGCGAGGGGCAGGAGATGGTCGATGGCTTCGATGCGCGCACCCTGCGCATCAATCGCTTCTTCTACCAGTTCGGTGCGCTGTGCCTGCTCGGCGCTCTGCTGCTGTCGTGGTACAGCACGCGCTTGTGATCCGGCGAACATAAAGAAGAACGGCAGCCCTCGGGCTGCCGTTTTCGCATCTGCACACCGCTCAGAGCGGCAGGCCGGCCTTGATCCGGTACTGATTACGCACTGGATTGGCGTACTGCAGGATCAGGTAGGGTTTCTCCTCTGCGCTGCAGGCGGCCAGGCGCTTTTGCCACTCGGCCTCGGCTGCGGCCAGTTCGGCGGCGCCGAACAGCTCGCGGGCCTCGGGCACCTTTAGCGCGGGGTCGCGTTCCTGCCACATGGCGTAGGCCAGGTAGTGCACCGGGAACAGGCGGTAGTGGCCGAGAATCCGCCGATCCATCTCCTGGGCCAGTTGCTTGCTGTCCTCGAAGCCCGTTACCGGCGCGCCGAAGTGCAGGTGCACGCGGCCCTTGTAGCCGGTGATGCCGAGGGCGATGCTGGCGTCGTCCTCGCCCGCTGCCTTGGTGTAGCTGCCAGTGGCGGCACGGATGCACAGCTCACGCGCCTTGGCCTGGTCGCAGGGGTCGTACTCGTAGCTGATCGACACCGGGATCAGGTTGAGCGAGTCGATGACCTCGGCGAACGGCGCCTCCTTGCGGCTCATGTGAAACATCTTGAGGATGGCCGAGTCGGTGCGGTCGTCACCGTCCTTGGCGCGGCCTTCGGCCTGGGCGATCCAGATCGACTCGCCATCTTCGAGGATCGAGTGGTTGATGTAGGCCGAGAGCAACTGGTATGCCGCCAGCTTCTCGCGGCGGTTGCTGATCGAGCGATGCACGATGAAGCTCTTGTTCAGGCGCATCAGGTCGCTGACGAAGGGGCGCTGCAGCAGGTTGTCGCCGATGGCGATACGTGGCGTCTGCAGGCCGGCATGGTAGACGGCGTAGTTGACGAAGGCCGGATCCATGACGATGTCACGGTGGTTGGCCAGGTACAGATAGGGCTTGCCTGCCTGCAGGCCTTCCAGCCCGGAATAGGTGATGCCGTCGGTGGCCTGCTCGATGCTGCGGTCGAGGTAGGGCTCGATTTTTTCCTGCAGCTTGCGCACCGAGTCGATCCCGGCCAGCTCGGTGCGCAGGCGTGCGGCGATCAGCGGCTTGAGCAGCCAGCCCAGCGGCCCGGCCAGGCGGGGGAAACGGAAGCGGGTGAGGGTACCGAGAAACGCCGGATCGGCGAGCAGGCGCGCCAGTACGGGGCGCACTTCGTCATCGGCATAAGGTCGGATGGCATCGAATACGCCCATCATGCTCTCTTGTTCTGGAACGGCTATGGTTAGAAGGTGTGCAAGCCTGCCAGGCAGGATCAGCAATAGACCGGCGATTATAGCGCCAAGTCACAAGGAGGCCGCGATGCTGGAAACCGAGGCCTATACCTGCCCCTACTGTGGGGAGCCGGTGGAGACGCTGCTCGATCTGTCTGCCGGTGATCAGGCCTATATCGAGGATTGCCCGGTGTGCTGCCGGCCCATCGAGTTCGAGCTGCGTACCGACGGTGAATACTGGACGCTGGATGTGCGCGCGGAGAATGACTGATGCAGCGAATCTACGAGCCGGAAAATCTGCTGGAAGCCCAGTTGCTGGTGGATATGCTGGCCAGCGAGGGCGTGGCTGCGCATCTGCTTGGCGAGCACCTGGCGGGGGCTGTGGGGGAGTTGCCGGTCTGTGGCCTGCTGGGGCTGATGGTCGCTGATGCCGACGCCGAACGGGCGCGTGCGCTGGTCGCCGAGTACAATGCCGCGCAACCTTTACCCGGTGACGAGCCGGAGTCGTTCCAGGGCGTGTTGCTATGCTGATGCGCCCTCTGCCTGTCGAGTCGTTTCATGTGTGGACGTTACGCCCTGTTTCGCTGGTCGCCCGCTTTCGCCGCGCTGCCCGGCTTTCCCGCTGACCAGCAGCCGCACTGGAACCTGGCGCCGGGCAGCCAGGTGCTGATGCTGCGTGCTGGCAAGGGCGGGCAGGAAGTGGCGCGCGGGCGCTGGGGGCTGACGCCGGCCTGGCTGGAGGATCTGTCGAAGAGCCCGGCGCATGCGCGCGCCGAGAGCCTGGCCAGCCAGCCGATGTTTCGCGAGCCTTTTCGCGAGCGCCGCTGCCTGATCCCGGCCAATGGCTTCTACGAGTGGCGCGGGGCGGGGCGCAAGCGGCCTTACTGGGTCACCAGCGAGGCGTCGATCCTGTATTTCGCCGGGCTGTGGGAGCGTTACCCGGTGGCCGGTCACGAGTACCTGAGCGTGGCGCTGGTCACCTGCGCGGCGGCTTCGCAACGCCGCCCGCTGATCCTCAGTGACGAGGAGCAGGCACTGTGGCTGGATCCGCAGGCTTCGCCACAGGCATTGCAAGCACTGTTGAGCAGGCCGTCAGGTGTGCTGCGCGAGCGCGCCCTGGCCACCCTGGTCAACGACCCCAAGCTGGATGCGCCGGAGTGCCTGACGCCCGCCTGAATACGTGCTTGCAGACGTGATCCTGGCTTGCTGGTGAGCGCGCCATCGCCCATGAATAATGCCTTGAATTGGTTGATCAGGTGGCGCTGCTGTTCGGCCAGCCTGGTCAGCTCGGCATTGG
Organism: Pseudomonas sp. AA-38; assembly: GCF_029457475.1. NCBI lineage: Bacteria > Pseudomonadati > Pseudomonadota > Gammaproteobacteria > Pseudomonadales > Pseudomonadaceae > Pseudomonas > Pseudomonas sp. AA-38. The sequence goes on from NZ_CP120359.1 coordinate 912,677, forward strand.
CATGGACTGTCTCTGGCCATCATGCGACTGCCTGCGCCGAGGTCGCGACCTAGGATCTGTTGCCGTTTCGCACGCGGCTCGCGTCGAAACGGCAACAGACCCTAATATACGGGCTTGGTCTTATGGAGAGTCCCGGATGAACAAGTCTCTTAGCTTGGCTGGGTTGGCCGCTGCGCTGTTGCTGGCGGGTTGTCAGGCGGTCAATACCACCAGCGGTGGTGCGGTGGGTGTCGAGCGCAAGCAATACATGTTCAGCATGCTGTCGGCCGATGAGGTCAACCAGATGTACGCGCAGTCCTATCAGCAGACCCTCAGCGAGGCGTCGAGCAAGGGCTTGCTCGACAAGACCAGCCAGGATGCCAAACGCCTGCAGGCCGTGGCCAACCGCCTGATTCCGCAAGCGCCGCGTTTCCGCCCGGATGCGGCCAACTGGGATTGGCAGGTCAACCTGATCAAGAGTCCCGAACTCAATGCCAACTGCGGGCCGGGCGGCAAGATCATTTTCTATTCCGGCATCATCGACAAGCTCAAGCTGAGCGACGACGAGATTGCCGCGATCATGGGCCACGAGATGGCTCATGCCCTGCGTGAGCACAGTCGTGAGGCGATGTCCAAGGCCTACGGCATCGCCATGGCCAAGCAGGGCGCAAGCGCCTTGCTGGGGCTCGGCGAGGACAGCCTGGCGCTCGCCGACACCGTGGTGCAGTACAGCCTGACCCTGCCCAATAGCCGTGCCAACGAGAACGAGGCGGATCTGATCGGCCTGGAGCTGGCGGCTCGCGCCGGTTACGACCCCAATGCCGCGATCTCGCTATGGAAGAAGATGGAAGCGGCCGGCGGTAGCGCGCCGCCGGAGTTCATGAGCACGCACCCGGCTTCCAGCAGTCGTATCGCTTCGCTGCAGGCGGCGATTCCCAAGGTTATGCCGCTTTACGAACAAGCCAAGGCTGGCCGCTGAGAAAAGGCGCTGCCTCAGGGCAGCGCTTTTTCCGCCAGCGGGCGGTTGTTCAGGCCGAGTTGGGCGCGGAAGGTTTCCATGTCGAACATGGTGCAGATTTCCTGGATTTCGTTGCCATGGTTGAGTGTCCAGAAGGCCATGGCGGAAATGCTCAACACCCTGTCGCTGGCTGGGTAACCCAGGGCCGGGCGGGTGATGGTGCCAATCAGCGTGCTCCAGGTGCAGACCTTGTTGCCCTCACCGATGCATTCCTCGACCACGACCTGCAGATCCGGCATGGCGTGGCGGATTTCCTGCACCAGTTTGCTGAAGCCGGCGCTGTCGAGGGCCTGGCCGGTGAAGGAGCTCTTGTAGATGAAGTCGCTGCTGTGCAGTTGCTCGGTGAGGGCCAGATGGCCGCGATTCCATGACAGCTCGATGTGCTGGCGCACGATTTTCTTCTTGTCTTCCAATGGCATGCAACCTCCCGGAACATGCGTGCCAGCCTTGTAGAAGTGCTGGCACTTTAATCCCGTGGAGGCTGGCAGAAATTGGCCGAAATGACGATGAAATGACGCCGGCCAGGCGTCAGATCAACCCGCTGAGCTTCATGGCCTGATAGCCGGCATACAGCGCCAGCGCAGCGAATGCGCAGGCCGCCAGGCGACGGATCAGCGTCAGTGGCAAGCGGTCGGCGGCGAAGTTGCCGGCCAGCACCACCGGCACGTTGGCCAGCAGCATGCCCAGCGTGGTGCCGATCACCACCAGGATGAAATGGGGGTACTGCGCGGCCAGCATCACCGTGGCCACCTGGGTCTTGTCGCCCATCTCGGCGAGGAAGAAGGCGATCAGGGTGGTGAGGAAGGGGCCGTATTTCTTCAGGTTGGAGGCTTCGTCGTCGTCGAGCTTGTCCGGAATCAGCGTCCAGAGAGCCACGGCGACGAAGCTGGCGGCGAGGATCCAACTGAGGGTGGCGGGGGCGAAGAAGCTGGCGACCCAGTTACCGATGGCGCCGGCGGCGAAATGGTTGGCCAGGGTGGCGGCGATTATCCCCCAGATGATTGGCCAGGGCCTGCGGAAGCGGGCAGCGAGCAGCAGCGCGAGCAGTTGCGTCTTGTCGCCGATTTCGGCCAGGGCAACGATTGCGGTGGGGATGAACAGGGATTCCAGCATCAGGGTTCCTACAGGGGGCGGGTCGACACGGCTCATGACACGAACGACCTTCCCGCCCCGGGTGAGGTTGTGCGTGTCATAGGTCTTGTCAAACCGCAGGTCTCTCTGAGGAGACCTTGGGTCGCAGGCGCCATGCTCTGCCGAGCAAGTGTGTTGACGCATGCCATGCGAGCAGAGCGCTCGCGGGAGACTACTCCCCTAGGACGGGCGCCATTGTGCCCAAGCGCCTCGTTAGCGGCAACCCCAATTCAGCGACGCGCGCTGTAGATGCGAAAGCCCTCGGCTTCGGCCAGGGTGCGGCAGGGGCCGAGGTGGCGCTCGATCAAGGGTGGGTATTTGAGGAAGCTGTTGGCCACCAGGCGCAGCTCACCACCCTCGCGCAGGTGCCGTTTGGCCTGGGTCAACAGGTTTTCGCTGGCCTGGTAGTCGGTATGCACGCCCTGGTGGAACGGCGGGTTGCTGATGATCGCGCTCAGTTCCACGGGAGCCGATTCGATACCGCTACCCGCTATCACTTCGGCTTCCAGGCCGTTGCGCGCCAGGGTCAGGCGGCTGCTGGCGATGGCAAAGGCATCGACATCCAGCAAGGTCACCTGGCTGCCTGGATAGCGGCGCTTGAGCACCGCGCCGAGTACGCCGGCGCCACAGCCGAAATCCAGCAAATGCCCGCTGGGTATGTCCTGCAGGTGTTCCAGCAGCAGGGCGCTGCCGCGATCCAGGCGACCGTGGGCGAAGACGCCGGGCAGGGTGACGACTTCCAGTGGGCCTTCGGCCAGCGGCAGGGTGTAGGTTTGGGCCAGGCTCTGCAGATCGGGTTGTGCCGGCGCCTGCTCGACCTCCACGCACCACAGTTGGCAATGCCGTGCACTGTCCAGCTTGCGTGGCTTGCCATAGGCGGCGAGCTGCTTGGCTGCGCGTTCGATGCCGCCGCGTTTCTCGCCAACCAGGTACAACGGTTGTCCAGCCAGGCGCGAGGCCAGTGCCTGCAACAGGTAATCGGTCAGTTCGCGTGACTTGGGCAGGAACAGCACGGCCGCGCGGTAGTCGCCTAGGGGGTGTTGCGCGTCGAACTGGCAGCGACCGGGAAAGCGCGCGGCCAGGAGCGCCTGATCGCCGGCATGCCAAGTCCAGCCGTGCGCCTGCGGCAGGGCGCCGAGCAGGTCGTCGGCTGGCAGTCCTGCCAGCAACAGCTCGCCATCGAATAGCTCGGCCTGGCGCAGGAGAACTTCGCTTCGCGGATCCATGGGGGTACCTGCCTGAAAAAGCTGCGCAGCTTAACCGACCACACGCAGCGGCGCACCGGCGAAGAAGCCGGCGGCATTTTCCACGACCTGGGTGACGATGCGCTGGCGGGCTTCCTGGCTGCCCCAGGCACTGTGCGGGGTGATGATCAGCCTTGGAATGTCGGCGGCCAGCAGCGGATTGCCGTCTTTCGGGGGCTCCTGCAGCAGCACGTCGCAGGCAGCGCCGCCCAGATGGCCACGGCGCAGGGCATCGGCCAGGGCCTGCTCGTCCACCAGGCCGCCGCGCGCGGTATTGATCAGAAAGGCGCGCGGTTTCATCAGGGCCAGCTCGTTGGCGCCGATCAGGTTGCGGGTCTGTTCGTTGAGCGGGCAGTGCAGGGTCAATGCATCGACCTGCGGCAGCAGTTCGTGCAGCGCCAGGCGGTCTGCGCGCGCTGGGCGGCCGGGCAACTGGCCGAGCAGCACGCGCATGCCGAAGGCTTCGGCCAGGCGCGCGACGGCACCGCCCAGCTCGCCATGGCCGAGCAGGCCGAGGGTCTTGCCTTCGAGTTCGACGATGGGGTGGTCGAGCAGGCAGAACTGGCTGGCCTGCTGCCAGCGGCCGGCGGCGATGTCGCGCTGGTAATCGGGTAGGCGCGTGGCCAGCGCGAGCAGCAGCATCAGGGTGTGCTGGGCCACGGACGGTGTGCCATAGCCCTGGCAGTTGCAGACGGTCACGCCATGCTCACGGGCAGCCTGCAGGTCGATGTTGTTGGTGCCGGTGGCGGTGACCAGCACCAGTTGCAGTTCCGGGCAGGCGGCGAAGGTGGCGGCGTTCAGCGGCACCTTGTTGCTGATGGCGACCTGCGCGCCCTGCAGGCGTTCGGCGACCTGATCCGACTGCGTCTGGGCATGCAGGGTCAGCTCGGCGAAGGCCTGCCGCAGCGGCTGCATGTCCAGGTCGCCAAGGTCGAGGGAGGCGTGGTCGAGAAAGACGGCGCGTGGGCTGTTGCTCATCAGCTATACCTTTTCGCAGCTAGGGCACGGGAGTAGATTGGCGAGCCTATCAGACCTTCGATGCCGCTGCGGAGCCGCCATGTACTGGACCGAATTTCTCACCGTTGCCCTGATCCATCTGCTGGCAGTGGCCAGCCCAGGGCCGGATTTCGCCATCGTGGTGCGCGAGAGCGTGGCCCATGGGCGACGTGCCGGGGTATTCACCGCGCTGGGGGTAGGCGCCGGCATTCTGGTGCACGTGACCTATTCGTTGCTGGGCATCGGTCTCATCGTGTCGCAGTCGATCATGCTGTTCAATGTCCTGAAATGGCTGGCGGCCGCCTATCTGCTCTATATCGGTATCAAGGCCTTGCGCGCGCGGCCTGCCGATCCGGCCGCCGCCGAGCTGGCTCTGGCTGGTGCGGCGCGCAGCGGGCGCGGTGCCTTCGTCACCGGTTTCGTCACCAATGGCCTGAACCCCAAGGCCACGTTGTTCTTCCTGTCGTTGTTCACCGTGGTGATCGACCCGCACACGCCGCTGTCGATCCAGGCTGGCTATGGCCTCTACCTGGCGCTGGCCACGGCGACCTGGTTCTGTCTGGTGGCCTGGTTGTTCAGTCAGCCGCGTGTGCGCGCCGGCTTCGCCCGCATGGGCCATTGGTTCGATCGGCTGATGGGCGTGGTGCTGGTGGGCATCGGGGTGAAGCTGGCCTTCAGCGAAATGCGTTGAGCCAGGTTCGCAGGGGTGGAAAAAGTGAGCGCTGGGGGCGCAAATCATTCTTTGGGATGATTCTGTCGCAAGCGTAGCGCTCTAAAGTCGCAGCAGACCGTGATTCCTTTCGTGCACAAGAAGGTGATTCCATGCTGCAGACTCGTCTCATCCCCGCGGCTGCCAATGCCCATGAATACCCCTTGCTGATCAAGCGTCTGCTGCTGTCCGGCAGTCGCTACGAGAAAACCCGCGAGATCGTCTACCGCGACAAGCTGCGTTACAGCTATGCCACCTTCAACGAGCGCGTGGCGCGCCTGGCCAACGTGCTCAGCGAGGCTGGGGTCAAGGCCGGTGACACCGTGGCGGTGATGGACTGGGACAGCCACCGCTACCTCGAATGCATGTTCGCCATCCCCATGCTCGGGGCCGTGCTGCACACCATCAACATCCGCCTGTCGCCGGATCAGATCCTCTACACCATGAACCACGCCGAAGACCGCTTCGTGCTGGTCAACAGCGAGTTCGTGCCGCTGTATCAGGGCATCGCCGGGCAACTGACCACGGTGGAGAAGACCCTGCTGCTCACCGATGGCGAGGACAAGAGCTGCGAGCTGCCGAACCTGGTCGGTGAGTACGAAAGCCTGCTGGCAGCGGCCAGCCCGAGCTACGATTTCGCCGATTTCGACGAGAACTCGGTAGCCACCACCTTCTACACCACTGGCACCACCGGCAACCCCAAGGGGGTCTACTTCACTCACCGGCAACTGGTGCTGCATACCCTGGCCATGGCTGCCACCGTCAGTGCCCTGGACAGCATCCGCCTGCTCGGCAACGACGATGTCTACATGCCGATCACGCCCATGTTCCACGTGCATGCCTGGGGCGTGCCCTACGTGGCGACCATGCTCGGTGTGAAGCAGGTTTATCCGGGGCGTTACGAGCCGGACATGCTCTGCCATCTGATCAAGCAGGAGAAGGTCAACTTCACCCACTGCGTCCCCACCATCCTGCAGATGCTGCTCAATGCGCCTTCGGCGCAGGGGCATGACTTCGGTGGCATGCGCATGATCATCGGCGGTAGCGCCCTCAACCGTTCGCTGTACGAGGCCGCCAAGGCGCGTGGTATCCAGCTCACGGCGGCCTATGGCATGTCGGAAACCTGCCCGCTGATTTCCTGTGCCTATCTCAACGAGGAACTCCGTGCAGGCAGCGAGGATGAGTGCATCACCTACCGCATCAAGGCTGGCGTCCCGGTGCCCCTGGTGGAGGCCGCCATCATGGATGGCGAGGGCCGGCTGTTGCCCAGCGACGGCGAAACCCAGGGCGAGTTGGTATTGCGCGCGCCCTGGCTGACACAGGGGTATTTCCGCGAACCGGAGAAGGGCGAGGAGCTGTGGGCGCATGGCTGGCTGCACACCGGGGATGTGGCCACGCTCGATGCGATGGGGGTCATCGATATCCGTGATCGCATCAAGGATGTGATCAAGACCGGCGGCGAGTGGATCTCCTCGCTGGAGCTGGAAGACCTGATCAGCCGTCATTCGGCCGTGCGCGAAGTCGCCGTGGTAGGGGTGGCGGATCCACAGTGGGGTGAGCGGCCCTTCGCCCTGCTGGTCCTGTACGAGGGCCAGACGCTGGATGCCAAAGGGCTCAAGGAGCATCTCAAGCCTTTCGTCGAACAGGGCCATATCAACAAGTGGGCCATTCCCACTCAGATCGCCCTTGTTACTGAAATTCCCAAGACCAGTGTCGGAAAGCTGGACAAGAAGCGCATTCGCCTGGACATCACCGACTGGCAGCAAGCCGGGAGTGCTTTTTTGTCCACTCTGTAATGGGCGTGGGAGCTGGGTAGCAGAAGTGACTACCCAGTCAAACAAGCGTTTGGCTTGCTAATTGCTGTTTAGCGTCCATGCTTGACTGAACGCAGGGGCTGAAACCTGCGGGCCAGAGTGCCTGAGGGCTGCAAATCACACTTTCGAGGGATCAAGCAGTACCACCTGCTGGCTATAGTCAAAGCATCCATAACAAAAAACACATGGAGTAGCGTCGATGACAAAAACAACACCCTACTGGCGCCTGGCAAAACTGCCGCTGGCCGTCAGCCTCGCTTCCACCCTTGCCGCTCCGGCATTCGGCGTCACTTTCAATATCGGTGAAATCGAAGGGCAATTCGATTCATCGTTGTCGGTGGGCGCTAGTTGGTCTACCCAGAGTGCGGACAAGGATCTTATTGGCTTGAACAATGGTGGCCGTGGTCTGTCACAAACTTCTGACGATGGTCATGCCAACTTTAAGCGCGGCGAAACCTTCTCCAAGATCTTCAAAGGTATACACGATCTCGAATTGAAGTACGGTGATACTGGTGTGTTCGTGCGAGGTAAGTACTGGTATGATTTTGAGTTGAAAGACGAGAGTCGTCAGTTTAAAGATATTAGTGATAGCAATCGCAAAGAGGGCGCTCAGTCATCTGGTGCCGAAATACTCGATGCATTTATTTATCACAATTATTCACTCGCAAGCCAGCCGGGTTCTGTGCGATTGGGTAAGCAGGTTGTCAGTTGGGGTGAAAGTACATTTATTGGTAACAGCATCAATGCGATTAACCCCATTGATGTTTCTGCGTTTCGCCGTCCAGGTGCAGAAGTCAAAGAAGGCCTTATTCCAGTAAACATGTTCTACGTTTCTCAAAGTCTCACAGAAAATCTTTCTGCCGAGGCTTTTTATCAGCTTGAGTGGGATCAAACAGTTGTTGATAACTGTGGGACTTTCTTTTCTCAGGCAGATATTGCCGCTGATGGGTGTGATGACAATTTTCGAGTGCTCAACAAGCGATCTACTCTCAGTGGCGCAGCGCTTACTGGGCTCGCGAATTTTGGAGTCGATGTCAATGAAGAGGGTGTACGTGTTGCTCGTTCCAGTGATCGTGATGCGCGCGATAACGGGCAATGGGGTGCGGCTTTCCGTTACCTAGCGGAAAGTATTGATACCGAGTTTGGCCTCTATTTCATCAACTACCATAGCCGTGCGCCGATTTTCAGTGCTACAGGGGCACCCGCATCTCTATACACGGCAGTGGCAGCTAGCCCTCTCGCTCCGTTAATCATCGCGGGTAACTCTTCTTACTTCATGGAGTACCCGGAGGATATTCGGCTCTACGGTCTTAGCTTCTCCACCACCTTACCAACTGGCACGGCTTGGAGTGGTGAATTTAGTTATCGTCCCAATGCTCCAGTGCAGCTAAATAGCACGGATATCCTCTTCTCGGGGCTTACGCCGTTGCCTGGGCGCGGCGGAGTATCCTTGCTACAAGGTACGCCTGGGCAAGATCAGCGGGGCTATCGCCGCAAAGAAATTAGCCAGTTTCAGACCACGTTCACTCATTTCTTCGATCAGGTCATGGGCGCCTCACGTCTAACTCTTGTTGGTGAAATTGGTGTTGTCCACGTTGGAGGCCTTGAAGACAGCTCAAAAGTTCGTTACGGGCGTGATCCAGTATTTGGGCCGGGGCCGCTTGCTGGTACAACTTGCCAAGGGCTTAACAACAATACTGTTGCGGGGGCGGGAGCCGGTGCATCCACAGCTAACGTATCGAAGTACTGTGAAGACGATGGTTTTGTCACCAGCACCTCTTGGGGTTATCGGGCTCGTGCAATTTGGGACTACCCGAATGCTCTGGCTGGAGTGAATCTTCGTCCCAGTGTCGCTTGGTCTCATGACGTAAATGGTTACGGTCCAAATGGTCTGTTCACCGAGGGTGCTAAGGCGGTAAGTCTTGGTCTGAATGCTGAGTACCAGAATACCTACACTGCCGACCTGTCCTACACCAGCTTCTTCGACGGCAAGTACAACACCTCCGTTGACCGTGACTTCGTCGCGCTCAGCTTCGGTATGAACTTCTAAGCGGTCAGGAATTTCGAGGAATCATGATGCAAATGAAAACAACAAAAAAACTGTGGCAAAGCGGCGTCCTGACCCTGTCTCTGCTGGCAACCAGCGTGATGGCGGCAGTGTCGCCCGATGAAGCTGCGAAGCTGGGCAACACCCTGACTCCGGTCGGTGCCGAGATGGCTGGTAATGCCGATGGTTCGATCCCTGCCTGGACCGGCGGTCTGCCGGCCAACGCAGGGGCGGTCGATCCGCGTGGCTTTCTTGCCGATCCGTTCGCCAACGAGCAGCCCCTGTTCACCATCACTGCGCAGAACGTCGATCAGTACAAGGACAAGCTGACCCCCGGCCAGATGGCCATGTTCAAGCGCTATCCGGAAAGCTACAAGATGCCGGTTTTCCCGACCCATCGTTCGGCCAACCTGCCAGCTGCCGTGCTGGAGGCGACCAAGCAGAACGCGGTGAATACCAAGATGGTGGAGGGCGGTAACGGTCTGGAGAATTTCAAGACCGCCAACCCCTTCCCGATCCCGCAGAATGGTCTGGAAGCGATCTGGAACCATATCACCCGCTACCGCGGTGGCAGCGTGCGTCGTCTGGTGACCCAGGCGACTCCGCAGCCGAACGGTTCCTACTCGCTGGTCTACTTCCAGGACGAGTTCACCTTCCGCGATGCGCTGACCGACTTCGACCCGAGCAAGGAAAGCAACGTACTGTTCTACTTCAAGCAGCGCGTTACAGCGCCGTCTCGTCTGGCCGGTAACGTGCTGCTGGTGCACGAGACCCTCAACCAGGTGAAGGAGCCGCGTCTGGCCTGGTTGTACAACGCCGGTCAACGCCGTGTACGCCGTGCTCCGCAGGTGTCCTACGATGGCCCGGGTACCGCAGCCGACGGCCTGCGTACCTCGGACAACTTCGACATGTACAACGGCGCGCCGGATCGTTACGACTGGAAGCTCGAAGGCAAGAAGGAGATCTACATCCCCTACAACGCCTACAAGCTCGACTCGCCGGAGCTGAAGTACTCGGACATCATCAAGGCCGGGCACATCAACCAGGATTTGACCCGTTACGAGCTGCACCGAGTCTGGCACGTGACCGCGACCTTGAAGGCGGGCGAGCGTCACATCTACGCCAAGCGTGACTTCTACATCGACGAAGACACCTGGCAGGCCTCGCTGATCGACCACTACGACGGTCGCGGCACCCTGTGGCGCGTGGCCGAGGCGCACTCGCAGTACTACTACGACAAGCAGGTGCCCTGGTACACCCTGGAATCCCTGTACGACCTGCTGTCCGGTCGTTACCTGGCCCTGGGCATGAAGAACGAGGAGAAGCAGGCCTACGACTTCAACTACAAGGCCTCCAGCAGTGACTACACCCCAGCGGCCCTGCGCCAGGCGGGTGTGCGCTAAGCACCATTGCAGCACGCAAGACGAACGAGCCGGCCAAGTGCCGGCTTTTTCGTTACCGTCTGTAGCGGAGCCTTCAAATGCCCTGTGCAAGCCGCTAGTCTGAGGCAGGTCGCCCCCTGCTGATCGATGCTCCCAAGGACCGGCCGATGACCGATCTCTCACGCTTGTCAGGATTGTCCAACGCGATGGAGGCGCGCTTCTATCGACCGCCGTTACCGGCGGGTTATGTGCCCAGACCACGCTTGTGCGAGCGTTTGCACAGCGGTCTGCAGGGCCATCTGCTGTTGGTGTGCGCGCCAGCAGGATTCGGCAAGAGTTCGCTGGCCATCGAGTTCTGCGAGCGTCTACCTGCGCACTGGCATAGCCTGTGGCTCGGCCTGAGCGAGCGCGATGCTGATCCCGGGCGCTTTCTGGAGCGTTTGCTCCTGGGCTTGCAGCAGTTCCATCCAGGGCTTGGCGGTGAGGCGCTGGCGCTGCTGAAAATGCGTCAGCGACATCAGCCCTTCGCCTTCGAGCAATGGCTCGACGGGCTACTCGATGAGTTGGCCCAGGTGCAGGACGAGGCTCGGCCACTGTTGCTGGTGCTGGATGATTACCACCTGGCCCAGGGTGTCGTGCTGGATCGTTGCCTGCAATTCTTGCTCAACCATCTGCCGCCCAGCGTGCTGCTGCTGGTGACCAGTCGTCAACGTCCGGACTGGCACCTGGCGCGCTTGCGCCTGTCGCGGCAATTGCTCGAGTTGAGCGAGCAGGATCTGCGCCTGACGGCCGAAGAGCTGGATGTGCTGCTGGCCAATCAGGGCGCGCACCTGCAACCACGCCAGATGGAGGCCATTCTGCAGCGCAGCGAGGGCTGGGTCGCGGGCTTGCGCCTGTGGTTGCTGGCGAGCGAGAAGGGCGGTGATGAGCGCTGCGAACCATTGGTTCTGCTGGGTAGCGAAGGGCTGATCCGCGATTATCTGCTGGAAGAGGTGATCGAGCGGCAGCCGGCCGATGTGCAGCAGTTTCTTCTCGAAACCGCCTGTCTGGAGCGCTTCTGCGCTTCGTTGTGTGATGCCGTGCGCGATAGCCAGGACAGTGCCGCGATCATTCGTCAGTTGCAGGCCAACCAGGTATTTCTGGTGCCGCTCGATGAGCAAGGGCGCTGGTTCCGTTATCACCATCTGTTTTCCGACCTGCTCAAGGCTCGCCAACAGGAGGCCTCGGAGCGTACTCGCGAGGGCACGCACCTGCGTGCCTGTCGCTGGTTTGCCGCCCAGGGGCTGTTGGATGATGCAGTCGAGCAGGCGTTGCTGGCCGGGCACAGCGATGTCGCGGCCAATCTGGTGCAGAGCCTGTCCGAGGAGCAGCTATTGGGCGAGCAGAACATCGCCATGCTGTTGCGCTGGAAGACCAATCTGCCCGATAGCCTGCTGGCCAGCACGCCACGTCTGATCATGCTCTATGGCTGGGCGTTGGCCTTGGCCTGCCAACTGGATGCTGCGCAGGAACTGCTCCAACAGCTCGAACGCTTTCTGCCAGCAGCCGAGCCGGTCACCCAGCGCAGCCTGTTGGCCCAGTGGCAGGCGCTCGATGGCGTGATAGCCCGTGGCCGTGGCGATGGCGAACGGGCCGAGCGGCAGTGCAGCGAAGCACTGGCCGGCCTGAAGAGCGAGCGTTATGGGCCGCACTTCATGTGCCTGGCCTGTCTGGCCAACCTTGCCGTGGTGCGCGGTGACCTGTGGCGCGCGCGAGGGCTCAATCGCGATGCGCTGGAGTTGGCCCAGCGCGTCGGTAACCCCTTGTTCGAGGCCATCGCCCACTATGAGCGGGCGCGGGTGTTGCAAGCCCGTGGTGAAGTGCTGCGTGCGCAAGATGAGGTGCACCAGGGGCTCTCCTGCCTGCAGGGGCTGTCCGCGCAGCGTAGCTATTCGGTACGCGCGCGCCTGCAGATCTACCAGGGCTACCTGCACAGCCTGCGCCTGCAGCCGGTCGAGGCGCTGCAGCATCTGCAGCGGGGCGTGGCCGAAGCCAGGGCCTGTCGAGATGTCGGCGTGCTCATCGGCTACTGTGTGATGGCCAGTCTGGAGGGCCGTTGCGGGCGCAGTGCCGAGGCCTTCGCCTTGCTCGGCGAGGCCGAGCGGCTGATGCATGTCTGGGACGTGCCGGCGGTCTACTACCTGGCCATGATCACCCTGATCAAATGCGAACTCTGGTTGCGCCAGGGACAAATCGAGCTGGCCGCTGCCTGGTTGCCGCAACTGCAGGCCACCTATGGCGAGAACAGCCGTAACAGCGCACCGGAATTCCATCCGCAATTGGCGTTGCACATCGAACTGCAGATAGCGGCCCTGATCCGTTTGCAAGGCGACATGAACACGGCGGAGCGGCGTTTGCGTGCCCTGGTACAACAGGCGCAGGCCTTGGGCGGGCATCTGGTGGCCGTGATGGCGCAGGCACAACTGGCGCAACTGTTGCACCAGGCGGGCAATGTGCGCGAGGCGCGGCAATTGCTCGATGCCTGCCTGGAGGCCGCACGGAGTGGCGTGCTGCTAGCGTTCGACGAGTTGTTGCAGCACCAGCCGCATTGGTTGGCGGCGCACCTGGCCGAGCGTCCAGACGAACCCTTGCGCGAAGCCTTGCTCGCACGGCTGCCTGCGCCCGTGGCCGAGGAAGTGCTGGTAGAAGCCGCACCAGCGGAGAAACTCAGCACGCGGGAGCTGGCAGTGTTGCAGTTGATTGCCCGGGGTTGTTCCAACCAGGAAATCAGCGAGCGGTTGTTCATCTCGCTGCATACGGTCAAGACCCATGCCCGCCACATCAACAGCAAGCTGGGGGTGGAGCGGCGCACTCAAGCCGTGGCGCGGGCCAAGGTGCTGGGCTTACTGGCCTGAAGGCGGCAGGGTCAGGTCGAGCGTCTTGGGCTTGGCCGGCGCAGCCACTGGCTCGGCCATCTTGCGCTTGACGTCGTCATGAATGACGCTGAGCACCGGTAGCAGGCTGGCCATGTTCTCGCGCACCTGGGGGTAACGATGCTCCTGGCTGATCTGCTCGATGCGGGCGAGTAGCTGGGCTTGCATGTCGACCGGCAAGTGGATGAACAACTCCGGCAATTGCTGGCTCACCTCGGCGCTGTACAGCAGCAGTTCGTCGCGACCGAAGGCCTGGGTCAGGTTCAGATAGTCGAGGGCGCCGGAGGTGAGCATGGCGGCCGCTTCCTTGGTTTCCTGCAGGCCCTGCAGGCGCACCGAGTTGCTTTGCTCGCTCTGTGACAGGGTCATCCAGAACTCGGTGGTCAGGCTGAACAGGATCGCCTGCTGGCGCAGCGAGTAACTCATCAGGCCCAGCGCTTCGGCTGCATAGGGCTGCTGCTTGGCGCGGAAGTCGAAATACAGGCGCATCAGTTCCTTGAGCTGGAACAGCATTTCCCGCGCTTCGTTCTGGCGCAGCTCCAGAGGGGCGTAGATGTTCAATTGCGGGCGGAAATTCTCCGGCGACACCATGCGCTGATAGATCGGCCCGGTGAACTCACCGCTGCGTCGGGGCAGGGCGTTGGCCTGAGTCTCGTCCACCTTGCGCAAGGCCTCCAGCAATTGCTGGTAGTCGCTGCTGCGCCAGGGCTTCTGCGTATCGGGAATGCGCTGGCCGAGGTAGAACAGTTCAGCGGCATGCACGGGGATGCAGACCAGCAAAAGGATGGCCAGCGGCCAGAGCAAGCGGCGTGCTAGGGTGTTCGGCACAGTGATCATCCGCGGTTGAAGGCAGCCTCAGAGTACCTAGCTCGTCGCGCTTCGTCACCCGCGCCTTGGTTGGGAGGAGCGATGGACGAGCATGGGGCGGTACGCGCCGTTTTCGAGGATCTCGGCGGTTATGGGGCGCTGGCGCGGCAGGGCAGTGACGGCCCGCTGGTGGGGCACCTGCAACGCACCAATATCCAGCTGGCGGCCATCCCGGTGTTTACCCGCAAGGGACTGGAGGATGTCACCGTCGGTGACCTGCTCGAGGCCGCCCAGGTTTCCCGGCGCACCTTCTACAAGTATTTCGCCAACAAGATGGAGGTGCTCGAGGGCATCTACCAGACCGCCGTGCAACTGCTGCTGGCGCGCTTTCGCGAAATGCAAAGCGTGGCCGGCAGCCCGGCGGCCTGGCTGCGCGCCATGGTCGAACGTTTCTTCGACTACCACCTGGCGGTGGGGCCGATCATCCGCATGATGCAGGAGGAAGCGCTACGTGCCGGTTCCCCCCTGGCCGCGCATCGTCGGCATTCCCACGAGGAGATGCTGCGACTACTGATCGAGCGCCTGGAGCCGGAGCTGCAACCGCGTGATCCGCTGGTCTATCGAGCGCTGATCTGGGCGCTGGAGTCCACCTCCCTCGACCTGCTCGGACGCAACGCCAGTCGCGAAGAGATCGAGCGCGCCAAGGCCGTGCTGGGGGATCTGCTGATCGCCTCGCTCTGCCCCGGCTCAACCTAGGTTGGGCGGTGTTCGCCGGGCAATCGTGGTCTGATCGTGCTTTTCCATAACAAGAATCGAGGTGCTCTGCATGTCCGCCCATAGCCTGCCCCTGCAACCGCCGTTGGCTGCCGGTTTTGCCCGTCTGGGTTTTGGCGCCTTGCCGCTCGAGCGTCTGAAGGCGCGTTATGGCAACCCCGATCAAGGCTCGCGCTATGTCGAGATTGATGGGTTCAACGTCCACTACCGTGACGAAGGCAGCCGTGATAAGCCTGCATTGGTGCTTATCCATGGCGTGGTCGCCTCCTTACACACCTGGGATGGCTGGGTGCAGGCCTTCGCACCGCATTACCGCATCATCCGTTTCGACGTACCGGGCTTCGGTCTCACCGGACCTGCCCGCGACGGTGAGTACTCGGCCGAGCGCATGTTGCGGGTGATGGAGCAGTTGCTCGATTACCTGCAGGTAGAGCGCGCCGTGCTCGCCGGTAATTCCCTGGGCGGTTACATCGCCTGGAACTTCGCCCTGGCACAACCGCAGCGGGTCAGCAAACTGGTACTGATCGACCCGGCTGGCTACCACATGAAAAAGGTGCCATGGATGATCGCCTCCGCTGCCTTGCCTGGCTCCACCATCGCCATGCCGCTGTGGATGCCGCATGCGCTGATTGCCCAGGGCATCCGTGAGGTCTATGGCGAGCCGGGGCGAATCAAACCTGGTGTGGTGGATCGTTACTACGACCTGTCGCGGCGGCCGGGCAATCGCCGGGCGATGATGGATATCTTCCGCGTGCTGCTCAAGGTGAACAAGACGGAGCTGCAGGGCACGCCGCAACGGGTGGCGCAGATCCAGACGCCCACTCTGCTGATGTGGGGCGAGCGTGATCGCTGGATCTCGCCCAAGCACGTACCGCTCTGGCAGCGTGACCTGCCGGGTATCCAGGTCAAGGTCTACCCCGGTGTCGGGCATATACCCATGGAGGAGATTCCCGAGCAGAGCGCGGCTGACGCGATGAAATTCCTGCTGGGTTGAATGACGAGTTACCTGGCCCGGCAGTAGTCGGGCCAGGTGGCCAAGAAAAAGGTTCTTCGCTTTTTGGGGGGAATGCTTGGCTGATACCGAATTGCCGCGTTTTTGTTGAAAGTTTTGGTTTCGCCCTCCCGGGCGAGTCACTTTTGCCCCGGATGGCCGGCCCGACAAAAGTAACCAAAACCCTCCGCCCGATCATCCGGCCCTGGCTGCGCCAGGGTTCGCTCACTCCATCGCCGTTCCAGAGGCCCGCCGCGGTGGGCCATCCCTGGCCCATCGCGGCTTTCGCGACATCCATGTCGCTCAACCTCTTACACGACGACTCCGTTCGCCCTCCTGGGCGGGCTCTGCACGCGCCTGAACGTTAGGTAACCCAGAAGTAGCACGGAGTGCTTGTACATCTGTCAGCCCCAGGGCTGACCGGGATGCCGGCCGCAGGCCGGCAAGCTATCCATGCGTATGAAACTGCGCGAATGAAACTATTGGTTTAATTCGACGGCCACATCGCGACTTCACAACTGTCAGAGCACTCAGGACTAACCTGGCATACCTGTTTGTTCAGGCGCGCAAATGCCCCCTTCAGGAGGCCGAACGTAGGCATTGCGCAGGGGGCGAGCGGCATGGATGCCGCGAGAGGCTTAAAGGGCCAGGGATGGCCCTTGTAAGCCGACCCCGGAGCGGTGCCGGAGTGAGGGAAGTCGAGCGCAGCATGACGGGGACGCCTAGTTCCGGATGGCGGGGGTGCGTTTCTTTTGCTTACTTTTCTTTGCGCTGGGCGGCAATCCGATTTCAAAGAAAAGTGAGTCGCCCGAGGGGGCGAAACCCGGAATCTCTGAATACACCGCAGCGGCGTCCAAAACACCAACACAAGCCAGCACACAAACTTGCCAGTCCGGTATCAGGGCTGACTTCCCAAGATTCCGTAAAGAACCGAGAAAAAGGCTGCGTCGCATGCCTCCTTGGCCGAGCCGAGACGCCAGCAGCCTGTCAGGCCGCCAGCCTGTTGGCCCAGATTCTGTCAGAGGATCAGGCGGCGTTGGCCTGGCCCTGTGCGGCACCATCGAACTCTTCTCGTGCGCTGTACAGCAGGTCGAGGTTGTCATGTTGCCAGGGATGGAAGCCACCCTTGAAGAAGTCCCGGTAGGTGCCGAGCAGCGGGCGGAACACGCCGTCCTTGCCCCACATCCAGCGCAGCCCGTCGCGCCAGATGCGCCAGTTCCACAACAGTCCATCGACCTTGAGCATGTGTGCCAGACCCTGCAGGGTGTCCTTCACGAAGAAGAAGGTGGCCATGATCATGGCGCGGCGCAGCATGAAGCGGCTGCCGCAAACCTGGTTGTAGACATCGAATGCCACCGCCTTGTGTTCGGTTTCCTCCAGGGCGTGCCAGCGCCACAGGCGCGCCAGGGCAGGGTGGGCGCCGTCCATGTAATGCGGGTTGCGCAGCAGGCCGTCGGCCATGATCGCGGTGATGTGCTCCAGTGCAGCCGTGGTGGCCAGCAGGCGCTCGGGCGAGAAGCGTTTCTGGATGAAGCGGATGCGCATGCGGGCACGTTTCTCGATGCGCCCGATGTCGTAACCCAGGTCACGCAGGCGTTGGCTGTACTCCAGGTGTTCGCGGCTGTGGTGGCCTTCCTGGCCGATGAAACCGCGAATCTGCTCCTTGAGCAGCGGGTCTTCGATTTGCTCGCGGAAATGTCGCACCGAGTCGATGAAGAAGCGCTCACCATCGGGAAACAGCGCCGACATGGCATCGAACAGGTGGCTCTTGAAGGCATCGCCGCCATGCCAGTGGCGCGGCAACGGATTGGGCAGGTCGAAATCCATGTGCCGGGGACGAATCTGCAGCCCGGCCGGAGTGGTGCTGGCCATATGGCCTCCATCTGCTTGTTATGAACCCTAGTCCACTATGCGCAGGTTGCACGAAGGTGCACAGGTTCTTAGCAGCCATAGTTCAGGTCATATCCGGCCACTTTTTTCATCGCCATTAAAAAGTTCGGCGCTATGGTGTTCATGGATGATTAAGGTCGATTCGTCCATGCGTCATATATGGCCAGATTGCCGATGAATCAGAGTTTTCTCCTGGCTGCCGAACGGGTGCCCGTCGCCTATGCCGAGGCGCTGCTGAGCCTTGCCGAGGAACTGGGCGTACCCCGTACCAGCCTGCTCGCCGCTGCTCGTGTCAGGCCCGAGATACTGGGCAATCCCGCAGAGCGCCTGTCCTTCATCGATTTTCATCAGCTCACCCAGGCTGCGCTCGAGCTTTGCCAGGAGCCGGCACTGGGGCTGATTCTCGGGCAACGGCTCAACGTGTCCACCCATGGCATTCTTGGCTATGCCGTGCTGGCCAGCGCCAACCTGGGCAAGGCGCTGCAATTCGCCTTGCGCTACTACCGGGTGCTGGGCCTGGCCTTCGATCTGGAGCTGGTCGAGCAGGGGGGCTACACCGAGCTACGCGCGGTGGAAACCCTGCCCATGGGGATGCAGTCCTGCTTCGCCGCCGAAGGCTTGCTAAGCAGCATGCACACCATCGTTCGCTTCCTGCTGGCGGACGATCTGCATGGCCTTGCCGTCGGCTTCGCCCATGCCCCGCCGCCTCATGCAGCGCGTTACAAGGAGGTGTTCGGCGTGCCTGTGCAGTTCGAGCAGGCCTATCACTGGATGCGCTTGCCCAGCCATTACCTGCCGCGCCCCATGGCCCTGGCCAACCCCGCCACGGTGCAAATGTGCGAACGCCAGTGCGAAGCCCTGCTGGCTAGTCTCGACGTGCAGGACGAACTGCTCACGCGGGTTCGCCGCTTGCTGCTGGCGCACCCCGGTGATTTTCCCGACCTCGACGGCGCCGCGCAGGCGCTGCACACCAGTGCGCGCAGCTTGCGTAGGCACCTGGCGCAACTGGGCACCAGCTACCAGCAGGTGCTCGACGACGTGCGCCGTCGCCTGGCCCTGCAATACCTCAGCACCACCCACCTGCCACTGTTCGAGATCGCCCATCTGCTGGGCTACAGTGACCCCTCGAATTTCCGCCGTGCGTTCCGCAAGTGGACGGGTAAACTGCCGAGTGAATACCGCCACGAGGACGTCTGATGAACCCCGCAGCACCCGCGTTGATCCGCGAAACTTTCCCTGTCGGGCCTTTGCAGTGCAACTGCGTTTATCGGTTCTGATCTAGAGTGTTGATTTAGAAGCGTTTTCCTGGATTTTCCCTTTTCAATCAAAAGCTTGCAGAGTTGCAGTGTTGAGCATCTTTTGGCGCTTTTTTGCAGTATGCAGCACGCTGTGTGTGCCAGATTTGTGCCGGAGAAAGTAGGGTAACAATCCATTTTTTGGCCATTCCCAAGAGGGTGGGTGGCTGAAAGGGCACACCTCCGATTTTCTATCCTTCAAGTGTCAATATTGCGCCGTATCTCGGCTCATCCAGCCTCAGAGATCATCGGTATTGGTCCTGACTCCAGTGGTAAGAAACAGAGGAGTTTCCTACCTTCTGAACTGCACTGCATTGCACGAACCTGACGGCATTCGCAAACCCCTGCAGCCTTGAGCATGATGTATGCCCTGGCTGAGACGAGTGCCAGCCCATGCAAGCTCTGCTTACTGTCGATCAGCTTTCTACCTACCTGCATAAGTCTGTTGCCAGCATTCGCAGTGACGTTACGCGCAATCCTCAGGCGCTGCCGCCGCTGTGTCGGTTGCCCGGCACCAAGCGCTTACTCTGGCGCGTTGAAGATGTAGAGCGGTGGTTGGCAGAGCATGTGGTTGTAGCCGCAGTGGCTATATCTGCCAGCGCTGAACCGCGTCGAGGCCGTCCGACCAAGGCGGAGCAAATTGCCAAGCAGCGCCAGCTGTCCCGATGAGTCAGGAGGCAGAAACTGCCCCGCGATCTCTTGCTGCTCGTTTGGAGAGTATCCGTAGGTCATCGCTTCCTAAGCAGCCCCCAGAGAATTTACCTCATCAGTTGTTCTTACCTGGGCTGAGTGAGCTGTATCGGGCAATTCCCAATCATATTGCGCGCTCTAGTCTGTTCGCTCCGGTCGCTCGCGGCAGCAAGCGCATGCACAAGGCGACGGTTCTATTCAGCCGCAAGGATGCAGTAATCACTTTTTGGGGCGAGCAGCTGGACGAAACTCAGGCCGATGTCTGGATGCAGTTAATGTACGAGGCAGTCAAAGTACCGCTGGGCGAGCCTGTTCCGATTAATCGGGCCAAGCTGCTACGTGCTATCGGCAGGCAAACAGGAAACTACGAATACCAGTGGCTGCATCGAACGATGGAGGCACTGACTTTTGCGATGTTGATTGCGCAAGTTACAAAGCAGGGAAAACTCAAATTTGAAGTTGGTCGAAGTGAATCTCTGCACATGATCGACAAGTTTGCCTTTGACCCAGGGCGAGAGTGCTACACCGTCAGTGTCGACCCCCGTTGGCGGCATCTGTTCAGTAATCGGGAATTTGCGCTGATCGACTGGCATAAGCGGTTGCAGATTCGAAAAGGGCAGGATATGGCCAGAGCCTTACAGCGTTTGGTGGCTACTTCAAACGAGGCTGTGCAGCGTTATTCGCTTGTTTGGCTTAAAGAGTTACTACAGTACTTTAGCCCTATGCGCAAATTTCGCGCTTCTCTATTGGCTGCGATGCGTGAATTGGAGCGGGTTGAGGTGATTGCAGCGGGGCGTATCGAGAAAAGTAGCAAAGGAGAAGAACAAGCTGTCTGGCAGCGGCTGTGAATGCCTCGGGGTTGGATTCCTCCTCCATCGGGGTTGGGTTCCCTGCTGTCGGGGTTGGATTCCGCTTCTTCGGGGTTGCGTTCCTCAGTGTGAGTTCAACGCAAGGAGGGACGGGGTCTCCAGACTGATCAATGGCTCTCTACCTTTCTTCTACCTTTTTCTACCAAGGCCAGAGTGTGGATAACCGGACTATGCCCTACAGCCAGACGCCTAGCTCAACCATTCGGTCTTGCACGGATCGTTGACCGAAAGGGTTGAGGGCATACTGGGCGATGTCGCTGGCTCCAGTGCTCATGCGATAAAACGACTCATCTCTAAGTCGTGAAATTTCAGTTTTTGTGAGTTCTAGATATATGAAGTCATATATGCCTAGCTCCTTTAGCTCAGAAGATATATTTTCAGCGTCCAGGCACATCTTTATACAGCGGTAGGGCGATATTTCTTCTGTTTTATGGATTTTGTTGATTGTCTGGTGAATTTTGTATAGGGCAATTGATTCGCTGAGATCGCTTAAGGTGTAGGGTTCGCTGTTTAGTGATTTTGATATTAAATTTATTTCAAAATTGGTTGCGGATTCTCTGAAAAATATAGTGTTCCCCGTCATGACGTCGAGGCTGCCTTCCTCGTCGCCCTCAAATGCGCAGCATGTATAAGTGCAGATGCTCCATAGCTCTTCTGTTGAGTCTGACCAAAGAGCAGTCCAGAGTCGTTCTGGCCCTTCGTGAAATAGACCTGCGCAATCTGGGAATAGTGACCCAAGTAGGTGCAGTATCCGCGTGGGGTTCTGGCCGACATCGCCCTTGAAGTACTTGTACCACTTGTTTGAGTCTTTTGTATCTGTCCAGCCGAGGTGGACTGTCTCTCTGTCAAACCAGTCGCTGAACTGACATGGATTTTGTGCGCCAACTCGGATTCTTAAGGAGTTCATGAGTGCAACGGTTTTTAACTGAAGGCGCTGCTTTTCCTTAGAGTTTCGAGGGCGAGCCATGTCCGAGTCCTTGGTAAAAAAATATAAATAACCATACCGGGCATCAGCTAACAGTCAAATGCTAAATATGCCTATCAATGCCAGTTGTTAGCAGATGAGGCGATTCTATGAGTTCTGTTTTGGTGAAGCTTGAAGAGAAGTACGGCCCCTTGATGACGGTCGAGCAGATTGCACAGGTGCTTAGTAGGAAAACCAGCGGCTTAAGGGCGGTTCTGCAATGCCCTACGGAGCAGTGGATGTTTGAGCTGAATAGTGTCAAGCGAAGAATCGGGCGGCGTATATATTTTCCGACGGAGTCAGTAGCTGCCTTGTTAAATGGAGAGTTTGATCCAAGCCATAAAGCGATCCTTGAAGATCAGTCTTCATAAGAGGTGTTTATGTCCAAGAGCTTATCTGAGCGAGTTGCGGATCACGTTAAAGCAAAAGCTGCAGCCAGCCAGGCCTCACGAAATAGGGCCGCGTTTCTGATGCATCGGCAGGGGGTTGAGTCAGCATTGGCAGATGGCTGGTCACTGTTGGCGATCTGGCAATTACTCCATGAGGAAGGCCAGATCGTATTCAGCTACCAAGCGTTTCGGCGTTATGCGAAGTCCTTGCTCTTGCTTCCAGGTCAAGAACATTTACGCCCAGGTAGGAAAAATCCACAGGATGTAGATGATTCTGCCGCTCCTTCTGCGCAGAAGTCTTTTGCTATCAGCCAAAAGCCTTCGCAGAAGTAACCATGACGAACAATATCCGTTCAATCTTTACTGTTCTTGCGTTGTATAAGGCCAATTGCAGCCTATTTGGCGTGCAGTGGTCGGAAATCAGCCTTTCCCTTGGCGTTCAAATTTTCTGCCGGCTTTTTTCGCCATAGGTGTGCCAGAAGAATCGCGGTTTAAAGGCTTTGCTACTCAGGGCAAGACAGGTGAAGTTAGGGAAGGTCTGAAATAGGCCGCTATTTCTGGCCGACTTCGGCCACTGCCGATTTTGAAAGAGTCCATCTGATCGAAAATGCTCAGATAACCCGCTTGTTTCTCCGTTTCTGACCTCCGCAATCAACCTGCGGAGGCCATTTTCCACATTACAGACGCACCTCTCCTGCACCCACCAACAAATATCGGCGTGCCATCCACAGGTTCGACAGAGCGAATAACGTCACCATCTGGACGGTGTTCTTCGCCAAGCCACGAAACCGCACCTTGGTGTAACCAAACTGGCGTTTGATCACCCGGAACGGGTGCTCAACCTTCGAGCGGGTCTGCGCTTTGGCTTTCTCGAGGCTGCGGTATGCCTTGTACAGTGCACTTTTCTTGCCGTGCTTTTCGTACGTGCTGCGCCGAGCCGCGATCTGCCAGATGACCTGGCGCCCCTCATGCTCCTCGCGCTTCTCGACGCCCGTATAACCGGCGTCAGCCGCCACCATGTTCTCTTCGCCATGCAGCAGCTTGTCCACCTGGGTGACGTCCGCAACATTGGCGGCTGTGACATGGATGTGGTGCACCAACCCCGACTCCACATCGACCCCGATATGTGCCTTGGCACCGAAGTAGTACTGGTTGCCTTTCTTGGTCTGGTGCATGTCGGGATCGCGTTTGCCTTCCTTGTTCTTGGTCGAACTGGGTGCATGAATCAGCGTGGCATCGACGATGGTGCCTTGACGCAAGGACAGGCCACGGTCGCCCAGGTAGCCATTGATGACACCGAGAATGCCGACAGCCAGGTCATGCTTCTCCAGCAGTCGACGGAAATTGAGGATGGTCGTTTCGTCCGGGATACGCTCCAGGCTCAAGCCTGCGAATTGGCGCAGAATGGTCGTTTCATACAGGGCCTCTTCCATTGCAGGATCGCTGTAGCCGAACCAGTTCTGCATCAGGTGTACCCGCAGCATAGCCATCAACGGGTAGGCCGGCCGACCGCCTTCACCTTTGGGATAATGCGGCTCGATCAGTGCCACCAACCCCTTCCAGGGCACAACCTGATCCATCTCGATCAGGAACAGCTCCTTGCGGGTCTGCTTACGTTTACCGGCGTATTCGGCGTCGGCGAAAGTCATTTGCTTCATTGAGAAACTCGGGCAACGGGATTGGCCTATTTCACCAGAAACGGGAGGTCTTCTTCAGACTTTCCTTAGCTAACCGGCAAGCCGGCTAACTGCGGATTCCACGCCATCCGGCCACCCAGTCCGCTCTCATCTGGCCAGGCATTCCAGGGCCATCTGGCCACCTGTTCCACGGCCATCCGGCCGGGCAGTCGGAGCGCAGCGACGCAGGGGTGGCATTGTTAGTCTGGGTTGGCTGGCGTCGTCAATTTCTGCGTCCGTTTGCGCATTGATTCACCCTTCAGATTGATCCGATAAGCGTTGTGCACCAGGCGGTCGAGGATGGCATCGGCCAGGGTTGGATCGCCGATCAGTTCGTGCCAGTTGTCCACGGGCATTTGGCTGGTCACGAGGGTCGAGCGCTGGCCGTAGCGGTCGTCCAGTAGCTCCAGCATGTCGCGGCGCTGTTCGGCGGTGAACGGCGCCAGGCCCCAGTCGTCGAGGATCAGCAGGTCGGTCTTGGCGTAGCTGCTCATCAGCTTGGCGAAGCGCCCGTCGCCATGGGCCAAGCCCAACTCTTCCAGTAGGCGCGGCAGACGCAGGTAGCGCACGCTGTAGCCGTCCCGGCAGGCCTGGTGGGCCAGGGCGCAGGCCAGCCAGGTTTTGCCCACGCCGGTGGGGCCGCCGATGATCAGGTTGAGGCCGTCGCGTAGCCACTGGCCGCCGCTCAGTTGCAGGATCAGCGCCTTATCCAGCCCGCGCGGGCTGCGGTAGTCGATGTCTTCGAGGCAGGCGTTGTGCTTGAGCCGGGCCTGGCGCAGGCGGCTGCTCAGGCGCTTATCGTCGCGTTCAGTCAGCTCGCGGTCGACCAGCAGGCCGAGGCGTTCCTCGAAGCTCAGGCTGTCGATGTCCGGGGTTTTCAGTTGTTCGTTCAGCGCCTTGAGCATGCCGTGCAGGCGCAGGGTTTGCAGCTTGTCCAGGGTCGGATGGGGCAGCATGGTGAGTTTCCTTGGGTTCAGTGGTAGTAGCCGGGGCCGCGCAGGTTGGCGTGGTCGTCCGGCAGCAGCGGCAGGTTGGCTTGAGCCAGCGGCAGGCTTTCCAGGCCCTGGCACAGGATCGATTCGAGGCTCTTGTAGCTGCACGCGCCGAGGCTGAGGGCGCGTCGGCAGGCCAGCTCCAAGCGCACTTCGCCATGAGTCTTGCCCAGGCGCAGGATGCCCAGGCAGGCCCGGTAGCCCTGCTGCGGATGGATGCGCCGTTCGAGGATGTGCCGGATCACGCCGGCGGTGTTCGGCCCGGTCTGCTCGGCCCAGCGGATCAGCCGCTGCGGCGTCCACTCGGCATGCTCGCGATGGCTCTTGGGCATGTGCTCGGCCTGCGTGCTGTGCCTGCCCTTGTGCATTGAGCGCAGGTGGCTGGCCACTCGCTGGTTGGCGTGGAAACACTCGACGGTGCGCGCCGTCAGGCGCACCTCCACTGCTTCTTCACCAGTTGATACGGCACCGAGTAGTAATGCCCATCGACCTCGACGTGGTAGTCGATGTGCACCCGCGCCTTCTTCCACTCGGCGTAGACGTAGGGTTGCACCGGCAGGGGGCGCAGCGCCGGACGATCCAGGCTGTCGAAGGCCGTCTGGCGCGAGCCCGGCAGCTTCTTGAACGGGCGTTGGTTGAGCCGCTCCAGCAACACGGAGATGGCGCTGTTGAGTTCGTCCAAGGAGAAGAACTGACGGTTGCGCAGGGCCGCGAGGATCCAACGCTCGACCACCTGCACGCCGACTTCGGCCTTGGCCTTGTCGCGCGGTTTGCGTGCCCGCGCCGGCACCACCGCCACTCCGTAGTGCTCGGCCAGGTCGCGGTAGCTGGGGTTGATGTCCGGCTCGTAACGATGGGCCTTGCTTACCGCGCTGCGCAGGTTGTCCGGCACCACGATCTCCGGCACGCCGCCGAGGAAGGCAAAGCAGCGGGCATGGGAGCCTAGCCAGTCCGGCAGCTGCTGCGACCAGGTGGCTTCGGCGAAGGTGTAGCTGGACGCGCCGAGCACTGCGATGAACACCTGCGCCTGGCGGATCTCGCCGCTGTGGCGATCGATAACCGGCACCGTCTGGCCGGCATAGTCGACGAACAGCTTCTCGCCGACGCGGTGCTCCTGACGCATCACCACGTCCAACTTGCCCTGCCAGGCTCGGTAATGCTCACAGAACCAGCTGTACTGAAAGCCCTGCGGCTGGCTCAGGCGGTACTCCTGCCAGAGCAGCGCCAGGGTCACCCCGGGGCGGCGCAGTTCGGCATGCACCCATGCCCAATCGGGTAAAGGCCGCTTCTCGCTGGCAACCGCCGGGGCCGGCGGGAACAGTTGCTGCTCCAACTCGGCATCGGACAACGAACAGGGCCAACTGAGACCACTGGCGGCAAAACGATTGAGGTAGTCGCCGACGGTGACACGACCGACCTGCACGCTGACCGCAATCTGGCGAGCTGATAGTCCGACCTCGAACTTGAGACGTAGTACTTCGCGAATCTTACGCATGGATAAACGCTCCACGACGACCTCTCTGCTTCGAAAAAGAGGTCGATGGTAGTGAAGAAATCCTGCGTAGCTGCCTGCCCGGTTGAGTGGCCGGATGGCCGTGGAATCAGTGGCCGGATGCGCGTGGAATGGGTGGCCGGATCAGCGTGGAATCGGTGGTCAGATGTTCATGGAATGGGTGGCCAGATGACCGTGGAATCCGCACGGCTAACTAACTTCACTTCCCTAATTCGCGCTACGCGCTCAATCGGGGTCTTGCTCTGCGAGGCTGGACGGCTACCGCCGTCTTCAAGCGAAAGAGCAGAGAGTGGTGAGGAAGCTATGAAGCACGACAAAGTGACCAGAAAGCACACGCATCTACGAGTGCCGGTACTTCCAGAAGAAAAGGCGTTGATTGAGAAGCAAGCGAAGGCGGCTGGCAGATCAGTTGCGGCTTATCTGCGTGCGCTCGGGATGGGATACGAAGTGGGCAGCATCCTTGACGCTTGTATGGTCGGGGACCTGGTGAAGATCAATGCCGATCAGGGGCGTTTAGGCGGACTGCTGAAAATGTGGCTGACCAATGACGAGCGCTTCGCAGGCTTCGAGGAAGCACAGATGCGCCGAACCATTGGGGTGGTGCTGTCAAAAATCGAGGAAACGCAGCAGGCGCTATTGCAACTGGCCATGAAAGTGTATGGAGACGACGATGAAAATTTTAGCGGCTAAAAAACTGTGGCTTCTAGCCTGCATCACCAGCTCGTTCATCAGTTTGAACGCCAAGGCGGGCATTCCCGTCATCGACGGCGGCAATCTCACCCAAAACGTGCTGACTGCCATGGAAAGCGTGGCGCAGACACTGAAACAGATCGAGCAATATCAGACGCAGTTGCAGCAATACGAAAATATGCTGCAGAACACGGCCGCACCCACGGCCTACATCTGGGACCAGGCCAGCCAAACGATGGACAGGCTGCGCAGCGCCATCGACACCCTGGACTACTACAAGCGCAGCTTGGGCAGCATCGACGGCTACCTCGGCAAGTTCCAGGACGTCGCCTACTACAGAGCATCACCTTGCTTCTCCAACGCCGGCTGCAGCGAAGCCGAGTGGGCGGCGATGAACGAGAACCGGCGCCTTGCCTCCGAGTCGCAGAAAAGGGCCAACGACGCGCTGTTTCGTGGCCTGGATCAGCAGCAGGCTGCGCTGCAGCATGACGCCGACACGCTGCAGCAATTGCAACGCCAGGCTCAGGGCGCGACCGGTCAGATGCAGGCCATCGGCTACGCCAACCAACTGGCCAGCCAGCAAGCCAATCAGCTGCTGCAGATTCGCGGCCTGCTAGTCGCCCAGCAAAACGTCATTGCCACACGCATGCAGGCCGAGGCCGACCTGGAGGCCAAGCAGCAAGCCGCCCACGCCGCCTCGACTGAGGGGCGCATAGCGCCCACCCAGGCCCCCAAGAACTGGTTGGACATGAACCGCTAAGGAGAGCTCGATGAAAAAACTAACCCCGCTACTACTCACCCTTCTGGCGCTTGTCGGATGCGATGACCAGCCAAACGGCCAAGCCATTCCCGAAGTCAGCGATGCCAACTGCACCCTGGAGGAGATCAACCAGATCGAGGACAGGACGGCCCGGGCAGAGTTTGCCGGCCAGTGCTCCAGACGTTCGGGCGCCATCCAGCCTACCGAGCAACCCAAGAACTGGCTCGAACTGAACAGCTCTCAGGGGTGACCGCATGAAAACGCTCAAGAACACCAGCCTGATCGGCTGCTGTCTGCTGTTTGTCCTTTACTCCGGTAGCGCCGCAGCCCAACTCACCAACCAGGGCATGCTGGATCAGGTCATTACCGAGTTCAGCAGCCGTGCTTCCACTTGGCAGGCTGTCATCCTCAGTGCTGCGTCCTGGTTGTTCTGGACGCTGGGTACCATATCCCTCGCCTGGACATTCGGCATGATGGCCTTGCGCAAGGCCGACCTGGCCGAGTTCTTCGCCGAGTTCTGCCGTTTCATCCTGTTCTTCGGCTTCTACCTGTGGCTACTCAGGAACGGGCCGGAGTTTGCGTCCTCGATAATTCGATCGCTGCAGAAGCTGGGCGAACAGGCATCCGGCATAAGCTCGGTGACACCATCCGGCATCGTGGATATCGGGTTCATGCTGTGGAAGCAGACGCTCGCCGCGCTATCGGCCTGGAGTCCAGTAGATAGCCTGATCGGTGTCCTCTTAAGCCTGGCCATCACTGTCATGCTTGCGCTCATCGCGATCAACATGTTGATAATGTTGGTGTCCGGCTGGTTGCTGATCTATGCCGGCATCTTCTTCCTGGGCTTCGGCGGCTCCCGCTGGACGTCCGACATGGCCATCAACTACTACAAGACCGTCCTGGGTGTGGCCGTCCAATTGTTTGCCATGGTGCTGCTGGTTGGCATTGGCAGCGACCTGCTCACCAGTTTCTACGCCAAGATGACTAGGGGCGTCCTCAACTTCGAGGAGCTGGGGGTCATGCTGATCTTCTGCCTCTGTCTGCTGCTTCTGACCAATAAGGTGCCGCCTATGCTCGCCGGCATCATCACGGGGAGCAGTTCGGGCACTGGGGGCATTGGCAACTTCGGGGCCGGCGCAGCGGTCGGAGCAGCAATGGGAACGGTCGGCATGGCTTCTGCCGCGATGAGCATGGCAGGTTCCACTGCCATGGCCGGAGCCCAGAATGTGGCCGGGGGTGTTTCAGCCATCAAAGCAGCAATGCAGAAGGCGCAGGGAGCAATGGATAACGGCGGCATGCCCATTTTCCAAGGCTCTGCAGGGCAAGGTGACAACAGATCGGACAGCCCGCTGGCCGAAGCCATGGGGGACTCTGGCGGCAGTGCGCTACAGCAAGCCGCCAAACTGGCCGTAGACACCACTGCTGAACTTGCCAAAGGTGCAGGTGCAGTCATCGGGGAGAAAGCTGCCAAGCTCAGCAGTAACTTTATGGGGCAAGCCCAGCAGACCCTCGGCGGCCAGATGGCAGCAGCCATTCGGGGCCAAGAAGACGATCAGCTCAACAGCATCGGTCCAGGAAGCGAAAGCGGTGACTCGCCAGAGGACGAGATTGCCGAGTTCGTTAATCGCGGCCGCCGAGACGAAAAATTTTAGCGGCTAAAATTAGGTAGCCCCGCCCGGGGCCACCACCGCTATGCCACTGGAACAGATTTCCAGTGAGAGAGGTCCAACGCAGCAATCTCTGCCGCAATTTCCGACTCAGTCGGTGGCTCTGTATCACCGAGGCCAAGCCGCCTGTTCTCGCGAATCGCGTTGGCTACTGCAGCTTTCACAAGGATACTGCGTCTCAGCACACCGGTATGTCCGTCTCGATTATGCATACTGATACCTCACTACTAGTCAAAATTTAGCAGCTAAATCTCTCGACGATTTTAGCCGCTAAAATCTAGTCGCTCCAAAGAGCGGTTAGCGCTGGTAGATTGCGGCACTGAATGAGCAGCCGAAAGGCTAGATAAAGGATTTGCCCACCAATACCAAGGTGGAAGGCTTCAAGTTGAACAAGGAAATGACGCAATGACTAGTTATGAAGATGAACCGGCCTTTTTGGACGATGAGGGGGCGAGTGAGGAACTTCCCATGTTTATTTCTACAACCAACGCTCAAGAGCTATTTGGATTGAGAGAGGGCGAAACTGTGCTGGAAGCCATAGCTAGGAGCACGTTGATTGATACATATAGCTACGTCGATAATCTACCTAAGTGAGCCACCGCTTGGCTCACTTAGGTCGCGATATTATTAGTTCTCTTGACGCAAGCGGTTGCTCAGAGCGGTTCGAATGTCGGAAATTTCTACGCCGGATGCCTGCAGCTGCTGGCGAACCTCGTCAAAGACTCGACCATTGCCTTTGGGGTCGCTAATGGTCATGACAGTAGAAAACGGTACACCTTCTTCTGGAAGAGTAAATCCATTTCTGTTTAGTGGTTCCAAGACTAAACGCCATTGCGAAGACTCCCCGACACCTCGCGGGAATGTGGTTTCAAAAGTTTTTACAGGCCACCATTTGGCTCCATGAGCAATTCGCTCTTTCTCTATACTTTTGTCAGCCTCGGTCTTCAGGCGCCCTTTGAAAGATACCTCTCCTGTTTTCTTGTCTATGACTTCTTGTCGTAGCCAGGTGTCAATGTTGGTTAGAATGAACTCGGCGCCAAAATTTCTATCAATGGCTGGGCTGTAGACTGTGGTTACTTTTACTTTTCCGGTGCATGCACCATTTTTGACTAGGCATGCAGGCCATGTAAAGTCGAATACCAATTCATGGCTTGGTTTGAGTATGCCATTGAATACTAGTGTTATCTGGTTGTCATCTATTTCCAAGGAGCGGGCTGCTTGGCTTGGTATTCCAGCTCCAACGAAATCCTTTGCTATTCTAGAAAGTTTTTTAGATGTCATCCAGTCTGGAACTTTTGAGTTGTGGATTAGAAGGGCGGACAGCGCTTCTCTTGGAACTTTACCTTCAATTAAGTGATCTAGAGTCGCAAGACTCTTCGCTACGAGTGGAGCAGCAAAGCTAGTTCCGCAGTTTGAAGAGACGCCGCCTCTTGGAGTTAATGAGTATAGTCCGTGGTCTGGCTCCAGTTTGCCGCCAATATGAGCAACATCTGGCTTTGCGCCTAACGATGGGCCAGGGCCTCGTCTAGTGTATCGAGATGGCTTGAGTGCCCCTTCTTTGCTCGCAGGGTCAAGAGCACCAACTGTGATTGATCTTACACTGTCGGCTGGTTGGAAGATTCTATCCTTGCCTTGATGTCTGTATTCAGCAAGAAGTTTAAGGCACTGATCTTCATCGTCTGGCCATGCTTCCCGTGCGGTTGCTCCGTCTAGGTTTCCAGACGGAAGTACAAAGATGACATCGTGGCGATCAGCGATTTGGTCAAGGATATTTGCGAACAGACTATAGCTAGAATCTTCAACGGGAAGAGTCACAGAAAGACTCATGTTGAATACCCTTACTCCTTGCTGGGCTGCGGTAACGATCTCTGCATCAAGCTGCTCCAGGAAGTCAAAAAAGCCTCGCGGGTAATAGCTCTCATAATCGTATGTGGGGTGTAGCCCTAAGTCGTAAAATTTGCAGTCAGCTTCATCAAGTTCTGTACTAGGATTTAGGTGTTTACCTCCGGCGATAAGGCCGGCAATAAATGTTCCGTGAGAGGTATCTTGAAATGCGGGGTCTATAAAGTCAGTAGCCCCTGCCTGCCATGGGGCCAGGTGATTAATTGCGGATACGCCGGTGTCGATAATCCCTACAATAGGGTAGGCTCTTTCTTGTGAAATGCTTGGGAATGTTTTAAGGCTTGTCTCTTCTTGGTTCGTGTTGGAAGACTGTAGAACTGGAGGGAGTAGGATTGCTCGAACTATTGGGTGCGAATCAATAAAATTAATAAGTCTTTTGTGGGCGTCTATTTGGCTTCTATATGGCTCTTTCAGTTGAGCGATAAATATTTGATTCTTAGTCCACTCGCTTTTTAATCTGCTTATTTCAATGGGAAGCTCTAGCTTGCCGATGCCTCGCATAAGATCTTCTAGGAGGGCGTTTTCTTCAGAGGCTCTCTTTGATTTGCTATCTTCTAGGCTGTCGGTGGGGATAAATGTCTCAACATAATATGCGCCACCCGTTCTAGGGTCTGATAGCCATTGAACGGCCTGCTCTATACTGAACTTTCTTCTGTCGTGGTCAGAGTAGAGTCTGATTTCTTTGATTGCCCCTACTTCGCTTCTGAGCCTTGAAGGTTTAGGTACTAGCTTCTCTGACTTAGGGTCTTTCTCCCATCGTGTTTCATTCTCTGCAGAGATGATCTTTTCTCGAATTGTCTTAATGTCTGATGGTGCTAGCTCTACAATTAAGGTTCCCAGTGCGTTGCCAGGCGTGGAGCGTATCTTGCTCTTCGGAAAAACCTGGTTTACTGGTCGATGGCTTTTTGCCCACGCTGTCTCTTGCAGCTCCACGTGGGCAAAAACCAACGGACTTTCGGTTAGCTTGCTTGGTATCAATGTATCAAGTGACTGCGCCAGTGCGTCTTTATGTTGCTTGAAGTCAGAGTCCCGGCCTGCGAAGAAGTCTTTATTACTTCCTCCTGGGACTATTTCTGCTCTTTGGACATAGTTTTGAGCGTTTAGTACGATCTGCACTGGATTGTTTGCCACTTTCTATTACTCCTTGTGTTTCTTTTCGCTCTTCAGCCATCGACTGATAGTGGATTGAGCTTTCCCAAATAACTCAGCAAGTGCCTCTTGAGACATGGAGTGCTCAGGGTCTCTATTTAATTCTATAGCTAGTTCTTCTGGTCGGCCTATAACTGCCTGACGCCTATTATTTTCCTGGTCTTTGGCGCTCAGGATTATGTAGGAGCGTACTGTCTCAAAAAAATCAAATTTACTTCCTTGTATTGCTATCTTTCTCTTTATGAAGTTTGATAATTTTGCGATGTCTGAGCCGCTATAGCCATCTGTTATCCAGGTTAGAAAATTTATCTGAGATTTTTTTAGTTTCAGATTCTTTGGGAGGTTGCGCAGCAGTATTTGCTCTCTTGTTTGGTGTATCGGCTTGGGTATCTCGATTCTGATGTCGAAGCGTCGCCAAATAGCTGGGTCTAATAGTGCTTCATGGTTCGTAATGGAAATGGTGAAGCCTATGTTGTTCCTGGTATCTAGGCATTGAAGAAGAGTGTTGACAACTCTTTTTAGTTCTCCTAGCTCATTTGGGTCGTCGCGGAGCTTGGCAACAGCATCGAACTCGTCCAGTAGAAGTATGCATTTATATCTATTAGCAAAGGCAAAAAGGTTAGATATGTTTCTGGCGGTTGTTCCTAGAAAGGAGGAAATCAGGCCGTCTAGTTTTGCTACTACTAGGGGGTAATTTAACTCTCGGGCTATGTGGTGGGCTAAAAAAGTTTTCCCTGTGCCCGGGGCGCCAAATAGCATTAACGCAAGAGCGGGATTTATTCCTGACCCTTTAAGTTTGTCAATGTTCTTCCATTCTTCCAGAAGGCTATCGATGCTGGCGGATAAGTTCTCTTCGAATATAGGGTGAGCGTCGAGCGTCTCGCTAGGGAAGACTATTTCGGCTAGAGGGGCGCTGGTCTCCTTGTCGACTGGGGGCTTGACGCTTGGGGTAAGCATCTCGCCTCCCATCGCGGCCAGCGAAAGCACAACTCTGCTGGGTTGGATTGCAACGCTTTTTCCCGTGTTGCGAACCAGCTTGTTGAGCCCGTCGGCTTGCTCGGCTTGCCCGTCCTTTTCTAGCGCCTTTATGAGGCGGCGCAAATGATTCTCCACCGCAGTGTTAGGTGTCTGCAGGGCTGCCCTGCTCAGCGCGAGGACGATTGGGTAGTGTTCCATGGGTGCTCCATCCGCATTTCGCAAATATTATGCATATATGCGTAAAAATATGCACGGACTTGGATGGTAGCCCTATACTGTACGTATTTCCAGTATTTTTTCTTGGCTACCGGAGCTTCTGGGCTAGGTCTTCTATTCGGGGGTGGTAGTAGCGCATCAGCATGCGAGTGTCTTGATGGCCGGTGATCTTTGTCAGCTCAAGGAGGGGAAAGGTTTCGGCTAGGCGTGAGGTGGCCTCATGGCGCAGGTCGTGAAAGCGGAGGTTGACCAAGAAAGGAGTGCTATCGATCAGTTGATTGATCTTTGACGGAGGGAGCCCTTCGTCCTGAAGTCGAAGAGTGAGTCCTTTCACATAGGCTTGGCGTGCATTGGCTAATGCATCGTTGAAGGCCTTTGTAATGGTGTCGGGCCTGCTCTTGAATACTCGGCCATCATCGAGCTTGGGTTGACTCTTGATTATTTCAACCGCTTGGCTTGAGAGCGGGACGCCGCGGGCAGAGCCATTCTTGGTGAGTGGCAGCATCGCAGTGCGTTTCTTCACATCGATGTTGGTTCGTACCAAGCTCGCAATCTCGCTACGGCGCATGCCGGTTTCGACGGCGAACCGAACGATCTGGGGTAGCTCGGTCGAGCGCGAGTGGCGACAGATCATTTCCAGCTCGTCCAGGTGCTCGCTAATCAGTACGCCGTTCCGCAGTGTCCAGACGTCTGCGCTCAAGATGCGTCTATCTCTAGCGTCATCAACACTGGGCTGGCGAATCAGCTCCACGGGGTTGCTCAAGGACTCCATTCGCCACTCTTTGCGTGCGATGGTGAAGACATGAGAAATCAAAGCAAGCTCGCGGCGCACGGTGGCCGCTGCCAGCCCCTCTCTGAGGCGTTGATCGCGGTAGCTGGCCATGTCGGCGCCGCGAATGCTGGCCAGCGATCTCAGGGCCAGTGGGTGGCGCTGCAGGGCCTGGATGCGTGATAGCTCGGAATCGCTACTGCGTTTCTTGCTAGTCACCTGCTCGGCGTACATCTGCAGGGCTTTGGCGAAGGAGGTCGATTCCGCTTCGTTGCGGCTGACGAATACGCCGGCGTCCATTTCGCGCTCGATCATTGTTGCCCAAGCCTTCGCCTCTGCCTGGGTGTTGAAAGTGCGGGTCTGTTGGGGCCACCCTTTACGCCTGATTTGGGCGTGCCACTGGTATGGGCCTTTCTTCCTGATCGTCGCCATCGTCAATCGCACTGTGCCAAAAATGTGCCATTAATCCTACAGGAATACCCATGGAACCCGCAAAACCCCTGCTAATCCGCGAAACCTTTCCAGTCGGGCCTTTGCAGTGCAACTGCACCATCATCGGTGATCCGCTCACGAAGAAGGCCATCGTGGTCGATCCGGGCGGCAATCCCGATCTGATCATGGCGCGGCTCGACGCGCATGGGCTCAAGGTGGTGAGCATCATCCACACCCATGCCCACCTCGATCATTTCCTCGCCTCTGGGCAGATGAAGGAAAAGACCGGTGCCACCTTGCATCTGCACAAGGACGATCAGTTCCTCTGGGACAACCTGGAGATGCAGTGCCGCATGTTCGGTGTGCCCTACACGCCGGTGCCGGCGCCGGATCGCTGGCTGGCCGATGACGAGGAACTGGCCTGCGGCTGTGGCGTGGCCCTGCACACCCCTGGGCATACGCCAGGTTCGATGAGCTTCTGGTTCGCCGAGGCCAAGCTGTTGATCGCCGGGGATACCTTGTTCCGTCGCGGTATCGGCCGTACCGATCTGTGGGGCGGGGACTATGCCACCATCGAGCGCTCGATCAAACAGCGCCTGTACGCCCTGGACGAGGACGCCACCGTGGTCACCGGGCATGGCCCCGACACGCGCCTGGGCGACGAGATGCGCGAGAACCCCTTTATTCGCGCCTGATACGGCACTTATGGCTGTGTCGGCGCTCAAAAGGCCATCACCGCGTTACTTCTGGAGATGCTCTATGTTCCGCTTGCCTCTCATCGCCCTGTGCTCCGGCGCTCTGCTGCTGTCTGGCTGTGCCTCGCAAAACCCCTACGACCAGAGTGCGCCGAGCTCCAACCGCACGGCCACCTATGGCGGTCTTGGGGCCTTGGCGGGTGCCGCTGCCGGTGCCTTGATCAACCATGACAACCGTGGCAAGGGCGCGCTGATCGGTGCGGCGGTAGCGGGTGCCGCCGCTGCCGGCTACGGCTATTACGCTGATCGCCAGGAGGCTGAACTGCGCCGCAGCATGCAGGGCACCGGCGTCGAGGTGCAGCGCCAGGGCGATGTGATCCAACTGGTCATGCCAGGCAACATCACCTTCGCCACCGACTCGGCGCAGATTTCCAGTAGCTTCTATCAACCTTTGAACAACCTGGCCAACTCCTTCCGCCAGTACAACCAGAACAGCATCGAGATCGTCGGTTACACCGACAGCACCGGCTCGCGCAGCCACAACATGGATTTGTCGCAGCGCCGTGCCCAGAGCGTGGCCGACTACCTGCTGGCGCAGGGTGTCGACTCGAGCCGTCTGAGCACGCGCGGCATGGGGCCGGATATTCCGATTGCAAGCAACGATACACCGGACGGCCGGGCACAGAACCGTCGTGTCGAGGTGACGTTGCGGCCCTTGCCCGGCGTGCAGTGAGGTCGCCCCGAAAAACACGAGGGAACTTCGAGCCTTTCAATAGGCTCGAAGTACTCGGCTAATTAGCTGAATTCTCAAGTGTTTTAAGGATATCTCATGAAAATCTGGCGAAATCTGGCTGCCGCAACCGCAGTCATGGCCGTGCTGGCCGGCTGTACCACCAATCCCTATACCGGTGAGCGTCAGGCGGGCAAGGCCGGCATCTATGGCGGAATCGGTGCGGCCACTGGGGCGGTGATCGGCGCTGCCACTTCGAGCAAGAAGGACCGTGCCAAGGGCGCCTTGATCGGTGCGGCCGTCGGCGGCGCGGCCGGCGGTGGTTACGGCTACTATGTCGACACCCAGGAGGCCAAGCTGCGCCAGACCCTG
The DNA here is from genome assembly GCF_029457475.1 of Pseudomonas sp. AA-38. NCBI lineage: Bacteria > Pseudomonadati > Pseudomonadota > Gammaproteobacteria > Pseudomonadales > Pseudomonadaceae > Pseudomonas > Pseudomonas sp. AA-38. The sequence goes on from NZ_CP120359.1 coordinate 949,119, forward strand.
CAAGGCACTGGCGTGCAGGTGCAGCGCAATGGCAATGACCTGAAGCTGATCATGCCTGGCAACATCACCTTCGCCAGCAACTCCGCCGATATCTCCAGCAGCTTCTACCCAACCCTCAACTCCCTGGTGCTGGTTTTCAAGGAGTTCGACAAGAACGGCGTGAACATCGTTGGCCATACCGACAGCACCGGCTCGCAGTCGCTCAACCAGAGCCTGTCGCAGCGCCGCGCGCAGAGCGTGGCCAGTTACCTGACGGCCAATGGCGTGCCGGCGCAACGTATCTCGGCCTATGGTGCCGGCTCCAGCCAGCCGATCGCCAGCAATGACAGCGAAGCCGGGCGGGCGCAGAACCGCCGCGTCGAGATCAACCTGCAACCGCTCTGATACGCCAATTTCTCTCCTCTCCAGCCCCTGTCATGCAGGGGCTTGCTTGACTGTCTGTCGGTTATTTCCTGGCACAAGGCCATCCTCGAAAAGTCTGTCTAGACTACCCTCAATGAATGCGGAACGTTCGTACACGAATGCTGCGCGATTGCTATTGGATGAGCGGGGGAAAATCAATGGAGGGCAGCGTCGTTGCACCACCCAAGCCGTGGCGTCCCGTACTGTTGGCGCTGCTGCTGCTGTCGGTGCTCGCCGGGTTGCTGTTGTGGCAGTGGCAGGTCTATCAGGATCGGCAGGCCGAAGGGCATCAGCAGCGTTTTCAGCTCGAGGCGCAGGAGATAGGCCAGCAGGTGCTGGCGCGCATGCAGAGCTACGAGATGGTGCTGCGGGGTGTCTCCGGGCTGCTGATCGGCAGCGCTGACGTCTCGCAGGCGGAATGGGATCGTGCCCTCGATCAGTTGCAACTGCAGGATCATTACCCCGGCATCCAGGCCGTGGCCTGGTCACGCTTCATCCGTGCCGAGCAGCTTGGGGAATTTCTTGCCAGGCAGCGGGCACAAGGGCGTCTGGACTATCAGGTATTTCCCGAGGGAGAACGCCAGCACTACCTGCCCATCGATTACGTCAGCCCGCTGGACTGGCGCAATCGGCGTGCGCTGGGGTTCGACATGTTCAGTGAGACCGTGCGGCAAGCCGCCATAGAGCGGGCCATCGAGACGGGGGAGGCCAGTCTCAGCGGGCCAGTGGTATTGCGCCAGGAGACCGAAATCAACCAGCAGCCTGGGGTGTTGTTGTTTCTGCCGGTTTTTCAGTCTGGCAAGGCTCTGAACACCGCGCAGGAGCGCCGTGCAGCTCTGCTGGGATTGGTGCATGGGGCCTTTCGCATCCATGACCTGATCGAGGGCATTCTCGGGCTGCAGAGTCGCCGCTTCGATATCGTTCTGGCCGATCGGCAGGCGAGCGATAGCCCCTTGCTCAGCATGGCGCGTCCGGGAGCATCGCAGCCGCCGCTGTTCGCCAGCCAGCAGGATCTGGAGCTGTATGGGCGTACCTGGTCACTGAAGGTGTTCGGCACAGCCGAGTACGAGCGTGCGGTCAACGCCGAAACTCGCCAGTTCAATCTCTGGGCTGGGGGAGCGGTGGCCGTGTTGCTGGCTCTGCTGGTCGGCAGTTATCTCTATCAGCGTGACCGCAAGCAGTACACGAGCGCGCTGGCCACCGCCAAGCTGAAGGAGCGCGAGGAGCGCTTCCGCCTGCTGATCGAGCGCCTGCCGGTGGCGACGCTGCTGTGCAGCGACTCAGGCCGCATCGAGATTGCCAACCGCAGCGCAGCTGAGTTGCTCGGCTGCACGGTGCCAGAGTTGATTGGCGAGTCCGTGCTGCGGGTGATCCCCAATCTCGAATCGCCTCATGACTTGCCGGCACAACTGGCCGATTCCGACGAGCGCACGTTGCGCACGCTGCGCGGCGATTCGGTTCCGGTCAGCATCAGCCTGAACAGCCTCTACGAAGGCAGCGGATATCTGCTCAACCTGGTCGACCTGCGTGCACGCAAGGTGGCTGAAGAGCGATTTCGTCTGGTGGTGGAGGCATCGCCCAATGCCATCTTGCTGGTCGATGGCATGGGGCGGATCGCCATGGTCAATCGCCAGACCGAACTGCTCTTCGGTTACGAACGCCAGGCGCTGCTCGGCGAGCCGGTGGAAATGCTCCTGCCCACCGCGCAGCGGGGCAATCACGTGGCGTTGCGCCGGGGTTATCAAGCCATGCCCGAGCAGCGCCGCATGGGCGGCAATCGCGAGCTCTTCGGGCAGCATCGAGAGGGGCGCATGATCCCACTGGAGGTGGGGCTGTCACCTATCCGCAGTGGTGACGAGAACCTGGTGCAGGCAGTGATCATCGACATCAGCGAGCGCAAGGCAGCCGAACACAAGTTGCGCGAGCAGGCTGAGCAACTGTTGTTGGCCAACCGCTACAAGTCCGAGTTTCTCGCCAACATGTCCCATGAGCTGCGCACGCCGCTCAACAGCATCCTGATTCTCAGCGATCAGCTACGGCAGAACGTGGCGGGCAACCTTACCGAGAAGCAGACCAAACATGCCGATATCGTCTATCGCGCCGGCAGCGATCTGCTGCAACTGATCAACGACGTACTCGATCTGGCCAAGGTCGAGGCGGGGCGCATCCAGATCAAGCTGGAGCCGATCAACATGCAGGACGTGCTGGTGGAACTGGATGCCAGCCTGCGTCCGATGGCCGAGGTCAAGGGCCTGCGTCTGCATACCCAGCTCGATGCCGGGGTGCCGCGCGTGGTGCATACCGACCGCGTGCGTCTGCATCAGATCCTGCGCAACCTGCTGTCCAACGCGCTCAAGTTCACCGACAGAGGCGAGGTGACGCTGACCGTGAGTAGCGAGGGGCGCCAGGCCGACGAGCGCGAGTTGCTGTGTTTCTGCGTTCAGGATACCGGCATCGGCATCGATCCCGCGCAGCACGAGCAGGTGTTCCAGGCCTTCCAGCAGATCGATGGTTCCACCAGTCGCCGCTTCGGTGGCACCGGCTTGGGTCTGGCCATCACTCGGCAACTGGTGATGGCCCTCGACGGCGACATCAGCTTGCAGAGCACGCCGGGGCAAGGCTCTGCCTTTACCGTCCGGCTGCCGGTACAGACGGCCTCTGCCAGCGTCCCCGAGGCGCAGTACGAGGCACCACAGCGGGCCGGTGAGGGGCCGCCGCTGCTGATTGTCGAGGACGATGCCAATTTCGCCGCGGTGATCGCTGAAGAGGCCCATGCTCATGGGTTTTCCAGCGTGCAGTGCCGCACTGGGTTGCAGGCTCTCACGCTGTTGCAGCACGAGACCTTCGCAGCGGTGATCCTCGACATTCTCTTACCCGATCTCAGTGGCTGGCAGCTCTTTCGTCGCCTGCGTGCCCAGCCGAGCCACCGCCATACGCCAGTACACATCATCTCTTGCGTACCGCAACCGGCGGGCTGGAATGACGACGGTACGCGCTATCTGGTCAAACCCATCGGCCGTGATGAGCTGGAGCAGGTTTTCGTCGAGCTGGGCCATGGCTCTCTGCAGGAGCGCAGCCTGCTGCTGGTGGAGGATGTCGAGGCCGAGCGCGAGCATTATCGCGAGCAACTGACGCAACTGGGCTTGCAGGTCACCGCCTGCGCGGATGCCGAGCAAGCCTGTGCTTGCTATGCACAAGGCAGCTTCGCCGCCCTGGTGATCGACCTCGATCTGCCCGAGCAGGATGGCTTCGTCCTGCTCGACAGGCTCAACCAGATACGCCCGTTGCAAGGCACGCGGGTGGTGATCAATACCGGTGTCGACGTCACCCAGCAGAGCCTGCAGCGCTTGCGTCGCTACAGTGCGGTGGTGGTGTGCAAGCAGGGTGAGGACAGTGAGGCGCTATGCCGTGCCGTGCAGGGGTTTCTCGGCGATGTGCGTGCGCCGGAGCCGACGCAGGTGATCCACAGCCCTCTGCAAGGGCGACGCATCCTGCTGGTGGATGACGATGTGCGCAATCTCTACGCCATGACGGCGCTGCTCGACGAGGTGGGGTTGTGCGTGACGGCGGTCAAGGATGGTCTGGAGGCCATCGCCAGTTTTCAGCAGGAGCCCTTCGAGCTGATCCTGATGGACATGGCCATGCCCAACATGGACGGCTACACGGCCACGCGCCTGCTCAAGGAGGAGCATGACTGCGGCGTTCCCATCATCGCTCTCACGGCCCACGCCATGAAAGGTGATCGCGAGAAATGCATCGCCGCGGGCGCTGACGACTATATGGCCAAGCCGGTCAAGCGTGATGAGTTGCTGGTGCTACTGGAGCGCTGGCTGGGGGCGTCTGTCGGGGCGCCTTCTGGCAATGATCTAAGCTGATGTTAGGAGTGAGCCGTGCACGGGCATAAGGACAGAGGTGGAGCGCTGGCGATGAACAGGAACGCTGCCATGGCTGACAGGCAGACCCTGTTGGTGGTGGACGACCGCGAGGAGAACCTCGAGGCCATGCGTGCCCTGCTGGAAGAGGGTGAGTGGCAGTTGCGCTGCGTGAGTTCGGGGGAGCAGGCGTTGCGCTGCCTGCTCGAGGAGGACGTGGGCCTGGTGCTGCTCGACGTGCAGATGCCCGGCATGGATGGCTTCGAGGTGGCTCGCCTGATGCGCGGCAACCCCCGCACCCGCCTGACGCCCATCATCTTCGTTTCCGCCATCGCTCAGACGCAGGATGCCGTGCTGCGTGGCTACAGCAGCGGGGCAGTGGATTTTCTGCTCAAACCCTTCGACCCGACCATGCTGCGGCACAAGATCCACAGCCTGCTGGAGCACGAACGCAATCGCAGCGATCTGTTGCAGCTGACCCAGCAACTCGATCGTGCCCGCGCCTTCAATGCCTCGGTGCTGGACAATGCCGCCGAAGGCATCATGGTGGTGGGCCAGGATGGGCGAATCCAGTTCGCCAACCCAGCCATGGCGCAGATGCTCGACGGCGAGGTGGGGGATCTGGAGGGCAGTGACTTCATGTCCTTCCTGAGAGCGCCTTCGACCAGCGGGGGATGGCTGCACTCGGAGTTCTACCAGCACTTCAAGCGTGATGAGACCTATCGCGAGCACGAGGCCATGCTGCGTACCTTCAAGGGTGGGCTGCTGCCGGTGGCCTTGTCCTGCTCGCCGCTGCCACGCTCACAGCACGCCATGGTGATCATCGCGCTGGACATGTCGGTGGTGCGCAACCTGCACGCGCAGCTCGAGTCGCAGGCGGTGACCGATTCGCTGACCGGCCTGCTCAACCGCCGGGGGTTCCACCAGGCCCTGGAGTCGGCCTTGGCGCGGATCGAACGCAGTGGTCAACGGGTGGCCGTACTCTATCTGGATCTGGACGGTTTCAAACGCATTAACGACTCCCTGGGGCATGCGGCCGGTGACCAGCTACTGCGGCGTGTCGGCGAGCAGCTCAAGTCCTGCTTGCGCCCTTACGACAGCCTGGCGCGTATCGGCGGTGACGAGTTCACCGCCTTGCTGGACAACCTCAGCCACCCCGAGGACGCCGCCAAGGTGGCAGAGAAACTGATCGAGATGATTTCCGTCAGGCATCGCATGGCGGGGGTGGATTTCACCCTGGGCGCCAGTGTCGGCATCGCCTGCTTCCCCGAATGTGGGCAGAGCGTCGAGGGCCTGCTGCGTGCAGCCGATATGGCCATGTACGAGGCCAAGCGTGCCGGGCGCCAGCAGTATCGCTTCTTCTCGCCGGAGATGAATGGCCGTGCGCGTTCGCGCCTGTTGCTCGAGGAAAGCCTGCGGCATGCCATCGAGAACGATGATTTCAGGCTGGTCTATCAGCCCCAGTACCACATGGCGACAGGCCGGCTGCGTGGTTTCGAGGCGCTGTTGCGCTGGCAGCACCGGGTGGCCGGCACGGTGGCGCCGAATGTCTTCATCCCGCTATTGGAGGAGACCCAGCTCATCAATCGTCTGGGGCCGTGGATCTTCCGCGAGGGTGCCAGGCAGCTCGCCGATTTCAGGCAGCGCTTCGGCGAGGAGCTGGTGCTGAGCATCAACGTCAGCCCGGTGCAGTTCGGCATGCCGCATCTGGTCAGCGATCTGCAGCAGGTGCTCGAGACCCATTGCCTGCATCCCAGCCAACTGGAGGTGGAAGTCACCGAGAGTGCGTTGATGCAGGATCTGGAGCGCACCCAGGCGCAACTGCGCCACCTGCGCGAACTGGGCGTGAGAATCGCCATCGACGATTTCGGTACCGGCTATTCATCCCTGGCCTATCTGCGCCACTTCGAGCTGGATACGCTGAAGATCGACCGTCTGTTCATCGCCAACATGCTCGATTCACCCCGCGATGCCGCCGTGGTCAGCACCATCATCGATCTGAGCCAGAATCTGGGCCTGGAGGTGATTGCCGAAGGGGTGGAAACCCAGGAGCAGCGTGACTGGCTGGTTGCCCATCATTGCGGTGTCATGCAGGGGTTTCTGGTGGCACCTGGCATCGCCGCCGATGCCGCACTGCAGGTGCCGGCGCAACTGGACTGGGCGCGGCTCCCTTTGCCGCGGCCTGATTGAGGCCGCTAGCTACCGAGGCCTTCCGAGCCGTAGCCCGGATGCCTCCAGGTCTATCGCCTATGCCTGCTGCTTGAGCGCGTCCAGCTCCGCATCCTTTTCTTGCCATAGCTGGTTGACCCATAGCTGGAAGCGCTGGCGGTATTCCTCGTCCTGATCGTAGTTATGGCCGATGAACTCGCGTGGAATGTCCACCTGCCTGAAGTTGACCTGCACCGCGTCCAGGCGGCCGCAGAGCAGATCCCAGAAACCGGGTATGCCGTGCGGGTAGTGGATGGTCACGTTGACGATGGCATGCAATTGCTCACCCATGGCATCGAGCACGAAGGCGATACCGCCAGCCTTGGGCTTGAGCAGATGCTTGAACGGTGACTGCTGCTGGGCATGCTTGGCCGGAGTCAGGCGGGTGCCTTCGAGGAAGTTGAACACCGCCACCGGGTTGGTCTTGTAGCGCGCGCAGGCCTTGCGTGTGGTGGCCAGGTCCTGGCCGCGCTTTTCTGGATGCTTGGCCAGGTATTCCTTGCTGAAGCGCTTCATGAAGGGGAACTCCAACGCCCACCAGCACAGGCCGATCACCGGCACCCAGATCAGCTCCTGCTTGAGGAAGAACTTGAGCAGTGGCATGCGTCGGTTGAGCAGGTATTGCAGCACCAGAATGTCCACCCAGCTCTGGTGGTTACTGGTGACCAGGTAGGAGTGTTGCGTGTCGAAACGCTCCAAGCCCTTTACCTGCCACTCGATACGACCGACCAGGCGCATCCAGAACTTGTTCACGCCGATCCAGCTCTCGGCGATGCCATGCATCACGAAACGCAGCGCACGCTGCACCGGAGCGAAGGGCAGCAGCAGTTTGAGCAGGGCGATGAAGAACAGCGGCCAACACCAGAACAGGGTGTTGAGGGCCAGCATCAGGCCGGCGATCAGGCCGCGCAGCGGGGCAGGCAGGAAGTGCAGCATCGGGCGAATGTCTCCAAGGGTGGCGCATGCTGGGGGTGTTCCAGACTACCCCCTAGGGTTTCAGACGCTGCGGCAGTCCCTGCTGCGAGCCGTTTCGAGCGGCAAGGTTAACGATTGTGCACTGACCTGCAAGTGCCAGGTGTGACCACCTGGTATCGCGCCGTAGGGTGCGCCGTGCGCACCGTGAAACAAGCGCGCTTCCTCTGGTGCGCATGGCGCACCCTACGGCCGCTTCAGCTCGGCGGATTGGCCGCCTGGATCGCGGTCAGGGCGATGGTGAAGACGATGTCGTCCACCAGCGCCCCACGCGACAGGTCGTTCACCGGCTTGCGCAGGCCCTGCAGCATGGGGCCGACGCTGATGCAGTCGGCGCTGCGCTGCACCGCCTTGTAAGTGGTGTTGCCGGTGTTCAGATCGGGGAACACGAACACCGTGGCGCGCCCGGCCACCGGGCTGTTCGGTGCCTTCTGCCGGCCGACGCTGTCGATCGCTGCGGCATCGTATTGTAGCGGGCCATCGAGCAGCAGCTCCGGGCGTTTCTGCCGGGCCAGGCGGGTGGCCGCGCGCACCTTCTCCACTTCCTCGCCGCTGCCGGAATCGCCGGTGGAGTAGCTGAGCATGGCTACCCGCGGCTCGATGCCGAAGGCCTGCGCCGAGTCGGCGCTCTGCAGGGCGATTTCCGCCAGTTGCTCGGCGCTCGGATCCGGGTTCACCGCGCAGTCGCCATAGACCAGTACCTGATCCGGCAACAGCATGAAGAACACCGAGGACACCAGGTTGTAGCCCGGTGCGGTCTTGATCAGTTGCAGGGCCGGGCGGATGGTGTTGGCGGTGGTGTGGATGGCGCCGGAGACCAGGCCGTCCACCTCGTCCAGAGCCAGCATCATGGTGCCCAGCACCACGGTGTCTTCCAGTTGCGCTTCGGCCATGGGGGCATTGAGGCCCTTGCCCTTGCGCAGTTCCACCATGGGCTCGATATAGCGCTGACGGATCAGATCCGGGTCGAGGATTTCCAGGCCTTCGGGCAGTTCGATGCCTTGCGCACGGGCCACGGCCTGCACCTCTTCCGGCTTGGCCAGCAGCACGCAGCGGGCGATGCCACGCGCCTGGCAGATGGCGGCCGCCTGCACGGTACGCGGTTCGCTGCCCTCGGGCAGGACGATGCGTTTGGCCGCGGCCTTGGCCCGCTGCACCAACTGGTAGCGGAAGGCCGGCGGCGACAGACGCAGATCATGCGGCGTGCCGCAACGGGCGCTCAGCCAGTCATGGTCGATATGGCTGGCGACGAAGTCGGAAACCTTCTCCGCCCGCTCGCGGTCATCCACCGGGATTTCCTTGTTCATACGGTTGAGGTTGGTGGCGGTGTCGTAGGAGCCGGTGCTCACCGTCATCACCGGCAGGCCGTTGGCCAGGGCAGCCTGGCACAGTTCCATGATGCGCGGATCGGGGGCGAAGTCGCTGCACAGCAGCAGGCCGGCCAGGGGCACGCCGTTCATCGCCGCCAGGCAGGCGGAGAGGATGATGTCGTCACGGTCACCTGGCGTAACCACCAGGGTGCCTGGCTTGAGCAGTTGCACGCTGTTGGCCACGGCGCGGGCGCAGAGCACGATCTTCATCATGCGTCGCTGTTCGTAATCGCCGGCGTTGAGGATGCGTGCACCGAGCAGTTCGGCGACGTCCTTGGTACGCGGCGCGTTGAGTTCGTCCTGCCAGGGAATGCAGCCGAGCAGGCGGAAGCTCTCGCTCTTGAGCAGGGGGGAGGTTTCCTCCAGACGTTCGGTGAAGGCGTCGATGCCGTCCTTGCTGCGCACCTTGTTGAGGATCACGCCGAGCATCTTGGGATCCTTGGGGCCGCCGAACTGCTGGGCCTGGATCTCGATACGGTCGCACAGTTCGCTGAGGCTCTCGTCCTCCGGTGCGCTGACCAGGATCACGTCGGCATCCAGGCTCTTGGCCAGGTGGAAGTTGACCCGTGCGGCGTAACTGGCATGGCGGGTCGGCACCATGCCTTCGACTATCACCACGTCCTTGTCGGCAGCGGCCTGCTGATAGAGGCTGATGATCTCTTCCAGCAGTTCATCCAGGTGTCCGTCACCGAGCATGCGTTCGACATGGCTCAGTGGCAGCGGCCTGGGCGAATTGAGGCCGTGGGTGCGCGAGATCAGTTCGCTGGAACGTTCCGGGCCGAGGTCGCCGGCATGCGGCTGGGCGATGGGCTTGAGGAAACCGACCTTGAGGCCGCTGCGTTCCAGCGCACCGACCAGGCCGAGGCTGATGGAGGTAAGGCCGACACCGAAGCCGGTGGGGGCGATGAAGAAGGTATGCATGAAAAAGCCTCAGTCGAGCAGGGCAAGGGTGTCGAGGGCAATCTGCCGCTCTTCGTTGGTGGGCACCACCAGCACGCGCGGGGAACCGGCGTAATGGATGGCACCGGCGACGCCGCGTACGCAGCGCGCATTGGCCTCGGCATCGAGTTGCAGGCCGAGCAGGCCGAGGTGATCGAGCGTCTTGCGGCGAACCAGCGCCGAGTTCTCGCCGATGCCGCCGGTGAAGACCAGGCCATCCAGACGGCGTAGCGCACAACTCATCGCCGCCAGCGACTTGGCCAGGCGGTAGCAGAACACCTCGATGGCCAGGGTGGCGCCAGCGTGGCCCCGTTCGCGGGCCTGCTCCAGTGTGCGCATGTCGTTGGACAGGCCGGACAAGCCGAGCAGGCCGCTGTCCTTGTTGAGCATGCTGTCGATGCGCTCCAGGTTCCAGCCCAGGGTGCGGGCCAGATGGCTGTGCAGGTTGGGGTCGACGTCGCCGCTGCGCGTGCCCATCACCAAGCCTTCCAGTGGCGTCAGGCCCATGCTGGTATCGCGGCTCTGGCCATTCTCCACCGCGCAGGTGGAACTGCCGTTACCCAGGTGCGCCACCAGCCAACTGCTGGTCTCGAACGCCAGGCCGCTCATCTGTGCGGCCTTTTGGCTGACATAGCGATGGCTGGTGCCGTGGAAGCCATAGCGTCGCACGCCATGCTCGCGGTACAGCGCTTCGGGTACGGCGTAGCGATAGGCGTGCTCGGGCAAGCTCTGGTGGAAGGCGGTATCGAACACGGCGACCTGCGTAAGCGTCGGGAACAGCTTCATCGCCGCTTCGATGCCCTGCAGGTTGGCCGGGTTGTGCAGGGGCGCCAGGGGCGCGACCTGACGAATGGCTTGCAGGCTGGCGGCATCCAGGCGGCTGGCGCTGGCGAAATGTTCGCCACCATGCACCACGCGGTGGCCGATGCCGTGCAGCTCACCGGCAGCGGCCTGCTGCACGATGGGCAGCAGATGCGACAGCGCCAGGCGATGATCGGCGCCTGGCAGCACCAGGCTGTCCTGGTGCTCGCCTCGTTGCCAGTGCAGCACCGCTTCCGGGCTGCCCAGGCGTTCGGCCAGGCCGCTGAGGATGAAAGCTTCTTGCGCTTCGTTGACCAGGGCGAACTTGATCGAGGAACTGCCGCAGTTGATGACCAGAATGTTGCGTGCCGACATGTGAGCTTCCTTGGATTCTTCGTGCGACCGATCCCTGGCGCATCGGCCATGGGCGAATGAGGGCCTGGAGCAACTGGGAATGCGTAGCCAGGGCCGATTCTGCCAGGGTGGTCGGTGGCGTACAGACTGAATATGGCCACAAGATAAGACTGCCAGCCAGCCGCCATGCTCGCCCTGACGAAAATCAACGATACACACAGTCCATTTGTCAGGGGTCGGGTCGCAATCACGGCCGGCCTTGGTTAGACTTGATCATTCATTCCTCTTTCGCAAAAGGTCTCCCCATGCTGATCGCCGCCAACAAGGCCGTCTCCATCGATTACACCCTGACCAACGATGCTGGCGAGGTGATCGACAGCTCCGCTGGCGGCGCACCGCTGGTTTACCTGCATGGTGCCGGCAACATCATCGTCGGCCTGGAGAAGGCCCTGGTCGGCAAGCAGGCCGGTGACGAAGTGCAGGTCTCCGTCGAACCCGAAGAAGCCTACGGCGAATACAGCGCCGAGCTGGTCGCGACCCTGAGCCGCGCCATGTTCGAGGGTGTCGACGAGCTGGAAGTCGGCATGCAGTTCCATGCCTCCGGCCCGGACGGCAGCATGCAAATCGTCACCATCCGCGACATCGATGGCGACGACGTCACCGTCGACGGCAACCACCCGCTCGCTGGTCAGCGTCTGAACTTCCAGGTCAAGGTCGTCAATGTACGTGACGCCAGCCAGGAAGAAGTGGCTCATGGCCACATCCATGGTGAAGGTGGTCACCATCACTGATCGAGCCGAAGCGACTTGCGGTCGTCCTTTGCGAGGAAACCGCTGCTAAGCTCAATCATGCGATCAAGGCGCCTCAGGGCGCCTTTTTCATGCATCGCAACTGGCAGGGTAGCTTGCCCTGCTGCACTGGATTCGCCGAGGACGTTCGTCATGAGTGCCTTTCACGATCTCAATCTGCGTGCGCTGGACGGCCAGGATCTGCCGCTGGCGCCTTACAAGGGCCAGGTGGTGCTGGTGGTCAATGTCGCCTCCAAATGCGGTCTGACCCCCCAGTACGCCGGGCTGGAGAAGCTCTATCAACAGTACAAGGGCAACGGCTTTACCGTGCTGGGCCTGCCCTGTAACCAGTTCGCTGGTCAGGAGCCAGGCAGTGAGGAGGAAATCCGCTCATTCTGCAGTCTCAATTACGGCGTGACCTTCCCGCTGGGCAGCAAGCTGGAAGTCAACGGCCCGGGGCGTCATCCGCTGTATCGCCTGTTGGCCGGTGAAGGCGCCGAATTCCCAGGTGACATCACCTGGAATTTCGAGAAGTTCCTGGTGGGCCAGGATGGCCGCGTGCTGGCGCGCTTCTCGCCACGTACCACGCCGGACGACCCGGCATTGATCCAGGCCATCGAGAAAGCCCTTGGTCTTTGAGAAGCGGCCAGTCTCTCGCCAATCGCCTGCCCATTGGGGGGGCGTTGGCGAGGTTGGGGTGTGACTGACCTGGATCAAGTCGCCCGATCTTGAATACGGCGTAATCGTCCTTATCTAGTCTGCATCTCAGCGAGCATCTTTTTTCGGGGATGTTGTCCCGGCTCGCTCTCCTGGAGGAAGGACATTTATGCGTATCGACCGTTTGACCAGCAAGTTGCAACTTGCACTCTCCGACGCCCAATCCCTGGCGGTGGGCATGGATCATGCCGCCATCGAGCCGCTGCACCTGATGCAGGCGCTGCTTGAACAACAGGGCGGCTCCATCAAACCGCTGCTGATGCAGGTGGGCTTCGACATCAACAGCCTGCGCCAGGGCCTGACCCGCGAGCTGGATCAGCTCGGCAAGCTGCAGAACCCCACCGGCGACATCAACCTGTCGCAGGATCTGGCGCGTCTGCTCAACCAGGCCGACCGCCTGGCGCAGCAGAAGGGCGACCAGTTCATTTCCAGCGAACTGGTGCTGCTCGCCGCTATGGACGAGAACACCAAGCTGGGCAAGCTGCTGCTCGGCCAGGGCGTGTCGAAGAAGGCCCTGGAAAACGCCATCGCCAACCTGCGCGGCGGCCAGGCGGTGAATGACCCCAACGTCGAGGAGTCGCGCCAGGCGCTGGACAAGTACACCGTCGACCTGACCAAGCGCGCCGAGGACGGCAAGCTCGATCCGGTGATCGGCCGTGACGACGAAATTCGCCGCACCATCCAGGTGCTGCAGCGGCGTACCAAGAACAACCCGGTGCTGATCGGCGAGCCTGGTGTGGGCAAGACCGCCATCGCCGAAGGCCTGGCTCAGCGTATCGTCAACGGCGAGGTGCCCGACGGCCTCAAGGACAAGCGCCTGCTGTCGCTGGACATGGGCTCGCTGATCGCCGGCGCCAAGTTCCGTGGCGAGTTCGAGGAGCGCCTGAAGGCCGTACTCAACGAGCTGTCCAAGCAGGAAGGGCGCATCATCCTGTTCATCGACGAACTGCATACCATGGTCGGCGCCGGCAAGGGCGAAGGCGCCATGGATGCCGGCAATATGCTCAAGCCGGCCCTGGCCCGTGGCGAGCTGCACTGCGTCGGTGCCACCACGCTGGACGAGTACCGTCAGTTCATCGAGAAGGACGCGGCGCTGGAACGTCGCTTCCAGAAGGTGCTGGTGGACGAGCCGAGCGAGGAAGACACCATCGCCATCCTGCGTGGCCTCAAGGAACGCTACGAGGTGCACCACGGCGTGACCATCACCGATGGTGCGATCATCGCGGCGGCCAAGCTCAGCCATCGCTACATCACCGACCGTCAGTTACCGGACAAGGCCATCGACCTGATCGACGAGGCCGCTAGCCGCATCCGCATGGAGATCGACTCCAAGCCCGAGGAGCTGGATCGCCTGGATCGCCGCCTGATCCAGCTCAAGATCGAGCGCGAGGCACTGAAGAAGGAAGACGACGAGGCGACCAAGAAACGCCTGGTCAAGCTGGAGGAAGACATCGCCAAGCTGGAGAAGGAATACGCCGACCTCGACGAAATCTGGAAGTCGGAAAAGGCCGAGGTGCAGGGTTCGGCGCAGATCCAGCAACGCATCGAGCAGGCCAAGACAGAGCTGGAAGCGGCGCGGCGCAAGGGCGACCTCAACCGCATGGCCGAGTTGCAGTACGGCATCATCCCGGATTTGGAGCGCAGCCTGCAGATGGTCGACCAGCACGGCAAGAGCGAGAATCAGCTACTGCGCAACAAGGTCACGGACGAAGAAATCGCCGAGGTGGTGTCCAAGTGGACCGGCATCCCGGTGAGCAAGATGCTCGAAGGCGAGCGCGAAAAACTGCTGAAGATGGAAGGTCTGCTGCACCAGCGGGTGATCGGTCAGGATGAAGCGGTGGTGGCCGTGGCCAATGCCGTGCGCCGTTCCCGTGCCGGCCTGGCTGACCCCAACCGGCCGAGCGGCTCCTTCCTCTTCCTCGGCCCGACCGGGGTGGGCAAGACCGAGCTGTGCAAGGCGCTGGCCGAGTTCCTCTTCGACACCGAGGAAGCGCTGGTGCGCATCGACATGTCCGAGTTCATGGAGAAGCACAGCGTCGCCCGCCTGATTGGTGCGCCGCCCGGCTATGTCGGCTATGAAGAGGGCGGCTACCTGACCGAGGCCGTGCGTCGCAAGCCGTATTCGGTGGTGTTGATGGACGAGGTGGAGAAGGCTCACCCGGACGTGTTCAACGTGCTGCTGCAGGTTCTGGAAGACGGTCGCCTGACCGACAGCCATGGCCGTACCGTGGACTTCAAGAACACGGTGATCGTGATGACTTCCAACCTCGGCTCCGCGCAGATCCAGGAGCTGGTCGGCGACAAGGAAGCGCAGCGCGCGGCTGTGATGGACGCGGTGAGCAGCCACTTCCGTCCCGAGTTCATCAACCGTATCGACGAGGTGGTGGTGTTCGAGCCGCTGGGCCGTGAGCAGATCGCCGGCATCGCCGAGATCCAGCTAGGGCGCCTGCGTGGCCGCCTGGCCGAGCGCGAGCTCAGCCTGGAGCTGACGCCGGAGGCGCTCGACAAGCTGATCGCCGTCGGTTACGACCCGGTATACGGCGCGCGCCCGCTCAAGCGCGCGATCCAGCGCTGGATCGAGAACCCGCTGGCGCAGCGCATCCTGGCTGGCGATTTCGCGCCGGGTGCGCAGGTCAAGGCCAAGGTGGAGGGCGAGGAGATCGTCTTCGCCTGATCGCGTGTTGCGTAAACACCAAGGCCCGCCAATTCGGCGGGCCTTGTCTTTTGTAGCCTGGATTACATCCGGGCTACGGGATATGCACGGCCTGCTCCCTCTCCCATTTATGGGAGAGGGTTGGGGAGAGGGTGGTTCAGGCGACTCTAGCGTTACCGGATAAGCCCTCTCCCCCGACCCCTCTCCCGCAAGCGGGAGAGGGGAGACTGGGCTTGCCCCTCAGCAACAACCACCCCAATGCTTCTTCTTCGAGGTATGACCGATGCCGGGGTTGAAGGTGTTGGTCGGGTCGAGCTCGCGGTAGAAACCGGCCAGCGCCGGCTTGGCCACGTACAGGTGGCCGACGTTGTGCTCGGCCGGGTACTCGGCGCGGCGCGCGTCCAGCAGCTTCCACATGGCATGTTCCATGGCGAGCGGGTCATTACCCTTCTTGACGATGTAGTCCTGATGGAACACATGGCAGAAGAAGTGCCCGTAGTAGAGCTTGTGGATGATCTGCTCTTCCATCTCCTGCGGCAGCGTCTCGACCCAGTCGCGGTCGTTGCGGCGCAGGGCGATGTCCAGGGCGAGGATGTCCTCGACGCTGCTGCGGTGTGCCTCGCGGTAGCGAATGGCCGCGCCGGCGATGGCGAAGCGATGCAGGAAGGCTTTGCGTCCCTCATTGGCGTCGCATTCGAAGTAGGCGCCGCTGGCGCTGTCGCTGAAGTATTCGCTGAGGAAGCTGCGGGTCTGTTCCAGCGTGTCGTTGGAGACGCGCACCAGCAGGTGATGCTCGAAACGGTCACGGTACTCGCGCATGCGCGCCGGCAGGTGGCTGGGCAGCAGGTTCATCAGCGCCTGGATCACCTTGTCGGTCACCCCGCGCAGGCCGAAACGCTCGAAGAAGCCGTCGACCCGGCTCTTCATGGCGAAGGCGGCCGGCACCTTAGAGGTGCCGAACTTGTCGATCACCAGGAAGGTGTCCTTGCCGTATTTCTCGCCAATGTCGAAGGCGGTGCGGTGGATGTACTCGCCGGCAATTGGCAGGCGCGGCAGCTTGGCCAGCAGGTGGCGGCGCACTTCGGTCAGATCGTGCGGGTCGTTGCTGCCGATGTAGAACACCGTGCTCGGCTCTTTCGGGAAGGTGTCCAGGCGCACGGCGAACAGGCACAGCTTGCCGGCCGAGCCGGAGGCCTCGAACAGGCGCGACGGGTCGGCGTTGAAGCGCGCCGGGGTATCGGCATCGACATCGCGCACATGCTCGCCGTAGCGGGCATCGGAGGCCTTGGCGGTGTCCTCGTTGCGTACCTGCTGCGGCGTGTAGTCACCATTCTGCAGGCGGGTGAGGATTTCCTCGGGGCTGTCGCCCAGGTCGATCCCCAGGTGATTGACCAGCTCCAGCGAGCCGTCGTCCTTCACCTGTGCATACAGCGCCAGCTCGGTGTAGGCCGGGCCACGGCGCACCAGGGCGCCACCGGAGTTGTTGCAGATGCCGCCGAGCACCGAGGCGCCGATGCAGGACGAGCCGATCACCGAATGCGGTTCGCGGTTCAGCGGTGCCAGCGCCTGTTCCAGGCGATCCAGGGTGGCGCCGGGCAGGCACACCACCTGCTCACCATCGTTGATCAGTTGCACGCCGGTGATGCGCAGGGTGCTGATCAGCACGATCTCGCGGTCGTAGTCCTCGCCATCGGGCGTCGAGCCGCCGGTCAGGCCGGTATTGGCCGCCTGCATGATGACGATGCGGTCGGCTGCTACCGCCGCCTGCAGGATGCGCCACTGTTCCAGCAGCGAGCCGGGGCGTACCACCGCCAGCACATGGCCTTCGCCCGTGCGGTGGCCCTTGCGGAAGCGCCGCGTGGCTTGTTCGTCGGTCAGCACGTGGCTGGCTCCGACGATCTGGCGCATCTGCGTCAGCAGGGCGTCACGGCTAACGGGAGTGGCGACTGCAGCATTCATGGGCTCAACGCTCCTTGACCAGCAGATCCGAGGTGATTTCGCCGATGGACTTGGCGCCGGTCAGCACCATGGCCACGCGCATTTCCTTCTCGATCAGATCCAGCAGGTTGCTCACGCCAGCCCCACCGGCGACTGCCAGCGCGTAGATGAAGGCGCGGCCGAGCAGCACGGTGTCGGCACCGAGGGCGAGCATGCGCACCACGTCCAGGCCGGTACGGATGCCGGAGTCGGCGAGAATCTTCAGCTCGCCCTTGACTGCGTCGGCGATGGCCGGCAGGGCGCGGGCGCTGGACAGCACGCCGTCGAGCTGACGCCCGCCGTGGTTGGAGACGATGATGCCGTCGGCGCCGAAGCTCACCGCATCACGAGCGTCTTCCGGGTCGAGGATGCCCTTGATCACCATGGGGCCGTCCCAGAAGTCACGGATCCACTCGAGATCCTTCCAGGAAATCGACGGGTCGAAATTGTCGCCCAGCCAGCCGATGTAGTCGGCCAGGCCGGTGGGGTTGCCACGGTAGGCGGAGATGTTGCCGAGATCATGCGGCTTGCCCATCACCCCGACGTCCCAGGCCCACTGCGGGTGGGTCATGGCCTGCAGCACGCGGCGCAGCGGCCCGTTCGGGCCGCTCATGCCGGAGTGGGCGTCGCGGTAGCGCGCGCCGGGTACGGGCATGTCGACGGTGAACACCAGTGTCGAGCAACCGGCGGCCTTGGCCCGCTCCAGGGCGTTCTTCATGAAGCCGCGATCTTTCAGCACGTAGAGCTGGAACCACATTGGCCGGTCGATGGCCGGCGCGACTTCCTCGACGGGGCACACCGAGACGGTGGACAGGGTGAAGGGGATGCCCTTGGCCGCTGCGGCCTTGGCTGCCTGCACCTCACCACGGCGCGCGTACATACCGGTCAGGCCCACCGGGGCCAGACCCACGGGCATGGACATCTTCTCGCCGAACAGCTCGGTGGACAGATCCAGCTCGGACATGTTCTTCAGCACGCGCTGGCGCAGCTCGATGTTCGACAGGTCGGCGACGTTGCGGCGCAGGGTGTGCTCGGCGTAGGCGCCACCGTCGGCGTAGTGGAACAGGAACGGCGGCAGCTTGCGCTGGGCGGCGGCACGGTAGTCGGTGGAGGCAGAAATGATCATGGAGTCATCCTGTTGCTTGAAAAGAGAAAGCCTAGCCTGACGACAGACGCCCCGACGGAGTCGGGGCGGGGGTTACCAGGCGATCAGCGGGCCATCAGCGGATCGCTGACGCCCAGCACGTAGGTCGCAATCATGGCGATGATGCCGGTGAGCAGCACGTAGTAGAGGGTCGGCCAGATGGTCTTGCGCAGCGTACTGCCCTCGCGGCCGAGCAAGCCGACGGTCGCCGAAGCTGCCACCACGTTGTGGATCGCCACCATGTTACCGGCCGCTGCGCCAACGGCCTGCACCGCGACGATCAGCGCGCTGGAGATGCCCAGGCTGCTGGCCACACCGAATTGGAACTGGCTGAACATCATGTTGCTGACGGTGTTGGAGCCAGCGATGAAGGCGCCCAGGGCGCCGATGCTCGGCGCCAGCAGCGGATAGATGCCGCCGACGCTGTCGGCTACCCAGCGCGCCATGAGAATCGGCATGCTGGCCAGCTCGGCGCCGTTGACCCCGGAGTTGATCAGGATGCGCACCATCGGCACGGTGAACAGCAGCACGAAGCCGGCGCTGAGCAGCACGCTGGAGGATTCCTTCACCGCCCTGCCCAGTTCGCGCGCCTTCATGCCATGCAGGAAGAAGGTGGCCAGCACCACGGCGACCAGGATACCGCCCGGCAGGTACAACGGCTGGAAGTTGGCGCTGACGCCGGTTTCGCCCAGCAGGTCGGGGAAGTTCACCACCACGGCCTTCAGCGCATTGCCTACATCGGGGAATACGCGGCTGATCACCAACAGCGCGCCGACCAGCACGTAGGGCAGCCAGGCACGCAGGGCGCTCATGGGTTTGGCGGTCAGTTCGTCCAGTTTCATCTCGACGCTGCCCAGCCACTCGCTCGGCCATTCGTTGGCCGGGGCGAAATCCCAGGTCTTCTTCGGCACTAGGAACCCGACACGTGCAGCGCTGGTGACGATGGCCAGACCGATCAGGCCGCCCAGCAGCGAGGGGAATTCCGGGCCGAGGAACACGCCGGTGAGCACATAGGGCACGACGAAGGCCAGGCCAGCGAAAATCGCGAACGGCAGTACTTCCAGGCCGGCTTTCCAGCTTTTCTCCTGACCGAAGAAGCGTGTCAGCATCATCGCCATGATGGTCGGCATGACCACACCGACGGTGGCGTGGATGATCGCCACTTCACTGGTGATCAGTTGCAGGAACTGCGCCCAGGACGAACCTTGCTCCACCAGTTGCGCACCGATGGTGGCGGTGTCCAGACCGGTGTTGATGCCGACGATGATCGGCGTGCCGACGGCGCCGAAGGACACCGGCGTGCTCTGCACCAGCATGCCTAGAAGCACGGCAGCCATGGCCGGGAAACCGACGGCCACCAGCAGCGGTGCGGCGATGGCCGCTGGTGTGCCGAAGCCTGAGGCGCCTTCGATGAAGCAGCCGAACAGCCAGGCGATGATGATGGCCTGGATACGGCGATCCGGGCTGATGGTGGCGAAACCGGCGCGAATGGCGGTGATGCCACCGGAGTGCTTGAGAGTGTTCAGCAGCAGGATGGCGCCGAAGATGATCCACAGCAGGCCGAGGGTGATCAGCAGGCCTTGCAGGGTCGAGGCCAGAACGCGGTTGAGGGTCATGTCCCAGGCGAACAGACCGACGGCTGCGGTGACCAGGTAAACCAGGGGCATGGCGCGCTTGGCCGGCCAACGCAGACCGATCAGCAGAATGGCGGCCAGCAGGATCGGTGAGAACGCCAGCAGGGCGAGAATTCCATTGGACATTGGCTTTACTCCGCACGAGCGCGCGGCTGGCGCGGCAGGGATGAGGCGTGATCGAACAGGCTTGCAGCGTCTTGGGCTGTCATGGCGTGACCTCGATGGATTGTTGTTCTTGTCGGTTAAATTGGTAATACCAATTTACAAAGTTGCGGGCTCAGGTTAAAAGTTGGCCAATTTTCTGTCAAATCGAGAAGTTAAGACTTTGGTCGTAGGGCGCCGACTTGTTCGTCGGAGAGCTGCGCTATAGGCTTGCGCGACAGGGTCTTGGGGCCTGGTCAAACCATTGGAGAGGCTTGGGATGGAAGTAGGGCAGGTGCGCCAGCGGCGTCTATCGGATGACATCGTCGCGCAACTGGAAACCATGATTCTCGAAGGCACCTTGCGTGCTGGCGAGCGGCTGCCGGCCGAGCGTGCCCTGGCCGAGCAGTTCGGCGTATCCCGCCCGTCGCTGCGCGAGGCGATCCAGAAGCTGGTGGCCAAAGGGTTGCTGGTCAGCCGCCAGGGCGGTGGCAACTATGTGGCCGAAAGCATCGGCGCGACCTTCAGCGACCCGCTGCTGCAACTGCTGGAAAGCAAGGAAGACGCCCAGCGCGACCTGCTGGAGTTTCGCCACACCCTGGAAGGTTCCTGCGCCTATTACGCTGCCAGACGGGCCACCGACCTCGACCGGCAACGCCTGAGCGAGGCCTTCGAGGCGTTGCAGGATTGCTATAACCGCAAGGGCAAGGTGACGCGCGCCGAAGAAGGGGCTGCTGATGCCCGTTTCCATCTGGCGATTGCCGAGGCCAGTCACAATGCCGTGCTGCTGCACACCATCCGGGGCCTGTTCGACCTGCTCAAACGCAACGTGGTGACCAACATCGGCGGCATGTACGCCCAGCGCGAGGAAACTCGCGACATGCTCATCAGCCAGCACCGCGCACTCTACGAAGCCATCCTCGAAGGCCGTGCGGAAGACGCGCGCGAGCTATCGAATCGGCATATCGACTACGTGCAGGAAGTGCTCTCGGAAGTGCAGCTCGAAGCCCAGCGCGTGGCGCGTGCGCAGAGGCGCTTGGGGATATAAGGCGAGCGGCAAGCTGCAAGCCACAAGCTGCAAGTAAGAGCTTGCGTTGCTTTTGGCTTGAAGCTTTTGGCTTGCAGCTTGAAGCTGCTCCCTAGTCTTCCTTGCCCTTGCTGCGCATGGCGCGCTGGACTTCGCGGTCGGCGTCGCGCTCTTTCTCGACGTGGCGCTTGTCGAAGTCCTTCTTGCCCTTGGCCAGGGCAATTTCGCATTTGACCAGGTGCTGCTTCCAGTACAGCGACAGTGCGACGGCGGTGTAGCCCTTCTGCTGCACGGAGCCGAACAGCTTCTCCAGCTCGCGCTTGTTCAGCAGCAGCTTGCGGGTGCGGGTCGGGTCGGCGATCACGTGGGTGCTGGCGGTTTTCAGCGGGCTGATATGCGCGCCCATCAACCAGGCCTCGTCGTCCTTGAGCAACACGTAGCTGTCGACTAGCTGCGCCTTGCCGGCGCGCAGGCTCTTCACTTCCCAGCCGGCCAGGGCGAGGCCCGCCTCGAACTTCTGTTCGACGAAATAATCATGCAGCGCCTTCTTGTTCAGCGCGATGGTGCCTTGAGGGTGTTTCTTTTGCTTAGCCATAGGGCGCGCATTATAGGGAGTCGCCCGCGCCTGCGCCATGGGGCCGCATGCTCGGTTGCGAGGCGCGCTTGAGCCCATACGGTGAATCTTCGACAATGCGCGATCTTTTTTCCCGCAGTATGGGTATGGCCTCTGATGGCAAACGACAAAGTCTCGATTCACGGCGCATGGGCCAGTCGCTGGGTGTTCATCATGGCGGCGATTGGTTCTGCTGTCGGCCTGGGCAGTATCTGGAAGTTCCCGTACATGACCGGTGTCTACGGTGGCGGAGCTTTCGTCCTGATGTTTCTGGTGTTCATCGTGCTGGTCGGTGTGCCGGTGATGCTGGCGGAAACGCTGATCGGTCGTCGTGCGCGACAAAGTCCGGCCAATGCCCTGCGCCAGTTGGCCAGCGAGGCAGGTCGTTCGCCACGCTGGTCTTGGGTTGCCTTTGCCGGCATGGTCACGGCTCTTCTGATTCTGTCTTTCTATAGCGTGGTGGGCGGCTGGTCGCTGGATTACATCCTGGGGATGGGGCGCGGTGACTTTCAGGGGGTGACGGGTGAAAGGGCTGGTTCCCTGTTCGGCGCCCTGATCAGCGATCCATGGTGGATGATCCTCTGGCATAGCCTGTTCCTGCTGCTGTCGGCATGGGTCATCGCCAGGGGGGTAATCGCCGGTCTGGAGCGCTGCCTGCGGATTCTGATGCCGCTGTTGTTCGTGTTGCTGCTGGTGTTGCTGGGCTATGCCCTCAATAGCGGTCATTTCATGGAGGCTGTGCGTTTCATGTTCTCCTTCGAGCCGGAGCGTCTGGCCGATGGTCTGCTGCCTGCCATGGGGCATGCGTTCTTCTCCCTCAGTGTGGGGGTCGGATCCATCATGGTGTACGGCGCCTACATGCCCAAGCAGGTCTCGATTGGCGGCACGGTGATGATCGTCGCGCTCATGGATACCCTGGTTTCCCTGCTCGCCGGCCTTGCCCTGTTTCCCATCGTGTTCTCCGCCGGGCTCGATCCGGGCGAAGGGCCCGGACTGATGTTCGTCACCCTGCCGCTGGCATTCGGCAACGTCACGCTGGGGCAACTGATGGGCGTGGTGTTCTTCATCTTGGTACTGCTGGCGGCCTGGACCTCCGCGATCTCCATGCTGGAGCCAATGGTGGCCTATCTGGTCGAGCGTACGCGGCGTAGCCGTGCGCTGATCACCGCGTTCCTGGCTTTTCTCTGCTGGTTCGTGGGGCTGGGGACGGTGTTTTCCTTCAATATCTGGAAGGATGCGAAGTTCTTCGTCAACGGCCCGCAAGGCTTTCAGCTCTATCAATGGGGGGCCAGTGGTGGGCTGGATTTCTTCGGCGTGATCGATTTTCTGACTTCGCGCCTGATGTTGCCGCTTGGCTGCCTGTGCTTCGTTATCTTCGCTGGCTGGGTGATGGGGCGTGACGCCGTGCGTGATGAGTTGGCCATGCGCAACCCGCGTCTGTTCTCCCTGGCTTTTTTCCTGATGCGCTATTTGGCGCCGGCAGGCATCCTCGTGGTGTTTGCCGTCGAGTTGTGGAAGTAACCGCTATGACCACCCGTATTCAACGCTCGGCGTTGCTGCCTTATCCGGCACAGGCGCTGTTCGATCTGGTCAACGATGTGGCCAGCTATCCGCAGTTCCTACCCTGGTGCTCCGGCAGCCAGGTGCTGGAGGTCAGCGAGACGCACATGCGTGCCAGCCTGGACGTGGCCAAGGGCAGCATCAGCCAGCGTTTCGTCACGCGCAACGCGCTGGTGCCGGGGCAGCGGATCGAGATGAATCTGGAAGAAGGTCCGTTCTCCGCTCTCAATGGCGTCTGGGAATTCAAGGCGCTGGGTGACAAGGCCTGCAAGATCAGTCTCGATCTGACCTTCGACTATGCTGGGCCGTTGGTACGCGCTACCCTCGGCCCTCTGTTCAATCAGGCGGCCAACACCCTGGTGGACGCTTTCTGTCAGCGAGCCAAGCAACTCTATGGATAGCCGCAGCATCGCCATCGAAGTGGTCTACGCTCTGGCTGACAGGCAACGCTTGCTGCGCCTGTCAGTGCCGCTCGGCACTACTGTGCGTGAGGCGGCTCTGCGCTCCGGCATGCAGCAGTATTTTCCCGAGCTGGATCTGCAACAGGCGCCGCTGGGGATTTTCGGCAAGGCCGTGGCCAAGCCGGAAGAGCGCGTATTGGAAGAGGGTGAGCGGGTGGAAATCTACCGGCCGCTGATTGCCGATCCCAAGGAGGTGCGCAAACAGCGTGCGGCCAGGGCCAAGGCCAAGGAAGAGGGCGAAGAGTCAGCCTGAGCTTTGCAGGCGCAGATGCAAAAAGCCCGGAATCGCTTCCGGGCCTTTTCGTGTCCGCCTGTTACTGCGCGTCGGTATCCAGCGGTTCTGGCGTCGGTACCGGCACGGTTTCCACCTGATCCACCTCGCGCTGGATCTGCTCCAGCAGCGAGCCTGGGGCGGCAGGCTCGTCCTTTGGTTTGGCGGGTTGAGCGGTGCTGGTGTCGCTGCCAGCGCCCATGATGGCCTGGTCACGGCTGACACCGGGCATGAAGTCACCCGCAAGGCCGATGAGCTGGTCGTTGCCGTCGAACGCCAGGCTGACGCGTTCCTGCTGACGCTCGCCGCCGCCTGGCTGGATGCTGTACAGGTAATCCCAGCGATCAGCGTGGAAGGTATCGGTGATCAGCGGATTGCCCATGATAAACCGCACTTGGCGCCGGGTCATTCCTGGGCGTAGCTGGTCTATCATGTCCTGCGTCACGACATTGCCCTGTTGAATGTCGATCTTGTAAACCCCGGGGAATGAACAACCGGCGAGTGCGAAGAGCCCGGTCAGTGACAGGCTGGTCAGCAAGAGCTTGGTTTTTTGCATCGGAGGGTGACTTCCACTATCTTGGGCATCTTGAACCCCGGATCATACCCGTATTAAGGGAGGCTGCGAAAGCAGCCCCTACGAGAAAGCAGACCATGGTTGAAAATAACGAACTGCGCAAAGCTGGACTGAAAGTGACTCTGCCACGAGTCAAAATCCTGCAGATGCTCGATAATGCCGAGTATCGCCACATGAGCGCAGAAGATGTTTACAAGGCGCTAATGGAGGCGGGTGAGGATGTCGGTCTGGCCACCGTCTACCGCGTGCTGACCCAGTTCGAGGCCGCCGGTCTGGTCGTGCGCCACAACTTCGATGGCGGTCATGCGGTATTCGAGCTGGCCGACAGCGGTCATCACGACCACATGGTCTGCGTCGATTCCGGCGAGGTGATCGAGTTCTTCGATTCCGAGATCGAGAAGCGCCAGAAGGAGATCGTCAAGGAACACGGCTTCGAGCTGGTCGATCACAATCTGGTGCTTTACGTGCGCAAGAAGAGCTGATGCTCTTGCTGCAACGAAAAAGGCGACCTGCGGGTCGCCTTTTTGCTTTGTCATGATCCGGATTGCATTCGTGCCATGTCGTTTCAGGCGGCCTGGGCGCTGGTGACCATCTTGCGCGCATGGGCCAGGGATTCCTCGGTCAGGTCGACGCCGCCGAGCATGCGGGCGATTTCCTCGACGCGGCCGTTCTCGTCCAGCTTGCTCACGGCGGTTGAGGTGGCATCGACGCCGCGCTGCTTGTGCACGAACAGGTGCTGATGCCCCTGGGCGGCCACTTGCGGCAGGTGGGTGACGCACAGCACCTGGCCGCGCTCGCCCAGGCGGCGCAGCAGTTGCCCGACCACTTCGGCGGTGGGGCCGCCGATGCCCACGTCCACTTCGTCGAATACCAGGGTCGGCACGCGTGAGGTCTGTGCGGTAATCACCTGGATCGCCAGGCTGATGCGCGACAGTTCGCCGCCCGAGGCCACCTTGGCCAGACCGCGCAGCGGCTGCCCCGGGTTGGCGCTGACCAGGAACTCTACGGCCTCCAGGCCATTGCCGTTGGGTTCGGCACCGTCCAGGGGTTGTAGCTGGATGCTGAAACGCCCGCCAGGCATGCCCAGCGTCTGCATCTCCTCTTGCACGGCCGTAGCCAGGCGTTCGGCCGCGTTGCTGCGCAGGGCGCTGAGTTCGGTGGCCTTTTCCTGATAGTGACGTTCATAGGCGGCCAGTTCTTCGGCCAGGCGCTCGCCGGCTTCGTCGTCGGCATTGAGGCTTTCCAGCTCCTCGAACAGTTGCTGCTGCAGGGCGGCCAGTTCAGTGGGTTGGATGCGGTGCTTGCGCGCCAGGGTATAGATGGTGTCCAGGCGTTCTTCGAGAAACTGCTGGCGCTGCGGGTCGGCATCGAAGTGGTCGACGAAGCGGTTCAGCTCACCCACGGCTTCCTCGACCTGAATCTGTGCGTTGGCCAGCAGGTTGCTCGCTTCGCCCAAGGCACCGCCCTGTCCGGCGAAGGTGCCGAGGCGGTTGAGGCTGGCGGTGAGCGCCGAGAGCACGTTGCCGGCGTCGCTCTCGCTGCACAGGTCGAGTACCTGACGGCAGGCGCCGAGCAGGGCTTCGGCATTGCTCAGGGCCTTGTGCTGCTGCTCGAGCTGTTCCAGCTCGTTCTCACCAAGGGCAAGGTTCTCCAGTTCTTCGAGCTGGTAGCTGAGCAACTGGTGGCGGGCGCGTTGTTCGTCACTCTGGCTAGAGATGCGTTCCAGCTCGTTGCGCGTCTGCTTCCAGCGTTGCGCGGCGAGCTGCACCTGGCGCGCCAGTTCCTGACTGCCGGCGTAATCGTCGAGCAGGCGGCGGTGAGTGTCACTCTTGAGCAGCGATTGGTGTTCGTGCTGGCTGTGGATGTCGATGATCAGTTCGCCAAGGGCCTTGAGGTCGGCTTGCGGGCAGGGGCTGCCGTTGATGTAGCCGCGTGAGCGGCCCTCGGCGGTGATCACCCGGCGCAGGATGCACGGGCCGTCGTTGTCCAGGTCGCGCTCGGCAAGCCAGGCGCGGGCTTCGGGGATGTCGGCCAGGTCGAAGCTGGCGAGGATGTCCGCCTTGTCCGCGCCGGGGCGCACCACGGCGCTGTCGGCGCGGTCACCCAGGCACAGGCCGAGGGCGTCGAGCATGATCGATTTACCAGCACCGGTTTCGCCGCTGATGGCGCTCATGCCGGCGTCCAGCTCGAGGTCCAGATGGTCGACGATGGCGTAGTTGTGGATGGACAGGTGCACCAGCATGGCGAACGCTCCCGAATTGATGTCTGGTTATTTATACAGTGTTTTTTCTCGTGCTGACAATCCTCCTTTATCGCCCCTTGAAAGCTGTGGAATTGGCTCCATATAGGCGGCAGGTGCGCGGTTCGGATCCGCGCCGATTCATTCGAGAGGAGAGAGGCATGGCTGACGAACAGAACCTGGATACGCAGAACCCCGAGGCGCAGGCGGCCGAGAATGCCGCGTCGAGCGATGATCTGGCGGCTCGCGTGCAGGCCCTGGAAGAGCAGCTAGCAGCGGCGCAGGATCAGTCGTTGCGCATGGCGGCCGAGCTGCAGAACGTGCGTCGTCGCGCCGAGCAGGACGTGGAGAAGGCGCACAAGTTCGCCCTGGAAAAGTTCGCCAACGACCTGCTGCCGGTGGTCGACAGCCTGGAGCGTGGTCTGGAGTTGTCCAGCCCGAACGACGAAGCGCTCAAGGCCGTGCGCGAGGGCATGCAACTGACCCTCAAGCTGTTCATCGACACCCTGGCCCGGCATTCGCTGGAGGCGCTCGACCCGCACGGTGAGCCGTTCAACCCGGAGCATCACCAGGCGATGGCGATGGAAGAGAGCACCAAGGTCGAGCCGAATTCCGTGCTCAAGGTGTTCCAGAAGGGCTATCTGCTCAATGGTCGTCTGTTGCGCCCGGCCATGGTCGTGGTCAGCAAGGCACCGACCACGCCGCCGCCGTCCATTGACGAGCAGGCTTGAAATATCCGGGGGCGACCCCATCTCTGAGTCAAGCGTTTTAGTGCTACCGGCGCCTGCGAAACGAGGCGACGGGAAAATCAAAGTTTCGGGAGAACATTCATGGGCAAAATCATCGGTATCGACCTGGGGACTACCAACTCCTGCGTCTCCATTCTGGAAAACGGCAACGTCAAGGTGCTGGAGAACGCCGAAGGCGCTCGCACCACGCCGTCCATCATTGCTTACGCCAACGATGGCGAAATCTTGGTTGGCCAGTCCGCCAAGCGTCAGGCAGTGACCAACCCGCACAACACCCTGTACGCGGTGAAGCGTCTGATCGGCCGTCGTTTCGACGAGGACGTGGTGCAGAAAGACATCGGCCTGGTGCCGTACAAGATCGCCAAGGCCGATAACGGTGACGCCTGGGTCGAAGTCAACGGCCAGAAGATGGCACCGCCGCAGATCAGCGCCGAAGTGCTGAAGAAGATGAAGAAAACCGCCGAGGACTACCTGGGCGAGCCGGTGACCGAAGCGGTGATCACCGTTCCGGCCTACTTCAACGACAGTCAGCGTCAGGCCACCAAAGACGCCGGTCGCATCGCCGGCCTCGACGTCAAGCGCATCATCAACGAGCCGACCGCGGCTGCGCTGGCCTATGGCATGGACAAGGCCAAGGGCGACCACACCGTGATCGTCTATGACCTGGGCGGTGGTACCTTCGACGTGTCGGTGATCGAGATTGCCGAAGTCGACGGCGAGCACCAGTTCGAGGTACTGGCTACCAACGGTGACACCTTCCTCGGTGGTGAGGACTTCGACATCCGCCTGATCGACTACCTCGTCGACGAGTTCAAGAAAGAAACCGGCATGAACCTCAAGGGCGACCCGCTGGCCATGCAGCGCCTCAAGGAAGCCGCCGAGAAGGCCAAGATCGAGCTGTCCTCGAGCCAGCAGACCGACGTCAACCTGCCGTACATCACGGCAGACTCGACTGGCCCGAAACACCTGAACGTGAAGATTTCCCGCTCCAAGCTGGAGTCGCTGGTCGAGGATCTGGTGCAGCGCACCATCGAGCCGTGCCGCACCGCGCTGAAGGACGCCGGCATCGACGTCGGCAAGATCGACGACGTGATCCTGGTCGGTGGTCAGACCCGCATGCCGCTGGTGCAGAAGACCGTTGCCGAGTTCTTCGGCAAGGAGCCGCGCAAGGACGTCAACCCGGACGAAGCAGTGGCCATGGGTGCTGCCATTCAGGGCGCCGTGCTGGCCGGTGACGTCAAGGACGTGCTGCTGCTGGACGTCTCCCCGCTGACCCTGGGTATCGAAACCATGGGCGGCGTGATGACCCCGTTGATCGAGAAGAACACCACCATCCCGACCAAGAAGTCGCAAGTGTTCTCCACCGCCGACGACAACCAGAGCGCTGTGACCATTCACGTGCTGCAGGGTGAGCGCAAGCAGGCCGTGCAGAACAAGTCCCTGGGCAAGTTCGACCTGGCCGAGATTCCGCCGGCTCCGCGTGGCGTGCCGCAGATCGAGGTGACCTTCGACATCGACGCCAACGGCATCCTGCACGTGTCCGCCAAGGACAAGGCCACCGGCAAGCAGCAGTCCATCGTCATCAAGGCCAACTCTGGTCTGTCCGACGAGGAGATCGAGCGCATGGTGCGTGACGCCGAGGCCAATGCCGAGGAAGACCGCAAGTTCGAGGAGCTGGCCACTGCGCGTAACCAGGGCGACCAACTGGTGCATGCCACCCGCAAGATGATCACCGAAGCGGGCGACAAGGCCACTGCCGACGAGAAGGCCGCTATCGAGAAGGCCATCGGCGAGCTGGAAGTGGCCATCAAGGGTGACGACAAGGCCGCCATCGAAGCCAAGATGAACGCCCTGTCCGAGGCCACCACGCCGCTGGCGCAGAAGATGTATGCCGAGCAGCCGCAAGGTGGTGCTGCCCAGGCGGATGCTGCCGATGCCAAGGATGCCGGCGACGACGTAGTCGACGCCGAATTCGAAGAGGTCAAGGAGAACAAGTAAGGTCAGCGGCCTCGCGCCGCGCCTTCTTTCGCTCCGACCCGTCGTCCGCGGCGGGCAGGATTCGCCGCGCGGGAGCTCTCTCCCGCGTCGGCGTATCTGGAGCTCACGAATCTGAGAGTGCAGCACAACTATGGCAAAACGAGACTATTACGACATCCTGGGCGTGGAACGCGGCGCCAGCGAGGCGGATCTGAAGAAGGCCTACCGCCGCCTGGCGATGAAGTACCATCCGGATCGCAACCCGGATGACAAAGAGGCCGAAGAGCGCTTCAAGGAGGCCAACGAGGCCTACGAAGTGCTCTCCGATGCGGCCAAGCGTTCGGCCTATGACCAGTACGGTCATGCCGGTGTCGACCCGCAGATGGGTGGCGCTGGCGGTGCCGGTTTCGGCGGCGCCAACTTCTCCGACATCTTCGGTGACGTGTTCAGCGATTTCTTCGGCGGTGGCCGTGGCGGTTCTCGTGGTGGCGCTCAGCGCGGCTCGGATCTGCGCTACACCCTGGAACTGGATCTGGAAGAGGCGGTGCGTGGTACCAACGTGACCATTCGCGTGCCGACCCTGGTCGGTTGCAAGACCTGCGATGGCACGGGTGCCAAGAAAGGCACCAGCCCGGTGACCTGTACCACCTGTGGCGGTATCGGTCAGGTACGCATGCAACAGGGCTTCTTCTCCGTACAGCAGACCTGCCCGCGCTGCCATGGCACCGGCAAGATGATCACCGACCCCTGTGGCAGTTGCCATGGTCAGGGCCGTGTGGAAGAGAGCAAGACGTTGTCGGTCAAGGTACCGCCAGGCGTCGACACCGGCGACCGCATTCGCCTATCCGGCGAGGGCGAGGCGGGTGCCCATGGCGGCCCGGCCGGCGACCTCTATGTGGTGGTCAACGTGCGCGAGCACGCGATCTTCCAGCGTGACGGCAAGCATCTGTACTGTGAGGTGCCGATCAGCTTCGCCGACGCCGCCCTGGGAGGCGAGCTGGAAGTGCCGACCCTTGATGGTCGGGTCAAGCTGAAGATCCCCGAAGGTACCCAGACCGGCAAGCTGTTCCGCCTGCGTGGCAAGGGCGTGGCCCCGGTACGGGGTGGTGCGGCAGGCGACCTGATGTGCCGGGTGGCGGTGGAAACGCCGGTCAACTTGAACAAGCGTCAGCGCGAACTGCTCGAGGAGTTCCGCAAGTCGCTGCAGGGCGACGACTCCCACTCGCCCAAGGCCAGTGGCTGGTTCGAGGGCGTGAAGCGCTTCTTCGGTGACGTTTAATTGAGCATCAAGCGGCAAGCCACAAGCGGCAAGAGGTATTGCGCTTGGCTTGCCGCTTGAGGCCTGCAGCTTGGAGCTGATGTTATGCAACGTATCGCAGTGATGGGCGCCGCCGGGCGTATGGGCAAGACCCTGATCGAGGCCGTGAGCCAGGCCGAGGGCGCCAGGCTCAGCGCGGCCATCGACCGCGCCGACAGCAGCCTGATTGGCGCCGACGCCGGTGAGCTGGTCGGCCTTGGCAAGATCGGCGTGACCCTGGTGGGTGACCTGGCGACGGTGGTCGATGACTTCGACGTGCTGATCGACTTCACCCATCCATCGGTGACCCTGAAGAATCTGGAAGTCTGCCGTCAGGCCGGCAAGGCCATGGTCATTGGCACCACAGGTTTTACTGTGGAAGAGAAGCAGCAACTGAGCGACGCGGCCAAGCAGATTCCCATCGTCTTCGCTGCCAACTTCAGCGTGGGCGTCAACCTATGCCTGAAGCTGCTGGATACCGCTGCCCGTGTGCTGGGCGATGACGTGGATATCGAGATCATCGAAGCTCACCACCGGCACAAGGTCGACGCACCGTCCGGCACCGCGCTGCGTATGGGGGAGGTGGTCGCCGACGCGCTGGGGCGTGATCTGCAGAAGGTCGCCGTCTACGGTCGCGAAGGCCAGACCGGCGCGCGTGAGCGTGAAACCATCGGCTTCGCCACCGTGCGTGCCGGCGACGTGGTGGGCGATCACACCGTACTATTCGCCGCCGACGGCGAGCGCGTGGAGATCACCCACAAGGCCTCCAGTCGCATGACCTTCGCCAAGGGCGCCGTGCGCTCGGCGCTGTGGCTGGCCGGACGTGATGCCGCGCTGTATGACATGCAGGACGTGTTGGGGCTGAGGTAGGGCTATATAGGTGCGGGAGATTGATCTCCCGCTCGTGCATGGATGGTGTGGGGTAGGTTACTGATGACGCCTTTGAAGCTGGATGATGTCGCCCGCTACGTCGAGTTGAATATCGGTTCATTTCACGAGAAGCGTATTGCCAGTCTGGGGCGCCTGAAGCTCAAGGATGTCCTGAAGCGCAAGAATCCCTACATGTTCAGGGCCAAGCATGTACTGACGGCAGAGCAGATCATTCGCGCTATCGTGGATGCGCATATTTCCTCCAACGAGGAAACTTTGTTCGGGAGTTGGCTTGAGGAGTTGGCCATTTTTATCAATGGCCAGGTATACGACGGTTGGAAATCCGGGATTGCCGGTATCGACCTTGAGTTTAATAAAGAAGGTGTGCGTTACATCGTGGCGATCAAGTCCGGCCCTAAATGGGCTAACAAAGGGCAGATTGATCAGATGAAAACCAATTTCCTGACGGCACAGCGTACCTTGCGTACAAGCAATTCCGGCTTGCAGGTCGTTGCTGTCAACGGTTGCTGCTATGGACGAGACAAAAAGCCGGACAAAGGCAGCTACTACAAGTACTGCGGCCAGCGCTTCTGGTCATTCATCTCCGGAGACGATCAGCTCTATGTGGAGCTGATCGAGCCGTTGGGCTTCAAGGCGCGTGAGCGCAATGATGAGTTCGCCGAAAACTACGGGCAGATGATCAACAAGTTTACCCGTGAATTCACCCTTGAATTTTGCGACGAGCAGGGTGCCATCGACTGGGCGCGCCTGCTGCGTTTCAATTCACAAGCCTGAGGCTTCAGCCAATCGCCAGCTCTAGCTGAGCCTTGCGCCGTTGTTGCTCGAACGCCCTGCGCCATTCGTCATGGCAGGTGGCCTGGTAACGTGAGAAGCGGAAACTGCGTGGTGCTTCCTGCGCCTTGCCGGCGAGCAGGTCTCGTAGCAGTTTGCCGACGGCATGGCCCAGACTGATCGGCACGGCATTGCCGACCTGCTTGTATTGCTGGATCAGCGGGCCGGCCAGTTGCCAGCCATCTGGAAACTCCTGGATGCGTTTGTATTCCTCGATCGACAGTGGGCGATCCGCTTCAGGGTGCGCCAGATCCGTTGCCGGCATGGCGGGGTGCGTTACCAGGGTCGGGGATGGTTTGTCCCAGGCCAGGCGACGCAAAAAGCCCGTCTTGCCGCCTCCTGAGAAGTAGGACTTGCCCAGTGCCTCACGTTGTAGGTCAGGAGGGAGATCACGCCAGTTCTGCCCAGCCTTGAGCAGGCGGTAGAAGCGCAGACGCTTCTCCGGGAAATTCAGATGATGATGGTCTTCAAGCCCTTCCAGTGCCTGGCGTACGGTGCGCCAGGTGGGCAGTCCCAGGCTGCCGTCTTCGCTATGTGTCGGAGTGAGGAATGGGGCGGGTTTGCCGTCTCGTGAGCAGATGATAATGACCCGCTCACGAATTTGCGGAGTGCCGAAGTTGGCCGAGTTGTACAGGTTGAAGGAACATGCGTAGCCGGCGTTGCTCAGCTTGCTCAGAACGAAGTTCAGTGCTCCGCCTTTCATCTCGTCTAGGGACAGGTCTGGAAAGTCCGGGCCCCGCTGATCATGCGGGCGGTGATCCATCGGGCAAGACAGCAGACCGCGCACGTTCTCGATCACGATATAGGGTGGCCTGATTTCCAGGGCCAGGTCGATGAATTTCAGGAAGGCATTGCCGCGCTCGTCATTGAAGGCTTTGCGCTTGCCTGCAGTGCTGAATGCCTGGCAGGGAGGGCCGCCGATGATGACGTCGATTTCGTCACGGAGTACGCCGGCTGCTTTGAGTACCTGCCCGGCCGTGCAGGCATTGATGTCGCCTAACAGCGCTGTATTGGGGCGATTTAGGGCGATAGTTTGTCGGCAGTACTTGTCGAACTCGCAGGCTAGGCGGATATCGAAACCGGCTTTTTCCATGCCCAGATCCAGGCCCATGGCGCCGGAAAAGAAGCTCAGCGCGATGGGGGCATTCTTGTTGCGCTCGGGCGCATGGTAGGCAGGATGATCCTCTGCAATCATGTGGGCTGTTCTTAATCCGTATTGGGTCACGCTTTCCTGGTCGATTATCCAGGTCTTGCCTACTCGTTCTGCGTCGAGCACTTGTGCTCTGCAGAGCGTTCGAGTGCGCTGTGGGCTTATCCGAAGCTGGCGCGCTGCATCTTCGATGCTGATTTTGGTACTCATTCGGGGTTTCTCGTGCGAAACCTGTAGAAGGTACCAATGGTTTCCTGGAGTCTGACTGCTGTCAACCCTGGCCTTGGAAGGCTGTAGAGGTGGGCGAACGCCTTTTTGGTCTTTGCGCCTTTCGATTTTTAGGCTTTTCCTGTAAGCTTCCTGTTTTAGTGTGTCCACTAAAAGTTACGCAGAATGGCTCAAATAAAAAAGCGGGATGACCTTCACACGTCATCCCGCTTTTTTACAACCTGCGTTTGCTTCAAGCCTTGTTCGAGACGGAGGTCTTCTTGACTAAGCCAGCCCCCAAACCTGCCATTTTGGCCCTTGCTGACGGCAGCATTTTTCGCGGCGATTCCATCGGGGCCGATGGCCAGACGATCGGAGAGGTGGTGTTCAACACCGCCATGACCGGCTATCAGGAAATTCTCACCGATCCGTCCTATGCCCAGCAGATCGTCACCCTGACCTACCCGCACATCGGCAATACCGGCACCACCCCGGAAGACGGCGAGTCCTGCAGCGTGTGGGCGGCCGGCCTGATCATTCGCGACCTGCCGCTGATTTCCAGTAGCTGGCGCGACAAGCAGCCGCTGGACGAATACCTGAAAGCGAACGGCACCGTCGCCATCGCCGGTATCGATACCCGCCGCCTGACTCGCATCCTGCGTGAGAAGGGCTCGCAGAACGGCTGCATTCTGGTTGGTGACGATGCCACCGAAGAGAAGGCGCTGGAGTTGGCGCGCAGTTTCCCGGGCCTCAAAGGCATGGATCTGGCCAAGGAAGTCACCTGCGCCAAACCCTACGAATGGCGCTCCAGTGTGTGGAACCTGGAAAGCGACAGCCACCCGCTGATCGCGGCCGAGGAGCTGCCATACCATGTGGTGGCCTACGACTACGGCGTGAAGCTGAACATCCTGCGCATGCTGGTCGCCCGCGGCTGCCGCCTGACCGTGGTGCCGGCGCAGACGCCGGCCAGCGAAGTGCTGGCCCTGAATCCTGACGGTGTGTTCCTCTCCAACGGTCCTGGCGACCCCGAGCCGTGCGATTATGCGATCAAGGCGATCAAGGAAATTCTGGAAACCGACATCCCGGTATTCGGCATCTGCCTCGGCCACCAACTGCTGGCCCTGGCCTCCGGTGCCAAGACACTGAAGATGGGCCACGGCCACCATGGTGCCAACCACCCGGTACAGGATCTCGACACTGGCGTGGTGATGATCACCAGTCAGAACCACGGTTTCGCCGTGGACGAGAGCAGCCTGCCGAGCAATGTGCGTCCGATCCACAAGTCGCTGTTCGATGGCACCCTGCAGGGCATCGAACGTACCGACAAGGCCGCCTTCAGCTTCCAGGGTCACCCCGAAGCCAGCCCAGGCCCGCACGACGTTGCGCCGCTGTTCGACCGTTTCATCAATGAAATGGCCAAACGCCGCTAAGCCCCGCCGAGCAGAGAATTCGAGAAGACCATGCCAAAACGTACAGACATCAAAAGTATCCTGATCCTCGGCGCCGGCCCCATCGTCATCGGCCAGGCCTGCGAGTTCGACTACTCCGGCGCCCAGGCGTGCAAGGCGCTGAAGGAAGAAGGGTTCCGCGTCATCTTGGTGAACTCCAACCCGGCCACCATCATGACCGACCCGGCCATGGCCGACGCCACCTACATCGAGCCGATCAAGTGGGCCACCGTGGCCAAGATCATCGAGAAGGAGCGGCCGGACGCGCTGCTGCCGACCATGGGCGGGCAGACCGCGCTGAACTGCGCCCTGGATCTGGAGCGCCACGGCGTGCTGGAAAAGTTCGGCGTCGAGATGATCGGTGCCAACGCCGACACCATCGACAAGGCCGAAGACCGCTCGCGCTTCGACAAGGCGATGAAGGACATCGGCCTGGCCTGCCCGCGTTCGGGTATCGCCCACAGCATGGAAGAAGCCTACGGCGTGCTGGAGCAGGTGGGTTTCCCCTGCATCATCCGCCCCAGCTTCACCATGGGTGGCACCGGTGGCGGCATCGCCTACAACCGTGAAGAATTCGAGGAAATCTGCGCCCGTGGTCTGGACCTGTCGCCGACCAACGAGCTGCTGATCGACGAGTCGCTGATCGGCTGGAAGGAATACGAGATGGAGGTGGTCCGTGACAAGAAGGACAACTGCATCATCGTCTGCTCCATCGAGAACTTCGACCCGATGGGCGTGCACACCGGCGACTCCATCACCGTCGCGCCGGCGCAAACCCTGACCGACAAGGAATACCAGATCATGCGCAACGCCTCCCTGGCGGTGCTGCGTGAGATCGGCGTGGAAACCGGTGGCTCCAACGTGCAGTTCGGCATCTGCCCGAACACCGGGCGCATGGTGGTGATCGAGATGAACCCGCGCGTGTCGCGGTCCTCGGCGCTGGCCTCCAAGGCTACCGGTTTCCCGATCGCCAAGATCGCCGCCAAGCTGGCTGTCGGTTACACCCTCGACGAGCTGTCCAACGACATCACCGGCGGTCGTACCCCGGCGTCGTTCGAGCCGGCCATCGACTACGTGGTGACCAAGGTTCCGCGCTTCGCCTTCGAGAAGTTCCCCAAGGCCGACGCCCGCCTGACCACCCAGATGAAGTCCGTCGGTGAGGTCATGGCCATCGGCCGTACCTTCCAGGAGTCGGTGCAGAAAGCCCTGCGCGGTCTGGAAGTCGGCGTTGCCGGTTTCGACCCGAAACTCGACCTGAACGATCCGGAAGCCGAAAGCACCCTGCGCCGCGAGCTGACCGTGCCCAGCGCCGACCGTATCTGGTACGTGGCCGATGCCTTCCGGGCCGGCAAGACCGTCGCCGAAGTGTTCGAACTGACCCGTATCGACGAGTGGTTCCTGGTGCAGATCGAAGATCTGATCAAGGACGAGGCGACCGTGCAGACCCTGGGTCTGTCCGCCATCGATTACGACCTGATGTTCAAGCTCAAGCGCAAGGGCTTCTCCGATGCGCGTCTGGCCAAGCTGCTGGGTGTTTCCGAGAAGAGCCTGCGCGCGCACCGCCACAAGCTGAAAGTGCTGCCGGTGTACAAGCGCGTGGACACCTGTGCCGCCGAATTCGCCACCGACACCGCCTACATGTACTCGACCTACGAGGAAGAGTGCGAGGCCAACCCGTCGAGCCGCGACAAGATCATGATCCTCGGTGGAGGTCCGAACCGTATCGGCCAGGGCATCGAGTTCGACTACTGCTGCGTACACGCGGCGCTGGCCATGCGTGAAGATGGTTACGAGACCATCATGGTCAACTGCAACCCGGAAACCGTCTCCACCGACTACGACACCTCCGACCGCCTGTACTTCGAGCCGGTGACCCTGGAAGACGTGCTGGAGATCGTCCGCGTCGAGCAGCCCAAGGGCGTCATCGTGCAGTACGGTGGCCAGACCCCGCTGAAGATCTGCCGCGCCCTGGAAGAAGCCGGCGTGCCGATCATCGGCACCAGCCCCGAGGCCATCGACCGCGCCGAAGACCGCGAGCGCTTCCAGCAGATGGTGCAGCGCCTGAACCTGCGTCAGCCGGCCAACGCCACTGCGCGCAGCGAAGACGAGGCCCTGGCCCTGTCCAAGGGCATCGGCTACCCGATGGTGGTGCGTCCGTCCTACGTACTGGGCGGTCGTGCGATGGAAATCGTCTACCAAGAAGAAGAGCTCAAGCGCTATATGCGCGAAGCGGTGAAGGTGTCCAACGACAGCCCGGTACTGCTGGATCGCTTCCTCAACTGCGCCATCGAGGTGGACGTGGATGCGGTCAGCGACGGCGAAACCGTGGTGATCGGCGCCATCATGCAGCACATCGAACAGGCTGGTGTGCACTCCGGTGACTCCGCTTGCTCGTTGCCGCCGTACTCGCTGCCGGCGCACATCCAGGACGAGATTCGCGAGCAGGTCAAGAAAATGGCCCTGGAGCTCGGCGTGGTTGGCCTGATGAACGTACAGATGGCCGTGCAGGGCGAGGACATCTACGTCATTGAGGTCAACCCGCGTGCATCGCGTACCGTGCCCTTCGTCTCCAAATGCGTCGGCGAATCCCTGGCCAAAGTGGCAGCGCGCGTCATGGCTGGTAAGACCCTGGCTGAAGTGGGCTACACCAAGGAAATCATTCCGCCGTTCTTCAGCGTCAAGGAAGCGGTGTTCCCCTTCGCCAAGTTCCCCGGCGTCGACCCCATCCTCGGCCCGGAGATGAAGTCCACCGGCGAGGTGATGGGTGTTGGCGACAGCTTCGGCGAAGCCTTTGCCAAGGCCCAGGTCGGTGCCAGCGAGATCCTGCCGAACGCCGGCGTCGCCTTTATCAGCGTGCGTGAGGATGACAAGGCCGAGGCCGTGCAGGTCGCGCGCGATCTGGTCGCCCTGGGCTTCGAGGTGGTTGCCACCGCCGGCACCGCCAAGGTGATCGAGGCTGCCGGTCTGCCGGTACGTCGCGTGAACAAGGTGACCGAAGGTCGTCCGCACGTGGTCGACATGATCAAGAACGATGAGGTAACACTGATCATCAACACCACCGAGGGGCGTCAGTCGATTGCTGACTCCTACTCGATCCGTCGTAACGCCCTGCAGCACAAGATCTACTGCACCACCACCATCGCGGCTGGTCAGGCGGTCTGTGAGGCGCTCAAGTTCGGTCCCGAGAAGACCGTGCGCCGGCTGCAGGATCTGCATGCAGGAATCAAGGCATGAACAAGTACCCCATGACCGTCCAGGGCGCTCGCGCCCTGGAAGAAGAGCTGGCGCACCTGACCAAGGTGCGTCGTCCCGCACTGAGCCAGGCGATCGCCGAGGCTCGCGAACTGGGCGACCTCAAGGAAAACGCCGAGTACCATGCCGCGCGTGAAGAGCAGGGTATGGTCGAGGCTCGTGTGCGTGATATCGAAGGTCGCCTGCAGAATGCGGTGATCATCGACGTCACCACCATCGAGCACACCGGCAAGGTGATCTTCGGCACCACGGTGGAAATCGCCAACGTCGAGACTGACGAAAGCGTGACCTACCAGATCGTTGGCGAAGACGAAGCTGACATCAAGCAGGGCAAGATCTCCGTCGGTTCGCCCATCGCCCGTGCCCTGGTGGGCAAGAGCGAGGGTGACGTAGTCGGCGTGCAGACTCCAAGTGGCCTGGTCGAGTACGAGATTGTCGAAGTCCGCCACATCTAAACTGCAACAGCCGTCACGGGCCACTGCCGTCAGTTGGCAGTTGGCCCAGACTCTCTGGGTCGGCGGCTTGTGGTTGTTGCAGTTCGTCATTTTGCCGGCCATTGGCCAGACCGGGCTGGCGCCGCTGCTGGTGCAGGATATTTCCGCGCAATTGACGCCGCTGCTGATCGGCCTGGCCGCTGTCTGTGTGGCAGTGCAGGCTTTTGCGCTGTTACGCGTGGAGGGGCTTGCCAGTTTCTGGCGCGATGTGCGTGGCCAGTTGCTGCTGGCCGTTGCTGCCATGGCCCTGAGCCATCTGCTGGTGCGCCAGTACTGGCCCGAGGCCGAGTACTGGCTACGCTTCAGCTATCTGGTGATGGCGTTCTGCGGGTTGCTACTGGTGGTGCAACCCATACCGGGGAAGAGCCGCTAAAAGAGCAGCTATAAGCTGCAAGCCACTAGCTTCAAGTAAAAGCGCGTAGCGCTCGCCAAATCGAGCGGCAGGGCGCAAATCCTGATTTGCTTGCAGCTTGCAGCTTGCAGCTTGCAGCTTGCAGCTTGCAGCTTGCAGCTTGCAGCCGCTTCAGCCCTGATAACGAATGACGTTGGACAGGTTGCGGTTCGGCTTGGGGTTCTTGCGGTAGAGCAGGGCGACCTTGCCGATCGACTGCACCAGCTCGGCCTTGCCGGCCTCGCACAGGGCGGTGATGGCAGCCTGGCGGTCTTCACGCTCGGCGAGGCGCAGTTGCACCTTGATCAGCTCGTGATCGCTCAGGGCGCGCTCGAGCTCGCCCAGCACGCCTTCGGTCAAACCATTGTCGGCCACGATCAATACAGGTTTCAGGTGGTGGCCGATAGATTTGAATTGTTTCTTCTGCTCTTGAGTGAGCGGCATAATCGTTAGTACCTAATTCGGTCTGGAAAAACGGCGCCTATCTTACCCGAGCCCGCGCTGTTATTCATGACCCGTTGAATCCGAGGTTGCAGTGGCACGTTCCAAGACCAGCCCGCGTTGGCTGAAAGAGCATTTCGACGATCCCTACGTGAAGATGGCGCAGAAGGACGGCTATCGTTCGCGCGCCAGCTACAAGCTGCTGGAGATCCAGGAGAAGGATCGCATCCTGCGCCCCGGCATGACCGTGGTCGATCTGGGCGCTGCTCCGGGTGGCTGGTCGCAGGTCACCAGCCGGGTGATCGGTGACAAGGGGCGGCTGATCGCCTCCGACATCCTGGAAATGGACAGTATTCCCGATGTGGCCTTCATCCAGGGCGACTTCACCGATGATGCTGTATTCGCGGGCATTCTCGAAGCCATCGGAGAAAATCCGGTCGACCTTGTTATTTCCGACATGGCCCCCAATATGAGTGGGGTAAGGGCGGCCGATCAGCCGCGCGCCATGTACCTGTGCGAACTGGCGCTGGATCTGGCCAGCCGCGTGCTGCGCCCAGGTGGCGATTTTCTCATCAAGATTTTCCAGGGTGAAGGCTTCGACCTTTACCACAAGCAGGTGCGGGAAAGTTTCGAGAAGGTGCAGATGCGCAAGCCACTGTCTTCCCGTGACCGTTCCCGCGAGCAGTACCTGCTGGCCCGTGGCTTTCGTGGGGTCTGAGTTGAAACGGGGCGGCCTTGCGCCGGTCTGATGCTGGCAAGTCTCATAAAGGGTTACAGACGGTGCCTGCGGGACGCGGGCGTTTGGTGTAAGTTAGGCGGTATATCATTGGTCGTCATGGGAAGCCTGCTTCGCCACGAGGCCTGCTTCAGAGGGTAGCTAATTGAACGACATGGCAAAGAATCTCATCCTGTGGCTGATCATCGCGGCCGTGCTGGTCACCGTGATGAACAACTTCTCCAGCCCCAACGAGCCGCAGACCCTGAGCTACTCGCAGTTTATCGAGCAGGTCAAGGAAGGTCGCGTCGAGCGCGTCACCGTCGACGGTTACGTGATCACCGGCAAGCGCACCGATGGCGAAGGTTTCAAGACCATTCGTCCGGCCATCCAGGATGGCGGCCTGATCGGTGACCTGATCGACAACAACGTGGTCATCGAGGGCAAGCAGCCGGAGCAACAGAGCATCTGGACGCAGTTGCTGGTGGCCAGTTTCCCGATCCTGGTGATCATCGCGGTGTTCATGTTCTTCATGCGCCAGATGCAGGGCGGTGCTGGCGGCAAGGGCGGGCCGATGAGCTTCGGCAAGTCCAAGGCGCGCCTGCTCTCCGAAGATCAGGTCAAGACCACCTTCGCCGACGTCGCCGGTTGCGACGAGGCCAAGGAAGAGGTCAGCGAGCTGGTGGAATTCCTCCGCGATCCGGGCAAGTTCCAGCGCTTGGGCGGGCGTATCCCACGAGGTGTGCTGATGGTCGGCTCGCCCGGTACCGGCAAGACGCTGCTGGCCAAGGCCGTGGCCGGTGAGGCCAAGGTGCCGTTCTTCACCATTTCCGGTTCCGACTTCGTCGAGATGTTCGTCGGCGTGGGGGCCTCCCGCGTGCGTGACATGTTCGATCAGGCCAAGAAGCACGCGCCCTGCATCATCTTCATCGACGAGATCGATGCTGTCGGTCGCCACCGTGGCGCCGGCATGGGCGGCGGTCACGACGAGCGCGAGCAGACCCTCAACCAGTTGCTGGTGGAGATGGATGGCTTCGAGATGAACGATGGCATCATCGTCATCGCCGCCACCAACCGCCCGGACGTGCTCGACCCGGCGCTGCTGCGTCCCGGCCGTTTCGACCGCCAGGTGGTGGTCGGCCTGCCGGACATCCGCGGTCGTGAACAGATTCTGAAAGTGCACATGCGCAAGGTGCCGATGGGCGACGACGTCAACCCGGCGGTGATCGCCCGTGGTACGCCAGGTTTCTCCGGTGCCGACCTGGCCAACCTGGTGAACGAGGCTTCGCTGTTCGCCGCTCGTGCCGGCAAGCGCCTGGTGGAAATGGCCGAATTCGAGCTGGCCAAGGACAAGATCATGATGGGCGCCGAGCGCAAGACCATGGTCATGTCCGACAAGGAAAAGCTCAACACCGCCTATCACGAGGCCGGGCACGCCATCGTCGGTCGCTTGGTGCCCGAGCATGACCCGGTTTACAAGGTGTCCATCATTCCGCGCGGTCGTGCTCTGGGCGTGACCATGTTCCTGCCGGAAGAGGATCGCTACAGCCTGAGCAAGCGCGCGCTGATCAGCCAGATCTGCTCGTTGTTCGGCGGCCGTATCGCCGAGGAGATGACCCTGGGCTTCGACGGCGTCACCACCGGTGCATCGAACGACATCATGCGCGCCACCCAGCTAGCCAAGAACATGGTCACCAAGTGGGGCCTGTCCGAGAAGCTCGGTCCGCTGATGTATGCCGAGGAAGAGGGCGAAGTGTTCCTCGGTCGCAGCATGGGTAGCCAGAACAGCAACGTCTCCGGCGAAACCGCCAAGCTGATCGATGAAGAGGTGCGCCGCATCATCGACGAGTGCTACGCCACGGCCAAGAAACTGCTGGTGGAGAACCGTGACAAGCTCGACGCCATGGCCGAAGCGCTGATGAAGTACGAGACCATCGACTCCGAGCAGATCGACGACATCATGAACGGTCGCGTGCCCCGTGAGCCGCGTGGCTGGGGCGGCGGTGATTCCGGCAAGCCGCAAGCCAAACCGGATGAAGGTACCCGTCCCGAGGCGCCGATTGGCGGCCCTGCTGCCGAACACTAAGGTTCATCGATGTCCGATGCGCAACTGTTGAGCCGGCTACCCTGTGGTAGCCGGCTTCTTGATTTGACCCGTCCACAAGTGATGGGGATTCTCAACGTTACCCCCGACTCCTTTTCCGATGGTGGCCGCTTCGCTCAGCGCGATGCGGCGCTCCGGCATGCCGAGGCCATGGCCAAGGCTGGGGCCTCGCTGATCGATGTCGGTGGCGAGTCGACCCGTCCCGGTGCCCGTCCGGTTTCGCCGACCGAAGAGCTGGAGCGTGTCGCGCCGGTGGTCGAGGCCATTGCCCGTGAGCTGGACGTGATCGTTTCCGTGGATACTTCGACG
Source organism: Pseudomonas sp. AA-38 (assembly GCF_029457475.1). Taxonomy (NCBI): domain Bacteria; kingdom Pseudomonadati; phylum Pseudomonadota; class Gammaproteobacteria; order Pseudomonadales; family Pseudomonadaceae; genus Pseudomonas; species Pseudomonas sp. AA-38. The sequence continues at coordinate 992,092 of NZ_CP120359.1, forward strand.
CCGGCGGTGATGCGCGAGAGTGCACGACTTGGCGCCGGGCTGATCAACGACGTGCGCTCGCTGCAGCGTGACGGTGCGCTGGACGCCGCTGCCGATACCGGCTTACCCGTGTGCCTGATGCACATGCGTGGCGAGCCCGGCAACATGCAGGACGATCCACGCTATCCCGACATCCTCATCGAGGTGCAGGATTTTCTCGTCGAGCGCATGGCAGCATGCGCCGCAGCGGGCATCCCGGCCGAGCGTATCGTGCTCGATCCTGGCTTCGGTTTTGCCAAGACCCTGGAGCACAATCTCTCGCTGTTTCGTCGTATGGAGCGTCTGCATGCGCTGGGGCGGCCGCTGCTGGTGGGTGTGTCGCGCAAGAGCATGATCGGCAAGGTGCTCGGCCACGAAGTCGGCGGGCGGTTGTATGGCAGTCTGGCATTGGCGGCCCTGGCCTTGACTCAGGGTGCGCATATTTTGCGTGTGCATGATGTCGCCGAGACGGTGGACGTGGTGCGCATGATCGCTGCGGTGCAGGCAGCGCAATAAGCAACAAGAAGGAACGCGTTATGGCTAGAAAGTATTTCGGCACCGATGGTATTCGTGGCCGTGTCGGTGAGTTTCCCATCACCCCTGAATTCGTGCTCAGGCTGGGCTGGGCCGCCGGCATGGCGTTTCGCAAGCAGGGCAAGTGCCGCATTTTGATCGGCAAGGACACGCGCATTTCCGGCTATATGTTCGAGTCCGCGCTGGAAGCGGGCCTGGCCTCTGCCGGTGCCGACGTGCAGTTGCTCGGCCCCATGCCGACGCCAGCCATCGCCTATCTGACGCGCACCTTCCAGGCCGATGCCGGCATCGTCATCAGTGCCTCGCATAACCCTCACGACGACAATGGCATCAAGTTCTTCTCCAGCGAAGGCACCAAGCTGCCCGACGCCGTCGAGCTGATGATCGAGGAACTGCTCGATCAGCCGATGACCGTGGTGGAGTCGGCTGCCATCGGCAAGGCGTCGCGCATCAACGATGCCTCTGGGCGCTACATCGAGTTCTGCAAGGGCAGTGTGCCCACTGGCACCAGCTTCCGCCATCTGAAGATCGTGGTCGATTGCGCCCATGGCGCGGCCTACAAGGTCGCCCCGGCCGTGTTTCGTGAGCTGGGAGCCGAGGTCAAGGTGATGGCGGCCCAGCCGGATGGCCTCAACATCAACCACGAGTGCGGTTCCACCCATATCGCCGGCCTGCAGGCCGAGGTGCTGGCCCAGGGCGCCGATCTCGGCATTGCCTTCGATGGCGATGCCGACCGCGTGCTGATGGTGGATCACACCGGCACCGTGGTTGATGGCGACGAGCTGTTGTTCATCATCGCCCGCGACCTGCAGGAGCGCGGGCGCCTGCATGGCGGTGTGGTCGGCACACTGATGAGCAATCTGGGGCTCGAACTGGCGTTGGCGGAGCTGAGCGTGCCTTTCGTGCGCGCCAAGGTGGGCGACCGCTACGTGATCGCCGAGCTGCAGGCGCGCAATTGGTTGCTTGGCGGCGAGAACTCCGGCCACCTGGTGTGCTTCCAGCACACCACCACCGGCGATGCCATCATCGCCGCGCTGCAGGTGCTGGTGGCGCTCAAGCGTCGTGAGCAGTCGCTGGCCGAAGCGCGCATGGGGGTCAAGAAGTGCCCGCAGGTGCTGATCAACGTGCGCTTTTCCGGTGACCTCGACCCGCTGGAGCACCCGTCGGTGAAGGAAGCCTGTGCGCGGGTGACCGAGCGCATGGCCGGGCGTGGCCGTGTGTTGCTGCGCAAGTCCGGCACCGAGCCGTTGCTGCGGGTCATGGTGGAAGGTGACGATGAGGCGCAGGTACAAGGCTATGCCGATGAATTGGCTAAGATTGTTGCCGAAGTATGCGCATGATTGAGCTTGCTACGCGCTGGGCTCTTGGGTAACATCTGCGCCCTCTTTGATCGACGAGGTAAAGCATGCGTCGCCCCCTGGTTGCTGGTAACTGGAAAATGCACGGTACCCGCGCCAGCGTCGCAGAGCTGATCGAAGGGCTACGTCAGCAGGTATTGCCTGTTGATGTCGACGTCGCGGTATTTCCCTCCAGTCTGCATGTTGCCCAGGTCATCGAGGCGCTGGCAGGCAAGGGGGTGAAGGTCGGGGTGCAGGACTGCGCGGCGCAAGTCGAGCAGGGTGCGCTGACTGGTGAGCTGGCGACCTCGCAACTGGCTGACGCCGGTTGTGAGTTTGTGCTGGTGGGTCATTCCGAGCGTCGCCTGATCCTGGGTGAAAGTGACGATGTGGTCGTGCGCAAGTTCGCCGCGGTGCAGGCAGCGGGATTGATCCCTGTGCTCTGTCTCGGTGAAACCCGCGAGCAGCGTGAGTCGAATACGACGCTGAGCGTGGTGGGTGGCCAGTTGGCGGCGGTGATCGACGCCCTGGGTGTCGGCTCGCTTGGAAATGCCGTCGTGGCCTATGAGCCTGTCTGGGCCATTGGCACCGGCTTGACCGCTACGCCCGAGCAGGCTCAGGAAGTGCACGCTGCCATCCGCGCGCAGGTTGCGCAATTGGATGCCGGTGTGGCGAGCGGGCTGAGAATTCTTTATGGCGGCAGCGTCAAGGCCGCCAGTGCAGCCGAGTTGTTTGGCATGCAGGATATCGATGGGGGGCTTGTGGGTGGAGCCTCTCTGAATGCGGATGAATTCGGCGCGATCTGTCGCGCTGCAGGAAACTGAAGAATGCTGGAAACAGTCGTAGTGGTTCTGCACCTGATGGGTGCGATCGGTATTGTGGCGCTGGTGCTGTTGCAGCAGGGCAAGGGTGCTGATGCGGGTGCTTCTTTCGGTGCTGGTGCTTCGGCAACTGTATTCGGAAGCCAAGGTTCCTCTACCTTTCTGAGTAAGTTTACTGGTATACTCGCCGCAGCTTTTTTCATTACCAGCTTGGGTTTAGCGTTCTTTGCTAAAGAAAAAGCTGAAGCACTGACACAGGTTGGTCTGCCAGATCCAGCGGTTCTGGAAGTCCAGCAAAAACCGGCAGCAGAAGATGTGCCGGTGCTCGAAGAGCAGAAGGCACCTGCATCCGATGCGTCGGACGTGCCGGAGGCTCCAAAGCAGTAACCGTTTTGCCGAGGTGGTGGAATTGGTAGACACGCTACCTTGAGGTGGTAGTGGCCATAGGCTGTAGGGGTTCGAGTCCCCTCCTCGGTACCATACTCAAGAAAGCCCGCAGTTCGCGGGCTTTCTTGTTGCTGGAGTGTTTGGTTGACCCTCGCCAGGGGGTGGCCGTATAATTCCGGCCCGGCTTTGACGCGGGGTGGAGCAGTCTGGTAGCTCGTCGGGCTCATAACCCGAAGGTCGTAGGTTCAAATCCTGCCCCCGCAACCAGTTTCAGCAGGCCCCTTTTCAGGGGCTTTTTGTTAGCTGAAAGACAATGCCCGCAGGTATTTCCGGTGGGTTGAAGGGATGGGCGTTTCGCCCATTTTTTATTTGCACAGCATGCACGAGGGCCGTTAAGTGTCGAGCAAGCTAGAACAGTTGCAGGCCTTGTTGGCCCCGGTAGTCGAAGCGCTTGGCTATCAATGCTGGGGCATCGAGTTCCTGTCGCAGGGGCGTCATTCGCTGCTGCGTGTCTATATCGACAAGGCCGATGGCATTCTCATCGACGATTGCGAGATCGTCAGCCGTCAGCTCAGTGGTGTACTGGATGTCGAGGATCCGATTACCTCGGAGTACACCCTGGAAGTTTCCTCTCCCGGCATGGATCGTCCACTGTTCACCCTGGAACAGTTCGCGGCGCACGTCGGTGAGCAGGCAAAGATCAAGCTGCGTTCGCCCTTCGAGGGGCGCCGCAACTTTCAGGGCCTTCTCCGTGGTGTGGAGGAGCAGGACGTGGTGGTACAGGTGGATGACCACGAGTACCTGTTGCCGATCGATCTGATCGACAAGGCCAATATCATCCCCCGATTTGATTGAGACGCGCATCCCGCGTTGCCCTACCAGCCCTTGGCCTGCAGGTATTCTGCACAGGAACGCGGGGCGAGCAGGGGGTAATGCAGATTGCGCGAACACAGCGCGACATCGCACGAACGTAGCGCCAATGGCGTGAAAGTGGTGCGGGTTGCGTGGATCCAATGGATTGCGAAAGGCGAGGCGTACGATGAGCAAAGAAGTACTGCTAGTTGTTGAGTCGGTATCCAACGAAAAAGGTGTACCGGCCGGCGTGATTTTCGAGGCGCTGGAGCTGGCTCTGGCGACCGCTACCAAGAAGCGTTTCGAGGACGAGGTCGACCTGCGCGTGTCGATCAATCGTCAGAATGGTAGCTACGAAACCTTCCGTCGCTGGACCGTGGTCGACGAATCGGAGTTCGAGGATCCGGCCTACCAACTGACCGACGACATGCCGCAGGCCGTCGAGGCCAACGCCAAGATCGGTGACGTGCTCGAAGAGAAGATCGAGTCCATCGAGTTCGGCCGTATCGCCGCGCAAACCGCCAAGCAGGTCATCGTGCAGAAGGTGCGTGAAGCCGAGCGTGCACAGGTGGTCGACGCCTATCGCGAGCGCCTGGGCGAGATCATCTCCGGTACCGTGAAGAAGGTCACCCGCGACAGCGTCATCGTCGATCTGGGCAACAACGCCGAAGCGCTGCTGGCCCGTGAGGACATCATTCCGCGCGAGACTTTCCGCGTCGGTGTGCGTCTGCGTGCCCTGCTCAAGGAAATCCGCACCGAGAACCGTGGCCCGCAACTGATCCTGTCGCGTACCGCACCGGAAATGCTGATCGAGCTGTTCCGCATCGAAGTGCCGGAAATCGCCGAAGGCCTGATCGAGGTCAAGGGCGCCTCCCGCGATCCGGGCTCGCGCGCCAAGATCGCCGTGCGCTCCAAGGACAAGCGTATCGACCCGCAGGGTGCCTGCATCGGCATGCGCGGTTCGCGCGTACAGGCCGTGTCCGGCGAGCTGGGCGGTGAACGCGTAGACATCGTGCTGTGGGACGACAACCCTGCGCAGTTCGTCATCAACGCCATGTCGCCGGCCGAAGTGGCAGCGATCATCGTCGACGAAGACGCCCACGCCATGGATATCGCCGTGGCGGCGGACAACCTGGCTCAGGCCATCGGCCGTGGTGGCCAGAACGTGCGCCTGGCCAGTCAGTTGACTGGCTGGACGCTGAACGTCATGACCGAAGCCGACATCCAGGCCAAGCAACAGGCTGAAACCGGCGACATCATGCAGTCCTTCATCGACGAGCTGGAGGTCGACGAAGAACTGGCCCAAGTCCTGGTCGAAGAGGGTTTCACCAGTCTCGAAGAGATTGCCTACGTACCCATGGAAGAAATGCTCAGCATCGATGGCTTCGACGAGGAGATCGTCAACGAGCTGCGCGCGCGAGCCAAGGATCGTCTGCTGACCAAGGCGATCGCCAACGAGGAGAAGTTGGCCGATGCCCATCCAGCGGATGACCTGCTGGAAGTCGAGGGTATGGACAAGGCGCTGGCTCTGGAGCTGGCGCTGCGCGGCGTGATTACCCGTGAAGACCTGGCCGAGCAGTCGATTGACGACTTGCTCGACATCGACGGCATCGACGAAGAGCGTGCCGGCAAGCTGATCATGGCCGCCCGAGCCCATTGGTTCGAGTAAGCGGTTGCGGCCTGAGGAGAAAGATGCATGACGCAAGTCACGGTGAAAGAACTGGCCAAAGTGGTCGACACCCCGGTCGAACGCCTGCTGCAGCAGATGCGTGAGGCTGGCCTGTCCCACAGCAGTGCCGAACAAGTGGTAACCGATAGTGAGAAGCAAGCCTTGCTTGCCCATCTCAAGAGCAGTCACGGCGACAAGAAGGTCGAAGAGCCGCGCAAGATCACCTTGCAGCGCAAGACCACCAGCACCCTGCGCGTGGCTGGCAGCAAGACCATCAGCGTGGAAGTGCGCAAGAAGAAGACCTTCGTCAAGCGCAGCCCGGAAGAGCTGGAAGCCGAGAAGCAGCGCGAGCTGGAGGCCCAGCGTGCCGAGGCCGAGGCCGCGCGCCTGAAGGCCGAGGAAGAAGCCAAGCGCAAGGCCGAAGAAGAGGCCAAGCGTCAGGCGGCCGAAGCTGCGGTCGCTACCCCGGCGGCGCCGGCTGCCACCCCGGCAGTGGCCAGCGAACCGGTGGCGACCGTCGCCGCTCCGGTGATCGAGGTCGAGCGCAAGAAAGAAGAAGTGCGTCGCCCCGAGAAGGCGCGCAGCGACGAGGACGAGCGTCGCGAGCGCAAGCACGCCCAGCATCGCCCGACCCTCAAGGAAAAGGCGCCGGCACCTCGCGTTGCGCCGCGTAGCGTCGACGAAGAGAGCGATGGCTTCCGTCGTGGCGGTCGTGGCAAGGCCAAGATGAAGAAGCGCAACCAGCACGGTTTCCAGAGCCCGACTGGCCCGATCGTGCGCGACGTGTCCATTGGCGAGACCATCACCGTTTCCGATCTAGCCCAGCAAATGGCCATCAAGGGTGCGGAAATCGTCAAGTTCATGTTCAAGATGGGCACTCCGGTGACCATCAACCAGGTGCTGGATCAGGAAACCGCGCAACTGGTCGCCGAAGAGTTCGGCCACAAGGTCAAGCTGGTCAGCGACAACGCCTTGGAAGAGCAACTGGCCGAATCCCTGAAGTACGAGGGTGAAGCCATTCACCGTGCGCCGGTGGTGACCGTGATGGGTCACGTCGACCACGGCAAGACTTCCCTGCTTGACTACATCCGTCGTGCCAAGGTGGCATCCGGCGAGGCCGGTGGTATCACCCAGCACATCGGTGCCTACCACGTGGAAACCGATCGCGGCATGATCACCTTCCTCGATACCCCCGGTCACGCGGCGTTCACCCAGATGCGTGCCCGTGGTGCCAAGGCCACCGACATCGTCATCCTCGTCGTCGCTGCTGACGACGGCGTGATGCCGCAGACCCAGGAAGCCGTGCAGCACGCGAAAGCGGCTGGCGTACCCATCGTGGTCGCGGTGAACAAGATGGACAAGCCGGAAGCCAACCCGGACAACATCAAGAACGGCCTGGCCGCGCTGGACGTGATTCCGGAAGAGTGGGGCGGCGACGCACCCTTCGTACCGGTTTCCGCCAAGGCTGGTACCGGTATCGACGAACTGCTCGAGGCTGTGCTGCTGCAGGCCGAGGTGCTGGAACTCACGGCCATGCCGTCGGCGCCTGGCCGTGGCGTGGTGGTCGAATCGCGTCTGGACAAGGGCCGTGGCCCGGTGGCCACCGTGCTGGTGCAGGACGGTACGCTGCGTCAGGGTGACATGGTGCTGGTCGGCGTCAACTATGGCCGCGTGCGCGCCATGCTCGACGAGAACGGCAAGTCGATCAAGGAAGCCGGCCCGTCCATTCCGGTCGAGATCCTCGGCCTCGATGGCACGCCGGATGCCGGTGACGAGATGATGGTGGTGGCCGACGAGAAGAAGGCCCGCGAGGTCGCACTGTTCCGTCAGGGCAAGTTCCGCGAAGTCAAGTTGGCCCGCGCCCACGCCGGCAAGCTGGAAAACATCTTCGAGAACATGGGCCAGGAAGAGAAGAAAACCCTCAACATCGTGCTCAAGGCCGACGTGCGTGGTTCTTTGGAAGCCCTGCAGGGCTCGCTCAGCACCCTCGGCAACGACGAAGTGCAGGTGCGCGTGGTCGGTGGCGGCGTCGGTGGTATCACCGAGTCCGATGCCAACCTGGCGCTGGCTTCCAATGCCGTGCTGTTCGGCTTCAACGTCCGTGCTGACGCCGGTGCGCGCAAGATCGTCGAGTCCGAAGGCCTCGACATGCGCTACTACAATGTCATCTACGACATCATCGAAGACGTCAAGAAGGCGCTCACCGGCATGCTCGGCAGCGACGTTCGCGAGAACATCCTGGGCACCGCCGAAGTGCGTGACGTGTTCCGTTCGCCGAAGTTCGGCGCCGTCGCTGGCTGCATGGTCATCGAGGGTACCGTTTACCGCAACCGTCCGATCCGCGTACTGCGCGAGGACGTGGTGATCTTCGAGGGCGAGCTGGAATCGCTGCGTCGCTTCAAGGACGACGTCGCCGAAGTGCGTAACGGCATGGAGTGCGGTATCGCCGTGAAGAGCTACAACGACGTCAAGGTCGGCGACAAGATCGAAGTGTTCGAGAAGGTCCAGGTGGCGCGCAGCCTGTAAACACAACTGCAAGCCTCAAGCGGCAAGCTTCAAGAGGTGGCCTGGCCCACCTGTTGAGCTTGCCGTTTGGCTTTTTGGTATTTTTTAGCTTGAAGCTTAGAGCTTGAAGCTTGAGGCAGCTTTTATGGCCAAAGATTACAGCCGTACCCAGCGTATCGGCGATCAGATGCAACGCGAACTGGCGACGCTGATCCAGCGCGAGATCAAGGATCCGCGCCTGGGTCTGGTGACCATCACCGCAGTGGACGTCAGCCGCGACCTGTCCCATGCCAAGGTGTTCATCACCGTCATGGGCAAGGACGACGATGCCGAGCAGATCAAGCTCAACCTGGAGATTCTTTCCGAGGCGGCCGGCTACCTGCGCATGCTGCTGGGCAAATCGATGAAGGTGCGTACCATCCCGCAATTGCACTTCCAGTACGACGCCAGCATTCGCCGTGGCGCCGAGCTGTCGGCGCTGATCGAGCGCGCGGTAGCGGAAGATCGCAAGCACCAGGATGGCGGTGAGGACTGAGCGTGGCGCAGGTCAAACGTATTCGTCGCAAGGTCGATGGCATCATCCTGCTCGACAAACCCCTCGGCTTTACCTCCAACGCGGCGCTGCAGAAGGTGCGCTGGCTGCTCAACGCCGAGAAGGCCGGGCACACCGGCAGCCTCGACCCGTTGGCCACCGGCGTGCTGCCGCTGTGCTTCGGTGAGGCGACCAAGTTCTCCCAGTACCTGCTCGATGCCGACAAGGGCTACGAGACCGTCGCCCAGCTTGGCGTGACCACCACCACCGGCGATGCCGAGGGTGATGTGCTCGAGCGTCGCCCGGTGACCGTTGGTCGCAGCGAAATCGAAGCGCTGTTGCCGCGTTTTCGTGGGGAAATCAAGCAGATACCACCGATGTACTCGGCCTTGAAGAAGGATGGCCAGCCTCTCTACAAACTGGCCCGTGCAGGGGAAGTAGTGGAGCGCGAAGCGCGTTCTGTTACTATTGCGCGCCTGGAATTGCTGGCTCTCGACGGCGAGCAGGCGCGTCTGTCGGTGGACTGCAGCAAAGGCACCTACATTCGCACCCTGGTCGAAGATCTCGGCCAGTTGCTCGGTTGTGGCGCCCACGTGGCGCAGTTGCGCCGCACCAAGGCCGGCCCGTTCGACCTGGCACGTACCGTGACCCTGGAAGAACTGGAAGCGGTACATGCCGAAGGCGGCAGTGCGGCACTGGATCGCTTCCTGCAGCCGGTCGACGCCGGTTTGCAGGATTGGCCGCTGCTGCAGCTCTCCGAGCACAGCGCGTTCTACTGGCTGCAAGGGCAGCCGGTGCGTGCGCCGGAGGCGCCGAAGTTCGGCATGCTGCGGGTGCAGGATCACAATGGTCGCTTCATCGGTATCGGTGAAGTGAGTGACGATGGGCGTATCGCGCCGCGTCGCTTGATCAATACTGGCGCGTGAGCGCCGAAGAGTTCAGCCGAAATGGCTGAACGCCTGATGACGAAAAGTTCGTCAGGTGTAACGAGGGTGGCTGTCAGTAGGCACGGTCATGCCTCTTTTTAAAACACGGGAAGCGATTCCCGGCCTATTGAGACTGCTTCGGCAGTCTCCAGATGAGAGGAAGCCAACATGGCACTCAGCGTTGAAGAAAAAGCCCAGATCGTAAACGAGTACAAGCAAGCTGAAGGCGATACCGGTAGCCCGGAAGTGCAGGTTGCCCTGCTGACCGCCAACATCAACAAGCTGCAGGATCACTTCAAGGCCAACGGCAAGGATCACCACAGCCGTCGCGGTCTGATCCGCATGGTAAACCAGCGCCGTAAGCTGCTGGACTACCTCAAGGGTAAGGACACCTCTCGTTACAGCGCCCTGATCGGTCGCCTGGGCCTGCGTCGTTAACAGACGCGAGCTGCACAAGTTGGAAGCTGGGAGTTCGGCGTCGCGAGTGGGGAGTGATCCTCAGCTCGGGGCGCTGGGCTTCCAGCTTTTGGCTTTTCGAGGGATGCATCGGGTCCGACTCCCGCGCTTCTTTCCAATTTCCCCCAAGGCAACAAAGAGAAGGAAAACACCGTGAACCCGGTAATCAAGCAATTCAAGTTCGGTCAGTCGACCGTGACCCTCGAGACTGGCCGCATCGCCCGTCAAGCCAGCGGCGCCGTGCTGGTGACCGTCGACAACGACGTCACCGTGCTGGTCACCGTGGTCGGTGCCAAGAGCGCCGATCCGAGCAAGGGCTTCTTCCCGCTGTCCGTGCACTACCAGGAAAAGACCTACGCTGCCGGCAAGATCCCGGGTGGCTTCTTCAAACGTGAAGGCCGCCCCAGCGAGAAGGAAACCCTGACCTCGCGCCTGATCGACCGTCCGATCCGCCCGCTGTTCCCCGAAGGCTTCATGAACGAAGTGCAGGTCGTCTGCACCGTCGTTTCCACCAGCAAGAAGACCGATCCGGACATCGCTGCGATGATCGGCACCTCCGCTGCCCTGGCCGTTTCCGGCATCCCGTTCAACGGCCCGATCGGTGCCGCGCGCGTAGCCTTCCACCCGGATACCGGCTACCTGCTGAACCCCAACTACGAGCAACTGCAGGCCTCCAGCCTGGACATGGTGGTGGCTGGTACCGAAACCGCCGTATTGATGGTGGAATCGGAAGCTGACGAGCTGACCGAAGACCAAATGCTGGGCGCCGTGCTGTTCGCCCACCAGGAATTCCAGGCCGTGATCCAGGCCGTCAAGGAATTCGCTGCCGAAGCCGGCAAGCCGACCTGGAACTGGCAGGCCCCTGCCGCTAACACCCCGCTGCTGGACGCCATCCGCAACCAGTTCGGCGCGGCCATCAGCCAGGCCTACACCATCACCATCAAGCAGGATCGCTACAACCGTCTGGGCGAGCTGCGTGATGAGGTCGTCGCGGCCCTGGCCGGCGAAGGCGAAGGCAAGTTCTCTGCCGACGAGGTCAAAGCCGCTTTCGGCGAGATCGAGTACCGCACCGTTCGCCAGAACATCGTCGACGGCAAGCCGCGTATCGACGGTCGCGACACCCGCACCGTGCGTCCGCTGCAGATCGAAGTCGGCGTACTGGACAAGACCCACGGCTCGGCCCTGTTCACCCGTGGCGAAACCCAGGCGCTGGTCGTTGCCACCCTCGGCACCGCCCGCGATGCCCAGCTACTCGACACCCTGGAAGGCGAGAAGCGCGATGCCTTCATGCTGCACTACAACTTCCCGCCGTTCTCGGTCGGTGAGTGTGGCCGCATGGGCGGTGCCGGCCGCCGCGAAATCGGTCACGGCCGTCTGGCCCGTCGTGGCGTTGCCGCCATGCTGCCGAAGGGCGACGACTTCCCGTACACCATCCGCGTGGTATCGGAAATCACCGAATCCAACGGTTCGTCCTCCATGGCTTCGGTCTGCGGCGCTTCCCTGGCGCTGATGGATGCCGGTGTGCCGATGAAGGCGCCGGTTGCCGGTATCGCCATGGGCCTGGTGCTGGAAGGCGAGAAGTTCGCCGTGCTGACCGATATCCTCGGTGACGAGGACCATCTGGGTGACATGGACTTCAAAGTAGCCGGTACCGCCAAGGGTGTTACCGCGCTGCAGATGGACATCAAGATCCAGGGCATCACCGAAGAGATCATGGAGCAGGCGCTGGAACAGGCGCTGGAAGCGCGCCTGAACATCCTCGGCCAGATGAACCAGGTGATCAGCCAGTCGCGCACCGAGCTGTCGGCCAATGCCCCGACCATGCTGGCGATGAAGATCGACCAGGACAAGATCCGCGACGTCATCGGCAAGGGTGGCGCCACCATCCGCGCCATCTGCGAAGAGACCAAGGCCTCCATCGACATCGAAGACGACGGTTCGATCAAGATCTTCGGCGAAACCAAGGACGCCGCCGAGGCTGCCAAGCAGCGCGTGCTGGCGATCACCGCGGAAGCCGAGATCGGCAAGATCTACGTCGGCAAGGTCGAGCGCATCGTCGACTTCGGCGCCTTCGTCAACATCCTGCCGGGCAAGGACGGCCTGGTGCACATCTCCATGCTGAGCGATCAGCGCGTGGAGAAGGTCACCGACGTGCTGAAGGAAGGTCAGGAAGTGAAGGTACTGGTACTGGACGTGGACAACCGCGGCCGTATCAAGCTGTCGATCAAGGACGTGGCGGCGGCAGAAGCCTCTGGCGTCTGATAGACCTGCGTTGCAATACGAGGAGCCCCGCGAAAGCGGGGCTTTTTCGTTGTTGTTCGTGGGATCTGGGGAGGTCAGTTTTGATACCGGACTGGCAAGTTTGTGTGATCTTGTTGGTTTGCGTTGGTATTCTGGACGCCGCTTTGGGTATCTTCGGAAACTCCTTGTTTCGCCCCCTCGGGCGACTCACTTTTCTTTGAACTGCGCAAAGAAAAGTAAGCAAAAGAAACGCACCCCCGCCATCCGGAACTAGGCGTCCCCGTCATGCTGCGCTCGACTCCCCTCACTCCGGCACCGCTCCGGGGTCGGCTTGCAAGGGCCATCCATGGCCCTTCAAGCCTCTCGCGGCATCCATGCCGCTCGCCCCCTGCGCAGTGCCTGCGTTCGGCCTCCTGAAGGGGGAGTTAGCGCGCCTGAACGTACATCGATTCCGGGCATGCCCGGCGTGTTCTGGTAACAGTGGAACCATGACGTGGCCATCGAATTAACCCAAAACTTTCATTCGCGCAGTTTCATTCGCCTGGATAGCTTGCCGGCTTCCAGCCGGCATCCTGGTCAGCCCTAAGGCTGACCCATGTTCAAGCACTCCACGCTACTTCTGGGTTACCGCGGGTTCAGGCGCGTGCAGAGCCCGCCCAGGAGGGCGAACGGAATCGTCGTGGAAGAGGTTGAGCGACATGGATGTCGCGAAAGCCACGATGGGCCATGGATGGCCCACCGTGGCGGGCCTCTGGAGCGGCGATGGAGTGAGCGAACCCTCGCGCAGCGAGGGCCGGATGAAAGGGCGGAGGTTTTGGTTACTTTTGCCTGCAAAAGTGACTCGCCCGGGAAGGCGAAACCAAGAACATCAGCAAAAACGCGGCAAGCCGGAACAAGCACCCGAACAACCAACAAGCCAACAACCCACACACAAACTTGCCAGTCCGGTATCAACCAAGCATTCCCTAAACCGCGAAGAACCTTTTTCGTCTCCAAGAGAGCGGAGATGGCATTTCGGTATCGTGCAGGCTGCCCGAGCGAAAGGACGCATATCGGCGAAATGCAAGATCGACCCATCTCAAGATAAACTTCAAATTATTGATTTATAAGCATTTTAATAATTTCAAAAACCTGGCACAGGCATTGCGATATCCAGAGTGAACCTGCAACCCGGAGATGGTTTGCAGATCATCTGGAATGTACAGGAGTCAAACCATGAAACAGTCCATCAATCGTTTTGCCGTAGCTACCCTGACCGCGACAGCGCTGAGCCTGACGCTCGCCTCGGCGGCCTTCGCCCAGCCGACCATGCTCGCGGCCAACGACACCGTGGACAAGGCTGAGCAGGCTGTCTCCGATACCTGGATCACCAGCAAGGTCAAATCCATCTTCATCGCCGACAAGGATCTCAGCGGCCTGGATATCAAGGTGGAGACCAACCAGGGCGTGGTTTCCCTGTCCGGTGTGGTGGCCACCGATGCCGAGCGCGATCTGGCGGTTGCCAAGGCCAAGGAAGTTGATGGGGTCAAGGACGTTGCCGCAGAAGCCCTGAAAACCGCCAACTGAATCAGCACGGCGGCCGGGCCCGATGGCCCGGCCCTGACGGAGGCCGAACATGAACAGTGACATCATCAAAGGCAAGTGGAAGCAACTCAGCGGTCGCCTCAAGGAGCGTTGGGGCAACCTGACCGATGACGACGTCAACGTGGCCGAGGGCCACAGCGACTACCTGGTCGGCAAGCTGCAGGAGCGTTATGGCTGGAGTGCGGATTCCACGCCATCCGGCCACCCAGTCCGCTCTCATCTGGCCAGGCATTCCAGGGCCATCTGGCCACCTGTTCCACGGCCATCCGGCCGGGCAGTCGGAGCGCAGCGACGCAGGGGTGGCATTGTTAGTCTGGGTTGGCTGGCGTCGTCAATTTCTGCGTCCGTTTGCGCATTGATTCACCCTTCAGATTGATCCGATAAGCGTTGTGCACCAGGCGGTCGAGGATGGCATCGGCCAGGGTTGGATCGCCGATCAGTTCGTGCCAGTTGTCCACGGGCATTTGGCTGGTCACGAGGGTCGAGCGCTGGCCGTAGCGGTCGTCCAGTAGCTCCAGCATGTCGCGGCGCTGTTCGGCGGTGAACGGCGCCAGGCCCCAGTCGTCGAGGATCAGCAGGTCGGTCTTGGCGTAGCTGCTCATCAGCTTGGCGAAGCGCCCGTCGCCATGGGCCAAGCCCAACTCTTCCAGTAGGCGCGGCAGACGCAGGTAGCGCACGCTGTAGCCGTCCCGGCAGGCCTGGTGGGCCAGGGCGCAGGCCAGCCAGGTTTTGCCCACGCCGGTGGGGCCGCCGATGATCAGGTTGAGGCCGTCGCGTAGCCACTGGCCGCCGCTCAGTTGCAGGATCAGCGCCTTATCCAGCCCGCGCGGGCTGCGGTAGTCGATGTCTTCGAGGCAGGCGTTGTGCTTGAGCCGGGCCTGGCGCAGGCGGCTGCTCAGGCGCTTATCGTCGCGTTCAGTCAGCTCGCGGTCGACCAGCAGGCCGAGGCGTTCCTCGAAGCTCAGGCTGTCGATGTCCGGGGTTTTCAGTTGTTCGTTCAGCGCCTTGAGCATGCCGTGCAGGCGCAGGGTTTGCAGCTTGTCCAGGGTCGGATGGGGCAGCATGGTGAGTTTCCTTGGGTTCAGTGGTAGTAGCCGGGGCCGCGCAGGTTGGCGTGGTCGTCCGGCAGCAGCGGCAGGTTGGCTTGAGCCAGCGGCAGGCTTTCCAGGCCCTGGCACAGGATCGATTCGAGGCTCTTGTAGCTGCACGCGCCGAGGCTGAGGGCGCGTCGGCAGGCCAGCTCCAAGCGCACTTCGCCATGAGTCTTGCCCAGGCGCAGGATGCCCAGGCAGGCCCGGTAGCCCTGCTGCGGATGGATGCGCCGTTCGAGGATGTGCCGGATCACGCCGGCGGTGTTCGGCCCGGTCTGCTCGGCCCAGCGGATCAGCCGCTGCGGCGTCCACTCGGCATGCTCGCGATGGCTCTTGGGCATGTGCTCGGCCTGCGTGCTGTGCCTGCCCTTGTGCATTGAGCGCAGGTGGCTGGCCACTCGCTGGTTGGCGTGGAAACACTCGACGGTGCGCGCCGTCAGGCGCACCTCCACTGCTTCTTCACCAGTTGATACGGCACCGAGTAGTAATGCCCATCGACCTCGACGTGGTAGTCGATGTGCACCCGCGCCTTCTTCCACTCGGCGTAGACGTAGGGTTGCACCGGCAGGGGGCGCAGCGCCGGACGATCCAGGCTGTCGAAGGCCGTCTGGCGCGAGCCCGGCAGCTTCTTGAACGGGCGTTGGTTGAGCCGCTCCAGCAACACGGAGATGGCGCTGTTGAGTTCGTCCAAGGAGAAGAACTGACGGTTGCGCAGGGCCGCGAGGATCCAACGCTCGACCACCTGCACGCCGACTTCGGCCTTGGCCTTGTCGCGCGGTTTGCGTGCCCGCGCCGGCACCACCGCCACTCCGTAGTGCTCGGCCAGGTCGCGGTAGCTGGGGTTGATGTCCGGCTCGTAACGATGGGCCTTGCTTACCGCGCTGCGCAGGTTGTCCGGCACCACGATCTCCGGCACGCCGCCGAGGAAGGCAAAGCAGCGGGCATGGGAGCCTAGCCAGTCCGGCAGCTGCTGCGACCAGGTGGCTTCGGCGAAGGTGTAGCTGGACGCGCCGAGCACTGCGATGAACACCTGCGCCTGGCGGATCTCGCCGCTGTGGCGATCGATAACCGGCACCGTCTGGCCGGCATAGTCGACGAACAGCTTCTCGCCGACGCGGTGCTCCTGACGCATCACCACGTCCAACTTGCCCTGCCAGGCTCGGTAATGCTCACAGAACCAGCTGTACTGAAAGCCCTGCGGCTGGCTCAGGCGGTACTCCTGCCAGAGCAGCGCCAGGGTCACCCCGGGGCGGCGCAGTTCGGCATGCACCCATGCCCAATCGGGTAAAGGCCGCTTCTCGCTGGCAACCGCCGGGGCCGGCGGGAACAGTTGCTGCTCCAACTCGGCATCGGACAACGAACAGGGCCAACTGAGACCACTGGCGGCAAAACGATTGAGGTAGTCGCCGACGGTGACACGACCGACCTGCACGCTGACCGCAATCTGGCGAGCTGATAGTCCGACCTCGAACTTGAGACGTAGTACTTCGCGAATCTTACGCATGGATAAACGCTCCACGACGACCTCTCTGCTTCGAAAAAGAGGTCGATGGTAGTGAAGAAATCCTGCGTAGCTGCCTGCCCGGTTGAGTGGCCGGATGGCCGTGGAATCAGTGGCCGGATGCGCGTGGAATGGGTGGCCGGATCAGCGTGGAATCGGTGGTCAGATGTTCATGGAATGGGTGGCCAGATGACCGTGGAATCCGCAGCTGGAGCAAGGAAAAGGCCCAGCAGGAGCTGCGTGACTTCAGCGACAAGCTCTGACACGCAGCCACGCACGGATTGCAGAAAAGCCCCGTCGGGACACACCCGGCGGGGCTTTTCGTTGGCCGGCTCATTGGCCGCGCTTGCTGCGTATCTCGTTCAGGCGGCCGCCCTCGAAGCGCAGGAAGTGGTACATGCCATTGTTCGGCCCGTAGATCCATTCCTCGACGCTGACCTCGTTGCGAAAGCCATAGGCATCGACCACTTCCTTGTAGCCGAGAAAGGCGCGGCTGCTCGGCTCGCCGCATTTATTCAGCACCTCGCTGGCTGGCGCCTCCTTGCTGACCAGGGCGCTGCCGCAACGGTAGGTGGAAGAGGCCTGCGCCAGCAGGGGCAAGCACAGCAACAGTGGCAGGTATTTCA
Source organism: Pseudomonas sp. AA-38 (assembly GCF_029457475.1). Taxonomy (NCBI): domain Bacteria; kingdom Pseudomonadati; phylum Pseudomonadota; class Gammaproteobacteria; order Pseudomonadales; family Pseudomonadaceae; genus Pseudomonas; species Pseudomonas sp. AA-38. The sequence continues at coordinate 1,009,172 of NZ_CP120359.1, forward strand.
GGGCGTGCATGAGGGCTCCGGGTCAGCGTTCGCGGCGGCGTTCGATCTCGACCAGACGGTTACCCTCGAAGCGCAGGATGCTGAGCATGCCATTGCTCGGGCCATAGACCCACTCTTCGATCCGATACTCTCGGCGGTCGTAGGGGCCCAGGGTATAGCCGATGGGGTCACGGTATGCCGGGGCGCCGCACTTGCGTTCCACCTCGAAGGCCCGATCGCCCAGGCTGACCAGTTGGCTGCCGCAGCGCAGGGTGTCGGCCTGCGCGGCACTGCCGAGCAGGAGCAGGGTGGCGAACGGCAGGAAGGAAGGTCTGCGCATGATCATTGGCTGTCTAGATGCAGGGCGGTGAGCACCCGACCATCGGCTTGGGGTTCTGCCAGGTTGACATCGATCAGGTAGACCCGTTCATCGCTCAGATGGCCCTGTTCCACCAGGTAGTCCTTGATCACGGCGGCACGTTGCTGGGCCAGTTGGCGTAGCAGCAACTGGCTCTGCGCCCAGGAGTCCAGCACCGCCTGGCGCATCTTCTGCAGACGCTGCTCTTCGTCCAGCTCAGCCCATTCCGCCGGCGGCTGCTGTTTGAGGCGCGAACGATAGATGCCTTCGAGCAGGGCGGCCTGTTCGTCTTCGTCTACCGTCAGCTCGTCGGGGCTGGCCGGCACTTTGTCGCCACGGCGCTGCAGCACCTTGTACCAGGTTGTACGGAATTCTCGCTGCAGGCGCTGTTCGGCCAGCAAGGGGCCATCGGCGCGCTGTGCGCTCTGGCCCTCCACCTCCAGGCGCAGGGCCGGGCGTTCCTGCAGGGCCTTGGCCAGGGTATCGAGTGCCTGACGGGCGTCGCCGGACAATTCAGCGGAGCCGGCGGCGAAGGGGACGGTGCTCAGATCCATGTCACCACTGCCGCCCACCAGCCCGGCAACGAACTTGAAGGGGGCCTGAGCGGCGCGCAGCACCAGGTTGCGCAGGGTCTGCCAGACCACCGGCATGACGCTGAACTGCGGGTCATTGAGGTTACCCTTGACCGGCAGCTCGATGGCAATACGGCCCTGGGTGTCCTTGAGTAGGGCGACCGCCAGGCGCACCGGTAGGTCGACGGCATCGGGGCTGTCGACCCGCTCGCCCAATTGCAGGTTCTCCACCAGCACCTTGTTATCGGCATTCAGTTGGCCTTTCTCGATGCGGTAGTGCAGGTCGAGATTTAGGCGCCCCTTGCGGATGCGGTAACCGGCGAACTTGCCGGAGTAGGGGGTGATGGTGGTCAGCTCGACGTTCCTGAAACGCGTGGCGATATCCAGGCTGTTGAGTGGGTCGAAGGGGGTGAGTTTGCCTTTGATGCTGACCGGCGCATAACGGTCGACCTTGCCGCTGATATCGACGCTGGCGGCCAGCGGACGCTGGTTGTCGAGGGTGCCGATCTGGCCATCGAGCTGCTGGATGGCAGTGGCGAAGTTCGGCGTCAGGCTGAAGTCGGCGAAGTTGGCCGAGCCGCCATTGATGGCGATGCCGCCGATGTGCACGGCCAGCGCCTTGCCTGAATCCTCCTGCGAGGAGGCCGGTTGCGGCACGATCAGTTCGCTGAGGTTGGTGCTGCGGTCTTCATTGATCATGAAGCGCGCATAGGGCTGATCCAGCTCGATCCGGTCTATGGCCAGGCTCTCGCCATGCTGATAGGCGATGCCGTTGACCCGCACCTGCTTCCAGCGCACCAGATCGCGTTCGCGCAGGGTGTCGAGGGTATGCAACTGGTCGATGCGGGCATCACCCGTCACGTTCAGGGCCAGGGGGTTGGTGCCGTCGAGCTGGACGTCGAGGTTGCTGCCGAGCAGGCCGCTGCGCAGTTCCAGGCGGATGAAGGGGCTCAGGTAGGCCTGGGCCAGGCGTAGGTCGAGGTCTTGCGTCGCCACCTCGAGCCTGGCCGTGGTGGGCTGGAGCTGGACTTCACCCTTGGCCTGCAGCTTGCCCTGTTTGCCCACCCCGGTATCCAGGCGCAAGGTGAAGGGCTTGTCGCCGAGGCTGTCGAAATCCGCGAGGTCGAGGTTCAGTGGGCCGACATCCACCGCCACGTCCTGTTCCGGGGCGCGGTCGGCGAGGTGGGCCTTGTAGTCACGCAGTTGCACATCGGCCAGGCGCACTTGCCAGGGCTTGCCTGGCTCCTGTGGCGTCTCGCCCGCTTTGGCCTCGCTGCCCTGTGGCCTGGCGAACAGCTTCTGCCAGTCCAGCTCGCCATCGGCTTCGCGCGCAGCCCAGGCCTCCAGGCCCTGGCTGCGCACCTGGCCGATCAGCACCTGCTGCTTGGCCAGATCCAGGCGGCTGTCGGCGATATCCAGGCGTTGCAGGCGCACCAGCGGCTTGCCTTGTGGGTCGTCGATGGCGAAGGGGGCCAAGTGGGCGCTGACAGCGCTCAGTTGCAGTTCGGTGCCGCTGCTCAGATCCAGTTGGTAGTCACCGGCCAGGTCGATCTGGCCTTCTTTCAGTACCAGCGGCACGGCATCGCGGACATAGGGCCAGAAGGTGTTCAGGTGGCCGTCGCTGATCTTCAGGCTACCGCTGGAGGTAATGGCAGGCGTCAGGCTGAGCTGGCCCTGCCAGTCGATACGTGCACCGTAGGGGCCGCTGGCGGTCAGGGTCATTTCGGCATCGTCGCCGGCCAGGGTGCTGAGGTTGCGCAGGTGCAGGTTCAAGGCGTCGTAGGCGAACTCCACGGGTTCGCTGGGGCGCAGATCCTGGAAGCGCAGGGCATTTTCCTGCACGCGCAGATCGTCGATGCGCAGCGGGAAGGGCTGGCTGTCACTGGGTGGCTCCTGTGCATCGCGTGGCGGCAGGCGGAACAACTGAGCGAGGTTGAGCTTGCCTTCCTTGTCGAACAGCACCGCCGTGTGCGCGCCTTGCAGCTCCACCTCGGCCAGGTGCAGGGCGCCACTCCAGAGGCTGTCGGCCTGCAGGTTGGCATACAGGCGTTGCACACGCAGATCCTCCTGTTCGCTTGCACCGAGGCGCAGCCCCCACAGGCTGAGTTCGAGGCTGAAGGGGTTGAACTGTACGCGCTGCAGGCTGGCCGGTACGTTGGCGTACTGGGCGAGCTGCTGGTTGGCGATTCGCAGGGCGATGCCTGGCAGAATCAGAAAGCCGATCAGGCTGTAGAGAAAAACGGCGATCAACAGGGCGCTCAGTGCGCGCTTCAGTCCTTTGGGCATGGCAAGGCGTCATCTATCCGGACGAGGAGACGAATTTGATTATGGCACGGCGGTTCGGTTCCGGCTGTGACAGGCCCGGCTGAGCTAGAGGTGCAGGATCAGGGTTTTCAGCGGCGGCCTGGCGTCGTGCGAGGGAAAGTCTGCCGCCGGGGCGAGCGCCTGGCAATCCCGCACGGGGCGGCCAAGCTTCTCGGCGCAGCGCAGCACCTGGGCGCGAAAGTCCTCCATCTGCACCTTCGCCAGGTTGTTGCAGCACACCAGGGTGCCGCCCTCGGCGGTGCTCAGCAGGGCTGGCTTGAGCAGACTCTGATAGTCGCGCAGCAGATCCACCGTGCCGAAGGCGCTCTTGGCCCAGGCTGGCGGGTCGAGGAAGACCAGGTCGAACTGGCGTGGTTGCAGGCGCGGGTAGCTCGGTAGTTTCTGTCCACGACGGCTGCTGATCGGCAGGTCGGCGAGCTGGCGGATGGCCGGGAAGTAGTCGGACTGGATGAACTGCATGGCTGGCAACTCGGGGTTCAGCGCGCCATTCTCACGGCCCACGGCCAGGTTGCCCTGAGCGAAGTCCAGATTGACCACCTCGCGTGCCCCGCCGGCTGCCGCGCACAGACCGACGCCACAGGTGTAGGCGAACAGGTTGAGCACGGACTTGCCGGCACTGTTGGCCTTGACCCAGCCACGGGCGTTGCGCAGGTCGAGAAACAGCAAGGGATCCTGCCCGGCGTGGCGGCCGCGCACGCGGTAATTCAGGCCCCACTCGTGGCCGATACAGTCCTCGAGGGCAGCATCGCTGGCCTGGAACAGCGTGTGATCGCGGTCGATGCGCGAGTTGCCTTTGCAGCGGTCGTTGTAGATCAGCAGCAGCGTCTGGCCGAGGTGGGCCTCGACAGCGCTGGCGATGGTCTGCAAGTCGTCGGCTGGCAGTGGCTGATGAAAGCTTTGCACCAGCAACTGCGGGCCGTAGCGATCGACGGTCAGGCCTGGCGCGCCTTCCTGGCTGCCGTGGAACAGGCGGTAGCAGTCGGTACCCTGGGCGTGCAGCTCGGCCAGAAGATCCTGGCGGGCGTCGAGAGCGGCGCGCAGCGCCTGGTCAAGAGCGGGCATGCGCGGCGTCTCGGAGAAAGGAGGGGCAGCAGTTTATCAATAAAAGCAGTCGCCTCCGAGGCTGCACCATAAGGTAGCCCTTCCCACAGAAGCCAGGCAGTAGGGTGGATGTCGCTGTTTACATCCACCCAAGCGGTGGATCGATGAAGCGTGATCCACCCTACGGGTCAACGCTCGATGGCCAGCGCCACGCCTTGGCCACCGCCGATGCACAGGGTGGCCAGACCCTTCTTCGCGTCGCGGCGGATCATCTCGTGCAGCAGGCTCACCAGCACGCGGCAGCCCGAGGCGCCGATGGGATGGCCCAAGGCGATGGCGCCGCCGTTGACGTTGACCTTGTCGGCATCCCAGCCCAGTTCCTGGCCCACGGCCAGAGCCTGGGCGGCGAAGGCTTCGTTGGCTTCGATCAGATCCAGATCGGCCAGGCTCCAGCCAGCCTTGTCCAGGCAGCGACGGGTGGCCGAGACGGGGCCGATGCCCATGATCGCCGGGTCGACGCCGGCATTGGCGTAGCCGGCAATCCTGGCCAGCACCGGCAGGCCCAGCGCTTGCGCCTTGGCTGCGCTCATCAGCAGCACGGCAGCGGCGCCGTCGTTGAGGCTGGAGGCATTGCCGGCGGTGACGCTGCCGTCCTTCTTGAACGCCGGCTTGAGCTTGGCCAGGGACTCGGCACTGGTGCCGGCGCGCGGCTGCTCGTCACGGGCGAAGGCGATGGGGTCGCCCTTGCGCTGCGGGATCATCACTGGCGTGATCTCGGCCTTGAAACGCCCGGCCTCGATGGCCGCCACGGCTTTGCGCTGCGATTCGGCGGCGAAGGCATCCTGGGCTTCACGGCTGATGCCGTATTTCTCTACCAGATTTTCGGCAGTGATGCCCATGTGGTAGTCGTTGAAGGCGTCCCACAGGCCGTCGACGATCATGCTGTCGAGCATCTGCGCGTGGCCCATGCGCAGGCCGGTGCGGGCTTTCGGCAGCACATAGGGTGACAGGCTCATATTCTCCATGCCGCCGGCGATGATCACCTCGGCATCGCCGCAGCGAATGGCCTGGGTGGCCAGGTGCAGGGCCTTGAGGCCCGAGCCGCAGACCTTGTTCAGGGTCATGGCGGGCACGGCATGGGGCAGGCCGGCGCGGATGGCGGCCTGGCGTGCGGGGTTCTGGCCACTGCCTGCGGTGAGCACCTGGCCGAGGATGACTTCATCGACCTGGGCGGCGTCGAGGTTGGTCTGCTCCAGCAGGCGCTTGATGACGATGGCGCCTAGCTCGGGCGCAGGAATCTCCGCCAGGCTGCCCTGGAAGCTGCCGATGGCGGTGCGGGTGGCGGCAACGATGACGACGTCTTGCATGTGCAGATCCTCGATTCGGTTCAGACAATGACCGGAAAGACGCCGATGGTCGCATAGCCCAGCGTGACCGGCCAGCCACGCTTGCCTATGGCTCCAGGCGCTTGCGGGCGCGCTGCGCGGCACTGCTGCGCATGGCCCAGCGCAGCACGCTGGCGGTGCGCTGCACACTGGCGCGTATCAGCGGGCGCTGCCAGGCTGCCTGGTGTTCACCCAGCAGATCACTGGCCCAGTCCGGCAGCAGGTCGATGCCGGCCTGCATCATCAGCTTGCCGAAGGGTTTGGTCAGGACGTTTGGCGCTGGTGCGGCATACAGCAGCCTGACCACTTCGCGGGTGCGGGCGTCGCAGAGCAACTGCGGGCGCATGCGTTGCAGGTAGTCGGCGATCGCCTGGCGTGACCTGGGCACCTCCTGCGCGCCGAGGCGCTCGGCGATCAGCGCCACTTCGCGGTAGTAGCGATCCTGCTCCTGTGCGGGCAGTTGCGGGTCGACGTAGCGCAAGTAGCCGGCGAGAAACTGGCTGACCTCCGAGACATGCACCCAGGTCAACAGCTCGGGATCGCTGGCGGCATAGGCTCGTCCATCCGGTGCATGGCCGACCACCTGCAGGTGAATGCGGCGTACCTTGTCGATCAACTGCTCGGCATCCTGCAGGCCACCATAGCTGGTGCCGGCGATGAACAGGCTGGTGCGGCGCAGGCGGCCGAGCATGTCCTGGCGAAAGTTGGAGTGATCCCACACCCCAGCCAGCGCCAGCGGGTGCAGCATCTGCAGGAGCAGCGCAGAGACGCCGCCGACCATCATCGCGGTGAAGTCGGCGTGCACCTCCCAGACCATCGACTGCGGGCCGAACAGGCCGACGTCGCCGCGCGGCTGGTCGAGGTCGAGCACACCCAGCGAGGCGCCGGTGAGGCTGTGCACCTGTTGTTCGATATGGCGGCGTATGCTTTCCATGGTGCTACTGCTCGAACAAAGGGTGGCGCATCCGGGAGATCAGAGCGGATGTCCGAAGAAGATACTTGCAAGGTAGATGAACAGAGCCAGCCCCAGGCTACTGCGGCGAACTACCTTGTAGACCTGTTCGTTATCGCGTTTGTCATAGTGGTCGACGACGCTGCTCAGCAGCCCAATCATGGCCAGAATGAGCGCGGCCGATGGCAGGATGACTGCATAGCCGTCGAATTCCCACAGATGCCCTCGATACTTGCTTCCATACGGCAACACAAGATGCTGGTAGGTCAATGCATAGAGTGACGCAATGATACAGGCACAAGCCAGAACGATCGCTAGTACGCGCTCCTTGATCGGAATTTGATTGGGGATATAGCCCTTCTCATTGGCCCGGATGGGGGTGTAGCAGCGTGAGCACCGGGCATCAGCAGTTTCTATGCGATTGAGATGATTGGTCACTCCGCAATTAGGGCATCTGACTTTCAGGCGCCAGTCGAGAGGTTGCATGCAGGCGCTACAGCGTATGGATTTGATATGGGAAATGAAGGTGTTTTCAGTACCGCAGTTTTCGCAATGGGTCTGCATGTTCCGAGACTTACTCCCTGTCATTTCAGATTTTGTCCTTCGCCGGGGAGGGTACCGGAGGTAACCACCCCGACAACAATGCTACCGATTGAGCCGCTGCTCGATCAGGCTGTCCACCACGCTGGGGTCGGCCAGGGTGGAGGTGTCGCCCATGTTCTCCAGCTCGTTGCAGGCGATCTTGCGCAGGATGCGCCGCATGATCTTGCCCGAACGGGTCTTGGGCAGGCCGGGTGCCCACTGGATCAGCTCCGGCTTGGCGAAGCTGCCTATCTCCTTGCCGACCAGGGTCAGCAGGTCTTTCTTCAGTTCCTCTGAGGGCTCCTGGCCGTTCATCAGGGTGACGTAGGCGTAGATGCCCTGACCCTTCACATCGTGCGGGTAGCCGACCACCGCCGCTTCGGCCACGGCATCGTGCAGCACCAGGGCGCTTTCCACCTCGGCGGTGCCGATGCGGTGGCCGGAGACGTTGATCACGTCGTCCACCCGTCCGGTGATCCAGTAGTAGCCGTCTTCGTCGCGGCGTGCGCCGTCACCGGTGAAGTAGTAACCGGGGTAGGGCTTGAAGTAGGTGTCGATCATGCGCTGATGGTCGCCGTAGACACTGCGGATCTGGCTTGGCCAGCTCGCCTTGATGGCCAGCACGCCGCTGCCGGGGCCGTCGATCTCCTTGCCCTGTTCGTCCAGCAATACCGGCTGCACGCCGAAGAAGGGGCGGGTGGCCGAGCCCGGCTTGAGGTCGGTGGCGCCGGGCAGTGGGGTGATGAGGATGGAGCCGGTTTCGGTCTGCCACCAGGTGTCGACGATCGGGCAGCGTGTTTCGCCGACGACGTGGAAGTACCATTCCCAGGCCTCGGGGTTGATCGGCTCACCCACCGTGCCGAGCAGGCGCAGGCTCGAACGCGAGGTGCTCTTGACCGGCCCTTCGCCCTCACGCATCAGCGCGCGCAGGGCAGTCGGCGCGGTGTAGAAGGTATTGACCTGGTGCTTGTCGATCACCTGCCAGAAGCGCGAGGCGTCCGGGTAGTTGGGCACGCCCTCGAACATCAGAGTGGTGGCGGCGTTGGCCAGCGGGCCGTAGACGATGTAGCTGTGCCCGGTCACCCAGCCGACATCGGCGGTACACCAGTAGATGTCGCCTTCGTGGTAGTCGAACACGTACTTGTGGGTCATCGCCGCACCGAGCAGGTAGCCGCCGGTTGTGTGCAGCACGCCCTTGGGTTTGCCGGTGGAGCCCGAGGTGTAGAGGATGAACAGCGGATCCTCGGCGTCCATCGGCTCGGCCGGGCAGTCGCTGCTCGCCCCGTGCAGGGCTTCGTGGTACCAGATATCGCGCCCTTCCACCCAGGCCACATCGCCCTGGGTGCGTTCGACCACCACCACGGTGGAGACGTCCGGGCAGCTTTGCAGGGCCTTGTCGACGTTGTTCTTCAGCGGGATGTACTTGCCACCACGCACGCCTTCGTCGGCGGTGATCACGGTGCGGCAGTCGGCATCGAGGATGCGGTCGCGCAGGGCATCGGGGGAGAAACCGCCGAACACCACCGAATGCACGGCGCCGATGCGAGCGCAGGCGAGCATGGCATAAGCCGCCTCGGGCACCATCGGCATATAGATGCACACCCGGTCGCCCTTCTTCACGCCACGATCCTTGAGCACGTTGGCCAGGCGGCTGACGTTGTGGTGCAGCTTGTTGTAGGTGATGTGCGCCGATTCGGCCGGGTTGTCGCCTTCCCAGATGATGGCGACCTGCTCGCCGCGCTTTTCCAGGTGGCGGTCGATGCAGTTGTAGGCGACATTGAGCTGGCCGCCCTTGAACCACTCGGCATGGCCTTGCTTGAGGTCGCTGCTGTGTACCTGATCCCAGGGTTTGAACCAGTCGAGGAAGGCCTTGGCCTGCTCGGCCCAGAAGATTTCGGGTTGTTCGACGGATTGTTGGTACAGACGCAGATAGGCGTCATTGTCCAGGTGCGCACGCTGACGCACCGCATCGGGTACGGGATGGCGGGTGATCTCGAACATGGCGGAGTCCTTGTAATTGTGTGGCCGCAACTATCACAAGGGTGCACTCGGGGAGGGCAGGGTTCAAGCCCGAAACGTACCGCCATGTCGCCAGACATGGCGGTACGGACGACATCAACCGCGATGCTGGGAGCGGAAGTGCTCGATCAGCCCCTGGGTGGAGGCATCGTTGGCCGGCTCGGCAGTGGCGCCGGTGAGTCGTTGATAGACCTCCTTGCCCATTTCCTTGCCCAGCTCCACGCCCCACTGGTCGAAGGCGTTGATGCCCCAGATGGCGCTCTGCACGAATACCTTGTGCTCATACAGCGCCACCAGCGCACCGAGGTTGAACGGGGCGATGCGGTTCATCACCAGAATGTTGCTCGGGCGGTTGCCGGGGATCACCTTGTGCGGCGCCAGACGTTGCACTTCATCTTCGGCCATGCCCTTTGCACGCAGTTCGGCCTCTGCCTCTTCGCGGGTCTTGCCCTGCATCAGCGCCTGGGCCTGCGACAGGCAGTTGGCGAACAGCCACTGGTGGTGGTCGGACAGCGGGTTGTAGCTGTTGACCGGGACGATGAAGTCCGCCGGCACCAGCAGGCGGCCCTGGTGCAGCAACTGGTGGTAGGCGTGCTGGCCATTGCAACCGACGCCACCCCAGATGATCGGCCCTGTGCTGATGTCCAGCGCGCTGCCGTCCTGGCGCACGCTCTTGCCGTTGGACTCCATGTCGAGCTGCTGCAGGTGCTTGGTGAAGTTGCGCAGGTAGTGGTCGTAGGGCAGGATCGCCTGGCTCTGCGCGCCCCAGAAGTTGCTGTACCAGATGCCCAGCAGGGCCATCAGCACCGGCATGTTCTCGGCCAGTGGCGCCTGGGTGAAGTGCTCGTCCATGGCGTAGGCACCGGCCAGCAGCTCCTTGAAGTTGGACACGCCGATGGCCAGGGCGATGGGCAGGCCGATGGCTGACCACAGCGAGTAGCGCCCGCCGACCCAGTCCCACATGGGGAAGATGTTCTCCTCGCGGATGCCGAACTCGACAGCGGCCTTGCGGTTGCTGGTCACCGCGATGAAATGGCGGTGCAATTCCTCTTCAGGGCCACCCATGGCCAGGTACCAGTCCCGTGCGGCCAGGGTGTTCTTGAGCGTTTCCAGGGTGCCGAAGGATTTGCTGGAGACGATGAACAGGGTGGTTTCCGGATCGAGGCGGGCGGTCAGCTCACGGAACTCGCTGCCGTCGATATTGGCCAGGTAGTGACAGCGCACACCGCGCTGGGTGAAGGGGCGCAAGGCTTCGGAAACCAGTTGCGGGCCGAGGAAGGAGCCACCGATGCCGATGTTCACCACTTCCTTGATCGGTTTTTCGCTGTAGCCGCGCCACAGCCCGCTATGCACACGGGTGACCAGTTCGGTCATCTGGTACAGCACGCGATGCACCTCGGGGATGATGTCCTCGCCGTCCACCACCAGGCGCCGACCTACCGGGCTGCGCAGGGCGGTATGCAGGGCGGCGCGCTGCTCGGAGGCGTTGACCTGCTCGCCGTTGTACAGCGCCTCGATGGCATCGCCCAGGCGCGCCTGCTCGGCGAGCTGGATGAGCAGATCCAGGCTGTGTTCGTTGATCAGATTCTTCGAGTAATCGAGCAGCAGGCCGCAACTGTCCAGCGAGAAGCGCTGGAAACGGCGGGGATCGCTGGCGAAGGCCTCACGCATGCTGAAACCGGCCATCTCCTCGCGGTGCTGGCGCAGGGCCTGCCAGGCGGGCAGGGTGGTAACGTCGTGAGGCTGTTGATAGTAGGCCATCGGAACTCCTGATCCGCAAAAGCAAAAAGGCCCGGATTCGTCCCGGGCCATGAAAGTGTAACCGCCTGGCTTTGGATGCAGCTACTGGCCCGGCAGTTCAACCAGAAGGTTGTCGATCAGGCGCGTCTTGCCCAGGTGTGCGGCGGTCAGTATCACCAGGTGACGGTCGTCGATGACGGCCGGACGCAGGCTGATGGCGTTGCGGATTTCCAGGTAGTCCGGCACGAAGCCGGCCTGGCGCTGTTGCGCCTGAGCTGCCTCGATCAGGCGCTGGTAATCGCGCGCACCGCGGCGCAGCTCCTCGGCGATGGCTTGCAGGCTGCGGTACAGCGCCGGGGCGGCGGCGCGCTGCTCGGCACTGAGGTAGCCGTTGCGCGACGACAGCGCCAGGCCGTCTTCGGCGCGCTGGGTTGGCGCGCCGACGATCTGGATGGGCATGTCGAGGTCGCGTACCAGGGTGCGGATCACCGCCAGTTGCTGGTAGTCCTTCTCGCCGAATACGGCGATATCCGGCTGCACCATGTTGAACAGCTTGGTCACCACCGTGGCCACACCCTCGAAATGCCCCGGGCGGCTGGCACCGCACAGGCCTTCGGACACGCCCTGCACCATCACCCGCGTCTGGCTGGCCATGCCCTGTGGATACATTTCGCTGACATCCGGGTGGAACAGCAGGTGGCAGCCTGCACCGAGCAGCTTCTCCTGGTCGGCGGCCAGGGTGCGCGGGTACTTGTCGAGGTCTTCGCTGGGGCCGAACTGCAACGGGTTGACGAAGATGCTGGCAACCACGAAGTCGGCGCGCTGGGCAGCGATCTGCACCAGCGAGACATGCCCGGCATGCAGGTTGCCCATGGTCGGCACGAAACCGATGCGTTTGCCCTCGGCGCGAGCCTGGGCGATGGCGGTGCGCAGCTCGCGCAGGGTGGTAACGGTGTTCATGCGGAGAAACCATGTTCGGCAGCGGGGAAGCTGCCGTCCTTGACGGCCTTGACGTAGGCGCCGATGGCGTCGGCAATGCTGCCCTGGCCGTCCATGAAATTGCGCACGAACTTGGGCGTGCGCCCCGACAGCGACAGGCCGAGCATGTCGTGCTGCACCAGCACCTGACCATCGGTGGCGTTACCGGCACCGATGCCGATGACCGGAATCTGCACTGCCTGGGTGATCTCGGCGGCCAGCTCGCTGGGCACGCATTCGAGCAGCAGCATGGCCGCGCCGGCCTGTTCCAGGGCCATGGCATCGGCACGCATCTGCCGCGCCTGGGCTTCCTGGCGGCCCTGCACCTTGTAACCGCCGAGCAGGTTCACCGCCTGCGGGGTCAGGCCCAGGTGCGCGCATACCGGCACGCCGCGTTCGGCCAGCAGGCGGATGGGTTCGGCCAGCCAGCCGGCGCCCTCGAGCTTGACCATATGCGCGCCGGCCTGCATCAGCGCAGCGCTGTTGAGCAGTGCCTGTTCGGTGGTGGCGTAGGCCATGAACGGCAGGTCGGTGATGATCAACGCGCCCTGATTGCCGCGTTTGACACAGGCGGTGTGGTAAGCCATGTCCGCGACGCTGACCGGCAGGGTGCTGTCGTGGCCTTGCAGTACCATGCCCAGGGAGTCGCCGACCAGCAGCACGTCGACACCGGCCTGGCTGGCAACCTGGGCGAAGGTGGCGTCATAGCAGGTCAGCATGGCGATCTTCTCGCCGTTTTGCTTGCAGCTCTGCAGGGTGGTCAGGGTGACGTCAGGCATTTCAAGGGTCCTCGCTCAGGCCTGGTATACGGCTTCTAACCGGCAGCAATCCGGCCTGGATTGGCATAAAGGTGCACCCGGCAGTGGGCGACGGGACGCCTATAGTCCCGATGGGGGGGCATGAAGTCAATTGCAGGTGTTACCGCCCTGTTACTGGCGTTACCGCCAATGCCGGAGGGATGCACTCAATGGGGGCAGTCGCCTGGATACATGGGGCGCGCAGCCAGGGCTCTAACAGGCTGTTGAAAAACTATCTGCGTTGCCTGGCCGTCGTTAAAAACAGCCTCAAAATGCTCATTTACAGCACGTAAACTGCGCTTTTTCGGCTGTTTTTGCCTAGGCCAGCCTGCCTCGTCTACGTTTTTCAACGGCCTGCTAATCGGTCAGGCGTTCCAGCCCGGTGAAGGGGCAGGCGGCGAGTAGTTCGGGCAAGCTTCGGCCATCGGGCAGCAGCAGCTCGGGCGCCAGCTCGGCCAGTGGGTAGAGCACGAACGGGCGGGCCTGCATGTGGTAGTGCGGCACGGTGAGGCGTTCGTCGTCGATCAGCCGTTGGCCGAACAGCAGGATATCCAGGTCCAGGGTGCGTGGGCCCCAGCGCTCGGCCTTGCGCACGCGCCCCTGTTCCTGCTCTATGCGCTGCAAGGCATCGAGCAGTGTCCAGGGCTGCAGCTCGGTATCCAGCGCGGCCACGGCATTGACGTAGCGTGGCTGGTCGGGCGGGCCCAGCGGGTCGCTGGCATACAGCGAAGAGTGAGCGACCAGATGGCTCTGTGGTAGTTGAGCCAGGGCGGCGAGCGCGCTGTGCAGTTGCAGGCGGGGCGTGTCGAGATTGCTGCCCAGGCCGATGTAGACCCGTTCCATCACTCGGCGCTGCCAGTGTTCTCGGCACCACGCTTGCGTCGGCCACCGCTACGCCGGCGCTTGCGCGGCGCGCTGCCTGCCGCTTCCGGCTTGCCGGCCAGGTCACGGATCATCTGCCGGCGCTGGCTGTCGGCGGCATGCTGATATTCCGTCCACCACTCACCCAGGCCTTCGGTGTCCTCGCCGGCACGTTCGCGCAGCAGGAGGAAGTCGTAACCGGCGCGGAAGCGTGGATTCTCCAGCAACAGGTCGGCGCGCTTGCCGCTGCGTCGTGGCAGGCGCTCCTGCATGTCCCAGATCTCGCGAATCGGGATGGTGAAGCGCTTGGGGACGGCGATGCGCTGGCATTGCTCGACGATCAGCGTGTGGGCGGCTTCCTGCATGGCGGGAATCGGCGGCATGCCCTTGCTCTGCAATTGCAGCACGCGCGCCGGCAGGGCGGGCCAGAGCAGGGCGGCGAAGAGGAAGGCGGGGGTGACCGACTTGCCCTCGTGGATGCGGTCGTCGGTGTTGATCAGCGCTTCGCGGATCAGCTTCTCGGTGTATTCGGGGTTGCGTGCGAGCGCCTCGCCGCTGGCCGGGAACAACTGGGCGAAGAGGTCATGCTCGAGCAGCAGGTCGAAGGTGTATTCGGCGTAACCGGAGAGGAACAGCTTGAGCACTTCGTCGAACAGGCGCGCAGCGGGGATGTCACGCAGCATCGGCGCCAGGCGACGGATCGGCGCGGCGCTGTGCTTCTCGATGTCGAAATCCAGCTTGGCGGCGAAGCGTACCGCGCGCAGCATGCGCACCGGGTCTTCCAGGTAACGCTGCTCCGGGTCGCCGATCAGGCGTACCAGGTGATTGCGCACGTCGTGCATGCCACGGGCGTAGTCGAGGATGTGTTCCTGGGTCGGGTCGTAATACAGCGCGTTGATGGTGAAGTCGCGACGCTGGGCATCGTCTTCCAGGGTGCCGTAGACGTTGTCACGCAGGATGCGCCCGCTCTCGTGGCGTGCGGCCTGGTTGCTGTTTTCCTCGTCCTCGCCCTGTGGGTGATTGGCGCGGAAGGTGGCGACCTCGATGATCTCGCGACCGAAATGCACATGCACCAGCTTGAAGCGGCGGCCGATCACCCGCGCATTGCGGAACTCGGCGCGCACCTGTTCGGGGGTGGCGCTGGTGGCCACATCGAAATCCTTGGGATCGAGGTCCAGCAGCAGGTCGCGCACGCAGCCACCGACCAGATAGGCCTGATAACCGGCGCGCTGCAGGCGCTCGACGACGCTGATGGCGTGACGGCTGATCTCGTTACGCTTGAGCGGGTGTTGGTTATTGCTCAGCACTTCGGGCGTGCTGCGAGGGCGGGGTACGCGGCGCAGGGGCGAGCGGAAGGACGTAAACAGCTTTTTCAGCATGGGATGCACTGTGTGGAGGCGTGACCGGCCAGACGAAACGATGACCGCATGATTGCAGCGGATTCTAGCATCGTGTCGGGAGAAGATGTGTAGAGGGGCGGCAGGCGGGGATCCGGGAACCGGAAGCTACTGGGGGAGCCTAAGCTCCCCCCCAAGTTGGTGCGTGCTTCTTTTTTATTGTTATTGAGGGCCTGTTGTTCTTGTTGTGTGGCCCTTCCCGGCTTGCCGTGGCTTACCGGGTGCTCCCCAGAGCGGGGAGCCAATAGCAAACGGATTTCTTTGGACGCTGATGTTGCCATTACCAACCAGTTCCGGCGCTGCCTGAAGGCAGTTTTGTTGTTCTCAGCCTGGCTGCAGGGGCGAACCCCTCGCGGCAACTCCTCTCCAAAAGAATCAGTTAGCTGCGCCTCCGTACCTTGTTGTTCTTGTTGTTCTGGAGTCGTTACGTCTTGTTCTTGTTATGGGTCACTGCTTGTTATTGTTGTTGTGCCAGAGATAAAGCAGATGCCGTGCCAGTTTTTTAAAAGCCTTTTAAATCAATGGCTTGAGGATTCTGTTGGCAGGGAGGGCGAAAAAAAAGCCGGTTTTTCGTTACCTTTGAACCCGGCTTCTGTTACGAAATATTGAAGCGGTAACAGCCTGCGGAACCTCCGCTTGACCAGGCTGTCACCGTGCAGCTTTGTCAAGGGGCGTTGGTGGCGCCCGATTTGCGCCGCGGGATGCCCAGGCGCTGACGGCGCTCCCACAGGCACTTGCGGCTGATGCCCAGTTTGCGCGCCAGCTCGGTTTCGGTCATGTGATCCTGATGTTCGAGCACGAAGTGCTGGAAGTAGTCTTCCAGCGACAGGTCTTCGGTGGGCTCGTGGCTGGCGTTACCCTGGCCCGAGGCCATGGCGGCCAGGTCGAAGTCGTCGTCGTCGAGATCGTCCAGCTCGACATCGATGCCCAGCAGCTCGGCGGAAATCTCCGAGCCCTCGCACAGGATC
The DNA here is from genome assembly GCF_029457475.1 of Pseudomonas sp. AA-38. NCBI lineage: Bacteria > Pseudomonadati > Pseudomonadota > Gammaproteobacteria > Pseudomonadales > Pseudomonadaceae > Pseudomonas > Pseudomonas sp. AA-38. Next base: position 1,025,126 of record NZ_CP120359.1, read on the forward strand.
ACCGCGCGCTCGATGGCGTTTTCCAGTTCGCGCACGTTACCCGGCCAGGGGTAATGACGAATGGCCTGTTCGGCATCGTGGGCGAAGTGCAGCGGTTCGCGCCCCATGCGCGTGTACTGGCGCACCAGGAAGGCCTGGGCAATCTCGATCACATCGTGCCCGCGCTCACGCAGCGCCGGCAGCTTGAGGGCGATGACGTGCAGGCGGTAATAAAGGTCTTCGCGGAACTGGCCGGTCTTGGCCAGCGTCTTGAGGTCGCGGTGGGTGGCGGCGATCAGGCGTACATCCACCTTCTGCGACTGTACCGAGCCAACCCGACGAATTTCCCCTTCCTGCAGCACGCGCAGCAGGCGCGCCTGGGCCTCGAGTGGCAGCTCGCCGATCTCGTCGAGGAACAGGGTGCCGCCGTCGGCAGCTTCCACCAGGCCGGTGCGGCTGGCGCTGGCGCCGGTAAAGGCACCCTTCTCGTGGCCGAACAGTTCGGACTCGATCAGGGTTTCCGGGATCGCCGCGCAGTTCACCGAGATCAGCGGCGCCTTGGCGCGGCGGGAGAGGTTGTGCAGGGCGCGGGCGACCAGTTCCTTGCCGGTACCGGACTCGCCCTGGATCAGCACGTTGGAGTCGGTGGGGGCGACCTTGCGGATCTTGCCGTACAGATCCTGCATGGCGGCGCAGGAGCCGATGATGCCGATGTCGCCGTTGGCGTTGTCCGTGGCCTTTTCGGCAGCGCCGCTACGCGATGCGCTGACCACGGCTGGCGCCGGTGCGCTCTTGGCTTCCTGGCGGTCGCGCAGGATACGCGCGACGGCTTGCAGCATCTCGTCGTGGTCGAAGGGCTTGGCGATATAGTCGACGGCGCCCATCTTCATCGAGTCCACCGCCGAACGCAGGCTGGCGTAGCTGGTCATGATCAGCACGGGTGTGCCTTCGCCCAGCTTGATCAGCTCGGTGCCGGGGGCGCCGGGCAGGCGCAGGTCACTGACGATCAGGTCGAAGCTGGGGATGCTGTAACGCTCCTGGGCTTCCTGTACCGAGCCAGCTTCGCTGACTTGGTACTGATTGCGTTCGAGCAGGCGGCGCAGGGCAGAGCGGATAATGGTTTCGTCTTCGACGATAAGGATATGTGGCATCAATTCGGTCTCTCGACGGTCACTTGAGGGACTGCCGGTGGCAGCCCTTCTGTCGCTGTTTACATCGCTACGGACGTCGCCTCGACATGCCTTGGCAGGGTGATCCGGAAACGAGTGCCCAGTTGGCGCTCGGGATCGGCCGGGCTGTCGATTGTTATCTGTCCATAATGCTCTTCCACGATCGAATAGACCAGCGCAAGGCCCAGTCCGGTGCCTTCACCCGGATCCTTGGTGGTGAAGAACGGCTCGAACAGACGGTCGAGGATGGCCTTGGGAATGCCGCTGCCCTCGTCCTCGACTATCAGGTCGACGGTATGCTCGCTGGCCTCGCTGCGCACGCGGATGGCACCACCGGGCGGCGAGGCGTCGCGGGCGTTGGAAAGCAGGTTGATCAGCACCTGGGCCAGGCGCTGCGGGTCGCCATAGGCCCAGTGCTGCGGGTCGCACAGGTTGTAGAACTGGATGTCGAAGTTGCGTTTGTTCAGCGACAGCAGGCCGATGGCATCCTGCGCTACGTCGGCCAGGCACACCGGCTCGTCGTTGCGCTGGTGGCTGCCGGAGTGGGCGAAGCTCATCAGCGACTGGACGATACGCGACACGCGCTTGGTCTGCTCGAGGATCTGCCCGCTGATCTCGGTCAGCTCGGCATCGGCCTCGCGTTCTTCGCGCAGGTTCTGCGCCAGGCAGGCGATGCCGGTGATGGGGTTGCCGATCTCGTGGGCCACACCGGCGGCCAGGCGGCCGATGCTGGCCAGGCGCTCGGAGTGCACCAGTTTGTCACCGAGCATCTGGGTTTCGGTCTGATCCTCCACCAGCAGCACCAGGCCACTGTTGCCGGGGGCCAGGGGCTCGTTGATCGCCGCCTTGTGCAGGTTCAGCCAGCGGGTCTGGCCGTCCAGCGCCAGGTGCTGCTTGTGCAGGTGCTGGTCGGGGCGTTCGATGAAGTTCTGCAGCAGGCTCTGCCAGGGCTCTGCCAGGGCGCTCAAGCGCGAACCGACGATACGCTGGGCGGGAATCTCGGTGAGCTCTTCCATGGCCCGATTCCACATCAGGATCTCCTGATCCTTGGCCAGCGAGCAGACGCCCATGGGCAACTCCTGCAGGGTCTGGCGGTGGTAGCGGCGCAGGGCGTCGAGTTCGGCGGCCAGGCCAGTGAGGCGCGACTGATAATCCTCCAGGCGGCTTTCGATGAAGTGAATGTCCTCGGTGACGTAACCCTCGGAGCCGGACTTGTAGGGCAGGAAGGTCTCGACGATGTCCTGCGCCACGCTCGGCCCCATCAGGCCGGAGAGGTTGGCCTCGATGCGATCACGCAGACGGCGCAGGGCATAGGGACGGCTTTCGTCGAACGGCAGGTGCAGGTCGCGCAGTGCCTGTTGCACTTCGCGCTGGGCGGTCTTGGCGCCGAGCGGTTTGGCCAGTTGCGCGGCGAACTCCTGCGGGGTAACGGCGAGCAGCTCGCGGCGTTGCGGGCGGCGCACGTTGTCCACCGCACAGGCTTCGGCGGCGCTCTTTTCCTCGGGGCTGGCTTCGGTGAACAGCGACACCAGGGTGAAGGCCAGCACGTTGGCGGCCAGCGAGGCGATGGCCGCCAGGTGCCAACTGGCGTCGTCGAGCACGTAGATGACATCGAACAGCGGCAGATAGAAGCCTTCCAGATTGCCCAGCAACGGCAGCAGCATGGTCACCGCCCAGACGCTGATGCCCGCCAGCAGGCCGGCGAGGAAGCCGCGGCGGTTGGCCGTCTGCCAATACAGCACCGAGAGCACGCCCGGGAGGAACTGCAGGGTGGCGACGAAGGCGACGATGCCCAGATTGGCCAGATCCTGTTGTGCGCCGAGTAGTAGGTAGAAACCGTAGCCGGCCATGATGATGGCGATGATCAGGGCGCGGCGCGTCCATTTCAGCCAGCGGTAGATATTGCCTTCGGCCGGCGGCTGGTACAGCGGCAGCACCAGATGGTTGAGCGCCATGCCCGACAGCGCCAGCGTGCTGACGATGATCAGGCCGCTGGAGGCCGACAGCCCGCCAACGTAGGCGAGCAGTGCCAGGGTTGGGCTGTCCACCGCGATGCCCAGGCCGAGGGTGAAGTATTCCGGGTTGGTGGTGGCGCCGAGCTTGAGGCCGGCCCAGAGGATCAGCGGCACCGCCAGGCTCATCAGCAGCAGGAACAGCGGCAGGCCCCAACTGGCGCTGACCATGGCGCGTGGGTTGAGGTTCTCGGTAAAGGTCATGTGGTACATGTGCGGCATGACGATGGCCGAGGCGAAGAACACCAGCAGCAGCGTGCGCCAGGGGCCTTCCTGCAGCGGCGTGTGCAGGGTGGAGAGTGCCGCCTGGTTCTGCACCAGCCAGATCTCCAGCTCGCGCGGGCCACCGAACACATGGTACAGGGCGTAGAAACCGATGATCCCCAGCGCCCCCAGCTTGACCAGCGACTCGAAGGCGATGGCGAACACCAGCCCCTCGTGCTTCTCGCGGGTGGCGATATGGCGGGCGCCGAAGAGGATGGTGAACAGGATGATCAGCGCGCAGTAGCTCAGCGCCACCTTCTCCTGCAGCGGCTCGCGGCTGAGGATGCCCACCGAATCGGCCACCGCCTGGATCTGCAGGGCCAGCAGCGGCAGTACGCCAATCAGCATGAACAGGGTAGTCAGCGCCCCGGCCCAGGTGCTGCGAAAGCGGAAGGCGAACAGGTCGGCCAGCGAGGACAACTGGTAGGTGCGGGTGATGCGCAGGATGGGGTAGAGCAACACCGGCGCCAGCAGGAAGGCCCCGGACACCCCCAGGTAACTGGCGAGAAAGCCATAGCCATACTGATAGGCCAGGCCCACCGTGCCATAGAAGGCCCAGGCACTGGCGTAGACGCCCAGCGACAGGGTGTAGGTCAGGGGGTGGCGGATGATCGCGCGGGGGATCAGGCCGTGCTCGCTGACCCAGGCCACGCCGAACAGCGCCAGCAGGTAGCCGGCGCTGATCAGCACCAGTTCGCTCAGACTAAAGCTCATCGGCATCACGTTGGCTCTGCAGGATGAAGGTGACGACGATGAGGATCAGCCACAGCAGATAGGGCCGGTACCAGGCACCGTTGGGGTCGATCCACCAGTCCATGATGGCCGGGGAGAACAGATAGATCCCCACCACCAGGATCAGAACCAGTCGGTAGATATACATGTGGCAACTCGTCGGAAGATGCCCCGATGGTAAAGGAAGCGGCGCGCTTCAAGCCACAAACTTGAGGCTTACCCTAGGGTGCGCTGTGCGCACCGAGACCGTACACGGTTCGCTTGGCGGTCATCGGTGCGCGCAGCGCACCCTACCTCAATTGCGCCTCGGCCAGGGTGCGGCTGCGCGGGATGCGGCTGGCGTCCCAATGAGCGCTGCCCCAGGCCAGCAGCTCGGCAGGGGCGGCGCCTTGCAGTTCGGCCGGTGGTTGCTGCCCCAGCGCACGCAGGGCGCGCAGCAGCAGCGGCCCGGCTTCGTCGGCGGCCAGGGGCGGGGAGCGGTAGCTCTTGCCCAGCTTGTGCCCGTCCGGCTGGATGATCAGCGGCACGTGCAGGTAACGTGGTTGCGGCAGGCCGAGCAGCTCCTGCAGGTAGAGTTGGCGTGGAGTGGAGTCGAGCAGGTCGGCGCCGCGCACCACATCGGTCACCCCCTGCCAGGCATCGTCCAGCACCACGGCGAGCTGATAGGCGAACAGGCCATCACGGCGGCGAATCACGAAATCCCCCACCTCGCGCCCCAGATGCTGGCCGAACTCACCCTGCACGCGGTCGTTGAAGCGGTACTCCAGCTCCGGCACACGCAGGCGGATGGCCGCATCCTCATCGGCATGGCAGGCGTTGCGGCAGAAACCGGGGTAGATGCCGGCATAACCTTCCAGTTGCTTGCGCGAGCAGACGCAGGCGTAGGCCAGGCCCTGGGCGAACAGGCGGGCGATCACCGCAGCGTATTCGGCGTGGCGCTCGCTCTGGCGTACCAGCGTGCCATCCCACTCGAAGCCATAGGTCTCCAGGGTACGCAGGATGGCATCCTGGGCACCGGGCATTTCCCTTGGCGGGTCGAGGTCTTCCATGCGCAGCAGCCAGCGGCCACCGACGGCGCGGGCATCGAGGTAGGAGGCGAGGGCGGCGACCAGCGAGCCGAAGTGCAGATAACCGCTGGGCGTGGGGGCGAAACGCCCGATATAGGCAGTGTTCGTCATGGCGCGTCAGTAACGGAAGCCAGAAACACAACGGGGCGCCTGAGCGCCCCGTCGACAGATCAGGAACCGATCTGTTTTTCCTTGATTTCCGCCAACGTCTTGCAATCGATGCACAGCGTGGCGGTGGGGCGGGCTTCCAAACGGCGAATGCCGATCTCGACACCGCACGACTCGCACCAGCCGTAGTCGTTGTCTTCGATCAACTGCAGGGTCTCGTCGATCTTCTTGATCAGCTTGCGCTCGCGGTCACGGGCGCGCAGTTCCAGGCTGAATTCCTCTTCCTGGCTGGCACGGTCGGCCGGATCGGGGAAGTTGGCGGCTTCGTCCTGCATGTGGTGCACGGTGCGGTCGACTTCCTGCATCAGTTCCAGCTTCCACTTGTTGAGGATGCTGGTGAAGTGAGCGCGCATCGAGTCGCTCATGTATTCCTCGCCCTTCTTCTCTTGATAGGGCTCGAAACCACGAATCAGCTGGCTGGCGCTTTGTGCTTTATCTTTTGTCGGCATGGATGACGCCTCTCACTCTCTCGAATCCATTACGCAGGTTTGTTCCATGGCCAAGCGAATATCAGCCCTGCGTCTGCAAGCGGGCGAACTTACCAGATCGAATCAGGGCGCGCTACTCCCGGTTGTCCATGCGGTGGCGGGTTGTGAACGAAAGCTGCATGGGCACGCGCTGCAGGCGTAACGGCAGGCTTCGGCGGGGTTGAAAGGTGCAGTCGTTGCGCTTGCCGCCCGGCCTGCACGCCCTGCTAGAATCCGCCGCTCGCAATCTTGAAGACAGACCCATGGCCCAGCTCTACAGCGCGCGCAGTCGCGCCATCGAACCCTTCCACGTGATGGCCTTGCTGGCGCGCGCCAACGAGTTGCAGGCTGCCGGGCATGACGTCATTCACCTGGAGATCGGCGAGCCGGATTTCACCACCGCCGAGCCCATCATCCGCGCCGGCCAGGCCGCCCTGGCCGCCGGGCACACGCGCTACACCGCTGCGCGTGGCTTGCCGCAACTGCGCGAGGCCATCGCCGGCTTCTACGCCGAGCGTTATCGGTTGAGCATAGACCCACAACGCATTCTGGTGACGCCAGGCGGCTCCGGAGCGCTGTTGCTGGCTGCCAGCCTGCTGGTGGATCCCGGCAAGCACTGGCTGCTGGCCGATCCCGGCTACCCCTGCAATCGCCACTTCCTGCGCCTGGTCGAAGGTGCTGCGCAACTGGTGCCGGTCGGCCCGGAAGTGCGTTACCAGCTCACTCCCCAGCTAGTGGAGCGCCACTGGGATAGCAGCAGCGTTGGCGCCCTGGTCGCCTCGCCGGCCAACCCCACCGGCACCTTGCTGCACAAGGACGAGTTGGCGGCGTTGTCGACCTGCCTCAAGCAGCGCGGTGGCCATCTGGTGGTGGACGAGATCTACCACGGCCTGACCTATGGCTGCGATGCGCCCAGCGTGCTGGAAGTCGACGACGATGCCTTCGTGCTCAATAGTTTCTCCAAATATTTCGGCATGACCGGCTGGCGCCTGGGCTGGCTGGTGGCGCCCGAGGCGGCGGTGCCTGAGTTGGAAAAGCTGGCGCAGAACCTCTACATCAGCGCGCCGAGCATGGCCCAGCATGCTGCGCTGGCCTGTTTCGAGCCGGCCACCCTGGCGATACTCGAAGAGCGCCGCCACGAATTCCAGCGTCGCCGCGACTACCTGCTGCCGGCATTGCGCGAGCTGGGCTTCGGCATCGCCGTGGAACCGGAAGGCGCCTTCTATTTATATGCCGACATCAGCGCCTTCGGCGGCGACGCCTTCGCCTTCTGCCGCCACTTCATCGAAACCGAGCATGTGGCCTTCACCCCGGGCCTGGATTTCGGCCGTTACCAGGCCGGGCACCACGTACGCTTCGCTTACACGCAGAACATCGAGCGCCTACAGCAGGCCGTCGAACGTATCGCCCGTGGCCTGAAAAGCTGGCAGCCCGATGCGCTTTGATCCGCCGCTGGAAGAAGGGCGCCTGCTGCGCCGCTACAAGCGCTTTCTCGCCGATATCGAGACGGCCAGCGGCGAGCAGATGACCATTCACTGCGCCAACACCGGCTCGATGCTCAACTGCATGAGCGAAGGTTGTCGGGTGTGGTTCAGCCGCAGCAACGACCCCAAGCGCAAGCTGCCGGGCAGTTGGGAGATCAGCGAAACCCCGCAAGGGCGCCTGGCCTGCATCAACACCGCGCGGGCCAACGCCCTGGTGGAAGAAGCGTTGCGCGCCGGGCTGATCAGCGAGCTGGCCGGTTTCACCGCGCTCAAGCGTGAAGTGCCCTATGGCGTGGAGAACAGTCGTGCCGACTTTCGCCTGGACTACGCCGAGGGGCCCGTCTTCGTGGAGGTGAAGAGCGTCACCCTGGGCTTCGACGGCAGCGACATTGCCGCCTTCCCCGATGCCGTGACCCTGCGCGGTGCCAAGCACCTGCGCGAACTGGCGGCGCTGGCGCGGGTCGGGGTGCGCGCCGTGCAACTGTATTGCGTGAACCTCTCCGGCATCCGCGCCGTGCGCGCCGCCGAGGAGATCGACCCGGCCTACGCCGCCGGTCTGCGCGAGGCCAAGGCCGCCGGAGTGCAGGTGCTGGCCTACGGCGCCGAACTCAGCCCTGAGGGCATCGCCCTGGTGCGGCGGCTGGACGTACAGCTCTGACCATCCGCTGCCTTGCCAAGCCCGGCATGCCTCCGTATGGTGCAAAATCGCCTGATTCGGAAGCCACCTAATGAATGCGCCGCTCTGCCCAGACGCGCGCCTTGTTGCCGACCTATGACTGCCCTCAATCATTCCCGCCCACTGGCCTTCGGCGGCCTGATACTGGCCAACCTGTGCTGGTCCGGCAATGCCCTGGTGGCGCGCGCCTTCGCCGGTGAGATCACGCCCTTCACCCTGTCGTTCTGGCGCTGGTGCTTGGCTTTGGCGCTGCTGCTGCCCTTCGTTGCCTTGCCGCTGTGGCGCCACCGCGCCGCGTTGCGCCATGCCGGCTGGCGCCTGCTGGTGCTCGGTGCCCTGGGCATCACCGGCTACAACACCTTGCTCTACAGCGCGGCGCAGACCACGGCGGCCATCAACATCTCCCTGGTCAACACCTGCCTGCCACTGGTGACCTTCATTGGCGCCGGGCTGCTGCTCGGCGAGTGGCCGGCGCGCCGTGCCTGGTGGGGCATGGCCGTGGCCGTGCTGGGCCTGGCGGTACTGATCGGCCAGGGCCAGTGGAGCCGCCTGGCAGGCCTGGCCTTCAACCAGGGCGACATGATCATGCTGCTGGCGGTGGTGGACTGGTCGCTCTACTCGCTGTTGTTGCGGCGCTGGTCGGCCTATCTGCAACCCATTCCACCGCTGGCGCTGCTGGGCGTGTTCATCCTGCTCGGCGTGCCGCTGATCTTGCCGCTGTACCTTTATGAACTGAGCCAGGGCGCACACCTGGCGCTGAACGTCGCCAACCTTTCGGCCATCGCCTACACCGCCGTGTTCGCCTCGCTGGTGGCCTACCTGGGCTGGAACCATGGCATCCGGGTAGTGGGCGCGGCCAGGGCAGCGCTGACCAACTACCTGATGCCAGTATTCACCGCGCTCTTGGGCTGGGTGCTGCTGGGCGAGAGCCTGCAGGCCTATCACTGGATCGGCGCGGCGATGATCTTCGGTGGTCTGCTATTGGCCACCAGGCCGCGCAGGAGCCTCTAGCTCGTAGGCTGGATGACGCTTCACCGATCCACCTGGCCCGTGCGGTGGATGAAAAAAGCGTCATCCACCCTACGGCTATCACTCCGGCCTGAGTATCACGAAGGCTTCGCCGCCCTTGCGGTCATGCATGATGATGAACGGCTGGCCGGCGATCATCAGCTTCGCCGGCACACGGCGCGGCACCTCGGTGCCGGCGCTTTCGGCAGCGGCGCTGAGCAGTTGCCGGGTCAGGCTGTCGTCCTGCTGGCTGTCGGTGGTGATCACGCACTCGTGGCTGGCTTTCACCTGCAAACCCAGGCTCTTGTCGGCATTGAAGCCGACGGTGGCGAAGCCCATGTCGGTCAGATCCTCGATCCCATGCTGGCGCGCCACGCTGTGCGCCTCGGCGAAGCTTGGTGCGGTTTTCAGGCAGATATCGCGAAAGGCCTGCACCGCTGGCGAACTGATCGGCATGGGCGGCTGCGTACCCAGGCCCGCACAGGCCGAGAGCAGGGTGGCGCTGGCGAACAGAGCGAGCTTCTTCATTGCATCTTCCTTAATGAGGGGGAGGTTCAGGGCTGCACAGGTCATGGCCAAGCAATTGCGAGGCCAGCCCCTTGGCCAGATAGGTTTCCACCACGCGACCATCGGCGCACTCGGTTCGGTGGCCGATAGCGAGTCCGACGGACAACAACACGAACAGGGCCAGGCCGATATGCTGGATGGGCGTCATGACTGGGCACTCGAATAAACGATGGACGAGGATGAAGAGACCAGCAAGGGATGACAAGTGCACCAGTGCGCAACTCTGGTGCTCGGTTTGCTCCGAGCGGTTATCGCGCCGCCTCGGTGTATTTCATCAGGGCAATGTGATTGCCAGCGTGCCCAGTGCAAGGTGTGCCATGACGGCCCAGATAATGGCGCTGATCAGGCCAAGCACGCCATAACCGACGACGATGCCGAGCGCGATTTGCTTCCACAGCCCGGTGAAGCGGTTCGCCTCATGCCGATGGCGCATCGGCATATCGCGCTCGGCGCGCAGGTCGTCGAAATCATCTCTGTCTCTCACGATAGACTCCAGGGCCGAACGGCCTGAATGGGGTAGGGCGGGGCGCTATTTTCTGGCATGGCCCGAGCGCCACACAAGCGTCGCGACAGGCCGAAAATCGTTCGGCACGGGGCCGATGCCCCTCATCCAGATGCCACGACCTAACCGCTTGATAAAACGTAAATTTATCGATGATCTGGGGTTGACAGCGGTAGGCGAGACGCGGACAATGCGCGCCGTTGGCTACATAGCTCAGTCGGTTAGAGCGCAGCATTCATAATGCTGATGTCCCAGGTTCAAGTCCCGGTGTAGCCACCATAAATTTCAAGGGGTTAGCGCAAGCTAGCCCCTTTTTATTTGCTCCGCTTTTTGTCTCTTTCAGCCGCACTTAGAGCGAAGCTGGCTGAATATCGCTTCGTGTGAAGGTAATAGGCGTTCCGCATCGGTAGGCGTGACCTGAAAACCCGCCAAGTGCAGACTGGCGATGTAGTTGGAACGACGCACCCTGGCGAAGTAGGCTTGTGAACGATCTGATAAAAGCCCTTCTCCCCTAGCCGTCAGGCCACGTCCGCCAGCAAACTTTCATAGGGGATACGTAGGCCGTCATGCAGGCGTCTGATCATCGCCAGGCTCAATTTTCGCTTGCGGTTCAGCACTTCGGAGACCCGGCCACTGGAGCCAATGAATGGCTCAAGGTCGCGCGGCGTCAGGCCTTGCTGATCCATGCGAAATTTGATGGCTTCGATAGGGTCGGATGGTGGCATGGGAGCGTGCTCGTCTTCGTATTTACCCACAAGCAGAGCCAGCACTTCGAGTTCATCACCTTCAGGCGTACCAATTTCTGCGCCCCACAGCTCGTCAATGCGCGCCATCGCGGCCACGTAGTCCTGCTCGGTGCGAATGGGCTTGATGTTCATCACACAGTCTCCGCGTCAATTTGGTCGTATTGGGCATGAGTGCCAACGAAGCGCACCTTGGCCAATTGTCGTTGATAGTCGATGGCAAGAATTATCCGGTACTTGTTTCCCGCGATGTTGAACACCACTCGACCTCCCTTGAGAATGCTGGCTGTGCGCAACTCGGCCTTCAGCTCCTGTGGTGTAAGGTATGTCGCCTTCTCCATATGCCTGTACCACTCCACCATGGGTAACTGAGCATCGGCATAAGCAGGGCTGCTCTCCCAGAATGTTCTGAGCGTCCCTCTCGAAATAACATGCACTGGATTTCTCCCGTTTTGGGAGATTCTAGGTTGTCCGAACCGTAAGGGCAAGGCTCGGTGACGCCAGTGATAAGGGGCGGGGCAGGGGGGCGACTGATTCATGAGCGCTTCACGCAACATTTGCCGCACTGCCTCTACCATCGACCCCTTGTGTTCGTCGCTCCTGTTACGCCCTCTTGATCTTGAACCGGCTCAACTCACGTTGCAGCACCGAGGCGCGCTCGGACAGTTCCTTCGCGGCGACCGCGCAGGCCTGAGAGTTGGACTGATTCTTCTGCGTCACTTCGTCGATTTGCTCGAGCCCGACACTCGCCTGCTGCAGCCCCGAGGCCTGTTCGCTGGAGGCCTGGTAGATCTGCGAAACCAGGCTGGAGACCGCCGTGGTGCCGGTGACGATGCCCCTGAGCGACTCGGCGGTGCGGCCGGCGATGACCATGCCGCGCTGGGTCTTGACCGAGGAATCGGCAATCAAGGCCGAGGTCTGCTGCGCGGCTTCGGCGCTGCGTGCAGCCAGGCTGCGAACCTCGTCGGCGACCACGGCAAAACCACGGCCCAGTTCACCGGCGCGGGCTGCCTCGATGGCGGCATTGAGTGCCAGCAGGTTGGTCTGGGCCGCAATGTTGTCGATGGTGGTGATGATCGCCGTGATGTCCTTGCCCGACTTGTCGATTTCCGTCATGGCGTCGATCAGCTCGCTCATCAGCTTGTCGCTTTCACCGGCATCGGCACATGAGAGCTGTGATTGATCATCGGCTTTCTTGGCATTGCCGGCATTTTCGGTGGTCTGCGCGGCCATTTGCGTCATCACCGCGCTGATCTCGGTAATCGATGAAGCCGAGTTGGAGGCACCGTCGGACAACGACTGGCTCAGCTCGCTGACCTGAGCGGAGCTACCGGCAATCTGCGTCGCACTGCGCTGCACCTCGGAAATCAGGCCATTCAAGTTGGCGACCATCTTCTCCAGGGACATACCCAGGGTGTCCTTGGGCGAGGACAGTTGCACCTGCAGATCCAGATCCCCTTCGGAGATGCGCTCGGCGACCCGCACCTGCCGTTGCAGGCTGTCCGACATATCGTTGAGGGCATAGGCGAGTTGCCCCACTTCATCCTCGGTCTTCTGCACCAGGCGCTGAGAGAAGTCACCCAGGCTGATATTGCCTGCCAGTACCGCCGCCTCGCGGATCGGCCCGACGATTCTGGCGGCTGTCAGCCACAGCGCGACCAGAGCCAGCAGGGAAATGCCCAGGCCCACGACGATCTGCCAGATGCTGTTGTCGATACTGCGTGCCTGCAGTTCCTGCTCCAGGGCAATGGCCTGGCTCATGACCACTGCTTTGGGCAAGCGAATCAACAAGGCCCAGGGCTTGCCGGTGCGGCCTAGCTGAATCGGCACCTGCACCTCGAAGTTTTCGCTGGCCGGGTTGAGCAGGCTTTCTGCATTACCCGCCTGGATGTTCTTCAATACCTTGTCCCAGGACTCGGGCAGCAAGGTCTTGAGGGCTTGCCCGATCAGATCGCTGCGTTGGCTGTCGGCCACGATCAGGCCTTGATGGCTGAGAATCGACACACTGCCTTTGCCACCGTAAAGCTCGGCGGACATCTGCTCGCTGAGCTTCTGGATAAAGGCAATGTCGAAGTCCGCCCCTACCACGCCATGGAACTTGCCATCGGCGACAATGGGCACCGACAGGGTGGTCAGCCACACATTCTTGCCTTGCACCACGTAGGGCAGCGGATCCAGCACGCTTTCCTTGCCGGTGTCACGCGGGCCGCTGTACCAGCCACCTTTCAGCACGCCGTTGGGGTGCTTGTCCGCCGAGTCATATTCCACCAGCGGCTGCACCGCGATCTTGCCATCGGCGCTACGCGTCCAGTACGGCGTAAAGCGCCCGGTTACCGGGTTGTTACCGTCCCGATCATTGCGGAATGCCTGATCCATACCATCCAGCGCATCCGGCTCCCAGCAGGAATAAGTGCCGTTGAATTCCGGGTTATCTTTCAAAACGCTGAGCAGTACCGTATTGATCTGCTCGCGACCCATCGCCAGCGGGCTTTGCGCTGACTTGCTGGCAGCAAAGGTATTGGCCATGGTGCGCGCCGCATCCAGCGCGTTCTGCAACTTGGCTTGAATGGCGTTGGCGCGGGATTCGGCGAGGTTCTGGAGTTCTCTGAACGTCGATTTCTCGATCAGCTTGGAAACTTCTTCCGAGACATAAGCCTCATTGGCTCGCCCACTCACGAGACCATACCCAACCAGACTGGCGGATGAGAGGAACAGGCACACACCGGCGGTGGCACATATACGTACCTGTAGCGATTTGAATTTCATAATAGCCTCGGACTTTCTAAGCCTGCATAAAAGATGGCGGCATTCGGCTCCTTTGCATAAAACTTCCACATCCCAAAAGATGTCCACGGTTACCCTGCGTCAAGGACGGATAATCCTCACGATGGCTGCAATAAGTTATCCGAAGATCAACGCTGCTTATTTTGACAGCGCCTGAGCGCCTGCCATAACAAGGTCAGCGATGGGTACAGACAAAGCACTGCCCGTGGACGCGTTCTTTATTGTTGCTCCCAAAAACAGAATCAATAGCGAGTACAGGTGACCTCAGATTCAATCATGGAGGTCTTGTATTAATTCATAGCATGCAAGGGCTATCTGAGATTGACGTAGGTCAAAGTGCCATTAGGTTAAGGGAGGGGGTAGTGCTGAAAGATAAGACTTTCGATCTAAAGAAGAACAACTTTGGTCGCAGCAGGGCGTTGATGAGAAAAACTGAAGGGTAAGGGCTGTGAGAAGTATTTCGTTTTAGCAGGATGGCAGGGTTTGAACTGCAGGGTTCAAACCGTTTGCGCAGTCTTTTGTGCTGGAAAGGTTTGCCTTTTTACTTAACCGACAGCACGCAAAGGCATGAACCTCATGCTCAACTTTTTCACCTGCCACCGGGTTGGGGATGCATCATGGGTTGGCCGCCAGCGGTGGAACAGGGCGCGCAGCGAGCGCTTGCCGGGTTAGGGCGCTGCGGAAGCGGGGATATCGCGCAGGGCGATCCACGGGCCGCCTTGCCAATCCGGCAGGCTGACGCGCTGAGTGGTGAGTGCGTGTTGGTCTTGGGGCTGGTCGAGCGCTGTGGCTGCGGTGGCTTGGTTCATGACCATCAACGTGCCTCAGCTAGGCCACAAGCTACTGATCGGCGCGTGCACAGCTATCTTTGCGACCGCCGGAGCGGTATCAGCGCGTAGAAAACGGGTGAGGGATTAGTAGCTTGAGTGGTGGTTGCTTGGTGGCGCATACAATTAATCGTGGTCTGTCCCCTATTGTTTTGCTGCCTGCATGAGTCTCGGGGGTTGGTTTGTTTGGCGACTACCAAACTGCCCGACTCATGCAGGCTTCTTCAAGCTATCCCATTGATAAAAATGGGATTTTTGTGGGGATTCCTCAGAATCTGTCCCCTTTTTGGGTCAGGGATTAGTAGCTTGAATGGTGGTTGCTTGGTGGCGCATACAATTAATTGTGGTCTGTCACCCTATTGTTTCTCTATGGCTGATGATACTCCCAGCGAAGTGAGTTCATGACGATTGCATATATGTTAAAAATAAATGTTTTTAGAAGTAGCAGTAGGTAAATTAGGCTAGAGCCTAGAAAGATGTATGAGATTTTTATTGTGATTATTTTTGTGCACAATGAGTGGGGTGTTAAATCGATGATGTTGGATATGAAGCCGTCTTTTTGTCCGAATAATACAACGCATGTATAAATAAATGCTAGTGCAATGTAGGCAATAAATACCTTCATGAATGCAAAAAAGTTGTACTTTAGTGTTGGGAGTTTGGTTTCTTTATTTATATGGTCCATCATTGCAAGCATCATCTTGGGTTTTGATAAAGTTGCAAAGATGGTGAAGCCTGCTATCAGGAAGCCTAAAGTTGTAATGGAAAATGTGAAGCCGAAAGATGCCCACTCTCTAGCATCTTTCAGAAGGGTTGATGTGTTCTGTTCAAGGTAAAATGAATTGATCGATAGGAGTGCGGCTGTTGCAAAAATGATCAATTTTTGAAGCTTGGATGATCGAATTCTGCTGGAGAGTCGATAGACATCCCATAAGGACTTCTCGCTGGTTAAATCGGACTCTTTGAAAGAGTAAGGCATTTTATAGCCTCTTAGTTAGTGCTTTGATTTTTGCCCATGTCTCTTTGTGAAGCTTGGGTAGCGCTATTATGCCTTCTTTTACTAGTCGCTGGAATTCTTTGTATTTTATAATAGCCGCCTTTTCTGGATTTTTTGGGATATCCTCTACTTCGATGGATAAGCTAAAGTCTTCGTTGTTACCTTTGATCGTATCGCCATGGACATCGTGGCCTTTAAAGTCAACCTCTGAATTCCCGAGATTCGATGCGGCTTGGGCCTGGGTGTAAACAGACCTTCTGTCCAAACCTTCTTGCGGGTTACTGAATTCGACTCTAGCGGCATTACTGTTCATTGACTCACGTCGACGTCCAAAGTCAGCCCAAAATTCGTCGTTGTCAATTTCTTCTTTGTTTGTTGGAAGTAGTTTTATAGATAGTTTATCGATTTGTGAAAATCTATTGACAAAGTCCCTAAGTCCCTGGCTGTCCGAGAGGGGGGTTATTCTCAATGTAGGATATGGAGTTTTCTCTAGCAAAGCTCGTTTGGAAATTTTTTTTAACTCGGGATTTTCATCTCTGGCTGCTTCATTTTCATTAAATTGCCGCTCAATATATGCTTTGTGTTCCTGTCTCAAGCAGAAATGACTAGTGCTCTGGAAGTTCTGCAGCGTTGGTGCGCCAGGAACTTCTCTGCAGAAAATTAATCTATGGTTATTTAGTATGAGGAGGAATGTAGAGCTTGGTGCTGTCTCAAGTTCGCTCTTGTCCTCCACTATTCCGTTGCGAAAAATTTGATCGCGCTTTAGTTTTGTGTTTTTTACGATGCGGCCCGCAATGCCTAGTATTGGGCCTTCTTTCTCTTCTCCAAGCCTGACTACTTTTGTGTCAATAAAAAAATATTGCCCCCGATTCTTTATTGTCCTGATGTGCTTCATTTCGTGAAACGAAGGTGCGACAATTTCCTCAAGTAAGTCTAAAAGAACTTTTTGGTCGCCAAAGTTTAGTGTGTAGTTGCCAAACTCAAAGCGTTTGGAGAATTCAGGCATGGGTTACTCCATAAGAATGGTTTTGTAATATTCATCCAGTTGCCGGTATTGGCGACTATAGGTGCCGGACTTGTAGATGGAGGGTGAAAAGAAAACCTGCCACTAAAGAGATCAGCAGGCTCACCCACCATGGAGGGTGGCTAGTGATAAAGATGAGATTTTCAAAAAATGAGGCATCACTGCGGTGGGCCATCCTTACCTCTAAATAGTCCTTGAGCGGCACATTGCTATTAGAGAAAGTTATCTCGGTAGAGATGGAAGGTAAAGAGGGGAGGGGGACTACATTGGTCGAATTTTCTGGAAAGGACTGTTCTAGCCGGCATGGGGGAGGGCTAGAAGCCCCGTTTTATGGGGCTTTCTGAGGCAGTGGTGCGGTTTGTAGCGGATTCATAACCAACCTCAACCCAGCAATTCCCCACCCCAAAAACAACAAAACCCCGCCAAGGCGGGGTTCCGTTTATGCACTGCCTACAACGATCAAACGTTAAAGCGGAAGTGCATCACGTCGCCGTCCTTGACGATATAGTCCTTGCCTTCCAGGCGCCATTTGCCGGCTTCCTTGGCACCGGCTTCGCCCTTGTAGGCGATAAAGTCGTCGTAGGCGACCACTTCGGCGCGGATAAAGCCTTTCTCGAAGTCGGTGTGGATCACGGCAGCAGCCTGCGGGGCGGTGGCGCCGACGCGGACGGTCCAGGCACGCACTTCCTTCACGCCTGCGGTGAAGTAGGTCTGCAGGTTGAGCAGCGAGTAACCGGCGCGGATCACGCGGTTCAGGCCCGGCTCTTCCATGCCCATGGTTTCGAGGAACATCTGCATCTCTTCCAGATCGTCCAGTTCGGCGATCTCGGCCTCGATCTTGTTGCACACCGGCACGACGATGGCGCCTTCTTCTTCGGCGATGGCTTTCACCACATCGAGGTGCGGGTTGTTCTCGAAGCCGTCTTCGGCCACGTTGGCGATGTACATCACCGGCTTGGTGGTAAGCAGGTGGAAGCTCCTGGCCAGGCGCTTCTCTTCGTCACCCAGGTTCTTCAGCAGGCTGCGCGCCGGCTTGCCTTCGGTGAGGTGAGGGATGAACCTTTCCAGCAGGGCCTTTTGCGCCACGGCTTCCTTGTCGCCACCCTTGGCGGTGCGAGCGACGCGCTGCAGTTGCTTCTCGCAGCTATCGAGGTCGGCCATGATCAGTTCGAGGTCGATGATCTCGATGTCGCGCTTGGGGTCGACGCTGTTGGCGACGTGGATGACGTTCTCGTCCTCGAAGCAGCGCACGACGTGGGCGATGGCGTCGGTTTCGCGGATGTTGGCGAGGAACTTGTTGCCCAGGCCTTCACCCTTGGACGCGCCCGCTACCAGGCCGGCGATGTCGACGAATTCCATGGTGGTGGGGATGACGCGCTCGGGTTTGACGATCTCGGCCAGGGCGTCCAGGCGGGCGTCGGGCATGGGCACGATGCCGCTGTTCGGCTCGATGGTGCAGAAGGGGAAGTTCTCCGCCGCGATGCCGGATTTGGTGAGGGCGTTGAACAGGGTGGACTTGCCGACGTTGGGCAGGCCGACGATGCCGCAGTTGAATCCCATGGGGTGACCCTCGGTGAAAGGTGGTTACAGGGTTGCCTTCTGGCTATGCAGTTTG
This sequence comes from Pseudomonas sp. AA-38, assembly GCF_029457475.1. Taxonomy (NCBI): domain Bacteria; kingdom Pseudomonadati; phylum Pseudomonadota; class Gammaproteobacteria; order Pseudomonadales; family Pseudomonadaceae; genus Pseudomonas; species Pseudomonas sp. AA-38. The sequence continues at coordinate 1,043,211 of NZ_CP120359.1, forward strand.
CGCATGGCCACGGTCCAGTCGCCGGCGAGTATTTCCGGCAGGACGTCCAAGGCGAAGTCGATGCTCTTGTCGAGCAGTTCCTGTTCGCCGCGTGGGGCACGCCCGAGCACATAGCCGGAAACCAGGCTGGCGTGCCCTGGGTGGCCGATGCCGAGCCGCAGGCGATGGAAGTTATTCTGGTTGCCGAGCTGGGCGATGATGTCGCGCAGGCCGTTGTGCCCGCCGTGGCCGCCGCCCTGTTTGAGCTTGGCGACGCCGGGTGGCATGTCGAGTTCGTCGTGGGCCACCAGGATCTCTTCAGGCTTGAGCTTGAAGAAATTGGCCAAGGCCGCCACGGCCTGGCCGCTGCGGTTCATGTAGGTGGTGGGGATGAGCAGACGAACTTCGCGCCCCTGGTGGTCGAATTTGCCCACCAGGCCGAAATATTTGCGATCCACAGCAAGGTTGACGCGCTGGCTGGCTGCCACGCGCTCAACGAAAAGGGCCCCTGCATTGTGCCGGGTCTGGTCGTATTCGGGGCCGGGGTTACCCAGGCCAACGATCAGTTTTACGGCAGTCATACAGGAGCCCTTTCGAGAACATGGCCCGGCGTGATCGCATGCCGGGCCTGCTACTGACGATTACTCGGCAGCGCCTTCTTCACCGGCCGCTTCTTCACGAACGCGCGGCAGGTGGATGCTGGCTACCGGCAGGTCGCTGCCGTGGGCCAGAGCAACCAGCTCGACGCCTTTCGGCAGTTTGATGTCGGACAGGTGAACGGTCTGGTCAACAGCAACGTCGGCCATGTCGACTTCGATGAATTCCGGCAGGTCTTTCGGCAGGCAGGACACTTCGACTTCGTTCAGGGCGTGGAGGATTTCGCCGCCGCCTTTCTTGACGCCAACGGCGCTGGCTTCGTTGAGGAAGTGCAGCGGTACGTGGGCGGTCAGCTTCTGGCCGGCGATGACGCGCTGGAAGTCAGCGTGCAGCACGAAGCCTTTGGCCGGGTGGCGTTGCAGGGCCTTGATCAGGACGCTTTCCTTGGTGCCGGCAACGTCCAGGGTCAGAACGTGGCTGAAGGCCGCTTCGTTTTCCAGCAGCTTGGCCAGGTCTTTGGCCAGCAGGCTGATCGATTGCGGGGCTTTTTCGCCGCCGTAGATCACGGCAGGCACCATGGACACGTTACGACGCAGGCGGCGGCTCGCACCTTTCCCCAGGTCGGAACGCACTTCGGCATTCAGGGCAAATTCAACAGTCATTTCACTTCTCCAAAATAACCAAACCGCCTACAGGCTTGCGACCAGCCTTGGGCGGTAGGGCAAAAAGCCCCGCACGAGGCGGGGCGCTTAACGTCAGCGGGTTCCTTAACGGAACATCGCGCTGATCGATTCTTCGTTGCTGATGCGGCGAACCGCTTCGGCGACGACCGGGGCGATGTCGAGCTGGCGAATGCGCGAGCAGGACTGTGCCGCAGCGGACAGCGGGATGGTGTTGGTCACCACCAGCTCGTCCAGCGAGGAATTCTCGATGTTCTCGATGGCGCGGCCGGACAGCACCGGGTGGGTGCAGTAGGCGTACACCTTGGCGGCGCCGCGATCCTTCAGGGCCTTGGCCGCGTGGCACAGGGTGCCGGCGGTGTCGACCATGTCGTCGACCAGGATGCAGGTACGGCCTTCGACGTCACCGATGATGTGCATGACTTCGGACTGGTTGGCCTTCTCGCGACGCTTGTCGATGATCGCCAGGTCGACGCCGAGGCTCTTGGCCACGGCACGGGCGCGTACCACGCCGCCGATGTCGGGGGAGACGATCATCAGGTTCTCGAAACGCTGGTCTTCGATGTCGTCGACCAGTACCGGGGAGCCGTAGATGTTGTCCACCGGAATGTCGAAGAAGCCCTGGATCTGGTCAGCGTGCAGGTCGACGGTGAGCACGCGGTCGATGCCGACCACGGTGAGCATGTCGGCAACCACTTTGGCGCTGATCGCCACACGCGCGGAACGCGGACGGCGATCCTGGCGGGCGTAACCGAAGTAGGGGATGACTGCAGTGATACGAGTGGCCGAGGAACGGCGGAAGGCGTCGGCCATCACTACCAGTTCCATCAGGTTGTCGTTGGTGGGTGCACAGGTCGGCTGGATCAGGAAGACGTCCTTGCCGCGGACGTTCTCGTTGATTTCGATCATGACTTCGCCGTCGGAGAACCGACCGACCGAAGCGTCGCCGAGGGGAATGTGCAGCTGACGAACGATCCGTCGCGCCAGATCGGGGTTGGCGTTCCCCGTGAAGACCATCATCTTGGACACGCGCAGTACCTGCCGGCTGAGGGTATACCTGGATGGGTATGGAAAATGGCAGGGGCGGCTGGATTCGAACCAACGCATGGCAGGATCAAAACCTGCTGCCTTACCGCTTGGCGACGCCCCTATATTCTGTGTCGAATGTCGTGCGATCCGGTTGTCGATGCCTCCCGAGGGAGGTTATGGCAGGGGCGGCTGGATTCGAACCAACGCATGGCAGGATCAAAACCTGCTGCCTTACCGCTTGGCGACGCCCCTGTATCGTATAACCGAATGTCGAACATTCACTTCTTGGCCAATGCTTGGAGCTTGCGGTGCAGCATCGAGATGTTGCGACCTTGAGCGACAAAGCTCGGCAGAGTGCCTGGAAGTTGGCGGGCGACTTTATCAGCATCGTCCCGATTTGGGAAGCTCCCAAATACGCAAGCTCCAGTGCCGGTCAATCTAGCTGGAACGAATTTGTTCAGCAAGATCAAAGCGTTACGAACTGCTGGGTAACGCTTCTCGACGACCGGCTGGCAGTCGTTACGACCACCCCCCGCAAGAAGGCTGCGAACTTTAATGGGCGGCGTATCCCGTGTCAACTCGGGTGCGCTGAAAACTTCTGCTGTGCTTACAAAGACTTGCGGCACGGCGACGAGGAACCAGGGTTCGCTCAGTTCCACCGGGGTCAGGCGCTCGCCAACGCCCTCGGCGAAGGCCGCGTGGCCGCGCACGAATACCGGCACGTCGGCGCCCAGGGCCAGGCCCAGTTCGGCCAGGCGATCCTCGCCCAGTTGGGTGTGCCACAGGTGGTCGAGGCCGAGCAGGGTGGTGGCGGCATCCGAGCTGCCGCCGCCGATACCGCCGCCCATGGGCAGGCGCTTGTCCAGCCAGATATCGGCGCCGAGGGTGGTGCCGGAGGCTTCCTGCAGTCTTTTGGCCGCACGCACGATCAGGTTGCTGTCGTGCGGTACGCCTTCGATGGGCGTGTGCAGGCGGATCTCGCCGTCCTGGCGCAGGCTGAAGCCGAGTTCATCGCCGTGGTCGAGGAACTGGAACAGGGTCTGCAGCTCGTGATAGCCGTCGGCGCGGCGGCCGAGGATATGCAGCATCAGGTTGAGCTTGGCGGGGGCGGGCAGGATCAGTTCGGCGTGGGCGGGGATGGCGGTGGTCATGAGTATTTCGGCGGCGGCAGATATAGCCCGGAATTTTGGGCATGGTGGAGAGCGTCCCCGGATTGCATCCGGGCTACGGCTTTTAGCACCTTTGGGTGGTTTGTGGGAGTGTGATTTGGTAGTCGCGTGCGGGTTTGGCCCCCTCTCCCTAGCCCTCTCCCCGAGGGGAGAGGGGATTGGTTCGGTGTGGCTGGGGGCTTTGGGTGTACGCCGGTTGCCCTTGGCTCCCCTCTCCCGCTTGCGGGGCGTAAGCGGAAATAGCGAAGCACTGCTTCGCCCGCTGAAGCGCCCTGAGCTTTGCGAAGGGCCGGGGCGCAGGGCGGGGGCTGGGGGAGAGGGCGTGTTGTAGCCCGGATGCAATCCGGGGATTGGGAGCGCCGGATTTCCCGGATTTCATCCGGGCTACGGCAATGGTGCGCGCAGCGCACCCTACGAGGCTTAGCCTGCTGCCGCGTTTGGCCCCCTCTCCCTAGCCCTCTCCCCGAGGGGAGAGGGGATGGTTCGGTGTGGCTGGGGGCTTTGGGTGTACGCCGGTTGCCCTTGGCTCCCCTCTCCCGCATGCGGGAGAGGGGCTGGGGGAGAGGGCGTGTTGTGTTGTAGCCCGGATGCAATCCGGGGATTGGGGGCGCCGGATTTCCCGGATTTCATCCGGGCTACGGCAATGGTGCGCGCAGCGCACCCTACGAGGCTGAGCCTGCTTCGGCGTCTGGCCCCCTCTCCCTAACCCTCTCCCCGAGGGGCGAGGGGATTGGTTCGGAGTGGCGGAGGTTTGGGTATACGCCGGTTGGCTTTGGCTCCCCTCTCCCGCTTGCGGGGCGTAAGCGGAAATAGCGAAGCACTGCTTCGCCCGCTGAAGCGCCCTGAGCTTTGCGAAGGGCCGGGGCGCAGGGCGGGGGCTGGGGGAGAGGGCGTGTTGTATCCTGCCGCCAAGGCTCTACTACTGACCAAGCTGACGCGGTTGCCAGTCCTTGATTACCAGGGTGATGTCCAGATCCTGCCCGTGGAGTTTCAGGCGCTCGGGCAGGGCGTAGCCGTTCTGTTCGGTGTAGCTGAGGTATTCGACCTGCCAGCCGTCCTGCTCCAGGCGGGCCAGGTGGCTGGCGCCGTCGAGGGTGATGTGGCTCTTGCTGCCGGGCGCCGGCAGGCCGCGGATCCACCAGAGCAGGTTGGATACCGGCAGATCCAGGCGCAACTGCTCACGCAGCAGGGCTTCCGGTGACTCGGCCTGGTAGCGGCCACGGTTGGCCACTTCCAGCACGATGTCGCCCGGGCGGCCGGTCAGGCGCGCCGCGCCGCCACCGAGCGGGCCGGACAGGCGGATGTCGTAGTAGTCCTGGCGTTGCAGCCAGAACAGCGTGGCGCTGCCAGAGTCGCGCGGGGCACGAATGCCGATCTTGCCGCTGATCTGCCAGCCATCGAGCTGGGTGATCTGCTGCTTGTGGGCTTGCCATTGCTCGCGATTGCCCTGGCCCTCCACGGTCTCTTGGGAGGTCAGGCCGGCGCAGCCGGCGAGCAGGGCGATAAGGCTGAAGGTAAGAAGGTGGCGCAACATCAGGGAGTCTCGGAACCTGTCAGGCGCAGCAGGGTGCTGCGCAGGATTGAGCTGTCGGGGGTGCTCTTGAGGGCTTCGCGCCAGACGCGCCGGGCTTCGTCTTGCTTGCCTTGAGCCCAGAGCACCTCACCCAGGTGGGCGGCGACTTCGTGGTCGGGGAATTTCTTCAGGGCCTGGCGCAACAGACGCTCGGCTTCGGCCAGATTGCCCAGGCGGTAGTTGACCCAGCCGAGGCTGTCGAGGATGGCCGGGTCGTCCGGGTTGAGTTGGTGGGCCCTTTCGATCAGCGCGCGGGCTTCGTCGTAGCGCGTGGTACGGTCGGCCAGGGTGTAACCCAGGGCGTTGAGGGCCATGGCGTGTTCCGGCTCACGCTCGATGATGAAGCGCAGGTCGGTTTCCAGTCGCGCCAGGTCATCGCGTTTCTCCGCCAGCATGGCGCGGGTGTAAAGCAGGTTGAGTTCGTCGGGGAACTGGTCCAGGCCCTGGTTGATCACCGTCCAGGCGGCTTCGACCTGGTTGGCGTTACTCAAGGTCTCGGCCTCCAGCAGGTAGAGCTGGATGGCGTAGTCGGGCTGGGCATCGCGGGCTTTGGCCAGGCGTCGGGAGGCTTCGTCGTAGCGGCCAGCGCTGACCAGAATCTCGGCCTGGCGTTGCTGCGCCGGGAGGAACTCGTTGCCAGCGCCGACCTGGGCGTATTCGAGCAGGGCGCTGTCGTTGTCCTTCAGTTCCTCGTAGGCGCGGCCCAGGTTGTAGTGGGCGGCATCGACATGGCTGCTGCGCTCGACCAGCTCGTCCAGATAGACGATGGCTTCTTCCCAGGCCTCGGCTTCCAGGCAGACCAGGGCCAGAGAAAAGCGCAGGTCATCGTCGTTGGGGTTTTCCTGCACTAGCTTGGAGAACTCGCCCTTGGCGTCGTCCAGGCGGTCGTGTTCCACCAGCAGGCGCGCGTAGGTCAGGCGCAGGCGCTTGTCCTCGGGGTTCTGACGGATGCCCTTTTCCAGCAGCGGCAGGGCTTCCTCGCCACGGCCGAGGCTCTGCAGCAGGCGTGCGCGCAGCAGCAGCGGAGACACCTCACGGGAGCTGGCGGGCTGCTCTTCGAGCAGGCTTAGGGCCTCTTCGGAACGGCCGTCCTCTTGCAGCAGAATGGCCTTACCGAACAGTAACTGGCTGTTGTCCGGGTGCTTGGCCAGCAGGCGGTCGAAGCCCTGCAGCAGGCCGGCGCGGGTATCCGGGTCGGTTTCTGCGGCGGACAGGGCGAGGAAGTCGAAGTGGGTGTTGCCCTGGCGTTGCAGCACCTGCTCCATGAAGGTCATGGATTCGTCGTAACGACCGGCGCGCGCCAGTTGTACGGCGGCGGCGCGCTGCGCGTCGATGTCGTTCGGTGCGGCATCGGCCCAGATCAGCGCGGTTTCCAGCGCGGCCTCGTCAGCGCCGAGGTATTCGGCGATGCGGAAGGCGCGTTCGGCCACACCGGGGTCGCGGGTGGTCTCGGCCTGCTGCACGTAGTTGCCGAGAGCAATGTCGAAGCGGTTGCGCTGCCCGGCCAGCTCGGCGGCGAGCAGTGAGAAGAGGGTCTCTTCGCTGAACGAGCCGTACTCGTCCGGAGCAGGTTTGGCTGCCTGATCGGCTTCCTGCACCGGCGGGGTGCCGTCCGGCTCCTGCGGCGCGAAGGCCTGGCAGCCGCTGAGTAGGGCGAATGCGGTAAGTAACGCGAGGGGTCTGTTCATAGTGCCTTGTCGTGCTTGATGGCGGGCGCGGGCGCTGCTTCGTCGATGCGGCCCTGCCCTGGCGACTGTCGCGGCATCATGACACAAGCCTCGGGGCAAGCCCATGGGGCGCGTGATCGATCCGTGATGTCGCGGGCCGTCTATTGGGACAATAGGTTGTGGGAGTTGTTCTCGCCGAGGCGAAGTAGGACAATTGCCGGCTTCCGTATTGCCCCTCAGCGACTCTGCATGGCCTTCATCGCCCTCGGTATCAACCACAAGACCGCCTCGGTAGAGGTGCGCGAGCGCGTGGCCTTCACCCCGGAGCAACTGGTCGAGGCGCTGCGCCAGTTGTGCCAGCTGACGTCCAGCCGCGAGGCGGCGATCCTCTCCACCTGCAATCGCAGCGAGCTGTATCTGGAGCAGGAGCATTTCCAGGCCGATGAGGTGCTCAGGTGGTTGGCCGACTACCATCGCCTGAGCCTGGACGAGCTGCGCGCCTGCGCCTACGTGCACAGCGACAATGACGCGGTGCGGCACATGATGCGCGTGGCCTGCGGGCTGGATTCGATGGTGCTGGGTGAGCCGCAGATCCTCGGCCAGCTCAAGTCCGCCTATGCCGTGGCGCGTGAGGCCGGCACCATCGGGCCGCTGCTGGGGCGCCTGTTCCAGGCCACCTTCAGCACTGCCAAGACCGTGCGCACCGACACTGCCATCGGCGAGAACCCGGTGTCGGTGGCCTTCGCCGCAGTGAGCCTGGCCAAGCAGATCTTCGCCGACCTGCACCGCAGCCAGGCGCTGCTGATCGGCGCTGGCGAGACCATCAGCCTGGTGGCGCGCCACCTGCATGATCAGGGCATCAAGCGCATCGTCGTCGCCAACCGCACGCTGGAGCGCGCCAGCCAGTTGGCCGAGCAGTTCGGTGCCCATGCGGTGCTGCTGTCGGACATTCCCGACGAGCTGGCGCACAGTGACATCGTCATCAGCTCCACCGCCAGCCAGTTGCCGATTCTCGGCAAGGGTGCGGTGGAAAGTGCGCTGAAGAAGCGCAAGCACAAGCCGATCTTCATGGTCGACATCGCCGTGCCGCGCGATATCGAACCGCAGGTGGGCGAGCTGGACGACGTCTACCTCTATACCGTCGATGACCTGCACGAGGTCATCGAGGAAAACCTCAAGAGCCGCCAGGGCGCGGCGCAGGCCGCCGAGGAGCTGGTGGCCGCCGGCACCGACGATTTCATGCAGCGCCTGCGCGAGCTGGCTGCGGTGGATGTGCTCAAGGCCTACCGTCAGCAAGCCGAGCGCCTGCGCGACGAGGAGCTGGCCAAGGCCCAGCGCATGCTGGTCAACGGCGCCAACCCCGAAGACGTGCTGGCGCAACTGGCCCGTGGCCTGACCAACAAGCTGCTGCACGCACCCAGCGTGCGCATGAAGAAACTCACCGCCGAGGGGCGCGTCGATGCGCTCAGCCTGGCTCAGGAATTGTTCGCCCTCGACGAGGGCGCGCCGCAGGACAAAGGTCTGCAATGAAAGCTTCACTGTTGAACAAGCTGGACAACCTCAGCGACCGCTTCGAGGAACTGACGGCGCTGCTCGGCGACGCCGAGGTGATCGCCAAGCAGAGCCAGTTCCGCGCCTATTCCAAGGAATACGCCGAGATCGAGCCGGTGATCGCCACCTTCCGCGAGCTGCGCAAGGTACAGAGCGACCTCGAAGGCGCGCAGGCGCTGCTCAAGGACAGCGATGCCGACATGCGCGAGATGGCCGAGCAGGAAGTGGCCGAGGCCCGCGATGCCTTGGTCATTCTGGAAGACAAGCTGCAACGCATGCTGCTGCCCAAGGATCCCAACGACGGGCGCAACGTCTACCTGGAGATTCGCGCCGGCACCGGCGGCGACGAGGCGGCGATCTTCTCCGGCGACCTGTTCCGCATGTATTCGCGCTATGCCGAGAAGCAGGGCTGGCGCGTCGAGGTGCTGTCGGCCAACGAAGGCGAGCATGGCGGCTTCAAGGAAGTGATTGCCCGCGTCGAGGGCGACAACGTTTACGCCAAGCTCAAGTTCGAGTCTGGCGCCCACCGTGTGCAGCGCGTGCCGGAGACCGAATCCCAGGGCCGTATCCACACCTCCGCCTGCACCGTGGCGGTGTTGCCGGAGCCGGACGAACAGGCAGCCATCGAGATCAACCCGGCCGACCTGCGTGTCGATACCTACCGCAGCTCCGGCGCCGGTGGTCAGCACGTCAACACCACCGACTCGGCCATCCGCATTACCCACATTCCCACCGGCACCGTGGTGGAATGCCAGGAAGAGCGCTCGCAGCACAAGAACCGCGCCAAGGCCATGGCCTGGCTGGCGGCCAAGCTGCAGGATCAGCAGGAAGCGGCAGCGCACAAGGAAATCTCCGAGACGCGCAAGCTGCTGGTGGGCTCCGGCGATCGCTCCGAGCGCATCCGCACCTACAACTTCCCGCAGGGCCGAGTGACTGACCACCGCATCAACCTGACCCTGTATTCGCTGAACGAAGTGATCGCCGGCGGCGTGGACGCGGTGATCGAACCGCTGCTGGCCGAATACCAGGCCGACCAGTTGGCGGCGTTGGGAGATTAGGGGCAGCGGCAAGCTACAAGCTTCAAGCCGCAAGCTGAGTGTGCCGGGCCAATCCTGGAACGCCGAACAGTCCCCTCTCCCCTCGGGGAGAGGGTTAGGGAGAGGGGGCAGCAGCCTCGTAGGGTGCGCTGTGCGCACCATTACCGTAGCCCCGACCCTCCCCGTGAGAGAACCATAAGCTACAAGCCGCAACCGAATACGGGCCAACTTGTCGCTTGAAGCTTGCCGCTTGAGGCTTTAACGCATGTCCACCATCGCAACCCTGCTCGCCACCGCCGACCTGCCCGACTCGCCCACGCCACGCCTGGACGCCGAGCTGCTGCTGGCCGCCGCTCTGGGCAAGCCGCGCAGCTACCTGCGCACCTGGCCAGAGCGCGAGCTGGAGGCGGATCAACTGGCGCAGTTCCAGGCGCATCTGCAGCGCCGCCGCCAGGGCGAGCCGGTGGCCTATATCCTCGGCCAGCAAGGCTTCTGGAGCCTGGAACTGGAAGTGGCGCCGCACACCCTGATCCCGCGTCCGGACACCGAACTGCTGGTGGAAACCGCCCTCGCGCTGCTGCCGGCCACGCCCCTGGCGGCGCTGGATCTGGGTACCGGCACGGGCGCCATTGCCCTGGCCCTGGCCAGCGAACGCCCGGCCTGGCAGGTGACGGGCGTGGATCGAGTGGCGGACGCCGTGGCCTTGGCCGAGCGCAATCGCCAGCGGCTGCAACTGGATAACGCAGCGTTCGTGCACAGCCATTGGTTCTCGGCTCTGGCTGGGCAACGCTACGGCCTGATCCTGAGCAATCCGCCCTATATCCGCGCCGATGACCAGCACCTCGAGCAGGGCGACGTGCGCTTCGAGCCGAGCAGCGCGCTGGTGGCCGGCCGTGATGGGCTGGACGATATCCGCGCGATCATCCAGGCTGCGCCGGCGCACTTGCTGTCGGGCGGCTGGCTGCTGCTGGAGCACGGCTTCGACCAGGCCGAGGCCGTGCGCGAATTGCTGGCCGCCGCTGGTTTCGTCGAGGTGCACAGTCGGCGTGACCTGGGAGGCCATGAACGTATCAGTCTGGGGCGTTTCGACCATGAGTGAAGCAATGCTGAACGATGACGAACTGCTGCGCTATAGCCGACAGATCCTGCTGAAGCAGATCGATATCGAGGGGCAACTGCGTCTGAAACAGGCCCGTGTGCTGATCGTCGGCCTGGGAGGGCTGGGCTCGCCCGTGGCGCTGTACCTGGCGGCTGCCGGTGTCGGCGAACTGCACCTGGCCGACTTCGATACGGTGGATCTGACCAACCTGCAGCGGCAGATCGCCCACGACAGCAGCAGCGTCGGCCAGACCAAGGTGGATTCGGCCATGGCGCGGCTGGCGGCACTCAACCCGCACATAACGCTGGTGCCGCAGCGTCAGGCCCTGGATGCCGATTCGCTGGCTGCCGCTGTCAGTGGCGTCGACCTGGTGCTGGACTGCTCGGACAATTTCACCACCCGCGAAGCGGTCAACGCTGCTTGTTTCAAGGCAGGCAAGCCGCTGGTGTCCGGCGCGGCGATCCGCCTGGAAGGCCAGCTATCGGTGTTCGACCCACGTGATGTTGCCAGTCCCTGCTACCACTGCCTCTATGGCCACGGCAGCGAGGCCGAGCTGACCTGCAGCGAGGCTGGTGTGGTCGGCCCGCTGGTGGGGCTGGTGGGCAGCCTGCAAGCACTGGAAGCGCTCAAGCTGCTGGCCGGTTTCGGCGAGCCGCTGGTGGGGCGCCTGCTGCTGATCGACGCGCTGGGCAGTCGTTTCCGTGAGCTACGGGTCAAGCGCGACCCGGCCTGCGAGGTGTGCGGCAATGGCCAGTGAGGCGCCGGTTGGCGTGTTCGACTCGGGGGTCGGGGGGCTGTCGGTATTGCGCGAGATTCGCCAACTGCTGCCGAGCGAGTCGCTGCTCTACGTCGCCGACAGTGGTCATGTGCCTTATGGCGAGAAGAGCCCGCAATACATCCTCGAACGCTGCGTGCTGATCACCGAACACCTGCTGGCGCAGGGCGCCAAGGCGCTGGTGCTGGCCTGCAATACGGCCACCGCCGCCGCCGCTGCCGAGTTGCGCGAGCGTTATCCACAGGTGCCTATCGTCGGCATGGAGCCGGCGGTGAAACCGGCGGCGGCAGCCACACGCAGCGGCGTGGTCGGGGTACTGGCTACCACCGGCACGCTGAAGAGCGCCAGGTTCGCTGCCTTGCTCGACCGCTTCGCCAGCGATGTGCGGGTGCTCACCCAGCCTTGTCCGGGGCTGGTGGAATGTATCGAGGCAGGAGCGCTGCAGGCGCCGGCCACGCGCGAATTGTTGCAGGGCTACGTGGCGCCGTTGCTGGCCGAGGGCTGCGATACCCTGATTCTGGGGTGCACCCACTATCCGTTCCTGCGTCCGCTGTTGCAGGAACTGGTGCCGCCGTCGGTGACCCTGATCGATACCGGTGCTGCCGTGGCACGGCATTTGCGAACCGTGCTCGAACAGCGCGAGCTGCTGGCCGCTGGCCCAGCGCTGCCGACGCGTTACTGGAGCAGTGGTGAGATCGCGCAACTTTGCCGAGTTTTGCCGGTTTTGCTGCATGAACAGGCAGAAGTACTTGCGATATAGTGAATTTTTTTCCGATAAGGTTTTCTTTGATATCGGATACTTCTATATGTTTTTAAGAGCTTGATGAAACCCTCTCACAGAAAAGGAATTACTCATGAAGACGTTGTATGCCTTTGCTGCAGCTACAGCCCTTGCGTTCGGAACCATGGGGGCTGCGCAGGCGGCGGATGTGACCGCTGCCATCGGCCAGAGTGGCGACTCCACCATGGTCTACCGCCTGGGGGCGCAGTGGGACTGGAACCATAGCTGGCTCGAGAGCAGCTATGGCCGTCTGACCGGCTATTGGGATCTGGGTTACACCTACTGGGATGGCGACGAAACGGCGAGCAATCACAGCCTTTCCTTCGCGCCGGTGTTCGTCTACGAGTTCGCCGGGCAGAACGTGCGGCCGTACATCGAGGCCGGTATCGGCGTGGCAGCGTTCTCCAGCACCGAGCTGGAGAGCAATGACCTGGGCTCGTCCTTCCAGTTCGAGGATCGTCTGGGCTTCGGTCTGCGTTTCGCCGGGCAGGAGATCGGCCTGCGTGCCATCCACTACTCCAACGCCGGCCTCAAGCAGCCCAACGATGGCACCGAGGCCTATACCGTGCATTACCGCACGAGCTTCTAAGCAGCCGATCGGCAAGCCATAGCGCCGCGCTCCCCAACAGGGAGTCGCGGCGTTTTTCTTCCCCGAACCAGCCGTATAGCGCCTTTCGCTGCCGCGGAAATGATTTGCAAAACTCGCCCTGTTGAACGGCGCCGGTAGCCTGCCTATCGTTGCGCCCGTGATGCCGGGCCCCTCTGGCGGTTAACACCGCGATGTCGGAATCACAGTCTGTTCAATCTGACTGTAGGAGGGGCTCCATGACTGCCCTAGAACCGTTTCTCTTCGCCGACTTCCTCGGCACGGCCACCTGGTTGTGGCTGGTCTTCATCGCTGTCGTCATCTCCCTGCTGGCCTTCGACCTTGGCGTGCTGCATCGCGACAATCGCGAAATCGGCGTGCGCGAGAGTCTGTTGCTGTCGGCCGGCTACATCAGTGCGGGTCTGCTGTTCGGTGTCTGGGTGTTCTTCCAGAAAGGCGGCGACGCCAGCATGGATTACGTCACCGGCTTTCTGATCGAGAAATCGCTGTCGATGGACAACGTGTTTCTCATGGCCATGATTTTCAGCTTCCTCGCCATCCCACGGCAGTACCAGCACAAGGTGCTGTTCTGGGGGATCATGGGCGTGCTGGTGCTGCGGGCGATCATGATCGGCCTGGGCGCGGCGTTGATCCACGAATTCGCCTGGATCCTCTACGTATTCGGCGCCTTCCTGTTCTTCACCGGCGTGAAGATGCTGTTCTCCAAGCTGGACGATGCGCCGGATCTGCAGAACAACATGCTGGTGAAGTTTCTGCGCAAGCACTTGCGCGTCACCGATGAGCTGCATGGCGAGCGTTTCTTCGTCCGCCAGAACGACGACCAGGGGCGCAGCGTGCTGTGGGTGACGCCGCTGTTCCTGGCGCTGATCCTGATCGAGTGCGCCGATCTGATGTTCGCCATCGACAGCGTGCCGGCGATCTTCGCCATCACCCAGGATCCGTTCATCGTCTACACCTCGAACATCTTCGCCATCCTCGGCCTGCGTGCCCTGTACTTCGCCCTGGCCGCGTTGATCCACCGCTTCGCCTACCTCAAGTACGCGCTGGCACTGGTGCTGGTGTTCATCGGCGCGAAGATCTTCCTGGTCGGCATCATCGGCAAGATTCCGGCCGTGGTGTCGCTAAGCGTGACCCTGGGGCTGCTGGTCGGCGGCGTGCTGCTGTCGCTGTACAAGACCCGCGGCCAGCAGCCCAGCCAGATCGGATCTTGAACGACCTTTTCCATCATCGAAAGCGGAGACGCATGATGCACGCACACGGGAAAAACCGCCTGGCGCTTGCCGCGCTGGGCATGGCGCTGATCACCCTGGTCGGCTGCGACGCCGCCGAGCAGTCCGCGCAGAAGCTGGCCGAAGAGGCGAAGAAGGAGGCGCAGGCGCTGATCGAGGAGTCGGTGGGTGAGGTGGTGGACGAGGTCAACCGCCAGGTGGACTCCTTGCAGGAGTCCACCAACCGAGCGCTGGGCAAGACCGAGCAGAACGAGGAGGCCGAAGCTGCGCAGGACAAAGTCGAGAGATCGCTGGAGCAGGGCGCCGAGACTTGATGCCACGCCGGGATGGGCGCTCATCTTTCAACGGCGCAGGCGGTCGAATCGCTCCAGCAATGCCGCTACCGCCAGTCCCGGTAACGAAGCCAGGCAAAGCAGCGGTAGCTGAGTGAGAAACAGCCCGCGAACGATTTCGCCTGTTGTCCAGGTGTTGCCATAGGCACTGGCGAGCAGATTGACCGCGCAGTAGGCGGCGAAGGTTGCGCACAGGCCGAACAGCAGCATGACGAGCGAGCCATGACGGCGCAGCAGGCCGCCAGCGCCGGCCAGCAGAAACAGCACGAATGCCGGCAGGCAGGCCAGTGCCAGCTCCATGGCGACGTGCCCGTCCGGCTCTACCGGCAGCGGCCAGGCCAGCCCCAGGCCTCTCTCCTGTAAGCGGTAGGTCAGCAGACCGATGAACAGCGCGGTAGTGGGGAGCAGGAGCGAGGCCTGCAGCAGCCTGAGCCGCGCGTTCAGCATGTCGATAGCCGGGCGGCAATGCCGGAGTCGAGGGCCAGGTGATCGCACTGTTGCATGCTGCGTTTCATCCATCGATCTTCAGGTTTTGCGGCTCAGGTACTGCGTGAGTGGCTCCGGTTGGAACAGTGGCTCACGGCTGATCAGCCTTACGCCATCCGGGCCACTGTCCAGCAGGCGCCGTTCGCTGTGCGCCACCAGCAGGGCGAGACTGTACCCTGACTGGCTGAGGATGGCCGAGATTTTCCTGATGACCTCCTGTGCACCAGGAACATCGGACTCGAAGTGGCCCAGCAACTGATCGCCCTGGCTAATGGTGAGTCGGAAGGTGGGCATGAGTGGTTCTCCTTGATGGCGTCACAAACGGGGTTCACGCAGGCGATCAGCTCAGAAGGTGCAGTAATTGCCCGCCAGCTCGACCCGGCCAAAGCTGGCATCGGCATTGAGCGGGGTGATGGCTTTTAGCTGATCCAGGCGCAGCTCCTGCTGGCTCGCGTCGCCTTGCACCAGCAGAAACTCCTCCTTGCTGGCGGCCGTGCGCGTGGTCAGTGCCCTGGCCTCGAAGTTCGAGCCGTCGAGCCGTTCGATGTGCAGGCGGTAGCCGTGCATACAGGCGATTTCCAGATAGTCATGCAAATCGCAGTTCAGAGGCTGGTACGCGCTCATGTCCTGTCTCCTAGCAGCCTTCCAGAGGAATGATGAAGTAGCCCTTGCTGCCGATGGCTGCCGCGACTTCCGGGTGCGCGGGCTGGCTGTGGCAGAACTGGCAGCGGCTCTGCTCGATGGAGTCGCCGTGCAGCCCGCGCTCGGCCATCCAGTCTCTGGCGAACCGGCTGGCGCGCTCCTGGTCGTTGCCTTCGATCAGTACATCGAAGTGCAGATAGCGGCCGTCATGTGTGCGCACGTGGGTGTCGAAAACATTCACTTTCATGTTTTTCTCCTAGGCGGTTAGCGAGACGCCGTTGGGCGTCTCGCATGTTCTGGGATTACTTCAGGTCGTCGATGGACGCGCCGAAGTTCAGGTGCAGCACCTGGCCTTCAACCACCAGTGCGGGAACCGACTTGACCCCGGCCTGTTCGGCTTCCGCTACGCGCGTGGCTTGGTCGCCAAGGTGAACGATCTCCACCTTGACCTCCGGAGCCAGCAGGTTCAGCAGGGTCTGTTCGGCTGATACGCAGACGGGGCAACCGGCGTGATAGAAGCGTGCTTGAGTCATGGTCAATCTCCTGTTGGGGTTTAGTATCGATTCGATACTGATTTGCAGGCTACGCTCAAATTGGCCTTTGTCAATATAGTATTTAGTCGATACTATATTTCGACAGGAGTGATACATGACCGACACGACTCTCTTCGATCTGCTCGAACGGCTGTCCAGCCTGACCCGCATCTGGTTTCGCCAGCACCCGCTGCTGGCCGAGCTGCAGCCCATCCAGCTAAGTGCGCTGATGTACCTGGCGCGCTGCAACCGTTATTCAAATACGCCGCTGGGGGTGACCGAATACCTTGGCCTGACCAAGGGCACGGTGTCGCAGTCGCTCAAGGCGCTGGAAGGCAAGGGGCTGATCGTCAAGGCGCAGGATCCGCGCGACAAGCGCAGCGTGCACCTGGCGCTGACCGAGCCGGCCCGGAAGCTGCTCGAGGTCCTGCTGCCACCGGATTTTCTTGCCGCTGGCGAAGCTCGCCTGGGGGCACGAGGCGAGCAGCTCAAAGCCCTGCTGACCGACCTTCTGCGGGAAATACAGCGCGGCACCGATGTGCCTGGTTTCGGCCTGTGCGGCAGTTGCCGTTTTCATCAGCAGGTCGATGGCCAGCCGTTTTGCGCTCTGACCCGGGAGCCGCTGCAACCGAGCGATGCCAGCCTGATATGCCGCGAGCACCAGCCCCCGGAGGCCGCATGAACGAACTGTTACTCGATGCCCTGCTGACGGGGTACGCCCAACCCTTCACCCGGCCCGGCTCACGCAGCGGCATCGCCAAGGCGCCACGCCAGGAGCCCCTGGCGGTGACCGTACTGGGGCTGGCTGGCGACGAGCAGGGCGACCTGCGGGTGCACGGCGGCGTGGAAAAGGCCATCCATCACTACCCACGCGAACACTACGCCGCCTGGCGTCGCGAGCTTGGCGAACATCCCCTTCTGGAACAGCCTGGTGCCTTCGGCGAGAACTTCAGCACCACGGGCTGGACCGAGGGCGACGTTTGTCTGGGGGATGTCATAAGGGCCGGCAGCGTCTTGTTGCAGGTTTCCCAGGGGCGCATGCCATGCTGGAAACTGAGCGACCGCTTCGGCATTGCCGATCTGGCGCTGCGGGTGCAGGAGTCCGGGCGCACGGGCTGGTACTACCGGGTTATCGAGGAGGGCATGGTTCGGGCTGGTGAGCCTCTGCAACTGGTGGAGCGCGCGCATGCTGACTGGCCACTGAGCCGCCTTTCGGCTGTGCTGTTCGACAGGCGGGTGGAGCCGGAGCTGTTGCGTGAATGTCTGGCTCTACCACTGGTACCGTCCTGGCGCAGAACCCTGGAGCGGCGTTTGGAGAAAGCCGAGGTCGAGGACTGGGCGCCGCGGCTGGAGGGGCAGGCGAGCCGAGCGTAGCGAATCCCTGACGCATTGCTACAAATGAAAAAGGCGAAGCCACGGGCTTCGCCTTTTTGCTTCCTGCCGGCTCAGTGCCTGCGCGGCACCGGCTTGAGCAGTTCGTCCGGTGGCATCTCGCACTGGATCTTGCGGCCGATCAGCGCTTCGATCGGCGGCAGGGCGAAGGCGTCGTCCTCGCCGGCGAAGCTGATCGAGGTGCCGCTGGTGCCGGCGCGGCCGGTACGGCCGATGCGATGCACGTAGTCGTCCGGGTCTTCCGGCAGGGTGAAGTTGATCACGTGGCTGATGCCGTCGACATGGATGCCGCGGCCGGCCACGTCGGTGGCCACCAGCACGCGGATATGCCCGGCGCGGAAGCCTTCGAGCACCTTGATGCGCTTGTGCTGCGGCACGTCACCGGACATCTGCGCGGCGCTGACGCCGTCGCGGGTCAGGCGTTCCTCGATGCGCCGTACTTCGTCCTTGCGGTTGGCAAAGACCATCACCCGATCCCAGGCGTTCTGCGTGATCAGGTTGTACAGCAGCTTGTACTTGTCGCTGGAGGCCACGGCGTAGACGTGCTGTTCGACGGTGTCGCTGGCCACGTTCTCCGGTTCGATCTCGACGATGGCCGGGTTGACCGTCCATTGCTTGGCCAGGTTCATCACGTCTTCGGTGAAGGTGGCAGAGAACAGCAGGGTCTGGCGGTCACCCTTCATCGGCGTCTGACGGATGATCTGGCGCACCTGGGGGATGAAGCCCATATCGAGCATGCGGTCGGCTTCGTCGAGCACCATCACCTCGACCATGTCCAGGTGCACTTCACCGCGCTGGTTGAAGTCCAGCAGGCGCCCTGGGGTGGCCACGAGGATGTCGCAGAAGCGCGATTCCAGTTGCTTGAGCTGCTTGTCGAAGTCCATGCCGCCGACAAAGCTCATGACGTTGAGCTTGGTGTATTTGGTCAGCTCGGCGGCATCCTTGGCGATCTGCACCACCAGCTCGCGGGTCGGCGCGATGATCAGCGCACGCGGCTCGCCCATGTAGCGCTCTTTCGGCGGCGGGGTCTGCAGCAACTGAGTGATGATCGAGATGAGGAAGGCGGCGGTCTTGCCGGTGCCGGTCTGGGCCCGGCCGATGGCGTCCTGGCCCTTGAGGGTGTAGCCCAGCACGCCGGCCTGGATCGGCGTGCAGTAGGGGAAGCCGAGGTCGTGGATGGCATGCATCAGCTCGGGGGCAAGCTTGAAATCGTGGAAACGCATCTTGCCTTCGGCCGGCTCGACCACGAAGTCTTCCAGCTTCCAGGTGTCCACCGGCTTGGCCGGGCGTTCGCGGCGCGGCTTGTCCGCCTTGGTCGGGCGCGGTTTGTCGCCGGCAGTTTCGCTGGCATCGCGTGCGGGTTTGTTCTTGCGGGGCGCGTCGTCACCGGCGTTGGGTAGCGGGGCGGGTGCTGCGGTGGTGGACGGCGCCGGTTGTGGCCGCTCGTCTTCGGCTTTGCCGAACATTTTCTTGAGTGCTTTGAGCACGGGCTTCTCATCGACTGGTTAAGGAGTGAACGCCCGCCAGTGTAATGCAAGACGC
Source organism: Pseudomonas sp. AA-38 (assembly GCF_029457475.1). Classification (NCBI taxonomy): domain Bacteria; kingdom Pseudomonadati; phylum Pseudomonadota; class Gammaproteobacteria; order Pseudomonadales; family Pseudomonadaceae; genus Pseudomonas; species Pseudomonas sp. AA-38. Next base: position 1,061,911 of record NZ_CP120359.1, read on the forward strand.
GAGCGTGGCGAAGTGCTTCGCGTGTGCCTGTCAAGGGGCGCTCGGTGCGGCGCTCGAGCGGGGGATGGCCGTCAGCCGACCAGGCAGTTACGCCCCTGCTGCTTGGCCTGATACAAGGCGTCGTCGGCACGGGCGATCAGGCTCTGCAAGCTGTCTTTCGGGTTCATCAGAGCCAGGCCAATGGATACCGTCACGCCTGGCAACGCGCCAAGGGGAGAATAGAAATCGTCGACCTGTTCCAGGCTCACGCGCAGACGTTCGCCGATGCTGCGGGCGTCCTCGGCGGTGAGTTCCGGCAGGAGGATGACGAACTCTTCGCCACCGAAACGCACCATGCTGTCCTTTGGGCGCAGTTGCTTGCGCAGAGTCTGGGCTACCAGGCACAAGGCATAGTCGCCGGCCAGATGGCCGTGCTGGTCGTTGTAGGCCTTGAAGTGATCGACGTCGAGCATCATCAGCGCCAGGGGCGCTTCATTGAAGGCGCATCGGGTGCTTTCGCGCTCGAATACATGCTCCAGCCAACGCCGGTTGAAGCAGCCGGTGAGGGTGTCGACGTTGGCATTCTGTTCGCTGTCGAGAATCAGCCGGTTGCCCTGGCGTACCCGTTTGCACAGCAGCTCCAGCAGGTTCTGCATCATCTGCGGTGACTGCTGGAACAGGGTGATCAGCGACTCGCGGTGCAGGCGCAGCACCGTGGTGGGCTGTTCCGCCACCACGTAGGCGCTCGGGTGGTCGTTGTCGATGAAGCTGATCTCGCCGGCGCAATCGCCTACTTCCAGGCTGCTCACCGCCTGGTTGTCCAGCGAGCCGAGGTAGACGCGCAGACGTCCCTTGACCACCAGGTACAGGTGCTGATTGCGGTTGAAGGGCGATAGCAGCACTTCACCGGCATCCAGATCGTAGGCACAGAATTCCTGCAGCAACAGATCGAGGCTGTCCAACGCAACCTTGTTGAAGAGTTGCAGATGTTTGATCTGCTGCAGGTCGACCTGCCAGTGTGCCAGTTTCATCGAGGCTTCTTGGGGCTGGCGGGAGCGCACGGCTGTAGAGCCGGGCGAACGCTCCCTGTTCTTCTGGTTTCTTGATGACTCGACAGTATGCTCGGGGCGCACCCCTGACAATGCTGGGCGAAACCTGGCCCGACCAGCGGTTGAAGATTATTTCAAGACTGTTAAGCAGTGCGCGTCATTGCAATTTTTCATGTTGTAAGGCCTGCGGCCAGTTGCCTTCTGCGGTGCATTTCAGGCAGCGAGACGCTGCATCAGCCACTGGGCGATGTCGCCGATCTCTTCCGGCACCACCTCGTGGCTCATCGGGTAATCGCGCCACTCGACCGGCACCTGGCAGGCCTGCAGGCGCTCGAAGGCGGCGCGGCCCATGTCGGGTGTCACTACGTCATCGAAGCGACCGTGCAGGCACAGCACCGGCAGGCGCTGCTGGGTCGCTGTCAGGCGCATGTCAGCGCTGAAGGTCGGGGCATAGGTGGAAAGCGCCAGGACACCGCCAAGTGGGCCGTCGTAGCGCAGGAAGGCGCTGTGCAGCACCACCGCTCCGCCCTGGGAGAAACCCGCCAGCACGATGCGTTCGGCGGCGATACCGCTGTCGAGCTCGGCTTCGATCAGGGCGATCACCTGGGCGGCGGACTCCTCCATCTGCGCCTGGTCGATGGCCCGCGCCGGGCTCATGGCGAGGATGTCGTACCAGCTCGGCATGCTCCAGCCGCCATTGATGGTGACCGGGCGGGTGGGAGCCTGCGGCAGGATGAAGCGGGTGCTGGGCAGACGCTCCTGCAGCATTTCCGCCACCGGCAGGAAATCGTAGCGGTCGGCGCCCAGGCCATGCAGCCAGATGACGGTGGCATCTGGGGTTTGCGGTGGCTGCAGAATCATGGGTGGGGTCATTGGTAGCTCCAGTGTGGTGCGCACGCTCGAAATTGGGGCGTCGCCTTTTTCAAAGGACGTCTAATCTGTGAACAAGTTGTCGCACGGGTGCAAATTTTGCTCTTGACCCTGATTTGTCCGGGCCAATGTCCAGTGCTGGTACGAGGCTTGCTAAAGCTGACTCGGACTGAGCGCAGGGTGCGGTAACGGTAACACTGTGCCATTAGTGTCGCGCAACAGGCAGGAATCCGCGGTGTGGGGTTCCTTTCCAACCGTGAAGGGCGGTCGCCCCAGCGGTATAAGAATGCGTCTTTGGCCCGTTCAACCAATGGGCAGGGTGGAGTGGGTTGGCCAATAGAGGGATTGCCGACTGGATTCGCCCGACGTTCGCGCCTCTCGTCGATCTCGCTGCTTGCAGCGAATCGCATGCCCCATAAGGGTTCAGAGGCAGGATGGAGACGCCAACACAACAAGAGCACTGGAGGTTTTGATGAAGATGGTGAAATCCACCCTGGCTGCCGTGACCACCGCAGTCGTACTCGGTGTCAGCGGTTTTGCCCATGCAGGCGCCACGCTGGACGCAGTCAAGAAGAAAGGCTTCGTGCAATGTGGTGTCAGCGACGGTTTGCCGGGGTTCTCGGTACCGGATGCCAAGGGTAACTATCAGGGGATCGATGTGGATGTCTGCCGCGCCGTAGCGGCTGCCGTGTTCGGTGATGCGAGCAAGGTCAAGTACAGCCCACTGACCGCCAAGGAGCGCTTCACGGCCATTCAGTCCGGCGAAGTCGACATGCTCTCGCGCAACACCACCTGGACCAGCTCCCGCGATGGCGGCATGGGCCTGATGTTCACCGGCGTGACCTACTACGACGGCATCGGCTTTCTGGTCAACAAGAAGCTGGGCGTCGCCAGTGCCAAGGAGCTCGATGGCGCCACCATCTGCATCCAGGCCGGTACCACCACCGAGCTGAACGTTTCCGACTACTTCCGTGCCAACGGCCTGAAGTACACCCCCATCACCTTCGATACCTCCGACGAGAGCGCCAAGTCGTTGGAAGCCGGTCGTTGCGACGTGCTGACCTCCGACCAGTCGCAGCTCTATGCCCAGCGCATCAAGCTGGCCGCGCCGGATGAGTGGGTGGTGCTGCCGGAAGTGATCTCCAAGGAGCCCCTGGGCCCGGTGGTTCGCCGTGGTGACGAGGAGTGGTTCACCATCGTCAAGTGGACCCTGTTCGGTATGCTCAATGCCGAAGAGCTGGGCGTGACCTCGAAGAACGTCGAGGCCATGGCCAAGGAAACCAAGAACCCGGACATCGCCCGTATGCTGGGTGCCGACGGTGAATACGGCAAGGATCTCAAGCTGCCCAACGACTGGCTGGTCAAGGTGGTCAAGCAGGTCGGTAACTACGGTGAGGTCTTCGACCGCAACGTCGGGGCCGGCAGCGAGCTGAAGATCGAGCGTGGCCTCAACGCTCTGTGGAACAAAGGTGGTCTGCATTACGCACCGCCCGTGCGCTGATTGACCGACTTGTCGCCCGGCAGCCTCTGCCGGGCGATTTTCGTTCCGATATACCTGGGGCATTCCCATGCAGAAAAACATTGGCGCACCGCAAGGGTTCTCCCTTAGCGATCCACGTGTGCGTGCCTGGCTATTCCAGATCATCACCGTCGCGGCCGTGGTCGCGCTGGGCTGGTTCCTGTTCCACAACACCCAGACCAACTTGCAGAACCGTGGCATCACCTCCGGTTTCGACTTTCTCGAACGCAGTGCCGGCTTCGGCATCGCCCAGCACCTGATCAGCTACACCGAGGCAGACAGCTACGCGCGGGTCTTCGTCATCGGCCTGCTCAACACGCTGCTGGTGTCCTTCATCGGCATCGTCCTGGCCACCGTGCTGGGCTTTCTCATCGGTATCGCGCGGCTTTCGCCGAACTGGATGCTGAGCAAGCTGGCTACCGTCTACATCGAGATCTTCCGCAACATTCCGCCGCTGCTGCAGATCCTCTTCTGGTACTTCGCCGTGCTTCTGCCGTTGCCGGGGCCGCGCAACAGCATCAGCGTCAACGACGCGTTCTTTCTCAGCAACCGTGGCCTGAACATGCCCGCGGCCGTCGCCGCCGAAGGCTTCTGGCCGTTCGTGATCGGCCTGGCGTTGACCCTGGTGGCCATCGTGCTGATGGTGCGCTGGGCCAATCGGCGCTTCGAGGCCACCGGCGTGCCTTTCCACAAGTTCTGGGTTGGCCTGGCCATGATCCTGGGCATTCCCACCCTGGTTGCCCTGGTGTTCGGCAGCCCGCTGCACTGGGCGCTGCCCGAGCTCAAGGGCTTCAACTATGTCGGTGGCTGGGTACTGATCCCCGAGTTGCTGGCGCTGACCATTGCCCTGACGGTCTATACCGCGGCCTTCATCGCCGAGAACGTGCGCTCCGGGATCAAGGCCGTCAGCCATGGCCAGACCGAGGCGGCGCGCTCGCTGGGGTTGAACACCAGCGTCACCCTGCGCAAGGTGATCATTCCGCAGTCGATGCGTGTGATCATTCCGCCGCTGACCAGCCAGTACCTGAACCTGACGAAGAACTCGTCGCTGGCTGCCGGTATCGGTTACCCGGACATGGTGTCGCTGTTCGCCGGTACGGTGCTCAACCAGACCGGCCAGGCCATCGAAGTCATCGCCATTACCATGAGCGTCTACCTGGCCATCAGCATCAGCATTTCCCTGCTGATGAACTGGTACAACAAGCGCATTGCGCTGATCGAGCGGTGAGGGCCTGCGCATGAGCACTACGCATACGTTCAAACCGGATCTGCCACCGCCGAGCACCAGTGTCGGCCCTGTGGCGTGGATGCGGGCAAATCTGTTCTCCAACTGGCTGAACACCCTGCTGACCTTCTTCGCCCTGTACCTGATCTGGCTGACTATTCCGCCAGTTCTGCAATGGGCGTTCATCGATGCCAACTGGGTCGGTACGACCCGCGCCGACTGCACCAAAGAGGGCGCCTGCTGGGTGTTCATCCAGTCGCGCTTCAGCCAGTTCATGTACGGCTTCTACCCCAGCGAGCTGCGCTGGCGGGTCGATCTGACCGCCTTCCTGGCCATCATCGGTGCCGCGCCGCTGTTCATCAGCCGCTTTCCGCGCAAGGCGCACTATGGCATCGCCTTCCTGCTGATCTACCCGCTGGTGGCCTACTGGCTGCTGCACGGTGGTTTCTTCGGCCTGCAGAACGTGCCGACCAGCCGCTGGGGTGGCCTGATGCTGACCCTGGTGATCGCCGCCGTCGGCATCGCCGGCGCACTGCCGTTGGGCATCCTGCTGGCACTGGGGCGGCGCTCCAACATGCCGGCGGTGAAGGTGGTCTGCGTGACCTTCATCGAGTTCTGGCGTGGCGTGCCCTTGATCACCGTGCTGTTCATGTCCTCGGTGATGCTGCCGTTGTTCCTGCCCGAAGGCATGAGCTTCGACAAGCTGATGCGCGCGTTGATCGGGGTGATCCTGTTCCAGTCGGCCTATATCGCCGAGGTGGTGCGCGGTGGCCTGCAGGCCATTCCCAAGGGCCAGTACGAGGCCGCTGCCGCCATGGGCCTGGGCTACTGGCGGATGATGGGCCTGGTGATCCTGCCGCAGGCGCTCAAGCTGGTGATTCCGGGCATCGTCAACACCTTCATCGCCCTGTTCAAGGACACCAGCCTGGTGATCATCATCGGCCTGTTCGACCTGCTCAACAGCGTCAAGCAGGCCGCCGCCGACCCGGCATGGCTGGGCATGGCGACCGAGGGGTACGCCTTCGCGGCCCTGATCTTCTGGATTTTCTGTTTCGGCATGTCCCGCTACTCCATGCACCTGGAGCGCAAGCTGGATACCGGCCACAAGCGTTGAGGACCCAACATGAAAGAAGCAAGCAAAGCCCCCGGCGCGGCTGAAGGCATCATCCAGCTTACCGGTGTGAACAAATGGTACGGTCAGTTCCACGTGCTCAAGGACATCAACCTGAACGTCACCCAGGGCGAGCGTATCGTGCTCTGTGGGCCGTCGGGCTCGGGCAAGTCCACCACCATCCGTTGCATCAACCGCCTGGAGGAGCATCAGGAAGGGCGCATCGTGGTCGATGGTACCGAGTTGACCCGTGACCTGAAGAACATCGAAACCGTGCGCCGCGAAGTGGGCATGGTGTTCCAGCACTTCAACCTGTTCCCGCACCTGACCGTGCTGCAGAACTGCACCCTGGCGCCGATGTGGGTACGCAAGATGCCCAAGCGCCAGGCCGAGGAAATCGCCATGCATTTCCTCGAACGCGTGCGCATCCCCGAGCAGGCGCACAAGTATCCGGGTCAGCTCTCCGGCGGTCAGCAACAGCGCGTGGCGATTGCCCGGGCGCTGTGCATGAAACCCAAGATCATGCTGTTCGACGAGCCGACCTCGGCGCTCGACCCGGAGATGGTCAAGGAAGTGCTCGACACCATGATCGGCCTGGCCGAAGACGGCATGACCATGCTCTGCGTGACCCACGAGATGGGCTTCGCCCGTACCGTGGCCAACCGGGTGATCTTCATGGACAAGGGCGAGATCGTCGAGCAGGCCGACCCCGAGAGCTTCTTCACCAATCCGCAGAACGAGCGCACCAAGCTGTTCCTCAGCCAGATCCTTCATTGATTCTGTCTGTTGTGAAAAGGGGAGCCTGCGGGCTCCCTTTTTTCATTGTGTTGGGAACTTTTTGATTGAGACTGGATTGGCAATACGGTGTTTCGGAGGCTTGTTCCGAATTGCCGCGGTCTTGCTGATGTTTTTGGTTTCGCCCTCCCGGGCGAGTCACTTTTGCAGGGCAAAAGTAACCAAAACCCTCCGCCCGGTCATCCGGCCCTGGCTGCGCCAGGGTTCGCTCACTCCATCGCCGTTCCAGAGGCCCGCCGCGGTGGGCCATCCCTGGCCCATCGCGGCTCTCGCGACATCCATGTCGCTCAACCTCTTCCACGACGATTGCGTTCGCCCTCCTGGGCGGGCTCTGCACGCGCCTGAACCCTAGGTAACCCAGAAGTAGTGAGTGCTTGTACATGGGTCAGCCTTAGGGCTGACCTGAAAGCCGGCAAGCTGTTAAACGCATGAAACTATGCGAATGAAAGTTTTGGTTTAACCCGGCGGCCACGTCATGGCTCCACAGCTACCAGAGCACGCCGGGCATGCCCGGAACCGATGTACGTTCAGGCGCGCTAACTCCCCCTTCAGGAGGCCGAACGTAGGCATTGCGCAGGGGGCGAGCGGCATGGATGCCGCGAGAGGCGTAATGGGCCAGGGACGGCCCATGTACGCCGACCCCGGAGCGATGCCGGAGTGAGGGAAGTCGAGCGCAGCGAGACCCGGATGGCGGGGGTGCGTTTCTTTTGCTTACTTTTCTTTGCGCAGCTCAAAGAAAAGTGAGTCGCCCGAGGGGGCGAAACCCGGAATATCTGAAAACACCCAAAGCGGCGTCCAGAACACCAACGCAAGACGACAAGATCAAACAAACTTGCCAGTCCGGTCTCACGACCGACTTCCCCTCCAATCCGTAATGAACCATTTTCAACCGCTACGCTGCATACGCTTGCGAAAGGCCCCCGGTGTCTCCCCACAGAGCTGCTTGAAACGCTTGGCGAAGGTGGCGCGATCGGCGAAGCCCACTGCGCTGGCGATGCGTTCCACTGACTGCCGCGAGTCTGCCAGGGCCTGCTGGGCGCGGCTGATGCGCAGACGCTGCAGGTAGTCGTTGGGCGTCAGGCCGGTGGCCGCCTTGAAGCGGCGCAGCAGGGTTCGGGGCGAGCAATGGGCCTGTTGCGCTAGGCGCTCGAGGTCGATGGCCTCGCCATGATGCTCTTCCAGCCACTGCAGCAAGGGCGCCAGCGCACTGTCACCGAGCGTCGGCAGCAGCGGGGCGAAGCGCGTCTGCAGGCCGCGCTGACGTTCCACCACCAGGGCGGCGGCCACCTGCTGCGCCAGCTCCTCGCCGGCATGCCGGGCCACCAGATGCAGGCACAGGTCGAGCCCGGCCTGGGCGCCACCGGAACAGAACAGCGGGCCATCCTCGGTGAGCAGGCGTTCGCTGTGCAGGTGCACGCCTGGGAAACGTCGGGCGAAGGCATCGGCCAGGGCCCAGTGGGTGGTAGCACGGCGCCCTTCGAGCAGGCCGGCGGCAGCGAGCAGGAAGGCGCTGCTGCACAGGCTGGCGACCTGCTGCTGGCGCCGCTGCGCCAACCAGGGCAGCAGCGCGGCGTTGGCCTCTAGCGTGCGGGCCACGGCGCTGCCGGTGGCCGGCAGGATCAGCAGGTCGGCCTGCTCGGCCAGTTCCATGCCACCATCGACCATGATCTGCGCGAAATCCAGGCGTACCGGCTGGCCATCGAGGCTGAAGCGCTGGAGCTGAAAGCGCGGCGCGCCGGCCAGGTGGTTGGCCAGGCCGAAGGTGTCCTGGGCCATGCTCAGGCTGGAGCAGACGGTTTGTGGGCAGACGTAGAGGGCGATGCGTAGCATGACGGCACCTGTGATATAGATTGGCGATTATTGACATAAAGTTGTCCATGTCGCCAGTCGCCAGCCTCTGCGCTCGGGGGCAGACTGGTCGACATCGATCATCACCGCCTGCCATCACCAGGAGCCATGCATGAGCCACCCCAATGCCGACTTGATCACCCGTTTCTACACGGCTTTCCAGAATCGTGATGCCGAGGCCATGGCGGCTTGCTACGCCGAGAACGTGCGCTTCTCCGACCCCGTCTTCACCGATCTGCATGGCGCCGAGGCCGGGGACATGTGGCGCATGCTGTGCAGCCGTGCGCAGGATTTTTCCCTGACCTTCGATGCAGTGCATGCCGACGATCACGCCGGTAGCGCCCGCTGGGTGGCGACCTACCGGTTCAACGCGACTGGCCGTCAGGTGGTCAACCATATCCAGGCGCGCTTCGTCTTTCGCGACGGCCTGATCGTCGAACACCGCGATCACTTCGACCTGTGGAGCTGGACGCGGCAGGCGCTGGGGGCCAAGGGTGTGCTGCTGGGCTGGCTGCCCCCCGTGCAGAACGCCATTCGTCGACAGGCGGCACGGGGTTTGGCGCAGTTTCGTGCGTCGCGCTGAGGCGGACGAATGAACGCAGTGGTAGGCTAGCCGGTCTCAGCTTTCAATGAAGAGTGCGCACATGGGGTGCCGTAACTCCACTGCCAATCGAGACCTGCCGTGACCCAACTCATCGTAGCCGTAAAACAGGCCAAGGCCTGGGGCGTTCATGCCGTTACCGCCAGTGGTGTGATCCTCGCGCTGCTGGCTTTGCTTGCCGTCCTAGACGGCCAACCCAAGCAATGCCTGCTCTGGCTCGGCCTGGCCCTGCTGGTCGATGGCCTGGACGGTTCGCTGGCGCGACGCTACGACGTCAAGGGCGTGTTGCCGCATTTCGACGGCTCGACTCTGGATTTGGTCATCGATTACCTCACCTACGTGTTCATCCCGGCGATCTTCCTCTACCGCTTCATTCCGCTGCCGGATTACACCCCCTTGTTCGCCGTGGGGTTGATCCTGCTGTCTTCGCTGTTCTGCTTCTGCAACCTGAACATGAAGAGCCAGGACAACTACTTCGTCGGCTTCCCGGCAGCCTGGAACGTGGTGGTGCTGTACTTCTACATCCTCGATATCCACCCCTGGATCACCCTGGGCATGATCGTGCTGCTGGCCGGCCTGACTCTGACCAAGATGAAGTTCCTGCACCCCTTCCGCGTACGTCAGTTCATGCCGCTGAACATCGTCGTGACCTTCGTCTGGATGCTTTCCAGTGCGCTGCTGATCCTCAAGTACCCGCACAATTCCGTGTGGCAACTGGGGCTGTGGTTCGCCGCTTCGGCCTATTTCGTCGGCATGTGCCTGTGGCGCTCGGCGCGTGAGTGGTTCCCAGCACGCGGATGACGGCGGCAACGGACAAACCCTGGTTCGTCTACCTGGTTCGCGCCGCCAATGGCGCCCTTTACTGCGGCATCAGCGACGATCCGCAGCGGCGCTTCGCCCAGCACCAGGCAGGCAAGGGCGCGCGTTTCTTCCATACCAGCCCGGCGCTGGCGCTGGCCTACGTCGAAGCCTGTGCCGGAAAGGGCGATGCCCTGCGCCGCGAGCGGGCGATCAAGCGTCTGAGCAAGATGGCCAAGGAAGCGCTCATTCTGGCCGTTGATGGAGGAGCATCAGCCTGAGGCGGTGTGCGCCTGCCGCCGCTGCGGTTAAGCTGAACGCTCAATCTGCCCTGGAGCGCGCCATGCACGAGCTGATCCTGCACCACTACCCGACCTCGCCATTCGCCGAGAAGGCCCGCCTGCTGCTGGGCTTCAAGCAATTGTCCTGGCGCTCGGTGATGATCCCGCCGGTGATGCCCAAGCCCGACCTCACCGCCCTCACCGGCGGTTACCGCAAGACGCCGGTGCTGCAGGTGGGGGCCGACATCTACTGCGACACCGCGCTGATCGCCCGCCGCCTGGAGGCCGAGAAGGCCACCCCGGCGCTGTATCCCGAGGCGCAGGCGTTCAATGTGGCCACCTTCGCCCAATGGGCCGATTCGGTGGTGTTCCAGCATGCGGTGGCGCTGGTCTTTGCCCCCGAATCCCTCGCCGTGCGCTTCGCCAAGTTGCCGCCGGAGTTCGTCAAGGCCTTCCTGGCCGACCGTGGCGCGCTATTCGCCGGTGGTAGTGCCAGCCGCCTGCCGTTGGAGCAGGCGCGGCATCAGTGGCCGGTGATCATGGGGCGTCTGCAGCAGCAGTTGCGCAGCGGTGGTGACTTCCTGTTCGGCGAGGCGAGCATCGCCGACATCGCCCTGGCGCATCCATTGTGGTTCCTGCGTGGCACCCCGGTGACCGCGCCGCTGGTGGACGATTACCCGGAAGTGGCGGCCTGGCTGGCACGGGTACTGGACTTCGGTCACGGCTCGTTGAGCGAGATGAGCGGCGAGCAGGCCATCGCCGTGGCGCGCGAAGCGACGCCGGCAGCCTTGCCGGACGAGGCGTTTATCGACCCCAATGGCTTCCAGCCTGGCCAGGCGGTGAGCATTGCCGCCGTGGATTACGGCGTCGACCCGGTGGAGGGCGAGCTGCTGTTCGCCGGGCGCGAGGAACTGATCCTGCGTCGCGAAGATGAGCGCGCCGGCACCCTGCATGTGCATTTCCCGCGTTTGGGCTTCCGTATCGAGGCGCGTTGATGCCTGGAGGACGCTTTTTCCATCCACCGCTGTCCTCGTCGCTTGGTGGACGGATGAAGCGTCGTTCACCCTACCTTCCGTATCGAGGCGCGTTGTCCGTAGCCCGGATGCAATCCGGGGCGGCGTGCCAGGGCCTCCCGGATTACATCCGGGCTACGTGGGTGGTCAGTGCGTGGATGACGCTCTTTTCATCCACACACGGTGTTCACCCTATGCGCTGACCAACCGTCTCAACGCTTGTCCGGCAACAGGAAATTACCCGGCCCGGCGTTGTCCAGCGTCGGCACTTCGGCTTCGTCCTTGAGCTCGACCCCCGAGAGCTGGCGACGGCAGGCTTCGCGCATCAGGTACATCAGGCGGAAGGTGGCCATGCCATAGCTCAGGCCTTCCAGGCGCACGTTGGAGATGCAGTTGCGGTAGGCGTCGTTGAGGCCAACCTTCGGCCCATAGGTGAAGTACAGGCCCAGGCTGTCCGGCGAGCTGAGGCCAGGGCGTTCGCCAATCAGGATCACCGTCATCTTCGCGCCCAGGCGCTGCCCCACTTCGTCCGCCACCGCCACTCGGCCCTGTTCCACCAGGGTGATGGGCGCCAGCGACCAACCCTCTGCCTGCACCTGCTCCAGCAAGCGTTCGAGAAAGGGCAGGCTGTGCTTTTGTACGGCCAGGGATGACAAACCGTCGGCGATGACGATGGCCAGATCGTAGCCGCGGCCGTGCTCTGCGGCGTAGTCATCAAGCAGTTGTGCGGCATCTTCGTGCAGGCGCCGCCCCAGATCCGGACGTTGCAGGTAGGTGTGGCGGTCGGCGGCGGCGCTGTGCAGTAGCAGTGTCGGTATCTGGCGGTCATGCAGCGCTTCGCGCAGCGCGGTGTGGTCGAACGGCAAATGCACGGCGTCACGCGCCTGGGCGTGGGCGAACTGGAAGTCCAGTTGCGCAGCGGTCGGCAGGCTGGTGCCGGCGCGGCCCAGGGCAATGCGTGCCGGCGTCAGTTGGCGCAGGTGCTGCCAGGGATTTGCGGTAGCGGGGGACTTTTCGCTCATGACGGCCTCGACTGATCAGGACAACTGGGCCAGGGCCTGGCGAAATGCCGGCGGCAGTTCCTCGCCCATGCGCAGTTGCCCGCCCTGTTGCTGGAAGATCCCCATGCGCGCCAGCCAGGCCTCGAATTCCGGCGCAGCGTGCAGGCCGAGCACCTTGCGTGCATACAAGGCGTCATGGAAGGAGGTGGTCTGGTAGTTGAGCATCACGTCATCCGAGCCTGGGATGCCCATGATGAAGTTGATGCCGGCGGTGCCGAGCAGGGTCAGCAGGGTATCCATGTCGTCCTGATCGGCCTCGGCGTGGTTGGTGTAGCAGATGTCGCAGCCCATGGGCACGCCGAGCAGCTTGCCGCAGAAGTGATCCTCCAGCCCGGCGCGGATGATCTGCTTGCCGTTGTACAGGTATTCCGGGCCGATGAAGCCGACCACGGTGTTGACCAGGAATGGGTTGAAGTGGCGGGCCACTGCATAGGCGCGGGTTTCGCAGGTCTGCTGGTCGACGCCATGGTTGGCGTTGGCCGACAGCGCGCTGCCCTGGCCGGTCTCGAAGTACATCAGGTTGTTGCCCAGGGGGCCGCGCTTGAGGCTAAGGCCGGCTTCGTAGCCTTCCTGCAGCACCTTGAGGCTGACGCCGAAGCTGGCGTTGGCCGCCTCGGTGCCGGCGATGGACTGGAACACCAGATCCAGCGGCGCGCCACGCTCGATGGCGGCGATGGAGCTGGTGACGTGAGTGAGCACGCAGGACTGGGTGGGAATCTCGTAGCGCTGGATCACTGCATCGAGCATCTCCAGCAGGGTGCATACCGCGCTCATGCTGTCGGTGGCCGGGTTGATGCCGATCATGGCATCGCCGTTGCCGTAGAGCAGGCCGTCGACTACGCTGGCGGCGATGCCAGCCGGGTCGTCGGTGGGGTGATTGGGCTGCAGGCGGGTGGACATGCGTCCGCGCAGGCCCTGGGTATTGCGAAAACGGGTGACCACGCGGGTCTTTTGCGCCACCAGCACCAGATCCTGAATGCGCATGATCTTCGACACCGCCGCGACCATCTCCGGCGTCAGGCCGGGGGCCAGCGCTTTGAGGCTGGCCTCATCGGCGGCATCGCTGAGCAGCCAGTCGCGAAACCCGCCTACCGTGAGGTGGCTGACCGGGGCGAAGGCCTGGGCGTTATGAGTGTCGATGATCAGGCGGGTGACTTCGTCGCTCTCATAGGGGATCAGTGCCTCCTGCAGGAAGTGCTTGAGCGGCACCTCGGCCAACGCCATCTGCGCGGCGGCGCGCTCGGCGTCGCTGCTGGCGGCGACCTCGGCCAAGTAGTCGCCGGAGCGCGCCGGCGTAGCCTTGGCCATCAACTCGCGCAGGCTGTCGAAGCGCCAGTTCAGGTTGCCGATAGTATGGGTGAAGCTAGCCATATCAATCCTCCCGGGCACCTCTAAAAACTACCTCGGCTTTGGCTTCCTGCGTCGCTCTACCTCCTGCATCCATGCAGTCGTGCGTTGTCATCGCCGCGTTGAAAACAACCTCAGAATGCTCATTTACAGCTCGTAAACTGCGCATCTTCGGCTGTTTTCGCCTTGCGCTGACTGCCTCGCCTACGTTTTTAAAGGCGCCCTCATTGTCGTGGGCCTTTCAGCGCAGGGAGCGTTCGGCGGCCTGGATGGCGGCGAACTCTTCCTCCGGTGTGCCGGACACCAGGTGGTGACGGCTGTACAAGGCGAAATAGGCGATGAACAGAGCGTAGATGACCGCCGCACCGATCACGACCCGTGGGTCGACCAGGAAGCCGGCGACCAGCGCCACCGCTGCCAGCACCAGGGCCACCGAGGAGGTCAGCACACCACCCGGAGTCCGGTACGGACGCGGCATGTCCGGGCGGCGGATGCGCAGGGTCACGTGGGCAGCCATCATCAGCACATAGGAAATGGTCGCACCGAACACCGCCACCAGGATCAGCAGGTCGCCCTGGCCGCTCAAGGACAAGCCAAAGCCGATAATCCCAGGCACGATCAGTGCCAACACCGGGGCTTTGTTACGGTTGGTCAGCGACAGGCTGCGTGGCAGGTAGCCGGCGCGCGACAGGGCGAAAATCTGCCGCGAGTAGGCGTAGATGATCGAGAAGAAGCTGGCGATCAGCCCGGCCAGGCCGACCAGGTTGACGAACTGGCTCATCCAGGTGGAGCCGCCGTAGACCTTGTCCAGCGCCTCGACCAGCGGGTTGCCCGAGGCCATCAGCGCCTGCGCACCGGCGCCACCTGGGCCGACCAGCAGGATCAGGCCGGCGAAGGCCAGCAGCACCAGCATGGCACCGATCAGGCCGCGCGGCAGGTCACGCTTGGGATTCTTGGTTTCTTCAGCGGCCAGCGGCACACCCTCGACCGCGAGGAAGAACCAGATGGCGTAGGGCAGGGCGGCCCAGATACCCAGGTAGCCGAATGGCAGGAAGGCGCTGGCGCCGGTTGCGTCGGTGGCGGGAATGTCGAACAGGTTGGCCACATTGAAGTGCGGCACCATGGCGACGATGAACACGCCCAGGGCGATGGCCGCCACGGCGGTGATGACGAACATCAGCTTCAGCGCCTCGCCAGCACCGAGGATGTGGATGCTGATGAACACCACGTAGAAGATCAGGTAGATGACCCAGCCACCGATGCCGAACAGCGACTCGCAGTAGGCACCGATGAAGCAGGCGATGGCGGCCGGGGCGATGGCGTATTCGATGAGGATCGCCGTGCCGGTGAGAAAACCACCCCAGGGGCCGAAGGCGGTGCGAGTGAAACCGTAGCCACCGCCAGCGGTGGGGATCATCGAGGACAACTCGGCCAGTGAAAAGCACATGCACAGGTACATGGTGGCCATTAGCAGGGTGGCGATGAACATGCCGCCCCAGCCGCCCTGGGCCAGGCCGAAGTTCCAGCCGGCGTAGTCGCCGGAAATCACGTAGGCCACGCCGAGGCCGATCAGCAGGATCCAGCCGGCGGCGCCCTGCTTCAACTGGCGGTTGGCGAAGTACTCGGCGCTCACCGTTTCCGTTTCCACGCCGCCTGCCGAAGCGTGCGTGGCGAGGGTGTCTTTGCTCATGGGGAAAACTCCTTCACACCTCGCGGCCAGGCCGCGAGGTGCTGTTGTCAGGGGAATGGCAGATCAGAAGAACCCCAGCGGGTTGATGTCGTAGCTGACCAGCAGGTTCTTGGTCTGCTGGTAGTGGTCGAGCATCATCTTGTGGGTTTCACGCCCGACCCCGGACTTCTTGTAGCCGCCGAAGGCAGCATGCGCCGGGTACAGGTGGTAGCAGTTGGTCCACACACGGCCAGCCTTGATCGCACGGCCCATGCGGTAGGTGACGTTCATGTCGCGGCTCCATACGCCGGCACCCAGGCCGAACTCGGTGTCGTTGGCAATCGCCAGGGCTTCGGCTTCGTCCTTGAAGGTGGTCACGCCGATCACCGGGCCGAAGATCTCTTCCTGGAACACGCGCATCTGGTTGGTGCCCTTGAGCAGTGTGGGCTGGATGTAATAACCGCTGGCCAGGTCGCCTTCGAGTTTTTCCGCCGCGCCGCCGGTCAGCACCTGCGCGCCTTCCTGCTGGGCGATCTCCAGGTAGCTGAGGATCTTGTCGAACTGCTGCTGCGAAGCCTGGGCGCCGACCATGGTCTCGGTGTCCAGCGGGTTGCCACGCTTGATCTGCTTGACCTTCTTCATCACCTCGACCATGAAGGCGTCATAGATCGACTCCTGCACCAGGGCGCGCGACGGGCAGGTGCACACCTCGCCCTGGTTGAAGAAGCCCAGCACCAGACCTTCGGCGGCTTTCTCGATGAAGGCCGGCTCGGCGTTCATGATGTCGGCGAAGAAGATGTTTGGCGATTTGCCGCCCAGCTCGACAGTGGACGGGATGATGTTCTCGGCCGCGCATTTCATGATGTGCGAGCCCACCGGGGTGGAGCCGGTGAAGGCGATCTTGGCGATGCGCTTGCTGGTGGCCAGCGCTTCACCGGCCTCGCGGCCGAAGCCCTGGACGATATTGAGCACGCCCGGCGGCAGCAGGTCGCCGATGATTTCCACCAGCAGGGTGATGGACAGCGGCGTCTGCTCGGCCGGCTTGAGCACGATGGCGTTGCCGGCGGCCAGGGCCGGCGCGAGTTTCCAGGCGGCCATCAGCAGCGGGAAGTTCCACGGGATGATCTGCCCGACCACGCCCAGCGGCTCGTGGAAATGATAGGCCACGGTGCCGTCGTTGATCTCGGCGGTGCTGCCTTCCTGAGCGCGGATGCAGCCGGCGAAGTAACGGAAGTGATCGGCAGCCAGTGGCACGTCGGCATTGAGGGTTTCGCGCACGGCCTTGCCGTTGTCCCAGGTTTCGGCCACGGCCAGCAGTTCGAGGTTGGCTTCGATGCGGTCGGCGATCTTCAGCAGGATGTGCGAACGCTCCTGCACGCTGGTACGGCCCCAGGCATCGGCGGCGGCATGGGCGGCGTCCAGTGCCTTGTCGACGTCGGCGGCATTGGAACGGGGGAATTCACCGATCACCGAAGCGTCGACCGGGCTGGTATTGGTGAAGTACTGGCCGCTGAGCGGGGCCACGAACTCGCCGCCGATGTAGTTGCCGTAGCGCGGCTTGAGGGTGACGACGGCACCTGGGGTACCGGGTTTGGCGTAAATCATGAGCGTTCTCCGAAACGATGTTGTTGTAGTTGTACGTAGCAGGTGAGCTGACGTTCAGCCTGGGTCGATCATGAGCCGATTTCATCAGCGCAACTTGACCGAGGGAGCGACACGCTGTCGTGCAAAGTCAACTTGCTGGAGCCGTGCGTCGGTTGTGTCGTAATGGGTCAAGTCGCTCGCATCGTTCTGGTGCGCATGTTTCAAAATGACTCACTCGTTGACGGCGGTGCTCGCTGCTGGAGCGCAGAGGCCCCGGAGAGTGGACTGCGCGCTGCATGACTGTGCGGGCGTGTTTCTTGCTTTCGCAAACGCACTGTCACGAAGGAGGACCTGATGAGTTCCTTTCTCTCTCAGGCCGGGGGTGCGCTCGGTGCCTCGCTTCTGTCCGGCGCTCCGGCCAATGCGGGGGTGCTGGCCGCGGCGGCGAGCGGCCTGTGCGGTTTCATCGAGAAGCATGGTGGTGATCCGGATCGTATCCTCGGCATATCCGGCATTGACCCCGAGTGCCTGCGCCACCCGACCCTGAGCCTGGCGCTGCCCAATTACTGTCAGGTGCTGGAAGAGGCCGCGCACCAGTCCGGCTGCGACAATTTCGGTTTGTACTATGGCCAGCAGTTCAAGCCCCAGGCGCTCGGCCTGCTGGGCTATATCGGCTTGTGCTCGGCGACCCTGGAGCAGGCGCTGATCAACTTCTCCCGCGCCTTCCCGTTGCACCAGCGCAACAGCCTGATCCGCCTGGTCGACGAGGGCGAGTGCTACCGCTTCGACTATCAGGTGCGCCACGGTGCCATCCTCAGCCGTCGCCAGGACGCCGAGTTGACCCTGGGCATGGCCCTCAATCTGGTGCGCCATGTACTCGGTTCGCAGTGGGCGCCGCGTGCGGTGCACTTCGAGCACCCACGTCCGGAACACTGGCACGAGCACTGTAAGGTGTTCGATGCGCCGGTGTACTTCGAGCAGCCGTGCAATTCCCTGCTGATTCCCAAGCGCGGCCTCGACCGCGCCATGCCGGACAGCGACCCGGTGCTGTTGATGGTGATGCAGGACTCGCTGAACCAGATCAGCGCTCTGTGCGGGCGCGGTGAACGCGACATGGTCAACGACGTGCGCGAGCAGATCCGCCAGCGCCTGCTGTATGGCGAGCCAGCGCTGGAGGACGTTGCGGAAATGCTGGGCATGGCCAGTTGGTCGCTGCAGCGGCGCCTGCGCGAGCAGGGTCTGAGCTTCTCGCAACTGGTGGACAACGTGCGCCGCGAACTGGCCAACCGTTACTTGCGTCAACCGCAATTGCCCATCTCGCACCTGGCGCCGCTGCTCGGCTATTCGGAAACCAGTGCCTTCTCGCGCGCCTTCCGCCGCTGGTTCGGCGTCAGCCCACGGCAGTGGCGGCGCGAGGGTGGCTCGCTGAACTGAGATCAGTAGGCGGCGCGAATGGCCGTCGGGTCGTAGCCCTGAATGATCTGGCCGCGCATGTCGAGCACCGGAATGCCGCGGCCGCCGATGGCATCGTACTGCCGCCGGCCGATGGCGTCCTTCTCGATGTCCACCTCGCGGTAGGCGATGCCGTCACCCTGCAGCAGCTCGCGAGTCTTGGCGCAGTAGCCGCACCAACTGGTGGCATAGAGCACGATCTCGCCACTGGCATTGCCGGCCTGCGGCGGGTTCAGCCAGCGGTCGAGCTTGCCCCAGTTCTGCCACAGGGCCAGGGCGGCGAGGATCAGCAGAATCTTCTTCATCGTATGGGATCCTTGTGCGCCGAAGCGGCTTGCAGTTCGGCCAGGCTGAAGGGGGCCGGGCGATCCGGCCAGTTCAGGTGGAGTCTTTCCAGTTCACGTGCCAGCAGGCTGGCGACCAGCAGATCGCGTAGCCAGCGCTTGTGCGCGGGGATTACATACCAGGGGGCGTCGGCCTTATGGCTGGCACTCAATAGCCTGCTCCAGCGTAGCTTGCGTTCGTCGAACTGGCGATGGGTGCGCAGGTCGCTGATCTTGAGCTTCCAGCGCTTTTCCGGCTGCTCCAGACGCTCGACCAGGCGCCGGTATTGTTCGGCCCGGTCGATCTGCAGATAGCACTTGAGCATGACGATGGAACGGGCAGGCAACTGATCCTCGAATGCTCTCAATTCGGCCAGGCGCGCCGGCAGTTCTTCCTCACTGCACAGACCATCGAGCGGATCGCAGATCAGCGCCTCGTAGTGGCTGCGGTTGAACACGCCGAGCATGCCTGCTGCCGGCAGGCGCTGGCGATAGCGCTGCAGGAAATGCTGCTGGCGTTCCTGGGCCGTGGGGGCCTGAAAACCGTGCACCGCGACGCCCTGTGGATCGAAGGCGCTGACCACATGGCTGATGACACTGTCCTTGCCACTGCAATCCGGCCCCTGTAGCACCAGCAACAGGGCCTGGCGCCGGTTGGCCCAGAGGCGCCGCTGTTGCTCCTGCAGCCAGGGTTTGAGCCGCGCCAGGCGCGCCTTGGCTGCATGCTTGTCGAGGCCGAAGGTACGCGCGGGGTCGCCGGCCAGCGGGGCATCTGGCTGGCAGAGGCAAGCATCGAGCCACTCGTCCGCCAGGCGCGTATCCATGTCAGTCCTGACGACGCTTGAGCTGATCCTTCAACTGGGTCGGCAACTGGCGAATGATCAGCATGTCGCGGCCCTCGTCGTACTCGATCTTCGAGCCCAGCAGGTGCGCCTCGAAACTGATCGACAGACCTTCGGCGCGACCGGTGAAGCGCTGGAACTGGCTCAGGGTACGTTTGTCCGCCGGAAATTCCGGGGCCATGCCGTAATCCTTGTTGCGGATGTGTTCGTAGAAGGCCTTGGGGCGTTCCTCGTCGATCAGCCCGGAGAGTTCTTCCAGGGTGATGGGTTCGCCCATCTTGGCCTGGCTACTGGCGTAGCCGACCAGGGTCTTGGTCTTCTCGCGGGCCTGCTCCTCGGGTAGATCCTCGCTCTCCACGAAATCGCTGAAGGCCTTGAGCAGAGTACGGGTCTCGCCCGGGCCGTCGACCCCTTCCTGGCAGCCGATGAAGTCGCGGAAGTAGTCCGAGACCTTCTTGCCGTTCTTGCCCTTGATGAAGGAGATGTACTGCTTGGACTGCTTGTTGTTCTGCCACTCGCTGATGTTGATGCGTGCGGCCAGGTGCAGTTGGCCGAGGTCGAGATGCTTGGCCGGAGTCACGTCCAGCGCGTCGGTCACCGCCACGCCCTCGCTGTGGTGCAGCAGGGCGATGGCCAGGTAGTCGGTCATGCCCTGCTGGTAGTGGGCGAAGAGCACATGGCCGCCGGTGGACAGGTTGGATTCTTCCATCAGCTTTTGCAGGTGTTCCACGGCCTGGCGGCTGAAGGCGGTGAAGTCCTGCTCGTTATCGAGGTAGGCCTTGAGCCAGCCGCTGAAGGGGTAGGCGCCGGACTCCTCGTGGAACAGACCCCAGGCCTTGCCCTGCTTGGCGTTGTAGCTCTCGTTGAGATCGGCCAGCAGGTTTTCCATGGCTTGCGAGGTGGCCAGCTCGCTGTCGCGGGCGTGCAGCACGGCAGGGCTGCCGTCGGGCTTCTTGTCGATCAGGTGGACGATGCAGTGACGGATCGGCATGGGGTCTTCGGTCTTTGGCGGGTTCGCGATGGGGTTGGCGGCATGGCCGGGCGAGTGAGTGCTCGCGCCGCGGCTGCAGCGGTATGGGCGAAGTCTACCTGACATCGGCACGAGATGCCGGGGGGCGCTAGGGCTGGGTGAATCTTTGCTGGCTAATTGCCGTCATCTGCAGTGATAGATCTCTATTTTCTGCAAAAAATACGGTTTTGGATTCGCGTGATGGCGTAACTCGGGCTAGCGTCTTTCACGTCCACGCGACGCAGTAAAGGGACGCACCGCGGTGGCGCCACAAGCGTTGCCGCCTTTCTCGATCTCCAGATATGGATTGGAGGATTACATGCGCAACAAGACCCATAATCGCCGTCTACTGGGTGCCGCCTTGCTGGCGGCAATTTCCGGGCAGGCCACTGCGGCCAAGGGGCCCGATGTCACCGAGCTGTTCGATCAGTTCTGGAGCCCGACCCGGCCCGGGGCGGCGGAGTGTCGCTCGGGTGTGCTCAGTGCAACGCCGCTGTTGTTGCCGCGCTGCATGCAGGCGGCCAACAGCATGACCCACCTGCAGATGTTCAATGACATCGCCCTGGCCAACGGCGGCAACCGTGCTGCTGGCCTGCCCGGTTACCAGCGCTCGCTCGACTATGTGCAGGCGACGCTGGAAAGCGCCGGCTACCAGGTCAGCCGCCAGGCCTTCCCATTCAGCGCGTTCTACCCCCAGGGCCCCGGCGTGCTGCAGAGCCTGGCGCCGACCCCGGCGCAGTTCGAGTGGGAGGTGGACTTCACCTACCTGTCGCAGACCGATGCCGGCGACGTCAGCGCACCCGTGGTGGCGGTGGACATCGCCCTGGGCGAGGGCAACCAGTCCAGCAGTGGCTGCGAGGCAGAGGATTTCGCCGGCTTCCCGGCTGGCTCCATCGCCCTGCTGCAGCGCGGTACCTGCAACTTCCAGATCAAGGCCGAGAACGCCGCCGCCGCCGGTGCCGTTGGCGTGGTGATTTTCAACCAGGGCGACAACGAGGAGCGCAAGGGTCTGCTCAGCGCCACCCTGGGTGACGCCTATTCCGGCGGCATTCCGGTGCTGTTCAGCACCTATGACGTGGGCGTGAGCCTGGCGCAGACGGCCGAGCAGCAGGTGCGCATGGTCACCAACGTGTTGCGCGAGCGAACCCAGACCTACAACCTGGTGGCCGAGAGCAAGCGCGGCAACGCGGGCAACGTGGTGATGCTGGGCGCGCATCTGGATTCGGTGGCCGAGGGGGCCGGCATCAACGACAACGGCTCGGGCAGCGCTGCGCTGCTGGAGCTGGCCGTGCAGATGGCCAAGGCCAAGCCGAAGAACAAGCTGCGTTTCGCCTGGTGGGGCGCCGAGGAGTCGGGGTTGGTGGGTTCGACCTACTATGTCAACCAGTTGCCCGATGAGGAAAAGGCGAAGATCAAGGCGTATCTGAACTTCGACATGATCGCCTCACCGAACTTCGCCTATTTCGTCTATGACGGCGACGGTTCGGACTTCGGTCTGCAGGGCCCGCCCGGCTCGGCGGCGATCGAGCGTCTGTTCGGCGAGTATTACCGCCTGCGCGGTCTGCCGTTCGAGGGCGACGAGATCAGCTTCCGTTCCGACTATGCGCAGTTCTTTACCGATGGCATCGCCTTCGGCGGGCTGTTCACCGGGGCCGAGGTGGTCAAGTCCGAAGCGCAGGCCAGCCGTTATGGCGGCACTGCGGGCGAGGCCTTCGATCCGTGCTATCACGAAGCCTGCGATAACCTGAACAACCTCGATCTGCGTGCGCTGGAGGTCAACGGCGATGCCATGGCATTCGTCGCCAGTTGGCTGGCGCTGTCCACCAAGATCGTCGATGACGAGATCGCCGCTGCCCAGGACTCGCGCATGCTCAAGCGTAGCGTCCAGGCCTACGACATCACCCATTGGGGCAAGCACTGGGTCAAATAGCGTCGTTTGCCGTGCTGGGAAAGAAAGCCCGCGATCGATTCGCGGGCTTTTTCATGGTCGCTTGCCCGAAACTAGCTGCGGTCAGTGCCGTAGGGTGGATGACGCTTTTTTCATCCACCGCTTCGGCATCAGAACCTGCCCATCGGTGGACATGAAAAGCGATGTCCACCCTACGGCTGCCGACGTTTCTGCAACACCCGCAGCCGCTCGATCACGTAGCGCACGTGCAAGTGCAGCTCGTAGAGCTGGTTGGAGTACGACAGCGGTACATCCACCGTGGCCAGCTCGTCCTCCATCTGCTCCAGGCGTTCGATCTCGCTGTCCAGTTCGTCCGGCAGGGAGCCGGCGTGCAGCTTGCGGTCGATCTCGCGCAGGTACTTGTACCAGCGGTAGATGCGTGCGCGGATGCGCCACTGGTAGATCGGCCCGACGGCCTTGAACAGCGGGATCATCACCACGATCAGCGGGATCAACAGGATGATGTAGCGGTCGGCCAGCGAGGCGATGCGAAACGGCAGGTAGCGCTGCAGGATCGGCAGGCCCTTGGTGTAGTAATGCTCGGCATCCTTGTGCAGCTCGAAGGTACGTGGCTCGGCGCTGGGGAAGGTGCCGGCGGCGTCGAGCAGGGTGCCGTTCTTCATCACCTCGCGGCTGGCATCGAGAAACAGCGGCACCAGGCCGGGGTTGAAGTCGTCGTTGACCACCAGGGTGGCCACCGGGGCCAGGGTGACGATATCGCGATCCGGCGCATTGCTGGCCAGGTCGAGCAGGCCTTCGCCGACCTTCACCTGATTGAAGAAGGGCAGGCGCGCCTCGTAGGCGGCGGCGCGGCGAAAGTGCGCCAGGGCAATATCCGGGTTGGCTGCCAGTTGCTGCACCAGGGCGTTTTCCGCCGGGCCGACGAAGAAGGCGGCGTCCAGCTCGCCGGCCATCAGCGCACGAGCGGCCTTGCCGCCGCCGAGGCTCTGCCAGGTGTCGGGATATTGCTCGGGAAGGATGGCGTTGGCGCCGAGAATGGCGTCGCTAGCCGCACGGGTGCCGCTGCCTGCGCCACCCAGGCCGAGGCGCAGCGGCAGCAGATCGGCGATACGATCCAGGCTGACAGCGCGGCGGTAGAACAACCACAAGGGCTCCTGATAGATCGCTCCCAGGCTCTGCAACTGGTGCTGCGCGTCGGGCGCCAACTGACGCTCCAGGCCGCTCTGTACCAGGGCGATCTGCACCTCGGGATCCTTGGCCAGCAGGCGTTGCAGGTTGTCACGCGAGCCGGAGGTGGGCACCAGCTTCAGCTCGAAGCCTTCCTTGGCCAGTTCTTCCTTGAGGCGCTCGGCGAACTGCTGATAGGCGCCGCCCTGGGCGCCGGTGGCCATGCTGGCGCTCATCGGCGGTGGCGGCGCGACGAACTGGAACAGCGCCCAGACCAGGCCGGCCACCACCGGGACTATCCACAGGTTGGCCAGGATCATGATTTTCAGGTCATTGAGTACGCGGCGCATGAGGCTTCCTTTCGGCGAATTCAGCCTAAGGATAGAACCCCATGCGCCCCGAGGTCATCCGCACGGTGGATCGGTGAAGCGTGATCCACCCTACGCCAGCGCCTTGTGCCTGGCGCGCAGATGGTCGATCAGCAGCAAGGCGCCTAGCAGGCCCACGGCGTACAGCGCATCGCTGCCAAGCATCGCCAGCACCGCTGCACAGAGCAGCGCACTGAGCCCGGCCAGCAGGCGCCAGATGCCGCGCAACAACACCCAGCCGGCGGCCATGCTGAGCAAATAGATCAGCACGAAGTTGCCGTTGGCGTAGCGGATCAGGTCATCCACCGACAACTGCAAGGTGGCCGAGAGCACGGCGCACAGCGCGCAACTGACCACCACCAGCCGCAGCGCCTTGCCGGGCACGCCCTGGCGGTTGCGCACGGCCAGCGTGGCGGGCAGGCGACCTTCATCGGCCAGGCTCCAGATCAGCCGGGCGAAGCCCTGGATATACACGTTCATCGAAGCGAAACAGGCCAGGTAGCCCAGCACCGTCACCAGCACGCGCGCCTGCTCGCCCAGCAGTTGCTCGAACAGACGCGGCAGGGCGGTGGTGTCGCTGTGCACGTCACCGTAGGTGGCAAAACTCAGCACCGCCACCGAACAGGCCCAGTACACCAGGCCGGCCAGCAGCACGCCGAGCAACAGTGCCAGAGGGAAGTCCCGTTCCGGGTGTTTGAATTCCTCGCCCAGGTGAGTGAAGGCCTCGATGCCGACGAAGCACCAGAACATCACCCCCAGCGCCGCTGGCAGCACATGCCACTGGCCGTCCATGGCGGGCAATAGCGGTTGGTCGGCATGGGGCAGATCACCCATCCACCAGATCAGCGCCACGCTGGCGACGATGGCCACGGCGATCAGCCCCTGCAGCAGGCCAGAGGCCTTCGGCGGGCGCTGGCCGAGCAGGAGGATCGCGGCCAAGGTGGCCAGTTCGATGGCCAGCAGCCCGACACGGTCGAGGTCGAACAGCGCCAGCCAGAAGCCACTGGCGATATGCAGCGCAGCGGGCAGACCGACGGGCAGCACGGCAAGGAACAGCAGGGCGCTGACGCCCTCCATGCGCAGACCAAAGGCGCGGCCGATCAGGTGCGGTGCGCCACCGGCATGGGGGAAGCGCCTGCCCAACTGGGCGAAGGTGAAGGCCACCGGCAGCACCAGAGCAATGAGGATCATCCAGGCCCATAGCGACGCCTCGCCTGCCGCCGTGGCCGCCAGGGCCGGCACCACGAAGATGCCAGTGCCGAGCAGCGAGGTGCTGAGCAGGGCGACGCCCTGCAGCAGGCCCAATTCCTTGTTCAGTCGACTCATGGGGTATGCTCTCGCCTTTGCAGAAGCCGCTATGGTAAGGCGCCGCCCGAGTGCAGGCCGTCGCCTTTCACCGACGAAATGGCGGTTCTTCCCGTCAACCTGATTGCCGCCCGAGAAACACCTCCGTGGACAAGTTCGATCGCCAGATCCTCGCCCTGCTGCGCAGCGACGCGCGCACCTCCGTCAGCCAGATCGCCCGTGAGGTCAACCTTTCCCGCTCGGCGGTCAGCGAGCGCATTCGCCACCTGGAGCAGAGCGGAGTGATTCGTGGTTATCACGCCCAGGTCGCAGTGCCGGGCGAGGGCGGGGTCAAGGCCTTCCTCGAGCTTTTCTACCAGAACGCCCGTTGCCAGGATTACGTTGAGCGCATGCGCGAATACCCGGAAATCCGCCACTGCAGCGGCATCAGCGGCGAGACCGACATGCTGGTGCTGGTGGAGGCGCCAAGTATGGCGCGCCTGAGCGAAGTACGCGCGGCCATCGAAGCCTTCCCGCAGATGCAGCGGGTCAAGACCCATATCGTCGTGCAGGAGTGGCCGCTATGACCCTGCGCGTCCTGCACAGCTCCGACTGGCACCTGGGCCAGCACTTCATGGGCAAGACCCGCCAGGCCGAGCACCAGGCCTTTTGCGCCTGGTTGCTGGAACAGGTACGGGTACATGAAGTGGACGTGCTGCTGATCGCTGGCGACGTATTCGACACCGGCGCGCCGCCCAGCTACGCCCGAGAGCAGTATTACCGTCTGGTCGTCGAGCTGCGCGACGCCGGCTGTGCTCTGGTGGTGCTCGGCGGCAACCACGATTCACCGGCTATGCTCGGCGAGAGCCGCAGCCTGCTGGCACAACTGGGCACCCGAGTGGTGCCGGGCGTGGGCATCAATCTGGGCGAACAGGTGCTGGTGCTGAGTGACCGCGCCGGCCAGCCGGGTGCCATCCTCTGCGCCATTCCCTTTATCCGCCCACGTGACGTGCTGGCAAGCCAGGCCGGGCAGAGCGCGCAGGACAAACAGCAATCGCTGCAGCAGGCCATTGCCGAGCACTACCGGGCGCTGCACGAGCTGGCGCTGCGCAAGCGCGAGGAACTGGGCCAGGCGCTGCCGATCATCGCCACCGGCCACCTCACCACCGTCGGCGCCAGCGCCAGCGAATCGGTACGGGAAATCTACGTCGGCAGCCTGGAGGCCTTCCCCACCAGCGCCTTCCCCCCAGCCGACTACATTGCCCTCGGGCATATCCACCGCCCGCAGAAGGTCGGCGGCCTGGAGTATATCCGCTACAGCGGCTCACCCATTGCCCTGTCCTTCGATGAAGCACGCCAGCAGAAGGAAGTGCTGCTGCTGGAGTTCGGCACTGCTGCCTTGCAATCGATCACGCCACTGCCCGTACCGGTGTTCCAACCCATGGCCAGCCTGCGCGGCTCGCTCAAGGAACTGACCGATGCCATCGTCGAGGTCGCCAAACAGGGCACGCCCGAACGGCCTGTGTGGCTGGAAGTGCAAGTGAGCAGCGACGATTACCTGAGCGACCTGCAAAGCCACATCAACGCCCTGTGCGAAGGGCACCCCGTCGAAGTGCTACGCATCCGCCGCGAGCGCGGCAACGCGGCAGCCAGCCTGGCCAGCGAAGCACGGGAAACGCTGGATGAGCTGAGCGTGGAAGACGTCTTCGCCCGTCGCCTGCAGCAGGAGGCACTGGAGGCAGAGGATGCTCAGCGTTTGCAGGGGTTGTATCGGCAGGTGTTGGAGGCTGTGCAGGGGCAATAACGACGAGGACGAGCGCTTATGGCCAAAGCCCGTAGCCTGGGTAGAGCGCAGCGAAACCCAGGGGAGATTCGATGGGTTTCGCGTTGCTCTACCCATCCTACGGTGCTGCTCTTGCAAGCGAGGTTTGTTGGAGTGTTCCATGGCTGTGTTTTTGTACAGTTGTAATGGTGGAGCAAAAAGAGGAAGTCAAGCGAATACGTCCAGGCTTCAGAGGCTGGCTGGTAATCCCATGATTTGAAAGTATTTTTTCTAGGGCAGACATGACGATGGTGCGGAGTTAGATGGAAGGCTCTACTATCGCGTTAATACCGCCTTCCATCTAATCACTGTTAGGGAAAACAACTTATGTCCGCAGACGAGGAGTTACCACTGCTGGATGCTTTGCGAGGCTTGGCAATGCATCAGCAAGAGTTCTTGCGCCTTGCACTCTTCGTCGCATCCCAAGGCTCCACCACATATGAAGGCGAAACCCTGACTTGTAGCCTCCCGGACGCACAACGACGCACAAGCACATTACTAGCAATGGGGGCAGGACAGTCTGTCGAGTCCCTTTTACACATTGCCAAACAACGCGGAATTCCTGTTCGCGACGCCTATCCAATCGCACGATCAGCAGTCGAGTCTTTCGTAAATGCAAGCTACCTCCTAGCGGAGTCAAATGCGGTTGCAGACCGAGCTGTTAGGTACATCGAATTCGCCGCATGGCGGCAACACAATCGGAAATTCGGAAGTGGCGAATACTCGATTGAAGTCCGCACAGACCCTGACCCAGTATCAACACTTGCATCTAAATTTCCCGAGTTTACAGGCAAAGGAAACGGAAGCTGGACTAACCTAGGGAAGGTCTGAAATAGGCCGCTATTTCTGGCCGACTTCGGCCACTGCCGATTTTGAAAGAGTCCATCTGATCGAAAATGCTCAGATAACCCGCTTGTTTCTCCGTTTCTGACCTCCGCAATCAACCTGCGGAGGCCATTTTCCACATTACAGACGCACCTCTCCTGCACCCACCAACAAATATCGGCGTGCCATCCACAGGTTCGACAGAGCGAATAACGTCACCATCTGGACGGTGTTCTTCGCCAAGCCACGAAACCGCACCTTGGTGTAACCAAACTGGCGTTTGATCACCCGGAACGGGTGCTCAACCTTCGAGCGGGTCTGCGCTTTGGCTTTCTCGAGGCTGCGGTATGCCTTGTACAGTGCACTTTTCTTGCCGTGCTTTTCGTACGTGCTGCGCCGAGCCGCGATCTGCCAGATGACCTGGCGCCCCTCATGCTCCTCGCGCTTCTCGACGCCCGTATAACCGGCGTCAGCCGCCACCATGTTCTCTTCGCCATGCAGCAGCTTGTCCACCTGGGTGACGTCCGCAACATTGGCGGCTGTGACATGGATGTGGTGCACCAACCCCGACTCCACATCGACCCCGATATGTGCCTTGGCACCGAAGTAGTACTGGTTGCCTTTCTTGGTCTGGTGCATGTCGGGATCGCGTTTGCCTTCCTTGTTCTTGGTCGAACTGGGTGCATGAATCAGCGTGGCATCGACGATGGTGCCTTGACGCAAGGACAGGCCACGGTCGCCCAGGTAGCCATTGATGACACCGAGAATGCCGACAGCCAGGTCATGCTTCTCCAGCAGTCGACGGAAATTGAGGATGGTCGTTTCGTCCGGGATACGCTCCAGGCTCAAGCCTGCGAATTGGCGCAGAATGGTCGTTTCATACAGGGCCTCTTCCATTGCAGGATCGCTGTAGCCGAACCAGTTCTGCATCAGGTGTACCCGCAGCATAGCCATCAACGGGTAGGCCGGCCGACCGCCTTCACCTTTGGGATAATGCGGCTCGATCAGTGCCACCAACCCCTTCCAGGGCACAACCTGATCCATCTCGATCAGGAACAGCTCCTTGCGGGTCTGCTTACGTTTACCGGCGTATTCGGCGTCGGCGAAAGTCATTTGCTTCATTGAGAAACTCGGGCAACGGGATTGGCCTATTTCACCAGAAACGGGAGGTCTTCTTCAGACTTTCCCTAGATATGCCAAGTCGTATCAGGCGGGTAGGTGAACTTGCAGGGCGCAAGGCTGGATCGCGGCTACTCGCGGCATATGGGCTGATCTATTCACTCTCGTCAGAGGTCATTCATGGCTCACCCTTTGGCGCGAGCTTCTTTTATTCAGCCCACCTCAAAGGAGAACACACCACAGAGGCCTTCATCGTTGGGACGGTTCGGCAGTTAGAGGAAATCCTCATTGCAGTTCTTTACGCCGGATGTGGTTACTTAGCTGCCTTCTTTGAAAAGCAGCAAATGCAAGCAGGGCTTGATGCCGAAGAAAAGCTATTCAAGCGGCTTATGGCGCTGAGTACCAAACCAGCATCAGCCTTTCCTCACGAAAATGGTGGGAAACCCTAACAAGTGGTTAAAATCGCTCGCTTCGCTCACTGGGACGGGCTAAAGCCCGCCCCTTAACCAAACGTTGAGGCTGTAGAAAAACCTGCTGCCGCCCAGTCCACAGGCTGATAATCTCCAACTCATTCAATTGCAGGGAGACGCGGGCGATGCCGCGGTTCAAGGACGTACACAAGGGGCTCAAGCTCCTACCCATCGATTTCGACAAGCAACTGCTGCCCGGTACTTTCGAGCATGCGCTTTGCTATCTGGTCGATCACGAACTCGACCTCTCCGACTTCCACGCCCGCTACCGCAACAGTGTCGAAGGTGCCCCCGCCTATGATCCGGCGGTGCTGCTCAAGATCGTTCTGTTGGCCTACAGCCGCGGCATTATCAGCAGCCGTCAGATGGAAGCGGCGTGCCGTGATCATGTTCTGTTCATGGCCATCTCCGGCGACAGCCAGCCGCACTTCACCACCCTGGCCCATTTCGTTTCCAGCATGGGTGATCTGGCCGCCAAGCTGTTTGCCCAGGTGCTCGCTGTCTGTGACAAGCAGGGGCTGATCGGGCGAGAGATGTTTGCCATCGATGGGGTCAAGCTGCCGAGCAATGCCAGCAAGTCCCGCAGCGGCACCCGCGCCGATTTTATCCGCCAGGCCGAGAAGATGGAGAAGGCGGCGCAGACGATGATTGAGCGCCAGCGTCAGTGCGACAAGCAGCCCGAAGACGAGGCGCAGCGCGCTGCCCGCAGGCTCGAGCGTCTGCAGGCTGATGCCCGTCAGTTGCGTGCATGGCTCAATGAAAACCCCGAAGATCGCAAGGGAGCCAAAGGGCGAGTAAACCTCTCCAACCGCACCGACAACGAGTCGGCCAAGATGGCCACCAGCAAGGGGGTGATCCAGGGCTATACCGGAGTCGCTGCAGTGGACGAAAAGGCGCAGATCATCGTCGATGCCCAGGCCCACGGCACCGGTTCGGAACAGGCGCTACTCGAACCTGTCATCGAAGCCACATGCTCGCTGCGCGGTGCCGATACTCACTACACCGCCGACGCCGGCTATCACAGTCGCCAGGCACTCGAGAGCCTGGAAATGGCAGGCATATCTGCTTATATCCCCGATAACGGTTATCGCAAACGGGATGAGCGCTATGCCGGGCAGCAGCACCATACTGCCAAGCCCGACCCGCTCTGGGACAAGGGGCCGAAACGCATCAGCAGCCACTGCTACACACCGGCCGACTTCCACTTCGATCCGCAACAGAGGATCTGTATCTGCCCGGCGGGCAAGCAGCTATATGGCAACGGCAGTCATTGTCTGATCAAGGGCCAGGCGATGATCAAGTTCAAGGGTGCCCTGCGCGATTGCCTGAGTTGCCAGCAACGCAAGCAGTGTCTGCGCACGCCGGAGAAAACTGCGGCACGCCAGGTCGCGTTCTTTCTGCCGAAAAAGGAGCAGGAGAACGGTCTGACGCGAATGCGCCAACGCATCGACAGCGACATCGGACGCGAGATGATCACCCGCCGCTTTGCCACCGTGGAGCCGGTATTCGGCAACTTGCGCCACAACAAACGCCTGAATCGTTTTAGTCTGCGCGGACGCGAGCGGGTCGATGGTCAGTGGAAGCTCTACTGCATGACCCATAACATCGAAAAGCTGGCCAATCGCGGAGTCTGGGCATGAACCCGCGCACTCATAGACCAGCCGTAGGGCGATACAGTCGCTCGATAGCGGCCATGAGCCGGAACAAACAACCTAAACAGCTCCGGAGCACACCTCTTTCGATACTCGACTGGCCCTTTCAAAAAGGCTGCACGGGGCTTGACGCGGTTGGTGTTTCCTGGGTTTTTCTACAGCTTCGTTAGGGAAAGTCTGAAGAAGACTTCCCGTTTCTGGTGAAATAGGCCAATCCCGTTGCCCGAGTTTCTCAATGAAGCAAATGACCTTCGCTGACGCCGAATACGCCGGTAAACGTAAGCAGACCCGCAAGGAGCTGTTCCTGATCGAGATGGATCAGGTTGTGCCCTGGAAGGGGCTGGTAGCGCTGATCGAGCCACACTATCCCAAAGGTGAAGGCGGTCGGCCAGCCTACCCGTTGATGGCCATGCTGCGGGTACACCTGATGCAAAACTGGTTCGGCTACAGCGATCCAGCCATGGAGGAGGCGCTGTATGAAACGACCATCCTGCGCCAATTCGCAAGCTTGAGCCTAGAGCGTATACCGGACGAAACGACCATCCTCAATTTCCGTCGACTGCTGGAGAAGCATGACCTGGCTGCCGGCATTCTCAGTGTCATCAATGGCTACCTGGGCGACCGAGGCCTGTCCTTGCGCCAGGGCACCATCGTTGATGCCACGCTGATCCATGCGCCCAGTTCGACCAAGAACAGGAAGGCAAACGCGACCCCGAAATGCACCAGACCAAGAAAGGCAACCAGTACTACTTCGGTGCCAAGGCGCATATTGGGGTCGATGTGGAGTCGGGGTTGGTGCACCACGTCCATGTCACAGCCGCCAATGTTGCGGACGTTACCCAGGTGGACAAGCTGCTGCATGGCGAAGAGAACATGGTGGCGGCTGACGCTGGTTATACGGGCGTCGAGAAGCGCGAGGAGCATAAGGGGCGCCAGGTAATCTGGCAGATCGCGGCTCGGCGCATCACGTACGAAAAGCACGGCAAGAAAAGCGCACTGTACAAGGCATACCGCCGCCTCGAGAAAGCTAAGGAAAGTCTGAAGAAGACTTCCCGTTTCTGGTGAAATAGGCCAATCCCGTTGCCCGAGTTTCTCAATGAAGCAGATGACCTTCGCTGACGCCGAATACGCCGGTAAACGTAAGCAGACCCGCAAGGAGCTGTTCCTGATCGAGATGGATCAGGTTGTGCCCTGGAAGGGGTTGGTGGCACTGATCGAGCCGCATTATCCCAAAGGTGAAGGCGGTCGGCCGGCCTACCCTTTGATGGCCATGCTGCGGGTACACCTGATGCAGAACTGGTTTGGCTACAGCGATCCTGCAATGGAAGAGGCCCTGTATGAAACGACCATCCTGCGCCAATTCGCAAGCTTGAGCCTGGAGCGTATCCCGGACGAAACGACCATCCTCAATTTCCGTCGACTGCTGGAGAAGCATGACCTGGCTGCCGGCATTCTCGGTGTCATCAATGGCTACCTGGGCGACCGTGGCCTGTCCTTGCGTCAAGGCACCATCGTCGATGCCACGCTGATCCATGCGCCCAGTTCGACCAAGAACAGGAAGGCAAACGCGACCCCGAAATGCACCAGACCAAGAAAGGCAACCAGTACTACTTCGGTGCCAAGGCGCATATTGGGGTCGATGTGGAGTCGGGGTTGGTGCACCACGTCCATGTCACAGCCGCCAATGTTGCGGACGTCACCCAGGTGGACAAGCTGCTGCATGGCGAAGAGAACATGGTGGCGGCTGACGCTGGCTATACGGGCGTCGAGAAGCGCGAGGAGCATAAGGGGCGCCAGGTAATCTGGCAGATCGCGGCTCGGCGTAGCACGTACGAAAAGCACGGCAAGAAAAGCGCACTGTACAAGGCATACCGCCGCCTCGAGAAAGCTAAGGCGCAGACACGCTCGAAGGTCGAGCACCCGTTCCGGGTGATCAAGCGCCAGTTTGGTTACACCAAGGTGCGGTTTCGTGGCTTGGTGAAGAACACGGTACAGATGGTGACGTTATTTGCTCTGTCGAATCTGTGGATGGCACGCCGATATTTGTTGGTGGGTGCAGGAGAGGTGCGTCTGTAATGTGGAAAATGGCCTCGCAGGCGGCGTGCGGAGGTCAGAAACGGAGAAACAAGCGGGCAAACTGAGCATTTTCTGATCAGATGGACTCTTTCAAAATCGGCAGTGGCTGAAGTCGGCCAGAAATAGCGGCCTATTTCAGACCTTCCCTAAGGCGCAGACACGCTCGAAGGTCGAGCACCCGTTCCGGGTGATCAAGCGCCAGTTTGGTTACACCAAGGTGCGGTTTCGTGGCTTGGTGAAGAACACGGTACAGATGGTGACGTTATTTGCTCTGTCGAATCTGTGGATGGCACGCCGATATTTGTTGGGGGGCGCAGGAGAGGTGCGTCTGTAATGTGGGAAATAGCCTCCGCAGGCAGCTTGCGGAGGTCAGAAATGGAGAAATAAGCGGGCAATCTGAGCGTTTTTTGATCAGATGGCCCTCTTTCAAAATCGGTAGCGACCGAAGCAGGTCTGAAATGTCGGTCTATTTCAGACCATCCTTAGAGGCTTTTATGGAAATTCGTGACGCTTTAAACCTCATTCATCGAATCGAAAACCTCCCAGAAATGTATAATAAAATTGAAATGGCGGTATGCTCAGTCATACACAGCTACTTTGAGGAGATGCTCAATGTTGAGAAAAAAGAATCTGCAATCATGGAGCGCGAAGATTACGGCTCCGATGATCTAAGTCCATTCCTTGACCAAAAACGATCTATACATGACAAGTATTGGTCTAATCCGTCCGCATATTATCGACCCTGCTCATCTAGCAGTGAGCCCAGGCATGTTTGGGCATACCTTTGCGACATTGAAGTACTGCAGAATGGTGATGATGAGAATTCACTATTTATCTTCAAAGCGAACTACAAAAGACCAAACAGCAGTGCAAGCATAGTTAAAGCTTTTATTTTAAAAGTATCTGGCTCATCACTTAAAATTGAACATGAATTCTTTGGGTAGGCCTCTAACAACTGGTTCAAACCGTTCGCTTCGCTCACTGGGACGGGCTAAAGCCCGCCCTTTAACCAAACGTTGGGCGTCACTGTAGAGTTTCAGGTCACCACACCATAGGAGCCCGCATGATCAATCTTGAGTTCCTCATCACGTTGCTGATCGTTGTACTGATTCCCGGCACCGGGGTCATCTACACCGTCTCCACGGGCATCGTTCAAGGCCGGGCGGCCAGCATCTATGCAAGCCTTGGTTGCACTGCCGGAATCGTCCCGCACCTGGCGGCCACGATCCTTGGCTTGGCCGCCGTCATGCATACGAGCGCTTTGGCCTTCCAGGTGCTCAAGTACGCGGGCGTGGCCTACCTCTTCTATGTCGCCTATGCCACTTGGCGAGACAAGTCGGCTTTCTCTGTCGATGGCACTGCCAAGCCGGCTGACAAATCAAGCATCGTGATCAAGGCATTCCTTCTGAATATCCTCAACCCGAAACTGACCATCTTCTTCCTGGCTTTCTTGCCTCAGTTTGTTGAGCCTGGGGCTTCACAGCCACTGCTTCAGCTTCTCACGCTCAGCGCGGTGTTTATGGCCATGACATTCGCTGTCTTCGTGCTTTACGGCTTCGTGGCGCATGCGTTTCGTCGCCATGTCGTCGAGTCTTCCTCGGTGCAGCGCTGGCTGCGCTATGGCTTCACGGCTGCGTTTGCTGGGCTAGGGGCCAAGCTGGCTGCCAGCGAGAAGTGACGCCCAACCCTTCCATCGAGAGGACATGCCCCGGCAAGCCGGGTCATGCCTCTCATGTCAAACGTTAGGGAAAGTCTGAAGAAGACTTCCCGTTTCTGGTGAAATAGGCCAATCCCGTTGCCCGAGTTTCTCAATGAAGCAAATGACCTTCGCTGACGCCGAATACGCCGGTAAACGTAAGCAGACCCGCAAGGAGCTGTTCCTGATCGAGATGGATCAGGTTGTGCCCTGGAAGGGGCTGGTAGCGCTGATCGAGCCACACTATCCCAAAGGTGAAGGCGGTCGGCCAGCCTACCCGTTGATGGCCATGCTGCGGGTACACCTGATGCAAAACTGGTTCGGCTACAGCGATCCAGCCATGGAGGAGGCGCTGTATGAAACGACCATCCTGCGCCAATTCGCAAGCTTGAGCCTAGAGCGTATACCGGACGAAACGACCATCCTCAATTTCCGTCGACTGCTGGAGAAGCATGACCTGGCTGCCGGCATTCTCAGTGTCATCAATGGCTACCTGGGCGACCGAGGCCTGTCCTTGCGCCAGGGCACCATCGTTGATGCCACGCTGATCCATGCGCCCAGTTCGACCAAGAACAGGGAAGGCAAACGCGACCCCGAAATGCACCAGACCAAGAAAGGCAACCAGTACTACTTCGGTGCCAAGGCGCATATTGGGGTCGATGTGGAGTCGGGGTTGGTGCACCACGTCCATGTCACAGCCGCCAATGTTGCGGACGTTACCCAGGTGGACAAGCTGCTGCATGGCGAAGAGAACATGGTGGCGGCTGACGCTGGTTATACGGGCGTCGAGAAGCGCGAGGAGCATAAGGGGCGCCAGGTAATCTGGCAGATCGCGGCTCGGCGCATCACGTACGAAAAGCACGGCAAGAAAAGCGCACTGTACAAGGCATACCGCCGCCTCGAGAAAGCTAAGGCGCAGACACGCTCGAAGGTCGAGCACCCGTTCCGGGTGATCAAGCGCCAGTTTGGTTACACCAAGGTGCGGTTTCGTGGCTTGGTGAAGAACACGGTACAGATGGTGACGTTATTTGCTCTGTCGAATCTGTGGATGGCACGCCGATATTTGTTGGGGGGCGCAGGAGAGGTGCGTCTGTAATGTGGGAAATAGCCTCCGCAGGCAGCTTGCGGAGGTCAGAAATGGAGAAATAAGCGGGCAATCTGAGCGTTTTTTGATCAGATGGCCCTCTTTCAAAATCGGTAGCGACCGAAGCAGGTCTGAAATGTCGGTCTATTTCAGACCATCCTTAGGCATTATCATGACTGCTTCGGAAGTTTTCGAAAAATTGCTCGCTGAAGGTTGCAACAAATCGCACTTCTCAATTCACCGCAGTGAGCATGATGCTTTTTGCCTCGTGAAGCGCGGCAATGAGTGGGTTGTCTACTACTCAGAGCGAGGTGAAGACTATCCGCCTGAATACACATCCGTTTCAGAGGATGATGCTTGCGAATTCTTTTACACGCTCGTAATGAATCAACAGCACTGGCACATCGTTGGTTTCTTCAAGAATGAGAATGATGCAAAACAGCTGGAAGAAAAGCTAAAGTCTATCGGTATTGAGGCAATACGCAATGACATTCCCGCATACAAGCACCGAGACGATCCGAGGTATAGAGTCTTTGTTGTAGGAAAAGCAATCTTTAGAGTCATAGAGGTTTTAGGTGAACCAACCGTTACCTATGCCTAACAATCCCGTCGAGAGGAACGGTTTGCAAGCTGCGCTTGCAAATACCCTCCTCCTCTTCGCGGCTCCGGCCGCCCCTCTCGTCAAACGTTAGGTCACACGATGAATTGGCGCCCACTTGCAAACTGCAAGAAAAAATCTTTTGGAAGAGGCGTGGTATTCCGTTTTCCGGCAAAAGCTCCATTTGAGAAAATCGTCGACTTCATGATTGTCGAAGAACATGATTCACCAATCTTTTATAAGTTGATATGTTCATCTGGTCATCATGCCGGACAAACTGAGTTGGTATTTCCAGTCGAAGCGAAACATGAAACTGGTGCAGTGTCAGTAGCTTGGCTAAAGAAAAATTGGCAAGCTTGGATTTATCCCGAGTGTGAAGTTGAAGCTGTCAGTTACGTGGACTACTATCCACCAGGCCACAGTGCGGATTCCACGCCATCCGGCCACCCAGTCCGCTCTCATCTGGCCAGGCATTCCAGGGCCATCTGGCCACCTGTTCCACGGCCATCCGGCCGGGCAGTCGGAGCGCAGCGACGCAGGGGTGGCATTGTTAGTCTGGGTTGGCTGGCGTCGTCAATTTCTGCGTCCGTTTGCGCATTGATTCACCCTTCAGATTGATCCGATAAGCGTTGTGCACCAGGCGGTCGAGGATGGCATCGGCCAGGGTTGGATCGCCGATCAGTTCGTGCCAGTTGTCCACGGGCATTTGGCTGGTCACGAGGGTCGAGCGCTGGCCGTAGCGGTCGTCCAGTAGCTCCAGCATGTCGCGGCGCTGTTCGGCGGTGAACGGCGCCAGGCCCCAGTCGTCGAGGATCAGCAGGTCGGTCTTGGCGTAGCTGCTCATCAGCTTGGCGAAGCGCCCGTCGCCATGGGCCAAGCCCAACTCTTCCAGTAGGCGCGGCAGACGCAGGTAGCGCACGCTGTAGCCGTCCCGGCAGGCCTGGTGGGCCAGGGCGCAGGCCAGCCAGGTTTTGCCCACGCCGGTGGGGCCGCCGATGATCAGGTTGAGGCCGTCGCGTAGCCACTGGCCGCCGCTCAGTTGCAGGATCAGCGCCTTATCCAGCCCGCGCGGGCTGCGGTAGTCGATGTCTTCGAGGCAGGCGTTGTGCTTGAGCCGGGCCTGGCGCAGGCGGCTGCTCAGGCGCTTATCGTCGCGTTCAGTCAGCTCGCGGTCGACCAGCAGGCCGAGGCGTTCCTCGAAGCTCAGGCTGTCGATGTCCGGGGTTTTCAGTTGTTCGTTCAGCGCCTTGAGCATGCCGTGCAGGCGCAGGGTTTGCAGCTTGTCCAGGGTCGGATGGGGCAGCATGGTGAGTTTCCTTGGGTTCAGTGGTAGTAGCCGGGGCCGCGCAGGTTGGCGTGGTCGTCCGGCAGCAGCGGCAGGTTGGCTTGAGCCAGCGGCAGGCTTTCCAGGCCCTGGCACAGGATCGATTCGAGGCTCTTGTAGCTGCACGCGCCGAGGCTGAGGGCGCGTCGGCAGGCCAGCTCCAAGCGCACTTCGCCATGAGTCTTGCCCAGGCGCAGGATGCCCAGGCAGGCCCGGTAGCCCTGCTGCGGATGGATGCGCCGTTCGAGGATGTGCCGGATCACGCCGGCGGTGTTCGGCCCGGTCTGCTCGGCCCAGCGGATCAGCCGCTGCGGCGTCCACTCGGCATGCTCGCGATGGCTCTTGGGCATGTGCTCGGCCTGCGTGCTGTGCCTGCCCTTGTGCATTGAGCGCAGGTGGCTGGCCACTCGCTGGTTGGCGTGGAAACACTCGACGGTGCGCGCCGTCAGGCGCACCTCCACTGCTTCTTCACCAGTTGATACGGCACCGAGTAGTAATGCCCATCGACCTCGACGTGGTAGTCGATGTGCACCCGCGCCTTCTTCCACTCGGCGTAGACGTAGGGTTGCACCGGCAGGGGGCGCAGCGCCGGACGATCCAGGCTGTCGAAGGCCGTCTGGCGCGAGCCCGGCAGCTTCTTGAACGGGCGTTGGTTGAGCCGCTCCAGCAACACGGAGATGGCGCTGTTGAGTTCGTCCAAGGAGAAGAACTGACGGTTGCGCAGGGCCGCGAGGATCCAACGCTCGACCACCTGCACGCCGACTTCGGCCTTGGCCTTGTCGCGCGGTTTGCGTGCCCGCGCCGGCACCACCGCCACTCCGTAGTGCTCGGCCAGGTCGCGGTAGCTGGGGTTGATGTCCGGCTCGTAACGATGGGCCTTGCTTACCGCGCTGCGCAGGTTGTCCGGCACCACGATCTCCGGCACGCCGCCGAGGAAGGCAAAGCAGCGGGCATGGGAGCCTAGCCAGTCCGGCAGCTGCTGCGACCAGGTGGCTTCGGCGAAGGTGTAGCTGGACGCGCCGAGCACTGCGATGAACACCTGCGCCTGGCGGATCTCGCCGCTGTGGCGATCGATAACCGGCACCGTCTGGCCGGCATAGTCGACGAACAGCTTCTCGCCGACGCGGTGCTCCTGACGCATCACCACGTCCAACTTGCCCTGCCAGGCTCGGTAATGCTCACAGAACCAGCTGTACTGAAAGCCCTGCGGCTGGCTCAGGCGGTACTCCTGCCAGAGCAGCGCCAGGGTCACCCCGGGGCGGCGCAGTTCGGCATGCACCCATGCCCAATCGGGTAAAGGCCGCTTCTCGCTGGCAACCGCCGGGGCCGGCGGGAACAGTTGCTGCTCCAACTCGGCATCGGACAACGAACAGGGCCAACTGAGACCACTGGCGGCAAAACGATTGAGGTAGTCGCCGACGGTGACACGACCGACCTGCACGCTGACCGCAATCTGGCGAGCTGATAGTCCGACCTCGAACTTGAGACGTAGTACTTCGCGAATCTTACGCATGGATAAACGCTCCACGACGACCTCTCTGCTTCGAAAAAGAGGTCGATGGTAGTGAAGAAATCCTGCGTAGCTGCCTGCCCGGTTGAGTGGCCGGATGGCCGTGGAATCAGTGGCCGGATGCGCGTGGAATGGGTGGCCGGATCAGCGTGGAATCGGTGGTCAGATGTTCATGGAATGGGTGGCCAGATGACCGTGGAATCCGCAGGCCACAGCGTGAAATCTAACTAGTGCTTCAAACTGTGCGCTTCGCTCACTGGACGGGCTAAAGCCCACCCCTTAACCAAACGTTACATACATCGAGGTATGTATGAAAGAAGTTGGAGTGCTTATATTTGTTTTGCTGCTAACAGCCTGCAGTGGCTCTAAAATAGTTGAAACAAGACCGCTGCCTGTTGATAAGTATAAGTATCTCTACACGCATGAGAATCTGGAGGATGTCGGGGTAAGTGTTGATAGGGGTGCGCTATTGTTTTACGCGGAAGAAATATCCTATAGCTCGGGTGATACGCGCTATATATATGAAACTGCAAGGGCAAGCAGTCCGTTAATAATTTCAAATACTACTGAGTGCCTTCACGAAAGCTTTGTTTCTGGTTATTTTTGGGGTGGGAAAAGGAATTATATAAATTACGTAGAGAAAGTTGCGGGAAGTGAGTTTGTATTAAGGGATACAGACTGGCTGATTAGTCCGTCGCGTCTGTACGAAAGCACTTCCCAGGAACAAAAAAGCTACATTTTTATTGGTGCGGTCAAATGTAGGATATATGAAATTTCTTTCGTTGATACAGGTTATAGCCTGTCCGAATTCAAGAGGCTAATATCTGGATTTATCAGGACAAGAATACCGAGCGACGGGCGTCCAGCTAATAGCGGGCGCGAGTTGTATCAGTAGCGGTTCAAATTGTTCGCTCCTCTCACTGGGACGGGCTGAATTCCGTCCCTTAACCTCAGGTTAGTGCTTGTATGTTCATTGGCCATCTGCCAGCTGGGTATATTTCCGCAAAGTTGCTGCTCAAGCGATTCGCAAATACCGGAGTTTCCGCAAGGCTTTTTATATTGGCGGGAGTGCTCGGCGGAATCGCGCCGGATTTCGATATGTTCTATTTTTATTTCGTCGACAATAGGCAAAGTCACCACCATACCTACTGGCCGCATTATCCGTTGCTTTGGCTGGGGCTTCTTGCCGTGTCGTATGCGTGGTTCAAATTCGCAGCTAATAAATCAGGTGCTGCGCTCATGCTGATCTTTTCGATTGGTGGATTCATTCATATGCTGCTGGACTCGATAGTGGGCGATATATGGTGGTTTGCGCCATTCATAGATAAGCCCTACGCCATGTTCACTGTGGAAGCGGTCTATAAGCCTTGGTGGCTGAATTTTATTTTGCACTGGTCGTTTTTGCTTGAGATTCTGGTGTTGGCTTGGGCTGTTTACTTGTGGCGCTCCAAGCCGACGAAGCTGTAAGGGTGATTCAGGGCTTTCGCTGCGCTTACGTTATAGATTTGAGTTTCTGGTTTTTAGGGGGCTTAGTGGTTCGCCTGAGAAGCGAGTCAGTATCCCTGCTATGTCAAGATTTATACGGTTGAGGTGTGTATGGAAGAGCTGGCGACTGGCCTATGGATATTCGAGGGCGAGCCGGTTCGCTTTATGAGCCTGCCATATTCAACGCGCATGACCGTTGTACGCCTTGCCGACGGCGATCTCTGGGTTCACAGCCCCATCAGATTATCGGCAGCAATCAAAATGCAGCTCGAGAGGCTCGGGCCGGTGAGGTATCTGGTCGCGCCGAGCCATTTGCACCATCTGTTTCTGGCGCAGTGGGTCGAGGCTTATCCTCAAGCCAAGGTTTACGGCACGGACGAGGTGATCAAGAAGCGGGCTGATATAGCGTTTCATGGCTCACTGAATGATCCGGGTACCTGGGCGTGGCAGGATGAGATCGAACAGCGCATCTTTTCTGGCTCTCCATTCATGCAGGAGTGCGTATTTTTCCATTGCGCTTCGGCCACCTTGATCGTTGCGGATCTGGTCGAGAACTTTTCCGGCAAGGACTTCAACTGTTGTCAGCGGTTCGCTGCCAGGTGCGCGGGTATCCTGGCGCCCAACGGCAAAATGCCTCTGGATTGGCGCTTGAGCTTCATCTTTGCCAAGGCTGAGGCGCGTCAGCATTTCGAGCGGATAGTGGCATGGAAACCACGAGCACTGATCATGGCGCATGGTGAAATCATCAGGGATGGAGCCAGCGACTTCTTGGCTCGGTCATTCAAATGGCTGGCGTGAGCAGCCCGGCATCACACCCGGTTGGCGGTTTTCCGCGTTCGAGCAATCTTTACAACTGCAAAGGAGTCGTCGATGTCACAGGACGTGTTTTTCCCACGACTGGAAACCGAGCGTTTGATACTCAAACCCTTGCTGCCATCTGACGCCCCAGCGCTGTTGGCGATTTTCTCCGATGCGCAGGTCATGCGTTATTGGAATACGGCCCCCTGGGCCGATGTTCAGGAGGCCATCGCATTCATCGAGAAGAGTAATGAGTCAATGCGAGGTCAACAGTCACTTGTGCTTGGAATATGGCTGAGGTCTGAGGAATCCCCACAAATCTACTCCAGCGCCCGAGCTTGCCGGTGCACCTCGTCACGCAGCAATAGCTCCATCTTTGTGAGTGCCGAGTAGGATAAATCGCTGGCCGAGCGCCTGAGGTATTCAAGACCGATACGCCAGAGCGACAGTACGGTTTTATGCCTGACGCTGTTGCTCTGAAAGCGGCGCGACTTGCCTGTCATGTGAGCCTGGAGGCCAGCCAAGTACAGCACGTAACACGCCAGTGCTGCGATCAGCAGTAGGATCTCGATACGCCGTGGGCAGCGCGTCCGGTGTAGGTCGAAAGCAAAGCCGAAACGTAGGCTTTTCACATCCCGAAAACCTTCCTCAATCTGCATCCGTTTTCGGTAGATACCCACGACTTGACGTGCCGTCCAGTTGGCTTGTGGCAGGTTGCTGGCGAGCAGCCAGGGCTCCTGTTCACGACGCGCATTCTGCCGGCTGAGCTTGCTGCGTGCGATGCTGCCCGTCACGCGTCGATGTTTTCTGCCCTTGGGCGGTTGGTGAATGCCGTACAACGCAACTTTGTGCGGTGCACTGCGCGTCATCTCGACTTGGCCGAGTGACCGCGCACGAGATGTCGTCTGCTGGTAGAGCTGCTTGATCGGCTGCCATTGACCTTGCTCGTCGCGATAAAGATCACGATTGCGGACGCGTCCCACGTAATACCACCCCTTGGCTTCGACAGCCTGGAACCAGGGGCGGCGAAATCCGGCATCCGTTACCAAGATCGGCACGCATTGGTTGGGAAGCATGGCTTCCAGTGCATCGAGCAGTTGTCTCTGACGCTGAGGGCAGCCTTCACGGTCATGCACGCTCTCGTACACAGGAAACGCTCGACCAGCCAGCGGGATTGAAGCTCGCAGCAAGTAAAGGTCAGAGGCCGCATTGATCGGCGACCAATCCACCAGGATCAATGGATGACGCAGGGAGCCAATCAGCGCAGTCAGCATTTTCCAGTAGAACAGCGTGCGTTCGTATTGCAGGTGAGCGTTGCCAAGCAGGCGATCCACGCGCTTGATCGAATGCTTGGTGTAAGCCTCGCTGGGCATGGCCCTGCCAAGGTCGGTCAGGGTCAGGCGATGCCCATGCAGCAAGGCACTGACGCTGCTCATCAAGGCGTTCAGCCGCTTGCTGTGGATCGTGGGGAGTGCTTGGGAAAATGCCTTGTGTAAGAATCGTACTGCCTGCATGAGTCTCGGGGGTTGGTTTGTTTGGCGAC
Source organism: Pseudomonas sp. AA-38 (assembly GCF_029457475.1). Taxonomy (NCBI): domain Bacteria; kingdom Pseudomonadati; phylum Pseudomonadota; class Gammaproteobacteria; order Pseudomonadales; family Pseudomonadaceae; genus Pseudomonas; species Pseudomonas sp. AA-38. The sequence goes on from NZ_CP120359.1 coordinate 1,105,017, forward strand.
TACCAAACTGCCCGACTCATGCAGGCTTCTTCAAGCTATCCCATTGATAAAAATGGGATTTTTGTGGGGATTCCTCAGGGCTGAGGTCTACCGATGAACTGGCAGGGAAATGCATGTTGTTCAGCTACGATAAGGCCTCCAGACGTGCTGAGATAGGTTTCGGGTTGGCACGTTCTTGTTGGGGGCAAGGCTATATCAGCGAGGCCGGAGAGGCGTTGATTCAGTATGGCTTCGATTCACTGGGGCTTCGCCGTATCGAGGCAGAGATCGACCCGGCGAACCAGGCTTCGGCAAAAGCGCTGGAGAAACTCGGCTTTTCCCACGAGGGCCTGTTGAGGCTGCGTTGGGAGGTCAATGGCGTCGTCTCTGACTCTGCAATCTATGCGGATTCCACGGTCATCTGGCCACCCATTCCATGAACATCTGACCACCGATTCCACGCTGATCCGGCCACCCATTCCACGCGCATCCGGCCACTGATTCCACGGCCATCCGGCCACTCAACCGGGCAGGCAGCTACGCAGGATTTCTTCACTACCATCGACCTCTTTTTCGAAGCAGAGAGGTCGTCGTGGAGCGTTTATCCATGCGTAAGATTCGCGAAGTACTACGTCTCAAGTTCGAGGTCGGACTATCAGCTCGCCAGATTGCGGTCAGCGTGCAGGTCGGTCGTGTCACCGTCGGCGACTACCTCAATCGTTTTGCCGCCAGTGGTCTCAGTTGGCCCTGTTCGTTGTCCGATGCCGAGTTGGAGCAGCAACTGTTCCCGCCGGCCCCGGCGGTTGCCAGCGAGAAGCGGCCTTTACCCGATTGGGCATGGGTGCATGCCGAACTGCGCCGCCCCGGGGTGACCCTGGCGCTGCTCTGGCAGGAGTACCGCCTGAGCCAGCCGCAGGGCTTTCAGTACAGCTGGTTCTGTGAGCATTACCGAGCCTGGCAGGGCAAGTTGGACGTGGTGATGCGTCAGGAGCACCGCGTCGGCGAGAAGCTGTTCGTCGACTATGCCGGCCAGACGGTGCCGGTTATCGATCGCCACAGCGGCGAGATCCGCCAGGCGCAGGTGTTCATCGCAGTGCTCGGCGCGTCCAGCTACACCTTCGCCGAAGCCACCTGGTCGCAGCAGCTGCCGGACTGGCTAGGCTCCCATGCCCGCTGCTTTGCCTTCCTCGGCGGCGTGCCGGAGATCGTGGTGCCGGACAACCTGCGCAGCGCGGTAAGCAAGGCCCATCGTTACGAGCCGGACATCAACCCCAGCTACCGCGACCTGGCCGAGCACTACGGAGTGGCGGTGGTGCCGGCGCGGGCACGCAAACCGCGCGACAAGGCCAAGGCCGAAGTCGGCGTGCAGGTGGTCGAGCGTTGGATCCTCGCGGCCCTGCGCAACCGTCAGTTCTTCTCCTTGGACGAACTCAACAGCGCCATCTCCGTGTTGCTGGAGCGGCTCAACCAACGCCCGTTCAAGAAGCTGCCGGGCTCGCGCCAGACGGCCTTCGACAGCCTGGATCGTCCGGCGCTGCGCCCCCTGCCGGTGCAACCCTACGTCTACGCCGAGTGGAAGAAGGCGCGGGTGCACATCGACTACCACGTCGAGGTCGATGGGCATTACTACTCGGTGCCGTATCAACTGGTGAAGAAGACTGGAGGTGCGCCTGACGGCGCGCACCGTCGAGTGTTTCCACGCCAACCAGCGAGTGGCCAGCCACCTGCGCTCAATGCACAAGGGCAGGCACAGCACGCAGGCCGAGCACATGCCCAAGAGCCATCGCGAGCATGCCGAGTGGACGCCGCAGCGGCTGATCCGCTGGGCCGAGCAGACCGGGCCGAACACCGCCGGCGTGATCCGGCACATCCTCGAACGGCGCATCCATCCGCAGCAGGGCTACCGGGCCTGCCTGGGCATCCTGCGCCTGGGCAAGACTCATGGCGAAGTGCGCTTGGAGCTGGCCTGCCGACGCGCCCTCAGCCTCGGCGCGTGCAGCTACAAGAGCCTCGAATCGATCCTGTGCCAGGGCCTGGAAAGCCTGCCGCTGGCTCAAGCCAACCTGCCGCTGCTGCCGGACGACCACGCCAACCTGCGCGGCCCCGGCTACTACCACTGAACCCAAGGAAACTCACCATGCTGCCCCATCCGACCCTGGACAAGCTGCAAACCCTGCGCCTGCACGGCATGCTCAAGGCGCTGAACGAACAACTGAAAACCCCGGACATCGACAGCCTGAGCTTCGAGGAACGCCTCGGCCTGCTGGTCGACCGCGAGCTGACTGAACGCGACGATAAGCGCCTGAGCAGCCGCCTGCGCCAGGCCCGGCTCAAGCACAACGCCTGCCTCGAAGACATCGACTACCGCAGCCCGCGCGGGCTGGATAAGGCGCTGATCCTGCAACTGAGCGGCGGCCAGTGGCTACGCGACGGCCTCAACCTGATCATCGGCGGCCCCACCGGCGTGGGCAAAACCTGGCTGGCCTGCGCCCTGGCCCACCAGGCCTGCCGGGACGGCTACAGCGTGCGCTACCTGCGTCTGCCGCGCCTACTGGAAGAGTTGGGCTTGGCCCATGGCGACGGGCGCTTCGCCAAGCTGATGAGCAGCTACGCCAAGACCGACCTGCTGATCCTCGACGACTGGGGCCTGGCGCCGTTCACCGCCGAACAGCGCCGCGACATGCTGGAGCTACTGGACGACCGCTACGGCCAGCGCTCGACCCTCGTGACCAGCCAAATGCCCGTGGACAACTGGCACGAACTGATCGGCGATCCAACCCTGGCCGATGCCATCCTCGACCGCCTGGTGCACAACGCTTATCGGATCAATCTGAAGGGTGAATCAATGCGCAAACGGACGCAGAAATTGACGACGCCAGCCAACCCAGACTAACAATGCCACCCCTGCGTCGCTGCGCTCCGACTGCCCGGCCGGATGGCCGTGGAACAGGTGGCCAGATGGCCCTGGAATGCCTGGCCAGATGAGAGCGGACTGGGTGGCCGGATGGCGTGGAATCCGCAATCTATGGGCGACTGCTAAGTGATCATCCATCGCGGCATGGTTAGGCAAAGCGCGTTACAGGCGCGTGATTGCAGCCTCGGGTAACCCCAATGAATCTTCTAACCTCATCCTGGGCCCACGCCTGGTCAGATCTCGGCCTGCAGCCACCGCCAGGTCTGTTCGAGCAGCTCGTCCGTGCCTACGAGGAACCCCAGCGTCATTACCACTCCCTGCAGCACCTATCCGAGTGCCTTGGGCACTTCGAGCAGGCACGGCATCTGGCGCAGCAGCCGGGCGAGGTGGCTATCGCGCTCTGGTTTCACGATGCCATCTACGATGTGCGTGGCAAGGACAATGAGCGGCGTAGCGCGGACTGGGCCATCGAGACGCTGGCGGCTGCCCAGGCCGATCAGGCGACGCTCGCGCGGGTCGAGCAACTGATCATGGCCACCCGGCATGACGCAACACCAAGCGCCGCGGATGAGCAGTTGCTGGTGGATATCGACCTGGCCATTCTCGGGGCCGCGCCGGAGCGGTTTGCCGAATACGACGCCCAGGTGCGCGCCGAGTACGCCTGGGTGCCGGGCTGGGTGTACCGCATGAAGCGGCGCAGCGTGCTCAAGGGCTTTCTGGCGCGCCCTCGGCTATACAACACGCAGCATTTCAGGCAGCGCTATGAGGCACAGGCGCGAATCAACCTGGCAGGTGCTATCGGCTAAGCGCTACCGACACTGAGCAGGCTACTCCATGTGCAGCATGGCTTATAAAGGCTGACAGCTCTCGCTCCAGGCGTTCTATGCTGTGATCGAGGGCTTTCTGATTGGGGAGCGAAAGTGCCGTGATCAATATGTTGGCGCGCTCGCTGGATCCGTTGCTGGGTGTACCTGAGGCGACACGACAGGCGTTCGAGGAGTGGTATCGGCAGGCCAAGATTGCGCAGATTCGTTACGTCGCTTTCCTGACCATGGTGCTGTACCTGATCTACGCCGGCATCGAGCAGAACGTGGAGAGCGATCAGCCGTTTGCGCGATTGCTCATCCATGCACTGCTGGTGCCCGGTGCGCTGCTGGCCATCGGCTTGCTGAGCTTTTACCCCAGGCGGCAGTCCTGGATGCTGGGCCTGCTGACGGTGGCTCCGATCGTGTCGGTGGTGGCCAATCTCTACTTCAACTTCGGTACGCCGCGCTTTGCCCTCTATGCGCCGGAAATCTATCTGAACCTGATGTGGACCTTCGCCATCTCGGGTTTGGCGCTGAAGCGGGCCATGGGCACCTCGCTGGTGTCGCTGGCAGCGATTCTGCTGGTCACCCTCGAGGACTCGCTCGCGCCTGGCCCACAGCGGTTGCACCTGATCTGGATACTGGCGTCGTTCTCCTTCGGCCTGCTCAGCGCTATCATGCTGGAGCGGGCACACAAGCTGATGTTCCTGCATCAGGGCAGCTTGGAGCGGAGTGCCAACCTCGACAGCCTGACCGGCTTGTGGAACCGTTCCTGTACGCAGCGATTTCTGGCCGATGAAGTGGAGCGCGCCAATCGCTATGGCACCCGGTTTTCCGTGGTGTTGATCGATATCGATCACTTCAAGCAGGTCAACGATACCCATGGGCATGCCGTGGGCGACAAGGTGCTGTGCCAGTTCGCCGCCTTGCTGCGTGACAGCGTGCGGGTGGTGGACAGGGTCGGGCGGCTGGGTGGCGAGGAGTTCCTCATCCTCTTGCCGGAGATCGGTGCGCGTCAGGCACAATTGGCGGTCAAGGCGTTGCAGCGGCGTATCAATGGTTTCGAGTTCGATACCGTGCAGAGCAAGACGGCCAGCTTCGGCATCGCCGAGTATCGAGCGGGTGAAAGCGCCGATAGCCTCATGCTGCGCGCCGATCAGGCCTTGTACCGCGCCAAGGCGGCAGGCCGTGACTGCATCGAGGTGCTGTGAAATCCTGCGCAGAGCGATAGAACCCGGGGGCCTGGCTGCCCTCGAACAGGCATACGGAGCATTGTTGGAAAGAGGCTGCCATGCACATACCTTCACTCAAGATCACCATTTCCCTGGCTGTGCTGATGGCCTGCGCCGCATGCAGCAGCACGCCTGAGCGAACGACGGCAGGTGCTGTCACGGACGGATGGCTGGGCCGTTGGAATGGGCCTGAAGGCACTTACCTGGAGATCACCGGTACCCCCGATGACTACCGCTTGACCATTGCCAACCTCGACGGCCCACGGCGTTTCGTCGGGCGTGCGCAGGGGGCGAAGATCGTTTTCGTGCGTGACGGCGTGGTGGAGAGCCTCACTGCCAGCGATGGCGAAGCCACCGGCATGAAATGGCTGCTGGACAAGCACAACTGCCTGACCGTGCGCAGCGGCGAGGGCTATTGCCGCGACTGAATCCTCGATATGCCAGAATGACCGCCTTCAACGGCTTACGACCTGTGCATGAAAATCCTCAGCCTGCGCCTCAAGAACCTCAATTCCCTCAAGGGCGAATGGAAGATCGACTTCGCCGCCGAGCCTTTCGCCGGTAGCGGTTTGTTCGCCATCACCGGGCCGACCGGCGCGGGCAAGACCACCTTGCTCGACGCCATCTGCCTGGCCCTGTATCACCGCACGCCGCGCATGAGCACGCTGTCGGCCAGTGGCAACGAGCTGATGACCCGACACACCGCCGACTGCCTGGCGGAGGTGGAGTTCGAGGTCAAGGGGCAGGGCTACCGCGCCTTCTGGAGCCAGCGCCGCGCGCGGGACAAGATCGATGGCGCGCTGCAGGCGCCCAAGGTGGAGCTGGCGCGTATCGCCGATGGCGAAATCCTTACCGACAAGATCCGCGAGAAGGAAAGCCTGACTGCCGAGCTGACCGGCCTGGACTTCGAGCGTTTCACCAAATCCATGCTGCTGGCCCAGGGTGGTTTCGCCGCCTTTCTCGAAGCCAACGCCAACCAGCGCGCCGAGCTGCTGGAAGAACTGACCGGCACCGAGGTCTATGGGCAGATTTCTCAGCAGGTTTATGAGCGCACCAAGGCCGCCGAACAGGCGCTATGCCTGTTGAAAAGCCGCGCCCAGGGCATGGAGCTGCTGGACGAGGCGCAGCGCGCCGAACTACAGGCCGAGGCCGAACGCCTGACGCAGGAGCAGGCGCCGCTGCTGGCCGAGCAACAGGCGTTGCAGGGGCAGCAGCGCTGGCGTGAGGCGCTGCAGCGTGCCGAGCAGCAGGCCGCTGAGGCCGCACAAGGGCTGGAGCAGGCCCAGCAGCGCCAGGCCGCCGCCGCCGATGACCTGCAGCGCCTGGCTGCCAGCGAACCCGCTGCGCGCCTGCTGCCGCTGCACCAGGCCTGGCAGCAGGCGCAGCATGAGTGCCAGCAGGCCGAGCGAGCTTTGCTTGACCTGCGCCAGCAGATGCAGGCGTGCACCGAGCGTGAATGCCGCGCGCTGTGGCAGGCCAGCCATCATGCGGCGCACTGGCGTGAGCAGCGCCAGGTGGCGCTGACTCAGGTGCAGCGTCAACACGCCGAGGTGCAGGCATGGCTGAGCGAACGCAGCCAGCATGCGCGGCTGGGGGAGCTGCTCAGTGGTTGGGACGAGCGCTTCACGCAACGGGCCAAGGCTGAGCAGGCACTGCAGACTGCGCAAGCGCGACTGAACGAATCCGGCGCGCAGCTCGCCACCTTGCAACGCCAGCGTGAGGAGCAGGGCGCGCGCCTGGCGCAGGCCCAGCAGCAGGTGCAGCAGGCGCGCGATGCCGAGGCGCAGCAGCAGGCCAGCGTGCAGGGCCTGCTGGGCGAAGCGGGAGAGGCTGGCCTGCGCCAGGACTGGCAGCGCCTGCAAGCGCGTAGCCGGGTATTCGACCGCCTGCAGCAACTGGCGCAGAGCCGTGAGGCCCTGAACGCCCAATTGGCCGAGCTGCCGCCGCGCCTGGCCGAGTTGCAGCGCCAGCAGGCGGATAAGAACATCGAGATCAACGCCCTGCGTGAGCGCTACAAGGCACTCAAACAGCAGATCGCTGACAAGGAAAAGCTGCTGGAACAGGAACAGCGCATCCAGGATCTGGAGGCCTATCGCGCCCGCCTGCAACCGGGCGACGCCTGCCCGCTGTGTGGCTCGCACGAGCATCCGGCGATCAGTCAATACCAGGCGCTGAACGTCTCCGCCACCGAACAGGCCCTGGCGCAATGCCGCAGCGAACTGAGCGAGCTGGAGAACCAGGGCGCCAACCTGCGTGATGAGCTGACCCGCCTGGCCGCGCAGATCGAACAGGTGCAGCAGCAACAGGCTCAGGCCCAGGCGCAGTTGCAGCCGCTGGATCAGCAGTGGCAGCAGCAACTGCGCGAGCATCACATCCCGCTGCAAAATGCCGCCGAGCTGAGCCCGCTGCAACAGCAGCACGAGCAGCAACTGGCCGCCCTGCAAACACGCCTGGAGGCCGTGCAGGCGCAGCAGGCTGAGCTGCAGCGCCTGGGCGAGCAGCGCCAGAGGGCCGAGCGCCAGCAGGCCGAGGCGCAACAGCAGCAGGCGTTGCTCGATCGCGATATCGACAACACCCAGGCGCGCCTGACCGAGCAGCAGGCGCACCTCGGCCAGCTCCAGGCCGAGCAGGCGCAGCAGGCCCAAGCGCTGCTGGCCAGCCTGGAGGGCTTCGCCAGCGAGCTGCCCGCCGATGGCGAAGGCTGGTTGGCGCAGCAGAAAGCCAACTGGCTGGCCTGGCAGGAGGCGCAGGCGCGCCAGCAGCAGTTGCACGAACTCGAGCGTGAGGCGCAGCGGCAACTGGACGAAGCCCTGACTCAGGCCGAGCAATGGCAGCACCGCTGGCAGGACGCAGGCGCACCGAGCCAGGAGGAACCCGCAGCGACGGCCAACCCACAGCAGGCCCTGGGCGAGGCAGCCGATCGGCTGGCAGCCAGCCAGCGTGAACGCGACGGCCTGGCTGGCAGTGAGCAGGCCCAGGTGGCGCTACTGGAACGTCTGCAGCTACGCCAGGACGAGTGCCGGCAGGCCTGGCAGCAGGCGTTGACGAGCAGTCCCTTCGCCGATCAGGCGGCGTTCGAGGCTGCCGTGCTGAGCGAAGACGAACGCCAGCGGCTGACGGCGTTCAAGGCCGAACTGGAGCGCGCCCACACCCAGGCCACGACCTTGCTGGCCGCAGCTCAGGCCGAGGTGCAGCGCTTGCAGGCCGAACCGCAGACCCCCTTGAGCCTGGCCGAGCTGACCGAGCAGATTGAGGCCTTGCAGGCGCGTTTGCGCAGCCTGAGCGAACGCCAGGGCGAGCTGCGCGCGCAGTTGCAGGCCGACGATGCGCGGCGCAGCAGCCAGCAGGCGCTGTTCGCCGAGATCGATGCGCAGGCCGACGAACATGCCCTGTGGCAGCAGCTCAACGGATTGATCGGTTCGGCCGATGGCGCCAAGTTCCGCAAGTTCGCCCAGGGCCTGACCCTCGACCACCTGATCCACCTGGCCAACCGCCAACTGACGCGCCTGCATGGGCGCTACCAGTTGGCGCGCAAGGGCAGCGGCGAGCTGGAGCTGGAGGTACGCGACACCTGGCAGGCCGACGTGGCGCGCGACTGCCGCACGCTGTCCGGTGGCGAGAGCTTTCTGGTCAGCCTGGCGCTGGCCCTGGCGCTGTCGGATCTGGTCAGCCACAAGACCAGCATCGATTCGCTGTTTCTCGACGAAGGTTTCGGCACCCTCGATGGCGAAACGCTGGAGGTGGCGCTGGATGCCCTGGACAACCTCAATGCCAGTGGCAAGACCATCGGCGTGATCAGCCACGTCGAGGCGATGAAGGAACGTATTCCCGTACAGTTGCGGGTGCACAAGGGCGTCGGCCTCGGCTACAGCCGGCTCGATGCGCGTTTTGCGGTGAAGGAAGGAGCATGATCATGCTGATGCGAGCGAAGGATTCCACCCTGCTGCTGATCGATCTGCAGGAGCGTCTGCTGCCGGCCATCGACGGCGGCGCGGCGGTGGTCGAGCAGGCCGCCTGGCTGGTGCAGGTGGCGCAGCGGCTCGACGTGTCGGTGATCGCCACCGAGCAGTACCCCAAGGGACTGGGCACCACCGCAGCGGAACTGCGCGCGCTGCTGCCGGACGTGGGGCTGCGCGAGAAGATTCATTTTGCCGCCACCGCAGGCGCTGGGGTGTTCGACCTGCCTGGCGGCGAGCGCCAGCAGTTCATCGTTTGCGGCACGGAAACCCACGTCTGCGTGCTGCAGACAGTGCTTGGTCTGCTGGCGGCGGGGCGCGAGGTGTTCGTGGTGGACGAGGCCGTGGGCTCGCGCCGCCCGCGCGACAAGGCTCTGGGCCTGGCGCGCATGGAGCGCGCCGGGGCAGTGATCGTGTCGCGTGAGATGGTCGCCTTCGAGTGGCTGGAGCAGGCCGGCACCGAGACGTTTCGCGAGGTCAGTCGGGCCTTTATCCGCTGAGCCGGACGTAGCCCGGATGAAATCCGGGTATACCCCAGCAAACGCGATGACGAACACCTGATTCCTCAGTGCTGGAACTAGCGCTAGAGTGCTGCCCTCCCATGCTTGTGGATATTTCCCCCATGACCTTCGCTGCCTGGCTGACCCTCGGCCTGTTCGTGCTCACCTATCTCGGCATGGCTGCCGGAGGCATCCGTGGCTTGCGTGTCGACCGTAGCTGGATCGCCTGCAGTGCCGCCGTGCTGCTGCTGGTCAGCGGCGCGCTGAGCATGCCGGAGGCTGCGCAGCACCTCGACCCCGGCGCGCTGTTGCTGCTGCTGGCGCTGATGCTGGTGTCCGCGCAGTTCGATTTCTCCGGCGTCTATGCCTGGCTCAATCGCTACCTCACCCGGCACGCCACGCGCCCGACCCTGTTGCTGGCCGGCGTGGTGCTGCTAGGCGGTCTGCTCTCGGCGATTCTGGTCAACGATATCGTCGCCTTCGCCCTGACCCCGCTGCTCTGCCGCAGCCTGCAGCAACGTGGGTTGGAGCCGCGGCCCTTCCTGCTGGCGCTGGCCTTGTCGTGCAATGCCGGCTCCGCCGCCAGCCTGATCGGCAACCCGCAGAACATCCTTATCGGTCAGGCCGGCGGCCTGGATTTCTGGGGCTACGTGGCCGTGGCCGGCCCGCCCGCGCTGGCCGCCATGGTCATCGTCCATGGGGTGATCTGGCTGCAGTGGCGGCGGCGCTGGGGGCAAGCCAAGCCCCTGACGGCGAGCGACATGCCGGTGGAGCAGGTCTATGGCGCGCACAGTTACCTCAAGCCGCTGCTGGCCAGCCTGGCCCTGCTGGCCCTGTTCGCCACCAGCATGCCGCGCGAGTTGTCGGCATTGCTGGTGGCGGTGCTGGTGATGGTGTCACGCCGAGTGGACAGCCGTGACTACGTGCACAAGGTGGACTGGAACCTGCTGCTGTTGTTCGTCGGCCTGTTCCTGGTCAGTGGCGCGGCGCTGCAACTGCCGCAGCTTGCCCAGGGGGCGGCGTGGCTGGCCGAACATGGCCTGTTGCCGCAGGGCGTGTGGTCGCTGGCCAGTGCTTCGTTGGTGGCGAGCAACCTGATCGGCAACGTGCCGTTCGTGGTGTTGCTGCTGGGGTTGATGCCGGAGCTGTCGCATTCGGTGCTGATCGGCCTGGCCGTGATGTCCACCCTGGCGGGCAACCTGCTGCTGATCGGCAGCGTGGTCAACCTGATCGTCGCCGAGGGGGCCAAGCGCCACGGTGTCAGCCTGGGCTTCGTCGACTATGCGCGCAGTGGCGTGCCAGTGACTTTGCTGAGCATGGCGCTGGCCGGGCTGTGGCTCGGGCTGGGTGGCTGGCTAGCCTGGTAGGCGTTCACCCGGGATGCCCGTCCACCCGCGCCTGGCACAGCATCGGCGCATAGCGCATGGCGAACAGGGCGAAGGCCAGGCCCCAGCAGAGCGCCGCCAGCCATAACCAGCCGCCACCTGCTACGACCCGAATCAGCGCGCCCAGGTTGACCAGGGCGAAGCCCCAGGCCATGGCCCTGGGCGGCTGCAGGGCGCGCCCGGTATGGCCGAGGCTGACCCGCGCCATCATCGCCAGGATCAGCCCGCCCATCGCGCCCACCGCCAAGGCATGGCTGGCCAGGCTGGATTGCGCCAGCCAGCCCAGGTGCCAGGCGGCCATGCCCAGTGCAGCGAGCAGCAGCCAGGCATAGGCCAGATGCAGCGACCACAGCAGCGGCACGCGCCAGATGCCGGGCAGGTGCCAGCGCCACAGGCGCAGGCCGTGCAGCACCGCCAGCAGCATGAAGGGGATGGCCAGCCAGGGTCGGGGTTGCAGGTTGTGCCCGCTGGCGAACGCCGCTGCGACCAGCACACCACAGACCAGCAGCAGACGATCCAGCCAGGGATGGGTGGCGAAGGCTTCGACCCTGCCCAGGCCGCGCTGGGTGAAGAAGGGGATCACCCGCCCGCCGATCAGGCTCAGCAGCACGCCGATCAGCCACAACGCGGCCAGGGCGCCCCTGCGTTGCAGGCTGTCGTCGCCCTGCGCCAGACCGGTGAGAGTGAGCGTCTGGCACAGGGCGAGCAGGCTCAGCACCAGCAGGATGGGGTAGTTGTTGCATTGTCGCGCAGCGATCAACTGGCGCGCCATCTGCACGATGAACAGGCCGACAAAGGCCAGTTGCAGGACGATCAGCAGGGCCAGCGGTACGGGGACGAACCAGGCCAGGCGCGCCGCCAGCCACAGCCCGCAGAGCAGCATCAAGGGGCGCCCGCTCAGGCCCGGACGGCCCGTCCAGTTCTGCACGGCGGTGAGCAGGAAGCCAGCGATGATCGCCAGACCGAAGCCGAAGGGCATCTCGTGGCGGTGCCAGGCCAGCATGCCACCGGGCACCGCTGGGCTCGCCAGCCCCTGCAGCACCGCCGCCCAGAGGGCGACGGCGAGCCCGGCGAACAGGGCGCCGGCGAGGAAGAACGGGCGAAAGCCCAGGCGCCAGAGCGGGGGGATGGCCAGTACCCGTTTGCGATCAAGCAATTGCATGCGCGCATGCCTCGTCTTTCAGGCATTGCTGCGCGACCAGGCGCAGCACATAGCCGATCTTCAAGATGCTGGGGCCGAGCAGCGTCAGACTGTGCGCCAGTACCAGCGTCGGCACGTTCAACTGCTTCTCCAGGCCATAGGCCGCGACCAGTCCCGCCAGCAGCAGGATCAGGCCGCCCCACAGCAACTGGCTGGACAAGTGCAGAATCTGCAGCGGTGGAAGATTCAGTGGGTACATGGTTCACCTCCTGATCGTTCAGCTATCCAGAGCCGAGGCCGGGCCGAAGAACTCGTAGCGGCTTTGTTCGGCGGGCACGCCCAGCGCCTGCAGGTGACGCTTGACCTGGGCCATGAAGGGTTTCGGGCCGAGGAAGTAGGCGTCCAGGTCGCGCTCGGCCGGCAGCCAGCGTTCCAGCAGATCGCGGCTGAGCAGGCCCGTGGCATCGGCCTGATCGGCCTCGTGCGGTTCGCTGTAGCAGACGTAATGACGAATCTGCGGGTGCGCGGCGGCCTGGGCCGCGACCCAATCGCGGAAAGCATGCACCTGGGCATTGCGTGCGCAGTGGATGAAGTGGATCGGTCGGCCGCTGTGTCGCGCCGCGTCGAGCATGGCCAGTGCCGGGGTGATGCCGACGCCAGCGCTGATCAACGCCAGTGGCTTGTTCGATTCGCTCAGGGTGAATTCGCCAGCCGGCGGGAACAGCTCCAGCTCGTCACCGACCTGCACCTCGTCATGCAAGTGATTGGACACCCGGCCACCGGGCTCGCGCTTGACGCTGATACGGTATTCGCGGCCGTTGGCCAGGGCCGACAGCGAATAGTTGCGGCGCACCTCCTCGCCATCCAGCAGCAGGCGCAGGCCGATGTACTGGCCGGGCTGATGGGCGAGCAGTGCGCCACCGTCCACCGGCTGCAGGTACAGGGACAGAATCTCGGCGCTTTCGCTCACCTTGCGCGCCACCCGGAAGGCCCGGGCGCCGCGCCAACCACCGGGCGCGGCAGCATTCTCGGCATACTGGCGCTCTTCGGCGCCGATGAGGATATCGGCCAGTTGCTGATAGGCCACGGCCCAGGCATCGATCACCGCGTCGGTGGCGATCTCGGCACCCAGCACTTCGCGAATCGCCCGCAGCAGGCAGGCGCCGACAATGGGGTAATGTTCGGGAAGAATCTGCAGCGATACGTGCTTGTTGACGATCTGCGCCACCAGCGGGCCGAGGGCCTCGAGGCGGTCGATATGCCTGGCATACATCAGCACGCCGTTAGCCAGCGCGCGCGGCTGGTCACCACTGGCCTGGTGCGCCTGGTTGAACAGCGGGCGTACCTCGGGGTACTCGCTGAGCATGATGCGATAGAAATGGGTGGTCAGCGCTTCGCCGCCGCTTTCCAGCAGGGGGACGGTGGCTTTGATCAGGTCGCGTTGAGCGTCGGTCAGCATTTGGGTTTCTCCGCAAGGCAAAATAAAAGGCGCCGGGGTGGCTCGTCTGGCCAGTTGTGGCGTGCTAGCGTTAGCGCGAGATACCTATCAGTAAGCGTGCCATTTAATTAGTCCTTAAATATCAATGGCTTGCTTGTTTTGTTGTATTAATGACTCGTCTTGATTCTGGGTCATAAAGACAATGAGTAGTCGAAATGACCGCTAATCCGTTGTTGCAGACCCTGATCCCTCTGGTGGCTGATCTGTCCCGTGAGCTGGACGATGGTGAGCGCTATCGGCGCCTGCTTGCCGCTTTGCGCCAGTTGTTCCCTTGCGATGCCGTGGCCCTGCTGCGCCTCGATGGCGAGATGCTGGTGCCCTTGGCGGTCGAGGGGCTGAGCGCCGACACCCTGGGACGCCGCTTCAGGGTCAGCGAGCATCCACGTCTGGCGGCGCTGCTGGAGCATGCCGGGCCGACTCGCTTCGCCGCCGACTGCGGGCTGCCCGACCCCTACGACGGCCTGGTCGAGGGGCTGCATGGCCATCTGGAGGTGCACGATTGCCTGGGTTGCCCGCTGTATCTGGACGAGCAGCTCTGGGGCCTGCTGACCCTGGATTCGCTCGACCCGGCGCGCTTCGGCCAGGTCGATCTGGATGGGCTGGAGGCCTTCGCCAGCCTGGCCGCTGCCACGGTCAAGGTGAGCGAGCGTATCAGTGGTCTGGCGCGGCGGGTGGAGGCCGAGCGCCAGCTCAATGCGCTGTACCAGCAGACCCGCCAGCAACCGCGCGAGCTGGTGGGACAGAGCGCGGCGCTGCGCAAGCTGCAGGGCGAAATCCGTCTGGTTGGCGACAGCCCGCTGACCGTGCTGATCACTGGCGAGACCGGCGTGGGCAAGGAACTGGTGGCCGAGGCGATTCACGCTGCCTCGCCGCGTGCGCAGCGGCCGCTGGTCAGCCTCAACTGCGCGGCGCTGCCGGATGCCCTGGTGGAGAGCGAGCTGTTCGGCCATGTGCGTGGCGCCTTTTCTGGGGCCATGAGCGAGCGCAGCGGCAAGTTCGAGCTGGCCGACGGCGGCAGCCTGTTCCTCGACGAGGTGGGCGAGCTGCCGCTGGCGGTGCAGGCCAAGCTGTTGCGCGTGCTGCAGAGCGGCCAGTTGCAGCGGGTCGGCTCGGATCGCGAGCACCGCGTCGATGTACGGGTGATCGCCGCCACCAACCGCGACCTGGCAGCCGAGGTGCGCGCCGGGCGCTTCCGTGCCGACCTCTATCACCGCCTCAGCGTCTACCCGTTGCCGGTGCCGCCATTGCGCGAACGGGGGCGCGATGTGCTGCTGCTGGCGGGGTATTTCCTCGAAGAGAATCGCGCAAGGCTCGGGCTGCGCAGCCTGCGCCTGAGTGCGGAGGCGCAGAAGGCGCTGCTGGGCCACGACTGGCCGGGCAACGTGCGCGAGTTGGAGCACCTGATCGGCCGCGCGGCGATCAAGGCATTGGCGCGCCATGACGAGCGTCCGCGCATTCTCAGCCTCGATGTGCAGGATCTGGACTTGCCGGCTGGCGAGGCGAGCACTGCTGTCGAGGCGGTTTTGGATTCCGACGAGCCCGTGCCGGCTGGCATGGAGCTACGCCCGGCGGTGGATGCCTTCCAGCGCCGCTTGATCGAGCAGTGCCTGGCGCGCCACCAGGGCAAATGGGCCGACGCCGCGCGCGAGCTGGGGGTCGATCGCGCCAACCTCAGCCGCTTGGCCAAGCGCCTGGGCGTTCGGTAGGGTGCGCCGTGCGCACCGGATCTATCGGCGTTGGCAGGTGGTGCGCGCAGCGCACCCTACGCGGGAACACCAGGTGCGTAGCCCGGATGCAATCCGGGGCCCGCAATTCCCGGATTTCATCCGGGCTACAACTGGAACACCAGCGCCTTGAGGCCGCTCTCGGGCGAGATGTCGGGGAACTCCGGCGGGTTGTCCAGGCGCTCGACGAAGCGCAACTGCGGCGCCTCGGCGGCCATGCCGTCGACAAGAAAGCCCGGGCCGATATCCGGGTCATTGACGCAGGCCAGCACCGTGCCGTGCTCGCTGAGCAGCTCGGGCAGGCGCCGGAGAATCTTGGCGTAGTCCTGGGTGAGGGCGAAGCTGCCTTTCTGGAAGCTTGGCGGGTCGATGATCACCAGGTCATAAGGCCCACTCTTGCGCACCTTACCCCAGGACTTGAACAGCTCGTGGCCGAGAAACTCCACACGGGAGAGGTCATGGCCGTTCAGGCGATGGTTCTCACGCCCGCGCGACAGTGCGGCGCGGGCCATATCCAGATTGACCACCCGCTCGGCACCGCCAGCGATGGCCGCCACGGAGAAACCGCAGGTGTAGGCGAACAGGTTGAGTACGCTTTTGCCGGCGGCCTGCTGGCGCACCCACTGGCGGCCCAGGCGCATGTCGAGGAACAGACCGCTGTTCTGCTTGCTGCCCAGGTCGAGCAGGTAGTGCAGGCCGTCCTCGATGATCGGCCATTGCGTCTGCGCCTCGCCGGCCAGCCATTCGCTTTCGCTACCCTGCACATAACGGTGCTGCAGCAGCAGGCCACGGGCGCCGCTGGCCTGCCATTGCGGCGTCTGCAGTAGTTCCATCAGCAGCGGTCGCAGCGCTGGCGACGGCTCGCGAAACAGCATCACCAGAACGATGCCGGACAGCCAGTCGACGGTGATCTGCTCCAGAGCCGGCCAGCAGCGACCACGGCCATGAAACAGGCGGCGCGTCTCGCTGCCAGGGTGGTTTTCCAGCGCTTGTAGCAGGTGCTCGCGCAGGGTGATGAGGGCGGCGTCAGTCATCGCGGGTCAGTACTTCCAAAAGCTCGATCTCGAAGGTCAGGTCGGAATTGGGTGGAATCGAGCCCACGCTGCGTTCGCCATAACCGAGGTGCGCCGGCACCTGCAGCTTGCGCTTGCCGCCCACTTGCATGCCCATCAGGCCCTGATCCCAACCCTTGATCACCCGGCCGGTGCCGATCACGCACTGGAAGGGTTTACCACGCGAGAAGGACGAGTCGAACTCCGTGCCGTCGGCCAGCCAGCCACGGTACTGGGTGGTGATCAGGGCACCCTTGACTACGGCCTTGCCGTCGCCCGGTTGCAGGTCTTCGATGATCAGTTGGTCAGTCATGTCGGGTTCCGTGTCGGTTATGGGCAGCCTGGAGGATGCGCTGCGCAGGCACGCGCAACTGGGTCAGCAGGTAGTCGGCGAAGGCCGGGTCATAGTCTTGCAGGGCGATGGCGCCGGCCATGCAGTCCAGCCAGGCTTGGGCGAGGGCGGCGTCCACCGGCCACTGGGCATGGAAGGCGGGGATGCTGATGCTGCCGTACTTCTCGGCGAACAGGCGCGGCCCGCCCAACCAGCCGCTCAAGAAGCACGCCAGCTTGTCGCGGGCGGCGCTCAGGTCGGCCGGGTGCAGCGCGCGCAGAGCGGCGGCCTCGGGGCGCTCGTCCATCAGCCGGTAGAAGTCATCGACCAGGCGGCGCAGGCCATCGATGCCGCCAGCGGCCTGGTAGGAGGCATCGAGGGTGCCGTAGGGAGGTGTGTTGCTCATCGAACCATCGTCCGGAAAAGGCGCCATTGTAACCGCTGGCGTAGAATGGCCGACTAGTTTGGTTCGAGGTAATGGGCAACTGCAGAGGCCGTTTCTTCCCTCTCCCATGAATGGGAGAGGGGGTAGGCCGTGCGTGTCTGAAACGATGATGACGCAACCCCAACAAGGCTTCGTGCTCAGCCGCCATTGGCGGGATACGCCGGAGGGCACCGAGGTGGCCTTCTGGCTGGCCACCGATGCCGGCCCGCGCCAGGTGCGCCTGCCGCCTCAGGAGTCGGTGGCCTTTATCCCCGCCGAGCAGCGCGCCTGGGCCGAACCGTTGCTGCGTAATGAGAAGGGTGTCGAGCTGCGCGAGCTTGGGTTGCGCGACTTCAAGCGCCGCCCGGTGCTGGGCCTTTACTGCCGCCAGTACCGTCAGTTGCTGCAGTTGGAGAAGAAGCTGCGCCAGGTCGGCGTCGACGTCTTTGAGGCCGATATCCGCCCGCCGGATCGCTACCTGATGGAGCGTTTCATCACCGCAACGGTGGCCTTCGAGGGCGTCGAACAGCAGGACGGCAGCCTGTCATGCAAGTCGCTCAAACCTGCCGCCGATTACCGCCCGGTGCTGCGCCTGGTGTCGCTGGATATCGAGACCAGCGCCCGTGGCGAGCTGTATTCCATCGCCCTGGAAGGCTGCGGCCAGCGCCAGGTGTACATGCTCGGCCCGGCCAATGGTGACGCCAGCGGCGTCGACTTCGACCTGGAGTACTGCGACAGCCGCAAGGCGCTGCTGGAGCGCCTGAATGCCTGGCTGGCTCAGTATGATCCCGATGCCGTCATCGGCTGGAACCTGGTGCAGTTCGACCTGCGCGTGCTGCGCGATCATGCCGAGCAGTTCAAGGTGCCGCTGCTGCTGGGGCGGGGCGGCGACGTGATGGGCTGGCGCCAGCACAACAGCAGCCAGCACTACTTCGCCGAGGCAGCCGGGCGGCTGATCATCGACGGCATCGAGGCGCTGCGTTCGGCCACCTGGAGTTTCTCCTCGTTCAGCCTCGAATCGGTAGCGCAGACCCTGCTCGGCGAGGGCAAGGCCATCGACACGCCCTATGCACGGATGGACGAGATCCAGCGCATGTTCGATGAGGACAAGCCGGCGCTGGCCCGCTACAACCTCAAGGACTGCGAGCTGGTCACGCGCATCTTCGCCCACACCGATCTACTCGCCTTCCTCCTGGAGCGCTCCAGCGTCACCGGCCTGGCCGCCGACCGCAGCGGCGGCTCGGTGGCGGCTTTCACCCACCTGTACCTGCCGCCCATGCACCGCCTGGGCTTCGTCGCGCCCAATCTTGGCGACATTCGTGGCGAGAACAGCCCCGGCGGCTTCGTCATGGATTCGCGCCCTGGCCTCTACGACTCGGTGCTGGTGCTGGACTACAAGAGCCTGTACCCCTCGATCATCCGCAGCTTTCTGATCGACCCAGTAGGGCTGGTGGAAGGCTTGCACCAGCCAGATGATGAACACTCGGTGGAAGGTTTTCGCGGCGCACGCTTCTCCCGCACCCGGCATTGCCTGCCGGCCATCGTCGAGCGCGTCTGGCAGGGGCGCGAGGCGGCCAAGCGTGAAGGCAACCAGCCGCTTTCGCAGGCGTTGAAAATCATCATGAACGCCTTCTACGGCGTGCTCGGCTCCAGCGGCTGCCGCTTCTTCGACCCGCGCCTGGCCTCGTCCATCACCCTGCGCGGGCACCAGATCATGAAGCGCACCCGCGAGCTGATCGAGGCCGAAGGCCATGCGGTGATCTATGGCGATACCGATTCCACCTTCGTCTGGCTTGGCCGCGCCCATGACGAGGAGGAGGCGACGCGCATCGGTCGTGCGCTGGTAGCCCGTGTGAACGCCTGGTGGCGCGAGCATCTGCAAAGTGAGTACGGCCTGAACAGCGCCCTGGAACTGCAGTTCGAGACTCACTACCGGCGCTTTCTCATGCCCACCATTCGCGGCACCGAGGAGGGCAGCAAGAAGCGCTATGCCGGCCTGGTACGCACCGTCGATGGCAGCGAGCGCATGGTGTTCAAGGGCCTGGAGACGGTACGCACCGACTGGTCGCCACTGGCGCAGCGCTTCCAGCAGGAGCTGTACCGCCTGGTATTTGCCGGCCAGCCCTACGAGGACTATGTGCGCGACTACGTGAAGCGCACCCTGGCCGGCGAGCTGGACGAACTGCTGGTGTACCGCAAGCGTTTGCGCCGGCGCCTCGACGACTACCAACGCAATGTGCCGCCGCATGTGCGCGCCGCGCGCCTGGCCGACGAGCACAACCAGCGTCTGGGCCGGCCGCTGCAATACCAGCGCGGCGGCTGGATCAGCTACCTGATCACCACGGCCGGGCCGCAACCGCTGGAGCGCCTGCTGTCGCGCGTGGACTACGAGCACTACATCGGCCGGCAGCTCAAGCCGGTGGCCGATGCCATCCTGCCCTTCGTCGGGGGGGATTTCGAGCGTTTGCTGGATGGGCAGTTGGGGTTGTTCTGAACCTTCAGCTCAGGCGCTGGCGGCGCAACTGGTCTTCGTACTGCGCCCGATACAACCTGGCAAAACCATGTAGCACCGGCATCACCGCCGCCCAGATCACCGCCAGCAGGGCCAGGGTCGGCCAGGTGCCCAGGGGCAGGCTGACGTCGGCGAGCTGCGCGCCGCCGTAGTAGGACAGCGGCGCACCGAGGGCGCCGAGCAGGCTGCCGCGCCACCAGGGTTGCGCCGTCCAGGCCAGGCAGTGGTTGAGGGTGGTCGCCAGCAGCAGCCAGAGCAGGGCCAGCCACAGCGGAATCAACTGGCGTGGCTCACCGAAGTCGAATACCCCGAGGTTGAGCAGAAAGCTGTCCAGCGCGCTGCCGGCGAGGAACACGCTGAGCAGCAGCTTGCCTTCCGCCGCCCAGCTACTTACCCACAGCAGGTGCACCGCCAACACCCCGGCCACCACCAGCAGCCAGAGGCCGTCACCGCCCAGCACGCAGGCGAGCCAGCCAAGCTGGAAGAGAAGGGCGTTGGCGATCAGTTTAGGCATCGAGGTTTCCTAGAAGGGGAGCAGGCCGCGCCGAGGGTTTGGCCAGCAGCAGTTGGGCGGTGCCAATGGTGCGTTCGAGGAAGCCCCCTTCGCAATAGCACAGGTAGAACTCCCACAGCCGGTAGAAATAATCGTCGTAACCCAGTTGCTCGAGGCGATGCCGCGCCTGGCGCAGGTTGTCGTGCCAGATACGCAGGGTGCGCGCGTAGTGCAGGCCGAAGTCTTCCATGTGGTGCAGGTTGAGGTCGGTATGCCGGCTGACCACGTCGAGCATCTTGTGCATCGACGGCAGCGCGCCGCCGGGGAAGATGTAGCGCTGGATGAAGTCGACGCTGCGCCGCGCCTGTTCGTAGCGCTGGTCGCGGATGGTGATGGCCTGCAGCAGCATCAGCCCATCGGGCTTGAGCAAGCGCGCGCACTGGGCGAAGTAGGTGGGCAGGAAGTGATGGCCGACGGCTTCGATCATTTCGATGGACACCAGTTTGTCGTACTGGCCGCTCAGGTCGCGGTAGTCCTCCAGCAGCAGGGTGATGCGATCTTCCAGGCCTAGCTCGCGAATGCGCTGCTGGGTATGGGCGTACTGTTCGCGTGACAGGGTGGTGGTGGTCACCCGGCAGCCGTAGCGGGTCGCGGCGTGGATGGCCATGCTGCCCCAGCCGGTGCCGATCTCCAGCAGGTGGTCGCTGCGCTTGAGATCGAGCTTCTGGCAGATGCGTTCGAGCTTGTTCAGCTGGGCCTGTAGCAGACTCTCGTCGTCGCTGCGGAACATCGCTGCCGAGTACATCATGGTGGGGTCGAGGAACTGCTCGAACAGCTCGTTGCCCAGGTCGTAGTGCGCGGCGATGTTGCGCCGCGAGCCGCTGCGGGTATTGCGGTTGAGCCAGTGCAGGCCCTGGATCAGCGGGCGCCCCAGGCGCGCCAGACCGCCCTCCATGGCATCGAGCACGTCGAGGTTGGCGACGAAGATGCGGATCACCGCGGTCAGATCCGGGGTGCTCCAGTAGCCGTGAATATAGGCCTCGCCCGAGCCGATCGAGCCGTTGCCGGCCACCAGACCCCAGACGGCCGGGTCGTGCACTTCGATCTCGGCGCGCAGACGCGCCTGCGGGTCACCGAAGTGCAGGCTGTCGCCGGCTTCGTGGATGATCAGCAGGCCGTGGCGCAGATTCTGCAACTGGCGCAGTACGGCGCGGCGCAGCAGGCTGGCACCGATGCCGTTGCCGCTGCGCACCAGGTTCTTCGCGGAGTTCAGGCTAGAGCTTTTCATGGGGCATGTCCTTCGCTTGTGGGCGGGCGACGCGGAAGCTGCCTTCTGCGGGCCGGTGGTCAAAAATCGGGATGCGCTTGAGCAGCAGGCGCAGGGCCTGCCAATAGATGGCCAGCAGGGTCTTGCCGGCCATCCAGGGAAAACTCAGCAGATAGCGATGCAGGCTGGCGCGGGTCAGGGGTTGACGCTGCAAGGCCAGGCTGGCGTCGAACACCTTGGTGTCGCCCTGCCAGTCGGCCATGTGCACGCCCAGGCGCTCGCCCACTGGGCTGAGGCTCATGCGGTACTGCAGCTCGCGCGGCAGGAAGGGCGAGACGTGAAAGGCCTTGTCCACGCTGAAGCGCTGGCGCCCTTCGCCACTGGCCGGCAGCACGTAGTGATAACGCTCGCGCCAGGGCGTGTTGCTGACTTCGCAGAGCACCGCCATCAGCCGTTGTTCGGCGTCGTGGCAATAGAAGAGGCTCACCGGGTTGAAGGCCAGGCCCCAGCTACGCGGCTGCGTCAGCACGCAGATGCGCCCCTGCGGGCGGATGCCGAGGGCCGCTTGCACGCGGTCGCGCACCGCCTCGTGCAAAGGCGTGCCCTGGCGTGTGGCCTCGGGCAGATAGTCGCTTTCGCGGAAGGCGAAGGGCGCCCAGCGACCGGCGCCGGCCAGACGCGACAGGGCGAACAGTTGCGCCTGTTCGCTCAGATCCAGATACAGCAGGCCCATGCGATAGCGGAAGGCATGCTTGCGCGGGGCGAAGCGACGGTGCTGCACCCAGCCGTTGTACAGGGCGCTGATCACCAGCTTTCCCCCAGCTCGCGGGCCACGCGCAGGGCGCTGACCACGCCATCCTCGTGGAAGCCATTGGCCCAGTAGGCGCCGCAGAAGTAGCTGTGCTGCGCACCGGCCAGTTCCTGCCAGCGTGCCTGCGCGGCGATGCCGGCCAGGCTGTACTGCGGGTGGGCGTACTGGAAGCGGCCGAGGATCTGGCGCGGGTCGATGGTGGCGGTCTGGTTGAGGCTGACGCAGAAGGTGGTTTCGCTGTCGATGCCCTGCAGGATGTTCATGTCGTAGGTGACGGCGGCTGGATGTTCGCTGGGGCCGCCGAGGCGATAGTTCCAGCTGGCCCAGGCCAGGGGGCGTTTGGGTAACAGGCGGGTGTCGGTGTGCAGCACCACGTCGTTGTTGGCATAGGGCAGGGCGCCGAGGATGTCCCGTTCGGCCTGGCTGGGCTGGGCCAGCAGGGCCAGGGCCTGGTCGCTGTGGCAGGCGAACACCACCTTGTCGAAGCGTTCGCTACCGGCGGCGCTGTGCAGGGTCACACCGTCGGCGTCGCGCTCGACGCGCAGCACCGGGCAGTTGAGGCGGATACGCTCGGCGAAGCTGGCGGTCAGCGGTGCCACGTAGCTGCGCGAGCCCCCTTCTATCACGTGCCATTGCGGGCGATCGCTCACCGACAGCAGGCCGTGGTTCTTGAAGAAGCGCACGAAGAACTGCAGCGGGAAGGCCAGCATGTCCACCAGCGACATCGACCAGATCGCCGCACCCATGGGCACGATGTAGTGCTCGATGAAGCGCCGGCCGTAACCGTTGCGGGTTAGGTAGTCACCCAGGGTCATGTCGGCGGCGATGCGGCCCTGGTCGAGGTCGTCCAGGGCCTTGCGGTTGAAGCGCAGGATGTCACGCACCATGCCCCAGAAGGCCGGCGATAGCAGGTTGCTGCGTTGGGCGAAGAGGGTATTGAGGTCGTGGCCGTTGTATTCCGTGCCGGTCACTGGGTCGCTGACCGAGAAACTCATCTCGGTGGGCTTGAAGGCCACGCCCAGCTCGTTCAGCAGGCGGATGAAGTTGGGGTAGGTCCAGTCATTGAAGACGATGAAGCCGGTGTCGATGGCGTAGGCGCGGCCATTCACCTCCACATCCACGGTATGGGTGTGGCCTCCGATCCAGTCACTGGTCTCGAACACCTGAATGTCATGGTTGCGCTGGAGCAGGTAGGCGCAGGTCAGGCCGGCGATGCCGCTGCCGACGATGGCGATTTTCATTGAGCGTCCTCGTTACGCGCCAGGCGCCGGCCGATGGCCAGTTGCAGGCGGCTGGGCAGGCTGCCGAGCAGTTTCAGCACGGCGATGAAGGGGGTGGGGAAGGCGATTTCGTGCGGGCGCTTGTCCAGGCGTTCGGCGATGTAGCGCGCGGCGCGCTCCACCGGCCAGCGCATGGGCATGGGGAAGTCGTTCTTCTGCGTCAGCGGCGTGTCGACGAAACCAGGGCTGACCAGGGTAACGTCGATGCCTTCGGCGGCCAGGTCTATGCGCAGGCTCTGCAGCAGGTAGCGCATGGCCGCCTTGGAGGCGCCATAGGCTTCGGAGCGCGGCAACGGCAGGTAGGTCACCGAGCTGCCAACACCGACCAGATGCGGACGTTGCCCCTCACGCAACAGGGGCAGTGCCGCCTCGATGCAATGGCTGGCGGAGAACAGGTTGGCGCTGACCACACGCTCGATCATCGCTGCCTCGAACTGGCGCACCTCGACGTATTCGCAGGTGCCGGCGTTGAGGATGGCGCAGTCCAGCGCACCCCAGGCCTGGGCGATGCGCTGGCCGATGGCGCGCACCTGCTCGGCGTCGGTGAGATCCCCCGGTGCCACCAGAACCTGCTCGCCATAGCGTGCGGCCAGGGCCTGCAGCGGGCCGACGCTGCGCGCGCTGAGTGCGACTCGGTGGCCGGCGCGCAGCAGTTCTTCCGCCAGCGCCGCGCCGATGCCACTGCTGGCGCCGGTGAGCCAGATGCGTTTCATGCCAACCTCCGCTTCAGCCAGGCGATGACCCTGCCCATCAGGGGCAGGTGTTCGTAGAGCAGGGCACCGGCGTCGAAGTAGTCGCGGTGCTGGTAGACCTTGTCGCGCCAGCGCAGGTGCGAGCAGCCCTCCACGGCGATCTCGGCACCGCCGCGCAGGCGCGGATGGCGGTAGCGCATGGTCCAGCGCAGGTAGCCCTCGCCTTCGGCGACCTGATCGAAGCCGTGGAACTCGAACTGCAGGGCCTCGACATTGGCGTACAGCTCGGCGAAGTAGCGGCGCACGGCGCTCAGCCCATGCACCTCATGCAGTGGGTCGCGAAACGACACGTCATCGCTGTACAGCTCGCCGAGCAGGTCGAGGTTGTCCTTGTTCAGCGTAGCGAAGCGCTGGCCGAACTGGCGGAGAAAGTCGCTCATGCCAGGGCCTCTTCGCTGCCGGCCAGGTTCTTGAAGGCCGCCAGGGCGCGTTGCCGTGAGCGGGCCAGGTCGACTATCGGACGCGGGTAGCCGGCCGGAGCGAACAGGCCGCCGAGTGCGGACGGGTCATGGATGTCGCGCTTGTTCAGGCCTGCCAGTTCCGGCACCCATTGGCGGATGAAGTGACCGTCCGGGTCGAATTTCTGCGACTGGCTGATGGGGTTGAAGATGCGGAAGTAGGGCGCGGCGTCGGTGCCGGTGGAGGCGCTCCACTGCCAGCCGCCATTGTTCGCCGCCAGGTCGCCGTCGATCAGCTGGCGCATGAAGAAGCGTTCGCCTTCGCGCCAGTCGATCAGCAGGTTCTTGGTCAGGAACATGGCGACGATCATGCGCAGGCGGTTGTGCATCCAGCCGGTTTCGCGCAACTGGCGCATGGCCGCGTCGATGATCGGCAGGCCGGTGCGCCCTTCCTGCCAGGCCGCCAGTTCCTCGGGCGCCTGACGCCAGGGCACGGCTTCGGTCTCCAGGCGGAAGGCACGATGCATCGACACGCGCGGGTAGCCCACCAGGATGTGCTTGTAGAACTCGCGCCAGAGCAGCTCGTTGATCCAGGTGACGACGCCGGGGTTGCCGCTGTCGAATTCGCCTTTATTGGCCGCCAGCGCCGCATGCAGACACTGGCGTGGCGATAGCACGCCAGCGGCCAGGTAGGGAGATAGCTGGCTGGTGCCGGGCTTGGCGGGAAAATCGCGCTCGTCCTGGTAGTAGGCGACCTGCTCGTCGGCGAAGCGCGCCAGGCGTTGCTGGGCGACCTGTTCGCCGGCTGGCCAGAGGCTGCGTAGCAGATCACTGGGCGTGGCGAAACCTTCCACGGCAGTGGGCACCGGGTCGGCCGGCAGCGGCAGGGGCGCCTGCGGCCTGGGCGTGGGCTGCACGGCTGGGAGGCTCGCATGCAGGTGCTCGTAGCAGACCCGGCGGAACTGGCTATAGACCTGGAAGTAGCCACCCGAGCGGGTCAGCACGCTACCGGGGCGGAAGAAGATCTGGTCGAGGTGGCTGTACCAGTCGATGGCCTGCTGGGCGAGATAGGCCGCGACGGTTCGATCACGCTGGCTTTCGTTGACGCCATATTCCTCGTTGACGTGCACGGCGCAGACCTCGTGCGCATGGCACAGCTCGGCGATTACCGCCGGGGCTGCCTGCCAGTCGTCGCAGCGGCGTATCAGCAGTGGCACGCCGAGGGCCGCCAGTGCCTGGCTTAGCTGGGCCAGGTTGCGCAGCCAGAAATCCACCTTGCACGGGGCGTCGTCATGGCGCTGCCATTGCCCAGGGGTGATCAGGTATAAGGCGATGCTCGGCCCGGCGCCCATGGCCTGGTTCAGGGCGCTGTTGTCCTGCACGCGCAGGTCGCTGCGAAACCAGATCAGTCGGCGCATGACGGAACCTCCTGAGGGCCTAGCAGGCCACTGCTGCAAAGCCAGGCGTGGGCCGCCAGCGGGTCGCTGGCCGAATTCAGCGCGACCAGGGCATCGCGATGGATATGGGTAGCGGGGCCGGCAATCAGCAGCGGTACTGGAGATTGCTCGGCCAGACGTGGCAACTGACGGTGCACCAGGCTGCCGTCGAGCGCCTGTTCGGCATACAGCAGCAGGGCGCGTGGAACCATCTGCTCCAGCACGCCGAGCAGCTCGTTGGGCGGCACCGGCCAGTCGAAGACTTCCACCGGGCAATCGCTGGCGCTGATCAGCCAGGCGCTGAGCCAGAGCCCGGGCTCCATCGGTGCGTCGCCGATGTTGACCAGCAGCAGCGGCGCTCCGTTGGCCTGCCGGTTGCTGTGGTAGACGCGGGTAGCCAGCTTGCTGCGCAGCCAGGAGAAGAAGAACACCTGTTCGGCGCGGTTGCCGAACTGGCCCTGCCAACGCAGGCGCAAATCCCCCAACAGGGGCCAGAGCAACTGCGCGGCCAGGGTGGCCGCCGGGTATAACGCCAGGCTGGCATTGAAGCGCTCGTCCAGGCGGCGTTCGTTGAACTGGACGATGCAGGTCAGCAGTTCGTTGCGCAGGCGCGACCAGTTGTCGGTGTTCGTCGGTTGCGGCACCTGCTCGTGGTCGAGCAGCGACTTGACCTGGCCCACGGCCACGCCTCTGGCCAGCCAGGCGAGGATGGCCTGGATGCGCGTGACGTTGGCGGGTGAGTAGAGGCGGTGGCCCTTGGGGGTGCGGTAGGGCACGATCAGGCCATAGCGGCGTTCCCAGGCACGCAGGGTCACGGCATTGACGCCGGTGCTGCGTGCCACTTCGCGAATCGGCAGGTAGCCCTCGTCGAGGGCCTGACGATAGTCGTTGCCGGTTTCGTGATCGACCAGGGTATCGGTATTCATCGGGTCACAACGCATTGCGCAGGCTGAGGGGTTCCGGGTGCGGTTGCAGGTAGGCCTGCTCCGCGATGTAGCGATCCGGATGGCGGCGGAAGTGGTGCTTGAGCAGGGTCAGCGGCACCACCAGCGGCACGATACCGTCGCGGTACTGGCCGATCAGTTGCTGCATTTCCTGTTTCTCGTCGGCGCTCAGGGCGCGTTTGAGGTAGCCGCTCAGATGTTGCAGTACGTTGCTGTGGGTGCCGCGGGTGGCGCACTTTTGCAACGCCTTCATCAGTTCGCTGAAGTATTGCGGCGCCAGGCTGTCGAGCTCGTGCTGGGCGAGGTTACCGAGCAGGCGGCCAAGGGATTTGTAGCGCAGCGGGTCGGTGGCCATCAGCAGGTACTTGTAGCGCGAGTGGAAGGCGATCAGCGCGCCACGGCTGAGCCCCTCACGCAGCAGTCGTCGCCATTCGGCATGGGCATAGACGCGGGTGATGAAGTTTTCGCGCAGCACCGGATCCATCAGCCGGCCGGCTTCTTCCACCGGCAGATCGGGGTGACGGGCGCAGAAGTGGGCGGCGAAGATGCCGCGTCCCGGTTCGCTGGGGCGACCGCCTTGTTGATACACCTTGACCCGATGCAGCCCGCAAGACGGGGACTGCTGCATGAAGATGAAGCCATCGATGTCGTTCAGCTCGTCGGCCATGCGCTCGCCGTAGGCGGCCAGTGCGTCGGTGACGTCCCGCGAAGGGTCTACCGTGCCGACCGCGCGTGGCGCTTGCGGATCACCCACCAGGCGAATGGGTTCGCGCGGCACGCTCATGCCGATGCCCACTTCCGGGCAGGTCTTGATGAAGTCGAAATGCCGATTCAGTTCGCGGCTGCACAGTTGCGAAAGCTTGTGCCCACCGTTGTAGCGCACTTCGTCGCCCATGAGGCAGGCGCTGATACCCAGCTTGGGTCTGCTCGCTTGCATCGATATTCCCCTCTGATCTTGTACATGGCTATTGCCATGTACAACTTAGGGGGAATCATAGGCACAGAATTGTACGTGCACAATGTTTTTGTACAGCTTCTGTATTGCTTTTTGTGAGGGTCTTAGCAGGCCGTTGAAAAACGTAGGCGAGGCAGGCAAGGCAAGGCAAAAACAGCCGAAAAAGCGCAGTTTACGTGTTGTAAATGAGCATTTTGAGGCTGTTTTTAACGCAGTATTGCCAACGCAGGTAGTTTTTCAACGGCCTGTTAGCGCCAGCCTTGTTGCCAGCGCTCCGTATCCAGCAATTGCTGCCAGTCGATGTGTTCGCTGCGCCCCGTGAGCACGGCCTGCAGCTCCACGGCGACGACCCGCTCCTGCTCGTCACGCAGCAGTTCGGTGACCAGGAAATGCCGCTCGCGATTCTGTGGACGGCTGGCCGTCCACTTCGAGAGCAGCAGCTTGGCGGGATTCAGCCGACGCTTGGGCGGTGCGTTCATGCCAGGTGTTCGAGCAGGCGGCGCGCGGCGTCCTGACCGCTGAGCCAGGCCCCTTCGACGCGGCCGGACAGGCACCAGTCGCCACAGGCATACAGGCCCAGGTCGGCATCGGCCAGGGCGCCCCACTGGTGGGCCTGGGCCGGGCGTGCGTAGAGCCAGCGGTGGGCGAGGGTGAAGCTGGGCGCCGGCACGGCGCAGCCGATCAGCTCGGCGAAGGCACCATGCAGGTGCTCGATCACCGCGTCCTTGGGCAGATCCACATGCTGCCGACTCCAGGCACTGCTGGCATGCAGCACCCAGGTGTCGGGCTGCTGCTCGCGACCCGGCTTGCTGCGGTTACGGGCCAGCCAGTCGAGGGGGCTGTCCTGCACGAAGCAACCTTCGAGGCGCGTGTCGAGCGGGGTGTCGAAAGCCAGGGCGACGGCCCAGGTCGGCTCCATCACCACGCTGGCCGCAGTGCCGGCCAGCTTCGGGGCGGCGGCCAGCAGGGCACTGGCCTGGGGCGCGGGCGTGGCGACGATGACCTGGCTGAAGGGGCCATGGCTGGTGCCTTCGGCATCGAGCAGCGTCCAGTTCTGATCACCACGGAAGACCTCGGTGACGCGGCAGGAGAAATGCACCGGCAGGGCGCCGAGCAAGGCGCGGGTGATGGCGCTCATGCGTGGCGTGCCGACCCAGCGCACCTGTTCGTCCGGCGATGGGCTGAGTTGCCCGGACTGGCTGTTGTAGAGGCTTGGCAGCCACTGCGCGACCCAGCCACGGGCTTGCCACTGCTGTACCACCTCGACGAAGCGGCGATCTCGTGCGGTGAAGTACTGGGCACCCAGATCCAGGCTGCCGACGTCGCTGCGCTTGCTGGCCATGCGCCCACCGCTGCCACGGCTCTTGTCGAACAGCTCCACGTCGTGGCCGGCTGCATGCAGTGTCTGGGCGGCGGACAATCCGGCGAGGCCGGTGCCAATGATGGCGATGGTCATAATTTACCTCTTCAGCGCTGAATGCTTTAGGGCACCTCTAAAAACTACCTGCGTTGCCATCGCGTCGTTAAAAACAGTCTCAAAATGCTCATTTACAGCACGTAAACTGCGCTTTTTCGCCTGTTTTTGCCTTGCGCTGGCTGCCTCGCCTACGTTTTTAGAGGTGCCCTTTACAGGCTAAGACTTGGACAAAAGCTATACAGGGATGTTTTCATGTACATGGCCTCGTACTTTGCTCCTATTCTAGGTTTAGGACAAACCTGGCAATGAATAAAGGCACCTGTCGCTTTGTCTGGGCAGGTGCTAGCGGCACACTCGAGTTTTGCCCAGCGAGGAGCAGACCATGCATATCCTATTGACCGGCGGCACCGGCCTGATTGGCCGCAGTCTCTGTGCGTATTGGCACGAGCAGGGCCATCGTCTCACTGTCTGGAGCCGTGATCCAGCCAAGGTTGCGCGCCTGTGTGGCGAGGCGGTACGGGGTATCGCTGCGCTCGAAGAACTCGACGGCGAACCGCTCGATGCGGTGGTCAATCTGGCTGGCGCGCCCATTGCCGACCGGCCCTGGAGCCGCAAGCGCAAGGCGTTGCTGTGGGCCAGCCGCATCGACCTCACCGAGCAGTTGGTGACCTGGCTGGAGCGCCGTGAACAACGTCCGGCGGTGCTGCTCTCCGGCTCCGCCGTGGGCTGGTACGGCGACGGCGGGGATCAGGAACTGCGCGAGGACATGCAGCCGCTGGGCGATGACTTCGCCGCGCAGCTCTGTGGCGCCTGGGAGCAGGCCGCGCTGCGTGCACAGAGCCTGGGCATGCGGGTGGTGCTGCTGCGCACGGGGCTGGTGCTGGCGCGCGATGGCGGCCTGCTGGCGCGGCTGCGCCTGCCGTTTCGTCTGGGCCTGGGCGGTCGTCTCGGCGATGGGCGGCAGTGGATGCCGTGGATTCATATTGCCGATCAAATCGAGCTGATCGATTTTCTCTTGCAGCGGCCCGAGGCGCAGGGTCCTTATAATGCCTGCGCGCCGCTGCCGGTGCGCAATGCCGAATTCACCCAGGCGCTGGGGCAGGCACTGAGCCGGCCGACCTGGGTGCCGGTACCGGCCTTCGCCCTGCGTGCCGGCCTGGGTGAGATGGCCGAGCTGTTGCTCGGCGGTCAGCGTGCCTTGCCGAGTCGCTTGCTCGATGACGGTTTCAGTTTTCGTTTCACCCATCTGGATGTCGCCCTGACGGATGTGCTGGGCCATTGACCTTTATCACTAGGATTTCGCATGACCGATCACGCATTGCTGCTGGTTAATCTGGGTTCGCCGGCGTCCACCGAGGTGGCCGATGTGCGCCGTTATCTCAACCAGTTCCTCATGGATCCTTATGTGGTCGACCTGCCCTGGCCGCTGCGCCGGTTGCTGGTGTCGCTGATTCTGATCAAGCGCCCGGCCGCCTCGGCGCACGCCTATGCGTCGATCTGGTGGGAGGAGGGCTCGCCGCTGATCGTGCTCAGCCGCCGTTTGCAGGAATCGATGAAGGCACACTGGACGCGCGGCCCGGTGGAGCTGGCCATGCGTTATGGCCAGCCGTCCATCGAGTCGACCCTGCTGCGCCTGGCCGAGCAGGGAATTACTGAGGTCACCCTGGCGCCGCTCTACCCGCAGTTCGCCGACAGCACCACCACCACGGTGATCGAGGAAGCCAAGCGGGTGGTGCGTGAGCATGGCCTGAAGATGCGTTTCTCCATCCTGCCGCCATTCTTCGAGCAACCCGAGTACCTCGACGCCCTGGTGGCCAGCGCCAAACCCTATCTGGATCAGGGCTTCGACCATCTGCTGCTGAGCTTCCATGGTCTGCCGGAGCGCCACCTGCGCAAGCTCGACCCCAGCGGCCACTGCTTGAAGGGAGCGGACTGCTGCCGCACGGCTTCGCCCGAAGTGTTAGCCAAGTGTTATCGCGCGCAATGCATGCGCAGCGCCGAGTTGTTCGCCGAGCGCATGGGGTTGGCGCCGGGGCAGTGGTCGGTGAGCTTCCAGTCGCGTCTGGGGCGTGACAAGTGGATCGAGCCCTACACCGAGAACCGCCTCGACGAACTGGCCGCGCAGGGGGTGAAGAAACTCTTGGTGATGTGCCCGGCCTTCGTCGCCGACTGCATCGAGACGCTGGAGGAAATCGGCGATCGTGGCCGCGAGCAGTTCGTCGAGGCCGGCGGTGAAAGCCTGCAACTGGTGCCTTGTCTGAACGATCATCCGCAGTGGGCCGCGGCGCTGCAGATCCTGTGCGAGCGGGCTCCGCTGGCTGTGTGAGGGTTTTGGCTGCAGGGGGGGCGGGAATGCTTGGGTGAGACCGGACTGGCAAGTTTGTGTGTTGGTTTCGGTTGTTTTCGGTGTTCAAGCTGCTTATCGGCGTTTAGCTGATATCTCCTATTTCGCCCCCGGCGACCTTCTTTTGTCAAACGCCACAAAAGAAGGCAAAAAGGCTTGGCCCCGCCATCCGGCCCCGGCTTCGCCGGGGTTCGTTCGCTCCATCGCTGCTCCGAGGGTCGGCTTACAAGGGCCGTCCCTGGCCCTTTAAGCCTCTCGCGGCATCCATGCCGCTCGCCCCTCTGCGCAACGATTCCACTCACCCTCCTGAAGGGGCCATTCGCGCGCCTGAACGAACAGGTATGCCAGGTTAGTCCTGCGTGCTCTGAGGGCTGTGAAGTCGCAATGTGGCCGTCGGATTAAACCAATACTTTCATTCGCGTAGGGCGTACTCGAGAAGCAGTACGCCGTTGGTGGGAGTATTGAACGTAGGTTGTGGTGCCGAACTGGGCATGGCCCGGCGGACTGTTCGCTTAGGCTCCTGAGTCCGCCCTACGGCTGCCCCCATCAAGCACTCCGCGCTGCTCTGGGTTACCTCGGGTTCAGGCGCGTGCAGAGCCCGCCCAGGAGGGCGAACGGAATCGTCGTGGAAGAGGTTGAGCGACATGGATGTCGCGACGACTGCATGGATGCAGGAGGTAGAGCGACGCAGGATGCCAAAGCCGAGAGCCACGATGGGCCAGGGATGGCCCACCGTGGCGGGCCTCTGGAGCGGCGATGGAGTGAGCGAACCCTGGCGAAGCCAGGGCCGGATGATCGGGCGGAGGGTTTTGGTTACTTTTGTCGGGCCGGCCATCCGGGGCAAAAGTGACTCGCCCGGGAGGGCGAAACCAAAAACATCAGCAAAAACGCGGCAATTCGGAACAGGCATAAGAACAATCCACACAAGCTTGCCAGTCCGGCATCAAGACAGATTTCCCGAGATTCCACGAAAAACCCAAGAAAGACCCGTATCCACGATACGGGCCTTTCGCATGCGTACTACCAGCGCCTGTCGCGCCGCCAGTAGGGTTCACGATAAGGGGGCGGTGGGTACGGCCGGTAAGCTGGCACGACGACCACCCGCGTCGGCGGGTAGTAGTAACCCGGAGGCGGTGCATAGTAGGCCCGTGGTGCGTAATGCACCGGCTGCGCCGGGTAGTAATAGACCCGTGGCGGTGGCGGGCGATGAATCGGGGCGGGGCGGCTGGACGCGATCACGCCGCCGATGACCGCACCCGCCACCACACCGGCGATGGCAGCGTCACTGCGGTTCGACGCCTGGGCATTGCCCAGGCCGGCCAGCGTCAGGCTGGCAGCGATGGCGGCGATGAGTGGGACACGAGCTTGCATGGTGGCGACCTCCTGAGAATGCGCAGTGTCTTCGCGCAATGAATCAGACTGTCGCCGTTCGGCTTCGTTGTTCGGGCTTGTGTAAGGCTTGGGTAAAGGTGACGCGTTCGGCGAATCGCAGCGGCAAGACCCGGACGAGGGAATTTTACGCTTTACTGGATATCTGAACGGTGCCGCCTGTTGGCGGGATCGAGGCTGCTGGGGGCGGCGCGATGCGTTCGGAACGAGACCAGAGACGGGTACCTGCAAGCTGGCGGCGAGTGCTGCCGACACTGCTGTGCCTGGCATTGCTCGGTGGTTGCAGCGGGCGTCTGGACAACGACTCGATCATTCACAAGCGTAGCCCGGTCAAGCCCGCCGAGCTGTTGCAAACCGACGTCGACCGCATGGCGACCCTGGCCATGCGCAACAACCTCAACAGCCTGTACCGGCTGATGCACAAGCTCTACCAGCGCAACCCGCGAGAATGGCGCAAGAATGCCATGCCTGACAGTGCGAGCATGGAGCGGCAGATCCAGTACGCCATCGAGTACAATCAGGACTGGCCAAGCCTGGGTGGTCTGCGTGATGTGGCGGCCCTGGATTACGCCTTGAGTCCGGCGTTCCAGGGCGACCGGGTGGCTGCTTTCACCTATGCCATCGGCAGCATGCTGGTCACCGCGCACGGTGGGCGCACCGAGTTCTACCTGACCGACAGCTTCAATGCGCAGTTCATCTACAACGCCGCGCGCAACCTGGAGAAGGCCGCCTGGATGCTGGGCCAGCGCCGTGATGCCAGTGGTCGCCCCTTGCTGTTGTCCAACGAGGTGTCCGCGCAGGGCAGCAACCTCAGCTTCGCCGTGGAGTTCGGCAAGATGGTGGCGCGCCTCGATCTGTTGACGCACGTGCTGGAAGAACGCTACCGACGCATGGGCGCCAACTATGCACAGAGCCTGTTCCTGTTGAACTTCCTGCCCGTGCAGTAAGTGTCACTGTGTCCAGCGCTGCTCGATGCGCTGCAGCGTGCCATTTTCTCGCAATTTCACCAGCGCCTGAGAGAACTGCCGGGCGTGCTCGATATCGCCTTTGGCGAAGGCGACGAAGCGTGGCATCCGCACCAGCGGCCTGGGCAGAATGCGCACACGCTCCAGAGCATGCTGTTCACGCACGAAATACAGTAGCTGAGTGCGGTCGCCAACGATGAGGTCGATGCGCCCGGCCAGCAGCATCGACACCAGTTGACGCGGATTCTGCGCAGAGAGGTCGCGCATCAGAGCGGCCTGATCGAAGTCTTCCTCGTAGGCATAACCACGCACCTGGCCGATCACGTAGGGGCTCAGATCCTCCAGCGTCTGCCAGTCGTCGATGGCCGTCGTGGTTCGGGTCATGAAGACGGTGGTGCCACTGCGCAGTGGCCCGACCAGTTGGTATTGCGCCTGACGCTGCGCGGTTCCGGCGAACTGGAAGGCCATGTGTGCTTCGCCGCGGTCGAGCATGCGCTTGACCCGTTCCCAGGGATACAGACGGATGGCGTAGCTCACCTTGGCTTCCTGCAACACGGCGTCGACCAGTTCCACGTCCAGGCCAAGTGGCGTATCGCTTTCGCCAGTGATGAAGCTGTAGGGGGCGAATTGCTCGTCGCCCACCACGCGCCAGGTTTGCGCATGCAGCACGGGGCTGAGCAGAGCCAGCAGAAGTGGCAGCAGGTGGCGCATGGAGCGGTAATTCCGAGACTGTTCTGCCCTTGAGGCTAGCACCTGCTGGTGCCGCCTGCTGGGCAGAAGGTCACAGCGTCGAAGACGCGGCGTCAGACCTTGCGCACGAACTCGGACTTGAGTTTCATCGCGCCGATGCCGTCGATCTTGCAGTCGATGTCGTGATCGCCGTCGACCAGACGGATGTTCTTCACCTTGGTGCCGACCTTGACCACCAGCGACGAGCCCTTGACCTTGAGATCCTTGATCACGGTGATGGTGTCGCCGTCCTGCAGCAGGTTGCCCACCGAGTCCTTGATCACCCGCGCGTCGTCCTCGCTGGCGCTGGTTTCGCCAGCTTTCCACTCATGGGCGCACTCGGGGCAGACCAGTTGCTCACCGTCTTCGTAGGTGTATTCGGAGTTGCATTTGGGGCAGGGCGGCAGGGTGCTCAAGGGGTGTCCTCGGAGGTGGTTATAAACCGCATAGTGTATAGGGAATTAGCGCCCGATGCCCGCCTGGTAAGGCCGCGATGACACAGTATGTCAAAAATATTGGACTTCCAACATGACGCCTGAAGGCTTCCCTGATGTCCTGAGCAGCCTGTTTTTCTCCGCTATAGGTCAATCGCCTGATGTGGCGGCAAGAAAATAGATCGGTTAGATGTTTGACATATTTTACGGCTCGGGCACACTGGCGGCAGATTCCGCTACTGGTTCGGGTATCGGTTGCCGCATTGGGCAATCCTTTTCATGGAGCGAAAAGGCCTGGGTCATGTCGCCGTCGGAAGGTGGCCAGCGTGCAGGACGCTCGGTTGCGTGCGGAGTTAGCCAACCAGGTCGCGAGCATTTCGCCGGGCCTGTACAGCAACGACAGGCCCGGCCTGTCCCAAGGTGACGTATGTCCGACAACAAGATCCGCAATACCCCGCGCAAACCCGTCGTGTTGATGTCCATGGGCGCTCAGGAGCGCAAGGGCCACGCCTATCAGGTCATGACCCACAAGTACATTCAGCCCCTGGTCGAGTTCTCTGGCTGCGTGCCGCTGTTGGTGCCCACCTGCTGTGGCAGCGACGATATCGAACAGTATCTGGACATGGCCGATGGTGTGTACCTGACCGGGGCCGGCAGCAACATCGACCCGGCGCTCTACGGCCAGGAAAACCAGACCCCGGAAAAGACCCAGGATCGCGATCGCGACCTGTTCGACCTGCCGCTGATCAAGGCAGCCATCGCCCGTGGCCTGCCGATCTTCGGCATCTGTCGTGGCATGCAGGAAATCAACGTGGCGTTGGGTGGCGACATCTACCAGAAGGTCTATGCCGAGCCCGGCTTCAACGATCACCGCGAGAACCCCGAGGATCCGGTCGATGTGCAGTACGCGCCGAGCCACGGCGTGAAGCCGGTGGCCGGTAGCTGGTTCGCCAAGTTGATGGGGCAGGAAGAGATTCGCGTCAACTCCCTGCACGGCCAGGCCATCCGTACCCTGGGCAAGGGGCTGGAAGTGCTGGCCACCGCCGAGGATGGCCTGATAGAGGCGATCCATGGGCCGAGCCTGTCGCCCTTCCTGTTCGCCGTGCAATGGCATCCGGAATGGCAGGCAGCGCAGAATCCGGACTCGGTGAAGATCTTCCAGGCCTTTGGTGAGGCCTGCCGCCAGCAGGTGGCGAGGCGTCGTGGCCAGCCGGCCTGCGCAGCCTGAGGCAGAACCGGCCGCCAGTTCCTGCTTCAGTAGGGGTTTGGCGGCTGCGGCCAGCTTAGGGTGCCGCTGTCGCTGAAGCGGCGCGTGCCGAACAGGCCGTCGGCCAGCTTGCCGCGCAGCTCATAAGACAGTTCCTGGCCGGGGTGATAACCGGCGGCGCCCCAGGCCTGGCGCACCATCGAAAATGCAGAAATGCTCAGCGGCACGCTGACCAGCGTCTCGCCGAAGCGTGGCACGTCGCCATGCTGGTCGCTCACGCCACTGGCCAGCGGCTGCCCGTTGACATCCAGATCCAGCGCCATGCCATTGAAGCTCACCGCACTGTCATTGGGGTTCTGCACCCGCAGCTTGGCGGCGAAGCGCACTTCCAGGCCCTGGCTGGGCAATGGCTCCAGGCCAACCAGGTCGACCCGTAGCGGATCGCGATTGCTCAGGCTGGCACAGGCGGCGAGGCTGGCCGCAAGCAGCGTGAGCAGGCAGAGGCGAAGCAGGCGAGGCATGGCGATTTCCCCAGGCGTTGTGGGCTCATGTAGAAGACCGCTGCCAGGGCCATTAGCTCCCGGCGCGTTGTCGACTGCCCAATACCAGAGCGATTCCGCCGAGGACCGCCGCGGCGCTGAGCAGCAAGCGCAGGCTCAGGGCTTCGCCAAGCAGCAGACTGCCGCCCAGTGCCGCGAGGATTGGCA
This sequence comes from Pseudomonas sp. AA-38, assembly GCF_029457475.1. Taxonomy (NCBI): domain Bacteria; kingdom Pseudomonadati; phylum Pseudomonadota; class Gammaproteobacteria; order Pseudomonadales; family Pseudomonadaceae; genus Pseudomonas; species Pseudomonas sp. AA-38. The sequence goes on from NZ_CP120359.1 coordinate 1,141,999, forward strand.
CGCTGAGTTGCACGGTGGCGGCCTGGCTGGCGCGCAGACCGGGCAAAGCGCTGTACCAGATGGCATAGCCGATGCCCGAGGTCAGTGCGCCGGAAAGCAACGCATAGAGCAGGCCAGGCCCATCCCATTGCAACTGGTTCGATAGCGCCACGGCGAGCAGCACCGCCAGCGGCGTGGCACGCAGAAAGTTGCCGGCCGTTACCGCGAGCGGATCCCCTTGGCCGCGCCCCAGTAACGAATAGGCGCCCCAGGCGATGCCGGCGATCAGCATCAGCAGCGCGGCGGAGAATGGTGGCGCGCTGGCGCCCGGCAACAGCAAGGCCAGCAGGCCGGCGCTGGCCAGCAGGGTGCCGAGCGTGGCGAGGGGGCTAAGGCGCTCACCGCGCAGCAGGCCCCAGAGCAGCATGCTCAGTTGCACGGCGCCGAACAGCAGCAGGGCACCGACACCGGCGTCCAGTTGCAGATAGGCGAAGGAGAAGGCGGCGGCGTAGAGGAACAGCGCCAATGCCCCCGGCCAGTTGCCGGCCATGGGCTGCCGGGTGTGCCGCAGTTGCAACAGTACCCACAGGCTGAGGGCGCCGCTGAGCAGGCGTATGAAGGTGAAGCTGGCCGCGTCGATTTCGGTTTCCCGCAGCGCCAGGCGGCACAGCAGCGAGTTGCCGGCAAAGGCCAGCATGGCGAGAGCGGTGAGCAGCAGGGTGCGCGCTGACATCGTCCATCCTTGATGAAATCTGGTGATGTCCGGCAGCTAAGCACGTCAGGCTGGGCGAGGGCATTGGCAGAAGGTCGCAAATCCCTGCGACCCTGGTTCGTTGACCTCAGAAGTGCACCTTGACCAGCAGGCTGGCGGTGTTCTGGTTGGTGGGGCCGACGAAGTTGTCGCTGACGAAACCACCATCCCTGATGCCGTACTTGTGCTTCCAGTAGTCGTACTCGATGCCCACGTAGAGCTGCTTCTCGCCCCACTTCATGGCCTTGCCCAGGTCGTACTTGATCTGCGGGTTGAAGTGCAGGTTGGCGTGGTAGTCGCCACGGTGGTTCTCGTCGTTGTCCACCACCCAGTCCATGAAACCGTCAATGAGGATGTCCGAATCACCCACGGGAAGGGTGTAGCTCCATACCGGGGTGATCTGCCAGACGTTCTTGCCGGGGCGGCTGCTGTTGGGTTTGCGCAGATAGGTGTTGAGCTGGAAGTAGTCGAAGCCTGGGATGTCCAGGTCGACCGCCGGGCCGAGCAGGAAGGCGTCGACGTCCTTCTCGCCGAACTCGTAGGTGAAGGCCAGCAGCACGTCCTTGATCGGGCCGAAGGACAGGTCGGTACCGCTGATCTTGCCGAACGACAGGCGTGGGCTGAACTCGCCGTAGTAGGTGTGGCCGTCACCGTTGCCGTTCTGCGCCTCGCCGTTGTACTTGATCAGGTCGGTGAAGAAGAACAGGTCACCGAAGCTCCAGCCGCTGGCGTGCTCGAAGGTGATGGTCTGCTGGATTTCCGGGTCGACCTTGAAGTCGTGGCCATAGAGGTAGGTGAGGCTGTTGTTCTGCCACTGCAGCAGATCGCCGGCAACGGCCTGGCCGCCTGCCAGCAGGCCGCTGGCGAGCACCAGCGAAGAAAGGGTGCGATTCATGGAGGCTCCTGAATGGTGTCGTGTCGTTATGGTTATGAACCTGTCCGAGTGGTCAGGCTGCTGCTGCCATAGCAAAAACGGCGCCAATTCTCGTGATTGTGCTTATCCGTGGCAAATCAATTGGATAGCTGCCGTTTAGGGTTTTTCAGGAGGAATGTTTTGCACTGTTTTCTGACCAAAAGGACAAGGTTGGCCGTAAGTTGGTGCGCTGCCGCCTGGGGCGCGCGGCGCACCCTACGGATCAGGACTCTTCGTAAGCCATGTAGCCCGGATGCAATCCGGGGAAAGCGCCCCCGGATTGCATTCGAGCCAAGTCAGAGCACGTGATCGAGATTGACCGGCTCCCCCGGTTTGGCATGCAGCTTGGCGCGGATATCGGCGAAGACCCTGTCGTACTCGTCGTGCCCGCGCATCACCGGGCTGGCGCTGACGGGCAGACCATGGCGTGCGGCCACGCGGGTGGCCACGCTGGCGAAGTTGTAGGCGACATCGCGGTGCAGCTCGAACTCTTCCGCGAAGGGCCTGCCGTTCACCTCACCGGCCAGGCGCATGTGCAGCATGGCGCCGTGCGCGGGATCCTGGCGCACCTCGTAGTAGAAGTCGACCGAGTAGGGCGGTGCGCGGCGCATGCCCTCGGGACGGCCGAGGTTGTCACGGTGCAGATGACCGGGGGTGAACATGAATGTTGCCCTCTCAGCGATAGACGATGCCGTTGCTTCCCAGGCTGATGCGTGTGCCGGAACGGCCCTGGACGATGGCCTCGATGTTCTCCAGCGAACCGATCACCGCGGTATTGCCGGTATTGCGCGCGAACTCGCAGGCAGCCTGCACCTTGGGCCCCATGGAGCCAGCGGCGAAGCCGAGCGCTTCGATCGCGTCGGGGTGGGCTTCGGCGATGCTCTTCTGGGTCGGCTGGCCCCAATCCACATAGGCGGCCTCGACATCGGTGGCGATCACCAGCAGGTCGGCGTTGAGCTGCTCGGCCAGCAGCGCCGAGCACAGATCCTTGTCGATCACTGCCTCGACGCCTTTCAACTGCTTGCCGTCGTACATGGTCGGGATGCCACCGCCACCGGCGCAGATCACCACGCTGCCCTTTTCCAGTAGCCACTTGATCGGGCGGATCTCGAAGATGCGCTGTGGGCGCGGACTGGCCACCACGCGGCGGAACTTGTCGCCGTCGGCAGCGATGCTCCAGCCTTTTTCGGTGGCCAGGCGTTCGGCCTCTTCCTTTGTATAGACCGGGCCGATGGGCTTGCTGGGGTGCTTGAAGGCCGGGTCGGCGCCATCCACTTCCACCTGAGTGAGGATGGTGGCGAAGGGCACCTCGAAGGGCAGCAGGTTGCCCAGCTCCTGCTCGATCATGTAGCCGATCATGCCTTCGGTCTCGGCGCCGAGCACGTCCAGCGGGTAGGGGTTGGCGGCATCATAGGCGTTGCCCTGCAGGGCCAGCAGGCCGACCTGCGGGCCATTGCCATGAGCGATCACCAGCTCGTTGCCGGGCGCCACCTTGGCGATCTGCTGGCAGGCGATACGCACGTTGTCACGCTGGTTTTCCGCGGTCATGGCTTCGCCGCGACGAAGCAGGGCGTTGCCGCCCAGGGCGATGACGAGTCGCATGGTGTTCTCCTTGGCGTTCGGATTGAATCCGGGGGCTGTGGTTTGGGGCTCGGCGTCGCCGGCCAGACCCTCTCCCCCGGCCCCTCTCCCATGAATGGGAGAGGGGAGACAAGCCCATCCCCGGATGACATCCGGGCTACGTGAACCTAGATATCCGCCAGGGTCGAAACCAAAATCGCCTTGATCGTGTGCATGCGGTTTTCCGCCTGCTCGAAGGCGATGTTCCACGGCGACTCGAATACCTCTTCGGTGACTTCGATGCCGTTGGCCAACTGTGGATACTGCTCGGCGATCTGCTTGCCCACCTTGGTTTCGCTGTTGTGGAAGGCTGGCAGGCAATGCATGAACTTCACCCTTGGGTTGCCGGCGGCCCGCATGATCTCGGCGTTGACCTGGTAGGGCAGCAGTTCCTGGATGCGTTCGCTCCAGGCTTCCACCGGCTCGCCCATGGACACCCAGACGTCGGTATGGACAAAGTCGACTCCTTTGACCGCTTCCTTGGCGTCTTCGGTGAGGGTGATGCGCGCGCCACTTTCCTCGGCGAATTGTTTGCAGGCGGTGATGTGTTCCTCGCTGGGCCACAGCGCCTTGGGCGCGGCGATGCGCACGTCCATGCCTAGCTTGGCGCCGATCAGCAGCAGCGAATTGCCCATGTTGTTGCGCGCGTCACCCAGGTAGGCATAGGCGATGTCATGCAACGGCTTGTCGCTGTGCTCGCGCATGGTCAGCACGTCGGCGAGCATCTGCGTCGGGTGGTATTCGTCGGTCAGGCCGTTGAACACCGGCACGCCGGCGTAGGTGGCCAGTTCCTCGACGATTTCCTGCTTGAAGCCACGGTATTCGATGGCGTCGTACATGCGCCCGAGCACGCGGGCGGTGTCCTTCATCGATTCCTTGTGGCCGATCTGCGACGAGTTGGGGTCGATGTAGGTGACGTTGGCGCCCTGGTCGTAGGCCGCCACCTCGAAGGCGCAGCGGGTGCGGGTGGAGGTCTTCTCGAAGATCAGCGCGATGTTCTTGCGCTTGAGGTGCTGTTGCTCGGTGCCGGTGTACTTGGCGCGTTTGAGGTCGCGCGACAGGTCGAGCAGGTAACGCAGCTCGCGGGTGCTGTGGTGCATCAGGCTGAGCAGGTTGCGGTTGTGCATGTTGAAGGCCATGGTTCTCTCTCCTCGTGGGCAGTGAAACACCCCGACGGCGGGTGGCCGACGGGGCTGGCTGAATCAGTAGTCGATGGGGTCGCGGATGATCGGGCAGGTCATGCAGTGACCGCCGCCACGGCCGCGCCCCAGTTCGCTGGCGCTGATGGTGACGACCTCGACGCCGGCCTTGCGCAGCAGGGTATTGGTATAGGTATTGCGGTCGTAACCGATCACCACGCCCGGCTCCAGGCAGACCACGTTGTTGCCGTCGTCCCACTGCTCGCGCTCGGCCTCGTAGGCGTCGCCGCCGGTTTCCACCACGCGCAGCTTCGGCAGGCCGAGCGCTTCGGCGACCACGTCGACGAAGGGTTTGTTTTCCTGGCGCACGTCGATGCCGCCGGGGCGGCTCTCGTCCGGGCGCAGGGTGAAGGGCACGATGGAGTTGGCCACTTCCGGGAAGATGGTCACCAGGTCGCGGTCGCAGAAGCTGAACACCGTGTCCAGGTGCATGGCCGCGCGAGAACGACCGAGACCGGCGACTATGATCTTCTCCGCCGCGCCCTTGGCGAACAGCGCGCGCGCCACCTGGCCGATGGCCTGGTGCGAGGTGCGTTCGCCCATACCGATCAGCACGGTGCCGTTGCCGATGGGCATGACGTCGCCACCCTCCAGGGTGGCCGCGCCGTGATCCTTGTCCGGGTCGCCGTACCAGATCTCGAAGGGCTCATTGGCGAAGTCCGGGTGGAACTTGTAAATGGCGCTGGCCAGCAGGGTTTCCTGGCGGCGTGCCGGCCAATACATAGGGTTCAAGGTGACGCCGCCGTAGATCCAGCAGGTGGTGTCGCGGGTGAACTGGGTGTTGGGCAGCGGCGGGAAGATGAAGCTGGCTTCGCCCAGGTAGGCGTTGAACATCTTTGCCGCCTCGGAGTCCTTGTGCCGCGCCAGGTCGGCGCCGGACACACCACCGATGAGAAACTCGGCGATGCGCCGGGGCTCCAGTCCCTCGACGAAATCGCGCACCTCCGTCAGCAGGCCGAGGCCGACGCTGTTGGCGGTGATCTTGCGGTCGAGGATCCACTTGAGGGCTTGCGGATCGCGCACCGTTTCTTCGAGCAGGTTATGCATCTCCACCACCTCGATGCCGCGCTCGCGCATCTTGGTCATGAAGTCGAAGTGGTCGCGTTTGGCCTGCGACACCCAGATCACGTCGTCGAACAGCAGTTCGTCGCAGTTGGCGGGGGTCAGGCGCAGGTGCGCCAGGCCCGGCGAGCAGACCATTACCTTGTGCAGTTTGCCGGCTTCGGAATGAACGCCGAGGGCTTTCTTGCTCATGAAAGAACTCCTTCTCCTAGAGACTCAGGAAACCGTCATACAGCCCGTAGGCCGCGATGGCGGCGCCTATCAGCACGGCCGCGAAAATCAGTTTTTCGATGCCGGTGAAAATGGGTTGCCCCAGCTCGTGCTTGGCCTTGGCGAAGAGGATCGCGCCAGGGGCATAGAGCAGCGCGGAGAGCAGCAGGTACTGGATGCCGGCGGCATAGACCAGCCAGACCGCGTAGAGGGTGGAAACCAGGGCGATCAGCAGATCCTTGTTGCGCTCGCCGGCGGCGTTCTCGTAGGTCTCGCCGCGCGCGGCCAGCAGCACCGCATAGGCGCTGGACCAGAAGTACGGCACCAGGATCATCGAGGTGGCCAGGTACAGCAGGCTCAGGTAAGTGGAGGCGTTGAACAGGGTGATGATCAGAAATAGCTGGATCAGCCCATTGGACAGCCACAGCGCGTTGGCTGGAACGTGATTGGCGTTCTCCTTGCGCAGGAACTCCGGCATGGTGTGGTCGCGGGCGCTGGCGAAGAGAATCTCGGCGCACAGCAGCGTCCACGACAGCAAGGCGCCGGCCAGCGAGACGATCAGGCCGATGGAGATGAGCTGCGCGCCCCAGGGGCCGACCACCTGCTCCAGCACACCGGCCATGGAAGGGTTCTTCAACCCGGCCAGTTCGGCCTGGGCGAGGATGCCCTGGCTGAGCACGTTGACCAGTACCAGCAGCAGGAGCACGCCGACGAAACCGATCACCGTGGCCTTGCCGACGTCGCTGCGTTTCTCGGCGCGAGCGGAGAAGATGCTCGCCCCCTCGATGCCGATGAACACCCAGACGGTGACCAGCATCATGTTGCGCACCTGATCCAGCACGCTGCCCAGTTCGGGGTTGCCAGCGCCCCAGAAGTCGCGGGTGAACACGTCGAGCTTGAAGGCGATGGCGGCGATGACGATGAACAGCGCCAGCGGCAGCATCTTAGCCACCGTGGTCACCGTGTTGATAAAGGCCGCCTCCTTGATCCCGCGCAGTACCAGAAAGTGCAGCAGCCACAGCAGGATCGAGGCGCCGATCACCGCTGGCAGGGTATTGCCTTCGCCGAATACCGGGAAGAAATAACCCAGGGTGGAGAACAGCAGCACCATATAACTGACGTTGCCGATCCAGGCGCTGATCCAGTAACCCCAGGCCGAGGAAAAGCCCATGTAATCGCCGAAACCGGCCTTGGCATAGGCGTACACCCCGCCGTCGAGTTCGGGTTTGCGGTTGGCCAGGGTCTGGAACACGAAGGCCAGGGTCAGCATGCCGACGCCGGTGATCAGCCAGCCGATCAAGGTGGCTCCGGCGCTGGCGCTGGCCGCGATGTTCTGCGGAAGGGAGAAGATACCGCCGCCGACCATGGAGCCGACGACCAGCGCGACGAGCGCGCCGAGGTGGAGTTTTTGCGTCGAGTCAGACATCTCAATTACCTCTGTGTCACCAGGGGGACATGGGTATTGAGCGCGTTTGGCGAGCACTGCATCCTGACTTGAATCAATGGTCAGGTTTCGTCAACGCACATCCAGGTTGCAGGCGTTGTCGAGCACCTGAGAAGCATCAGGACTGCTGCTCTGGCTGGCATATGGTACGTCAGTGCCAATACCATAGCCCTGAATTTCCGGGATGCAATGGTGGCTTTTTGCGATGGGGCGGGAGCGGGCGGGGCGGTTGGCCCCGCTCGACGCGCTGGCCGGGTAGGCTGGCGCAGACCCGAAGGTCAAAGGAAGGAGCACGACGCCGGGCGGGTAACCCCTGCAGGCAGTTGCGTCATGTGGGTACAGCATGCCGTGGGAAGCTTTCAGCCAGCTTTCCGCGGCATGACAGTCCCTTTAAAAAGGTTCTGCGCGGAATCTCGGGAAAGTCAGTCTTGATACCGGACTGGCAATACGGTGTGAGTTGTTCTTGTGCCTGTTCCGAATTGCCGCGTTTTTGTTGATGTCTCTGGTTTCGCCCTCCCGGGCGAGTCACTTTTGACGGGCAAAAGTAACCAAAACCCTCCGCCCGGTCATCCGGCCCTGGCTTCGCCAGGGTTCGCTCACTCCATCGCCGCTCCAGAGGCCCGCCACGGTGGGCCATCCCTGGCCCATCGCGGCTTTCGCGACATCCATGTCGCTCAACCTCTTCCACGACGATTCCGTTCGCCCTCCTGGGCGGGCTCTGCACGCGCCTGAACCTGCGGTAATCCAGAAGTAGCACGGAGTGGTTGCACATGAGGTCAGCCTTAGGGCTGACCAGAATGCCGGCTAAAAGCCGGCAAGCTGTTCAACGCATGAACTGAGCGGATGAAAGTTTTGGTTTCACTCGAGATTTCACGGCCACTAGAACACGCCGAGCAAGCCATGGCATGCCTGTTCGTTCAGGCGCGCGAATGCCCCCTTCAGGAGGCCGAACGTAGGCATTGCGCAGGGGGCGAGCGGCATGGATGCCGCGAGAGGCGTAATGGGCCAGGGATGGCCCATGTACGCCGACCCCGGAGCGGTGCCGGAGTGAGGGGAGTCTCGCGAAGCGAGACCCGGATGGCGGGGGTGCGTTTCTTTTGCTTACTTTTCTTTGCGCAATTCAAAGAAAAGTGAGTCGCCCGAGGGGGCGAAACCCGGAATATCTGAAACACCCAAAGCGGCGCCCAGAACACCAACGCAAGACGACAAGATCACACAAACTTGCCAGTCCGGTATCAACCAAACATTCCCCCTTTTTAAACGGACTGTCCTTGTTGATGGCTCTGGCGCTTAACCAATGGTCATCAAACTGGCGTTACCACCAGCGGCTGCGGTATTGACGCTCAGGGCATGCTCGACCAGCAGGCGCTCCAGCGGGATATCGGTCTCGCCCTTGTTCAGCCCGTGCACGCCGACGATGGCGCCCTTGCGTTGCGCCGCCTGCTCGCTGACCGCGCGCAACTGGTCGGAATCGCCGTGGTGCAGGATGGCGTCCAGCTCCACGTCGACGCCCTTCCAGTCGGCCACCAGCTTGACGTGCTTCTGCACCTCTTTCGGCAGCTCGCTGTACAGCGCGCGCTGGCTTTCCAGCCAGATCGCCTGGCTGCCGACGGCCAGGGTGGCGGCCAGTTGCGCCAGCAGGTCGCTGCGTTCGTCGGCCAGGTTCAGTACGTGCTCGCGCGGCAGCAGGGTGTAGCTGTTGCGCTCGCCAGTGGGGCCGGTGAGGCTGTGGCTGCTGTAGCTCTGCGACAGCGCGCGGTACTGCTCGAACAGCGCGGCGATGGCCGGCTCCTGCTTGCTCGCCCACTCGGCGAAGGCGCTGCGCACCTTGTCCAGCTCGCTCGGTACCGGCAGGGCCTGCACCTCGGCCTGTTGCAGGTGTTGAGCAACGGCTTCCTGCGGGCGGGTCGACAGCAGGCGATAGAGGTACAGCGGGCCACCGGCTTTCGGGCCGGTGCCGGACAGGCCTTCACCACCGAAGGGCTGCACGCCGACCACGGCGCCGACCATGTTGCGGTTCACATACAGGTTGCCGACCTTGGCGGTGCCAACCACCTGGGCGATGGTCTCGTCGATACGGGTGTGCACGCCGAGGGTCAGGCCGTAGCCGCTGTCGTTGATCTGTTGCAGCAACTTGCCCAGATTCGCGCGCTGGTAGCGCACCACGTGCAGCACTGGGCCGAAGATCTCGCGCTTCATCTCGTCGAAGCTGTCCAGCTCGATCAAAGTCGGTACGACGAAGGTGCCGCGCTTGATGTCGTCAGCGTTGACGCGCGCCAGTTGGGTGACCTTGCGGCCTTTTTCGCGCAGCTTGGCGATATGGGTTTCGATACCGGCCTTGGCTTCGGCGTCGATCACCGGGCCGATGTCGGTATTCAGGCGCTCCGGGTTGCCGAGGGTGTATTCGGCCATGGCGCCCTTGAGCATGGTCAGCACGCGGTCAGCCACGTCGTCCTGCACGCACAGCACGCGCAACGCCGAGCAACGCTGGCCGGCGCTGTCGAAGGCGGAGGCGACCACGTCCATCACCACTTGCTCGGTCAGCGCCGAGGAGTCGACGATCATGGCGTTGAGGCCGCCGGTTTCGGCGATCAGCGGAATGGTGCGGCCCTGGGCGTCGAGGCGGCCGGCGATGTTGCGTTGGAGGATGCCGGCCACTTCGGTGGAACCGGTGAACATCACGCCACGCACGCGCTCGTCACCCACCAGGCGTGCGCCGACGGTTTCGCCACGGCCCGGCAGCAGTTGCACGGCGCCAGCGGGAACGCCGGCTTCGAGGAGGATGCGCACGCCTTGCGCGGCGATCAGCGGGGTCTGCTCGGCCGGCTTGGCCAGCACGGTGTTGCCAGCGGCCAGTGCGGCGGCGACCTGGCCGGTGAAGATCGCCAGGGGGAAGTTCCACGGGCTGATGCACACCACCGGGCCCAGCGGGCGGTGGCTGTCGTTGCCGAAGCTGCGCGCCTGGATCGCGTAATAGCGGAGGAAGTCCACCGCCTCGCGCACTTCGGCGATGGCATTGGCGAAGGTCTTGCCGGATTCGCGTACCAAGAGGCCCATCAGTTGTTGCAGCTCGGCTTCCATCAGGTCGGCAGCGCGTTCCAGCACGGCGGCGCGCTCGGCCGGCAGGGTGGATTGCCAGATCTGCCCGCTGGCCAGGGCGCAGAGGATGGCGCTGTCGACGTCGGCAATGCTGGCTTCGCGCACATGGCCGACCAGGTCGCGGTGATCGGCCGGGTTGCGCACCGGCTCCGGCTCGCCCGGATTGGCACCCTCGCAACCGAGCATCGGCTCGGCCAGGTAGCTCTGGTTGACGCTCGACAGCAACGCCGAGGACAGCGAGCCGAGGCGATGTTCGTTGGCCAGATCCAGACCGGAAGAGTTGACCCGCTCCTGACCATAAAGGTCGCGCGGCAGCGGGATGCGCGGATGCGGCAGGCCGATGGCGCCCTCCAGCGCAGCCATCTGCTCGACCTGCACGACCGGGTCGAGCACCAGATCCTTGAGAGAGATGCTGTGGTCGGCGATGCGGTTGACGAAGCTGGTGTTGGCGCCATTCTCCAGCAGGCGGCGTACCAGGTAGGCCAGCAGGGTTTCGTGGCTGCCCACCGGCGCGTAGATGCGGCACGGACGGTTCAGCTTGCCATCCTTGAGCGAGCCCACCACCTGCTCGTACAGCGGTTCGCCCATGCCGTGCAGGCACTGGAACTCGTACTGACCCGGGTAGTAGTTCTGCCCGGCCAGGTGGTAAATGGCCGACAGCGAATGGGCGTTGTGGGTGGCGAACTGTGGGTAGATGGCTTCCGGCGCGGCCAGCAGCTTGCGCGCGCAGGCGATGTAGGCCACGTCGGTGTACGGCTTGCGGGTGTACACCGGGTAGCCTTCCAAGCCGTTCACCTGGGCCAGCTTGATCTCGCTGTCCCAGTAGGCGCCCTTGACCAGACGGATCATCAGGCGGTGGCGGCTGCGCTTGGCCAGGTCGATGACGTAGTCGATCACGTAGGGGCAACGCTTCTGGTAGGCCTGGATGACGAAGCCGATGCCGTTCCAGCCGGCCAGCGATGGCTCGAAGCACAGCCGCTCGAGCAGATCCAGCGACAGCTCCAGGCGGTCGGCTTCCTCGGCGTCGATGTTGATGCCGATGTCGTACTGCTTGGCCAGTTGGGTCAGGCTCAGCAGAGTCGGGTACAGCTCGTCCATCACCCGCTCGTACTGGGCGCGGCTGTAGCGCGGGTGCAGGGCGGAGAGCTTGATGGAGATGCCCGGGCCTTCGTAGATGCCGCGGCCATGGGAGGCCTTGCCGATGGCATGGATGGCCTGCTGGTAGGAAGCCAGGTAGCGCTTGGCGTCTTCCTCGGTCAGTGCGGCCTCGCCGAGCATGTCGTAGGAATAGCGGAAGCCTTTGCTTTCCAGGGTGGCGGCGTTGGCCAGGGCTTCGGCGATGGTTTCGCCGGTGACGAACTGCTCACCCATCAAGCGCATGGCCATGTCCACGCCCTTGCGGATCACCGGCTCGCCGCTCTTGCCGATGATGCGGTTGAGCGCAGAGGTCATGCCGGCCTCGGTGTGGGTGGACACCAGCTTGCCGGTGATCAGCAGGCCCCAGCTCGCCGCGTTGACGAACATCGACGGGCTCTGGCCGAGGTGCTGGCTCCAGTTGCCGTTGGCGATCTTGTCACGGATCAGCGCGTCGCGGGTGGCCTTGTCAGGGATGCGCAGCAGGGCTTCTGCCAGGCACATCAGCGCCACGCCTTCCTGCGATGACAGCGAGAATTCCTGCAGCAGGCCCTGCACCAGGCCCTGACGGCCGCTGGCGTTCTTCTGCTTGCGCAGCTTCTCGGCAATGCCCAGGGCCAGCTTTTGCGAGGCTTCGGCCTGCTCCGGGCTCAGGCGCGCCTGCTCCAGCAGCATCGGCACCACTTCGGTTTCCGGGCGGCGGTAGGCGCTGGTGATGGCGGCGCGCAGCACCGACTGCGGGAGGATGCTCTCGGCGAAGTCGAGGAACACCTGCAGACCCTGTTCGGTCAGCGATTCCAGGGCTTCCTCACCGGCGGCTGCGGCCAGGCCGGCATGCTCGGCGGGCGTCAGGCCACTCTCGACTTGCTCCAGATAATTGAAGATCGCCTGCTTGATCATCCAGTGCGGCGTGCGGTCGATCTGTGCAGCGGCCTTCTTCAAACGCTCGCGGGTGGCATCGTCGAGCTTTACGCCAAGAGTGGTGGTAGCCATGGGGTGAGTCCTACTTATTGTCAGGTTATGCACGGTAAAAATTGCCTGGGCAATTTTTATGTCGCTTGCGACGGCCCGAAGGGCTGCCGGCTTGGATGGCCGGCAGCAAAAGCTGCGGGAGAGTAAACCCGAGAATACGCAAGGTGCAACCAGGTGCAACCAATATTTTCTGCGCCCCGACGGATGTCCGGCTGATCCGCTCTGTTGGCCTGATAGCGCCGGTTGCAGAGGAGTGGCAAGGCATTAGTCATGTCCGGTCGTTTGCCCTTGGGTGAAGTAGGCACTTTCGCGCCATCCGCTGCAGCGCCAGGCTGCGACAGCATGGTGCAACCCAGGCGCGTTGGGCTGCACTAGGCCTGTCGTTTCGACGCGACCATGCGCGAAACGACAACAGACCCTAAGCGGCGTGCCCCGTGCCGAGCGTTGGTGCGATTGCGGCGTACTTTTGCAGAATAGACCGGGCCAGTGAGCAGGCCTGGGTCTTCATCCGCCGGGATTAGGTGTTTTCACGGATGACGGCAATGAAGGCCTGCAGAGGCGCGGGAACATGGCGATAGCAGGAGTAGTAGAGGCACAGACCTGCCGAGGGTGGCGTCCAGTCTTCCAGCAGCAGGGTCAGCTTGCCGGCTTTCAGTGCCTTGCTGGCAAATGCCTGCGGAACGTAGGCGATCCCCAGAGCGGAGCAGGCCGCTTCGACCAACAGGTCGTTATCGTCCAGGCTCAGTGCACCCGGTACGTCGAGCGCGAGCTGTTGCGTGCCTCGCTGGAACTCCCAGCGATAGCGCTTGCCGCTGGGCAGGCGCTGGCGTATGCAACGGTGGGCGCGCAGATCGTCAGGCGTAGCGGGCCGGCCGAAGGTGGCGATGTAAGCCGGCGAGGCCACGGTGACGAAGCGCACGTCACCGCCGAAGGGCACGGCCACCATGTCCTTGGGCACCGACTCGGCCAGGCGCACGCCGGCATCGAAGCCCTCGGCGACGATATCCACCAGCCTGCCCTCGCTGACCAGGTCGAGCTCCACATGTCGATGGCGCTGCAGGAAGGTCGGCACCACATGTTCGAGCAACCAGCGTGCGCCGCCCTTGTTGGCGTTGATGCGCAGCGTACCGGCGAGTTCCTCGGGGCCATGGCTGACTGCGTCCAGTGCTGCGTCCAGATCGCGAAGCAGGGGCGTCAGGTGTTGTAGCAACTGCTCCCCGGCTTGCGTCAAGGCCACGCTGCGGGTGGTGCGGTGCAACAGGCGTACCCCCAGGCGTCGCTCTAGCCCCTTGAGCGCATGGCTGACGGAGGAGCGCGAGATGCCCAGGGAGTCGGCGGCCTTCTGGAAGCTGCGCTGCTGGGCGACCAGGGTGAAAGCCTTGAGATCGGAGAGGTTGGCGTGGCTCATTGGTGAATATTCTTCACGAGGTCATTCGTATTGGTGCGTCTTATCATAGCTCCAACCGTCTCTTACCCTCGGCATGACCTACACAGGAGATTGCCGATGAAGATTGAGCCGAACGCACGAACCTCATCCAGGCCCGGCCTGATTCACAGATCCAGCATGCTGTCACGGACGGCATGGGTGGCCGGCTTGCTGATCCTTTCTCTGACGGCCACGGCCAGCGAACGTGCGGCCGATGCAGGCAATCAGGTGCTGGGCACGTGGCGTATGGTTTCCGCGACCCTGAAGGAAAATGGCAGGGTCGAGCGCCCATACGGCGAAAACCCCCAGGGCATGCTGGTATTCACCCCCGATATGCATTTCGTCGAAGTGTTGACCGATGGTGATACGCCGCGCTTTCGATCTGATGTACGCGGCGGTGGTAGTGACGAGGAGAACCGTCGCGCCATGGCTTCGAGCATCGGCTTCTTCGGCACTTACAGCGTCGACGAGCAGGGGCGGTTTGCCGGTAACCGTGTTGAGGGCGCCACCTTCCCCAATTGGATCGGCGGCATACGCACGACGAAGGAGCTGCAGCTCAGAGTCGAAGGCGAGCGGATGTACGAGACCTTTACCCGTCCGGATGGTGGGCGCTTCAGTGCCGAGTTCGTGCGGGTCAGGTAAGGCTAGGGGCTAGTCTGCAGCGAAGATCAACTGCGCTGCCACGGCGAACATCATCACCGCTACCCCCAGATCGATCAGCCGCCAGGTCAGCGGCCGGGCCAGCCAGGGCGCAAGCCACGCGGCACCGAGCGCCAGGGCGCTGAACCAGAGCAACGAGGCGCTGGCGGCACCTGCGGCATAGGCGCCGGGCTCTGGTTGCTGGGCGCCGAGCGAGCCGATCAGCAGCACCGTATCCAGATACACATGCGGGTTGAGCAGGGTCACCGCTAGGGCCGCGAGCAGCACCGCGCGCCGCGAGCGTGGCTGGCTTTCGGTTGCCTGCAAGGCTTGCGGGCGTGTGGCGCGCAGCAGCGCCTGGCTGCCGTACCAGAGCAGAAAAGCGGCGCCGCCCCATCGGGCGATGGCCAGCAGGGTAGGGCTCTGCGCCAGCAGGTTGGCCAGGCCGAACACGCCCGCGCCCACCAGTAGTGCATCGCAGAGAATGCACAGCGCCGCCACCGGCAGATGATGTTCGCGGCGCAGGCTCTGCGCCAGAACGAAGGCGTTCTGCGCGCCAATGGCCATGATCAGGCCGATGGCCACCAGCAGGCCGTTGCTGTAGCTCTGCCACATCACACAGGCTCCGGCATGGACGCTGCCGATAGGGCGCGCAGGGTGGACAGTGCCCGTTCGGCGCGCTCGATGGGCACGAAAATATGGTCGTGATGGAAGCCGGCAACCACATTGCAACTGACGCCGGCCTGCGCCAGGGCGGCGGAGAAGGAGGCCGTCAGGCCCACGGCGGCCAGCGACGAATGCACCTGCAGGGTGATCCAGGCGGCGATGTAGTCGTAACTCAGGCCATGGGCATCGGCGACTTCACGCGCCAGCACCAGGCTCAGACCTTCGCCTTCACGCAGGCTGGCGATGGGTTGCAGGGCACTGCAGTCCTGCTCGGCGGTGACGCAGCAGAATACGTACTGGCCGGGGTTGAGCTGCGGCGTCATGTTTTGCAGCAGTCGTGCGAGATGGGTTTCGCCGGACATGGCGGGCTCCTGATGAGGCGGAATGCTGGCGAGTCTGCTGCCTGTGGATGTATAAGAAAAAACAATATTGCTGATGACTCATTAGGAAAAACGATTGTTCGACTACAAGCTTCTGGCCGCGCTGGCGGCGGTGGTGGAGCAGGCTGGCTTCGAGCGGGCGGCACAGGTGCTGGGGCTGTCACAGTCGGCGGTGTCGCAGCGCATCAAGCTGCTCGAGGCGCGGGTCGGCCAGCCGGTGCTGGTGCGCGCCACGCCGCCTGCACCTACCGACATAGGCCGGCGCCTGCTCAACCATGTGCAGCAGGTGCGCTTGCTCGAACGCGACCTGCAGGGGCAGGTGCCGGGGCTGGACGAGCAGGCTGCACCCGAGCGCTTGCGCATCGCCCTCAACGCCGACAGCCTGGCCACCTGGTGGGCAGCGGCGGTCGCCGGATTCTGCGCCGAGCAACGTTTGCTGCTGGAGCTGGTGGTGGAGGATCAGGAAGTCGGCCTCAAGCGCATGCGTGCTGGCGAGGTGGCCGGTTGCGTGTGCGCCGCTGAGCGTCCGGTGGCGGGGGCGCGCAGCCTGCCACTGGGGGCGATGCGCTACCTGGCCGTGGCCAGCCCGGCCTTCATCGCTCGGCACTTTGCAGGCGGTGTCACGGCTGAGGCTCTGGCGCGCGCGCCGGCCATCGTCTATGGCCCGGACGATCAGTTGCAGCACCGCTACCTGGCCAGCCTGGGGGTGACGGGCAGCTTCGTCCACCACCTGTGCCCGTCTTCGGAAGGCTTCGTGCGCCTGACCGAAAGCGGCCTGGGCTGGGGGCTGGTGCCGCAGTTGCAGGTGGCGGCGGAGCTGACCGGCGGTGCGCTGGTGGAGCTGCTGCCTGGACACATCATCGACGTGCCGCTGTACTGGCATCACTGGCGTAACGGCGGTGAGTTGCTGGCCGGCTTGACCGAGCATCTGCGCCGAGCGAGCGCTGGCGCACTGGTGCCGGTAGCCTGAGCATGGCAGGGGCACAACGAGATACAGGGGGACGGATGAAGATTCTGGTCACCGGCGCGAGCGGCTTCATCGGCGGGCGTTTCGCTCGCTTCGCTCTGGAGCAGGGCTTCGCGGTGCGCGTCAACGGGCGCCGTGCCGAGGGTGTGCAGCATCTGCTCAGCCGGGGTGCCGAGTTCATCCAGGGCGATCTGGCCGATGCCGAGCTGGTGCAGCACCTGTGCGAGGGTGTCGAGGCCGTGGTGCATTGCGCCGGCGCAGTCGGGGTGTGGGGCGACTACGCGTATTTTCACCGGGGCAACGTCACGCTCACCGAGCATGTGGTCGATGCCTGCCTGAAACAGAAGGTGCGGCGCCTGGTGCATCTGTCGTCGCCGTCGATCTATTTCGACGGGCGTGCCCATGTCGGTGTGCGGGAGGAGCAACTGCCACGGCAATTCTCCGATCATTACGGGCGCACCAAGTACCTGGCCGAGCAACGGGTGTTCGCCGCCCAGCGCGAGGGGCTGGAGGTGATCGCCCTGCGTCCGCGCTTCGTCACCGGGGCAGGGGACACCAGCATCTTTCCACGGCTGATCGCCATGCAGCGCAAGGGGCGCCTGGCAATCATCGGCAATGGCCTGAACAAGGTCGACTTCACCAGCGTGCACAACCTCAACGCCGCGCTGCTCAGCGCGCTCAGGGTCGAGGGCGCCGCGCTGGGCAAACCCTACAACATCAGCAACGGCGAGCCGGTGCCGCTGTGGGACGTGGTCAATTACGTGCTGCGTCGGCTCGAGCTGTCGCCGGTCACCCGGCACCTGCCATTCGGCCTGGCTTACGGCGTGGCGGCAATCAACGAAAGTATCTGTCGCGTGCTACCCGGTAGGCCGGAACCGAGCCTGTTTCGCCTGGGCGTGGCGGTGATGGCGAGGGATTTTTCCCTCGACATCGGCCGCGCTCGCGAGTACCTCGACTACCAGCCGCAGGTGAGCCTGTGGCAGGCCCTGGATGAGTTCTGCGCCTGGTGGCAAGCGCAAACGCGGGCTCAGGCGTAGATACGCTGGCCGCGATAGATGCGTACCGAACCGCTGGGGCTGTCGGCTACGAGTTGCACTACCTGTTCGGGCTTGGGCGCCAGGTACTGTGGCTGATCGGAGAGTTGCGCCAGGCGTTGGCCCAGGCTGCGGATTTCTTCGTCGGTGGATTTCAAGCTGCCGTCGAGCAGGGCGTTGATCGCATCGACCTGGCTCAGGCGGATATCGATGGCCTGCTCCTCGCGCAAGCGGCGACGCAGGGTTTTCATGCAGTCGAGAATTTCCTTGTTCAGTTCCATTACCACTACCCCCTTTGCTTGAAGGGTCACGGGGCAGGCGTCCGTCGCCTTCCGTAACCGAACCAGCCTGGCGTCCAGCGGCTGGGAATGCATCTGTGTGCAATGCAGAACTCTCGTGCCGTCTGCTGGCTGTTTGCGACGCGCCCATGGCGCGTTCACGACAACTCAAAAAGCAAAGTGCGTACCAGTTCAAATTTTGCGGAACTGCTGGCCTGCAGCCAGGGTCGATGGCCGTGTCGCGCCCTTCGTCGGTGCGTTGCGCACCTGCTTGGCGCGACGCTGAAGGCATGATGGCGAATCGGTATACTGCGCGGCATTTCCTTACCCGTTCCAACCATAGGTTCAACCATGCGCAACGATGCCAACGATGAGCTCGACAACCTGCCCAGCCTGACACCTGAGCGCCGTGAGGAATTCGCCGAACCCGTGGACGAACCTGCACCGCGCCCGCTGCGTGCCGCCAGCGGCAAGGCTCCGGTGGCCAAAGGGGCCAGCACTGGCCCGCTGTGGGCTCTGGTTGGCGCGCTGAGCATCGCCCTGGCCGGTCTGGGCTGGTGGAGCCTGCAACAGATCACCCTGATGGAGCAGCGTCTGGTGGCCACTCAGGAGAGCTTCGCGCGCATCAGCGAAGAGGCTGCTGGGCGTATTCAGGACATCTCCGGCAAGGTGGTGGCCACCGAGTCGAACGTCACCAGTGACAGCGAGGCGCTCAAGCTGCAGGTCAAGCAACTGCAGGGGCAACTGGCCGAGCTGAACAAGCAGCAGCAACAGGGCGCCACGGCCCAGGCTGCGCTGGACAAGCGCGTCGAGCAACTGGGCGCGGAACTCAAGAGCGGTGTCGGTGCCAGCGCCGAACTGGACAAGCGCTTGCAGGCCCTGAGTAGCGAGCAGGCGGCGCTCAAGGCCGCGCAGAGCGACGCCAAGGCGACCCAGGCCGAGCTGGCCAAGCTCGATACGCGCATCAAGAGCCTCAGTGGTGATATCGAGAAGCTGAAGAAGCAGGGCGATCAGAGCCAGGCCATTCGCAGCCTGGAGCAGGATCTGCTGGTGCTGCGCAGCGAACTGGACAACCGCCCGGCTGCCAGCGCAGGCCCGGACACCGCCGAGTTCGATGCCTTCCGCGCGCAGGTCACGCGCAACATCAACACCCTGCAGAGCCAGGTGCGGAATCTGCAGCAACAGATCGACGCGCGCTGAGCCAGACGTCGGATGAACGAACGCCCCGCATTGCGGGGCGTTCTTTTATGGGGCGCGGCTAAAGTCCCTTCCACAGGCTGAGGCGTAGGGGGCGCTGTGCGCACCGACATTGCTCGTCTCGCCCGGTTGGTGCGCGCAGCGCACCCTACGTCAGTTCCATCACAGGCGCGGGTAGTCGATATAGCCGACCGGGCCGGAACCATAGAAGGTTTCCGGGTGCGGCTCGTTCAGCGCAGCGTCCTGCTCCAGGCGTGTCGGCAGATCCGGGTTGGCGATGAAGGGGATGCCGAAGGCCACGGCATCGGCCTTGCCCTCGGCCAGCCAGGCATTGGCCTGATCCTTGGTGAAGCGCTCGTTGGCGATGAACACGCCACCGAACTCCTTCTTCAGTTGCGGTGCCAGGCTGTCGTCGCCGGCCTTCTCGCGGGCGCAGATGAAGGCGATGCCACGCTTGCCCAGTTCGCGAGCCACGTAGCCGAAGGTCTCGGCGCGGTTGGCATCGCCCATGTCATGGGCATCGGCGCGTGGCGCCAGGTGCACGCCGACGCGGCCGGCACCCCAGACCGAGATGGCCGCATCGGTGACCTCCAGCAGCAGACGAGCGCGGTTCTCGACGCTGCCACCATATTGGTCGGTGCGCTGGTTGGTGCTGCTCTGCAGGAACTGGTCGAGCAGGTAGCCGTTGGCGCCGTGGATTTCCACGCCGTCGAAACCGGCAGCCTTGGCGTTCTCGGCGCCCTGGCGGTAGGCCTCGACGATCTCGGCGATCTCTTCGGTTTCCAGCGCGCGCGGGGTGACGAATTCCTTCATCGGGCGCACCAGGCTGACGTGGCCGGCTGGCTGGATGGCGCTCGGCGCCACCGGCAGTTCACCGTTGAGGTAGATGGGGTCGGAAATGCGACCCACGTGCCAGAGCTGCAGGACGATCTTGCCGCCATTGGCATGCACGGCCTGGGTGACGTTGCTCCAGCCACGGATCTGCTCGTCCGACCAGATGCCGGGGGTGTTCGGGTAGCCGACGCCCATCGGCGTGACGGCGGTGGCCTCGCTGATGATCAGGCCGGCCGAGGCGCGCTGCACGTAGTACTCGGCCATCAGCGCGTTGGGCACGCGGCCTTCGTCGGCGCGGCAGCGGGTCAGCGGCGCCATGATGATGCGGTTGTTCAGTTGCAGATCGCCGATCTGAATAGGGTCGAACAGGGTAGGCATGGTGAATCCTCCGGTTGTAGCTTCAGGTTCAGAGTTGCTGGCCGAGACGCTCGACGAAGGCCTGGATCAAGTCGTCGTTGCGTTTGAAGAAGTGCCACTGACCGACCTTGCGGCTGGTCACCAGGCCGGCGCGTTGCAGAGTCGTCAAATGGGCGGAAACGGTGGACTGCGACAGCCCGGTGCGCTGGTAGATCTTGCCGGCGCACACGCCGATCTCCAGCGGATGATCCTGCTCGGGGAAGTTGCGCTCGGGCTCCTTCAACCAGTCGAGGATGTCGCGGCGTACCGGGTGGGCGAGTGCCTTGATGATGGCGTCGAGATCGATATCCATGGTGCGTTGGTCGTGTTTCGTCATGGGGCGAACCATATATCGTCTCTGAGCGATATGCAGATCGTTTGTTCCGATACTCGCCATCAACGATTTCGATTCCAGCCCTGCTGCGGGTAAGCTCATGGCATGAACTATCTGGCTCATCTGCACCTGGGCGGTGACGCCCCGGCACAACTGCTTGGCAGCCTGTATGGCGATTTCGTCAAGGGGCCGCTGGACGGGCGCTGGCCGACGGACATCGAAGCGGCCATCCGCCTGCATCGGCGTATCGATGCCTTTACCGACAGTCATCCCTTGCAGGCCCGTGCGCGGGCACGCTTCCCTCTGGAACGGCGGCGCATGGCCGGCATGTTGCTGGATCTGTTCTTCGACCATTGCCTGGCCCGCGACTGGGCCGCCTATGCCGCGCAGCCGCTGGAGCATTTCACCGATCGGGTGTACCGGGTGCTGGCCGCCGAGCCGGCCTTGCCGGGGCGCCTGGCGCTGATGGCGCCACGCATGGCAGCGCAGGATTGGCTGGGCAGTTATCGCGAATTCGCGGTGCTGGAACAGGTGATAGCCGGCATGCAGCGGCGCCTGTCGCGGCCGCACCTGCTCGACGGCAGCCTGGCCGAGCTGGAGCGCTTGTACGCGCCGCTCAGCGAGGATTTCCGCGCCTTCTATCCTGAACTGATGGCCTTCGCCGAGGCCCAGCTAGCTGGTATGAAGCCGTAGCCCGGATGCAATCCGGGAATGCCTGAGTGGTGGTGCGCGTGGCGCACCCTACGGGTGTTTCCCTGCATCCGTAGGGTGCGCTGTGCGCACCAGGAATATCGCCGCTGAAGTGCCTCCCACAGGGGGGCGGGCACCGTGGGAGGGGCTTTAGCTGCGACGACCACCGCTGCAGCCTTCCCACCCCTGTTTCAGGCCGCCTGCGGATGTAATCGATAACGCCGTACCAGCCATTTCTCCAGTTCTATCGTGCAGAACATCACCAGGCCTGCCAGCAACACCCGTAGCCATTCTTCCAGCGTCATGCCAACCGAGCCGAACACGCGCTGCAACGGCGCCGCATAGGTGAACAACAGTTGCAGCAGCATGCAGATGACGATGGTCAGCAGCACGGCGCGATTGCCCAGCAGGCCGTCGCGGCTGATTACCGAAGCGAACAGGCTGCGGCTGTTGAACAGGAAGAAGATTTCGCACATCACCACGGCGTTGACCGCGATGGTACGGGCGCTTTCCAGGCTGTTGCCGTGCTGCAGTTCCCAGAGAAACAGGCCGATACCGGCGCCGGCGATCAGCACCGAAACCATCGCGATGCGCCAGACGAAGAAGGCCGACAGCAAGGGCTCGCTCGGCGCCCGCGGGGCGCGCTTCATCAACCCGCGTTCGCTGGGCTCGAAGGCCAGCGCCAGGCCCAGGGTGCTGGAGGTGACCATATTGATCCACAGCACCTGCGCTGGGGTCAGCGGCAGCACCACTTGAAACAGGATGGCGAAGATCACGATCAACGCCTGGCCGCCGTTGGTAGGCAGGGCGAAAAGGATGAATTTCTTCAGGTTGTCGTAGATCGCCCGACCTTCGCGCACGGCGCCGGTGATGGTGGCGAAGTTGTCGTCGGCCAGCACCACTTCGGCGGCTTCCTTGGCCGCCTCGGTGCCCTTCAGGCCCATGGCCACGCCGACGTCGGCGCGCTTCAACGCTGGCGCGTCGTTGACCCCGTCGCCAGTCATCGCCACTACCTCGCCGCTGCACTGCATGGCCTGTACCAGGCGCAACTTGTGTTCGGGGCTGGCGCGGGCGAATACCTCGACGCCGGGCAGTACTTCGCGCAGACGGCGGTCGTCTAGCAGCTCCAGTTCGGCGCCGGTCAGCGCCGGCAGGTCGATGCCGATGCCCAGTTGCGCACCGATGGCGCGGGCGGTTTCGGCATGGTCGCCGGTGATCATCTTCACCCGGATGCCGGCACGCTGGCATTCGGCCACGGCGGCGATGGCCTCTGCACGTGGCGGATCGATGATGCCGACCAGTGCCAGCAGGGTCAGGCCGCTTTCCACGTCAGCGAAGTTGAGGTTGCGTTGCTCGGCTGCTGCCGGTTTGCTTGCCAGGGCCAGCAGACGCAGGCCTCGGGCAGCCAGGTCGGTGCTCTGGCGCCGCCAGTAATCGGCATCCAGCGCCGTGCTGCCGCCATCGGCGCTGCGCTGGCTGGTGCACATCTCCAGCACCCGCTCGGGCGCGCCCTTGAGCAGAATCAGGCCGTGCCCGGCGTGGTCGTGGTGCAGGGTGGCCATGAAACGATGTTCGGACTCGAACGGAATCGCGTCGCTGCGCGGCAACTGGGCCTGCAGGGATTGGATATCGACACCACTTTTCAGCGCCAGGGTCAGCAGTGCGCCTTCGGTCGGGTCGCCATGCAGCAGCCAGTGGCCGGCGTCGTCCTGTTGCAGGCGAGCGTCGTTGCACAGTTGCGCGGCGCGGGCGATCTCCAGCAGTTCGGCATCAGGTTCGCGCAACTGGCCATTCTCGTGGAAGGCGCCTTCGGGGGCGTAGCCAACGCCCGAGACATCGAGGATGCGGCTGGCGCTAACCACGCGCTGCACGGTCATTTCGTTACGGGTCAGGGTGCCGGTCTTGTCCGAGCAGATCACCGTCACCGAGCCTAGGGTTTCCACTGCGGGCAGGCGCCGCACGATGGCGTTCTGGCCAGCCATGCGGCGCACGCCGAGGGCGAGAATCACCGTCATGATCGCCGGCAACCCTTCGGGAATGGCCGAGGCGGTCAGCGCCACCACCATCATGAACATCTCGGCCGGATCCTGGCCGTGCCAGAGGATGCCGAGGACGAAGGTGGCCAGCGCCAGGATCAGGATGATCACCGCCAACCAGCGGCTGAACTGTTCGATCTGCCGCAGTAGCGGCGTGGACAGCGCCTGCACCTGCTGCAGCATGGCGCCGATGCGACCCAGTTCGGTGTTCGCGCCGGTGGCCACCACCAGGCCGGTGGCCTGGCCGCTGCTGACCAGGGTGCCGGAGTAGGCCATGCAGCGGCGGTCGCCGAGCGCCGCGTCGGGCTGACAGTGGGCTACGGATTTTTCCACCGGCAGCGATTCGCCGGTCAGCGCCGCTTCTTCGATCAGCAGGTTCTTCACGCTGAGCAGACGCAGGTCGGCCGGCACCTTGTCGCCGGACACCAGCAGCACCACGTCGCCGGGCACCAGCCGTTCGGCATCGATTTCGCGACGCTCGCCGCCGCGCAGCACCATGGCGTGGGGCGAGAGCAGATCACGGATGGCGTCGAGCGCGTTTTCCGCCTTGCCTTCCTGGACGAAGCCGATGATCACGTTGATCAGTACGGCGGCGAGGATCACCGAGGTGTCGACCCAATGGCCGAGCAGCGCAGTGATCATGGCAGCCGCCAGCATCAGGTACAGCAGCACGTTGTGGAACTGGTAGAGCAGGCGCAGCAGCGGGCCGCGACGGGGTGGCGCTGGCAGGCGGTTGCGACCGTGCCGGTGCAGGCGGTTCTCGGCCTCGTCGTCACCGAGGCCGCTCGCGTCACTGTGCTGGGCATCGAGTGCCTGTCGTGCAGTCAATCCGTGCCAGGTGTGGTCACTATGTACAGAGGGTGAACCGGGCATGGACGCATCTCCTTCGGCGAGCCGGGGCACGGGATTTCCCGACAACCCTAGAGCGCTTTGCGACGCTGTGCCTGACCTGCATCAAGGAGTGAACCGGCAGGAGGGGCTTGAATGTAACTCGGTGTGAATCCTATGGAGGAAACGAGATGATCAAGATTCTGGTGGCGACCGATCTGTCCGAGCGCTCAGCGCACGCCGTGCAGCGCGCCGTGCAATTGATCCGGCGCCAGGGTGGTGGCGAGTGGTGCTTGCTGCACGTGATCGATGATGACGCCCCTACCGAACATGTGCAGCGCCAGGTGCAGCAGGCCGAGACGCTGTTGCAGGCCCAGGCCGAGCGCCTGGCCGAGCAGGCTGGTAGCCGTCCGCGCGTGCTGGTCAATACTGGCGAGGTACCGTCCATGGTGGTCGAGGCCGCCCAGGGCATGGGCGCCGATCTGCTGGTGGTGGGCGCGCACCGCAAATCCGCGCTGCGTGATTTCTTCGTCGGTACCACGCTCGAGCGGGTGGTGCGCAGCAGCCATCTGCCGGTGCTGCGGGTCAATGGGCCGGTCACTCATGAGTACCGTGAAGCGCTGCTGGCTGCCGACCTGTCGCGCACGTCGCAACAGGCCTGGGCCCAGGCCCGTGACCTGGGCTTGCTGGACGAGCAGCGTTGCGCCTTGGCCAGCGCCGTCGAGCCGCTGGCCAGTGGCATGGTGATGGATGCGGGGATCAGCGCCGAGGTGCTGGAGAACCAGTGCGAGCTGCTGAGCAAGCAGTTGACCGAGCGCTTCGCCGAGGTGGGCGTGCAGTTGACGCCTGAGCGCCTGTGGGTGCGGGTGGGGTCGCCGGAGGCAGTGGTCGGTGATGCCCTGCAACGCTTCAATGCCGACTTGCTGGTGCTCGGCACCCATGCCCGCGAGGGGTTGTCGCGCTTCGTGCTGGGCAGCGTGGCCATCCGCCTGCTGGCGTCGGTGGAGGTCGATGCGCTGATCGTGCCGCCAGCTGACTGAACGGCTACGAGCTATAGACTGGAGGCTATCCAGGGAGCCCTGGCAAGCCCCCGTACGCTGTGGATCAGGCGGCTTCGGCTTCGGGCACAACCACTACTGGCGTTTCGAGCTGCAGGGCGCGGGCGATCATGGCCTGGCTGTGACGGGCCAGTTCGTTACGGCTGCGTGCCTCACAGGGAACCGGTTGCAGCAGGCGGATCTCCACCTCGCAGGCCGGGCTGGAAAGCAGGCGCAGCAGGTGCGAGAGCATGTCGTCGTCGCCGATGAAGGGTGATATCGGGCAGAGCTGGCCGTCGCGCAGATAACGAATGGCCACCGGCTGCAGGGGCACGTTGCTGTCGATGGCGCTGCTCAGCAGGCGGCCATGGAAGGTGCGCAGGGCGCGGCCGTCGGTGGTGGTGCCTTCGGGGAAGATCAGCAGGTGGCGGCCTTGCTGCAGATGACGGGTGAGCTGCTGACCGACCAGGTTGCTGTCGCCCGAACCACGGCGGATGAACAGGGTGCCGGCCTTGTGCGCCAGCCAGCCGGCCACCGGCCAGGTACGCACCTCGGCCTTGGACAGGAAGGAAATCGGCTGCAGGGCTCCGAGCAGTGGGATGTCCGTCCAGGACACGTGATTGGCGACCCACAGCATCGGCCGCTCGGGCAGTTCGCCTTCGACTCGCACGCGAAACGGCAGGGCGCCACCCAGGCGGGCCAGGAACCAGCGCGTGAGACGCTGACGCAAGGGCATCAGATCGTGCCGGACGACACGTTCGCAGAGGCTGACGATGCCAGCCAGCAGCGTGCCGAAGAGGATCACCAGGGCCAGGTGGGCGAGGCGCAGGGAAAGGCGCAGTTTGGCCATCGAGGTCTCCGCTTGAGGATGAGTGACGGCATTATCCATGGATAGCGTCGTTTGGCCATTATCGGGAATATGCCGTCTGGTCTCAGACTGCGGCCTTGAAGTGGCGGGCATAGCGCGGGCAGAGTTCGTCGCGCTTGAGCAGGATGAACACGTCGGCTACCTGGAAATCCTTGTCCCAGCAGGGCTCGCCGCAGATCTTCGCGCCCAGGCGCATGTAGGCCTTGAGCAGCGGCGGCATCTCGGCGATGACGTTGCCCGGCACATCGAGCTTGGGCAGCGGGTGCTTGGGCTCGGCGCGCAGGTGTTCGGTGCACAGGTAGCGTTCGCGCAGGCGCTGCATGATGGCCTGGGCCTGGATGCCGCCGTCCTGCATGGAGATGCTGGCGCAGCCCATCAGGTAGCGGTAACCGCCTTCGTTGAGCACCTCGGCCAGTTCGCCCCAGAGCACGGCGATGGTGGCGCCATTGCGGTAGGCGGGGTCGACGCAGGTGCGGCCGATTTCCAGTACCGGCCCTTCCAGCTTGGCCAGGCCATGCAGAGCGAATTCCTCTTCGCTGTAATAGCGGCCGAGGCCGGCAGCGGCCTGGTGGTCGAGCAGGCGAGTGGTGGCGACCAGCACGCCGCTGTTCATGTCGCGCACACCGATATGGCTGCAGTGAATGTCGTAATCGTCCATGTCCAGACCCAGTTCGGCGCCGTTGAGCTTGGCGTCGAACTCCGCGCTGAATACGCGATAGCGCAATGCCTGGGCTTCCTGCAGGGCAGCGGGGCCGTGCAAGCGTTCGGCCTGCAGTCTACGAGCGGTTTGAGTCATGCCGGATCCTCCGTGTGCCGGCTGGATACTTGCAGCCGGTCGATCTTGTTGGGCAAGCTCAGGCTAGGTCGAGGCAATGTCATCACTGTGACGATTATTTGATGCTTATATGACGGTGGCCCGGATGGGCACCTCTGAAAAATCTAGGTGAGGAGGTCTGCGATGCCCTGGTCGAGCCTGTATCAGCCCAGCGAACGCCTGTCGGCCGAGCACGGCCTGGAAGACTGGTACGCCCGCCTGCTGGCGCATCTGGGCGGCACACCGCCGCCTTTCGAGCTGGCGCTGGCGGGCGGTTTACAGGCCGCGACGCCGGGGCTGGCCTTCCTCGCTGGTTACCAGGCCGCTTTGCGCATGTTGTGGCCGGCGGCGCCTTGGACGGCCGGTGCCCTGTGCGTGACGGAAAACCGCAGCACCCGTCCGGCGGACATGAGCACGCGCATCTACGGCTTGTACATCAGCGGTCGCAAGGATTTCGTCACCGCCGCCGAATGCGCCGACTGGCTGCTGGTGGCGGCGCGCGAGGAGCAGGCCGACGAAGCGCTGCGGCTGGCCCTGGGGGTGGTGCGCCAGGGGGCGCCAGGCGTTTGCATCGAGCCGCTGCCGGCACTGCCCTTGATGCCGGATATTGGCCATGCCCGCCTGCATCTGGAACAGGCGCAGAGCGAGCGTCTGGCCGGTGACGGCTGGGACGACTACGTCAAACCCTTCCGCACCCTGGAAGACGTGCACGTGCTCACAGCGGTCTGTGCCTGGTTGTTCGGTATCGGCCGCGAAAGCGGCTGGCCGGAGTCCCTGCTGCTGCGCCTGCAGGGGCTACTCGCCGGTTGCGCCGAGGTGGCGCGGCAGGCGCCCAATGCGCCCACCACCCACCTGTTGCTGGCTGGGCTGTTCGCCCAGCAGCAGGCCCTGGCCGACGAGCTGGAGGCCGCCATGGCTGCGGGGCCGGCGCATTGGGCCGAATTGTGGCAGCGCGATCAGGGCCTGCTACGCATTGCCGAGGCGGCGCGCGGCAAACGCCTGGAGAAAGCGCGGCAGATTGTCGCCGCGCGTTGACCCATATCAGTACTGGCTGGCCCTCGTGCACATAAGGTGACCTGGCGATTCACCTGTGAGGTTTCCATGCGCCGCGAGCCCATCGTGCTGTTCGATAACGGCAGCCACCAATGCCTGATGTTCGATGACCTGGTCAGCGGCGAGGGCGTGCAATCCAACCAGTTCCTGATCACCGACAACGAGCAGTACCTGCTGCTCGATCCAGGTGGTGACCTGACCTATACGCCGCTGTCGCTGGAGCTGTCCAAGCACATCCCGGTGCAGGATCTGACCTACATCTTCGCCTCGCACCAGGATCCGGACATCATCGCCTCGCTGGACAAATGGCTGCTGCACACCCGCGCGCGGGTGATCTGTTCCAAATTATGGGCGCGCTTTCTGCCGCACCTGACCGCCAATTACCTGGCCCTGAGCCGGGGCATCAACACCTTCGACCGCATCATCGCCCTGCCGGATCGCGGCCAGAGCGTGCCGCTGGGCAAGTGCAACCTCAAGGCGGTGCCGGCGCATTTCCTGCATTCGGTGGGCAACTTCCAGCTCTATGACCCGGTGAGCAAGATCCTCTTCTCCGGCGACATGGGCGCGTCCATGGTCGATGACGCCACGCCGGTGCGCGACTTCGTCAACCATGTGCCGAACATGGAGGGCTTCCATCGCCGTTACATGGCCGGCAACAAGGCCTGTCGCCTGTGGGCGGCGATGGTGCGGCAGATGGACGTGGCGATGATCGTGCCGCAGCATGGCCGGCCTTTCGTCGGCGGCGAGATGATCAGCGCCTTCCTGCACTGGATCGAGAACCTCGAGTGCGGTCTCGACCTGATGGGCCCCGAGGATTACTGCCTGCCCAAATGAGTGTCGCGGCCGGCGCTTCAAGTCGTCATCCTCGGCATGCTAGGGTGCGCCTCGATTCCCCATCGAGGCCGCCCATGCCCACCTTCTCCCTTCGTCGTCTGAGCCTGACGCTCGGCCTCTGCCTGCTGGCCGGGGCCGTTCAGGCAGAAAATTGGCCGCAACCTGACTGGCAGAGCCAGGCTGCGCCACCGTCCGCCGCCATCGCCGAGCTGGAGGCTTATGCCTTCGCCCCGCGCGACGATGCCGAGCGCAAGGGCGTGCGCACCGACGCGCTGCTGGTGGTGCGCGATGGGCAGATCGTCTACGAGCGCTATGCCGCGCCGACCACGGCGCAGACGCCGCACCTGACCTGGTCGATGGCCAAGAGCCTATTCGCCAGCGTGCTTGGCGTGGCCTATGGCGAAGGGCGCTTCAAGCTCGATGCACCGGTGGCGCAGTACTACCCGGCGATGGCCGAGCACCCGCAGATCAAGATGGGCCACCTGCTCAACTGGGCATCGGGCCTGGACTGGCAGGAGGACTACGAATACGCCCCGCTGAAATCCTCGGTGATCGCCATGCTCTACACCCGTGGCCGGGGCGACATGGCCGCCTTTACCGCCGCACACCCGGCCGATGCCGCGCCGGGCACGCGCTTTCGCTATTCCAGCGGCGACAGCAACCTGCTGGCGGCCGCGCTGCGTGGCATGGTCGGCGAGCAGGCCTACGCCGACTACCCCTGGACGGCGCTGTTCGAGCCGCTGGGCATCCACAGCGCGGTGTGGGAGCGTGACGCCAGCGGCACCTTCATCGCCTCGTCCTACGCCTACCTCAGCGCGCGCGATCTGGCCCGTGTCGGCCTGCTGATGCAGCGCGGCGGGCGCTGGGGCGAGCGGCAGTTGCTGCCGACCGCCTGGGTCGACTTCGTCTCCACACCCTTCGCCGCCTATCAGCCGCAGACCGCCAAGCCGGGCGATGCGGTTCCAGGCGGGCAGTGGTGGCTCAATGCCGAACTGCCCGGCAGTTCGCGGCCCTGGCCGGATGCCCCGGCCGACACCATCGCCGCGTTGGGCCACTGGGGCCAGGGCCTGTATGTGATGCCGAAGGAGAAACTGGTGGTGGTGCGTTACGCCGATGACCGCGACGGCAGCTTCCAGCACAACGAACTGCTCAAGCGCGTGCAGGCGGCCTTCGCCCAGGAGGTGCAGCCATGATCCGCCGTCATCCGATTCTCAGCGTGCTGGTGGTGCTGCTCGTTGTGCTGCTGGCCTGGGCGTGGCCGAATCGTGTCTACCTGCAGGCCTTCCCCGACATCATCGGCGCCTACACGGCCAAGGAGTATTGCTCCTGCCGTTACGTCAGCGGTAATCCTGCGCCCTATTGCGCCGGCTACGTGAAGCAGTACGTGCCGATCAGCAGCCTGATCGACGACGAGAGCAGCAAGCGCGTGACTGCCAGTGGCCTGGGCCGCACCCACAGCGCGGCCTGGTTGGGCGAGCGCCAGGGCTGTCAGTTGTTGCCCAACGAATAGCGCGAATCCGTGGCTGCTTGGTAAAACGCTCCCGGATTGCATCCGGGTTACTTCTTTCCGGGAGCGCCTGCCAGGCTTTGCAAGGCCGGGCTTGGCGGCTATCGTTGCCGGCTGGACAGGTCGTTCGCCGAGCCCTTATGCATCCTTCGCCTTTCGCACCGCTGCTGACTGCCGCCTTGCCCATCGTGATGGCGTGTTGAGCATGGCCGTGCGCGGCAGCATCTTCCCCTGGCGCGGTGGCAACCGCTTCGAGCTGCTGCTCGATGGGCCGGTATTCTTTCCGCGCATGCTGGCGGCCATCGAGGCGGCGCAGCACCAGGTGGAGCTGGAGTTGTACCTGATCGAGGACGGCCGCTGCAGCGAACGTCTGGTGCAGGCCCTGTGCCGTGCCGCTGCACGCGGGGTGAGCGTGCGTGGGTTGTTCGATGCCTATGGCGCAGCCGGTCTGGGCGCTGCCTTGCGCCAGCGGCTACTGGTGGCGGGCGTGCAACTGCGTTGGTACAACCCGGTGCGCTGGCGTCGGGGTATGCGCAACTTCCATCGCGATCACCGCAAGCTGCTGCTGGTGGACCGGCGCCTGGCCTATGTCGGCGGCACCGGTTCCACCGACGAATTCTGGCTGCCGGATGCGCCGCAGAGCGCCTGGCACGAGGCCATGGTGGAAATCGAAGGGCCGCTGGTGGACGACTGGCAGCAACTGTTCGAGCACCAGTGGCGCACGCGCTTCTCCTGGCGACCGAACCACACGCCCGAGCCTCTGCGTTTGCCGGAGCGCCCGGCGGCCGGGCTTGGTCTGGGGCGGGTGGCCTATGCCGATGCGGCGCAGCACCGTGACATCCTGCTGTCGCTGTTGCGCGCCCTGCGTGGCGCCAAGCAGCGTGTCTGGCTGGCCACGCCTTATTTCTTGCCCACCTGGAAGGTCCGCCGCGCCCTGCGCCGTGCCGCCGCCCGTGGCGTGGAAGTGCGCCTGCTGCTGGCCGGGCGCCATACCGATCATCCGCCGGTACGCTTCGCCGGCCAGCGCTATTACCCCCGCCTGCTCAAGGCCGGGGTGCGCATCTTCGAGTATCAACCGCGCTTTCTGCACCTGAAGATGGTGCTGGTGGACGACTGGGTCAGCGTCGGCTCGTGCAACTTCGACCACTGGAACCTGCGCTTCAACCTCGACGCCAACGTCGAGGCACTCGACCCCGCGTTCACCCAGGCGGTGGCGAGCAGCTTCATCGCCGACTTCACCGCCAGCCGCGAGATCACCCTCGACGACTGGCGCCAGCGCCCCTGGTGGCGCCGCGTGCAGCAAAGACTCTGGGGCTGGCTGGATCGTTTGGCGGTGAATCTGCTGGATCGCTGGCGCTAGGAACCGTCGCCGTTTCGCTACGCCGGATTGCGGCATGGCCGGGCGGTGATCCGCACGGTGATCCGCGCCCCCTACTGCCTGTGCTCCGATAGCTCCCCGCGGCCTTGATGACCCATCATTCAGCAAGCTGAGGTCGGCCCGTTTGCGCCCGTGTCAGGGCGCCATTCATCCTTTCGGGCGACAGGCGAAATCCCTCCTTGGTGCGCTTATCCGTCGTCTTCTGCCCGCCTAGGGTTGGCGTTGCCGTACCCAACACCTAGGAGACCCGCATGACAAGAACAACAGGGCCCGGACTATTCCAGCCACGCACCTTGGCTTTGGCCGTCACCGTCGGTTGCGCCGCGCCGGCGCAGGCCGTCACCTTCAACATCGGCGAGCTCGAAGGGCAGTTCGACAGCTCGCTGTCGGTCGGCGCCAGTTGGTCGACGCGCAGCCCGGATCGCGACCTGATCGGCCCCAACAACGGTGGTCAGGGCCAGGCGCAGACTGGTGACGACGGCCGCCTGAACTTCAAGAAGGGCGAGACCTTCTCGAAGATCTTCAAAGGCATCCACGACTTGGAGCTGCGCTACCGCGATACCGGCGTCTTCGTGCGCGGCAAGTACTGGTACGACTTCGAGCTCAAGGACGAAGGCCGCCGCTTCAAGGATATCGATGACCACAATCGCAAGGAGGGCGCCAAGTCATCGGGAGGGGAGATCCTCGATGCCTTCGTCTACCACAATTACGCCATCGGCGATCTGCCCGGTACGGTGCGGGTCGGCAAGCAGGTGGTGAGCTGGGGCGAGAGCACCTTCATCGGCAACAGCATCAACTCCATCAATCCCATCGACGTGGCTGCCTTCCGTCGCCCCGGTGCGGAGATCAAGGAGGGCCTGATTCCGGTGAACATGCTCTACCTGTCGCAGAGCCTCAGCGACCGTCTGAGCATGGAGGCCTTCTACCAACTGGAGTGGGATCAGACCATCCTCGACAACTGCGGCACCTTCTTCTCCACTGCCGATGTGGCCGCTGACGGCTGTGACGACGGCTATCACATCGGCTCGCCGGCCATCGCGCCGCTGCAGCCGGTCGCTGCCGCATTCGGCCAGGGCTTCCGGGTCGACCGCGAAGGGGTGATCCTGCCGCGTGGCGGTGATCGCGATGCCCGTGACAGCGGCCAGTGGGGCCTGGCCCTGCGCTGGCTGGGGGACGAAACCGAGTACGGTGCGTACTTCATGAACTATCACAGCCGCACGCCCATCGTCAGTACGCGCAACGCCGGCCTGGCGACCCTGGCCGCGCTGCCGGGAATCATCGGCACGGCCAATGGCATCGCCCCGGGTAGCGGCGCCGGCCTGGCGCAGAGTGTGATGCTCGGCAACGGCCGCTACTACCTGGATTACCCCGAAGACATCCGCCTCTACGGCCTGAGCTTTTCCACCACGCTGCCCACCGGCACTGCCTGGGCGGGGGAGATCAGCTATCGACCGAACCTGCCGTTGCAGATCAACACCACCGACATGACCCTGAGCCTGCTCAACCCCATCGCTCCCGGCACCGCGCCGGTCTCGGCAGGGCCAGGGCAGGACAACGTCGGTTACCGGCGCAAGGAAGTCACCCAGGTGCAGACCACCTTCACCCACTTCTTCGACCAGGTGATGGGGGCCGGGCGCTTCACCCTGGTGGGCGAGATCGGCATGGCCCATGTCGGCGGGCTGGAGAGCCGCGAGGATCTGCGTTACGGCCGTGACTCGTTGTTCGGTGCCTACGGTTTCCGTGGCGACACCCACGGCTTCGTTACCAGCACCTCCTGGGGTTACCGCGTGCGCGGCATCTGGGAGTACAGCAACGTGTTCGCCGGGGTGAACCTCAAGCCGAACCTCTCCTGGTCGCACGACGTCGACGGCTACGGCCCCAACGGCCTGTTCAACGAAGGCACCAAGGCCGTGAGCTTCGGCATCGATGCCGACTACCGCAATACCTACACAGCCAGTCTGTCTTACACCGATTTCTTCGGTGGCGACTACAACACCGCGGTCGACCGCGACTTCCTCGCGCTCAGCTTCGGCGTGAGCTTCTAAGACGTACAGGATCAGAGGCATGCAGATGAACACCACCCTGAAAATGATCGGCGCGCTTTCCCTCGGCCTGCTGGCCCTGAGCGTGCAGGCCGCGGTGAGCCCCGAGGAGGCGGCCAAGCTCGGCACCAGCCTGACCCCGCTGGGCGCGCAGATGGCCGGTAATGCCGATGGCAGCATCCCGGCCTGGACCGGCGGCCTGCCGGTCGACGCCGGCGCCGTGGACGAGCGCGGCTTCCTGGCCGACCCCTACGCCAACGAACAGCCGCTGTTCACCATTACCGCGCAGAACCTGGAGCAATACCGCGAGCACCTCACCGCCGGGCAACTGGCCATGTTCAAGCGCTACCCGGACAGCTACCGCATGGCGATCTACCCGACTCACCGCAGCACAGCGGTGCCGGACGCGATCTACGCAGCGGCCAAGACCAGCGCCCTGAAGACCGGCTTGCGCGACGGTGGCAACGGCCTGACCGATTTCACCGAAAGCCGCTACTACGCCTTCCCGATCCCGCACAACGGCCTGGAAGTGGTATGGAACCACATCACCCGCTATCGCGGCGGCAACCTCAAGCGCAGCATCGTGCAGGCCTCGCCGCAGACCAACGGTGCCTATACCCTGGTGCATTTCGAGGACGAAGTGGCCTTCCCTGACAACGTGCCGGATCTCGACCCGGCCAAGGCCGAGAACACCCTGCTGCTGTTCAAGCAGCGGGTCACCGCGCCGTCGCGTCTGGCCGGCAACGTGCTGCTGGTGCACGACTCGCTCGACCAGGTCAAGGAGCCGCGCATGGCCTGGCTCTACAACGCCGGCCAGCGTCGTGTGCGTCGTGCTCCGCAGGTGGCCTACGATGGCCCAGGCACCGCCGCCGACGGCCTGCGCACTTCGGACAACTTCGACATGTTCAACGGCGCCCCGGATCGTTATGACTGGAAGCTGGTGGGCAAGCGCGAGGCCTTCATTCCCTACAACAACTTCCGCCTGGCCTCGCCGCAGGTGAAGTACAGCGACATCCTCAAGGCCGGCCACATCAACCAGGATCTGGCACGCTACGAACTGCACCGGGTCTGGGAGGTGGAGGCCACGCTCAAGGAGGGCGAGCGCAACATCTACGCCAAGCGTCGCTTCTTCGTCGACGAGGACTCCTGGCAGATCGCCCTGTCCGAGCACTACGACGGGCGTGGTCAGCTATGGCGAGTCGGTGAGGCCATGTTGTTCCAGCAGTACGACAAAGAGGTGCCGGTATACGCCCTGGAGGCGCTCTACGACATCATTGCCGGGCGTTATCTGGCCATCGGCATGGCCAACGAGGAGCGCAGCGCGATTCAGTACGGCACAGAGGCCTCGGCCAAGGACTTCACGCCAGCGGCCCTGCGGAACGCGGGCGTGCGCTGACCACTCAACAGCTTAAAGCAAGCCGGTACCGCCCTGTGCGTCGCCGGCTTTTTTGTGCGCGCCTCGGCCACGTGAATCTCACACCATAAGCACCAAGGGGTGGTGGTGCGAGGTGAGCGGGGTACCATCGCCAGGTGGTTCAACAATGACAAGCAGAGAGAACCGCTGCCATGCCGACCCTTGCCATCGCTCGCCCGAGTGCGCAGCAGGTGCAACCTGCCGACCTGCCACGGTTGCCGCCGTGCGTCGTTTCCCGTTCCGGCTTGCTACAGCGCCTGCTCTGCAGCGAGTCGCGCCTGCGTTTGCTCTGTGCGCCGGCCGGTACCGGCAAGAGTGTGTTGCTCGGTCAGTGCGCCCGGCAGACGCCCACGGCCATCGAGCGGGTCTGGCTCGACCTCGGCGGGCGTAGCCTGACGCCGGTGCAATTCTGCAAGCGACTGGCCAAGGCGCTGCAGGTGTCGTTGGACGACACCGACGAAACGACGCTGCTGGAGCGGCTGCATGAGCGCACGGGGCGCCTGTGGATTTTCATCGACGACTACCCGCGCCAGGCCGATGACGCACTCGATGCCTGCTTCGACCGGCTGTTCGCCGCTGCGCCGGCAAGTGTCACCTGGTGGGTCGCCAGCCGCCGCACACCCGCCTGGAATCTGCCGCGCCTGTTGTTGCAGGGCGATCTGCTGGAGATCGAGGGCGGGGAACTGGCGTTGGACGCAGACACATTGAGCGAACTGCTGGCCGAGTTGCACATCGAGCTGGCCGATGACTGTCGACAACTGCTGCTGCAGCGCAGCGAGGGCTGGCTGGCAGCTATTCGCCTGCTGTTGCTCGATGCCGACGAGGCAGCACTGCGCCAGCGTCTGCAGGACGGTTGTCCGTTGCTGCGTGACTACGTGCAGCACGAAGTGCTGGCCGAGCTGGACGACGAACTGCGTAGCCACCTGCACGCCCTGGCCTTGCTACCACGTTTCTCCGCGGCGCTCTGCGAACATCTGTTGGAAGGAAGCGGCAATGACTTGCTGGCCAAGTTGCAACGACGCCAGTTGTTCGTGCGCAGCCTCGACAGCAGCGGTACCTGGTTCCGTCTGTGGCGGCCGCTGGCCGAGGTGCTGCGGCGCTTGCCGGGGGCGCCGCTGCCCGCTGCGATCCATGTGCGCGCCTGCCAGTGGTTCGCCCAGCGGGGCGATATTCGTGAGGCCGTCGAACATGCCCTGCAGGCCGGGCAGGTGGAAGTCGCGGTCAACTACCTGCAGCGTTTCGATCAGGAGCAACTGCTGCAGGGGCATTCGGTCGCGCAACTGCTGCAATGGCGCGAAGAACTGCCGGCCTGGCTGTTCGGCAGTTCGCCACGGCTGATCGTGTTGCAGGCCTGGGCGCTGATCATCTGTGCCCGTTTCGACGAGGCTCGCACCTGCATGCAGGGGCTGGCGCACTTCATGCCGCAACCCGATGCCCGCCGCCAGCGCAAGCTGATCGCCCACTGGCAGGCCTTGATGGGGGTGCTGGCGCGCCAGTGCGGACGTCGCGATGCACGGCTGCATTGCCAGGAGGCGTTGCCAATGCTGGACGAGAGCAGTTGGTCGCAGCGTGTGCTCTGCTACCAGGCCCTGGCGCAGCAGCACATGGCCGAGCAGGCTTTGAGCCAGGCCAAGCAGGCGCTGGATCAGGGGCTGCATCTGGCGCGCCGTCATGGCAGCCTGATTTTCGAGGCATTGCTCAACACCGATCATTGCCTGCTGCTGCAGATGCTTGGCGAGACCGAGCGAGCCGCCGAGCTGGCCGAGCAGTCCCTGGCCTTTCTCCGCGAGCACTGCAACCACAGCCCGGTGCTCGGCCGTCTGCTCCTGCTGCGAGCCAGCCTGCTCGCCCGCCAGGGGCTGGACGAGGCGGCGCAGCAGGCCTATCGCCAAGGCCTGCAGGAAGCCGAACGTTGCGAGGACGCCTACATCATTTCCGGCTACCTGGGCCTGCTGGAACTGGCCGAGGTACGCGGCGATCTCGACGAGGCCCACCAGTGGCTGCAGAAGGCCGAGCGGGTCATGCAGTGGTCGCACGTGCCGGAGGTGCGTTACCGCGGCGTGCTGCAACTGCATGCCGGGCGTCTGCTGCTGCGCCAGGGGCAGAACGAACGGGCGCGCGAGCTGTTCGCCCAGACCCTGCAGCAACTGCAACAGCGCCAGCAACTGGCGCCTTCGGAGTTCTACGACCTGCTGCCGCGGCTGCGCCGTTATCTGGCGAGCAGCGATCTGCTGCTCGGTCACCACGCGGCGGGCGAGCATGCGCTGCAATTGTTGCTGGAGGAGTGCCAGCTCGCCGGGCATCGCAGCATGGCGTGCGAGTGCCGCTTCGCGCTGGCCGAGGGGTTGTTGCTGCAGGGGCGACAGGAGCAGGCCGATGCCTTGCTGCAGCAGGCCCTGGGCGAGGCGCGGCAACTGCGCTTGCTGCGCCCCGTGGAAGAGCTGCGGCAACGCCAGGAGCACTGGCTCGAGCGCCTGCTGCCGGGCGAGGCTGCGCATGATTTGCATCGACGCCTGTTGCAGCCGGCGCCGGCGCTGGATGAGCCGGCCAGTGCCGGGACGGCGCTGCTCAGCTCGCGGGAGCTGGTGGTGCTGCAGTTGATCGCCCAGGGCTGCTCCAATCAGGAGATTGCCGATCGCCTGTTCATTTCGCTGCACACGGTGAAGACCCATGCACGGCGGATCAACGTCAAGCTCGGTGTGCAGCGGCGCACCCAGGCGGTGGCCATGGCCAAGGCGCAGGGGCTGATGGGGGGCTGAGTTCGGCCTGCTGCGCGTCGGCGCTGCTGCGTTAGAAGCAGGCTCGTATCGCTCTCGCTCGCGAGCCCTCCCGGTGCGTTGATCACGAGCGGGGATTCAGCCGAGCAAGTAGAACGCGCCGCAGATCACCACGCCCGAGTACAGCAGCATGATCAGGCAGTAGCCCATGATGTCGCGGGCGCCGAGGCCGACGATGCCGAGCAGTGGCAGCGCCCAGAATGGCTGGATCATGTTGGTCCAGGCGTCGCCCCAGGCAATCGCCATGGCGGTGACGGTGGGCGAGACGCCCAGTGCCTGAGCAGCCGGCAGCATGATCGGGCCTTGCACGGCCCACTGGCCGCCACCGGACGGCACGAACACGTTGACCACGCCGGCGCTGAGGAAGGCCAGCAGCGGGAAGGTGTCGGCCGACGACCAGGAAATGAACGCCTCGGTGATCTGCCGACCGAGGGAAATGCCGTCGGCGTTGGCGCCCATCATCATGCCCATGATCCCGGCATAGAAGGGGAACAGCAGGACGATGCCGCCGATGCCGCGCACGCTCTCGTTCACCGCGCGCATGTAGCGCTCCGGGGTGCCGTGCATCAGCAGGCCGCTGAACAGGAAGATGGCGATGACCACATCCAGTCCGAGGACGAAGCCCTTGCTGGCGAAGTGGTTGAACAGGTAAATGCCGGCCATGGCCACCAGTGCCAGACCGAGGATGCGGCTGTCGTCCAGGCGTTGCGCCGGGGTTTCACGGGCCGGCAGTTCGGCGCGTGATTCCACCAGTTTGGCGGCATCGGCCACCTTGGCGTGCTGCCGTGGGTGCATGGCGCGGTTGAGCAGCGGCAGGCCGATGAACAGCAGGGCGACGATGGTCAGGTTGAGCGGGCTGAACAGGGTTTCGCTGATGCTCACCGGATCGGTCAGCACGCCTGCGGTGATGCGTGCCAGATCCGGGCCGCCAGTGGCCATCGACAATGGGATCGAACCCGCCAGGCCGCCATGCCAGACCAGAAAACCGGAGTAGGCCGAGGCTACCAGCAGCGGGTAGTCGACCCCATCGACCTTGCGCGCCAGGGCGCGGGCGAATACGGCGCCGATCACCAGGCCGAAGCCCCAGTTGACCCAGCAACCGACCAGCGCTACCAGGGTGACCATGATGATCGCCTGGCCCGGTGTGCGCGCCAGGCTGGCCAGACGGTCGAGTTGACGGTTGATGATCGGTGCGCTGGCCAGGGCGTGGCCGGTGACGAAGATCAGCGCCATCTGCATGGCGAAGCCGAGCAGGGTCCAGAAACCGCCGCTCCAGTGCTGCACCATGGCCGGCAGCGACTGGCCGGTAGAGAAGATACCGGCGAGCAGCACGCCCAGGGTGAGCAAGGCGGAGAAAACGAAGGGCGAGGGCAGGTACTTCTGTACCAGGCTCACGCTCATGCGGGTGAGGGTGTTGAACATGGGGGGACGCCTCTTTCTTATGGTTGTGTGGCTTTGACCAGGCATTCTAGGTTGGCTGCGCCTGGCTGGTTGAAATGACAACGCCCGGCACCAGGCCGAGCGGTTCGACGTAGCCCGGATGCAATCCGGGAATTCCTTGCCAGGTTTCCCCGGATTGCATCCAGGCTACGGCAGTAGGGTGGATGTCGCTGTTTACATCCACCCAAGCGGTGGAACGATGAAGCGCGATCCACCCTACGGTCAACGCTCGATGGCCAGCGCCACGCCTTGGCCACCGCCGATGCACAGGGTGGCCAGACCCTTCCTGGCGTCGCGGCGGATCATCTCGTGCAGCAGGCTCACCAGCACGCGGCAGCCCGAGGCGCCGATGGGATGGCCCAAGGCGATGGCGCCGCCGTTGACGTTGACCTTGTCGGCATCCCAGCCCAGTTCCTGACCCACTGCCAGTGCCTGGGCGGCGAAGGCTTCGTTGGCTTCGATCAGATCCAGTTCATCTAGGCTCCAGCCAGCCTTGTCCAGGCAGCGACGGGTGGCCGAGACGGGGCCGATGCCCATGATCGCCGGGGCGACGCCGGCATTGGCGTAGCCGGCAATCCTGGCCAGCACCGGCAGGC
The DNA here is from genome assembly GCF_029457475.1 of Pseudomonas sp. AA-38. Lineage (NCBI taxonomy): Bacteria > Pseudomonadati > Pseudomonadota > Gammaproteobacteria > Pseudomonadales > Pseudomonadaceae > Pseudomonas > Pseudomonas sp. AA-38. Next base: position 1,181,847 of record NZ_CP120359.1, read on the forward strand.
CTAGCGCTTGCGCCTTGGCTGCGCTCATCAGCAGCACGGCAGCGGCGCCGTCGTTGAGGCTGGAGGCATTGCCGGCGGTGACGCTGCCGTCCTTCTTGAACGCCGGCTTGAGCTTGGCCAGGGACTCGGCACTGGTGCCGGCGCGCGGCTGCTCGTCACGGGCGAAGGCGATGGGGTCGCCCTTGCGCTGCGGGATCATCACTGGCGTGATCTCGGCCTCGAAACGCCCGGCCTCGATGGCCGCCACGGCTTTGCGCTGCGATTCGGCGGCGAAGGCATCCTGGGCTTCACGGCTGATGCCGTATTTCTCTACCAGATTTTCGGCAGTGATGCCCATGTGGTAGTCGTTGAAGGCGTCCCACAGGCCGTCGACGATCATGCTGTCGAGCATCTGTGCGTGGCCCATGCGCAGGCCGGTACGCGCTTTCGGCAGCACGTAGGGCGCCAGGCTCATGTTCTCCATGCCGCCGGCGATGATCACCTCGGCATCGCCGCAGCGAATGGCCTGGGTAGCCAGGTGCAGGGCCTTGAGGCCCGAGCCGCAGACCTTGTTCAGGGTCATGGCCGGTACGGCATGGGGCAGGCCGGCGCGGATGGCGGCCTGGCGTGCGGGGTTCTGGCCACTGCCTGCGGTGAGCACCTGGCCGAGGATGACTTCATCGACCTGGGCGGCGTCGAGGTTGGTCTGCTCCAGCAGGCGCTTGATGACGATGGCGCCGAGTTCGGGCGCAGGAATCTCCGCCAGGCTGCCCTGGAAGCTGCCGATGGCGGTGCGGGTGGCGGCGACGATAACGACGTCTTGCATGGGGAATCCTCTTGGCTCGAAAGGCGGAAAAGCATCGCGAATAAATTCGCTCCTACAGGGCAAGTGACCGATATAAAAGCACCCCGCAAGACGCCAGGCGTGGTGGCGTTTGCGGGGTGGTAGGCAACTTAGAAGCTCATTTCCGGTACGTGCTCGGGGACGATCAGCTTGCCGGCGGTCTTGGCCACGATTTCCTCGACGCTCACGCCTGGTGCGCGTTCGCGCAGAACGAAGGCGTTGTTCTCGATCTCCAGATAGGCCAGATCGGTCAGCACCTTGCGGATGCAGCCGCAGCCGGTCAGCGGCAGGCTGCAGTGTTCCAGCAGCTTGGATTCGCCATCTTTCGAGGCGTGGGTCATGGTGACGATGATGTTGTCGGCACCGGCCACCAAGTCCATGGCGCCGCCCATGCCCTTGACCAGCTTGCCGGGAATCATCCAGGAGGCGATGTTGCCGCGTACGTCCACCTCGAAGGCGCCGAGCACGGTCAGGTCGACGTGGCCGCCACGGATCATGGCGAAGGATTGCGCCGAGTCGAAGATCGCCGCGCCTTTCACAGCGGTGACGGTCTGCTTGCCGGCGTTGATCATGTCGGCGTCCACTTCCTCTTCAGTGGGGAAGGCGCCCATGCCGAGCAGGCCGTTCTCCGACTGCAGCATCACCTGCATGCCCTCGGGTACGTAGTTGGCCACCAGGGTGGGGATGCCGATACCGAGGTTGACGTAGAAGCCGTCCTGCAGTTCGCGGGCCACGCGCTGGGCCATTTGTTCACGGGTAAGAGCCATTCCGGTTTCTCCTAGGCGCGCAGGGTGCGTTTTTCGATGCGTTTCTCGAAGCTGCCGCAGATCAGCCGGTCGACGTAGATGCCGGGGGTGTGAATCTGCGTCGGGTCGAGTTCACCGGGCTCGACGATCTCTTCGACCTCGACCACGGTGATGCGCCCGGCAGTAGCGACCACCGGGTTGAAGTTCTGCGCGGTGTGGCGGTAGACCACGTTGCCGAAGTGGTCGGCCTTCCAGCCCTTGACGATGGCGAAGTCGCCGGTGATGGCCGGTTCGAGGATGTAGTGGCGGCCATTGATCTCGCGCGCCTCTTTGCCTTCGGCGACCGGGGTGCCGTAGCCGGTGGCGGTGAAGAAGGCGGGGATGCCGGCACCGCCCGCGCGCAGCTTCTCGGCCAGGGTGCCTTGCGGGGTGAGTTCGACTTCCAGTTCGCCGGAGAGCAGTTGCTGCTCGAACAGGGCGTTCTCGCCGACGTAGGAGGCGATCATCTTGCGGATCTGCCGGTCTTCCAGCAGCACGCCGAGGCCGAAACCGTCGACACCGCAATTGTTGGACACCACGGTGAGATCGCGCACGCCACGGCGGCGGATCTCGGCGATCAGGTTCTCGGGGATGCCGCACAGGCCGAAACCGCCGGCCAGTACGGTCATGCCGTCCTGCAGGCCGTGCAGGGCTTCTGCGTAGCTGCCGACGCGTTTGTCGAGTCCGCTCATTCGAGGCTGCCTCTTTGTTGTTATCGGGTGTGAGGCCAAGCTTCTGCGCTGTGAGCTTATTTGTTAAGTTTGTTTTTCCTCTTGATTGATCAGGTAAATAAATCAATGACCGTCAAGCAGCTACGCGCCTTTCTCGCCGTGGCGCAGAGCCTGAGCTTTGCCCAGGCTTGCGAGCGTCTGCATCTGTCGCAGCCGGCGCTGAGCCTGGCGATCAAGAATCTGGAGCAAGCGCTCGGCGGCCAGTTGCTGGTGCGCACTACCCGCAGCGTGGCGCTGACCCCCGAAGGCGAGACGCTGCTGCCGATTGCCGTGCGCCTGCTGGCCGACTGGGACAACGCCGAGGATCTGCTGCGCCAGCACTTCACCCTGCAGATGGGCAAGGTGGCGGTGGCGGCCATGCCGTCGTTCGCCGGTAACCGCCTGCCGGCGGTGCTACGCGCGTTTCGCGACGCCTATCCACGGGTCAACGTGGCGGTGCACGACGTGATCAACGAACAGGTGATGGAGATGGTGCGCGACGGCCGCGTCGAGCTGGGCATCGCCTTCGAGCCGGCGACCCTCGATGGCCTGCAATTTACGCCGCTGTACGAGGATCGTTTCGTCGCCGTGGTGCCGGCAGCCAGCCATCTGGCCGACCACGAAGCGCTGACCTGGGCGCAGTTGCTGGAGCAGCCCTTCATCACCCTGCAGCGGCCATCGGCGGTGCGCCTGCTGCTGGAAGACAGCGTGATCGCCCGTCACGGCAAGCTGCCGGTGGCCTTCGAGAGCCATCAGTTGGTCACGGTCGGGCGCATGGTCGCCGAAGGCCTGGGCGTCAGCGCCGTGCCGCAACTGTGCCGGCAGCAGATGGAAGACCTCGGCGCGCGCTGCCTGCCGCTGAGCGAGCCGCAGGTGTCGCGCCGCGTCGGCCTGCTGCACCTGGCCGGGCGCCAGCTATCCAGCGCCGCGCAGGCCTTGAGCGAGGTGCTGTTGCGCCCGGCTCAGTAGAGGCGCAGCCGCCCCTCCAGATAGGCCTCGCACAGCGGCAGGCAGCGGCTGGCCCAGTCCGGCCCTAGCTCCTGCACGGTGAGGGTTTCGGCGTGGGTGCCGGTCCAGGCCAGCAGTTGCAGGCGGCGTTGCACGACGAAGGCGGGAATCATCGCCAGCTCGGCGTCGCTCAGGCCATGCTCGCGGGTGTAGCCCTGCAGCCAGTGGCTGACCCAGCGCGGCACGTCTGGATGATCCTCATGAAAGCTCAGCGCTGAGGCGAGGTCGTGCAAGTACCAACCGAAGCCGCAGTCGTCGAAGTCGATCACCCGCGTGCGCTCGCCCTGCACCAGCAGGTTGGCCAGGCGCAGGTCGGCGTGGATCAGGCCGAAGCGTTCGCTGCCCTGGCCATAGGCGGCCAGCTCCTCAGCCAGGCGCAATAGCGTGGCCTCGATCAGTGGCTGCTGCGCCGCGCTCAGATTGGGTGCCTGGCGCCAGTCGCCCCAGTGGCCATCGGCGCCGAGCATGCTGGCGTGATCCCAGTGCAGGCGCTCGAAGCCTGCTGGCAAAGGCCAGTCGCGCGCCTGGCGATGCAGGCGGGCGTTGATCGCACCCAGGCGCTCGAACGAGGCCAGCAGATTCTGCCGGGGATCAGGCTCCGTACCGTCGATCCACTCGAAGAGCACGGCATGGCGGGTCTCACCGGCCAGTTCGAGCTGTTGCAGGCAGTCGCCATCCAGGCCGGGCAGGGCCTTGGGCACTTCCACGCCTGAGGCGCGCAGGGCGTCGAGCCAGTGCAGTTCGCTGCGGATCGCCTGAGCGCTGTGGTAGGCCGGGCGGTGCAGGCGCAGCACATGGCGCACGCCTACGCCGTGCACGGCGTAGGTGGCGTTCTCCGACAGGCAGAGCAACTGCAGACGGCCCCGGCATGACGCGGGGTAACGCGCGAGCATGGCCTGGGCTAGCTGATCGACGGTGGCGGCCTGAAGCATGGCGGGCGCTCCTGATGACTGACGATGAGGCCAGCATCGCCATGGCTCGCTCTGGCGGCTTGACCGTGCCTGGCGAAAACTTGACCGCTCGGCACAGACAGCGCCCCGGCAGGGGTGGATTTGATCGCTCGCCACGCAACTTGTGCTCTGCGGTCAAGTGTTCGGCGCGGGGCAGGGCGAGGATGGCGTCATCCATTCGATGAGGAGCCCTCCATGTTCACTTCCCTGCAAGGCAAGCGTGTACTGGTTACCGGCGGCAGCGCCGGCATTGGCCTGGGTATCGTCCGCGGCTTCGCCCGTGAAGGTGCGCGCGTGGCGCTCAGCGCGCGCAATGGCGAACGGCTCGCCGCCTGCGTCGCGGCCTTGCGCGCAGAAGGGCTGGATGTGCAGGGCTTCGTCGCCGACGTGGCTGTTGCGGCGTCGGTGCGCAACCTGGTCGATGAGGTGGCGCAGGCCTTCGGCGGCCTCGATGTGCTGTGCTGCAATGCTGGGATCTTCCCCTCCGGCAGCCTCGACGAGCTGAGCGAGGCGGACTGGGATCAGGTGCTGGCGACCAATGCCAAGGGCTCCTTCCTCTGCGTGCAGGCGGCGCTGCCTTATCTGCGCCAGGCCGAGTACGGGCGGGTGATCCTCACCTCGTCGATCACCGGGCCGGTCACCGGCTTCCCCGGCTGGGCCCATTACGGCGCGAGCAAGGCGGCGCAACTGGGCTTCATGCGCACGGCGGCGATCGAACTGGCGCGTGACGGCATCACCATCAACGCGCTGCTGCCCGGCAACGTGCTCACCGAAGGGTTGCAGGAGATGGGCGCGGACTATGTGGCGAGCATGGCCGCCTCGGTGCCGCTGCGGCGCCTCGGCAGCGTCGATGACATCGCCGCCGGTGCGCTGTTCTTCGCCTCGCGCGAGGCGGGCTACATCACCGGGCAGAGCCTGATCATCGACGGCGGGCAGATCCTGCCCGAGTCGTTGCAGGCGCTAGGCTGAGACGGAGGCGCAGGATGCTCAAGGTCAATGCCTTCGAGAGTGAACAGATCGCCACTCTGGATGCTGCGCGTCAGCGCCTGGTGGAGCGGCGACAACGCCTGCTGGGGCCGGCTTACCAGTTGTTCTACGATCAGCCGCTGCATCTGGTGCGCGGGCGGGGCGCCGAGGTGTTCGACAGCGTGGGGCGCGCCTACCTGGATCTGTACAACAACGTGCCCTCGGTGGGGCATTGCCATCCGCACGTGGTGGCAGCCATGGCCAGCCAGGCGGGCGAACTGAACATCCATACCCGCTATCTGCACGAGGGCATTCTCGACTATGCCGAGCGCTTGCTGGCGACCCTGCCGGAGATGCCCGCCCACGTGATGTTCACCTGCACCGGCAGCGAGGCCAACGACCTGGCACTGCGCATCGCTCGCGACCATAGCGGCGGCACGGGGGTGATCGTCACCCGCTACGCCTATCACGGCATCACCATGGCCATTGCCGAGCTGTCGCCGTCGATGGGCGAGTACGTGCCGGTGGCCGGCGATGCGCGCCTGGTCGATGCGCCGCTGCACCGGCCACAGCGGCCAGAACAGGTGGGCGCGCAGTTCGCCGCGCAGGTGCGCGCGGCACTGGCGGACATGCGCCGGCACGGCATTCGCCCGGCGGCTCTGCTGGTCGATACCCTGTTCACCAGCGACGGCGTGTTTGCCGATCCGCCGGGCTTTCTCGCCGAGGCGGCGGCCGCTGTGCGCGAGGCGGGCGGGCTGTTTATCGCCGATGAAGTGCAGCCCGGCTTCGGCCGCACCGGCAGCCACTTCTGGGGCTTTCAGCGGCATGGCCTGGTGCCGGATCTGGTGACCCTGGGCAAGCCGATGGGCAACGGTCACCCGCTGGCCGGGGTGATCTGCCAGCCGCATCTGGTCGAGCGCTTCGGCCAGTGTGCGGCCTACTTCAATACCTTCGGTGGCAACCCGGTGGCGGCGGCGGTGGGCCTGGCGGTGCTGGAGGTGATCGAGGCGGAAGGCTTGCAGGCCAATGCGGCGCGGGTCGGGGCGTTGCTCCAGGCCGGGCTTGGCAGCCTCGCCGCGCGTTATCCGCAGCTCGGCGAGGTGCGCGGCGCTGGTCTGTTCATCGGTGTCGATGTGCTCGATGACGAGGGGCGCGCCGATACTCGTGGCGCGCGGCGGCTGGTCAACGCCCTGCGTGACGAAGGCGTGCTGATCGGCGCTTCCGGGCCCGCCAGCAACGTGCTCAAGATCCGCCCGCCACTGTGCCTGAGCGCCGCTCAGGGCGAACGTTTCCTGGAAGCACTGGACGCCGTTCTAGCCCGAAGTTAGCTCAGTGTCCTGAATGGCGCGCCTGCTGCCACTGCCGTGGGCTGAGCCCATGCCAGCGGCGAAAGGCGCGGGAAAAGGCGCTCAGCTCGGAATAGCCGAGCAGGGCGGTGATCTCGGCCAGGGCGACACCCTGTTCTAGGTGCAGGCTGGCCAGCTCGCGGCGGGTCTGGTCGAGCAGGGTCGAGAAGTTCAGGCCTTCATCGTTGAGGCGACGTTGCAGCGTCCAGCTAGGCAGGCGCAGGCCGTCGGCCAGTTTCTCCAGGCTGGGTTCGCCGCTTTCCAGCAACAGACGAATCTGCCGCCTGGCCTCGTCCATCAGGCCGTGACGGGGTGCGCCTTCGACCGTACTGCTGGCAAGTTGGCGCAGGTTGTCGAACATCAGCGCCAGCAGGCGGGCGTCGCGCCCCGGCATCGGCTGCTCCAGCACGCTGCGCTGGAACACCAGGGCATTGCTCGGTTGATCGAAGAAGGCCGGTGCATCGAAGGCCTTGCAGTGCTCGTACCAGGCCTCCGGGCGGGCGTGCTCGAAGTGCACCTGCTCCGGTGCCCAGCGCGTGCCGAGGGCGTGGCGCATCAGGTTGAAGAACATGCCCAGCGACAGCTCGGCATCCTGGCGTTTGTGCAGGATGCTGCCGTGCTGCACCTGATAGTCCAGCCGGCACAGCGGGCCTTGCTCGTCGAGCCTGAGCAGGCTGCCCTGCTGGTGGTAGGGAAAGGCCCGTACCACGTTGCGCAGGGCGTCGCCGAGGGTGGCCGAACTCATGCCGATGTAGCCGAGCAGGCCGAGGGCATCGGGCTTGAACTGGCGCCCATAGCGCAGGCCGAAGTGCGCGTCGTGCGTCTGCCGTGCGGCCTCCTCGAACACTGCGCAATACTGGTGCAGATCGAGGCTCAGGGTCGGCTGGCTGAGGCATTCGGGGTCGATGCCGGCGCGCCCGAGAATACGATCCGGGTCACCCCCGGATTGCTGGATGAACGCCACCAGGCCCGTGGCTGCCGAGGCCAGAACGCCGACTCGGTAAGACCTGTCCGTTGCTGTGTAGGGCACCTTGATGCTCCGTTGGAACGCAGGTCTTTCACGGCATTCAAGAAGCGTTCCACGCACCAGCCAGCGCGTTGCGGCGTCTTCGACTGGCCGACAGCGGGCTGTAGAGGCCGAAGCAGGTAAACACCATCCCTGGCAAAACCCAGGCGTCAGTCGATGGCCTCGCCGATAAGCTGCCACTTGCCGTCCTTGCGCTCTGCCAGGCCGCGCGCCTCCAGGCCTTGCAGATAGCGCTGCAGACCACGCTCGCCACGGCTCTGAAACAACGGCAGCAGGCGCGGCAGCAGGTTGGGGAAGAGCATCACCAGCTTGGTCAGCCACAGTTCGCTGCGTTTCGGCGCACTCTCCAGGCTCGGCTTGTCGAGCATGCGCAGGATGTTGCTGGCCACCGCTTGCGGCGCTTGCGGCGGATCCATGAACTGCAGGGCATTGCCACCATCGATGGCTTCCTGGCGCAGCATGGGCGTGTCGGTGGCCGAGGGCAGCACGCAGCACACCTTGATGCCACGCGGCGCCAGCTCCAGGGCCAACGACAGCATGGCGCCACGCAGGCCGAACTTGCTGGCACTGTAGATGGGACTTTCGGCGGTGGGGAAGATACCCGCGATCGACACGGTGCTGACCACCCGCGCATTGCGTGAGGCTTCCAGCAGGCCGACCGCCTGGCGCGTCAGCAGCAACGGAGCCAGCAGGTTGATCTCCAGTTCGCGGCGGATGCTGGCATGACTGCGCGTGGCGAAGGGCTCGACATGGACGATGGCGGCGTTGTTGATCAGGGCATCGAGGCGGCCGAAACGCTCGCCGATGAAGCTGATCAGCGCCTCGATCTGCTGCTCGTCGGTGAGGTCGAGGGGGAAGGGCGTGGCCCGTTCGCCCAGGCTGGCGCACAGCGTTTGCAGGCGCACAGCGTCGCGATCAGCGAGGATCAACTGCACGTCGCGCTGGATAAGTTGCCGGCACAGGCACTGGCCGATGCCACCTGCCGCGCCGGTGATGAGAATGACTTCGCTCATGGGGATTCTCGCTCAGGAGGCTCGTGACAGGGGGACAGCGACGTAGCCAGGTTGCTGGCGCACGGGGGCGAAATAGCCTTCGCTCAGGTCGCTCCAGCCCATGCGGTGGCGCAGCCGCTGCATATGCTTCTTCAGCGCGTGCACCTCCAGGTACACCTCGTGGCGCTGCGATTTGACGAACTGGATGCCGCCGGACAGATCGGGCTCGTCATGCTGGATCAGCCCCTCGAACTCCCTGGCCATGAGCGGGCGCTGGAGCTGATCGGCCAGGTAGCAGGCGATCAGATGGGCCTCGTTGTCGAACAGCTTGTAGGCGCTGGAGTTGGTTTCCAGATAACCGATGCCGAACAGGTTGTGGTGCTGGCGGCTGAAGATGGAGAGGTACATCTGCGGGCGCCCGCCTTTCCACTCGAAGTAGTCGGTGGCGTAGCGGCAACTCCACTTGTAGCCGGTGGCGTAGAGCACCAGATCGAGGGTTTCGCGGCTGCCATCCTTGAACACCACCTGGTCGCCTTCGTAGTGGGAGACGTCCGGGCGCACCTGGATATCGCCATGCTGCAGATGATGCAGCAACTGGCTGTTGAGCAGCGGGTGGCTCTCGAACAGCTTGTGATCCGGCTTGGGCAGGCCGAAGCGGGTGAGGTTGCCGTTGACCAGGCGCAGGATGCCGCCGAACAGCAGGCGCGTCAGCCACATCGGCAACTGTGGGCCTTTCTCGCCGACTTCGTCTGCCGGCAGCCCGAAGATATGTTTGGGAATGAAGTGGTAGCCCCGGCGCAGGCTGATCAAGGCCTTGTCGGCGTTGGCGGCGGCGTCGCAGGCGATGTCGGCCCCGGAGTTGCCCGCGCCGATGATCATGACCCGCTTGCCCTTGAATTCCTCGGGGCGGCGGTAAGTCACCGAGTGGCGAATCTCGCCGCTGAAATGGCCCTTGATTTCCGGCATGTTCGGATCCCAGTTGCAGCCGGTGGCGCACACCAGCGCGCGGTAGCGACGGCGTTCGCCATTGCTCAGGGTGACGATCCAGCGGCCGTCCTCATCCTTGTCCACGCGCTCCACTGCAGTGTTGAAACGCACCTTGTCGTAGAGACCGAAGGCCAGGGCGAAGGAGCGCAGGTATTCGAGGATCTGCCGGTTACTCGGGTAGTCCGGGAAGTGCTTGGGCATGGGGTAGTCGAGAAAGCCGGAGAGGTCGCGCGAGGAGATGAAATGCGCGGACTCGTACATCGGCGTGCCGGGGTTTTCCAGGTCCCATACACCGCCGAAATCGCTGTGGCGCTCGAACTGCTGGTAATCCAGGCCCTGGCGCTTCAGGGCGCGGGCCATGCACAGGCCACCGGGGCCGCCGCCGATGATGCAGACGCTGTCGCCGCAATCCACATAAGGCACGTCGTTAGGCATGATCGCCTCCGTTATTGGAATCGTGGCGCTCACGTTATCCCCAGCCAGCCGCCTTGATCAGGTCGCTGACGGACAGAAAAGGGGGCCAGAACGGACAGCCTGATTGTCGTTTATCATCGGCCAGTCGCTCGACGTCACGAGGAACACATCGCCATGAAAGATATCGCCGATCCGCGCTTTTCCAACGCCTCGGCGCCCGCTCATGTCTCGCGCGCCTTGCTGCGCGTCGTGGCCGAGCGTCAGGGCAATGCCGAGCGCGTCTGCCTGGGGCTGGGCTTCACCCCGACCGACCTGGCCAGGCCTGGCTTTCGTTTGTCGCATCGGCAGAGCTACCTGCTGGTGCGGCGGGTGATCGAGCAGGTCGGCGATAAGGGCCTGGGCCTGCTCGTCGGTGGGCGGCAGAGCGCGGTATCCCTCGGTCTGGTCGGCCTTGGCATGCAGGCCTGCGCGACCCTTGGCGAGGCGCTGGAGCTGGGCCTGCAGTTCCAACGGCATGCCGGAGCGATGCTCGGCCATGATCTGGAGATCCAGGGCGACAGCGCACGCTTGCTGCTGACCCCGTTGTTCTACGAGCCGGACGTGCAGGCCTTCTACATGGAGGAAGCCTTCTCCAGCTCGCTCAGCATCGTGCGCCACCTCAGCGTTGCGCGGCTGAGGCCACGCCTGCTATGCCTGGACTACCCGCGTCCTGCTCATGCTGATCTATACGAGGCGCTGTTCGAGTGCCCGGTGCGCTTTGGTGAGCAGATCAACGCCATCGAGTTCGATTCCGCCTGGCTGGACATGCCGCTGGCGACGCGGGACGACGCCGTGGCGGCCGAGGTGGTCGAGCTGCTCAAGCAAGCGCGCTGGCTTGATCAGGAACGCTCGGAACTGATCGAAGGGCTGCAACGCGAAGTGCGCAAGCAACTGGACGCGCCGCCTTCCTTGGCGCAACTGGCGCGCCAGCTCAACATCAGCGAACGCACCTTGCGTCGGCGCATCGAGTCGGCGGGTTTGAGCTACCAGGGCATCATCGACGAAAGCCGCCGCGCCCGTGCTCTGGTTCTGCTCGGGCGTGATGATCTGTCCCTCGCCGAAGTGGCGGTGCAGACCGGCTTCAGCGACGTACGCAACTTCCGCCGTGCCTTCAAACGCTGGACCGGCCTGGCCCCACGCGAGGCGCGCAAGGGCTTGCTGCAGCAATTGGGGGAGATGGGGTAGGGCTTTCGGATATAGCTGCAAAGCAGTTGGTGGCAGTGCGCTCAAGGTTCAGGAGCGTGAGCTGTCCTGGCTGACCACCGAACAGATTGTCGAGCTGCTGGAAGAAATCTGGCGCGGCTGTGGCAACCCATACGTCGAGATAATCGCCCTGACCTGTCTGGCCACCGATGCTCGATGGTCAGAGGCGGAGAAGCTGAAACCGACCGGCCTGCGCAATGGCGTGATCACCTTCAGCGGAACCAAGAACGGTAAGGTTCGTTCGGTGCCGATCACTGCAGAGCTTGAAGCCAAGATCGTCAAGCACTGGAAGCAACACGGCCAGCCAAACTCGGCCATCATCCCGATCCGCCGCGCTCTGGCCAGGACGACCATCCGCCTACCAAAAGGCCAGGCCTCCCACGCCCTCCGCCACACTTTCGCCAGCCACTTCATGCAGAAGGGTGGGAACATCCTCACGCTACAGAAAATCCTGGGCCACTCCAGCTTGGCTATAACCATGCGTTATGCTCACCTTGCACCGGAGCATTTGGCCGAGGCGGTGAGGCTGAATCCGTTGGCTTCTGTCAGAGGATACGCTTTGGAGTCCTGAGCATATCGAAGGTTACTGGGTTGCCATCCAGATCGCTCACGCTCAACGTTATCCGATTGGGTTCGATCAAGTGCACTTGGAAGTGCTCAGGCGTGCCCTGGGGGATTTCTGCGAACTTCGGCGGTTCTCCCATCAGCTTGGTGTACTGGGCGCCGCTGACCTTTAGTTTGTCAGTCTCAACCATCTCCAGAGCGCTTTTTGAATCGCTCAGCTTGATGATTACTCGCTCATCGTTCCCGTCCCATTCTCCAGCGCTTGAGATTCTGTAGATGACCTGGCTTTTCACGTCAGGCAGCTTCACAGTCATTAGCCCGCTGTACCGAAACGTGCCGTTTTCTAGGTACTCCATTACCCCACGAATGTTCACTCTGCCTGGACCATTGGGGTATTCGTATTCGCTCAACCAGCGCCCATAGAATGCGGGGTTGTTCGTTTTCTCTGTCAGCCATGGGTGGAACTGCCAGTAGAATGTGATCGCTGCCGCTATCCCGCTGATCACAACGAGAGCTGTCTTCACGTGAGGCGCCAGTTGGCTGAGTTGGAGAGTCATGAACAAGTCCTTTTGAGTCCTGGGTGTGATGTTCCTGTGCATTGAGCAGGAATTGTGGCTCTTGTGACACTTTCGGGACATTCGCTGCCCCTGAAAAAACAAAACCCCTGAAATTCTCTAGGAAAATCAGGGGCTTATGCTTTCTTTAATTGGTGGAGCCGGGGGGATTTGAACCCCCGTCCGCCAGTTCTCCACTGTTGGTACTACATGCTTAGCCGTGTCTATTGAGTTAACCCTCAGCCGCCCGACGGGCAGGGTGCATTGGGCGAGTTGTGTAAGTTTTAGCCACTTCGTCCACAACGTACTACGCGGCGATCCTGTTCTGCATGACAATCACTTCGGGTTTACAGGCATCCCCTAGTGATCGCTGGAGCCGAAGCTACCAGAAGGACTAGTCGCGCCGCTTACGCAGCGAGAGCGTAGCCCTCGTAGTTTTCGTCATTGGCAACTATAGAAAGTTGCAACAGTTGATTTACGACTTCTGTTACCAAGTCGGCATGCACCTCGAGCTTCGCTACCGGCGTCGAATCCTAATCGGCCCCAAAGCTTTGCGGTTACAGATGTGACGAGAGTGTACGGCAAAGGTTCCATCGCGTCGACTGCGTATTCGGTTCAGGCCGGCTATGATGGCCCTCTGTGCCCCAAGTGGGCCAATCGAGGAATTGTCTCATGCCGAGTAGCGGTTACCCTCTGCGTCGATGGATCTGGCGGGCGTTCGTGCAGAGCGCGCTGATTCCGCTGATTCTGGTGGAGTCGGTGTTGATCGCGGTCTATCTGCTGAGCAACCAGGCGATTCGTGACGAGCAGATCGCCCATCTGCAAGAAGCAGCGGTACGTGACCTGACCTCCGCGGCGCAGCGCGAGGCACAGGTCATCGATGCTCGCCTGCGTTCGGTGGAGGTGCAGGTACCGGTGTTCCGCGACGCTGTGCTGCGGGCTTTGCTCGACAAGGGGTTCAAGCCCGACGACACCGAGCGCCAGCGTCATGCAGTGACGTCCAGTGGTGTGTTCTATACCCGTAGCGACGATGGCCGCGCCGCTTCCTTCTATGCCAACAGCACGCCCCTGGCCCAGCAGGATCATGACAAGGCGTTGCGCCTGTCGCAGGTCGATCCGCTGATGCGTTCGATCCACCAGGCCAACCCCATGGTGGCGGGGCTCTACTTCAACAGTTGGGACAGCTACAACCGCATCTACCCCTGGTTCGACACACCCGCCCAGTATCCCCATGACATGGTGATACCGGATTACAACTTCTATTACCTGGCCGATGCTCAGCACAATCCGCTGCGCGAGGTGGTCTGGACCGAGGTCTACCTCGACCCGGCAGGTCAGGGCTGGATGATTTCGGCCATCGCGCCGGTCTACCGTGACGATTTCCTCGAAGGCGTGGTCGGCTTCGACATCACCATCGACCAGATGCTGGGCGAGATCGAGGAGCTGAACGTGCCTTGGCATGGCTATGCCATGCTGGTCAGCCCGGACAATCGCATCATGGCGCTGCCCAGGGCGGGTGAGCAGGATTTCGCTCTGCGTGAGCTGACCCACTACTCCTACGACGAGGCGGTGCGCCGCGAAGTGCTCAAACCCGAGGACTTCAACCTGAGCAAGCACAACGGCATGGCGCCTTTGATAGCAGCCATGCAGGTGTCCACCAACGATGTGCAGGAGGTCGTGCTCGGTGGGCGTCAGCAACTGGTGGCCTGGAGCGAGATTCCGCAAACCGGCTGGCGTTTGATGCTGGTGGTTGACGAAGCGCAGATCTTCGAGGAAACCAATCTGCTGGCCGAGCATTATCTGCAGATCGGTTATCTGCTGATTGCCGGGCTCTTGTTCTTCTACCTGTTGTTCTTCGCGGGTATGTGGCTGCGTTCGCGCCAGCTCAGTGCTCAACTGGCGCGTCCGATCGATGGAGTCGTCGAGATGGCCGGCAGCCTCGGTCAGGGCGACTACCAGCCGACGGTACCGCAAACCCCGATACGCGAGGTCAGCCGTCTGGCAGCGGCGATGCAGCGTGCCGGTCTGCAACTGCAGGCCAGCGAGCGCAAGCGCCAGGAGACCCACGAGCTGCTGCAACTGGTGATCGACAGCACCACCGAAAGCCTCTGGCAGATCGACGTGTGCAGCCAGACCATCGAGCTGAGCGAGCGTTTCGTCGAGCGTTTTGGCCTCGGGGCTCGTCAACTGACCCTGAGCGAGTTCAACCGCCGGGTACACCCGGACGATCTCGAGCGCCTGCGCCATTTACGCTTGCTGTTCGCCGAGCAGGGCGAGGAGTACTTCGATGCCGAGTACCGCTACCTCGACCGCCACGGCGAGTACGCCTGGCTACTCAGCCGTGGGCGATTGCTGGCGCGCAACGAAAGTGGCTGGCCGCAGCGCATTGCCGGCACCCATGTGGATATCACCCGCCTCAAGCAGGTGCAGGAAGAACTACGCCGGGCCAGCCTCGAGGCTCATTCCGCCAGCCAGGCCAAGAGCCGATTCCTGTCGAGCATGAGCCATGAGCTGCGTACGCCACTCAACGCCATTCATGGTTTCGCCCAGTTGATCGAGATCGAGACACAGGACAAACCCGATGCAGCGCAGGAGGCCGATTATGCCCACGAGATCGTCAATGCCAGCCGCCACCTGACCTCGCTGGTGGACGACATCCTCGATCTCTCCAGCATCGAGAGTCGGCGTCAGCAACTGCAGTTGCAGCCCATCGAGATCACCACCTTGCTCAATGGCTGTGCCGAGCTGGTGCAGCCGGAGGTGCAGCAGAGGCAGTTACAGCTCCAGGTGATGGCGCCGGACGAGCCTTCGCTCTACGTGCAGGGTGATCCGCGTCGAGTGCGGCAGATCCTGCTTAACCTGCTGTCCAACGCCATCAAGTACAACAGCCCGCAAGGCATGATCCGTATGGGCTACGAGGTGCGTGCCGCATGCGTGCGTCTGTGGGTCGAGGACACCGGGCCGGGCTTGTCCGACGAGCAACTGGAGCAACTGTTCCAGCCCTTTCAGCGTCTTGGCCGGGAAAGCTCGAACATCCCCGGTAGTGGCATCGGCCTGGTGCTCTGCCGTGAGCTGGCCAGCCTGATGCAGGGTGAAGTCGGTGTGCAGAGTGAGGTGGGGATAGGCAGTCGCTTCTGGCTCGATCTACCCAGCGCGGCGCGGCCCGATGAACCCATGCTGGGAGAGAAACTGCAGCCGGCACGCTTTGCGCCCAGCTTGGTGCAGGTGCTCTGCGTCGAAGATCACCCGGCCTGTCAGCGCATATTGCAGGAGGCATTGCGCGAGTTCGCCGAAGTGCGTGGCGTGAGCTCGCGGCAGAGTGCTCTGGCTGAGCTGCAGGGCAGCGTGCCGGCACTGGTGCTGCTGGACATCGATCTGCCCGATGGCAGCGGGCTGGAGGTGCTCGACGCGATGCGCGCCGAACCGCGCCTGCGCGAGGTGCCGGTCATGGTGATCAGCGCGGTGGCCGATACTCGGCTGTTCGAGGACGCGATGGCACGTGGCGCTTCGCTCTGCCTGAGCAAACCCGTGGATCTGCAGGCCGTGCGCCAGGCAGCCCTGGGGCTGATCTACAGCGGCTATTGAGCCGCTGCGTCAGTAGTGATACCAGCGCAGCTCCAGCTTCACTTCGTTGACCGGGCTGGCCAGTTGGCTGAATTCGCGCTGGGCGCTCAGGCGCAGGCCGAGGTTGCGTGACACTTCCCATTGCTGGTTGAGCGACAGGCGCCGGCGTACTTCGCCGTTGTGGAAGTAGTCGCCAGCCGCTTCCAGTGTCATGTTGCCCAGCGGGTTGCGCCACAGCAGGCCACCGTTGAAGCCCAGGGCGGGGGATACGACGGCGGCGAAATCCTCGTTGTATTCCAGCCGTGCGGTGCCGAGGGTGAAACCGAGCAGGTGGTCGCTGAGTTGCCAACTGGCCCCGGCACCGCCGCTGATGTGCGCCACCAGTGGTGTTTCGCCATCCTTGCCGAGCACCCGTTCCAGCCCTCCGCCCACCTGCCAGGATAGCGGCTGCAGCAGGGTGTTGCGCGGCGTCAGCGAGCGGATGTTGGCCAGATCCAGGCGTTGCAGTTGCCAGTGGTTGTTCTCGTACTGGCGCAGCTTGAGCTGGAGGATCTCGATCTGCGCGCCGAGGGGGAAGCCGTCGAGGTTGTCGTTGAGGTCGTGGTAGGCCATGCGCAGGCCGTACTCGGCGAAGGCGCGGTCGTCGCGGCTGCCGCCGGCCAGTTGCCAGGTGCGCGACTGGTGGCCTTCCTCGGGCAGTGGCGGGCGCTCGATGTCCAGTGCTGGCGGCGGGTTGCGGCTGATCGCGCCGAGCAACTGGAAGCTGCGCTTTGCGGTGACGCTGCGTTCGTTGTCGTTGGCGTGGTAGCGCACCAGGCGGAAGGCGGCGTCCTGGATCAGCGCGCGGCGCTCGCTGGGCAGGGCGGTGAACGCGGCATCGTGCAACTGCGCCGGGTCTTCGCTCAGGCGCAATACCCAGGCCTGCTCGTCGGCATCCAGCGGCTCGGCGCGGGCCATTAGTTCACGCTCGCGCGAGGGGCGGTAGTCGATGCGCTCGATCAGCCCAGCATCCTTCACCGCGCGCACGGTATCGGTGGGGATGGCGGTGAGTGGGAAGTGCTCGGTCAGCTCGATGCCGGGGCGGGCGATCTCCAGCAGCTCCAGTAGGCGGTAGGAGCAGTTCTCGTCGAAGAAGAAGTAGTCGAAGCGGATCTGCTTGAGCTCCCATACGTGCTCGACCATGCGTGCCGTCTCTTCCGGCGTCAGGTTCAGGCGGTATTCCCACAGGTCGCGGTTTTCCAGGCGGCTGTATTCGCTGAGCTTGTCATGGTAGGGCACCAGGGCGAACAGGCCCGGGTAGCCACCCATCAGGCCACGCCAGGCGTAGAGGAGGCTGTTGTCGTTGCCTTCGATAAAGGCGCCGAAGTTCAGCGCGTAGCTCAGTAGCGCGGTGTTGTGGCTGTCGATATCGGGCTGGTCGATGCGCAGCAGGGTATGGCCGAACATAGACGAGGGGCTGTTCAGGTAGGCGGCCGGGAATACCAGCACCGTGCTGTGCGGGTTGATGTCGGTGATCCAGCGGCGGTATTCGGCGCAATCCGGGATCGGCAGGTCATTGAGCTGCAGTTGCGCCTTGAGCCAACGGGTACGCGCCGGGTAGATGCACTGCGGGTGGCGGTCACCCAGGTCGGCGGGTTGGTACAGCGCCTTCAGCGTGGCCTGGAGTTCGGCGGCCGGGTCATGGGCACCGTCTTCGGCGAGAAAGAAATCATCGTCGTCGACATAGCTGCGCCAGCCGCCGAGCTTGCCGGTTTCATAGTGGCCGAGGGCGATCCAGTAGGGGTCGTCGGCGAGTTGTTCCAGCGTGGCGGCGTGCAGGGGAAGGCTGAGGCTCAGGGCGAGGACGGTGACTATCCGTTTCAAGGTCGCTGTTCTTCTGTCTTGTGGCGATGGGCGAGCTTTGGCCAGTGGCGTGCCGGGTGTCAAGGCAGTGCAGCGGGGGATTTTCTGCAAGTACTGATCGGCGTCAGTCATGCACCTTGCGCGGCGCAGCACACTGGGTACCCGTTTATCCAAGGAGATCGCTCATGGCTCACCGTGATGTGTTGGATGCGCTGTTCCGTGACTATGCCACCCGCGCCGAGGCGATTCGCCGCGACCTGGCGCGCAGCCATTCGGCGGATTTCGCCGAACAGGCGCAGCAGCGGCAAAACGACGAGGTGCTCGAAGCCCTGCTGGCCGAGGCCGAACATGGCCTGCTGCTGGTGCAGCAGGCGCAGCAGCGCCTGGCCGATGGGCGCTACGGGCAGTGCCTGTGCTGCGGCGAGCCGATCGAGGCGGCGCGTCTGGCGGCCATGCCGGTCGCGCAATATTGCCTGAGCTGCGCGCAGTTCAACTGAGCGGCTGCGTGACCTCCTGCAGCAGGCGCCGGGCAGCCGAGTCGGCGGCATCGATGTAAGGTTGCAGGACGCTGGCAGCCCCCGCGCGGTTGAAGGCTTCCAGATCCCCCTCGCGAAAGGCGCTGAGGGTTACGCTGCCACGAAAGCCGGCGTGGCGCGCGGCGCGCAGCAGCAGGGCGTTGACCTCGCGCTGGGGGATGGTGCTGACCAGCGCGCGGGCCTGTTGCAGCGGCAGGTGGGCGATGAAGTCGGCGTCCTCGGCGTCGCCGTAGCACACGCCCAGCCCGGCCTGGCGGGCGCTGGCCAGGGCCTGTGGGTCGAAGTCCACGCCCAGCACGCGCAGGCCACCCTCCTGCAGACGCAGCGCCAATTGCCGGCCGTAGCGCCCCAGGCCGTAGACGATGACTTCCGGCTGCGTCTGGCTGGGGGCGTTGTCTTCGGCATTCTCGCGGTGGGCGACGCGCCGCTCGAAGATGCCGAGCCAGGGCGAAAGGCGCTCGAACAGCGGCTGCGAGTAGAGAATCAGGTAGGTGGACAGGGTGATGGTGATGATGCCTACCAGGGTCGTCAGCCCCAGTACCGCACCGCCGACGTGGCCCAGGCTGATGCCCATGGCGACGAAGATGATGGAGAACTCGCTGATCTGCGCCACCGTCAGCCCGGCCATGAAGCCGGTGCGCTTGCGATAACCCATTGCGCCCATGATGGCCATGACGATCAGCGGGTTGCCGATCAGCACGAAAAGCGACAGCACCACGGCGCTGCCGATCTGTTGGTGCAGGTAGGAAAAGTCCAGTTGAATGCCCAGGTGCAGGAAGAAGAACAGCAGGAGAAAGTCGCGCAGGCTGCTCAGACGGCTGGCGATGGCCTCGCGTAGGGGCGTGGAGGCCAGGCAGAAACCAGCGATGAAGGCCCCCAGCTCCTTGGACAGGCCCAGCGCCTCGGCACCACCGGCCAGCAGCGTGCCCCAGGCCACCGCCACCAGCATCAGCAACTCCGGCGAGCGGGCCATGGAGGCCAGCAGACGCGGCAGGGCGAAGCGCACCAACAGGTAGAGCAGCAGCAAGCTGGCCAGCAAGGCGCCGATCAGCGTCAGTGGTGACAGCCCAGGCTTGCCATTGGCCGGCTGGTACAGGCTGATCACCAGCATGGCCAGCACCACGGCGATGTCCTGCACGATGAGAAAACCCATGGCGATGCGCCCGTGCAGGGAGTCGATCTCGCCTTTGTCCGAGAGCAGCTTGACGACGATGATGGTGCTGGAGAAGGTCAGCGCGACGGCCACGTAGCCGGCGCTCATCCAGTCCAGGCCGAGCAGGCGGCACAGCAGCAGGCCGAACAGTATGGTGAAGCTCAGTTGCCCCAAGCCAGTGGCCAGGGCGACGCTGCCCAGGGTGCGCACCAACTGCATGTCCAGCTTGAGGCCGACGACGAACAGCAGCACGGTGATGCCGATTTCCGCCAGCAGGCTGATCGAGCTGTGATCGCCCGACAGATTCATCACTGCCGGCCCGGCGAGGATGCCCACCAGGATGTAGGCGATGATCAGGGGTTGGCGCAACCTCACGGCGAGCATGCCCAGCACGGCGGACAGGCTGAGCAGGGCGGCAATTTCCTGGAAGGCACTCATGGGCAGGTCTCCTGGCGCTGGGGCTGCCTGTGATGGGTGCAGGCTCGATGGCGGATCGCCTGGCAGATTATCCCAGCCCCGATTTTGTGCATTGCCGTGAATCAAGCCTTGATCCTGTCGGCGACCCAGGCCCAGAATCAGCCCATGTTTTGCGGAACACTCCGCCCGCTAGTAAGGATCGCCAATGTCCAAGCGTAGCCTCGATGCACTGCGCCTTGCCCCCGAATCACTGACCCGCCCCTTCGCCCCCGAGCAGTTCAACTTCACCAGCACCGATGAACTCGAACCCTTCCGCGGCGTTCTGGGCCAGTCCCGTGCCGTGGAGGCGCTGCAGTTCGGTGTGGCCATGCCGCGCCCCGGTTATAACGTGTTCGTCATGGGCGAACCCGGCACCGGGCGCTTCTCCTTCGTCCAGCGTTACCTCAAGGCCGAAGCCAAACGCATGGCCACGCCGGCCGACCGGGTGTACGTCAATCACTTCGACGAGCCGCGTGAGCCGCGTGCCCTGGAGCTGCCCGCCGGCACGGCAGGTGAGTTCATCGCCGATATCAACCAGTTGATCGACAACCTGCTGGCCACCTTCCCGGCGGTGTTCGAGACGCCCACCTATCAGCAGAAGAAGAGTGCCATCGACCGCGCCTTCAACAAGCGCTACGACCAGGCGCTGGACGTGATCGAGCGTCTGTCGCTGGAGAAGGGCATCGCTCTGTACCGCGACAGCACCAACATCGCCTTCACCCCCATGGCCGATGGCAAGGCGCTGGACGAGGCCGAATTCGCCCAGTTGCCGGAGGCCGAGCGCGAGCGCTTCCATGCCGATATCGCCGCTCTGGAGGAGCGCCTGAACGAAGAACTGGCCAGCCTGCCGCAGTGGAAGCGCGAGTCGAGCAACCAGTTGCGTCAGCTCAACGAGGAAACCATCACTGTCGCCCTGCAGCCGCTGCTGGCGCCGCTGTCGGAGAAGTACGCGGAGAACGCCGGCGTCTGCGCCTACCTACAGGCCATGCAGGTCAACCTGCTGAAAACCGTGGTCGAGCAACTGGTGGACGTGGACAAGGCCGACCCGCAACTGCGCAAGTTGCTGGAGGAGATCTACTGCCCGAGCCTGGTGGTCGGCCACCACGCCAACGGCGGCGCGCCGGTGGTGTTCGAGCCGCACCCGACCTACGACAACCTGTTCGGCCGTATCGAATACAACTCCGACCAGGGCGCGCTGTACACCAGCTACCGGCAGTTGCGCCCCGGCGCGCTGCACCGGGCCAACGGCGGCTACCTGGTGGTGGAGGCGGAAAAACTGCTCGGCGAGCCCTTCGTCTGGGAAGCACTCAAGCGCGCCCTGCATTCGCGCCAGTTGAAGATGGAATCGCCCCTGGGCGATCTTGGTCGCATCGCCACCGTCACCCTCAACCCGCAGGTCATCCCGCTGCAGCTCAAGGTCATCATCATCGGCTCACGCCAGCTCTATTACGCGCTGCAGGACGCCGATCCGGACTTCCAGGAGATGTTCCGCGTACTGGTGGACTTCGACGAGGATATCCCGCTGGCCGAGGAAAGCCTGGAGCAGTTCGCCCAGTTGATGAAGACGCGCACCTCGGAAGAGGGCCTGGCGCCGCTAACCGGTGCCGCCGTGGCACGTCTGGCCACCTACAGTGCGCGCCTGGCCGAGCATCAGGGGCGGCTGTCGGCACGCATCGGCGACCTGTTCCAACTGGTCAGCGAGGCCGATTTCATTCGCCAGCTCGCCGGCGAGCCCATCACCGATGCCGGCCATATCGAGCGCGCGCTCAAGGCCAAGGCCACCCGTACTGGCCGTGTGTCGGCACGGATCATCGATGACATGCTGGCCGGGATCATCCTCATCGATACCAGCGGCGCTGCCGTCGGCAAGTGCAATGGCCTCACCGTGCTGGAGGTGGGCGACTCCGCCTTCGGCGTGCCAGCGCGGATTTCCGCCACCGTCTATCCGGGCGGCAGCGGCATCGTCGACATCGAGCGTGAGGTCAGCCTCGGCCAGCCGATTCACTCCAAGGGCGTGATGATCCTCACCGGCTTTCTCGGCAGTCGTTACGCCCAGGAATTCCCCCTGGAGATTTCCGCCAGCATCGCCCTGGAGCAATCCTACGGTTACGTCGATGGCGACAGCGCCTCGCTCGGCGAGGTGTGCACGCTGATCTCGGCGTTGTCGCGCACGCCGCTCAAGCAGTGCTTCGCCATCACCGGCTCGATCAACCAGTTCGGCGAGGTGCAGGCGGTCGGCGGGGTCAACGAGAAGATCGAAGGCTTCTTCCGCCTGTGCGAGGCACGCGGCCTGACCGGAGAGCAAGGGGCGATCATCCCGCACTCCAACGTCGCCAACCTGATGCTCGACGAGCGTGTTTTGCAGGCGGTGAGGGCAGGGCTGTTCAACGTCTATGCCGTGCGTCATGTCGACGAAGCGCTGAGCCTGCTGGTGGGCGAGCCGGCCGGGCACCCGGACGAAAAAGGGCGTTTCCCCAAGGGCAGCATCAACGCCCGCGTGGTCGAACGCCTGCGCGAGATCGCCGAAATCGGCCTGGAGGAGGAGAGCAAACCAGCCGAAATCAAGGATAAGGCTGCCGAGGCGAGCAAACCGGCCCGCGCTCCGCGTCGCAAGAAAGCCGATGACGAGGCGACGAACTGATCAGTTCTTGCACGGCTGTCCCTGACCCGCAGGGGTAGCCGCACGGCGCCCGTTGCACACTTGTCATCAACAGAGTTATCCACAGCTTGCGTGGATAACTTTGGCTTTCCAGTTCGGGCATTCGGGGTGTAGGCTGATGCTTGGTTCTTGCGAGGGACAGCCGCCATGTCGCGCAGCCTCTGCCTTACTCGTCAATGCCTGGGACTCGTGACCCGCATCGAGTGCTCGATTCGCCCATTGGCCGGGGACAGTGGCCGCTGGACGTTGATCTGTGCGGCGGGTATGTCTGCCGCGCAACCCTCCGCCATCAAGGCGCAAGGCCCATTCTACGGGCCTCAGGCCGCTGAAGAGGTGCTTGCGGCCATCGTCGAGAGCCTGGCCGTGCAAGGTTATGAAAAGTGCGACGAACTGCCGATCTGGAGCCTGCACATCCAGGCTGAATTGCGTCGCCTCAATGACGCACAGCGTCGCTACCCTGGGCAGTATCGCTTCCGCCCGGATACCGACGGGCAGAGCTGAATTGCCCCCGCCCAGGTCTTGTCGGCCAGTACGAGCGGCATTCTGGCCACAAGGTTATCCACAATATCTCGCTGTGCTTTGTATGCCCGGCGCCGCTGGTTATACTCGCCGCCGTTTTTGCCATCTTCAGTGAGCCCCCATGGAACGCTTCGTTGAAAACGTGATGTATGCCTCGCGCTGGCTGCTGGCACCCATCTACTTCGGTTTGTCGCTGGCAGTGCTGGCGCTTTCGGTAAAATTCTTTCAAGAGCTCTATCACATCCTGCCGCAGATCTTTTCCCTTGCCGAAGCGGATGTGATCCTCAAGTTGTTGTCGCTGATCGATATGGCGCTGGTCGGTGGCTTGCTGGTGATGGTGATGCTCTCGGGCTACGAGAATTTCGTTTCCCGCCTGGATATTCATGAGGACACCGAGAAGCTTAGTTGGCTCGGCAAGATGGATTCCAGCTCACTGAAGATGAAAGTGGCGGCCTCCATCGTGGCGATTTCCTCCATTCATCTGCTCAAGGTGTTCATGGACGCCAAGAGCTACGATCTGCAATACCTCAAGTGGTACGTCATCATCCACCTGACCTTCGTTGGCTCCGCTTTCGCCATGGGCTATCTGGACAAGCTGACCAAGCACGACAACTGATCCGCCCGCCGCGCTTCACCGCCGCCCGTCCGTTGCAAAACGGACGGGCGGTTTCGTTTGGGCCTTGTGCTTTTGTTTTGCTGTACAAGAATTGTTTTTGTATAGATTTTTGTATAGTTTTCGCGAAAACGAGGATATGCCATGAAGCTCAATGACCTTTCCACCCACGCCCAGGCCGGACGCATCGATGAACTCAACCTGATCTCCCTGGAGGGCGGCATCTACCTGCTCGAGGCACGTATGGATGGCCATCCTCATCCGATTCGCGATGAGCAGGGCAGCATGCTCAATCTGCGCTCGGTCGAACATGCCCGCGACCTGTTGCAGGAGATGCCAGTAATGCCATTCTTTCTGGTGCACAGTTCGGTGCATGACGAGATGTGCGGCATGCCATCGGCTGACAACAGCCTGCGTGTGCCCATCGCCTTTCGTTCCGGTTGGTGACGGCCAAAGTGAGCGTGCGCCGCCTGATCCTGGTGCTGGGTGACCAGCTCACCCTTGGGCTCGGCGCGTTGCACGACGTTGATCCACAGCGTGATCGCATCCTGCTGGCCGAGGTGATGGAGGAGGCCAGCCATGTGCCCCATCACCCCAAGAAGATCGCCTTCATCTTCAGCGCCATGCGGCACTTCGCCGAGGCCCTGCGCGGGCAGGGCCTGCAGGTGCACTACGTGAAGCTGGACGATCCTGCCAACAGCGGCTCGCTGCCCGGTGAGTTGCAACGCTGGACGCAGCAGTTGAATCCGGCCGAGGTACATCTGACCGAGTGTGGCGATTGGCGCCTGGAACAGGCGCTACGCCATTGCGGCGTGCCGATTCACTGGCACCCGGACACACGCTTTCTCTGCTCGCGCGAGACCTTCGCCGCCTGGGCGCAGGGGCGCAAGCAATTGCGCATGGAGTTCTTCTACCGCGAGATGCGCCGCGTCAGCGGCCTGCTGCTGAACCCGGACGGCAGCCCCGAGGGCGGTGCCTGGAACTTCGATGCCGACAACCGCAAGGCATTACCCAAAGGCGTGCGGCCGCCGCCACCGTTGCAGATCGAGCCGGATGGCATCAGCCGTGAGGTGCTGGAGCTGGTGGCGCAGCGCTTCGCCCATCACTACGGTCGTCTGGACGGCTTCGACTACCCGGTGACCGCCGAGCAGGCCGAACGCCTGTGGCAGCATTTTCTCGCTCATGGCCTGGCCGACTTCGGCGATTACCAGGACGCCATGGCCGATGACGAACCCTTTCTCTTCCATTCACGCATCAGCGCCGCGCTGAACATCGGCTTACTCGACATGCGCAGGCTGTGCAGCGAGGTGCAGGCGGCCTATCGTGCGGGCGAGGTGCCGTTGAATGCTGCCGAAGGCTTCATCCGTCAGTTGATCGGCTGGCGCGAGTACGTGCGCGGTATCTACTGGCTGCGCATGCCGGAGTATGCCGAGGGCAACACCTTCAGCAATTCGCGGGCATTGCCGGAGTTCTACTGGACAGGTAACACGCGCATGAACTGCATGCGCCAGGCCGTCGGTCAGACCCTGGAATATGCCTACGCCCACCATATCCAGCGGCTGATGGTCACCGGCAACTTCGCCCTGCTCGCCGGTATCGCGCCCAAGGCCATCTGCGACTGGTACCTGGCCGTATACATGGATGCCTTCGACTGGGTCGAGCTGCCCAACACCCTGGGTATGGTGATGCACGCCGACGGCGGCTACCTGGGCTCCAAGCCCTATTGCGCCAGCGGGCAGTACATCAAGCGCATGTCCAACCATTGCCAGGGCTGCAGCTACAAGGTGGGTGAGAGCACCGGCGACTCTGCCTGCCCGTTCAATGCGTTGTATTGGCACTTCCTCATGCGCCATCGCGAGCGCCTGGAGCGCAACCCGCGCATCGGCATGGTCTACCGTAATCTGGCGCGCATGAGTGAGGCCAAGCAGCAGGCGTTGTGGAACTGGGGTGAGCGCCTGCTGGCCCGGCTCGATGCCGGACAGAGGCTATGAAGAAGAGTCAGTTGCCGGTGAAGACCTGCCTGGTCTGCGGCCTGCCGTTCACCTGGCGCAAGAAGTGGGCGCGCGGCTGGGATGAGGTGCGCTACTGCTCCGAGCGCTGCCGGCGCGGGCGCAAGTACCTATAGAACCGGGCTGTCGCCGCTGAAGCGCCTCCCACGGAATCTGCTGTGGGAGGGGCTTGCGCCGCGACAGGCTTGGCACCTTGCCATGACTCCGCGCCCGGCTTCTGTGCTAGTCTGGCCGGCCTTTTTGCAGCCCCTAGCGGAGCCTTTTCATGTCCGAATTCACCTTCAGCCCCGATCTGTCCTCCGACGAGGGCCGCGTCAGCTACGGCATCGGCCGCCAGCTCGGTGGTCAACTGCGCGATAACCCGCCACCGGGCGTCGACCTGCAGGCCATCCTCGCCGGTCTGACCGATGCCTTCACTGGCCAGGCCAGCCGCGTTTCCGAGGCTGAACTGGGCGCCAGCTTCAAGGTCATCCGCGAAATCATGCAGGCCGAGGCCGCTGCCAAGGCCGAAGCCGCTGCGGGCGAAGGCCGCGCCTACCTGGCCGAGAATGCCAAGCGTGAAGGCGTGACCGTGCTGCCGTCCGGCCTGCAGTACGAAGTGCTGGTGGCGGGCGAGGGCAGCAAGCCCTCGGCGGACGACCAGGTGCGTACCCACTACCACGGCACCCTGATCGACGGCACCGTGTTCGACAGCTCCTACGAGCGCGGCCAGCCGGCGGAATTCCCGGTTGGCGGCGTGATCCCAGGCTGGGTCGAGGCCCTGCAACTGATGGGCACCGGCAGCAAGTGGCGCCTGCACGTGCCGAGCGAGCTGGCCTACGGCGCCCAGGGTGTTGGCAGCATCCCGCCGCACAGCGTGCTGGTGTTTGATGTCGAGCTGCTCGACATCCTGTAAGCCTTGAGTAGCTGGCCGTTGCTTCGGTGCGCACAGCGCACCCTACATGGCAGCCTGATCCAACGAAACGGGGCGCCCTGGTAACAGGGCGCCCCGTTTGTGTTTGCGCACCGAACAATTGCACACGCTGTTCTTGTACACCCTGGCGGCGGTGGACGGGTGAAGCGTCGTCCACCCTATGAACGAGCGGCCCTCTGCATGGCAGGGGGCCGTTTCGTTTCAGGACGGGCGCAAGGCCCGTGCGTAGCAGAACAGGAACAGGCTGCGCACCAGCTCCTTGAGCACGCCGGGCTCGCTGGAGTTGAGTTCGTGCAGATCCAGGTCACCCTGGTCACGCAGCTCGTCCAGCGCGTCTTCTTCCAGCACGGCGCAGACTTCGCCGGTCTGGCGGTTGAGGATGCGCAGATAGGGATGTGGCCGATCCAGCCAGGCATCGATCAGGTAGGTCATGGCAATTCTCCTTGGCCGTCATTACGTAACTGAGAATAATTCCTATTACGTAAATAGCAAGAGTTAATTGCGACCTTTTGTCGTTTGGTCATCGTAGGGTGCGCTATGCGCACCGCTCCCGATAAGCCGAGAGGCGGTGCGCACGGCGCACCCTACGGGTTAAGGCCCTGATCAGTGAGCGGGCGAGGCCTGCGCTTGCTGTTGCGGCTCGGCGTCCGGCTTGGCCAGCAGGCTGTAGACGCAGGGCAGCACGAACAGGGTGAACAGCGTGCCGACGCTCATGCCGGTGGCGATCACCAGGCCGATGTCGAAGCGGCTCACCGCACCAGCACCCGTGGCGAGGATCAGCGGCACCATGCCGAAGACCATGGCAGCAGTGGTCATCAACACCGGGCGCAGGCGGATGGCGGCGGCTTCCTCGATGGCCTCGCGCACCTTCAGCCCTTTCTCGCGACGCAACTGGTTGGCGAACTCGACGATGAGGATGCCGTGCTTGCTGATCAGGCCGATCAGCGTCACCAGGCCCACCTGGGTGTAGATGTTCATGGTCGAGAAGCCGAGGAAGATCGGCACCAGTGCGCCACAGATCGACAGCGGCACGGTAACCAGGATCACCAGCGGGTCGCGGAAACTCTCGAACTGCGCCGCCAGCACCAGGAAGATGATCGCCAGTGCCAGGCCGAAGGTGAGGAACAGCGCACTGCCTTCCTGCACGTATTGGCGCGAAGCGCCGGCGTAGTCGTAGCTGTAGCCGCGCGGCGCTTCCTCACGGGCGATCTGGGTCACGGTGTCGATGGCATCGCCCATGCTGACGATAGGGAAGCCCTGGATGATCGCCGAGTTGAGCTGCTGGAACTGGTTGAGCTTGGTCGGCCGTGCGCGGTCGCTGATGCTGATCAGCGTGCCCAGTGGCACCATCTGGCCGCTTTCGCTGCGCACGTAGTAGCTGTCCAGCCAGCCCGGATTGTCACGGTAGGCGCGCTCCACCTGGGCGATCACCTTGTAACTGCGCCCGTCGATGGTGAAGCGGTTGATCTCGCCTTCACCCAGCAGGCTGGCCAGGGTGGTACCCAGATCCTGCATGGACACGCCCATCTGTGCGGCCTTCTCGCGGTCGATATCGACGACGATCTCCGGCTTGTCGAACGCTAGGTCGATATTGAGGAAAGCGAACTTGCCGGACTCCTGCGCGCGCGCCTTGATCCGCTCGGCCACCTGCAGCAGCGACTCGTAATCGTTCGGCGTGTTGACCACGAACTGGAACGGCAGGCCTTCGCCCGTGCCCGGTAGCGACGGCAGGTTGAAACCGAAGATCTGCAGGCCGGGAATCTTGTCGAGCTTGGCTTGCACCTCCGGAAGGATCTCCATCTGCGTGCGCGAACGCTGATCCCAGGGCTTGAGCAGGAAGCCGCCGATACCCGACTGCACGCCGTTGAAGCCATTGATCTGGAACGACGAGTAATACTCGGGGAAGGTCTTGAAGATCTCCACGAACTGGTCGGTGTAGGCGTTCATGTAGTCCAGGTTGGTGGGCTGTGGCGACTGGGTCATCATGAACACGATGCCCTGGTCTTCCTCGGGCGCCAGTTCGTTCTGCGAGAAACTGAGGAGCACCGGGATCAGCGCCATCACGATCAGGCCGAACACCACCACCACCGGGCGAGTGTTCAGGGTGCCGTGGAGCATCTTCTGATAACGCTGCTTGAGTTTGTCGAATAGCTGATCCAGGCGGTGCGCCAGGCCCGAGGGATTCTCCTCGTGGCGCAGCAGCTTGGCGCACATCATCGGCGACAGGGTCAGGGCAACGATGCCGGAGATGATCACCGCGCCGGCCAGGGTCAGGGCGAACTCCTTGAATAGCGCGCCGGTCAGGCCTTCGAGAAAACCGATGGGCGCGTACACCGCGGCCAGGGTGATGGTCATGGAGATCACCGGCATGGCGATCTCGCGCGCCCCTTCGATGGCCGCGTCGAACGGCGTCTTGCCCTCTTCGATATGGCGGTGGATGTTCTCCACCACCACGATGGCATCGTCCACCACCAGGCCGATGGCCAGCACCATGGCCAGCAGGGTGAGCAGGTTGATCGAATAGCCCATCAACTGCATGAAGAACAACACGCCGATCATCGACAGCGGAATGGTGACCACCGGGATCAGCACCGAGCGGAAGGCACCGAGGAACAGGAATACCACGACTATGACGATCAGCACCGCTTCGCCCAGCGTCTTCACCACCTCGTCGATGGAGGCCTGGATGAACTCGGTGGCGTCGTAGGCGATGGCCACCTTGAGGTTCGGCGGCAACTGCGCTTCCAGGTCGGGCATGGCCGCGCGCACGTGCTTGATCACGTCCAGCGGGTTGGCGCTGGGCGTACCCTTGATGGCGATGTACACCGAGGGTATGCCGTCGAAGGAGCTGATCGCGTCGTAGCTGGCCGCGCCCATTTCCACCCGCGCGATGTCACGCACCAGCACGCGGCTATCGCCCTGGGTCTTCACCGGAATGGAGCCGAAGGCCTCGGGTGATTTCAGGTCGGTGCTGGCGTTGATGCTGGTGACCACGTACTCGCCCTTCACCTCGCCGGCGGCAGAGAGGAAGTTGTACTTGCGCACGGCATCGTTGAGGTCGCCTGCGGTCACGCCGTAGGCGGCCATCTTCACCGGATCCAGCCACAGGCGCATGGCGAACACCTGGTTACCGAGGATCTGCGCCTCGGCCATGCCGGGCAGGGTGGCCAGCTTGGGCTGGATCACCCTTGAGAGGTAATCGGTGATCTGCGGGTTGGACAGCTCCTTGCTGTAGAAGCTGACATACATCAGCGCCGAGGCATCGGCTGCTTCCTTGCTCAACACCGGGTCTTCGGCGTCCTGCGGCAACTGGTTCTTCACCTCGTTGGCCTTGGCCAGCAACTCGGTGAACAGGCGGTCGCTGTTGGCGCCGATGCGCGCGTAGATGGAGATGGTGGACAGGTTCTGCTGGCTCGACGAGGTCATGTAGTCGATGCCTTCGGCGCTGGCCAGGCTTTGCTGCAGTGGCTGGGTGATATAGCCCTGGATGGTCTCGGCATTGGCGCCGGGGTAGGCGGTGGTGACCGTGATCAGGGCGTTTTCCATCTGCGGGTACTGGCGGATGACCAGCTTGCCGAACGCCTGGATGCCGAGCAGGACGATCAGCAGGCTGACCACGGTGGCCAGCACGGGGCGACGGATGAAAGGATCGGTGAAAGCCATGATGGGTTCCTTGGCTGTTGCTGACCGTGGCCGCCTACATAGGGGCGGCCACGGGGTTCGTCAGTTGGCGCTCGGCTCGATGCTGGGCTGCACGGGATCATCCACGATGGCCACATGAGAACCGTTGTCCAGTTTCAACTGGCCGGAAATGACCACCTGCTGGCCGGCCTTCAAGCCTTCGAGGATCACCACGCTACCGTCACGCCGCTCGCCCGTGGTGACGAAATGGCGCTGCACCACCAGATAGGGCTTGCCGTCATCGGTCTTCACCGCCTCGCCCTTGTCGTCCTGCTTCTCGCTGATCAGGTACACCGAGTTGCCATACAGGGTGTAGGTGATGGCGGTTTCCGGCACGGTGATCCGGGCCTGGTCGGACGGCAACTCCACCTGCAGATTGGCGAACATACCGGGCAGCAGCTTCTCGTCCGGGTTGGCCAGGGTGGCGCGCACCTGCAGGTTGCGGGTGTCTTTCTCCACCTTGGGGTTGATGGCGCTGATGCTGCCGGCGAAGGTCTCGCCCGGGTAAGCGGCGACGCTGACCTGCACGCGTTGGCCGACGGCCAGTTTCGGCGCCTGCTGCTCGGGCAGGAAGAAGTCCACGTTCAGTTGCGACAGATCCTGCAGGGTGGCGATGGCCGCGCCTGGGGACAGGTAGGTGCCGGGGTCGACCTGGCGAATGCCAATGGTGCCGGAGAAGGGCGCGTTGATGCGCTTCTTGTCTAGCTGCGCCTTGAGTTGGGCGACGCTGGCGGTGGCCTTCTGCAGGGTCGAGGCCAGGCGGTCGAACTCGCTCTTGGAAATGTTCGAGCGGCTGACTAGGCTGCGTCCGCGTTCGTACTCGATCTGCGCCAGGCTGCGCTCGGCCTCGGCGGTGGCCAGGCTGGCGCGCTCCACCTCGCTGTCGAGCTGGATCAGCGCCTGACCGCGCTGAACTTTCTGCCCCGACTCGAACAGCACCTCACGCACGATCCCCTCGACCTCTGCGGACAAGTCCACGCCCTGATAGGCTTTGAGCGTACCGATGGCTGGCAAGCGGCCTTGCCACGGCTGCTCGATAGCGGTGGCGGCGGAAATATTGATGGCCGGCTGTGGCGCCGAGAACATCTGCACCTGTTTATAGATCGAGAAGCCTTTATAGGCGGCGAGGGCGAGCACCACGAGCAAGACGGCACCCAGCATGATCAGCATGCGGCGGAGCAACATATTCCGGTTCCTTGGCAGAGCGGGGTCGAGCCTGGAATAGGCAGGACTGAGCACGATAGTGCCGCTCGCTGACGATGTCAAAAAGCGCTCATTTGCAAGGTATTTAAGCGCTGAAAGCGGCATTTTGGCGGCTGCTGGTGCTTTGCGCCGTTGTCACGGGGGCGAGCGTTGTGGGCGTGGTTCGGCAGGAAAGGTTGGCTGCAATCCGTGGGCTTTTTGTCTATCCCATCGTAATTGAGGGGGCAAAAGCGGAGGTCAAGCGAATACGGCGTGCTGTGTCGGCGTAGGCGCAAAGATTTGATTTTCAAGATCTTTTTGAAGGCTTGTGAGCTGGATGGTGCAGAGTTATATGGAAGGCTCTACTATTGGATTAGTACCGCCTTCTATCTAATCACTGTTAGCTGCCGCCATGGAATGCTCAGTCCGCATCAACGACGAACTTATAAAAGCCCACATTCGGCCTGAATACAGCCGAAGCATCTTCTATTTCTGGAATCTAGAGAGCTCATCGTTATCTGAAAGCCAAATCAGAGAAGACGGTCCCCATATCAGCCTCTTTCTCTCACCTGGCGAGTTTTTATCGCTCGCCACCACCGGTACATGGCCAAAAGAAGACCAAATCACGCCACTCCGTATCTTTGGTCAAATCAGTGAGCGCGAAGGCCGCTCAGCATGTGAGTATGGCTCAATAATACGGTACATCGATAGCGTCGATTTCAACTCCTCCTTTGATGGCGAGTCTTTATCAATTGCAATCCACGGCTCTACTCTCCCCCCTGAGCTGTACACCTCAAGATCACCAAGAGAAAGAGCACTATTATCCCGAACCAACTTTTCTATCAAAATTACCATGCCATCTGAAGAAATTAGCTCCTTTGTTAAAGACCTAACTACGCGAGAATCTCTTATGCGGTCACTACATGCGCAGCGTGTCAGCTAACAATGTATATGGACTACCCCCGCAAGTAGTGAGCAATAGCTTTTCGATCCTGTCGTCAGCGCGGTTGCATTCGTATATCCGGCCTGTTGTGGGCTCTTGCGCCCTGGCCATTCTGTATTTCGCACAGCGGGGGCCAAGCGTTCAATCGATCCCTGGGATCATCATTGTTATCGGCCTTGTTCCGCTGCAGGACTCGCCTGTTCCGACAGTTTCGCTATTCACCACAACCACAAGAAAACCATCACACCTTTCTGATTACCCCCGCCGTCAGGCGGGCTTTACGCTCTGCCAATTGCCACTGAACCGCTGCTCATGGCACCACACCGCCCAGCAGATCCGCACCAGCTTATTGGCCAGGGCCACTGCTGCTTTGTTGTGACCGATACGGGCTGCCGTCTCGACGGCCCATCGCTGTAACTGCGTCAGCTTTTCAGGTGTACGGGCCTGGCAGCGTTGTGCCGTCAGCCATGCCGCGCAGCAGGTTGATGCGCAGGGTGCGGCTCTTCTTCCAGGTTTCCCGCAGTCCATGCAATTGCTGGAGCTGTTGTTGATCGTGGCTCTTCACCGGCACGGGATGAATATCGGTGCAGCGCGCGGCTTCCAGCATGGCATCGCAGTCGTTGCGGTCGGTCTTGTTGCGCCGACGATAGGGCCGCACGTAACGCGGATGCAGCAGCCGGACCTGATGTCCCAGCGATTGCGCCAACCGTCCCCAGTAATGCGCTGTGCCGCAGGCTTCCATCACCCACTCGACCGGCTCGGCCTGCTCCTGTATATATCGCCTGAACGCCTCCCGGTTCAGCCGCTTGCGCTGCACCACCTGGCCGAAACGGACACTCTCGGCAACTTGGTAAACGGACTTGGCCAGATCAACGGCAATGCACTTCATAACAGCTCTCCCAATTTCAGCTACCACAGCACTCAGGTATAGAACTGTGGCGTTGGGGAGTCCATTACAGCATTCAAACCGTTTGCTTCGCTCACTGGGACGGGCTAAAGCCCGCCCCTTAACCAAACGTTAAGAGGCGTGTCTAGCGTAAACCAGATGGAAAGGACCAATGCAAAATAAATTTGGTACAATAAAAAACCCTTTATCCGTTATTGCTATTTTTGCTGGAATTGCTGAAATCAGTGGAGCAATGGTTCTGCCACACATAGCCCCAAATAATCAGGAGCTTTTTATATGGTTTCTCATGATTTTTCCCTTTACTTTGGTCATATTATTTTTCATAACTCTTAATTGGAATTACAAGGTTCTTTATGCTCCTTCAGATTTTCAAAATGAAGAGCACTTTGTAAACCTTCAAAAGGCCTCTGCATCAGAAATCTTCTTAAAGATGGAGAATGAATTGAACGATGATCTCCTAACGAACAATATTCAAGAGTTGGGTAATGACTCTGTGAATTCTGTTGACCTTGAGAAGGTAAAGGAGGCTGTAGTGGATTCAGAGATACGACTAAGCATGGGGAAAATTAGCACGTCAGAAGAAAGAGCTAAGCATTCTGAAATATTGAGAAGCATCAATAGACAAAGAATGAGGGAAGGAAGGTTGCTTGAAGATATTCTAATTGCCAAGTTAGAGAATGAGTTTGGTGAAACTATTGAGCGTGATATGAAGTTTCAAAATGACAGGTATAGATTTATTTTTGATGGGGTTATTCGAAAAGGAAGTAACATCACTGCCATTGAAATTAAACGTATGAACAAGAATACAATGAGTTCGTCCATGGTATCAGGTCTTGTTCATCGATTTCGAGCATTTTATGAATCACTAAATGAAGTCGAAAAGAAAGATTTTTCTTTAGTGTTTGCTATAGCTACAGATGAAAATGTAGAAGAAATGAAAGATTTTATAGATCGTATGCTGTCGCCTCTGGAGTTCAAATATTACACAAAAATATATGCTGTAGACGAACTAGTAAAAGAGGAAGTGAGAAATGTCTCTTAAGGAAGGTCTGAAATAGGCCGCTATTTCTGGCCGACTTCGGCCACTGCCGATTTTGAAAGAGTCCATCTGATCGAAAATGCTCAGATAACCCGCTTGTTTCTCCGTTTCTGACCTCCGCAATCAACCTGCGGAGGCCATTTTCCACATTACAGACGCACCTCTCCTGCACCCACCAACAAATATCGGCGTGCCATCCACAGGTTCGACAGAGCGAATAACGTCACCATCTGGACGGTGTTCTTCGCCAAGCCACGAAACCGCACCTTGGTGTAACCAAACTGGCGTTTGATCACCCGGAACGGGTGCTCAACCTTCGAGCGGGTCTGCGCTTTGGCTTTCTCGAGGCTGCGGTATGCCTTGTACAGTGCACTTTTCTTGCCGTGCTTTTCGTACGTGCTGCGCCGAGCCGCGATCTGCCAGATGACCTGGCGCCCCTCATGCTCCTCGCGCTTCTCGACGCCCGTATAACCGGCGTCAGCCGCCACCATGTTCTCTTCGCCATGCAGCAGCTTGTCCACCTGGGTGACGTCCGCAACATTGGCGGCTGTGACATGGATGTGGTGCACCAACCCCGACTCCACATCGACCCCGATATGTGCCTTGGCACCGAAGTAGTACTGGTTGCCTTTCTTGGTCTGGTGCATGTCGGGATCGCGTTTGCCTTCCTTGTTCTTGGTCGAACTGGGTGCATGAATCAGCGTGGCATCGACGATGGTGCCTTGACGCAAGGACAGGCCACGGTCGCCCAGGTAGCCATTGATGACACCGAGAATGCCGACAGCCAGGTCATGCTTCTCCAGCAGTCGACGGAAATTGAGGATGGTCGTTTCGTCCGGGATACGCTCCAGGCTCAAGCCTGCGAATTGGCGCAGAATGGTCGTTTCATACAGGGCCTCTTCCATTGCAGGATCGCTGTAGCCGAACCAGTTCTGCATCAGGTGTACCCGCAGCATAGCCATCAACGGGTAGGCCGGCCGACCGCCTTCACCTTTGGGATAATGCGGCTCGATCAGTGCCACCAACCCCTTCCAGGGCACAACCTGATCCATCTCGATCAGGAACAGCTCCTTGCGGGTCTGCTTACGTTTACCGGCGTATTCGGCGTCGGCGAAAGTCATTTGCTTCATTGAGAAACTCGGGCAACGGGATTGGCCTATTTCACCAGAAACGGGAGGTCTTCTTCAGACTTTCCTTAACAAGCCGCTCAAGTAAGTAGCCTGGCTTGAACGCAGCGATACCCAGGGGGCAGGGACATGATGGGTTTCGTTGTACTCAACCCATCCTACGAATGAGCAAGACCAGACCTAAATATCAAGGAGTGAGTGATGGTGGATTTTGACTGGCACAGCGGCCCGATCAGCGCCGAAACCCCGGTGACCGAAGGCTATCGGAATACCCAGAACGTGCGTCGATTCCTGACGGCGGCTTGTGGCCCTGGTTTCAAGTTCGATCGTGCGTTCATGGCCTGGATCAAGGATGGAAGGCCTAAGACCATGGGTGAAGTGGCAGCGCAGTGGCGGCTGCGCAATCGAGACTGAACATGGAGGCTCTGGTGCAATCCCGCGAGGTGTCACTTCAGCGCTGGCAATCGCTTTCTCCATCTCAGCAGGCTGCGGTCCTGACTCTGAGCGTTACGGCGCAGCAGATCGAGTTTGCCGGCACGGTGGAGCATTCGGTTCAGGTGTGCCAGGCGGATCAGGCTGATGAGATTGCCGGCCTGGCGATTATTGAAGCGGGCAGTGTGGTTGGCTTTCTACTGCTTAAACGTGGGGCCAGCGCACCGGCGTGGGCAGGGGTGACTGCTGTCGTTGTCAGCGCCATGCGCATCGATACCCTCCAGCAAGGCAAGGGGTTGGGGTCTGCCGCTTTGCGGGCTGTGCCTGGCTGGTTGGCTGAGCATTGGCCTGGGGCAACCGAACTTATCCTGTCCGTGGATGAAGAAAATCGGTTGGCGCGTAATGCTTACGCCAAGGCGGGTTTCGTTGATCTCGGCAAGAAGGAGGAAGGCCGCATTGGCTGGGTGCGCTATATGGCCAGGCCGCTTCGGGGCATCTCGAGTTAGCCATCCTGACTATGACAATAACCGGCATATCTCGGGTGCCGCCTTCTGCAGGCAGGAGTAATGGGACAAGCCTTCCATCCAGTGAGCCTGCACCTTGTCGGTCATCACGCGCGCCAGGTAGCGGCTCATGCCGGGTGGTGACCAGTTATCTGCGCTGCCATGCCAGAGATGAACAGGAGTCGCTTCGTCAAATATGCCCACCGACCATGGCCCCAGAAACTGCTCGATATCCCGCGCATAGCCGCCAATCCCCTCGGCAAAACACTCGGCCAGAATGCGTTGCATGCTCGCCTTGAACTCGGGCTGTTGCGCCAGCTCGGCGTCCACGCCCTGGGCGCTGGCAAATAGCATGCGGTGCAGAAGGCCAGGTGAGTGTCTGGCAAGAATGGACTGAAAGCGGCTGAGCAGACGGAAGAGGCCAGCATGGTCTCGGGCCAGTTTGAATACGGCTTTGCCTGCCATGGCTGGCAAAAAATCACCTCGATCGAGCGGCGCCACAGCCGAGACGAGGTGTAGGGCGTTCACCTGGCCAGGCAGATGGCGGCTGGTTTCCAGGGCGACATGGGTGCCCACGGAAAAACCAATGAAGTCGAGCGGGGCGCTCGAAGTGGCAGCGTTGATGGATTGGGCGAGATGCCGGTAGTAAGCCTCGCCCTGGAGGCGCTGGTCGATGGCGAACCTGTTGAGGCAGAGCACGCGCAAGCCGTGCTGCTTTGCCGGGGCGTCGAGCATGCGTGCTTCATTGGGGGAGCCCGGCGCACCATGGAAATAGACAACCGTTTTGCCGGTTGAATCTCCGTATTCCCTGACTTGCATCCCTGGCTCTCCAGCGAGTGCGTTGTGCATCCATGCAGCCGAAGATGCAGGAGGCCCCGAGCCAGCTCAGGTTATGGCGTGGCGGGAATGGCCGCGCGTGCGGTCTGTGAGGGGAGCTCGCCGAACAGTTCAAAGTATTCGGCGGCGAAATGACTGAGGTGGCTGAAGCCCCATTGTGCTGCGGCATCGCCTATCGACAGTTGTGTTGCCTGGGTGGATATCAGCGCCCGGCGCACGCCGTTGAGCCGCACCGAGCGCAGGTAGTTCAATGGGGTGGTCTCGGCAACCGCGTTGAAGCTGTTCTGCAAGGTGCGCCGGCTGACATGCAAGCGTTCGCACAGGTCGTTCACGCTGGGGCTTTGGGTCGTTTCCGCCGCCACCAGGCGGTGGCACTTCTCGACGATGAAGCTGCGCGTTGAGCTGGGTGCACGCTGCTGCTTGTCACAGGCTGGATCGATCATCAATTGCAGCAGTTCATCGAGCATCGCCTGCTCCAATGCCAGTTCGCGGGTTCTTTCCCAGGTGTCGGGTAGCGCTTCACTGCTCAGTGCCTGGGCGAACATCGACAACAGCCGGCGGCGAGTATCGGTGAAGCGCTGTTTGGATACTCGGATCACGGGCTGACGCAGCAGGGCGCCGATTTCCTTCGCCGAAGGGATTTGCGACAGGGCCTGCTCGAACATCTCGCGCTCGAAGGTGACCGACAGCAACTGCATGCCCGTGGGCATATGGAACATGAACTCTTCGCCGCCATGGAGAAAGAACAGACTGCGGTCATCCACATCTCGGCCTTGCATGCGAATGGAGCCCGGCACGTTGATCGGCAGGGCGAAGCACATCTTGCTGCGGGGCGCCACGCCGTTCTGCACGACGCGCTGGTTGATCTGCTCGAGGAAGACGTGGCAGCGCTCGGTGGTCAGTTGCATCAGCGAGCTTTCGCTCGAGCCGGCGGTGAGCTGGCTGTAGTCCTGACACCACTGCTGCACGGTGGCGGCGTGAACATGTATGTCACTGAAATGACTGATGTTCTGACTTTTCATGGACGGTAAGGTCTCCACCCATTTTGTTGTTTTCAGGCCGTTATCGCAGCCGATGCTCGCACATGCCGACGATTCTGCCCACTGTTTGTAAACGACACTCGTGCTGAGTGGAACCACTCAAGTGCCGATTTGGGATACCGACTGCCGAGGCGCTGGGGAGATGATCGATTCACCCTGAATCACATCTGCCAGAGGCCATCATGAGCGAAGCCAAACTCGAATCCCTGCACTTTGCGGATGCTCCGCAAATCGTCACCAGCACATTGCCCGGCCCGAAAACCAGTGAGGCGCTGGCCCTGTCGGCGCGCACCGAATCCATGGCGCGCGGCGGCGGCCGTATGCCCATCGCCATGGATCGTGCCTTCGGTGCGACCTTCAAGGATCCAGACGGCAATACCTATATCGACCTGTCGGCCGGGGTTGGCGTCAGCAGCGTCGGGCGCTGCCACCCGAAAGTGGTACAGGCGATTCGCGAACAGTCCGAAGTGCTCATGCACGCTCTGGAAATCAACAGCACCCGGCGTACCGAGCTGGCGGCCAAGATGTCCGAGATCGCCCCCGAGGGCTTGCGTGGTGATTGCATCACTTTTTTCACCCAGGGCGGCAGCGATGCACTGGAGGCGGCGATCAAGTTCGCCAAGCGCATCACCGGCCGGCATCAGATCGTTGCCTTCCACGGCGGCTACCACGGTGTGTGGCATGCCTCGGGTGCACTGACCACCGGCAATGCCTACCGCAAAGGCTACGGAGCACAGATGGGCGGCGTGATTCACGCACCCTACCCTTATGCCTATCGCTTTCCGTTCGACACCACCCACAAGAGTGCCGAGCAGATTGCCGGCGAATACGTGGACTACCTGCTCAATACGCCCTATACCGGCGCTGACGACGTGGCGGCGGTGATCGTCGAACCGGTGCAGGGGGAGGGGGGGTATGTGCCGCCATCGCCCGAGTTCCTGCAATTGCTGCGCAAGGCCTGCGACCGCAGCGGCGCGCTGCTGATCGTCGACGAGGTGCAGGCGGGCGCCGGGCGTACCGGCAAGATGTGGGCCGTCGAGCACTCGGGCGTGAAGCCGGACATGCTCACCTTCGGCAAGGGCATCGGCAGCGATCTGCCCATGGCGGGGCTGATGATGCGCTCGGATCTGGCTGCGGCCATTCCCGATGGCTCCGTGCCCAACACCTTCGCCGCCAACTCGCTGTCCGCCACCGTGGCGCTGACCAACATCGCCATCCTGCAGGATCCGGAGCTCGATCTGCTCAACCGCGCTCACGCTCTGGGGTTGGAAGCGCAGGCGCGTATCCGTGGGTTCAACAGCCCTTGGGTGGGTGAGGTGCGCGGCCGTGGCCTGATGATCGGCATCGAATTGGTCGAGGATCAGGCCAGCAAGACGCCGCTGGAACGCGACAAGATCGGCCAGTTGATGGGCTACCTGATGAACCACGGTGTGCTGATGATCCCCTGCGGCCGCTACAGCAACGTCATGCGCCTCATGCCGTCGCTGACCATCTCGCGGGCGCTGTTCTTCAGGGGGCTGGACATCTTTGGCGATGCCCTGGCCTCGCTCAAGTAACCCATTGCGCAACTCAGGGATATGCCCATGACTCAGCACTTGAAACACTTCATCGCCGGCGCGGCCGTCGAGGCCTCGGACGGCCGCCATATCGATCTCGTCGACCCGGTGACCGAACAGCTTTATGGCAGTTCGGCACGCGGCACGCGTGAAGACGTCGATCGCGCGGTGGCGGCGGCGCATGCGCAGCTAGAAGAGGGCGCCTGGAGTCTGCTCGATGGTGCCCAGCGGGCTCGCTTGCTGACCAGGCTGGCCGATCTGGTCGAGCGTGACAGCGAGCTGCTGGCCGATATGGACGCCCAGGCCATCGGCCGTTCGCCCATGGAGCCACGGCGGATGGACTTGCCCAATGCCATCGCCCATTTGCGGGCCGCCTCGGGGTGGGCCAACCAGCTAGAGGGGCGCACCATTCCAAGCGGAGGGTATTTCGGCACCAAGACCCTGTCTTACACTGTGCGTGAACCAGTCGGCGTGGTCGGGGCTATCGTGCCCTGGAACTCGCCGTTGATGATCACCGTATGGAAGCTCGCTGCGCTGCTGGCGGCTGGTTGCACGGTGGTGATCAAACCTTCGGAAGAAACGCCACAATCGGCTCTGCATCTGGCGAAGTTGGCTCAGGAGGCGGGCTTCCCCGATGGCGTGATCAATGTGGTTACGGGTTATGGCGCCGAGGTGGGCCGTGCCCTGTGCGAGCACCCGAACGTGGCCAAGATCAGTTTCACCGGCAGCCCGGAGGCCGGCCGTGAGATCCAGCGCACTGCAGGTGTGCTGTTCAAGCGTGTGGCGCTGGAGCTGGGGGGCAAGAGCCCGCAGATCGTCTTCGACGATGCTGCGTTCGAGGATGCGCTGTTTGGCTGCTCGCTCGGCCTGTTCGCTAACCAGGGCCAGGTCTGCGCAGCAGGCTCGAGGATTCTGGTGCAACGCAGCATCGCCGAGCGTTTCGCAGCGGCGCTGGCCGAAGCGGCCAATTCGGTCAAGGTTGGTGACCCGCGTCAGCCCGACAACCAGATGGGGCCGGTGGCCAAGAAGGCCCAGTTCGAGCGGGTCAATCGCTACATCCAGCTCGGCATCGAGCAGGGCGCGACGCTGTTGGCCGGCGGTGTATCGAAGCCTGAGCGCGGCTTCTTCGTCCGTCCGACCATTTTCGCCAATGCCCGCAATGACATGACCATTGCCCGGGAGGAGATATTCGGCCCCGTCGGCACTGTGATCACCTTCGATACGGAAGAAGAAGCCATTGCAATGGCCAACGACTCCACCTATGGCCTGGCGGCCACGGTATGGACCAGCAACCTGACACGGGCTCACCGTGTAGCCGCAGCGCTGAAGACTGGTGCGGTAGGCGTCAACTGCTGGAGCCCGCTGGACGCCAATCTGCCCTGGGGCGGCGTGAAGACCAGCGGCATCGGTCGCGAAGGTGGCTTCGGTGGGGCGCTTGCCTACACCGAAGAGAAAGTAGTCACCGTATTACTGCCCAGTTAAGCCCAAACACCGTGCTGCCACGCCATCCCTCGATGCCAGGGGTGGCCGGTACGCCGGTATTTCCAACGCCTTGCTGATCAATGAAAAGGGGCTGCGATGAGTGCGATAGAGAAAGAACCCGTCGACCACTATCCGAGAACACTGTTGCTCCTGCACTGGGTGCGCGCAGTATTGATCATTGGCCTGCTCTGGGCGGGTTGGCACATGACTGGGATGAGTGACGAGGTAGAGAGCAAGTTCGTGCTCTATTACCCCTGGCACAAATCCTTCGGTGTACTGGCTTTCATTCTGGTAGTGCTGCAGATCGTCATACGGGTGAAAACGCCGGTATTGCCGAAACCTCCGAAAACCCTCGCCACACACGAGCGCTTCCTCGCGCAACTGGTGCAGCGAAGCATGTACGTGCTGTTGGTCGTGGTGCCGCTGATGGGGTATTCGATGTCGAGCACCTTTACCATGAGCGACGGCGTGTACTTCTTTGGTGTGGATCTACCCGAGTTGCTACCCAAGAACGATGAGTGGTTCGTGGTCTTCCAGTGGTTGCACAAGGTTCTGGCCTACACCCTGCTTGGCCTGATCGTGCTGCATCTGCTGGGCACCATGAAGCATCGGTTGTTCGACAAGGATCCGCGTAACGACGTCATGCGCCGCATGCTGAAGTGACACGGCCAGTGGCAATGCGTCGGCGCATTGCCCGTCAATGGCTGGCTCCTGCGTTTCAGGCCAGGCGCAGGTGGTTGTCCCACAGGCCGGCAGGCAGTTGCAGGGCGCTGGTGGTGATGCGTTCGCTGCGGCAGTCGTACAGGCGGCAGCGGCCCTGACCGGAGGTGACGACGAAGCCGTCACGCACGGCGCCGACGCCGGCGCAGTCCGCCAGGGGCACGTCGAGGCGCACTTCGGTACTGTCCAGATCCCAGACGAAGAAGCGGTTGCCGCGCGGTGCGGTCATCGCCAGCAGGCGCAGCTCGTCGTGGATGGCGACGCTGGCGGTGTACTGGTTCATGGCCACGCGCTGTGCTTCGCCGAGGGGGAAGGGCTGGTAGGGTTGGCCGGGGCGTTTGATCGCCAGCAGCGGCACGGCATCGTGCATGTCGCCCATGTACTGTTGGCCGCTGACCACGGTGCCGTCACGGGCCACGGCGAGGTGGCGGATGCTGTTCTGTTGGTCGGCCAGGCGCTCCTGGCTGAGCAGGCTGCCGTCGCGCTTCATCAGCACCAGGCTGGCCTGCATGGCGTCGAGGTTCATCTCCACGCGGCTCTCGGCCTCGGTGCGGATGCCGCCATTGGCCACCACCAGGGTTTCGCCGTCGGGCATCCACAGCAACTGGTGCGGGCCAACGCCGTGGGTGGAGTATTCGCCGGTGCGTTCCAGACGTTGATCCTTGAGGGCATAGGTGCCGAGTACGCCACGGCCAGGCTCGGTGGTGTCGTTCTCGGTGGTGTACAGCCACTCGCCGCTGCCGTGGAACACCGCATGGCCGTTGAAATGGCGGCCCTGCGGCGAGTGCAGCGTTTGCAGCAGGCGGCCGTCGCGGGTGTCGATCAGGTAGCTTTCGGTGCTCGGACGGCGACCGACGAACAGCGCCAGCGGCAGGCTGGGGTGCGG
Source organism: Pseudomonas sp. AA-38 (assembly GCF_029457475.1). Taxonomy (NCBI): domain Bacteria; kingdom Pseudomonadati; phylum Pseudomonadota; class Gammaproteobacteria; order Pseudomonadales; family Pseudomonadaceae; genus Pseudomonas; species Pseudomonas sp. AA-38. Next base: position 1,224,814 of record NZ_CP120359.1, read on the forward strand.
CACCACGTCGTGGCAGCGCTCGTTCACGGCGGTGGCGAAGGCGCGCTTGCCGTCGAGCCGATAGCCCACGGCATAGTGGCGGCCATCGGCGTCGTCGCGGGCCGAGAGCAGCAGCGGCTGACCAGCATTGTCGAACAGCGTCCAGCCAGCGAAGGCACCGGCGGTGCTGCCGACGCCGAGCAGGGCGGCGAGGCCGAGGAAGGTTCTGCGTTGCATCCGTCAGTCCCCGTCGTGGGCGTTGAAGCCGATCTGTACGCCGAGGGCTTTGGCCAGGTCGCTTTCCTGCAGGCGATGCAGGCGGTTGAGGCTGTCGTACAGTTCGTTCAACTGGCTGCGGCCCTCTTCGTTGGCGAGCAGTTCGCTCAGCGGCAGGTCGAGGGCGGCCAGGCGCTGGCGGGTGTCGAGGTAGGCGGCATCGATACGCTGGGCCAGTTCCGCCTGGTCGCTGCTCAGCAGCGCTTGCAGACCGTCCTTGTTGCTGCCGTGCCAGAGCAGTTCGGCGCTGGCCAGGGCCGAGGCGATATTGGCCAGGCTGGCGCCACTGCGCCAGGCCTCGGCCTGGTAGGGCTGGGGAATGCCCTTGCTCTGGCGGCCGAGCGGTGCGCCGAGTTTCTTCTTCAGGCCGTCGATGCCGCTGACTTGCACGCGCAGCAGTTCGGCCACGGCTTCCTTGGCATCGGCATAGCGGTCATTGGGGAAGGTCTTGAGCTGGGCGGCCATGCCATTCTTGTCGGCTTGCCATTGCGCGACGATATCCGCGGCCAGGGCCTGCTGGTGTTGCCCGATGCCTTGCAACAGTGGGCAGTAGCGAGCTTTCTGTGCGTCCTGGCTGAGGTCGATGCCGTTGTCGAACAGCACGTATTCCGCAGCCGTCAGGCCTTGTACCACGACGCTGGCGCTGGCGAGGTCGGCCTGGTTCAGTTGCGGCTTGCTCTTGAGCAGGGCTTCCACCTGGCGCTGCACCAGGTTCTTCTTGTCCGGCCAGAACTGCACCTGCCAGGCGCGGTTGCCTTCGGCCATGGGGCCGATCATCAGGGGTTGTAGCGCCGACCAGGCGCTCATGGCACCGAGGAAGGCCTGGCGCGTGGCGGGCAGATCCGCCGTGCCGGCGCAGAAGGCCGCGCTGCGTTCGGCCAGTTGCCGATCGGCCTCCTGCCAACTGGTATAAGCCGGCAGCAGCACGCCGTCGGCGAGGGCGCCGGTGACCTTGGCGGTCTGATCCTGCTGGCCGCAGCCGACCAGGGCCAGGCCAAGCAGGGAGGCGATCAGGCTCTTGTGCAACATCTCGGGCTCCTTAGAGGGAATTGAGGAAGGCGAGCAGGGCGGCTCGCTCGTTGGCATCGAATTGCAGCACGCGCTGCTTGGCCGCTTCGGCCTCACCGCCGTGCCAGAGTATGGCCTCCAGCAGGTTGCGCGCGCGACCGTCATGCAGGAACTGGGTATGGCCGTTGACCGCCTGGGTCAGGCCGATGCCCCACAGCGGTGGCGTGCGCCACTCGCGGCCAGTGGCGAGAAACTCCTCGCGACCATCGGCCAGGCCTTCGCCCATGTCGTGCAGCAGCAGGTCGCTGTAGGGGCGGATCAGCTGGTTGGCCAGCTCGGGTTCGGCGGCATCGGCGGCGGTGGTGAAGCTCGGCGTATGGCAGCCTTGGCAGCCGGCCTGATGGAACAGGCCCTTGCCCTCGAGCACTTTTGGAGCATCGACATCGCGGCGCGCCGGCACACCCAGATTGCGGCTGTAGAACAGCACGCTGGCAAGGATGTTGTCGCTGACCTCGGGCACGCCGCCGTTGACCGCCGCCAGGCAGTCGGTCTGGGCCTGGGTGCAGTTGTCATGGGCAATCAAGGTGGTGGTCAGGCCCATGTCATTGGCGAAGGCCTCGGCGTTCTGCTGGTTGAGGCTGGGCTGGCCGGCCTTCCAGCCGAAGCGGCCGAGCACGGTGCGCTGCAGGGCGCGATCCCAGACCTGATTGGCACGACCGGAAATACCGTCGCCATTGGCGTCGTCCGGGTCGGCATTGGCCAGGATGTCGGACTCGGGAATGGCCTCGAGCAAGCCCAGGCCGATCATCGGTGGGGCGACGCGGGCAGAAAAACGGGTGTCTGGGTGCATGGGGCCATAACCGAGCAGGCTGATCTGCAACTGCGGTTTGCGCAGTTGCACCTCGGTGCCATCGGCGAAGCGCACCGGTACGCTGCTGTAGCTCAGGCGCACCTTGCCTTCGGGAGCTATGCCCGGGTTGGCCATATCCTGCAGTTGGCTGCCATAGGTCGGTTCGGGCACTACGCCCTGGTGCAGCCGCCGTTCGCCATCTTCTGCCGTGGCCGGAATCGACAGGCGCACCAGCATCGATGCCGCGCTGCTCGCATCGGCTTCCGGGGGATGACCCCGACCGTCCTTGATATGGCAGTTCTGGCAGGCGTTGGTGTTGAACAGCGGGCCGAGGCCATCGCGCGCGGTGGTGGAAGCGGGGGCCGGTACCCAGGGGTTGCGGAAGAAACTGTTGCCCACCGAAAAATCCAGACGGCGGCTCGGCGCCAGGTTGGCCGAGGGCTGGGAAAAGGCGTTGTGATCGAACTTGCGTACCGTGGCGGCACCCGCCGAGAGTGCCTCGCCAGGCTCTGCGGTGGTGAAGCGGGGTTGTTGGTCACAGGCGCTCAGCAGCACCAGCAGAGGGAAGAGACGGAGCAAAGGCGACATCGGTAACGCGATCCGGACGGGCGGGGCGTCAAGATTAGCAGGCTAACTTCATTTAAATAAGATCAATTTGCGTTAACCGCCAGGGCAAAAGGTCGCGCCAGGGACACCATGTTGTCGCGGTGAGGCCGCCAGGGCCGCGCGTTGTCAGGTCGCGCGGCCGCTTTGGCGAGTCAGTTGATGCGAAAGCGCGCGACCTGTTGCTGCAGGTCGCTGCCCAGGCGTGCCAGGTCGACGCTGGCAGCGGAGGTTTCCTCGCTGGCGGCGGCCGATTGCTCGGCGATGTCGCGGATGCTGGAAACGCTGCGGTTGATCTCCTCGGCCACCGAACTCTGCTGCTCGGAGGCGGTGGCGATCTGCTGATTCATCTGCTGGATGCGTGACACCGCCTCGTCGATACGGGTCAGTGCGGTGCCGGCCTGGCGTGCCGCTTCCACGGTTTCCCCGGCCATGCCACGGCTTTGCGCCATCACGCCCACGGCGTTCTCGGCACCGCTTTGCAAGGTGACCACCAGTTGCTCGATCTGCTGGGTGGATTCCTGGGTGCGCCGTGCCAGGGCGCGGACTTCGTCGGCGACCACGGCGAAACCACGGCCTGCCTCACCGGCACGGGCCGCTTCGATGGCGGCGTTGAGGGCGAGCAGGTTGGTCTGTTCAGCGATGCTCTTGATCACGTCGAGCACGGTGCCGATGTTGGCGCTGTCGCCCTTGAGACGGGCGATGGCTTCGGCAGAGGCTTCCACGGTGCGCGCTAGCTGTTCGATACGGCTGACGGCCTGCTGCACGATGGTGCTGCCCTGGCGGGTCTGCTCTTCGGCGTCGGTGGCCGAGCTGGCTGCATTTTCGGCGTTGCGCGCAACGTCCTGTACCGTGGCGGCCATCTCGTGCATGGCCGTGGCAACCTGGTCGGTTTCCATGCGTTGCTGAGTGACGCCGGCACTGGTCTGCCCGGTGACGGTCGAGAGTTCCTCGGCCGCCGTGGCGAGCTGGGCGATGCCGGAGCCGAGCTTGCCGATCAGGTCACGCAGGCTGAGGGTCATGGCCTGCATGGCCTGCATCAGTTGCCCCAGTTCGTCGCGACGGTCACTCTGGATGTCTGCGGTCAGGTCGCCACTGGCTACCTGGCGGGCGATACCAACCACGCGCTGCAGCGGGCCGACGATGGCCTGGGTGATGAACAGTGCGCAGGCGACGCCGAGGATGAACGCGACCACCGCAGCCAGCAGCAGGTTGCGCCTGGCCATGCTGGAGTCGCTTTGCATCAGGTCGCGCTGCATCTGCAGCGACTGCTGCGAGGCTGCGGCGACTTCGCGCGCCCGCTCGGTCATGTCCTGCTCGCTCTGCTGCAGTTGGCTCAGATTGCTCTGCAGTTGAGCGAAGTGGTCACGGTAGCTGGCCATTTGTTCGAGCGCATTCTGCACTTCGCTGCGGGCACTGCCGTCGTCGAGTTCGCCAAGCAATTGCTGGCCTTTCTCTTCGATCTCGCTGAAGTGCGCTTCGAGTAGCTGGGCGTACTGAGCATCCTTGCGCAGCAGGAAGTCCTTTTCCCGGCGACGGGCTTCTAGCAGCTCCCGGGCCAGGGTGCTGGCCAGGTTGGCGCGATCGAGCATGGCAATACCATTCTGGTCGCCAGTGCCCTGAATCTCCACCACGGCCTGCTGGCGTAGGGTGGTTTCCAGCTCGGTGAACATCTTGAGTGCCGCGCGGGCCGAGTTTTCCATGGCATGCAGGGCATCGTTGCTGAGCTTGCCGGCTTCCTGGAGTTGCACCAGCTCGTTGCGGTAGCTGTCGGCGTCTTCCTGAATCTGGCGCATCAGCGCCTTGTTTTCCGGACGGTTGAGTTCCGCCTCTTTTTCGGCGGCCTGGGTGTGGAGCTGCTGCGAGATCGACAGGGCATCCTGCAGCGCCTTGTCGTCCTGTCGTAGCAGGTAATTCTTTTCCTGCAGGCGGGCCATCAGCAGGTTGGTATTGATTGCGCTGACTCCCTGCAGGCTGTCGATGCGTTCGAGCGTGGTATTGAGGCTGGAACTGCCAATCCAGACGATGGCAAGCGTGATGAACAGAATCAGACCGAAGCCGCCGAGTAATTTCTTGCGCACACTCAGGTCGAGCAGAAGAGCAGTTAGGACGTTCATGATGCTTCCTTGTACTGTCGGTCGTCTGCCAATTCCAAATTGGTTGGCGACATTCCCGGTTGGGATATAACTCAGGGTGGGTGCCTCTTGTCGTTGCGATTGAATTCTGAAGCGGATGTGACAGTGATGTGATGACTAGGATCAGGATAGCAGTGGGCTTGCTGCCAGCAATGTGGGCGGGCCTTTTGCGACAAATGGCACTCTGGTACGGACTAGGCCGGCACTGGCCATAGTCGGGCTATCGGGTCAGATTCGTAGCGGCCCTGGCCTCATCGACGGCCAGCTTTTGCAGGTCGCCGACTTTCCAGCAGGTAGCTCTTACGCCTTTGCTCCGGGGTGAGCACCTGCAGCGGTGATTGCACGAGCAGCACCTGCAACTCTGCCGCTTTGCTCGGTAAGGGGGCACGCAACTGAGTGGCGCGAGCATTGCCCAGAACCTTGGCCGTTCTAGCTCATAGCCAGTCACCCAGATTGCCCAGGCGTGGTGCCCGCAGCGCCAGCCGTTGCAGGGGCCGGGGGATCTGTCGGTTCTTTCGAGCGAAGGCGTGGATCGCCTCGTCCCGGGGGCGCTGCCTCATCTCGGCGCATGGCTGTCGATGCTGCCGATTTGGGCTAACGCCTGGTTGGGGATGGGCCTAGGATCGAAGTCGCTAGCGTGACTACAACAACTATTTCGCTGGTTGGCATGAGAGGCCCTGCGCCGCTCTGCGCCCCACCAACGACTGCCTCATACAATAAGGTCAAGAGAATGAGCGTACCCATGAGTCCGGCTGTCAGCTCTAACGAGCTGCGGCGTGGCGCCCTCAGCGTCGGTTTCATCATCTTCTTCGTGGTGTCGGCGGCCAGCCCGCTGAGTGTGCTGGCAGGGGGCTTCCCCATCGGTATCATGCTCGGCAACGGTGCCGGCACGCCGGTACTGCTGGGGCTGACCCTGCTGGTGCTGCTGGCCTTCTCGGTCGGCTACACCACCATGGCGCGCCATGTCACCAACGCCGGTGGCTTCTACGCCTTCTCGGCGCGTGGCCTCGGTGGGCTGGCTGGCGGCGCGGCAGGTGTGCTGGCGATGTTCGCCTACAACATCCTACAGATCGGTCTGTACGGCATGTTCGGTGGCGTAGCCGCTGGCACCATGGCCAGCGTGTTCGCCATCGACCTGCCATGGTGGGTCTATGCGCTGCTGGCGATGGTCAGCGTGGCCATTCTCGGGTATCGCAACATCGATCTTTCTGCCCGTGTGCTGTCGTTCATCGTCATTGCCGAATATCTGGCGATCCTCTTCCTGGATGTTGCCATCCTGCGCAGTGGCGGCGACCACGGTATCAACCTCGATTCCTTCAAGCCCGAGCACGTATTCAGTGGCAATCCGTCGATCGGCCTGCTGTTCTGCTTCGCCGCCTTCATCGGCTTCGAGGCCACCACCATCTATGGCGAGGAAGCGAAGGATCCGCAGCGCGCGATTCCCTTCGCCACCTATGCGTCGGTGCTGCTGATCGGCTGCTTCTACGGCCTGTCGATCTGGGCCATGGTGATCGGCGTGGGTTCCGACAAGATCGTGCCGCTGCTGCAATCGCTGGAAGATCCGACCACCTTTATCTATGGGCTGTCCGATCATTTCGTCGGTGCCGAGCTGACCCAGGTGATCCGCGTGCTGTTCCTGATCAGCATCTACGCTGGCCTGCTGGCCTTCCACAACTCAGCGGCGCGCTACTTCTATGCCACCGGCCGCGATGGCCTGCTGCATGGCCTGCTGGGCACCACCCACCGCATCCACCAAAGCCCGCACGTCGGTTCGTCGGTGCAAACCCTGATCTCCGCCGTGGTGGTACTGGTCTTCGCCGCTGCCGGAGCCGATCCGATCCTGCAACTGTTCGCCTGGTTCTCCAGCCTGGCCGCGTTGTCGCTGATCCTGCTGATGGCGCTGACGTCGGTAGCGGTGCTGGCCTACTTCCACAAGCATCCGGAGTTGGGTCTGGGCCTCGTGCGCCGCTTCATCCTGCCAGCGTTCTCCGGTATCGCGCTGCTCTTCGTGCTGGTGCTGGCGGTGGTGCACTTCGAGGTGCTGACCGGCTCGAGCCAACTGATCTCCTACGGCTTGTGCCTGCTGATTCCGCTCTCGCTGATGGTGGGCGTCATGCTCGCGGCGCGTTTGCGGCGCATTTCGCCCGAACGCTTCCGCGTGCTGGGCAGCCACAAGCTCTGAGTGGACTGCCGCACTTCATTCACTCAGTCACGACACCAAGCGCCGCGCGAGAACCCTGCTCGGCGGCCTGGGGGATGTTTTACATGAACGACTATCAACTGCTTATCGACGGTGCCCGGGTTGCCGGCCAGGGCGACCCCTTCGAGGTGATCAATCCTGCCACTGGCAAAGCCTTCGCCCTGTGCCCAGCCAGCAGCGTGGCGCAACTGGAGCTGGCCGTGGCGGCCGCTCAGCGCGCGTTCACGAGATGGGGTCGAAGCTCGTGTGGAGAACGTTGCGAACGCCTGCAACTGATCGCCAACGACATCGAGCGTGAAGCCGACGAGCTGGCCAGGCTGATCGTCCTGGAACAGGGCAAGCCGCTGGCGCTGGCTTTCTCCGAAGTCATGGGCGGAGTCGCCTGGACGCGCTACGCCGCCTCCCAGGAGCTGCCGGTGGAACTGGTCGAGGAGACCCCGACCCAGCGCGTCGAGCTGCACCGCAAACCGCTGGGCGTGGTGGCCTCGATCACCCCGTGGAACTGGCCGTTCATGATCGCCATCTGGCACATCATGCCGGCGCTGCGCGCGGGCAACTGCGTGATCAGCAAGCCGTCCAGCCTGACCCCGCTGAGCACCTTGCGCCTGGTGGAAATCATCGCCCGTCACGTCCCGGCCGGGGTCATCAACATCGTCACTGGCGAGCGCGGTTTTGGCAGCGCCATCGCCAGCCATCCAGGCATCCACAAGATCGTCTTCACCGGCTCCACCGAAACCGGCCAGCGCGTGATGCAGGCAGCGGCTGGCAACCTCAAGCGCCTGACCCTGGAACTGGGCGGCAACGACGCTGCCATCGTTCTGCCTGGTACGTCGGTGGATGCCGTGGCCGAAGACATCTTCCAGGCCGCCTTCCTCAACATGGGCCAGACCTGCGCCGCGCTCAAGCGCCTGTACGTGCACGAATCGCAGTACCAGGCCTTCGCCGAAGCGCTGGCCGTCATCGCCAGGCGCCAGGTGGTCGGCGCTGGCCTGGAGGAGGGCGTCACCTTCGGCCCGGTGCAGAACTCCGAGCAATTGGCATTGGTCGCCGAGCTGGTGGATGACGCTCGCGCCCAGGGTGGCCAGGTGTTGTGCGGTGGGGCGCAATTGCCGCGTGCCGGCTACTTCTACCCGCCCACCATCGTCACCAGCGTCAGCGACGGCCAGCGCCTGGTGGACGAGGAACAGTTCGGCCCGGTACTGCCGCTGATCGCCTACCGCGATGTGGAGGACGCACTGCGCCGCGCCAACGCCAGCAGCATGGGGCTCGGCGGCTCGGTATGGGGGCCGGATACGGCTGCCGCGCAGGCCGTTGCGGCGCGCCTGGAAAGCGGCGTGGCCTGGGTCAATTGCCATGCCCAGATTCAACCCAACACCCCGTTCGGCGGCTGCAAGATGTCTGGTTTCGGCGTCGAGTTCGGCCAGGAAGGGCTGCTGGAATTCACCACTCAGCAACTGTTGTTCACCCGCAAGTCCGCGGTTCAGCAGTGAGGAGCACCACCATGTCGACCAATGCCATGTTCAAGCAGAGCCAAACCCCGCAAGCCACGCCGGGCGAAACCCCGTACGCGAAATACAAGACAGCGGAAAAGAAATTCTGGCACCCGATGAGCGCTTCGGCGCCGGCCAACCGGGCCAAGACCCTGATCATCGCCCGTGGTGACGGCAACTACATCACCGACATCGACGGCAATCGCCTGCTCGATGGCGTCGGCGGCCTGTGGAACGTCAACGTCGGCCACAACCGCGCGGAAGTGAAAGCCGCCATCGCCGCACAGCTCGACGAACTGGCCTACTACCAGACCTTCGACGGCATCGCCCACCCGCGCGTGTTCGACCTGGCCGAGCGCCTGACCTCAATGTTCGCCCAGGAAAAAATGGCCCGTGTGCTGTTCAACTCCGGCGGCTCCGATGCCGTGGAAACCGCGCTGAAGATGGCGCGCCAGTACTGGATTGCCTCCGGCCAGCCAGGCCGCACTCGCTTCCTCTCGCTGCGCAACGGCTACCACGGCGTGCATGTCGGCGGCACCTCGGTCGGCGGCAACGGCGTCTACCACTACAACCATGGGCAACTGCTCGCCGGTTGCCACTTGCTCGACACCCCCTGGCTGTACCGCAACCCTTGGGATTGCGACGATGCCGAGCAACTGGTCGAGCACTGCATTCGCCAGTTGGAAGATCAGATCGCCTTCCTTGGCGCCGGCACCATCGCCGCCTTCATCGCCGAGCCGGTGCAGGGCGCTGGCGGCGTGATCGTGCCGCCGTCCGCCTACTGGCCGCGCCTGCGCGAAGTCTGCGACCGTCACGACATCCTGTTGATCGCCGATGAGGTGGTCACCGGTTTCGGCCGCAGTGGCTGCATGCTCGGCAGCCGTGGCTGGGGCGTGGCGCCGGACATCCTGTGTCTGGCCAAGGGTATCTCCGCCGGCTACATCCCGCTGGGCGCCACGGTGTTCAACCAGCGCATCGCCGATGCCATCGAGAACGCCCCCGGCTTCGCCAACGTGATCATGCACGGCTACACCTACAGCGGTCACCCGACTGCCTGTGCGGCTTCCCTGGCGGTGCTGGACATCGTCGAGAAGGAAGACCTGCCGGGTAACGCGGCCAAGGTCGGGGCACACCTGATCGAGGGCCTGAAGCCGTTGAGCGAGCGTTTCGAGGTGGTCGGCGAAGTGCGCGGCAAGGGCCTGATGATCGCCCTCGACCTGGTCGCTGACAAAAGCACCCGCCAACCGCTCGATCCGGCCACGGGGCAGGCCCTGCGCATCGCGGAAACGGCGCGCGCACAAGGTGTGCTGGTACGCCCGATCGGCAACAAGATCGTCATTTCGCCGCCCCTTACCCTCACTTGCGGTGAAGCCGATCTGATTGTCGAGGCGCTGAGCAACGCCCTGAGCAAGCATTGAACCTGCCGCCCCGCGCCCACGGGCGCGGGCATTCATCACAGTCTCGCAAAACCAATAAGAACGACTGCCACAGCACCGAGGAGCTGCAATGAAGATGAACCTGCGTAACAACGGCACGTTCGCTCTGGCCATGGCGATCACCGCTACCCTGGCCGGACAGAGCCATGCCTACGAGCTGTATGCTGATGACGACACCCAGTTGAATGCCGACCTGCTCGCCGTGTTCGGCATGATGAACAGCCGCAAGAACTACGATGGCACCACGGGTGGTTCCACCTGGCGTGAGGGTTTCATCAAATACGGCCTCAGTGGCCAGCAAGGGCTGGGTAGTGCCGGCAGCCTGTATGGCGCCTTCAATCTGGTCAGTTCCGGCACCTGGGGCGATGGCGACCCGGCTGGCAACACCCTCGGCACCGAGCGCACCAGCAAGATCGAAGATGCCTACCTGGGGTGGCGCTCGGGGGATCTGTTCCCCGTGCTGGGCAAGGATGGCGTGGACTTCTCCGCTGGGCGCCAGGTGGTCAAGCTGGGCCGTGGCTTTTTGATCAACGACGATGGCCCGAACCTGGGCAAGGGCCCGGCGGACGGTGCCCTCAATCGCGGCGGCGCCTACTACATCGCCGCGCGTCACGCCTTCGACCGCACCGCCGTGCTGCGCCTGGGGGGCGAGGACGGCGTGCATGGCTCGCTGGTCTGGCTCAAATCCGACAACCGTGCCCAGGCCGAAACCGAACTGGCCGCTGGCACCCTGGATTACACCAGCTACGCCGGTACCCTGGGGCTGACCTGGGTGCATGGCCTGGACGTCAACCAGCGCTGGGCCACGCCGATCCAGAGCGAGCGCGACAACCTGAACGTTTACAGCATCCGTGGCGAAGGCAGTGCCGGCATCGAGAATGCCAATTTCGCCTTCGAGTATGCCTGGCAGGATGTCGATACCGGGGTGGAGAAGGCCTGGTACGCCGAAGCGGGCTACACCTTCGCCGACGCGCCCTGGTCGCCGAACCTGACCTATCGCTACACCCGTTATTCGGGCGGCTGGGACTCGCTGTTTACTGGCCTCAGCAGCGGCTATGGCACCTGGGTTCAGGGTGAGGTGGCGGGCAACTACGCCGGCCCTTTCAACAGCAATACCGGCATTCATCATGTCGCCCTGAAGGCGTCACCGATGGAGGGCGTCACCTTGGGGGCACTGTACTTCGACTACAGCACCCTGCATGACCGCGACACGCTCAACCTGGATGCCCGCGAGCTGGATCTGTACGCCGAGTGGGCGGTCAGCGATCACCTGATCATCAGCCCGCTGGTGGGCTTGTATCAGCCTAAGAAGAGTGCCGACAACGGCGGTAATCAGGTCGGCGGTAATGGCACCAACGTTTACAGTCAGCTAATGGTGATCGTGCCGTTCTGAGGTGGAGACCTTCCTGGTGCGACCGGGCCGTACGTGCCGGTCGCCTGTCCTACAGCCGCCTTCAGGTGGCTGTTTTTATTGCTGCACCGGCCAGCTCACCACGAAGCAGCTACCGCCGTTCGCGGACGGTTGCCAGAACGCCCGTCCGCCATGGGCTTCGGCGATGGCCTTGACCACCGCCAGGCCCAGGCCGCTGCCGCCGCTCTTGCGTGAGCGCGAAGGGTCGCCACGGCGAAAGGCCTCGAAGATGTCGGCGGCCAGGGCACTGTCGATGCCGGGGCCGTCGTCCTCTACGCTCAGCCGGTAGTTGCCGTCGACCTGCTCAAGGCGTACCCGCAGCGTGCCTGGGTCGGCATGGCGCAGGGCATTTTCCAGCAGCGCCATCAGCGCCTGACGGATACGCATGGCATCGCACTCCACCAGCAGCCCGGCGTCCAGCTCCTGCTGCAGGTGAAAGCCTTTTTCCGCCAACGGCGTGGCGAAGGCCTGCAGCACGCTGCCCAGTTCATCGGCCAGGGGCACGCGGCTCCGTTGCACTTCCAGGTGGCCGCTGTCGTTGAGGCTGAGCACGCGCAGGTCTTCGATCAGGTGGTTGAGGCCCTCCACCTGGCGCAGCAGACCCTCGAACAGCTCGCTGCTGGGGCTGAACACGCCTTCGGCCAGGCCCTGCAGGCGGCCGCGCAGAATGGTCACCGGGGTGCGCAGCTCATGGGCGATGGCGGCGTTCCAGAATTCGCGTTCGCGGGTCATGCTCTGCAGGCGCTCGGCCATGGCGTTGAAGTCGCGCACCAGTTGCGCCGTCTCGCCCATGGCCTGGTCGTCCAGCGGTGCGCGCGCATCGAGCCTGCCCTGGGCCACTTCGCGCAGGCTGTGCGCCACCGAATTGAGGGGGGAGATCAGCCGTCGCGACAGCCGCACGGCAACGAACACCGCCATGCCCAGGGCGGCGATGATGGTGCAGCCGATCCAGATCATCTCCACCCGCGAAGGCAACCAGGTTTCCGAGATGCTGCCCGGCAGGTAGGCCACGGCGATGGCGTAGAACACGTAAGAGCCGAACACCGCGATGAAGATGATGCCCAGCGCCATCACCGCCAGGGACTGGATGAACTGCCGGCGCAGGCCCGGGGTCGGCTTCATGGCTCGGCGCCGAAGCGATAGCCCACGCCCCAGACACTGGCGGGGACGCCCTGGATGTCGAGGGCTTCGAGCTTCTTGCGCAGCTTGCTGACGTGGCTGTCCACGGTGCGCTCCTGGGTGTCGCCTTCGGGCAGGCAGCTCTCCAGCAATTCGGCGCGGCTGAATGCCCGTTTCGGCGCGCGCATCAGGCAGGCCAGCAGCTTGAACTCGGTCAGGGTCAGTTCCACTGTGTGCGGCTGGCCATCACGCAGCACGCTGGCCTCGTGGCTGTCCAGGTCGACCTGGAATGCACCGACGCGCAACACCTGGGTGGCTGCAGGTGCGCTGGCTCGCGTGCGCCGTAGCACCGCCTGCACCCGCGCCACCACCTCGGCCGGGTTGAAGGGCTTGACCACATAGTCGTCTGCGCCCAGGCGCAGCCCCATCAGCTTGTCGATGTCCTGATCCAGCGCGGTGAGCATGATCACCGGGGTGTCGCCACGGGAGCGGATTTCGCTGAGCACCTTCCAGCCGTCGACGACCGGCATCTGCACGTCGAGCAGTAGCAGATCCGGCTTGAGCGCCTGGTGCAGGGCCAGGGCCTGCTGGCCGTCGCTGGCGTGCTGGGTGCGCAGGCCGCTGCGCTGCAGGTAGGCGATGAGAATGTCGGCGATCTCGGCTTCGTCCTCGGCGATCAGCACCAGTGCCGGGGCGGGGGAGGCGTGGTGCGCGCGCGCGTGGGGATCGGACATGGGCAGGCTCGCAGACGGTGGCTGCGAATGTTATCGCGCCCTCCATGCTTTCTCCACAAAGCCTCGAATCATTCGCAACAGCCGCGCGTCAGACTGCTGCCTCGATCAGCTCCGGCCGGTATCAGGTCATCGGAGCCCAGTGTTCAGTGAGGAGTGGGTCATGGGCAGTAAACAGCGGCATCTGGGCATCGTGCTCGCAGGGCTTGCCGTATTGGCACTGGCTGGGTGCGACGCGCAGCCCGAGCAACGCGAAGCAGCCGCGCCGCTGCAGGTTTCGGTGCTGACGCTCGAGGCGCACGAACTGGCGGTCAGCGAGGATCTGCCAGCGCGTGTGGCCGCCGTGCGCAGCGCCGAGATTCGCGCGCAGATCGGCGGCATCGTGCAGCGCCGCCTGTTCGAGCAGGGCGCCGAGATCGAGGCCGGTGCCGTGCTCTTCCAGATCAACCCGGCGCCGTTCAAGGCCGAGGTCGACAGTGCCGCTGCCGCCTTGCAGCGCGCCGATGCGACCCTGGCGCGGGCGCGCGTTCAGGCCGAGCGCCTGGCCCCGCTGGTGCAGGCCGAGGCGGTCAGCCGCCAGGTGTATGACGACGCCGTGGCGCAGCGCGAGCAGGCCGCCGCCGATGTGGCCCAGGCTCGTGCGACGCTGGCGCGGCGCAGGCTGGATCTGCAGTTCGCCAGCGTCGAGGCGCCGATTGCCGGGCGCATCGACCAGGCGCTGGTCAGCGAAGGCGCGCTGGTGTCGCCCACCGATACCACGCCCATGGCGCGCATCCAGCAGATCGACCAGGTGTACGTCGACGTGCGCCAGTCCGCCTCGGTGCTGGACGCGCTGCGTCAGCAGGCCGGCTCGGCGACACCGGAACTGAGCGTCGACATCCTAGGCAGCGACGGCAAGCCACTGGGCCTGCGCGGGCGCATCCTGTTCTCCGGCATCGAGGTGGATGCCGGCACCGGCGACGTGCTGCTGCGTGTGCTGGTGGACAACCCGCAGCGCCGCCTGCTGCCCGGCCTCTACGTGCAGGCGCGGATTCCCCGTGCGCATTACTCGGCTGCACTGAGCGTGCCGCAGCAGGCAGTGACCCGCACGGCAGGCCAGGCCAGCGTGTGGGTGGTCGATGCCCGGGGCCAGGCACGGCCGGTGCCCGTCGAGCTCGGTGAGCTGGTCGAGCGCCATTACCGCGTGGTGTCCGGGCTCAGTGCCGGACAGCAGGTGGTGGTCGAGGGCATCGAACGCCTGAGTCCCGATGCCCAGGTCGCCACGCGCCCTTGGCAGCCCGCCGCCAACGGCGAACGCCTCAGCGCCGTCGCGCGCTGAGTTCGGAGAGATCGTCATGCCGCAGTTCTTCATCAACCGCCCGGTATTCGCCTGGGTCATCGCCCTGTTCATCGTGCTGGTCGGCCTAATCGCCATCCCGCAATTGCCCATCGCCCGCTACCCCTCGGTGGCGCCGCCCTCGGTAACCCTCTATGCCACCTATCCGGGGGCCACTCCGCAGACGCTCAACGACTCGGTGGTGAGCCTGGTCGAGCGTGAGTTGTCGGGGGTGAAGAACCTGCTGTACTTCGAGTCCTCGGTGGACACCTCGGGTACCGCGCAGATCACTGCCACCTTCAAGCCGGGTACCGACGCCGAGCTGGCCCAGGTGGACGTGCAGAACCGCATCAAGGCGGTGGAGCCGCGCCTGCCCCAGGCCGTGCGGCAGAACGGTCTGCAGGTGGAGTCCGCCGCCTCGGGCTTTCTGATGATGGTCGGCATGACCTCGCCCAACGGCCAGTTCGATGAAGTGGCGCTGAACGATTACCTGGCGCGCAACATCGTGCAGGAGCTGCGCCGCATCGACGGCGTCGGGCGCGTGCAACTGTTTGGCGCCGAGCAGGCTATGCGCGTCTGGGTCGACCCCAACAAGCTCACCGCCTACGGCCTGACCATGAACGAGCTGGCCCAGGCCATCGAGCAGCAGAACACGCAGATAGCCCCCGGCCGGGTCGGTGACGAGCCGGCGTTGCCGGGCCAGCGCCTGACCGTGCCACTGACCGTGCAAGGGCAATTGAGCACGCCGGAGCAGTTCGCCGCCATCGTGCTGCGCGCCGGCACCGATGGCGCCAGGGTGGTACTCGGCGATGTGGCGCGCATCGAGCTGGGGGCGCAGTCCTATGGTTTTTCCAACCGCGAGAACGGCGTGTCAGCGACCAGCGCGGCCATTCAACTGTCGCCCGGGGCCAATGCCGTGCGCACTGCCTCAGCCGTGCGCGAGCGTCTGGCCGAGCTGGCGCCGAGCATGCCGGTGGGCATGGCCTACTCGGTGCCGTTCGACACCGCGCCTTTCGTCAAGGTGTCCATCGAGAAGGTGATCTACACCCTGTTCGAGGCCATGGCGCTGGTGTTCCTGGTGATGTTCCTGTTTCTGCAGAACCTGCGTTACACGCTGATCCCCGCCATCGTCGCGCCCATCGCGCTGCTCGGCACCTTCGCGGTGATGCTGCTGGCCGGTTTCTCGATCAACTCGCTGACCATGTTCGGCATGGTGCTGGCCATCGGCATCATCGTCGACGACGCCATCGTGGTGGTGGAGAACGTCGAGCGGCTGATGGCCACCCAGGGGCTGTCGCCGAAGGAGGCGACCCGGCAGGCCATGCGGGAAATCACCGGCGCGATCATCGGCATCACCCTGGTGCTCACCGCCGTGTTCATACCCATGGCCTTCGGCAGCGGTTCGGTGGGGGTGATCTACCAGCAGTTCACCCTGTCGATGGCGGTGTCGATCCTGTTCTCGGCCTTCCTCGCCCTGAGCCTGACGCCAGCGCTGTGCGCCACGTTGCTGCGCCCGGTGGGGGCTGACCATCAGGATAAACGCGGCTTCTTCGGCGCCTTCAACCGCGCCTTCGAGCGCCTCACGGCGAGCTACGGCGCGCAGGTAGCGCGCCTGGTCGGGCGCAGCGGGCGGATGATGGTGGCCTTCGCCGTGCTCTGCGTGGTACTGGCCATCGCTGCCGCGCAACTGCCGTCGTCCTTTCTGCCCGAGGAGGATCAGGGTTACTTCATGACCTCCATCCAGTTGCCCACCGGCGCCACCAGCGAACGCACGCTGGACGTGGTCAAGGCCTACGAGGCGCACGTCGCCACGCGGCCAGGGCTGGATGCCAACATGGTGGTGCTGGGCTTCAGCTTCGCCGGCTCCGGCCCCAACGCCGCCATGGCCTTCACCATGCTCAAGGACTGGGATCAGCGCAAGGGCGCCACGGCTGCCGAAGAGGCGGCGCTGGCGCAGCAGGCCATGGCGGGCAATGTCGAAGGCACGGTGATGAGCCTGATGCCGCCGGCCATCGACGAACTGGGCACGTCCTCCGGCTTCACCCTGTTCCTGCAGGATCGCGCCAATCGGGGCGAGGCCGCGCTGCTGGCGGCGCAGGCGCGCCTGCTGGAACTGGCAGCGCAGAGCACGGTGGTCAACGATGTCTACCCCGATGGCCTGCCGCCCGGCGAGAGCATCCGCCTGGAGATCGACCGGCAGAAGGCCGAGGCCATGGGCCTGTCCTTCGCTGCCGTGAGCAGCACGCTGTCGGCGGCCATGGGCTCGCTGTACGTCAACGATTTCCCCAATGCCGGGCGCATGCAGCAGGTCATCCTGCAGGCCGACGCCCCAGCGCGCATGCAACTGGACGACGTGCTCGGCCTGCGCGTGCGCAATGCCAGTGGCGGCATGGTGGCGCTGCGCGAGGTGGTGACGCCGGTATGGAGCGAGTCGCCGCAGCAGATGATGCGCTTCCAGGGCTTTCCCGCCGTGCGTATCGCCGGGGGCGCGGCGGCTGGCGTGTCCAGCGGTGCGGCCATGGCCGAGATGGAGCGCCTGGTGGCGCAGTTGCCGCAGGGCTTCGCCGTGGCCTGGACCGGGCAGTCGCTGCAGGAGCGCCAGTCGGCGGCGCAGGCGCCACTGCTGATGCTGCTTTCGGCGCTGGTGGTGTTCCTGGTGCTGGCGGCGCTCTACGAGAGCTGGTCGATCCCGCTGTCGGTGATGCTGGTGGTGCCGCTGGGCCTGCTCGGTGCGGTGGCCGCGGTGATGCTGCGCGGCATGCCCAACGACGTGTTCTTCAAGGTGGGGATGATCACCATCATCGGCCTGTCGGCGAAGAACGCCATCCTCATCGTCGAGTTCGCCCGCCAGTTGCATGCCGAGGGACGCACGCTGATCGACGCCGCCGTGACCGCCGCACACCTGCGCCTGCGCCCGATCCTGATGACCTCGCTGGCCTTCACCCTCGGCGTGGTGCCGCTGATGCTGGCCTCCGGCGCCAGTGCCGAAACCCAGCATGCCATCGGCACCGGGGTGTTCGGCGGCATGCTCAGCGGCACCCTGCTGGCGGTGTTCTTCGTGCCGGCCTTCTTCGTCTTCGTCATCGGCACCCAGGAGCGTATGAGCGCCTGGCGTGCGCAGCGTGGCCGCGCCGCGCTGAGCCAGGAGAACCCCTGATGCGCCCGTTACTGACCCTGCCGCTGCTCGTCTGCCTGTGCGCCTGCTCGCTGACGCCAACCCTGGAGCGCCCGGCCGCACCGGTGCCGGCGAGCTTCCCCATGGCTGCTGCCGCACCGGCTTCGGCAGAGCCGGCCAGTGCCCTGGGCTGGCGCGCCATGTTCGGTGACCCGCGCCTGCAGCGGCTGATCGACCTGGCGCTGGCCAATAACCGCGATCTGCGTCTGGCTGCGCTGAACGTGGAAGCGACGCGAGCGATGTTCAATATCCAGCAGGCCGCACGCCTGCCGTCGGTGTCACTCGATGCCAGCCACACCCGCGAACGGGCCCTGGCGCAGGGCAATGCCGGCGAATCGCGCCGCGAGGTGAATCGCCAGGTCGCGGTGAACGTCGGCACCAGCGCTTTCGAGCTGGATCTGTTCGGCCGTGTACGCTCGCTGTCCGATGCGGCGCTGGCGCGCTACCTGGCCAGCGAGCAGGGCCGCGATGCGGCGCAGATCACTCTGGTCGGCGCAGTGGCCGAGGCCTACTTCGCCCAGCGCCTGGCCGACGAGCAACTGCAACTGACCGAACGCACCCTGGCCGACTGGCAACAGTCCCTGACACTTGCCCGCCTGCTCAAGCAGGCCGAGCAGAACAGCAGCCTGGACGTGGCCCAGGCCGAAGGGCAGGTGGCCCTGGCCGAAGCCGACCTGGAAGCGCGCCGACGCGCCCTGGCGCAGGCGGACAACGCCCTGCAGTTGCTGGTGGGCAGCGAGCTGCCGGGCGATCTGCCCGTCGGCTTGCCACTGGAGCGGCAATCGGTGATTGCGCCACTACCGGCGGGGTTGCCAGCCGATCTGCTGCTGAACCGGCCGGACTTGCGCCAGGCCGAGCAGGTGCTGGTGGCCGCCAATGCCGATATCGGTGCGGCACGGGCGGCGTTCTTTCCGCAGATTTCCCTGACCGCCTCCTTCGGTTACGCCAGCACCTCGCTCGGTGGGCTGTTCGACCCGAGCCGCCAGGTCTGGCGCTTTGCCCCGCAGATTTCCCAGCCGCTGTTCCAGGGTGGGCGCCTGCGCGCCGAACTGCGCCTGGCCAAGGTGCGCAAGTCCGAGGCCGTGGCCCAGTACGAGCGCGCCATCCAGACTGCCTTTCGCGAGGTGGCCGATGCCCTGGCCGGCACCGCCACCTTCGATCGCCAGATCGAGGCGCAACTGCGCGCGGTGGGCGCTGCCGAGCGGCGCCTGGCGCTGTCCGACCTGCGCTACCGCGCGGGCGTCGAAGGGCGCCTGGAACTGCTGGACGCCCAGCGCCAGTTGCAGGCCGCACGGCAGGCGCTGCTGGAGCTGCGCCGCGCGGAAATCGCCAACCGGGTGGCGTTGTACAAGTCGCTCGGTGGTGGCCTGCATGAGCGCGATGTGGCGGAGATTGCCGCTGTCGCGAGCGCTCAGTAGAGTCCATCCACCTTGCCCGAGAGCCTCTCCATGCGTGCTGTCGTTCCCCGTCGCTGGCTGATCCTGCTGGCCGTCATGCTGGCCTTCCTGCCGGTGGTCATCGACATGACCATCCTGCACATCGCCGTGCCCTTGCTGACCCTGGCGCTCGGCGCTTCGGCCACCGAAGTGCTGTGGATCATCGACATCTACCCGCTGCTGATGGCGGGCCTGCTGGTGCCCATGGGTACCCTGGCCGACCGTATCGGCAACCGCCGCGTGCTGCTCACCGGCCTGGTGGTGTTCGGTATCGCCTCGCTGCTGGCGGCCTTTGCGCCGACCCCGGCGCTGCTCATCGCTGCACGGGTACTGCTGGCCCTCGGCGGTTCGATGATCATGCCCTGCGTGCTGGGCATCATCCGCCGCACCTTCGAGGATGACGACGAGCGCGCCATGGCCCTGGGGCTGTGGGGCATGGTGGGTGCGGCCGGCGCGGCGCTCGGGCCGCTGATCGGCGGGGCGCTGCTGGAGCACTTCTGGTGGGGCTCGGCCTTTCTGATCAACGTGCCGGTCATGCTGGTGGTCGCGCCGCTGGTGTTCCTGCTATTGCCGCGCAGCGAAGAAACCACGCCCGGCACCTGGGCGCTGGGCCAGGCCCTGCTGCTGATCGCCGGCATGCTGGCGCTGGTGTATGGCATCAAGGCGGCTGTCGGCGCCACGCAGCCGCTGGGCGTGGCACTGCTGATGGCGCTGCTGGGGTTCGCCCTGCTGAGCCTCTTCGTGCGCCTGCAACTGCGTTCGGCGACGCCCATGCTCGACCTGACGCTGTTCTCGCGCCCGGCGATCCTGGCCGGGATCATCATGGCGGTGGTGGCCATCGGTGCCTTGGCCGGGGTCGAACTGACCCTGGCGCAGGAGCTGCAGTACGTGCTGGGCAAGACGCCGCTGCAGGCCGGCATCTTCATGATCCCGATCATGGCCGCCGCTGCTGTCGGTGGTCCGGTGGCTGGTTACCTGTCCAACCTCTGCGGCCTGCGTCTGGTGGCCAGTGGTTCCCTGGGCTTGTCCGCCGTGGCCCTGGCCTTTCTGGCCCTGGCCGATTTCCACCAGCCGGGCTTCGGCGTGCCGGCGATGCTGGCGCTGCTGGGCCTGACCCTGAGCATCGGCCTGACGGCTTCGTCCATCGCCATCATGGGCTCGGTGGAGGCCAGCAAGGGCGGGGCAGCCGGCTCGCTGGAAGCCACCGCCTACGAACTGGGTACGGGCCTGGGCATCACCTTCTTCGGCGTGTTCATGAGCAGCGTGTTCCGCCACAGCATCGTGCTCGACACCGAACTCGCCGCGCCGTTGGCCGAGCGCGCGGCACGCTCCATCGGCGACAGCTACCAGGTCGCCAAGGGCCTGGCCGAACCCCAGGCCAGCGCCCTGATCGAGGCAGCCAAGGCAGCTTTCTCGGCCACCCACTCGACCCTGCTGCTCACCTCGGCAGCGATGGTCGGCGTGCTCGCGGTGGTGGTGTTCTTCATGCTGAACAAGTGCCCCGCGCAAGGAACTATGGCTGAGCGCGTTTGAGTGGGCTGGGTAGGGTTAAGGGCGTAGGCGCCGGTCAGCGGTCGACGTACTGGCAATACTGAGCCATCAGGTTGGGGCGGCTGAGTGCATCGAGCTGGTTGATACGATCCTGCATCGCCAAAATCGCGGCCTTGAAGGTGCGGTCGTCCATATCGCGCCAATAGCGCGGATTGCGGCCGGTGCGGCGGTCGTGCTCGGCGGTGGTGGGGTCAAGGTGACGGAACTCCTCTAACACGGGGATATCCGGCAGCGGCTTGCTGATATCCATGTAGTTCTGCCACATGTCCCACAGGGCGAGGCTGTTCTTGTCTGAGCTTTGTCGGCCGATCAGGGGCATGAAGTCGATGGCCACCGGCTGGTAGCGATGCACCAGATGCAGGGAATAGAGCGGCATACCCTGGCGGGTGGGTAGCACATGGACATAGGCATCGAATTCATGGAAGGGGCGGATAAAGTCTCCGTCATAGCCCTGCTCCTTGAACTGCCCTGGCTTGCGGGCGAAGACGGTGACCATGCCGGTTTGACGATTGAGTTCCCAGACTGGGCCTTTGGAGGGGGTGAATATCCAATAGCTGGGAAGGCGATGGATGGCTATGTGACCAATAATCCAGCTCAATAGTGTCGGAGCTAAAAGCCATGGAATAATGAAAGTTTTATATTCGCGTATCACTTCCTCCCAAATGCCCTCTTCATTTATGAGTGTTGCTGTTATGAGGGAGCCAATAGTGCTCAATATCAATACGAGCCAGAATAAAAATCTTCCAATACCCCACATATATGCCCACATATGGCTCCATATTGAAGCATGGGCTTGTCTATAACAGATATGGTCACAAGCATTATGAAATTTCTTCTGTTTGCGGGCATAGCTACCCGGGTTTCTGCGTTCTTCTTCCTCCTTTTCGCGCAGCTCAGTCGGTGAGTCGTCCTCGATAAAGGTCAGTGGCGCGACTTCCAGAGTATTGCCCCAGGGCAGGCGCATGCAGAGCAGGCCGGCATGCTGGCGAATCTGCGGCGATTGCTGGGGAATATGCCGGGAGTCGTAGGCCTGGGGGCCGTAGGGTTGGATGTCGGTTTCGGTCATCGTCAGAGATAGAGCACATGGCGGGCCATGATATTGGGCCGCGACAGGGTGTCGAGCTGTTGGACGCGCTGGGTCATGGAGGCCACGGCTTCCTTGTACTCGGCATCGTCCATATCGCGCCAATAGCGCGGACTGCGCCCGCAGCGGCGATCGTGCTCGGCGGTCACTGGATCGAGGTGACGGAATTCTTCCCACATGGGGATATCCGGCAGGGGCTTGCTGGTGTCCATATAGTTCTGCCACATGTCCCAGAGCGCCAAACTGTCCTTGTCGGAGCTTTGCCGACCGATTACAGGCATAAAGTCGATGGTGACCGGGTGATAGCGATGTACCAGGTGCAGCGAATACAACGGAATGCCCTGGCGATCCGGCAGCACATGCACGGAGGCGTCGAACTCGTAGAAGGGGCGGACGAAGTTTCCATCGATACCGTACTGGCTGAACTGTCCCGGTTTGCGGGCAAAGATGGTCACCATGCCGGTCTGGCGATTGAGCTCCCAGAGCGGCCCCTTGGAAGGGGTAAATATCCAGTGGGATGGCAGGCGGTGCACGACGATATGGCCGATTAGCCAACAGCTAAGAGGCAAAGGCAACAGTATGTATAAGGTATCCAGCATGTCAGAAACCACTTGCCCAACAGAGTCTGCAGTAAAAATGCTAATTGGCAGCATGATGAGCAGAGAGAACCCGAGCAAGAAGTAAGAGAATCCTCTCCCCAATCCCCAGAGATAGACCCAGAACTGCGTCCAGCGCGAGGCATGGGCTCTTCGATAACAGACATGGTTGCAGGCATTGTGAAACTTCGTCTCGTCACGGGCTCGAGCCCCGGGGTTCTGGCGCTCGTGCTCTTCCTGCTCGCGCAGCCTGTCCGGCGCGTAATGCTCCATCAATGCGTAAGGCGCCACATCCTGCGCCTCTCCCCAGGGCAGGGGCATGCATAGCAGTCCGGCATGCTGGCGAATCTGCGGCGGCTGCTGGGGAATATGCCGGGAGTCATAGGCCTGGGGGCCGTAGGGAGGGCTGGTATCGGTCATCGGTCGTTTCGCGTGTCGGCCTTGTAGGTTTGCTCATCGGCCCAGAAGGCCTGCCTGGCGCTGTCGAAGTAAGGTCGGGCAGGCGGTAAAGCCTCAACTATTGTCAGTCGGCATAGCTCACATGCAGCGCCATCAGGTTGGGGCGGCTGAAGGTATCGATCTGGGGGATGCGTTCGTCCAGTTCGCGTTCTTTGGCCTTGAAGGTTTCATCATCCATATCGCGCCAATAGCGCGGTTCACGGCCAGTTTGGCGGTCGTGTTCGGCGGTGGTGGGGTCGAGGTGGCGGAAGGCTTCCAGCTCCGGGGTATCCGGCAGGGGTTTGCTGATGTCCATATAGTTCTGCAGGTAGTCCCAGAGGGCGCATGGTACGGAGGTGCTATTACTGGCGCCGACGAAGTTGCCCATATTGATCCAGATGTCCCGGTAGCGATGGACGATGCACAGCACGTTATTGGGCAAGCCCTGGCGATCCGGCGTGACGGTGATATAGGCATCGAACTCGTAGAAGGGTGCGACCTTTTCGCCGATGGTGCCGTTCTTTTTGTATTCGCCGTTATTGTCGTAATCGAAGACAGTGACCAGCCCGGTGCGGCGATTGAACTCCCAGAGCGCGCCTCGGGAGGGTTTTATCCAGAGTTTGGGGAAGTGGTTGATGACAAGCGAGCCTAGTCCCCAGGAAATAAGCAATGGAAGACAAAAAAACATGTACATTTCTAATAGGGCATCTAAAAAAAAACGCCACCAGTCAGTTTTTTCAAAATTTATTCCGATAAAGCACGAAAGAAATACAAAAGGGGCAAGTATTATGGCTCCCCATTTTCCAATTATCTGCATGTATATCCAGATCTTGGAGCTTGCGGGTAATTGAGCATGCCTGATTTTTTCGTTGTCTAAGCGAGCATGCAGATCCAAGTGCTCCAGTAGCTTTGGAACATAGGTGCCTTTTCCTAATTGCTCCGCCTTGTCCTTTTTCATGGCTTCTTCAGCGCGCAGTTCGCTGGGCTGGAAGTGATTCAGTACTCTAATTGGAACCATATCCTGAGTGCTGCCCCAAGGCAGGCGCATGCTCCCGAAACGGCGCAGCCAGGGTTGTTTCTCAGCCGGGGGTTGGTTGGGTATGCGCTCGGGGTGATAGGCCTCGGGGCTGTAGAAGGAGTCAGGATTCGGCATGGGTCTTCTCATCGGCCCAGAAGGGTTCATTGGTTTTGTTGAAGTTGGCGGCTGCTGCCTGGCTCGGATCGGCTTTGCCACTTCTGATGGGCGGGGCGGGGAATAGCCAGAGGAGTGCGCCGGGGCGGCAGTCCTTTTCGCCACTATCCAGGGCCAGGCGCAATTGTGCACGCACCTGCCATTCATGGTGCAGGCTGCTATCGCCCAAACTCCCCGTCCAGCGTCTGGCCAATGGTGTGTTCATATACAGCTCGAGGCTGTCGGGCAGTATGCGCTGAGCCACTGGGTCGGGGTTATGCACGGTGACTGTCGCGGGGTAGGGGTCGCCATTGCCGCGATAACGGACTTCACTGCTGCGCAGGCGGGTTTCAGGGTAAATGCTGATATCCCCCATTTGTGCCAGCAGGCCGGGCAGATTGCTGCTGATACGGATTCGGGTATTGGCACTGGCGAGTCTGTAGACGCCGGGCTCCTGGTTTCTGTCCAGCTTGGTATTTGGGTTGAAATACGGATTGGGCTCGATGGCGATACGAATGCCGGCGAAGATGCCCACCAGGCGATAGAAGGCCTCCTGCGCATCGTTCGCCAGGTAGTCGCGCGGTTCTGCGCCAAAGGGGCCGCACTCCAGCCAGTCTTCCAACTGGGTGCTGCTAAGCCAGAACACCAGGCCCGCGCCGAGCACGATCAGCACCAAGGCGGCCAGACTGAAGGGGTTGAAGCCAAACAACACACTGCTGCCGCTGAAGAAGGGGGCAATGCCACCGAGCATGGCGCCCAGTGCCATGGCGCCAAAGCCCCAGACGGCGTCATCCCCCCATTGCCAGGCATGAATGGCGTCCATGATGCAGACGACCATCATCACGAAGCTTGCGACTGCTGTAGCCAGTAGACGAGCAGTGATTTCGACGACAAACATGCTTCCAAGCTTCTCGCCCAAAATGCCCATTGCCTTGCCCTTATTCACCTCCCAGAGCGTGGCGCGCATCACCGTGGAGAATCTGTTGGCATCCTTTATCTTGAAGGCCAGCACTTCAAAGGCAATTGCCAGATCAAGTGTGGCTCCAATAAACCCTATCCTTGCCCTAAACATACCTTTTTGTTGAATGTTACTTTCCTGCGCCCCCCACTCCGCAAACAAATTCCACATCTCCAACGACAGCACCGCCATCGAAAAGGCGCCGCTATTGAGCGTCTGGAAGTACAGATTGCGCTGCCCGGCGTCTACGCTGCGGGCCAGTTCCTGAATACGCTGATCGGCTAGCTGTATTTCCTTCTGTGCCGTCTGCGCCAGTTCCTGGGCCTGTTTCATGCGGCTTTCCCAGGCGGCCTCCTGGCGACGAGCAGCGGTTGTCTGTTGGGCCATGGCGTGAACCACGGCGTTTTTTTCAGCGTTGATCTGGCTGGCGATGCTCTCGGCCTGTTCGGCCATCATTCGGGCGTTCTTGTGGCGGTTCAAGGCCTTGATCAGTCGCGCAGTTTTCTGGTTTTCCGGCATGGCCGCGACCATATGATCGGCAGTTTCACTGGGCAAGCCTTGGCGGCTGGCCGTACGGGTATTGCTGCTGGCTATCAGCTTGCCTTGGCCATCCAACACCTCACCATAGGCGCGGATCGTGCGCTGGATCTCCAGGGGCAGGTCACTCAGCGCGAAGATGTAGTAGCCGCCTGCATTGGCTGCGCTGCGGCGCATCAGGCGCAGTTCGCCGAAGTGCTTGGTGAGCATGCTGCGCAATTGCGCGATGCTCATGCCATGCAGGCGGATATTCATGGGCCTGGCTTCGGCGGCGAGCTTGCGCCGCGTGACGTTTTCCAGCGCCTGGGCTTCGCTCAGCGCCTGGCGACGTTTGTCCAGTTCGGCCTTTGCCGTGCGCTGCCCGCTTTCGGCTGTTTGCTGGGCTTTCTCCGCTTGCTGGCGGTGTTCGGTGGCCTTCTCATGCTCGCGCCTGGCGCTGTCGTGTTGGCTTTGCGCTTGCTGGCGCTGCTGGTTGGCGGCAGCGCGCTCCGCCTTCGCCTTATCGATACCTTTGCTGGCCGCATTGATCGCACCGTCCAGGTGCTCGTAGATGCTGATCAGGCCATTGGCAATGGTCTTGCTCTCGACGATCACGGCGCTGGCCAGACCGCCCGCATCGAGCAGGCCTTGGAGCTGCGCGGCATCGATTGTGGTTTGGGCTTCCCTGGGGGCCTGCTGGCCTTCCTGGGCGGCCAGCACCGTTGCACGGAAGGCACCGTCGCCAATGTTTTCCTCGACCTGATCCGGCTTGACATAGGCCTGCTCCAGTCGGGCCAGGTCATACTTGGGCCAGAACATGCGGTGCAGGGGATGTTGCACATTTTCGGCGACTTCCAGGATGAACCGGCGCCCGGCGGAGTCAGGCTGACTCATGCACAGCCGGCCATCGACTGCATCGACCAGTTGCGGGCTATTGCTGGCCAGCGGGTCGTGATCGGCGGCCGTGGTCGCCAAAGAGGAAAAGGCCTGGGCGGCAAAGTGCAGGGCGGCGGTGTAGTCGAAGTGATCGAGGCTGAGGTGATCGGCGAGGGTCTGTTGGCAGGCGCTTTTTTCCAGCAGATCCACCAGACATTGCTGGCTGCTTTCCATGGCTTGCCAGGCTTCCATGCGCTCGATGGTGGCGGTGAAGCGGTTCAGGTCTTGCAGCCCGGTCGGTGTGATCTTGCTGATGCAGGCATGCAGCTTGTTCACTTCGCCGGATACGCTTCTAGGCACTATCGTCTGCTGCACGAGCATGGCGCTGGCAAAGTGGCCATGACTTCGGGCGTATTCCGCGCATTGCTCCAGCAGCATCTTGTGACTGGCGATCTTGGCCGTCAGGTGGCGCAGGCGGAACTGGTTGTCGTCGAGCAGAATGGCGCAAAGCTGCCGAGGGCGTAGCGCGGCAAAGATATCCGCTGCACCGGGCTGCGCCTGCCACAGCGCTCTAGCCTCGAACGTCGGCTCGCTTCTGGGCTTCTGCGCCTTCAGTTTCTCGCGCAGCGCTTGTTCGATGGCGCCCATCTCCACGTCAGGTTCCGCGGGCGTTGTCTTGCCAGCCTGGCAGGCATCGAGAAAGGCATTAGCCGCCGCGAGGCTCTTGGCGGGGTATTGACCACTCAGGTCGCATAGATAGCGGCTGGGGTTGTCCAGCGTGAGTTCATAGCCGGCCTGTCTGCCGCGTTGGGGCGCGGCGATGCTGAGTGGAAAGGCCCAGAGATCGAGGTTCATTCGTACCAGGCGAGCCTCGTTGAGAGACTGCGCCGAGTTCATGATCTGCTTGTAGGCCTCGATGATCTCCAGCCCACCCGGTTTTCCTTTGAACAGTTTGTCGAAGGTGGCCTTGGAGACATCCAACTGCCTTTGCTGGGTACGGGTGCGCCGGGTTGCCGTGTCTTGCTCGAGAAAGGCGAGGCGGGCCGCACTCAATTGGATTTCAGAGAAGCAGAGTTGAACGCCAAGCTCCTTGCGGTTGTTCCATTGCGAGGGCAGCCAGATTTCTTCCAGTGCGACACCTACCGCTTTGCGCGGCCCGGACTTGAAGCCTTTGCCCTGGCGATAGCTGGCGACTCGTACATCGTGGTAGGTGACACCACTCTCGCTGTTGCGTACCTCCAGCTCGCGCCAGAGTTTGCCGCGGTAGAACAGGTAGAGGTAGCCATTGCGCAAGCTGACCGGTGTGCCGAGGTCATAGCTGCTCTTGCTGCCTGGCAAGGCTGTCATGGGCACCACAGGCACGATCTGATTCCATTGAATGCCATGCTCGGGTTGGCGAGGTGTGGTGCGCAATTCGTCATGCAGCGGCAGGCGAATCGCTCCGCCTTCACTGGCAGCGATTTCCAGGCACAACGTCCGTTTGGGCTGCCCCTCCCAGTCCCACACGTGCAATACGCTACTGAAGCTGTCGCTGGTCTGGATTTCCGGTTTGTCCTGCTGGGTCAGGCTGGTCAGCGGCGCATTGTTCTCATCGCAGATCACCAGTTTCTGCGTGGTCGGGTGATCCTTGCCCACTACCTGGACGATGAGCTTGCCGGCCTCGCAGGCGGCGCCTTTGCTCAGTGCGCATACGTTGTTGCTCATACGCTGCTTTCCTTGTCTGTCGTTTGGGTCAGGTGCCTGGCGAGGGCGTCGAGGCGTTCCTGATCGGTGCCTTGCGGTAGCGCAACTGGCGGTGCCGCGTGTGGATTGGCGTGGCGCAGGTCGAGGTAGGCGCTCAGCGATTCAGCCGTCACGAAGCCAGCCTGCATACCGGCGCTCAGGTAGTCCCAGGCCGTTTGGAAGCCAATACCGCGTTGCTGTTCCCACCACTGGTAAAGAAAGTGCTCGCCCTGCTGGCGTTGCAGGGCTTGCTCCTGCATGGCGCTCAAGTGCAGTTCCTGTGCGCTGGCCGTTGGCTGCCAGCGGTTTGCCTGCTGGTTTTCGACATGCCGCCAGGCTGCCTGGCCATTCGCAAGCTCATGCCAGGTGCCGCCATACCAACTCAGGCGCTGTATGGGGCCGAGCCAGGTGGCAAGGCTTTCGGCGTCGCAGGCTGGGAAGAGGTAACTGGCCGTGCGAGGCCTCGAATAGCGCAGCACGCCTCGGCGCTCCTGATCGAAGCGGATGAACAGGATGTGGCGCAGGTGAGCCAGCAGCTCTTGCGTCGTTGCTGGGGTTTCCAGCAACAGGCCGGGCCAGGCGAGTGGTTCGCCCTGCACGGCAGCCAGCAATGAGGGATTGGCCTGCGCATGGATCAGCAGGGGGCTTTCTTCCTCACAGGCCGCTAGCTCGGTGTCGTCGAACAGGCGTACCGGATCAGGATCCTCCCCGAGCCGATAAAGTTCGGGGAGCAAATGCTCCGTACGCTCCAGCAGTAACCAGTGCTTGGT
Source organism: Pseudomonas sp. AA-38 (assembly GCF_029457475.1). Lineage (NCBI taxonomy): Bacteria > Pseudomonadati > Pseudomonadota > Gammaproteobacteria > Pseudomonadales > Pseudomonadaceae > Pseudomonas > Pseudomonas sp. AA-38. The sequence goes on from NZ_CP120359.1 coordinate 1,253,660, forward strand.
GCTCATGCGCTGGCTCCTGCGTTCATGGCCTTGCGGCAAGGGCAGTCGGAGAGTGGGCATTGCAGCGGCGTGCCGCCCTTGGGCTTCTGGCAGAGTTCGACGATGGGCAGCTCTTCACGCAGACGCTGCTTGAGCAACGCCCCCGGTACATCCGCATCCGCCGGCCTCACCGCTCCCGGCAGGATGGGCGCCGCCCCCGAGCCGTTGCCCGGCGCACCACCGGAGTTGACCTTGATCACCGGCCCCACCAGGGTCACGCCGCCGCCGTCGAGCTTGATGAAGCTGCCGCCGCCCTTGAGGGTCAGTTCGCTGCCGGCTTCGAGTACCACTTTCAGGCCGCTGGAGAGGTGGATTTCCTGGCCGGCTTCGATGAACTGGCCGTTGCCGAGCTTGATGTGCTGGCTGTCGCCCACCGTGAGGTGGTCGTTGGCCTTGATCTCGGTCTTGCGGTCGGCGTGGGTGGTGCGGTGTTCTTCGGCCTTGAAGTGGCTGTAGGCATTGGCCTCGACCGTGTCGTGACGTTCATTGCCGACGCGGATCTTCTGGTCGTGCTCGATGTTCTCGTCCCAGTCGCGCTGGGCATGCACGTAGATCTGCTCGGCCCCCTTGCGATCCTCGATGCGCAGTTCGTTGTAGCCGCCACCGCCGGGGCTGCTCAGGGTCTTGAAGACGCTGCGGGTCTTGTTCGCCGGCAGGTCGTAGGGCACCACATGTTCGGCATGATAGAGGCAGCCGGTGACCAGGGGCTGGTCGGGGTCGCCTTCGAGGAAGGTGACCAGCACTTCCATGCCGATGCGGGGGATGGTGATGGCGCCATAGCGGTCACCGGCCCAGCTAGAGCTGACGCGCAGCCAGCAACTGGTCTTGTCGTCGGCCTGGCCTTCACGATCCCAGAAGAATTGCACTTTCACGCGGCCATATTGGTCGCAGTGGATCTCTTCGCCGGCCGGGCCGGTGACCACGGCGCTCTGGCTGCCAAGCAGGCGCGGCTTGGGGTGGGCCAGCAGCGGGCGGAAGGGCACGTCCCAGGGCGTGGCGGTAAAGCGGTTGCGGTAGCCCTGGGTGAAGCCGTCGGCAGGCTGGGTGTCGCTGGTGACCGATTCTTCCAGCACCTGCGGCTGCTTGCCTTCGTGTTGCACTTCGGTAAGCAGCCAGAGCTGGTTCCACTCGCTGCGCGGGTGCTCGGTCAGTTCGAGAAAGTGGCCGCTTACCAGGGTCGGCGAGTTGCCGTCGCCCTCGGCCAGCTCGAAGTCGTGGCGGTGGCGCTCCAGGGCACGTTTGGCCAGGTGCTTGCCGCGCTCGCGGTCGGTGTAGCGGCCGGGGTAGTCGTAGTCTTCCAGCTTGGGCTGGACGTCACCGTCGGCCTTGGCCTCCAGTTGCAGGCGCGGCTTCTCGAAGTCGTAGTCGCGGCGGGTGACCTGGCTGGTGCGGGTTTCCACGCGGGCGCCGAAGTGCTTGATCACCGGGTCATCCGCCACCAGGCCGGTGTCCTGCTGGTAGGCCAGCGGCGCCAGGCGCGGGAACGGCGTCTGGTCATCGCCGAAGGTCAGCACATGCCCCACGGTGCTGTGGCGGAAGTGGTAATGAATGCCTTCCTCTTCGCACAGACGCTGGACGAAGTGCAGATCCGTCTCGTCGTACTGCACGCAGTACTCGCGCTCGGGGTAGAGCGAACCGAGCTGGAATTGATAAGCGTCGGCCTGGATGCCGTGTTCTTCGAGCACCTGGCTGATGATCTTCTCCACCGTCAGGTGCTGGAAGATGCGTTGGTTGGTGCGGTGGGCCAGGTAGGCCAGTTGCGGCACCAGGGTCAGGTGGTAGCGCGTCATGCGCTGGCCGGACTCACCCTGAGCGATGCGGTGGATGAGGCCGTGGATGCCGGCGCCGTGCTGATCGAAGGCGAGAAAGGCGCGCTGGTGTAGCAGGCTTTCCAGGTCGAGGTCGGGGCGTTCGCTGATCAGCTCCACGCGGAAGGCGTAAGGCTGACTGATGGCCTCGCGCCCGCTGAATTCGAGCACCTGCAGGTCGTGCTCGAGCCCTTCGATGCTCAGGCTGAAATGGGTCTGATTGGCCGGGGCGAACATTCTTTGTTCCTCTCGTTTCGATCCATGAAGGCGCGGGCCATTCTAGGCAGGCAGCGCGACAAAGGCTGTGCTCTTGATCGCGAATAAATTCGCACCTACAGCCTGTACACACTCAAAACGCAACGGCCAGGACGATGCCTGGCCGCTGCGTTAACGCACGAACTCGGCCGGAGCTTAGGCGGAGATCGGGGTACGCCAGTCGTCGGAACCGGAGGTGCCGGAGACTTCGTGGGTCCAGACGATCTTGCGGTAGGTGAAGTAGACGTCTTCCAGGTGAGTGAAGTGGGCCATGTTCGGGTCCTGGCAGTTCGGCATGCGCGACTGCACGTCGACGATCACGGCGTCTTCCAGTTCGATGGTGAAGTAGTGCTCCTGGGTACCGGTGGAGGAGGTGCGGTACCACTCCAGACGGCACTTGTTCAGACGCTCACCGGAGGTCAGGGCGTTGAAGATCAGCGGCGAGGACTTGTCGAAGACCTTGGTGATCATCAGCGGCTTGTGTACGCGCTGGCCGGTGGGTTGGCCGGACTGCGGATCACGCGGGATGATGACCTGGTGGTTGTAGGCCTGAACCAGAATCTGGTCTTCATGACCTTCCTGGAAGATGTTGCCGACCGAGTCCTCGGTGAAGGTGCCAGCGGTGATCAGACCTTGTTTGGTGCCTTCGAGGGACAGATACGCGGGTGTTGGCATGAGTGCTCTCCTTGCCTTGGGTCATGGATCGAAAGTGATCCGGGAGCCTGGTCTAAAGCGAACGGCGTGCCAGTTTTTGTAAGTCGATATAAATCAATAAGTTGGTGTGACCGCTAAATTACATGCGGTCATATTGAGCGCTGGGTCACGAAAAAGTGCGCAAGAAGTTGCGCACTGCTGCGCAAGTTTTTGCGCAGTGCCTTTCAGGCCTTTGGCTGCGTAACCTGCAGAAATTTATCCACAGGGTTATCCATATTTTGTTGTGCAGGAAGTTGCGCAGTCGGTTGTTTGCCCTGGCTCATGTTGAGGTTGCGTTTCAGCTCTCTTCAACTGCCTGCTGCGCCTGCATGTTGCTGGCGATACGTTGGGTGGTCTGGATCACCAGGTCGATGACGCGCTCCTGGCGCAGCAGTTTGAAGGTGTCGGTGCTGCCCACGGCCGAGATGCTGCCGACCACTTCCTTGCCATCGGTGACGATGATCGGCGCGGCGATGCCGGTCAGGCCCAGGTTCAGTTCGTCATGGGTGATGCAGTAGCCGTCCTTGCGAATCTTCTTTGCCGCGCGGGCGAACTCCGACCAACTGCGCTGGCTGTAGGGGTTGTCGGGATCCCTGGAAATCTGCTCCTCGAACAGTTTGAGCAGGCGTCGGCCCTTCTGGTAAGCCACCAGCACCTTCGATTGCGCACCGCGAAACAGCGGCAGGGGATGGCCACGGCCGAAGGCGAAGTGGTGCTGCTCGTTGGGGTCGGTGATGTAGGTGTTGATGATGTGGCCGTCGTAGAAAACGCTGGCGAACACCGCCAGGCCGGTTTCCTCGGCCAGGCGCTGCATGGGTTCACGACCAGCGATGAGGATGGGGTCGTACTGCCGCATCATCCAGTCCAGCTCGATGATGCGTGGGCCGAGGGCGTAGTTGCCGGCTCCGACACGGCTCAGCAGGCCGGCCTCACAGAGATCCTTGACGTAACGGTAGACCGTGGCGCGCGACAGCCCCATGCGCTCGGCGATGGTTTCCGGGTCTAGCTGCAGTTGCTGCGGGCCGAACAGATCCAGCACCCCCAGGGTCTTGCTCAAGCTGCTCATGGTGTTCCTTTCAGGTTCGGCCCCGTGCGGAAGGGGTGATGGACGCGTGCCTCGAAGCATAGCTTGGAAAAGGCTTATTTTTCGAGCGTATTTTTAGGTCAAAAAATCTCATTTATCTCGTATTTTGAGCTTTTTGCTAAAAAATGCTTGTTGGTATTGCGTTGCGATGCAATAAATCTCGCATTCGTCAACGCATGCCATGGGATCGTCAAATGAATGGTGCCGAATCGCTCATCAAGGCCGCTGTCGCCAGCGGTATTGAGTACTGCTTCGCCAACCCCGGAACCACCGAGATACCGCTGGTCGCGGCCATGGGCGCCGAACCTGCGCTGAAACCGGTGCTGTCGATGTTCGAGGGCGTCTGCACCGGCGCCGCCGACGGCTATGGGCGTATCGCTGGTAAGCCGGCCATGACCCTGACCCATCTCGGCCCGGGCTTTGCCAACGGCATCGCCAACCTGCACAACGCGCGCCGCGCCAATACGCCGATCGTCAATGTGATCGGCGACCACGCCTCCTGGCACGTCAACTACGACCCGCCCCTGGCCAGCGATATCGACGCCCTGGCCGGCGCGGTGTCCGGCTGGGTGCGCACTTCGCGTCATGCGCAGCGCATCGGCGAGGATCTGCAATGCGCCGTGCAGGCGGCCTGGCAGCCGCGCGGGCAGATCGCCAGCCTGGTGCTGCCGATGGATCTGCAGGCCAACACGGTGGATGCCGAGGCGCTGCGTTTCGCTCCGCTACAGGCGCCGGTGCGGCGCTTCGCCGGTGACAAGGTGGAGCGCGTGGCGGCCGAACTCAAGGCTGGCAAGCGCCTGGTGTTCATCGTTGGTGATGACGGCCTGACGGCGGCTGGCCTGGAAGCGGCTGGGCGCCTGGCCCAGCTCGATGGCGTGCGTTTGTTCGCAGAAACCTTCCCGCGGGTCAGCCATCGCGGTGGCGGCCTGCCTGATCTGGATCGTCTGCCGTACTTCCCGGAAGTGGCCATCGAGATTCTCGACCAGTACGACCTGGTGGTGTGCGCCGGCGTGCCGGAGCCGATCAGCTATTTCGGTTACGAAGGCATCGCCTCGCGCCTGGCCGAGCGTGATCGCCTGCTGTCGCTGGCCGAGGTCGGCGACGATGTGACCGGTGCGCTCGCTGCTCTGGCCGATGCCCTCGAGGCCCCGGCGCATATTCCCTGCGAGCAGGGTATCGAGCTGCCGCCGGCCGACGAGGCGTTGACGCCGCAATCGGTCGGGCGCGTGCTGGCCGCCGCGCTGCCGCATGATTGCATCGTCTCCATCGAAGGCGGCACCTGCGGTTACCCCTTCTTCACCGCCTCGGCCGGTGCCGCCCGCCATCGCGTGCTGACCAACACCGGCGGTGCCATCGGTCAGGGCATCCCGGCCGGTTTCGGCGCGGCCCTGGCCGAGCCGGGCAATACGGTGTTCTGCCTGCAGTCCGACGGCAGCGCGCAGTACACCATCCAGACCCTGTGGAGCATCGCCCGCGAGCAGTTGCCGGTGATCATCCTGATCGCCGCCAACCACCGCTACGCGATCCTGCAGAACGAGCTGCGCCGCTATGGCGTCACCGACTTCGGCCCGCAGGCGCTGGCATTGACCGAGCTGGATCGCCCACGCGTGGACTGGAAGGCCCTGGCCAAGGGCTACGGCGTGCCGGCCAGCAGCGTGCGCAGCAACCTCGAACTGCGTCAGGCGCTGGCGACTGCCATCGCCAGCGCCGCGCCCTGCCTGATCGAAATGGAGCTGTGAGCCATGAGCGAGATTCAACTGCTACCTGCCGTCCGTGAGTTTCTTGCCACCCCCAAACGTCTGTTCATCGGCGGCCAGTGGGTGGAGGCCGCCAGCGGCAAGCGCTTTGCGGTCGAGAACCCGGCCACCGCCACCCAGCTATGCGAAGTCGCCGAAGGCGAAGAGGCCGATGTCGACGCCGCCGTGGCAGCGGCCCGCACAGCATTCAAGGGGCCGTGGCGCTGGGAGACGCCGGCACGCCGCGGCTACCTGTTGTTCCGTCTGGCCGAGCTGATCGACGCCCATGCCGAAGAACTGGCGCAACTGATCACCCTGGAGAACGGCAAGACCCTCGCCGCCGCCCGTGGTGAGGCCGCCAGTGCCGCCAACATCATCCGTTACTTCGCCGGCTGGCCGACCAAGATCGAAGGCAGCACCGTGCCGGTTTCCCCGGCCAGCGGTGCTCCGATGCTCAATTACACCCTGCGCGAGCCGGTGGGTGTGTGCGCGCTGATCGTGCCGTGGAACTTCCCGCTCAACATGTGCGTGTGGAAGCTCGGCCCGGCTCTGGCCACCGGCTGTACCTCGGTGCTCAAGCCCGCCGAGCAGACGCCGTTGGTAGCGGTACGTCTGGTGCAACTGATCGAGCAGGCTGGCTTCCCCGCTGGCGTGGTCAACCTGCTCACCGGCTTCGGTGCCCGCACCGGCGCACCGCTGTCGCAGCACGCCGATGTCGACAAGATCGCCTTCACCGGCTCGACCCAGGTCGGTCGGCTGATCGCCCAGGCCGCCACCAGCAACATGAAGAAGGTGTCTCTGGAGCTGGGCGGCAAGTCGCCGAACATCATCCTGCCCGATGCCGACATCGCCCGCGCCGCCAAGGGCGCTGCCGACGGCATCTTCTACAACCAGGGCCAGGTGTGCACCGCTGCCTCGCGCCTGTACGTGCATGAACAGGTGCTCGACCAGGTGCTCGAGGAACTGCGCAAGCATGCTGCCGCACACGTCATCGGTTCCGGTCTGGACAGCCGCACCACTCTCGGGCCTCTGGTTTCCGAGCGCCAGCTGAGCACGGTCAACGGTTATCTGCAGCGTGGCGTGCAGGAAGGCGCTGAGCTGATCTGCGGCGGCAAGCGCCCGGAACACCTGGAACAGGGCCACTTCATCGAGCCTACGGTGTTCTTCGATCGCGCCGAGCAGGCCTGCGTGGCCCGCGAGGAAATCTTCGGCCCAGTGCTCACGGTGATGAGCTGGAGCGACGTCGACGAACTGGCCCAGCGCGCCAACGACTCGCCTTATGGCCTGGCCGCCGGCCTGTGGACCCGCGACCTGCGCTCGGCGCACCGCCTGGCCGCGCAGCTCAAGGCCGGCTCGGTATGGATCAACTGCTGGAACGTGGTCGACCCGGCCTCGCCATTCGGTGGTTACAAGCAATCCGGCTGGGGCCGGGAAATGAGCAAGCACGTGATCGACGCCTACACCGAGACCAAGAGCGTCTACGTCGATCTCGCCTGACCTGACAAAACAAGAGGAAGAATCATGGATCTGCAACTGCAAGGCCGCGTGGCCATCGTCACTGGCGGCGGCATGGGCATCGGTAAGGAAGTGGCGCGCTTTCTCTCCGAGGAAGGCTGCAAGGTGGTGATCTGCGCGCGGCGCATGGAATACCTCAAGCAGGCCGCCGAAGAGATCAGCGCCGAGACCGGCAACGAAGTGCTGCCGCTGTTCTGTGACACCAATGACATGCAGGCCGTATCGACCATGGTGCAGCAGGCCGTCGAGCATTTCGGCCGCATCGACATCCTGGTCAACGGCGCTGCCGCGCCTTCCGGCGTGGTGCGCAACGACATCGAGCACGCCGGCGACGACGAGCTGCTGTCGGACATGAACACCAAGGTGATCGGCTACTTCCGCTGCGCCAAGGCGGTGACCCCGCATATGAAGGCCGCCGGCTTCGGCCGCATCATCAACATCGGCGGCCTCACCGGCCGTGGCAGCAAGGTGTTGTCGGGCATGCGCAACCTGGCCATCGCCCACATGACCAAGACCCTGTCCGACCAGCTCGGCCCCAACGGCATCACCGTCAACCTGATCCACCCCGGCGTGGTCGACACTCCGCACATCCAGGAGTTGTACGAGCGCGAAGGCGTCAAGCAGGGCAAGACCCCGCAACAGGTGGAGCAGGGCTATATCGATGCCACGCCGATCCGCCGCACCCTGCAGCCCATCGAGATGGGCTGGCTGATCGGTTTTCTCGCATCGCCCAAGGCTGGCGCCATCACTGGCGAGTCCATCGGCATCGATGGCGGCCTGACTCGCGGCATCTTCATCTGAGGAGCAAGCAGCTATGAGCAACGGAACCTTTCTGGTCGCCACCGTTGGCCAGGCCATCATCCGCAGCGCCGACAATGGCGCCACCTGGCACCGCCAGGGGCTAGGCCAGCCGCTGGAGTTCGATGCCATCACCCGTTCGCTGAGCCTCGATCCGCAGCGCCCGGAAGTGATCTACGCCGGCGCCGACATCGGCCTGATCGTCAGCTACGATGTGGGCAGCCACTGGCAACTGGTGGACTCGCCGTTCAACGGGCAGACGGTGTGGAAGGTGGCGGTCGATCCGCAGGATCCGCAGCGCATCTTCGTTGGCACTGGCGCGCCGTCGCGGGCGGTGCTGTGGCGTACCCTCGACGGCGGGCAGAGCTGGTACCGCGTGCCAGTGGAAATCCCCGAGTTCTGCGAGGGGGTGAGCAAGCCGCGCCTGCTGGCCTTCGCCTATGACCTGACCGACCGCAACCAGGTGTGGTTCGGCCTGGAGGAGGGCGGCCTGTTCCACAGCCGTGATGGCGGCGACAGCTTCACCCGCGTCGATGACCGCCTGCTGTGGGATTACAACTCGGACATCCACAACATCCTGGTCATGCCCAACCACGGCAGGAAAGTCATCGTGGTGGTGTGCGTCAACGCCATCTACCGCAGCGAGGACGAAGGCCTGACCTGGAGCGGGCAATTGGCCAGGGACGACTTCGGCCTGTACTACGTGCGCGCCATGAACGCGCCGCTGGGCAGCGAGGATACCCTCTACCTGAGTATTTCCGACGGCACGCCGGGCACCACCAGCAAGGTGCTGATCTCGCGCGATGCCGCCGCGACCTGGGAAGTGCTGCCACTGCCGCAGCAACCCAACTCCTGCGTCTGGGCCATCGGCATCAACCCGAGCAACCCACGGCAGATCATCGCCGGCACCAAGTACGGCCACCTGTTCACCTCGGAAAACGGCGGTGATGGCTGGCTCAAGCAGTGGCGCGACTTCAGCGAGATCGCCGACGTGCTGTGGACGCCCGCCGTGGCGCAGATCAAACCGGCGCATACCTCTGTCACCAGCAAGAAGTGAGGAGAACCGCGATGAAAGTCGAGATCGTGCGGACTCATCTGTCCCTGTTCGTCACCGACCCGGACGCCTCCGCGCTCTGGTATGCCGATGTGCTCGGCATGCACGAGAGCGCCCGTGGCGAGGCCTGGGTGATGATGGCCTTCGGCAGCAAGCACCACGATATCGCCCTGATCAAGGCCGCCCCCGGCGCCCATCAGGGCGGCCTGGGCCTGCAGCATTACGGCATGGAGATCGCAGGGGACATGACCACCCTGCGCCAGCTCTACGGCATGTTGCTGAGCAAGGGGGTGGAGATCGTCAAGATCACCGACCACGAAATCGGCAACGGCCTGTACTTCAACGACCCGGACGGCAACCGTCTGGAGTTCTTCCTCGAGACCGATCACGACGACGAGCGCGCCAAGGCCCGTTTCAAGGATGCCTGCGCGCCCAGTCGCAATATCACCCTCGACCCCCTCTAAGGACACGACCATGAAAGCGAGCAACTTCGCCAGCTATCACATCCGCAAGTGGTACAGCTTCACCGAGGAAACCCTGGCCAACGAGACCGGGCAACTGGCCGACGGCGAGCCGCTGTTCAAGTACGTCATCGCCGCCGCCGTGCACAACCCCTATGCCGGGCGTTTCAGCCAGGATCTGAGCCAGTTGATCGACGACTCACCGGCCCTGGGCGAGGAATTCGGCCGACGCATTCGCGAGTTGGCCGGCGAGCGCAAGATCATCAGCTACGGCAAGGCCTGCCTGGTCGGCACCAACTGCGAGTACGAGCATGGCAACGCCTTCCTCACCAACCCGGCAGCCGATCCGGTACGCGTGGCTCTGGGCGGTGGCAAGTCCTGGGTGCCATCCACCGGCAAGCGTGGTGCGCCTGGCTGCACCATCGATGTGCCGCTGGCGCACAAGGATGCACTCTACGTGCGTGACCAGTACGACACCATCTCGGTGACCTTCGGCGATGGCCCGGCCCCGGACGAAGTGATCATCATCTGGGCCTTCGCCACCCGTGGTCGTCTGCATGCCCGCCTGGGCGGCTTGAAAGCCTCTGATATCAAGGGCGACAACGGCCTGACCTGACCGGGAGCTTCGTGATGACCGCGCACAGCCAGTTCTTCAACAACCGCAGCGGCTTGCGCCTGCATGTGCTGCGCTGGGGTAACCCGCAAGGCACACCGCTGATCCTGCTGCACGGTCTGCGTGCCTACGCGCAGACCTGGGAGTCGCTGGCCAGCACGCTGGGTGATGACTTCTGCTGCTACGCCCTGGATCAGCGCGGGCGTGGTCTCAGCGACTGGGCCGAGAGCAGCAGCTACCACAGCGAATCCTATGTGCAGGATCTGCAAGATCTGGTCGCGCACCTGGGGCTGCAGCGCTTCGCCCTGGTCGGCCACTCGCTCGGCGGCGCCAACGCCCTGGAGTATGCGCGGCAACATCCGGGGCGCCTGCTGGCGATGGTGATCGAGGACATCGGCCCCGGCTCGTCGAGCGTCGGTGACGGCGCCGAGCGCATCCGCCGTGAGATGCGCCAGACGCCACTGACGTTCGCCGACTGGGAGGCGGCGCGAGCCTTCTGGGTCAAGTCGCGTCCCGGTCTGTCGGAGCAGGGGGTGCAGTCGCGGCTGGCCCACTCCATGCTGGAGACCGCGCAGGGCATCGTCTGGCGCCATGACCAGCAGGGCATCGCTGCGGCACGCCTGAGCATCGAGCCGGTCGACCTGTGGCCCGCAGTTCGAGCGCTGGATTGCCCGACGTTGTTCGTTCGCGGGGGCAATTCGGACTTCCTACCGCCCGCCACCCTGGCGGCGATGCAGGCGCAGAACCGCAACATCCGTACCGTGGAGATCGCCGGCGCGAGCCATTACGTGCACGATGACCAGAGCGACGCATTCAACCGCAGCGTTGCCGACTTTCTTCGGCAAGCGAGCAAGCCATCAGAATAAGAAACGGGTGAGCAAAAAATGAAACGGGAAACTACCCAGGTGGTGATAGTCGGTGGCGGCCCCAATGGCATCACCGCGGCGCATTACATGGGCCTTTACGGCATCGATTGCGTGGTGCTGGAGCTGGCCCAGGGCATCCTGCCGTATCCGCGTGCGGTGGGCATGGACGACGAGGCATTGCGCGTATTGCAGACCGTGGGTGTGGCCGAGCGTGCGCACCGCGACATGATCGCCAACGTACCGCTGCGCTACTACAACGCGCGCGGCGTGTGCTTCGCCGAGGTCAAGCCGAGCGTCGCCGACTACGGCTGGCCGATGCGCAACATCTTCATGCAGCAGTTGCTCGAAGGCACCCTGCGCGAGGAACTGGTGCGCCACGAGGGCGTCGACCTGCGCGAGGGCCACGAGATGCTGGCGCTGGCGCAGGACGACGACGGCGTCACCCTGCAGGTGCGCGATACCGATGGCGAACCCTACGAACTGCGTGCGCGCTACGTGATCGGCGCCGACGGTGGCCGTTCCTGCGTGCGCAAGCAACTGGGCATTCCCCTGGTCGGTTTGACCCACCCGCGCAAATGGGTGGTGGTCGATGCCGCCAACGATACCCTGGATGCGCCCTATACCGCGTTGCATGCCGACCCGCAGCGACCGTTCGTGTGCATCTACCTGCCGTACCGCCAACGCCGCTGGGAGTTCATGCTGCTCGAAGGCGAGAGCGAGGAGGCCATGTGCGAGGAGGGCAATATCCGTCGCCTGATCCGTGGTCATATCGGCGAGGCCGTGGATCAGTTGGATATCGTCCGCATCCGTGCCTACACCCACAACTCGCGGGTGGCCGAGCGTTTCGTCAGCGGCCGCGTCGCGCTGATCGGTGACGCCGCGCACATCACCCCGCCGTGGGCCGGCCAGGGCCTCAACTCCGGCCTGCGTGACGTCGCCAACCTGTGCTGGAAACTGGCGGCGGTGCTCAAGGGGCGGGCCAACCCGGCGATCATCGAAACCTACGACCAGGAGCGGCGTGGCCACGCCACCGACCTGATCGCCCTGGCCGACAACATGGGCGCCATGCTGGGCATGACCAACCCCCTGGTGGCGGGGGTGCGGGACTGGCTGTTCCAGGCGGTGAACACGGTGGACACCCTGCGTTCGCACCTCTCGGAGTTCAAGTTCAAGCCCAGGGCCACCCTGGCCAAGGGCCTGGTGCACCACGAGCGCCAGGACCTGCGCGAGGACGATCTGGTCGGCCAGCTATTCATCCAGCCGGACGTGGAGGATGCAACCGGCACCCGCATCCGTCTCGACCAGGTGCTCGGCCCCTGGTATGCGGTGCTGGGCTACCGCTGCAATCCGCTCGAACAATTGAGCGACGAAACCCAGGCCTTCTGGGCTGGCCTGGAAACCCGCTTCATCCAGATCAACCGTTCGCGTAGCGGAGCGCGCAACCAGCCGCTCAGTACCGACGGCGTGATCAGTGTGGAAGACGTCGATAACCGCCTGGCCGAGTGGTTTTCCAAGGCCCGCGACAACGTCGTGGTGATCCGCCCGGATCGCTTCGTCGCTGCGCTCACCACTCCCGAACGTCTGGACGAGGTGCTGGGCAAGCTGGCCCGGCAACTGTCATGAGTGGCCTGAGCGAACTGCCTGCCGCGCTGCGCCAGGCGCTGCAGCAGGCCCAGCCGCTGCCTAGGCTGGAGCAGGCCGTGTCGCTGGTGGAGGGCTACCGCCTGCAGGGCGAGGCGCTGGCGCAGGCTGGCGTGGCCCTCGGCGGTTGGAAGGTGGCCCTGAGCGGTGCGCCAGCCCAGGCGCGCCTGGGCCTGAGCGAGCCGGTATATGGCTGGCTGAGCGCCGACATGCAGCGCGCGCCCGGCAGCCTGCTGCCGCTGGCGCGGCTGATCGCGCCCAAGCTGGAGGTGGAAGTGGCCTTCGAGCTGGGCCGCGACATCGCCCCCGGTGAGCATGATGACGTCAGCCTGCTGGCCGCCGTGAGCCGCATGGCGCCGGCCTTCGAGATCGCCGATTGCCGCTGGCAGGGCTGGCGCTTCGATGCCGGCGCCTTCCTGGCCGACGATGCGGCCGCCGGGTTGTACTGCCTTGGCCCCTGGCAGCGGTTCGACGCCCAGGCCTGCCGCCGCATCGAATGTCGCCTGATGCATGACGACGCCGTGCTCGGCAGCGCCGAGGCCGGCGAGATACCCGAACAGAACCTGCTCTGGCTGCTGCGCCGGCTGCTGGCCGATGGTCAGCCGCTGCGGGCTGGCCAGGTGATTCTGTCCGGGGCGCTGTTGGCACCGTTGGATATCCAGATGGGTGAGTACCGCGTACGGATGATGGGAGTAGAGCTGGCTCTAGGCTTCGGACAAGCAAACCAAGAAGGCGCCTAGCCGATCAGGGGACTCCAGGCGGCGAAGCGTGCAGAGAGGCGATGGTCATGTTCAGTGAAATCCGTTCCTTTTCCGACCCGCAGCAGCATGCCAGTGCCATCCAGGGCTGGCAGCAGGTCTACGACCAGCAAAGCTGCGGCAGCTTCTCCAGCGAACTGCGCCAGGTGGCGGCTGATCACTTCCAGATATTCCAGGAAAGCCTGGGCAAGCGCACCGTGCAGCATGGCCGTTCGCCCAAGGGGCGCCTGTGCATCGCCCTGTTGCTGAGTGCCGACCGTTCGCCGTTGGTGTCCGGGCAGAAGGTGGGGGCACACAACGTGGTGCTGCTGCGCGATGGCGAGGAGTTCCTCCTGCATTCGCCGGAGGGCCTGTGCTTTCTCGGTGCCAACGTCGACCTGGTGCGCTTCGCCAAGCTGGCGGCGCTGGAGCTGTCCTCGGACAAGCTCGAACTGCTCAGGTCGATGCCGCAAGTGTCGCTGGCCGAGCCAGTGCTGCTGCGTGTGCGCCAGCGTATCTACCCGATCTTCGAGCACTTGCTGCAACGCCGTGAGCCGGTCAATGCCGCCGTCGAGAAGATGCTCGAAGACACCCTGCTCGATGCCTTTCTCGACCTGTTCAGCCATGCCAGCGGAGAGGAGCGTGACCGGCGCGGCAGTTCCGCTGTGTGCGCCTACCTGGTCAAGCGCAGCCAGGAACTGGCAATGGAAGCGGGCAGCGAGTCACCCGTCAGCATCATCGACCTGTGCGAACGATTGCGGGTCAGCCGCCGCACGCTGCAGAATAGCTTCCAGGTGATCACCGGCACGCGCCCGGTGGAATACCTGCGCAACCTGCGCCTGAACGCGGTGCGTCGGCGCCTGATCGAGACCTCGGCAGCCGAGCTCAAGGTCGGTGAGGTGGCGGCGCAGATGGGCTTCTATCACCTCAGCCATTTCGCCAGCCACTACCGGGCATTGTTCGGTGAGTATCCGTCGGAAACCCACCGTGCTTGAGAGGGGCTTCGGGTAGGCCGCCTGAGGACAGAGCGCCACCTACCGGCCATGCTTCAGGCCACGCGGAAGCGACTGATCTGCTGCTGCAGGTCGCTGCCCAGACGGGCCAGGTCGACGCTGGAGGCGGAGGTTTCCTCGCTGGCGGCGGCCGACTGCTCGGCGATGTCGCGGATGCTGGAAACGCTGCGGTTGATCTCCTCGGCCACCGAGCTTTGCTGTTCGGAGGCGGTGGCGATCTGCTGGTTCATCTGCTGGATGCGTGACACTGCTTCGTCGATCTGCTCCAGTGCGGTGCCGGCCTGACGTGCCGCCTCCACGGTGTCGCTGGCCATGCCGCTGCTCCTGTCCATGACGCTTACGGCGCTTTCGGCACCGTTCTGCAGGGCGGCGATCAACTGTTCGATCTGCGCGGTGGACTCCTGCGTGCGCCGTGCCAGGGCGCGGACTTCGTCGGCGACCACGGCAAAACCACGGCCTGCCTCACCGGCACGGGCCGCTTCGATGGCGGCGTTGAGCGCCAGCAGGTTGGTCTGCTCGGCGATGCCCTTGATCACGTCGAGCACGGTGCCGATATTGGCGCTGTCGCCCTTGAGGCGGGTAATGGTTTCCACCGATTCCTCGACCGTTTGCGCCAGGCGTTCGATGCGCTCGATGGCCTGCTTCACCACGGCGCCACCCTGGCGGGTCTGGCCTTCGGCTTCGCTGGCCGAGTTGGCGGCGCTTTCGGCGTTGCGCGCGACGTCCAGTACCGTGGCAGTCATTTCGTTCATGGCGGTGGCGACCTGTTCGGTCTCCATTCGCTGCTGGGTGACGCCGGCGCTGGTCTGTTCGGTCACTGCCGAGAGTTCTTCTGCCGCCGTTGCGAGCTGGGTAATGCCAGCGCCGAGTGTGCCGATCAGGTCGCGCAGGCTGCTGGCCATCTCCTGCATGGCCTGCATCAACTGGCCGAGTTCATCGCGACGGTCGCTGGCGATGTTCATGGTCAGATCGCCAGCGGCTATCTGCCGGGCAATGCCAACGACCTTTTGCAGCGGGCCGACTATCACCTGGGTGATGCCCAGAGCGCAGAGCAGTCCAAGGATGATCGCCACCACGGCGGCGCCGATGAGCATGCTCTTGGCGTCGCTCGAGCCGCTTTCCAGCAATCCTCGCTGCAGAAGCATGGCCTGGCTGGAAGCCTTGGCCACCTTTTGCGCGCTCTCGTTCATTTCCTCTTCGGACTGGTCGAGTTCACTGATGGACTTGCGCAGTTCGGCGAAATGCTGGCGATAGTTGGCGAGTTGCGTGGAGGCTTCCTTCAGCAGTTGCTGGATGGAAGGCTCCGTGCTCATGCGCGCGAGATTCTGGATATCGCTCTGCATGGAGGTGTAGATCTCATCCAGTTGCTGGACGTAGCGCTCATCGGCACGCAGCAGGAAGTTCTTTTCCTGGCGTCTCGACTCCAGTACGGCCTCGACCAGGTCATGGGCCTTGTTGCTCTGCTCGAACAGCTCGGCGCTGCCCTGGTAGTTGCCTTGGTTGATCTGCTCGATGGTGGCTTGGCGTAGCGCCTGGTTCAAGGCTTCGAGGCGTTGCGTCGCGCCTCGGGCCGTTTCCTCCATGGCCTTCTGCGCGGTCTGGTTGAGCTCGGTGGCTTTCTGCAGGTCGAGCAACTGGTCGTGATAGTTCTTCACGTCCGTCTGCACCTGGCGCATCAGTTCCTTGTTCTGCGGTAATTGCAGGCGTATTTCGTTTTCCTGCGCCTGCTTGCCGACGTCCTCGGCAAACTGGACGGCCTTGTCCAGATACTGGTTGTTGCCGCGGATGATGTAATTCTTTTCCTGCTGTCGTGCCTGGCTCAACGTTCTGTCCATGGCGTTGACGAATTGCAGGTTGTCCATGCGGCGCAGGCTGGTATCCATCGCCCAGTGGCCTACCCAGGCCATACACAGGGTAATCAGCATGAGAAGGCCGAAGCCGGTCATCAGTTTTTTACGGACGCTCAGGTCGAGCAAGGTTCGGGTCAGTGCATTCATGGTCTTTCCTGTTTTTATGGGGTTCTTTCGCGCGCAGGTGCGCAGGAAATGCCTCAGCACGCATGCAAGGCTTGGCTGGGCTGTATGAACGAAACGAGGGCAGCGAAGGGGACGGAGGCTGGGTGCTGATCGATGATCTGCCCAGCCGGGTGGGGGACTTGTGGGGCGGGAAAAGGCAAAGCCCTTGCAGACACCCTGCAAATGTTTTTGCCAGCAGAAAGACCTACTGACTGAGTCAGGATAACAGTCGAGCTAATGGTGGCAATATGCTTTCATGGATTTTGCGGAAATTGGCCAGTTATGACCTGAAATTGGCTTTTTACTGGAACATATGTCCAAAAAACCTTCATTTTTTTCCCAGTTCGAGCGAGATGGCGTCAGCACACTGCTGCAGGCTTTCCCGGTAGCGTTCACGTGCCACCGGGCTGTCCATCACTGCTTCCGGGCCTGACAGGTTGATGGCCGCCACCACGTTGCCACGATGATCGCGCACGGCGCAGGCGATGGCGGTGGAGTAGTCGGAACGGTGCATCACCCAGCCGCGCTCGCGGTCACGTTCGAGCAGTTGCTGCAGTTCGGGCAGGGTCTTCGGTGCGGGCGGCGGGTAGTCGTCCAGGCGCACGTGCTGGTAGAGCGTGTCCAGCTCCATGGGCGTCAGGCCGCTGAGCAGCATGCGGCCCATGGCCGTGCAGTGGCAGGGGATGCGCGTGCCGATGGGGATGTTCACCGACAGCCGCTGGGCGGCGAAGGCGCGACCGATGTAGAGGCTGTCGGTCTGCTCGCGGATCGACAGGTGGCACGACAGCGAGGTGCGGTCGCGCAGGGCATTGAGGTGCGGCATGGCGATGTCCACCAGGTCACGGCTGGCCAGGTAGGCGAAGCCGTCGCAGAGCACCTGCGGGCCCAGCTCGTAGCTGTTCTTGCCGAGCTTGCGCAGGTAGCCCATGTCGGTGAGCGTGACCAGGATGCGGTAGATGGCCGAGACGCTGACGCCGAGGCGCTCGGCGATGGCGTTGCTGCTCAGGCTGCGCTCGCTGGCGTTGAACATCTGCAGGATGCTCAGGCCGCGTTGCAGCGCCGGTACGCGGTAGTCCAGTTCGTCTTCTTGGATGCCCATGGTTGTCCTCCAGATTCGGTGGTGCGCATGGCGCACCCTACGTTTGGCGCCATGGCCGTAGGGTGCGCTGTGCGCACCGGCGGGGGTCAGGGCAGGGCGTCGATGCCCACGGGCTGTCCGCCGAATTCCTGCATGGCGTCGAGCAGCGCGCCCCACAGGTAATGCACCGAGGTGCGGTCGCAGAGGAGGTGCAGGCACGGCACTTCGCCCAACGGCAGGTTGGCGACGATGACGTTGACCCGCGCCGCCGAGGTCTGCGCCACCTGGCCGACGGCGAAGGCTTGCGGGCTGAGGTCGACGCCGCAGAGCTTGGCCATCACCTCGGCTCCGCAAGTGCCGCTGAGCACCAGCCAGGCGTGGCTGTCCTGACGTGGCAGCAGGTACTGGCCGGCACTGGCCTGCCATTGGCTTTCCTCGCGCTGCGCTTTGCTGCCGGCATCGTGCAGGCTGCCGAGCAGCAGGTACTCGGTCTGCGACAGGCGCAGCACATGGCCGCCATCGGCCTGGCTCAGCGCCTGGTTGGGCGCCTGGGGCAACCGGTAGCCCAGTGCGCCCAGGTAGTCGGCAGCCGCCGGGCCGCGCACGCCGTAGCGGGCCAGGTTGGTCAGGTCGAGCAGGGCGCAGTGGCCCAGCAGGGCGCTTTCGTCGCCCTGGCCGTAGGTGGTGACGATGCAGCTCTCGCCGAACGGGGCGAGGGTGGCGCCGGCCTGCAGGCGGTAGAGCGGGCTGCGTGCTGCGAATCGATTGGCTTGGAGGGGCATCTCACAGCTCCTGGCGTTGGCTTTCAGGGTCATAGAAGGGCAGCTTCACCACCGTGGCCTGCACCACCTCGCCGCCTTCGACGCGGATCGGCAGGCGCTGGCCCGGCGCGGCCTGGTCGGGCGCGCAGTAGGCCAGGCCGATGATCTGGCCGAGGGTTTGCGAGTATTCGCAGGAGGTGACGTTGCCGCTGATGTCCGGCCCCTTGAGCACCAGATGGCCTTCCAGCGGCTGGCTGCTGCCCTTGGGCAAGGTGAAGCCGACCAGCTTGCGGATCGGCGGCTGCGCTTCGAGGATCTGCACCGAGCGTTTGCCGACGAAGAACGGCTTGCTGCGGGCGATGGCCCAGCCCATGTCGATCTCGGCCGGACTGGTCATGCCATCGGTGTCCTGGCCGATGATCACGTGGCCCTTCTCCAGGCGCAGCAGGCGCTGCGTCTCGACGCCGAAGGGGCGAATGTCGAACTCCCGACCGGCTTCCATCAGTGCATCCCACAGGGCTTCGCCGTAGCGCGCCGGGACGTGGATTTCGTAGCCCAGTTCACCGACGAAACCGACCCGCAGCAGGCGGGCGGGAATACCCGCGACTGTGCCCAGGCGCACCGCCAGGTAGGGGAAGCCCTCGGCGGAAAGGTCGACATCGCTGCACAGTTTGGCCAGTACCTTGCGCGAGTCCGGCCCGGCCAGGTTGACCGCGGCCAGCGCGGCGGTGACGTTGGTGATGTCCACGTTCAGACGCCACTGTGCGTTCCACTTGAGCATCTGCTGGTAGACGCGGTCGACGCCGCTGGTGGTGGCGCTGACGTAGAAATGCTCGTCGGCAAAGCGTGCGCAGACGCCATCGTCGATCACCACACCCTGCTCGTTGGTCATCAGCGCGTAACGCGAGCGGCCCACCGGCTGTTTGGCGAAGGCGAAGGTGTAGAGGCGCTCGAGCAGCTCGGCGGCGTCCGGACCGCGCACGTCGAGGCCGCCCAGGGTGGAGACGTCGATCAGGCCGACCTTCTCACGTACCTGGCGCGCCTCGGCCTGCATGCAGGCTTCACGCTCTTCCGGCTTGCCGTAGTAGGCAGGGCGCTGCCAGATACCGGCGGGCATCATCTTCGCCCCCAGTTCCAGGTGCCGCGCGTGCATGGCGGTTTGCCGATACGGATCGAAGCCACGGCCGGCGACTTGCGCCAGGGTTTCCGGGCAGAACGGCGGGCGCGCGGTGGTCACCCCGGTTTCGCTGACGCTGCGGCCGGTGGCCTGGGCCACCAGGCGCGCGGTGGGCAGCGCCGAGTGGCGGCCTTGCGAGGGGCCCATGCCGACGGTGGAGAAGCGCTTGACCAGTTGCACGTCGCGGTAGCCGATGCGGGTGGCGTTGACGATGTCACGCACCTGCAGGTCTTCGTCGAAGTCGACGAAATCCTTACCCTTGGGATGGGGGAAGATCGGCCAGGGAAAGTTGACCCGAGGCTCGCTTGGCAGCTCGCGCAGCGGCTGACTGGCTTCCAGGCCGAGGGCGGCGAGTGCGCGGAGGGCGCCGTTGGTGGCATCGATAAGCAGCGCGTCGAGGGCGTTGCGACCGTTGACCGAGCCGACCACCTGCAACCCGCTCGGCAGGCCGGACAGGTTGAAGCAGGCACTGGCGTCGTCGTAGGCCAGCTTGCCGCCGGCCTGGCACGGCAACTGGTACACCGGCATATAGCCGGCGGACATGCACAGCAGGTCGCAGTCGATGCGCAGGCCGCTGCCCGCCACCTTGCCCTGGCCGCTGATACGGCGCACGTCCACGGCGTTCAGGTGCTTGTCGCCCAGCGCTTCGTAGACCGTGCTGCCGGCATGGCAGGCGACGCCACGGGTTTGCAGGGAGGTGGCCAGATTGCCGTCATCGGCGCGCTCGCGCATGTCCACCAGGGCGGCGACCTCGACGCCGGCATCGAGCAGGTCGAGGGCGGCCAGGTAGCCGTCGTCGTTGCCGGTCAGCACCACGGCACGCTGGCCCGGCTTGACCGCGTAGAGCTTGATCAGACGCTGCGCGGCGCTGGTCAGCAGCACGCCGGGCAGGTCGTTGTTGCGAAACACCACCGGCTGGTCGAAGGCGCCAGCCGCGACGATGCACTGGCGGGCGCGCACCTTGTACATGCGATTGCCCTGGATCACCGGCAGGTAGTGATCGGTGAACCAGGCGTTGCAGGTGGCTTCCTTGAGGATGCGGATATTGGCGTGGCCTTCGACGGCGGTCAGCAGTTCGGCGCGCAGCTCGGCGGCACGTTTGCCTTCGATGTCGAAGCGGGCCCAGGCCAGCGCGCCGCCGAGGTAGTTCTGCTGTTCGATCAGCAGCACCTTGGCGCCGGCGTTGGCAGCGCTCAGCGCCGCGCACAGGCCGGCCGGGCCAGCACCGATCACCGCCAGATCGGTGAACAGGAAGGCCTTGTCGTGGTACTGCGGCTGCAGCTTGAGGTTGAGTACGCCGAGGCCGGCCTTCTTGCGGATCAGCGGTTCCCAGACCTTCCACATGCCCTTGGGCTTGTAGAACGAGCGGTAGTAGAAGCCCACCGGCATGAACTTGGAGAAGTGCCCGAGCAGGGCGTCGCGATCCTTGTCCAGGCTGCCGCTGTAGTTCTGCGCGCTGACTTGCAGGCCGCCAGACAGCGGCTGCATATCGGCCAGCACGTTGGGCTCGTCCGGCAGTTGCACCAGGGTGTTGGCGTCCTGCCCGGCCATCGACAGCGGGCCGCGCGGGCGGTGGTACTTGAACGAGCGCGACAGCAGCCAGCTCTGGTTGGCCAGCAGGGCGCTGGCGATGCTGTCGCCGGCCAGGCCCTGGTAGGTGGTGCCCTCGAAGTCGAAGCTGACGGGGCGGTTGCGGTCGATCAGCAGGCCCAGCGGGGCCGGCAGGCGGGTAGCGGCGCTCATGCGCTCACCTCCTGGGGTTTGGCGGGCGTGGCGAAGTCGACGCGGCGGTCGAACAGTTCCTTGGGGTCGAAGGTGCGCAGGATCTCGTCGCTGACGGTGTGGCGCTCGGCCAGGAACCAGTAGCTGGAGGCGTTGTGCATCCACCACTCGGTAACGACGCCGGCGCGGTTCTCGCTGTTGAACACGTAGTCGGCCCATTCGGCGTCCGAGCAGGTGTTCGGATCGGGCATGCGCTTGAGTTCGCCGCCGTAGGTGAATTCGTTGATGTTGCGAGGCCCGTTGAGCGGGCAGGGCATGATCTTCATGGTGATCCCCAGTCATTCAGCTTGCACAGCGGGTGGCGTCGGAACGTCCCCGAGCTTCGATCTGCTCCCTCTCCCATCTATGGGAGAGGGCTGGGGAGAGGGCGCTTTGAGTCAAGCAGCCCTCTCCCCCAACCCCTCTCCCGCAAGCGGGAGAGGGGAGTTCGTTCAGTGGCTCGCCGCCGTGGCGCCCATCTCGTTGACCTGGCGGAAGTTGGTGAAGCGCTCCAGGGCGAAGGGCTGGATCAGCGCCGGGGTCTTGCCGCTGGCGACCAGCTCGGCCATGGTCCAGCCGCAGATCGGCGTGGCCTTGAAGCCCCAGGTGCCCCAGCCGGCGTCGAGGTAGTAGTTGTCCAGCGGCGAGCGGCCCATGATCGGGCTGTAGTCAGGGGTCATGTCGGTGCTGCCTGCCCACTGGCGCATCAGCTTGGCGCCGGCCATGAAGGGGAACATCTCGATGGCGTGGGCCAGCAGGCTTTCCTTGAGGTCGAGTGTGGAGCGGGTGTTGTACAGCGGGTAAGGGTCGGAGCCGCCGCCGAAGACGATCTCGCCACGGCTGGTCTGCTGCACGTAGCAGTGCAGCGCCGAGGAGCTCACCAGCGGGTCGAGGAAGGGCTTGAACGGCTGGGTGACCATGGCCTGCAGCGGGTAGGTGTGGATCGGCGCCTTGATGTTCAGCTTGTTCATCAGCAGCGAGCTGGCGCCGGCTACCGCCTGCACCACGCAGCCGCAGCGCACGTCGCCACGGTTGGTGCGCACGGTGGTGACGCGACCGTTCTCGACGACGAAGTCCTGCACCTCGGTGAGCTGGTGAATCTCCACGCCACGCTTGGCCGCCTGCTTGGCGTAGCCCCAGGCCACGGCGTCATGGCGGGCGGTGGCACCGTCGATGTGCCAGAGCCCGGCGAGCACCGGCAGATGGCCGGGGTCGAGGTTCAGGCAGGGCACCAGTTCGCGGATCTGCTGGCGGTCGATCATCTCGGTGCGGCCACCGAAATGCTTGTTCACCTCGGCGCGCTGGCGGAAGGCGCGCACCGTGGCGTCGGTGTGCGCCAGGGTGAGCTGGCCACGCTCGGAATACATGATGTTGAAGTCGAACTCGTTGGAGAGATCCTTGAACATCCGCACCGACTCGGCATAGAAGCGCACGCCTTCGCTGGTGAGGTAGTTGGAGCGGATCACCGCCGTGTTGCGCGCGGTGTTGCCACCGCCGAGGTAGGACTTCTCCAGCACCGCGACATTGGTCACGCCGTGGTACTTGGCCAGGTAGTAAGCGGTGGCCAGGCCATGGCCGCCGCCACCGATGATGACCACGTCGTACGCCGGCTTGAGTTCCTTCGGCGCAGGCAGGTCGACCTCCACGGGGTATTCCGAGGACAGGCCGTACTTGAGCAGGGCAAGGGGCATTGCGGTTACTCCTGGGCCGACAGGCCGTGTTGCTGGCGGGCGGCGAGCAAGGTGTTGTGCATCAGCATGGCGATGGTCATGGGGCCGACGCCGCCGGGCACCGGGGTGATGGCCGAGGCCACCGGCAGCACCGCGTCGAAGTCGACATCGCCGACCAGGCGCGAGCGGCCGTTTTCCTCGATGCGGTTGATGCCGACGTCGATCACCACCGCGCCGGGTTTGATCCAGTCGGCGCCGATCATCCGGGGCCGGCCGACGGCGGCGACCACGATGTCGGCCTGGCCGCAGAGCTTCTCCGGCTTGACGCTGCGCGAATGCAGCACAGTGACGCTGCAGTTGGCGGCCAGCAGCAGCGCCGCCATCGGCTTGCCGACGATGTTCGAGCGACCCACCACCACGGCGTGTTTGCCGGACAGGTCGCCGAGGGTGTCGCGCAGCAGGCGCATGCAGCCGGCCGGAGTACAGGGCGTGAGCACCGGACGGCCCTGGCTGAGGCCGCCGACGTTCTCGCTGTGAAAACCGTCGACGTCCTTGGCCGGGTCGATGGCCTGCAGCACCTGCGCCTCGTCTATATGCGCCGGCAGCGGCAACTGCACCAGAATGCCGTTGACCGATGCGTCGGCATTGAGCCCGGCGATTACTTCCAGCACGGACTCGGCGCTGGCGTCGGCGCTCAGGCGATATTCCAGCGAGCGGATGCCCACCTCGTTCGCGCGCAGCACCTTGTTGCGCACGTAGACCTGGCTGGCCGGGTCATCGCCGACCAGCACCACGGCCAGTGCCGGCTCGATGCCCTGGGCCTTGAGCACGGCCACGTCAGCGGCGACCTCGGCGAGCACGCGCGCGGCGGCGGCCTTGCCGTCGATCAGTTGCGCGCTCATCGGAAGATCACCGTCTTGTCGTGGTTGAGGAACACGCGGTGTTCGAGGTGGTACTTGACCGCCTTGGACAGGGCCACCGTCTCGGTGTCGCGCCCCACCGCCACCAGGGCGTCGGGGGTGTAGTTGTGATCCACGCGCTGCACTTCCTGCTCGATGATCGGGCCTTCGTCGAGATCCGAAGTGACGTAGTGCGCGGTGGCGCCGATCAGCTTCACGCCACGGTCGTAGGCCTGGTGATAGGGCTTGGCGCCCTTGAAGCCGGGCAGGAACGAGTGGTGGATGTTGATGGCACGGCCGGATAGTTGCTTGCACAGGTCGTCGGAGAGGATCTGCATGTAGCGCGCCAGCACCACCAACTCGGTCTTGGTCTCGTCGACGATCTTCAGCAGCTCGGCTTCCTGCTGGGCCTTGGTGTCCTTGGTCACCGGCAGGTAGATGAAGCGGATGCCCTCGCGCTCGGCCATCGGCCGCAGGTCAAGGTGGTTGGAGACGATGGCGGTGATCTTCATCTGCAGCTCGCCCTTCTGGTGGCGATAGAGCAGGTCAGCCAGGCAATGGTCGTACTTGCTGACCATCAGCAGCACGCGCATTGGCTCGGTGGTGTCGTGCAGCTCCCAGCTCATCGCGAAGCGCTCGGCGACCTCGGCGAAGCCGTCCTCGATCTGCTGGATATCGCCGGCGAAACCTTCGTTGAAACGGAATACCGCGCGCATGAAGAAGGCACCACTGACCTCGTCGTCGAACTGCGCCATTTCGCTGATGTAGCAACCATGGTCGGCGAGGAAGGACGTTACGGCGGCGACGATGCCGGATGTAGCCGGGCAACTGATCTTGATCACGTATGGGTGCTTGGCGTGCTGCATGGCGAATCCTCTGCTGGGGGCGGCGGCAGGAAAACTTCATGGATAAAAGAATTGTTCGTCTGTGAATAAAAATTACTGTGACGAATCTATTTTTCGTGCTGGTGATTTTTATAAGTGAACGAAGCCGTCGTGTCTATGCCTGTTGGGAACTTTTTTATCCTGTTGGGAAACATGAAGGCTGGCGACAGCGACGCAGGCGCTGCGTTGTGCAGGCAAGCCGATGAGGGTGAGGGTTTACACCCCGTAGCCCGGATGCAATCCGGGAGGGCTGGGCACTGGCAGGATCAGTGCCGCGAAGGTTTCAACGAGACGAGTGAGCGGGCAGCTCAGGCCGTTTGCGCCTGTGTGACGTCGTAGCGCTCGCGGGCTTCGGTGATACTGGCATGGCTGCGTTCGGCCCAACTGACCAGGTTGGCCAGCGGCACCAGCAGCGATTCGCCCAGTGCGGTCAGACTGTATTCGACGCTGGGCGGCTTGGTCGGGTGGACGGTGCGGTCGATCATGCCGTCGCGTTCCAGCTCGCGCAGGCTCTGGGTCAGCATGCGCTTGGAGATGTCCGGCACGGCGCGGCGCACATCGCTGAAGCGCAGCGAGCGATGGGCGAGGGCGATGAGGATCAGCGTCGTCCATTTGTCGCCGAGGTGGTCGAGCACGTCACGTACCGGGCAGCGCCCAGCGGCAAAGGTCATGGCGCTCCAGGCCTGGAAGCGTTCGGCCAGCTCGAGGCGCGCCTGACTGGGGTTATCGTCGGGTAACCTGGTCACGAAAAACTGCCTCCTTCCGCGTTTGCCATGCTGGTCTCACAATCGAGCCAGGTCTCGATTCTAGTCCATGAGGTGAGTGCGATGACAATGTCCGAAACCATTCTGATCACCGGCGCTGCCGGTCAACTGGGGCGCCTGGTGATCGATGCCCTGCAGCGCCGGGCCCCGGCGGCGAAGCTCGTCGGTCTGGTGCGCGATGCCGCCAAGGCGCAGGATCTGGCTGCTCGGGGTGTCGAGTTGCGAGTGGCCGACTACAGCGATCCGCAGGCACTGGCCAGGGCGCTGGTGGGCGTCGACAAGCTGTTGCTGATCTCCTCCAGCGAGGTGGGGCAGCGTACGGCTCAGCATCGCAACGTGATAGAAGCCGCCGTGGCTGCTGGCGTCAAGCTGATCGGCTACACCAGCCTGCTGCATGCCGACAGCAGCCCGATGGCGCTGGCGCTGGAACACCGTGAAACCGAGGCGCTGATCCGCGCCTCGGGCTTGCCGTTCGTACTGCTGCGCAATGGCTGGTACAGCGAGAATTACGCCATGGGCGTGGCTGCGGCGCTGGAGCATGGCGTGGTGTTGGGCGCTGCGGCGGATGGCGCACTGTCGCTGGCCGCACGCCGTGATTACGCTGAAGCGGCTGCGGTGGTCATGTCTGACGATGTCGCTCGGCACGCCGGCAAGGTCTACGAATTGGCCGGTGACCAGGCCTATACCCTGGCCGATTTCGCTGCTGAGATCAGCCGCCAATCCGGCAAGCCGGTGCGCTATCAGGATCTGTCCGAAGCCGACTACAAGGCTGCACTGATCGGTGTCGGCCTGCCCGAAGGCTTCGCCGCCTTGCTGGCCGAAAGCGATGCCAAGGCAGCTCAGGGCTCGCTGTTCGAGCCGGGCAAGGCACTGAGCCAGCTTATCGGTCGCCCGAGCACACCGCTGAGCGAAACCGTGGCGGCTGCTCTCGCTGCTCAGAGCCTGTCGTAGGCGAAGGGTTTGGGATCGACCAGCGGTGTGCTGCCGTCGATCAGGTCAGCCAGCAGATGGCCGGCACCTGGCGCGATGCCGAAGCCATGGCCGGAATAGCCGGTGGACAGGAACAGCCCCGGTAGCTTCTCGACCGGGCCGATCACCGGAATGGCGTCCGGGGTGACGTCCATCACCCCGGCCCAGCTCTGCTCCACGCGAATCTGGCGGAAGAAGGGGAAGGCCGCTGCCAGGGCCTCGCGCGCTTCGCTCAGAATGGCCGAGGAAGGACGCGGGTCGAGCACGCGGCAGCGCTCGAAGGGGCTCTCGCTGTCCATCTCCCAATGTCGTGGCTGACGCAGTTCCTCCAGAAAGCGACCGTCCAGGCGCAGGCGCACTTCGCGGAACTGTTTGCTCAGTGCGGGCAGGAAATCGCCCAGATAACGGAAGCTGTCCGGCGTGATCGGCGCCAGGTTGCCATTGCGCTGGGCAATCGTATAACCGCCGTCGGCGCGCTTGCGAAAGGCGTAGCGGCTGGCGCCCACGGCCAGTTCCGGGCCACCGGCCATTGGCGCGGTGCGCAGCACCGAGGCCACCACCTTGAGTTGCGGCAGGCGCAGGCCAAGGTTGGCGCAGAACAGCGTCGACCAGGCGCCGCCCGCCAGCACCACGCTGCTGCAGCTCAGACGGCCATGTTCGCTGTACAAGCCGGTGACCTTGCCCGCCGCGATATCCAGGCCGCGCACGGCACAGCCGGTGACGATGCGCGCGCCCAGGCGTTGTGCGGCGCGGGCGATCACGGCACTGGCGCGGTGCGGTTCGGCGCGGCCATCGCTGGGTGTATGCAGCGCGCCGCTCCAGCCGGCAGCGGCGCCTTCGGGCATCACCCGCAGCAGCTCTTTGCCTTCCAGCAGCCGCGCGTGCACGCCATGGGCGCTGGCGGCCTGCAGCCAATCCGCCTGCTGTTGCAGTTGGCGCGGATTTTCGCAGGCGTATAGCACGCCGCTGCGGCGAAAGCCGAGGTCTTCGCCGAGCTGCGTCTGCCAGGTGTCCCACAGGTGCAGGCTGGCCATGGCCAGGGGAATTTCGGCCAGGTCGCGGCCCATGCTGCGGCACCAGCCCCAGTTGCGCGAGGACTGCTCGGCCCCGATCAGGCCCTTTTCCAGCAGTGTCACGGCGATGCCTCGACGAGCCAGCCAGTAAGCCGTGCTGACGCCGATGATGCCGCCACCGATGATGGCGACCTCGGTGCTCTCGGGCAGCTTGTCGCTGGCTAGCTGTTCGATCTGCGGATACATGCACAGGCTCTCCGGGGTAGGGTGCGCCGCGCGCACCGAAGGAAGGTGCCGTGAGCATGCCCTGGCCGATGGGGCGTGCAATTTGCATCGCACTGGCCGGCCTTCCTTTATCAGCATGTGAGAAAAGCCATGAGTGGCACCCAGAGCCTGGAACGGGCATTTCTGCTGTTGCGTGTGATCGCTGCGACCGGTCAGCAGGGCGCCAGCCTGGATGAACTGCGTGCGGCGCTTGGCTGTTCGCAGGCCACCGCCTACCGTCTGCTGCAGTACCTGCGCCGCCAGGGCTTCGTGCGCGGCGCGGTGCAGCGCGGGCGTTACGTGCTGGGCTATGAACTGTTTGCCCTCGGTGCCCAGGCCGGCAATGCCAGCGCGCTGCGCGAACGGGCACGGCCGGTTCTGCTGCGCCTGGCGCAACGCTTTGGCGATACCTTCTTTTTATTGGTGGCGGACGGTCATCAGGTGCTGTGCCTGGACATGCTGGCTGGTCAACTGCCGGTGCAGAGTTACAGCGGCGCGGTGGGTGGGCGCATCCCCATGGGCGTCGGCCAGGCCTCGCAGGTGCTGCTGGCCTGGCTCGGGCGCAGCGAGCGCAACGATATCCTCGCCCACAACGCTGCGACTCTGCGCCTGGACTATGGCCTGGAGGTCGAGCGCATTGCCGCCAGCCTGCCCAGCGTCAAACGCCTGGGCTACGCCAGCGGCCTGGTGGACAAACGCCTGCCGGGCTACACCGGCCTGGCGGTGCCCATCCTCGATGGCGATGGCCAGCCGCTGGGCGCCCTGAGCTGCGCACTGGCGCGCCCGCGCATGACCGATGCCCGACGGCAGGCGTTGGCGCAGGCCATGCAGGAAGAGGCGCAGCGCCTGGTAAGCGACGCGTTCGGCGCTGCCGGAAGCTGAGCCGGGGCTCGGGCTAGTGCGTCGCTTCGGCCTGGGCGAAGACTTCCTTGGCGGCAGCCAGGCCATTGAGGGCAGCGGGAAAGCCGGCATAGACCGCCATCTGCATGATGGTTTCGACGACTTCTGCGCGGCTCACGCCTACGTTGAGTGCGCCCTGGATATGCACCTTGAGTTGCGGGGCGGCATTGCCCAGTGCCGTGAGCGCCGCAACCACGGCGATTTCCCGGCTCTTCAGATCCAGGCCCGGACGGGAGTAGATGTCGCCGAAGGGGAATTCGATCAGGTAGCGGGCAAAGTCCGGAGCGATGTCGCTCAGACTCTCCAGCACGGCTTCACCGGCGTGGCCGTCTATCTCTCTGAGTTTGGCCAGCCCTCGTTCATAGCGGTCTTGGGGATTCATCGTCAGCTCCTTCAGGGGTGGGTGTGGGCGACACCAGGGCTAGTTCCAGCGAGCGGTAATGCTTGATCTTTGCCTGCAAGGCCTGTGCGGCGCGGTGCATCGCCTCGATCTCGGCAAGCACATCCGTCAGATGGCCTTCCAGCATCAGGCGTCGCTCCTTCACCGTGGAGTCACCGGCGCCACGCAGTGCCGCGAAGGTCTGCATCTTGCCGATCGGCATGCGCGTGGTGCGCAAGCGCAACAGGAATTCGATCCAGGCCATGTCCGATGCTGCATAGCGTCGTTGCCCTCCAGCGGCTCGAGCGACCGCCGAGATCAGGCCGATGCGCTCGTAATAACGCAGAGTGTGTGCCGTCAGGCCGGTACGTCTGGCGACTTCGTCGATGCTCAGGTGCGATTCCATGAGGCGATCCTGGTGTCTGCTGAGGTTTTGCGCGCGGTCTGCGCCGAAACGCCAACAAACCCTAAAGGTTGGAGCGCGCTCTAAGTCAAGCGGTTTGGCTGCCTGGCGTTCATGTACGCTGCCGTGGCCCGCTCTTCGCGGGGGCTGGCTGGCCGAGTTTCTTCAGCCTGGAGGCCAGGGTGGTGGGTTTGATACCGAGCAGCTCGGCCGCTCCATCAGGGCCGAACAACCGGCCGCCAGCGGCCTCGAGCGCGGCATGCAGGTTATCGATTTCCAGTTGGCGGATCTGTTGTTCGGTCATCACCCCTTCGGTTCTGTGAGGCTTGCTCGCCTGGTGGGGCACTTCCTCCGTCATGCTGCTCGGCGACGGCAGATCGATGCGCAGCAGGGGGGCGTTGGAGGTGATCAGCGCCCGCTCGATGACGTTCTGCAGTTCGCGGATGTTGCCTGGCCAGTGGTAGCCCTGCAGGCGCGCGATATCGCCGTTGCTCAGACGGCGCCCCGGGAGGTTCAGGCGCTGGCCGACCTGCTCGATGAAATGGCTGGCCAGCAAGGGGATGTCCTCGCGGCGCTCGCGCAAGGCCGGCGACTGCAGCGGGAAGACATTGAGGCGAAAATACAGATCCTCGCGAAAGCGTTTGGCTTGCACCTCGGCACGCAGGTCGCGGTTGGTGGCGGCGATGATGCGCACGTCGACGCGCCGCGTGCGTTCCTCGCCGACCCGCTCGAACTGCCCTTCCTGCAGCACGCGCAGCAGCTTGCTCTGCAGCTCCAGGGGGATCTCACCGACCTCGTCGAGAAACAGCGTGCCGCCATCGGCCAGCTCGAAGCGCCCGACCCGGTCGCGCAGGGCGCCGGTGAAGGCACCGCGCACATGGCCGAAGAACTCGCTCTCGAACAGGTCGGCGGGAATGGCTGCGCAGTTGACCCGGATCAGCGGGTGCGCGGCGCGGCGGCTGGCCTGATGGATGGCGCGGGCGATCAGCTCCTTGCCGGTGCCGGATTCGCCATGGATCAGCACGCTGGCGTCGGTGGGGCCGACCACGTCGATCTGGCGCACGATCTTCAGGATGGGTTCGCTCTGCCCGACGATCTCGCGGTAGCTGTGCTCGATACGGATTTCTTCCTGCAGGTATTCGTTCTGCTGTTCCAGGCGCTGCTTGAGTTCCTTGAGTTCCTCCAGCGCATCGTGCAGGCGCTGCTGGGTGCTCATGCGTTCGGTGATATCGCGAAACACCACCACCGAGCCGACGATGCGGCCGTCGGAGATCACCGGGGTGCTGGTGAATTCCACCGGGAACATGCTGCCGTCACGGCGCCAGAACACCTCCTGGCGGCCTTCATGTACCAGACCGTCGTGCACGGCCTTGTAGATCGGGCAATCCTCCACCGGGTAGTGGCTGCCATCGGCGTGACTGTGGTGGTGGATGCGGTGGATGTTCTTGCCGATCATCTCGTCCTGTTCCCAGCCGAGCATGCGCGCCGCCGCCGGGTTGACGTAGGTGGCCAGGCCCTCGCTGTCGATGCTGTAGATGCCATCGCCGACGGCGCTGAGCAGCAGGTGGTTGTCGCGCTCGGTTTCCTGGAACAGGTTGAGGATGTTGCGCCATTCCAGCAGGCCGCCGCGCATGGTGCGCTCGGTTTGCGCCTGGTCGAGCAGGTAACGCTGCTCGCTGCGTTCGCGCAGTACCAGGATCAGGTAGAGCACGCCCTTGAGGCGCAGCGTGGTGGCGGAGATTTCCAGCATCACACGTTCGCCATCCTTGCGCGTGCAACTGAGTTCGTCGCTCCAGCCCTTGCCGGTTTCCAGCACGGCCTGGGTGAACACGATCAGTTCGGGTAGCTGGTGGCCGAGCAGGCGGGTGACCGTCATGTTCAGCAACTCGTGCCGGGCATAACCGAACAGCTTGCTGGCGGCGATGTTCATGTCGACGAAGCGGTTGGCCACCGGATCGAACTGCACGATGGCCTCGCTGCAATGCTCGAACACCATGTGCCGGGAGGCATAGGTCATGTCGGCCCAGCCGGCGAGATAGTCCGGTTCGCTCGTGCTCATGCTACGAAACCTCGTAATCGCCCCTACGAACTTTCGTTTTTATACGAGACTTCGTAGCCGTTGCATAGGTGCAGAACCGTCATTGAAAACCGGATCAGATAGCTAACTATTTGATCTTAAATGACAAAAAACAGAGCATCGAAAATTGGCACAGCCTTCGCTCTAGCTCGTTCACGCACGGTGACTTCCACCGTGGACACAAGCGAGAAGAGGAGAGCACCCATGCCGAGCGTCGATATCGCCCACTACAAGGACGGCGACTTCCTGGTCAACTACGAAGAGAAGGTTTTCGAGGACGTCAAGGCGGAACCGGGCGAGAAAGCCCTCATCACCTTCCACACCATCGCTTTCGAGGGCTCCATCGGCCTGGTCAACATGCTGCAGGCCAAACGCCTGCTGCGCAAAGGCTTCGAGACCAAGGTGCTGCTCTACGGGCCGGGCGTGCAGCTCGGCGTGCAGCGCGGTTTCCCCACCCTGGGCAACGAAGCCTTCCCCGGCCACTTGGCCGTCAACAACCAGATCAAGGCGTTCATCGAGGAAGGCGGTGAGGTCTATGCCTGCCGCTTCGCCCTGCAGGCCCTGTACGGGCAGACCGAGAAAGCGCTGATCGAAGGCATCCGCGCCATCAATCCGCTGGACGTGATGGATCTGCGTTTGCTGATGCGCCGCGAAGGCGCACTGATCATCGATACCTGGACTGCCTGATCCACTCCGCCCCTCCTGCGGGAGGGGCCACGTTCGTATAAGGAAACCGCCATGGCCATCGTCCGTGCCGCTGCCGTGCAGCTCTCGCCCGTGCTCTACAGCCGCGAGGGCACCGTCGAGAAGATCGTCCAGACCATCCTGCGCCTGGGCCGCGAGGGGGTGCAGTTCGCCGTCTTCCCGGAAACCGTGGTGCCTTATTACCCCTATTTTTCCTTCGTGCAGCCGCCGTTCATGATGGGCAAGGAGCATCTGCGCCTGCTCGAGGAGTCGGTGCAGGTGCCTTCGGCGGCGACCGCCGCGATTGCCGAGGCCTGCCGCGAAGCGCGCATGGTGGTGTCGCTGGGCATCAACGAGCGTGACGCTGGCACGATCTACAACGCTCAACTGCTGTTCGATGCCGACGGCAGCCTGCTCCAGCATCGGCGCAAGATCACCCCCACCTACCATGAGCGCATGGTCTGGGGGCAGGGCGACGGCTCCGGTCTGCGTGCCGTGGCCAGCCAGGTCGGGCGCATCGGCTCGCTGGCCTGCTGGGAGCACTACAACCCGCTGGCGCGTTACGCGCTGATGGCCGATGGCGAGCAGATCCATGCGGCGATGTTTCCCGGTTCGCTGGTGGGGGAGATCTTCGCCGAGCAGATCGAGGTCAGCATCCGCCACCATGCGCTGGAGTCCGGCTGCTTCGTGGTCAACGCCACCGCCTGGCTGGAGCCGCAACAGCAGCAGCGCATCATGGCCGACACCGGCTGTGCGCTGGGGCCGATTTCCGGCGGATGCTTCACCGCCATCGTCAGCCCCGAGGGTAAGCTGCTGGGTGAGCCGCTGCGCAGTGGCGAGGGCGAGGTGATCGCCGATCTCGACCTGGCGCTGATCGATAAGCGCAAACGCATGATGGATTCGGTGGGCCACTACAGCCGGCCGGAACTGCTCAGCCTGCTGATCGACCGTACCCCGACTGCCCACCTGCATGAGCGTGTCACGGCGCTGCCGGGGCGGCATGAAGCCGAGGAGGTCGAGCATGTCAGCCTCTGAACGCATCGCCGCGCTGGATCTGCTCAGCGAGCTGCAGTGCCATGGCGCGCGCTGGCAGGACGATGGTCATGGGCTGTCGCGCAAGGGCGGCGCCGGGCCGTCCGATCACAAGGCGCTGTCGCTGGACGGGCATACCGCCATGGTGCCGATGCTCAACCAGGCCTCGCTGCTCTCACCCTACGAAGTGCGTCCGCAGGGGGCGGGCGAGTTGGCGCTGATCTACCGCGACGGCCAGCAGGTGGGCCAGGTGCAGGTGCCTGGGGTGCCGAACTTCTACGCACGCAGCACCGCCGATGGCATTCCCTACTGGAAGATCGCCACCCTGCACAGCCATGACGTGCTGGCCACCACCCTGCTGCAGCACTGCATCCGCATGAACGATGCCGCCAGTGCCTGCCAGTTCTGCGCCATCGGCCAGTCCCTGGAAAGTGGCAGGACCATCGCGCGCAAGCGCCCGGCCCAGCTCGCCGAGGTGGCCAAGGCGGCGGTGGAGCTCGATGGCGTCAAGCACATGGTGATGACCACCGGCACGCCGCAGACTTCCGACCGCGGTGCGGCCATCCTCTGCGAGTCGGCAGCGACCGTCACCGCCGCGGTGGCTCTGCCGATCCAGGCGCAGTGCGAGCCACCGGACGAGGACGCCTGGTTTCGCCGTCTGCACGACAGCGGCGTGGTCTCGCTGGGCATGCACCTGGAGGCGGTCACCGACGAAGTGCGCCGGCGGATCATGCCGGGCAAGGCGCAGGTGCCGCTGGCGCGTTATTTCTCGGCCTTCGCGGCGGCCGTCGAGGTCTTCGGGCGTGGCCAGGTCAGCACCTACATCCTGGCCGGGCTAGGTGACAGCGAAGAGGCCATCGTGGCCATGGCCGAGCGCCTGGCGGCAATGGGCGTCTACCCCTTCGTGGTGCCTTTCGTGCCCATCGACGGCACGCCGCTGGCGCGGCACCCCAAGCCCGACAGCGCCTTCATGCAGCGCCTGTATCCCCGCATTGGCGCCAGCCTGCAGCGGCACGGGCTGCATTCCGAACAGATCAAGGCCGGCTGCGCCAAGTGTGGCGCCTGCTCGGCCCTGAAACGCCACGAGTGAGGGAAACGACCATGGCCGAACATACCTTCGCCCTGAATGACGACAGCTTCCACGACTTTCTCACCGGCGACCTGCTGGTCAAGCCCGCCACCGAGCGCTGGGAACGGGAAGCCTACTATCGCTTGCGCCGTGCGGTCTTCGCCGACGAGCAGGGGCTGTTCGCCCAGGATCGGGATGCGCACGACTTCCAGGCCCTGCCTATCGTTGCCGTTGCCTACAACTGTGGCGTGGCCGACCGGGTGGTCGGTGCGGTACGCATCTACGAGCAGGCGCCGGGGCTGTGGTATGGCGGCCGTCTGTGCGTGGAGCGCGACTATCGCCGCCACGGTATGATCGGCAAGGCGCTGGTCAACGAGGCCGTGTCACGGGCCATCGAGCTTGGCTGCCATACCTTTCTGGCCACCGTGCAGGCGCATAACGAAGCCTGGTTCCACGGTCTGCATTGGCAGAGCCTGCGGTCGTTGCAATTGCTCGAGCGCGAGCACGTGCTGATGCAGGCGAACCTGGCGCGCTATCCCTTCATGCCACGCGAGGTGTCGTTGCTGCCCCTCAAGGAGCGGCGTCATGGCTGAGGCATTGCGCAAGACCCCAGCCACGGGCCTGAGCGAACTGCTCGCGGCACTGCACGACACCCCGGCGATGCGCGCCAAGCAGGCCATTCAGCGACCGGCCCAGGGTTTTTCCGGCTCGCTGCCGCAGGGCGATGCCCGCTATGCGCTGCCCGGTGACGACACGGCGGCCATTCGCTGCGGCGAACATTACCAGTTGCTGGCCATCGAGGGCATGCTGCCGGCCTTCGTCGAGTCCAGCCCCTGGTTCGCCGGCTGGTCGGCGGTGATGGCCAACGTCAGCGATATCGCCGCCATGGGCGGGCGCCCCACGGCGGTGGTCAATGCCTACTGGCACCATGACGAGGGCAAGGCCGAGCAGTTGGTTCAGGGCATCCGCGAGGCCTGCCAGGCCTATGGCCTGCTGCTGGCCGGCGGGCATACCCACCAGGGCACCGATGCCCCTGCCGGCTTGGCGGTGGCCATAACCGGCATCGCTCACCGTCTGCTCTCCACCTTGCATGTCGCGCCCGGCCAGGTACTGGCGATGGCGGTCGATCTGGATGGTCGCTGGCATCCCGGCGTGCCGTACTGGAAGGCCTTCGAGCAACGCTCTGGCGAGCGTCTGCGCAGCCAGCTCGATGTGCTGCCACGCCTGGCCGAAGGTGGCTTGCTGGCGGCGGCCAAGGACATCAGCAACGCCGGCCTGCTGGGCACCCTGCTGATGCTGCTGGAGCCGACCGGCTGTGGCGCAAGGCTTGAACTCGATGCACTGCCGCGCCCGGTCGACGGCGATTTGCTGCGCTGGCTGCAGGCGTTTCCCAGCTACGGCTTCCTGCTGACCCTGGAGGAAAGCGCCTGGGTCGACGTGCGCACCGCCTTCGCCCTGGAAGGGCTGACCTGTGCGCGCATCGGTCGGATCGACGACAGCGCCAGTCTGCAGGTGGAGCTGGGCGGCGAGGTCATGGAGTTCTGGAACCTCGGGCAACGCCCCTTCACCGGTTTCACCCAATCAACCCCAGCGTGCGAGGACTGCTGAGATGCCTGCCGTCAACTTCAGGATGCGCTGGCCCGATGGCCAGGAAATGTCCGGTTATTCACCTTCCACCGTGATCTACGAACACCTCAGCCCGGGTGCCAGCTATGCGCTCGAGGACTTCATCCTGCGTGCCGAGAACGCCCTCAACGCCGCTTCCGAGCGGGTCAGGGAGGTCAAGGGCTTCTACTGCAGTTCGGCCATGGACACCCTGGGCGCCCTGCGCCACCAGGCGCGCCGCTACGAGGGAGGCAGCGTACAGATTCTCGACATGCAAACGGCCCATGCCGGGCAGGTCAACAGCGGCTGGAACTCGTTCTAGCTGCCCCTTTCATCAGCACCCGTCACCCGTGGAGCGCCCAATGCCCAGTCATCTCAAATCCGTACAGGTTCCCCATCATCAGGTCATCATCGTCGGCGGCGGGCAGGCCGGTCTATCGGCCAGCTACTACCTGCAGCAGCAAGGCATCGACCATCTGCTGCTGGAAAAGCACAGCCTCACCCATAGCTGGCGCACCCAGCGCTGGGATGCCTTCTGCCTGGTGACGCCGAACTGGCAGTGCGCGCTGCCGGGCTACCCCTATGCCGGGGACGACCCGCACGGGTTCATGAAGCGTGAGGAAATCATCGACTACCTCGACGGCTTCATTCGCAGCGTCGACGCTCCCGCCCGTGAGGGCGTCGTGGTACAGCGCGTCAGCCCGCGTCCGCAGGGCGGTTATGCGGTACAGACCAGTGCTGGCGAGTTCAGCGCCGATCAGGTCATCATCGCCTCTGGTGGTTATCACACGCCCATCATCCCGCGCCTGGCCGAGCGTTTGCCGGCGGATATCGTCCAGTTGCATTCCGAGCAGTACCGTAACCCGCAGGCACTGCCCGAAGGTAACGTACTGGTGGTGGGCTCGGGGCAATCCGGCGCGCAGATCGCCGAGGATCTGCACCTGGCCGGGCGCAAGGTCTACCTGGCGGTCGGTGATGCTCCGCGTTGCGCGCGCTTTTACCGTGGTCGCGACGTGGTCGACTGGCTGGCCGAGATGGGCTACTACGACATCGGGGTCGACCAGCATCCGCTACGCGAGGGCGTGCGCGACAATACCAACCACTACGTGACCGGCCGCGATGGCGGGCGCGACATCGACCTGCGCAGGTTCGCCCTGGAGGGCATGCAGTTGTACGGCCTGTTGCAGCGCCTCGATGGCGAGACCCTGAGCTTCAGCGACGATCTGCAAGCGAGGCTGGATGCCGCCGATGCGGTCTACAACCGGATCAACGCCAGCATCGATGCCTACATCGCCGAGAAGGGCATCGATGCACCGCCCGGTGAACCCTATGAACCGGTCTGGCGCCCGCAACAGGTGCCGACCGAGCTGCATCTGCGGCAGGCCGGCATCACCAGCGTCATCTGGTGCATCGGTTTCAGCCCGGATTTTTCCTGGGTCGATGCCGGGGTATTCAATGGCCGTGGGCATCCGGTGCATAACCGTGGCGTCACTGCGGTTTCCGGGCTGTATTTCCTCGGCTTGCCCTGGTTGCATACCTGGGGCTCGGGGCGTTTTTCCGGGGTTGCCCGCGACGCCGAATACCTGGTCAAGCGCATCGCCCAGCAGCGCAAGGCGATTGCCGGCTAGCAGCAGGTTCGATCTGTTACGGGGGGCTTGCCGGCACGCGCAGGAAGCGCTTGCGAAAGGCGGCCGGCGAGATCCCGACCCGTTGGCAGAACAGGCGGCGGAAGGAGTTGCTGTCCTCGTAGCCCACTCGGCTGGTGATCGTCTCGAAGCTCTGCCGGGTGGTTTCCAGCAGCTCCTTGGCCTTTTCCAGGCGCAAGGCCTGCAGATAGGCCAGCGGCGTGTGGCCGGTGGCCTCCTTGAAGCGGCGCTTGAAGTTGCGCACGCCGAAGCCGAAGCGTGCGGCCAGTTCGTCGATGCCGCAGGGCTCGGCGAAGTGCGCTTCCATCCAGTCCTGCACGCGCAGGATCGCCTCGTCGCCATGGCCTCGCGGCATCGACCAGCTTATGTAGACCGACTGCTCGCTACGCACGTTGTCGATCAGCAGGTAGCGGCTGCATTGCTGCGCCAGCTCGCGCGAGGCGAAGCGGCGGATCAGGTGCAGCAGCAGATCCATCGCCGCACTGGCGCCGGCGCTGGTGATCACCCGGCCGTCCTCGCAGAGGATGCGCCGTTCGTCCACACGAACCCTGTGGTAACGGCGCCGCAGCAGGTCGGCGAAGGCCCAGTGGGTGGTCGCCTCGATATCGTCGAGCAGGCCTGCCTCGGCGAGCATGAAGGTGGCGGTGCACATCGAGGCGACGACCGCACCTTGCTCATGTTGACGGCGCAGCCAGTCGCGATAGTGCCCGAAGGCAGGTAGTGCCTCGCGCAGGCTGAACAGAAAGCCGGGGATCAGCACCAGGTCGGTGTGCTCTATGGCATCCAGCGCCATGTCCACCGGCATGGCGCGGCCCTGTGCGCTGGTAACCGGCTGGCCATCCAGCGAGGCCAGGCTGAGGGTGAAGGGCGGGGCGGCCGGCAGGGCGAAGCGATTGGCCGCATCCAGCACTTCCAGGGCCAGGGCGGCACTGGCCAGCGAGCTGTGTTCGGCCAGAATCAGGGTGATGTGCATGAAGGCTCTCTTGCGTAAACCGCATGCTATTAGTCATTTCTGCACCTACTCTACTGCACAAGCCCTACTTAGAGTGCGGCACTCTCATTCAAACAGGTGTTTGTCGCATGAACCTATGGTTTCGCCTTCTGCTGATGTTGCTGCGCCGCCCCTGGCGCAGGCCGGTTCCAGGGCTCGCCACCACCGTGGTGCGCATGCGGGTCTGGCCGCTGGATCTGGACTTCAACCGGCACGTCACCAATGGCCGTTACTTCACCCTGGCCGATGTCGGGCGCATGGATTACGTGCTGCGCAGCGGCGCCTTTCGCGTGGCCCTGCGCCATCGCGCGCTGCCCATAGTCGGTGACGTATGGGGCAAGTTTCGCCGTGAGCTGAAGCTGTTCGAGCGTTTCGAGATTCACACGCGCATGCTGGGCTGGGACGACAAGTGGAGCTTCGTCGAGCACCGCTTCGTCAAGGATCAGCGGGTGATCGCCGTGGTGGTCATGCGCGGGCTGTTCCGTGGACCGAAGGGCAATGTCGCGCCTGCCGAGTTCGCTCGTGAGCTGGGCCTGGACGAACAGTCGCCACCCTTGCCGCAATGGCTGCAGCAATGGTCGAGCAGTTGCGACGGGCTGAGCCAGCAGCTACGGGAAACCGAGCGCCCATAAACGGCGGCGCTCAATCCGCCCCGTAGTTCATGATCGACAGCAGGCGGATCGGCACCTTCACCAGCTTTTCCGGGCCGTGCGGCACTTCGCCGTCGAAGGTCAGGCTGTCGCCGGCCTGCATCGGGTAGAGCTGGTTGCCGTGGCGGTACACCAGTTCCCCCTCCAGCAGGTGCAGGAACTCGGTGCCGGGATGGGCGAAGGTGGGGAACTCCTCGCTGGCGTCGTCCATGCTCACCATGTAGGCCTCGAAGCTCTTCTTCGGCCCACGGGTGTGGTTGAGCAGGTGATAGGTGTGGCCCTTGTCGGTGCCGCGACGCACCACTTCGAGGCCTTCGCCGCCCTTCACCAGCAGGGCGCCACCGCCTTGCTGGTCGTACTGGCTGAACAGCTTGGACATGGGCATGCCCAGCACGTCGCAAAGGCGGCTGAGAGTATCGAGGCTGGTGGACACCTGGGCATTCTCGATCTTGCTCAGCATGCCCTGGCTGATCCCGGCGATGCGCGCCACATCGGCGATTTTCAGTTCCTGGGCCTGGCGCTGGCGGCGAATCTGCATGCCCAGGTATTGCTCGAGCTTGAGGCGGGGAGGCGTTTCCGGCGTGGTCGTCATACAGGCTTATTTCTTCTATGAATAAAAAATTCGCACCAGGAATGTGCGGGCTGCCTTGCTTCGGTGCGTTTTTTGATCGCGACTTTCCTCGTATGAAAGCATTTTTCCTCGGCAGATAGAAGAAAGACGCGGGTTTCCGGTAGGTACGGTCCTGGCATATCCAGTTGGCAAGCTGCTTGCATTTCTTTTGGGGAAATTAAAATTCCCCAGCGGAATAATGGCGACGCCAGCGGAGGCCCAAACCATGTTGCCCAGTGAAACCCAGAAAATAATCGACCAGCACGGCATCAAGTACGTGCTGGCCCAGTTCGTCGATATCCACGGTGCGGCCAAGACCAAGTCGGTGCCGGTCGCGGGCCTTGAGGCGGTGGCCGAGGAGGGCGCCGGCTTCGCCGGGTTCGCCATCTGGGGCATGGGCATGGAGCCGCACGGCCCGGATTTCATGGCCCGTGGCGACCTCTCCACGTTGATGCCGGTGCCCTGGCAGCCGGGCTACGGTCGCGTTGTGTGCATCGGCCATGTCCATGGCCAGCCCTGGCCCTACGACACCCGCTACGTGTTGCAGCAGCAGGTGGCGCGCCTGAGCGAGCGTGGCTGGACGCTGAATACCGGGCTGGAGCCGGAATTCAGCCTGTTTCGCCGCGATGCCGCGGGCAAACTGTGCCCGGTGGATGCCAGCGACAAGCTGGAGAAGCCCTGTTATGACTACAAGGGCCTGTCGCGTTCGCGCGCCTTTCTGGAAAAACTCACCGAGTCGCTGCAGCCGGTGGGCTTCGATATCTACCAGATCGACCATGAGGACGCCTGCGGCCAGTTCGAGATCAACTACACCTACAGCGATGCCATGGAGTCGGCGGATCGTTTCACCTTCTTCCGCATGGCCGCCGGCGAGATCGCCAACGACCTGGGCATGATCTGCTCGTTCATGCCCAAGCCGGATCCGCGTCGCGCCGGCAACGGCATGCACTTTCACCTGTCGATTGGCAATGGCACCAGCAAGAACCTCTTCCATGACGCCAGCGACCCCAGCGGCATGGGCCTGTCCAAGCTGGCCTATCACTTCCTCGCCGGCCTGTTGGCCCATGGCCCGGCGCTGTGCGCCTTCGCCGCGCCGACGGTGAATTCCTACAAGCGCCTGGTCGTCGGTCGCTCGCTGTCCGGTGCGACCTGGGCGCCGGCCTTCATCGCCTACGGCGACAACAACCGCTCGGCGATGCTGCGCATCCCTTACGGGCGTATCGAGTTCCGCCTGCCGGACGCCGGCTGCAATCCCTACCTGGTCACCGCCGCGATCATCGCCGCCGGCCTCGACGGTATCGACCGCCAGCTCGAACCGGGTGCTCCCTGCAACGAGAATCTCTACAACCTGAGCCTGGACGAGATTGCCGCACGTGGCATCAAGACCCTGCCGCAGTCGCTCAAGGAAGCCTGTGACGCGCTGGAGGCCGACCCGCTGTTCCGTGAGGTGCTGGGCGCGGAGGTGGTCGACGAGTTCCTCAAGCTCAAGCGCATGGAATGGGTCGAGTACAGCCGCCACGTCTCCGATTGGGAGATCGAGCGTTACACCGAATTTTTCTGAAGCGCCAAGCCACAAGCTTCGAGCCGCAAGCGAAGCCTGGCACGGCGTCCGTATCAACTCGGTCAGCTTGCCGCTTGAGGCTTGCAGCTACCGAACGCAGTGAGGACTGCTCTTATGTGTGGAATCGTAGGTTTGTATCTGAAGAATCCGGCGCTGGAAAGCCAGCTCGGCGCACTCTTCGAGCCCATGTTGCTGGCCATGACCGACCGTGGCCCGGACAGCGCCGGCTTCGCCATCTACGGTGACGAGGTGAGCGACGGCTGGATCAAGCTGACCCTGCAAAGCACCAGCGCCGGCTATGACTTCAAGGCCCTGATGGGCGAGCTGGAGGGGCGTCTGGGCTGCTCGCTGGACTGGTTCCAGAACGCCAGCGCCGCCGTGCTCAAGACCAATGCTGACGAGGCGGACGTGCGCGCCGTGCTCGCCGAACTGGCACCGAGCGTGCGTGTGATGAGCGTCGGCCAGAGCATCGAGATCCTCAAGGGCATGGGCCTGCCCAAGGAAATCGCCGAGCGCTTCTCGCTGGCCAGGATGAAGGGCAGCCACATCATCGGCCACACCCGCATGGCCACCGAGAGCGCAGTGACCATGGAGGGCAGCCACCCGTTCTCCACCGGCCAGGACCTGTGCCTGGTGCACAACGGCTCGCTGTCCAACCACTTCCGTCTGCGCCAGGAACTGCGCCGCCACGGCATCGAGTTCGAGACCGAGAACGACACCGAGGTGGCCGCCGGCTACCTGACCTGGCGCCTGCGCCAGGGCGATTCGCTCAAGGAGGCGCTCGACCATTCGCTGGAGGATCTCGACGGCTTCTTCACCTTCGCCATCGGCACTCGTGATGGCTTCGCGGTGATCCGCGACCCCATCGCCTGCAAGCCGGCGATCCTCGCCGAGACCGACGACTACGTGGCCATGGCCTCCGAATACCAGGCGTTGTCGACCCTGCCGGGTATCGACAAGGCCAAGGTGTGGGAGCCGGAGCCGGCCACCATGTACATCTGGGAACGCAGCGCTTGAGTCGCTCCAGGCCTGCTGCGCACACCGATTGCTGCGTCAGATCCTCGCGATCCGCTCGCCGTACTACTCGTACTGTCTCGCGGCTCGCTGCGGTTCTTCCTTGCCCTCGGCGCGCTCGCGACGGCCTGAATTCGACTCTCTAATTTTGGGAGACACGCACATGAAAACCATCGACCTTTCCAGCGCCACCGTGCGCGACCTGAATCAGGCGCTGCATGAGCAGGCCAAGACCCTCACCGAGCGCGAGTGGGTGGTGAGCAACCCGGGCGGCAAGCACAACCTGGCCGTGGGCCTGAACGAAGCGCTGAGCGTGGAGATCGACGGCCACGCCGGCTACTACTGCGCCGGCATGAACCAGAAGGCCAGCGTCACCGTGCATGGCAACGTCGGTGTCGGCGTGGCCGAGAACATGATGAGCGGCATGGTGCGCATCAAGGGCAGCGCCTCGCAGTCGGCCGGCGCCACCGCCCATGGCGGCTTGCTGGTGATCGAGGGCGACGCTGGCGCGCGCTGTGGCATCTCGATGAAGGGTGTAGACATCGTGGTCGGCGGCAATATCGGCCATATGAGCTGCTTCATGGGCCAGGCCGGACGTTTGGTGGTGTGCGGCGATGCCGGCGATGCGCTGGGCGATTCGCTCTACGAGACGCGCATCTACGTCAAGGGCAGGGTCAAGTCGCTGGGTTCGGATTGCATCGAGAAGGAGATGCGCCCCGAGCACTTGGAAGAACTGGCCGAACTGCTCAACCGCGCCGGCTTCGACGAAGATCCGGCCAGCTTCAAGCGTTACGGCTCGGCCCGCCAGTTGTACAACTTCAAGGTGGACAACGCCTCGGCGTACTGATCCCGCAGCGTCCGGTGCGCGCAGCGCACCCTACCGATTACCGAGGCCCGTAGGGTGCGCTATGCGCACCATCGCCCGAAGAGGAATTTGCAATGAGCGAAAAAATCACCCCGGTGCTGCGCGAGTCCGCCACCTTCGACCGCCTGACCATCCAGGAAATCCAGCGTGCCGCCGAGACCGGCATCTATGACATCCGCGGCGGTGGCACCAAGCGCAAGCTGCCGCACTTCGATGACCTGCTGCTGCTCGGCGCCTCCATGTCGCGCTACCCGCTGGAAGGCTATCGGGAGAAATGTGGCACCGACGTGGTGCTCGGCACCCGCTTCGCCAAGAAGCCGATTCACCTGAAGATTCCGGTGACCATCGCCGGCATGAGCTTCGGCGCGCTGTCGGCCCAGGCCAAGGAAGCCCTCGGCCGTGGCGCCAGCATCGCCGGCACCAGCACCACCACCGGCGACGGCGGCATGACCCCGGAAGAACGCGGCCAGTCGCAGCATCTGGTCTACCAGTACCTGCCATCGCGCTACGGCATGAACCCGGACGACCTGCGCAAGGCCGATGCCATCGAGATCGTCCTCGGCCAGGGCGCCAAACCGGGCGGCGGCGGCATGCTGCTGGGCATGAAGGTCACCGAGCGTGTGGCCGGTATGCGCACCCTGCCGATCGGCGTCGACCAGCGCAGCGCCTGTCGCCATCCGGACTGGACTGGCCCGGACGACCTGGCGATCAAGATCGCCGAGCTGCGCGAGATCACCGACTGGGAAAAACCCATCTACGTGAAGATCGGCGCCAGTCGCCCGTACTACGACGTCAAGCTGGCGGTGAAGTCCGGTGCTGACGTGATCGTCCTCGACGGCATGCAGGGCGGTACTGCCGCGACCCAGGAAGTGTTCATCGAGCACGTCGGCATCCCCATTCTCTCGGCCATACCGCAGGCCGTGCAGGCCTTGCAGGAGATGGACATGCACCGCAAGGTGCAACTGATCGTCTCCGGCGGCATCCGCACCGGCGCTGACGTGGCCAAGGCCATGGCCATGGGCGCCGACGCGGTGGCCATCGGCACCGCTGCGCTGATTGCCCTCGGTGACAACCATCCGCGCCTTGACGAGGAGCTGAAGGCCATCGGCTCGGCCGCCGGCTACTACGACGACTGGCAGAACGGTCGCGACCCGGCCGGTATCACCACCCAGGGCCCGGAACTGTCCAAGCGTCTCGATCCGGTCGCCGCCGGTCGTCGCCTGGCCAACTACCTGCGCGTGCTGGTGCTGGAGGCGCAGACCATGGCGCGCGCCTGCGGCAAGTCGCACCTGCACAACCTTGATCCCGAGGATCTGGTGG
This sequence comes from Pseudomonas sp. AA-38, assembly GCF_029457475.1. Taxonomy (NCBI): domain Bacteria; kingdom Pseudomonadati; phylum Pseudomonadota; class Gammaproteobacteria; order Pseudomonadales; family Pseudomonadaceae; genus Pseudomonas; species Pseudomonas sp. AA-38. Next base: position 1,298,034 of record NZ_CP120359.1, read on the forward strand.
CCCTCACCGTGGAGGCCGCCGCCATGGCCCGCGTGCCGCTGGCCGGCACCAACTGGGTACCGGGGCAACTGCAGTACTGAGCCGCTCAGCAAGATGAAAAAGGGCCGCAACGCTTGGCGTTGCGGCCCTTTTTCGTCAGTGCGTCAGTCAGCCGTGGCTGACCGTAGCGGCAAAGGTTCGCCGTCTGCTGGCCAATCGCTGCCATCGAGCGGCGGATCCATGCCGTTATGCGCACAGCTTGGGTCGCTCAGGCCTGTGCTGCGATGTTGCTCTTCTGGAACTTCATCAGAGCGTCGAGCGCGCGTTGCAGGCCGGCGATGCTGGTGGTTTCGTTACGCGAGCGTGCGCCTTCCATGCTCGCCTTGATGTGCTCGAAGACGTTCATTGGCACATCGCCGTTTTCCAGCGGTAGCCCGTCATAGTCGACCTTGAGCAAGGGCGACGAACCCATGAAACCCAGCAGCGAGGTGGTGTCGTCGAGCGTGAGGTCACCGCTGTGGATCAGGCCGTTCACCGTTTCGAGCAACTCGTTGCGTGACATATGGGTGAAGTCGTACTTCTTGCTCACATCGCTTTCGCCGGTTGTGGCGGAAGCCGACTTGCTAGCTGCGGCCTGCAACTTTTCCGCGAGGATGCTGGCGAACGAGCTCGACTGGCCGCCACTTCTGTTGGCGTGAGTTTGCGTACTTTGGCTACTGAAGAGGTTCGTGGCTCCAGTTTCGACTTTCATGTTGCCTCCTAGGCAGGTCGTGTCGGATCAACGCTGAGCAAATTCGGTGCCGTTCGTCTGGCTTGCTGGGCGATCACGCAAAATTCGCGGCAGGCACGGCACTGCAGTGGGGGATTCGACTCTATGGATGATTCCTTACCGCTTCGTCCAACTCCTGCCATGCGAGCGTCTTCAATTGGATAACAACCATCACGACCGGCGTAATGCCCTCTCTCTGGACTGGCTGAATTTCTTCCTCGCCGATGTGCGCGACGGCCTGGGGCCATACCTGGCGATTTACCTGCTGGCCGTGCACAACTGGGAGCCGGCCAGCATCGGTCTGGTGATGAGCCTGGCCGGTGTCAGCGCGCTGCTGATGCAGACTCCGGCCGGTGCCCTGGTCGACAGAACGAAGGCGAAAAGGGCAGTTGTGGCTGCCGCCGCGCTGGTGGTGACCGGCAGTTGCCTGCTGTTGCCTTGGCTGACCAGCTTCGGCTGGGTGGCCGTGACCCAGACCATCAGCGCCATCGCTGGTTCGGTGTTCGCCCCGGCCATCGCCGCGATTTCCCTGGGCATCACCGGGCCGCGTGCTTTCACCGGCCGCATCGGGCGCAACGAGAGCTTCAACCATGCCGGCAATGCCTTTGCCGCGCTGCTGGCCGGCGGTTTTGCCTATCTGTTCGGCCCGGTGGCGGTGTTCTATCTGATGGCGGTGATGACGGTCGGCAGCATCATCGCCGTCAGCCGAGTGTCGGCCAGCGCCATCGACCATGACGTTGCGCGTGGTTTCGTGCCGGCCTTGCCCCACGAGCAGGCCTCCGGCTGGCGCGTGCTACTGGGCAACCGGCCATTGCTGATATTCGCATTGTGCTGCGCGCTGTTTCACCTGGCCAACGCTGCCATGCTGCCGCTGGTCAGCCAGAAGCTGTCGGAGGTCAATATGCAGATGGCCACGCCGCTGACCTCCGCCTGCATCGTCGCGGCGCAACTGGTGATGGTGCCGATGGCCATGCTGGTGGGGCTCAAGGCTGATCGTTGGGGGCGCAAGCCGCTATTGCTGGCAGGCTTTCTGATCCTGCCGCTGCGCGGTGCGCTCTATACCCTGTCCGATGATCCCTACTGGCTGGTGGCCGTGCAGTTGCTCGACGGCATCGGCGCCGGCCTGTTCGGCGCGCTGTTGCCCATCGTGGTCAAGGATCTGACCCAGGGCACCGGGCGTTTCAACGTCAGCCTGGGCGCGCTGTCGACGGCGTTCGGCCTCGGCGCCGCGCTGAGTCCCGGCCTGGCCGGGTTGGTGGTGCAGGGCGCCGGCTACGATGCGGCGTTCCTGACCCTGGCCGGTATCGCCGCGCTGGCTTTCCTGCTGCTGTGGCTGGCCATGCCGGAAACCCGTGGGGCGAGAGCCATAGCCGACCAGGTGGAGCCCGCTGTGGTTCCAGGCGAGGCCCTCGGCTAGCCGAGCTGGCGGGCCATGATCAGAATGCGCTCGTCGCCTTCGAGCACTTCCCGTTGCAGCACGAAGCCAAGGTGCCGGTAGAAGCCCTGGGCGGTCAACGAGGCGGGCACGCGCAACTCGGTGATGCCTTGCGCGCGGGCGAGCCGTTCGAGCGCGGCCATTAGCGCTTGGCCGACGCCCTGGCCTTGCGCGCTCGGGGTGACGAAGACGGATCTGACCACATGCCCATCCAGGCTGGCGGTGCCGAGCAATTGCCGCGCCTGCTCGGCGACCAGCACCCGACGCGTAGCGATCAGTTGCGCGACGCGCTCGGCGGTGAAGTTCTTCTCCACCTGGGCGATCACGTGCGCGGCGTAATCCCTGGCGTTGCTGATGCGCAGGGTTTCGACTATCACCCGGCTGATTGCTGGAGCATCGTCTGGCTGTGCGGCGCGTATCTCGACGCTCATGGTCTGGCTCGATCCTGAAGGCGATGAATCGCAGAGGCTGCCGGCTCGTCGAGAGCCGGCAGCGAATGCCTGTCAGCCTACCTTGAAGCGCCCCACCAACTGCTGCTGATGATCGGCCAGGCTGGCCAGCTCGCGGCTGGTCACGGCGGTCTGTTCGGCGGCGGCGCTGACCTGGATGACCAGGTCGTTGATGTCGTTGACGTTGCGGTTGATCTCTTCCGACACCAGGCTCTGCTCCTCGGCGGCAGAGGCCACCTGGATGTTGCGGTCGCTGATGCTGGCGATGCCGTCGGCGATCTGCACCAGCAGTTCGCCGGCCTTGACCACGTTGCCGGCGCTGGCCTGCGCCTTGTCGAGGGTTTCCTGCATGGAGCTGGCAGCGCGATCCGAGCCACTCTGCAGGTTGCTGATCATCTGCTGGATGCTGACGGTGGAGTCCTGGGTCTTCTGCGCCAGTTGCCGTACTTCGTCGGCGACCACGGCAAAACCTCGGCCTTGTTCGCCGGCACGGGCCGCTTCGATGGCCGCGTTCAGGGCCAGCAGGTTGGTCTGTTCGGCAACGCCACGGATAACGTCGAGCACCGAGGAGATGGCATCGCTCTCTTTCTTCAGCTCGACGATGATCCGTGCGGTCTGCTCGGCCTGGGTCGACAGGGCCTGCACCAGGCGCACGGTGTTCTCGATCTCGCGCTTGCCCTGCAAGGTATCGTCGTTGACCTGGCGCGACATCTCGGCCGCTTCGGTGGTGCTGCGGGCCACGTCTCTGACCGTGGCGCTCATCTCGTTGATGGCGGTGGCCACCTGATCGGTGCCCTGGCGCTGCTGGGCCACGTTCTGGCTGGTCTGCAGGGCCGCAGTCGAGGACTCTTCGGCAGCGGTGGCCACCTGTGCGGCGGTACCGCCGATTTCCTGGATCACGTCCTTGATCTGCTGCGCCATGTTGTCGAGGTTATGGGCGATCACACCGAACTCGTCGCGGCCATCGTAATGGGTATGGGCAGTGAGGTCGCGTTTCGACAAGGCGACCAGGGTGTCGTTGAGGTCGCTGACGGCCGATCTGATATTGCGGATGATCAGGTAGGCCAGCAGCACCACTGCAGCCAGTACCCCGAGTATGGCGCCGACGGTCAGCCACAGGCTGCGTGCGGCTTCCTCATAGGCGTGCGTGGCGAGAGCGCCGACGCTCTGGCTCAGCGCGTTTTCCACCTGCACCATGAGGTCGATGCGCGCGGTGGAGAGCTTGAACCAGTCTGCTGGTTTGACGTTCAGCGCTTCACCCAGGGGCGTTTCCAGTGCCGTGCTGCGCATACCGATGGCGGCCTGCGCGTCGGGTTGCTGCAGGGTCTCGTCGAGCTGGCGCTTGAGCTCCGCTGCCGCCCTGCGCTGGAAAGCATCCTGATAGGCCATGAACTCGCCGATGTTGTGGCTCAGGCGTGAGAGCAGCTCGGCATCGATCTGGTTGCGGCTGTAGGCCAGTCCCAGCAAGGCGCGTTCGCGGCCGGCACGCTCCTTCATTTCCACGAACTGGTTGAGTGCGCCGAGGGCGCGCAGGATCTGCGGCTCGCTGACACTGGCCTCCAGCGACTGGGTGTAGCCGATCAGTGCTTTGATCAGCGCGGTATAGCGGGCGCCGGATTCGCTATTGTCGATCGACTGACCATCGACCTGCTGGCGCAAGGCACCGATCGCAGCGAGGTCTTTCATGACCTGTTCCAGGCCTTCGCTGGCATCTGCCGGTAGCCCTTGCATCTGCTTGGCTGCAGCATCGCTGTCGAGGCGAAACTGCTTCAGCGCGTCGGCCATGGCTGTCCCTTTGCTGCCCAGGAACACGCCGCTGGCACCGCGCTCGCGCTGCAGGGCGGTAACCACGTTGCTGATTTTCTGCGCGGTCTCGATGGCGAGCACGGTATGTTTCATCTCGCTCAGCGTCTGGTATTTGCCGGCGAGGTACACGGCAGAGAAGGCCAGGAAGCCGAACAAGGGAAATATGAGTATGAGCAGGAGTTTCACGCTCAACGGGGCATTCTTGACCATCTTCATGAACCTATCATCTGGATTGAGGTGTAGCGGGCGAGCGTAGGGCGACTAGCGCAGGCCAAGGGCTCGCGGCCATGCGGGGCGTGTGCGCCTTTGCCGGGGGAAGTGTTGCTGTGCTGGGTTGCATCTGCTTTCGACATGGGGTCATCGGTCGTCCTGACGTGCGCCTGGTTCAGGCGCCTCCCGAGGCGCGGGTGCGTTCTCGAGTCTCTCGTATGAACAGCTCATCGTGCGCTGAGCGGGTTTCTTTAGCGAAGCCTGCCCAGCGGTTTGGCAGACAACAATCGTGCAAAGGTCGAATGAGCCGGTCGCTCCAGGGCGAGGCATCCGTTCCGATTGCCGACATGCTCAAGGGAAAGCTTAGACAGAATCGCCCAGTGTGCCTTGACGAGGGGCAATGAAGCGTCGTTCTGCCGTAAATCTCAGGAGGCCTTCGGGCATCTGTGTCGCGCGCTGAACTCAGCCGACCTGAGCCTCCGCCGGTACCTGCACGCAGACACGGTTGCGCCCCTGTTGCTTGGCCCGGTAGAGCAAGTGGTCGCACTGTGCGAAGAGATCTTCAACCTGTTGTACATCAGGTGAGTGAGTGGGGCAGGCGCCGATGCTGATGGTCAGGTGCATCAGGGCGTCGGGGCGGTGTAGATGCTCGATGGCGAGGTTGGCCACCTGCTCGCGCAAGCGCTCGGCCAGGGCGAGGAGTTCCTCGGCATTGGCTATCTGCAGGAGGACGACGAACTCTTCGCCACCGTAGCGGAACACCTCGCCCTGGCCATGGCGCAGGCTGGCACTGATGCAGCCGGCGACCTGGCGCAGGCTCTGATCGCCGATCTGATGGCCATAGTGATCGTTGAAGGGCTTGAAGAAGTCGATGTCCAGCAACAGCAGGGAGAAGGGGCGACCGTTGCATTGCATCTGCTGCCAGTGCTGCGCCAGAGTGCGATCGAAGGCACGGCGGTTGCCTACGCCGGTCAGCGCATCGGTATTGGCCAGCTCCGCCAGGCGCAGGTTGAGCGAAGCCAGTTCGTCGCGCTGGCGCTGTTTTTCCTGATCTTCGAGAAAGGCTCGGCGCACGCCGTTGATGTTGGTCCAACTGATGAACAGGCTGAACAGCAGCACCGGCAGGTAGGCGATGCTGAACACCAGCACCGGCTTGCTCTGGCCGTCATGCAACAGCCACAGGTTATACAGAATGATCGCCGAGATGGCGCTTGAGCAGGCCAGGATGCCCCGGAAGCTGTAGCGTGCACCGAGGTTGGCGAGGATGATGAAGACCACCGAGGCGTAGACGAAGGTGGGCACGTCGGGTGAGCTGCTGCGCTTGAGCAGCTCGAACCAGGCGATGGTGGAGATGATGTCGTGGATCGGCATCAGCATGTCCATCAGCAGCACCTTGCGGATGCGCCAGAACACCAGATAGATGTTGAACAGGCCGATGAGACTCAGGCCGCTGCGCAGCAGCAGGGACTCCAGCGCCATGTCGGGAATCAGCAGGGCATCGGCGAAGACGTACAGGTCATAGGCGAACATGGCGATGAAATTGATCGCCAGCAGGAAGCGGCCATGCTGCTGGACGACGTAGCGCTCGTACGCTGTCCGCTGCCGGGGCGGTATCGCACGACCCGTTTGCCTGACGGACACGCTGCCTGGCTCGAAGGCGCTCATCGTGGCGGATTCCTGTTTTTCTTCATGACACGTTCTGGTGAAGGCAATTGTATTCCGATGCCGAAATGATGGCGTTTTGATGCTTTCTTGCAATGATGCGCCATTATTACGCCGCTACTCCCGCATGGCGAGGGGGCAGCATTTTTTACAGGTCTGAACCGCCGTTTTCGTTTCCTGCACCAAGACGGTGAGGCTTGTTGCTAGCGAATCTCCGAGTGAGTCAGTGTGCCTTGCTCAACCTTATGATTTTGTTTCACTTATTTTATTTGTAATTGGGTGTTTCCAATTGGCAAGAGGATTGCTATGCCTGTGGGGAAATAAAAATTCCTGTCAGGATATGTTGTCCGGCAGGGTCTCGCATGCCGATGCCGCGCGATAGGTCGCGCTGGACGGCTCCCTGATTGGAGGCTGTAGTCGATGATCCGTAGTCGTGTTGCGTTGGGGGTTATTCCGTTGTTGGGCAGTGCCGTCGCGCAGGCGGCCGAGACGCCCGTGATCAACAGTGGCGATACGGCGTTCGTGGCGCTCTGCTCGCTGGTGGTGTTGCTGATGACGCTGCCTGGCCTGGCGCTGTTCTATGGCGGCATGGCGCGTGGCAAGAACGTGCTGTCGATCCTCATGCAGGTGTTTTGCACCGCATCGCTGATGTCGGTGCTCTTCGCCATCTACGGCTACAGCCTGTGCTTCACCGACGGGGGGGCCTGGCAGTCGCTGATCGGTGGGCTGGACAAGCTGTTCCTCAAGGGCGTGGGCACCGACTCTGTGGTCGGCACCATTCCTGAATACCTGTACTTCCTGTTCATGCTGCTGTTCGCCGCGATCACCCCGGCGATCATCGTCGGCGCCTTCGCCGAGCGCATGAAGTTCTCGGCGGTGATGCTGTTCATGGCGCTCTGGCTGACGCTCAACTACATCCCCATGGCGCACATGGCCTGGGGCGGTGGCTGGGTGTTCAACCTCGGCGTGCAGGATTTTGCCGGTGGCAATGTGGTGCACCTGAACGTGGGTATCGCCTCGCTGGTCGGTGCCTGGCTGATTGGTCGGCGGCGTGACTACGGCACGTCGGCGGTGGCCCCGCACAACATGACCATGACCTTCATCGGCGGCGGCCTGCTGTGGGTCGGCTGGCTCGGCTTCTGCGCCGGTTGCGCCCTGGCGGCCAGTGGTTTCGCCATGCTGGTGATGGTCAACACCATGCTGGCTAGCTGCGCCGGGGCACTGGCCTGGATGCTGATCGAGGGCGTGCACCGTGGCAAACCGAGCCTGTTCGGTGCGGTGTCCGGGGCCATCGCCGGGCTGGTGGCGATCACCCCGGCCTGTGGCTACGTCGGCCCCATGGGCGCCATCGTGCTGGGTCTGATCGCTGCGCCGGTGTGCGTCTGGGCGGTGGAGAAGCTCAAGCCCGCCATGGGCCTGGACGATGCCTTCGACGTGTTCTGCGTGCATGGTGTGGCCGGTATCCTAGGTGGTCTGCTGACCCCGCTGTTCGCCCTGAGCGAATTGGGCGGGCAGGGTTTTACTGGCGAGCGTGGCCTGTTCGAGCAATTGCAGATCAATGCCGGTGTGCTGTTGTTCAGCATCCTCTTCTCGGCACTGACCAGCTGGGTGGCATTCAAGATCGCGGCGCTGTGCTGTGGCGGGCTGCGCGTGGATGAAGAGCAGGAGATCGACGGTCTGGATCTCGCCGCGCATGGCGAGGTGGGCTACAAGTACTCCAGTTGACCTTGCCCGGGGCTGTTGCCGTTTCGTGTGGCAACAGGCCCTGAAGAACGACGCCGGCGCATGGGGCCGGCGTTGTCGTTTCTGCGTGGCGCCTGTTGTGGCCACCTTTTCTTCACCCTTCAAGTCCCGTTTTCAAAAAACGTCCCCATGCGCCGCAGTGGCGCGCATTGCCCCGCCCTTGTGCAGCGTTCGCCAGCCTGCAGTGCGGCTGATCGGGTCTGCCCCAGCGCTGGCGCGGGGTGACGGAAATGGCACAGTCCATGCTTTCTTGTTGAGAACAAAAAGTTCTCCAAGGGAATTTTCTCTGGAGGCAAACCGACCATCGCCTTGCTCTCACCCGGGAGGATTTCCGATGACAGCATCCAGTACCGAAACCCTGTTCAGTACCCCACGTTATGCCAGCGAGGCGTCCAGGCAGCCGGCCAGCCGCCGGATCGTGGTGGCACAGCAGGCGAACCTGGCCGCCAGGTTGCTCGACCACCCGACACCGACGCTGCTGCTGTGCCTGGGCGAGACGCTGCCAGGCAGTGTCGAGCAGGAAAGTCTGCCCAGCAGCGAAGCGCTGTACCTGCGTTTGCAGATGCTGCTGGAGCAGGCCCAGGCTGGCACCCGGCTGTATGTCTGTGGCGATGAAAGCTTTCTCTGGCACATCCACAGCCTGGCGCGGCAGGCCGGCCTGCTCGGTGACGAGATCGAGCTGTTCAAGCGCGGCACACGGCGCCGCCTGTATTGCGTGCACTGCGGGCATTTCCAGGACATCGGCAACGAAGGCGAGTGCACCTGTGGCCAGTGCCGGGTCAGGCTGTTCGTGCGCGAACATTTCTCCCAGCGCCTTGGCGCCTACATGGGCGTGTGCCTCGACCCGGACACCCCCCTTGCGCCGGAGGTGCGGCCATGAACGCGATGATCGAGGTGCAGGTCACCGACGTGCGTCAACTGACCCCGGTGGTGCGCGAGTTCAGCTTCCGCGCTGTCGACGGCACGCTGCCGGGCTTTTCCTGCGGCAGCCACGTGCAGGTGATATTGCCCACCGGGGGGCGCACGCTGCGCAATGCCTATTCGCTGCTGGGCGACCCGCGCGACAGTGGTGTGTACCGCATCGCCGTGCGCCTGCAGGAGGCCTCGCGTGGCGGTTCGCGCTACCTGCACGAGCAGGTCAGGGTGGGCGATCGTCTGCAGATCGGCGCGCCAAGCAACCTGTTCGCCCTGCATTCGCAGGCCCGCCATCACATTCTGGTGGCCGGTGGCATCGGCATCACCCCCTTCATGGCCTATCTGGCTGAGCTCGAGGCGCAAGGCGCTTCGTTTGAACTGCACTACGCCTATCGCAGCGGCCTGACCGACGCCTACGCCAGCGAGCTGCGCGAGCGCCTGGGCGAGCGCTTCCATGGTTACGACGCCGCTACCGGCCAGCGCCTGGACTGCACCAGCCTGTTCGCAGGCAAGCCGCTTGGCAGTCACCTCTACGTCTGTGGGCCGCAGCGCCTGCTCGACGAGCTCAAGGTGCTGGCCGCCGCTCATGGCTGGTCGGCCGGGCGCCTGCACTGGGAAGCCTTCGCCGCGCCCGAGCCGGGCCAGCCATTCACCGTCGAGCTGGCGCGCAGTGGCCAGCGCCTGCAGGTGCCGGGCGACCACAGCCTGCTCGAAGCGCTGGAGGCGGCGGGAGTGGAGGTGCCCAACCTGTGCCGGGGCGGGGTGTGCGGGCAATGCACCACGCGCTACCTGAGCGGCGAGGTGGAGCACCGCGATCACTACCTGGACGAGCAACAGCGCGACGCAGCGCTGATGCCCTGTGTTTCCCGTGGCGGCTGCTCCGGCACGCTGCTGCTCGATCTCTAGGGGCAAATGCCCCAACGCTTGCTCATGGTGCGCATAGCGCACCCTACAGGAGAGAGTCATGCCCGTCGTGATGAAACCGCTGGAAACCTACCGGGACGATTTCACCTTCAGCAACAGCCCGCAGGCCATCGCCCGTTTTCCCTTCCCGTTTCCCGAGGACAGCTACATGTACTCGGTCAACCTCGAACCGGCCACGCCGCGCGAGCCGGGTTCGGTGTTCGAGCACTGGTTCGATATCGACGAGCACTACGTCTCGGAGATGGCCGAGCGTGCCTGCGTGCTGGAGAAGGACCCGCAGCGCTGCCTGGTGATGCCGCACATGGCCCAGGCCGCCTGGGACACCCTGGAAATGCTGATGGAGCACCTGGCCGCTGACTACCCCGAGCATTTCGCCCTGGAGCGAGACGGTGATCAGTGGCTGTGGATCAACCGCCCGCTGGGCATCGAGCAGCGTTTCACCTTTGGTGATGCCAGCACCCTGCCGTTCGAGCCACTGGAGTACATCACCCGCCAGGTGCAGGGCGACTTCGCCGTGCTCGACCAGCGCGACGGCGATCTGTTCATGGACGCCGGCATGGTCACCTGCCCGGCGGACTGGTCGATCAAGTTCGACGCCGGCATGAGCTTCAAGCAGTGGCACGCGCCGGTGCCGGGCGTGGCGCATCAGCTCGGCGTGTTCGACCGCGCGCTGAAGTACCTGCTGAACATCCCGGTTGGCCAGCCGGTGCGCCGCCTGAACTGGACCATGACCATCAACCCGCGCCTGGATACCTCCTCGGAAACCTTCCACCAATGGGGCCATGAGCGCGGCCTGGTGACGCCGGAGAACGTCGCCCGCCTGGTGCACCTGCGCGTCGAGCTGCAGTTCATGCCGCGCCTGCCACGCAGCAATGCGCTGCTGTTCGGCATCCGCACCTACCTGATCAGCCTCGAGGAACTGGCCAGCAACCCGGCCTGGGCCTGCCGCCTGCACCGCGTATTGCGCGACCTGCCGGACGAGATCGCCGACTACAAGGGCCTGACCCGCTACCGCCAGACCGTGGTGGACTGGCTGCGCCAGTTCGACCCCCAGGCCCACGCCGCCTGAGCGTCTCCGAGTTTCCTCTACCCAGCCCCTCTCCCACAGGTGGAAGAGGGGAGACAGAACCCTGCCTGCGCAGGCTCAACGACGAACAACAGGAGAAACTGACATGGCCAATTCCTGGCGTATTTCCGCCCTTGCCGAGCGTCACCGTGCACTGGGTTCCAAGCTCGAGGACTGGAGCGGCATGGGCACCGCCTGGACCTATGCCAGCGACCTGGCCGACGAGCACGAGGCGATTCGCACCCGGGCCGGGCTGATGGACGTGTCCGGGCTGAAGAAGGTGCACTATGTCGGCCCGCATGCCGAGAGCCTGCTGGATCAGGCCACCACCCGCGACATTTCCAAGGTCTACCCGGGCAAGAGCGTCTACGCCTGCATGCTCAACGAGGCTGGCAAGTTCGTCGATGACTGCATCGTCTACCGCACTGGCCCCAACGCCTTCATGGTGGTGCACGGCTCTGGCAGCGGCCACGAGATGCTGGTGCGTTCGGCCCAGGGCCGGCAGGTGGCAGTGCTGTTCGACGACGACCTGCACGACCTGTCGCTGCAAGGCCCGCTGGCGGTGGACTTTCTCGCCGAGCACGTGCCGGGCATTCGCGAACTGCCCTACTTCCATCACCTGCAGACCAGGCTGTTCGAGCGCCCGGTGATGATCTCGCGCACCGGCTACACCGGCGAACGCGGCTACGAGATCTTCTGCAAGGCCGCCGACGCGCCAGCCATCTGGGACAGCATCCTGGAGAAGGGCAAGGGCCTGGGCATCATCCCCTGTGCCTTCACCGCGCTGGACTGGCTGCGGGTGGAGAGCTACTTGCTGTTCTTCCCCTACGACAACTCGGAGATGTACCCCTTTGCCGATCAGCCGGCCGGCGACACGCTCTGGGAGCTGGGTCTGGACTTCACGGTGTCGCCAGGCAAGCAGGGCTTCCGTGGGGCCAACGAACATTACCGCCTGCAGGGCAAGGAACGCTTCAAGATCTTCGGCGTGCTGCTCGAAGGCGACAAGGCTGCCGAGGCCGGCGACACCCTGTGGGCCGATGGCAAGCAGGTGGGGGTGATCACCTGCGCCATGTACTCGCGGTTGTCCGGCAAATCCATGGCCATCGCGCGTATGGAGGTGCCCTATGCCGAGCAGGGCGCAGCGCTGGAAGTCAAAGGCAGCCTGACGGTCAACGCCATCGCGCATAGCCTGCCGTTCGACGATCCGGAGAAAAAGAAACGCACCGCCAAGGTGTGAGCCGAGTCGCTCGGGCCATGGCCCGATTCGTCTGCAAGGAGGGTACATGGCTTGGTTGAATGGCTGGGGATTCTTGCTGTTGGCGGGGCTGTGCGAGGTGTTCTATGCCTCGATCATCCCGCGTACCGACGGTTTCACACGGCTTTGGCCGAGCCTGTACTGCGGTTTCTTCCTGCTGCTCAGCATCTACCTGCTGAGCCTTTCCGTACGCGTGCTGCCACTCGGGCTGGCCTATGCCGTGTGGGTCGGTATCGGCACCCTCGGCACGGTAGCTTACGGCGCACTGTTTCTCGGCGAAAGCCTGAACCTGCTGCGCAGCCTGTGCCTGCTGATGATCATTGGCGGCATCGTCGGCCTCAAGCTATTCACGCCTGATCCCCTGACCTGAGGAGCCGTCCATGCATGTGCAGGTATTGCAGCACGTACCCTTCGAGGATGTCGGCAGCATGGCCGACTGGTTCCAGGTGCGGGGCGCCGAATTGCACTACACCCGTTTCTTCGAGGCGGATGCGCGCTTGCCCGACCCAGGTCGCTGCGACCTGATCGTCGCCATGGGCGGGCCGATGAGCGTCAACGACGAAGCAGAGCTGCCCTGGCTGATCGAAGAGAAGGCTTTCCTGAGGCAGGCCATCGAGGCAGGTGTGCCGGTGCTCGGCATCTGCCTGGGCGCGCAGTTGATTGCCAGTGCACTGGGGGCCCGCGTGCAGCCCAACGCGCTGGCGGAGATCGGCTGGTTCCCGGTGTGGCGGGCCGAATCGGTTGGCGAGGGCTGCTTCGTCTTTCCCGACCGTATCGAGTTGCTGCACTGGCACGGGGAAACCTACGCCCTGCCCGAGGGCGCCAGACTGCTGGCCTCCAGCGAGGCGTGCCGGCACCAGGCGTTCCAGATCGGACGTCGGGTGATCGGCCTACAATGTCACCCGGAGATGACCCCGCAGATCGTCGCCGACCTGCTGAACGAATGCGCCGACGAACTCAGGCCGGGCCCCTGGGTACAGACTCCCGAGCAACTGGCAGCAGAACCAAGGCGCTATGTGCCGGGCAACGCGCTGATGGCGCGGCTGCTGGATTACCTGCTGGGCTGAGCGCTGCGCGGCCTGATGAGCCGCGCAGCTGAGTTGCTCATAGACGGAAGTGAGCGATGTTGCCGCGCAGGGCTTCGCTGGTGCGTGCCAGGCTCTCGCTCTCCTGCTGCGCATGCTGGAAGGCGTCGGCCGATTGCTCCGTGCTGTCGCGTACCGAGACAATGCCACGGCTGATCTCTTCGGCCACTGCACTCTGCTGCTCGGCCGCCGTGGCGATCTGCTGGTTCATGCCATTGATACGCTCGATCATGCTGACGATGCGGGCCACCGCCTCACCGGCTTCGGAAACCCCGGAAACCGATTGCGAACTGGAGCTCTGGCAGCGCTCCATGTAGCGCGCGGTTTCGTCGGCGATGCGTTGCAGGTTGGCGATCAGCCCCTCGATCTCGGTGGTGGCCTCCTGGGTGCGCCGGGCCAGGCTGCGCACTTCATCGGCAACCACGGCAAAGCCACGGCCGGCCTCGCCGGCACGGGCCGCTTCGATGGCGGCGTTGAGCGCCAGCAGGTTGGTCTGATCGGCCACCGACTTGATCACGTCGAGCACGCTGCCAATGTTGCTGCTTTCGGTCTTCAGACGTCCCATGGCCTCGCTGGAGCTGTCGATCACCTGGGCCAGTTCGCTGATCAGACTCACCGCATGGCCGGCCTTCTGCTGACTTTGCGCGGCGGCCTGGTCGGCCTCGCTGGCGGCCTGCGCGGCGGACTCGGCATTGCGTGCCACGTCCTGCACGGTCGCCGCCATTTCGTGCACGGCGGTGACGATCTGCTCCACTTCGCGCTGAGCTTGAGCCACGCTTTCGGCGTTGCGCAGGCTCGACTCGCTCAGCTCCTGGCTGGAATGGGCCACGGTGCGCGAGGAGCTGTCGATGTCCTGGGTCACCTGGCGCAGGTTCTGCTGCATGCGCTGCAGCGCAGCGAGCACGCTGTTCTCGGCGCTGTTCAGGCTTTTTTCCATCGTGCGCAGGTCGCCTTCGGCCACGCGTTGGGCGATCTGGTTGAGGTCGCTCGGCTCGGCGCCCAGTGCGCGCAGCAGGTAACGGCTGATCAGATGGCCCAGTAGGGCGGCAAGCAGGAAGCTGATCACGGTGATGGCGATGAGGATATTGCGTTGTTGTAGCGCGTGCGCTTCATTGGCCAAAACTTGTTGTTTGGCTTGCTTGATGGCGTGCTCGAGGTATTGCTCGATCGTACTGGTCAACTCCTCGAGCAGCGGTGTGCACTGCTCCTTGACCATGCGCTTGGCTTCGACGTCCTCGCCTTTGAACAGATGCTCGGCAATTCCATGGGCGACCTTGCTGTAGCGTGCTTCCAATTGTTCGATGCGCGAAAATAGCTCATGGCTTTGGCTCGACACATCACTGTGCGAGTTCATCGCCTGGCGCAAGGCCGCGAGTTTGTCGAAGACATCCTGTTCGTGCTGAGCGATGAACGCACGTTTTGCCCCACGCTCGGCCGGTTCGCTGTTAAGTGCCAGGTTGCGCAGTTCCAGTGCCCTGTCCTTGACGGCGTCGCTGAGCTGGTTGGCCAGCCGTGTACGCGTCTCGATCCCGTTGATGTAGTCGGCGAAATCCCTGTCCGCTGCGGTGATGTTGTAGAACGAGACGCCCGCTATCAGCAGCAGCAGTGCCAGGAGGCAGCCATAGCTGGCATACAGTAGCGTTCGGATGGAAAAGCGAGTGTTCTGGGACGACATAAGGGCACCTGCCATGAACATATTTCTTATGGGCGGATTGTTCTGATGCACGCAAGAACAAGGGCCGCAGCCTATTCATGCATCCTGCGTCCATCCGCACGCCCTCGAGCGGGGCTGTCGTGTGAAGTGAGGCTCCTGGATCGATCGCCAGGCGATCGGTCGCGTTCGTTGGCATGGCCTTGAACGCGGTGTAAGAAATGGAGTTGGGAATCCAGGGCAAAAGGCAGGAGGGCTCTGAGGCTCGTATGGCCGTGCGCCAATCGAACTCGGGCTTTCCTGACATGCCGCTTTCCAGGTAAGCGGTCATCCTTGAAATCGAGTCTAGAACAGATATCGCAATGGCGCTTCGCTACTTTTGTATAGCGATATGCCATCTTCATTGAACATGCTGTGCAAGATGTTACCGAGCGGTGCAGGTGGGCGCCCGAAGGTGTGTATGCAGGCCAGGAGATCAAGCCTGGGTAACATGCCACCGCCATGGCATGGCAGCCGCTGGTGGCGATCTGCGCAGAGGCTGAGGCCCACCGCCGGCTTGTTGGCGGGCCTTTCGACGAAGCGGACATGGCCCTGATGAGGTCATCAGGCACGGGCCAGGCTGCGTGCATCATGAATGCCAGCGGCGAAGCGCCATTGGCTGTCGTCATAGACCTTGCCCAACCAGCGTTGCACCAATTCGCGATAGGCCGGTTGTTTACGGTAGTGGGCGATGAACTGGTCGATGCTGCTCAGCAGCGCGGCATTGCTCGGCTGATTGGCCACGGCGGCGGAGTAGTACCACAGACTGGGGCTGAGGTTACCTGGCAGGATCTCCAGGCGCCCGCGCCAGGGGCTGCGTTCGCCCTGGCAGGCCCAGTGGTAGATCGGCAGATCGACGGCGAAAGCGTCCACCGTACCGTCGGCCAGACATTCATGGATCAGGCTCTGGTCGCTGTAGGCCAACAGATTGGCCAGTTCGACCTTACCGCCCGGTTTGAGCCGGTTGGCCTGCCAGCGCAGGCCACGTTCTTCCAGGGTGGCCATGGCGGCTGGGTCGTTGATGCAGCCGAGCACCTTGTCGGCCAGATCCTCGACGCCCTGGATGCGCGTGTCGCCGGCGCGCTTGGCCAGCACATAGGGCAGGAACACGTAGGGCATGGAGAAGGCCACTCGGTCATAGCCGGGCATCGGTGGCATGGCGCTCCATACCAGGTCAGCCTCGCTCTCGCGGCGTTGGGCACCGGCCTCCAGCAGTTGCAGGCAGCGATCCCAGGGGTGTTCGATGAAGCGGCACTTGACCCCCAGCCAGCGCGCGAAGGCCCGCGCCAGTTCGGCATCCAGCCCTTGTAGTTCGGCACCTGGCTCGCTGCGGAAGGACAGACCCTTGAAAGCGGGTTCGATGGCCACGCGCAGTTCGCCGCGGGCGCGGATGTCGGCCAGGCGATCGTAGTCTGGGTCGAGTTGCAGGCGCTCCTCGTGCAGCAGGCGTTGCAGGCCTTGCTTGGGCTGCGTGCTGGCGTATACCGAGCTGAGGTCGCTGAGCAGGGCGCGGCTCCAGTTGCTGCGCCCGCGCAGTTGCGCATCGGTACTCATGCCGAGTTGCACGCCGGCGGCGATGACGCGATTGTTGCCCTCTATCTCATCGAGGCGCCCAGCCATCTGGCCGAACAGGTCATGCAGGCTGCTCAACGAAGTGCCGACCTGGCCGCTGAGCTCTTGTAGCTGCGCCTCGGCACTTTCGAGCAGGGTCGCCAGGCGTGCGCTGAGTTGCGACATGTCGATCTGCTCGAAGGCCTGGCGGGTGTTGGCCTGGGTGCGCAAGGCCAGGTCGCGAATTTCCGTGGCGACCACGGCGAAGCCACGCCCGGCATCGCCAGCGTGCGCCGCTTCGATGGCGGCATTGATCGACAGCAGTTGCACGGTGCGGCCGATCTCGTCGATGGCGCGGATCACCTGATGCGAGGCACTGGTGCGCTCCTCGATGGCTTGTTGCAGTTCGGCGAACTGGCTGGCGAAGAACCGTTGGGTATTGTCCAGCTCGCAGGCCAGCTTGCCGCGCAGTTCATCGGCGCTTTGGCTGCTGTGCTGAAGAAAGCCACGGGTATGGTCGAGGTAGGTCAGTTGCTCGCCACTGCGTGCGGCAATTTCGCCCAGGCTGTTTTCGCTCTGCTCGATGGCCTGCAGGGTGTGTCGTTGCAGCGCTTCGAGACGCCCACAAAGCAGGCCGAGGGCGCGCCCGTCGCTGACGGGTGGGTCGCTCAGGCCGCGTTCGAGGCAACTCCGCAAGCGTTCGGGCAAGCTGCCATCGTTCTGCGCGAGGGCCGTTTCGATATCACCAGCGAGCAAGGCTCGCTGCCAGTCCGACAGAGTGGGGGCGGGGGGCTTGAACCAGGCCATGGACTACTTCCTCGATGTCCCAGGGCCAGGTCGTATTCGACCTGGGCGCTGTTGCATAAAGAGCGTTGCGCAGTGTGCATGCCCGGCAGGCGCAACGCCTGGAAGGGCCGGCGGCCCTTGCCGCCGGCAGTGGGCTTACTTGAGTTTGGGTAGCTTTTCGTCCGGCAGGGCGTAGCTGTGCTTTTCGTGGATCATGGTGGCGATCAGCGCATAGAGGCTGACGCCCGCCACCAGCAGGCTGATGACCATCAGGATGGTCGGCTTGTCGGCGAAGGTGAATACGGCGCTGGCGCCTTCGTAAGTGGTGATGCTCATGGCGATGCTCCTTTGCTTCGGGTTGACCCGCCGCTTGATGACGGCGGGGCGCTCGTTGGTCAGGCGGGTTTGGTTTCGCCAACCAGCGCTGCCGGCTCACTGCCGCCGACGCTGTTGCTCTGGCCGTACATCGATGACCATTCCGGGTAAGCCTGGGCCGGTACTTCGGTCAGATCCAGACCACGCTCCTCGGCATGCGCCGGTACGCGCAGCAGGTCGGCTTTCTTCAGGGCATAGGAGATCAGGTAGCCCGGCACGAAGCCCAGCGCTGCCATGACCAGGGCGCCGCCCAGTTGGCCGAGGAAGCTGATCTCCGGCATGCCGTTCACGTTCGGGTAGCCGGCCAGGAAGATGCCGCTGATGACGATGCCGGCGAAACCGCCGAAGCCATGCACGGCGAAGGCGCCGACGGCGTCGTCGAGGCGGAACTTGAGCAGCAGGTTGTTGACCAGCGGCGCAGTGGCGGATACGCCCATGCCGATCAGATAAGCCAGGCCGGGATGGTAGAGATCCAGGCCCGGCGCGACCGAGATGATGCCCACCAGACCGCCGGACATCATCCAGAACGGCTCGCGGGTGGTCAGGTAGGCGCCGATCAGGCCGCCGGCGAAGCCCATCAGGGTGTTGAAGGCGAAGGCTGAGAGGTTGGTGGGAGCACCGTAGATGTTGATCCACTGCGCGCCCGAGTTGTAGATGATGCAACCACCGAGGAAGCCGAAGAAGCCGACGATGATCATCATCAGACCGACCACGCTCATCGGCATGCTGTGGCCGACGATGGCGTTGGCACTGCCGTCGGCGTTGAAGCGGCCGATACGCGCGCCGAGGTTGATCACCACCGCCAGAGTGAAGAAGCCGGCGATCATGTGCACGCAGCCGGCGGCGCCGACGTCATGGAAGCCCCATTTGACGGTCAGCCAGCCTTGCGGGTGCCAGCCCCAGGACGCCGCTACCAGCCAGAGGAAGCCGCCGAGGAAGATGGTCATGATGATGAAGGCGCTCATCCGTGTACGTTCGATCAGCGCACCGGAGAGGATCGAGCCGGTGGTGGCGGCGAACATGGCGAAGGCGGCCCAGAAAATGCCGGTGGCGTTATCGCTGATGTTCGGCCCCATGGACTGGCTCCACGGCATGCCGGCGAGGATGGCGTCCATGCGCGGCACGATGCCGTCCGGAAAGCCGTTGTAGACCGCCCAGCCGAGCAGGAACACGCTGGGGACGATGAAGCCGAAGGCGAGGATGTTCTTCACGCCAGCGGCCAGCGCGTTCTTCAGGCGCGACGCGCCGATTTCGTAGGACAGGAAACCGGCGTGAATCATGATCATCAGGGCGACACACCACCAGTAGAATATTTCCATATTCAGGGTGTTGGTCATCTCTATCAGAGCTTGTAGCTCCTCCAGAGTGGGTATCTTCTGCTCTTCCATCTTTCAATCCTCGATGCTGTTCTTGGAATGTCTGTCGGTCTTGGCAGTGGGACTTCAGGTAGATGCCGTTCAGGTCGTTATTTATCTGTAGTTATAAAAAGTTCCCTGTGTGAATAGGCAATCCTTGTGCCAGAAGTCCATCTGCTGGCACGGCCCTGTGGCCGCGCGTCTCGGAAACATCTGGTTTAAAAATGCCCTCTTTGTGTTCATCGAGTGGGCACCACGCCTGAAAATGGGTCGTGCCTCAGGGGTTCTTCTGCAACATGCTTTGAATCTGCTGCACCGACTCCTGGGTGCGTCGTGCCAGGTTGCGCACCTCGTCGGCGACCACGGCGAAACCACGGCCTTGCTCGCCGGCGCGGGCGGCCTCGATGGCGGCGTTGAGGGCCAGTAGGTTGGTTTGCTCGGCGATGCCCTTGATCACCCCGGCGACCTGAGCGATCTGCCCATAGGTGGCCTGGATGCTCGCCTGTTCGCGTTCCTGCAGGCTGGCGGCGGCCTTCTCGTCGCTGATCTCGCGCACCGCGCCGGTGACGTAAAGCAGCTTGCCCTGGGCATCGCGCAGGCAGCGGCCACGCTCGCGAAACCAGACTTCGCCACGGCGCTTGTGGCGCATGCGGTATTCCACGGCGTAGAAACCATCGCCGCTCTTGTCCACCATCGAGGCGTTGAAGGCCTGCATCACCGCCTTGAGGTCATCCGGGTTGACCACCTGGAAGTAACTGTCCCAACCATCGGGAAACTCGGCGTGGCTGTAGCCGATCAGCTCGCGGAACTGCTCGGACCAGCGGATCAGGTTCTGTGGGTGGTCGGGGTCGCCGTCCACCACGTTCATCGCCCAGCAACCTTCGGTCAGGGTGCGCTTGGTCAGCTCCCAGACCTGGCGCTCCTCCTCCCAATGCGCCTGTTCGGCCGCCAAACTATGGTTCTGTGCCTGGCTGGCGCGCAGCTCATCTGCGAGCTGCGCGCATTGTCGTTCGGTCAGGGTCAGGCGCTGTTGCAGCGCGGCATATTCTGCGGCAGTACAGGGGACTGGCGGCTGTTGCTCACTGTGCTGGCGAATACGCTGCAGTTCCTCCCAGTCACGCTGCAGGCGCTCCAGGCTGCCGAGCAACTGCGGCTGTCGCTGCAGGTGCGGGCGTTCGTTGGCTGGCTGGCGCTGGCTGAGCAGGTGTTCGAGCCATTGGTTGAGTTCGCTGACCAGGTTTCCGGTGGTATTGCTGAACCACATCGGCCGATCCTCCTTGGACGTTGACTAGGGCACTGCTTGCTTGCCTAGCAATTCCTTGTCCAATTCCGCTCGGTGCCCTCCACGCGGGGGCGCCGTGCGCACCGAAGGTCGTTGCAGCGAAGCATCCATGGTGCGCGCAGCGCACCCTACGGTGCGGTCGGTGCCATCACGCGTAGGGTGCGCTGTGCGCACCGAACGCCGTTGCAGCGAAGTGTTCATGGTGCGCGTAGCGCACCCTACAGTGCGGTCGGTGCCTTCACGCGTAGGGTGCGCCGTGCGCACCGAAGGTCGTTGCAGTGAAGCGTCCATGGTGCGCGCAGCGCACCCTACAGTGCGGCCGATGCCTTCACGCGTAGGGTGCGCCGTGCGCACCGAACCTCGTTGCAGCGAAGCGTCCATGGTGCGCGCAGCGCACCCTACAGTGCGGTCGGTGCCATCACGCCGTAGGGTGCGCCGTGCGCACCGAAGGTCGTTGCAGTGAAGCGTCCATGGTGCGCGCAGCGCACCCTACAGTGCGGTCGGTGCCATCACACCGTAGGGTGCGCTGTGCGCACCGAAGGTCGTTGCAGTGAAGCGTCCATGGTGCGCACCCGGGACATCAGGCCCTGACCCGGCTCTTGTCCGGGTCATAGGCCACGGTGCCGGTGGCGACCGTGGCACCGATGCGCTTCTGCTGACCGTCGAGCTTGCCGACTTCCACGCGGGTGCCGGGCGTGCAGTAGTCCACTGCCAGGCGGCACAGGGCGATGTTCTTGCCCATCACGGGCGAGCGCGTGGCGCTGGTGATCACGCCGACCTGGGCGCGGCCGACATGCACGCAGTCGCCATGAACAGCCGGCTCGTTGCCGTCCAGCGCCAGGCCGACCAGTTGCTGCATTGGGTGCTCCTTGCGCCGCAGCAGGGCGTCGCGACCGATGAAGTCGTCCTGCTTGCTCTTCAGTGGCACGCAGAAACCGATGCCGGCCTCGAACGGATCGGTCTGGTCGTCGAACTCGTAGCCGGCGAAGATCAGCCCGGCCTCGATGCGCAGCATGTCCAGCGCATGCAGGCCGAGCGGCGCCAGGCCCAGCGGCTCGCCCAGTTGCCAGAGGCGCTGCCAGACCTTCATCGCATCGTTCGGGTGGCACCAGATCTCATAGCCCAGTTCGCCGGTGTAGCCGGTGCGCGAGACCATCAGCGGCGCGCCGTCGTAGCCGTCCAGCCGGCCGATGAGAAAACGGAACCAGCCCAGCTCCTCCAGCCTGGGCTGAGTGCCCGGCGTCCAGATCATCTGCTTGAGCAATTCGCGCGATAGCGGGCCTTGCACGGCGATATTGTTGATCTGCTCGGAGGCGGACTTGATCCACACCTTCATGCCCAGCTTCTCGGCCTGCTGGCGCATCCAGTCGCCGCCGAAGTCCTCGCCGCCGATCCAGCGGAAGGCGTCGGAGCCAAGGCGCAGCAGCGTGCCGTCGTCGAGCATGCCGCCGTGCTCATAGCACATGGCGCTGTACACCACCTGGCCAACCGCCAGCTTGCGCACGTCGCGGGTCAGGCAATGGTTGAGCAGGGCCTCGGCATCCGGGCCGAGCACCTCGAACTTGCGCAGGGCGGATAGGTCCATCACCGCCACCCGCTCGCGGCAGGCGTGGTATTCGGCCAGGGTGCCGTAGCCGTCGAACTGGGTGGGCGTCCACCAGCCGCGATAGTCGACGAACTGGCGGGTGAGGGCGGATGTGCCCGGGTGAAAGCCGCTTTCTCGGGTCAGCACCGGGTCGGCGTCGGGCGTCTTGCGGTTGGCCATGGCGATACTGAAGCGCTCCTTGTCGGCATACACGCGGATATGGATGTCGGTCGGCTGCCAGCCGTTGGCCGGGTCGATGTCGTCCGGGCAGGAACTGCTGGCACACACCAGCTCGCGCTGGGCGCGCAGCAGCACATAGTCGCCGGGGCGCGACCAAGGCTCATCCAGCGTAAGCTGCTGGTGCGCATCGACCCCGGTGTTGAAGAAGAAGTTGATTGCCGGCCAGCCGCACCGCCCCTGCACGCCATGGGCGGCGAGGGCACGGCTGAGGTTGTCGCTGCAGTTGGCGTGGCCGAAATAGCCCAGGGCCTCGTAGTAGCGCGCGGTGCAGGCCAGGGCGAAGGTGTCGTGGCGGCCCACCGTGTCGCGCACCACTTCCAGCATCGGTTGCAGGTCGCGATCATAGAAGCGGCTGAACAGGCCCGGGCCGGGGTAGGCGTTGCCATTCAGGGTACGGGTGACTGTGGGGTCGAGGTCGATCTCGCGGCCGGCATCGAGGCCGCGCCGGTCGAAGGCGACGAAGTCCGAGCACTGCCGGCCGGCGACGTCGATCACCTGGATGTACTGGCCGGCCGCGACCACATAGTCGCGTGCCGTGCCGGGGGCGATGGTGAACTCGTCGACCACCTCTCCGAGGGGCGCTGGCAGGGTGGGGATCAGCAGGCTCGACGGGTTGGCGCGCTGAATGATCAGGCGCAGCTCGCTGGCGCGCTGCTGGCTGTCCACCGCTGTCTGTCCGCCTGGGGCGGCAACGACCACCAGCAAGGCTGCGTCAGCGGTGAGGCTGCGAGTGAAACCGGCGGGTGTACCCGCCTGCCAGAGGCGCGCGGCCATGGGCAGGTGGCGGCAGTCGATGTGGCGTTTGAGCAGACCACTGGCGACGTGCTGTGATTCGCGGCTGCCATCGCTGAGCAGATTGCCGATGAAGTCGGCGCCGGGGCTGGACAGTAGGCCGAGGGCGGCGAGCGCTTCGCGGCCGCTCTCGTCGAAGGCCAGCAGCTCGGCCAACTGGTCGCCCTCCAGGTCGATCACCTCGAGGCGGTCACCCGGCTCCAGGGCGATCACCGTCAGGCCGCCAGGGGCGACGCGGTGGCGCTCCAGGCCGGGGGCACGGGCGAACAGAGCCGGCTCGTATGGCCGGGAAATCATGGGCATCTGCATGCAAGGCACCTGGGTTCTTATGATGGCTGCCGGTGCGCACGGCGCACCCTACGGGGCGTGCGCGGCGCTCAGCCCACGGCCTTGATGGCTGTCTGCGGCGAGTCGGCCAGGTAGGCTTCGAGGGAATCGTCCAGCGCCTCCAGCCAGGGGGTGTGATGGGGCGTGGCCAGGGTGCCGGTCATCAGCGAGCGGTGGCACTTGTTGCGGTAGCCCATGATGTCCTCGTACTTGTCGTGCTTCCAGTCGAGGAAGGTGCGGTTCACCGCGGCGATGTCGAAGCTGGGGTAGTCGGTGGCGTCGATCAGGGTCTGGATGTACTTGCCCTGGAACTCGAACATTTCCTGGGCGTTCTTCAGGGTCAGTTCTTCCTCGCGCCAGGCCAGGTCTTCGGCGTGCATGGCGGCGTGGTCGGGCAGGGCGATGCGCCCGAGGATCACGTCGCGGGCGTACCAGGCCTGGGCGTCGAACATGTTGAAGCTGTACCACTGATCCTGCATACCGAGGTAGATCAGCTTGGGGTTGTCCTCCCAGAACACGCCCTTGTACAGGTTCAGCGGCCACAGGCGGTTGTCGGTCTTCAGCCGCAGGTTCTCGGCCAGGAAGGGGAAGTGGTGCTTGTAGCCGGTACACAGGACGATGGCGTCGACGTGCTTGCTGGTGCCGTCGGCAAAGAACGCGGTGCTGCCTTTGACGTGGCTCAGCAGCGGTTTTTCCTCCCAGTTTTCCGGCCACTTGTAGCCCATCGGCGCGCTGCGGTAGCAACTGGTGATCGAGCGGGCGCCGTACTTGTAGCACTGCGAGCCGATGTCCTCGGCCGAGTAGCTGGAGCCGACGATGAGCACGTCCTTGCCCTTGAATTCCAGCGCATCGCGAAAATCATGGGCATGCAGTACGCGCCCGGCGAAGCTCTCGAAACCCTCGAAGTAAGGCACATTGGGGGTGGAGAAGTGGCCGCTGGCGACCACCACGTAGTCGAAGCGCTCGGTACGGGTGAGGTCATGGTCATAGCTGTGCACGGTGACCTCGAACTGGCCGCTGGCTTCGTCGAAGACCACCCCGCGCACGGTGCTGTTGAACTGGATGTACTTGCGCACGCCGGCCTTTTCGACGCGGCCCTTGATGTAGTCCCACAGCACTTCGCGCGGCGGGTAGGAGCCCATCGGGCGACCGAAGTGCTCGTCGAAGGTGTAGTCGGCGAACTCCAGGCATTCCTTCGGCCCGTTCGACCACAGGTAGCGGTACATGCTGCCGTGTACCGGCTCGCCGTGTTCGTCGAGACCGGTGCGCCAGGTGTAGTTCCACATGCCACCCCAGTCGCTCTGCTTTTCGAAGCAGACCAGTTCGGGAATCTCCGCCCCCTTGGCAGCGGCGGACTGGAAGGCGCGAAGCTGGGCCAGGCCGCAGGGGCCGGCGCCGATGATGGCGATGCGAGTGGTCATGGAAGCTCTCCCGTGCGGATCGTTTTGATGATTGTCAGGAATTGAAATTTCCTCGTGGGAATTACCTTACGGGCTTGCTAGCCCCTCGCAATTCGCCCGTTGGGGATACCTCCTTGGAGGTAATCGGAGCAGCGGCGTTGCCCTGAACGAAGGCGCGGTGGCTTCGGATTGGTGCAGATGCAGGTAGGTGGATAAATTCCTATAGAGA
The DNA here is from genome assembly GCF_029457475.1 of Pseudomonas sp. AA-38. Lineage (NCBI taxonomy): Bacteria > Pseudomonadati > Pseudomonadota > Gammaproteobacteria > Pseudomonadales > Pseudomonadaceae > Pseudomonas > Pseudomonas sp. AA-38. Next base: position 1,322,944 of record NZ_CP120359.1, read on the forward strand.
ATTTTTCTTTCTTTTCAGTGTTATCTGTTCCGTGCGGATGGGGCATGGAACTTGCTGAAGCCTGCTGAGAATCCCCGCTCGAACGGAGGCTGGATGTTCCAGGCGTTGTTGCGTTCCCTGCTCACCGTGCACCCGGCCAGGCCGGTCGAGACGGCATTGCCTGCCTATCGCCAGGCGCTGCTGGAGCTGCCGTTGCGCGCCCTGCAGCAGGGCAGCATCGAAGCCCCCCTGCGTGCCTTGCTGCCACTGCTGGAGGACGCCCTGCAGGCCACACAGGTCAGCCTGTTGCTGCCGCAGGCGGGAGTGCTGGGTTGGCGTCTGTTGGGCGAGCCGTTGCCTTGCACCGATGGCGTTCATGACCTGGCGGGTGTGTCGCCGGGGTCGCTGCAGCTATGCGGGCGCTGTCTGGAGCAGGGACGCTTTCTCGCCCTGTGCGGTTTGCACCTGGAACAGCAGCGCGTCGCCTCGCTGCAGGTGGCATTCGCCCGGCGCCCCGATGCCCGTCAGCGCGAGTGTCTGCGCCTGATCGGCCGGCAACTGGCCGAGGTGCTGCAGGCCTTCGCCGAGGAACGCCGTTTGCGCCGCAGCGAGCTGAGTGCCGAGCGTGGCGTGCTGGCGCGCGAGCTGCACGATTCGGTGGCGCAACAGCTCGGTTACCTGCAGATTCGCAGCAGCCGCCTGCAGCAGGTGCTGGCCGATCCGCAGCAACGCGAACAGGCCGATGCCATGCTCGACGATCTGCGCGACACCCTGCGCACCCTGCAACGCCAGGTGCGCGAACTGATCAGCAGCGCGCGCCTGACCATGGATGGCCGCACCTTGCGCCAGGCCCTGGAGGCGTCTGTCGCCGAGTTCGCCCGTAGCAGCAGTTGCGTGTTCAGCCTGGACAATCGCCTCCCTGGGCACTGCCTGCCGGCCGAGAGCGAACTGCAGGTGCTGCAGATCGTCCGCGAGGCACTGGCCAACGTGGTGCGCCACTCCCATGCTCGGCAGGTATGGATTCGCCTGTGGCCGAGCGCCGACGGTGGCGCCGTCGAGGTGTGCGACGACGGTGTCGGCCTGCCGCAGCAGTTGCCGCCGACGGGGCATTTCGGCCTGCACATCATGCGTGAGCGTGCCGCCGCCATTGGCGCCGAGTTGCGCATCGAGTCGGCACCGACGGGCGGCACGCGCGTGCTGTTGCGCTGGGGGGTGGCATGAACGCGCCTTTCGACCTGCTGCTGATCGACGATCACCCCATGCTGCGCCGTGGCCTGGCCGAGCTGTTCGAGAGTAGCGGCGAGTTTCGCGTGGTTGGCAGCGTGTCCACTGGCCGCGAGGGCATCGCCCTGGCACGCGCGCTGAACCCGGCGCTGATCCTGCTCGACCTGCACATGCCGGGGCAGGGTGGCCTGGAGACCCTTGAGTGCCTCAAGCGCGACCAGCCGGAAATCAGCGTCATGGTGCTCAGCGCCTCGGCAGCACGCGAGGATGTGCTGCCGGCATTGCGGGCAGGCGCCGACGGCTACCTGCTCAAGGACAGCGAGCCGGAAGAGCTGCTGGCGGCGGTCAGTGCCTGTGCTCATGGCCAGAGCCGGCTTGACCCGGCTCTCTCGCGGCTGCTCGCCAGCAGCTTGGGCGAGCGCGACGCCGCTGCCCCAGTGGCGCGTATCGAACTCACCGAGCGTGAGCGGCAGACCCTGGCGCTGATCGCCGAGGGCTTCAGCAACAAGCTGATCGGCCGCCAGCTCGGTATCAGCGATGGCACCGTGAAGGTCTACGTCAAGCACCTGCTGAGCAAGCTCAACCTGCGCTCACGCCTGGAGCTGGCGGCCTGGGTGCATCGTCATTCGGGGGAATTTCCATGAAGGGGTTGCTGCATTGGCTGGCGGCCCGGCTACCCTGGCCGGGCGCCGACGAATTGCCCCTGGCGCTGATCCAGCTCGACGGGCAAGGGCGGCTGTGCCGGGTCAATCGTGGCTGGGAGACCTTCAGCGGCTATCGCGCTGGCGAGTGCATTGGGCGTGAGCACGAGGCCTTTCTGCATCTGGAGGATCACGTCGCCTGGCAGCTTGGCCTGCATGGCCTGACCCCGACGCAACCCCTCTGGAGCGGTTGCCTGCGCTATACCACACGGGCCGGCGAACTGCGCTGGGCCGATGTACGTGCACGGCGCTGTGCCACGGATCATCTGCTCACCCTGAGCGACGTCAGCGCGCAGATGCCGCAGCGCGAACGGTTGCTGGCGCGCCATCGCAGCCTGAGCAACCTGCTCGACGGCCTGCCGGCCATGGTCTATCGCTGCCGCAACAACCGCCACTGGAGCATGGAGTACGTCAGTGCCGGTTGCCTGGAGCTGACCGGCTACTCGGCCGAGCGGCTGATCGACAGCCAGGATCTGACCTACAACGGGCTGATCCATCCGCACGACCGCGAACAGGTCTGGCGTGGCGTGCAGGATGGCTTGCGGGCACGGCGGCCCTTCGTGCTCGAATATCGCCTGCTGTGCGCCGATGGGCGGGAGAAGTGGGTCAGTGAGCGGGGCTGTGGGGTGTATTCGGATCTGGGTGAGGTGTTGGGATTGGAGGGCGTGGTGATGGAGCGTGGGGTGGAGGTGGTGAGGCAGATGGTGGTTTAGTGGGGGGAGCACTGGACTGGCAATTCGGTGTTGGCTGTTCTGTGTGTCTCGCTTCACCAGGCCCGCCTGGTGAATTCACTGTCCGTCAGGTGACGGGCGTTAACGCCCGCACACGAAAAATCTGACAGTCTCCTGTTCCGGATTGCCGCGTTTTTGTTGATGTTTTTTGGTTTCGCCCTCCCGGGCGAGTCACTTTTGGGGCAAAAGTAACCAAAACCTCCGCCCGGTCATCCGGCCCTGGCTGCGCCAGGGTTCGTTCACTCCATCGCCGCTCCAGAGGCCCGCCGCGGTGGGCCATCCCTGGCCCATCGCGGCTCTCGCGACATCCATGTCGCTCAACCTCTTCCACGACGATTCCGTTCACCCTCCTGGGCGGGCTCTGCACGCGCCTGAGCCTGCGGTAACCCAGAAGTAGCACGGAGTGTTTGAGAGGGCGGCCGTAGGGCGGACTCAGGAGCGCCAGCGAACAGTCCGCCGGGCCACGCCGAGTTCGGCACCACAACCTACGTTCAATACTCCCACCAACGGCGTACTGCTTCGCGAGTACGCCCTACGCGAATGAAAGTATTGGTTTTATTCGACAGCCAAATCGCGGCTCCACAGCTACCAGAACACGCCGGGCATGCCCGGAGCCAAATGTACGTTCCGGCGCGCTAACTCCCCCTTCAGGAGGCCGAACGCAGGCATTGCGCAGGGGGCGAGTGGCATGGATGCCACGAGAGGCTTGAAGGGCCATGGATGGCCCTTGCAAGCCGACCCCGGAGCAATGCCGGAGTGAGGGAAGTCGAGCGAAGCGAGACCCGGATGGCGGGGGTGCGTTTCTTTTGCTTACTTTTCTTTGCGCAGTTCAAAGAAAAGTGAGTCGCCCGAGGGGGCGAAACCCGGACTATCTGAACATACCGTAGCGGCGTTAGAACACCCGCCCGGGAGGGCGAAACCAAAAACATCAGCAGAAACGCGGCAATTCGGAACAGACGCCGAAACGCCGATAAGCAGCCCGAACGCTGAAAACAAGCGAGCACTCATACAAACTTGCCAGTCCGGCCCCCCATCACCCACAAACAAAAACGGCCCGCCCCCAAGAGGGCGAGCCGTTGCGTCACGCGCGGATCGATCAGAACTCGTGATCAGCGGTATCCGGGTTCAGGTCGGCGATGCCGAGCTTGCCCGAGGCCTGCTCGATGGCGCCGGTCTGCTTGACCAGCGCTGCGATGGCACCACGCACCAGGGCCTGGCCCTCGGCGTTGTCGGCGGCGATCAGTTGATCGAAATGCACGTTGTCCTTCTCGGCGCTGTCCACCAGCTTCTGCAGTTCGGCCTGGGTGGCGTCGAGGTCGGCCTTGAGGGTGGTGTCGGTCTGCGGATCGACCTTGGCCACCAGCTCCGACAGGCTCGGGCCGGTCAGGGTGCTGCCGTCGACCTTCTTGTACTCGCCCAGGTAGACGTTGCGGATGCCCAGGCCATTGTAGAAGTGCGAGTTGTGGGTGTTGTCGCTGAAGCAGTCATGCTCGTCTTCGGTGGAGTTGGCTTCCAGCGCGACTTTCATGCGCTCGCCAGCCAGCTCGCCGAGGGACAGGCTGCCCATGCCGAACAGCATCTTGCGCAGGCCATTCTCGCCGGAGTCGGCCACCAGCTCGCTGCGGTAGTTGCCTTCGACGCCGGGCTTCCACTGCTCGACCATGTCGTTCAGGTCCTTGACCAGCAGGTCGGTGGCGGCCTTGAGGTAGGCACGGCGACGCTCGTTGTGGCCGCCGGTGGCGCCTTCACCCACTACATAATCGGTGTACGGACGCTCGCCAGCGCCGGGCTTGGTGCCGTTGAGATCCTGGCCCCAGAGGAGGAATTCGATGGCGTGGTAGCCGGTGGCGACGTTGGCTTCGGAGCCGCCCAGCTCGTTCAGGCTGGCCAGCAGATCGCCTGTGATGTTGCTGACGTCGATCTTGTCTTCGCCGACCTGGATCTCGGTGTTGGCGATGATGTTGGCCTGCGCGCCCGGGTTACCCAGCGCATGCTGGTAGTCGGGGGCGACGTAGTCGATCAGGCCTTCATCCAGCGGCCAGGCGTTGAGCTGGCCTTCCCAGTCGTCCACCACCGGGTTGCCGAAGCGGAACACTTCGCTCTGCATGTAGGGCACGCGCGCGGCCAGCCAGGCCTGGCGGGCAGCTTTCAGGGTTTCTTCGCTGGGGTTGGCGAGCAGGGCGTCGACGGCGCTTTGCAGCGCCTTGCCGGTGCTGGCGGCGTCGCTGAACACGGCCAGGGCCAGATCCGCGTAGTGATTCACCACGGCCTTGGCGGCGGCTTCGTCCACCTTGCTGGCGGTGGCTGCCGGAGCGGCGCTCTCGCTGGCGGCCGGAGCGGCGGCTTGGCTGGCCGGTGCTTTGTCGTCACCGCAACCGGCTAGAGAAATGGCGATGGCCAGGAGGCTGGCCGAGGCCAGGGGCATACGAATCATGGCGGAGTCCTTTGCGTGTGCGGGTTGTGATAGATGCGCGAGCGTATCTGCGAAACCCCGACATAATGCAAATGTTTCGCATTATGTGTAAAGGCCATTATGCGAAGCTGTGCGGAACCTCTCTGCTGGTGGCGCTGGGCCGACTGCCGTTTCGTTGCGGCCGTGCGCGAAACGGCAACAGACCCTAGAATGCCCGCTCCGTTGCGCAGTTCTACATGGAGATAACTGCATGAGCCTGACCGCTGTGATTCTGCTCGTCGTCGCCGTACTGCTGGGAGCCTATGCGGTTTCCCTCTACAACGGCCTGGTGCGCCTCAAGCATGGCGTGAGCAAGGCCTGGTCGAACATCGACGTGTTGCTCAAGCAGCGCCACGACGAGTTGCCCAAGTTGGTGGAAACCTGCAAGCAGTACATGCAGTACGAGGGCGCTACCCTGGAGCGGGTGATCGCCGCCCGCAGCGCCGTGGCCAGCGCCCGTGAGCAACAGGACGTGGGCGCCCTGGGCAAGGCCGAAAGCGGTCTGCGCGCCGGGCTCGGTCAGCTCTTCGCCCTGGCCGAGAACTATCCGCAGCTCAAGGCCAACGATAGCTTCCAGCATCTGCAGCAGCGCATCAGCGGTCTGGAGAATGGCATCGCCGACCGCCGCGAGCTGTACAACGAGGCGGTGAACCTCAACAACGTGCGCATCGAACAGTTCCCGGACGTGATCCTGGCGCGGATGTTCAATTTCCAGGCTGCCGAGCTGCTGGTATTCAGCGAGGCGGAGAAGGCCGACGTCGACCTCAAGTCGCTGTTCAACTGACCATGATGCAGGGTGATCCCTTGGGCTTCTTCGTCACCCTGGCTTTCACCCTCGGCACCTGTCTGAGCGGCGCCTGGTGGTGCCTGCGGCGTTGGTCACAGGCGCGCCATCTGCTGGATACCCCCACCTCGAAGATCCGTTCGGCGGCGCAGGGTTATGTCGAGTTGTATGGCGTGTTGCACGAGCTGCCTGGAGCCGAGGTGCGCGGCCCGCTGACCGGCAAACCCTGCCTGTGGTGGCGCTATCGCATCGAGGAATACCAGTCCAGCGACAACAAGAGCACCTGGCGGGTGGTCGAGCGCGGCAGCAGCGAGGCCTGGTTGCGTCTGGATGACGGCACCGGCGAGTGCCTGATCGACCCGCGCGGCGCCGAGGTGCGCCCGGTGGTGCGCGATAGCTGGGAGGGCAACCTGCGCCATCCGTTGGGGCCGGTAAAGAGCGGGTTCTGGCGCTTTCTGAGCAGTGGCAGGCGCTACCGCTACGTCGAGGAACGCCTGCATGCCGGCCAGCCGCTGTATGCCATCGGCGATTTTCGCACTCAGGGTGCGGCGCAGCAGGGCTTCGATCCGACGGCGGCGCAGGGCGCGGTGATACGCGAATGGAAGGGCGACTTCGCCGGCCTGCTGCGTCGCTTCGACAGCGACGGCAACGGTCAACTGGATGAGCGGGAATGGGATCGGGTGCGTCTGGCTGCGCGGCTGGAGGCCGAGGATCGCCAGCGCCTGCGCGCGCAGGAGCCGGCCCGCAATCAGATGGCCAGGCCGAGGGAGGCACAGCCCTTCATTCTGGCCAACGCCGGGGAGGACGAACTGGCGCGCGGTTTCTATTGGCAGGCGGCGGCTGGTGCCGTGCTGTGTCTGGTCGGTGCACTGGCCACGGCCTGGGTGCTGGGTGTGCAGAACTGGTGAGACACCTGACACGCCGCCGCGACTGAGTGCGGCGTGCTGGTTACAGCGTGGCGGCGGAGTTCAGGCGCTGGGATTGCTTGAGGAACAGGGTCAGCTCACGCGCCGGCAGCGGCTTGCTGTAGAGGTAGCCCTGCCCCTCATGGCAGCCCTGGGCGATGATGTAGGCCTCCTGCTCGGCGGTTTCCACGCCTTCGGCGATGACTTGCATGCCCAGGCTCTTGCCGAGCTGGATGATGGCGCGAACGATGGTAGCGTCGTCCTCGTCTTCGAGCAGATCCTGCACGAAGCTCTTGTCGATCTTGATCTTGTCCAGTGGCAGGCTCTTGAGATAGCTCAGCGAGGAATAGCCGGTTCCGAAGTCGTCGATGGCGATCATCGCCCCCGAGCGGCGCAGGCTGAGCAGGTGCTGGGCGGCGGTGCTGATGTCTTCCATCAGGCCGGTTTCGGTGACTTCCAGCTCCAGGCTCTTGGGCGGCAGGCGGTAGACTTGCATCAGGTTGTTGACCACCCGTGGCAGCTCGGAGTGGTGCAACTGCACGGTGGACAGGTTGATGGCCATGCGCAGGTCGCTGAACCCCTGGTCGTGCCATTCGCGCAGTTGCCGGCAGGTCTGGTCGAGCACCCATTCGCCGATGGGGATGATGGTGCCGTTCTGCTCGGCCAGCGGGATGAACAGATCCGGCGCGACGAAACCGTGCTGCGGATGCTGCCAGCGCAGCAGGGCCTCGACGCCGACCACGCGATGGTCACGGTAGTCCACCTGCGGCTGATAGACCAGGTGCAACTGGTTCTGCGCCAGGGCGTCGCGCAAGTCCTTCTCCAGTTCGCGACGGCGGCGCATCTCGCTGTCGACGCTGGCGATGTAGAACTGATAGCGGTTGCGCGAGCGGCTCTTGGCCAGGGTCATGGTCTGCTCGGCTTTCTGCAGCAGTTTCTCGGTGCTGTCGCCATCTTCCGGGAACAGGGTGATGCCGATGGTGGCGCGCAGGCGCACCTCCTGCTGGTCGAGCATGAAGGGCAGTTCCAGGTCGTCCAGCACGCTCTGCGCCAACTCGGCGGCTTCGTAGGGTTGTTCGATGTCGGCCTGCACCAGGGCGAACTGGTCGCCACCCAGGCGGGCCAGGGCGTCGAGGCGGCCACTGTGGCTGCGCAGGCGGTCGGAGAGGGCCAGGAGCAACTGGTCGCCACTCTGGTAGCTGAACTGTTCGTTGATGCCCTTGAAGTCGTCGAGGCCGACACAGAGCACGGCGACACGGCGTTGCAGACGACCGGCATCCTCGAGAATCTGGTCGAGCTGCTGTTGCAGTTGTTGGCGATTGGGCAGGCCGGTGAGGAAGTCGAACTGGGCCATGCGCAGCAGGCTGTTCTCCGCTTCACGGCGCAGTTGCGTGTTGCGCTCGATGGAGGCGAGCAACTGGTTGGCGGTGTTGATCCATAGGCCCAGCTCGTTCTTCTCGTTGCCCGGAAGCATGGGCAGCTTGTGCTCGCTGGGGCGGTCGGGGTTGATATTGGTCAGGTGCTCGATGATCTTCGCCAGCGGTTTGGTCAGCAGCCAGTGGTAGACCAGGTAGAGCACCAGGCCCATGGCCATGGCCCGCAGCACGCCGGAAATGAAGATGATCACCGAGTTGGTGACGAAGTTCTCTCCATAGGGCGCGGTGTCGAGGATGATGGTGAGATCGCCGTAGTATTCGCTGTAGGGGCCGCGACCAACCAGCTTGATTGAGAACTGCTGCTCCTGGCCGAGGATCGGATCGGTGAGCATGCGCGTGGGAATCTGCGCCAGATCCCGTGAACGCTCGGCCAGCATGGGTTCGTTGGGGTGACCGATGGACGCGTAGCGCACCGATTCGTGCTGGAACAGGCCTTCGATCACCTGCATGCCCATTTCCCGATCCAGGCTGTAAACCGCCTGGGTCGAGGGGTCGCGGAACATGCCGAGGATGCGGTGCGCGTCGTTGGCCACTGCCTGGCGCGTCTTGTAGGCGTCGAAGACGATCTGCGCACAACTCAATACGACGCCGACCACGAATGCTGAAAGCAGCACTACGCGGAGCAACTTGAGTGACAAGCTGTTCTTCAATTCCAGCTTCAACGTCAATTCCTTGTGTCAGTGCAGCAGCGTCATCGGGCAAGTATTGGCAATCTCGCCCTGGCCGTCAAAGGGCCACCATGGATGTATGCATTTTTCGTGCGTGAGTCCGCAGAGCGGGCCGCGCCGTCTCGATGAGGTTGTCGGTGAAGAAGGCTAGGACTTTAGTGCCATGTGCTGACAGAAAGTTGATACTGGATCGTCGTCGAGCCGACTGCAAGCATTTGCTCGGGGCGCTCGAAGTGTCTTTGTTTCGTGACTTTCGAGGGCTGAAAAAAGAACCCGGCTGCAGGGCCGGGTTCTTGTCTTACCTTGCCTGGGTTCAGGCCGCGTAGTTCTGGGCGACGAAGTCCCAGTTGACCAGGTTCCAGAACGCCTCGACGTACTTCGGACGCAGGTTGCGGTAGTCGATGTAGTAGGCGTGCTCCCAGACGTCGCAGGTCAGCAGCGGGGTATCGCCGGAAGTCAGCGGGCAGCCAGCGCCGATGGTGCTGGCCAGGGCCAGGGAGCCGTCAGCCTTCTTCACCAGCCAGCCCCAGCCGGAACCGAAGGTGCCGATGGAAACCTTGCTGAACTCTTCCTTGAACTTGTCGAAGGAACCGAAAGCGGCGTTGATGGCGTCAGCCAGGGCGCCGGTGGGCTGGCCACCGCCGTTGGGCGACAGGCAGTTCCAGTAGAAGGTGTGGTTCCACACCTGGGCGGCGTTGTTGAAGATGCCGCCCGAGGAGGTCTTGACGATCTCTTCCAGGCTCTTGCCTTCAAACTCGGTGCCCGGCACCAGGTTGTTCAGGTTCACCACGTAGGTGTTGTGGTGCTTGTCGTGGTGGAATTCCAGGGTCTCGGCGGAAATGTGCGGCTCGAGGGCATTCTTTTCGTAAGGCAGCGGCGGCAATTCAAAAGCCATGGTCTATCTCCTACTCAGGTCGTGTGCGGTATGCGCATGAGGCCGATCACGGGCGGCCCTGAAGGCAGGCTGATCCCAGCCTGCGAGCGGCGTGGAGTTTGTACTCCTTGCGCCACAGACTCGGAATCATAGCACCCAGCCTCGGCCATAACCACGCAACATCTGTGTGGGAAAGCCGGTGCCAGGGCCTCTGCGTCGATATCTTCGACCGCCTTGCGGGGTCAAAGTGCACCCGCTTTCTTCCAGGCCAGGTAGCTGCTGACCAGCTCCGGCCCCAGCTCGCCTGGGCGGGCATCGAGCACCGGCACGTCATGCGCGGCCAGGCGCTCGTGCAGCCCGGCGCGAGCGTTGAGGTAATCCAGTGTGCCGCAGTAGGCCAGGGCCTGCTCGTAGCCCGTCACGGGCTCCTGGCGGAGCTGGTCGAGCACCTCTTCGCGCAGGCTGGCGACCAGCACGCGATGCTGGCGCGACAGGCGCCTGACCGCGGCGAGCAGATCCTGGTCATCCTCGTCGCGCAGGTTGCTCACCAGCACCACCAGGGCGCGGCGGCGCTGGCGGGACAGGAGCAGGTCGGCGGCGGCGCTGAAGTCGGCCGGCTGCTGGCTGGTCTGCAGGTCGTAGACGGCGCCCAGCAGGCTGTTGAGCTGCGTTTGGCCCTTGACCGGGGCCAGGTAGCGCTGGTGATTGCCGGCGAAGGTCGCCAGGCCCACCGCGTCGCCCTGGCGCAGGGCCACGTAGCTGAGCAGCAGGCAGGCATTGAGGGCGTGATCGAAGTGCGATAGCTCGTCGTCCTGGCTGCGCATGCGCCGGCCACAGTCGAGCAGGAAGACGATCTGCTGGTCACGCTCGTCCTGGTATTCGCGGGCGATGGGCGTGCGCTTGCGCGCGGTGGCCTTCCAGTCGATCTGGCGCAGGGTGTCGCCGTCGCGAAACTCGCGTAGCTGATGGAATTCCAGACCCAGACCACGGCGCGGGCGTTGACGCACGCCAAGCTGGCTGAGCCAGTCGTCCACGGCTTTCAATTGGGCGCCGTAGAGGCGGGCGAAGTCGGGGAACACACGGCTCTCGCCAGGCATGTCGAGCAGGCGGCGGCCCTGCCACAGGCGTAACGGGCTGGGCAGCAGCAGTTCGCAGCGGGCGAAGGCGAAGTGTCCGCGTTGCTGGGGTTTGAGGCGGTAGCTCGATTGCGTCTGCTGGCCCGGATGCAGGTCGATGCGCAGTGGCATGCCCTCGAAGGCCATGCCGGCCGGGACATGGTCGAACAGTTCGAGCTGCACCGCGTTCGAGAAGTCATGATGCACCTGCAACTGCACGTCGCTCCAGCGCCCCAGCGGCAGGTTGCCCGGCAAGGTGCGCTGCACCCGTGGCGTGGGCAGGCGGCGCAGCCATAGGGCATCGCTGGCCGCGACCAGCAACAGGGCGACGAGCATGCCCCAACTCAAGGGTTGCAGGCTGGCCGGCAGCGCGATGCCGAACAGTGGCAGGGCGCCGAGCAGTACGGCGATTGCCAGCAGCGCTGCGAGTAGGGCAAGGAGCAGGCGCGAAGGCTTCATAGACGCGGTGCCGGTACCTGGTCGAGCAGTTGTTGCAGCACCTGATCCACCGACAGGCCTTCGATGTCCAGTTCGGGGGCCAGGCGTACGCGATGGCGCAGCACGGCCAGGGCGCAGCCCTTGATGTCATCGGGCAGCACGAAGTCGCCGCCACGCAGCAGGGCACGGGCGCGGGCGCCACGCACCAGGGCGATCGAGGCGCGCGGCCCGGCGCCCATGGCCAGACCCGGCCAGGCGCGGCTGGCCCGGGCCAGACGCACGGCGTAGTCGAGCACCTGGTCATCGATGGGCAGATCGCTGGCGATCTTCTGCAGGGCCAGCACGTCCTTGGCTTGCAGCAGGGTGCGTAGCGGGTTGACTTCGAGCATGTCGGCCTTGGCCGAACGGGTCACCTGACGCACCATGCTCAGCTCCTCGTCCGGCTCAGGGTAGTCCATGCGCAGCTTGAGCATGAAGCGATCGAGCTCGGCTTCCGGCAGCGGGTAGGTACCTTCCTGTTCGATGGGGTTCTGCGTGGCCAGCACCATGAACGGCAGTGGCACGGCCAGGGCGCGACCTTCCAGGGTCACCTGGCGCTCCTGCATCACTTCCAGCAGGGCAGCCTGGGTCTTGGCCGGGGCACGGTTGATCTCGTCGGCCAGCAGCAGGTTGGTGAAGATAGGCCCCTTGCGCAGCTTGAACTGCTCGCTTTGCAGGTCGTACACGGCGTGGCCGGTGATGTCGCTGGGCATCAGATCCGGGGTGAACTGGATGCGCGCGAAGTCGCCGCCGAAGCAGCGCGCCAGGGCGCGCACCAGCAGGGTCTTGCCCAGGCCGGGTACGCCTTCGACCAGCACGTGGCCACCGGCGATCAGCGCCGTGAGCACGTCGTCGATCACCGCGTTCTGGCCGATCACGGCCTTGCGCAATTCGCTGCGCAGGGCCTGGGCCAGGGCGCTGGCGCGCTGGCGCTGCTGGGCCTGTGGATTGACCGGGGCGGCAGCCGCTGCATCGGCAGCCGGCAGGTTTTCGGTATCAGGCGTCTGTTCGCTCGTCATAGGGCATTCCTGAGGGTTTGCAGGTGGGCGACCTGGCGGGTGAAGTCACTGGCCGATAGGCGCTGCTTGGGCAGCGGGCGCATGGCTTGGCTGATCGCCTTGCTGGGCAGGCGGGTCAGGCGGCCAAGTACCTGCCACTGTTCGGCGACACCGAGTTTCTCGAAGCCGGGGTAGCGGCGCCTGGCGCGGCGTTTGATGTCCTGCTGGAGGATGTGCAGCAGGCTGTGCTGGCCGCTGCGGCGCAGCAGGAAGTCGGCGCTGGCGCGCAGGTGTTCCGCCAGTTGCCGGCGCGCGCGGCTGGCCGGCGCCAGCAGCGGGCCATGGCGCATGCCGGCGTGCCACAGGGCGGCGGCGATCAGCAGGGCCAGCACCACCAGCGCCAGTGGGAAGTGGCGCAGCAGCAAGGTGAACAGGTCATCGTGGTCGGCACGGTAGAGCAGGGTGACGACGCTGTCCTGGCTGAGGTACCAGAGCAGCCAGGCATTGTCGTATTCGCCGATGGCTTGGTTCTGCCAGATCCACGGATCGCTCATCACGGTGATCAGACCGTCGCCGTGATAGAGCTGCAGCAGGTGGGTGGCCTGGGCGCTGTTGGCCCAGGCATGGGCACGGTTCTGCGCGTCGTAGAGGTGGAAGGCGGTGTCGAAGGCGATGTAGGCCGGGGCGTCTTCGTTCTGCAGGTACAGCTTGGTCAGATCCGGGTAGGCGTCTTCGCTCTGCGCGTCGGCCGGCTCGCCTTCGGCTTCGTCGTCGTCGAGGTCGTCGCTCATGTACTGCTCGATGTCCAGCAGGTCAAGGAGCAGATCGCCGCTCTTGCCTTCGTCCGCGTCCCACAGGCGCTCGGCGATCAGTAGCAGGTGGCCGCCATTGGCCGTCCATTGCAGCACGTGCTCGGCCTGGCGTGGCGTCATGTTGCCGCGGTCGGCCAGCAGCATCAGGGTCTGCCCCTGGCTCGGCAGGGTGCTGAGGACTTCCAGATTGTCGGCACGCTGCACGGCGATGCCTTGCTGGCGCAGGAAGTGTTCGGCGGCCAGGTAAGGGTTGGCGTCCACTTCGGGGGCGGGGCCGTGTTCGAGGGTTTCCTGGTAGGGCTGCAGGCGCCCCAGCAGATAGATGGCCAGCAGCCCCAGGGCCAGCAGCACGGCCATGGCCGTGAGGAATCCGGCGCGGCGGCTCATGCGCGAACCTGCTGACCGAACAGCTCACGCCAGCTCTGGCAGAGGTGCTGGGCCTGTTCGGCTGGCGGTTGGCGATGACCGTAGGCGAGCGCCTGCCAATGGCCGGTGAGCTGTTCGCTGTAGTGCTGCAGGGCTTGCTGCTGCAGGGTGGCGACCAGGTGCAGGACTTCGCCCTCGGTGTGCGAGGCCTTCAGTGGCAGATGATGATCGTGCAGCAGGCGGCTGAGCAGCGCGCGATAGAGCAGGCTCAAGGCCGCGCGTGGATCCTGATCCCACAACCGTTGCGCTTCGCTGGCCACGTCCTCGGGCAGGCTTTGCGGGGCCACTTCCAGGCCGAACAATTGCGTGGGCGCCACCACCGTGCGGCGTTGCGGCAGGCCGACGCGCTCGCCGAAGGTCTGCAGCCAGTCGCGGTAGCGCCAGAGGATGAACGCCAGCAGAGCGAACAGGCTGCCCCAGAGCAACACCTCGAAGACCTGGGCCATGGTATCCAGGCTTTTCCAGAGCTGCCCGAGCTTTTCCAGCAGGTCAAGGAAGCCCGTGGGCTCGACTGGTTCCTCTTTCTCTTCTGCAGACTCGTCGCCCAGGCGCCAGCGCGTGACGGTTTCCCGATTCTGGAACGGCGGCTCGTCGAGCAGGCGGGTGATGCTTTCGTGCGCGGCCTGGCTGTTTAGAGATTGCTCCAGCAAGCGTGGTGCCTGCGGGCCCAGCGGGTCGTTCTGTGGCGCCGTGGCTGCCTCGTCGGCCCAGGCCGTGCTGGCCGGCTGGCCCAGCAGCAGGGCGCAGCCGAGCAACAGGGCGTAGGCCGTGCCGATCAGGCGTTGGCGCAGGCGGCGGAACACCAGCTCGATGTCCCAGGCCTCCAGTTCGGTGCGGCGATTGAGGTAGAGCGTGAAACCACAGGCGACGTAGACCGGCTCCCAGACGATCAGCAGCAGGGCGTAGCCGAGGTTGGACAGGTGCTCGAGCCATAGCCATTGGCTGCCGTCCGCGGCGATCAGGCTCTGCCAGCTCCAGTCCAGTTCGATCTGCTGTGGCAGCATCAGGTAGAAGAGGGTGCTCAGGCCCAGCAGCAGGGCGCTTTCCAGATGCACGCCGACTACCGTGAGCCAGGTCGCCGCGCCGCTGCCGCGCTGTGACAGTACGATCAGACGCTGGCTGCGCGCCTGTCCGGAAAGCCCTTCGAGCTGCAGCACCGGCAGGTCGAAGCTGCGCGTGAGGCTCAGTCGGCGCCAGGTCAGGCTGGCCAGCAGTTGCGGTTTCAGCAGCCTGGGCCAGGCCTTCAGTGCCTGCTTGAGTGTCGGCGTGTTGCCGAACAATGCCTGCGACAGGATGTACAGCGGCAGGCGTTCATAGGCTGGCTTCAACCACCAGAACAGCAGGATGGCTGCACCCGGATACTCCCAGAGCAGAGCGCAGAGCAGCGCGAAGATCGGCAGGGTGACCAGCGCCCAACTGGCCATCAGCAGGCCGGCGTGGCGCTGAGCCATGAGCACGCCCAGATCCAGCGCTTCCCAGGCCGTGCGTGGGCGGATGGCCAGGCTGGCTTCAGTCAGGCGCATGTTGCCTCCGCCCGGCCAGGGTCAGGTAGCTCAGCACGAGGATCCAGAGCAGGGCACCGACGGCATATTTGACCTGGGGCGTGGCCACTGTGGTGGACGACCAGAAGGCCTCGATGAAGGCGGCCAGCAGCAGGAACAGGACGACCCCGGCCACTAGCTGGATGGCCTGGCTGGCGGCCTGGCGCAGCGCTTCGCCACGGCGCAGGCGGCCGGGGGCGAGCAGCGCCCAGCCCAGCTTGAGCCCGGCGGCGCCAGCCAGAGCGATGGCGGTCAGCTCGAAGGCACCATGGCCGATGACGAAGGACCAGAAGGTTTCGCCGTAGCCGATGCGGCTCAGGTGGCCGGCCACGGCACCGATCATCAGGCCATTGAAGAGCAGGAAGAACAGGCTGCCCAGGCCCAGTAGCAGGCCGCCGGCGAAGGTCTGAAAGGCGATGCCGATGTTGTTCATGATGTAGAAGCCGAACATCATCCAGTCGTCGCCGGCATCACGCTCACCGAAGCGGCCGATGCGCCGGGCATCCGGGTCGTACATGCGCTCCATCTCGCTGACCTGATCCGGCGCCACCAGGCTGTAGATCAGCTCGGGAAACAGGTAGGTGAGCACCCCCATCAACGCCAGGGTGCCGAAGAACAATAGGCTGGCTGCGCATACCAGGCGCCATTCGCGACGCACCAGGCGCGGAAAACCGCCGAGCAAAAAGCGAATCGACTGCGCGCCGAGGGTACTGCGGTGACGGTAGAACTGCTGGTGGCCGCGCATGGCCAGTTGCTGCAACTGGTCGATCAGGTGGCTGCTGTAACCGCGCGCCTGGGCCAGGGCCAGGTGCTGGCAGAGCTGCCGGTAATCGGCGGCGAAGCGCGTGCAGGCTTCGCCCTGGGCCTTGCCCTGTTCAAGCGCGGCGAGTTGCTGGGCGAAGCTGTCCCACTCGCGTTGGTGACGCGTCTCGAACAGGCTCTGTTTCATGGCGCAGCTCCCAGCAGCCCACGGGCGATGCCATTGAGCCGCGCTTCGGCCTGTTCGGCTGGAATCTGCAGCGGCTCGGCCAACAGGGCGGCCAGTTCGGCGCGCCGCGCACTGGAGAGCTGCCCGCCGCGCTCGGCGAAACCGAGCAAGGCACGCTGCTCGCTCAGCGTCAGCGGGAAGGGGGCTGGCAGCGGCTCGGCATCCGGCAGCTCGGGGCGGCTCGGGGCGACCTCGCGATAGACCACCAGGGTGCCGGCGGCGATATCGCCGAGGCGCTTGAAAGCCGGATGATTGAGGCAACTGAGGATGCCGAAGGTGTAACCGAATGGCAGCAGATCGACGAAGCGCAGCAGGTTGCGCGTCAGCGACGCAGCCCAGCCGATGGGCGTGCCGTCGTCATGCACCACACGCAGGCCGAGCAACTGCTTGCCGGGGGAGCGGCCCTGGTTGAGCACCTCGAACAGCACCATGTACCACCAGGTCACGAGAAACAGCAGGATGGTGGCCAGGCCCAAGCCGAACTGCCCGAGCAGGCCCAGCACCACGTAGGCCACGCCGAGAATCAGGCCACGTATGGCCAGATCGATGGCGAATGCCAGGGCACGTGGCACCAGACTGGCGGGGCGCAGATGCAGGTCGATGCCTTCCGGGGTTTCCACTTGATAGTGGGTATCCAGGGCCGGGGTATCGGCAGTGGCGCGTGTGCTTGTGGTCAGGGGCATCGGCGGTCTGTCTGGGCGAAAGCCCGATGCTAGCGAGCAGCGGGACACGAACGCAACCGGGCCGAAGGATGGGCCCGGCATGGGACTCAGGCAGCAGGCGCCGGCAGAACACCGAAGATGCGGTTGTACAGCTCACCTATCATCACGATGAACATCGGCATGGTCCAGATCAGGCCGATACCGAATGGCAGCGCGCTGATCAAGAGCAAGATGCCCATGCTCAGCATCAGGAAGAACACCTTGAACCAGTGACGATTTATGGCTTTGCAGGACACCACGATCGCTTGCCAGGCCGAGAGCTTGCGCTCGACCACCAATGGGATGGTGAGCAGCAGTGCGACTTGCAGATAGATGCCGGGAAGAATCAGCAGCATGTAGCCAATGTTGGTTGCAATCACGATCAGTAGACCAGCGACGAACAGTGGCAAGGTACGCCCGAAGTGGCTGAATATTTCCGCGAAGCGCAGGGGCTGGCCTGCTGCCTGACGAATGCCGATCATGTTGAGACCGGCCAGGAAGGGGTACATCAATGCCACGACCGCGACCGAGCTGATCAGGATGAAGCCGAACAGACCGAAGGCTCCGGCTACGGCCATTCCGCCTTCAGAGCCGCTCAGGGCGCCGAGGCCGATAAAGCCGATGCCGAAGATCATGGCGACGATGTACAGGACGATCTGCGCCATGAACAGCGCACCCATCATGACCAGAAAACCGCCCCAGATCAGGCCCTTGGTGCCACTGGTCTTGCGCCAGGCGGTGGCGAGCAGCTCGCCGATGGAGAAGTCGTAACCACGCGCCAGTGCCAGGTGCGGATCGGCGCTGACCTGGTCGCTGCTGATGGGGTTGAGATCGCTGCTGGGGGCAGAGTACGGATTGAGTACGCTGGTCTCACTCACGGTTGCGTCCTTGTAGGGAGTGGCGGGAAACGGCATCGTAGTGGCTTGCGCCGCGTCACTCAATGGCAGTCTGCAAGCATTGGCTGCAATGAGTGCTCGTTCACGTTTCTCGACGGCAACGGCAGAGCCCGCTGTCGTCATCGCTTGGAAGGATAGGTTTTGAGCCGCAGCATCTTCTGGTACGACTACGAGACCACCGGCATCAACCCACGCTGTGACCGACCGATTCAGGTGGCCGGTATCCGCACTGACGAGGCGCTCAACGAGATCGACGAGCCGCTGAATCTCTATTGCCGTCTGAGTGACGACATCCTGCCGCACCCGGCTGCCTGCCTGGTCACCGGCATCGACCCACAGCGCCTGGCGCAGCAGGGGCTCGACGAAGGTGAGTTCATCACCCGCGTGCATGCGCAGTTGGCGCAGCCTGGCACCTGCAGCGCCGGTTACAACACCCTGCGTTTCGATGACGAGGTCACGCGCTACAGCCTGTACCGCAATTTCTTCGACCCCTATGCCCGTGAATGGCAGGGTGGTAACAGCCGTTGGGATCTGATCGATCTGGTACGCACCGCCTATGCGCTGCGCCCCGAAGGCATCGAATGGCCGCAGGAGGACGGGCGCGTCAGTCTCAAGCTGGAGCGTCTGACCCAGGCCAACGGCATCGACCACGGGCAGGCGCACGATGCGCTGTCCGACGTGCGCGCCACCATCGGCCTGGCGCGCCTGCTGCGTGAGCGCCAGCCACGGCTGTACGACTTCATCTACCAGTTGCGCAGCAAGCAGCGTGTACTCGACCAGATTCGCCTGTTGCAACCGCTGCTGCACATTTCCGGCCGTTTTTCGGCGGCGCGCCATTATCTGGCGCCGGTGCTGCCGCTGGCCTGGCATCCGCGCAACC
Source organism: Pseudomonas sp. AA-38 (assembly GCF_029457475.1). Taxonomy (NCBI): domain Bacteria; kingdom Pseudomonadati; phylum Pseudomonadota; class Gammaproteobacteria; order Pseudomonadales; family Pseudomonadaceae; genus Pseudomonas; species Pseudomonas sp. AA-38. Next base: position 1,341,532 of record NZ_CP120359.1, read on the forward strand.
GCAACGCGCTGATCGTGGTCGACCTGCAGGCCGACCCGGCGCCGCTGCTGGAGCTGGACGCCGAAACCCTGCGCAGTCGCCTGTACACCCGCCACGATGAGCTGGGTGAGGGGCAGGCGCCGGTACCCTTGAAGCTGTTGCACATCAATCGTTGCCCGGTGGTGGCGCCGCTTTCGGTGCTGCGCGAGGAGGATCGCCAGCGTCTGGCCCTGGACTGGTCGCAATGCGAGCGGCATGCCGCGCTGCTGCGCGACAACCTCGCGGCCTGGCAGGACAAGCTGGCTTCGATCTATCGCGAGGAAGCCTTCGCCGCCAGTCTCGATCCTGAACAGCAGCTATACGATGGTTTCATCGGTGACCGTGACCGCCGGCTGTGCGAGCAGGTACGGCGGGCGCAACCTGAAGAGCTGACCAATCAGTCACTTTCTTTCGACGATATTCGTTTACCGGAATTGCTCTTTCGTTATCGCGCGCGCAACTTCGCGCAGACACTTTCGGCGGATGAGCAACAGCGCTGGTTCGATTTCTGCCGACAACGCCTGAGCCAGCCTGAATTCGGTGCTCCCAATACCCTTGAGCAATTCAAGCTAGCGCTGGAGAAGTTACGCGGTGAATGTTCCGCCGAGCAGGGGCAACTTCTTGCGCAATGGCTCAGCTATGCCCAGGCACTGGAAAGCCGCTATGGGCTCGGCAATTCCTGAGTTGGGGGCAGCGCCCAATAGTGGTGCGGTCGCTAGCGTGAACATGAGAGCGTTCAGCCATCGCCCGTAGGGCACCTCTGAAGACGTAGGCAGTCAGCGCAATAGCGATGGCGACCCGACAAAGACAGGTGAAAAAGCACTGGGCTCATCATTGTAAATGAGCATGTTGAGCCGCAACGCAGGTAGTTCTTAGAGGGGGCTGCAGGCAAGACGCTGACGCCAGATTCATGACACACGGCTACAGCAGGAGTGCGGCATGGTTGGAGCCAGTTAGCGCGCATAAAAAACGCCAGCAAGGCTGGCGTTTTGTCTGCGCTGTGCTTGGATCAGCCCAGCAGAGTGGCCCAACTTTCTACGGTGTCGGCGCCCCACTTGGCTTTCCACTCTTTCAGCGTCTTGTGGTTGCCGCCTTTGGTTTCGATGACTTCACCCGTGTTCGGGTTCTTGTACTGCTTGACCTTGCGCGCACGCTTGGTAGCAGGCTTGGCGCTGCGCGGAGCCTTGACCGACTTGGCCTCCGGGTCGAGCAGGGCGATGATGTCGCGCAGCGACTTCTGATACTCACCCATCAGGCTGCGCAGCTTGCCCTCGAACTCGAGTTCTTTTTTCAGTTTGTCGTCTTGCGACAGATTCTTCAGGCGCTCTTGCAGTTCCTTGATGTTCTCTTCGAGCGAGCGGTATTCGGTGATCAGCGACATGGAATTTACCTTATGATTTGGATTTACGGCGACCAGTGGGCCAATAATAGTCATGCGTTCAAAACAAGTAAACACTGAAATAAAAACTTCTGCTTGCGCTCTGCAACCGATTGTATCTGCCAGACAATAGTGAACCAAGATTGTTCGTTTAGTTCATGATTCGCTTTTCATCCTGAAGTACCGAAGCGTTGTCGGCGTGTGTTTTGTATTTCGCGCCTGCTGCATGAGGTGAAAAGCCTCGCTGTCAGACAAGTTGAGGCTGCGGATATTGCGGGTGAATACCAGGATGCTGCGCGTCAGGGCCGCCGCCTGGAATGCACGGCGGTGCGCTCGTCTGCGCTCGACGGTTTTTTCTGCAAACCCTAGAATGGCGCACTTTTGCGCTGTTACCTGGGGTCAAAACTTCATGCGTACGTTCAGACTGGTCATTTCCTGCCCAGACCGTGTCGGCATCGTTGCCAAAGTCAGTAATTTCCTGGCCACCTATAACGGCTGGATCACCGAAGCCAGCCATCACTCCGATACCCAGAGTGGCTGGTTCTTCATGCGTCACGAAATCCGTGCCGATTCCTTGCCATTCGATCTGGAGGGCTTCAAGCAGGCCTTCGCGCCCATCGCCCGTGAATTTTCCATGGAGTGGCGCATCACCGATTCGGCGAAGAAAAAGCGTGTGGTGCTGATGGCCAGTCGTGAGTCGCACTGCTTGGCCGATCTGCTGCACCGTTGGCACAGCAACGAGCTCGATTGCGAGATCCCCTGCGTGATCGCCAACCATGACGATCTGCGGCGCATGGTGGAGTGGCATGGCATCCCTTACTTCCATGTGCCGGTCGACCCCAAGGACAAGGCACCGGCCTTCGCCGAGGTGGAGCGACTGGTCAAGGAGCACCAGGCCGATGTGATCGTCCTGGCGCGCTACATGCAAATCCTGCCGCCGGCGTTGTGCGCCGAGTATGCACAGCGGGTGATCAACATTCACCACAGCTTCCTGCCGTCGTTCGTCGGTGCCAAGCCCTATCATCAGGCCTCGCTGCGCGGCGTGAAGCTGATTGGCGCGACCTCGCACTACGTTACCGAAGAGCTGGACGCCGGCCCGATCATCGAGCAGGACGTGGTGCGCGTGACCCATCGCGACGATATCGAGGAGATGGTGCGCCTCGGCAAGGACGTGGAAAAGATGGTATTGGCTCGTGGGCTACGCTATCACTTGGAAGACCGGGTTCTGGTGCACGACAACAAGACGGTGGTATTCGACTGATCCGTCGTCGGGGCCGAACCCCCCCACTGTGGAGGACGCTGCCCATGCTCAAATCCATCAAGGTGCGCGACTACATGACCCGCCGCCTGGTGACCTTCAGATCCGACACCGATCTGTTCACCGCCATCAACCGTCTGCTGGAGCACCGTATTTCCGGGGCTCCGGTGGTCGATACCCAGGGCCATCTGATTGGCATGCTGTCGGAGGGCGACTGCCTGCGCGGCATTCTCTCCGGTGCCTATTACGAGGGCACTGGTGGTTGCGTCAGTGCCTACATGACCACCGATGTCGAGGCGATAGGCCCGGACGTCGATGTCATCGAGCTGTCCGAACGTTTTCTCAACGGTCGACATGGCCGTCTGCCGGTGGTCGAGGACGGTCGTCTGGTGGGCCAGGTCAGTCGGCATGATGTGTTGCGCGCGGTGAAGGAATTCGCCCAGCACGATCCCGGTCATGTCGAGGCGAACTGAGCGGAGACTGTATTCATGAGCGATCCACTGGACAAGGCGACATCCAGCGCACCCCCGACCCTGGGCGAGGGCTGTGTGCGGCGCTACGATCCCGAGGCCTTGAGCGAAGAGGATGGCACCGACTTCGCAGGGGCCGCCGAGCTGTGGCAGCAATTGCAGGACGAAGCGGACGAAGCGGATCCCACCTGAGGGGCGCTTGCCCTGGCTGCCTGGCGTATTCGCAGCGACGGTGGCGGATGGCGCAGATCCGAGGTGCACGAAACAGCGACAGACTCCAACCCAGAGGACGGCAAGATGCCTGCAAGTTCCCAGTTCATCATCGGCGCCGGTAGCCAGGGGCAGCCGGTGGGCCAGCCGCTGCGCCTGGCCAACCGTCACGGCCTGATCGCCGGGGCCACCGGTACCGGCAAGACCGTGACACTGCAACGCTTGATCGAAACCTTCAGCGATGCCGGCGTGGCGGTATTCGCCGCTGACGTCAAGGGCGACCTATGCGGCCTGGGAGCCATGGGCGCACCACAGGGCAAGGTGGCCGAGCGCATCGCCAGCATGCCCTGGTTGGAGCATCGGCCGCAGGCTTATCCGCTGACGCTGTGGGATGTGCATGGCCTCAGCGGTCACCCGTTGCGTACCACGCTCAGCGAGATGGGGCCGTTGCTGCTCGGCGCCCTGCTGGAGTTGACCGACAGCCAGCAGGCGGCGCTCTACGCGGCGTTCAAGGTGGCCGACCGCGAAGGGCTGTTACTGCTCGATCTCAAGGATCTCAAGGCTCTGCTCGGCTACCTCAAGGACAACCCGCAGGTGCTCGGCGATGACGCCGCGCTGTTCACCAATACCTCGGCGCAGGCGCTGTTGCGGCGTCTGGCCGGGCTGGAGCAGCAGGGCGCCGAGGCCCTGTTCGGCGAGCCGGCCTTGCAGCTCGAAGACCTGCTGCACCCGGATCGCGATGGCCGCGGACGGATACATCTGCTCGATGCCAGCCGCCTGGTGCACGAGGCGCCCAAGGTCTATGCCACATTCCTGCTCTGGCTGCTGGCCGAATTGTTCGAGCAACTGCCGGAGCGCGGCGATGCCGACAAGCCGGTACTGGCGCTGTTCTTCGACGAGGCGCACCTGCTCTTCCAGGGGACGCCCAAGGCCCTGCAGGAGCGCCTGGAACAGGTGGTGCGGCTGATTCGTTCCAAGGGCGTGGGGGTTTACTTCGTTACCCAGTCGCCCAGTGATCTGCCCGATGAGGTGCTGGCGCAACTGGGCTTGCGTATTCAGCACGGCTTGCGCGCCTTCACCACCAAGGAGCAGAAAGCGTTGCGGGCAGTGGCCGAAGGCTTCCGTCCCAACCCTGCCTTCGACAGCCTGACGGTGCTGACCGAGCTGGGGATCGGCGAGGCGTTGGTCGCCACCCTGGAGGACAAGGGTACCCCGGCCATGGTGCAGCGTGTGGCTGTGGCGCCGCCGCAGTCGCGCATCGGCCCCTTGAGTGCAGGCGAGCGCGCAGCGCTGGTGCGCCAGTCGCCTTTGGCCGGGCGTTATGACAAACCCATCGACCGCGAATCGGCCTACGAGCGGTTGCTGGCTCGGGCGACCCAGGCCGCCGATGCTGACAAGGCTGCCAAGGCAACGGCAGAGGCGCCGGGGCTGGGACAAATGGCCGGCGAGTTTCTTGGTGGCATTGCCGGGCAAGCCCTCAAGTCCGCCGTGCGCCAGGCAGCCAATCAACTTGGCCGGCAACTGGTGCGCGGTCTGATGGGCTCGCTGTTGGGTAGCAAGAAACGCTGAATGTCGAAGAACCGAGGGCGCAGCTAATGAGCGCGCGGGCACGACTTGTCGTGGCCGCGCGTTGGTTCATGCGGCAGTACAAGCTCGTTAGTTATTCGAGATATCTTCGAGGAAATGACGACAGCGGCGAACTTAGCCGAGTTCTTCTGCCGCTTCCTGTTTCTCTCTGCGTTCTTTTTCGATCTTCTCGATTTCTTTATCGAAGGCCTGATCGAGCAGGCTTGGGCGTTTGCGCCAGGGTTTGCGGTCGGGATCCGGTTGAGCGGCGTAGGTGATGACTTCCCCGCCGTATACGTCCTTGTAACGCTGCGCCTGGCGCTCGAGCTCGGCGCGCAGTTCGTCTTTCGTCACTTGGCTTTCCTATTTTTCTTCAATGATTTCAGGTGGCACGTGAAGCATCGACTTCACTGTTGCGGCCATCCTCTGATTCGGTAGTTCTGAACCGGCCATGCTGGCCCGGCAGTACCTTGGAGCGTGATTTTCCCGTTTAGTTACAGTGGAGATGTAACTTGCTATCTGCAGCGCTCGAAACAGTGCGCGCCATTATCGCCAAAAGTTCTCGACTGTCCAGCGTCGTCATGCCATCCACGCCTGGGATTGCAATTCGTAGCGCAATTGGCAAGTTGCGCCGGGCTGCAATAATTCGAGTCCCGCCCGGCCTGGCAAATGGTGCCTATTGACCGGATGGCTGACGGGCTCGAAGCAGAAGAAGGGGCGCTCGGGCGGGCAGAACAGCAGGTAGATCGAGCTGTCCTGTGTTCGGTCGTGCAATTGATAACTGAATGATGCGCGCCTCACCGGACCAATCGGTAAAGGTATTGTCCAGCGGCTCGGACGGTAATGCTCGCGCAACGTAGAAATCCCATTGCGCAACAATGGCGACCTGTTCGCGGGACAGTTTGTCTACATCGCGCAGCCACATACGCTGCGCTGGCGCCTGCAACCGGGCGAGGCTGTATTGCAGCGACAGCACTGGGCAGGGTCAAGGTCGCAATTGATAGTGTCATCGTACAACTGCTGGGCTATGATTGGTGCTGACCGTAAGCCGAGAATCGCCATCGATATGGACAATATCCCTGCCCAACCCCGCACCCCTCGCAAGCAACGCAGCCTGGCCCAGGAACTGGTGGCCGAGCTGTCGCAGCGTATTCGCGATGGTGTGATCAAACGCGGTGAGAAGCTGCCGACCGAGTCGGCGATCATGGCGGAGCAGGGCGTCAGCCGTACCGTGGTGCGTGAGGCTCTGTCACGCCTGCAGGCCGCCGGCCTGGTGGAGACCCGCCACGGCATCGGCACCTTCGTGCTCGATACGCCCAGCGCCAGCGGTTTTCGCATCGACCCGGCGACCATCGTCACCCTGCGTGACGTGCTGGCCATTCTCGAGCTGCGCATCAGCCTGGAGGTGGAATCTGCCGGCATGGCTGCCCAGCGCCGCAGTGACACCCAGCTCCAGGCCATTCGCGAGGCGCTGGATGCGATCAACGAGAGCACGGCCAACTCCAGCGATGCCGTGTCCTCGGACTTCCAGTTCCACCTGCGTATCGCCGAAGCCACCGGCAACCGCTATTTCACCGACATTCTCAGCCACCTGGGCACCAGCATCATCCCGCGTACCCGGGTCAATTCCGCGCGTCTGGCGCATGACGATCAGACGCACTACATGGCGCGCCTGGAGCGCGAGCACGAGCAGATCTTCGAGGCCATCGCCCGCCAGGATGCCGAAGCGGCGCGGGCGGCCATGCGTCTGCACCTGACCAACAGCCGTGAACGTCTGCGCCAGGCCCACGAAGCCGCCGAGGCCGAGGCGCTGCACGGCTGACAAGGACAAAGGCGGGCTGCTCATTCCTTCAACGGCGGTAGGCCAGGGCGACGATGCCGCCGACCACGATCAGCCCGCCCAGCACCTGCAACCCGCCCAGCAACTGACCCAGGATCAGCCAGCCGAAGAACATGCCGGCCACGGGTTCCATGTTCATCACCGGCGCGTTGCGTGCGATATCCAGCCGGGGCATGAGAATGAACAGCAGGGAAAAGGCCGTGCCGTAGAGCAGCACCAGCACCGCCAGGGCCATCCAGCCCGTGATGGCGTTGGGTAGGCCCAGGCCCCCGGGCAGCGCGCCGCTGAGGCCAGCGAGGGTGGAGGCGCTGAACACCACGGCCATGGTCAGCATGCTGCGTACTCGTCCGGGCATGCGTGATAGCCGGTGCTCGGTGATCCACAGGGCCACGGCGAATACGCCCGCGGCGGTCAGGCTGAACAGCACGCCCTGCAGCCAGTGGGCGTCGATGCTGGTTGCGCCGCTCAGGCGCGCCGGCACGTCCAGCACCAGCACCAGGCCGAACAGGATCACGCCCATGATCGCCGCGGCACGGCCGGTCGGTGCAGGCCCGCCGAGCAGCCAGGTCAGCAGCGCCAGAAGAATGGGCGAGAGGTTCACCACCAATAGCGCCAGGCCCACCGGGATGCGTGCCACGGCGGAGTAGATGCAGAAGCTCTGAACCGCGATCAGCAGCCCCAGCATCAGTTGCCAGCCCCAGGTACTGCGGTTCAGCCGCAGCGAATCGCGTTGCCACAGCACCAGTGCGCTGAGTACCAGGAAGGTCACTCCCGAACGGCAGAGAATGGCCAGCAGCAGGCCTGCTTCATGATCGAAAGCGATCCGCGCGGCGATATGGTTGCCGGCGAAGGCGCAGGCCAGGGTGGCGAGAATCAGCGCGGCGACATGCCGGGGGAAGGGAACGGCTGACATGAAGGGGCGTTGTGTCCTTGTGAAGCGAGGCGCCGCCAGGCGACTCGGGTTACGCCGGTGTATAGCTGTCGGCGTGAAGACATGCGTGATCTTCGAGGTGAGCACGCATGAGTTCGTTCCCGCATCAGCCGCCTGGTGATCAGAGCACGATGCTCGGCAACCACAGCGAGATGGCCGGGATGTAGGTGACCGCCATCAACACCGCGAACAGCGCGGCATAGAAGGGCAGCAGGGCCTTGACCGTACTCTCGATGCTGACCTTGCCGACGGCAGCGCCGACGAACAGCACCGCGCCCACTGGCGGCGTGATCAGGCCGATACCCAGGTTGACCAGCATGATCATGCCGAAGTGTACCGGGTCGACGCCGAAGGAGGTGACCACCGGCAACAGGATTGGCGTGAGAATCAGGATCAGCGGCGCCATGTCCATCAGCGTGCCCAGTGCCAGCAGCATGAAGTTGATGCACATGAGGATCACATAGCGGTTGTCCGACAGGGCCAGGAAGGCGGCGGTGATCTTCGAGGGAATCTGCATCAGCGTCATGATGTAGCCGAACGCGGCGGCGAAGGCGATGAGGATCATCACGATCGACAGCGTGCGCACGGTGCGGTGCAGCATCTTCGGCAGTTCGCTCCACTTGTAGTCGCGGTAGATGAACAGGGTCACGAAGAACGCCCAGACCACCGCCACGGCTGCCGATTCGGTGGCGGTGAACACGCCGCTGAGGATACCGCCGAGGATGATGACCATGGTCATCAGGCCCCACAGCGCTTCGACGCAGATCTTCAGCGCCTGGCGCAGCGCAATCACCTCGCCCTTGGGGTAGTTGCGCTTCCTGGCGAACCATAGGCACAGCGCGGCCATGCTCACGCTCAGCAGCAGGCCCGGGCCGATACCGGCGACGAACAGCGCGGCGATGGACACCGTGCCGCCAGCGGCCAGTGAGTAGATCACCGAGTTGTGGCTGGGTGGCGTCAGCAGCGCCTGCACCGAGCCGGAGACGGTGACCGCCGTGGAAAACTCGCGCGGGTAGCCTTGCTTTTCCATCTCCGGGATCAGCACCGAACCGACCGAGGCGGTATCAGCCAGGGACGAACCGGAGATGGCGCCGAAGAAGGTCGAGGCGGTGATATTGACCAGCGACAGGCCACCACGAACGAAGCCCACCAGCACCCCGGCGAAGGCCACCAGGCGCCGCGCCATGCCGCCTTCGGCCATGATCGCGCCGGCCAGCACGAAGAACGGAATGGCCAGCAGGGAGAATTTGTTCACGCCGCCGGTAATCTGGATCATCACCGCGTGCAGCGGAATGTCGATCCACCAGGCGCCGATCAGGGCAGAGATACCCAGAGCGTAAGCTACCGGTACGCGCAGCAGGATCAGGGCGATGAAGCTGCCCAGCAGGATCAAGGCGTCCATTACACGGCCTCCTTGGAGTCGGCGCAGTGTTCGTAATCGACGGCGCGGCGTTGGTGCTGATCGCCGTACAGCAGTTGCTCGATGACGAACAGCAGGGTGATGAAGCCGCCTAGCGGAATGGGGGCGTAGCTGATGCCGACGCGCATCCAGGTCAGGGTGCTGAGGTATTGGTTCCAGGTCGCCACGCACAGCTTGTAGCCCCAGATCAGCATGAACAGGCTGATCGCCCCCATCGCCAGGCGCACGAACAGCGTGAGAAAGGGCTGAGCCATAGCGGGCAGACGGTCACTCAGCACCTGCACAGCCATGTGCGCACCGGCGCGATAGCTGGCCGCAGCGCCGACGAAGGTGAACAGCACCATCAGCAGGATGGCCACCGGTTCCGGCCAGCCCAGGCCCTGGCCAAGCACATAGCGACTGAATACACCCCAGGGGATGATCAGGGCCATGATCGTGATCGCCAACCCGGCAACTGCGATGCAGGCCCGGTAGATGATGTCATTGATGCCCAGTACCAGGTTTTTCATGAGGCTTCACCACAGGTGGCGCCTTTCAGCGCCACGTCGTTGTTCAGAAGTCGGGCGTTATTTGACCGCTTCGATGCGCTCGATCAGGTCGGCGAACTGCGCGCCGTACTTCGCACGAACCGGGGCAGTGGCGTCGTAGAAGGGTTTGCTGTCGACTTCGATGAACTCGACGCCTGCGGCCTTGAGTTTCTCGTCGCTGGCCTTCTCCTTCGCGGCCCACAGCGCCCGCTCTTTCTGCTGGGCCTCCTTGGCCAGCTTTTTGACCAGAGCCTGCTGCTCGGGGGTGAGCGCGTTCCAGGTGGTCTTGGACATCAGCAGCGGCTCGGGGAGGATCAGGTGGTGGGTCTGGGTGTAGTACTTGGCCGCGCGAAAATGGTTGTGCTCGAGCAGGGTCGGCGAGTTGTTCTCGGCGCCGTCGATCACGCCGCTCTGCAGGGCGCTGAAGATTTCCCCGGTGTCCATGGCGATGCCGTTGGCGCCCATGGCATTGAGGGTGTCGATGAACAGCGGGTTGCCGATCACGCGGATCTTCATGCCCTTGAGGTCTTCGATCTTGCGCACCGGCTTCTTGGTGTAGAGGCTGCGGCTGCCGGCCTCCATCCAGGCCAGGCCGACCATGTTGAAGTCGGAGTCGGTGATGGCGTCGAGGATTTCCTGGCCGATCTCACCGTCGACCACCTTGCGCATGTGCTCGACGTCGCGGAACACGAACGGCATGTTGAACACGTTGGTGGCGGGCACCACCGGGCCGACCGAGCCGAGACTGACGCGAGTCAATTGCACGGCGCCGATCTGGGTCTGCTCGATGACTTCCTTCTCCGAGCCGAGCACACCGCCGGCGAACATGCGCGACTTGATCTCGCCGTTGGTGGCTTCTTCGAGTTTCTGACCCAGGTGCTCCATGGCCACCACCGTGGGGTAGCCGGCCGGATGGATCTCGGCGATCTTCAGCGTCACCTCGGCCTGAGCGAAGGAAGAGAGGCCGAGGGCTAGCGGAAGTGTGGCGAGAAGCAGCTTGCGTTTGAGGTTCATGCGGAAAGCTCCATCTTGTTGTTGTTGGAGAGAACAGCAGTGCAAGTCCGGCGCCGCCAGGTGGCCCGGAGTGAAGCGAATTCAGGGGCGGTAGCTCGGCTCCTCGAGGCCGCGCACGCCGGGGTTCAGGGCAAATACGCCGCCTGCCAGGGGCTGGTCGGAGAGATCGCCAGCCGGGCGGATCGAGGTGACGAACAGGGTGTCCATGCTGGCGCCGCCGAAGGCGCACATGGCCGGTTTCTTCACCGGCACGGCGAGCGAGCGGTCGAGGCGGCCATCGGGGGTGAAACGGTGGATCAGACCGGCATCGTTGGCGCAGATCCAGTAGCAGCCATCGATGTCCACGGCCGCGCCGTCCGGCCGGCCGGGATGCTGCTTCATGTCGATGAACAGGCGGCGATCGTGCGGCGTCCCGCTGTCCGTGTCGTAATCGAAGGCCCATACCGCCTGCACCGACGGGTGCGAGTCGGACAGGTACATCGTGCGGCCATCCGGGCTGAAGGCCAGGCCGTTGGGCACGATCAGGTCAGCCAGTACCTGCTGCAGTTGCCCGTCGTAGCGATACAGTGCGCCGACTCGTGCACCAGCCGCCATGTCCAGCAGCATGGTGCCAGCCCAGAAGCGGCCCTGACGGTCGCAGCGGCCGTCGTTGAAACGCATCTCTGGGCGGGCATGCTCGACGGGGGCCAGGCGCTCGGCCTGCAGGCTGCCGTCGTCTTGAGGGCGCAGATGGAAGAGGCCGCTCTGCATGCCGGCCAGCCAACCACCGGCTGGGTGCATGGCCAGACAGGCGAGCATTTCGTCGGCTTGCCAGTTTTGCGTCTGGGCACCGGCCAACTGCCAGCGATGCAGGCGTCCGGCTGGGATATCCACCCAGTAGAGGGCCTGTTCGACAGCATTCCACACTGGGCTTTCACCCGTGGCGTTGCGCGCATCGACGATCAGTTCGGCAGTCATGGCTGAAGCGCTCTGGTTATGGCTTGAAGCGGAGGCATTGAGCGGCTCAATCGTCGCCGAATGGGCCGGCGGCCACGAAGGCGCCCCCCTGATAGATGCGTACCGGGTCGTCGGCGGCCGGCATCGGCTGTGCCTCCACCTTGGCGCGGAACTCTTCCGAGCTGTCCTTGGGCTGGAAGCCCAGATGCGCGGCCTTGCGGTTGTCCCACCACACCTCGCGGTTATCCGACACACCGTAGACCAGGGTGTGGCCGACCTCGGGGGTGTAGAGGCTGCGCTCGATCAGTTGGGTGAGATCGTCGTAGCTCAGCCAGGTGCTCAGCATGCGGCGGTTGGCCGGCTCGGGGAACGACGAGCCAATGCGGATGCTGACGGTCTCGATGCCATGGCGGTCGAAGTAGAAGCTGGCCATGTCCTCGCCGTAGGACTTGGACAGGCCGTAGTAGCCGTCCGGGCGGCGCGGGGAGTGGGCGTCGAGCTTTTCGTCCTGCTTGTAGAAGCCGATGACGTGATTGGAGCTGGCGAACACCACGCGCTTCACGCCATGGCGACGGGCCGCTTCGTAGATATGGAACACGCCGCAGATATTGGCGCCGAGGATTTCCTCGAAGGGACGTTCCACCGATACGCCACCGAAGTGAATGATGGCGTCGACGCCTTCGACCAACCGATGCACGGCGTGCTTGTCGGCCAGATCGCAGCGCACGACTTCTTCGTGCGGGCCGGCGGGTGGAGCCATCTCAGCGATGTCGGACAGGCGCAGAACATTGGCGTAAGGGCGCAGGCGTTCGCGCAGTACCTGGCCCAGGCCACCGGCGGCGCCGGTCAGTAGCAGGCGATTGAAGGGGCGGAGCGCGCTGGAGGTGCTGGTCATGGCGGTGCCTGAACTCTGGTTGCTTGTTGTTATCGAGTTGTCATACGTTGTCATATGACATGGCATTGATGTCAGCACCTGATTTGCCGGATGTCAACGCGAACCTGTTCAGGCGTTGCCAGGCCATGGTCGCGTTCGGGCTCGGCCAAAGGTCTCACGAGACGTCAGGGCAAGGCTGCCTGAAAGTGCTTTCAAGGCTCTAGATCGGGCGTCTTGCCCGCTCTCGGTCGATCAACGGCTGGGCCTGCGCAGGGGGCTCGGTGACAGGCAGTGGGCTCAGGCTATATACGACTAATGTTGTATGACAACGCTGGCGCGATTTGTCTCAGTAACGGGGAGGCACGCATGGGGCGAAGCAATTCTCTGGCGCGTTCCGCTCGGGCGCCGACCCTGGTGGATGTGGCCAAGGTGGCCGGCGTGTCGCCGATCACCGTGTCGCGTGCGCTCGGCCGTCCGGAGCTGGTCACGGCCGTGACTCGCAGGCGTGTACTGGAGGCCGTGCGGGCGACTGGCTACGTGCCCAACCTGGCCGCCGGGGCCTTGGCCTCGAGCCGCAGCCGGCTGGTGGCAGTGTTTCTGCCGACCATCGCCAATTCGATCTTTGCCGACACCGTGCAGGCACTGACCGAGCGTCTGGCCGCTGCTGGCTACCAGACCCTGCTGGGGCTGACCGGCTACTGTCCGGAGCAGGAAGAAGCCTTGCTCGAAGCCGTGCTCGGGCGGCGACCGGACGGTATCGTGCTCACCGGCACCGAGCACACCCAGACCAGCCGCGAGCGCCTGGCGCGAGTCGGTATTCCGGTCGTGGAAGCCTGGGATCTGTCGGCGAAACCGCTGGACATGCAGATAGGTTTTTCCCACGAGGCGGTGGGCCAGGCCGTTGCCGACTATCTGCTGGGCAAGGGCTACCGGCGCATCTCGGTGGTCACCCTCGACGACCCGCGCGGCTTGCGTCGCTACCGCAGCCTGGAGCAGGCGTTGGCTACGCAAGGCGTGGAGCTACTCGGCATGCAGATACTGCCAGCGCCGGCGACCCTGGCGGTCATGGGGTTCGGCGACCTCTCCAGCGCCGCGCATAGTCACCCACCGTTGACCACCATCAGCATCGACGGCCCGCGCATCGGCACCGCCATCGCCGAAGCCCTGCTGGCCCGTATCGCCGAACCGACCCTGGCGCGCCAGCCGTTAAGGCTGGATGTGGGATTTGAGGTGGTAGGGCGGGGGAGTGGATAAGGGATGGCGGCTGTTGTCGAGATTGTGGCCTGTTTCTGATTCGTCCTCCTCATGGCGACGCGTTTCCTGCTTCTATGACCCTTGAATGATTGCGCAATCATCGTAGCCTGAATCGGGTTGTCCATCTTCGGCGGCCTGGTTGGGTCGTCGATTGTCCATCCCGAGGAGGTTTGCATGAACGATCGATCCGCCCCTGTCTGCGCCGATGACGACCGCATCGCCTGGCTGAGCTTGCGCTCGGTGGCGCTGCCGCTGGCCAACCCGATCAGTGATGCCAAGGTGCTCACCGGCCGGCAGAAGCCGATGACCGAAATCGCCATTCTGATCGCCGAGATCGAGACCCGTGACGGCTATCGCGGCCTGGGTTTCAGCTATTCCAAGCGCGCTGGCGGCCCCGGCCAGTTCGCCCATGCTGTGGAAGTGGCGCCGAACCTGATCGGCGAGAACCCCAGCGATATAGCCAAGCTGTGGGACAAGCTGTGCTGGGCCGGAGCCTCGGTCGGCCGTAGCGGCCTGGCGACCCAGGCCATCGGCGCTTTCGACGTTGCCCTGTGGGATCTCAAGGCACGCCGTGCCGGGCTGTCGCTGGCGCGCCTGCTTGGCAGCCACCGCGATTCGGTGCGTTGCTACAACACCTCCGGCGGCTTCCTGCATACACCGCTCGACCAGTTGCTGAATAACACCGATATCTCCCGCGAGAAGGGCATCGGCGGCATCAAGCTCAAGGTCGGCCAGCCCGACTGGGCACTGGATATCCACCGCGTCAGCACGGTGCGTGAACATTTGGGCGAGAGCTTTCCGCTGATGGTCGATGCCAATCAGCAGTGGGATCGCCCGACCGCACGGCGCATGTGCCGACGCCTGGAGCCTTTCGATCTGATCTGGATCGAGGAGCCCCTGGACTGCTACGACGCCGAGGGGCATGCCGAGCTGGTGCGCCTGTTCGATACACCGATCGCCACCGGCGAGATGCTCACCAGCCCGGCCGAGCACTGGGAGTTCATCCGCCAGCGCGGCGCCGACTTCCTCATGCCCGATGCGCCGCGTGTCGGCGGCATCACTCCTTACCTGCGCGTGCAGACCCTGGCCGAGCAGGCTGGCATGACCCTGGCGCCGCACTTCGCCATGGAGCTGCATGTGCACCTGGCCGCCAGCCATACGCGCGAACCCTGGGTCGAGCATTTCGAGTGGTTGGAGCCGCTGTTCAACGAGCGTTTGGAAATCCGCGATGGGCGGATGCTGGTGCCGACTCGTCCAGGCCTTGGCCTGAGCCTGAGCGAGCAGGTGGCTGGGTGGACGGTGCAGCAGTCCGAGGTGGGGCGGCGAGACTGATAGGGAAGGTTCTTCGGAACCTATGGTGAGCCGTTGGATATGCCCCGCCTGGAGGCCGGGCATGTGGCGAGGTCGGCCACTCGTATCAGGAGACTTTCGACCCATTGCGGGCTGTCACGTCCGGCTGGCATCGGCCAATAGCGGTCAATGCGGATTGCACAAAGATGCCTCTAGCTGGTCGAGAAAGACACGCAGGCGATGTGGCATTTGTTGGCTGGTTGGAGGCACAGCCATGATGAAGAGTTGCTCGGAGTTTCCTCTTCCGGCTCCCCCAGCCGCAAGCTGTTTTCCTCAAGATCGTCACGTACATCCCAGTAGGTGAGCATTGCAAGCCCCAGCCCTGTTTGCTCGCGGGGCGTCCGGTACCTCAGAGCGGTCAATTCCATTTATTGTCGGACAGATCCGCAGATTTTTTTTTGCTAGCCTCACGAATCTAATGATCGGCTGCCGCATCAGCTTGTACTAGGTGAGGAGCGTCCACCGGCACCAATCCTAAGTCATGAACCTTGGAGTAACGGGAATGCATTCCACGCAACGAAGCGAAGCCGAAGTTTTTGAGGAATTGAGAGTTCTAACGGCCCAGCCTGGTTACGTTCATGCTGTGGCCGGTATTTGTTACCGCGACAACCTCGTATCGTTTCAAGGTGAGTACAAGGCTTCCGACCTTGAGTATCTGTTTAGCCGAAAAAGACTCAATCGCAATGAAATAAGCACGTTGTTGGGACTGATGATGCGTCAACCTGTAGATCTAACTGAGGTCGATGAAGGCACGCTGAGAGGTTATGTTTCCCGCACTGACGAATTGCTAGGCGAGCTTCACGACGCTATGACCGGCCTGACAATCGGCGAGCTCATCACCCAGGCTCAACAGGGCACCGCCATGGACGATTTTTGGCAAGGCGCAATGATGAAGGAGCCAATTTTCTATGGCACCGAGTCAGCCTACAGCTTCCAGTACCGTGATTTTTTTGCGGAGAAGCACGCCCCCGATGATGACTGGTTAAAGAGAGTTATGGGGTTCAGCAGTGCCCAAGCTCTTCGAGTGGCGAGTGCGATGTGTTCGTTGATGGATGCGCGCGCCACCAATGAAACAGGATTGATCGGCGAAACCAAGGTAGGAGAAATACCTGTAGGCCCGGTTCTTGAGCTCTTCGAGTTCACCGCGCAGGAGATAGCCCAGCGTTCTGGTCAGGAGATTGATGTCGTTGAAGCAGTTTTCAAAGCGCTAACGTTCAGTGGCCACAATGGCCTGTTCAAGGAGATCGGAGACTTCAACCAAGTCGCAGCAACCCCATTGCTGCCGACAGGGCGTGGCTCAGTGTTGCTGTTCTCTCACTACTCGATTTACGAAGCGCTCTACGAGTCGCCTTTCTTCTGGATGAACCAGGATGAAAACTACAAGCAACAGGCTTCGGACAATCGAGGAGCCTTCACCGAACAGTTTTCTCAGCGCCGCCTGGCCTCCGTCTTTGGAAAGGCCGGTGTCTATACCAACGTCAATCTATTTGAGGGCAAGCGGATTGTTGCCGAAGCGGACGTACTGGTCATTTTTGGTGACCGGATCATCATCGTTCAGGCAAAAGCCAAAAAGCTAACCCTAGCTGCCCGCAAAGGTAACGATGGGCAAATTAAGGCTGACTTCGCCGCAGCGATTCAGAAGGCCTATGACCAAGGGGCGGAGTGCGCCGCGGCTATTAACTCCGGAAAATGCAGGCTCGAAGATGATCGTGGCCAGGCTGTCGTGCTACCGAAGCAGATCAAGGAAATCTACCCGTTCTGCGTGGTGTCCGATCACTACCCTGCACTAGCGTTTCAAGCCAGCCAGTACCTGAAATATAACTCTGATGAGATTGTTCGCCCGCCCTTCGTGATGGACGTATTTTTGCTGGATGTACTAGCAGAGATGCTGGATACACCGTTGCGTTTTCTGAGCTACGTCCGAATGCGCCTTGAGTCGTCACATAAGCTGATGATGGGGCACGAGCTTACCGCTCTTGCCTACCATCTGCGGTGCAATCTCTGGCTCGATGACGAATACAACCTAGTAATGCTGGAGGACTCGATCGCAGCGGATTTGGACACCGCAATGACTGTTCGGCGGGAAGGTCTCCCCGGCAAGCGAGTCCCTGAAGGCATCCTCACCAAGATGAGGGGGACGTTTTACGAGCGATTGATTGAGCAGATCGAGCGCCAGCCTGAACCTGCGGTTCTTGAGCTGGGGTTCACTCTGCTGTCTATGGGGGAGGAATCGTGTAAGACGGTTCATAAGGCCATCGAAGGCTTGACCAACATGGCAAAGATGGATGGCAAACGGCATGACTTCGTACTGGGAATGTCTGAGCCAGGGACGGGGATTTGCTTCCATTGCAATCCTACACCCAGCCAAGACGCCGTCAGATCCCTGGAGGTGCACTGCGCCAAACGAAAGTACGCTCAGCGGGCTGCACAGTGGTACGGGGTGTCTGTGGGGCTCAAGGGCGAAATCCAATTCGGAATCACGCTCAGTTTCCCCTGGGAACGATCCCCTGAGATGGATGAGTTAACCAAAGACATGAAGCCTTCTTCTACATTCGGAAGGGCTATTAAGACAATGGAACGGGCGCTCGCTCCTAAGAAGTATGGACGCAACGACCCGTGTCCTTGTGGAAGCGGCATTAAGTACAAAAAGTGCTGTCTCTGAGGCCAGATGCTGGGGGTTGCGATGTCTAAATGAAGGCCTGCCCGACAGCCCACTGAATAGCCCCGGCTTTTTTAGATACCTTCCGTTCTCAGAAATAACATCGCTCGACCCTCTTTGGAGACTGGTCTTTGAATATCCAAACGCCTTGCTCTTGTGACTGTGATTGATTGGCCATGACTCGTGAGTCCTTCAAGAAGGTAACTGGAAGTCCTGGATCCCTAAGTACTGGCAGACCTCGGCGCACAGCGTCTCCGCAGAAGCCCATCCACCGCTAAAGCCATCATCATCAGGTGTCAGGCAAATCGTCAGAACCTTGATCCGACCATTGTCCAGGTTCTTCTTGATCGCAAAACAGAGGTCTCGCACATAGGCCTCAGCCAGAAAGCGCTGGCAGCTCCCATCGTCCATTTTGCAAAAAAAATAGTCCAAGTCGACATTAACGATCCAGTTATTTCCCTGGCTTAAGTAGAAGTCGAAATTGGCAGGTAGCTCCCAGGGAACGATGTCCCGCCACGAGCCTGAGAGGAGATTAGGGGCATCACCGTCCCCATGCGTCGCGAAGAAAACACTTCCGAGGTTCGCTTGCTCGTATTCGAGGAAGAGGCTGAGGTAGTTATCCCATCGAATCGTCACCGTATCAAAGCCGTGCACTTCGGTTCGGTACCCCAGATAATCCTGCAGGGAAACGCCATGCATTTGTGTAGGTAAGCTTTGCTTCCAGAGCGGCAAATTGCTAGTCAGTGTATCGGTGTGTCGATCGATATGAAAAAGGTCAATCGGCTCGCCGGGCACTAGGTGTCGTAGCCAGCACCACCAGGCGGCCCGGTGATTGTCCATGATGTAGACAGGGCCGTTTTGCCAGAGAAAGTTCTGTGTGCCGTGCCCCGACACTCCGCGGTGCGACAAAGGGATATGCCAGGTACACGCCAAAGCTTGCCTCCAGAGATAATCACCCAACCACCAGAATCTCCGATCCCATGGCGGCCATCTTTCAAATGTCGCAGGCAACTTAGCTCACAACAAAAGCACTGGCAACCACACATCAACTCTGCTTGTGACACCAGTATTTGATTAGAGGCTCGACTAGCGACCGGCTGCTCCTGGCCGTTTTCTGCCGCAGCAAAGGCTGTCAGCGAGCCATGCAGCCAAGGGATGCTAGAGGTACCGTCGCTGGATCGCCAAGCGAGTCTGCAAGTAATCAAGCAAAAGGCCCCGCCAACCGATTAGCTGGCGGGGCCTTTTTTGCCGTCTGGCTCAGGTACGCAGGATCTCGTTGATCGCGCTGGGCTTGGGACGCAGTGCGCTGAACACCTGCCAGAGCACGAAGGCCAGGGCCAGACCCAGGAAGGTACCGGCGATGGGATTGGTGAAGAAGTCGGCGAAGCTGCCGTCCGACAGCATCAGGCCACGACGCAGGTTGGTTTCCGCCATCGGCCCGAGGATGAAGCCGATGATGAACGGCGCCGCCGGCATGCCCGCCTTGACGAAGCCATAGCCGAGCAGGCCGAACAGCAGGATCGACCAGACGTCGAACAAGCGGCTGGACAGGCCGAAGGCACCGACCACGCACAGCACCAGGATGATCGGCAGGAGGATGTGCTTGGGCACGTCGAGCAGCTTGATGAACAGGCGCAGGCCGTAGAACTCCATGAACAGCATCATGCAGGTGGCGACGATCAGCGCGGCGAAGATGGTGTACACCAGCGGGCCCTGGCTGATGAACAGCAGCGGGCCGGGTTGGATGCCGTGGATCAGGAAGCCACCGAGCATGATCGCGGTGACGGTGTCGCCAGGGATGCCCAGGGTCATCAGCGGCAGCATGGCGCCACCGATGCCGGCGTTGTTGGCCGTTTCGCTGGCTACCACGCCACCGATGTTGCCCTTGCCGTAGGTGTGGCCGTCCTTCGCACGCTTCTTGGCGATGATGTAGGACACCAGGTTGGAGGTGCCGGCACCGATGCCCGGGAGGATGCCGATGCCCAGGCCGATCAGCCCGGAGCGGCCGGCGTTGGGCAGTTGTTCGCGGAACTCCTTGAGCGAGAAGCCGAAGCCCTTGATGTTCTTCATGCTCACCGACTTGGCCTTGCCCTGTACGGCATGACGGCCGGTTTCGGCTACCTTGATGATCTCGGCCACGGCGAACATGCCGATCATCACCGTGAGCATGGAGAAGCCGCCGTTCAGCTCGCTGAAGTCGAAGGTGAAGCGGCGGATGGCTTCCACCGGTGCGATGCCGACGGTGGACACGGCAATGCCCAGCGCACCGGCGAATAGCCCCTTGACCATGGAGCCGGCCGACAGGGTGGCGATCAGGGTCAGGGAGAACACGGCGATGGCGAAGTATTCATGCGGGCCGAAGCTCAGGGCCACCTTGGCCAGTTGCGGGGCGAGGAACATCAGCGCGACGATGCTGAAGATGGTGCCCAGGAAGGAGAAGACGATCCCTATACCCAGTGCCTTGACCCCATGGCCCTGTTCCATCAGTGGGCCGCCGTCGAACACCGTGGCGATGGAGGAGGGCGTACCGGGAATCTTCAATAGAATCGCCGAGATCAGACCGCCGGAGGTGGCACCGATGAACAGCGCCACCAGCAGCGACAGGCCCGCCTGCGGGCCCATGGTGAACGTCAGCGGTAGGCACAGGGCTACCGCCATGGTGGCGGACAGGCCGGGTACGGCGCCGAACACGATGCCCACGGCTACGCCGATGGCCATCAGCAGCATGATATGGATGGAGAAGACAGCACCGAAGCCTTGCTGCAGTAATTCGAGCATGGTCGATCCTCAGAGGAAGTCGTTCAGCAGGCCAGCGGGCAGCAACAGGTCGAAGGCCTCGCGGAACAGCAGGAAGATGACGGCCGAGCTGATCACGGCGATCAGGGCGTAGGTCAGGTGACGGACTTTCTGGTTCACCGGCGTCAGCACGATGAACTGCAGGTACAGGTACAGCGCGGTCATGATCGGGAAACCCACCGGGCCGAGCAGGGCCATGTAAGCGAGGATCAGGCCCAGCGTCTTGAACACCGTCCTGGGTTCGACGATCGCGGGTGCAGCGGTTTCGCTGCTGTCATCCTGGCTGGGGGCTTCGTTGTTCACTGCCGTCTTGCTGGCAAAGGCGCCGAGCACCTGCATCACGCCCAATAGCAGAAGCAGGCCGGAGAGCAGGACGGGAAGGGTGGCGGCGTCGACGCCGGCGTGCCCGGGCAGTTGGTAACTCATCGCCATGTAGCCGATACTGGCGACCAGCATGGCGACGCCGATGATCAGTTCTTTCTTGTTCAGGGTGCTCATCGCATGCCTCGATGTTCTGAGGTGCGATGCGGGCCAGCCTGATGCCAGCCCGCATCACTTGAGGGCTTACTTGGCCTTGCGCAGCTCATCCTTGAACTGCATGAAATCGTCGCGGGTCTTGGCCAGGATGGCCTTGGCTTCTTCGGTGGGATAGAAGGCGACCGGCTGCTTGAACTTCTTCAGATCCTCGGCGTACTCGGGCACTTCGGTGATCTGCTTCATCAGGTCGGACATCTTCTTGACGATGGCTGGGTCGGTGCCCTTCGGGAAGGCCACGATGTAGGGCTTGTCCATGGTGATGTCCAGGCCCTGTTCCTTGAGGGTCGGTACATCGCCAATCATGGGGTTACGCTCGGCGTTGGGCTGGCCCAGTGCGACCATCTGCCCGCCCTGGACATAGTCCTGCACTGAGCCATAGGTGATGGCGCCCATGTCCAGGCGACCGCCGAGCATGCCGACCACACGGTCGGATACGGTGCCGCCGTCGACCATCTTCAGCTTGATGCCGGCGAGTTTTTCCAGCATCAGGCCCTGCAGGTGGGAGAAGCTGCCCATCTCGGTGCCATAGGTGATGCTGCCCGGATTGGCCTTGGACTTGTCGATCAGGTCTTGCATGTTGGTCACGCCGGATTGCTTGGAGGCGACGAACACGGTGCTCTTGTCGACGCCGGCGATGCAGGACACGTCGAAGGTCTCATAGCTGTCTTCGGTCAGCCCGGCGACCTCGTTGACGATCATTTGGCCCGGATGGGTGAAGAGAATGGTGTTGCCATCCGGCGCTGCGCCCTTGACCTGTTCGGCCGCCAGGGTGCCACCGCCACCAGCGACGTTGGTCACCACCATGGTCTTGCCGGTGATCTGGTTGAAGTACTTGGCCATCATGCGGGCGTTGAAGTCGGTATCGCCGCCGGGGTTGGCGATGACCACCACCTGGATCGGGCGGGTCGGCCAGTTGACCTCATCGGCGAAGGTGGCCGCATGGCTGACCAGGGCACCGATGCCGACGATGGCAGAAAGAAGGGAGGCGCGGAATGTTTTTTTCATTGGAATGCTCCGGATGGTGAATCGAAGTCGCGTGAGTCAGTCGCGACCGAGGCTGGGACGTTTCGGGTGGTATTGCCAACCCGGAACCAGGTATTGCATGGCCATGGCGTCGTCACGCGCGCCGTTGGCCACCTTCTTGTAAAGCTCGTGAGCGGCCATGATCCGCTCCATGTCCGGCTCGATGCCGAGGCCGGGCTTGTCGGTTACCCGCACCTGGCCGCCTATGATCTGCAGCGGCTCGCGGGTCAGGCGCTCGGTGCCTTCCTGCCAGATCCAGTGGGTGTCGATGGCGGTGACGCGACCCGGCACGGCTGCGGCGGCATGGGTGAACATGGCCAGGGAAATGTCGAAGTGGTTGTTGGAGTGCGAACCCCAGGTCAGGCCGAATTCTTCGCACACCTGGCCGAGGCGCACGGCGCCCTGCATGGTCCAGAAGTGCGGGTCGGCCAGGGGAATGTCCACGGCCTCCAGGCGCAGCGAGTGGCCCATCTGCCGCCAGTCGGTGGCGACCATGTTGGTGGCGGTGGGAATGCCGGTGGCGCGCTTGAATTCGGCCATCACTTCGCGGCCCGAAAAGCCATTTTCCGGGCCACAGGGATCCTCGGCGTAAGCCAGCACATGGCCTTGCCCCTGGCACAGGGCGATGGCTTCATCCAGTGACCAGGCGCCATTGGGGTCGAGGGTGACACGGGCGTTGGGGAAGCGCGCCTTGATCGCGCGAATCGCCTCCATTTCCTCGGCGCCGCGCATCACCCCGCCCTTGAGCTTGAAGTCGTTGAAGCCATAGCGCGCATGCGCCGCTTCGGCCAGGCGGGCGATGGCTTCCGGGGCCATCGCAGCCTGGTGGCGCAGGTGGTACCAGTCATCCGCCGAGCCTTCGCCGGCGAGGTAGGGCAGGTCGGTACGCTGACGATCACCTATATAGAAGAGGTAGGCGAGCATGGGCACGCTGTCGCGCTGTTGGCCGCTGCCAAGCAGTTCGGCCACCGGAACGTCCAGATGCTGGCCGAGCAGGTCGAGCAGGGCCGCCTCGACGGCGGTGATCACATTGTCCAGGCGCAGGTTGATCTCGTGCGGTTGCTTGAGCACGCGTGCTTCGGATTCCGAGGTGACCTGGTGCCGGGTGGTCTGCGGCCCCTTGGCCGGCCCGGCGATGGCCTGGCGCAGGCTGTTGAGAATGCGGTTGTAGCGGCCGAGCGGCTGGCCGATCACCCGTTCGCGGCAGCGCTCCAGTGCCTGACGAATACCTTCACCACCTGGCACTTCACCGCAACCCGTGTTACCGGCGCTGTCCTTGAGCAGTACCAGGTTGCGGGTGAAGTAGGGGGCATGGGCGCCACACAGATTGAGCAGCATGCTGTCATGGCCGGCGACCGGGATGACCTGCATGTCGACGATCTGTGGCGTGCTGTGGCGGGATGCTTCGTACATCTTGGCTGGGGCTCCGAAACTGGCGCGGCCCTTGGCCGCAATGGCGAAGGTACGGTTCAGTCGTGCGCCGGGGTCGGCAGGCGAGCCTCGCGGCGGCAAGTGAGAGCATGGGCATGGACGGCAACGAAGCCTGTACGGATTGCGCTGTTCGGGCGGCTGCTGGCGTCGGTGCAATGACCAGCACGATGGCAGGGCAGGGCGGCAATGAAGGTCTGTGACATGACCTGGGCCTCGCTTGTTTTTATTGGTTTGTCATAGGTTGTCGTATGACTTGGCGAAATTAGTACCAGTCCGATCCTGACCTGTCAACGCTGTTTTGCTTGCTGATGATAACCCTGCTGCTGCTCGAGAGGCGTGTTGAGCGCATCCTCTGTATCTGAATTTCCTTGATAACACGGGGCCGTGCGTTGAAAGTTGAGGGATGCGGGGAAGCGCTACGACGAACGGTGAATGGAAAAACTGGTGTTTTTTTATTTGTTGTACGATAACGTATCTCTACAGCCGAGGCTGACGCCATTTCTCACAACTCGCATTACAGGGTGTTCGCACAATGAATCCACAAGAACTCAAGTCCATCCTCTCTTCCGGTCTGCTGTCTTTCCCGGTGACCGACTTCGATGCTGCCGGTAATTTCAACCAGGCTGGCTATGTCCGCCGCCTCGAGTGGCTGGCACCTTACGGCGCCTCCGCCCTGTTCGCAGCCGGCGGTACGGGCGAGTTCTTCTCCCTGGCGCCGGACGAATACAGCGCCGTGATCAAGACCGCCGTGGACACCTGCGAGAAGTCCGTGCCCATCCTGGCTGGCGTTGGTGGCCCGACCCGCGTGGCCATCCAGATGGCGCAGGAAGCCGAGCGCCTGGGCGCCAAGGGCCTGCTGCTGCTGCCGCATTACCTGACCGAAGCCTCGCAGGACGGCGTTGCCGCGCATGTCGAGCAGGTGTGCAAATCGGTGAAGATCGGTGTGGTGGTCTACAACCGCAACGTTTGCCGTCTCAACGCCAGCCTGCTGGAGCAGGTCGCCGAGCGTTGCCCGAACCTGATCGGCTACAAGGACGGCCTGGGCGATATCGAGCTGATGGTGTCGATCCGTCGGCGTCTGGGTGAGCGCCTGACCTACCTCGGTGGCCTGCCGACTGCCGAAGTTTACGCCGCGGCCTACAAGGCTTTGGGTGTACCGGTATATTCCTCGGCCGTGTTCAACTTCATCCCGAAAACCGCCATGGCCTTCTACAAGGCCATTGCCGCCGACGATCACGCCACCGTTGGCAAACTGATCGACGATTTCTTCCTGCCGTACCTGGACATCCGTAACCGCAAGGCCGGTTATGCGGTGAGCATCGTCAAGGCCGGTGCCAAGATCGTCGGTTACGATGCCGGCCCGGTACGTGCACCGCTGACCGATCTGCTGCCGGACGAGTACGAAGCCCTGGCCAAGCTGATCGAAGCGCAAGGCGCGCAGTAATACCGCTATCGGTTCCTCATGCCTTGAGCGACCACTAGCCTTGGCGCCGCGCCCGTTTACGGGCGCGGCCGCGTTGAATGACCATCCACCCCATAAGAACAACAGGGTAACGCTCATGAATTCACAGACCCCTGCCGCTGTCGGTACTCCGCTGATCACCGAGCTGCAAGTCGTACCGGTCGCCGGCCAGGACAGCATGCTGCTCAACCTGAGCGGTGCCCACGGCCCTTACTTCACCCGCAATATCCTCATTCTCAAGGACAGCGCCGGCCACGTCGGTGTCGGCGAAGTCCCCGGCGGCGAGGGCATTCGCAAGACCCTCGAAGACGCCCGCTCGATCCTCGTCGGCCAGCCAGTCGGCAACTACAACGCATTGCTCAATCAGGTGCGCCGCGCCTTCGCTGATCGCGATTCCGGCGGCCGTGGCCTGCAGACCTTCGACCTGCGCATCACCATCCATGCCGTCACCGCCCTGGAGTCGGCGCTGCTCGACCTGCTCGGCCAGCACCTCGGTGTGCCGGTCGCCGCGCTGCTTGGCGAAGGCCAGCAACGCGACGCGGTGGAGATGCTCGGCTATCTGTTCTTCATCGCCGACAAGGACAAGACCGATCTCGGCTACCGCGATGAGCGCGACGCCGACGACGCCTGGGAGCGCGTGCGCAACCAGACCGCGCTGACTCCCGAGGCCATCGTCCGTCAGGCCGAGGCCGCCCATGCCCGTTATGGCTTCAACGACTTCAAACTCAAGGGCGGCGTGCTGCATGGCGAGGCCGAAGTCGAGGCGATCCGTGCCCTGGCCGCGCGCTTCCCGAATGCTCGTGTGACGCTCGACCCCAATGGTGGCTGGTCGCTGGATCAGGCCATTGCCCTGTGCCGTGACCTGCATGGCGTGCTGGCCTATGCCGAAGACCCCTGCGGCGCCGAGAACGGTTACTCAGGTCGCGAGGTGATGGCCGAGTTCCGCCGTGCCACCGGTCTGCCCACCGCGACCAACATGATCGCCACCGATTGGCGGCAGATGGGCCACACCATCTCCCTGCAATCGGTGGACATCCCGCTGGCCGACCCGCATTTCTGGACCATGGCCGGTTCCGTGCGGGTGGCGCAGATGTGCAACGACTGGGGCCTGACCTGGGGCTCGCACTCGAACAACCACTTCGACATTTCCCTGGCCATGTTCACTCACGTCGCCGCCGCCGCGCCGGGGCGTGTGACCGCCATCGACACCCACTGGATCTGGCAGGACGGCCAGTACCTGACGCGCAACCCGCTGCGCATTGAAGGTGGTCTGGTGCAGGTGCCGAAAACCCCAGGCTTGGGCGTCGAGCTGGACTGGGATGCGCTGGCCAAGGCGCACGAGCTGTACCGGGCCAAGGGCCTGGGGGCGCGTGACGACGCAGTGGCCATGCAGTACCTGATTCCGGGCTGGACCTTCGATAACAAGAAGCCCTGCCTGGTACGCTGAGCCAGGTCGCCCGGCGCCGTGCGCCGGGCCCTTCGTTCCCCGCGCGAGTTCCCCTGATGCCAGCCGCCAAACCCGGTCATGTGCGCTACAGCATCCTGCTGATGCTGTTTCTGGTCACCACCATCACCTTCGCCGATCGCTCCAGTCTGTCGGTCGCCGGTTCGGCGATGCAGGCCGGTTTGGGCATCGACGCGGTGACCCTCGGCTATATCTTCTCGGCGTTCGGCTGGGCCTACGTGATCGGGCAGATTCCCGGCGGCTGGCTGTTCGACCGCTTCGGCACCAAGCCGGTGTATACCCTGGCGTTGTTCGTCTGGTCGGCGCTGACCCTGCTGCAGGGCTTCGTCGGTTGGCTGCCGACCACCTGGGCGGTGACCTCGATGTTCCTGCTGCGGCTGCTGGTGGGCTTTGCCAGTGCGCCGTGCTTTCCCGGCAATGCGCGCATCATCGCCTCCTGGTTTCCCACCGCCGAGCGCGCCACCGCCACGGCCATTTCCAGTTCGGCGCAGTACGCCGCCACCGCGCTGTTCGCGCCGTTGATGGGCTGGGTGGTGCAAGCCATGGGCTGGCAGTCGGTATTTATCGTGCTTGGCTGCCTCGGTCTGGCGTTGTCGTTCGTCTGGCTCAAACAGCTACACGGCCCGCGTCAGCACCCGCGTATTGGTGCAGCGGAGCTGGCCCACCTGGAGCAGGGTGGGGCGCTGATCGATCTGGAAGGGCAGCGCGGCAGTACTGGCGGTTCGCAGTGGCGCTACCTGGGCTTGCTGCTGCGCCAGCGCACGATGATCGGCATCTACCTCGGTCAGTACTGCAACAACGCCATTACCTACTTCTTTCTCACCTGGTTTCCGGTCTACCTGGTGCAGGCGCGCGGTATGAGTATTCTCGGTGCCGGTTTCGCCGCCGCCTTGCCGGCCATCAGCGGCTGCATCGGTGGCGTGCTCGGCGGGCTGTTGTCCGACGGCATGCTGCGTCGCGGCCACTCGCTGACCCTGGCGCGCAAGCTGCCGATGGTGCTCGGCCTGCTGCTGTCGAGTGCGGTGGTGCTGTGCATCTATGTCGACAGCGATGCTGCCGTGGTGGCGTTGATGGCTCTGGCGTTCTTCGGCAAGGGCCTCGGCTCGCTGGGCTGGACGCTGGTGGCCGACACTTCGCCCCGGCAGATCCTCGGCCTGTCCGGCGGCCTGTTCAACACCTTTGGCAACCTGGCGGCGATCACCACGCCCATCGTCATCGGCTACCTGGTCAGCCACAGCGGTTCTTTCGATGGGGCATTGGTCTATGTCGGCCTCAATGCCCTGCTGGCGGTCGTCAGCTTCGGCCTGATCGTCGGCCGTATTCACAGGGTCGAGCTGGACGCCACGTCCGGCTCGGCATCCTGAGCGCACAACAGGAGCACGCAGCATGCAGTTGATTCCCCATCAGGATTCGCCCCGTTACATCCGCCTGCACCCGAGCGACAACGTCGGCGTGGTGGTCAATGACCAGGGCGTCGCCGCAGGCGGACAGTTCGACGACGGCCTGACGGCTATCGAAGGCATCCCGCAGAGCCACAAGGTGGCGCTGGTGGATATCGCCGAAGGCGGTGAGGTGGTGCGTTATGGCGAGGTCATCGGCTATGCGCTCAAATCCATCGCCGCTGGCAGTTGGGTGACCGAGCAGGTGCTGCGTATGCCCGAGCCGCCGCTGCTGGACAACCTGCCCAAGGCGACCCTCAAGGCCGCGCCTGGCGAGCCACTGGAGGGCTACAGCTTCGAGGGCTTCCGCAACCCGGACGGCAGCGTCGGCACCCGTAACATCCTTGGCGTGACCACCACCGTGCAGTGCGTGGTCGGCGTGCTCGATCATGTGGTCGAGCGCGTGCGCAAGGAAATCCTGCCCAAGTACCCGAATGTCGATGACGTGGTGGCGCTGTCGCACAGCTACGGGTGCGGCGTGGCAATCAACGCGCCTGACGCGGTGGTGCCGATCCGCACCCTGTACAACATCAGCCGCAATCCCAACCTGGGTGGCCAGGCGCTGGTGATCAGCCTCGGCTGCGAGAAGCTGCAGGCCAACCAGTTGATGGATGGCGACCTGCTCACCAGCGGCATGGACGAGGAGGACTGGCTGTTCCGCCTGCAGGACTCCGGCACCGGCTTCACCGGCATGGTCGAGCAGATCATGGGCATGATCGAGGAGCGCCTGAAGGTGCTCGACCAGCGTCGCCGCGAGACCGTGCCGGCCTCCGAACTGGTGGTCGGCATGCAGTGCGGCGGCAGCGATGCCTTCTCCGGCATCACCGCCAACCCGGCGCTCGGCGTGGCCGCCGACCTGCTGGTGCGCGCTGGCGCCACCGTGATGTTCTCCGAGAACACCGAGGTGCGTGACGGTATTCACCTGCTCACGCCGCGTGCCGCCAGTGTCGAAGTGGCCGATGCGCTGATCCGCGAGATGGACTGGTACGACCGCTACCTGGCGCGCGGCATGGCTGACCGCAGTGCCAACACCACGCCGGGCAACAAGAAGGGCGGGCTGAACAACATCGTCGAGAAGGCCATGGGCTCCATCGCCAAGTCCGGCAACGGCACCATCGCCGGAGTGGTCGCGCCGGGCGAGCGCATCCGTGGCAAGGGCCTGTGGTTTTGCGCCACGCCGGCCAGCGACTTCATCTGCGGCACCCTGCAACTGGCGGCGGGCATGAACCTGCATATCTTCACCACCGGGCGTGGTACGCCCTATGGTCTGGCCATGGTGCCGGTGATCAAAGTGGCCACGCGCACCCAGCTAGCCGAGCGTTGGCCGGATCTGATCGACGTCGACGCCGGGCAGATCGTTTCCGGGCGCATGACGCTGGAGGATATGGGCTGGCACATCTTCCAGCTCTACCTGGACGTGGCCAGCGGTCGTAAGCAGACCTGCGCCGAACGGCTGCGTCTGCATAACGATCTGGTGCTGTTCAACCCGGCGCCGGTGACCTGAGATGAGTGGCCTGCCGGATGATCTGCTCCAGGCGCTGCGCGAGGCGGTCGGCGAGGCTGGCCTGATCACTGACGCCGAGCGCATGCAGAGCTACCTGAGCGACTGGCGCGGCGCCTACCGTGGCCAGGCGGCTGCTGTGCTGCGCCCGGCCTCGACCGAGGAGGTTGCCGCCGTGGTGCGCCTGTGCGCAAAGGCCGGCGTTGCCCTGGTGCCACAAGGCGGCAATACCGGCTTGTGCGGCGGCTCGATTCCGGACGACTCCGGAGCGCAGGTCGTATTGTCGCTGACGCGCATGAAGCGCATCCGCACAGTGGACGTGGCCAACGCCACCATCACCGTCGAGGCCGGGGTGATCCTGCAGCAACTGCAGGAGGCCGCCGCCGAAGTCGGCCGGCTGTTCCCGCTGTCGCTGGGCGCCGAGGGCAGTTGCACGGTCGGTGGCAACCTGGCGACCAATGCCGGCGGTACCGCGGTGCTGCGCTACGGCAACATGCGCGACCTGACCCTGGGCCTGGAAGTGGTGCTGCCCGATGGGCGCATCTGGGACGGCCTGCGCGGGTTGCGCAAGGACAATACCGGCTACGATCTCAAGCACCTGTTCATCGGCAGCGAGGGAACCCTGGGTATCATCACCGCCGCCGTGCTCAAGTTGTTCCCGGCCGTGCGCAGCCTGACCACCGCCTGGGTGGCGCTGTCCAGCCCGCAGGCAGCCGTCGAGTTGATCGGGCAGATGCGTGGTTTGTGTGGCGACCGCCTGACCGGCTTCGAGCTGATGTCGTGGCAAAGCGTCGAGTTCGTCCTGCGTCATGTCGCTGGTGTCAGCGACCCTTTTGCCGAAGCGCATCCCTGGTACGTGCTGATTGAACTGAGTGACACCCAGCCCAACGCGCTCTTGAACGAACTGCTAGAACAGGGCCTCGGCGCCGCCTTCGAGCAAGGCGTGGTGCTGGATGCCGTGGTTGCCGCCAGCGACGCCCAGGTGCGCGCGTTGTGGGCGCTGCGCGAAGGCATCTCGGAGGCGCAGAACCATGAAGGGCCGAGCCTCAAGCACGACATCAGCGTGCCGGTCAGCCGTATTCCCGACTTCATCGCGCGTACCGACCGGGCGCTGCAGCAGGCGTTTCCCGGTGTGCGCATCGTGGCCTACGGGCACGTCGGCGACGGCAACCTGCATTACAACATCAGCAAGCCAATCGGCGCCGAGGATGCCGCGTTCAAGGCGCAGGCCGAAGCGATCATGCGGGTGATCTACGACTCGACCCTGGAAGATGCCGGTAGCATTAGCGCCGAACATGGTTTGGGCCAATCCAAGCGCATGGCTGCGCAGCACTACAAGGCGCCGCTGGAGCTGGAGTTGATGACCCGCATCAAGCAGGTGCTGGATCCGGCCGGGCTGATGAATCCGGGCAAATTGCTGTGAGTCGCACGATCCAAACAGGAGGAACCATGAGCAAACCCAAGGTGCTGCAGATCGGCCCGCTGAGCGAGCGTTTCAACCGCGAGCTGGCCGAGGAATACGAGGTCAGTGCACTGTGGCAGCAGGTCGAGCCGCTGGCGTTCCTGCGCGAGCAGGGCGAGCAGTTCATTTACATGGTGTCCTCGGCACGTTTCGGCTGCACGGCTGACCAGCTTGCGCTGCTGCCGAATCTGCGCGCCATCTGCAGTTTCGGCGTCGGCTACGACCCCTATCCGCTAGAGCTGCTGCGTGATCGCGGCATCGTCCTCAGCACCACGCCGGACGTGCTCAATGATTGCGTGGCGGACCTGGCCATGGGCCTGATGATCGACAGCGCTCGGCGTCTGTCCGAGGCCGATCGATTCGTGCGTAGTGGCGCCTGGAACAGCACCACGGGTTTCCCGCTGGCGCGTCGGGTCAGCGGCAAGCGCCTGGGTATCGTCGGCCTCGGCCGCATTGGCGAGGCGGTGGCCCTGCGCGCCTCGGGTTTCTCCATGCCGGTGCGTTACCACAATCGCCGTGCGGTCGAGGGCAGCCCATACCAGCATGAGCCGGATCTGCTGGCGCTGGCGCGCTGGGCGGATTTCCTGGTGCTGACCTGCCCGGGCGGCAAGGCCACCCATCATCTGATCAACGGCGAGGTGCTCGAAGCACTTGGCCCGGATGGTTTTCTGATCAATGTGGCACGTGGCTCGGTGGTCGATGAGGCCGCACTGATCACGGCGTTGCAGCAGAAGGTGATCGCTGGCGCCGGGCTGGACGTTTTCGAGCGTGAACCCCAGGTGCCGACGGCGCTGCGCGAACTGGACAACGTGGTGCTGCTGCCGCACGTCGGCAGCGCCAGTGTCGAGACGCGCCAGCAGATGGCCGATCTGGTGCTGGACAACCTGCGCGCTTTCATCGCCACCGGCAAGCTGCTGACGCCGCTCTGATCCCGCTCGCCAGCGAATACGCCGGGCGGTGCCTGCCGCCTGGCCTATGGTTGCATCGCCACAAGCGCTGTAATCGTTTTCTACCTCACCTGCAGCATCCCCGGCGCACCACAAGTGCGCCGTTTTTTCTCCTATGCGCTGATGTCGCCGGCTCATGCCCTGTAAACTGTGGCGTTTTCCGCAGGCAAGGGGCCATCCACCGTGCAGTCGGTCATTTCCATTCAGCAATTGAACAAGATCTATGCGTCCGGGCATCCGGCGCTACAGGGCATCGACCTGGACATTCGCCAGGGCGAGATCTTCGCCTTGCTGGGCCCCAATGGCGCCGGCAAGACCACCCTCATCAGCATCATCTGTGGCATCGTCAATCCGGGCGAAGGCAAGGTGCTGGTCGGCGGTAAGGACATCGTCCACGACTACCGCGCGGCCCGCTCGCAGATCGGCCTGGTGCCGCAGGAGCTGGTCAGTGACGTGTTCGAGACGGTCTGGGCCACGGTCAAGTTCAGCCGCGGCCTGTTCGGCAAGAAGCCCGATACGGCTTATCTGGAGCAACTGCTCAAGGATCTGTCGCTGTGGGACAAGCGCAATGCCAAGATCATGGAGCTGTCCGGCGGCATGAAGCGCCGGGTGATGATCGCCAAGGCGCTCTCCCATGAGCCGCAGATTCTCTTTCTCGACGAACCCACCGCAGGCGTTGACGTCGAGCTGCGCCGCGATATGTGGAACATGGTGCGGCGCCTGCGCGAGCGGGGCGTAACCATCATCCTGACCACCCACTACATCGAAGAGGCCGAGGAAATGGCCGATCGCATCGGGGTGATCAGCAAGGGCCGCATCATCCTAGTAGAGGACAAGCAGGTGCTGATGCACAAGCTGGGCAAGAAGCAACTGACGCTGCAGTTGCAGCAGCCGCTGTCCTGCGTGCCGGCCGAGCTGGCGCACTATGGTCTGGAACTGGCCGATCAGGGCCATGCCCTGGTGTTCACCTTCGATGCCCAGCACGAGAACACTGGTATCGCCGAACTGCTGCGTGATCTGGCCCAGCACGGCATCGACTTCAAGGATCTGCAGTCGAGCCAGAGTTCGCTGGAAGAGATTTTCGTATCCCTGCTCAAGGAGTCGCGCGCATGAATCTGTATGCCATCAAGGCCATCTACCTGTTCGAGCTGGCACGTACCTGGCGCACCCTGCTGCAGAGCATCGCCACCCCGGTGATCAGCACCTCGTTGTACTTCGTGGTGTTCGGCTCGGCCATCGGTTCGAGCATGACCCAGGTACAGGGCGTGAGCTACGGCGCCTTCATCATTCCCGGGCTGATCATGCTGGCGCTGCTGACCGAGAGCATTTCCAACGCCTCGTTCGGCATCTACATGCCCAAGTACTCGGGGAGCATCTACGAGATTCTTTCGGCACCGGTGTCCTACCTGGAAATTTTGATCGGTTATGTCGGTGCGGCGGCGACCAAGTCGGTGATTCTCGGCATCATCATCCTGCTCACCGCAAGGCTATTCGTCGACTTCGAGATCCAGCATCCGCTGTGGATGGCGGCGTTCCTGGTGCTGACGGCGCTGACCTTCAGCCTGTTCGGCTTCATCATCGGCGTCTGGGCCGATGGCTGGGAGAAACTGCAGATCGTCCCGGCGTTGATCGTCACGCCGCTGACCTTCCTCGGCGGGGCCTTCTACTCCATCAGCATGCTGCCGCCGGCCTGGCAGACGGTGACCCTGTTCAACCCAGTGGTGTACCTGATCAGCGCCTTCCGCTGGAGCTTCTACGGCGTGTCCGACGTCAACGTCGGCGTCAGCCTGGCGATGGTGCTGGGCTTTCTGGCGCTATGCATTCTGCTGGTGGGGTGGATCTTCAAGACCGGCTACCGGCTCAAGAGCTGAACCTGGCAGGGATTTGTGGGAGGCGCTTTAGCAGGCTGTTGAAAAACTACCTGTGTTGCCATTGCTGCGTTAAAAACAGGCTCAAAATGCTCATTTACAACTCGTAAACTGCGCTTTTTCGCCTGTTTTTACCTTGCACTGGCTGCCTCGGCTCGGGCTTCCTGCTTCGCTCTACCTCCTGCATCCATGCAGTCGTCGCCTACGTTTTTCAACGGCCTGTTAGTGGCGACTGATTTTGAGTCGTCGTGGCTAAAGCCCCTCCCCACAGAAGCAGTTCTGTTCATTTCACCCGCAATTCGCACTCGAAGGTTTCAGCCGGTGGCACGTCTGTCTCCCAGGGGCGCTGGTAGGTCAGCAGCAGGCGGCCTTCGCCACGTTCCTGGGCGGTGAAACGCCAGGTGGAGATGCCGCCAGCACCGACCAGGCCGGGATCTTCGGGGTTGCTGTAGACCTCGGGGCCGAGGCTTTGCAGCACGCTCTCGGCGCCATCGCGCACCTCCCAGCGAAAGCCGGTGGTGGGGTTGCTGGGCAGACTGAGGATCAGCAGTTGACCCTTGTCCAGGGTCAGTGGACATTGCCGCTGCTGGCTCAACTCCAGTGTGCCGGACTGGTGGGTGCAAGCGCTGAGCAAGGCCAGGGCGGGCAGTGTGAGCAGGCGCAAGGTGGCGTGCATGTTGAACTCCAGTCAATAAAACCTGGCCCAGCATAGCCTTACCGGCAAGCCACAAGCCACAAGCCACAAGCCACAAGTTGCAAGCGACAAGCCGAAGCGGCCGCCGCTCCTTCTTGCGGCTTGAAGCTTGCCGTTTGCGGCTATTCAAAAAGTACCTTTGCTACATCCCCATAGCGTTTGGCGAAGTGCACGGTCAGGCCTTCCTTGAGGTAGTCCGGCAACTCCTCGTAACTGCCGCGGTTGGCCTCCGGCAGGATCAGCTCGAAGATCTTCTGCCGGCGCGCCGCGATCACCTTCTCACGCACGCCGCCGATGGGCAGCACCTGGCCGGTGAGGGTCAGCTCGCCGGTCATGGCCACGCCTTTCTTCGGCGCCTGGTTGCGTGCGAGCGAAAGCAGGGCGCTGGCCATGGTGATGCCGGCGCTGGGGCCGTCCTTGGGTGTGGCGCCTTCCGGCACGTGCAGGTGGACGAAGGCCTGGTCGAAGAAGGTCGGGTCGCCGCCGAACCGTTTGAGGTGCGAACTGACGTAGCTGTAGGCGATCTCCGCCGACTCCTTCATCACCTCGCCGAGCTGGCCGGTAAGCTTGAAGCCGCGGTTGAGCGTGTGGATGCGCGTCGCCTCGATCGGCAAGGTGGCGCCGCCCATGCTGGTCCAGGCCAGGCCGGTGATCACGCCGACGCCGGCCAGCACCCGCTCGTTGCGGAACACCGGCATGCCGAGGGCTTCCTCGAGATCCTTGGCGCCAATGCGGATCTTCGCCTCGGGATCTTCCAGCAGCTTGACCACCGATTTGCGCACCAGCTTGCCTAGCTGTTTCTCAAGCTGACGGACGCCGGCCTCGCGGGCATAGCCTTCGATCACTGCGCGCAGCGCCGCATCGCTGATGGACAGGCGCGCCTTCGGCACGCCGGCTTTTTCCAGCTGCTTGGGCCACAGGTGGCGTTTGGCGATGGCCAGCTTTTCCTCGGTGATGTAGCCGGACAGGCGGATCACTTCCATGCGGTCGAGCAGCGGCCCGGGGATGGAGTCGAGGGTGTTGGCGGTGCAGACGAACAGCACCTTGGACAGATCCAGGCGCAGATCCAGGTAGTGGTCGAGGAACTCGACGTTCTGCTCCGGATCGAGGGTTTCCAGCAGCGCCGAGGCCGGGTCGCCCTGGTAGCTGGTGCCCATCTTGTCGATCTCGTCGAGCATGATCACCGGGTTCATCACCTCGGCTTCCTTCAGCGCCTGCACCAGCTTGCCGGGCATGGCGCCGATGTAGGTGCGGCGATGGCCCTTGATCTCCGCCTCGTCACGCATACCGCCCACCGAGAAACGGTAGAACGGCCGGCCGAGTGATTCGGCGATGGATTTGCCGATGCTGGTCTTGCCCACCCCGGGCGGGCCGACCAGCAGCACGATGGAGCCGGCGATCTCGCCCTTGAATGCGCCGACGGCGAGGAACTCGGTGATGCGCTGCTTGATGTCGTCCATGCCGGCGTGGTGCTTGTCCAGCACCTTGCGCGCGCGGCCAAGGTCGAGCTTGTCCTCGCCGTTGACGCCCCAGGGCAGGGCGGTGGCCCAGTCCAGGTAATTGCGGGTGACGGCGTATTCCGGCGAGCCGGTTTCCAGGATCGACAGCTTGTTCAGTTCTTCGTCTATGCGCTTCTGTGCGGGGGCTGGCAGGGTCTTGCCTTCGAGGCGGGCGAGAAATTCCTCGCGGTCGGCGCTCTTGTCGTCCTTGCTGATGCCCAGCTCCTGCT
Organism: Pseudomonas sp. AA-38; assembly: GCF_029457475.1. NCBI lineage: Bacteria > Pseudomonadati > Pseudomonadota > Gammaproteobacteria > Pseudomonadales > Pseudomonadaceae > Pseudomonas > Pseudomonas sp. AA-38. The sequence goes on from NZ_CP120359.1 coordinate 1,377,591, forward strand.
GGATCAGCTTGAGCTGTTCCTTGAGGAAGAATTCGCGCTGGCGCTCGCCGATCTGCTTGTTCACCTCGGCCGACAACTCTTTCTGCAGGCGGCCGACCTCCACCTCCTTGCGCAGCAGCGGCAACACCTTCTCCATGCGCTTGAGCATAGGCACGGTATCCAGCACTTCCTGCAGCTCACGGCCTGGGGCGGTGGTCAGCGCGGCGGCGAAGTCGGTGAGTGGCGACGGGTCGTTGGGGCTGAAGCGATTGAGGTAGTTCTTCAGCTCCTCGCTGTACAGCGGGTTGAGCGGCAGCAGCTCCTTGATCGCATTGATCAGCGCCATGCCGTAGGCCTTGACCTCATCACGCGGGTCGGCCGGGGCTTGTGGATATTCCACTTCGGCCAGGTACGGGCCGCGGCGGCTGAGCCAGCCGCGGATGCGCACGCGGGTCAGGCCCTGGGCGACGAACTGCAGCTTGCCACCTTCCTCGCTGACATGGTGTACGCGCACCAGGGTGCCGTGCTCGGGCAGGCTGGCCAGATCGAACTCGCCGTGCTCGTCCGGCGGGGTGTCGACGAAGAACACCGCCATGCACTTGTGCTCGGTGTTGCCGACGCGCGTCAGGGTGCGGCCCCAGGGCTGCTGATTGACGATCACGGGCAGCACCTGCGCCGGGAAGAACGGGCGGTTGTGGATGGGAATGATGTAGAGCTTGTCCGGGAACTGCTGCGCAGGCAGTACCAGGCCAGTACTGCTGGCTTGGACGTGAACTTCGACAGCTTCCGGGGTGTTGTCCTGATCGTTCATGGAGCACCTTTGCGTATGCGTTGGATGCTACATGGGGAGAGGGCTCGGGCTTTTCAACGGCTGCCATGCCGCTTCATGACCACTTCTGACGGATGCGTTGCAGGCGTCGTTCCAGAAGTGGCGTGAACAGGGCGAAGCACTCGCCCGGGGTGATGCGAACCTGGGGAGCATCAATCAAGTCCTCGCGCAGGCGTTCGAGCAGGGCAGGCAACTCGGACTCATCGTCTTCGATATGCAGATGTGAGCAGAGAAACTCCAGTTGTACCCTTAGTCCGGATGGGCAGCGCCCATGATAGGCGGCGCGTACTGCCAGGCCACGCAGGCGAGCGAGATTTTCCTGGGCTCGGCAGGCTTCGCCCAGGCCGCGAATGTCCAGGTGTTGTCTTTGATAGAGGCGATCCTCGAGCTGTTCGAGCACTTCCAGCAGGGCTTCTATCTGGCGACAGTGGCCGTCGAAGTCGTGCGGGTTGCGCCTTAGCATCGGCCATTGCTCGTGCAGCGCTGGTAATTGCAGGTCGGCGCCTGGCCAGTCCTGCCAGAGCTGATCGAGCTCGTCGGCTACCGCATGGCGCTGGGTGATACCCATGGCATCATGCAGAGCGCCCAGGCCCCGGTGTTTCTGCATCGCCTGGAGCAGATCCAGGCAATGGCGGATGAGCTGGTTGTCCAGTTGCCAGCGCATTTGCTCGCGTCGCGGGGAAGGGTGTCTGCCCAGTACGAACGCAAGGGTTAGCAGTGCCAGCACCAGGGCAAGCATGGTCAAGGGTTCATTGAGCATAAGGCCCGCTTCTTGGGGTGGGCTGAGTAAGGCGGCGTGTCATGGCATGCATGACCGCGTGTCGGCAGTCTAATACATGGGATTGGGCTGAGTGCTCCAATTCTCCAGTTGTAGAGAAATTCGAGGTTTTGAATTGCTTGGGTTGCTATAGGTGCAACTTTTGTTTTTTAGGGGTTGCGGCGTTTTTTGTCGAAAGGGAGTAAAGTTGCAACCTTCGCTCCACGTCGCAAGTCCTAGCCATGCTGCAAGCCCGAGTGATTCGCCTGGACGAACAGGCCCATGAACATGCCCATGATCATCATCAGTTGGTGATGTCGCTGGCCGGCCGCGCCGAGTTCGAGGTCGGTGGACGCGGCGGTGAGGTTTGCCGGATGCGCGCCTGCCTGGTGCCCGGGGATGAGGCTCACCAGTTCGCCGGTATGGGCGACAATCGCATGCTGATTCTCGATCTGGATGAACAGGACACGCCCGGCGAAGACCTGGAGCTGCTGCAGCGGCTGTTCGAGAAGCCCTGTTACCCGGCCCTGGATGCAGATTTCCAGAACCTGCTGAGCTACGCCGGCGCTGAGCTGGAGCGCTATGGTAGCGACTCGATCCTGGCGCGTTCCATTGGCGGCGTGCTGTTGCGGGCCTTGCACCTGCGCCTGTTCGGTGAACAGCAGCGGGCGCCGCAGGGAGCCCTGGATCTGCAGCGGCTGGATGGCTATATCGACGAGCATCTGGCACGGCGCATCAGCGTGGCCGAACTGGCCCAGGTGATGTGCCTGAGCCCCAGTCATTTCCATGCCCAGTTCAAGGACAGCGTAGGGCTCACGCCCCATCAATACCTGCTCAAGACTCGTCTCGACCGCGCCGCGCGCATGCTGCGCGAGAGCAATCTGCCGTTGGTGCGGATCGCCGAGGAATGCGGCTTTTCCAGCCAGAGCGCCTTGACCACGGCCATGCGCCGCTACCTGGGCCTGACCCCGAAACGCCTGCGCGTCGCCTGAGTCGATACCGCTGTCGTAGGAGCAAGCTTTGCACGCGAAGCCTTTGCCGCTGCTGTTCACGAGCACAGGAAAGTAGGGTGCGCTGTGCGCACCGCCTCGAGGTGGCCCGGATGCAATCCGGGCTACGTGTTCAGGCGTAGTTCTGCGGGCTCAGCTTACGCTCGATCAGCTCGATGAGGATATGCAGCGTCTTGATGTGCAGCTCCTGCACGCGGTCGGCGAAGTCGCCGCCCGGGGCGCAGATGCACACGTCGGCCAGGCTTTCCAGCAGCGAGCCCGGCTTGCCGGTCAGGGCGATGACCTTCACGCCCAGGGCCTTGGCCGCTTCGGCGGCCTTGACCACGTTGGGGCTCTTGCCGCTGGTGCTGAGGGCGATCAGCACGTCACCTTCGCGACCGTGCGACTCGATGTAGCGCGAGAAGATGAAGTCATAACCGAAGTCGTTGGCCACGCAGCTGATGTGGCTGGGGTCGCTGATCGACACGGCGGCGATGCCGGGGCGGTTCTTGCGGTAGCGCCCGGTCAGCTCCTCGGCGAAGTGCATGGCGTCGCACATCGAGCCGCCGTTGCCGCAGGAAAAGGCCTTGCCCTTGTGCTCGAAGCTCTCGATCAGCAGCTCGGCGGCCTTCTGGATGTTGCCCAGCGTCTGTTCGTTGGCGAGGAAGGCCTCAAGCGCACGCTGGGCTTCCTGCAGGCTGTTGCGGATATGTTCGATCATGGCAGGTCTCAGAACCTCAGGGGAGTTCGGGGCTGGAGTAGAAGGCCGTCAGCACCTTCACCAGGTGTTCCAGGTCATGGCTGCCGGCCAGTTCGCGGATCGAGTGCATGGCGAAGGTGGGCAGGCCGATATCGACCGTGCGCACGCCGAGCTGGCTGGCGGTGATCGGGCCGATGGTGGAGCCGCAGGCCATGTCGCTGCGCACCACGAAGCTTTGCACCGGCACTTCGTTCTCCAGGCACAGATGGCGGAAGAAGCCGGCAGTCTCGCTGTTGGTGGCGTAGCGCTGGTTGCTGTTGATCTTGATCACCGGGCCGGCATTGAGCTTGGGCCCGTGGTTGCCGTCGTGCTTGTCGGCGTAGTTCGGGTGCACGCCGTGGGCGTTGTCAGCCGACACCAGCAGCGAGCGCTGGATGCTGCGCACGAAGTCGTCACCCTCGGGCAGCACGCGGCGCAGCACCTGCTCGAGGAAGGGGCCATCGGCGCCGCAGGCGGAGCAGGAGCCCACTTCTTCATGGTCGGTGCAGACCAGCACGCAGGTTTCCTCGTCGTCCGAGTCGATCAGCGCCTGCAGGCCGGCGTAACAGGACAGCAGGTTGTCCAGGCGCGCACTGGCGATGAAGTCCTGGTTGAGGCCGACGATGGCGGCGCTCTGGGTGTCGTAGAAGCTCAGCTCGTAATCCAGCACCGCATCCGGGTTGAAGTCGTGCTCCATGGCTAGCTGTTCGGCGAGCAGGGCGCGGAAATCGGCGGTTTCGCTGCTGGCCAGTTGTGCCAGGATCGGCGGCAGCTCGTTCTGCGGGTTGATCGCCCAGCCCTGGTTGGCCTCGCGGTTGAGATGAATGGCCAGGCTGGGGATCACGGCGATGGGCTGGTAGAAGTCGATCAGTTGGCTCTCCACCTTGCCGTCGCGGCGGTAGGTCACGCGGCCAGCCAGCGACAGGTCACGGTCGAACCAGGGCGCAAGCAGGGCGCCGCCATAGACTTCCACGCCGAGCTGGAAGAAGCCCTGGCGTTGCAGTTCGGGGCTTGGCTTGACGCGCAGGCAGGGGCTGTCGGTATGCGCGCCAACCAGGCGAATGCCGCCCTCGACGGCCGGGCGTTTGCCCAGTTTGAAGGCAATGAGCGAGGAGTCGTTGCGGGTCACGTAGTAGCGGCCACCGGCGTCGAGGTGCCAGGGCGCGCGTTCGTCCAGATGACGATAGCCAGCGGCTTCCAGGCGCATGGCCAGGCTGCTGGTGGCATGAAAGGGGGTCGGCGAGGCGTTGAGAAAATCGAGCAGGCCTTGGATCAGTTCTTCGCGCATAGGGACTCCGGACAACGATGGCGCGAGTGTAACGCTTTTGCCTTTTCTTGGCAGAACGCTGCATGCATCGAGCGGATAGCCTGTGGCGATCAGGCTAGGTGAGGCGGAACCAAAGGGAGAAAAAACGGATACCGACAGCCCTTCAATCTGCCGGTATCCGCAGTGGCCAAGATGGCCAATCAGAATTTATAGGTAGCGGAGAGGCTGAATACATCCCCCCTGGCTTTCACTTCGCCATCCATGCGTGCGCCGCCCAGGCGATCCTGGTTGACGGTGCGCAGGCGTGCCTTGTCGACGAACTGGCGGGAATAGGCCGCGTCGATGCTCAGGTTAGGCTCGGAAGCGAAACGGTAGCTGCCACCGAAGGAGACGAAGGTGCGGTCACCGTCGGGAATACGCGCATCGCGGGTGGAGTTGCGTGTCGGCGTCTGATCCAGGGCCACACCTGCACGCAGGGTAAGCTGATCGGTGGCGCGGTAGTCGCCACCAATCGCATACATCCAGCTATCTCTGTAGTTATAGGGGATGGCCACCAGGGTGTTGCCGTTGGATTTCAGTTTGAGATCCTTGAACGATGACCACTCGGTCCAGGTGATGCTCGCTCCCAGGGAGAGGCGGTCATTGAACTCATGTACCCAGTCCAGTGTGGCGCTGGCAGGTACATCCAGACGGGATTTTGCATTGGCGCCATTTGAATTCAGGCTCAGGCCGGGAAAGGCCTGCTCGACGGCTGTCTGGTCGCTCCCAAAGAACGGATCGTCCATGAGGGATTGGGAGAACTCATCTGCATAGAAGCTGTACTTGCCCTCCAGCTTGTTGCGAATGCGGGCATGGTAATTGAGGCCCAGCGTATCGCGATCGGTGGGCTTCCAGGCGACGCCGGTAAACCAGCCAAAGGAGGTATTGTCCACCTTGATACGGATCAGGGCATCGCTGAGACCTGAGGGAAGGGGCAGATTCAGCTGTGACGTGGGTGTGCCTGCGGCGGCCAGAATATCGATGTTCTGACTGATGAAGCCTTTGGTGTTCTGAACGATGATGCCACCACCGACCGCGAAGGTGTCGTTGACCTTGAACGACAACGAGCCGGTCAGACCAACCGTTTCGACCTTGGTATCGACGGCGAAATCCTGGCCTTTCCAGTCGCGATCCCAGGTCGTTCTGGCCCCCATGGGCACGACCTGGCTCAAGCCGAAGCTCAGCCGGTCATTGATCGGCATGACCAGGAAACTGGTGGGCAGCACTGCTGCGAAACCGCCTTGGCCACCGTCATTGGTAATGGCGCCATTATCGATGATGCCGCCTGTCGGATTGCCAGCCGCATCACGCTCAAAATCCCGATCCGAGCGCAAGCCGCCTTGATAGTCATAAACATTGCCTTTGAACTTCAAACTAACACGTGCGTGGTGCACGGATACCTGGGCAATGTTCTGATTGATAAAGGCCATGGCGGCTGGATTGTTGAAGGCAGCGCTGGGATCGTTCTCCCACATCGAACCACCCGCGAATGCACGGCCCCAGCCAGGGGTGCCGTAAGTCGGTACGCCGAATGCGCCGGCATGGGCTTGTGAAGTGATAATTAGCGAGCCGGCCAGAGTTGCCAGGCAGAGGGCTCGATGGGGTATGGCAGGAAGTGCTTTATTGTTGTTTCGCATGGCTGATCTCTAATAAGGAGAACTTATTGTTCGATAACCCGCGCGCTCGTCGAATATTCTAATAAGCACGCGGGTTATTACTTCTTTCGGCTACTCGATCAGTTGACCGAAATGCCCGGTGCCGTGACGTTCAGCGAGCGCAGAGTGCAGCCCCCGGCCAGGGACTGGGCGGAGGTGATGCGCAGGGTGGTGCTGGAGTTGATCCATTGCGCGTTGATGGTGCTTGGGCCCGCGCAGTTGGATGCCGGGATAAAGGGCGGAGCACCGGCAATGGTGAAACCGACGCCGGAAACGGTGCCGGCCCAGGTATTACCGCCATCGGAACTGGTGGTCGGGGTCAGCGTCCAGGGCAGGCCAGTGATGTTCGCCTGGGCGCACAGCGAGCTGCCGCTGACGCTGACGCCGGTGATGCTGGCGGTGGCACCGCCAGCATCCACGCTGCCATTGAAGGTGACGTTGCAGTTCACCGTGGCACCGAAAGACGACGGCCCGGAAACGGCAATGGTGCCCGTTGCGGTGAAGCTGGAGCCGGTGATGGTGGCAGCCGAGGCCGCGCTCGATACACCCAGGCCGATTACCAGGGCACCCATAGCGCTAAGCAGTTTATGGTTTTTCATTGTTTCCTCACTAACAGAGAGTTGTTGTATGTCTGGCTGTTACGAGATGCACAACAAAAATTCGACTTTCTCTATACAGCCCTGTATTACCCCGATGATTGCACTCGTGGTTCAAGTCAGTCATGGGGCGTACAGTTCATTGAATGCGGGTGGCACCCTGTTAACAGGGATATACCGTTATGCAGGCAATGAACTGTCTTGCAGGCAAGCGGTGAGCTGCCTAATCCCTATATCGAGTAGTGTGTTGTTATTTCTTCAGCGGCGACTGGCCGAAGAAATAAATGGATGACCTGTGCGCAGCACGAAGAAATATCGGCTCGACAGGAAATGGGAAAGGATGAAAAGTTTGTCGGTGAGCAAGTCCATCTGATTCAAGCTCCATGATGTGGCAGTTGAGTCGAGGCAGTTCAAAGAGCGCAGATCGAATATCTGCGGATGAGCTGTTTCGATATCTGCTATCTAAGGTAATCCTCTCAGGCGAAAGGAAACCCCAGCCAAGGATGGGAGGGACTCTGATCGTTCGGTCAAATATGGGAATTTGGGAAGAACGTACTCATTCGCTGTTTCCTTGCCATACCAATGGATGGGGGGCGGGGCTTTGTGCCATCAGTCCGGCACTCGGACATAGCCAGGTTCCAGACCGAAAACCTCCACGCCCTCGGGCATCGAGCGGCCAGTTTCGACTTCGACCTGCCTCATGGGCTGCTGCGGCGTGCTCCGGTAGTCGATGCGCCAGTGTTGTCCGTCTTGCTGCAAAGCAGCGGCCGGCACCACCAGCGCTTTGGCGTTACGGTAGGTGAGGATGCTCAGCTTGGCGCTCATCCCGAGTCTGACTCGACGCATCTGCGCTTCATTCAGGGCGGGAATGGCTACTACCACCTCGAATTGCGAACTGCCGCTGGAGGCGCCGCTGAGCGCCTGCCCGCCCACCACCTTGACGCTGCCGTGCAACTGCTGACCCTCGAAGCCGTCGCCGGTGACCTCCACCGCCTGGCCTTCCTGGAGCTGGTTGACGTCGAGTTCGGCAACACGCGCAATAACGCTCAGCCCCTCGATACTGGCTAGACCGAACAGCGGTTGCCCCTGGCTGACGCGGCTGCCAACCTGCAGTGGGCCTCTGGCTGCTTCTTCGGCGCTGATGCCTGGGGCTTGCACGACGATGCCGGAAAACGGCGCCCTTATTTCACGTGCTGCCAGTTGTTGCTTGAGGGCCTGATGCTTGACCTCGGCATTGGTCAATTCCATTTCGGCGATCTGCCGGTACTCGCCTTGGCCACGCTGGAGCGCGCTTTCCAGCTCGGCTTGTGCCGCGCGCAGGTCGAGGCGTTGGAGACGGGTCTGGCGCAGCAGGTCTTCCAGCTCGTTACGAGGCACGATGCCCTTTTCGTGCAGGGCCTGGGTTTCCTTGAGTTTCTGCTCGTTGCCGTCCAGGCTCATCTGCACGCTGCGCAACGCGCGGCGGGCGCGACTGACTTCCTGGCCGTTTTCCCAGTCCTGCAGTTCTCGCACGTTGCGGCGTGCCTTGAGCAAGGTGGACAGGGCGTCGCGTACCTGCATTTCCAACTCGCTGGCATCCATTTCCAGCAAGCGCTCGCCTTTGGCCACGCGCTGCCCCGGTTCGACGAAGAGGTTCGCGACATTGCCGTTGAAGGGGGCGCTGATGGTGAGAGTTCGTTCTGGCTCGATGCGTCCGACCAGGCCGATGCGATGTTCCAGAAGACTGGGTTGCACTGCCAGCCAGTGGCCGGAGCTGGGTTCGGCGCTAGCGCCTGAGCGAGGTTGAAAGAAAAAGGTAGCGGCCGTGCCGAGCAGCAGGGCGAGGGCGGCCAACGCCAGGCGCAGCCCGCGCCGGTGCGTCAGTTCAATGGTCATTGATGATGATCTCCCAGCTTTCCAGCGTCATGCCCAGGGTCAGATCCAGTTGCGTCTGTGCGTTGAGGTAGGCGATCAGGGCGTTGAGACGGGCGTTCTCGGCGCTCTGCAGGTCGTTCTCGAAACTGAGTACCTGAAAGTTGCTGGAACGTCCGGCGGCCAGCTTGTCCCGTTCGATCGCCAGTTTGCGCTGGGACAGCTCCACGCCGCGCTGGGCGATCTCGTATTGCCGCCAGCGCGTGCCGAGGTCACGCACCACATCCTTGACGTTGCGGATCAGTGCTTGCCGAGCCTCCTCGAGTTGCAGTTGCTGATCCTCGACGTTGACCCGCGCACTGACTTCGCCCTGGCGTCGGCTCAGGTCGCCGATGGGAATGTCCAGGCGCAGCCCGGCATAGCTATCCCAGCTTCTCTGGGCACCGTTGTCGTAGGGGGAGCCATAACGGTCGCGTGCCTGACTGGCGCCAATCTCGACGGAGAGATCCCACTTGCTCTGATCCTTGGCGAGCAGCAGGTTGATGTCCGCCTGCTGGCGCTGGATCAGTTGGCGTAAATAGTCGGGTTGCTGATGTTCGGCCAGGCGTATGGCCTGCTCGGGGTCGATCTCTATCGCCTCTGCCTGCAGGGTGTCGGTCGCCCGCACGGGCGAGGAGAGATCCAGCGCGAGCAGGCGCAACAGTTCGAGCCGGCTGGTGTCCACCAGGTTAGCCGCCTCTTCCACGCCGAGTTCCTGGCTGGCCAGGCTGGCTTCGGTCTGCACGGCATCGAACTCTGCCATGCGCCCGGCCTGGATCATGGCGCGGTTGACCTCCAGCAACTCCCGCGAGCGCTGCAAGGCGGCCTTGGCGATGCGCAGTTGCTCCTGAGCACGTAGCAGGTCGCGATAGGCATAGATGATCGCTGAGACGGTCTGCGCAATGCTGGCCTTGAGCCCGAGACGATTGGCCTGCTCGGTGAGGCGGGCGAGCCGCAGCGGGGCCGTGGTGACCTCTCGTCCACCGCCGCGTAACAGTGGCTGGATGATGCTGAAGTCGACGCCGTCGTTGCGCCGCCAGCCAGCCATGTCGGCTTCGCTGTGGTACTTGTTCCAGCCAAGGCTGATGCGCGTGCCGTACTCGCCCAGCAGCGTGGTTGTCGCGCCGAGCTGAGCGCTGCGCTCACGATCATCATGGCCGCGAGCAGCGCGGTAGCTGCTGGACAGATATAGCTTGGGGCTGAAGGCGTCTTCAGCTACCCGCAGGTCGAACTTGTCGGCGATCCGCCACAGATAGGCGCTCTTGATCGAGCGGTTGTTACGCAGCCCGAGAAAGACGGCATCGAGCAGGGACAAGTCCGCCATTTGCTCGCTGAGCAGAACCGGGCTTGCTGGGGCCGGCATGCTGGGGGCCGAAGGGCTCAGCGGTTGCTCTCGTGCTGCCTGGGACGGAGCGCATGCCATGACCAGGAGCACGGCAACTACCAGCCGTTCATTCATCACGCAAGGCCTCCACCGGTTGCAGGCGTGAGGCGGTCATCGCCGGATGCAGGCCGAAGAACAGGCCGACCAGCAGGGTGCTGCCGAGCCCCAGTGGTAGCGCTCCCGGTTCCAGCGAGAATGCCCAACCCGAGACTTGGGCGTAGCCCCATGCGCCCGCCACCCCCAGCGTGGCACCGAACAGCGCGCCGATGCTGGTCAGTGCTAGCGCTTCGACCAGGAACAGGTTGCGGATGTCGCGTTGGCGTGCCCCCAAGGCCAGGCGTATGCCGATCTCCCGGCGGCGCTCGTTGACGTTCATGAGCATCACGTTCATCACCCCCACTCCACCACCCAGCAGGGAAACCAGGCCAAGGGCGGCGAGCAGGTAGGTGAAGGTTCTGCTTTGCTGCTGCATGCCTTCGAGAATCTGCTGTGCATAGGAAAGAGTGGGTTGGCTGCTACCCACAAGGCGGCGAGTGACCGCTGCACTTAGCTGCTCCCCGGCCAGCGGCACCTGTTCGGCGCTCTTGGCGCGGGCCACCACATGGCTCAGGTGAGCATGGGGGTCGAGGCGTGGCATGCCTTCGAGTGGAATGAAAAGGGTTTCGTTGGCATTGAACGGCAGCAACAGGCCAGGGGCTTCCTGCTTGAGTATGCCGACGATCTGAAACTGATAGGCATGCAGGCGCAAGCGGTCGCCAAGCCCGAGTGGAGCGTTGGGCTGGCTCAGCGCCTGGGCCAGCGATGCACCGATCACGGCATAGGTTTCTCGGCGATCGAAGCTCGACAGTGCGCGACCTGCCTCGATGGGCAGGCGTGCCGCCTCGAACAGCTCAGGGGTGGTGGCGATGATGTTGGCATTGCTTTGCTGGCCATTGAATATCGCAGGGGCACCGTAGCTCATCAGCGGCGCCAGGCTGGCGATGGCAGGCGTTTCCTGGCGCAGCGTGTCGACATCCAGGCGTAGGGGCAGGCCGTCTTGCCCCTGCGCCTGTGGGGGTAATTGCAAGATCAGGGTGTTGCTGCCCAGGTTGCGGAAGATCGCCAGCGATTGTGTCGCGGCATTGCCACCGATATTGAGCAGGGCGACCACCGAACAACTGCCCATGACGATACCCAGCAGGGCCAGCAAGGCGCGTTTGCCCAGTGTGCGCAGGCTGCCAATGGCTTCGAGCAGGATCTGCCTGACAGTCGGGCCGCCCGTTTCCGGTATCACGGCGATCATCGCTGGGTCGACTCGTATAGCTGCCCTTGGCGCACTTCGATCTGACGTGCCAGGCGGCTGGCGATATCCGGGTCATGGGTGACCACGATCAGCGTGACACCCTGACGGCTGTTGAGGTCAATCAGCAGCTTCATGATCTCCTGGGCTGTGGCGGCATCCAGGTTGCCGGTCGGCTCGTCGGCGAGGATCAGCGCGGGATTGCCGATCAGCGCACGGGCGATGGCGACGCGCTGCCGTTGGCCGCCCGACAGGCTGGCGGGGCGGTGGTCGCCGCGTTCTGCCAGGCCGACCTGTTCGAGCATGGCGTGTGCCTGCACACGTGCCTGCTTTGGCGGGATACCGCGATAGGTGAGGGGCAGGGCGACGTTATCCAGCGCACTGAGCCGAGGCAGCAGATTGAAGCTCTGGAACACGAAACCGATCAGGCGATTGCGCAGCGCAGCCAGGTCGTCCGTGCTGGCCTGGGCGATGTCCGTGCCATTGATGTGGTAACTCCCTGTATCGGGACGGTCGAGCAAGCCCAGAACGTTGAGCAGGGTGCTCTTGCCCGAGCCGGAGCGGCCGATTAGGGCGCAGCTTTCTCCCCGTTCGATGACCAGGTTGACGTCTTGCAGGACCGGCAGCGTCCTGTCGGCCAGCCGATAGCACCTGCCGATGTGCTGCAACTGGATGAGCCGCGCTTCATCGTTGTTCTCGAACATCCCTATGCACTACCTGCGTCCACGTCGATGTACCGGCTGGCATGGTCTCTTCAGGCCTGCAGCGCCTATACGGCAGCCTGCCAAAGGTTGGTCAGGCTTCTCCAAGGAGTGGAGGAACCAGCCGTGCCAACTTCAGGATTGGCAGTGCTGGCTGACCTGGGTAGCCAACTTTCTTCTGGTTTGCGGGGTAGGTGTTACCGACGCCCACACAATCCTGATGAGGTGGGTGGGCAATGCTCTGGAGTAATCGGGAGGATCAGAACGGTGCCGGGCACTCGAAGCGCAGGCGCTCACCCGTTTGCGGGTGGGTCAGGGCGAGCATGCTGGCGTGCAGGCACAGACGCTCATGTGCGGCCAGGGCCTGGTCATGGGCATAGAGGCGATCGCCCAGCAACGGATGGCCGATGGACAGCATATGCACGCGCAACTGGTGCGAACGGCCGGTGATGGGGGTGAGTTCGACCCGGCACCAGTCGCCGCAGCGTTCGATGATGCGCCAGTGGGTCAGGGCGTGCTTGCCCAGTTCGTGATCGACCACGTGGCGTGGCTTGGTCGGCGGGTCGTAGCGCAGCGGTAGGTCGATGCTGCCGCTATCGGCCTGTGGCTGACCCCAGCACAGCGCGGTGTAGGCCTTCTCGGTTTCGCGGTCGTGGAACTGCCGGGACAGCTCGCGGTGGCTGTCGGCGTCGCGGGCGAGGACGATGATGCCGGAGGTTTCCCAGTCCAGCCGATGGACGATGCGCGCTTCGGGGTAGCCATTTTCCTGCAGGCGGGTGACCAGGCAATCCTTGTTGTCATCGGCGCGGCCGGGCACCGACAGCAGCAGGGTGGGTTTGTTGATCACCAGCAGGGCGGCGTCCTGGTGGAGTATTTCGATCTGGCTCAGCGGCATGGTGTGTGGGCTGGTGTAGGAGCGAATTCATTCGCGATGCTTTTGGCCTGTAGACGCTTCGCGGAGGAATCCGCTCCTACAGGTGCGTGTTGCTACAAACGAACACGGCGGCCGAAGCCGCCGTGAGCGTCACCCTGCTCGATCAGCGATCGGGCAGGGTGATGTTGAGTTCCAGAATCGAGCAACTGCCCTGATCTTCCAGTGCCACCTGCACGTCCTTCTGATCGATGTTGACGTACTTGCGAATCACCTCGACCAGTTCCTTCTGCAGGGCTGGCAGGTAATCCGGCTGGGTGCGCTGGCCACGCTCGTGGGCGACGATGATCTGCAGGCGTTCCTTGGCGATGGATGCGGTAGTTTCCTTCTTGCGCGAACGCAAGAAGTCGAAAATATTCATTCTCGACCTCCAAACAGGCGTTGCAGGAAGCCCTGTTTCTTCACATCCAGGAAGCGGTGTGGCATGTCCTTGCCGAGCAGGCGGTCGACGGCATCGCTGTAGGCCTGGCCGGCATCGCTCTGGTCATCAAGGATGACCGGAATGCCCTGGTTGGAGGCCTTGAGCACGGCCTGGGATTCGGGGATCACGCCGAGCAGGCGGATGGCGAGGATTTCCTCGACGTCTTCGACGCCGAGCATCTCGCCCTTGGTGACGCGCTCGGGGTTGTAGCGGGTCAGCAGCAGGTGTTCCTTGATCGGCTCGCCGCCCTGTTCGGCGCGGCGCGACTTGCTGGCCAGCAGGCCGAGCATGCGGTCGGAGTCACGTACCGAAGACACTTCCGGGTTGGTCACGACGATGGCCTCGTCGGCGAAGTACATGGCCAGGTGCGCGCCTTTCTCGATACCGGCCGGCGAGTCGCAGACCACGTACTCGAAGTTCTGCGACAGCTCATTGATGACCTTCTCGACACCTTCCTGGGTCAGGGCGTCCTTGTCGCGGGTCTGGCTGGCGGCCAGTACGTAGAGGTTCTCCAGGCGTTTGTCCTTGATCAGGGCCTGGGTCAGGGTGGCTTCGCCGTTGACCACATTGACGAAGTCGTACACCACGCGGCGTTCGCAGCCCATGATCAGGTCGAGGTTACGCAAGCCGACGTCGAAGTCGACAATGACGGTCTTGTGCCCGCGCAGGGCGAGACCGGTACCGATGGCAGCGCTGGTGGTGGTTTTACCGACGCCACCCTTGCCGGAAGTGACTACGAGGATCTTGGCCAAGGTGATTCACCCCAAAAAATGAATAAAACGCGGGAATCCGAGGCCAACCAAGGCCTCCAGATGCCCTTTTTATGTCCGTAAAAAGTGGCGGAAGTATCCGTTAAAGACGGGTGATGTTCAACACGTCCCCTGACAGGCTGACCTGTACCCTATCGCCCCATAGCGGGTCGCGGCGCAGATCTTCGGCGACCTTGTAGTGGCCGGCGATCGAGAGCATCTCGGCGCCCATCTGCTGGCAGAAGATGCGTGCCTGGGCGTTGCCTTTGACTCCCGCCAGGGCACGGCCGCGCATGGGTGCGTAAACATGGATGTTGCCATCGGCGAGAAGTTCCGCCCCAGCGCTGACCGGCGCCAGCACGATCAGGTCGCCGCCCTGGGCATAGACCTGCTGGCCACCGCGTACCGGGGTGGTGATGATGCGGCTGGGCCGATGCTCGGGCTCGGCCGGTTTCTCCGGGGCTTTGGGCGGCGTCGGATCGATGGGTCGTTCGCGCGCGCCGGAAGGCGGCAGTACCGGCAGGTCCATGGACTCGGCGGCGGCGATGTCGCTCTCGCGCGCGGCGCGGATGGCCAGGGTGCGCAGGCCGTGGCGACGGCAGACGGCCATCAGTTCGGCCAGGTCAAGTTCACCTTCGCCTTCGGGTAGCTTGTCCAGCGCCAGCACCAGCGGTGTGTTGCTGAAGAAGGCCGGGGCCTGGGCGACCTTTTCCGTCAGTTGCGCGTCGAGGCGCTCGAGATCGTTGTGCGCCAGTTCCATCACGGTGATGGCGAGCATGCTGCCCTTGAGCTGGAATACGGGGTCTTGGGCGAGGAGGTCGGTTTGGCTCATGGTGAGGCGATGGGCCTTCTGGCGATGCGAAAGATGCCGGACTTATAGCGATTCGAGCTGCAGGCCGCAACCAGCACGGCGCCTGCTGGCCAATGGAGATCATGGGGATGACGAGCGATTCGGGCGTTGCCGCGCCATGTGCGCGGGCCATGCACCAGGCCGGGTGTCCGAGCTGGTGGGAAAACTGCGTTAGCAGGCCGTTGAAAAACGTAGGCGACGACTGCATGGATGCAGGAGGTAGAGCGAAGCAGGAAGCCCGAGCCGAGGTAGGCAAGACAATACCGATGGCGGCCCCGCAAAAACAGCCGCAACGACCAGCGGGAGTAACAGTCGAAGGCTGACCCGAAGGGCGAACGCAGTGAGTCAAAAAGGACTGGGCCCGCACTCGGGTTTACGTGCTGTAAATGAGCATTTTGATGTTTTAAACGCAGTATTGCCAACGCAGGTAGTTTTTCAACAGCCTGTTAGAATGCGCGGCCTTGCTCGTAACTGGAACCCCTTCATGGATCGCCCCCGCTTTCGTTCCTACTTCCTTCATCCGCGCTTCTGGCCGCTGTGGCTGGGCTTCGCGCTGCTGTGGCTGGTGGTGCAGTTGCCCTATGGCCTGCAACTGAAGCTGGGACGTGCACTGGGAGCCTTGATGTATCGCACGGCGGGTTCGCGTCGGCGTATCGCCACCCGCAACCTGGAGTTGTGCTTTCCCGACATGAGCGCTGCCGAGCGCGAGCGCTTGCTGCGCGAGAACTTCGCCTCCACCGGTATCGCCTTCTTCGAGATGGCCATGAGCTGGTGGTGGCCCAAGGCGCGTCTGGCCCGACTGGCGCACGTCGAAGGTCTTGAGCACCTGCAACAGGCTCAGGCCGAGGGGCAGGGGGTGATCCTCATGGCTGTGCACTTCACCACCCTGGAGATCGGCGCCGCGTTGCTCGGGCAGTTGCATACCATCGATGGCATGTACCGTGAGCATAAGAACCCGCTGTTCGATTACATCCAGCGTCGTGGCCGTGAGCGACACAATCTCGATGCCAGCGCTATCGAGCGTGAGGACATCCGCGCCATGCTCAAGGTGCTGCGCGCCGGCCGCGCCATCTGGTACGCACCGGATCAGGATTACGGACGCAAGCAGAGCATTTTCGTCCCGCTGTTCGGTATCCAGGCAGCCACCGTCACCGCCACCAGCAAGTTCGCCCGCCTGGGCAAGGCGCGCGTGGTGCCTTTTACCCAGCGCCGCCTGGACGATGGCAGCGGTTATCGTCTGGTGATCCATCCGCCGCTGGCGAATTTTCCGGGTGAGAGCGAAGAGGACGACTGCCTGCGCATCAATCAGTGGGTCGAGCAGGTGGTCAGTGCTTGCCCCGAGCAATACCTGTGGGCACACCGTCGTTTCAAGACGCGTCCCGAGGGTGAACCGAAGCTTTACGGAAAGCGCCGTTAGTCACTCTATACTCAAACAAAAAAACAGGATCGCCCATGACCGTCATAGCCCGTCCGCATGAGCCCGTCACGGGGCTGATCCTGTCCGGTGGCGGTGCCCGTGCGGCCTATCAGGTCGGGGTGCTGGCCGCCATCGCCGACCTGCTGCCAGACGCGTCGCACAATCCCTTTCCAGTAATCGTCGGCACTTCTGCCGGGGCGATCAACGCCGTCAGCCTGGCCTGTGGCGCCTTGCAGTTTGGTGAGGCTGTGCGGCGCCTGACCATGGTGTGGCAGCGCTTTCATACTCATCAGGTGTATCGCAGCGACTGGCCCGGCGTATTGCGTCAGGCTTCGCGCTTCATCGCCCACAGCTTGCTCGGTCTGGGGCGTGACACGCCGGTGGCATTGCTCGACAGCTCGCCACTGCGTGATCTGTTGCAGCAGGAGCTGGATTTCTCCGGAATCGCCGCGGCGGTGCGCCAGCGCAAACTGCGCGCCGTGGCGGTGACGGCCTTCGGCTACGACAGTGGCCAGGCGGTGACCTTCTATCAGGGGCGGGCGACCATCGATCCCTGGTTCCGCCATCGTCGTCTGGGTATCCCCACACGCCTGGCGCTCGACCACCTGCTGGCCAGTGCCTCGATTCCGTTGATATTTCCGCCCATGAGAATCGGTCGCGAGTATTTCGGCGATGGTGCGGTGCGTCAGTCGGCACCGATCAGCCCGGCCCTGCACCTGGGCGCCAGCCGGGTGCTGGTGATCGGGGTCAGTGGTAATGGCCAGGCTGCCGAGCCGCCGAGCAGGGGGGCCGGTCTGCGGCCACCGACCCTGGCGCAGATCGGTGGGCACATGCTCAACAGCACCTTCATCGATAGTCTGGAAAGCGATATCGAGCTGCTCAACCGGATCAATCAACTGAGCACCATGCTGCCTGGCGAGTCACGCCCGCACGGCCTCGGGCTGAAGCCCGTGGAGGTGCTGGTGGTGGCGCCGAGCCGGCCGCTGGATCAGATTGCCGCCCGCCATCGGCGGGAAATGCCCAGAGCATTGCGCCTGTTCCTGCGTGGCCCAGGCGCGACCAAGGCTGGTGGTGCCGGCGTGCTCAGTTACCTGTTGTTCGAGCCGGGCTACTGTAACGAGCTGATCGAGCTGGGTTACCAGGACGCCATGGCGCGTAAGGCGGAGCTCTGCGCTTTTCTCGGGCTGGCCGAAGTGGTGCAGATGGCCTGATAGTCAGGCCAGCACGCCATCGCGAAAATCGCGCAGGGCCTGTTCGATCTCTTCACGGCTGTTCATCACGAACGGGCCGTACTGCACGATGGGTTCGTGCAGTGGCTTGCCGGCGATCAGCAGCACGCCGGCGCCCTGGCTGCTAGCCAGGTGCAGCGCGCCTTCGTCCGACAGGCGCACCAGACGACCTGCCTTGATCGGCTCCGGGCTCGCATCCGGCAGGTTCAGCTCACCTTGGTAGACGTAGAGCATCACTCGATGTCCATCCGGCAGCTTGGGCGCTATGGCGCTGTCGGCTGGCAGGCGCAGGTCGAACAATTGTGGCTCGGTATGCGGGCGTTGCACGGCGCCAGTCTGACGAATCTCGCCATCGTCGAATTTGCCAGCGATCACCACTGCTTCCACACCCTTTGCCGTCGTCAGGCGAGGAATATCCGTAGCGGGAATGTCGCGATAACCGGCTTCTCCCAGCTTGTCCTTGGCCGGCAGGTTGAGCCAGAGCTGGAAGCCGCGCATGGCGCCGGACTCCTGCTCGGGCATCTCGCTGTGGATGATGCCGCGCGCGGCGGTCATCCATTGCACGCCGCCGCTGCCGAGCAGGCCGACATTGCCCAGATGGTCTTCATGGCGCATGCGCCCTTCGAGCATGTAGGTCACCGTCTCGAAGCCGCGATGCGGGTGCGGCGGGAAGCCGGCGATGTAATCGTCGGGGTTGTCGGTGGAAAACTCGTCGAGCATCAGGAAGGGATCGAAGCGTTCCAGGCCCGGGCCGCCGATCACGCGGTTGAGGCGCACGCCAGCGCCATCGGAGGCGGGTTGGCCGGGCTGGATGCTGAGAATGCGGCGTTGCGTGGTCATGGCAGGCTCCTGAAAAGGTGGCATGACGTCATGCTAGGCCGATTGAATCGATATTTGGGTGAAAAAATTTCGGCTCATGTATCGAATGGTTCGATACATGAGCCGGTAGCCGGTCAATCGGCGATCTGCAGTTTGCGCGATTCGGTGTACAGGTAGCGCAGCTTTTCGTACTCGAACGGCGAGTTGAACTGGCCATAACGGAAGCTGGTGTTGGCACGTTGGTCGATGCCGCGCAAGACGCTGAGACCGGGGTTTTCGCTGCTGGCATCGGTGTAGTCCAGGTAGTTCACCGCGTTCTCCAAGCCGTAATCCACCACCAGGCCACTGGTGTCACGCAGGTTGGAAGGCCCCAGCAGCGGCAGCATCAGATAGGGGCCAGCCGGCACGCCGTAATGGCCGAGCGTCTGGCCGAAGTCCTCGCGGTACTGGGGCAGGCCCATGGCGGTGGCCGGATCCCAGATGCCGCCGATGCCGATGATGGTGTTGAACAGCAGGCGCGCGGTGCTGTTCATCGCGCGTTTGCCCTTGAGCTGCAGCAGGCTGTTGGCCAGGCTGGGGATTTCGCCGAGGTTGCTGAAGAAATTGTGCACGCCTGTTTGCAGCAAATCCGGCGTGACGTATTGGTAGCCCGCGACCACCGGCAGGAAGACCCACTGATCGAAGCGATAGTTGAAGTGGTAGACCCGCCGGTTCCAGGGTTCCCAGGGGTCGGGTACCTGCAGGGCGTCGCTGGAGGCGCGCTCGAACTCCTGCTGATCCAGCCCAGGGTTGAACTTGAGGTACTGCAGCGGATTGGTGAAGCCGTCGGCATCGACTCGGCGTTCGGCCATGACTTGCCCGCTGGCCAGCAGCAGGGCGACGATGAGAATGCTGTGCTTAGCCACGGAAGAACTCCAGCATGGCGTCGGCGTTGACGCGGTAGTTGAGATTGCCGCAGTGCCCGCCACGCGGGTAGAGGGTCAGGCGGTCACCAAAGGTGCGACGCAGAAAACCGATGTCACCCGGGCCGAGAATCAGGTCGTCGGCGTTGTGCATCACGGCGATCTTGTCGCTGCTCTTGAGGTAGTCCTCCAGGGCGTAGAGGCTGGTCTGCTGCACGAGCTGGTTGAGGCTGCCGCCGTCGTAGCGGGCGCGCCACATGGGCAGCAGTTGTTCGGTCATGTAGCAATCGAAATCACAGCGCAGGGACATCTGGAAGAAGGGGGTGAGGCTGGTGCTTTCGGTGATGTGGTAACCACGTGGGGTGATCAGACCGCGGCGGTTGAGCAGGTCGGAGGTGAAGACAATGTCGGCGGCGGAGAAGCGAAACGAGGTGCCGATGAGCATGGCCATCTGCTCGTTGGTGAGGTGCTCCCTGGACTTCTGGAAGTCGTAGAGCATGGCTTCGTTGATATCGAAACCGCCCTTGTCGTTGAAGTAGCGGGTCAGCTTGCCCAGCACCAGCTCATAGAAGTTGGTGCTGTTATTGATGCCCTGTACGCGGGTCTGCACCAGTTTGTCGAGGTTGCTGATGGAGGTGTAGAGGTTCACCGGCGGGTTGAGCATCAGCACGCGCTTGAAGTTGAAGGCACGGCGGGTTTCGTCGAGATGGCTGACGAAGGCCGCATGCAGGGCACCCAGGCTGTAGCCGGTAAGAAGAAACTCGCTGACCTCGAGATTGGGATGCTGGGCGCGTACCGCCTGCATGGCGCGGTACAGATCTTCAGCATCATCCGGGCTGTAACCCGGTGTGGCGAAGCGTGAGGCCGAGGCCATGAAGTCATAGCTGGTGGGAGAGGAGAGCTGGACGACGTGGAAACCCGCACCGTAGAACAGCTTCTTCAGGTATTCGGTGGTGTTGCTGGCGTAGCTGGCGCCGGTGCCGGAGATGATGAAGATCAGCGGTGCGCGGCCTTTCTGCCTGGCAAGGCGGTAATGCATGCGTGTGACCGGCCAGAAATTCTCCGACAGCTCGAATTCGCGTTCGGGGCGCAGGCGTATCGAATAGTCGCTCTGGTCGATATCGGCGTCATCCGGCAGAGTGGGGCGCAGTGCTGGTGGCGTGGTGGTAATGGTGGCCTCGAAAGGATTGGCCAGCGGGTAGCCGTAGCTCTGCACGTCGATATCGGCGGCAACGGCGGATACACAGAACAGCAGGCCACCCAACCAGGTGGTCAGTCGTGCAAGGCTGGACATGAAGGATAAGTCCCTTTGCGAAGAGATCGTTGGATTAAGCAGCGGGTTTATGACAACGCCAAGTCGGGCAAAGTGCCATGGCGTTCGCTTTGCCTGCCAATGAGCCGGGGTTATCTAGCGTTTACGAACGAGGCACGGCATGACGATAGCTTCGATCCTGGCGCCGAGTATGCCGCGCAGGAGGTGGGGGCTGGCAAGTCAGGCGTGGTGATGCAACCAGGCATGCTTGGGCCGTTCCTGCGGGGCCTGGCGACGTTTCTCGAAGCGCTGCCAGATCTTCTCGTGAAAATAGAAACCGACCGAGTTGCACAGCGGCTCGACCGCAGCCACCAGGCCACTGACCGCGATGCTGCCCGTCAGTAGGTAGGCGACGCCGAAAGCGATGCAGAAATGCATGATGGTGAAGGTCAGGGTCTTGAGCATGGCACACCTCGATGAGAATCATTTACCGATGTGGCCAGGCTAGTGCTCTGGAGGCGCGAAATGAAATTCGGCCTTTGCATGGTGTCGATAGTCTTGTTGAATCGATAGATTTTCATCGAAAGGTATCGTCTATTGTTCATGGGGTCTTGGTACCGGGGTATCTTTGTCGGAACCTGGATACCCTTCACCGAGGAGATGGGAATGCTTCTGCGCCTGGCGGCCGATGCAGTGGTGCTGCTGCACCTGATGTTCATCCTGTTCGTGATGCTTGGCGGGCTGCTGGTCTGGCGCTGGCCACGGCTGTGCTGGTTGCACCTGCCGGCCGTGGCCTGGGGCATAGTGGTCGAGGCTTTTCAGCTGATCTGCCCGCTGACTCCCTGGGAAAACCAGCTCCGCCATGCTGCTGGTGATGCCGGGTATTCCGGCAGTTTCGTCGAGTATTACCTGTTGCCGGTGATTTACCCCAGTGGGCTGACCCCGCAGATTCAGCTAGGGCTCGCGGTGCTGGTGGTCGCGGTCAATGGGGTTGTCTATGCGGGCCTGGTCTGGCGTCGCCGCAAGCGCTCTGCACACTGATTTGCCTGCTTCATTCATGAGGCTGATGGAGGCGCGGAGAGGTGTGCACCTTGGCTACACTGCCAGCCATTGCAACTGAACATTCAAAGGCAGGCCGCTATGCAAAACCGCATGATGATCACTGGCGCAGGCTCCGGGCTGGGGCGTGAAATCGCCCTGCGCTGGGCGCGTGATGGCTGGAAGCTGGCGTTGGCCGATGTCAACGAGGCCGGCCTGGCGGAAACCCTCGCGCTGGTGCGGCAGGCTGGTGGCGATGGCTTCGTGCAGCGTTGCGACGTGCGCGATTACAGTCAATTGACCGCCCTGGCCCAAGCCTGCGAGGAGAAGTTCGGCGGCATCGATGTGATCGTCAACAATGCCGGTGTGGCCTCTGGTGGTTTCTTCGGTGAACTGTCGCTGGAGGACTGGGACTGGCAGATCTCCATCAACCTGATGGGCGTGGTCAAGGGCTGCAAGGCGTTCCTGCCGTTGCTGGAAAAGAGCCAGGGGCGGATCGTCAATATCGCCTCCATGGCGGCGCTGATGCAGGGGCCGGCGATGAGCAACTACAACGTGGCCAAGGCCGGTGTGGTGGCCTTGTCGGAAAGTCTGCTGGTGGAGTTGCGTGAGCAGGGGATCGGTGTGCATGTGGTGTGTCCGTCGTTCTTCCAGACCAATCTGCTCGACTCCTTCCGTGGCCCGACCCCAGCCATGAAGGCGCAGGTGGGCAAGCTGCTGGAAAGCTCGCCGATCAGCGCAGCCGATATCGCCGACTACATTCATGCGGAAATGGCCAAGGGCAGCTTCCTCATCCTGCCGCACGAGATGGGACGCATGGCCTGGGCTCTGAAGCAGAAGAACCCGCAGGCGTTGTACGACGAAATGGCCAGCATGGCCGAGAAGATGCGCAGCAAGGCGCGTTCGATGAGTTGATCGGTCAGTCAGTTTTCCTGGCTGACAGGCTTGCCTCATCGGGGCTTCGGGGGTAGGGTGGCGCCCCCCGGCCTGCCGGCCGACTGAGTGTGGAGCCTTCGTGACTGCCTTTTCTCGGGGCCTGATGTTGCTGGCCCTGATACTGGCGGCGATCAACCTGCGCCCCGGTATCACTTCCCTCGCGCCGCTGATCGAGCGCATCGCCACCGAGCTTTCCCTGAGCCGTGGCTTCATCAGCCTGACCACCGCCCTGCCGGTGCTGTGCATGGGGCTGCTCGCGCCGCTGGCGCCACGTCTGGCCCAGCGCTTGGGGTTGGAGCGCACCATCATGCTGTGCCTGGCCTCCATCACCCTGGCGCTGGCGCTGCGTCTGGCCGCCCGGCAGAGCAGTCTGCTGATCGGCAGCGCGATCCTGCTCGGTGCGGCCATTGCCGTGGCCGGGCCACTGCTGTCGGGCTTCATCAAGCGCCATTTCGCCGACCAGGTCGGCCGTGTGGTGGGTTGGTACTCGCTGGGCATGGCCATCGGTGGCGGCGCTGGTGCGGTGCTCACCGCACCCTTGACCCAGCTATTCGGCGATGCCTGGGATCTGGGGCTGGCGAGTTGGGCAGTCCCGGCGTTGATCGCGACAGCCTTGTGGATAAGCCTGCCTAACCGGATGAGCAGTACGGCGGACGGCGAAGCCGCCGGCTTGCCCTGGCGTGTGCCCAAGGCCTGGCTGGTGAGCGCTTTCTTCACCTTGCAGGCCGGGCTGTTCTATGCCATCGCCACCTGGATAGTCGCGCGTTATCACGAGGCGGGCCTGAGCATGCTGCACAGCAACTCGCTGCTCAGCATCATCATGCTCATGGGCATGCCCAGTTCCTTCCTGCTGCCCTGGCTGGCCCAGCGCTTCGATGCGCGCTACGGCCTGTTGATGGCATGCGGCCTGAGCACCTGCCTGTGCCTGAGCATGATTACCTTCATGCCGAGCCTGATGCCGGAGGTCTGGGCATTCGCCATGGGCTTCTCGCTGGGCGGTTCCTTCTCGCTGTCGCTGGTGTTGCCACTCTATGAAGCCGGTTCGCCACTGGCGGTCAGTCGCTGGACGGCGATGATGCTGTTCACTGGCTACAGCCTGGGCAGCCTGACGCCTATCCTGACCGGGCTGGCGCGTGATCTCTCCGGTAGTTACCGCTTGCCGTTCGCGGTACTGAGTACAATGGCGCTGGTCATGGTGGGCCTGGCCTGGCGCCTGGGGCGCAGGCAGCCTGCACGTCGCTGATTATCGGCGGCAGTTCCTTTCGTGCGCTGGCGGCCTGTGTTAGAAGGCTGTCTGTTTTTTCTGGAGTGCCGGTATGGAGTCCGAATCCATCGTCTATGGCTGTATCCGCGATTGGCCGTCGGATGACCCCGAGCAGCGTCACCTGCGCCGCGAAAGCAACCGCAGCGTCCTGGCCGAGCTGCCGGCCGGGGAGTTGTGGCCCTTCCTCGGTCGGGAAATGTTCTCTTTCTGCGAGCTGCCCGGGGCGGGGCTGTACCAGACCCAGGTGATTCACTTCGGCGCCAGCTATGGCAGCGTCGAATACGAATGGAACCTGTGGATCGAGGCCTTCGAGACGTTGCTCAAGCGCCTGTACTGGGCCAGCGCCGTGGTGCATCTGGAGACCGAACTCAACGGCATGCATACCTTCCGCTGGGAGTCCGATAGTGGCTTTCACAGCCCCCAGGAAGGCGCCTTGCGCGTGCGCTGTGCCTGGGAGCGCGAAGGCAGTCTGCGCGGCTAAGAGATGATGCTCAACTACCTGCTGTTCCTGCTCGCCGCCCTGTTCGAGATCGCTGGTTGCTACGCCTTCTGGATGTGGCTGCGCCTCGACCGCAGTGCGTGGTGGATCCTGCCCGGCCTGCTCAGTCTGACCCTGTTCGCGCTGCTCCTGACACGGGTGGAGGCTGCCTTTGCCGGGCGCGCCTACGCGGCTTACGGCGGCGTCTACATCGTTGCCTCACTGGGTTGGCTGGCCTGGGTGGAGAAGAGCCGGCCGCTGGTCAGCGACTGGCTGGGCGCTGTGCTATGCCTGGTCGGTGCCGGCATCATCCTGTTCGGGCCACGACTGCAGGCATCGTGAATCTGGCTATATGCCTTATAAGCAAGCGGATTAAAAAGTTCCGCTGTAACCAAATCTTTATATATCGGCAACTGCGCTGAAATAACCCCTCGCCAAGATTCCCCCCAACACGAACGAGCCATTGCTCGGGTGTTTTCAACACTTAAAGTCAACAGGGGAATCCTCGATGATCCGTAAGCACTTCGCCGGTTTCGCAGCCAGCGCTCTGGCTCTGGCCGTCTCCGCCCAGGCTTTCGCCGGTACCGTTACCACTGACGGCGCCGACATCGTAGTCAAGACCAAAGGTGGTCTGGAAGTCGCTACCACTGACAAGGAATTCGGTTTCAAGATCGGTGGTCGTCTGCAGGCCGATTACACCCAATTCGATGGCGTATTCACCGATGACGGCAAGACTGCCAACGAGGCATTCTTCCGCCGTGCCATCCTGGAAATTTCCGGCACCGCTTACAAGGACTGGAAGTACGTTTTCAACTATGACTTCAGCAACGGCAACACTTCGTCCGGCAATAGCTCCGATTGGGACGAAGCGTCCATCGCTTACACTGGTTTCGCTCCGGTAACCATCAAGGTCGGTCGTTTCGACCCCGATTTCGGCCTGGAAAAAGCCACCAGCTCCAAGTGGATCACCGCCATGGAGCGTTCCGGCATCTATGAAATCGCTTCCTGGGTCAACGACAAGCAGGATGGCATGGGCGTTCAAGTCAGTGGCGTAGCTGGCAACATGTTCTACGGCTCGGCTGGCTACTTCAATAAAGACGGCGCCGATTACGAAGACGAGCACGGCAAGGATCAGCCTACCTACAACCTGCGCGCTGTATTCGCTCCGATGGCCGAAGCGGGTAATGTGCTGCACTTCGGCGTCAACTATGCCAATCGTGATGTCGAAGATTTCAACGGCTCCGTAACGTCGCGTATGGGCGTTCGTGGCACCACCGAAGACACCACCAACGGCAACCGTCTGACCTTCGCTGGTAGCCAGCCCGGGCAGTTCGATGGTGACAGTGCCTGGGGCCTGGAGGCAGCCTTCGCCGCAGGTCCGTTCTCGGTACAGAGCGAATACCTGAAGCGCGATATCGATGCCAAGTCTGACTCCCTTATCGCCGATGATCGTGAAGCCAGCGGCTACAACGTGCAACTGGCTTACACCCTGACTGGCGAGGCGCGTGGCTACAAGCTCGACGGCGGCAAGTTCGACAGCATCAAACCGAGCGACAAGCAGATCGGTGCCTGGGAAGTCTTCTACCGCTACGACAACGCCAAGGTCGAAGAGAAAGACGTCGAAGACACCAAGGCCAAGACTCACACCGTCGGTGTTAACTGGTATGCCAACGAGGCCGTCAAGGTGTCTGCCAACTACATCAAGGGCTCGACCCACAACATCACCAACGACGAAGACGATAACGATGGCGATGCTATCGCTATGCGCCTGCAGTACGTGTTCTAAGCCGCTTCACGAGTAGTAGCTCCTGTTGAGCCCCGCCATTGGCGGGGCTTTTTTATGCCGAGTGTAAAAAGGATCTTCGTGGAATGCAGAGGAAAGCAGTCCGCAATCACTGTTTACATCCGGTCAGGGGGGCTTTTGGTACCCGCGCCAGGCAAGGTTTGTCACGCAGTCACGATTGCCACCGTGATGATGAGCCGAGCGGCTATACGCTGGATGTCTTCTGCATGCCCCGCTTGGGGAGAGTGGGTCGTGCCGCGAGTCTGAAGAAGCTCCTTATGGGCCAGACTGCCAGATCAAGAAAGGCACGGAATGCAGGCAAAAGAAAAGGCGCCAGAGGCGCCTCAAAGATGATCTATGGAGTAAGTCGATTATTCAGAGTGGGGCGCTGAGCTAAAGGTTCAGCGTTGCCCGACGAACGGTCATCATTTGCCTGGCACCAGCAGCAAACGCTGGTTGCCATAGACCTTGTCGAGATTCTCCGCCTTGAACGGGAAACTCATGTAGCCGCCCTTGAGCCAGGCCTCGATACCGTCGGCATAGTGCGGGCTGGCCGGGTTGCCGGACTGGCCCGAGCTGTTGACGCCGATCAGCGGTTCGTCGGCAGAGAAGTCGACGACGATGCGCATGGCCGGGATCAGGAAGGTGTCGAAGTTCTCGCCCCAGGGATAGCCCGAGACATTCAGCGTGCTGTAGTCGCCACCGGCCGGGTAGGGGCCGCGATCCAGGTAGCCTTTCAGCGTGTTGATGCTGGTGCGCTGGCTGGCGCTCATGTACGGCGCCAGGCGGGTGGTGTCGGTGACCCATTGGTAGGTGTGCAGCTTGCCCCATTGCCAGTTTCGCCGTTCGTTGCCCAGGCGGCTTTCCAGCAGGTCGATGCTGGCGGCCAGGCTGCGCGCCAGGATGGCGGGCTTGTCTTCCTTCTGCGGGGTGCGGATGTCGTCCCAGAATGGACTGTCAGGGCGACCGAGCAGATGATCGGCCTGCGCCGAGTAGGAAGTATTGGCGGTTTCCACCAGGGCTTTCCAGGCCGGGCTGGTTTCCGGGCCGAGTTCGTCGAGGAAGGTCTGCCGCGCGCTTTCCTGCAGGAAGGCTCCGTAGATGGCAGCATCGGCCGAGCTGGCAGCCAGCTTGCCGTCGAAGGCCATCAGACGCTTCAAAGCTTCATCGGCGCGTTCGCGCTGGCCGGCGGGCAGGGCGGCGATAGCCTGGCGCAGCGCCTCGTGCATGGTCGGGTCATTGAACATGGCCTGCAGCTTGGCGACGAAGGTGGAGGTCTGGTCGTATTGCATGGCGATCATGCTGCGCTGGTCATGACGGCCATTGCCGGCCAGCTCGGCGATGCGCTCGGCGCGCTCCGGGTAGTACCAGGAGCTGGAAAGCTGCATGCCGTAACCTGGTGGCACGCTGCGCTGGTTGGCGGTGCCCAGCCAGCCTTGCGGCGGATCCTGGTCATAAGGGTGCAGCATGGGGTCGGCGAAACCGTCCCAGGCGTAGCGCTCGTCCCAGCCAGGTGACGGCAGCAGGCCACGGCCTTCGCGACGGTTGGGATAGCGCCCGGTGACTTGCCAGCCGATGTGCTGAGCGTCGGCGAAGACGATGTTCAGCGGCATGGCGCGGATTTCCCGCGCGGCCTCGAAGGCTTCGTCCACCGACTGCGCGCGGGACAGCTCGAAGAAGGCGTCGAGGCTCTTGTCACGCTCGAATTGGGTGGTTTTCAGCGCCAGGCCATAGCTGCTCTGCAGGGGCAGTGGTTGCAGCATGTGCTTGCGCTCGCCCAGTACCGTATTGAGCAGTGGGCCATTGCGGGTCTCGTAGAGGGTCTCGCGGATCGGGCGCTCGCCCTTGATGAAGAAGGTTTCCTGGCGCTCTTGCAGCGGCAACCACTTGCCGTCGGCCTGGTACATCAGGCGGCTGCCCTCGCGCTTGATGCGCTCGAGGAAAATGTCCTGGTTGTCGCCCATGACCATGGTCATGCCCCAGGCCAGCTTGCCGTTGTAGCCAGCGACCACGGCCGGTACGCCGGCCAGGGAAACGCCTGCGGCCTGATACCTGGGCGAGCGAATCTGCACGAAGTTCCACAGTGAGGGCATGCTCAGTGGCAGGTGGGTGTCGTTGGCCAGCAGGCTCCTGCCGCCGCGGCTGCGCTCGGGGGCGATGGCCCAGTTATTCGAGGCAGCGACGCCAAGCATGTGCTGGTCGGCGATCTGCGCGGCGCTGCGGGCAATCGCCTGCAGGTCCGGCAACTGGCCCTTGAGGTCGAGGCCGGCGAGTTTTTCCGCCTCGGCGAAGGGCAGGGGCTCGTCCGGGTAGATCGGCAGCAGCCAGGGCAGTTTGTCGACGCCGACTTGCTGGGCCATGGTCAGCGCAGCGATCTCTTCCTGCAGGTTCACCGACAGGCCGAAATTCAGCAGGCAGAACAGCAGCACCGAATCCTCTGGCTTCCAGTACTCTGGGCGATAACCGGACTCGGCCAGCTCCATCGGCAGGCGGTCTTTGTAGCGGAACAGGTAGGCATTGACGCCGCGTGCGTAGACCTCGAAGAAGCGCTTCAGGCGCGGCGAGGCGTCGGCGTAGAGAATCTCGGCGCTCTTCTTCAAGTTCACCGCGCGCATGAAGCGATCCATCTCCAGCACGCCGGGGCCGGCCATTTCTGCCAGGCGGCCCTGGGCCAGCAGGCGCATGCCGACCATCTGGCTGAGGCGGTCACCGGCGTGCACGTAACCCAGGGTGAACAGGGCGTCGTGGAAGGTGCTCGATTCGATCAGCGGCATGCCGAGGGCGTTGCGCCTGACCGATGCACTTTCGGCCACGCCCTTGACCCGCTCCACGCCTCGGGTGGGCGGCACGCTGTCGGCGTAGCGGCTGTTGAGCAGGGATTGGCAGCCGGCGAGGCTGATCAGGGAGGCGGCAAGCGTCAGGCGGGCCAGCGTGCGCATGGCGAGGTTCCTTGGTGTGCGGAGGGTGAAGCCGATCATGCGATGACCGGCCACAAAGGCGCCAAGGTAAAGAGGCCGAGGTTGCCTGGCAAGAGGGCTCAGACGTTTGCCTGAGACCCTTTGAGCCCTTCGTCCAGCAACCAGCGTGCGGCAGTACGCGCGGCAGCCTTGTGCTGCAGTTCCAGGACGTTGAAGCGCTGCTCGAAGCGCCGCCGTTCGGCCTTGTCCAGCGCTTTCCAGGCCGCATGGGTGGGCACGTCGGCGGTGGCCTCGAAGAGCTGATGGAAGACCAGGCAGCGGCTGTCGTTGCTCAGGTCGCTGTCGTAGTTGTCCAGCAGCACCTTGATGCGGATGGCGCCTTCGATCAGCGGGAGCTGTTCATCCAGCAGGCTGCTGGCGAGGATCTGCAGGTCGCCACCGAGCCGCTGCAGGCGTTCGCGCTGAGCCTGGATCTGGGCGTTCTGCCGTGCCCAGACGCGCCGCCAGAGGTACCAGGCGTAAGTGGCCAGGCCCGCGATCAGCAGCAGGCCCAGAACCAGCAGCGTCAGGCCGAGCGTACTCATGCCCGAGTCAGGCACCGTGGCACTTCTTGAATTTCTTCTGGCTGCCGCAGGGGCAGGGGTCGTTGCGGCCGACATCCTTCAGGGCGTTGCGCACCGGCTCCTGATGGCCGTGGTTGCAATGTGGGCCATGCACATGGCCGTGCTCCTGATGATCGTGGTCGTGGTTGCAGTCAGGGCCGTGAACGTGGGGTGTGTTGCTCATGAGGTCACTCCGGGATGAAATCGCCGGGGATTATCTCGCCATTGCGCCTCATGTGCACGCTGCGACCGAACAACATGCCGGTCTTCACCTCGCCCCTGAGGCTATAGCGGATGGGCTGGTCGGGTTTTTCCAGCATCTTCACCACCTGGCGCACGTGCCGCCACAGGTTGGTGCGCACGGGCACCTCGAAGCTGTGGTGACCATGGGCGGGCACGGTGAACCATTCGTTGGAAACACCCTCGGCCAGAGGTATGTCATTGAGCGTGATGTCGTAGACCAGGCCGCGCACTGGCAGGCTGACGCCATTGGGGTTGTCGATGCGAAAGCGCAGGCGAAACTCCTGTTCGAGCAGCCTGGCCTTGATCACATCCACCTTGATGAGTTGGACGTCCGGATCCTTGAAACCACCTGTCATCCAGGTGGAGCATCCAGCGAGGCCGCTGGCGAGGCCCACAAACATCATTAGGCTGATAATTCTTATCGTTTGCGCCTGATAAAACATTTCATACCCCCGATGCGCTCCAGTGTAACAAGCAACTGCTTGGCTGCAACCTGGATGGGCGTCAATTATTTTCCGCCTGTGTCGATCACTGTGTCAGGGCACTTCAAGTGGCTGCCCAGACGGTGTCCGGGCACAGCGAGAGACTCGACATGGGCAAGCTGAGATGGCGTCGCTGTGAGGCGGTAAAAAGCTGCGCCATACTGAGCGGCGAATAGGACAGGAGTGTGACCATGAGTCGCTACGAGATCGCCTTTTCCGGGCAACTGGTGCCGGGTGCCGATCCAGAGACGGTGAAGGCCAATCTGGCCCGGTTGTTCCAGGCTGACGCCCAGCGCATCGCCCAGTTGTTTTCCGGGCGCCGTATCGTGATCAAGAACAACCTCGATGCCACCGCTGCCGAGAAGTACCGGTCGACACTGGAGCGTGCCGGGGCCCTGGTCGAGGTGCTCGACATGGATATGCCCATCGAGGAGGTGGAGCTGGCCCCGCCGCCTGCCGAGGTCGCGCCAGGCGCTGCAACGAGGCCTGGGCGCTTGCAGGTGGCGCCGCGCGATGAATACATGGCCGCCTTCAGCGAGGTGGATGCGCCGGATTTCGGCATCGCCCCGGTGGGCAGCGATCTGCAGGAGGCCAAGGCCGAGCCGGTGGCGCCTGCCGTGGATCTGTCGCAGTTCAGCCTGGCGCCAGTGGGTAGCGATATGGGCCAGGCCAAGGCCGATGCGGCAGCTCCGCCACCCGATACTTCCCACCTCAAGCTGCAGGAATGAAGTGCTCTGACCTGGCCCGGAGGCAATCCGGGGCCAGGTTGAGCAAAGCTCCCGGATTGCGTCCAGGCTACGCTGTGCCACGACCTTTTACCCGGTCGCGGTCTGCTAGCCTGCCTGGCTCTTGCACTTGGCTTCGGCGTCTTGCGGTTTTAGCTTGCGAACCGTGACGTAGAACAGCTCACAGGTCTGCAACTTGTCCGTCACCTGCCATTTCTGCGTGCACGCGCTGAGGGTCTGCTGGGCATTACCCGGTGGGTTCTGGCCCATGCCGGCCTGCCAGCAGGCGGCGCTCAGATCCTGCCCCATGACCTTGATCCCGTTCGCGTCGGCTTTGGCCTGGCTGCCTCCATTATTGGCCGGGTCGGCTGCATACCAGATATAGCTGGGGTGGTTGGCACCGAGCACGGCAACCTGCTGACCGGGTGCTGCGTCGATCTGACCCAGGCCGAGTACTGCCAGGGACACGCCATACTGCTGCTTGACCCAGTCACGCACCGGGCTGCCGAAGGCGACCATGGGCAGACTGGTGCCACCCTTGCCCGCACTGAGTTCGCTGACCATGCGCTGCTGGTAGGTGTTGAAGTAACTGTAGACGCCCTCCAGGGTGCTACCGGCGCTGGCCGGCGCGGCGATGGGGGCGATGTCGACGATGGTCTGATAGGCAGGTGTCTGGGCCAACGGGATGCCGTTGTAGCCGAGCAAGGACGCCCAGCGATCCGTGGTGCTGGAGCGTAGATAATCCTGCGCCTGGGTCAGGGAATAATCCGGTGGGAAGTGCAGCAGCTCGACGCTCTTGCGGTTTTCCAGGGCCATGCCCAGCGGCAGGAAGAAATACCAGTTGTACTGCCACTTGCCGTCGCGGTTCAGTTGGCTGGCGCCCTGGTAGGCCAGGTCACCGGAATCGAGCAACTGCTTGAGCGGCTTGCCGTAGTCTGGGGGGACGCCGGTGAAATGGGCATGGATGCGTTCGCCTTCGTGCTTCACCTCGACTCTGGCCTGTGGATAGCCGTCGCGTTCGAGGCTCTGCTCGAGGTAGTGCTCGACGGTCTGTTCCAGTGTCCAGTCGCGGTAGCAGATGACGTTGCAATTGTTGGGGTAGGCGAACAGCCGCGTGACGCGCTGGCTGTCGCCGAGATCGACGTATTGCCCGGCGTGTTCTCCGGGGCCACTGGCGCAACCGGCCAGCAGGCTGGCCAGAATGAGGCTGAGGGCGCTTTGCTTGTGCATGTGCTTCTCCTTGTTGGGCCGGTGGTTGGCACACCCGGCTCGTTCAACTCAAGCAGAAGCGCTGAGACTTGTCAGGAATCAACTCAGATAGGCGCTGCAGCATTTCTTGAATTTCTGCCCGCTGCCACATGGGCACGGGTCGTTACGCCCGTGCTTGAGTGGCACGGTCGGGTCGAGAAAATACCAGTGCCCAGCGTGCTGCACGAAAGAAGAGCACTCTCGATGACTGTGCTCTCCCTTGGTGTCATGCCAGCGGGCAGTGAAGCTGACCTGGGCATGCTCGGGTTGGCCGCCGAACACCTCGCTGCCATGCACCTCGAGGCCGAGCCAGGTGCTTTGCGCGCTCCAGGCCGCCATGGCGTCACGAGCCAGCCTGGACTGCTGGGCGGGTAGCGTGGTGGCGATCAGATAGTCCACCAGACCCAGCACGTAGGCGCTGTAGCGCGAGCGCATCAGTTGCTCGGCGCAGGGCGCTGGGGTGCCCTGGTGATAGCGACCGCAGCACTGCTCGAGCGGGTTGCCACTGCCGCACGGGCAGCTTGGAAGGGAATTGCTCATCGGGTTCACCACCAGTACTTGCCGAAATTTTCCGGGTTGGCCCAGAACTTTGCGTTCAACCAGTCGGGAACTTGCTTGTAATCGAGCAGATCATAGGTAAACAGATGTAGCATTTGGCCTTCACGTTTGAACTGCTCGCTGGCCTGCATGGCCAGGGCGAAGAAATCGGTTTCCTGCCAGTCGCAGTCCGCCAGATCCACCAGCGCGGCGACGCGGCTGGCATTGAGATTGCGTATGCCTGCGAGCAACTCCAGGCCCTGGCGCTTGGGCAGATGCTCGAGGCAATCGACCAGCAGGGCGAGGTCGAAACGCTTGCCACTGAGCTCGGTCGCGAGCGGGGCTGCTGGGGCGATGTCTATTCGGCACCCTGGGTGTGCCGCTTGAAAGGCACTGACGGCGGGCAGGCTGCTGGCGCCAACCAGCAGCAGCGTTTGCGGGGCGTAGCGGTCGAGCAGCGCCGCCAAGGCCTGCTGCGGTGTACGGGAAGATGGGCGGCTGGTCATCGGGCGTCCTCGTGTGTGGAATTAAAGGCTAACTCAGAGCCAGGCAATGGCCTAGGTTAATGGCCGACAGGTTCGTGACGATGAGGGCGTCGTGAACGCGTTCGTGGTTGCGTACATCAGCGTTGAGTAGATGGATAACTGGCGGAGAGAGTGAGAGCCGTCTTTACTGAGTTGTTATCGGTTATGGGCCGATGAACATTGGAGACCTAAAACTATGAGTATCACAAGGAACGCTGTACCCCTGGTTCTGGCCAGTACCCTGTTGACCGGTTGCGCTGGCTTGCAGAAAACCGACTGGCCCACCTGTGCTGCCGTTGGCGGTGTTGGTGGCGCTGCGCTGGGGGCGATCGAAAGTTCTACCTGGGCGGGTGGTGGCGCACTGGTGGGTGCCGGTATGGGTGCTGCTTATTGCTGGGTGCATGGCGCCGACGAGCAGCAGGTGGCAGTGGTCGAGGAAGAAGTGATCGTCGAAGAGCCGGTCGCGCCGGAGCCGATGGAAGTCGTGCGCGTCGAACTGGACGTGAAGTTCGACTTCGACAAGGCGCAGGTCAAACCGGAAAGCTATGGCGATATCAAGGCGCTGGCTGACTTCATGAAGCAGTACCCGTCCACCACCACCGTGGTCGAAGGTCATACCGACTCCGTTGGCAGCGATGCCTACAACCAGAAGCTGTCCGAGCGTCGCGCCAATGCGGTGCGTGACGTACTGGTCAAGCAGTACGGCGTAGAAGGCAACCGCGTGGATGCGGTGGGCTATGGCGAAACCCGTCCGGTGGCCGATAACGCCACAGCGGAAGGTCGCGCCATCAACCGTCGCGTCGAAGCGGGTGTCGAAGCGCGTCCCTGATAGCAGTGGATGATGGTCAGGCCCCGTCTGATTTCGGTCAGACGGGGCCTCGTCATTTCTGGGGATGCAGAAAATCCCGGAAAACTGCCCGCCTGCTCTGGTGGTTGCGCGCATGACCCGTTAACTTGCGCACCATTAGAACAATGCTTACCGAGGGCGGGGATGAAGGGGTTGATGATTGGCGGCAAGGCACTGTCCTTGGCGTTCTGGTTGCTGTCGCTGAGCACGCTGGCGGGTTGGTGGGACAGCCCGTTTGAGCAACTGATCCTGCTCTTGGCGGTCTCGATGGCGCTGTTGCACGGCCTGCAGCTATGGCTGTTCTCGAGCCTGCTGGCAACGGCTGGCAATGGCGGGGGAGCGCGCCTGCAGGTGTTGCTGTTCGGCATCTTCCACCTCTATTCGCTGAAGCCGGTGCAGAACGAGCCCGCCAGCCCGAGCGCTTGCGCTGAGCAGGAGGCTGCCCATGCGTAGCCTGGCCTTGGCGTTATGCTTGTGTGTCACTCCGGTGCTGGCCGCCTCGCAGATCAAGGTGCCGTCCAATAGCCTGATGCGCTTGCCGGCAGGCCATGCCTCGCTGCAGTTGCAGCGGGTCGAGGTGGCCGATCACGCCACCTTGCTGATCCCCCCTGGCGTTACCGAGCTGCGCATTGGCGAGCTGAAGATGGGCCGCGAGGCACGCATCGGGGTCGCACCCAGCGAGCAGCCACTGCGCCTGGTGGTGCAGAACGCCGATGTCGGGCCTGGCGCCTGGATCAGCGCCAAGGGCGCGCCTGGCACTCATGAGCATCCGGCGACTCCCGGGCGAGAAATCAGCATCAAGATGCATGACCTGACGCTCGAGTCGCTGACCCTGGACGTGCGCGGTGGCCGCGGCAGGCCGGGCTATGACGGCCTCGATGGCGCCCATGGGCAGCCCGGCGGCTGTACCTGGGGCAGTGCCAGTGCGGGCTACGATGGCCAGGACGGCAGCGACGGGCATCCCGGGGCGCCAGGTGGCAAGGTCACGCTGGAGGTGCCCTACCATGTCGAGGTCGAGCGTGTGCAGGTACTGCTTGATGGCGGCGATGGCGGCCCGGCCGGTACGGCTGGCAAGGGTGGGCGCGGTGGTGCGGCCAAGGATTGCTGGCTGTATGGCGTCAAGGGTGCGCCGGATGGCCGCCCAGGCGAGCCGGGGCGGGAAGGCAGTGCCGGGCCCGAGGGCGCAATGCAGGTGCTGCGTTTCTGAGCCTGTGCGCCGGGTGCTATCCGGCGCACATCAGCCCATTCAGAACGACGGGCGCATGGCCACCAGTGCGATCAGCACCAGGCCGATCAGCAGGTTGCTGCCCACCACCCGACGGATGCGCCCCAGCACTTCGCCCCCGGCTGGCCAGTTCTCCGCTTCCACCGCGCGACGCAGCTCCGGCAGTTGCAGCGCCTGTATGCGCAGAAACAGCGCCAGCATCACCAGATACAGCCCCATCATGATGTGCACGTAGCGCGGTGCGCCCTCGAAGCCCGAGTAGCCGGCGTGCAGCATGCCCATGCCGGTCACCGGCAACACCAGCACCGCGATCCAGACCCAGACGAAGAAGCGTTTGAACACGCTCAACCACAGGCGCAGGCGGGCGGGGGCTTCCAGCACCTCGACGGCGGCGGGGCGCAGGATCATCCAGGCGAAGAACATGCCGCCGACCCAGATCAGGGCGGCCAGCAGGTGCAGGGTGTAGAGCGGTGCGTAGAAGGTCATCGGGCCTCTCCTGTCGGTTCTTGGCGCAATCGTTCGGCACAGGGTTCTGCGCCGGATCGATTGGCGCGTTATGATAGCGGCCGCTCCGCGAATACTGAAAATTTATCCAGCCTTTTTTCGTTACGGAATCCATGCTCAGCAGCGAACTCAAGTCCCAGATCCAGGGCGCCTATTCCCGCTTCCTCGAGGCCAAGTCACTCAAGCCTCGCTACGGCCAGCGGTTGATGATCGCCGAGATCGCCAAGGTGCTCGGCACCATCAAGAGCGATGACGAGGGCAAGCGCCTGGGCGACCCTGCCGTGGTGGCGGTAGAGGCCGGCACCGGCACCGGCAAGACAGTGGCCTACAGCTTGGCCACCATCCCCACGGCCAAGGCTGCTGGCAAGCGCCTGGTGATCGCCACCGCTACCGTGGCCCTGCAGGAGCAGATCGTGCACAAGGATCTGCCGGATCTTTTACGCAACAGCGGGCTGAACTTCAGCTTCGCCCTGGCCAAGGGCCGTGGCCGCTACCTGTGCCTGTCCAAGCTCGACAACCTGCTGCAGGACGGCGCCGCGCAGAGCGCCACGGCGCAGATGTTCGAGGACGAAGGCTTCAAGCTCGACGTCGACGAACAGGGGCAGAAGCTGTTCACCGCGATGATCGAAAAACTCGCCGGCAACAAGTGGGACGGCGACCGCGACAGTTGGCCAGAAGAGCTGGAAGACAGCCGCTGGTCGCAACTGACCACCGACCACAGCCAGTGCACCAACCGCCACTGCCCGAACTTCCAGCAATGTGCCTTCTACAAGGCACGCGAAGGCATGAGCAAGGTGGACGTGATCGTCACCAACCACGACATGGTGCTGGCCGACCTTGCCCTCGGCGGCGGCGCGGTGCTGCCGGATCCGCGCGAAACCATCTACGTGTTCGACGAGGGCCATCACCTGCCGGACAAGGCCATCGGCCACTTCGCCCACTTCACCCGCTTGCGCAGTACCTCCGAGTGGCTGACTCAGATCGACAAGAACCTGACCAAGTTGCTGGCGCAGAACCCGCTGCCAGGCGATGTCGGCCGCCTGATCGAACAGGTGCCGGAGCTGGCACGCGAGCTCAAGACCCAGCAGCAGTTCATGTTCACGGCCTGCGAAGAGGTGGCCGACTTCAAGGCCGGCGAGGACATGGAAGGGCGCGAACGCCCGCGTCATCGCTTCGTTGGCGGCGTGGTGCCGGAGCACCTGCGCGAACTGGGGCTGGAGCTGAAGAAGGGCTTCTCCAAGCTCAATGACCTGTTCACCAGCGTCACCGAGCTGCTCAAGGAGGCGATGGACGGCGAGGGCGCGGTGGGCATCGCCAGCCACCAGGCCGAGGAGTGGTACCCGCTGTTCGGCAGCCTGATGGCACGGGCCAAGGGCAACTGGGAACTGTGGCTGGCCTTCACCGCCGAAGACCCGGAGGAAAGCCCGCCGATGGCGCGCTGGCTGACCCTGGCCGAGAGCGGCGCCTTGTTCGACATCGAGGTCAACGCCAGCCCCATCCTCGCCGCCGAGACCCTGCGGCGCAACCTGTGGAACGTTGCTCACGGTTGCCTGGTGACCTCCGCCACACTCACCGCCCTGGGCACCTTCGACCGTTACCGCATGCGCGCCGGCTTGCCCAAGGTGGCCGTCACCGCCATCGTGCCGAGCCCCTTCCACCATGCCGATGCTGGTGTGCTGCGGGTGCCCGATCTCAAGGCCGACCCACGCGATGCCACCGCGCACACCGCTGCGATCATCCGCGAACTGCCAGCGCTGGTCGCCGGCAGCCGGGGCACGCTGGTGCTGTTCTCCTCGCGCCGGCAGATGCAGGACGTGTTCGACGGCCTCGACCGTGACTGGCGCAAGCGCGTGTTCATCCAGGGCAACCTGTCCAAGCAGGAGACGCTGAACAAGCACAAGGCGCGCGTCGATTCCGGCGAGGAGAGCGTGCTGTTCGGTCTGGCCAGTTTCGCCGAGGGCGTCGACCTGCCCGGTGCCTACTGCGAGCACGTGGTGATCGCCAAGATCCCCTTCGCCGTACCGGACGACCCGGTGGAAGCGGCGCTGGCCGAATGGATCGAGGCACGTGGCGGCAACCCCTTCATGGAAATCGCTGTGCCCGACGCCTCGCTGCGTCTGGTGCAGGCCTGTGGGCGACTGCTGCGCACCGAGGCCGATCGCGGCAGCATCACCCTGCTGGATCGGCGCGTGGTCACACAGCGCTACGGCAAGGCGATTCTCAACGCACTGCCGCCCTTTCGTCGGGAAATTCACTGAAGCGCCCGTGACACGGGCGTTTTGTCGATTGGTAACGGTTCCCAACCCGCGCATTGACTGAAACAATGCGCGCAATTTGGTCAAAGGAGTCAAACGTGCAGGTTCAGGGCTATTTCGACTTGCGCTTCGAGGCGGTGAAGGAAACCTTCGCCAGCCTGTTCGACGATCCCCAGGAGCGTGGCGCTGCGCTCTGCATCCAGATCGGCGGGGAAACCGTGGTGGATGTCTGGGCCGGCGTGATGGACAAGGACGGCCAGCAGGCCTGGCACAGCGACACCATCGCCAACCTGTTCTCCTGCACCAAACCCTTTGCCGCCGTGGTGGCCCTGCAACTGGTGGGCGAAGGCAAGCTCGAACTCGACGCCCCGGTAGCCCGCTACTGGCCCGAGTTCGCTGCCGCCGGCAAGGAGCGCATCACCCTGCGTCACCTGCTTTGCCATCAGGCCGGTTTGCCGGCGCTGCGCGAGCTGCTGCCGGCTGAAGCCCTTTATGACTGGTCGACCATGACCGCCGCGCTGGCTGCCGAGGCCCCTTGGTGGCCGCTTGGCGACGGCCAGGGTTATGCGCCCATCACCTATGGCTGGCTGGTCGGCGAACTGATCCGCCGCGTCGAAGGCCGTGGCCCCGGTGAGAGCATCGCCGCCCGAATCGCCAAACCCCTGGGGCTGGACTTCCATGTCGGCCTGCCGGATAGCGAATTCGACCGTGTGGCACATATCGGCCGTGGCAAGGGCAACCTCGGCGATACCGCCGCGCAACGCCTGCTCAAGGTGATGATGAGCGACGCCAGTGCCATGAGCACGCGCTCGTTCACCAACCCGCCATCGATCATGACCAGCACCAACAAGCCCGAATGGCGGCGCATGCAGCAGCCGGCGGCGAATGGCCATGGCAACGCTCGCAGCCTGGCCGGCTTCTACGCCGGCCTGCTCGACGGCCGCCTGCTGGAAAGCGAACTGCTCGCCGAGATGACCCGCGAACACGGCGTCGGCGAGGACAAGACCCTGCTGACCCGCACCCGTTTCGGCCTCGGCTGCATGCTCGATCAAGCCGAGGTGGCCAACGCCACCTACGGCCTGGGCTGCAATGCCTTCGGCCATCCAGGGGCGGGCGGCTCCAGCGGCTTTGCCGACCCCGAGCGCGATGTCGCGTTCGGTTTCGTCATCAACAATCTGGGGCCCTATGTGCTGATGGATCCGCGTGCGCAAAAAATAGCGCGCGTGCTGGCCCAATGCTTGTAACTGCCTGGCCATACTGCCTGGCAGTCGTACTTTCAATAACACGAATCGACTGAGACCCTGGGGGCTTCATGCGTAACACCATCATCGCCTTGAGCTGCTGCCTGCTCTTCGCTGGCTGCTCCAACACCGACAAGAAAGAAGAAGTGGCCAAACCGGCCGTCATGCCGCCGCCGCAGGTCACCCGCGCCTGGCTCGACGAGTACGAACCCAAGGTGCGTGAAGCCGTCAAGGGCAGCAACTTCGAGTTCGAGCGCCGCGACAACCTGCTGGTGGTCACCGCGCCGGTGCAAGGCTCGTTCAACCCGGATCGCCCGCAGATGCTGCTGCCGGCCAGCCTCGGCCCGATCGCCCGTGTGGCCAAGCTGCTCGAAACCGACAACGACATCGCCGTGGTGGTGCTCGGCCATGCCGACAGCAGCGGCGACGCCGCCGCCAACCGCGACCTGAGCCAGCAGCGCGCCCGCGCCGTGACCTCCATCTTCCGCCTCAGTGGCCTCAAGCAGAACCGCCTGCAGGTCATGGGGCTGGGCTCCGACGCCCCGCGCGCCGCCAACGACAGCGCCGCTGGCCGTGCCCTCAACCGCCGTGTGGAAATCCTCCTCACCTCGCGTGACACCATGCAAGGCCTGATCGCCAAGTACAGCCATCCAGCCAAGGCCGAACTGAAAGACGCGCCCAAGGTAGCTGCCGTAGATCAAGGAAAACAAAGCAAGTCGGAGTAAGCTTGGGGCATTTCCAAAGGACTGAGGAATTGTCATGACCCAAACCTTGGCCGACATGCGCCGTGACTACACCCGCGATGGCCTGAGCGAGACTCAGGCCCCGCTGGAGCCCCTTTCCCTGTTTCGCCAATGGTTCGAGGACGCGGTGAAGACCGAGCAACCGCCGGTCGAACCGAACGCCATGACCCTGGCCACTGTCGACGACGACGGCCGCCCGCACTGCCGTGTGCTGCTGCTCAAGGGCCTCGACGAGCGCGGCTTCACCTTCTTCAGCAACTACGACAGCGCCAAGGGGCGTCAGCTCGCCGTGCGTCCATTCGCCGCCATGACCTTCTTCTGGCCCAGCCTGGAACGTCAGGTGCGTATCGAAGGGCGTGTGGAGCAGGTCACCCCGGCCGAATCCGACGGCTACTTCCAGGTGCGCCCGCTGGGCAGCCGCATCGGCGCCTGGGCCTCGCCGCAGAGCCGCGTGATCCGCGACCGCGCCGAGCTGGAGAGCCTGTTGGCGGAAACCGAAAAACGCTTCCTCAACCAGACCCCGCACTGCCCACCACACTGGGGTGGCTACCGCCTGCTGCCCGAGCGCATCGAGTTCTGGCAAGGCCGCCCCAGCCGCCTGCACGACCGCCTCAACTACCGCCTCAAGGGTGAGGCCTGGATACGTGAGCGGCTGGCGCCTTGATAGGTTGACCTATCGGTGGATGTCAGGCTTCTGGGGGGAATAGCAATCCGCGTGCGGCACTCTTGAAGGGGCGGTTAGAAGTAGCGCGCGGGATAAATATCGTGGACTCTGTCCCCCGGTTCTCCTAGCAAGTACACGGCGCTGTAGGGCGTACTCGGCTTTGGCTGGTGGACTGTTCGCTTGCGTTCCTGAGTCCACCCTACGCGCTGCGAACAGCACTGCGCCAGTAGGCTATGGGCGCCATCCGAATCGGTTGAGGACGGCTGGGCCAAATTTGAACATTAGTGTGTGGCCTCATCTGATCCGGCTGGCCTGGGGCGACCGACTGCTTGTTGAAACCAGCAAGTAGTCCGGACAACCGCCGCAAATGGTGGATGAAAAAAACGTCATCCACCCTACGTCGAAATACCCCCCGCGTAGGGTGGACAACGCGAAGCTTGTCCACCCTGGTTCAGGTCACACCACCGCTCAAGGATGAGCCGTTATGCCCAATTGCCGGGCGTAACCTCGCGCCCCCATCAGCCCGATCGCTGCGCCTCGCGCTGAAGCTCCAGTTGCCGCCAAGGCAACGGCAGTCGATAAGGCCCTGGCCCGGTCAGGGCCAGGCTGGCGAAAATCACCAGCATCCACCAGGCGAACTGGCCTTGCTCCAGCGTCCAGTCGGGGTGCACCAGTACCAGTGCTACCAGCAGCACGGCGATGATTGGCAGGCAGGCC
Organism: Pseudomonas sp. AA-38; assembly: GCF_029457475.1. Taxonomy (NCBI): domain Bacteria; kingdom Pseudomonadati; phylum Pseudomonadota; class Gammaproteobacteria; order Pseudomonadales; family Pseudomonadaceae; genus Pseudomonas; species Pseudomonas sp. AA-38. Next base: position 1,419,239 of record NZ_CP120359.1, read on the forward strand.
AGGCGCGCATAGAGCCCGGCGATCAGCAGCAAGGGGCAGAGCACTTCGGCGAATATGGCCAGGCTCAGGGTCAGCGTTGCGCCCAGCCCCAGCGGGTCTTCGATATGTTGTAGGGCGCCCTGCCAGTGCAGCAATTTGGGCAAGCCATGCACCTGTAGCAGCAGAAGGGCGGCGGCCACGCGCAGGAAGAGCAGGCCCCAGGCGAGCGGTGCGGGCAGTGGTGGGGTGGCGGGTGTCATGAATGGCTCCGATTCGTTGGATGGATGCCATCAGCTTGTGCGTCTCGGCGCGCCAAGGCTTGCATGCCTGTGCTCAGTTTGTAGCGCTGCGCCATGAGCCGAGGGCGAGCGCCGCAATAAAGCCACACATCCTTTCAAAGCGAGCACGCCGCTTCAATTTTTCGCCGTTGCGCTGGCGGAAGCTGAGGGTTCCCTGATTCTGTTTTGGAGAACCACCATGGCTACTGCTGTTGCCGCTCCAGGCAAGACCCTGCTCGATGCGCACAACCACACCCTGATCATGATCGACCACCAGTCGCAGATGTCCTTCGCGACCAAGTCGATCGACGCCGTCACCCTGCGCAACAACGCCGCGCTGGTGTCCAAGGCCGCCTGCGAGTTCGGCGTGTCGACCATCCTCACCACCGTTGCCGAGAAGAGCTTTTCCGGCCCGATCTTTGACGAGATCAAGTCGGTATTCCCGGATCATCAAGTGATCGACCGCACCACCATGAACACCTGGGAAGACCCGCGCATCGCCGTGGAAGTGAACCGTATCGGCAAGCCGAAGATCGTCCTCGCCGGCCTGTGGACGTCCGTGTGCATCGTTGGCCCGGCGCTGTCGGCGCTGGATCAGGGTTTCGAGGTGTACGTGATCACCGACGCCTGCGGCGACGTATCCACCGAAGCTCATGAAATGGCGATCCAGCGCATGCTGCAACTGGGCGCGCGCCCCATGACCTCCCTGCAATATCTGCTCGAACTGCAGCGTGACTGGGCTCGTGGCGAAACCTACGAGCAGACCGTGAAGACTGCCATCGAGAATGGCGGCGCCTATGGCCTGGGCCTGATCTACGCCAAGACCATGTTCAACGCCTCGGAAGGCCACTGAGATGAGCATCGAAAAGGTTCTCTACCGCGCCTACGCCGAAGCCACGGGCGGGCGTGACGGCCGCGCCATTTCCAGCGACGGCGTGCTCGACGTGGCCCTGACCACACCGCGCGAGCTGGGTGGTGCCGGCGGCGCCGGTACCAACCCGGAGCAGTTGTTCGCTGCTGGTTACTCGGCCTGCTTCCTCGGCGCGATGAAGTTCGTCGCCGCGCGCGACAAGCTGGCCATCCCGGCTGACGTGTCGATCGAGGGCGTGGTTGGCATCGGCGCCATCCCCACCGGTTTCGGCATCGAGGTGGAGTTGCGTATCAGCCTGCCCGGGCTCGATGCCGAAGCGGCTAACACCCTGGTGGAGCGGGCGCACATCGTCTGTCCGTATTCCAACGCCACGCGCGACAACATCGACGTGACCCTCACCCTGGTCGATTGAAAGGAGCAGACGACATGCCCCGTATTGCCTTGCTGAGTGCAGTGATCGCCCTGGCCATCGGCCAGGTGCACGCCGCTGATTACAGCGGTGTGGAAAGCAACACCCGCACCTTCCTCGAAGCACTGGAAAAGGGCGGCGGCAAGCCGCTGGAAAGCCTCAGCCCGCAGGACGCCCGCGCCGTGCTGGTGGGCGCGCAGAGCTCGGTGAAGGTCGACCTCTCCGGCGTCAAGGTCGAGGACAAGACCATCCAGGTCGGCGGCCAGCCGCTGAAGCTGACTGTCGTGCGCCCCGAGGGCGTCAAGGGCAAGCCGCCAGTGTTCATGTTCTTCCACGGCGGCGGCTGGGTGCTGGGTGACTACCCGACCCACGCCCGCCTGATCCGCGACCTGGTGGTGAACTCCGGCGCGGTAGCGGTCTACGTCGGCTATTCGCCGTCGCCGGAAGCGCACTATCCCACCGCCATCGACCAGGCCTACGCGGCGACCCGCTGGGTAGCCGAGCACGGCAAGGAACTCGGCGTGGACGCCAGCCGTCTGGCCGTGGCCGGCAACAGTGTCGGCGGCAACATGGCCGCCGTGGTCGCGCTCAAGGCCAAGGAAGCGGGCACGCCGAAACTGCGTTTCCAACTGCTGCTGTGGCCGGTGACCGACGCCAGCTTCGATAACGCGTCCTACAGCCAGTTCGCCCAGGGCTACTTCCTCACCAAACCGATGATGGAGTGGTTCTGGGACAACTACACCACCGATGCCGCCCAGCGTGCCGACATCCATGCCTCGCCACTGCGCGCCAGCAGCGAACAGCTCAAGGGCCTGCCACCGGCACTGGTGCAGACCGCCGAGTTCGACGTGCTGCGTGACGAGGGCGAAGCCTATGCACGCAAGCTGGATGCGGCAGGCGTCGAGGTCACCGCCGTGCGCTACAACGGCATGATCCACGACTACGGCCTGCTCAACCCGCTGGCTCATGTGCCCACCGTGCACAGTGCGATGCGCCAGGCTGGGGTCGAGCTGAAGCGGCATCTGCAATGAGTGCCCTCCGGCCTGATGAAGGGCAGGGGGTCGACGAGCCGGTCACCCTGCTGATCCGCCATCGCGTGCGGCCCGCCCAGGCGGCGCTGTATGAGGCCTGGTTGCGCCGCATCGTCGGCGTGGCGCAGGACTATCCGGGGCATCTCGGGGTGGATGTGATCCGCAGCCACGAACAGGGCGCGCCGCTGTTTACCAGTGTGCTGCGCTTTACCGGGCCAGAGCGTCTGCAGGATTGGCTGGGCTCCGAGGTGCGGCGGCAACTGGTGGCGGAGGTCGCGCCGCTGTTGCTGGAGGACGAAGCCCTGGAGCTGAACCCGATGCGTGAGTTCTGGTTCGCCCCGGCCAGCCCGCAGCAGCCCCAGCCACCGCGCTGGAAGCAGGCCTGCGTCAGCTTTCTGGTGATCCTGCCGCTGAGCCTGCTGGTGCCGCAGTTGTGGCACCCGGCATTCGTCGCCTGGCCCTGGCTGGGCGGCTGGTTGCCGAGCAACGTGGTGATCACCCTGAGCATCGTCCTGCTGGTGGTCTACCTGTTCATGCCGCGCGTCACCCGCTGGCTCGCGCCCTGGCTGGAGGCCGGCGACAAAGGAGAACGCCATGACTGACGACAGCCCTTCCAACAGTCGGCGACGCTTTCTCGCCGCCTCGTCCATTCTCGGCGCCGCTGGTGCGCTATGGCCGGCGTTGCCGATCTTCGGTGGCGAACGGCAAGGAGATTCTTCCATGCATCCCGATCTGATTCTGTTCAACGGCCGTCTGCACACGGTCGACCGTGAAAACCCGCAGGCCACGGCAGTGGCCATCCAGGACGGGCGCTTCGTCGCCGTCGGCAGCGACGCCGAGGTCATGCCCCTGCGCGGCGCCGGCACCCAGGTCATCGACCTGCAGCGCCGCACCGTCATCCCCGGCCTCAACGATTCGCACCTGCACCTGATCCGTGGCGGCCTCAACTACAACCTGGAGCTGCGCTGGGAAGGCGTGCCCTCGCTGGCCGATGCCCTGCGCATGCTCAAGACCCAGGCCGAGCGCACCCCGGCGCCGCAGTGGGTGCGCGTGGTCGGTGGCTGGAACGAATTCCAGTTCGCCGAAAAGCGCATGCCCACCCTGGAGGAAATCAACCAGGCGGCACCGGACACCCCGGTGTTCATCCTCCACCTCTACGACCGTGCGCTGCTCAACCGCGCGGCGCTGCGGGTGGTCGGCTACGACCGCAACACGCCCAACCCGCCCGGCGGCGAGATCGTCCGCGATGCCAACGGTGAGCCTACCGGCATGCTGGTAGCGCGGCCCAACGCGATGATCCTCTACGCCACCCTGGCCAAGGGGCCGAAGCTGCCGCTGGAGTACCAGGTCAACTCCACCCGCCAGTTCATGCGCGAGCTCAACCGCCTCGGCGTGACCAGCGCCATCGACGCGGGCGGCGGTTTCCAGAACTACCCGGACGACTACCAGGTGATCGAGCAACTGGCCAAGGAGGGCCAGCTCAGCGTGCGCATTGCCTACAACCTGTTCACCCAGAAGCCCAAGGAAGAGCTGGCCGACTTCCAGAACTGGAGCAAGATCGTCAAACCAGGGCAGGGCAGCGACTTCTTCCGCCACAACGGCGCTGGCGAGATGCTGGTGTTCTCCGCCGCCGATTTCGAGGACTTCCTCGAACCGCGCCCGGATCTGGCCGCCAGCATGGAAGCCGAACTGGAGCCGGTGGTGCGCCACCTGGTCGAACAGCGCTGGCCGTTCCGCCTGCACGCCACCTATGACGAGTCCATCTCGCGCATGCTCGACGTGTTCGAGAAGGTCGACCGCGACATTCCCTTCAATGGCCTGCCGTGGTTCTTCGACCACGCCGAGACCATCAGCCCACGTAATATCGAGCGCGTTCGCGCCCTCGGCGGCGGCATCGCCATCCAGGATCGCATGGCCTTCCAGGGTGAATACTTCGTCGACCGCTACGGCGCCAAGGCCGCCGAACAGACCCCGCCGATCCAGCGCATGCTGGCCGAGGGCGTGCCGGTCGGCGCCGGCACCGATGCCACCCGCGTCTCCAGCTACAACCCCTGGACGTCGCTGTACTGGCTGGTCAGCGGCAAGACCGTTGGTGGCCTGGAGCTGTACCCGCAGGGCCTGCCGCGCGCCACCGCGCTGCAACTGTTCACCCATGGCAGCGCCTGGTTCTCCAGCGAACAGGGCAAGAAGGGGCAGATCAAGGTCGGCCAACTGGCGGATCTGGTTGCCTTGTCAGCGGACTTCTTCGCCATCGAGGACGAGCAGATCAAGTGGCTGGAATCGGTGCTCACCGTGGTCGACGGCAAGGTGGTCTACGCCGCAGCCGAATTCGACAAACTTGGCCCGCCCGCGCTGCCGGTGATGCCCGACTGGTCACCGGTGGCCCTGGTGCCCGGCCACTGGCGGCAGAACGCACCGTTGGTGGCCCAGGTACACCAGTGCGTGGGCTCCTGCGCTGTACACGCCCACAACCACGAACGCGCTCGCCTCTCCAACGCTCCAGTCAGTGACTTCCAGGGCTTCTGGGGCGCCTTCGGCTGCTCCTGCTTCGCCTTCTAAGGCAGAGCCCCGCATCGTCTCTAGGCGATGCGGGGCTCTTTTGTGAAGTGGCTAGGGTGATTGGTGTTCGGAAGGGAGACTGGCAGCTATCGGCTAAAAGCGGCCATTGGATACGAGTGAGGGCGAAGCTCTAATAATCGGTGATGGTCGTCCCGGCTATGGTCTCGGCGAAGCCGATACCGAGCACCCTTGCCGGCGTTTCAAAGCCGGCTCGTCGTGTACCACCCAGCAGTCGACGTGCTGCCTCCACTGCGGCCAACGGTGTATAGCTGTAGCCGTTCACGGTCTCGATCAATGCAGGTTTCTCGGTCGCTCCGCTCACATCTGATCTGATGGATGCCTGGGTACGCCTGTTGCGTTTGATGAATCGGCCGGAAGAGTTTGCAGCCCTGGCGCCCGTCTACGAACGTGAGACTCTTTTTCGGGTTCTGCAAGGGCCTCATGGCTGGATGCTGCGTGACATCGCGCACAAAAGCTGGGGCGATTCAGACCGATCGCGCTGCCGGTGTTGTTGCACGATTGGCATGTGTGTAGGAGCGAATTTATTCGCGATGGTCTCGCGAATTTAGCGATTAAAGGCTGGGCTATCCCTTCGCACTTGCAGGGATAGCCCAGCGCTATACAACCGCTCACCGACTATAGTGGAGCGCATGGAAGCCTACTTCAGTGGCCACGGTTGCGAACCCCAGTTCCGCCATCAGCGATTCTAAAAATAGCGAAGGAAGACCAGTGACGCGGGCTGGGCATATCTAGGAAGAGGGAACGACCTGCCAGACCTCTTCAGCGATGCGACCGTTACGGTAAACAAGCACATAGCGCACATGGAGGGGCTGCCGGCCTGCGAAATATACCGTCGCAGTCACGGTAGAACCTTTCGGGTTTGAAGCTTCTTCCAGATTCTCGATCTTTAGCTGTAGCGGCCCCTGCGAGTCTGTGAATTTATGCCATACGGGCATGATCGCGGCGGTACCTACGTAGCTGCCATCGAGTGGGCCGCCGATCCAGGTGAGATGAGCATCTTTTTCATAGTTGTTGATGAGCGCCGCAAGATCGTTTGTGGCGATTGCCTTGAAATGCGCCTCCGCTGCATCACTGGTGGTGCTCGCCTGGGCGTTACCGATGGCGAGTGAGAGCATGGTTAGAAGGATCTGTGGTTTGAGCGTCATGTTGTTGTCCTGATGAGTGGGTTAGTTCTCGTTGCTGCACTGGCCCGCTACCTGGTACTCGAGCAGGTGAACGTTCCCCGCGTGGTCGAGGTATTTGAGTTGCGCCGGTTGAATGCCGCAGAAGCTCGTGAGGTCCGTGCTCTCGAGGATTTTGTCGATGTCCAGATGCAGATAGGTTCCGGTTCGGTCGATGATTGGCGGTGGCTGGCCATCGGCAAGCAGAGGCATCGAAACGGCGAGAAGGGATAGGCTGAATAGTTGTCGGCGCATGCTTGTAAGCTCTGAAGGGGTGGTAGGGAACCTGTCGAATCGCTCGGCAGGACGTTGGTAATACGCCGGACACCGCGCTTTATTCCCGCGCTCAAAATAGTCTGCTGCTCCTGGAATAATCCGCGCACCCCTGCGTCTTACGGTCGCTACTGGCCAATCGAGCCGGTCAAGTCGGTGGATGCAGATGAGTTTGGAAATGACGGATGAGCAGTTGCGTGAGTTGTTGCCGCGCTTGCGACGTTTCGCGCTTTGGCTGACCCGCCACAGTGCGAGTGCGGATGATCTGGTTCAGTCCGCCCTTGAGCGGGCGCTGAGCCGCAGCGCCAGTAAGCAGGCCGAGGGCGACTTGCGGGCGTGGCTGTTCACCATTCTCTATCGGTTGTTCCTCGACGGGCAGCGGCGCAGCCGTCGCTATGCCCGTATTCTGCAGTTCTTCACTGGCGACGAGCCGCAAGCGGCATCGGCCGAAGAGGTGACGATAGCCCGCTCGACGCTCGATGCCTTTGCGGGACTGACCACGGAGCAACGCGCGCTCCTGCTGCTGGTGGGCGTCGAGGGGTTAAGCTATCGCGAAGTTGCCGAAACACTCGATGTGCCAATAGGCACCGTCATGTCGCGACTGTCCCGGGCGCGTAAAGCGCTACGTGAGGCCAGCGAAGGGCAGATCACTCAACCTCCGTTGCGGTTAATCAAATGAAACCCAATTACCCCAGTGAAGACGAACTGCAGGCCTATGTGGACGGGCAGCTAGACGCCATGCGGCACGCCGAGATCAAGGCTTTTGCCGCCGCGGACGCTGGTCTGGCCGGCTGGATCGATCGGCTGCACGCGGAGAATCAGCAGCTTCGCGCAGCGCTGGCCAGCTTGCCGCCACTGAAGCCCGAACCTCGGCTGGACCCGGCCGCGATACGCCGTGGCCTGGCACGTCGCCGGCAGACGCGCCTGGCGGTCGCTGCTTCGGTTCTCTTGGCCTTCGGGCTGGGTAGTTTGGGCGGTTGGCAGGGGCACGGCATGGTCATGCAATCGACTAGCCTGCCAATGGCCGATGCGGTGCAGGCCTACCGGCTGTTCAGCGAGAGCGGCAACCCGGTAGTCGACATCGCCGCCGGCGAGCCGGGAAAACTGCAAAACTGGCTGGATATGCACTTCGTCCACGCGGCACCGATGCCCGACCTCAGGAGCTACGGTTTCTACCCGGTGGGCGGTCGTCTGATGGCCACAGAGCAGGGCGCCGCGGCGATGGTGCTGTACCGGGATGATCGCGGTGAAACCGTGCTCTTCTACATCCGCCCGCCGGGCCATTCCGTCATTGGCCGCGGCAGCCGCCGCGAAGGCGACCTGCTTGCCCAGTACTGGGCCGATCAGGGCTATCACTACGCGGTGGTAAGCACGGGCAGCAGTCCGCGCGCGGCCGCGGTGCAACGGGCACTCGACCCACTGATCTAGCCTGTGTCTGCCTCTGAGCAGGGCAACCAGAAGCGCTTCAGTGCCGGCGAGACAAAGACCAGCAGCTAGTCATCGAGCCAGGGTTCGGCGAGTAGTTGCCGCATGTGGCAGGGGGCCTCGATCAGCCCCATATCGATTTTAGAGGCGGCAACCTGCTGTGCGATCAACGGCTGTTGCCGGGCGATACGTTCAGCCTGGTTTGCGGCACGGCCTCAAGCTCATTCAGCGCAGCGCTGGTGGCCGATCGCGACAAAACGATGGTTGCGGCCGCCGCACTGTCCGATGAGCCCCTGCCCGGGAAGGCAGGGGGTTAAGAGCAGCGAATGCTTACAGCGCCTGGAGTTGGATCGGCTTACCCGGTGCTTCGGCAGTGCCCGGGGCAATGACCAGGTAACGCCGCTGGGTTTGATCCTCATGCCGGACAATCTGCCGGATCGCCCCGACAGCGTTGACGATTGCCGCACCCGCTGGATTGGCCATGAACGACGCCAGCGGCTCGAGTTTGCCTTGACCGTCTGGCTGGCTGGCGAGCGCAAGTACATAGGGTTGCTTCGGCGTGAGGCCGGTTACCGAGGCCTGCAACACTTGCGACAAACCCTGATCGAACAGCGTCACGCTGGTGGGGGCTGGGTTCTGCGTGTTGCCATCGGTCGCCAGCAGGCGCAATTGCGTCGTCTGCCCGGCTTCACCCAGGGGCTGAAGATTAGCCAGGCCGTCGCCGTTAGGCACGGCATTGGGTACGTACACCACCGCCTGTGGCGCTTGGCCGATGGGAATAGTGGTTACTAGCGTATTACTCACAGTATCGATGGCGGCCAAGGCATCGGCGTTTTCGAGGCCGACGTAGATGCGCGTGCCGTCGCCTGACGGCCAGAGCCCGTGGGGCAGCTTATCCACGTCGATGGTAGCGACCTGCTCGAAATTGTCGGTGCGGAACACCTTCACCTGATTTAGCCCACCGACGGTGACATACGCGAAGGTGCCGTTTTTGTTGTGGACGATGTTGACGTGGTTGGTAATCGGGCCGGTGTCCAGCGTCTTGATCGGCTTGAAGGGAGGGCGTGCATCGAATACCTGAACCTTGCCAATATCCTTGAGTGTCAGCCAGACCTGTTTGCCATCTGGTGTCGCGGCAATATCGGGGCAGAAGGGGCTGGCCTGCTTCATGGTGCCGACCACCTTATGATCGCTGACCGAGATGACCGTGGTTTCAGGATTGAAGGAAGAGCAGATGTAACCGTACTGACCGTCTGGCGAGAAGATCTGCATGCCGGGGCCGGCCGGAACCTTGATGCGGCGCGTTTCCGCGTAGGTCTTGCCATCCAGTACGGCAATGTAATCTTCGCCTCGCACCGTCACCCAGACCTCCTTGCCATCTGGCGTGAAGAAGGCTTCGTGAGGTGCGCGGCCGACGTAGGTAACCTGCTTGACCGCGTTGCTCGCGGTGTCGATGAAGCTCACGGAGTTGGAGCCGATGGAAACCACCGCCAGAGTGCGATGATCGGGCGAAAAGCCCATGCCATGAACCAGTACCTGGCCCTTGTACAGCGGGCTGAAGTTACCGGGTTGCGGGGAGCCCAAGCGGATCACGCCGAGCAGCTTGTTGCTTGCGGGGTCAGTGACCGAAACGGTATTGGAGAACTGCTCGGCAGCATATACCCGGTCGCGATGGCTGATGGGGATGTCCGGGGCGTCAAGGGGCCCCGGCACTTGCCCGGCCCAGGTCGACGCGGAGAGAGCGAGCAAGCCTGCGGTGAGCAGGTCGAGACTGTAGCGAGTGACTTTCATAGGTATCTCCGAGCGGATGTTAGGGATGGCCAGCGGAATGCGCTGAATGGTCACCGACCTGGGTTGGTGCCGGTTGTGCGGGTGGTAATGGGTCACCGATGGCCAGTCGCATCGCGACGATCTCTTGCTGCTGGGTAACGATGATTTCCTGGGCCAGACGTTTGAGTTGCTCATTCTTGCCGTGGCGCAGCACCGCCAGGGCCATATCGATTGCACCCTGGTGATGCGGCACCATCATCTCGACGAAGTCTCGGTCGATGTCGCCAGTCGGTTCGACTGTCATGGCCGACATCATCCGGGTCATGGCCAGGTCGTTTTCGGCAAGAAAAGCGGCTTCGGCGGGCGTTTTTGCAGGGCCTGATGAGTGCTGGAAAGCTTCATGCGCCAGCGCAGCGGTTGCTGTCGCAAGGCCGAGTACGCCGGCGACGAGCGCGACGCGGGATAATGCATGGATAGGAATAGGTTTCACCTGACCTCCTGAGACGCGTTATGGGTGCGCTCTCAAGACGAACAGGTGGGCCACTTATTCCCCGAGCCGACCTCTGTATCTCCGTCTCGTGCGCCGGCCGGAGTCAAAGGCAGCGCCTCGTCATCTGCCGAATCGGTGGCGCTGTCCAAGGAGCTGAAGCGTCGAGGCTGGAAGTTCGTGAAGCCTACGACTGTCTATGCGTTCCTGCAGGCCAAGGGGCTGTTCAACGACCATGCAACCGGATGTGCGATCAGGGCAGAAACTGAATGTGCGCGGCAATCCTTCAATAAGCCTTAGCTGTGGATTGATCTTCGCAACCGGGAAGCGTCAGCTAGCGGCCAGGAGCAGACACTTGCCTGGTGTAGCTTCCCCTCAAGCTGACGCTTGAAACTGTTAACGACCGCCTCTGGTCGCAACCAAGATCCGCTGCAACCCTTCTTGGTCAAATCAGACCTTGTGCACCTCTTTCCTTTGCTAGCCAATGAGCAGGCTGCCGAGCCTGCCAATTTCTACCGCTGAGCATTCCAACCATCGATAAGGCTGTATGAAAGCTGCGTATCGGATACCCTTGCGCGACGAATCAACCAGGATGCTGTGAACTGAACCATGGGTTTCGAACAACTAGCTGAGCTACGTGACCGCCTGCGGGCTGAAAAAGGCCAGGCCAAGGCCGAGAGCGTGAAAGAGCGCGTCAAGACCGAGGGCACGAAGCCGCAGAAGCGCAAGACGCCGCAGAAGACCAAGCAACGCGAGCAGGATCCGGCCGTCGAGGCGATCTGGCGGCTGCAGAAGCATTTCCCCCTGGCCTTCCCGGTCAATCCGGCGCCCAAGGTGCCGCTCAAGGAAGGCATCCTCAAGGATGCCGAGCAGCATCTGGAGCTGCTGGGCATTACTCTGGAGCAGCTCAAGCTGGGTATCGCGGCCTGGTGCCGGGGCGGGCGTTACTGGGCGGCGATGACCGAGAATGCGCCGCGCCTGGATCTGCAGGGCCAGCCCGTTGGCGTGGTGACGGCGCCGCAGGCGCTGCATGCCAAGCAGCAGGCCCGGCGCCAGCGCATGGAGGCGCGGCGTCAGGCCAAGCCGAAAGCGGATGCTGAAACCAAGGCCGTCGAGAATGCCGAGCCGCAGAGCGCGGAGTAAGCTCTAGCGCGTTGCCATGGTGAAAGTGCCGAGCCGTGCTAATGGCGCTATCGCCTGGCAACGCTAGACTTCGCTGTCATGACCGACGTAGCCATCCTGCTGTTTCCCGATGTGCTGCTCTTGGACGTGGCGGGGCCGGTGGAGGCGTTTTCCATCGCCAACCGCTACCTGCCCGCCGAGCAGCACTACCGTATCCGTACCCTTGCTCTGGGCGAACCTCTGGTGCGTGCCTCCTGCGGCTTGCAGATGGTCGCCGACGAGTTGATCGGCGAGGCGCCTGCCGTTGCTCATGATCTGCTGCTGGTGCCCGGCGGGCCGGGGGCCTACGACGCGGATCACAGTGCCTTTCGTCCCTGGCTGATCGCGGCGGCGGCTGCGGCCAGGCGTTTTGGTTCGATCTGCACCGGGGCCTTCGTTCTCGGCGACGCCGGGCTGCTCGACGGGCGCCGGGTGACCACCCACTGGAACTACACCGAGCGGCTGGCCCGACGCTACCCACAGGCGCAGGTGCTGAGCGAGCAGATCTACCTGGCCGACGGCAATCTCTATACCTCGGGTGGTATCACCGCTGGCATCGACATGGCGCTGGGCATCATTGCCGAGGATCACGGCAAGGCGGTGGCCGTCTCGGTGGCCAAGGTGCTGCTGGTGGCGAAGACACGCCAGGGCGGACAGGCCCAGTTCAGCCCCTTGCTGGCCGAAGTGGCGCGCGAGGATACGCCTGTGGCGCGTGCCCAGCGCCATGTGCTGGAGCACCTGGCCGAAGACCTTGGCGTCGAGGCGCTGGCGGCTGTGGTGGGGCTCAGCGCTCGGCATTTCACCCGCCTGTTCAGCCGCGAAGTGGGCATGACCCCAACCGAGTTCGTCCACGACGCGCGTATCGATCATGCTCGGCAATTGCTCGAGACCACCGACCTGCCACTGAAGACCATCGCCTTTCGCAGCGGCTTCGGCAGCGTGCGCTGCATGCGTACGCTGTTCACCGATCGCCTGGGGCTGACGCCTGTGCAGTACCGTCACCAGTTCAGTTGATGTCCGAATTACGCTCCATGATGTCCGCCAGGCTCCCCACGCTGGCGTTCTAGCCTGGCAAAGGCGACGGCATCATCCCTCCCATGATCCAGCACGCATCGACCTCCGCCTCGTGCGGAGGCCGGGGCGTTGGTGCAACCGGGAGGGAGGAACGCCGATGGATACCGGTAACGCGCAGGGTGATCTACCTGCGATCCGCCTGTCGGCCTGGCAATTGCGCCGGGCCAAGCAACTGATCGAGGCGCACCTCGACGAGCCGTTGAGCATCGCCTGGCTGGCGCGTGAGTGCAGCCTGTCACGCAGTCATTTTTCCTGCGCCTTTCATGGCAGCACGGGGATGTCGCCGCACCAGTGGCTGACCCGCGCGCGGTTGGCGCGGGCGCGCAACCTGCTGCTTGCGGGCAATAGCGTGGCGGCGGTGGCCTGTGCCTGCGGCTTCAACGACCAGGCACATTTCGCCCGGGTGTTCTCGCGCTGGCAGGGCCTGGCGCCGAGCCGCTGGCGCTCTGCGCAGCAGCTAGACGCCTGAGCGCCCTGCGGCGGGGAAGGCCCGCAGCAGGGCGTAGGCGGATGCTTACTTGCCCATCAGGGTGAAGTAGCTGGTCATCAGGTTGCGGTAGTTGGGGATGTGCTCGGAGAGCAGGCTACCGAGACCTTCGATGTCGTTGCGCCAGTCGCGGTGCAGTTCGCAGGCGACGCTGAACCAGTTCATCAATTGCACGCCGGCGGCGTTCATGCGCGCCCAGGCAGCCTGCTGCACGGTCTTGTCGAAGGTGCCCGAGGCATCGGTGACGACGAACACGTCGAAGCCTTCGGCGATGGCCGACAGCGCCGGGAAGGCCACGCACACGTCGGTGACCACGCCGGCGATGATCAGTTGCTTGCGCCCGGTCTTCTTCACCGCCGCGACGAAGTCGTCGTTGTCCCAGGCATTGATCTGGCCGGGACGGGCGATATAGGGCGCGTCCGGGAACTGCGCTTTCAGCTCTGGCACCAGCGGGCCGTTGGGGCCTTGCTCGAAGCTGGTGGTGAGGATGGTCGGCAGGCCGAAGAACTTGGCGACATCGCCCAAGGCCAGCACGTTGTTCTTGAAGTCGCTGGGGGTGAAGTCCTGCACCAGCGAAATCAGACCGGACTGGTGGTCGATCAGCAGTACGGCGGCGTCGTCTTTGTTCAGGCGGTTGTAGGGCTTGCTCATGGTGTAGCTCCTCGTGGGGTGAATGTTTCAGTGACGCGGCGCGGCGAGCAGATGGCGGATGCGGATCGGCTCGTCGGGCATCTGGTAGCGCCGCGCGCGCGCTTCGATGCGCTGCTCGGCGCGGGTGACGCGGTCGTGGTGGCGCAGGTGCTCCAGCCAGGACTCGTCGAAGAAGAATTCCTGCCAGCGGCTGGGATCCTCGGCGTCCTGCACCAGGCCCCAGGAGAAGGCGCCGTTGCGCCGGCGCATGTGCCGCACGTCCTGCATCGCGGCGCCGAAGGCGTCGCTGTCGGCGGCGGCGATGCGGTAATCGAGGGTCACCAGCAGCGGGCCGCGCTCGCGATCCAGGGCATCGTCGAGAATCGGCGCTGGCCAGTGCAGCGAGGGCGCCAGGTCATCGGCCTCACTGACCGGTAGAGGAAAACGCCAGCCGGCCAGCAGGCCAAGCACCAGCAGGGCGGCGCTGCCCGCGAAGGCGGCACTCAGCGACAGGCCACTGGCGAGGGCGCCCCAGGCCAGGCCACCAGCCGCCGAGCAGCCGAAGAAAGCCAGGATGTACAGTGACAGCGCACGCGCCCGCACCCAGGCCGGCACGGCGGTCTGCGCCGATAGTTGCAGGCTGGACAACGCTGCGATCCAGGCCATGCCGCTGAGCAGCATCACGGGTACCAGTGCGGGCATGCTGCGCAGCATGGCGAGCCCTGCCAGTACCAGGGCATAGACCAGGCTGGCGCCGGCCAGCAGGCGGTCGTTGCCGTAGCGTGTGCGCAAGCGCGGCAGCAGGGTGGCACCGACGACTGCACCGAGGCCGACGCAGCCGAGCAGGATGCCGTAATCCAGCGCGCTGCCGTCGATCTCGCGGCGCACCAGTACCGGCAGTAGTGACATGCCGGCCGAGGCGCCGATGAAGAAGGCGGCGGTGCGTACCAGCACCGCCTGCAGCGAGCGGCTGCTGCGGGCGTAGCGCAGGCCCACGCGCAGCGCACCGAACAGACGTTCGGCCGGCATCACGCTCTGGCTTGGTGTGCGCTTCCAGCTCGCCAGGGCGACGATCACGGCGAGGAACGAGGCGGCGTTGAGGGCGAAGGTCAGCCAGGGGCCGCTGAGGCTGACGAGGATGCCGGCCAGCGCCGGGCCGATGGCACGCGCGACGTTCACACCGAGGCTCGACAGCGCCACGGCTGCCGGCAGTTCGGCGCGCCCGACCACTTCTGGCAGCATGGCCGACCAGGCCGGCATCATCAGCGCCGTGCCGACACCCATGGCGAAGGTCAGGCCGAGCAGCAGCTCGACGCTCATCCTGTCGGAGGCCGTGAGCAGGGCCAGGATCATGGCCACGGCGGCCATCCAGCACTGCACGATGAGCAGTGAACGGCGCTTGTCGACGATATCGGCGAGGGCGCCAGCCGGTAGCGCCAGGAGGAAGATCGGCAGGGCGCCTGCCACCTGCACGGCAGCCACGGCCAAGGGGCTGGCCGACAGCGAGGTCATCAGCCAACCGGCGCCGACCTCGTGCATCCAGGTGCCGATGTTGGAGGCGATGCTGGCCAGCCACAGTGCCAGGAACAGCCGGCTACGCAGCGGCTGCCAGGGCGAGGCAGCGGTGGTGGGCTTGGCGGGGGCGGGGGTTGGCATCGGCTGAGATCCTTGAAGGCAGGCAGATCGGCAGATGGCACTATCGGATGGCGGCGGGCGCCTGGCTTGTATCGGTGTGCTCGATTGAGCTGTGAGGCGCGTGGGCTGGGGCGGGAAGACAGCAGTTGGCGCGTTATTCAAGCAGCCTGGCAACGCTCTGGCTTGTACGTTTGTTCGAGTTTTAGCGTGACGAGGCGAATGCTTGAGATGGGAATTGGTTTCAACTAGCTTGACTTTACCAGCGAGTCGGCGGGCATCGATATCTGGCTCCCATAGTCGATCTCCAGGCTAGAAAGAGGGCGATATTCATGACTTTTGGTCAGGACTCTTTTGCCCGTAAGTACCTGTTTGTCTTGCTGGTACGACCCTTAATCTGCCGCCTTACTGGTCGGAGACTTTCATGTGTAAAGGTTCGCTCATTCTGATGGTCTGTCTGGCCGCAACCAGCTTGAGCCCGATGTTTGCCCGAGCAAACCGGAACGTGAGCCGCTCGATATGATCCGCCTGGGTGACGCCTGGATTTCACTGGAACGCAGGGAGGCCTTCCGCGACGGCGCGCCGGTGCGTCTGGGCGGCCGTGCCTTCGATGTGCTGGCCGCGCTGCTGGCTGCGCCCGGACGCTTGCTGACCAAAGCCGAGCTGCTACAGGCTGCCTGGCCCGGCGTGGTGGTCGAGGAGAACAACCTGCAGGTGCAGATTTCCACCCTGCGCCGGCAATTGGCGCTGGATGCACGCCTGCTGGAAACCGTGCCGCGCCGGGGCTATCGCCTCAATCTTGAGGTGCCGGTGCAGGCCGAGCGTCTCAGTCTGGTGGCCAATGCTCCGGCGCCCGCCGTCGAGGTGCATGTGATCGACGACGAGCCAGCGGTGCGTACGGCGCTGGTGCGCCAGTTGCGCGCCGCCGGTATCGAGGCGCGTGGTTATGCCTCGGCCGGGGAGTTTCTCGACTGCCGCCCCTATGATCGCCCCGGTTGCCTGCTGCTCGATGTGCGCCTGCGTGAAGGCAGCGGCTTCGACCTGCAGGCGCAGCTGGCGCGCTGCGGCGCTCCCTTGCCCATCGTGTTCATGAGCGGTGTCGGCACCATCGACATGTCGGTACGGGCGATGAAGGCTGGCGCCGAGAGCTTCCTGACCAAGCCGGTCGAGGAGGCGCAACTGCTGGCTGCCGTTGGTGAGGCCATGGCCCGCGCCACCGTGCAGCACCAGCAGAGCAGCGCACGCCAGGCGATCCAGGCGCGCTACGCCAGCCTCACGCCACGTGAGCGCGACGTCTTCGCCCTGCTGCTGGAGGGCCAGCAAAACCGGCAGATCGCCCAGCGTCTTGGCCTGCAGGACGTGACGGTGAAGATGCACAAAAAGCACGTGATGACAAAACTCGGGGCCAGCAACCTGATACACCTGTTCGTGGCTGGCCGTGCGTTGGGCATGCTCCCCCAGCTCGATGCGGTCGCCGAACCGGCCTGAGCCGCATGCGCCATTCACCCTCTGCCCAACCGTTGCCAAGGGCTTGCCATGAAGGTCGTGTGCGTCGTCGACGACGAACCCCAGGTTCGCAAGAGCCTCGCCAATCTGCTGCGCTCCGCCGGGTACCAGGCCGTGTGCTTCGCTTCGGGGGAAGGCTTTCTCGCCTCGGAGTGGTGCTCGCGTGCCATGGCGCTGGTGCTCGATCTGCACATGCCGGGCCTGCAGGGGGTGGACGTGCAGTGCCGTCTGAAGGAGGCCGGATTTTCCCTGCCGGTGATCTGCATGTCCGCCAACAATAGCCGGGAGGTTGCCCAGCAGGCCCTGCAGGACGGCGCCCGGGCCTTTCTGGCCAAGCCGTTCAGCGCCGAAGCCTTGTTGACGCTGTTGGCCAGCCTGTCGGGAGCCGAGGCATGAGCGCCCAACCTTTCGCCTTGCCGCTGCAAGCAGCCGAGCCCTTGGCGCAATGTTTCGACGCGCACTGGATGGCAAACCTGGACTGGCAGCCGCTGGATCATTGCGCTGGCGTCAGCCGTTGGCGGGTTGACGATGCGCGCGCCGGACGTAAGTGGCTGGTGGTGCGAGCCGATGCTCAGGCCACGCGCTGGGAGCAGGCCGGGCTGGATCATGAATATGCCCTGGCGCCGCGCCTTGCGCCTGACTGGGCACTGTTGCCGGTGGCGCGCCTCGGCTGTGCCGAAGGCACCCTGCTGGTGCTCGATGACGAAGCCGGCGTGCCGCTGTCGACGCTGAGCCAGGCGCCCCTGTCGGTGCCGCGCTTCCTGCAACTGGCGCTGGCCAGCGCGCGGGCGTTGGCCGGCCTGCATCGAGCGGGCCTGGTGCACCGCAACCTGTGCCCGGAAAACCTCATTCTCGACCCGCAGGGTGGTGTGCGCCTGACCGGCTTCTGCCGTGCTGCCGTGGGTGACGAGGCAAGCCTGACACTGCCGCCCGTGGCCTGCCTGGCCTACCTGCCGCCGGATCAGGCAGGCAAGCCCAGTGCCGATCTCTATGCGCTGGGTGTGTGCTTCTTCCTCTGGCTGACCGGACGCCATCCCTTCGAGGCGCAGGATGTCGTCGAATGGCAGCACCGGCACGCCGCCGTTGCCGCGCCGCTGCCGTCTTCGCTGCGGCCGGGGCTACCGGGCTATTTGGATGCCCTGGTGAGCTGGATGCTGGCCAAGCAGGGTGGGGCCAGGCCGCAACAGGCCGAGCAGGTGGAGGCGACCTTGCAGCGCTGCCTGCAGGCCTGGCGTGAGGGCCCCAGCCTACATCGTGTGGCACCAGCTACGCCCCGCCTGATCGGACGCGAGGCGGAACTGGCGGTGTTGCGCGAGGCCTGTCAGGGTTTGCTGCGGGGGCAAGGTAGCGTTTTGTTGCTGGAAGGCGAGGCGGGCATCGGCAAAACCTCGCTGGTGCGGCGCATGCGCCAGGAGGAGGGCGAGGGGCCCTTGTTGTTCGCCAGTGCCAAGTGTGAGCTGAGCCGCCGAGGCCGGCCATATGAAACCCTCGAAGCGCTGTTCGCCGAACTCTGCGAGCGCCTGCTGGCCGAACCGCCCGAGCAGGTCGAGCACTGGCGCTGGCTGTTGCAGGCGCAGGTGGCTGCACATGGCACGCATCTGGTACGCCTGATCCCGGCTCTGGCGCCGCTGCTCGGCGAGGTTGCCGACGCGGGATGCGAGTTGTTGCCGAGCGAGGCAAGACGCTATCTGTGCGGTTTGTTGCAACGCTTGCTACTGACCCTGGCCCAGCCGGGCCAGCCGCTCTTGCTGTTCATCGACGATGTGCAGTGGATCGACAAGGAGAGCAGTGACTTTCTCGCCGAGTTGCCCGAGACGGCGTTCGATCACTTGTTGCTGATCCTGGCCTGTCGCCCATGTCCGGAGGCGCAGGCGGCGCGCAGGCTGCTCGAGACTTGCCGCGCCCTGGAGGCGCGTTATCGGGCGTTGCCCCTGCTGCCGCTGGATGCCAGAGGCTTGGCCGAGTGGCTGGAGCCGGATGCCTGGCAGGCTTCGGCGATACCGGTGGAGCTGGCCGCGCGGTTGCAGCGCCACGGCTCGGTCAGTCCGCTGTTCCTGCAACAGTTCGATGCGCTCTGGCGGGAGCGGGGCGCGATAGCCGGGGATGACCTCGATAGCCTGTTGGCTGCACGCCTGCAATGCCTGCCCCTGGCCACCTGTGAGGTGCTGCAGGTGCTGGCCCTGCTGGGCAACCAGACACGCCTGGAGGAGCTCGCCGGAGCCTGCAGTCTGCCGCTGTCGCGGGTGACCACTTGCCTGGTGCCGGCACTGGAAGCCGGGTTGGTCATCGAGCACGGCGAGGCACTGATGTTCGTTCATGACAGCGTGCAGGAGGCCGTGCATGCCAGCCTGTCGTCGGATCAGGCCGCCTGCCTGCAGACCTGGTTGGTGGACAATCTGATGGCCGGTCTGTCCGAATTCGCTGTCGGTGAAGCGCTGACGCGCGTGGCGGAACAGGCTTTGCGGCTACAGCCCGAAGCCCTGAGTATGGAGCAGCGACTGGCCGTCATCGACCTGCTGGTGCAGGCGGCCGGCCAAGCAATCGATGTGGCCGCAGCAGGGCTGACGCTGGCTTATCTGCGTCAGGCGGAGTCGTTGTTGATCGGCCTCGATCAACCGCAGCGACGTGATCGGGTGAATCTGCACCTGGTGCGTGGGCTGATCCTCGATGCCGATTACGCCGGCGCCGAGCAGGGCATCGCACGTTGCCTGGCCAGCAGACTGCCGGCTACGCAGCGGGTCGAACTGCAGCGCCTGCAGGTGGAAACCCTGTCCCTGCAGGGGCGTTATCGTGCTGCGCTGGCATGTGCCGTCGAGGCACTGGCCGAGCTTGGCCTGGACTTCCCGAGCGAGCCTGATCAGCAGCAAGCCGAGGCTGCCTGGCAGGCCCTGCTGGATGAGTTGGGCGAGCGGCCGCCCTGTCTGTTCGTGACCCTGCCGCCCGCCGAGGAGGTCAGGGTGCTGTCGGTCATGGGCCTGTTGACGGCCCTGATGATTCCGGGCTCGTTCGTTCAGCCGCATCTGATGTTGCTGGCGAGCTGCCGGATCGCCCTGCTGGCGCTGCACCATGGCCTGAGTGCAACGGCGGTGCAGGCGCTGGCCTGGCTCGGCGTGGCGGCCGCCGAGCGCTTCGAGTTTCATGGCCTGGGGTTCGCCTTCGCCGCCGTGGCCCGGCAACTGGCCGAGCGGCCGGAGTATGCCGCCAGCCGCATGTCTGTGTTGCTGGCGCTGGATCAGGTCAGCGTCTGGACGCAATCGCTCCCCTATGCCCTGGAGTGCGCCGAACAGGCTTATCGCGCCAGCCTGTCGCAGGGGGCACCGAGTTTCGCCTGCTATGCCAATAACCACATCGTTTCGGATCTGTTGGTGTTGGGCGCGCCCATCGAGCGCATGCTGCAGCAGATCGACACGGGCCTGGCGCTGGCGTGCAACCTGGAGTTCCGCGATGCGCAGAGCATCCTGCACATCCAGGCGCGCTACATTCGCCGCCTTGCCGGGGATACCGCGACACGCTGGCCGATACCGGACAAGGCCACCCTGCAGGCGCGCGTAGAGGGCAGCGACATGGGGCCGCTGCGTTTCTGGTGGTGGCTGTTTGAAGGGCTGCTGGCCTTCCTCGAAGGCGACTTCGCCGTCGCTGCCCAGTACATGGATCGTGCCTGGAAGCTGACCTGGTCGGCACCCGTGCATATCCAGCAGATCGACCTGGCGATGTTCAGTGTGCTCAACCGTGCCGCTCTGCAGGGCAGCACCGGCCAGGTACAGGATTACGCCGAGCCCCTGCGCCGCTTGCGCCTGTGGGCCGAGCTCAATCCGCGTTACTTCAAGGATCGCCTGGCCCTGGCCGAGGCCGAGGTGGCGCGGGTCGAGGGCGACCTGCTCGGGGCGCTGCGCCTCTACGAACAAGCCATCGAGTATGCCGAGAGCGCCGGGGCCGTGCATATCAAGGGCCTGGGCCACGAGCTGGCTGCCCGTTGCCATGGCGAGTTGCAACTGCGGGTCAGTGCTCGTGAACACCTGCGCCGTGCCCACGCGGCGTGGCGGCGTTGGGGGGCGCATACCCTGGCCAGGCAACTGGAACAGGCCCATGGTTTTCTCAGCGAACGGGACGGCGACTTGCAGGACTTGCCGTCGATGGCACAGCAGGTGGATCGACTGTCGATCACCCGCGCCTGCCAGGCTCTGTCGCGCGAGATCGAGCCCGACGCGCTGATCGAAAGCCTGTTGGCCAATGCCGCCATGTACGCCAACGCCGGCTACGTGGTGCTGGTTCTGGCCGAGCAACAGCACCTGCGCGTGGCCGCCTGTGGCCAGTCGGACAGCGCTGGTGTGCGCGTGCGCCTGGCACCGCAGGAGCCTGTCGAACAGTTGTTGCCCCTGCTGCTGGTGCGTCAGGCGATGGCCGGTGGTGGGCCGCTGTTGGTGGAAGGGCGCTATGCCTTGCGCCGTTATACCGACGATCCCTATCTGCGCCAGCTAGACACCGGCTCGGTACTCTGTCTGCCGCTGCTCAAGCAGCGCGAGGTCATTGGTGCGCTGTACCTGGAGAATCGTCTTACCACGGGGGCCATCGATCCGAGCCGTGTCGATTTACTGGCCTTGCTCGCGGCGCAGGCGGCGATTTCCCTCAGCCATGCGCGGCTGTACGCTGATTTGCTGGCAGAGAACCAGCGGCGCCGGGAAAGCCAGGGCAACCTGCGGCGTACCCAGGCGCTGCTGGCGCTGGGGCAGGAGGTGAGTCGCTATGGCACCTTCATCTGGCGCCTGCGGATCGAACCATCGTTCTGGTCGGCGACGCTGCTGGCGGAGCTGGGACTGAGCCCGGGGGCGGGCGACGACTACCTGCAGTATCCTGCTGCTCTGGTGCATGAGGATGATCGCGTACGCTTCGAGCAGACCCTGGCAGCAGCGCTGGAGGCACGGCGCGGCATGCGCCTGGAGTTTCGCTGCGTTTCGGTTGAGGCCACCCCGCGCTACCTGGAGTTGCTGCTCGAACCGACCGACCTCTATACCCTGATCGGCGTGGTCAGCGACATTAGCGAGCGGCGCCGTACCGAGGCCGAGCTGCATGCGGCGCGCAGCGAACTGGAGCGCACTGCCCAGGCGGCGATCCTCGGCGAACTGACGGCGTCGATCTCCCACGAGATCAATCAGCCGCTGGCGTCCATCCTCTCCAATGCCGCGGCCAGCGTGCGTTGGCTGGAGCGTGAGCAGCCCTCGGTCGGCGACGCGCTCGAAGGGCTGCAGGACATTCTCTCGGAGTGCCGTCGTGCCGCTGAGATCATCCGCGCGACCCGCGCGCTCGCATGCCAGGCGCCAGGCGAATGCCAGCCACTCGATCCGGCCCAGATGATCCGCCAGGTGCTGGCCATCACCCAGGCGGAGATCGACGACAAGCACATCGAGCTTAGCCTGCACCTGCAAGGTGGCCTGCTGGTGGCAGGTGATGCCGTGCAACTGCAGCAGGTGGTGCGTAACCTGCTGCAGAACGCTATCGAGGCCATGAGCGTCCTACCAACCAGTAATCGCCGCCTGCGCCTGCAATGCGCTCGCCAGGGCGAAGAGCTGCTGGTGCTGGTCGAGGACAGTGGGCCGGGCGTACCCGAGGCGCTGCAGGGGCAGGTTTTCCAGGCCTTCTTCAGTACCAAGTCCAGCGGTATGGGCATGGGGCTGGCCATCTGCCGTTCGATCATCTCAAACCATGGTGGCGTGCTCGGCGCGACCCTCGGGCGCAACGACGAAAGCCTGTTCTTCTTCACCTTGCCTGTGTATCGCGGCTGAAGGACTTTCAGGGTTTTTCAGCCTTGCTCAAGGACACTTGAAGCCCCTGGCCGCGACGCTTGCCTCATTGTCGAGGAGAGCGATCATGAGCGCATTGGGACTGGCCAGGCAGGTGACGCTGGATGCCGAAGCCTATCGATTGACGCAGGGACTGCAGGCGCTTCTGCAGTCGTCGGCCGCCGATGATGAGCGGCTGTTCTCACTGAGCCGGCAGTTGTGCGACTACCTGCTGGGGCGCGATCAGGGCGCCTGCGAACGTACGCAGCAGAATGCGCGCCTGGCGCCCTGGCAGGAGCGCCGGGCCAAGGAGCTGCTGGCCGGCAGCCTGTCCGGGCGCCTGTACATCGCCGAGGTGGCGCAGCAGTGCGCGATGTCGCGCAGCCATTTTTCCCGCGCGTTCAAGCGGAGCACCGGGCTGTCGCCGCAGGAGTGGGTGATCAATCTGCGCATCGAGACGGCGCAGCGCATGCTCAGTCAGAGCCGTCGTTCGCTGACCGAAATCGGCCAGGATTGCGGGTTCTGCGACCAGGCGCATTTCACCCGCACCTTCAATCGCCGGGTGGGCATGTCACCCAATCGCTGGCGCCAGGCCAGTCGAACTGAGCATGCTTCAGGGATATCACCGCAGGGATAGGTCGCTCTGTGCGAGGATGCAGCGCAGCATCGTGAATCGCGCTGGATGCTCCTACAATGGCGGCCTCACTCGCGAGGCCGCTTGCCATGCTCGAACTCGATTCCACCCTGGCGCAGCATATCGTCGACCGTGCCATGGCCATCCTGCCGCATAACATCAATGTGATGGATGCGCAGGGCATGATCATCGGCAGTGGCGATCCCAGCCGTCTGCACACTCGTCACGAGGGCGCGCAACTGGTGCTGGCCAACCGTCGCGTGGTGGAGATCGACGCGCAGGCGGCGGCCTGCCTGCGTGGGGTCAAGCCGGGGGTGAATCTGCCACTGCTGCATGCCGACCAGTTGATCGGCGTGCTCGGTATTACCGGCGACCCGGAAACCGTGCGGCCATACGCCGAGCTGGTGCGCATGGCCGCCGAGATGCTCGTCGAGCACCGCGTGTTGCAAGCCGAGCGACACTGGCAGCGGCACCAGCAAGAAGCCTGGCTGCGCCACCTGCTCGACCCGCAGCAGGGCCTGGCCGGGCTGGCATCCGAGGCTGAACGCCTGGGCTTGCATCTGAGCTGGCCGCGGCAGATGTGTTTGCTGCGCTTGAGCGAGGAGGGCGACCCGCTGCCGCGTCAGGCCCGCCTGCTGACGGCGCTGGGCGGCAAGAGCGAGCATCTGCTGGCGCCCTTGGGCCGTCTCGAAGTGCTCTGGTGTCGGCCCTACAGCGCCTCGCGGGACGATCAGGCCTGGCTGGCCCAGGCCGACGAGCGTGAGTGGGGCGTGCAGTGCCTGGCGCTCAGCGATCCGTTGGCCGATCTGGCCGAGTTGCGCCAGGCCAGCCTGGTACTGCGTGATCTGCAGGCCTATGGCCGGGCGCGCTTTCCCGAGCGCCGTGTGTTGCGCCTGGATGAGCTGCGATTGCCCACGCTGCTCTATGCCCAGCGCCACAACTGGTTGTTGCAAGGATGGCTGGCGCCGCTGCGTCGGGTGCTGGCGCAGGACACCCAGGGCAGCCTGCGTGAAACCCTGGAGGCCTGGTGTGCCCATGACGGCCAGGCGCAGGCCTGTGCCCAGGCGCTGGGCATTCATCGCAATACCCTGCGTTATCGCCTGGAGCGTATCAGTGAGCTCAGTGGCCTGGATCTCGGTCGCTTCGACCAGCGCCTGCAGCTATCCCTGGGGCTCGGGCTGCTGGAGCCGGATGCTCAGGGGTGAGCGGTAGGAGCGGATTTATCCGCGATCTGCTCGTGCAGGGCGCCAATCCCAGTCGCGGATAAATCCGCTCCCACAAGAATGAGGGGGACTTTGTGCGGGTGCACAGGGCGATGCGCCATCATGTCGGTGCTGTTGGTGCCTGCGCACAGAGCGGTGTGGGCATGAGCTGAGCCACAATGGAGTGCCTGTTCGGCATTCCCAAGCGGATGTGGCGTCCGCTCATAACAACAATGAGGAGACTGGTCATGGGCCTGGTCCTGATTCTGGTGGCGCTTATCGCGTTCATCGTGCTGTCCACCACCCGTTTGAAACTGCACCCCTTTCTCGCCTTGCTCGGTGCCGCGCTGATCGCCGGCTTCGCCTATCAACTGCCCAGCGGCGAAATCATCAAGACCATCACTGCCGGCTTCGGCGGGATTCTCGGTTACATCGGCATCGTCATCGTGCTCGGCACCATCATCGGCGTGATCCTCGAGCGCAGCGGCGCCGCCATCACCATGGCCGAGACGGTGATCCGTGTGCTGGGCCAGCGTTTTCCCACGCTGACCATGTCGATCATCGGTTATCTGGTGTCGATCCCGGTGTTCTGCGACTCCGGCTACGTCATCCTCAACTCGTTGAAGAACGCCCTGGCCGCACGCATGAAAGTCTCCGTGGTGGCCATGAGCGTGGCCCTGGCCACCGGCCTCTACGCCACCCACACCTTCGTGCCGCCGACGCCGGGGCCGATTGCCGCTGCCGGTAACCTGGGCCTCGACGCCTCGCTGGGCCTGGTAATTCTGGTGGGTCTGGTGGTCGCCGCTGCAACCGCCTTCGCCGGCATGCTCTGGGCCAACCGTTACCTCAAGCAGGATGACAGCCAGTTGCTGGAGGAAGCCCCCAGCGAACTGCTGGCCGAAAACCTCGATTTCGATGCGCTGCGCGCCCGTTACGGCAAACTGCCGAACGCCTGGCAGGCCTTCGCGCCGATCTTCGTACCCATCGCCCTGATCTGCCTGGGGTCGATTGCCGCCTTCCCGAGCAAGCCATTCGGCAGCGAAGGCCTGTTCACGGTGCTGAGCTTTCTCGGCCAGCCAGTCGCTGCGCTGCTGGTAGGGCTGGCACTGGCTTGCAGCCTGCTCAAGGGCAAGGACAAGCGTAAGCAATTCCATGACTTCGTCGCCGACGGCCTCAAGGATGCCGCGCCGATCCTGCTGATCACCGGTGCCGGTGGCGCCTTCGGTGCAGTGCTCAAGGCCACGGCGCTGACCGGCTACCTGGGCGACACCCTGTCGGCGCTGGGCATTGGCCTGTTCATGCCGTTCCTGGTGGCGGCGGCGCTGAAAAGTGCGCAGGGCTCGTCCACCGTGGCGCTGGTCACCACCTCGGCCATGGTCGCGCCGCTGCTGAGCAATCTGGGCCTGGACAGCGAGATGGGCCGCGTGCTGACCGTGATGGCCATTGGCGCTGGCGCCATGACCGTGTCCCACGCCAACGACAGCTTCTTCTGGGTGGTCACCCAGTTCAGCCGCATGAAAGTGGCCACAGCCTATCGCGCTCAGACTCTGGCGACCCTGGTTCAGGGCATCGCCGGCATGCTCACCGTGTGGCTGCTCAGCCTGGTGCTGCTGTAATCCGCTCCAACGGCGGACGGCCATGGCGCCGTTCGCCCCTGCCGAGGTACCCGAGATGAAAATCGTCATCGCCCCCGACTCCTTCAAGGAGAGTCTCAGTGCGCCCGATGTGGCGGCTGCCATCGCTCGTGGCTGGCAGCAGGTGTTCCCCGAGGCCGAGTGCCTGTTGCGGCCAATGGCCGATGGCGGCGAAGGTACGGTGGATGCATTGCTCGCGGCCGTCGGTGGCGAGCGCCGCGAATGCCAGGTGCGCGGCCCCATGGGCACGCCCGTGCAGGCGCACTGGGGCTGGCTGGGCGACGCGACGGCGGTGATCGAAATGGCAGCCGCCAGCGGGCTGCACTGGGTGCCGCGTGAGCAGCGCGACGCCTGCCTGGCCAGCAGCTACGGCACTGGGGAGTTGATCCGCCAGGCGCTGGATGCCGGCGCGAAGCGCATCATTCTCGGCCTTGGCGGCAGCGCCACCAACGATGGTGGCGCCGGTTTGCTGCAGGCTCTGGGCCTGCGTCTACTTGATGAGCAGGGACGTGAACTGCCACCCGGCGGTGCGGCGCTGGCTGGGCTGGATCAGCTCGATCTCAGCGGCCTGGACGCGCGTTTGCTGTCGGTGCAGGTGGAGGTGGCAGCCGACGTCGACAACCCCCTGTGCGGCCCGCGTGGTGCCTCCGCGGTGTTCGGTCCGCAGAAGGGCGCGACCCCCGCGCAGGTCGAGCAACTGGATGCTGCCCTCGGGCGCTTCGCGCGCATCGCTGCCGCGACGCTGGGGGAGGATCACGCCGGTTTTCCGGGTGTCGGCGCGGCTGGTGGTCTCGGTTTTGCCGCGCGTGCCTTCTTGAAGGCCAGCTTCCGCCCTGGCATCGCCCTGGTGGCTGAGCTTTCTGGCCTGGCCGAAGCCGTGGCGGGCGCCGATCTGGTGATCACCGGGGAAGGGCGGATGGATGCGCAGACCCTGCACGGCAAGACGCCGATGGGCGTGGCCAAAGTGGCGCAGGTGGCGGGCGTGCCGGTGATCGCTCTGGCCGGTAGCCTCGGCGACGGCTATCAGGCGCTTTACGACGCCGGCATCGAGGCGGCCTTCAGTCTTGCGCCGGGGCCGCTGAGCCTGGAGCAGGCGATGGCGGGCGCGGCTGCTGAGCTGGAGGCACGGGCGGTGGATATCGCGCGGCTATGGCGCCTGGCCGGGCGTGGCTGAGCTGCCGTCATAGTCCTGCGCTGCCTGTTCGAGAAATGCCGATAATTGCTTGCGCGGCAGCTTTTGTCGACGGGCAACTTCCAGGCGTTCGAGCATGAAGCTACGCTTGTCTGCATCGGTACCGGCCAGGGAGAGCGCCAGGTCACGATCCACCCAGCGCCTTATGCGCAGGTACAGCCAGCCATGGAAGATCAGGCCGGCGAGGGTGGTGACCAGAATGATGAAATAGTCCATGCAGTACTCTGATGCCTCGATTCACAGCGCATTCTAGCTGTCGGGCGGCTGTACGGGGCTGTGTCTTTACGTCGCGTCGAGTGACACTTTGCCGCCAGGGCTGTCTAATGGTTCAACTGATCAACGGAGGAAGTCCACCATGCGTAAGCCTGCAGTATTGACTGTGTTCGTTGCCGCGACTCTGACCCTGGGCGGTTGTGCGTCTAGCCTGACTGGCGACACCTACAGCCGTGACGAGGCTCGCCAGGTTCAGACGGTGCGCATGGGTACCATCGAATCCCTGCGCCCGGTGAAGATCGAAGGCACCAAGACCCCGATAGGCGCCGGTGCTGGTGCGGTCATCGGTGGCGTTGGCGGCAGTGGTCTGGGTGGCGGTCGCGGCAGCGCGGTAATGGCGGTGATCGGCGCAGTGGCCGGTGGCCTGCTGGGCGCGGCGGCCGAAGAGGGCCTGACCCGTACCCAGGGTGTGGAGATCACCGTGCGTGAGGACGACGGCACCATGCGCGCCTACGTGCAGGAAGTCGAGCCCAACCAGATTTTCCGCGTCGGTGAGCGTGTACGCATCATGACGGTGAATGGCACCAGTCGCGTCACTCACTGAATAGTGGATGGAAGAACCGGAGCGGTCGTGGACTGCTCCGGTTTTTTTATGCGTGCGGCTCATCTATCGCTCGATAGATAGATTCGCTTATTCAGGTGTCGGTGCGTTTAGTAATAATTCAATGCATGACGATCCGCCGATAGGTATGGATAATCGGTGGTTATTCTTGTCACGACAACGACTTAGCTGATTCGTTGTGGTGCGGGGTTCGTCACCGTCAGGGAGTTGCGACTCCAGTTCTCGTCGTCGGTCGTGGTCGGCCGGCGTGCCTGCATAAGGGGTTTTGCTGATGGCGCTTGCGTTGATCGTCGCCTTGCCATTTCTGGGGCTGTTGCTTCCGGTGCTCGCCGAGCGCCTGGGGCGTTCGGCCTGTGCCGTCGCGGCTGCACTGCCGCCGTTGATCGCGCTGGTGCTGTTGTTCAGTTTGCAGCCGGGGGTATTTGCCGGTGAGGTGCTGCGGGTCAGGCTGGAGTGGTTGCCGCAACTGGGTTTCAACCTCAGCTTGCGCCTCGACGGCCTGGGGTTTCTCTTCGCCCTGCTGATTCTCGGCATCGGCCTGCTGGTGATCCTCTACGCCCGCTACTACCTGTCCAAGAGCGAGCCGATGGGGCGCTTCTTCGCCTTCCTGTTGCTGTTCATGGGCGCCATGCTTGGCGTGGTGCTGTCGGAAAACCTGCTGCTGATGCTGGTGTTCTGGGAGCTGACCAGCCTCTCGTCGTTCTTGCTGATCGGCTTCTGGGGTTCGCGCTCCGATGCCCGCAAGGGCGCGCGCATGGCCCTGGCGATCACCGGTGGCGGCGGCCTGGCGCTGCTGGCCGGCATCCTGCTGATCGGTCATATCGCCGGCAGCTTCGAGCTGTCGCAGGTGCTCGCCGCCGGCTATGCGATCCGTGCCCATGAACTGTACCCGCTGGCGCTGGTGCTGGTGCTGCTGGGGGTGTTCACCAAGTCGGCGCAGTTTCCCTTCCATTTCTGGCTGCCGCATGCAATGGCGGCGCCGACGCCGGTGTCTGCCTATCTGCACTCGGCGACCATGGTCAAGGCCGGTGTCTTCCTGCTGGCCCGTCTGTACCCGGCGCTGGCCGGTTCCGAGTGGTGGTTCTATCTGGTCAGCCTGACCGGCCTGGCCACGCTGTTGATCGGCGCGACCCTGGCGCTGTTCCAGCATGACCTCAAGGGCCTGCTGGCTTACTCGACCATCAGCCACCTGGGCCTGATCACCCTGTTGTTCGGCCTCGATACGCGCCTGGCGGCAGTCGCCGCGGTGTTCCACATCATCAACCACGCCACCTTCAAGGCCTCCCTGTTCATGGCCGCTGGCATCATCGACCACGAAACCGGCAGCCGTGACATGCGGCGTATCAACGGCATGTGGAAGTACATGCCGCACACGGCGATGCTGGCCATGGTGGCGGCCTCGGCGATGGCCGGGGTGCCACTGCTCAACGGCTTTTTGAGCAAGGAAATGTTCTTCACCGAAACCCTGCACCAGCACCTGCTGGGCAGCTTCAATTGGGTGATTCCGGCAGCGGCGACCCTGGCCGGGGTGTTCTCGGTGGCCTATTCGCTGCGCTTTATCCACGACGTGTTCTTCAACGGCGAGCCCATCGATCTGCCGAAATACCCGCCGCACGAGCCGCCGCGTTACATGAAGGTGCCGGTGGAGGTGCTGGTGTTCCTGTGCCTGCTGGTGGGCATCGTGCCGGCCTACACCGTGGCGCCGCTGCTGGCTGCCGCAGCTTCGGCAACCTTGGGGGGCAACCTGCCGGAGTACAGCCTGTCGATCTGGCATGGCGTCAACCTGCCGCTGATCATGAGCCTGGTCGCACTGATCGGCGGTGTGTTGGTCTACGCCCTGCGCAAGCCGCTGTTCCGTTGGTACGCCGGAATGCCCAGCGTGGATGCCAAGCTGGTGTTCGAGCGCATGGTGGTGAGCCTGTTCATCAGTGCATCGGCGCTGACCCGCCGCTTGGACAATGCATCGCTGCAGCGCTACATCGCCTACCTGCTGGGGTCGGCCATCGTCGTGGTGGTGATGGCGCTGGGGCCGCTGCCGGAGTTGGGTGGTTCGGTGCCGCTCAGTCCGATCGACGGCATTACCGCGCTGGGGCTGGGTATTCTGACTCTCGCTGCGCTGGTCACGGTGATCTTCCACCGTCAGCGTCTGGTGGCGCTGTTGATGCTCAGCGTGGTCGGGCTGATGGTGGCGCTGGCCTTTGCCCGTTTCTCGGCGCCGGATCTGGCGCTGACGCAGCTATCGGTCGAGGTGGTGACCATCATCCTGCTGATGCTGGCGCTGTTCTTCCTGCCGGCGCAGACGCGGGTGGAGTCCAGCAGCATGCGCGCCCTGCGTGACTTCAGCCTGGCCATCGGCAGCGGGGTGATGGTGTCGATGCTGGCCTTCGCCGTGCTCACTCGCCCCTACGACAGCATTGCCGGCTACTTCTTGGCCAACAGCGTTTCCGGTGGCGGTGGCACCAACGTGGTCAACGTCATTCTGGTGGACTTCCGTGGCTTCGATACCCTGGGCGAGATCAGCGTGCTGGCCATCGCCGGTGTCGGCATCTACGCCATGCTCGATGGCCTGCGCCTGTTCCAGCCCAATGCCGACGCCGAGGGCCGTAGCTGGGCGCGGGATCGCCACCCGCTGATCCTCGCTACCCTGTCGCGCGTGCTGTTGCCGATGGCGCTGCTGATTTCGGTGTTCATCTTCCTGCGCGGTCACAACCTGCCGGGTGGCGGCTTCATCGCTGGCCTGGTCACCGCCGTGGCGCTGATCCTGCAATACGTGGCCAGCGGGGTGCAGTGGACGCAATCGCGTCTGCCGCTCAACTACCACCGCCTGGCGGGCAGCGGCGTAATGATCGCAACCGCCACGGGGTTGGGTAGCTGGTTGTTCGAGCGCCCTTTCCTGACCTCGGCGTTCGGTCATTTCCACATCCCCCTGGTGGGGGAGATCGAGCTGGCCACGGCCATGCTCTTCGACCTGGGCGTTTACCTGACGGTAGTCGGGTCGACCCTGCTCATTCTCGCTAACCTGGGCAAGTTGACCCAGGAAAAGCCCGGCCAGGAGGTACTCTGACATGGAGGCGCTATTTGCCGTCGCGCTTGGCATTCTGACCTCGAGCGGCGTGTATCTGTTACTGCGAGCCCGCACCTTCCCGGTGGTGATGGGCCTGACCCTGATTTCCTATGCGGTCAACCTGTTCCTCTTCGCCATGGGGCGCCTGCAGACCGGCGCTTCCACTGTGATCGGGCTTGGCTCGCGCTACGTCGACCCGCTGCCGCAGGCGCTGGTGCTGACCGCCATCGTCATCGGCTTCGCCATGACCGCCTTCGTCGTGGTGCTGGCACTGCGCAGCGTCGGTGAGCTGAGCACCGACCACGTCGATGGCCGGGAGCAGCATCGATGAACCATGCGTTGATCCTTCCTCTGCTCCTGCCCATGTTGGCAGGCAGCCTGCTACTGGTAGCCGCGCGCCGCGACATGCCGTTCAAGCGGCTCGTTTCCGTCGCTGCCACGGCCTTGCTCGTACCGCTGAGCCTGTGGCTGCTGCTACAGGCCGACCAGGGCGTGATTCAGGTCTATGCCCTGGGCAACTGGCAGCCGCCGTTCGGCATCGTGCTGGTGCTCGACCGTCTCAGCGCGCTGATGCTGGTCGTGACCTCGGTGTTGGCGTTGTTCGCCGTGCTCTATGCCATGCGTGGCGACGACGAGCGCGGGCGCAACTTCCACGCCCTGTTCCAGTTCCAGTTGCTGGGTATCAACGGTGCCTTTCTCACCGGCGACCTGTTCAACCTGTTCGTCTTCTTCGAGATCCTGCTGATCGCCTCCTACTCGCTGCTGCTGCATGGCGGTGGCAAGGATCGGGTGCGGGCGGGTCTGCACTATGTGGTGCTCAACCTGGTCGGCTCGGCCTTCTTCCTGATTGCCGTGGGCACGCTGTATGGCGTTACCGGCACGCTGAACATGGCCGACATGTCGGTACGCGTCGCTGCCGCCGGTGCCGATCATGCACCGCTGATCGCTGCCGCGGCCATGTTGTTGCTGGTGGTGTTCGGCCTCAAGGCGGCGTTCCTGCCGCTGTACTTCTGGCTGCCGCGCGCCTATGCCGCGGCCACCGCGCCGGTGGCGGCGCTGTTCGCCATCATGACCAAGGTCGGCCTGTATTCGATCCTGCGCGTCTACACCCTGGTGTTCGGCGACGAAGCCGGCAACCTCTCGCACATGGTGCAGGAGTGGCTGTGGCCGCTGGCTCTGCTGACCCTGGCGCTGGGTGCCATCGGTGCCTTCGCTTCGGTCACGCTGCAGGGCATGCTCGCCTACCTGGTGGTGCTGTCGGTGGGTACCTTGCTCGCCGGCATGGCACTGGGTACGCCCGAGGCGCTGCAGGCCGCGCTGTTCTACCTGATTCACAGCACTTGGGTGGCGGGGGCGCTGTTCCTCATCGCCGACCTGATCAGCCGCCAGCGCGGCATCAAGGTGGGCCAACTGATCCAGGGGCCGGCGCTGCAGAACCCGCATATTCTCGGCGCGCTGTTCTTCGCCGGCGCCATTGCCGTGGCCGGGTTGCCGCCACTGTCCGGTTTCTTCGGCAAGGTGCTGCTGCTCAAGGCAGTCGGGACGGGTTGGGAGGCCGCGCTGTTGTGGCCGGTGGTGCTGATCGGTGGTCTGGTGACCCTGATCAGCCTCAGCCGCGCCGGCAGCACGCTGTTCTGGCGCGTCGGCCTGAGCCAACTGGACAGTGCCGAACTCGATACTGGCCGCCTGCTCGCGGCTATCGGCCTGCTGCTGATGAGCCCGCTGCTGGTGGCCTGTGCCGCGCCGGCACTGGATTATCTGGCCGCCACGGTGGCGCAACTGCATGACCTGGAGAGTTACCACATGATCCTGCACAGCGGAGGTGGCGCATGAGCGCACGTCGCTGGTTGCCACATCCGCTGCTGAGCCTGTGCCTGCTCGGCGTCTGGCTGTTGTTGGTGAACGATTTCAGTTTTGGCCAATGGTTGCTGGGGGCATTCCTCGGCTGGCTGATCCCCCTGGTCAGCCAGGTGTTCTGGATCAACCCGCCGCAGATCCGCAAGCCGCTCAAGCTGTGCCTGTTCCTGCTGCGTGTGCTGGGCGACATCGTGGTGGCCAATCTGGAAGTGGCCAAACTCATCCTCGGCCCGACCAGTCGCCTGCGCCCGGCTTTCGTCGAGGTTCCGGTACAACTGGACGACGAGTTGGCGCTGACCATGCTCGCCAGCATCGTGTCGCTGACGCCGGGCACCGTCTCGGCCGACCTCAGCGATGACAAGCGCACGCTGCTGATCCACAGCCTCAACGTGGATGACGAGGCAGAGCTGGTGCGCACCATCCAGACCCGTTACGAAGCCCCGCTGCTGGAGGTATTCGCATGCTCGCGTACGTGATCCCGATCTGCCTGGCCATCATGGGCCTGGCACTGGTGCTGACCCTGGCCCGGCTGATCAAGGGCCCGGACATGCCCGACCGCATCCTGGCGCTCGATACCCTGTACATCAACGCCATCGCCCTGCTGGTATTGTTCGGCATCTGGCTGGGTTCGGATCTGTACTTCGAGGCGGCGCTGCTGATCGCGGTGATGGGCTTCATCGGCACCGTCGCAGTCGCCAAGTATCTGCTGCGCGGCGACATCATCGAATAAGAACGATCTGCTGCGCGTCGGCCCTGCTGCGTTAAAAACAGGCTCGGAATGCTCATGTACAAAAGTACACTCCGCTTCCTCACCTGTTTTTGCCTTGCATGGCGCTAGCTCGCGAGATCGTTGAATCGTTCTACGGAGATTGCTGTATGCAAACTTGGATCGAAGGCCTGGTCGCCCTGTTTCTGCTAATCGGCAGCCTGTTCGCCCTGGTGGGCGCCATCGGCCTGTATCGTCTGCCGGATTTCTTCATGCGCCTGCATGGCCCGACCAAGGCCACCACCATGGGCGTGGGCGGCATGGTCATCGCGTCGCTGATCTTCTTCGGCACGCGCGGCAACGGCATCAGCCTGCACGAGCTGCTGATCACCCTGTTCCTGTTCATCACCGCGCCGGTCAGCGCGCACATGCTGGCCAAGGCTGCATTGCAGCAGAAGCTGCCAATGAACGAGCGGACGCGTGGGCGCCCCTGGGAGCAGTGAGGGTGTAGTCGCAGCGAACGCATGATGATCAAGCGTCTGGCTGCGATTACCTTACTGGCTGTGCTGCAGCCATTGCTGGCACTGGCGCTCTACAACAGTGCTTTCGGTGCTTATCGGCAGATAGTTGGCAGCATCCGTCGTGATATCAGCTACGGCCTGTAGCTGCATCATTCGCTCTATGTATTTGTCATTCTGGCGCTGGCCAATGCGATCTGGCTGATGAGTTGCCGCAGTCGACGCAGCGGCCTGATCGGCTGCTGCATCTGCCTGGCGCTGTGGACGCTGTACTGGGCCAATTGCTCCACCAGCATGCCGCTGCGCAGCGTGCTGGTGGTCGACGTGGGTGTACTGGTTCTGGCGTTGCCGGCAGCGCTGTTGCCACTACGTTTCCGCCACGGTTCGCAGCTCGATGCCGTATATCCGCGATAGGGCCTGGGGATGGTCAATCCATCAGCGCCAGCAGGAGCCTGGAGCTAGCGAGCGAGCATGTCCTTGATCACCGCCTCGGCCACGCGAATGCCATCGACGCCTGCAGAGAGAATGCCGCCGGCATAGCCCGCGCCTTCACCGGCTGGGTACAGGCCCTTGAGGTTCAGGCTCTGCAGGTCGTCGCCACGTGTGATGCGTACCGGCGAGGAGGTGCGCGTCTCGATACCAGTGAGCACCGCATCAGCCAGATCGAAGCCCTTGATCTGCTTGGCGAAGGCCGGGATCGCCTCGCGGATGGCTTCGATGGCGAAGTCCGGCAGCGACGGCGCCAGGTCGCCCAGTTTCACCCCTGGTTTGTAGGATGGCTGCACTTCGCCCAGTGCGGTGGACGGCGTGCCCTTGATGAAGTCGCCGACCAGTTGTCCCGGCGCTTCGTAGTTGCGTCCGCCGAGCACGTAGGCGTGCGATTCCAAGCGCTCCTGCAGCTCCACACCGGCCAACGGGCCGCCGGGATAGTCCTGCTCGGGGGTGATGCCGACGACGATGCCGGCGTTGGCGTTGCGCTCGTTGCGCGAATACTGGCTCATGCCATTGGTGACCACGCGCTCCGGCTCGGAGGTGGCAGCGACCACGGTGCCGCCCGGGCACATGCAGAAGCTGTAGACCGAGCGACCGTTGCTGGCGTGGTGCACCAGCTTGTAGTCGGCGGCGCCGAGTTTCGGGTGGCCGGCATACTTGCCCAGGCGCGCGCGGTCGATCAGCGACTGCGGGTGCTCGATGCGAAAGCCCACCGAGAAGGGCTTGGCCTCCAGGTACACGTCACGGGCATGCAGCATGCGGAAGGTATCGCGCGAGCTGTGGCCGAGGGCGAGGATCACGTGGCGGCTGTTGAGCTGCTCGCCGCTTTCCAACACCACGCCGGTAAGTTGGCCGTCTTCCATGAGCAGGTCGCTGACGCGCTGCTGGAAGCGTACTTCACCGCCGAGGGTCTTGATCTCCTCGCGCATGGTGGCGACCACGCCGGTCAGGCGGAAGGTGCCGATGTGTGGCTTGCTGACATAGAGAATCTCGTCTGGCGCGCCGGCCTTGACGAACTCTTCCAGCACCTTGCGCCCGTAATGGTTGGGATCCTTGATCTGGCTGTACAGCTTGCCGTCGGAGAAGGTGCCGGCGCCACCTTCGCCGAACTGCACGTTGGAGGTGGGGTCGAGCACGTTCTTGCGCCACAGGCCCCAGGTGTCCTTGGTGCGCTGGCGCACTTCCTTGCCGCGCTCCAGCACGATGGGGCGCAGGCCGGCCTGGGCCAGGATCAGCGCGGCGAAGATGCCACAGGGGCCGAAGCCGACCACGATGGGGCGCTCGTCCAGCGGTGCCGTGGCCTTGCCCACCGGCTTGTAGCGGATGTCCGGCGCTGGGCCGACGTGCTTGTCGTCTGCCAGGCGTGCCAGCAGCGCCGCTTCGTCTTTCACTTCGCAATCGAGGGTGTAGATGAACGGCATGTCGCCGTACTTCTTGCGCGCATCGTAGCTGCGCTTGAACACGCTGAAGGCGATCAGCTCGGCGTCCTCGAGGCCCAGACGCTGGACGATGGCCGGGCGCAGGGCCTCCTCGGGATGGTCGAGGGGCAGTTTCAGTTCGGTCAGGCGAATCATGGCGAATATCCCGCTGGGCCGGTGGTGATCCGGCAAGATCAAGAAGGGCGGCGATTGTACAGGATCGCCGCCTTGCGGTCGTCGCCTGCAGGGCATGGATCGATCGACGTAGCCCGGATGCAATCCGAGGTACCGGGCATAGCTGCCCTGGATTGCATGCGGGCTACTGACGGGTCAGATGATGCCAGTGCAGCAGCACATCGAGCATGCGGTTGGCGAAGGCCCATTCGTTGTCGTACCAGGCCAGCACCTTGACCAGATCCTCCTGCACGCGGGTGTGGTTGAGGTCGACCACGCAGGACACCGGGTGGGCGTTGAAGTCGCTGGACACCAGCGGCAGCTCGTTGCATTCCATCACCCCCGGCAACAGGCCCAGGGCGCCGGCTTGCAGAGCAGCGTTGATGGCGTTGCGACTGGCTGGGCGCTCGGCGCTGAAGGTCAGGTCGAGCAATGACACGTTGGGCGTCGGCACGCGTACCGACAGGCCGTCGAGACGGCCGGCCAGCTCCGGCAGCACCAGGCCGATGGTTTTTGCCGCGCCAGTGCTGGTGGGAATCATCGACAGCGCGGCGGCGCGGGCGCGGTAGAGGTCGTCATGGGCCTTGTCCAGCAGGTTCTGGTCGTTGGTGTAAGCGTGCACGGTGTTGACCAGGCCCTGACGGATGCCCACCGCCTCATGCAGCACCTTGGCCAGCGGTGCCAGGCAGTTGGTGGTGCAGGAGGCATTGGAGACGATCTGCTGGGTCTTCAGCAGGTCATGGTTGACGCCGTAC
The DNA here is from genome assembly GCF_029457475.1 of Pseudomonas sp. AA-38. Taxonomy (NCBI): domain Bacteria; kingdom Pseudomonadati; phylum Pseudomonadota; class Gammaproteobacteria; order Pseudomonadales; family Pseudomonadaceae; genus Pseudomonas; species Pseudomonas sp. AA-38. The sequence goes on from NZ_CP120359.1 coordinate 1,456,250, forward strand.
ACCACGGTCAGGTCGGCGCTTTCCAGCGGGTGCGAAAGCAGCACGCGCTGCGCGCCGGCGGTCAGGTGCTGCTCGACCTGCTCACGCTGCTTGAACTTGCCCGAGCATTCCAGCACCAGATCCACCCCCAGATCACGCCAGGGCAGATTGACGGCTTCTCGCTCGCTGAGCAGGTGGATCGCTTGGCCACCGAGGTGCAACTGATCGCCGTGCAGATCGACCTGGCCGGGGAAGCGGCCGAAGGTGGAGTCGAAGCGGGTCAGATGGGTGAGGGTGGTGTAATTGCCGAGGTCGTTGATCGCGAGCAGGCGGATGCGTTGCTGCAGATCTCGTTGCACCAGGGCGCGCACCAGGGCGCGACCGATGCGCCCGTATCCGTTCAGGGCTATGCGTAACATGGCGGTCTCCTTCCATCATTGGCTCTTTCAGCTTAGGTGGTGGAAGGAGGCCCTGCGTGAAAACCGAGCGCGTGTCGGCAATCTGCGCTGTCAATCCCTGTTCAGTTGCGCATGCCACCGAAGTGGGCGCAGCCGCGCAGCACCTGGCCGTCGAGACGCAGCTCGGCACTGAGGTGATTGAGCGTGCCGCTCATGGCGTCGACGCAACGCTGCGGCGCGACCCACAGCTCCAGGCGCTGACCATTGGCCTCGCTGCTGAAGCTGATGCGCTCGTCCGGCAGTTGTTCTTCCAGATAGGGCAGGGCCAGGGGGGGCTGATTCGGGCGATTGAGCACCAGACCCTTGCTGCCGACTTCCACCTGCCAGGCCGGCTCGTTGCCGCTGGCACGTAGCACCAGGCGCTTGAAGTTGAGGTCGTCGCAGCCATGGCCTTCGGCCTGCAGGCGATACACTCGGCTGACCTCGAAGCGGCCATCGCTGCCCTGGCCCTGACTGCCGCCCAGCTCTCCGGCCAGATCGGCGAACAGGCTGCCATGGCCGTCGGCCAGCAGGTTCATAGCCTCGCGCTCGATGCCGCTACCGCTGAGGCTGAAGTGGCGTTGTTCCTGACAGGGGGTGAACAACAGGGCGCCGTTCTGCACTTGCACCTCGCCTTGCAGGCGCGTGGCTGGGGGCGGGCCTTCGGGCTTGCCGGTATAGACCTGGCAGGCGGTCACGAGGGGGAGCAGGGCGAGGGTGGCGAGCAGGCTGCGGGTGATGGACATGGGGGCCTCCGAAGGAAGCCGCCACCATAGCCACAGCGTGGCCTCGGCTCAAGTCGTTCGCTTTGACGCAGCGCGCCGGCTGCGGCCTAATGTGCCGGTTCATTGCGTTCGGTTCGTTCTCCATGTCCAATTCCGCCATGCGTCCCAGCACCCTCCATCTGCCGCAGGGCGACTGGGCCACGGTGCTCGACTGCCTGTGCGAGCACTTCCCGGCCATCGACCGTGCCACCTGGCTGGAACGCATGTCACGCGGACGGGTACTGGATGCCGATGGCACGCCCATCGGTGCGGCGCATCCCTACCGCGCTGGCCTCAAGGTGCGTTACTTCCGCGAGGTGCCAGCGGAAACGCCTATCCCCTTCGAGGAACAGGTGCTGTGGCAGGACGAACACTTGCTGGTGGTGGACAAACCGCACTTCCTGCCGGTGATGCCGGCTGGCGAGTACGTCGAGCAGACCCTGCTGGCGCGCCTGGTCAGGCGTACCGGCAACCCGGATCTGGTGCCGATCCATCGTATCGACCGACTCACCGCCGGGCTGGTGCTGTTCTCCTGCCAGCCGAACACGCGCGGTGCGTACCAGGCGTTATTCCGCCAGCGTGAGGTGCACAAGCGTTACGAGGCCATCGCCCTGGCCTTGCCGCAGCTCGAATTTCCCCATGTGCACCGCTCGCGCATGGTGGAGGGCGAGCCATTCTTCCGCATGCAGGAGGTGGCGGGGGAGGCCAATAGCGAGACGCATATCGAGGTGCTGGAGCGCCGTGGCCAGTGGTGGCGCTACGGCTTGTCGCCGGTGACCGGGCGCAAGCACCAGTTGCGCGTGCACCTGGCGGGGCTCGGCGCGCCGATCCAGGGCGACGACTTCTATCCACAGCTCAGCAGCTACCGCAATCAGCCCGACGATTACACCAGGCCGCTCAAGCTGCTGGCCCGTGGCCTGCGCTTCGTCGACCCGCTCAGCGGCCAAGTACGCGAGTTCCACAGCGCCTTGCAGCTCGCATGGTGAGTGCTCGCATAGCGTGACCCACATCATGCTATCGCCCCGCCAGCATTGAATTGCCGCCTCGCTGCGTGCAGTCTGCTGGGCACTCACTTCACGGAGGAAGGATGACGGCATGTTCAACCCGGCCAACGAAACCCATTTCAGCCTGAACATCGAGGGTGTCGAGCACGACCTGCAGGTGCTCGAATTCAACGGACGAGAGGCCGTCAGCCAGCTCTACCGCTTCGACGTGGAACTGATCAGCGAGCGCCCCGACCTCGACCTCAAGGCCCTGCTGCAACAGCGTGCCTTTCTCGCCTTCAGCCCCAATGGCGATGGCATCCACGGCATCATCCACCGCGCCGAGCAGGGTGAATCTGGCAAACGCCTGACCCGCTACCGCCTGAGCCTCGTGCCGCAGCTCAAGCTGCTCGAATACCGCATCAACCAGCGCATCTTCCAGCATCTGAGCGTGCCGCAGATCGTCGCCCAGGTGCTGGAAGAGCACGGCATCGTCCAGGGTGGCTACGAATTCCAGCTCGGCCCCACCGTCTACCCGGAACGCGACTACTGCGTGCAGTACGACGAGAGCGACCTGCACTTCGTCCAGCGCCTGTGCGAAGAGGAAGGCATCCACTACCACTTCCGCCATAGCGAAAGCGGCCATGTGCTGGTGTTCGGCGACGACCAGAGCGCCTTCACCAAGCTCGGCCGGCCCACGCCCTACATCCAGGACAGCGGCATGACCGCCGACGACCCGGTGCTCAAGCGCCTGGCCCTGCGCCTGGAAACCCGCACCCGGCGCACCACGCGCCGCGACTACGACTTCGAGCAACCGCGCCTGTTGCTGGAAGCCACCTACCAGGGCGATAAGGCCGGCGAGCTCGACCACCTGCCCGCCCTCGAAGACTACGACTACCCCGGCCGCTACACCGACCGCACCCGCGGCAAGCACCTGGCCAAACGTGCCCTGGAACGCCACCGCAGCGACTACCAGCAACTGCAAGGCAAGAGCGACCAACCGCGCCTGGTCAGCGGCCACCTGCTGGAGATCTCCGAACACCCGCAGCGCGAATGGAACGCCCTGTGGCTGCTCACCGAAGTGCAGCACCAAGGCAAGCAACCGCAAGTCTTGGAAGAGTCGATACTCGATCTCCCCTCTCCCATTCATGGGAGAGGGGCCGGGGAGAGGGTGTATCAGGCGACACCGACTTTACCCAGGGCTACCGCAACCGCTTCCTCGCCACCCCCTGGGACGTGCCCTTCCGCCCACCGCTGAAACACCCCAAACCCAAGGTACTGGGCAGCCAGACCGCCGTGGTCACCGGCCCTGTCGGCGAAGAAATCCACTGCGACCAGTATGGCCGGGTGAAGGTGCAGTTCTTCTGGGATCGCGAAGGCCAGGCCGACGACAAGACAAGCTGCTGGCTGCGCGTCAGTTCGAGCTGGGCGGGTGATCGCTACGGCGCCATCACCATCCCCCGTATCGGCATGGAGGTACTGGTCACCTTCCTCGAAGGCGACCCCGACCAACCGCTGGTCACCGGCTGCCTGTACCACGCCGAACACGTCGTGCCCTACGACCTGCCGGCGAACAAGACCCGCAGCGTGTTCAAGACCCTCAGCAGCCCGGGTGGTGGCGGCTATAACGAACTGCGCATCGAAGACCGCAAGGGCGCCGAGCAGATCTACCTGCACGCCCAGCGCGACTGGGACGAAAACATCGAGCACGACCAGAAGATCCGCGTCGGCAACGAGCGCCACGACACCGTGGAGAAGAACAGCTACACCGAGCTGCTGGCCGAGGAACACCTCACCGTCACCGCCGAGCGCAAGGTGGAAGTCAAACCGCAGGATCACCTGACGGTAGGCACCGACCAGCACATCAAACTCGGCACCGCGCAACTGACCAAAGCCGGCCGCGAGATTCACCTCAAGGCCGGGCAGAAAATGGTCATCGAAGCCGGCATCGAACTGACCATCAAGGCCGGCGGCAGCTTCATCAAACTCGACCCTGGCGGCATCACCATCAGCGGCCCACTGGCCAGGCTCAATGCCGGTGGCTCGCCAGGCAAGGGCTCGGGGCTCAAGATCAAACCACCCGTGCTGCCGGGCGCAGCCGATAGTGACAAGGCGGGGAGTTTGTTGGAGCAGGCGTTGGCCAATGATCTGACTGAGCCTAGCCCTGTGGAACCTCGCGAGTACCGATTCAATATTCGTCTGCAGGACATTCCTGGAGACGAGGGTTTCCCTTTGGCATACGCCCCATGGAGTATTGAACAGGGAGAGGACGGCAATGTGGTACTGGAGGGTGATACCGATGCCGATGGCCGCGTGCTGCTGGATGATACTCAGCAGAAGCAGCTAGCCAAAATCTACGCCAAGGCCCCCAAGAGCTTGTGGCTCACTTATCCTGGCCAGCGGATAGCCCTGCGGGTTCATCTGGAGCAACAGGGTTGGGACAGTGAGCGTTATGCCTTGGGTGCTATGGACTTCAAAAGTTGCCTCAGTCGCGATGCCATGGGCAATACGCTGCTGGAAATAGAGCGTAGCCAGCAGGATAGCCATTGCACCAGCGATCTCTATACCCATCTGCAATCCAAGGAATGATTAGCCATGGCAACTGACTCTGCCTACAACGGCGTTCGTGCAAAGGAACTCAACCAGATCAACAGCCAGGACGGAAAAGCCTATGCGGCGTATTCCGCGCCGGATTTCTTTTTGAACGAAGCGAACTTGTTCGCGCCCAAGCGCACGGGTAATCAGGTTCGTTTTTTCACGACCGGCAGTGATTATTTCAAGGACGTCGCAGCCGCCATCGACCAAGCCAGCCGATGCATTTTCATCACGGGTTGGCAGGTCAACTACGACGTATTGCTCGATGGCAAGCGCAGCCTCTGGCAGTGCCTGCACCAGGCTCTCAAGCGCCAGCCGGCCTTGAAGGTTTATGTCATGCCCTGGTTGAGTCCCTCTGGCAGCCTCGGCACTTATGACTTCGAGACCATGCTGGCCATCTTCCAGCTCAATGCGGGCCTGGCTGGCGGCCCTCGTGCCTTCTGTACACCTGCTATTCAGCAAAGCGATATGAAGGGACTCGGTGTCGCATTCTCGCACCACCAAAAATCGGTCGTGATCGACAACCGCATTGCCTATGTCGGGGGCATCGACTTGGCCTACGGGCGGCGTGATGACAATAACTTCAGCCTCGACGCCAGTAACAGGCAAGGCAACGATGCCTACAATCCAGGGCTGCCGAAGTTAGGTTGGATGGATATGGACAAACATGTCAGCTCGATGGGGCTGATGATGGCCACGCTGTTCGACCTGTCCAAGCCTGTGTCGGGTACCAGTCTCATCCCGCTTAGCCAAAGCACGGCCCTAAATGGTGCAACTTATATTGCGGACAAATTCCGCAGCCCTCCGTTCTCCATTCTGCAAGGCTTGGTTCGCCTCAAGAACAGCGCCAAGGAGAGCCTCGACGAAGGCTTCGAGCGCCTTAGTGCTGCTCAGCGCCAGATGGTGGGTAAAAGCATTCAGGCGATGGCCAGGCTGATCAGCGACAACCTCGACAGCGTTCCGATGGCCGAGGAATTGAAGCTGCGTCTGCAAGCCTGGTTGCAGGAGCTGCGTGAGGCGGCAGGTAATCTTTCCGAGTCATTGCGCATCAAGAGCATCGAACTGATCAGCCAGTGGATGAGCCAGACCGAACTCGGCCGCGTTCTGACCGTGCTCAGCGGCAAGAGCTTCGAGGATATTCCCGGCACCTACCGAGAAAGCACCAGCGAGCTGGCCAGCTCGATGCTCTGGTTCATCTATCACCTGTTGCAGGAGCGCTCGGGGCAGCACCTGGAGCCTTACGCCTACCTGCATGAAAAACCGCAGCCGCTGGCTTCACCGGACAATGGCCGATTGGCGGAGGATCAGCCACGTATGCCCTGGCAGGATGTGCACTGCCGTATCGAAGGCCCCTCGGTCTATGACGTGGCGCGTAATTTCATCGACCGCTGGAATGGGCAGCAGGCCTACCTGGCCGATGCGCCATCGTTACAGGACACCACCCTGGTTCGTAACCTGCTGGAGGCCGTCGTACGCTGGCTCAATACCTTGGTCAGTGAGACAGGTCTCGACCACCTGGGCGTGAGGCTCAAGGTCAATGAAGCCCCACGCCTGAGCTTTCCCGAGCCACAGCCGGTATGGATCAACGCGACCACACAATTGCCCGTGGCCCCCAGCGCACAGCCGGGCGGCATGAGCGTGCAGGTGCTGCGCAGTGCCTCCAGCCGCATGACCCAGCAGGAGCAGGTGGGGCGTAGCAAGGCGGGCGTCAACCTGCCTCTGCCGGCAGGTATCGACACTGGTGGCGTGCAGGCCAACTGCAAGGCGGCGATGCTACAGGCCATCTCCAGTGCGCAGCACTTCATCTATATCGAGAACCAGTTCTTTCAGAGTGCCTATGGTGAAGAACGCGAAATATTTGATGACGCGCCTCTTTCTGGCCCGATGGCCAGTCTGCGTGACCCTGCCAGTCTGCGCCAGGACTACGTCGCCCGTGTGCGCCTGCGCGAAGCGCTGGAGGCCGAGGACATCTGGCAACTGAACTGGAAAGAAATCGATGCCATCGCCAAGGAGCCCAGTAGCGAGGCGCGCCAGTTCCTGAAAAGCCTGCAAACCATGTGGGGCGTCAATGCTCAGGGCTGGCTTACCCATAAACTGGCCGATGCGCAGACGGGCCTGCTCAACGAGATTGGCGAAGCCCTGGCTAATCGCATCGGCCGTGCCATCGATGAGAAACGCCCGTTTCACGTCTATATGATTCTGCCGGTGCATCCGGAAGGTGCACTGAACGTTCTCAATATCATGCATCAGGTCACGCTCACCATGCAGAGCCTGGCCTTTGGCGAGAACAGCCTGATCAAACGTATCCAGAAGCGTATGGCCCTGCGCGCACTGTTGGATCGCAAGGTGAGTCGCGAAGAAGCCCTCGCACGCATCGAGTTCAAGAACTCTAAAGGGCAGCCTGTTTACGAACAGCAGGACTGGCGCCGCTACCTGACCTTGCTCAATCTACGCACCTGGGAAAACCTCAAGGGGCGCGTGGTCACCGAACAGATCTACGTGCACAGCAAGCTGCTGATCGCCGACGACCGTGTGGCCATTCTCGGCAGCGCCAATATCAATGACCGCAGTTTGCTGGGCACGCGAGACTCCGAGCTGGCGGTCATCGTGCGTGATAGCTCGCCGATACAGATCAAGCTCGATGGCAAGCAGCCGCATACCGTTGGCAAGGCCGTGCATCAGTTACGGGTAGATCTATGGAAAAAACACTTTGGCTTGTCCATGGCCGGGGGCTCCTCCGGCGTCAGCCCCGCCTCTGGGCTGGCGCAGTATCTGGAGCAGCCAGCGGCGGAAGAGACTTGGCGTGCGATACAAGAAAGAGCTCGGTTTAATGCCCGTGTTTATGAAAAATCTTTTGCCTTCATTCCGCAAAACATCAGCCAGGTACAACCACGGAAAACACCGGACATGACCGGCTATCCAGATGGATTCCCCACCTCGACCTGGCCGACCTGGGCTTACCGAGACCTGAACAATATTGATCACGGCGGCGAACTGATGGTACCCATGCCGCATGAAGAGCGCTTCTGGCGCTCCAATACCTTGGCTGACGTGAAGACGTTCGCGCCGCCCGTTGGTGTACAGGGCTTTATCTGCGCCTTGCCCGTCAACTGGACGCGGGGTGAGAACAATGACTCCGGTATCAACCTGAGCATTCTGGCGCAGACCTTCGAGCAGCCCGAACGTGATCGTGCACTGGCGCAGGCTGATAGCGGTCGTAAAGAAGAGAACCGTCGCACATGAAAAGCTTTTTCCGATACCTGAGCCTCGGCCTGATTATCCCCGTCGGCATGGCCTTGGCCGATACGCCGCGACAGGAGTGCCTTGGGCGCATGACCTTCGATGTGCCCGAGGACATGCAATGGGCCACCTATTCCGCTCAGCGAACTGACAGAATTACTGATGGACGAGGGGGGCATGTCTTTACACCCAAAGTAACGGCAAAAGGAGATGTGGGCAGTTATGACTATGACGGCCTGACTATCCGAGTGAGTGATATTGTCGAGCGCGATACATTTGATGGCGCTGCGAGGTATATCAAGGGCTCCGTGCGCTTGTATCAAGATGAATTACAAAAAAACTTGGAAACTGAAAAGAAGTTACTCAGTGAGCTAAAAGAGTTAGATAAAAAAGAAAATACGAAGGACACCAGAGAAGCAGTGGAGCGCTTCACTAAATCCATCGAAGAACTTGAACATCAGATTCCCCTAACCAAGATCCACGAGTACGATCTTGGCATTCCCGACGCCTATTTCTTGGGTGGGTATCTCGCCCCTGGCAAGGCCTTGCTCTGGCGCAACAATCGTGTCTACTACTTCGGTTTCTCCAAGGCCGGCCCCGACTCCGCCGAACGTATCAAGGCGCTGATGGCGCGCTTTCGTACCCGCAATCTTTATGAAGTACCTAAAGGCCCAGGCTTCTGCTTCCCCTACGGTTTTATCGCCGACGATGGCAAGACCGCCTACAGCATCAAGAACAGCCTGCGCTTTACCAAGACGCCCAATGTGATCTTTACCCTGCTTACGGCCTCGGCCAACGATCCCTGGCAGACCAAGCCGACGCGGGGCACCTATGACAGCGACTACCGCCCCGGCTACGACGCCGAGAAATGGCGCAAGACCTCCTTCATCGAGCGCATCCAGCTCGGCAAGCGCCTGGCCGGCCTGGAGGGCTGGCGTCTGGATCCCAAACCGGGCTCCGGCGAGCAGGAGCGAGCCTGGTTCGCCCTGGCGCATCGGGGCGGGACGGGCTCACCGCTATTGGCGGTGCAGATGTTCACCTTTAAGAAAGGCACGGACGACCTGAGCGAACTGACGCCACCACCGGAAGCGGTCATCCCGCGCTTCATGAAACTGAGCGAAAGCATCAGGCTGGATACGCGGTAAGAACAATGACTCCGGGATCAAGCGCCCAGACCTTTGAACAACCCGAAGATGATCGCGCACTGGCGCAGGCTGATAGCGGTCGTAAAAAAGAGAGCCGCCGCAGATGAAAAGCTTTTTCCGATACCTGAGCCTGGGCCTGTTGATTCCTGCAGGCATGGTGCTAGCCGATACGCCGCGACAGGAATGCCTTGGGCGCATGACCTTCGATGTGCCGGACGACGTGCAGTGGGCTACGTACGATCCTTATAACTCCAAGACAGTGGATGGCGGAACACAGGGCTTCAGCCAGCATGTCACGGCCAATTTCGACAGGCTGAGCTACGACTTCGACGGCTTGAGAATCTTCGTCAGCGACAGGATCGCTCGGGAAAAACTGGAGGGGTTCTCCAACTTCATTGGGGGGAATCATTTCCTGGCTGCAAAAAGCAAGCGGCGAAACGTCGAGATGGGGCGATTCGTTCTGGAACTGATGGAAAAAGGCGGCTATGGCGCTGCGGATATCGACACGGCTAGAGCTGAACTCCGGGCAGCGGAGCATGCCTTGCTGCTGACCCAGGATCACCAACATGACCTGGGTATCGCCGATGCCAGATTCATTGGCAGCGAGGCGTTTCCCACCAAGGCCGTGCTATGGCGACAACAGCGTATCTATATCTTCGCCATGGACGATCCACAACCCAATGCGGCCGAACGCTTCAAGGATCTGATTGCCCGCTTTGAACCCCGGGCTCTCTATGAAATTCCCCAGGGGCCGGGGGTATGCCTGCCATATGGTTTCATCCGCGATGATGGCGACACGCACTACGAATTCAAGAATAGCCTGCGCTTCGAGAGCAGCCCGAACGTCATCATGGGCCTGCTCGACGCCTCGGCCGGCAACCCCTGGAACAGCAAGCCCGTCTTCGGTACGGAGAACGACTACCTACCGACTTACGATTTCAGCAAATGGATCAAGCAAGTCTTCAGTGAGCCGTTACCGCTGGGGCACGCCTCAGCGACTTTCATGGGCTGGCATCTGGCGCCCAGGCTGGACAGCGGTGAACGGGAGCGCTTGTGGTTCGGCCTTGCCCATCGTGGCGGCTCGACCGAACCGCTGGTAGCGTTGCAGGTCACGACGGTTCGACAAGGCGTCGACCACATCGAAAGTCTTACGCCACCACCTGAAGAGGTGATACCAAGGATTTCGGCGTTGGGTAGGAGCATCGAACACAAGCTTGGCAACTAGCCGCCACCGGAAGTGGTCATCCCGCCTTTCATTAAACTGAGCGAAAGCATCAGGCTCGATGTGCCCTGGGACGTGCAATGGATTGTTTGCAGCCGGAGGCAAATCCTCGATTCGTTCACATTCCTTGCATTTGCCTGAGCGGTACAAGGTCTGGGTTTTTCCTGTGCCTGGTGCGCCGCGCCAACGAATATCCGTTTTGGGACGAGGCAAAGGGAGACGCGCTCAGGTGGGCTCAGGAGTTAGTCAAAAAGCAGGCGTCAATAGGGTGATGGGCGGTCGTTAAACCCCGTCGAGGTCGAGGATAAGCTCACTGCAAGTCGGAGGCCGTGACCATTAGGTTGGCTGTCTGGCGGGGCTGAGTGGGCCTTTGATGGCCGTTTTATCCATGGACTCCAATCATGATCGATCTTGCTACCTGGAACCTGACCATTCCCGTGGGCCAACCTGCGGCTGTCATCGATACGCCTCTGCTGGTTGGTGGCTATCAGGACAATTATTTCCAGTCCCGGGAAGGGCGGATCTTCTTCTGGGCGCCGGCCAATGGTTCGACTACCCGCAACTCGACTTACCCGCGCACTGAGTTACGCGAAACCTACGGCGATGGTGCACTGCGCAACTGGTTCTACACGGCAGCCAATGATGTGTTGAGCGCCACTGCCAGAATCACTCAGGTGCCTGCCAGTGGCATGCTGGCGTTCTCTCAGATCCACTCCAAGCAGAGCAGTTCGCCACTGCTGATGCTGGGTTATCAGTATTTACCCCAGAGCAACAACGGCAATGTGGTGATCGCGTTTCGCGGGCATCCGGCATCTGCCGACTCCACGAAGATCGTGCTGTCGAGCAAGATCAGGCTGGATCAGGATTTCAGCTATGAAGTTCAGCTCTCGAAGAGTGGCAAGCTGACGATCGGTCTGGCCGAGCCAGGCGGCAAGGTAAAAATCTGGAGTGCCACGGTAGACAAGGCCTGGGCCAGTCATGGCCTGTATTTCAAGGCAGGGGTTTACACCCTTGACAACAGCGGCAATGAAACCAATGCAGGGGCGGCGGTGTTCACTCATTTGCAGGTTGAACACCGCCAGTGACACCTGGGTACCCAAGGAACCGATTGCTAGTTGCTACAGGTTGGCCCAGTGCTGGCGTTGCTGGGGCTTTGCGTGATCAGCATGTGGCAATGACGGCGCACGGTGCTGTCGAGGATCTGGCTCTGCAGCGGCAGCAGGTCGCCGATCAGCAGGTTTTGCAGCAGCGGGTTGGCGCGGAACTGGTTGTCGCCGAGCACGGTATTCTGCATGCCTTCCACGCGGATCATGGCCTTGCCGATGTTTTCCAGGGTGTTGCCGCTGATCACCAGCTCGCCGGCGGCCGGCTGGTCGTTGCGCAGGCTGATGGCGTATTCGGGGGTGGAGCTGATGCGATTGCCAAGAATCCAGGCGCCATTGATCTCGCCAGCGTCGATGGCGCTCAGGCGGCTGTTGGCGATCAGGTTGTCTTCGATCAGCAGTTGGCTGCCGTCCTTGATCTGGCGCAGCATCATGCCGTAGCCCTGGGAGGCGCCCATGAGATTGCCGCGGATCAGCAGGGCGCCGCTTTGTTCGTTGACTTCGATGGCGCTCTTGCCGGTGTGCAGGATCAGGTTGTCGCGAATGCGCCCGCTGCTGCTGCCGCCGATACGGATGCCGCTGTTGTGCTTGACCCCGTCGATGCGGTTGTCGGCGATGAGGAAGCGACTGTTGCTGATGTCGATGGCGTATTGCTGTAGCTGGTTGAAGCGGTTGTCACGGATCAGCGCGTCGCTGTGGCGCAGTTCCAGGGCGCTGGACATGTTGTCGAACTGGCTGTTGCTGATGAGGATGCGCGCAGGTGGCTGACTGGGCGCTTGCTGGGTGCTCAGGCCACTGCTGATGCCACGGGAGAAGTTGGCGTTGTAGCCGATCTTGACCAGATGGGCGTTGTCCAGGCGCAGGCGACTGCCGGCCCAGTTCATGATGAAGGGACGGGTGGGGCGATCGGTGCTGAGTGCGCGACCGTCGCTCCAGCTTTCCAGGCGTGAGTTGCGTACCTGCAGCAGGCCCTGGTTGATCAGCGCTGTGCCGGAGGGGCCGAACAGATAGAGCACCTGGTCATCGATCAGCAGGGCGGCGTCTTCGCCAATCATCAGCGGGTAGCTGAGCAGATAACCGTCCTGGTGGCGACGCAACACCTTGGGGTCGTTCAGTTGCGCTTGCAGTTGCGCCAGGGTGATGGCACCGCCACGAATAACCACGGCCCGTGGATGTTGCGCCTGGTAGCTGGCAACCGCGCGGAACAGGCCGTTGTGCACGAAGGGCTCGAACGGCCAGCTACCGGCCTGGGCCGAGTACATGGGCTCCAGGTGGGCGCTGCCACGCTGGTTGGGCACTGACAGATGCATGGCTGGCGGTTGGCTGTGCTGGAGAATCTGCCGGCGTGGGAGTTGCTGCTGTTGCTCCTGCCACTGGGGATCGAGGGTGCGCAGGGCAGCCGGAGCTGCCTGGGCGAGCAGTGGGCAGGTCATGCAGCTCAGCAGGAGCAGTGCGCGGGAGAGGGGCAGTGCCTGGGGCATGGCGGCGTCCTGTGTCAGTTGAGGCGAGGGTAGAGTGGTTTGAGATCACCACCCACCTGGCTGTAGCCATTGATGTCTTGGCCATATGCCTGGTAGAGGCGTCTGGCCCATGCATGCTGCGGATAGCGGTTGAGAAACGGCAGCAGCCAGACCATCTTGTGCGTGCCGACTTCGGCCTGGCGCTGGGTCAGCTCGGGCAGGGCCTTGGGTTCCAGCACGGCGCGCGCGGCGAAGTTGGCCAGGGCGGCGAACTTGCTGCGCTCCTCTGCGGTGAGCGGCCGGCCATTGGTTTCTGCCGTTTCCACCAGCAAGGTCAGTGGCACCATGGCGTAGTGCGTATAGTCGGCGGCCAGGCGGCCACGGGCGACTTCCAGTGGCAGGTAGGCGTAATCGCCCTGGCCGGCGGTGATCTGGCCGATGGCGCGGCGCAGGGCGACATCGGCCCAGGCCAGGGCGCGGTCGTCGTTGCGCAGCATGGCGCTGGCCGCCACGGCCCAGGCCGCCCAGTAGTCATGGTTGTTGAAGTAGATGCTGGGGTCGTGGCGACGCGGCTCGTATTCGGCCATCACCTTGGCCGAGAGCTGGCCGAGCCAACGCTGCTGCACGCTGCTCAACTGGTAGCGCTGGTCGCTAAGGGCGCGCACCTTGAGCAGGGTGGTGGCGATGGCGGCCAACGCCCATTTGCGTGCGGCCACGCCGGTCTTGCTGGCATCGTCGCTGAGCAGGGCCGATTGGCTGCCCCAGGCGTCGAGCCATTGGCTCAGACAACCCAGAGCGACGTTGGCTTCTTCGGCCTTCTTCGCGCGCTGGAACACTTCACCGGCCTTGATCAGGCCACTGATGTAGTACTGCACCTGCTGGCGAACACGCTGGGTGTCCTTGCTCTGCTTGGCCGTCAGGCGTGACTTGCTGCTGTCGCTCTGGTCGTACTTGCTGTCGAGCTGCAGGTGGCCGGTGTAGGCCGGCGGTGGCGTTTTCGGGCAGCGCTGGTGGCGGTAGTCGTCCACCAGTGCGGATGCCGGCGTGGCCTGGCTGACCCAGATCGATTGCGTGGCGTTGGCACTCAGGGGGCCGAGCAGCAGGACGGTGGCCAGCCACCTGATCGAGGGGGTCACAGGCATAGCTTGGTCTCGATCTGCAGGGGTTGCTCGATGATCTGGGTCGGTTCGAGGAAGACGGACAGCAGGTTGGCGTCGCGGAATTCGGCGGCGCGGCTCAGCTCCAGGTAGTACTGCCCGCTGTTGACGATGGCCTCGCGGCGGAACCACACCTTGTCGCGGGTGCCGTTGTCGTAATAGGTGATGATGTAGAAGTTCTTCAGGTTGGGGTCGCTGATGCGGATGTCCAGTACGCCGTCGCGACCTTTGAGATCCTTGCGTTGTGCCCCGGCATTGCTGAGCAGTTCGATGCGATCGTTGAGCTGCAGGCCAGGACGCTCGACGCGTGCCTCGAGTTCGCTGGGGCTGGCCTTGCAACCGCCGTTGACCGCTGGCACCAGTTGCCGGTAGGTGATGTCGCCATCGAGGCGGTAGTTGGCCGGCAGTTCCCAGATGATCAGCTTGGGCGCCTTGTCCGGCGCATAGTTGTCGGACAGCAGGTATTGCAGCAACGAGCCATCCTGGCCGGCGCCGGGCAGGGCGTAGTTGACCAGGTCGCTGCTCAGGTATTGCTTGAGGAAGCCGTCGAAGTTGAACTGCTTGGTTTCGTCTTCACGGGCGGCGGAGTTACTGGTACCGACCAGGACGATCTCGGGCTCGGGCTGTTCCTCGAACAGCAGGGCGGCGTCGTTGCTTTCCGGGACGGTCTGGTAGCCCGGTACGAACTGATTGCCGTAGCGGTTGCCGCAGATCGCGTTGAGGCCGAGGTTGAGGGTGCCGTCCTTGAACAGGGTCATGTTCTGCTCGGTCTTGTAGCCCTTGTGTGCAAGTTGGGCGTAGACCGGCTGTTGACGGATGGTGTCGGCGGTGACCCTGGCGATGGCCTCGGCGCCCACCGGGGTCCAGTGGTGGTCGCGGCGGAAGAAGAAGTCCTTGGGGGGCTGCTGCACCAGGCCCATGATGTCCGGCACTATGGCGCCTGCGTCACGCATCTGCTGCAGGAAGTTGCGCAGGTTGCCGCTGGCGCGGGCGTAATCGAAACCGTGCGCTTGCCCCGGCAGAAGCTGGGCGCGATGCATCAGGCCACGGGTCGGTTGTACCGCCATCACCACCTGGGTGCCATGGCTGGCGAAGGCGCGCATCAGGCGGGCGAACTCCGGCTGCATGGCGGCCGGAATGCCAAAGTCGTTGGTCAGATCCACTTCGGAACGGAACAGCCAGTGGTCACGGCCCGGCACGAGCTGCTTGAGCGCCTTCATGTTGCCCTGGGCGTATTCCTCGGGTGCACTCAGTTGCGGGCAGATCAGGCATTGCAGATCCGCGCAGTCATCGGCCTGGCTCGCCGGCGCCGCGGCGAAGCTGGCCTGCATGCCGCCCACCAGCAGGCTGCCGATGGCCAGGGAAAGGTAGTGTTTCATCTTCGTCGGGATCATCGTCCGCTTACTCGTAGGGCCTGCTGGTCGGAATTCATTCGGTGGCGTCGATGCTGTTGGCCAGGGTGATGGCGCGGTAGCCATTGCCTGCCGGCAGCAGGGCATAGCTGTAGGAACGGCCCTTTTTCAGGAACAGTTCGTCGAAGCTGGCCAGCTTGTCGTTGTCGGCGTAGGCGGCGAAGGCGATCTTCAGCTCGTTGACCATGCGGCTGCCGGTCTGGTCGCGTTGCAGGGTGTCGACCACCACATGCTGGCCATCGACGGTCTTCAGCGCGGCGGGCTTGTCGGTGAAGTTGTAGAAGGCGATCTGCGCCTTGCGCGGTTCGTCGACGAACTTGTCGGTCAGCAGCAGCAACTTGCCGTCGCGGTAGATCACGGTGCTGGCTGTGTTGGCCTTGAGCTCGCTCTCCAGGGTCTGCCCGTCGGCGCTGATGATCTGCTTGCCCGGTGCGACGAAACGATAGCCACCGAATTGCCCGCTGTTGACGAGCTGGGGCTTGTTCTTGCCGCTCAAGCCGACTTCGATGTTGCGCTCGCTCAGGTTCAGCACCCGGACGAAAGCCGAGTTGGCCGGTGCCACCGGGTCATAGAGGTCGGCATTGCCGTCCTGGGCCGCCTGGGCAGCGGTGCAGCCGATGATCAGCAGCATGAACAGGACGCGAAGCGGGGAGATGGGCATGAAGCACCTCTTCTATTGTTGGGCGATGGGGGAGGGGAGTTGGCGTTGCGCGAGCAGGGTGCGCAGGGGGAATTCCCAGACGACGGTGTGCACGTCGCCGCTGGCGGCTGCCGGGCTGGCGAGAAAGGCGTTCATGGCCTCGAACGGGCCGCGTGCTTCCAGGGCCACGCTGATCAGATCACGCTGCAGCGCCTGTTTGAGAAAGCCGGTGAAATTCCAGTCATCGATGCGCGTATAGCTGGTGCCGACCACGGCCAGGGATACCGCCTCGTCGGCGAACAGGCTGTCGCCGATGTCCTTGGGCGAGTCTTTGAGGGTTTCGTGCAGGGCGATGTGCACTGGCGCGAAGTAGCTGGGGGCGAAGCGAGGGTCGAACTTGAGGTAGTTGAGCAGATCCCCGGGCACCTGTTTCTCGCCCACCGTCTGGGTGACGTAAGCCGTAGTGCCGGCCAGCTCGGGGAACTGCCGGGCCAGTGTGCGTGCGGCCAGGTCGGCGCCCTGTGGTGTCCAGTGGGTATCGTTGCGCAGGAACAGGGGCAGGGCGGCGGCTGCCTCGTTGTAGGCACCACGCAGATCCGCCGAGGCGATGCCGCGCTCGCTCAGGCGTGCGCGAAAGTCCTCGTACAAACCGCTGAGCTGCGCGCTGGGTGCCAGGCGTGAATGCTCGGCGTAGGTGTCCAGCTTCATCGGAATGGGTAACAGGATCAGTCGTGTGCCCTTGGCCGCCAGTTGTTCGCGGGCCTTGTCGATCAGCGTCAGTTGCTTGTCCAGGTTCTCTTCCAGATCACCGGGCAGCAGGTACTCCTGATTGGTGAACAGCCAGCCGTCACGACCCAGCACCACGCCACTGGCGCCTTCGCGGAACAGCGCATATTGAATATCGGCCCACAGCTCGATGGATGGGTCACGCAGGAACAGGCTCTTGTCGTAGTAATGCTCGAACTTGCGCACCAGCTTGCCATCGAAGAACAGCGCCATGGCCTGGCCGGCGTTCTGCTGGCTGGCAAAGCCGAACACCAGCGGCAGGGAATACAGACACATGCCGCACAGCAGCACGATGAAGAGGATGCCGTTGATCTTGCTGGCCGAACTCATCACGGGAAACATGCGCGCTCCTCAGAACTGGAAGTACAGGAAAGGGGAGAAGGAGTTGGCTGCCAGACGGCTCAGCGTCAGCAGGAAGACGGCCCACAGCAGCAGGGTGTTGAGGCCGTCGACGTGTTGCATGAAGTACGGCTGCTGCTTGTTGCCGGCGTAATAGCGCTGGTTGATCGTGCCGGCGACGACGAGCCAAAGCACGGCGAGCAGGGTAAAGCTCAGGGTCATGGCCGAGGTGCCGAGCCAGTAAGGTTGCAGCGAGCCGAAACCGTTGAAACCGAGCATGGCCTGATAGACCTGCAGGCTGTGCGGCAGATTGCCGGTGAAGAACAGCGGCATGGAGCACAGCAGCAGCAACAGGCAGCGCATGTTGCGCCAGAAGTGATAGGGCGTGGTGATCTTGGTGGCGATGCCCAGCTTGCGTTCGATCACCATGCCGACCCCGAAGAACAGCCCCCAGCAGATGAAGGCGAAGCTCGGGCCATGCCACAGGCCCGACAGCAGCATGGTCACCACCAGCCCGGTGAGCATGCCCACCAGGCGCTTGCGCACCAGCGGCATGTACACGTAGTCACGCAGGAAGTCGGCCAGGGTCATGTGCCAGCGTTGCCAGAACTCGGTGATGCTCTGTGCGATATAGGGCTGGTTGAAGTTTTCGGCGAAGCGAAAGCCCATCATCATGCCCAGGCCGATGGCCATGTCGCTGTAGCCGGAGAAATCGAAATACAGTTGCAGGGCGGAAATCAGCAGGCCGAACCAGGCATCGACCATCTGCAGCTCGCCGGCGCTGCCGCCACTGATGAACAGCACGTTCATCGGCGCCAGGGAGTCGGCGATCAGCACCTTCTTGATGAAGCCGAGCATGAAACGGCAGGCGCCCAGGGAGAACAGCTCCAGCGAATGGGTGCGCTGCTTCAACTGCTTGTCGATCAGGCTGTAGCGCAGGATCGGCCCGGCGATCAGTTGCGGGAAGATGGCGATGTAGGCGGCGAAGTCGACGAAGCGCTCGGTGGGTTCGGCGTTGCGCCGGTAGATGTCGACGATGTAACTCAGGGCCTGGAACACGTAGAAGGAAATACCCAGTGGCAGGATGATGTGTTCCAGGGTGAAGGTGTTGATGCCCAGCGGCTCCAGTATCGCCACCAGCACGTCGGCGCCGAAGTTGGCGTACTTGAAGTAACCCAGGGTGGCCAGGTTGCCGACCACGCCGATGGTCAGCAGGCGGAAGGCGATTTTCTTCTCGCCGGCATCCATGCGTGCCTTGATGCGCAGGCCGAACCAGTAATTCCAGTAGGAAATGGCGACGAACAGCAGGAGGAAGTCCGGGCGCCACCAGGCATAGAACAGGTAGCTGCCAAGCACGATTACGTACGAACGCCAGTGCTCCCTGGCCAGGTAATAGCAGAGCAGAAATACCGGCAGGAAGAGAAACAGGAAGACGTTGGAGGCGAAGATCATGCTGGCACTACTCTCGGTCAGTACGTCAGGGTGATGCCCAGCGTCAGCTGGTAGTCGTCACCGATTTCCAGGGCGCTGCCGGCGCGGAAGTAACTCAGGCTGGTCAGGGTGTTGAGCTGGATGCGCTTGCCTTCGTAGGCCAGCGGGAACATGCGCCAGTAATGGGTGATGTCCAGCACCTGACCCAGGTGGGTGGACGAGCCGCTGTCGCGCACGGTGCCTTCGTTGGTGGTGCGCAGCGGCAGTTGCGCGGAGGCGTTGCGCAGGCGCAGGTCGCTCAGGCGGATATCCAGTTGGCTGCGGTCGGTGGGCTGGGTTTCCAGGGTGACGCCATAGAACGCCAGGTTGCTCAGGTTGACGCTGACCAGGTTGCTGATCAGGCGGCTGCTGTAGCTGAACGGGTCGTTGCGCCGATCCGACTGGATGCGGTTGAGGCTGAAGCCATCGTTGCCGCTGTCGTCCGGGCGGTCGGTGAGGCCGGCGGTGAGGCCGACACGTGGCGTCCAGGGCAGATCCTCGAAGCGTTTGCCGATATCGCCGACCAGCGCCCAGCCCTCTTTGTCGCTGCGATCACGCAGGCCGTTGCGCTGGGTGATTTCCTGATTGCCGTCGAGGCGCACCAACTCCAGTTGGTAATCGCTGATCAGCGAGGTCAACTGGCGGGTATCGCCACGCAGGAACAGGCCATAGCGCAGGCCATCGAAATCCTGGCGGTCATCGATGGCGCTACCGGAGTGGTCGTCCTCGTGCAGCAGGCGCACCCCGACCCAGTGGTCGGCATACCAGCGCCAGGCATACTCGGCCATCAGGTAGCGGATGTTCTTGTCACGCGGGTCGAGGCGATTGTCGTCCGAGTTGTAGTAGTAGAACTTTTCGGCGACGGCGACGAAGCCATTGGCGAAGCTGTCGTTGTAGTCCAGGCGCAGGGCTTCGATGCTGTCGTCCCACCAGATGCCGAAGCGGTCGGTGAAGCGCTGGCGGCCGAAGGTGGCGGAGAAGCGTGGATCGTCGCCGAGCAGGTTGCGCCGCACGTAGAACTCGCGTGCCTCGCTGTAGGCGTGGCGCCGCCGCGACAGGTCGTCGTTGTCGCCCTCGATGGTCTGCAGGGCGTTGGGATCGGTGTCGTAGTTGAGCCACAGGCGGCCGAAGGCTTCCCACTTGGCCCAGCGTTGCTCGGGGGAATACCAGCGGTACGAGGGTTCGTAGCGCAGGCTGAAGAAGGCCCGACGATCTTCGCCCAGACGCGTTTCGTCCGGGCCGTAGCCGCTGCGCAGGAAGAGCTTTTGCGTCAGCAGCGAGGTGACGGGCTCGAGTTCGGGTGACAGGTTGCTGGGCTCTGCCACTGGTTCGTCAGGTTCCTCGGCCTGCACCAGAGTGAGGGGCAGGCAGGCGAGCAGCAGGGCGGCATGACGCAAGACATGGGTGCGGATCACAGGATGGATTCCTCGATGAGACGGTTGCCTTCACGGGTGGCGGCGGCGCGCTGTTCGGGGGTGAGCCTGGAGCCCAGCGCTTCCACCAGCGACAGGGCGCGTTGATCACCCAGTTCCTGGGCGGCGTAGGCGAAGGTGTAAGCCTTGATGTCGTCGCGGCAGATGGAACGGCCGTAGCTGTACAGGCGGGCAATGCGCATCAGGGCGTTGAGCGAGCCGCTCTGGACTTCCTTCATGTACAGCGCGATGGCGTGTTGCTGGTCAGGCTCGTCCAGCACGCCCTGGCTGTACATGTCGCCTTCGAGCAGCGTGGCCTCGGGGTAGTGCTCGGCTTGCAGCTCGGCGATCAGGCGTTGGCTCAGCTGTGGGTCGAGCGTGCGCCAGACCACCATGTGCAGGCTGGCGCGCAGGGCCTTGATGCGCTGCGGGGTGATCGGATCCTGGCGCTCGGCCATGCTCAGGCTGAGGTTCTGCCCCTGGCGTTGTTCCAGGCGCTGGATCAGCTCGACCACCGGCTCCGGGCCATAGCGATCCGGCGCGGTCATCAGGAAGTAGGCCTTGCTCAGCATGGCTGGGCCGAAGTCACGGGCGATGGCGTTGTCCAGCCACTGCAGCACTTCACGGTCGATCTGTTCGATCAGGCTGGCTTGCGCCTGGGCTTTGCGCTCGCGCTCGGCCTTTTCTTCGTCGGTCTGCGCGCGGGTCAGCGGGCGGTTGTTGTTATAGGCGCCGATCTCGGCGTTGCGCACTGCGGTCAGTTGCTGGGCGATGCTCTGCACCAGATCCACCGGCAGGCTGTTCATGCGCTCTGCCAGGCGTATGGCGAAGGCACGGAACAGTTCGTTGCGCTTTGCACCGAGAAAGGCGTAATAACGGTTCACCGCGCGTGGGTCGCTTTCCACCGCCAGCTCGAACCATTTCTCGGCCTCGGCGCGCTCGCCATAGCGCGTCGCGGCTACCGCCCGGTACAGCGGGGCGTGGCAATAGATCAGGCAGGCGCGGTCATACAGCTCGATCAGGCGCATCGTCTCGGCCTGGTCGAACAGCTCCGGGTAGACCAGGAAGACTTCCAGGCGCGTATCCACGCTGATGAAGTCGCGCCCGGTGGCGAACTGCGTCAGGGCCTGGCGCATGAAGTCGCGGTTGGCCTCACGCCAGCGCGGCTTGTAGTCCACTAGGCGCGCCAGGGGGATCAGCGCGCCGATATCGCCACGGCCATCGGCGAAGGCCTGCTTGAACAGCGCGATGGCTTGCGCGGTATTGGCTGGGCTGCGGCTGGCCAGCACTTCGCCGAGCAGGCGGGCGGCTGCCAGATCACCGCGCTGCGACAGCAGGCGCAGGTCGTCCTCGACCGCCGCCTGGTTGTCCTGGAACAGCGCGTAGCGCACCTGATCGAGGCTACGCTCGGCCTGTGCCGCGCCGCTGAGCGCCAGGGTCAGGGCGCTCGTGCAAAGGATGAATCTGAGCGACATGGCGACCTCAGAATGTCCAGCGTGTGGGCAGGCCGAGCCTGAAGTCGACCGCGACAGGCAACTGGTAGTCGTTGCGCGGCAGTGCCTGATCCGGCTTGATGGTCAGCTCGACCATCTGCTGCTGTTCGTCCACGCGGCTGCCGACGATCTCGCCGGTGAAGACCTGATCGCTACCCAGCACGCGCATCTCGACGCCACGCACGCGCTCGAGCTTGTTCATCTGCGCGAAGGGAATGCTGGCCTTGACGTCCAGTGGTTGATCCAGCGGCAACAGGTGTACCAGCGCGTCCTGCTTGTAGGCGAAGCCGTCCTGACGCGGTTTGGGGTAGTACAGGCTGCAGTTGCAGGGGCTGGCGATCACCGTTTCCACGGTCACGCGGCCGAGCAGGGCGGCACTGTCCTGTTCCGAGAGGTTGGCCAGGGCGGCGATGTCCGCCGGGCTGGTCAGGCTGCTGGCCAGCTGGGTGGAAACGCTGGCCAGTGGCTGACCGACGCTGACTTCCGTTTGTCCGGGGGCGATCAGGTACTTGAGGTTGCCGTTTTCCGGCATGCTGACGATGTAGGCGTTGGCGCCGACCACGGCCTGCGCCGCCTGCATGTGGAAGAACAGCAGATAACTCTTGTAAACGATGAGCGCGAGGGCCGTGAGGCCGACGGCGAGGAACAGCAACGAGCCGAACAGAGCCCGCAGACGCTCGCCGAAGGTGCGTGATTCGGCGGTCTTGTGCTTGCGTTCCTTGATGTAGTTCTCGCGCTGCATCACGTTGAACAGGCCGTTGATATCGGCGATGTCACCGGACATGTAGGACGAGATGATGTAGCGCAGGATGTCGCTCTTCTGCCGATCCAGGTCGACGAATTCGGCGCCCACCTCATGGTTGCGCTGGGAGACGATCTTCAGCTTGGTCTCGATGTTCAGGTCGATCTTGTTCAGCTTCAGCTTGATCGAGGCATTGAACAGGCTGCCGATGGTCATGGGCTGTGCCAGCGACAGGCCGATACCGCCCAGGGACAGATCCAGTATTTCGCATTCCAGGCCCTTGATCCCGTTCCCCTCGAGGGTGACACGGGCAGGAATCTTGGCGCGAACGAACTGACGCTCGTCGATCGCCTCGTGAACGATGTTTCCGGGTAAGACAGTGCTACTCATGGTCTTCGCGCCTTTGCTTAGTGTTGCGTGAGTTCGAGCAGGATCGAAATGACCCCGAAAAAGATGGCGATCGAGGAGAACAACATGCCCTTCGAGGTCCATCGGTTGAGGGCCGCATCGAAAGCGACGCTGCCATTGCTGAGCGTGGTTTTCTGTCGCGTCCAGCTCTGCTGGTTCATGTGGAACATGGCGTACACCTTCATCAACGAACCCATGATCTGGTTGTAATAGAGAACGAAGGGGTAGAGCGGGTCGACCGGGTGCTTGCTGAAGACGAACAGCAGCGTTACCAGCGAGCGCGACAGCAGCACCCAGAAGAGGTACAGCAGCAGGTACTGGATGCCGAACAGCAGGCCGGCCACCAGCGAGGCGCTCAGCCCCATCAGGCAGGTCCACATGGACACGCGCTGGTCGTACAAGACGTACATGGTGAACAGCCCCAGGCGACCGAAGCCCAGCAGCCGAGTGGTGCGGAAGTTCTGCCGTAGCGAGTTGCCGTACCAGCGGTACATCAGTTGCCGGGTGGCCTGGAGGAAGCTGCTGCTGGGCGGGTGTTCGATGGTCAGGGTGTGGCTGTCGGGCACGTAGAAGGTGTCCCAGCCGGCGCGCATCAGGCTGAACCAGGAGGACTTGTCGTCGCCAGTGAGGAACTGGAAACGCCCTAGGCGCCAGTGATCGAGGAAATCGGCTTCCACGTCCTGAATGAACGTAGGGTCGGTCATCACGCTGGCGCGAAAGAACGACAGGCGCCCGGTCATGGTCAGCACGCGCTTGGAAAGCGCCATCGAACACATGTTGATGTGCCGCTGGACGAAGCGCAGGGTGTGCCATTCGCGCATCAGGCGGCTGCCTTTGACCTCGCAGAACTCGTTGGTGGTAATGCCGCCGACGCTGGGCAGGTAGGCGAACAGGCTCACCGCGCGCTCGACGCAACCCGGCAGCATCAGGGTGTCGCCGTCGACCACGCCGACCACCGAGTTCTCCAGCGGCATGCGCCGTGACAGCGCGCGGAAGGCGTGGGCCAGGCCGTCGCGCTTGCCAGTGCCGCGGGCCCGCACGATGACCAGCTTGATGTCGTCACGTTCGCGCACTTCCTGGCGCATGATGTCCTTGATGAAGTGCTCGTCGCTCTTTTCCACGATCGAGGCGATCACCGTGCAGGGCACGGGCAGGCGCTGCACCTCCTGGAAGACCGACTGGTAGACCTGGTAGGTGGTCTGCGTGGGAATGCGGAAACTGGTGACCACCATGAACAGGTGCTCCGGCAGAGCCGCCGCGCCCATACGGTCGACCGCCTTGCGGATACGCGGGAAGCGCCAGTGCAGGAAGTACATGCCGCGCAGGTAATGCATCACGGCATTGCCATAGCGCCACATGCCCAGTACGCCGATAAGGAAGATGAACTTCTGATGCGACGGATCGAGGTAGGCGGGATCGATCATTTCCGAGGCGAGCAGGATCAGGGCGATGAGGCAGGCCCAGCCCAAGAACTTGTTCAACCTGTCTGCAAAGGATCTTTGCATTTGACGTGCTTCCTTCATTGATGAACGCTGCTGCCGGCGAACCGGCAGCAAGCGCTTTCCTGGCTAGCTGAGTACGTTGTCGCTGCGCCCGTAGACGTCCTCGAAGCGCTCGATGTCGTCCTCGCCGAGATAACCGCCGGACTGCACCTCGATGATCTCCAGGGGGATCTTTCCGGGGTTGGCGAGGCGGTGTACGGCGGCGATGGGAATGTAGGTGGATTGGTTTTCCCAGAGCAGGAAGGTCTTGTCGTCGCAGGTCACCCGCGCGGTGCCGGAGACCACGATCCAGTGCTCGGCACGGTGGTGGTGCTTCTGCAGCGAAAGCTGCGCGCCGGGCTTGACCACGATGCGCTTGACCTGGAAGCGATTGCCGTTGTCGATGGAGTCGTAGCTGCCCCACGGGCGATAGACCTGGCAGTGGTTGAGCGCCTCGCTGCGGCCTTCGCGAGTCATGGCGTTGACCAGTTGCTTGACGTCCTGCACGCGATCCTTGTGCGCGACCATCACCGCGTCCTTGGTTTCCACCACCACCACGTCCTGCAGGCCGACCAGGGTGACCAGCTTGCTCTGGCTGTGGGCCAGGCAGTCGTGGCTGTCATGCACCAGCACGTCACCCGACAGACTGTTGCCATTGGCGTCCTTGTTGCGCACGTCCCACAGGGCCGACCAGGAGCCGACATCGCTCCAGCCGGCGGCCAGTGGTACCACGCAGGCGCGCTCGGTCTTCTCCATCACCGCGTAGTCGATGGAGTTGTCCGGGCAGCAGGCGAAGGAGCTGGGGTCTATGCGGATGAACTGCAGATCGCTCTTGCTGCGGCTCAGCGCCAACTGGCAGGTGTCGTAGATATCCGGGTCGTGCCGTTGCAGTTCCTCCAGATAACGGCTGCAACGGAACAGGAACATGCCGCTGTTCCAGAAGTAATCGCCCTGCGCCACGAAGCTCTGCGCCGTGGCCAGGTCGGGCTTCTCGACGAAGCGCTCCACCGGCAGCACACCGTCGGGAAGCTCGTCGCCCATGGGGCTGGTCTTGATGTAGCCGTAACCGATTTCGGCGCGTTCGGCAGGTACGCCGAACAGCACCATCTCGCCTTGTTCGGCAGCCTTGCGAGCCACCTCGAGCGCCTGGTGGAACACTGCGCGGTCTTCGATCACATGGTCGGCAGGCAGCACCAGCAGCAGTTCGTCGCGGCCGCTGGCAAGCAGATGCATGGCGGCAATGGCCACGGCTGGCGCGGTGTTGCGGCCGAAGGGCTCGAGCAGGATGCTGTGCGCCTCGCAGCCGATGGCGGCGAGTTGTTCATTGACGATGAAACGGTGCTCCTCGTTGCACACCACGATGGGCTTGTGCATGCCTTCCGGGGCCAGGCGCTGCAGGGTCTGCTGCAGCATGGTGGCCGAGCCGGTCAGGGGCAGGAACTGTTTCGGGTAAAGCTTGCGCGACAGCGGCCAGAGCCGCGAGCCGCTACCGCCGGACAAGATCAGAGGGATCATTTCGTCACTCCTGGACAAACACCGATTGGCAACCTATTGGCAGTGCAAAGGCCATTGGCCTCGACCTGTCCCGTGGCAGCGTGCACATGCCGCTGCCATTCGGGCTGTGCGCTTACCAGCAGATGCCTTCCCTGTTCGCCTGAGTGCTGTGCTCCATGAACCCGACCAGATCGACCACCTGCTTGTCGCTGCTCAGGTTCTGCAGGACTTCAGCGAAACGTGGTTCGTTGTTGCCGAGGATCAGCACGTCGGAGGCCTCGACCACTTCCTCCAGCTCCTTGCACAGCAGCGAGGAGACATGTGGGATCTTGGATTCGATGTATTCCTTGTTGGCGCCGAAGACCCGGGCATACTCGACGTTGCTGTCATAGATGCGCAGCTCGAAGCCCTTGCCGATGAGCATTTCCGCCAGCTCAACCAGCGGGCTTTCGCGCAGGTCGTCGGTGCCGGCCTTGAAGCTCAGGCCCAGCAGGCCGACGCGGCGCTTGTCATAGGTGGCGACGATGTCGTAGGCGCGCTGCACCTGGGCACGGTTGCTCGGCATGATCGAAGCCAGCAACGGATGCTCGACATCCAGTTGCCCGGCGCGGTAGGTGAGGGCGCGTACGTCCTTGGGCAGGCAGGAGCCGCCGAAGGCGTAACCAGGGCGCAGGTAGTAGCGCGACAGGTTGAGCTTGTGATCCTGGCAGACCACGTCCATCACCTCGCGGCCGTCGACGCCGCAGGCCTTGGCAATGTTGCCGATCTCGTTGGCGAAGCTGACCTTGGTGGCGTGCCAGACGTTGCAGGTGTACTTGATCATTTCCGCGACTTCGATGGTCTTGCGGATGATCGGCGCGTCCAGTTCGCTGTACAGTTCCTGCAGCAGATCGCCGGATTGCTTGTCCAGCTCGCCGATGACGGTCATGGCCGGAAAGTCGTAATCCTTGATCGCCGTGCTTTCACGGAGGAACTCGGGGTTGGTGGCCACGCCGAAGTCGACGCCGGCTTTCTTGCCGGACTCCCTTTCGATCAGCGGAATCACCACGTTCTTCACCGTGCCCGGCAGTACCGTGCTGCGCACCACCACGGTATGGCGCTCGTGCTTGTCGCGCAGCGCCACACCGATCTGCTTGCACACCGACTCCATATAGCCGAGATCCAGGTCGCCGTTGCGTTTGCTCGGCGTACCTACGGCTATGAAGGACAGGTCACTGGCCAGTACGGCCGCGCCGACATCGGTGGTACCGCGCAGCAGGCCAGCGTTGACGCCCGCTTCGAGCAGTTCGGCAAGGCCCGGCTCGACGATCGGGGATTTGCCCTGATTGATCAGATCGATCTTGGTTTGCGAGACATCGACACCGATCACTTCATGGCCGCGCGCCGACAGGCAACCTGCGCAGACTGCTCCAACATAACCCAGTCCAAAGATACTGATTCTCATCACTCCATCCCTCAATACTAAGTTGTTGGCTAAATCTTCTGCACTTATTCCAGGCACAAATACGCCCTGACTGCGCATGTGCTATCGCGCAATCTCTGCCGTTCTGTTTGATGGCTTTATGCAATTAGCGCGGATACTAGGGTGGCTTTTTTTTTTATTTCAAGCACTCGAAGTTGGCTTGTTGTGGTTTTTTTAATTTAAGTTTGAATTTTTTAAAAAATTCAATAAAAACAACAAGTTATAGTTTGTGTTATTTCCAGCGTCAAAAAATAGTTTGCGTGTTTTTTGGTGTTTTTTTGGCGTCATCAAGTCGGCACTGGTCGTGCTTCATTATGTTTCGTGGTTCTTTTTCTTGCTCTAAAGTTGTGCGTTACTTGTTTTGTTATTGCTTGATTGCGCTCTTTTTAAATTTCCGTGACTGTGCAGCAGTGGCGGCGAGAGAGGGCAGGAGGCTTGTCGCGACTGTATGGGGGGAGGTGTTTGCAGGGCATTGCCTGTGGCTTTCTGGCGGCGATTTCAGTCAAATGCTCGTGCGGGCAAACCCGACCCCGCGAGGACCATGGACGATGACCCAACAATCGCAATTCGCCCTGCTCGGCAAGAGACGGTTTCTGCCGTTTTTCGTGACGCAATTGCTCGGCGCCTTCAACGACAACATCTTCAAGCAGTCGCTGATTCTCGCCATCCTCTTCAAGCTCAATACGGGCGCCGACCGCGATGTGCTGGTCAATCTCTGCGCCTTGCTGTTCATCCTGCCGTTCTTTCTGTTTTCCGCACTTGGCGGGCAGTTTGGTGAGAAGTTCGCCAAGGACGCCCTGATCCGCAAGATCAAGTTGGCCGAGATCTTCATCATGCTCGCCGGTGCGGCAGGTGTGCTGCTGAACAATCTGCCGCTGATGTTGGTGGTACTGTTCGCCATGGGCACGCAGTCAGCCTTGTTCGGCCCGGTCAAGTATTCGATCCTGCCGCAGCATCTGCAGGAGAAGGAGTTGGTCGGCGGTAACGCCCTGGTGGAGATGGGCACCTTCCTGGCCATTCTCGCCGGCACCATCGGCGCGGGCATCATGATGGCCAGCAGCAGTTATGCCGCCATCGTCGCCGCTTCGGTGGTGAGTGTGGCGGCGCTGGGTTATCTGGCCAGTTGCGGCATTCCGCGTGCGGCAGCGGCCATGCCCACGCTCAAGCTGGACTGGAACATCCTGCGCCAATCCTGGGTGACCATGAAGCTGGGGCTCGGCCAGCGGCCGGCCGTGTCGCGCTCGCTGGTGGGCAACTCCTGGTTCTGGTTTCTCGGTGCCATCTACCTGACGCAGATTCCCGCCTACTCCAAGGAGTGGCTGCACGGTGACGAGAGCGTGGTGACGCTGATCCTCACCGTGTTCTCGCTAGGGATAGGCCTGGGTTCGATGCTCTGCGAGCGCATGAGTGGGCACAAGGTGGAGATCGGTCTGGTGCCGTTCGGCTCCATCGGCCTGACCGTCTTCGGCATTCTGCTGTGGTGGTTTTCCGGTGGCTTTCCCGAGGGCGCCGCACCGCACGATTGGCTGGCGCTGCTCGGTCATGGCCAGGTCTGGTGGATTCTCGGCTGCATTCTCGGCATAGGTCTGTTCGGCGGCTTCTATATCGTGCCCTTGTATGCGTTGATCCAATCGCGCACCGTCGAATACGAGCGGGCGCGGGTGATCGCTGCCAACAACATCCTCAATGCCTTGTTCATGGTGGTCTCGGCCATCGTCGCGATCCTTTTCCTTGGTGTCGCCGGGCTGAGCATCCCGCAATTGTTCCTGGTGGCCTCGCTGATGAACGTTGCGGTCAGCAGTTACATCTTCAAGGTCGTCCCCGAATTCAGCATGCGCTTTCTCATCTGGCTGCTGGGGCACTCGATGTATCGCGTCGAGCACAAGGGGCTGCATGCCATTCCCGAAGAGGGGGCGGCGGTGCTGGTGTGCAACCACGTTTCCTTCGTCGATGCCTTGCTGATCGGTGGCGCCATTCGCCGCCCGGTACGCTTCGTCATGTACTACAAGATCTACGACCTGCCGGTGCTCAACTTCGTCTTCCGCACCGCTGGCGCCGTGCCGATCGCCGGACGCAACGAGGATCTACTGATCTACGACGCGGCGTTCAAGAAGATCGCCGAATACCTGCGCAACGGTGAGCTGGTGTGCATCTTCCCCGAGGGCAAGCTGACCCGCGACGGCGAGATCGACGAATTCAAGGGTGGGGTGCAGCGCATTCTCGAAGAGAATCCGGTGCCGGTGATTCCCATGGCCTTGCAGGGCCTGTGGGGCAGCTTCTTCAGCTACGACCCGAACAAGGGCTTGTTCAGGCGCCTGTGGTCGCGAGTGACCCTGGTGGCGGGCGAGGCCATCGCCCCCGAACAGGCCAGCCGTGAGGTGCTGCAGGCACGTGTGGCTGCGCTACGGAGCGACTGGCGCTGATGACGGTGCGCGCGGCACACCCTACGCTTCGTAGGGGGCGCTGCGCGCACCAGCTTTTCAGTCGACGCGCTTTTGCGCACCCATCCGGCGATAGAGCGTTGCCAGCAGCGCACCGGACAGGTTGTGCCAGACGCTGAACAGCGCACTGGGTACCGCTGCCAGAGGGCTGAAATGGGCGCTGGCCAAGGCGGCGCCGAGGCCGGAGTTCTGCATGCCGACCTCGATCGACAGCGTCTTGCGCTGCGCCAGCGGCATGCCGAACAGGTGTCCGGCCAGATAGCCCAGGGTCAGGCCGATGGCGTTGTGCAGCACCACCACCGCCATGATCAGCAGGCCGGATTCGGCGATCTTGCCCTGGCTGGCCGCTACCACTGCCGCGACGATGGCGACGATGCTCACCACGGAAATCAGCGGCAATACCTGCACTGCCGTCTTCACTCGCGTACCGAGCAGGCGCTGCACCACCAGGCCGAGCACGATGGGTAGCAGCACCATCTTGAGTATCGAAACGAACATCGCGCTGAACGACACCGGCAGCCATTGCGAGGCCAGCAGCCAGATCAGCGCTGGCGTCACCAGCGGGGCGAGCAGGGTGGTCACCGAAGTGATCGCCACCGACAGGGCCAGGTCGCCACGGGCGAACCAGGTGATGACATTGGAGGCGGTGCCGCCTGGGCAGCAACCGACCAGGATCACCCCGACGGCGATTTCTGTCGGCAGGCCGAAGAGCTGGCACAGCAGCCAGGCCGTCAGCGGCATGATGGTGAACTGCGCCAGCACGCCGAGCAGCACGGCCTGGGGCCGAAGCAGCACGTCACGGAAATCCTCGGCCTTGAGGGTCAGGCCCATGCCGAACATGATCAAGCCCAGCAGCGGCACGATCCAGGTGGTGACGGGCAGGAACCAGGCCGGTTGCAGGAAGGCCAGAACGGCGAACAGCAACACCCAGAGGGCGAAGGTATTACCGACGAAGCGGCTGAAGGCGATCAGAGCGCGCATATGGGGTGATCCAGGCAGGCGTTGGGGCGGCAAGCCTAGCAGAGGTGGCGCGTGGGGGTGATGGGGCTGCGTGCCGTCTGGCGGGTGATATAGATGAATGAATGATTAAAAGGTGGCGTCATGATATTGTCGCCGCGCCTTCGCTGTCTAAACTGTGCCGAGTCTCTGTGCTGGCCATAAGAATAACTCTCCAGCGTTTGCGTATTCCTGTATCTCATGCCGGAGAACTTCATGAACAAATGGTTCGGCAACCTCAGCGTAACCCTGAAACTGGCCATCGGCTTCGGTCTGGTGCTGGCCCTGACCCTGATACTGGCTGTCGTTGCCTGGAACGGCATGCGGCAACTGGTGGAGCGTGGCGAGCGCTTGACCGATATCACCCAGCTCGATAACCGCCTCGACGACCTGCGGGTCAAACGCCTGAGCTACGAGATCAGTAACGGCAACGAGGCGCTGGGCGAGGCCTTTCAAAAAGCCCTGGATGAATACCTGCAAGCCCATCAGGCTGTGCGCGTCAACTTTACTCGGCCGGAAAACGTACGGCTGTTTGAGGCGCAGCGAACCCAGCTAGATCTTTACCAGGCCAGCCTGACCAAGATGCGTGAAGCTTACCGGCAATCGGCTGCCGCACGTGGAGAGATGGGGCGCCTGGCCAAGGAAGCTTTTGCCCAGCTCGATGAGGTAGAAACGGCCGTGGCGCGTATGCCGGAGAGCGACCCGCAATATCCGTCACGTTATCGTGCCCTGCGTGACGCCCGTGAGGGCTGGCAACTGATGCGCTACGAGGTGCGTGGCTACACCGCTAACCCCAATGCCGACACCGAAGCAGCGGTGCTGCGCCAGTACGAGCGTACGCAGCAAAGCTTGGCCAACCTGCAACAGGCGATGGGCAGTGACATGGCTGCGCAGACCCGCGCCCTGGTGGTTGGCTCCAGCGCTTACCAGGAAGCTGTGAAGACTTTCCAGCAGCTCAACTCGGCGATCATCCAGGCGCGCGAAGAGATCGGGCAACAGGGCCAGGAGATCACCTCCTTGAGCCAGAAGATGATCGACGGGCAGATCGCACTGCGTGACGCCGATATCGCCTCGGCCGAGCTGGCCGAACTGCTCACCACCGTCCTGGCGCTGCTGCTGGGGGCCTGTTCGGCCTGGATCATCACCCGTCAGATCACCCAGCCGCTGGGCCATACCCTGAAAGTGGTCGAGCGCATTGCCGCAGGTGACCTCAGCGCAATACCTTCGACCTCCCGACGTGACGAGATCGGTGCGTTGCAGCAGGGTGTACAGCGCATGGGCAATACCTTGCGTGAGTTGATCGGGGGGATTCGCGACGGCGTCAGCCAGATCGCCAGTGCGGCCGAGCAGCTTTCGGCAGTGACCGAGCAGACCAGTGCCGGGGTCAACAATCAGAAGCTGGAGACGGATCAGGTGGCCACGGCCATGCAGGAAATGTCCGCCACCGTGCAGGAGGTGGCGCGCAATGCCGCCGAGGCTTCGCAGGCTGCCGTGGATGCCGATGGCGAGGCGCGCCAGGGTGACCGCATCGTCAGTGACGTGGTTGCCCGCATCGAAGCCTTGGCTGGGGAAATGACTCGCTCCACCGATGCCATGAGCAGTTTGCAGCAGGAGAGCGACAAGATCGGCAGCGTAATGGACGTGATCAAGGCGGTTGCCGACCAGACCAACCTGCTGGCGCTCAACGCCGCCATCGAAGCGGCGCGTGCCGGTGAGGCCGGACGGGGTTTCGCCGTCGTCGCCGATGAGGTGCGTAACCTGGCCCGGCGTACCCAGCAGTCCACCGAGGAAATCGAAAGCCTGATCGCGGCTCTGCAGCGTGGCACCGATCAGGTCGCCGGCGTCCTGCAGGAAAGCCGCAGCCTGACCGACGATAGCGTTGCCCTGGCGCGCCAGGCCGGCGATGCGCTGGAGGTGATCAATCAGAAGGTGGCCAATATCCAGTCGATGAATCAGCAGATCGCCGCTGCTGCCGAGCAGCAGGGGGCGGTAGCCGAGGAAATCGGTCGCAGCGTGCTCAACGTGCGTGACGTGTCTGAGCAGACTGCGGCGGCCAGCGAGGAAACCGCAGCCAGCTCGGTGGAACTCGCGCGTCTGGGCAACCATCTGCAAACCCTGGTCAGTCGCTTCCAGCTCTGACCCTGCTTCACGGGCCTGACGACCTCGCGTCGCCAGGCCTGCCTCTCTGCTGAGCGGCTGACACCAGCCCTTACAACTTGGCTGCGCATTCTGTCGGCTACGTCACACTTGCTTGTGTCTCGTGTCATCGGCTTTGCGTCAGCAGCACCTTAGTATCTCGGCGCTTTGCTCACCGTCGCCAGACCCTATTGCTGGTTCCAAGAAGAACAAGTCTCCAGCTAAACCTTAATACCTATATTGCCTTGCTCAAGGTTGGAGATTCTTCATGCACGCCTGGTTCGCGAACCTCAACGTCACCCGCAAGCTCGCGCTTGGCTTCGGCCTGGTACTGGCACTCACCCTGGCTCTGGCCTGGGTCGCCTGGACCAGCCTCGGCAGCGTCATTCAGCGCAGCACCTGGATGAGCGAGATCGCTCATCTCAACAACACCCTCACCACCCTGCGCATAGCGCGTCTGCAACTGATGCTGGCCAAGGGCGATGCCGCCAGCACCGAGCGCCTGCTCGGCAGTCTGGACATCTACCTGCAGCAGCAGAGGAAGCTGATGGCCACCTTCGTCAATCCGGTCAACGTCAAGTTGCTCAAGGAACAGGACGGCTACAACCAGGCCTATCAGAAGTCCCTGGCCGGCATGCGCGCCGCCTACGCCGCAGCCGGTGAGGCTCGTCTGCGCGTGGCCAACGAGGCCCAGCAACTGAACGAGCTGATGGCGGGGCTGCTGCGTGGCGTTGTGCAACTGCCGTCATACGATGACCAGCGTTTCAACCAATTGCAGGCGCTGAACCTGACGCAGAACGAGCTGCTCAGCGTGCGTTACCTGCTCGAGCGCTACGACAACATGGCCGACACTCAAACCGAACAGGCCCTGGCTGGCCGCCTGGCCGCCGCGCGCAACAGCCTGGCTAGCCTGCGTGAGGCCTTCGCTGCCCAGGGTGATGTCGCCAGCCGTATCGACGCGTTGCTGGGCAGCTACGAGCAGGCCATGCTGGCACTCAAGCAAGCGACCCAGGACATCGCCCGTACCCGTCAGGAAATGACCGCGCAACAGGCCGAGATCGTGCGTATCAGCGATACCCTGTACCAGTTCCAGATCGAGCGCCTGGGCATCGAGAGCCAGCAGGCGCGCACCTGGCAGATCGTTGCCGTGCTTCTGGCGTTGCTTATCGGCGTGCTGGCGGCCTGGCTGATCACTCGCCAGATCACCCGTCCGCTGCAAGACACCCTGGGCGCCGTGCAGCGCATTGCCGACGGCGATCTGACCGATGCGCCGCGCGTCACCCGCCGCGACGAGCTGGGCCGGCTGCAGCAAGGCATCGCGCAGATGGCCGGCACCCTGCGTGAACTGATCAGCGGCATCCGTGATGGCGTGGCGCAGATTGCCAGCGCCGCCGAGCAACTATCGGCCGTGACCGAGCAGACCAGCGCCGGTGCCAACCATCAGCGTCAGGAAACCGATCAGGTGGCTACCGCCATGCACGAAATGTCGGCCACGGTGCAGGAAGTGGCGCAAAACGCCGAGCAGGCCTCCCACGCCGCCACGGCCGCCGATGGCGAAGCACGTCAGGGGGATCGGGTGGTAGCGCAGGTGATCGCGCAGATCGAGCGTCTGGCCGCCGAAGTGGGGCGTTCCTCCGAGGCCATGACCGGGTTGCAACAGGAAAGCGACAAGATCGGCAGCGTGATGGACGTGATCAAGTCCGTGGCCGAACAGACCAACCTGCTGGCCCTCAACGCCGCCATCGAAGCGGCGCGGGCCGGTGAAGCCGGCCGTGGTTTCGCGGTGGTCGCCGACGAAGTGCGTGGCCTGGCCCAGCGCACGCAGAAGTCCACCGAGGAAATCGAAGCGCTGATCGCCGGTTTGCAGAGCGGCACCCAGCAGGTGGCGGCGGCGATGCGCGCCAGCCGTGACATCACCGACAGCAGCGTCGAACTGAGCCGCAAGGCCGGCACCTCCCTGGCCAGCATCACCCAGGCAGTTTCCAACATCCAGTCGATGAACCAGCAGATCGCTGCTGCAGCGGAAGAGCAGAGCGCCGTGGCCGAAGAAATCAGCCGCAGTGTGATCAGCGTGCGCGACATCTCCGAGCAGACCGCCAGCGCCAGTGAAGAGACCGCCGCCTCCAGCGCCGAACTGGCCCGCCTGGGCGGTCATTTGCAGTCCCTGGTCAGCCGCTTCCGCGTCTAGATCCAGTAGTGCGCGGTGCGCACGGCGCACCCTACGCCGGCATTTCGGGCTCCACGTAGGGTGCGCTGCGCGCACCAGCGTCTATGCTGCATGCATGCGTAACGATTCAGGAGACAGGGAATGTCCCAATATCGCCGTGCTCGGGAAGCTGGTGCGAGCTACTTCTTCACGCTTGTCACCCATCAGCGCCGTCCCATCCTGACCGAGGCCACATCGCGTGCCGCGCTGCGCCAGGCCATCGAACAGGTTCGTCTGCGTTATCCCTTTTGCATTGAAGGCTGGGTGTTGCTGCCCGACCACTTGCACTGCATCTGGCGTCTACCGCCAGGCGATGCCAACTTCAGTGTGCGTTGGTCGCTGATCAAGCGCCTGACTTCGCAGCAGCTCGTGACGCCTGCTGCAGTCACTCTCAGCCGGCGGCTGCGTCGGGAGTCCGGCTTGTGGCAGCGGCGCTTCTGGGAGCATTGCATTCGTGACGATGAGGACTACCAGCGCCATATGGATTATCTGCATTTCAATCCGGTGCGACATGGGCTCGTGAGGCGTGTGCTGGACTGGCCCTGGTCGAGTTTCCACCGCTTGGTGAGAGCGGGGATGTATCCGGCCGATTGGGGCGGCGAGGGTGTGCGGGAGAGTGGTGGCTTCGGTGAGTAGTGCCGGTGCGCGCAGCGCACCCTACGTGTTTCCACCGCTTGGTGAAGGCGGGGGTATCCGGCCGATTGGGGTGGTGAGGGGCGGGAGAGTGGAGGCTCCGGCGAGTAGTGCCGGTGCGCGCAGCGCACCCTACGTCGGAGTCCCGCTCGTAGGGTGCGCTACGCGCACCGCCTGCCCGAACCTAGCTGACCAGGGTCAGAGTGGGCTGTTCTTCGGGGCGTTCGACGCCGGCGAGGAAGTCCTCGCCCCAGCGGCGGATGTCGTTGTAGCAGACGATGTCGAACAACTCGCGCAAACGCGCCTGGGCCTCGCTCTTGGGCAGGTTCAGCGCCAGGTAGCAGGTATGGGCCAGGTCGGCCGGGTCGTGCGGGTTGGTCAGCAGGGCGCCCTTGAGCTCGGCCGCGGCGCCGGCGAATTCCGACAGCACCAGCACGCCGCGCCCGCCGAGCAGGCCTTGGGCGGCGACGAACTCCTTGGCTACCAGGTTGAGGCCATCGCGCAACGGGGTTATCCACATGACGTCGGCCATGGCGTACCAGGCGCTGACCTCCTCGAACGGCAGGCTGCGGAAGAAGAACTGCAGCGGCGTCCAGCCGATGCGGGCGAAGCGCCCGTTGATGCGCCCCACGGCCTGCTCGATCTGCGACTGCAACTCGTCGTAGACGGTCATCTCGCGGGCCGCCGGCACGCAGACGGTGACCAGGGTGACCTTGCCGAGCAGCTCGGGGTTTTCGGCCAGCAGGCGCTCGTAGGCGTTGAGCTTCTCCAGGATGCCCTTGGTGTAGTCGAGCCGCTCCACCGAAAGGATCAGCTTCACGCCCTTCATTTCCTCGCGCAGTTGCCCCATCAGCTCCTTGATCTTCGGCGCCTCCAGGGCGCTGCGTACACGGTCGATGTCCAGCCCCACCGGGTGGGCGCCTAGCCTGACCTGGCGGGTGCCGGTGTCCAGCGCGGTGGTCATGCGCTCCAGGCCCACGGCGCAGCCGTAGGTGATGAAGCGCGGCGCGCAGCTCTGCCGCTCCAGAGTCTTGAGCGGGAACACGCCACGGGCGACATCGACGAAGTTCTCCACCTGGCGTGGGATGTGGAAGCCGATGTAATCGCACTGCAGCAGGCTGCCGACGATCTGTCGGCGCCAGGGCAGCACGTTGAACACGTCGGCCGAAGGGAAGTAAGTGTGGTGGAAGAAGGCGATGCGCAGATCCGGGCGCAGCTCGCGCAGGTAGGCCGGCACCATCCACAGGTTGTAGTCGTGCAGCCAGACGATGGCGCCTTCGGCGGCCTCCAGCGCCGTGCGTTCGGCGAAGGCGCGGTTGACCTTGAGGAACACCTGCCAGTCGTCCTCGTTGAAGGTGGCGCGCTCCCAGAAGGTATGCAGGGTCGGCCAGAAGGCTTCCTTGGAGAAGCGCTTGTAGAAGATGTCCACTTCTTCCTTGCTCAGCTTGACCCGCGCGGCGGTGAGTTTGGGATAGCGCTCGGCGTCCACCGTGGTGTGGCTGTCGAACGGCTCGTCGTCATCCTCGTGTACGGCCCAGGCCACCCAGGAGCCGGGGCGGCCGTCACCGAAGAAGCTCAGCAGGGTGGGGATGATGCCGTTGGGCGAGGTGGGGCGGCGGCGTTGCAGCTTGCCGGCGGCATTGCGGTATTCCTCATAGGGCAGGCGGTGGTAGACCATCACCAGCTCGGCCTTGCCCGGCTGCGCGGCCTGGCGCCGTTCGGCGGCGATGCCGTGTTCGCCGAGGAAGCCGAAATGGGCGAAGGCTTCGAGAATGCCACCACAGCCCGGGCGGTTGGCGTGCAGGGTGCGCGAGTGGCTGCGCGTGGCTTCCAGCAGCGCGCTTTCCGACTGGCCGACGCACACGCCGTGGAAGCTGGCGCTGAGCATGGACAGGTCATTGAGCGTATCGCCGGCCGCCAGCACCTGGTCGTGATCCAGCTCCAGCCAGTCGGCCAGGGCCTGCAGGCTGCTGCCCTTGTTCACCCCCTTGGGCAGAAAGTCCAGGTACAGCTCGGCGGAGTAGAGCAGGTCACAGCCCAGCTCGTCGGCGACCTTGCGCAATTCCGGGTTGGCTGCCTGTTCCGGCGTGCAGAAGTAGGAGCAGCGGCGCGCCTGCGGCACGTCCTGGCGTTCCAGGCCGAACGCTTCGATGGCGCTGGCCACCTGGGTTTCGCCGGGCCAGCGGGCATCCACCGCGCTTTGCAGCGGCTGGATCGGGTGCAGGCTGTCGCCATGTACCAGGGTCGCGCCGACGTCGGCGATGATGTAGTCCGGCTGCGGCAGGGTCGGGTCGGCCAGCAGCGGCAGCACCGCTTCCAGGCTGCGCCCGGTGACGTAGGCGAGCTTGATCTCCGGGTGGGCGGCGATGGTCTGGTAGAGGCTCAGGCGATCTTCGGGATCGCCGGCGAGAAAGGTTCCATCCAGGTCGGTGGCTAATAGCATCGTTGTTTCTCCAGAAGTGGCCGGACGGCTTCGCTCAGGCGTGAGCGGCCGATGGGCCGGGTTTCTGGCTGCTTGGGGTAGGCTCGGGGCCTTGCCGAAACAGCCGGTTCACGTCTTCAGGACGCAGGGTTCGGGTTGTCCTCCATCGGTTCGTGCTCTTGCGTCGGCGCATCGGGCATCAGCTCCAGCACCGTGGGGCTGGTACGCAGCATGGGCACGAAGTGCGCGGCGTCGCCGCTGACCAGGTCGCTGACATGGCGCAGCCGGTAAAGGGTATAGGCAGCCAGCAGGCCGAGGGTGCAGGCGAAGTACAGCGGTAGCGCGCGAGCGCCCAGTTGTTCCATCAGCACGCCGGCCAGCAGCGGGCCGCACACCGAGCCTATGCCATTGACCATCAGCAGGCTGGCGGAGCCGGAGAGGATCTCGTCGCTGTGCAACTGGTCGATCAGTTGCGCCACCGCGATGGGGTAGATGGCGAAGGCCAGGCCGCCCCAGAGGAAGATGGCGCCGAGCAGCAGCGGGCCGGCCGGCAGCAGGCTCATGACCAGCGCCAGGGCCACCGCCAGTACCACTACCCAGAACAACACCTGGCGGCGGTCGTGGCTGTCGGAATAGATGCCGATGGGCCATTGCAGCAGCGCGCCGCCGAGAATGGTGGCAGTCATCAGCAGGCCCACGCCGGGCGTATCGAAACCGGCCAGGCTGGCGTACACCGGTGCCATGCCCCAGAAACCGCCCATCGCCAGGCCGGCAAGGCCCGCTGCAATGATCGCCAGCGGTGCGATGTGCCACAGTTGGCGCAGGTTGGACGGAGGTGTTTCCGGCAGGCTCGGCTGTGCCTGGCGGGTCAGGGTAATGGGCATCAGCGCCGCGCTGATGAGGATGGCGGCGATGACGAACAGGGTGAACTGCACCGGGTCGGCCAGGTGCAGCAGTTGCTGGGCCAGGGCCAGGGCGCCGAGGTTGACCGCCATATACAGGGCGAACACCTGGCCGCGCTTCTCGTTCGGCGCCTGGGCGTTGAGCCAGCTCTCGATGACCATGTACAGCGTCACCAGGGCCAGGCCGTAGAGCACACGCAGCAGCAGCCAGACCCACGGATTGATCAGCAGCAGATGGAGCAGGGCGGCGATGGCCGCTAGGGCGGCGCAACAGGCGAATGCACGGATGTGCCCGATGCGTCTGACCAGCGGAGTCGCCAGCCAGGTGCCGAGAAGGAACCCGACGAAGTACCCGGACATGATCAGCCCGAGCATCGTGGTGGAGTAGCCTTCGGCGACGCCACGCAGGGTTAGTAAGGTATTGAGCAGACCATTGCCGAGCAGGAGCAAAGCCACGCCGCTCAGCAATGAGCTGATGGGGGCAATGAGAGACCGCATGCGAACTACCCTAGGGAACTATGCCAGTGATGGCAAGCACGAAGCAGGCCAGGGTGCAGCGATTGCTTTGCTTAACTACTTGTTATTAAAAGAAATTTTTTACTGACGAACGGTTGTGTGAATTTTATGCGTAGCGCCGCTGCCCCATGGGCGTGCGCAAATAGCCCAGGATGCACTCCTGGCCGTCGAAGACAGACGTAGCCCGGATGCAATCCGGGGAGACCGTGAAAAGCTCCTGGATTACATCCGGGCTACGGGCACCTCTAAAAACGTAGGCGAGGCAGTCAGCGCAAGGCAAAAACAGGCGAAGAGGCGCAGTTTACGTGTTGTAAATGAGCATTCTGAGCCTGTTTTTAACGCCGCGATGGCAACGGAGGTAGTTTTTAGAGGTGCCCCTAAGGGGATCAACCGCGATAGTAGCGCTGCGGTACGAACGGCGTCTTGGCCACCTTCATCGGCACGCGCTTGCCACGCACCACGGCCCAGACGTCGCTGTCGATGGCAGTGTGGCTGGCATTGACGTAACCCATCGCCACCGGTGCGCCGAGGCTCGGGCCGAAGCCGCCGCTGCATACCTGGCCGATCACGGTGCCGTCGGCGTCGACGATTTCCGCGCCCTCACGTACCGGTACGCGCTCCTGCGGCAGTAGGCCGACGCGCTTGCGTGCTACGCCTTTTTGCTGTTGCTCGAACACGCGCTCAGCGCCGGGGAAGTTGCCGGCGCGTTCGCCATCTGCGCGGCGCACCTTGGAGATGGCCCACAGCAAGCTGGCTTCGATCGGCGAGGTGGCGCTGCTCATGTCATGGCCATACAGGCACAGGCCGGCTTCCAGGCGCAGCGAGTCACGCGCACCCAGGCCGATGGCCTCGACTTCCGCTTCGGCCAGCAGGCTGCGCGCCAGGGTTTCGGCCTGGTCGACGGCGACGGAAATCTCGAAGCCGTCTTCGCCGGTGTAGCCGCTGCGGCTGACGATGCATTCGCTACCCAGCAGACGTACACGAGCCACCTGCATGAAGGTCATCTTGCTCACTTCCGGGGCCAGGCGGGCCAGTACGTCGACTGCTTTCGGCCCTTGCAGGGCGAGCAGGGCGCGCGCCTCGAACAGGCACTCGATCTGGCATTGCTCGCCGATGTGCTTGTTCAGGTGGGCCAGATCCTGATGTTTGCAGGCGGCGTTGACCACCAGATACAGGGTGTCGTCACCCAGGTTGGCCACCATCAGGTCGTCGAGGATGCCGCCCTGGGCGTCGGTGAACATGGCATAACGCTGCAGGCCCACCGGCAGGTCGATGATGTCCACCGGCACCAGGCTTTCCAGGGCGCGCGCGGCGTGTTCGCCACGCAGCAGAATCTGGCCCATGTGCGACACGTCGAACAGGCCGGCAGCGTCGCGGGTGTGCAGGTGTTCCTTCATCACGCCCAGCGGGTACTGCACGGGCATGTCATAGCCGGCGAACGGCACCATGCGTGCGCCGAGTTCGAGGTGCAGGGTGTGCAGCGGCGTCTTGGCGAGGGTTTCGGTGGTCATGAGAAATTCCTTCAGAAGGCCCGGCGCGATGGCGCGGGGCGTTTCGCGAGTCGTAGCCCGGATTGCAGCCGGGCTACGGGCTGGACGCTGAACAGTCCCCTCTCCCCTCGGGGAGAGGGTTAGGGAGACAAGCGCCTTACGCGTCCTGATACGCCTCGATGGACGGGCAGGCGCAGACCAGGTTGCGGTCACCGTAGACGTTGTCCACGCGGCCAACCGGCGGCCAGTACTTGGCCTCGATCAGGCTCGCCAGCGGGTACACCGCCTGTTCACGGCTGTAGGCGTGGTTCCACTCGCCCACCAGCTCCAGGGCAGTGTGCGGGGCGTTCTTCAGCGGGTTGTCGTCCTTGTCCAGACGGCCCTGCTCGACCGCGCGGATTTCTTCGCGGATGGCGATCATGGCGTCGCAGAAGCGATCCAGCTCTTCCTTGGACTCGCTCTCGGTCGGCTCGATCATCAGGGTGCCGGCCACCGGGAAGGACATGGTCGGGGCGTGGAAGCCGAAGTCGATCAGGCGCTTGGCCACGTCGTCGACGCTGATGCCGCTGCTGTCCTTGAGCGGACGGATGTCGAGGATGCACTCGTGCGCCACCAGGCCGCCTTCGCCGGAGTACAGCACCGGGTAGTGCTCTTCCAGGCGACGGGCAATGTAGTTGGCATTGAGAATGGCCATCTGCGACGCGCGCTTGAGGCCGTTGCCGCCCATCATGCTGATGTACATCCAGGTGATCGGCAGGATGCTGGCGCTACCGAACGGCGCGGCGCTGACTGCACCTTCCTTGCGTGCCATGTGAGCATGGCCTGGCAGGAAGGGCGCCAGGTGCGACTTGACGCCGATCGGGCCGACGCCCGGGCCGCCGCCGCCGTGCGGGATGCAGAAGGTCTTGTGCAGGTTCAGGTGGGAGACGTCGCCGCCGAACTGGCCCGGCGCGCAGAGGCCGACCATGGCGTTCATGTTGGCGCCGTCGATGTAAACCTGGCCGCCGTTGGCGTGGATGATCTCGCAGATCTCGCGGATGCCTTCCTCGAACACACCGTGGGTGGACGGGTAGGTGAT
This sequence comes from Pseudomonas sp. AA-38, assembly GCF_029457475.1. Taxonomy (NCBI): domain Bacteria; kingdom Pseudomonadati; phylum Pseudomonadota; class Gammaproteobacteria; order Pseudomonadales; family Pseudomonadaceae; genus Pseudomonas; species Pseudomonas sp. AA-38. The sequence continues at coordinate 1,498,294 of NZ_CP120359.1, forward strand.
CATGATTGCAGCCAGGCGATCCTTGTGCTCTTCGGCCTTGGCCTTGAGATCGGCGATGTCGACGTTGCCGCGGGCGTCACAGGCGGTGACCACCACGCGCATACCGGCCATGGAGGCGGTCGCCGGGTTGGTGCCGTGGGCCGATTGCGGGATCAGGCAGATGTCGCGCTGATCGTCGCCACGGCTCTGGTGGTAGGCGCGGATGGCCAGCAGGCCGGCGTACTCGCCCTGGGAGCCGGCGTTGGGCTGCAGCGATACGGCGTCGTAGCCGGTGGCGGCGCAGAGCATGGCTTCCAGCTCGCAGGTCAGTTGGGTGTAGCCGACGGCCTGCTCGACCGGAGCGAAGGGGTGCAGGTTGCCGAATTCCGGCCAGGTCACCGGGATCATTTCGCTGGCGGCGTTGAGCTTCATGGTGCAGGAGCCCAGCGGGATCATGCTGCGATCCAGAGCCAGGTCCTTGTCAGCCAGCTTGCGCAGGTAGCGCATCAGCTCGGTTTCGCTGTGGTAGCGGTTGAACACTTCGTGCTGCAGGATCGCCGATTGGCGCAGCAGACCTTGCGGCAGGCGGCTGGCGATCTGTGCGGCCAGGTCGGCGACGGCAGGTGCGGCCTGGTCAGCGGCAAACAGGTTCAGCAGCGCCTCGACGGCGGCCTGGTCGGTGGTTTCGTCCAGCGACAGACCCAGACGCTCGGCGTCGATCTCGTGCAGGTTGATACCGGCAGCACGGGCCTTGGCATGCAGCTCGGCGGTCTTGGCGCCGGTCTTGATGCTCAGGGTATCGAAGAAGTGCTGCTGCTCGACGCTGTGGCCCAGCTTGGTCAGGCCCAGGGCGAGGATGGCGGTGAAGCTGTGCACGCGCTGCGCGATGGCGGTCAGGCCTTTCGGGCCGTGGTACACGGCGTACATGCTGGCGATGTTGGCCAGCAGCACCTGGGCGGTACAGATGTTGCTGGTGGCCTTCTCGCGGCGGATGTGCTGCTCGCGGGTCTGCATGGCCAGGCGCAGGGCCGGCTTGCCGAAACGGTCGACCGACATGCCCACCAGGCGGCCCGGCATGTCGCGCTTGAACGCGTCGCGGGTGGCGAAGTAGGCGGCGTGCGGGCCACCGAAGCCCAGCGGCACACCAAAGCGCTGGGCGCTGCCCAGGGCGACGTCGGCACCGAACTCGCCCGGCGGGGTGAGCAGGGTCAGGGCCAGCAGGTCGGCGGCCACGGCCACCAGGGCATTGGCAGCGTGGAAGCGCTCCACCAGGGCGCGATAGTCGAAGATATCGCCGTTGCTCGCCGGGTACTGCAGCAGGGCGCCGAAATAGGCGCTGGCATCGGTGATGGCGGCTTCGTCGCCGACTTCCACTTCGATGCCCAGCGGCTCGGCACGGGTGCGTAGCACGTCGAGGGTCTGCGGGTGGCAATGCTGGGAGGCGAAGAAGGTGTTGCTGGCCTTGTTCTTCGACAGACGCTTGCAGAAGGTCATGGCCTCGGCGGCAGCGGTAGCTTCATCCAGCAGCGATGCGTTGGCGATCTGCATGCCGGTGAGGTCGCTGATCAGGGTCTGGAAGTTCAGCAGCGCTTCCAGGCGGCCCTGGGAAATCTCCGGTTGGTACGGGGTGTAGGCGGTGTACCAGGCCGGGTTTTCCAGCAGGTTGCGCAGGATCGGGCTCGGCGTGTGGGTGCCGTAGTAACCCTGGCCGATGTAGTTCTTGAACTGCTGGTTCTTCGCGGCGATGGCCTTGATCTTGGCCAGGGCGTCGGCTTCCGACAGGCCCGGTTGCGCGTCGAGGATGCTGGTGCCCTTGATGCTCTCGGGGATCACCGCATTGGTCAGGGCGTCCACCGAGTCATAGCCGAGCAGTTCGAGCATGGCGGCGGTGTCGGCCTCGCGCGGGCCTATGTGGCGGGCGATGAATTCGTTCTGGGTATCGAGCTGGGTCATGGCGGTCACTCAGGCGTTGGCATTCAACAGACGATCATAGCCAGCCTTGTCCAGCAGGTCGGCGAGCACGGCGTTGTCGGCCAGGCGCATGCGGAAGAACCAGGCCTTGTCCAGCGGCGACTCGTTGACCAGCTCCGGGCTGCCTTCCAGGTCGGCGTTGACCTCGACGATCTCGCCATCCAGCGGCATGACGATGTTGCTGGCGGCCTTCACCGACTCCAGCACGGCCACTTCCTCGCCCTGGGCGTAGGCCTTCACTTCCGGCAGTTGTACGTACACCACGTCGCCGAGTGCGTCCTGGGCGTAATGGGTGATGCCGACGGTCACTAGACCATCGTTGTCCAGACGCAGCCATTCGTGATCGGCGGTGAAACGCAACTCGCTCATGTGAACTCCTCAAGGGGCAAAGGTGGCCTGCTTCTGCGGCAGGCAACGGGTAACCCGCAACAGGCGGGTCGAATTGCCGGGTCTAGAGCAAGCTTGGTGCCATCGACATGAAATTCAATAAAATCAATGAGTTAAATTTTTTAAGTGTGACTGCCAAAATCATGCTGGAACGATATCATTCCAAAACGATGCGTCGTTTTTAGCAAAGTCGAGGTCGCACCTGCGGGAATCGGGCTTTGCCCGCGTCGTTACGTAATCATTACAGTGGAACGATTTGGCTACGGAAGGGTGGCAGGCCTTGTCCCGCCTGGCTTGTAGCCCGGATGCAATCCGGGAGGATCGTGCAGGCACCCCGGATTTCATCCGGACTACGGGTTCGTCACGGCATGTAGGGTGGGTTAGCGGCGCTGGCGGCGAGCGTGCTGACGACTCGGTGGTGATGCGCCGTGTAACCCACCGGGCGATTCTGCATGTTGCACCGCCGCCCTATGGCTGTACCGGGGGGCTAAGCCCACGCAAACGAGCGTTGCTACACCTTGCCGATGCCGTACTTGCGCAGGCGCTTGGCGATGGCGGTGTGCGAGGTGCCGAGGCGGGCGGCGAGCAGGCGGCTGGAGGGGTGGCTGGCATAGAGCTTTTCCAGCAGCGCCTTCTCGTACTCGTCCATGGCCTGCTCCAGGCTGCCGATTTCGCCCTCGACCCGTGGCGCCACCTCGGTCACGGCGATATCCAGATCGTCCATCTCTACCCAGTTGCTGTCGCAGATGGCGGCGGCGCGGAATATCACGTTCTGCAACTGGCGCACGTTGCCCGGCCAGCGCCCGGCCAGCAGCGCCGGGAAGGTGGCCGGTGCCAGGCGACAGGGCAGGCGCTGGATCTGCGCGCAGGCCTGGGCCATGAAGTGCTGGGCCAGCAGCAGGATGTCCTGGCCGCGCTCGCGCAATGGCGGCACTTCCAGGTTGAGCACGTTGAGGCGGTAGAACAGGTCTTCACGGAAGCTGCCTTCGGCGACCATCTTCTCCAGATCGCGGTGGGTGGCGCTGAGGATGCGCACGTCCACCTTCACTTCGCGGTCGCCACCGACGCGACGGAAGCTGCCATCGCTGAGGAAACGCAGCAGCTTGGCTTGCAGGTAGGGCGACATCTCGCCGATCTCGTCGAGGAACACCGTGCCCTGGTTGGCCAGCTCTAGCAGCCCCGGCTTGCCGCCGCGCTGGGCGCCGGTGAAGGCGCCAGGGGCATAACCGAACAGCTCGCTCTCGGCCAGGTTCTCCGGCAGGGCGGCGCAGTTCAGCGCCAGGAAGGGGGCGGTGCGACGCACGCTGACGGCATGACAGGCTCGCGCCACCAGCTCCTTGCCGGTGCCGGTTTCGCCATGGATCAGCAGCGGTGCATCGAGCGACGCCACGCGCAGACCACGAGCCTTGAGCGCGCGGATCGGCGCCGACTCGCCGAGCAGCGAATCGAAGCCCTCGGCATGGTCGTGATGCAGCGCGGCCAGGCGCTGGCCCATGCGGCTCGGCGCATAGAGCGTGAGCAGGCCGCCGGTGAGGCGACCGTCCTCGGTGATCGGCTGGGCATCGAGCAGCAGCGGCTGACCGGCGAAATGCACCTCGCGCAATGGCTGATGGAAACCTGCGGCGAGCAGCGACTGCTGCAGCGCATCGTCGGCGAACAGCGCGGCGATGCTCAGGCCCTCGGGCGGGCGCTCGCACATGTCGATCAGCGCCGGGTTGGCCAGCAGAACGGTGGCGCGATCGTCCACCGCCAGCACCGGGTCGGGCATGGCGGCGAGCAGCGCATCGAGCTGCAGGCGGCGGCGCTGGCCGGGGAGAATGTCCACCACCTCCACGCTCTGCACGCCATGCACCTGCAGCAGCGCGCCGCGCAGTTCCTCGAGCACCGCAGCGCTCAGAGTCGGTGCGTCGATATAGACGTTTGGCGGTACCATCTCCACCGCATCGAGGTTCAGATTGCGCCCGCCGAGCAGCGCCAGGACTTCCTGGGTGATGCCGACGCGGTCGATGAAACTGACGTGGATGCGCATTGAAGACGGTCGAAATGGGCGAACAGGCGGCGATTATGCCTGCTCTGCCCGAGATGAGGAAAAGGGCGACAGCGTGAGCACAGAAAAACCGAGCCGTGCCGACTACCACCGCGAGCACCAGGCCCGTGCCGAAGCCGAGGCCCAGCGCTTGCTGGCGCGCAAGGCCGAGCTGCAAGGGCGCTGGCTGCCCTGGGTGGCGCAGGAGCTGTACCAGCTCGGCCCGCCGGAGTTCGTCAACATGGTGCGCCGCGAGTTGCAGCGGTTGAGCAACCCTTCGTAGGGTGCGCCGTGCGCACCGCCCCACGGTTGCCGGCGAACAGCATTCCCGCTACCTGCATCTAGGTTGTGGGAGGGGCTTTAGCCGCGACCCATGATCGCTGGCCAATTCCTGCAATTACCGTTTTGGCGCGGTGCGCACGGCGCACCCTACTTATCCACGCTCCCGCGTGCAGCGGCTCATTTGCACCTTGCCCACATAGGGGTTGCCCCAGCCCATCACGCAGGCCACCTGCTGGTTGCGCTGGCGCTCCCAGGGCTCGACCGGGTAGGCCTTGCTCCAGGCCTCGTAGAGCCGGCGATCCTGCTTCGACAGGCGCAGCCTGTAGCGGTCGGACATATAGAAGTAGGTGCGCGCGATCATCCCGCGAATCGCCGGGCGCGGCATCACCTTGCGCGCCTTGAAGTCCACCACCGTCTGGCACTTGCCGTATTGATGCGGCTTCTGCGGCAGCCAGGCGAAGCTGTAGTTGCTGCGGTCGCCGTTCACCTCGCCGATGCTCGGCACCAGGTTGTGCAGGTCGGCCTCGGCCTTGCGGAACTGCGCATCGTTGGCCGCACAGTGCTTGCGCCCGCCTTTCTGCCAGCACTGGCGCTGATGGCCGATCACCCAGGCCGGGACGATATGCTCCCACTCGATGCGCTGGGCGCGGTTCGCATTCTTGCGCGGCGTGTAGCCACAGGAGCGCAGGTCGACCCGATTGCCGCTGTACTTGCAGCCGCAATAGAACTCGGTGGCTTGTTGGGCATACAGCGGCCAGGCCAGGCGCTTGGCCTCGGCGAAGGTGGCGGGTGCGGCATGCAGGGACAGGACGGTGAAACAGCAGAGCAGAGGGAGTAGAGATCGAATCATGGGGCGGCAGAGTAGCCGTCACCATCACGCTTGTGAAGCAGGAAAGTTAAGATTTTTCAAAGGTTTACATGATGGCACAAAGGCCTCGTGCAAGCAGTGACGGGCAGCCCGACCGAGCCGCCCGTCACTCGTGTGATGTTCAGTTGAACCTTGGCAGACGCTTACCTGCTCGAGCAGGGCATCGAGCGGTTGCAGATTGAACCGCCCTTTAGTCAATGGGGAGCTAGCCTGTTTTTCATAAGGTAAAAATTTTTACCTTAATTGTGTGCGTGCTGTAACCTGCGTCCTTTCCAAGGCCGAGACGCCTCATGATTAGCTTTTGTAGAAGGAAGTGAGCCAATGGCACAAGCCAGCCCCTGGTCTTTTTACGGCCGACGTTCTGAACTGCAGCAGATGCAGCATGTGCTTGAGCGTAAGAGATGGTTCTTCCTGCAGATTTCCGGGCGCCGCCGCATTGGTAAAACCACGCTGATCCAGCAAGCACTGCAGGCTGCGGGCATCGATAAGACGCTTTACATCCAGATTCCTGACTCTGACCCTACGGGGGTCGTAGCGGCCTGTAATGAATACCTCAATACCTTCGGTATTCCGGAGCGAGTACGCTCGTTGGGGGACTTGGCCGACCTGATCGGTAGGCTTGCCGAGCAGGGATACGTCATCGCTCTCGATGAGTTTCAGTACTTCAACCGCAAGCGCTTGTTTGATTTTTGCTCTTTGCTTCAAGCGGTGGTTGATCGGTTAGCCGCCAACGCGGCCAATGTGTCAGGTGGCTTGATCGTACTGGGATCCTTGCATGCTGAAATGACGGCGTTGCTCGAGGACCGTGCTGCGCCGTTATTCAACCGGACAACCGATGCGTTAGAGCTTGGGCATCTGGATATCAGCTCTATTCTTGAAATACTCCGAGCGCATGCTGATGTGGAGCCGGAGCGCTTGCTATTTCTCTGGAGCTTGTTCGAGGGGGTTCCGAAGTTCTATCGGGACGCTTATGAGCAAGGTGTGCTGGCCGCGGAGCGGCAAGAGGTTCTGCGGCGCCTGTTTTTCTCGAGCTCCTCTCCCTTGCGCAATGAGGCAGACAACTGGTTCTTGCGTGAGCTGCGTGGCCGCTACGACATGCTGCTGCAATACCTGGCCCAGCATCCGGGCTGCAGCAATGCCAGCATCGAAGCGGCCATGGCTGAGGTATCCGGGCCGGGCGAAGTGAAACAGGTGGGTGGTTATCTGAAAATATTGTCTGAGCGCTATCAGATGATTGAGCGGCGGTTGCCGATTTTCGCGCCAGCTCGTGCGCGATCAGGTCGTTACTACATCCGTGACAATTTCCTTCGGGCATGGCTTTCAGCTTTGCAGCAGCCAGTATCGGCAGTGGCTTTCCGTCCTTTGGAGAAGCTACTCAACCAAGCAGATGAGCGTCTGATGCAGGTTGAGGGCCATGCGCTGGAGGACATGGTCGGCAGGCTCTATGAGGAGCGTAGCCGTCGAGGACTTGGCGACTTCCCGCTTACAGAGCGAATTCAGGGCTTCTGGGATCGCAGCGATGTGGAAATCGATCTGGTGGCTATCTGCGGCGATGAACAGCGTATTCGTTTTGGCACCTGCAAACGTAACGAAACCAAGCTGCTGGGCTCCATCGAGTCACTCAAGCAAGCCGCTGAGCGTTTCTTGAACGCGCAGCCGCGATTCCGCTCTTGGCAGGTTGAATATGTCGCGATTGCGCCTCGGATCAACGCCGGTTTGGCCGACCAGATCGAGGCGCAAGGTGTGCTGCCTCAAGACCTGATCGCACTGACGGCAGAGCTTTGAATAAAGCGATTTTGACTAGCGCTGCCTGAATTGCATCAACTCAGACGCTAACTGAACCTCGGCAAGCGCTGATCTTCTTCGCCCTGCTCGGCCTCCACCTGTTGCGGCAGGCCGGCGACCTTGAGCACCGGCGTTCTCTCACCCACCAGGCGCAGGTCGCGGCGCGGCAGGGCGAAGCGCACGTCCAGCTCGCGCAGGGCATCAAGCAGTTGCAGGTTGATCTCCTGCTGAATGTCCATGTACTGGTTGTAGTCCGAACTCTGCACGATATACACCACCTCGAAGGTCAGTTGGCTTTCGTCGAAACCGAGAAAATGCGCACGGTCGAAGCGGGTCTTGGGCGTGGCTCGGATGATCTCGCCGACCTTCTCCGCCACCTGGCGCACCTTGTCGGTCGGCGTGTCATAACTGATGCCGAACTTGAAGACGATGCGTCGGGTATTCATGCGCTTGTAGTTGTGCACGATCTGCCGCAGCAGATCGGCGTTGGCGCAGACCACCTGCTCGCCGCTGAGGCTGCGGATGCGCGTGGTCTTCAGACCGATATGCTCGATGGTGCCGGCCACCTCGCCGAACACCACGAAATCGCCGATCTCGAAAGGCTTGTCGACCCCGATGGACAGCGAAGCGAACACATCGCTGAGCACCGTCTGCACCGCCAGTGCCACGGCGATACCGCCCACACCCAGGCTGGCCACCAGCGCGGTGATATCCACGCCGAGGTTGGCCAGGATCGACAGCAGCATCACCGACCACACCACAATCAGGATCATGATGCTCATGATGGTGGTCATCACCGGGTTGTAACTACCGCCGCTCTTGCCCATCACCAGGCTGCGCGACCACAGGCGCACGCCACTGTCGACCCACAGCGCCACCTGCAGGGCCAGGGCGACGAACCAGGTGTGGCTCAGCGCGCTCTGCCAACTGTCGGGCAGATCCGGCAAACGCAACGCCAGCAACAGGGAAAAGGCCAGCAGCAGCAACCGGCTGGTACGGCCAATCACCACGGCGACGAAGTGCTGCCAACTGCCATCCTGATCCTTCGACCAGGCCGTCAACCGCTTGTGCAGTGCGCCAACCACGGCCCGCAGCACGCTGTAGATCAGCGCCGTGGCGACCAGCACGATCGCCACGTTGAGCCAGATATCGCGGTTAAGCCAGATATTCCACTGTTCCATCGCCAGGGGCCTCCAGAAAAGGGCGGATAGTGTTCTGGTGGCGTTGGGGGGCAGAAGTTCCGGGGAATGGGTGAGTGGTTTTGGTTAGTGGAGTGCAGGTAGGAATCGAACCCTTTCCAACCCAATGCAGTGATCCGCAATGCCCGGCTTTTCTGGCCTTGCAGCCCTGCCAGTACGGCATTTTTCCGCTATCTCTTGCAATGTCTTCGACACTTTTTCGACACAGCTGCTAGACAGGCCTGCAAGCTATGGCTAGCTTCCAATTTCCAGTCAATGCTAGGTGCTACATGCTGATACTGATTCGCATGATTCTCGGTCTTGCAGCTCTATCCGCTGGTTTTGTTGTGTTCGGTGTTATTGGCTCATGCGGGGGAGCAAGGAATTGTGAGACGGAACTAGGTGAAAGTCTTTTTTGGACCTTTCTTATTTCACTGCCTTTTGCACTCTCAGCATTAATTCTCGCTGGTCGTAATAAATTTTTTTCAGTGGTCTATTTGTTCTGCGTCGTAGTTGTTTTCATTTTTGTCTTTGTTTTGTTTTTCTTTAGAACTATTCCTTGGAATCTGATTGGTGTGCTGGCAGATATTGCGAATTTTAGAGAGCTCAGTTACTTAGCGCTTCTAGTTGGTGTTCTTCCATCAATACTTGTACATTTGTCTCTTCTCTGTATGCTGAGCCTTGTGCCAAAGCATATTAAAATTCTTGTAGGCAAAGGTGAAAAATCACCGCCTTTGGCTAGCTAATACAAAACATCCAGATTTGTACGTTTCCATAAATTAATCTGTCCCTGAGGAATCCCCACAAATCTACTCCAGCGCCCGAGCTTGCCGGTGCACCTCGTCACGCAGCAATAGCTCCATCTTTGTGAGTGCCGAGTAGGATAAATCGCTGGCCGAGCGCCTGAGGTATTCAAGACCGATACGCCAGAGCGACAGTACGGTTTTATGCCTGACGCTGTTGCTCTGAAAGCGGCGCGACTTGCCTGTCATGTGAGCCTGGAGGCCAGCCAAGTACAGCACGTAACACGCCAGTGCTGCGATCAGCAGTAGGATCTCGATACGCCGTGGGCAGCGCGTCCGGTGTAGGTCGAAAGCAAAGCCGAAACGTAGGCTTTTCACATCCCGAAAACCTTCCTCAATCTGCATCCGTTTTCGGTAGATACCCACGACTTGACGTGCCGTCCAGTTGGCTTGTGGCAGGTTGCTGGCGAGCAGCCAGGGCTCCTGTTCACGACGCGCATTCTGCCGGCTGAGCTTGCTGCGTGCGATGCTGCCCGTCACGCGTCGATGTTTTCTGCCCTTGGGCGGTTGGTGAATGCCGTACAACGCAACTTTGTGCGGTGCACTGCGCGTCATCTCGACTTGGCCGAGTGACCGCGCACGAGATGTCGTCTGCTGGTAGAGCTGCTTGATCGGCTGCCATTGACCTTGCTCGTCGCGATAAAGATCACGATTGCGGACGCGTCCCACGTAATACCACCCCTTGGCTTCGACAGCCTGGAACCAGGGGCGGCGAAATCCGGCATCCGTTACCAAGATCGGCACGCATTGGTTGGGAAGCATGGCTTCCAGTGCATCGAGCAGTTGTCTCTGACGCTGAGGGCAGCCTTCACGGTCATGCACGCTCTCGTACACAGGAAACGCTCGACCAGCCAGCGGGATTGAAGCTCGCAGCAAGTAAAGGTCAGAGGCCGCATTGATCGGCGACCAATCCACCAGGATCAATGGATGACGCAGGGAGCCAATCAGCGCAGTCAGCATTTTCCAGTAGAACAGCGTGCGTTCGTATTGCAGGTGAGCGTTGCCAAGCAGGCGATCCACGCGCTTGATCGAATGCTTGGTGTAAGCCTCGCTGGGCATGGCCCTGCCAAGGTCGGTCAGGGTCAGGCGATGCCCATGCAGCAAGGCACTGACGCTGCTCATCAAGGCGTTCAGCCGCTTGCTGTGGATCGTGGGGAGTGCTTGGGAAAATGCCTTGTGTAAGAATCGTACTGCCTGCATGAGTCTCGGGGGTTGGTTTGTTTGGCGACTACCAAACTGCCCGACTCATGCAGGCTTCTTCAAGCTATCCCATTGATAAAAATGGGATTTTTGTGGGGATTCCTCAGAATCTGTCCCCTTTTCGCTTTAAAAGGGGGAGAGATTTATTTTCCTGCCTAGCGCCTTTCCCATCTGATCGCAAAGCGCCATCTTTCTCGGCCCCAACCCTTGCGGTCATGCCCTTCAGCCGCCAGAAACGAAAAAGCCCCGTCAGTGATGACGGGGCTTTTGCTTGGCTGTCTGGAGCGGGTGAAGGGAACATCACGCCGCACTCAACCCGTTGATTGATAACGGGTTTCTTCCGTGAGCGCCACGGAATTAGACCAGATTATGTACCAGCCCCACCTGCCCGGCAACCCGGGATCGTCTGCCATCGCCCAGCAACGTCCATGCACAGCCACCAGGCTCATGTCCAGATGCGCCTATAGGCCGAGACTGTGCTTCGCTGCGCCGAAGTTTGGGGCGTACTCCACACCAACGTCCTCTAGATCGGCAGCGATTTCATCTTGAAGACGTCGGGTGTTCGGCGCGAAATACTCCTTCGTATTCGACGAGGCGAACACGATCGGCGCCACCAGCCCTGCGGAGCGAAGCTGGCCAGCCGCCTCGATATAGGCTTCGACGATCACGCAATCCTTCATTGATTCTTTACCCAGTCGGGCGGGAGCACGAGGTTCGTTGACTCGCTTGAACGCACGGCTGGCGACCCCATCGTTGTGCGGCACCACGCTGGCAACGTCCCGCCACCTGTTCAGCACTGTCCTGGCCCGCGCGACGTGTCCCTCAAGGTGGTCCAGCGGCAACATTCCCTGGGCACCGTAGGCCAAGGCCACTTCATGGATACGTTGAGCTTGTGCCCGGAACCTTGCCAAAGCGTTTCGAGCCTCTACCTCGACGCCAGCGACATGAGCAGCAAGCTCGATGGTCACCTGTTCTGCCATCAGAACAATCAGATCGGAGCCGGCCTCGGCTGCCGCAAGCAAGGCAAGCCCGGCGCTGGCATCGTGTGCTACCGCTGTTTCGCGCGTGATGTCACGGATGACGTCAAGGACGGTGCATGTATCCACGCACAACACTGGCGCGTTTAAAGCAACCAAGTCGTCAATGACTGAAGTATTCAGGCTCATGTATGCGACTGGTCATACTGTTCAAGCAGTCCGAGTGCGAATTCATAGTCGATGGCCAAGTCCTGCGCCCGCCCTGCGGACCAGGCCTCCACCTCGACAAGCCACCGTGCCAATTGGTCACTATCCAGTCGTTTCGATGCACGGTGCGCGGCAATCAGGAACGCGTACCAGCGCTCCTTGTCCATGGGATGGGCCGCACCTGTGGACTTATTGGCGAGCCGCGAAAAGCGCCGCAGGGCTGCTGCCGGTTCGGCATCCAGCCAATCATCAAGAGTCTGGTTGGGAGAGGTCAGTTCGACGCCGAAACCGCCGGCCCGGGACGCCGGTTCCGCGACTTGGGCGACGAAGTCGCGAAGAATCGCGTTGTACTTGTCAATACCAAGCTCACCGACGTTTCGCGGCACAATATTGGAAACCTTGTAGCCATCAGGCTCTTGCCACAGCACCAGAGCCGATTCATCGACGTCGTCGAATGCAGATCGTACAAGCACGATCACATCGTCGTCGCCCATGTGTTGCTTGAGGTCTTCTTCCCGCTCAGCGTCGTGACGCCAAGAGCCACCCACCTGCGCGAGGATGCCACTGCGCATTGCGGTTGCTGTCTTGCCCCTGAGGTGAAGATGCTGGAAGACCGTGATCGGCTTTTCTGTCATTTCGGTTGCCCGCAATAGAACTGTTGATGTTCTGAAACTTGTCGGTAAATCGATGGCATTCGCCTGTCATTCTTTCTTGATCTGAACGAAGACCCGTGCCGTCTGGCTCGAAGCCTCATCGTTGCCCGTCGAGACGGCGTCGCCGCGCCTGGTGCCACCCGAACCGCGTCTGCTGAAAGACCCTCGGCGTCTGACATGCGGGTGATGCCCAGACTTGAAAGCACGTAGACCGAATGCGTCTTTCGCCGCGATGGCATCTGTAGCAAAACCTCACCACCAAGCCTCCCCGCCTCGGGCGAGAAACATCTTGAAGCATACCGCCACGCAGAGGCTCGGTGTTGGTGGACAAGGTGCCACATCGACTGGTTGCTGGGGTGAGCATTGCAGCCATTCGCCGTCACTACAACCTTTCCACAAGCCAAGTCGCCACCGCTCCGCGCCGCGAAGGTGTGGATGGCGTCGACCAGACCACGAGAAAAGCCGATGTCCTGAACCCGTTCACCAGGGAGTAGCCCATGAGAAAGTCATCTTCTTCCGGCGCCCAAGCCAAGGTCTTCTATCGTCCGATCGAGGCGGCCATCCAGTGGGCGGGACTGTCACGCTTCGAGCGCCGTATCCTTGATATTGCCGAAGGGATGAACAGGCTGCCGGAGCACGCTGCGCTGGCGCGCTGGCCACAGCTTCGCCTGAACGCGGAACGGATCTACGACGCACTGGTGCATCTCGACCTTCCCTACGGCAAGGATGGCCTCACGAGCAACGATCCCGCCTTGCTCGATGATCCTGGCCTCACGATCCGCCACGTCGATCTGAAGGCATGGATGATCCGTTTCTATCCCGACCAGCGACCGGCCTTCCTGTTCGATGCCTTCGAGCGTCACCTGCATCCGGCCGTCAGTGTCGATGCCGTGCAGGCACTGGTCATGGATCGCGAGGCGTTGAAGCTCCAGCTTGCCGACAAGGTGCAAGCCTGGGACGCGCTCTATGAGCAGTTCCAGACGCTCAGCCAGGAGCACCAGGCGCGCACGGAGCGCGAGAAGCGGTCCGGGACGCCGGGCGCCCGCAGTGAATCCACCTACCTGAACATCGTTGGCGGTCTTCTGACCCTGCTGTTGGGCAAGTCACCCAATGGCGTTCCCTATTCGTCTTTCGAGACGCTGGAATCGGTCATCAATGCGCTGGTTGCCCATTACGGCGACAAATCCGGAATCAGCGAGCGAACGCTGTGGGCGAAGTTTTCGGCAGCCAAGCGTCATCTCGCTACCCAGGACCGCTGACTGCAAGTGCAGACGGCGTGTCTGCACTTGCGGTGACCGCGCGGGAACCGCGCTATTGAATACGGGGCACTTCCATCACCGCCGCTACACAGCGCCAAGGAGTGTCCCTCGTGACTGCCCAGACCATCGCCACCGCGACGCCGAACGATCACCGCATCCTGCGCCGCGCGGAAGTCGAGGCCAAGACCGGCTTCAAACGCGCCCACATCTACAACCTGATCAAGGAGGGCAAGTTTCCTAAGCCCCTGCGCCTCGGGGTACGCGCCATCGGATGGGATTCGGTGGAGATCGATCAGTGGATCACCGATCGACTCAGGGAGCGGGCGTGAGCCCGCGCCCCCCCGGAATCCCTTCCACGAGGAGTCGCACCATGCAGGTGGTATCCATCATTTCGACCAAGGGTGGCGTCGGCAAGACGACCACCGCAGCGAACCTGGGCGGCTTCATCGCCGATGCGGGACTGCGCGTGCTGCTGCTGGACCTGGACGTACAGCCCACCTTGTCGAGCTACTTCACGCTCGGCACGCATGCGCCTGCCGGCATCTATGAGATGCTGGCCTTCAATGAGCAGCGTATCGAGCAATTGGCTTCGCAGACCGCTGTGGCGGGTCTCGACCTGGTGGTGTCGAACGACCATCGCGGCGAACTGAACACACTGCTGCTGCACGCACCCGACGGTCGGCTACGCCTGCGTCACCTGCTCCCCGCGCTGGCGTCGCACTACGACCTGCTGCTGATCGATACCCAGGGAGCGCGCAGTGTGCTGCTGGAAATGGCGGTACTGGCCTCCAGTCTGGCGCTGTCACCGGTGACGCCGGAAATCCTGGCGGCGCGTGAGCTGAGGCGCGGCACGCTGCAACTGATCGAGGACATCGCTCCGTATCGGCACCTCGGCATCGAGCCGCCACCGCTGCGCTTGCTCATCAACCGTGTGCATCCGGTTTCGTCGAACGCCCGACTGATCCAGCAGGCCCTGCGACAAGTGTTCCAGGCGCACGCTGGCATACAGGTCCTGAGCACCGACGTCCCGGCCATTGAAGCCTACCCACGTGCCGCAACACGGGGGCTGCCAGTGCATCGCGTCGAATACCGGCAACCAGTGGGCCGTACTGCGCCTGCGGCGTTGGAGACGATGCGTGCGCTGGCTGGCGAGCTGTTCCCGGCATGGCGGGAGCGCTTTGCATGCGTTACCGGCAGAGGCCGCGCAGGAGGAGCCAGTCATGGCGATCGGGCATGAACTGGCCCGCGGCCATGCGCGGCTACGCGCGCTGATCGAGTTCGCGCTGGGCGAAGGTTGGCACGTGAAACGCACGCGCGGCGGGCACCTGATGTTCACCAAGCCCGGCTGCGCCGCGATCTATACCAGCTCGACTGCGAGCGATCACCGCGCCAGCCGCAACGCACGCGCGCAGCTTCGCCGCGCCGATCGACAGGCACTGACGGCATCTCGGGAGAGCAGCGATGGCTGATCCGACGCCGCAGGACATGGCCACCAAGCTGCTGGCCAAGGGCTTCGAACGCAACGGTCCTTCGGCCGCGGCGTTGACCGACCCCATCGCCGACACACCGATGGTGGTGACGCTGGACGAGCTGCGCCCCTATGAACATGACCCACGCGTGACGCGCAACCCGGCCTACGAGGAAATCAAGACCTCGATCCGCGAGCGCGGGCTGGACGCACCGCCTGCGATCACGCGCCGGCCGGGCGAGGCGCACTACATCATCAGGAACGGTGGCAATACGCGGCTGGCGATCCTGCGCGAATTGTGGAGCGAAACCAAGGAAGAACGCTTTTTCCGCATCGCGTGCCTGTTCCGCCCGTGGCCGGCGCGCGGCGAAATCGTGGCGCTGACCGGGCATCTGGCCGAGAACGAGCTGCGTGGCGGGCTGACCTTCATCGAGCGGGCGTTGGGCATCGAGAAGGCGCGCGAGTTCTACGAGCAGGAAAGCGGCCAGGCACTGTCGCAGAGCGAACTCGCGCGGCGGCTGACTGCCGACGGTTATCCGGTGCCGCAGTCGCACATCAGCCGCATGAACGATGCGGTGCGCTACCTGCTGCCGGCGATCCCGACGCTGTTGTACGGCGGACTGGGCCGGCATCAGGTGGACCGGCTCGCGGTGCTGCGCAAGGCGTGCGAGCGCACCTGGGAGCGGCGTGCGCTGGGCCGGCCGCTGACCGTGGACTTCGCTTCGCTGTTTCAGGATGTGCTGTCGCAGTTCGACACGCGGCCGGAGGGCTTCTCGCCCCAGCGCGTGCAGGACGAACTGGTGGGTCAGATGGCCGAGCTGCTGGAAGCGGACTACGACACGCTGGCATTGGAGGTCGATGACAGCGAAAGCCGTCAGCGAGCATTGACCAGCGAGCCGGTCGCGCCGAACCCGGCAACGCCTGTCGCACCTGCGGCGCCAGCCATCACGCCGCAACTGCCGCCCGCGGCGCCAACGCCACGGGACACCTCGCCCGTCGCGCCACCGGCAGAGACACCCTCGGCACCACCTGCCGCTGCACCAAACGCCCGGGACGGGCAGCGCGACGAGCGCCTGCAGGGGCACATCGTGACGCCGGCCCCGACCACCGAGCGCCTGCAGTCCATCCAGCGGATGGTCGCGGATCAGCTCGGCGACAAGCTACCCGACTTTGAGGCAGATGCGCTGCGTGCGATCCCGGTGCAGGTTGGCGGGCTCTTTCCCATCTCGGATGTCTGGTACATCGAGCCGGGCCTGGACGTGCCGGATCGCCTGCGTGTGCACATCGCGCAGTTCGCGCGCGAAATCGGCGAGGAAGCGGCGGTCGCCGACCACATCGAGGCCAGCGTCGGCGGCATCGGCTTCGTCTGCGCGGCGCCGGTTGTGGGCCAGGCGAAGGCGCTGCCGGCGTTCGCGCGGGCGGTGCTGACCCTGCTGCATGTGCTGAGTGCGGCGCCGCCCTCCGCGAACGGAGTGGACCGCGCGCGGCTGGCCGACGAGCTGGCTGCGCTGCTGCATGGCCATGGCGGCTCGGCTACACGCCTGAGCGATGCTGCGCTGGTGAAGCTGTTCCGTCTGCTGCGCCTGGCGCGCCGGCTGCTGGATCTGGAAGCCGGCGTAGCGAGCCAGGATTCCTGAGCGCAGGAGGCTTCCGCATGTCGGCACCGCACCCACTCAACCAAGCCGTGATCGCTCAGGCCCTGCATGACTTGCGCAACGGCCAGTTGCGCCGCTGCAAGGCCATGGGCTTCGGCGAGGAAGAGCTGGATGCGCTGAAGCACCCCGAACTCGTGAGCATGCTGGTGAATGCCACGGTATCGTGGTGTTCGGTGTCGGTGAACCGGGATGTGTTGAAGCGGCTGCTGAGCCAGATGCACGACGTGGAGCGGGAGATCGCCACGGTGGACCGCATGCTGCGCCTGGGAGCGAGCACGGAGATGGTCAGCAAGTTCTACGGCCTCACGCATCAGGAAGTGGCGCTGCGCCGCGACATCCTTGGGCTGCCCAAGCGCAAGGGCCGGCATCCGGTGCTCGACGAGGCACAGGACGTGACCTTGTGGGAGCGCTGGAAGGCCGGCGTCACCGAGCGCCATATCGCCCTGTCCGACGACATGGCGATGCTGGCGCTGACCATGGACCTGGCCGAGGCGTTGAGCCTGCCGATGTCGGTGGTGTGGGCGGCGATACGGAACTGGATCGACCAGGGGCTGGTGTAGGCCATGACCACGGGCGGCGCACCACGGCGCGAAGGCCCCGTTGCGCTGTCCGCGCTCTTCGACGAGGCCCTGCAGCACCTGCAGCCAGCGCAGGGAACGGTGCCGGCCGCCGACGGTTTCCTCTACAGCGGCAACCGCCATGAGAGCGTGCCGCGCAGGCTGTTCCTCGACCGGCGCCTGACGCCGCTGGAGCGCAACGCCTGGCAGGTGTTCCGCCTGCAGCTCAACGAAGACGGCGTGACCGCCTTTCCCACCTACGACCAATTGCGCCCTTACCTGGCCTCGATGCCCTGTGCAGCGCAGGCCTCGCACGAGACCGTGGCGCGCGCCTTGACGCTGCTGCGGCTGACGCGCTGGCTCAGCCTGGTGCGGCGGCGGCGCGATCCGAAGACCGGCCGCATTCAAGGCAATCTCTACGTGCTGCACGACGAACCGCTGTCACCTTTCGAGGCGATGCAGCTCGATGCCGACTACCTCGGCCTGGTCAGCCAGGCGCTGACCCATGCCGCCAAGGCGGTGCAGATCGTGGGCATGAACACGCTCAAGGAGATTGCCGAAGACCCGCTGCTCAGCGGGCGCACACTGCCGACCCGCTTGCAGGTGCTCGCGCAGCGCATGGCGCGGCATGGCTGGACGATGCCAGGTTATCCACAGGAGGGTGCGGACCACGAATCCGAAGAAGGCCAGGAAGCCCTGCTTCGGAATGGCGCACGCCCGTCTTCGGATTCCGAAGCAGGGCCGAAACCCGCGCCGGACGGCTCTCTTCGGATTCCGAAGGAGGACCGTACAGTACGTAATGATCGTATAAATGAAGTACGTACAGTACCGCGCGCGAGGGCCTTGCAGAACCTGCGGCTGCCCGAGCGTTTCCTGCGCTTGAAGGACGAACAGCAGGCCGGCGCGCTGGTGGCGCTGCAGCAGGTGGACGAAGCGCAGCGGCAGGCCGTGCTCGACGAGTGGGAGGCACGCTGCCGCAACAGCGCTGTGCGCAATCCGGCCGGCTATCTGTTCGGCATCATCCAGAAAGCACTGCGCGGGGAGTTCAAGGCCTGGGCCGGAGAAAGTGCATCGGCACCGCCAGCGCCCCCGCCACCTGCGCCATCGTCACCGCCGGCATCCCGTGCGGCCGACCCCGAGGTGGCACGTGCCTACCTGGCGCAGCTCCGAGAAGCCTTGCGTGATCGCTGATGTTGACTATCCCCAGGGGATAGCTGGAACAGACATCTTTCCGCAGCGCGCGATTGTCGCCCGCCGAATGACAGGCGAAACTGTCGCCTTTGAATCAGACGAGGACTGCCACGCACGAGCCCGGCCGACGATGGACATGACGACTTCCCCCGCCACAAACGCACTGCAACCACTACAGCGAGACGTTCAGCGCTTGCTGGGCAGATGCCTGTTGCGCCTTCAACAATACGAGCGCCTCATGAAAGCCATCGTGGCCCACCACGAGATTTCAGGCCCGGCGCATTCGCTGGAGGCCATTCGCGCAGCGCGGATTGAAGATGCCGCGACCAAGACCCTGGGCACGTTGGTCGGACAACTGTTTGGTTCGTATGTCGTCACCGATAGAAATAGCGGCGAGGAGCGCGACGACGATCTTCCCGGCGACGTGATTTCCTTTCGCACGCGCGTGCAACTGAGCCTGTCTGCGCAGGACTACGCGAAAACCCAGGCCGACCTCAAAGACCTGGTATCGCTGCGCAACACCCTGGTGCACCACTTCATCGACCAGCACGATCTATGGACCGTGGACGGGTGTCGCGCTGCACAGGACGAACTCGGTTCCGCCTACACGCGCATCGATCAACACTTTGAGCAGCTGCGCGGCTGGGCCGAGCACATGGATCAGGCGCGGCGCCTGGCAGCGGAGTTCGTCCAGTCGGATGTGTTCCACGACCTGGTGGTCAATGGCATCGCGCCGGACGGCACGGTGGACTGGCCGGCCGCCGGCATCGTTCGCGCGCTGCGCGAGGCCGCCGCGCAGTTGGCCGTCGAGGGCTGGACACCGATTGCCGCCGCTGGCCGGTGGATCGCGGACCAGCATCCCGAGCAGCTTCCAGCCAAGTACGGCTGCAGCAGTTGGCGGCAGGTGGTGCACGAGTGCCGCCTGTTCGAGCTTCGCTACCGTGAGGTGGAGGGGCAACGGGCCGCCTGGTACAGACCTCGCGAGGCATAGGCCCACAACGCGGCCCCAAGTTCGCGCGAGTCGCGAACAAGTCCGCCGCGCTATCCCCAGGGGATAGGCAGCACCCACAGCCTTCCGCGCGGAACAAACCGGGCGCGCATGGGCTGCGGTTTGTTGACTGACGGTCTTCCGGCTGGTGCCGATGCTGGCGACTCGTTCCCTTACCGCGAGTCGTCACTCATGGCCAATGAACCCCTGCAATTGAATCTCGGGGCGCTGCGTAGCGCGATGTCGCTGACGCTGCACACGCACCACGCCTCCCGCATCTGGCATGGCCGCGCACCGTCAGAAGGACGCGCCGGCATCATCGGCCTCAACGGCTTCATCAGCGTGATGAACAAGATGAAGCGCGGCGCCGAGCAAGACGACCCGTACTCGGACTGGTGGATGCTTCGGGTCGAAGACAAGCTCGCCGACACCAAGACCCGCCTGCAGACCCTGCGCGAACAGGTGGTCCAGGCCCTCGCCGATGTACCTGCGGCGTTGTCGCTGGGCGAGAACATGAACGTGCAACCGGTCAAGCTGCCGCTGTTCGTCAATGCGCAGCTCGGTTTCATGGCGGTGTACCTGCTGGCCGATTACGACGACCTGGCGCGAAAGCTGATCCTCGCCCACCACACCGCGCTGATCGACCGCAGCACCATGGAGCGCTGGCTCAACGATGGCGCGCACGCGCTGCGCAGCCTGTTCTCACTGGCCCAGCAGTACCGCTACTCGGGCACGACGCGCGACGACTTCGCGGCGAAGAACGCCGCGGCGCGAGCGGCGCTGGAGAAGTTCGGCGAGCTGCCGCAGGACGTGCTGGAAGGCACGCGCCGTTCGCGCTTTGCACCACCCATCGCGCGCCGCACAGGCGCGCCTGGCACACCGGCTGCTGAACCGGCCGCTGATGCTGCTGCTCCGGCCACCAAGGATCGCGCAGCCGATGCCGCGTTGGATGATGAGGATGCCAGCACATGACGGCATCGACCCCGACCAGCCGACCAGTACGCTTCACGTCGCTGGAACAGGCGGACTTCCAACGTCTGGAACACGCCGGCTACCTAAAAGGCCTTTTACAGCCCTTTAAAGGTAAGGGAAGTCTGGAGACTTGGGCCAACCAGTGCATGGCACTGCGCGACGACTTGATCGCCCTGGCGCAGCGGCGCGTGCTGCAACAGGCTCGGGCCTATCCCTTCTCGCTGCTCGATGTCCAACTGGCCCAGCAGACCACTGGCGCAGGCACGACTTTCCTGCGTTGGCGCAACCATGATCGTTCCTTGATGGGCGTGGCGCTGTGGGAGTCGCTGCTCGACCGCCCGGCGACGCCGGCCTCGCTGATCGACGACCTGTACGCGATGGAACTGCAACGCATCGCGCTGAACATGCAGATCAGCCTCCTTCACACGCTGGGCCGCCAAGCCCAGGAGTGCGCCAGCAAGGCCGCGCAGGCCGAAGCGGCTTACCTGCGGCGCGCCCACGGGCATGCCGCGTCCGTTCCATCCACCACCCCCAAGGAGTCACCATGAGCACGCACTTCGTCGGCGAGGGCAACATCGGTTCTGCACCGGACTACCGCGAATTTCCGAACGGCAACGACGAGCCGCACCGGCTGCTGCGCCTGAACGTCTACTTCGACAACCCGATCCCGAAGAAGGACGGCGAGTTCGAGGACCGCGGCGGCTTCTGGGCGCCCGTGGAGCTGTGGCACCGCGACGCCGACCACTGGAAAGACCTGTACCAGAAAGGTATGCGCGTGCTGGTGGAAGGCCGTACGGTGAAGGACGAATGGGAGGACGCTGACGACAATGAGCGCACGACCTTCAAGATCGAGGCCCGCCGCATTGGCATCTTGCCGTACCGCATCCAGGCCGTGACCCTCAGCGCCAGGACGCTGGAACCCGAGGCCGCAGTACCGCCGACGAAGGAAACCAAGGGGACGAAGGCGCCGAAGGAAACCAAGGCCAAGGGCTGACTCCCCGCAGGGGGCGGCTGTAGCAACCGTCAGACGCCCGCCATGCACCAGCTATCCCCAGGGGATAGCGCCAGGGTGGTCCACCGGTTTCCAGCCGTCCTTCCGAAACGACGCCCCCGTTGCGCCAGCCGTTGCGGTAGCGCGCATGCCGCTGCGGCAACGCATCGCCTGCCGATCACAAAGCGGTGTCTGCACCAATCAGCTTCCTTGCTGCCGGCATCCGCTGGCCCGGCCAAGCTGGGGCCATCCGATGAACCGTACACTTTTCGAGGAGGCTTCATGCGCGTGTTCCTGTGCGAGAAGCCGTCCCAGGGAAAGGACATCGCCCGTGTGCTGGGCGCCGGCCAACGCGGCAACGGCTGCTACAGCGGTGCCGGTGTCGTCGTGACCTGGTGCATCGGTCATCTGGTGGAGGCGGTTCCGCCCGAAGGCTACGGCGAGCAGTACAAGCGCTGGGCCATCGAACAACTGCCCATTCTTCCCGAGCGCTGGCGTGTCGAGCCCAAGGCGGCGACCGCGGCGCAGTTCAAGGTCGTGCAGCAGCTCGTCGCCAAGGCAGGCGAGCTGGTGATCGCGACTGACGCCGACCGCGAAGGCGAGATGATTGCCCGCGAAATCATCGATCTGTGTGGCTACCGCGGGCCGGTTCAGCGCCTGTGGCTATCGGCGCTCAACGATGCGTCGATCCGCAAAGCGCTGGGTGCGCTCAAGCCGTCCGCCGAGACGCTGCCGCTGTATTTCTCCGCACTCGCCCGATCGCGTGCCGACTGGCTGATCGGGATAAACCTGAGTCGGCTGTTCACACTGCTGGGTCGCCAGGCCGGCTACAACGGCGTGCTATCGGTGGGCCGCGTACAGACGCCGACGCTCAAGTTGGTGGTGGACCGGGATCGCGAAATTGTGCGCTTCGTCTCGGTGCCGTTCTGGGCCATCGAGGTCGCACTCTCGCATGCAGGCCAGACCTTTGTCGCAAGCTGGACACCGCCGCAGGGTAGCACCGACGAAGCCGGCCGTTGCCTGCAGCAGCCTCTGGCGCAGCAGGCGGCGGAACGCCTGCGCGCGGTCGGCACCGCCCAGGTGCTGTCGGTGGAGACCGAGCGCGTGCGCGAAGGCCCGCCGCTGCCGTTCGACCTCGGCACCTTGCAGGAAGTATGTTCCAAGCAGTTGGGCCTCGACGTGCAGGAGACGCTGGACATTGCCCAGGCGCTGTACGAGACGCACAAGGCGACGACGTATCCGCGCTCGGATTCGGGCTACCTGCCCGAGAGCATGCTGGCCGAGGTGCCGGCCGTGCTCGACAGCCTGGTCAAGACCGATCCCGGCCTGCGGCCGTTGATCTACCGCCTGGACCGGCAGCAGCGTTCGCGAGCGTGGAACGACGGCAAGGTCACGGCGCATCACGGCATCATCCCCACGCTGGAGCCGGCCAATCTCTCGGCGATGACCGACAAGGAGTTGGCCGTCTACCGGCTGATCCGCGCCCACTACCTCGCGCAGTTCCTGCCGCATCACGAGTTTGACCGGACGGTGGCGCAGCTCACGTGCGGCGGGCAGTCGCTGGTGGCGGTCGGCAAGCAGATCGCGACGGCCGGATGGCGCCAGGTGCTGGCGGCGCCGGAGCCCGAGGACGGTGACGGCGAGGACGCACAGCGCGGCCAGGCGCTGCCGGCGCTACGTGCTGGTGCAGCCTGCCAGGTCGGCCAGGTCGAACTGAAGGCATTGAAGACGCTGCCGCCCAAGCCCTACACGCAGGGCGAACTGGTCAAGGCCATGAAGGGCGTCGCCAAGCTCGTGACGGACCCGCGCCTGAAGCAGAAGCTGAAGGACACCACGGGCATCGGCACCGAGGCGACGCGCGCCAACATCATCAGCGGGCTGCTGGCCCGCGGCTACCTCTTGAAGAAAGGCCGCGCCATCCGCGCATCGGATGCGGCCTTCACGTTGATCGACGCCGTGCCGGCGGCCATTGCCGACCCCGGACCACGGCGGTGTGGGAGCAGGCACTGGACATGATCGAGGCCGGCCAGATGACGCTGGACACCTTCATTGCCAAGCAATCGAGCTGGGTCGCCCAACTCGTGCAGCAGTACCGCGGCGCAACGCTCGTCATCAAGCTGCCGCCCGCGCCGAACTGCCCGCAATGCGGCGCCCCGATGCGCCCGCGTAGCGGCAAGAGCGGCACGTTCTGGTCGTGCAGCCGCTACCCGGACTGCAAGGGCACGCAGCCGGTCGAAAACGCCGCGGCAGGCAAGCACGGCCCGTCCAACCGTACTTCCGGCCGCACATCCGGCCCACCGCGTCGGCGCCCCAAGGCGAACTGACGCCCACGTCTCCCTCTGCCACGCTGGCTGCTGCCGACGGCGGGCAAACCTCCCGCGCCCCGCGGGACTCCCCAGCGCGCGTTCCCTTCTGCAACGGTGTGCGCGTCCTGCACAGGCCAATCACGGCTTGCAGGGCGAGAAGGTCATTGCTCCGTCGAATCGCGCTCGCCGCGGTTCCGTTGATCGAGGTGTTTCCGTCCATCCACGAACGGTCTCCTGACGCCTTGGCCCGCAAGGCTGCGAGGTGCCAGGAGACCGCTTGCGGTCGACGGTATTCGGTGCCGGAGCCCGCCGGCGGAACAACGGGTTCCCTTTGTGTGTGGATACACGCCAGAGGATGCCGGCCCCAGCCACGAAACGGGCCGGGTGAGATTGCTGACGCAGCGAATGGCTTTGACGACGGCCTGGCCTGCTTGCAGCCCACAGGTGGATTGATTCCTCTCCAGCCGAAGCCTTGCGGGGCTTCGGCGCCTTTGTCGTGGGCGGAAGGATCGTGCACTGCTGCTGCCGGCAGTGCTCGGGCCAAACCGGACGGCGCGCGGTTCCGTTTGATCGGCGACGGCGCGGTGCCGCGCTTCCATCCTTCCCGCGTGTGTCGCTGACGGTCGTCAGCACCATGCCCTGGCAGCCTCGGTCCTCAAGGCTGCAACGCGGTTCGCCGCGTTGACCGATCCAGTCCGCTCCGCACCGCCCACCGCGGACGCTCGCCGGCCTGGCGACGATGCACTTTTCTCAACCACCCGAGGGGAACCCCATCCCCTGCGGGATGCGTGCTCCCCGACCCACCAAGGAGCACGGCATGTCTGAACCTTCCGCATCTTCCTCTGCAACCGCAGTGCGCAGTGGTGCGCTGGCGCTGACCTGGACCGGCAAGCGTTTGCCGCTACAGGTGCTGCGCAGCGCGGCCGGCCACTACATCGGCACACAAGACGACGAAGGACCGGTATCGCGGGAGTCCGTCGAGTATTTCCCGACCCACCTCGCAGCACAGCGCGCCCTGGATACCCATGCCTGGACACAGCGCGCTCACCCCTGATTCCCACCCTTCAAGGAGTTCTCTCATGAATCTGTCTTTACCCGAAGACGTGCTCGATCAGATGGCGCTGGAACAGGCGCACTTCGACGCTGCACCGCAGGCCTTCTTCGAGGCCTGGAAGCGCGGCGCGCAGATCGCCGGCCACGAGTGGTTCGGCGACGGCACACGCGAAGGTCTGCAGCGTGCCACCACCAAGTGGGACCTGCGGCCCAACATGCTGATGCTCAACGACGCCCTGGGCGTGCTGAGCAGCGGTCAACGCATGTTCCTGTCCGCGATGGTGAGCTTCTACAACTCCCGCGAGGGCGGCGCGATGCTCAAGCGTTGCGGCTTCGAGGGGCTGTCCGACTTCGGCGGCCTCGATCTGGAACGGCGCCAGGTCATCGCTGACCTCACGCTGCACTACAACGGCTGGTGAGCCGCGCCTGGCAACCCACCGTCTTTTCATCCCACCCCACGAGGGACATGCGTCCTCGTTCGGGGCCATGTCCCTCCTTCTTTTCGCAGGAGCGGCCATGTCCCGAATCACCATCTTCCACTGACCTGCACCGCCCGCCACCAGGGCGGCCCGACGCCGCGGCCGGCTAACCGGTTGCCACTTCATCCACTCGCTGGGGTTCAATCCCCGGCAGGGGATTGCCTCGGCCATCCTCTGCTGGAGGAATCCCATGTCCCATTCCAACAATCCCTTCGCCCGCGGCTACGATGGCCTGTCCGTGCAGCGGCTGCTGGCGATTTCCTACGACGACTGCCCGCTGAGCTATCTGCCGCTGCACGTCTCGCAGTCGCACCTGCCGGACAGCCAGGTCGAGCGCCATGCCTGCGTCTTCTGCGACGACTTCGCGCTGATCACCGAGGGCCAGAACGTGCCGCCCGAGCTGGACGCGCAGTGCCCCAGCCACGGTATCGCCCGAAACCTCGTCTACGCCGTCATGGCCGAAGAAGCCGGCCAGCCGCTGCACGTCGGCGATACCTACTCCGAGGAAGCCGCGCGCGAGGTGGTACGCCGCCTGCGCTTCGAGACCGGGTTCTACAGCCGTGCCTGGGAAATCAGTTCGGCGCACATCACCGAGGAGGCCGGTCGCTTCCTCGCCGAACTGGCGGACATCGCCACGCCGAGCGGTTTTCTGTTCGTGGCCTTCCGCATTCCCTACAGCCCGGCGGTCGGCGTGAAGCTGATCGCCACGCCCTGGACGGATGCGAACCTGCAGCATGTCGAGGGCATCACCGCCGAAGAGCTGCGGCAGGAGCACCGGGCCAAGGGCGTGCCGGAGTCCCTCGTGGAAGTGTTGCACCTGGCTGCGCTCGCCGACGTTCGCATGTTGGTGTTCGATGCCGACGCGCCCGTGCTGGACGGGCTGACGCTCTACGACGACGAGTAACCCGCAACCCATTCGAGCCCCCACGTCGGGGCTCTTCTTTTTCGCGGAACGCGGTGCCGGCGCATTGCCGATTCCCAACGGACGGTCGCCGCCATGTGCCGCACGCTGGCCGCATGTTCGCTGGCGTTGCCGGCAGCATGCCCAGGCAGTCGAGACCTTCAAGACTGCGGCGCGGTTCGCCGTGCTGGTTGCTTCGTTCTCCGGGCGCACCCGCGTCCATCCACCTCACCCTCAAGGGACAGACCTCCCTTGCGGGCGGGAGTCCCTTGGTTGCCACAAGGAGTCTCCCCATGGATACCCAAGCCATCCGCGCACAGATGCCGACGCTCGTTGTCGGTCATGTGCCTTCCAACGTCCGTTCGTTCAAATTCAACATCTTCGACGGCCAGCCCAAGGTTTCGACGCTGGGCTTTCACATCGACCCGAAGCCTTTCGAGGGCAAGGTCATCGCCACCACCGACGAGGCCATCGTCGTCAAGACGGGACGAGCCGAGTTCGCGGTGCTCGATCGTACGCTCGTGACCGAAGTGCCCGACGAGGGCGCCAAGGTGCAGGTCGAACCCTATGTCAGACGCCGCTTCGACGGTCAGCGGGCGGACACGCCCGAGGAGCAGACCGAGTTCACCGCCGACGGCCAGCCCTACACGGTGAAGCGGTTCGTGCTCGGTTCCGCACCGGCGAAGCTGCCGATCCCCGAGCCGCGCTGCCCCGAGCTGCAGGAACTGATCGTCCAACTGGAGCAGTTGCCCGCTCCCGATGGTTTCCGGCGCATCACCCACCTGTTGGTGGATGCCGGTGCGCGGGACATCACCTGGGTCGATCCGCTGCCTGCCGACATCATCCGCACGCCACCGGCCATCGGCTTCACCGTCGACACGATGAAGTTCCAGGGTCGCGTCACCGTGCTGTATGAGCGTGGCCTCGACCTCTACGCGGTGGAGCTGCGCCGCGACGGCGAGCTGGTCGAACGGGTCGATGAGGTGTTCTTCGACACCCTCGGCGAGACGCTGGAACGGCTGATTGACGACGGGAGCTGGAGGCGCATCCGCGTGCAGTGCCTGTCGAGTCGCAAGGCTGTCCGGCACTGACCTCTCAGCAGCTTCCCGCCCTCGCGGCGGGAAGCTTCTTTTCCTGCCCCCTGGAGATCACACCCATGACTGTTCGATTCAAAGGCACGGAGCTGCGGCCCGTGCTCGCCGAAGCGGTGGCGAATCAATGCCGCGTCATCCTGGTCAAGGATCAGGGCGTGTACTTCCTGGCCGAGCGCGGCGAGCGCCGACCCGATGGTCGCCAGAAGACCATCGCCTATGCCGCCGGCTGCAACCCGGATGTCGATGGCTTCGACGACTGGTGGGAACTGGCGCGTGCCGAGTTCGGCGGCGATGACTTTGGCGAGTTCTTCGATCCGCAGGAGGGCGTGTTTGCGCGCATCCTGCGCAGCGAGGACGACCTCGACGTGTCCGCTACCACGACACACCTGTCGCTGCAGGCGGTTCCTCCCACGCCCAGCGGTAGCTGACCGCCCATCCCTGGCCCCCGCTCCGGGAGCCTCTTTCTTCCCGGCAATGTGGACAGCCGCGAGTGCCGATTGCCGCTCGCCTGCGCGCCATCCCGGCGCCACGCTTCCGGCCATGTTCCGCTGACGTCCGTCAGCGACATGCCCAGGCAGCCACGATCTTCAAGGCTGCGACGCGGTTCCGACCGCGTTGATCACCCCAGTTCGCACCGGCATCCATGCGCGAACGGCCATCGGTTCTCGATGGCGATGCCACCAAGCTGTTCCATCAACCCACGCGGGGGTTCCACACCTTCCCCGCCTTGGGTCGGGTGTGTCTCCGCCTCATTGTTCCCAGGAGATTCACCATGACCACTTCCAACGAAAAATCCTACTTCGATCTGCACATCACCGGCCTCGGGTACCTCAATCGCATCCGCGAAGTGAAGCCCAAGAAAGGCGATGCGTTCCTGGCCTGCGACATCGCAGCCCTGAACGGTCCCAGCGACGACGTCTCGTATGTGCGTTTCGACACGCGCGTATCGGGTTCGGAAGCGCAGCACCTGGTGCGCCGCTGCATTCAGGCGGTCGACGCCGAGAAGAAGGTGATGATTGGCTTCCGCATGGGCGACCTGTGGACCGACACCTTCACCTACTCCAAGGGCAAGCGTGCCGGCGAGCAGGGGGTGAGCCTCAAGGCCCGCCTGCTGTTCGTCAGTTGGATCAAGGTCGACGGCAAGCTCGTCTACAAGGCCGAGCCCAAGCCGACCGAGACCGACGAGCGGGACCCGGAAGTCCCTGTGACGTCCGACGCGCCCGCCGCGCAGCAAGCCTCGGCACCGGAGCCTTCCAGGCCCGTCGCCGATGCTGCCGATGCCCCCGCATTGGCCGTTGCCGAGTCGTTCTGATCCGCAAGGCCCCATCCCCGGGGCCTTGTCTTCTCTTCGTCCGCAGGAGACCTTCATGATCACCATTCCCGGCCAACTGGCCATCAAGACCATCCACGGCAGGAACGGCGACTTCAACGTCGGCCGCCTGGCGACCTCGATCGGCGAGTTCGTCGTGAAGAACGCCGAACTCGATCAGTACCGCGAGGGCAAGTACGACGGTGATTTCGCCATCGTCGAGATTCGCCCCTCCACGTACAACGCCAACGGCCGCATGGTCATCGAGATCCGCGCCCATCTGGGCGGGATGACGCTGTCCAACATCGACGCCCTGAGCCGCGACGAAGCCCGCCGGCTGAGTCCGCAGGAAGTCGATCCCATCGACGAGGAAGCGCAGGCGCCCGCGCCGGCATCGCCCCCGGTCAAGCCGAAGGCGAAGTCGCGCAGTCCGCGCGATCCCCTGGTCGATACCACGCCGTTCGGCAGCGAGCCGGCCGCCGCATCCCCCGAGGCCTCGGCCGAGGCGGACGACGTCGCGCTCTTCGGTGCGCTCTGGCCGCTGGGCGAGATCGTCAAGCTCGACGCCACCGTCGATCGCCGCTTCCTGCGTCAGCAGCGCGACCGTCTCGGTGCCTTGGGCTACGAGTTCGCTCCACTGTCCCAAGACTGGCATCTCGCCACGGCCTGACTCCAACCGCCGCGCCAGCGGCGTTCCACCACCCACCGGGGTTCCTCCCCGGTGGGGCGGGGCTCCGGTCTCTCATCCAAGGAGATCGTCATGCAACTCTCATCCCGCTTCGCTTATCGCTCCCCAGTGCTGCGGTCGAATCACCCGCTGTCCGATGACCAGATTCGCACCGTCGCACCCTCCATCTTCGCGGACACCCCGCACGAAAGCCGCTCCGGGCGGTACAGCTATATCCCCACGGCGGCAGTGCTGACCGAACTGCGCAAGGAAGGCTTCCAGCCGTTCATGGTGTGCCAGACCCGTGTGCGCCAGGAGGACCGCCGCGATTACACCAAGCACATGCTGCGGCTTCGCCACGCCAGCCAGATCAACGGCACCGAGGCCAATGAGATCATTCTGCTCAACTCGCACGATGGCACCAGCAGCTACCAGATGCTGGCGGGCATGTTCCGCTTCGTCTGCCAGAACGGCCTGGTGTGCGGCGACACGTTCGCCGACGTGCGCGTACCTCACAAGGGCAACGTCACCGATCACGTGATCGAGGGCGCCTACGAGGTGCTGCATGGGTTCGAGCAGGTGCAGGACTCGCGCGACGCCATGCGTGCCATCACACTCGACGACGGCGAGGCCGAGGTCTTCGCCAGATCGGCCCTGGTCCTCAAGTACGACGAACCCGGCAAGACCCTGCCGATCACGGAAAGCCAGATCCTGCGTCCCCGTCGTTTCGACGACAACCACGCGGACCTGTGGTCCACGTTCAACCGGGTCCAGGAGAATCTCGTCAAAGGCGGCCTGACTGGTCGCAGCGCCAACGGGCGCCAGCAGCGCACGCGCCCCGTCCAGGGCATCGATCAGAACGTCCGGCTCAACCGGGCGCTCTGGCTGCTCGCGGAAGGCCTGCGCAAGCTGAAAGCCTGACCCCCAGCGGATCGTGCCCATCGCGGCATGGTCCGCCTTTTCCTTCGCTGATCTGCGAGGTGGGCTTACGATCTCAAAATGACCCGTTGCTTCCATTCGAGCGTCACCGGCCAGCGTCTGCTTTGCAGGGCGTTATCGGTCACTTGCTCTCTCTAGCCAACTGACGATCTCGAGGGGCGCTGCAGCAGTTGGCGAGGCCAATAGGCTCGTCGTGATCCCGAGCACGTTTATGACCGCTGACGGCGTGTGACGGCATCGGCATGTGGCTTCCAGCCCGTCGCTTCAACGCCGGTCACTTCGTCTAGCCACGCGATTTGACCGGCACGTGAGGCCTGAATCGAACTTGCGCCCCGAAAGGCAGTATTGCTTACATGTAGCGGCGTAGACATCGTTTCGAAGACCTCGCGACGTTACGGCGGATCATCAGAATGCCGCCATGGGCCTAAACCATGCGCTTGCAGGTCAAGTTGGAACTGCTCCGGATCCACGAAGCGGAGGAGACGAAGCTGATCGGGCGCCCGCAGCATCGCATAGGCATCCATACCAGGCAGGTCTGATGGACTCCACCCGAAGAGCGCATCGCGGTAATAAAGGTGGTCCCTGAGCAGCTGATACGGCTTGACGGATGTGCCAACAATGGCCGGTCGCTTCCGTCCCACCTCCGACAGCCTAGCGCCAGCCTGGCGGGATTGGGTGATCAGGTTCTGCAAGCTTGCATCAAAGCGCTGCAGAGGATTACAGATCGCAGACACACTTGGTGCGTGAGTAATTTCGTTGAAGAAGGCCACGCACCCCATCACGTGCGAGTCATAGAAGCTTGGTTCGGGGCGGGGGGACCAGTCCGAGAAGGGTGTCGGAATAGAGTCGATGCACATCTCCATCGACTGCGGCATGTTGTCAATTCGCACGCGCAGCAGGGGATTTAGTGCCTCGAACATGAACGGGCCAGGCCCAGCGAGTCGCAGCGCGATTAGGATGCTCGCAGCGTCCGCAGCGATTTTGCCAAGTTGTCGGCCGTCAGCTCTCGCAACAACCCGATGTAAGCACTGCTGTGCTAATTCATTGCGGCCATGGTGAAGGTGACAGCGCCCCTCTGCGTAGTCGATGACAAACATCAACAAGCCCGACGAGGCGACCGCGTGCGAATCCGCACGCAACTTGTCGAAATTCGCTTCGTCCAGATCGTTCACCTGAGCGCCAAGCTGGTGGTACTCCTTTAATAGATTCAAATCAGGGTCGAGGTAGCCCCAGTACATGCGAATGCGGTTTTGCTGTGCTTCCTCTGGGGAGACCCCGTCCCTGTCCCGGCCTGCAAGCAACTTACCGGCAGCTAGCGCAACAAGATCGCGCTCTGGAATAATCTCGGCGGCCATAGCGCACAGCCGCATCGTCGCCATGCCTGCGAGGTACAGCCGGCGAACCGCGTCAACCGCGGCGTCAAGTTCCTGCGAAGAGGAGTAGCTGCTCTGCATTTCAACGCGCAGGTTGGCGAGGTCCTGCTCGATGGACGAGTGCTTGCGCTGAGAGCGCTGATCCAGTCTGGCGAGCGTCGATCGGAACTCGGGGGCGTTCACGCCCTCAGGAATCGCTCGCTTGACCGAAGCCTTCCAGGTAGCTAAATAACTCATGGCGTCACTCGTGAGTGAAGCGGCATGCGCTTCAAGCAGCTGCCGAGCGCTGTCTAACACCGACTCAGGGTGCTGGCGGGCAGCATCAAGCATCTGAGCAATCCATGGGGCCGCCCAGACCTCAATGAAGCGCCGCAGCCCTTCTGCCTCCGTCGCCTCAGTGACCAGTGGGATAGACCTGGCATCGGTCAGTGCCGTTTCGGCGTCGAGCAGCCGGGCTTGTACAAGGCTTCGGAGCGCTTCGTTCGAGCCCGCGAGCAGATCCAAGAGCCGGTCTTGGAGGCCAGAACGGTGGGTCGAGCCACTATAGGTGTCGATCCGGCCACCAAACGAGCCGAGGCTGGCGAGCGCATCCTCTTTGTTTCGTGCAATCCCAAGGCCAGAGGCCAAGCCGTCAATGACGGCGGAGAAGGTCGGCAAGCGTGCGTAGCCTGATGGCGTGGGGATGAGCATCGGTTTCCGTGATTTCCGGTGGAGCAGAACGGCGTGAGCGGCAAATATCGCATTGTCGACGCCCCGACGTCGACGCGTCATCCAACCAGATGAAGCAAATGCAGGGCCGGCGACGATACCGCGCCGACCCTACCTACATAAGGAGTAAACATATGCTCACGAACGTTGTCAAAACAGTTTCCGGCACTGCCGGTGAAGCGCTGGAAGTGCGAGCCTTTAATCGTCTGCAAGAGCGCTATCGCGATCCGCAGGTCGTGAAGGCGATTGTTGAAAATGAGCTTGACGCAGCCGGCGAAACCTGGGACAGCTTCAATACCTACATGCGGGTGAAGCAAAAGGTCCAGAACGACCAGATCAGCATCGTTCGCGCAGCCGAGGAGGCCGAATCGCTTGCGAAAAATTACTTAGGAGCAGCCGGCTTCGGTGGGGCATAACACTCGCGGCTCACGCCAAAGTGCCTCCTAGCGGCAGTTACCGGCAGTTTAGACTGCAACGTCGGCGACTGTCCGCTTCTGGCGATCTGCCTTCGTCTCGCCCGGGTTGCCGAACCGCGCTACCGCGAACTGAGGAGAGGGCATTGCTGGCCAGCGCCCTCCTCAGGGTATCGGGGCCAAGCAGGTGAACAAGGGCACACTGCAAAGCGGTTTTTCGCTACGGCCCATTGATCACCTGAAGCAATCTGCCCTCATGTCCGTCGGCGTTGCCGACAACATGCCCAGGTAGCCAAGACCTTTGAGGCTACGGTGCGTTGCGATGCACAGGTCGTTCTCTTCGCCAAGCCGTTCCCGGCGCTTTCTTCCACCCCTTGGGGCAGCAATTGCCCCGGCGGGCGGTGCTGTCTCCGATTCCTTCGAGGACCACAGCATGCCTGTCACCCATCCTTCCAAGACGCTGTACCGCATCGACGAATGCCCCGACCTCATGGCCGACGGTTACGTCGGTGACGAGCAGGGCAATCTCGTCTTTCTCTCGATCTGGGCGCGCGACACCGCCGTTCAGGAGTTCCTCGCCCGCCTGACCCTCGGCCGGGATGAACAGGGACTGGATCAGTTCCACGTCATCACCGAGCAGGGCGCATCCATCCAGGTCTTCGTCGGCAACGTCGAGAACCTGGAAAAGCGCATCACCCGCGCCTATCGGCGAACGCTGTTCGGTTCGCTGACGAATGTGTGGCTGTTCGATCGTCGCTGCGTGAAGCCAGACAAGGCCAACGCCAGCGCGCTGGCGCTGCTGCCCAGGGATTCCGCTCACCGGCTCGACCGGCTGTGGACCCTGGTGCAGGACACCTGTCCGCTGCCACTGCTCGACCACTGGCGCGACACCGTGCTGGAGCTGTTGCAGACACGGCGGATGCTGACCGGTCTTCCCTTGGCCCTCGGGCCGCTGGAAGGCCATCGGCTGGCCCTCGATGTCCCGGCGCTGACGAAGGCGTTGGGCGAGCTGATCCGCAACGGCACCCTCGGCGCCACGCAATACGAACTGGCCGCGAACGCACCGCTTCGGCGTGTGGCGTGAGCCATCCCCACGGGCATGCGCGCCGCGCGTGCCCGCCGCGCGTGCCCGCCTTCCCTCATCCATCACCAGGAGAAATCCATGACACTCATGTTTCCGCGCCTGGCGCGCAATTTCATCCGTAACGGCTACTTCCCCACCGACGAACCGACGCTGGAGCGGGCCTTGTCCGCACTGGCGCCGTCTCCCGGCGCCATGTCCATCCTCGATCCCTGCGCCGGCGAAGGCGTGGCGATCGCCGAAGCCGCTCACGCCCTCGGGCGCGAGCAGGTCCAGGCCTTCGCCGTCGAGTACGACGCCGAGCGCGCCCGCCACGCACGGCAACTGGTCGATCGCTGCATCCAAGGTGACCTGATGGACACGCTGATCTCGCGCCAGTCCTTCGGGCTGCTGTGGCTGAACCCGCCGTATGGCGACCTGAGCAAGGACGTGAACGGCAACATCGGCTATCAGGGTCAGGGCCGTGCGCGGCTGGAGAAGCTCTTCTATCAGCGCGCGCTGCCGCTGCTGCAGTACGGCGGCGTGCTGATCTTCATCGTGCCGTCCTACGTGCTCGATGCCGAGCTGGTCGGATGGCTGACGCGCCACTTCGCCGACCTGCGCATCTACCGTGCGGTGGAAACGCAGTTCAAGCAGGTGGTGATCTTCGGTCGCAGGATTCGTCAACGCGACCAGGCATCGGAGTCGGCCAAGTCCTTGCGCGGTCTGCTGCTGCAGATCGGACAGGGTGACGCCGAAGCCGAGGAGCTGCCGCCCGAATGGCCGTTCCTGCCGTACACCGTCCCTGCCAGCCCGGCCGAGCCGGAGCACTTCTATCGCGTGACGATGGAGCCCGAGCAGTTCGCCGATGAAGTCGGCCGGCTGCAAGGTCTCTGGCCGGCGCTCGATACGCACCTGGGCGCCGCGCAGCAATCGCTGCGTCCGCCCGCGCGGGCCTTGTCGCACTGGCATCTCGCCTTGGCCTTGGCCGCAGGCGCGATCTCCGGCGTAGTGAAGTCCAAGAGCGGGCGCGTGCTCGTCGTCAAAGGTGATACCCACAAGGAGAAGACCCTCCAGACGGAATACACCGAACGCGACGACGGCTCCGTGGCCGAGACGCGCATCCTCACCGACAAGTTCGTGCCGGTCATTCGTGCATGGGACTTGACGCTGGGCTCGCCCACGTGGGGCGAAGTGCTGACCATCCGCTGATCGCTGTTCCCTGACGGTTCGCCGTCGCTTTCATCCACCCACCGGGGTCACGTTGCCCCGATGGGGGTGCCGTGGCCCCTTCTTCCAGAAGGAGAAACCACCATGGCACTCGCAATCCTCAACCTCGCGTCACAAGCACGCTTTTCCCCCGGGCAGGTGGTCATGACCGCCGGCGTCGACGAACTGGTCCGGCAGGGCCGGCTCGACCCCGCGCCGTACCTGCGCCGCCATCTTCATGGCGACTGGGGCGACCTGGACGACAGCGATCGGCGGCAGAACGACGCCGCGCTGAAGTCTGGCGAGGATCGTCTGTTCTCGTCCTACCAGGTCACGCGCGACCTGAAGCTCTGGATCATCACGGAATGGGATCGCAGCGTCACCACGCTGCTGTTGCCCAGCGAATACTGATCCGCATCCAGCGGCACCTACAGTTTTCTTTGCCGCGTCTTTCTTCCCACCCAGGGGCATGTCACCGCCCCGTGGGGGAGGTGCATGCCCCATTGCCTTGGAGCATCACCATGTCCCTCGATCTCGAAACCGTTCCCGAAACCGCCGTGCAGGGAGACCTGCTCGAAGCGGCATCTTCTCCTCTCACACTCAGCCTTCAGGACTTCGTATCGGAGTTCGGCGACGAGCTGCTTGATTCGCTCAACCACGCCAATCCTCCGGTCTACACCGGCCAGGTGCGGGTGCATCGGCAACTGATCCTCGCCGCGCTCAAGCGCAAGCTGTTCCCGGCGCAAGCCGATGTGGTCCATGCCGTCACCGAGCTACTGGTCGACCGCGGCGAACGTGCCGCGATCGTCAATGGCGAGATGGGCTGCGGCAAGACGACGGTGGGTATTGCCACCGCAGCCGTGCTCAACGCCGAAGGCTACCGCCGTACCCTGGTGCTCTCGCCACCCCACCTGGTCTACAAGTGGCGGCGCGAGATTCAGGAGACGGTGGCCGGTGCCAAGGTCTGGGTGCTCAACGGCCCGGACACGCTGGTCAAGCTGCTGAAACTGCGCGAGCAGTTGGGCGTGCCGGCCCAGGGCCAGGAGTTCTTCGTCCTGGGCCGCGTGCGGATGCGGATGGGGTTCCACTGGAAACCTGTCTTCGTTCGGCGGCGCACGCCTCACGGCGACGTGGGGGCCTGCCCGGATTGCGGGCATGTCATCACCGACCTCGACGGCGAGCCGATCAACCCGGTCGAACTCGAAGCCGAGGAGTCCCGCCGCAAGTGCTGCCACTGCCGTGCGCCCCTGTGGTCGTTGATCCGTCCGAGAGGCCTGTCCGCCAGCGACCAGTCCTCGACCGTGCTCAAGGCACTGAAGCGCATTCCTACCATAGGCGAAGTCACCGCGCAGAAGCTGATGCAGAAGTTCGGTGACGCCTTCCTCGCGTCGATGCTCGGGGACAACATCCACGAGTTCATCAACCTGATGGATGGCAACGGCGAGCTGGTCTTCTCGGACCGGCAAGCCCATCGCATGGAACGCGCGATGGCCAACATGGAGTTCGGCTTCGGCGAGGGCGGCTACCAGCCGTCCGAGTTCATCAAGAGGCAGCTTCCCCAAGGCACGTTCGACCTGCTCATCGCCGACGAGGCACACGAGTACAAGAACGGCGGCTCCGCACAGGGCCAGGCCATGGGGGTGTTGGCGGCCAAGGCGCGCAAGACGCTGCTGCTCACCGGCACACTGATGGGCGGCTACGGCGACGACCTGTTCCACCTGCTGTTCCGAGCCCTGCCGGGGCGGATGATCGAAGACGGCTACCGGCCGACGAAGAGCGGCAGCATGACGTCGGCCGCGATGGCGTTCATGCGCGATCACGGTGTCTTGAAGGACATCTACTCCGAGAGCACCGGCACGGCGCACAAGACGGCCAAAGGCACCAAGGTATCGGTGCGCACGGTCAAGGCGCCGGGTTTCGGTCCCAAGGGCGTGCTGCGTTGCGTCCTGCCGTTCACGGTCTTCCTCAAGTTGAAGGACATCGGTGGCAACGTGCTGCCGCCCTACGACGAGGAGTTCCGCGAAGTCGCGATGGACACGGCGCAAGCCGCGGCCTACCGCGATCTGGCGGGTCGCCTGACCCAGGAGCTGAAGCAGGCCCTGGCGAAGCGCGACACGACGCTGCTCGGTGTGGTCCTCAACGTGCTGCTGGCCTGGCCGGACTGCTGCTTCCGGTCGGAGACGGTGGTGCATCCGCGCACGCGCAGCACCTTGGCGTTCGTGCCGGCTCAGTTCAACGAGCTGGAGGTGATGCCTAAGGAACGCGAGCTGATCGAGATCTGCAAGCGGGAGAAGGCAGAGGGTCGCAAGACCCTGGTCTATTCGGTCTACACCGGCACGCGCGACACCACGTCGCGCTTGAGGGTGCTGCTGGAGCAGGAAGGCTTCAAGGTGGCGGTACTGCGCGCGAGCGTGGATGCTTCCCGCCGCGAGGACTGGATCGCCGAGCAGTTGG
Source organism: Pseudomonas sp. AA-38 (assembly GCF_029457475.1). NCBI lineage: Bacteria > Pseudomonadati > Pseudomonadota > Gammaproteobacteria > Pseudomonadales > Pseudomonadaceae > Pseudomonas > Pseudomonas sp. AA-38. The sequence continues at coordinate 1,535,656 of NZ_CP120359.1, forward strand.
ACCGTGGCATCGACGTGCTCATCACCAATCCCGAGCTGGTGAAAACCGGCCTGGACCTGCTGGAGTTCCCGACCATCGTATTCCTCCAGTCCGGCTACAACGTGTATTCGCTGCAGCAGGCCGCCCGGCGCTCATGGCGCATCGGCCAGAAGCAGCCGGTGCGCGTGATCTACCTGGGCTACGCCAACTCCTCGCAGATGACCTGCCTGGGGTTGATGGCCCGGAAGATCATGGTGTCGCAAAGCACGTCGGGCGACGTGCCGGAGTCCGGGCTTGATGTCCTGAATCAGGACGGAGACTCGGTGGAAGTCGCGCTGGCACGACAGTTGGTGTGCTGAACCTCACTGCTTCACTTCAACGGCTCCTCCGGGAGCCGTTCTTTTTTGGTCATCCAGACGGTGACATCGATCCGGGAAGCGGAAGACAGGGCCTCATCCACCGCCATGGGCCATGCGGGTCGCCTCGTAGGCCTGCATGTGTGCAAGGCTCACCCTCAGCAGCGGCGCATCCAGTCGAGCTTCATGCGCACGACGCAGCATGTCCCCAATGATGTGCTCATGCTCGGTGGGGCCACCACGTTGCAGATCGCGCAGCATTGATGCGGTGCCGGTGGACCCGCGCTCGGACAACGTTGTGAACATGCGGGCATAGGCGTCCTGCGATGGGATGTACCCTGAGGCGGCGGCGGTCGCCACGCATTCGCCAAGCATCTGGCGCACCAGCGCTTCGCCATCTTGTGCCTGCACGATTGCGCCAACGGGCGCGCGCATCAGCGTGGTCATGCCGGCATAGGTCGTGAGGAATACGAACTTCTCCCACATCTCCTGCAGGATGTCTTGGCTCAACACCGGTGCGAAACCGCCGCGCTCCACCAATTCATGCAGCGCCTGCGCCGCGTCCTGCTGGCTGTGGGTGCGTGCACCGAGGGCGAGGCGCTGCAGCGTGTTGAGATGCTGGATTTCACCGGCCGGGCCGAGCGCAACACCGATGTGGCACAGGCCGCCCAGAACGCGCTTGGCGCCGAAGCGCGCATCCAGGTGATCCAGATGCCGCACCCCATTGAGCAGCGGAACGATGCATGTCGAGGGGCCGATGGCCGGCGCGATGGCGGCCATCGCGCCCTCAAGATCGTAGGCCTTGCAGGCCAGCAGCACGACATCCACGGACGGCGGTGCCTCGACGACTGTTTTCACGGTAAGGGTCAGGTCACCCAAAGGGCTCTTGATGACGAGCCCGGTCTCGGCGAGTTGTGCGGCGCGTCTCGGCCGGACCAGGAAACGCACGTCCACGCCGGCCGCGGCCAGACGCCCGCCGAAATAGCCCCCGATCCCACCTGCACCCAGCACCAGAAGACGCATGGCCATGCTCCTGTTTGAATTTGAGAATTTCTACTATAGTAGAAATTCGTGGCGCGATCGATTTCAGCGCCATCGGGACCCCACGCATTCATCCTGACTTGATCGCGGCCCATGCCGAACTCCTCCGCTCCCCCGACCAGGCCGCAAGGTGAGCGCGCCGAAGCGCTCCCAGCCAATCTTCGACGTCTGCGTCTGGAGGCGCAGCTCACCCTTGATCGGCTCGGGGCGTTGTCGGGCGTGAGCCGCGCGATGATCTCCAAGATCGAACGTGGCGCCTCGGTTCCCACTGCCACGGTGCTGGGCAAGCTTGCCGCCGCACTGCAGGTCAGCCTGTCTCAACTCCTGGGGGGATTCCATGCGCGCCAGCCCAGGCTGCATGGCAGGGAGCGCCAGGCGGTCTATCACGACCCCGCTTCCGGCTTTGAACGCCGTTCTCTTTCGCCGCTGTTCGAGGATGGCGCGGTCGATCTGGCCTTCAACGTGTTGCCTCCGGGCAAGTCCGTCGAGTTCCCCCCGCACCATGCGGGCGTGGAGGAGTTTCTCGTCGTGCATGAGGGGGCGCTTACCGTGGTCATCGACGGAAGGCGCTTCGACGTCGCTGCCGGAGATACGTTGTTCTTTCCTTCGGATTGCGTGCATGAGTTCCGCAATGAAGGCGGCGAGCCGGCTGTCTTCTATATCGTGATCAACGATCGGACGCGGCGTTAGGCGGCGAGATCGCCCCGGCACGACCATTCGCCGCGGCATGATCCCGACATGCATCCCAGCAACCGCGTGGTTGCCGGCATTGCTTTCGGCAAATCGGGAGCCGACGGATTCGCTTTGTTTGCTGTGACAAAGGGCCTGCACGGCGATGGTAATGGCTCGTTGTTTCAGGACACCGATCCATGCGCCCATCCCGCCAGCCCTTCCGTATCGCCGGACGCAGCCACCTGATCCGTCTGCCCGGCTTGCTCCTGGCCGCCATGGCCAGCGGCTGCGCGATGACGCACACCGTGCCGCCAGCACCGGCATCCGAAGCCACCGACATCGCGCCCGAGGCCGTGGCGGAGTTCGTGCCAGTGACGCGGTATGGCCGCTACACCCTGGTCGAACTCGCGCCCACGGCGGCCCAGCACGACCTGTTGCTGCAGGTGGTGGATGTGGAGATCCCCGGCACGCTGGGCGCCACCGTCGGGGATGCCCTCAGGCACCTCGTTCTGCGTTCCGGCTACCGGCTGTGCGATGAGCAGTCCGCCGATCTGCTGGCCTTGCCGCTGCCGGCGGCTCACTACCGGCTCGGCCCGGTCCTGCTGCGCGATGCGCTCTTGACACTGGCCGGCCCCGTCTGGGATCTGCAGGTCGACGACGGTGAGCGGAAGGTGTGCTTCATCCGCAGCCTCAGGGAGGCTCATACGCCGCACGAGCCCAAGCCACCGGAAATCAACCGTTCGGCGGAGAGCCCTCCGCCGATCCGGGAGGTTTCGCCATGACCATCCGGGACTCAGCGACGGGCCAGCGCACGACGCTGCTGCGGGTCGCGGCCGCAACCTGGTTGTTGCTCGTCAGCGCGGTGGTGCTGGTGGATCACATGGCCTTGTCCGGGCTGGTGGAACAGACCCAGGCCTTCGCGCCCACCGCGCAGGTGTCCCTGCTCGAATCCCGAGTGGATGGCCTATCGCATCGGATCGAACAACGCCACACTCAGCCCGCCGCCTTGCCGCAGGCGCGCTACGAGCAGGACACCGCGGCGTTGGACCAGCGGCTGGCGGCGCTCGAGCAGGCGCAGGCCCATCACATTGCCACCGATGCGCTGCACGCATTGGAAACCCGCGTCACGCGACTGGAAGCCCGCCCGGTCTCGCGCCAGCCCAAGCTGCCCGCACCACGGCCATCCCAACCCGTGGCGGCCCAACCCCAGCCTGTTGAGCCTTCATTCCGCCTGATCGGAGTGGAACTGCGTGCGGGAGAACACTTCGTGTCGGTGATGCCTGCCGATGGCACCGGGCTGGCCGATGTCCGCCTGCTGCGCGCCGGAGAGTCGGAGGGTGGCTGGCGACTGGACGGGATCGAGCGCGATGGCGCCGTCTTCCGGCAGGGGGACGAGATCCGCCGGCTGCCCATCCCGCCCCGATAAGGAGGCCCACACCGATGGTCCCGCGCCACTTGACCCCGCCGTTGCTGGTTGCATTGCTGGCTGCCTCCGCCATGCAGGCGGCGCTCGCGCTGCCCACCGGCGCAACCACCGCAGCCAGGACGGCGCCGAGCCGTGAAGCGCCTGCGGCCATCGCTCGCAGCGACGAACAGCGGGCGCAGGACTGGGGGCTGCACACGGACGAATGGACGCGCTATCGCGAGTTGATGCAGGGGCCGCTGGGCGTCTACTCGCCCAGCCTCGACCCGCTCACCGCCCTCGGCATCGAAGCACGTTCCGACGAGGAGCGCCGCCGCTATGCGGAATTGCAGGTTCGGGCCGAAGCCCGGCGGGTCGAGAAGACGCTGGCCTACCAGCGTGCCTACGACGCCGCTTGGCAACGGATCGCGCCGGGCATGGCGAGGGTCAACCTACCCGGTGCCAAGCCGACCGGCGCGGGCACCACCATCGCATCAGGCACCGACCGAACCGCGGTCTTCGTGAAGGACGGCTGTACCGCCTGCGACCAGGCCGTGCAGCGGCTGCAGGCGTCGGGCGTCGAGTTCGATGTCTATGTCGTCGGCAGTCGCGCCGACGACGCGCGCATCCGTGAATGGGCACGCCGGGCCCGTATCGACCCGGCGAAAGTGCGCGCCCGGTACATCACTCTCAACCATGACGGTGGCCGCTGGCTGTCCCTCGGCCTGCAGGGCGAACTGCCCGCCGTCGTGCGCCAGGTCGGCGGCCAATGGCAGCGACAGTAGGCCTCGCGCGTCTCCCGCTCCTGCTGCTGGCTTGCTGGGCACTCGGCCAGGCGAAGGCGGGGGAGGTCCCGCCGCCGGCCTACCAGTTCGCGGCACAGCGCGCGGGCATCCCGGCGGAGGTGCTTTACGCCGTGGCCTTGCAGGAGAGTGGCGCCCAGTACCACGGCCGCCTCGTGCCCTGGCCCTGGACGCTCAACGTGGCCGGGGCATCGCGTCGATTCGCCACCCGTACCGAGGCCTGCGCCGGCCTGCACCAGGCATTGCGTGACGTGCCGCGCACCCGCATCGACGCTGGCCTGGGCCAGATCAATTTGGGCTACCAGCGTCACCGCTACGACCACCCCTGCGAACTGCTCGATCCCTATCGGAACCTGGCGCTGGCCGCGCAGATCCTGCGCGAGCAGCACGCGCCTGGCCAGGACTGGCTGATCACGATCGGCCGCTACCACCGTCCCGCTGGTGGCGCACCCGCTGCGCGCTACCGCCAGAGTGTTGGCCGCCACTTGGCCCGCGTACTGGGCGAGCCAGCGCGGGGCTCGGATACCCGGAGAACCCTGCCATGAAGCCTCGAATCTTCCGTCCCGCTACGCGGTGGCTGATCGGCTTGCTGCCGCTCGTGTCCGTGCCAGCCGCTTTCGGACAATCGCCGCCCTTGATCGTCGTCGAGGATCACGGCGGTGCCTCCGCGTTGCCTTACTACCAAGCCCTGGACCTGCAACCGCGCACCGGAAGCAGGTCATCTCCCAGGATCGAGATGCCACGCCTGCCCGAAGGGCCTTCTGGCGAGGCGGCCATGCTGCCGGTGCGTTCGGCCCATTTGGCCCCTGGCGATGTGGCTCCCCGGGCGATCCAGGCGCCGGGGCTCACGCCGATGTTCCTGGTTGGTGATGACCAGCGCTCCCATGCCTGGCTGCGCCAGCGTGCCCCGGCGCTGCGCGAGCTCGGGGCCGTGGGGTTGGTGGTCCAGGTCGAGTCACCGCAGGCACTGGCAGCGCTGCGTTCCCTGGCGCCCGGGCTGATGCTGGCACCGGCGTCCGGGGACGAACTGGCCGAGCGCCTGGGGCTGCGCCACTACCCGGTGCTGGTGACCGCCACCGGCATCGAACAGTGAGAACTGCCCGATGGCCCAGCCGCACGCCGTCGAAGTCCTGCTGCGGCCAGCAGTGGAGCTATACACCGTTGCCGTATGCGCAGGCGCCGCGGTGATGTGCGTGGTGGCACCGTGGTCGCTCGCGTTGAATCCGGTACTCGGCCTCGGCAGCGCGCTGGCCTTCCTGGCCTTCGGCGCGGTCCGCCTGCGCGACGCCTGGGCCATCCTGCGCTACCGCCGCCACATCCGTCGTCTGCCACGCTACGTGATGACGAGCCGCGACGTGCCAGTGAGCCAGTACCGCCTGTTCGTTGGGCGTGGCTTCCGCTGGGAACAACGACACACCCATCGGCTAACGCAGACCTACAAGCCCGAGTTCCGGCGCTACGCCGAACCGACGACGTTCTACCGCCTGGCGCGCCGCTTGGAGGAGCGGCTGGAGTTCGCGCCGCCGCCGCTGCCTAGGCTGGCGCGGGCATTGGCCTGGGACAACCCGCTCAACCCGGTCCGGCCTTTGCCGCCAGTGGGTGGCATGCCGCGCCTGCATGGCATCGAGCCGCACGAGACCGACGTCACCCTGCCGCTGGGCGAGCGTGTGGGCCACACCCTGGTGCTCGGTACCACGCGCGTGGGCAAGACGCGCCTGGCCGAACTGTTCATCACGCAGGACATCCGCCGCAAGGTCCATGGCGAGCACGAGGTGGTGATCGTCTTCGATCCCAAGGGCGATGCCGACCTGCTCAAGCGCATGTATGTCGAGGCCCGGCGCGCCGGACGCGAAGGCGAGATGTACGTGTTCCACCTGGGCTGGCCCGACATCTCGGCACGCTACAACGCCGTGGGCCGGTTCGGGCGCATCTCGGAAGTCGCCACCCGCATCGCGGGGCAGCTTTCCGGCGAGGGCAACAGCGCCGCGTTCCGAGAGTTCGCCTGGCGCTTCGTCAACATCATCGCGCGTGCCCTGGTGGAACTGGGGCAGCGGCCAGACTACCTGCTGATCCAGCGCCACGTCGTCAACATCGACGCGCTGTTCATCGAGTACGCCCAGCACTTCTTTGCCCGAACCGAGCCCAAGGCCTGGGAGGTGATCGTCCAGCTCGAAGGACGCCTCAACGACAAGACCATCCCGCGCCACATGGTCGGGCGAGAGAAGCGGGTGGTGGCACTGGAGCAGTACCTGTCGCAGACACGAACCTATGACGCCGTGCTCGACGGCCTGCGCTCCGCGGTGCGCTACGACCGCACCTACTTCGACAAGATCGTCGCTTCGCTGTTGCCGCTGCTGGAGAAGCTCACCACCGGCAAGATCGCGCAACTGCTCGCGCCGAACTATTCCGACCTGTGCGACCCGCGCCCGATCTTCGACTGGATGCAAATCATCAGGAAGCGGGCCGTGGTCTATGTGGGGCTGGATGCGCTGTCCGACGCCGAAGTGGCGGCGGCCGTCGGCAACAGCATGTTCAGCGACCTCGTGTCGGTAGCGGGGCACATCTACAAGCACGGCATCGACGACGGCTTGCCTGGAGCATCGGCCAATGCCAAGGTCGCCATCAATGTCCATGCGGACGAGTTCAACGAACTGATGGGCGATGAGTTCATCCCGCTCATCAACAAGGGTGGCGGTGCAGGCATGCAGGTCACGGCCTATACGCAGACGCTCTCGGACATCGAGGCGCGCATCGGCAATCGCGCCAAGGCCGGCCAGGTCATCGGCAACTTCAACAACCTGTTCATGCTGCGGGTGCGCGAGACCGCCACCGCCGAACTGCTGACACGACAACTGCCGAAGGTGGAGGTCTACACCACCACGCTGGTCAGCGGCGCCACCGACAGTTCCGACATCCACGGTTCGACCGACTTCACCAGCAACGCGCAGGACCGCATCAGCACGTCGAGCGTGCCACTCATCGAGCCTGCGCACGTGGTCGGCCTGCCCAAGGGGCAGTGTTTCGCCCTCATCGAAGGCGGTAACCTGTGGAAGGTCCGCATGCCGTTGCCGGCGCCCGATCCGGACGAAGCTATGCCCCGGGACCTGCAACAACTGGCCGGCTACATGCGCCAGCACTACGCCGAGGCGGGCGAATGGTGGGAGAGCAACGGACTGCCCCGGTTGCACGACGACGACGCGTTGCCAGCGGATCTGGCCGAGGACGTGCAAGAAGGCACGCCGGATAAAGAGGCGCTATCGTGAAAGAGCCCGCCGCGACCGCCGAGCGACAGCAGGCACGCCAACGCGGACTGGTCGCCAGCGTGGTCACGCTGCCATGGCGCCTGTTCGGCGTGCTGGTCGCCTCGCTGCTGCTGTCCATCGTCATCGAATGCGTTGGTATGCACCTGTTCTGGCCCGATCAGGGCTGGCGCCACGCGCAGGGCATGCTCGACTACGAACTGAACCAGCTCTCCACCCATTTCACCCGGAGCGCCGTTGTGCAGGAGCCGGGACGCACCGCGCGCTGGCTGGTGGAGGGCACCTACGAGTGGGTTTTCGTGAAGACGGGCTTGTTGGACTGGATGCGCGACGCCTCGGCGCAGGCTAGCGCCGGCAGCCATCGCCCGACCAAGGCTTTCCGCTATTACATTGGCCTGGTCTACGTGAACGTGGAGAGCTACCTGATCGCGGCGGCTTATACGACGCTGATCTTCCTCGTGCGGCTGCTGGTGCTGTGCCTGACCCTGCCGCTGTTCCTGATGACCGCGTTCGTCGGGCTGGTGGATGGTCTGGTGCGCCGGGACATCCGCCGCTTCGGCGCGGGGCGCGAGTCCGGGTTCGTTTATCACCGCGCCAGGGCCAGCCTGATCCCGCTGGCGGTACTCCCGTGGGTGACCTACCTGGCGCTACCGGTCAGCATGAACCCGCTGCTGATCCTGCTGCCCAGCGCCGCACTGCTCGGCGTGGCGGTGTGCATTGCGGCGGCGACATTCAAGAAGTACCTGTAAGAACGCGCGAATGGCGCATAAGAGTAACCTCCTTGCGGTCGTGGCCGTGATGGCTTTTCAGCGGCGCCTGCTTCGCCCCGGCCATGGCAGCTCTCCCGTCAATTCAGCCAAGCCTCCATCGTCTTCGACACGTGTGCCGAAGCGGTTTACCTCAACCTCCGGCAAATCGTCGCCGTCGAACCATAGCAAGGAGATGGTGGTATCGGTGCGCTGGTAATGTCTTGAAAGTTCCCATAGATCAAGGCCCTTCTCCCAGTTGTCGAACCAGACATCCTGTGAAACTTCCCCCGTCTCAGTAGCGCTATTCCCTGAAGAGCGGATTCGGTGAGCTACGGAGCCTGCTGGAATGACCGACCTGGGAGGTATCCAGGCCCCAGCTTGCCGCAAGGCCGTTGAGCGTGCGGCATATCGCACCGCACCGCGCTCCATGGTGACGAATGCGCACGGCATGTCACTAAGACTGGCAAACCTTGACGCCGCTGCAGGGAATGATGTGCCGAACAAGTCGGCCATGTGTTGGATGAGATCCAGGGAGGGCTCTTCCTTGGGAACAGCGGAGAGCCATTGCTGATAGGGCATCAGCAGTTCAGCGGCAAACGTGTCGCAGGCGATCTCGTTCGGATGTCGCTTTGCATAGGACCATGACGGCACCTCGTCGTGACTTGATTCCAAGTCGAGCACGATATGAGCTATTTCGTGGCAGACAGTGAAGCGCTGGCGCTCTTCGGTTTCCAGCGAATTCACCGTGATGATGTGCTTCCCGTTCGGCTTGGTAACGGTATAGCCGGACTCCCCATCGCCAAGCTCATCCTTCTTGACCTTGGCGTTAGCCGCGTTCACATACGGGGACAGGTCTTCTCGGATGTTCGAAACATCGACTCTCGCGACAAACGCGCGCGCTCTCTGCCTGACATCCGCCTCGTCCATGTTCAGTCGTCCTCGTCGTCGTCAAAGGCCTTCTTGATTCGGGCGATGAGCGTCGCGGGATCAGGCCTTGCATTTCCCCGATGCCTGACTCCAGCCGCGGCTGAAAAAACATCGATGCTGATCGAGGGATCTTGTAGCACGAATTCAACAAGGCTTGGATCAGCATCTGCGTGGTCAACCAGCCACATCACGAGTGCGGCATCTCTTTCCCCCGGCTTGAGAACCTTCAATAGCTTCTCCACCAAGTCTTGGGATGGGTTTGTCTTCTCGCCTGTTTCGAGACGGTGGACATAAGCATGATCAACTGACGATAGCTGGCCGATCTCACGCAGGGAAAGGGTTCTGCGTTCGCGTAGCGTCTTGAGGGCGACGCCTAGGCCTGTTTGCGGCATGAGTTCTTATCCTTGCGGTTGCGGGAAGAAGGGCCAAGCCCTCTGTTGCCCCTCCACATCCGGTTGATGTTCAAAGGCGCACACCGCACGCCCAGTTGCACCGGCGCACGCGCTCTGATACATTGTTGTCCAGCCAGGCAACAGATGTAGGTTTTACGCCTGCTCCAGGTTGGATTGGCTCGGCCTTTCTGTTGTCTGCGTGAGCAACGAATTGTGCTACAGCGGGCGGCCGTTGACAACCTAGCCGAGCGGCTGGGTCTTCGATAGTTCCACTGTAGGAAAGTCATTATGGCAGGCAAGAATCAGCATGTTGTTCCTCATCAAGATGGTTGGGCCGTGAAGGGAGCCGGCAATCAGCGGGCGACCTCCGTGCACGACACGCAGCAACAGGCCATTGACGCAGCGAGGGATATCGCACGCAACCAGCAATCCGAACTCGTCATCCATCGTCCGGATGGCCGTATCCGTGACAAGGACAGCCACGGCAACGACTCCTTCCCGCCGAAGGGCTGAAGTGCCATGACGGGCATCCCTACCTACCATGTGCTCGCCCTGTCAGGGGGCGGTTATCGCGGCCTGTACACCGCCACGGTTCTCGCCGAACTCGAAACCGTGCTGGGCCGTCCGATCGCTTCGCACTTTGATCTGATTTGCGGCACATCGGCAGGAGGGATGCTGGCTTTGGGGCTGGCTGCGGAAATTCCGGCCTATGAACTCAAGGCACTGTTTGAAGAACAGGGCAGCCGCATCTTTGGCTGCCGCAGCCTGCCGCGGCGGCTTCTGGGATTCTGGCTGACCGCAAAGCATGACTCAGCGGGATTGAAAGAGGTACTGACCGAGCACTTCCAAGGGACCACGATAGGCGACCTGAAGCATCGTGTTCTTGTGCCGGCAGTCAACTACTCGACGGGACGCGGGCAGTTCTTCAAGACACCGCACCATCCGTCCTTTGAGCTGGATCACCGCATGAAGGTCGTTGATGTGGCGTTGGCGACAGCCGCCGCGCCCGTCTACTTTCCTCTGGCGCGCAACGACCGCGGTGTCTTCGCGGATGGGGGGCTGGTGGGCAACGCCCCGGGCCTGTTCGGGTTGCACGAAGTCAAGACGTTCCTGGCGCCGAAGCAGGATGCGCTGGTTCGGGTCCTCGCCATCGGCACGATGACCATCGGTGCGACCGTTCGTGGCGGCGCCAGCCTCGACCGCGGATTCGGCAAGTGGCGCGGGGGACTCTTCGATCTCGTGATCTCCGCCCAGGAGTCGTCGGTGGACTACATGCTGCGGCAGGCGTTGGGCAACAACTACTTCCAGATCGACGACAAGGCGACGCCGGATCAAAGCAAGGACGTGAAGGCGCTGGATCGGGTTTCCATTGGCGCCACGAATACGCTCAAGGATCGCGGCAACCACGCGGCGCAGCGTGCGCTCGGCGATCCTCTTTTCCAACCATTTCGAGCGCACCAGGCCGACGCTCCCATCTTCTATCACGGCCCCAACAAGAATGTTCCGGAGGCCGCATGCTGAACTTGAGCCCACTCTTCTTCACCACCCTTGATGACGAATCCTGCATGCACGACGAGCTGGATCTGACGCCTGGGCAGCGCGCCTGGATCGCCAGCGCACGCACTGACGTCAGGGACTGCCTGCGCACAGGCATCCCCCGCGTGCTTAGGGCAAACGGATACACGGAAGACGTGCCGCAGCCGCGCTTCTTCACGCAAGGGTCGTGGGCATACAAGACGCTGAACGCCCCGGCACAACACCCTCAGCAGGCGGATGTCGACGATGGCTGCTATCTGCCAATGAGTTTCGTCTCGCAGACGAAGCGTCCCAGCACTGCGGCGACGGTGTTCTTTGCCGCTGCGGAAGAAGCATTGAAGCCGCTGGTCGAGGAAAGGCGGTGGAAGCTTGTCACCGACAAGCCGACCTGCATACGCATCGTCATTGCTGCGTATGCTCACATTGATATTCCTCTGTACGCCATTCCCGACGAGGAATTTGTCACGCTCGCAAAGGCTTCGATGGAGCGATATGGCTACGACTCGCTGACGGAAGCGGTGAACATGGCAGAGCGCGATGCGTGGACCGCGCTGCCGGCTGACAAGGTTCTCCTGGCCCATCGTGAATGCAACTGGATGTCCTCTGACCCGAGGCCCGTGAAGGAATGGTTCCTGGGCGAAGTGGAAGCCAAGGGGGAGCAGTTCCGCCGCGTGGTTCGTTACTTGAAGGCGTTCCGCGATTGGAAGTGGTCCAGCGGAGGACCTGCCTCGATCCTGTTGATGGCCGCCGCGGCCCCGCTCTTTGAGAAACGCGATAGGCGCGACGACCTCGCTCTGCTGGATGTCGTCGCGGCACTGCCAGCCCGGTTGCGTGGGGGAGTGAACAACCCCGTGGAAGAGTCCGAATCGCTCACGGAACGACTTGGCCAAGCGGGTGTCGAAGATGCGGCCAAAGCATTCGAAGAGTTTGAGAAGGCGCTTCGCGGAGCAACCGGCGCCAGCAGTCCTTCACAGGCCTGCATCTGGATGCGAGGCGAATTTGGCCCACGTTTTCCGAACGAGCCGGATCGGGTCAAGGTGGTGTCCGTTGCCGCCACTATTGCCGCGACTCCCGCTACTGCTGGTCCTAGCGAACTCATCGGACGAACGAAAGCTGGATGAGCAGCGCCGCAGCGGTCGCAGACGTGATCGAGGCCTTCAAGCAGCGAGGCTTCGCGTTTGTTGGCAAGACGGATGACGGCTGGTTCAGGCTGCACGGACGGTTGACCTCGCCCCAAGCGGACAAGGGTTGTCCGTGCGAAGTCCAGCTCGACCCCACGTTCTTCGACTTGCCTCGCATCCGGCTGCTGGAAATCCCTCCTGAGCTGCCCGCAGCGGTTCCTCATCTTGGCGCAGATGGCGGGCTTTGCTATCTCGCCAAGGGGACCGTCGTTCTGGACATCTACGATCCTGTCGGACAGTCGCTGGCGTGCCTGCAACGCGCGGCCGTCGTGTTCGGGCAGATCATGCAGGGGGAGATGATCGAAGACCTCGCGGAAGAGTTCTTCGCCTATTGGCACGGCTGGCATTGTTTCGTGGACATGCAAGGCGAGGATCTAGGGCGACAGAACTGCATCGTCGCGCATGCCAATGGGTACCCCTTGTGGTTCATCACCGACAACGAAGATCGAACAACTGAGAAGCTGAAGTCGCTCGGCTACCAGGTCACCGATAGAACGGTGCTGACTTACCGAGTAAAGACCGGTGCTCAACCGCGCCCTCTGACTAGCAATTGGCCTCCTGAAACAGTCGGAGATATCCTGGCGTGGCAGAGCACTCTTGATCCCCGGTGCCGGCGCAAGATTCACGAGCGTATCAAGGAGGGGGAGAGGAAGAAGGCCAACGGAGTTCTGATCGTCATCGAGTCTCCGCTGATGACCTATGGCTTTGCGGTTCTCTACGACCGCCAAAGTCTTGTCCAAAAGAGCAAGCTCATAGATCGCAGGGATTCGAGCTATGGGTTGAAGGTGATGCCCATTTCGGTGGTCAGAATTGACGATCGGTACCTTGCCCAGCGGAACATGCCGAACTCAAAGACGCTTGCAGGGAAGAACATCGCCGTCGTTGGATGCGGCACGATTGGTGGCTATCTGTCGGACATGCTTGTCAAGGCTGGGGCGGGGACATGTGGCGGAAAACTCACGTTGGTGGATTTCGATTGCCTTCTCCCGCAAAACATCGGGCGCCATCGCCTCGGATTCCCGGACCTGCTGTCGAACAAGGCGGAGGCTATGGCGAAGGAACTCAAGCGCTTGGCGCCAGGCGCCGAGATTCGCGCGCTGCCCGTGGATGTCAGGCATGCCCAACTGGGAGAGCTGGACCTGCTCATAGATGCCACCAGGGAAGAATCTCTCGGGCATTGGCTGTGCGGCCACTATCCGCCTCCGACGCCCATGCTTTCGGTCTGGATCGAGGGGCCGGGAACGGCTGTCCGTGCGCTCCTGAGGACGAAAGCATCTGATGCGTGCTATCGATGTCTTTGGCATAGCAACAGAAGAGGCGAGTTCCGTTCTATCACTGATCCTCTTCCTGCCATTCTGGCGGGGCATGGATGCGAAGGCTTGTACGTGCCATTCCCCGCTTCGGTGTCGGTGCACGCTGCCAGCCTGGGCGCTGAGATGACCCTCGATTGGGTCAACGGCGTTTATACCCCCGCGTTACGAACCAGGTTGATCGACCGCGCCCAGCAGCTTGCCACACCCGATTGCAATCCTCCGCGGGATCGGGAGTGCCCCTTATGCAATTCATGAGTTCTTGGGCGGCCGACGACAACAGAACGCTGCTACATTTTTCGAAGTCCACGCTGGAGACCTTCCGCCAGCATGTCCAAGCCAGTGATTCTGACTGCGAAGCTGGCGGGCTGCTACTTGGTTCGGTCCATGGAACTCACATGCTCATTGAGCATGCAACGGTTCCCACGGCATGGGACAAACGGTTTCGCTACCTGTTCGAGAGAATGCCATTCGGCCACGAAGCCATTGCACTGGCTCGATGGACGGCGAGCCAGGGAACCATCCGCTATTTGGGCGAATGGCACACCCATCCGGAAGACAACCCCAACCCGTCGGGCCTCGATAGATCGGAGTGGAACCGTCTGTCGGCCAAGCGTCGGGATAAGCGACCAACGCTCGCTGTCATTGTTGGCCGAAATGCCCTGTATATTGAGTTGGTGCCAGGCTCAGGCCAAGGATCAGTATTCTCCCCTGTGGAATAGCGGCACACAAACCAGTGTCGTCGCAGCGTGCCGCCTTCGTCGGGCCGGTGAACGGAATAGCGCGCCGGGACAACCTTCGGCGCTCAGGGCTCGCTCACAACCACGCCTTCGAGACGCCCTTTCTCCAGAATATCCAGCAACACCACACTCTGCTTTTCTGTCGGGAGCTTGGAGGGAATCTGCATGGCCACCCTGAGCACGCCGTCTTCCTTCAGGGTGAGCAGATCTTTCTCAAGCAGCGACTGATGGATGCGAGCCCATTCCGCAGCGGGAACAGCCAGCACTTTTCGCTGCGCCTCGATGCCGTTGTCGATCCTCTGCGTCTGCTTCGCAGTCTTCACGATCGCTGCCTGATCATCTTGCGGAACAAGTCGATCGTAGAACTCGGGCGGGAGGAGATTGGCAATGGCGTCGGTACGAGCCTGTATCCTCGTCCAGCACGCCTCCTTCTTGCACCACTCGGAAATGTTGGAAATGCCTTGCGGTGGTCTGATGATGTCGTCGTTCACGACCCCCGACACGACAGCGATGGCACTTTCGAGCACCGGATCGACCTTCTGTGCATTCCAGATGCCCAGAAAGTCGATGCTCTCCTTCCTGCGCTTCGTGATGTCACCGAGTACCGCCAGCGTGTAGGCCACGATGTTTGCTCGGTACCCGCCGTTGTACCAGGGCTGCGCAGAAACGATGCGCTCCGTGGCGCGGAAGATCAGACCACGTGCGACAGCCCTCTTGAAATAGAACTCGTTGAACGCGTCGGATGATTTCTCCCACTCGCTGCCGATTCGGGCGGCGTAGCGCGCAAAGTTCTTCTGGGAGCCAAGATTCACCCACCTGGGATGGTCATCCCAGACATTCTCGAACTTCGCGAGGTCCGTCTTCGTGAACATCTGTGGCTTGGGATGCTCCGCCTTGAAGCGACGCTGCTCCGCGGGTGTGAGCTTGGACTGTGCATCGGCATACTGGCCGCGCGCGCGCTCATAGAACCATCTCGTCTCGCGCGGGGCGCCCTTCTGCGCGGGTGCCCAGATCCGTCGGGAAAACCCTTCCATCCGCACATGGAACGGGTGGTTCGAGAAGAAGTCGGCGGCATTCACCCGATTCTGGGTGTTCGCATACTCCGATATCCTTGGAACGACCGTTTCGCTCTGCAGGCTGTCGATGACGGACAGCTTCAACTGGACGAATATCTGGGAAAGATCGGCCTTGTCCCGCTTCCGTGTGTGGAACAGCGATGCCGTGGTCTGGCCACCATTGACGATCTGGAGATCGACAACCCTCGTGATCGCCAGACCGGAATCCGTCATCCCTGTCTCGACACTCTGTGCAGTAGCCGTAATCCCGTTGTTATAGGCAAAGAACATCCCAGGTTCGTTCAGGATCGTCGCCCTTATTCCCTGGTTCACATTGCCGCGCGCCTGCAGGAACGTACGGACGTTCTGCTCAAGCAAACGCGCTCCGAATCTTTCGTACAGGGTCGCCAGCACCTCGGCAGGCATGACCATGAGATAGGATTGATAGGCATCGGTCCCCAGGTGTGCGGGAAGGCAGGCGATGCCCTTGCCGAACATCTGCTCGAAGTCGAGGTCGAGTGGCTCCTTGTGGCTGCGGGAGCTTCGCTGACGATGAAGTCGTGAGATGTCCCAGATGTGGTGAGCAACCGGAACACCTGCCACTTCCGTATCGGGAAGGGCCTGGATTTTCTCGCTGAGCGTGCGCTCGGAAAAGAGAACCAGGTTGACCTGCCGAATGGCGTCCTTGCGATCCGCAATCTGCCTGGCAAGGCCGTACTCCGGCGATGTGACCTCCAGTTCGCCGGCCAGGCCCTTGTTGGCGCTGGCCTCGAAGAAGTTGGCAACACGCTTGAATGCCGCGGCCACTTCCGTTCTGGTGAGCGATGCCAGCTCGTTTCGGGAGTCGAAGTCCGCGATGAAGAGGTCCAGAACTCCTTCGTCATTGAACCAGTAGCCGTCCACGCGCATGCCACGCTGCGCCCGGAAATGGCAGAGCTCGAACCCTTCCGTGAAGCCTGTCTCGACAAGGTCGTTCGCGATGGCCTCCATGAATTCGGAGAGCTGGAAGCTGCCATTGGCTTCGGCGCCCGCCAACAGTTCCTGTCGGAAGTCGTGGAAGAACTCTTCGTCGGTCTGCTCCATCAATCCTCCCCGAAGATGGATGCTTCGTCACACTTGTACGGAGCAATCGTTTCCAGCCTGATGTCGTAGGCCACGTTGGCAATCCCTGGCGGCAGTTGCGACCGCATCAGACGCGGAAATCCGTCACCAACACGATAGCTGCGCACGTCGCTGACGACAAAGCGAGGCTCATCGTAGTCAGGGAGCGGCGCATAGCCGTGCGCAACCAGCTTCCGGTCAAAGGCCTCGACGGCGTCCGCCTCGCCGAGCCGTGCCTGGACTGCAGTGACGATCTCGTTGAGCGATCGAGCTCCTGCCGCGTCGGCCAGACTGCTCAGCCGGTACACGCGCAGGAACAGCGCATCGTTCAGGGATTCGAGCTGGTCTTCCGATGAAATGCGGACGCTGCTCCGCTCTGCGCCAGAGAGCGATTTGACCTCGACGGCTGTGTTGCCAAAGATGAAATCCTGATGTGATCGTTCCGGACCGAGCCAGGCCTCGACGGCGTCACTGCTCGACATCTGCCGATCGATCAGTTCCGTCAGAAAGACGATTTCGGCGAAGAGACCGCGGACTTCCTCGATGGACAGGTGCTGACTCCGGCCTGACAGGAAGGTCTTCCAACGGCGGATGTGTGCCAGAGAGACCGCGAGAGAACTCGCCGAGTCGGTGGCGTGCTCCAGCGAGGATGCAAGGGTGCGGCACAGTCCTTCGAAGAGATCGCGGTCGACCTGCCTTTCAAGAGCGAGGACCAAGTGCTGCTGCCCCTGATCTCCGGCACGAAGATCGACATCGATGCCGTTCACCGTGACCGCGTTCTTCCGGTACTGGGCTGCGTGGTCGCCCTGAAGCTCCACGATGAACAGGCAGGCGCCACTGGCATCGCGTCCCCAGAAACAGGGCACGGCCGTTCCCGCCGCAACCTGGCGGACATTGAAGTCCGCTCCCGGAACGGCGATGTCATCCCACGGAGAGGACTCAGGCATCGTAGTCATCCTCCTCGTCAGGATCGTCGGCGTAACCCTGCATCTGCTGGAGCCAGACCTTGTTCACGACGACATTGATGGTCGTCGAATAGTCCCCATAGGGAAAACTGACGCCGAAGGCGGCGATCGGTCCCGTCACGGCCTCGCCCTTGGGCTCCAAGCTGTGAATCATGAGGAGCGGCTTGTTCCGGACCATACGGTAATGTGTGTCGGATACCGCTCCTGAGCCATCTTCGCCGCCAGCCAGCGTCCTTGCCTCATTGCGTTGTGCGTCGCTGAGCCCAAGCTTCTCGTCGCCACGCGAGGCAACCCTGTCCTTGTTCAGGCGCCACGAAGTGCCGTTCGGCTGATCCTTCCCGACGACGCGCACCTGATTCCTCAGGGTGAACGGGTTTTCACCGCCTGAGCCACCCGAAGGGGAAATCAGCAGAACATCGGCCAGCGGGCGCTTTGTCGCAATCCGTTCGAGATAGCTCACCACGTCCGACTTCTGTCCGGCAAAGGTCGAATGGCATTCGAACCGGGTGAGGAAGTCGTCGATCACCTCGACGGGCACGTCCCTGAAGATGACGCCCTTTTCGGTGGGCTCCTCCGGTCGTCCGCCGAATCCACTCCGCCAGTGATCGGCGATCAGCGCAAGGTTCCTGGCATTCACGTCGGGGTCGGTGGAGACAATGTAGCTCTCCCGCAGTCGCCCACTGAAACTCTGCTCGACCGTGACCTCCTGGCCCGATCGCATCTTGTTCGCCGCCGTGATCAGCAGGCTGTCCGGATGCGAGCGGACGTACAGGCCAAAATCCTTCGGGCTGAGGCGATCGCGCCGCATGCGCTTGACCTGCTGTACAAGCTCTTCGGCGGCATCGGCGATGTGGGAGTACCAGTTGATCGAGTCGCGCGAGAGATGGACGCGGCAGAGGTCCTCGAAGCCCGGCCGGTAGCCGAACCAGCGGCCCATCTGCATGAGGGTGTCGTACATCTTCGTATTGCGGTACATGTAGCTGACGGTCAACCCCTCGATGGTCAGGCCTCGGGAGAGGCTCAGACCACCGACCGCGACCGCGGTCAACCCGACTCCTTCCTTCGCGTAGCGGGCGTAGTCGAGCACCTCGTCACTCTTGCTGTTGATGACATAGAGGTGGAGGTGCTCGAAGACGCCGCTGAGGGCAGTCTTCACTTCCGCCCAGGTAAACCCAGCATCGGCATACTCGGCATCGAAGGCATGCTTCAGGCCCTGCATGTACGCGTTTCTTGAGGAAACCTCTTCCGGCATCGCGTAGTTGGCGAGAACCGCTTCCCTGATCTTCTTCTCCCTGAGACTCAGGAAGTCACGCACGGCCTTCTGAACGGGCACGAAGCGCGACACATTGACCATCATTGAGCAATGCTTGCCGGTCTGCCCACGCAGGTTCCGGATGGCGCGGGCGACGATGAATTCGTCGAGTGCGCGATAGAGGCTGGGGGGCAACTCGTGGACGGGATCGTCACGCTTGTGCGCGTACGGGATGAGATCCTCGCAATCGTCGATCGGCCTCACGATCGATTGACTGGTCGCCTCGTCGAGGAACACCTTCTCGGCACCGAAGTACGTCGTTGGCGCGTCCAGGCAATAGATGAAGTCGCGCGGGAACAGCTCCTCACGCACATCATCGCCATAGGCGTCGGGGTTGATGAAGATGTTGGCGAACGGTGTCGCCGTGTAGCCGACATAGCACGATTTCGCGAACAGCCCGAGGATGCGCCGGATCATCGCATTCGTTCGGGTCGGATCCAGATCCTCCTTGTTCGTGTTGATCGACGCGTTGTCGGCCTCGTCGTCAATCAGCAGCATCGGCACGTCGGAAATCCGGCCATCGCCCTCGGCGTTCAGCTCCTTCAGCCACTTGTGAAGGGCCGTGAGCGTCGTGACGTTCTTCTTGATGACCAGAATGATCGGCTTGCTGAAGTCGTTGATCTTCCAGCCGCTCTTTTCCGCCGTGTTCTTGTTGAAGTCCTCGTTGATGTTGGTGAGGGTGGCCGGATGCGGATAGCCCGACGCGAGGCCGACACCGATGTTGCGACGATCCTCGGGATCGCTGGATCGGCCGATGAAAGCCTCATCGATGCGCTGCTGCGTCTGCTTGCGCAGATTGTTGTGAATGCCGGCGACGACGATGATGAACTTGTAGCCAGCGTCGGCGGCGCGTGCTATCAGGCCGGTGTAGTTGGCCGTCTTGCCCGACTGCACATGACCGATGACAAGTCCGCGACGGTTCCAGGTTGTGCCCTCGCTCAACGGGTCCTGCAGGTGGCCGAGAATGCGGGTCGTCACATCGCTCAGCGACTGGACCATCTGCGGTGGCCAACCTTCCTTGAGAAGAAAGTTTCCATAGGATTCCGCATAGGTCCAGGCGACATCCTCACGCTTGTGGACCCACTGATCATCATGCTTCGCAGTGACATCCACCAGCGAAACACCGGCGCCCATGCGCGTGTCGACCGAGATCATCGCCTCGGTGACGATATTGCGGAGATCACCCGTATAGCCGAAGATCGCGGCGATCTGTCTCGCCTTCTCCTCCACCTGCTCGCGCGTCGGCGTCTCGGCCATGTTGGCAAGGCCCGAGATGAGCGCGTTGGCGATGTTCCGTTCTTCCGTGATGACTGTGAGGCTCATGCAAAGGTCTCGCTGATGAATTTTTCGGCCAGTTCGATCTGGCCATCGAAAAGATGCGTCGAGCGCACGATCTGGAGAAAGGCATTCGGATCGCCCGGCCCGTCGCCGTAGAGCACCTTCCTGAGACTCTTCAGGCGCTCCAAAGTCTGACTTTCATCCACCGCCCTCTGGTTGATCTCGCGCGGATGGGTCGAGTAATCGGAATAGATCATCTCCACCGGCAGGGAGGCGGCAATCGAATCCAGCAGGACACGAAGCAGATCCGCATTCTCGGGCGAGAGTCTTGTGCCCAGGGATGCGATGAGTGGGTGCTGCTCGTTGATTGCGAAACGGATGCCGCCGTGATCGGCGTAGCGCTCCCAGAACGGGGCCTGGCTTTCCTGAAAAAGCCTCTGCCCGCGTCCCCGATGCACCGTCACGCTGCGGGCAGTGATCCTGTTGATGATCTGACGCAGGCGCTCCCGCACCGCATGCGGCGGGCGGGCACGGGATTTCTTGATGTCGATGGTCCAGGCTTCGTCCAGACTGTTGGGAAAGTCGATCTGTATCCGCGCCAACTTGGTGGCCTCACCCTTCGGCACGAGTCTGAACCAGTCGCCCCAGGCCATCAGGCGGCCGTTTCGATAGACGTAGCCCCCCTGATTGGAGATGAAGTCACTGCGATCCTGGTAGTAGTCGTACTCGGACGCGGACAGACGACTGTGGTGTGGAAGCACGTAAGGCTGCAGGCGCACCTCGGCCTCGCCGATGCGGACGATCTCCTCCGGAAGCACCTGGGTGGCAGGATTCTTCCTGCAGAAGGGGTCGAATGCCGTAATCGGACGACCATTGACGGTGAGAGAAATCCTGGCATGTCCCTTGATCTCACCCGAGAGAAACCGGTGGAAGACAAGTGACAGATGTCTGCCCACCACCTCAAGCTTCTCATTGACGATCTCGTCTCGACGATCCCCTGCCTCGTCCTCCATCAATCGGTCGAGCTCTCGCCAGATGACGGCCGTGCCCCGGGCGCCGAGCCGTTCGACATAAGGCAACCCATGGATGTCCGCATCGTCCAAGATGGAAAGAATCCAGTCGTCGGCAGCATCGATGCGATCCAGATTCCATTCGGCTCCGCAGACAGTTCCATCGCGTGTGCTCACAACGGTCAGCGAGCGACATTGGGAAAACGAGGCTGTCTTCAGGCCAAGGCCGAAGCGCCCAAGATCCTTCGGTGACCGATGCTGCCTGGGGTTGCCGGTCCCATGACGCATCGCATCGAGCAGCTCGTCTTCCGTCATCCCCCTGCCGTTGTCGAGGATGACCATCACAGGATGCTCACCGGACACATCGCAAATGATGTCGATGGTGTCCGCGCCAGCGGAAATGCTGTTGTCGATCAGATCGGCAATCGCAGTTTCGAGCGAGTACCCAAGGTCCCGCATCGATTCGGAAAGGCAGGCCGCGCTCGGCGGATGACTGCGATCACGAGCCATCGGCTTCCTCTTGCGTCTTCTCGTGAGTCACGTGCATGGTAAGCTCCGAATTGCTGCTTCGGGTGTCGTCTTCATCCGTTCGCATTACCAAGTGGAAGCGCGGAGCTGCCATCTCTGCAGACATTCAGGCGGAAGATGCTCAAGACCATGCGCGTTCCTACCACTCCGCAGCGCAGCCGCATAATGTCGAGCATTCGCGGAAAGAACACCCGGCCGGAACGGATACTTCGCTCCCTCCTTTTCGCCAGGGGTTTTCGATATCGACTTCATGTGCGGGGGCTGCCCGGCTCCCCCGACCTTGTGTTCCCGAAGCGCAGAGCAGTGGTGTTCGTCCATGGCTGCTTCTGGCACCGACATGAAGGCTGCCGCTACACAACCACTCCCAGGACCAATGAAGATTTCTGGCGGCAGAAGTTCCAGGGAAATGTCGCTCGCGACAGGCGCCATGCGGAGATGCTCCATGCTCTCGGCTGGCGCGTGGCGGTCGTCTGGGAGTGCGCCTTGAAGCACTCGGTCGAGGAGACTGTGCAAGCGGTTGAGGAGTGGCTGCATGGCGATGAGGATGTCCTGGTGATTGGTCAGAGCATTGACTAGCCCGCTTCGGTAAGCACCGGAAGCTGTTCTGACAGGTTTCGCGGCATGCTTCCCGCCGGCCTCTTCTGTACGGCATCACCAGCCTGCCTCCGCCTCCTCCTGCTCATCTCGTTCAGAAGACTACGAACGATCTTGGCTAGTTTGTGGGCAAGCAACGGAGGCACCGCATTGCCGACCTGGGTGTACTGCTCCGTGCGGTTGCCCGCGAAGACGTAGTTGTCGGGAAACGTCTGGAGCCGTGCTGCTTCCCTGACCGTGAGACTTCTGCATTGGGAGGGGTCGTAGTGGATGTAGTAGTGCCCGTCCTTGGCAATGTGAGCCACCACCGTGGTGGACGGTTCGTTCCTGCACTGCACGCGGAACCGATCCTTGAACGGGATCGCTTCGGATTCCCGATCGACATGCACATTGATGTGATCGGGAAGTAGCTTGGGGGGGAACACATCCAGCCGCGGGCAATATCCCCATAAATGAGCGAAGCTGGCCGAGAAAAGATAGCGAGCAAGATCGGATGCCATGTGCGCGCGCGCTTCATGCTGACAGACACCACCCAGGCTTCGGTCGTGAAGCCATTGCTGAAGCTCGGTTGGCTTCTTCGGCCTTCTATAGCCTCGTGAAATGAAGGCGCCACCGGTCGTGGTGCTGGTTGCCGCAGCGGCAAAGGCACGCATTGTCCCGATCATGACGGACTCGTTTTCTGTCCTCCATCCCTTGACGTAAGAGGGGGCAGCCTGAACAGCCTTGCGCCATGCCTCCACTGAATCGCCACGCGACAGCTTGCTGCGGATTCGGGGAAGATCGTCAATGGCCTGTTTGACGGTGACAGGCCTTGCTACTGGTGCCAGCAACTGGTGTTGAGGCATGTCCAGCCCCTTTCTCACTCCGAGCAGAATCACGCGATGCCTGCTTTGCGGGATCCCATGGCGCTCAGAATGGATAAGGTAGTCGGTGGGTTCCAGCGAACTGCCGTCGCCCTTCTTGGTGAAGGATCGGATCTCATATTCGAGCCCCTCGGTCGGCATCGAAAGATCCGCAATGATCTTCTCGAACATTGGGGCGCCGGAGTGCTTCGAGGAAAGCAGACCCTTGACATTCTCCATCACGAAGATGGTGGGCTTGTGCACCTGGATGATTCTCAGGTACTCCCTGTAGAGGAAGTGCTTTTCATCCTTGTGAAAGTCCTTGTCGTTGGCGCGTCTGGAGCGCCCCGCCAGCGAATACGCCTGGCAGGGCGGGCCGCCGATCAGTACCCAGGTTTCCTGCCCCTTCAGTGCAGCACGAATTTCCCTGTCGATACTGGCTTCGTCGGACTTGCCAAGCTCTAGGCACCTCGCCTCGGCGGCAGCATGCTCGAAGGCGCTGGCCACGGCAGGGATCCTGCGGAAAGCGGCCTCATCGATCTCGCCCCGTATGTAGCTGTAGTAGTGCTTGACGTCCTTGGTGCCACGCAAACGCCTGAACACTGCCCTGAGCGTCAGCGTGCGATGTGCGACAGCATCCTTTTCAATGGAAAGGGCGATCTCGAAGAATGGCTGCCGCTTGTGGCCCTGCAGGGAAGCAAATCCTTCCCCGAGCCCTCCTGGGCCAGCAAAAAGATCAATTATGGGAACTGGCACGCCAGCAATCCTCCCCTTGGTTCTTTCCCGAACGTGATTCGGTTGCCGATTTGGTGCACGCTCACTCTGCCTCCGGCTTCTTCTTGCTGATGCTTTCGGCGATCCACCGATCCAGCTCCGAGCGGCGAAAGCGCCAGGTTCCCCCAAGCTTGAACGCCGGAATCTCACCTTTCTGGGCAAGGCGATAGACCGTCCGTTTCCCGGCTTTGAGGTAGGCCGCGACCTCCTCAAGCGTGAGGATCTCGCTCTCGACTTCAGTCATCCGGAAACCATCCGATCTGGCCTTTCGTAGATTACGATTGCCAAGTTTAGCCAATTCTACCAAGCTGCGGTAGGCGCTGGCCAACTCCGCAATCCCGGGAGCATTGCACGGTTGATCGCCAGCTCGCCCCGGAAATCCGGTCATGCCGTAGTTCCCATTCCCTGCGGCGCAAAGCGAGAGCGCGCCACAGCATCGTGCCATCCGCATCAACGGGGAATGACACGATGGGACAGACCAACCGCCGCAAATCCGCATGGCCTGCGCTTGCCGTGGTGTTGGCTGTGTCGTTCTCGGCGCTGCAGCCTGCCGTCGCCGCCGACAGCCTCGCCTTGGAGCGTGAGCAGCTCGCCGCGCTCGCCCGCCAACTCGACCTGATCGACCGCCTCGCCGAGCACGCCGCCAATACCGCTCCGCAGGAACGCGCCCGCTACCACTTCGACCATGCCCGCCTGCGCGAGGATCTTCAGCGCGTCCGGGCGGGCATCCAGGACTACCTGACGCCGCCGCGCGCCCAGCCGCGCGATTCGGTCGAGCTGTCCGGTGACTACCGCCAGTCCAGCCCGCCCTCCGACCAGGAGGCACCCCAATGAACGCCGCCCAGGTCAGCGCCTTCCAGGCCAACGGCGGCTTCGCCCCCGCCGCCGTGGCCACGGTGGTGCTCGGTCTGGTGTTCGCCGTCCCGCTCCTGTGGGGCGTGTGGGCCATGTGTACCGCCTACACCGGCTGGGCCGAGCAGCGCCTGTCCCAGCGTCAGTTCCTGGGTGTCGTCGTGCGCTTCGTCGCGATGTACCTGGTGCTGACCTATTTCCTCCTGTCCTGACCACCACGAAAGGCCCTACCGCCATGAAGACCCATCCGATTCCCCATCGCGTTGCCACCACCATCCTCGCGCCATTGATGCTGATGGGTTTGCCATTGGCGGCCCGGGCGCAGGGCCTGCCGACCATCGAGGACCCCTCGCGCGGCCAGGGCAGCGGCATCATGCAGACGCTGCAGAACTACGGCTACGACATCGTGCTGCTGATCGCGCTGCTGGTGGTCGCCTCGATGTTCGTCGGCGTGTGCTACCACGCCTATACACGCTACTCGGAAATCCATACCGGCCGCGCCACCTGGGGCCAGTTCGGTCTCACCGTGGCCGTGGGTGCGATCCTGCTGGTGGTCGGCATCTGGCTGCTGACCAAGGCCACCGGCGTGCTCTGAGCGGCGATGGCTGCCTTGAACGATATCGCGCGTGACGGGTTGGTGACCTTCCTGCCGCACAGGCTGAACCGCCAGCCCGTGGTGGTGAGGGGCCTGACCGCCGACGAACTTTGGATCTGCGCCGGTCTGTCCGCGGTGGCGGGGTTCATCGCCGGCGTGCCGCTGGCCTGGGCCACGCACAGCGTCGCCATGGTGCCGACCCTGATCGTGGCCGGCGTGGCGGCTGGCGTGTTCGGTGGTGGCGGCTTCCTGCGCCGGCAGAAGCGCGGCCGCCCGGACACCTGGCTGTACCGGCAACTGCAGTGGCGCCTGGCGCTGCACCATCCGCTGGCAGCGCCCTGGCTCGGTGGACACCGTCTCATCACGCGTTCGGGGTACTGGACCACCCGGCGCTCACGCGGAGCAGCCGCCTCATGAGCCGTTTCAGGAACGAAGTCCATCACCTGCAGGCCCATGTGCGCACGCTGCGCCTGGGCGCCGGTGCGTTGTTCGTGGTGGCGCTGCTGCTCGGTTTCGGCTGGTGGAGTGCGCCGAGGCAACTGACGATCCACGTGCCCCCCGATCTGCGCTCGGGCAGCACCCGCGCCTGGTGGGATGTGCCGCCCGAGAATGTCTATGCGTTCGCCTTCTACGTCTGGCAGCAGGTACAACGTTGGCCGACGGATGGCGAACAGGACTACCCGCGCAACCTCCACGCGCTGTCGGCCTATTTCACACCGGCCTGCCAGGCCTTCCTGCGCCAGGACTACGAGCACCGGCGCAGCAGTGGCGAATTGCGCCAGCGGGTGCGCGGCATCTACGAGATTCCGGGGCGCGGCTTTGGCGACAACCCCACGATGCGGGTAAAGACGGTTTCCAGCCGCGACTGGATCGTCACGCTCGATGTCAGCGCGGACGAGTACTACGGCGCCGAGCAGGTCAAGCGGGCCCTGGTGCGCTATCCGCTGAAAGTGGTGCGGCTGGACGTCGATCCCCAGCACAACCCCTTCGGCCTTGCGCTGGACTGCTATGACGGCGCGCCGCAGCGCATCGAGGCACCGTCGCCGGCAGTGCCTCCGTCCGGCACGCCCGGCGGCGGCCTTTCGCAGGGAGGCAACCCATGAAACACCACGTCTTCACCATCGTGGCGAGCCTGGCCCTCGGCTTCGGCCTGGTGCCGGACAGCCATGCCATCGAGATCCTGCGCTGGCAGCGGCTGCCGCTGGCCGTCCCGCTGGTCGTCGGCCAAGAGCGCGTGGTCTTCATCGACCGCAACGTGCGTGTCGGCCTGCCCCCGAGCCTGGGCGAGCGGCTGCGCGTGCAGAGTGCGGGTGGAGCCATCTACCTGCGCGCCAGCGAGGCCATCGCGCCGACGCGGCTGCAACTGCAGGACGTGGAATCCGGCGCCATCGTGCTGGTCGACATCGCAGCCACGGACGCCGGGGAAGGCGAGCAGCCGCTGGAGCCTGTACGCATCGTCCTGCAGGACGCCGCCGCGGAGGCCAGCGGTGACACTGCCGCCGGTCCAACCCAAGCAGCGCGACCCGCCAGGCGTCGGCAAACGCCGATAACCGTTGTCCTGACGCGCTACGCGGCGCAGAACCTTTACGCACCGCTGCGCACCGTCGAGCCCGTGGCCGGCATCGGGCGCGTGCCGCTGCGGCGCCCGCTCGCGCTGGACACACTGCTGCCAACGCTGCCGCTCAAGGCGCGGGCGCTGGCGGCCTGGCGACTCGAAGACCAGTGGGTCACCGCGGTGCGCCTGACCAACACCTCGCCTCACCGTATCGATCTCGATCCAAGGGTGCTGCAAGGCGACTTCGTGGCCGCGACCTTCCAGCATCCCGACCTGGGGCCGGCGGGCGCTTCGACCGACACCACGGTGGTCTATCTGGTCACGCGCGGCCGTGGCCTGGCCGAGTCCCTGATGCCGGTGCTCAGCCCCATCGATGCCGGCACGAACTTGCCGCCGGCCGCCGCTGCGGGGAGGACGTCCGATGAGGAGTAATCCCCTGTTGAAGTGGCTGCTGATTCCGATGGCATTGTTGCTGGTGTTCGTCGGTGCCAGGTTGTTCTCAGGCAGTGACGCTGCACCTGGCAAGCAGGATGTCCCGGGGCAGCTCACTCCCGAAGAAATGAAGGCGCTCGGCATCGCGGGCGACACCCCGCGCGATACCGTCGCCACCCTGGTCGCGCAGGTCAAGCAGCTCCGCACCGAGCTGCAGACCGCGCTGAGCGACAACCGCCAGCACAAGGCGGAGAACGAGCGCCTGCGTACCCGCGAGGGTGCGATCGACCAGCGCATCCAGAACGCCCTCGACAGCGAACGCCGCCGCCTGGAGCAGGAGCGAACCCAGGCCGCCAGCGACCGGCAGCAGACGCAAGGGCTGATGCAGGACTTGCAGCGCCGCCTGGACGGGCTGTCCGGCAAGGGCGGTGCCGCCGACCTGCCGATCGGCCTTGGACTGGACGGGCATGACGGCTTGCCGCTCAAGGATGGCGGCATGCGCTGGATCGAACCGGATGACGCCCGGCCCGATCCCAAGGGCGGTTCGAGCAGCCTGCGCTTGCCCGCCTTTCCCTCCAGCTTCGGCCCGGCCTCGCCGGAGCTTTCGGCCGCGGCGGAGGCCGTCAGCGACAGGACGGCGCAGGCCGTTGGCGGCACCACCCAGGCGGTCTATACGTTGCCCACCAACGCCACGCTGATGGGCTCGGTCGCCATGACCGCGTTGATCGGTCGCATCCCCATCGACGGCACCGTCAACGACCCGTTTCCCTTCAAGGTGCTGATCGGGGCCGACAACCTGGCGGCCAACGGCATCGAGATTCCCGACGTGGCCGGTGCGGTGGTGAGCGGCACGGCCTCGGGCGACTGGACGCTCTCGTGCGTGCGTGGGCAGATCCGTTCCATCACCTTCGTGTTTAGCGACGGCACCATCCGCACGGTGCCGGAGGACGACGGCAAGCGCAGTCGAAGCCAGAACAGCACCAGTCTGCTGGATGGCCTGGGCTGGATCAGCGATCCCTACGGCATCCCGTGCGTCTCGGGCGAGCGCCGCAGCAATGCCCAGCAGTACCTGGGATCGCAGGCGTTGATCACCGCGGCAGGCGCAGGCGCCGCCTCGCTCATCAATTCCGACAACGGCAGCGTGGCCGTGGCCGCCAACAACAACGGTTCGCTGGGCACGGTCGGCATTTCGGGCAACGAGGCCATGGGCCGCATCTTGGCCGGTGGCGTGCGCGACATGGCCGACTGGGTCAACAAGCTCTACGGTCAGGCCTTCGCTGCGGTCTACGTGCAGCCCGGCGCCAGGGTGGCCGTGCACCTGGAGCAGCCGATCGCCATCGACCACGACGCCAAGGGGCGCCGGGTGAATCACCTCATGGGAGAAGCGCATGCGTCGGACCTGGATTGACCGCCCCCTTGTCTTCCTCGCCGCCGCAGTTCTCGCGGGTTGTGCCACCAGCTCGGAAAAGCTGCTGCCCCGGGGCGAGCACACCATGCTGGACATCTGGCAGCACGAGACTG
Organism: Pseudomonas sp. AA-38; assembly: GCF_029457475.1. NCBI lineage: Bacteria > Pseudomonadati > Pseudomonadota > Gammaproteobacteria > Pseudomonadales > Pseudomonadaceae > Pseudomonas > Pseudomonas sp. AA-38. The sequence goes on from NZ_CP120359.1 coordinate 1,564,418, forward strand.
GCGGCTACAGCGGCGGCCAGGCCGGCCGCCTGCTGCTCGACGCACGCCAGGACCTGCGCCGCCCGCTGGCCGACGCTGACACCCTCGCGGCGCCCGCCCGGAACGCGGCCTATACCCGCACGGCAGCGAACGAGATCCAGCGACAGTTCCATCGACTGCCGAACCCCGATCTGGTGATGTACGTCTTTCCGCACCTGGCCGGCACCGACCCAGTACCGGTGCCCGGCTACAGCACCGTCTTCCCGCTCTACCAGCGCGTGCAGTACGCGATGCCCGGCGAGCGGCTGGAGGACTACTGATGGGCTGGCGACTGCCGTGGCCGCGTCGTCCGGCCCCCAGGCCAGTCCAGGCCGACATCGAGCCGGACGCCTGGACGCGGCATGTCGACCGCCTCGCTGCGCACGGCATCGACGCACCTGGCGCCGCCCTTGGGTCGAATCATCGGCGACCCGCGACGCAGGCCGACCACGCGGCGCTCTACGACGTGGCGCCGTCCTTCGCCGACCTGCTGCCCTGGGTCGAGTATCTGCCGGCCACGAAGAGCATGCTGCTCGAAGATGGCCAATCGGTGGCGGCGTTCTTCGAGTTGCAGCCGATCGGTACCGAAGGGCGCGAGACCGCCTGGCTGTGGCAGGCCCGCGATGCCCTGGAGAATGCGCTGCAGGACTCCTTCGACGAACTGGACGAGAACCCGTGGGTGGTGCAGCTCTACGCGCAGGACGAAGCCGATTGGGAGCACTACCTGCGCACGCTGGGGGCGTACCTGCATCCACGCGCGCAGGGCAGCGCGTTCAGCGAGTTCTATCTGCGCTTCTTCGGTCACCACCTGCGCGCGATCGCCAAGCCGGGCGGCCTGTTCGAGGACACCACGGTCACACGCCTGCCGTGGCGCGGCCAGACCCGGCGCGTGCGCATGGTGGTCTATCGGCGCACCCCGGACGCCGCATCGGCCCGGCGCGGGCAATCGCCCGAGCAGGCCCTGGCGACGATTTGCGACCGCCTGGTCGGCGGCCTGTCGAATGCCGGCGTCAAGGCCCGGCGCCTTGGCGCAGCAGACATTCACGACTGGCTGCTGCGCTGGTTCAACCCGAATCCCGGCGCGCTGGGCAGCACGGCCGAAGACCGGGAACGCTTCTACGCGCTCGCCCGCTACCCGGAGGAACGGGAAGAGGGCGAGATCGAACTGGCCAGCGGCGACTTCGCGCACCGCCTGTTCTTCGGTCAGCCGCGCTCGGATGTCGCCCGCGGCCTGTGGTTCTTCGACGGCATGCCGCACCGGGCCATCGTCATGGACCGCCTGCGCTCGCCGCCCTCGACCGGACACGTGACCGGCGAGACGGGCAAGGGCGGCGATGCGATGAACGCGCTGTTCGACCAGATGCCTGAGGACACGGTGATGTGCCTGACTCTGGTCGCCACGCCGCAGGATGTGCTGGAGGCGCACCTCAACCACCTGGCCCGCAAGGCGGTTGGCGAGACGCTCGCCAGCGAACAGGCGCGCCAGGACGTGCAGCAGGCCCGCAGGCTCATCGGCAGTGCGCACAAGATGTACCGGGGCACGCTGGCGTTCTACCTGCGCGGCCGCGACATGGCGCAGCTCGACGCCCGCGGCCTGCAACTGGTCAATGTCATGCTCAATGCGGGCTTGCAACCGGTGCGCGAAGAGGACGAGGTGGCCCCGCTCAACACCTACCTGCGCTGGCTGCCCTGTCTATTCGACCCGGCGGCGGACAAGCGGCAGTGGTACACGCAACTGATGTTCGCGCAGCACGCGGCCAATCTGGCGCCGGTGTGGGGGCGCAGCCAGGGCACCGGCCATCCGGGCATCACCTTCTTCAACCGGGGCGGCGGCACGATCACCTTCGATCCACTGAACCGGCTCGACCGGCAGATGAACGCCCACCTGTTCCTCTTCGGCCCCACCGGCTCCGGCAAGAGCGCCACGCTGAACAACATCCTCAACCAGGTCACGGCGATCTACCGGCCCAGGTTGTTCATCGTCGAGGCCGGCAACAGCTTTGGCCTGTTCGGTGACTTCGCCGCTCGGCTGGGCCTGAGCGTGCATCGCGTGAAGCTGGCACCCGGCGCGGGCGTGAGCCTGGCGCCATTCGCCGATGCCTGGCGCCTCGTCGATACACCGGGCCAGGTGCAGACGCTGGATGCCGACGCCCTGGACGAGGACGGCGACACCCATCCGGCCGACGACGGGGATGACCAGCGGGACGTACTCGGCGAACTCGAAATCACCGCCCGGCTGATGATCACCGGCGGCGAGGACAAGGAGGAAGCGCGTATGACGCGCGCCGACCGCAGCCTGATTCGCCAGTGCATCCTGGACGCCGCCCAGCGCTGCGTGGCACAGGCGCGCACGGTGCTGACCCGCGACGTGCGCGACGCGCTGCGCGAACGCGCCCGCGACGCCAACCTGCCGGATGCCCGGCGTGCGCGGCTGCTGGAGATGGCCGACGCGATGGACATGCTCTGCCAGGGCGCGGACGGCGAGATGTTCGACCGTCCGGGCACGCCCTGGCCCGAGGCGGACATCACCATCGTGGATCTGGCCACCTTCGCGCGCGAGGGCTACAACGCGCAGCTCTCCATCGCCTACATCTCGCTGATCAACACGGTGAACAACATCGCCGAGCGCGACCAGTTCCTGGGCCGGCCGATCATCAACGTCACCGACGAAGGCCACATCATCACCAAGAACCCGCTGCTCGCGCCCTACGTGGTCAAGATCACCAAGATGTGGCGCAAGCTGGGGGCCTGGTACTGGCTGGCGACGCAGAACATCGACGACCTGCCCAAGGCCGCCGAGCCCATGCTCAACATGATCGAGTGGTGGATCTGCCTGTCGATGCCGCCCGACGAGGTGGAGAAGATCGCCCGGTTCCGCGAACTTTCGCCCGCGCAGAAGGCGCTGATGCTGTCCGCGCGCAAGGAGGCGGGCAAGTTCAGCGAGGGCGTCATCCTGTCCAAGTCGATGGAAGTGCTGTTCCGCGCCGTGCCGCCCAGCCTCTATCTGGCCCTTGCGCAAACCGAACCGGAAGAGAAGGCCGAGCGCTACCAGCTCATGCGCCAGTACGGCATCGGCGAACTGGATGCCGCCTTCAAGGTGGCCGAGAAGATCGACCAGGCGCGTGGCATCGCATCGCCACCGCTGTTCCTGCCGAAATGACCGGAGCGTGTCATGTCCTCGAAGCGAACCACCTTGCCGAGCCGGTCCCAGGCCATTCGCAAGCGCGCCGGGCGCATGCCACGGCTGCCCTGGGTGGTCGCCGGCATCCTTGTAGCCGGCCTGCTAGGCTGGCTCCTGTACCGCACGCCCGGTGCGCCGGCACCGCACACGTGGCCCGAGGTCGCGCAGGCGCATCCGGCCGGCCCACCCTGGCGTCACGGCCCAGCCGATGCGCGCTTCACGCTGACGCTGTACGCCGACTTGGAGTGTCCGTTCTGCAAGGCCTACTACCCGACCCTGATGGCCTGGATCGATGCCCATCCCGAAGCCAGCCTGCGGTGGCATCACCTGCCGCTGGCGATGCACGATCCCGAGGCGAGTCGGCTGGCCCGCGTGGCCGAGTGCGCAGGCGAAGCGCAAGGCCACGAGGCCTTCTTCGGTGCCATCGCATGGCTCTACCAGAACACCCGGGGCGATGGCCAGGGGCTGCCCACCGATCAGGCCTGGCCAGGTCTGACGACCGCCATCCGGGCCTGCCTGGAAAGCGATCGCCCTGCAGCCATCGTTCGCGCGCAGGCCGACGAGGCCCTGCGCAGCGGCATCAACGCCACGCCCACCGTGCGGCTTGACGACGACCTGACCGGGAAATCGCTGCTGCTGCACGGTCCGGTCGAGGGCGATGCGCTGCTGTCGGCTCTGGACTTGGTCGCGTCGGAAGAAACTGTTGGACCCAAGGCATCCGAATCACCGAAAAGCGATGCCACTCTGACCGAGCGTCGCGCGAGATAGCATGATCATCAAGGCGGCAACACTTCCCGCCCTGCCGGTTCATTCGCTGTTCTGCGGCTCGATAGCTGCGGCAATTCTTGCCAGTAGCTCGGAGCGGTCGAAATAGACCTCGTTGCGGCGAATCTTTCCTTGACCGTCCAGTTGCACCAGGCACACGCCGACCACGGTCAACACCTCGCCGCCGACCGGGATGTCCGCGCGCCATTTGTTGAGGAAGCCATCCTCCATGGGGATGCCCTCGACCTGCGTCCAGACCCACGCCGGATTGCGCGCCAAAAGGCGCTCGAAATAGCCCAGCAACGCGGGCTTTCCCCGTAGCCCTTGGGGTACGGCAGGGTCGAGATAGAAGGCATCCTCGGAATAGAAGGCAGCCAGCCGCTGGGGATCGTTGCCGGTCCAGGCAGGCAGCCACGCCTGCGCAAAGCGCCGCGCTTGCTCCACATCGAGGGCGTTCATCATGATGTGCCGGGCCGGCCCGGGACGCGCGTCATCGGTGCGCCGCCTTGCGGGTACCGCTGTCGATGGCCTTGAGTAGCGCTGCACCAAGCACCGACTTGAGCACGCCGCCGAGGACGAAGGGGGCCACGCCCACGGCGATGGCTTTCTGCACGCCAACCATCGCGGCCAGCCAGGCGCCGCCGAGCAGCAGGCACAGGGCGTTGCCGATCAGCATCGCCGCGAAGGCCAGCACGACGCGCCCGCCATGCCAGCCGCGTTCGACCAGCCAGCCGGTCAGCGCGCCGGCCACGGGAAAGGCCAGCAGGTAGCCGCCCGTCGGTCCCAGGAAGCGCGCCAGGCCTCCCGTGCCGCCGGCGAACACCGGCAAGCCGAGCGCGCCCTGGGCCAGCCAGACGAGGATCGTCAGGCCACCCAGGCGCCAGCCGTACAGTGCGCCGACCAGCGTGACGGCCAGCGTCTGCATGGTCATCGGCACCGGCACCATGGGCACGCTGACGTGGGACGACGCGGTGAGCACCAGGGTGCCGAACAGCACCGCCAGCACCTTGGTAGCGGTGGACTGTTCGCGCAGCCAGCGGGTTGTGTCGAGGGTCCCGAGGGTTTGGGTCGAGGTTGAGGTCATGGGTTCTCCTTCATGAATGGCGGTACTGGCCGCCGGGCGCATCCTTGCGCGGACACCGGAAACGTCATCGATCCTGCTTGCCCTGCAGGCAGATCAGCGTCTGCTGGCCGAGCGCCACCTGGGCCCGTCCCTGTTCGGTGACGCCGAAAACTTCGAGTTGGCAGATGGTCAGGGTGTGTCCGGAGCGCACCACCGTGCCGACCGCTTCGAGGTAGTCGCCCTGCGCGGGGGCGAGCAGGTTGATCTTGAACTCGACGGTCAGCACGGAGCTGTCCGGTGGAAACAACGTGAAGCCCGCGTAGCCGCCGGCCGAGTCGGCGATGGCGCTGGTGCCCCCGGCATGGAAGTAGCCATGCTGCTGGGTGAGGGTTTCGCGGAACGGCAACCGGATGCTGACCCGTCCGCGCGCAACCTCGTGCAGTTCGGCGCCCAGGTGGTGCATCAGGCCCTGGCGGGCGAAGCTGTCGCGGACGATTCGCTCGACCTGGGGATCGAGCGGCAAGGATGGGGCGGCTTGGGTCATCGTTCTAAGGTTCCTTTGCAGTGGAGAGGGGGGTTGAATCGAGGTGGCCGCTTCTCCAGGAATGCACGCATGCCTTCCTCGTGGTCGGGCAGCGAAAGGGTGTGGTGGAAGGCGGCCCGCTCGCGGCGTAGTCCTTCATCCATGGGCAGGCTGGCGCTGGCACGCGCGGCCTGCTTGATCAGGACCAGCACCTCGCCCGACAGCGACGCCATGTCGGCGGCGAGCCGGCGGCCCTCTTCGAGCAGATGGTCGGGGGCACGATGCGCGAGACCAGCCCGCTGCGTTCGGCCTCCCGGGCGTCCATGCGGCGCCCGGTCAGCAGCAGGTCCAGCGCCTTGGCCATGCCGAGCAGGCGCGGCAGGCGCTGGGTGCCGCCTGCGCCGGGCATGGTGCCGACGCGAACCTCCGGGTGGCCGAACACGGCGTTCTCGGCCGCCAGCACGATGTCGCACATCTCGACCAGTTCGCAGCCGCCGCCGAGCGCGAAGCCCTGCACCAGCGCCACCACGGGCTTGGGGAACGTGCCCAGCGGCGCGCAGCAACCGGCGAAGTCAGTGGCGCGCGCCTGCTCCGCGCTGATGCCGAGCATCTCCTTGAGATCGGCACCGGCCGCGAAGTGTTCGCCTTCGGCGCGCAGCAGGACCACCCGCACGGCGGCGTCGGCCGCCAGCCTGTCGAGGTGCGCGGCCATCGCGTCGGTCAATGAGCGGCACAGGGCGTTGCGGGCTGCCGGCCGGTCGATGACCAACTCGGCATAGCCGTCTGGGTGCGACGCGCATCGAATGAAATCGGAAGACATGGGTTCTCCTGCGAGGAACCGCCCGAAGTGCCGGGCCGTCATCGATTCGGCAGCGCCGGGCAGTACCTGCGAAGTCTGCTGCGCGATGACGCTTGCGGCCAAGCGCGAATATCTCAGGTGGGACTGAAAATTTCTCGCTGGAGCCGACGCCATGCCCGGCCCAGAATCAATTCGCGGACGGGCCTCGTCTTTCCCTCAACGCCCCGGTACTCCCCGTCCCAGCGAACTCCCATGGAACATACCGCCCTCGTGGCGCTGATCGTCTACGCCTTCGTCATGTCGATCACGCCCGGTCCCAACAACGTGATGCTGATGTCCTCGGGCCTGCTCTTCGGCCTGGGCCGAACCTGGCCGCACCTGCTGGGCATCCCCGCGGGCGTGATGGTGCAGCTCGGGATCACCGGCGCCGGCCTCGGTGCGGTGTTTGCCCTCGAACCTCGCCTGCAGGTCGCATTGAAGGTCGTGGGCAGCCTCTACCTGCTCTGGCTGGCCGCGCGCCTGTGGCGCGCGGCCGAACTGGAGGAGACCGAAGCCGGCCGGCCCATCGGCTTCATGCAGGCGTTGGCCTTCCAGTTCGTCAATCCGAAGGCCTGGCTGATCTCGGTGACGGTGGTGTCCACCTTCCTGCCGCCGGGCGAAGGCTACGCACTGCGCCTGCTGGTGGTCAGCCTGGTGTTCGCCGCCATCGGACTGCCCTGCATGCTGGTCTGGGCCGCCTTCGGCGCCGGCCTGCGGCCCTGGCTGCGCGACCGCGCCGTCGCTCGCGTGGTCAATCGTGCGATGGCGACCCTGGCCGCCCTGACCGTTCTTCTCTTCTGGATGTGATGCCATGACGACACTCTCTCATGATCAACTCCGGGCCCATGCGCTGGCCTGGATCGACGACTGGAACCGGCGCGACGTGCCGGCGGTGCTGGCCGCCTACGCCGACGATGCACTGTTCGTGAGCGCGCTGGCCCAGCCCTATACCGGTGGCACGCGGGTACAAGGCAAGGACGCGCTGCGCCGCTACTGGCTGGCCGCGCTCGCCGACAGGCCGGACCTGCGGTTCGAACTCATCTCGGCCATCTGCGATGTCGAGGCGCAGACCGTCGTCGTCCATTACGTGGCGCAGGCCTGCGGCAAGCGCACGCGCATGTGCGAGATCATGCGCTTCGAGAACGGGCGGCAGGTCCATGGCGAGGCTCTGCACGGCGTCCCCGCCGAGGAGGACACGCCATGACGGCACTGCTGCGCGCCGTCCGGACCGACGACGGCAACCGCTATGACTGGGGTGGGGTCTGCCTGGGCTGGCGACTGCTGGAACTGCAACACATGCAGGTGCGGCAGGAATGGATGCCCGCAGGCGGCGCCGAAGCACCCCACTGGCACGCCAGGGCGCACCAGTTCTTCTACGTGCTCAGTGGCCACCTGCGCCTGAGCACGTCCGACCAAGACGTGCTGCTGGCAGCCCGTCAAGGCGTGCATGTCCCGGCCGGCACTCGCCACATCGCCGCCAATGGTGGCGACGAGGACGTGAATTTTCTGGTGTTCTCCAGCCCCAGCACGCAGGGCGACCGCATCGAATCGACCTCGGCCGCCGAACCGGATCGCCATCGCGACTCGGAGCCTGCGTCATGACCGTTTTCGCCATTGCCCAACTCACCATCCACGACCGGACCGCCTACGACCGCTACCAGGCGCGCTTCATGGAGGTGTTCCGCCACCACCGGGGACGTCTGCTGGCCGCGGACGAGCAGCCTCGCACCATCGAAGGCACCTGGCCGCACCAGAAGCTCGTGCTCATGTCCTTTCCCGACGAAGCCGCCTTCCATGACTGGGCGGAATCGGACGAGTACCAACGCATTGCCCAGGATCGCATGGCCGGCGCGCAGGCCGTGGTGCTGCTGGTCCAGGGTCTCGCTGTGAATGACTGAGCCCATCGACATTCGCGCCGCCGACGGCTATGCACTGGGTGGATTCGCCTGGCGCCGCCCCTGCGATCCACGACGCCCGCATCCGGTCGCGGTCATCAACGCTGCCACCTCGGTGCGCTGCCGGTACTACGGGCGCTTTGCCGACTGGCTCCACAGCCACGGATGGGACGTGGTGACCTACGACTACCGCGGCATCGGCGAATCGCGACACCGTGGGCTGCGTCGGCTGCAGGCCGACTGGATCGACTGGGGGCAGCACGATTTCGAGGGTGTGCTGCAGTACCTCGCCTGGCGATTCCCCGGCCAGCCGATCGACGTGGTCGGCCACTCCGCTGGGGGCTTCGTGATCGGGCTGGCCGCGTCCGCACACCGCGTGCGGCGCATCTTCACCATGGGGGCGCAGTACGCCTACTGGCGCGACTATGCGCCCGCCGCACGCCGCGCCATGTTCCTGCGCTGGCACGTGGCCATGCCGCTGCTGGCGCGGGTGCTTGGCTACGTGCCAGCCAAGCGCCTGGGATGGATGGAGGACACGCCCAAGGGCGTGGCACTGGACTGGGCACGCATGGGTCCCCGCTTCGAGGGCACGGTGCGCCGAGGCCGGGAGACACTGGAAGGTGAGCCCGAAGCCGAAATGCTGGCACGGCGCTTCGGCCAGGTGCGCGCACCGATCCTGGCGCTGGGCATCGAGGACGATCCATTCGGCACGGTACCGGCGCTGGACCGCCTGCTGGATTACTACACCGGCAGCGAGCGCCATCACCTGCGCTTGGCTCCCGCGGCCATCGAGCAGGCCGAAATCGGCCATTTCGCCTTCTTCCACGAGCGCTTCCGCGAGGCGCTGTGGCCCCTGGCGCTGGACTGGTTGCGTACCGGCGAGCCACCAACCCACCCACTCGGCGCACTGAAGCATCGACCTGCGGACGATCCGCAAGCAGCGGGAGCCACGACATGAACACGAACCTCGCCCCCTCGACAGCATCGGCAAACGAGCGCCGATCGCTCTGGATTCCGATCCTGGCCGGCGGACTGATCATGGGTTTGGCCCTCGGTGTGCGGCACGTGCAAGGCTTGTTTCTGCTGCCGGTGACGATGGATCGCGGTTGGTCGCGCGAAATGTTCGGTTTCGCGATGGCGGTGCAGAACCTGACCTGGGGTCTCGCCCAACCCTTCACCGGGATGATTGCCGACCGCTACGGTTCGGCCAAGGTCATCGCGGGCGGGCTCGTGTTCTATGCGCTGGGGCTTTTCTTCATGGTTCAGGCGCACAGCCACGTGGCCTTTGTTCTGGGCGCTGGCGTGTGCGTCGGCATCGCGCTGTCGGGCACGGCATTCGGTGCGATCTACGGCGCGCTCAGCCGCCTCGTGCAGGCTGAGCGCCGCAGTTGGGCACTGGGGCTGGCCGGCGCCATCGGTGGCCTCGGGCAGTTCGCCATGGTCCCGGTTGCGCAGGCCTTGATCGGCGGTTGGGCCTGGACGGGTGCGCTGCTGATTCTGTCAGTGGTCATGGCGTTGCTGCTGCCGCTGGCGTTCCCGATGCGCGACGCAAGCATCTCGAACGCGGTGGTCGGCACGGAGCTGTCGATGAAGGCGGCGATCGGTGAAGCCTTCCGCCACCGCGGCTTCTGGCTGCTGAACCTGGGCTTCCTGGCCTGTGGCTTCCAACTCGCCTTCATCGCCACGCACCTCCCAGCCTACCTGCTGGACCGGGGCCTGGCCGCTACCGATGCCGTCGCCGCGCTGGCGATCATTGCGCTGACCAATGTGGCCGGCACCTACCTGCTGGGGCTTTGGGGTGGCACGCTGCGCAGGAAGTACCTGCTTGCAGGCCTGTACCTAGCGCGCACGGTGGCGATGGCCCTGTTCGTCCTGCTGCCGCTCAGCACATGGGGCGTTTACCTGTTCGCTGCAGTGATGGGGTTCCTCTGGCTCGGGACGGTTCCGCTGACCAATGGCCTGGTGTCTCAGATCTTCGGCGTGCGCTACATCACCACATTGTTCGGTTTCGTCTTCTTCGGCCACCAGTTGGGATCATTCTTCGGTGTCTGGCTTGGTGGCCGCATGTTCGAGGCAACTGGGTCGTACCTGAGCATCTGGCTGCTGGCGATTGCGCTGGGCCTGCTGGCGACGGTTCTGCACTGGCCGATCGACGACAGGACCATCGTTCGCGCCGATCCACGGTTGGCGACTTCATGAGGCAAGACCGCGAATGGTTCAGGCGCTGGGCACCGCTGGCTGTGCTGCTGGCTGCGGGCGTGCTGGTGTTCCGCGCCTGGCTGTCGATGGAACTGCTGTGGGTGTGGTTGGAGCAGTGGTCCTTCTGCGGGTGAGCGGGACCTGACGAGAACTTCGCACGACCATGAGCGCTGATCGTGTCGCTGACTGGCCAAGGTCAAGTGGCTGGCCGTTGCCTCAACCATGCGACGACATCGTCGGCATTCCGGTCCGGCGGGAACACAGGATAGAACACATGCTCGATCACGCCATCGCGCGCAATCAGGGTCAGTCGCTTGAGCAGTGCCAGGCCTTGCACCTCGAAGACCGGCAGACCGAGCGCGGTTGCGAATGAAAGGCGGTTGTCGGACAGCAACGGGAAAGGCAGGTGGAGGCGCGCCACCGCCTCGCATTGGTACGCGGTGTCCTGCGTCGACACGCCGAACAATTGGGCGACGCCCAAGGACTTCAGTTCGGCGAAATGATCCCTGAAGGCACAGGATTGCGGGGTGCAGCCCCGTGCTCCTGGAATCTCGTCCCAGCCTGTAGGCAGTGCGATATCCGGCCGGCCCGTCATCGGGAAGAGATAAAGCACCGTGCGTCCGCGCAGGCGCGAAGGGTCGACACGGCCACCATCCGTCGATGCCAGTTCAAGCGTGGGCAGGCGCATGCCCGCGAGGTGGCGGGCGCCGCCATCATCCTCCGGCTGCGGAAGACGCGACCAATCGACCTGCTGCAGGTTATTCATGGCTTCACCACCGCTCGCTACCGGCCAGCCAAAGCACGTAGCTCTTCCAGCCGGCGGGTTCGGCGAAGCGCGCGTAGGCCCGGATGGCATCGGGGTTGTCCTCGGGGACCAGCCAGCGCAGATGGATCCAGGCGCGTGATCGACCGGTATCGGCGATGGCCGCGATGAGCCGCTGAGCGAGTCGTTTTCCGCGCGCGGCGGGCAGGACGTACAGGTCGTCGAGCTGGCCCGACCGCCCTCCGGAGATCGCCTCGGGCAGATCGAAGAACACTGCGAAGGCGACGAGTTCGTCGCCGAGAAAGCCACCCAGCACTTCCGCGATCGGATCGGCGATCAAGGCATTGGCATGAGCCAGTGCATTCGCCCCGGCGCCTTGCCCGTGGCGCATCTCGTCGCCATAGGCGGCCAGCAGGGAGGCAAGCGCAACGGCTTCATGGGCAACGAGCCGTCGAAGCGTCACATCGTCATCCGGCGGTGCTTTCTGGTCTTTCGGATATGCGGTATTCATACGTGTCTATGCTGTCCGCGCTTCTGGGTTCCGAGTTCCGCTTTCCGACTGACATTGCTCGCGCAGCCAGCCGCGCAGGTTATCCAGCCGTCGATCCTCGGATAGCGCCTCGGGATAGACGAGCCAAAAGCCGACACCCGCGCTCACGGGGTGGTCGAAGACCGAGGCCAGGCGTCCGAGCCGGACGGCACTCTCGGCCAGTTCGCAGACGGCGATCGACACGCCAGCCCCATCGGCGGCCGCCTGCATCGTCAGGCCGCCCGAATCCACGCGGGTCACGACAGCCGGCTCGAACGGCCCGCCGGGCAGGCTGTCCATCCAGCGCTGCCAAGTGAGGCAATGCCGCGAAACGAACAGGTTGGCGCGCGCGACCTGCTTGAGGCGTTCCCGGCGCGAGCCGGTGGCAAAGCCCGGGCGCGCGTACAGATCGATGGTGGCCTCGAACAACAGGTCGGCCTGCAGGCCGGCCCACTGGCCGTCGCCATACCAGATGCCGGCATCGGCCACGCCGGCGGCCAGATCCACGTCGTCCTGCGTGGTGGAGATGTCCAGCGAGAAGCCGCGCCGCTCGAACGGATACAGGCTCAGGCGGGGCGACAGCCAGTTGGTCGCGAAGGTCGGCAGCATGTTCACGCGCAGGGGCCCGTCGCGCCGCTCCTCGCGCAAGCTGCTCACGCCCTCGGCGATCAGGGCGAAACCCTCGTTGAGGCTAGGTGCCAGCCGGCGGCCGGCGCTGGTCAATTCCAGCCGCGTACCGATGCGGCGCAGCAGTTCGACGCCGAGCATGTCCTCCAGCGTGCGCAACTGGTGGCTGACCGCCGAGGGGGTGACCGCCAGTTCCAGGGCCGCGTCCTTGATCGAGAGATGGCGCGCCGCAGCCTCGAAGGCGCGCAAGGCATTCAACGGGACAGGGATGCGCATGGGGGATTCACCCTCCTGGAAATCATTGGTCGTTCATGGACTCATTAAACCGGAAATCGTCGTCTCCACGCTCGCCGACACGAGGACCAAAACTCAGCATCGTCTGAGATTTGCTCACTCGTGCCGACGGCGAACCGGCCGCACACTGACGCCATCGACAACCTGTACAGCGGTGCGCACCATGCTCAATTCCCTTGACGATCGCGATGGCCTGATCTGGCTCGATGGCGAGCTGCTGCCCTGGCGCGAGGCGCGCCTGCACGTGCTCACGCATGCGCTGCATATGGGCGGGGCCGTCTTCGAGGGCATGCGCGCCTATGGCGGTCATGTCTTCCTCAATGCGCCTCACCTGGAACGCTTCCAGCAGTCCGCCGCGCTGCTGGACTACCACCTGCCGTGGTCGCAAGGCGAACTGACACAGGCCATCGAGGCGGTGCTGTGGGCCAACCAGCTCGACGACGCCTACATCCGCCCGGTGGCCTGGCGCGGCGCGGAGAGTGTTTCCATCGCTTCGCCGCGCGCCCGCATCCACGTGGCGATCGCGGCCTGGGACTGGCCCACGGCGGCGTCCCAGGGCCGCGCCGAGGAAGGCATCCGGCTGCAGCTGGCGAGTTGGCGGCGTCCCCGTCCTGACACCGCACCCACCGCGGCCAAGTGCTCGGGGCTGTACATGATCGGTACCCTTGCGCGCCATGCCGCCGCAGCGGCGGGCTGCGACGACGCACTGCTGCTCGACAGCGAAGGCCGGGTCGCCGAGACCACGGCAACCAACCTGTTGATGGTCCATGACGGGGTGCTGGTGACCCCATTGCCGACCTGCTTCCTCGACGGCATCACCAAGCGGCACGTGATGGGACTGGCGCGCCAGCGCGGGCTGCGGGTCGAGGAGCGGACCGTGACGCTGGACGAACTGCGCGCCGCCTCCGAGGTATTCACCGCCGGCACCTCGGTCGAACTGCAGCCGGTGGTGGCGCTGGTCGAGGATGCGGCGACCACCGAATGGCCCGTGGGGCCGGTGACGCGACAACTGATCCGGGACTTTCGCGCGTCCGTGACCGAGGCGAGCCAGGTCGGCCGGACGCTGCGGGAACGGGAGACCGGCTTGTTGGAACGGCGCCCGTGGCCCGCTCGCGTCGCCTCCGCCTTGCAGGCGCCGTAGCGCGCCATGGACCGGTACGCAGACGGACCCGCGAGAGGACAGGCACGATGCCATGCAGACTGGCTTCATACACGCCCCAGACAGTCGCGCAGTTGCGCGGCAAAGCGCGCCGCGTCCCCGGGTTCGAGCGTCGAGACCGTGACTCGCAGCGCGGGGGCCGCGGGCGCGATCGCGAAGGCATCGCCGGTTCGCACGGCCCAGCCGCAGCGTGCGAGGCTTTGCGCGGTGCGGTGAACGTCACGGTCTTCCGGCAACGGAATCCACACATTGAACCCGTCGCAGGGCTGCCTGGCGGCGATGCCCACGGCGCCGAGTGCATCGATCAGGGCCTTGCGACGCATGGCGTAGGCGGTCTTGGCCGCATGCAGGCGCGCCGTGGCCGCGTCGGATCCGAGCAGGCCGCGCACGGCCGCCTGCAGCAGGTGGCTGACCCAGGTCGTGCCGGGAGCCAGTCGCATGCCGAGCCTTGCGGCGGTCCCCGCATCGGTAGCGATGAAGGCCAGCCGCAGGTCCGGGCCGAAGCCCTTGGACACGGAGCGCACCAGCGCCCGCCGCGTGGTGGCCGCGGGCGCGATAGAGAAGTACGGCGTCTCGGCCAGCAAGGCGAAGTGGTCGTCCTCGATCACCAGCACGTGCGGATGGCGGGCGAGCACGCGGCGCAGTTCGCGGGCGCGCTGCTCGCTCAGGCCGCAGCCGGTGGGGTTTTGCGCCCTTGGTGTGCACAGCACCGCCTGGGCGCCATTGGCCAGCGCCGCTTCCAGCGCCTGCGGGCGCATGCCGTGCGCATCCATGGCCACGGGCACCGCTGCCAGGCCCGTGCTGTGCAGGATGTTGAGGCTGCCGAGGAAGCACGGGTCCTCCACCGCCACCTTGTCGCCGGCGACGAGGTAGGCAGCCAACAGACGCTCGATCGCATCGACCGCACCATGCGCCAGCACCAGACCGTCACCCTCCCGGAGATCCGCTCCGAACCACTGCCGCGCCAGCCGTTCGAGTGCTGGGTCGAGTACAGGCTGGCCATACAGCGCGGGCCGGTAGCCGCTGGCTGCCAGCGCCTGCAATGGATCGGGCAGCCAGGCCGGGTCCGGATTGCCGCTGGCCAGATCCGCCAGCGCCGAGCCGGGCTGCAGGCCCTCCTGCTCACCGAGACGCGCCGCTGGCCGGATCACCGTTCCGTTGCGCCCCAGCGTCTCGGCAATGCCTGCGGCCACCAGCTTCCGGTACGCGGCGGCGACCGTGTTGCGGTTGACGCCCAGTTGATCGGCCATCTCGCGCACGGACGGCAGTGTCTGGCCCGCGGCAAGCTGGCCCGCATGTGCCTCGCGGCGAATGCGCTCAAAGATGTCCGATGCGGTCTTTTCTGCCATTCCCGTTTGTCCCGTGACAATGTATATTTTGTCCTATGACAATGTTAGCAGCACGGAGAACCCCTTGTCCATGAACGCGCAGACGCATCCCTGGCCCACCGCACACAGCGTCGAGGACTTTCGGCGCAATCTGGCGGCGGTGCATCGGCGCATCGCCGATGCCTGCTCCCGCGCGGGACGCGATCCGTCCGATGTGCGCCTGCTGCCGGTCAGCAAGACCGTGCCGGAGGAGCGCATCCGTCTGGCTTACGCCGCCGGCTGCCGCGACCTGGGTGAGAACAAGGTGCAGGAGGCGCAGCGCAAGGCCGAAGCGATGGTGGATCTCGCCGACCTGCGCTGGTCGGTCATCGGCCACCTGCAGACCAACAAGGCCAAGGTCGTGGCACGCTTCGCCAGCGAGTTCCAGGCCCTGGACAGCCTGCGTGTGGCGGAGGCGCTGGACCGTCGCCTGCAAGCCGAAGGGCGCGCACTGGATGTGTTCGTGCAGGTCAACACCTCGGGCGAGGCCAGCAAGTTCGGCTTGCCGCCTTCCGAGGTGGCCGGCTTCGTCCGGGCGCTGCCGGGCTTCTCCGCCCTGCGCGTGCGAGGCCTGATGACACTGGCGCTGCTGTCGGCCGATCCGGCGCGGGTCCGTCCCTGCTTCGTGCTGTTGCGCGAACTGCGTGATCGGCTGCGCCAGGAGGCGCCGGCGGGCATCGGCATGGACGAACTGTCGATGGGGATGTCCGGCGACTTCGAGCTGGCCATTGAGGAAGGCGCCACCGTCGTGCGCGTCGGCCAGGCCATCTTTGGCGCTCGCGCGACGCCGGACAGCCATTACTGGCCCGACGACGACCGGGCTGCGACATCGACCGCATCGGAGCAGACCGCATGAAGACCGCCCTGGCCCTGCGCCACATCCATTTCGAAGACCTCGGCACGCTCGAACCGCTGCTGCGCGAGCGTGGATTCGACGTGCGCTACCTCGACCCCGCGACGGACGACCTGGCCGGTGAGGAGGCCGCGGCAAGCGATCTTCTCATTGCACTGGGTGGGCCGATCGGCGCCTTCGACGAGCGGGCCTATCCCTTTCTTGCCGACGAACTGCGTCTGCTCGAACGGCGCTTGGCCAGCGGCCGGCCGCTGCTCGGCATTTGTTTGGGCGCGCAATTGATCGCGCGCCTGCTCGGCGCCGCCGTCGCCCCCATGGGCTTCAAGGAGATCGGCTTCGGCGCGCTGACGCTGACGGATGCGGGCCGCCGCTCGGTGCTGGCACCGCTGGCCGGCGTGCCGGTGCTGCATTGGCACGGCGACCGCTTCGAGCTGCCTGAGGGCAGTGAACTGCTGGCGAGCACCGAAAGCTGCGTGCAGCAGGCCTACGCGGTCGGCAACCGGGTGCTGGGTCTGCAGTTCCACCTGGAAGCCGATGCCAGCCGAATCGAACGCTGGCTGGTCGGCCATTGCTGCGAGCTGGGCCAGGCCGGCGTCGATCCGCGCACGCTGCGCGCGGATGCCGAGCGGCATGGGGCAACGCTGAAGGCTGCGGCCCACCGCACGATCGGCGCGTGGCTGGACCGGCAGCAGGACACGGGGGGGCGTCCTGAATGACGGTGACCCAACCTGTGCCCATCGATGTCATCAGCATCCAGTCCCAGGTGGTCTACGGGCGGGTCGGCAACAACGCGGCGATTCCCGCGTTGGAAGCCTGCGGGCTGCTTACGACCGCGGTGCCGACCGCGCTGCTCAGCAACACCCCGCACTATCCCTCGGTCCATGGCGGTGCGGTGCCCGACGCGTGGTTCGCTGGCTGGTTGGATGACCTGGAGGCGCGCGGCATCCCCGCGTGCGCTCGCGTTGTGCAGGTCGGCTTCCTCGGCGCGCCGTCGCAGGCACGGATCCTCGCATCCTGGTGGTCGACGATGCGCGAGCGCCACCCGCAACTGCGCCTGCACCTGGATCCGGTCATTGGCGACTACGACCAAGGCGTGTATGCGGCGGCTGGCATGGCCGAGGCCTGGCGCACGCTGCTGATTCCAGAAGCCCACGGCCTCGTCCCCAATCGGTTCGAGCTGGAACAGATCACCGGCAGAACGCTGCAGGGTCTGGCGGATTGCCGCGAGGCTGCCCGTGCGCTGTTGCGCGGCCCCACCCAATGGGTGGTGGTGACCAGTGTCCAGGATGATCCTGAAAGCGCCGTCGTCCAGACGCTGCTGGAGACGCGAGAGGGGGTATCGCGCCTCTTCGAGCATCCCCACGTGCCCTGCGTGGTGAAAGGGGCCGGCGACTACTTCGCCGCGCGCCTGACCGGCCATTGCCTGCTTGGCATAGAGATGCCTCAGGCCGTCGAGCGCGCCTGCGGCGAAACCGCCGAGCAACTGACCCGCACCCGGCGCCTGGGCTGGGAGGAAATGGCTATCCACGCTATGGCCGGGAGCGTCCGGCCATGAATGCCTACCGCCTCGTGATTTCCCGGCATAGCCGGCTGCTGGGTCAGTTCGACAGCGAAACGCCCTGGGCGGGCGACGCGATCCGCGACCTGCTACAGCGACTTCCCGAATGCGATGGCTATCGCACCGAACTGTTCGTCGCGCGCGAAGAGCGCCGATTGCTCGAAAGCGGTCCTGGCGGCCTGAAGGTCCTCGGCCGCGAGCTCTTGTTCCAACCCTTGCCGATCACGGCGCTGCTGTCTGGCACGGCGCCCGAGGAGCCGCTCGCGTGAATCAAGCTCCCGGCCTCATGTACGCGTAGGTGGCGCGATGGAGCTGCGACACCTGCGCTGTTTCGTGGCAGTGGCCGAGGAACTGCACTTCACGCGTGCGGCGGTGCGGCTCCATATCGAGCAGTCTCCGCTGTCGCGCACCATCCGGGAGCTGGAGTCTGACCTCGGCGCCACGCTGTTCGAGCGCAATCGGCGCGGCACCCAGCTCACCTGGGCGGGCCAGGTCCTGCTGGAAGATGCCCGCCGCGTGTTCGCGGTGCTGGAACAGGCACGAACCAACGTCCGGGCCGCCGCCACGGGCTATCGCGGCATGCTGCGCCTCGCGCTGTCGGACGGTATCGCGCAGACACGCCTCGCGGCACTCCTGGCCCTGTGCCGGGAGGAGGAGCCCGATGTGGAAATCCGCCTGTTCGAGACGCCGCTCGCATCGCAAGTGCGCGGGTTGCGCGACGACACTTTCGATGCCGGGTTTGCGCAGTCTGACGAGGCTGGAGAGGGCATCCTGTGCGAGGCGGTCTGGTCCGATCCCATCCTGGTGGCCATTCCGACGCGCCATCCTTTGCTGGCCTTCAGGCAGGTCCCTCTGGATGAACTGCTGCGCTATCCCCTGATCAAGTGCCACCCGGAAACCTGCGAGGGTGCGTACCGGCAGATCAAACGGCTGCTCCGGACGGCCGCCATCCAGCCCCGGATCGCAGAGCGGGTCGCGACACTGGAATTGATGCTGACGCTGGTGGCCGCGGGCTACGGACTGGGTTTCGCCACGGCGGCGCAGATTTCGGTCTGCCGTCATCCCGAGGTCATTGCGCGGCCCCTGTCGGACCCGTCGGCATGCATGACCACCTACTTGTTGCGGCCGGACAGTGAGCCCTCGGAACCGCTGCAGCACTTCATCGAACGCGCCATGCTCTCGCGCGACGACAGTCCCGCCGTCGATCCGATCTAGCCCTGGGCAACCGCGTTCCTCGCAGCGCAGACCTTCGTCGGGGACGCCGCGCAGGTGCCATGGCAAGCCATGGGCGACCGAGCGGCTGAACGTGCCGCCGCGTCTACAGATGCAGGGTGCCGCTGGCGACGGTCACGGCCTGGCCACCGACGCGCACCGTCAATTCGTCGCCGTTTCGGGTCCATTCGACGTGGATCAGGCCATCGCGTCCCATCTCGATGCCTTGCTCCGCAAGGTAGCCACCCTGGAGAGCCGATGCGTGCCGGTGCCTTGCCAGGAATGCCGCGACACACCCGTTTCCAGACCCGCAGACGGGGTCCTCGGCCACGCCTTCGCCTGGCGCAAACGTGCGCAGGCGCAAGCGTACCGGCGCGTCGGCCTCGTGCTCGGCAAAGACGGTCACGCCGACGGCACCCGATGCGCGGCAGCGTTCGGCGATGCGAGGCAGGTTGGGACGCAGCGACGCCACGGCGGCGACGCTGCGCAGCTCGGCGATCAGCCACGGGATGCCGGTGGAGACGACTTCTACCGGCATCGCGGCCAGCATGTTCGCATCGCAGCCCAGCAGGGCCGACATTTCCCCAGGACCGATGGCCGTGTTGCGGAACTGCGGGCTGGCCTGGGTCATCCAGTAGATCGGCGAGCCCTCGGTCGGAACGACTTCGACAGGCACGATGCCGATGCCGCAGGCCTGCCGCAGCAGACTTGCATCGACCAGATCGCCACGGTGCGCACGCACCGCGCTCGCAGTGGCGATGGTGGGGTGCCCCGCGAACGGTAGCTCGCTGGAGGGCGTGAAGATGCGCACCCGATAGTCGGTGTCGGGCGATTCCGGGGCCAGCACGAAGACCGTCTCGGACAGGTTCATCTCGCGCGCGATCCGCTGCATGGTCCGCGCATCGAGGTCGTCGGCATCGAACACGACGGCAGCCGGGTTGCCGCTGAGCGGCTGGCTCGTGAACACATCGACTTGCAGGAAGGATTTGTTCATCGCTTCTCCAGGTTCGGTCGCACCGCCTGTGCTCGGTTGCGTGCGCGTGGCCGGGGACGAATCACGCGGCCAGGGCCTTGGCGCCGCTCGACGGTCTCCACAAAAGAATCCATGCGGCGAATCCGAGGAAGCCGATCCCCGCCAGGCGCGTGCAGCGCTGGCGCCAGACGGAAGTGCCCAATGCTCCTCGCACCCGGCTTGCAATGGCGGCATAGCCGGTCAAGGTGGCGCCGCTGAGGATCACGAAGATCGCGGTCAGGCCCATGAACTGAGGGATGAGAGCCTGGTCGGCCCGGATGAACTGGGGGAAGAAGGCGGTGAAGAAGAGCATCGACTTCGGATTGGATGTCGCCACCAGGAATCCTTCCTTCGCCAGCGCGAAGGCCTGCACCGGCCCTGCGTCATGAGCATCGGCGTCCGGCGACCGCGTGTGTCTGCCCTGCACAAGCAGGCGAAGACCGAGGTACGCCAGATAGGCGGCGCCGGCCAGCCGCAGTGCGGTCATCGCGTGAGCGGAGGCAAGCAGGAACAGGCCGACGCCCCACGCGGCCGCCGCGGAAACCACGAGCAACCCCAACATGTTGCCCAGCGTCGACCACAGGCTCGCGACCACGCCCTGGCGAGCGCCATTGCGCATCGCCAGCAGGATGGCCGGGCCGGGCGTAAGGATGGACAGCCAGGCCGCCAGGACGTAGGAAATCAGGAGCGGGATATCGGACATGGCGAACTCGGGGGGGGCTTCTTCGTCGGTTGTGAAGGAAGTGCACTTCGACGATAGCCAAGGCCATTCGAGCTGACCATTGAGCTTTTCTCGACGTTTGCTGAGACCTTCTCACTCGGCAATTCGACGCATCGGTCTTAAGGTTTCCAGCCAGACAACGTCACTCCGGATATCCGCGCACGCCACCATGAGCCACCTTCAGACCGTTCGCCTCTTGATGCTTCCCGGTATCGGCAATTCCGGGCCGGAGCATTGGCAGACGCGCTGGGCGTCGCGCCAGGAGCATGGCCGGCGATTCCAGCCTGCCGACTGGGACAGGCCGGACCTGGCCGACTGGCTGCAGGCACTCGATGCGGCCATCGACGAGTGCGGCGCGCCCGTCGTCCTGGTCGCACACAGCCTGTCGTGCCTGCTCGTCGCGCACTGGGCATCGCGGCCGGGAATCGGGGAAGACATCCAGCATCGGATCGCCCAGGTCCGGGGCGCCTTCCTCGTTGCCGTCCCTGACCCCGGCGCACCGGCGTTTCCGGGCGAGGCGAGCGAGTTCGGCCCGCCACCGACCGACCCCCTGCCGTTTCCCGCACTGGTGGTCGCCAGCAGCGACGACCCCTATGGCTCGCCGGAGCACGCCCGGCACATGGCCATGGGTTGGGCAGCGGGATGCGTGGAAGTCGGCGCCCTCGGGCACATCAATGCCGCCAGCGGCGTGGGCGACTGGGACACCGGCTGGCATCTGCTGCAGGCATTCGGCGCGGGGCTGCGCGTCCAGATGCCGGCATCGAATCGACCGGGAGCATGAGCATGCTCGCGTACCGCTACCTGACCGGCATCGACGACGCTGCGTTCTGCCACCGCGTCACCGCGGCCCTGAACAGCGGCTGGGCGCTGTATGGCGAGCCGAGCCTGACCTACGACCCGGCGCGTGGCGCAGTGATCTGCGGCCAGGCCATCGTCAAGACCATCGAATCGACGACGTACAGCGAGTCACTGGACTTGTCTGTGCTCTGACGGAGATCCCCCAATGGATGCATCGACTGCGATCCTGGGCTTCACGCTGACGGCGCTGCTGCTCACCTTGACCCCCGGCCTGGACACGGCGCTGGTACTTCGCACGGCGGCTGTGGAAGGGGGGCGCAAGGCGATGAGGGCGGGCGGCGGCATCGTGACCGGCGTGCTGATCTGGGGGCTGATCGCGGCCCTCGGGCTCGGCGCGGTGCTCGCGGTCTCCCGACTCGCCTACACCCTGCTGCAGATCGCGGGCGCGGCCTATCTGCTCTGGCTCGGCTGGAAGCTGTTCTCTGGCGCGCTCAAGAGCCGGCCGACGCTGCCCGCAGACGATCCGCCACTCGTGAGTGGCGAGCGCTGGTTCCTGCGCGGTCTGCTGACGAATCTGCTCAATCCCAAGGTCGGGGTGTTCTACGTGAGCCTCCTGCCACAGTTCGTTCCCGCCGACGTGCCGGTGGTCGGGTTCAGCGTGCTGTTGGCCGGCATCCACGCCGCGATGGGACTGCTCTGGTTCGCCGCACTGGTGCTGGCCACGCGGCCCCTGGCACGCTGGCTGCGCCGGCCCACGGTGATGCGCTCGCTCGAT
This sequence comes from Pseudomonas sp. AA-38, assembly GCF_029457475.1. Lineage (NCBI taxonomy): Bacteria > Pseudomonadati > Pseudomonadota > Gammaproteobacteria > Pseudomonadales > Pseudomonadaceae > Pseudomonas > Pseudomonas sp. AA-38. The sequence continues at coordinate 1,586,568 of NZ_CP120359.1, forward strand.
GCGCTCACCGGCCTGGCGCTGATGGGGTTTGGCCTGCGTCTGGCCCTGTCCAGGCCGACGAGCTGAGGTGCGAGCGGCATGGACATCGGAACCTTCCTGCTGCTGGCCGGTGCCGGCATGATCGGCGGCATCTGCAATGCGGTGGCCGGCGGCGGCACATTCTTCACCTTTCCCGCGCTGCTGGCTGCCGGCGTACCACCCGTGGTGGCCAACGCCACCAGCGCGGTGTCGATCTGGCCGGGGCATGCGAGCAGCCTGCTCGGCTATCGCAGCGAACTCGGGCGCCACCGCGCCGCGTTGCGGCGCAGCCTGCCCGTGGTCGGTGCCGGTTCGCTGGTGGGCGCCACACTGTTGGTGTTCACCGGAGATGCACAGTTCAGCCGTCTGGTGCCGTGGCTGATCCTCGTCGCGACCGTTCTGTTCGCCCTGGGACCCTGGCTGCGCCAGGCCATCGAGCGGCATGCTCGCGGTCAGGTGCCGCACCTGGCGGCTGCGGGGGCGGAGTTTCTGACCGCACTCTATGGCGGCTACTTCGGCGCCGGCCTGGGCATCATGCTGATGGCGATCCTGACCTTGCTGGGTGTGCGCGATGTCCAGGAGGCCAACGCCGTCAAGAATGCGATGGCTACCGTCGTGACCAGTGCCGCGGTGATGCTCTTCGTCGCCACCGGGTCCATCGCCTGGGCGCAAGGCAGTGCGGTCCTGCTGGGCGCGATCTTGGGAGGCTATGCCGGCGCGCGGTTGGCGCGCTGGATTCCGCCGCTGGCGCTGCGTTGGACGATCGTGGCGACCGGCCTGGCGCTCTCTGCGTACTTCGGGCTGAAGGCGGGTGCATGATGGATCGCTTGCAGCGGGCGTGCGACGCCCATGCCTGTGCCAGCACGGCGCTCCCCGGCATCGCCAATGGCGGGCGATGCTGCTTTCCGCGCTCTGCTGCGTTTGCGGACAACGTGGCACCGACCCTGCCACCCGCCTGGATCTGCCAATCCGGCTCGACCAACGAGGCGCTGTGTCGATTCAGTTGGCGAACTTTCTGTGAGGAGTCCATTCGATGAATCCACTTGATGCACTGACCGCGCTCTGGTCGCTGGGCGGGCTGCCGCCGCAGGCGCTGGCCGGGATCGCGCTGACGGGCAGCGACCCGGTGTTTCCCTCGTCCTTCGCCGTCGGCACCGCCGCGCAGACCAGCATTGCCGCGGCTGCGCTCGCCGCCTGCGAACTGGGCCATGAGCGGGGTGCTCCGCGCCAGCGTGTCACCGTGGACATGGCCCACGCCGCCGCCGAATGCACCGGCTGGTTCACGCTCGACGGCCAGGAGCCCGAGCTGTGGGACCCGTTCGCCGGCCTGTACCGCTGCGCCGATGGCCACGTGCGTGTCCACACCAACTTCCCGCACCACCGCGATGGCGCGCTGCGCCTGCTGGGCCTGGACCCCGCAACTGCCACACGCGCCGACGCAGAGCAGGCCCTGCGGGGTTGGAAGGCGCTGGACTTCGAGCAGGCCGCGGCCGACCACGCGCTGGTGGCCACGGCGTTGCGCAGCTTCGCCGAGTGGGATGCCACGCCCCAGGGTCAGGCGGTGGCCTCGCAACCCCTGATGACCATCACCCGAATCGCCGATGCGCCACCGCGTGCACTGCCGCCCCTGGCGGCCGATGAGCGGCCGCTCGCCGGCCTGCGCGTGCTCGACCTCACGCGCATCCTGGCCGGCCCCGTCGGTGGGCGGGCGATGGCGTCGTTCGGCGCGGACGTGATGCTGGTCAACTCACCGAACCTGCCCAACATCGCCGCTATTGCCGAAACCAGCCGCGGCAAGCGCTCGGCGCACATCGACCTGCGCAGCGAGGCCGGGCGCGAAGCGCTGTGGCAGCTCCTGGAAGACGCCCACGTGTTCTCGCAGGGGTACCGGCCCGGCGGCCTGGCCGCGCTCGGCTTCTCGCCCGAGGCCCTGGCCGCGCGCCGGCCCGGCATCGTCGCCGTGTCGCTGACCGCCTACGGCACGCAAGGGCCCTGGGCCGACCGGCGCGGTTTCGATTCGCTGGTGCAGACGGCAATGGGTTTCAACCACGCCGAGGGCGAGGCGGCGGGCGACGGCAAGCCGCGCGCGCTGCCGATGCAGATCCTCGACCAGGCCAGCGGCTTCCTGATGGCTTTCGGCGCCGCCGCCGCGCTGTGGCGACAGTCGCGCGAAGGGGGAAGCTGGCACGTGCAGGTGTCGCTGGCGCAGACCGGGCACTGGCTGCGCGGGCTGGGGCGCATCGAAGAGGGTCTGCGGGCCGGCAGGCCGGACCTCAGCCCCTGGCTCGCCGACGAAGTCTCCGGCTTCGGCCTGCTGCGCGCCGTGCGCCCCAGCGCGCAAATGGCGCGAACACCGGCCGGCTATGCGCGACCGTCAGTGCCGCCGGGAACGGATCGCCCGAACTGGTGAGAGCTTGTCCGCAAGCCGAGAGTTGATACGGCCGGACCCCTTGAATGAGCAATATCCCAGGTCACCCCGGCGATGCATCGCGTGCCGCACCGATGCCTGCCACGTCAGCCTTGCCCTCCCATCTGCTGTGGACCATTGCCCTGGCGGCGGGCGCATCCGTGGCCAACAGCTACTACAACCAGCCGCTTCTCGGCGAATTGAGCCGGGAGTTCGCGCTCTCTGCGGGGACCGTGACCTGGCTGCCCGTGCTCACCCAGGCGGGCAATGCCCTGGGCGTGCTGTTCCTGGCACCACTGGGTGACCGCCTGGAGCGCAAGTCGCTCATCCTGCGAACGCTGGCGGCGCTGGTGCTCTCCCTGGTGCTGGCAGCCGCGTCCTCCGGCTTCGTTCAATTGGCACTGGCGAGCCTCGCCGTGGGTTTGTGCGCCACCGTGGCGCAACAACTGGTTCCCTTGGCCATCCACCTGGCACCCTCCCACCGCAAGGGGCAGGTGCTCGGCGTGGTGACGGGCGGCATCCTGATCGGCATCCTGGCGGCCCGTGTGGTGAGCGGCTGGATGACCGAGCTTTGGGGCTGGCGGTCCGTCTTCGGCTTTTCTGCGGCACTGATGCTGGTACTGGGCTTTCGGCTGGCATGGACGCTGCCGGTGGTACCACCGTCCTCCGATCTCAGCTATGGACGATTGCTGCTGTCGATGTGGCATTTGGTGCGCAAGCACGCTTCCTTGCGCCAGGCTGTGGCCGTCCAGTTCCTGCTGTTTGCCAGCATGATCGGCTTCTGGGCAACGTTCGCGCTCTGGCTGGAGCGGCCGCCACTGCAGCTCGGCGCGGTATCCGCCGGCCTGTTCGCGCTGGTCGGCGTGTGCGGCGCGTTGGCTGCACCGGCGGCTGGCCGGTTTGCCGACCGACGCGGACATGACGCAGTCGTTCGTGCAGGCGCGGTGGGAACCGCAACGGCATTTGCCGTGCTGTACCTGGGAGGCTCATCGATCCCCGCACTCGTCCTCGGCATCTTCTTGCTCGACGTGGCCGTGCAGTCGGCCCAGGTGGCGAACCAGACCATGGTCTATGCATTGGATGCGGGTGCGCGCAGCCGGCTGAACACCGTGTTCATGGGCACGATGCTGCTTGGCGGGGCCTTCGGCGCTGCTGCATGCGGGTGGGCCTTCACTGCCCATGGATGGGCCGGGGTCTGCGCCTTTGGCATGCTCAGCACCACCATTGCGTGGGCCTGTCTCTTCGGCTAACCAATGATGACAAGTGAATTGACAAACCGTCTGCTGGTCGAAGCAAACCCTGACATGACGCCGATGCCATCTCAGGTGGTCATTTCGGGGTGCTCCGGCGGCGGCAAGTCGACCTTGCTCGGGGAGCTGCGGCGGCGTGGTCATGCGACCGTCGCCGAACCCGGGCGGAGGATCATCGCCGAGCAGATTCGACAGGGCGGCAACGCCTTGCCATGGACCGACATGGCGGCCTTTCTGCGGGAGGCGCTGCGCGTCGCCGCCATGGATCTCGAAGGCGCGGCACGGGACGCTGGTCCGGTCTTCTTCGACCGAGGGTTGATCGACGCCGCTGCAGCGCTTCAACGACTCTACGGGGTACCGTTGGCGCAAAGTCTGGGCGAATCCCGCCCTTATGGGCGGCTCGTGTTCCTCGCACCGCCCTGGCCGGACATCTATTGCGCAGACGAGGCGCGGCGGCACGGTTTTCCCGAGGCTGAGGCGGAATACGCCCACCTGGATGCAACCTACCGGGCACTCGGCTACGAAGTCAGGTTGCTTCCGCGCGCCAGTGTGGCCGAGCGGGCCGACTTCGTTCTCGAAGCGATTCATCGCTGCTGAAGGCGAGACCAACTTGCGGCGGTTGCCCTGGATGCTGATCCGAACGCGGCCCTGCAGCATGCGTACTCACGTGCACCGTTGTCGATGAGCACGCGACGACACGGGCGCGGGCTACTGTCGTCGACAGGTGATAGGTCGGAGAAAACTGCTGGACATGGCAACGGCCGCCCTGTCTGCCAAACCGCACGCAAGCGGAGCGTAGGGCAGAAACAGGAAGCGGGGCCGAAGGTGCTAGCCGAGCGAAGCGAGGGAACGATGGAAGCCCGACAGGGGCGAAGCCCCGAAGGGGGTTCGATGCAAAGCACGACAGCGCGACCGGTCATCTTCCTTGGCCGGGGAGGCCCAGACATCAATGCCCCCGTCTTTAGTCACGTCATCAGCTCACTTGCACCATTGGCTAGCCAGACTATATGATTCATATATGTTTCATATAGATCAAAGCACATGGGTATCGTGAACATCGACGAGGATCTGCATGACCAACTGCGCAAGGCCAGCGCGGTATCGTGCCGGTCAATCAATGCGCAGGCGGCCTTCTGGATCAGGATCGGCATGCTGTGCGAAATGAACCCGACACTGAGCTTCAACGACATCGTCACCCGTGAGCTGCGGGCCGCAGGCGTTGTGGCGCAACCCATCAAGATGGGGTCGGCATGACCAAGCGCCCAGAAGAAATCGCGCTGATGGCCGAGTCAGGCCAGCTTTTGGCGCAGGTGTTCAGCCATCTTGATCGGCTGAACCTGATCGGCATGTCCACGATGCAGGTCAACGATCTAGTCGATGACTTCATCGTCTATGAACTCAAAGCGCGCCCGGCCAGCAAAGGGCAATACGGGTACGCCTACGCGCTCAACGCCTCCCGCAACCATGTGGTCTGCCACGGCGTTCCTTCCGCCAAGGACATTCTGCAGGACGGGGACATCGTCAATTTCGACATCACGCTGGAGAAGAACGGCTACATCGCCGATTCCAGCAAGACCTATCTGGTCGGCGAGGTGTCACACCAGGCGAAGCGGCTCGTGCAAGTGGCTTATGAAGCGATGTGGAAAGGCATCCAGGCCGTCCGCCCAGGCGCCACGCTCGGCGACGTGGGCCACGCTATCGAGCGGCATGCCCGCAGGAATGGCTATTCGATCGTTAGGGAATACTGTGGCCACGGCATCGGCCGTGAAATGCACGAGGAGCCGCAAGTGCTGCACTGGGGTAAACCGCGAACGGGTCTGGCGCTTCGGGAAGGGATGGTGTTTACCATCGAGCCGATGGTAAACAAGGGGCGGTCCGCCGTCCGAACAGAGGTCGATGGGTGGACGGTCGTCACGCGTGACGGGCAATTGTCGGCTCAGTTCGAGCATACCGTGGCCGTCACTGCGAGCGGTGTGCGCGTCTTGACGCTGCGCCCGGGCGAAAAGGCGTTGCACTGATTCAACGTAGTGGACAGGAACGCCTTGCGACGATCCAATGGCCGCGTCAAACAACGATCCGCCCGGCCAGCCGCTCATCGCGCGCACAGGCGCTCAATCGCTCCTCGGCACGGAACCACGGGTCGCGTTCGATCGGCAGGCCCAGCCGGCCGAGCACCGTCGCCAGTTCGCCCAGACTGACCCAGCCGATTTCCGGCGTCCCAGGCCCAGATCGCAAAGACCAAATGCGTGGTCATTGTCATCGCCGAGATCAATCTCGGTCAGCAGTCAAGCCACGTCGGCGTCCGGTGTGAACAGCTTGGCCACGAGACCGGATTGGCCCATACCCATCCACTGCACACAGTCAGCTTTTGGCAAGCGCGCAGGTCCGATCAGCGAGTCGGGGCGGACAGGGATGGTGAAAACGGGGCAAGGTGGTCTCCGCTTTGTTTGTCGCGTCGAGGCCTGGTTTCGGTTCGACTGTCACCGGATTGGCTTCCCTCCGGTGTTGTCTCATGGACCCTCGCGCTGTTCCTCATGCCGCTCGCGCTCGCTCAGCATGGTTTGCTTCGGGCATTGCCATCCTGGCATTGGCCACCCGCGCCGCCGCGGCGGAAGTATGGGTCGTTACCGACTCGCATCATCCGGTCCATGGCCAGGCTGACCGACACGTCATCCTGGACGCTGCCGCGGTGCTTGAAGCTGACCTGGCCGCCAACCTACCCTCCGATTCAGAGCGCGCCAGCGCCATCGTCCAGCAGCGCCTGAAGCAGGGCGGTACGGACCTGCAGCGCAGGATCGGCACCGCCTACCAGGGCATTGCCGACGCCTGGAGCCTTGGCGTCACCAAGGTTCCGGCCATCTTGGTGGATCGCCGATACGTGGTCTATGGCGAGACGGACGTGGCCCGTGCGGTTGCCCGCATCGACCAATACCGGAGGACGCAGCCATGACGAGGCGTCCGTTCGCGCCATCCCGGCGCCAGCGGTTGGCCGTCGCAGCGCTGCTGCTGGGGTGTTCCGCATCGTCCTTCGCACTGAACACCGCCACCATCGTGGCCTCCACCCTGTCGCCGGATTGCATGGAATACCGCGTCACCGGCATCTGCTACTGGCTCTATTGCACCTGGACGGGTTGCACCGTGCGCACCTCGGTCAAGGTGCGCCACTACATTCCGGATGCCGTGGTATCGAGCTACTCGAACACCGGCGAGAACCCTTGGGTCGAGGTGCGGGCGATGAGCCTGCCGAACCCGACCGCGAAGGCCGGTGGCGACGGCACCACCAACGAGGATCACGAGAACAACCTGGCGAAGTTCAAGAACGCCGACGTCATCGGCCATCCCGGTGGCCATGTGTTCAGCCAGTTCGCCAGCGCGTCCGGCTACACCTGCGAGGGCGCCGGCACCGCCTTCATGCCCTATCTGCTGAGCACGCTCGACACGCTGGCATGGCGCTACAACATCCCCGAGGCGCTGTATCCGGAAGCACTGATTCCCGGCCGGCGCGAGATCGGCACGCGCACGGCCATGAATCTCTGGGGCAACGTCTATCCGCGTGGCGGCTTCCTGCACCAGGTGGATGACCACAAGGCCGCAGCCGTGGTCGCCCAGCGCGCGGGTGACATCGTGACGCGCCGCAACCAGATCCACGTCTACCAACCGCTGCTCGCCAGTTCGCGCGATGGCTACTGGCCGGCCGGCGCCCTGATGGAAACCGATGCCGCCACGGGCAAGTGGCAGGAGCTGACCCCCACGCTGTCCAGCAGTTGCGCGGTATTCCCCCACGGCAATGCCAAGGTGCAGGCCCGGCAAGGCGACTACGCTTGGGCATTGTGGCGTCCTTATAGCTGCTGCCAGCGCCGCGGCCAGGTGTTCCTCGGCAGCGTCGATTTCCTGTGAGACCCGATGCCATGACGACTTCATTTCCGAGCGCCCGTCGATTTCTGTACGTCGCATTGGCCGTTGTCGCAGCGTTGTGCTACTCCAGCGCCGGGGCGCAGACCAGCGTCAACGAGTACGGCGTCCAGCATCAAGGCAGCGTGATAGGCGACGACGTGCTCTACAGCATTGGGGGCGGCCGCGCGGTGTCCATGAGCGGTGCGGCCAACATGCACTCCATCGGCGTTGGCGTCGGCTGGAACAGCAACCTGATCTGTGGCGACATGAGCATCACCACCACGCTGCAGAACCAGTTGAACGGCATCACCAATGGCTTCCAGGCCATCATGTCCTCGGTGATCCAGAACGCCACCGCTGCCGTGGCGTCGCTGCCCGCCTTGATCATCCAGCGCGCCGATCCAGGGCTGTACAACCTGTTGACCAATGGGGTGCTGCAAGCCAGGCTGGATTTCGATCGCAGCAAGCTGACCTGCCGTGCCATCGCCAACCGCATGGCCGACATGGCGGGTGGGCAGCTCGGCTGGGACCAGCTCGCCGAAGGCATGGCGCTGAAGCAGGCCGTCGCGAGCACCGATGCGGTCTCAGCGATCGACGACGCCGAGGCGAACCGTGGCAACAATGGCGTGCCGTGGGTCGGCGGAGACAACGCTGGCGGCGCGGGCCAACGTCCGGTGCGTGTGGTCGGCGACGTGACCCGCGCCGGCTACAACCTGCTCAATGGCCGTGGCGTCGGCGATGCCAGTTCGATTCCGCAAGCCAGTTGCAGCGGCAACCTGGCATGCCAGACCTGGAGTTCGCCCGATGCCGCCGCAGCCTGGGCCATTCGCGTGCTGGGCGAGCAGGAACAGCGCACCTGCGATGCATGCACCAAGACCGTCACCACGCCGGGCGTTGGCCTGACCCCGCTGATTCAGGAGGAATACGAGGACAAGCTGCAGGCCCTGCAGGAGCTGGTCGCCGGCAGCCGTCCAACCACGGCGCAGAACCTGCTGGCTGCGAGCAGCGCGTCGCTGCCCATCACCCGTGGCGTGATCGAGGCACTGCGCGACGAGACGGACCAGGACATCCTGGCTCGGCGCCTGGCCTCGGAGGTTGCGCTGTCCAGCGTGCTGGAGAAGGCGCTGCTGCTGCAACGCACGCTGCTGACCGGGCGCAAGGAGCCCAACGTGGCCGCCAACGAACTGGCCCAGAAGGCCATCACCCACGAAAGCGAAGTCCTCGATCGCGAGATTCACAACCTGAAGGCAGAGCTGGAACTGCGCCGCGAACTGGCCAGCAATTCGCCGATGGCGATCATCCAGCGCCACAGCACCCGCGCCGCCGGTGCGCGTGGCATCTACGAGGGTGACCCGGTGCGCAACCGCGTCGATGAACTGCAGCGGCCGCCGTCCGGCGGAAGCCATCCATGAGCGCCGGCAGGTGGCGCCTGCGCTGGCTGTCCAACCAGCGTGCCATCCTGGTGCTGGTGTGGGCGGTGTCGCTGCTGATCGCCGCGACCGCCGTCAATGTGATCGGCATCCGCATCGCGGGCGGCATCGACAGATGGCAAGCATGGATGGCGGCGCAATCCGGGGCCTTCCTGGCCTGGCGGTTGTTGCTCTACGCCGCCACCGCCTGGGGCTGGCTCTGGATGCGCCGTCGCCTGCGGGCGCGGGAACCGGAGCGCGCTGCCGGGCAGCGGCTGCTGCGCGCGGAGGTTGCGGCCATCGTCGCCGTGATCGTACTGGAAGCCAGCCTGCTGATGCAGGCACGGTAGCGCGAGGTTCGCCATGACGCTGTACACCACCGACTACCTGGAGTACTACCTGACGCTGGTGTCCTGGGTGGTCCATAACGGCATCTGGTCGGTGCTGGTCGCCAGCGGTGTGTTCGCCATCCCGTTCCTGGCGATCGTCATCCAGGAATGGTTGAAGGCCCGCGCGGAAGGCGCGGACGAAGGCAACAAGGGCGTGCTGTCCTCGGCTCGCATCGAGAACCGCGTCTTCGTTGCCATCGTGGTGATCATGTTCGCGGGCATTCCCTTCATTGATGTCGATTTCAACACCATCAAGTACGACCGCTCGCGTTCGACCCAGTGCCAGGTGAATTTCCCGGAGCCGACCGATACCGGCTGGTCGCAATCGTTCAGCACGATCAACAACCAATCGGCCAAGGTGCCCGTGTGGTGGTTCGCCATGCACGCGATCTCGCGCGCGATCACCGGCGCCTCGGTCGCGGCCATTCCCTGCGGCACCGACCTGCGGCAGATCCGCATGGACATCGACGCGACCCGCATCGACGACCCGGTGCTGGCCCAGGAGGTCAGCGACTTCACCCGCGACTGCTACGGCCCCGCCCGCGCCAAGCTGTTCATGACCCGGCCCAGCCTGAGCGAGGTGCAGATGCACGACGTCACCTGGATCGGTTCCAGCTACTTCGTCGGCACCGCCGGCTTCTACGACAGCTACCGCTCCAGAACACCGCGCGATGCCTGGCCGTTCGACGCCACGCGCGACGCCGGCCTGGCCCAGGTGCCCGGCGGGGCGGCTACCCGACCTGCCGGCAGTGGTGGTCCGACGGCGGCCAGGGCCTGCGGGCACGACTGCTGGCCCAGGTCGATCCCAACCTGCTGACGCGACTGGCCGGCTGGGCGGGCTTCCTGAGCCAGGCCGAGGTCAACGACTCGGTGATCCGCGCCGTCGCCAGCCCTCGGCAACAGAAGCTCAACCGGGGGGCGGTCTACACGGACTACGGTGGCCAGATCGACATGACGCTGCCCAACATCGTCACCCGCGCCGCCAGCGACGTGGGGCTGACCGTCGGATCACTAAGCTATTTCCCGGCGATGGACGTGGTGCGGCAGGCGCTGCCGATGGTGCTGTCCCTGCTCAAGATGGCGCTGGTCATCTGCATCCCGCTGGTGCTGCTGATCGGCACCTATGACCTCAAGACCGTGGTCACGGTGAGCGTGGTGCAGTTCGCGCTGTTCTTCACCGACTTCTGGTTCCAACTCGCCCGCTGGATCGACTCGACGATCCTCGATGCGCTCTACGGCTGGGGATGGGGCTGGAACCGGCCGCACACGAACTTCGATCCGCTGGTGGGCCTCAACAACACCTTCGGAGACATGCTGCTGAACTTCGTGATGGCCACGATGTTTTTGATCTTGCCCACGTTCTGGGTGGCGGCATTGGCCTGGGCTGGTATCCGTGCAGGCAACGTACTTCAAGGATTGAGTACTGGCACGCGGGATGCCGGACAAGCCGGTGGCAGGGGCGGCGGCTTGATGATCGGTGCGGCCAAGCAGAAATAGCTCCAACCGCCGGTTCAATCGTCTTCGAATCGTGGATCTGGGTCATCGCTGTAGTTGATGGGGTCGTAGGCAAGGCTTTCGCGATGATCCAACTCCTCGGCCTTGCGTCCGAGGAAATCATCGTCGCCTTGCGGCGCTTGCTCCGCCATCCTGGCTGCCACAACGAGAGCGACCAGCAACAGCGCCGTCCAGACCGCGATGTACAGCAACACCCCAAGGGTCGCCAGCTTGACCCCCCAGATCAGCACCGCTGCACCGCCCGCCGGCACTCCTTGCGCCATCAGCCATTGATGCACCCGACGCTCCGCGCGCAGGCAACCGCCCCATACACCGCCCAGCCAGCGGCCGAGTCGCGCTGCGGTGGTCATGCGTGCGGTGTGCTTCATGGTTGGCTACCTCATGGTCGTTCCACGGTCGTTGGGCAAGGCCGTGCCGGTTTCCTTCATGCCTGCCGCGCCGCGAATGCTTCGGCGGTCATGATCAAGCCGGGAAAGTCCTCTCGCATGGCGAGAATGTCCGCATCCCCCGTGATCAACGCATCCGCCTTGCCGACATGCGCGAGCACCAGGAACACCTGGTCCTTCTCGTCGCGGCAGACCGGCAGGTCTGGCCATGGCGCCGGCAGTTCCACCACATCGGCGTAGGGCAGAAAGTCCGCCAGCAACTCCTGCTGTTCCAAGGTCGACAGCTTGAACTTGGGATAGGCCAGGACGCGCAGGAGTTCACTGGCCGTCTCCCGGCAGACCAGCGGCTGCAACTGCTGTTGCTGCCAGGCTTGGCGTATCCAGGCCAGTCGTCCGGCACTGAAGATCAGCGCCGACAGCACGATGTTGGTGTCGAGGACGACCCTGCGCATCACTGCCGTGCCCAGGCCACGGCATCCTCGATGTCCTGCTCGGTGATCCCGAGTTGCTCCAGCTTCTCGCGCACGGCCTGGGCCTTCTGGACCCGCACGGGCGTCAGGATGATCCGGCCGCCCTCGACAGTCACGTCGAAGTACTCCGCCGCATCCACGCCGGATACGGCCGCCTTGGGCAGCGTGATCTGATTTTTCGAAGTGAGCTTGGCAAGCATGGGAGGCCTCCGTAAGTTTCAAAGGAAATCTTACTTCCTTACTTCATTCTCGACAAGCATGCCTTCGGGCGCAGGGGTTTCAGGGCCTGCTGCGCTTTCAGCGCCGGTTGAAACGGCCTGATCCGGTGAAAACACAGTGCCTGTTCCGCCCGATCCTGGAGCGCACCGGCTCCGCATTGATTGCGGCACACGAAGCCGACTGCCCCTATATCAAAGGGCTTGTCGAAGGCCAAAGGGCTGGGGATGGAGCAAGGGAATGGCCTCAAGGGGAAAGGCCCTACCCGAAAAGGCCAAAAGGCTCCTCCGGCCAGCCCATCACCAGGATGTCGCCATGCTTTCGCTGTTCCAGCGCAAACGGGTGCCGCTGGCCGCTGCCGCCGCGCCACCACCTGTCGAGCCTGCCAAAGGGCTGACGCCACCGCAGTCGGCCACATCGCTGCTGGCGGAGCCGCACCGGCGGCGGCTGCTGGAACATATCTGGCAGCGCACCTCGCTGTCGCGTCGGCAGTTCCGCTCGCTGTACCTGGCGCCGCTGGAGCGCTACGCCGAACTGGTCCAGCAGTTCCCGGCCTCGGAGGCGCATCACCATGCCTGGCCGGGCGGCATGCTGGACCATGGCCTGGAGATCGTGGCCTACGCGCTCAAACTGAGGCAGTCCCACTTGCTTCCGGCCGGCGCCTCGCCGGAGGCCCAGGCCGCGCAAGCCGAGGCCTGGACCGCCGGGGCCGCGCTGCTGCACGACATTGGCAAGATCGCGGTCGACCTGCACGTCGAGCAGGCCGATGGCCTGGTCTGGCACCCCTGGCACGGGCCGCTGCGGCAGCCGTACCGCTTTCGTTACCGGACGGATCGCGAGTACCGGCTGCATGGCGCCGCCACGGGACTGCTCTACACCCGTGTGCTCGATGCCGGCATCCTCGACTGGCTGAGCGACTACCAGGACCTGTGGTCGGCGCTGCTGTACGTGCTGGCGGGCCAGTACGAGCATGCCGGCACGCTGGGCGAGCTGGTCGTCAAGGCCGACCAGGCATCGGTGGCCCTGGCGCTCGGCGGTGATCCGGCCAGGGCCATGGCGGCGCCGAAGCATGCGCTGCAGCGCAAGCTGCTGGATGGCCTGCGCTACCTGCTGCGCGAGGAGTTCAAGCTGAACCAGCCCGGCGGCCCGTCGGATGGATGGCTGACCCAGGACGCACTCTGGCTCGTCAGCAAGACGGTCAGCGACAAACTGCGCGCGCATCTCCTGTCGCAGGGCATCGAAGGCATCCCATCGAACAACACCGCCGTCTTCTCGGTGCTCCAGGACCATGGCATCGTGCAGCCCGCCCCGGATGGGAAGGCGATCTGGCGGGCGACCGTCACGAGCGGCACCGGCTGGTCGCACAGCTTTACCTTCCTGCGCCTGTCGCCGGCCTTGATCTGGGAGTCGGGCGAGCGTCCCGCACCGTTCGCCGGCACGGTCACGACGGAAGAGCCCCTCCCTGGCGATGAGGCAGCGCCGGGCTCCGACGGCATCCCGGCCACCTCACCGCCCCCTGGGGTGGCGGATTCCCCGGCCGGGCTCGCGGACCCGGTCTCCGATCTGCTGTCGATGCTCGATGCATCCGGCGCAGCCACCGCCGGTGCATCGTCCGCCGGCGCGGAACCGCCGTCACCATCCGCCGGAGCAACTGTGACAGTGACCCATTCGGCGCTGACCGGTCCTGCCACGATGCCGGCTCCCGCGAAGGCCACGCCGTCCGGGGATGCCTTCATCGCCTGGCTCAGGCAAGGCATCGAGTCGCGCAAGCTCATCATCAACGATGCGAAGGCACTGGTGCATACCGTCGATGGCACGGCGTACCTGGTCAGCCCCGGCGTCTTCCAGCGCTACGTGCAGGAACATCCGGAGATCCAGGCGCTGGCCCGACAGGACGATCTGCACGACTGGCAATGGGTGCAGAAGCGCTTCGAGAAGCTGGGGCTGCACCGCAAACAGGACAGCGGCCTGAACATCTGGACCTGCGAAGTCACCGGGCCGCGCAAGTCGCGGCGGTTGCACGGCTATCTGTTGGCGGCGCCTTCGGCATTGTTCGCGGAAGTCCCGCCGGACAACCCCTACCTGTCCCTGACGCGGAGCTAGCAGCACGAAAGGCGCCAGCGCCGCCTCATGATGATCGGCGACACAGCGCACGCAGCACGCTTGCCAGCTTCTTGACAGCGATCTCCAGTTCATGGGGTGCATGGGCAGCAAATCCCATGAGGAAACCAGCCCCATCCCTGCCCGATGCATGGCTGCGCGATGCATGCAGCGCGGTCAGCCCCAGCAGGTCGATGCCGACCCGCCGTGCCGATTCCACCGCCTCGCGCTCGGGAATGTCGCGGATGAACACGCAAGGCATCTGCATCCCGCCAGCGGGCACCCTGGGCTCCACGAAGTCGGCCAGGTGCTGGCGCACCAGCTGCGCCAGCGCGGCGTTCCGCATAGACGGCCCGCATGGTTCGCACATGGGCTCCGAAATGCCCACCCTCGATGAAGCGAGCCAGGGTGAGCTGCGGGATCGGTGCGCTGTGCCCATCCAGCAGGGTGCGGGCCACCGTCATGGGCGACACCAGAGCCTCCGGCAGCACCATGTAGCCGATGCGCAGGCCGGGGAACAGCGACTTGGTGAAGGTGCCGATGTAGATCGTGCGGCCGTGGGGGTCGAGCCCCTGTACGCATGCGGTGGGCTTGCCTTCGTAGTGGAATTCGCTGTCGTAGTCGTCCTCGATGATCCAAGCCTGGTGCTGGCGGGCCCATTCGATGACGGCCAGGCGCCGGTCCAACGCCAGCGTAGCCCCGGTTGGGAACTGGTGCGAGGGCGTCAGGAACACCGCCCGGGCGGCATTGCAAGGGGTCTGCGCCTTTGCCAGCAGGTGCGCTATCTGCATGCCTTGGTCATCCATCGGCACGGGCACGCAATCCAACCCGGCGGCGTCAAATGCCTTGCGCGCCCCGTGGTACACGGGGTCTTCGATGAAGATGCGCTCGCCAGCATCGAGCAGCACGGTGGCGCACAGGGTCATGGCCTGTTGGGAACTGGTCAGCACCAGCACGCGCTCGGGTGTGGCCTGCGCGCCTCGTTCGAGGTTGACGTAGGCGGCAATGGCGCGTCGCAACGGCTCCATGCCCTGCGGTGGGCTGTGCAGCAGCGCCAGGGTGCCGTACTCCTTCAACACCTGCCGCTGCAAGCGCTCCCAGGTTGGCAGCGGAAAGCTGCGCGTCTCCGGCACGCCGGGCGCGAAGGGGCGCGACATCAGGAAGTCGCGCACGCCGCCGCCCTGGAGCATGGCATCGCCGCGCCGGCTCAGGCGCAGGGGTGCCTTGCGATCCACGCTCGTGCGCCGTGGTCTGCCGCGCCCGGGCAGCCACCGGGCCTGCTCGGACACGAAGCTGCCACTGCCGACCCGCCGCTCAATGAAACCTTCGGCGTGCAACTGGCCATAGGCCGACTCCACCGTGTCGCGGGACACCCCCAGCGACTTCGCCAACGCGCGCGACGCGGGCAGGGGGCGGCCTGCATCGAGCGCGCCATCCAGGATCAACTGGCGAATGGCCCGCTGTACCCGTGCATGCAGGGGCAAGGCGCCGTGCGCGGGGTCGCCGAGCCAGGCTTTGACGGATTCAAGTTGGGCATGTCTGAACAATTGGCAGGTACTTCATCTGAAAATTGGTGGGGAACATCATGCCATTAAAAGTCTATCGTCTCATGGTCTTTTCGTCCCCATGCCAGGAACCCACTTCAGATGATGCCGTCGGACCCTTCAGCTTCGCCCGTTCGTTGGAACGATCTCACCCATCCCGTCATGGCCGGACTGATTTCGGTCATCGTCAACTATGGCGGCACTTTCATCCTGGTGTTCCAGGCAGCCAAGGTCGCGGGCCTGAGCCCGGAGCTGACGGCCTCGTGGGTGTGGTCGATTTCCATTGGCGTGGGCGTGACAGGCATCATTTTGAGCTGGGTATCCCGCGAACCGATCATCACCGCCTGGTCCACGCCGGCAGCGGCGTTTCTGGTCACAGCACTGGCAACCACACCTTATGCCGAGGCCGTCGGGGCATACCTGATCTCGGCTGCCGCCTTTGTGCTGCTGGGCCTGTCGGGTTGGTTCGAGCGCGTTATCCGTTTGATACCGCCAGGCGTGGCTGCCGGGCTGCTGGCCGGCATCCTGCTGCAATTCGGCACTGGCGCCTTCGGCGGCTTGAGCGTCGATCCGCTGCTGGCGGGACTGCTGATCGCCGCCTATCTGGTGTTCAAGCGCTTTTCCGCGCGCTATGCGGTGGTGGGCATCCTGGTGCTGGGATTGGTATTCCTGCTGGCGCAGGGCCGCGTCGATCTGTCGGGACTGAGCCTGAAACTGGCCGCGCCGGTGTTCACCGTGCCCGCGTTCTCGCTCAACGCCTTGTTGAGCGTGGCGTTGCCGCTGTTCCTCATTACCCTGACCGGGCAGTACATGCCGGGCATGCTGGTATTGCGCAATGACGGCTTCAAGACCAGCGCCAACCCCATCGTGACCATCACGGGCCTGGGTTCGCTGCTGATGGCGCCGTTCGGTTCGCACGCCTTCAACATCGCGGCGATCACCGCCGCCATCTGCACGGGCCGGGAGGCACACGAAGACCCGTCCAAGCGTTGGATCGCGGGGATGGCCGCTGGGGTGTTCTACGTTCTGATCGGCGTGTTCGGGGTGACGCTGGCCGCGGTCTTCATGGCCTTCCCGGCGACCTTCATCACCACGCTGGCGGGCCTGGCCCTGCTGGGGACGATCGGCGGCAGCCTAGCCACCGCCATGTCCGATGCCAAGACCCGGGAAGCCTCACTGATCACGTTTCTGGCGGCCGCCGCCAACATCACCTTGCTGGGCATTGGCGGGGCGTTCTGGGGGTTGGTGCTAGGGCTGGCGGCGCATGCTGTGCTCAACGGGCGGGTGCTGCTGCGGGTACGTACATCGGTCATTACGCCTACGCCTGCAAACGAGAGGGTGAAGTGATGACCGAGGCTTTCAACACACGGACTGACGGTTACGCCAACCGTGCCGAATTCGAGGAATCTCCCATGCAGACGACCGCCCCTCACCTGATGCGCGCCTACGCCCGCCAACCTGTCTCATTCGTGCGCGGTAACGGCGCGCGGCTCTGGGACGAGCAGGGCGTGGAGTACCTAGATGCCATTGCCGGTGTCGCGGTTACCAGCCTGGGTCATGCCCACCCGGAAATCGCGGCCGTCATCGCCGAACAGGCCGGGGCGCTGCTGCACACTTCCAACGTGTTCCGCATCGACTGGCAGGAGCAGTTGGGGGAACGCCTGTGTGCGCTGACCGGGATGGAAAGCGCCTTCTTCTGCAACTCGGGTGCGGAAGCCAACGAAACCGCCCTCAAGTTGGCCAGGCTGCATGCCCATCGCAGGCAGGTGGCACGACCGCAGATCCTAGTCATGGGCAACGCCTTCCATGGCCGCACGCTGGCCACGCTCGCCGCCACAGACAACGCGGCCAACCAGCAGGGTTTCGGGCCGTTGCTGCCTGGCTTTCTGCGTGCTCCCTACGGTGATATCAGCGCGGTACGCCAGGCGGCAGAACAATCCCCGGACATCGTGGCGGTGTTGATCGAATCTGTACAGGGCGAGGGCGGCATTCGGGTGGCCAGTGCCGAATACTTGCGCGAACTGCGCGCTTTATGCGACCAGAGGGACTGGTTGCTGATGCTCGACGAGATCCAGGCCGGCATGGGGCGCACCGGCGCGTGGTTCGGGTACGCGCACGCGGGCATCTCACCGGATGTGGTGACCCTGGCGAAAGCGCTGGGCAATGGCTTTCCCATCGGCGCGTGCCTGGCGCGCGGTATTGCGGCAGACCTGTTCTCGCCGGGCCAGCACGGCTCGACCTTCGGCGGCAATCCGCTGGCTTGCCGGGTGGCCTGCACCGTCCTCGACATCATGGCCCGTGACAGGATGCCCGAGCGCGCCATGGTGCTGGGCGCTCGCTTGCTGGTGGGCCTGCGCAAGGCGCTGGCAGGTCACCCGCACGTCCTCGCCATTCGCGGCCTGGGACTGATGGTGGGTATCGAACTGGACCGGCCCTGCAAGGAACTAGTTGGGCGCGCGCTGGCTGAGCAGCGCCTGCTCATCACCGTGACCCGAGACACCGTGATCAGGCTATTGCCACCATTCGTTTGCGACGAGCGTCAGATTGACGACATTGTGGTGCGTGTAGCGCGCCTGCTTTCATCTGACCTGGTTGATTGCGAGGTTTGGTCTGTTCCGGCTCAGCCGATGGACATCACCGTATGACGTCCAACCCCAACCGCTATCCGCCCGACCAGGACGCACACCATGTATGACACTTCTGTTGCCCTCGCCGATTTCGACCCGGAACTTGCCCTGGCAGTCCACCACGAAGCGCGCCGTCAGGAGGATCATGTCGAACTGATCGCCTCCGAGAACTACGCGAGCCCTTTGGTGATGGCCATCCAGAATTCGGTGTTCACCAACAAGTACGCCGAGGGTTACCCAGGCAAGCGCTACTACAGCGGCTGCGAGCATGTGGACGTGGCCGAACGCTTAGCCATCGAGCGGCTCAAGGTGCTATTCGACTGTGATTGGGCCAACGTCCAGCCCCATGCCGGCGCCCAGGCCAACGCAGCCGTGTTTCTGGCGCTGGCCAACCCCGGCGATACCGTGATGGGCATGAACTTGGCTCAGGGTGGCCACCTGACCCACGGTAACCCATCCAACTTCTCCGGCCGCCATTACAAGATCGTGCCTTATGGACTCGACCCCCTAACCGGGCTGATTGACTACGACGAGATGGAGCGCATCGCGATGCAGGCACGGCCGAAACTGCTGATCGGCGGCTTCTCCGCCTATTCGCGGCACAAGGACTGGGCACGCATGCGCGCCATCGCCGACAGGGCGGGTGCCATCTTCTGGGTGGACATGGCCCATGTCGCCGGCCTGGTGGCGGCAGGCGAGTATCCTGACCCGTTGCCCCACGCTCACGTGGTCACCAGCACCACCCATAAGACCCTGCGCGGCCCGCGTGGCGGTATCATTCTCTCGAAGGGGCAGGACGAGGGCCTTTACAGAAAGCTCGACTCCGCCGTATTCCCCGGCGTCCAGGGCGGGCCGCTGATGCATGTTATCGCCGCCAAGGCGGTGGCGTTCAAGGAGGCGCTGCAACCTGCATTCAAGGCCTACCAGCGCCAGGTGGTGGCGAACGCTCGCGCCATGGCCGCCGTGATCCAGCAGCGCGGCCACAAAATCGTTTCGGGCGGTACCGACAATCACCTGATGCTGATCGACCTGTCCGCCAGGCCCTACACCGGTAAGGATGCGGACGCGGCGCTGGCCGATGCCTGGATCACCACCAACAAGAACAGCGTGCCTGGCGACCCGCGTTCGCCGTTTGTGACCTCTGGCGTGCGCATCGGCACGCCCGCCGTGACCACGCGCGGCTTCGGCGTGGCCGAGTGCGAGCAACTGGCCGGCTGGTTGTGCGACGTGCTGGATGCATTGGAAACCGGTGGTGCTGGATTAATTGCCGTGCGGGATCGAGTAAGACAGCAGGTGGCGGATCTGTGCCGTCGCCATCCCGTCTATCGATAGGTAATCACTGACGGCAATGCGGCGCCTGCGTACTACCTCGTTGTAGGTGAGAGACGCAACGCCGACCTAGACAGCGTCTTCCTGTTTTTCGGACAGTTGCGCCTCGGTCGCAGCCATCAGTGCCGCGGCCGAGCAACCCAGCCCCTTCGCGATCCGCAGGATCAACACCAGCGTGGGCATGTGCTCGCCGCGCTCGATCTTGCCCATGTGCGATCGCGCGATACCCGCCTGTTCCGCCAGCACCTCCTGCGCCAGCGCCTTCGCGGACCGTGCCTCGCGCACGGCAACGCCGAAAGCGCGCGCTGGCTCGCTTTCATAGGTTCTTGTTCCCGCAGGTCTCCCGCGTTGCACTGATCGCTTCTGCATCAACAGAAGCGTCACGTTTCACGCGAATTTAAACCACGTTAAACTTATCTCATTGGCCGATAGCACGCGGTTTTTTCCAGTGTCGGCGTTGTGCAGGTGACACGATGATCGCTTCCGATTCTTTGAACATTGCCTTGTCGGACTGCTTGGCCTATCCCCGGTTGTCGGTACCGATGGCAGAACATCGTAGGCGTCATCCGGACAACCCGATTCGTCTTCACGAACAGCGCCTGGAGGATCAGCATCGAGGACTGCTCGCGGGGGCTTTCGAGGCAGGCCTCTGCCAATCGCCCGCAGCACCTGAAGGCATCGAAGTCCGACCCGTCTGGCGCGACGCGCTGGCATTGGCCGTGTCGGCCCATCACCCCTTGCTGGCCTTCGCGTCAGTGTCCCTGGAGCAAGCGGCCGACCACCCTTGGATCGCCCTGGATGGGCGCGACTGTGTCGGCTACTGTGGGCAAATCGACTCACTGCTGACGGTGGCCGGCGTCGTCCCCTCGGCCGTCACGACGGCCACATCGTTCGGGTTGATGATGACCTTGGTGGCCGCCGGCTACGGTGTCTGCCTGGCACCCGCCGCCCGCATCGACGGCCATCGTGCCCTTGGCGTTGTCCAGCGTCCCTTGCAAGAGGGAGCACTGATGCTCACCACGTACTTCCTGAGCCGTCGAAATACGGACAGCACCCGCCTGGAGCCGTTCTTCCAAGCGCTCCAGGCAAGCGCCTGACCGAACTTCGGCGCGACCCTGGCTCGATCAGTCTCTGGGCGTCACTTCGGCGGCATCGGCAGCTACGGCTTCGCGCACCAGCCGCTGCACGCTTTGCCGGACCTGCTCAGGAAACTCGGTCGTCACGACTGGCTCGCTCGCCTGCATGCACTGTGCGGCCACCAGCCGCGCGGCAAGGTGCAGGTTCGTTGGGTTGACGGCTTCGATGGCCGGCCGTGTCCCGAGCGCCTCGTACGAGCGCAGGAGTGCGTGGTAGATGTCCCAGGTGTCGATGCCCCGTGGCAGTTGCTTCAGCACGGACTGGACCAGCCTGCGCTTGAGCGGATCGAGCTGCCAGTCTGGCACTCGCTGCCCGCGATGCCCCATGTGGATCGACAGCAGGTTGCCGGCCTGGATCTCGTAGGTGATCCAGCGGCGCGACTTGCCCGCGAGCCTGGCGTAGTCCGCCACTGAGAGGTTGTGCGGCGCCTCGAAGGTCTCCAGCACTTGCTGGCGTTCGCGCTGCACCTCCGACAGGCGCGGCCGTGCGTACTCGGGCATGCGCACGGCCGACAGCCGCTGCACCGATGCCGGCGCTTCGGGTTGGCCGGGCGCCGGCGCGGTCACGATCAGTTGCGGCGCGGAGAGGTCGACCACCGGCGGCTGCGCGGCCGCCTGGCCGGCGATGGTCGGCAGGCCTTGGAGCGTGATGGTCAGATGCCGGCTGGCAACCTCGACCTGGTTCTGCTCGAACAGGTCCAGGCGATCGGCCCAGTCCTGCATCATGACGCGGCGCTGCTCGACGTATTCGGCATGGTTGTAGGTCGCGCTGATCCTGTCCGGGTCGGCATGCGAGAGCTGGGCGTCCACCCATTTCTTCGGGTACCCGAGTTCGTTCAGCGCCGTCGAGATCGTGGCACGGATGCCGTGGCCGGTCAGCTGGTCCTCGTAGCCCATGCGCTTGAGCGCCCCGTTAAACGTGTTCTCGCTGACGGGATGCTTGAGGCACCAGTCGCCCGGGATCAGGTAGACCTGGGCCGGCTTGAAGTTGTCGAGCAGGTGGCGAACGATCTCCTGCGCCTGCACCGACAGCGGCACGATGTAGGGCGGGATGTCGATGAGACGCTTGCGCTTCTTCCTGGTGAGCAGCTTGCGCTGCTTGAGCCTGGCCACCGGGATGATCCACAGGCCCCGGTCGAGGTCGAACTGATCGGGCGTGGCGAAGCGCAACTCGCCAGTGCGCACACCGGTGAGCATCAACAGCCGCAAGCCCAACTGCGTGTTCAGGCGCCCGCGGTACTTGCGCAGTGTCTGCAGCATGACCGGCAGCTCGTGCATGCGCAGGAACGGGTTGTGTTCGACCGGCGGCAATGGCAGCGCGACCACTTCCAGGTCCCTGGACGGGTTATCGCCCATGTTGGGAATCGCCACCGTGGCGTAGGTGAACAACTGGGTGAACCAGGTCCTCAGCTTCTCGGCCACCGACAGCGAGCCGCGCTTTTCCACCTTGCCGATGATGTCCAGCAGGTGTGCGCGGGTGATCTCGTAGATGGTCAGGTGCCGCAGCGAGGGGAACACGTCTTTCTTGAAGACGCGCCCGATCTGTTCAAGGCTGGTCTGCCGTCCTTCCTCCAGCGAGAGCCGGCGATGGGCCAGCCATTGCTCGTAGACGGCCATGAAGGTGTGCTCGCCGGCCAGGACGATCGCGTGCCGCCTGCGCTTGCGTTCGCTGTGCGGATTGACGCCCTTGGCGAGCAGCGAGCGGGCTTCATCGCGAAGCGCACGGGCGTCCTTCAGCGAGAGCGCTGGATACGTGCCGAAGGACATGCGGTCGCGCTTGCCGCCCCACGAGAAGCGGAAGTGCCACGCCTTTGCACCGGTGGCTGAAACAAAGAGGGAAAGGCCGTCTGTGTCGGCCAGGGTGTACGGTTTGCCGGTCGCCTTGGCCTGGCGAACCGTGAGGTCCGAAAGCATGATCCCAACTCCTTGAAAGCGAGTTGAGTGCCATGTTTCCCATCGGGCCCCGGCTCCCCCAGCAACAATGCGGAACTGGGAAGCTCCGCATTGCGATGTACCACCTAATGTACCGGTTTTGACCGGCTGTCAGTGGATTTCGCTGGACGTCACTGGATCGAAGATTCTTAAAAAATCGAACCGTGACAATGACTTGCAACACTCCATGGACGTCCCTGGAACACCATGGAAAGTTGAAGTGGAGCGGGTGATGGGAATCGAACCCACGGCTCTAGCTTGGGAAGCTAGGGTATTACCATTATACGACACCCGCAGCGGGTGCCTTTATACCGGAACTCGACACAGAAATGAAGCGCGGAGCATGGCGATAGACGCATTCGCCGCACCTGGCGCCCGTCACACTGCCATCGCCTGCAGCTCGCGCAGGTCGCCTTTGGCGGGCAGTTGCAGGCGTTTGCTGGGGGCGTTGAAGAAGTCCAGCAGCACGCGCTGTGTCTGCAGCCAGGCGGCCTTATGCTCCATGTCGAGAAAGTGGCCGGCGTCGTCGATCACGGCGAACTGAGCGTGGTCGATGTGCTGGGCGAACAGGCAGGCGTCTTCCACCGAGGTGTATTCGTCACGGTCGCCGTTGACGAACAGCAGGGGGATGTCGATGGCCTGCAGGCATTCCTTGCGGCAGTGCGCTTCCATATTGAGGATCTGCTTGATGTGGGCGTACATCTGCAGGTACTCGTGCTCGTCCAGGGTGCTGATGTGCTTGTGGTTGAAGCGCTTGAACAGCGACGGCAGGTGTTTGCCGATGGTGCTGTTGACCAGCAGGGCGACGTTGTCGCGATCGATGGCATTGAGAAAGCGCAGGCCCTTGTGCAGGTAGTCGAGCATCGGCACGTTGAGGATCGGTGAGAAGGAGCAGATGGCGGCTTTCTCCAGCGTCGCCGGGCGTTGGGCCAGGGCGAGCAGGGAGGCGACGCCGCCCCAGGAGAAGGACATCAGGTAGTGGGCGCCGTAGTGGTCGATCAGCTTGAGCAGGATGACCGCTTCGTCTTCCTTGCTGATGGGGGTGAAATCGCTGTTGTACGGCTTGGACTGGCCGGCATAGGGCAGGTCGAAGGCCACGACGTTGTACTGCGGTTGCAGATACTTGACCGTTTGCGCGAACGAGGCGGTGGTCGCCAGAGAGCCATTGACCAGGATGATGGTCTTGCTTGCTGCCGGGTTGCCGTAGAACTCCGTGTGTACCTTGTGCTTCCTGTTGATCTCGACGACTGCGGTTTCTGGCCTCATGTCGTTTCCTCCTGGCGCAAGTAGGTCAAGGCGAGCGGCTGGCCGTTCGCGTTGGTTTGAGCAGTAAGAAAAGCGCCTGAGCGTGACAGCTTCATGTCAGGCTGGAGATTTTTATAAGTTTAGGAATTTCAAGCAGTTAGGATCGAAACAGGCGGGCGCTCCAGGCATTTTCAGGGCCGGGAGAGAGCGGTGTTACCAGGCAGGAATCCAGTCGGTGCAGAGCACCAGCAACCGAAGAATCTTTTCGTTCGTCCCGCTGTGACTGATTGGTCACGCAAAGACTTATGGTTCGATTCAAGCAGTTACCTTGCAGCCACGCAAGGGCGAGTCACATCTTTATGGACGATTGTGCTAACCGTTGGTCGGGTCGTCAGGAAAACCGTCAGACGCTGGCGATTTCCGCATCCGTCAGGGCACGGTACTGGCCGGGAGCCAGCTGTGGGTCGAGAGCGATCTCGCCCATGCTTTCGCGGTGCAGGGCGACGACACGGTTGCGGAAGTGGCCGAACATGCGCTTGACCTGGTGATAGCGCCCCTCGAACAGGGTCAGGCGGGCGTGGTGGCTGTCCAGCACCTCGAGCTGGGCGGGCAGGGTGGTGAGATTCTCGAAGGCGAAGTACAGGCCACGGGCGAAGACTTCGGCGTATTCGTCGGTGATCGGCTGCTCGGTGGTGACGTGGTAGACCTTGGGCTTGCGTTGCTGTGGCTGGGTGATGCGCCGCGACCAGCGCCCGTCGTTGGTGATCAGCAGCAGGCCGCTGGTGTTCAGATCGAGGCGGCCGGCCAGGTGCAGGTCGTGCTTGTCCGGCTCGTTCAGCAGGTCGAGTACGGTGCGGTGTTCGTCATGTTCGGTGGCGCTGACCACGCCCACTGGTTTGTGCAGCATCCAGTAGCGGGCGCTGCGCCCGGCCTGCAGCAGTTCGTCATCCAGCTCGACGCGCTGGAAGTCGCGGATCTCATGGCGCGGGTCGCGGACGGTCTGGCCGTCCACGCGTAGGCGGCCGGCGCTGATCAGCAGGCGGCTGTCCTGGCGGCTGAAGCGGGGGAAGTTGCTCAGGAAACGATCCAGGCGCATGGCTCAGTCGTGCTCGCGGCGTTCGATGGCATCCAGCGCGCCGGCGCAGGCCGGGCACAGGCAGGCCTGGTCTCGTTGCTCGGGCGTCAGGCGCTGCAGCGCGGCCGGGTCGATCTGAGCGTCGAAGCACCAGCAGGGTTCGTCGCTGCGGCCTGCCGCGACGCTGCACTGGTTGGGCTTGCCGCACAGGGGGCAGCGTTCGCTATCCATCAAGGCTCTTCACAGACGCGGTCGCGCCCGGCCTGTTTGGCGCGATACAGGGCACGGTCGGTGCGGCCGAGCAGGGTGTGCAGGCTTTCGCCCGCTTGCCAATGGCTGAGGCCGAGGCTGACGGTGACCTGCAGCCTTTCGCCGTCCACCGGGTAGCGCTGTTCGGCGCAGTGCTGGCGCAATTTCTCGGCCAGCTCATGGGCGGTCTGATGCTCGGTGTTCTTCAGCAGCAGGATGAATTCCTCACCACCCCAGCGGCAGAGGATATCGGACTGGCGCAGCGCGCCGCGCAACTGTTCGGCGAAGCGGCGCAGCACCTCGTCACCGGCCAGGTGGCCATGCTGGTCGTTGATCTGCTTGAAGTTGTCCAGATCCAGCAGCACCGCGCACAGCGGGCTGTTGTCGCGTTGCGCCTCCTGCAGGGCCTTTTCGGCGAGGATGTCGAAGCCACGACGGTTGGGCAGCTCGGTGAGGGCGTCGGTGGTGGCCAGGGCGGCGATGCGTTGCTGGTAGCGGCGGATCACCAGGCTCACCAGGGTGAGCACGATGACGGTGACCAGCAGGCACAGCAGCAGGTTGAGGTAGAGCCCCTGGCGGATGCCGACCAGGGCCTTGTCGTGCTTGTCGACGAACAGGTACCACTCCAGTTCGGGAATGTAGCGCACGTTGAGAAAATGCTCGCGGCCATGCTCCTGATACTCGAAGCGGCCGCTCTGCGGTGTCGGCAGCTTTTCCATCAGGCCAGCCAGGCCAGGGATATCCGCCAGCGATTCGCCGACCTTGGCGCCCAGCGGCCCACCCTGGGCGCCGGTGAGGGTGATGCGCCCTGTGGTGTCGACGAAGTAGACGCTGCGCTCGTAGCGCTGCTGGTATTCGTCGATCAGCTTGACCACGGCGTCGACGGCCAGGCCGACGCCAGTGGCGCCGATGAAGTTGCCGTCGTAGTCGAGCACCTTGTAGTTGATGAAGATGGTCAGGCGGTCGGCGTTGGCCATGTCGACATCGACGTTGATCTCGTAGGGTTCCGGCTGCATGCGCAGGCGGTAGTACCAGACGTCGCGCGGCTCGCTCGGCTTGACCTGTTTCAGCACGCCCTTGGATTGGTAGTAGGTGCTGGTTCTGTCGGAAACGAAGAAGCTGGTGAAGGCGCCGTAGTGTTCCTGCACTTCGCGCAGGTAGCGGGTCATCTGCTCGCTGTCCTGCTCGCCGGCCAGCACCCAGTCGCGCAGGAAGGTGTCGCGGGCCATCATCGAGGAGATGAGAATGGGGCGTACCAGATCCTTCTGGATTTCCGAGTAGACGGTGTCGGAGGTCAGCGGCAGCTCGGTGTTGATGATGCTGTCGCGGATCGAGTCACGCGAGGCGTAGTAGCTGAGCAAGGACGTGGTGAGAAAGCCACTGCCGAGCAGAAACAGGAGCAGCAGCACCAGCGAGGTTTGCGTGTGCCGTTTGGAGCGCAGCAGCATCGTTGAGTCCGTCAACGGGGAATGGCGTGATGCTAGCTTGTCAGGCAGGCCAAGCGCCAGTTGTGATCACAATTTATGGCCGTCATGTAGCCCGGATGCAATCCGGGAGGTGCTTCCCGGATTGCATCCCGGCTTCCCTGTAGCCGTGCTTCAGGCTTCTTCCAGTATCACCACGCGCTGCCCGGCGCGTACGGGCGAGCCCGGTTGCACGCGCACTTCGCGCACGGTGCCGGCCATGGGCGCGGTGAGTGGAATCTCCATCTTCATCGACTCGAGGATCACCAGCACGTCGCCAGCCTGCACCTGGGCGCCGGCTTCCACCTGCACTTGCCAGAGGTTGCCGGCCACATGGCTTTCGATGGCGTGCTGGCCGGCCGCGAGCGGGGCGTCTTCGCCTTGTTCGGGGGCGGCTTCCTCCACCTCGAAATGTGCCTGGCCACTGTCGATCCAGCGTTGGCGTTCGGCATCGAAGGCCGCGCGCTGCTGCTGGCGGAAGGCAGCGATGCCATCGGCTTCGTCATCGAGGAACTGCTGGTAGTCGGTCAGGGCCAGCTCGCTGTGTTCGATGCGCAATGGGTAGCGGCCCAGCGGGAAGTCGCGGCGGATGCGCAGCAGTTCCTCTGCCGATACCGGGTAGAAACGAATCTGGTCGAAGAAGCGCAGCAACCAGGGTTTGCCATCGAAGGCCTCCACTTCGCGGTAGCGGTTCCACATCTGCAGGGTGCGGCCAACGAACTGGTAGCCACCCGGGCCTTCCATGCCGTACACGCACATGTAGGCGCCGCCGATGCCGACGGAGTTCTCCGCCGTCCAGGTGCGCGCCGGGTTGTACTTGGTGGTGACCAGGCGGTGGCGCGGGTCGAGCGGCGTGGCTACCGGCGCGCCGAGGTAGACGTCGCCCAGGCCCATGACCAGGTAGCTGGCGTCGAACACCGTGCGGTACACCTCGTCCAGATTCGGCAGGTCGTTGATGCGGCGGATGAACTCCAGGTTGCTCGGGCACCAGGGCGCGTCCTTG
This sequence comes from Pseudomonas sp. AA-38, assembly GCF_029457475.1. NCBI lineage: Bacteria > Pseudomonadati > Pseudomonadota > Gammaproteobacteria > Pseudomonadales > Pseudomonadaceae > Pseudomonas > Pseudomonas sp. AA-38. Next base: position 1,614,225 of record NZ_CP120359.1, read on the forward strand.
CGCACTGTGGTCATGTACTTGTCGATGGCTAGCTGGCAGGCCGGGTCGTCCCAGGACAACGGCAGGTGGACGATACGCGACGGCACCTTGAGGTCGCGCGCGGCGCAGACGGCATCCCACTCGCCGGCGACGATATCGAGCAGCGTCTGCAGGGCCAGGGTTTCCGGTTGGTAGTGCACCTGCAGCGAGCGGATGCCGGGGGTGAGGTCGATCACGCCGTCCAGTTGCTTGGCCTCCAGCGCCTGCATCAGCGCATGGCCACGGAAGCGCAGCACCAGGTCGAGTTCCGGCTGGCCGATTTCCAGCAGCAGGTGGGTGTCGCCGGACAGGCGCGCGACCAGGCGGGTGTCGGCTTGGCCGATATCCAGCACGATGGGGGAAGCCAACACCGAACGGCTCCCTCTCCCATTTATGGGAGAGGGTTGGGGAGAGGGGCTTTGGGCGTTTTCAAGAACCCTCTCCCCCGGCCCCTCGGCTTGAGCGTCCTGCGTCGCCCTACCTCCTGCATCCATGCAGTCGTCTCCCGCAAGCGGGAGAGGGGAGACAAGCGCGAGTTCGGTGTATTCGCGTGCATCGCTTTGCGCCAATTCCCGCGCCTTGGCGATATCCACCGGCACGAAGCGCACCTTGTCGCCGGCCTTGAGTTGGCCGAGCTGCCACAGGTCGGCCTCGATGATGGTCACCAGGCAGACGAAGCCGCCGAGGCTGGGGCCATCCGGGCCGAGGATCACCGGCATGTCGCCGGTAAAATCCACCGCGCCGATGGCGTAGGGGTTGTCGTGGATATTGGAGGGGTGCAGGCCGGCTTCGCCGCCGCTGTCGCGTACCCACTCGGGTTTCGGCCCGATCAGGCGCACGCCGGTGCGGCTGGAGTTGAAGTGCACTTCCCAGTCGGTGGCGAGGAAGCGCTCGACATAACCGGGCGTGAAGTATTCCGGTGCGCCGTGCGGGCCGTAGATCACCCGCAGTTCGCGCACTGCCGGCAGGGGCGGGCAAAGTTCGGCGGGCAGTTGCGCGCCGGCCTCGTTGCTATCGAGCGGCAGCAGGTGCAGCACATCGCCGGCGCGCAGGGCGCGGCCAGCGTGACCGCCGAACTGGCCGAGGGTGAAGGTGCTCTTGCTGCCCAGGTAGTCCGGCACCTGGATGCCGCCGCGAACGCTCAGGTAGCTGCGTGCGCCGGCACCATTGATGGTGCCGAGTGCTAGGGTGCTGCCGGCTGCGATCAGCAGCGCGGTATTCAGCGGCTGGGCGACGCCATCGAGGCTGACGGGGATCTCGGCGCCGGTAACGGCGACCACGGCGTCGGTGTTGAAGCGCAGGCTGGGGCCGCTCATGGTGATTTCCAGGCCGGCGGCGCCCTTTTCATTGCCGAGCAGGCGGTTGCCCAGGCGCAGGGCGCGGTCGTCCATCGGGCCGGACGGCGGTACGCCGACCGCCCAGTAGCCGAGGCGGCCGGGGCAGTCCTGCACGGTGGTCTGGGTGCCGGCACTCAGTACCTCGAAGGTGGTCGCTTGGTAGACGAGGTTTTCCAGGCAACGCGTCCAGGGATGGCCGCTGGCGAAGGGGGCGTCGGCCAGGATCTGGCGCAGGTAGTCGCGGTTGCATTCCACGCCGTACAGCAGCGAGTCGGCCAGGGCCTTGTCCAGTGCGGCGCTGGCCTGCTCGCGGGTTGGTGCCCAGGTGATCAGCTTGGCGATCATCGGGTCGAAGTAGGGCGGAATCTCGCAGCCTGCTTCGACCCAGGTGTCGATACGCAGGGCCTTGCCGTCGGCTTCGGGAAACTGCACGGCGGTGAGCAGTCCGGGGCTGGGTTGGAAATCACGGCCCGGATCTTCGGCGTATAGCCGTGCCTGGATGGCATGACCGCTGGGCTGCAGGGTGACAGCCAGTTCGCTCAGCGGCGCCAGGTCGCCGGCGGCCAATTCGATCATCCAGCGCACCAGGTCGACGCCCCAGACCTGTTCGGTAACGCCGTGCTCGACCTGCAGGCGAGTGTTCACTTCGAGGAAGTAGAAGCGCTCGGCCTCGCTGTCGTAGACGAATTCGACAGTGCCGGCGCTGCGGTAATTCACCGCCTTGGCCAGCTTGATCGCCGCTGCGCACAGCTCATCCGCCATACCGGCCGGCAGGTTCGGCGCCGGGGTTTCTTCCAGCACCTTCTGGTTGCGCCGCTGCACCGAGCAGTCGCGCACGCCGAGGGCGAGCACTTCGCCCTGGCCGTCGCCGAACACCTGCACTTCCAGATGGCGGGCACGCTGGATGTACTTCTCGATAAATACGCCGCTGTCGCTGAAGTTGTTCTGTCCCAGGCGCTTGACCGCCTCGAAGGCTTCGGAGAGCTCGGCAGCCGAGCGACACACACGCATGCCGATGCCGCCACCACCCGCGGTGCTTTTCAGCATCACCGGGTAGCCGACCTGCTCGCCTGCGACCAGCGCGGCGTCGAGGTTTTCCAGCAGCTCGGTGCCTTCGAGCATGGGCACGCCATGCTGCTTGGCCAGGGCGCGGGCGGTGTGCTTGAGGCCGAACACGCGCAACTGCTCGGGCGTCGGGCCGACGAAGGCGATGCCGGCCGCTTCGCAGGCTTCGGCGAAGGTGGCGTTTTCGGAGAGAAAGCCGTAGCCGGGGTGGATGGCTTTTGCGCCGGCCTGTTTGGCGGCGGCGAGGATCTTGTCGACCACCAGATAGGTCTGTGCAGCCGGGCCGTCGCCGAGGGAGAAGGCTTCATCAGCTTGCTGGATATGCAGGCTGGCCACGTCCGCTTCGGAATACACGGCCACGCCGCCGACGTTCAGCTCGCGCAGGGTGCGCAGGATGCGGCAGGCGATGGCGCCACGGTTGGCGATCAGCAGTTTGTCGAACATCGTCATTGACCCTCGAAGGGCGTGGCGGGCCGTCCCGCCGTCATTCGTCGTGCGCCACGGTCGTCCGCAGCGAGCGGCAAGCCTCGAGCTACAAGCGGCAAGAGGGTTGCATGTGTAGAAGCGGCCGGGCGGCGTTCCGCTTTTGCCGCGAACTGGCGAAGCTGGTGGATGTAGAAAGCGACATCCACCCTACGGTTGCTAGGCGCCGTACCGCTTGCAGCTTGCGGCTGCTCTATTCCCACACCAGCACTTCGGCCGGAGTCGGGTTCCAGCCGTTGCAGGGGTTGTTCAGTTGCGGGCAGTTGGAGATCAGCACGATCACGTCGACCTCGGCTTTGAGCTCCACATACTTGCCTGGCGCGGAGATGCCGTCCTCGAAGGTCAGGCCGCCCTCCGGAGTTACGGGAACGTTCATGAAGAAGTTGATGTTGGCGCCGATGTCGCGCTTGCTCAGGCGGCCGTCGTGCAGGCTGGCGCGCAGGAAGTTGTCGCGGCAGCTGTGCATATAGCGCTTATCCAGGGCATAGCGCACGGTGTTGCTCTCCTGCGCGCAGGCGCCGCCCAGGGTGTCGTGGCGGCCGCAGGTGTCGGCGACTATGGTCAGCAGCGGGTTGCCGAGGTTGGAGTAGAGCACCGTGCCGGTGGTCAGGTAGACCTTGTTCTGCTTGCGCAGGGTGCGTTGCGGGTCGAAGCGCTCGCGTGGGTTCCTGGCGGCGAAGAACAGGGTGTCGATCGCCTGGTTGCCTTCCAGGTCATGCAGGCGCAGGGTCTGCCCGGCCTTGACCTCGAACAGGTAGGGCTCGCCCGCCGGGATGGTGTGGCGGAATGCGGCGGTTTCGGGATGCAGGTTGCTTGCGGTCAGGCTCATGTCGGCATCCTCACAGGTACTGGCGTTCGGTGTTGTGGAAGGCGCGGCCGTTTTCCGGGCGCGAAGTGCGGCACAGCACGCTGATGCCGTCGCTGTCGACCCTGCTCCAGCGCAGGTGCACCGGCTTGGGCGCGTACTGCGGGTTGGGATCCATCGGGTGCTGCAGGGCGGTGAGCACCACCAGGCAGTCCATCGGCGCGTACAGTTCGATGTAGTCGCCGGCCTTGCTGTTATCCGGCTGGAAGTGGAAGGTGCCGTCGGCGTCCACATCCACACGGCTGAACAGGTTGAGGTTCATCAGCAGGTCCTGCAGGTTCAGGTTCCACTTGCCCATTTCCACCAGCAGGTTGTCCATGCCGTTGCGGAAGAAGCCGTTGCGCAATTCCTGATAGCGGCCCTGGCCGTACTTCTCCAGCACCTCTTCGGCATTGAGCACGCCGCCGAAGCTGTCGTGCCAGCCGCAGGTGTCGGCGGTGATGGCGGCCAGTACCTTGCCCATGTCCGAGTACAGGCAGTGGCCGACGGTGAGCTTGGCGGTGTGCTGGCCCTTGAGGGTGTCCGGCAGGTTCAGGCGCTCGCTTTTCTCAGCCGCGTTGAACAACAGCAGGCTGACGTTGGCGCCGCCTTCGATATCGGTGATGCGCAGCAACTGGCCACGCTTGAGCACGAAGGAGGTGTGGCCGCCGCCGGGGACGGTTTCTTCATACAGGGTTGGGCGCAAGGTGGGGGCAGTGTTCATGGATACCTCGGGATCGGATCTTGTGGCGTCAGGCGCCGATGGGCGCCTGAGCAGCAGAGCGGGGCTTTTGCTTCAAAGCTTGCCGTCGACGGCCATCTGGATGTAAGTCGGGTCGAAACGCAGCTTGATATTGGCGCTGTCACCAGTGCTCACACCGCCTGCGAAGGTCATGCCGATGGCGTCGGCACTGCGCGCGCCTTCACCGAGGATGCCGTGCTCGAAGCTGAAGTTGGCCACCTTGCTCATGGTCTCGGGCAGGGCCGGGCTGGTGACGAAGTCCAGGGTTTCCTTGGGCGTGTAGAACAGCTTGGTGGTTGCCAGTTGCGCCTGGAAGCCGGCCAGGTCGGTGCCGGAGGCCTTGGCCATTTCAGTCAGGGCTTCGCTGGCTTCGGGCGTGCCGGATTGCATCAGGTCGAGAATCTCGAACCAGGCGCCGACCAGGGCTTTGCCGAAGTCCGGGTTGTCCTTGAGGGTCTGGGTGTTGACCACCATCATGTCGAGGATCTCGCCGGGGATCTTCGAGGAGTCGAACACCTCGGTGCTGCCCGGCTGGGCCTTGATCTCCGCGAGCATGGGGTTCCAGGTGGCGGCAGCCTGCACGCTGGGGGTGGAGTAGGCGGCGATGATGTCGGCGTCGGAGGTGTTCACCACGGTCACGTCACGCTCGCTCAGGCCGGCGGTTTCCAGGGCGCGGGCGAGGAAGTAGTGGGACACCGACAGCTCCACCAGGTTGACGCGCATACCCTTGATATCGGCCAGGGTCTTGCCTTCGCCCTTGATCAGCAGGCCGTCGTTGCCGTTGGAGTAATCGCCGACGATCAGCGCGGTGCTGTCCACGCCACCGGCGGCGGGGATGGTCAGGGCATCCATGTTGGTCATGGTGCAGCCGTCGAACTGGCCGACGCTGTACTGGTTGATGGATTCGACGTAGTCGTTGAGCTGCACCACATCGATGTCGATGCCGTACTTCTTCGCCCATTTGTCGATGATGCCGGAGGTGCTGGCATGGCCCCAGGGCATCCAGCCGGCGTAGAGCGTCCAGCAGACGCTGAAGCTGTCTTTCTTCTCGGCGTGAGCGCTGAAGCTGAGCACCGCGGCCAGGCCGGCGGCGGCGAAGGAGAGCAGACGGTACTTGCGCATTGGAACCTCCAGTCGTGATGAGTGCGGGCAGGAGTCGCGGCACGTTCCGAATGGTGCGGAAGGCGCGTTCTCCCGGGCTTTTATCCCGCCGTGTAACCTCACTGGAGGTCGATGACTCTCGGACCAGCACCCGCTCGCGCGGATCGGAACCCTAGTCATCCATTTCGCAAATTGTGGTGCCGCGATTCCGGGAAGACCCGGCTAAAACCTGCACGCTCAGGTCTTAGCGAATTGCGTGCCAGCTCGTCACAGCCCATGAATGGGAGGCTTGGCAAGGGTGTCGGGGGGATTCGTGCCGCCTGATGGGGCCTTTGAGGCGCGTATTGCACCGTTCGGGGGCGATTCGTCGGTGGCAGGGGCCATGGATGGCGCTGTGGCGGTGGCATGGAAATCGCTATTGGCCCCGTGCAGGGGCGGCCTCGTTGTCGCCTTCGGGACGACCCGGCCCGCTGCTCGTCTGGACGACCAGGTAACTCGCTTGTTCGAGGGAGATTGCCATGGCGCATACCCATTTCACTTCCATTCCCCTGATCAACGTCTCCGGGCTTTATGCCGATAGCCTCGCCGAGCGCCAGCGCGTTGCCGACGCGCTGGGCCGCGCCGCGCGTGAGGTCGGTTTTCTGCAGATCACCGGGCACGGCATTTCCCGCGAGCTACGCGATGGCCTGATCGAGCAGGCGCGGCGCTTCTTCGCGCGGCCGCTGGAGGAGAAGATGCGCTTCTATATCGGCCAGTCGAGCAACCACAGCGGCTACGTGCCGGAGGGCGAGGAGCAGTTCGCCGGTGGCAGCAAGGATTTGAAGGAAGCCTACGACGTCAATTACGACTACACCGAGGCGACCCAGGTCTATCCGCTGCTGGGGCCGACGCAGTGGCCGGACTCGGCGGACTTCAAGCGCGCGGTCAGTGCCTATTACCGGGCGGCGCTGGCACTGGGTGACACCCTGTTCCGTGGCTTTGCCCTGGCGCTAGGGCTGGCCGAGGACACCTTCGCCGCCATTACCCGGCGTCCCACCAGTCAGTTGCGCATGATTCATTACCCGCTCGACCCCGACCCGGTGGCCGACCGCCCTGGCATCGGTGCGCACACCGACTACGAGTGCTTCACCATCCTCTTGCCCACCGCCGAAGGCTTGCAGGTGCTCAATGGCGATGGCCAGTGGATCGATGTGCCGCTGCTGGAGGACGCTTTCGTGATCAACATAGGCGACATGCTCGAGGTGCTCAGCAACGGGCATTTCGTCGCCACCTCGCACCGCGTGCGCAAGGTCAGCGAGGAGCGTTTCGCCTTCCCGCTGTTCTGCGCCTGTGACTACCCGACGCGCATCGCGCCGATTGCCGGCCTGCCGGCGCGTGGTGAACGTGAGTACCCGCCTGTGATCTGCGGTGATCACCTGTTCGCGCAGACCGCGCAGACCTTTCGCTATCTGCGCCAGCGCCTGGAGGACGGCTCGCTGCAACTGCCCGACGGTACGTTGGGTCTGTCCAGCTTCGGTCAGGGGCGCCGGGAGGTGACGGCATGAACCTGCTGCAACTGGCGAGCCGTTACCCGCACCGCGCCGAGGGCGGCGTGCCGGACTGGATGCTCGGGCACTTCCGTCGGCGCACCATCAGCTTCGCCGATGGCCGCAGCGATGAGCGCACCCAGGTGCACTGGTTGCAGAGCCGCACCTTCACCATCGACCTGCGCCTGCCGGACGCGCCCGCGCTGCCCGTGCGCGCCTGGCAGGACTACGACGCCGCCGAGCTGCGCCAACTGGCCAACCACGAGGGCTGGGTAGCCGACAGCATCTGGCAGAACGGCTATCTGAGCTGGCACGGCGGTGTGAGCCTGCAACTGCACAACCGCTGGCCGGAACCGGCGCAACTGCGGCGCATCGGCAACTGCATGATCGAGTTCGGCACCAGCGGCGCTTACGTCGAAGACTGGCGTTTGCAGGCCAGCAGCGGGCCCTTGATCGGCCTGCGCCTGCTGCAGGAGTGTGATGCGCACAGCGGCGAGGTGCTGCTGCGGGGTGGTGGTCTGATTCTCTGTGGCGACAGACTCGGCTGGGTTCAGGGGCGAGCCGTGGAGCCGGGCGAATCGTCGCTGCAACTGCGCGAGCGAGTCGAACAGGCGCGTGGTGATGGCCAGGCCCTGGCTGCGCTGTTCGACTTCGAGACCTCACTGGCCCATGCCGATGAGTTGGGGCGTTATCGCGTGGTGCTGTCCACCTTGCCGGCACGAGTGGGGCAGGCCGTTTCGCTGGAGGGCTTCGAGGTGCCGGAGGCAGGCAGTCTGTGCCAGCGCCTGCAGCGGCCGGACGGCCGCGATGTGGTGCGCACCTTCCTCATCGACACGTTGGAGCCGGATTGGCGGGCAGAGCTGGCCACGCCCTGCACCGAGGAGGCGCAGCGCTGGTTCGCCGCCGAGAGGGAAACCTTGTCGCGGTATCTGCAGGTGTTGAGCTAGGCAGCGGGGCTGGATTCATAGCTGCAAAGCTCGCCGCTGAAGCGCGACATTCTTTGTAGGGGCGCGCGTCGATTTGTAGGGTGCGCCGTGCGCACCGAAACTGCGGCCCTGTAGCCGGATGCAATCCGGGAAATACACTCGCCGCTGAAGCGCCTCCCACAGTAGCCCGGCTCCATGCGATTCGTGAGAGGGGCTTTCGGCTCGGGCATCCTGCTTCGCTCTACCTCCTGCATCCATGCAGTCGTAGCCGCGACGATGCAGCAGCAGAGGTGGTGCGCATGGCGCACCCTACGGTTATCGCGCGGTCTGCCTGCGTAGGGTGCGCTGCGCGCACCGAAACAGCCGCTGCTATCAACGGGCAGCAATCCGCTCGGCCAGTTCGCTGGGCAGTTGCACGTGCGCCCGGCGTGCCTCGTTCAGCGGCAGGTCGTAGGTGATGCGCGCGCCATAGGCGCCAGGTGCCTGCGGGTCGTGGCGTACCTTGTCGAATACCAGCAGGCGGGTGCCGAGGCTGAAGCCTTCGGACAGGTCGTGGGTAACCATGAACACCGTCAACCGGGTTTCCTGCCACAGCTCCAGCAGCAGCGTGTGCATGTCCTTGCGGATACCGGGGTCGAGGGCGCCGAAGGGTTCGTCGAGCAGCAGCACCCGTGGCTGCATGATCAATGCCTGGGCGATGGCCAGACGCTGCTGCATGCCACCGGAAAGGGCGCTGGGGTACTTGTCCAGAGCATGACCGAGGCCGACCCGGGTGAGGATGCTGGCGGCACGCTCGCGGGCTTCGCGTTTGGCCGCGCCGAGCAGGCGCCCGAGCAGTCGCGACTGGCGCAGCTCCAGGCCGAGGGCGACGTTGTCCAGCACGCTCAGGTGCGGGAACACCGAATAGCGCTGAAACACCACGCCACGGCTGGGATCGGGCTCGGCCATCAGCGGCTCACCGCCGAGCAGAATCTGCCCACGACTGGGGCGCTCCTGGCCGAGCAGCAGGCGCAGGAAGGTGGACTTGCCGCAGCCCGAGGCGCCCACCAGGGCGCAGAACTCGCCTTCGGCGATGCTCAGGTCGAGGCGCTCCAGCACGGTCTGGTCGCCGTATTGCTGCCAGACATTCTTCACTTCGATGAAGGCGCCTGCTGCGCTGCTTTTCTTGTCGCTCATGCCTTGGCTCCTTCATACCAGGGGAAGCACAGCCGGGTGAGCTGGCGCAGGCCCAGATCCAGGGCCCAGGCCAGCAGGGTGATCCAGGCCACGTAGGGCAGGATGATGTCCATGGCCATGTAGCGACGCACGAGGAAGATGCGGTAGCCCAGGCCGTCGGTGGAGGCGATGGCTTCGGCGGCGATCAGGAACAGCCAGGCCGAACCGAGCACCAGGCGCAGGGAGATGAGCAGGCGTGGCAAGAGTTGCGGCAATACCAGGCGCAGGATCAGCGTCCAGGTGTTGGCGCCGAGGGTCTGCGCCTTGATCAGCAGTTCGCTGGGGATTTCCCGGGCGCGTTGTTCGAGGTCACGGGCCAGCATCGGTGTGACGCCGATGACGATGAGCATGACCTTGGACAGCTCGCCGAGACCGAAGACGATGAACAGGATCGGCAGGATGGCCAAGGGTGGAATCATCGACAGCACGGTAAGCAGCGGTGACAGCGGCGTGCCCAGCAGCGGCAGGGTGCCGGCGGCGATGCCCAGCGTCAGGCCCAGCAGCGCGGCGATGCCCAGGCCAAGGCCGATACGTTGCAGGCTGGAGGCGGTGTCCTGCCAGAACAGGTACTGGCCGCTGCGCTTGTCTTCGTTGAAGGCCAGGCGGTTCATGGCTTCGGCCATCTGCCCGGCACTGGGCAGCAGTTTGTCGTTGGGGTTCTCGGCCAGACGGCTGGTCGAGGCATTGAAGTAGACGAACAGCAGCAGGGCGAAGGGCAGCAGGATCAGCAGCAGGCGACCGCTGCGATCCGGATGGCGGTTGATCAGGCGCATGGAGAATCCTCTTCGGCCCAGGAACGAAAGGCGTGCGCAGCTAGCGGACGCAAGGGGATACGAACGTCAGGCCTGTGGAGAGGACGGCTGACAGCCGTTGATGCGAGTGGGGCATACCCATGGTGATCCTCCAATTCGAGACGGGGCGGGCAGGAGTTCGCGGCGGTTCCCCACGGATGGGGCGCGTTCTCCCGGGCTTTTGTCCCGCCGTGTAACCTCGCTGGAGGTCGCCAGCTCTCGGACCAGTCGCTCGCCTGGGGCGAGCCGGAACCCTAGCCGGCTATTGGCAAATTGTGGTGCCGCGTGCCCGGTGTACCGGGGCATTTCCTGCACGCTCTGGCTAAAGCGAACATCGTGCCAGGCGCCAACCATCGCACTTTGCGTGGCAGGAATGCAGCTCGGTGCGCCGTGCTGGTGCGTTGCGTTGATGCGGTGCTGTCTGATGGGGCATCTGGCCGAGGATCTTCGCAGTGTGACGCCCGTCTAAAGAGAGGCGGTGGAGTTGTGTGGGCCTCGGCACACTCTGCAGGTCACTTTTCAGGAGATTCTCGATGCATCTGTTGTCCTTCCTCAAGGGCGCGCTGGCCATGTTCTGGCTGGTGGCGCTGCTCAATCTGCTCTATCCCTTCGCCACGCCACTGGGCGCCTGGGTGAACTGGGCCGCGTTGTTCCTGCTGCTGGCGCATGTCGGTGAGCTGCTGCTGTTCCGCTCGCGTCTGGAGGGCATGCCGGGGCTGTGGTGGCAGCGTCTGCAGGTGCTGGCGTTCGGCATGTTGCACCTGCAAACGCTGCGCTGACCGGGCGAGCTCAGCCCTCATGCATGCCCGTAGCAGGCCGTTGAAAAACGTCGACGAGGCAGGCAAGACAAGGCAAAAATGGTCGAAAAAGCGCAGTTTACGTGCTGTAAATGAGTATTTTGAGGCCATTTTTAACGCGGTATTGCCAACGCAGATAGTTTTTCAAAGCCTGCTAAGCGCTGGCTTGCTGGCGATCGGCCTTGGGGCATGCAAGGCGATATCTACTGCTCGACGAACAACTGCTGCACCACGGAAAAATCCTGCTTGCCCTTGCCCTGCTTGAGCAGCAGCCGATAGAGCTGCAGCGCCAAGGCGCCCATTGGCGCGCTGTTGCCGTGGTGGCTGGCGGTTTCCTGAGCCAGGCCGAGATCCTTGGCCATCAGCTCGGCCATGAAACCACCGCTGTAGCCCTTGGATGCCGGTGCGTTCTCCATCACCCCGGGCCAGGGGTTGTACTTTTCCAGCGTCCAGTTGCCGCCGGAACTCTGCCGCATGATCTCGGCCAGCACCGCCGGCTCCAGACCGTTGGCCACGCCCATGGCCATGGCTTCGGCGGTGGCGATCATTTGCACGGCGAGCACCTGGTTATTGCACACCTTGGCCACCTGACCGGCGCCATCCGGACCGGCGTGGAAGATGTTGCGGCCCATGGCGGCGAGAATCGGCTGGGCCTTCTCCAGCGCCTGGGCTTCACCTCCGACCATGAAGGTCAGGGTACCGGCCGCCGCGCCGCCGGTGCCCCCGGAAACGGGCGCATCGAGCAGGGCGATGCCGCGTTCACGGGCGGCGGCATGCACCTTGCGTGCGGACTCCGGGGCGATGGTGGAGCACTCAATCACCAGGGTGCCGGCTGCGAGCCGATCGAGCAGGCCGTCGTCTCCCAGATACAACGCCTCCACATGGCGGCTGGCGGGCAGCATGCTGATCACCACCTGCGCCTGATCGATGGCGTCAGCGGCGCTGGCGGCCGCCACCGCGCCTTCGCCGGCCAGGGTGTCGACGGCGCTGCGCACCAGGTCGAAGACTTTCAGCGGGTAACCCGCCTTGAGCAGGTTGCGAGCCATGGGCAGGCCCATGTGGCCTAGGCCGATAAAGGCGATCTGGGTCATGTCGGTTCTCCTTTTCTTGTTGCTCTTGGGTGACTGCTCAATGCCAATCAATCACGCATCAATCGTGTAGGTTCCTGGTGCTCTGCCGGTCGCGGCTAAAGCCCCTCCCACAGGCCCCATTTCCCGGATTGCATCCGGGCTACGGCTAGTGTTACTGCCCGGTTTTGAACAGCTCGTTGAGTTCGGCGAAGGAAGCGGCGTTCCTGGCGAAGCCTGCGTCGCCCTGATGCAGCGCGCGTGCGGCCTGGAGGAAGCCGCCAAAGGCTGCGCGCGCCAGGCTGGAGCCGACGCTGACGCGGCGCACGCCCAGCTCGCTCAGGTCGTCCAGGGTCAGGGCGCTGCTGGATAGCCCCAGCAGCACGTTGACCGGCCTGGGCGCCACGGCCCGCACCACGGCGTCGATCTGCGCGCGCGTGGTCAGGCCGGGGGCGTAGAGCACGTCGGCGCCGGCCTCGGCATAGGCTTCCAGGCGGCGCAGGGTGTCGGGCAGGTCTTCACGCCCATGCAGGAAGTTTTCCACGCGGGCGCAGAGGGTGAAGGGGAAGGGTAGGCTGCGCACGGCCGCCACCGAGGCGCGGATGCGCTCCACCGCCAGCTCCAGCGGGTAGATGGGCGCCTGCGGATTACCGCTGGCATCCTCGATGGAGCCACCCACCAGCCCGCAGGCAGCGGCCTGCAGCAGGGTGTCGGCGCAGCCCTGGGGCTCATTGGCGAAGCCGTTTTCCAGATCGGCTGCCACCGGCAATGGCGTGGCGTCGACTATGGCGCGGGCGTTGGCCAGGGTTTCCTCACGGCTGATCAGGCCCTCGCCATCGGCGCGCCCGAGGCTGAAGGCCAGGCCGGCACTGGTGCTGGCCAGGGCCTCGAAGCCCAGGGCCGCGAGTATCTTCGCCGAGCCGGCATCCCAGGGGTTGGGTAGCACCAGTAACTCGTCGCGTTGATGCAGGGCCTGGAAGGCCTGGGCTTTTTGCAGTTGCGTATCGGCCATGCTGTTGCTCCTTGTTAATTGTCGTGCCTGCAGATCCTCAGGTCGCGGCTATAGCCCCACAGGTGTAGGGTGCGCCGTGCGCACCGGGCAGGCGGCGCGGCCTTCTACAAATCCGCCAGTGGGTGCTCGCCGTCCCAGGCCGGGGCGAAGTGCGCCTCGATCACGTCCTGCGGGATCGTCGCCACATCCGGCCAATGCCAGTGCGGCGCCTGATCCTTGTCGATCAGGCGGGCGCGCACCCCTTCGAGGAATTCCGGGTGGCGGCAGCAATTCAGGCTCATGGCGTATTCCATGCGGAACACCTCGGCCAGGGACAGGTGGCGGGCCCGGCGGATCTGCTCCCAGACCAGATGGGCGGTCAGTGGGCAGCCATGGGCCAGGGTCTTGGCGGCGCGCGCCAGCAGGGCGTCGTCGTCCTGCTGCAGAGCGCTGAGGGTTTGCACCGCTGCCGGCAGGTCGGCGACATCGAGCAAGTCATCGATACGCTCGCGGCGCGGCAGCCACTGTGCGGCTGGCAGTTCTTCTCGGGCCTCGCTTTCCAGCGCGCGCAGCAGGCTGTGTAGCTGGGCCTCGGGCTGTTCGCGCCAGTTCAGTTGCACCAGGCCATCGAGCAGGGCGCCTTGCTGGTCGTCGCGCAGGAAGCGGTCGGCCAGGTTCAGATCCAGCGCATCACGGGCGTTGATGCTGGCGGCGGTGAGGCCGAGGAACAGACCCAGGCGCCCAGGCAGGCGGGCGAGGAACCAGCTACCGCCGACATCCGGGTATAAGCCGATATTGATTTCCGGCATGCCCAGGCGGCTGCTGGGGGTGACGATGCGGATGCCGGCGCCCTGCATCAGGCCCATGCCGCCACCGAGCACATGGCCATGGGCCCAGCAGATGAAGGGTTTGGGGTAGGTGTGGATGCGATAGTCGAGGCGATATTCGTCGGCGAAGAAGCGCCGCGCCAGGGCCGGTACATCGCCAGGACGCTCGCGGCACTGGTGGACGAGCTGCACCACGTCGCCGCCGGCGCAGAAGGCCTTGGCGCCGTTGCCGCGCAGCATCACGCAGGCGATTTCGGGGTCGTTGGCCCAGGCCTTGAGGCGCGCATCGAGCGCTTCGATCATGGGCAGGGAGAGTGCATTGAGGCTCTTCTCGGCATCCAGGCTGGCGATGCCGATGCGGTAGCCATGCAGGCTGGGGCGTTCTTCAAATTGCAGATTCATAGGATAACCTTTGGTTGAGCTTCAAGCCGCAAGCCACAAGCTTCAAGTAAGAGCGCCAGAGCAGCTTTTAGCTTGTGGCTTGCCGCTTGTCGCTGCTCCTCTCATTTATTGCGCCACTGCGGGTCGCGTTTTTCCAGGAAGGCGTTGACGCCTTCGCGGGTGTCGTCGGCGTCGAACAGGTCGACGAAGCGCTCGCGCTCTTCCGGTAACCAGGTGTTCGGGCCGCGCTGGCGGGCGCCCTGGATCAGCGGCTTGATGGTGCGCACTGCCACCGGGCTCTGCCGCGCCACTTTGGACGCCAGCAGCAGGGCGGTGCCACGGGCTTCGCCGGTGTCCACCACCTGCTCCACCAGGCCGATGCGCAGGGCGGTGTCGGCGTCGATGCGTTCGCCACAGAGGATCATGCGCTTGGCCCAGCCTTCGCCCACCAACCAAGGCAGCGCCTGGGTGCCGCCAGCACAGGGCAACAGGCCCACGGCCGCTTCCGGTAGGGCCATCAGCGCCTGGCGTTCGGCGATGCGCAGGTCGCAGGCCAGGGCGCACTCCAGGCCGCCACCCATGGCGTAGCCGTTGATCGCGGCGATGGACACGCCGCGGAAGTCACGCAAGGTCTCGAAGGCTTCGCCGAAGCGCCGGGCCATCTCACGGGCGCGGGCTTTGTCGCCATCGGCAAACATGTTCAGGTCGGCGCCAGCGCTGAAGAATTTCGGCCCCTGGCCAGTCACCACCAGGGCGTAGACCTCGTCGTCACGATTGAGGTGCTCGATGACCTGCTTGAGGCCGATCAGTGAGTCGCGATCCCAGGTGTTGGCCGGTGGGTGGTTGATGGTGATCAGTGCGGTGTGGCCGTGCTTCTCCACGGTGAGCTTGTGGGTCAGGTCGAAGATGCCGGATTTGTAGGTTTCCAGTGCAGTGCTCATACCGATTCCTCGTCAATTTTCTTCCCCTGCCATCGACGGACGGGGACTCAGCGGTTACAGCAGGCGATCGAGCATGCCGCCCTGCAGGAGCAGGCGGCGGGCGACGATCACCCGCATGATTTCGTTGGTGCCCTCCAGAATCTGATGCACGCGGGCGTCGCGTACCCAGCGCTCCAGTGGATAGTCATTCAGATAGCCATAGCCGCCGTGCAGTTGCAGGGCCTCGTTGCAGATGTCGAAGCAGTGGTCGGTGGCGAAGCGCTTGGCCATGGCGCAATACAGGCTGGCTTCGCCGTGGCCATGGTCGAGCTTGTGCGCGGCCAGGCGCACCATCTGCCGGCTGGCAGTGAGGTCGGTGAGCATGTCGGCCAGCTTGAACTGCAGTACCTGGAATTCGCTGAGGGCCTTGCCGAACTGCTTGCGCTCTTCCACGTAGCGCAGGCTCTGCTCCAGCGCCGCCTGGGCCGCGCCGAGCGAACAACTGGCGATATTGAGGCGGCCGCCGTCGAGGCCCTTCATGGCGTAGACGAAGCCTTCGCCTTCCGGGCCGATACGGTGGCTGGCCGGAATGCGCACGCCCTCGAAGGTGATGGTGCGGGTCGGCTGCGCCTTCCAGCCCATCTTGTCCTCGTTGCGCCCGTAGCGCACGCCGGGGGCATCGGCCGGCACCAGGAAGCAGGAGATGCCCTTGGCGCCGTCCTCGCCGCTGCGCGCCATGACGATCAGCACATCGGTACTGCCGGCACCGGAGATGAAGCACTTGCTGCCGTCGAGCACGTAGTCGTCGCCGTCGCGGCGGGCGCGGGTGCGCAGGTTGGCCGCGTCGGAGCCGGCGTCCGGTTCGGTCAGGCAGTAGGAGGCCAGCGCCTGGCCGCTGATCAGCCCCGGCAACCAGGCGTCCTTGAGCGCCTGGTCGGCGAAGCTGGCGAGCATCCAGGTGGCCATGTTGTGGATGGTCAGGTAGGCGGTGGTGGCCACGCAGCCGGCCGCCAGTTGCTCGAAGATCAGCGCGCTGGACAGCCGCGACAGGCCCAGGCCGCCATCCTCTTCGGCGATGTACAGGGCCAGGTAGCCCTGTTCGGCGGCGCGGCGGATTACCTCGATGGGGAAGTGGTGGTCGCGATCCCAGTCGGCGGCGTGGGGCGCCAGTTCCCGCGCGGCGAAGGCGCGGGCGCTGTCGGTGAGCAGGCGTTGTTCGTCACTGAGTTCTAAGTCCATGGCATCTCATTGCAAGGTCAGGGGTTGGCCGCCGGCACGGCGCTCGGCCTGCCAGTCGGCGAGGCTGGGCAGCGCGGTGCTGGCGTCGAGGCGATCGACGATCTCGAAGTAGTCCTGTTTCAGCGGATCCTTGAGCACCTCGTCGCGCGGTTTCACCTTCACCACGTAGACGGTTTGCAGGTTCTGGTGGTCGAAGGCACGCCATTGCTGCTCGTCTTTCAGCAGGCGGTAGCGGTGGCCTTCCAGCGCCTTGATCAGCGCTTCGCTGTCGAGGCTATTGGCCCGTTTGGCGGCATCGGCCCATTGCTGGACGATGCTGTAGGCCGATGCGGCGGAGCTGGAGGGGTACATCTGATAACGGGTCTTGAAGGCTTCGACGAAGGCTTCGCCACGAGCGGATTTCTCCAGCGCCGGCACGCGCCAGGTCCAGGGTTCGGTGCCAATCACCCCTTGCATCAGGCTGGGGCCGCCCTGCTCGATGATGCTCTGGGTGAGGTTGGGGGCGATCACCTGCATGCGTTCGGTCAGGCCGAGATCCTTGGCGATGCGCATGGCGCGTACCAGATCCTCACCGAACAGCACCAGGGCGAGGATGTCCGCCTTGCTGGCGGCAGCCTGGGTCAGGGCGTTCTGGTAGTCGGCCAGGCGCGCGCCGGGGAAGGGGATGCGCACCCCGGCATGCTGGGCGGCATCCTCGCTGGCGGTGGTATGGCGCAACGAGGCTTCGGTGGTGTGGCCCCAGGTGTAATCGGCGGTGACGTAGAAGTAGCGCTTGTTCGGCAGGGTCTTGTTCAGGTATTGACCGAGCACCTGGGCACTCATCCAGGCGTTGTTGCACTCGCGGAACATGTAGCGATGGCCATCCTTGCCGGTGGTGTCGTTGGAGTAGGTGAGGGTGCCGAAATACAGCAGGCCATGCTCCTTGGCGCGCTTGCCGGCGGCGATGGCCACGGCGCTGGAGGAACCGCCGAAGAGCATCGCCGCGCCACCGGCAACCAGCTTGTCGACGTTCTTCACCGCCTTGGCCGGGCGCGAGGCGGTGTCCTTGCTGGACAGGCGCAAGGGCCGCCCCAGCACGCCGCCGGCAGCGTTGATTTCATCGATGGCCAACAGGGCTCCACGCATCTGCGCCAACCCCTCCTCCTTGTATGGCCCGGTGCGCGGGTAGTTGAGGCCGAGGGTGATGGGCTCGGCAGCCTGCGCACAGGCGGTGATTGCGGCCCACAGGGCCAGGACGCCAGACAGTCGACGCATTGCAGTGCTCCTTGTTCTTGTTCTGCAAAGTCCCTTTTTACGCCGCTTGTCCGGCTCCGGTGATTGTCTTTTCGTATAACAGCTACGTCGTTCTCATTTCAGTTGAATGGTCATGTTCGGCCCGTCGCCCAGTGGCGTGTCGTCGAACCAGCGGCTGGTCACCGTCTTGGTCTCGGTGTAGAAGCGCACCGCCTGTTTGCCGTAGGCGTGCAGGTCGCCGTAGAACGAGCCCTTCCAGCCGGTGAAGGAGAAGAACGGCAGCGGCACCGGGATCGGCACGTTGATGCCCACCTGGCCGACTTCCACGGCATGCTGGAAGTGCCGCGCGGCGCCACCGGAGCGGGTGAACAGGCTGGTGCCGTTGCCGTAGGGGCTGGCGTTGACCAGTGCGATGGCCTCGTCGAGGCTGTCCACCTCCATGCACACCAGCACCGGGCCGAAGATTTCCTCGCGGTACAGGCCCATCTTCGATGTCACGCCACGGAACAGGGTCGGCCCGACCCAGTTGCCGTCCGGGTAACCCTCGACCGTGCACTGCGAGCCATCGAGCAGGCACTCGGCGCCTTCGGCCTTGCCTTCGTCGATCAGGCGCAACACGCGTTGGCGCGCCTGCGGGCTGATCAGCGGGCCGTAGGCGGCGTCGCTGTCCTGCCAGTGACCGGGGCGCAGCGCGGCCATCTGCGCGGCCAGCTCGTCGATCCACTGCTTCGATTCGCCGACGAACACCGCCACGCTGATGGCCATGCAGCGCTGGCCGGCGGCGCCACAACTGGCGCCGAGCAGGTTGCTGATGACCTGATCCTTGGGTGCGTCCGGCATGATCACCATATGGTTCTTGGCTCCGGCGAAGGCCTGCACCCGTTTCAGATGCTGGGTGCCGGTGCGGTAGACATGCTGGCCCACCGTCACCGAGCCGACGAAGGACACCGCGCGCACCGCCGGGTGCACCAGCAGCGCATCGACCTGCTCGCGCCCACCATGCAGCACCTGCAGCACGCCGGCCGGTGCACCGGCTTCGAGGAACAGCTCGGCCAGGCGGTTGGGTGTCAGCGGATCCTGTTCGGAAGGTTTGAGGATGAAGCTGTTGCCGCAGGCGATGGCCAGCGGGAACATCCACAGCGGAATCATTGCCGGGAAGTTGAACGGGGTGATGCCGACGCACACGCCCAGCGGCTGGATCCAGCTGGCGGTGTCGATCTCGCGGGCGACGTTCTCCACCGTCTCGCCCATCATCAGGCTGGCAATATTGGCGGCATGCTCGGCCACCTCGATGCCCCGCCATACATCGCCCTTGGCGTCGGCGAAGGTCTTGCCGGTTTCCCGGGCGAGCAGCTCCGCCAGCTCATCGTGGTGTTCCTTGAGCAGATGCTGGTAGCGCAGCATCAGGCGGGCGCGTTCCGACACTGGCACCTCGCGCCAGGCGAGAAAGGCCTGCTGCGCACCGGCTACCGCCATCTCGATCTCTTCGGCGGTGGCCTTGGGCGCCAGGGCGATCACGTCCTGGGTGGCTGGGTCGGTGACTTCGATCAGATCCGAGGCCTGGCTTTGCAGCCACTGGCCGTCGATCAGTTGCGGCAGGGTATGGGGCATCTTGGCCTCCGGTTGTTCTTGTCCGAGTTCCTTATAGCCCCTGGTGGCGCTCTTGTGGATTGACGATCTTGGCCATCGGATGGACGATCTTGTCATTCGTATCGAGTGGCAGGGAGCAATCAGGATGGGCGCACGGGTGGAAACCTCCAATTGGCCGTTGCCCCTGGGCGGGCAGCGGTTCATCACGCCGCCGCGCCTGCGCCGCCTGCTGGCACGCCATCCCCTGAGCGCAGGGTGCTATCCATTGGCCATGGGGTTTTACCCGGAAGCGGTCAGCCACCAGATGCAGCGCGCCCAGCCGGATGACCACCTGCTGATCCATTGCCGTTCCGGCAAGGGCTGGCTGGAGACGGCGGATGGACGATTCGAGGTGATGCCTGGCGATCTGCTGCTGTTGCCCAAGGGCATCGCCCATGCCTATGGTGCCGACGCGAATAGCCCCTGGACCATCTATTGGGTGCATTTCGACGGCAGCCTCAGCGAGGACTTCCTGCGCCTGCTCGGGGGCCAGCCGTTGCGCCGCATCGGCGTGCAGCCGCGCCTGCTCGGCGACTTCGAGGCCTTGCTGGCGGTGCAGCGCCAGGGCTTAAATGCCTTGCCCTTCATTCATGCCGCACATCGCCTGCAGGCGATGCTCAGTTCGCTGGCGGCGCTGCCGGCGCGGGTCAATCTGAAATCCGGACGGGTGCTGGATATCGAGGCGGTGCAGGCAGTGATGCGTGAGCATCTGCGTGGCAGCCTCAACCTCGACGAACTGGCGGCGCAGTTCAAGCTGTCGCGCTTTCACTTCGCCAAGACCTACCGCGCGCTCACTGGCCATGCACCGATCCAGGATTTCATCCAGTTGAAGATGGCCCTGGCCTGCCGACTGCTCGATCGCGGCGATATCGAGGTGCGCCAGGTCGCCGAGCAACTGGGCTACGACGACCCGTATTACTTTTCGCGGCTGTTTCGCAAGGTGGTGGGCATGGCGCCCAGTCATTACCGGGCGCTGCATCAGGGCTAGCAGGTCATGTAGCCCGGATGCCATCCGGGAGCTGTTCGCTCCGTGTCGACGATGGCTCAAGCCAGCAGGCGCTTCCACATGCTCAGCTCGTCGGCCAGCTCTTCGCGCAGGGTCGCCAGTGGCTGCTCCAGGCCCAGCTTCTTCTGTACCGGCAAGGGTTCTTCCGGCTCATGGCCGGCTTGCATGGCACTGGCGAGCAAGACCAGATCGGCCATGTCGGCGACGCCGTCGTGCTCGCGTTGCCACTGCCCATAGAGGCGTGCGCACTCGATGATGCTCGGCGGCAGTTGCCAGCGGGTGAGAATCAGCGCGCCCAGATTGCCGGACAGCGACTCGCACAGTTCCTCCAGGGTGGCGCTATCGCGTGGCACTTCCGGCCAGTTCTCCAGCTCCGACAACAGCGGCAGGCTGCCGATGTCCTGCAACAAGCCGGCGAGCATGGCGTCGTCCATGGAAACGCCTGCACGCTGGGCGAGCACCGCACAGTGCGCCGCGCGTTCACGGGCGTGGCGCCAGCGCAGACGAAAGGCCTGCAGCAGCAGCGGGTCGGTACTCTCGAACAGGTGTTGCAGGCTGAAACCCAGCACCAGATCGGCCAGTTGTCGGGTGCCCAGGCGATCCAGCAGGTCACGCAAGGAGCCGCAGGGGCGACTGCCGCGCATCAGGGGGGAACTGGAGAACTGCATCAGATAGGCCGCCAGAGGCGGGTTGCCGTTGATCACCCGCACCAGTTGTTCCGTCGAGGTCATCGGGTTGTCCAGCAGCTTGCGGATGCGCACGGCCGCTTCGGGCATCTGCGGAATCTTCGCTTCGCCCTTGAGGAAGCGATTGAGTAGCGCCAGGCGCAAGGTATCGGTGGTATTCGACATGGTGTCCGAGGTCATTTTAGGTGCGATAGACAATAGGCTAGCAAAGCATGTTGCCGCCTGTCGCAATCCCTGTCCTTGACTTGCCGCAACCCCATCACTAGCGTGCCTGTATTCGTTGCGAGGCATACAGGAAACCCGGATGACCGACGACCACATCAAGCTCGAAGACAGTTGGAAGCACGCGCTGCGCGAGGAATTCGACAAGCCCTACATGAAGGAGCTGGGGCAGTTCCTGCGTGCGGAGAAGGCCGCCGGTAAGGAGATCTACCCGCCTGGCCCACTGATCTTCAACGCGCTCAATTCCACGCCGCTGGATCGGGTCAAGGTGGTGATCATCGGTCAGGACCCTTACCACGGGCCCGGCCAGGCTCACGGCCTGTGTTTCTCGGTGCAGCCGGGGGTGGCCACGCCGCCTTCGCTGCTGAATATCTACAAGGAACTCAAGCGCGACCTGAACATCGACATCCCGGCCCACGGCTACCTGCAGAGCTGGGCCGAGCAGGGCGTGCTGCTGCTCAACACTTCGCTGACGGTGGAGCGCGGCAACGCCGGTTCGCATGCCGGCAAGGGTTGGCAGACGTTCACCGACCGGGTGATTGAGGTGGTCAGCGAACATCAGGACAAGCTGGTGTTCCTGCTCTGGGGCAGCCATGCCCAGAGCAAGCAGCGGCTGATCGATCCCACCAAGCATCTGGTGCTGCGCTCGCCGCATCCGTCGCCGCTGTCGGCACATCGCGGCTTCATCGGAAACGGTCACTTCAGTCGCTGCAACCAGTTCCTCAGCCAGAACGGCCTAACGCCCATCGACTGGCGCCTGCCGCCGCTTTGAACGCCGTTCAGCGCTGCACCAGCGCTTCGTCAGCCGTGCACTGTTGCGCGGCCAGGTCGGCATGCAGGTTGTCCAGGCGCTGGCTGGCGCGTTGCAACTGGCGCGTATCCGCCTGGTTGACGAGGTCGACTATCAACTCGGCCATGGCCTGCCGATTGGCCGCGTAGCTGGCTCGGTAAGCCTGGGTGTAGAAACGTTCGCGCTGTTGCAACAGGGCGCTGATGCGCGTGGCGAAGTCGTCACCTCGGCGCACGTAGAGCGCCTCGCGCAGGGCTTGCTGCCAGGCCAGGCGGTTATCGAACCAGACCTGATTCTGCCCGCCCAGGCCCTGCGCCCAGTCTTGCACCCGCTGGCGTTGCTCGGCATCGAGGCGGCCGAACCAGGGTTGCAGGCGCTTCTCCATGCGTTCGGCACGTTGGTTGATCTGTTGCGCCAGTGGTGGCTGGAGAAATTCCTCGCGCAGTTCGGCATTCTGCTCGTCCAGCGCCGTGAACAGTTGCTCCACCTGATAGGGGCTCAGGCCGCGCAGCAGCTCGACGGCACTGGGGGTGATCTCCACGGCGATGCGCTGCATGGCCTGCTCGAAGTCGGCCA
The DNA here is from genome assembly GCF_029457475.1 of Pseudomonas sp. AA-38. Taxonomy (NCBI): domain Bacteria; kingdom Pseudomonadati; phylum Pseudomonadota; class Gammaproteobacteria; order Pseudomonadales; family Pseudomonadaceae; genus Pseudomonas; species Pseudomonas sp. AA-38. Next base: position 1,636,637 of record NZ_CP120359.1, read on the forward strand.
CCTGGCTGGCCATGAGCTGGGCGTCGCCCGCGTTCAGGGCCTGCTGGCTGCGTTGCAACCAGTCGAGATAGCGCGGCAGTTCCACGCTGCAGTGCCAGGTCAGGTGCGCCTGCAGGCGCGGCTCGAGCCAGGCGCTCTGCTCGCTGTTCAGGGGCACGTAGTCATTCAGCTTCCAGGGGATCAGCCAATCGAGATTGCGATAGGCCAGGTCGACACGGCTGCAGGCTGCCAGCAGCAGAGTCAGAACCAGGAGCAGAAGCAGGGGTTTACGCATGGCTGCTGTCTCGTCAGGGCATGGCTATCGAGACTAATGCGCGAAGAGTCAGGTGCAAGAGGGCGGAAATATCCGCTAACGCTTGCTCTGGAAGAAAGAGCGCCGCGACGGCCTGGGCCATCGCGGCGCTTTATGCGCCTACTGTGTGCCCTACTGGCGCTGCAGTGCGGCGCAGGAAACCTCGTAGTTCTGCTTGCAGGCGCTCTCGTACAGGCGCTTGGCCTGATCTGGGTCACGCGGCAGGCCGCCCTCGCCACGACGATAGAGATTGCCCAGCACGTGCTGCGCCATCGGGTTGCCGGCGGCGGCGGACTGGTTCAGATAACGCAGCATCTCGCGCTGGTTGGCGAACTCCGGCGCATCACGCCCGGTATACAGATAGGCCAGGCTGACCGCCGCCATGCTGTGCCCCTTGTCGGCGGCGAGCTTCCACCAGTACTCCGCCTGCTTGAGATCCTTCTCCGGCTGGCCGACGAAATAACTGCTGCCCAACTGGAACTGGCTCTCCAGGTCCCCACGCTCGGCCTTCTGCCGCAACTGCGCCTGCACCTGCTCCTGGGTGGAGGGCTGGGTTTGCGGTGCCGGAGCCGGGCTAACCGGCTCCTGCTGCGCCTCACGGCTGCTGCAGCCGGCCAGCACGGCCAGGGCGAAGAGAACGAGGGCAGGGTAGTGCAAGGTGCGATTCATGCTGGGCTCCGGGGCAAAGGATTGGGGGTTAGGCCTTGTTCGGGTGCCTTAGTTCGGTGGGATCGTCAGATAGCGCTGCTGCATGGACGGCATCCACTTGCGCGCGAGCGTTCACTTGAAGCGCACTGTGCACGGGGGGTATTGGGCGTGCCCGTGCTTATCCAGAACTCTGGTTTGGGCGGTTCACCAAAGCCGACGAAGTCCTTGGTGCCCGAAAGGGATATGGGTATCTCTACCAGAAGCTGAAAGCCAATGGGGGCAAGTGCATGTGTGTAAACGCCTTGCTCCTTTCAAGGTCGCTAACGGTTAAGCCAATGTGCTCTATCATGGAGCATCCTGCCGTTCTCTTTCATGGGACAACTGGGCTGAGCGCTCAGGGAAGTGCCCCATCACTCGCGATAACCCAGTGGTTTTTCAGCATAGCCCGAGTCCATCCTGAGCGCTGCTGATGGTGCATTGCGTCATGAGTACACGGTGTGGCGTTTGCATGGCTCACTGATGGGGGCGCTCATGTCATTCTGCCAATAATGCTCAAGACCAGCTTTTTGACTGTCCGCTGGAATGGCTTGTCAGCCATCAGCTCATTGGTTGGCGAATGATTGTTTTCCACTTGCGTGGATCGGCACGGCGTATGTCACTGAGATAGATTTCGTGATGCTTTCCAGCGAGGTTGTATCTTGCGCTAATGAAATTGTGGACTCTTTGAATCGTCGGGCCTTCTTCGCTGAAGGGGCCAATATGCAGCACCTGCGCACACAGACCCTCCGTGAAATTCTCGATTCTCAGTCTATTGAGCGCTGGCAGGGCCTTCTTTTTCTTCACCTCTGCGATGGCTGCATGCAGCACCTCTAGCTCCACGAAATCAGGCTGCATGATCATCATGGTCCATTTCCACTTGGACTTGTCGTTGAAGGCAAAGCTAGACATGTCGTCCGCCCACCAAAGGCCTTCGAGGGGCATTACGGCATAGTCTGTCGCGGTGGGCCCCTTCTTCAGCATGAACTTCGCTGTGTAGGACACTGTGAACAATGCTTCGACCGCTTGGGCGTATTGCGGCGATGTGTTGGGGTCACCTTCGCCATCAACCATCAGAAATCGAAAGGTTGGCACGTCAACCTGAACCACCTCTTTCGCGGAGGGCCGATAGAGCTGCTTCAGCTCCTTCTTGAGATCAATCTTCTGCACGGATGCTCCCATGATGGCTAACCATTAAGCTGAAGAGCAGGTTTTAGCCTGTTCCAGTGAGCGAAGCGAACGCTATGAGCGCGCCAGGATGATCGCACTGTGCAGGCGTTGCTTGGCCACTCCATGTTCCACACCCACAGGCTCGAGCGAGGTGGCCTCGAACCCTCCGGATCGCTGAAGCCATATTCCATTTACCACTTGTTTCGACGTGCTGACTGAACTTTTCGCTTTTGCTAGGGTCATGCCCTCGTCCGGGCGTGCGCTTTGCCTCGCGTCCGGCGTTCTTGCGGCCTGCGCTCGTCTGGTGCTTACGCTGAGTGCAGTGCCTTTCGTGACGGTGAGAGGCCATGATCGAGTTAAGAAACCTGACTAAGCGTTTTGCGCAGCACACGGCAGTCGATGATCTGTCGTTCCAAGTCCAGCCAGGGGAAGTGCTGGGCTTTCTCGGCCCCAACGGGGCCGGCAAATCCACCACCATGAAGATGCTCACCGGCTTTCTCGCGCCGACCTCCGGCACGGCGAGCATTCTCGGTAGCGATATCCAGACCCAGACCCTCAAGGCCCAGCGGCAGATCGGTTACCTACCGGAAGGCGCGCCCTGTTATGGCGACATGACGGTGCGCGGCTTTCTCGAGTTCATCGCCGAGGTGCGTGGCTTTCGCGGCGCCGAGAAGACGCTGCGTGTCCAGAATGCGGTGGAGCAGGTGGAACTGGACAAGGTGCTGGAGCAGAGCATCGAGACGCTGTCCAAGGGCTTCAAGCGCCGTGTGGGCCTGGCCCAGGCGATTCTGCATGATCCGCGTGTGCTGATCCTCGACGAGCCCACCGATGGCCTCGACCCCAATCAGAAGCATCAGGTGCGCCAGCTCATCCAGGGGCTGGCCCGCGACAAGATCGTGATCATTTCCACCCATATCCTCGAAGAGGTCACGGCGCTGTGCACCCGTGCGGTGATCATCGCCCATGGCCGCCTGCTCGCCGATGGCACGCCGCTGGAGCTGGAGAGCCGCTCGCGCTACCACCAGGCAGTGACCCTGCTGGCCGACGAGGCGCTGGATCAGGCTGCCCTGACGGCGCTGCCGGGCGTCGCCGGTGTCGAGGAAAATGCCCGTGAGCACAGCCTGAGCGTGCTGGCGCAGCCGGGCGAGGTGATCTTCCCGCAGGTCAATGCGCTGATCGCCGAGCGCGGCTGGAAGGTCAGGGAACTCAATGTTGAACGCGGGCGGCTCGATGAGGTGTTCCGCACGCTGACCCGGGGAGAGCAGTGATGACCCAGTTGCCCGTGATCTTCAAACGTGAGCTGGCCAGCTATTTCGCCACGCCGCTGGCCTATGTGTTCATCGTCATCTTCCTGGTGCTGTCCGGGGTGTTCACCTTCTACCTGGGGGGCTTCTTCGAGGGGGGGCAGGCGAACCTGTCGGCCTTCTTCAACTTCCATCCCTGGCTGTATCTGTTCCTGGTGCCGGCCATCGCCATGCGCCTGTGGGCAGAGGAGCGCAAGTCCGGCTCCATCGAGCTGCTGATGACCCTGCCGATCACCCGCTTCGAGGCGGTTACCGGCAAGTTTCTGGCGGCCTGGGTGTTCGCCGGCATCGCGCTGCTGCTGACCTTCCCCATGGTCATCACCGTCAACTACCTGGGCGAGCCGGACAATGGCGCCATCGTCACCGGCTACATCGGTAGCTGGCTGCTGGCGGGGGCGTACTTGGCCATCGGCTCGTGCATGTCAGCGCTGAGCAAGAACCAGGTGATCGCCTTTATCCTCGCGGTCAGCGCCTGCTTCCTGTTCATCGTCAGCGGTTTTCCCATGGTGCTCGATGCCTTTGCCTGGGCGCCGCAGTGGCTGGTGGACGCCATCGCCTCGCTGAGCTTTCTGGTGCGCTTCGATGCCATCAGCAAGGGCGTGATCGATGCGCGCGACCTGCTGTATTTCCTCTCGTTGATCGCCGCCTGGCTCACCGCCACCGCCGTGGTCATCGACCTGAAGAAAGCCGACTGAAGGAATGCGCCCATGAAAAAGCTGATCTATTCCGGCGCTGGGTTGCTGCTGATCGCGGTGGCCTTTATCGCCTTCAACCTGCTGGCCGGTATCGGCCTGGGCGGTGCGCGCCTGGATCTGACCGAGCAGAAGCTCTACACCATCTCCGACGGCACCAAGCAGATCCTTGGCGAGCTGGACGAGCCGATCAACCTGTACTTCTTCTATTCGGACAAAGTCGCCAAGGATCTGCCGGCGCTGCGCACCTACGCCCAGCGCGTGGAGGAGATGCTCAAGGCCTACCAGGCCCAGGCGAACGGCAAGATCCGCCTGCACATCATCGACCCCGAACCCTTCTCCGAGGATGAGGACAAGGCCGCGCAGTTCGGCCTGCAGGCCATCCCGCTGCAGCAGGGCGGCGATTCCATCTACTTCGGCCTGGCCGGCACCAACGCGCTGGACGACACCCAGGTGATCCCGTTCTTTGCCCTGGATCAGGAGGAGCATCTCGAATACGAGCTGAGCCGCCTGGTGCAGACCCTGGCCAAGCCGGAGCTGCCGGTGGTCGGTGTGCTCTCCGAGCTGCCGATGACTGGCGGCTTCGACATGATGACGCAACAGCCGACGTCGCCGTGGATGGTGCTGGAGCAGGTGCGCCAGTTGTTCCAGATCGAGACCCTCAAGCCTGACGTCGACCAGATTCCCGACAAGGTATCGGTGCTCTGGCTGGTGCACCCGAAAAACCTGCCGCAGCAGACGCTCTATGCCATCGACCAGTTCGTGCTGCGTGGCGGCAAGCTGATGGTCTTCGTCGACCCCTATGCCGAAGCCGACACGGGGGGAATGCCGGGGGAGATGGCGGTGGACAAGTCGTCCGATCTCGAGCCGCTGTTCAAGGCCTGGGGCCTGCGCATGGTGCCGGACAAGGTGCTTGGCGACGGCTCTTACGCCATGTCGGTCAACCGCGGCCAGGGCCAGCGTCCGGTGCGCCATGCCGCCTGGTTGAACCTGCCGCGCAAGGCGCTGGATCAGAACGACATCGCCACTGCCGGGCTGGAGAACCTCACCGTCGCCACCGCTGGCATCCTCGAACCCGTGGAGGGGGCGAAGACGCATTTCACCCCGCTGATGCAGAGTTCGGAGTACGCCATGCCCTTCGATGCCAAGCGTTTCGCCATGCTCAGCAACCCGGAGGAACTGATCCGCGAGCTGGAGCCCACCGGCGAGCGCTACACCATCGCCGCGCGCATCGACGGGCCGGCGCAGAGCGCCTTCCCCGACGGCATCGAAGGACGCAAGGATGGCCTCAAGCAGGCCGACAACATCAACGTGATCGCCGTGGCCGACACCGACATCCTCAGCGACCGCATGTGGGTGCAGGTGCAGGACTTCTTCGGCCAGCGCATTCCCCAGCCCTGGGCTGACAACGGCAGCTTCACCATCAACGCGCTGGACAACCTGAGCGGCTCCGACGCACTGATCAGCGTGCGTTCCCGTGGCCGCTTCAGCCGCCCGTTCACCGTGGTGGATGAGCTGCAGCGCGCCGCCGAGCAGCGTTTCCGTGACAAGGAGCAAGCCTTGCAGGCGCGCCTGAGCGAGACCGAGCAGCAACTGGCCGCGTTGCAGCACAGCGATGACCCGAACAAGGCCCTGGAGCTGACGCCGGAGCAGCAGAAGACGCTGCAGCGTTTCATTCAGCAGAAGCTGGAGATCCGCAAGGAGCTGCGTGACGTGCAATACCAGCTCAACGCCAATATCGAGTCGCTGGGGCGTACCTTGAAGATCATCAATATCGCCCTGGTGCCGGCGTTGCTGACCCTTGGCGTGCTGGCACTGTGGCTGTGGCGCCGCCGCCGTCGCACGTGAGGCCAGCACCTGTGGGAGGGGCTTTAGCCGCGACCGTCGCCGCTGAAGCGCCTCCCATGAATAACCCCGTACGTAGGGTGAATCACGCTTTATCGATCCGCCGCTGTGGTGGATGTGAAAAACGACATCCACCCTACGCCGCTTCCGAATCATCAACAGTGAGATGGGTATGGGACGTAAAGGTCTGATCGCATTGATCGTCATCGTGCTGCTCTGTGTGCTGGGCTACCTGGCCCTGCAGCGCAGCCAGCAGCAGAGCACGGCACAGGTCGAGCAAGGGCCCTGGCTGGCTGCCGAGCAGGATTATCTGGGCAGTCTGCAGGCCCTGGAAATCGAGTCGCCCGGCCAGCCGCCGGTGCGTATCGAGCGTCATGGCGAGGCCTGGGTGGTGCCGGCCAAGGCCGACTACCCGGCAGCGCCACAACCCCTGGCCGACCTGCTGCGTGGCTTGCGTGAGGCGCGCATCGTCGAGGCCAAGACCGCCAACCCGCAATGGCATGCTCGCCTGGGCCTGGCTGAGCAGGGTGAAGCCGGGGAGCAGGCACAGCGGATCAAGCTGCACTTCGAGGGCCACCCGGAACTCGATCTGCTCCTGGGCAAGCCCTCTCAGCAGGGGAGCGGGCAACTGGTGCGACGTTCCGGGGAAAATCAGGTCTGGCTGATCGACCAGAGCCTGCAACTGCCAGACAGCGAGCTGGACTGGCTGGATCGCCGGGTCACCGACATTCCCTTCACCAGCATCGCGCGCCTCGAGTTGCGCCATGCCGATGGCCAGACGCTGACCCTGACGCGCGCCGATGCCAAGCAGTACAACTTTGCCGTCGAGGAACTGCGCAAGGATCAGAAGCTCAGCTTCGAGGGCGCCGCCAATGGCGTGGCCACCCTGTTCTCCAATTTGCAGTTCGCCGACGCCGCGCCCTTGGCGCAGGTTGGCTTCAAGCAGGCACCGGTGCTGCAATTGAGCCTCGGCGGCTTCGACGGGCAGAAGCTGCAGGGAGCCTTGTACAAGCAGGGCGACGCCTACTGGCTGGTGCTCGACAAGCACGAAGGCTTCAAGGAGGGCGAGGTCAGTGCCCGGCCGGACTGGGCCTATCGGCTGGAGCCCGAACAGGTGCAGCGCTTGACCAAGACCGTGCGCGATCTGTCGGCCAAGGGCTGAGCAGGATGACTTGCGGCCCGTTTCAGCGGGCCGTAGGTGCTGGCAAAAAGTGCTTTGCAGTGAAAATGCTTGCTTTATACTCGGCCGCAGCGGTTGCTGCGAGAATGTCTCTCAGGCGTGTTTTCTTAGCGTTTGCAGGCCGAGAATGTTTTACCGAACCGCCAAAGCGTCCGTGAGACCAATAAAAATATTGCGAGTTTGGAGAAGTTGCGAATGGCAGAGCGTGAGACAGGAACCGTCAAATGGTTCAATGATTCCAAGGGTTATGGATTCATCCAGCGCGAGAGTGGCCAGGATGTGTTCGTCCACTATCGCGCCATTCGCGGCGAGGGCCACCGTACCCTGGTCGAAGGGCAGAAGGTGGAGTTCGGCGTGACCCAGGGCCAGAAGGGCCTGCAGGCCGAAGACGTTTCCACGCTCTGAAGGCAATGCCACGAGGCCCGTCGATGACGGGCCTTTTCGTTTGTGCCGGTATTGTTCGTCAGCTCAAGCCGGCGAGCGTCCATCCGCCTCGGTTATCGGGCGGATCACCCGGCACGGATTACCAGCGGCGAGCACGCCTGGAGGGATCGAACGATTCACCACACTGCCGGCACCGATCACGCTGCCGTCGCCAATCGTCACCCCCGGCAGGATAGAGGCGCCGGCCCCGACCCAGACGTCGTTGCCAATGGTCACTGGCCACGCATATTCGAGCCCGGCGTTGCGCCGCTGTACATCCAGCGGATGCCCGGCAGTGTAGATGCCGACATTGGGGGCGATGAACACGTTGTTGCCGATGTTCACGCTGGCGCAGTCGAGGATGACGAGGTTGACGTTGGCGTAGAAGTGCCGGCCGATGCGGATGTTGTGGCCGTAGTCGCAGTGGAAGGGGCCTTCGATGGTGAAGCCCTCGCCGATGCTGGCGATGATCCCCCGCAGTTGCGCCTCGCGGCTGTGCCTTTCGCTCGGGCAGGTGGCGTTCAGCTTGAACAGCTTGATCTTGGTGCGCAGCCGTTGCGCAAGCAACTCAGGGTCGTTGTTGGCATCGTAGAGCAGGCCGGCTGCGGCTTTCTCGGCTTCGTTCATGGGCGTCGCTCTGGATGGGGTGGCCGCCTGTTTGACCACGCGACCTTTCAGTCCGTGCGCCAGATGATTTCGCTTTCGCCGTCGGCATCCACCTTGATCCAGCGGTCGGCTTGCTCGTCGCTTTCATCCTCGACCCAGGTGCCCGGTGCGCAGCGGATCTGCACGCCGAGCGCGGCATGGGCGGCGCGGGCGCAGGCCAGGTCGTCGGCCCAGGGCGTGGCGTCGCTTTCCAGATACAGGCTGTGCCATTTGCCCACGGCCTTGGGCAGCCAGGTCACCGGCACCCCGCCGGCCTGGCACTTGAAGGTCTGACCCTTCTGCTGCCAGTCGCTGCAGGGGCCGAGGGCCTCGCCCAGCCACTGCGCCACGGCGTCGCGTTCGGCGTCTTTCAGGTAGATCTCGATATCGGGTTGGCGCATGACGGTCAGTCCTGGTCTTTAACGATCCAATCGTAGCGGATGGAAACGGTGACATCGAAGGGTGTGGCGATCACCGCCTCACGACGTTCGGCGCTGGCGCGCCAGCCGTGCGGGGTCATGGCCAGCAGGTCGGCGCGCGCCTGGGCGTCGGCCAGGTGCAGGGCGAACTCCAGGGTTTCGCTGTGCGCCAACTGCATACCCGGCGGAATCAGCGCCAGGTGCTTCTGGTCGTCGTAGTCGCGCACTTCGTCGTACAGCTTCTGCCGCAGCTCCATCAGGTGCACGCGGGTCGGGCCCATGCGCAGCAGGCCGCCACCCGAGGCCAGCAGGCGCTTGGCCTCGCTCCAGTCGAGCGGGCTGAAGACGCTGGCCAGCAGCTGGCAACTGGCGTCGGCCAGGGGCACACGAGCCATGCTCGCCACCAGCCAGCTCAGTTGCGGCGTGCGCTTGCAGGCGCGCTTGACTGCCTCGCGGGAGATATCCAGGGCATGGCCGTCGGCAGCGGGCAGGGCGTGGGCGATCTGCTCGGTGTAATAACCCTCGCCGCAACCAATATCCAGCCAGCGTGCGGGCTTGCGTTCGGCGGCGAGTGCCGCCAGGCGAGCGGCCAGTGGGGCGTAGTGACCGCCTTCGAGGAAACGTCGGCGCGCCTCGACCATGGCGGCGTTGTCACCGGGATCGCGGCTGTTCTTGTGCTGCACCGGCAGCAGGTTGTAGTAGCCCTGCCGGGCGCGGTCGAAGCTGTGCCGGTTGTCGCAGGCCAGGCCGCTGGTGCTGGGCGCTAGCGGCGTCTGGCAGATGGGGCAGATCAGGCTCATGCGAGCAGTTTCACCAGAGTTTGATAGTAAACCTCGGTGAGCAGGTCGAGGTCGCTGGCCAGCACGCGTTCGTTGATTTGGTGGATGGTGGCGTTGACCGGGCCAAGCTCGACCACCTGAGTGCCGAGGGTGGCGATAAAGCGCCCATCGGAGGTGCCACCGCTGGTCGAAGGTGTGGTGTCGCGGCCAGTGACGTTCTTGATGCTGGCAGCCACGGCATCCAGCAGCTCGCCCGGTTGGGTGAGGAAGGGCAGGCCGGACAGCGCCCACTCCAGGTGGTAGTCCAGGCCATGCTTGTCGAGGATGGCGGCGACGCGCTGCTGCAGGCCTTCGACGGTGGATTCGGTGGAGAAACGGAAGTTGAACACCGCCTTCAGCTCACCGGGGATGACGTTGGTGGCGCCGGTGCCGGAGTTGAGGTTGGACACCTGGAAGCTGGTCGGCGGGAAGTAGTCGTTGCCGTGATCCCAGTGCTCGGCGGCCAGTTCGGCCAGCGCCGGGGCGGCCAGGTGGATGGGGTTCTTGGCCAAGTGCGGGTAGGCCACGTGGCCCTGTTTGCCATACACGGTGAGGGTGCAGCCAAGCGAGCCACGGCGACCGTTCTTGACCACGTCACCGAGCAGAGTAGTGCTCGAGGGCTCGCCGACGATGCACCAGTCCAGGCGCTCGCCGCGCTCGCGCAGGCGCTCGACCACCGCCTTGGTGCCGTGCTGGGCCGGGCCTTCCTCGTCGCTGGTGATGAGGAAGGCGATGGCGCCCTTGTGGTTCGGGTGGTCGGCAACGAAACGCTCCACGGCGATGATCATGCTCGCCAGGCTGCCCTTCATATCTGCCGCGCCACGGCCGCAGAGCATGCCCTGTTCGTCGATGCGCACGTCGAACGGCTGATACTGCCAGGCGTCCAGCGGGCCGGTGGGCACCACGTCGGTGTGGCCGGCAAAGCACAGCACCGGGCCTTCACCACCACGTTTGGCCCAGAAATTCTCCACCTCTTCGATGCGCATGGATTCCACCTCGAAGCCGCAGGCGGCCAGGCGGCGCATCATCAGTTCCTGGCAACCTTCATCCACCGGGGTCACGGACGGGCGGCGGATCAGGTCGAAGGCAAGTTCCAGGGTCGGGGTGAGGGGGCGGTCATGGCGGCTCCGGTACAGCGGCTGGCGTGAAAGCCGGCCATCTTAGCAGGCCAGCGCAGAAACTACCCAGCCACCGGCTGTCTGCAGGGCTTGGGTGGGCGGGGTGCTATCCCTATAGGGCACCTCTAAAAACTACCTGCGTTGCCATCGCTGCGTTAAAAACAGGCTCGTGCGCGAGTCCGATCAAAATGCTCATTTACAGCGCGTAAACTGCGCTTTTTCGCCTGTTTTTGCCTTGCGCTGGCTGCCTCGCCTACGTTTTTAGAGATGCCCTATAATGCGCGCCTTCCTGCAGGGGGTGAAATGAACACAGTGGATCAGCGATTCGGCGGCATAGCCCGGCTCTACGGCCAGGAGGGCTATCAGCGCCTGGCAGCGGCGCACGTGGCGGTGGTCGGCATCGGCGGTGTCGGCTCCTGGGTGGCCGAAGCCCTGGCGCGCTCGGGTGTGGGCGAGATTTCCCTGTTCGACCTCGATGACGTCTGCATCACCAACACCAACCGGCAGATCCAGGCGCTCGACGGCGCCGTGGGCAAGGCCAAGGTCGAGGTGATGGCCGAGCGCATCCGTGCCATCAATCCAGCCTGCGTGGTGCATGCGGTGGCCGATTTCGTCACCCGTGAGACCATGGCCGAGTACATCACCGAACAGCTCGACGGGGTGATCGACTGCATCGACAGCGTGCCGGCCAAGGCCGCGCTGATCGCCTGGTGCAAGCGGCGCAAGATCCAGATTGTCACCACTGGCGGCGCGGGTGGGCAGATCGACCCGACCCAGGTGCAGGTCGCCGATCTGAACAAAACCTTCAACGACCCGCTGGCGGCCAAGGTGCGTTCGTTGCTGCGCCGCGATTATGGCTTCTCGCGCACGCCGGGGCGCAACTACAGCGTGCCCTGCGTATTCTCCACCGAGCAACTGCGCTACCCCAAGCCCGACGGCAGCGTATGCCAGGCCAAGGGCTTCGTCGGCGAGGGTGTGCGCCTGGACTGTGCCGGCGGTTTCGGTGCGGTGATGATGGTCACCACAACTTTCGCCATGGCGGCAACGGCCAAACTGGTGGATAAACTGGTGGCGGGTGCGCGACGACCTGCCGAGCGACTGCGCACTCGATGATCTGGGCTGGCGGCCACGCCAGCCATTTCGGTGCAACGGTATGCGCTGATGATGCAACGGGCTGGAGGGGTTCGACTGTTGCTCGCATCGAGGTGAGCCGTGCCGTACGGGTTATTGCATGTTTGCAGAGCGCGTCAGTGGAAATGCCTATCCGCTGTTTTCCTGACCTCATCCCTGGCCCTGGGGCTGTTGACGCCTGCCCAGGGCGAGTTGAAAGCGCTGCGCATCGGCACGGGGGACTGGGTGCCTTATGTCGAGCAGGCGCGCAGCGACGGCGGAGTGCTGGCGCGGCTGATCCGCGCGGTGTTCGCCGAGTCGGGCTACGTGGTCGGGTTCGTTTTCCATCCCTGGGATCGCAACCTGCTGATGCTGCGAAAAGGGGAGCTGCATGCCGTCATGCCTTACAACTGCAGCGTGGATCGGCTCGAATCCGCCGTCTGCAGCGACCCATTGGTGCGTGGCGAGGTGGTGTTCTTCCATCGTCGCGACCTAGCGTTCGACTGGCACGGCATCGATGATCTGAAGGGCTATCGGATTGGCACGACGCTGGGCTACTCCTATGGCCTGGCGTTCGACAGGGCGGTTGTGCAAGGACGTTTGCAGACCGAGCGAAGTGGTAAGGAGTACACTGGCTTTCGCTTGCTGGAGCTCAAGCGCATCGACTTGTTCCCGCAGAATCGCGCCGTCGGTTATGCCATGCTGCGCCGCCAGCCACCTGAACTGGGGGCTGCGGCGATCACCCATCATCTGCGCCCTTTGAACCTGGAGCCCTTGCATCTGCTGTTTCGCAAGGATGATCCGCAGAGTGCGCAGTTGCTGCGTCAGTTCAACGACGGCCTGCGTCGCTTCGCCGAGCGCGGAGACCTGCTGCGCCTGCAGCAGGCGCTCGATAATGGCAATGCCGACGACTGGCAGCCCAGCGGGCCGATCCAGGCCGCGCGGGACTGAGGCAGCTCATCGAATCATGGAGACTCTGGATGCTCAACAACGATGTACTGCGCAGTCTGCGCTATCTGCTGGATGTCAGCGACGCCAGGCTCGAGGCGTTCTGCCATCTGGCGGACTACCCGGTGGAGCCGGGGCTGATCTCCGCCTGCCTGTTGCGCGAAGAAGACGCGGGCTACCGAGCCTGCCCGGACGTGCTGTTGGCCCATGTGCTCGAAGGGCTGGTGTTCCACAAGCGTGGCAAGGACGACAGCCGGCCGCGCTTGCCGGTGGAAAAGCGCCTGAGCAACAACCTCATCCTGAAGAAGCTGCGCGTGGCCTTTGAGCTGCGTGACGACGACATCCAGGCGATCCTGCAGTCGGCGGATCTGCCGATGACCAAGGCCGAGCTGGGCGCCTTGTTCCGTGCACCGGGGCACAAGCACTACCGCGAGTGTGGTGATCAGATATTGCGCAACTTCCTGCGTGGGCTGACGTTACGTGAGCGTGGCGCTGCGTAGCGCGGATGTAATCCGGATTTAGCAGGCCGTTGAAAAGGTTCTTTGCGGAAGCTTGGGAGGGGCAGTCTTGATACCGGACTGGCAAATTTGTGTGCTGTCTTGTTGGCCCGTGTTGGTGTTCTGGACGCCGCTTTGGGTGTTTGCAGGTATTCCGGGTTTCGCCCCCTCGGGCGACTCACTTTTCTTTGAAATGCGCAAAGAAAAGTAAGCAAAAGAAACGCACCCCCGCCATCCGGGTCTCGCTTCGCGAGACTCCCCTCACTCCGGCATCGCTCCGGGGTCGGCGTACATGGGCCATCCCTGGCCCATTACGCCTCTCGTGGCATCCATGCCACTCGCCCCCTGCGCAATGCCTGCGTTCGGCCTCCTGAAGGGGGCATTTGCGCGCCTGAACGAACAGGTATGCCACGTTAGTCCTGCGTGCTCTGGAGGATGTGAAGTCGCGACTGGGTCGTCGAATTAAACCAAAACTTTCATTCGCATAGTTTCAGTTTGCCGGCCTTCAGCCGGCATCCCGGTCAGCCCTACGGCTGACCTCATGTTCAAGCACTCCACACTACTTCTGGGTTACCTAGGGTTCAGGCGCGTGCAGAGCCCGCCCAGGAGGGCGAACGGAATCGTCGTGGAAGAGGTTGAGCGACATGGATGTCGCGAGAGCCGCGATGGGCCAGGGATGGCCCACCGCGGCGGGCCTCTGGAGCGGCGATGGAGTGAGCGAACCCTGGCGTAGCCAGGGCCGGATGATCGGGCGGAGGGGTTTGGTTACTTTGCCCGCAAAGTGACTCGCCCGGGAGGGCGAAACCAAAAACATCAGCAAAAACGCGGTAATTCGGAACAGGCATCAGAACAACCAACACAAACTTGCCAGTCCGGTGCCACCCAAGCATTCCCCCTGAAATGCGATGCCCCTTAGAAAACTAGGCCACGCAGGAGGCCAAAGCCGTGGAGGTTTTTTGTTAGCCCAACAGCTCACGCATGCGCAACAACACGGCATTGAGGCCGTTGCTGCGCGAGGGCGATAGCTGGCGTTGCAGGCCCAACTGGGCGAACCAGTCGGCCAGGTCGAGCCTGGCCAACTCGTCAGCGTTCAACCCTTCGACCCGCACCAGCAGCACGGCAAGCAGGCCGCGCAGCAGGCGGGCATCGCTGGCGGCGCGGAAGTGCCAGGCGCCATCGCGCTGCTCGGCCACCAGCCAGACCAGGCTTTCGCAGCCATGCACCCGGTTGTGCTCCTGGCGCTCGGCCTCGCTCAGCGGCTCCAGGTGCTCGCCCCATTGCATCAGCAGGCGCGCGCGCTGTTCCCAGCCAGTACAGGCGGCAAAGGCGTCCAGGGCTCGTTGGGCGCCAGGTGGCAGCTTCATCGCAGCAGCTCCAGGGCCTTGTCCAGCGCAACGAAGAAACGCTGCAGGTCGGCACCGTCGTTGTACAGGCCGAGCGACACGCGGGTCGCACCGGCCAGGCCAAGACGCTTCATCAGCGGCATGGCGCAGTGGTGTCCGGTGCGCACGGCGATGCCCTGTTCGCTGAGCAGATGGGCCAGGTCGGCGTTGTGCACGCCTTCGACCTGGAAGCAGGCCAGTGCCAGTTGCGGTTCGCCCAGCAGGCGCACACCGGCGCGGGCTTGCAGGCCGGCCAGCAGTTCGCCGTGCAAGGCCGCTTCATGGGCGGCCACGGCGGCCTGATCCAGCCCGTTCAGCCAGTCCAGCGCGGCGCCCAGGGCAATCACCGCGGAAACCGCCGGCGTGCCGGCCTCGAAACCCAGCGGGGCGGGGCGAAAACGGGCGTCGTGGTAGTCGGCGTCCTGCAGCATTTCGCCACCGAACTGCCAATGCTGCAGTTTCGCCAGCGCTTCGCCACGGGCATAGAGCAGGCCGACGCCATCCGGGCCGTAGAGCTTGTGCGCCGAGCAGACGTAGAAGTCGCAACCCAGCGCCTGCATGTCCGGCCTGGCATGCACGGCGCCCTGAGCGCCGTCGATGACAGTCAGGGCGCTGTGGGCCTTGGCCAGAGCCAGCAACTCAGTGAGCGGCTGCCAGCGGCCGAGCACGTTGGAAAGCTGCGAGACCGCCAGCAGGCGCGTGCGCGGGCCGATCAGGCGAGCGGCTTCGCCCAGGTCGATACCGCCTGCCGCATCCAACGGCAACACCACCAGCTCCAGGCCCCGGCGCTTGGCAAGCTGCTGCCAGGGCAGCAGGTTGGCGTGGTGCTCGGCGGCGCTGATGACGATTTGCCCGCCAGGCTGCAGCAGGTGCTCCAGGCCGTAGGCCAGCAGGTTGAGCGATTCGGTGCTGCCACGGGTGAAGACGATCTCGTCACTGCCCAGCGCGTTCAGCCACTGCGCGGCCTTGCTGCGCGTGGCCTCGAAGGCGCGGGTGGCGCGCTCGCCCGGCAGGTGCTGGGCGCGATGCACGTTGGCCACGCCGCCGGCCAGGTAGGCGAGCAGCGCATCCAGCACCACCTGCGGCTTCTGCGCGGTGGCGGCGCTGTCCAGATAGGTCTGGCCTTCGGCTTCGAGGGCGAGCAGGCCGGGGAATTCGGCACGCCAGGGGGAATTCAGAGCCATGAGCTTCAAGCCGCAAGCTGCAAGTTGGAGCCGCAGAGCTTGCGGCTTGTAGCTTGCAGCTTGGCGCTGCCTCTTAGTTGTGAGCGTGCAGGGCTTCGTTCAGCTCGATGGCCGACTTGTGGGTCTTGCACTCCACGGCGCCGGTCTGCGAGTTGCGACGGAACAGCAGGTCGGGCTGGCCGGCCAGGTCGCGGGCCTTGAGCACTTTAACCAGCTCGTTGTTCTCGTCGAGCAGGTTCACCTTGGTGCCGGCGGTGATGTACAGGCCGGCTTCGACGGTGTTGCGGTCGCCCAGGGGGATGCCGATACCGGCGTTGGCGCCGATCAGGCAGCCTTCGCCGACGCTGATGACGATATTGCCGCCACCGGACAGGGTGCCCATGGTGGAGCAGCCGCCACCCAGATCCGAGCCTTTGCCGACGAATACGCCTGCGGATACGCGGCCTTCGATCATGCCCGGGCCTTCGGTGCCGGCGTTGAAGTTGACGAAGCCCTCGTGCATCACCGTGGTGCCTTCACCAACATAGGCGCCTAGGCGCACGCGGGCGCTGTCGGCGATACGCACGCCGGTCGGTACCACGTAGTCGGTCATTTTCGGGAACTTGTCCACCGAGAATACCTCCAGCAGCTCGCCCTTCAGGCGTGCTTCCAGTTGGCGTTCGGCCAGTTCGGCGAGGTCGACGGCGCCCTGGCTGGTCCAGGCGACGTTGGGCAGCAGAGGGAAGATGCCGGCCAGGTTCAGGCCATGGGGCTTGACCAGGCGGTGCGACAGCAGATGCAGCTTGAGGTAGGCCTCGGGGGTGCTGCTCGGCGCGCTGTCTTCGGCCAGCAGGGTGGCCACCAGCGGGTTGCTGCTCTCGGCCAGACGGGTCAGCAGGGCGGCCTGGGCAGTATCGATGCCCTTGAGCGCTTCGGCCAGGTCACGGGCCTGGGCGTGGCTGAAGGTGATGGCCTGGTTGCCACCCTGGTAATCCAGGATCTCGGCGGCCTTGGCCACCAGATCGGCTGCCGGGTTGAGCAGCGGTTGCGCGTAGAAGACTTCCAGCCAGTTGCCCTGACGGTTCTGGGTGCCGACGCCGAAGGCGATGCTGAAGAGGGTGGTGGTCATCGATGAGGTTCCTTGCAACAAATTCGGGTGAGAGTGATCAGGCCAACGCAGCTTGGTAGGTGTCCGGCTTGAAGCCGACCAGGGTCTTGTCGCCCAGGTCGAGCACCGGGCGTTTGATCATCGAAGGCTGGGCCAGCATCAGGTCGATGGCCTTGGCCTGGTCGAGATCGGCTTTCTGCGCGTCATCCAGTTTGCGGAAGGTGGTGCCGGCACGGTTGAGGACGATCTGCCAGCCATGCTCGTCGCACCATTTCTCCAGGCTCGCACGGTCGATGCCGGCGCTCTTGTAGTCGTGAAAGGCATAGTCGACGCCATGCTCGTCGAGCCAGGTTCTGGCCTTCTTCATGGTGTCGCAAGCCTTGATGCCATACAGGACGTAACTCATGGTCTTCCTCTGATGAGTGGCGTGCCGGGATGTCCGGAAAAAATGGCCGGCCATTATGCCATGGCTGGTGTGGGCGTGGCGGGCACTGTCGCAGGGATGTGTTACAGCGCTAGAATCAGCGTCACGCACTCACTCCCGCCGGTTTTCTCCCTCATGCAACTGCTCTACACCATTCTGATCATGCTGCTGGTGGTCAGTGGTACGCGTATCAGCGCGCAGTTCATCCCCTTGCCTCTGCCTCTGCTGCAAATTCTCATCGGCGCCCTGTTGGCCGTGCCGGCGCTGGGGTTGCATGTACGCCTCGATCCGGAACTGTTTCTGCTGCTGTTCATTCCGCCGCTGCTGTTCGTCGATGGCTGGCGCATGCCCAAGGGGCAGTTCCGCCAGTTGCGCACGCCGATTCTGTTGCTGGCCTTCGCCCTGGTGTTCTTCAGCATTCTCGGTGCGGGGCATTTCATTCACTGGTTGTTGCCGCAGGTGCCCCTGGCCGCCTGTTTCGCCCTGGCGGCGGTGCTGTCGCCGACCGATGCGGTGGCGGTCTCGGCGATCACCCACGGCCGCCTGCCTAGCACCCTGAACAACCTGTTGCAGGGCGAGGCGCTGATGAACGATGCCTCAGGCCTGGTGGCATTCAAGTTCGCCGTGGCGGCGACCCTCACGGGAGTGTTCTCGATCAGCGATGCGAGTCTGCAGTTCGTGCTGGTGGCGGTCGGCGGGCTGGCCGTCGGCGTGGCCCTGAGTTACCTGCTGGGGCGCCTGCGCGCCTGGATGATCGCCCAGGGCTGGGAAGACCCGGCGCCGCACGTGTTGCTGCTTTTGCTGCTGCCATTCGCCGCCTACGTGGCCGCCGAGCACTTCGGGCTGTCCGGCATCCTCTCGGCAGTGGCGGCAGGGATGATGCAGAGCCGCCTCGACCTGCTCCCGCGGCAGACCTCCACGCGCCTGCTCAACCGCAGCGTGTGGGCGCTGCTGGAGTTCACTTTCAACGGCCTGATCTTCCTGCTGCTGGGCCTGCAGTTGCCGGACATCCTCACGGCGGCTCTGGGCGATCATGCCGAGCCCTGGATGTTCGCTCTGCAGGCCATGGGCCTGGTGGCGGCGATCTACGCCGTGCTGATGCTGCTGCGCTTCGTCTGGGTCTACGGCTACTGGCGCGTGTCGGGCTCCTTGCGTCGGCTGCGCGGCGAGCCGACGCGCTTCGCCGGGCAGTCGCGCATCGCCTTGAGCGCGGTGCTGACCCTGGGCGGCGTGCGTGGCGCAGTGACCCTGGCGGGCGTGATGTCGCTGCCCTTGCTGCTCAACAATGGCCAGGCCTTTCCCGAGCGCGACCTGCTGATCCTGATTGCCGCCGGGGTGATCCTGCTGTCGCTGCTGGTGGCCAGTGTCGCTTTGCCGCGCATCCTGCCACGTCTGCCGCAGGACAACGTGGCGCTGCACGAGCGTGAGCTCAATCGTCACCGCGCCGCGGTGCTGGAGGCGGCGATTCGTTATCTGGAGTCCGAGGACGAGCGTGCCGCCGACGCCGAAGGGGCTATCGCTGCGGTCGAAGTGAAGGCGCGCCTGATGAGCGAGTATCGCGACCTGCTGGAGCGTGCCCGTGGCGGCGATGAAGCACGCGAGCAGCAGCGCGAGACCGACCGCCTGGAATATCGCCTGCGTCTGCAGGCGCTGCGCACCCAGCGTCTGGAGTTGTACCGCATGCGCCACGACAACGAGCTGGACGACGACTTGCTGGCCGAGATCCTGCGCGATCTGGATATCGCCGAGGCGCGCCTGAACAAGAGCTGAGTCGCCAGAGGCATCGCCTGTAGCCCGGATGCAATCCGGGGCTTCTGTAGGAGCGAATTCATTCGCGAAGGGGCTGGCGCCCCAGGACAATCGTGAATGAATTCGCTATGCGGGCGAGAGGGATCGCCCGCAAGATGGCACGCTATCGACCCGACTCAGGCGCTACGAATGAATCGCGCGATGCGCTCGGCCGCTTCGATGCACTCGGCCAGCGGCGCGACCAGGGCCATGCGCACGCGCCCAGCCCCCGGGTTGACGCCATCCACCTCACGCGACAGGTAGGAGCCCGGCACCACGGTGACGTGTTCGGCCACGAACAGCTCGCGGGTGAACTGTGTATCGTCGCCCGGCGTGCGGGCCCAGAGGTAGAAGCCGCCATCCGGGCGTTGCACGTCCATCACCGGGGCCAGGATTTTCAGTACGGCATCGAACTTCTCGCGGTACAGGTCGCGGTTGGCGCGCACGTGCGCTTCGTCGTTCCAGGCGGCGACGCTGGCGAGCTGGATCTGCACCGGCATGGCGCAGCCGTGGTAGGTGCGATAGAGCAGAAAGTGCTTGAGAATCTCGGCGTCGCCGGCGACGAAGCCCGAGCGCAAGCCCGGCAGATTGGAGCGTTTGGACAGGCTGTGGAACACCACGCAGCGTGCGAAATCGCGGCGGCCCAGCTCGGCGCAGGCGCTGAGCAGGCCGGGCGGTGGTGCGTCCTCGTCGAAATACAGCTCGCTGTAGCACTCGTCGGCGGCGATGACGAAATCGTGCTCGTCGGCCAGGGCGATCAGCTTCTTCAGGGTTTCCAGCGGGATCAGCGCGCCGGTGGGGTTGCCTGGCGAGCACAGGAACAGGATCTGGCAGCGCTGCCAGACCTCCGTCGGCACGGCATCGAAGTCCGGGTTGAAGCCATGGTCTTTCAGGCACGGCAGGTAGTGCGGTTCAGCGCCAGCGAGAAAGGCCGCGCCTTCATAGATCTGGTAGAAGGGGTTGGGGCTGACCACCAGGCCCCGGGCATCGCGGTCGACCACCGCCTGGGTGAAGGCGAACAGCGCTTCGCGGGTGCCGTTGACCGGCAGCACGTGGCGCGCCGCATCCAGCCAGCCTGCGGGCACGCCGAAGCGGCGCTCGCACCAGGCGGCGATGCTCTGGCGCAGTTCCGGCAGACCCAGGGTGGTCGGGTACACCGCCAGTTTGTCGAGGTTGGCGGTCAGCGCCTGGGCGACGAAGTCCGGCGAGCGATGCTTGGGCTCGCCAATGGACAGGGCGATGGGCGCGCGGTCGGCGGCGGGCTGCGCATCGGCGAGCAGGGCGCGGAGTTTCTCGAACGGGTAGGGCTGCAACTGGGCGAGGGCGTGGTTCATGGTGATCCGACGTGTCCTGTGGAAGGCGGCGACAAAGCTGCCGACACTAGCATGGCGCGCGCGCCGAGGAAAATTCCGCTGGCTGTCCGTTTTACGCTGGTTTAGGTCAACAATGCTGACGCTCGAGCGATTCAAGAGTATTCACATAGTGCCGATAGCCTGAGCGTAAAATTTTCCCACGAGACTCTCCTTATGCGCACCCTCAAGTTCAGCCACAAGATCATGCTGGCTGCTTCCCTGGTGGTCATCGCGGCCTTCGCGTCCTTCGCCCTGTACAACGACTACCTGCAGCGCACCTCGATTCGCCACAACCTGGCCAACTACCTGCACGATGTCGGCCTGGTTTCCACTGGCAACATTCAGCACTGGCTGGATGGGCGCATGCAGTTGCTGGACAACCTCGCCGAGTCGGTGCAGGACGACAGTTCGCCCGAGATGCTGGCGCGCAATCTGCAACACCGCAGCATCGCCTCGGCCTTTCTCTATGCCTATTACGGCCAGGCCGATGGCACTTACACCCAGTTTCCGCCGAGCGAGCTGCCGGCCGGCTACGACCCGCGTCAGCGCCCCTGGTACAAGAGTGCCGTGGGCAGCAGTGGCCCGGGCCTGACCGCGCCCTACCTGGCGGCCGACCCGCGTGACGGGCTGCTGATCACCATTACTCGCCCGGTCAGCGCGGGCGGCAGCTTGCGGGGCGTGGTGGGCGGCGATCTCAAGCTGCAGACCATCGACGACATCCTCAACTCCTTCGACCTGGGCGGCATGGGCTACGCCTTCCTGGTGGACGAGCAGGGCACGGTGCTGGTGCATCCGGACAAGAGCCTGGTGCTGAAGAAGCTGCCGGAGCTTTACCCCGAGGCAACGCCGCGTCTGGAATCCAGCCTGCAGAACACCACAGGCGTCGATGGCAGCGCCCGTATCGTCACCTTCCAGCCGGTGCAGGGCTTGGCCGGGGTGCGCTGGTACGTCGGCCTGTCGGTGGACGAGAGCAAGGCGTTCGCGGCCCTGCGTGAGTCGCGCCTGTCCGCGTTGATGGCGACCGTCATCGGCGTGGTGGCGATCCTCCTGTTGCTCGGCATGCTGATCCGCATTCTGCTGCGCCCGCTGCATGTGATGAGCCATGCCATGAGCGGCATCGCCGAAGGCGAGGGGGATCTGACCCAGCGCCTGAAGATCGCCTCCGGCGACGAGTTCGGCGAACTGGCCGGGGCCTTCAACCGTTTCGTCGAGCGTATTCACGAGTCGATCCGCGAAGTGGCCTCGACCACTCGTGAGGTGCACGAGCGGGTCACGACCGTGGTACAGGCCTCCAACGCCTCCATGGGCAATTCCAGCGAACAGGCGGCGCGCACCGACAGCGTGGCGGCGGCGATCAACGAGCTGGGCGCGGCCGCTCAGGAAATCGCCCGCAACGCCGCCGATGCCTCGCAGCAGGCCAGCGAAGCACGGCGCAATGCCGAGGAAGGGCAGGGCATGGTCGAGCGCACCCTGGCGGCGATGGGCGACCTGTCGGAGAAGATCCAGGCGTCCGGCAACCATATCGAGCTGCTCAGCGAGAAGAGCAACGACATCGGCCAGATTCTCGACGTGATCAAGGGTATTTCCGAGCAGACCAACCTGCTCGCGCTCAATGCCGCCATCGAGGCCGCTCGCGCCGGCGAGGCCGGGCGCGGTTTCGCCGTGGTGGCCGACGAGGTGCGTAACCTGGCCCAGCGCACACAGAGCTCGGCGCAGGAGATCCAGCAGATGATCGAACAGCTCCAGGCCGGTGCCCGCGATGCCGTGGCGACCATGACCGAGAGCCGGCGTTTCAGCGAGGACAGCGTGCGCATCGGCGGCCAGGCCGGGGAGAACCTGCGTGGCGTGACCCAGCGCATCGGCGAGATCGATGGCATGAACCAGTCCGTGGCCACCGCTACCGAGGAGCAGACCTCGGTGATCGAGAGCCTGAACATGGACATCACCGAGATCAACACCCTGAACCAGGATGGCGTACGCAACCTGCAGGCCAGCCTCAGTGCCTGTACCGAGTTGGATCAGCAGGTCGGGCGGCTCAAACATCTGGTGGACAGCTTCAGGATCTGAGGCTGCCTGTCCTTTTGGGGCGAATTTGTTCGCGATGCCTGTGGCCTTGGTGCCTAATGCCAGTCAGTTAAGGCTGTAAGCGTTTGGCTCCCCTCTCAGGAGAGAGGCTGGGGGAGAGGGGGGGGACGTTTGGTTGATACCGGACTGGCAAGTTTGTGTGTTGGTTTTTCTGATGCCTGTTCCGAATTGCCGCGTTTTTGTTGATGTTTTTGGTTTCGCCCTCCCGGGCGAGTCACTTTTGTAGGGCAAAAGTAACCAAAACCCTCCGCCCGGTCATCCGGCCCTGGCTTCGCCAGGGTTCGCTCACTCCATCGCCGCTCCAGAGGCCCGCCGCGGTGGGCCATCCATGGCCCATCGCGGCTCTCGCGGCATCCATGCCGCTCAACCTCTTCCACGACGACTCCGTTCGCCCTCCTGGGCGGGCTCTGCACGCGCCTGAACCCTAGGTAACCCAGAATTAGCGTGGAGTGCTTGAACATGGGTCAGCCTTAGGGCTGACCGGGATGCCGGCTGGAAGCCGGCAAGCTATTCAAGCGAATGAAACTACGCGAATGAAAGTTTTGGTTTAACCCGGCGGCCACGTCATGGTTCCACTGTTACCAGAGCACGCCGGGCATGCCCGGAACCGATGTCCGTTCAGGCGCGCAAATGCCCCCTTCAGGAGGCCGAACGCAGGCATTGCGCAGGGGGCGAGTGGCATGGATGCCACGAGAGGCTTGAAGGGCCATGGATGGCCCTTGCAAGCTGACCCCGGAGCGGTGCCGGAGTGAGGGGAGTCGAGCGAAGCATGACGGGGACGCCTAGTTCCGGATGGCGGGGGGCGTTTCTTTTGCTTACTTTTCTTTGCGCAGTTCAAAGAAAAGTGAGTCGCCCGAGGGGGCGAAACCCGGAATCTCTTAATACACCGCAGCGGCGTCCAGAACACCAAACAACACACAAATTTGCCAGTCCAGTATCAAGACCGCCTTTCCCGAGATTCCGCGAAGAACCCTTTTGCAGGCGAGTTCATTCGCGATGCTGGCGGCCATGGGTCAGCCGTTTCATGGAGAAGTCCGCGACGCGACAGCATCCCCTCAGAAGGTGATGCTCTGCGCCGGGCTGGGCGTGCTGGGCTCCGAAAGCTTGGCGATGATCGCCTCCTGCAGGCGCGCGCAGAACTCTGGATCCGACAGTGGCTGACCCTTGTCGTCGGTGATGAAGAACACGTCCTCGACTCGCTCGCCGAGCGTGGCGATCTTGGCGTTCTGCAGCGACAGGTCGTATTCGACGAAGATGCGCCCGATACGCGCCAGCAGGCCGGGGCGATCCGGTGCGGTGAGTTCGAGTATGGTCACCGGGCGCTGTGCATCGTTGTGGATGGTCACCTGCGGGGCGAAGGCGAAGTGTTTGAGCTGGCGCGGCACCCGGCGCTGGATGATGGTGGGGTAGTCGTCGGGGTTGCGTAGGGCGGTGATCAGGCCCTCGCGAATCTGTTCGATACGCGCCGGGTTGTTGCCGATCGAACTGCCGTCGGCATCCAGCACGATGTAGGTATCGAGGGTGAACTGGCTGGTGGAGGTGATGATTCGCGCATCGTGAATGCTCAGGTTGAGCTGGCTCATCGCCGCCACCGTCACGGCGAAGAAGTCGTGCTGGTCGGGGGCATAGATGAAGATCTGCGTGCCACCCTCGAACTCGCGCTGGGTGGTTTCCTTGATCAGCACCAGTGGCCCGCCATCGTCGGGATGCTGGAGGATGGCATCGGTGTGCCAGGCCACGTCGCTGGCGGTATGGCGCAGGAAGTAGTCGTCGCCGAGCTGGCTCCAGAGCTGCTCGGCATCGTCCGGGTCGGTGCCGCTGCGCACCAGGGTGTCCAGAGCGGCGTTCTGCGTCTGGCGAATCTGTTCTTCACGATCCACCGGGTTTTCCAGGCCTCGACGCAGGGCGCGCTTGGTTTCGGTGTAGAGCTGGCGCAGCAGGCTGGCGCGCCAGGAGTTCCACAGGCTGGGGTTGGTGGCGTTGATGTCGGCCACAGTCAGCACGTAGAGGTATTCCAGGTGGGTCTGGTCGCCGACGAACTGGGC
Organism: Pseudomonas sp. AA-38; assembly: GCF_029457475.1. Classification (NCBI taxonomy): domain Bacteria; kingdom Pseudomonadati; phylum Pseudomonadota; class Gammaproteobacteria; order Pseudomonadales; family Pseudomonadaceae; genus Pseudomonas; species Pseudomonas sp. AA-38. The sequence continues at coordinate 1,661,129 of NZ_CP120359.1, forward strand.
GAAGTCGTGGATCACCTGTGGGTCGGAGAGATCCTTGCGCTGTGCGGTGGTGGACATCACCAGGTGGTGCTGCACCAGCCAGACGATCAGCGCGCTGTCCCAGGCCGGCAGGTGGTGGCGACGGGCGAAGGCCTCGGCATCCAGCGCGCCCAGTTCGGAGTGGTCGCCGCCACGGCCCTTGCCGATGTCATGGTAGAGCCCGGCCAGGTAGATCAGCTCGGGCTTTGGCAGGCGCTCGATGATCTTGCTGGCCAGCGGGAATTTCTCCGCCAGCTCCGGCCAGCGGAACTTGCGCAGGTGCTTGATCAGGTTGAGGGTGTGCGCGTCGACCGTATAGATGTGGAACAGGTCGTGCTGCATCTGCCCGACGATATCGCCGAACTCCGGCAGGTAGCGACCGAGAATGCCGTAGCGGTTCATCCGCCGCAGGTTGCGGTGAATGCCCTCCTTGCACTTGAACAGCTCGATGAACAGGCTGGTGTTGCGGATATCCTTGCGGAAATCGTCGTCGATCAGGTGGCGGCTGTCGCGCAGCAGGCGAATGGTGCCGGCGCGCACGCCCTTGATTTCCGGATGTTGGGCCATCAGCACAAAGATCTCGAGGATGGCGAAGGGGGTGCGCTTGAAGATGTTGGGGTGGATGGCCTCGATGTAGCCGTCACGCACCTGGAAGCGGCTGTTCAGCGGTGTGCACTGGCTGCTTTCGGCAGCGCGCAGGATGACTTCCTCGAAGTGCTGGTTGAGCAGATCCGACAATTCGGAAATGCCCATGACTACGCGGTAGTACTTCTGCATGAAGTGTTCGATGCTGCGCTTGCCGTCGCCATCCTTGTAGCCGAACAGGGCGGCGATCTTCACTTGATAATCGAACAGCAGGCGATCCTCTGCGCGTCCGGCGAGCATGTGCAGGGCGTAGCGCACCTTCCACAGGAACTCCTGGCTGGAGGCGAGCAGGGCGTATTCGCTCTCCAGCAGGAAGCCATGGCTGACCAGGGCCTGCAGGTTGAGCGTGCCGAACTGGCGGCGGGCGACCCAGAGAATGGTCTGGATGTCGCGCAGGCCGCCGGGCGAACCCTTGACGTTGGGTTCGAGGTTGTATTCGGTGTCGTTGTACTTGCCGTGGCGTGCCTTGCGCTCCTCGCGCTTGGCCAGATAGAAGTGCTTGCTCGGCCACATCTGCTCGGGGCTGGTGACCTGCTGCATGCGTTGGCGCAGGTGTTCGGGGCCGGCGATGGTGCGGCTTTCCATCAGGTTGGTGATTACCGTCAGGTCGGCGCGGGCCTCTTCGGCGCATTCGTCGACACTGCGCACGCTCTGGCCGACTTCCAGGCCGATGTCCCAGAGCAGGGTGAGGAAGCCTTCGATGGGCTCACGGAAAATCTCATGGTCACTGCTGTCGAGCAGAATCAGCAGGTCGATGTCGGAGTAGGGGTGCAGCTCGCCGCGACCATAGCCGCCGACGGCGAGCAGGGCGATGTCGGCATCCTCGCACCAGCTAAAGCGCTTCCAGGCTTCCTGCAGGATCTGGTCGACGAACCAGGCGCGATCCTCCACCAGGCGGCGGATCTCGCGGCCGGCCCGATAGCGCGAGTCGAGTACTTCATGCGCCTGGCGGATGGCTTTCTTGAAGGCGGCGATGGGGCTGGATTTGAGTGCCAGTTCGGCCTGGAACTGGCCACGGTCGAACAGTTCGGTATCCATCTGCGGCATGCCGGCGCCTTCCTATATAAGCCAGGGTACGCTGTGCGCACCACTTGATTTCATGGTGTTGCGATCACTGCCCGGACGAGGTGCGCGCGATGCTGTCGTCGCTGCGCAGGGTGAGGATCTCATAGCCATCGGCGGTGACCAGCACGGTGTGCTCCCACTGCGCCGACAGCTTGCGATCCTTGGTGATGGCGGTCCAGCCGTCGCCGAGCAGGCGGGTTTCCGGGCGGCCCTGGTTGATCATCGGCTCGATGGTGAAGGTCATGCCTTCCTTGAGCTCCATGCCAGTGCCGGCCTTGCCGTAGTGCAGCACCTGCGGCTCCTCGTGGAACACCGCGCCGATACCATGGCCGCAGTACTCACGCACCACGGAGAAACCGTTCTTCTCGGCGTGCTTCTGGATCACTTCGCCAATATCGCCCAGGCGCGCGCCCGGTTTGACCAGCTCGATGCCTTTATACATGCACTCCTGGGTGACCTTGGCCAGGCGCTCGGCCCATTCGGCCACCTTGCCGACCATGAACATCTTGCTGGTGTCGCCGTGGTAGCCGTCCTTGATCACGGTGATGTCGATGTTCAGCACGTCGCCGTCCTTGAGCGGCTTGTCATTGGGGATGCCGTGGCACACCACATGGTTGATCGAGGTGCAGATCGACTTGGGAAAGCCCCTGTAGTTGAGCGGTGCGGGGATGGCCTGCTGTACGTTGACGATATAGTCATGGCAGATGCGGTCGAGCTCTTCGGTGGTCACGCCCGGCTTGACGTGTTCGCCGATCATCTCCAGCACCTCGGCGGCCAGGCGGCCGGCGACGCGCATTTTCTCGATTTCTTCGGCGGATTTGATGGTGACGGTCATAGCCAGCTCTCGGGTACTCACGGAAAAAGGCGCTCATATTAACAGCTACGGGCTACAGGCTACAGGCAGGCTTGCTGCTTGAGGCTTGTAGCTTATGGCTGCTCTTTATGGTATAAAACGCGCCGCTTTACGGGCAGCATGCCCGAAAGCTCAAACCCACACACGTATCGACACGGTTTCCTGGGTGCCCTTCGACAAGTTCGGGGTTGGAAGCTGGGATACGTGGAGGCCTAACCCGACTTATCAAGGAACTATCATGTCCCAAGTCAACATGCGCGATATGCTGAAGGCCGGTGTGCACTTCGGCCACCAGACCCGTTACTGGAACCCGAAAATGGGCAAGTACATTTTCGGTGCGCGTAACAAGATTCACATCATCAACCTCGAAAAAACTCTGCCGATGTTCAACGACGCCCTGTCGTTCGTTGAAAAACTGGCTGCTGGCAAGAACAAGATCCTGTTCGTTGGCACCAAGCGTTCCGCTGGCAAGATCGTTCGCGAAGAAGCGGCTCGTTGCGGCTCGCCGTTCGTCGATCACCGCTGGTTGGGCGGCATGCTGACCAACTACAAGACCATCCGTGCTTCGATCAAGCGCCTGCGCGAGCTGGAAACCCAGTCCCAGGACGGCACCTTCGCCAAGCTGACCAAGAAAGAAGCTCTGATGCGTACCCGTGATCTGGAAAAACTGGATCGCAGCCTGGGTGGTATCAAGGACATGGGCGGCCTGCCGGACGCGCTGTTCGTGATCGACGTCGACCACGAGCGCATTGCCATCACCGAAGCCAACAAGCTGGGCATCCCGGTCATCGGCATCGTCGATACCAACAGCAGCCCGGAAGGCGTTGACTACATCATCCCGGGTAACGACGACGCCATCCGCGCCATCCAGCTGTACATGGGTGCCATGGCTGACGCCGTGATCCGTGGTCGCAGCAACGCTGGCGGTGCCACCGAAGAGTTCATCGAAGAAGCCCCGGCTGCCGAAGCTGCCGAAGGCTAAGCAGTAACGTCGCTCATATAGCGTGCGTGCTGAGCAAGAAGGGGGCTAGGCCCCCTTTTTGCCACTCACAGATTTGCTCACCCGCCTGACGGGTGAATGGTTGAAGACCTACCGAGAGGATTTTCAAGATGGCAGAGATTACTGCAGCCCTGGTCAAAGAACTGCGCGAGCGTACCGGCCAAGGCATGATGGAATGCAAGAAGGCCCTGGTTGCTGCTGGTGGCGACATCGAAAAAGCCATTGATGACATGCGTGCTTCCGGCGCCATCAAGGCCGCCAAGAAGGCTGGCAACATCGCTGCCGAAGGCTCCATCGCCGTGCGCGTCGAAGGTGGCCGTGGCCTGATCATCGAAGTCAACTCGCAGACCGACTTCCTGGCTCTGCAGGACGACTTCAAGGCCTTCGTCAAGGAAAGCCTGGACGAAGCCTTCGAGAAGAACCTGACCGAAGCTGCTCCGCTGATCGCTTCCCGCGAGCCGGCTCGTGAAGCTCTGGTCGCCAAGTGCGGCGAGAACGTCAACATCCGTCGTCTGACCGCTGTGACCGGTGACACCGTGGGTGCCTACCTGCACGGCCACCGTATCGGTGTTCTGGTCGTTCTGAAGGGCGGTAACGACGAACTGGCCAAGCACGTTGCCATGCACGTTGCTGCCTCCAACCCGGCTGTGGTTTCCCCGGATCAGGTGTCCGAGGAGCTGGTTGCCAAGGAGAAGGAAATCTTCCTGCAGCTCAATGCCGAGAAGATCGCCGGCAAGCCGGAAAACATCGTCGAGAACATGGTCAAGGGCCGTATCGCCAAGTTCCTGGCCGAAGCCAGCCTGGTCGAGCAAGCCTTCATCATGGACCCGGAAGTCAAGGTCGGTGATCTGGTGAAGAAAGCCGGTGCCGAAGTCGTTTCCTTCGTGCGTTACGAAGTGGGCGAGGGCATCGAGAAGGCCGAGACCGACTTCGCTGCCGAAGTGGCCGCTCAGGTTGCTGCCAGCAAGCAGTAAGCGGTTTTTCCGGTATGTACCCCCAAAGAGGCTGCCCGTTTGCGCGGGCGGCCTCTTTGCCGAATAAGGGGTAAGAATGATTATGGCGGCCGCTCCAACGAACGGCCGCCGGCACTGTCAAAGTGCCAGATAGCAGCCGTGCCTAAGGCACGCTGCGCCCAGAACACACATCGCCGCAGGAGAGACTTGCAATGGCTCAGCAGACGACTGGTCGCCAACCTCGCTACAAACGCATTCTGCTCAAACTCAGCGGCGAGGCCCTGATGGGCTCGGAAGATTTCGGCATCGATCCCAAGGTGCTCGATCGCATGGCGCTGGAAGTCGGCCAACTGGTCGGCATCGGCGTGCAGGTCGGCCTGGTGATCGGTGGCGGCAACCTGTTCCGTGGCGCGGCGCTGTCCGCTGCCGGTATGGATCGCGTCACCGGAGACCATATGGGCATGCTGGCCACGGTGATGAACGCCCTGGCCATGCGTGACGCCCTGGAGCGCTCGAACATCCCGGCCATCGTCATGTCGGCGATCTCCATGGTCGGCGTGACCGATCACTATGACCGCCGCAAGGCCATGCGCCACCTCAAGACCGGCGAGGTGGTGATCTTCGCCGCCGGCACCGGCAACCCCTTCTTCACCACCGATTCGGCCGCCTGCCTGCGCGCCATCGAGATCGATGCCGACGTGGTACTGAAGGCGACCAAGGTCGATGGCGTGTACACTGCCGACCCGTTCAAGGATCCGCATGCCGAGAAGTTCGAGCGCCTGACCTATGACGAGGTGCTAGATCGCAAGCTGGGGGTGATGGATCTGACCGCCATCTGCCTGTGCCGCGATCACAAGATGCCGCTGCGGGTCTTCAACATGAACAAGCCGGGCGCCCTGCTTAACGTGGTGGTAGGCGGCGCCGAAGGAACCCTGATCGAGGAGGAAGCACAATGATCAACGACATCAAGAAAGACGCTCAGGAGCGTATGGGCAAATCCCTGGAATCGCTGGATCGTAACCTGGCGTCCATCCGCACGGGTCGTGCTCACCCGAGCATTCTCGACAGCGTCAAGGTGCCGGCCTGGGGTAGCGAGATGCCGCTCAACCAGGTGGCTGCGATCACCGTCGAAGATGCTCGTACCCTGAAGATCGTCGCTCACGACAAGAACCTCAGCGCCGCCATCGAAAAGGCCATCCTGACTTCCGACCTGGGCCTGAACCCATCCAGCGCCGGTACCACCATCCGCGTGCCGATGCCTGCCCTGACCGAGGAGACCCGCAAGGGCTACACCAAGCAGGCGCGTGGTGTGGCCGAAGACGCCAAGGTCGCCGTGCGCAACGTGCGCCGTGACGCTCTGGCCGAGCTGAAGAAGCTGGCCAAGGCCAAGGAAATCAGCGAGGACGAAGAGCGTCGTGCCGCTGACGAGCTGCAGAAGATCACCGACAAGTTCATTGCCGATGTCGACAAGGCTCTGGAGGTCAAGGAAAAAGACCTGATGGCCGTTTGATCGCACAGGCTTCCGACATGGATAAGAACAAGCAGGGGGCAGTGCCGAGGCACGTCGCCATCATCATGGATGGCAACAACCGCTGGGCCAGAAAGCGCCTGTTGCCAGGTGTGGCCGGGCACAAGGCCGGGGTCGACGCGGTGCGCGCGGTGATCGAGGTATGTGCCGAGTCGGGCGTCGAGGTGCTGACGCTGTTCGCCTTTTCCAGCGAGAACTGGCAGCGTCCCGCCGATGAAGTCGGGGCGCTGATGGAGCTGTTCCTCGGTGCGCTGCGGCGTGAGGCGAAGAAGCTGCTGGACAACGACATCGCCTTGCGCATCATCGGTGATCGCTCACGCTTTCATCCCGAGCTGCAGGCCGCCATGCGCGAGGCCGAGGCGCTGACCGCCGGCAAGCGCCGCTTCACCCTGCAGATCGCCGCCAACTATGGCGGCCAGTGGGACATCGTTCAGGCCACTCAGCGCCTGGCGCGTGAGGTGCAGGCCGGGCATCTGCTGCCCGAGGAAATCAGTGCGGAGGTGCTGCAGGGCTGTCTGGCCACCGGCGACATGCCGTTGCCGGATCTGTGCATTCGTACCGGTGGCGAGCATCGCATCAGCAACTTCCTGCTCTGGCAGTTGGCTTACAGCGAGCTGTACTTCTCCGACCTGTACTGGCCGGATTTCAAGCATGAGGCCATGCGCAAGGCGCTGGCCGATTTCGCTACCCGCCAGCGTCGCTTCGGCAAGACCAGCGAGCAGGTGGCAGCCGAGGCGCGCTCCTGATGTTGAAGCAACGAATCATCACGGCACTGGTGCTGCTACCCATCGCCCTGGGCGGCTTTTTCCTCCTCGATGGCCTGGCGTTCGCCCTGTTCATCGGTGCGGTGGTCAGTCTGGGGGCCTGGGAGTGGGCACGCCTGGCGGGCTTCGAGTCGCAGGGGCTGCGCGTCGCCTATGCAGCGGTTGTCGCCTTGCTGCTGGCAGTGCTCTATCTATTGCCTGGCCTGGCGCCATTGATCCTGGCGCTGGCGGTGCTCTGGTGGGTGGCCGCGACCTGGCTGGTGCTCGGCTATCCCGATCGCAGTCGTTACTGGGGTGGCTTGCCTGGCCGTCTGTTGATCGGTCTGCTGATCCTCCTGCCGGCCTGGCAGGGGTTGGTGTTGCTCAAACAATGGCCGCAGGCCAACGGTCTGATCATCGCCGTCATGCTGCTGGTCTGGGGGGCCGATATCGGCGCGTATTTCTCCGGCAAGGCCTTCGGCAAGCGCAAGCTGGCGCCGCGGGTCAGCCCTGGCAAGAGCTGGGAAGGTTTCTACGGTGGTCTCGCTGCCAGCCTGCTGATCACCTTGCTGGTCGGCCTGCAGCAGGGCTGGAGCGTTGGCTCGCTGGTGCTGGCGCTGCTGGGTGCGGCGCTGGTGGTGATGGTGTCGGTGGTTGGTGATCTCACCGAGAGCATGTTCAAGCGCCAGTCCGGGATCAAGGACAGCAGCAACCTGCTGCCGGGGCATGGCGGCGTGCTGGATCGTATCGATAGCCTGACGGCGGCCATTCCGCTGTTCGCGGCACTGCTCTGGCTGGCCGGCTGGGGTTCGCTGTGAGTGGCGTGCAGCGCATCACCGTGCTGGGGGCGACCGGCTCCATCGGTCTGAGCACCCTGGACGTCATCGCGCGTCATCCCGAACGTTATCAGGTCTTCGCTCTGACTGGCTTCACTCGTCTGAGCGAACTGCAGGCGCTGTGCCTGCAGCACCGCCCGGCTTTCGTCGTGGTGCCGGATGAGCAGGCGGCGCAGCCGTTGCGCTTCGCGCTGCGCGATGCCGGCCTGAGCACCGAGGTGCTTGTGGGCGAGCAGGGGCTGTGCACCGTCGCCGATCATGCCGAGGTGGATGTGGTCATGGCGGCCATCGTCGGTGCGGCTGGTCTCAAACCGACCTTGGCGGCCGTTCAGGCTGGCAAGAAGGTGCTGCTGGCCAACAAGGAAGCGCTGGTGATGTCCGGTGGCCTGTTCATGCAGGCGGTACGTGATAGCGGCGCCACCTTGCTGCCCATCGACAGCGAGCACAATGCCATCTTCCAGTGCCTGCCGCACGACTATGCACGTGGCTTGGCGCCGGTGGGCGTGCGCCGCGTGCTGCTTACCGCTTCCGGTGGGCCGTTCCGCGAAACGCCATTGGCTGAGCTGGAGCAGGTTACCCCCGAGCAGGCCTGTGCACACCCCAACTGGTCCATGGGGCGCAAGATTTCCGTCGATTCGGCGAGCATGATGAACAAGGGCCTGGAGCTGATCGAGGCTTGCTGGTTGTTCGATGCTAGGCCCGAGCAGATTGAGGTGGTGATCCACCGCCAGAGCGTGATCCATTCGCTGGTCGACTACATCGATGGCTCGGTGCTGGCGCAGTTGGGCAACCCCGATATGCGCACGCCCATCGCCCATGCCCTGGCCTGGCCGCAGCGCATCGACTCCGGCGTCGCGCCGCTGGACCTGTTCGCCGTCGGTCGCCTGGATTTCCAGCGCCCGGACGAGACACGCTTTCCCTGCCTGCGCCTGGCCCGCGAGGCCGCGCAGGTAGGGGGCACCGCGCCGGCGATGCTCAATGCGGCCAACGAGGTGGCGGTCGAGGCCTTTCTGCAGCGGCGCATTCGCTTCACCGAGATAGCGCGTATGATCGAGAGCGTCCTGAACGCTCAGGCAGCGCAGGTGGTCGAAGCGCTCGATGTCGTGCTGGCGGCTGATCGCCAGGCGCGTGAGCTGGCCCTGCAGTGGCTTGCCCGCCGTTGAGGCGGGATGGAGAGAAGAAATGAGTGCGCTGTACATGTTGGTAGGCACCCTGATCGCGCTAGGTGTGCTGGTGACCTTTCACGAATTCGGCCATTTCTGGGTGGCGCGGCGCTGTGGCGTCAAGGTGCTGCGTTTCTCCGTCGGTTTCGGCAGCCCGCTGGTGCGCTGGCACGACCGTCAGGGAACCGAATTCGTCATCGCCGCCATCCCGCTGGGTGGCTACGTGAAGATGCTCGACGAGCGCGAAGGCGAGGTGCCAGCCGCCTTGCTCGATCAGGCCTTCAATCGCAAGACGGTGGGTCAGCGCATCGCCATCGTCGCGGCCGGTCCCATCGCCAACTTCCTCCTCGCCCTGGTGTTTTTCTGGGCCGTGGCCATGCTCGGCAGCCAGCAGGTGCGCCCGGTCATCGGTGCGGTGGAGCAGGGCAGCCTGGCCGCAGCGGCTGGCCTGCATGCCGGACAGGAAATCGTTTCGGTCAATGGTGAGGCCGTGACCGGCTGGGCACCGATCAATCTGCAACTGGTGCGCCGTCTGGGCGAGAGTGGCACCCTGAATATCGGCGTGCGCGAGCCTGGCTCGACGGTCGAGTCGGTCAAGCAGGTGCAATTGAACAATTGGCTGCGGGGGGCGGATGAGCCCGATCCCATCGGCTCGCTGGGCATACGTCCGTGGCGCCCGGCACTGCCGCCGGTGCTCGCCGAACTTGATGCACAAGGCCCGGCGCAGGCCGCCGGCCTGCGCACGGGAGATCGCCTGCTGGCGCTTGACGGCCAGCCGCTGGAGGATTGGCAGCAGGTGGTGGACAAGGTGCGGGCCATGCCGGATCAGCGGGTGACGTTGCGCTTCGAGCGTGACGGTCAAGCCCAGGAGGTGATGCTGACCCTGGCTAGCCGTGGTGATGGGGAGGCCCGTAGCGGCTACCTTGGCGCCGGGGTGAAAGGTGGCGAGTGGCCGCCCGAGATGCTTCGCGAAGTGCGCTACGGGCCGCTCGAAGCCGTCGCCGAAGGCGCACGGCGTACCTGGGCGATGAGCGTGCTGACCCTCGATTCGCTGAAGAAGATGCTGTTCGGTGAGCTCTCGGTAAAAAACTTGAGCGGGCCGATAACCATTGCTAAAGTGGCGGGCGCTTCAGCTCAGTCGGGGCTTGGGGATTTTCTGAATTTCCTCGCCTACCTGAGCATTAGCCTGGGGGTTCTCAATCTGCTGCCCATTCCCGTACTGGATGGTGGGCATCTGCTTTTTTATCTGGTCGAGTGGGTGCGTGGTCGCCCCTTGTCTGAGCGGGTTCAAGGTTGGGGGATGCAGATCGGCATCAGCCTGGTCGTCGGAGTCATGCTGCTGGCTCTGATCAACGATCTTGGTCGTCTGTAACCCATGCTGAATTACAAATCTGTCGCCTAGTGCGGCAGATTTTTTATCGTCAGTTGGAATAAGAAAGGACTTCATGAAACGTCTGCTGCTACCTGCGGTGTTGTCCGCATTGATGATCGCCGAAGTTCACGCCGAGTCCTTCACCATCTCCGATATACGTGTCAACGGACTGCAGCGGGTCTCCGCCGGAAGCGTATTCGGTGCTCTGCCGCTCAACGTGGGTGAGCAGGTCGATGACAGTCAACTCGTCGACGCTACCCGCTCGCTGTTCAAGACCGGTTTCTTCCAAGACATCCAGCTCGGCCGTGATGGCAACGTGCTGGTCGTCACCGTGGTCGAGCGTCCTTCCATTTCCAGCATCGAGATCGAAGGCAACAAGGCCATCACCACCGAAGACCTGCTCAAGGGCCTGAACCAGTCCGGTCTGGCCGAGGGCGAGATCTTCCAGCGCGCCACCCTCGAAGGCGTGCGCAACGAACTGCAGCGCCAGTACGTGGCCCAGGGTCGCTACTCGGCCGAGATCGAGACCGAGGTGATTCCGCAGCCGCGCAACCGTGTGGCGCTGAAGATCACCATCAACGAAGGCACCGTCGCCGCCATTTCCCACATCAACGTGGTGGGCAACACGGTGTTCTCCGATGAGGATCTGAGCGATCTGTTCGAGCTCAAGACCACCAACTGGCTGTCCTTCTTCAAGAACGACGACAAGTACGCCCGCGAAAAGCTCTCCGGTGACCTCGAGCGTTTGCGCTCCTATTACCTGGATCGCGGCTACATCAACATGGACATCAGCTCCACCCAGGTCTCCATCACCCCGGACAAGAAGCACGTCTACATTACCGTCAACATCGATGAGGGTGAGAAGTACAGCGTGCGTGACGTGAAACTCTCCGGTGACCTCAAGGTGCCGGAAGAAGAGATCCGCGCACTGCTGCTGGTCAAGGAAGGGCAGGTCTTCTCGCGCAAGGTGATGACCACCACCAGCGAGCTGATCACCCGTCGCCTGGGTAACGAGGGTTATACCTTCGCCAACGTCAACGGCGTGCCGCAGGCGCACGACGAGGACAACACCGTTTCCATCACCTTCGTCGTCGATCCGGGCAAGCGTGCCTACGTCAACCGCATCAACTTCCGTGGCAACACCAAGTCCGAGGACGAAGTGCTGCGCCGCGAGATGCGCCAGATGGAAGGTGGCTGGGCTTCCACCTACCTGATCGACCAGTCCAAGGTGCGTCTGGAGCGTCTGGGCTTCTTCAAGGAAGTCAACGTGGAAACCCCGCAGGTGCCGGGTACCGACGATCAGATCGACGTCAACTACAGCGTCGAGGAGCAGCCGTCCGGTTCCATCACCGCCAGCGTCGGTTTCGCCCAGAACGCCGGTTTGATCCTCGGTGGCTCCATCAGCCAGAACAACTTCCTGGGTACCGGCAACAAGGTCAGCCTCGGCCTGACCCGTAGCGAATACCAGACCCGTTACAGCTTCGGCTTCGTTGACCCCTACTGGACGGTCGATGGCGTCAGCCTGGGTTACAACGCCTTCTACCGCACCACCGACTACGACGAACTCGATGTCGACGTGTCCAGCTACTCGGTGGACAGCCTCGGTGCCGGTATCAGCATCGGTTACCCGATCAGCGAAACGTCGCGCCTGACCTACGGCCTCACCGCGCAACAGGACACCATCGATACTGGGCGTTACACCGTCGATGAAATCTTCGACTTCATCGAGCAGGAAGGCGATAACTACCTGAACTTCAAGGGCTCCATCGGCTGGTCCGAGTCCACCCTCAACCGTGGCGTGCTGGCCAACCGCGGCCATTCGCAAAGCCTGGTGCTGGAAACCACTCTGCCGGGCAGCGACCTGTCGTTCTACAAGCTCGACTACCGTGGCCAGGTGTTCACCCCGCTCAGCGACAACTACACCCTGCGCTTCCACACCGAGCTGGGTTACGGTGACAGCTACGGCTCCACCTCCGAGTTGCCGTTCTACGAGAACTACTACGCCGGCGGTTTCAACTCCGTGCGTGGCTTCAAGGACAGCACGCTTGGTCCGCGCAGCACGCCGAGCTCCGGCAACAAGCCCGGCACCCTGCGTGACCCGGATCAGGATCCGCTGCCGTTCGGTGGTAACGTGCTGGTGCAGGGTGGGGTGGAAATGCTCTTCCCGCTGCCGTTCGTCAAGGATCAGCGCTCGCTGCGTACCTCGCTGTTCTGGGACGTGGGTAACGTGTTCGACACCAATTGCTCGTCGAGCCAGAAGAAGATCAGTGATAGCTGCAACATCGACTTCAGCAGCATGGCCAGCTCCGTGGGGGTCGGCCTGACCTGGATTACCGCGTTGGGGCCGCTGAGTTTCAGCCTGGCCATGCCGATCAAGAAACCGAATGATGCCGAAACTCAGGTCTTCCAGTTCTCCCTGGGCCAAACCTTCTAATACCGAAAGCCAACAGTTTTGTTGCAGGAGTGCATTGTGCGTAAGTTGACTCAACTGGTTATGTTCACCGTCGCCCTGATCGCCACCCCGGCGTTCGCCGAGATGAAAGTGGCCGTGCTGAACTATCAAATGGCCCTGCTCGAGTCGGATGCGGCCAAGCGTTATGCGGTGGACGCCGAGAAGAAATTCGGTCCGCAGCTCAACAAGCTCAAGACCCTGGAAAGTGATGCCAAGCGCATCCAGGATCGCATGGTCAAAGAAGGCGAGAAGATGCAACAGGCCGAGCGTGAGCGCCTGGAGCTGGAATTCAAGCAGAAGGCCCGTGACTTCCAGTTCCAGTCCAAGGAGCTGAACGAGTCCAAGGCCATCGCTGATCGTGAGATGCTGGCCAAGCTCAAGCCGAACCTGGACAAGGCCGTCGAGGAAGTGATCAAGAACGGCAACTTCGACCTGGTGCTCGAGCGTGGTGCGGTGATCGATGTCAAACCTCAGTACGACATCACCCGCCAGGTCATCGAGCGCATGAACAAGATGCGTTGAGCATGACCGCGACTTACACCCTCGGCCAGTTGGCCGAGCGCCTGGGCGCCACCCTGCGTGGCGCCGAAGGCAGGGTCATCACGGGCCTGGCCACCTTACAGGAGGCCAGGCCCGAACAGTTGAGCTTCCTGGCCAATACGCAGTACCGCAAGTTCCTGGCGCAGACCCAGGCCGGCGCCGTGCTGCTCACCGCGAGCGATGCCGAAGGCCATGCCGGCGATGCCCTTATCGTGGCCAACCCTTACCTGGCCTACGCCCAGCTCTCGCACCTGTTCGATCGCAAGCCTCAGGCCGTTGCCGGTATTCACCCGACCGCGCAGGTCGCGGCCGATGCCCAGGTAGACCCGAGCGCCAGCATCGGCGCCTATGCGGTGATCGAGAGCGGGGCGCAGATCGCCGCTGGCGTGAGCATCGGCGCGCATTGCGTGATCGGTGCGCGTAGCATGATCGGCGAAGGCGGCTGGCTGGCGCCGCGCGTGACGCTGTATCACGACGTGCGCATCGGCAAGCGCGTGGTGATCCAGTCCGGTGCGGTGATCGGCGGCGAAGGCTTCGGCTTCGCCAACGAGAAGGGCGTCTGGCAGAAGATCGCGCAGATCGGTGGCGTGACCATCGGCGACGACGTGGAGATCGGCGCCAACACCACGGTGGATCGTGGCGCGTTGTCCGACACCCTGATCGGTAACGGCGTGAAGCTGGATAACCAGATCATGATCGCGCACAACGTGCAGATCGGCGACAACACCGCCATGGCCGGCTGCTGCGGCATTTCCGGCAGCACCAAGATCGGCAGGAACTGCATGATCGCCGGTGGCGTCGGCATGGTCGGGCATATCGAGGTGTGCGACAACGTGTTCGTCACCGGCATGACCATGGTGACCCGTTCGATCACCGAACCGGGGGCCTATTCTTCCGGTACCGCCATGCAGCCAGCAGGCGAGTGGAAGAAGAGTGCGGCGCGCATTCGTCAGTTGGACGAGATGGCCAAGCGTCTGCGCGAGCTGGAAAAACAGCTCGCCGCCGTGACCCAGACGGCGAACGCCTCATCTGATGCCTGAGCACGGTGTGACCGTGCTCTTTTCTTTTCTTACAGGCTTAACCGGACATGATGGACATCAACGAAATTCGTGAATATTTGCCGCACCGCTATCCTTTCCTGCTGGTGGATCGTGTGGTGGACCTGGACGTCGAAGGCAAGCAGATTCGCGCCTATAAGAATGTCAGCATCAACGAACCTTTCTTCAACGGGCACTTCCCCGAGCACCCGATCATGCCGGGTGTGCTGATCATCGAAGCCATGGCCCAGGCCGCCGGTATCCTTGGTTTCAAGATGATGGGCATCAAGCCGGCTGACGGTACCCTCTACTACTTCGTCGGCTCCGACAAGCTGCGTTTCCGCTCTCCGGTACTGCCGGGCGACCAGCTCGTGCTGGAGGCCAAGTACCTGAGCGATCGTCGCAGCATCTGGAAGTTCGAGTGCCGCGCCACTGTCGACGGCAAGGAAGTCTGCTCCGCTGAAATCATCTGCGCGGATCGCAAGCTATGAGTTCGATCGACCCTCGCGCCATCATTGACCCCAGTGCCAGACTGGCCGACGACGTCGTCGTCGGCCCGTGGAGCATTGTCGGGCCCGATGTGGAAATCGGCGAGGGTACGGTGATCGGCCCGCACGTGGTGCTCAAGGGCCCGACGGTGATTGGCAAGCACAACCGCATCTACCAGTTTTCCTCGGTGGGTGAGGATACGCCCGACCTCAAGTACAAGGGTGAGCCGACGCGGCTGGTGATCGGCGATCACAACGTGATCCGTGAGGGTGTCACCATTCACCGCGGCACCGTGCAGGATCGCAGCGAAACCACCCTGGGTGACCACAACCTGATCATGGCCTATGCCCATATCGGCCACGACAGCGTGATCGGCAACCACTGCATCCTGGTCAACAACACCGCGCTGGCCGGGCACGTCTGGGTCGATGACTGGGCGATCCTGTCCGGCTATACCCTGGTGCACCAGTTCTGCCGCATCGGCGCGCACAGCTTCTCCGGCATGGGCACCGCCATCGGCAAGGACGTTCCGGCCTTCGTCACCGTGTTCGGCAACCCGGCCGAGGCACGCAGCATGAACTTCGAGGGCATGCGTCGTCGGGGCTTCTCCGCCGAGGCCATCGCCGCCCTGCGCAAGGCCTACAAGCTGGTCTATCGCCAGGGGCTGACGGTGGAGCAAGCGCTGAACGAGCTGGCCGAGTCCGCCGCCCAGTTCCCGGAAGTGGCGATCTTCCGCGACTCCATCCAGGCGTCCACGCGCGGCATCACGCGCTGAGACGCGGCCCGATCCGCTGGATGCGCGCGCAAGTTCGAGCCAAACGGGCATGAGTGCCTGTAGACTCCGCCTCTTTGCCTCTGGCCCGCGAGATTTACCACAGGTTCCAAACGTCCATGAGCAGACCTCTTCGCGTCGCCCTGGTCGCCGGTGAGGCGTCCGGAGACATCCTCGGCTCCGGCCTGATGCAGGCCATCAAGCAACGCCACCCGGATGCCGAGTTCATCGGTGTCGGCGGCGCGCGCATGGAAGCCGAGGGGCTGAAATCCTATTTCCCCATGGAGCGCCTGGCCGTCATGGGGCTGGTCGAGGTGCTCGGCCGGCTGTTCGAGCTGCTCGGCCGTCGTCGCCAGCTCGCCCGTGATCTGATCGCCGCGCAGCCGGACGTGTTCATCGGCATCGATGCCCCCGACTTCAACCTGGGCCTGGAGCTCAAGCTGCGCCGTGCCGGGATCAAGACCGTGCACTACGTCAGCCCCTCGGTCTGGGCCTGGCGGCAGAAGCGGGTGCTGAAGATCCGCGAAGCCTGTGACCTGATGCTGACCCTGTTTCCCTTCGAGGCGCAGTTCTACGACGCTCATCAGGTGCCGGTGCGTTTCGTCGGCCATCCGCTGGCCGATGCCATCCCGCAGCAGGCTGACCGTGCCGCTGCGCGAGAAGCACTGGACCTGCCGCCGGACGAGCCCGTGGTGGCCCTGATGCCAGGCAGCCGTGGCGGTGAAGTGGCACGGCTTGGCGAGCTATTCCTCGACGCGGCGATCCGCCTGCGCGCGCTGCGCCCCGGTATTCGCTTTCTGCTGCCTTGCGCCACCCCGGAGCGCCGCCAGCAACTGGAGCAGATGCTGGTCAATCGTGATCTGCCGCTGACTCTGCTCGACGGTCGCTCGCACGAAGCACTGGCCGCCTGCGATGCAGTGCTGATCGCCTCGGGTACCGCGACCCTGGAAGCGCTGCTGTACAAGCGGCCGATGGTGGTGGCTTACCGCGTGGCGCCGCTGACCTACCGGATTCTCAAGCGCCTGGTGAAGAGCCCATACATCTCCCTGCCCAACCTCTTGGCCGAGCGCCTGCTGGTACCCGAGCTGATTCAGGATGCGGCGACGGCGGAGGCGCTGGCTCAGGCCGTGGCACCTTTGATCGATGGCGGCCAGGTGCAGACCGAAGGTTTCGATGTGATCCACCGTGCGCTGCGCTGCGATGCCTCGGTGTCGGCGGCCGATGCGGTGCTCAAGCTGGCGGGGCGTGACTGATGCAACTGGGGCTCGATTTCACCCTGGTCGAAGAACTGGTCGCCGGGGTCGACGAAGTCGGTCGTGGCCCGCTCTGTGGGGCGGTGGTGACGGCGGCGGTGGTACTCGATCCGGCACGGCCGATCATCGGCCTGAACGACTCGAAGAAACTCAGCGAGGCGCGGCGTGAGGCGCTGTTCGACGAGATTCGGGAAAAAGCCCTGGCCTGGTGCATCGCCCGTGCCGAGGTGGAGGAGATCGACCGCCTGAATATCCTGCATGCCACCATGCTGGCGATGCAGCGCGCGGTCGAAGGTTTGAGTGTTACACCCAGGCTGGCGCTGATCGACGGCAACCGTTGCCCCAGGCTGTCGGTGCCCAGCGCGCCTGTGGTCAAGGGCGACAGCCGGGTGCCGGCCATCGCCGCCGCCTCGATCCTGGCCAAGGTCAGCCGCGACCGGGAGATGCTCGAAATGGATCGGCTCTATCCCGGCTATGGCATCGCCGGGCACAAGGGCTATCCCACGCCCGTGCACCTCGAAGCGCTCAAGCGCCTGGGGCCGACGCCGATCCATCGGTACTCCTTCGCGCCAGTCAGAGAAGCAGCTTCAAGCCTCAAGCTCCAAGCTCCAAGTTAAGGGCAAAAGCAGCGTAGCGACGTAGCCCGGATGCAATCCGGGGCATGGGCCATGAACTTGCAGCTTGAGGCTTGCAGCTTGCAGCTTGCTCTTACTGCTACAATCGCCGCTTTGTCGTTTTCACCTGCAAGGCCGCCTCATGACCCAAGCGTTCGTCCACCTGCGTCTGCACACCGAATACTCCCTGGTCGATGGCCTGGTGCGGGTCAAGCCGCTGATCAAGGCCGTGGCCGGGGCCGGTATGCCGGCAGTGGCGGTCACCGACATGAGCAACATGTGCTCGTTGGTGAAGTTCTACAAGACCGCCATGGGCGCTGGGGTCAAGCCGATCTGCGGTGCCGATATCTGGCTGGCCAGCGCCGAGGAAGATGGCCCGCTGACGCGCATGACCCTGCTGGCGATGAATGCCAAGGGCTATCGCAACCTCACCGAGCTGATCTCCCGTGGCTGGGCCGAAGGGCAGAGCAACGATCTGGTGATCATCCAGCGCGACTGGGTCAAGGATGCGGCCGAAGGCTTGATCGCGCTGTCCGGCGCCCGCGAAGGCGAAGTGGGCCAGGCGCTGCTGGCCGGTGACCAGGCGCTGGCCGAAACGCGCCTGCGCGAATGGATGGCGGTGTTCCCGGAGCGCTTCTACCTGGAGGTGCAGCGCACCAGTCGTGTGGGCGACGAGGAATACCTGCACGCCGCCGTGGCCCTGGCCGATCGCCTCGAGGCGCCGCTGGTGGCGACCAACGACGTGCGCTTCATCAAGCAGGACGACTTCGAGGCCCACGAAACCCGCGTGTGCATCGGCGAGGGTCGTACTCTGGACGACCCACGTCGGCCACGGCATTACTCCGACCAGCAGTACCTCAAGACTCCGGCGGAAATGTGGGAGCTGTTCGCCGACCTGCCCGAGGCGCTGGAAAACACCGTCGAGATCGCCAAACGCTGCAATATCGAGGTGCAGCTCGGCAAGTATTTCCTGCCGGACTTCCCCACACCCAACGGCATGGGGATCGACGACTACCTGCGGCATGCCTCCTTCGAGGGGCTGGAAGAGCGTCTGGAAGTGCTGCTGCCCAAGGACACGCCGGACTACGAGGCGAAGAAGCAGGTCTATATCGACCGCCTCAACTTCGAGCTGGACATCATCATCCAGATGGGTTTCCCCGGTTACTTCCTGATCGTGATGGACTTCATCCAATGGGCCAAGAACAACGGCGTGCCGGTCGGCCCGGGCCGTGGTTCGGGTGCCGGCTCGCTGGTGGCCTACGTGCTGAAGATCACCGACTTGGATCCCTTGGCCTATGACCTGCTGTTCGAGCGCTTTCTCAACCCCGAGCGGATTTCCATGCCCGACTTCGACGTCGACTTCTGCATGGACGGTCGCGACCGGGTGATCGACTACGTGGCCGAGAAATACGGGCGTAACGCGGTAAGCCAGATCATCACCTTCGGCTCCATGGCGGCCAAGGCGGTGGTTCGCGACGTGGCGCGGGCCCAGGGCAAGTCCTACGGCCTGGCCGATCGACTGTCGAAGATGATCCCCTTCGAGGTGGGCATGACCCTGGAGAAGGCCTACGAGATGGAGGAGCCGCTGCGCGAGTTCCTCAAGAACGACGAGGAGGCCCAGGAAATCTGGGACATGTCGCTCAAGCTCGAAGGCGTGGTGCGCGGTACCGGCAAGCACGCCGGGGGCGTGGTGATCGCGCCGACCAAACTCACCGACTTCTCGCCCATTGCCTGTGACGAGGAGGGCGGCGGCCTGGTGACCCAGTTCGACAAGGACGACGTCGAGCAGGCCGGCTTGGTCAAGTTCGACTTCCTCGGCCTACGCACCCTGACCATCATCAAGTGGGCGATGGAAACCATTCATCGCATCCAGAAGCGCGATGGCGCCGCGGACGAGGAACTGGTCAACATCGACTTCATCCCGCTGGATGACAAGAAGACCTACGACATGCTGCAGAAGGCGGAGACCACCGCGGTCTTCCAGCTCGAATCGCGCGGCATGAAGGAACTGATCAAGAAGCTCAAGCCCGACTGCCTGGAAGACATGATCGCACTGGTGGCGTTGTTCCGCCCTGGGCCGCTGCAGTCCGGCATGGTGGACGACTTCATCAACCGCAAGCACGGCCGCGCTGAGCTGTCCTACCCGCACCCGGATTACCAGTACGCCGGCTTGGAGCCCGTGCTCAAGCCTACCTACGGCATCATCCTCTACCAGGAACAGGTGATGCAGATTGCCCAGGTGATGGGCGGCTACACCCTGGGCCAGGCGGACATGCTGCGCCGCGCCATGGGCAAGAAGAAGCCCGAGGAAATGGCCAAGCAGCGCGGCGGCTTCATCGAAGGTTGCGCCAACAACGGCATCGATGCCGACCTGGCGGGCAACATCTTCGACCTGGTGGAAAAGTTCGCCGGCTACGGCTTCAACAAGTCGCACTCCGCTGCCTACGGCCTGGTGTCCTACCAGACCGCCTGGCTCAAGGCGCATTACCCGGCGCCGTTCATGGCCGCGGTACTCTCGGCGGATATGCACAACACCGACAAGGTGGTGATTCTGGTCGAAGAGTGCCGCAACATGAAGTTGCGCATCGATCCGCCGGATGTGAACGTCTCCGAGTTCAAGTTCACCGTCAACGACGACGGTCGTATCGTCTACGGCCTCGGCGCGGTCAAGGGCGTGGGTGAGGGCCCGGTGGAGGCCATCGTCGAATGCCGCGCCGAAGGCGGGCCGTTCAAGGACCTGTTCGACTTCTGCAACCGCGTCGACCTCAAGCGCATCAACAAGCGCACCCTCGAAGCGCTGATCCGCAGCGGTGCGCTGGATCGCCTTGGCCCCTACTACCAGGACGAGCTCAAGGCCTACCAGGCCAGCGTGGACAAGAACCGCGCTGTGCTGCTGGCGTCCATGGAAGAGGCCGTGCAGTCCGCCGAGCAGACCGCGCGCAGCGCCGAGAGCGGCCACATGGATCTGTTCGGTGGCCTGTTCGCCGAGCCCGAGGCGGATGTCTACGCCAACCATCGCAAGGCGCGCGAGCTGCCGATCAAGGAGCGCCTGAAGGGCGAGAAGGACACCCTGGGCATCTACCTGTCCGGCCACCCCATCGACGAGTACGAAGGCGAGATTCGCCGTTTCGCCCGCCAGCGCATCGTCGAGCTCAAGCCGGCGCGCGATACCCAGACCATCGCCGGGATGATCGTCAACCTGCGGGTGATGAAGAACAAGAAGGGCGACAAGATGGGCTTTATCACCCTGGATGACAGATCAGGGAGGATCGAGGCTTCGTTGTTCGCCGACGCCTTCGCCAGCAACCAGGCGCTGCTGCAGAACGATGCGCTGGTGGTGGTCGAGGGTGAAGTCAGCAACGACGACTTCTCCGGCGGTTTGCGTCTGCGTGCCAAGCGCGTGATGAGCCTGGAAGAGGCGCGTACCGGCCTGGCCGACAGCCTGCGCGTGAAGGTCGCCAGCGAAGCGCTCAAGGGTGATCGCCTGCGCTGGCTGGCCGAATTGTGCAGCAAGCACAAGGGCGCCTGCCCGGTGACCCTGGACTACAGTGGCGAAGAGGCACGGGCCTTGCTTCAATTCGGTGACGCCTGGCGAATCGACCCGGCCGACACTTTGATTCAGGCATTACGTGACCAGTTCGGGCGCGACAACGTCTTTTTGCACTACCGCTGATGCGCGAGGGGGCAACGCCCCTGCGCGCCAGCAAAGGCACCTGTGGTGTCGACCCGCTGCGCCCCATCCCGTATGGTAGGGCGCCTAATGGATACAGCTCCCCGGCCGCTTGGCCGTCGACGCAAGACGGATGACTATGAACCCGAATTTCCTCGATTTCGAACAGCCGATCGCCGACCTGCAAGCCAAGATCGAAGAGCTACGCCTGGTTGGTAACGACAACTCGCTGAACATCAGCGACGAGATTGCCCGCCTGCAGGACAAGAGCAGTGCGCTGACCGAAAGCATTTTCGGCAACCTGACCAGCTGGCAGATCGCCCAGCTCGCGCGTCACCCACGCCGCCCCTACACCCTGGACTACATCCAGCACATCTTCACCGAGTTCGATGAGCTGCATGGCGACCGTCACTTCTCCGACGACGCTGCAATCGTGGGTGGTGTGGCGCGTCTCGGCGAGCAGCCGGTCATGGTCATCGGCCACCAGAAGGGCCGTGAAGTGCGCGAGAAGGTACGCCGCAACTTCGGCATGCCGCGCCCCGAGGGCTACCGCAAGGCCTGCCGTCTGATGGAAATGGCTGAACGCTTCAAGATGCCGATTCTTACCTTCATCGACACCCCCGGTGCCTACCCGGGCATCGATGCCGAGGAACGCGGCCAGAGCGAGGCCATCGCCTGGAACCTACGGGTGATGGCGCGGCTGAAGACGCCGATCATCGCCACCGTGATCGGTGAGGGTGGTTCCGGCGGTGCGCTGGCCATCGGTGTCTGCGACCAACTGAACATGCTGCAGTACTCCACCTACTCGGTGATCTCGCCGGAAGGTTGTGCCTCGATTCTCTGGCGTACTGCCGAGAAAGCGCCGGATGCCGCCGAGGCCATGGGCATCACCGCGGAGCGCCTGAAGAATCTGGGTATCGTCGATCAGGTCATCGCCGAGCCGCTGGGCGGCGCGCACCGTGATCCGGCCGCTGCCTCCGAGTCGATCCGTCAGGAGCTGACCAAGCAACTGGCCAGCCTGCAGAAGCACGATACCGCAGCGTTGCTCGAGCGCCGTTACGAGCGCCTGATGAGCTACGGCATCGCCTGAGTTCTTTCTCTGCGTATCAGACGAGTCTTCGGGCTAATGTCCGGCACAGATGGCTTTTGTAGGGTGTCGCGGGGCCGCCCAGGCTGTGCGCACCAATGACCGTAGCACCGGTATTTCGGTGCGCATGGCGCACCCTACTTAATTTCATCGTGCATCACCACGGGCCTTCGGGCCCGTTGTTGTTTAAGCTTGAACGATGACTGCTCTCGATCTTCGCTTGCGCCAAGCCTTGCAGCCCTGGCGCACGGCGCCTGCCTGGTACATAGCCTTCTCCGGTGGCCTGGACTCCAGCGTGCTGCTGCATCTGCTCGCCGACTGGGCGCGGCACGAGACGTTGCCGCCGCTGCGCGCCCTGCATGTCGACCATGGTCTGCAACCGGCGGCGCAGGCCTGGCCTGCGCACTGTGCCGAAGTCTGTCAGCGCCTGGGCATCGAGCTGGAAGTGCTGCGGGTACGGGTCGAGGCGGGTGCCAGCCTGGAGCAGGCTGCGCGCCAGGCGCGTTATGCCGCCTTTGCGCAATGCCTGGAGCCGGGCGCACTGCTGCTGACCGGCCAGCACCGTGACGACCAGGCCGAAACCCTGCTCCTGCGCCTGCTGCGTGGCGCTGGCGTGCGTGGCCTGGCGGCCATGCCCCGGCAGCGTCCGCTGGGGGCTGGCAGCCTGTTGCGGCCGCTGCTCGATTGCCCGCGCGGCGAACTGGAGGAATATGCTGCTGCCCATGGCCTGAGCTGGGTGGAAGACCCGAGTAACCGCAGCGAGCTGTTCAGCCGCAACTTCCTGCGCCGGCAGATCCTGCCGCGCCTGGCCGAGCGTTGGCCGCAGACGAGCGCTGCCCTGGCGCGTACGGCGGCGCACCTGGGCGAGGCGCAGATGCTGCTCGATGAGCTGGCCGAGGAGGATCTGGCTGCCGTGCGGCAAGCGCCTGGCATTGCTTGGCTGCCCGTGCCGTCCTTGCCCCTGGCACCTATTGCGGCGCTGAGTGAGGCGCGTCAGCGCAATCTGCTGCGCCACTGGCTGGCACCGTTGACGCGCCTGCCGGACAGCGAGCACTGGGCGGGCTGGCGTGATCTGCGCGATGCCGGCGTCGATGCCACGCCGATCTGGCGTCTGACCGATGGTGAGTTACAACGCAGCGAGGGACGCATCTGGTGGCTGGCCGGCGCCTGGTTGCAGACCCCGCCAGTGCTCGATATGCCCTGGCCCGCCGGGGCGCAGGAGATGCCCTTGCCCGCTAATGGCCTGCTGCGCCTGCGAGGCGTTCCGGCGCATGACGACCTGCGCGTGCGCTATCGCCAGGGCGGTGAACGGCTGCATATAGAGGGGCGTGGGCGGCGTGATCTCAAGCGCCTGCTCAACGAGCAGGGCGTGCCCAGCTTCGTGCGTGGACGCCTGCCATTGTTGTACGCAGGGGATCTGTTGCTGGCCGTGGCCAATCTCGAACTGCCGGGCACCCCGCGCATGCAGTGGCTGGCACCGGGCCAGCCTGGCGAGGGCGAAACGGCGATGATCGAGGTTTGAGCTGGCATCCCCTTTCCGGTAGACTACGCTCCCGTCTTATTACAGCTTTGCCGGCCCCCTTGGGGAGTCGGTGAGTTAGCCATTGTCTGAACGGTGGCGCTCCTTCTTTGCTTTCCCCGGCGGCACAGGCCGCTTAAACGCAGACTTCTAGGGTTTTTCATGACGCGCTACATCTTCGTCACGGGTGGTGTTGTTTCTTCATTGGGGAAAGGCATCGCCTCGGCTTCACTGGCGGCCATCCTGGAGGCGCGGGGCCTGAAGGTCACCATGCTCAAGCTGGACCCTTACATCAACGTCGATCCGGGCACCATGAGCCCGTTCCAGCACGGTGAGGTGTTCGTCACCCACGACGGCGCCGAGACCGACCTCGACCTGGGTCACTACGAGCGGTTCATCCGCACCACGATGACCAAGAGCAACAACTTCACCACCGGCCGCGTTTACGAAGACGTGCTGCGCAAGGAACGCCGTGGTGATTACCTGGGCGCGACCATCCAGGTCATCCCGCACATCACCGACGAGATCAAGCGGCGCATCATCAAGGGCGCCGGCGATGCCGACGTGGCCCTGGTGGAAATCGGCGGCACCGTCGGTGACATCGAGTCGCAGCCGTTCCTCGAAGCCATTCGCCAATTGCGCGTGGAAGTGGGCGCCAAGCGCGCCATGCTGATGCACCTGACCCTGGTGCCGTACATCGCCACCGCTGGCGAGACCAAGACCAAGCCGACCCAGCATTCGGTCAAGGAACTGCGCTCCATCGGCCTGCAGCCGGACGTGCTGGTGTGCCGCTCCGACCATCCGATCGACGTCTCCTCACGGCGCAAGATCGCCCTGTTCACCAATGTCGAAGAGCGTGCGGTGATCAGCCTGGAAGACGTCGACACCATCTACAAGATCCCCGGCGTGCTGCATGCCCAGGGCCTGGATGACTTCGTCGTCGAGCGCTTCGGCCTGGAGTGCGGTGGTGCCGACCTGTCCGAGTGGGATCGCGTGGTTGATGCCAAGCTCAACCCGGAAAAAGAAGTCACCATCGCCATGGTCGGCAAGTACATGGAACTGCTCGACGCGTACAAGTCGCTGATCGAAGCCATGAGCCATGCCGGCATCCAGAACCGCACCAAGGTCAATCTGCGTTACATCGACTCCGAAGACATCGAGAATCAGGGCACCGCGCTGCTCGAAGGCGTCGATGCCATCCTGGTGCCGGGCGGCTTCGGTCTGCGCGGCGTGGAAGGCAAGATCAAGACCGTGCAATACGCCCGCGAGAACAAGATCCCTTACCTGGGCATCTGCCTCGGCATGCAGGTGGCGGTCATCGAATACGCACGTAACGTGGTGGGCTGGAGCGATGCCAACTCCACCGAGTTCGACATGGCCAGCCAGCACCCGGTGGTCGGTCTGATCACCGAGTGGCAGGACGCGGCAGGCAGCGTCGAGCAGCGCAGCGAAAGCTCCGACCTGGGCGGCACCATGCGCCTCGGCGCGCAGGACTGCCAACTGCAGGCCGGCTCCCTGGTACACGCTTGCTATGGCAAGGACGTGATCGTCGAGCGCCATCGTCACCGCTACGAAGTGAACAACAACCTGCTGCCCAAACTGACCGAAGCGGGCCTCAAGGTCACCGGTCGTTCCGGCGACGGTGCGCTGGTCGAAGTGGTCGAGGCCCCGGATCATCCCTGGTTCGTCGCCTGCCAGTTCCATCCCGAGTTCACTTCCACGCCGCGTGATGGCCATCCCCTGTTCAGCGGTTTCGTCAACGCTGCGCTGGCCAAGAAAGCGAAGAAGGTCTGAGACATGGCGCAGAAAATCATCAAGGTCGGCAATATCGAGATCGCCAACGACAAGCCCTTCGTGCTGTTCGGCGGCATCAACGTGCTCGAGTCGCGCGACCTGGCCATGCAGGCCTGCGAGGAGTACGTGCGGGTGACCGAAAAGCTCGGCATCCCCTACGTGTTCAAGGCCAGCTTCGACAAGGCCAACCGCTCCTCCGTCACCTCCTTCCGTGGCCCGGGCCTGGAAGAGGGCATGAAGATCTTCGAGGAAGTGAAGAAGACCTTCGGCGTGCCGGTGATCACCGACGTGCACGAGCCGCATCAGGCCGCCCCGGTGGCCGAGGTGTGCGACATCATTCAGTTGCCGGCCTTCCTCTCGCGGCAGACCGACCTGGTGGTGGCCATGGCCAGGACCGGCGCGGTGATCAATATCAAGAAGGCTCAGTTCCTCGCCCCGCAGGAGATGAAGCACATCCTGCGCAAGTGCGAGGAAGCCGGTAATGATCAGCTTATTCTCTGCGAGCGCGGCTCCTCCTTCGGTTACAACAACCTGGTGGTGGACATGCTCGGCTTCGGCATCATGAAGCAGTTCGAGTACCCGGTGTTCTTCGACGTGACCCATGCCCTGCAGATGCCGGGTGGTCGCGCCGATTCCGCTGGCGGCCGCCGCGCTCAGGTTACCGACCTGGCCAAGGCGGGCATGAGCCAGGGGCTGGCCGGCCTGTTCCTCGAGGCCCACCCGGATCCGGAAAACGCCAAGTGCGATGGCCCCTGTGCCCTGCGCCTGAACAAACTGGAGCCTTTCCTCACCCAGCTCAAGCAACTGGATGACCTGGTGAAGAGCTTTGCGCCGATCGAGACTGCCTGAATCCTGCGCAATCCGGTAAAGTGCCGCCCCAGCAAGATACCCCTGGCCTCTGAGTCAGTGCCGTTTGCCCGCCCGTCTGGGCAGCCAGCGGCTTCGCGCAGCCGCTGGCTGCTGCCTCATCGTCAACCTTCGGAGTGTTAATAAGCATGGCAAAGATCGTCGACATCAAGGGTCGTGAAGTTCTCGACTCCCGTGGCAATCCCACCGTGGAAGCCGACGTGATCCTCGAAGGCGGCATCATCGGTAGCGCCTGCGCGCCGTCCGGTGCCTCCACTGGCTCCCGTGAAGCGCTGGAGCTGCGTGATGGCGACAAGAGCCGTTACCTGGGCAAGGGCGTGCTGAAAGCCGTGGCCAACATCAATGGCCCGATCCGCGACCTGCTGCTGGGCAAGGACGCTGCCGATCAGAAAGCGCTGGATCACGCGATGATCGAGCTCGACGGTACCGAGAACAAGGCCAAGCTGGGCGCCAACGCCATCCTCGCCGTGTCCCTGGCGGCCGCCAAGGCCGCTGCCCAGGCCAAGGGCGTGCCGCTGTACGCGCATATCGCCGACCTCAATGGCACCCCGGGCGTCTACTCCATGCCGGTGCCGATGATGAACATCATCAACGGCGGCGAGCACGCCGACAATAACGTCGACATCCAGGAATTCATGGTGCAGCCGGTCGGCGCCAAGAATTTCGCCGACGCCCTGCGCATGGGCGCCGAGATCTTCCATCACCTCAAGGCCGTACTGAAGGCCCGTGGCCTGAACACTGCCGTGGGTGACGAAGGCGGCTTCGCGCCGAACCTGGCCTCCAACGAAGACGCCCTGGCCGCCATCGCCGAGGCTGTGGCCAACGCTGGCTACAAGCTGGGTGATGACGTGACCCTGGCTCTGGACTGCGCCTCCAGCGAATTCTTCAAGGACGGCAAGTACGACCTGGAAGGCGAGGGCAAGGTATTCGACGCCGCCGGTTTCGCCGATTACCTGGCCGGGCTGACCCAGCGCTACCCGATCATCTCCATCGAAGACGGCATGGACGAATCCGACTGGGCCGGCTGGAAGGTGCTGACCGACAAGATCGGCGCCAAGGTGCAACTGGTCGGCGACGACCTGTTCGTCACCAACACCAAGATCCTCAAGCGCGGCATCGACGAGAAGATCGGCAACTCGATCCTGATCAAGTTCAACCAGATCGGCTCGCTGACCGAAACCCTGGAAGCCATCCAGATGGCCAAGGCCGCCGGCTTCACTGCGGTGATCTCGCACCGCAGCGGCGAAACCGAAGACAGCACCATCGCCGACCTGGCCGTAGGTACTGCCGCTGGTCAGATCAAGACCGGTTCGCTGTGCCGCTCCGACCGCGTATCCAAGTACAACCAGCTACTGCGCATCGAAGAGCAGTTGGGTGGGAAGGCTCCGTACAAGGGGCGCGCCGAGTTCCGCGGCTAAGCACAGCGGACGAGAAAAGGGCGACGCGAGTCGCCCTTTTTCGTGGTCGTTTCGTCGATTTCCGGGAACCCTTGCACGGATGCACAACCTTAAAACCCATGTCACCCATCAGCCGGCTCCTTTTCAAGCATGATCGCAGCCCCTACCATGCCGATGACTCAATCCGCGAGCCGCTCCATGCGTAGTCCCTACTGGCTGTTCATCGTGCTCATCCTGTTGCTGGCTGGCCTGCAGTATCGTCTGTGGGTGGGCGAGGGCAGCCTGGCGCATGTCAGTCGCCTGCAGCAGCAGATCGCCGAGCAGAAAGGCGAGAACCAGCGCCTGCTGGAGCGTAACCGTATCCTCGAGGCCGAGGTGATGGAACTCAAGCGCGGTATGGAAACCGTCGAGGAGCGGGCGCGGCAGGAGCTGGGTATGGTCAAAGAGGGCGAAACCCTCTACCTGCTGACCAAATGAGCGTGCCGTTCTGGCTGGTCATCCCGGCCGCTGGAGTGGGCGCGCGCATGGGCGCCGACCGGCCCAAGCAGTACCTGCAGGTGGCCGGACGCAGCATTCTGGAACATACCCTCGATTGTTTTCTCGACCATCCGGGCTTGCTCGGCGCCGTGGTCTGCCTGAGCCTGGACGATCCCTTCTGGCCGCCGCTGCCCGTGGCCAGCGACCCGCGTGTGCGCCGCGCGCCGGGTGGACGCGAGCGTGCCGATTCGGTTCTGGCTGGTTTGCAGGCGCTCGAGCAGGGCGGCGCGGATGCCCAGGACTGGGTGCTGGTGCACGATGCCGCGCGGCCGAACCTGGCACGCAGTGATCTCGACCGGTTGTTGGAAACGCTGGCCACGGATGCGGTCGGCGGCCTGCTGGCGGTGCCGGCACGCGATACGCTCAAGCGCGCCGATGACCAGGGGCGGGTGGCGCAAACGGTGGATCGTGCGGTGATCTGGCAGGCCTACACGCCGCAGATGTTTCGCCTGGGGAATTTGCGTCAGGCCCTGAGTGCCGCCCTGGCGGCGGGGGTGCCCATCACCGATGAAGCCTCGGCGCTGGAGTGGGCCGGCCAGGCGCCGCGCCTGGTGGAGGGCCGGGCGGATAACCTCAAGATCACCCGCCCGGAGGATCTGCAGTGGCTGCACCTGGCCTGGGCCGGGCGCAGCCTGGAGTGATCGTCAGGCGTGTCGCTGGCGGCTGATGTTGCGCTCCAGCACCGTACCCAGTTTCTCCATGGCGCCTTCCAGCGCCTGTTCCAGATTGTCGCCGTTGTGGCTCACCGAAACCGGATCGCGGCCTTTGAGCCGGGCCTCGGCCTGGCAGCGTTTATCCTGGCCGCCACCCTTGTGGCCGTTCTCGTCGTTGAAATGCAGCTCGATTCGGGTCAGGTGATCCTCGAAGCGTCGCAGCCTGAGCAGTACACGGCCACGTACCTTGTCCGCCAGCGCGGCGGAGCCGTGGATGTGGTTGTCGCTGTTGACCATGACTTGCATACATTACCTCCGGTTTCGCGGTGAGCGATGCCTGGGCTGGGGCATCACCTTAATTCTGGCCGCAAACGCCGGAAGTTGTTCCCGCTTCGCTGTGACAATCTGTTGCCTGCGCTAGCTGTATTCCGGGCGCTGCGCCAAACCCTGCTTGAGGTACTCGACCAGTTGCCGCACCTTGGGTGAGAGCAGGCGCTGCTGCGGGTAGACTGCCCAGACGGCGGTGTTGGGTGGTCTGTGTTGTTCCAGCAGGGAGATCAGCGCACCGCTGCGCAAGTGTTCGAGCACATAGTAGTCCGGTAGCTGGCACAGGCCGAAGCCGCGCAGGGCGGCATCGAGCACCGCTTCGCCGCTGTTGCAGCGCCAGTTACCCTGTACCCGCACCTGCGCTTCGCGTCCGCCTTCGGCGAAGTTCCAATGGTCACTGCTGCCGATCAGGCAATTATGCCGGCTCAGTTCAGAAAGCGAATGGGGGCGGCCGTAGCGCTGCAGGTAGTCCGGTGCCGCGCACAGGTACATGACCCGAGGGGCCAGGCGCGTGGCCACCAGCCGCGAATCCTGCAGGCGCCCCAGGCGGATGGCGAGATCCAGGCCTTCGTGCAGCAGGTCGAGTGGGCGGTTGCTCAGCTCGATTTCCAGGCGCAGTTGCGGGTGCTGAGCCATGAACTGGTTGACCAGGGGCACGATGAAGCGTTCGCCATAGGCCACCGCGCAGGTCATGCGCAGCAGCCCCTTGGGTTCGGCGCCAAGGTCGCTGACGGCGCGCAGGGCTTCTTCCCGAGCATCCTGCAGGCGCTGGCAGTGCTGCAGGAAGGTCTGGCCCGCTTCGGTCAGCGCCACGCGCCGGGTGCTGCGGTAGAACAGGCGGCTTTGCAGGCGTTCCTCCAGGCGTGCCACCTGGCGGCTGACCTGCGAGGTGGACAGCCCCAGACGCTCGGCAGCCGCGCTGAATTGGCCGCATTCGGCCACTGCGACGAATTCGTCGAGCCCTTCCCAGCGATTCATGTGCGCTTCCTTCTCGCAGTCCGGAAATGGTTGATCAAGCATGCCCGTTCGGCTCTGGCGAGGCGAAATATTATCCCTGTACGGCAATAATGTTTTGCTGGGATGCCGATTGTCTCTCAGGAAGCTTGAACTAGACTGCCTGCCATTGTCCACGACTCCACTGGAGAGCTGTCATGATCAAATCCCGCGCTGCCGTCGCCTTCGCCCCGAACGAGCCACTGAAGATCGTCGAGGTGGATGTCGAGCCGCCCAAGGCCGGTGAAGTGCTGGTACGCATCGTCGCCACCGGCGTGTGCCATACCGATGCCTACACCCTGTCCGGTGCCGATTCCGAAGGGGTGTTCCCGGCGATTCTCGGCCACGAGGGTGGCGGCATCGTCGAAGCAGTGGGCGAGGGCGTCACCTCGGTGAAGGTGGGTGACCACGTGATTCCGCTGTATACCGCCGAATGCGGTGTGTGCAAGTTTTGCAAGTCGGGCAAGACCAACCTGTGCAGCTCGGTGCGTGCCACTCAGGGCAAGGGCCTGATGCCAGACGGCACCACCCGCTTCAGCTACAACGGCGAGCCGATCTACCACTACATGGGCTGCTCGACCTTCTCCGAATACACCGTGCTGCCGGAAGTGTCCCTGGCGGTGATCCCCAAGGAGGCGCCGCTGGAGAAGGTCTGCCTGCTGGGCTGCGGCGTGACCACTGGCATCGGCGCGGTGCTCAACACCGCCAAGGTGGAAGAGGGCGCCACCGTGGCCATCTTCGGCCTGGGTGGCATCGGCCTGGCAGCGATCATCGGCGCCAAGATGGCCAAGGCCTCGCGCATCATCGGTATCGACATCAACCCGGCCAAGGAAGCGGTTGCCCGCGAGCTGGGGCTGACCGACTTCGTCAACCCGAAGGAGCACGACAAGCCGATTCAGGAGGTCATCGTCGAGATGACCGACGGCGGCGTCGACTACAGCTTCGAGTGCATCGGCAACGTGCAACTGATGCGCGCCGCGCTGGAGTGCTGCCACAAGGGCTGGGGCGAGTCGGTGATCATCGGTGTGGCGCCGGCCGGTGCCGAGATCAGCACCCGTCCGTTCCAGCTAGTCACCGGGCGCGTCTGGCGCGGCAGCGCCTTCGGCGGCGTCAAGGGCCGTAGCGAACTGCCGAGCTACGTGGCGAAGGCGCAGAGCGGCGAAATCCCGCTGGACACCTTCATCACCCACACCATGGGGCTGGACGAGATCAACGCCGCCTTCGACCTGATGCACGAAGGCAAGAGCATCCGTACCGTCATCCATTACTAACCAGCGGCAAGCGGCGAGTGGCCCTGCGGCCGCTCGATGGTAGGGTGCGCTGCGCGCACCGCTAACCCCTGGTGCGCATGGCGCACCCTACGGAGTATGGACATGACTCTGGAAAACATTTCCTGTCAGAAGAGCTTCGGCGGTTGGCACAAGCGCTACCGTCATCGTTCCAGCAGCCTCAACTGCGACATGGTCTTCGCCGTCTACCTGCCACCACAGGCCGAGCAGGGCGGCAAGCTGCCGGTGCTGTACTGGCTCAGCGGCCTGACCTGCACCGACGAAAACTTCATGCAGAAGGCCGGCGCCCAGCGCATGGCGGCCGAACTGGGGCTGATCATCGTCGCGCCGGACACCAGCCCGCGTGGCGAGGGTGTGGCCGACGACGCCAATGGCGCCTACGACTTCGGTCTGGGGGCTGGCTTCTATGTCAACGCTACCCAGGAGCCCTTCGCCCGTCACTACCGCATGTACGATTACGTGGTGCAGGAACTGCCGGCCTTGATCGAGGCCAACTTCCCGGTATCGGACAAGCGGGGCATCGCCGGTCACTCCATGGGTGGCCATGGCGCGCTGATCTGTGCACTGAAGAATCCCGGACGCTACCAGTCGGTGTCGGCGTTCTCGCCGATCAGCAATCCGATGAACTGCCCCTGGGGCGAGAAGGCTTTCTCACTGTACCTGGGCGAGGAGCGTTCGCGTTGGCGCGAGTGGGATGCCAGCGTGTTGATCGCCGAGGCCAGCGAAAAGCTGCCGATCCTGGTGGATCAGGGCGATCGCGACGACTTCCTCGAAGGCCAGCTCAAGCCCCAGGCGCTGCAGGCGGCGGCCAAGGCCGCCGGGCACCCGCTGACGCTGCGCATGCAGCCCGGTTATGACCACAGCTACTACTTCATCGCCAGCTTCATCGACGATCACCTGCGTCATCATGCGGCCGCGTTGCGGCAGCTTTAAGCGGCAAGCCACAAGCGACAAGTAAAAACTTGGCCGCAGGCTTGGCTGTGCATAGGCTCTTGCAGCTTGCAGCTTGCAGCTTGCAGCTTGCAGCTTGCAGCTTGCAGGGGGCGGCCATCCGCCTTGCAGCTTTCGGTTAGAATCACGCCCTGACTTTTTCAGGGCGTTGTTCTTTATGCGTATCGGTCATGGCTATGACGTACACCGCTTCGGCGAAGGCGATTTCATCACCCTCGGCGGCGTGCGGATTCCCCATAAGTTTGGCCTCGTCGCCCATTCCGATGGTGACGTGCTGCTGCACGCTCTGAGCGATGCCTTGCTCGGCGCGGTGGCGATGGGCGATATCGGCAAGCACTTTCCCGATACCGATCCGACCTTCAAAGGCGCCGATAGCCGTGTACTGCTGCGCCATGTGATGGGCCTGGTGCGGGCCAAGGGCTATGTGGTGGGCAACGTCGACGCCACCATCATCGCCCAGGCGCCGAAGATGGCGCCGCATATCCAGAGCATGCGCCAGTGCATCGCCGAGGATCTCGTCGTGGAGCTGGATCAGGTCAACGTCAAGGCCACCACCACCGAGAAGCTCGGCTTCACCGGGCGTGAGGAAGGCATTGCGGTGCACGCCGTGGCCCTGCTGGTCAGAGTATGAACGAACTGCAACTGCTGGGGCCACGTGCCCATGGCCAGGCCTGTGGCCGAGCCGTGCTCAAGGCCACGGCCGAGGACTTCCAGGTCGACGAGGTGCTGGATATCCCGCTCACCGGCCAGGGCGAGCATCTCTGGCTGTGGGTGGAAAAACGCGGCCTGAATACCGAGGATGCGGCCCGGCGCATCGCCCGTGCCGCTGGCTTGCCGCTCAAGGCGGTCAGCTACGCCGGGCTCAAGGATCGCCAGGCGTTGACCCGGCAGTGGTTCAGCCTGCACCTGCCGGGCAAGGCCGACCCCGACCTGGCTGCTGCCCAGGGCGATGACCTGAGTGTCCTGCGCGGCCAGCGGCATAACCGCAAACTGCAGCGCGGCGCCCATGCCGCCAATGGTTTCACTCTGCGTCTGACGGCGCTCGAGGCCGATCGCGATGCCCTGGAGCAGCGCCTGCAACTCATCGCCGCGCAGGGCGTGCCCAACTATTTCGGCCTGCAGCGTTTCGGCTTCGACGGCGGGAATGTCGAGCAGGCCCGTGATTTCGCCTCTCGCCTGGAGCTGCCGGTGCAGCGCAACCTGCGTTCGCGCCTGCTCTCGTCGGCGCGCAGCTACCTGTTCAACCAGGTATTGGCCAGGCGTGTCGCGGCCGGCACCTGGAATCAGGCGCAGGTCGGTGATCTGCTGGCGTTCACCAACAGTCGCAGTTTCTTCATGGCGGGCGAGGCCGAATGCAGCGACCCGCGTCTGGCCGCGCTCGATCTGCATCCCACCGGGCCGCTCTGGGGCGACGGGCCTTTGCCGACCGCTGGTGAGACCCGACAGCTGGAGCAGGAACTAGCCGATGAGGCCGCAGCGCTGGTGCAATGGCTGGCCAAGGCGGACATGGCTCACGAACGGCGCATTCTTCGCCTCCCCATCGGCGGTCTGTCGTGGCATTATCCCGAACCCGATATTCTGCAACTTGCATTCGTCCTGCCGGCCGGGTGTTTCGCCACCGTGGTGGTGCGCGAATTGCTCGACCTGTTGCCAGCAGGGCAGACGGATACTCCATGCGAATTCTGATTTCCAACGACGACGGGGTGAACGCGCCCGGCATCGCCGCGTTGCACCAGGCCCTGGCCGACTATGCCGAGTGCGTGGTGATCGCCCCTGCCGAAGACCGCAGCGGTGCCAGCAGTGCGCTGACGCTTGACCGTCCGTTGCACCCGATGGCATTGCCCAATGGCTACATCAGCCTCAATGGCACGCCGACCGACTGCGTGCATCTGGGCATCAACGGTTTGCTCGAGCAGAAACCGGAGATGGTCGTCTCCGGCATCAACCTGGGCGCCAACCTGGGTGATGACGTGCTCTATTCGGGCACCGTGGCTGCGGCCCTGGAAGGGCGCTTCCTGAGCAGGCCGGCATTCGCCTTTTCCCTGCTCTCGCGCCTGCCCGACAACCTGCCGACTGCCGCCTATTTCGCGCGCAAGCTGGTCGAGGCCCACGCGACCCTGGAGTTGCCGCCGCGCAGTGTGCTCAACGTCAACGTGCCGAATCTGCCGCTGGAACACATCCGTGGCGTGCAACTGACTCGTCTGGGCCATCGCGCCCGCGCTGCGGCGCCGGTCAAGGTGGTCAACCCCCGCGGCAAGGAAGGCTACTGGATCGCCGCCGCCGGGGACGTCGAGGATGGCAGCCCAGGTACGGATTTCCATGCTGTGATGCAGGGTTACGTGTCGATCACGCCGTTGCGCCTCGATCGCACTTTCAACGAGGCGTTGGAAACCATGGACGGCTGGTTGGAGGGCATCTTCTGATGCGCGAACAGGATGACATGCAACGCCGCGGGATCGGCATGACCTCTCAGAGAACGCGCGAGCGCCTGATTCAACGCCTCTACGAAGAGGGGTTGTCCAATGCCCAGGTGCTCGAAGTGATTCGCCGCACGCCACGCCACCTCTTCGTCGACGAGGCGCTGGCGCACCGCGCCTACGAGGACACCGCGCTGCCCATCGGGCATAACCAGACCATTTCCCAGCCCTACATGGTGGGGCGCATGACCGAGCTGCTGCTGGCGGCCGGGCCCCTGGACAAGGTGCTGGAGATCGGCACCGGCTCCGGCTATCAGACCGCCGTGCTGGCGCAACTGGTAGAGCGGGTGTTCTCGGTCGAGCGCATCCAGGTGCTGCAGGAGCGGGCCAAGGAGCGTCTGGCCGAACTGAGGTTGCGCAATGTGGTCTTTCGCTGGGGAGATGGTTGGGAAGGCTGGAATGCGCTCGGCCCCTACAACGGCATCATCGTCACGGCAGCGGCGGCCGACGTGCCGCCAGCCTTGCTTAATCAGTTGGCCCCTGGCGGGCGCCTGGTGATTCCGGTGGGCAGCGGCGATGTGCAGCAGCTACTGGTGATCGTCCGCGAGGATGACGGCTTCTCCCGGCATGTGCTCGATGCAGTGCGCTTTGTCCCCTTGTTGAATGGGCCACTGGCCTGAGGGCCGTGGTTTCCTGGAAGGATCCATGAAGAAATATTTCCTGCTCTATACCAAAGGCATCGCCATGGGGGCGGCCGATGTCGTGCCGGGCGTTTCCGGCGGCACCATCGCCTTCATCAGTGGTATCTACGACGAGCTGCTGCGCTCCATCGCCAGCGTGCCGGAGGCCCTTCTCCTGCTACTGCGGGGGCGAATCCACGAAGCCTGGAACAAGGCCAATGCCACCTTCCTGGTGGTGCTGCTGGCAGGGGTGCTGACCAGCATCCTCAGCCTCGCGCGGTTGATCACCTACCTGCTGGAGCATCATCCGGTGCCGGTCTGGTCGTTCTTCTTCGGCCTGATTCTGGTGTCGGCCTATATGGTGGGGCGTGACATCGGTCGCTGGAACTGGAGCCGCGTGCTGAGCTTCCTGCTCGGCCTGGGTTTCGCCTACTGGATCACGGTGGCCGCGCCGGTGCAGTGGAGCGATGATCCGCTGACCCTGTTCTGCGCCGGTGCCATCGCCATCTGCGCGATGATCCTGCCGGGCATCTCCGGCAGCTTCATCCTGCTCCTGCTCGGCCTCTACGCCACCGTGCTGGGCGCCGTGAAGAGTCTGGATCTGGCCGTGCTGGCGGTCTTCGCCGCTGGGTGCCTGGTGGGTAT
This sequence comes from Pseudomonas sp. AA-38, assembly GCF_029457475.1. Classification (NCBI taxonomy): domain Bacteria; kingdom Pseudomonadati; phylum Pseudomonadota; class Gammaproteobacteria; order Pseudomonadales; family Pseudomonadaceae; genus Pseudomonas; species Pseudomonas sp. AA-38. The sequence continues at coordinate 1,697,288 of NZ_CP120359.1, forward strand.
CCTCAGCTTCGCCCGGCTGTTGAGCTGGCTGTTGTCACGCTGGCGCGATCTGACCCTGGCATTCTTGACCGGGCTCATGCTCGGTTCCTTGAACAAGGTCTGGCCCTGGAAGGAGACCCTGAGCTGGCGAATCGATAGCAAGGGTGAGCAAGTGCCTCTGCTGCAGCACAACCTGTTGCCCACGCAGTTCAGCGCAGTCAGTGGGCAGGACGCGCAACTGCTGCTGGCCATCGTCCTGGCGATTGCCGGTGTCGCTCTGGTGCTGGGATTGGAGTGGCTGGCCCGGCGCAAACCGCAAGAGGCTGGTTGATCCGGCCGTGCGGGTCGGGTCATATTGATATTCAGGATCGTTTCAGGGAGTACTGGGTGAGTCGCACAACCTTTCAAGCGCTGATTGCAAGAGCCGTCGATCTTCGTCTGCTCCTCGTGCTGTTGGGCGCTGTGCAGCTCTCCGCTTGTGTCAGCTCTCCACCAGGCGGTGTGCAGGTGGTCGAGCGCGGCCAGAACCAGGGCAGGGCGCCGCTGATCCAACGTCAGCCGGTGCGTACCGGGCAGTATGTGGTCAAGCGCGGCGATACCCTCTATTCCATTGCCTTTCGCTTCGGCTGGGACTGGAAGGCGCTGGCTGCGCACAATGGCTTGCGTGACCCTTATCTGATTCGGGTTGGGCAGATCATTCACTTCGGTAATAGGACTTCCGTCCCAAGCAGTCCGGCCGTGGTCGCCAGCGCTCCGAGCAATCCGGCGCCCAGGGCGCCTGCCCCCGTACCGAGCCAACCCACGTCCAGCACTCCGGCCACGGCGGCTACACGTCCGGCACCGGCGGCGCCGGCCACCACGCCGGTCACCCCCGTCACCCGCTCTGCCAAGGGCTGGGCCTGGCCAACGCAAGGCGCCGTGATCAGCCGTTTCTCCTCAAACGGCAGTTTGAATAAAGGCATTGATATCGCCGGGGAATTAGGCCAGCCTGTTTTAGCTGCGTCTGATGGGTCAGTGGTATATGCCGGGAGTGGTTTGCGGGGCTACGGCGAGTTGATCATCATCAAGCACAGCGACACCTACGTGAGTGCCTACGGTCATAACCGCAGGCTATTGGTACGGGAGGGGCAGCAGGTCAAGGCCGGGCAACGTATTGCCGAGATGGGTTCCACGGGAGCCGACCGGGTGAAACTGCATTTTGAGATTCGCCGCCAAGGAAAACCTGTAGACCCGCTGCAATATCTGCCAAGTCGTTGATGCGTTGCCAGTTTCGTCCCGGAACGTAGGAGGGACGGGCTCAGGTGTAGCCGGGACGGTTCCGCCAGAGTCTGTTGTCGAACTCACACTGGGGCAACAATAATGGCACTCATTAAAAAAGAAGCGCCGGAGTTTGACGTCGACGATGAACTGCTCCTGATGGAGCCCGGAATCGTCCTGGACGAACTTCAGACCGACGAGGCGCCTGCCTCTTCGTCGCGCAAAGCCAAGCACTCCACGCCATCCAAGCAGCACAAACACATTGACTACACCCGGGCGCTCGACGCCACGCAACTTTATCTCAACGAAATCGGTTTCTCTCCCTTGCTCAGCCCTGAAGAGGAAGTGCACTTCGCGCGTCTGGCGCAGAAGGGCGATCCTGCTGGGCGCAAGCGCATGATCGAGAGCAACCTGCGTCTGGTGGTGAAAATTGCACGACGCTACATCAACCGTGGGTTGTCGCTGCTCGACCTGATCGAGGAAGGCAACCTGGGCTTGATCCGTGCCGTGGAGAAATTCGATCCGGAACGGGGTTTCCGTTTCTCTACCTACGCCACCTGGTGGATCCGCCAGACCATCGAGCGCGCGATCATGAACCAGACGCGCACCATTCGCTTGCCCATTCATGTGGTCAAGGAACTGAACGTCTACCTGCGAGCGGCCCGCGAACTGACGCAGAAACTCGATCACGAGCCTTCGGCCGAAGAGATCGCCAACCTGCTGGAAAAGCCGGTCGGCGAGGTCAAGCGCATGCTGGGTCTGAACGAGCGGGTTTCCTCGGTGGACGTATCGCTGGGTCCGGACTCGGACAAGACGCTGCTCGACACCCTCACCGATGACCGGCCCACCGACCCCTGCGACTTGCTGCAGGACGACGACCTTTCCCAGAGCATCGACTTATGGCTGTCGGATCTGACGGAAAAGCAGCGTGAGGTGGTGATTCGCCGCTTCGGCCTGCGCGGGCACGAGAGCAGCACGCTCGAAGAGGTTGGGCAGGAAATTGGCCTGACGCGCGAGCGGGTTCGGCAGATTCAGGTCGAAGCGCTCAAACGGCTGCGCGAGATCTTCGAGAAGAATGGCCTTTCCAGCGACGCGCTCTTCCAGTAACACCTCGCCTGTTCCCATGAAACCCGGCTAGCTGGCCGGGTTTTTTATTGCCTGCTTTGTGGGAGCGAGTTCATTCGCGATCAGGGGGGCTGCCTCGAAGCGCCTTTTCACGGCTGGCCCCCGGCAGCCAAGCAGCGGATCTGCGATCCCGCATGTCAGTCATCGCTTACATGCAGCGTCAGTCTTCAGGGCAAGCGGGCTCTGATCTTTGCCTTTTTTCCTGTGTGAAAATTTCAAGTCATTGATATTTAATAGTATTTTTATGCCAATCAGTTTGGCGAGGTGACTGCTCGCCGTGTTGCACGGGGTTGAGCGCGAAACGAGGGCGAGTAATATCGAACCCGTGCTCAGGGAACGGCACAGGTTGTCAGGAAGATGATCAGGAACATCGCAAGAAGCGATTCATCAGGACGATGAGTTGGGAAATAGAGGGACTAGGGACAAAAAGTGGGCGGGTTTTCCCGCCCCTTTTTTTGCCTGCGATTTGTCAGGGCCCTGTTCGGGCTGATTGCTTGCCGATATTGCGCGAATGAGCTGAAAAGAGGCCGCTCGATGAGCGGCCTCTTGCGTTCGCTGTCCTGTTCAAGGATCAGGCCGGTACGGCTTACACCATCGGATCACCGACATGCAGGATCTTCATGGTGTTGGTGCCACCAGTGCCGTGGTAGCTGTCACCCTTGGTCAGGATCACCCAGTCGCCAGGCTCTACCACACCACGCTTGAGCAGCTCGTCCACCGCCGCCTGGCTGACCTTGTTGGCCGGCAGCGAGGCTGGATCGAACGGCACGGTGTAGACGCCACGGAACAGTGCCACGCGGGCCTGGGCCTCACGATGCGGGGTGAAGGCGAAGATCGGGATCGACGAGCGGATGCGCGACATGATCAGTGGGCTGTAGCCGCTCTCGGTGAGGCTGATGATGGCCTTGACGCCGGGGAAGTGGTTGGCCGTGTACATGGTGGCCAGGGCGATGCTCTCGTCGCAGCGCTCGAAGGTGCGGCCCAGGCGGTGGCTGGACTGCTTGCTGGTCGGGTGCTTCTCCGCGCCCAGGCACACGCGGGCCATGGCCTGTACGGCTTCGACCGGGTATTCGCCGGCGGCGCTCTCGGCCGACAGCATCACCGCGTCGGTGTAATCCAGCGCGGCGTTGGCCACGTCGGAGACTTCGGCGCGGGTCGGCATCGGGCTGTGGATCATCGACTCCATCATCTGCGTGGCGGTGATCACGGCTTTGTTCAGGCGGCGGGCGTGGGCGATGATCTTCTTCTGGATGCCTACCAGCTCGGCATCGCCGATTTCCACAGCCAGGTCGCCACGGGCCACCATCACCGCATCGCTGGCACGGATCAAACCGTCGAGGGCTTCGTCGTCGGCCACGGCTTCGGCGCGTTCGATCTTGGCCACCAGCCAGGCTGTGCCCCCAGCCTCGGTGAGCAGACGGCGGGCGTAGTCCATGTCGGCGGCGTCACGCGGGAAGGATACGGCGAGGTAGTCCAGCTCCATCTCGGCTGCGACCTTGATGTCGGCCTTGTCCTTCTCGGTCAGGGCCGGTGCGGTCAGACCACCACCACGACGGTTGATGCCCTTGTTGTCCGACAGCGGGCCACCGATCAGCACGCGGCAGTGCAGTTCGTCGGCACCCTTGAGTTCGACACGCATGACCACGCGGCCGTCGTCGAGCAGCAGTTCGTCACCGACGTCACAGTCCTGGATCAGCGCCGGGTAGTCGATGCCGACCACTTCCTGGTTGCCGGCAGTGCGCGAGTGGCTGGAAGAGAGGCGGAACAGGTCACCATCTTTGAGTTCGATGCGCTTGTTCTCGAACTTGGCGATACGGATCTTCGGGCCTTGCAGGTCACCGAGCAGGGCGACATGGCGACCATGCTTGGCGGCCAATTCACGAACCAAGGCAGCACGTGCCTTGTGGTCGTCCGGGGTGCCGTGGGAGAAGTTCAGACGGGCCACGTCCAGGCCGGCGAGGATCAGTTGCTCCAGCACTTCCGGCGAGCTGCTGGCCGGGCCGAGGGTGGCGACGATTTTGGTGCGGCGAAAGGTCATGCACGAACTCCCTAGTCAACGATAGCAGGGAGGCTACTACGGGCTTTCGCTGTAGTCATTGTTCCCGTGCACTACCCTTTGCCGTTCGCCTTGAGCAATGTGATGTCGTCTGCCCCGGCATGGTGCTGGGGGCGACCAGTACCACGAATCAGGGCGTGTTCAGGTTGATCGCCTTGTCGAGCAACAGGGAGGCCTTGGCATGCAGCTCGCCGTTGGGGTACTCGGCGAGCAGGCGGCGCAGGTAGGCGATGGCCTTTTCGCGATCGGCGCTGGGGTTGTCTGGCGCCATGTACATCAGCGCTAGCTGGTAGAGCGCCTTTTCCTTGATGTCTGCCGCTATGTGTGGGTCGGCCAGGCCCAGCAAGTAGAGCTCTTCGGCTTCGGCTACGCGATCCTTGAGCACGGCGCGGCGCGACAGCAGGGTCATGTCCTGGTCGAGGCTGGGTTTGTACAGATCGAGGTTCTGGCTCGGTTGCCAGTGTTCCAGCAGTTCGCGCGAACTCTTATGCACCGGCTCCTCGGCGCGCTTGCGAATCATCGCGATGCGTTTCTCGGCGCGGCTGGCAGCACGGCTGTTGGGGAATTCGTTGACGACCTTGTAGAAATAATTGAGGGCCTTGGCGTCGTCGCGCTGATCGTTGAAGCTGTTCATGTAGATCAGGCCGATCTGGTAGAGGGCTATCGCGCGCACCTCATCGCTCAGTTGCTGGTCGCGATAACCATCGAGATAGAGCGCTTCGGCCTTGTCGCTATGGGCATCGCGAATGGCCATGGCGCTGTAGGTGAGCAGATCGCCTTCTTCTTCGATGGCGGCGCTCATGCGCTTGGCCTTGAGCGCCTTGTATTCGACCACCTCGTTGGTGGTGACCTGGGCGATGAACAGCGGGGTCGTCGGGGCGCAAGCGCTCAGCAAGGTTGTGGCCATGACCAGGAACAGCGGGCGGATGAGCAGCATGTGGGCTCCTTGGCCGGAATCGACCTGTTCACGCAGTCTAGTGAGTGCCAGGGGTGGCGCCAAGGCAGCAAGGGCAGAACCCATCGGAGGTTTGTGGCAGTTCAGTTTCTGCCTGGCCTGTCGATACACTGCTCATCGGAGGATCTGCCTATGAAAACCCTGATCATACTGGCCGTGGCGCTGGCCGCCACGGGTTGCACCCGTGTCTCGCTCGATCATCACCTGAACAACGCCTATCGTGCCTACGACGAAGGAGACTGCGCGCGTGTCGTGCTGGAACTGTCGCAGGCCGAGCGCAAGAGCCGTTCGCGCAACTACCTGCAACCGGAAATTTCTCTGCTGCGTGGCCAGTGCCTGGAGCGCGAGAACCTGTTCGTCGATGCCGCGCAGACCTATCAGTTCATCATCAGTCGCTACCCGGCCAGCGAGTATGCCTATCGGGCGCGTGCACGCCTGCAGACGTTGCAGCAGCTCGGTCACTACACGCCGGCAGCCGCCGCCAAGACCAGTCCCGCTGCACTCTGAGCCAGGCTTTGCGCGCTGTCTGCTGCGGTATAAGCTGGTGGCCTTCATGGAGGATGAGCATGCGCCACCTGCTTCTGATCGTATCGCTGTTACCGGGTCTGGCCGCAGCGGAGATTTATCGCTGGACGGACGAGCAAGGCCGCGTGCACTTTGGCCAGCGCCCGGCTGCCGGTGCCGAGGTGATCGAGGTCAGGCCGCAGGTGATCGAGCGCGATGCTGATACCCGTGAGCGGGAGGTGCGCAGCCAGCGTTTCTATCAGGCCCGTGAACAGGAGCGGCAACGGGCCGCCGAGCAGGCCGCGCAGCAGCGCGAACAGCGTGCCAGTGAATGCCGCGAGTTGCGTCAGCGCATGGCGCAGTTACCGGAGGGCTATTCCTACTATCGGGAGGAGGCCAACGGCGAGCGTATTTACTATAGTGATGATGAGCTCGACACCGCTCGTCGCCAGATACGCGAGCGCATCGCCGAGCGGTGCTCCTGAGACTGGTAGTGTGATGGCTCGAAGGCGCATACTCGGAAACCTTTGTAGCGATATGCCATCATGCCTAGCCAGCGTCGAATCGAGCGGCATCAGCTGCCTTACTACCTGAAGGTCTTCAACCGCATCACGGACAAGCCGATGGGGTCGATCGGCAATGTCTCCCTCGATGGGTTGATGCTGATCAGTCAGATACCCCTGCTGGTGGGCGTGCAGTTCGACATGCAACTGAAGATTCCCTCTGCGCACGGCCTGCGCCTGATCAACCTGTCCGGCAAATGCCAGTGGTGCCGTGAGGATGTCACGCCAGGCTCCTATGACTCGGGCTTCTCCTTGTTCCCCCCGCCTCAAGACTACCTCGAGATGATCGAGGCGCTGCGCTATTACTTCAGTTTCCATTCGCTGTCGGCCTCGGCCTGACGCCTCAGTGCAGGGCTGGCGCCCTGTCGAGACTGCGCAGGCGCTGGCTCAGTTGCAGGCGCATGCCTTCCTCTTCGCATAGCAACAGGGCGTGCTGCAGGTCGTAACGTTCTCCCTGCGGGCATTCCAGTTGCTGGTAGATGGTGGCTCGGGCCAGATGATCGAGCAGGTTCGGTGGGCCGAGCTGCAACACCCGCTCGGCATCCTTGAGCGCCGCCAAATAGTCGTCCTGCTGCACGTGTAGCTGGCGCAGGTTGCGTGACAGGCGCAGCAGCATGGTGCGCGCATCCGCCGCTTGCAGGTGGGCGGCCCCCAGTTCTTCCTGCGGCCCCAGATGATGCACGAGCAGCTCGCGGCAGTCGCGGGTATACAGGCGACGGCCGCCGCAGGGATCGAGCAGGTGATCGGCGCCTGGAACCCGTAGCAGGAAATGACCAGGGAAGTTCACGCCTTGCAGGGGAATGTCCAGGCGTCTGGCCAGTTCCAGTGCAATCAGTGCCAGGCTCAGGGGTTGGCCACGGCGCCAGCGCAGGACTTCGTGCAGCAAGGCATGGCGCGGTCGCGTCGGGCCTTCATCGTCCTGGTGATAATCCAGCTCGCTGAGGCGGCGCAGCAAGGGTTGCGCGAGTTCGCGCAGTGGCAGACTGGGCAGGCCGGCGGCCACCTGCACCTGCAGACCATGCAGGTCAGCCAGCACCTGGGGTGGCTGTGCGTGCGGATCATGTTCGGCAGCAATCCACAGAGCCGCCTCGAACAGGGCCGGTGGATCTCGCTCCAGACACAGCAGACAGGCTTGACGTGGGCTCATCGCACGATCTCCGCTTCCTCCCTGGTTTGTAGCGTTTTGTCGTTCGGGCGTCCAGTTTTCGCGTGTCACGGGACTGGGGATTGGCTGTTGGGAGTCGATCTATCCGCGAAGGGGAGCGGCCTTGAGGCTCGATTGATCGCGCATGAATTGGCGCCTACAACAGAGCAGGCATGGCTGCTCAATCGATGCCGAACTCACCCTGGTAGCACACCGGGGAGCTGGGTTCACCGGTACGTTGCAGTTCGTCTTCGAGGTACTCGGCCAGCACGCGGGCATTGTTGTGGGTCTCGTCGCGGGCCGCGTAGAGCAGCGTGAGGGTGCCGGTCGTCGCGCTGTGCAGCAGGGCCTGCCAGTGTTGCGGTTGCGCATCGAGTTGTTGCCGATAGGCCAGGCGGAAGGCCTGGAAATCGCCGTCCCGGTGAAAGGCGCGGCGCAGTTCGTCGCTAGGCGCCACTTCCGCCACCCAGGCATCCAGTTGCGCGGCCTCTTTGCTGATGCCGCGCGGCCAGAGGCGGTCGACCAGCACGCGCTGGCCGTCATCGGCGGCTGCGGCGAGGTAGATGCGTTTGCACTGGACCATGCTCGTCTCCCTTGGTAGGACGGACGGCCCGAGCATAGCCCATCTACACAAAGGCCCCGCAAGTGCGGGGCCTGAGGGTCATTCGGTGTTGTCGTTCAGTTCGTCGAGTGCGTCGGGCTGATTCTTGAAGGCCTTGGCGAACACGTCGCGGTTCTTGGCCATGAAGATACCCAGTTCCTCACCCTGTTGCTCGTTCAGCGAAGGAACCGCCTTGTGCAGTACCTCGGTCAGCCGTTCGGCCAGTTCGAGCATCTTGTCATAACGGTCGGCTTCGGCTTTATCCATGAACAAGCGCTCCGGATCGCGACTGCTGCGGTACACCACTTCGACGGCCATTCATCACCTCGTCTGCCTTCATGCGTGTCAATGTTGACTGTTTATTTATACAGTGTTCGAGAGCATAAAGAACTCGCGGCCATTTTGCCAGCAGCGAGTGTATCGGTGTTCAGCGATTCGCAATTATGGGGGCTGAACTCTGGCGCACCCTGGGATTTTTCTTGGTTCATCACATTTTCAGGGGGAGTGCCTGATTGACACCGGACTGGCAAGTTTGTGTTGTTTTCGGTATTCAAGCGTTTAGCTGATGTCTCCCGTTTCGCCCCCCGGCGACCTTCTTTTGTCAAACGCCACAAAAGAAGGCAAAAAGGCTTGGCCCCGCCATCCGAGCTAGGCGCCCCCGCCCTGCTGCGCCGGGGTTCGTTCATTCCATCGTTGCTCCGAGGGCACGCTGCGAAGGGCCATCCCTGGCCCATCGCAGCTCTCGCGGCATCCATGCCGCTCAACCCTCTACGTAACGATTCCACTCACCCTCCTGAAGGGGCCATTCGCGCGCCTGAGCGGACAGGTGTGCCAGGTTAGTCCTGCGTGCTCTGGCGGCTGTGAAGTCGCGATGTGGCCATCGAGTTAAACCAAAACTTTCATTCGCGAAGTTTCAACTTGCCGGCTTGCAGCCGGCATCCCGGTCAGCCCTAGGGCTGACCCATGTCCAAGCGCTCCGCACTAATTCTGGGTTACCGCAGGTTCAGGCGCGTGCAGAGCCCGCCCAGGAGGGCGAACGGAATCGTCGTGGAAGAGGTTGAGCGACATGGATGTCGCGAAAGCCACGATGGGCCAGGGATGGCCCACCGTGGCGGGCCTCTGGAGCGGCGATGGAGTGAGCGAACCCTGGAGAAGCCAGGGCCGGATGATCGGGCGGAGGGTTTGGTTACTTTGCCCGCAAAGTGACTCGCCCGGGAGGGCGAAACCAAGAACATCAGCAAAAACGCGGCAATTCGGAACAGACGCCTGAAAAACCAAGACCGGGGGTTTTGACGAGAGGGGCGAGCTGGGCTGGTGTACAGGTTTTGTATAATCCTCGTCGCGCCGTGGGAGCCGCGCTCGGAGTCGGCGTAATCCTTGCATTCCCCATAGGCGCAACTATAGTCAGTGCGCCATGAAAGGACTCCGCAATGCACAAGGCAAGAGATGTTTATGCTTGATTCGATCGGTCGCGTAGAACGCAAACTGCTGGCGCTGGTCGCGCTGTTCTACCTCAGTCTGATGCTACTGATCGGAGCCATCTGGGGCAGCCAGACCAGTTTCTCCAGTGGACGTGATGTACAAGAGTTGTATCGATCTCTTTATCGTCTGAGCCTGCTGCTGCCCAGCTTGCAAGAGGCCGAGCTCGATCAGCGCGGCTATTTGCTTACGGGCAAGGCGCGGTATCTCGAGCCTTATGCCTTGTCCGTGGAAAGATTCGATGAGCAGCTACGTGGCTTGCTGGATACCCCCACCATGCAGGCGCACGAGGCTGAGTTGCAGGCCATTGCCGAGCTCGGCCGCTTCAAGCGCGATGAAATGGCGCTGACCCTCGATCTGTACCGTGAGCAGGGCCGGGCAGCGGCCATGGAGCAGTTTTCGGACGAGCGTGGCGAGCGTTACATGGGCGAGATGCGTACACGTATCGCCAGCATCGAGCGTGCTGTGGCGATTGCCCTGAAGGCGCACAAGGCCGATATCGAATGGCGTTCGATGCTGGCGCTCTGGGGTGGTGGGGGTGGGGCACTGCTCATGCTCGGGCTGCTCACGCTGTTGTTCGTCGATCTGCGTCGCGATCTGCGAGAGCGTGGCGAGTTGCTCGAACGCATGGCGTTCGAGTCGCAACATGACAGCCTGACTCACCTGCTCAATCGGCGTGCCTTCAATGACACCCTGGATCAGGCCCTGGCCCTGGCGCGCCGTGGTGAACGTTCCGTGGCGCTGCTCTATCTGGATCTCGATGGCTTCAAGACCATCAACGACAAGCTCGGCCATGCGCTGGGCGATGCCGTTCTCAAATCCGTGGCGGCGCGCTGGAAGACCGTGGTGCGTGAAGGTGAAGTGCTGGCACGCCTGGGGGGCGATGAATTCGCCGTGATCGCCGCAGGCGATACCGATGCTGTCGAGCACCTGGCCCAGCGTCTGATCGATGCACTCGATGGGCCCTTGTTGGTGCAACAGCCCGACGTTCGTGTCGGCGTCAGTGTCGGGCTTGCCCGCTGTGCCGAGCATGGCGAGGATCGCCGCCGCCTGGTGGCCTCGGCCGATATGGCCATGTACCGCGCCAAGAAGGCCGGCAAGCACTGTTATGCCTGGCCCGAGGAGCGTCCTTCGGTGCTCGCGGTGGTGTGAGGCGCATGCTGCTGTGGCGTTTCGTCACATCCCTGCCTCATCCTGGAACTGGTGTCATTCCTGCGTGGGCAGCCTTGGCTGCCTGCGCGCGGCGGGGCGAGCTGCAAGCGTGCTTCGCATGGCGCGGGGCGGGCCTTCATTTGGATCTTGGGAGAAGTTGTCGATGAATTGGGCGGAACGTCTGCGTGAAGGGCTGCATGGCCTGGCCGAGTCGCTGGGCAACCTGTTGATGGAGGCCTTCCACTATCTGGCGTTGTTCGCCATCGGTGCGATAACGGCCTGGGCGGGTGTGATGGCCTTTCTGGGCATGCTGGAAAAAGGCCATATCACCATCGATGACATCCTGTTGCTGTTCATCTACCTGGAGTTGGCGGCCATGGTGGGGATCTACTTCAAGACCAACCACATGCCGATCCGCTTCATGATCTACGTGGCGATCACCGCGCTGACCCGTTTGCTGATTTCCGATATTTCCCATACCCACAAGCCGAGCTGGGGGGTGGTGATGGTGTCGGGCGCGATTCTGCTGCTGGCGCTGGCGATTCTGGTGGTGCGCTATGCGTCATCACGTTTTCCCGCCGTGGCTGCGCCCAACCCGCGTAGCAAACCGCGTAACCGTGAAGATGCCGAGGCCGAGCGGGACGACGCCGCGGAGTGAGTGGGCCACCTCGCCACTGCCCCTTACTGCAGAGGGGCGAAGAGGGCGGCCAGATCCTGCTCGTCCAACTGCCACTGACCCTGGCCGCCGCCTTCGAGCACGCCGCGCGCCAGGCTGGCCTTGCTCTGCTGGAGCTGCTGGATCTTTTCCTCGACGCTGCCGCGGGCGATCAGCTTGTAGACGAACACCGGTTTGTCCTGGCCGATGCGGTAGGCGCGGTCGCTGGCCTGGGCCTCGGCCGCCGGGTTCCACCAGGGGTCGAAATGGATCACGGTATCGGCGGCAGTCAGGTTGAGGCCACTGCCGCCAGCCTTGAGGCTGATCAGGAACACCGGGAACTCGCCGGCCTGGAAGCGCTGCACCGGGGTGCGTCGATCCTGGGTACTGCCGGTGAGTTTGGCGTAGGCGATGTCACGGCTGCGCAGTTCGGCTTCGATCAACGCCAGCATTGAGGTGAACTGGGAGAACAGCAGCACGCGCCGACCTCCGGCCACCAGTTCCTCGAGCATCTCCAGCAGGGCGCTGAGCTTGCCCGAGTCGCTGGCCTGCAGGGTCTCGCCTGCATCACCCAGCAGGCGCAGGTCGCAGCAGCTCTGGCGCAGGCGCAGCAGTGCTTCGAGGATGACGATATGACTGCGCGCCAGACCCTGGCGGGCGATTTCATCGCGCACCTTCTTGTCCATGGCCAGGCGCAGGGTTTCGTAGCGGTCACGCTGTAGCTGGGTCATCTCGACCCATTGCACGATTTCGGTCTTCGGCGGCAGTTCGCTGGCCACCTGCTCCTTGGTGCGGCGCAGCAGGAAGGGGCGGATACGGCCAGTCAGGTGGGCCAGGCGCTGAGCGTCACCGCGTTTCTCGATGGGGCTGCGGTAGTTGCGATTGAAGGCCTTGGCATCGCCGAGCCAGCCGGGCATGAGGAAGTGAAACAGCGACCACAGCTCGCCCAGATGGTTTTCCAGCGGCGTGCCGGTCAGGCACAGGCGCAGCTCGGCATTGACCTGGCCGGCGGCACTGGCCGCCTTGCTGCGCGGGTTCTTGATGTTCTGCGCCTCGTCGAGGATCAGCAGACGGTAGTGTTGCTGGTTGAGGGCCTTGAGGTCGCGCGGTAGCAGGGCGTAGGTGGTGAGGATCAGATCATGCTCGGCGATCTGCTCGAACAGCGCCTTGCGCTTGGCGCCATGCAGGGCCAGCACGCGCAGGCTCGGGGCGAAGCGTGCGGCCTCGTCCTGCCAGTTGGGAATCAGGCTGGTGGGCATGACGATCAGCGCCGGCTTGTCCAGGCGCCCGGCCTGTTTCTCGCTGAGGATATGGGCGAGGGTCTGCAGGGTCTTGCCCAGGCCCATGTCGTCGGCCAGTACGCCGCCGACCTGCAGTTCGGCCAGGGTCTGCATCCAGTCCAGGCCCTGCAACTGGTAGGGGCGCAGGGCAGCGTGCAGTTCGGCTGGGGCCTGGGTGGTGCGGCTGCCGAGCTGCTGCAGGCGCTGGGCGAAACCACGCAGGTTGTCGCCACCTTGCCAGCTCAGCAGATCGTTGTCGCTGAGTGCGCTCAGACGCGCGGCATCGGCGCGCCCCAGGCGCAGCGGCAGGTGATCTTCTTGCGGGTCGCGGAAATACAGCTCGCCCAGGGTCGCCAGCAACGGCTTGAGGCGAGCGAAAGGCAGGGCGACACGCTTGCCGCTCTGCGGCAGGCTGATCAGCAGGCGATCCTCGTCGGTGCGCTGGGCCAGGGCTTCCGGCGCCAGTAGCCAGGGGGTACGACGAATGGCCTGGAGCAGGATCGGCAGCAGGCTGATGCGCTGCCCCTCCACTTCGATGCCCAGTTCCAGGTCGAACCAGGTCTGCTGCGGATCCTGCTCGACTTCGGCGTACCAGTCATCGATCTGCGCCAGGTTGTACTGGAAGTCCGGGCGCATGTGGATCTGCCAGCCTTCGGCACGCAGTCGTGGCAGGTGCTCGTGGACGAAGGCCAGCCAGTCGCGTTCATGCTCCAGCTCGAAAGGCTCGCCGGCATCGGCCGGCAGTGCCTCGCTCTGCCGCAGTGCCACTTGCAGGCCGAGGTTTTCCAGGCGTTTACGCAGGCTGTTCTCGGCGGCGGCATCACGGATCAGACGCAGATTGGTGGCGGCATCCAGACGCTTGAGCAGATCCTTGGCCGGCTTGCCGAAGACGCGATGCCCGGCATAGTCGAAGGCCAGCGCAGCACGGTGCTGGGTCTGTTCCAGCATGCGTCCCTTGCGAGCGTCGAAATGCACGCGCACATGGCTGCCCAGGGTCAGTACGGCGGTCGGCGCGATGCCCTCCAGGCGCTGCTCGGCCACTTCCTTGCTCGGTACGATCAGGTCGCTGAGGTCATGGCCATCACGTTGCCGGGCTTCGAGGATGAGCAGGGCGGCGACCACATGCTTGCAGTTGAAGCCCACCGGGCAGGTGCAGTGGCCGGTCACGCTCCATTTGCGCCCATAAGGGTGCAGGGTGATGCGTTGCTGATAGCTCTGGCTGCCCGAGCCACGACAATTGGCCAGCAGGCTGTTGTCGCGCAGGCTGAGCAGCTTGCTGCGCTGTTCCTCGGCATAGGCGATGCCGCGTCGCAGGTCGCCGGCGCCGAACTCGGAGCGCCAGTCCTCCTGACGCAACTGGTGGATGTCCAGGGGCATCAACTGAGCCCCGTGGCGAAAGGTAATGGGCGCATGACTGGGCCATGTGGCAATGCAAAGCCGCAGATTTTCGCATAGCCGCGCGGTGATTAGCAGGCGCCTTGGCGAGATTGTCGACGCGCAGCCGTGACCACTCGCTCAGAAGCCCGCTTGCGGGCGAGAGAGGCTCAGCCCTGGAAGGCGGCGCGGTACTGGCCTGGCGTTGCGCGTAGCGCCAGGCGGAAGCGGTTGCTGAAGTGGCTGGGGCTGGCGAAGCCGCAGGCCATAGCGACTTCGCCCAGTGGCAGGCGCGAGTGACGCAGCAGGTGGCAGGCGCGGGCCAGGCGACGGGCCAGCACGTAGCGGTGTGGCGGTAGGCCGAAGCTGGTCTGGAACATCCGCGCGAAATGGTATTCGGACAGCGCGCAGAGGCTTGCCAGCTCGCCCAGCGACAGCGGTTCGGCCAGGTGCTGCTCGATATGTTCGCGCAGACGGCGGCGTTGCACCGGGGCCAGGCCGCCTTTCAGGCGCAGGCCCGGGCGCAGCCCAACCTGGTTCAGCAGGGCGTGGTCGAGCAACTCATGCGCCAGGCTGCTGGTCAGCAGGCGTTCGCCGGGCTCCTGCCAGTCGAGCCGGCATAGCTGGCGAAAGCGCGCCGCCTGCTCGGCATCCTCGAGGAAGGTGGCTTCCTGCAGTTGCAGGCTGCGCGGTTCACGGTCGAGCAAGGTAACCGCGCCGAGGGCGAAGCGCTCCTGCTCCACATAGAGGTGGACGAGCTGGATCTGGCCATTGATGATCCAGGCCGACTCGTGTTCGGCCGGCATGATGCACAGGCGATCCGGGGCACCCTTGTTGCCCGGATGCTCGCGGCGAAAAGTACCGGTGCCTCCGCTCAGGTAGCATGACAGGGTATGATGGCTGGGGGCGAGGTAGTCGCGTACGTCATGGGCGTTGCTCCAGTGCGCCAGGGCCAGACCGTCGCCCAGATGGGCCAGGCCGTGCAGTCGCGCATTGGGCGAGCGACTCATGGTCTGGAATACCTGCAGGTGTTCGAGTTGCGCCATCGAAGTCTCCTTTGCAGGGGATGCTACGCTCACTAGGCCGGCACGCCAGTCCTTCGCGATAAAAAGCGCAAGTCTGTGCAAGTGAATAATTTTTCCTTCGCCGCAACGCGCGATGCCTTGAGTCGGGGTATCTTGGCGGCCACTCGAACAATGACTCCCGGTTGGATGCTGCCCTCGATGAAACCACTGCGCTCGTTCGCTCTTGCCTCTCTGCTCTGCCCCCCCATTCTCGCCCTGGCTGCCCCCTCGCTGGATGACAAGGATGCCTTCATCAACGACCTGATCGGGCGCATGACGCTGGAAGAAAAGGTCGGTCAGCTGCGCCTGATCAGCATTGGCGGCGACATGCCGCGCGAGCGTATCCGTGAGGAAATCGCCGCCGGGCGCATCGGCGCCACCTTCAACTCGGTGATCCGCCCGGAGAACCGGCCCATGCAGGAAGCCGCCATGCGCAGCCGCCTGGGTATTCCGATCTTCTTCGCCTACGACATCATCCATGGTCATCGCACCACCTTCCCCATCGGCCTCGGTCTGGCTTCGAGCTGGGACATTCCGGCCATCGAGAACAGCGCGCGCATCGCCGCCTTCGAGGCCAGCGCCGACAGCCTGGACATGACCTTCGCGCCCACCGTGGATATTTCCCGTGATCCGCGCTGGGGGCGCACTTCCGAGGGCTTCGGCGAGGATCCGTATCTGGTGTCGAAGATCGCCGCCGCCATGGTCAAGGGCTACCAGGGCGACGATCTGAGTTCGCCCCAGCACATCATGGCCAGCGTCAAGCACTTCGCTCTGTACGGCGCGGTGGAGGGGGGGCGTGACTACAACGTGGTGGACATGAGCCCGATGCGCATGTACCAGGACTACCTGCCGCCCTACCACGCGGCTATCGAGGCCGGTGCCGGCGGGGTGATGGTGGCGCTCAATGCCATCAATGGCGTGCCGGCTTCGGCCAATACCTGGCTGCTGCGTGACCTGCTGCGCCGCGATTGGGGCTTCAAGGGCGTGGCGCTGAGCGATCACGGTGCCATCACTGAGCTGATTCGCCACGGTGTTGCTTCAGATGGCCGCGAAGCTGCGCGCCTGGCCATCACCGCAGGCGTTGGCATGAGCATGGCCGACACCCTGTACGATCAGGAGCTGCCGGGTCTGGTGCGCGACGGCGTGGTGCCGCAGGCGGTGCTCGACGAGGCCGTCAGCCACGTGCTGAGCACCAAGTACGAACTCGGCCTGTTCCATGATCCTTTCCGCCGCATCGGCCGCGCCGAGGACGATCCGGCCGACGTCAATGCCGAAAGCCGCCTGCACCGTGCCGATGCTCGTGCCATGGCGCGCGATTCCCTGGTATTGCTGGAAAACCATGGTGACACCCTGCCGCTGAACAGGAACGCCACCGTTGCCCTGATCGGCCCGCTGGCCGACTCGCCGGTGGACATGCTTGGTAGCTGGTCGGCGGTCGGCGTGGCCGAGCAGGCGGTGACCCTGCGCAAGGGTATGGAGACGGCCCTCAAAGGCCACGGCAAGCTGCTCTATGCCGTCGGTGCCAACGTCACCGATGACGCCCATGTGATCAACTACCTCAACCAGCTCAACTGGGATCGCCCGGAAGTGGTGCTGGACAAGCGCACGCCGCAGGAAATGCTCGAAGAGGCCGTGCGCGTCGCGACTCAGGCCGACGTCATCGTCGCTGCCGTGGGCGAGGCGCGTGGGATGTCGCACGAGTCCTCCAGCCGTACTCGCCTGGATCTGCCCGACAGTCAGCAGGCCCTGCTGCGTGCCCTCAAGGCCACCGGCAAACCCCTGGTGCTGGTGCTGATGAACGGCCGGCCACTGGCGCTCGGCTGGGAGAAGGAAAACGCCGACGCCATGCTGGAAACCTGGTACAGCGGCATCGAAGGCGGCAACGCCATCGCCGATGTGCTGTTCGGCGACCACAACCCGTCGGGCAAGCTGCCGATCACCTTCCCGCGTTCGGTGGGGCAGATTCCCACCTATTACAACCATCTGCGTCTGGGCCGCCCTTACACTCCCGGCACGCCGGGCAACTACACCTCGCAGTATTTCGAGGAGCCCAACGGCCCGCTGTATCCGTTCGGCTACGGTTTGAGTTACAGCGACTTCCAGCTTTCGGCACCGAAGCTGTCCGCCGAGCGCATGGGGCCTGACGAAAAGATTCGTGTCAGCGTGACCCTGAAAAACGCTGGAAGCCGCGCCGGTGCTACGGTCGTGCAGCTCTATCTGCGTGACGAGGCCGCTTCGGTGATCCGTCCGGTTAAGGAACTCAAGGATTTTCGCAGGGTCAAGCTTGAGGCAGGCGAGGCGCGTGAGCTGAGTTTCGACATCGACGAACCCATGCTGCGTTTCTACGATGCCAGCCTGCGCCATGTCAGCGAGCCAGGTGCTTTCCGTGTTCAGCTTGGCCTGGATTCGGAGACCGTGCAGGAGGCCCGTTTCGAGCTATTGCCGCGCCGTTGAGGGGGCGGCTCAAGGAGGCGAAAAATATACCTGTGTGAGCCCCTGTGCTGGGCATCGCGATCTGGTAATAATGCGCAGAAAAAACGTGCATGCTATTGGCCAGCATTCGTCTGTGTCAGCATGCCGTTTCTGCGTTTTCCCTTGCACCATTTTCGCCCAACTTTGATCCCCGTGCAGCGGCAACCCGTGGGGTGCTCGCTGCGCGTCAATCCGTATGCCTTGGAGGCTGTGTGTCAATGAGTCGTCGTTCTGCAACCCGTCTGGGCAAGACCGGCCGGTTGATTCTGAGTACTTTGCCCTTGTTGTTTGCCGCACACGCATGGGCTTTCGACCTGGATGATGTGGCCGTCAAGGCCAAGGCGCTCGCCGCAGAACGCTACAGTGCCCCGCAAAGTCGGCTGCCTGCTGCTTTGCGCGAATTGCCTTTCGCCGATTACCAGAAAGTCCGCTTCCGTGAGGATCATGCACACTGGAGAGATGGCAAGACGCCCTTCCAGCTGTATTTCTTCCATCAGGGCATGCACTTCGACGTGCCGGTGAAAATCAACGAGGTGACCGCCACGGGCACCCATGAAATCAAGTACTCGCCGGAGATGTTCGATTTCTCCGACCTCAAGCTCAACCCGGACGACCTCAAGAATCTGGGCTTTGCCGGCTTCAAGGTCGTTCACCCCCTGAACGAGGCGGGCAAGCAGGACGAGGTGATGAGCGTGCTTGGCGCCAGCTATTTCCGCATCGTCGGCAAGGGCCAGGTCTATGGCCTGTCCGCCCGCGGCCTGGCCATCGACACCGCACTGCCGTCCGGCGAGGAGTTCCCGCGCTTCACCGAGTTCTGGATCGAGAAGCCGCAGCCTGACCGTGGCACCCTGCTGTTTTACGCTCTGCTGGATTCGCCGCGTGCCACCGGCGCTTACCGCATGGAGATCGACCCGGGCCGCGATAGCGTGCTCGACGTGCAGGCCAAGGTCTATCTGCGCGAGCCGGTGGAAAAACTCGGTATCGCGCCGCTGACCAGCATGTACCTGTTCGGTGCCAACCAGCCCTGGCCGCGTCCCAACTACCGCCCCGAGCTGCACGACTCCGATGGCCTGGCCATCCATGCCGGCAACGGTGAGTGGCTGTGGCGCCCGCTGAACAACCCCAAGCGCCTCAATGTCAGCAGCTACCGTATCGACAACCCCCGTGGCTTTGGTCTGATGCAGCGCGGCCGCAGCTTCGCCCAGTACCAGGACCTCGACGACCGCTACGAGCTGCGTCCCAGCGGCTGGGTGGAAACCGTGGGGGACTGGGGCCCGGGCCAGGTCGAGCTGGTGGAAATTCCCACGCCCGATGAAACCAACGACAACATCGTCGCGCTGTGGCGCCCGGATCAGCAGCCGGCCCCCGGTGAGGCGCTGGACGTGCACTACCGCCTGCATTTCAGTCGCGACGATGCCAAGCTGCATGATCCCAAGCTGGCCATGGTCACCCAGACCCGTCTGTCCGAGGGCGACGTGAAACAGGCCAACCTGATCCGTCAGCCCGATGGCAGCACCGCCCTGGTGGTGGACTTCGCCGGCCCGGTACTGGCTGAACGCAAGCCCGATGCGCCCATCGAGCCGCAGATCAGCGTCGACGGCAACGCCGATATCGTGGAGAAGAATCTGCGTTACAACCCGGTGAGCAAGGGTTGGCGCCTGACGCTGCGGGTCAAGGTCAAGGATCCGGCGCAGCCGGTGGAAATGCGTGCTGCCCTGATCGAGGACGGCAAGCCCCTGTCGGAAACCTGGAGCTATCAGCTACCTGCCCATGAATAAGTCCCCCGATGCCACGTTGATCCAGGAGTACCTGGAAGAACTGCCCCTGGACCAGGCTCAGCAACAGGAACTGGAGCGCCGCCTTGAGGAGGGCGGCGATCTGGCCGAGCTGCACCATGCCCTGCAGGCCCCTGAAGCCGCCTCGCCGGTGGTGGAGGAGGAAACCCGGGAACTGCTCGAGTCGGTTCCCGTGCGCCTGTCCATGGCTTGGCCGGACGCCATGGAGCGTGGCTGCCGCCTGGTGCAGGATCACCAGGGGCGGCCGACCATCGAGTCGACCCCGCCGATCAAGCGCACCCGCATGGTGCCCGAGCCCTGGCAGACCAACATCCTCGAGCGCGGCTGGTGGCGCCTGAAGAGCGGCCAGCATACGCCACGCCCGCGTACCCGCGAGTCGGAGGACTTCAGTGAGGAGCACTGGCGTCATGTGGCCGCGGTGCGCCGTGCCGCCCTGATGGTGCTGATGATCGTGCAGACGGTGGTTGCCACCTGGTACATGAAATCGGTGCTGCCTTATCAGGGCTGGTCGCTGGTGGATCTGCGCCTGGTGTTCGAGCAGCCCTGGCTGGAGTCGGCGCGGCAGATCCTGCCTTACGTGGTGCAGACCAGCATCCTGGCGCTGTTCGCGTTGCTGTTCTGCTGGGTGTCGATGGGCTTCTGGACAGCCTTGATGGGGTTCTTCCAGTTGCTCAAGGGGCGTGATCGCTACAGCATTTCCGCCACCTCCTGCGGCGATGAGCCAATTTCGCCCAAGGCCCGTACCGCGTTGGTCATGCCCATTGCCAACGAGCACGTGCCACGCGTGTTCGCCGGCCTGCGTGCCACCTTCGAGTCGCTCAAGGCCACCGGCCAGCTCGAGCATTTCGACTTCTTCGTCCTCAGCGACAGCAACGATCCGGACATCTGCGTGGCCGAGCAACAGGCCTGGATGGAGCTGTGTCGTGAGGTGGAAGGCTTCGGCCATATCTTCTACCGCCGTCGCCGGCGCCGGGTGAAGCGCAAGAGCGGCAACATCGATGACTTCTGCCGGCGCTGGGGCAGCAACTACCGCTACATGGTGGTGCTCGACGCCGACAGCGTGATGAGTGGCGAATGCCTGACCCGCCTGGTGCGCCTGATGGAGGCCAACCCCGGTGCCGGGATCATCCAGACCGCGCCGAAGGCTTCGGGCATGGACACCCTCTATGCCCGGTTGCAGCAGTTCGCCACGCGCGTCTACGGCCCGCTGTTCACCGCCGGCCTCAACTTCTGGCAGCTCGGTGAGTCGCACTACTGGGGCCACAACGCGATCATCCGGGTCAAACCCTTCATCGAGCACTGTGCTCTGGCGCCGTTGCCGGGCAAGGGGGCGTTTGCCGGGGCCATCCTCTCCCACGACTTCGTCGAGGCTGCGCTGATGCGCCGTGCCGGCTGGGGCGTGTGGATCGCCTACGACCTGCCTGGCAGCTACGAAGAACTGCCGCCGAACCTGCTCGACGAGCTCAAGCGCGACCGGCGCTGGTGCCATGGCAACCTGATGAACTTCCGCCTGTTCCTGGTGCGCGGCATGCACGCGGTGCACCGCGTGGTATTCCTCACCGGCGTCATGTCCTACCTCTCGGCACCGCTGTGGTTGCTGTTCCTGGTGCTGTCCACCTGCCTGCTGGCGATCCATACGCTGATGGTGCCGGAGTACTTCCTGCAGCCCAACCAGCTCTATCCACTGTGGCCACGCTGGCAACCGCAGGAGGCCGTGGCGTTGTTCTCGGCCACCATGACCCTGCTGTTCCTGCCCAAGCTGCTCAGCGTGCTGCTGATCTGGATTCAGGGCGCCGAAGCCTATGGCGGGCGCATGCGCGTGCTGCTGTCGATGTTGCTGGAGGCCTCCTGCTCGGTGCTCCTGGCGCCGGTGCGCATGCTGTTCCACAGTCTGTTCGTCACCGCCGCCTTCCTCGGCTGGTCCGTGCAGTGGAACTCGCCGCAACGGGTGGATGACTCCACGCCCTGGAGCGAAGCGTTTCGCCGGCATGGCTCGCAGGTGCTCATCGGCCTCGGCTGGACGGCGCTGGTCGCCTGGCTGAACCCCGACTTCCTCTGGTGGCTGGCGCCCATCGTCGTGTCGCTGATCCTCTCGCCGGTGGTGTCGGTGCTCACCAGCCGTACCGCGCCCGGTCTGGCAGCGCGGCGCGGCAAGCTGTTCCTCATCCCGGAGGAGCACGAGGTGCCGCGTGAGCTGAGCAACACCGCTGAATACGAGCGCCTGAACAGCGCGCGGGCGCTGCGCAAGGGCTTCGTCCGGGCAGTGGTCGACCCGCTGTACAACGCCCTGGTCTGCGCCATGGCCCGTGCCCGCCATGCCAAGGTGGTTCCGGCCGCCGAAGCGCTACGCGACGAGCGCATCGAGGAAATCCTTGCCGCCGGCCCCGAAGGCCGTGTCGAAGCGACGCGCTGGCGTCTGCTCAACGACCCCGACGGCATGGCCCGCCTGCACGCCCGTATCTGGCAGGAGCCGCAGCACCATGCCTGGCGCGAGGCCCGCGAAGCGTTGCGCGAAAGCTGATGGCCCGGCGAGCCCTTGCCATTGCCGGCAAGGGCTCGCTGCGAGGCTTTTACGACATACTCGCTAACATCTGAATTCGCCTCTGTGACTCAGGCTTGGGCACCCTTGCCTGTGGCAAAGGTATTTGCCGCGGTCAGGTCGTTCCAGCCTGGCAGCGATTTCGTCGATGACATTGAAGAGGAACCACGATGTCGAATCTGCATGATTGCGCGCAGCGCTATGGCACCGTCACCCGTCTGCTGCACTGGAGCATGGCTGTCCTGCTTGGCTGGCAGTTCGTGACCGTGCTGGCACATGTGCTCTTGCCGGACAGTGCGCTGGACTCCTTCGCCTGGAGCACGCATAAGGCAACCGGGCTGCTGCTGATGATCCTGGTGGTGATTCGCCTGGGGTGGGCGTTCTACAGTCGCAACCGGCGGCCGACAGCGGTCAGTAGCCTGGCGCGGCTCGGCCACCTGACGCTCTATGGCCTGCTGTTCGTGATTCCCTTTATCGCGTTGCTTCGTCAGTACGGCTCTGGCCGCGAGTTCGTGGCCTTCGGCATGACCCTCATGCCGGGCTTCAGCGACGGCAAGATCGAATGGATGATCGCGCCGGCCAGCCTGCTTCACGGCAACCTCGGCTTGCTGCTGCTGGCACTTATCATCGGCCATGTGGCGATGGCGTTCATCCATCGTCACCAGGGCGGCGAAGACGTGCTGGCACGCATGATCGGGAAATGATCCTGCTCGTCTATGGCGAATGTCTTACACGTCATGACGGTAAGCGCCACTTCTGCCATCCCGGTGAGATCTCTAATCTACACACATCCCCTGCAGCGATGGATCGCTGAGGATCACGGAAGATGACCAGGCCAAGATGGCTACCGACAGGATGTTGGATGGTTGGGAAGAAACCCGCTTCGGCGGGTTTTTTGTTGCCTGCCGTTTTTGCCACCATGTATGGCGGCAAATGTGCGGGCCGCCCCATGGCACGCTGCGTGTCAGCCTTCAGTCCTGATCCGGTTGTTGCAAGCACCACCAGCGGGGGCGGCTGGAAACGTAGGAATGGTATTGCGGCGCCAGTGCTTTGCGTTTGTGGGAGTCGAAGACGCCCACGGCAATGGCCAGCGTCGGTTCGTCGTCGATGGCGCCGATGGTGCTGCCGCACACCGGGCAGAACGCCCGGCTCGACCACTCCGACGAGCGCCAGGTGGCCGGTGCTCCACCTGGGCCGATCCACTCGACCTGGTCGGCGGCGAACTCGACCCAGCTCTGGGTCAACGCCCCGGAGTGGCGCTGGCACATCCGGCATGAGCAGGTGTGCGGCCGCAGCGCCTGGCCTTTGGTGGCGAAGCGGATGTTTCCGCACAGGCAGCCGCCTTCGTGAATCTTCATGGTTGCCATGGCAATGCCTCCTTAATCCTGGCCGGGCTTCGTACCGCGAGTGAAGCACAGTCGCTCGGCGGGTGTGATCACCTGCCGCTGCGCAGAAAGCTACCCAGGGCCAGCAGCGGCAGTGCGGCGGCCAGCAAGGCCGTGCCTTGCCAGCCGAAGCGCTCGTAGATCGGGCTGGCCAGCGCCGAGCCGATGGCGCCGCCAATGAAGATGCTGGTCATGTACAGCGCATTGAGGCGGGCGCGGCTCTGCGGCTCCAAGGCGTAGATGGTGCGCTGGCCCAGCACCATGCTCATCTGCACGGCGAAATCCAACACGATGGCGGTAGCGACCAGGCCGATCCAGCCCAGCCCATGGTTGAGTAGATTGGGGGCGAAGGCCAGCGGGGCCAGGATCAGTGCCACCAGGCTGGCGCGCCAGGTATGGCCGGCATCGGCCAGGCGCCCGGCAATGGGCGCCGCAACTGCGCCGATGGCACCGGCGAGGGCGAACAGGGCGATGTCCTGTTGGCTCAGGCCCAGATGACGCGCCAACTCCAGCGGCGCCGCCGTCCAGAACAGGCTGAAACTGGCGAACATCATGGCCTGGTAGAGCGCGCGGCGGCGCAATGTGGGATAGCGGTGCAGCAGGTGCGCCAGCGAAGCCAGCAATTGCCCGTAGCTGGCGCGATGGCTGGGGACATGGCGTGGAATGGTAGTGGCGATCACCAGGGTGATCAGCAGCATCAGGGCAGCCGCCATCAGGTATACCGCACGCCAGCCGAACTCACCGGCCACCAGGCTGGCCAAGGGGCGAGCCAGCAGGATGCCCAGCAACAGGCCGCTCATGATATTGCCCACCACGCGGCCACGGCTGGCCTCCGGTGCCAGGTTGGCGGCCAGGGGAATCAGCATCTGCACCGAAACCGAACTCAAACCGATCAGCAGTGCCAGACCGAGGAACAGATCCGGCTGCTTCGCAAAGGCCGCTGCAAGCAGGCAGAGCAGGGCGGCGGCAGTGGTGATCAGCATCAGCCGGCGGCTTTCCAGCAGATCCGCCAGCGGCACCAGAAACAGTAGACCCAGGGCATAGCCGATCTGCGTCAGTGAGACGATCAGGCTGGCGCGCTCGGCGCTCAGGCCGACATCCGGAGCGATCAGCTCGATGATCGGCTGGGCATAGTAGAGGTTGGCGACTATGGCACCACAGCACAGGGCGAACAGCAGCACCAGGGCTTGTGGCAGGGATGGAGATTCGTGGGTGAGCGAGGAACTCTGGCTGGTCATGCTGGTATCTCGGCGAAAGGGAAGGCAGGCGCAAGGTTAGGGATGTGGCGCCAGGCGGAGAATCCACTCGTCCAGCAACAGTGCGTTGCGCAGTGCGCAAAGACTTTCAGCCTTGCAGCAACGCCTGGAGGAATTCACTGAAGGCGGCGATGCGTTTCGAGCCCCGATGATTGGGCAGATACAGTAGATGAATGGCACCGTCGTGGGGCCCAGGGGCCACTTCATGTTCGGGTAGTAGGCGCTGCAGCTTGCCGCTTTCCACATCCTCACGCACTAGCCAGTCCGCCAGCAGTGCGACCCCCTGGCCGGCCAGGGCCGCCTGGCGCAGGATATCGGCGTTGTTGCTGTGTAGGCGCCCTGTGATGGGCACCTGTAGCGTCGTGCCGTTCTGCTCGAAGCGCCAGTAACGGGTCGCTCTGCCATAGTCGAACTGCAGACAGGTGTGTGCCTGGAGTGCATCCGGATGGGCGATGGGTGAGGTGCGAGCGAGATATTGTGGGCTTGCCACCAGCCAGCGCCGGAAACTGCCGACGCGCTGGCTGACCACGTCGTCGCTGACGATGGAAGAACCCAGGCGCAGGGCCAGGTCGATACGTTCGCCGAGCAGGTCGACCACTTCATCGGTGACCCGCAGGGTCAGTTCCAGTTGTGGGTGGCGGGTGAGCAACTCGCCCAGGTGCGGAGCGACGATGCGTCGGGCGAACTCCACCGGCATGCTCACCGCGAGGTGGCCACGCACTTCTTCACCCTTGTCGGCCACGGCGGCATCGGCTTCGTCCAGCGCATCGAGGATGGCCAGGGCGCGCTCGAAATAGTCCCGTCCGGCCTCGCTGACGCTGACCTGGCGCGTGTTGCGGTTGAGCAGCACGCAGCCCAGCTCCTGCTCCAGGGCGTTGACCGTGCGGGTCACCGAGGAAGTGGCCAGCCCCAGTTGCCGCGCCGCAGCGGAAAAGCCACCGCAGCGGACGGTGGCGACGAAGGTGCGCAGAGCCAGCAGTTTGTCCATGGAAAATCCCGAAGTGCCGATCAGTCCGCAGCTTGCGCGATTGCCCGGCTGGCTGCCAAGCATTGCGTAGCGCCCTGAGCCTTGCGCGTGTACCACAGCACCCGACTCACGCCACGGGTGATGGCCACGTAGGCCAGGCGCCTGGCTTCGTCCTGCATGGCCTGGTCGTAGCTCTGGCGGAAAAAGCCGCACTGGGCATAGAGCGCGTTGCGCAGCGGGTGTTTATCCACCGGTAGGCAGTCATCGAGGATGATCGCCACCTCGGCCTGCAGGCCCTTGGCGCGGTGGATGGTCAGGGTTCTGACCGGCAGTGTCTTGTCCAGTTGCGCGCGCACCTGCTGCAAGGGTTCGTTGCGCCGGCTGAGCAGTAGCACGGCGGTGCGATCCGCGTTGCGACGCTGGCTGACGTGCTGGCACTGCGCGGTGATTTCCTTCAATAGTGCCGGCAGTCCGCTGGCCAGGTCGAAGCGCAGGATCAGCTTCACACCATGATCGCCCGGTTGCATGGCCCTGGCCGCGATGCAGGTCTTGCCCTGTTTGGTCTGAACACCTGCCAGTACCTTTTCGCCGTCGCGGATTACTGGCTCGATGCTGCGGTAGTTGGTGCTCAGCAGCAGGGTGGTGCTCTTGCCGCGTCCACGGCTGGGGAAGTGCCGGTCGAAGTCGATGAACAGCTCCGGCGAGCTGCCACGCCAGCCGTAGATCGACTGCCAGTCATCGCCAATGGCCATCAGGCTGATGCGCTCGCCCGCGCGGTGCAGGCGGCGGTGCACGGCCTGCAGCCACAGCACGATCTGTGGCGAGATGTCCTGGAACTCGTCGATCAGCAGGTGGCTCAGGGCGAGCAGGGCCGGGCCAGGCTTGCCGTTGTCGGTGCTCAATCCTTCGCTCAGTTGCGCGAAGGCACCGTTGAAGCACATCAACCCCTGGCTGTGCAGCAGGTTAGTGAAGTGCTGGTGGAAGCGTTGCATGGCTTCGATGACGTCGCGTTCGCGCGTGGCGCAATCCAGGCTTTTCACGTCCAGGCGATCGAGGCGGATGCCGAGGCTCTCGGCGAAATCGATCTGCCCGTGCAGCAGCTCGAACAGCGGCAGGGCGGCGAATTCGCCGGGCAGTTTGCAGGTATCCAGCGGCGCTTTGGCTTTGCCCTTGGGAGGCTCCTCGGGAGCGGGCAGCTCGAGCAGGCGATGAGTCAGGCCACGAAAGCGCGCATCATCGGCGTAGGCATGCTGGTAAGCCTGCTTGAGCAGGCGCTGCTGCGCAGGGCGCAGGCGCCCACCAGCTAACGGGTTGTCCGGTTCGTCGCTGGGGTCGTCCAGTTGCTCGAACCAGCGCGGGTTGTCCAGGCGCTCCTTGGCCAGCGTCGCCATGGCCGCGTGGAAAGTGCGCACGCACTGGCGCGCGTCGTGCGGGTAGTGCCAGAAGTCGAGCAGGCGTTGCAGGCGTTCGCGCAGTTCGTTGCAGGAGGCGTTGGTGAAGGAGATCACTGTCAGGCGCTGTGGCTCGACCTCCAGGTGGCAGAGCAGGAACACCACACGCAGTACCAGAGTGCTCGACTTGCCCGAGCCGGCGCCGGCGAAGATGCGCGCCAGCGGGGCGCGGCAAAGAATCATCGCCCACTGCTCGTCCGATGGTGCACCGATCAGCCCGGCGCTCACCGCCTGGGCCACGCGCTCGCGCATGGCCTGCACCTGCGCCTCTTCGATCTTCAGCCGGGTGCTGGGGTAGATGCCGGCGGGGCCGGGTTTGCCGCCGGTGGCCTTGCTGCCGCTTTTCTTGTTGGCGGTAGATTTCTTCTTGCTCTGCTTGCGCACGGGCTTGCGTGGCTGCGCGGCCTCGCGCTCGGCGCGCAGGTAGGCGGTGGTGCGGGGGAAATAGCGGGCGAGGGTGGTGGACAACAATTGTTTGTAGCGCGCGACGGCAGAAAGCATGCGGTGAAGATGACCTGGCTGACGAAATCCGCATGATAAAGCTTCGCGCGCGATGGCAGGCAGTGATGGCGCTTTGAAAAATGCGCAACTTCATGCAAGCGCAGGGTGCGCGCCGGCTCCAGACTGTGCCCAGTCCTGGAGAACACTTGATGAACCTGTCTCTGTACCTGCTGACCGTCCTGATCTGGGGCACCACCTGGATCGCCATCAAATTACAGATGGGCGAGGTGGCCGTGGCTGCCTCCATCGCCTATCGCTTCGCCCTGGCCGCGGCCGTGCTGTTCGCCATGCTCTGCTTCAGTGGTCGCCTGCAGCCACTGGATCGTCGTGGCCAAGGCATTTGCCTGGTACAGGGGCTGTGCTTGTTCTGCCTCAATTTCCTGTGCTTCTACACTGCCAGCCAGTGGATTCCGAGCGGGCTGATCGCGGTGATCTTCTCCACTGCAACCCTGTGGAATGCGATCAATGCGCGGCTGTTCTTCAAGCAGCGCATCGCCGCCAATGTATTGCTCGGTGGTGCGTTGGGGCTGGTCGGTCTTGGGCTGCTGTTCTGGCCGGAGCTGGCCGGGCACGAGGCCAGCCGCGAAAGCCTGCTGGGCATCGGCCTGGCGCTGTGCGGCACGTTGTTCTTCTCTGCCGGCAACATGCTCTCCAGCCTGCAGCAGAAGGCTGGGCTCAAGCCGCTGACCACCAATGCCTGGGGCATGCTATATGGCGCCTCGATGTTGGTCGTGATCTGCCTGGTCAGCAGCACGCCGTTCGCTTTCGAGTGGAATCTGCGTTATGTCGGCTCGCTGCTGTACCTGGCGATTCCCGGCTCGGTGATCGGTTTTACCGCCTACCTGACCCTGGTCGGACGCATGGGGCCGGAGCGCGCGGCCTACTGCACCGTGCTGTTCCCGGTGGTGGCGCTAAACATCTCGGTATTCCTGGAAGGCTACCAATGGACAGCCCCGGCGCTGCTTGGCCTGGGGTTGGTGATGCTGGGTAACGTGCTGGTGTTCCGCAAGCCCAGGCCGGTGCTTGTCGAGGCTAGGGTTTAATGGCTGGATCGATTCGGTGCGCACGGCGCACCCTACGCGCCAACTTGCGCACCGTCGATCAACTCCCGCGAATCAACGTGCGCAGCATAAAGCGATTGGGGTGGCTGGCCTCGGCCACGTCGCGCGGCACTGGCAGCGGTTCGTCCTCCAGCCAGGCGGCGATCAGCTCGCCCGACAGTGGCGCGGTGATCAAACCGCGCGAGCCGTGGCCGCTGTTGATATACAGCCCCGGCAACCAGGGGCAGGGCACATCCGGCATCTGGCGGGCATCTTTGGCCAGCACGGCGTAGGCCTCGGCGAATGCCGACTGCTCGGCCAGCGGGCCTACCAACGGCAGGTAGTCAGGGCTGGTGCAACGAAAGGCGGCGCGGCCTTGCAGGGTGGCGGGGTCGAGCGCCTGGGCATCCAGGCGTTCGGTCAGATCAGGGGATATCTCCCGCAGCAGGTCGAGGTTGCCGGCATGCTCGGCCACGCTGGGGGCAAGGTCATCGCTGTGGAAGTCGAAGCTGGCGCCCAGGGTGTGCTCCCCAGCACGCACGGGCGCGACGTAACCTTCGGCGCAGACCACGGTACGCAGCGCGCTGCTGGCCTCGCTGGCCGGCAGGCGGCTGATCTGCCCGCGAATGCGTTTGAGCGGCAGGTTCGCTTGTGGCAACAGGCGGCCGATCTCGGCGGCGCAGGCCAGCACCAGAGCGGGCGCCTCGGCTAGCACGCCGTTCTGACCTTCGACGCGCCAGTGGTCATCCTGTCGGCTCAGGCTCAACGCCTCCTGATAGGGGCGCAGTTCGATCAATGGATGCTGCACCAGGTATCGGCACAGTGCCGGCGGGTGCACCCAGCCGGCATCCGGGTAGAACAGGCCACCGGCCGGCAGGCCGATGCCGGCGCGCTCTTCGGCTTCGGCCTGGGGCAGCGGCAGCAGCAGGTCGCTGGGGAAGGCGGCGGCCAGTTTGCCCTGGCGCTCGGCTTCCTTGGCATCGAAGGCCAGTTGCAGCACGCCGCAGGCATCCCAGTCAGTGCCATGTTGCAGGCGTTCGAGCAGGCGGCGGGTATGGCCGAAACCGGCGACTATCAGCCGCGACAGCGCGGTGCCATGGGCCGACAGCTTCAGATAGAGCACCCCTTGCGGATTGCCCGACGCCTCGCGGGCGACATCGTCGTGACGCTCCAGCAGGGTTACGCTCCAACCCCGTGCGACCAGGCTCGTCGCAGTGGCACAGCCGGCCAGGCCGGCGCCAATCACCACGGCCCGGCGCTCGCCGGCCGGTAGTGCCGGGCGGGCGAACCAGGGGGCAGGGCGCTGGGCCGGTTCGCCCTGGAAGGGGCCGGCGAGCATCTCACGCTTGTGGCCGAAGCCCTTGACCCGCACCACAGCAAAACCTGCCTCGATCAGCCCGCGCCGAACGAAGCCGGCACTGGTAAAGGTGGCCAGTGTCGCGCCCGGTGCCGACAGCCGCGCCAGCTCGGTGAACAGCGCCTGAGTCCACATTTCCGGGTTCTTCGATGGGGCGAAACCATCGAGGAACCAGGCGTCGACCTGCGCATCGAGCTGCGGCAGGCATTCGAGCACGTCGCCGATCATCAGCGTCAGCACCACACGACCGCCGCCCAGCAGCAGGCGCTGGAAGCCAGGATGGATGGCGCGGTACTGCGCCAGCAACTGCTCGGCGTAGGGCGCCAGTTCCGGCCACAGGTTCAGGGCGCGTTGCAGATCCGCCTGGGTCAGGGGGAATTTCTCCACGCTGACGAAGTGCAGCCGCGCATCGCCTGGAGCGTGCTCGGCGAAGGCCTGCCAGGCGCAGAGGAAGTTGAGCCCGGTGCCGAAGCCGGTTTCGCCGATCACCAGTCTTCCACCGGCCGGCAGGGCCTGGCAGCGTTCTATGATCTGGTTATGGGCGAGGAAAACGTGGCGGGTCTCCTCCAGGCCATTGGCGCGGGAGAAATACACGTCGCCATAGCTGCGCGACAGCGGCTGGCCGTGTTCGTCCCAGTCGAGCTGGGCGTTGTGAGCATCGGACATGATGAGCTTCCGGTAAAACAGGCGGCGATTCTAGCAGGCTGTTGAAAAACGTAGGCGAGGCAGCCAGTGCAAGGCAAAAACAGCCGAAAAAGCGCAGTTTACGTGTTGTAAATGAGCATTTTGAGGCTGTTTTTAACGTAGCAATGGCAACGCAGGTAGTTTTTCAACAGCCTGCTAACCGCTGCGCCGGTCGTTTACCCGGCGCAGGTCAATTCGTGTCGAGCCGCCGTCAGGCAAAGTCGCCGCCTATCCGTTAGGCTGTCATGACCATTCCAGGGAGGCCATTGCATGTTCGAGTCCGCCGAAATCGGCCGCAGTATCGATAAAGAGACGTTCGAGGCCGAAGAGCCGGCGCTGCGCGAGGCCTTGCTGGAGGCACAGTACGAGCTCAAGCAGCAGGCGCGTTTTCCGGTGATCGTGCTGATCAACGGCGTCGAGGGCGCCGGCAAGGGCGAGACGGTGAAACTGCTCAACGAGTGGATGGATCCGCGGCTGATTCAGGTCAGCACCTTCGATATACAGACCGATGAAGAATTGGCGCGGCCACCGGCCTGGCGCTATTGGCGACAGTTGCCGCCGAAAGGGCGTATGGGTGTGTTCTTTGGCAACTGGTACAGCCAGATGCTGCAGGGCAGGGTGCATGGCCACTTCAAGGATGCCGTGCTGGATCAGGCCATCGACGGTGCCGAGCGCCTGGAGCGCATGCTCTGCGACGAGGGTGCGTTGATCTTCAAGTTCTGGTTTCACCTGTCCAAGCAGCACATGAAGGCGCGCCTCGAAGCGCTCAAGGACGACCCGCTGCATAGCTGGCGCATCAGCCCGCTGGACTGGCAGCAGTCGAAGACCTACGACAAGTTCGTGCGCTACGGCGAGCGTATCTTGCGCCGCACCAGTCGCGACTACGCGCCCTGGTACGTGGTCGAGGGTGTCGATCACTATTACCGCAGTCTCACCGTCGGGCGCATTCTGCTCGAAGGTCTGCAGGCGGCGCTGGCCAATCCGCAGGGCGCGAAGTTGCAGCCACATTCGGCGCCGCTGGTCTCCAGCCTGGACAATCGCGGTTTGCTGGCCAGCCTGGACATGACCCAGGCACTGGACAAGGACGACTACAAGGAACAACTGGCCACCGAACAGGCGCGCCTGTCCGGCCTGATGCGTGACAAACGCATGCGCAAGCACGCCTTGCTCGCCGTCTTCGAGGGCAACGATGCCGCTGGCAAGGGCGGCGCCATCCGCCGCGTCACGGGCGCGCTGGATCCGCGTCAGTACCGTATCGTGCCGGTGGCGGCGCCGACCGAAGAGGAACGCGCTCAGCCCTATCTGTGGCGCTTCTGGCGGCATATCCCAGCGCGCGGGCATTTCACCATCTTCGACCGTAGCTGGTATGGCCGGGTGCTGGTGGAACGGGTCGAGGGCTTCTGCAGCCAGGCTGACTGGTTGCGTGCATACGGTGAGATCAACGACTTCGAGGAGGAGCTGACCAACGCCGGGGTGATTCTGCTGAAGTTCTGGCTGGCCATCGATCAGCAGACGCAACTGGAGCGCTTCAAGGAGCGCGAGAAGATCCCCTTCAAGCGCTTCAAGATCACCGAAGAGGACTGGCGCAACCGTGACAAGTGGGACGATTACGCCGATGCCGTGGGCGATATGGTCGACCGCACCAGCACCGAGATCGCGCCCTGGACACTGATCGAGGCCAACGACAAGCGCTTCGCTCGGGTCAAGGTACTGCGCACCATCAACGAGGCCATCGAAGCGGCGTTCGCCAAGGATTGATGCTCTGTCGCGCTGATCGACCCGGATTGCATCCGGGCTACGCCCCTGCATCGGCCCGTATACGCCAGATCAATGATGGTCGCAGCATGTGCTCGGCTGGATTTATCTTCTCGCCATTCGCCATCCAATAACAACGAGGTGCGTCATGCGTGAAGTGGTGATCGTCGACAGCGTGCGGACTGGCCTGGCCAAGTCCTTCCGTGGCAAGTTCAACATGACTCGGCCGGACGACATGGCCGCCCATTGCGTCGATGCGTTGCTGACGCGCAACGGCATCGATCCGAAGCTGGTCGACGACTGCATCGTCGGTGCTGGCTCCAATGAGGGCGCGCAGGGCATGAACATCGGTCGCAACGTCGCGGTGCTGTCACGCCTGGGCAACCCGGTGGCGGGTATGACGCTGAACCGCTTCTGCTCCTCGGGCCTTCAGGCCATTGCCATCGCCGCCAATCAGGTAGCCTCCGGTTGCAGCGAGATCATCGTCGCCGGTGGCGTCGAGTCCATCACCATGACCTTGAAAAGCATGAATATGGACAACCTGTTCAACCCGCTGCTGCAAGAGGAAAACCCCGGCATCTACTACCCCATGGGCAAGACCGCGGAGATCGTCGCCAACCGCTACGGTATCAGCCGCGAAACCCAGGACGCCTACGCCCTGCAGAGCCAGCAGCGCACGGCGCGGGCGCAGGCTGAAGGCCTGTATGCCGACGAGATCGTGCCGATGGCGGTGAAGTACCTGCTCGAAGACAAGGCCAGCGGCGAGAAGAAGATCGTCGAGGGGGTGGTCGAGGCTGATGACTGCAACCGCCCGGACACCACCCTGGAATCCCTGGCCAAGCTGCAACCGGCATTCGACCCGGCCGGCAGTGTCACCGCCGGTAATGCCTCGCAACTGTCCGACGGCGCTTCCATGACTCTGGTGATGAGCCTGGAGAAAGCGCTGGAGCTGGGCCTCAAACCCAAGGCCTACTTCCGCGGCTTTACCGTGGCCGGCTGCGAGCCGGACGAAATGGGCATCGGCCCGGTATTCTCGGTACCCAAGCTGCTTGCGGCCAAGGGCCTGAGCGTGGCCGACATCGACCTGTGGGAACTCAACGAGGCCTTTGCTTCGCAGTGCCTGTACTGCCGCGACAAGCTCGAGATCGACAACGACAAGTACAACGTCAATGGCGGCTCCATCTCCATCGGCCACCCCTTCGGCATGACCGGCTCGCGCCAGGTCGGCCACCTGGTGCGCGAGTTGCAGCGCCGCGAGCTGCGTTACGGCATCGTCACCATGTGCGTGGGCGGCGGCATGGGCGCCACAGGGCTGTTCGAGGCCTATCGCGGATAGCCTGATCAAAGCGCTGCTGCGCGTCGGCCAAACGACATTGAAAAGATCCTAGAGGGCCAGCCTCACCTGGGCGGCCCCGTCTGAGCAGGCTCTGAGGCGAACGGCAGGCATAAAAAAACCGGATCCATGATCCGGTTTTTTCATATTCAGGGACGATCAGGCGGCGACGAAGTTCGCCGGGTAGGCGAGGCCCGCCTGGCTGCTCTGCACTTCGGCGATGCTTTCGCGCACCACCTGCTTGGCCAGGCAGGCGCACTTGCCGCACTGGCTGGCGATGCCGAGGGCGCCGCGTACTTCGCGGTAGCTGCAGCAGCCTTCATAGACCGCTTCGCGGATCTGGGTATCGGTGACACCTTCACAGAGGCAGACGTACATGGGCAAGGCTCGTCTAGGTTGTTCTGTTCGATGGCTCGGATACTAATGTTAATGAGAATGCTTGTCAAAGATCGGTTGCGAATGCTCGCATCTCCTGACGAACGGTATTGCTCCGCTGTTCAGGCATGAAAACAGGTTTATCGCATTTTCAGGGGAATGCATGGTTGACACTGGATTGGCAAGTTTGTGTGGTGTTTTGGACGCCGCTGCGGTGTGTGCAGAAACTCCCTGTTTCGCCCCCTCGGGCGACTCACTTTTCTTTGAAATGCGCAAAGAAAAGTAAGCAAAAGAAACGCACCCCCGCCATCCGGGTCTCGCTGTGCTCGACTTCCCTCACTCCGGCACCGCTCCGGGGTCGGCTTACAAGGGCCGTCCCTGGCCCTTTAAGCCTCTCGCGGCATCCATGCCACTCGCCCCCTGCGCAGCGCCTACGTTCGGCCTCCTGAAGGGGGAGTTAGCGCGCCTGAACGTACATCGGTTTCGGGCATGCCCGGCGTGCTCTGGTAGCTGTGGAGCCGCGATTTGGCTGCCGAATTAAACCAAAACTTTCATTCGCGCAGTTTCATTCGCCTGGGTAGCATGCCGGCTTTCAGCCGGCATCCCGGTCAGCCCTAAGGCTGACCCATGTGCAACCACTCAGTGCTACTTCTGGGTTACCGCTGGTTCAGGCGCGTGCAGAGCCCGCCCAGGAGGGTGAGCGGAATCGTCGTGGAAGAGGTTGAGCGACATGGATGTCGCGAGAGCCGCGATGGGCCAAGGATGGCCCACCGCGGCGGGCCTCTGGAACGGCGATGGAGTGAACGAACCCTGGCGCAGCCAGGGCCGGATGACCGGGCGGAGGTTTTGGTTACTTTTGCCCCAAAAGTGACTCGCCCGGGAGGGCGAAACGAGAGATATCAGCAGACGCCGATAAGCAGCTTGAATACTTAACCCCCGAGCACTCACACAAACTTGCCAGTCCGGCGTCAATACTGATTTTCCCGAGATTCCGCGCACATGAAAAAACCGGCCTCAGCCGGTTTTTTCATGTGCGCGAGAGAGGAGGGGATTACTGATCGAATTCGTCCCAGCCGCCCATTTCCTTCCAGCGGTTGACGATGCCGCAGAACAGCTCGGCGGTCTTCTCGGTGTCGTAACGGGCCGAGTGCGCTTCCTTGCCGTCGAATTCGATGCCGGCGGTCTGGCAGGCCTTGGCCAGCACGGTCTGGCCATAGGCGAGACCGGCCAGGGTGGCGGTGTCGAAGCTGGAGAAGGGGTGGAAAGGGTTGCGTTTGATGCCACAACGCGCCACCGCGGCATTGAGGAAACCCAGGTCGAAGCTGCTGTTGTGCCCGACCAGAATCGCGCGCTTGCAGCCGGCGGATTTGATCGACTTGCGTAGGCCCTTGAAGATCTCGCCGAGG
This sequence comes from Pseudomonas sp. AA-38, assembly GCF_029457475.1. Taxonomy (NCBI): domain Bacteria; kingdom Pseudomonadati; phylum Pseudomonadota; class Gammaproteobacteria; order Pseudomonadales; family Pseudomonadaceae; genus Pseudomonas; species Pseudomonas sp. AA-38. The sequence goes on from NZ_CP120359.1 coordinate 1,732,793, forward strand.
GCATGCTCTTCACTCACCGCCATGCGCAGCGGATGGTCGAGCTTGATGCCGGTGAACTCCAGCGCCGCCGCTTCGATATTGGCACCCTCGAAGGGCTCGATGCGGAAGAAATGGGTGTGATCCGGGTAAAGGAAGCCGCTCTCGTCCATGGCGATGGTGGTCGCGGCAATTTCCAGCAAGGCGTCGGTGGCACAGTTGAATCCACCGGTTTCCACATCCACCACCACCGGCAGGTAGCCACGAAAGCGCGCCGCCATGGGCGTGCGCGGGCCGGCCGGCAGGCTGGGTTCGAGTTCGTCGTCGTAGTTGTCTTCGCTCACGCCTGAGCCTCCAGCAATTTCCAGCGCAGGGTTTCGCCAGCGCGCAGCGGCACCACGCTGTTGTCGCCCAGCGGCAGGCTGGCCGGCACGCTCCAGTCTTCACGCACCAGGGTGATGCTGTCGCTGTTGCGCGGCAGGCCATAGAAATCCGGGCCGTGGCAGCTAGCGAAGGCTTCCAGCTTGTCCAGGGCATTGCGCTGCTCGAAGGCCTCGGCATACAGCTCAATGGCCGCGAACGCGGTGTAGCAGCCGGCGCAGCCGCAGGCGGCTTCCTTGGCGTGCTTGGCGTGCGGCGCCGAGTCGGTGCCGAGGAAGAACCTGGTGTGGCCGCTGGTGGCGGCGTCGAGCAGGGCTTCCTGGTGGATGTTGCGTTTGAGGATCGGCAGGCAATAGAAGTGCGGGCGAATGCCGCCGACCAGCATGTGGTTGCGGTTGTACAGCAGGTGATGAGCGGTGATGGTGGCGCCGACGTTGGCCGAGGCGGCCTCGACGAACTGCACCGCATCGCGGGTGGTGATGTGCTCGAACACCACCTTGAGCGTCGGGAAACGCTCGACCACGCGGGTCAGGTGCTCGTCGATGAAGGCCTTCTCGCGGTCGAACACGTCGATCTCGGCGCGGGTCACTTCGCCGTGCACCAGCAGCAGCATGCCGACTTCGGCCATGGCTTCGAGCACCGGGAAGATCTTGTCGATGCTGGTGACGCCCGAGTCGGAGTTGGTGGTGGCGCCGGCCGGGTAGAGCTTGGCGGCATGCACGAAACCGCTGGCCTTGGCCGCACGCACATCCTCGGGGCTGGTGTTGTCGGTGAGGTAGAGCACCATCAGCGGATCGAAGCGGCTGCCGGCCGGGCGTGCTGCGAGAATGCGCTGGCGATAGGCATCGGCTTCGGCGGCATTGCGCACCGGCGGTACCAGGTTGGGCATGATGATGGCGCGGCCGAAAGTGCGCGCGGCATCGCCGACTGTGTGTGGCAGCACCGCGCCATCGCGCAGGTGAATGTGCCAGTCATCGGGACGCAGAAGAGTCAGACGGTCGGACATGGGGGCTTCCAGGCGGGTAAAACGTGGCCGCATGGTACCTGAAAAGCGCCGCTTCGCGCTCGCGCCAGCGCGACAATCGCACGCAGGGGGTCAAGTTTCCGCGCGCCTGACCGATACCCCGTGAGAATGCCGTGAACCGCCGTGGAGTCGACCGTGCGTGCGCCCAATTACCTTCTGATCAGCCTGCTGGCCGGCATGCCCCTGTGCCTGCCGGCGCATGCCATCAGCTTCCAGACGCGGCTGGAGAAGGTGGAGTGGACGGTCGAGGGCGACAAGTTCGAGTGCCGGTTGAGCCAGCCGATCAGCAATTTCGGCAGTGGCGAGTTCGTGCGCCGGGCTGGCGAGCAGGTCACCTTCCGCCTCAAGGTGCGCGAACGCTGGCTCGGTAACGGCTCGGCGACCCTGTTGGCGGCGGCGGCGCCCTGGCAGCCGGGGCGTGGCGACATCAACCTCGGCATGGTCAGCGTCGCCAGCGGCGAGGTGCCGTTCAACAGTTCGCAGGAGCAGGGCGCACGCCTGCTTACCGGTTTGCTGGAGGGGCGCAGCCCGGTGGTGCGCCATCGCACCCTCAATGGTGGTGACAGGCTGGAAGTGCGTCTGCTGCCGGTGAAGTTCCACAAGGCCTACGAGGACTACGAGGCCTGCACCGCCAAGCTGCTGCCGGTGAATTTCGACCAGATCCGCCTGGCGCAGATCGGCTTTCCCGGCGGTGGTATCGACCTCGACCCGATGGCCAAGGCCAAGCTCGATATCATCCTCGACTTCGTCAAGGCCGACCCGACCATCAACAGCTTCCAGATCGACGGCCACGCCGACAACAGTGGCAACCGCCTGACCAATCGTGACCTGTCGCGGCGGCGCGCGCTGGCGGTGCAGGAATACCTCAAGGCCCATGGCATTCCCGTCGAGCAGATCACCGTGCGCTTCCATGGCGAGCGTTATCCATTGGTGCCGAACACCAGCGAGGCCAATCGCGCGAAGAATCGCCGGGCGACCTTGCGTCTGGACCGTGTGCCGCCGGCCGAGGCGCCGCAGCAGAGTGCACCGGCCCCGACACCGGCCGATCCCCCCGGCAGCCAGCCGTCCTGAAGCGCTTTGGCGTCGCTTCGTCAACTCTGCCGGTACAGACCGTGTGAAAACGTAGCGAGCGAAGGTCAGGCAAGGCAAAAAACGGCGAGAAAGCGCAGTTTACGAGTTGTAAATGAGCATTTTGAGCCGTTTTTTAACGCAGCATGGCCGAGCGCAGTAGTTTTCACACAGTCTGTGTCGCGCCCCTGTAAATTGGGTCGCTTGGCCAGTAGAATCACGGGTTTTACCGTACAACCCGTGGAGTGATGGCATGGCGGACGTCAAAAAGGTAGTTCTGGCCTATTCCGGTGGCCTGGACACCTCGGTGATCCTCAAGTGGCTGCAAGATACCTATAACTGTGAAGTGGTGACCTTCACCGCCGATCTCGGCCAGGGCGAGGAGGTCGAGCCGGCTCGCGCCAAGGCCCAGGCCCTGGGCGTCAAGGAAATCTACATCGACGACCTGCGCGAAGAGTTCGTGCGTGATTTCGTCTACCCGATGTTCCGTGCCAACACCATCTACGAAGGCGAGTACCTGCTGGGTACGTCCATCGCCCGTCCGCTGATCGCCAAGCGCCTGATCGAGATCGCCAACGAGACCGGCGCCGATGCCATCTCCCACGGCGCCACCGGCAAGGGCAACGACCAGGTGCGTTTCGAGCTGGGCGCCTATGCACTGAAGCCGGGCGTCAAGGTCATCGCGCCGTGGCGTGAGTGGGATCTGCTGTCGCGCGAGAAGCTGATGGATTACGCCGAGAAGCACGCCATCCCGATCGAGCGCCACGGCAAGAAGAAGTCGCCGTACTCCATGGATGCCAACCTGCTGCACATCTCCTATGAAGGTGGCGTGCTGGAGGACACCTGGACCGAGCATGAAGAAGACATGTGGCGTTGGACCAAGTCGCCGGAAGCGGCGCCGGACACCCCCACCTACATCGAGCTGAGCTACCAGGGCGGTGACATCGTTGCCATCGACGGCAAGGCGATGACCCCGGCGCAGGTGCTGGCCGAGCTGAATCGCATCGGTGGCGAGAACGGCATCGGCCGTCTGGATATCGTCGAGAACCGTTTCGTCGGCATGAAGTCCCGTGGCTGCTACGAGACCCCCGGCGGCACCATCATGCTCAAGGCTCACCGCGCCATCGAGTCGATCACCCTCGACCGCGAAGTGGCGCACCTGAAAGACGAACTGATGCCGAAATACGCCAGCCTGATCTACAACGGTTTCTGGTGGAGCCCGGAGCGTCTGATGCTGCAACAGATGATCGACGCTTCCCAGGCCAACGTGAACGGTGTGGTGCGCCTGAAGCTGTACAAGGGCAACGTCATCGTCACCGGCCGCAAGTCCGACGATTCGCTGTTCGACGCCAACATCGCGACCTTCGAGGAAGATGGCGGCGCCTACAACCAGCAGGACGCGGCGGGCTTCATCAAGCTCAACGCCCTGCGTATGCGCATCGCTGCCGGCAAGGGCCGCAAGCTGGTCTAACAGGCTGTTGAAAAACTACCTGCGTTGGCAATACTGCGTTAAAAACGGCCTCAAAATGCTCATTTACAACTCGTAAACTGCGCTTTTTCGGCCGTTTTTGCCTTGTCTTGCCTGCCTCGCCTACGTTTTTCAACGGCCTGCTAAGCTGAAATTCTTGCCTCACAAGGACCCCGGCCAAGTGCCGGGGTTCTGCTTTCCAGAAGAGGAAAACCTGATGAGACTGCTGCATACCATGCTGCGCGTGGGCGACTTGGACAAGTCCATCGCCTTCTATACCGAAGTGCTGGGTATGACTCTGCTGCGGCGCAAGGATTATCCGGACGGCCAGTTCACCCTGGCCTTCGTCGGTTATGGCGACGAGGCGCACAACAGCGTGATCGAGCTGACCTACAACTGGGGGGTGGACAGCTACGAGCTCGGCACCGGCTACGGCCATATCGCCCTGGAGGTCGAGGACGTCTACAAGGCCTGCGAGGACATTCGCAGTCGCGGCGGCAAGATCACCCGTGAGCCGGGACCGATGAAGCACGGCACCAGCATCCTGGCTTTCGTCGAGGATCCGGACGGTTACAAGATCGAGTTGCTTTCGCCGTCGCGCCGCGACTGATCGACAGATACGAAAAGCCCCGCAAGTCGCGGGGCTCTTTCCGTACGATTCGATACTCAGATATCGAAGTCATATTCGGCTAGCTGTTTGTGCAGGCGGCGTTCTTCGAGGAAGTTGTCGATGATGCGGCGCTTGGTTAGGTTGGTCTTGGCGACTTCCACCGCAGGCTCGGCATCGTCTGCATCGTCCGCGACAAAGTCTTCGTCCAGCTCGAGGTCTTCTTTGTCTGTGCTCATTTTTCACTCCAGGCCAGCTACCAGGGCCATTTGCGCACCTTATAGCGACAAAAAATGAGCGGGTAAAAAAGATTTTTTCAATCAGATGATCGCTGGATTCTATATCCGATCAATCGTCGGAGGTCTTGGCCTTGTACTCGCACAGATCTTCGATACGGCAGGCGCCACAGCGCGGTTTGCGCGCGGTGCAAACGTAGCGCCCATGCAGGATCAGCCAGTGGTGGGCGTCGAGCAGATAATCCTTGGGCACGAACTTGAGCAGCTTCTTCTCCACCTCCACCACGTTCTTGCCGGGCGCGATGCCGGTGCGGTTGCTGACGCGGAAGATGTGCGTGTCCACCGCCATGGCTAGCTGACGGAAGGCGGTGTTGAGCACCACGTTGGCGGTCTTGCGGCCGACGCCGGGCAGGGCTTCGAGGTCTTCGCGGTTGTCCGGCACCTGGCTGCCATGTTTCTCGATGAGGATGCGACAGGCCTCGATGACGTTCTTCGCCTTGCTGTTGTACAGGCCGATGGTCTTGATGTACTCGCTCAAACCCTCGACGCCCAGGGCGTAGATGGCCTCCGGTGTGTTGGCCACCGGAAACAGCTTGGCCGTGGCCTTGTTGACGCTGACGTCGGTGGCCTGGGCCGAGAGCGTTACCGCCACCAGCAGCTCGAAGGGCGTGCTGTAGGCCAACTCGGTCTTCGGCTCGGGGTTGTCCTCGTGCAGGCGACGGAAGATTTCCAGGCGTTTGGCGGCGTTCATAGGGGAGCTACAAGCCTCAAGTTACAAGCTACAAGTAAAAGCAGAAGGGCGTCTCAGCTCAGGGGGCGCTTGGAGCTTGCAGCCATCATTCGATCACCCCGGTAACGCGCACGCGGCGGCTCTGTGCAGGCACTTCAGGTGCGGCGGCCTTGGCCCGCTCGGCGGCGATCTGGTCGAGGCGGTTCTTGCCGGCGATCAGCAGGCCCAGGACGATAAAGGCACCCGGCGGCAGGATGGCCAGCAGAAAGCCCTTGTAATCCTGCACCAGGGTGAGTTTCCAGTCGGCGGCGATGGGGCCGAACAGCAGGTGCATGTTGGCGAACAGTGCGCCGGTACCGAGCAACTCGCGGATGGCGCCGATCAGCACCAGCACCGCGCCGAAGCCCAGGCCCATCATCAGACCGTCATAGGCGGCGCGGGCCGGGTCGTGCTTGGCGGCGAAGCCGTCGGCGCGGCCGAGGATCACGCAGTTGGTGGTGATCAGCGGGATGAAGATGCCGAGGATCTGGTACAGCTCGTAGGTGTAGGCCTGCATCAGCAGCTCGATGCAGGTGGTCAGCGCGGCGATGATCATGACGAAGGCCGGCAGGCGCACGGCGGTATTGACCACGCCACGCACCAGCGATACGGCGGTGTTGGAACAGATCAGCACCAGCGTGGTGGCTAGCGCCAGACCGAGGGCGTTGACCGTGGAGTTGCTTACCCCCAGCAGCGGGCAGAGGCCGAGCAGTTGCACCAGCGCCGGGTTGTTCTTCCACAAGCCGTTGAGGGTGATGTCGCGGTAGCTGGTCATCGTTCGTCCTCCGCCAGGCCCAGTAGTTGGGCGCGGTGCGTGTCGAAGTAGCGCAGGGCGCCGTGCACGGCCTTGACCACGGCACGCGGGGTGATGGTGGCGCCGGCGAACTGGTCGAAGTCGCCGCGATCCTTCTTCACCGCCCAGCCATCTTCGCCGGGGTTGTGCAGGGATTTTCCGGTAAAGCCGAGTACCCAATCGCTCTTGGCCAGCTCGATCTTGTCGCCCAGGCCTGGGGTTTCCTTGTGGCTGAGCACGCGCACGCCAGCCAGGCGACCGTCGGCGAAGATACCCACCAGCAGGTGGATGGCGCCGCTGTAGCCGTCCGGCGCGGTCACCGGCAGGATCAGCGCGCTGGGCTGGCCGCCCTTGAGTGCCAGGTAGGCCGACTGCGGGCTGCGGTGACCCAGCTCGGGAGCGTTGAGCTCGATGCGGTTGTCCAGCAGGTGATTGTCATAGCTGCCGGCCGGCAGAATCTCGGCCAGGGCGCGCACCTGGGCTTCGCGCTCGGCCTTGGCGATGCGTTCGGCGGTGCCCTGTTGCAGCAGAGCGACGGTGCCGACGGTGCCGATGGCGAAGAGGCCAAGCACCAGGGCGTTCTTCAACATCGAGCGGCTGATTTCCGGCAGCATGCTCATTCTCCCAGCTTGAAGCCGCTGTTGGGCTTGCGGTGGCCGTAGCTGCGCGGCCGGGTGTAGTAGTCGATGGTCGGTGCCGCCAGGTTCATCAGCAGCACGGCGAAGGCCACTGCATCCGGGTAACCGCCCCAGGTGCGGATCACGTAGACCAGCACGCCGACGCCGATACCGAATACCAGGCGCCCGCGATTGCTGGTGGCGCCGGAGACCGGGTCGGTGACGATGAAGAAGGCGCCGAGCATGGTGGCGCCGGTCAGCAGGTGGAACAGCGGCGAGCCGTTGGAATCCGAGCCGCTGCCGTTCCAGAACAGCAGGCTCATGGCGAACAGCGCGGCGAGCATGCCCAGCGGCGCATGCCAGGTGATCAGGCGCTTGTGCAGCAGGTACAGGCCGCCGGCGAGAAAGGCCAGATTGACCGCTTCGCTGCCGGCGCCGCCGAAACGGCCGAAGGCCGGATTGCTGGCATGCAGCTCGTCGATGGTCAGGCTCTTGTTGACCTTCAGCGCATCCAGCGCGGTGGCCTGGGCCCAGCCATCCGGCAGGTTGGCGATGCCGAGGATGTGCTTGATGCCATCCAGCGCGGCGACGGCGTGTGGCGCGGGCCAACTGGTCATGTCGACGGGGAAGGAGATCAGCACCACCACGTAGCCGACCATCGCCGGGTTGAACGGATTCTGCCCAAGGCCACCGTAGAGCTGCTTGCCGAGGCTGATGGCGAAACCGCAGGCGATCAGCGTCAGCCACCAGGGCGAATAGGGTGGCAGGGCCAGGGCCAGCAGCACGGCGGTGACCAGGGCGCTGTAGTCCTTGAGAAAGAAGGCGATCGGGCGCTGGCGCGCGGCCAGCAGCGCCGCCTCGAAGCCCAGGGCGCAGAGGCTGGCCCAGACCAGGTTGAACAGGGTGCCGACGCCGAACAGCCAGGTCAGGGCGAGGATGCCCGGCACGCAGGCCAGCAGCACCTGCAGCATGACCTGCTGGGTACGATTGCTGCCCGTGGCGTGGGGCGATGTGATGCGGGGCAGGGCCATCGGCGCTCCGGTGGTGCTGATACTGCGTTGTGCATTCCCCGGATTGCATCCGGGCTACGGTTGTCTGTGCCGCCCGGCTACTCCGGCGCGGCGGGTATCTTTATGTAGCCCGGATGCAATCCGGGAAAATTGTCAGGTTTGGTATTCCGCCAGCTTGCGTTCGGCTTCGGCCAGGCGCGTGCGTGCCTGCTCCAGCGCATCGGCGGCGGCGTTGTCGTCCCGCTCCAGCTTGCGCAGATCGGCACGAGCAAAGGCCACTTCGGTTTTCAGGGCTTTCAGTTCGGCATTCACGCCGGGGCGTTCAGTGCGCACCAGCTCCGGCGCTGGCTTGCCGGAGGCCGCCTCGGCGGCATGCAGGGCCTGCTCGGCAGCGGCCAGGGCATCACGCAGCGGCTGCAATGCGGCTTCGTCGCTGCCTGCCTTCTCGGCCTTCTTCAGTTCGGCGCGCTTCATCGCCAGTTCGACCTTGGCTTTCTTCAGCGCCTCTTCGCCCGCGGGTTTGGCAGCCGGCGCAGGCGCCTGGTTCTGCAGTTCTGCCAGGGACTTCTCAGCTGCTTCGAGTTGCTGGCGCACACGAGCGATCTCGGCCTGCTGTTCGTCGTCCGGGGCTTCGATCTTCTCCAGCTTGCGGAGTTGCGCCTTGAGCATGGCGGCTTCGATCTTGGCCTTTTTCAGCGCCTCGTCGCCGGCTGGCTTGGTGGCGACAGCGGGCTTCTGGCTGTCCAGTTCGGCGAGGGATTTCTCGGCGGCTTCCAACTGCTGGCGCACACGGGCGATCTCGGCCTGCTGTTCGTCGTCGGGGGCTTCGAGCTTTTCCAGCTTGCGCAATTGCGCCTTGAGCATGGCCGCGTCGATCTTGGCTTTTTTCAAGGCTTCGTCACCGGCAGGCTTGGGCGCTGGGGCAGGGGCTGTCGCCTGGGCATCGGCCAGCGCCTTTTGTGCGGCTTCGGCGGCGGCGCGCAGCTCGGCGACCTGTGCCTGCAGCTCGGGCGTGTCGTGGGCGGCAAGCTGTTTTTCAGCCTTCTTCAACGCGACCTGGGCCATGCTGGCTTCGATCTTGAGCTTCTTCAGCGCTTCGTCCGCCGGTGAAGCCGCCGCTACAGGAGGGGCTTCGGCTTGCGCGGCCTTGGCGCGTGCGGCTTTCTCGGCGCGGGCCTTGCGTTCGGCTTCCTTCTGCTCCTCGGCGCGGCGCAGGCGTTCCTGGCGTTGCTCGAAGCGCTGCTTGGAGTGCTCGGCCTTGAGCTGCTTCTGCTCCAGCTCGCGGATTTCCGCCTTGGCCACGCGGTAGTACTGCACCAGAGGGATGCTCGACGGGCAGACGTAGGCACAGGCTCCACACTCGATGCAGTCGAACAGGTTGTGTTCCTTGAGCTGTTCGTGCTCCTGACCCAGGGCGAAGAAATGCAGTTGCTGCGGCAGCAGGCTGGCCGGGCAGGCCTGGGCACACTCGCCGCAGCGGATGCAGGGCATGGCTGGCGCTGGCGGCGGCAGTTCGGCTGCGCTGCTGGCCAGCAGGCAGTTGCTGGTCTTGATCAGCGGCACCTCGAGGCTGGGCAGGGTAAAGCCCATCATCGGCCCACCCATGATCAGGCGGTTGAGCTTGCCCTGATCCAGGCCGGCGAAGGTGAGCAGTTCGCCCACTGGCGTGCCGATCAGTGCCTCGACGTTGCCGGGACGCGCCAGCGCTTCGCCGGTAAGGGTGGTGATGCGCGAGATCAGCGGCTTGCCCAGCAGCACGGCATCGTGGATGGCCACGCAGGTGCCGACGTTCTGGCAAAGGATGCCGATATCGGCAGGCAGGCCGCCGCTGGGCACTTCCACGCCAGTGAGAATCTGGATCAACTGTTTCTCGCCACCGGACGGGTACTTGGTGGGGAACACCCGTACCTGATAGTCGTGCCCGGCGCAGGCGGCGCGCACGGCGGCGATGGCTTCGGGCTTGTTGTCCTCGATGCCGATCAGCACCTGCTCGGGCTGGATCAGATGGGCGAGCACCTCGATACCAGCCACCAGTTCGGCGGCGCGTTCGCGCATCAGCAGGTCATCGGCGGTGATATAGGGCTCGCACTCGGTGCCGTTGATGATCAGCGTGTGAATCTTCTGCGTTGGTCGCGCCTTGAGCTTGACCGCCGTGGGGAAGCCGGCGCCGCCCAGGCCGTTGATGCCGGCCTCGCCGATCAGCGCCAGCAGTTCGGCGGGCTCAAGGCTGCGGTAGTCGGGATGCGGTGCCAGCTCGATCCACTCGTCCAGGCCATCGCTGTCCATGACGATGGCCGGCGCCAGCATGCCGGAGGCGTGCGGATAAGGCTGTTCGCCGATAAAGGCGATGGTGCCGGAGGTGGGCGCATGCAGCGGCACGCTGACGAAGCCGTTGGCATTGGCGATCTTCTCGCCCTTGCGCACGCGCTGGCCGACGGCCACGCAGGGCTCGGCAGCAGCGCCGATATGCTGGCCGAGTGGCAATACCAGACGCTTGGGCAGCGGCGCAGGCTGGATCGGCGTGCGGTTGGACAGTTCCTTGCGCTCGGCCGGATGGATGCCACCAGGGATGTCCCAGATCTTCATGCTTTCTTTGGCCAACGCGCTCATGCCGCCTGCTCCCGGTCACTGGCGATCAACTGGCCGGGTGGCAGCGGCTTGTCCCATTTCCAGCTTTGCACGCTGCTGCCAACTTCGATCATGTCGATACAGTCCACCGGGCAGGGTTCGACGCACAGGTCGCAGCCGGTGCATTCGCTGGCGATCACCGTATGCATCTGCCGCGCCGCACCGACTATGGCATCCACCGGGCAGGCCTGGATGCACTTGGTGCAGCCGATGCATTCGGCTTCGCGGATGTAGGCGACCATCTGCGGCTTCTCGCCTTCCACCGCATCCAGCGGCTCGGGCTCGACGTCCAGCAGGTCGGCCAGCGCCTGGATGGTCGCCTCGCCGCCAGGCGGGCACTTGTTGATCTTGTCGCCGCCGGCAATGGCCTCGGCGTAGGGTTTGCAGCCGGGGTAACCGCACTGGCCGCACTGGGTCTGCGGCAGCAGGGCGTTGATCTGCTCGGCGATGGGGTCGCCCTCGACCTTGAAGCGCACCGCGGCGAAACCGAGGATGGCGCCGGCGATCAGGCACAGCGCGAGCAGGGCAAGGACGGCGACCAGAACCAGGTTCATAGCTTGATCAGCCCGGAAAAGCCCATGAACGCCAGCGACATCAGCCCGGCGGTGATCATGCCGATGGCCGCGCCCTGGAAGGATTTCGGCACGTCGGCGATGGCGATGCGCTCACGCATGGCGGCGAACAGCACCAGTACCAGGGAAAAGCCCAGGCCGGCGGCAAAGCCGTTGACGGTGGCGGTGACGAAGGTGAACTCGGCCTTGTTGGCGTTGAGCAGGGCCACGCCGAGGACGATGCAGTTGGTGGTGATCAGCGGCAGGAAGATGCCCAGCACGCGGTACAGCAGGGGGCTGGTCTTGTTCACCACCATCTCGGTGAACTGCACCACCACGGCGATCACCAGGATGAAGCTGATGGTGCGCAGAAATTCCAGATCCAGCGGCTTGAGCACGTACTGCTGCACCAGGTAGCTGCACATGGCCGCCAGGGTCAGCACGAAGGTGGTCGCCAGGGACAGGCCGATTGCGGTTTCGATCTTCTTCGACACGCCCATGAACGGGCACAGGCCGAGGAACTGCACCAGCACGAAATTGTTGACCAGGATGGCGCTGACCATGATCAGGACGAGTTCGGTCATCGGTTTGCCGTCGAATGCACAAAGGCCTTAGGAAATGGGCGCCTATTATCGGGAGAAGCAGCGGCAAGCTACAAGCCACAAGCGTCAAGTAAAAGCGCAAAAGCCAGGCTGGCGCTCAGCGCCAGCCCGCATCCCGATTTGCTTGCAGCTTGCAGCTTATTTCACGCGCTGGCCCGGCTTGGCGCCGCTGTCCGGGCTGAGCAGGTAGATTTCCTCGCCACCGGGGCCGGCGGCCAGCACCATGCCTTCGCTGATGCCGAATTTCATCTTGCGCGGTGCCAGGTTGGCCACGTACAGGGTCAGGCGACCCTCCAGCTTGCTCGGATCCGGGTAAGCGGACTTGATGCCGGAGAACACGTTGCGCTTCTCGTCGCCGATATCCAGCGACAGGCGCAGCAGCTTGTCGGCGCCCTCGACGAACTCGCATTTCTCGATCAGCGCAATGCGCAGGTCGACGGCGGCGAAGGCGTCGAAGTTGATCTCGGCGGCCAGCGGTTCCTTGGCCAGTTCGCCGTTACCCGCTGGTTTGCTGGCTTCGGCGGCCAGGTCTTCCTTGGAGGCTTCGATCATGGCTTCTATCTTCGCCGGCTCGATACGGGTCAGCAGCGGGGTGAAGGGGTTGAGCTGGTGATCGGCCAGCGGTGTGGCCAGGTCTGCCCAGGTCAGGGCCGGTACGTTGAGGAAGGCTTCGGCGTCACTGGCCAGTTTCGGCAGTACCGGCTTGAGCATGATCACCAACTGGCGGAACAGGTTGATGCCCAGGGCGCAGATTTCCTGTACCTCGGCCTGCTTGCCTTCCACCTTGTTCAGCGCCCAGGGCGCCTTGTCGGCGATCCAGGCGTTGGCGCGGTCGGCCAGCGCCATGATCTCGCGCATGGCGCGGGAGAAGTCACGCGCCTCGTAGGCTTCGGCGATGCTCGGCGCTGCAGCCTGGAAAGCTTCCCACAGGGCTGGTTCGGGGTTGGCGGTGACCAGCACGCCGGCATTGCCCTTGTGGATGAAGCCGGCGCAGCGGCTGGCGATGTTGACCACCTTGCCGACCAGATCCGAGTTGACCTTTTGCACGAAGTCCTCGAGGTTCAGGTCGAGGTCATCGACGCCACGGCCCAGCTTGGAGGCATAGTAGTAACGTAGGCATTCCGGGTTCAGGTGATCCAGGTAGGTGCGCGCCTTGATGAAGGTGCCGCGCGACTTGGACATCTTCTGCCCGTTCACCGTCAGGTAGCCGTGCACGTTCACCGCAGTCGGCTTGCGGTAGCCGGCGCCTTCGAGCATGGCCGGCCAGAACAGGGCGTGGAAGTTGACGATGTCCTTGCCGATGAAGTGGTACAGCTCGGCGGTCGAGTCCTTGCCCCAGAAAGCGTCGAAATCCAGATCTGGGCGGCGCGTGCAGAGGTTCTTGAAGCTGGCCATGTAGCCGATGGGCGCATCCAGCCAGACGTAGAAGTACTTGCCCGGCTCACCGGGGATCTCGAAGCCGAAGTAGGGCGCATCGCGGCTGATGTCCCACTCCTGCAGGCCGCTATCGAGCCATTCGGCCAGCTTGTTGGCCACCGCCTCCTGCAGCGTGCCGGAGCGCGTCCACTGCTTGAGCATGGCCTCGAAGTCCGGCAGCTTGAAGAAGAAATGCTGCGACTCCTTGAGCACCGGCACGGCGCCGGAGATGGCCGAGCGTGGGTTCTTCAGCTCGGTGGGGGTGTAGGTGGCGCCGCATTTTTCGCAGTTGTCGCCGTATTGATCCTCGGCCGCACACTTGGGGCAGGTGCCCTTGATGAAGCGGTCGGCAAGGAACATGCCTTTCTCGGGGTCGAAATACTGGGTCACCGCGCGGGTGGCGATATGGCCCTTGTCACGCAGCGCCAGGTAGATGGACGCCGACAGCTCGCGGTTCTCCTCCGAGTGGGTGGAGTGGTAGTTGTCGAAGTCCACCAGGAAGTCGGCGAAGTCGGCCATGTGCTCGGCACGCACGCCGTCGATCAGTTGCTCCGGGGTGATGCCTTCCTTCTCGGCGCGCAGCATGATGGCCGAGCCGTGGGCGTCGTCGGCGCAGACGTAGACGGCCTGATTGCCGCGCAGTTTCTGGTAGCGCACCCACATGTCGGTCTGGATGTACTCGAGCATGTGGCCGAGGTGGATCGAACCGTTGGCATAGGGGAGGGCGCTGGTGACGAGAATCTTGCGGGCTTCGGTCATGGTGATCGGCTGCACGGGGGAAACGAGGGAAGTCGGCAACTATAAAGGAAGCTGCAAGCTGCAAGCTACAAGCCGCAAGTAAAAGCGGCTATGTCTTGGTCGCGGTGAGAGGTGTGCAGCTAGGCTCTGCTGTTAAGATGGCGGCCTGTTTTTCTGCTGCCTTCTGGAGTTCTTGCATGAGTGCCGTCACCCGCGAAGCGGTCGAAGCCTGTCTGCGTCAGTTCACCGACCCCCATCTCGAGCAGGATCCGGTCAGCGCCGGTTGCCTGCGTGAAGTCGACATCCAGGGCGCCCGCGTGGCCGTGCGCCTGGAGCTGGGTTATGCCGCCGGGCTGTTCAAGAACGGCTGGGCGCAGATGCTGCAAATGGCTCTGGAGAACCTCGAGGGCGTGGACAGTGCCCGGGTGCAGGTCGACTGCCTGATCGAGTCGCACCAGGGCCAGGCCCAGGTGCCGGCGCTGGCCGGGGTGAAGAACGTGATCGCCGTGGCCTCGGGCAAGGGCGGCGTGGGTAAGTCCACCACCGCCGCCAACCTGGCGCTGGCGCTGGCCCGCGAAGGTGCGCGGGTGGGCATGCTCGATGCCGATATCTACGGCCCCAGCCAGGGCATCATGTTCGGCATCGCCGAGGGCACGCGTCCGCTGGTGAAGGATCAGAAATGGTTCGTGCCGCTCGAAGCCCATGGCGTGCAGGTGATGTCCATGGCCTTTCTCACCGACGACAACACGCCCATGGTCTGGCGCGGGCCGATGGTCAGCGGCGCCTTGCTGCAACTGATCACCCAGACCGCCTGGAATGACCTCGACTACCTGGTGATCGACATGCCGCCGGGCACTGGCGACATCCAGCTGACCCTGGCGCAGAAGGTGCCGGTGGCCGGCAGCGTGATCGTCACCACGCCTCAGGATCTGGCCCTGCTCGATGCCAAGAAAGGCGTGGAGATGTTCCGCAAGGTGCACATTCCGGTGCTGGGTGTGGTGGAGAACATGGCCGTGCACATCTGCTCCAACTGCGGCCACACCGAGCATCTGTTCGGCGAGGGCGGCGGCGAGAAGCTGGCTGCGCAGTATGGCGTCGAGCTGCTGGCCTCCCTGCCGCTGTCGATGGCCATTCGCATGCAGGCCGACGACGGCAAGCCGACCGTGATCGCCGACCCGCAAAGCCAGTTGGCGATGATCTATCAGGATCTGGCGCGCAAGGTGGGCGCGCGTATCGCCCTGGCGGGCAAACCGACCATGCCGAATATCGAGATCAGCGAGGACTAATAGCGGTCACGCAGTGAGATGCACTGCTCTCGATGTCGCACATCCTGAGCAGCCGGCAGGAGTTAATTGCCATTCATCCAGCGATCAGCCTGCGGCTTTCCGTCATCTTGTCTTCATGCAGGCAAAGTAGCTTGCTATCGGTCAAACCCTATGACCGAGGAGAACAGCAGATGGACGAGTATCAGGAAGAACTGCTCGAGCGTGATGCCTTCGATCAGGATGTGCTCGATACGGACGACGCCACTGAACTCTGAGCCTCGCCAGGGCACCTCTAAAAACTTAGGCGAGGCAGGCAGCGCAATACCGATGGCGGCCCCGCAAAAAACAGGCGAAAAAAGCACTGGGCCCGCACTCGGGTTTACGCGCTGTAAATGAGCATTTTGATCGGACTCGCGCACGAGCCTGTTTTTAACGCCGCGATGGCAACGCAGGTAGTTTTTAGAGGTGCCCGCCAGCGGCCCTGCGTTGTGCGCGCCGGTAGTCGCCGGGTGTTTGCCCGAGCCAGCGCTTGAAGGCTCGCTGGAAGGCTTCGGCCGAGGCGAAGCCGAGCAGATAGGCGATCTCGCCGAAGGCCAGTTCGGTGTCGCGGATATAGGCCGTGGCCAGGTCGCGGCGGGTGTCGTTGAGGATGGTGCGAAACTGCGTGCCTTCCTCGGCCAGCTTGCGCCGTAGCGTCCAGCTCGGTAGTTGCAGGCGCCGCGCCACTTCCTGCAGATCCGGTTCGTGGCCGTGTAACAATGGCCCCAGTAGCTGGATCACCCGTTCGCGCAGGCTGCGGGTGCGGGTCAACTGATCCAGTTCGCGTTCGCACAATTCCAGCAGATGGTTCCAGGTGCCCGGGCAATGCTGGCGGTTGCGCAGGTTCAGGGTTTCATCGCTCAGGCGCAGGCGATTGGCTCCCGCGGCGAATTCCACCGGGCAGCCGAACAAGGTTTCGTAGCGTTCGGCATAGTCCGGCGCAGGGAATTCGATTTCGACCCTCTCCGGCGCGATGGGCTGGCCAGCCACCTGCGCCAGGTTGCTCAGCCAGCCGGCCAGCACCGAATCCACCACGAAGCGGTTGTAGGCGTTGTATGGGCTGATGGAGTAGAAGTTCAGCCAGGCACCGCGCGCGTCTTCGTCAAAGCTCGAGCGGCCGCGGTAGTTGGCGGCGTACAGGGGCTCGAAGCGGGTCAGGGTGCGCGCCGCTGCGCGCAGGTCGGGCGCCTGCGCGGCGCAGATGCCGGCCAGGCCGATCTGGCCCAGGTGGCTGTGGCGGCCCATGTCCAGGCCCAGCGCCGGCTCGCCGCACAGGGCGATGGCGCTGTGGCCGAGGCGCATGAAGCGGGGGATCGAAAGCCGCGCGCGAGGTTCGCTCAGGCGTGTGGCGTCGAGGCCGAACTGCTGCAGCAGGGGCTGCGGGTCATGGCCATGGGCGTTCAGCGCAGCGGCCAGCGGCAGGGTGAAACCAACGGAAAGATCGCCCAGGCGAACGCGTGAGGCCTTCATAGCCACAGGTTGATCAGTTGTGCGCCAGCGCTCGCATCGCCCTGGCTGAGTCGGCCGTCGACGAATGCCAGGGCTGTTGCCTGGCCGCTACGTTCCCACAGGCGCCCCCGCATGTGCACCTGCAAGCCGGCGTGGATGCCCTGTGCTTGCAGGTGTTCGCCGAATTCGCTCATGTTCGTGTTGGCGTCCATGTCACTGGGCATGACCAGCAGTTCGACGTCTTGTCGCGCATGGCTGGCGATGTGCCGGGCATCGCCGCCGAGCAGGATGCCGAGCCGGCCTGCCGGCGTGTCGAGTACCTGCAACGCCTCTGGCGCCTGGCTGCTGGCCGTGGCGGCGGCGAAGGCCTGGCGGTGCGGCTGGCCCAATGGCTGGCCGGCGCTGTCGAAGACCAGGCTGACGTTGTACAGCGGCCCTTGGGCGACCTGCAGTTGGCCGTGCTCGAGCTGAGGTTGCGGCAGGACGATGGAGCCAGCCACCAGGGTGACGGCGTAATCGCGCGCCAGGCCGCCGAACAGTTGCTGGTAGTCATGGGCCATGCGCTTGGCCTTGGTGCGTAGCAGGGCGTCGGGCAGGCGCGCATCGCCGTCTGCCCAGAGCAGTGCCTGGATGAAGTCCAGCGGATTGCGCGCCGCCGACCACTGCAGCGCTCGCTGGTGGTCAGGTGCCTGATACAGCTCGTCCTTCTCGCCGATGGCGAACAGCCAGGTGCCGATATGTTCGGGCAAGACCACCACGGTGCGTGGGTTGAGCAGGCCCAGGTCGCGCGCTTGGTCGAGGTAGGCCGCCAGCTTCAGGCGCAGGCGCGCCAGGCTTTGCAAGTCGCTGCTGACCAGCTCGGGCTGGATGCCCAGCAGGTTGCCGGCGGTGCCGGGGTTGCCCTGGTTGAGGGCCAGATGACTGCGCAGATCCGACAGGTAGCGAACCTGGGGCCGTTGCTCGCACCAGTAGGCATAGGCGCCGAGGCTGCCGAGCAGGAGGAGGATCAGGCAAAGGGAGATCAGTCGACGCATGGGTATCTTTCGCGGGTGTGTGCGTTCAGGTTAGGTCGGATGGTGGCTGAAGCCAAGCATGGCTGTTGTTTTTGATCATTATCTTGTCATTTTCGATCATTGAGCCTGCCGTTTGGCCTCTTTATCGTCTGCCTCAATAACCGACCGCGTGCCCATGAGACCGCGGCGATCCGTGAACTGCACCGCGATGTGGAGAATTCCATGACTGCTCGTTACCCGCACCTGCTGGCCCCGCTCGACCTCGGCTTCACCACGCTGAAGAACCGCACGCTGATGGGCTCCATGCACACTGGTCTGGAAGAGAGGCCAGGCGGTTTCGAGCGCATGGCGGCATACTTCGCCGAGCGTGCCCGGGGTGGTGTTGGCCTGATGGTCACCGGCGGCATTGGCCCGAACGAGGAGGGCGGCGTGTATGCCGGCGCGGCCAAGCTGAGCACCCTGGAAGAGGCCGAGAAGCACAAGGTCGTCACCCAGGCGGTGCACGAGGCCGGTGGCAAGATCTGCATGCAGATCCTGCATGCCGGCCGTTACGCCTATAGCCCGAAGTCCGTGGCGCCGAGCGCCATCCAGGCGCCGATCAACCCGTTCAAGCCCCGTGAGCTGGACGAGGAGGGCATCGAGAAGCAGATCGCCGACTTCGTCAATTGCGCGGCGCTGGCCCAGCAGGCCGGCTACGACGGCGTCGAGGTGATGGGCTCGGAAGGCTATTTCATCAACCAGTTCCTAGTAACCCACACCAATCACCGCACCGACCGCTGGGGCGGCAGCTTCGAGAACCGCATGCGCCTGCCGGTGGAGATCGTCCGTCGCGTGCGCGAGGCGGTGGGGCCGAACTTCATCATCATCTATCGCCTGTCGATGCTTGACCTGGTCGAGAGCGGCAGCACCTGGGACGAGATCGTGCTACTGGCCAAGGCCATCGAGCAGGCCGGCGCCACCATCATCAACACCGGCATCGGCTGGCACGAGGCGCGCATCCCGACCATCGCCACCAAGGTGCCGCGTGCAGCCTTCACCAAGGTTACCGCCAAGCTCAAGGGCGAGGTGGCGATCCCGCTGATCACCACCAACCGCATCAACACTCCGGAAGTGGCCGAACAGGTGCTGGCCGAAGGCGATGCCGATATGGTGTCGATGGCGCGCCCGTTCCTCGCCGACCCGGAGTTCGTCAACAAGGCCGCCGAGGGCCGCGCCGACGAGATCAACACCTGCATCGGCTGCAACCAGGCCTGCCTGGATCACACCTTCGGCGGCAAGCTCACCAGTTGTCTGGTCAACCCGCGTGCCTGTCATGAGACCGAGCTGAATTACATCCCCACCACCACGGTGAAGAAGATCGCCGTGGTCGGCGCCGGCCCGGCCGGCCTGGCAGCCTCCACTGTCGCGGCCGAACGTGGTCACAGCGTGACCCTGTTCGACTCGGCCAGCGAAATCGGTGGCCAGTTCAACGTGGCCAAGCGCGTGCCGGGCAAGGAGGAGTTCTACGAGACCCTGCGCTACTTCAAGCGTAAGCTGGAAACCACCGGCGTCGATGTGCGCCTCAACACACGCGTGTCGGTGGATGATCTGGTCGCCGGCGGCTTCGACGAGATCATCCTGGCCACCGGCATCGCCCCGCGTACCCCGGAGATTCCGGGCATCGACCACGCCAAGGTGATCGGCTACCTGGACGCCATCCTCGAGCGCAAGCCGGTCGGGCAGAAGGTCGCGGTGATCGGCGCGGGCGGTATCGGCTTCGACGTCTCCGAGTTCATCACCCATCAGGGCCAGGCCACCAGCCTCGACCGCGAGGCATTCTGGAAGGAGTGGGGCATCGACACCGCGCTGGAGGCGCGTGGTGGCGTGGCGGGCATCGAGGCCCATCCGCACCCGGCAGCGCGTCAGGTATTCCTGTTGCAACGCAAGAAGACCAAGGTGGGCGACGGCCTGGGCAAGACCACCGGCTGGATTCACCGCACCGGCCTGAAGAACAAGAAGGTGCAGATGCTCAATTCGGTGGAGTATCTCAAGGTCGATGACGCCGGCCTGCATATCCGCATCGCCGGGGGGGAACCGCAGGTGCTGCCGGTCGACACCGTGATCGTCTGCGCCGGCCAGGATCCGCTGCGTGAGCTGCAGCAAGGGCTGGAGGATGCCGGCCAGCGCGTGCATCTGGTCGGCGGCGCGGATGTCGCCGCCGAGCTCGATGCCAAGCGGGCGATCGACCAGGGCTCGCGCCTGGCGGCCGAACTCTGATAGAGCCGAGCCCCGCTCAGTGCGGGGCGGACAACAACAAGGAGAAGCCGATGCCTCTCGATACTCTCTTGCAACCTGCCGCCGCCGCCAGCCTGGCGCGCTGGCACCAGTTCGTCGCCGCCAAAGATCTGCGCGCCTTGCCCGAGCTGTTGCACCCGCAGGCCGTGTTCCGCTCGCCCATGGCGCACACCCCTTACCCGGGAGCGCAGAAGGTCAATCTGATCCTCAACACCGTGCTGCAGGTGTTCGAGGACTTCACCTACCACCGTGAACTGGCCACGGCTGATGGCCTGAGCGTGGTGCTGGAGTTTTCCGCGCGGGTCGGCGAGCGCGAGCTGAAGGGGATCGACCTGATCCGTTTCGACGAAACCGGGCTGATCGTCGAGTTCGAGGTGATGGTGCGCCCCATGAGTGGCCTGCAGGCCCTTGGCGCAGAGATGGCACAACGCCTGGGCGCAGTCAGCGGCTGAGTCTCGCCCAGTCGGTCACAGTTTGGCCTAACCATTGGCTGGCAGAGCGCTTGCCAGCGGGCCGGCTGCCAATCGCGTCACATTGCCGTTGCAACTTTTTCCCCTAGACTAGCCCGATCACGCATGGACGACGTTCGCGCCAGGGCCAGAACTGCCCCGGCGCTGGCGTCGTGCGCGTCGTTTCAGTCGCATCAGAGGGGGCCGACAGGCATGCAGAACAAGCCGCAGATGGTAGAGGCCGTGATGTTCTTCAAGGAACATGGCGTCTGCAAGCAGATGCTCTACCCCGAATTTGAGGCCTTGCTCGATGGCGTGGTGAACATGCCCGAGTTCGCCGATCAGCAGATGCGCATGGTCTACGTGGTGATCAACCCGCGACTGCTGGTCAAGGCGGCGGTGTTCTTTTATCTGGATTTCGATGAGGACGGCCGCCCCGATTCCGGCTGGAACATCCCGTTGCAGCATCTGGCCGATCGCGCCGGACGCGGGCCGGATCTCGGTGCCGGGCCTATCCGCCTGGCCTGTCGCAGCCAGTGTGCGGTGTCCTGGCATCAGATGCATCT
Organism: Pseudomonas sp. AA-38; assembly: GCF_029457475.1. NCBI lineage: Bacteria > Pseudomonadati > Pseudomonadota > Gammaproteobacteria > Pseudomonadales > Pseudomonadaceae > Pseudomonas > Pseudomonas sp. AA-38. The sequence continues at coordinate 1,753,732 of NZ_CP120359.1, forward strand.
GTGGGATCCCAATCTCACGCCCGGGCAGAACGATCTGGTACGCCTGCGCGATGCGGTCAAGGGCAATCAGCTCGGCCTGCTGATCGAGGACGACAGCACCCAGGTGGTGCAGGCCGAACGCCTGCAGATGGCGCCCGAGGACAAATGGTATGCGCCCGATCCGGCCAAGGAGGTGGCCGAACAGTTGGCGCAGAAGATGGATCAGGAGCATCGCGCCAAGACCGCTCAGCTCATCAAGCAGCAGCGTCTGCGCATCGCCAGCCTCACCCAGCAGCATGAAGAAGAGCTGGTCAGGCTCAAGCTGGCCGGCGAGGAGCAGGGTAAGCGTCAGCAGGCGCAGCTTCAGGAGTTGCAGCAGGCCTTGCGCCAGCAGCAGGAACTCAATGCCCGGCTCAAGGCGCAACTGACCGAGCAGGCGCAGAACTATCAGCACAGCCGCGAGCAATTGACCCAGCAACTGCGTGCCCTGGAGCGCCATGGGCGCACCGAGGGCGACATTCTGCGGGCGCAGCTCGAGGCCGAGCTGCAAGCCAAGATCACTGCAGCCGTGGCCCAGTACAAGGAGCAGGTGGCGATACGCGATGTCGAACTGGCCTACCGCAATGAGCAGGACATCCAGCAGCAGGCGGAGATCGAACGGCTCAAGCGCGAGCGCGATGCCATCGCCAGCCAGAGTGGCGATCAGGTGCTCGAGCGCCTGGCCAGGCTCGGCGTGGTGTTCGTGGCCTATCATCCCGGCGCCGGGCACCTGACCATCGCCCTGCAGGATATTGCCCGCTACCAGGACAACCCCATGGCATACGTCGCGGCCAAGTGCTTCGTGACGGAGGCGCAGTATCGTCAATGGTTGGCGCATTACCAGCAACCCACCTGCGAGGCGCTGCTGGCCGGCGGTGAGCGCTGCGCCATGCCCATCGAGCGGGTGGATACGCCAAGCCGCTTCGTGCTGGGTGAATCCAATTGCTGTTCGCGGCACAAGGCGAGCGCTCGTTTGCAGGGTGTCAACTGACCTTGCTCCTGCCACGCATCGACTGGCAGCCGCAGGCGCCCCTGCAACCGCTGCGTCTGGATTGGCTGCAGGCGGCAGGTGTCGAGGTGGCCTGCCTGCGCCTGGATCTGATCGATGCACTGATCAGCGGCAACAAATGGTTCAAGCTCGCGCCGCACCTGCGTGAAGCTCATCTGGCCGGTGCGCACGGGGTGATCAGCCTAGGTGGTGCTCACTCCAATCATCTGCATGCCCTGGCGGCGGCCGGTAGGCGTTTCGGTTTCGCCACGGTCGGCCTGCTGCGCGGCGAGCCGCAGCTCACGCCGACGGTCAGGGATCTGCAGGTTCTCGGCATGCAACTGCACTGGCTCAGCCATGGCGCTTACCGCAAACGCCATGAGCCTGGCTTCTGGGCGCCCTGGCTGGCGCGTCATCCGCACTGTTACCCCATCAACGAAGGTGGGCGAGCGCTGCTCGGCGCCCAGGGCTGCGCCGTGCTGGTGGGCCTGGTCGAGCGGCAGATGGCGGCCCTGGGCTGGGCGGACTTCCACGGCTGGTGGCTGGCCGCAGGCACCGGCACCACCCTGGCCGGGCTGGTGCTGGCCGAGCAGGGCGAGCGCCCGGTGCATGGCGCCCTGGCCGTGCCGGCCGGTTATGGCGTGCCCGAGCAGGTGAGCGAGTTGCTGCGAGAGGCAGGGTGCGATGACCAGGGCTATCGTCTGATCGAGGCCGCGCGACGTGGCTTTGCCCGCAGCGATGACGAGTTGCTGGCCTTCATGGCTGCCGTGGAGCGCGACGCCGGCCTGCTGCTGGAGCCGGTGTATACCGGCAAGGCACTGCTGGCATTGCGACAGCAGGTGAGCGACGGTTACTTTAGGCGTGGCAGTCGCCTGGTCTTCGTGCACACAGGCGGCTTGCAAGGGCGGCGGGCAACGCTCGGCTCGCACCATGACTACACTGTATTGCAGAGCCTGGACGCCTTCTGATGACTGAACCCCTGACACCGGCACAACTGCGCAGCCTGACGCCGCTCAATGCATTGTCCGAGCAGCAATGGCGCGAGCTGCGTAATCAGCTCGTGCCTCAACCCTTGCTGGCGGGGCAGTCGCTGTTTCGCCGCGGCGACCAGGCGCGCCTGACCTATTACCTGCTGGCCGGCGAGCTGTCCTTGCAAGGCGATGGCTTGCCGCAGTCCGTGGTGGCAGGTAGCCCGGCGAGCTGCCATCCCTTGTCGCCGAGCCTGCCACGGCTGCACGAAGCCATGGCGATGACCGATTGCAGCGTGCTGGTGATCGACAGCAGCGCGCTCAACCGTCTGCTGACCTGGCGCCTGAGTTTCGAGGATCTGCTGCTGGCCATGGGGCAGAGTGGCGAGGAGATCGAGTGGCTCGAACGTCTGCTGGAAAATCCGCTGTTGGCCAAGGTGCCAGCGGCCAATGTGCAGACCATGCTGACGCGCCTGCAGCCTCTGGAGCTTAAGGCCGGCAGCCAGGTGCTGGCAGAGGGCGAGGTCGGGGATTGCTGCTTCTTCCTGCGCAGCGGCCGCGCCGAGGTGATGCGTGGTGCCGGCAGCGAGAGTCAGGTGCTGGCTGAGTTGGAGGTGGGTGCCTGCTTCGGTGAAGAGGCATTGTTAGCGGATCGCCCACGCAATGCCACGGTGACCATGCTCGAAGACGGCAGCGTGCTGCGCCTGGATCGCCAGGACTTCTTCGCCCTGCTCAAGGCACCCGTGGTGGCGGAAGTTTCCCTCGGCGAGGCCTCGCGCCTGCTCAGTCAGGGTGGGCAGTGGCTGGACGTGCGCCTGCAGGAGGAATACGAGCAGGCCCATGCCCTGGAGTCACTGCACATGCCCTTGCAGTTGCTGCGCCTCAAGGCCCGTCTGCTCGACCCTGCGCGCACCTATCTGTGCTACTGCGACAGCGGCAAGCGCAGCGCCAGTGCAGTGTTCCTGCTCAGCCAGCTCGGCTTCAGCGCCTATGCCCTGCGCGATGGTCTGGATGCCTTGCCGGCGGTGCAGCGCGATGCCCTGCTGTGCGAGAGCGGGGCAGGCTATCTGGCGCGCTCCGGTGGGCGTACCGAGCGCAGTCATTGAGGCCTGTAGCCCGGATGAAATCCGGGAGCGACGCCGCCGATACTTCCCGGATTACATCCGGGCTAGCGGGCCGTTGAAAAACGTAGGCGAGGCAGGCAAGACAAGGCAAAAACAGCCGAAAAAGCGGAGTTTACGTGCTGTAAATGAGCATTTTGAGGCTGTTTTTAACGCAGTATTGCCAACGCAGGTAGTTTTTCAACAGCTTGCTAGGTTTCTGGCCACTGATCGCTGACCAAAAATACCCGCTCGACCTCGCGCCAGTCCCCCGTCTCATCGACCTCCAGGCGCACCAGTAGCTGCGCCTGGGCCTCTGGCGGCAGGGCGCTCAACCAATGCTCGAATCTTTCCTGCGACCAGCGTTGTTCTGCGTCCATCAAGGCCGGGGCCAGCCAGGCCAACCTGGGCAGGGGCTGCCAGCAGGCCTCGGGGTTTTGGCCGGCAAATACCACCCAGTCGGCTCGGCGCAGCCAGTGCCCGCGCAGGTGACGGGGGCAGGCGCCGCGCGGCGGTGCGCAGCCCCCAGGCCAGGGATAGAACAGATAGCCGCCGAGCCAGAAAGCGGAGCGGACTTCACGCACCTGCAGCTCGTTCAGCGCTCCCCGTGCTTCGCGGCGCGATGACAGCGGCAGTTGATGCTGGGCGAGATGGCTCAGTTTGAGGTCGAGCCGATCATGACTGCCAGGGCCGAGCCATTGGCTGGCATCGCTGCCGTCGGCCGCCTCGGGGCCGAGATAGAACTTTACCGCCAGCTCCAGGTGATGCTCGCCCTCTGCGTCGCGCAGCAGCAGATCCAGCTCGCCCAGGGTATGGCCATGCTGACGAATCGCCAGGTTGGCCGCGATGACTTCGATATCTGGTGCGGCCTGCAGGGCGTATTGCCAGAGGCGCTCGTAGTACAGGCCAAGACGCCGCACCGGCTTCTCGGCCAACCAGGCATGCAGCGCTTCGGGTGCTTCGTCCTGGCGGATCAGCCAGTCCGCCAACAAGTGCGGGCGCTGCGCCCAGTCGCTGGCCTGCAGGGGATGACGCTGGGGGTTCGTGGTCTCACCCAGCAAGGGCGCTGACAGCAACGCCCAGGCCAGGTCACGCACGGCTGGGGTGCGCAAGGTCTGCAGCAGGTCGTGCAGCGTGTCGGGAGCGATCATCAGGCGAGCATAGCTCGGTTTGCCGCTGCCTTGGCCTTTGGCCGATAATCCCCCTTCGTTTCTTATCTGTCTGGCGGGAACCCCATGGATCAATTTCGCAATGTCGGCATCATCGGGCGCCTGGGTAGCACACGGGTGCTGGAAACCGTGCGCCGGCTCAAGCGTTTTCTCATCGACCGCCATCTGCATGTGATTCTCGAAGACACCATCGCCGACCTGCTGCCCGGCCATGGCCTGCAGACCTCCTCGCGCAAGATGCTCGGTGAGGTGTGCGACCTGGTGATCGTCGTCGGCGGCGACGGCAGCATGCTTGGCGCTGCCCGCGCCCTGGCGCGGCACAAGGTGCCGGTGCTGGGTATCAACCGTGGCAGCCTGGGCTTTCTCACCGACATCCGCCCCGACGAGCTGGAGCTCAAGGTGGCGCAGGTACTGGAAGGCCAGTACCTGACCGAGAACCGCTTCCTGCTCGAAGCCGAAGTGCGCCGCCAGGGCGAGGCCATCGGCCAGGGCGACGCGCTCAACGACGTGGTGCTGCACCCCGGCAAGTCGACGCGGATGATCGAGTTCGAGCTGTACATTGATGGCCAGTTCGTCTGCAGCCAGAAGGCCGACGGCCTGATCGTCGCCACGCCCACCGGCTCCACTGCCTATGCGCTGTCCGCCGGTGGGCCGATCATGCACCCCAAGCTGGACGCCATCGTCGTGGTGCCGATGTACCCGCACACCTTGTCCAGCCGGCCCATCGTGGTCGACGGCCACAGCGAGCTGAAGGTGGTGGTGTCGGCGGACATGACCATCTACCCGCAGGTGTCCTGCGACGGTCAGAACCACTTCACCTGTGCCCCGGGCGATACCCTGCACGTGGCCAAGAAGGCGCAGAAGCTGCGTCTGATCCACCCGCTGGATCACAACTACTACGAGGTCTGCCGTACCAAGCTGGGTTGGGGTAGCCGCCTGGGAGGGCAGGACTGAATGTCCATCGACCCCCATCGTGGCTATGACCTGATCGGTGATATCCACGGTTGTGCGCGCACCCTGGAACGTCTGCTCGAACGCCTGGGCTATAGTCGCCAGGAAGGCGTGTGGCGCCACCCGCGGCGCATGGTGCTGTTTCTCGGTGATCTGATCGACCGTGGCCCGGGTATTCGCGAGACCTTGCATCTGGTGCGCGACATGGTCAGCGCCGGTCAGGCCCTGTGCATCATGGGCAACCATGAGTACAACGCGCTGGGCTGGAGCACGCCGGCACCGCCCGGCAGCGGCCGCCAGCACGTGCGTGAGCACAGCCCACGGCACCTGCGCCTGATCCGTGAAACCCTGGCGCAGTTCGAGGGGCACCCACAGGAGTGGCGCGAATTCCTGCGCTGGTTCTACGAGATGCCCCTGTTCATCGACGCCGGGCATTTTCGCGTCGTGCATGCCTGCTGGGACGCCGAACTGATCGCGCCGCTCAGGCAGCAATTTCCCGATGGCTGCATCGATGAACATTTCCTCCAGGCCTCGGCGGTGCCCGGCAGCTTCGCCAACATGGTGCTCGACCGCCTGCTGCGTGGCACCGACATGCGCCTGCCGCACGGCCTGACCCTGACCGGCGGCGACGGCTTCACCCGTTCCTATTTCCGCACCAAGTTCTGGGAAGAGGATCCGCAGACCTACGGCGATATCGTCTTCCAGCCCGATGCCTTGCCGGAGCTAGCGGCGCAGACGCCCTTGAGCGAACTGCAGAAGGACGAACTGCTCAAATATGGCGCGCACGAACCGCCGCTGTTCGTCGGCCACTACTGGCGCCGCGGCAAGCCGGCACCGATCCGCCCGAACCTGGCCTGCCTGGATTACAGCGCGGTGATCGGCGGCCGGCTGGTGGCTTACCGGCTCGATCATGAGCAGCGTCTGGATGCGAGCAAATTCGTCTGGGTCGATGTCGACCCGCAGGAGGCGCCACGATGACCGCTAGCGTTGCACTACGTCTGCCGCTGGAGACCGACCTCAGCGGCTTCATCGCCCTGCTGCAACGCCTGCGCGTGCCGCATCGGGTGGCCGAGGAGGGCGGTGAACAGGTGCTCTGGGTGCACGGTGAGGAACTGGCCGAGCAAGTGCGTGAGCTCTACGCACAGCATCCTCTAGGTGATGTGAATGGCGACTTCCCCCAGGCCGTGGCGCCTGCGCGCACCCCTGTGCTGGTGCAACTACGACGTAGCCCGCTGACGGCTCTGATGCTGCTGATCACCTTCATCGTCTTCGCCGTGACTCTGACAGGTGAGAACTACGCCGCGATTCGCTGGCTGAGCTTCGTCGATTTTCACATTGACGGTGGCAACATCTACCTCAACTACCTGGATGCAACGCTGGCCAGCGGCCAATGGTGGCGTTTGATCACGCCCATGCTGATCCACTTCGGCTGGCTGCATCTGGCGATGAACAGCCTGTGGTACTGGGAGCTGGGCCGGCGCATCGAGTTTCGTCAGGGCGCCATCGGCCTGCTCGGGCTGACCTTGCTGTTCGGTCTGGCCTCGAACTTCGCCCAGTACTGGTGGGCGGGGCCCTCGCTGTTCGGCGGTCTGTCCGGCGTGCTCTACGGCCTGCTCGGGCATTGCTGGATCTACCAGCGCCTGGCGCCCAACCCGGCCTATCGCCTGCCGCCCGGTGTGCTGGTGATGATGCTGGCCTGGCTGGCGATCTGCATGACTGGCGTGTTCGAGCTGCTGCAGTTCGGCGCCATCGCCAACGCCGCGCATGTCGGCGGCCTGCTCACCGGCTGCCTGACCGGGCTGCTTGGCGGTATGCTGGCCCGACGTAACGCTTGAACCGACTAATCTGGCGGGTCTGACCCGCCCTGTGATTCATCTGGAGACCCTCCATGTCGTCCTTTCTCGAAGCCATCGACAACATCACCCCGGAAATCTACGAGAGCCTCAAGCTGGCCGTGGAAATCGGCAAGTGGCCCGATGGCCGCAAGCTTACCCAGGAGCAGAAGGAGCTGAGCCTGCAGGCGATGATCGCCTGGGAAATGCAGAATCTGCCGGAGGAGGAACGCACCGGCTATATGGGTGAGCAAGCGTGCAAGTCCAAATCCGAGCCGGTGCCGAACCTGCTGTTCACCTCTTCGGATACCCTGCACTGATGGAACTGGGACGTGGCTCGCTGAGCAAGATGAAGGCGCACCTGGAGGCGCCGGTGCAGTATGCGTTTCGTCTGGGTGACGAGGAGGTGCCGGTCAACCCGCTGGTGGGCAAGCAGCTGCGCCTGGAATACCTCGGTGCCATCCATTGCAGCCACTGCGGACGCAAGACCAAGACCAGCTTCAGCCAGGGTTATTGCTACCCCTGCATGCAGAAGCTGGCGCAGTGCGACGTGTGCATCATGAGCCCGGAAAAGTGCCATTACGACCAGGGCACCTGCCGCGAGCCGAGCTGGGGCGAGCAGTTCTGCATGACTGATCATATCGTCTACCTGGCCAACTCCAGTGGCGTGAAGGTGGGCATCACCCGCGCCAGCCAGGTGCCGACGCGCTGGATCGACCAGGGCGCGACTCAGGCGCTGCCCATTCTGCGCGTCGCCACCCGGCAGCAGTCCGGCTTCGCCGAGGATCTGCTGCGCAGCCAGGTGGCGGACAAGACCAACTGGCGTGCATTGCTCAAGGGCGACGCCGCGCCGGTCGATCTGCTGGCGATCCGCGAGCAACTGTTCGATGCCTGTGGCGCGGGTATCAGTGATCTGCAGCAGCGCTTCGGCCTGCAGGCCATCCAGCCGCTGAGTGCGGCCGAGGTGCTGGAAATCCGCTACCCCATCGAGGCCTATCCGGCCAAGATCAGCAGTTTCAATCTGGACAAGCAGCCCCTGGCCGAGGGTACCCTGCTCGGTATCAAGGGCCAGTACCTGATGTTCGATACCGGCGTGATCAATATCCGCAAATACACTGCGTACCAGTTGGCCATCCACGAGATCGCCGCCTGACCACCACTTGCAGCTTGCGGCTTGAAGCTTGCAGCTGCCTCGAAGAGGCTTCGCCATGCGCACCGAGCAATCCAAGACTATTTATCTGAAGGATTATCAGGTTCCCGACTACCTGATCGACGAGACCCACCTGACCTTCGAGCTGTTCGAGGATCACAGCCTGGTGCACGCGCAGTTGGTCATGCGTCGCAACCCCGATGCCGGAGCTGGCCTGCCGAAGTTGGTGCTCGATGGTCAGCAGCTTGAACTGCTGGAGCTCAAGCTCGATGACCGCGAACTGGGCGAGGGCGACTACACGCTGACCGACAGCCACCTGACCCTGCAGCCGACCCAGGAGCGCTTCGTGGTCGACAGCAGTGTGCGCATCCACCCGGAGAGCAACACCGCGCTGGAAGGCCTGTACAAGTCCGGCAAGATGTTCTGTACCCAGTGCGAGGCCGAGGGCTTCCGCAAGATCACCTTCTACCTCGACCGCCCGGACGTGATGAGCAAGTTCACCACCACGGTCAGCGCCGAGCAGCATGCCTACCCGGTGCTCTTGTCCAACGGCAACCCGATTGCCAGCGGCTCGGAAGAGGGCGGTCGGCACTGGGCTACCTGGGAAGACCCGTTCAAGAAGCCGGCCTACCTTTTCGCCCTGGTCGCCGGCGACCTCTGGTGCGTGGAAGACAGTTTCACCACCATGAGCAAGCGCGAGGTGGCACTGCGCATCTACGTCGAGCCGGAGAACATCGACAAGGTGCAGCACGCCATGGACAGCCTCAAGCGCTCGATGAAGTGGGACGAGGAGGTCTATGGCCGCGAGTACGACCTGGACATCTTCATGATCGTCGCGGTCAATGACTTCAACATGGGCGCCATGGAGAACAAGGGCCTCAACATCTTCAACTCCAGTTGCGTGCTGGCCAAGGCCGAGACCGCCACCGACGCCGCCCACCAGCGCGTCGAGGCGGTGGTGGCGCACGAGTACTTCCATAACTGGTCGGGCAACCGCGTGACCTGCCGCGACTGGTTCCAGTTGTCGCTCAAGGAAGGCTTCACCGTGTTCCGCGACAGCGAGTTCTCCGCCGACACCCACTCGCGCGTGGTCAAGCGCATCGAGGACGTGGCCTACCTGCGCACCCATCAGTTCGCCGAGGATGCCGGCCCCATGGCTCACCCGGTGCGCCCCGATGCGTACATGGAAATCTCCAACTTCTACACCCTGACCATCTACGAGAAGGGTGCCGAAGTTCTGCGCATGATCCACACCCTGCTCGGCCCGGAGCTGTTCCGCAAGGGCTCGGATCTGTATTTCGAGCGCCACGACGGCCAGGCCGTGACCTGCGATGACTTCGTCAAGGCCATGGAAGATGCCAGTGGTATCGACCTGACCCAGTTCAAGCGCTGGTACACCCAGGCCGGTACGCCGCGCCTGGCGGTGAGCGAGACTTATGATGCCGCTGCTCAGACCTACAGCCTGACCTTCCGCCAGAACTGCCCGGCCACGCCAGGGCAGCACGAGAAGCTGCCCTTCGTGATTCCCGTGGCACTCGGCCTGCTCGATGCCCAGGGCCATGAGCTGCCGCTGCGCCTGCAAGGCGAAAGCGCCGCGCAAGGCACCAACCGTGTACTGTCGGTAATCGAGGCCGAGCAGACCTTCACCTTCGTGGGTATCGCTGAGAAGCCCCTGCCTTCGCTGCTGCGCGGCTTCAGCGCGCCGGTCAAGCTGAGCTTTCCCTATGACCGCGACCAGTTGATGTTCCTCATGCAGCACGACTCGGATGGCTTCAATCGCTGGGAAGCCGGCCAGCAACTGTCGGTGCAGGTGCTACAGGAACTGATCGGTCAACATCAGCGTGGTGAGGCTTTGGTGCTGGATCAGCGCCTGGTTGCCGCACTGCGTACCCTGCTGGAGGACGAGTCGCTGGATCAGGCCATGGTCGCGGAAATGCTTTCGCTGCCGGGTGAGGCCTATCTCACCGAGGTCAGTGAAGTGGCCGATGTCGAGGCCATCCATGCCGCACGCGAGTTCGCCCGCCAGCAACTGGCCAGCGCGTTGTTCGCCCCGCTGTGGGCGCGCTACCAGGCCAATCGCGAGGTTTCCAGGGCCACCCCTTACGTGGCCGAGGCGGCGCACTTCGCCCGTCGCAGCCTGCAGAACATCGCGCTGTCCTACCTGATGCTCAGCGAGAAGCCCGAGGTGCTGGCGGCCTGCGTCGAGCAATTCGAGAAGGCCGATAACATGACCGAGCGCCTGTCGGCCCTCGCTGTGCTGGTCAACTCGCCGTTCCAGGAAGAGCAGGGCAAGGCCCTGGCCATGTTCGCCGATTTCTTCAAGGATGATGCCCTGGTCATGGATCAGTGGTTCAGCGTACAGGCCGGCTGCCCGCTGCCGGGTGGCCTGCAGCGTGTGCAGGCGCTGATGCAGCACGAAGCCTTCACCCTGAAGAACCCGAACAAGGTGCGCGCGCTGATCGGTGCCTTCGCCAACCAGAACCTGATCAACTTTCATCAGGCCGATGGTTCGGGCTACCGCTTCCTCGCCGACCAGGTGATCACCCTCAACGCCCTCAACCCGCAGATCGCCTCGCGGCTGCTGGCGCCGTTGACCCGCTGGCGCAAGTACGGTGCGGCCCGCCAGGCGCTGATGAAGGCCGAGCTGGAACGCATTCTGGCCTCTGGCGAGCTGTCCAGCGATGTTTACGAAGTGGTAAGCAAGAGCCTGGCCTGAGTCGGGTTCGCTCTGCGCCGCAAGATCAGAAAGTGTTACCTGACTCGCTCTGGTAACACTTTTTTGTTACTGAATCGAATAAGTCGCTGCCTTTAAAGTACCTACCCGAATTAAGGTTGGGGTGCTTTGCTTGACCCTGAGCATTTCTCATGCTCGTGAATCACGCCAAAGAGTGAGTTGCGTCACGAAAGGTGTCGGATCGTAGGACAGGATGACGTGTTCACGCGCTACAAACCAGTAGATTGATCAGTGAATGATCAGTCAGGTTTTGGGTTTGCAAGTACCATGCTTGAGCGGTTCATGAGGTTTTGGACAAGCGTTTGATTTGGCATCATGGTTGCAGCGCCAGGCGCGCATGGGCTGGAGTGCCTCATAGGTCTGCCAGACAAAAACAATGAGTTTGATCGTTCAAACCGCCGTAGTGCGGTGAACAGGTGCCCGCTGATCTAGGGCCAACAAGAAGAACTACCCGAGGAGTAATGTCTCGATGGAAATCACGTCCCGTAAACCCCTTCTACGTTTCGCACCGGCCACGGCTGGTTTTGCTTTCGCTGGTGTGTTGCCGCTATTGGTAGCGGCTCAGGCCCAGGCGGTGGAGTTCAGCTTCGCCGACAACGAGGTCACCGGTTCCATCGATACCACCGTGTCCTACGGCCAATTGTGGCGCGTACAGGGCCGCGACAAGACCAACGACGACATCAACACCAACGACGGTAACCGTAACTTCGACACCGGCCTGGTATCCGAAGTGTTCAAGGTCACCTCCGATCTGGGCATGTCCTACCAGAACTACGGTCTGTTCGTACGCGGCACGGCGTTCTATGACACCCAGATCATGGACAAGCGCAACGACTACTACGACGCCAACTCGCCGGCCCAGCCGAGCCAGAGCTTCCCGCGCGACAACAGCTTCACCTACGAGACCCGCCACAAGGCCGGGCGTGACGCGCAGATCCTCGATGCTTACGTCTATGGCGACTGGGACGTGGCCAACATGCCGGTCAGCGGCCGCTTCGGTCGTCAGGTATTCAACTGGGGCGAAGGCCTGTTCTATCGCGGTGGCGTGAACACCACCAACCCGGTGGACGCCGCCAAGTTCCGCCTGCCCGGTTCGGAAGTGAAGGAAGTGCTGGTGCCGGTAGAGGCGCTGAGCTTCAACATCGGCCTGACCGACAACCTGTCGATGGAAACCTTCTACCAGTTCAACTGGAAAGAGTCGGCCATCGACCCGGTGGGCACCTACTTCTCCGAGACCGATCTGTTTGCGGATGGGGGCAATACGGCCTATTCCACTCAATCCCGGCTGATCCCCCTGGCGGGCTTGTACTCCGGCCTCAGCAACGCCGGCGTAGGTGGGCTGCAAGGTGGGCGTACCGTCGATGCCAACGGCAACATCAAGGTTGCCAGCATTGGCCCGGATATCAATGCCAAGAACGATGGCCAGTTCGGTGTGGCTTTCCGCTATATCGCCGAAGAGCTGAACTCCACCGAATTCGGTTTCTACTTCGTGAATTATCACGCCAAGGAACCGACCATCTATGCTGATCTAGGCGATTACTCCCAGCTAAATTTGGCGGCGATCCAGGCTGCAGCTACACCGGGTATTCAGCAAAGCGTGGCCAGTGCCGCTGGAGTCAGTGTTGCCACTTTGCAGGCAGTCATCAATAACCCTGCGCTGAACCCGCAACTGGCAGGTGCTTACAGAGATGCGTTGACTGGCGCTGTCGGTGGTGTAGCCACTGTTGATGTGGCCAACAGCGTCAACGCCCGCCGCGAATACGCCGAAGATATCCGTATGTACGGCATGAGTTTCAACACCACAGTTGGCAGTGCTTCGGTATTCGGTGAACTGTCCTACCGTCCCAACCTGCCTGTTGGCATCGCCGCCACCAACGACCTGCTGGGTGACCTGTTGACCCAGGCTCCCCAGCTAGCGGGCGGTCAGGTGGTCAACATTGGCGGTAAGCAGGTGCAACTGGGTGACCAGATCCACAACTACACCCGCGTCGAAGCCTTCAACACCTCGCTGGGCACCATCTACAACTTCGGCCCGACCATGAGCTTCGACTCGCTGTTCGGTATCGCCGAGCTGGCTTCCGAGCACCTGCGTGGCGACAGCCTGCAGTATCAGTCGCGCAATGGCACTCGTTACTACGCTGGTCGTGGCAACGGCTCTTACATCTCTGGCTACGACCGTGATGATCAGGTCAACAAGAACGCCTACGGCTATACCCTGATGATGTCGGGTACCTGGAACGACGTGTATGCCGGGGTCAACCTGTCGCCCTTCGCCGTGTTCAAGCACGACTTCGAGGGTAACTCGCACCAGACCGGCAACTTCGTCGAGGGCCGCAAGGCTTACACCCTCGGTCTGCGCGCCAGCTACCTGAACAGCCTGGAAGCGGAAATCCAGTACACCGAGTTCTATGGCGCTGGGCAGAACAACGTGATGCGTGACCGCGACAATATCGGCGTCAACGTCAAGTACTCCTTCTAAGCCTCATAACTCGAAACCTGCCGGACGCCAGCGGGCGTCCGGCCAGATTCTTCACGGAGAAATACCATGCTGATCAAGCACAGGCTCATGGCGCTCGCCGTTGCCCTGGCGTTTTCCGCCGGTAGCGCAGTGGCAGCCGTTTCCTCGCAGGAAGCCGCGAAACTCGGCACCACCCTGACCCCATTCGGCGCCGAGAAGGCCGGTAACGCGGCCGGCACCATCCCGGCCTGGACCGGTGGCATCACCCAGGCGCCGGCCGGTTACACCCGTTCCGGCCAGCACCATGTCGATCCATTCCCGGAAGACAAGCCGCTGTTCACCATCACCGCCGCCAACCTGAGCCAGTACGAAGCCAACCTGACCCCGGGTCAGATTGCCCTGTTCAAGGCCTACCCGGACACCTACCAGATGCCGGTGTATCAGACCCGTCGCTCCGGTTCGGCGCCGCAGTGGGTCTATGACAACACCGTCAAGAACGCCACCACCGCCAAGCTGGTAGGCGGCGGCAACGGTTTCGTCGATGCCTATGGCGGCATTCCGTTCCCGATTCCGCAGAGCGGTGTCGAGGCGCTGTGGAACCACATCGCCCGTTACCGCGGTACCTACATCGTGCGCCGCGCCTCGGAAGTGGCCGTACAGCGCAATGGCGCCTACTCGCTGGTGACCTCGCAGCAGGAAGCGCTGTTCAAGTACTACCTGAAAAATGGCTCGTTCGCCGACCTGAACAACATCATGTTCTATTACCTGTCGTTCACCACCAGCCCGGCGCGCCTGGCCGGTGGTGCGGTGCTGGTGCACGAGACCCTGGATCAGGTCAAGGAGCCACGCCAGGCCTGGGGCTACAATGCCGGTCAGCGTCGCGTGCGTCGCGCGCCGAACCTGGCCTACGACACCCCGATCGCTGCCGCCGACGGTCTGCGCACCGCCGACGACACGGACATGTTCAACGGTGCCCCGGATCGCTATGACTGGAAGCTGGTGGGCAAGAAGGAAATCTACATCCCGTACAACAACTACAAGGTCACCAGCCCGGACGTTAAGTACGCGGATCTGCTGAAGGTCGGCCATATCAACCCGGCGTATACCCGCAACGAACTGCATCGCGTCTGGGTCGTCGAGGGGACGCTGAAATCCGGCGCCCGCCATATCTACTCCAAGCGCACCCTGTTCCTCGACGAGGATAGCTGGCAAGCTGCCGTGGTCGATCAGTACGACGGTCGCGGTGATCTGTGGCGCGTTTCCATCGCCTACCTGAAAAACTATTACGACCTGCCGACCACCTGGACCGCGCTCGACGTGTTCCATGATCTGCAGGCGCGTCGTTACCATGTGCAGAACCTCGACAACGAGGAAAGCAATACCATCGACTTCAGCCAGCCGATTCCGGACGACGGTTACTTCAAACCGGCCGCCCTGCGTCGCCGCGGTACGCGTTGATAGCGATGTAGTTGAAGGAAAAGGCCGCTACAGTAGTAGCGGCCTTTTCGTATCAGCCTGACGAATAGCGCTCAATCACGCGGGTTTGCCTTAACAAAACATAACGTCGCACCGATTGTCAGGGCTTTTCAAAGGCCGCTAGGATGGGCCGTCTGTCAACTGACAGCACCGCCTATAACAATAAGGGGGAAATCTATGAGTGAGCCCGTCATGCGGCGCACCCCATGCAGCCTTGCGTCGACTCAGGAACGCAAGCTGACGCTCCGTTTTCATTCGCCGTTGACCAAAGCGCTCTCGCTGTGCGGTGTGATGTCTTTGCTGACACTTGGAGCCATGCCACTGCACGCAGAAACCTCCGCTGCATCCTCCGTATTCGCCATCGAGTCGCCCAAGGCGTTGCACAGCCTGCTGCTCGATGTGGTCAACACCGACAAGCGACTCGTTGCCGTGGGCGACCGTGGCCATATCCTCTATTCCGACGATCTGGGACAGCACTGGAACCAGGCCAAGGTGCCGACCCGGCAGATGCTCACCGCCCTGTATTTCGTCGATGATCAGCACGGCTGGGCCGTGGGTCACGATGCGCAGATTCTCGCGACCACCGACGGAGGCCTGACCTGGATCAAGCAGTTCGAGGATCTGGAGCGCGAAGCGCCGCTGCTCGACGTCTGGTTCAAGGATCTGCAGACCGGCTTCGCGGTCGGTGCCTATGGCGCGTTGCTGGAAACCCTCGATGGCGGCAAGAGCTGGGAGGACATCAGCGATCGCCTGGACAACGAGGACGCCTATCACCTCAATGCCATCGCGGCGGTCAAGGACAGTGGACTGTTCGTGGTCGGTGAGATGGGTGTGATGTTCCGTTCCGTGGATTGGGGCGAGACCTGGGAGCGTATCGAGAAACCACCCTACGAGGGATCGCTGTTCGGTGTCATGGGCACTGATCAGCCAGCCACCTTGCTGGCTTACGGCCTGCGCGGCCACCTGTTCCGCTCCACTGATTTTGGCGACAGTTGGCAGCAGATTCCGCTGCAGAAAGCCGGTAACGGCCCGCTGGAGTTCGGCCTTTCTGGTGGCGCACGCCTGGCCGATGGCTCGCTGGTGATCGTCGGCAATGGCGGCAGCGTGCTGCGCAGCGACGATGGCGGACGCAGCTTCAGCCTGTTCAATCGTCCGGATCGTCAGTCCCTGGCCGCCGTGGCTGCCGGGGACAAGGGTCAGTTGGTGCTGGTGGGGCAGGGCGGTGTGCGCCTGGCTACCGCTACCGGTGCCGACCTGGCCGCACAATAACAAGGGGTAGCGTTCGATGTCCGACCATCAAATGAACAAGGCGACCTTCCTGGAGCGCCTGATCTTCAACAATCGGCCGGCGGTTATCCTGCTCTGCTTGTTGACCACCATCTTCCTGCTCTATCAGGCCACGCAGATTCGTCCCTCGACCAGTTTCGAGAAGATGATCCCGTTGTCGCACCCCTTCATCCAGAACATGATGGAGCACCGCAACGACCTGGCGAACCTGGGCAACACCGTGCGTATTTCGGTGGAAGCCAAGAATGGCGACATCTTCACCAAGGAGTACATGGAGACGCTGCGCCAGATCCATGACGAGGTCTTCTACATCAATGGTGTGGATCGCTCCAACCTGAAGTCGCTGTGGAGCCCCAGCGTGCGCTGGACCGAAGTGACCGAGGAAGGCTTCGCCGGTGGCGAGGTGATCCCGCAGACCTACGACGGCAGCGCCGAGAGCCTGGACGAGTTGCGCAGCAACGTGCTCAAGTCCGGCCAGATCGGTCGTCTGGTCGCCAACAACTTCAAGTCCAGCATCATCGACGTGCCGTTGCTGGAGTCCTATCCGGATCCGAACGACCAGGGCAAGTTGATCAAGCTCGACTACCAGCAGTTCTCTCATGAGCTGGAAGAGAAGATTCGCGACAAGTACCAGGCACTCAACCCGAACGTGCAGGTGCACATCGTCGGTTTCGCCAAGAAGGTCGGCGACCTGATCGATGGCCTGATCATGGTGGTGGGCTTCTTCGCCATCGTCCTGCTGATCACCTTCGCCCTGCTGTACTGGTTTAGCTGGTGTATCCGCAGCACCATCGGCGTGCTGTTGACCACCCTGATTGCCGTGGTCTGGCAACTGGGCCTGATCCATCTGATCGGTTTCGGTATCGACCCCTATTCGATGCTCGTGCCTTTCCTGATCTTTGCCATCGGCGTGTCCCATGGCGTACAGAAGATCAACGGTATCGCCCTGCAATCGAGCGGTGCCGAGAACTCCCTGATGGCGGCGCGGTTGACCTTCCGACAACTGTTCCTGCCGGGCATGATCGCGATTCTGGCGGACGCGGTGGGCTTCATCGCGCTGCTGGTCATCGATATCGGCGTGATCCACGAACTGGCCATCGGCGCCTCCATCGGCGTTCTGGTCATCGTCTTCACCAACCTCATCCTGCTGCCGGTGGCGATTTCCTACCTCGGTATCAGCAAGAAGGCCATCGCTCGCAGCAAGCGTGAGGAAACCCTCGAGAAGCCCATGTGGCGTTTGCTGTCGAATGCTGCGCACCCAACCGTGGCGCCGTTCATGGTGGTCATCGCGCTGGTGGCAGGCGTCGGCTGCTTCCTCTATCAGAAGGCCAACCTGCAGGTCGGCGACCTCGACCAGGGTGCGCCGGAGTTGCGCCCGGATTCGCGCTACAACCTGGACAACGACTTCATCATCCAGAACTACTCGACCAGCTCCGACGTGCTGGTGGTGATGGTCAAGACCGATCGCGAAGGCTGCTCGCGCTACGATGCGCTGTCGGCGATGGATGAGCTGATGTGGAGGATGGAGAACACGCCTGGCGTGCAATCGGCCATTTCCATGGTCACGGTGTCCAAGCAGCTGATCAAGGGCATGAACGAGGGCAACCTGAAGTGGGAAACCCTGTCGCGTAACCAGGACGTGCTGAACAACTCCATCGCCCGTGCCGACGGCCTGTACAACGCCGACTGCTCGTTGGCGCCGGTGCTGCTGTTCCTCGAAGACCACAAGGCGGCAACCCTCAAGCGTGCCGTTGCTGCCGTGCAGGCGTTCGCCGACGAGCACAATCGTGACGGTCTGCAGTTCCTGCTGGCCTCGGGCAACGCCGGTATCGAGGCGGCGACCAATGAAGTGATCTCCACCTCCGAGTTGCTGATGCTGTCACTGGTGTACCTGTGGGTGGCGGTGATGTGCCTGATCACCTTCCGTTCGATTCCGGCGATGATCTGCATCGTGCTGCCGCTGATCCTCACCTCGATTCTGGGCAACGCCCTGATGGCCTGGCTGGGTATCGGCATGAAGGTTGCCACCCTGCCGGTGATCGCGCTCGGCGTGGGCATCGGCGTGGACTACGGCATCTACATCTACAGTCGCCTGGAGAGCTTCCTGCGCGCCGGGCTACCGTTGCAGGAGGCCTACTACCAGACGCTCAAGTCGACCGGCAAGGCAGTGCTGTTCACCGGTCTGTGCCTGGCTATCGGCGTGGCGACCTGGATGTTCTCGGCGATCAAGTTCCAGGCCGATATGGGCCTGATGCTGACCTTCATGTTCATCGTCAACATGTTCGGCGCCATGCTCCTGCTGCCAGCACTGGCGCGCTTCTTGATCAAGCCCGAGAAACTGGCGGGCAAGAAGAGCGGTTCGCTGCTGGCGCATTGAGCCTCCCCGGCGTTGCGATCTTGGTCGCAACACTGGGTGCATGAAAAACGCCGTGCTCAAGAGCACGGCGTTTTCGTTTGGAGAGGGCGGTGTGGCGAATCAGCGCAGCATCTGGTCGACCATGCGCTGCTCGTCTTCCAGTTCGCGCTGGCGGGCATCGAGGCGCGAAGCCAGTTGGAAGTTGTTGCTGGCGCGGCGCTTGGCGAAATCCAGTTGCTCCAGGGCCTGCTTGTAATCGCCCACCAAGGCGAAATATTCGGCGCGGGCCTGGTGCAGGCCGATGGTGTTGCCGCTCAGGCCACGCACTTCGGCCACCTGGTACCAGACGTCGGGATCCTTGTCGCGCACCTTCACCAACTCGTCCAGGGCACGTTCGGCATCCTGGGTGCGGCGCTGCTTGAGCAGCAGATCGACGCGCGCCTGCTGCAGCGGGTAACTGCTGGGGTAGAGGGTGAACATACGGGTTTGTCGGCGCTGGGCCTCGTCCAGGCGATTCTGCGCCATGTCCAGCTCGATCTGTGCCAGGTTGTAGATGAGCTCGTCCGGGTCGCTCTTGAGCAGCGGTTGCAGGGTCTGCCGTGCCTCGTCTAGCTGGCCGCTCTTCATCTGCGCCAGAACCAGGCCATAACGCGCGGCGTCGAGCTTGGGGTTCTCGTCGAGCATCGCGCGGAAGCGCTTGGCGGCGACTCCCGGGGTTTCCTCGTAGGTCAATTGCACGCGGGCACGCATCAGTTGGTAGCGCAGGCTGTCTTCCACGCCCTTGGCCGGATACTGCTCGGCGCGGTTGCGGGTGTCGGCAATGCGCGACTCCGAAACCGGGTGCGTGAGCAGGAATTCTGGTGGCTTGGCGTCGTAGCGGTACTGGCGCATCAGGCGCTCGAACATGCTTGGCATGGCCCTTGGGTCGTAGCCGGCGCGCTCCAGGTTGAGCAGGCCGATACGGTCGGCCTCCTGCTCGTTCTGCCGGGAGAAGCGCCGTTGTTCCTGAATCGCCGCCGCCTGGGCAGAAAAGATGGTGGCCATGCCGGCATCACCGGCACCGGCAGCAGCCGCGACGATGCCGGCGAGCATCGCTGCCATCAACGGCAACTGCATGCGTTGCTGTGCTTCCAGGCCGCGGGCGAAGTGGCGTTGCGACAAGTGCGCCAGTTCGTGAGCCATCACCGAGGCGTACTCGGCCTCGGTCTGGGCATAGAGAAACAGGCCGCCATTGACGCCGATGATCCCGCCAGGTGCGGCGAAGGCATTGAGCTGCGGGCTATTGAGCAGGATGAACTCCAGGCGTCGATCCTGCACCTGGCTGGTTTCCGCCAGGCGATAGACGCTGCTTTCGACGAAGTCCTTGAGCAGCGGGTCGTCGAGCTGGGCGACCTGGCCACGCAGCAGAGCCAGCCAGGCGCGGCCCAGCAGATGCTCCTGCTGCGGCGAGACGATGGACGAACTGGAGTCGCCGAGCGAAGGCAGATCGCTGGCCCCGGTGTGGGCGGCGAAGAGGCAGGCGAGCGTCAACAGGGTAGGGCGCAGAAAAGTCATGCAACTGAAGCTCTTGGCTGGCGAAATGGGCTTACTGTAGCTGGCTGGGTGTCGTGCTGGCCAGGGATCGAAGGCGTTCGGTATCCTAGCAGGCCGTGGAAAACTACCTGCGTTGGCAATACTGCGTTAAAAACAGCCTCGTGTGCGAGCCCAGTCAAAATGCTCATTTACTACACGTAAACTGCGCTTTCTCGGCCGTTTTTGCCTTGTCTTGCCTGCCTCGTCTACGTTTTCCAACGGCCTGCTAGCCGTCTTTGTTGGAGTAGACGATGACTGATGTACCTGAGTTCGATGTCGAACTCGACGCCTCCGGGCTCAATTGCCCCCTGCCACTGCTCAAGGCCAAGCTCGAACTCAATCGCCTGAGCAGTGGCGCGGTGCTCAAGGTCACCGCCACCGATGCGGGATCGCAGCGCGACTTTCGCGCCTTTGCCAGCCTGGCCGGCCACGCGCTGCTGCATGAAGAGGTGGGCGAGGGCGTCTACCGCTACTGGTTGCGCAAGGCCTGATCCGTATCGGGCCAAGGTTTCTTTGAAGGATTGCTGATGTTCAAGGTTTTGCAGGATTGGGTGCACCGTTACTTCTCCGATGAGCAGGCGGTGGTGTTGGCGGTATTGCTGGTGCTCGGCTTTGCCGTGGTGCTGACGCTCGGCGGCATGCTGGCGCCAGTGCTGACCGGGCTGGTGCTGGCCTTCCTGATGCAGGGGCTGGTCAATGGCCTGGAGCGCCTCAAGGTGCCGCAGACTTTGGCCGTCTGGCTGGTGTTCACCCTGTTCATGGGGGCACTGGTGGTGTTCATGCTGGTGCTGATGCCATTGCTCTGGCAGCAGCTCAGTACCCTGTTCAACGAACTGCCGCGCATGGTCGTCGAATGGCAGGCGCTGCTCCTGCTGCTACCGGAGCGTTATCCCCACCTGATCAGCGATGCCCAGGTGCTGCAACTGATCGAAAGCATGCGCGGTGAGGTGGGCAAGTTCGGCCAGTGGGCCTTGTCCTTCTCCCTTTCCAGCCTGCCGATGCTGGTCAGCCTGATGATCTATCTGGTGCTGGTGCCGATCCTGGTGTTCTTCTTCCTCAAGGATCGCGAGCTGATCGGTAGCTGGTTCCGCGGCTACCTGCCGCGCGAGCGGGCGCTGATCACCCAGGTGTCGCAGGAAATGAACCAGCAGATTGCCAATTACATTCGTGGCAAGTTCATCGAGATCATCATCTGTGGTGTGGTCACCTATATCGCCTTCGCCTATCTGGGGCTCAACTACGCCGCGCTGCTGGCGTTGCTGGTGGGGCTTTCGGTGGTGGTGCCCTACATCGGCGCGGTGGTGGTGACGGTGCCGGTGGCGCTGATCGGCCTGTTCCAGTGGGGCTGGAGCGACCAGTTCATCTACCTGATGATCGTCTACGGCATCATCCAGGCGCTCGACGGCAACGTGCTGGTGCCGCTGCTGTTCTCCGAGGCGGTCAACCTGCATCCCGTGGCGATCATTTGCGCGGTGCTGCTGTTCGGCGGCCTGTGGGGCTTCTGGGGTGTGTTCTTCGCCATTCCCCTGGCCACCCTGTTCAAGGCGGTGATCAACGCCTGGCCGAGAATCGAGCCGGAGCCCGTCTAGCACCTAGCCGGGGCCTACACAAACTAAAACGCCGCGTCCTCCCTGGGAGGCGCGGCGTTTTTCATGCCTGAAGCGGGCTCAACCCTTGTTCAGCGCCTCGGCGGCGGCGAGCACCTTGTCGACATGGCCGGCAACCTTGATGTTGCGCCACTCCTCGCGCAGCACGCCGTCCTTGTCGATGAGGAAGGTGCTGCGCACGATACCCATGTATTCCTTGCCGTAGTTCTTCTTCATCTGGTACACGCCGAACAGGTCGCAGAGCTGGTGCTCTTCGTCGCTGATCAGCTCGAAGGGGAAGGCCTGCTTGCACTTGAAGCTCTCGTGCTTCTTCAGACTGTCCATGGACACACCGAAGATCAGCGTATTGGCCGCCTTGAACTGCTCGAAGCGGGCGCTGAAGTCCATGCCTTCGGTGGTGCAGCCGGGCGTGGCGTCCTTGGGGTAGAAGTACAGCACCACCTGCTGGCCTTTCAGCTCGGAAAGCTTGACCTGCTGGCCGCTGGTGGCGACAGCCTGGAAATCGGCAACGGGTTTGTCGAGTTCGACGGTCATGGAAACTCCTTCATTTAGGTTCTGTACGAAAAGTCGTCGAGCGAAGGTCAGGCGAGGCAAAAACAGGTGAGGACGCGGAGTTTACGAGCTGTAAATGAGCATTCCGAACCTGTTTTTAACGAAGCATCACCGAGCGCAGGCACTTTCCGTACAGAACCTAGCGGTTATCGGCGATCTCGCGAGATACACACTCAGGGATTCTGTGGGCGCCAGGGTTCGATCAGCGCATCCAGATTCAAGGCATCGGCGAAATCGAGGAACTGATCGCGCAGCCAGCTGATCTGGGTGCCGGCCGGCAGCGTCACGGTCAGCGTGGCGTTGAGCATGGTGCCGCCGGTCTGCGGGGCTTGGTAGGTGTCGCAGGTCAGGCTCTCCAACTCGACGCGATGGTCGAGGAAGAACTGGCACAGCTCGTTGAGAATGTCCGGGCGGTACACGGCGCTGACGTAAGCCACGTAGGGCAGCGCCTGCGGGCGTGCTTCGGCCGCGCCACTGCGAATCAGGTTGACCGAGAAATCGTGCTTCTTGGCCAGTGCCGGCATGCCGGACTCCAGGCGGGCCAGGGCATCCCAGCTACCGGACACCTGCAGCACCAACGCGCTGTATTCGCCATGGCGGCTCAGGCGGGTGCTGATCACGGCGCAACGGTTCTCGTGGCAGGCGCGGCTGAGCAGATTGGTCAGGCTCATGGCATCGCGGCCAAGGGCACTGATGAGCAGGAATTGTTCGCGAACGACGGGGGTGGACATGCAGCCTTCCTAAAGCGATGAACGGCCTGGACGCTCGGGCCACAGGCCAAAGGCAGCAGGGTAACCAAAAGCACCGCCGAGGGGAATGGCGGCGCGGGTCGCGAGAGAATGCCGCAGGCAGCGCGAGCCCTTGATCCTTGCTTGTGCCGGACACTAGGCGCCAGTACCATTACGGCTCAATTTTTCCGGCAGGAGTGGTTGCATGATTGCGGGCAGTATGGTGGCACTGGTCACGCCCATGGATGCGCAAGGGGATCTGGACTGGGATGCCCTGAGCAAACTGGTGGACTTCCACCTGCAGGAGGGTACCAATGCCATCGTCGCGGTCGGCACCACAGGTGAATCTGCCACGCTGGAAGTGCCCGAGCACATCGAAGTGATCAAGCGTGTGGTCAAGCAGGTGGCCGGGCGCATTCCGGTAATTGCTGGCACTGGCGGCAACTCCACCCGTGAGTCCGTCGAACTGACCCGCGCGGCTCAGGAAGTCGGCGCCGATGCCTGCCTGCTGGTGACCCCCTACTACAACAAGCCGACTCAGGAAGGCCTGTACCTGCACTTCCGTCATATCGCCGAAGCTGTGGCCATCCCGCAGATCCTCTACAACGTACCAGGCCGCACCGTGTGCGACATGCTGCCAGAAACCGTAGAGCGTCTGGCCAAGATCGATAACATCATCGGCATCAAGGAAGCCACCGGCGACCTGCAGCGCGCTCAGGACATCATCGATCGCGTGAGCAAGGACTTCCTCGTCTACTCCGGTGACGACGCCACCGCCGTGGAACTGATGCTGCTCGGCGGCAAGGGCAACATTTCCGTGACCGCCAACGTCGCGCCGCGCGCCATGAGCGACCTGTGCGCCGCCGCCATGCGTGGCGAAGCTGCCATCGCCCGCGCCATCAACGACCGCCTGATGCCCCTGCACAAGGCGCTGTTCATCGAATCCAACCCGATTCCGGTGAAGTGGGCCCTGCATGAAATGGGCATGATGGGTGACGGCATCCGCCTGCCGCTGACCTGGCTCAGCCCGCGTTGTCATGAACCGCTGCGCCAGGCCATGCGCCAGTGCGGTGTATTGGCTTAACCCTAAGGATTCTACGCATGAAGCGACTGGCCGGACTCTCCGCCCTTGCTCTGATCATCTCCAGCACCAGTGGTTGTGGCTGGCTCTGGGGTGAAAACGGTTATTTCCGTGATCGTGGCAGCGACTACCTGGAAGCGCGCCAGACCGCGCCCATGAAGCTGCCTGCCGACGTCGATGCCAAGCGTCTCGACCCGCTGCTGCCGGTGCCCGCTCAGGTACCCAACGACACCCAGACCTCCGGTGAATTCGAGGTGCCGCGCCCGCAGGCCATGCAGGTGCGTAGCGACGAGCGCGACTTCAGCCTGCAGCGCAGCGGTGATTCGCGCTGGATCGTGGCCCAGCGCGTGCCGGCCGAAGTCTGGCCGCTGGCTCGCCAGTTCTTCGAGGACAACGGCTTTCGCATCGCCGACGAGCGCCCGCAGGTGGGTGAGTTCACCACCGCCTGGCAGCGTTTCGACGAACTCTCCGCCAATATGGCGCGCCGTCTGAGCAGTCGCGTATCCGGCGTCGCCGCCGATGCCGAAACCCGCGTGCGCGTGCGCATCGAGCCAGGCGTGCAGCGCAACACCAGCGAAGTCTTCGTCACCAGCGTCCAGCGCCCGGCCGGCAGCACCGCCGATGTGGCCTTCGCCGCCAGCGGCAACGCCAGCCTCGAAGGCGCCTTGCTCGACGAGATGATGGTCAGCATGGCGCGCAGCGTCGAGCAGGGTGGTTCGGTTTCCCTGCTGGCCGCCCGCGACTTCGACGCGCCGAGCCGCGCCAGCCTCAGCGAAGACGGCAACGGCAATCCGGTACTCAACCTGAGCGCCGACTTCGACCGTGCCTGGTCGGGCGTAGGCCGCTCCCTGGAGCTGGCCGACATTCGCGTCGACGACCTCAACCGCAGTCTCGGTGTGTACTACATCAACCTGGCCGAAGGCGCGCAGAGGCGTGACGAGAAGCCGGGCTTCTTCCGCCGCCTGTTCGGCAGCGAGCCAAGCAAGGAAGAGATCGAAGCCCGCGCCGAGCGTTACCAGGTACGCCTGACCACCGTCGGTGAGGGCGTTCAGGTCACCGTGGAAAAAGACCTCAACACCATCGCGCCGGACGATGTGGCGCGTCGTGTACTGGGGCTGATCCAGGACAATCTCGGCTAAACGGCCCGCAAGCCCAGCCGATCATCGATAGGCGAAACCCGCGCAGGGTTTCGCCTGTTTCGTTTGCCAGAGACGGAAATGCCGATATGAGCACACCCACCACCCTGAGCCTGAAGAAAATCTACTCGGGCAAGGTTCGCGACCTCTACGAAATCGACGACAAGCGCATGCTGATGGTGGCGACCGATCGTCTCTCGGCATTCGACGTCATCCTCGAACAACCCATCCCGGAGAAGGGCAAGATCCTTACCGCCATCTCCAACTTCTGGTTCGACAAGCTGGCCGGCGTGGTGCCCAACCACTTCACCGGCGACCAGGTCGAAGACGTGGTGCCGGCTGCCGAACTGCCCTTGGTCGAAGGTCGCGCCGTGGTCGCCAAGCGCCTCAAGCCGGTGGCCGTGGAAGCCATCGTGCGTGGCTATATCGTCGGCTCCGGCTGGAAGGAATACCAGAAGAGCGGCACCGTCTGCGGCATCGCCCTGCCGGCGGGCCTCAATGAAGCGGCCAAGCTGCCGCAACCTATCTTCACCCCCTCCACCAAGGCCGCCGTTGGCGACCATGACGAGAACATCAGCTTCGAGCAGTGTGAAGCCATCATCGGCGCCGAACTGGCCGCCCAGGTGCGCGACACCGCCATCAAGCTCTACAGCACCGCCGTCGAATACGCTGCCACGCGCGGCATCATCATCGCCGACACCAAGTTCGAGTTCGGCCTCGATGAAGACGGGACCCTGACCCTGATGGACGAAGTGTTGACCCCGGACTCCAGCCGCTTCTGGCCGGCTGACAGCTACGCCGAAGGCAGCAACCCGCCGAGCTTCGACAAACAGTTCGTGCGCGACTGGCTGGAATCCACCGGCTGGAACAAACAGCCGCCGGCCCCGGCCGTACCGGCAGACGTGGCGCAGAAGACCGCCGACAAGTACCGCGAAGCCCTGACCCGCCTCACCGCCTGATCAGCCAGCCAGGCCGAGCCCGCCTCGGCCTGGGCTTTCACAAGCGCCTGATAGCACACGAAATTTTTTCAAAATAAGCTTCGCCAAACGTCATCGAACTGTTATCATGCGCGCCGCTTGGGAAGATGCCGGAGTGGTCGAACGGGACGGATTCGAAATCCGTTGTGTCAGCAATGGCACCTAGGGTTCAAATCCCTATCTTCCCGCCATATCTCAAGCCTAAGCCCCTGAAATTCCTAGAGTTTCGGGGGCTTTTGCTTTCTACGGCATGCAAGGTGTCGAAGAAGTGTCGAAAGTAGGGTTGAGCTAATAAGGCTACGGGGATAATCTCGACTCGCTGTTGCTGTTAGGCGCAGTGTTTGGCCAGTCAGGGTGAGCCTGCTGGTACCGTCTAGTTCCAGTGATTGGACAGCGGATTCCTTCTTTTCATTGGAGGGCCGCTGGCCATGACCCATCTTCAAAAACTCCGCAAATCCGCTTTCATGCAGCAGAACGGCAAATGCTGTTACTGCGGCTTTCTCATGTGGCTGGACTCAGCCGAATCATTCGCGATACAGCACGGAATCACCGTTAAGCAGGCCAGACACTTCCAGTGCACTGCTGAGCATCTTCAAGCTCGCCAAGATGGGGGGCGGGATGTTCCCGGAAATATCGCGGCAGCCTGCATTCGGTGCAATCAGCTAAGGCACAAGCGGAAGAAGCCGATGCCTGCTGAAAAGTACCTGCAGCACGTCGTAAAGCGCGTGAGCAAGGGTGGTTGGCACCCATTGCCTAAGTCGGCCACTTGCCAAAGAAGCTCTGATAGTCAGAAACAGGGCCGAGCTTAACTGCGTCCTGCAGGTGATCGGGCGCAAGGTGCGTATAGCGCATGGTCATGGCCAAAGTGGTGTGGCCCAGGATCTTCTGCAGGGTCAGGATGTTTCCGCCATTCATGACGAAGCGGCTAGCGAAGGTGTGTCGCAGTACATGAGACGACTGGCCATCGGGCACTGGTAAGCGAGACTCAGCCAAAGCTTTGTCGAAGCTGTTAAGGCAGTTGCTGAACTGTGCCATGTTGCTTGAAGTGCCGGTGTATCTGTTGTTCCAGATCCAGGGCAATGCCTCCGCAGCAACCTAAGCAGCCCACCGGCTCAGATAGCCCCGCAGAAAAACAGACCGTATTCAACGCTCAGAACTACACCCCGAGAGGGGCTGACAACGTGCTCAGCCTTTGCGAGAGCTACAAGCCAGTAGAGCCGGAAAAAACGGCTGATAAGGTGCGGGTGACGATAATTGAGCAAACACTAAGCATGAAAGATAGAGCGTGCTGGCCGCATAAAGAAGGCAGTATTGAGCGGCGTAATTGCAAATCACACGTTGGACTTAATTATAGAGATTGACGTTTGGTTAAGGGGCGGGCTTTAGCCCGTCCCAATGAGCGAAGCGAATGATTTGAACAACTGTTAGCGATTTTTACTCAAGCGGCTCAATGTGCTCTACATCGTTGACGGCATCCAACAGAAATGCTGCTGCAGATGCAATCAAAAACTCATAAGCGCTTCTAGTGCCGAACACTTCTATAAGGTTACTGTTTCCAGATTTTGAAAGGCCGTGATCTATCATGGATTCTGAGAATGAATCCATTATTTCTTTATTCAATGTGAATATTTCATGGACTCTACTTTTTACACTGTGGCTATCAAAAGTTTTCGGGTCAGAAATGTGTGCAAAATCATTCCTAATTTTTCTTAATAGGTGAAGGGTTGCTCTGACGTTGGATCGTACTAGTCCTACTCGGTAAGCTAAATTAATACGTGCAGAAAAAGTTGAGAATGCAGCACTGCCGTCGTCTAAGAGCTCATCCTTTTTCTCTAATGACGGAGCTAGTCTTCGCTTTAATAGCTGTGACAAAATATCATCTAGAATAGCTGCGGATACAATAACGCACCCTCTATCACTTTCTTCTTTAAGTGAGTTGATGAATTTTTGAAAGGATTCAGCGCGCCTGTTTCTGCGATCATGCTCATCCATGCTACGTATACCTTTCTAAAAACAGAGTTAATGGGGCACTCGGCTAGGGTGTCCGGTGGACGGCTGCTAGGCGGGGAACGAACTTAAATGCTGTTTGTTAGCATACTGATTATTCATAAGGGTAGGACTTCCCTTCTAGCATGCCGCCATTTGATAGGGTAATTTCCAGTCGTTTGAACAGGCCGAAGAAGTCAACGAGATTCATATTTACGCGTACGCGCCTTGCTTCTATTACATCACCGCTAGCAGCAAGCAAAGAAGGAAGGTCACGGTGCCCCTTCAGGTCGGTCACAAAGAACGTAACGTAAACTGGATCACTATGGATCCCATGATTTTCTCCAGCCCACATTTTGACGCCTAAAACGAATTCTTCGTCGTTGATCAATTCATTGTCTTTGAGCCACTTAGCTGCATTCTCTTTATCCGCGCGGTCGGCAGCTGCGCTACCTTTCATGTCGTTGTATTGTACTGATGCTTTAAAAGTGTCCATTTTCTTTCCCTTTGGCTGTAGTGCTAAAGTTTGGTTAAGGGGCGGGCATTAGACCGCCCCAGTGAGCGTAGCGGGCGATTTGAGCCACTTGTTAGGCATTGGGCCTCTATTCGTACCGCTACCTGATTTTTTGCCACGAACCATCAACGTGCTGGAGTACTTGAGTAAATTTTGAGATATCAATTGGCCCAATGTGTGCGACCTCTATTATTGGCATCACATTATGTCCATATGCATTATTTTGTTTCCATTGATCTATTAGATCAATGCCTTCAATTAATGAGTCTTCAACTAAATCTCGATTGGCTTCGATCCAAATCTTTCTGCCGCCGCTATTGTTGAGAGGCACAAAGGTAAACCAGCTGGCTACATATTTCTCGCTGTAGGAGTCCGGGTTGAAATCGGTGAAATCAAAGAGACTAACTCCTCCTAAGGTGCGTACATACGGATAGTGTTTTGGCCCCTGCGCGGCGCAATATCTGGAAACATCCGGAATGCTTGGCTCAGGAAGAATGGCACCAGTTTCAAGAATCAGCTCATAGTGTGCGGGCGTTGTAGAGTGCCAGAGCCGATTTAAGAGGATTTGCGGAAACGATGCCATGAAAAGTTCCTAACAGTGATTAGATAGCCTTCCTTACTAATGCATTAGCTAGGAAGGCGGTATAACTCCGGAAAAGGCAGCGCCAAAATCAGAAAAAAGAGCTTTCTTTCAAAGGCTTAGAAGGCGCAGCACAAATCAAAGCGTATTCGCTTGACTTCCACATTTTGCGCTTTCATTACTACTGGACAGATATACACAAAAGCACTGCGACGGTGCAAGGACAGCGAGGGTGCGTGTCGAAATCAACGGGCGATAGAGTGCCGCAATGGGCAGAAGAGATGAGACGAAAGCCTTGATTTTGCTAGCGTTGGGCAGGGAAGAGCAGCAACGGGCATTTGTAAGGGCTGGCTCAAATCCCTATCTTCCCGTCATGCAAGACCTCGTAATTCAATGGGTTAAGGGTTTTTTCGTGTAAAAAATGCAGAGTCGTTTGGGGGGCGAAATCCAGTACCACACCGCTCTGCTCAGACATATGCCGGCCCATGCGCTCTTAGTCATGGTCGTGTCGGTAGCCTAGCTGCTTGTCCAGCCATTCCAGTGTGACGTGGCTTGAACTGGCCAGGCCAGGACGTATGTCGACTTCAGGCTTTCCTGTAAGAACCAGGTGCTTCGCCTGTCCAGGCTTTGAAGGCACGCTGGAAGGCCGCGCTATCCGAGAAGCCGAGCTCTTCGGCGAGCTTGCTAAGTGGCACGTCCGAGCAGGTCAGGCGCTCGATCGCAATGTCGCGTCGAAGCTGATTTTTGATCATGCGGAAGGAAATACCTTCGTTATTCAGGTCGCGCTGCAAGGTGCTGGTTGAAACGTGGAGCGCCTTGGCAATGAAGCCTAGCTCGGGCCAGTCCAGCCTGTTCTGCAGAAGGAAGGCGCGCACTTTGGCCGAGGTTGGCTGATCGAGGCGCTGTGGTGCAACCAGGATATCTGGCGTTCTCGCGATGAAGCTTTTTATCTCGCTCAAGCTCATCTGCCAGCGTTGCGACAGGGCTTCGGCACCGAACCAGATGATCGTGCTGGGACGGTCAAAGCGAATTTTTCCCGGTAGCAGTTGTTCACACTCGGCCACATGCTTGGGCTGAGGCGTTGCCAGGTCAAATGCTGGATTCGGAAGTGGCTGCCCATAAAGCCAGTTCATGAGTCGTAGCAGCACGATCACCAGAATCTCATGAGCAAATGCTCTCTCCGGTAGATAGCTCGGTGGAATGTCGATGCGCAGCCCAGCCATCGCCCCATCACGTATTAGCAGCACGGTCACGTCATCGTGAAGCAGGTTCATCGCCTTACAGGCCTGGCGAATAGAGCCCTCGAAGGTGCTGCTACCTACGACTGATTGCACCATCAACGCGAGCGAACCTCGCCTCAGCCTTCTGGAGAACAACCCGACGCCTTCATCATCCAGCGCTTCCATGATGCTTCTGAACAAGCTCATGTACTGAGCGATGGTCACTCGGGCATCAGGTTGTTCCAGCGAGTCGGCTGACATGCCTGCCCTTATCAGAAACGGAGCCGAGGATCGCTCCATCCGCTTAAGCCCTGCGAGTAGGCCCTGAACGAATGCGACCGAGATGGTCGTGTGCGGTGGGAGTGTCGTCGACATATCCAGATTGAGGTCTTCTGACATTGGGTTGAAGTGAGTTGCTATCGCTGTCAGCCATGCTGATTCATAGCATCGCAGACACCTCAATCCAACTGTGAGAGCCGCAATGAGCGTGCGTGTCTGTGTATCCGGGGTTGGCATGATCCCCTTCAGCAAACCTGGCGCCAGTGAGACCTATGATGTCATGGCGGGTGCGGCTGTTCGTGCTGCGCTGCATGATGCAGGTATCGACTACGCGCGTATCGAGCAAGCTTATGTGGGCTATGTCTACGGTGATTCAGCCTATGGGCAGAAATCGCTGTATCCCATCGGCATGACCGGCATCCCCATTTTCAACGTCAATAACAATTGCGCGACTGGGGCTACTGCATTGTTCCTTGCTCGCCAAGCCATTGAGAGTGGGGCCGCAGATTGCGTACTCGCTTTGGGCTTCGAGCAAATGACACCTGGTGCGCTGGACTACATGTTCAATGACCGTCCCCGGTCGCTCTCTCGCTTTGAACAGCTTACCGATGAACTGTTGGGCAGCAGCAAGCTACCTTTTGCGCTGCGCTGCTTTGGTGGCGCCGGTTACGAGCATATGAAGCGGTTTGGCACCAAGCTCGAAACCTTCGCCAAAATTCGGGCCAAGGCCAGTCGGCATGCTGCGCAAAACCCTCTGGCTTTGTTCAAGAAAGAAGTGAGTGCTGATGACGTCATGGCGGCAGAAACACTGTGGCCTGGCGTGATGATGCGGATTCCACGGTCATCTGGCCACCCATTCCATGAACATCTGACCACCGATTCCACGCTGATCCGGCCACCCATTCCACGCGCATCCGGCCACTGATTCCACGGCCATCCGGCCACTCAACCGGGCAGGCAGCTACGCAGGATTTCTTCACTACCATCGACCTCTTTTTCGAAGCAGAGAGGTCGTCGTGGAGCGTTTATCCATGCGTAAGATTCGCGAAGTACTACGTCTCAAGTTCGAGGTCGGACTATCAGCTCGCCAGATTGCGGTCAGCGTGCAGGTCGGTCGTGTCACCGTCGGCGACTACCTCAATCGTTTTGCCGCCAGTGGTCTCAGTTGGCCCTGTTCGTTGTCCGATGCCGAGTTGGAGCAGCAACTGTTCCCGCCGGCCCCGGCGGTTGCCAGCGAGAAGCGGCCTTTACCCGATTGGGCATGGGTGCATGCCGAACTGCGCCGCCCCGGGGTGACCCTGGCGCTGCTCTGGCAGGAGTACCGCCTGAGCCAGCCGCAGGGCTTTCAGTACAGCTGGTTCTGTGAGCATTACCGAGCCTGGCAGGGCAAGTTGGACGTGGTGATGCGTCAGGAGCACCGCGTCGGCGAGAAGCTGTTCGTCGACTATGCCGGCCAGACGGTGCCGGTTATCGATCGCCACAGCGGCGAGATCCGCCAGGCGCAGGTGTTCATCGCAGTGCTCGGCGCGTCCAGCTACACCTTCGCCGAAGCCACCTGGTCGCAGCAGCTGCCGGACTGGCTAGGCTCCCATGCCCGCTGCTTTGCCTTCCTCGGCGGCGTGCCGGAGATCGTGGTGCCGGACAACCTGCGCAGCGCGGTAAGCAAGGCCCATCGTTACGAGCCGGACATCAACCCCAGCTACCGCGACCTGGCCGAGCACTACGGAGTGGCGGTGGTGCCGGCGCGGGCACGCAAACCGCGCGACAAGGCCAAGGCCGAAGTCGGCGTGCAGGTGGTCGAGCGTTGGATCCTCGCGGCCCTGCGCAACCGTCAGTTCTTCTCCTTGGACGAACTCAACAGCGCCATCTCCGTGTTGCTGGAGCGGCTCAACCAACGCCCGTTCAAGAAGCTGCCGGGCTCGCGCCAGACGGCCTTCGACAGCCTGGATCGTCCGGCGCTGCGCCCCCTGCCGGTGCAACCCTACGTCTACGCCGAGTGGAAGAAGGCGCGGGTGCACATCGACTACCACGTCGAGGTCGATGGGCATTACTACTCGGTGCCGTATCAACTGGTGAAGAAGCAGCTGGAGGTGCGCCTGACGGCGCGCACCGTCGAGTGTTTCCACGCCAACCAGCGAGTGGCCAGCCACCTGCGCTCAATGCACAAGGGCAGGCACAGCACGCAGGCCGAGCACATGCCCAAGAGCCATCGCGAGCATGCCGAGTGGACGCCGCAGCGGCTGATCCGCTGGGCCGAGCAGACCGGGCCGAACACCGCCGGCGTGATCCGGCACATCCTCGAACGGCGCATCCATCCGCAGCAGGGCTACCGGGCCTGCCTGGGCATCCTGCGCCTGGGCAAGACTCATGGCGAAGTGCGCTTGGAGCTGGCCTGCCGACGCGCCCTCAGCCTCGGCGCGTGCAGCTACAAGAGCCTCGAATCGATCCTGTGCCAGGGCCTGGAAAGCCTGCCGCTGGCTCAAGCCAACCTGCCGCTGCTGCCGGACGACCACGCCAACCTGCGCGGCCCCGGCTACTACCACTGAACCCAAGGAAACTCACCATGCTGCCCCATCCGACCCTGGACAAGCTGCAAACCCTGCGCCTGCACGGCATGCTCAAGGCGCTGAACGAACAACTGAAAACCCCGGACATCGACAGCCTGAGCTTCGAGGAACGCCTCGGCCTGCTGGTCGACCGCGAGCTGACTGAACGCGACGATAAGCGCCTGAGCAGCCGCCTGCGCCAGGCCCGGCTCAAGCACAACGCCTGCCTCGAAGACATCGACTACCGCAGCCCGCGCGGGCTGGATAAGGCGCTGATCCTGCAACTGAGCGGCGGCCAGTGGCTACGCGACGGCCTCAACCTGATCATCGGCGGCCCCACCGGCGTGGGCAAAACCTGGCTGGCCTGCGCCCTGGCCCACCAGGCCTGCCGGGACGGCTACAGCGTGCGCTACCTGCGTCTGCCGCGCCTACTGGAAGAGTTGGGCTTGGCCCATGGCGACGGGCGCTTCGCCAAGCTGATGAGCAGCTACGCCAAGACCGACCTGCTGATCCTCGACGACTGGGGCCTGGCGCCGTTCACCGCCGAACAGCGCCGCGACATGCTGGAGCTACTGGACGACCGCTACGGCCAGCGCTCGACCCTCGTGACCAGCCAAATGCCCGTGGACAACTGGCACGAACTGATCGGCGATCCAACCCTGGCCGATGCCATCCTCGACCGCCTGGTGCACAACGCTTATCGGATCAATCTGAAGGGTGAATCAATGCGCAAACGGACGCAGAAATTGACGACGCCAGCCAACCCAGACTAACAATGCCACCCCTGCGTCGCTGCGCTCCGACTGCCCGGCCGGATGGCCGTGGAACAGGTGGCCAGATGGCCCTGGAATGCCTGGCCAGATGAGAGCGGACTGGGTGGCCGGATGGCGTGGAATCCGCATGTTATCGCCTAGCATAGAGGCGAGTGGCTCACTCACACTCCTCGCTGAGCTCAATATCGATACGACGCGTTGTGTGCGCCGACTTTCCGTATCCCGGGTGCAATCCAGGGGCGTGATGAGATGCAGGTGTGCGCAGAACAGCGATCGTGGATGGGTAGTACAGCGCGAAACCCATCACTAGCGAGGCGCTGCCTCAGCATGCTGCGGGCAATAGAAGGGCTAGGGAGGTTAGCGGTGCAGTCAGTGGTAAAAAAGTGGCACGTGTTTGTTCTATGGTCTTCTGTAGCCCAGCTATTTCAATGCCGCCGAGGGCGAGCTATGAGATGCTAAAAATTTGCTAAATGCTAAGATCTATTTATATAAGCTATTGATTTTTAAGCGTAAAAAATAAAATGCTGTCCAATCCATCATCGGCGCTACGGAAAAGCGGCGGGACAGGGCAGGGCGCGTGGTAACGGGGAGGGTGGCTGATTCTGGGAACATTCTGGTACGTCTGATGTAAGGCAGTCTGCGCCCGTTTTGCTTTTCCTGCCTGCGTCAGGCCAGGTGGCGATGGTCAGGAAGCGCGAGCGCAGAGGGCGTAGACCCGCATGAGGTGCGATGGCGTGCAAGTCTATCAGGAAAGCCTGGCATGCGATCGGCAGCAGAGGGCCGGGGCCTCTATGCTACCGACCAGATGTACTCCCATGACCGTTTCGGCCTTGCCGCGGCGATGGTCATGGACTCCCTTCACCCTGTGCTGATGGAGGTAGAACTCTTGCGGTTTTCGGCTGGCTCGGTGCTGCTGCCGCCCTGTGGGTAGATGCGTGCCACGCAGAAGGCACATAGCGCCAGTACAGCCGGGCACAGGGCCAGTATGGCGAAGCTTCTGACCACCGGCAGACCGCTGTTGAGTACATAGGCGCCCAGCAAGGGGCCGAGGATCGAACCGATCTTGCCCACCGAGGCGGCCCAACCCGCGCCATTGGCGCGAATCGCGCTGGGGTAGAAGATCCCGGCGATACTGGTGATCCCGTAGTGGCTGCCTTTGACGAAGATCGCCCCGATCAGGCTGAGTGCGATGAAGGCGTTACCCTGCAATCCGGCAACCCCCAGTACCAGCAGGAAGGGCAGTGACAACAATGGGTAGACCATCACCGCATAGGGCCCCTTGCGGTCGACGAAGCGCATCAATACCAGGCCGGCCATGGCTCCGCTGAAGGATGCGAAGGAACTCACCCAGGAGGCTGTGCCACGATCGAAACCGGCGTAGGTGTAGACCAGCGGACTCCACGAGGCAAGAAAGTACATGGCCATGGAGCTGACCCCGAAGCCGATCCAGAGCATCGGGGTGACCCATTTCAGTTTCCCGGCGAATAACTGGCCGACCCGGAAGGAGCGCTGGCCGAGATCGACTTCGTCGCTAAGGGTGTAACGGTCATCCGCGCGCAGCTCCAGGTCGGGATCGAGACGCTTGAGGATGTTCGCGACCTTCTCCGGCTGTCGCTGCTTGCTAACCAGAAACCGGACTGACTCGGGCAGGGTAAACAGAAGCAGTACGGCAGAGGCCAGGGTGGCGCCACCGCCGAGCAGGAACACGCTTTGCCAGCCGAACCGCGGTGCCAGCCAGACGCTTAGCGGGCCAGCCATGGCGCCGCCCAGGCTGAAACCGACCATGATGATGGTCACCACCGTGGCGCGATAGCGTCTGGGCACGAACTCGATGTTCAGTGCCCAGCACAGCGGCAGCATGGCACCGAGCGCGAAGCCATTGCAAAAGCGCAGAGCCAGCAATGCCTCATAGCTGTTGGCCAGCGCGAACAGCAGCGTCAGGAAGCCGAAGGAAAAGGCCGAGAGGATGATGGTGGGGCGGCGACCGATACGGTCGCCCAGATAACCGAAGAAGAAACCGCCGAGCATCATGCCGAACAGGCCAATGGAAAACACATTGCCCAGTTGCAGCTTGCTCAGCCCGATGTCATCGGCCATGTAGGACGCGGTGTGCGACAGCATCAGCAGGTCGAAGCCATCCAGAAAGGTGATCAGTATCGAGACGGCAATCACCCCGTAATTGAAGCGCGTGAGTGTGCGGCCCTCGATCAGGGCGGCGACATCGATGGTGCGTGGAGTTGTCATTGTTGTTCTCCTTGAGTAACTGGCCCCGTGCAGGCGGGGCCAGGCGCATCGATCACCAGAATTTCAGGGTGTAGGCGACGATCAGGCGGTTCTCGTCCAGGTCCTGGGTCAGGCCGTTGCCGGAGCGGAAGGTGACATTGCGCCAGCGCATGTTGACCCCCTTGAGCGGGCCGCTCTGGATGACGTAGCCGATGTCGGTGTCGCGTTCCCATTCCCGGCCGTTGCGAACCGCGCCGCTATGGATGTCGCTGCCGGCAACGTAGCGCGTCATGAAGTACAGGCCGGGAATTCCCATGCCGACGAAGTCGTACTCGTAGCGCAGTTGCCAGGATTTTTCGTTGATCTTGGTGAAGGGGTTGTAGGTCACCAGATTGGCGACGTAAGGCGTGCCGGTATCGATGACCGGGAATGCGCTGTCACCGGAGAGCCGTTGGAAGGCGGCAGCAAAACGGTGGAAGCCGACGCTGAGGGTGAACATGCCATTGATGTTGCGGTTATCGATCCTGCCTGCCTTGCCGGCGCCGATATCGCGGCTGTCGAAGTAGCGAAGATCGGTTTTCAGACTGATGCCGTCGCTCAGTGGCAGGGTATGCACGAGCCCGGCGAACTGCTGCCGATAGATGTCGTCGAGTTCGCCGTGGTGGTAGCGCAGGGTCAGGTTCGGCTTCAGTTGGTAGTCACCGCCGAACATGTCCAGGTGTGAGCTGCTCTGGCCCGCATAGCTGATGTCATCGTTACCCGAGGAATCGCGACCGTTGGCGTGGGTCAGGCGGCCAGCGGTGAAGGTCAGCTTGTCGATTTCCTGGGAGGTCAGCAGCGCGCCGCTGAACGTCGAGGGCAGCAGGCGGGTGTCGCTGTAGTAGGCCAATGGCAGTACCGGCATCAGGGTGCCGACGCGCAGTTCGGTTGCCGAGAAGCGCATCTTGCCGGTCAGGCCCAGTTCGCTGTAATCGTCCACCGGTTCCTGGCTGTTCGGCCCGAAGGGCAGCAGTCCGGTGCCTCGTCGTCCACGACCGGAGTCGAGCTTGATGCCCAGCTCGGCCAGCGCATCGACCCCAAAACCGATGCGTCCTTCGCTGTAACCCGAGTTGAATTGCGCGATGAAGCCTTGCGTCCATTCTTCGGCTTTTGCTTGGGCTGCACCGCTTTGGCGGAAGTCGCGGTTCAGATAGAAGTTGCGTGTGGTCAGACTGGCCGTGCTGTCTTCGATGAAGTCGGCGTTGGCCGGCAGCGCGATGCTGAGCAGAGCGCTGGTAGCAAGGCTCAGAGCGCTGGGTGAGAGCATCATGTTCCTGATCATTGTTGTTGGTCTCCAGGAGTTGTCGGGGTGAAACACGGGCATGAGCGCTCCCGCTCGCGCCGTGGCGACGCGATGGGAGAACGAACTTGGGTTTGCCGGAAGAGGCCGGCGTGGGATTCAGGTGTGCGAGGCTGCCGAGAGCGGCTGGGCAGGGGGATGCCTGTCGACGATGCGTCCGACGATGAAGGCGCACAGGGCCAGGATGGCTGGGCAGATCGCCAGGATCAGGAAGCTCTTGACCACCGGCAGGCCACTGTTGAGCACATAGGCACCGAGCAATGGGCCGAGGATCGAACCGATCTTGGCGATCGAGGTGGCCCAGCCGGCACCATTGGCACGGATGGCGCTGGGGTAGAAGATTCCGGCGATGCTGAGAATGCCGTAATGGCTGCCTTTGAC
Organism: Pseudomonas sp. AA-38; assembly: GCF_029457475.1. NCBI lineage: Bacteria > Pseudomonadati > Pseudomonadota > Gammaproteobacteria > Pseudomonadales > Pseudomonadaceae > Pseudomonas > Pseudomonas sp. AA-38. The sequence goes on from NZ_CP120359.1 coordinate 1,791,713, forward strand.
GAACACCGCGCCGACCATGCTGAGGGCCAGGAACGCGCTGCCCTGCATGCCCGTGATGCCGAGCACCAGCAGAAAGGGCAGGGCCAGCAGTGGGTAGATCATCACCGCGTAGGGGCCACGGGTGTCCACGAAGCGCATCATGACCAGGCCTGCGAGGGCGCCGGTGAACGAGGCGATGGAGCTAACCCAGGAGGCGGTCGCCCGGTCGAAACCCGCGTAGGTGTAGACCAGCGGGCTCCAGGAAGCGAGGAAGTACATGGCCATGGAGCTGGCCGAGTAGCCGATCCAGATCATCGGCGTGATCCATTTCAGCTTGCCCAGGAACAACTGGCTCACGCGGAAGTTCTTGCTGCCCACGTCGACTTCGTCGAGCAATACGAAGCGATCGTCAGAGCGCACGTCAACGTCTGGATCCAGACGCTTGAGAATGCCTGCGATCTTTGCCGGGTCGCGGCGCTTGATGGTCAAAAAACGCACCGACTCGGGCAGGGTGAACAGCAGCAGGACGCTGGCCAGCAGGGTCATGACGCAGCCGAAGACGAACACCCCCTGCCAGTCGATATGGGGCACCAGCCAGACCGTGAGCGGCCCGGCCATGGCGCTGCCAAGGCTGAAGCCGACCATGATGATGGTGACCACCGTGGAACGATAGCGTTTGGGCACGAACTCGATGTTCAACGCCCAGCACAAGGGCAGCATGGCGCCCAGTGCGAAGCCATTGAAAAAGCGCAGCACCATCAGGGACTCGTAGCTGTTGGCCAGCGCGAACAGGAGGGTCAGCACGCCGAAGGAGAACGTGGAGAAGATGATGGTCGGGCGGCGCCCGATACGGTCGCCCAGATAACCGAAGAAGAAGCCGCCGAGCATCATGCCGAACAGGCCCACGGAGAAGATCTCGCCGAGTTGCAGCCTGTCCAGACCGACTTCATCGGCGATGTAGGAGGCGGTATGCGACAGTACCAGCAGGTCGAAGCCATCCAGAAAGGTGATCAGTACCGATACGGCGATCACCACGTAGTTGTAACGCGTCAGCTTGCGGCCCTCGATCAGGGCGGCGACATCGATTGTGCGTGGTTGTGACATTGTTATTCTCCACAGCGCTGCGATTTTGTTGTTTTTAAGGCCCGGCAGCCAGGCCGCCGGGCGTCAGCCGTTACTGCAGGTTGAAACTGAGGCGCTCGCGCAAGGCCGCCGTTGGTACATCGCTGACCTTGCCGTGGCGGCCCGCCAGATCCAGGGCATGCGCGGCAGCCGCCCCCATGGCGATGCAGGGGCCCATGACCCGTATGCTGGACAACGCAGCGGCATCGGCGTCGACACAGCGCCCGGCCACCACCAGGTTTTCACTGCCTTCTGGCAGCAGGCTACGCAGCGGCACGCTATGCACGTGATCATCGCCGAAAGGCTCCCACTGATAGCCGCTGGCATCGCCATGCAGCTCCACGGGCCAGGAGGTCAGCGCAACCGCATCGGGGAAGCGCGTGGCAGCCCGCACCTCATCGCAGGTCAGATGATGCTGGCCGACGATCCAGCGGGTCTGGCGGATGCCCGGCAGCGCGTATGCGCGAACCCGCGCCTGGCCATAAACCTCGGGGTATTCGGCCTTGAGAAAGTCGATCACCTTGTCTACCTGCCGGCGCCCCTCGATGGCCACATGGGAGGCGGCCACCGGGTCGAGCGGCGTTTCGATGTGGGTCATGTTGAAGGCGGCCGTGCCGCGCCCGGGGAACTGGAAGAACAGGCCATCGTCGCGTTCGATGCCATAGGCCCTGGCGCGTGCCTTGACCCGCTCGGTGAAGGCTTCACGGCTGGGCAGATGAGTTTCGTCGATGTGCTCCATGACGAACATCTGCGTGCCGTAAATGGGGGTGTCGGGCTCGCGGCAGGCGAACCCTGCGTTCCAGGTCAGGGCGGCATCGCCACTGGCATCGACGAAGCCGTCGGCATCCACCTGAACATCGCCATAGCGTGTGGCTAGCTGTACCTGGCACAGGCGATTGCCTTCGCGCACCACATCGCGCAGCACCGCCCCCAGCACCACGGTGATGCCGGCATCGAGAATCTGTTGGCCGATCCAGCGGCCCAGCGCCACCTCATCGTAGTAAACCACGGTGGTCAGCGGGCCGACCTTGTGGTGCAGGTCACCACTGGCGCCGAGGTCACGGAGGATGCCATCGGCAATGCCGTGAGTCAGTTGCCGACGATTCGGGCCATTGGAAAACAGGCCGCAGAAGGTGCCGATGATCGAGCCGACAGCCTGGCCGCCGAGCATGGGCAGGGCATCGAACAGGACGACGCGCTTGCCCAGGCTGGCCGCTTCGAGCGCGGCGGAAACCCCGGAAATCCCGGCGCCGGCGATGCAGATGTCGGCCTTGAGGCGTTGCGCCTGCGGGGCCTGGTCACGGCGAACCGTGCGAATGATATGAGTCATGAATACCTACCTTGCACTGAAAAAAGAGCAGCCGAATCCACCGCCTGCACCAAGCAGGTGAAAAGAAGGAGAGGCTGTTTGAAGTGGAGCCTTCAGGGCTCCGAACTGGCGCCTTCAGGCGCCTGGGGTGTTCGTCGGGCGGCGAGGTGTCGCGGCGTGACCTCGACGGTGCCGGCGTCGGCGTCTACCCGGACCCAATCGCCGGTGCGGATGCGGCGTAGCGGGTCGTCATCGAAATCGGTCAGGGCAGGGGCGTGTACCACCACCGCGCCCAGGGCCATCTTCGCGGTCATCTCGTTGAACAGCATGGCGCCAGGCGCCATGCCGGCGAGGCGGGCGATATGAAACTGCGACGACCAGCCCGACGAGCCCTTGGCCCCGGGAAACACCAGCACCTTACCGGCAAAGCTGATGCCCTTGAGTTCATGCCGGGTCTCTATCACCGTGCCGCTGCGTGGGTCGATGCCACCCCAGCCAGAAATCCGGTCATGGGTCACCAGGGCCTCGCCCTCGAAGATGCCGCCGACCACCTTGCGGCCCTTGAGCGTGAAGGAATCGGTCATTGCAGTACTCCTCTCCAGCGCCCTTCGATGGCGGCCTGTACGCACTCCGCCGTGCTGCCGAACCAGGTTTCGATGCCCATGATCGCCGGCAGGTAATGCGCCTGCTTGGCCGAGTCCACCGCCGCCACCCTGGTGCCTTGAGGGATCACCCGACCGATGGCCGAGCAGGTATCGGTCATCAGGTGGCCGCCGGCGGCTTCGATGGTGGCTGTGTAGCCAGCCTGATCGGCGAGCTTCTTGATCGAGGCAGCGGTGAAGATCCAGAGCTCGGTGTTGACACTCAGGCGTTGGCCTTCGAGCAACTGACAGACTTCCCAGATCTGCTCCAGGCTGTAGTGCGGGCAGCCGAGCATGACGAAGTCCACCTGCGCATTGCGTGCGGTGATATTGACCTGCTCATAAGCCCAGCGCCGCTCCGCTTCACCGAAGCGCAGCACCGACTCGATCCGGCGCGTGCCGAAGGCCTCCTCGCGGGTGCGGGCTTCCGGGGTGACACCGACCAGGTGATACATCTCCACGCCGCCGCTGGAGGCGGCCGCCGCGCCGAAGTGCTTGAGCCGTGCCAGATTGGGCTGATTGCGGATACCCTCGATCACCGGGATCCGATCCTGCACCTGCTCGCCCACCCAGTAGCCGAACAGGCCCCAATCCGCTGTGCTGCTGAGGTCGATGTCGAGCTGGATCAGGTGGCTGCCACGACGATTCGCATCGATGTGCAGGCCCCAGTAGGGAATCTTGCCGGTGAGCATGGCCGCGCCGGTGCTTTCGCGGCCCTCGGCATTGGTACGCGCGCCGAGCACCGAGTTGATGTAGATCACCGCCGAGGATTCCATCCAGGCGCAATGCTCGCCTTTGACCGGCACGTTGCCGACCTGATAGGGCGTGCAGGTATTCAGCGGCTGCACGCCCAGGCCGCTGCTGTAGGCCTGGCCTTTTTCATAGATGCGCACCACATCCTCGCTGACACCCTGCCGCGCCGCCTGCCGGGGATCGATGCCTTGCTGCAGATGGCTGCTGAACACCTTGACCTTGGGGATCGGCACGACCTCGGCACTGTCCAGGTTGAACTCGCTGAATACCGCATCCATCCCGCCATGGCGGTCGCCGTACTGGCGCAGAAAAGGCGTGGTGGCGCCGATGGTGCCGGCGACGTTGCGGGTGTCCACCAGGCATTCGGCGCCCAGGGCTTCGCCATAACGCACCAGCAGATCCATGGCCTTGCTCACAGCCGGGCCTTGAGCACCATCGAGCATGGCCTTTTCATCGTCGCGCAGTCTCATCGGCCAGCCTCCTGCTCGTCGCTGATATCCAGCGGCTTGATCAGGACGGCCCCATGCTCCATGCCTTTCACCGCGCCCCGGTAGATGTCCAGCCAACCGCCACCGAACTGCGCCGGTTGCGCCTGCCAGCGCTCGGCGCGGGCCTGAAGCTCGGCGGAGGCGATACGTGCATCGAGGCGAGCCTCGTCCAGGTCGATGTCGATGATGTCGCCATCGACCAGCAGGGCCAGCGGGCCACCGACGGCGGCTTCCGGCGCCACTTCCGCCACCACCAGGCCCTTGCATACCAGGCCGGAAAGGTGGCCGTCGGTGAGCATCGCCACCTTGTCGCCGAGGCCCGCGCCGTCGATGGCGAACACCACGCGCGACGCGCCGCCGCCCATGGCCGGGCCGCCACGGACGCCGGCGCCGCGCATCACCACCACATGGCCGGGTTTGATGCGCCCTTGCTGCAAGGCGGCGAGGGCATCGGCCGAGCGCTCGAAACAGATCGCCGGCCCGCTGAAACGACGCATCTTGCTGGGATCGATGCCGTACTTGACGATGCCCGCCTGGGGCGCGATGTTGCCCTGCAGCATGACGATCGCCGGTTGGGTGGCGAAGGGCCGTTGCAGCGGCCTAATCACCTGATCATCGGCGATGGTCACTTCGCGCAGGTTGTCGGCAAGGGTCTTGCCGGTAACGGTCAGGGCATCACAGTGCAACAGCGGTTCCAGACTCTTGAGCAAGGCACGGCCGCCTCCCGCTGCTTCCATCTGTTCGATGCTGTGCTCACCCACGGGCCTGACGCCCACCAGTACCGGCACGCGCTTGCCCAGCTCGCGGAACAGGTCGTAGACATCGACATCGATGCCACCTTCGGCTGCGACCGCCTGCATGTGCTTGATGCAGTTCACCGAGCCTCCGGCGGCCAGTACGACGCTGACCGCATTGGCAAAGGCGCCGGGGCTGAGGATGTCGCGCGGCTTGAGGTCTTCTTCGACCATGGCCACGATGCGCTGCCCGGCCTGGCGCACGAAATCGAACATCTGCGGGCTGTTGGCGGCGATGGGCGAGCTGCCCGGCAAGGCCATGCCCAAAGCCTCGCAGACCAGATGCATGGAGTTGGCCGTGCCCATGCCCGAGCACACGCCTGGCCCCTTGATCGCGTTGCGCGCCATGCCCACCAGTTCTTCCACCGGCAGCTTGCCGGTGAGCGTATGCATGGAGCCGATGAAGACGTCCTCGATATCGACGTGCTGGCCGTTGTACTCACCACTGGGCTGGTAGCCACAGACCACCACCAGCGTCGGGATGTTCAGGCGGGCGGCGGCCATCAGTTGACCGGGCACCGTCTTGTCGCAAGAGGCCAGACAGATCATGCCGTCGAGCTGGGCGCCTTCCACCGCCACCTCGATGTCGTTGGTGATCAGGTCACGCGCCGCCAGCATGTAGGCGCCGCCGGCACCGGCGCCGGTGATGAAATCGCTCGGCGCGGCGGTGCGAATCTCGAAGGGCAGGGCGCCGGCAGCGCGGATTGCCTGCTTGAGCTCGGCAGCGATGCCATCCAGGTGACTGAAGCAGATGGCCAGGTTGGAGGAGGAATTGACGATGGCGATTTTTGGTTTTTCCAGTTCGCTTTCGTCGATCCCCAAGGCTTGCCACTGTGCGGCGCGTACGGCCCACAGGTAAGAGCCATAGGGGAAATTGCTTCGCAGCTTCTTGGGCATTGTGTGCTCCGTTGTTCTTATTCTTGCAGCCAGGCCGTGGGTCACGGATGTCTTGTGGCGAGTCTAGGAGGATGCATAGAATCCGAAAACCTAATTTCTCTTATATGTGAAATCCAAAATATGGATATCAGAGACGTCGACCTGAACCTGCTGAAAGTCTTCGATGCGCTGCGCCGCAAGCAGAGCGTGACCCAGGCCGGTGACCTGATGGGGCTCAGCCAGCCGGCCATGAGCTTTGCGCTGTCCAAGTTGCGCACACTCTTCGATGACCCCTTGTTCGTGCGCACCTCGCGGGGGATGCAGCCGACGGCCAGGGCCTTGCAGATCGCCGAGCCGGTGCAGCGCATTCTGGAGCTGGTGAGCAATGAGGTGCTGCCGTCCTCTGGATTCGTCGCCGAGCACTCGGAGCGTCAACTGGTGCTGTGCATGTCCGACATCGGTGAGATGGTGTTCTTGCCCAGGTTGATGCGGGTACTCGACGAGCGTGCGCCAGGCTTGCGTATTCGCACGCTGGCGCTATCTCCCGAGCAACTGGAGGAGGGACTGGATGCCGGAGACGTGGATGCGGCCATCGGCTACTTCCCGCGCCTGCTCAATTCGTCGATCCGCAATCGCGCCCTGTACAGCCACAGTTTCGTCTGCATCGTGCGGGAGGATCATCCGCATATCGCCGAGGGTTTGAGTGCAGAGCAGTACCAGGCGGCCGATCATGTCGCCGTGCAGGCCGATGGCCGTGGCATGGGCATCCTCGATCGCGAGCTGGCGCTGCGTGGTGTCACCCGTCGCATACGCTTCAGTCTGCCGCGCTTCATGGGCGTGCCGTTTCTGGTGGCCGAATCCGACATGATTGCCACCGTTCCTTTGGCGGTGGGGCGCCGCTTCGCCGAGATCGCCCAGGTTCGCCTGCTGCCTCTGCCCTGGGACATCACCGGCTACGACATCCATCTGCACTGGCACACCCGCTTCCATCACGATTCGGCCAACCGATGGCTGCGGGAAACCCTGATCGAACTGCTCGCCGACTTTCCGTCGTTACGCACCCTCGAATAGCGAGCCAGGGCGAGCGCCTGGCGAATGTGCCAGCAGGCCTATTGCTCGGCGCTCAACTGGTACGGGGCCAGCAAGGCTCTTTCGTGCTCGGGAACGCGTATCGGTTTGCGCGTCTCGCTATCCAGGGTGACCACTGTGGTGCGGGCCTGCACGCAGCGCTGGTCGTTCTGCCACAGCTCCTGAACGAAGCGGATGGAGCTGTTGCCGATTCGTTCGACGGCCGTGCGAACCGTCACCGGGGAGCCCCAGTGCAGCTCGCGAGTGAAATCGACGTTGAGGTTGACCACCATGGTCGGCACCCGGGAGCCCAGCTCTTCACGAAACAACGCCGCGCGGCCGTCGGCCAGCCAGATGGGAATCACCGTGTTGTTGATGTGGCCGCGCATGTCGGTCTCGCTGAAGCGAGGCTTGATCGAGGCGTTGAAGAAAGGACTCATGACCCTGCCCTGGATTGGCCTGAAGGATCCGGCTGCAAGCGCGTTGTCAGCCGGATGATAGGGGGCGTTGCTGGCGGCTTCAGAGCCGCTCGATGATCAGGGCCACGCCCTGGCCGACCCCGACGCACATGCTGCACAGCGCATAACGGCCCTGCTGGCGCTCCAACTGGTTCAGCGCGGTGGTGACCAGCCGCGCCCCGGAGGCGCCCAGCGGGTGGCCGATGGCGATGGCGCCGCCGTTGGGGTTGACCCGCGGGTCGTCGTCCTGCAGCCCCAGGCGGCGGCACACGGCGATGGCCTGCGCGGCGAAGGCCTCGTTGAACTCGATCACGTCCATCTGCCCGATGTTCAGGCCGCTCAGGCGCATGACCTTTTCCACCGCCGGTACCGGGCCCATGCCCATCAGGCGCGGGGCGACACCGGCAGTAGCCATGGCCACGACCCGGGCGCGTGGCTTGAGGCCGTATCGGTCGACGGCTGCGCCACTGGCCATCAGCAGCGCACAGGCGCCATCGTTGATGCCCGAGGCGTTGCCGGCGGTGACCGTGCCCTCGGCCTTGACCACACCCTTCAGGCCGCCGAGCGCGTCGAGCGTGCTGTCCGGGCGCGGGTGCTCGTCCTGGCTGACGATGCGCTCCGGCTTGCGCGGCTGGGCGATGGTCACCGGCATGATTTCCCGCTCGAAGAAGCCCGCTTCCTGAGCGCGTTGCCAGCGTTGCTGGCTGCGCAGGGCAAAGGCGTCCTGATCGGCACGCGATACGCCTTCTTCCTCGGCCACGTTCTCGGCGGTCAGGGTCAGGGCATCGACGCCGTACAGCGCCTTCATCTTCGGGTTGACCAGGCGCCAGCCGATGGTGGTGTCTTCCAGTTGCTGGCCGCGGGCGAAGGCCTGCTCCGCCTTGGCCATCACATAAGGGGAGCGGCTCATGCTTTCGACGCCACCGGCGATCATCAACTGCGCCTCGCCGCAGCGCAGGGCACGGGCGGCGCTGCCCACCGCGTCGAGGCCGGAGCCGCACAGGCGGTTGAGGGTCGCACCGGGTACCGAGATCGGCAGGCCCGCCAGCAGCGCCGCCATGCGCGCGACGTTGCGGTTGTCTTCGCCGGCCTGGTTGGCGCAGCCGTAGATCACGTCATCGATCAGGCTCCAGTCCAGGCCGGGGTTGCGCGCCATCAGCTCGGCGATGGGCAGGGCGGCCAGGTCATCGCTGCGAACCGATGCCAGGGCGCCATTGAAACGACCGAACGGTGTGCGGATCGCATCGCAGATATAGGCTTCTGACATTTTCCTCACTCCTTCTCTGCTTGGGTGCCAGCGTCCAGCAGGGTGGCATCGCCACGCTCCTGGCCTTTGCCGGAGGCTTCGACGAAACCATCCAGGGCGGCATTCAGTTCGCTCGAGCCCATGCTGCGGGCAATGAACACCGGCCCGCCGCGCCAGCGCGGGAAGCCGTAGCCGTGGACGAGGGCGATATCGATGTCCTCGGGGCGCTGGCAGACGCCTTGCGCGAGCAGCAGCAGGGCTTCGTTGATCAGTGCCAGCACGGCGCGCTGCTGGATTTCCTGATCACTGAAGGCTTTGGCTGCGATGCCTTGTTCACGGCGATAGCCGGCGATGATCTCGGCGACTGCGCTGTCCGTCTGTGGCTTGTTGTCTTCGCCATAGCGGTAGTAGCCCTTGGCCGTCTTGCGGCCGAGGCGACCGGCTTCGCAGAGCAGATCCGGGATGCCGACGTAGCGACGCAGGTGCCGTGTGGCGGCGGTCTGCTGGCGCATCCGCCAGGCGATATCCAGGCCCGACATGTCGGCCACCTTGAACGGGCCCATGGCGAAGCCGTATTTCTCCAGAGTCGCGTCGATCTGCTCGGGGCTGGCGCCTTCTTCGAGCATGAACTCGCACTGACGGCGATAGGCCGCGTACAGACGGTTGCCGACGAAGCCCCAGGCGTTGCCGACGACGATGGCTTTCTTCTTCAGGCGCTCGGCGAATTTCAGCGCCGCGCACAGCGCTTGCTCGCCGGTCGAACGGCCGCGCACCACTTCCAGCAGGGCCATGCGGTGTGCCGGGCTGAAGAAATGCAGGCCGAGTACGCGCTCGGGGTGAGGAATGCCCTCGGCGATCGCGTCGATGTTGAGGTAGGAGGTGTTGGTCGCCAGCAGGGTATCGCGGCTCACCTGTGTGGCGAGTTGCTGGAACAGCGCCTGCTTGGCCGCCATGTCTTCGATGATCGCTTCGATCACCAGGTCGGCCCCGGCGACGGCCTGGATGTCCTGACTAGCCGTGAGGCGGGCCAGCATGGCATCACGCTTGTCGGTGCTCAGACGTTGGCGCTCCACATCGCGCGCCAACTCGTCTTCGATGCGCTTGACGCCTGCTGCGAGTGCTTGCGCATTGAGTTCGAGCAGATCCACCGTGCAGCCGGCCTGCAGTGCGCACAGGGCGATACCGCTGCCCATGGTGCCGGCACCGATGACCGCGACCCGCTCCAGCACCCGTGCTTCTGTCGGTTGCGCCGGGACATAGGGCTCGGCGCGCTCGGCGAAGAACAGGTAGCGCAGGGCCTGGGCCGCCTGGCTGCCGCGCAGGGCGAGAAAGGCCGCGCGCTCTTTGCCGATGGCCTGGGCGAAGCTCATCTCATCGGCAGCCAGAACCACTTCGGCGGCAACCGCTGCCGCCGGCAGACCGCGCGCGGCGGCGATCAGCTTCTGGGCTCGCGTGCGCAGGGCGGCCTTGTCCTCGGCGGCCACCGGGCGCGCGCTCAGTGGTCGTTTGCCGCCCTGGTATTGGCGGGCAAAGGCCAGGGCTTCGGCATGTTGCTCGGCTTCGTCGCTGGCGCTCAGCAGGTGATCCGCCAGGCCCAGTTCCAGGGCCTTGGCGGCCTTGATCGGTTTGCCGCTGACGATCATGTCCAGCGCCGTGCCCATGCCGACTGCGCGGGGTAGGCGCTGGGTGCCGCCGGCACCGGGGATGATGCCCACCGTGACTTCCGGCAGGCCCAGGTTGGCAGTGGCCGTGGCCAGGCGGGCATCGCAGGCCAGTGCCAGTTCCAGACCACCGCCCAGGGTATGGCCCTTGATCAGCGCGATCACCGGCAGGGGGCAGGCTTCCAGGGCCGCCGTCACCTGGGGCAGGGTGGGCTCGGTCGGTTCGTTCTCCAGCTCGCGCAGGTCGGCGCCGGCCATCAGGTTGCGTCCGGCACCGGTCAACAGCACCGCACGGGCTCGCGCCATATCCAGGCTCGCCAGCGCGTGGAGAATGCCTCGTCTGACTGCATCGGTGCTGCTGTTGACCGGCGGATTGTCGAGGGTGATCACGGCGATCTCGTCCTCGTAGGCCAGGTGAACCTGGCCGTTGCTCAGGGCTTCAGCCATAACGGCGTTCTCCGCTGACTTCTTCGTCGGCCTGCTGCAGCACCAGTACGGCGTCGGCCGCGACCACGCCCTGGCCTTCGGGCAGGACGAACAACGGGTTGATTTCAGACGTCACCAGGCGCTCGCCAAAGGCGGCGACCAGGGCGGAGAAATTGACGATGGCCTGGGCCAGTGCCTCGGTATCGCGGCGCTTGGAACCGCGATAGCCGTCGAGCAATGGCCAGGTGATCAGTTGCTGCATCATCGAGTGAGCCTGCTCCAGGGTCAGGCCACCCTGTTCGGGCAGCATGCGCAGCGCGGTGTCCTTGTACAGCTCGGCGGTGACGCCGCCGGCACCCAGCAGAATGGTGGTGCCCAGGGCGTCGCGGTTGGCGCCGAGAATCAGCTCGTGACCGCCAGCAACCATGGCTTCGACGAGGAAGCGATCCGGGCGATAGCCGACGTGGCCGGCCACTTCCGTGACCATCTTGTCGAAGCGTGCGCCGATGGTGTCGGCCGTCTGGTGCAGGGCCACTCCACCGATATCGCTCTTGTGCAGCAGCTTGGCGTCCAGCACCTTGAGCACCACCGGATGTTCCAGTTCGCGAGCGGCCTGCACGGCCTCCTCGCGGCTGGCGACCACGCGGCTCTGCGGCACGCGCAGCCCTACCTGGCTGAACAGCGCCTTGGCGGCGGCCTCATCGAGCGAGCCTGCGGCTTGCTCGACCATCGCCGGCAACTGGATGCGCGGCGCGGCTGCCAGGTTGGGCAGCGGCTGGGCGATGAGATCCAGCGCGCCGAGCACGGCGCTGCAGCTTTCCGGCGAGCTGAAGCCCGGAATGCCGGCGCTGTTCAGGCGCTTGAGGGTATCGGGGGCATAGGGGCTGACGTAGGCCAGCACGGGTTTGTCGTTGGTATCCAGGCAGTCCTGGATGGCGCTGACCACCAGGTCCGGCATGGCCAGGCCGGAGGAGCCGATGATCACCACCAGCGCGTCATAGCTGTCGCTGGCCAGCAGGATGCGGATCGCCTGGCGCAGCAGGTCGGGTTGCAGGCCGGCCAGGGTCACGTCGATCGGGTTGCGGTCGAGCGCGGTGGGCGTGTCGCCCTGCAGGGCGTGCAGTTTTTCGGCAGTAGCGGCATCCGGGGCCGGGGTGTCGAAATGGTTCATGCCCAGGCTGTCGGCGATCAGCGTGCCAGCGCCGCCGGTGGAGGTCAGGATGGCCACACGGCGGCCGGCCAGGCGGCGCCCGGCGACCAGTACGGCGGGGATGTCGAGGAATTCGTCGAAGGTGTTGGCACGGATCACCCCCAGCTCGCGGAAGAAGGCATCGTAGACGCGGTCTTCACCGGCCAGCGCGCCGGTATGAGAGCTGGCGGCGGTGGCACCGGCTTCGGAGCGGCCGATCTTGAACACCACCAGCGGTTTGCCCGCCGCACGGGCGCGCAGTGCCACTTCGCGGAAGCGTTGCGGGTTGCGCACGCTTTCCAGATAGAGGGCGATGACCTGGGTGTTGTCGTCATCCACCAGGTAGTCGATGAAGTCGCTGACTTCCAGATCCACCTCGTTGCTGGTGGAGATCAGTGACGACAGGCCGATGCCTCGACCGGCTGCACGGGAGAGCAGGGCACCGAGAATGCCGCCGCTCTGGGAGACCACGGCGACATGGCCGGTGGGCAGGTCGCTGATCTCCAGGGCACCGCTGGCAGACAGCGGAATGCGCGCGGACAGGTTGACCAGGCCGATGGTATTGGGGCCCAGAATGCGCATCGAACCAGCGGCGGCTTTTAGCTCCTCCTGCAGGTCCAGGCCGCCTTCACCGGATTCGGCAAAACCACTGGCCAGCACCACCGCCGCCTTGCAGCCGAGCTTGGCCAGCGAGCGCACGGCCTCGATACTGCGCTTGGCGCTGAGCAGCACCAGGCCGACGTCAGGCGCCTGCGGCAGCTCTTCGATGCTGGCGTAGCAGCGCAGCCCCTGGATCTCGCTGGCTTTCGGGTTGACCGGGTAGATGGCGCCCGCGAAGCCGTGCTTGAGCAGATAGGAAACCGGGCGGCCCGAGGTCTTGCTGGCATCCGCCGAGGCACCGATGACGGCAACGCTTTTCGGGTTGAGCAGGGCATCGAGCTGGTTCATTTGCCGGCCTCCTTGGCGTTGTCGAGGAAGGCCTGCACCGAAGCGCGGTGTTCCTGCGAGGTGTAGCAGATGCCCTGGGCCTTGCTGCCTTCGGCGAACACCTGGTGTTCGGCCATCTCGTAGCTGCGGTTGATGATGGACTTGGTCAGGGCGGTGGCGGTGCGCGAGCCGCGGCTCATCTCATCGGCCATGGCCATGGCGCTGCTCAGCAGGTCGTCGGCCTCGCAGAGGCGGTCAGCGATACCCAGTTCCAGGGCTTCTTCGGCGGCGACACGGCGGCCACTGAAGATCAGTGCCTTGGCCCGCGCCAGGCCGACTCGGCGTGGCAGGAAGTACAGGCCACCACCATCGGGGATCAGGCCACGGGCGATGTAGGCCCAGGTGAAGGTGGCCGGGCGCGCGGCGACGACGAAGTCGCAGGACAGCGCCAGATCGGCGCCCAGGCCGGCAGCGGCGCCATTGACGGCGGCGATGGTGGGGATGGGCAGGTTGAGCAGCAGGCTGGCGGCATAGTGCACGCCTTGCTGGCGTTCCCAGCCGTTGAAGCCAACGACGGCCGGATCGGCTTCCATGCGTGCCTTCATGCCGGCGATATCACCGCCGGCGCAGAAGCCCTTGCCGGTGCCGGTGATGATGAGCGCACGAACGCTGCGATCGCTACGCAACTTCTCCAGCAACTGGACCAGTTCGGCGCGCATGGCGTCGCTCATCGCATTGCGTTTTTCTGGCCGGTTCAGGGTCAGGACGGCAATCCCGTTTTCCTGATTGAAGTTGATGAGAGTGTTCTGACTCATTATGGAATCTCTTGTAATTGAAATTGAATGAACCGATTCGAGTTGTGCCTGGAGAAATGGCAGGCCGACGGATAAGTGCCAACTAACTTGCTTGGCGCTTTGAACTTCAGGTCTGCAGTCACCTATGGATCATTCTTGAGTCAACGCGGCAGGCGTTCAAATGACTAAAGATGCCGGTTGGTCTAACAAAACGTTGGGATGTGCTTTTTCTTCGCCCCTCGTTCTCAGGGCGCGCGGACGCCATGCTGGCGGCTCGGGGCGCGTATCCCAGGCGCAGCGGGCTGCTCTTGCCCGATGCCTGGAGGCATGACAAACAACTTGCTGCTCTAGGCCAAATAAATTCTCAGTTCAGGGCCGCGAAGCCTTCGGTCATAGTGGGGCTGCGATAACGAGATGGGTTGAGAACTGCCGGTTATTCAATCCACCGCTGCAACCGCCCAGGTATGCACCTGGCGGCTTTAGTGCGTGGACAACCCCAGACAATAAAAACAACCGCGCACGGGCAGGCGTGGAAAATCCGTGGCCTCAGGTCGCGGTGAGAGGACATGAAGATGAACGCATCGAGTGCGTCGACGACTTCAGCAAGTGCGAAGGCGTCGACAACGGGGCCGTGCAATGCGGAGCCCGTAGTCAAAGTTCCAGCAGGTGTATTGGACATTCTCGCCGGGGTCGTGCTGCTGGGCGTGTTCGGCCTGTATGGCTGGCATGCCCTGCAACTGCCCGGGCCGATGAACCCCAATGGCATAGGTGTCGGTGAGTTTCCCGTGATCATCGCCGTGACCAGCCTCGTCGCGGTGGTGCTGATGCTGGGTGTCGGTGTGCTCAAGTGCTTGCGCCGCTCGGCCCAGCAGATGGTCACGACCTGTCGCCCTCTGCCTGTCGTGCTGGCCGTGCTGGTAGTGCTGGGCATCGGCACCTACCTGGACAAGCTGGGCCCCCTGATCGGCGTCGCAGTGCTCTCGGCGCTGACCATGCTGGCCGTGGGTGAGCGTCGACCCATGCAGATCATTGCCGTTTCCCTGGGCCTGAGCCTGGGGTTGTATGCGGTGTTCGTCCTGGCTCTCGGCGTCAGCTTTTCTTGAGGTAACAATCCCATGTTGGAAAATATCCTGATCGGGTTTTCGGCCTTTGCCGACCCCCTGGTGCTGGTCGGTCTGATCGTCGGCGCGCTGCTGGGCTACATGATCGGTGCGCTGCCCGGCTTGGGCCCGAGCCTCGGCGTCGCCTTGCTGATTCCCTTCACCTACACGCTCGACCCGCTCGTGTCGATCGTGACCTTGGTCTCTCTCTATGCGGCTGCCGAATATGGCGGCGCCATTTCCGCCATCCTGATCAATTCACCCGGAACGGCGGCTGCAGTGGCCACCTCCTGGGATGGTTTTCCGCTGACCCAGCAAGGCAAGGCCGGCGTTGCCCTGAACATCTCCATCGTTTCCTCGGGCATCGGTATCTTCGTCAGCGCACTGCTGTTGCTACTGACGGCGGTTCCGCTTTCGGAGTTCGCGCTGAACTTCGGGCCTACCGCCTATTTCGCCCTGGCCGTTCTGGGCTTGAGCCTCGTCTCGACACTCTCCAACGGTTCGGCGGCCAAGGGCGCCATCGCCATGGGCATCGGCCTGGCCCTGGCCACGGTCGGGCTCGATACGCAGACCGGCATTCCCCGCTTCAGCCCCAACCCCGAGTTCTTCGAGGGCTTCCCCCTGGTGCCGGTGCTGCTGGGTTTGTTCGCGCTTTCCGAAGTGCTGTTCATGGTCGAAGCCGGGCCTTCTGGCAAGGTCAAGAGCCATCCGATGACAGGGATTCTCGCGGTACCGTTGAAAACCTTCGGCAAGTTGAAGGGCAATCTGCTGAGAAGCTCCGTGCTCGGTTACATCATCGGTGTGGTGCCAGGGGCCGGGGCCTCCATCGCCTCCTTCGTCGCCTATGCCGTCTCGAAGAAGTCCTCGAAAACGCCCGAGCAGTTCGGCAAGGGTAGCATCGAGGGGATCGCGGCATCGGAGTCGGCCAACAACGCCGCCGTATCGGGCGCGCTGGCCCCCCTGTTCGCGCTGGGTATCCCGGGTTCGCCGACCACCGCCATCATGATCGGCGCGCTGATGATCCATGGCATTCAGCCGGGGCCGTTGCTGTTCACCACCAACCCGGAGATTCCTTACACCGTCATCGCGGCGCTGTGGGTCAGCGTGCCGGTGATGATCTTCATTGGCCTGGCCGGGGCGAAGTACTGGGCGAAGGTGGCGGACATTCCACGCCCGGCCGTCGCCGCTACGGTAACCGCCATCTGCCTGATGGGTGCATACGCTTCCGAGAACTCGATGTTCCCCGTTTATGTCGCTCTGGCCTTCGGTGTGCTCGGTTATGTGCTGCGCAAGCTGGATATTCCGCTCGCGCCCATCATTCTGGCCCTGGTTCTCGGTGAAATGCTCGAAACCAATTTCCGCCGAGCGCTGGTCATTTCCAATGGCGACTATTCGGTGTTCTACAGCAGCCCGCTGACCCTGATCCTGCTGGGGGTAGCCGTGCTCTCCTTCGCTATGCCTGCCTTTAAGTTCCTGCGCGGCAGGTTCACCCGTCAGCGCCTCGCCTGAGGGTGTATTGCACTGACTTCAGGGCCCGCAACGGCAAGCCAGCGATGGCGTGTCATTGCGGGCCGTTTCATGTGTGGCATGGGCTTTCGCCGGGTCTTGCCGAGCCTGGCGCGTCCATGTGCAGAGGTACCCTGAAAGAGGAGCGTGATGGTTATGGATCTTTCCGGCCTTGCCCGGTTGCTTGCGCTGTATGGGCTCTGCTTCGCCATGGGGCGGTTGTTCGCGGCAATCGGCATGCCCTTGCCGTACATGATCGGGCCATTGCTGCTGACGGCCACCCTGTACATCAGTGGGTTGATGAAAACGCCCATTTCGGCCAGAACCCGGCCCTATGGGCAAATGATCATTGCCTCCACCGTAGGCCTGGCATTCACCCCGGCCGCCTTGCTGGTCATCCTCGAAATGGGCCTCGAGATCGTGGCCCTGGCCATTCTGACCGGCGTGTGCGCGCTATTCGTATCCGTGCTGCTCAAGCGCTTCAGTCGTCTCGACTATTCCACCGCGTTGCTCTGCACCATACCTACCAGCCCGGTAGAGGCGGCCGTGATCGCTGAACGGTTCGGCCTCGACAAGGGGGTGGTGGTGCTGTCGCAGACCATCCGTATCGCCAGCGTCGTGGTGATCATCCCCATTGCACTCTATGTGGCCGACGGTTGGCCGGGCAATGCGGGGCGCACCCTGGGGGCTACCGGCGCCCTGGATCTCGGCGGTATCGGGCTGTTGGCCGTTTCCGCTTTGGCCGGTGCCATGCTGTTCAAATGGCTGAGGCTGCCGAATCCCTATTTCTTCGGGGCCTTGCTGATTTCCGCCGCGGCCTCCAGCAGTGGTTTGCACGTGGCGCCTTATCCTTCGCTGGTGCTGGCCATCGCGCAGGTGGTGCTGGGTACCTGGCTGGGTTCGGTGTTCACCAGGGAGCTGTTCCTGGAGATGAAGCTCACGCTCACCATCATCCTGTCCATGCTCCTGTTTCTGTTCATGAGCAGCATGATGGCGGTGGCCTTCGCTGGGCTGACCGAACTGCCCTGGGAGGTCATGGTGCTCAGCGCAGCGCCGGGAGGCGTCACGGAAATGGCACTGACCGCGCAGTTCCTTGGCTACAGCGTGGCCATCATCGTGTCCTTTCAGATCGTGCGGATCTGCATATTCATGCCGGGCGTTCACTGGTTCATTGCCGCGGCGCGGCGCTTCGAGTCGAGGGGCGCATCTTGAGCGTCAACGCCTGAGCATGGCCATTGGCGGTCATGAAGTATCTTTGCGGTTCAGCTCGCGCCTGATGCTCTCGGTTAGTTTAAGCAGCGGCTGCGCATAGCGCGCTGTCACTGCCTCGATGCTTTCGCGGGTCGACAGGCTGATATTCAGCGCATGGGCGCGATAGCTGGGGAGGTCGAGGGGGGCGGCTATCGACACCACTTGCGGTTGCCAGGAAGCGGTGCAATAGCCATGGCATCCGACACTGCGCATGGCCGCTTCGATCTCTCTGCTCAGCTCTGCCCAGCGCGAGGCGCAGCGCCGTGCCTGGAAATGTTGCAGCAGCGCTTGGCGGTGCACCTCGTCCTGCACCGCCAGACAGGCGCGGCCCAGTGCGGTCAGCTCCATGGGTAGACGCTGCCCCGTGCCGACGTTGCGCGGCGATTTGCGCGCGCTCAGCCTGATCGACTCCAGGTAGACCATCTCGTCGCCATCGGCAGCGGCCAGGCCAACGTTCACCTGGAGTTGCCGGGCGACCTGGCGCATCAAGGGTTCCGCTATTCGCACCAGCGTACTGCAGTGATGCAGGGTGTGGGCCAGGCTGAGCAGGGAGGCGGCGAGCCGATAGGCACCACTGACCGGGTCGTAATCGAGGAAGCCGCTGCGAACCAGCGTTTGCGTCAGGCGGCTGACGGTCGACTTGGACAGGCCCGTTCTTTCGCTCAGCTCCCCATTGCTCAGGTACTCGCAGCCCGGACGAAAGGCCCGCAACAGGCACAGGCCACGTTCCAGGGAGCGATTCGGGGTCGACTTGCCCTGGCCGGGAAGGCCCGAAGGCGTCGTTGTGTCGGCGGCCTGTTCCAGTGCGTGAAGGTGAGGGCTGAACATCGCCTTGGCTCTCTGAGTGCTCGGTTACATGACATGAACTCGAATCCGAGTTCATCAAATTCTGCGAGTGATGCCCTCGGATCGTCCTTAGGCTAACGCAACAAGCCGCAAGCCAGTGTCAGTATGGCCTTGATGTTCCATGCAATGGAATTGCTCGGTTGAACATCAGGATCACGATTGCATAATCGATGGGCGTTTCATTCAAGACTCATAACAACAAGTAGGTCTCTATGAACATTCCCTCTCTTGCCGCTTCATTGGCGCATGTCTCGGTAGCCGTGCTCCGGCATTGCAATGCAGTGCATGTCAGTTCAGGTCGAATACGCGGTATTCAATCCCACTCCGGATGAATGACTGCAAATAGCGCCATCGCTATTTGAATCGAACCTGCTTGGGTCACCTCTCCTTGTCTATCCCGCTTGCGCAGAGTCGATGCGTCGGGTTTCGGCTTGCCTGGTGATGCCCAAGTTCGGCTTCGCCCACCCTCGACCGGCTCCGCCCTGGTTGCGGCGTCCGGTCCTTCGTCAGGTACTTACGATGAACACGATGAAACTCATGCCCCTGTGCGTGGCAGGGACGGGGCTTGCCCTCATGCTGCCTTCGGCCTTCGCGGAAGGTTTTCTGGAAGACAGCAAAGCCTCACTGGATCTGCGCAATTTCTACATGAACCGCGACTTCAGGGAGGGAAGCGGGCAGTCACAGCGCGAAGAGTGGGCGCAGGGCTTCATCCTGCGCTACCAATCCGGCTATACCCCCGGCGCCATCGGTGTCGGCTTCGACGCCATCGGCATGCTGGGTATCAAGCTCGATTCCGGCCGCGGTCGGGCCGGCACGGGGCTGCTGCCGGTGGAAGACGACAGGGATGTGTCGGATGACTACTCGAAGGCTGGCGGCACGCTCAAGCTGCGGGCGTCCAGCAGCGAGTTCAAGCTGGGCACGCTGCTGCCCAAGTGGCCAACCTTGCAGGCCAATGATGGCCGTCTGCTGCCACAGACCTTCGAGGGCATGCAACTGCAGGTTCGTGAGCTGAAAGGCCTGGAGCTCACCGGCGCACAGATCCAGCGCGTCGTGCAACGCGACCAGACGAGCGATGAAGGCCTGGCGCTGAACAACAAGAACCGTCGCTTCAGCGGCTCTCTGGACGGTGGCGACTTCGAGCTGCTCGGGCTCAGCTACAGGGTTCTGGAAAACACCGACTTCAGTTACCAGTACGCTCGCTTCGAGAACATCTATCGCCAGCAGTTCGTGGGGCTCAGCGATCGACGCAAGGGCGAGTGGGGCGCTTTCAACACGGATATCCGCCTGTTCCTGAGCGACGATGAAGGCAATGCCCATGGCGGTGACATCGATAACCGCGCATTCAGCGCCATGGGTACCTACAAGCTGAACGGCCATTCGCTGGGGGTTGGCTATCAGGTCATGTCGGGGGACTCGGCCTTCCCCTATGTCGCAGGCGCAAACCCCTACCTGGTCAACTTCGTCCAGATCGGCGATTTCGCCGAGAAGGACGAGCGCTCCTGGCAACTGCGCTACGACTATGACCTCGCCAAGGTGGGCATCCCTGGCCTGACCTTCATGACCCGTTACCTGCGCGGCAGTGGCGCGGATGTGCGAGGGGCTGACGGTGGCGGTGAGCGCGAACTGGATGTCGAGCTGCAGTACGTGTTCCAGAGCGGCAGCTTAAAGGGGATGGGTGTGCGCTTGCGCAGCGCCACCTACAGATCCGACTTCGCTCGTGATGCCAACGACGCTCGCGTTATCATCAGTTACCCGCTCAGTCTTCTCTGAGTCCGATGCACCAGTCGCGCGGCCATTGCCTGGCAGCGACTGGTGCTTTTTGCTTGATCACGGTGGCCCCATGAAATATCCCCTGCCTCCCTTGAACCCCTTGAGAGCCTTCGAGGCCGCGGCCCGGCTCTGCAGCCTGACCAGTGCCGCAGAAGAGATGAACGTCTCGCAGGTGGCCGTCAGTCGTCAGGTACGGGTACTCGAGGAATACTTCGGGGTGGCCCTGTTCCGGCGTTTGCACAGGGGCATCGAGCTGACGCGCGAGGGCAAGGAGCTATACGAGGGCGTTACCCAGGCGTTTCAGGACATCAGCAGTGCGGCACGTAAAGTGTCGCGCAGGGGGCGGCGGGATATCCTTTCCATTCAGTCCTACACGACCTTTTCGCAGCGTTGGCTGATTCCCCGGCTGGCCAATTTTCACGATGCCCATGAATCGATTGAAATCAGGTTGTCCTCGTCATTGGCGCCAGTGGATTTCGACACCCAGAACATCGATGCCTCGATTCGCTCGGGGCGTGGCGACTGGCCTGATCTGCATGCGGAAAAACTCGTCGATATCGAACTCATCCCCATCTGTTCGCCAACCCTGATGGAGTCGGCGAAATTCGAGGCGCCGCAGGGCCTTTCCCGAGTGCGCTTGCTGCATTCCATGGCGCGGCCCAACGACTGGGCAAGCTGGCTGTCAGCCACCGCTACCCGGGTCGATGCCGATAGCGGTGTCCGCTTCGATAACTCGGCACTGGCTTACGAGGCCGCCTCGATGAACATGGGCGTGGCCATCGCGGTCAAGGCCTTCGTCGAGCGTCAACTGAAGAATGGCAGTTTCATCGCGCCTTTCGAGCACACCTGCAAGACCGGCGAAGGCTATTACCTGACCTGGCCGCGCAACATGAAACCATCGGAACCGCTGCTGAAATTCCTCTCCTGGATGCGTGAGCTGCTGGCGCAAACCGATTGATCGCCGTTGCCGTTACCGCTTTTCGCCGCTGCCCGCCGGGCCGGGGCGTATAACCTGTCGCGCCGCATCCCCCGCGCGCCGCTGCGCGGGCATGCGCCTGTGCTCAATCGCCTGGCGCGCTGCCCAATATAAAGGCACGCTTTGGCTGACAAATCGTCAGTACCGCCTCCGATGGATATTTGGGAGCCTTGTTTCAGGGGCTGACCCCATAGCGAATTAAAAAAATAACATCCGTCGGAGATCGTCAGAACATGCTAAGCAAAGCTGGAAACAAAGCCCGTCACTGCCTGGGTGCAAGCGTACTGGCTGCCATGACAATGCTCGGTGCGGTCGATGCCGCGCTGGCCGAAGGCGAGTGGCGCCCCACCGGGCCCGTGAACATGGTCATGCACACGGCAGCGGGCGGAACCGCGGATGTGTTCATCAGAACCCTGGCCAAGACCCTGGAGCCGGAAATCGGCCAGAAGGTGATCGTCATCAACGCCCCGGGTGGTGGTGGCGCCGCGCAGATGACGCGGATTCGCGCCGCCCGCCCGGATGGCCTGACGCTGGGGATCAATACCCTGTCGCACTTCACCAGCATGTTGACCAACCTCAAGGGTACTTACGCCATCGATGACTTCTCCTGGATCGCCTCGACCCAGGAGGACGCCATCCTGCTGTTCGTCAAATCCGGTTCCGATATCAAGAACCTGGATGACCTGATCGCCAAGGCCAAAGCCAGCAATGGCCAGGTCAATGTCGGCGGCTTCGGCCCGGCGGGCTCGATGCAGAGCCTCGGCATCTCGATGCTGGAGAAGGCTGCTGGGGTCAAGTTCAACTGGGTCGCCTTCAACTCCACCCCGGATATCACCGCGGCCCTGCTCGGCGGGCATGTCGATGTCGGGGTCTCCAACCTCGGCGCCGTCAGCTCCTTCTTCGACGCCGAGCGCATCGAAGGCCTGGGCGTGCTGGGCAAGGATCGGCTCACCGGTCTGCCCGAGGTGCCCACTTTCGCCGAACAGGGTTATGAGGTGGACACCAGTTGGCTGCAGGTTCGCGGGGTATTCGGGCCGGCGGACATGCCCAAGGAACTGCAGCAGCAGATCGCCGATGCCATCCACAAGGCGATGCGCTCGGAGGAATACCAGAACTACGCGCGCAACGCTGGCGTGGTGGATTCCTGGATGGGGCCGGACGAGTACACGAAATTCGTCAAGCGTGTAACGGCAGTGGCGGAAGTCCAGCTCAAGGAAGCCGGTTACATCCAGTGAAGTAGCTGGGCCAGCGAGATGGCAGGTCAAGGCTCTGGCGAACACCAGGTCATGCCAGGCCAGCGGCTGCAAGTGGGTCGGTTCTCCGTTCGTTGACGGTTGGCCGAGCCACCGCCATCTCAGGGCTTGGCCCACAGACGTCCGTGGTTACAGGGTAAGGCATTCATGTCCAAAGCATTCGAGGGAATTCGCGTCGTCGACACGACGCATGTACTGGCTGGCCCCTTCGCCAGTTATCAGATGGCGGTGCTGGGCGCCGAGGTGATCAAGGTCGAGTCGCCCGATGATCCCGACCAGGCACGCATGCAGGGCTCCGATCGTGCCTTGAACGATATGGGCATGGGCACTGCGTTCATGGCCCAGGCCTCGAACAAGAAGGCCCTGGCACTGGACCTCAAGAGCGCCGAGGGCCGCGAGGCGATGAAGCGGCTTATCGCCACCGCCGATGTGTTCGTGGAGAACTACCGCCCCGGTGCCTTCGATGAGCTGGGGCTGGGCTACGAGGAAATGTCGAAACTCAACCCCAGGCTGATCTACTGCTCCATCTCGGCCTTCGGCTCGAACGGCCCGCGCCGTGAGCAGACCGCCTACGACAACGTGATCCAGGCCTTTTCCGGGATGATGGCGATGACCGGCCATGGCGATGGCCGGCCCCTGAAGTCAGGTGCTCCGGTGGTGGACTACGCCACTGGTACTTCGGCGGCCTATGCCATCGCCACCGCGCTGTTCCAGCGCGAACGCAATGGCGGCAAGGGCCAGTTCATCGATGTCTCGATGCTCGACGTCGCGCTGATCCTCAGCAGCTCGCACCTCACCGGGCTGCTCTGGAACGGCAAGCACCCGGAGCAGAAGGGCAATACCTTCCCCTTCGCCACCATCGGCTGCTACCAGGCCAGCGATGTGCCGCTGATGATCGGCGCCTCCAACCTGGTGCAACAACGCCGCTTATGGACGGCGCTTGGTCGTGAGGACATGATCAAGACCGACAACAACCAGCGTCTCGATGCGCATGCCGAAGAGGCACAGGTGTTGACGAAAATCATCGGCACCATGTCGGCGGAGTACTGGGAGCAGTTTCTGCAAGCCAGGCGCATCCCCGCTGCGCGCATTCGCCGCCTGGAGGAGGCCATTGCCGACGACCAGGTGGCATGCCGGCAGGTGCTGCAGCAGCACGCGAGTTCGGGCAGCGTCGTGGATGGGTTGAGGGTTCCGGTGGCGGCCTTCAACCTGTCGGACAGCCCTCCCGAACTCACCCTGGCGCCGCAACCCATGGGGGCGCAGAGCGCCGAGATCCTCGCCGAGCTGGGCTACGGGGCGCAAGATATCGAAACGCTGCGCGCGGCCGGTGTCGTCAATTGATCTTCAGGAACCCACGATGAGCAATCCCACCCTGGTGCTGGCCGAGGCTGCGGCCAGTTGGCACCACCGCGACCTGGACGACGACCTGCGCTGGGCTACCCGGCGGGTCATCCTCGACTGGTTCGCCACGACCCTGCCGGGCTGTCCACTGTCCCCGTCTACCCTGTTGGCCGAGGCCCTGGCTGCCTGCCGTGGCGCGGGCAATGCCATCTGCTACGTGGACGGTCAGCCTGCCTCGGCGCGGCATGCCGCACTGCTCAATGCCTGCGCCAGCCATACGGTGGAATTCGACGATATCTTCAAGGATGGCGGCTATCACCCCGGCAGCCCGACCGTTTCCGCAGCCCTGGCCGTCGCCCAGGATCGGGGCGCCTCGCTGGAGCAACTGCATCGCGCGATCATCGCCGGCTATGAGGTCGGCTGCCGGGTTTCCCTGGCCATTCAGCCCAGCCATTATCGTTACTGGCATACCACTTCCACGGTGGGCACCATTGGCGCCGCGGTGGCGACCGCGATGCTGCTCGGCGCGGATGCCGAGCGAATCGCCCATGCCATCGCGCTCTCGAGCAGTTTCGCCGGGGGCCACCAGCAGAACCTGCAGGGCGACGGCATGGCCAAGGCCTTGCATCCTGGCCATGCCGCCGATGCCGGCATCCTCGCGGGCATGGCCGCGGCCCATGGCGTGACGGCGTCCCTCGACAGCCTGCATGGCGACAACGGCTTCGCCGCTGCCACCAGCGCTTCCAGCGGTGACTGGGCCGCGGCGCTCGAAGGCCTGGGGGCGTGGACGCCCATCATGCACATGACGGTGAAGAATCATGGTTGTTGCGGGCATATCTTCCCGGCACTCGATGGCTTGAGGCTATTGCAGGAACGAGAGGGCTTCGCCGCCGAGGCCATCGAATCGATCCATGTGGCGGGTTACGGCGCGACCTACCAGATGTGCAACCGGGCCAATCCCGGATCGGCCCAGGAGGCGCGCTTCAGTCTGCAATACTGCATCGCTGCGCAGATGGTGCTCGGCGCTGTGCGCCTGGCGGCATTCGCCCCCGAGGCGCTGGCGCACTCGGCGATTCGCGCCTTGATGGCCAGGGTGAGCGTCAGCGAGGATCAGGAACTGGCGGCGGCTTATCCGAAAAAGCGCATGGCCAGGCTGCTCGTGAGGCTGAAAGATGGGCGTCAGCTCGAGCATTTCCAGAAAACCCGCAAGGGCGACCCGGAGGATCCGCTATCGGATGCGGAGTTGGTGGCCAAGTTCGATGAGCTGGCCGGTAGCGTTCTCTCTTCGGCGCAACTGAACGCGCTACGCCAGACGGTACTCCACGGGAACGAACTGCCAGGCATGCTCAGGCTGAGTGTCTGACGGCCGAATATCCATGAAGCCCATTCCGAGAGGGCTCAAGGAAATGCCTTGGCCAGGAAGTCGGCTATTTCCGCGCGGGCGCCCGCGAGGTCGTGCCGTGCCGCTCGCTGCAACGCGTTGGCCTGGGCTCGCTCCTGAGCGATGACATGGTTCCAGAATTGCGCCTCCGGGCCCGGTGGCGTAACGGCCTGCAACTCGGTGAGATAGCGCTGCGTTGCCTGCGCCAGTTTGTCGAGGAAGGTCGCGGGGAAGAGCCGGGCGAACATGATCGATGCCCTGGCCTTGAGCGAGAGCATCCAGCCGCCCGGTTCCAGCCCGTACTGTTCGGCCTGCCGGGCATAAAGCGGCCACTGCCTGGCTTCCAATTGACTGTACGCCTGCCAGAAATCGCCCTGGGGCGTCCCTTGGTGAGCATCGGCCAGGGCCGTGACCACTCGCCCTGCCAGGACTCTGTTGTTCAGTTCCTTGAGCAGCGCTTCACGGTAGAGGGCGTCGTCATCGCCTGCGAAGGCGTTGAAGGACTGGCTGAGAAACAGCAGCGTGGCGCTGATTAGATTTTTCATCATGAGGCCGCTCAGAAAAAGCGGCTCTATTGGAGAGCCGCAAGCAGGGTGAGGGTTGGCATCAACCGATGCCCAGGCACATGTACTTCTGCTCGATGTAGTCGTCGATGCCGTAGTGCGAGCCTTCGCGGCCGAGGCCGGATTGCTTGATGCCGCCGAAGGGCGCGACTTCGGTGGAAATCAGCCCTTCGTTGACGCCGACCATGCCGTATTCCAGCGCCTCGCTGACGCGCCAGGCACGGCCCAGGTCGCGGGTGTAGAGGTAGGAGGCGAGGCCGAACTCGGTGTCGTTGGCCATGGCGATGGCTTCGGCCTCGCTGTCGAAGCGGAAGATCGGCGCCAGCGGGCCGAAGGTTTCGTCACGCGCCACCAGCATCTCTGGGGTGACGTCGCCGAGCACGGTCGGCTCGAAGAAGCTACCGCCCAGGGCATGGGGTTTGCCACCGGCCAGCACCTTGGCACCCTTGCTCAGGGCGTCGGCGATATGTTCCTCGACCTTGGCCACGGCCTGGGCGTTGATCAGCGGGCCTTGCTGGGCGACGTCCTCGTCGGCCGGCGCGACCTTCAGCGCATTGACGGCCGCGACCAGGCGTTTGCTGAATTCGTCGTACACGCCGTTCTGCACCAGCAGGCGGTTGGTGCACACGCAGGTCTGCCCGCTGTTGCGGAACTTGGAACCCAGCGCGCCCTGCACGGCGGCATCCAGGTCGGCGTCATCGAAGACGATGAAGGGGGCGTTACCGCCCAGCTCCAGGGACACCTTCTTGATGGTTTCCGCGCACTGCGCCATCAGCAGCTTGCCGATGCCGGTGGAGCCGGTGAAGGACAGCTTCTGCACGTCCGGGTTGCCGGTCAGCTCGCCGCCGATGGCGCGTGAGTTCTTGCCCGGCACGATGTTCAGCACGCCAGCCGGAATGCCGGCGCGCTCGCCGAGCACCGCCAGGGCCAGGGCCGACAGCGGCGTTTCCGAGGCGGGCTTGAGCACCACGGTGCAGCCGGCGGCCAGGGCCGGGCCGACCTTGCGGGTGATCATGGCGTTGGGGAAGTTCCACGGGGTGATGGCGGCGACCACACCGATGGCCTGCTTGATCACCACCAGGCGACGGCCCTGCTTGTCATGCGGGATGACGTTGCCGTAGACGCGCTTGGCTTCCTCGGCGAACCATTCGATGAAGCTGGCGCCGTAGGCGATCTCGCCACGGCTTTCGACCAGCGGTTTGCCTTGTTCCCAACTGAGCAGGCGGGCCAGGTCTTCCTGGTTTTCCATGATCAGGTTGAACCAGGTGCGCAGGATGGCGCTGCGTTCCTTGGCGGTCTTCTC
Source organism: Pseudomonas sp. AA-38 (assembly GCF_029457475.1). Taxonomy (NCBI): domain Bacteria; kingdom Pseudomonadati; phylum Pseudomonadota; class Gammaproteobacteria; order Pseudomonadales; family Pseudomonadaceae; genus Pseudomonas; species Pseudomonas sp. AA-38. The sequence goes on from NZ_CP120359.1 coordinate 1,818,734, forward strand.
GCGCCAGGCGGGCAGGGCGGCCTTGGCGGCGGCGATGGCGCGGGCGGTTTCCGCCTGGCCGAGGGAGGCGACTTCGGCGATCAGCTCGCCATTGGCCGGGTTGGTCACGGCGAAGCGCGACTCATCGTCGGCCTCGACCCACTGACCGTCGATGAAAGCCTGTTCGCGCAGCAAATTCAGATCGGAGAGTTTCATGTCGTTCTCTTGCTCAGGTCAGTACACGCCGCCGCCACTGGTGGGGGCCGGCGCGTTCTTGAAGGCCGCTGCCAGGGTTTGCAGGCCGCGCATCAGCACGGTGGTGTCGACGCCGACGGCGACGAACCTGGCACCCAGTTCCAGGTAGCGTCGTGCCAGGCTCTGGTCGGCGCTGAGGATGCCGGCGGCCTTGCCGGCCTTGCCGATCCGCAGGATGGCGTCTTCGATGGCGGCCTGCACGTCCGGATGGCCAGGGTTGCCGCGATGGCCCATGGCGGCGCTGAGGTCGGCCGGGCCGATGAACACGCCGTCGACGCCTTCGACCGCGACGATTTCATCCAGCTTGGCCAGGCCTTCGAGGTTCTCGATCTGCACCAGCAGGCACATCTGCGCGTCGGCCTTGTCCAGATAGCCGGGGATGCTGTTCCAGCGCGAGGCACGTGCCAGGGCGCTGCCGACGCCACGTATGCCGTGCGGCGGGTAGTGCATGGCGCGCACCAGTTCACGGGCCTGTTCGGCGCTTTCCACCATGGGCACCAGCAGGGTCTGCGCGCCGATATCCAATAGTTGCTTGATCAGCGCGGTGTCGCCGATCACCGGGCGAATCACCGGTTGGCTCGGGTAAGGTGCGACAGCCTGCAACTGGCCGAGCAGGCCGCGCAGATCGTTGGGCGCGTGCTCGCCGTCGATCAGCAGCCAGTCGAAACCGGCATTGGCCGCCAGCTCGGCGCAGTACGGGGCGGCCAGACCGAGCCACAGGCCGATCTGCGCTGGGCCGGACTGCAGGCGCTGCTTGAAGAGGTTGATGGGCATGTCCATGGGGGCTCCTTCGCAGAGCTGCAAGCCGCAAGCTGCAAGCGGCAAGCAAACGCTGCTTTTCTTGTGGCTTGAAGCTTGCCGCTTGCGGCTTAGATAAACCGGCAGGCGATGCTGCCGAGCATGTCGTAGTCGACGTGGAAGGTATCGCCGGGGCTGGCGGCCACCGGGCGGGTGAAGGAGCCGCCGAGGATGATCTGCCCGGGCTGCAGGGTGACGTCGTAGGGCGCCAGTTTGTTGGCCAGCCAGGCCACGCCCTTGGCGGGGTGGTTGAGCACGGCGGCGGAGACGCCGGATTCCTCGATCACGCCATTGCGATAGAGCACCGCCGGCACCTTGCGCAGGTCGATTTCGGTCGGGCGCACGGCGCGGCCACCCATCACCACGCCCGCGTTGGCGGCGTTGTCGGAGATGGTGTCGAACACCTTGCGGGTGACCTTGGTTTCCGGGTCGACCTGCTGGATGCGCGCATCGATGATCTCCAGCGCCGGGATCACCCATTCGGTGGCCTCGAGCACGTCGAAGATCGTCACGTTCGGGCCTTTCAGCGGCTTGCCGAGGATGAACGCCAGCTCCACTTCCACGCGCGGCACGATGAAGCGCTCGAAGGGGATGTCACTGCCTTCCTCGAACAGCATGTCGTCGAGCAGGGCGCCGTAGTCCGGCTCGGTGATGTTGGACGACACCTGCATGGCGCGCGAGGTCAGGCCGATCTTGTGGCCGACCAGCTTGCGCCCGTCCTTGATCTTCTGCTCGACCCAGGCGCGCTGGATGGCGTAGGCGTCTTCGATGGTGATGCTGGAGTAATCCAGGGAGAACTGGCGAATCTGCTGGCGCGAACGCTCGGCGGTGTCCAGGCGCGCGGCGGCCTGCTGAATGATGCTGGCATCGAGCATGGTCAATGAACCTCAGGAAGTCTTGTTGAACAGCGGGTGCAGGCTGCTGTGCTTGGCGTCGAAGACCTGGCCGGGGCTTTCGTCGATCTGCAGGGTGACGCCGGTGGGGCGTTTGACCAGCAAGGCGTCGAGGTGCACGCGCAGCACGTGCATCAGGTTGTCGCCGACCTGCTGGTGCACTGCCTGGCTGCGCCCGGCGCCCATGCGCAGGTTGGCGTAGAGAAAGCCGTAATCCCCCTTGCCATCGGCCACCGCCGAGTGCGCGGCGGGATAGGCCAGCACCCTGGTGCCGCCGGTGGGGAACACCGCCTTGCCGGCCTCGTCGCGTTGTTCGAGCATGCAGTCGGCCAGGGCGCGACACAGTGCCCCGACGTCCACGTCACGTTCGACGTCGGGGGTATAGAGCAGTACCAGGTGGGGCATGACGAACTCCTACAGGCGGCTGGTGGACTGCACACCAGCCTGGTTGGAGGCCTGGGCGGCGGGAATGGCGGAGCCGTCCTGTGGTGTGACCGGGAAGATGGCGTTGATCTGGCCGGTGCCGGAGGAGCCGAAGTAAGGCGTGACCACCTCGGCCTTGGCGTCGTATTTCGACCAGCCCAGCGCGCCGAGGAGCATGGCGGTGTCATGCATGAAGCCTTCGCCGTGGCCCTTGACGGCGTACTCCGGGAGCATGTCGCAGAAGGCCTCCCACTCGCCGTCCTGCCACATCTGCACCACGCGGTGGTCGAGGGTTTCCAGGAACGGGCTCCAGACCTTGGTGGCGAAATCCGGCGCCTGGCCGTTCTGGGCGAAGCGGTGTGACAGCGAGCCGCTGGCGAAGAACGCCACGGTGCCGTCGTAGTGCTCTTCCACGGCCTTGCGCATGGCCCAGCCGAGGCGGGCACTGTCGGCCAGATAGTGCGAGGTGCACAGGGCCGAGACCGAGACCACCTTGAAGTGCTGATCCTGGTTCATGTAGCGCATGGGCACCAGGGTGCCGTACTCCGGGCCGAGGGTGGTGGCGTCGTGGGCCATGGTCTCGACGCCCATGCGGTTGCACTCGGCGGCGAGGATCTTGCCCAGCGCCGGGTTGCCGGGGAACTCGTACTCCATGTTGCTGATGAAGTGCGGCAGCTCGTTGCTGGTGTACAGCCCCTTGAAGTGCGGGCCGCAGAGTACGTGGTAGTTGGCGTTGACCAGCCAGTGGGTGTCGAACACGACGATGGTGTCGACGCCCAGCTCGCGGCAGCGCTTGCTGATTTCGATATGGCCATCGATGGCCGCCTGGCGGAAGCCCTGGCGCGGGCCGGGCAGTTCCGACAGGTACATCGAGGGTACGTGGGTGATCTTGGCGGCGAGAGCGAGCTTACCCATGGTGATCTCCGGATTGTTCTTGTTGACGATGGGCTGCAAGGCGAAAGCAATGCTCCGGCTTGCAGCCTGCCGCTTGAAGCTTGTAGCTGCTTTATATGCCCCAGCGTGGGATGTGGTGGCTGCCCATCGAGATGCACACGTTCTTGATCTCGGCAAACACCTCGAAGCTGTACTCGCCGCCTTCACGGCCAGTGCCCGAGCCCTTCACGCCGCCGAATGGCTGGCGCAGGTCACGCACGTTCTGGCTGTTGATGAACACCATGCCGGCTTCGATGCCACGGGCCAGACGGTGTGCCTTGCCGATGTCCTGCGTCCAGATGTAGGAGGCCAGGCCGTATTCGGTGTCGTTGGCCAGACGCAGCGCTTCGGCTTCGTCCTTGAACTTGATCAGGCACACCACCGGGCCGAAGATTTCTTCCTGAGCGATACGCATGCGGTTGTCGACGTTGGCGAACACGGTGGGCTGGATGAACTGCCCCTTGGCCAGGTGCGCCGGCAGATTGGCCGGGCGCTCCAGGCCGCCGGCGAGCAGCTCGGCACCTTCTTCCATGCCGATCCTGATGTAGCCGGTGACCTTGTCGTAATGCGCCTGGGTGATCATCGAGCCGACCTGGGTCTTCGGGTCGGTCGGGTCGCCAACGATCAGCCGTTTGGCACGGGCGGCGAACTCGGCGACGAACTGGTCGTAGACGGTTTCCTGGATGAAGATGCGCGAGCCTGCGGTGCAGCGCTCACCATTGAGCGAGAAGATGGTGAACAGCGCGGCGTCGAGGGCGCGATCGAGGTCGGCATCGTCGAAGATCAGCACCGGACTCTTGCCGCCCAGCTCCATGGAGTACTTCTTCAGGCCAGCGGTCTGCATGATCTTGCGCCCGGTGGCGGTGCCGCCGGTGAAGGAGATCGCGCGCACGTCCGGGTGACGCACCAGGGCGTCGCCAGCGGTGGCGCCGTAACCCTGCACCACGTTGAGCACGCCCGGCGGAATACCGGCTTCCAGGGCCAGGCGGCCCAGCTCGTTGGCGGTCAAAGGCGACAGCTCGCTCATCTTCAGCACCGCCGTGTTGCCCAGCGCCAGGCAGGGCGCGGTCTTCCAGGTGGCGGTCATGAACGGCACGTTCCACGGCGACACCAGGCCACACACGCCGACCGGCTGGTACAGGGTGTAGTTGAGCATCTGGTCATCGACCGGGTAGCTGTGGCCGTCCATGCGTGTGCAGACTTCGGCGAAGAAATCGAAGTTGTGCGAGGCGCGCGGGATCAGCACGTTCTTGGTCTGGTGGATCGGCAGGCCGGTGTCGAGGGTTTCCAGCTCGGCCAGATTCGGCACGTTCTGGTCGATCAGCTCACCCAGCTTGCGCATCAGCTTGGCGCGCTCCTTGGCCGGGGTATTGGCCCATTTCGGGAAGGCTTCCTTGGCGGCTGCCACGGCGCGGTTGATTTCCCCGGCGCCGCCGCTGGCGACCTCGCCGATGGCCTCGCCGGTGGCCGGGTTGTAGTTGGTGAAAGTCTCGTTGCTCTCGACTTCCTGGCCGTTGATCCAGTGCTTGATCATGTGTTCTGCCTCGTGTTGGTCACTTGCCGCGCGCGGCGAAGAATTCGGATTCGCTGACGATGCGGTTGACCAGACGGCCAACGCCTTCCACTTCCACCACCACTTCATCGCCCGGCACCACGTCGGCCAGGCCTTCCGGCGTGCCGGTGGCGATCATGTCGCCCGGCTGCAGGGTCATGAAGCTGGAGAAGTATTCGATGAGATACGGAATGTCGAAGATCATGTCCGCCGTCGTGCCTTCCTGTTTCAACTCGCCGTTGATCCAGGTGCGCAGCTTCAGCTTGGACGGATCCGCCACGTCGGCGGCATCGACCATCCATGGGCCGACTGGGGTGGTGCAGTCGCGGTTCTTCACCCGCAGGTTGGGGCGGTAGTAGTTTTCCAGGTAGTCGCGGATGGCGTAGTCGTTGCAAACGGTGTAGCCGGCCAGGTACTGCAGGGCGTCCTCGCGCTTGACGTTCTTCGCCGGCTTGCCGATCACCGCCACCAGTTCGCACTCGTAGTGCATGTACTTGACGTTGTCCGGGCGCCAGGTCACCTGGTTGTGGCCGGTGTAGGTGCCGGGCGACTTGATGAAGGCCAGTGGCTCGGTCGGCGCCTTGAAAGCCAGTTCGGCGGCGTGGTCGGCGTAGTTCAGTCCGAGGGCGAACATGCTGCCTTCGGCAGGCGGCAGCCACTCGACCTCGGTTTCGGCGAGCAGGCGACCATCGGCCAGGCGCACGGCGTTGTCCGCCTCGACGGTGACGGCGTGAACCTGGTTCTCGTAGCGAATACGGGCGTGTTTCATCTTGCTCTCCTTACTGCGCCACGATGTGGTTGGTCAGGCGGCCCAGGCCGCTGATTTCCACGCTCACGTCATCGCCGGGCTGTACGTCGACGCGACCTTCCGGGGTGCCGGTGATCAGCACGTCGCCTGCATGCAGGGTCATGAACTCGCTGAGTTCGGCGATCAGGCGCGGCACGCTGCGCACGAAGTTGGCGGTGGTGTTTTCCTGGCGCACTTCGCCGTTGACCAGCAGCTTGAGGGTCAGCGCGTGCGGGTCGGCCAGCTCGATCACTTCGCTGCCGAGGGCGCAGAAACCATCGCGGCACTTGGCCTTGACGGCGGGGCGGTAGTAGCTCTCTTCCGGCAGGCTGAATTCGTTGACGATCACATAGCCGGCGACATGGGCGAGGGCATCGCGCTCAGCGACGCGGCTGGCGTTCTTGCCGATCACCACGCCCAGGGCCGGGCCAGGCTGCAGGCGCTCGCCGGCTGGCATCACCACCGGCTGGCCGTCGCCATTGCGGGTATTGGGCGTCTTGATGAACAGCACCGGCTTGAGCGGTGGCTGCTGGTAAGGCGGTTCGTTGAACTCGGCCAGGCGGCTGCGCAGCAGGCCTTGATAGTTCAGCGCAACGCCGAAAAGCGTTCCGGTGGCGGCCTGTTCGGTGGGGCGGCTCATTTCTTGTTCTCCTGCTCGGGGCGTTTGGCATCGCCGGTTCGGCATCTGTTTTCGTTAATATATTAATTTTAAAGTTAATATGTAAACGAAATTCTGGCCCGCTTCGAGTCTGATCGTGTCGTGTTGATATTGATGGCGCCGGATGCGGGCTTTAATGGCTGTTTCGGTGAATCAATTGCACTTTTGCCGGTGTGCAAGACGACGGCGCTGCCTTGGGCATGCCGCCGCCGCTCGTCGTCATCAATAGGTGATGCACACCGATTTGATTTCGGTGAAGCCCTCGATGGCGCTGCGGCCGAACTCACGGCCCATGCCCGACTGCTTGTAGCCGCCGAAGGGCAGGTTGGGGTCGACCGGAACATGGTTGTTGACCCAGACGGTGCCGGCCTCGATCTGCGGGATCAGCTCCATCACCCGGCCCAGGTCATTGCTCCAGAGGCTGGCGGTCAGGCCGTAGCGGCTGTCGTTGACCATCTGCAGCCCTTGTTCGAGGTTGTCATAGGGCACCACGGACAGCACCGGGCCGAAGATCTCTTCCTGCACGCAGGTCATGCGCTGCTGCATGTCGGCCAGTACGGTCGGGGCGACGAAGTAGCCGGGCAGATCCACCGGTTGGCCGCCGGTGGCGAAGCGCGCGCCTTCGCGGCGGGCGATCTCCAGGTAATTGAGCACGCTGCTTTGCTGCTTCTTCGACACCAGCGGGCCGACCTGGGCGGTGGCGTCCATGCCGGCGCCGATGCTCAGTGCGCCGACCTGGGCGCTGAGCGCCTCGACGAAGCGCCCGTAGTGGCGCGCCGGTACATAGATGCGCGAGGCCGCCGCACAGACCTGGCCCTGGTTGAGCAGGCCGCCGCCGATGGCGCCGGCCACGGCCTTGTCGAGGTCTGCGTCCTCCAGCAGCAGCATGGGGTTCTTGCCGCCCAGTTCGAGGGTGAAGCGCGTCATGTTCTGCAGCGCGGCGATGCCCACCTGCTTGCCGACGGCGGTGGAGCCGGTGAAGGACACCTTGTTCACCAGCGGATGCGCCACCAGCGCCGGGCCGACCTCGGCGCCACGGCCGATCAACACGTTGAACACCCCGGCGGGGATACCGGCCTCGACCGCCAGTTCGGCCAGGCGCAGGGCGGTCAGCGGGGTTTCGTCTGCCGGCTTGATGATCACGGTGCAGCCGCAGGCCAGCGCCGGGATGACCTTCCACAGGGCAATCATCATCGGGAAGTTCCACGGCACGATACCCGCCACCACGCCCGCCGGCTCGCGCCGGGTGTAGGCATTGAAGCGCGCGTGCTCCGGCATGGGGATGGACACGTCGAGCGTCTGGCCCTCGATCTTGGTGGCCCAGCCGGCCATGTAGCGCATGTAGTTGAGCGAGGCGCCGACTTCGATGGCGCGCGACAGGTGGATCGACTTGCCCTGGTTGAGGGTTTCCAGTTGGGCCAGCTCTTCGCTGTGGGCCTCGACCAGATCGGCGAAGCGCAGCAGGATGCGTTCACGCGCGGCAGGCGCCAGCTTGCTCCAGCAGCCCGAAGTGAAGGCGCGATGGGCCGAGGTGACGATGTCGTCCACCACTGCCACGTCGGCCAGCTCCACCCGAGCCAGGACTTGCGCGTTTGCCGGGTTGAAGATGTCCATTCCCTCGCCATCCGCGAGGCTGCTCTGGCTGCCATCGATAAAGGAACGATGACGCTGGTTCAGAAACCCCTCGACGGCGGGAAGAGTGGGTACGATTGAAGTGGTCATGGGCGCGAAGCTCCTGCTGCGAATGAGTTGCCGACATCGCGCGGTGGCACGAGTCAGTTGGGGAGCAGCATAAGAGCGAGGTAGGGTGGCTAGCTTGACCGAGGCTGCCGCAAGCCATGTATGAGCATGCCAGTCACACAGGCGGTGATTGACGGTAGGGCGCCATCTGCTTTATTTCGTTAAGCTATTTACTAATTTCGTTCTGTGAACCTTGCCATGCCCACACCTCGACCTTCCCTGACCCTTACCCTGCTGCAGGCCCGTGAAGCGGCGATGAGTTTCTTCCGTCCGTTGCTCAACGAGCATGGCCTGACCGAGCAGCAATGGCGGGTCATCCGCATCCTGCGTCAACAGGGGGAAATGGAGAGTTTTCGCCTGGCCGAGCTGGCCTGCATCCTCAAGCCGAGCATGACCGGCGTGCTCAGCCGCCTGGAGCGCGACGGCATCGTCGTGCGGCGCAAGTCCACCACCGACCAGCGCCGCGTGCACATCAACCTCACCGAGAAGGGCCACGCCTGCTTCCTCTCCATGAGCGATGGCATGGAGCGCAACTACCAGCGCATTCAGCAACAGTTCGGCGAAGAGAAGCTGCAGCAACTGCTTGGCCTGCTCAACGAACTCAAGCAGATCAAGCCCTGAGCCTGATGGGGTGAGGGGAAAGAACCGTGCACGATCCACAACCCATCCCCAACATCAACATCGGCCAGGTCTACGACCAGCGCTACGCCGATGCTGACGTGCATTACGAGGCCCTTGGCAAGCTGGCCGACTTCTTTGGCCGCAACATGCCGGTGCATCGGCACGACCGCTTCTTTCAGGTGCACTACGTCAAGAGCGGCGTGGTGCGGGTGTATCTGGACGACCAGCGCTACCAGCAACAGGGGCCGATGTTCTTTCTCACCCCGCCGACCTTTCCCCATGCCTTCGTCACCGACGCCGACAGCGACGGCCATGTGCTCACCGTGCGCCAGGAGCTGGTCTGGCCGCTGCTGGAGAGCCGCCAGGGCCTGGCCCAGGGGCCGCAGATCGCCCCCTTGTGCGTAGCGGTAGAGGCGCTGGATGAACAATACGACGGCGAGGTGGCGCGGTTGAACCTGCTGTTCGACGAGCTGCGCAGTGAGTTTGCCGACGCCCGCCCTGGCCGCGAACTCAGCCTGGCAGCGCTGACCCGGCTGATCTTCGTCAGCCTGCTGCGCCTGTCGGCCCGCAGCATCCAGGCACAGCCGGCGCGCGGCGAGGATCTGCACATCTTCCAGCGCTTCAACGCCCTGATCGAAGCGCATTATCAGGAACACTGGTCGCTAGGCCGCTACGCCGCGCAATTGGGCGTGACCGAAGCGCGCCTCAACGACATCTGCCGCCGCATCGCCGACCTGCCGTCCAAACGCCTGGTATTCGACCGCCTGATGCAGGAAGCCAAGCGCTTGCTGCTGTTCACCGGCAGTTCGGTCAATGAAATCTGCTACCAGCTTGGTTTCAAGGATCCGGCCTATTTCAGCCGGTTCTTTACCCGCAATGCGGGGGTGACGCCGGGGGAGTATCGGGTGGCGAAGGGGGCAGTGGAGTAGGGGCTTTGGGTGGTCAGGGTTGTGGTGATGGCAGCTCTCGGATATTGGCTGTTGAGGGCATCGTCTCTCCTCCTTGCATTGTTGGAGGCTAGAGGGTGCCTAAGGAATCGTGGTCTATACGTGGGTGGTTTTAAAATGGTTCAACTGCGATATTATTAAGCCATCATCTAGCAGTCTGTTAGTGTCTGATTAACATCAGAAAATGCTCGAATAGGGCAGGCACTTACAGGTTGGCTAGGCAATTTTTATCAATTGCTGTCAGCAGTTCATGAGGGCATAAAGATATGCAGATTAGGCCGCCATTAACAGAGCTGCATGAGACAAAACTTTACCGATATTTAGCATCGATCGACCAAGAGTATTCCGAGCGAATCACAACGTTTGTTCGCGAAATAGCACCTTTGATGGCGTCGATTGAAAGCTATTTTCCTTACTATACCCGGCATGACGCACACCACGGATACCAAGTGGTTAGGAGAATGGCTCAATGCGTACTTCCCTCCTGCTTCAACTCCTTAAAGCCAGAAGCGCTAACGGCACAAGAAGTTTTTTTATTAATTGCCGCTGCATATGCACATGATCTGGGTATGGCTGTTTTTCCCGGAGAAGAGGCGGCTTTAAGAGCAAAGCTTCGCCTTGACGATGTGCCGGATTGGAAAACAAGCGGCAAGCTTCAAAGCTATCTACGGCAAAATCATTCTATCCGTGGAGGTGAGTACATCGAGAAATGTGCCGAGCAATTTGGCGTCCCTCGTAATCTGGTTTCAGCACTAGATCTACTCATGAAGGCGCATAATTACTCTATAGCTCAACTGGAAAAAGAGTTGCAGCGCCCATTCGCAACTGGCCAAAAAGAAAGCGACCTGGCTCAGTTGGCGGTAATTGTATGCGTGGCAGACGCTATAGAGTTCAGTGATACACGAGTACTTGATGGCGTACTTGATAAAATTGGAGTAGATGAAAGCTCTGCTGCCCGAATCTCTTATGCCGAGAATATGAAACACGTCTGCACTGGTGACAGTCTAGCTGTGACTGATGACGGTCGAATTATTGTCAGTGGTGCATTTCAGGATGCCGATGTCCTGGCTCTCGCTCATCGGACTTTTGATCAAATGGAAGAGTGGATTCAGGGGTACTGCGATATAGACCGTCGATGCAAAAGTAGAAGACTGAAGATTGTAGGGGAGCCTTTTCAGCGCAATCTGTCATTCAGTCGAGGAAATTTTCAGAGATTGGGTGTTAGGCTAAATAAGCGAAGTGTAATCGACTTGATTGCATCCAATGCAGTTTGGCGAACTAAACAGGGCATTGCATTGCGTGAATTAGTGCAGAACGCGGTTGAGGCATGCCGCTTTAGGGAACATCATTCTGCACGCTCGGACAAGTATTGTCCAGAAATCAGCGTAATTTTTGACAGAGTACGACATGCAGTGATAGTCAGTGATAATGGATGCGGGATGTCGGAGCGTACTGTTCTGAATAACTTGCTTACTGTCGGGAGCAGTAGGTCTAGTGAGCCTGCATATATAGATAGCGAGTACGCACCGATTGCCCGCTTTGGTATTGGTTTTTGGTCTGTTTTTACCATTGCAGATGTGGCCAGCGTGTCCACCGCCGCATTTGAGGGCTATAGAGGAAGACCCGCCGAAGCTATGAATGCTCAAGGCTTCGAGTTTGACGTTCAACTCGCAGAGCTCAAAGATTTTACAGTTTTTACAGCAGTTGAAAGGCCCTGCGGAACAACCATAAAGCTAAAGCTAAAGTCTGATGTTATTATTGATGACGTATTTACAGATCTGAAAAGGCAGTTGGTTTGTTCAATGGTGCCTCTAACTTTGGTTTTGGACGAGGCAGAAGAAGTAATTGGCAGGGCTTTGCCTGAAGTTGATGAGGTTGCTCTGTTTGGAGTGAGGCGTTTAAAGGCAAAAGAACTTGGTGTGAGGTGCTTTAACTATTCCGCTGAACTAGCTGGCGCATCTGTTTCGTTTGGCCTCGCGTATCGGACTGACGGAGAAATTACGACATTTACAGCGGAGTCTGGCGTTGCATTGCATAGAGTGTTGGATAGCTTTTACAGAAGTCAGTCAGCTGTGTGCGGATTTTCAGTGCCAGTACGAATTTCTCCATTATGCATCGATTTGGAGAGGGTCGGTACCTATAAAGTAAATGCCACCTCTCCTCGTGGATTTGAATTTTCCATCGATAGAACTCAGTTGAATGATAATGAAGCAGCTCAAGAATTCATAAAATCGTCTAGGGATATTATTCATGATGGGTATCGTGATTTTCTCAGGCAGACCAATTCTTATTCTCCGTCGGCGATCAATCGTTTGCAGAGAGAGGCTGCTGCAGGAGGAGGTAACGTATATGATCAATTCACAGGAAGCGAGCTATCTACCGCCAAATCAAGTTACCCTGATCTGATTTGCCTGGAGCTAATTCCTGTTATACGAGATTGCGAATTCAATCATGCAAGGCGCAGCACAAGATATGTTAGTTTAAATGAGTTGTGCAGCATGAGTGGCATAGTTTGGTGTTTACAAGCGCAGCGCGGTAGGTTTAGTTTAAGAGGAGCGCCATATTTTTCTCTTGAAGACTCGGGGATGCTTGAGTTGGTGTACGCTTTCATACAAAGGCAGCAGGAAGCTCTAAGGGACGATATTCCTATATATATAGCGCGGCCAGATCGAAATTTTTCACTTCTATTCGACAATGATAGTCGCTCATATGCTCATGTGACCTCTCTGCCTAATGAGTTTTGCTTTCTTGCAGTCAATTTGGCGAATGTTGATTATACAGGTAATGCTGTCAACATTATTCCTGATATTAGAGGCGTGTGGGCGGGGGCTATTTATTGGCGAGATTTTGATGTGTCAGATAATAAGCCATACTTATTCCTTGGCCGACATCGTGTTCTGGTTAGGCCTGGAACTGCGCTTCAGTCCCATATTCAAGCTCTTGCGGATAACTCTCGATTTTCTGCTATAGCGAATATCGTTAAGCTTCTTCAGGAGGACGAAGCAGGTCATTTAGTAGAGGAATTAAAGGGCCTGCTGTAAAGGGGATTGGGCGGCTTATGCTGCCTGGCGATAGGCTTCTTTGTTGTAAGACGCCAATCGCATGAATCTGTGAAGCGACACTACCCGCGCCTGTTCCTCAACCCAAGCCACCCGCAATAAACCAACAACACCCCTCCAGCCAGCGCCATGACCCATGGCGCGCCGAGGTGGGCGGCGAGTAGGCCGACCAGCAGGCCGCCGAGGGCGTCGAAGCCGAAGCGGGTGGAGGTGTAGAGGGAGACGATGCGCCCGCGCAGGGCTTCCGGGGCTTCGCTTTGCAGCACGATATTGGTGCCGACGTTGCTCACCGTGATGCCGAAGCCGATCACCGCCATGGCGACCAGCGATAGCGCCAGTATGTCGCTGCCGGCGAAGACCAGCAGGGCCAGGGCGGTGACGGCGCTGGCGGCGAGGATAGTGCGCGGCAGTGAGTCCACGGCCAGGCGCGAGGCCAGTAGCACCGTCGACAGCAGCGAGCCGAGCCCAGCTGCGCCCCAGAGCCAGCCGAGGGTGGTGGCATCACCAGCGAAGATGTCCTTGGCGAACACCGGCAGCAGCACGGCGTAGCTGGAGGCCGTGAAGTTGATCACCAGCACGCTGAGCATCATCGCCCGGATGCGCGGGTTGTGTCGGGCGTAGCGCAGGCCTTCGCCGAGCAGGTGGCGGTAGGAGCCGGCTGCCCGTTCGGCGGGGCGCAGGTGGATCAGCAGCAGGCCGGTCACCAGCGCCAGGTACGACAGGCCATTGAGGAAAAAGCACAGCGCCTCGCTGGAGACGCCCAGCAGCAGCCCCGCCAGGGGCGGGCCGATGAAGCGTGAGGCGGTGAACAGCATGGCGTTGAGGGCCAGGGCGTTGGGCAGGTCGGCGCGGTCGTCGACGAACTGGCTGAGCAGCGATTGGCGCAAGGGCGTGTCGAAGGCGTTGAGCACGCCCATCAATGCGGCCATGGCGACGATCAGTGTCGGGTTTATCCAGCCGAGCCAGGTGAGCAGGGCCAGCACCAGCGCCTGCGCGCCGAGCAGAGCCTCGACCAGGATAAGCAGGCGGCGTTTGTCGTGGCGGTCGATCCAGGCGCCGGCCAGGGGGCCGACGATCAGTTGCGGCAACAGCGCGACGCAGGTGGTCAGGCCGAGCAGGGCCGCCGATCCGCTCAGGCGGTAGATCAGCCAGGCCAGCGCCACTTGCTGGACCCAGGTGCCCAGCGTGGAGATGGCATGGCCTGCGAAGTACAGACGAAAGTTGCGGTGACGCAGTGCGCGCAGGGAATGATGCAAGGTGTTCATGCTGCCGGAGCCTTGGCGGTGGGAGGTCAATGTTTTACTTGTTAATAGATTAACTTTTTTATGGGTGGGGCGCTCATCTCCATGAAAAGTGCAATCGAGTGCCCGGAAGGTGCATTTTTAGGCCGCTAAGCAGTGCGCATAATGAGGCCGTCCCCATGGGAGGCAGGTCAGCCTGGCTTGCATGTTCCCTGGCTGCGGCAGCGTCTTCGACCCTTCAGGGTGAGTCGCTCGTGGCAGTCATCAGCTAACAATAATCAGGGCCTCAACAAGATGAAAAAGCCAAACCCCCTCCTCGAAGACCTCAAGGCCATCCTTCCGGCCATTGCCGCCAATGCGTCGCGTGCCGAGCAGGAGCGCAAGGTGCCGGAGGAGAATATCGCCTTGCTCAAGGGCATTGGTATGCACCGCGCCTTCCAGCCCAAGGTCTATGGCGGTCTGGAAATCACCCTGCCGGAGTTCGCCGATTGCGTCGCCGCGCTGGCCGGTGCCTGTGCCAGCACCGCCTGGGCCTTCAGCCTGCTGTGCACGCACAGCCATCAATTGGCGCTGTTCTCCAAGCAACTGCAGGACGAGATCTGGGCTGAGAACCCCGATGCCACGGCGAGCAGCAGCATCGCGCCGTTCGGCAAGGTGGAAGAGGTGGAAGGCGGCGTCATCTTCAACGGTGAGATGGGCTGGAGCAGCGGCAGCGATCACGCCGAATGGGCCATCGTCGGCTGCCGTCGGCAGAACGGCGAGGGCGGCCAGGATTATTGCTTCGCTGTGCTGCCGCGCAGCGACTACGAGATTCGCGACGACTGGTTCGCCGCCGGCATGAAGGGCAGCGGCACCAAGACCTTGCTGATCAAGGATGTCTTCGTGCCCAACCATCGCATCCAGAAAGCCAAGGACATGATGGAGGGCAAGTCCGCCGGATTTGGCCTGTACCCCGACAGCAAGATTTTCTACGCGCCTTATCGCCCGTATTTCGCCAGCGGCTTTGCTGCCATCGGCCTGGGCGTGGCCGAGCGCATGCTCGATGCCTACAAGGAAAAGACCAAGAACCGCGTGCGCGCTTACACCGGCGTCAATGTCGGCACCGCGACCCCGGCGCTGATGCGCCTGGCCGAGTCCACCCATCAGGTCGGTGCCGCGCGTGCCTTCCTGGAAAAGACCTGGGCCGAGCACGCCGAGCATGCCGAGCGTCATCAGTACCCAAGCCGTGAAACCCTGGCGTTCTGGCGTACCAATCAGGCCTATGCGGTGAAGATGTGCATTCAGGCGGTCGATCGCCTGTTCGAGGCCGCGGGTGGTACGTCCTGGTTCGAGAGCAACGAGATGCAGCGCCTGTTCCGTGACTCGCACATGACCGGCGCCCATGCCTACACCGACTACGACGTCTGCGCGCAGATCCTCGGCCGTGAGCTGATGGGCCTGGAGCCGGACCCGAGCATGGTCTGAGCCTGCCTGCACCTTGCGTGGGGCCGCTGGCGGCCCCGCTACTCGAACAATAAGCCGCATCGCAGCGGCCAGGGAGATCCCCATGAGCACTTCCATCGACGCGCGCGCCTTTCGCCGTGCGCTGGGTAATTTCGCCACTGGCGTCACCGTCATCACCGCTGCCACGCCCGATGGCGAGAAGGTCGGCGTGACCGCCAACAGTTTCAACTCGGTATCACTCGACCCGGCGCTGGTGCTGTGGAGCATCGACAAGCGTTCCGGTAGCTACGAGGTGTTCCAGCGCGCCACGCATTACGCGGTGAACGTGCTGGCCGCCGACCAGATAGACATTTCCAACCAGTTCGCCCGTTCCCGTGACGACAAGTTTGAAGGCATCGCACACGAGGCCGGGGAGGGCGGTGCGCCGCTGCTGGCTGATTGCGCGGCGCGCTTTCAGTGCGAGATGTACCAGCAGGTCGATGGCGGCGATCACTGGATTCTGATCGGCAAGGTGGTGGCCTTCGATGATCTGGGTCGCTCGCCGTTGCTCTATCACCAGGGCGCCTATTCCATGGTGCTGCCGCACACGCGCATGACCCAGAAAAGCGAAGGCCAGCAGCCCAGCAGTGCCTTCCAGGGTCGGCTGAGCGACAACCTCTACTACCTGATGACCCAGGCGGTGCGCAGCTACCAGAGCATCTACCAGCCGCGCCAGCTTTCCACCGGCCTGCGCACCAGCGAGGCACGCATGCTGATGGTGCTGGAGAACGATGCCGGCCTGAGCATGTGCGATCTGCTGCGCGAGGTGGCCATGCCGGTACGCGAGATCGAGCAGGCAGTGGATATTCTCAAGCGCAAGGGCATGGTGGCCGATGCCGACGAGCGCTACGTGCTGACCGCTGCGGGCGTGGATCAGGCCGAGGCGCTCTGGCGCATCGCCGGTGAGCAACAGGATAAGGTATTCGCAGCCTTCAACGCCGAGCAGATCGAAACCTTCAAGCGCATGCTCAGGGCGGTTATCGCCCAGGGCTGAAGCGCGTTACCTCGACCGGCTCTTGGTCTGATCCCAAGGGCCGGTTTTTTATGCATGAGAAACGCCTCGGTCGATCGTAGGGTGGGCCGGGCGGCGATCCGCTTCAGCCCACCACGCTGCCTGCCATTGGTGGGCTAAAGCCCACCCTACAGATAAAGCCCACCCGGTTGCATGCATTAGGCCCGCTTGTTACGGGTGTGAAGAGCGGAGCCAGGCCTGCTTTGCCTCCCTGACACGCAAGGGCAAGCTCCCGGCAGCCAGAAGCAAGAATTCCCCTTTTTACAGGCGCAAAGTGATGCCGACGCGGTAGCCAACTGCCGTCATATCCATGGGCACCACTAGGCCATCTGGCCCGAGCGGGAGAATAATCGAATGAACAAGACCAATGCCCCTGACATTGCCTCGATGCAGGCGGGGAGTAGCGCTTTCATGCAGCAGAATAAACTTGGCTTCATCACCATGATGGCCATCTGTGTCGGCCTGGTAATCGTGCAAGGTTCGATGATCACCGCGACTCAGGGCATCGGCATCGGCGGCATGGGCTTCATTGCCGCGCTCTTCGTCGCCTTCATCCTGGCCCAGTTCAACGCCATGAGCTTCGCCGAACTATCGCTGATGTTCCCGCAGGAGGGCACGCTGGCGACCTACACGCAGAAGGCCATCGGCCATTTTCCGGCCATCGTCGCGGTGTTCGCCGGCTACGTGGTGGTGGCCATGCTGGCGCTGCCGGTGGAGATGTTTCTGGTCGATGCGATCATCGGTGAGTTGCTGCCCGGCATGTTCCCGCCGCTGCTGCTGCCATTTCTGGTGCTTGGCGTGCTGGTGGTGACCAACATCCTCGGCGCAGACGTATTCGCCAAGGTGCAGAACCTGCTGTCGTTCATCCTGGTGACGGCGCTGATCCTGATCGGTCTGTGCGCGGTCAGCGGCGCGGTGGAGCCCCATGTCGCAGTCAGCGGCACGCCGGTGAGCCTGAGCCTCGAACCGATCCTCGATGGCAGCTTCATCGGCCTGATCGCCATGGCCATGTGGCTGATGGTGGGGGTGGAGTTCATCTGCCCGATGATCAACGAAGTGGACAACCCACAGCGCAATATCCCGCGCGCGATGATGCTGTCGCTGTGCGCCATGCTGGGGATCTTCCTGCTGTTCGTCTGGGGTGCGACCTACTACCTGAATGTGGAAACGCTCACCGGCTCGCCGCTGCCTTACCTGGACTATGCCAATGCGGTATTCGGCAAGGCTGGCCTGATCATCGCCGCGGTGATGGCGGTGACCGCCACCTGCAGTACCGTCAACACTGTACTGGCGGCCGTGCCGCGCATGCTGCAGGGCATGGCCGAGAACGGGCAGGCCTTTCCGCAGATGAAGATCACCAGCCAGCGCTTCGGCACGCCTTGGGTGGGCATCCTGTTCATGGCCGTGATCATTGCCATCCCGTTGGTGCTGATGGACATCGACTCGCTGATTCCGCTGGTGATCGCCGCATCGACCAGTTGGCTGCTCGCCTACGTGGTGGCGCATATCGACGTGCTGGTACTGCGCCGCCGCCTGCCGCACCAGCCGCGCCCCTTCAAGACGCCGTTCTACCCGCTGCCGCAGATCATCGGCATCGGCGCCATGCTCTACGTTGCGCTGAACAACTCACCGTCGCCGGAGATGACCGTGCTGGTCTACAAGATCCTCGGCGCCATCCTGCTGCTGGTCAGCGTCATCGCGCTGCTCTGGGTCAAGCTCTACATGAAGCGCCCGTTGTTCAAACCCGACCTCGGCTAGATGCTCCGCGCCACGCTTTCGACAAGGCGTGGCGGATGACGCGCCCGCACTACGCAAGGTCAGCGTCAGTTGACCTTGCGTAGTGCGTTATCGCTGAGTATCGACAACCTGGCGGGAGTAGCCGTTATGTTCTTTCGTGATCGAGGCCGTGATATCGCCGAGGCGCTGGGGCAACAGCTCGAGGCCTTGGGCCAGGGCGCGGAGCTTTCCGCAGTTCGTTCGCCAATATTGGCCGAGCAGCCCCGTTTGAACGATGCGCTGGCGCGAGTCGCTGCTCACCTGCGCCAGCTTCAGGAGCAGCAAGCGCGTTTGCAGGTGCAGATCGATGCGCAAGCCGAGGCGCAGCAACAGGCCACCGTTCGCGAGCGCCAGTTGCAGGAGCAGGTGCAGCGCCAGACGCTGGAGCTGGAGGCACTGCATGGCCAGTGCCATGAGCAGCAGCAGGCATTGCAGCACTGCCAGCAGGAGGCGCGAGTGTGGGAGCTTGCACAGTCGACGCTGACCGAAGGTTATTGGGATTTCATCGTGGTCAATGGGCGTATCGATGATCCGGCCAGCAGCATGCGCATTTCCAACCAGTTCCGTGCATTGACGGGATACAGCCGCGACGAGTTGCCGGATGGCCTGGAAAGTCAGGCCGGGCTCATTCATCCCGATCACCTCGGGGCCATCGCCAGCCTGTTCGAGCGAGAGATCGTCGATCCGGCCGGCAGTGGCGAGTACGTGATCGAGTACCTGATGCGTCACAAGACGCGTGGCTACATCTGGTTCCGGGAGCGCGGGCGTTCGGTGCGCGATGAGCAGGGGCGGCTCTATCGGGTGATCGGGGCGGTGCGCGACATCTCCGATGAGCGTAACGCCCAGGCCGCCCATGAACGCATGCTGCAGCACAACCAGGACACCTACGGGCAGATCGCCCAAGTGGTCAGCGTGATCAAGGGCATTGCCGAGCAGACCAACCTGCTGGCACTCAACGCAGCGATAGAAGCGGCTCGCGCCGGCGAGGTGGGGCGCGGCTTCTCGGTGGTCGCTGACGAGGTGAAGAAGCTGGCGCAGAACACGCATCAGGCCACCCAGGAAATCCAGGCGATGCTGGCGCGTACCCAGTCCTCGCCTAGGGGCTGTTGACGTTTCGGCGCGAACCGCGTTGCTGCGCCAAATTGCGCCATGGCCGGGCGGCGTTCCGCTAGGCGCGGGATGCAGGTAATGGTCGTTCCCTTGCCAAATCCCGCAACGACGCATGGCGCAATTTGCCGCGCAACCCGAAGGGACGGGCCAGTTTTTGCGCGGATCGTTGTTGCTCAACGGCTCATTTGGGCGACCAAACTTCGCGTCTCGCGCCTAGCTCCGCGCAAAAACTGGCTCCGTCGCGGCCGCGAGCGAAACGTCAACAGACCCTAGCAAGCCCGACTGACGTCATGCCTGCCGCTATGCCCTGCGTAGCGGCAGGGGATCGATCCCGCGGGTTTGCGAACCGTCTCCGCCTGCCAGGCGTACCCCATCAAGACAGCACGACCCGTTTGTTCGTGTTGCCAGCGACCCATGCACGAAGGCGCCCTGATGGGCGCCTTTGTGGTTGCGGCGGGTGTCGGCGCTGCGTTCAGGCCGATTTCAGCGGGTTGCAGATGCCAGGTTGGCAGGTGCCGACTGCTCGCGCGAGGCTGTGGCGAGCCGCTCCGGCCTCAGCAGGAAGTGCGCCAGGGCAGGGAGGAGAATCAGGGCACCGAGCATGTTCCAGAGGAACATGAAGGCCAGCAGCAGGCCCATGTCGGCCTGGAACTTGATCGGGCTCAGCACCCAGGTGATTACGCCGATGGCCAGCGTCACGCCGGTCAGCATCACCACCTTGCCGGTGAACAGCAGGGCGCGGTAGTAGGCCTCCGACAGGCTCTTGCCCGCGCGCAACTGCGCCAGCGTCACCGAGAGGATGTACAGCGCATAGTCGATGCCGATGCCCACGCCGAGGGCGATCACCGGCAGGGTCGCCACCTTCACGCCCATGCCCAGCAGCACCATCAGCGCCTCGGCCAGCACCGAGGTCAGCATCAGCGGCAGCACGGCCACCAGTACCGCGCGCCAGGAGCGGAAAGTGATCAGGCTGAGCAGCGCCACGGCGGCGTACACCAGCAACAGCATCTGCCACCAGGCTTCCTTGACCACGATGTTGGTCGCTGCCTCGATGCCGGCGTTGCCGGCGGCCAGCAGGAATTTCGCGTCGGCTGTGTCATTGGCCCTTGCGAACGCGGCAACATGTTCGACCACACCGGTCAGGGTGTCGGCCTTGTGGTCGCGCAGGTAGATGTACAGCGTCAGCAGGCTGCAGCCATCGTTGTACAGGCCACGTGGGGCGCTGGCGGCAACCGAGTTGAGCATGCCCTGGTTGGGCATGAACTCGTACCACTTGGGGTTCGCTTCACTCAGGCCGACCATCATGCGGCGGTTGAGCAGGGCCAGCGACTGGGTCGATTCCACGCCGGGGAGCTGGCGCAGTTGCCATTCCAGGGCATCGAGCCGGTTGAGGATGTCGTACTGCGCGCACTGGCCGTCCGGGGTGCTCACCAGTACCGCCAGCACATCGCTGGAGGCGCCATAGTTGGCGTTCATGAAGGCCACGTCGCGGTTGTAGCGGCTGTCGGCGCGCAGTTCCGGCGCGCCCGGATCCAGGTCGCCGATCTTCAGGTGGGTGCTGACGATGAAACCGCCAGCGCCGATCAGCAGCGCGCCTGCCACGGCCACGCTGGCCAGGGGGCGGCGGGTGAAACGATCGAGGAACGACCACAGCCGGTGCTTGCGCTCGCCACGCGCATCGGCCTGCTCGCTACGCAGACTGCGCGCTGCGGCGCGAGCGCTGACGCCGGTGTAGGAGAGCAGAATCGGCAGCAGGATGAGGTTGGTGAAAATCAGCACCGCGACACCGATGGAGGCGGCGATGGCCAGCTCACGGATGACCTGGATATCGATCACCAGCAGCACCGCGAAGCCCACTGCGTCGGCCAGCAGGGCGGTCATGCCGGCCAGGAACAGGCGGCGGAAGGTGAAGCGCGCCGCCAGCAGCTTGGGCACGCCACGGCCGATGTCCTGCATGATGCCGTTCATCTTCTGTGCGCCGTGGCTCATGCCGATGGCGAAGACCAGGAAGGGCACCAGGATCGAATAGGGGTCGAGCGAGTAGCCCAGTGTCGGCAGCAGCCCCAGTTGCCACACCACTGCCACCAGGGAGGCGGTGACCACCAGCAGGGTCGAGCGTATGCAGCGGGTGTACCAGAACAGGGTGAGTGTGGCGATCAGCACGGCGATAGCGAAGAACACCAGCACCGCGCGTACCCCGTCGATCAGGTCGCCGACGATCTTGGCGAAGCCGGTGATATGGATGCTCAGGCCTTCGCTTTCGTACTGCTGGCGCAACTGTTCGAGCTGGTTGGCGAAGGTTGCGTAGTTCAGCGGCTGGCCGTTGCTGTCCTTGGCCAGCAGCGGTGCGTAGATCACCGTGGAGCGGGCGTTGACGGCCACCAACTGGCCGATTTCGCCGGAACGGGCGACATTGGCGCGTAGCTGTTCCAGGCTGGCCGGGCTGCCATCGTAGCCATTGGGGATGACCGAGCCGCCCTCGAGGCCGTCTTCGGTCACGCCAGTCCAGCGGGTCGAGGGCGTCCACAGGGATTTCATGTTGACGCGGTCGACCCCCGGCAGCAGGAAGATGGCGTCCGACAGGCGACGCAGGGCGTCGAGGTAGTTCGGGTCATAGATGTCGCCGGCCGGGTTCTGCACGGCGATGCGCACCGAGTTGCCCAGCCCGGTCAGTTGGCTCTGATAGTGCTGAAACACCTGGATGTAGGGATGCTCGGTGGGAATGGTCTTCTCGAAGCTGGCATTGAGCTCCAGCTTGGTGGTTTGCCAGGCCAGCAGCCCGGTGGTGATGGCGCACAGGAGCACCACCAGCAGACGGTGGTTGAACAGCAGGCGCTCGAGCAGTGAGCCCGAGCGCGGATCGAAGTCAGCGGAAGCTTCCGCCAGGTCTGTTGGCGCATTGTTCACTTCACGTCTCCAGCTTTCAGCACACTGACACCTTCTCCGCTCACCAGGACGATATCGGCCTGTGCAGTGGGCAGCAGGTTGTTGAGGGGCGGCAGCGGCTGGCGGTTGCTCGGCAGCAGGCGGCCGCCTTGCTCGCGCAGGAGCATGCCGGCCTGGTTGACGAAGATCGGCTTGCCATCGGCCTGTAGTGCCGAGGCGGTGATCGAGGCCTCCACGGGTGAGGCGAGCGGGCTCCAGCTCGCGCCGCCGTCAGCGCTGCGCAGCGCATTGCCACGCAGGCCGGCGAGCACGATCGAACCATCGGCCGGCAGTTCGAGGGTGAAGAAGCTGCCGGAGTAGGGCGTCTCGATTGGGTTGAAGCTGGCGCCGCCGTCCTCGGAGAGCAGCACCAGGCCCTGTTCCCCGGCGATGACCACGCGCTGGCCACGGCTGCGGATGGCATTGAGGTGCAAACCGCCGGGGTTGGCGCTGCGCTGCAGCCAGGGCTGCCAGCTCTTGCCGCCATCGCGGGTGTGCAGGGCCAGGCCGTAGGCACCGACCACATAGGCATTGAGTGGATCCTTTACCCAGAGGTCGAGAAAGGGTTTGTCCGGGCCGTCCTCGACCAGGCGCTGGGCTTCGGCAATCGCGCGCGGGTTACCTTGCGCCTGCGCTGCCGCCAGTAGCGTCGTCGCAACGCGACGGCCATCGAGGCCGGCTGTCCAGCTCGCACCGCCATCCTGGCTGACCAGCACGCTGCCGCCATGCCCGACGGCATAGCCGTGTTCGGCATCGGCGAAGCGCACGGTCGTCAGGGTGACGCTGACCGGAGAGGGCGCCTGTCGCCAGGTCGCCCCCTGGTCGTCGGAAAGCACGATGAGGCCGCGCTCGCCGACGGCCACCAGGCGCTGACCGGCCTGGGCGATGCCCAGCAGGTAGCTGTGCGCCGGGTTGACCGTGGCCAAGGCCGGCCGATCCAGCGCGGCGCCGACCGGTTCGGCCTGCGCCGCGCCGGTCAGGCACAGGCAGAGCGCCAGCAGTGAGCACTGCCAGCGTCCCTGCGTGCCACGCGAAGGTTGACTAGGGGTGTTCATGAGCGCGCTCCGTAATGCTGTCGCGGATGGCGAGTAGATGGTCAGCGAATGCCATCATTGGCCAGGGCGTCCGGGGTGAATTCGACATCCGGCATACGCTCGAGCAGTTCGTAATGCACCGGTTTCTCGTTGTACAGGCCGGCGACCATGGCCGCGCCGGAGAGCAGATCGTTGAAGCCGAAGGCGAACATGAAGTTACCGGGCAGCTCTGGCATCACCATGATCTGGCCCCAGGTGGTCTTCCACAGTTGGCCGTTGGCATCCCAGCGATCACCCAGCACGCAGGTCCAGGTGTCTTCGTCGCAGTAGTAGCGGCTGCGTGCGGCCTGGTGGCGTTGGCCGTTGCGCAGGGTGGCCTCGACGACCCACACGCGATGCAGCTCCCAGCGCACATGGTCGGGGTTGAGGTGGTGCGCGCTCAGCACCTCCTTGTCCGAGGTCGGCTGCATCAGTTTATTGGCGTTGTAGGGGATGTACTTCTCTTCTTTGCCGACGATCTTCCAGTCGAAGCGATCCAGGCGGCCGGAGAAGACTTCCAGCTCGTCGAAGCTCATCAGGCCGGCCATGGTCGGGCTCGGTGTGTCGCAGCAGGTATTGGGCAGCTTGCGCACGCGGCGCTGGCCCACCAGGTAGACCCAGGCCTGATCCTTGGCCGCATCGAGGTTCTGCCGGCCGACGATGCCTTCACCGGCGCGGATGGCCGGGGCGGAGAGGTTGACGCGGATATTGAAGTACAGGTTGGACTTGGCGTACTCCTCCAGGCTGCTGTCCTGGAAGTAGTAAGGCACTTGCTGAACCGAGCTGGCATCGCTGGCGAGCACGGCGCGACCATCGGCGGTGAGCTGATAGGCCGTGGCGTAGAAGCGAGCGGTCGGTGCGCGCCAGCGCAGCAGGTGGTTCCACATCACTTCGGCACCAGTGGTGGGGATCGGGAAGGGGATGCCGCCAAACGCGCCGACCACCACGTCGTTATCGATCTTCGCCCGGCTCGCGTTGGCCAGGGTGTTGTCGTACACCCATTGCGGCGCGGCGGCGGTGCGGTGTGTCTGATACACATCCAGGCGATAGCTGTCGGGGTACTTGGCCAGCATGGCGCGCGTGCCGTCGGTCAGCTTGTCGGCATATTGCGCCACATTGCGGGCATCGATGGTGAACAGCGGCTTTTCGTCCTTGAACGGATCCGAGCGACGCCCGCCGGGCTTGTCGCCTGGTATCGGCGTGGTCAGCCCGCCGTTCCAGGCGGGAATGCTGCCATCGGCGTTGCCGGCACGTTCGGCGCCGAGCGGGGTCAGTTCGCCATTCAGCTTGGCGGCTTGCTCTGCGCTCACGGCGGCCATGCTCTGCTGAGCGCACAGCAGGAGCAGGCTGAGTACGGAAAGGGAGAAACGAGTCATGGAAGGTTCCTCTGCTCAGAAGGTGCGCTGGATCGACAGGGCGATGAAGTCGCGATCCTTCAGCGATTGCTTGAAAGTGATGTGGTTGTCTTCGTTCACCGAGGTACCGGCCGGCCCGAAGTAGTGGGTGTAGGTGAGGCCGGCTCGCCATTCGTTGAGGTACAGGGCGGTCAGACCGATGCTGAGGTCACCCACCTTGTCGCCATTGAAGGCGCCGACCACCGCAGAGTTGCCGATACCGAAGCCCAGCCCGACCGGCACCGACAGGTCGATGCCGGGCAATACCTGGCGATAGCGCGGTTCGTAGACGAAGCGCAGGTTTGCCGCATCGCGGTCGGCCAGAGGGTTGAGCGCCTGGCGGTTCTTGGTCACGTCGAGCACGCGGTTCCAGGCCACTTCACCGAGGAAATCCGCCTCGTTGGC
The DNA here is from genome assembly GCF_029457475.1 of Pseudomonas sp. AA-38. Taxonomy (NCBI): domain Bacteria; kingdom Pseudomonadati; phylum Pseudomonadota; class Gammaproteobacteria; order Pseudomonadales; family Pseudomonadaceae; genus Pseudomonas; species Pseudomonas sp. AA-38. The sequence goes on from NZ_CP120359.1 coordinate 1,843,797, forward strand.
GATGAACGAAGGGCCCAGCGTGGCCAACCAGGACACCTGCGCGTGCAGGGTGTTGCCGACGGCGTAGCGGGCATCGCCAGCGTTGTCGCCGCTGCCGTCGAGGATGGTCACGCCATCGCTGCTCAGCGGCATGTTGCGGCGCGTGGAGATTTCTGCGGCGAGGTTGTAGTCGCCGAAGGTGTGGCTGACGCTGGCGCCGAAGGCGCGGATGTTCTCCGGGTAGACCCATTGGTAGGTGCCCAGGCGCCCGCTGGCGAAGTCGGGGGCGCCTGCGCCGGGGCGAATGTAGATCTGCGGCGTCTTGTCGTGGTAGCGCACGGCATACAGGCCGAAGTCGGTTTCACCGGCGCGGAAGCGCACCTGCACACCGCCCTGGCCGGAGTCCTTGGCCTTCATGTCCTGCTGGCGGAAGAACGCCAGGGGTTCGCCACCGGGGATGACCGGGTTGGGCCCGGCGATCAGGCGCTCGGCGCCCTCGCCGATGGTGTCGAGTACCGAGAAGTAGCTGCCCGAGGCGGGCAGGCGGGTTTCTTCCCAGCGCCATTGGTAGAACGCGCCAACGGATATGTCGGGCGTCAGTTGCAACTGCCCGGAGAACTGTTCGGTGGGGCGGATCAGCTCCTTGAACTGAGTGTTGGGCACCGAGGCCGCCTTGACCGCGTCCACGGGCGCCATGGTGCCGGCGATGCCGTTGGCGCCGAAGAACAGGCTTTCCCCCCAGACCAGCGCGTGCCGGCCGGCGCGCACCGTACCCTTGGCATCACCCAGGTTGAAGCGGGCGAAGACGAACGCATCGAGCAGTTCACCCTTGCGCCCGTGCAGCTTTTCGGTGGCACGGGTGAATTCGTCGTGGTCGACCGACAGGGCGTTCGCGGTGGCGGGGGAGTCGTTGTCATTGCCCTCGTTGTAGACGCTGTCGTACCACGCCGCCCCGGACACCCGGGCACCGACGTTCTTGTAGATGGCGTCGAACTCCGAGAGCAGGTCGAAGCGGTTGGAGATCAGCCCACGACTGAAATTGCGGTCGCCGTCGTCATGGTTGGGAAGGGCGGTGAGCTGATCGGACGCGCCCTTGAGACGGCTGGCGGTGCTGTACTTGAGGGTGTTGTCCCAGCGCAAGCGCAGATCAGGATCCGCGGTATCGAACTGGAACGCCTGAACGCCAGGGGACATCGAGGCCATGATGGACATGGCGAGGGGATACAAGGCGAATTTCTTGTCCATCTCCCAGTTACCTCCGTTGCGAGATTTTTATTGTCAACAGGGTGTGTTTGCCCGCCCGGATAGGCGGAGGCCAGGACGTGGCAGTTCGTCCGTTACGGCCAGGTTACGGAGGGGGCGAAGGGCGTGTTAGCCAAAAACGGCAAAGATGCAGGCGGCCGAGAGAAAATATCGGGTCGCCACCCATGGGCGGGCGCCGGGTGCATCTGGTGCATCCGGGAGAGGGGGCGCACGGGGGCACGACGCCCCTGTGCGGGGCTAGCGGTGCAGGGTTTGCGAGGGGCGTTCGCCGAACATCGCTCGGTATTCGCTGGAGAAGCGGCTGAGGTGCCAGAAGCCCCAGCGGCTGGCGACTTCCTGCACCGATACCTGAGCAGCGCCCTGACGCAGTTCGCGCCGCGCCGCGTTCAGGCGCAGTGCGCGCAGGTAGGCGACCGGGTTGGTGCCGAGGGTTTCCTGAAAGCAGTACTGCAGCTTGCGGCGGCTTGCGCCCAGGGTGTGGCACATGTCGAGGATGCTCAGGGGTTCGTCGAGATGGGCCAGGGCATATTCACAGGCGCGGTCGACGGTACGCTTGCGGGCCGACGGGGTAATGCCGATGGGCTGGCTGGAGGGCAGCAACTCGAATAGTTGCAGCATGATGGCGTCGCGGAACTGGCGCCGTATGCATTCATCGCTCAGGTCGAACTGCGCGTGGGCCGAGCCGTATTCGAGTTCGGCGAGGATGTTGCGCAGGTTCTGTGGCAAGGCCAGTCCCTTGAGCTGATAGGTCTTGGGCAGGTGGGTGCTCTCGAAGGCGATACCCTGCAGAACCAGTTCCTGCTCCAGGATGTTCTGATCCACGGTGATCATCACCAGATCCATTTCATCGGGCGTGCGCAGCTGTGGCAGGTCATCGGCATGGGCGACCAGGGCGTTGCCTTCGGAAACCAGATGGCCGTCACAGTAAAAGTCACCGCTGAAGCTGAGCGGAATGCTGAAGTTGATGGTGCCGGGCTTGGCCGAGCCTCGCTTGATCAGCGACTGGTTGGTTCTGTCGCGGATGACCTGCATCCAGTCCAGGCTGAATTCCGTCAGTTCGCCGTGAAAGCGGCCAGCGGTCATCTGGTCGTAGGTCAGCTGCCAGTCGCTGACCTGCTCGGCATGCTCGTCGATATCTTGCGAGCTGACGCGCCGGGAAAAGGGAGAGTTGCCGTTGCGCCGGGAGGCGGTGGATGAAGCGAATACGTCGTACATGCTCGTTAAGTCCGCTCGAACGCCGTCGGTGCGGTGCTTGCCGATGAGCCATTCTCCAGGGCGGAGGGCATTCGCATCATGCGTTTTGCCGTCTGCGGCGATCCATGTCCAGAGGAGTCTGGGTAGTCACCAGTGAGGCACCAAACGATTCCCACCAGGGGAAACACCTGAGCTGCAGTTAAGGAAAGGTTCTTTGTTGTTCTTGTTGACGATTTCTTTAATTAAGCAGCCTTTCAGTTCGGCTCGTGGCGCGACTGGGGCAGACCCCCTCTCGAACGGATAGGGTCGAAAGGTGGCGGCTCTGCTTGGCATGGCCCTCACCCCTGGGTAGCGGATGATGGCCCGATGCGAGTGACGATGTTACAAAGTTAAGACGTATAACTGTCTTGATCAAGCGTGCCTCCCGATTGACCGCTGCTGCCAAGCTGTCAGCGGATGAGCGGTAGTCGCTCGATCGCAGGATGCGCCTGTGCCGAGACAGCGTTTCGCTATGTGGCGGCTGCCCTGGAGGCGTTTCAGACGCTGAGCGCGCAGGCTTTGGCAGCAATGGTCAAGTGCCAGGGCAGGGTGAATCAAGACGTGCTCGGCCCGCTGAGTTCCTAATGTGATCCAGCAGAACGCAACGTGCACGGAGCCGGGCTCGTTTAGCAGTCGTTCCTTCTCGAATACTCAGGTCCTTCCCATGATCAATATCGAAACGCCCACCTACTACACGGCCACCAAGAAGTATGACCTCAGCTTTCCGTCCCTCGAGGCGGATATCGAAGCGGACGTGGTCGTGATCGGTGGTGGCTTTTCCGGCATCAACACGGCTCTGGAGCTGGCCGAGAAGGGCATCACCAACATCGTCGTGCTGGAGGGGCGCTACCTTGGCTTCGGTGGCACCGGGCGCAACGGCGGGCAGATCATGGCGGGTATCGGCCATGACCTGGAGAAGATTCGCAAGGATGTGGGTGAAGACGGCCTGCGCGCGATCCTTGAAATCAGCGACCAGGGCGCGCAGATCATCAAGAGCCGGATCGAGAAGTACGCCATCAATGCCGACTTCTGCCACGGCTACGGCTACATGGGTTTCAACGCTCGCCAGGAAAAGACCCTGGCTGCCTGGGAGAAGGAGTTCAAGGCGCTTGCCCCGCATCAGGAGATCCGCCTGCTGCGGGGCAGCGAGCTCAAGCAGATGATCGGCTCCGATGCCTATTCCTGCGGCCTGCTGCACATGGGCGCCGGCCACGTGCATTCGCTCAACCTGCTGCTGGGCGAGGCCAAGGCGCTGGCCAGCCACGGCGTGAAGATTTTCGAGTACAGCCCGGCGTTGGAAGTGACCTACGGCGAGCGCGTCACCGTGCGTACCGCCAAGGGCTCGGTCAAGGCCAGCAAGCTGCTGTGGGCCTGCGACAGCTTCCTCAACAAGCTGGAGCCGGAGCTGCACAAGAGCACCATCAACACCTACGCCTTCCAGATGGTCACCGAGCCGCTGAGCGATGAGCTGATCGAACGTATCAGCCCGATTCGCGGGGCTTACAGTGACATTCGCCCGGTCATCGACTACTACCGCGTTACCCGTGAAAACCGCTTGCTGTTCGGTTCTGCCACGCCCTTCGTCGAGCACATTCCACGCGACCTCAAGGCCTGGAACCGCAACCTGATGCTGAAGATCTTCCCTTACCTCAAGGACGTGAAGATCGATCTGGCCTGGGGCGGCCCCATGGCTTGCAGCCCCAACCTGTTCCCGCAGATCGGCACCTTGCCGCAGCACCCCAATGTGTTCTTCGTACAGGGTTACTCGGGCTTCGGCGTCACCCCCAGCCACATCATCTGCAAGGTGTTGGCCGAGGGCATGAGCGAGGGCTCGGCACGCTATGACCTGATCAGTTCGGTACGCCGCATCCAGGTGATCGGTAAAGACCAGATCCGTCCGTTGCTGCTGACCGCCGGCAAATCCTGGCACCAGCTCTCGGGGTACTGGAACGGGCGCCGCTGATTCATCCATTGATCATTAACAGAGGAAATACCCAATGACGCCTATCAAGCAAGGCACCACCCTCAACGAGCTGGATGCCTGGGGCACCGTTGCCGACCTGGGCTCGGAGATTCTCGAAGGCGAGGGCAAGGCCTTCGGCAAGATGACCTTCGGTGCGCCGACCGATGCGCTCAGCGCCGGTTATTTCGCCGTGACCAAGAGCAAGTTCCGCATGGTCTATCCGTTCAACGAACAGGCCACCGTGGTGTTCGGTGAGGTCATCCTGACCGATGAGGCCACCGGCCAGAGCACTCGCTACAAGGCTGGTGATAGCTGGTTCGTGACCAAGGGTACTGCCGTGCTGTGGGACGTGCTCAGCGACAGCTTCACCAAACACTACATGGCCGTGGTGTAACCACTGGCCGTTCACTCTGGCGGCCGATTCGGTCGCCAGGGTCTAACCGAGTCACGCGATCATGCATGACGCAGAGGTGGGGCAACGTTGCCTGAACAGCTTCCTGGCGTTGCTACCCGTCTCCGCCGGGGTCTTCTATCGCATCGCTGCCCAGCTCGAACCGCAGGATTTCCTTCTGCAGCAGATGCGCCTGGACATGCATGAGCGCTATCTGTCCGATTTTCGTCAGGTCGATCCACTGCAGCCGCGCAATTGCCAGCGCACCGGCAGCAGCGTGGTGCCCTTGCAACTGGGCATGAGTGCGCAGGACGCCGCCGCCAATCGGCGCTACGGGGATTTCCTCGAGCGCTTCGGCGTCGTCGATGTCGTCGAGGTGCTGGCTTTCGAGCAGGGGCGACCGGTGGCGGGCATCTCGCTGCTGCGTGGCGCGGAGCTTGGCACCTTCGCCATGCACGAACTGCGGCAGTTGCAGGCACTGCAGGGGCTGTTCGAGGTCGCCGTGGCACCGCCATCGTCTATCGCTCCGCGCATGCAACTGACGACGCGGGAATGGCAGGTGGCGGAGTTGCTGCGAGCCGGTTGCAGCAACAAGGACATCGCCCGCCGGCTCGATGTCGGTCTACCCACCGTCAAGACTCATCTGATCAATCTGTTCCGCAAACTGGGTGTCAGCAATCGCACCGAGCTGGTGGCGACCCTCTTTCTGTAAGGCCTGCAGAGTGCCGAATGCGGCCAGCTCGTGAGCCTTTCCAAATCTCCCCGCGTATAGATCTGCGCTTCCTTTCGTCCCTTTCGGGCAGCTCCATGATGGTCATTTCGAGCCTCAGAGGAGGTGCCGTCATTCTGCCGAATTTGGATAACGGTGGCCTGGAACAGCGCCCTAGGATGCCTGCGTAAAGCCGGCGTGCGGCACCGAGCCGGACGTCGCGGAGCCGCTTGGCGAGTGCCTGAGCCCTGTCCCAAACGGGATGCTCTGACACGTGCCGCGGATGCCTCATCACATCTTCGAGGTCTTCAGCATGTCTCTGGAACATTCCCTTGCAGGCGCCGCGGCGCCCAACTCCCGTCAGGCCAGTGGTCGGCGTGAAGGCGTGGTACTGATGCTCGGCAGCAGCCTGACCATCATGGGCGCGGTGATGGTCGCCCCCATGCTGCCGAAGCTGGCCGCCGAGTTCGGCCCGACTTCGGCGCATGCCGAGCTGCTGGTACCCCTGGCCGTGACCGGGCCGGCCCTGACCATCGCCCTGTGTGCGCCGCTGGCTGGCTGGTTGGCCGACCGGGTGGGGCGCAAGGCGCTGCTGATCATCGCGACCTTGCTGTATGCAGTGCTGGGAATGATTCCGGCGCTGCTCGACGACCTCACGGCCATCGTCGGGGTCCGCCTGCTGTTCGGCTGTACCGAAGCGGCGATCATGACCTGCTGCGCCACCCTGATCGCCGACTACTGGCGGGGTGAGGCGCGCATGCGCTACGTCAACCTGCAGGTGGTCACCATCGGCCTGGTGGGTGCACTGTTCTTCGTCGTCGGCGGGGCGCTGGGCGAGCAGTCATGGCGACTGCCGTTCTATCTCTATCTGCTGCCGCTGCTGTTGGTGCCGGCGATGATCCGGGTGCTCTGGGAGCCGGTTCGCGAGCGTATGGAAACGACGCCCGACGCGGACGATGAGCAGGTCTCGATTCCGGCGCTGGTCAGTGGCTATCTGCTGATCATGGGCGGGATGATCCTCAGCCTGATCGTGCCGGTACAGACACCTGTTCTGCTGGTGGAGCTGGGCATCACCTCCAGCACCCTGATTGGCCTGTCTGCCGGCCTGGGGCTGCTGGCCACTCTCGGTGGTTCGCTGATCTGGCCGCTGCTGCGCCGAGGTCTGGGCATCGCGGGTTGCAACGTGGCGTTGTTGACCTTGCTGGCGCTGGGCCTGTGGCTGCTGACCCGTGCACAAAGCTACAACGAGGTCTTGCTGGCGGTAAGCGTGCACGGCCTTGGCGCCGGCCTGTTGGTGCCCAATGCCATGGCGCCGGTGATGAACGCGCTGAACGTCAATACCCGGGGGCGCGGTCTCGGCCTGTTCACGGCCTGTCTGTACATCGGCCAGTTCGTCAGCCCGTTGGTGGTGGCGCTGGTAGGCGCGTTCACTGGCGACCTGCGCGCCTCGATTCACTGGCTGGCGCTGGCCAGCCTTATGGCCGCGTCATTGTGGCTGGTCACCGGGCTGATCCAGCGCAAGCGCTTGGCTGACCCACTCTCTACCCACTCCTGATTCCCAAGGAAACTTAACTATGCACAGCATTCATTCGCTGCTGGACAGTCACGATGGCTATGGGCTTGCCGAGCTGGTACGCAAGGGGGAGGTACGGCCCGGCGAATTGCTGGAGGCGGTCATCGAACGTATCGAGCAGGTCGAGCCTCAGCTCAATGCGGTTTGCGAAAAACTCTACGACAAGGCTCGTCTCGATGCGCAGTCGGCCAGTGCGAGCCAGGGCACCTTCGCGGGTGTGCCGACCCTGATCAAGGATCTGTTCTCACCGCTGCGTGGTGCGCTGATGACCAATGGCTCCCTGGCCTGCGGCGAGGTGCGTGCCGATTTCGAGGCCGAGGTGGTGACGCGGCTGCGGCAGGCCGGTTGCGTGTTCGCTGGCAGCAGCACGGCGCCCGAGTTCGGTACCTCCTACACCACGGAGTCGACGCGCTTCGGCGCCACTCGCAATCCCTGGAACACTGAACACAGTGCCGGTGGTTCCAGTGGGGGGGCGGCCGCCTTGGTGGCAGCACGGGTGGTGCCTTTTGCCCATGGCAACGATGGCGGTGGGTCGCTGCGGGTTCCCGCCTCCTGCTGTGGTGTGTTCGGTTTCAAGCCGAGCCGGGGGCTCATGCCATCCGGGCCGCTGGTCGGCGAGGGCTGGGCCGGCATGGGTACACCGCATGCGATCACCCTGTCCGTGCGCGACAGCGCCGCATTGCTCGACGTGACGGCTGGCATGGATCTGGGAGCACCCTACGCGGCCCCGTTGCACAGCACTTCCTATCTCGCCGCCGCGCAGGGGCCGGCGCGCCCGCTGCGTATCGCGCTGGTCGAACATCTCGACCCCTGGCCAAGCTCTGCCGAAAGCCTGGCTGCCGTGCGGCATGCGGCGCGCCTGTGCGAGAGCCTTGGGCACTCGGTCGAGGTGACTCGATTGCCGGTCGAACTGCCGGTCTTCCTGGATCGCGTCTTCGACATCATCGGTGCGAGCACCCGTGGCTACATCGACATGCTGGGGCAGATGCGTGGCCAGCCGGTGGCGCTGGAGGAGCTGGAGCCGCGCACCCGGATCATCCTGCGCGAACGTGGCGACATCGGCGGCGCGCGTTACGCGGCGGCGGTGGACTGGATCCATGCGCTGGGGCGAGCCTTCGCCGCGTTCCTGCAGGATTTCGACCTGATCCTCACCCCGACCCTTACCCGCGAACCGCCACGGATCGGCGAGCTGGACGCCTTCGATGAGCGGCTCAGCCTGGCCGAGGTGATGGAGCAGTTCCACAGCTATTCGCCGTTCACCGCGCTGTTCAACGCCACCGGTCAGCCGGCGATGTCGGTGCCGTTGTACTGGACGGCCGCTGGCCTGCCCATCGGTGCGCATTTTGCCGGCCGCTTCGGCGACGAGGCCACCTTGCTGGCCCTGGCTGCGCAATTGGAGCAGGCCCAACCCTGGGCGTCTCGTGTGCCTCCGGTCAACGCCCGCCAGGGTGGGGCCGTGAACTGAATTGGGGCAGGGCAACGTGCGCTTCTCAACCATCCGGTTGATAGGCGTAACTGGCTGGAGCTCGCACCATGCAGGCTCCACCCATCACTTCGAGATATCAGCATGAGCACCCATTCCGACTGGATCACCGTAGGGGCCCTGGCCGATGGCTTCGCCCCGGAATCCTTCATCCTGCCGAACCTGGCCGACCTCACTGGCCGAAGCCTGACCCTGCATTTCGCCAATGGTTGGCAGATCGCTCACCGCTTCGAGGCCGAGCGTCTGAGCTGGCAGGCAGCCGATGGTCATTCGCAGGGCAGTGCTGCCTACCGTGCCACCTCGGTTCGCCCCGGCATCTACCTGGTGGACTTCCTCAAGCAGGAGAACGGCCAGGACTGGTCGATCAGCCTGGTACTGGACTTGACCAGCGCTTCCTTCACCGCAGTGATCGGCCGAATGCCGGACGCCCAGACCACCCATGAAGGCCTCTATCACCGAGCCCTGGCGGGCAAGCTGCTGACCGGCGTGGAGGTCGAGTTCTTCCACGGCAGCCTGGACAAGCCGTGGCAGGAGGGCGCCTGCCCGCACGCGCCGACCCGCGAGCTGGTGGGCTTGCGCAACCTGTATCGCTACAGCCCGACCGAGGTCTACGAGCACATCTACCTCAACGAGAACTTCTACACCTGGCAGTGCCTGAAAGGTGTGGAGGCGGGCCTGTGCGACACCGATCGTTGCCACTACTACAAGATCAGCGACGAGCTGTATCTGTTCGTCTGGCGCGAGAAGATCGTGCCGACCCTGGGCCTGGTGATGATCGACATGGCCAACCACCGCAGCGATGGCAAGATCTTCGGCTACGCCGGTGGCGGCTTCGACGAACTGTCCAACTTTCCGGTGGCCTCCTACTGCAGCGTGATCAACCGCACGGAGCATGCGTGCGATGACTGAGCCCAGAACCATCCTCATTACAGGGGCCGGCACCGGCATCGGTGAAGCCTGCGCCCGGCGTCTGGCGGATGAAGGCCACAACCTGGTGCTGGTCGGTCGTCGCCGCCCGCCACTGGAGCGTGTGGCGGCGCAAACCGGTGGCCTGGTGCTGGTCGGCGATGCTGCCAGCGCCGAGGCCTGGAGTGGCTTCGTGGAGCAGGTTCGCAGCCGCTTCGGCGGCCTCGATGCGCTGCTGGCTTGCGCCGGTGGCCATGGTCTCGGCACGGCCACGCAAACGTCCGACGAAGGCTGGCAGGCCGCCATGCGCAGCAATCTCGACAGCGCGTTCCACAGCGCCCGAGCCTGCCTGCCGCTGCTGATCGAGCGGCGCGGCAGCATCGTCCTGCTCGGTTCCATCGCCTCGTTGGCCGCCGGCCCGCAGGTGTGTGGCTACACCACGGCCAAGCATGCGCTGCTCGGCCTCAACCGCTCCCTGGCGCGTGATTACGGCCCACTGGGCGTGCGGGTCAACTGCGTGTGCCCCGGCTGGGTGCGCACGCCGATGGCCGACGAGGAGATGCAGCCGCTGATGCAGCACTTCGGCGAAGACCTCGATGCCGCCTACGCTCGGGTCACCGCCGACGTGCCCTTGCGGCGTCCGGCCAGTGCCGAGGAAATCGCCAGCGTGTGCCGTTTCCTGATCAGTGACGAGGCGTCGATCATCACGGGGGCCAGCATCGTCGCCGACGGCGGTTCCAGCATCGTCGACGTGCCGACTCTGGTGTTCGATCGTCTGGGAGGTGCCTGATGAACGCACGATTCGATTTCGCCGGGCAGACCGTGCTGGTCACCGGCGGCGCCCAGGGCATCGGTCGCAGTATCGTCGAAGGCTTTGCTGCCAGCGGGGCGCGCGTGCTGATCGCCGATCTGCAGGTGCAGCCGGCCCAGGCACTGGCGCGTGAACTGCAGAGCCAGGGGCACGAGGTGCAGGCATTGGCCATCGACCTGGCCGACGAAACCGCCATCGCCGCTTTGCTGAGTGGGCTGGAGCGCCTGGACATTCTGGTGCATAACGCCGGCTACTTTCCTCTGACGCCCTTCGCCGAGATCACGCCGACCATTCTGCAACGCACCCTGGCGGTGAATCTCAGCGCGCTGTTCTGGCTCACCCAGGGCGCGTTGCCGTTGTTCGAGCAGCGGGGCAAGGGCTGCGTGCTGGTCACCTCGTCGGTTACCGGGCCACGGGTCGCCTATCCGGGGTTGAGCCACTACGCGGCGTCCAAGGCCGGGGTCAACGGTTTCATCCGCAGTGCGGCGCTGGAGCTGGCCAGGCGTGGGGTACGGGTCAATGGCGTCGAGCCGGGCATGATCCGTACCCCGGCGATGGGCAATCTGGGCGATGGCGCCCACAGCGCCGATATCGCCCGCGGGGTACCCTTGGGCCGCCTGGGCGAACCGGCTGATATTGCCGGCGCCATGCTGTTCCTCGCCTCGGAGGCGGCCAGCTATATCACCGGGCAGACCATCGTTGTGGATGGTGGCGCGACCTTGCCGGAAACCCAGGCGGCGCTTGCTTGAGTCTGTGGTGCTGGTGGCCTTCGGTCGCCGCTGCCGACCCCTGTCGCGTTCCGCTTTAGGTTACTGATCGACGGCCTGGGAGCGGTATTCCTTGGGCGATTGCTCGAACTGCTTCTTGAACGCGCGACTGAAGTGGGCCGAGTCGGTAAAGCCCCATTTGTAGGCGATCGCGGTGATCGATTCACGGCGCAGATTGGGGTTGCTCAGATCGCTGGCGCTGCGTTGCAGGCGGGTGCGCTGGATATAACGGCAAACGCTGTCGCCCTGTTCCTCGAAGAGTCGATAGAGCTGGCGCACGGAGATCTGCAGGCGGTTGGCCAGCGCGGCCGGCGTCAGGTTGGGGTGGCTCAGCGATTCCTCGATCAGTTGCTGCGCCTGGCGTCGCAGGCTGTTGCCGGCAATCGAGTCGGCGATCTCGGCTTCCTGCTCGCGCTGCGTCAAGGCTGGGCCGAGCAGGCTGGTAAAGGCGCCGAGCATGGCTTCGCCTTCGCAGGCATCGGCCTGGATGCCCGCTTCGTTGAGATAGAGCTGGTCGACCAGCAGGCGCAGCATACGGCCGCTGGTGCATCGAGGTGAAACCTTGCCGAACAGCGAGCGCTCGTTGCGCAGCGCACGCAGAACATCTTCTCGCGGCAGATGCAGGGAGGCATGTTCGATCAACCCATGCGGGGTGATCTCGCACGAGCCCACCGAGTCCATCAACACCAGGTCGCCCGGTGCTAGCTCTACGGTCTGGCCATTCTGGGATATCTGCGAACAGCCACTGCGCTGGCTGACCAGAAAGCAGTAACGGTCGTCGTCGCGATCCGTCTTGGCCGTGCGGGAGATCAGGCCGGCATTGGTCTTCAGGTGCGCCAGCGTCAGACCGGCATGTTCCTTGGCATGGACATCACCGATGAACAGGGTGCTGTTGAAGGCCAGGCGGGTCTCGTAGTTGCCGCAAACGGATTGGATGGAGCGCTGCCAGTTTTCGAGTGAGCTGTGTGTGGCCTGCTGAGCGTGCATGGCGACCCCTTGATACTTGTTAACATGTTACCGAAAGATGCATGGGCGGTTTCATTAACATGTTAAGCATGAACCATGCCGGGTTCCCGCAAGTCGCTTCCTGATCCGCCAGCGCCCATTGTTGAGGGCTGGAAGCCGATGGTCAGACGGTTCGGCCGCCGAGTCCCGGTGCACTCGCTGTTACTGCTGCACACAACGAGTGCGCTGCTGCTGGCGTGGCGGGTCAAGTCCGCTGGCAAGTGTGATCAAGCATTGCCGGTGCGCACGTTCCCTAATAGCCCGTCACCGTTGTCGAGGTTCATTCGGTATCTCGAGGGAGGATATCGGGGCTGAGCGGTGGTGCGTCCTGCGCTGCAGGGCGCAAACCAGAGACCTGTCCTGCCGGGCGGGCCAGAAGAACAAGAGGAGCAGCTCATGCAGCAACGTCGCCATACCTCCATTTCCGCAGCCGTGGGGCTTGCTGTCGCCGTCCTTGGCGCCAGCCAGTCAGCCCAGGCCTACGAATTCTACAACCAGGGTGAAACCAGGCTGAACGCCGATGTCCTCGCCGTGTATGGTTGGTTCAACAGCCGCAAGAGCTATGACGGCAGCAGCGGTGGCGCCAGTTGGCGCGAGGGCTTCGTCAAATATGGGGTCAGTGCCGAGCAGGGGCTGGCGGGTAACGGTACGGCCTACGGCGCACTCAATTGGGTCAGCTCCGGCTCCTGGGGCGATGGCGATGCGGCCGGCCTGAGCGACGGCTCCGAACGCACCACCAAGATCGAGGACGCCTACCTGGGCTGGCGCTCCGGCAATCTGCTGCCGGCGCTGGGCGAGGATGGCCTGGACATCTCCTTTGGTCGTCAGGTGGTGAAGATCGGCGATGGTTTCATCATCAACGATGATGGCCTCAATTTCGGCAAGGGCCCGGCCGAAGGCGAATTGAATCGAGGCGGTGCCTATTACCTGGCCGCCCGTCATGCCTTCGACCAGACCGCGGTGGTGCGTATCGGTGGTCAGCAGGGCTTGCACGGCGATCTGATGTGGATGAAATCGGATAACCGCGCCCAGGCCAAGACCGAGCTGGCGGCTGGCACGCTGGCCTACACCACCGAGCCGGGTGAGTTGGCATTCACCTATATCCATGGCATTGGTGTGGACGAGCGCTATGCCAGCGATTTTCAGCGACAGCGTGACGGCATGGATATCTACAGCGTGCGCGGGGCTGGCAATGCGGGCGTGGAGAATGCCAATTTCGCCTTCGAGTACGCCTGGCAGGACAAGTCGGCCGGCGATGAAAAAGCCTGGTATGCCGAAGCGGGCTATACCTTTGCAGACCTGGCCTGGTCACCGAACCTGACCTATCGCTACAGCCGCTATTCGGAAGGCTGGGATTCGATGTTCAACGGCTTCAGCCGTGGCTATGGCACCTGGTTCCAGGGCGAGGTCGCCGCCAACTATTCCGGCCCGTTCAACAGCAATACCCAGGTTCATCATGTCGGCCTCAAGGCCACTCCGATGGAAGGGCTGACGCTAGGCGTGCTGTATTTCGACTTCGATACGCTGCATTCCCGCGGCAATGTCGATACCAGCGGGCGTGAGCTGGATCTCTACGCCGAGTGGGCCGTCAGTGACCACCTGATCATCACTCCCCTGGTCGGCCTCTACCAACCCGACAAGGGGCTGGAGGATGGTGGCGTGCAGGGTGACGGTAATGGCACCAATGTCTACAGCCAGCTCACCCTAGCCGTTCCTTTCTGAGGCGAGGGCGTCTATGACGCAAGCCCCTACCTGGCACCAGGCTCGCGCCGGGCATCTCGTGCTGCTGGGGCGCTTGCCTGGGCTCTTCTCGCCGCCCGCAGCCGGCCAGCTCGTAGGCTGGCCGGCCCCAACCTCGTGAGATCATGCATGTCCGCAGTCGCCAACCCGCAGCGCCTGATCGTCCTGCTCGCTGCACTGACGGCCTTCGGCCCGCTCTCCATCGATCTGTATCTGCCCAGCCTGCCTCTGATCGCGACGGATCTGCAGGCCTCGGAAGCCAGTGTGCAACTCACCATCAGCGCGTTTCTGGCTGGTCTGTGTCTGGGCATGTTGCTCTATGGGCCGCTTTCGGATCGCTTTGGCAGGCGTCCGCTGTTGCTCTTCGGCATCGGCCTCTATGTGCTGGCCAGCCTCGGCTGTGCGTGGGCCGATAACGCTGAGCAACTGGTGCTGTGTCGCTTTCTGCAAGCGCTGGGCGGCGCTGCCGCGTCGGTGCTGGCTCGCACTGTGGTGCGCGATCTCTTCCCGTTGGTGGCCGCCGCCAGGGTGCTGTCACTGATGCACTTGGTGACCATGCTCGCCACCCTGGTCGCGCCGCTGATGGGGAGCTATCTCATGCTGCTGGCCGGTTGGCGTGCGTTGTTCCTGGTGCTGCTGTCGTTCGCGGCCTGCTGCCTGGTGCTGGTTGCCTTGGGTCTGCCCGAGACTCATCCTCCCCAACAGCGCGGCACTTCACTGGCGCGGGCTTTCCGTGCTTATGGGCTGATGGCCTGTGCGCCGAATGCACTGGGCTTCATCTTGTGCATGGGGCTGTCCTTCGCAGGCATGTTCGCCTTCATCACGGCTTCGCCCTTCGTGTATATCCAGTACTTCAGCGTTTCACCGCAAGGCTATGGCTGGTTGTTCGCGCTGAATATCTTCGGGGTGATATTGGCCACCATGCTCAACGCTCGCTGGGTTCCACGTTTCGGGCCGCAACGCATGCTGGCCTGGGGCACCGCCGTGGCGGCGATCTCCGGCAGCGGCCTGGCTCTTTTCGGAGGGCTGGGCTTGGGAGGCGTATACACCGTGGTGATCTGTGTCGTGCTTTACGTCAGCGTGACCGGCCTGATCGGAGCCAACTGCCTGGCCAGCTTGCTGCAGCGCTATCCACAGCAGGCCGGTGCCGCCGCTGGCTTGGCGGTGGCTCTGCAGTTCGGTTTGGGTATGGTGTTCAGCGCCTTGGCGGGTGCGCTGCATGATGGCAGCGCGGCTCCCATGTGCATGTTGATGGGGGCCGCCGGGATTGGCTCTCTCATGGCCTTCAGGCTGGCCAGGGCCACTAGCCGCCAGACGCTGGCGTAGGGGGCGCAGAGCTTGGTTGCACTGGAGCGCTGCGTAGCGTGCTGTCATGCAATCGTCTTGCAAGCGTCACGATCACTTCACCGCTTCGCCTCAAGCTGTCCAAAACAGCCGGAGGCCGCCCATGACCAGCGCCCAGCTCGCCAAGCCCAGTCGCAAGCAACGTGTTCGTACCCTGTGGATCTCGGACGTGCACCTCGGCACCCGGGATTGCCAGGCCGAGCACCTGGCCGCTTTCCTCAAGCGCTACCACGCCGACCGCATCTACCTGGTCGGCGACATCATCGACGGCTGGAAGCTGCGCGGTGGCATCTACTGGCCGCAGGCGCACACCAACGTGATCCGCCGCCTGCTGACCATGAGCAAGCGCGGCACCGAGGTGGTCTACGTCACCGGCAACCATGACGAATTCCTGCGCCGCTATTCCAGCCTGCTGCTGGGCAACATCCAGTTGGTGGACGAGGCGGTGCACGTCACCGCCGATGGCCGTCGGCTGCTGGTGATCCATGGCGACCAGTTCGACGTGATCACCCGTTACCACCGCTGGCTGGCCTTCCTCGGCGATTCGGCCTACGAGTTCACCCTGACCCTCAACCGCTGGCTCAACCACTGGCGGCGCCGCTACGGTTACGGTTACTGGTCGCTGTCGGCCTACCTCAAGCACAAGGTCAAGACGGCGGTGAACTTCATCAGCGACTTCGAGGAGGCCATCGCCCACGAGTGCGTCAAGCGCGGCCTCGACGGCGTGGTCTGTGGGCATATCCACCATGCCGAGATCCGTCAGGTCGGCGAGGTGGAGTACCTCAACTGCGGCGACTGGGTGGAATCCTGCACGGCGCTGATCGAGCACTGGGATGGGCAGATCGAACTCTACCGGCTGGCCGAGGATCAGGCGCGGCAGGCCGCCGATGAGCAGGCTGCCGCACTGCTCGAGACGGGCGCGTGAGAATACTGATCGTCAGCGACGCCTGGTCACCGCAGGTCAACGGTGTGGTCACCAGCCTGGCAGCGCTGGTGCGTGAACTGCGCGGCCTGGGCCATCAGGTCAAGCTGCTGTCGCCGACCGACTTCCGTGCCGTGCCGTGCCCGACCTACCCGGAAATCCCTCTGGTGTGGAACCTCTGGCAGGTCGGCCCGGCGATTCGTGACTTCCGCCCGGATTGCGTGCACATCGCCACCGAAGGCCCACTTGGCTGGGCGGCGCGGCGCTGGCTGGTCAAGCGTGGGCTGGCGTTTTCCTCTGCCATCCATACCCGCTTTCCCGAGTATGTCAGCACCCGCTGGCCGTGGATCGCGCCGCGCTGGGGCTATGCCTTCCTGCGTGCCTTCCATCGCCCCAGCCAGGCCGTGCTGGTGACCACCGAACGCCTGCGCGAGGAGTTCGCCGGCTGGGAGCTGCGCCATCTGCAACTGTGGCGCAAGGGCGTGGATACCTCGCTGTTCCGGCCAGATGCGGAGCGTTCACGCCCGCAGCAGCCGGTGTTTCTCTATGTCGGGCGCATTGCGCCGGAAAAGAACCTGCAGGCCTTTCTCGATCTGGATTTGCCCGGTGAGAAGCGTGTGGTGGGGGACGGGCCGCAGCGCGATGAGCTGCAGCGTCAATATCCGCAGGTGCGCTTTCTCGGTTATCGCCATGGTCAGGCATTGGCCGAGGCCTATCAGCAGGCCTCGGTGCTGGTGTTCCCTTCGCGCACCGATACCTACGGCCTGGTGATGCTCGAGGCGCTGGCCTGTGGCACGCCGGTGGCGGCCTACCCGGTGGCCGGGCCGCTGGACGTGTTGCAGCCTGGGCAGAGCGGGGTCATGGACGAGGATCTGCGCACTGCCTGCCTGGCCGCGCTGGAGCTGGATCGCGGGCGCTGCGCCGAACTGGCCGCGGCGCAATCCTGGCGCGCCTCGGCGCTGGAGTTCCTGGCGCTGCAACCGCTGATCGACGGCGAGCCGGTGGTGCTCAGCGAGGCATTGGCGGAAGGCTAGGAGCGGTACCGGGCGGCGATCCCTTACAGAATGACCTTGTCGCGCAGTTTCTCGGCGGCCTGGTTGAGCGCCTGGATTACCCGCTCCTTGTCGTAGTTCTGAATGCCGTTGGTGTCCAGGTACATGGAGAAGCCCGGCAGTTCGTGCTCGACATAGCTGGAGGTGGCGCCGAGGTCACGGCGGAAGTCCACCACCTGGTAGATCTGCACCGGGCGGGTGAAGCCCTTGACCGTGATCTGCCCCTTGTCGCGGCACATGATCACGTCCTTGACCAGCGAATAGGCCTCGTGGGAAATCAGGATCTCGCCGGCTTCGGCGGCGCTCTCCAGGCGGCTGGCCAGGTTCACTTCGCGGCCGATGATGGTGTAGTCCATGCGCGTATCGGCACCGAAGTTGCCCACCGTGCAATAGCCGGTATTGAGCCCCATGCGAATTTCCAGCGGCTTGGTGATGCCCTGGGCGCGCCATTGCTGGCGCAGCACCTTCATGTGCTTGCGCATGGCGATGGCCATGGATACGGCGGCCACGGCATCCTTCTTGGCGCCCAGGCTGCTGGGGTCGCCGAAGAACACCATGACGCTGTCACCGATGAACTTGTCGATGGTGCCGCCGTATTTCAGGGCGATCTTCGACATCTCGTTGAGGTAGGTGTTGAGCAGGTCGGTGAGCTGCTCGGCTTCCAGTTCTTCGGTCAGTTCGGTGAAGCCCTTGATGTCGGAGAAGAACACCGTGAGCTTCTTGCGCTGGGTTTCCAGGCGCACGGTCTTCTTGCCGGTGAAGATCGACTCCCACACCTGGGGGGACAGGTACTTGGCCAGGTTGCGCGCCAGGCGCGCGGCCTTTTCCTGCTCGCGCTTGATCTCGGTACGCGCTTGCGCCAGGCGCAGGCCCTGCTGGTGCACGAAATAAGCGGTGATGCCAATGTACAGGGCGGTGAACAGGATGCTGACCAGGCTGACCAGGGTCGGGGTCGCCGTGTTGTCGGGCACATGGGTCACGGCCGCACACAGCGCCAGGGCGGCGAGGGCCACCAGCAGGGCCATGCCCAGGTAGTACAGGCCGCCGATCACCAGGGCGCTGAAGCTCAGGGTGAGCAGGAACATCAGGCTGGGCACGCTGGAAAAGCCCAGCAGCACGATACTGGCGCCGGCATGCAGGGCATCGACGAACAGCAGGCCGAGATCGGTCTGTTGCGGGTGATCGGGCTTGAAGCGTCGGCTGACCTGATAGGCCAGGTGGGGGTAGAGCAGGGCGTAGGGCACCATCCACAGGATGTCGTAGCCGAAGTGCCCGATTGCCGTACCGGCGGCGATGCAGGCGGCGGTGGCGATGTAGGCCAGCACGCGGGAATAGTATTCGCGCAGCGGTGGTGTCGGCAGACTGCTGACCCGGCTGGATATGGCTGGCTTCATGTACGCAAAGAGTCCCTGCAGGAAAGGTGACACCTCTTGTGGGTGCTGACGATTGGCAAGACTCGTTCCAGAGCCTTGCAGGGCAGGATCATAACCAAGCGAGTTGCGGCCAGCCAAGCATCACCGCTAAACGGCACTTGGCCAGTATCCAGACGGTCATGCGTTTCAGAAACGGATACGCCCGGTGAAGGCATCCTTGAGCATCACCCAGTCGCCCATCAGGCTGTACAGCGGGTACTGGAAGGTGGCGGGGCGGTTCTTCTCGAAGACGAAATGGCCGACCCAGGCAAAGCCGTAGCCGGCCAGCGGGATGGCCAACAACCACAGCCACTGCTGCGTGAGCAGGGCATAGGCGAGGATGGTCAGCACCAGCAGGCTGCCAGCGTAGTGCAGGCGGCGGCAGGTGGGGTTGCTGTGCTCTTGCAGGTAATAAGGGTAGAACTCGGCGAAGCTCTGGAAGCGTTCGTGGGGCTGGGTGGTCATGGCGCACCTCCTATTATTGTCGTGCGCCCAGTCTAGGGGCTGGGAGCCTGTCGCTCAATGCCGCCAGAACGCGGGGAAGAACAGCACCAGCACGGTGAGGATTTCCAGGCGGCCGAGCAGCATGCCCAGGGTCAGGATCCATTTGGCCAGATCCGGTATGCCCGCGTAGTTGCCCGCCGGGCCGACCATCTCACCTATGCCCGGGCCGACCCCGGAGACCATGGCGGCGGCGCCGGTCAGAGCGGTGATCCAGTCCACCCCACACATGGCCACGCCCAGGGCGAGGCTGGCGATGGTGATGGTGTAGAAGAAGGCGAAGGCGAGGATCGAGCGCACGATGTCCTCGTCCAGGCGGTGGCCGTTGTACTGCTGTTTGATCACCGCGCGCGGATGGATGAGCTGCTTGAGGTTGGCCTTGAGCAGGATGTAGGCCACCTGGAAGCGGAAGATCTTCAGGCCGCCTGCGGTGGAGCCGGAGCAGCCACCGACGAAGCCCAGGTAGAAGAACATCATGCTGGCGAAGGGGCCCCACAGGTGATAATCGCCCACGGCGAAGCCGGTGGTGGTCATGATCGAGGTGATGTTCACCGCCACCAGGCGTAGCGCGTCGAACCAGTGCAGGTCGGTGGTGAACCACTTCCAGCAGGCCAGGATCAGCCAACTGCCAACCAGTAGCAGGAGGAAACCGCGCACCTGGGCATCGCGCAGCAGCGGCCGATAGTTGCCACGCAGCGCCGTGACGTAGAGCACGAAGGGCAGGCTGCCGAGCACCATCACCAGCACCGCCACCCAATGGATCGCCGGTTGCTGCCACTTGCCCAGCGAGGAGTCGGAGGTGGAGAACCCGCCGGTGGCGATGGCCGACATGGCATGGTTGATCGCATCGAACAGGCCCATGCCCGCCAGCCAGAACGCCAGCACGGCCAGGGCGCTGAGGCCGAGATAGGCCAGCACCATGTACTTGGCGACCATGTGCGAGCGCGGCATGACCTTGTCCGAGCGATCCGAGGATTCGGTCTGGAACAGGCGCATGCCGCCGATACGCAGCATCGGCAGGATCGCCACGGCCATGGCGATGAAGCCGATGCCGCCGAGCCAGTGCAGCAGCGAGCGCCAGATCAGGGTGCCGGGGGACATCTGGTCGAGGCCGTTGAACACGGTGGCCCCGGTGGCGGTGATGCCGGACATGCTCTCGAAGTAGGCGTCGGTGATGCTGGCGCGTTCGGCGAAGACAAACGGCAGGGCGGCGAAGATCGACACCAGCACCCAGCTCGATACCGTCAGCATGTACATGTCGCGTGGGCGTAGCTGGGTCTGTTCGGGGCGCCCCTGGGCAATCATGGCCATGCCGGTCAGCGCGGTGATCAGGCTCGACCAGAGGAAGGCGTCAATCTCTTGTGGGCGCTCGAAGACCAGCAATGTGACCACCGGCACCAGCATGCTCAGCGCCAGGGTGAGCAGGAAGATGCCATTGATGAAGGCGAGAATGCGCAGTCGGGAAACCGGCATCGGCTCAGCTCTTCCAGAAGCTGCGGGTGACCAGCACCAGCACGGTGAGAATTTCCAGACGGCCGAGCAGCATGCCGATGCTCAGCAGCCACTTGGCCGAGTCCGGCAGGCTGGCGAAGTTGCCGGCGGGGCCGATGATCGGGCCGAGGCCAGGGCCGACGTTGCACACCGCGGTGGCGGCGCCGGTCAGCGCGGTGATCCAGTCCAGGCCCGTCAGCGTCAGGGCCAGGGCCAGCACGCCGATGGTGATGGTGAAGAAGAACGAGAAGGTGATCAGCGAGCGGACGATTTCCTCGTCCAGGTTGTGGTCGTTGTACTGCTGCTTGATCACCGCACGGGGATGCACCAGTTGCATCAGGTTGGCCTTGAGCAGCACGTAAGCCACCTGGAAGCGGAAGATCTTCAGGCCGCCGGCGGTGGAGCCGGAGCAGCCGCCGACGAAGGTGAGGTAGAAGAACAGCAGCACGGCGAAGCTGCCCCAGGTGGTGTAGTCGCCGAGGGCGAAGCCGGTGGTGGTGACCACCGAGGTGACGTTCACCGCGACGATGCGAAAGGCGTCCAGCCATTCATAGTTGGAGTTGAGCCACAGCCAGGTACCGAACACCAGCCAGGTCAGCACGAGAAAGCCGAGAAAGCCGCGCACCTGGTGATCCTTGAACAGGGCCTGGCGGTTGCCGCGGATGAAGGCGACGTAGAGCATGAACGGCATGCCACCCAGCAGCATGAGCACCACGGCGGTCCAGTGCACGGCTGGCTGCGGCCAGTTGGCCAGCGACAGGTCCGAGGTGGAGAAACCACCAGTGGAAATCGCCGCCATGGAATGGTTGATCGCCTCGAAAGGCGTCATGCCGGCCGCCCAGAAGGCCAGGAAACCCAACAGAGTCAGGGCGAGGTAGATCAGTAGCAGGTACTTGGCCGCTACATGCGAGCGTGGCATGACTTTCTCGCCCCAGTCCGAGGACTCGGTCTGGAACAGGCGCATGCCACCGACGCGCAGCAGCGGCAGGATTGCCACGGCCATGCCGATGAAGCCGATACCGCCGAGCCAGTGCAGCAGCGAGCGCCAGATCAGGATGCCCGGGGACATGTTGTCCAGGCCGGTAAGCACGGTGGAGCCGGTGGTGGTGATGCCGGACATGGTCTCGAACACGGCATCGGTATAACTGATGTGGGCAATCAGCATCAGTGGCAGCGCGGCGAAGCTGCACACCACGACCCAACTGCCGGTGGTCAACAGGTACATGTCGCGGGGGCGTAGCTGGGCATTGTTCGGCCGCCCGGAGATCACCAGAGCGAGGCCCGTGGCCAGGGTGATCAGGCTCGACCAGAGGAAGGCTTCGAGGTCTTCCGGGTGTTCCAGGATCAGCAGCGTCAGCATGGGGATGGCCATGCTCAAGGCCAGAGTGATGAGAAAGATGCCGATGATGAAACCGATGATGCGTAACGTCGGCAAGGCCATGTGCAGTGGACTCTGGCGAGTGGCGGAAGACGCGCCATTCTACCTGTGGCCCTGAGCCTGTAAACCGGCACGATCTGGACTTGCCGTCGGGGGCTTTACAAGGCCATGGCGAATCATAGAATAGCCGCCAGTTGCCGGCGCCCGCTGGTTTCCGAGTCCTTCATCCATGTCCGAATCCAATCCCTGCCTGACGTGCGGCGCCTGCTGCGCGTTCTTTCGTGTGTCCTTCTTCTGGGGCGAATGCCAGTCTGCCGGGGGTACCGTGCCGGACGAACAGGTCGTGCAGATCAGCCCGCACTATGTCGCCATGCGTGGCACCGAGTCGAAGCCGGCGCGCTGTACCCAACTGCTCGGTGACGTCGGTTGCAGCGTGCGCTGCACCCTCTACGAACAGCGCTCCAGCAGTTGCCGGGAGTTCGAGGCATCCTGGGAGAACGGCGTACACAACCCACGCTGTGACGATGCCCGGCGCGCCCATGGCCTGCCGCCGCTGACCCCGCCGGTACAGCCGGTGGTGACGCCGGATCGGGTAGCTTGAGAGCAGCTACAAGCTGCAAGCCACAAGCTTCAAGTTAAGAGCCAGAGCGTTTCGTAGCCCGGATGCAATCCGGGAATTGCCGCCCCGGATTGCATCCGGGCTACGGTTTGACTGACTTTGGCATCCGCCCGCACATTGCTCAGCTTGCAGCTTGCAGCTTGCAGCTTGCAGCTTGCAGCTTGCAGCTTGCAGCTTGAGAATGCTTCAGTTTAAGCCTTTCGGAGGTGGCCGATGGAGGCTCTCGACGCTCTGCTCAACCGTGTTTCCGTTCCTCGTCTGGTGGAGCCTGCCCCTGATGCAGCGCAGCGCGAGCTGCTCTTTCGTGCGGCGCTGCGGGCGCCCGATCATGGCCAGTTGCGGCCCTGGCGCTTTCTGACCGTGGAAGGCGATGCCCGTGTACGCATGGGCGAGCTCTTCGCCGAGGCGTTACGTCATGCCGATGGCGAGGCTGCGCCAGAGGCCCTGGACAAGGCCCGCGGCATGCCGCTGCGTGCGCCGCTACTGGTGGTGGTGATCGCTCGCTTGCAGGCCCACCCCAAGGTGCCCGAACTGGAGCAGTTGCTTGCCGCTGGCTGTGCCGCCCATGGTCTGCTGCTTGCCGCCCATGCCCAGGGCATCGGCGCGGTCTGGCGCACCGGCGACATGGCCTACAACGCCCATGTCGCCAAGGGGCTGGGCCTGAATGAGGACGAGCGGCTGATCGCCTACCTCTACCTTGGCACCCCGGAACGCGAACTGCGCCGCGCGCCGGAGCTGGCCGTTAGCGACTTCGTCAGCGCCTGGAACGGTTGAGCTAGAGGCGAATACGTTGGCGATAAGGTTCGGCTTGGTGCCTGACTCAGATCGCGGATAAATCCGCCGACCGATCATGCGTCCTGGCACGCTCGGTGCAGGTGCGGCGCTAAATAACTCTACTGCGGGCTCAACCCTTCGCTGCTTCGAGCGGCAACTCCAGGGTGGCGACGAAGCCGCCGTGCGGGTGATTGCGCAATGACAACTCGCCGCCATGGCGCTGCGCCGCGCGCCGCGCGATGGCCAGGCCCAGGCCGTGGCCGGCGTCGCTCTGGCCAGGGGCGCGGAAGAAGGGCTTGCCCAGTTCCGACAGATGCTCGGGCGCCACGCCGGGGCCATGGTCGCGCACGCTCAAGAGCAGTTGCTGGCCCTGGCGCGTTGCGCTGATTTCAATGGGCTGTTCGGCTGGGTTGAAGCGCAGGGCATTGCGCAGCAGGTTGTCCAGGGCGCGTTCGAGCATATCCGGCCAGCCATGCAGCCTCAGGTCGCTAGCCAGGTGTAGCTCGATGCGCTGCTCGGGCGCGCTCAGACGCACGTCTTCTTGCAACTTGGCGAAGATGGCGACCAGATCCACCGCCTGAGCGGCGCCCGGCGCGGCGTCCAGGCGGGCGAGGGCGAGTATTTCGCTGATCAGCGCTTCCAGGCGGTCGCACTCCTGATGCAGGCGTGGCCAGAGCTTTTCTCGCTCCTCCGGCTCGGCGCGCTCGGCCAGGGCCAGGGCGATACGCAGCCGTGCCAGGGGTGAGCGCAATTCATGGGACACGTCGCGCAGCAATTGCCGCTGGCTGCCGATCAGCCCCTGCAGGCGTTCGCCCATGCGGTTGAAGTCCTTGGCCAGCAGGCCCAGTTCGTCACGCCGCCTGGCCAGGCGCGCCAGGCTGTTCTGCTGGTAGGTGGTCTGCCCCAGGTCATGCACGGCGCCGCGCAGCCTGTCCAGCGGGCGGGTGATGGACAGGGTCAGCAGCAGGCTGAACAGGGTCAGCACGACCAGGGCGATGGCCAGGGCGCTGAGCGGCCAGAACAGGCTGTCACGGTGCCAGGCAGCCAGTTCCGGGTGGGGAATACGGTAGATGAACAGATAGGTGTCGCCGCCGGGGCTGGTGTATTCGGTGGTCAGTTGCCGCCAGGGCAGGGGGCGATCACGGTGACGCTGCTCGAAGGCAGCGGCGCGCGGCGGGAAGGTGCCCTTGACCAGTGGCTGGCCGCTCTCGCCGATCACCTGGGTGTCGATGCGGTATTGGCGTTTGCGCGCTTCGAGGAACGCCTGGGCGGCGCGCTCACCCTTGCGTTCGTAGAGCTCCACCCAACGCTTGTCCAGGCCGTCCAGCCCGGGGTGGCGGTTGAGAATCCAGGCGTCCTGGTTGAGGGCGCGCCCCAGCAGCATGGCCAAGCCGGCGACCAGAGCAAGGGCCAGCCAGAAGGTGGCGAGGATACGCCAGAACAGTGAGCGCACAGCAGAACCTCATGCAGAAACCGCCGGGCCCGGTTGGGCACGGCGGTGAGGGTGGGAGCCAGAGAGATTAGCTGGCCTTCTTGTCCTTCTCGGCTTTCCAGGCCTTGAATTCTTCCATTTCGGCGCGGCGCGCCTCGCGTTCCTTCAGGTGCTTGTCGAAGGCTTTCTGTTGCTCCGGGTCAAGCAGGGCGCGCATGGCCTTGTGATTGTCTTCACGAGCCTTGTCCAGGTCTTTCTTCATGGCCTGGCGCTGCGCCTCTGGCAGCTTGTCCAGGTAACGGCGGGTGATCTCGTGACGGGCCTTCATTTCTTCGCCCATCAGCTTGCGTACTTGCTGGCGCTGCTCCTTGCTCAGGTTCAGCTCCTTGAAGGGCTGCGGGCCGCGCTCATGCGGGCCTGGGCCTTCGGGCATGGCCAGGGCCAGGGTGGGCAGGGTGGCGGCGAACAGCAGGGCGGTCAGGGTCTTGCGCATGGTGGTATCTCCTTGTCTCGAAGCCGGTCGTTACCGGATGGGCTCAGTATGCGGCGAGCAAGGTCAAGGGCGGTCAGGGTTGGGTAAAGCCTGGGTAAAGATTGTCTGGGGCTGTAGCCAATTCATCCGAGATCATCGCCAACCCGACGTTGACCGCCTATCGCGGATAAATCCTACCGGTCGTGCGGCCAGGTACATGCGGTGCAGGGGGCAGCGCTGCTCTGCCGGATCAGGGGGCGTAGAAGTAACCGCGACCGCGCAGCGACAGGATGCGCGGCCGGCCGTCGGGGTGCGGGCCGAGCTTCTTGCGCAGGTTGCTGACATGCATGTCCAGGCTGCGATCGTAGAGGGTCAGCTTGCGCCCCAGTGCCAGTTGCGCCAGCGCCTGTTTGTCCAGCGGCTCGCCGGGCTGTTGCAGCAGGGCTTCCAGCAGGCGGCTTTCGGACAGGGTGAGGGGAATGTCGTGGCCGTCGAGCGTGGCGATGCCACGGTTGGGGCTGAAACGCAGGTCGCCCAGTTCCAGCTGGCTGCTGGCCGGTGCCGGCGTGCTGCGGCGCAGCACGGCGCGCAGGCGGGCGGTCAGCTCGCGGGGGTCGCAGGGTTTGGCCAGGTAATCGTCGGCGCCCAGCTCCAGGCCGAGAATGCGATCGAGCGGTTCGCCCCTGGCCGAGAGCATCAGCACCGGCAGTTCGGCATGTTCGCTGCGCAGTTGCTTGAGCAGTTCCAGGCCATTGCCGTCGGGCAGCATCACGTCCAGCACCACCGCGTCCGGGCTCTGCTCGGCCAGGGCACGGCGCGCGCTGGCGGTATCGTGGCAGGCGGTGATGTGAAAGCCGTCCTGGCTCAGCCAACTGGCCAGCAGCTCGCACAGCTCCTGGTCATCGTCTATCAGCAGCAGACGGCTCATGGTGTTCAGTTGGTCCAGCCGCGCTGTGGTTTGCGTTGCCCACGCAACAGCGCGCCCAACAGCAGGGACACCAGGCACAGCGCACCGCCGGCGGCGAACCAGGTCTGCTCTTCACTGAGCAGCCTGGGTTGAACCTGGGCCTGGCTTTCCTTGAGTTGCAGGCGCAGGCGCTGGTTTTCCTGGCGCAGGCGCTGCAGCAATGCGGCGTTCTTGCCTTCCAGCTCGCCACGCGCCTGCTCGCTCTGTGCCAGGCGGCGTTCCAGCTCGGCGATCTGCTCCTGGCCGGGGGCCGTAGCCGACACGGCGGCCGGCTCCTCGGGCGGTGAGACTTCTTCGGCCTGAATCGTTGCGCTCATCAGCAGCAGGCCGACCAGCAGGGGCAGCGAAATCGAACGCATGGCGATTCCTTGTCGGCGTGTCAGGGGAAGACTTTCTTGAAGGGTTTGACGATGACACTGGCATAGACGCCGGCCGCGCGATAGGGGTCGGCATCGGCCCAGCTCTGCGCCGCTTCCAGGGACTCGAATTCGGCGACGATCAGGCTGCCGCTGAAACCGGCCGGGCCTGGGTCGTTGCTGTCGATGGCCGGGTGCGGGCCGGCCAGTAGCAGGCGCCCTTGCGTTTGCAGTTGCTCGAGGCGCGCCAGGTGGGCCGGGCGGGCGGCAAGGCGATTTTCCAGGGAGTTGGCAACGTCGGTGGCGATGATGGCGTAGAGCATCTCGATCCTTAGAACAAGCGAGGCGACAGGAAGGGCTTTATTTCCGACATGGCGACAGCCGGATGACGCATGTGGGGCATAATAACAAACATCAATTGCAACGAAAGCGCCGTCATGAATGTCGATCTGCATTGCCACAGCACCGCCTCCGACGGTGTTCTCGCCCCAGCCGTGCTGGTGGAGCGGGCGCACCAGCGGGGTATCCGGCTGCTGGCATTGACCGACCACGACACCCTCGAAGGCCTCGATGAGGCGCAGCGCGCGGCGCTCGATCTTGGTGTGCACCTAGTCAATGGCATCGAGCTGTCCTGCACCTGGGGCGGCGCCACCATCCATGTCCTGGGTTATGCCTTCGAGCGCGAAGCGCCGGCTCTGCGCCAGGCCATCGAGGCCTTGCACCACGGGCGCTGGCAGCGCGCCGAGGAAATCGACCGGCGCCTGGCGGCCAAGGGTATGCCTGGTGCTTTGGACGGTGCGCGGGCGGTGCAGCAGGAACTGGGCGACAGCGGCAACGCTCCGGCACGCCCGCATTTCGCCGAATTTCTGGTGCGCGCCGGGCACGTGCGCGACCGTGCCGAGGCCTTTCGCAAATGGTTGGGTGCCGGCAAACTGGGGGACGTCAAGCAGCATTGGCCGGAACTGGAGAGCGTGGTCGATACCCTGCGCGCCGCCGACGCCTGGATCAGCCTGGCGCATCCCTGGCAGTACGACTTTACTCGTAGTAAGCGTCGGCGCCTGGTGGCGGCCTTCGCGGCGGCAGGCGGGCATGCCCTGGAGGTGGTCAACGGCATGCAGCCGGCCGAACAGGTCGGTGGCCTGGCGATCCTGGCGCGCGAATTCGGCTTGATGGCCAGCGCCGGCAGCGATTTCCACGCCCCCGGCGATTGGTCCGAGCTGGGTCTTTACCGTCCGTTGCCGGACGATCTGACGGCGCTCTGGAAGCGCTTCGAGCATGCACAGTCCATTACTGTCAGCCCATGAACAGGGAGCGAGTGTGAGTCAATTCTTCCAGATACATCCGGAGAACCCCCAGGCACGCCTGATCAAACAGGCTGTGGAGATCATCCGTGCCGGCGCGGTGGTGGTGTATCCCACCGATTCGTCCTACGCCGTGGGTTGTGCCATCGGCGACAAGAACGCGGTGGAGCGCATTCGCCGCTTGCGCCAGCTCGACGACAAGCACAACTTCACCCTGGTCTGCCGTGACCTGTCCCAGCTCGGCCTGTTCGCCAAGGTCGACACCGCCGCCTTCCGCCTGCTCAAGAATCACACTCCAGGCCCTTACACCTTCATTCTCAACGCCACTCGCGAAGTGCCGCGCATGCTGCTGCATCCCAAGCGCCGCACCATCGGCCTGCGCGTGCCCAGCCATCCCATCGCCCTGGCGCTGCTCGAGCAATTGGGCGAGCCGTTGATGAGCGTCAGCCTGATCCTGCCTGGCGACGAGCTGCCTCTGTCCGACCCCTACGAAATGCGCCAGTTGCTCGAGCATCAGGTGGACCTGATCATCGACGGCGGTTTCGGCGGGCTGGAGGCCTCCACGGTGATCAATCTGTCCGGCGACAGCCCGGAAATCATCCGTGTCGGTTGCGGCGATCCGGCACCCTTTGCCGAAGAGGCCTGAGTGCTGGCTATAATCGGGACTTTTCTCGTTCAGGGTAGAACCTCTTGAGTGCCATCGACTCCGGGCGCCGCATCATGTCTGGCATGCGCCCGAGCGGCCGTCTTCACCTCGGCCATCATCACGGCGTGCTGAAAAGCTGGGTGCGCTTGCAGCATGAGTACGACTGCTTCTTCTGCATCGTCGACTGGCATGCCCTGACCACCGACTACGCGCAGGTCGACAAGCTGCAGCAGCACGTCATGGACATGGCCATCGACTGGCTGGCGGCAGGCGTCAGCCCTAGTTCGGCGACCCTGTTCGTGCAGTCGCACGTGCCCGAACATGCCGAGCTGCACCTGCTGCTGTCGATGATCTGCCCGCTGGGCTGGCTGGAGCGCGTGCCGTCCTACAAGGAGCAACTGGAGCGGGCCACCGGCGAGGGCCTGTCCACCTACGGTTTTCTCGGTTATCCGCTGCTGCAGGCGGCGGATATCCTGCTGTACCGCGCCGGCCAGGTGCCGGTGGGCGCCGACCAGTTGCCGCACATCGAATTCGCCCGCGAAGTGGCGCGGCGCTTCAACCATCTATATGGCAGCGAGCCGGATTTCGAGCTCAAGGCCGAGGCCGCCATCGGCAAGCTGGGCAAGAAGGTCGGCAAGCTTTACCGCAACCTGCGCCGTGCCTATCAGGAGCAGGGCGACGCCGAGGCGCTGGAAACCGCGCGGGCCCTGCTCAAGGAGCAGAGCAACCTGACCCTGGGCGACCAGGAGCGGCTGTTCGGCTATCTGGACGGCGACGGCAAGGTGATCCTTGCCGAGCCGCAGCCGCTGCTGGGGGACTTCGCGCGGATTCCCGGCCTGGACGGGCAGAAGATGTCCAAGTCGCGGGACAATGCCATCTACCTGCGTGACAGCGAGACGGAAGTGGAAGAGAAGCTGCGCCGCATGCCCACCGACCCGGCACGGGTGCACCGCGACGACCCCGGCGAGCCGCAGCGCTGCCCGGTGTGGTCGCTGCACCAGCTCTATTCCAATGACGAATGCATGCACTGGGCGCTGGAGGGCTGTCGCAGCGCCTCCATCGGCTGCCTGGATTGCAAGAGTGCCCTGTGCAGCTCGATTCAGCGCGAGTTGGCGCCGCTGCAGCAGCGCGCCATCGACTATGAAGGCAGCCCGGAGTTGGTGCGCAGCATCCTCGCCGAGGGCGCCGAGCATGCCCGTGATGAAGCGCGCGAGACCCTGGCCGACGTGCGCCGCGCCATGGGCCTGAACAACCGCTGATGGAGCCCGTGGCGATGAGCGATGGCACGACCCCCGAGCCGCAGGCCGGCGCCCAGCAGGAGCTGCCGTTCGCTCTGGTGTATGGCGAGGCGGTCACCGAACTGCCGCTGGATCTGTACATCCCGCCGGATGCCCTGGAGGTGTTTCTCGAAGCCTTCGAGGGCCCGCTCGACCTGCTCCTGTACCTGATCCGCAAGCAGAATATCGACATCCTCGACATTCCCGTGGCCGAGATCACCAAACAGTACATGGGCTATGTCGAGCTGATGCATTCGGTGCGCCTGGAGCTGGCCGCCGAGTACCTGGTGATGGCCGCCATGCTGGCCGAGATCAAGTCGCGCATGCTCCTGCCACGCTCGGCCGAGGCTGAGGAAGAAGAGGACGACCCGCGCGCCGAGCTGATCCGCCGCTTGCAGGAATACGAGCGCTTCAAGTCGGCCGCCGAGGATCTCGACGAGCTGCCGCGCGTTGGCCGCGACGTGCACATACCGCGCCTCGACGCTCCCGAGGCCAGGGCGCGCAAGCTGTTGCCGGAGGTCAGCCTGGAAGAGCTGCTGCTGTCGATGGCCGAAGTGCTGCGCCGCGCCGACATGTTCGAGAGCCACCAGGTCACCCGCGAGGCGCTATCGACCCGCGAACGCATGAGCGAGGTGCTCGAGCGCCTCAAGGGCGGCGGCTTCGTGCCCTTCGTCGAACTCTTCGCCCTCGAGGAAGGGCGCCTTGGCGTGGTGGTGACCTTCATGGCCGTGCTCGAACTGATCAAGGAATCCCTGGTCGAGCTGGTGCAGAATGAGCCCTTCGCCGCAATCCATGTCAGAGCCCGTGCCGAATGAACCTAAGCGACCCCAAAGACCTGGCCCAACTGCTCGAGGCCTTCCTCCTGGCCTCCGGCAAGCCGCAGTCGCTGGAGCGCCTGTACGAGCTGTTCGAGGAGGGCGAGCGCCCCGAACCCGCGCAGTTCAAAGCGGCGCTCGACGTGCTGCGGCAGTCCTGCGAGGGCCGTGCTTTCGAGCTTAGGGAAGTGGCCTCCGGCTACCGTCTGCAGGTACGCGAGCGCTTCGCTCCCTGGGTCGGGCGCCTGTGGGAAGAGCGCCCGCAGCGCTACTCGCGGGCCTTGCTGGAAACCCTGGCGCTGATCGCCTACCGCCAGCCCATCACCCGTGGCGAGATCGAAGACGTGCGCGGCGTGGCGGTCAACAGCAACATCACCAAGACCCTGCTCGAACGCGAGTGGATCCGCGTGGTGGGCTACCGCGACGTACCGGGGCGCCCGGCCATGTTCGCCACCACCAAGGGCTTTCTCGACCACTTCAACCTCAAGAGCCTGGACGAGCTGCCGCCACTGGCCGCCTTGCGCGAGCTGGAGCCCGAGCCGCAACTGGCCCTGGACGACGAAGCCGAGGTGCCGGCAGGCCTGCAGGCGCGCGCTGACCTGGCCCTGGAGGAGGGCGAGCCCGAGCCCGCCGAACCGCGCGAGGAAACCAGCTTCCGCAGCTTGCTGGCTGAGCTCGACTCGATGGAAGAAGGCCTCAAGACGGACTTCGACGACCTGCGCCTGGTCGAAGACGAGCCGCCAGCCGAGCAAGCACAGGCCGACCTCGAAGGCGACGAAACCTTGCATTGAAAGGCTCAACAGGCCGCATGCAATCCTTCAATCCCGCTGGTGTGCACGCCTTCCTTATGCTGCGTGCACATCCCAAGGTCGAGGACGCGCATCATGAGCAAGAGCCCCTGTATCAAGGTCTGTGAGTTCAAACAGGACATCTGCCTGGGCTGTGGCCGTAGCCGCCAGGAAATCAAGGCTTGGAAACGCCTGGACAAGATCGAGCGCCTGCACCTGCTGGCCGAGGCCGAAATGCGCCTGCTGAGCCTGCAGGCCAGAGGGTTGCGCAAGACCTGAGCTTGTCAATTTTTATTGACATCCGTTCGCCGTCTGGCATCGTCGCATTCTTGGAGCCAATAGCCGTGAAATCGGGTTCGGCTATTTCAATGCACAGGTAGCTGTGTTAAGTAAAACGCACGAAAACACCCTTGTCGTGCTCAATCCAGGAAACCCCATGTCACTGCGTATCTGCATT
Organism: Pseudomonas sp. AA-38; assembly: GCF_029457475.1. Lineage (NCBI taxonomy): Bacteria > Pseudomonadati > Pseudomonadota > Gammaproteobacteria > Pseudomonadales > Pseudomonadaceae > Pseudomonas > Pseudomonas sp. AA-38. The sequence goes on from NZ_CP120359.1 coordinate 1,875,624, forward strand.
CTGGAAACTGATTTACTGCGCCCCGAACTGGTCGAGCAATACCACGGCTACGGCCACATGTTCGAGCAACTGTTCGCCAAACAGCCGCTGGCCGCGGAGTTCAGTATCTACAACGTGGTGGAGGGGCATTACCCGCCGGACAGCGAACATTTCGACGCCTATCTGGTGACCGGCAGCAAGGCCGACTCTTTCGGCAGCGACCCCTGGATCCAGAAGCTCAAAGAGTACCTGCTCGACCGCTACCAGCGCGGCCACAAGCTGCTGGGCATCTGCTTCGGTCACCAGTTGCTGGCCCTGCTGCTCGGCGGCAAGGCCGAGCGCGCCGAGCAGGGCTGGGGCGTGGGCGTGCACAACTACCGTATCGCCAGCCAGCCGCAGTGGATGGAACCCGCGCTGGACAGCCTGCAACTCTTGATCAGCCATCAGGATCAGGTCACCCGCCTGCCGGAAAACGCCACCTTGCTCGCCACCAGCGATTTCTGCCCGAACGCCGCCTACCATATCGGCGATCAGGTGCTGTGCTTCCAGGGCCATCCCGAGTTCGTTCACGACTATTCGCGCGCGCTGCTCGATCTGCGTCAGCAGCACCTGGGCGACAAGATCTACCAGAGCGGCATCGACAGCCTGCATCAGGAGCAGCAGGGCAGCACGGTGGCGCAATGGATGATGCGTTTCGTCGCCCAGGGGCGTGAGGCCAAGGCCTGACGGCTGGTGGGATGAAAAAAGAAAACCCGGAACAGGCTTCCGGGTTTTTTCTGTCTGCGCTTCGTCCAGCGGCAGGGCTTCAGTTGAGGTGCTGCCTGTCCAGGGCAATGGCGGCGTCCAGGGTTTCCAGCAGCGCCTTGCGCACCTTGAGCTTGGTGTTGCGGTGCGCGGTCATGTTGATCTTCTTGAGCTGCTGCGCGGCGGCCAGGGCCGTGGCCTGCAATGCCTCGACCGGCACTACCTTGTCGAGGAAACCGGCCTCCAGCGCCCCTTGCGGGTCGAACATCTCGCCATTGATCACCGAGCGGTGGAAAGCCGACTTGCGCAGACGGTCGCGCGCCAGCTCGATGCCCACATGGTGCATGGTCATGCCGATCTGCACCTCGTTCAGGCCGATATTGAACGGGCCTTCCACGCCGATACGGTAGTCCGCCGACAGCAGGATGAACGCTCCCTTGGCCACGGCATGGCCGGGGCAGGCGACGATGATCGGGTAGGGGTGCGCGAGCATGCGCCGCGCCAGGGTGGAGCCGGCGGCAACCAGCTCGATGGCGTTCTGTGGGCCGGAAGTCATTACCTTGAGGTCATAGCCACCAGAGAGAATGCCCGGCTGGCCGGTGATGATGACGATGGCGCGATCCTGCTCGGCGCGATCCAGCGCAGCATTGAAGGCGGCGATCACATCCGGGGAAATGGCGTTCACCTTGCCGTTGCTCAGGGTGAGGGTGGCAATGCCGTCTTCGAGTTGGTAGCTGATCAGGTCGCTCATGGCGGTTTCCTTGTTGGGCCTGCGGGCAGTGTGAGGCAGAAGGTACCCAGGCCGCTGAGCCGGGTAAAGCGCCGTGACCGACTGGCCAGTCAGGCTTTTTGCCTATCGCCATCATGCAATGTGCCTATTGGCCGCCAGAGGGCGTGGCTCTCTAGAGTGCAGAGGTGCCCATAGGAGAGCCTGATGATGAAAGTCCTGTCTGGCCTGGCGGCATTAGTGCTGCTGACGGCCTCGATTCTGCTGAGCCTGCAACCCGAGTGGCACACGCCTCTGGGAGCGACGCTGCTCTTCGTGGTGGGCCTCTGTGTCTCCCTGAGCTTCCTGCTGTTCGGCCGCATGCGCTTCGACGAGCTGCTCGCCACGCCGCCCGAGGAAACCCAGGGGCACAGATAAGCGTATGAATCCTTTAAAAAATGTTTGCCTTCGCGGAAACGTTCGACTACATTAGCGCGCCTCGACAGGCTACAGGCCAAAACGTCGAGATCCGGTGAAGTGTCCGAGTGGTTGAAGGAGCACGCCTGGAAAGTGTGTATACGGGAAACCGTATCAAGAGTTCGAATCTCTTCTTCACCGCCACTTTCGCAAAACCCGAAGCCCTGAAAGCTGAAAAGCTTTCGGGGCTTTTTTGTTTTTGGTGTCCCGTCCTGTCGACACAAGGCACCAACCCATTTGCCACTCGTTTCATTTCGATGGCGTAGTTGCCTGCCCGGACTGCTGTACTTGTTGGCGCAGGCGAGCGAAGTATTGCGGGTCTGCGGGCTGGGCAGGTCTGGATGCGGCCCCGGCAAGCAGCTCGTTGCGCAATCGTCTAGGGCTATCGTCTGGCATGGATGCTCCCTTGAGGAAATTAACCTAAAAGGTTATTTTGAGCGGCATGGAAAAGCGCAAACCCCATTTCAAGCTTGAGCTGGTGAAGCAGGCCGTAGCCGAGCAGCGTTATCGCTTCACCCGCGTAGCCCTGGAAGGGGGCGCTGAGCTGGGTATGGGGATGGCCGACATGCTGGCCGTCATCAGTGCCCTGAGCAGCCGCGACTTTTTCAAGAGCATGACAACCTATGCGGATCATACTACCTGGCAAGACGTTTACCGACCCGAAACCGAGTTCGGGCAGGTCTATCTGAAGTTCACGCTGGTGGCCGATCTGCTGATCGTTTCCTTCAAGGAGAAGTGACCATGAAATGTCCAGTATGCGGCGGGGCGGAACTGGTTCACGACACCCGCGATATGCCCTTCACCTACAAGGGGCAGACCACTCAAATTGCCGCAGTAACGGCTGACTGGTGCGATGCCTGCGGCGAGTCCCTGACCGGGCCGGCTGAGAGCGAGCGCGTCATCTGTGCCATGAACGAGTTTCGTCAGCAGGTGAACGCTCGGAGCGGTAATCAGGAGCTGATTCGCAGTGTGCGCAAGCAGTTGCGCTTGAGCCAGCGTGAAGCGGCCGAGCTGTTTGGTGGTGGCCCGAATGCGTTTTCTCGCTATGAGCGAGGCAGCACGGAAGCACCGCAGCCGCTGGTGCAGTTGTTCAAGATACTGGGGCGTCACCCGGAGCTGATCAACGAGCTGCGTGCAGGTTGAGTGTCGAAATCATGGCGCCGAATAGCGACGAGTCGAGCCGGCGGGGGGGTGGAAAGCCCGTGAGCTGCAATGCGCCGACATAGCGGGTGAGCCTTGAGCATAAGCCTATGTGGATGACCAAGCGCGTAGGAGCCCGCTTGCGGGCGATCGAGGCAAAAGCATCGCCGGCAAGCCGGCTCCTACAAAAACAGTCCGATAACGCATTCGACTTACCATCAAACAGTTTGGCTGCTCAGGCATATGCGGTACCGGAGATTTGGGCTCTGGTGGCTTGCATTGAACCGCTTTGAGATAAATGGTTACAGGTGAGAGAAGAGGGGCGAGATGACCGAGATTCATGGCTGCGGAGACTGTGGCAATTCTCCCAAGAACAGGTTCGTGCAGGATGTGGCGATAGCGCTGGAAACCGGCCAGGCGATGCCGGAGGGTTTTAGTGATGATGCTGTCTGGGAGGGCGTTGCGGACGCTCCCATCAAGGGAAGAAGCGCCATTGCCAAGGCGCTGGCTGCAAAGACCAAGCCCGCCGCTGTTGCTATCGAGCACGCGATTTCTCATGGGAAGGTCGGGGCAGCGAGCGGTTTGGTGACTTTTGCAAATGGGCAGAAGCGGCGTTTCAGCCATATTCTTGAGTTCACCAACACGAAGGCGAACTGCGTTGCCGTGATCAAGGGCTATTCATGAGCGGTAGAACCCAGTAACCGCTTCCCGTCCAGGCTTTGCCTGGCTGCGTAATCTCAAGTTGTTCTCCCTTTCGGTAAATTCGCTTCCTTTTCCTTCGATCCTCGTGAACGCCTTCGGCAATGTGGCGCCAGCCTACGCAGCCTCCTGCCCGACTGAGCATCGATTGCCCTTATGGTGACCATTGAAAGCGTCGATTTCAGCGAGCTGGTGCGCCGGCATAAGCTCACTCCAACGAAACGTGCAACAGGTTGGAGGTGGCTATGCCGCGCATCGATGTGGTTTCTCTGGTGGGCAGTGCCGTGCCCGATGAACTCAAGTCCGGTGGTCATATGGCCTGCTGGCTGCTGCTGGTCGATGGTCAGCCCAAGGCTGGCCCTTTCGCCTCTCGCGAGGCGGCGCTGGCCTGCCAGGCGATCTGGCAGTTGAGCACTGCCGTTCGCGGTGATGCGTCATCCTCCTTTCTGGCCTGATCGTTTTCCCGCGCCTGCTCTGCACTCCCCTTGGCCCGCCACATGGCGGGCTTTTCTTTTATTCGTGCAGTTAAAATGACGTTTTCCCGGTCGGGGTATGGCGTGAAGTGGGACATTTTCTGCGCCGTGGTGGACAACTACGGCGATATTGGCGTGACCTGGCGCCTGGCCCGGCAACTGGTGGCCGAACATGGTCTGGCGGTGCGTCTGTGGGTGGATGACCTGGATGCCTTCGCTCATCTGTGCCCGAGCCTCGATCCGCACGCGGCAGTGCAGGAGCAGGCGGGCGTCGAGGTGCGGCACTGGTCGGGCGTCTGGCAGCCGGTGGAGGTGGCAGATGTGGTTATCGAAGCCTTCGCCTGCACGCTGCCGGATGCATACGTCGAGGTGATGGCTGCACGCACGGTGCCGCCCTTGTGGCTGAATCTGGAATACCTCAGTGCCGAGGACTGGGTGGCTGGCTGCCATGGCCTGCCGTCGCCGCAGCCGGGCGGGTTGCAGAAGTTCTTCTTCTTTCCCGGTTTCGTCGAGGGCACTGGCGGCCTGCTGCGCGAGGCCGGTCTGCTTGCCGAGCGGGATGCATTGCAGGCCGATGTCGGCGCGCAAGCGGCCTTCCTGGCGCGATTGGGCGTGGTGCGGCAGCCCCAGGCGCAACTGATCTCGTTGTTCGCCTATGAAAACGCTGGCCTGGCCGGCTGGCTGGAGGCGCTCGCCAGCGGGTACAAAACCACGCAACTGCTGATACCGCAGGGGCGCATTCTCGCCGATGTGCAGGCCTGGCTGGGCACGTCGCTGGCGCCTGGCGAGCGATGCCAGCGCGGCAACCTGCATCTGCAGGGGCTGCCATTCATGGCGCAGGCCGATTACGACCGCTTGCTGTGGTGTTGCGATTTCAATGCCGTGCGCGGCGAGGATTCCTTCATTCGCGCGCAGTGGGCAGCAAGGCCCTTGCTCTGGCATATCTATCGTCAGGAGGAGGGCGCGCACTGGGACAAGCTCGATGCCTTTCTCGCGCTCTATCATCAGGGGCTCAGTGCGTCGGCGGATGCTGCGCTGCAGCAGCTATGGAAGGCCTGGAACGCCGAGCAGGGCATGGCAGAGGCCTGGGGCGAGGTACAGCGCAACTGGCAAGAGTTGCGCGAACATGCCGAGCGCTGGTGCTCGCAACAGGCCGCCCGGCCGGATCTTGCCTCGGCACTGGTGCAGTTTCACCGAAATTGGCTATCATAGCGGGCTTAGAATTCTGTACCTCCCGCATATTTCGGATATTCGCATGAAAACTGCACAGGAAATGAGAGTCAACAGCGTGGCCCTGATCGACGGCCAGCCGTGGCTGATCCAGAAGGCCGAGTTCACCAAGTCCGGCCGTAACAGCGCCATCGTCAAGATGAAGCTGAAGAACCTGCTCAACGGCTCCAAGACCGAGACCGTCTACAAGGCCGACGACAAGATGGAGCCGGTGATTCTCGAGCGCAAGGAAGTGACCCTGTCCTACATCAGCGGTGACGACTACGTGTTCATGGATCCGGAATACAACTCCTACGAGCTGCGCGCCGAAGATCTGGAAAGCGTTCTGCCGTTCATCGAAGAAGGCATGACAGACATCTGCGAAGCCGTGTTCTTCGAGGGCAAGGTGATCTCTGTCGACCTGCCGACCACCATCGTGCGTCAGGTTGTATACACCGAAAACGCCGCCCGTGGCGACACCTCCGGCAAGGTGATGAAGCCTGCCAAGCTGCGCAATGGCACCGAGATCAAGGTTGCCGAGTTCGTCGACATCGACGACTGGATCGAGATCGACACCCGCGACGCTTCCTACAAGGGTCGCACCCAGGCTCCGGCCTGATTCAGGTGATAGGATGAAAAGCCCAGTCAGCCGACTGGGCTTTTTTATGTCTCGTTTTTGACAGGGAGGTTTCATGGACACTCAAAATCCTTATCAGACACCCCAGGCGGCCTTGCAGGAGCGGGCGGCGGATGAACCGTTGCTGGCGTCGCGCGGTGCACGTCTCGGCGCGGTGATCATCGACTCCCTGCTGCTCGCGTTGATCACGATGCCGATTTCCTATTTCAAGGGTGATTTCGAGATGCTCGTGCAGGGCATCGAGCCGAGCATCTGGCTGCAGGTGCAGGGCATACTGATCGGCATGGTCGTGTTCGTGCTGATCAACGGAGCCTGGCTCAAGCGCTACGGGCAAACCGTGGGCAAACGCATCTGCAAGGTGCGGATCGTCGACATGCAGGGCCAGGTGCCGGCGCTGCCCGGCCTGTTGCTCAAGCGCTACCTGAGTGTATGGCTGGTGTCGCTGATTCCTGTCGCCGGCACCTTGCTGTGCAGCATCAATTACCTATTCATCTTCCGCAGCGACCGGCGCTGTGTGCACGACCACCTGGCCGGTACGCGAGTCGTGGCCGCCTGACCGACGCTGCTCAGCCCAGGCTGGCCTGCAACGCCTGATCCCAGGGCGGCGGAAAGCCGAAGCGCTGTTTGAGGAAGCTGAGCAGCAGGCGCGTTCGTGCGCTGGCTTCGCGCTCCAGGCGCAGCGCGTAGATGGTGCTGGGCTCGCTCGGGGGCAGGCCGTTCTCGCAGAACAGCGGCACCAGCTCGCCGCGCTGCAGGTGCTCGCTGATCATCCAGGTCGGCAGGTGGGCAATGCCCAGGCCGGCGATGGCGCTGAACAGCAGGGTTTCGGCGTTGTTGCTGGTTTGCCGCATGCGCTTGGGCTTGCATAGCTGCAGCTTGCCGTCGACCTCGAAGCGCCAGGCGTAGGGTGGGGCGAGGCTGTCCCAGTCGAGGCCGTCATGCTGATCGAGCTCCAACGGACTACGCGGGATGCCGCGTCGGCGCAGGTAGTCCGGGTTGGCGCAGACGATGCGGGTCATCGAAGCCAGTGGCGTGGCCACCAGTCGGCTGTCCGGCAGGGGGCCTATGCGCACCACGATATCTACTTCGCCCAGGTGCTCGCCGTGCAGGTCGGTGAAGCTGTCGATCAGCCGCAGTTGCACGTCCAGCCCCGGGTTGGCGGTGAGGAAGTCGGCGATGGCCGGGCCCAGGTGGCGGCGACCGAAGGGCGTCGGTGCGTCGATGCGGATCAGGCCTTCCGGTGCGCTGCTCAGCGATACCGCTTCGGAGCGGGCCAGATGCAGCTCGTTGAGGATGCGCCGGGCCCGTTCGGCGAAGGCCAGGCCTGCCGGCGTGACCCGCACGGCATGGGTGGTGCGGCTGAACAGGCTGCTGCCAATGGCGCGCTCCAGCGCATCGATGCGCCGCGCCACCGCTGAGGGCGTGAGCGGGTGGCGGCGAGCGGCGGCGGAGAAGCTGCCGGCTTCCAGTACGTCGAGAAACAGCTCCAGTTGAGCGGTCAGGGCATCCGGGTTCATGAGGGCTCGCTGTGCGTGATAAGCACAGCCATTTTGCGTGCTTGTGCGTTTCCATACTAGCTGCGCGCTTCTACCATGCGCACAACTGTGGAGGTGTCATGAGTGCGTTCGATCTGCTGCTGAATCTGTTGCTGGGCATGGCGTTGGGCACCCTGGGCGGGCTGTTCGGCATTGGTGGTGGGCTGATCGCCATTCCGGTGCTCGGGGTGTTGTTCGGGCTGGATCAGCAACTGGCCCAGGGCACGGCACTGGTGATGGTGGTGCCGAACGTGATGCTGGCAATCTGGCGCTATCACCAGCGCAACCGTATCGATCCACGCCATGCCCTGTTGCTGGGCGTGACCAGTTTCCTCTGTGCCTGGCTGGCCTCGCTCTATGCCGTCGGCCTGGATGCGCGCACCATGCGCTGGGCTTTCGTCTGCTTCCTGCTGGCGCTGGCGGCCTACAACCTGCTGCGTATGCTGACGCAGCAGGCGGTGCCGAGTGGCGAGCTGCGCCATTCCTGGGGCTGGTTCGGCGCGCTTGGCAGCGTGGCCGGTGGCATGGGCGGGTTGTTCGGCGTGGGTGGGGCAGTGGTGGCCACGCCGGTGCTGACCAGCGTGTTCGGCACCAGCCAGGTGGTGGCGCAGGGGTTGTCGCTATCGCTGGCGTTGCCCAGCACCGCCGTCACGCTGTTCACCTATGCGCTGCACCAGCACGTCAACTGGTGGCTGGGCGTGCCGTTGGCGGCTGGTGGGCTGCTCAGCATCAGTTGGGGCGTGCGTTTGGCGCACTCGCTGCCGGAGCGTCTGCTGCGCAGCCTGTTCTGCGGCTTTCTGTTGATCTGTGCGGTGCTGCTGACGCTGGAGCTCTAACAACAGGCTGTCAGAGTTCCTCGTCATCGCGGATCAGGATATAGCGGCTCCCCTCGGCGTCCTCTTCCTGATCGTAGACGTAGTACATCACCACTTCGCCCCGGCTCGGCTGTACGGCCACGTAGTCGCCGCTCTCGGTCGTGAAGAAGGCCTTGCTGAGCGGTGCAGCGAGGCATTCGATACGCGCGCTGAAGAACAGCGCAGGGTCTTCCTCACCGAAATATTCCTCGCGCTGGCGGGCATCCCAGTCCAACGGCGCCTCGAAGGCGCCAAGCATCAGCAGCCGTGCTTCGCCCAGGTCGAGTTCCTCGGCGTCCTCATCCTTTTCGTCCGGGCGATAGACGCTGCAGTCGAGCGCTTGCGGGTGTTCCAGCACGGCTTTGCGGGCTAGCGGGTCGAGGGGCATGGCGGTCTCCAGGGCGGTTGGGCAGGGCGGCAGTGTGGGTGATCGGGCCAGGTATTGCTACCAAGGAAGGAGGAAAATCGGCACTGGGTGCAATTGTTGGGTAAGCGGTGGGAGCCAAGAATTCGCGGCAGACCGGGAAAATTTCCCGGTAATAACAATGAACCCACAGAGGTAGCCGCAATGAAACACGCCGGTCTTCGCCAGCCCTTCCTCCTCACCGCACTCTGTGCTGCCATGCTGTTGCCATCCGCTGCCGCACTGGCGGTGACCGATGCCGAAATTCTCAAGGACGCCACCACCACTGACCAGATCGTCACCAACGGTCTGGGGCTGCAGGGCCAGCGCTACAGCCCGCTGAGCACGCTCAACGATCGCAACGTCAAGGAACTGCGCCCGGTGTGGACCATGTCCTTCGGTGGCGAGAAACAGCGCGGCCAGCAGGCCCAGCCGATGATCAAAGATGGCGTGATGTACGTCACCGCCTCCTATTCGCGAGTATTCGCTGTCGATGCGCGCACCGGCCGTGAATTGTGGCAGTACGAAGCGCGTCTGCCTGATGATATCCGCCCCTGCTGCGACGTGATCAACCGCGGCGTGGCGCTGTACGACGATCTGGTGATCTTCGGTACCCTGGATGCCAAGCTGGTGGCCCTGAACAAGGACACTGGCAAGGTGGTGTGGAGCAAGCGCGTGGCCGATCACAAGGCTGGTTACTCCATCACCGCCGCTCCCCTGGTGGTCAACGGCAAGCTGATCACCGGCGTATCCGGTGGCGAGTTCGGCGTGGTCGGCAAGATCGAGGCCTACGACCCCAAGAATGGCGACCTGCTGTGGACTCGCCCGACCGTGGAAGGCCACATGGGCTATGTCTACAAGGACGGCAAGGCGGTGGAGAACGGCATCAGCGGTGGCCAGGCCGGCAAGACCTGGCCGGGCGACCTGTGGAAGACCGGCGGCGCCGCGCCCTGGCTTGGTGGCTACTACGATGCCGACACCAACCTGCTGTTCTTCGGCACCGGCAACCCGGCACCGTGGAACTCGCACCTGCGCCCTGGCGACAACCTTTATTCCTCCTCGCGCCTGGCCCTGAACCCGGACGACGGCAGCATCAAGTGGCACTTCCAGACTACCCCGCACGACGGCTGGGACTTCGATGGCGTCAACGAGCTGATCTCTTTCGATTACCAGGAAGGCGGCAAGACCGTGAAGGCGGCTGCAACCGCCGACCGTAACGGCTTCTTCTATGTGCTTGACCGTACCAACGGCAAGTTCATCCGCGGCTTCCCCTTCGTCGACAAGATCACCTGGGCCAAGGGCCTGGACAAGAATGGCCGGCCGATCTACGACGACAGCAACCGCCCCGGCTCGCCCAGCGCCAAGGAAAAGGGCAGCAGCGTATTTTCCGCACCGGCCTTCCTCGGCGCGAAGAACTGGATGCCCATGGCCTACAGCCAGGACACTGGCCTGTTTTACGTGCCGTCCAACGAGTGGGGCATGGACATCTGGAACGAGGACATCGCCTACAAGAAGGGCGCGGCCTACCTCGGTGCCGGCTTCACCATCAAACCGCTCAACGAGGACTACATCGGCGTGCTGCGCGCCATCGACCCGAAGACCGGCAAGGAGGTCTGGCGCCAGACCAACTACGCGCCGCTGTGGGGTGGGGTGCTGACCACCAAGGGCAACCTGGTATTCACCGGCAATCCCGAGGGCTATCTGCAGGCCTTCAACGCCAAGACCGGCGAGAAGCTCTGGCAGTTCCAGACCGGTTCTGGGGTGATCGGCTCGCCGGTGACCTGGGAAATGGACGGTGAGCAGTACGTCTCGGTGCTGTCCGGCTGGGGTGGTGCGGTACCGCTGTGGGGCGGCGAGGTGGCCAAGCGCGTCAAGCACCTGAACCAGGGCGGCATGCTGTGGACCTTCAAGCTGCCCAAGGAGCTGGTGGCCAAGCAGTAACGGGCTGATGCAGCAGACGATGGCCGGCCTCTGTCCGGTCATCGTCGTTTCATGACCCTGAACGGCCGCTGACGTTTTTTCTCGGCGGGGAACGCAATGTCGAGCGAGCCGGTCTAGCCTTTAGCTTCCATGACCTCGCACCTCGCTGCTGAAGGCCCGCGCCAGACTGCTCGCCGCTCTACTACCAAATGACGAGGCGATCTGTGCCATGGGCGCATACCGAGGGCGCGGAGGGCTTTCTAAGATCGAACCATGACCTGCTTCCACCCGTCGGCTGCAGGCTCCGACAAGAAGAGAGGACCGCATCATGATTTACGCCAAACCCGGTACCCAAGGCGCCGTCGTCACCCTCAAACCGCGCTACGGCAACTACATCGGTGGTGAGTTCGTCGCTCCGCTCAGCGGCCAGTACTTCACCAATACCAGCCCGGTCGACGCTTCGGTGATCGGTGAATTCCCCCGTTCCAATGCCGCCGACGTCGACAAGGCACTGGACGCCGCCCATGCCGCCGCCGATGCCTGGGGCCGTACCAGCGTGCAGGAGCGTTCGCACATCCTGCTGAAGATCGCCGACCGCATCGAAGCCAACCTCGAACTGCTGGCCGTAGCCGAAACCTGGGACAACGGCAAGGCCGTACGCGAGACGCTGAACGCCGACGTGCCGCTGGCCGCCGATCACTTCCGCTACTTCGCCGGCTGCATCCGCGCTCAGGAAGGCAGCACCGCCGAGATCAACGACGGCACCGTGGCCTACCACTTCCACGAGCCGTTGGGTGTGGTCGGGCAGATCATCCCGTGGAACTTCCCGCTGCTGATGGCCGCCTGGAAACTCGCGCCGGCCCTGGCCGCCGGCAACGCCATCGTGCTCAAGCCAGCCGAGCAGACGCCGCTGTCCATCACCCTGCTGGTGGAAATCATCGGCGACCTGCTGCCGCCGGGCGTGCTCAATATCGTCCAGGGCTTCGGCCGCGAGGCCGGTGAAGCGCTGGCCACCAGCAAGCGCATCGCCAAGATCGCCTTCACCGGCTCCACCCCGGTGGGCTCGCACATCATGAAATGCGCGGCCGAGAACATCATCCCGTCCACTGTCGAGCTGGGCGGCAAATCGCCGAACATCTTCTTCGCCGACATCATGAACGCCGAGCCGGCCTTCATCGAGAAGGCGGCCGAAGGTCTGGTGCTGGGCTTCTTCAACCAGGGCGAGGTGTGCACCTGCCCGTCGCGCGCCCTGGTGCAGGAGTCGATCTACGACGCCTTCATGGTCGAGGTGATGAAGAAGGTCAAGCAGATCAAGCGTGGCAACCCGCTGGACACCGAGACCATGGTCGGCGCCCAGGCTTCGCAGCAGCAGTTCGACAAGATCCTCAGCTACCTGGAGATCGCCCAGCAGGAAGGCGCGCAGGTGCTGACCGGCGGTGCGGCGGAAAAACTCGAAGGCGACCTGGCCAGCGGTTATTACATTCAGCCCACCCTGCTCAAGGGCACCAACCAGATGCGCGTGTTCCAGGAAGAAATCTTCGGTCCGGTGATCGGCGTGACCACCTTCAAGGACGAAGCCGAAGCCCTGGCGATTGCCAACGACACCGAGTTCGGCCTCGGCGCCGGCGTGTGGAGCCGCGACATGAACGTCGCCTACCGCATGGGCCGTGCCATCAAGGCTGGTCGTGTGTGGACCAACTGCTACCACCTGTACCCGGCGCATGCTGCCTTCGGCGGCTACAAGAAGTCCGGGGTCGGGCGTGAAACCCACAAGATGATGCTCGACCACTACCAGCAGACCAAGAACCTGCTGGTCAGCTACGACATCAACCCGCTGGGTTTCTTCTGATTCACCGACCCCCGAGGCCGCACGTTCGCTCCGGCGTGCGGCTTTGATGTCTGGCGTAGGGTGCGCTGTGCGCACCGCTTGCTGGTGCCCAGGTGATCGTTCGGTGCGCGCAGCGCACCCTACCTGATGCGCGGCAGCAGAACCTTATCGCGACGCGGCTTCGGCCGCGTTTTTTATTGGTGATGGGTTTTGACCCTGTACCGGGCCATGATCGCGAATGCGCCACCCACATTCCTCTAGGCGCTTTTGTATTGGCACATGTTTCAGCCCGAGCAATTGCTGGAACCTTCGTGGCACGATCCATTCCTACTAAGTGGATTCACCTACCAATGCCAGTGCCGACTCATCCCAAAGTACCATTTGGCCTCTTGCCTGGCGGGGGCTTAATGAGGGTGCCGGAATGCCCCGGCGCCATAACAAGAGGACCGCACCATGTGGACTAAACCCGCCTACACCGATCTGCGTATTGGCTTTGAAGTGACCATGTATTTCGCCAACCGCTGATTGCCCCTGGCCCCGGCCCGTCCGGGGCATCCCGCTGGTGACTCCCATGCATATCCAGATTCTCGGCTCCGCCGCTGGCGGTGGCTTTCCCCAGTGGAACTGCAACTGCCGCAACTGCCGCGGTGTGCGTGCTGGCACCCTGCGCGCGCAGCCGCGCACGCAATCGTCCATCGCCATTTCCGATAACGGCGAGCAGTGGATCCTGTGCAATGCCTCGCCGGACATCCGCGCCCAGATCGAAGCCTTCCCGGCGCTGCAGCCGGCGCGCAAGCTGCGCGACACGGCGATTGCCGGCATCGTCCTGCTTGACAGCCAGATCGACCATTGCACCGGGCTTCTGACCCTGCGCGAAGGCTGCCCCCATGAGGTCTGGTGTACCGAGATGGTGCATCAGGATCTGACCACGGGCTTTCCGCTGTTCAACATGCTTGCCCACTGGAACGGCGGCCTGCAGCACCGCTTGATCGATCTGGACGCCAAGCCCTTCGCCATCCCGGCCTGCTCGGCCTTGAGCATCACCGCCATTGCCCTGCGCAGCAGCGCACCGCCGTATTCGCCGCATCGCGGCAATCCGCATCCGGGCGACAACATCGGCCTGTTCATCGAGGACAGCCGCAGCGGCCGCAGCCTGTTCTATGCCCCCGGCCTCGGCCAGGTGGACGAGCACCTGCTGAGCTGGATGCGCCGCGCCGATTGCCTGCTGGTGGACGGCACCCTCTGGCGTGACGACGAAATGCGCCTGTGCGAGGTGGGCGACAAGCTTGGCAGCGAGATGGGCCACCTGTGCCAGAGCGGCCCAGGCGGCATGATCGAGGTGCTCGACGGCCTGCCGTCGGCGCGCAAGATCCTCATTCATATCAACAACACCAACCCGATTCTCGACCTGGACTCGCCCGAGCGCGCCGAACTGGACGCGCATGGCATCGAGGTCGCATTCGATGGCATGAGCATCCACCTGTGACGGGCCAATAAGAAAAAACGGAGAGCCGATGAGCCAAGCTGCCATGACCCCTGCCGAGTTCGAGCAGGCGCTGCGTGCCAAGGGTGCGCTGTACCACATCCATCACCCCTTCCATCGCGCTATGTACGAAGGCCGTGCCACCCGCGAGCAGATCCAGGGCTGGGTGGCCAACCGCTTCTACTACCAGGTCAATATCCCGCTCAAGGATGCGGCGATTCTCGCCAACTGCCCGGATCGCGAAACCCGCCGCGAGTGGATTCAGCGCATCCTCGACCACGATGGCGCGCCTGGCGAGGAGGGCGGTATCGAAGCCTGGCTGCGCCTGGCCGAGGCGGTCGGTCTTGACCGTGAACAGGTGCTGTCGCAGGAGCTGGTATTGCCCGGCGTGCGCTTCGCCGTCGATGCCTACGTCAACTTCGCCCGCCGCGCCAGTTGGCAGGAAGCGGCCAGCAGCTCGCTGACCGAGTTGTTCGCCCCGCAGATCCATCAGTCGCGCCTGGATGCCTGGCCGCAGCACTATCCGTGGATCGATGCCACCGGCTACGACTATTTCCGCAAGCGCCTGAAGGAGGCGCGCCGGGATGTCGAGCATGGCCTGCGCATCACCCTCGAGCACTACCGCACCCGTGAGGCGCAGGAGCGCATGCTGCAGATCCTGCAATTCAAGCTGGACGTGCTGTGGAGCATGCTCGACGCCATGAGCATGGCCTACGAACTGCAGCGCCCGCCGTATCACACGGTGACCGAGCAGCGCGTCTGGCATCGGGGGATCGCGCTATGAACCTCGATGTGTCGGTGCGCGTGGCGCACCCTACGGTTGAGCCTTTTGTAGGGTGCGCTGTGCGCACCAGCACCATGACGGAGTCCGTTCCATGACTGCCAACCTTCTGCCCAGCGTGCCCGCCATTCGCCGTGGTTTCCGCCTGCAATTCGAGCCCGCTCAGGACTGCCATGTGCTGCTTTACCCGGAGGGCATGATCAAACTCAACGACAGTGCCGGCGAGATTCTCCAGCAGGTCGACGGCACGCGCTCGGTGGGGGAGATCATCGCCAACCTGCAGCAGCGTTTCCCCGGTGTGCCGGGCATCGACGAAGACATCCTGGCCTTTATCGAGGTGGCCCATGCACAGTTCTGGATCGAGCTTCGCTAAACCGGGCGTGCCGATTGGTCAGCCCTTGTGGTTGCTGGCCGAGCTGACCTACCGCTGCCCGCTACAATGCCCGTACTGTTCCAACCCGCTGGACTTCGCTCAGCAGGGCGCCGAGCTGTCCACCGCCGAGTGGATCGAGGTGTTTCGCCAGGCCCGTGAGCTGGGTGCGGCGCAGTTGGGCTTTTCCGGCGGCGAGCCGCTGGTGCGCCAGGATCTGGCTGAGCTGATCACAGCGGCGCGCGGCCTGGGTTACTACACCAACCTGATCACCTCCGGCATCGGCCTGACCGAAGCGCGCATCGCCGAGTTCGCCGAAGCTGGCCTGGATCATATCCAGATCAGCTTTCAGGCCGCCGACGAGGAGGTGAATAACCTGCTGGCCGGCTCGAAGAAGGCCTTCGCGCAGAAGCTGGCCATGGCCCGTGCGGTCAAGGCCCATGGCTACCCGATGGTGCTCAACTTTGTCACCCATCGGCACAACATCGACAATATCGAGCGCATCATCGAGCTGTGCCTGGAGCTGGAGGCGGACTTCGTCGAACTCGCCACCTGCCAGTTCTATGGCTGGGCCGAGCTCAACCGTGCCGGGCTGTTGCCGACCCGTGCGCAGCTCGAACGTGCCGAGCGCATCACCAATCAGTGGCGCGACAAGCTGGCGGCCGAGAAGCACCCGTGCAAGCTGATCTTCGTCACCCCGGATTATTACGAGGAGCGCCCCAAGGCCTGCATGAACGGCTGGGGCAGCCTGTTTCTCGACATCACCCCGGATGGCACGGCGCTGCCTTGCCACAGCGCACGGCAATTGCCGGTGCAATTTCCCAACGTGCGCGAGCACAGCCTCGAACATATCTGGCGGCACTCCTTCGGCTTCAACCGCTTTCGCGGCGACGACTGGATGCCCGAGCCCTGCCGTAGCTGCGACGAGAAGCACAAGGATTTCGGCGGCTGTCGCTGCCAGGCCTTCATGCTCACCGGCGACGCCAGCAACGCCGACCCGGTGTGCAGCAAGTCGGCGCACCATGAGGTGATTCTCGCCGCGCGGCGGCAGGCCGACGAGGCGCCGCTGGGCCTGGATGCCCTGCAGTACCGCAACGAGAAGGCCTCGCGGATCATATGCAAGGCGTAGGGTGCGCCGTGCGCACCGATCACGACAGCATCTGGAGTGCCGAGCAGGCCGCAGCCGCCAGCGCCGATTTCGCCGAGTTGCACGTTGCCCATGGCGGTGTGCTGTGGGTGGCGTTCGATCCCGGGCTGGCGCGTTGCGGGCTGTTCTTCTGCTGCGATGGCGTCGTGCGTGAGCTGACGCCGCCAGGGTTTTCCGTGCGCAGCCGGGTCTACGAATACGGTGGCGGTGCCTGCTGCGCCACGGAGCTGGGCGTGGCGTTCGTCAACGAGAGCGACCAGCAGGTCTATCGCATCGATTTCGCGGTGGACGGCGGTGCGCACAGCGCACCCTACGCCATCACCGATGCGGCTCACTGCCGTTATGGCGACCTGTCCTTAGTGCCTGCCTGGCAAGCGCTGCTGGCGGTGGAGGAAAGCCATGAAGGCGACGTGGTGGTGCATCGCCTGGTGCGTATCGGTCTGAACGGCAAGCGCGAGGTACTGGTCGAGGGCGCCGATTTCTATGCCGCGCCCGTAGTCGATGCCCAAGGCCAGCGCCTGGCCTGGATCGAATGGGACAGGCCGAACCAGCCCTGGGTCGCCACGCGCCTGTGCCTGCGTGAGTCCGGCGAACCTACCCGCATACTGGCTGGTGAGGCGGGGGACCGCTCCTTGCAGCAGCCACGCTTCGACGCCCAGGGCCGGTTATGGGTGCTGAGCGACCAGGCCGGCTGGTGGCAGCCCTGGTGTGTCGACAGGGAGGCGGAACCCCAGGGTGCGCCTGGCGACCATGCCCCGGCGCCCTGGCAACTGGGTGGCTGTACCTATCTGCCGCTGGCGAACGACGAGCTGCTGCTGACCCGCTTCGAGCAGGGTGTCGGCGTGCTGGTAGGGTGCGCCGTGCGCACCCGCGATCTCGACGGCAAAACAATCGGTGCGCACAGCGCACCCTACGAACGGAGGCTGGCTGAAGGCTTCACCCGCTTCCGTTCCCTGGCTGCCGATAGCGAATATTTCTACTGTATCGCTGCTGCGCCGGATCGCCTGCCGGCCGTGCTCGCTATTGGTCGCAGCGATGGCGCACTGCATATACGCGCCGGTGGCGAACAGCCCTTGCCCAGCGCACAGCTTTCCCGGCCGGAGCCCTTGAGCTGTGAAGTGGGGCAGGGCGAGCACTGCCATGGATTTTTCTACGCCCCGG
Source organism: Pseudomonas sp. AA-38 (assembly GCF_029457475.1). Classification (NCBI taxonomy): domain Bacteria; kingdom Pseudomonadati; phylum Pseudomonadota; class Gammaproteobacteria; order Pseudomonadales; family Pseudomonadaceae; genus Pseudomonas; species Pseudomonas sp. AA-38. Next base: position 1,893,170 of record NZ_CP120359.1, read on the forward strand.
TTTCTTCCGGTGGATGTCCGCCGCTGGTGGTCTTCCTGCATGGCGGGCCCACTTCGGCCTGCTATCCGGTGTTCGACCCGCGCATCGCCTTCTGGACGCTGCGCGGCTACGCCGTGCTTGATCTCAACTACCGGGGCAGCAGCGGTTATGGCCGCGCCTATCGCCTGCGCCTGGCCGGGCAGTGGGGCGAGCTGGAGGTGGAGGACATCGGCGCCGCCATCAAGGCGCTGGCTGCCAGCGGCCGTATCGACGCGCAGCGGGTGTTCGTGCGCGGCGGCAGTGCCGGTGGTTTCAGCGCGCTGCGAGCGCTGGTCGAGCTGCCATTTCTGCGCGGTGGCGCCAGCCTCTATGGGGTCAGTGCTCCTCTGGCGCTGCGCGAGGCGACTCACAAGTTCGAGGCCGACTATCTGGACTGGCTGATCGGCGACCCCGAGCGGGATGCCGAGCGCTACCGGCGTCGCACGCCTCTTTTGCAGGCCGGGTGCATCCAGGCGCCGGTGATCTTCTTCCAGGGCGGGTTGGACGCCGTGGTGGTGCCGAGCCAGACCGAGTCGATGGTCGAAGCCCTGCGCGAGCGCGGCCTGGCAGTCGAATACCTCCTCTTCCCCGGCGAGCGCCATGGCTTTCGCCAGGCCGCCCATCTGGCCGAAGCCCTGCGTGCCGAGCATGACTTCTACCAGCGCCTGACCTAGGTCGCATTGCATAAAACGGGCAATGCAGTAGGCTGATGGTCAGTCCATAACAACAAGATTCAGGCCGTTGTATGAGCCACGATTTGAGGCAACTGCGTAAGTTCGTTTCCCCCGAGATCATTTTCGGCGCTGGCTCCCGACACAATGTCGGTAACTACGCCCGAACCTTCGGTGCCCGCAAGGTGCTGATCGTCTCCGACCCCGGCGTGGTCGCCGCCGGCTGGGCCGGGGATGTCGAGGCCAGCCTGCAGGCCCTGGGCATCGCCTACTGCCTGTACACCAAGGTGTCGCCCAACCCGCGTGTGGAAGAGGTGATGGAGGGCGCCGAGCTGTATCGCAGCGAGGGCTGCAACGTCATAGTCGCGGTCGGCGGCGGCAGCCCCATGGACTGCGCCAAGGGTATCGGCATCGTCGTCGCCCATGGCCGCAGCATTCTCGAATTCGAGGGGGTGGACACCATCCGTGTGCCCAGCCCGCCGTTGATTCTGATTCCCACCACTGCCGGCACCTCGGCGGATGTGTCGCAGTTCGTGATCATCTCCAACCAGCAGGAGCGGATGAAGTTCTCCATCGTCAGCAAGGCGGTGGTGCCGGACGTGTCGCTGATCGACCCGGAAACCACCCTGAGCATGGATCCCTTCCTCAGCGCCTGCACCGGCATCGACGCCATGGTGCATGCCATCGAGGCCTTCGTCTCCACCGGCCACGGCCCGCTCACCGACCCCCACGCGCTGGAGGCCATGCGCCTGATCAACGGCAACCTGGTGCAGATGATCGCCAACCCGCAGGATATCGCCCTGCGCGAGAAGATCATGCTCGGCAGCATGCAGGCCGGCCTGGCTTTCTCCAACGCCATTCTCGGCGCGGTGCATGCCATGAGCCACAGCCTGGGCGGTTTCCTCGACCTGCCGCACGGCCTGTGCAATGCGGTGTTGATCGAGCATGTGGTGGCCTTCAACTACAGCGCAGCGCCGGAGCGTTTCAAGGTCATCGCCGAAACCCTCGGCATCGACTGCCGTGGCCTTGCTCACGCGCAGATCCGCCAGCGCCTGGTCGAACACCTGATCGCCTTCAAGCATGCCGTGGGTTTCCGTGAAACCCTGGGCCTGCATGGCGTCGGCAGTTCGGATATTCCCTTCCTTTCCAGCCATGCCATGGACGACCCATGCATCCTCACCAACCCGCGCGAGTCGACCCAGCGCGATGTCGAGGTGGTCTATGGCGAGGCGCTCTGACGAGGCCCTGGCCGGGCTGCTGGGCCTGGGCAGCCAGTCGGCGCGCAAGAGTCATTACCCGGAGCTGCTGGCGCGTCTGGAGGAGCTGGAAACCGAGCGCAACCGCTACAAATGGCTGTTCGAGCATGCCGTGCACGGCATCATCCAGGCCAGCCTGCAGGACGGTGTGCTGGCGGCCAACCCGGCGATGGCGCGCATGCTCGGCTATGACGACCCGCAGCAGGTGCTGTGGTCGCCGGGCGACCTGGCCCGGCACCTGTTCGTCGGTGGCTTCGACGAGCTGGCGCTGATCCGTGAGCGGCTGAACCAGGGGCAAGCACTGCTGGGTTACGAGACGCGCCTGCGGCGGCGCGATGGCAGCACCATCGACGTGCTGATGAACCTGCTGCTCAAACCGGATGGTGATGGCGTGTTCGAGGGCTTCGTCGCCGATATCACCGAGCGCAAGCAGGCCCAGCAGCGCCTGCAGCAACTCAATGACGAGCTGGAGCGACGGGTGGCGGCGCGCACCTTCGAGCTGCTCGAATCCAACCGCAACCTGCAGCAGCAGATTGCCGAACGCGAGCGCATCGAGCGGGCCCTGCGCGAGGCGCGCGATGCCGCCGAGGCGGCCAATCGCAGTAAGGACAAGTACCTGGCAGCCGCCAGCCACGACCTGCTGCAGCCGCTCAATGCCGCGCGCCTGCTGATCTCCACCCTGCGCGAGCGCGAGCTGCCGAACGCCGAGCACAATCTGGTGGAGCGCAGCCACCTGGCGCTGGAGGGGGCGGAAGACCTGCTCACCGATCTGCTGGACATCTCCAAGCTGGATCAGGCCGCGATCAAACCGGACGTGGACGTCTATCGCCTGGAAGAACTGCTGGCACCGCTGGCCTCGGAGTTCGAGGGGGTGGCAGTGGCCAGCGGTCTGCGCCTACGCGTGCACATCGCCGACTGTGCGGTGCGTACCGACTTCCGCCTGCTGACGCGCATCCTGCGCAATTTTCTCAGCAATGCCTGCCGTTACACCGAGCGCGGCGGCGTACTGCTCGGCGCGCGGCGGCGCGGCGCCTTTCTCGACATACAGGTGTGGGACAGCGGCCGGGGCATCGCGGCCGATCAACTGGACAAGATCTTCCTCGAGTTCAACCAGCTCGAGGTCGGCCGCGCCGCCGAGCGCAAGGGCGTCGGTCTGGGCCTGGCCATCGTCGAGCGTATCGCGCGCATGCTCGGCTACCCGGTGCAGGTGCGTTCGCAGCCGGGGCGCGGTTCGGTGTTCAGCATCCGCGTGCCGCTGGCCCAGGAGCGGCCGCAACGCCAGGTGCAGCCCGTGGCACAGGCTCTGCTCGGCAACCCCCTGCCAGGCCGGCGCCTGCTGGTGATCGACAATGAAGTGGATATCCTGCACAGCATGGCGGCCTTGCTCGGGCAGTGGGGCTGCGAGGTGATCACCGCTGTCGATCTTTCCGAGGCCATGCAGCGGCTGCAGGGCAGGGCGCCGGAGGTGATCGTCGCCGACTTCCACCTCGATCATGGTGTGCTCGGTTCGCAGGTGATCGAGCAGTTGCGCGAGCGTTTCGCTCAGCCGATTCCGGCACTGGTCATCAGTGCCGACCGTAGCGATGCCTGTCGGCGTGAGCTGCAGGTGCTGGGCGTGCCCTTGCTGAACAAGCCGGTCAAGCCCGGCAAGCTGCGTGCGGTGCTCAGCCAGTTGCTCCAGGGGGCTTGAGCGGGGCGCTGTGAGGGCTGAACCTCCGTCGATACGATGCTGTCTATTGGCTAGTTCGTCCCTCAGGAGATCACTACAATGACAATATCCATGACCCCCTTCATGCGTCGTCTGGCCGCCTTCACCGCATTGCTGCAGTTGCTGCTGGTGGTACAGATTCCCGCGGCCAATGCGGCCATGATCGGCACGCCCGAGGTCATCGCCGAGCAGCAGCACCAGGTCGACCAGCAGCAACTGCTGGCCATGCTCGACGATCAGCAGGTCAAGGACAAACTGCTGGCCATGGGCGTGGATCGCGAGCAGGTGGAGGCGCGCATCGCCAGCCTGACGCCGGCCGAGCTGGCACAGTTCAACCAGCAACTGGATCAGGCGCCTGCCGGTGCTGGTGTGGTGGGTATCATCGTGTTGTTTCTGGTGATCTTCATCATCACTGATATGCTGTGCGCCACCGACATCTTCAGTTTCGTCAAATGCATAAATCGCTGATTCGTCTCTGCTGCATCGCTTCTCTCGCTTTACTCGCTGCTTGTGCTCGCTCTCCGGTGCTGTCACCGGAGGGCGAGCGTTTGCCTGAACGGGTCGAGCTGAGCGACGTTCCCTTCTTTCCGCAGCAGGCCTACCAGTGCGGGCCGGCGGCCTTGTCCACCATGCTCAACCAGCGTGGTGTGATGACGTCGCCCGGCCTGCTCAAGGACAAGGTCTACATCCCAGGCCGCGAAGGCAGCCTGCAGGTGGAGATGGTGGCTGCCGCGCGCAGCCATGAAATGCTGGTCTACCCGCTGCAGCCGCGGCTGGATGCCGTGCTGGCCGAAGTGGCGGCCGGCAATCCGGTGCTGGTGCTGCAGAACCTGGGCTTCGACTGGTACCCACAGTGGCATTTCGCTGTGGTGGTGGGCTATGACCGCCGCGAGCGCGAGCTGATGCTGCGCTCTGGCACCACGCGCCGGCTGGAAACCAGTTTCAATACCTTCGACAGAACCTGGGCCCGAGGCGGGCGCTGGGCGGTGGTGACGCTGTCGCCCGATCGTTTGCCCGCACAGGCTGATATGCACACCTGGATGAAGGCGGCCAGCGATCTGGAGCAGACCGGTCAGGCCGCTGCCGCGCGCCGCGCCTACCGCACGGCGAGCGAGGCCTGGCCGAAGGAGTCGTTGCCTTGGTTCGCCCTGAGCAACAGCCGCTATGCCGACGGTGACCGCAAGGGCGCCGAGCAGGCCCTGCGCGAGAGCCTCAAGCGAGAGCCAGGTTTCGCGGCTGGCTGGTTCAACCTGTCGCAGGTGCTGGGCGAGCAGGGCTGCGCGCGCGAGGCGCAGCAGGCTCAGGCCTGTGCGCAACGTTTGGCACCGAAGGATTCACGCTTTGCCGCGCCGCTCAAGGCCAGTGGCTCAGGCGGGCAGTGCCAAACCTTGCCGGCTTGCCCCTGATGCAAAAGAAAACGGCGCCCTCGGGTTCGGGTAATGCCAGCCAGTTGATGCTGTACACGTTTGGCTCCCCTCTCCCGTTTACGGGAGAGGGGCGGGGAGAGGGCCGAAATACCGCGAAACGGCCATTTACCCCTCTCCCTAACCCTCTCCCCGTAGGGGCGAGGGGACTAATCGTAGCCAGTCGGCGCTTAGCTGATCGGCATTACGCCCGCGGGCGCCGTTCTCGTTTGGGGCAGGGTCAGACGCCCAGCTTGTCGCGCAGCGTGTAGTACCAGGCGCCGATGGCGCTGAAGGGCACCTGGAACAGGCGGCCACCCGGGAAGGGGTAGTGCGGCAGGTCGGCGAAGGCATCGAAGCGCTCGGCTTGGCCGCGCAGTGCCTCGGCCAGCACCTTGCCGGCCAGGTGCGTGTAGGTCACGCCATGGCCACTGCAGCCCTGCGAGTAATAGATGTTGTCGCCGATGCGGCCGACCTGTGGCAGGCGCGACAGGGTCAGCAGGAAGTTGCCGGTCCAGGCGAAGTCGATCTTCACATCCTTGAGCTGCGGGAAGGTCTTGAGCATCTTCGGGCGGATGATTGCTTCGATGTTGGCCGGGTCGCGCGCACCGTAGACCACACCGCCACCGTAGATCAGGCGCTTGTCGCCGGAGAGGCGGTAGTAGTCGAGCAGGTAGTTGCAGTCCTCGACGCAGTAGTCCTGCGGCAGCAGGCTGGCAGCCATTTCATCGCTCAGCGGCTCGGTAGTGATCACCTGAGTGCCGCACGGCATTGATTTGGACGCCAGCTCCGGGACCAGATTGCCCAGGTAGGCGTTGCCGGCCACCACCACGAACTTGGCCTTGATGCGGCCTTCCGGGGTATGCACCACGGGGTTGGCGCCACGCTCGATGCGTGTGGCCGGGGACTGTTCATAGATCACGCCGCCGAGCGATTCCACGGCAGCGGCTTCGCCGAGCGCCAGGTTCAGCGGATGGATATGGCCGCCGCTCATGTCCAGCATGCCGCCGACATAGTTGTCGGTGGCCACCACCTCGCGGATGCGCTGTGCATCCATCAGCTCCAGTTGGGTATGGCCGTAGCGCTCCCACAGCTTCTTCTGCGACTCCAGATGGCCCATCTGCTTGCCAGTCAGCGCGGCGAACACACCACCGTCCTTGAGGTCGCACTGGATATCGTACTTGGCGATGCGCTCACGGATGATGCGGCCGCCCTCGAAGGCCATCTGCCCGAGCAGTTGCGCCTGCTTGGGGCCGACGCTGCGCTCGATCACGTCGATGTCGCGGCTGTAGCTGTTGACGATCTGCCCGCCGTTACGCCCCGAGGCGCCGAAGCCGACCTTGGCCGCCTCGACGATGCTTACCTTGAAGCCGTTCTCCAGGAGGAACAGCGCAGTGGACAGGCCGGTATAGCCAGCGCCGATGATGCACACATCGGTTTCCACCTCGCCTTGCAGGGCAGGGCGCTGCGGGACGGGGTTGGCTGAAGCGGCGTAATAGGATTGCGGATAAGCCGTGTGCACCATATTGAACCTCTGTTCTTTATTTTTTACGAATGGCCCGATGCTACCTGAGTTGAAAATGGCCGGCTAGTGCCCGTGCAAAATATCCAACAAGGGTGTCTGGTAAAAAAATTGGCCTATTTCAGTGGGTTAGCGAAAAAACCTGTTGACGGCCAAAAAGATCTGCGTAGAATGCGCACCCATCGAAGGCACATAGCTCAGTTGGTTAGAGCACCACCTTGACATGGTGGGGGTCGTTGGTTCGAGTCCAATTGTGCCTACCAAATCGATAAAAAGGGGTCGCCAGGCGACCCCTTTTTTATTGTCCGGATTTTCCGGTGCCGGGGCGTGCTCCTTGAGTGTCGTTGCGCTTGCCAGCGTGGCGGCTTTCTGGAAGCATCCGCTCTCTTTACTTCCCCAGTGACTCTGGTTCGGTCTGGTTGGCCTTCGGGCTCCTGCCATCGTTAGGTGGGTATACCGCCGAATCGCTTCCTGGCTCATCCCAACCCACGTGACCTTTGGTAGGGGTCACCACTAGGAGAGGAGGCGCCATGCCCACCATTACTCTTCCCGACGGCAGTCAGCGTTCGTTCGATCATCCGGTATCCGTGCTGGAGGTCGCCCAATCCATCGGTGCAGGCCTGGCCAAGGCCACCCTGGCCGGCAAGGTGAACGGCAAGCAGGTCGATGCCTGTGATGTGATCGACAGCGATGCGACCCTGCAGATCATCACGCCGAAGGACGAAGAGGGGCTGGAGATCATCCGTCATTCCTGTGCGCACCTGGTTGGGCATGCGGTCAAGCAGCTCTACCCGGATGCCAAGATGGTGATTGGCCCGGTCATCGAGGAAGGCTTCTATTACGACATCGCCATCGGTCGGCCTTTCACTCCCGAGGACATGGCCGCCATCGAGCAGCGTATGAAGGAGTTGATCGACAAGGACTACGACGTCATCAAGAAGATGACGCCGCGGGCCGAGGTCATCGAGCTGTTCAAGGCGCGTGGCGAAGAGTACAAGCTGCGCCTGATCGACGACATGCCGGACGAGCAGGCCATGGGCCTGTACTACCACGAAGAATACGTGGACATGTGCCGCGGTCCGCACGTGCCCAATACCCGCTTCCTCAAGGCGTTCAAGCTGACCCGCATTTCCGGTGCCTACTGGCGCGGTGACTCGAAGAACGAGCAGTTGCAGCGCATCTATGGCACTGCCTGGGCAGACAAGAAGCAACTGGCTGCCTATATCCAGCGCATCGAAGAGGCCGAGAAGCGCGATCATCGCCGCATCGGCAAGCAGCTCGACCTGTTCCATCTGCAGGAAGAGGCGCCGGGCATGGTGTTCTGGCACCCCAATGGCTGGACTGTCTATCAGGTGCTGGAGCAGTACATGCGCCAGGTGCAGCGTGAGCATGGCTACGTGGAGGTGCGCACGCCGCAGGTGGTCGATCGCATCCTCTGGGAGCGCTCCGGGCACTGGTCCAACTACGCCGAGAACATGTTCACCACGTCGTCGGAGAATCGCGACTACGCGGTCAAGCCGATGAACTGCCCGTGCCACGTGCAGATCTTCAATCAGGGCCTGAAGTCCTACCGTGACCTGCCGCTGCGCCTCGCCGAGTTCGGCGCCTGCCACCGTAACGAGCCGTCCGGTGCGCTGCACGGTATCATGCGTGTGCGTGGCTTCACCCAGGACGATGCACACATCTTCTGCACCGAAGAACAGGTGAAGAAGGAGGCGGCCGACTTCATCAAGCTGACCTTGCAGGTTTACCAGGACTTCGGCTTCACCGATGTGTCCATGAAGCTGTCGACCCGTCCGGCCAAGCGCGTGGGTTCCGAAGAGCTGTGGGATCGTGCCGAAGGGGCGCTGGCCGACGCGCTCAACGAGTCGGGCCTGACCTGGGAATATCAACCGGGCGAGGGCGCCTTCTACGGGCCGAAGATCGAGTTCACCCTCAAGGACTGCCTGGGGCGCAACTGGCAGTGCGGTACGCTGCAGTACGATCCGAACCTGCCGGAGCGCCTGGAGGCCAGCTACATCGCCGAGGACAACAATCGCAAGCGCCCGGTCATGCTGCATCGTGCGATACTCGGCTCCTTCGAGCGCTTCATCGGTATGCTGATCGAGCACTATGCCGGTTCCTTCCCGGCCTGGCTGGCGCCGACTCAGGCGGTGATCATGAATATCACCGACAAACAGGCCGATTTCGCCCGTGAGGTGGAGAAAACCCTCAATCAAAGCGGATTCCGTGCCAAGGCCGACTTGAGAAACGAGAAGATCGGCTTTAAAATCCGCGAGCATACTTTGCTCAAGGTTCCCTATCTCTTGGTTATTGGAGATCGGGAAGTCGAGACACGATCCGTTGCTGTGCGCACTCGCGAAGGCGTCGATATGGGCTCGTTGCCCATCGAGCAGTTCATGGCGCAACTGCAGCAAACGGTTTCCCGGCGTGGTCGCCAAGATTTGGAGTAAGAACTATTAAGCGTGATATGAGACAGGACAAGCGGGCCGCCCCCAAGGCGCCTATCAACGAGAACATCACCGCGCGTGAGGTTCGCCTGATTGGGCCGGACGGTCAGCAGATTGGTGTGGTTTCCATCGATGAGGCGCTGAGCGCTGCCGAGGAAGCCAAGCTGGATCTGGTGGAAATCTCCGCTGATGCGGTGCCTCCGGTTTGCCGCATCATGGACTACGGCAAGCACCTGTTCGAGAAGAAAAAGCAGGCTGCTATTGCCAAGAAGAACCAGCACCAGCAGCAGATCAAAGAGATCAAGTTTCGTCCAGGGACGGAAGAAGGGGATTACCAGGTAAAACTACGCAACCTGGTACGTTTCCTTGAAGATGGGGACAAGGCCAAGGTATCGCTTCGATTCCGCGGCCGTGAGATGGCCCACCAGGAGCTGGGGATGGAGCTGCTCAAGCGGGTCGAACAAGACCTGATCGAGCTCGGCACCGTCGAACAGCATCCCAAGCTGGAAGGACGCCAGCTGATGATGGTCATCGCTCCCAAGAAGCGTAAATAACCTCCCGGGCACTGGCAGGCCTGATGGTTATCAGTTGTTAATGAATGCGGAGTACTAAACATGCCAAAGATGAAAACCAAGAGCGGTGCTGCAAAGCGCTTCCTGAAGACTGCTTCGGGCTACAAGCACAAGCACGCTTTCAAGAGCCATATCCTGACCAAGATGTCCACCAAGCGTAAGCGTCAACTGCGCGGTAGCGAGCTGATGCATCCGTCGGACAAGGCAAAAGTCGAGCGCATGCTGCGCGTTCGTTAATCGGTCAAGATACTTAGAGGTAATTACTCATGGCTCGTGTTAAGCGTGGCGTTATCGCTCGTGCTCGTCACAAGAAAATCCTGAAGCTCGCCAAGGGCTACTACGGCGCGCGTTCGCGCGTGTTCCGCGTCGCCAAGCAGGCGGTGATCAAGGCAGGCCAGTACGCCTACCGTGACCGTCGTCAGCGCAAGCGTCAGTTCCGCGCACTGTGGATCGCTCGTATCAACGCCGGCGCTCGCGTCAACGGTCTGTCCTACAGCCGTCTGATCGCTGGCCTGAAAAAGGCGTCGATCGAGATCGACCGCAAGGTTCTGGCCGATCTGGCAGTGAACGAAAAAGCGGCGTTTGCTGCGATTGTCGAGAAGGCCAAGGCCGTTCTGGCTTAAGTCCCCCGACAATCACCGGGTTCGCCCGGTGGCAACGTCAAAGATAGGGGAAGAGCCTTAACAGCTCTTCCCCTATTTCGTATCTGGAGTCTGTACATGGAAAATCTGGATGCATTGGTCTCCCAAGCGCTCGAGGCCGTGCAACGAAGCGAAGATGTCAACGCCCTGGAGCAGCTCCGGGTTCAGTACCTGGGCAAGAAGGGTGAACTGACTGCCCTGATGCAGACCCTGGGCAAGCTGTCGGCAGAGGAGCGTCCGCAGGCCGGCGCCCTGATCAACGCCGCCAAGACGCAGGTTCAGGATGCGCTTAGCGCCCGCAAATCCGTGCTCGAGCAGGCCCTGCTCGCCGAGAAGCTGGCCTCCGAGCGTATCGACGTGACCCTGCCGGGTCGCGGCCAGGCCTCCGGCGGCCTGCACCCGGTCACGCGCACGCTCGAGCGTGTCGAGCAGTTCTTCACCCATATCGGCTTCAGCGTGGCCGAGGGCCCGGAAGTCGAGGACGACTACCATAATTTCGAGGCGCTCAACATCCCCGGCCACCACCCGGCGCGGGCGATGCACGACACCTTCTATTTCAACGCCAACATGTTGCTGCGCACCCATACCTCACCGGTACAGGTGCGCACCATGGAGTCGCAGCAGCCGCCTATCCGCATCGTCTGCCCTGGCCGCGTCTATCGTTGCGACTCGGATATCACTCACTCGCCGATGTTCCATCAGGTCGAAGGCCTGCTGGTCGACGAGGGCATCAGCTTCGCCGACCTCAAGGGCACCATCGAAGAGTTCCTTCGCGTGTTCTTCGAGAAGCCTTTGGGCGTGCGTTTCCGTCCTTCCTTCTTCCCCTTCACCGAGCCATCGGCCGAAGTCGACATGCAGTGCGTCATGTGCTCCGGCAAGGGCTGCCGTGTATGCAAGCAAACCGGCTGGCTGGAAGTGATGGGCTGCGGCATGGTGCACCCGAACGTGCTGCGCATGAGCGGCATCGACCCGGAGAAATACTCCGGCTTCGCCTTCGGTATGGGCGCCGAGCGTCTGGCCATGCTGCGTTACGGCGTCAATGACTTGCGCCTGTTCTTCGATAACGACCTGCGGTTCCTGGCGCAATTTCGCTAGTAACCGCCCCTCGTGATCGAATTCGTTTAAGGAGAACAGACAACATGAAATTCAGTGAACAATGGTTGCGTGGCTGGGTGAACCCCGACGTATCCCGTGAGGATCTGGTCGCGCGCCTTTCTATGGTCGGCCTCGAGGTCGATGCCGTGCAGCCGGTGGCCGGTGCCTTCAGTGGCGTGGTGGTCGGCGAGATCCTCAGTGCCGAACAGCACCCGGACGCCGACAAGCTGCGCGTATGCCAGGTAAGCAATGGCGGCGAGACCTTCCAGGTCGTCTGCGGCGCGCCCAACGCTCGCGTCGGCATCAAGATTCCGTTCGCCATGATCGGTGCCGAGCTGCCGGGCGACTTCAAGATCAAGAAGGCCAAGCTGCGCGGCGTGGAATCCCAGGGCATGCTGTGTTCGGCTTCCGAGTTGCAGATCAGCGACGACAACAGCGGCCTGATGGAGCTGGCGGCCGATGCGCCGGTTGGTCAGGACATCCGTGCCTACCTGAATCTGGACGATGCCAGCATCGAGATCGGCTTGACTCCCAACCGTGGCGACTGCCTGTCGCTCGCCGGTCTGGCCCGTGAAGTCGGTGCCATGTATGGCGCCGCAGTGTCGCCTGTGGTCATCGACGCCGTCGCGCCTGCCCATGACGAAGTGCGCCCGGTCGAAGTGCTGGCGCCCAAGGCCTGTCCGCGTTACCTCGGCCGCGTTGTGCGCAACGTCGACCTGTCTCGTCCGACCCCGCTGTGGATGGTCGAGCGCCTGCGTCGTTCCGACATCCGCAGCATCGATGCGGCAGTGGACATCACCAACTACGTGATGCTCGAGCTGGGTCAGCCGATGCATGCCTTCGATCTCGCCGAAATCAACGGCGGCATTCGCGTGCGCATGGCCGAAGAGGGCGAGAAGCTGGTGCTGCTCGATGGCCAGGAAGTCAGCCTGCGCGCCGACACCTTGGTGATCGCCGATCACAGTCGTGCCCTGGCCATCGCTGGCGTCATGGGTGGTGAGCACAGCGGCGTCAGTGACAAGACCCGCGACCTGTTCCTGGAAAGCGCCTTCTTCGACACCATTGCCGTGGCCGGCAAGGCGCGTTCCTATGGCCTGCACACCGACTCTTCGCACCGCTTCGAGCGTGGTGTGGACTCGCAACTGGCGCGCCAGGCCATGGAGCGCGCGACCGCGCTGCTGCTGGAAATCGTCGGCGGTGAAGCGGGGCCGATCATCGAGGCTGTCAGCGAGGTCGATCTGCCTAAGGTGGCTCCGATTACCCTACGCGCCGAGCGCATCAGCCAGATGCTGGGCATGGATATGAACGGCGCCGAGGTCGAGCGCCTGCTGACCTCGCTGGGCTTGGGCGTCAGTGCTCAGGGTGCCGGTCAGTGGCAGGTCAGTGTGCCCAGCCACCGCTTCGATATCAGCCTGGAAGTGGATCTGATCGAGGAGCTGGGCCGGCTGTACGGCTACAACCGCCTGCCGGTGCGCTATCCGCAAGCGCGTCTCGCGCCGCAGGCGCGTGCCGAAGCGCGTGCCGAGCTGCCGGCGCTGCGCCGTCTGCTGGTGGCGCGTGGTTATCAGGAAGCGATCACCTATAGCTTCATCGATCCCAAGCTGTTCGAGCTGTTCGCGCCGGGCGTCGAACCCCTGCAACTGGCCAACCCGATTTCCGCCGACATGGCGGCCATGCGTTGCTCGTTGTGGCCGGGGCTGATCAAGGCGCTGCAGCACAACCTCAATCGCCAGCAGTCGCGCGTGCGCTTGTTCGAGAGCGGCCTGCGCTTCGTCGGTCAGCTAGGTGAGCTCAAGCAGGAAGCCATGCTGGCGGGCGTGATCACGGGCAGTCGCCTGCCGGAAGGCTGGGCCAATAGCCGTGAGAGCGTCGACTTCTACGACCTGAAAGCCGATGTCGAGGCGCTGCTGGGGTATGCCGGTGCGGCCGATGCATTCAGCTTCTTGCCGGGCGAGCATGCCGTCCTGCATCCGGGGCAGACCGCGCGAATCGAGCGGGAAGGGCACCTGGTCGGCTTCATGGGGGCCTTGCATCCCGAGTTGGCCAAGACCCTGGAGCTGGATCAGCCGATGTTCCTCTTCGAGTTGCTGTTGGCCGAAGTGGCGGCTGGGCGTCTGCCTGCGTTCAATGAGCTGTCGCGCTTCCCTGAAGTGCGTCGCGATCTGGCGCTGCTGGTCGATCGCGAGCAGCCGGCAGAAGCCGTGCTGGCGGCCATCCGTGAGGCGGCGGGCGAGTGGCTGACAGACCTCAAGCTTTTTGACGTCTATCAGGGTAAAGGTATTGATCCGCTTAGAAAAAGCCTTGCGGTTGGCTTGACCTGGCAACATCCATCGCGCACTCTTAACGACGATGAGGTGAGTGCCACGACGCAGGATATCCTCACCTCCCTCGAACAAAGGTTCAACGCCACGTTAAGGAAGTAGCGTATGGGGGCTCTGACGAAAGCTGAGATGGCCGAACGTCTGTACGAAGAGCTCGGCCTGAACAAACGGGAAGCCAAGGAACTGGTGGAGCTGTTTTTTGAAGAGATCCGCCAGGCTCTTGAACTGAATGAACAGGTCAAGCTTTCGGGTTTTGGCAACTTCGACTTGCGCGACAAGCGCCAGCGACCGGGCCGTAACCCGAAAACAGGGGAAGAGATTCCGATCACGGCTCGTCGTGTGGTCACTTTTCGTCCAGGGCAAAAACTGAAAGCCAGGGTCGAGGCCTATGCTGGAACCAAGTCATAACGACGAACTACCGGCGATCCCCGGCAAGCGCTACTTCACCATCGGTGAAGTGAGCGAACTCTGCGCGGTCAAGCCCCATGTTCTGCGTTACTGGGAGCAGGAATTCCCACAGTTGAATCCGGTGAAGCGGCGGGGCAACCGTCGCTATTACCAGCGTCAGGATGTGCTGATGATCCGGCAGATTCGCGCATTGCTGTACGATCAGGGCTTCACCATCGGTGGCGCTCGTCAGCGCTTGTCCGGCGATGAAGCCAAGGACGACACCACTCAGTATCGTCAACTGATCAAGCAGATGATCGCCGAGCTCGAAGACGTTCTGCACGTCCTGAAAAAGTAAGGCAAAGAAAAAGTTGCCTTATTTCAAAAGCTTAATGTATAGTTCTTCCCGCTTCCGGTGACCCGGAAGCATCGTCGGGGCGTAGCGCAGCCCGGTAGCGCACTTGCATGGGGTGCAAGGGGTCGAGTGTTCGAATCACTCCGTCCCGACCAAAAATCCCTAGAAAATCCAGTCACTTAGCGGTGACTGGATTTTTTTATGGGCGGTGAATTTTTCTGAATCGATTTTTTGTGCCACTTTTTGTGCCACCGAGGTTCTTTGCTGCGATTGAGCCGGGGTTAGCTAGCAGTCAGCTGAACCCGTCCTTCTACCAAGCGCTCATAGGCGACGCGGACGAACTCCTGATCTGCCTTAACCCCATGTTGTCCCTCTTATTTGTTAGGAACACTGAGCCAAACGTACCGGCCACCTTTGCCCATCATCGTGCCCTTCTGGAAACCAGGCTGTTTCGAGATCGTGGCGCAGCCGTATTGATCGCAGAGCACATTCAATGTGCTGGGAACCTCTTCGAGGGATTTGGGGGATGTGAAAGATCTGATCGAGTTTGCTGAGTTGATTTTAGAAACCCACGCTCGCTGACTGGGAGGCCTATAAATCTTGCGCCACTATTTGGCTACCACGTGACGATGGCCTGGGCTAGGATTGGTCCCCAGCAGCGTCACTCAAATAGAGCGTGTCTGAAAGTCTGGGCCGCCGTTCATCGTTAGCCAGAAGGGATTCGAGCGTTGATACTCAAGCAAATGCGCGTGTGTGGTTTCCAATCGTTTGGCGCCAAGCCAGTCACTATCGATTTTCGAAAGCTGACTTTCTTGATTGGGCCCAATGGCTCCGGGAAAACCGCAACGTTGCAGGCGCTCTGTCGACTTTTTTCGATCGACCCCAATCAGCGACGTCTGCGCAAATCTGATTTCTTCGTTGCGCATAATGAAGAAGAAAGGCCGGATGAGCGAACGCTGTGGATCGAGGCAGACTTCTACTTTCCTGAAATCGCCGATGAGACCAAAGAACATCCGACCATCCCATGTAATTTTGGTCACATGCGGTTGGACAGCATCAGAGGTGTCCCGCGTGTGCGATATCGCCTGGATGCGACGCTAGGACTGGACGATGAGATTGAGCAGAGCCTGCGCTACGTCTCGGAAGTCGATGAGGATGGAAATCCGATAGCCACCTCTCCAGTGCCGCGTGATGAGCGTAATCAAATCCAGGTGCACTATCTGCCAGCACGTCGCGATCCAGCAGAGCACATCACCTACGGGACTAATGCGCTCTTGGGCCGCCTGTTGCGAGCCGTGAACTGGACTGAGCAGCGTGAAAAAATCAGCCAGTTGTCTGCAGATATTTCTGCAAGCCTCAGTACCAATCAATCGGTCATCAACCTGGGTGACGGTATTGCTAATGCCTGGGGCAAGCTGCACAAAGGCAAGTTTTTCAAAGACCCGAGCTTGACCTTTGTTAGCCATGAGATCGAAGCATTACTGCGACACCTCTCGGTTTCCTTCACCCCTGGTCATGGCGAACAGCAAGTAGATTTTTCGCGGCTCAGTGACGGTCAGAAGTCGATGCTTTACCTGACCTTGGTGCTCACCTCTCAGGCGATTGGCAGGGCTGTGCTCAAGGGCGATGACGATTCTTTCGACTTGGATAAGCTAAAGCCTGCAGTGTTCACCCTAGTAGCCCTAGAAGAGCCAGAGAATAGTCTGTCTCCTCATTACCTGGGCCGGATCGTATCGTCGCTCAAGGCATTGGTGCTGGGCAAGGATGCCTATGATGCGCAGGCGATGATCGCCACGCATGCGCCTTCAATGTTGCGGCGCGTTGAGCCTGAGCAGATTCGGTATCTTAGGCTTGATGACTCGCGCTGCACGGCCGTAACCAAGATTACGATGCCTCCGAAGGCTGGTGAGGCCTACAAATTTGTCAGGGAAGCAGTGCAAGCCTTTCCCGAGATATATTTCTCCAGGCTGGTAGTGCTGGGTGAGGGCGATAGCGAGGAAATTGTGTTGCCGCGATTGCTTGCTGCAGAAGGACTCATGGTGGATGAGGCCGCGGTGTGCATCGCGCCATTGGGTGGTCGTCACGTAAATCATTTCTGGCGTCTTTTGAGCGGGCTGAAAATCCCTTACGTTACGCTTCTTGATCTTGACGTGGCTCGGCACGGTGGCGGGTGGGGGAGGATCAACTACGTTGCAACGCAGCTCAATCTCCATTGCCCAAACCAAGGGTATATGCCTGATGACCAGCTTGCGAAACTCCCAAGCTGGGATAACCCCAAATATAAAATTCTGAAGGTTGAGAAAAGTCGGGAGTGGAGGAACTACATCGCTGAGCTTGAACCGTTTGACGTTTTCTTTTCCAGTCCAATGGACTTGGACTTTTCCATGCTCTGCGCCTTCCCACAAGCCTTTGGTGTCGAGGCCAAAGACCTTGTGGCACCGAAGATCGGCCAGCTCAGATCCGTGCTGGGTGATAGCTTCTTTGACGAAAAACAGTACACCGTGACTGAGCGTAAGCATTTCGCCGCGTACCACAGGTTGTTCAAGGTCGACAGCAAGCCTAAGTCGCACATTGAGGCCCTTTCGAATCTCTCTGACGATGATTTGAGGGAGGGTATGCCACCCTCGCTCAAGCGACTGGTCAAGCATGTGATCAAAATGGCCAGGGAGCTTCACGAATGATCAAGGTCGACGCTTGGAAGCCTTCCGCCGGCATCAAGCTTGAGCCTAATGCAGAGATTGCCGCGACGGAGCAACAGCGCAGTATAGCGCTGACTGCTGGGCCAGGCTCGGGTAAATCAGAGTTGCTGGCTCAGCGCGCTGACTTCCTACTCACTACGGGTGTATGTCGTTATCCCAAACGCATCTTGGCCATCGCCTTCAAGATCGACGCCAGTAACAACCTGAAGGAACGCGTTTGGCGGCGTTGCGGTGCGGCCTATGCAGGCCGCTTCGACAGCTACACTTTCCATGGATTGGCGAAGAGGATCATCGAGCGCTTCAGGCCAGTGCTAGCTGGCGCCGATGCGTTAAATCCAGATTTCAAAATTGTCGCGAAGGGCAAGGCTCACCCTGTGCAGACGGAGTTTAAAGAGCTCATCCCCCTTGCCATCAAGATCCTGGATGCCTATCCGGCGGCAGTAAATGCTATACGCCAGACCTACAGCGATGTCTTCCTAGACGAATTCCAGGACTGCACGGACGAGCAATACGAGCTGGTGACTAAGCTGTTCAAAGGATCAGGTCGTCGCGTGACGGCGGTGGGGGATGTTAAGCAGAAGATCATGGGTTGGGCAGGGGCCCTGGAAGGCGTTTTCGCCAGTTTCGTTGATGACTTTGAGGCTCAACATCTCAACATCTATCGGAACTTCCGGTCGCAACCGCATTTGCTCAGGCTCCAGAACGACATCATCAAAGTACTAGATCCTGACTCGGAAATGCCTGCTCACTTGCTCGCCGGTGAGGGTGGAGAGGTGCATGTATTGTCCTACGCCGATTGCCAGGATGAAGCCACCGACTTGGCTAAGCGCATCGCTAGCTGGATAAATGTAGAAGGTATCGCTCCGGCTAAAATCGCTGTGCTACCGCGTAATCAACCGGAGGCGTATTGCATTCGACTTATGGCTGAGCTCGACAATTGGGGCATCAGCTATCGTAACGAAAACAAGGCGCAGGACATTTCTACCGAGCCTATCGCCCAGGTTATCGTGGATTACCTGCTGTGCATTTACGGCCTGAGAGAGCCCAAAGCCTGGACTCGTCTGACGCGTCGAATCATCCAAGTAGAGGATGATGCAGAGAGCGAACTAAAGACCAATTGGAGCCGTTACATCAAGGAAGCACGGAAGTCTGCTGCGGCTGATCTTGCAACTAAAACCTTTGACCAGCGATGGACGCTACTGGAGGAGTTCCTCAAGATGGTTGGGCCTGCGCTGCTGGCAGGGCTCTCCCATGATTACGAGTCCTGGGTGCACCTGCGAGAGCAGATTGAGAGTGTCAAGAAATATATCGATGAAGCCTTGGCAAAAGAACCTGACCTTCTGAAAGCACTGGCCCAGCTCTCCGATGATCAATCGATTCGGATCCTCACTGTGCACAAGAGCAAGGGCCTTGAGTTCGACACAGTAGTATTGCTGGGCGTGGAGAATCAAGCCTATTTCGGCAAGGATCACCACGAAGTGCAGTGCACATTCTTCGTTGGTGTATCGCGTGCCGAGAGACGGCTTGTGGTGACGACGGCAAGTCATCGTCAGAATCTCGCTCAGCTTGAATACTGGAGATCCGCCCGCACCGTTCAGGCGGAATTCCTTGCGTACGTGAATCTCTGGAAGACCCACTCCAACTGATTTCGTCAAGCGATCAGAAACTGCGCAGCCGTCACTCCGACCTGCGGAGATGCCGGCTGTCTGTCGCGCTAATACACTTAGCCGCCTGGTTGCCTCGGGCTGCAACTCCAAGATGCCCGCTTTCATCAATCGTGCTTACGCCGTAACGGAGTGCTCTTGGCCGGACGCATTCAACGATGATTCGCATGTCTTCGTTGACGTCCTGTAACTTTCCGACGTGCAGGGTGAGAACCCATGAAGCAGGCGTGCTGCCTTCCGATTACCGCTAGGAGCGGAGGAATAAGCTCAAAAATCGCGTGTTTAAATGACTGTTTCTGGCCGATTGCAGCGATAACTATGAGTGGCTACCGGTCAATAGCTACATGCTACATGTCGTAGCTGGCTAATACCGGTTCATAGCAGGCAGTAATGATGGTCTGAAAAAATTTCCTTCCGAAAAACACGTCTCAGTACCCCTGCTATTTAAAGGGAAAATGTTTCGTGAATTTTGAGGTTATCGAGGTTTATCTATCTATAGTTCTGGCGAATCGATGTCCTGTTATTGGGTTTTAGATACTTTGGTTTTTGTTGCTGGAGGCGCTGTAATTATCTAGGATTGATGGGTGTAAGATTTCTTTTAGTTGCTCTGTAGTGCTTAAGTCCAATGAGAGTCCTTCGTTTATTAGCTTTTCTATCAAGATGCGAGTTATGTGTCTTAGTGCGGCTATCTGGACTTCTTGCTCTTCTATTTTGCTTTTTAGCTCAGAGAGCTCTGATCGGTGGGCTGCGGTCTTCTCTAGAGTGCTACTGAACCTACTTAACTCTCGCGAAATGCCGATATCTCTTTTTTGCTTTATGCTTTTAAGCTTTTCTTCAAAAGTATGTGAGTAGTGTTTTTTTGCTTCGTAATTGATGTTGATTATCTCTTCAAGGGTTTCGGTTAGTCCCCGTTTTCCTTGTATTCTTTTAAGTGTACTGAAGGTTGCTGGTGAAATGTCGCAGCTGAGGGTTCGTCTTTTTGCTCTATGAAGGCGCGAGCTCCAGCGCTGCTTTAACTGCTTGAATTGATCCTCCGATAGAGCATTTAGGTATATCAGTAATCCGTGTTCATCACGTGCCCACTGAGGGGCAGTTTCTATCAGCCAATCATGGATGTTTGGGTCCTTGTGAAGCCAGTCGCTTCGGGATTGCTTTTTTCTCATAATCTCACGCGTGATTTTATTGGATATCACGCGTGATATTACATGTGTTCTGCTATAAGGTGTATGGGGTGGGAAACGAGGATAAAGGCCTTTTTATGTACATCTCATGCCGAGCCTTTGCTTGCAAGAGGGCGATTCCGCTTAGGGCGCGCGTCCTTCTTTTCAGGCTAGTTGAGCGGTATGGTCTGGTGGGAGTGGATGAGGTAGGGGTGAGTGGCGTGCAACGCCTCGCTGAAAGCACGGGCTTTAGCAAGAGCGCGTTGAGTCGAGCCCTGAGCATCCTCGTTGGTCAGGGGGTGCTTATAGAGAGGCGTGAGCCAACCAATGGGAGGCCTAGAACGATCTACCGCCTTGCGCCTGCCTTGAAAGAAGTTGTGCTTTCACCGTCACGGAGAGATTTTCACGCGCCGTGGCTGGTTCGTTTGCTGGGGTCAGATGACCCGGTGTTTAGCGATCTTTCGATATCAGAAAGAGCTCTCTTGGCGATCCTATGGGGTTTGCTCCCTCGCCCAGGTTTGTGCGTACTTGATGGCTGGAGTGTTTCCCGTCTAGCAAGGTTGGCCAGTGTCGATCCGTCTACTTTTTATGAGATTGTTCGTAGGCTCGAGCAAAAGAAGATGCTCGTAGTGTCTGGTGCAGCGTTTGCTTCTGGCGGGGCGAAGGACAAAACCAAGACTTACTTTTTGTTGGGTCCTGCAGTGCTGTCGTGCTGGCCTAGATCCTATACATGGCAGGTTGATCTGACGGGGGTGTTGGGATGGTTTGCAGGTAGGGAGGATCAGTTCAGCGCCAGGGAACTGATGCAGCTTGTTAATAGTCCAGCGCTGAAAGTGAATGAAATTGAGGTCGGTGTCAGGGCTGAATTGCTTGAGCTTTTGAATGATGCGGCCGGTCGTGACTATGTTTTCAATCAATGCTGCGCTGCCATATCACATGCTTTCTCCGGTGGTGGGAGTGGTTCTTTGAATGAAAATGTTCTTTATCCCAGAGTGCAGTCGGCGCTGCTAAGGCTGTTGCGAATGCAAGTGGTAGGTAATGGCTTATACCACAGGGCTATTGAGGATATGGACTTCGGTAGGCTTGATGCTAAGTCCCGCGTGTTATCTGTTTTTGCGGAGCAGGTCTCATTTATTTTAGTTCGCGATTTCAAGAACCTGCTTTCCTTTGCTCCCAGATATAGGGAGCTTGGGCAAGGGAATAGGCTTATGGTTTGCTACCTTGTGGGTGTGGAAGAAGCATGCAAGATGCGTATTGACTTTGTCACCGATGATAGTGATGCGGGAGATAAGTTCGGAGCAGGCTTGCAGGTTCGATATCAGCAAGGCCTGCTTGATTTGCCTGATCAGCTGCTCTAAAGGCTGATCGATGAGTGCTGCTTTTGTGTTGGTTAGTTAATATTATTAGATGCTAGGGTTGTTTAGTTCTGGTGTTGTTATTGATATGTGCATTGTGTGGTGGGTGTTGTTAGGCGTGAGTGTGTGAATGCTTACCGATCGGGGTAGTACCTATGGAACTAACCATAGGAGCTACCCATGTACGATCAGCCACCAGTAGGCTCGCCCCAATGGCGAGACCTTTCTGTCCAATTGCTACCTCATGAGAGTCATGAGGCCTACCTGAATAATATCTACTCGTTGCTCTCAAATAGTTTGATGGTGCACCCGCGGTGGACCGTCATCCGGTTGGATCTGCACGTACCCACCGGATGCTTTCTGCCCCAGCGGGCAATAACCGACTTCATCGAGTCCCTCAAAAGCCAACTCGAACATGTACGGTCTATCAAGGCAGCGGCAGGGAAGAGAGCTTACGATCCGATGCTTCGGTATGTGTGGGTGCGCGAGTGGGATACTGCAGAGTATCCGCATTATCACTTGGCGCTACTGCTCAACCATGATGCCTACTTTTCCGTGGGCGATTACTCGAAGTTGCAGTCTGATGATTGCAGTTATGACCAGATGCTCGCCGGTCGCATCTACAAAGCTTGGGGTGTGGCACTGGGGGTGGATTGGGCAATCGCCATGAAAGGGGTTCTATTCGCCCCTAACCCTGTATCGCCTTTACAGGTCCAGCATCCGCTGTTCGAGCAGCAGTATCAGTCGGTCTTCTACCGCCTGAGCTACTTCGCCAAAAAGAGGACCAAGGTGTATGGGGACGGCCAGCGAAACTTTGGCATGAGTCAGCTGAGTCGTCTTAGAACCGAACTCCCCTGAGCCATCTCATGGACTAACTACCGGAGTGCCGACCATGAGACTGATTCGACTGAAAGAAGTGATGCGACTGACCGGCCTTGGCCGCTCTACCGTCTACAAGGTCATGAAGGAGGGGAGCTTCCCAGGCTCAGTTGCTTTGGGGGTAAGGCTGTAGCGTGGGTTGAGTCCGAGGTGCAGGAATGGATCCTGGCTCGGCTTCGGGAACGAGATGGTCAGCCGTCTCTATAACCCTACGATACAACCGCAGGCAATGCTGCTATTGCCTCCGTCTGCAGGCGTAACAACCCCCCTGAGCTTTGGCTGCGGATTCCACGGTCATCTGGCCACCCATTCCATGAACATCTGACCACCGATTCCACGCTGATCCGGCCACCCATTCCACGCGCATCCGGCCACTGATTCCACGGCCATCCGGCCACTCAACCGGGCAGGCAGCTACGCAGGATTTCTTCACTACCATCGACCTCTTTTTCGAAGCAGAGAGGTCGTCGTGGAGCGTTTATCCATGCGTAAGATTCGCGAAGTACTACGTCTCAAGTTCGAGGTCGGACTATCAGCTCGCCAGATTGCGGTCAGCGTGCAGGTCGGTCGTGTCACCGTCGGCGACTACCTCAATCGTTTTGCCGCCAGTGGTCTCAGTTGGCCCTGTTCGTTGTCCGATGCCGAGTTGGAGCAGCAACTGTTCCCGCCGGCCCCGGCGGTTGCCAGCGAGAAGCGGCCTTTACCCGATTGGGCATGGGTGCATGCCGAACTGCGCCGCCCCGGGGTGACCCTGGCGCTGCTCTGGCAGGAGTACCGCCTGAGCCAGCCGCAGGGCTTTCAGTACAGACTGGTTCTGTGAGCATTACCGAGCCTGGCAGGGCAAGTTGGACGTGGTGATGCGTCAGGAGCACCGCGTCGGCGAGAAGCTGTTCGTCGACTATGCCGGCCAGACGGTGCCGGTTATCGATCGCCACAGCGGCGAGATCCGCCAGGCGCAGGTGTTCATCGCAGTGCTCGGCGCGTCCAGCTACACCTTCGCCGAAGCCACCTGGTCGCAGCAGCTGCCGGACTGGCTAGGCTCCCATGCCCGCTGCTTTGCCTTCCTCGGCGGCGTGCCGGAGATCGTGGTGCCGGACAACCTGCGCAGCGCGGTAAGCAAGGCCCATCGTTACGAGCCGGACATCAACCCCAGCTACCGCGACCTGGCCGAGCACTACGGAGTGGCGGTGGTGCCGGCGCGGGCACGCAAACCGCGCGACAAGGCCAAGGCCGAAGTCGGCGTGCAGGTGGTCGAGCGTTGGATCCTCGCGGCCCTGCGCAACCGTCAGTTCTTCTCCTTGGACGAACTCAACAGCGCCATCTCCGTGTTGCTGGAGCGGCTCAACCAACGCCCGTTCAAGAAGCTGCCGGGCTCGCGCCAGACGGCCTTCGACAGCCTGGATCGTCCGGCGCTGCGCCCCCTGCCGGTGCAACCCTACGTCTACGCCGAGTGGAAGAAGGCGCGGGTGCACATCGACTACCACGTCGAGGTCGATGGGCATTACTACTCGGTGCCGTATCAACTGGTGAAGAAGCAGCTGGAGGTGCGCCTGACGGCGCGCACCGTCGAGTGTTTCCACGCCAACCAGCGAGTGGCCAGCCACCTGCGCTCAATGCACAAGGGCAGGCACAGCACGCAGGCCGAGCACATGCCCAAGAGCCATCGCGAGCATGCCGAGTGGACGCCGCAGCGGCTGATCCGCTGGGCCGAGCAGACCGGGCCGAACACCGCCGGCGTGATCCGGCACATCCTCGAACGGCGCATCCATCCGCAGCAGGGCTACCGGGCCTGCCTGGGCATCCTGCGCCTGGGCAAGACTCATGGCGAAGTGCGCTTGGAGCTGGCCTGCCGACGCGCCCTCAGCCTCGGCGCGTGCAGCTACAAGAGCCTCGAATCGATCCTGTGCCAGGGCCTGGAAAGCCTGCCGCTGGCTCAAGCCAACCTGCCGCTGCTGCCGGACGACCACGCCAACCTGCGCGGCCCCGGCTACTACCACTGAACCCAAGGAAACTCACCATGCTGCCCCATCCGACCCTGGACAAGCTGCAAACCCTGCGCCTGCACGGCATGCTCAAGGCGCTGAACGAACAACTGAAAACCCCGGACATCGACAGCCTGAGCTTCGAGGAACGCCTCGGCCTGCTGGTCGACCGCGAGCTGACTGAACGCGACGATAAGCGCCTGAGCAGCCGCCTGCGCCAGGCCCGGCTCAAGCACAACGCCTGCCTCGAAGACATCGACTACCGCAGCCCGCGCGGGCTGGATAAGGCGCTGATCCTGCAACTGAGCGGCGGCCAGTGGCTACGCGACGGCCTCAACCTGATCATCGGCGGCCCCACCGGCGTGGGCAAAACCTGGCTGGCCTGCGCCCTGGCCCACCAGGCCTGCCGGGACGGCTACAGCGTGCGCTACCTGCGTCTGCCGCGCCTACTGGAAGAGTTGGGCTTGGCCCATGGCGACGGGCGCTTCGCCAAGCTGATGAGCAGCTACGCCAAGACCGACCTGCTGATCCTCGACGACTGGGGCCTGGCGCCGTTCACCGCCGAACAGCGCCGCGACATGCTGGAGCTACTGGACGACCGCTACGGCCAGCGCTCGACCCTCGTGACCAGCCAAATGCCCGTGGACAACTGGCACGAACTGATCGGCGATCCAACCCTGGCCGATGCCATCCTCGACCGCCTGGTGCACAACGCTTATCGGATCAATCTGAAGGGTGAATCAATGCGCAAACGGACGCAGAAATTGACGACGCCAGCCAACCCAGACTAACAATGCCACCCCTGCGTCGCTGCGCTCCGACTGCCCGGCCGGATGGCCGTGGAACAGGTGGCCAGATGGCCCTGGAATGCCTGGCCAGATGAGAGCGGACTGGGTGGCCGGATGGCGTGGAATCCGCAGCTTTGGCCTTTCAACGCAAAAAAATATCGGGCATGGATTGGCGTGGGCAGCTGCTACGCTGCCCACGCTGGATCTATTCGGTGCTCATCAATCTCGACGTGTATTTCTCGGACAACCCGGAGCGGTTTCACACGTATCCCTGTTCGGCGAGCGATACGCAGCCTTCAGCTCCCACGATGATGTGGTCGAGCGTGCGTACGCCCACCATCTCGAGTGCTTGCTTGAGCCTGCTGGTCAGGACACGGTCTGCATGGCTTGGCTCCGGATCACCGGAAGGGTGGTTATGCACCAGTACTATTGCTGCTGCATTGTGTTCCAGCGCTACTTTGACGACTTCGCGGGGATAGACACTGGCACTGTCCAGGGTGCCGCGAAACAGCTCCTCAAATCGAATGACACGGTGTTTGCTGTCCAGCAGTAGCAGTGCAAATACCTCATGTTCATAGTCCTGCAGCAGGAGCTGCAGGTAGCCAAAGACCTCCTTGGGTTGATGCAAGGCCTGGCCTTTACGCAGCCGCTTGCTGGCCAGATGTTGAGCCATTTCCACGATATCGGCTTCGGTCACCGGTGCATCGGCGATGTAGGTGCCAGCGGACTCGCCGGCCTTGAATTTGGCAGTCATAGGACCTCCATACGGCTGTGTTTGTAGGGGCATAAAAAAACCGCCGGACCATCGAGTGATCTGGCGGTTTGAGGGGGATCAGCTGACCTGAAATACCGGTCAGCTGTGTCAGTGGGGCATCAGGGCAGGCGGCCTCCGCTACACCATTGCTGCCACTCGGTGATTTGGTCGTGGATGATCGCGACTTCGTCTCCTTCATCTTGGCGATAGGCAGCGATCCAGGCATCCAGGCACGCCTCAGCATCCATCGCTGAGGGGGCTGGATCTGCTTTCATTCGACCCAGCTGAAGCAGCCGACCCTGGAACTGATATTCAACGCAAGCGTAGTTCTGGCAGTTGGTCTGGACGCTCTGCTCCCAAACGTGTTGCTCCTCCTGAACACGCTGCTTGGTTGCTTCGCTGTAGTTAGGACTGTTCATGATTTTATTGAAGCCCTTGTCGACAGCTCGTTTGAGCGCCGTCAGGGATTGCCGATAGCAGGTCTCAACCTCTTGAGCAGATCGCCTGGAATCACAGTAGGCATTGGCCTGGACGTTGATCGAGACCAGCAGCAGTATCGGAACAAGTGCGGTCAGTCGCTTCATGGGGCGCCTACAGCAGCGGCGCTTTTTGGCGTAGGTCAGAATAGGTCTCCACGTTATTGCGGTATACGTCCTGAAGGCTACTGAGCCGATTGATGTGGCCAAACCTCTTGATCTTTCCGTCGCTGTAAGTGCCTTCCAGCCCCGACCAGACGAGTTCGATTTCCTCACCCTTGACGACCCACTCAAAGACCTCAGCTACTGACTCTATGGTGGCTGCACCGTCGAACTGCTTCAGCTTGGCGGCGTGCTGGGCATCCAGTTCCTCAAGCTTGGCAGCAACGGAGTTCTGCAGATTTTCATAGAGCTCCGTTGCCCGGTTCAGGCGCTGCTGAGCGTGAGCCACCGATTCTTGCCCGCGAGCATTCTGGACTTCGCTCAAGCGAGCCCGCTCCTCGGCGATCTGGGCTTGAACCTTTTCGCGCTCAGCCGCCATGGCGCGAAGTAGCTCCTGTTCGTTCTGCTTGTGCGCAGCGAACTGAGGGGAGGTTGTGTCTCGTACGTAGCTCAAGAAGTAACGCTGTGCAGCTGCTGCAATCTCTGGGCTGCCGGAGTAGTTCTGAAGCGAGCGTGAGGGGGCGTTTTCGGAGAGCAGATCCTCCCGGGCCAGCAGGTCTGTGAGCCGGTCGCTGTCCAAGGTAGCAGTGTTGGCGGGCCGCGGTTTATTCAGCGCGTTCTCGGCGGCTTCCACCTCCATGCGTGCCGGTTCTAGATGGACTTGGGCAGCCCGCTTTTCCAAGTCGAAGCCGCTGAGCAAGTTCTCCCGTATGCGTTGCTTTTCCTGTGCGTAGTACGACTCGATGCCGGTGATATGGCACTTGTACTGGACAAGCTCTCTGTTTCTGTCATCAGTAATGACCTCCCAATCGACGCTGTCGCAGATGCTCCGATTGCTGAACGCTTGGTCGACGGTGTATTGCTCGTTGATTTTCATTCGGCCGTTCTTGACGGTATTGATGGCGTCGTTGCAGCCGGTCAAGGCCAGGGGCAGAAGCGGCACGAGAATGATCGTTCGCAGGTTCATGTGATCCTCGAATGCTTTGAAAATGAAAGGGAAGGTTTGAAGCTGGCTGCATCCTGCAGGGGGATTCCTGAGTGTTTAGGTTGTCTATGGACTTTAAAGGTTGAGATTCGACCTTTAAAGTCCTTCATGTCAATAAGTGGTTAGCCAACCATCCAGGTCGAGATGGGAGGCGACATGTCCGAGATTGATCAGAAGCACCTGGCCGAAGCTGTAGGGCGAGCGATTGCCAAGCAGCGTGTCCGCGCCGGTATGACGCAAGAGCATGTGGCGGAGCGGCTTGGCATTGGCAGCGAGGCGATTTCCCGCATCGAGCGGGGTATCGTCATCCCCAACATTTCTCGGTTGCTGGAGTTCGCCGCCATCTTCGAGTGCGAGGCCGCGGACCTGCTGACAGAAGCAAGCCCGCGAACCGACGATCAGGCGCAACGGATCAGTCGTATGCTGGCTACGGTCTCACCGGAGGATCGCCAGTTGATCCTGGGGCTGGTCGAGCAGTTGGCGGATCGCCTGGCTGAGGCGTAAGGGTGTCGCTAGGCTGCTGGTCGAAACGTGCGCCACAGCGCAGGCAAAGGCACTCGAATTCCCCGAAGTGAAAACGCTGAATGTCCTGGGCAAATTCCCAGCCCTGGGCGCATCCAGAGGTTGCGCTTTCTACGGCGCATGTAAGCCGTTCTAGACCCATTTGAAACATGTCGCCGATATCGCGGTTTCGGTGCATGTTGCTCTGCACGCGCATCTTTGAACAGCCGTCCAGGAAGCCGCCTAGCGTTCCCAGCAGCAGGGAGCAGGCTTGCGCCTGTGCCTTGGTGACCACGAGCATCGACTCGCAAATCAGGCATCGTGTTTCCATGAAGAACCTCCTGAGACTTAGGGCCTCGCTTCGCTGCTGAGCGATTCCAGCTTGGCGGCCAGGGCTGTGCGTTGTGGGGGTGAAGGCTCGCTGGTGGTGGGCGCTGGTTCGGTGAGCGGGAAGAACTCATCGACAATCGCGCCGCTGTCCTCTTCGTTGTCTTCGAAGGCGCCATTGCCCAGCCCTTGCTGCGCGGCGCTATCGAGCGCGTGCTGGTCGAAGCCGGCCGCTTGACGGGCCTCATCCAGTTGCTTGGCGGCCAGCAGGTTCTCCTCCACACTCATGCCGCCACGCAGCGTGATGTCCACGTAGAAGATTGGCGTGCCATGGCTTTGCCGGGTGGATTTACCGCGCAGGCGCAGCTCCAATGCCAGGCAAGCCAGACGATTGCCTGAGATCGCCTGGAAGTATTTCAGGCGTGCTGCGAGGGTGCGGATGCTGTTGAAGCCGGTGGTACGGAACACAAAGCTGCCAAGCGGATCCTCATCGCCGATAACCACGTTTAGTCGGCCATACGGCTTGCAGGCGCCCCCTTTGGCCAGTGGGCAGGCATCGGGCGAGGGACACGGCAGTGTCTGGATTCCATCCTGGCCGATGCGCTTGCAGGTTTCCCCATTGCCCACACAAACCGGGCGTCCGGTTTGCCGATCGAACAGGGTGTAGTCGGCGCGGAAGTTGAGCTCGGGTTCGTTGAACATCAGACGGATAGGGATGCTGCGCAGCTTGTCCTCTTTGCCTTGGCGCAGCTGGTCGTTTAGTGGATGCAGTAACCAGCCATCCTTACCTTGCACCTGGGAGGTGATGGTGAATTGATCGTCTTTCTCCGGCAGACGTTTGCCGTTTCTCTCGACGACCTTGCCGATCGAGATGCGCCCAATCACTGGGGGCGTCAGAGCCAGACCTTTCAACATGGATGTTCTCCTGGAAACGAAAAAAGGCCAGCCGTGCAGCGCGAACTGCATGGACTGGCCAAGGGGGAGGGAACGGATGGAAACAGCCGGATTCAGCCGACCAAGAAGCGCCGCGCGCCGGGCTTCAGCAGCGGGTACTTGGCCTGTAGGTAAGGTTTGTCCTTGAGTAGCTGAGTGACGTCCAAGCCAAGACTGTCTTTGGCCTTGCGCCAACTGAGGTAACCGCTGGCGAACTCAGCCCGGCTGGCGTCACCCATGGCTTGCTGCAACATCTGCTTGAGCTCGGCTTCTCGCTTCTCCTTGTCGGCAATCGACTGGCGAACGGCTTTCAGCTCGATGAAGGCTGCGGTCAGTCCGGCATGGCTGCTGAAGTCGACGACCTGGCCGTTGTCTTCCGGGTAGAGGCAACGTAGGGCCATTTCAGCGGATGCCGAGCCATCGGCTGGTGGCGGTGTGTCCGTTTCCACGTACTGCCAGAACCTGCGCTCCAGCTCGACGAGCCGCGCGATCATCTGCTCGTCCCGCTCGATTCTGTGAATCTCCAGCGTCTGACCGCCGAGCAGTACAGCCACATCAGCCGCCTGCTTGCCGGTGACAGCGAGCTGGTGCATGACCTGTAGTTGCACATACTCAGGCACGCCCTCTTTCCAGAGGCGTGCCCCGTTTATGCCGGCAGTCTTGCATTCGAGGATCTGCACATCGTCAGCGCCGATCACCTCACGGTCGATGTTGGCCAACATCCAGGACATTTCCGGATCCGGATGCTGGAGCACGGCGTTGATGCGCCGCACGCGGTTCTTTGTGCGCTTGCTGTAGTGCCAGGCCACGATAGGCTCGAGTACGTTGCCCCAGTAGGCTGGGCTTTCCTCATCATGCGGATCGGTCTTCGGCAGTTTGGTGTCGCGGCCGGTTTTCTCCAGCCACAGTTCCAGCTGCGATTTGTAGGGATTGAGGCCGACTGCTGCCGCTGCATCCGAACTACCGATACCTTGCTTGCGGATTTGCAGCCAGTCCTCGCGCGGCAGCTCCTTGGTGCTGACCAGGCGCAGGGCAGGGCGTTTCTTGCGGGTGCTGCTGTTCAGTGACGTTGCTTTCATGTTGCTCACCTGCAGACATAAAAACGCCCGGCCAGCACAGGGCTGACCGGGCGCGAGGGTTGATGTAATGGAGGCTTAAGCAGCGAGTTGCAGCGCAGCGTCCAGGGCGCGCTGCTTGATCTGCGCGCCTTGGCCGAACCAGGCCGAGTCCATGCGGTACTCGTTGCTGCGTGCACGGCGCTCGTGGTCGACATACTCGGTGACGGCATTGAGCAGGCCCCAGGCGGTGCCGCGTGCCGAGTCCAGTTGACTGCCGCGACCACGACCCTCGTACAGCTCCTGTACCTTGCGCAGGGCGCGCTCGTTGGGCAGATGTTCTGGCAGCGCACCGGTCGGGCTGGTCTCGCACATCACGTTCATGAAGAAGCCCAGCGCCTCGTGCCATTGCACCTTGCGCTCGGCCAGCGCGCGCATGCGGTACATGAAGTCCTCCCATTGCGAGACGGCGATACCGAGTTGCTTCTTCACCGCCTGGGGATCGAAGCGCGTGTTGTGCGGCACCTTGATCGCGCGGCTGGTGCCGTCCAGGGCGATGGTCAGCGTGTTGTTGCAGACCACCCGCACGGTAGTTGGCGTTGCCGTGGTGGCCAGGGTGCCATCGCAGGAGGTGGCCAGCAGTAAGTAGCCGTTGACCTGGTCGTTATCCTTGAGTGCAGCGCCTTGCCCGGTACGCGCCAGCGCCCAGAACTTGCGGCCGCCTTTGAGTACGCCTGCGGTTTCCAGCTCGTAGCCGGAGACCTCGGTCAGGTCCCTGTAGAACTCCAGCACTTCGCGCGGTTGCACGGTGTGGTAGCGCTGGGAGACCACCGACAGCGGCACCTTGGTGTCCGAACGGAACAATACCTTCTGCTCGGGGAACGAGTGGATCGTACCGAGATGGCCAATCGCGTCTGACTTGAAATGCACGGGGCTTTCCAAGATCTGCCAGTCCATACCGGCTTCGCGCTGCCAGACTTCCAGGGGCTGCTTTTGCGTGAGTTGATTACCTAGGCCGTGCCAAGGGGTGGCTCCGACGTAGGCCATTTGCTCGATTTGATGAGCCATAAAGATCTCCTTGCCAGAGGGACTGGCTATCAACCGGCAGTCCGAGTGCCGGGTGGGTGGGAATCGGATCGAATGAAGGCGCGTCGCGCGCCTTGTAGGAGGGCTACTGGTCGAGGGAAAAGACGTGGCCGCAGGCGTGGCACTCGAAGTTATCGAGTACGCGGGCATCGATTTCTTCACCCATGCGCGCACCGGCGAGGCTGCCTACTGCGCCGCCAGCCAAGCCGCCCAGGATGGCACCAGCCAGGCCACCCAAGGCCGCTCCGATGGGGCCCGCGACTGCGCCCAGGGCAGCACCACTTTGTGCTCCGGCGGCAGCGCTCGCCGCGCCGGTCGCGGCTCCACCTACAGCACCGGCTGCACCACCGATTTTGCGGGCATGGTTGCGCGCTGTGACGCGCGCAGAGTTACAGGAAGGGCAGTTAATCGACATCGTTCAGACTCCTGAAAAGGGAAGGGCTGAAGACGGCAATACGCACCCGTCTTCCCTTAAATGATTCAGGTCTGAAATTCAGTTATATCTGGTCGGTGAAGCTGGTCGTGACCCACGGCTGTACTACAGCTGGGCCTATCCTGCAGTACCGGCGTCGTATCAGAAGGATGATTTGCCGAGGTGAGCGGTAGCTCAGCGCGCTATGAGTGATCATTACAGCTTGAAATTGTTCTCAGCTTGGGATGTGTCCATACCTTGGGAGGACAAGGCAAGAGGAGGATGAAGGGTTCTTTTTTTTATACATCAAATGATGTATAAAAATAGGAACACGACACGAGAGACTCCCTATGGCGCCGAGCAATCCGTTTCATCGCATAGCTGACCTTCCTCCTGAACAGGCTATTGAGCAACTGCTGGGCATAACTGCCGCGGATCTCAAAGCTACGGCGCTACAGTTCTTTCGGTCCGCATCTTTGGCAGGCCCGCTGCAGCCCAAGGGGTCAGATGGCACCTTGGCTTGGATTTTCGGCACGGAAGCCTTTAGACAGCAGATGCTTCCCAAGGGATGGAAACCTGCTGACCCAAGCAATCAGCCACGTGTGGTCTCTCCCGACGGCAAGCATGCTGTAACGGTTGCTTGCGGTGACCACAATACAGGTAACCCGTATGTCAAAAATCCGCAGACTCGGAACAAGCGTGGTAATCGCACGACTAAAAGCGTGTCATACAACGCCCGGCAGGCCGATTTGTTCCCTGTAGAGCGACGCAGTCGACAGATTTTCATCGACGATCAACAAGCCGAGCAGACGCTCTGGATCCTTCTGTTCTATGTTGATCT
Source organism: Pseudomonas sp. AA-38 (assembly GCF_029457475.1). NCBI lineage: Bacteria > Pseudomonadati > Pseudomonadota > Gammaproteobacteria > Pseudomonadales > Pseudomonadaceae > Pseudomonas > Pseudomonas sp. AA-38. The sequence goes on from NZ_CP120359.1 coordinate 1,925,628, forward strand.
TGAGAATCGCACGGTTCATTACGAACTCTCGCGCCCGATCAACATCGGCGAAAACGGAAAGGTTGACGACTGGAATCCGCGCTTTATCATGCCGGCGCTCGTTCTGGATGCCCCAGAAGACAACCACGGATCTGATACAGCTCCCGATATCGACATTCCAGTTACACCGAGATCATGACCGAGACCAGCGATTTCAATCCGGCCCGATTAGTGCTCGCCCGCCAACGCCGTGGATGGACAAAGAAGTCGCTAGCAGATGCCACATCTTTAAGTGGCAAAACGATATCTTTGTACGAAAGCGGCGATTTGATTCCGTCGCACGAGAGCCTGAGCAGCATTGCCCAGGCTCTTAGCTTTCCGCTGTCCTTTTTCAGCGGTGTTGATGTCGACGCGCCTACTGATGAGAACGCCAGCTTCCGTTCGTTCTCTCGTATGACGGCTGGACAGAGAGATGCAGCGCTCGCTGCGGGCGGCATTGCCTATATGCTCAGCGACTGGATCGACAGCAAATTTCACCTGCCAGAAGCGTCTGTTCCAGATTGTTCTGGTATGGATCCCGAAGCCGCTGCGGAGGCTGTGCGCGCGGAGTGGGGGCTGGGGCTACTGTCTATAAAGAACATGGTTCATCTTCTTGAGTCGAAAGGTGTACGTGTTTTTTCCCTGGCCGAAGAAACGAGCCAGGTCAACGCGTTCTCTTGTTGGCGTCGAGGCGTAACGCCTTTCGTATTTCTGAATACGCAGAAATCGGCTGAAGCGAGCCGATTCGACGCCGCCCATGAACTGGGGCACTTGGTTCTGCACAGGCATGGTGAGAACAAGGGTAAAGAGGTTGAGAACGAAGCAAACGCCTTTGCTTCGGCGTTCTTGATGCCCAAGCAGACCATTTTGGCTCAGGGGTGGAAATGTAGGTCAGTGGCGGATGTCATCAAGATGAAGAAGATCTGGAACGTCTCCGCCATGGCTCTAGCCTACCGCTTGGGAAAAGTCGGAATTTTGACCGAGTGGGTTTATCGAAGCTTCTGTGTTGAGCTTGCCAGTATGGGGGCTAGAACTAACGAACCTGATCCTTCTCCCCGAGAAACATCGCAAGTGCTGCAGAAAGTTTTGGGTCTCGCCAGAGACCAAGGCAAATCGCTCAGCGCTATTGCATCAGAGTTGAATGTTTCATCTGCAGATCTCACGCCGATCTTGTTTGGTATGGCGCCTGTGGTTGTCCCTGGTACTGGAGATGCTAGAGCTTTTGAGGTTCGCAGTGGAGCAGGGCTACGGTTGGTCAAGTGAGAATTCGATGTCACTGAGCTAACAGGTCGAGCCCATTCGAAGGGGCAGCCGTATGTTGTCTGATTGGTGGGCTTATAGGTCCCACTTTTTTGATCGGCCGCTTTCGCTGCTATGCCAGAGGTGAGCCTTGGTGTCTCCCAACTTGCGGTGCAGGGACTACTACCAGACGCAGTTCGCAGAGTATGCGCGCTACCTGGCATGCGGCGTTGCGCTTGATGAGTGTCTGCATGACTTTCTCGATCAACGACCAAGCGGAAAGTACACCCAGAGGCATCGTGCCTCTGGGCTGGCTGGCGCCGATTTCTGGTGGCAGCCCGCAAATGTAGAGGGAGCTGCTCTGGCCAGTCTGGCGCTCGCGCGTGTACTGCATTTTGATGACGTGATCAGTACTGAGCTATTGGACCACCTGGCAGTTCACCACCCTGATCAGCTGCGCTGGGCCATTCGCTACTCCAAGCTTTTCACCCGTAGGGATTCGCCTGTTTGGATTCACCTTAAAGAAAACTGCACTTGCGAGCAGTGGCAGACGTTCTTCGGAGTTTGCGAGCGTCTGCTGCTGCAGCTGGAACCCTTTGAAGCCGTGATCAAGAGTGCTGAGCGACAACTGCAGTCTCTGACGCTTTTGGAGCTGCTTTCCTATCTCAGCGTATTGGCCTATGCCCGTCTCGGGGATGCTGGTGACGATCCAGCAGGCATGGATTGGCTTGCTTACGAGCGGATCATCCTGCGTAAGCTGAAGTCTTGTGGCGAGTCTGATTTTCGGCTTTCTGCCGATGTGCTCGGCCGTTCGTTGAGGCAGCATCTGTCGCCCATGTTGTTTCCGCAGCCTGGGGAAGGCGCGCAGTGCGCTGTAAACATAGAGGCAGTCGGCGCGATGATCGAGGCAACGCGGGAGCTCATTGACTATGAGCGCTCTATCGACTGGTTTTGCTTCGATAGTGAATGCGATTACCAGCTCCAGCCTGGTCAATCAGTCATTTTCAACAAAACAGACGAGGGTACCCTGCGCTGGCAGCGCACTGAGCGAAAAAGCCAGCTGCTATGGTGCTACTGGATGCGCCGCGCGGTTGATGTTTTTGCGGCTTCTGAGCTGGCCGGGCAGGTCATCGGGAGTGCTGAAAACCATGAAGCCAACCAGCTTGCCTACATCAAAGCGATTCGTAGCCAGCTCTATCTGCAGGTGGTTTTTGGGCTAGGCGAAAGCATCAGGCTTAATAATGGGGTGGAGGTCTCGCTGCATCACGCCATGCTGGCCAGTGAGCTGACTAACGCCTTTTTCGAGCAGGCCTATCTGCGACCTTATCGGCGATACCTGGCTGACTCCGGGGATTCCATAGGGGCACTGGGGCGTTTGGCTTTTGAGGGGCTGCTGCAGGGAGAGAATCGCTTTCCCATGACCTGGTCGGAGTTGCCTCAGAAAGTGGCGCGGATCCGCGCGTGGACGGTCAGTGATGAGCATCCCGCAGGTGATCCAGAGACCGCCAAAGCCATTCTGCAGTTTTGGACCAGTGATCTTCAGGCGCTGTCCGAGCAGATCAAGCAAGCGCCTAATCAACCGACGCCCAGGCTATACGAGCGGCCGTTCTACAAAATCGGCCGCTTCAGCTTTCAGTTTCCCTGGATAGCAGGAAGACAGAACAGCCTCACCGCCGCAGTAAACAATTTGCGTCGCGTGGATACGCGCAGACCGGAGCTTCGCTCCGAAACAGAGCGCGTCGAGCACGAACTGGCTGCGTCTCTTCGGCAGCGAGGTTTCCGTGTGGTTGTGGGCTACCAGCCGCCTCGCATGGATGAGGGCGATGCAGGAGAGATCGATGTGCTGGCGTGCCTAGAAGGCGTGTTGCTATTGCTCGAGGTCAAATCAGGATTTATCCGTTCCAACGGTCACGAAGTCTGGCTCCACCGCACGAATACGTTGCGTAAGGCTGCTAGGCAGCTGAAGCGTAAAAGCCCTGCGGTGCTCACAGCATTGCTGGCGGACTCTGACTTGCGTGACGCGCTGGGACTGGCGATTTCCGATCAGTTGCCACACTTGCACGCCTGGGTTGTGGATACCTCGATTGAGCTGGATGGAGAGGTTGTCGATGACGCTCTTGTGGCCTCCCGAGAAGTCTTGGAAGTCGCGCTGCGTGATGAGCAGCATTACCTTAGACCGTTCGATCAGGGCGCGGAGGAAGAGGAGGCAATCGCCACACTTTATCCGAACGGATTCAGCGCTCAGGCGTTTATCCGAGTCATCGAGCGCAACGAGGTTTGGCGGGACTTACTTTAAGCGGCGTTTACCTGGCGCAGGCCTTGGCAACCGGGCTTGTCCTAGGCACTGACGGCAGCAGTGGCCTGCTCGTCGATCTGGTCGTGGTGGTCGCCGTTGGCAAGCGCGAGCGCGGGGCCGCTTACCAATCTGCCAAGGACCGTTAATGACCGGAGGCTAGTGCAGGTTCGGATATGCCCGAAACCTTTACGGGCGGAAAGTTTACGTGTCGCGGTTCGTGGGGGCCGAGGTTATGGTCATCTCGTCACTACCGAGGAGGCCTTCCATGATCATTCTGAGCTCACTGAGTGAATATCTCGTGCTGTTGGGTTCGATGCTGCTGATGATTGGGTTGGCACGGCTCGCTTACGGCGGCCGTGCCATCTGACTGAGCTCGGTCGGATTCAGGTGATGGAGATGGTCGACGCATTGGTAGGCAAGGTTATAAGGCCCATATCCGAATCAACGCATGCCCCAAATCTAGGTTGATGGATTCGCGCCCTTCTACCCACGTATCAGTGCGAAGACGTTTACCGGTATTGCTTTCCTGCTCACCTTTAGCAATCACCAGCACGAATAAACGGGTTGAGGTGTTAAAGGAGCTAAGCCTTTCGATATCGGCTCGTACGGACCAATCCCCTTCTAGACACTTGGCTTGCGATGCGTCGCTCAGGCACTTGACCTCGGCGACCATGGATGTCGCGCCTCTTTCATCTTGGGCATAAAGATCAGCTTTTCGGCCTCCGCCGATTGGTAGATCGGTCCAAATTTCAATGTTTTCTTCGAACCAGGCGTGCAGGCTGATTTCAGCCTGTATCCAATGCTCACGGCAGATGTTTAGCTGCAAAACCTGCTCAAGTTTCTTGTCCATTGAGCAAAAGGCTTGCTTGAACAAGGCGATCCATTGTGCTGTTTCCAAGGTGCGGTCCTCGCGTCGTTGATGTTCATCGTGATGCTGCAAGACCAAATGAAAATATCTTGCCAGCCATAACCGGCTCAGCCAGTCCTTGATGGGACTCAACAGCTGCTAGTGGTACAGCCAGGGTTGCAGTTCATCCAGGTTGGCGACCACGATCTGCTGCGCCGTTGCCTTGGCATGCACCTTGGTCGGGTCGATTTGGTAGCGCTGCAGAACGTACTGCACCAGGGCTCCGCGCGTTTCGATCACCAGCTGACCCTCGCGCATCCCGTAGTCGGTTTCGATGATTACCCTCTGCTCCGGTTTTAGTCGTGAGTCCGGTTCGATCACCACGGCCACCTGAGCGCTCCAGCCTGCATCCTGATCGCGTCCATTGGCCGAAGGGTCATCCATAAGCTCAGGCACGCCGCGGAAGCGACTCAATACGAAGTCCCGATAATCGCGATTCTTCTCGCAGTACGCGCGTACGTGCCAGCGCATGCCGGTGTAAATCAGCGTATGCGGAGCGATCAAGCGTGTCTCTGCATCCGGCGTAGTAAAGGACACGTACTCACACTCCAGGCGTAGTCCTTCGCGGCAGGCGCGCAGAAGCGGGCGCAGTAGTTCCGGGCGCACCGTGCGATCCGGCACCTGCAGCACCTCGGTGTGCGCATAGGCTAATGCCAGGCCCTCGATGTGCGGCGCACGGTCGTGATTCTGGTTGAGTAGGTGTAGATAGGCGCTGGCGCTGTCATCGATGAACAGCGGCTTGAAGTGCCTGCTGGGTACGTACCCCTTTAGATGCTTGTCGTATTCCAGGTTCTTCGGCGCGTAATCGGTGATGTAGGAGTTGATGTCTTTCGACGCCTGTTGGCGGCTGATGCCGAAGCTCTGAATCAGGTGATTGGTGGTCAGACGGCCTTCCCACCAGGCCACCGTCTCGATCAGGCGGTAGCGCAACGCCAGATCCCAGCGCACGGATTCGATTGATTGCTTGCGTTTCATGGCCTCTCCATCTGTTCGAAAACTTTACCTGTACACGTAAACACTCTAGATGCGTCGTCTGAAGTTACATACCTTGAGATTGTCATTCAAGGCGCCCGTTGGGCTGGCGGATAGAGGGAGTCTCGAGCATGAACATGATTGCGTTGTCGTGGATGGTGATTAGCGGCAGTTTGTTGCTGGTTGTGCTGGCGGGTGTTGCAGTCTACTGGCAGGTATTGCGCCGTCGTGAAGCGGTTACAGCCTTGCAGATCTGTCAGTCGCAACTAGAGCAGCACATGGCTGCATCTCACCAGAAAGACGATGAACTCCGTGAGCTTAGTGCCGGTCTGCGGGCGGAAAAGGCTCATGTTGAGCAGCTTCAGCGGCAGGTTGAATTCGCTCAGCAAGAAGCTAGTCGCTTGCGTACCGAATATCACGATCAATTCGCTCAACTGGTCGAGGTGCAGAGCGCTGCAAGCGCCGCTCGCGCTCAGTATGGTCAACTGCTTCAGCAGCATGATGAGCTCAAGCAGGCGAGTATCCGGCTGCAGCAAGTTCACGACGTTCTGCAGGATCGCTTTGCGGCACTGACCAAGGAGCATGCCACGCTGAGCAGCACGCTCGATCAAAAGCAGCAGCACTTTGCCGAACAGCAGCAACTGCTGAAGGAAAGCCGCAACCAGCTCAAGCTAGAGTTCGAGCAGCTCGCTGGCCAGATTTTCGAAGCCAAAGGCCAGGCGTTCTCGCAGTACAGCCAACAGTCACTGGACGCATTGCTTAAACCCTTCCGCGAGCAGATCGAGGGTTTCCGCACCAAGGTTGAAGATATTCACCACAAAGATGTCCAGCAGCAGGCTGCCTTGACCCAGGAGTTGCATCATCTGAAGGAGCTGAATCGACAGATCACCCAGGAGGCTCAGGATCTCACTACAGCGCTGAAAGGGCAGAAGAAGGCGCAGGGCAATTGGGGCGAGCTGATTCTGGAGAATGTCCTGGAGCGCTCCGGTCTAGTCAACGGCAAGGACTTCAAACGGGAGGTCAGCTTTACAGGCGAGATCAATCGCCAGCGTCCCGATGTGATCGTTTACCTGCCTCAAGGCAAGCACCTGATCATCGATGCCAAGGTCTCGCTCAACGCGTACACCCGTTACATCAATGCCGAGGACGATGCCGAGCGACGCATGGCGCTTGCCGAGCACGTGACGGCCGTTGGGCAACGTATCAAAGAGCTCTCTGATCGCAGCTACTTTGACTTGCCGGGGCTGAATGCGCCTGAGGTGGTCTTTATGTTCGTGCCCATCGAGTCGGCTTTCGTCGAGGCGCTGAAGGCGGACGAGACACTGTTCCAGAGGGCCATCGAACAGAACGTGCTGGTGGCGACGCCAACCACACTGCTGACCAGCCTGAACATCGTGCGCCAGCTGTGGCGTTTCGAGGATCAGAACAAGCACACCGCCGAGTTAGCCGAGCGTGCCGGCAAGGTCTACGACAAGCTGCGCACCTTCCTTGGCAGCATGGACGCCATCGGCCACAGCCTGGACAAGGCGCAGGACGCCTACAAGAAAGCCTGCGATCAGCTGGTCAGTGGCAAGGCTAACCTGGTCAAGCAAGTCAGTGATTTCCGTCAGTTGGGCGTGGCGGTTAAAGGCGAGCTAAACGAGGTCTGGGTCGACCGGGCGGATCTGGAGCTCAACCTGATCTCCCAGATGCCAGCCGAGCAGCAGGCGTGAGTACTGCCAAGGAGCAAAACAGGATGAAAAAACCAGCAACGGTACAGGCGCTCGAGGACCTGGGGCGCGTCCGGCTATCCAAACACTTTTTTATGCGGGATTTCCTCTACTCGGAAATCAGCCAGATCGAGGGCATCCCCAATATTCCGGAGTATCCGGACCGCGCCATAGAAGCCGGGCGAGGACTGTGCGGACAGTTGTTGGAGCCTCTGCAGGAGCGCTTTGGACGGATCCATATTCGCTCGGCTTACCGAGCGCCGGCAGTCAACGCCAAGGGCGCCGAGAACAACAACCAGTACAGCTGTGCCGCCAACGAAAAAAACTACGCAGAGCACATTTGGGATTACCCGGATTCCGATGGCCACCTGGGAGCCACTGCCTGCATCGTGGTGCCGGCATTGCTGCTTTGGTATGAGGAGCGCAAGGACTGGACGCCGCTGGCCTGGTGGATTCACGACAACCTGCCGTATGCCAGCCAGTTCTGGTTTCCCAGACTTGCGGCATTTAACCTTCGGTGGAGCGCAAACCCGAACACGTTACCCAGCATCAGCACCTACGTTACCAACCCCCATACCGGTGACAAGACAGCGTTGGTGAAGGGCGGGGTGGCCACGCTGAGCTTGGATGAGCGCAAGGCGATCGTTCGCCCATGGTTGGCGAGTCTCAACTAGGTTGCAGAACGATCGACCGTTCAGGTGGCCTGCGTTGCTAAGACATCTGCTTGAAAACTTTACCTGTACAGGTAAACACGCTAGATGTATCTCGAAAGGCTACATATTTTTCGGGGTGTCCGCTGCGGCAGCGGCTTTTGGGCAGCAATCATCTGGAGTGTGAATGCAATCTGTTACCTACCGTCTTGATCAGAGTCCCGTGACACCATTTCAGTACCAGCAGGATGTCGAGAAGTACGCGGGCAATATCGAGTGCTCAGAGTGCGAGGCCAGTGCCTGGTTCGTAAGAAGTTCAGTCAGTGGCGGTCGGGAGCGTGTTGCTTGCTTCGCCGCGCACCACCAAGACGGTTGCCAGATCAAGACGGTGGTACTGGTTGTTGACGATGAAGGGGCTGAGCCAGATGAAGGTACGGACACTACGCGCATCAATGTCGATCTAGATAAGCGCAAACCCCAGGAAATCCTGGTTCCAGAGCCCAGAGAACGGCAGCCCGTCGATTCTCCATGGGGCGTGCTACAGCGGAAATACGCAAACGCTGCAGACTACCCGATCAACAAATCACTCCGGCAGATCCTGTCGTGCCTGATCAAGAACCCCGACTACCCAGAGGATGATGTTTCGATCCGGATCACAACTGACGGTGGTCGAGTCGCTCTGGAAGGGGAAGTCCGTAAGTTGCTCTCCCATCAGCGACAGCTTGCTGGGATCGAACTCGGTACGGTTCGCTTGTTCTGGGGGCTGGTCACCAACGTCAACCGGAAGGAGGGCGAGGTCTGGCTCAACTGTGGGGATTACCGTACCGAACCAAGCCTGCTCGTCAGAGATGAGAACCTTGAAGAGGAAATGCTGAAGGCGTTCCGCCTCAAAAGTTTGGATGAGCTTGAGGGCGCCTATTTTCTTGTCATGGGATGGCTTGCCGGCTCGGAGCGCAAGCCCATTATCAACTTCGGCTTTGCGAAGTACATCGCCTTTGTTAAGTACCGCGTCAAGCATGACGAAGAGGCTTGAGCCCTCACAGGCCAGCTTCTCCGGCTTTGTGCACCAGTGATTCCCTGCAAATGGTAGAGCCTGTACTGGGCCGTACTCTGCACTACTGCCCCATGAGATCACAGGTGGTGGGCTGCGCCAGCGCGCTACGCAACGACAATTCCGTTATTCGAAGGCTAGAGACTCAACACCTCTAACGGGTTGAACCGTGTGCGTCATCAATCCGCACGGGTTCCCCGGCAGGCTGCCCCGTTTCTGACCGAAAGCATCCTCAGGGGCTGTCAACCTGCCTGAATACTTGACCTGTATGAAAGCCCATTATTGGTGCGTCCAGTTGGGCGACATATCCTGCAGCTATGCCCACTGGATGGGCTGGATGGAGCCACCTGCATGGAGGCCTAACTCAAACAGGATGGGTTTTCACAGCGCAGAGGAGACGGGCAATGGAGTACACCACACATGCCATACAGCGATGCAGTCAACGCGGTATTCGGCAGCAGCAGGTCCAGTGGCTTCTCGAATTTGGATGCCATACCTGGAATCGTGGAGCGCAGGTGTACTTCTTCGACCGAGCGCGCTTGAAGCGGCTGTTGCTCAAGCTCTCCTCGGCTGAACGGCAGTTGGCCGAGAAGGCCCAGAACGTCTATGTGGTTGTGGTAGATGGCGCAGTGGTGACTGTTGGGCACAGAAGCCCCGACTTCTGCGTCAGCAAGCCAGGCGCTCACCACCATCGACGTCGACCGCAGCACCAAGCAGCTTGAGCCGCGGCAGATGACAATTTCTGGCTGATTAGGCAGGATGCGAGTGGTGGCCAGTTGATGTTATGTGTCTAATGCCTGCCAATTTGGCACCGGCAAGAAGCATTAGAAAGTAACTGGGGTTGCGAGCGCAGGTGCTGCGGAGAAAGGGAATATGAATGAGCTTAAGCCGGGCACAAAGGTGCTGCTGAGGGATAATCCCGCGCGAATGGGCATTGTCGGTGCTGGAACTGAAGGAAGTGGGCGGCGTCTCCGCCTTCAAGTTTTCCTTCTGGATGGCACAGAGGATCATTTCCCGCCTAGTGCTCTGGATCCCATCCTACAAGAGAGCAACAGTCCCACGGCTTGCTTCAACGCAGGTCGTTACTCCTTATCAAAGAATCTGCGGACAGCTATTACGCACCATCGATTGAGTGGCAAGCTGGCGAACCTCATTTACAGCTTGAAGACCACCAATACGGACTTCTACCCGCATCAGTTTAAGCCTGTACTTCAGTTCTTGGATTCACCCAGCAACGGCATTCTCATAGCCGACGAGGTCGGCCTGGGAAAAACAATTGAGGCGGGGTTGATCTGGACAGAGCTAAGAGCTCGATTCGATGCGCGGCGCTTACTAGTTATCTGTCCTGCGGTGCTGCGCAACAAATGGCGTGAGGAATTGTTAAACCGGTTTGGCATCAAGGCTGAATTGGTCAATGCCGATGAGCTGCGCGAGCGTCTCGAAAGCGTTAGAGGCAGGCCAATGCAGGACTTTGCATTGATCGCCAGTATGCAAGGGCTGCGTCCACCAAGCGATTATGACGCCTTAAACAATAAGCAGGGGGCGGCCAAGCTGGCTCGTTTCCTGGAGGATGCCGACCCAGCCGGTGATCCGTTGCTGCATTTGCTGGTGATAGATGAGGCTCACTACCTGCGCAACACGGGAACCAAGACCAATCTTCTGGGCCATCTGCTCAGGCCTCTCGTGGAAAATCTTGTTCTGCTTTCCGCAACACCTATCCAGTTAGCAGACACCGATTTGTTCAATTTGCTGAAGCTGCTTGATGAGTCGGCCTTTCCGCACGAGTACTTGTTTGACCTGAGCATGGCCGTCACACGTCCTATCGTGCAATTGCGTGATGCGGTACTGGCCGGTCGAGTTAATCGTGATGAGTTCTGTGCAGCTATACGTCAAGCCATGGACAACCAGTTCCTGGATGAAAGCGCGCAGCTTGCGTCCATGCTCAATCAGCCGCCTTCAGACGAAGAGCTCAAAGCGCCTCATAGCCGCTCCGAGATTGCGGACCGACTCGATCGGGTGCATCCGCTGAGCAAAGTTGTTACGCGAACGCTTAAGCGCGAAGTGCAAGAGAATCGGGTCATTCGTGTTCCCCTGGATTTTCGCGCACCGCTCAACGAAGTTGAGCAAGCTTTCTACGATCAGGTGACTCAACGAGTACGTGAATACTGTCAAGAGAACGGTCTCTTAACGGGGTTCATCCTTACGACACCGCAGCGCCAGATGGCCAGCTGTATGCCCGCTGCTTGTCGTGCTTGGCAGGAAAAGCTCAACCGTGGGCGTATGGCTGGCCTTGACGAAGCGATGTACGAACTGTCAGAGGACGAAAGTGATGATGAGGTCGAAGAGCCCCCGATCCTCGGCAGCCTGATTGAGCAGCTAGTTGAGATCTCGCAATCAGTTGGTGACTACGAGCAGCCGAGGCTGCATGACAGCAAGTATCGGCTGCTACGAGAACATCTGCGTAAATACTGTGCGCAGTTCCCTGGGAAAAAGATCGTGCTCTTCTCATTCTTCCGGCAGACCCTTGCCTACCTGCATGAGCGTCTGAGCGAGGACGGTATCTCCTGCGTCGTTCTTCAAGGGGGCGATGACAAAGACGCGATACTGCGGGCCTTCAAAGCCGATACAGGGCCCCAGGTGTTGCTGTCGTCCGAGGTCGGCTCGGAGGGTGTCGACCTGCAGTTCTCCGCTCTGTTGGTGAACTACGATCTGCCCTGGAATCCGATGAAGATCGAACAGAGGATTGGTCGAATTGATCGGCTTGGCCAGCAATCCGACAAGATACTCATCTGGAACCTAATGTATGCAAACACCATTGATGAGCGCATCTATGATCGACTGCTGATGCGCCTGGATATCTTCCGGCAGGCGCTCGGCAGCATGGAGTCCATCATCGGGCGCGTCATCAAAAAGATGACCAAGGAGCTTTTCAGTCATCAGCTTAGTCCTGAGGAAGAAACGCTACGTATCGAAAACAATCTGCAGGCCCTTGCCGAAACCAAGCTTAGGCAGGAGCGTTTAGAGGCCGAGGCTCCAAATTTGGTGGCTCATGGCGACTTCATCATGAACAAGGTACGTGCGGCTGAGCAATTGGGGCGTTACGTGCGCTCTGATGATTTACATGCCTATGTGACCGATTTCATTCTGGACACCTACCCGGGTACTCGCTTCATCCCTGTAGATGATGAGCTGGAACTGTACAGCGTCGAATTGTCGATGGATCTGCGGGTGCAACTCAGTCAGTTTATTCAGGATAAGGGACTGCAAGGGCATACGCAGTTGCTTGATGCCAGGGCGCTCCCGGTACTGTTCGAGAACTGCCATCGTGCACCTTCTTCGCGTTTTGAACGTGTGGCTCAAGATCATCCATTGGTGCGCTTCGTTACCAGTCAGCTCGGTAGCCAGGATCAAGCCAACCAGCGTTATCCCATCAGTGCTGTCCAGCTGTCGCGCTTGGCATCGGAAGGTATTGAACCTGGTATTTACGCCTTCGTCGTTTCGCGTTGGAGCTTTAGTGGCGCACAGACGAATGAGCGACTGGTCTATGCCGCCAAGGAGCTTGATAGCGAGAATGGACTGGAAGCAGAGCGCGCCGAGCAGCTAGTGAATCTCGCCGCGTTAGCAGGGGAGGATTGGCCTGCAGCAAAAAATCTGCTGGTGCCGAATTCGGTAGTAGATGCCTACGAAGAGTGCCGCGGCCAGATTGCTGACCAGTTTAGGGATGTCAGGCAGGCAATGCGAGATGAGAACAACGACCGCGTCAATCTATTAATCAAGCTGATTCGCGACCGCTGTGACTTGGAGGTCAAGCGTATCAATGAGCGTATGGTCGCTCTCCGGCAGTCTGGTAAAGAACGCATGATCCCGGCTGAAAAGGGTAAGCGTGATGCTGCATTGAAACGACGAGAACAGCGTGAGGCCGAGTTGCGCCTCAAACAAAAGCTTGAGGCTGAGAACCACTTCGTTACAGCTGGAGTCATCAAGATCGGTTGACAAGGAGGTCACATGAAGCTCGCAGGAATATTCAAAGAAGCTTTTGAGAAAGCCGGTGTGCCTTTACCGGAGACCCCGAAGAAAAAGGCCGTTCCGGTACTGGATCAGCGAAAGAAGAAAGTTACCCGGCCAGATGCCAATAAGGAACGAAAGGCCCGGCCCAAGACTGCCAGGAAGAAAGTCAATCAGCCTGCAAAGTCGGCTCCAGAACAAAACGGCAAAAAAGTTACGGTGACGGCCAACGGAATCTGCATCACGCGTTGGTCAAGTCCGGAGTCAGTCGCCAAGGGAGCTACCAGCAAGGTTGCGGCCCAATCTTATGGGGCTGAGGGGGGTAAAGGGGGCTCTGCTGAGAGTCTGCGCAGTGATCCCGACTACTCGATCACCGCCACCGCTGGGGCCTGCGTTACTTGGCATACGCTCCAGCATGGTCGGCTAGCCTCTCTCATGGAGTGGCCGCTGGGGGGGTATGAGACTCAGTTAAACAAATGCACTGACGAAAAGTTCTTGTGCCTGGGACTGGACTTTGGCAGCTCGACGCTCAAGGCCGTCATCAGTGACGGGGAGAGGCAGATTACATACGCAGTTCCGTTCAGAGATATCCAGGGCGTTGAGGGCTACCTGCTGCCGTGTAGGGTTTATCTGGGCGAAAACGGATACAGCCTGGAAGGGCAGGGCCAGGCCTATCAGGATCTCAAGCTTGCTTTGTTAGCTAACGCCGAGTCGTTGCAAGCTCAAATGCCTGTCGTTGGGTTTCTTGCCCTGGCGCTGAGGATGATCAGAGGCTGGTTGCTGAGCACTCACGGAGAAACCTACTCAGGAGCCATCGTCTGGGATCTTGCTATTGGGCTACCAGTTGCAAGTCGCCGTGACGAAAAAACTGTAAGACTTTACCAGCTGGTAAGCACTGCGGCCTGGATCGCCTCGACCGAGAGGCAGTTGACGCCAGAGACGATAGGCCTAGCACTAAAACGAGCAGAAGCCTTGTGCGGTGGTGCCGAGGCTGAGTGTGACAGCGAAGACATTGAAGTAAGGGTGGAGCCAGAAATTGCTGCGCAAATTTATGGCTTCGTCAGTTCAGGTGCCTACGACCCTCACGCCAGCAATATCTATCTAATGGTTGATGTAGGTGCGGGAACACTGGATGCCTCTGTGTTTCGTGTCGAGCGCAAGAGTGGGCAGCGCAAAGACAGCTTGGTCATTTTTAGAACCACGGTTGAGCCCCATGGAGTGATGAATTTTCACAAGAAGCGTATGGATTGGCTGCAGTCGGCGCTGGTGCAAAAGCTTCCGGATAGGCCGGACCTGCGACAGGCCGTGCAGGCCATCAGTCACTTGACTGATGCCGAGGAGGCCCTTCCCGATAGGGTAGATGGGTACTTCAGCGGGGTTGATGTCCAGTTCAAAGGTCGAAGTCTCGATCAGCTTTTTTATGCGCAGGTGAGCCGCCAAGTTGTCCAAGATACCTACCTTCACGTGGCAAATGAGAGGCTACTCGACAGGCAACAAATGGCTGGTATGCCCATGTTTCTCTGTGGTGGCGGCAGTCGTTTGGGGTTTTACGCCAAGCTGAGGGGCGACCTACATTCTGCGCGAGGGTTCAGCTGGTTTGGTGTTACTCCGAAACCGTTACAGAAGCCGCGAGGATTAGTTGCGCCAGGACTGCCCCGTGCTGAATATGACCGCCTTTCCGTTGCCTTTGGTCTGAGCCAATTGAAGCTCGATAAGCTGGTTATGGATGTTCCTGCTCTGACCGAGAAGCCCGGCGCAGTGGACTTCAGTGACCGCTACATCGAGAAGTAAGTGGCGGGTAGGCGAGAAGGGAAAGCCAGTGCTCCGGTTCGATGGCCAATTTGCGGTTCTCCGCCCCCAATCCCTCGCTGCTTCCCTTCGGCCTCATGTAACATCACGTCACGTTACAGGCCCAAGCCAGGTACTCACGCCCATGAAAACTAGCAATCGCGTTGTGATCGAGGTTGATCCTGCCCAAAAGCAGCAGATCTACGCCGCACTCAAGGCGCGTGGGTTGACCATGCGCGAGTGGTTTCTGCAGCAGGTGAGCCAGGAACTTTCCATTCCCAAGCCCACCACCCCCTCCAGTCAGTCGAGCAACGATTAAGTAATTCTCAGGGAGTCGAGCAGATGCTCAAGACAGTCAAGCAGGCATGCACATTCAACCCAATCATTCGCGACTACCGGATGAGCGAAGGGATCGAGAACCTTTCTGCGCTCATCTCTGATGAGGGTGATGGGCGTGAGTTCTTTGCACGAAACTACATCACCTCGGGCATGGAGCAGCTCTTTCGCGAGGGGATGCTGCGGCTGGATGGCAAATCAGATCAGGCAGTTTTCGAGCTGACCCAGGCAATGGGTGGCGGTAAAACCCACATGATGATCGCTCTCGGCCTGCTGGCCAAACACCCGCATCTGCGCAGCGAAGTGCTGTCGCCCGATCTTGCTAAGCGGATCGAAATCGGTGAAGTGCGAGTAGCTGCATTTAATGGCCGTAACAACCCTGAGAATTACATCTGGGGCGAGATCGCTACCCAACTAGGTGAAGAGGAAGCCATCAAGCCCTACTGGGTCAATGGCCCTCGCGCGGTCGACCAGGCTGGCTGGAAGAAAATTATCGGGGACAAACCGACCCTGATCATGCTCGATGAGTTGCCGCCCTACCTTGAAAACGCGAGCACTACTGTCATCGGTGGCGGTACGCTGGCTACAGTGAGCACCTACACACTCAGCTGCCTGATGAGCGCCGCTCTGGAGTTACCGCGTTGCTGCATTGTGATTGCCAATCTATCCGGCAGCTATGTGGCTCAGACCAAGGCAATTGCCGAAGCAATCTCTAACCTCCAGCAAGAAGCCAGTCGCCAAGCCAGCACCATCACCCCCGTCCAGCTGGCGGGCAACGAGATCTACGAGATCCTGAAGAAGCGACTGATCCTGGAGCTACCCGACGAGTCCGTCATTAACGATGTCGCCGAGGAATATGCCCAGCGCATCAAGGCAGCAGCCGATGGTGGATACATTGTCGCGACCAGTCTGGAGCAGGTCGCCCAGCAGATCAGGGAAACCTACCCCTTCCACCCCTCCTTCAAGCATCTGGTTGCCTTGTTCAAGGAGAATGAGGGCTTTCGGCAGACACGAGGCTTGATGCAGTTCGCTGCGCGTTTGCTCAAGAGCGTCGATGATCGCGAAACTGATGATGTCTTCCTGGTTGGGTCACAGCACCTGCGCCTGAATGACGATGCCGTACGCGAGGAGGTCGGCCGTATCGCCAACTCGCTTCGCCCGGCCATGGCCCACGATATTGCCGACGATGGTCAATCCATCGCAGAAGAAATCGATGCCAACCTGGGCAGCGATGCCGCCCAGCAGGTCGGTGCCCTGCTGCTAGCGTCCTCATTCTCTCGGGCAGTAGGTGGTCGAATCGGCCTGACCGAGGCAGAGATCATTGAGTTCTTGGCCGCACCTAACCGTAAGTCCGATGAGTTCAAGACCGCTCTGGAGAAACTGCGTGAGCAGGCGTGGTATCTGCATCGCGAAGAAGAGCGCTTCTTCATTAAAGAAACAGAAAACCTCTCTCGCCAGATTGAGCGAAATGCTCGCGACATCCCTCAGCCGAAGATTGATCAGGCGCTGATCAACAAGCTTACGGCGGTATTGCAGCCGGTTAGCAAGGCTGCCTACCAGGATGTACAGGTGCTGCCGCGACTGGACGATCTAAAGCTAAGCGGACCTCGTGTTCTGATCGTTGTGCGCCCGGACGGCAAGCTACCGCCGAGCGAGCTGGTCAATTTCTTCGAGTACCAGCAAGAGAAGAACAATTTCATGGTGCTGTCCGGTCAGGACAGCTACCTCGCCGATACCGTTGAAGATCGTCTGCGCGACCTGTATGCAATTGAGTCCATCTGCAAGCGTTTGAAGGACGGTGACAGCCTCTTCGAAGAAGCGCGTGATCGCCTAGAAGATGCCCAGCAGCGCTTTAACAAAGCGCTTTCCGGCACCTACAACCGAATCTACTTCCCAGCCATCGACGAGATGACCGGCAATGCCCAGCTCATGCAAGCCACAATTGATAATGGCCTGAACATGGGACAAGGCACCAACTCTGCCGAGCACCAGATTGAGCAGCTCCTGGCCAGCCCTCGTGCCAATTACAAACTGATTCTCAATCTACTGGATGAACCGGGTACCTACTGGGCGATGGCAGAAGAGGATCTTTGGCCGGCGAATGACCGCAGAACGCCATGGAAAGACGTGCTGATGCGCGCCAAAAGCAATCCAATCTGGGCTTGGATGCCCGGCACCGGTGGCATGGAGACCCTCAAGACAGAAGCCCTGAAGCAAGGTCGCTGGCGACAAGGGACTGATGGCTACATCGAGAAAGGGCCGTTCCCGGCAGAAAAAACTGCAGTGAACGTGACTGTGCATGCCGCAAATGAAGCGACAGGCGAAACCACTTTGGCCCTGATCCCCCGCAATGCCGGTCAGAGCCCTGTGGTTCATTACGCGCCGACTGCCAAGGTCAGCACAAGCGATCCGAAGGTCGAAGACCTAGACAACTTCACGACCGACGCGGCAACTCTGTACTTCCTGGCAGTGGACAGCGAAGGCAAGCATGAAACCGGTGAGCCGCAGCGCTGGGTGGCGGAGCTTCGTGTGCGTCATCAGGTCCAGGCCATCGCCGACAAGCGTATGGTCACTCTCTCCTGCATGCCTGCTGCCGATATGCGTTACACCCTAGATGGCTCCAACCCTAAAGATGGGGAACTGTACGGAGACCCCTTCGAAGTTGGCCCGCAGGCTGCCCGTCTAATGGTCTATGCCTGTTCGGGCGAGGCTACTCGTACCGCTGACTTCCAGATCCCAGCTGCCAACGACAAACAGGTTCAGATCGACGATGCCAAGCCGGCAAAGTTGGCTGAGAACAAGAAGGTGTCGCTCGACAGTACCGAAAAGGTGTTCGGCGTACTCAATAGTTTCAAAAGCTCGCCGGCCACCTTCAAGGGGGTTCGTATTCAGATTGGTGAAGGTGAGAACACCGTTAGCATCAACTTTGTCGAGCGCGAGGTTACGGCTTCCGTGATCGAGGCAGCGATTAACGGTCTGCGTAAGGCCCTCGGGAATGAGCAAGAAACCGTTACCGTGCAAATTCGGAGCGGTGCAGCCTTCGAGAATGGCTTCGCTGCCAAGGAGTTCGCCAAACTCAGCGGCGTTGAGCTGCGTCCTGGCGATGTGATCCAGGAGGAATGACCATGGCCAACGCAGTACGTAAAGAGGATTTAGGCATGGCTCGTTCCCCGAGTAAAACCATAAGTGGGGCCAAAAAACCCAAGGCTCCTGAGCGCCCGACCATCGGTTTTGGTGTGCCGGCCACTACTGACCCTCATCACTTTATGGTGGAGGTGCCCAAGAGCTCGACTGGCGCAGTTCGCATCATCGAAAGCCTCGGGCTGCAGGCTCAGGATCAGCAAACCAGCATCATCGAGCGCGTTGTGATTGAGCGCTCGCGCTGGACGGCGATTCGCAGTGAAGTTCAGCGCGCTTTCAATGTGCGCCTAAAGGAGCACAACCTGCGTGTCAGCGCTTGGAAGGTGGGCGATAACCCCGTGGATCGACTGCTTGGCAAAGAGCTTTGCGTACTGGCCTGGGCGGTTGAAGACATGAGCCCCGAGAAGATTCCAGTTGCAGTACGCAACTGGCTAGCCTTGCGCCCTGAAGAGCGCTGGTGGCTGTTCGGCATGACCGCCATGAGCACAGGCGGTGTGCATGACAGTAACAAGGGTTGGCGACTGGCTCTCCGGCACGCATTGGGCGATGTAGCGCAGACAGAACTATTCAAGCCGCAGGCTGTGAAATCCCGCAAACCAGATACTGAGCGTCCAACGCTGGGCCTGTTTGATTAAGGAAGACCGACATGACTGCAATGACACCTGTACAGCTGGTGCCTTTCTCTCTTAAGGATGCGCCCGCGCTGATCGAAACCGTATTCCCAGCACAAAAGGTGTCATTTGAGGCGCAGCGGGAGCGTAAGGCAAATCTTGGGCAGACACTCACCGGCCTAGGGTCCTACTGGAAAGGCCGCAAGCCCCTGATACTTGTTCGCTCGATTGTGCTTGGAAGCCTGCTGCCCCAAACCGACGATGCAGAGCAGGATCTTGAGTTGTTCGAAGCACTGATGGCATTTGATCTTCAGGGATTAGGTCGTCGCGCAGTGGCTCAAAACGCCCTTAAGCCAGCAGAAATTGCCAGGATAATTTCGCTAAGAAACCCTTGGGATTACTTCAGCTACAAGATCTTAGAAGGCAGTGATCTGCGAGAGGAGGATGTAGACCTCTGGTGGTTCCCCATGGAGGCTGAAGAGAAGGGCCTCAAATTGAGCTGGAAAAGGGGGATTAGTGATGCTGCAAAAGCAGACATTTACACACTGGCACTGGCAACCTTTCCAACTTATGAAGAGCGCTCGCTGCTTTGTAAACGCCCGGAAGAAGTTGATCAGGAGTTCCTATTAGCTCCCGTGTGGCTGAAAGTCAGTGAACGACTGGGGCGATTTGGGATAACCGCCGATTCAATGGAACAGCTCGTTGAGCAATTAGGTATTTTGCGCTACGGCCATCGACCCAAAGTGGGGGATACCTTCGCAGGGGGTGGATCCATCCCATTCGAGTCGGCTCGCATGGGATGTGATGTTTATGCTTCTGACCTCAACCCAATTGCCTGCATGCTCAACTGGGGCAATCTGAACATCATTGGTGCTACTCCGGAACGTCGCGCAGAGATCGAAGAGTCGCAGCGACTAGTGGCGCAGGCGGTAGACAAGGAAATTACAGCTCTTGGTATTGAGCATGACGCCCAAGGCAATCGGGCAAAAGCTTACTTATATTGCCTAGAGGCTAGATGCCCGGATACGGGTTGGATGGTGCCGCTCTCCCCAAGCTGGGTGATCTCAAAGCCGAATAGCGTGATCGCCACGCTTGTACCCGATCATCAATCAAAGCGCTTCAAGATAGAAATCAAAACTGGCGCAACAGCGGCTGAAATGAAGTCAGCTGACAGCGGCACTGTTCAAGATGGTCGCATGGTCTACTCCCTCGATGGTAAGACCTACTCCACCACCATCAAAACACTGCGCGGTGATTTCAGAACACCGTCAGGAGAAAATAGCAATCAGCTGCGCCGTTGGGAGAAAAGTGATTTCAAGCCGCGGCCTGATGATATTTTCCAAGAGCGTCTTTACGCTGTTCAATGGGTCAAGAAAACAACCCTTGAAAAGCCTCGCCAAGAGACATTCTTCGCGGCAGTTACCCCTGAGGATGAAGCGCGCGAGAGAAAAGTTGACGATTACGTTGCCAAACATCTTGCTACCTGGCAAATGCAAGGGTTGGTGCCCGATATGCCCATCGAACCAGGGGATAAAACTGATGAGCCAATTCGCACTCGCGGGTGGACATATTGGCATCACATGTTTAACGCTAGGCAACTACTGCAGTACTCGTTTTATTTCTCTCACCGTACGCCAGAAGACTACATCTTCAATGCTAAGTCGTTGGACTGGAACGCGAGAATCGCTAACTGGATGAACCATTGGGAGAAAACGAATAATGTTTTCTACAACCAGGCCCTGAACACTTTCTATAACTATGGCACACGCTGCTTCATGAGCCACGAAGCTGGGCGTTCATACCGTTTTGCAAGCGCTCCAACACCTGATGTCGAGGTCAAAATTAGAAGCCATGAGGCTTCCTCTCTGACTGAGACTTGCGACCTATTCGTTACAGATCCACCTTACGCTGATGCAGTTCACTATCACGAAATTACCGAGTTCTTTATCGCGTGGTTGCGCAAGAATCCACCCGCGCCTTTCAACGAGTGGACGTGGGACTCTCGACGCGCGCTGGCTATTAAAGGAGATGGTGACGATTTCCGACGCGGGATGATCGACGCTTATTCGGCCATGGCTAAACACATGCCGGACAACGGTATGCAGTGTGTGATGTTTACCCATCAAAGCACTGAGGTTTGGTCGGACATGGTGGGCATCTTCTGGGCGGCAGGGCTCCAGGTAGTGGCTGCTTGGTACATAGCTACAGAAACCAGTACTGAGCTTAAGAAGGGAGGATACGTACAGGGGACTGTGACGCTTATGCTGCGTAAGCGAAGTGCAGGCGAAAAAGTCGGCTTCAAGCAGCGCATTCTCCCTGCGGTTCGCAATGAAGTCGCGAGCCAGATCAAGCAGATGATGCACCTCAATGATGAGGTGGAAGCCCGGATGGGTGAGCCTGTGTTCAATGATGCCGACCTGCAGATGGCCGGCTATGCCGCAGCTCTGAAAGTTTTGACCGCCTACACCAAGATCGGTGAGACAGATGTCACCACGTTCGCCTTGCGGCCCCGTGTCAAAGGCGAGATCACCGTGGTGGATGAGATCGTCCAGCAAGCCTCCGAGGCAGCCAACAGCTTGTTGGTGCCTGAAGGGGTGGCGCTGGACACATGGCAAGCCATTGATGGCATTCAGCGCTTCTACTTGCGCATGCTGGATATGGAATCGGTCGGCGCCTCAAAGCTGGACAACTACCAGAACTTTGCCAAGGCCTTCCGCGTGAATGACTACACAAAAGTCATGGCCAGCATGACGGCCAATGGCTCGCGGTTGAAGCAAGTTGATGAGTTCGGCTCTCGTGAGCTAACCGATAGCACGGAAATTGGCCCAACCTGGCTGGGCCATCTGATCATCGCTATTCAGCAGCTGCTAGCTGAGGTCGAACCGCAATCAGTGGTCAAAACACTGATGGAGGATCTGCCTGACTACCTCGAAGTCCGTCCAAAGCTGATCGATCTGGTTCGCTTCTTGGAAAACAAGTCCCGCAATGAAGCTGTTCGCTCAGCCGCTGAGGTGCTTGTTGCTCGGATGCAAACGCAGCGGTTGGATTCCTGAGAGGCTAGGGCATGACGATCACCCGTTTGTCCTCACGCACCCATGCGCTGGATCAGAGTTTTCTCGCCGAGCATCTCAAAGGAGCTCGGCGCTATCGACGAATTGCCGGCTATTTCACTAGTTCGCTGTTTGAGGTTGCCGGAGAGCTGATCGATCAGATTCCCGAGGTGCAGATTGTTTGCAATGCGGACATTCAGGCAGATGACTTGCGGGTGGCCCAGGTGTGTGAGGCCAAGCTGCTGGGCAAGCTGAACGAACGCTCGGTCGAGATTGAATCGCTGCTGAATCGCGAACGCTACCAACGACTGGCCTCATTTCTGGAGAAACGTGGCCAGGTTATCCGGGTTGCGCCGGATAGCGCCTGTGGCTTTGTGCATGGCAAGGCTGGGGTGATCGATCTGGCAGATGGCCGCAAGCTAGGCTTCATTGGCTCAATGAACGAAACCAGCAGTGGTTGGCAGAGCCACTACGAAATCCTCTGGTCAGATGATTCCCCGGAGGGGGTCGCCTGGATCGAGGCTGAGTTTGATTACCTGTGGAATGCAGCCAAGCCCCTGCCGGAAGCGGTGTGCCGGGAGATTACTCGGCGCAGTCATCGTCATGAGGTATCCATCGAAGAGGTGGAAGAACCTGAGCAAATTGCCCCGGCTGCCTTGATCGAGTCACCGCTGTATCGCGAAGGGTTTTCTCTACAACCCTGGCAGCAGGGATTCGTCACCGAATGCCTGAAGCATTACCAAGAATATGGCTTTGTCCGTTTGCTGCTAGCTGATGAGGTCGGCTTAGGAAAAACACTTTCCATGGGCACGGCTGCATTGGCGTTATGCCTACTGGCCGAACAGAAAGGGCGGAGTAAGCCCGTTATCATCTTTGCACCGGCAACCCTCTGCGAGCAGTGGCAGACCGAGATGATGGACAAGTTGGGTATCCCCTGTGCGCGGTGGCAGACCCAGCAGAAAGCCTGGCTCGACGAGCAAGGACGAGCGATCTCTGCCGATGGCGCTGGCCATGTTGCAAACTGTCCGCTGAGGATCGGCATCATCTCAACCGGCCTGATGCTGCGCGACTCGCCGGAGAAGGCGCATCTGCTCGGACTCCGTGGCGGCTTTGGGCTGGTGATACTCGACGAAGCTCATAAGGCGCGCACCCGACAGGGAATGGGCAAGGATGCGGGCACACCGAATGAGCTATTGGCGTTCATCCGTGACATTGCTGCCCGTTCAGACCATGTGCTCCTTGGTACGGCAACGCCAATCCAGACTCGCCGGGAGGATTTATGGGATTTGGTCCGGGTTCTGCACCAGGGCAAAGGTAATTTCGTCTTGGGCGGAGATTTTTCAGAATGGCACAGACCCAAGGACATTATCCCGATCCTCTCTGGAGAAGAGGACGTCACGGATGCAGGTTATGCCTGGCGGTTGCTTCGTGCGCCTCTGCCAACAGTTAATTCAACTCAGGATAGCCAGGCGCGACGGCTTTACAGCTTGATTCGCCAGGATCTTGGGCTATCGCAGAGCGAGTGGCTTGGTGGCTCTTACTCCGAGCTGGGTGAGGATGCCCGTGAGGTACTGGAGGATGCGCTGGAGCGCCGTGTCGCTGGGGCTAGCTTCTTCCAGCGCGAGAATCCATTTGTGCGCCATGTCGTGCTGCGCAAACGTACCACGCTTGAAAATGAGGGGCTTCTCAAGGCCATTGGTGTGGACGTTCATCCTGACGCCGGACTGGTAAAGGATGTTCATCGCTTCCATGCATTGTTTGAGGGGTTGGCCCTGCGTTCTAGTGATGACTTCCGTGAGGCTTACAGCCAGGCTCGTGGCTTCGGCAAGGCTTTGGCAAGCAGCGGACGTGGAAGCGGCTTCATGAAGAACCTAATGGAGCAGCGCATCTGCAGCAGCATCGTCGCGGGGATCAACACGGCTACCAAACTGCTGGGCGGCGAGACGATCACTGAAGAAAGCGACGAGGGTGAGGTTTCGGTGCAAGTACAAAGCACCGATGAACAGCTGGCCCTGGAGCGGCTACTAGATCGCCTGAAGCGGGTCAAGGAAGATCCAAAACTTAAAGCAATCCTGCACTACCTAGAGAACGAGGGCTGGCGTGAGCTTGGCTGCATCATTTTCAGTCAATACTACGATACGGCCCGCTGGGTGGCTGAATCGCTCGCTGCACGCTACCCCGATGAGGCGGTAGGCCTGTATGCGGGGGCTGGTCGGAGCCGGCTCTATCGACAAGGTGACAGCGTGGCCATTGAGCGCGAAACACTCAAGCGCATGGTCGCAGACCGCAAGCTCCGCCTGATGATCGCTACCGATGCGGCCTGCGAAGGCCTCAACCTGCAGACGCTGGGTACGCTGATCAACGTAGACTTGCCATGGAATCCGACCAAACTCGAACAGCGCATCGGGCGCATCAAGCGTTTTGGTCAGACACGCGACAAAGTGGACATGCTCAACCTAGTAAACGAGCAGACGGTGGACGAGAAGGTCTACGACCGCCTTTCCGAACGCATGAAGGACCGCTTTGATCTGTTCGGATCGTTGCCGGACACCATCAAGGACGAATGGATTGACGACATCGAGCATCTGGGAGAATTGATGGATCAGTACATCAATGCCCAGAAACAGGAAACCGGCTTCGATCTGCGCTACAACGCCACCATGCGCCCAACCGATAACGACTGGCGCAGCTGCGCACAGGTCTTGTCACGTCGAGATTTTGAGACGCTGATGAGGAAGGGCTGGTGATTGCTAGCGGCACTGCCTAACAGGCAGCATGCCGGCACCACCTGCAACGATTAGTACGAGCATGCAGACGACACCGCATACGCCTTGGTTTTGCTTCATCAAACAGAGGCTGTTACCGAGTCTGGGCAGTACCTAATGCTCCGTTAGCAAGGATCAGCGATAGCTTCTCGCCCAACAGCCGCCAAGCCTCAGTTTTTTCCTTTGCATAGTCATGATGGAGATAATGCCGGCGTACCTTGGATCCTCCTAGCAGGTGGTTCTGGCAGCGATCAATGATCTCCAGTGTGACTCCCAGCTCTTGCATCATGGTCGCCCCAGTACGGCGCAGGTCATGTGGAGTCCACTCGCCCTTGGTGCCTTCACTCAGCACCAGTGAGTCGTCATTATGGCGGCCCGCTAAGGGCTTGCATCGGTTTTTAAAGCGACACTGTCGGTCTCCGATGAGCTTGCTGACCGTCTTGGTGTCGACGTGGTTTTTGCCATCCTTGCTGGGGAAGCAGAACAGAGTATTGCTGGTTTCTTTGTGCAGCCGTTTGAACTGCTCAAGAGCAAAGGGGGAGAGAAAGATGTGGTGATCTTGGCGCTTGCCCTTGTGCCCCTTGGTGGCCTCGGCCGGTATGAACCAAGTGCCTTTCTCCAGATCCACGTGGCGCCATTCAGACTTGAGCAGTTCGCCGATGCGGCAGAGGGTGCTCAGGCAGATCCATACGGCGCATTGCACGCGCGGATTAACTGGGCGGATGCCGGAGTATTTTTGGCCGGCGGGCAAGGCCTCGTAGTCACGCTCAAGGCGCTCGAAGATATCGCGCAGCTCGCGAATCTCATCTGGCGAAAGCAGGCGGTCGCGCTGTTCTTCGTAGTCGTGATCGAGCAGCTTGCTCACGTCGATCAGGTCGGCAGGATTGCCGTCCGCCATCAGGGTGCGCCACGGCTTACGTTTTTCTCCCCAGCGCAGCATCTGACCGATGTCCTTGCTGCGGATCACTACGGTACGGTTCAGGCCGCGTGCTTTAACTGAGCGTAGGACGGTGAGTAAATCTTTTTCTGTCAGGCTGCGAAGCGGCTTCTTACCAATCAGCGGCAGAACGTCCTTCTTGAAACTGCGGATCAGTTCAGCATTGCCATCCTGCCGAGAGACGCCGTCGCGTATCCATTCGTCAAACAGATCTGCCACTGTTTTGTTTTCTGCAGCTTCACGCTCAGCCTGCGGATTCCACGCCATCCGGCCACCCAGTCCGCTCTCATCTGGCCAGGCATTCCAGGGCCATCTGGCCACCTGTTCCACGGCCATCCGGCCGGGCAGTCGGAGCGCAGCGACGCAGGGGTGGCATTGTTAGTCTGGGTTGGCTGGCGTCGTCAATTTCTGCGTCCGTTTGCGCATTGATTCACCCTTCAGATTGATCCGATAAGCGTTGTGCACCAGGCGGTCGAGGATGGCATCGGCCAGGGTTGGATCGCCGATCAGTTCGTGCCAGTTGTCCACGGGCATTTGGCTGGTCACGAGGGTCGAGCGCTGGCCGTAGCGGTCGTCCAGTAGCTCCAGCATGTCGCGGCGCTGTTCGGCGGTGAACGGCGCCAGGCCCCAGTCGTCGAGGATCAGCAGGTCGGTCTTGGCGTAGCTGCTCATCAGCTTGGCGAAGCGCCCGTCGCCATGGGCCAAGCCCAACTCTTCCAGTAGGCGCGGCAGACGCAGGTAGCGCACGCTGTAGCCGTCCCGGCAGGCCTGGTGGGCCAGGGCGCAGGCCAGCCAGGTTTTGCCCACGCCGGTGGGGCCGCCGATGATCAGGTTGAGGCCGTCGCGTAGCCACTGGCCGCCGCTCAGTTGCAGGATCAGCGCCTTATCCAGCCCGCGCGGGCTGCGGTAGTCGATGTCTTCGAGGCAGGCGTTGTGCTTGAGCCGGGCCTGGCGCAGGCGGCTGCTCAGGCGCTTATCGTCGCGTTCAGTCAGCTCGCGGTCGACCAGCAGGCCGAGGCGTTCCTCGAAGCTCAGGCTGTCGATGTCCGGGGTTTTCAGTTGTTCGTTCAGCGCCTTGAGCATGCCGTGCAGGCGCAGGGTTTGCAGCTTGTCCAGGGTCGGATGGGGCAGCATGGTGAGTTTCCTTGGGTTCAGTGGTAGTAGCCGGGGCCGCGCAGGTTGGCGTGGTCGTCCGGCAGCAGCGGCAGGTTGGCTTGAGCCAGCGGCAGGCTTTCCAGGCCCTGGCACAGGATCGATTCGAGGCTCTTGTAGCTGCACGCGCCGAGGCTGAGGGCGCGTCGGCAGGCCAGCTCCAAGCGCACTTCGCCATGAGTCTTGCCCAGGCGCAGGATGCCCAGGCAGGCCCGGTAGCCCTGCTGCGGATGGATGCGCCGTTCGAGGATGTGCCGGATCACGCCGGCGGTGTTCGGCCCGGTCTGCTCGGCCCAGCGGATCAGCCGCTGCGGCGTCCACTCGGCATGCTCGCGATGGCTCTTGGGCATGTGCTCGGCCTGCGTGCTGTGCCTGCCCTTGTGCATTGAGCGCAGGTGGCTGGCCACTCGCTGGTTGGCGTGGAAACACTCGACGGTGCGCGCCGTCAGGCGCACCTCCACTGCTTCTTCACCAGTTGATACGGCACCGAGTAGTAATGCCCATCGACCTCGACGTGGTAGTCGATGTGCACCCGCGCCTTCTTCCACTCGGCGTAGACGTAGGGTTGCACCGGCAGGGGGCGCAGCGCCGGACGATCCAGGCTGTCGAAGGCCGTCTGGCGCGAGCCCGGCAGCTTCTTGAACGGGCGTTGGTTGAGCCGCTCCAGCAACACGGAGATGGCGCTGTTGAGTTCGTCCAAGGAGAAGAACTGACGGTTGCGCAGGGCCGCGAGGATCCAACGCTCGACCACCTGCACGCCGACTTCGGCCTTGGCCTTGTCGCGCGGTTTGCGTGCCCGCGCCGGCACCACCGCCACTCCGTAGTGCTCGGCCAGGTCGCGGTAGCTGGGGTTGATGTCCGGCTCGTAACGATGGGCCTTGCTTACCGCGCTGCGCAGGTTGTCCGGCACCACGATCTCCGGCACGCCGCCGAGGAAGGCAAAGCAGCGGGCATGGGAGCCTAGCCAGTCCGGCAGCTGCTGCGACCAGGTGGCTTCGGCGAAGGTGTAGCTGGACGCGCCGAGCACTGCGATGAACACCTGCGCCTGGCGGATCTCGCCGCTGTGGCGATCGATAACCGGCACCGTCTGGCCGGCATAGTCGACGAACAGCTTCTCGCCGACGCGGTGCTCCTGACGCATCACCACGTCCAACTTGCCCTGCCAGGCTCGGTAATGCTCACAGAACCAGCTGTACTGAAAGCCCTGCGGCTGGCTCAGGCGGTACTCCTGCCAGAGCAGCGCCAGGGTCACCCCGGGGCGGCGCAGTTCGGCATGCACCCATGCCCAATCGGGTAAAGGCCGCTTCTCGCTGGCAACCGCCGGGGCCGGCGGGAACAGTTGCTGCTCCAACTCGGCATCGGACAACGAACAGGGCCAACTGAGACCACTGGCGGCAAAACGATTGAGGTAGTCGCCGACGGTGACACGACCGACCTGCACGCTGACCGCAATCTGGCGAGCTGATAGTCCGACCTCGAACTTGAGACGTAGTACTTCGCGAATCTTACGCATGGATAAACGCTCCACGACGACCTCTCTGCTTCGAAAAAGAGGTCGATGGTAGTGAAGAAATCCTGCGTAGCTGCCTGCCCGGTTGAGTGGCCGGATGGCCGTGGAATCAGTGGCCGGATGCGCGTGGAATGGGTGGCCGGATCAGCGTGGAATCGGTGGTCAGATGTTCATGGAATGGGTGGCCAGATGACCGTGGAATCCGCACTCAGCCTCAGCAATAGTGGCGGCAACCGCAGCTTGTGCCTCGATCCGCGCTGCTTTGGCGGCAAGAGTAGGGTGCAAACCTTTCGTAACAAGGGTCCTGGCTTCGTCTCGCTCAGATCGGATTTGCGCCAAGCTTTTCTTCGGCCAGATGCCCAACCGCTTTCGGGTTCTGGAACCATCTAGTTTGAATTCATAGCTGAACTGAACCGTGACCCCACGCACGCCAGCTCGCACCTCGGCAACCAGTCCGCCATCCTCTCGGAAGACCTTTCCATGATCTTCGGCAGTGAAAGCCTCCAGTTGTTTGATCGTCAGCTTGGCCACTCTCTACCCCTAGTAAATTTTTTCGCGTCCGAATTTTGTGCCACTTTTGTGCCACCGAAACGCTTGGCTGGTGGTGGATGATAGTGGACGTTACAGGAAGGTAAAATAACCTGAAAGTCCCGTAAATACTAGGTTTTGCGTTGTTTGTGGTTGTCCGTGGTGATCTATGGAAATCCACTAAATAAGCGCATGGGGTGCAAGGGGTCGAGTGTTCGAATCACTCCGTCCCGACCAAAAAACCCTAAAAAATCCAGTCACCGCCAGGTGACTGGATTTTTTATGGGCGTGTGTTTTGCGTTGTTGTCTAATTTTGTGCCACTTATTTGTGCCGCCGGGATTTTTGCTGCTATCGAGCCTGATGCTGGCTAGCTATCTGTCGTAAGGGATGATTAATGAAGACGACTGATCGCAACGCTGTATTTGGCTGTCGTCGCGCCTGCTGAATAACTACGCCCGGTATGGGCAAGCCTGCGGCCTGTCGTTACTGCTCTTGGATTTCAACGGGCGGCCGTTGGATTTCTTTCAGTAAATCGATGAATGTTCGGAGTACAGCTAGCACCTGCCTATGACCGGATTAGTAAAGCGCTAGCCGGCTCTGCGGGGCACCAATCCCTCAAGACGGTCTCAAGTAGCCCGTCTTCAATAGCTATTTCGGCACAAAAATCTGGAACATAGGCGATGCCCTGTAGCTGGCACGAATCTATTGCACAGATTGATGATTCGTAAATCTGTACAGAAATCGTCAATAGAAGTTCTAGCTATGTAACCATGTTGCGCCAGCGGTCAAGCGCCTGGCAGAGCTCAGGCGCAGCGTCGGAAAATGGAGGGAGCACGCCTTAGGGAAGGTCTGAAATAGGCCGCTATTTCTGGCCGACTTCGGCCACTGCCGATTTTGAAAGAGTCCATCTGATCGAAAATGCTCAGATAACCCGCTTGTTTCTCCGTTTCTGACCTCCGCAATCAACCTGCGGAGGCCATTTTCCACATTACAGACGCACCTCTCCTGCACCCACCAACAAATATCGGCGTGCCATCCACAGGTTCGACAGAGCGAATAACGTCACCATCTGGACGGTGTTCTTCGCCAAGCCACGAAACCGCACCTTGGTGTAACCAAACTGGCGTTTGATCACCCGGAACGGGTGCTCAACCTTCGAGCGGGTCTGCGCTTTGGCTTTCTCGAGGCTGCGGTATGCCTTGTACAGTGCACTTTTCTTGCCGTGCTTTTCGTACGTGCTGCGCCGAGCCGCGATCTGCCAGATGACCTGGCGCCCCTCATGCTCCTCGCGCTTCTCGACGCCCGTATAACCGGCGTCAGCCGCCACCATGTTCTCTTCGCCATGCAGCAGCTTGTCCACCTGGGTGACGTCCGCAACATTGGCGGCTGTGACATGGACGTGGTGCACCAACCCCGACTCCACATCGACCCCGATATGTGCCTTGGCACCGAAGTAGTACTGGTTGCCTTTCTTGGTCTGGTGCATGTCGGGATCGCGTTTGCCTTCCTTGTTCTTGGTCGAACTGGGTGCATGAATCAGCGTGGCATCGACGATGGTGCCTTGACGCAAGGACAGGCCACGGTCGCCCAGGTAGCCATTGATGACACCGAGAATGCCGACAGCCAGGTCATGCTTCTCCAGCAGTCGACGGAAATTGAGGATGGTCGTTTCGTCCGGGATACGCTCCAGGCTCAAGCCTGCGAATTGGCGCAGAATGGTCGTTTCATACAGGGCCTCTTCCATTGCAGGATCGCTGTAGCCGAACCAGTTCTGCATCAGGTGTACCCGCAGCATAGCCATCAACGGGTAGGCCGGCCGACCGCCTTCACCTTTGGGATAATGCGGCTCGATCAGTGCCACCAACCCCTTCCAGGGCACAACCTGATCCATCTCGATCAGGAACAGCTCCTTGCGGGTCTGCTTACGTTTACCGGCGTATTCGGCGTCGGCGAAAGTCATTTGCTTCATTGAGAAACTCGGGCAACGGGATTGGCCTATTTCACCAGAAACGGGAGGTCTTCTTCAGACTTTCCTTAGCTCGGAAGCTTTCCTGTGTAATTGGCCCGTTGTCTGGCTACGGGGAGCTGGCATTGCTCGCTGGCGTGAGCGATCCAGCCTATCGCCCTGGCGATTCCAGCCAGCGCCAGTTCTTCACCGATCAGGTTACATTTCCTACCTACGAAGCTGGCCAATAGAACGAATTCTGGTGGTTTGCCTACGAGTTCTTCAGCCACTTGCGCCGCCTTCTGCAGATTCCGGAATTCCGGGTCAGCCTCGAAGACGTCGATCATGGCAGCCATCAGGTTAGCGACGCGAGGATCCGCATCCTTGTGGGTGGAATGATTGAATCCCGGAATCTCACCGCTCTGACTGAAGTACTGCAGCAGCACCGGAATGGGATCCTTGGCTATGCATATCTCGGCGAGAAGTCGGCTGGCCGCCTGATGCCTGCTATAGGCGGTCCGCCTACCCTGGTAAGTCGTAAGACCCGCTATTGCGGCGTAGTAGGGTGTAACCCCAGTTCGCGCTGCTGCCCTGACGCTATAGGTGCAATGATCGAACTCGTGATCGATGAACAGCACCAGAAGACGCCTGAGAAGATCCTGAAGGGCCGGATCGACGCCCAGCCCTTGGCAAAGGAATTCGTGGAGTGGCTGGGCACTTGGCACGCCGTGGCCCACCAGAAGGGACGCCAGGATGCGCACCACGTCGGCCCCCGTTCGTGCATACGCATCAGGGGATAGGTCGAAGGAGCGAGGATTGACCCGTTCAACCAGCGGAAAAAGCGCAATGGCCTTTTCGGACACAGTCATGTGCTGATATAGCCCGAGCAGAGCTGGAGTACTCTCCGGCATTACAGGTAAGGCTTTGGAGAAAGCTCCTGGGGACTGCCAGATCAACTCCGCCGCTTCTTCCAGTGTCGCGTGATCGGCCAACTCGGTAGCACTGACGCCTCGATAGTAGACGCCATTGTCTGTCAGGAGGGTGATAGCACTGCTCTGAATACCCAGCCCAAGCTCGGGTTGCTGCGTAGCGCTGCCGCGCTGCTCCCCTTTGGCCAGTCGCTCGATATCCGCTGCCCAGTAACGACGCTTTCGAGACCCTTCCACCTTTACGGAGCGGATGTTTTTCCGGCTGACGTAGGCATAGAGAGTTGGAAGGTTCACAGCGAGACGTTCTGCTGCCTGCTCGGCTGTCATGTAGAGATGGTCGTCGCTCATGGGGTGCGCTCGCCAGTGGATTCGTTACTGCAAAGAGGTGTGTGCGCTTATAGCACACGTTAATTTTTAATGTAAATATGAACTAAATAAATCAAGATTTACTACATATCTATCAATGTGTACCGTTTCGGGCGTGGTCACCAGTCAGGTGGATCGCATTTCTAACAATAAGAAGGGCACCGATATGGCTTGGATAGGTTTCGCGATGGTCACTACGTTCATGGTCCTGATCATGACCAAGCGATTGTCTGCGGTAGTTGCGCTGATTCTCGTCCCCGTGGCGTTCGGACTGTTCGCTGGTCTGGGAAGCGAAATGGGCGGCATGGTGATGGATGGGATGCGACAAATCGCACCGATCGCGATCATGCTGGTTTTCGCCATACTTCTTTTCTCCATCATGTATGACGCAGGCCTGTTTGAACCGGTGGTCAAGGTGATCACCCGTTTCTCGGGGCATGATCCGCTGCGCATCAGTCTGGCAACCGCTTTTCTGGGGGCGCTGACTTCTCTCGATGGTGACGGCACCAGTACCGTGCTCATCGTGGTGACGGCTTTTCTACCCGTTTACCTGCGTATTGGCATGAATCCACTGATCATCGCGCTGCTCATCCTGCTTACCAACACGATGATCAACATCATTCCCTGGGGCGGGCCTACCGCTCGCGTGGCCAGTGCCTTGCATCTGGATGTCATGGATGTGTTCGTCGGGCTGATTCCTGCCGCGGCGCTGGGGCTCGTCTATGCCGCGGGTATGGCATGGTGGCTGGGGATCAGGGAGCGCAAGCGCTTGGGGTGGCAGCCCGGCAAGAACATGCTTTTGATGGAGGCCGAGGTGGAACTGCCGGAGGTGGATCGCAGGCACCAGCGACCGAAGCTGGTATGGGTCAACCTCGCGTTGATGCTGTTGATGGCTGCGGCCATGGGCACTGGTCTGGCGCCGCTGCCGGTGGTGATGGTGGTCACCTTCGCCCTAGCACTGGTGATCAACTATCCACGACTTGCCGAACAGAAGAGACGGATCGCCGCGCACGCCGAAAATGCCGTGACAGTCGCCACGCTGATCTTCGCCGCGGGGGTTTTCACCGGGGTACTGACGGGGTCGGGCATGGTCGATGCGATGTCGCAAGCCTTTGTTTCGATCATCCCGGACTCGGCGGGCAGCCAAATGGCGCTGATCACGGCCTTCGCTTCGCTGCCATTCACCTTCTTCATGTCCAACGACGCGTACTTCTTCGGCATCGTGCCAATTCTGGCAGCAGCCGGCGCTGAGTATGGCGTCGATCCGCTGCATATCGCTCGGGCGTCGATGCTCGGCCAGCCCGTTCATGCGCTGAGTCCCTTGATTGCCCCCATCTACGTGCTGGGCGGCTTACTCAAGCGAGAAGTTGGTGATCTTCAGAAATTTGCCTTGGTCCCGGCCATTGGCGCTTCTCTGGTGTTCATTCTTGGCGCCTGTATGACTGGCGCAATTATCTAATAGTTTGAGTTACAGCGTTTTATTGTGCGGCTGCGATTGGCAGTCGCAGTGAACTCCTGCGTCAAAAATAAATAAAAGGAACAGGAAGTGAACAATAAGAATACTGTCTTTCTGCTGAGTTCTTCTCTGCTGTTGCTGACTGCTGGTAGTGCCTGTGCTTCAAATATCCATGACTACAACAGAACGAATAACGAAGGTAAATTCAATGTGTATGTGCGGGCTGTTCATATCGATACCCGGATAAAAAACGAACTGATCGAGGATCGTTTTGGAGGTTTTCCGTTTGGTGAGCGGCTGGGCGGTACTGCGCTGGGTTTGGTGGCGGATTA
This sequence comes from Pseudomonas sp. AA-38, assembly GCF_029457475.1. Taxonomy (NCBI): domain Bacteria; kingdom Pseudomonadati; phylum Pseudomonadota; class Gammaproteobacteria; order Pseudomonadales; family Pseudomonadaceae; genus Pseudomonas; species Pseudomonas sp. AA-38. The sequence goes on from NZ_CP120359.1 coordinate 1,959,322, forward strand.
TAACTCTGGTTATTGGCGCGACAGTATCGGCTTCGATGCTTCTTTTTATGGCGTGGCCAAACTCGATGCTCGTCCGGAAAACCGGGATCTATTTGACGACACTTCGGGCGACAGCGAAGGGTTCGCGAAACTGGGTCAGGCCAATATCAAACTCCGTCATGCTGGGGAGAATTGGTCAGCATTGCTTCAAACCGGTCGCGGACGGTTCGATGCGGGTACGGTGGTGACGCTTGACACCAGGGCAGTACCTGGGAGTTTGCAGGGTGCAAGGGGTCAGATTCAGGTCGATGGTTTGGATATCGGGCCGCTGCCTGGTGTGCTGAGCGTCGATGGCGCCTATTTCAACAGAGTATCCCCACGAGACAGGGAAGACTTCGAGCATATTCGAAGTAACGGTGGCCTCGAGATCGATGACATCAAGACATTCAGCATCGGTTACGACGCCAAGTTATTTGCCTTGAAGTTTGCTCAGGGCGTGGCCAAGGAGTTCAACCGTAACACCAGTTATACCTTGACGCTCCGCGCACCGCTGGGCGAGCGAGGTGGTGCAATTCTCGAAACGCAATATTACGACTTTCGCCGCGATGGCGATGTCTGGGAGCGTGATTGGTTGAGCGGTGATGCCGCTTATGACAACAAGGCCAATTGGCTGAATGTCAATCTGGGGCTGGAAATTGATCACTGGAGCTTTGGTCTGTCTTATTCAAAAACCCGAGCTGAATTGAGCAACGGCATGCTGGGCTATGCCTTCTTCGATCACGGTGAAAACGTCGATGGCCTGATGGATGCTTGGACGCGCTCGGGCAATGACTTCAATAATGATGGTGAAAAGACTTGGCAGTTGGCAGGGAAGTATGAGTTCGATGGGAAGTCCATTGCTGGAATCCCGCTGGATGGATTCAACGTCATGGCCATTTTCAAGCGCGGCCGCTTCGATGCAGATGATCCTTTTTCCGGGATGCGTACAGATGTGCGTGAAAGTCAGGCAGAGTATCGACTCAACTATCGATTTGAAGAACAGGATTATCAGGGGATGTCGGTCGGTGTGATCTATACCCGCTACTGGATTGATCAAAACTTCGTTGCACTTGTGTCCGCTCAACCCAATAACGTGGTGAACGGTAAAGAGCTCAGGATGTACGTCGACTACGCATTCTAGTTCGATGGTACTTGGTAAATGATCAGTTGAAATGGTGAGTTCCGTGTCGAGAGATAAAAGGTTGGTGGTTGTAACTCCGAAGTTTTTTGACGATGCGACGATCAGCTTCCTGGAAGACCATGGCTGTTCGGTAGTTCTAGCGAAACTGCCAGATGGCAAAGCGGATGCCGCAGCGACAGAGGAGGAACTGGTTTCAGTGCTCGCTGATGCCGACGCATGGATCGTTGGTCATGCCAATGTGACCTTGAGTCTTCTCCAAGCTCTGCCGAGGCTCAAGGTCATCGCTCGCCGAGGCGTGGGCTATGAACGGGTCGATGTCGATGCGGCGCAGAAGACGGGAAAGGTCGTCACCATCGCTGCTGGTGGTAACGAAGAGAGTGTCGCGGATCGCACGTTGGGGTTGATGCTTGCCACGGCTCACCGCTTCCGCGAGTCCCAGCAACAGCTGATAGATGGGCCCGGTTCGATTCTGATCGGTCATGACCTATACGGCAAAACGGTCGGATTGGTCGGTCTTGGTCGTATTGCCCAGCATGTCGTCCGGCGTTTGAGAGCTTTCGAAACAACCATTCTGGTTTCGACGCCTCGACCGACCTGCACTTATGGCAAGGCGATGAATATCGAATATGTCGACCTGGATGTGCTGCTGCAACGCAGCGATTTCGTTTCACTTCACGCGCCATTAACACCCGCTACAAACCACCTTATCGATGCCACCGGACTAGCGCGGATGAAAAACAGCGCGTTTCTCATCAATACCGCTCGCGGCGGCCTCGTTGATGACCGCGCACTGTTGGCGTCGCTCAAGGAAGGTCGAATTGCGGGGGCCGGGCTCGATGTCTTTGAAAGTGAATCCGAGCTGGGTTTGGCCTGGGTGACGAACGAGTTGGTACGCCTGCCGAACGTGATTGCCACTCCTCATTCCGGTGCCTCAACCCATGAAGGGCTTCAGCGCACCAATTTAGTTGCGGCCAACTGCGTCGTAGCCGTGCTTGGTGGAGAACAGCCTCCTGCGGGCTGTCTGGTTGCCAGTTCGGCTTACTCCGTTTCTTGAGATCAATACTTAGTTGTAGAGAGGGCTTTATGAGTCAGCCAATAAAAGACGCAATCAAAATAATCGTGCCCTGCGGGTCATTGGGTGCAGGTGTTCGTGAGGAGGAAATTACCTACGGATTGGAGCAGGGTGCTCAGGCCATTGCGACGGATGCCGGATCGACCGATAGCGGTGCCGCCTATCTGGCGTTGGGCAAGTCGAAGAACAATCGAGGTGCCGTCAAGCGGGACCTGACGATTCTGATGCGAGCGCAGGCTGCTACAGGCGTACCCATCATCATCGGAACGTCTGGCCAGGCGGGGGGCGATCTCAATTTGGCCTGGACGCGCGACATCGTGCTCGAGGTTGCGCGAGAGCTGAATGTCGCACCGAAGTTGGCGATGATCCATTGCGAGCAGGACAAGGCCACTCTCAAGCAGCTGAACGCTCAAGGGCGCATCACTGCGCTTGCGCCATCGAAGCCTCTGGACGATGCAACGATCGACGCCTGCGAGCATATCGTGGCCGCTCTGGGGGTTGAACCTTTCGTGGCAGCTCTGGAAAGCGGCGCGGACATCGTTCTTGCCGGCCGTGCGACCGATACAGCCGTTATTGCCGCCTTTCCCATCTGGAAGGGTGCGCCATGGGGGCCTTCATGGCATGCGGGGAAGACCGCGGAGTGTGGCCTGCAATGCGCAGAGAATCCTGTCGCCGGTGCTGGTGTGCTGCTGAGCATCGACAACGATGGATTCAAAGTCGAGCCGCTCAGCCTGAACAATCGCTGCACGCCGGAAAGCGTATCGGGGCACATGCTGTACGAAAACAGTGACCCTTATCGTCTCATCGAACCCGGTGGCGTTCTGGATGTAACCCAGGCCGAATACCGCATGTGCAGTGAGAGGGCGGTCAGGGTGACGGGATCCCGCTGGGAACCTAAGCCGTACACCATGAAGCTGGAGGGCGCCGCGGCGGGGCAGTATCAGACGATCATGCTGGTAGGGGTACAAGACCCTGACGTGCTGGCCGATATCGACGGTTTTCACGACCGCTTGCTCGAGGCGCTTTACGCGCGAACGCGTCAGTGCATCCCGGCCGAGGAACTCGGCGAATTCCATATTTCGCTGCGTATGTACGGCTGGAATGCCGTCACCGGGATGAAGCCTCCTGCTGGTACACCTACGCCACCGGAGCTGGGAATTCTCTTCGTGGCCACCGCCGATACTCAAGAGCTGGCCAACTCAATTGCCCACGCCTGTAATCCCTATTTCTTCCACTACCCCAGCATCATGGGCAAGGAATTGCCTTCGTATGGATTTGCTTTCACCCCTGCCGATATCCCGCGTGGCCAGATCTACGAGTTCAAGCTGAACCATGTCGTGAAACTGGATGACCCCTTCGAGTTGATCAGCACCGAATGGCTGGACATGGCTGGCGAAGTCAAGAACGAGGAGCACCACAATGCCTAAACTGCGCGAAGTCTGTCGTTACATCAGGTCGAAACAGGCCGGACCTTTCTGGATCACTTTCGACATCTTCTTTGACGGTCGTAAAAACTTCGATCGTTACCATGACAGCGACGCGCTGTCGGTAGAGGCGTTTGCCCAGCTATACGGAGCTGATGCCGCCTTGGTGAAACGCATCCCTGTTCCTCAGCTCGATATGGTCAAGATTTCCTACCCCAGGCAAACCCCGCAAGGGGGAATGGTCGAGCGAGACATGCATGCCGGGCAACAGTACGTCCGTCTGCTGGATGTCGTCGTCGAGTAACCGGCTAGACCACCCCGTTCCCGCTGGGGCGGGAGTCAGCCGGACATTTATTTCTCGCCTCGAACAGGGGGGCGGGCGCCCCTTTTTGTTCGCTTAACGAGGATGCGATGTCAAACGTTACTCTTGCCCGGCGCATGGCTGAGTATGCCTACGAATTTCCAACCAGCGGATTTCCGAACGATCTGATTGCAGTCGTGCGTAATCGAGTTCTGGACAGTCTCGCTTGCATCCTTGGGGCCTATGATGCGAATCCAGTTCAGGCATGCCTGGCATACGCGGCATCGGTACCCGGCTATTCGAGTGTCTTCGGGACGTCGCTGCAAACAACGCCAGAATGCGCGGCTTTCGCCAATGGCGTCATGGTCCGCTTTCTGGATTACAACGATGGCTACATGGGGCTCGAGCCAGGGCATCCGAGTGACAACATCCCGGCCTGCATCGCGGTTGCCCAGGCAGAGCAGGCTGATGGACAAGCCCTGATCGCGGCGATCATCCTGGCCTACGAAATTCAGATGCGCTTGCAGGATGCTGCGAGTCTGAACAAAAAGGGCTGGGATCACGTCAACTACATCAACGTGTCGATGGCAGCCGCCGCCGCCAAATTGATGAAGCTTGACGCTCGACAGACCGAGCAGGCCATCAACATCTCACTCAGCGGGCATCTGGCGATGCGGCAGGTCCGATCTGGAGCACTATCGGACTGGAAAGGATGTTCCGCCGCAAACGCAGCACGCAACGCGATATTCGCCGCCCAGATGGCGCGGCACGGAATGACTGGCCCAGCGCCTGTTTTCGAGGGCGATATGGGATTCTTCAACCAGGTTACGGGCGCGTTCTCGTTGGAAGTCGATGCATTTGCCACATGCGTCAACGGGGACTTTGCCATCAAGCGCTCCCTGACCAAGACGTTTCCTACCAACGGCGAACTGCATACGGCCGTCTGGGCAGGAATTGAGCTCAGCAAGCGTCTGGATGACCTGTTCGCTATCGAGTCCATTCGGATCGAAACATCCGAATTCAACAAGCGGGTCCTGGCTGACGGTGCTGAAAAATGGCGACCTCAGACGAGAGAAACTGCTGATCACAGCCTGCCTTACAACGTCGTTCGTGCGCTGATCGATGGAGACATCACCATCGAATCCTATTCGATGAAGAAGATTACCGATCCACTGGTCGCCACACTCATGGCGAAGACGACCGTCTTCGAGGATCCAGCCATTACCCGGCTCTTTCCCAGGCATTTGGCCAATCGGGTGACGCTTACCTTGTGTAGCGGAGAAGTCCTTGTCAGCGAGGTGCTTAGCGGTCCGGGATCTGTCGAGACACCCATGACCACGGAGGACTTCGAGAGCAAGTTCAGGAAAATGGCTGCTGCGCATCTGCCGGAGAGCGCTCAGCAGGCCGTCCTGGCATTCGTGTCCGATCTTGAACGGCAGCAGGACTTCGAGGCCGTTTTCGCTGCGATGGTTAAGCCGCGCGTTTAGCAGGAGGGGAAGCACGGCCGCTGACAGCGACGGGCGTAACTCACAACCGCTCCATGCACATGTATTGGTAAGGCATAGATAGGCCAGAATGACCACCAGGAGCACCTCCCCATTACCCGAGGATTTACGGGTCTTCCTCGCCGTCATCCGAAAGTCCAGCTTCGCCGCCGCGGCACAAGAGCTTGGCGTGTCACCAGCTTTCATCAGCAAGCGAATTCGTATCCTGGAAGAAACGCTGCAGGCGCGACTTCTGCACCGTAGCACGCGGTTCATAGCGCTGACCGAAGCAGGGGAGAAGACGCAACGCTGGGCGACTCGTTTTCTCGACGAGATGGATGATTTCGTCAGCGAACTGACGACGGTGCGGCAGATCCCGCGAGGCTTGTTGCACATCTGCAGCAGTTTTGGATTTGGCCGCAATCATGTCGCGCCTGCGGTCGCACAGTTGTCATCCGCCTATCCGGAGCTCGAGGTACGTCTGGATGTCTTTGATCGGGTCGTCGACCTCGTCGCCGAGGGGTTCGACCTCGAGATCCGTATTGGAGACGATCTTCCAGGGCATCACATCGGCCGCAAGCTGGCCAGCAATCAACGAGTGCTTTGCGCAACGCCCGCGTACCTGCAGAAGCGTGGTCTTCCCACGACAATCAGCGAGCTCGCTCTCCACGACTGCTTGGTCATCAAGGAGCGCAGCGATCCATTCGGCGTATGGCGGCTGAATACCGCTGAGCGTGAAGAGATCGTCCGAGTCGGCAGCAGGTTATCGTCGAACAATGGCGAAATCGTTCTTCAATGGGCATTGAATGATCTGGGCATTATCCTGCGCTCGCTGTGGGACGTTCAGCCGTTGCTGGAGCAGGGCAGGCTGGTTCGTGTGCTGCCGGAGTACATGCAGAGCGCGAATGTCTGGGCTGTGTACCCGACCCGATTGGCTGACTCTGCCAAGCTTCGTGTCTGCGTGGAGTTTCTGCAGCGCTACTTCGCAATGACGCTTCTGGGCGGCTGATGCCGCTTTGCCCGTGGACTTAGCCGCGCCGGGCAGCACAGCGAGCATTTCGCACTGGAGGCGAAGGAGCGGCAACTATCTACTATGCGCCAGGCCACGCTTCGCTCAGGCCAGCCAGGGATTGGCGAGATGGTGCCTGGCCTCGAAAGCGCGTATCTGCGAGGTGCGCTGCAGTGTGCTGCCGATGGCATCCAGCCCCTGCAACAAGGCGTCCTTGCGTAACCTCTCGATCTCGAAGTGCAGACGCCGGCCATCGCCGAGCAGAATATCCTGCCGGGATAGATCGATGGTGAGCCGCGCATGCTCTGGGGAGGCGGCCTGCTGAGCGATGTCGAGCACCTCAGCCTCGCTCAGTTGGATGAGCAAAACACCGTTGCGCTGGCAGTTGTCGTGGAAGATGCCGGCGAAGCTGCTGCCTATCAGTGCGCGAATCCCTAGCTGCTGAAGGCCCCACACCGCATGCTCACGGCTGGAGCCGCAACCGAAGTTGGGCCCGACCACGAGAAAACGGGCTTGTATCCACGGCGCCTGATTGAGAATGAAATCCGGGTTCGCAGAACCGTCGGGCAAGCAGCGCAGATCGAAGAACACACCGCGATCGAGCCCCTTGCGGTCGATGCCTTTGAGAAACTGCTTGGGCATGATCACGTCAGTGTCGACATTGGCGGCAAGCAGGGGCGCGGCAATACCGCTGACGATAGTGAATGGCTGCATCTCAGGCCTCCTGCGACAGCATACGGATATCGGTCAGATGGCCGCTGATAGCCGCCGCCGCCACCATGGCCGGGCTCATCAGGTGGGTGCGCGCACCAGCGCCCTGGCGGCCTTCAAAATTGCGGTTGGTGCTCGACGCGCAGCGATCACCGGGCGCCAGCACGTCATCGTTCATGGCCAGGCACATGGAGCAACCCGACTGCCGCCACTCGAAGCCGGCATCCTTGAAGATCTGCGCTAGGCCTTCGGCTTCCGCCTGATCGCGCACTTGGGTCGAACCGGGTACGATCATCGCGCGCACATTCGGCGCCACCTCGTGCCCACGAACCACGCGCGCCGCGTCGCGTAGATCCTCGATGCGAGCATTGGTGCAGGAGCCGATGAATGCATGGCTGATCGGGATGTCGACCAACCTGGTACCAGGTTCGAGCCCCATATAGTGCAGGGCGCGTTGCAGATCCTGGCGACGGATCGGGTCGCTCTCCAGCTCTGGATCCGGCACCCGCTCGCCGATTCGGGCCGCATGGTCGGGACTGGTTCCCCAGGTGACCATGGGCGCCAGTGCACTCGCGTCGAGCTGCACTTCCTTGTCGAACCTTGCGCCTGGATCGGTATGCAGCTCCTGCCATTTTTCCACCGCCTGATTCCATAGTGCGCCTTTGGGCGCGCGGGGCTTGTCCTTCAGGTAGGCATATACCTTCTCATCCGGGGCCATGAACGCGCCTCGTGCCCCGGCCTCGACCGCCATGTTGCAGATGGTCATGCGCGCCTCGACGCTCAGGGCATCGATGGTGGGACCGGCAAACTCGATGGCGTACCCCGTCGCGCCGGAGGCTCCGATGCGCTGAATCAGCGCCATGATGATATCTTTCGACGTGACGCCCGGTCCCATTTCGCCATGCACGGTAACCCGCATGCTGCGCAGGCGCTTGTAGACCAGGGTCTGGGTGGCGAGTAGGTGCTCGATCTCCGAAGTACCGATGCCGAACCCGAACGCACCCAGCGCTCCGTAGGTCGTGGTGTGACTGTCGCCCGCTGCGACCACCATGCCGGGCAAAATGAAGCCCTGCTCGGGCGCAACGACATGCTCGATGCCCTGGCGCTTGTCCAGCACGTCGAAAAGCTCGATGCCGAAGTCCCGGCAGTTCCTTTCAAGGTAGGACACCTGTAGCGCACCACTGGCATCCGGCATGGCAGCCACGCGCTCCGGAGCGGTCGGGTTGACGTGATCCACAACGCACAATACGGAAGAAGGCCGCCAAAGGGTTCTCCCAGCCTCCCTGAGACCGCTGAAGGCCTGGGGGCTGGTGTACTCGTTGGCTACCTGTCGGTCGATGTAGAGCAGCACATGGCCTTGGTCATCCAGGCTGCAGACGGTATGGGACTCGATGTGCTTTTCGTAAAGCGTTCTTGGGCGTGGCATCGCAATTCTCACTGCTGACTGTGTATGCGAAATCGGCTGATTTCCAGAGGCAGAAACAATCAGGCAGGCGGGCCTACGGGTTCAATGACAGATACCGAAACTGGCTATTCACATATCGTGTTCAGTCACGGGATTTATGGCTATGGATTGGGCACGGGCGAGACGTGCCGCCAGCGAGATCCGCGTAAGTCCTGTGGGAAAGTTTCGACCATATATGGATGAAATATATACAGATTTACTCTGATTTGATGCCTAACTATATTCGCGTAGACATTTACTGCTGTATGTCTGCATACGACCTTCCAGTGCATTGCCGCCCCCCACGATCAGAGACTTTCTTCCATGACACATCGCCGTTTGGTTCTTCTCGCTGTTGCGTTACCGCTTGCCGTCCAAGCCGACGAAAGCGGATTTCGATCCGTCGGTTTGGGCTTATCCGCCTCGCAAGGTATCTATGCCGGTAAGGATCGCTCGATGTCGCTGGTGCCACTGCTGCATTACGAGAGCGAACGCCTTTTCGTGCGGGGACTGACCGGTGGTGTGCACCTGTACCAGAACGAGAGTTTCGGCCTGGATGCGATAGTTGCCGGTCGTTTCGACGGTATCGACGCTGACGATTTCGGCCGCGAGGAGTTGCTCGAGAACGGAATAGATCGCGATCTACTGGAAGATCGTGACAATGGCCTGGACCTTGGCCTTCGGGCTACCTGGAGAGGCGCTGCCGGTGAACTGCAGGCCAGCGCCCGGGGCGATATCAGCGGGGCCAGTGATGGCTATGAATTGTCTCTCGAGTATGGTTACCCCTTTTCCGTGGCCGGTGCTGAGGTAATGCCATCGTTAACGATGAACTACTTATCGGACAAGCTCGCGAACTACTACTACGGCACCCTAAGCGAGGAAGAGGCTCGCGGTGTATCCCGATACCGTCCCGGTAGCGCCTTCGTTCCGGGCGTGGCGCTCAGCGTAGCGAAACCACTGGGTGAACGCTGGCTGCTCAATGCCGAGGCGAGCTACCAGAGCCTGCCAGATCGGATCACTGATAGTCCCCTTACTGAAGGGGACTCCGGTGTGTTTGGCGTCAAAGTAGGGCTTTCCTGGGTTTTTGATTGAGAGCTATCTGATTTTGGGCGGCCAGGAGTCGCTACAGACATTTACACCCAGTCTCAACAGCTTATCCGGCGAGCGTCAGGGGGCTTCAGGTGGCCGGGGGCATTTACCAGCGGTACAGATCTTCGTGCGCATCCTTCAGTCTTGGTACGAGCAAATACGCTGGTGAATGCGACTCAGGAAGCCCATCTCGAAGACGGCACAGGGCAGCAGATCGCGCTCGGCGACTGCCCAGAGACATACGCTACGAACGTTATCTGGCTAGGTCTGGAGTCCCTGAGTCCCTACATTAGAGCCTGGTCAGTGATTACCAGGCTTTTTTGTTTCTGGAGCTTGCGCCGTGCTTTATCTCTGCGGCGGCTCTACCTCCTGCTTTCTTCTCTTTGCTGCCGTTCGAGGATGTGCTCGGTTTGCCTGGCCGTGGCGTCGGTTGTTGTCGTTGGCTTCCGGGGCGTTGCCGTCGTTTGGCCATCGCTGTCGAGGTTTGCCAGGTAAGCGTGCTAAGGCATTGTTTTTAGGGCTGTTCAAAAGGTGATCAGCGTGCTAAAACCAATTCGCCGAATCTTCTAGCCGCTTGAAAAAGAAGGGAAAACCATGACCAAGTCGGAGTTGATCGAAAGAATCGTCACCCACCAGGGGCAGCTTTCCTCCAAGGATGTCGAGCTGGCCATCAAGACCATGCTGGAGCAGATGTCCCAGGCCTTGGCCACAGGCGATCGGATCGAGATTCGCGGCTTCGGTAGTTTTTCTCTTCATTACCGCGCGCCGCGCGTTGGGCGTAACCCCAAGACCGGACAGTCCGTGCGCCTGGATGGCAAGTTCGTGCCGCACTTCAAGCCTGGGAAGGAGTTGCGGGATCGGGTCAATGAGGAGGAATGATGCAGGTTTTTCAGGCTCTTTGATACGGGACGCTCGTGCCTTTTAAAGTCCCTTTGCTGCGCTTGCCAAATCTTTAAAAACCGGCAAAATGTGAGGCTATTCACACTATTAGCCAGCAGATGGCTTTTGGTTTTTTTCGCTTTTCAACGTATCTGCGTCTGTACCGCTGGGGCTGAGTCCTCTCAGGTTTCACAAGTGCTAAGGGATTGAGTCGTGTGGTACCCCTCTATCATTCATCACGGTGCCGTCACGGGCGTGACAGGCTCTTGCCATCAATTGATGATGGATGATGGATTTTCATTACTGGTCGATTGCGGTCTCTTTCAAGGGGCTGAAACCTCTCCCGATGGTAGTGCCCGTGCCGGGCAGCTCGCTATCGACTTCCCCATAGAGGGCATCAAGGCCCTGGTCGCTACGCATGTTCACATAGATCATGTCGGCCGTATTCCCTATCTGCTGGCGGCCGGTTTCAAGGGCCCCATCCTCTGCAGCGAGCCATCGGCCAAGCTGTTGCCCATCGTGCTCGAAGATGCTTTCAAGCTTGGCTTCAGCCGTGATCAGAAGCAGGTCGAACGCTACCTGAAGCTGGTCGAGCAGCGCATCGTCGCGTTGCCCTACAAGCAGTGGTTCACTCTGGTCGACAACAAGCAGTTGCAAGCCCGCCTGCGCTTGCAGCGCGCCGGCCATATCCTGGGCTCGGCTTATGTCGAGGTGGATGTGCGCTACCCCGAGATGGGCCTAAAGAAGCGCATCGTTTTCTCCGGTGACCTCGGCGCCCCTCATGCGCCGATCCTGCCTGCTCCCAAAGCACCCTATAAAGCCGATGTGCTGGTCATCGAAAGCACCTATGGCGACCGTCTGCACGAAGACCGCCGCACGCGCCGTCAGCGTCTCGAAAAAGTACTGGTGCATGCCTTGAGCAACCAGGGCACGGTTCTGATTCCGGCTTTCAGTATTGGCCGCACTCAGGAACTGCTCTACGAGCTCGAGGACATCATTCATCGCGGGATGGCCAAGGCTGACTCAGTCAAGTCTGACGACTCCAGATCAAGTAAAGCTCCGGCATTGGGCTGGGCCAACCTGCCGATCATCCTCGACTCCCCGCTGGCCAGTCGTTTTACTGCGGTGTATCGCGAGCTCGATCACTTCTGGGATGCAGAGGCGAGGGCGCGTTTGACCAAGGGGCGTAATCCACTGGCCTTTCGCAACCTGCTCACGGTCGATAGTCACAAGGCGCATATGGCGATGGTCAATCGCCTGGCGCAGACCGCTCAGCCGGCCATTGTCATTGCCGGCAGTGGTATGTGCTCCAATGGGCGCATCGTCAACTACCTGAAAGCCATGCTGGGGGACGAGCGCCATGATGTGCTCTTCGTGGGGTATCAGGCAGAAGGTTCTGTGGGTAAACAGATACAGCGTTTCGGCCCAGGTAATGGATACGCCGATATCGACGGTCAGCGTTATCCCATCCATGCACAAATCCATACCATCGGAGGTTACTCGGCGCATGCGGACAAGGCAGGATTGCTTCGCTTCATCAGCGCAATGCGTCATTTGCCCGAAGAAATTCGCATCGTGCATGGCGACCCAGAAGCCAAGCGCGAGCTTGCCCGTGCGGTGCAGGCCCACTGTATGTCGATTGGCCATGAGGTAGACGTGCAGATCCCCTTATGACAGCCTTGCGCAGCCTTGAAATTCGCCATGCCGGCGGTGCTGCTTGTGCCAATGATTCAAAGCAGTAAACGACTTTGGAGTGTCCGTGAGTATCCAGCCTGTAATGCCCCGTGAAACCAGATCGGATGAGATCGACCTGGTCGAGCTATTCCATAAGTTATGGCAGCAGAAGTTTCTGATCATCGGTTGCACCTTGGCCGTAACGCTCTGTGCAGCGGCTTATGCCTTTCTTGCCACGCCTTACTATCAGGTGCAGAGCGTCCTGCGCCCTGCGCCGCTGAAGGAACTGGACGAACTCAATAGCACAGGCGTGTATGAGCTGACCCCTGAGGATGCACTGAAGCGGGTTGGCGCAGCGCTCGACTCCTACAGCACGCGAGCCGAGTTCTTTCGCGACAACCCCGAGTTGTTCGCCAACCTGCAAGGCCTCAATAAAAGCCTGGAGCAGCGTTTCGAGACCTTCAACGCCGAAAGTTTCACCCTGTTGCAGCCAGATCCGAAACGAACGGACAACCTGAGTGCTTTCGTTGGGCTGAAACTGGTCTATCCCGAGACTCTGGATGGTGTCGAAATTCTCAATGGCATCGTTCAGCAGGCGATCGTCGACGAGCGTCAGCGTGTGGCGCTGGATATGGAAGGTGTGATTCAGAACCGGCTGAACAAGATCGAACGGCAAATGGCGGCTGCACGGGCGAGCTATGAAGCGCAGAAAGAGGCCACAATCGCCAAGCTCAAGGAGGATGACAAGCTGCAACGCGCCATCCTGCAGGATGAGCTCAAGGCGCTGAGAAGCGAGTTGCGTACGCGCCGACAGGATCGTATCGCGCAGCTCGATGAAGCGATCAGCATTGCCAAAGCCCTGGGTATCGCCAAGCCAACCAACCCGACATCGTTAGGTGACACCGACACGACGGTGGGGCAGGGCAACGTATTCCGTACCGAAGTCATCAATCAGCAGTTCCCGCTGCACTTCATGGGTACCGATGCCTTGGAGGCCGAGCGGGCAGCGTTGCTCAAGCGCAAGTCGGATGACCACACCGAACCGAAGATCGCCGTCATTCAAAGCAAGCTGCAGATGCTCGAACACAATCGCCAGGTTGAAATGATGCAAAGCCGCGAGAATGAGGATCTGTTCCTGGCCAAGCTCTCCGAGATGCGCGAAGAAGCGGCGCGCCTGCGTAGCATCAACCTGGATCTTGATCAGTTGAACCTGGTGAGGGTTGATCGGCCAGCGGTCAAGCCGTTAAGGCCCATCAAGCCGCAAAAGATAAAAACCTTGGCGCTGGGAGTATTGCTAGGCTGCATGCTGGGAATGGTAGTTGCATTTTTTCGCTCAATCATCCTGATGGGGCGTTACCGGGAAAAGTCGGTTTAAGGCTTTTAAAGTAATGAAATTGGTCTGAATTATGTCTAAATATAAAACCGTAAGCGTTGACAAATTTTCCTCGAAAGAGGCGGTTGTTGGCATCGTTGGCATGGGGTACGTTGGCTTGCCCTTGATGCTGCGATATAGCGCCATTGGCTACCGAGTCTTGGGCATTGACATTGACTTGGAAAAGGTCAACAAGCTGAATGCTGGTGAAAGCTATATTGAGCATATCCCTGGAGCTCAAATAGCACAGGCTTGTGATAGGGGATTTGAGGCTACGGCTGATTTTTCGCGAGCTTCTGAGTGTGATGCACTTATTCTTTGCGTGCCTACGCCTTTGAATAAGTATCGTGAGCCGGACATGAGCTTCGTCATCAATACTGCAGACGCAATAAAGCCTTATCTGCGAGCTGGTCAGGTCGTCTCGCTGGAAAGTACTACGTACCCTGGTACTACGGAGGAGGAGCTGCTGCCAAGAGTGCAAGAGGGGGGGCTGGTTGTTGGGGAGGATATCTTCCTTGTTTACTCTCCTGAACGTGAAGACCCTGGTAACCCGAATTTCGAGACGCGCACGATACCCAAAGTGATTGGTGGGCATACGCCTGCTTGTTTGGAAGTGGGGGTGGCTTTGTATGAGCAGGCAATCAATAAAGTGGTGCCAGTCAGCTCCACGAAAGCTGCGGAAATGACCAAACTTCTCGAAAATATTCATCGGGCGGTGAATATTGGTCTCGTTAATGAGATGAAGGTCGTGGCGGATAGAATGGGAATCGATATTTTCGAGGTTGTGGATGCTGCCGCGACCAAGCCTTTCGGTTTCACTCCCTACTACCCGGGCCCGGGCCTGGGTGGCCACTGCATTCCCATCGACCCGTTCTACCTGACCTGGAAAGCACGTGAGTATGGCTTGCACACCCGTTTCATCGAGCTGTCCGGCGAAGTCAACCAGGCGATGCCCGAATACGTACTGGGCAAGCTGATGGACGGCCTCAATGAATCCGGCAAAGCGCTCAAAGGCAGCCGTGTTCTGGTTCTGGGTATTGCCTACAAGAAAAACGTGGACGATATGCGGGAGTCGCCATCGGTGGAGATCATGGAACTGATCGAAGCTAAGGGCGGCGTGGTCGCCTATAGCGACCCGCATGTTCCGGTATTCCCGAAAATGCGCGAGCATCATTTCGAGTTGAGCAGCGAACCGCTTACCGCCGAGAGCCTGGCCAGCTTCGATGCCGTGGTACTTGCGACCGATCATGACAAGTTCGACTACGCACTGATCGAAGCCCAGGCTAAGTTGATCATCGACAGTCGCGGCAAGTACCGTGCACCTGCGCCGCATATCATCAAGGCCTGACTAGCATTGCCAGCCAATTGATCCTCCTGCTCTACAGAGGGCAGGAGGATCCATTCGTTTTCAAAGGACTTTCCATGAAAAAATTCGCCCTCATTGGTGCCGCAGGCTACATCGCTCCCCGGCACATGCGTGCCATCAAGGATACCGGTAACTGCCTTGTCTCTGCTTACGATATCAACGACTCGGTAGGTATTATCGACAGCATCTCGCCGCATAGCGAGTTCTTCACCGAGTTCGAGTTCTTCCTCGACCATGCTCATGGCCTCAAGCGTGATCCTGCGACCGCCCTTGACTATGTTGCGATCTGCTCGCCGAACTACCTGCACCATCCGCATATCGCAGCCGGCCTGCGTCTGGGCTGCGATGTGATCTGCGAGAAGCCGCTGGTTCCAACCCCTCAGCAACTGGATCAACTGGCCCTAGTCGAGCAGGAAACCGGCAAGCGCTTGTACAATATTTTGCAGCTTCGCCATCACCAGGCAATCATTGCGCTGAAGGACAAGGTTGCCCGCGAAAACAACCCGCACAAGTATGAAGTTGACCTGACCTACATCACGTCCCGTGGCAAATGGTACCTGCAAAGCTGGAAAGGCGATCCGCGCAAGTCGTTCGGTGTTGCTACCAACATTGGCGTGCACTTTTACGACATGCTGCATTTCATCTTTGGCAAGTTGCAGCGCAATGTTGTTCACTTCACCTCCGAGCACAAGGCTGCTGGCTATCTCGAGTACGAGAAAGCGCGCGTACGCTGGTTCCTGTCGGTCGATGCCAATGATTTGCCGGAGTCGGTCAAGGGCAAGAAGCCTACCTACCGTTCGATCACTGTAAATGGTGAGGAAATGGAGTTTTCCGAAGGCTTCACCGACCTGCACACCACCAGCTATGAAGAGATTCTCGCCGGTCGTGGTTACGGTATCGAGGATGCGCGCCACTGTGTCGAGACCGTGAACACGATACGCAGCGCTCCTGTTGTGGCGGCAGCGGACAACGAAGCCCACCCCTTCGTCCTGGCGCTCGCTCGCTGAAACGGATGACGCAGTATGGGTGGTGTTCGCGCCACCCCTTTTTATTTTGGCAATAGGATTTCCACCATCGTGCCGACCGATAATTCCAACAAGCCGAACGATGCAGGCGTGATACATGTAGCTCGTGGTATCCGGCTCGATGTCCAGGGCTTGCGCGCGGTCGCGGTGCTGGCGGTTTTGTTGTATCACGGCAACAGCAATTGGCTGCCTTCCGGTTACGTAGGTGTCGATGTTTTTTTCGTCATATCTGGCTTCATCATTACTACCCTGTTGACCGCGAACGTTGGCAAGATCGATCTCGTTGCGTTCTATGTCGGCCGTGTCAAACGCATCCTACCTGCGTATTTCGTGATGCTCGGGGTAGTAACCATCGTTTCGGCGGTACTGTTCCTGCCGGCCGATTTCGCCTTTTTCCTGGATAGCCTGAGATCCTCCGCGCTGTTTACGAGCAACAAGTATTTCGCCGGTTTCGGCAGTTATTTCGCCCCCAAGGCTGACGAGCTGCCGCTTCTGCATACCTGGTCACTGGCCATTGAAATGCAGTTCTACCTGTTCTTCCCGCTGCTGGTTATGTGCCTACCGGCCCGCTTGCGCGTGGCGGTCTTTGCTGTGCTGGCGACGGCGCTGTTCGCCTGGTCAGGCTATCGGGTGCTGGGGAGCGATAGTGGCAAACTGTACTTTGCCTTGTTGGCACGCATTCCGGAGTTCATGGTTGGTGCGCT
This sequence comes from Pseudomonas sp. AA-38, assembly GCF_029457475.1. Lineage (NCBI taxonomy): Bacteria > Pseudomonadati > Pseudomonadota > Gammaproteobacteria > Pseudomonadales > Pseudomonadaceae > Pseudomonas > Pseudomonas sp. AA-38. The sequence continues at coordinate 1,976,035 of NZ_CP120359.1, forward strand.
GGTCGCCCTGCTGATGCGCCAACGAGAGCTGCCTGTGTCGCTTGCCCGCGTGGCGGGTTTTGTGGGAGCGGTGTTGCTGGTCGGGGCATTTCTATTTATCGACAAGCAAAATTTCCCAGGCTTCTGGGCGATCCTGCCCTGCGTCGGTGTCGCTCTGATCATCGCAGCCCAACGCGGTCCAGTGAGCGCCGTGCTCGCCAAAACCCCCATGGTCTGGGTGGGGGGGATCTCCTATTCGCTCTATCTCTGGCACTGGCCGATTCTGGCATTCATTCGTTATTACACCGGGCAATACGAACTTTCCCCGAGCTGGCTCATGTTTTTCATGGTCGCCTCGCTCTCGCTGGCGTGGATATCCTACCGCTTTGTCGAAACGCCGGTGCGCCAGGCTTCGGGTGTGTTTCGCCAGGCGCCGAAATGGCTTGCCGCTGCCGCAGTATTGGGTCTGATCGTATGGGGGGGGCAGCGGTTGAACGCTTCGCTGGTATCCCCGCCGCCTGTTGAGCTGACACGCTATGCGGCACCGGAACTGATCTGCCATGGCGCCCTGGTCGGTGATTGTAAGCGGGGCAAGGCTGACGAGGATGTATCCGTGCTGGTTCTAGGTGATAGCCATGCTGCCCAGTTGAACTACTTTTTCGACCAGGTTGGCCAGGAGCGGGGCGTGGCTTACCGAGTCCTGACTGCCAGTAGCTGCGTGCCCATTACCGGATTCGATGTCGAGCGCTTGCCAGTATGGGCACAGAAGCCCTGTCGTGAGCAGATCGAAGCTGTAGCGCGCGAATTGCCGAAGGTGGATCGAGTCATTATTGCGGGGATGTGGCAGTACCAGATGCAGAGCCCTGTGTACGTCAAGGCATTCACTGATTTTCTTGCCAGTATTACGCAGGCTCACAAAAGGGTCATGGTGCTTGCCCAGGTGCCGATGTTTGACAGTAACGTGCAGCGTGTAAGACGTTTCGTGGCACTTGGCCTGTCGGCGTCTCTCATTCCCAATGGCCAATGGCAGGCTGCCAACCGTCAGGTCGCGGAAATTGTCGGGCGCATACCTGGTGCAGGTTTCCTGGATTTCTCCGGCAGCACTTTCTTTGCCGATGCCCCTTATCAGCAGGGCGTGCTTATTTACTACGACGGCAGCCATCTCAACGAGGTGGGAGTCATCCGTTATGGACGCTATGCGTCCGAGCAGTTGCAGCGTGCCTTCGATCAACCTCAGTCCAATGTGAGTCTGAAACCATGAGTTACTACCAGCATCCAAGCGCAATCGTCGATGAGGGTGCACAGATCGGTGAAAACTCCCGCGTCTGGCACTTTGTCCATGTGTGTGGGGGCGCTCGGATCGGCGCCGGGGTTTCCCTGGGGCAGAACGTGTTCGTAGGCAACAAGGTCGTGATTGGCGATCGCTGCAAGATCCAGAACAACGTGTCGGTCTATGACAACGTTATTTTGGAAGAGGGTGTCTTCTGCGGGCCGAGCATGGTCTTTACCAATGTCTACAACCCGCGCTCTTTGATCGAGCGCAAGGATCAGTACCGCGATACGCTGGTTCGCAAGGGAGCAACCCTGGGTGCCAACTGCACCATCGTCTGCGGCGTGACCATTGGCGAATACGCATTCGTCGGGGCTGGAGCGGTAATCAACAAGGACGTGCCTGCCTACGCATTGATGGTGGGAGTGCCTGCCAGGCAGATTGGCTGGATGAGTGAATTCGGCGAGCAATTGCAATTGAATGAGCAGGGCGAGGCTGTCTGCTCGCATACCGGCGCGCGTTACACGCTGAGTGGCAACACCTTGACCAAGATGGATGTTTGAGCATGATTGAATTCATTGACCTGAAAAGCCAGCAAGCACGAATCAAAGACAAGATCGATACCGGCATCCAGCGTGTTCTGAGCCATGGCCAGTACATTCTTGGCCCTGAAGTGTTTGAGTTGGAAGAGCGCCTGGCTGCTTTCGTCGGTGCCAAGTACTGCATCACTTGTGCCAATGGTACTGACGCGCTGCAGATTGCGCAGATGGCACTGGGTATCGGTCCGGGTGACGAGGTGATCACCCCAGGCTTTACCTACATTGCTACTGCCGAAACTGTCGCGCTGTTGGGTGCGAAGCCGGTCTATGTGGATATCGACCCTCGCACCTACAATCTTGACCCCCTGTTGCTCGAAGCAGCCATTACTCCGCGTACCAAGGCAATCATCCCTGTTTCGCTGTATGGCCAGTGCGCTGACTTTGATGCCATCAATGCCATTGCTGCAAAGCACGGAATCCCTGTTATTGAAGATGCAGCGCAAAGCTTTGGCGCATCCTATAAAGGTAAGCGCTCTTGTAATCTCTCGACCATTGCTTGCACCAGCTTCTTCCCTAGCAAGCCTTTGGGCTGCTATGGCGATGGTGGAGCGATCTTCACGAGTGACGATGAATTGGCAGTCATTCTGCGACAGATTGCTCGTCATGGGCAGGATAGGCGTTATCACCATATTCGCGTGGGCGTTAACAGCCGTCTGGATACTCTGCAGGCTGCCATTCTCCTGCCCAAGCTGGAGATCTTCGAGGAGGAGATTTCCCAGCGTCAGCAGGTTGCCGAGCGTTACGATCGCCTCCTTGCCGAGACGGGTATTGAAACTACACCGTATATTGAGCCGCATAATGTCTGTGTTTATGCTCAGTACACGGTACGTGTCGAGAGCAGGGATACGGTGCAGTCCAGGCTGAAGGAGGCCGGCGTGCCGACCGCAGTGCACTATCCGATCCCGTTGAACAAGCAGCCCGCTGTAGCTGACGCTGCCGCTAAGTTGCCGGTTGGTGATGAGGTTGCTGGTCAAGTGATGAGTCTGCCAATGCACCCATACCTGACATTGGTTGACCAGCAGGTAATTGTCGCGGCGTTGAAGGCGTGCTGAGAGTAATGCGTGTCGTGAAGGGCGGAAGAAGTGATTTCCTGCGTAATGTGCTGACGCTCATGACCGGCACCACCGTCGCACAGGCTATTCCTATTGCTGCGATGCCGCTACTGACGCGTTTATATACTCCAGAAGATTTTGGTGTTCTGGCTCTATACATGTCACTCGCGGGGATGATTTCTGTTGTCATAACGGCCCGCTATGAAGTCGCAGTGATGCTGCCGGAGCGAGACGAAGACGCTGCCAGTCTGGTTTCGCTCTCAATTTGCATAGCGGGCGTTATCAGTCTTGCGCTGCTGATCGTAGTCTTCACGTTCAACGAGAACATCCAGGCATTGCTTAACAACACGGCGATTGGGCCATGGCTTTACCTGCTACCGATAACGGTTTTTGTTACAGGGTTATGGCAGGCTCTGAACTACTGGAACAATCGGGCGAAGAAGTTCAAGCGCCTGGCTATCAGCCGGGTCGCCCAAGGCGGAGGCATGACGGTCGCTCAGTTTGTGTTGAGTGCGTTATCTGCGGGTGGCCTGATCCTCGGCTACCTTGCCGGGCAGGTTAGTGGTCTTCTGGTCTTTTTGACCCGAACCTGGCGTGAAGATCGCGCCGTGTTGTCACAGGTCAGTGCTGCCACGATGCTCGAAAACGCACGGCGTTACAGTAAATTCCCCAAGTATTCGACACTCGGTGCTTTGCTCGACAACGCCGCTGTACAGATGCCTGTACTCATGCTCAGCAAGTTTTACGATACGCACATCGTCGGCATCTTCAGCCTCACATTCAGAGCGCTGAACTTACCTATGGGGCTGATCGCAACGTCATTTTCACAGGTATTGTTTCAGCGTTTCGTAGTCTTACAGCGAGAGAGTCCCGATCGGCTGGCGCCTTTCGTCCTCAAGCTTTTTTTTGGCTTGCTGGGGTTAATGGTGCCGTTGGTGATATTTGTATGCGTGGTGGGGCCAGACCTCTTTGCGCTCGTTTTCGGGGAAACATGGCGCCGAGCGGGTGATTACGCCACTGTCCTCATTTTCGCTGTCGCCATACGGTTTGCGGTCAGCCCGCTGAGTACCATTCTGGCGATGGATCACAATGTAAAAATTGGTACGTTGTGGCAGGTGATCTACTTCGTGACCATCACCTCGACCCTCTACATTTTCAGGCATGCCGGGATAGAAACGTTTTTGATAGCGTTCACCCTGCATGAAATTGTCCTGTATTGCCTTTATCTAGGCTTTATTATCTTTGGCGCAACAAGACACAGGTTTGGATAAGCGGTATGTGCGGAATATTAGGCGGAGTATGGAGGCAGGCAGACGATTCACTCAAGGACAGGGTGAAATCCGCACTGCTCTGCCTCCAGCATCGTGGGCCGAACGATTCAGGCTTTGAAATCACGTCTGTTAATGGGGCTAGTTTGGTACTCGGCCATACCAGGCTTTCGATCATCGACCTCTCGAGCGCGGGGCATCAACCGATGTACTCGCCTGATCGAAAATATTCTGTGGTCTTTAATGGTGAGATATACAATTATAAAGAGTTGCGCCAGCAGTTGAGTGTACTCGGTTACGTATTTAAGTCTGGCTCGGATACTGAAGTGTTGCTTGCGGCTTGGCAGCACTGGAAGGAAGAAAGTATTTCCCGCTTTGTAGGGATGTTTGCGTTTGTGGTCTGTGATCATGAGTCAGGCACAGTTCATTGTGTGCGGGATGCTTATGGGATAAAGCCATTTTTTTATAGTCGCGAAGGGAGTGCGCTGGTTTTTGCATCTGAGATTTCGGCGATAAAGTCGTTGAAGCGTGATGCGGTAGAGTTGAACTGGCAGCGTTCTTATGATTATTTAGTTCATGGCGACTATGATAGCAATGAGCAGACTTTCTTCAAGGATGTTTTTCATCTGCCTGCGGGGCACAAGTTTAGCTTTCATATTTCCTCTGGCGAAATGACTTCGCCGCAGCCGTGGTTCACTCCTAAATTAGAGTTACGAACCGATCTAAACTTTACAGATGCGGCAGATGAGTTGCGTGAGCGTTTTCTCGAGAACATACGACTGCATTTGCGAAGCGACGTACCGCTCGGCGCAGCTTTATCTGGTGGGCTAGATTCTTCGGCAGTAGTGTGCGCAATGCATCATGTTGCGCCGGAGATGCCCATTCATACGTTTAGCTATATTGCGAAAGGTAGTGCTCTGTCCGAGGAACACTGGGTGGATGAGGTTAGCCGCCATGTTGGGGCCCAAGCACACAAGGTCATAGTGTCGTCTGCTGACTTGATTCGTGATCTGGATGACATGATTCGAGTTCAGGGTGAGCCATTTGGTACAACCAGTATCTATGCTCAGTATCGAGTTTATCAGCTAGCGGAAGAAAAAGGGGTCACTGTAACCCTGGATGGTCAAGGTGCAGATGAAATGCTCGCTGGCTACAATGGTTATCCAGGGCAACGTATTCGTAGTTTAGTTGAACGAGGTGAGTGGGCTCGTGCTGCGTATTTCCTTAAAGAGTGGTCTAAATGGCCAGGGCGGAGTTTGAAACTTGGCGTTGGAACAGCTCTGGGTCAATTTACATCTGGTAAGTTGAATGAGCTGCTCCATCGGATGGATGGCAAAAATAGCGCTCCTTCTTGGTTGAATACAGGGGCTCTTAATGATGCTGGAGTAAAAAGAGGGAGTACTCGTCGTTTCTGCCCAATAGACCTGAAAGGGCGCCGTGTTACGGCAGAGTTGGCAGCCTCCTTACATACTCGTGGGCTGCAGCACCTTTTACGGCACGGTGACCGTAATTCTATGCGGTTTTCTATAGAGAGTAGAGTTCCCTTCCTTACTACCGGGTTGAGCGAGTTTCTTTTGTCGCTTCCCGAACATTTTCTGATATCGGATAGCGGTGAGACTAAGCATATATTTCGGGCTGCTATGAGAGGAATTGTGCCAGATTACGTTTTGAATCGGCGCGATAAGGTCGGATTTGAAACTCCCGAAAAGGACTTTATTTTGGCTAATTCAGAATTACTTCGAGCTTGGCTGGTAGAGGACTTGGGGTTGCCGTTTCTAAATAGCTCAGAACTCGTTACGGAATTTGATCGTGTTATCTTGGGACAGGTTAGGTACACGTCGCAAGTTTGGCGGTGGATTAATTTTTATAGATGGTATCGCGTTACATTTTCTTGAGCGGAGGTTTGTGAATAAATTTTAGATGCCGGCGAAAGGAAGTGAAGAAAATGACAGTGGCTGGATGTTTAATTTTAAATGCCAACAGGTTTGGTTTCTTTGTTTCTGTGATTCTATTTCGAGGGTTACTCGATTTTTCTTATGCTAACTATGTTTCCGAGCTGTTTTCGTATGACGGTTTTTTCTATGAATTTAATGGGTTGCAATATATACTTTCATGGATGCTTTTTCTAATTTCATTAACTATGGTGTCTGATCGAGTTTTAAAGGTTAGTCATTATTTTTTTGCGACCGCTATCTTGTCTGTGATTGCTCCATTGACTTCTCTGTATGGTTTGGACTCGGAGCGTCCGCTACTGCCTGTGGTCGTGTCAATAATTGCCCTGTTTTGGGTTTACTTTCTCTCTCGTCTGGCTGTTATTAGTTTTAAAGGGCTGCCGCCAGTTAGGCATGGCCGTCAATTGGCTGTCTCGTTGTCTATCTGTTTTGTTTTGTTTCTGGTGGTTTGGTTTTATGCTTCTGGCGCAAAGCCCAACCTAGACATTGCAGAGGTTTATGATTTCAGGCAGGTGAATGCGGATTTGGCTGCTCAAGGTGTATTTGCATATACCAATAGCTGGACCTATCAGATATTTTCTGTTTATTTAATGTGTATGGCTTTGTACGCGCGACGGTTTATGGTTTTTCTCTTGTTGCTTGGTGTTCAGGTTTACTTCTTCGCATTCGCTGCGCACAAGTCAATTCTTTTTTTGCCGTTTTTGGTTTTAAGTGTGTGGTTCTATTTTCGGCGCTCGGATTCTTTATTGCCGCTGCCCCTGGTATTTATTGGGCTTTTGCTGATTGCAATGATCGCAAATACTTTTTCGGATGATGTGTGGTTGATATCGATGATTGCGCGTCGAGTGTTTTTCGTTCCTGCTGATCTTGCTTTTGCTTACTTCGATTTTTTTAGTCAGCATGCCCATGCATATTGGTCTAACTCAATCCTGTCTGCATTTTCTACATACCCTTATGGGGATATGGGTATACCCTATGTTATTGGTGATTTTTTAGGTAAGCCTGAAATGGGAGCCAATAACGGATTTGTCTCTAGTGGTTACGCTCATGCAGGTGTTTTTGGAGTGTTTGTCTATGCGACAATCCTAGGGGTGTTGTTGCGTTTGCTCAACGATATTTCTTCAGGGTTCATGCCGGTTTGGCTCGCGGTTGCGATTTCCATAGTGCCGCTTAGAAGCCTATTGATTTCATCTGATTTGTTTACAGTAATGCTGACTCACGGGTTTGCAGTGGCGGTATTTTTGATGTACCTGTCGCGTAAACGTGCCCATATGCCCTTGGGCGGTGGCGCTCTATCTTAGGTTTTGATAAATGAAAATTGCTCATCTTACTTCGGTTCATTCTCGTTATGATACAAGGATCTATCTTAAAGAATGTCGAAGTCTTGCCAAGGCAGGTTATTGCGTCAATTTGGTTGTGGCTGATGGAAAGGGTGGAGAAGTAAAGGAGGGGATAACCTTTCATGATGTAGGAGCTTCTCGTGGGCGCTTTGAGCGTATGACGAGTACTACTCAAAAAATTTATGATCGAGCCTTGAATATCGATGCTGAATTATATCACTTGCATGATCCTGAGTTGATGCCAGTAGGGTTAAAGCTTAAGCGTCGGGGGAAAGTGGTTGTCTTTGATGCGCATGAGGATTTGCCTAAGCAAATTATGGGTAAGCCTTATTTGAATGCGTTTTCTAAGATTGTATTGTCACGCGCTTTCGGTGTTTTTGAGCGTTTAGTGTGTCGTCGATTTGATGGTATAGTGACTGCAACTCCTTGGATTGCTGAAAAATTTAAGCGATTCAATCCCGTGACAGTGGCTGTAAATAATTACCCTATGATTGGGGAGCTTGCTGCTGGCGAAATAGATTGGGCAAGAAAGAATAACGAAGTTAGCTATATCGGTGGTATCGCCTCCATACGAGGTATATTACAGGTTGTCGAGGCGATGCGTCTGGTGGCTAGTGATACGCGCTTACAGCTTGGGGGGCGCTTCTCTGAGCGAGCTATAGAGGCTATCGCAAAAGCTTCCTTGGGATGGAGTAAGGTAGATGAATTAGGGTTTTTGGGACGGGAAGAGGTTGCTCGTGCGCTCGAGCGATCTGTTGCAGGTTTGGTTACTTTTCTGCCCGCTCCTAATCATGTTGATGCTCAACCGAACAAAATGTTTGAATATATGAGCGCTGGCGTGCCAGTTATAGCTTCCAATTTTCCTCTCTGGCGTGAAATAGTTGAGGGTAATCAATGCGGTCTCTGTGTGGATCCTCTAAGTAGTAAAAGTATCGCAGAGGCTATAGACTTTCTAGTAGGAAACCCTAAGCAAGCGGAGGCAATGGGGCGTCGCGGTCAGAATGCCGTGTTGGAAAAATATAACTGGTCCATCGAGGAAGAGGTTCTCGTTGGCTTTTACTCTCGACTGCTTGCAGGTAAATGTAATTGAAAATACTAACAGTTTTAGGTGCGCGTCCGCAGTTTATTAAGGCTAGTGTTGTCTCGAATTTTATTTCGACGCTACAGGACGTTCAGGAAGTCGTTGTCCACACCGGCCAGCATTTTGACTCAAACATGTCTGATGTTTTCTTCAGAGAGCTGGGCATGAGCACGCCGTCTCATCAGCTCGATATCCATGGCGGCGGCCATGGCGATATGACTGGTAGAATGCTCATTGAAATCGAAAAAGTATTGCTTCAAGAGCGTCCTGATGTGGTGCTTGTCTACGGCGATACCAATTCTACCCTTGCTGGTGCATTGGCCGCCGTCAAGCTGCACATTCCCGTTGCTCATGTCGAGGCTGGCCTACGTTCATTCAACATGGCCATGCCTGAAGAAGTGAACCGGATTCTTACGGATCGGGTTTCCCGCTGGATGTTCACCCCAACCGCTATAGCGGCAGAGCATTTGAAAACAGAGGGTGTCAACCCAGTCAGCATTATTCCTGTGGGCGACGTAATGTACGATGTCGCGAAGTTCCACGGTGAGCGTGTCGATGCTAGCGGGCGGATCATGGCCAAGCTTGGGTTGAAAGAATCCGGCTTCGTGCTGGCAACTGTCCACCGTGCCGAAAACACTGACGATCCAGCACGCCTTACCGCAATTGTTGAAGCGTTTCGTGATTTGTCTGCTGATTTGCCGATCGTTTGGCCAGTGCATCCGCGAACCCGGGCTGTTTTGCAAAAACGTGGCCAGCTTGACGACGTGCCTACTAACCTGCACCTCATAGATCCGGTCGGCTATTTGGACATGGTGCAGCTTGAAAAGCATGCAGCACTTATTGCCACTGACTCGGGTGGGGTGCAGAAGGAAGCGTTCTTCTATGGCGTCCCGTGTGTAACCTTGCGCGATGAGACGGAATGGGTTGAGTTGGTAGAGGCCGGCTGGAACCGACTGGTATCACCGAAGTCTGCTCACGACGTGGTATCTACGGTTCGCCAAGCGCTCGGTAGCAAAGGTAAAGAAGTGCAGCCTTACGGAGAAGGTAATGCGGCAGAGCTGATCATTCGACGCCTTGTCAGGGATCTTGCTGAATGAAGAGTGTCTGGATTCTCAACCATTATGCTCAGGAGCCGGGTGGAGCCGGTGGTACCCGGCATTACCAGTTGGCGAAGAACCTGCCTGCCCATGGTTGGGAGGCTTCGATTGTTGCCGCCAGTGTGGAGCACCAGTCGGGGCGGCAGCGGCTCGCAGAATCGGAAAATGCCAGGCTTGACGAGTATGGCGGTGTACCGTTCCTTTGGTTGAAGACCTCGGAATACGAGGGTAACGGCACGGCACGGATGCGCAATATGCTGGAGTACTGCTGGCAGGTAATCAAGCCAGGCAAACTTTCTCTTTTGAAAAAGCCTGACCTCATTATCGGCTCCAGTGTGCACCCGTTCGCAGCCGCAGCTGGTGCAGTTCTGGCCTGGAGACATAAAGTGCCTTTCGTATTCGAGGTGCGAGATCTCTGGCCAGAGACACTGATTGATATGGGCCGGTTGGAGCGGAATAGCATCGTCGCCCGAACGCTTCGTATGCTAGAGAAGTGGTTATACAGACGCGCTAAACAGATTGTTGTGCTGCTGCCCAAAGCGCACGAGTATATTGTGCCTATGGGCATAGATCCGAAGAAAATTGTTTGGATACCGAATGGGGTAGACCTTCAGGATTTTCCATGTCCGCCAGATAAAGAGCTGACTGATGAGTTCACGCTCATGTACTTCGGCGCACATGGTCCAGCCAATGGGTTGGATAATCTGCTACGGGCGCAGCAGATCATCGAGCAAAGACCTGAAATGTCCAATGTTCGTCTTCGGATTATCGGTAACGGCCCATGCAAAACCGAGTTGATCACCATGGCTGAGGAGTTTGGTCTCAAGCGTGTCAGCTTTGAAGACCCCGTTCCGAAAAGGGAAATTCCGGCACTTGCGGCGCAAGCAGATGCATTTGTATTCAATCTGATCAACGCCCCGGTGTTCAAGTACGGTATCAGTTCAAACAAGCTGTTCGATTTCATGGCAGGGCATCGTCCAGTCCTGTTCTGCTGTGACGCAGGCAACAACCCGATTGAGGATTCCGGGGCTGGTTATACGGTTGAACCCGGCAATCCCGAAGCCTTGGTCGATGCGGTGGCCAAGTTGTCTCAGCTTAAGGTTGAAGAGAGGGCCGCGATGGGACGTGCTGGCCGGCATTATGTGGAAGTTGAGCATAGCTTCTACAAGCTTGCAGAGCGTCTTGCGGACTGCCTGAACGAGGCTTGTGGTTCTACTAAATGAAGAGAATGATAGATTTTGTCGGTGCTTTGCTTGGCTTGATTATTTTATCTCCAGTTATGCTGCTTGTGGCACTACTTATCAAGCGCCGGCTTGGTGGGCCCGTATTATTTCGGCAGACACGCCCTGGAATGGGCGGTAAAGCATTTCAGATGATCAAATTTCGCACTATGCGCGATGCCTATGATTCTAATGGTCTTCCGTTACCTGACTCTCAGCGTATGACCCCATTTGGGAGCTTTCTGCGCTCTAGTAGTCTTGACGAATTGCCTGAGCTCTGGAATGTGCTCAAGGGAGACATGAGTCTTGTGGGCCCCCGTCCGCTGCTGATGGAATATCTGCCACTCTATAGTCCCGAGCAGTATCGTCGCCATGAAGTGCGCCCAGGAGTCACTGGCTGGGCACAGGTCAACGGACGTAATGCATTGAGCTGGGAAGACAAATTCAAGCTTGATGTCTGGTATGTGGATAACCAGTCGTTCTGGTTGGATTGCAAAATTCTTTTCCTTACGGTGAAGAAGGTGCTGGTGCGAGACGGTATCAGTGCAGATGGCGAGGCGACGATGACCAAGTTCACCGGTAACAAGTCGTGAACAGGCTGGCGATTCTTGGTGCCAGTGGGCATGGCAAGGTGGTGGCGGATACGGCCGAGCGCTGTGGTTGGCAAGTCATCGAGTTCTTTGACGATGCATGGCCGCAAACTACGCGAAATGGCGTTTGGAGCGTGGTCGGTGATACCGCCTCGCTGAAAGGCGTGCTGCATACCTATGACGGAGTGTTGGTTGCTATTGGCAACAACCATATTCGCTACCGCAAGTTGCTAGAACTGGAGGAAGCGGGGGCTCGGCTCTGCACGCTAATCGATCCAGCTGCGACGGTCAGCCGTTATGCATCGCTTGAGGCAGGATCAGTGATCTTTGCTGGCGTTGTCGTCAACGCTAATGCTCGAATCGGTTTGGGCGCTATTCTCAACACGGGCTGTAGTGTTGATCATGACTGCGTGCTGGGCGCGGCCGTGCACATCAGTCCAGGTGCGCGCCTGGCTGGTGGCGTCAGGGTTGGAGATTTGAGCTGGGTAGGCATCGGTGCTAGTGTTCGCCAGCTTGTCCAGATTGGGAGGCAAGTGATGGTCGGGGCTGGTGCTGCGGTGGTTTCTGATGTCGCTGATTTGCTGACCGTCGCGGGTGTGCCTGCCAGAATTTTGCCCGAAAAGAGTGCAAAGTGACGCCATTTCGTTAACGCGCTTATTGTTTTGTTAGGTTTAACGTTCTCATGTGGCTCGATTCCTCACTCGATTTCGCTAAGCCTGCCCAGTCAATTTTTGAAGAGTCCCTGTTGTGCTGAATACTCCGTTTTCCCCATGGCCCTCCTTCACTGAGGATGAGGCCGAAGCTGTACGTGCTGTCGTTCTCTCTAATAAAGTTAATTACTGGACGGGGCAGGAATGCCGTGAGTTTGAGAAGGAGTTCGCGGCTTGGGCTGGCACTGCACATGCCGTCGCTCTGGCTAACGGTACGGTCGCCTTGGATGTAGCGCTCAAAGCCCTTGGCGTCGGCCAGGGTGATGAGGTGATTGTCACATCGCGCACATTCCTGGCTTCGGTGTCGTCAATCGTTAATGCAGGTGCTGTTCCAGTATTCGCCGATGTCGATTGTGACTCACAGAATATTACCGCTGAGACCATTTCCGCTGTACTGACCTCACGCACCAAGGCTGTGATTTGCGTGCATCTGGCTGGCTGGCCATGCGATATGGATCCAATTATGGCGCTTGCAGCTCAGCATGGCCTTAAGGTGATTGAGGATTGCGCTCAGGCTCATGGTGCCCAGTACAAGGGTCGTCCTGTGGGCTCCATCGGGCATGTGGGAGCCTGGTCGTTCTGTCAGGACAAGATCATGACCACCGGTGGTGAGGGCGGCATGGTGACTACGAATGACCGTGATCTCTGGTCGCGGATGTGGTCATACAAGGATCATGGCAAAAGTTGGGAGGCGGTCTACGAGCGCCAGCATGCGCCTGGTTTCAGGTGGGTGCACGAGAGCTTTGGCACCAATTGGCGAATGCTGGAAATGCAGGCCGTAATTGGGCGTATACAGTTGCGCCGGATGAGTGACTGGCAGTCCATTCGTCTGAATAATGCTAGGCAGATTTGGTCGTGTGCCCAAGGTTTGCCTGGCTTGCGGGTGCCCGAGCTTCCCTCGCACATCACGCATGCTGCCTATAAATGTTATGTGTTCGTCGAAGCTGACAAGCTTCAACAGGGATGGACGCGTGATCGAATTCTGAATGAGATTTCTGCGCGAGGTGTGCCCTGTTTCTCAGGATCTTGTTCCGAGGTGTATTTGGAAAAGGCTTTTGATGGCACAGGATGGCGTCCGCAAAAACCATTACCTGCGGCTCGTCGGTTGGGTGAAGAGAGCTTGATGTTTCTGGTTCATCCGACACTGACTGCTGATGAATTGGCTAAGACCTGTAGTGTGCTTTCAGACGTGATGAAGGCGGCCGCTTATCCGTCCTAGCGGCTGGGGAGCAATAGCGTCTGTATGAGCGGCTAGGTTACTGATGGCTTCTGGCCGTCGCCTGATACGTTGATGTTTCCAGCATACTGCTGTCGGTAGTTGGGTTTGAGCGTTCAAGGGATCTGAAAAGTTGAGAGGTTGTGATGTTAAAGGCTGCTGATCGCCTGCGTGAGCGTTTGATTGGGTTGTCTCGACGCTCCAAGCGCATGCTTCAGGTCATGACGGATGTCGTGCTGGTCTGGTGTGCGCTGTGGTTGGCTTTCGTGGTGCGCATGGGGGAGCTGGATGCTGCCCACCCTTTTGGTCATCACGCTTGGCTTTTTGCCCTGGCACCTCTTCTTTCTGTGCCTATCTTCATCCGCATGGGGATGTATCGGGCGGTAATGCGCTATTTCGGCAATGACGCGCTGAAGAGCATTTTCAAAGCCGTTTCGCTTTCTGCCTTGCTACTGGCTCTGGCGGTTTACTGGTACCGCGATGCACCGGCAGTGATCCCGCGTTCCATGGTGCTCAATTATTGGTGGTTGAGCCTGATGATGATTGGCGGGCTGCGCCTGTTGATGCGTCAGTACTTCATGGGGGACTGGTTTTCTGCCGAGCGCCCCAATCGACTGCAGATACGTGATCAGGGTTTGCCTCGAGTGGCCATCTACGGTGCCGGCGCCGCCGGTAACCAGTTACTGGCGGCGCTACGCATGGGGCGTACGTTGACGCCTGTCGCGTTCATCGATGATGATTCGTCGATCGCCAAGCGCGTGATTGCGGGGCTCAGGGTTTACAAGCCCAAGCATATCCAGCAGATGATCGAGGAAACCGGAGCCCAGGAAATTCTGCTTGCGGTGCCTTCTGCCTCGCGGGCGCGCCGGCGAGAAATTCTCGAGCTACTTGGGCAATACACTCTGCATGTACGCAGTGTGCCGGGATTCATGGATCTAGCCAGTGGTCGGGTGAAGGTGGATGACGTGCAGGAGGTCGATATCGCCGACCTGCTTGGGCGTGATCCGGTACCGCCGCAGAAGGCCTTGTTCGAGCGTTGTATCCATAATCAGGTGGTCATGGTGACTGGAGCAGGGGGGTCGATTGGTTCGGAGTTGTGCCGGCAGATTCTTTCCAATGAACCGAAGACTCTGTTGCTGTTCGAGCATAGCGAATTCAACCTGTACAACATCCACTCCGAACTGGTGCGGCGCATCAAGCGTGAGTCCCTGGCCGTTCAGTTGATCCCCATTTTGGGCTCGATTCGCAACCCGGAGCGGCTCGATGAGGTGATGTCGAGCTGGACGGTGGATACGGTCTATCACGCGGCGGCGTACAAGCATGTGCCGATGGTGGAGCACAACATCGCCGAAGGCGTACTGAACAACGTGTTCGGCACCCTGTTCACCGCTCAGGCTGCAGTCAAGGCCGGGGTTGCGCATTTCGTCCTGATTTCCACGGACAAGGCGGTGCGACCGACCAACGTGATGGGTAGCACCAAGCGTTTGGCCGAGATGGTATTGCAGGCACTCAGTGGTGAACCGGCGCCTGTGCTCTGGGGGCGCGAGGAGAAGGTGCATCGGGTGAACAAGACCCGTTTCACCATGGTGCGCTTCGGTAATGTGCTGGGTTCTTCTGGTTCGGTGATTCCGTTGTTTCATGAGCAGATTCGCCGTGGTGGCCCAGTGACGGTGACGCACCCCAATATCACGCGTTACTTCATGACCATTCCCGAAGCCGCGCAATTGGTGATTCAGGCTGGGTCGATGGGTGAGGGCGGTGACGTCTTCGTTCTGGATATGGGGCAGCCGGTAAAGATTGCCGACCTGGCGGAAAAAATGATTCAGCTCAGTGGTTTGAGCGTGCGCTCGGTCGATAATCCCCATGGCGATATTTCCATCGAGTTTTCGGGGTTGCGCCCCGGTGAGAAGCTCTACGAAGAGCTATTGATCGGTGACAATGTCAGCCCCACCGAGCATTCGATGATCATGCGTGCCAACGAAGAGATGTTGCCCTGGGCGCAATACAGGCAAGTGTTGCAGGCGCTCCATGAGGCGGTGGCGCGTGAGGACTACGAGCGCGTGCGGCAGCTTTTGCGCGAGGTGGTCTCGGGCTATCGCCCCGAGGGGGAAATCGTCGACTGGCTTTACTTGCAGAAGCGTACGGAGAGTTGACAGATATTCATCAGTGTGTATGTTGATCCATGTGGGCTAGGTGCCCTCACATGGATCAACTGACGTAAGGATACATATCATGATGAACGTTCGTCTTGCTTCTCTGCTGTTCGCCGCTCTGGCTTCCTTCTCTCTGGCTGTTTCCGCAGCCGAAACCTCCAAGGCCGATGCCGCCAAGCCCGTTGCTGCTCAGGTGGCGCCGGCCGCCATGGTCAATCTCAATACCGCCGATGCTGCGACCTTGCAGCGTGAGCTGGCGGGTATCGGTGAGACCAAGGCGCAGGCGATCGTTGCGTACCGTGAGCAGCACGGTAAATTCGCATCGGTCGACGAGCTGTTGGAGGTCAAGGGGATTGGCGAGGCAACCTTGGAGAAGAATCGCGACAAGTTGAGCGTGAACTGACGCCTGGCGTCGTTGCGCTGCTTGAGGCCGGTCTTTTGACCGGTCTTTTTCGTTGTTTGGGGTAGGCTGCAGCTTAAGTGAACAGCGTTACGGTTCATACCGGGGCTTTTCGTTTTCGGTGGACTCTCACCAAGGCACACCCCAGCGCGAGCAGTCCCCCTCGCCCCTCTGGGGAGAGGGTTGGGGGGCGCGTTCGGAGAGGGGGGCGGCAGACTTGCGGCGTTTTCAGCCCTCTCCCCAGCCCCTCTCCCATAAATGGGAGAGGGGAGCAAAGCGCACACGACCTCATGTGAACAGCATTGCGGTATGAACCGAGGCTTTGAATTTGGCTCCGCGACCTGGACTCGACAGCGCAGTTGAACGCGCTTTAGCGCGGCCCCGAAGGGGTGAGCGAAGCGAATAACCTGGGACGTAGTCCCTGGTGAGAGTCCCCAGGCAATAAAAAACCCAGCACCGAGCTGGGTTCTTGAATCTGGCTCCGCGACCTGGACTCGAACCAGGGACCCAATGATTAACAGTCATTTGCTCTACCGACTGAGCTATCGCGGAACAACGGCGCGTATGTTACTGATTAAAAAAGGGAAGTCAACACTTTGTGGTGATCTAGTTGCCCATGGAGTGCAAGCGATTCAGCTACTCATCATTGAGCTAGTGATTATTTTCCATCGTGCTTCGGAGCTGGTAGCCTTACAAGATTGATTTCGCATATCTTGTAGAGTCGGTTTTGCAAATGCAGTCAGGAACCATCCTTACGCAGTCGTTCACTGTCAATGGCCGTGGGCGTGATTTTGTCGTTGGGGATGTTCATGGGCATTTTGAGATGCTTGAGGCCTTGCTGTCCAAGGTTGGTTTTGACGAGGCTGTAGACCGCTTGTTCGTAACGGGTGATCTCATTGATCGTGGCCCGTGCTCTCATCTGATTTTGGAGTGGCTGGATAAGCCCTGGCTTTATGCGGTCAGAGGCAATCATGAGCAGATGATAATCGACAGTGTTGCTGGCGTAGGAGATCCGCCACGACATGCGCGCAATGGGGGGCGATGGTTTTACGAGTGTGAGCTTTCAGAGCGGCTTCGTATCGCTGAGCGCCTAGCGCTCTTGCCTATAGCTATTGACGTCCGGCTGATGAATGGCGATTTTGCTGGAATCATCCATTCTGAAATGCCAGGTTGGGAACGCGGTTTCAACTGGAGGCAGGCACTGGCGTTGTTAGCTGTTGCTGATCCTGAGCAGCGGCATCAGGCCTTTGTTCAGGCTCTTTATGCTAGGAATCGAATCATGACGCGTGACTGTCGTCCGGTGGAGGGGCTTCATAGGCTCTATGTCGGGCATTCGACGGTTTCCGAGGTGTTGCATTTAGGCAATGTCATCTACATAGATACCGGCTGTTCATTTCCTGATGGCAAGTTGACCCTTGTCGACATGCTGAGTGAGGAAGAATTCTTTTTATGTCCACAGCAGAAAATGATTTTGTCCGAGGGCTTGTCATCAGTCATTTTGCATACAAAAACGCCGGCATGAATGCCGGCGTTTTTGTTGGTTTCTGCTAAGGCTCAGAGCACCGCATGAATCGCGCGGGTGACGCTGTCCAGGTTGCCGTTGTTCAGGGCAGCGACGCAGATGCGACCGGTGCCGACGGCGTAGATGCCGAACTCTTCCTTGAGGCGCTCGACCTGCTCCACGGTGAGGCCGGAGTAGGAGAACATGCCGCGTTGCTCGGCAACGAAGCCGAAGTCGCGCTTGGCACCCAGGGCAGCCAGTTGCTCGACCATGGCCAGGCGCATGTTGCGGATGCGTTCGCGCATCTCGCCCAGCTCCGCTTCCCACATGGCGCGTAGTTCGGGGCTGTTGAGCACGCTGGCGACCACAGTGGCGCCGTGGGTCGGCGGGTTGGAGTAGTTGGTGCGGATCACGCGCTTGAGCTGCGACAGTACGCGGGTAGCCTCTTCGCGGCTGCCGGTGACCAGCGACAGCGCGCCGACGCGCTCGCCATACAGCGAGAACGACTTGGAGAAGGAGCTGGAGACGAAGAACTCCAGGCCCGAATCGGCGAACAGGCGCACGGCTTCGGCGTCCTGATCGATACCGTCACCGAAGCCCTGGTAGGCGATATCGAGGAAGGGCACGTGCTCGCGCTCGCGCAACACTTCCAGCACGGCTTTCCAGTCTTCCATCTGCAGGTCGACACCAGTCGGGTTGTGGCAGCAGGCGTGCAGCACGACGATGGAGCGCGCCGGCAGGTTGCGCAGGTCTTCGAGCAGACCGCCACGGTTCACGCCGTTGCTGAACGGATCGTAGTAGCGGTAGTTCTGCACCGGGAAGCCGGCCGCCTCGAACAGCGCGCGGTGGTTTTCCCAGCTCGGGTCGCTGATGGCCACGGTGGCATCGGGCAGCAGGCGTTTGAGGAAGTCGGCGCCGATCTTCAGGGCGCCAGTGCCGCCCAGGGCTTGGGTGGTGATCACGCGGCCGGCTTCGATCAGCGCTGCGCCCTTGCCGAACAGCAGTTCCTGCACGGCCTTGTCATAGGCAGCGATGCCTTCGATCGGCAGGTAGCCACGCGGCGCATGGGCCTCGATACGTGCCTTTTCGGCTTCTGCGACGGCGCGCAGCAGCGGAATTCGCCCCTCCTCGTTGTAGTAGACGCCCACGCCAAGGTTGACCTTGGTGCTGCGGGTGTCGGCGTTGAATGCTTCGTTGAGGCCCAGGATGGGATCGCGCGGAGCCATTTCGACGGCGGAGAAGAGACTCATGATGGGTGCGGCAACTCGAGTGAGGGGTGGGAGGCCAGGCGTCCCCGACAAAAGCGCTAGGGGGCGCGTAATCGGGGCGTTAGTATAACGACCCTGAATCCAGGGGGCGACAGCGCAAAGCCCTGAATTAAGGCCTTTTGCCAGGTGATTCGACTCTACTTGAACCTATCGCCAGTTCGCCCTGCAATTCATGGCTTTTGACGCAGTCCGAAGAGAAGCGTCACAGTCATTCGTCGAGGTACTGCATGTCCGAGTTTCAGTTGGTGACCCGCTTCAAACCTGCCGGCGATCAGCCCGAGGCGATCCGGCAGATGGTCGAGGGACTGGAGGCCGGGCTTTCGCACCAGACCCTGCTGGGCGTCACCGGCTCGGGCAAGACCTTCTCCGTGGCCAACGTGATTGCCCAGGTGCAGCGCCCCACGCTGGTATTGGCGCCAAACAAGACCCTGGCCGCGCAGCTCTACGGTGAATTCAAGGCCTTCTTCCCGAACAACGCGGTGGAGTATTTCGTCTCCTACTACGACTACTACCAGCCGGAAGCCTATGTGCCGTCGTCCGACACCTTCATCGAGAAGGACGCCTCGATCAACGATCATATCGAGCAGATGCGTCTTTCCGCGACCAAGGCGCTGATCGAGCGCAAGGACGTCATCGTGGTCTGCACCGTGTCCTCGATCTACGGTCTGGGCAGCCCCGAGGAGTACCTGAAGATGGTGCTGCACCTCGACCGTGGCGACAAGATGGATCAGCGCGCGCTGCTGCGCCGCCTGGCCGAGCTGCAGTACACGCGCAACGACATGGATTTCGCCCGTGCCACCTTCCGTGTGCGCGGCGACGTGATCGACATCTTCCCGGCGGAATCGGATCTGGAAGCCATCCGTGTCGAGCTGTTCGACGATGAGGTGGAGAGCATCAGCGCCTTCGACCCGCTGACTGGCGAGGTGATCCAGAAGCTGCCGCGCTTCACCTTCTACCCCAAGAGCCACTACGTGACCCCACGCGAAACGCTGCTGGAGGCGGTGGAGCAGATCAAGCTGGAGCTGCAGCAGCGCCTGGAATACCTGCGTGGCGCCAACAAGCTGGTGGAGGCGCAGCGCCTGGAGCAGCGCACCCGCTTCGATCTGGAGATGATCCTCGAGTTAGGGTATTGCAACGGCATCGAGAACTACTCGCGCTATCTGTCCGGCCGTCCGGCAGGAGCGCCACCGCCCACCCTGTATGACTACCTGCCGGACGAAGCGCTGTTGGTGATCGACGAATCCCACGTCTCGGTGCCGCAGGTTGGCGCCATGTACAAGGGCGACCGTTCGCGCAAGGAAACCCTGGTGGAGTATGGCTTCCGCCTGCCTTCGGCACTGGACAACCGGCCGATGCGCTTCGAGGAATGGGAGTCGGCCTGCCCGCAGACCATCTTCGTTTCCGCCACGCCCGGGCCCTACGAGGGGGAGCATGCCGGGCGGGTGATCGAGCAGGTGGTGCGCCCCACCGGCCTGGTCGACCCCGAGGTGGAAGTGCGCCCGGCGCGTACCCAGGTCGACGACCTGCTGTCGGAGATTCGTCTGCGTGTTGCGGTGGGCGAGCGCGTGCTGGTCACCACCCTGACCAAGCGCATGGCCGAGGATCTCACCGACTACCTGGGCGATCACGACGTCAAGGTGCGCTACCTGCACTCGGACATCGACACGGTGGAGCGGGTGGAGATCATTCGCGACCTGCGCCTGGGCACCTTCGATGTGCTGGTGGGCATCAACCTG
The DNA here is from genome assembly GCF_029457475.1 of Pseudomonas sp. AA-38. Classification (NCBI taxonomy): domain Bacteria; kingdom Pseudomonadati; phylum Pseudomonadota; class Gammaproteobacteria; order Pseudomonadales; family Pseudomonadaceae; genus Pseudomonas; species Pseudomonas sp. AA-38. Next base: position 1,996,467 of record NZ_CP120359.1, read on the forward strand.
TTGCGCGAGGGCCTGGACATGCCGGAGGTGGCGCTGGTGGCCATCCTCGATGCGGACAAGGAAGGCTTCCTGCGCAGCGAGCGCTCGCTGATCCAGACCATTGGCCGCGCAGCGCGCAATCTAAATGGCAAGGCCATCCTCTACGCCGACAACATCACCGGCTCGATGCGCCGAGCCATCGACGAGACCGAGCGGCGTCGCGCCAAGCAGGTGGCCTTCAACGAGGCCAACGGTATCGTGCCCAAGGGCGTGCAGAAGGACATCAAGGACATCCTCGAAGGTGCCGTGGTGCCGGGGGCGCGCAGCAACAAGCGCAAGGGCATGGCCAAGGCCGCGGAGGAGAGCGCCCGTTACGAGGCCGAGCTGCGCTCGCCGAGTGAGATCACCAAGCGTATTCGCCAGTTGGAGGAGAAGATGTATGCCCTGGCCCGCGACCTGGAGTTCGAGGCAGCAGCGCAGTTGCGCGACGAGATTCAGAAGCTGCGTGATCGCTTGTTGCAGGTGTAGCGCAGCCACTCCCATTCCCGGATTGCATCCGGGCTACCTGCTGAGCCAAAACCTATCGCGAATAAATTCGCCTACGGGTTCGGGCGGTTATGGGAGCCAAGTTCTGTAGGGTGGATCACGCTTTACCGATCCACCGCCTTGGTGGATGCAAAAAGCGGCATCCACCCTATGACCGGACTCAATGCGCCGCGCTGGCCCCAGCCATGTTCTGCGGCAGCTTTCGTGTCAGCAGAATCGCCAGCATGCTCACCGCCAGGGCGATGCCGATGGCATGGAAGGCATCGTTGTAGGCCATGATGGTGGCCTGTTCATGGGCGATCTGGCTCAGCCTGGCCAGTGCCGCCTGTTCGCTGCCCAGGGTCTGTGCCAGCAGGTGCAGGCGTTCGTCCACCTGCGGGTTGGTCGGCACGATGGATTCGCGCAGGTAGTCGAAATAGACCTTGGTGCGGGCGTCCAGCAGGGTGGCCAGCAGGGCGATGCCGATGGCGCCGCCGAGGTTGCGCAGGATGTTGAACAGACTGGAGGCCGAGCCGGCATCCTGCGGCAGGATGTAGGCCGTGGCGATCAGCGATACGGTGACCATCACCAGCGGCTGGCCAAGCGCGCGGACGATCTGGATATGGTTGAACTGCGGGCCGGCGAAGTCCGGGTTGAGTACACCGGAGAAGAAACTCGCCGCGCCGAACAGGGCGAAGCCCAGGGCGCACAGCCATTTCGGCGAGATGATCTTCATCAGCTTGGGCACCAGCGGAATCAGGAACAGCTGCGGTATGCCCATCCACATGATCACCTCGCCGATCTGCATGGCGTTGTAGCCCTGGATTTGTGCCAGATACAGCGGCAGCACGTAGATCGAACCGTACAGCCCCACGCCGAGCCCCAGGCTGGAAATGCTGGACAGGCCGAAGTTGCGCTCGCGCAGCACGCCGAGGTTGATCAGCGGGTTGGGCCGGGAAAGCTGCAGGATGACGAACAGGATCAGGCTGACCAGCGCCACGCTGCCCAGGCCCACGATCAGTTGCGATTCCAGCCAGTCCTTGCGGTGACCTTCCTCGAGAAACACCTGCAGGCAGCCCAGGCCCAGGCCCAGAGTGAGGATGCCGGCGTAGTCGGTGGTCTTCAGTAGCTCCCAGTGCGGCGCCTTCTTCTCCAGGCCGTAGAGCAGGCCGGCAATCATGATCAGGCCAGGCGGGACGTTGATGTAGAATATGTATTCCCAGCCCCAGTTCTCGGTCAGCCAGCCGCCGAGCGTGGGGCCGATGGAGGGGGCGAAGGTAGCGGTGATGGCGAACAGCGCCATGCCCTTGGCGCGGTGATGCTCGGGTAGCTTGATCAGCGTCATGGTGAACGCCAGCGGGATCAACGCGCCGCCGGTGAAGCCCTGCAGGGCGCGAAACACGATCATGCTCTCCAGGCTCCAGGCCATGGAGCACAGCAGCGAGGCGATCAGAAAGCCCACTGATACCCACACCGCCAGGCGCCGCGCCGAGAGCAACTGCACCAACCAGGCGGTCAGCGGAATCATGATGATCTCGGCCACCAGATAGGACGTGGAAATCCACGAACCTTCCTCCAGTGTGGCCGATAGCGCGCCCTGGATGTCCTTGAGCGAGGAGTTGGTGATCTGGATGTCCAGCACCGCCATGAAGGCGCCGAGCATGGCGCTCATCACGGCAATCCAGTCGCGTCGGCTGGGTTCAGCCGTCGCGCGGATCAGGGCATCACCCGCCATGGTGTTGGTCGCTGCGCAGGTCAACGCTGACTTCCACCGACATGCCGGGGCGGATCAGACCGTGCAGCGGGTTGTCGGCGGCGAAGGTCAGCTTCACCGGAATGCGCTGCACCACCTTGGTGAAGTTGCCGGTGGCGTTGTCCGGCGGCAGCAGGCTGAACTGCGCGCCGGAGGCGGCGAACAGGCTGTCGATGCGGCCCTCGATGGGGGTGTCGGGGTAGCTGTCGAAGCGCAGCTCGGCTTTCTGCCCCGGGCGCATCTGGCCGATCTGGGTTTCCTTGAAGTTGGCCTGCACCCAGATGTCCTGGTCCGGTACCAGCGATAGCAGGTAGGCACCGCTCTGCACCACCTGGCCTTCACGCGCCGAGCGCTGGCCGACGAAGCCGCTGATCGGCGCATGAATCTGCGTGCGCGAGAGGTTGAGATCGGCCTGTTCCAGGTCAGCCTGAGCGGAGAGAATCTGGGCGTCCAGGCGCTTGATCTCGGCCTCCAGGCTGGCCACCTGCTGACGCTGCGCCTGCAGATCGGCCTGCGCCTTGGAGACTTGCGAACGGGCCACCCGGTTGTCGGCAGCCAGGGTGGTGACGCGCTCTTCGGAGACATAACCGGGCTTGCGCAGGGTCTGGGCACGGTTCAGATCCAACTGCGCGCGCTCCAGGGTCGCCTGACTGGCGGCGACATCGGCCTGGCTGGCGGCGATCAGGCTGGCCTGCTGGTCGAGCTTGCTCTGCGCCTGGGCGCGTTCGGCCTGATGGGTGTCCAGAGCGGCGACGGCGCGCTGGTGTGCCAGACGAAAGTCGGCATCCTCCAGGGTGACCAGCAGTTCGCCGGCTTCCACGTGCTGGTTATCGCGCACCAGCACTTGTTCGATGCGTGCATTCAACTGGCTGGAAATGCGCGTGATCTCGCCCTGAACGTAAGCGTTGTCGGTACTCTCGTGGTAGCGCCCGACCAGCAGCCAGTGGCCGAACAGGGCGGCGATTATCAGAACCAGCAGGGTCACGAAGATGAGAAGACGGCGTTGCAGTTGGGCGGGCATGCATGAGGCTCGAGGGGAAACGGAGTGAATGTAAGCAAATTTAACAGTGTTCCGCTGGCGCTAGTAGAGGCTAGACTGGGCATGCTTTGTTGCTTATGAGGAACAATCATGGGGCTGGATGACGCATTGATCTTCACCCGCGTGGTGGAGTGCCACAGCTTCACCCAGGCTGCCGTCAGCCTGGGCATGCAGAAATCCACCGTGAGTCGGCGCATCGTCCTGCTCGAGGAGCGCCTCGGTGTACGCCTGCTCAATCGCACCACACGCAAGCTGCGCCTGACCGAAGTGGGCCAGGCCTATTACGAGCGGTGTCGGCAGATCATGCTCGATTTCGCCGAGGCCGAGCAGGCGGTGATGCAGCTACAGCACGAGCCATCGGGCCTGTTGCGCATCAGTGCGCCCATCGAGTTTGGCCAGTTGTTCCTCGGCCGCGTGCTGGGCGAGTTCATGCGCCAGTACCCGCAGATCAATGCCGAAGTGGAACTGACCTCGCGCCTGGTGGATCCGCTGGAGGAGGGGGTAGACATCGCCATTCTGGTCGGTCAGCCACAGGACTCCAGCCTGATCGCACGCAAGCTGTTCGAGAGCGGTCGGCGTCTCTGCGCCAGCCCGGCCTACCTTGCTGCCCATGGTACGCCGCGCAGCGTGGCGGAGCTGGAGGGGCATCGGGCCATCCTCTTGCAGCACGACGCGCCGCGTTACTGGCCGCTGCTGGATGCAAGCGTGCCCTGCCAGCGGGTATTGACCTGCAACAACATCACGTTCGCCCGTGAGGCGGCGGTGGCTGGGGCGGGCATCGCCGGCCTGCCGGTGATGATCAGTGAAGACGCGGTGCGCAGCGGACGCCTGATCGAGCTGCTGCCCGATGCGCGGTTGCCGGTGGGGGAGATCTATGCGATCTATCCGTCACGGCGTTTCCAGGCGATGAAGGTCAAGGCCTTTCTCGACTTCCTCATCGCTGCCTTACCCATCACCCGTGGCGGGTTGCTGGAGCCGGGGCCGGTCAGCCTGCTAACATCGCCCGCTTGATTCACCCTCGTGTCTTCCTTCCGAGAGCATTCATGACCACCGTTCGTACCCGTATCGCGCCATCGCCGACTGGCGATCCCCATGTCGGCACTGCCTATATCGCGCTGTTCAACCTGTGCTTCGCTCGTCAGCACGGTGGCCAGTTCATCCTGCGTATCGAAGACACCGACCAGTTGCGCTCGACCCGTGAGTCTGAGCAGCAGATCTTCGATGCGCTGCGCTGGCTGGGTATCGAATGGGACGAGGGCCCTGACGTTGGTGGCCCGCATGGCCCGTACCGGCAGAGCGAGCGTGGCGAGATCTACCAGAAGTACTCGGACGAATTGGTCGCCAAGGGCCATGCCTTCCCGTGCTTCTGCTCCGCCGAGCGCCTCGATGAAGTACGCGCGCAGCAGATGGCCAACAAGGAAACCCCGCGTTACGACGGTCACTGCATGCATCTTGACCCGGCCGAGGCGCAGCGCCGTATCGCCGCGGGCGAGTCCCACGTGGTGCGCATGAAGGTGCCCAGCGAGGGCGTCTGCGTGGTGCCGGACATGCTCCGTGGCGATGTCGAGATCCCCTGGGATCGCATGGACATGCAGGTGCTGATGAAGGCCGATGGCCTGCCCACCTACTTCCTGGCCAACGTGGTCGACGATCACCTGATGGGCATCACCCACGTGCTGCGCGGTGAAGAGTGGCTGCCGTCGGCACCCAAGCTGATCAAGCTCTACGAATACTTCGGCTGGGAGCAGCCAGCACTGTGCTACATGCCGCTGCTGCGTAATCCGGACAAGAGCAAGCTGTCCAAACGCAAGAACCCCACCAGCATCACCTTCTACGAGCGCATGGGCTATCTGCCGCAGGCCATGCTCAACTACCTCGGTCGTATGGGCTGGTCGATGCCGGACGAGCGCGAAAAGTTCTCCCTGGCCGAGATGATCGAGCACTTCGACATCAACCGGGTATCGCTGGGCGGGCCGATCTTCGATCTGGAGAAGCTCTCTTGGCTCAATGGCCAGTGGCTGCGCGAACTGCCGGTGGACACCTTCGCCGCCGAGGTGCAGAAGTGGGCGCTCAACCCCGAGTATCTGATGAAGATCGCGCCGCACGTGCAGGGCAGGGTGGAGACCTTCAGCCAGATCGCACCGCTGGCCGGCTTCTTCTTCTCCGGCGCGCTGAACCTGGACGCCAAGCTGTTCGAGCACAAGAAGCTGTCGCCGGATCAGGTGCGCCAGTTGATGCAACTGATCCTGTGGAAGCTCGAAGCGTTGCGCCAGTGGGAGAAGGACCGTATCACCGGCTGCATTCAAGCGGTGGTGGAACACCTGGAGCTGAAGCTGCGTGATGCCATGCCGCTGATGTTCGCCGCCATCACCGGCCAGGCCAGCTCGGTGTCCGTGCTCGATGCCATGGAAATCCTCGGCCCGGATCTGACCCGTTTCCGCTTGCGCCAGGCGCTGGAGCTGCTTGGCGGTACCTCGAAGAAAGAAACCAAGGAGTGGGAGAAGCTGCTGGCCAGCATCGGTTGAAGGCTGCGTAGGGGGGGCGCCATGCGCACCGATGCTCAACAGCCCAGCAAGCGGTGCGCATAGCGCACCCTACGCCTGGGGCGGCGTTCGAGCACAGGGTTGGCTGTAAGTAGTTGTTCTAGTGGCAAAAAATTTTGCCCGTCAGGAAAAATGTTGTTGACAGGCACTCGGGGCGCTCTTAACATGCGCCCCGTCCTCGAGATGGGGCTATAGCTCAGCTGGGAGAGCGCTTGCATGGCATGCAAGAGGTCAACGGTTCGATCCCGTTTAGCTCCACCAATCTCGGCTCCTTCGGGAGTGCCAGAATCGATGTGAGTCGGTTCACGATCAGGGTCTTGCGTCCCCTTCGTCTAGTGGCCTAGGACACCGCCCTTTCACGGCGGTAACAGGGGTTCGAGTCCCCTAGGGGACGCCACTTATTCCAGCCGCAACGCTCAGGCGTTGCAGCCGACCGCAAGGTTTCGGGGCTATAGCTCAGCTGGGAGAGCGCTTGCATGGCATGCAAGAGGTCAACGGTTCGATCCCGTTTAGCTCCACCAAACACTGACCAGGCCAGCCAAGTGCTGGCCTTGTTCATCGAAGGTTCCGTCCCCTTCGTCTAGTGGCCTAGGACACCGCCCTTTCACGGCGGTAACAGGGGTTCGAGTCCCCTAGGGGACGCCATTTTCCAGTCGCAGCGCGCAGGCGTTGCGAGCCGACCGCAAGGTTTCGGGGCTATAGCTCAGCTGGGAGAGCGCTTGCATGGCATGCAAGAGGTCAACGGTTCGATCCCGTTTAGCTCCACCAATCGCAAACGAGGCCAGCCTAGTGCTGGCCTCGTCATTTCGCCCCTTCGCACTGGTTTTTCGTGGTGCTCGCAGGGGCGCAGGAACATCATTTTTTGCCGCGTTTGCGGAACCAGGGGCTGCTTCTTCGGAAGCGGCCCCTTTTTGTTTGTGGGCACTGCTCAGGCGTTGTCGAGCGCTTGCTCTTCGTAACAGGCCACACGGTTACGGCCGCCTGCCTTGGCGCGATAAAGCGCGCGGTCAGCGAGGTCGAGCCAGTGTTCGCCGCAAGCGGGGGTGCTCGGCGTTCCGGCATGCAGGCCGATGCTCAGGCTCAGCGGGATCGACTGCTGTTGATAGGGGCAGGGATTGCTGGCCAGGTCTTCGCGCAATTGTTCGGCCAGGTCGAGCGCGCCGGTCATATCCGTACTGTCGAGCAGGGCGACGAACTCTTCGCCGCCGAAGCGCGCTAGCCAGTCGCTGCTGCGCAGACGCTGGCGGATGCGCTGGGCGGCATGGCGCAGGCAGGCGTCACCAGCCAGGTGGCCATGCCGGTCATTGACCTGTTTGAAATGATCCAGATCCAGCATCAGCACGGCCAATGGTTGCTGGCTGCGCATGGCGCGGAAGCAGGCACGTGTCAGCTCCTCGCTCAGTGTCTGCCGGTTGAGCAAGCCGGTGAGACCGTCATGACGATTCAACTCCGCCAAACGCTGGTTGGCCTGGGATAACTGCTGCAGAGTGTCCTGCAGGGTTGCGGTGCGCTCCTGGACGCGTTGCTCCAGGTTTTCGCTGATCTGTTGCTGCAGCTCCAGGCGTTTGGCCTGTTCGAGGCCGAGGCGGCGTTCCTGCTCGATCAGCTTGGCCTGGGCCTGGCGTTTGGCCTGTTGCGCCTGGCGGATGCGCGCGGCGAGAGCGATGGAGAACACCGTCATCTCGATCAGCCCACCCATCTGCTGGGCGTGCAGGGTCAGTAGCGAGTAGGGCAGCAGGCCCGTGCCAGTGAAGATGCTGGCGAGGCTGGCGGTGATCAGCACGAACCAGCCGAGGGCGAATAGGCGTGCCGCTGTATAGCCTTCGCGCCAGCGCAGCAGGGTGATGATGAAAGCCACGGGGGCGCAGGCGATCAGCAGCGCGAAACTGCCGAACAGGGCCGGTGTGTAAGGGCCGAACAAGGCCATGCCCAACACCAGCCAACAACAGGCCTTGAGCGCCTGGGTTGTCCAGCGATAGGCCTTGGGGGCCTTGTCCAGTTCCAGTACCCCATAGGTGAAATGGATGCCGAAGAGCGTCGCCAGTGCCGACATGAACGGGAAGCTCAACTGCTGCCAGGCCAGGGCGTTAGGCCACAACCATTGCTGGGCGAAACCGAGCTGGATGAATTGGTAGAGGCTGAAGCTGGCGACGAACAGGCTGTACCAGAGGTAATTGCGGTCGCGGGTGATGCAGAAGATGCTCAGGTTGTAGATGAGCATCGCAATCAAGGCACCGAAGAACAGGCCCTGCAGCAACAGGTTGAGTTGTTCCTGGTGGTTGAAGGTTACGTGTGTCATCAGGCTGGCGCTGAGGTTGGCCGAGCCTGCGGTCTGCATGCGCAGCCAAATACGCTGCTGCTCGCCAGGCTCCACTCGCAGCGGCAACAGCAACTGGCGGTGTTCGAGCCAGCGCCAGGCAAAGGGGCGCTGGTCGCCGGCGCGGTAGATGCGCTCACCGTCCAGGCCATAGGCATCCAATTGGTCGAGCAGCGGATTGCCGATCACCAGTATCCAATCCAGCGAACGGTCGTGCGGATTATGCACGTCCAGACGCAGCCAGTAGGCATTACCGCCGTAGCCGAAGCTGGCATCGCGCCGGCCCACGGCTTGCCAGGCGGAGTCGGGCAGGGTGCTGACCTGCTTGAAGTCGGCCTGGCCGTTCGGATCCTTCCAGACGAACATGTAGGGGCCAGGTAGCATCTGGGTGTGATCGGCCGGCAGCGGCAGGCTCTTGGCCCAGGTCAGTGCAGGTAGCAACAGCAGCATCAATAGGTGCAGGGTGGCAGTCAATTGCTCGTTCTCGGGCTCTCAGGCAAGTGCATCGCGCATTATGGCGCGATGAGATCATGAGGAGAAAGCTCTGGCGCTGCAGGGATTGGCTGTGCGTCGTATCATGGCGGCCCCGTGCGCAGTATCACTCAGCTCGGCGCGCGACCGGCAAAACTGGAGGTATAGCCATGCAGTGGGAGTTGCCCAGCCCCTTCGTCATCGACATCGAGGTGACTGCCGAGGACATCGATGGCCTTGGCCATGCCAACAACGCGGTCTATGTCACCTGGCTGGAACGCTGCGCCTGGCGTCATTCGCAGTTCCTGGGACTGGACCTGGTCGAATATCGCCGCCTGGATCGGGCCATGGCCGTGGTGCGCCACGAGATCGATTACCTGGCCAGTGCCTACGAAGGGCAGCACTTGCAGATGGCCACCTGGATCGTCGAATCCGACCAGCGTCTGAAGATGGATCGGCGTTTCCAGTTGCTGCGCCCGGAAGATGGCATGACCCTGCTAAGAGCCAAGACCACCTTCGTCTGCATCGAGTTGTCCAGCGGTCGACCCAAGCGCATGCCGGCGGAGTTCATCGAGGGTTATGGCAGGGCCTTGCTGCCAGTTTCTGTGCCGCAGGCGTAATGTCATTCATTCGAGTCGTGGTGCGAGAAACACCTGATCGGGTTCCACCTTTACCTCGAACTGGCGGGTTTCCCCCGGGTTCAGCAGTATCGACTGCATGGTCTGCGGGCCAGTACCGCCGCAATAGCCTTCCGGTGAAATCGCCACGGCCAGACTCTGTTCCCCGCTGGGCAAGTCCAGGCTGGTACGTTCCCCCGGGCCGAGCGTGGCCACCACTTGCTGGTTGACGTACAGCTCCACGTCACAGGCGTTCGGTGCCTGCTCGTCGCGGCTGACGATCAGCCGGGCCGGGGCATCGGCCACCGGATCCGATGGCGGGGGCAGATTTTCGCTGGCCTGAGTCGTCATGCAGAGCAGGCCGAGCAGGGCGCATATGACAGGGCGCATGGGGGCTCTCCGTTTGCAATGTGGCCAGTTTCGCCCATCTTGCGTGGCGCGCGCGACCCCTTAAACTGTGCGCCCCCTTTTTCCGGATCACCTCATGCAAATTGCCCTGGCGCCCATGGAAGGGCTGGTCGACGAGATCCTGCGCGACCTCCTCACCCGCATCGGCGGAATCGACTGGTGCGTCACCGAGTTCATTCGTGTCAGTGAGCGGCTGTTGCCTGCGGCCACCTACCACAAGCTGGCGCCCGAGCTGTTCGACGGTGCGCGCACTCGGGCCGGTACGCCGATGCGCGTGCAGTTCCTTGGCTCCGACCCGCAATGCCTGGCTGACAATGCCGCCTTCGCCTGCACCCTCGGGGCACCGGTGATCGACCTCAACTTCGGCTGCCCGGCCAAGACGGTGAACAAGTCGCGCGGCGGCGCCGTGCTGCTCAAGGAGCCGGAGCTGCTCCACGCCATCGTCCGCGAGGTACGGCGCACGCTGCCGGCCGAGATTCCGGTGACGGCGAAGATGCGGCTGGGCTTCGAGGACAAGAGTGGGGCGCTGGATTGCGCCCGTGCGCTCGCCGAGGGTGGCGCGAGTCAGATCGTGGTGCATGCGCGTACCAAGGTCGAGGGCTACAAGCCGCCAGCGCACTGGGAATGGGTGGCGCGGGTGCAGGAGGTGGTAGCGGTGCCGGTGTTCGCCAACGGCGAGGTGTGGACGCTGGAGGACTGGCGTCGCTGCCGGGAGATCAGTGGTGTGGAGGACATCATGCTGGGGCGCGGCCTGGTGTCTCGCCCTGGCCTGGCACGGCAGATCGCGGCGGTCAGGGCGGGGGAGGCGCCGGAGGAAATGAGCTGGGCCGAGTTACAGCCGCTGTTGCAGGACTTCTGGCAGCAGGCGCGGCGCAAACTGGCGCCGCGCTATGCGCCAGGCCGACTGAAACAATGGCTGGCGATGCTCACCCGTACCTACCCGGAAGCCGTGGCCTTGTTTGCCGAGATACGCCGTGAGCAGGATTGCGAGCGCATCGACCGGCTGCTGATGCCCTCCAGCTAAGGTCTCGTAGCCTGGATGAAATCCAGGGAGGCGCATTTTCCCGGATTACATCCGGGCTACGGTTCGGCTCTTGGTGCGCACGGCGCACCCTACGCCATCCACAACCTTGCGCGCGGTGATCGTGCATGCCTTGAAATTCTTCTGGCCGCCCCTAGATAAGTCACTGCGGGATGCCGAAGTCGGGTTCCGCATCGTGAAACTTGCTGAAATCAGGAGAATACTCATGAGCAACGTACTTTCTTTGGCCCCTCTGTTCCGCCAATCCGTCGGTTTCGACCGTTTCAATGATCTGTTTGAGTCTGCCCTGCGCAGCAACGATGCCGGCAGCTCCTACCCGCCCTATAACGTCGAGAAGCATGGCGATGACCACTATCGCATTGTGGTCGCGGCTGCCGGCTTCCAGGAAGAAGACCTGGAGCTGCAGGTCGAGAACGGTGTGCTGAGCGTGGTGGGCAACAAGCGTGACCGTAGCGCCGAGAGCATCAGCTACCTGCACCAGGGCATCGCCCAGCGCGCCTTCAAGCTGTCGTTCCGCCTCGCCGACCATATCGAGGTCAAGGGCGCCAACCTGGCCAACGGCCTGCTGAGTGTCGAGCTGGAGCGCATCGTGCCGGAAGAGGCCAAGCCCAAGCGCATCCCCATCGGCAGCAACCAGCGTCCGGCGCTGGAGGACAACTGATCCGGTCGGATGCATGAACGGAAGGCGCCCCACGGGGCGCCTTCTGCATTTCAGCCGCGCTGCCGGCTCAGCAGGGCGCGGAATTCGCCCTCCGGCAGGGGCTTGCTGAACAGGTAACCCTGGTAGTGATGGCAGCCTTGCGCGCGCAGAAAGTCCAGTTGCTCCTGCTTTTCCACGCCCTCGGCGATCATTTCCAGGTTGAGGCTGCGCGCCATGGCGATGATGGCGCGAACGATCTCGGCATCGTTGGTATCGTGGTTGGCTTCGCGCACGAAAGACTGGTCGATCTTCAGCATGTCCACCGGCAGGCGCTTGAGGTAGGTCAGCGAGCTGTAGCCGGTGCCGAAGTCGTCCATGGCGAAGCTGACACCATGCTTCTTCAGGCGCAGCATCTTGCCGATGGTGTCCTCGATGTTCTGGATGACGATGCCTTCGGTGATTTCCAGTTTGAGCATGGCATTGGGCAACTGGCTTTCGCGCAGGCAGTTGGCGATCCGTTCGACCAGCTCGTGCTGGCGAAATTGCCGGGGGCTGATGTTGACGCACAGGCTGAACTGGCCGGCGCTGATCAGCTCATCTGCCAGCAGGCGGGCGCAGACGTGGCAGGCTTCTGCCAGCACCCAGCCGCCCACCTCGATGATCAGGCCGCTTTCCTCGAGCACTTCGATGAAGTGCAGCGGCGAGAGGATGCCCTGTTCCGGGTGACGCCAGCGCAGCAGAACCTCCGCCCCGGCGATGCGGTCGCTGCTGGCGTCCACCTGTGGCTGGAAGTACAGCTCGAATTCGCCGCGGGCCAGGGCCAGGTGCAGCTCGCTCTCCAGGCGCAGGCGTGCACTGGCGGCGTCCTGCATGGTGCTGCGGAATAACTGGATGGTGTTGCGCCCGGAGTCCTTGGCGCGATACAGGGCGATATCGGCGCGTTTGAGCAGATCTGCCGGGTTGTCACCATGATCGGGAATCAGGGCGATGCCGATGCTGGGCGTGACCTGCAGTTGGTGGCCGTCGAGCAGCATCGGCTGGGCCAGCAGATGGCGCAGCTTTTCCGCCACCTGGCGCACCTGCCGGGTGGCTTCCGAGCGTTTGCTTTCCAGGCCGGAGATCAGCACGACGAATTCATCACCGCCCAGGCGGGCGACGGTGTCCTCTTCGCGCACGCTGGCCTCGAGGCGTGCGGTGATCAGGCGCAGTACGGCGTCGCCCACCGGGTGGCCGAGCGAGTCGTTGATGTGCTTGAAGTGGTCGAGATCAATGAACAGCAGGGCACCATGCATGGCCAGGCGTTTGTGCAGGGCGATCTGCTGGGTCAGGCGCTCCATCAGCAGGGCGCGGTTGGGCAGGTTGGTCAGGGCATCGTGATAGGCCAGGTGTTGCACCTGTGCCTGCGCCTGCTTCAGTTCGCTGATATCACGGGCGGTGAGCAGCAGGCAGGGGGTGCCCTCGATTTCGATGGGCTGCACGGAGACATCCACCAACAACACTTCGCCGTTGCGGTGCCTGCCGTGCATTTCCCGGTGTAGTACCTGGCCGTGTAGCAGCAGATCCTCGATCATCTGCCTGCGCTCTTCCGGGCAGGCCCAGATGTTCAGCTCGTAGACAGTCTTGCCGACTGCCTCCCAGTCTTCGTAACCGGTGATACGGGTAAAGCCCTGGTTGACCTCGATATAGCGCCCGCTGTCGCGCTCGCTGATGATGATGGCGTCGGGGCTGGAATAAAAAGCCCTGGCGAACTTCTCCTCCGAGGCTTTCAGGCGTTGCTCGCGCTGCACGCGCTCGCTGATATCGAGCAGGGTGCCGACCATGCGCAGTGGCTGGCCGGCTTCGTCGAGCTGCAGTTTGGCGGTGCTTTCCAGAAAGCGCAGATTGCCTTTGTCCAGATTGACCCGATAGGTCACCTGATAGTGCGTCTGCCGTTGCTCCACCAATTGCAGATAGCTCTGGCGCAGGTTTTGGCGATCACTCATCGGTACGTGGTTGAAGAAGCTCAGAAAGTCGCCGTCGAAGGGGGTGGCCGGCAGCCCTTGCAGTTCTGCCGCGCGGGCACTGGCGTACAGGCGTTGGGTTGGAATGTGCCAGTCCCAGGTACCCAGCTCGGCCGAGTCCAGGGCCAGTTTGAGACGCTCCTGGCTTTCTTTCAGGGCCCGTTCCTGTAAGCGTTGCTCGGTGATGTTGCGAATGGTCAGGATCAGATAAGTATTGCCGTCCAGCTCGATGGGGCCGCCGAACAGCAGATTGCTGCTGGTGCTGCCATCGCGGCTGTGCAGGCGCACTTCGAGGTTGTTCAGCTGGCCATCGTGCAGGGCGTCGAGCATGCGCTGGCGCTCGCTGGCCGAGCCCCAGATGCCCAGCTCCAGTGAGGTGCGGCCGATGGCCTCGGTATTCGTCCAGCCAAATTGCCGCTCGAAGCTGGGATTGATCTCGATGAAGCGCCCGCTCGCGATATCGGAAATGGAGACGGCATCGGGGGTGTGCATGAAGGCTTTGGCGAACTTCTCCTCACTGGCCCGCAGGGCATTGTCCGCCCGTTTGCGCGCGCTGGTGTCGAGGAAGGTGCAGAGCAACATGTTATCGCCCTGCAGCTCGATGTACTGACTGGAGAGCACGCCGTCGAGGATGGTGCCGTTGCGTGTGCGCAGTTGCACTTCCTGGATCAGCGGGTCACGGCTGAGCGGGGCTTGCTGGCGCAGTTGCTCGCGTTGTTCGCTGTGCACCCAGATGTTCAGTTCATGGGTGCTACGGCCCAGCACCTCATCGCTGGCCCAGCCGAAGGCCTGGGAAAAGTGCTGATTGACCTCGAGGATCTCGCTGGTTTCGTAGCGCACCAGCATCATGATGTCCGGGCTCAGACGAAACAGGCTGGCGAAGCGCTGTTCCGACGCACGCAGGGCGGCGGCGCGTTCCTGTTGCGCGCTGATGTCACGGATCACGCCGAACATGCGTTGGCTGCCGTCTGCCTCTTGTCGCAGGCTGCCGGTGATTTCCAGCCAGTGCAGGCTGCCATCGGGCCAGCGAATGCGATGGCGCAGGACATCGAAGATCTGTTCGCCCCTGACGATGGCGTCGAACTTCGCCAGAATCGCGGGGCGTTCTTCTTCCGGAATCAGCTCGAAGTAGTTCAGCGGTTGCGTGACCGGCCGGTTGGGATCCAGGCCGAACAGTGCCTGGGCGCCGCGTGACCAGCTCACCTGGCCGCTGCGAATGTCCCAGTACCAGGTGCCGAGATGGGCGCCATTGAGAGCGGCCAGCAGGCGCTGCGCGTCTTGCCAGGTCTGCTCGAATTCGGCGGGATCCATCGCCGGAATGTAAGGCAAGGGCGGAGTCTGGTCAGTCGATCTGGCCATGGCCGAGCCGTCCTCCGATGGTGCGCGGTGCGCATGATGAATATGTGTTCTTGGTATTGTGCCCTCACGTTAGACGGTGCATGGCTGCTTGTGCAAGGTCGTCGCGCTGGCTGTCGAGCAGGTCCATGAAGGCGCGGGCGGCGTTCGACAGGGTGCGCTCGGTATGCAGGATGTAGCCCAGTTGCCGGCTTAGCTGAATGCCGGGGATGGGCAGGCGGGTGACCTGGTCGTCAAGCATGGTGCGCGGCAGCACGCTCCAGGCCAGGCCGATGGAGACCATCATCTTGATGGTTTCCAGGTAGTTGGTGCTCATGGCGATATTGGGGGTCAGGCCCTGGGCCTCGAAAAGACGCTGGACGATGTGATGGGTAAAGGTGTTGCCGCCGGGAAATACCGCCGGGTGCTGGGCCACGTCGGCCAGGCTGATCACCTGGCTGCGCGCCAGCGGGTGCTCTGGCGCGGCGACGAAGTCCAGCGGGTCGTCCCATACGGCGACGGCACGGATCGGCTCGCGGGTTTCCGGGGCGAGGGTGATCACCGCCAGTTCGGCACGGCCATGCAGCACTTCTTCATACGCCACCTCCGAGTCAAGGAACTGGATGTCCAGTGCCACCTGCGGGTGGGCGCGGGTGAAGGCGCGCAGCAGGGCGGGCAGGCGATGCAGGCCGATGTGGTGACTGGTGGCCAGGGTGAGGCGGCCGCTGACCTCACCGGACAGGTTGGTCAATGCGCGACGCGTATCGTCCAGCACGTTGAGTATCTGGTAGGCGCGTGGCAACAGGGCGCGGCCGGCCTGGGTCAGGCCGATCTCGCGGCCCAGGCGGTCGAACAGGCGCACGCCCAGTTGCTGTTCCAGGCCGGCGATGCGCTTGCTCACGGCTGGTTGGGTCAGATGCAGGCGCTCGCCGGCTTCGGAGAAACTGCCGGTTTCGGCGATGGCGATGAAGGCGTTGAGGTTGGCCAGATCCATAGAAGCAGCTCCAAGCGGCAAGCTGCAAGGCACAAGCTGGGCCGCTCGGTCTTTGCTTCCGGCTTGTAGCTTGACGCTTGCAGCTTGAAATGGATTCCTTTCTGGAATCCTCTGGATGAAAAATATGAATTTGAGTTATTCGTCTCGTGATCATAGCATTTCACCCCATAAGCCGCAGGGCCATTTCGCCCGGGTATAGAAAGACGCTGATGAGGTATAGGCTGATGGCCGGCAAGACGCTCTACGACAAGCTCTGGGAAATGCACGAAGTGAAACGTCGCGACGACGGTTCCTCGTTGATCTACATCGATCGTCACATCCTCCACGAAGTGACCTCGCCGCAGGCTTTCGAGGGGCTGCGCCTGGCTGGGCGCAAGCCGTGGCGCATCGACGCCAACATCGCCACCCCGGATCACAACGTGCCGACCACCAAGGCCGAGCGCCAGGGCGGCCTCGAAGCCATTGCCGACGAGGTCTCGCGCATCCAGGTACAGACCCTGGACGAGAACTGCGATGACTTCGGCATCCTCGAATTCAAGATGAACGACGTGCGCCAGGGCATCGTTCACGTGGTCGGCCCGGAGCAGGGCGCCACCTTGCCCGGCATGACCGTGGTCTGCGGCGACTCGCACACCTCCACCCACGGCGCTTTCGGCGCGCTGGCCCACGGCATCGGCACTTCCGAGGTCGAGCACGTGCTTGCCACCCAGTGCCTGGTGGCCAAGAAGATGAAGAACATGCAGGTGCGTGTCGAGGGCAAGCTGCCGTTCGGCGTCACCGCCAAGGACATCGTACTCGCCGTGATTGGCAAGATCGGCACCGCCGGCGGCAATGGCCATGCCCTGGAGTTCGCCGGTAGCGCCATTCGCGACCTGTCCCTGGAAGGGCGCATGACCATCTGCAACATGTCCATCGAGGCCGGTGCCCGTGTGGGCCTGGTGGCGGTGGACGAGAAGACCATCGCCTATGTCAAGGATCGCCCGTTCGCGCCCAAGGGCAGCGACTGGGACAAGGCCGTGGCGCAATGGCAGAACCTGGTGTCCGACGCCGATGCGGTGTTCGATACCGTGGTCGAGCTGAAAGCCGAGGACATCAAGCCGCAGGTTAGCTGGGGCACCTCGCCCGAGATGGTGTTGGCGGTGGATCAGAACGTGCCGGATCCGGCGCGCGAAAGCGACCCGGTGAAGAAGGACTCGATCACCCGCGCGCTCAAGTACATGGGCCTGACCGCCAATCAGCCGATCACCGCTATCCAGCTCGATCGCGTGTTCATCGGCTCCTGCACCAACTCGCGCATCGAAGACCTGCGCGCCGCCGCCGAGGTGGCCAAGGGGCGCAAGGTAGCTGCCACCGTCAAGCAGGCGCTGGTGGTGCCGGGTTCCGGCCTGGTCAAGGCGCAGGCCGAGGCCGAGGGGCTGGACAAGATCTTCATCGAGGCCGGCTTCGAGTGGCGTGAGCCAGGCTGCTCCATGTGCCTGGCGATGAACCCGGACAAGCTGGGCAGCGGCGAGCATTGCGCCTCCACCTCCAACCGCAACTTCGAGGGGCGTCAGGGCGCCGGTGGTCGTACCCACCTAGTGAGTCCGGCCATGGCTGCTGCGGCTGCGGTGACCGGTCGCTTCATCGACGTTCGCGAATTGATCCAGGCCTGAGGAGAGTTTTGATGAAAGCCTTCACCCAACACACCGGCCTGGTCTGCCCGCTCGATCGCGCCAACGTCGACACCGACCAGATCATTCCCAAGCAATTCCTCAAGTCGATCAAGCGCACCGGTTTCGGCCCCAACCTGTTCGACGAGTGGCGCTACCTGGATGTCGGTCAGCCGAACCAGGACAACAGCAAGCGCCCGATCAACCCGGATTTCGTGCTCAACTTCCCGCGTTATCAGGGTGCCAGCGTGCTGCTGGCCCGTGAGAACTTCGGCTGCGGCTCCTCGCGCGAGCACGCGCCCTGGGCGCTGGACGAGTACGGTTTCCGCACGGTGATTGCGCCGAGCTTCGCCGACATCTTCTACAACAACAGCTTCAAGAACGGTCTGCTGCCGATCATCCTCAAGGATGAAGAGGTGGACGCGCTGTTCGAGCAGGCCGAGGCCACCGAGGGTTATCAGTTGACCATCGATCTGGCGGCGCAGACCGTCACTCGCCCCGATGGCGTGCAGTACGCCTTCGAGGTCGACGCCTTCCGCAAGCACTGCCTGCTCAACGGTCTGGACGACATCGGCCTGACCCTGCAGGATCAGGAGGCGATCAAGGCCTTCGAGGCCAAACACCAGCAGAACAGCCCCTGGTTGTTCGGCGCGATCAAATGACAGGAGCTGCAAGCCGCACGCTTCAAGCTGCAAGTAAAAGCGGCTTGTGCTTGTGGCTTGCAGCTTGAAGCTATTTCCGAAGGAAAAAAGATGAGCAAGCAGATTCTGGTTCTCCCTGGCGACGGTATCGGCCCGGAAATCATGGCCGAGGCGGTCAAGGTATTGAACCTGGCCAACGACAAGTACGCCCTGGGTTTCGAGCTGAGCTTCGATGACCTGGGCGGCGCGGCCATCGACCGTTATGGCGTGCCGCTGGCCGACGAGACCTTGGCGCGCGCCAAGGCCGCCGATGCCGTGCTGCTCGGCGCCGTTGGTGGGCCCAAGTGGGACGCCATCGATCCGGCCATCCGCCCGGAGCGCGGCCTGCTGAAGATCCGTTCGCAACTGGGCCTGTTCGGCAACCTGCGTCCGGCCATCCTCTACCCGCAACTGGCCGAGGCCTCCAGCCTCAAGCCGGAAGTGGTCGCCGGCCTGGACATCCTTATCGTCCGTGAGCTGACCGGCGGAATCTACTTCGGCCAGCCGCGCGAGAGCAAGGTGTTGGAAAACGGCGAGCGCATGGCTTACGACACGCTGCCGTACAGTGAGAGTGAAATTCGCCGTATCGCCAAGGTCGGTTTCGACATGGCCATGGTGCGCAACAAGAAGCTGTGCTCGGTGGACAAGGCCAACGTCCTGGCCTCCAGCCAGCTATGGCGCGCCGTAGTCGAGGAAGTGGCCAGGGATTACCCGGACGTCGAATTGAGCCACATGTACGTCGACAACGCCGCCATGCAACTGGTGCGTGCCCCCAAGCAATTCGACGTGATGGTCACCGACAACATGTTTGGTGACATTTTGTCCGACGAGGCTTCGATGCTCACCGGTTCCATCGGCATGCTGCCGTCGGCATCCCTGGATGCCAACAACAAGGGCATGTACGAGCCGTGCCATGGCTCTGCGCCGGACATCGCTGGGCAGGGCATCGCCAACCCGCTGGCCACCATTCTCTCGGTGTCCATGATGCTACGTTACAGCTTCGGCCAGGTGACCGCTGCCGACGCCATCGAAAAAGCGGTGAGCCTGGTGCTGGATCAGGGCCTGCGTACTGGCGACATCTGGTCCGAAGGCAAGACCAAGGTCGGTACTGCTGCCATGGGTGATGCAGTAGTCGAAGCGCTGCGTAGTCTGTAATCTTCTCGGCCCCGCCGGGGTGGTTCCGGCGGGCTGTTCATATAGGTGTAGTCGTTATGAAACGTGTAGGTCTGATCGGTTGGCGTGGCATGGTCGGTTCCGTGCTCATGCAGCGCATGCTGGAAGAGCGGGACTTCGACCTGATCGAGCCGGTGTTCTTCACCACCTCCAATGTCGGTGGCCAGGGCCCCGCCATTGGCAAGGACATTGCCCCGCTGAAGGACGCCTACAGCATCGACGACCTGAAAGGCTTGGACGTGATCCTGACCTGCCAGGGCGGCGACTACACCAACGAAGTCTTCCCCAAGCTGCGCGAAGCCGGTTGGCAGGGCTACTGGATCGATGCTGCCTCGTCGCTGCGCATGGACGACAGCGCGGTGATCGTGCTCGACCCGGTCAACCGCAAGGTGATTGACCAGGCGCTGGACGCCGGCAGCAAGAACTACATCGGCGGCAATTGCACCGTCAGCCTGATGCTGATGGCCTTGGGCGGCCTCTACGAAGCCGGTCTGGTCGAGTGGATGAGCGCCATGACCTACCAGGCGGCCTCGGGTGCCGGTGCGCAGAACATGCGCGAGCTGATCAAGCAGATGGGCGCGATCAACGGTGCCGTCGCCGATGAACTGGCTGACCCGGCCAGCGCCATTCTCGATATCGACCGCAAGGTGGCCGAGGCCATGCGTGGCGAGGCCTTCCCGGTGGACAACTTTGGCGTACCGCTGGCCGGCAGCCTGATCCCCTACATCGACAAGGAACTGCCGAACGGGCAGAGCCGTGAAGAGTGGAAGGCCCAGGCCGAAACCAACAAGATCCTCGGTCGCTTCAAGAGCCCGATCCCGGTGGATGGCATCTGCGTGCGCATCGGCGCCATGCGTTGCCACAGCCAGGCACTGACCATCAAGCTGAACAAGGATGTGCCGATGGCCGACATCGAAGGCCTGATCAGCCAGCACAATCCCTGGGTCAAGCTGGTGCCGAACCATCGCGAAGATTCCATCCGCGACCTCGGCCCGACTGCCGTGACCGGCACCCTGAGCGTTCCGGTCGGGCGTCTGCGCAAGCTCAACATGGGCTCGCAGTACCTCGGTGCCTTCACCGTGGGCGACCAGTTGCTATGGGGCGCTGCCGAGCCGCTGCGACGCATGCTGCGTATCCTCCTGGAGCGTTGATTCGTCCCGGCTGTCGGTGGGCTCGCCGATAGCCGATTGCCTGGGCGCGAGGGCGCGGTTACAGTGCCGCTCCCTTCGCGTCACAGGTTTTCCTCATGAGCCAGTCACTTTCCATTGCCATCGTGGGCGCCACCGGGAACATCGGTGAAGCGCTGGTCAGTCTGCTCGAAGAGCGCGATTTTCCGGTCAAGGATCTGTATCTGCTGGCCAGTGATGAATCCGCCGGGAAAAGTCTGTCGTTTCGTGACCGCCAGGTGCGGGTCAGGGCACTCGATGCGTTCGATTTCAAGGCCGCGCAACTGGTGTTCTGTGCGGCCAGTGCCGAGGTCACCCGTGAGTACCTGGAGCGGATCGTCGCGGCCAACTGCTCACTGATCGATCTGTCCGCCGCATTGCCCTTGACCCAGGCGCCCTGCCTGCTGCCAGAGGCAGGTGAGCTGTGGCTGGCGACGCAGCGGCCACCCTTCCTGCTCAGCAGCCCGACGCCGGCTGCCGTCGCTGTCGCGCTGGTGACACAGGCGCTACGCTCTCTGTTGCGGCCCCGTCGTATCGGGGTGACGGCCATGTTGTCGGCTTCCACGCTGGGCCGTGCCGGGGTGCGGGAGCTGGCACGGCAGACCGCCGAGTTGCTCAATGGCCGTTCGTTCGAGCCGCAGGGCGTGGATCGGCAGATTGCCTTCAACGTACTGGCTCAGATCGGTACGCCGGACGAGCAGGGGCATGCGCGGCTGGAGGCACGGTTGGCAGCGGAGTTGCAGCAATTGCTGGGCGATGCGCACCTGCCCATTGCCGCGACCTGTGCCCAGGTGCCGGTATTCTTCGGGGATAGCCTGGCGGTCACTCTCGAGAGTGATACTCCGGTGGACGTGGCGGCCATTACTGCTTGCCTGGCCGAGGCGCCCGGACTCGAGCTGGCAGAGGAGGGGGATTACCCCACGGTTGTGGGGGATGCGCTGGGGCAGGATGTGATCCAGGTGGGCCGTATTCGCCAGGCCGTTGCCGATCCGACTCAGCTCAATTTGTGGATTGCGTCTGATAATGTGCGAAAAGGTGCTGCTCTGAATGCCGTGCAAATAGCAGAGTTGTTGATAAAACACTATCTGTAAAAGATACTTACCTAGAAATTTGAAGAATTTTTCTAGCTTGGCAATACTGGTTTGGATGAATACCGAATGGGGAGCCGCTGATTCAGCGGATGCAGGCGGTGTTCATCTAAACCCCTCTCGTCTTCGAGAAAGAAGTTAAAACAAGGGATAACGCTATGGTTCGGGTTCGCAAACTGGTGCTGGCAATCGCAGCGGCTTCCGCCCTGTCTTCCGGTATGGCGCATGCGCTGGGGTTGGGTGAAGTGACCCTGCAATCCTCGCTGAACCAGCCTCTGGTGGCGGAAATCGAATTGTTGGAGGTGCGCGATCTGACCTCCGACGAACTCGTGCCGAAACTGGCTTCTCCTGAAGAGTTCACCAAAGCGGGTGTCGACCGCCAGTTCTTCCTCACCGACCTGAAGTTCACGCCGATACTCAAGCCGAACGGTAAGAGTGTCATTCGTGTGACATCCAGCAAGGCGGTGCGTGAACCTTATCTGAACTTCCTGGTGGAAGTGCTCTGGCCGAATGGTCGGTTGTTGCGTGAATACACCCTGTTGCTTGACCCGCCTCTGTATTCCCCGCAAACCGCCGCTGCTGCTCCGCAGGCTCCAGTCGCCGCACCTGCGCCCGCGCCACGCCCGAGTGCGGCGCCGCGAGCTCCCGTGGCAGGCAGCGCTGCGCCGCGGTCGAACACCGCGCCTGCTGCACCGTCGCGCGCCATTGCCGGCAATGAATACCGCACGGCGAAGAACGACACGCTGTGGGAAATCGCTCAGCGCGTCGAGGGTGGTAGCGTTCACCAGGCCATGCTGGCCATTCAGGATCTGAACCCGGATGCCTTCATCGGTGGCAACATCAACCGCATGAAGAGTGGCCAGGTGCTGCGTCTGCCCGACGAGCAGCAGGTTCGCAGCCGCAGTAACGCCGAAGCCATCGCTCAGGTCGCCGAGCAGAACGCCGCCTGGCGCGCAGGGCGTGACGTTGCTTCCCGCCAGCTCGACGCTACGCGCCGCACCGAAGCGGGCTCCGCTCCGGCCGTGGCCGAGCGCGGCGATAGCCTGAAACTGGTTTCGGGTGAGACTGGCAAGGCGACGCAGGGCAGCGATACCGGCTCCGCCGACAGCAAGGCCCTGGCCGACAAGCTGGCCGTGACTCAGGAGAGCCTGGATTCGACGCGACGCGAAAATGCCGAGCTGCAGAGCCGCATCGGTGATCTGCAGAGCCAGTTGGACAAGCTGCAACGCCTGATCGAGCTCAAGGACAGCCAACTGGCAAAACTGCAGGCCGAGAGCGCCCAGGCAGGCCAGACACCGGCTGCCACGCCCGAGGCGCCAGCAGCGCCGGCCGCCGAGCAGGCCCCGGCGCCTGCCGAGAATGCCGCCGCAGAAGCGCCAGCGGCAACCGAGCCAGCACCGGCCGAACCGGCTGCAGCACCGGATTACAACTACAGCGAAGAGCCTGCCGAGCCCGTGCAGGAGCCTGCTGTCGAAACGCCGCCAGCGGCCAGCGAGGCGCCAGCCGCAGAACCGGCCAAGCCTGCGCAGCCGGCGGCTCCAGCCGTGGAGCAGCCCAGCTTTGTCGATGAGCTGCTGGGCAATCCAATGACCCTGGGGCTGGCCGGCGGCGGTGCGTTGTTGCTGCTGCTGGTCGGTCTGATGGCCCTGTCGCGGCGCAATGCCATGAAGGAGTCGGAGCAGCATGAGGCGCAGGCCGAGGCGCTCGCTCAGGACAGCGCCTTCGCCGAAGAGCTGGACATGCCGGAAGACAGCTTCGCCGGTCTCGACGATGAGCCGGCCAAGGCGGCTGCAGAGGATCGTGTGACCGCGCAAACCGGCGACGTGCTGGGCGAGGCCGACATCTATATTGCCTACGGTCGCTTCAATCAGGCCGCCGAGCTGCTGCACAACGCCATCAACGACGAGCCGCATCGTACTGATCTGCGCTTGAAGCTGATGGAGGTCTATGCCGAACTGGGTGACCGCGAAGGCTTCGCCCGCCAGGACAACGAACTGCGGGAAATCGGTGGCGCCACTGCCGAAGCCGAGCAGCTCAAGAGCAAGTATCCGGCCATGGCCGCGTTCGTCGGGGTTGGTGTTGCTGCAGGTGCGGCGGCGGATGATCTGGATTTCAGCCTCGATGACATTGGCCTGGCTGATGGCGGCAATGAAACCGCTAGCACGACAGATGATCTGGATGACGCCTTCGACCTGAGCCTGGATGACCTGGAGAGCGATCTGGAGCGTGACGTGCAGGCCAGCGCGCAGCCGGCCGAGCCGACCCCGGCGCTGGATGAGGATCTGGATTTCGGTCTGCTCGACGAGCAGCCGGCCAGCAAGGCCGTGGACGACCTGGATTTCGACCTGTCGCTCGATGACGAGCCTGCCGAGAGCAAGCCGCTGGCCGACGAGCTGGCTGACTTCAGCCTCGATCTGGACGAGCCTGCTGCTCCTGCTACAAGTGACGAGGCGGACGATTTCCTGGCGAGCCTGGATGAGCAGCCTGCCGCACCCGAAGAGCTCGATCCGCTGGCTGATCTGAGTCTGGATCTGCCCGAGGAAAACCCGGCTGACGAAGTGGATCTGCCGTCCGATTTCGACCTGTCGCTGGCCGACGACGAGCCGGCCAAGCCCGCCGATGTCGGCAGCTTCGCCGCGCAACTCGACGAGGTCAGTGCCGAGCTGGAACAGCTCTCCGCCGAGAACGAAGCGGCCAGCGAGCCGGCCGATACCTTCGATCTGCCGGCCAGCGATGGCCTGAGTGAGGATCTTGAAGGCGACGATGATTTCGACTTCCTCGCCGGCACCGACGAGACCGCGACCAAGCTGGATCTGGCCCGTGCCTATATCGACATGGGTGATGCCGAAGGTGCGCGCGACATTCTCGATGAAGTGGTTGCCGAGGGTAGCGAAGCTCAGCAACAGGAAGCCCGCGAGATGATTGCCAAGCTGGTTTGAGATCCATGTCCGATGCAGTACCTGTAGCGGCCGCCGAAATGGCGGTCGCTGGCTTTTCCCGAATCGCCCTGGGTGTCGAGTACAAGGGCGCCCGTTATCGCGGCTTCCAGCGTCAGAGTGGCAAGGTCGCTTCCATTCAGGGTTGCCTGGAGTCGGCGCTGTCGAAAGTGGCGGGGGGCGCGCCAGTGAACATCATGTGCGCCGGTCGCACCGATGCTTCGGTGCATGCCAGTGGCCAGGTGGTGCACTTCGATACCGCCGTCGAGCGCCCGCTGCATGCCTGGATCATGGGCGCCAACATGAACCTGCCCAAGGACATCAGCGTGACCTGGGCCAAGGTCATGCCGGCGCATTTCCATGCTCGTTTCAGTGCCATGGCGCGGCGTTATCGCTATGTCATCTACAACGATCCGATCCGCCCCGCGCACATGGCCGAGGAAGTCACCTGGAATCACCGCCCGCTGGACTTGCAGCGCATGCGCCAGGCGGCCGAGGCTATGGTCGGCACCCATGATTTCAGCGCCTTCCGCGCCAGTCAGTGCCAGGCCAAGTCGCCGATCAAGACCATCCATCATCTGGCGCTGATCGAGCATGGTCGCTTCATCGTGCTGGATATCCGTGCCAACGCCTTCCTTCATCACATGGTGCGCAACATCGCCGGTGTGCTGATGACCATTGGCGCTGGCGAGCGCCCCGTGGAGTGGGCGCGCGAGGTGCTGGAGCGGGGCGAGCGGCGCAGTGGCGGCGTCACCGCCCATCCTCACGGTCTCTATCTGGTCGAGGTCGAATACCCCGAGGAGTTCGAGCTGCCGTCGCGCTACCTGGGGCCACACTTTCTTTCCGGCCTGGTGGATGTGCGGCAGAGCTAGGCCTTTGCTAACATCCTGCGTCCGACAGCCAACAGGTATGAAGCCAATGCGCGTGCGCAGCAAGATTTGCGGCATTACCCGCGTGGAGGATGCGCTGGCCGCCGTGGAGGCCGGGGCGGATGCCATTGGCCTGGTGTTCTACGCCAAGAGCCCGCGTGCGGTCAGTGTCGAGCAGGCGCAGGCCATCGTTGCCGCCTTGCCGCCTTTTGTCACCAGCGTGGGGCTGTTCGTCGACATGCCGCGTGAGGAGTTGCAGGCGGTGCTGGCGCAGGTGCCGCTCGACCTGCTGCAGTTCCATGGCGAGGAGTCGCCGGCTGACTGCGAAGGCCATGGCCGCCCCTACATCAAGGCTCTGCGCGTGCGCCCCGGTGGGGACGTTGCAGCCCTGCTGGCGCCCTATGCCGGTGCGCGCGGCATCCTTCTGGATACCTTCGTCGAAGGTGTGCCCGGTGGCACGGGGGCGGCGTTCGACTGGTCGCTGGTACCGTGCGAGGCCGGCAAGCCGATCATTCTTGCCGGCGGGCTGACGGCGGACAACGTTGCGCAGGCCATTGCCCAGGTTCGCCCTTACGCCGTTGATGTCAGTGGTGGGGTGGAGGCGGCAAAAGGCATAAAGGATGCAGGCAAGATTCACGCATTCCTGCAGGCGGTCGCGTTAGCCTGATGTGACGGCGGCGCGCCTGGTGCCGTCCACTAAGCTGTCGTGCCGCCTGAACGCGGCGCAAACGAATTGCTGGAGGCGGGTAGCTGTGTGGCCGCCCGCTCCGACCATCGGTTATGGAGAGATAACAGCATGAGCAACTGGTTGGTAGACAAACTCATCCCCTCGATCATGCGTTCCGAGGTGAAGAAGAGTTCCGTGCCCGAGGGGCTCTGGCACAAGTGCCCGTCCTGTGAGGCCGTGCTCTATCGCCCCGAGCTGGAAAAGACCCTGGATGTCTGCCCCAAGTGCAACCACCACATGCGTATCGGCGCGCGTCGTCGCCTCGATCTGTTCCTCGATGCCGATGGCCGCGAGGAAATCGGTGCCGATCTGGAGCCGGTCGATCGTCTGAAGTTCCGTGACAGCAAGAAGTACAAGGATCGCCTGGCCGCCGCGCAGAAGCAGACCGGCGAGAAGGATGCGCTGATCTCCATGAGCGGCACCCTCGAAGGCATGCCGATCGCGGTCTGCGCCTTCGAGTTCTCCTTCATGGGCGGCTCCATGGGCGCCATCGTCGGCGAGCGTTTCGTCCAGGCCGCCAACGTCGCTCTGGAAAAGCGTTGCCCGCTGGTGTGCTTCTCCGCTTCCGGTGGTGCGCGCATGCAGGAGGCGCTGATCTCGCTGATGCAGATGGCCAAGACCTCGGCGGCCCTGGCGCGCCTGCGCGAGGAAGGCCTGCCGTTCATCTCCGTGCTGACTGACCCGGTCTACGGCGGCGTTTCCGCCAGCCTGGCCATGCTCGGTGACGTGATCGTCGCCGAGCCGAAAGCGCTGATCGGCTTCGCCGGCCCGCGGGTGATCGAGCAGACCGTGCGCGAGAAGCTGCCGGAAGGCTTCCAGCGCAGCGAGTTCCTCCTCGAGCACGGCGCCATCGACATGATCATTTCGCGTGACGAACTGCGCCCGCGTCTGGCACGTTTGCTCGCGCAATTGATGAATCGTCCGTCCCCTGTGGCCCTGCCGGCCACGGCATGACATGACCGAACGCAGCCTGGGCGAATGGCTCGCCTACCTCGAGCAACTGCACCCCTCGGCCATCGACATGGGTCTGGAGCGCTCGCGCGAGGTGGCGCAGCGTATGGGCCTTGGCCAGCCGGCGCCACGGGTGATCACCGTCACCGGTACCAATGGCAAGGGCTCCACCTGCGCCTTCATCGCCAGCCTGCTGCGCGAGCAGGGGCAGCGCGTCGGGGTCTATAGCTCGCCGCACCTGCTGCGCTACAACGAGCGCGTCGTGATCGAGGGACGCGAGGCCAGCGACGACGAGCTGTGCCAGGCCTTCGCCGCCGTCGAGGCGGCGCGTGGCGAGATTTCCCTGACCTATTTCGAGGTGGGCACCCTGGCGGCCTTCTGGCTGTTCGAGCGCGCGGCGCTGGATGCCGTGGTGCTCGAGGTCGGCCTGGGCGGACGTCTGGATGCGGTGAATCTGGTGGATGCCGACCTGGCGCTGATCACCAGTATCGGCCTCGACCATGCCGACTGGCTGGGCGACAGCCGCGAGTCGGTGGCCTTCGAGAAGGCCGGCATCATGCGCGCTGGCAAGCCGGCGCTCTGTGGTGATCTGGATCCACCGCAGCCGCTGATCGATGCCGTGGTGCGCCTGGATACGCCGTTCTTCCTGCGTGGGCGCGATTACGGGCTGAGTGTCGGCGAGACGGGCTGGGACTGGTTCGGTCTGGATGAGCAGGGCCGTGTCCTGCGCCTGAATGATCTGCCTCTGCTCGACCTGCCCATGGAGAACGCTGCCCTGGCCGTGCAGGCCTATGCCTTGCTCGGCCTGGCCTGGGATCAGGCAGCCATTACCCGTGCCTTGCTCGCCACCCGAGTGGTGGGGCGCCTGGATCGGCGTGCGCTGACCTGGCAGGGCAAGCACCTGACCCTGCTCCTGGATGTCGGGCACAACCCGCATGCCGCCGACTACCTGGCGCAGCGACTAGAAGCCCGTCCGCCGGTGGGGCGGCGCCTGGCCGTGTTCGGCCTGTTGGCCGACAAGGATCTGCCCGGAGTCGTGGTCCCCTTGCAAGGCCTGGTTGCGAGCTGGGCCGTGGCACCTCTGGCCACGCCGCGTTCGCGGCCTGCGGCGGAACTGGCCGAGCAGTTGCGCATGCGCGGTGCCCAGGTCAGCCAGCATGGCAGCGTCGCTGAGGCCTTGGTGGCGCAATGCCAACTGGCTGCTGAGGGGGACGAGATTCTCCTCTTTGGTTCATTCTTCTGCGTGGCCGAAGCGCTGCAATGGTTGGCCGAGCACGGCTGACAGGCTGGCGCTGCACGGCGTCGGGATGGCAGTATCGCAGCTTGTGGCTTTTCAACCGTGGAGTAGGGCATGGCTTTGTTGGAAAAGGGGCTCAAGCAGCGCATGGTCGGCGCATTGGTGCTGGTGGCGTTGGCGGTCATCTTTCTGCCGATGCTGCTGTCGCGCGAGGACGAAATGCGCCAGGTGGTGGTGGACGTGCCGCAGATGCCGCAGGCTCCAGCCGCGCCGGAGATCGTGGTCGAGCCAGCCGAAGTGGTCGAGCCCGAGGCGTTGCCACAGGAGCCGGTGCCGGCCGATCCGCAGGCGCCCCTGGGTGCAGAGGTGCCTGTCCCCCAGCCTGAAGAGCAGAAGCCAGCGCCGGCCAGCGAGGCCAAGCCGGCTCCGGCAGCCGAACCTGCGACGCCGCCCGCGACCAAGCCGGAGAGCCGTCTGGACGCCAACAGCCTGCCGATAAGCTGGTCGGTGCAACTGGCCAGCCTGTCCAGCCGCCCTGGTGCGGAAAACCTGCAGAAGACCCTGCGCAGCCAGGGCTACAACGCCTATATCCGCACCTTCGACGGCATGAACCGGGTGTTCGTCGGGCCGCTGATCGAACGCGCCGAGGCCGAGCGCCTGCGCGACCAGCTCAACCGCCAGCACAAGCTCAACGGCTTCGTCGTGCGCTTCCAGCCGGAGGCCGGCTAAGTCTCGGACGCGGCGCCCGGTTACTCCGCGCGCCGCGCTCTGTTAGAATGCCGGCCTTTTCCGCTGGCAGACTGCACCGTGGCATTTACCTGGGTCGATTGGGCGTTCATCGCCGTCATCGCCATCTCAAGCTTGATCAGCCTCAAGCGTGGCTTCGTCAAGGAAGCCCTGTCGCTGCTCACCTGGATCATCGCGGGCGTGGTTGCCTGGATGTTCGGTGGCGCCTTGTCCCAGCATCTCGTCGAATACATCGAAACACCTTCTGCCCGAGTCATCGCCGCCTGTGCCATTCTGTTCGTCGCCACGCTGCTGGTCGGTGCGCTGGTGAATTTCCTCATTGGCGAGTTGATTCGGGTCACCGGGCTGTCGGGGACCGATCGCTTTCTGGGCATGGTCTTCGGCGCGGCGCGCGGTGGTCTGCTGGTGGTGCTGTTGGTGGGGCTGATCAGCCTGGCGCCGGTGGAGCAGGATACCTGGTGGCAGCAGTCGAAGCTGGTGCCGCATTTTCTGATGGTCGCCGATTGGTCGAAGAATCTGATTCTGGGCTGGTCGGGCCAATGGTTTAACGGTGGAACGGCTCACCCAGCCGGTCTGCTTTGAAAAGAGCGGCCGACGCGGGCAACCGCCGTGCCGGTCGCTGAATTAGCCTGAACTATCTAGCAGGGGTCGTGGCACATGTGTGGCATCGTCGGTATCGTCGGCAAGTCGAACGTCAATCAGGCGCTGTATGACGCGCTAACCGTCCTTCAGCATCGCGGCCAGGACGCTGCCGGCATCGTGACCAGCCATGAAGGCCGGCTGTTCCTGCGCAAGGACAATGGCCTGGTGCGCGACGTGTTCCAGCAGCGCCACATGCAGCGCCTGGTCGGGCACATGGGTATCGGCCACGTGCGTTACCCCACCGCCGGCAGCTCCAGCTCGGCCGAGGCGCAGCCGTTCTACGTCAACTCGCCCTATGGCATCACCCTGGCGCACAACGGCAACCTGACCAACGTCGAGCAGTTGGCCAAGGAGATCTACGAGTCCGATCTGCGTCACGTCAACACCAACTCCGACTCGGAAGTGCTGCTCAACGTGTTTGCCCACGAGCTGGCCCAGCGCGGCAAGCTGCAACCCACCGAGGAAGACGTGTTCGCCGCCGTCAGCCATGTGCACGAGCGCTGCGTGGGTGGCTACGCGGTGGTGGCGATGATCACCGGCTACGGCATCGTCGGCTTCCGTGATCCCAACGGCATTCGCCCCATCGTCTTCGGCCAGCGTCACACCGACGAGGGCGTGGAGTACATGATCGCCTCCGAAAGCGTGTCGCTGGACGTGCTCGGCTTCACCCTGATCCGCGACCTGGCGCCGGGCGAAGCGGTGTACATCACTGAGGAAGGCCAGCTCTTCACCCGCCAGTGCGCGACCAATCCCAAGTACGCCCCGTGCATCTTCGAGCATGTCTATCTGGCGCGCCCGGACTCGATCATGGATGGCATCTCGGTGTACAAGGCGCGCCTGCGCATGGGCGAGAAGCTGGCCGACAAGATCCTCCGCGAGCGTCCGGATCACGATATCGACGTGGTCATTCCGATCCCCGATACCAGCCGCACTGCAGCGCTGGAGCTGGCCAACCACCTGGGCGTGAAGTTCCGCGAAGGCTTCGTCAAGAACCGTTATATCGGCCGCACCTTCATCATGCCCGGCCAGGCAGCGCGCAAGAAATCCGTGCGGCAGAAGCTCAACGCCATCGAATTGGAATTCCGCGGCAAGAACGTGATGCTGGTGGACGACTCCATCGTGCGCGGCACCACCTGCAAGCAGATCATTCAGATGGCCCGTGAGGCCGGGGCGAAGAACGTCTACTTCTGCTCGGCGGCGCCGGCGGTGCGCTACCCGAACGTGTATGGCATCGACATGCCCAGTGCACACGAACTGATCGCCCATGGCCGCACCACCGAACAGGTGTGCGAGCTGATCGGTGCCGACTGGCTGGTCTACCAGGACCTGTCCGACCTGATCGAGGCGGTCAGTGGCAGCAAGAAGATCAAGATCGACAACTTCGACTGCGCGGTCTTCGATGGCAAGTACGTGACCGGCGATGTCGATGCGGCGTATCTGGATCGCATCGAGCAGGCGCGCAACGATGCCAGCAAGGCCAAATCGCAGGCTGTCAGTGCGATCATCGATCTGCATAACAACTGACGGGCTTCAGGCATGGCCCGGATGTAATCCGGGGCCATCGCAGATTGAATTTCCCGGATTGCATCCGGGCTACTTGCGTGAGGTAGCGATATGACACTGGAATGGGAAGCCGGTCGGCTCGACAGCGATCTGGATGGCGCAGGCTTCGATACCCTGGCGGTGCGTGCCGGCCAGCGCCGTTCGCCGGAAGGCGAGCACGGCGAGGCACTGTTCCTCACCTCCAGCTACGTGTTCCGCACGGCGGCCGATGCTGCTTCGCGTTTCGCTGGCGAGGTGCCGGGCAACGTTTATTCGCGTTATACCAACCCTACGGTGCGCACCTTCGAGGAGCGCATCGCCGCCCTGGAGGGCGCCGAACAGGCGGTGGCCACGGCTTCCGGCATGTCGGCCATCCTCGCCATCGTCATGAGCCTGTGCAGCGGCGGCGACCACGTGCTGGTGTCGCGCAGCGTGTTCGGCTCCACCATCAGCCTGTTCGAGAAGTACCTCAAGCGCTTCGGTGTCGAGGTGGATTACGTGCCGCTGGCCGATCTCGATGCCTGGAAGGAAGCGTTCAAGCCCAACACCCGGCTGTTGTTCGTCGAGTCGCCCTCCAACCCGCTGGCCGAGCTGGTGGATATCGCCGCGCTGGCCGACATCGCCCATGCCCGTGGCGCGTTGTTGGCAGTGGACAACTGCTTCTGCACGCCGGCGCTGCAGCAGCCGTTGAGGCTGGGTGCCGATATCGTCATGCATTCGGCCACCAAGTACATCGACGGCCAGGGCCGCGGCCTGGGTGGTGTGGTGGCGGGGCGCCGCGATCAGATGAAGGAAGTGGTCGGCTTTCTGCGTACCGCCGGCCCGACCCTGAGCCCGTTCAACGCCTGGCTGTTCCTCAAGGGGCTGGAGACCCTGCGCATCCGCATGCAGGCGCAGAGCGACAGCGCCCTGCAACTGGCGCTGTGGCTGGAACAACAGCCGCAGGTGGAGCGGGTGTATTACGCCGGGCTGCCCAGCCATCCGCAGCACGAGCTGGCGAAGCGGCAGCAGAGCGCCTTCGGTGCGGTGGTCAGCTTCGAGGTCAAGGGCGGGCGTGACGCCGCCTGGAAGGTGATCGACGCCACCCGCGTCATTTCCATCACCACCAACCTCGGCGACACCAAGACCACCATCGCCCATCCGGCCACCACCTCACACGGGCGTCTGACCCCGCAGGAGCGTGCCAATGCCGGTATCCGCGACAGCCTGATCCGCGTCGCGGTCGGCCTGGAAGACCTGGATGATTTGAAGGCCGATCTGGCACGCGGCCTGGCCGCGCTCTGAGCATGTTCGAGTGGGGCAGTGAGGCCGCGTCCAATACCGGGCGAGTCGTGCTGGTGGCCGGCGCGGCTCGCGGTATCGGCCTGGGCATCGCCGCCTGGCTGGTCTGCGAAGGCTGGCAGGTGGTGCTGGCGGACGTCGACCGCGAACGCGGCTCCAAGGTGGCACGAGCGCTGGGTGCCAATGCCTGGTTCGTGGCCATGGACGTGGCCAAGGAAGATCAGGTCAGTGTCGGCGTCGCCGAAGTGCTTGGCCAGTTCGGTCGCCTCGATGCGCTGGTGTGCAACGCCGCCATCGCCGACCCGCATACGCCGCCGCTGGAATCGCTCGACCTCAGGCGCTGGAACCGCATACTGGCGGTGAACCTCACCGGCGCCATGCTGCTGGCCAAGCACTGTGCGCCATATTTGCGTGGTCATCGCGGCGCCATCGTCAATATTGCCTCGACCCGCGCCAGCCAGTCCGAGGCCAACTGCGAGGCCTATGCCGCGAGCAAGGGTGGCCTGCTGGCGCTGACCCATGCGCTGGCCATCAGCCTGGGGCCGGAGGTGCGAGTCAATTGCGTCAGCCCGGGCTGGATCGATGCCCGTGACCCCGTACAGCAACGGCGCGAGCCGCTCTCGGTGTTCGACCATGCGCAGCATCCGGTCGGCCGTGTCGGCACCGTGGAGGATATTGCAGCGCAAGTGGCCTGGCTGCTCTCCGATGATGCCGGTTTCGTCACCGGGCAGGAGTTCGTCATCGACGGCGGCATGAGCCGCAAGATGATTTACCAGGAGTAGCAGCGGCAAGCTGCAAGCGACAAGCTTCGAGTAAAAGCAATGAAAAAGCCCGACTCTTTCGAGTCGGGCTTTTCGTTGCGATGGCCGGATTACATGTTGGGGTAGTTCGGCCCGCCGGTGCCTTCCGGTGCCACCCAGGTGATGTTCTGCGCCGGATCCTTGATGTCGCAGGTCTTGCAGTGCACGCAGTTCTGCGCGTTGATCTGGAACTTCTTCTCGCCGTCTTCCTGCGTCACTACCTCGTACACGCCGGCCGGGCAGTAGCGCTGCGCCGGTTCGTCGTACAGCGGCAGGTTCTTCGCCAGCGGAATGCTCGGGTCGGCGAGCTTGAGGTGGCAGGGCTGCTCTTCTTCATGGTTGGTGTTGGAGAGGAACACCGAACTCAGCTTGTCGAAGCTCAGTTTGCCGTCCGGCTTGGGATAGTCGATCTTGGAGCACTCGGCTGCTGGCTTGAGGCAGGCATAGTCCGGCTTGTTGTCGTGCAGGGTGAAGGGCGCCTTGCCGCCGAAGACGTTCTGATCCAGCCAGTTGATGCCGCCGCCGATCAGGGTGCCGTACTTGTGGATGGCCGCGCCGAAGTTACGGCTGCGGAACAGTTCGTCGTACAGCCAGCTGGCCTTGAAGCCGTCGACGTAGTTGGTCAGCTCATCGCCGCCCTCACGGCCTGCAGCCAGGGCTTCGGCGATGGCATCGGCAGCCAGCATGCCCGACTTCATCGCGGTATGGCTGCCCTTGATCTTGGCGAAGTTCAGGGTGCCGAGGTCGCAGCCGATCAGCGCGCCACCGGGGAAGACCATCTTCGGCAGCGAGTTCAGGCCGCCCTTGCAGATGGCGCGGGCACCGTAGGCGACACGCTTGCCACCTTCCAGATACTGCTTGACCACCGGGTGGTGCTTGTAGCGCTGGAACTCGTCGAAAGGCGACAGGTGAGGGTTGGCGTAGGACAGGTCGACGATCAGGCCGACCACTACCTGGTTGTTCTCCAGGTGATAGAGGAAGGAACCGCCGGTGTTTTCCTTGCCCATGATGTCCAGCGGCCAGCCGGCGGTATGCACCACCAGGCCCTGCTGGTGCTTGGCCGGGTCGACGTCCCAGATTTCCTTGATGCCGATGCCGTAGTGCTGGGCGTCGGCTTCGCTGTCGAGTTTGTACTTCTTGATCAGTTGCTTGCCGATATGGCCACGGCAGCCCTCGGCGAACAGGGTGTACTTGGCGCGCAGTTCCATGCCCGGGGTGTAGTAGCCTTCCTTCGGGTTGCCTTCGCGGTCGACGCCCAGGTCGCCGGTGACGATGCCACGCACCACGCCGTTGTCGTCGATCAGCGCTTCCTGAGCGGCGAAGCCGGGGTAGATTTCCACGCCCAGGTTCTCGGCCTGCTGGGCCAGCCAGCGGCACAGATTGCCGAGGGAGATGATATAGTTGCCCTCGTTGTGCATAGTCTTGGGCACGAAGAAGCCGGGCAGCTTGACGGCGCTCTCGGCGTCCTTGAGCAGGTAGATGTCATCACCCTTGACCGGGGTGTTGAGCGGGGCGCCCAGTTCTTTCCAGTCAGGGAACAGTTCGTTCAAAGCGCGAGGCTCGAAGACCGCGCCGGAGAGGATGTGAGCGCCGACTTCGGAGCCTTTCTCGACCACGCAGACGCTGATCTCCTGGCCCGCTTCAGCGGCTTTCTGTTTCAGTCGGCAGGCGGCGGAAAGGCCAGACGGGCCGGCGCCGACGATGACGACGTCGAACTCCATAAATTCGCGTTCCACAGGCTATCTCCTACTCAAGGCTCTTCGATGTTTTATATTGGAGGGCGCAACTCGTCTCCCTGAGTGCTGCGGCATTATATCTACACCCTCCCAGCGGGCCAATACAAACGTTTGTTTGAATTTTCTGTAGGCCTGCTAGAATCCTACTACATCGCGGATGACCGGCCAGTTCGCTGTATTGACCGAGTCAGGTCGCGGGGTCAAGATACGGGCGGTTTTGCGCTCGCCGTCTGGGCTGAAGGCTGATTCTGGCCGATCTGCATCACTGGCCAGGCTCGCCTTGGCGACATTCTTATTCACCGGAGAGTAACGAGGAATCCATGAAGGTTCTTGTAGCTGTCAAACGAGTGGTCGACTACAACGTCAAGGTCCGCGTCAAGGCGGACAACAGCGGCGTCGACCTCGCCAACGTCAAGATGTCCATGAACCCCTTCTGCGAAATCGCCGTGGAAGAAGCCGTACGCCTGAAGGAGAAGGGCGTGGCGAGCGAGATCGTCGTCGTCTCCATCGGCCCGACCACCGCTCAGGAACAACTGCGTACCGCCCTGGCACTCGGCGCCGACCGTGCCATCCTGGTCGAGTCCAGCGACGAGCTGAACTCCCTGGCCGTGGCCAAGCTGCTCAAGGCCGTGGTCGACAAGGAGCAACCGAAGCTGGTGATTCTCGGCAAGCAGGCCATCGACAGTGACAACAACCAGACCGGCCAGATGCTGGCCGCGCTGAGCGGCTACGCCCAGGGCACCTTCGCCTCCAAGGTGGAAGTCGCCGGCGACAAGGTCAACGTCACCCGCGAGATCGATGGCGGTCTGCAGACCGTGGCCCTCAACCTGCCGGCCATCGTCACCACCGACCTGCGCCTGAACGAGCCGCGCTACGCGTCGCTGCCGAACATCATGAAGGCCAAGAAGAAGCCGCTGGAAACCGTTACCCCGGACGCTCTGGGCGTTTCCACCGCGTCCACCGTCAAGACCCTGAAAGTCGAAGCGCCGGCTGCCCGCAGCGCCGGCATCAAGGTCAAGTCCGTGGCTGAACTGGTCGAGAAACTGAAGAACGAGGCGAAGGTAATCTAAATGGCTATTCTGGTTATCGCTGAACACAGCAACGCCGCTCTGGCGCCCGCCACCCTCAACGTCGTCACTGCCGCGCAGAAGATCGGTGGCGATATCCACGTGCTGGTTGCCGGCAGCAACGCTTCTGCCGCAGCCGAAGCCGCTGCCAAGGTTGCTGGCGTGGCCAAGGTACTGCTGGCTGACGACGCCGCCTACGCGCATCAACTGCCGGAGAACGTCGCGCCGCTGATCGCCGAGCTGGGCAAGAACTACAGCCACATCCTGGCTGCTGCCACCACCAACGGCAAGAACTACCTGCCGCGCGTGGCCGCGCAACTGGACGTTGACCAGATCTCCGAGATCATCGCCGTCGAGAGCGCCGACACCTTCAAGCGTCCGATCTACGCCGGTAACGCCATCGCCACTGTGCAGTCCTCGGCGGCGGTCAAGGTGATCACCGTGCGTACCACCGGTTTCGACGCCGCCGCTGCCGAAGGTGGCTCCGCTGCCGTCGAAGCGGTATCCGGTCCGGCCGATGCCGGCAAGTCCGCCTTCGTCGGTGAAGAGCTGGCCAAGTCCGACCGTCCGGAGCTGACCGCTGCCAAGATCGTCGTCTCCGGCGGTCGTGGCATGGGCAATGGCGACAACTTCAAGCACCTCTACGCGCTGGCCGACAAGCTTGGCGCTGCCGTCGGCGCTTCCCGTGCCGCCGTCGACGCCGGTTTCGTGCCGAACGACATGCAGGTCGGTCAGACCGGCAAGATCGTCGCGCCGCAACTGTACATCGCCGTCGGCATCTCTGGTGCCATCCAGCACCTGGCCGGTATGAAGGACTCGAAGGTGATCGTGGCGATCAACAAGGACGAAGAAGCGCCGATCTTCCAGGTGGCTGACTACGGTCTGGTGGCCGATCTGTTCGAGGCCGTACCGGAGCTGGAAAAGCTGGTTTAAGCTGGCTTTCCTGCTACGAGAGAAACCCGCTCCCATGAGCGGGTTTTCTTTTTGGTTTTTTGTGGATTTTCGGTTGATACCGGACTGGCAAGTTTGTGTGTTGGATTGCTGGTGTTCTAAACGCCGCTTCGGTGTGTTCAGAAACTCCTTGTTTCGCCCCCTCGGGCGACTCACTTTTCTTTGAAATGCGCAAAGAAAAGTAAGCAAAAGAAACGCACCCCCGCCATCCGGGTCTCGCTGCGCTCGACTCCCCTCACTCCGGCATCGCTCCGGGGTCAGCGTACATGGGCCATCCCTGGCCCATTACGCCTCTCGTGGCATCCATGCCACTCGCCCCCTGCGCAATGCCTACGTTCGGCCTCCTGAAGGGGGAGTTAGCGCGCCTGAACGTACATCGGTTCCGGGCATACCCGGCGTGTTCTGGTCGCTGTGGAGCCGCGATTTGGCTGTCGAATTCAACCAATAGTTTCATTCGCGCAGTTTCATTCGCCTGGATAGCTTGCCGGCTTGCAGCCGGCATTCTGGTAAGCCCTAGGGCTGACCCATGTTCAAGCACTCCACGCTAATTCTGGGTTACCGCAGGTTCAGGCGCGTGCAGAGCCCGCCCAGGAGGGCGAACGGAATCGTCGTGGAAGAGGTTGAGCGGCATGGATGCCGCGAAAGCCGCGATGGGCCATGGATGGCCCACCGCGGCGGGCCTCTGGAGCGGCGATGGAATGAGCGAACCCTGGCGCAGCCAGGGCCGGATGAAAGGGCGGAGGTTTTGGTTACTTTGCCCGCAAAGTGACTCGCCCGGGAGGGCGAAACCAGAAACATCAGCAAAAACGCGGCAATTCGGAACAGACACCAGAAAAAACCAACACCGAATTGCCAGTCCGGTATCAAGCAACCATCACCCCATAGAATGCGCAGAACCCTCTTCCAGGTACTGGCTTCACTCACTGCACGCTTTGCAGAAACTGCCGATAGAGCAGGGCGCTCTGCTCGGGGCGTTCGAGCATGGGCACGTGACCGACACCCTCCATGATAGCCACGCTCGGCTTCTGCAGCAGCGGCTGCATCACCTCGATACTGGACACGTCCAGCACCCGATCTTGCCGGCCCCAGAGCAGCAGGGTTGGCGCGCTGATCTTCGCCAGTTGTGGCTCCAGCGGAACGTAGCGCTCCACCAGTTGCGCGAAGACCTGCTCGTAATACGCCGCGTTGGCGATGGCGCGTTCGGCCAGGTAATGCTCGAGCGACTCGGGCAGGTAGGGAGGCTCGACGAAGACGAAGTCCAACAGGGCCTGGAAGTCCTTTGGCTGATGAACGATCAATGGGTTGGGCTGGCCTTGCAGCAGGCGCTGGTAAAGCTCGCTCAGGTGCGGGGCGGTGACGCCAGCGTTATCGAACAATGCCAGGGAGCGCACATGCTCAGGGTAACGCGCCGCATACAGCGCGGCGATGTGGCCGCCCATGGAGTTGCCCAGCAGGTGGACATGCTGCAGGCCCAGGGCGTCGAGGATGTTGGCCAGGCGTTCGGCCTGAGTGCCGACATCGTAACTGCCGGCCGGGCGGTCGCTTTCGCCGAAGCCGGGCAGGTCGAGTGCGATGACCCGATAGCGATCCGTCAGGTAACGGGAGAAACGCAGCCAGTTGTCCTTGTCGGCGGCGAAGCCATGGATCAGCACCACCACTTCGCCCTCTGCTGGCCCGCCCTGGTAATAATGAATGTTAAGATCGCCGACGCGCGTTCGCTCGTGGCTCATGCCGGCGCGGTACTGTTCGATCAGACGCAGGCTGGCCAGTTGAGTTGCGGGGAAGAGGTAGAGCGTCGTTGCGGCAAGGGCGAGAAGCAGTACGAGGCCAAGCAGGCATTTTTTCATGACCATCCTTATCAGGGATTATCGTGGCGGCTTGGTTAAACTAGCATGAAGTCCCATTTCATCGAGTCGTCGGCAGGCTTTCGCCGTCGATTCTCATCTGAACCGAGAGTAGCCAATGCTCAAGTGCTTTGCATCGAAGTCTCTGCTGTTGTGGCTGGGCCTGCTGATATTGCCGGGCTCATTGCTCGCGGCTGGCAAGTGCGAGCGTCTGGTGGCCACGGGGAATCCCGAGTACCCGCCTTATCTGTGGCGTGATCCGCAGAACCCCAAGCAGCTGATCGGGGCCAATGCCGACCTGCTCAAGCAACTGGGCAAGGAGCTGGGCGTGACCATCGAGATGATCCACACTGGCCCCTGGTCGCAGGCGCAGGAAGAGGTGCGCAGCGGGCGTGTCGACCTGCTGGTCGGCGCCTTCATCACCCTGCCACGGCTAGAGAGCATGGATTATGTACACCCCGCGTTCTTCATCACGCCAAGCGTGGTCTGGGTGCGCAAGGGTGAAGGTTTCCCGTATGGCAGTTGGGTCGATCTGCAAGGGCACAAGGGTGACACCCTGGTGGGCAACAGCTTCGGCCAGCAGTTCGATGCTTTCGCCAAGCAGAACCTGACCCTGGAAGGTGTCGCCAGTCTCACCCAGGCGTTCCAGAAGCTCTTGCTCGGGCGTACCGACTATGTGCTTTCTGAGCATTACCCCGGCCTGGCGCTGGCGGAAACCCTGGGTGTGGACAGCGACCTCGAGGTACTGGAACCGCCGATTTCCAGCGAGGGCCTGTACCTCGCGCTGTCGCACAATTCGGCCTGTAACGAGCCCTGGCTGCGTGGACAGCTCGCGCGCAAGATGACAGAAATGGTTGCCGCAGGCGTGCCCGAGCAGTTCCTGCAGCGCAATCTGGCGTTGTGGCAAGCGCAGCAGATGCAACCCGACCCCGTTGGCGATGCCAATCAGTAGGACGTTTTCGTGATCGATCGATACCTTTGCAGACTCATACTACCCCTGGCGCTCGCTGGCTGTGCCAGTGATCCGGCACCGACCGAGCAGTTGCGCCTGACCGAACAGGCCCTGAGCCAGGTGCAGGCGCTGGCTGTTGGCGCCGAGCAGGCGCCGTTGCTGGCCCAGGCCGAGGACAAGTACGCGCGCGCTCGGATCGCTGCTGCGGACGAGGACAACAAGGAGGCACGCCTGCTGGCCGAGCAGGCTGAGCTGGATGCGCGCCTGGCCGAAGCCGAGCACCTCAACGTCAGGAGCCGCGAGCAACTGACCGAGCTCAATCGCCGTATTGCTCGACTGCGCCAGCAACTGGGGGCGATGTGATGAAAGGCTTGCCGATGCTCGCAGTGCTGCTCGTTTCGCTCACGGGCTGTGCGCTATCGCCGTCGAACGAAGAGGCCCTCGACGCCGCCCGCGCCAGCTTCCAGTCGGTCAAGGAAGACCCGGACGTGCTGCGTGCCGCCCCCAAGGACGTGATCCGCGCCGGTGAATCCCTGGCTCGCGCCGAGCGCCTGTCCAGTTACTGGGGCAGTGGGGCGGACGTGGCCCACTATGCCTACCTCAGCGAACGCTATGCTGCCATCGCCCGCCAGCACAGCGAAACCCGCTTGAACCAGGAGCGCGTGGCCAAGCTGGAGCTGGAGTTGCAGCGCCTGCAACTGACTCTGCGCGAGGCCAAGTTGCTCAGCGTGCAGCAGCACAATGGCTGGCTCGAGGAGCAGATGGTCAGCCTCGCCGCCAGCGAGACGGATCGTGGCCTGGTGATGACCCTGGGTGACATGCTCTTCGACGCCGGGCGTGCCGAGCTGCAGCCAGCGGCCAATCGCACCTTGCTCAAGCTCGTGCAGTTCCTGCAGATCAACCCGCAGCGCCGTGTGCGCATCGAGGGCTATACCGACAACACTGGCAGCGTCGAGGAGAACCTGGAGCTGTCACGGGCCCGGGCGCAGACGGTGGCTGATCTGCTGATCGACCTGGGTATAGACGCCAAGCGCATCCAGGTGGTGGGCTATGGCGTCGACTTCCCGGTGGCGGAAAACGCCTCGGCACGCGGGCGGGCGCAGAACCGCCGGGTGGAGATCGTCTTCTCCGATGAGCGCGGGCAACTGGGTAGCGAACGCTAGGCCTTTGTGTAGGCTCCGAACAACGCCGCGCCCCGTATGGGACGCGGCGTTTTTCATGGTTCTTCGTGGAGTCTCGGGAAAGTCGTCTTGACGCCGGACTGGCAAGTTTGTGTGCTGGTATGTGTTCTGGACGCCGCTTCAGTGTATTCAGAAACTCCTTGTTTCGCCCCCTCGGGCGACTCACTTTTCTTTGAAATGCGCAAAGAAAAGTAAGCAAAAGAAACGCACCCCCGCCATCCGGCCCCGGCTGCGCCGGGGTTCGTTCGTTCCATCATTGCTCCGAGGGCCCGCCGCGAAGGGCCATCCCTGGCCAGTCGCGGCTCTCGCGGCATCCATGCCGCTCAACCCTCTACACAACGATTCCACTCACCCTCCTGAAGGGGGACATTCGCGCGCCTGAACGAACCGGCATTCCAAGGTCTGCTCGGCGTGTTCTGGTAGCAGTGGAATCACGACGTGGTTGTCGAATTAAACCAATAGTTTCATTCGCCTGGATTGCTTGCCGGCTTCCCGGTCAGCCCTAAGGCGGGCCTCTGGAGCGACGATGGAGTGAGCGAACCCTGGCGCAGCCAGGGCCGGATGACCGGGCGGAGGGTTTTGGTGGGCTTGCCCTACAAAAGTGACTCGCCCGGGAGGGCGAAACCAAAAACATCAACAAAAACGCGGCAAGCCGGAACAAGCACCCGAACAACCAACAAGACAACAACCACACACAAACTTGCCGGTCCAGTGTCAAGCAAGCATCCCCCTATAACGCGAACAACCTTTTTCATGAGGCCTGGTTGTACGAGTAAAACAATGTTGAACTGTCCCGGTACAATTCTGCGCTTATCAGCTACTGTTATGGTTCAGTAGCCAGGAGGAGCTCGCCGTGACCAATCTGTTGCTCTATCAACGTATCGCCCAGCAGTTGGCCGACGATATCCGTCGCGGCGTCTACCAGCCGGGGGAACGTGTGCCCTCGGTGCGCAAGATGAGCGCGCAACTCAACGTCAGCCACGCCACGGTGCTACAGGCCTACGCCAATCTGGAAGACCAGGGCCTGATCCGTGCACGGCCGCAATCGGGCTTCTACGTGCATCAGACGCCCGCGCTGACCGCACCGACCCCGGATATCGCCAAGGTGGAGCGGCCTGGCCTGGTCACCCGCGCCAGCATCATCAATCAGGTGCTCACCGAGTCGCGCCGCGAAGGGGTGTTCCCGCTGGGCGCCGCGGTGCCCCATGTCGATTACCTGCCGGTGCGCGCGCTGCACCAGCAACTGGCTAAGGTCACCCGCTTTCATAGCCCGCGTGCCTTCAGCTACATGTTCAGCCCCGGCTTCGAGCCGCTGCGCCGCCAGGTGGCGATCCGCATGCGCGATGCGGGGGTGGTGGTCGACCCGTCCGAGGTGGTGATCACCCATGGTTGCGTCGATGCACTGCAGATGAGCCTGCGCGTGCTGACCAAGCCAGGCGATCTGATTGCCGTGGAATCGCCGACCTACTATGGCCTGCTGCAACTGGCTGACCTGCTCGGCCTCAAGGTCATCGAGATTCCCTGCGACCCCACCACTGGCATCAGCCTCGAAGCGCTGCAACTGGCGGCCAACCAGTGGCCGATCAAGGCACTGGTGCTGACTGCGCGGCTGTCCAACCCGCTGGGCGGAACCATCCCCGAGGAGCGCCAGCGCCAATTGCTGCGCCTAGCCGGCGATTACGATTTCCAGATCGTCGAGGACGATATCTATGGCGAGCTGATGTTCGAGCAGGGGCCGACCAAGGCGCTCAAGTCCCATGATCGCGACAGCCGGGTGATCTATTGCTCGAGCTTCTCCAAGACGCTTTCGCCCGGTGTGCGCATCGGCTGGATCGTCGCTGGCAAGTATCAGGACGAGATTCAGCGGTTGCAGACCTTTTCCACCCATTCGGCGTGCAGCGTTACCCAGATGGCGGTAGCGGCTTACCTGGAGAACGGTGGTTATGACCGCCATCTGCGGCATATCCGCCAGGAGTACCGCAAGAACCTCAGCGCCTTCCAACTGGCCGTGCAGCAGTATTTTCCGGCCGGCACGCAGATGACCCGGCCCAAGGGCGGCTTCATCCTCTGGGTCAGCCTGCCAGCGCGGGTCAATACCAAGGATCTGCACGTGCGCGCCTTGCAGCAGGGTATTTCCATCGCGCCGGGGCTGATCTTCAGCAACACCGAGCAGTTCAACCACTGCGTGCGACTCAATTGCGGCATCCCGTGGAATCGCGAGGCGGAAAGGGCGCTGATGACCCTGGGCATGCTGGCCACGCAGTTGTGCCAGGAGGCGGGTGGCTCATGGGAAGGTTGAAAAGCCTGTTCGAGCTTTAACCCGATTCATCAAGCAACTGCGTCTACCTGAGCGAAGGTCTCGTGCCATTGCTCAGGAGCTGCATCATGCCCATTCATTTCCGGTTGCTCGTTCATCCGTTGTCCATCGGTTTTTCTGTGAGCACCTTGTTGCTGCTCGCCGCCTGCAGCGCCTCTGGCCCGGAGCCAGAGGCCCAGTCCAGTACGGAGCCGGCGGCGTCGCTGACACCTGGGCGCCTGGCAGCACCTGCAACAGTCGAGATGGCTGCCGAGGCCAGCCACAAACGCATGGCGAACCTGGCCTACGCGCCGGCCCCGATGGCCGACGCTTTGCCGCCAGGCTACCGTGACCAGCCGCGGGAGCAGTATCAGGCCTATGCCGACAACCCGGTGCACGCCGTCGCCGAGACGCCGGTGTCCACCTTCAGCATCGACGTCGACACCGGCAGCTACGCCAATGTGCGGCGCTTTCTCAACGATGGACAACTGCCTCCTAAGGATGCGGTGCGCCTGGAGGAGCTGGTCAACTACTTCCCTTATGACTATCCGTTGCCGCAGGGTGATGTGCCTTTCGGTGTCAGCAGCGAGCTGGCAGTGACGCCCTGGAACCCACAGACCCGCCTGCTGCGCATCGCCATCAAGGCCTCTGATCGCAGCGTCGATGAGCTGCCACCGGCCAATCTGGTGTTTCTGGTCGATGTGTCCGGCTCGATGCAGCGCCGCGAAGGGCTGCCGATGGTGCAGGGCACCCTGAAGCTGCTGGTCGAGCAACTGCGCCCGCAGGATCGTGTCTCGCTGGTCACCTATGCCGGTGACAGCCAGGTGGTGCTCGACTCCACGCCCGGTAGCGACAAGGCGAAGATCCGTGCGGCCATCGATCAACTCAGCGCCGGTGGCTCGACGGCAGGGGAGTCCGGTATCCAGTTGGCCTATCAGCAGGCGAGCAAGCACCTGATCGACGGCGGTATCAATCGCATCCTCCTGGCCACCGATGGTGATTTCAATGTGGGCATCAGCGACTTCGACAGCCTCAAGCAACTGGCCGCCGACAAGCGCAAGAGCGGCATTTCGCTGACCACCCTGGGTTTTGGCGTGGACAACTACAATGAGCGTCTGATGGAGCAACTGGCCGATGCCGGCAACGGCAATTACGCCTATATCGACAACCTGCGTGAAGCACGCAAGGTGCTGGTGGATCAGCTTGGCTCGACCCTGGCCACCGTGGCCAGCGACGTGAAACTGCAACTGGAATTCAACCCGAGCGAGGTTAGCGAGTACCGCTTGCTGGGCTACGAGAACCGCGCACTCAAGCGCGAGGATTTCAGCAATGACAAGGTCGACGCCGGTGATATTGGCGCCGGGCACACCGTCACTGCGCTGTACGAGATCGTTCCGACAGGTAGCAAGGGTTGGCTGGAGCCGCTGCGCTATAAGGCCACTGCCCAGACCGCGAGCAAGAGTGGCGAACTGGCCTGGTTGCGGATTCGCTACAAGGCGCCGGGAGAGGTGAGCAGTCGGTTGCTGGAGCGCCCCATCGCGCGTGCCGAGGCCAAGCAGATGAACGCCGCCAGCGAGGATCTGCGCTTCGCCGCTGCAGTCGCTGCCTTCGCCCAGCAACTCAAGGATGGGCGCTACATCGGCGACTT
The DNA here is from genome assembly GCF_029457475.1 of Pseudomonas sp. AA-38. NCBI lineage: Bacteria > Pseudomonadati > Pseudomonadota > Gammaproteobacteria > Pseudomonadales > Pseudomonadaceae > Pseudomonas > Pseudomonas sp. AA-38. Next base: position 2,041,293 of record NZ_CP120359.1, read on the forward strand.
CGGCCTGGCGCAGAGCATTGAGCTGGCGCGCTCGGCCAAGGGCGAGGATCGCTTCGGCCTGCGCGGCGAGTTCATCCAACTGGCCGAAATCGCCCAGAGCCTGCACACTTCCGCCTCCACCCCCGCACGAGTTCAGCAGTGAACGCACCTCTCACGGATGACGACGCCGCTTTGCTGCGGCGTTACCGCCACGGCGATGCCACGGCCTTCAATGCGCTGTACCAGCGCCATCGGCTGGGCCTGTTCCGCTTTCTGCTTGGCCTGTGCGGCGATCATGCCCTGGCCGAGGAAGTGTTTCAGGACACCTGGATGAGCCTGATCCGCAGCCAGAGCGAGCAGCGCGAGGCCGTGCTGTTCAAGACCTGGCTGTACCAGATCGCGCGTAATCGCCTGATCGATCACTGGCGCAAGACGGGCCGACATCAGACCGGGCATGACGAATACGATGAGGACCAGCACGCCCAGGCCGACCCGCAACCCGGCCCGGAGCAGCAGTGGGGCCTGAGTCGCGACAGTGAGCGGCTGCAGGCTGCGCTGGCTGACCTGCCGGAAGAGCAGCGCGAGGTGTTCCTGCTGCGCGCTCACGGCGACCTGGAACTGAACGAGATTGCCGAGTTGACCCGCACGCCGGCGGAGACGGTCAAGAGCCGTTTGCGCTATGCATTGCAGAAACTGCGCCGGCTGTTGGCCACCGAGGAGTTGTCCGCATGACCCATGAACGAGAACCGTTGGATCACGAACAGGCGCTGCTGGCGCATTTCCGTGCTCATGGCAGCGGTGAACCTTCGGCCGAGCTGGATGCGCGTATCCTCGCCGCTGCCAGCGTAGCTGCATCTGAGGCACGCCGGGCCGATGAGGCCAAGGCTGGCTGGGCACGGCGTCTGCATCAATGGCTGTTCGGCAGCACCCGCCAGCGCTGGTCGGTGGCCGTGGCCGGGCTGGCTTGTGTCGGCATCGGTGTCAGCCTGACCTGGCGCACGCTGGAGCAGGTGCCGCAAGCCTTCGATAGTGTGCCGCCCAGCGTGGCCATGAGTCCCGCCGCACCAGCACCCGCACCGATGGCCGCCAAGCGTGCCGCGCAGAGCGAGTCGATGGCGCGTATGGCCGCACCACAGGAGCGCCTCAAGGCCGAGGCTCTGGTGCGTCCGCTGCCACCTGCCGCGATGGCCGACACGCCCATGGCCAGTTCAGAGGCCATGGCGCCCATGGCCGAGCTGGTGATCCAGAGCGAGCCGCGCGAGGCATTGTTGCAACTGCTGGCGCTGCGCAAGACTGGTCAGCAGGAAGAGGCGCAGCGCCTGCTGGAGCAGCTCCAGGCCGATTACCCGCAACTGGATATCGAGGCCGAGCTGAGCCATCTGGCCGAAGAAGAACCTCGTGAATGAGATGCGGCGTAAAAGTCGTGTAAGTCGTCTTGCCAGACAGGTTCGGGCAGGGGAGCATGGGCGGGTTAGTGAATGAGTCAGTTGTACCCCATGAAACCTAAGTCTTTGCTGTTATTGCTGTGCCTGGCTTGGCTGAGTGCTTGCGAACCTGTGCCGCAGCCCGTGGCGCAGCCGCCCGAGCCTACCCAGGCCGCCCCCGTTACCACACCTGTCGAAGCACCTGCCGCCAAGCCCAAGCCCGCCGCGCCGGCGCGGGGCGAAGCGGTCGAGGCCAAGCCGGTGGTAGCGCCCGGCAAAGCGCCGGTTGCCGTCACGCCCAAGCCCGCTCCCGTACAACCCAAGCCGGTAGAGCCGGCTGCGGCGCAGGCGCTGGATCTGAGCGTGCCCCATGAGCTGTTCGAGCAGGCACTGCAAAGCAAAACCGAGCAGGAGCTGAAACCGCTGCTGCCGCCTCTGTTCGGCGAGAAGCCCGAAAGCACTGGCCCGTTCCAGATCAGCGGCAAGCTGATCAACAACGCGCGAGTGGACGACTACTGGGATTCCATCGAAGGCGCCGAGCTGCAGTTCGAGTTCAAGCAGTAGCGGCAGGCAGGAGCGCAGCGCCAACTGTCTGGCGCCGCGTAACGTCATTCAGAACCGATGCACCTGCAGCTCGATAGCCGTATGCACATCGGCATCCAGTGGCTGGAAGCTCGTCGAGCCCGGTAGGCGCACGTAGAGTGGCTCGTCTACCTTTTTCGGATCGTAGCCGGCCTGTTTCAGATCGGTCTTCTTGTACTTGAAGGTGCCGGTGGTCTCCACCTCGCCGAGCAGGCGGATGAACAGCGGGGCGGCATAAGCTGGCAGCTCGGCATCGAGATAGGCGGCCAGTGCGGCGCCGTCCAGCTCGCAGCCTTGTGCCAGGCGCAACGCGGCCATGCCGCAGCGGCCGTTGGTGCCGGGTATCTCCACGCCATAGACCACAGCATCCTCCACGCCGGGGAAGGCGCCGAGCACGTTTTCCACCTCGGTTGTCGAGACGTTCTCGCCCTTCCAGCGGAAGGTATCGCCGAGACGGTCGACGAACTGTGCGTGCTTGCAGCCGATGTCGCGCATCAGGTCGCCGGTGTTGAACCAGGCATCGCCTTTCTTGAACACGTTGCGCAGGATCACCGACTCGCTCTTGGCCGGGTCGGTGTAGCCGTCGAAGGGCCATTTGGCGCTGATCTCGCTGATCAGCAGACCGGCTTCGCCCTTGTCGGCCTTCTGCAGGAAACCGTTGCTGCTGCGGACCGGGCGGTCGTTCTCCAGGTCGTAGCGGACGATGGCGTAGGTGGCCGGGGTGTAGCCGACGGTGTTGTCGAAGTTGAAGACGTTGGTGAAGCCGATGTTGCCTTCGCTGGAGGCATAGAATTCGGTGATCTGCTCGATGCCGAAGCGCTCCTTGAACTCGGCCCAGATCGATGGGCGCAGGCCATTGCCGATCATGCAGCGCAGGCTGTTGCCCCGTTCGGCCGGGTGCACCGGCTGGTTGAGCAGGTAGCGGCACAGCTCGCCGATATAGCCGAAGCAGGTGGCCTGGTAGCGCGCCACGTCGCTCCAGAAGGCGCTGGCGGAGAAGCGCCGGCGCAGGGCGATGGCGGCGCCGCCGGCCAGCGCCGCGCTCCAGCACACGGTAACGGCGTTGTTGTGGTAACAGGGCAGCGTGAGGTAGAGCACGTCACGTTCGTTCAGCGTCAGGCCGGAGTGACCGAAGCCGCCATAGGCCTTGATCCACTTGCCATGGCTCATGATCGAGGCCTTGGGCAGGCCGGTGGTGCCCGAGGTGTAGATCAGGAAGCAGGGATCCTTCATGCGCACGCGCAGGCTGTCCGGTGGGTTGTCTTCAGCCTGGCCGACGGCCAGTTGCATCAGGTTGCTCCAGCCGTCCGGTGCCTGGCCGGGATCGCGCAGGCAATCCTGGTCGGCAACCCAGTAGCGTTTGGCCTGCTGGTTCTGCAGTTGCTCGGCGATTTCGTCGAAGGCGCCGAGCAGTTCGTCGCCGATCACCAGAAAGCGGGGTTTGACCAGGTTGAAGCTGTGCGCCAGCACCTTGCCGCGTTGGGTGGTGTTGATCAGGGCGCCGACCGCACCGAGTTTGCTCAAGCCGGCGAGGATAGCCAACTGTTCCAGGCGGTTTTCCAGCATCACCGCGACCACGTCGCCATGGCCGACCCCTTCGGCCTTGAAGGCCCAGGCCAGACGGTTGGCCCAGGCATTGAACGCGCGATAGCTGAGCTGGCGGTTCTCATCCATCATGGCCGGGCGCTCGGGGTAGCGCTCGGTGGCGAGTTGCAGGGCCCAGGCCAGCGACAGGCTCTTCTCGCGATTGCGGATACCCGCGTAGTAGAGCCCGCGCAACATGCGTGGCACGCGTGGCAGGTGTTGCGGCAGGTGGGCCAGAAAGCGAATGGGCGAAATCAGATCGGCTTGGCTCATGGGGCTCGCACTTTGAACTGTTATGAATTAGAGGCGATACCTGACTCTATTCAAGGCGCGCTCCGCCAGCCATGGCCCTGGCGCGCGCTTCGGCGGGCAGATCGGCAAATGCGCTGGTCTGGCGAGTGCGTCTGGATCGGTCATCCTGGGGTGCAGAGCCTGAATCAGGCGGCATACTGCTTCGCGAGTACGCCATACGGATCGACTACCCAGTACTCAAGTAGCATGGGGGAAGCGCCGGCTGCTTCGTAGAATTTCCCCAAGACCAGCAGGTGTATTGGGGCGTTATATGGCCTTGGATCAGTCGGAGGGCGTCGTCAGCGCCGTTTCCAGCACGAAGGACGTGGAATTGGCCGCGCAGGAACTGGCACGCCAGCTGATCCATCCCTATCTCGGTTTCGTGCTGTTTTTCTGCTCGGCCGAGTATGACCTCGATGGCCTTGGTCAGGCGCTGGAGGCGCACTTTGGCGGCGTCAGCCTGGTTGGTTGCACCAGTGCCGGCGAGATCACCCCGCAGGGCTATGGCCGAGGGTGCGTGGTGGCGCTGGGCTTCGACCTGCGCTGCTTCTCCATCGCCAGCGTGCTGATCGACGAGATGGAGCGCTTCAACCTGCTCGATGCGCAGCACCTGGTCGATGGCCTGGTCAAGGATTGCCGCAGTAACGAGCTGGCCTCGATCAAGGGCCACAGCTTTGCCCTGACCCTGCTCGACGGCCTCTCCAGCCGCGAGGAGCTGGTGCTCGGCGCGCTCAGCGCGGCACTGGGCAGCATCCCGCATTTCGGCGGTTCGGCCGGCGACGACAACCACCTGACCCATACCCATGTCTATCACGACGGGCGCTTTCACAGTGGTGCCGCGGTGGTGGTGTTGTTCAACACCTGGCTGGATTTCGAGGTGTTCAGCACCCACCACATCCTGCCCAGCGCCGACAAACTGGTGGTCACCCGTGCCGACAGCGCCAGCCGTCGGGTGTACGAACTCAACGCCGCACCGGCGGCGCAGGAGTATGCCGAACTGATCGGCGTACCACTCGAGGCTCTGGATCACCGCATATTCGCCGCCTATCCGCTGGCGGTGCGCATCAGCGATCACTACTACGTGCGTTCGATCCAGCAGGTGCATGACGACCTCAGCCTGACCTTCTACTGCGCAGTGGAGAACGGCATCGTCCTTACCGGCATGCGCCCTGGTCCCTTGCTGCCCAATCTGCAACAGCTATTCGCCGGTCTGCAGCAGCGCCTCGGCCCGTTGCTGCTGACCATCGGTTGCGACTGCTTCCTGCGCCGCCTGGAAATCGAGAACGACGCTGGCGTCGAGCCGGTCGCCGACCTACTGCGTCAGCAGCGGGTGATCGGCTTCAACACCTACGGAGAGCAGTTCAATGGCATGCACATCAACCAGACCTTCACCGGGGTCGCCATTGGTCGCCCCGCTGGACGCTGCGAACGCTGAGCTACAGGCACGCTGCGCCGCGCTGGAGCTGGAGAACGCCAAGCTCAAGCGCATCAACGCCGCGCTGATCGAGCGGGTGGAATCGATCCACTCGCGGGGTGACGATGCCTATGCCGCTTTCCAGCACTCGGTGGTACTGGCCGAGCAGGTGCGCGAGCGCACCGACGCGCTGAACCAGGCCATGGCCGAACTCAAGTCGAGCAACCAGTTGCTCAGCGATGCGCGCCTGCGCGCTGAGACCGCGCACCAGCACCTGATCGACGCCATCGAGAGCATTTCCGATGCCTTCGTGCTGTTCGACGACCGTCAGCGCATCGTCCTCTTCAACAGCCGTTTCAAGGCCCTGTGGGCACGCAGCCGGGCGCGTATCGGCACGGGCACGCGGTTGGAGGAGATCAAGCGCCTGAGTCGCAGCACCGGGCTGGTGGTGGAGGCGCAACTGGGCAAGGAAGGCGAGCCGAGCCTGTTCCGCCTGCAGGATGGCCGTTGGGTGCAGGTCAGCGAGCGGCCGACTCGCGAAGGCGGGCTGGTGATCCTCTACACCGACATCACCGAGGTCAAGCAGAGCGAGGCGCTGCGCCGCGAGCAGGCCCTGGCGCAGAAGTCGCGCCTGTTGCAGCGTGCGGTGGACAACCTGTCTCAGGGCATGGCCATGGTCAATGCCGAGGGCGCGCTGGAGCTGTGGAATCACCGTTTCCTCGAGCTCTGCGGCCTGGCGCCGATCAACGCGCACAGGCCCTTCGCCGAGGTGATGGCGGAAAGCGAGCTACAGCCGCTGACCCCGGACAGCCGCGATGCCGCCGGCAAGCCGTTGCGTCAGGTAGAGGTACGGCTGTTCGACGGGCGCATGCTCGAGGTGCGCACCCATCCGCTACCCACCGGCGGCTTCGTCAACACCTTCACCGACATCACCGAGCGTCATCGTCAGGCCCAGGCGCTGAGCGACAGCGAGCGCTGGATCCGCCTGATCACCGACCATGTGCCGGCGCTGATCGCCTACCTGTCTGCCGATCTGGTCTACGAATTCACCAACAAGGTCTACGAGGAATGGTACTGCTGGCCGCGTGGCGCCATGCTAGGCCAGAGCCTGCGCGAAGTGCACAGCGATGAGCACTGCCAGCGCCTGGAGCCTTACGTCGAGCGGGCACTGTCCGGCGAGAGCGTGACCTTCGAGTTCGCCGAGACCAATCACGCCGGGCAGGAGCGCTACATGCTGCGCTCCTACGTGCCCAACCGGCAGGCCAGCGGCGAGGTGGTGGGCATCTTCGTGCTGATCCGCGATATCACCGAGCGCCGTCGTACCGCCGAAGCCCTGCATCAGGCCTATCAGCACCTGGAACAGCGCGTGCGTGAACGCACTGCCGAGCTGACCACGGTGAACGAGCAACTGCGCCGCGAAATCGACGAGCGCACGCAGATGGAGGTGCGCCTGCGCGAGGCCAAGGGCGAGGCGGAGCAGGCCAACCTGTCCAAGACCAAGTTCCTCGCCGCGGTCAGCCATGATCTGCTGCAACCGCTCAACGCAGCGCGCCTGTTCACCAGCGCGCTGCTTGAGAAGCATGACCTGTCCGGCTGTGCACCCCTGGTACGCAACGTCAGCAATTCCCTGGAGGACGTGGAGAGTCTGCTCGGCACCCTAGTGGACATTTCCAAGCTCGATGCTGGGGTGATCAAGGCCGATATCGCGCCGTTCGCCGTCAGCGAGCTGTTACATAACCTGGCCGCCGAATACCACCAGATCGCCAGCAGCGAGGGGCTGCGCCTGGATTACCTGCCCAGTACGGCGCTGGTGCGCAGCGACGTGCAACTGCTGGCGCGGATTCTGCGCAATTTCCTCAGCAACGCCATTCGCTACACCGCCAGCGGACGCATCCTGCTGGGTTGCCGGCGGCGCGGCAACAGCCTGTCCATCGAGGTATGGGACAGCGGCATCGGCATCGCGCCAGACAAGCTCGGCGAGATTTTCCAGGAGTTCAAGCGCGGCGATAACGTGCAACGCAAACAGGATCGTGGCCTCGGTCTGGGCCTGGCCATCGTCGACAAAATCGCCCGCATGCTCGGCCATCGCATCCGCGTGGCCTCGCAGCAGGGCAGGGGGTCGATGTTCGCCGTGGAGGTGCCGTTGACCCGGCGCGCGCCACGGGCACGCACCCTGGAGGACAGCCCGCAATATCCGCTCGAGCGTCTGAGCGGTGCGCGCGTGTGGGTGCTGGATAACGACGCGGCGATCTGCGCCGGCATGCGCACCCTGCTCGAAGGCTGGGGCTGCCGGGTGATCACTGCGCTATCGGAGCAGGATCTGGCGCGCCAGGTGGACAACTACCACGCCGAGGCCGACCTGCTGATAGCCGACTACCACCTGGACGATGAGCGCAACGGCGTCGATGCCGTGGCGCAGATCAACGCACGGCGCAGCACGCCACTACCGGCGCTGATGATCACCGCCAACTACAGCAACGAACTCAAGCTGCAGATGCGCGAACTTGGCCACAGCCTGCTGCACAAGCCGGTGCGGCCGATGAAACTCAAGGCCGCGATGAATCATCTGCTCGAACGCGGCGTCGTGCAGGCCTGACTTAGCTGGAGAAGCCCAGGCGCGCGCGCCAGCGGTTTTCCAGCTCGGTGGTGTCGTGATCCTTGGGATGGAAGCCCGGGCGGTAGTAGTCCAGGTAAGGGCCGATCATCTTGGTGAAGAAACCTTCACGCGGGCCGAACAGCTTGCGCAGGCCCAGCGCCCAGCTACGCCAGTTGAACAGTTGGCCGTCCTTGCGCAGCAGATGCAACTGGAACCAGCCGATCACCCCGGCGAACATCACCGTGGTCATCATCATCACGAATACGCGGGTGAAGTAGCCGCCGTAGAGATTCTGGTAGACGTCGTAGCAGACTGCCTTGTGCTCATTCTCCTCGATGGCGTGCCACATCCATAGCTGGTACAGCTTGGGGTCGTTCATCTGGGTGGTGAGGTCTTCGCGCTTGAGCAGTTGCTCGGCCATGGTGGCGGTGAAGTGTTCCAGCGCGCAGGTGGCCGCCAGGCGATGCTTCTTGGTGCTGAAGCGAGTCGTCCATTCCAGCAGCACCTTGATGCGCAGTTCCAGGCGTTCCAGATCGATGCCGTGCTCGTTGGCATAATCGTTGTAGGCCGCGTGTTCCTTGGAATGCATGGCTTCCTGGCCGATGAAGGCACTGATGTCCTTCTTCAACTGCGGGTCGGTGATCTCGTCACGCACCGCGCGCACGCTGTCGACGAAGAACTTCTCGCCGTAGGGGAACAGCGAGGACAGGTTGTTCATGAACTGGCTCATGAACGGGTCGTTGTAGAACCAGTATTTGGGCGTCGCGGTGAAGCTGAAATCCATGCGCCGAACCGGGAAGCTGGCTTTCGCTTGGGGCAGAGCGGTGCTTGCAGTCATCGTTCGAGTCCTCTTGGGGAGTCGTGCTCCCGATTGTTATGCGGCTCTGATTGGCACCAGTCGCGGATAGGGCCGCATGCCTCCTGCGGCGACTTTGCCATTGAACGATGTAACTATCAGGTTTCATGCGGCCCAACGCCGCCAACTTTAGGCGGGTCTTGCACTCGTGAGCCGTTCAGGACGGCTTTTGCCGCAGCTCGCTCAGTTCCTGGCGCAGTGCGCGCAGCTCGTCGAGTATGGCCTGCTCGCGCGCCACCGCAGCCTGTTCTTCGGCATTGGGCTCGTGGGTGCTCTGCATGGCGTTGACGATCACCGCGATGAACAGATTGAGCATCATGAAGGTGGCGATGAGGATGTAGGGCACGAAGAACAGCCAGGCCAGTGGGTGCTGTTCCATCACCGGGCGGACGATGCCCATCGACCAGCTTTCCAGGGTCATCACCTGGAACAGGGTATAGAGGCTGGCGCCGATGTTGCCGAACCACTCGGGAAAGCTCTGGCCGAACAACTGCGTGGCCATCACCGCAGCGACGTAGAAGATCAGCCCCATGAGCATGACGATGCTGCCCATGCCCGGCAGCGAGGCGAGCAGCGCTTGCACCACCTTGCGCATGCTCGGATTGATCGACACCAGGCGCAGCACCCGCAATACGCGCAGGGCGCGCAGCACGGCGAAGGGGCCGCTGGCTGGAATCAGGGCGATGCCGACCACCAGGCAGTCGAACACTGCCCAGGGGTCGCGCAGCAGCTTCAGGCCGCGTGCGGTGAAGCGCAGGAGCAACTCGATGACGAAGCAGGCGAGGATCAGCGCGTCGAGGATCAGCAGTGGTTTGCCCCATTGCGCCATGATGTTCGGCGAGGTCTGCATGCCGAGGATGGCGGCATTTATCAGGATCAATACCGTGATCAGACGCTGTACGGACGTACCGTCCATGACAGCGCCCAGGCGCTGACGCCAAGCAGGACTCGGATGCGTAGTGAGTTCGTTCATGGTCAAGGGGCAATCGAGATTCGGTCAGGGAAGTGAGCGAATGATTCTACGGTTTCCAGACCGAAGCTGATCAGGTGTTGGAGGGCTTGCCCTGGGTATTAAGGGTTACCCATTGTTTCCGTGAGCTGCTGAGCCCTTGTCGCCAGGCTTCGCTCACAGCCTTTGCGGCAGTGGTGAAGCCTTGTGCAGATCGGAGCGGCTGGAGGTGGCGATGACCTGGGGATTACTGCTCGTCGAGGGCGAAGGCGGTCAGGGTGAAGGTGGCGATGCCGGCGTCCTGCAGCTTCTGCGAGCCGCCCAGTTCCGGCAGATCGATGATCGCGGCTGCCTCATGGATGGTTGCACCCATGCGCCTTACCAGATTGGCGGCGGCGATCAGGGTGCCACCCGTGGCGATCAGATCATCGAAGATCAGCACCGAGTCGCCTTCGCACAGGCTGTCGGCGTGCACTTCCAGGAAGGCTTCGCCGTATTCGGTCTGATACCCCTCGCTGAGCACGTCGGCTGGCAGCTTGCCCTGCTTGCGAAATAGCACCAGTGGCTTGTTCAGTTCGTAGGCGATGATCGAGCCGATCAGGAAACCACGGGCATCCATGGCGCCGATATGGCTGAACTCGGCTTCGACGTAGCGCTGGATGAAGCTGTCAGCGACCATGCGCAACGCGCGGGGCGACTGGAACAGCGGGGTGATGTCACGGAACACCACGCCGGGCTTGGGGAAGTCCACCACCGGGCGGATCAGGGTCTTGATGCTGAATTCGTCGAAGATCATGGGGTGTCCTGCTGGAATCGCGCGGACGAAAACGCCGCGCATGCGCGGCGCTGTCGTGCTGGAGGGAAACCGCTGGTGTCAGGGACTGCGGTGGTTTCAGATGTCGATATTGCCACCGGCCAGGGCGCACAGCTCGATGGGGTCGAGAATGTGCACTTCCTTGCCTTCGGCCTCGAGCAAGTTGTTCTGCTGGAAGCGGGTGAACACGCGGGACACCGTCTCCACGGCAAGACCCAGGTAGTTGCCGATTTCGTTGCGTGACATGGCCAGGCGGAACTGGTTGGCGGAAAAGCCTCGGGCGCGGAAGCGGGCGGAGAGGTTGACCAGGAAGGTGGCGATGCGCTCGTCGGCGGTCTTCTTCGACAGCAGCAACATCATCTGCTGATCGTCACGGATCTCGCGGCTCATGATGCGCATGAGCTGGCGACGCAGTTGCGGCAGTTGCAGAGCCAGGTCATCCAGGCGCTCGAAGGGGATCTCGCACACCGAAGTGGTTTCCAGGGCCTGGGCCGACACCGGGTAGCGCTCGCCATCGACGCCGGACAGGCCGACCAGCTCGCTGGGCAGGTGGAAGCCGGTGATCTGTTCCTCACCCGAGTCGCTCAGACCGAAGGTCTTCAACGCACCGGAGCGCACCGCGAATACCGAGCCGAAGGCATCGCCCTGACGGAACAGAAACTCGCCTTTCTTCAGTGGGCGACCGCGTTTGACGATTTCGTCGAGCGCGTCCATGTCTTCCATGTTCAGCGAGATCGGCAGACACAGGCTGGCCAGGCTGCAATCCTTGCAATGGGCTTGGTGCTGTGCCCGCAGCTTGATGTTCTCGGACATCGTTCCGCTTCCTGATAAACACGCAATGACGTTAAAGAGTACAGCAGGGCAAGGCTTGCGGCCAGTCGAAAGAAAGCTGAACTGACGTTCAAGTTTGTCCTGGTGCGGCCGATAGCAGTTGCAATCGAAAGCAAGGGAGGTGCGAAGATGCGCATCGACGCTAATACCCCGCTGAGCAACCTGAGCATAGCTTCTCAGCGACAAAATATCGCAGTCGAGCAGACGCCTGAAGAGGTGCGCGATGGCTTGCGGGTCAGCCTGTCGGAATTGGGCAAGAGCCTGTCGGCCAGCAGGGGCGAGGCGAACAACAAGGATGTCGACGAGAGCGGCTTGCCGGACAGCATCAAGGAGTTGCTGAAGATGATCCGCAAGCTGAAGGCTGAGATCGCCGCCAAGCAGGCCGAACTCAAGGCGCTGATGGCCGACCAGAGCCTGGATGCGGAAACCAAGCGGGCCAAGGCCGATGCCTTGCAGACGGAGCTGAGCAGCCTCAATAGCGCACTGACCTCGGCCAATGCCAACCTGATCAGGCAGATGCGTGAGCAGGGCTTGAGCAAGGAACAGATGCAGACCGCCTCATCCCTGGCCATGGGCTGAAAACGGTGTGCTGGCTGATGCCGGCCAGATATCGTCCGCGACCGTGGGAGCGGATTCATTGGCGATTCTGGCGGCTACGGCGGCAACCCTTTCGCAGATAAATCCGTTCCTACACGCTGTAAGCCGCAAAACACAGGCCGTGCTATTCAGATCACCCGTGAGAAGCGCTGACGCACCTGGTCGGTCAGGTAACGGTCGAACAGCATGCACAGCGAGCGCACCAGCAGGCGGCCGGCGGCCAGTACCCGGATGCCGTGTTCACCAAGTTCGATCAGGCCGTCATCGTGCAGGCGCTGCAGATCCGGCCAGAGCGCCGAGAAGTAGTAGCGGAAATCGATGGCGTAAGCCTGTTCGATGCCACGGAAATCCAGCTCGAAGTGGCAGATCAGTTGCTGAATCACGGCACGCCGCACGCGGTCGTCGGCGTTGCAGTGCAAGCCACGGCGCGTGGCTAGTTGGCCATTGCCGAGGCTCTGCTGGTAGTTGCCGATGTCGCTGTCGTTCTGACTGTACAGGTCACCTATCTGGCTGATGGCCGAGACCCCCAGGCCGATCAGGTCGCAATGACCGTGGGTGGTATAGCCCTGGAAGTTGCGCTGCAGGGTGCCTTCCTCCTGCGCCACCGCCAGCTCGTCGTCGGGCAGGGCGAAGTGATCCATGCCGATGTAACGGTAGCCGGCCTTGGTCAGTTGCTCGATGCTGGCCTGCAGCATGGCCAGCTTGTCGGCCGCCGGCGGCAGATCCTCGGCGTTGATGCGCCGCTGTGGCATGAAGCGTTCCGGCAGGTGCGCATAGTTGAACACTGACAGGCGATCGGGTTGCAGGGCGATCACTTCGGCCACGGTGCGAGCGAAGCGCTCCGGGGTTTGCTTGGGCAGGCCGTAGATCAGGTCGATGTTCAACGAGCGAAACTGCAGGGTGCGTGCCGCCTCGACTATGGCGCGGGTTTCTTCCAGGGTCTGCAGGCGGTTGACCGCGCGCTGCACCTCGGGGTCGAGATCCTGCACGCCGAGGCTGACGCGGTTGAAACCCAGCTCGCGCAGCAGGCCCATGGTCGACCAATCCGCTTCGCGGGGGTCGATCTCGATGCTGTAGTCGCCGGAGTCGTCATCCAGCAGGTTGAAATGCTGGCGCAGGTGCTGCATCAGACGGCGCAGTTCGTCGTGACTGAGGAAGGTGGGTGTGCCGCCGCCGAAGTGCAGTTGCTCAATCACCTGTTCCTTGCCGATGTAGCGGCTGACGATCTCGATTTCCCGTTCCAGTTTCTCCAGATAGGGCAGGGCGCGACCGCGATCCTTGGTGATCACCTTGTTGCAGGCGCAGTAATAGCAGATGTGCGAACAGAACGGGATGTGCACGTAGAGCGACAGTGGGCGGCCTGCCTTGCGGCTGTCGCGCAGCGCATGCAGCAGGTCGAAGGGGCCGATGTCGTCGTGGAACTGCACGGCGGTCGGATAGGAGGTGTAGCGCGGGCCGGCGAGATCGTAGCGGCGGATCAGGTCGGCATCCCACTGGATGGCGTCGAGCATGGGAAATAATCCTGTACAGGCTGTGCGGCCAGTCTAGGGATGCGGGTGTGTGGGGGCCTTGACCTGAATCAACGGGGAGAAAGGCAGGGGCGACCGAGAGCGTAGCCCGTGCTTCTGTTTTTACTTGACGCTTGAGGCTTGCAGCTTGTAGCTGCTCTGGCGACGTAGCCCGGATGCAATCCGGGGAGTGGTGGCAGGTTTTCCCGGATTGCATCCGGGCTACGCGCGTGCTCGTGCTTCTGCTTTTACTTGCCTCTTGAGGCTTGTAGCTGCTCTAGTGCCCCATCAGCCAATGCTGGTGCGGGCCGGGCAGGGTCCAGAGGCCGAACAGGATAACCAGCAGGCCACCCGCCATGCGCACGCCCCGTTTGCGCAGCAGCGCGGTGAGGCGCTCGGCGGCCAGCCCGGTGGCCAGCAAGACTGGCCAGGTGCCGAGGCCGAACGCCAGCATCAGCAGGGCGCTGTCCACTGCATTGCCCTGGCTTGAGGCCCACAGCAGGGTGCTGTAGACCAGGCCGCAGGGCAGCCAGCCCCATAGTCCGCCCAACACCACGGCCTTCGGGATGCTGGTGACCGGCATGAAGCGCCGAGTCAGGGGCTGGATGTACCGCCACAGGCCACGGCCCAGCGCTTCGATGCGTGTCAGCCCGCTCCACCAGCCGGCCAGGTACAGGCCCATGGCGATCAGCAGCAGGGCAGCGAGGCTGCGCATGACCACTTCGGCGCTACTGCCAGCCACGGCCCAACCGGCCAGGCCGAGGAGCAGGCCGGCGGCGCTGTAGCTGAGAATGCGCCCGAGGTTGTAGGCCAGCAGCAGGCGCAGGCGCTTGCCGCGTTGCTCCGGAGGAATCGCCAGGGTCAGCGCGCCCATCAGGCCACCACACATGCCCAGGCAATGACCGCCGCCGAGCAGGCCGAGGATCAGCGCCGACACCAGCAGGGGAGCCAGCTCAAGCATCAGGTTTGCCCGGCTTGTTGTGATCCTCGGCCTGCTCGACGCCGGCCTTGTGCAGCGGATCCTCGTCGTCGAAGAGAATGCTGTGGGCGGGGCTGTCGAGGTCGTCGTACTGGCCGCTGTCCACCGCCCAGAAGAACAGCCAGATGGCGAACGCGACCAGGGCGATGGCGACGGGAATCAGGATGTACAGGGCGGACATACGCTCTCCGGGGTGGCGTCTGGGTAGGAGCGAGCCTTGTTCGCGAAATGCTTCTTCGCGAGCAGGGCTCGCTCCTCGATGTTCGGGCTACGCTTGCTGCAGCTTAGCGGCTCAGACGCAGGGCATTGAGTACCACCAGCAGCGAGCTGAACGACATGCCCACCGCTGCCCAGATGGGGGTGATCCAGCCGAGCGCCGCGAACGGCAGCACCAGGCCATTGTACAGGGTCGCCCAACACAGGTTTTCGATGATGATACGCCGTGTGCGTTTGGCCATGCTCAGGCCCTGCACCAGGCTGCTCAGGCGATTGGACAGCAGTACGGCATCGGCACTGGTCTTGGCCAGGTCGGACGCCGAACCCATGGCCACGCTGATATCGGCTGCAGCCAGCACCGGCACGTCATTGACGCCATCGCCGAGCATCAGTACGCGACGGCCTTCGGCATGCAACTGTTTGAGTACAGCCAGCTTGGCATCCGGGGTCAGGCCGCCACGGGCATCCTCGATGCCGAGCTGACGCGCCACTTCACCCACCATCGGCGAGCTGTCGCCGGACAGCAGGTGGATGTGCCAGCCACGGGCGCGGGCGGCGGCGATCAGCTCGGGCGCATCCTCGCGCAGGCGGTCGTCGAGCACGAACCACGCCAGTGGGCCCTGCTCATCCCCCAGCAGCAGCCACTGGCCATATTGGCTGGTAATCGCTGGCACGGTCTGGCCACTCAAGGCGCAGACGAAGCCGGCTTCGCCGATGCGCAGCAGGCGGCCGTCGACGCGGCCCTGCAGGCCCTGGCCGGGATAGCTGTCGACGCTGTCGGCTGCGCGTGGCGCCTGGCCAAAGGCGCGGGCAATGGGGTGTTCGGAGCGGTTTTCCAGGGCGGCGGCCAGGGCCAGGCAGGCGTCCTGATCGAGTTCGCGCAGCGGATGGATGGCGCTGAGGGCGAGGCGGCCTTCGGTCAGGGTGCCGGTCTTGTCCAGCACCAGCGTGTCGATATGGTTGAGGCCTTCGAGCACATGGCCACGGGTCAGCAGCAGGCCCAGCTTGTGCAGGCTGCCGGTGGCGGTGGTCAGCGCGGTCGGCGTGGCTAGGGCCAATGCGCAGGGGCAGGTGGCCACGAGCAGGGCGAGCACCACCCAGAAGGCGCGGCTGGAGTCGATTTCCCACCAGGCGAGACCGACCACGGCAGCGGCAACGAGGATGAACAGCAAAAACCACTGCGAAACCCGGTCGGCGATTTCTGCCAGGCGCGGCTTCTCGCTCTGCGCGCGCTCCAGCAGGCGCACGATGGCCGACAGCCGGGTGGCGTCGCCCAGGGCCTGCACGCTCACCGTCAGCGGGCCTTCGACGTTCAACGTGCCGGCGGTGACGGGGTCGCCGATGCCGCGTGCCTGCGGCAGGTATTCGCCAGTGAGCAGCGATTCGTCGACACTGGATTGGCCTGCGAGGATGCGCCCGTCAGCGGGAATCAGCGAGCCGGGTTGCACCAGCACTTGCTCACCTTCGCGCAGCTCGCTGAGCAGGATGCGCTGGCTCTGGCCGTCGGCGTTCAAGCGCAGGCAGGAGGCCGGTAGCAGCTTGACCAACTGCGCCGTAGCGGCTGCCGTCCGTTCTCGTGCACGGCGCTCCAGGTAGCGCCCGGCGAGCAAGAACAGCGCAAACATGCCCACGGCGTCGAAATACAGTTCGCCCTGGCCGGTGATGGTCGACCAGATGCCGGCCACGTAGGCACCGCCGATGGCCAGCGAGACCGAGACGTCCATGGTCAGGTGACGCGTACGCAGGTCGCGCAGGGCGCCACGGAAGAACTGGCCGCAGCAGTAGAAGACGATAGGCGTGGTGAGAAACAGGCTGGTCCAGCGCAGGATCTTGTCCAGCTCCGGCGACAGGTCGATGTTGAATTCCGGCCAGGTGGCCATGGTCGCCATCATCACCTGCATCCACAACAACCCGGCCACGCCCAGCTCGCGCATGCGCCGGCGGTTTTCCGCGGCCATGCGTTCGGCCACCTCGTCAGCGCGCCAGGGGTGGGCGGCGTAACCGATGCGGCGCAGTTCGGCGAGCAGCTTGCTCAGGGCGATCTGGCTGTCCTGCCAGCGCACCTGCAGGCGGTGGTTGGACAGGTTCAGGTGCGCTTCGGCCACGCCTGGCACGCCGCGCAGGTGCTTCTCGATCAGCCAGCCGCAGGCGGCGCAGCTAATACCTTCGATCAGCAACTGGGTTTCGCTCAGTTCGCCCTGGTGCTGGACGAAGGGCTGCTGCACATCGCTGCGGTCATACAGCGCCAGTTCATCCGGCAGGGCGGCGGGCAGTGCCTGCGGGTTGGCCGCGTTCTCGCTGCGATGGCTGTAGTAATGCTCCAGGCCGCCGGCGACGATGGCTTCGGCCACGGCCTGACAGCCGGGGCAGCACATTTCGCGGGTCTGGCCGAGCACGTCGGCATGGAACTGGCTGCCGGCAGGCACCGGCAGGCCACAGTGATAGCAGGGAGTGGGGGTGGGCATCGGCAGGGTCAGTAGGAGGGGTTGTCACCGATCATGATGCTCTGGCCATCGCTGATGGTCTCTTCCTCGAACAGCCGCCAGTTCTGGCTGCCTTCCTGGCCGAGCAGTTCGACGAAGCGGCGACCGCTGACCTGATCGACCATCTGCCCACGGTACTGGCCGTCCGCCGTCGGTTGCAGGATGACACGGCGATCGCGCTCCGGCTGGGTCGGAGAGATCAGGTTGAGCACGATCTGCTGTGGGCGGCTGTTACCCTGCAGGCTGAGCAGGGCGGTACCGGTGGTGTTGTCCAATACCAGCTCGCCATGTAGTTGCAGACGCTCGGCCAGTTTCTCGCGCTCCAGCGACTGGTTGATGCCTTTGCCGACGTCGTAGTAGTCGTCGGAAATCAACCCCGGTGGGTTTTTGGTGGCCAGGGTGAGCAGGGCAACGCCCTGCACCACCGAATAGCCCAGCAGGGCGATGATGAACCAGGGCCAGAACTGCTTGTACCAGGGTTTGGCTGGCGATGGTGCGTGCTCGGTCATGCTCTTTCCGTTGTCAGCGGACGCTTGGGCCGATGAAGCGGCTGTCAGCGTCGTTCTTGATACTGGGGTCGTCCGCCGATTGTACGTGGAAGACGATGTTGTTGGCGCTCGAGGGCAGCTTCTCCGGCGCGATGGAGAGCTCCACCGGGAAGGAGTACACCTCGCCGGCGAGGGCGCGCACCTCGCGCTTGCCTTCGTAGACCAGGCCGTCGAGGCCGTCGGCGCTGATCACGTAGGTCATGTCGTGCTGCGCCTTGTTCATGATCTTCAGGGTGTAGACGTTCTCGATGTAGCCACGCTCGTTCTCGCGAAATAGCACGCGATCCTTGAGCACGTCCAGCTCCACCAGCGGGCGGTTGGCCACGGCCCAGGCGAACAGGCCCATCATCGCCACCAGCGCGACAGCGTAGCCGATCAGGCGTGGCCGCAGCAGGTGGGTCTTGTGGCCGGACAGGTTGTGTTCAGTGGTGTAGCTGATCAGTCCCTTGGGATAGTTCATCTTCTCCATGATGCTGTCGCAGGCATCGATGCAGGCCGCGCAGCCGATGCACTCGATCTGCAGGCCGTCGCGGATGTCGATGCCAGTGGGGCAGACGTGCACGCACATCTTGCAGTCGATGCAGTCACCCAGGCCCTGGGCCTTGTAGTCCGCGTCCTTCTTGCGCGGGCCACGCTTCTCGCCGCGGCGCGGATCGTAGGAGACGATCAGGGTGTCCTGGTCGAACATCACGCTCTGGAAGCGCGCATAGGGGCACATGTAGATGCACACCTGCTCGCGCAGGTAGCCCGCATTGCCGTAGGTGGCGAGGGTGAAGAAGCCGATCCAGAAATAGGCCCAGCCGCTGGCCTGGCCGGTGAAGATCTCCACCACCAGGTCGCGAATCGGCGTGAAGTAGCCGACGAAGGTAATGGCGGTCAGCAGCGATACGCCGACCCAGATGCCATGCTTGGCGAGCTTGCGTCCCAGCTTGTTGCCGCTGATGGGTTGCTTGTCCAGCTTCATGCGCTGGTTGCGGTCACCCTCGGTGACTTTCTCCGCCCACATGAATACCCAGGTGAACACGCTCTGCGGGCAGGTATAGCCGCACCAGACGCGGCCGGCGAAGACGGTGATGAAGAACAGACCGAAGGCGCAGATGATCAGCAGCCAGGACAGCAGCATGAAGTCCTGCGGCCAGTAGGTGGCGCCGAAGATATGGAACTTGCGCTCCGGCAGGTTCCACCACACGGCCTGGCGACCATCCCAGTTGAGCCAGACGGTGCCGAAGAACAGCAGGAAGAGCAGGGCGCCGCCTGCGAGTCGCAGATTGCGGAACAGCCCGGTGAAGGCGCGGGTGTAGATCTTCTCGCGGCTGGCGTAGAGATCGACGCCGGCATTCTTGGCAGGGGGGGTGATGTCCTGGACAGGTATCTGATTGCTCATCGATGCGCACCACAGCGGTTGGTTGGCAGCCCAGGCCGATACGTGCCGGTCAGGGTCGTTTCACGGTACCCATATGGTACGCCTGAAAGACAACGCCCGGGTGCGACGAGCAGTCGCGACCCGGGCGTTCATTGACCCTTGTCAAAAGAGTCGTGCTGCGCTTACTGCTCTTCGCTCTGATGCGACAGGCTGTAAACGTAGGCAGCCAGCAGGTGCACCTTGTCGTTGCCGAGGAATTCTTCCTGGGCCGGCATCTTGCCGTGACGACCGTAGCGGATGGTCTGTTGCAACTGAGCATAGCTGCTGCCGTAGATGAACGCTGCCGGGTTGGTCAGGTTCGGCGCGCCCATGGCGGGGGTGCCCTTGCCGTCGGCGCCGTGGCACGCGAAGCAGGTGCCGGCGAAGACCTTCTGGCCAGCAGCGATGTCGGCTTCCACGCCTTCCGGCAGTTGACGGCCAGCCAGTTGGGTCAGCACGTAGGCGGCGACGTTGCGTACACCGTCTTCGCCGATGGCCGGGCCTTGGGCGGGCATGGCGCCTTCACGACCTTTGAGGATGGTGGTCTTGATGGTTTCCGGCTCGCCGCCCCAGCGCCATTCGTTGTCGGTCAGGTTGGGGAAACCATAGCTGCCCTTGGCATCGGAGCCGTGGCAGACCGAGCAGTTGGAGGCGAACAGGCGACCACCCATTTTCAGGGCTTGCTCGTCCTTGGCCACTTCCTCGATCGGCATGGCGGCGTACTTGGCGAACAGCGGGCCGTATTGCGCATCGGCGCGCGCCATTTCCTTCTCCCACTGGTGCACGCCGGTCCAGCCGGAGTGACGCATGGAGCCATCAGCAATCTGTACACCTTCTGCGAAGGGGGTCTTGCTCTCGCTGTCGAGGTAGTCGTACCCCGGCAGCAGGCCTTTGAAGTTGCCCAGGCCCGGATACAGGGCCAGGTAGCCCAGAGCGAAGACGATGGTGGCGACGAACAGCATGAACCACCACTTGGGCAGCGGGTTGTCATACTCCTCGATGCCATCGAAGCTGTGGCCGACGGTTTCGTCGGTCACTTCCTGGCGCTGGCCCTTGCGGGTGCCGAAGATCAGCCAGGTCAGGGCGAAGATGGTGCCCAGGGAGAGGATGGTTACGTACCAACTCCAGAACGTGGTCATTGGTTATTGCTCCTGGAAGAGTCTTGGTCACGCTTGGACTCGGGCTTGGTTTCGGGGTCGTCGGCGAAGGGCAGGTTGGCGGCTTCGTCGAAGCTGGACTTGCGCTTGCTGCTGTAGGCCCAGAGCACCACGCTGATGAAGGCGATGAACACCACCGCCGTGCCGATTCCGCGAATAGTCCCGATATCCATGGCGTCTTACCGTTTGTTCTTGATGGAAGTGCCGAGAACCTGCAGGTACGCGACCAGCGCGTCCATTTCGGTCTTGCCTTTCACTGCATCACGGGCACCGGCGATGTCCTCGTCGGTGTAGGGGATGCCGAAGCCACGCATGACTTCCATCTTCTTCGCGGTGTCCTTGCCATCGAGCTTGTTTTCCACCAGCCAGGGGTAGGCGGGCATCTTCGACTCGGGCACGACGTTGCGCGGGTTATAAAGGTGGGCGCGATGCCACTCGTCCGAGTAGCGGCCGCCGACGCGGGCCAGATCCGGGCCGGTACGCTTGGAGCCCCACAGGAAGGGGTGATCCCAGACGCTTTCGCCGGCGACGGAGTAGTGGCCGTAGCGCTCGGTTTCTGCACGGAACGGACGGATCATCTGCGAGTGGCAGCCGACGCAGCCGTTGGCGATGTAGATGTCACGGCCTTCCAGTTCCAGCGCGGTGTAGGGCTTGAGGCCTTCCACCGGCTCGTTGGTGACGTCCTGGAAGAACAGCGGAACGATCTGGGTCAGGCCGCCGATGCTGACGGCAATCACCATCAGCAGCGCCATCAGGCCGATATTCTTCTCGATGATTTCGTGTTTCATCAGTGAGCTACTCCGGCGGGAATCTGCGCAGCCGCATCGTATTCAGCCGGCTTGGCGGCACGCACGGTGCGGTAGGTGTTGTAAGCCATCAGCAGCATGCCGGTGACGAAGAAAGCGCCGCCGATCATGCGCACCACGAAGCCGGGATGGCTGGCTTCCAGCGCTTCGACGAAGGAGTAGGTCAGGGTGCCGTCTTCGTTGACTGCGCGCCACATCAGGCCCTGGGTGATGCCGTTGACCCACATCGAGGCGATGTAAAGCACGGTGCCGATGGTGGCCAGCCAGAAGTGGGCGTTGATCAGACCGATGCTGTGCATCTGCTCGCGGCCGAACACCTTCGGAATCAGGTGGTACAGCGAGCCGATGGAGATCATCGCTACCCAGCCGAGGGCACCGGCGTGTACGTGGCCGATGGTCCAGTCGGTGTAGTGGGACAGGGCGTTGACGGTCTTGATGGCCATCATCGGGCCCTCGAAGGTGCTCATGCCGTAGAAGGCCAGGGAGACCACGAGGAAGCGCAGGATCGGGTCGGTGCGCAGTTTGTGCCAGGCACCGGACAGGCTCATCATGCCGTTGATCATGCCACCCCAGCTCGGCGCCAGGAGGATCACCGACATGGCCATGCCGAGGGACTGGGCCCAGTCCGGCAGGGCGGTGTAGTGCAGGTGGTGCGGGCCGGCCCAGATGTACAGGGTGATCAGCGCCCAGAAGTGGACGATGGACAGGCGGTAGGAGTAGATCGGACGCTCGGCCTGCTTGGGTACGAAGTAGTACATCATGCCCAGGAAGCCGGTGGTCAGGAAGAAGCCCACGGCATTGTGACCGTACCACCATTGGATCATCGCGTCGGTGGCGCCGGAGTACATGGAGTAGG
The DNA here is from genome assembly GCF_029457475.1 of Pseudomonas sp. AA-38. Classification (NCBI taxonomy): domain Bacteria; kingdom Pseudomonadati; phylum Pseudomonadota; class Gammaproteobacteria; order Pseudomonadales; family Pseudomonadaceae; genus Pseudomonas; species Pseudomonas sp. AA-38. The sequence goes on from NZ_CP120359.1 coordinate 2,063,165, forward strand.
ACTTGGTCAGACTGACCGGCATTTCCATGCTGTTGACGATGTGCAGCATGGCGGTGACCAGGATGAAGGCGCCGAAGAACCAGTTGCCCACATAGATGTGCTTGGTCTTGCGCTTCATGATGGTGCCGAAGAACACCAGCAGGTAGGTGATCCAGACCACACCCAGCAGGATGTCGATCGGCCACTCGAGTTCGGCGTATTCCTTGGAGCTGGTGTAGCCCAGGGGCAGGGTGATCACGGCGAGCACGATCACGGCTTGCCAGCCCCAGAAGGTGAATGCAGCCAGACCATCGGAAACCAGACGCGTCTGGCAGGTACGCTGGACCACGTAATACGAAGTCGCGAACAGTGCGCATCCGCCGAAGGCGAAGATCACCGCATTGGTATGCAAGGGACGCAGACGGCCGAAGCTGGTCCACGGCAGGCCTAGGTTGAGTTCCGGCCACACGAGTTGTGCGGCGATGAACACGCCTAGACCCATCCCTATGACCCCCCAGATCACCGTCATAATGGCGAACTGGCGGACCACCTTATAGTTATAAGCAGTCTGACTGATTGCTGTGCTCATGCTAGGGGTTCCACGGTTAATGGATTTTTATGGGGCAAAAATCGGCGGCAAGTATGGAGAAAGCAGGTAGCCATTGCAACGCAACCCACCGACACGATCAGGGTTTCAGGGCTTTTCATCGGCCTGTTGGTCAGGCCTGAAAAAGCGCCTTGCACCTCGTTGCGCAAGCAGTTTGCGCGGCGCTAGGAATGGATCGCCTTGGAATTGTATGCAGATGGCGACTGTCAACGAGCTTAGCGCAGGTGAAGGAGCCTGCGTTGCTGTTGGTCGGATGGTGCGACATCGGGTCGCATGAAGGGAGGGGCCGGTGGTCGCGGCTGCGACCACCGGCAAGAGGCGGGGTTATTGCTCTTTACCGTGGCTCAGCTTGTAGACATAGGCGGCCAGCAGGTGGGCCTTGTCGTTACCGAGGAAATCTTCCTGAGCAGGCATGTTGCCATTGCGACCATAGCGAATTGTCTGCTGCAGTTGAGCGAAGCTGCTGCCGTAGATGAATGCGCTCGGGTGGGTCAGATCCGGTGCGCCCAGGGCAGGTGTGCCCTTGCCGTCTGCGCCATGGCAGGCGAAGCAGGTAGTGGAGAAGATCTTCTCGCCTGCGGCGACATCCGCCACTTCGCCTTCCGGCAGTTCACGGCCACCCAGTTTGGTCAGCACGTAGGCGGCTGCGTTGCGTACGCCGTCCTCGCCGATCACCGCACCCTGCGGCGGCATCATGCCGTGACGCCCCTTGAGGATGGTGGTCTTGATGGTTTCCGGCTCGCCGCCCCAGCGCCAGCTATCGTCGGTCAGGTTGGGGAAACCGTAGCTGCCCTTGGCATCGGAACCATGGCACACCGCACAGTTGGAGGCGAACAGACGGCCGCCCATCTTCTGCGCCTGCTCGTCCTTGGCCACTTCGGCGATGGGCATGGCGGCGTACTTGGCGAAGATCGGGCCGTACAGCTCATCGGCACGATCCATCTCGCGCTGCCACTGATTGACCTGAGTCCAGCCGTCTTCGTAGCCGGGCAGCAGGCCCTTGAAGTTGCCCAGACCCGGGTAGAGCAGCAGGTAGGCTGCGCCGAACACCAGGGTGCCGAGGAACAGCATGAACCACCACTTGGGCAGCGGGTTGTCATACTCCTCGATGCCATCGAAGGCATGGCCCATGGTCTGCTCGGTCGGGTTCTTGTGCACTTCGCTCTTGCGGGTGGCGAAGATCAGCCAGAACAGCGCGACCATCGTGCCGACGGTGAGCAGGGTGACGTAGATGCTCCAGAAGGCTGTCATGCTTCATTACTCCAGACATCGGGCTTGTCGTCGGCGAACGGCAGGTTGGCCGCTGCGTTGAACTCGTCGCGGCGTTCGCCGCTATAGGCCCAGAAGGTGACTGCGGTGAAGGCGATCAGTACCAGTGCGGTACCCAGACCGCGCAACGTACCCACATCGATGAACTCGAACATGGCGCTTACCTCTTGTTCTTCACGGCGGTGCCGAGCACCTGCAGGTAGGCGACCAGCGCCTCCATCTCGGTCTTGCCCTTGACCGCGTCGCTGGCACCGGCAATGTCGGCGTCGCTGTAGGGCACGCCGAGGGTGCGCAGGGCACTCATCTTCTTGGCGGTGTCCTGGCCGTCGAGGGTGCCTTCCACCAGCCAGGGGTAGGCGGGCATCTTCGACTCGGGCACGACGTTGCGCGGGTTGTACAGGTGGGCGCGGTGCCACTCGTCCGAGTAGCGGCCGCCGACCCGTGCCAGATCCGGGCCGGTACGCTTGGAGCCCCACAGGAAGGGGTGATCCCAGACGCTTTCGCCGGCGACCGAGTAGTGGCCGTAGCGCTCGGTCTCGGCGCGGAACGGGCGGATCATCTGCGAGTGGCAGCCGACGCAGCCTTCACGGATGTAGATGTCACGGCCTTCCAGTTGCAGGGCGGTGTAGGGCTTGAGGCCATCGACCGGCTCGTTGGTGACGTCCTGGAAGAACAGCGGGACGATCTGGGTCAGGCCACCGATGCTGACCGCCAGGATCATCACCAGGGCCATCAGGCCGATGTTCTTCTCGAGAATCTCGTGTTTCATCAGTGGGCTCCTTCTACCGAGAACTGCGCGGCTGCTTCCATCTCCACGGATTTGGCGCTACGCACGGTCAGCCAGACGTTCCAGGCCATCAGCAGCATGCCGCTGAAGAAGATGGCGCCGCCGATCACCCGCACCACGAAGCCGGGGTGACTGGCTTCCAGCGCCTCGACGAAGGAGTAGGTGAGGGTGCCGTCCTCGTTGACCGCACGCCACATCAGGCCCTGGGTGATGCCGTTGACCCACATCGAGGCGATGTACAGCACGGTGCCGATGGTGGCCAGCCAGAAGTGGGCGTTGATCAGACCGATGCTGTGCATCTGCTCACGGCCGAACACCTTGGGAATCAGGTGATACAGCGAGCCGATGGACACCATGGCGACCCAGCCGAGGGCGCCGGCGTGTACGTGGCCGATGGTCCAGTCGGTGTAGTGGGACAGGGCGTTGACGGTCTTGATGGCCATCATCGGGCCCTCGAAGGTGCTCATGCCGTAGAAGGCCAGGGAGACCACGAGGAAGCGCAGGATCGGGTCGGTACGCAGTTTGTGCCAGGCACCGGAGAGGGTCATCATGCCGTTGATCATGCCGCCCCAGGAGGGGGCCAGAAGGATCAGCGACATCACCATGCCCAGGGACTGGGCCCAGTCAGGCAGCGCGGTGTAGTGCAGGTGGTGCGGGCCGGCCCAGATGTACACCGCGATCAGCGCCCAGAAGTGGACGATGGACAGGCGGTAGGAGTAGACCGGGCGACCGGCCTGCTTGGGCACGAAGTAATACATCATCCCCAGGAAACCGGCGGTGAGGAAGAAGCCCACGGCGTTGTGCCCGTACCACCACTGGATCATCGCATCGGTGGCGCCGGCATACAGCGAGTAGGACTTGGTCAGGGTGACCGGAATCTCCATGTTGTTGACCAGATGGAGAATGGCCACGGTGAGGATGAAACCACCGAAGAACCAGTTGCCCACATAGATGTGGCTGACCTTGCGCTGCATTACCGTACCGAAGAAGACGATGGCGTAGGACACCCAGACGATGGTGATGAGGATGTCGATGGGCCATTCCAGCTCGGCGTATTCCTTGGAACTGGTCCAGCCCAGTGGCAGGCTGATGGCTGCGAGCAGGATCACCAGTTGCCAGCCCCAGAAGGTGAAGGCCGCCAGTTTCGGCGCGAACAGCGTGGTCTGACTGGTGCGTTGCACCGCGTAGTAGCTGGTGGCGAACAGAGCGCAGCCACCGAAGGCGAAGATCACCGCATTGGTATGCAGCGGGCGGAGCCGGCCGAAGCTGGTCCAGGGTAGGTTGAAGTTCAGTTCGGGCCAGGCCAGCTGGGCAGCGATGAATACGCCGAGTCCCATGCCGACGATGCCCCAAACCACCGTCATAATGGCGAACTGGCGAACCACCCTGTAGTTGTAGGCGGAACGGGTTGTTGTGTTCATGTCTGGGCTTCCATCCACGGTTATGGCAGAGCGGCCGATACCCGTGGCACCCCTAGGCATGAGCAGGCCACGAACACCACGGATATCGACGCGAGGTAAGCATGAGCAAAGGGCCATCTGGGTTTATTGACGCCGGTCAATGTGAGTCGGGGCTGCCCTGGCAGTGGGACGAAGCGCCGCAGGGCGACGGGATTACCCTGATCCTCGCCCACGGCGCCGGCGCTCCCATGGACAGCCCGTTCATGCAGAGCATGGCTCGAGGCCTTGCCGCGCGCGGCGTGCAGGTGGTGCGCTTCGAGTTCGCCTATATGGCGCAACGACGTGTGGATGGGCGTAAGCGTCCACCCAATCCGCAGGCGCAACTGCTCCAGCAATGGCGCGAGGTATATGCCCAGGTGCGCCAACGGGTCGCAGGGCCGGTGGCCATCGGCGGCAAATCCATGGGCGGGCGCATGGCCAGCCTGCTGGCCGATGAGCTGGGGGCGGCAGCGCTGGTCTGCCTCGGCTATCCCTTCTATGCCGCCGGCAAACCGGAAAAGCCGCGAGTCGCGCACCTGGCCGAGCTGCGCACACCGACACTGATCGTGCAGGGTGAACGCGATGCGCTGGGCAGTCGCGAGGCCGTCGCCACTTACGATCTGTCACCGACCATCGAGCTGCACTGGTTACAGGCGGCCGATCATGATCTGAAACCCCTCAAGGCGTCCGGCTTCAGCCATGAACAGCACCTCGACACGGCGACCAGAAGCATCGTGGAGTTCCTCGCTTCGGATGCTGTTCGGTCACAGATGCGCTAGAGGCTGTTGCCGCTTCGTCGCGGCGTGCGCGATAGGGCAACAGAGCCTAGGCTGTTTCATAACCGTCGCAGACGCTGGCCGCTCGTGCCATGCCATCAGCAAGCGCTGCTATGCACCCCGGCTATGCACTTTCATTCGGATACCTTTTCGTGCCCGGCGTGTTGCAAAAGCGGTTGCGCTTGACCGATGGGTCACGCAATGTGACCTCTGCGTGTCCGGCCCGGCGCAGGGCGGCTGACAAAGGTTTTTGGCCTTCTTCGGTTGCATGTCCGGGTGATGGCCATCGTGCCTGCCACGCAATGGGGCGGCGCTTCATGACGGAAACATGGCGGCGCACCTTTGTGGTGCGTTTTGTTCGGATGCTGCTGGTATGTACTTGAAATTAAAGGATTAACTGCTCTGGCTCGGGGCTTGCAAAGGTACCTGCAAGTCCGGGTGACAAGGAGTACGGCATGGCCCGCACCTTTTATGACGAGATGTACGACGCGAGCGGCGCTGTCCGCCCGCATTACCGCGAATTTTCCCGCTGGCTGGCTGAGACGCCGGACGATCTGCTGGCCCAGCGCCGCCGAGAAGCCGACCTTCTGTTTCACCGCGCCGGTATCACTTTCACCCTCTATGGCGATGACCAGGGCACCGAGCGCCTGATTCCCTTCGACATCATCCCGCGTGCGATCCCCGCCAGCGAATGGCGCATCGTCGAACGCGGCTGCATTCAGCGTGTACAGGCGCTCAACCTGTTCCTCGCCGACCTCTACCACGACCAGCGCATCATCAAGGCGGGGATCATCCCGGCCGAGCAGGTGCTGGCCAACGAGGGCTACCAGATGGCCATGCAGGGCCTCGACCTGCACCGTGACATCTACGCGCATATCGCCGGGGTCGACCTGGTGCGTGACGGCGACGGCAGTTACTACGTGCTGGAAGACAACCTGCGCACCCCCAGCGGCGTCAGCTACATGCTCGAAGACCGCAAGATGATGATGCGACTGTTCCCTGAGCTGTTCGCCGCGCAGCGCGTGGCGCCGGTGGATCACTACCCGAACCTGCTGCTCGATGCGCTGAAGAGCTCCAGCCCGCTGGACAATCCCACGGTGGTGGTGCTGACGCCGGGGCGTTTCAACAGCGCCTACTTCGAGCATGCCTTCCTCGCCCGCGAAATGGGCGTAGAGCTGGTGGAGGGCGCCGACCTGTTCGTGCGTGACGACAAGGTTTACATGCGTACCACTGCCGGCGCCCGTCAGGTGGACGTGATCTACCGCCGCCTCGACGACGCCTTCCTCGACCCACTGGCCTTCAACCCCGAGTCCATGCTCGGCGTCGCCGGTTTGCTGTCGGCCTACCGCTCGCGCAATGTGGTGCTGGCCAATGCCATCGGCACCGGCGTGGCCGACGACAAGTCGGTCTACCCCTTCGTTGGCGACATGATCCGCTTCTACCTCGACGAGGAGCCGATTCTCAAGAACGTGCCCACCTGGCAGTGCCGCAAGCCGGAAGAGCTGTCCCACGTGCTGGCTCATCTGCCGGAGCTGGTGGTCAAGGAAACCCAAGGTTCCGGCGGCTACGGCATGCTGGTCGGCCCGGCGGCGAGCAAGGCCGAGATCGAGAACTTCCGCGCGCGGCTGATGGCCAAGCCGGAGGCCTATATCGCCCAGCCGACGCTGTGCCTGTCGACCTGTCCGACCTTCGTCGAACGCGGTATCGCTCCGCGCCACATCGACCTGCGTCCGTTCGTCCTCACCGGCCGCGAAACCCGCCTGGTGCCCGGCGGCCTGACGCGTGTGGCACTGCGCGAAGGCTCGCTGGTGGTCAACTCGTCGCAGGGCGGCGGTACCAAGGACACCTGGGTGGTGGAGGACTGACCCATGCTTTCGAGAACTGCCTCCGATCTGTACTGGATGTCGCGTTACCTGGAGCGTGCCGAGAACCTGGCGCGCATGCTCGACGTCAGCTATTCGCTGTCGCTGATGCCGCAGGACGGCCGTGGCGACGGCCTCGATGAGCTGGCCATGCCGCTGCTGATCACCGGCACCCTGGACGACTACCTGGAGCGCCATGGCCCGCTGCACGCCGAGCGCATGCTGCACTTCTTCGCCCTCGATGCGAGCAACCCCGGCAGCATCTACTGCTGCCTGCAGGTCGCGCGCAGCAATGCCCATGCGGTGCGCGGGCGGATCACCGCCGACATGTGGGAGAACATCAACGCCACCTGGCTGGAGATGCGCGGCATCGCCGAACAAGGCCTGGGGCGCTATGGCATCAGCCGTTTCTGCGAATGGGTCAAGGAACGTTCGCACCTGTTCCGTGGTGCCACCTTCGGCACCATCATGCGTGGCGAGGCCTATCGCTTCATCCGCCTGGGCACCTTCATCGAGCGCGCCGACAACACTCTGCGTCTGCTCGATGCCCGCTATGAAATGCTTGGCGAGGAAATCGACGAACTGGAAGAACGCACCGCCCGCAGCTATTACCAATGGAGTGCCTTGCTGCGGGCACTGTCCTCGTTCGAGGCCTTCGCTGAGAGCTACCGCGGCTCGCCGCGTACGCGCAAGGTGGCCGAACTGCTCTTGCTGCGCCCGGACGTGCCGCGCTCGCTGCGTGCCTGCATGGAAGAACTCAACCTGATGCTTTCCGGTCTACCCGGAGAGAATGGTCGCCCGGCACAACGCCTGGCCGCCGAACTGGATGCCCGCCTGCGCTACACCAGCATCGATGAAGTGCTCGACGAAGGCCTGCATGCCTGGCTGACCGACTTCATCCTGCTGGTGCGCCAGCTAGGCAACACCATCCATACGTCCTATCTGGAGGTCGCATGAGACTCTCGATCAGCCATGACACCACCTACCATTACGATGATCAGGTGCGCGCGAGCATCCAGTACCTACGCCTGACTCCGCATGACAGCGAACGCCAGCAGGTGCTCAGTTGGCAGCTCGACCTGCCGCGCCCGGTGCACGCCCAGCTCGACCCCTACGGCAATATCCTGCACGTACTGACCCTGGACGAGCCGCACGAGTCCATCGTCATCGGCGCTCGCGGTCAGGTGGACATCGACGAAAGCTGCGAAGCCGAGCACGAGAGCCAGTCGGCCTTGCCCTTCCTACGCTTCACTCGTTTGACCCAGGCCGACGATGCCATCCGCGAATTCGCCGCTCAGCAGAGCAAGTCACGCACCGATCGCAATGGGCTGATCGACCTGATGCACGCGCTCAACGCCCATATCGCCTACCAGCCGGGCATCACCGCAGTGGACACCAGCGCCGCTGAGGCTTTCGCGGGCCGCCGTGGCGTCTGCCAGGATCACACCCATGCCTTCCTCGCCTGCGCGCGCAGCCTCGGCGTGCCGGCGCGCTACGTGTCGGGTTATCTGTACACCGACGACGCCGAGCACCTGGCCAGCCACGCCTGGGCCGAGGCCTGGGTGGGCGACGCCTGGTACAGCTTCGACGTGACCAACTGCCTGGCACGCCCGGAGCGCCATCTCAAGCTGGCGGTAGGCTTGGACTACCTTGACGCCTGCCCGGTACGTGGCATGCGCCGTGGTGGCGGTTGCGAGCAGATGCACGCCCAGGTGCAGGTGGCGCCGTTGTTGCAGGTGCGACAGCAGTGAAGTGTCGATAGGCGTTGGGAGGGAGTAGGGTGCGCTGTGCGCACCTCCGACCGAAACATCGGTGCGCACGGCGCACCCTACTACAGATTCGTGCTGCCCTTGCGCTGTGCCATGTGCCGCAGATAGGCGATCAGGCGCTCTAGTTCGGCGCTCGGCAATACCGTTTCGCTGAACCCCGGCATACGCCCCTGCGGCCAGCGCCGCAGGCTCTGTGGGTCGCGGATGTACTGGCGCAGGAAGTCGCCTGTGAAGTATTCGGTGGGGTTGTGTGGCAGGTTCAGGTCGGGGCCGAACTCGGCATCGCCGGCGCCATTGAGGCGATGGCAGGCCATGCAGTTCTTCTGGTAGACGGCGAAACCGGCCTGCACGTCAGCGCTGGCATCCACCGCTGGCACCAGGGCGGGGAAGCGCTGGGCGACCGGCGCCAACTGGCGAATCGTCGCGACCTGATAGGGCCATTGTTCGGGGCCGATCTGACTGGCCGCCGGATTGCTCCAGACCAGGTAGAAAGGCCCGGCGCTGGGTTTGCCCTTGGCCAGCGCCGGCCAGGGCTGTCGCTCGTCCTCCACGGCCAGCCAGGCGCGAGCCCCCTGTGTGGCCAGTAGGGTGGCGGCGGGCAATTCGGCGGCGAAACCATCGAGCGCCACCGCTTGCAGGTGATCACCAGGGGCGATGCGATCGAGCAGAACGCTTATCGGCACGGCGCGATAGTGCATGCTGCGCTTGTAGGCCACATCGTCGGGGATTTCGATATCGCGCGCCTGCGGGTGATTCAGCAGCTCGGCGCTGCTCCAGGTACGCCTGGCATCGCCCTGGATCACTTGCAGTTCGGCACTCTGTACGCTGCAGGCCAGGAGCAGCAGGCTGGCGAGCAGGGCTTTCATCGGGCCGACTCGAGCAGCGGGGCCAGGTCGTCGTAGGCGCCGGCGTTGATCACCTGGCTGTAGCCCAGTGCCTGCAGTTTTTCCTGGGCCAGTGACGAGCGCCGTCCGCTGCGGCAATACAGCACCAACGGCCGATCCTTGTCGGGGGCCAGCTCGGCGATGTGCGAGGCGATCTGCTCATGGCCGATGCGAATGGCGCCGGGCAGGGCGCCGTCGGCGAATTCCTGCTCGGTGCGTACATCGATCAGCACGGCAGCGGGCTGGCGCAATGCAGCCAGGGCTGCGTCCTGGTCGATCTCCCCGGCCTGGGCCAGACCACTCAAGGTGAGAAGCAGCAGTAACGGGCGCATGTCGAACTCCTGTGCAGGGGCGTACAGCATCGCCTGACAGAAAGCCCGGGTCTAGCAGGCTGTTGAAAAACTACCTCGGCTTTGGCTTCCTGCGTCGCTCTACCTCCTGCATCCATGCAGTCGTCGCCTACGTTTCTCAACGGCCTGCTAGGGGCTGCGCCTCAACTGACCAGCCGGGTCAGGTTGGGAATGATCAGGATGACGGTGGTGGCGAAGAGAATGATGCCCGCCTGGCGGAGTTTCGGTTGTTTGAACATGGCCGGTGCCTTTGTTGTTATTGGCTGGTGTTCGGCACCGCTGCGCGACCGCTTGGCTGCTGCGACTTCTGGGCCTGATCCTGTCACTCGCCCCGGCATGACCCGGCGACGATCCCATGCACCTTGACGACTGCGTGCACGAACAACTCTAGGCCGGGTACCGGCAGTTTTTTAGACAACTTGGTTGCAAGCAGCGCAGTCATCGTACCTTAGCGTTATGCCAGTTCCTGACCGTTGGCACAGGAACCTTGCGCTAGACGGCTTGCTCGATCAGACGAAGCTTCCGGGGGCAGGATGACCGTTCGTCTGAGCTTTGTAGTCAATGCCCCTGAGCGCTTAGGTCATTGAGCCAGCAGGTGGCGGCGCTATGGTAGAGGTGCTCGACAAGAACAGGCCTGCTAGCGCCACACCATATCCGAGGACGCCATGACCGAAGCATATATTTTCGATGCGGTGCGCACACCGCGTGGCAAGGGCAAGAAGGACGGCGCGCTGTACAGCGTCAAGCCGGTTCAGCTAATTGCCGGCCTGCTCAATGCCCTGCAAACGCGCAACGATCTGGATACCAGCCAGGTCGACGACATCGTGTTGGGCTGCGTGACGCCCGTGGGCGATCAGGGTGCCGACATCGCCAAGACCGCAGCCATGGTCGCGGACTGGGACGTCAGCGTCGCCGGCGTGCAGCTCAACCGCTTCTGCGCCTCGGGGCTTGAGGCGGTGAACATGGGCGCGATGAAGGTACGCTCCGGCTTCGAGGACCTGGTGGTGGTGGGCGGCGTGGAGTCCATGTCGCGCGTGCCCATGGGCTCGGACGGCGGCGCCTGGGTGATGGACCCGGAAACCAACATCCACACCAATTTCGTACCGCAGGGTATCGGTGCCGACCTGATCGCCACCCTGGAGGGTTTCAGCCGCGCCGATGTCGATGCCTTCGCCCTGCGCTCGCAGCAGAAGGCGGCGCGCGCCAGCGCCGATGGCTCGTTCGCCAGGTCGCTGGTGCCGGTGATCGACCAGAACGGCATCGTGCTGCTCGACCATGACGAATTCATCCGTGGCGATTCGACTCTGGAAGGCCTCGGCAAGCTCAAGCCGAGCTTCGAGATGATGGGGCAGATGGGCTTCGACTCCACTGCACTGCGCGTCTACAGCCATGTCGAGCGCATCGAGCACGTGCATACGCCGGGCAACAGCTCCGGCATCGTCGACGGCGCGGCGTTGATGCTGATCGGCTCGGCGGCCAAGGGCAAGGAACTGGGCCTGAAGCCGCGCGCGCGCATCGTCGCCACGGCGGTGACCAGCACCGACCCGACCATCATGCTCACCGGCCCGGCGCCGGCCACGCGCAAGGCGCTGGCCAAGGCGGGACTCTCCATCGACGACATCGACCTGTTCGAGGTCAACGAGGCTTTTGCCTCCGTTGTCATGAAGTTCATGAAGGACATGGGCGTGAGCGAGGACAAGGTCAACGTCAACGGCGGTTCCATCGCCATGGGCCACCCGCTGGGCGCCACCGGCTGCGCAATCCTCGGCACACTGCTCGATGAACTGGAGAAGCGCCAGTTGCGCTACGGCCTTGCCACCCTCTGCGTGGGCGGCGGCATGGGCATCGCCACCATCATCGAACGAATCTGATCGGTAGGGTGAAACCCGCCATTCGTGTGCTGGCGGGTTGCACCCGCCCTACGCAGCTCCCACAGCTTTGGGAAGAGAATACAAAAATGACTGACGCCATCCGTTACGAAAAAGGCCAGGACAATATCGTCGTCCTGACCATGGACATGCCCGGCCAGAGCGCCAATACCATGAACGCGGCGTATCGCGAGGCCATGGGCCAGATCGTCGACCGTCTGGAAGCCGAGAAGGATTCGCTTGCCGGGGTGATCATCACCTCGGCGAAGAAGACCTTCTTCGCCGGCGGCGACCTCAATGAACTGATCAAGGTCACCCAGGCCGAGGCCCAGGGTTTCTACGCGATGATCCTCAAGGTCAAGGGCCAGCTACGCCGCCTGGAAACCCTCGGCAAGCCGATGGTCGCCGCCATCAACGGTGCGGCGCTGGGTGGCGGCTGGGAAATCGCTCTGGCCTGCCACCACCGCATTGCCCTGAACGAGAGCCACGTCCAGCTCGGCTTGCCGGAAGTCACCCTCGGCCTGCTGCCAGGGGGGGGCGGAGTGGTGCGCATGGTGCGCCTGCTTGGCCTGGAAAAGGCCCTGCCGTACCTGGCCGAGGGTAAGAAGGTACGCCCGGACGCTGCGCTCAAGGCCGGCCTGATCCACGATCTGGCCGGCGACCGTGAGGAGATGCTGGCCAAAGCGCGTGCCTGGATCGCCGCCAACCCGGCGGCCAAGCAGCCGTGGGATGTGCAGGGCTACAAGATCCCCGGCGGCACGCCGAGTTCGCCGAACGTGGCGCAGATGCTGGCCATCGCGCCGAGCGTGCTGCGCGACAAGACCAAGGGCTGCTTCCCGGCGCCGGAAAAGATCATGTGCGCCGCCGTCGAGGGCGCGCAGGTGGACTTCGACACCGCACAGATCATCGAGGCGCGTTACTTCACCGAGCTGACCTGCGGCCAGGTGGCGAAGAACATGATCGGCACCTTCTGGTTTCAGCTCAACGAGATCAACGCTGGCGGCTCGCGCCCTCAGGGCTATGCGAAAACCCAGACGAAGAAGGTCGGCGTGCTTGGTGCCGGCATGATGGGGGCAGGCATCGCCTACGTGTCCGCGGCTGCCGGTATCGAGGTGGTGCTCAAGGATGTATCCCTCGAAGCGGCGGAGAAGGGCAAGGGCTACTCGGCCAAGCTGCTGGACAAGAAGGTGAGCAAGGGCCATATGACGGCCTCGCAGCGCGAGGCCTTCCTGGGGCTGATCAAGGCCACCGACAACGAGGCTGATTTCGCCGGCTGCGACCTGATCATCGAAGCGGTGTTCGAGGATCGCGCGCTCAAGGGCAAGGTCACCGCTGCCGCCGAAGCCGCTGCGCTGAGCGATGCGGTGATCGCTTCCAACACCTCGACGTTGCCGATTACCGGCCTGGCGACTGCCGTGGCCAAGCCGGAGAATTTCATCGGCCTGCATTTCTTCAGCCCGGTGGACAAGATGCCGCTGGTGGAGATCATCCGTGGCGAGAAGACCTCGGATGAAACGCTGGCGCGCGGCTTCGACTACGTCATGCAGATCAAGAAGACCCCCATCGTGGTCAACGACAGCCGTGGCTTCTTCACCTCACGGGTGTTCGCCACCTTCACCAACGAAGGCCTGGCCATGCTCGGCGAGGGTGTCAGCGCGGCGCTGATCGAGAACGAGGCGCGCAAGGCCGGCATGCCGGTCGGGCCGCTTGCGATCAGCGACGAGGTGTCGATGAGCCTGATGAGCCATATCCGTCAGCAAACCCTCGCGGATCTGGCCGCCGAGGGCAAATCCATCCCTGAGCACCCGGCCTTCGCCGTCATCGACCTGATGGTGAGTGAGTACAAGCGTCCGGGCAAGGCGGCTGGGGCCGGTTTCTATGAGTATCCGGCCAGCGGCAAGAAACACCTGTGGCCCGAGCTCAAGGCGCGTTTCGAGAAGGCCGATGCGCAGATCGCTCAGGAGGATGTGCGCGACCGCATTCTGTTCATCCAGGCCATCGAAACGGTGCGCTGCATGGAAGAGGGCGTACTGAAATCGGTGGCCGATGCCAACGTCGGCTCGATCTTCGGCATCGGTTTCGCCGCCTGGACCGGTGGTGCGCTGCAGTTCATCAACCAGTACGGGGTCAAGGACTTCGTGGCTCGCGCGCAGTACCTGGCCGAGCAGTATGGCGAGCGCTTCCTGCCGCCGGCGCTGCTGCTGGATAAGGCGGCCAGGGGCGAGACGTTCTGAGATCTGGCAGGGCTGGTCGGCAGGGGCATCGCAGCCCTGCCGCCGGCTTGGCGCCGCTGGTCGGGTTGCTGCCGGCAGCCCATATTCGTCTACCCTAAGTTCTCTGCAGGGCGTATGATTCGCGCCCTTTTGATCATCCATCATTACACCGGGAGGTGCCTTAGATGAACGAACTCGAAACCCAGCGTCCGGCTGGGGAAAAACTGCAGAAGGTGCTGGCGCGCATGGGCCTGGGCTCGCGCCGCGAGATCGAGACCTGGATCAGCGAGGGCCGCGTCAAGGTCAATGGCGCCGTGGCCGGGCTGGGGCAGCGCGTCGAGATCAGCGACGCCATCGTGCTCGACGGCCGCTTGCTCAAGCGCGAAGAAGTCGCCACCTCGGTGCGCCGCGTACTGATCTACAACAAGCCCGACGGCGAGATCTGCACCCGTGACGACCCGGAAGGCCGTTCCACGGTTTTCGAGCGTCTGCCGCGCCCGCGTGAGGGGCGCTGGATCAATATTGGCCGTCTCGACATCAACACCACCGGCCTGCTGCTGTTCACCACCGACGGTGAACTGGCCAACCGCCTGATGCACCCCTCCTACCAGATGGATCGCGAGTACGCCGTGCGCGTGCGCGGCGAAGTCACCGAGGAAATGCTGGAAAACCTGAAAAAGGGCGTGATGCTCGAGGACGGCCCGGCCAAGTTCACCGATATCAAGGAAGCGCCGGGCGGCGATGGCCTTAACCACTGGTATCACTGCGTGGTGATGGAAGGGCGCAACCGCGAGGTGCGTCGTCTCTGGGAATCCCAGGGCCTGGTGGTCAGCCGGCTGAAGCGTGTGCGTTTCGGTCCGGTGTTCCTTACCTCCGACATCACCATGGGCCGCTGGCGCGAGATGGATCAGCGCGAAGTGGACATCCTCAGCGCCGAAGTGGGGCTGACGCCGCAAGCGCTGCCGGTGATGAAGGAAAAGGTACGCGACAAGCTCGACCGCCTGCAGCGCAAGTCGGCCAAGCCGGCCGAAGTGCGCGGCAAGCGCGTGCTGCGTCCTGCCAAGGACGAGGCTGGCGAGGGCGAGCGTGCGAGCCGGCCGGCGCGTCAGCGTGATGGCGAACAGCGGGGGTCTCGCGGCCCGCGTCAGGAGGGTGGCGAGCGTCGTGAACGTGGCACTCCTGTGGCCGAGCGCCCGGGCGATGTGAAGAAGCGTCAGCCGCGCCCAGCGGTGGAGTTGGCCGATCGCCCCGCGCGCAAACCGCGCCCTTCGTCGCCGGGCAAGCGCCCGTCGGGTGGTGATGGTCAGCGTCCAGGCTTCGGGCGTAAGCGATAGAGCAGCTACAAGCTGCAAGTGGGTCATCGCTTGTAGCTTGTAGCTTGTAGCTTGTAGCTTGTAGCTTGCGGTTGCTCTTATCCCGCCATACTCAAGCGGTTACGCCCTTCGCGCTTGGCGATATAGAGCGCGTTGTCAGCGCGGCGCAGCAGGCTCTCGCTGGACTCACCCGGCAGCAGGCTGGCGCAACCGAGGCTGATGGACACTTCGATGGGTTGGCCGGCATTCAGGCATTGCAGTTCCAGCACGGCGAAGCGCAGGCGTTCGCCGACCTGAGCGGCTGCCTCGCGGCCAGTGTTGGAGAGGATGATGAGGAACTCCTCACCGCCATAGCGGAACACCATGTCGACATTGCGCAGTTGCTGCTTGAGCGTCTGCGCGACGGCCTTGAGCACCTCGTCACCCTGAGCGTGACCGTGAGTGTCGTTGATCATCTTGAAGTGGTCGATATCCAGCATCAGCAGCGACAGCGGATGCAGGTTGCGCCTGGCCATGTCGACTTCGCGTTGCAGCACCTGATCCATGGCGATGCGGTTGCCTGTATTGGTCAGTGGGTCGCGCAGGGCGCTTAGCAGGGCGGTGCGGTAGAGCAGGGCGTTGCGCAGCGGGAACAGCAGGCAGGCCAGCAAAGACTCGAGCTGGGCCAGTTCGTCATCGTCGAAGCGCTGACGGCGGCGAAAGGTCAGCTCGCCCAGGTACTCACCGTCATGGCTGAGGCGGTAGCCCGCCGAATGCGGAGCACGCTCGCCCAGCTCCAGGCGCAGATCGTGCGACGAATGCTGGAACCCCATCGCGTCGATTGGCACCAGCGATTGCACCTCACGGTAGAACAGCTCGAGGATGCGCTCGATCTCCAGGCTGGTTTGTAGCTGCAGGTTCAGTTGCTGGCGCAGCTCGGCCAGCGTGGTGGGTTTGAGCGGCAGGTTGCGATTGCCGGAAAAGCCCAGACGCTGCAGTTTGGCTGCATCGAAATCAATGGTGTTGGGGCGGCGGGGGGGGGCCATACGACTGAACCTCTGGCGCAAGAGTGCGACGACGAAGAGGTTAGAGCGAATTCCGTGCCAGGTGTTTCGTGGTGATCTAAAAGTCCTTATTAATCAGTTGCTTGCTTGATTTTAAAGAGGCCTGCCGGCAAGTATTTGCCGGCTTTGCAGAAAGGTTGATGGCAAATTGATGCCGCTTGCGCCGGAAAGCTGTCGCCGCCTTGGGCCGGGCTGGCAGCTATTGCGCATCCAGCGCCTGACCATTGACGCCCTGGCTGTCCGGGCCCATCAGATAGAGATAGAGCGGCATGATCGCTTCCGGCTCGGGGCGGCTTGCCGGGTTCTCCGCCGGGTAGGCCTGGGCGCGCATGGAGGTGCGCGTGGCGCCGGGGTTGACGCTGTTGGCGCGTACGTTGGCGATGCCGTCCAGCTCGTCGGCCATCACTTGCATCAGGCCTTCGGTGGCGAACTTGGACACCGCGTAGGCACCCCAGTAGGCGCGTCCCTTACGACCGACGCTGCTGGAGGTGAAGATCACCGAGGCGTCCTGCGACAGCTTGAGCAGCGGCAGCAGGGTGCTGCTGAGCATGAACATGGCGTTGACGTTGACGTGCATCACCCGCATGAAGTTGTCGCCGGAAAGCTGTTCCAGCGGCGTGCGCGGGCCGAGGATGGAGGCGTTGTGCAGCAGGCCGTCGAGGCGACCGAACTCGTTCTCGATCATCACCGCCAGTTCGTCGTATTGATGCGGCAGGGCGGTTTCCAGGTTGAAGGGGATCACCACCGGCTGCGGATGGCCGGCGGCTTCGATCTCGTCATAGACCTGGCTCAGGTTGGCTTCGGTCTTGCCCAGCAGCAGCACGGTGGCGCCATGGGCCGCGAAGCTTTTCGCGGCCGCAGCCCCGATGCCGCGGCCGGCACCGGTGATCAGGATCACCCGATCCTTGAGCAGGTCGGGGCGGGCGCTGTAGTCGTACATGGACAAATCTCCTTCGCAGAGCTGCAAGCCTCAAGCTGCAAGCTTCAAGAAAAAACAGAAAACGAAATGGTGGCCGCCTGCCGCTGCTGTGCTAGCAGCCACAGAGGGCGCGATCGAGCATGGCGCGTAGCTCCGAGGGGTGGTCGACCACCGCGTCGGCGCCCCAGTTGCGGGGGTTGTCTTCAGGGTGGATATAGCCGTAGGTGACTGCCACCGTGCGGCAGCCGGCCGCGCGGCCTGAGTCGATATCGCGGGCATCGTCGCCGACGAACAGGGTTTCCTCGGGTTTCACGCCCATTTTTTGGCAGGCCAGCAGGAGCATGTCCGGCGCCGGCTTGCTCTGCTCGACGTGATCCGGGCAGACCAGCACCACCGAGCGCTCGGCCAGGCCCAGGCGCTGCATGATCGGCTCGGCGTAGCGCACCGGTTTGTTGGTGGCCACGCCCCACGGCAGGCGCGCGTGTTCGATGTCGGCGAGCAGGGCTTCGATGCCGTCGAACGGGCGGGTCAGCACCGCGCAGTGTTCTTGGTAGCGTTCGAGGAATTCCAGGCGCAGGGCCTCGAAGGCGGGCGAGTCCGGCGCTTCGTCGAAGGCGCAGGCGACCATGGCGCGGGCACCGCCGGAAACCTGGTCGCGAATGGCCTTGTCCGGCAGCGGCGGCAGGCCACGGGCGACACGCATGGCCTGGGTGATGGCGATGAAGTCCGGTGCCGAATCGAGCAGCGTGCCGTCCATATCGAAAAGAACCGCTTGCAAACGCATGCGTCTCACTCCTCGCGCAGCGTCTGGATCATGTAGTTGACGTCGACGTCGGCGGCCAGTTTGTAATGCTTGGTCAGCGGGTTGTAGGTCAGGCCGATGATGTCCTTGACCTCCAGCCCGGCGGCACGGCTCCAGGCGCCGAGCTCGGAGGGGCGGATGAATTTCTTGAAGTCGTGGGTGCCGCGTGGCAGCAAGCGCAGGATGTACTCGGCGCCGATCACTGCGAACAGGTAGGACTTGGGGTTGCGGTTGATGGTGGAGAAGAACACCTGGCCGCCAGGTTTGACCAGCTTGTGGCAGGCGCGGATCACCGAGGACGGATCGGGCACGTGCTCGAGCATTTCCAGGCAGGTGACCACGTCGAACTGGCCGGGCATTTCTTCGGCCAGGGCTTCGGCGGTGATCTGCCGGTACTCGACTTCGACGCCGGACTCCAACTGGTGCAACTGGGCCACCGACAGCGGCGCTTCGCCCATGTCGATGCCGGTGACGCTGGCGCCGCGCTGAGCCATGGCTTCGCTGAGGATGCCGCCACCGCAGCCGACGTCCAGCACACGCTTGCCGGCCAGGCCGACGCGCTCGTCGATCCAGTTGACGCGCAAGGGGTTGATGTCGTGCAGGGGTTTGAACTCGCTTTCCCTGTCCCACCAGCGGTGAGCCAGGGCCTCGAATTTGGCGATTTCGGCGCGGTCGACGTTGCTCATAAGCATCTCTTTTTTCAAAGCATGGAAAGCGTATCGCCGCTATGTTGCCAGTTTAGGCGTGTGCATGGAGCGGCGCGAATTCGTTCAATGTATGTCAGTTTGTCGCAGGGTCGGTGTCATGTGCTTGACGGCTGGCACCGCTGATCCGGCTTCCCCAGGCCCTGGCCCTGGCGATCAGCTCGGTCTCGTCCATGCGCGTCAGGCGGCCGTCTTCCAGGAGCTGCTTGCCGCCGACCCACAGGTGCCTCACACAGTCGCGGCCACTGGCATAGATCAGTTGCGACACCGGGTCGTAGATTGGTTGCTGGGCCAGTCCGGAAAGGTCGAAGGCTACCACGTCGGCCAGCTTGCCCACTTCCAGTGAGCCGACCTGTGCCTCCAGGCCGAGGGCGCGGGCGCCATTGAGCGTGGCCATGCGCAAGGCGCTATGGGCGTTCAGCGCGGTGGCCGAACCGGCCACCGCCTTGGCCAGCAGGGCCGCCGTGCGGGTTTCGCCGAGCAGGTCGAGGTCGTTGTTGCTCGCCGCACCGTCGGTGCCGATGGCGACGTTGACGCCCGCCTGCCACAGGCGCTCGACCGGGCAGAAGCCGCTGGCCAGCTTGAGGTTGGATTCCGGGCAGTGGATCACGCTGCAGTTATGCTCCACCAGCAGCGCCAGATCCTCGTCGTCGATCTGGGTCATGTGCACGGCCTGGAAGCGTGGCCCGAGCAGGCCCAGGCGCGCCAGGCGTGCCAGCGGCCGTTCGCCCTGCTTGGCCATGGCTTCGGCCACTTCCTGGGCGGTTTCGTGCACGTGCATCTGGATGCCAGCATCCAGTTCGTCGGCCAGCACGCGTATTTCCTCGAGCTTGTCGTCGCTGACCGTATAAGGGGCGTGTGGGCCGAAGGCGATGCGGATGCGTGGGTGTTGCTTGAGGTCATCGAACAGTTGCAGGCCCTTGCGCAGCGCTTCTGCCGCGTTGAGCGCGCCGGGCACGGGAAAGTCCAGTACCGGCACGCTGATCTGCGCACGCACGCCGGCATCGTGCACGCATTGGCAGGCCACCTGCGGGTAGAAGTACATGTCGGAGAAACAGGTGATGCCGACTTTGATCTGCTCGGCAATGGCCAGCTCGGTGCCGTCACGAACGAAGTCCTCGTCGACCCATTGGCCTTCGGCCGGCCAGATGTGCTCGTGCAGCCAGGTCATCAACGGCAGGTCGTCGGCAATGCCGCGCAGCAGGCTCATGGCCGCGTGGCCGTGGGCGTTGATCAGGCCGGGGGCGAGCAGGCAGTGTGGCAGCTCGCGTACTTCCCGAGCGCCCTGGCGCAGGGCTTCCTCGCGCGGGGCGAGCAGGGCGATCTGGCCATCGCGGATGCCCAGGGCATGATCGCGCAGCACGACGCCAGCCGGCTCCACCGGAACCAGCCAGGTGGGGAGAAGCAGTAGATCGAGTGGAGCTGAGGGCATCAGGCTATCCGTTTGGATCGAGGGCATGGGTGGGCGCCAGTTTATAGAGGAACATCAGGCGCTTGAAGCGTCTGCATGCAGATGCTTGCTGTCTGAGCGCTGGCCAGGCGGCGTATACTTAGCTGTTTTCGATTGCCAAGGGTGAGGTAACAGATGCGCGAGCAATTGCTGGCGGCAGAGAAGGTTCAGGCAATCGATTGGCATGGTGGTGCGCTCTATCTGCTCGATCAGCGCCTGTTGCCGCAGGAGCAGGTCTGGTTGCGTTTCGATTCGGCTGCCGAGGTGGCACAGGCCATCCGCGACATGGTGGTGCGTGGTGCGCCGGCCATTGGCATCGCCGCCGCCTATGGCGTGGTGCTCGGTGCGCAGGCCTGTCTGGCGGCGGGTGGCGATTGGCGTCAGGCGCTGGAGGCTGACTTCCAGCGGCTGGCGGCTTCGCGCCCGACGGCGGTGAATCTGTTCTGGGCGCTGCAGCGCATGCGTGAGCGGCTGCAGCGTCTGAAAGACGACCAGGGTGTACTGGAGCAGCTCGAGGCCGAGGCGGTGGGCATTCACGCCAGTGATCGCGAAGCCAACCTGACCATGGCGCAACTGGGCATGGAACTGATCCGCAAGCATCAGGGCAGCGAGCAGGTCTTGATGACCCACTGCAATGCCGGCGCTCTGGCTACAGGGGGCTTCGGCACGGCGCTCGGGGTGATTCGCGCGGCCCATCTGGAGGGGCTGGTGGAACGGGTCTATGTCGATGAAACCCGGCCCTGGCTGCAGGGCGCGCGGCTGACGGCCTGGGAGCTGGCCGGCGATGGCGTGCCGGTGAGCCTGAATGTGGATGCCGCTGCCGCGCACCTGATGAAGGTCAAGGGCGTGTCCTGGGTGATAGTCGGCGCCGATCGCATCACCGCCAACGGCGACGTGGCCAACAAGATCGGCACCTATCAGCTTGCGGTCAATGCCATGCACCACGGCGTGCGCTTCATGGTGGTGGCGCCCAGCTCCACCATCGACATGGCGCTGGAAAGCGGCGAAGACATCCCCCTCGAAGAGCGCAGTGGCGATGAGCTGCGCCTGCTGGGCGGGCGGCCGATCGCCGCCGATGTGGCGGTGAGCAACCCGGTGTTCGATGTGACGCCAGCGGATCTGGTGGACTACATCGTCACCGAGAAGGGCGTGGTCGAGCGCCCGGACAGCGAGAAACTGGCGCAATTGATGTGCCGCAAGCGCCTGCACTGAGCCATCCGCCACAGCCAGTGGCGGGGTAGGTGCAGGGCGGGCTTTGTGGTAAGCTCCGGCAGTTTTCATGGGGCCTGCCGGCAGTGATCCCGGCGCCTCTTTAGCGCGGCATAACCCGTTGATTTATCGCGAGTCGTCATGGCCAGGCGCCATGCCGACGAACTTCGTAGCGTTCAGGAAGAATGACGCGGAGTTTCACCAGAAAAAGGAACCAGGCTTCTCATGGGCGAACTGGCCAAAGAAATTCTCCCGGTCAATATCGAAGACGAGCTGAAACAGTCCTATCTCGACTACGCCATGAGCGTGATCGTCGGGCGTGCGCTGCCGGATGCGCGCGACGGCTTGAAGCCGGTCCACCGCCGTGTGCTCTATGCCATGAGCGAGTTAGGCAACGATTGGAACAAGCCCTACAAGAAATCCGCCCGTGTGGTCGGTGACGTGATCGGTAAATACCACCCGCACGGCGATACCGCGGTGTACGACACCATCGTGCGCATGGCCCAGGATTTCTCTCTGCGCTACCTGCTGGTCGATGGCCAGGGCAACTTCGGTTCGGTGGACGGCGACAACGCCGCGGCCATGCGATACACCGAAGTGCGCATGACCAAGCTGGCTCATGAGCTGCTGGCCGACCTGGACAAGGAAACCGTCGATTGGGTGCCCAACTACGACGGCACTGAGCAGATTCCGGCGGTGATGCCGACCAAGGTACCGAACCTGCTGGTCAACGGCTCCAGTGGTATCGCCGTGGGCATGGCCACCAACATCCCGCCGCACAACCTCTCCGAAGTGATCGATGGCTGCCTGGCGCTGATGGACAACGCCGAGCTGACCGTCGATGAGCTGATGCAGTACATCCCCGGCCCGGATTTCCCCACCGCCGGCATCATCAACGGCCGCGCCGGCATCATCGAGGCCTACCGCACCGGCCGTGGGCGCATCTACGTGCGCGCCCGGGTCGAGGTGGAGGACATCGACAAGGTAGGCGGTCGCCAGCAACTGGTGGTGACCGAGCTGCCGTACCAGCTCAACAAGGCGCGTCTGATCGAGAAGATCGCCGAGCTGGTCAAAGAGAAGAAGATCGAAGGCATCACCGAGCTGCGTGACGAGTCCGACAAGGACGGCATGCGCGTGGTGATCGAACTGCGTCGCGGCGAAGTGCCGGACGTGGTGCTGAACAACCTGTACGCCCAGACCCAGATGCAGAGCGTGTTCGGCATCAACGTGGTGGCGCTGGTCGACGGTCAGCCGAAGACCATGAACCTCAAGGACATGCTCGAGGTGTTCGTCCGTCACCGCCGCGAAGTGGTGACCCGGCGTACCGTCTACGAACTGCGCAAGGCGCGCGAGCGTGGCCATATCCTCGAAGGCCAGGCCGTCGCGCTGTCCAACATCGACCCGGTGATCGAGCTGATCAAGAGCTCGCCGACCCCGGCCGAGGCCAAGGAACGCTTGATCGCCACCGCCTGGGAGTCCAGTGCGGTGGAAGCCATGGTCGAGCGCGCCGGTGCTGATTCCTGCCGCCCGGAAGGGCTGGATGAACAATACGGTCTGCGCGACGGCAAGTACTACCTGTCGCCGGAGCAGGCCCAGGCCATCCTCGAGCTGCGCCTGCACCGCCTGACCGGCCTGGAGCACGAGAAGCTGCTGGCCGAGTACCAGGAAATCCTCAGCCTGATCGGCGAGCTGATCCGCATTCTCACCAGCCCCGAGCGCCTGATGGAAGTCATCCGCGAGGAGCTGGAGAAGGTCAAGGCCGAGTTCGGCGATGCCCGCCGTACCGAGATCATCGCTTCGCGTCAGGATCTGACCATCGCCGATCTGATCACCGAGGAAGAGCGCGTCGTCACCATCTCCCACGGTGGCTATGCCAAGAGCCAGCCGCTGGCCGCCTATGAGGCGCAGCGTCGCGGTGGCCGTGGCAAGTCCGCCACCGGGGTGAAGGACGAGGACTACGTCGAACACCTGCTGGTGGCCAACAGTCACGCGACCCTGCTGCTGTTCTCCAGCAAGGGCAAGGTGTACTGGCTGCGTACCTTCGAGATTCCCGAGGCCTCGCGTACCGCCCGTGGTCGCCCGCTGGTCAACCTGCTGCCGCTGGACGAGGGCGAGCGTATCACTGCCATGCTGCAGATCGATCTTGAAGCCCTGCAGCAGAGTGCGGGCGCCGACGAGGATCTGGACGACGAAGGCCTGGTGATCGAAGGTGAGGCCACCGAGGTGGTCGAGGCTGAAGAGGTCGAGGAGGTCGAGGGCGAAACTCCCGAGCTGGTGGCCGAGCCGACCGGTGCCTACATCTTCATGGCCACTGCCTTCGGTACCGTGAAAAAGACCCCGCTGGTGCAGTTCAGCCGTCCGCGCAGTGCCGGCCTGATCGCCCTGAAGCTGGAAGAGGGCGACACCCTGATCGCCGCTGCCATCACCGACGGCGCCAAGGAAGTCATGCTGTTCTCCGATGCTGGCAAGGTGCTGCGTTTCGCCGAGAGCAAGGTGCGCACCATGGGCCGTACCGCCCGCGGTGTGCGTGGCATGCGTCTGGGCAAGGATCAGCGTCTGATCTCCATGCTGATTCCCGAGTCCGGCGCACAGATTCTGACCGCCTCCGAGCGCGGTTTCGGCAAGCGCACCGGCCTGGGCAAGTTCCCCCGTCGCGGGCGTGGTGGCCAGGGCGTGATCGCCATGGTCACCAGCGAGCGTAACGGCAAGCTGGTCGGTGCCATCCAGGTGCAGGACGGCGAGGAAATCATGCTGATTTCCGACCAGGGCACCCTGGTGCGTACCCGTGTCGACGAGGTGTCCAGTTCCGGCCGTAACACCCAGGGTGTGACCCTGATCAAGCTGGCCAAGGACGAGACCCTGGTGGGCCTGGAGCGTGTGCAGGAGCCGACGCCGGTAGAGGAAGACGAGCTGGTCGAAGGTGAAGAGGGCGTTGAAGTCGCCGAAAGCGCCGAGGCACCGGCCATTGACGCCGAGGAAGCTGGCGAGGAGTAAGGTCGGGTTCTGTTGGAGGGGTTTTAGCTGCGACTGTCGCCGCTAAAGCGCCTTCTACGGGTGCGGCAGACAGTTTGGACATGCCACTGCTTGGTGGTGGCGTTCTGTGAATCTGAGAGAGACAGACGTGAGCAAGCGAGCTTTTAACTTCTGCGCCGGCCCCGCCGCGCTGCCGACCGCTGTACTGCAACGCGCCCAGGCCGAGATGCTCGACTGGCAGGGCAAGGGCCTGTCGGTGATGGAGATGAGTCATCGCAGCGACGAGTACGTGGCCATCGCCAGTCAGGCCGAACAGGACCTGCGCGATCTGCTCGCCGTGCCCAACGACTACAAGGTGTTGTTCCTGCAGGGCGGTGCCAGCCAGCAGTTCGCCGAGATTCCGCTGAACCTGCTGCCGGAAGACGGCGTGGCGGATTACGTCGACACCGGCATCTGGTCGAAGAAGGCCATCGAAGAGGCGCGTCGCTATGGCGCCATCAACGTGGCCGCCAGTGCCAAGGCGCACGACTACTTCGCCATTCCCGGACAGAACGACTGGCAACTGTCGAAAGATGCCGCCTACGTGCATTACTGCAGTAACGAAACCATCGGCGGCCTGCAGTTCGACTGGGTGCCGCAGACCGGCGATACCCCGCTGGTGGTGGACATGTCCTCGGACATCCTCTCGCGCCCCATCGACGTGTCGCAGTTCGGTCTGATCTACGCCGGTGCGCAGAAGAACATCGGCCCCAGTGGTCTGGTGGTGGTGATCGTTCGCGAAGACCTGCTTGGCCGTGCCCGCAGTGCCTGCCCGACCATGCTCGACTACAAGGTTTCGGCCGACAACGGCTCGATGTACAACACCCCGGCCACCTATTCCTGGTACCTGTCCGGCCTGGTGTTCCAGTGGCTCAAGGAGCAGGGTGGCGTCGAGGCCATGGAGCGCGTCAACCGCGCCAAGAAGGAGCTGCTGTACAAGGCCATCGACAGCAGCGATTTCTACAGCAACCCCATTGCCCATAACGCCCGTTCCTGGATGAACGTACCGTTCCGCCTGGCCGACGAGAAGCTGGACAAGGTCTTCCTCGCCGGTGCCGATGAGCGCGGCCTGCTCAACCTCAAGGGACACCGTTCGGTCGGCGGCATGCGCGCTTCCATCTACAACGCCGTCGGCCTGGATGCCGTCGAGGCGCTGGTGGCCTACATGGCCGAGTTCGAGAAGGAGCACGGTTGATATGTCCGAGCAGGAGCTGCAGGCGCTGCGCGTGCGCATCGACAATCTGGACGAGCGCATCCTCGAACTGATCAGTGATCGCGCCCGCTGCGCCGAAGAAGTGGCGCGGGTGAAGATGAAGGAACTCAAGGAAGGCGAGTCCCCGGTGTTCTATCGTCCCGAGCGCGAAGCCCAGGTGCTCAAGCGCGTGATGGAGCGTAACCAGGGGCCGCTGGGTAACGAGGAAATGGCGCGGCTGTTCCGCGAGATCATGTCCTCCTGTCTGGCCCTGGAGAATCCGCTCAAGGTGGCCTACCTCGGCCCGGAAGGCACCTTCAGCCAGGCCGCGGCGATGAAGCATTTCGGCCATGCCGTGATCAGTGTGCCGATGGCGGCCATCGACGAAGTGTTCCGCGAAGTGGCCGCCGGCGCGGTGAACTTCGGTGTGGTGCCGGTGGAAAACTCCACCGAGGGTGCCATCAACCACACACTCGACAGCTTCCTCGAGCATGACCTGGTGATCTGCGGCGAAGTCGAACTGCGCATCCACCATCACTTGCTGGTGGGCGAAACTACCAAGACCGACAAGATCACTCGCATCTATTCCCATGCCCAGTCCCTGGCGCAGTGCCGCAAGTGGCTGGACGCGCATTACCCGAACGTCGAGCGCGTGGCGGTGTCCAGCAACGCCGACGCGGCCAAGCGGGTCAAGAGCGAGTGGAACAGCGCGGCCATCGCCGGCGACATGGCGGCCAACCTGTATGGCCTGAGCAAACTGGCGGAGAAGATCGAGGATCGCCCGGACAACTCCACGCGTTTTCTCATCATCGGCAACCAGGAAGTGCCGCCGACCGGCGACGACAAGACCTCGATCATCGTCTCCATGCGCAACAAGCCCGGCGCGCTGCACGAGCTGCTGGTACCGTTCCACAACAACGGTATCGACCTGACCCGCATCGAGACGCGGCCGTCGCGCAGCGGCAAGTGGACCTACGTGTTCTTCATCGACTTCGTCGGTCACCATCGCGATCCGTTGATCAAGGACGTGCTGGAGAAGCTTGCCCAAGACGCTGTGGCGCTGAAGGTGCTGGGGTCCTATCCGAAGGCGGTACTTTGAGCCGCAAGCGTCAAGCCGCAAGCTGCAAGAGGGAAGCAGTTTGTCGCCTGATGCCGGAGGTGCTGCCGTGAGTCGCTTTTTCTTGAAGCTTGTAGCTTGAGGCTTGTAGCTATGCCCTGTGATTTCCTTGCCTTGGCTCAGCCGGGCGTGCAAAAACTGTCCCCTTACGTGCCCGGCAAGCCGGTCGATGAGTTGGCGCGCGAGCTGGATCTCGATCCGGCCGGTATCGTCAAACTGGCCAGCAACGAGAACCCGCTCGGCCCCAGTGACAAGGTGCTGGCGGCGATCCGTGCCGAGCTGGACGAGCTGACCCGTTATCCGGACGGCAACGGTTTCAATCTGAAAACCGCGCTGGCGACCCGTTATGGCGTCGAAGCTGCGCAGGTGACGCTGGGCAATGGCTCCAACGACATCCTCGAACTGGTTGCCCGGGCCTATCTGGCGCCTGGCCTCAATGCCGTGTTCAGCGACTATGCCTTCGCGGTGTATCCCATCGCCACCCAGGCCGTTGGTGCCCAGGGCAAGATCGTGCCGGCCAGGGACTACGGCCACGATCTGGGCGCCATGCTGGCTGCCATCGACGACAAGACTCGCGTGGTGTTCATCGCCAACCCCAACAACCCGACCGGTACCTGGTTCGGTCCGCAGGCCTTGGAGGCCTTCCTGGCCAAGGTGCCGGAGACAGTGCTGGTGGTGCTGGACGAGGCCTATATCGAGTACGCCGAAGGCGATGAACTGCCCGATGGCCTGGATTACCTGGCGCGCTATCCCAACCTGCTGGTTTCGCGCACCTTCTCCAAAGCCTATGGCCTGGCGGCGCTGCGCGTCGGTTACGCCATCAGCTCACCGGCCATCGCCGACGTGCTCAACCGCGTACGTCAGCCGTTCAACGTCAACAGTCTGGCCCTGGCGGCCGCCTGCGCCGCGCTGGCCGATAGCGACTATCTGGCCGAGAGCCGTCGTCTCAACGATGCCGGCATGCGGCAACTGGAAGAGGGCCTGCGCGCGTTGGGCCTTGGCTGGATTCCCTCGAAGGGCAATTTCATCGCCGTCGACTTCGGCCGCGATGCCGCCTCGATCAATCTCGCGCTGCTGCGCGAAGGGGTGATCGTGCGACCAATGGCGGGTTATCGCATGCCGAACTTCTTGCGCGTGTCGATTGGCTTGCCACGGGAGAATGCGCGCTTCCTCGATGCCCTGGGCAAGGTGCTGTCGGCGTGACCGAGACTGTAACGGCAGTGCAACCGAGCCCCCCTAAGATCGGCCGCCTGGTGGTGATCGGTCTGGGTCTGATCGGCGGTTCGTTCGCCAAGGGGTTACGTGAGCGCGGGTTGTGTCGGGAGGTGGTGGGTGTCGATCTGGATCCGCAGTCGCGTCATCTGGCCGTCGAGTTGGGTGTGGTCGATCGCTGCGAGAGCGATTTGGCTCAGGCCTGTCAGGGCGCCGAGGTGATCCAGCTTGCGGTGCCGATCCTGGCCATGGAGAAGGTGCTGGCCGAATTGGCCAAGTTGGAGCTGGGCCAGGCGATTCTCACCGATGTCGGTAGCGCCAAGGGCAACGTGGTGCGCGCCGCGCGCACGGCCTTCTTCGGGCGGGCGGTGCGCTTCGTGCCGGGGCACCCCATTGCGGGCTCAGAACAGAGCGGGGTGGAGGCCTCCAACGGCGAGCTGTTCCGCCGGCACAAGGTCATCCTCACCCCCAGCGAGCACAGCGACGATGCGGCGCTGGAGCTGGTACAGAGCCTGTGGCAAGCGCTGGGCGCGGATGTCGAGCAGATGGACGTGGAGCATCACGACCAGGTACTCGCGGCTACCAGCCATCTGCCGCACCTGCTGGCCTTCACCCTGGTCGACTCGCTGGCCAAGCGCAGCGAGAATCTGGAAATCTTCCGTTATGCCGCTGGCGGCTTTCGCGACTTCACGCGGATCGCCGGCAGTGACCCGGTGATGTGGCACGATATCTTCCTCGCCAACCGCGAGGCCGTGCTGCGCACCCTGGACACCTTTCGCGACGACCTCGACGCCCTGCGCGACGCGGTCGACGCCGGGGACGGGCATCAACTCCTGGGCGTGTTCACCCGCGCTCGCGTGGCCCGCGAACATTTCAGCAAAATTCTGGCCCGCAGGGCCTATGTGGACGCTATGCATTCGACCGATCTGATTTTCCTGGCAAAACCTGGTAGCTCGCTGGCTGGACGTATCCGCGTGCCGGGTGACAAATCCATCTCGCACCGCTCGATCATGCTGGGTTCGCTGGCAGAGGGCACCACCGAGGTCGAAGGCTTCCTCGAGGGCGAAGATGCCCTGGCTACCCTGCAGGCGTTTCGTGACATGGGCGTGGTTATCGAAGGCCCGCATCATGGCCGTGTGACCATCCATGGCGTCGGTCTGCATGGTCTGAAAGCCCCGGCCGGCCCGCTGTACATGGGCAACTCCGGCACGTCCATGCGTCTGCTCTCCGGCCTGCTGGCCGCGCAGCCGTTCGACACCACCCTGACCGGCGACGCCTCGCTGTCCAAGCGCCCGATGAACCGCGTGGCCAAGCCGCTGCGGGAAATGGGCGCGGTGATCGAGACCGGCGCCGAAGGCCGCCCGCCGCTGCACATCAAGGGTGGTCAGCGCCTGACCGGCATGGCCTATGAAATGCCCATGGCCAGCGCTCAGGTCAAATCCTGCCTGCTGCTGGCGGGGCTGTATGCCGCTGGCCGCACCTCGGTGACCGAGCCGGCGCCGACCCGTGACCACACCGAGCGCATGCTGCGTGGCTTCGGCTACCCAGTCAGCGTCGAGGGCAGCACGGCCAGCGTCGAGTCCGGCCACAAGCTGACCGCCACGCGCATCGAAGTGCCGGCCGATATCTCCTCCGCCGCCTTCTTTATGGTTGCCGCCAGTATTGCCGAAGGTTCCGAACTGGTGCTGGAGCACGTTGGCATCAACCCGACCCGTACCGGTGTGATCGACATTCTCAAGCTGATGGGTGGCGATATCAGCCTGGAAAATCAGCGCGAAGTGGGCGGTGAGCCGGTGGCCGACATCCGTGTGCGCGCCGCCAAGCTCAAGGGCATCGACATCCCCGAAGACCTGGTGCCGCTGGCCATCGATGAGTTCCCGGTGCTGTTCGTTGCCGCCGCCTGCGCAGAAGGCCGTACCGTGCTGCGCGGCGCCGAAGAGCTGCGGGTCAAGGAGTCCGATCGCATCCAGGTGATGGCCGACGGCCTGGTCGCCCTGGGCGTCAAGGCCGAGCCAACCCCGGACGGCATCGTCATCGAAGGCGGCGCCATTGGCGGTGGCGAAGTCTGGGCCCATGGCGACCACCGTATCGCCATGTCCTTCAGTGTTGCCTCGCTGCGCGCCAGTGCGCCGATCCGCATTCACGATTGCGCCAACGTCGCCACGTCCTTCCCCA
Source organism: Pseudomonas sp. AA-38 (assembly GCF_029457475.1). NCBI lineage: Bacteria > Pseudomonadati > Pseudomonadota > Gammaproteobacteria > Pseudomonadales > Pseudomonadaceae > Pseudomonas > Pseudomonas sp. AA-38. The sequence continues at coordinate 2,093,116 of NZ_CP120359.1, forward strand.
ACTTCCTCGCCCTGGCGGCCGAGGTCGGCATCAATGTGGCAGTAGAGGGCAAATCATGAACGCTCCGGTAATCACCGTCGACGGGCCGAGCGGATCTGGCAAGGGCACGGTCTGCGCCCTGCTGGCCAAGCAACTGGGCTGGAATCTGCTCGACTCCGGCGCGCTCTATCGCCTGCTGGCCTTCGCCGCCGGCAACCACGGCATCGACCTGACCAACGAAGAGGCGCTCAAGCAACTGGCGGCGCACCTGGACGTGCAGTTCACCGACAAGCGCATCGTCCTCGAAGGCGAAGAGGTGACCGACGCCATCCGCAACGAGCAGGTGGGGGCGGGGGCTTCCATGGTCGCTTCCCTGCCGGCCGTGCGCGAAGCGCTGCTGCAACGTCAGCGCGCTTTCCGGGAAATGCCGGGTCTGGTGGCCGATGGGCGGGATATGGGTACCGTGGTGTTCAGCGACGCGCCACTCAAGGTTTTCCTCACCGCCAGCGCCGAGGAGCGTGCCCGTCGCCGCTACCTGCAGTTGAAGGGCAAGGGCGATGATGTTAATCTCGCGAGTCTTCTTGATGAGATACGGGCGCGCGACGAGCGTGATACCCAGCGCGCGGTGGCACCGCTCAAACCGGCAACCGATGCGCTGGTGCTGGATTCCACCGAACTTTCCATCGAGCAGGTGCTGGAACGAATTCTGAGCGAGGTCGCCGCGCGCGACCTCGCCGGGTAAAAGAACCCTCTGGGGTTCACCAGAGCCACGGTTGCCTTAAACCGACAGGTTCGCAAGGAGGCATGCGGGAGACCAGTCCTAGTCCCGCAGGCCTCTTTTTACATGAACGAACCCACATTGTCTGGAGTGTGGTTTGGGCGAATCCCCGCCCTTGATCAACAGGAATCAACATGAGCGAAAGCTTTGCAGAACTTTTTGAAGAAAGCCTGAAATCCCTCGACATGCAGCCGGGCGCCATCATCACCGGCATCGTGGTCGACATCGACGGTGACTGGGTTACCGTACACGCCGGCCTGAAGTCCGAGGGCGTCATCCCGCTCGACCAGTTCTTCAACGAACAAGGCGAGCTGACCATCAAGGTCGGTGACGAAGTCCACGTCGCGCTGGACGCGGTTGAAGATGGCTTCGGTGAAACCAAGCTGTCCCGCGAGAAAGCCAAGCGCGCTGAATCCTGGCTGGTTCTGGAAGCTGCGTTCAACGCTGAAGAAGTGGTCAAGGGCGTCATCAACGGTAAGGTCAAAGGCGGCTTCACCGTTGACGTCAACGGCATCCGCGCGTTCCTGCCGGGTTCCCTGGTCGATGTCCGTCCGGTGCGTGATACCACTCACCTGGAAGGCAAAGAGCTGGAATTCAAGGTCATCAAGCTGGACCAGAAGCGCAACAACGTTGTCGTTTCCCGTCGTAGCGTCCTGGAAGCCGAGAACAGCGCCGAGCGCGAAGCTCTGCTGGAATCCCTGCAGGAAGGCCAGCAGGTCAAAGGTATCGTCAAGAACCTCACCGACTACGGTGCGTTCGTTGACCTGGGCGGCGTAGACGGCCTGCTGCACATCACCGACATGGCCTGGAAGCGCATCAAGCACCCGTCCGAGATCGTCAACGTTGGCGACGAGATCGACGTCAAGGTTCTGAAGTACGATCGCGAGCGTAACCGCGTTTCCCTGGGTCTGAAGCAACTGGGCGAAGATCCGTGGGTTGCCATCAAGGCTCGTTACCCGGAAAACACCCGCGTCATGGCGCGCGTCACCAACCTCACCGACTACGGCTGCTTCGCTGAGCTGGAAGAAGGCGTTGAAGGTCTGGTGCACGTGTCCGAAATGGACTGGACCAACAAGAACATCCACCCGTCGAAGGTCGTCAACGTCGGCGACGAAGTGGAAGTCATGGTTCTGGACATCGACGAAGAGCGTCGTCGTATCTCCCTGGGTATCAAGCAGTGCAAGACCAACCCGTGGGAAGACTTCTCCGGTCAGTTCAACAAGGGTGACAAGATCTCCGGCACCATCAAGTCGATCACCGATTTCGGTATCTTCATCGGCCTGGACGGCGGCATCGATGGTCTGGTTCACCTGTCCGACATCTCCTGGAACGAGCCTGGCGAAGAAGCCGTGCGTCGCTTCAAGAAGGGCGACGAGCTGGAAACCGTCATCCTGTCGGTTGACCCGGAGCGTGAGCGTATCTCCCTGGGTATCAAGCAACTGGAAGACGATCCGTTCAGCAACTACGTTTCCCTGAACGACAAAGGCAGCATCGTGCGCGGCACCGTCAAGGAAGTCGACGCCAAGGGCGCCATCATCGACCTGGGCAACGAGATCGAAGCCACGCTGAAAGCCTCCGAAATCAGCCGTGACCGCGTCGAAGACGCGCGCAACGTGCTGAAAGAAGGCGACGAAGTAGAAGCCAAGATCATCAGCGTTGACCGCAAGTCCCGCGTTATCAGCCTGTCCATCAAGTCGAAAGACGTCGAGGACGAGAAGGACGCGATGAAGGAACTGCGCAACAAGCAAGACGTTGAAAGCACCGGCCCGACCACCATTGGTGATCTGATCCGTGCTCAGATGGAAAGCCAGAACTAAGTTCGGCTGATTCATCGCAGAAAAGGGCGACCCTCGGGTCGCCCTTTTTCATTTCTGCCGCTCTGCGTTCCTTTGCGCGCGATGGCGCATCTCGCGGGCAATGCTGGCAAACTTGCGGTTCGTTTTCTCAGGAGTCAGACAGTCGATGCCCGCCAGCCCGGAATTGTCCCCCGGCCTCATCGTCATCCACGGTAACCATCTGGAGGAGCTGCGTGCGCTCTCGGTGGCCTGGATGCGCCGCTATCCCTTGCGGCCGCTGGAGAACGAGGTGCTGCTGGTGCAGAGCAACGGCATCGCGCAGTGGCTCAAGCTGGCCCTGGCCGAGAACGACGGCTGTGGCATCGCCGCTGCACAGCAGGTGGAGCTGCCGGCGCGTTTTCTCTGGCAGGCCTATCGCAGTGTATTGGGCAAGGAGGCGATTCCTGCGCAGTCGCCGCTGGACAAGGCACCGCTGACCTGGCGCCTGATGCGCCTGCTGCCGGGGCTGCTGGCCGAGGAGGCCTTCGCGCCGTTGCGTCGCTTCCTGGCCGACGATCAGGACTTGCGCAAGCGCTATCAGTTGGCCGAGCGCCTGGCCGATCTGTTCGACCAGTATCAGGTTTACCGCGCCGATTGGCTGGAGGATTGGGCCAACGGGTTGGATCGTCTGCGCACCTCGCGCGGCGGTGAGCGCCCACTGGACCAGGCTTCGCTCTGGCAGCCTGCCTTGTGGCGGGCGCTGCTGGCCGATGTCGGGCCGCAGCACCTGGCTGAGAGCCGCGCCGGCGTGCATCCGCGCTTCGTCGCCCACCTTGGCACGCTGGATAGCCGGCCCGCCGGCCTGCCCCGGCGGATCACGGTGTTCGGCATTTCCTCGCTGCCAGCGCAGATGCTCGAGGCGCTGGCAGCCATGGCGCGCTTCAGCCAGGTGATGCTCTTCGTGCACAACCCCTGTCAGCACCACTGGGGCGATATCGTCGAAGACAAGGATCTGCTGCGCCACCAGTACCGCCGCCAGCGGCGCAAGGGCGACCCTGGCGGGCAGATAGGCCTGTTCGACGAAGTGGAAATGCACCAGCATGCCCAGCCGTTGCTGGCCGCCTGGGGCAAGCAGGGGCGCGACTACATCAATCTGCTGGATCAGTATGACGAGCCGCAGCGTTACCGTGAGCAGTTCGAGCGCATCGACCTGTTCAGCCCGCCTGCGGACGACTGCCTGCTGGGCCAGTTGCAGCACGACATCCTCGATCTGCGCACGCTGGCGGAAAGCCGCAGCACCTGGCCGCCGGTACAGCCAGAGCAGGATCAGTCGCTGCGTTTCCATGTGGCGCACAGTGCGCAACGCGAGGTGGAAGTGCTGCACGATCAGCTACTGGCCCGTTTCAGTGCCGATTCGAGCCTGCGCCCGCGTGACGTGATCGTCATGGTGCCGGACGTCAATGCCTACGCGCCGCACATCCAGGCGGTGTTCGGCCAGTTCGCCAGCGATGATCCGCGCTTCATTCCCTTCACCCTGGCCGACCAGGGGTTGCGCGGCAAGGAGCCGCTGGTGATTGCCCTGGAGCACCTGCTGCGCCTGCCGGAGAGCCGTTTCAGCGTCAGCGAGATTCTCGACCTGCTGGATGTCGCCGCGCTGCGTGCCCGTTTCGCCATCAGCGAGGAACAACTACCGACCCTGCGCCGCTGGCTGGAGGGCGCCGGCATCCGCTGGGGGCTCGATGCCCAGCAGCGCGAGGCACTTGGTGTCGGCCAGGGGCTGGAACAGAACACTTGGCGTTTCGGTCTGCGCCGCATGTTGCTGGGCTATGCGGTGGGGCGCGGCGAAGCCTATGCGGATATCGAGCCCTTCGACGAGATCGGCGGGCTCGATGCCGCTCTGATCGGCCCGCTCGACCGCTTGCTCGACGCCCTCGAGCGTCTGCTGCAAGCCTTGCATGAACCGGCTGCCCCGATGCTCTGGGGGCAGCGTCTGCGTGATTTGCTGGATGATTTCTTCCTCGCGCAGGACGAGCGCGACGAGGTGCTGCGCAACCAGTTGTTGGAAGCCCTCGATACCTGGCTGGAACTCTGCGACGGCGCTGGGCTGGAGGAGGCTCTGCCGCTGGCGGTGGTGCGCGAAGCCTGGCTTGGCGGTCTCGATCAGGGCCGTCTCAGCCAACGCTTTCTCACCGGTGCGGTGAACTTCTGCACCCTGATGCCCATGCGCGCGATCCCCTTCCGCCAGGTCTGCCTGCTGGGCATGAACGACGGCGACTACCCGCGCAGCCAGGCGCCGCTGGACTTCGATCTGATGGCCGGCGATTACCGCCCAGGCGATCGCTCGCGCCGTGAGGACGACCGTTACCTGCTACTGGAGGCGCTGCTCGCCGCCCGCGATCATCTCTACATAAGCTGGGTCGGGCGCAGTGTGCGCGACAACAGCGAGCGGCCGCCCTCGGTACTGATCGGCCAACTGCGCGATCACCTGGCCAACGCCTGGCGTCTGCACGATGGCGGCGATCTGTTGCAGGCGCTGACCACCGTGCACCCCTTGCAGCCGTTCAGTCGGCGCTACTTCGGCGCCGATCCGCAGCTCTTCAGCTATGCCCACGAGTGGGCTGCCCTGCATGGTCAGGCATCGCCGGCACTGCTCGAGAGTGCGTTGCCGGTGTGGGAGGAGGGGCGCACCCTGACCCCGGAGCTGCTGCAGAGCTTTCTGCGCGATCCCGTCCGCTGCCTGTTCAGTCGCCGCCTCAAGGTGTACCTGGATGAACAGGCGCAGCCTCGCTTGGACAGCGAACCCTTCGCCCTGGACGGCCTGGCGCGTTACCAGTTGCAAGAGCGTCTGCTCAAGGCGGCCTTGTTGGCGGATGACGAAGCGCCCGAGCAGGCACTGACCAGTGCCGCCGAACGTCTGCGGCGCAGCGGCGTGCTGCCCCTGGCTGGCTTCGGTGAACAGTACCGCCAGGCCTTGCTAGCCCCCTTGCCAGCACAGGTTCAGCGTTACCGGATGCTGCGTAACGCTTGGCCAGAGGTGATCGACTCACCCTTGGCGTTGCATTACGTGCAGGGCGAAGTGCTGCTTGAGGGCTGGCTCAGTGGCCTGCGCCGAGGCCGCGATGGCACGCTGGCCAGCTTGCAGATGCTGCCTGGGGCGCTGGCCAAGGACGGCGCCTGGAAGTGGCACCGCCTGCTGCGACCCTATGTGCTGCACCTGATCGCCTCGGCCTGCGAACATCCGCTGACCACCCTGCTGGTGGGCGAGGATCAGGCGCTGGCCTTCGACCCGGTGCCGCTCGAACGTGCCCGTGAGGTGCTCGATGCCTGGCTGCAGGGCTGGGTCGAGGGCATGTGCGCGCCGCTACCGGTGGCCCTGAAAACTTCTCTGGTCTGGTTGCTCGACGGCAACGAGGATAAGGCGCGCAGCGCCTACGAGGGCGCCTTCAAACAGACCGGAGAGGTTCAGGCCAATGCCTGCCTGGCCCGCCAGTTCCCGGATTATGCCGCCTTGACCGCTGACGGCGGCTTTGCCGAATGGAGCGAACGTCTGTATCGGCCCTTGCTCGACAGTGAGCCGCGCGCGCTCGGGGAGGTGACGCCATGAGTGCCGCGCAACGCCCTCTGGCCCTGCGTTTTCCCCTGCATGGCAGCCGCCTGATCGAGGCCAGCGCCGGTACGGGCAAGACCTACACCATTTCCGCGCTGTATTTGCGTCTGATCCTGCGCTACGGTGGCGAGGCGGCCTTCGCCGAGCCGCTGCTGCCGCCGCAGATACTGGTGGTGACCTTCACCGATGCCGCCACCCGCGAGCTGCGCGACCGCATTCGTGCCCGCCTGGTGGAGGCGGCGGCGGTTTTTCGCGGTGACCGTGAAGGCGATGCCTTGCTGGCGACGCTGCGCGATGACTTCTCCGAGGCACAGTGGCCCGATTGCGCGCGGCGCCTCGAGCTGGCCGCGCAATGGATGGACGAGGCGGCAGTGTCTACCATCCACGGCTGGTGCCAGCGCATGCTGCGCGAACATGCCTTCGACAGCGGCAGCCTGTTCAGCCAGACCCTGGAAACCGACCACAGCGAGCTGCTCGCCGAGGTGGTGCGCGATTACTGGCGGCAGCATTGCTATCCCTTGCAGGGCGCGGCATTGAGCTGGGTGGCGCAGCAGTGGGGCACGCCGGATGCGCTCGGTGAGCGGCTACGGCCGCTGCTGGGCGAGGCGGATCAGGCTCAGGGGCAAGCGCTGGGTGAGTTGCTCGAACAGGCACTTGCCGAGCGCGAAACCGAACTGGCTGCGCTCAAGGCGCCCTGGACGAAGTGGGCCGATGAACTGCAACTGCTGCTGGACAAGGCTGTTGCCGACAAACAGGTGGACGCGCGCAAGATCCAGGCGCGCTACTACAACCCCTGGCTGCACAAGTTGCGCGAATGGGCGGGCAGCGACGAGGCTGCGCTCGATCTGGGCAGCGGCTTCAAGCGCCTGACCCCAGATGGTCTGGCCGAAGCCTGGAAGGGCGAGTTACCGCAACATCCGGCGCTGGTCGCCATGGCCGGTCTGGAAGCACGCCTGGCGGCGCTCAGTGACCCTGCCGAACCGGCGCTGCGACACGCGGCCGCCTGGGTGCGGGCGCGTTTCGACTGGGAAAAACGCCAGCGCGCCGAGATGGGCTTCGACGACATGCTCATCCGTCTCGATGCCGCGCTGCAAGGGGAGAACGGCGCGCGCCTGGCCGAGGTCATCCGCTGCCAGTTTCCGGTGGCGATGATCGACGAATTCCAGGACACCGACCCGCTGCAGTACCGCATCTTCGATACCCTCTATCAGGTCGAAGCCAACCGCGCCGACTGTGGCCTGTTCATGATCGGCGACCCCAAGCAGGCCATCTATGCCTTCCGTGGCGCTGACATCCACACCTATCTGCGTGCGCGCCGCGCCACCCAGGGGCGCCACTACAACCTGGAAACCAACTTCCGCTCCAGTCAGGCCGTGGTGGAGGCGGTCAATGCTCTGTTCCTGGCGGCCGAGCGGCGTGAGAGTGGCGCGGGGGCCTTCCTGCTGCGTGACGATCTGCCATTTATCGAGGTGGGTGCGCAAGGCCGCCCGGAGAGCTGGACGGTGCAGGGCCAGTGCCAACCGGCACTGACGGTCTGGCACCTGCACAGCGACGAGCCGCTGTCGAAGAAGGCCTACGTGGAGGCCATGGCCGCCTCCGCAGCCAGCGAAATCACCGCGTTGCTCAATCAGGGGCAACGTGACCAGGCCGGTTTCCTCCGCGGCGCTGAGTTGAAAGCCCTGCAACCCAGCGATATCGCCGTGCTGGTGCGTGACTTCAGCGAGGCCCAGGCGATCCGTGGTGAGCTGGCGGCGCGCGGTGTGCGCAGCGTCTATCTATCGGACAAGGACTCGGTATTCGCCGCCCAGGAGGCGCGTGACTTGCTGCTGTGGCTGCGGGCCTGCGCCGAGCCGGATCAGGATCGTCCGCTGCGCGCCGCCCTGGCCAGCGCCACCCTGGGTCTGCAGTTACAGGAGCTGGAAGGGCTCAACCTCGACGAGCGCACCTGGGAACGGCGCGTCATGCAGTTTCGTGCCTATCGCCAGTGCTGGCAGCGCCAGGGTGTGCTGCCGATGCTGCGCCAGTTGCTGCAGGACTTCGAGCTGCCGCAACGGCTGATGGGGCGTGACGATGGCGAGCGGGTGTTGACCAACCTGCTGCACCTGGCCGAGCTGCTGCAACAGGCCGCCAGCGAGCTGGATGGCGAGCAGGCGCTGATCCGCCATCTCGGCGAACTGCTGGCAGGCGAAGGGCGGGGCGCCGATGAGCAGGTGCTGCGTCTGGAAAGCGACGAGTCTCTGGTGCGGGTGGTGACCATCCACAAGTCCAAGGGCCTGGAGTACCCGCTGGTATTCCTGCCCTTCATCTGTGGCTTCCGCCCGCTGGATGAGAAGAAACCCATGCTGGTGCAGGACGGCGAGCGCCGACGCCTGCTGCTCAAGGCCGACGAAGCGGCGCTCGAACGTGCCGAGCGTGAGCGCCTCGGCGAGGACCTGCGCCTGCTCTACGTGGCGCTGACCCGTGCGCGGCATGCCTGCTGGCTCGGGGTGGCGGATCTGAAAATCGGCAACGCCAGGAAGTCGCGGCTGCATCAATCCGCGCTCGGTTATCTGCTAGGCGGCGGCGATGCCTTGGCGCAGAGCGCCGACCTTGGGCGTTGGCTGGAGCGCTTCGAGCAGGCTCCAGGCAGTGTGCTGTTGCCGTTGCCCGAAGCGAGCGACGAGCGTTATCGGCCGCTGGCGGCATCGGCGTTCCAGGCCCACTGGCGCACGCCATCGCGGCGCGCTGCCGAGCATTGGTGGATCGCTTCCTACAGTGCGCTGCGCCTGGAGGAGGGGGACTCGTCGGGCGTGCAACGGCATGAAGATGCCGCGCCTGACAGCGCCGCCATGCAGAATGCCAGCGATGACGAACCGGCCACGCCGGTAGCGCTGCCCCTATCGGTGGCGGCGCAGGGGCTGCATCGTTTCCCGCGTGGGCCGAACCCCGGTACTTTCCTCCATGGCCTGCTGGAGCTGGCGGCCAGTGAAGGCTTCGCGCATCTGCTTGGCAAGCCTGATGTGCTGCGTGACCTGCTGGCCCGGCGCTGCCAGCGTCGTGGCCTCGAGGCCTGGATCGAACCGCTGCAGGACTGGCTGCTGGCACTGCTGCAACAACCGTTGAAGCTGGTCGGCGGGAATGCGGCCAGCCTGGCACGGCTGGACGACTATCAGGCCGAGCTGGAGTTCTGGTTCGAGGCGTGTCAGGTGGATGTGCAGCGCCTGGATGCCCTGGTGCAGCGCTTCGAGTTGCCGGGGCAGGCGCGGCAACCGCTACGCGCCGACCGCCTCAATGGCATGTTCAAGGGCTTCATCGATCTGGCCTTCGAGTACGGGGGGCGCTATTACGTGCTTGATTACAAATCCAACTGGCTGGGCGGCGACGAACAGGCCTATACCCAGGCGGCCATGACCGACGCCGTGCTCGAGCATCGCTACGACCTGCAATACGTCCTCTATGTGCTGGCCCTGCACCGGCAGTTGCGCCTGCGCCTGCCGGATTACGACTATGACCGGCACCTGGGCGGGGCGCTCTTCCTGTTCCTGCGCGCACCTGCCTGCGGGCAGTACCAGGCGCGGCCGGCACGCGAGCTGATCGAACAGCTCGATGCACTCTTTCTCGGCGCTGCAGAGGAGGTGCGGGCATGAATTCGGCTCTGGCTTCGCGCGAGGCGCTCTTCGCCCTGCTGGCCTCCTGGAGCGAACGTGGCTGGCTGCGCGAGCTGGACCGCTCGTTGGCGCAGTTCCTTGCCGAACTGGATGAATCGGCATCTCCTCTGCTGCTGTTGGCCGCTGCCCTGGCCAGCCACCAGTTGGGGCAGGGTCACGTCTGCCTGGACCTGGCGGCTACCTTGAACGACCCGGACTTCGCGCTCTCGTTGCCACCGGAGGGCGAAGAGGCCGAGCAGTTGCTGTTGCCTTCGCAGGTGCTGCAGGGGCTGACGCTAGAGCACTGGCTCGAAGCCTGCCGCTCCAGCACCCTGCTGGCACCGGCGGCGCCGCTGGTATTGCGTGGCAGTTGCCTGTACCTGCGGCGTTACTGGGATTATGAGCAGCGCGTCGCCGGGCAGATTCGCGAGCGCCTGCAAAGGCCAGCGCAGGAGCCGGCGCAACTGGCCGCGCGCCTGGCCCGGCTGTTCCCCGAGCCCCTGATGGTGGCGGGCGAGCGCCTGACCGACTGGCAGAAACTGGCCTGCGCCCTGGCGGCACGCGGGTGTTTCACCCTGATAACCGGCGGGCCGGGCACCGGCAAGACCACCACTGTGGTGCGCTTGCTGGCGCTGTTACAGGAAGCGGCCATGGCCGAGGGGGCTGCGCTGCGCCTGAGCCTGGCCGCGCCCACCGGCAAGGCAGCGGCGCGCCTGACCGAATCGATTGGCGCTCAGGTGGCGTCCTTGCCGTTGGACGAGGCGATCAAGCTGCAGATTCCCACTGCAGTGACCACCTTGCACCGCCTGCTCGGCAGCCTGCCGGACAGCCGCCACTTCCGTCACGATGCCAGCAATCCGTTGCCGTTGGACGTGCTGGTGGTGGACGAAGCCTCGATGATCGATCTGGAGATGATGGCCAATCTGCTCGACGCACTGCCGGTACATGCGCGGCTGATTCTGCTGGGGGACAAGGATCAGCTCGCCTCGGTGGAAGCCGGCGCTGTGCTGGGTGATCTCTGCCGGGATGCCGAGCAGGGTGGCTACAGTGCGCAGACGTTGGCCTGGCTCGAGTCGCGCACGCAGGAGCCCTTGCCTGAAGGCAGTCTGAGGCAAGGCGAGCAGCCATTGGCGCAGCATATCGTCATGCTGCGCCACTCCCGACGCTTCGACAGTCGCTCGGGCATCGGCCAGTTGGCCTTGGCAGTCAATGCCGGTGAGGCTGATCAGAGCAAAGCGGTGCTGACGGGGGGCTATGGCGATCTGCACCGGCTGCTTCTGACTGGCGAGCAGGATGGAGCGCTTGAGTCTCTGCTGCTCGACGGCATCGGCCAGCAGGCGCAGGGCTATCGACACTATCTGCAGGTACTGCATGCGCGGCGGCCGGCACTCGAGGCAGCGAATCTGCAATGGGATACCTGGGCGGCAGCGGTGCTGGCGGCCTTCGACCGCTTTCAGTTGCTCTGTGCCGTGCGCAAGGGGCGCTGGGGCGTCGAGGCGATGAACCAGCGCATCGCCCAGGCGCTGCACGTTGCCGGTTTGCTGGACGCCGATCAGGGTTGGTACGAAGGCCGCCCCGTTCTGGTGACGCGCAACGACTACAGCTTAGGTCTGATGAACGGGGATATCGGCATCGCGCTGAAGCTGCCGGACGAGGAGGGCGGCCAAAGGCGCCTGGTGCTGCGTGCGGTCTTTCCGCGCAACGATGGCAGTGGCGAGCTGCGGCATATCCTGCCCAGCCGGTTGAGCGCGGTGGAAACCGTATTCGCCATGACCGTGCACAAGTCCCAGGGCTCGGAGTTCGAGCATTGCGCACTGCTGGTGCCCGACACGCTCAACCCTGTGTTGACCAAGGAACTGCTTTATACCGGTATCACTCGCGCCAGAAACTGGTTCAGCCTGATCGAAAGCCGTGCCGGCATCTTCGAGCAGGCGCTGCAGCGTCGCGTCGAGCGCCGTAGCGGTCTGCGCGAGGCGCTCGAGTCACCCAGGTAACAAAACTGCAAAATAAGCTTGACGCGCATTCTGCTGGCGGTAGAATGCGCGCCACTTCAGCGATGAAGCGCTTCAAAAACTGCTTGTTAATCAATAAGTTAAGTTAAATGAAGGGCTTGCAAGGCTGGGTATGGCGTGTAGAATGCGCGCCGGTCGACAGGGTGGTGTTTGAGTCCTGTTGGTGGTTCGATCGAATGGATCGAAAGCGGTTTGTAAAGAGGTGGTTGACAGCGGTTTTGAACGCTGTAGAATGCGCCTCCCGCTGGAGAGAAGAAGTTCTGATCGAAGGCGCAAGTGGTTGAGTAGAAAGAAAAAATTCTTTTGAAAACGACTTGACAGAAAGAAAGGCTGCTGTAGAATGCGCGGCCTGGTTGAGGCGAGAGGCTTAACCAACTGTTCTTTAACAACTGAATCAAGCAATTCGTGTGGGTGCTTGTGAGGTAAGCCTGATAGTCGACAGATTATCAGCATCACAAAGCAACACTCGTGAATTCGAGAGTTACTCTTTTAAGTAAGAGATTTGCGATTGCTGAGCCAAGTTTAGGGTTTTCTCAAAACCCAAGCAGTATTGAACTGAAGAGTTTGATCATGGCTCAGATTGAACGCTGGCGGCAGGCCTAACACATGCAAGTCGAGCGGATGAGAGGAGCTTGCTCCTTGATTTAGCGGCGGACGGGTGAGTAATGCCTAGGAATCTGCCTGGTAGTGGGGGATAACGTTCCGAAAGGAACGCTAATACCGCATACGTCCTACGGGAGAAAGCAGGGACCTTCGGGCCTTGCGCTATCAGATGAGCCTAGGTCGGATTAGCTAGTTGGTGAGGTAATGGCTCACCAAGGCGACGATCCGTAACTGGTCTGAGAGGATGATCAGTCACACTGGAACTGAGACACGGTCCAGACTCCTACGGGAGGCAGCAGTGGGGAATATTGGACAATGGGCGAAAGCCTGATCCAGCCATGCCGCGTGTGTGAAGAAGGTCTTCGGATTGTAAAGCACTTTAAGTTGGGAGGAAGGGTTGTACGTTAATACCGTGCAATTTTGACGTTACCGACAGAATAAGCACCGGCTAACTTCGTGCCAGCAGCCGCGGTAATACGAAGGGTGCAAGCGTTAATCGGAATTACTGGGCGTAAAGCGCGCGTAGGTGGTTCGTTAAGTTGGATGTGAAAGCCCCGGGCTCAACCTGGGAACTGCATCCAAAACTGGCGAGCTAGAGTACGGTAGAGGGTGGTGGAATTTCCTGTGTAGCGGTGAAATGCGTAGATATAGGAAGGAACACCAGTGGCGAAGGCGACCACCTGGACTGATACTGACACTGAGGTGCGAAAGCGTGGGGAGCAAACAGGATTAGATACCCTGGTAGTCCACGCCGTAAACGATGTCAACTAGCCGTTGGAATCCTTGAGATTTTAGTGGCGCAGCTAACGCATTAAGTTGACCGCCTGGGGAGTACGGCCGCAAGGTTAAAACTCAAATGAATTGACGGGGGCCCGCACAAGCGGTGGAGCATGTGGTTTAATTCGAAGCAACGCGAAGAACCTTACCTGGCCTTGACATGCTGAGAACTTTCCAGAGATGGATTGGTGCCTTCGGGAACTCAGACACAGGTGCTGCATGGCTGTCGTCAGCTCGTGTCGTGAGATGTTGGGTTAAGTCCCGTAACGAGCGCAACCCTTGTCCTTAGTTACCAGCACCTCGGGTGGGCACTCTAAGGAGACTGCCGGTGACAAACCGGAGGAAGGTGGGGATGACGTCAAGTCATCATGGCCCTTACGGCCAGGGCTACACACGTGCTACAATGGTCGGTACAAAGGGTTGCCAAGCCGCGAGGTGGAGCTAATCCCATAAAACCGATCGTAGTCCGGATCGCAGTCTGCAACTCGACTGCGTGAAGTCGGAATCGCTAGTAATCGTGAATCAGAATGTCACGGTGAATACGTTCCCGGGCCTTGTACACACCGCCCGTCACACCATGGGAGTGGGTTGCTCCAGAAGTAGCTAGTCTAACCTTCGGGGGGACGGTTACCACGGAGTGATTCATGACTGGGGTGAAGTCGTAACAAGGTAGCCGTAGGGGAACCTGCGGCTGGATCACCTCCTTAATCGAAGACATCAGCTTCTTCATAAGTTCCCACACGAATTGCTTGATTCATAGTCGAAGACGATGCTGTAACGCGACCCTGTTATAGGTCTGTAGCTCAGTTGGTTAGAGCGCACCCCTGATAAGGGTGAGGTCGGCAGTTCAAATCTGCCCAGACCTACCAATTGCTTGGTGCAGAAGATTACGGGGCCATAGCTCAGCTGGGAGAGCGCCTGCTTTGCACGCAGGAGGTCAGCGGTTCGATCCCGCTTGGCTCCACCACTCTCGCGCGTTGCGGTAGAAGGAAAGAGTTCAGAAATGAGCGCTTCAGGGTAGACCTGGTGAGTGCTGATTTCTGGTCTTTTGACCGGTAGAAACATCGTTCTTTAAAAATTTGGATATGTGATAGAAGTGACTGATTGATTGCTTTCACTGGCAATTGATCTGGTCAAGGTAAAATTTGTAGTTCTCAAGACGCAAATTTTCGGCGAATGTCGTCTTCACGATTGAGACAGTAACCAGATTGCTTGGGGTTATATGGTCAAGTGAAGAAGCGCATACGGTGGATGCCTTGGCAGTCAGAGGCGATGAAAGACGTGGTAGCCTGCGAAAAGCTTTGGGGAGTCGGCAAACAGACTGTGATCCAGAGATGTCTGAATGGGGGAACCCACCTAGGATAACCTAGGTATCTTGTACTGAATCCATAGGTGCAAGAGGCGAACCAGGGGAACTGAAACATCTAAGTACCCTGAGGAAAAGAAATCAACCGAGATTCCCTAAGTAGTGGCGAGCGAACGGGGACTAGCCCTTAAGTTGATTTGAGTGTAGTGGAAGGCTCTGGAAAGTGCCGCCGTAGTGGGTGATAGCCCCGTACACGAAACGCTCTTATCAATGAAATCGAGTAGGACGGGGCACGAGAAACCTTGTCTGAACATGGGGGACCATCCTCCAAGGCTAAATACTACTGACTGACCGATAGTGAACCAGTACCGTGAGGGAAAGGCGAAAAGAACCCCGGAGAGGGGAGTGAAATAGAACCTGAAACCGTATGCGTACAAGCAGTGGGAGCCTACTTTGTTGGGTGACTGCGTACCTTTTGTATAATGGGTCAGCGACTTATATTCAGTGGCGAGCTTAACCGAATAGGGGAGGCGTAGCGAAAGCGAGTCTTAATAGGGCGCTTTAGTCGCTGGGTATAGACCCGAAACCGGGCGATCTATCCATGGGCAGGTTGAAGGTTAGGTAACACTGACTGGAGGACCGAACCGACTACCGTTGAAAAGTTAGCGGATGACCTGTGGATCGGAGTGAAAGGCTAATCAAGCTCGGAGATAGCTGGTTCTCCTCGAAAGCTATTTAGGTAGCGCCTCGTGTATCACTGCTGGGGGTAGAGCACTGTTTCGGCTAGGGGGTCATCCCGACTTACCAAACCGATGCAAACTCCGAATACCAGCAAGTGTCAGCACGGGAGACACACGGCGGGTGCTAACGTCCGTCGTGAAAAGGGAAACAACCCAGACCGTCAGCTAAGGTCCCAAAGTTATGGTTAAGTGGGAAACGATGTGGGAAGGCTTAGACAGCTAGGAGGTTGGCTTAGAAGCAGCCATCCTTTAAAGAAAGCGTAATAGCTCACTAGTCGAGTCGGCCTGCGCGGAAGATGTAACGGGGCTCAAACCATACACCGAAGCTACGGGTTCATCCTTTGGATGAGCGGTAGAGGAGCGTTCTGTAAGCCTGTGAAGGTGAGTTGAGAAGCTTGCTGGAGGTATCAGAAGTGCGAATGCTGACATGAGTAACGACAATGCGAGTGAAAAACTCGCACGCCGAAAGACCAAGGTTTCCTGCGCAACGTTAATCGACGCAGGGTGAGTCGGCCCCTAAGGCGAGGCAGAAATGCGTAGTCGATGGGAAACGGGTTAATATTCCCGTACTTCTAGTTACTGCGATGGAGGGACGGAGAAGGCTAGGCCAGCACGGCGTTGGTTGTCCGTGTTTAAGGCGGTAGGCTGGTTTCTTAGGTAAATCCGGGAGATCAAGGCCGAGAGCTGATGACGAGCGTTCTTTTAGAATGCGAAGTGGTTGATGCCATGCTTCCAGGAAAAGCTTCTAAGCTTCAGGTAACTAGGAACCGTACCCCAAACCGACACAGGTGGTTAGGTAGAGAATACCAAGGCGCTTGAGAGAACTCGGGTGAAGGAACTAGGCAAAATGGCACCGTAACTTCGGGAGAAGGTGCGCCGGTGAGGGTGAAGCATTTACTGCGTAAGCCCATGCCGGTCGAAGATACCAGGCCGCTGCGACTGTTTATTAAAAACACAGCACTCTGCAAACACGAAAGTGGACGTATAGGGTGTGACGCCTGCCCGGTGCCGGAAGGTTAATTGATGGGGTTAGCGCAAGCGAAGCTCTTGATCGAAGCCCCGGTAAACGGCGGCCGTAACTATAACGGTCCTAAGGTAGCGAAATTCCTTGTCGGGTAAGTTCCGACCTGCACGAATGGCGTAACGATGGCGGCGCTGTCTCCACCCGAGACTCAGTGAAATTGAAATCGCTGTGAAGATGCAGTGTATCCGCGGCTAGACGGAAAGACCCCGTGAACCTTTACTATAGCTTTGCACTGGACTTTGAGCTTGCTTGTGTAGGATAGGTGGGAGGCTTTGAAGTGGGGACGCCAGTTCTCATGGAGCCATCCTTGAAATACCACCCTGGCAACCTTGAGGTTCTAACTCTGGCCCGTCATCCGGGTCGAGGACAGTGTATGGTGGGTAGTTTGACTGGGGCGGTCTCCTCCCAAAGAGTAACGGAGGAGTACGAAGGTGCGCTCAGACCGGTCGGAAATCGGTCGTAGAGTATAAAGGCAAAAGCGCGCTTGACTGCGAGACAGACACGTCGAGCAGGTACGAAAGTAGGTCTTAGTGATCCGGTGGTTCTGTATGGAAGGGCCATCGCTCAACGGATAAAAGGTACTCCGGGGATAACAGGCTGATACCGCCCAAGAGTTCATATCGACGGCGGTGTTTGGCACCTCGATGTCGGCTCATCACATCCTGGGGCTGAAGCCGGTCCAAGGGTATGGCTGTTCGCCATTTAAAGTGGTACGCGAGCTGGGTTTAGAACGTCGTGAGACAGTTCGGTCCCTATCTGCCGTGGACGTTTGAGATTTGAGAGGGGCTGACCTTAGTACGAGAGGATGGGTTGGACGAACCTCTGGTGTTCCGGTTGTCACGCCAGTGGCACTGCCGGGTAGCTATGTTCGGAAGAGATAACCGCTGAAAGCATCTAAGCGGGAAACTTGCCTCAAGATGAGATCTCACTGGAGCCTCGAGCTCCCTAAAGGGCCGTCGGAGACTACGACGTTGATAGGTTGGGTGTGTAAGCGCTGTGAGGCGTTGAGCTAACCAATACTAATTGCCCGTGAGGCTTGACCATATAACACCCAAACAATCTGCCCTCGTGCAGAGGGTGTCGATGGTGAAGTCGACAGAAAGCCGAAAATTTGCAAGAACTACAAAGCCTCTATCACGTATCCAGGGGATAGCGTCTAACGACGAGATCCCAACCGAATTGCTTGACGACCATAGAGCGTTGGAACCACCTGATCCCATCCCGAACTCAGTAGTGAAACGACGCATCGCCGATGGTAGTGTGGTGCTTCACCATGTGAGAGTAGGTCATCGTCAAGCTCCTATACGAACGCCCTGATCAGGTAACTGGTCAGGGCGTTCTTCTATGTGCGCGAAAAATGGCAGGTGGCGGTGAGAGTCCCGGAGTGCCGGCCAGATCATCGTCAAGCTCCTATACGAAACCCCAGATCGCCAACGCGGTCTGGGGTTTCTTCTTTGCGCCGGGAAAAGCCGAAGCCTGGCGTAGGGTGCGCTGTGCGCACCGATGCTCCGGGTTTATGGCCATGGTGCGCGCGGCGCACCCTACACTGATGTGCAGCGGGAAAGTCTGATACGGCGGGTGGTGAATCAGTAGGAGCCCGCTTGCAGGCGAAGAGGTGAGGCCGGGGCACATCGCCGGCAAGCCGGCTCCTAAAGCCATGTAGGGTGCGCTGTGCGCACCGAAGCACCGGGGGCATGGGCCATGGTGCGCGCAGCGCACCCTACGCTGACTGCGCAATGAAAAGGCCACCTAGAAGGTGGCCTTGGTGTGGCTGGGGCGCTGATCAATCGCCGCGATATTCGCAGCCGCTGGTGCAGGTCTCGTGGATTCGCACGCGTGACAGTTCGGGCAGCAGGGGTTTGACCTGTTGCCAGATCCACTTGGCCAGCACCTCGCTGGTGGGGTTTTCCAGGCCAGGGATGTCGTTGAGGTAGTTGTGATCAAGTTGCTCGTAGATGGGCTTGAAGATTGCCTTGATCTCGGAGAAGTCGCGTATCCAGCCGGTATGGGGATCCACCTCGCCTTCGATATGCAGGGCCACCCGGAACGAGTGGCCATGCAGGCGACCGCATTTGTGGCCTGCGGGGACATGGGGGAGGCGATGGGCCGCCTCGAAGATGAATTCCTTGAACAGTTCCACTGTGTTGCGCTCGGCTTGCCATGATCGTTAGGGCGCGCAGTTTAACAGTTCTTGCCCATCGGCCGGGCAGCCTGTGAGCTTCAGGAAGGCGCACAGTCGCCTCAGCTCATAGTGGTTGCAAGCGAGTCGCGAGCTGGCCGCTTTCCACCAGTTCGAGAAATTCGTCACCCAGGCGTTCACTTTCGGCCATGGCCTGCCGCCAGTAACGTTCGCGACCTGCATCGTCGCCGAGATAGCGCTTGAAGTCGCGACGATCCGGCAGCTTGCCATGGGGCAGGCGCGCCAGGTATTGCGCAGAGGGGGCAAGCAGCACCACGTTCTGCAGATGCCCAGGCGTGCTGCGTCGCCAGGGAATGCCCTTGTCGAACCAGCCCGGAATCACCCGGTCGGTGAAGTGCGGGTAGAGCACGATGTCGTCACCGCTGTAGGGCAGGTCGAGATGATAGTCGAGCAGGCCGCCATCGCGGTAGGCGCCCGGCTGCAGACCGGGAATCTCACGGATGGCTTCCATGACCATGGGGATCGATCCGGAAGCCATAAGGGCGTGGCGCAGGTTGTCGGCCGTCAACACGTGAAAGTGCGAGGTAAAGTCCTGAAGTCGTGCCAGGGGCGGTAGCTGGCGGGCGTCATGCAGAATCACCCGCTCGAAATGGCGCGCCAAGCGTTGTCGGGCCAGCAGGTTGTTACCTATCACCGAGGACAGCCCGAGGCTGAGCTTGCCACGATGATCGTGTTGCAAGAGGCCCTGACTTCTCACCACGACGACATGCAGGCGGTAGTGGGCATTGCCGATGATGTCGGCATCCTGATCGGCCAGTAGCTCATCCAGCATGCGCCGACAAGTGCTTGACACTTCGGCCATGCTCACGCCCTTGGCGAAGCGTTGCGAGGTGTAGAGTTCACCGAGTCGGCGAATGCCCTCGGCTGGGTCGGGCAGACAGGCGCTGGCGAAACGCCAGGAGCCGATGGAGGCGCCGATCAGCGCCCGTTCACGCGGCGCCCGGGCCAGCCAGTCGCCGAACAGCGCCAGATCCAGCCCCTGAATGCCCAGCCCTTTGGGCCCGCCTGCGGCGCCCGGCAGAATGCCGACATCCGCTGGGCTCAGGCCTTGCTCGCGGATGCGGGCCAGGGCCTTGCTGCCGGCCTTGATGGTCAGGGCGGGGGCTTTGATATGGATTGCGCTCATCATCATCTCCATCGATGCAAGCTGGCGATTATAGAGCCCTGTGAAGCAGGGCCAAGCGACTTCAGTGGCTGAATGACGCACCTGTGCGAGACAGCATTCAGCTTGAATTAAGTGCCATTACCTACAGTGGTGGCCGTACAGTTTTCTTTGCTGGAGTCTACTCATGAATCGATTGCTCAGTGTTCTGGCCTTTGCCACGCTTGCTGGCGCCGCTACCATTGCCCAGGCGCGCGATCTGGCACCGGATGAGGCGCAGCGACTGCAGGATGCCGGCACCATCAAAACCTTCGAGCAGCTCAATGAACTGGCGCTGGCCCAGCACCCCGGGGGCAGTATCAGGGAAAGCGAGCTGGAAGATGAATACGGTCGTTACATCTATCAGGTCGAATTGCACGATGCCAATGGCGTGCAATGGGATCTGGAACTCGATGCCAGTAGCGGCACCATACTGAAGAACCACCAGGACGACTGATGAACATGCGTACCTTTGCCATCCTCATGCTGCTGAGTGGCGTGCTGCTCAGTGGCGTGAGCCTGGCGCGTGATCTCGACCAGGACGAGGCCCTGCGCCTGCGCCGGGAGGGGGTCATCCTGCCCTTCGAGCAGATGATGAAACGGGTGGATCAGCATTATCCTGGCTCCACGCTGCTGGAGGCCGAACTCGAGGAGGAGGACGGTGTACTGGTCTACGAAGTGGAGATTCTCACGCCGCAGGGTGTGGTACGCGAGCTGGAACTGGACGCGCGTGACGGACGCGTACTGAAGGACGAGGAAGATGACTGATGCGCCTGTTACTGGTTGAGGATCATGTGCCCCTGGCCGATGAGTTGAGTGCGAGCCTGACCCGCCAGGGGTATGCCGTGGATTGGCTGGCAGACGGCCGCGATGCCGCATACCAGGGCGCAAGCGAACCCTATGACCTGATCATTCTGGATCTCGGTCTGCCGGGCAAACCTGGGCTCGAGGTGTTGCAGGAGTGGCGTGCCGGCGGCCTGACCACCCCTGTACTGGTGCTCACCGCGCGCGGTTCCTGGGCCGAGCGCATCGAGGGCCTGAAAGCAGGGGCCGACGATTACCTGACCAAGCCCTTCCACCCGGAAGAACTGGCCTTGCGCATTCAGGCCCTGCTGCGCCGTGCCCATGGCCTGGCTAACCAGCCGCAACTGGAGGCGGCCGGCCTGCAACTGGACGAAAGCCGCCAGTGCGTGACCGCTGGCGGGCAGCGCATCGATCTGACGGCCGCCGAATTCCGGCTGCTGCGCTATTTCATGCTGCACCCTGGGCAGATCCTGTCCAAGAGCCACCTGGCCGACCACCTCTACGATGGCGAAACCGAGCGTGATTCCAACGTGATCGAGGTTCATGTCAATCGTCTGCGCGGCAAGCTGGGGCGCGAAGTCATCGAAACCCGGCGCGGCCAGGGCTACCGCTTCAGCGGAGAGCGTGGGTGAGGTCGATTCAGCGGCGCCTGAGCCTGGGCCTGGCGGCCGTGTTGTTGCTGGTTGGCCTGGCCCTGGCGCAGGCGGGCTTGTGGGTGTTCGACCGTGGTTTGCGCGCTTACCTGGAGGAAGATCTGCGCGACGAAGCGCAGGGCTTGCTGGCCGCTCTGGTGCGTGGCCCGGCGGGCCTGCAACTGGATGAACGGCGCCTCGACCCGTCCTTCCAGCGGCAGTTCTCCGGCCATTATTTCCGCATCGATTTCACTGATCACAGTTGGCGCTCACGCTCGTTGTGGGATCGTGAGTTGCTCAAGCCTGCAGGCCCTGGCATGCACGATGGTCTCAGCGATGGGCCGCAAGGGCAGCGCCTGCTGGTGTACCGCGCCGACTACCGGCGTTACGGGGAAAACCTGTCGATCAGCGTGGCGCAGGACTACGCGCCGATCCTGCAGGGCTTTCGCCGCATGCAGTGGCTGGGCCTAGGGCTGGGGGGCGCCGCGCTGGTGCTGATCCTGATTGCTCAGCGCTACACGGTGCGGCGAGCCCTGAAGCCTCTGGAGCAGGTGCGCCAGCAGATCGCCCAGTTGCAGCAAGGCCAGCGCAGCGAGCTGGATACCCAAGTGCCTGAAGAGCTGGAGCCCCTGGTGGCGCAGATCAACCACCTGCTGGCCCATACCGAGGACACCCTGAAGCGCTCGCGTAACGCCCTGGGTAATCTGGGCCATGCCCTGAAAACCCCGTTGGCCGTGTTGATCAGCCTGGCCGGGCGCGAGGAATTGGCGGCCCATCCGGCCTTGCGTGCCACGTTGCGCGAACAGCTCGAACAGATCGAACAGCGCCTGAGCCGCGAGCTGGGCCGTGCGCGCCTGGCAGGGGAGGCACTGCCAGGCGCGCGCTTCGATTGTGCCCAGGAACTGCCAGGGCTATTCGCCACCCTGGCGATGATTCATGACCATGGCATCGAACTGGACTGGCAGGCACCTGCCGGCCTGGTGGTGCAGCGCGATCGCGAAGACCTGCTGGAGCTGCTCGGCAATCTGCTGGACAACGCTTGCAAATGGGCCGATGGCCAGGTGCGCCTGGCGTTACAGGAGACGCCTGGCAAGCTGCTGATCCATGTCGATGACGATGGCCCGGGCATCGAACCGCAGCGCCGTGAGGAGGTGCTGGGGCGGGGCACGCGCCTGGACGAGCAAGTCGCCGGGCATGGCCTGGGGCTGGGCATCGTGCGCGATATCGTCGAAGCCTGGGGTGGCTCCATCACCTTGCAGGACAGCCCGCTGGGCGGGCTGCGTGTGGCCATCGAGCTGCCGAGCCGCTAACAGGCTGTTGAAAAACTACCTACGTTGCCATTGCTGCGTTAAAAACAGGCTCGTGCGCGAGTCCGATCAAAATGCTCATTTACAGCTCGTAAAGTCGAGCGCGACCCCGGTCGTTTTTCGCCTGTTTTTGCGGGGCCGCCATCGGTATTGCACTGGCTGCCTCGGCTCGGGCTTCCTGCTTCGCTCTACCTCCTGCATCCATGCAGTCGTCGCATACGTTTTTCAACGGCCTGCTGAGCGTCCTTACATGCCGTTGGCGAACGCCGGGTTGTCGAAGCCTATGGCAGCGCGTACCGGCTGCAGAGCATGGGCGTAGCGCACCAGCACATCGAGGGCATAATCGGCGCGCTCGTGGATGCGCTGATCGGCTTCGTCCTGCGCCTGTGGTGCATTCAGCACCTTCTCCACCTGGCGCACGATCAGGTGTTCGGGCAGATAGCAGAGGCGGCAGTTCTTGTAGCTGGAGGCGCGCAGCTCGCTGATCGGGTAGGCGCCACCGATACCCGAGGAAACGCCCACCAGCAGCCCCGGCTTGTGCGCCAGTTCCGCCTTGCTGGCGTAGAGGAAGAAGTTCTTGATTGCCGGACAAGCCATGCCGTTCCACTCCGGCGCAACGATCACCAGGGCATCGGCTGCCGCCAGTTGCTGGCGATAGAGCTCCCAGGGACCGGCGTCTTCGGCGGGCCAGAGTGGCAGCGGCGCCAGACCCAGGTCGATGATGCTGCTCGATTCCTGGGTGGTATGACCCATTTCGATCAGACGCTGCCGCAGAAAACGTGCGACCTTCCCCGACTGGCTGTTGTTACGGCTGGAGCCGGCGACCAAGGCGATATTGAGCATGCTGCTTCCCTCAAAAAAAGAACGCAGGCTAGGCCATTGACCGCCTGCGCTGCAAGGGAGGCGCTGCCAGATCAGGGATGATCTGGCGTCATACGCGGAACTGATCCATCAGACCCTGCTGGTGGTTGGCCAGCCGATTTAGGTTCTGGCTTACCTGGGCCGATTCGCCTGCCTGTGCGGTAATGGCTTCGGTGACATCGCGAATCGCGGCGACGTTGCGGTTGATCTCTTCGGCGACCGAGCTTTGCTCTTCGGCCGCGCTGGCGATCTGCAGATTCATGTCTGTGATCACGCTTACCGCCTGGCTGATGCGCTGCAGCGCGGCGACCGCCTTTTGTACCTGATCGACACTGCCCTGGGCCTGGTGATAGCTGCTTTGCATGGTGCTGACTACTTCGCGGGTACCGTTTTGCAGGCTTTCGATGACCTGGCGGATCTCTTCGACCGAACCCTGGGTGCGCTGGGCCAGGTTGCGTACCTCGTCAGCCACCACAGCGAAGCCTCGACCTGCCTCGCCTGCGCGTGCCGCCTCGATGGCGGCATTGAGTGCCAGCAGGTTGGTCTGCTCGGCGATGGCGCGAATCACTTCCAGCACCGAGCCAATCTTTTCGCTGCTGCTGGACAGGCCTTCGACCTCTTGCATGGCAACATTCATCTCGTTGGCCAGCAATTCGATGCTGCTCGTGGTCTTGTCGACCTCCTGCTGGCCTTCGCGGCTGGCCTGATCGGCACCGCGTGCCGCCTCAGCTGCCTGCGCTGCATTGTGGGCCACGTCATGAGCCGTGGCGCTCATTTCCTGGAAGGCGGTGGCAACCTGATCCACCTCGCGGTACTGCTGCTGCATGCCCGCGCTGGTCTGGCTGGCGATGGCCGCGGCCTGGTCTGCGGTGCTGCGCGCATCGACGACGCTGTTCTTGACGTCGGCGATGATGGGCTGGAGCTTGTCGAGAAAGCGGTTGAACCAACCGGCCAGCTCACCCAGCTCGTCGCGTTTGGCATAGCTCAGGCGGCGAGTGAGGTCACCTTCGCCGCTGGCAATGTCCTTGAGCATCGCGGCCACACTGAGAATGGGCCGGGTCACGCCGCGTGCGGTCAACCACATCAGCAACAGACCGGCGACCATAGCGCCAAGACCGAGCAACAGGGCGAACAGGCTGTCGCTGGCGCGACGTTCACTCAGTTGGTTGCCGAGTTGAATGGCTCGCTCCAGCAACACGGGCTTGGGCACTTCGAGCAGCACGCTCCAGGGCTTGGCTTCAGGGATTGGTCGGAAGGGGCTCAGCTCTCGCAGCGTATTGCCGTGATCGAGTTCAGCAGCGTTGCCGTTCTGCACCAGTTGACGCAATTGATCGGCTTGCTCCGGGTACGCGCGTTCCACCGGCAGGCTGAGCAGGCTGGCATTGCTGCTGTGGCCGACCAGCAGGGCAGAGGGGCTGAGGATGCTGACGTGGCCCTGGCCCTCGTAAAGCTCGCGATTGGCCTCCAGGCTGATCTTCTGCAGGCTGTCGAGGCTGATATCCAGGCCCATCACACCAATGACCTTGCCATCCTGCTCCAATGGGAAGGCGATGCTGGTCATGAGGATGCGCTGTCCCGCCACGTCGTCGTAATAGGGTTCGAGCACGCAGGCCTGTCGGGTCTCGCGAGGGCAGGTGTTCCAGGCGTTGTAGGGCACGCCGTTGTCGCCGAGGGTACTATCCGCCAGTAGCGACTCGGGCATTGCCTCTGAGTTCAACTGGCCCGGTGTCGGCTGAGACCAGTACAGCGAAAAGCGCCCGACATCGTTGCTGCCCAGGTTGAGCTGATCAATGAAGAGTTCGTCCTTGCCGTCCAGCGCATTGGGTTCAAACACCAGGTACAGGCCGAGTAGGCTGGGGTTGGCCTCGAGGCTGGTGCGTACCTGGCGGGTTAGGTCTTCACGTAGATCGTAGGCGTCGAGAAAGCGTTTATTGGCCTGCTCACGCAGGAACAGGATCTGCCTGGAGACGCCTTTGCCGTACTGGTAGGCATCCATGAAATAGCGCTGGATGCGAATGGCCTGCAGGTCGGCACGTGCCTTCAGGCGCAGCTTGGCGCTTTCCTCCAGCATGGTGGAGCTGGCGTCCTTGACCAGCATGGCGCTGCGACTGGACTGGTACTGCGATGCGCCGACCAGTAGCGTGACGATGGCCAGCAGGCAAAGCCCAGCCAGCAAGGTGATTTTCCACTGGATAGAAAGGCGACTGAAGGGCATGAGCAGGCTACTTCCGGGGTTGGGATAAGAGAGGTGTCGGCGTGTATTGAACAATTCTTGAGCGAATCTGGACGTTTTTTCAGCGACAGGTTGTGGGGCGTTTGATTTTTATATCGCACGAGTTGATCAATATATCGAACGATCGCCGTTTTGACACGCTGATCCGCTTGCGGCAGAGTACGCGGTTTTTTGCGGTCGATGGCCGCGCGCTGAATAGCTGGAGACTTTTCATGAACGCAGTAATCGCGGCAGTTGGCGTCATGCTGGCCTTGAGCCTGTGTCGGGTTCATGTGGTGGTGGCGCTGATCGCCGGTGCGCTGGTCGGTGGCATGCTCGGTGGGTTAGGCGTTAACGGCACGCTGGCCGCGTTCAACCAGGGACTTGGTGGTGGCGCCAAGGTGGCGCTGTCCTACGCATTGCTGGGCGCCTTCGCCGTGGCCATTGCCAAGTCCGGCCTGGCTCATGCTCTGGCCGACAAGGCATTGAGGCTGGTCGACAGTCAGCACGAAGGTGGCGGTGCTGTGCTCAAGTGGGGCCTGATCGCGCTGCTGCTCCTGGTGGCTATCGCCTCGCAGAACGTTCTGCCGATCCATATCGCCTTCATCCCTCTGCTGGTGCCGCCACTGCTGTACGTCATGAGCCGGCAGCAACTGGATCGCCGACTGATCGCCTGCGTGCTGACCTTCGGCCTGGTCACGCCTTACATGTTTCTGCCCGTCGGCTTCGGCAGCATCTTCCTCAACGAAATCCTGCTGGCCAACGTCGCGCATGCCGGCGTCGACGTCAGTGGCGTGAGCATCACCCAGGCCATGGCGATTCCGGCTCTGGGCATGTTCTGTGGGTTGCTGGTCGCCGTGCTGTTCAGCTACCGCGGTAAACGCAGCTACGACCTGAAGAAGATCGAACAGGCCGAGCGGGTGAACGTCCAGTACAACCCCATGAGCCTGCTGGTGGCTGGCGTTGCCATCGCCGCTGCCTTCGTCGTGCAGCTCTGGCTGGACTCAATGATTATCGGCGCCCTGGCGGGCTTCGTGATCTTCTCGATCTCCGGTGTGGTGCGCTGGCGCGAGGCCGATGGCCTGTTCACCGAGGGTATGAAGATGATGGCCATGATCGGCTTCATCATGATCGCAGCGGCCGGCTTCGCTGCCGTGATGGAGGCGACCGGCGAGGTGAAGGCCCTGGTGAATGGCGCGGCCGAGCTGATCGGCCACAACAAGGCCTTGGGCGCACTGCTGATGCTGCTGGTGGGGCTGCTGGTGACCATGGGCATCGGCTCGTCATTCTCCACCGTGCCGATCATTGCCGCGATCTTCGTCCCGCTGGGCCTGCAACTGGGGTTCAGCCCTTTGGCCATCGTCAGTATCGTCGGCACGGCCGGAGCCTTGGGCGATGCTGGCTCGCCGGCGTCCGACTCCACCCTGGGGCCCACCGCCGGTCTGAACATCGACGGCCAGCACAACCACATCTGGGACAGCGTGGTGCCCACCTTTGTGCACTACAACCTGCCGCTGCTAGCGTTCGGTTGGGCCGCAGCTATGCTTCTGTGAGGGCATCTTCCGCGCTCGGATTTTCAGTCCATCAGGTCGCTTTCAAGTTCTTCAGCGGGGCTGCCGATACAAGCGCTAGCCCCGCTTTTTCATTGGCAGCATAAAGGACAACAAGAAATGCGCCTGACATTGAAAGCCAAGGTAATACTCCTGGCCCTGGTGCCGGTGATGCTCTTCGCACTGGTGCTCAGCGGTACCGCCGCCCAGGTGTTGCAGAGCCTGGCCGCCGACGAGGTGGCCGAGACCCGAGAGCGTTTGCTGCAGGAGAAGCGCACCGAGCTGCAGAACTACATCCAGATCGCCGTCGGGGCGGTGAAGAGCCTCTACGACAACGCCAGTCAGGGCGACATGGCCAGCCGCGAGCAGGCTATCGCCATTCTCTCGAAGATCAAGTACGGCACTGACGGTTACTTCTTCGCGCATGATTCCAACGTGGTGCGCCTGTTTCGCAGCGACAGCCCGGTGGACGTCGGCAAGAGCCTGATTGACCGGCGTGATGTGAACGGCGTTTACATCAACCGCGAGCTGGTCAATGTCGCCAAGAACAATACCTACTTCGTGAACTATTCCTCGCCGCTGCCGGGCAACGAGTCGGTGCAGGTGCCCAAGCTCGCCTACAGCTACTACCTGCCCAAGTGGGACATGGCGTTGGGTACTGCGCTCAATCTTGACGGTATCGAGGCGCAGATCGCCGAGGTGCAGGCAGCCATCGACAAACGCATCAGCACCATCATCACCAGTGTCGTCGTCGTGGCAGCGGTGCTGCTGGTGCTGGTCGGTATCGTCGCGGTGTGGTTGGGCAATGCCTTTCTACGGCCACTGGTGCAGATCAAGGCGAACCTCGATGACATCGCCGCGGGCGACGGTGATCTTACCCATCGCCTCCCCATTACCAGCCAGGATGAGCTGGGCGAGCTGTCCGGCTCCTTCAATCGCTTCGTCGAGAAGATCCATGGTCTGGTGCGGCAGATCGCCGAAATGACCGGCCAGCTCACCGACCTGGTCGGTCAGGTGTCCGCTCAGGCGCAGCGTTCCGAGCAGGCCATGGCGCAGCAGCGCCATGAAACCGATCAGGTGGCCACGGCGATCAACCAGATGTCGGCGGCAGCGCATGAGGTGGCCAAGAGTGCGCAGAACGCGGCCGAGGCTGCCCAGCAGACCGACCATGAAGGCCAGGAGGCCAAGCGCGTGGTCGACGGCAGCATCCAGAGCATTCATGCCCTGGTGGAGGATATCCGCAGCAGCGGCGCGTCGCTGGACAGCTTGCAGCAGGACGTGCAGTCCATCGTCAGCGTGCTCGACGTGATCCGTTCCATCGCCGAGCAGACCAACCTGTTGGCGCTCAATGCGGCCATCGAGGCGGCGCGGGCCGGGGAGGCCGGGCGCGGTTTCGCCGTGGTGGCCGACGAGGTGCGAGCGCTGGCCAGCCGCACCCAGCAAAGCACTCAGGAAATCCAGGGCATGATCGACCGCCTGCAGCAGGGCACCCAGGCTTCGGTCACGGCCATGCGCCGCTCCAGCGATGCCGGCGAGCTGACCAGCGAACAGGCGAACAAGGCCGGCGCCTCGCTGGATGCCATCGCGCAACTGATCGCCACCATCAACGCGATGAACGCGCAGATCGCCAGTGCGGCCGAGGAGCAGACCGCTGTGGCCGAGGAGATCAACCGCAGCGTGCACCAGATTGCCGGAGCGGTTGACAGCGTCGCCAGCGAGACGGAGCAGGGCGCGCAGACCGCGCGCAGCCTGGCTGGGCTAGGCGATCGCCTCAGCGCACTGGTGCGTCAGTTCCGCATCTGACGCCTATGGCCTGATCGAGCGGCCATGAAAAAGCCCGCAGTCGCGGGCTTCTTCATTTCTGTAGCAGACGTCAGACGATCACGCCCTGGCTGCGCAGGTAGTCGTCGTAGCTGCCACTGAAATCGGTCACACCATTGTCCGACAGCTCGATGATGCGCGTGGCCAGGGAGCTGACGAACTCACGGTCGTGGCTGACGAAGATCAGCGTGCCGGGATAGTTCTCCAGCGCCAGGTTGAGCGCCTCGATGGACTCCATGTCCAGGTGGTTGGTCGGTTCGTCCATCACCAGCACGTTGGGCTTCTGGCAGGCCAGCTTGCCGAACAGCATGCGGCCCTGCTCACCACCGGAGAGCACCTTGACCGACTTCTGGATCTCGTCGGAGGAGAACAGCATGCGGCCCAGGGCGGCGCGAATGTTCTGCTCGCCGCTGGTCCACTGACCCATCCACTCGAACAGGGTTTCGTCGGCCTCGAAGTCGTGGGCGTGATCCTGGGCGTAGTAGCCCACCTCGGCACTGTCGGTCCATTTCACCGCGCCGGCGTCCGGGGTCATCTCACCGACCAGGTTGCGTAGCAGGGTGGTCTTGCCGATGCCGTTGGGGCCGATGATGGCCACACGCTCGCCGGCCTCGATGGTGAAGCTGAAGTTCTTGAACAGCACCTTGTCGTCGAAGGCCTTGGACAGCTTCTCGACGGTGACCGCCTGGCGGTGCAGCTTCTTGTTCTGGTCGAAGCGGATGAACGGGCTGACGCGGCTGGACGGCTTGACCTCGGCTAGTTGGATCTTGTCGATCTGCTTGGCGCGGCTGGTGGCCTGCTTGGCCTTGGAGGCGTTGGCCGAGAAGCGGCTGACGAAGGTCTGCAGCTCGGCGATCTGCGCCTTCTTCTTGGCGTTGTCGGCCAGCAGTTGCTCGCGTGCCTGGGTCGCAGCGGTCATGTACTCGTCGTAGTTGCCGGGGAACAGGCGCAGCTCGCCGTAGTCCAGGTCGGCCATATGGGTGCAGACCGCATTCAGGAAGTGGCGGTCGTGGGAAATGATGATCATGGTGCTGTTACGCGCCGTGAGGATGTTTTCCAGCCAGCGGATGGTGTTGATATCCAGGTGGTTGGTCGGTTCGTCGAGCAGCAGCACGTCCGGGTCGGCGAACAGCGCCTGAGCCAGCAGTACGCGCAGCTTCCAGCCGGGGGCGACTTCGCTCATCGGGCCGAAGTGCTGTTCCAGCGGAATGCCCAGGCCTAGTAGCAGTTCGCCGGCGCGGGACTCGGCGGTGTAGCCGTCCATCTCGGCGAACTCGCCTTCCAGCTCGCCCACCTTCATGCCGTCTTCTTCGCTCATTTCCGGCAGCGAATAGATGCGGTCGCGCTCGGCCTTGACCTTCCACAGCTCCTCGTGGCCCATGATCACGGTGTCGATCACGTTGAATTCTTCGTAGGCGAACTGATCCTGGCGCAGCTTGCCCAGGCGCACGTTGGGTTCGAGCATCACCTGGCCGGCCGACGGCTCCAGATCGCCGCCAAGAATCTTCATGAAAGTCGACTTGCCGCAGCCGTTGGCGCCGATCAGACCGTAGCGGTTGCCGTTGTTGAACTTGACGGAAACGTTCTCGAACAGCGGCTTGGCGCCGAACTGCATGGTGATGTTAGCGGTGGAAATCAAAGGGCTTACCTATCAGTAACTTGAGGTGCGCTGTTGAACGGGGATACCGCTTCGAGCCTTGCAATCCCGGCCCGAACCGAGGAAGACGAACCTGCGCAGATGAGTGAGGGCTACGACCCTGCCGGCAGACGAGCCGTTGGGGCTGCTCGGCATGGGTGGATGTGTCGGGTATCGTGGCGCCATAGCCTGCTGGTACCCAGGGCGGCGTCTAGGCGCGCAATGGTATCACTTGGCATCTGTAACTTCAGCCACCGCGGCGCACAAGGGTAGGGTGCGCCGCGCGCACCATTGAACAAGGAAAACGGGACAGATTTACTTACTGCGAGGGCGACCACGCTACCAGCGGCGCCAGGCCGGGCATGTTGCTGTACAGATGGGAAGTACTCACTCCGTACAGAAGACTTCTGCTCGCCCGCGCAGTTGTCCCAAGCCGATACTGCCAGCCCCTTCGATCAAGGCCACGAACTGGCGCTGGCGCCTGGCCGAATGCTCGCTGGCCGGCAGGCCCAGCTCATCACGGCGCGAAACAGCACCCTCTGCATCTCACTGAGAAAGTCCAGGGTGTCGGCTGCGGCCCAGTCAGGTCGGGCGGCTCAGCGAGAGCCATTACGCAGGCGCATCAGCCCCCAGCCGACCAGCAGCACAGCCGCTGTGCCGGTCAGCAGGGCCGGCATCCGGCTATCCGCCGGGTTGCTGCGCCAGCCGCCGTCGATGCGCCGCTCTCCAGTCGCTGGCTGGAACAGGTTGCCGGTGGAGTGCGGCGTGCGTGGCCCGCGTTTCAGCGCGCTGCCCACCACCAGCCCGGAGAGCTGGGCGAAGCCCGGCAGGAGGAAGTGGCCGAGGCGCAGCAGGGTGGCGGCGAGCCCAACCGTGCGGCTCGGGCGGGGATCGAGGGCCAGTTCCACCATGGCCTCGGCGACCTGGCGCGGATCGTAGCGTGGTGGCGGCGGGCTGAGCTGGTGGCCGGTGAAGTTGGCGCCATCGCGAAAGCCGGGGGTGTCCATCACCGCTGGGTAGAGGTCGCAGATATGGATGTGCGGCCAGCGCACCAGTTCGCCGCGCAGCGCCTCGGTGAGCCCGCGCAAGCCGTACTTGGCGGCGGAATAGGCGGCCGCGTAGGGCTGGGCGACCCAACTGCCGAGCGACAGGGTGTTGATCAGGATGCCCGAGGTCTGCGCCTTGAAATACGGCAGCACGACATGGGCGCCGCGCAGGTAGCCGAGCAGGTCGGTCTGCACCACCTGCTCGTGAGCGTTCAGCGGAGTGTCCTCGAAGCTGCCCACCGCGCCGACGCCGGCATTGTTGACCCAGACATCGATGCGCCCATCGCCGAAGGCCGCGGCCTGTTCGGCCAGGTGCTGCATCGATTCGTTACGGGTGACGTCGGTAGGCACGGCCAGGGCGCGGGCACCGATTCGCTCGCATTCTTCGACGGCTGTGGCCAGTGCCGCTTCATCACGGGCCGCCAGCACCAGGCGCGCGCCATGCCGGGCGAAGGCATGGGCGGCGCAGCGGCCGATGCCGCTCGAGGCGCCGGTGATCACCACCAGTGCGTCGTTCAGTTGAACGCTTGCCATTGGATTCTCCTGCAGTCGGTGGAACGGGTTGGCGATGCGCCAATTGCCAGCGAGGTTGCGTAGCGCCAGTCGCTGGGCGATGGCTCCTGTAATGGGGACTGAGGAGCTTCGTAGGGAGTTCAGCCTGTTTTTGCTCTCGGCCGGGTCGTGGCCCGGAACCCCAGCGCCACTGGTGAGCGAGGCAAGGGGCAGGGCGGAAAACTCCCTGAACCTGGCTTTGCCTGCCCCTGTCCACTGCGCACATCGCCACTGAAACCGGCATGGGCTGGGAAACGAGGATTTCCCTCGACGTTGCTGATGACTGACGTGCTGCTCGGTGAGCCCCGAGGTGCCATGCAGGGCCACAGTGCGATGTCACGAGTCGAACCGTGTGTGCGCGGCCCTGGCGCCCGTGGTCGCCCGAGACTCTGCCTCGGGGGCGGGTATCGACTGACGATTGCAGACCTACCACGAGTGGAGAATGCTCATGAATAACGCTGATATCGAATCCTGCATCAAGGCCTGTCTGGACTGTGCCGTGACCTGTGACCGTTGCTTTGCCGCCTGCCTGAGCGAAGGCCAGGTGCAGATGATGGCCCAGTGCATCCAGCTAGATCGCGAGTGCTCGGAGGTGTGCCGCCTCGCGGCGTCGCTGATGGCCAGTGGCAGCGAGCTGGCAGCGTCTTTCTGTGGCGTCTGCGCCGAGATCTGCAGCCAATGCGGCGAGGAGTGCAGCCGGCATGAGGCCCAGCACTGCCAGGACTGCGCCAAGACCTGCAAGGCTTGCGCCGAGGCCTGTCGCCGCATGGCCGCCTGATGTCTGCCTGATGAGCCCTGCCGGAGCTCATGCTCATGCGTACGGCTGGCGCCTGGCAGTCGAGAGGGGCGCTGCGACCCGGGACGCGCCTCGGAGGGAGCGTGGAGGAATGCTTCAAGAGTCTGTTTTTCGCGGTGAGCATCGTACTGCTGCTCGGTGTGTTGTCGCGCCCACTCACACTTCATGGCCTGGCCACGCCTTTTCTCGCCCTGCTTGTGGTTTCCAGGCTGATGATCAGCTAGGGGCATCGTGCCGATGGTGGAGCGTTGGAACCCGGGTCACTGCCTGAGCCGGCAGTGGCCTTGCGGCCTCGACATGACCAATAATCGCCACCCGTCCCTTCACTGCCGGAGCCCCTGATGAGTGCCGTCCTGCCACCGCTGGTTCTATCGATCCAATCCCATGTCGCCTGGGGCCATGTCGGTAATGCCGCGGCGGTCTTCCCGCTGCAGCGCCTGGGCTTCGAGGTGCTGCCGATCCATACCGTGCAGTTCTCCAACCACACCGGCTACGGCCAGTTCCGTGGCCAGGTATTCGGCGCCGAGCACGTGCGCGAGGTGTTGCTGGGGCTGCGTGAGCGCGGCGTGCTGCCGCGCCTGTCGGCGGTGCTGTCGGGCTATCTGGGCGATGCCGACAGCGGCCGGGTGATTCTCGAAGCGGTCGGCGAGATCCGCCAGCACAATCCCGGCGTGCGCTACCTGTGCGACCCGGTGATGGGCGATGTCGGCCGGGGCGTGTTCGTCAATCCGGCGATTCCGGACTTTCTGCGTGACCAGGCGATTCCCTTCGCCAACATCATCACCCCCAACCAGTTCGAGTTCGAGCTGCTCACCGGCACGAAGCTGGGCAGCCTGCAGGAAGCGGTGAAGATCGCCCGGCAACTGCGTGGTCGTGGCCCGGATATCGTGGTGATCACCAGCCTGGCGACGCCGGATATCCCCGACAGCGAGCTGGGCACCTTGGCAGTCAACGGCGAGGGCGCCTGGCTGGTAAGCACCCCGCGCCTGGCCCTGCACCCCTTGCCCAATGGCATGGGCGACGTGTTCTCCGCCACCTTGCTTGGTCGCCTGCTGGCCGGGCAGGCACTGCCACAGGCTCTGGAACTGGCCACTGCGACGCTCTATGCCCTGGTTGAGCAGACTGCAGAAGGTGCGCGCGATCTGCCGCTGGTGGCGGCGCAGGAGCAGATCGTGGCACCGGCGCCGCGTTTCAGCGCACGGGCGCTGGGCTGAGCCGGTCTGCTTGATTCGGCCTGATCTTCATTCCCTTACCACCTTTACCGAGGAGATCTTTCATGAACCCCGTTTCCTTCGCACGCCAGCGCTACACCACCAAGGCCTACGATGCGACCCGCCAGGTGGAGCAGGCGAGCATCGATGAGTTGTTGGAGTTGCTGCGCCTGGCGCCGTCGTCGGTCAACTCGCAGCCCTGGCACTTCGTCGTGGCCAGCTCCACCGAAGGCAAGGCGCGCCTGGCCAAGGGCACTCAGGGTGGCTTCGTCTACAACCAGCCGAAGGTGCTCGATGCCTCGCACGTGATCCTGATTTGCACCCTGCGCGAGATGAGCGAGGCGCACCTGGCGGCGCTGCTGGAGCAGGAGGGCGCCGATGGCCGCTTCCGTGACGATGCCGCCCGTACCACCCAGCAGAACACCCGCAACAGCTACGTGAAGCTGCATCGCGAACTGGGCGACATGTCGCACTGGATGGAGAAGCAGGCCTACCTGGCGCTCGGCACGCTGCTGTTCGGCGCGGCCAGCCTGGGCCTGGATGCCACGCCGATGGAAGGCATCGATCGCGATGCCCTGGATGCCGAGCTAGGCCTGGCCGAGCGCGGCCTGCGCAGCCTGGTGATGGTCGCGCTGGGCTATCACAGCGAGAGCGATTTCAACGCCGCGTTGCCGAAATCGCGTTTGCCGGCCGAGCGCGTGTTCACCTACCTCTGAGCTTGTCTGCTGCGCTCAGTTACATGGCCGGGCGCAGTATCTCTCACGCCGGCAGCTTGGCGATTACCTTGATCTCGAAATCGAAACCGGCCAGCCAGGTCACGCCGAGGGCGGTAACGGTCGGGTAGGGGGCCTGGCCCCAGTATTCGGCCGCGACTTCCCAGATGGTCTCGAACTGAGCGTGCGGATCGAGCATGAACAGAGTGGTATCGACTACGTCATCGAAGCTGCTGCCGGCCTCGGCCAGAATCGCATTGAGGTTGGCGAAGGCCAGGCGTACCTGGGCTCGCAGATCCGGCTCCGGTGAGCCGTCCTTACGGCTGCCGACCTGACCGGAGACGAACAGAAAGCCGTTGCTGCGAATCGCCGGAGAATAGCGGTGAAGCTCGTACAGCGCATGGCGCTCGGCCGGGAAAACCACATCACGTTTGTTGCTCATTGCCTGCCTCCATCCGAACCCGTTTGGGCCGTGGTGAATGATGGAGCCACTTTAGGAAGAGCCCTGACCGGGATAAACACGCACCTCGGGTCATGACTGTTTGTAGAATCCAAACAATCCAGCAGCAAAAGAGAAACCCGAGATGGATCGTTTCGATGCAATGCAGGCGTTCGCCCGTGTGGTGGAGACCGGCAGCTTCACCAAGGCGGCCGAAACGTTGCACATCAATCGCAGCAGCGTGACGCAGCTCGTCCAGCAACTGGAGGCGCGCCTGCGTGTGCGCCTGCTCAACCGCACCACGCGCAAGGTCAATGTCACCGCCGATGGCGCCGTCTACTACGAGCGGGTGGTGCGCCTGCTGGCCGAGCTGGACGATGCCGAGACCAGCCTGTCCAGCGCAGCTCTGGCCCCGCGTGGGCGGCTGCGCGTGGATGTGCCCAGCCCCTTCGCGCGCCTGCTGCTGATCCCGGCATTGCCGGCCTTCTACGCGCGCTATCCGGAAATCCAGCTAACCCTGGGGGTGAGCGATCGCATCGTTGACATCATCGGTGAGAACGTCGATTGCGTGGTGCGCGGCGGCGAGATCACCGATCAATCGCTGATCGCCCGGCACGTGGGCGATCTGCAGCTTGGCATCTATGCCACGCCGGGCTATCTGCAACGCAGCGGCATGCCGCTGCATCCGCGCGAGCTGGAGGACGCCGGGCACAGCACCGTGGGCTTTCTCTGGTCGCGCACGGGCAAGGTCTTGCCCTATGCGATGCAGCGCGGGGAGGAGCGTGTCGAGAGCCAGGGCCGGCCGCTGCTCACCGTCGACGATGGCAATGCCTATCTGGCGGCGGGGCTGGCAGGACTGGGCATGCTCTGGCTCCCGGACTACATGGCCAAGCCGCATCTGGCCAGTGGCGAACTGGTGCCTCTGTTCGAGGATTGGCAGATGGCGCCTATGCCCATGTACCTGGCCTTCCCGCCGAACCGCCATGTCAGTGCCAAGCTGCGGGTGTTCATCGACTGGATCGTGGCGCTGCTGGCCGAGCATGCGCCGGTAGCGCCACGGCCTTTGAGCGCTTGAGGCCTTACTCTGCTTTGCCGACGCTCGATTCACTGGCGGTACCCAGTGAGGTATAGCCAGGCCATTGTCTGAGTAGCGTTTCGACGAACTGTTCGGCCGCCGGTGACAGCGACGAGCCACGGCGCCGTACCAGGCCCAGGGTACGGCTGATCACCGGATCGACCAGCGGCCGTCTGACCAGTATCGGATGATCCTCGGCGGGCATGGCCAGGCTAGGCAGGGCGGCGATGCCCAGGCCGGCTTCGACCATGCCCAGTGAGGTCGACAGGTGCTGCACCTCGTAGAACCAGCTCGGGCGCCAGTCCAGATGGGCCAGGCCATGGTCGAGCAGCACCCGGTTGCCGCTGAGGCGGCCGACGCCGATCAGGCGATAGTCGCTCAGTTCGCGCCAGGCCACTTCCGACTGTTTGGCCAGGGGGTGGTCGCGCCGGCAGGCCAGTACGAAGGGCTCGTTGACCAGCGGGGTGAAGTCGATTTCCGCACTCTGGCCGCTCTGCATGTTGATGCCGAAATCCGCTTCGCCACGGATCACCGCCTCCAGCCCTTCATGGGCGCTGAGGTCGAGGATGCGGATGCGGATCTTCGGATACTGCAGGTTGAAGGCGCGAATCACCGTGGGCAGGAAGTAGAACGCGGCGGTCGGGATGCAGGCCAGGGTGACCTGGCCGGACTGGCGCTCGGCCAGCTCGCGAATGCCGAGGATGGAGCGCTCGAAATCGTCCAGCAGGCGCTGCGCCTTGGGCAGGAAGTCGCGGCCAACGGCGGTCAGGCTGACGCGCCGGGTGGTGCGATCGAGCAATTGCGTGCCCAGGCTCTCTTCGAGCTTCTGCATGCGCCGGGTCAGCGCAGGCTGAGACAGATGGATGGCGTTGGCGGCTTCGTGAAAGTTGCCGAATTCGGCGATTTTCACGAAAGCACGGATATCCTGGAGTTCGTAATTCATGCGTGCTCGTTATTAGTCTTCTTTATTTTTGCCTGAAATTTACCAATGAACCCTAGTCATTTCGCTTGTGGCTGGCAAGTCAGAACACTTGGCTGATGCATTAATGCATATATCGGAATAAATATCGAAATATATGCATTTTACAGAAGAAACTTGGCCTCTTCATAATCAACGCAAAGCAACAATCGCCAGTTTTAATGCGCTGGAGGCATCATGCGGACAGTACCTTGCGTACTCATGCGAGGCGGCACCTCGAAAGGGCCGGTATTCCTGGCCAATCACTTGCCCAGTGACCCGCTGCAACGCGACGAGCTGCTGATCAATCTCATGGGGTCGGGCCATGAGCTGGAGATCGATGGCATCGGCGGTGGCAGCCCGCAGACCAGCAAGGTGGCGATCGTCAGCCGCTCACCTCATCCGGATGCCGATGTCGATTACCTGTTTGTGCAGGTCATGGTCACTCAGCGCCGTGTCGACACCGCCCCCAACTGCGGCAACATGCTCTGCGCCATCGGCCCGTTCGCCATCGAGCATGGGCTGGTCAACGCCAGCTCGCCGATGACCCGTGTGCGTATCCGCAACCTCAACACCAACACCTTCGTCGACTCCGACGTGATGACGCCCAATGGCCGTGTGCGTTACGACGGCGATACCGCCATCGATGGCGTGCCCGGCACCGCCGCGCCGATCCAGCTGACCTTTCTCAACGCTGCAGGTGCCAAGACCGGCAGCCTGTTGCCCACCGGCCGCAGCCGTGACCATTTCGACGGGGTAGAGGCCACCTGCATCGACATGGCCATGCCCATGGTGCTGCTGCATGCCGAGGCACTGGGCAAGACCGGTTACGAGTCGCCGGCCGAGCTGGACGCCGATACGGCATTCCTCCAGCGCCTGGAGCGCATCCGTCTGCAAGCCGGTCTGGCCATGGGCCTGGGTGATGTTTCGCAGATGGTGATTCCCAAGCCGGTGCTGCTGGCGCCGGCACGCCATGGCGGCACCCTCGGCGTGCGCTATTTCATGCCGCACAACTGCCACCGTTCGGTCGCCGCCACCGGCGCCATCGGTCTGGCGACCGCCTGTGCGGTGCCCGGCAGCGTCGCCCAGGACATCGCGCCTATCGCTGGCGAAGCGCTGGTACGCCTGGAGCATCCCGGCGGGCAGATCGAAGTCTCTCTGCAACCTGCCGCTGACGGGCAGCCACAGAACATGCGCGCCTCGCTGGTGCGCACCGCACGCCGGCTGTTCTCCGGCGAGGTTTACATCCCGCTCAGTCGCCGAACGGGTACCTGACACCGCTTCACTCACCACCACATCAAGGGCTTGAACACAATGACAAGAAAGACCCTACTGACGCTGACCACTTGCGGTGTGTCGGCACTGTCGCTGCCCAGTCTGCAGGCGGCCGGCTTCATCGAGGACAGCAAGGCCAGCCTGGAACTGCGCAACTTCTACCTCAACCGTGACTTCCGTCAGTTCCCAGGGCAGAACAAACGCGAGGAGTGGGCGCAGGGCTTCATTCTCAATCTGCAGTCCGGTTTCACCGAGGGCACCGTGGGCTTCGGCGTCGATGCCATCGGCATGCTCGGCCTGAAGCTGGATTCCTCGAAGGCTCGCAGCGGCACCGACCTGTTGCCGCGCGACAGCAAGAACCGCCCCGAGGACGATTACAGCAAGTTGGGCGTGACCGCCAAGGTGCGCTTCGCCGAGAGCCAACTGCGTGTCGGTACGCTGATGCCGAAGATGCCCTACCTGCAGTTCAGCAATTCGCGCCTGTTGCCGCAGGTATACGAAGGCTGGCAGTTGCAGAGCAAGGATCTCGAGCGCGCCACCTTCACCCTGGGTGAAATCAACCGGGTGGTACAGCGCGACGAGTCCGGTTCGGCCAAACTCGCCCTGAACAACAAGAACGGCCGTTTCGGTGGCAGCCCGGAAAGTGACGACCTGCGTTTCGGCGGTGTCGACTATGCGATCAATCCGCAGTTGCTGGTCAGCTACCACCATGCCGAGCTGAGGGATGTCTACCGTCAGCATTTCGCGGGCGTGCAGCACACCCTGGCGCTGGGCCCAGGCAAGCTGAAGAGCGATCTGCGCTACTTCAACAACGCCGAGGCAGGGCAGGAGCGGGCCGGCAAGATCGACAACCAGGCGCTCAATGGCATGTTCACCTACAGCCTTGCCGGTCATGCGCTGGGGCTTGGCTACCAGAAGATGCGTGGCGATGATGCCTTCACCTATGTCGATGGGGCCACGCCGTATCTGACCAACTTCGTGCAGATCAACGACTTCGCCGGGCCTGACGAGCGCTCCTGGCAACTGCGCTACGACTTCGATTTCGCCAGCGTCGGCGTGCCGGGCCTGAAGTTCATGACCCGCTATGTGCGTGGCGACCAGGTCGACCTCGCCGCCGGCGAAGGTCAGGAATGGGAGCGTGATACCGATATCGCCTACACCTTCGGCCAGGGTGCGCTGAAGAACCTGACCCTGACCTGGCGTAATGCCACCTATCGCTCCAGCTTCGTCCGTGATCTGGACGAGAATCGCCTGATCCTGAGCTACATCGTGCCGCTGTGGTAACCCAGCGCCCTTGCCTACAAATCTAATAAGAGGAACCCACCATGATCCCCCGTTCCATCCGCCGTATCCTGCCGCTTTCCCTTGCCGCTCTGCTGGCCAGTGCCTCTGCGCTGGGCAACGAACCGGCGCGTCCGGAATGCATCGCCCCGAGCAAACCGGGTGGTGGCTTCGACCTGACCTGCAAGCTGGCCCAGGCCGGTTTCAAGGACGAAGGCCTGCTCGAGTCGCCCATGCGTGTGACCTACATGCCCGGCGGTATCGGCGCCGTGGCCTACAACTCGATTGCCGCCAACCGCCGTGCCGAGCCGGGCACGCTGGTGGCCTTTTCCGGTGCCTCGTTGCTCAACCTGGCCCTGGGCAAGTACGGCCGTTTCGATGAGAACGCGGTGAAGTGGCTGGCGGTGATCGGCAACGACTACGGCACCCTGGCCGTGCGCGACGACTCGCCCTACAAGAATCTCGACGACGTGGTGCAGGCGCTGAAGAAGGATCCCAAGAGCATCATCGTCGGCGGTGGCGGCAGCATCGGCGGGCAGGGCTGGATGAAGATCGCGCTGTTGGCCCGAGCTGCCGGTGTCAATCCGCGTGACCTGCGTTATGCCGCGTTTGAAGGTGGTGCCGAGCACTATATGGCACTGATGGGCGGGCATGTCGACCTGGTTACCGGTAGTGCCAGCGAGATCCGCGCGCAGAAGGGCAACAAGATCCGTACCCTGGCGGTGTTCAGCGAGAAGCGCCTGGACGGCGATCTGGCCTCGATCCCCACCGCGCGTGAGCAGGGTTACGAGATTCAGTGGCCGCTGATCCGTGGCTACTTCCTCGGCCCGGATGTGAAGGACGAAGACGTGGCCTGGTGGCACGCGCAGTTCGACAAGCTCAACGCCTCCAAGGATTTCCAGGCCTACCTGGCTGATCGTGATGTGTTGCCCGACTACGTGACCGGCCCGGCGCTGGAGACGCTGGTCAAGGCGCAGGTACAGGAATACCGCAAGCTGGGCGAAGAATTCGGCCTGGTTGAGTGATAGTCCCATGCGCCGCCTGTGGGCGGCGCATCGCTGCGGAGCAACACCATGCATGATCGTATCTTTGCAGGGGTCACCTTGCTGCTTTGCTGTGTGCTGGCCGTTCTGGCCTGGGGCTACAGCGCACCTTTTTCCTATGAACCGGTCGGGCCGAAAGCCTTCCCATTGCTGCTGCTGTTGCTGATCGCCCTCGGCTGCGTGCAACTGCTGCTCAAGCCGCCTGCGCCTGCCGAAGGCGAGGAGCCGCCGCTCAATCGGGCGGTGCTGGTCAAGTCACTGACCTTCCTCGGCCTGATGCTCGGTTACGCCATGCTGTTCGAGACCCTCGGCTTCATTCTCGCCAGCCTGCTGTTCGGCATGGGCATGGCGCGCCTGTATGGCGGGCGCTGGCCCCACAGCCTGATCAGTGGCGTGGTACTCGCCATCGGCCTGTACCTGCTGTTCGACAAAGCCCTGGCGGTACCGCTACCGCTCGGCATTCTCGCGAATCTGGAGAGCTGACCCATGGAAACGCTCGGTTATCTCAGCCATGGCTTTGGCGTGGCGTTGAGTCCTTACAATCTGCTCACCGCCTTGTGCGGAACCCTGATCGGGACGGTGGTCGGCCTGCTGCCGGGGCTTGGCCCGATCAACGGCGTGGCGCTGCTGATTCCCGTGGCCTTCGCCCTCGGCCTGCCGCCGGAAACGGCGTTGATCCTGCTCGCAGCGGTCTATCTGGGCTGCGAGTACGGCGGCCGTATCTCCTCGATCCTGCTCAACATTCCGGGTGAGGCGTCCGCCGTGATGACCACCCTGGACGGTTACCCCCTAGCCCGTCAGGGGCAGGCTGGCGTGGCCCTGTCGCTGTCGGCCTGGAGTTCGTTCATCGGTGGTCTGATCGCCACCGTCGGCGTGGTGCTGTTCGCGCCCCTGCTGGCGAAATGGGCGGTGGCCTTCGGCCCGGCCGAATACTTCGTGCTGATGGTCTTTGCCATTACCTGCCTGGCTGGGATGGCCGGCAGCAAACCGTTGAAGACCGGCGTGGCTGCGCTGATCGGCCTGCTGTTGTCATGCGTGGGCATCGACGCCAACAGCGGCGTCTATCGCTTCACCTTCGGCAGCCTGGGGCTGGCCGACGGGATTCAGTTCGTGGTGCTGGTGCTGGGGCTGTTCTCGGTCAGTGAGTTGCTGGTGCTGCTCGAGCGTACCCACCACGGGCAGAAGGCGATCAAGGCCAGCGGCCGCATGTTGTTCACCCTGAAAGAAGGTGGTTACGTGCTGGCTACCAACCTGCGCAGTGGTGTGGTCGGCTTCGTCCTCGGCGTGTTGCCGGGTGCCGGCGCAACACTGGCCAGTGCGGTGTCGTACATGAGCGAGAAGCGCATGGCGGTCAAGGACAACAGGTTCGGCAATGGCGACCTGCGCGGCCTGGCCGCACCGGAAACGGCCAACAGCGCTGCCGCCTGCGGTTCCATGGTGCCGATGCTGACCCTCGGTGTGCCGGGCTCGGGCACCACCGCGGTGATGCTTGGTGCCCTGACGCTGTACAACATCACCCCGGGGCCGTTGCTGTTCCAGCACCAGCCGGACATCGTCTGGGGCCTGATCGCCTCGCTGTTCGTCGCCAACATCATGCTGATCGTGATGAACGTGCCGATGATCAAGATCTTCACCAAGGTGCTCGCCGTGCCTTACTGGGCGCTGGTGCCGGCGGTGGCGATCATCACTGCCATCGGCGTGTACGCGGTACACGCGACCACCTTCGACCTCTATCTGATGATCGCCATCGGTCTGTTCGGCTACGTGTTACGCAAGCTGGATTTCCCCCTGTCGGCGATTCTGCTGGGGTTCATCCTGGGCGGGATGATGGAGCAGAACCTGCGCCGGGCGCTGTCGCTGTCCAGCGGTGATGTCGGTATCCTCTTCGCCAGCCCGATCACCTGGGTGGTCTGGGCGCTGGTGGCAGTGATGGTGGTGCTGCCGTTCTGGCGTGCCTGGCGTGCGCGTCGTGAGCAGAAGGCCGGCGTCGCCAGCGCCGCCTGATACCGCTAGAGGAAAGTCGCATGCGTATCGTGATACCCGATGACTATCAGCGCGTCGTGCAGGGGCTCGAGTGTTTCAGCCTGCTGGAGGGCTTCGATGTCCGCGTGTATCACGATGCCGTCAGTGACGTGGACGTGCTGGCCGAGCGCTTCGCCGAGGCCGACGCGCTGGTGCTGACCCGTGAGCGCACGCGCCTCGATGCCGCGCTGTTGCAGCGCCTGCCCAGGCTCAAGCTGATCAGCCAGACCGGGCGGGCAGGGCCGCATCTCGATCTGGAAGCCTGTCGCGAGCGTGGTGTGACGGTTGCCGAAGGCACCGGCTCGCCGATTGCCGCCGCCGAGCTGACTTGGGCGCTGATCCTCAATGCCCGGCGCGGGTTGCGTGAGGCCATGAACGGTCTGTACGCCGGGCAGTGGCAGGTCAACCTGGGCCAACGCCTGTACGGCCAGACGCTGGGCATCTGGGGCTACGGCAGGATCGGCCAGCGCCTGGCGCGCTATGCGCGGGCCTTCGAGATGCC
Organism: Pseudomonas sp. AA-38; assembly: GCF_029457475.1. NCBI lineage: Bacteria > Pseudomonadati > Pseudomonadota > Gammaproteobacteria > Pseudomonadales > Pseudomonadaceae > Pseudomonas > Pseudomonas sp. AA-38. The sequence continues at coordinate 2,136,420 of NZ_CP120359.1, forward strand.
GGTGCTGGTGTGGGGCAGCGAGGCGTCGCGCCAGGCGGCAGTGGCCGATGGTCATGAGGCCGCGCCGACGCGTGAGGCCTTCTTCGCGCAGGCCGATATCGTCAGCCTGCATCTGCGTCTGGTCGAGGCCACGCGGTATTGCGTGAGCGCTGCCGACCTGGCGCGGATGAAGCCTGATGCATTGCTGGTCAACAGCAGCCGCGCCGAGCTGATCGCACCGGGGGCGCTGCTCGAAGCGTTGGAACGTGGTCGGCCCGGCCAGGCGGCGCTGGACGTATTCGAGCAGGAGCCGATCCTGCAGGCCGACCATCCGCTGCTCACTCACCCGCGAGTGCTCTGCACGCCGCATCTGGGCTATGTCGAGAAGCACAGCTACGAGGCCTATTTCGGCGAGGCCTTCGCCAATGTGCGGGCGTTCTATCAGGCGCTCACGAAACAGTAGTGGGGCAACTGCTTCGCTCGGCGAGTTGCAGCGTTCAGCCCAGCAGTTCGTCGAGAATGCTCAGGTTGAAATGCCGCTGCAGGGTCACGGCGAAGAACTGCTCGGCGATCTCCGGAATCTCGGCATAGAGCTGCAGCACCCCGGCCTGCAGCTCGTCCTGCACCACCACCGCCGGTAACAGCGCCATGTCGCCGGAGTCGCGGGCCAGCAGACGCAGCATGGCCATGTCGTCCACTTCGGCGCAGATGTCCGGGCGCAGGCCATGGCTGTCGCAGAACAGCTCGAACTGGCTGCGAATGTCGCTGCTGCGTCCCGGCACGATCAGGCGCGCCTGTTGCAGGTCGCGGTACAGGTCGAAGCTGGCGCTGCGTGGCGGGCCGACCAGGCACACGCTCTGTCTATCCAGTAAGCGGCAGCGCCAGGAGCGCTGGGCGTCGCTGCTCACCGCCTGGTTGCTCAGCACCACGTCCAGCTTGTGCAGGGCCAGACGCTCCAGCAACTCCCCGAGGCTGCCGGATTCCAGGGTGACGCGCAGTTCGCGGCGGCCGAGGAAAGGGCGCAGCAGGTTCTCCTGAAAGTTACGCGACAGCGTGGCCACGGCGCCGATGCGCAGCCGCTGGTTGGCCTGCAGCGCGCCCTGCAGGGTCATCTGCAGCTCGCTGCCGAGGGCGAAGATGCTGTCGGCATAATCCAGCACCAGTTGCCCGGCTTCGGTCAGCAGCAGGTTGCGCCCGGAGCGGATGAACAGGGCGTGACCGAGCTGCTCCTCGAGCGCGCGGATCTGCGTCGACAGCGCCGACTGGGCGACGTGCAGGGATTGAGCGGCGCGGGTCAGGTTACCTTCCTTGGCCACGGCCCAGAAATAATGCAGGTGATGGAAATTCAGGCGGCGCATCTTTTGTTCTCTAAAAAAGAATGTTCAATTCTTATCAATCTATTTTAAATAAAAAAAGTGCTAACGGAGACTAGAGCCATCTTCTCGCTTCGGAGATTGCTCATGCTCCCGCTTTATTCTGAACTGGCCACCTGGCTGCCCTGGTTGTACGCCCTGGCGCTGCTGCCCGTGGCACTGTGGCCGCAACGGCAGGGCAGCCGTCTGTGGCTGCCGGGGCGTCTGGCCGGTGCGGCAGGCTTCGCACTGGTACTGGCCGCGCTGTTACAGGCTGGACTCGATGACCAGCCCGCCGACCGCCTGGGGCTAGCCATGGCCACGCTGATCAGCCTGCTGGCCTGGGTGATCATCGAGTTCTCCGCTCGCTACCTGCAAGGCGAACCCGGTCAGCGTCGCTATCTGCTAGCGCTGCTGGGCACCCTGGCAGCCGTGGCCATGGTGGTCACCAGCCGCGATCTGTACCTGCTGGTGGCGGCCTGGATCGTCTCCAGCCTGTGCCTGCATCAACTGCTGACCTTCTACCCCGATCGGCCTCAGGCGCAGGTGGCGGCGCACAAGAAATTCCTCGCCAGCCGCCTGGCCGATGTCTGCCTGCTGCTGGCCAGCGTGCTGCTGGTACGGGCAGCGGGCAGCAGTGAACTGGCAGCGATTCTCGAACAGGTGACGGCGCGCCTGCAGCCGGGCGGGGCCCTGGGCTGGGATCTGCAACTGGCCGCCGTGCTGCTGGTGCTGGCGGTGATTCTCAAGTCCGCGCAGTTGCCGGTGCATGGCTGGCTGATCCAGGTGATGGAGGCGCCGACGCCGGTATCCGCCTTGTTGCATGCCGGGGTGGTCAACCTGGGTGGCTTCGTCCTGCTGCGTTTCGCTCCCTTGCTTTCGGCCGTGCCGCTGGCACAGACGCTGCTGGTACTGATCGGCGGCCTGACCGCCGTGCTCGCGGCGCTGGTGATGATGACCCGCATCAGCATCAAGGTGCGTCTGGCCTGGTCGACCTGCGCGCAGATGGGCTTCATGCTGCTGGAATGCGGTTTGGGCCTCTACGAACTGGCGTTGGTGCACCTGCTGGCACACTCGCTGTACAAGGCGCATGCCTTCCTGGCCTCCGGCGAGACGGTGCTGCAGGTGCGTCAGCAGGCGCTGCAGCCGTCTCGCCCGGCGCCGGGCCTGGCTGCCTTGCTGCTGGCGCTGGTGCTGGCAGCGCTGGCCGTGATCGGGCTCGATCAGGCATGGCGGCATTTCGTGCCGGCGCACCCGCTGCCGCTGGAGGCGCTGATCATTCTCGCCGTGGGCCTGGCCCCCTGGTGCCTGCGCCGTGGCCATGCGCTGCATGCCGGGTCGATGCTGGTGGCACTGATGGGCCTGTACCTGCTCTGGCACCTGGCGGCGAGCTGGATTCTTGACCTAGGCCCGCAACTGCCAGGTGCGCCGCTGGCCCTGAGCCTGTTGGCCCTGAGCTTGTTCCTCGCCCTCTACCTGCTGCAGGCCTGGATAGTCGCGAGGCCGCAAGGGGCGCTGGCGCGGCGCCTGTATCCGGCCGCATTCGCCGGCTTCTTCCTCGATGAACATTTCACCCGCCTGACCTTTCGCCTGTGGCCGGTACGCCCGCCGCAAGCCACCGTATCCGTCAACGGAGAGCGCCCATGACCGCCATCGAATATTTCGCCGTGATCGACCGCGACACCCTGCATGCCGCTGCCAACCGGGCCTGCGAGCGTATCGCCCCGACCTGGCCGCTGGATCGCATGATCGCCGTCAGCCCCCTGTGGGAGCGGCGCCAGCAGCACTGGGGCGAGGTGGCCGAGCAGCTCTGGCGCCGTGTAGGCAGTCGCCTGACCCTGAAGCCCGAGGACTATCGCCAGGCCTGGGCCAATGGGCAGATCGGCGAACGTCATCTGCAGCAGGTGCTGGCCGACAACCCCCAGGGCCTGACGGTCGCGGATCTGTTGCAGGCCTTGCACGCAGTCCACGAGGAAGCTCGCAGCCTGCCGCTGCTGGAGGACATGACCGACGCCGAGATCGCCTTGCCGGGCTGGCCGACGCTGATCACCCAACAGATCGGCCAGTGCTGCGCCGCCTGGTTCGACGAGGCGCAGGCCGACTGGCATCCGCATCGCCAGGACGGTCTGTACCAGGCCTGGCGCCAGGCCATGCAGGATGACCGCGGCCTCAGCGTGCTCAGTGCCTGCCCTGAGCTGGGCGCGCGCATCGCCAAGCTGCCACCACAGCCACAGGCGGCACTGGAAAGCGTGGTGCAGCACCTCGGGCTCGGTGTCGACGAGCTGGATGAATGGTTCGACTGCCTGCTGCTGCGCAGCCTGGGCTGGGCTTCCTGGTGCGCCTACCGGCGCTGGCAGGCGCGCCTGTCCGGTGGCGACGATGCCACGCTGCTCGACCTGCTGGCCATACGCGCGTCCTGGGAATGGCTGGTGGACGACCACCAGCGCGGCGCCGGCAGCCGCTGGAGCGCCTGGCGTCAGGCCTGGCAACTGGCGCGTGGTCGCCGGCCATCAGCCACCTGGCAGGCATTGCAGCTCTGGCAGCGTGCCGAGGAGTTGGCCTGGCAGGAGCACCTGCAGCAGCTTCTGTGCGGCCACGGCGAGGAACCTGCTCCCGAGGCTCCGCTGGCCAGGGTCTACTTCTGCATCGACGTGCGCTCCGAGCCGCTGCGGCGAGCCCTGGAAGCGGTTTGCCCGCAGGTGCAGACCGGCGGTTTCGCCGGCTTCTTCGGCCTGCCCATCGCCTATACCCCGCTGGGCACGGCGGCCACGCGCCCGCAATTGCCGGGCTTGCTGGCGCCGCAACTGGCGGTCAGCGACAGTTGCGGCGATGCCGACTGCGACGCCAAGCTGGCCGGACGGCGCCAGGCGCGTTTGGGCCGCCAGGGTGGCTGGCGCCTGTTCGGGCGTTTGCCGGCCTCGGCCTTCACCCTGGTCGAGTCCATCGGCCTGGGGCATGCCGCCGCGCTGCTTGGTCACACCGGTGGGCTGCTGCGGGGCCATACCCCGGCCGAGCGCGTGGCCTTGAAGGCCAGTGAATGGCAGCGCTTGCAACCGGTACTGGCGCCCCTGGCCGATGAGCAGCGGGTACAACTGGCGGCGCGCATTCTGCGGGCGATGAGCCTGACGCGGGATTTCCCGCCGCTGATCCTGTTGCTCGGCCATGGCAGCCAGAGTGCCAACAACCCCCAGGCGGCCGGGCTGGATTGCGGCGCCTGCTGCGGCCAGAGCGGCGAGGTCAATGCGCGCGTGCTGGCCGAATTGCTCAATGACCCGCAGGTGCGCCAGGGGCTGGTCGTGCAGGGCATCGAGCTGCCGGCTGATTGCCATGTGCTGGCCGGCTTGCACAACACCACCACCGACGAGGTGCAGGTGTTCGCCAGCGAACGCTTGCCGTCAGCCTTCACTGCGCACTGGCAGCGTCTGCGCGAAGCGCTGGATGCCGCTGCGGTCAAGGTACGCCAGAGCCGCGCTAGCCAGCTCGGCCTCGAACACCTGGGCCAACGCCCCGCACGCCTGCTGACGGCGCTACGTCGGCGCGCCAATGACTGGGCACAGACCCGCCCGGAGTGGGGCCTAGCCGGCAATGCCGCGTTCATCGTCGCGCCGCGTGCGCGCAGTCGCGGCCTCGACCTGCAGGGCAGGGCCTTCCTGCATGACTACGACTGGCGTGCGGACGAGGGCGGCAAAGCGCTGGAGCAGATCATGACCGCGCCCATGCTGGTGACGCACTGGATCAACCTGCAGTACCTGACCTCGACCACCGACAACCTGCGCTTCGGCAGTGGCAACAAGGTGCTGCACAACGTGGTGGGTGGGCATATCGGCGTGTTCGAGGGCAACGGTGGCGACCTGCGCATCGGCCTGGCGCGGCAATCGCTGCACGATGGTCAGCGCTGGGTGCATCGGCCAGTACGCCTGAGCGTGGTGATCGCTGCGCCGCGCGCGATGATCGATCAGGTGATCGCCGAGCATCAGGTGGTGCGTGAGCTGGTGGAGAACGCTTGGCTGTATCTGTTGCAACTGGACGACCAGCCCGGCGCCCCTCTGCAGCTACGCGATGCACGAGGCTGGCGCCCGCTGACGGCGGGATGAGCCGTCAGGCTGGATTACTGGGTGGTGGCCCGTTGCAGGCGCTCGTGCACCGCGGCCCAGGCCGCGCCCGTTGGCGGCAGGGCGATATGCAGGTGGCGCAGGGCCATGGCGTCGAGCTGGTAGAGGGCGGCGTACAGGCCGGCGGCGTAACGTTCCGGGTCGGCGCTGAGGTCGATGGCAGGACCTTGGCTCGGGCGCGCCTGGCCGCACCAGATCCAGCCGCAGTCGGGGGCATCCAGCGCCGCTTCGGGCACCTCGACGAAGGTGCTGGCCTGGGTGCCCGGTGCATAGTGGCGGCGGTGCTGGCCTGGGGCACGCAGGCCGCCGTCGCGGGTTTCCAGGTCTTGCCCGAGCACCTGCTGCAGGCGCTGCTGGTCGAGCATACCGTGGCGCAGCAGGCGCGGGGCGTCACCGGGCAGCAGGGCGACGATGCTCGATTCCAGGCCCACCTGGCAGGGGCCGCCGTCGAGGATCAGCAACTCGCTGTCTGAGAATTGCTGGGCAACGTGGGCTGCGCTGGTGGGGCTGATGGACATGTAGCGATTGGCCGAGGGCGCCACCAGCCCACTGCCGAAGGCTTGCAGCAGGGCGCGTGCGCCCGGGTGGGCGGGTACGCGCAAGGCGACGCTGTCTTGCCCGGCGGTGACGTTGCGCAGCACTTCGTCACGCGCTGGCAGCACCAGGGTCAGCGGCCCCGGCCAGAAGGCATCCATCAGGGCCTGGGCCTGCGGCGGCACCTGGCTGGCCCAGTCTGTGGCCTGGCCGGCATCGGCCAGGTGGACGATCAGCGGGTTGCTGTCCGGGCGCTGCTTGAGCTGGAACACCTTGGCCACGGCGTCGCCGTTACGGGCGTCGGCGGCCAGGCCGTAGACGGTTTCGGTGGGCATGGCGACCAGCTCGCCGCTCTGTAGCTGCTGCGCGCAGCGCTCGATGTCGTGGGTGATGGTGGGCATGGGTAAAGGTGGCTCGTGGTATTCATCCCGTAGGCAGCGGGCGATTCTAGGGGATTTGTGGGGTAGATGGGCAGTTTCAAGAGCGCCTCTGAGCACTGCCTCGGCTTGGGCTTCCTGCCCCATGCAGTCGTTGTGATCGCAGCGTTAAAAACAGGTTCTTCGGATTTTAGGGGGAGGGCTTGGTTGATAGCGGACTGGCAAGTTTGTTTGTTAGCTCGTATTGGTTCGTTGGGTGTTTTTGGACGCCGCTGCGGTGTATTCAGAAACTCCTTGTTTCGCCCCCTCGGGCGACTCACTTTTCTTTGAACTCGGATTGCCGCCCAGCGCAAAGAAAAGTAAGCAAAAGAAACGCACCCCCGCCATCCGGAACTAGGCGTCCCCGTCATGCTGCGCTCGACTCCCCTCACTCCGGCATTGCTCCGGGGTCGGCTTACAAGGGCCATCCCTGGCCCATTACGCCTCTCGCGGCATCCATGCCGCTCGCCCCCTGCGCAATGCCTGCGTTCGGCCTCCTGAAGGGGGAGTTAGCGCGCCTGAACGAACGGGCATTCCAAAGTATGCTCGGCGTGTTCTAGTGGTTGTGAAATCGCGACTGGACTATCGAGTTAAACCAAAACTTTCATTCGCGTAGTTTCATTCGCTTGAATAGATTGCCGGCTTGCAGCCGGCATTCTGGTCAGCCCTAAGGCTGACCTCATGTTCAAGCACACAGAGTTCCAGAGAGTTACCGCAGGTTCAGGCGCGTGCAGAGCCCGCCCAGGAGGGCGAACGGAATCGTCGTGGAAGAGGTTGAGCGACATGGATGTCGCGACGACTGCATGGATGCAGGAGGTAGAGCGACGCAGGATGCCAAAGCCGAGAGCCGCGATGGGCCATGGATGGCCCTTCGCGGCGGGCCTCTGGAACGGCGATGTAGTGAGCGAACCCTGGCGCAGCCAGGGCCGGATGACCGGGCGGAGGTTTTGGTTACTTTTGCCCCAAAAGTGACTCGCCCGGGAGGGCGAAACCAAAAACATCAACAAAAACGCTGCAATCCGGAACAAGCACCCGAACAACCAACAAGCCAACAACCCACACACAAACTTGCCAGCCCGGCGTGAATCGCTCCGGTGTTTCATAGAACCAGCATCAGTATTGCGCTGGCTGCCTCGCCTAGATTCCTGGAAACGTACTTCAGACACGCGGACGCAATTTCAGCTCCGGCGTTGGTTTCGGCGCGCCCTTGGCCGGATGCAGGGCAGGGCGGCGTTGGCTTTGCGCCTCGATCAGCCTGGCCAGCTCGCGCAGGGCATCCAGTTGCGCCAGGGCCAGCGCCGCCTGGCTCGGGTACTGGCCGTCAGCGTCGGCAGCCAGGTTACCGAGGCCCTGCAGTGCGTAGCTGTGTTTCTCGCGGAAGAAGCGCGCATAGTCCTCGGGCGTCTGCGCCAGGCTGCTGCAGGCGCGTTCCAGGCTGGTGAGCTGCTCGGCGACGCTGGCCAACATCAGGCGCAGGCGAATGCTCTGGTGGTTCTCCCAGTTCATCTTGGTGGCCTGCGCGCCGGCCTGCCAGCAAGCCGGGTCGCCGAAGCGACGGACGAACTCGATGCCGGCCTGGCGGCCGTATTCGGTCAGGCGGGCGATGCGCTCGGGCGGCATGGTCAGGTTCAGGCCGCCTTCCTCGCGGGTCAGCTGGATCAGGCCGATACGGTCGCGAAACCCCGGTAGCAACGACAGGGTCTCGTGGTTCCAGTCCTTGGCCACGTTCATCACGATGCGCAGGAAACCACCCAGGGCGCCGAGGCCGCTGCCGGGGAAGCGCCGCCAGTAGGACAGGCGCGCGTCGTTGTTGCTCGTGGGGAAATGCACGCGCTGGCTGCGGGCGTCCTCGGTGCTGCCCAGGTCGAGGCCGAAGGTGGGCCGGGTCGGCAGGGCCTGGTCGAAGAAGTGAATGGGAAAGTTCGAGGCGATACCGCCATCGGTGAACCAGCAGCGCTCCATGGGTTTGTCTCTGTGCCGGTAGTCGACGGCGTGCAGTGGCACCGCGCTGAGCAGCAGGGGAAAGCTCAGGCTCATGCGCACCGCCACCACCACGGGCAGGTCGTCCGGCAGTGGCAGGCGATACAGGCCGTCACTGCGCTCGCCTTGCTGCTCCGGGCGCTGGCGTGCGCACATCCAGTTGACGACACGCGCGGGGAAGAGAGAGACGAATTCCGAGTGGGAGAAATAGAACTGGTTGTTCTCGCGTACCCGGCCGTCGTTGCCAAAGGGCAGGCGGAAGGGGCGCGCCATGCTGGCGCAGGTGGTCATCATCTGCAGATCGATGCCATGCCGGCGCAGGTCACCGAAGGTCAGGGGACGGGTGCACTGCACTGCCTCGGCTTCGTTCGCGCAGGCCTGGCGCTGGCCGCTGAGGCGGTCGAGGTAGTCGCTCAGCCAGGGGGTCAGCGCTTCACCTGGGGCGATGTCGTCCGAGCTGGACATGCCGCTGCACAGGCCGAAGCCATTGGCTGGCAGTTCGCGGCCGAGCTGGCGCAGCAGGCAGATAGCGACGGCCACCAGGGCTCCGACCAGTGCGCTGAGCAGCAGCCACAACCAGAGCAGCCAGCCATGGTCGCCGAATGCCAGCGGCCATAACGGGCCGCCGCCGAGCAGGGCGCCGAGGCCTGCCGCCAAGCCATAATGACGCAGCACGGCGCGTAGCAGACCGAGGGGCTTGCGCCGGGCATCGAGCATGGCGGTGAAGGTGTCGAACAGACCACGGAGCCTGGGCTGTGGGCGGAACAGTGCCAGCAGCTTGGTGCCCTGGCCGCTCGCCGCCGGCAGGCACAGGTGCCGGGGCAGGCGTTCGATCTCGGCGAAACCTTGCGGATCCTCGCTCAGTTCACCGGCCTGGAAGCGTTGGCGACCGAGTTCCGCTGCGGCCGCGGCTGCGGCGGCGATCGCCCCGGCGCTGGTGCCACCGATGCTGCGCAGGCGAAAGGCCTTGGCGATCTCGCTGATGGCCAGCGGGTAGACGATGCCGCTGGTGATGCCGCCCTTCATGACCAGGTCGCACTCACGGGCGAAAACGGCGGGGCGGCTGGCGTTCATCGGGGCTCCTGAGGCAAGCGCACGGTGGCGGGAGCAGGCATGATAACGCGCGAATAAAGGCTATGTGCCAGCAGCGGTCGATCAGGGCACCTCTAAAAACGTAGGCGAGGCAGCCAGCGCAAGGCAAAAACAGGCGAGAAAGCGCAGTTTACGAGCTGTAAATGAGCATTTGACCGGGCTGGCGTTCCAGCCTGTTTTTAACGCAGCGATGGCAACGCAGGTAGTTTTTAGAGGCGCCCTTCAGTCGCGATAGAACACCTGGATCAGGTGATAGCCGAACTGCGTCTTCACCGGGCCGTGCACCTCGCGCAGGGCCTTCTTGAAGATCACCTGATCCACGGCGCGGACCATCTGCCCGGGGCGCACTTCGCCCAGGTCGCCGCCTTTCTTGCCGGAGGGGCAGGTGGAGTGCTTGCGCGCCAGCACGTCGAAGGCCTCACCGGCAGCGATGCGCTTTTTCAGCGCCGCGGCTTCCGCTTCGGTCTTGACCAGAATGTGGCGGGCCATTGCCTTTGCCATTGATGCAGTCCTCATATTCACCGGGCGCGTATTGTGCCAGCATTCGTTGCGCCAGCAGAATGACGCCAGTTTGCAGCCATGGCTCGCCACTCAGAGGGCGGTCAATCGTGGCTATGGTAATTCAACTGTCTTCACGGGAATGCCGCCATGGATCTCCATGCAATGCTCAAGGTGCTGTCCACCCAGGATGGTTCCGACCTGTACCTCTCCACGGGCGCACCGCCTTGCGCCAAGTTCAATGGCGTGCTCAAGGCGCTCAGCCAGGAGCCCTTGAAGTCCGGCGACGTGGCGGCCATCGCCGAGTCGATCATGGACGGTGCGCAGCGCGAGGAATTCGAGCGCGAATTGGAGATGAACCTGGCGATCTCTCTGCCGGGCGTCGGGCGTTTCCGTATCAACATCTTCAAGCAGCGCAACGAGGTGTCCATCGTCGCGCGCAACATCAAGCTGGACATCCCGCGCTTCGAGGATCTCAAGCTGCCCGAAGTGCTGCTCGACACGGTGATGGAGAAGCGTGGCCTGGTGCTCTTCGTCGGTGGCACCGGCTCGGGCAAGTCGACCTCCCTGGCGGCGCTGATCGACTACCGCAACCGCAACAGCGGCGGCCATATCATCACCATCGAAGACCCGGTGGAGTACGTGCACCGGCACAAGAAGTCGATCATCAACCAGCGCGAAGTTGGGGTGGACACTCGCAGCTTCCATGCCGCGCTGAAGAACACCCTGCGTCAGGCGCCGGACGTGATCCTGATCGGCGAGATCCGTGACCGCGAAACCATGGAGCACGCCCTGGCCTTCGCCGACACCGGCCACCTGGCCATTTCCACCCTGCATGCCAACAACGCCAACCAGGCGCTGGATCGCATCATCAATTTCTTCCCCGAAGAACGTCGTCCGCAACTGCTCAACGATCTGGGCAACAACCTCAAGGCGTTCGTCTCCCAGCGCCTGGTCAAGACCGCCGATGGCAAGCGTCGCGCCGCCGTGGAGGTGATGCTGGGCACGCCGACGGTGCGCGATCTGATCAAGCGCAACGAGTTCTCCGAGCTCAAGGAAATCATGGAGAAGTCGAAGAACCTGGGCATGCAGACCTTCGATCAGGCGTTGATCGACCTGGTGCACGAAGGTGCCATCGACGAGGAAGAGGCGGTGAAGAATGCCGACTCGGCGAACAACGTGCGCCTCAAGCTCAAGCTGCACCGCGACAATCCAGCCAATGCCAAGCCGGCGCCTGTCGCCGCTGCACCCGCGGCGCCTGCGAAAGCGGCAGCAGCCAGTGAGTGGGAGCTGAAGCTGGAGGAGATCGAGCAGGAGCAGCCCCCGGAAGATCCGGGGCGCCACGGCATCTAGGGGTAGAGGGGCGCAGGCAGATAGGCCTGGCGCAAGCGCTGGCTGACGCCTTCCGCTTCCAGCTCCAGCACTGCCGTTCGCAGTTCGGCGATTAGCTGCGGGTCGCACAGCCTGGAGCAGGCCAGGTAGAGGTCGGTTCTTGCCAGCGCCGGGCTCATCTGCAGATCGTTCTGGCGTTCACTGGATTTGTTCCAGATGTATAGCGCTTCCGGTATGCCGGTGAACCAGGCATCGATGCGTCCCAGTTCAAGCAGGCGCGCCGGATTCTCGCCCAGTTTGAGCTGCACCACCTGGCTGTCCGCGAAGCCCTCGCGCCGCAGTATCTCCACCTGCGCCGTGCCCAGGCCGACGCCGATGCGGCTATAGCGCTGGCGGGCCTCGGCGAAGCTGTGCACGGGGGTGTCCAGGCTGAAGAAGGCCCGCTCCAGCGGCATGATCGGGGCGATCCAGCTATAGCGTTCTTCCCGATCCGGCGTGCGCGACAGCGGGATGATCAGCAGATCCTCGCCATCGGCGACACTGGCCTGTGCTCTGGGCCAGGGCTCGTCCATGAGTTGGCTCAGCCGGCCACTACGGGCGATGGCCGCCAGCGCCACATCACCCACCATGCCATAGCCACCCTGATATTCGTGCAGGGTCAGCGGCGGGGCGTCGGGCATGTAGAGCAGCACCGTCTCTCCCGCGGCCAGGTAGCGGGGCAGCAGCAACAGGGCAAGCAGGCAGAAGATGATGGGCACGGCCGACATCCACGGGCTTGGATGAGGAAAGTATAGAGCCTGCTGCCGATGTCGACCTGCGACAACCGATGCCGCCCGCTCCAACCATGAGTGGCGCCGCGTGACGCATATGGGCGCAATGATCCTGGACACCGAGAATGTCCAGGGCGCAGGCCGCCTGATGCTCTTTCATCTAGTTCTGCAGTTCTGGCACATCACGATATAACGCTAGCGCCTGGGGGTTGGCCAGGGCATCGGTGTTCTTTACCGGGCGGCCATGAACCACATTGCGCACCGCCAGTTCGACGATCTTGCCGCTGAGGGTTCGGGGGATATCGGCAATCTGGACGATCTTTGCCGGCACGTGGCGTGGGCTGGTGTTGGCGCGGATCACCTGGCGGACTTCCTCGCGCAGGGCGTCGTCCAGCGTCACGCCATCACGCAGGCGCACGAACAGCACCACGCGCACATCGCCTTGCCAGTCCTGGCCGATGGCGATGGACTCCAGCACCTGCGGCACCTTTTCCACCTGGCGGTAGATTTCCGCGGTGCCGATGCGCACGCCGCCCGGATTGAGCACCGCGTCTGAGCGGCCATGGATGACCAGGCCGCCGTGCTCTGTTTCTTCGGCATAGTCGCCGTGGGCCCAGACGCCGGGGAACCTGGCGAAATAGGCATCATGGAATTTCTCGCCGTCTGCGTCGTTCCAGAAGCCCACTGGCATCGAGGGGAAGTGCCGGGCGCAAACCAGTTCGCCCTTTTCTCCCGTCACCGCCTGGGCGCTGTCGTTCCATACCTGCACGTCCATGCCCAGGCCCTTGCACTGCAGTTCGCCGCGCCAGACCGGTAGGGTCGGGTTGCCCAGGGCGAAACAGGAAACGATATCGGTGCCGCCGGAAATCGACGACAGGCACAGGTCGCGCTTTACGTCGCGGTAGACGTAGTCGAAGCTCTCGTGGGCCAGCGGCGAGCCGGTGGAGAGGACGGCTTTTAGGCTGCTCAGCCTATGGCTTTGGCGTGGTTTGACGCCGGCCTTCTCCAGCGCGGCGATGAACTTGGCGCTGGTACCGAAGATGGAGATGTCTTCGGCGTCGATCAGGTCGATCAGCCGTGTTGGCTCGGGCTGGAAGGGTGAGCCGTCGTAGAGCACCAGGGTGGCGCCCAGGGCCAAGCCCGACATCAGCCAGTTCCACATCATCCAGCCGCAGGTGGTGTAGTAGAACAGGGTGTCGCTGGCAGCCAGGTCGGTGTGCAGGCCATGCTCCTTGACGTGCTGCAGCAGGGTGCCGCCGACGCCATGGACGATGCATTTCGGCACGCCGGTGGTGCCGCTGGAGTAGAGGATGTACAGCGGTTGGTCGAAGGCTACCGGGGTGAACTGCGGCGCGCCGCCGGGTTGGTAGAAGTCCTGCCAGAGGCTGACTGGAGCAACTGACGTGTAATCGCTAGGGCTGGCCTCTTCCCGTGAGTAGGGCACGATGATTAGGCGCTCCAGGCTGGGCAGTTGCGCCAAGATTTCGTTGAGCTTGTCGGTCAGGTCGATGGTCTTGCCGGCGTAACGGTAGCCGGCGGCGGCGATCAGCACCTTGGGTTCGATCTGGCCGAAACGGTCGATCACCCCCTGGGTACCGAAATCCGGCGAGCAACTCGACCAGGTGGCGCCCAGGCTGGCGCTGGCGAGCATGCCTACCACGGTCTGCCAGGTGTTGGGCATGAAGGCCGCGACGCGGTCGCCAATACCCACGCCAGCATCGCGCAGGGCACGCTGCAGGCCGGCGACATGGGCGGCCAGTTGCGCATGGCTAAGCTGCTCGCGACTGCCGTCCTCGCCGATGGCCACCAGCGCCGGGTGGCCGTCGCGGCGGCGCAGCAGGTGTTCGGCGAAATTCAGCGTGGCGCTGGGGAACCACTGGGCATCCGGCATCGCCGGGCCTTCGCGCAGCACGCATTCGGCGGGGGCATGGAAAGCAATCTCGAAGAAATCGACTATGGCCTGCCAGAAGGCTTCGCGCTGCTCGACGCTCCAGGCATGCAGGGCCGGGTAGTCGGCCAGTTGCATACCGTGGCGCTGGTTGACAAAACGGCGAAAGGCGTCCATCCGGCTGGCGGCGATACGCTCGGGCGAAGGTGTCCACAGAGGTTGCGGCATGGTGAGTCCTCGTCGTTCTTGTGGGCTTGAGCTTAGTCCGTGCAGGCCTTTGGACTTTAACTCAGACGACCTTTGCTGGCATTGCACCGACCTTTACTACGCGCGCCCGTAGTGCCAGGCGTAGGGTGGATGACGCTTTTCTCATCCACCGTTGTGGTGGATCGGTGAGGCGTGATCCACCCTACGGCGCTTATTGACTCAGGCGGGTGCGGGCGACACGCGAGCCATTGGCCTTGCCCAGCACCTCGCAGATACGCTGGCCAGCGGCGATCAGCTTATCCATGTCCACGCCGGTTTCGATGCCCAGACCCTGCAGCAGATAGAGCACGTCCTCGCTGGCGACGTTGCCAGTGGCGCCTTTGGCATAGGGGCAGCCCCCCAGACCTGCGACCGAACTGTCGAACACGCTGATACCCTCGAGCAGGCTGGCGTAGATATTGGCCAATGCCTGGCCGTAGGTGTCGTGGAAATGCCCGGCCAGCCGCTCACGCGGGATGTCGCGGCCGACGACCTCGAACATCCTGCGTGTCTTGCCGGCGGTTCCGGTGCCGATGGTGTCGCCCAGCGATACCTCGTGGCAGCCCATGGCATACAGCTCACGTGCGACGCTGGCGACCTGGGCCGCATCGACCTCCCCATCATAGGGGCAGCCGAGCACGCAGGAGACGTAGCCACGCACGCGCAGGTTCGCGGCCCTGGCCGCCTCCATCAGCGGCACGAAACGCTGCAGGCTTTCGGCGATGGAACAGTTGATGTTCTTCTGCGAAAAGGCCTCGCTGGCGGCGGCGAACACTGCCACTTCCTCGACCTTGGCCTCCAGCGCGGCCTCGAAGCCTTTCAGGTTGGGCGTCAGGGCAGCGTAGGTGATGCCCGGTTGGCGCTGGATACCCGCGAATACTTCGGCGGAGCCGGCCATCTGCGGCACCCATTTGGGCGAGACGAAGCTGCCCACCTCGATATAGTGCAGGCCGGCGGCGCTCAGCTCATCGACCAGGCGCACCTTGTCGGCCACGCTGATCGGCTGTTTCTCGTTCTGCAGGCCGTCGCGCGGGCCGACTTCCACCAGGCGTACGGATTGGGGCAGGTTCATCGGGTGTCCTCGTGTTCATCGTAGGGTGCGCCGTGCGCACCGCTTGCGGCAAGACGTGGTAGCTATAGGGCGGGTTGCACTCGTCCTACATGGAGCTGAGCTGAATCGGTGGGCTAAAGCCCACCCTACGGAGCGGCGTAGGGTGGACATCGCTTTTCATGTCCACCCTCTGATAAGGGAATTGCCTGGCGGTGGATCGATAAAGCCTGATCCATCCTACGGCTCCAGCTCCACCAGCACCGCCCCTTCGCTGACCATCTCCCCCTCGCCGCAATACAGCGCCTTGACCGTGCCGGCCTCGGGTGCGCGGATGCTGTGCTCCATCTTCATCGCCTCCAGTACCACCAGGGTCGCGCCGGCCTCGACCGCCTGGCCTGGCTCGACCAGCACACGGACGATGCTGCCGTTCATCGGCGCGCTCAAACCGCCATGCTGGGCATGGCTGGCCTCGGCGGCGGCGATGGGGTCAAAGCGGGTGAGGGCATGCAGCTCGCCGTGCCACTGCAAGTAAAGCGTGTCGCCACGGCGGATGGCACGCAGGCGCTGGCGCGTGCCGTCGATCTCTGCCAGCAGTGCTTCGCCCCGCAAGTGGGCCAGGTTGCTCGCGCGCACCTTGCGGCTCTCGCCCTGGCAGCTCAGGTGTAGCTCGATTTCCGCTGGACTGCCGGAGCGCCAACCATTACGGGCTGACCAGGGCGAATGCGGGTCATCGTCGCGCTCTAGCGGCGTCTCACTCTGTACCCAGGCATCGGCGGCGAGTTGCCAGAAGGTCTCCGGCAACTCACTGGGGGCAGGTAACAATTGCTGCTGATGACGCGGGATAAAGTCCGTATCCAGCTCGCAGGCGGCGAAGGCCGGATGGGCGAGGATGCGGCGCAGGAACGCCAGGTTGGTCTTCACCCCGCCAACCAAGGTGTCGTCGAGCATGGCCAGCAGGCGCAGGCGCGCCTGTTCGCGGTTCTCGCCCCAGGCGATCAGCTTGCCGAGCATCGGGTCGTAGAAGGGCGAAACGCTATCGCCTTCGGCCACGCCGCTGTCGATACGGCGCCCGTCGCCACTGGCGGCCTCGCGGTACAGCGCCAGGGTGCCGGTGGCAGGGAGGAAGACGTGATCCGGGTCTTCGGCGTACAGCCGCACCTCGATGGCGTGGCCGTTCAGCGGCACCTGCGCCTGGCTGATCGGCAGCGGTTCGCCACGGGCGACGCGAATCTGCCAGGCCACCAGATCGAGCCCGGTGATGGCCTCGGTAACCGGATGCTCCACCTGCAGGCGGGTGTTCATCTCCATGAAGAAGAAGTCGCCACGCTCGTCCAGCAGAAACTCTACCGTACCAGCGCCGACGTAGCCGATGGCCTGCGCGGCCTTGACCGCCGCCTCGCCCATGGCGCGACGCAGCTCGGGGCTGAGGCCCGGCGCTGGCGCCTCCTCCACCACCTTCTGGTGGCGACGCTGGATCGAGCAGTCACGCTCGTTGAGGTACAGGCAGTTGCCGTGCTGGTCGGCGAACACCTGAATCTCCACGTGGCGCGGCTTGAGGACGTATTTTTCTATCAGCATGCGCGAGTCGCCGAAGGCCGATTGCGCTTCGCGCTGCGCCGATTCCAGTGTCTCGGCGAGCTGCGCTTCCGATTCGGCGACCTTCATGCCCTTGCCACCGCCGCCAGCGGCAGCCTTGAGCAGCACCGGGTAGCCGATGCGTGCGGCGGCCTCGCGGAAGGTGTCGAGATCCTGCTTGTCGCCGTGGTAGCCGGGCACCAGCGGTACGCCGGCCGCTTCCATCAGCGACTTGGCCGCCGACTTGCTGCCCATGGCTTCGATGGCCGAGGCGGGTGGGCCGAGGAAGATCAGCCCGGCCTCCTCACAGGCGTGGGCGAAACCGGCGTTCTCCGAGAGAAAGCCGTAGCCCGGGTGGATGGCCTGGGCGCCGCTGGCTTTGGCGGCGGCGACGATCTTGTCGATCAGCAGGTAGCTTTCGCCAGGTTTGGCGCCACCGAGGTTCACCGCCACGTCGGCTTCGCGCACATGCCGTGCGCTGGCATCGATGGCGCTGTGCACGGCGACGGTACGAATGCCCATGGCTTTGGCCGTACGCATCACGCGGCAGGCGATCTCGCCACGGTTGGCGACCAGCAGGGTATCGATCATGGTCATTGCTCCTGCCAGGAAGGTTGGCGTTTTTCCAGGAATGCGCGCAGGCCTTCCTGACCCTCGGCGCTGACGCGCAGGCGGGCGATGGCGTTCTCGGTATAGCGGCGCAGGGCGGGGGTCAGCTCGCCGCTGCCGACTTCGCGCAGCAGATCCTTGCTGGCGCGCATGGCCTGTGGGCTGTTGTGCAGCAGGTTGGCGACCCAGGCCTCGACCTGGCTTTCCAGGTCAGCGGCCGGGAAGCATTCGGCCAGCAGGCCCAGTTCGCGGGCGCGCTTGCCGTCGAAGCGCTCGGCAGTCAGCGCGTAGCGCCTGGCCGCGCGCTCGCCCATGGCCTGCACGACGAAGGGGCTGATCACTGCCGGAGCCAGGCCGATGCGCACCTCGGACAGCGAGAACAGAGCATCCTCGGCGCCGATGGCCATGTCGCAGCAACTGGCCAGGCCCACCGCGCCACCGAAGGCGGCGCCTTGCACCACGGCCAGTGTGGGGATCTTCAGGCTGTGCAGGTTGTACATCAGCTCGGCCAGTTCGCGGGCATCGTTAAGGTTGGCGTTGTAATCCAGGGTGGCGGCGTGCTGCATCCAGGCCAGATCGGCGCCAGCGGAAAAGTGCTTGCCACGGCCACGCAGCAGGAGGAAACGCAGGCTCTTGTCTTCACCGACGGCGTCGAGGGCGAGGATCAGCTCGCGGATCATCTCGGCGTTGAAGGCGTTGTTCTTCTCCGGGCGGTTCAGCCAGAGGGTGGCGAATCCGCGCGGGTCTTTTTCAAGCTGTACGGTGGTGAAGTCGGTCATGGTCATTCCGTAGGGTGCGCTGTGCGCACCGATACATTGAATATTGGTGCGCACAGCGCACCCTACATACGAAACACGCCAAAGCGGGTCGGTTCGATGGGGGCGTTGAGGCTGGCGGACAGGGCCAGGGCCAGCACTTCGCGGGTCTGCGCCGGGTCTATCACGCCGTCGTCCCACAGGCGGGCGCTGGAATAGAACGCGTGCGCCTGTTGCTCGTACTGCTCGACGATGGGCTGCTTGAGGCGCTGTTCGTCCTCGTCGGAGTACGGCTGGCCGGCACGCTGCGCCTGTTCGCGTTTGACCTGCACCAGCACGCCTGCGGCCTGCTGCGCGCCCATCACGCCAATGCGCGCGTTGGGCCACATCCACAGGAATCGCGGGTCGTAGGCGCGGCCGCACATGCCGTAGTTGCCGGCACCGAAGCTGCCGCCGATGATCACGGTGAACTTGGGTACCTGGGCGCAGGCCACGGCGGTGACCAGCTTGGCGCCATGTTTCGCAATTCCCCCAGCTTCATATTTCTGCCCGACCATAAAGCCGGTGATGTTCTGCAGGAACAACAGCGGGATACCGCGCTGGCAGGCCAGTTCGACGAAGTGCGCGCCTTTTTGCGCTGACTCGGCGAAAAGGATGCCGTTGTTGGCCAGGATCGCCACCGGGTAACCGTTGATGCGGGCGAAGCCGCACACCAGAGTGGTGCCGAACAGCGCCTTGAATTCATCCAGTTGCGAGTCGTCGACGATCCGCGCGATCACCTCGCGCACATCGAAAGGCTGCTTGGCATCGGCCGGAATCACCCCATACAGCTCCTCGGCCGGGTAGCGCGGGGCGATGGGCGCGCGGCTGTCGAGCTGGCCGAGCTTGCGCCAGTTCAAATTGCTGATGCAGCGGCGCGCCAGGGCCAGGGCATGTTCGTCGTCCTCGGCATAGTGATCGGCCACGCCGCTGGTCTTGCAGTGCAGGTCGGCACCGCCCAGTTCCTCGGCGGTGACTTCTTCACCCGTGGCAGCCTTCACCAGCGGCGGGCCGGCGAGAAAGATGGTGGCCTGTTCGCGCACCATGATGGTCTCGTCACTCATGGCCGGCACGTAGGCGCCACCGGCGGTGCAGGAGCCCATGACCACGGCGATCTGCGGGATGCCCAGCGCGCTCATATTGGCCTGGTTGAAGAAGATTCGACCGAAGTGCTCGCGATCCGGGAACACCTCGTCCTGGCGCGGCAGGTTGGCCCCGCCGGAGTCCACCAGGTAGATGCACGGCAGGCGGTTCTCGCGGGCGATGGCCTGGGCACGCAGGTGCTTCTTCACCGTCAGCGGGTAGTAGCTGCCGCCTTTGACCGTGGCATCGTTGGCCACGATCATGCACTCGACGCCTTCGACGCGGCCGATGCCAGCGATCACCCCAGCGGCGGGTACGTCCTCGCCGTACACCTCATGGGCGGCGAGCTGGCCGATCTCGAGAAAGGGCGAGCCGGCATCGAGCAGGCGGTTGATGCGTTCGCGTGGCAGCAGCTTGCCACGCGAGGTATGGCGTTCCTGCGCCTTGGCGCCACCGCCTTCATGGATGCGGGCGAGCAGGGCGCGCAGTTCATCCACCTGGGCGAGCATGGCCGCGCTATTGGCGGCGAACTCGGGTGAGCGGGTGTTGATCTGGGTGTGCAGGATGGTCATGGCCTACTCCGTAGGAGCTGCAAGCTTCAAGCCGCAAGCTACAAGCAAGAGCACCAAAGCGCTGCTACTTGCCGCTTGAAGCTTGTGGCTTGCCGCTTATTTCGTTTCGTTGAACAGCTCGCGGCCGATCAGCATGCGGCGGATTTCGCTGGTGCCGGCGCCGATTTCGTAGAGCTTGGCGTCGCGCAGCAGGCGCCCGGCCGGGTACTCGTTGGTGTAGCCGTTGCCGCCGAGCAACTGGATGGTATCCAGGGCCATCCTGGTGGCCATCTCGGCGGTGTAGAGGATCACCGCGGCGGCGTCCTTGCGTGACTCCTCACCGCGATCACAGGCCTTGGCGACGTTGTACAGGTAGGACTTGGAGGCATTCATGCCGGCGTACATATCGGCGAGCTTGCCCTGTACCAGTTGGAATTCGCCGATGGACTGCTTGAACTGCTGGCGCTCGTGCACGTAGGGCAGCACCACGTCCATGCAGGCGCTCATGATCCCGGTGGGGCCGCCGGAGAGCACGGTGCGCTCGTAGTCCAGGCCGCTCATCAGCACGCGCACGCCGCCGCCTTCGACGCCGAGAATGTTCTCTTCCGGCACTTCACAGTCCTCGAACACCAGCTCGCAGGTGTTCGAGCCGCGCATGCCCAGCTTGTCCAGCTTCTGGTGGCGGGAGAAACCCTTGAAGTCGCGCTCGACGATGAAGGCGGTCATGCCGCGCGAGCCGGCGTTGATGTCGGTCTTGGCGTAGATCACGTAGGTGTGGGCATCAGGGCCGTTGGTGATCCACATCTTGTTGCCGTTGAGCACGTAGCGGTCGCCGCGTTTTTCCGCGCGCAGCTTCATCGACACCACGTCGGAGCCGGCGTTGGGTTCGCTCATGGCCAGGGCGCCGATGTGCTCGCCGGAGCACAGCTTGGGCAGGTATTTCTGCTTCTGCGCCTCGCTGCCGTTCTTGTGGATCTGGTTGACGCACAGGTTGGAATGCGCGCCGTAGGACAGGCCCACCGAGGCCGAGGCGCGGCTGATTTCTTCCATGGCCAGCACATGGGCCAGGTAGCCCATGTCGGTGCCGCCGTACTCTTCCTTGACCGTCATGCCGAGCAAGCCCATGTCACCGAACTTGCGCCACATGTCCATGGGGAATTCGTTGTCACGGTCGATCTGCGCGGCGCGCGGCGCCAGCTCGGCCTGGGCGAATTGGTGCACCGAGTCGCGCAGCATGTCGAGGGTTTCGCCGAGGCCGAAGTTGAGGGTGGGGTAGCTCATGGGGTCACCTATGGTTGTCGTAGGGTGCGCCGTGCGCACCGGGACGGATTCAGTGGTGCGCGTGAGTGTCGGCCAGGGCGGCCAGGCAGCGCTCCTCGGCGGTATCCAGCTCCAGTTGCATCTGCTGGATATCCAGCAACTGTTGTTCAAGCTGCTGGCGACGCTCGGCGATCTTGGCGAGGAAGGTATTGAGCTGTTTGTGGTTGCCGCTGCTGGGGTCGTAGAGGTCGATTAGCTCCTTGCATTCGGCCAGGGAGAAGCCGATGCGCTTGCCACGCAGGATGAGTTTCAGGGTCACCAGATCCTTGGGCTGATAGATACGCTCCTGGCCACGGCGTTCGGGGGCGAGCATGCCCTGTTCCTCGTAGAAGCGGATGGCGCGCGGGGTGACATCCAGTTCGCGGGCCAGGTCGGAGATGCTGTAGGTGGTGGGCATGGCACTGTTCTTGTTGTTTACCTTTACGTAAACGTTAAGTTGGCTTTTGCAGACTGTCAACGCTGCCGTTGTCCGGATCGATTTCACCGGCTGGACAGGCGCTACGGCAAAGCCTCTAGAATGCCGCTCTTGTCGACAGCCACGAAGCAAGGCAACTCATGGCAGGTGCGTCCGCTGAAAAAGGCACGATTTCCGTGCGCCTGGTGCTCGAAGCACTGTGCGAGCTGCGCCGCCAAGGCGTCGACGAGGCGGCGTTGCTGGCCGAGGCCGGGATCGACGGCGAGCTGCTGGCGCAGCTCGACGCAAGGGTGTCGTCCGAGGCCTATGGCCAGCTCTGGCTGGCCATCGCCCGGCAGATGGACGATGAGTTCTTCGGCATGAACCCACGGCGCATGAAGGTGGGCAGTTTCGCCTACATGGCCCGCGCTGCGGCGAAGGAGCCTACTCTGGGCGCGGCCTTGCAAGGCGCGCTGCGCTTTCTGCATCTGGTCTTCGATGATTTCAGCCCGAGGCTGGAAGTGCGCGATGGCCTGGCGGCCATCGTCATCGACGAGGCGCCTGGGCAGGCCTGCCGCGCCTTCGGCTATTTCACCCTGTGGCTGATCATCCATGGCCTGAGCTGCTGGCTGGCCGGGCGGCGCATCGATGTACTCGGCATCCAGCTACGCTGCCCGCAGCCTGACTACATCGAGGATTATCAGGTGATGTTCACCCGCAATCTGCAGTTCGCGCGCGGGCAGAGCCGCCTGTTGTTCAATGCCGACAGCCTGCAGGTGCCGATCCGACGCAGCCCGCATGAGCTCAAGCGCTTTCTCGCCGGGGCACCGGGCAATATTCTGGTGCGCTACCGCGACCCGCAGAGCCTGGGTGCGCGGATCAAGGCCCACTTGCGCAGCCTGGCACCGGAACAGTGGCCGGATGTGGAGGCGCTGGCCGGGCATTTCCACATGGCGCCTTCGACCCTGCGGCGCAAGCTGTCGCTGCACGGGCAGTCCTATCAGGGGCTCAAGGATCAGGTGCGGCGCGACCTGGCCATCGCCAGCCTGGACAATGACGAGAGCAATTTCAGCGAGCTGGCCAGCGAATTGGGTTTCGCCGATACCAGTGCCTTCTACAAGGCCTTCAAGAAGTGGACGGGGTCTACGCCGGGCCAGTACCGCGCGCTGATCAACCCAGAAAATCTTTGAGCAACAGCGCTTTTGTCATTTCTGCTCATTCAGATTGAGACCTTTCGACATTGCCGGCGGGCGGGCGCGGGGTAAAGATCGCAGCATCCAATAAGAACAATCCGGGAGATCACCCCGATGCGCGATTACTTTACCGCTGCCCGTGAATTCGACTACCAGGCTGCCGTCGCCAGTACCCTGACCGGTCGTCTCGATGCTCTCAATGCCTGCGTGGAATGCTGCGACCGCCATGTCGGTGCCGAGCGCACGGCGCTGATCTGGGAGGGGCGCAATGGCGAGCGCGCCACCTGGACCTTCGAGCAGTTGCAGGCCGCCTCGGCGCGCTTCGCCAATCTGCTGGCCAGTCGTGGTATCGGCGCCGGCGATTGCGTATCGGGCATTCTGCCGCGTACCCCGGAGCTGTTGATCACCATTCTCGGCACCTGGCGCGCCGGTGCCATCTATCAACCGCTGTTCACCGCCTTCGGCCCCAAGGCCATCGAGCACCGGGTGCATACGGCCGGCTCGAAGCTGGTGGTCACCGATGTGCTTAACCGTGGCAAGCTCGACGAGGTGGAGCAGGCGCCGCCCACGCTGGTGGTGGGTGAAGATTTCTGGGCCGAGCTGGAGCGGCAGACGGATCGCTTCGAGCCGGTGATGCGGCAGGCGGACGATCCCTTCCTGCTGATGTTCACCTCCGGCACCACGGGCCTGGCCAAGCCGCTGCAGGTGCCGCTCAAGGCCATCGTCGCCTTCGTCAGCTACATGCGCGAGGCGGTGGGGCTGCGCACCGAGGATCGCTTCTGGAACCTGGCCGACCCCGGTTGGGCCTACGGTTTGTATTACGCCGTCACCGGCCCGCTGGCACTGGGGCATACCACCACCTTCTACGAGGGGGCGTTCAGCGTCGAGAGCACCTGCCGGGTGATCCGTGAGCACGGCATTACCAACCTGGCTGGCTCCCCCACGGCCTATCGTCTGTTGCTGGCGGCGCGTAACGAGGTGGAGTCGACGATCAAGGGGCAACTGCGCGCGGTGAGCAGTGCCGGCGAGCCGCTGACGCCGGAAGTGATCCGCTGGTTCGCCGATGGGCTGGGCTGCACCATCCACGATCATTACGGGCAGACCGAACTGGGCATGGTGCTGTGCAACCACCATGCGCTGCAGCATCCGGTGCGCCTGGGGGCTGCCGGTTTTGCCATGCCCGGCCATCGCGTGGTGGTGCTGGACGAGCAGCAGCGCGAACTGCCGCCTGGTCAGCCCGGCATTCTGGCGCTGGACATGGCGCGCTCGCCGCTGTTCTGGTTCCCCGGTTATCGGGGCATGGCGACGAAAGCCTTCGTCGGCGACTACTACCTCAGTGGCGATACGGTGGAGCTGAACGACGATGGCAGCATCAGTTTCGTCGGACGCGCCGATGACGTGATCACCACCTCCGGCTACCGGGTCGGCCCCTTCGATGTGGAGAGCGCGCTGATCGAGCATCCGGCGGTGATCGAGGCGGCGGTGATCGGCAAGCCCGACCCGGAGCGTACCGAAAGGGTCAAGGCCTTCGTGGTGCTGCATGCCGGCCACGCAGCGGACGATGCACTGGCCGAGACGCTGCAGCAATACGTGCGCAAGCGCCTGTCGGCCCATGCCTACCCGCGCGAGATCGAGTTCGTCAGCGAGCTGCCGAAGACCCCGAGCGGCAAGATCCAGCGCTTTCTGCTGCGTAACCAGGAAATCGCCAAGGCCCAGGCGGCCGCCGGCAGCCACTGATCGAGGAACCTCATCATGCAGATCGAACATTGCGTATTCCTGATCAGCGGCGGTGCCTCCGGCCTTGGCCTGGCCACGGCCCGTGAACTGGTCGGGCAGGGCGGTAAGGTGCTGCTGTTGGATATCAACGAGCAGGCCGGTCAGCAGGCCGTTGCCGAACTGGGCGCCGCTGCGAGCTTCGTGAGCGCCGATATCACCCGTGAAGAAGACGGCCAGGTAGCCGTGGCACAGGCGCTGGAGGCCTTCGGCGCGCTGCACGGGTTGGTCAATTGCGCCGGTATCGCGCCGGCCGAGAAGGTGCTGGGACGTAATGGCGCCCATGGCCTGGATAGCTTTCGTCGCACAGTCGAGGTCAACCTGATCGGCAGCTTCAACCTGCTGCGCCTGGCTGCCGCGGCCATGGCGCAGAACACGCCGAACGCGGGCGGCGAGCGTGGGGTCATTATCAATACCGCCTCGGTGGCGGCGTTCGACGGGCAGATGGGCCAGGTGGCCTATGCCGCGTCCAAGGGCGGGGTGGCGGCGCTCACGCTGCCTGCGGCGCGCGATCTGGCGCGCTCCGGCATCCGTGTCATGTGCATTGCTCCCGGCGTGTTCGAGACGCCGATGATGGCCGGCATGCCGCAGGAGGTGCGCGACTCGCTGGCGGCCAACGTGCCGTTTCCGCCGCGCCTGGGTCGGCCCGACGAATACGCCGCGCTGGTGCGGCATATCGTCGAGAACGCCATGCTCAATGGCGAGGTGATCCGCCTCGATGGCGCACTGCGCATGGCGGCGAAGTAACGGTAGCCCGGATGCCATCCGGGGAGTCCCACACATTTCCCGGATTGCATCCGGGCCACAGGATCTGCAGGTGAACTCATGAATCAGCAACTCGATCCCATCGTCATTGTCAGCGCCGCGCGCACCCCCATGGGCGGCTTTCTCGGTGATTTGGCCGGCCTTGCGGCGGCCGAACTCGGTGCAGCGGCCATACGAGCGACGCTGGAGCGTGTCGGCCTCGCCGCCGAAGCGGTGGATACCGTGCTGATGGGCTGCGTGCTGCAAGCCGGCCAGGGCCAGGCCCCGGCGCGTCAGGCTGCTTTGGGTGCCGGGCTGAGCCAGGCGGCGCAGTGCACCACGCTGAACAAGATGTGCGGCTCCGGCATGCAGGCGCTGATGCTCGGCCATGACCAGTTGCTCGCCGGCAGCGCCGACGTGCTGGTGGCTGGCGGTATGGAGAGCATGTCCAACGCGCCATACCTGCTGGCGCGCGCCCGTAGCGGCTATCGCATGGGCCATGGCCAGGTGCTCGACCATATGTTCCTCGACGGTCTGGAAGACGCCTACGAACGTGGCCGGCTGATGGGCACCTTCGCCGAGGATTGCGCCGAGCAGTATCGCTTCAGTCGCGAGGAACAGGACGCCTATGCCCTGGAGTCGCTGCGCCGCGCCCAGCTAGCGATAGCGGACGGTTCGTTCGCAGGCGAGATCGTTGCCGTGGAGGCGCCGCAGGGGCGTGAGCGGCGCCTGGTGGATACCGACGAGCAGCCGCCCAAAGCCCGGCCGGACAAGATTCCCAGCCTGAAACCGGCGTTCCGCGAAGGCGGCACGGTGACGGCGGCCAATGCCAGCTCCATTTCCGATGGCGCCGCCGCGTTGCTACTGATGCGTCTGTCCGAGGCGCAGGAGCGCGGTCTGAAGCCGCTGGCGCGTATCGTCGGTCATGCCGGTCATGCACAGGCACCGAACCTGTTCACCACCGCGCCGGTGGCAGCGATCCAACGTTTGCTGGCGCGTACCGAATGGGCCTTGGAGACGGTCGATCTGTTCGAGATCAACGAGGCCTTTGCCGTGGTGCCCATGGTGGCCATGCGCGAGCTGGGCATCGACCACGACAAACTCAACGTACACGGCGGCGCCTGCGCCCTGGGCCACCCCATCGGCGCCTCCGGCGCGCGCATTCTGGTGACCCTGCTGGCGGCGCTGCAGCAGCGCGGGCTCAAGCGTGGGGTTGCCTCAGTGTGCATCGGCGGCGGCGAGGCCACTGCCGTGGCCATCGAGTTGTATTGAATCGACCCGTAGGGTGCGCTGTGCGCACCGAGTGTTTCCGCCAACCAGTGGTGCGCACGGCGCACCCTACGCCCGGAGCCAGCGATGCTGCCCAGAGAAGAAGAAATCCTCATCCGCGATATGGCCCGCCAGTTCGCCCAGGAGCGGCTGAAACCCTTCGCTGCCGAGTGGGATCGCGAGCATCGTTTCCCCGCCGAGGCCATCGCCGAGATGGGCCAACTGGGTTTCATGGGCATGCTGGTGCCCGAGCAGTGGGGCGGTGCCGAGACGGGGCATCTGGCTTACGCCATGGCGCTGGAGGAAATTGCTGCCGGTGATGGCGCCTGCTCCACCATCATGAGCGTGCATAACTCGGTGGGTTGCATGCCGATCCTCAAATACGGCAGCGAAGAGCAGAAACAGCGCTTTCTCCGCCCGCTGGCCGAAGGCCGCATGCTTGGCGCCTTCGCCCTCACCGAGCCGCAAGCCGGCTCCGATGCCAGCGACCTGCGCACCCGTGCCCGGCGTGACGGCGAGCATTACGTGCTCGATGGCGCCAAGCAGTTCATCACTTCCGGCAGCCACGCCGGCATGGTCATCGTCTTCGCCGTCACCGACCCGCAAGCGGGCAAGAAGGGCATCAGCGCTTTTATCGTGCCCACCGATACCCCCGGTTTCTCCGTGGTGCGGGTGGAGGACAAGCTCGGCCAGCATGCCTCCGATACCTGCCAACTGCAGCTCGATGGTGTGCGTATTCCGGCCAGCCTGCGCTTGGGTGAGGAGGGGGAGGGCTATCGCATTGCCCTGGCCAACCTGGAAGGCGGGCGCATCGGCATTGCCGCACAGGCGGTGGGCATGGCGCGAGCGGCGTTCGAGGCGGCGCGCGATTACGCCCGGGAACGGGTGACCTTCGGCAAGCCGATCATCGAGCACCAGGCGGTGGCCTTCCGCCTGGCCGACATGGCCACGCAGATCGCCGTGGCGCGGCAGATGGTGCATCACGCCGCCAGCCTGCGCGAGGCGGGCCAGCCCTGCCTGAGCGAGGCCTCGATGGCCAAGCTGTTCGCCTCGGAGATGGCCGAGCGGGTGTGCTCGGCGGCGATCCAGACCCTGGGCGGCTATGGCTACCTCAAGGACTTCCCGGTCGAGCGTATCTACCGCGACGTTCGTGTCTGCCAGATCTACGAAGGCACCAGCGATGTACAACGCATGGTGATCGCACGCGGTTTGTAGGGTGCGCTATGCGCATCGGGGGTTGCGCCGTTGCCGAGGGCAATAAACCCTCTTCCCCAACCCCTCTCCCCCAAGTGGGAGAGGGGCGCGGATTTGCGTCGTGTTCAAGTCTCGGTACTCGCTCAGGTGGTGCGCACGGCGCACCCTAGAACCTCGCTTCAATCGAAATATTGCCGAGCCGCTGCCGTTCAGCCTTCCTTGCGCGATTTGGCTAGCTGTTCGACGGCTTGCAGACGCAGGCGTTCGTGCTCGTCGAAACGCTCGGCGGCCAGCGTGTCGATGGCCGCTGCACGGTCGCTGGCGCTGAGGCCTTCATTGTTCTGAATGCGTGCCTTGGCGGCCAGGTAGTCGTCCACGCGCTTTTGCCATTGCTGTCGTTGCTGATCGAGCGCCTCCAGGCGTGCAGTGGCCTCGGCACCCACCAGTTGCTGGCGCATCTGGCGGATCTGTGCGGCGCTGGCACCTTCGGCCTGCAGGCGCGCGGTGTGCTGGCGCAGTTCCTGTTGCAGCTCGGGCAGCACGGCCTCCTGCAGCTCTGCTGGCAGGCTGGCGCGCAGGCGGTCGATGGCCTGGCCCTTGGCTTCGTCGCTCAGGCTCGTGTCCTGACGGATGGCCAGGCGCTCCAGGGTGAAGCGGTTGTAACCCTCTTCATTGGCGAAGAAGGCCTGGTGCGTCTCGGCATCGAACAGGCGTGCGCGCAGGGTCTGCACGGCATTCTCACGCTGGCGCAGAGCATCCAGATTGGGGAGTTGTGGCAGGTCACGCTCGAGCAAGACCAGTTCGCGTTTGTAGTCGAGGTACTGATCGAGCAAGGTCTGGGCACGCGAGCGCGCCGGCTCGGCGAGCTGGCTGTCGATATAGGTACGTAGACGCCCGACGCTGGCAGCCAGGCTTTCTTCGCCAATACTGGCGAGGAAGTAGTCGAACAGACGGCGGATATCTTCGCTGATGATCAGGTTACCGGCAGCGTCTACCCGCAGGCTGCCATCGATTTCGGTACCGATGAACGAGCGCGGCAGATTCAGCTTGCTGGCCTGGCTGGTGCTCGTCTGAGTGGGTGTGGGTGCGTTGCGGGTGATGGGTGCACTGTCGTCTGGCGGCGTCACCTGGGCAGTGACAGGCTTGGCGACGGCCTCATGTTCGGTATTGGCCGCAGGTTGCAGATAGAGCATCAGTGCCAGGCTGGCGGCGAAGAGCAGGGGAAGCAGCAGAGCGAGTCTTTTCACGAAAGCGTCCTGAGCAGCACAAAGGGCCAGCCAGCCGTGCTGACTGGCCCTCGTGGGGGGATTACAGCCCGGCGTTCTTCAGACGATTGGCGTGCTGACGGTAGACGGTTACCGGGTCGGTCTCGAACAGGCTGGTCAGGCCCATGGTCTGGTTGACCTCGTCGAGATGGTTCATCCGATAGTTGTCGCGAATCACCTGGCCCATGTGCGAGCTGCAACGCCCGACCAGACCGTCGTTGTCCTCGCCTTTGAAGGTCAGCGCGGCGGAACCGAGCAGCAGGTCGCTGGGGTCGAGCGGGTTGGTCAGCGGGCTGGTGCCGCTCCAGGAGTAGTAGCGAATGCCATTGACGCTATAGGCGCCTTCGCCACAGGCGCTGGTCGGCAGGCCTTGTGGGAACTTGGCGTTGAAGCGTGCCGCCCCTTCGCTGTTGAGCGACTCCAGCGAGCCCAGGGCGTTCTGCTCCCTGTCGCTGGGGCCGCCAGAGAAGAAGTTGATCATCGCACCGAGGCCGTTGACCATACCTACCAGGATCGGGGTGGCAGCCGGGCCGATAGGGCCTTCGCTGAGCTCCTTGAGGAAGTCGGCGGCAGCCGAGCCCTTGTGCGGAGCGCCGACGCTGGTGACCGAGGCGACCAGATCCGGGCGTACAGCGGCAACGTAGCGGGTGGTCGGGCCGCCATGACTGTGGCCGATCAGGTTGACCTTGGGCTTGCCGCTGATGGCGACGATTTCCTCGACCTGCTGCAGCAATTGCTCACCACGGGCTTCGGAGGTGTCCAACTGGCTGACTTCGGTGACGTAGACGCTGGCGCCGTCGCGACGCAGGGCATCAGGAATGCCATACCAGTAATCGACGCCGTAGATGTCGTCGAAACCGAGCATGCCGTGACCGAGGACGATGGGGTAGCGGGTCTGGGTATAGCCGGTGGAGCCAGAGGCGCCGAACCAGGCAGCCTGCGTCTGAGCGCAGGTCAACAGGCCGGCACCGAGGCAGAGGGCGAGCAGGGTCTTGTTCTTGTTCATGGGTGCTCTCGTGTTGAATTGGGGGCACTTTGCAGGCACATCCTGTGCTGATTCGTGGCCTTCCTTGCTGACAATGGCACGGCAGGAAACGTGCCATCATCACGGCATCTCCGGGGAATGGCCGGCTGGAGCGGCTTTGTCGGTATTGGCGAGTTTACTGTGGGGATCGTGCAGGCATCTTCTTGTTACACCCAGAAACGCCGCACCTGACAAGGCGTGTAGGGGACTGGGAACCACTTGAAGGCTGTAGGGTGCTTCGGAAGGGGTGAGCCAATCGAAGGTTGGCTGTATTGGCGGCGATTGGTGTTTCGGCTGTCATCTTGACGCTGCCATGTGGCTTCTCTAGGATGCCGCTCTGCGCCGATTTAAACAGCTACTTGCGGGGCGCCAGAGGGAGTCGCGAGACGCCTGAAATTCCGCTAAAGCGCTGGTTCGGTGTCGCCTCTCACCGCTGCCCAGCGGGAAGAAGAGGCGGAGACTCGACCATGACCTGTCCCCAATTGCATATTCGCCTGGCGCCCATCACTTCGGGTCTGCCGCTGCGCAATCCACGCATTCTCCTTGGCGGTAGCCATCAGCCCACGCTGCTGCGCTATCTCGAGGGTTGGCCCAAGCGCTGGCGCGGGCCCCATGCCTTTCGCATCCAGTTCGTGCAGAACGACGAATCGCTGGCACGCTTTGCGCGTGACAGTTTCGACCTGGCCGTGGTGCAGGCACCCACCGCCGAACAGCGGGACGCGACCATCGCCGAGCTGGTCAGGGTGGCGCGTCAGGGGCTGATCACCCGGCGCTGATCCTTGCCCTAGGTGTAGGAGCGAGTTCTGCTCGCGAAGCTTCATGAGCGCCAATGTTCGCGAATCGGGCTCGCTCCCGGAGTCTAGGGGTAGTCGATCTCGACGATATAGCAGGTCTTCTCGCCGGTTGGCGTGTGTACTCGCACTTCGGCGTCCAGGGGCTTGCCGACCAGGGCGCGCGCCAGCGGTGAATCGATGCTGATCAGGCCCTGCTTGAGATCCAGCTCGTCCGGGCCGACGATGCGGTAGCGTGACTGTTCGCCGTCTTCGTCCTCGATGGTGACCCAGGCGCCGAAGTAGACCTTGTTGGAATCCGATGGCCGTTCGCTGACCACCTTGAGCTTTTCCAGGCGCTTGCTGAGAAAACGCACACGGCTGTCGATCTCGCGCAGCATCTTCTTGCCGTAGGTGTACTCGGCGTTCTCCGAGCGATCCCCTTGTGCGGCGGCCTCGCTGACGGCCTGGGTTACCTGGGGGCGACGCACATGCCAGAGCTCGTGCAGCTCGGCGCGCAGGCGCGCTTCGCCTTCGGGGGTGATCAGCGGTGTACCGGCAGGGCGGGGGGGCGATAACGGCTCATGGCGACTCGGCTGCTGAAGGGGGCGCCAGTCTAGCAAACCCCTCGTCTAGCAGGCCGTTGAAAAAACGTAGGCGAGGCAGTCAGTGCAAGGCAAAAACAGCCGAAAAAGCGCAGTTTACGTGTTGTAAATGAGCATTTTGAGGCTGTTTTTAACGCAGCAATGGCAACGTAGGTAGTTTTTCAACAGCCTGCTAGCCTTAACCTTCGCGCAACACGTTGAGCGGGCTGGCGTTGAGCGCACGGCGCGTACCCAGTACACCGGCGCTGCCTACCAGCAAGGCGCCGATCACAGGCAGCAGCAATAACCAGGGGTGTGGTTGCCAGGCGATATCGAAGGCATAGCGGTACAGCAGCAGGCTCACCAGCTCGCAGCCCAGTGCCGCCAACAGTCCCGCCGCCGCGCCGAGCAGGCCGAACTCGGCCCTTCGGGCCTGCATCAGCAGGCGCCGCTCGGCCCCCAGGGCACGCAACAGGGCACCCTGGCGGATGCGCTCGTCGAGTGTGGATTGCAGGCCCGCGAGCAACACGGTGACGCCGGCCGCCAGGACGAACAACAGCACGTATTCGATGGCCAGGGTGACCTGGGCGAGGATGCTGCGCAGTTGCCCCAGCACGGCATCGACCTGCAGCAGGGTGACGCTGGGGAAAGCGCGGCTGAGGGCGACCAGGTCAGCATCATGGCCGGGCGGCAGGTAGAAGCTGGTGAGGTAGGTGGTCGGCAGATCCTGCAACGTCTGCGGCTCGAAGATCATGTAGAAGTTGGGCTGGAAGCTGTCCCAGTCCACCTCGCGCAGGCTGCTGACCTGGGCTTCGCGCTCGATGCCGCCGACGTTGAAGCGCAGGCGGTCACCCAGCTTGAGTTTCAGGCTTTCGGCCAGTTCGGCTTCCACCGATACGCCTGGCAGTTCACTGTGACTTTCAGGTGACCACCACTGGCCGCTGCTGATGCGGTTGCTGCTCGGCAACTGCTCGGCCCAGGTCAGGCTCAGATCGCGCTGCACGGCGCGCTCGCCACGGCTGTCCTTGCTGACGATCTGCCTGACCGGCTCGTCGTTGATCGCTACCAGGCGGCCCGGTACCACCGGGTACAGCGGCGCCGGGTGTGGCGACAGTTCGGCCAGGCGCGCGGCGAAGGCATCGCGCTCGGCTGGCAGCACGTTGAGGGCGAAATGATTGGGGGCATCGGCGGGCAACTGTTCCTGCCAGGTGTCGAGCAACTCGCCACGCAACAGGGCGATCAACGCCATGGCCAGCAGGATCAGGCCGAAGGCCAGGGCTTGCCCGGCTGCCGCCAGCGGGTGGCGCAGCAACTGGCCCAGGCCCAGGCGCCAGGGCAGGGCGGAGCGTTGCAGCAGGCGACGCAGGCTCTGCAGGCCGGCGAGCAGCAAACCACCGAGCAGCAGCGTGGTGATCAGTCCACCGCCAAGCAGCGCCAGGGTCAGGCGCAGATCCAGACTCAGGCGCCACATGATCAGGCCCAGCGCCAGCAAAGCTGCGCCGTAGATCAACCAGGAACTGGCCGGTACTGGCAGCACGTCGCGACGCAGCACGCGCAGCGGTGGCACCCGGCCCAGCGCGGCCAGTGGCGGCAGGGCGAAGCCCGCCAGCGCCACCAGACCGGTAGCCATGCCCGCCAGCGCCGACCAGATGCCGGCAGGCGGCAGATCATCCGGCACCAGGCCGCGCAGCAGGTGAAACAGCACGTACTGGCCGAACCAGCCGATCAGGGCGCCGAGCAGGCAGGCCAGCAGCCCCAGCAAGGCCAGTTGCAGGCTGAACAGGCCGAGGGCTTCACGGCGTGACAGGCCCAGGCAGCGCAGCAGGGCGCTGGCATCGAAGCGACGGCTGGCGAAGCGTGAGGCCGACAGGGCCACGGCGACCCCCGCGAGCAGTACGGCGGCCAGGCTGGCCAGATTCAAATAGCGCTCGGCGCGGCCCAGGGCACCGCCCACTTGGCGATTGCCGACGCGGGCGTCCTCCAGGCGCTGGTTGGGTTGCAGGCCGGGTTCCACGGCTTGCCGATAGGCTGCCAGGGCCTGGCCGTCGCCGCGCCAGAGTTCTCGGTAGGTGACGCGGCTGCCTGGTTGCACCACTTCGGTGGCAGCCAGGTCGGCGAGGTTGATCAGCACTCTCGGCGTGAGGCTATAAAAGTCGCCAGCGTTGGCTGGGTCGTAGGTCAGCACCCGACTCAGGCGCAGGCGTTTGGCGCCAATCTCGATCTCGTCGCCCACGGCAATGCCCAAGGCCACCATCAGACGCGCTTCGGCCCAGGCTTCGCCGGGGGCGGGAAGCTGCCCGGGGCGCTGTGCCTGGTAGGGGGCGGCGGCACTGCGCAACTCGCCGCGCAGGGGGTAGGCCTCGTCGGCTGCCTTGATGCTGGCAAGCTGAATGCCGTCGCCGGCGGCCACCACGCTGGAGAACTCGACCAGGTGTGAGTGCTGCAGGCCCAGGCGTTTGCCGGCCTCGATCTGTTCTTCCGTGGCCGGCGTGCTGCCGCTCAGGCGCAGGTCGGCGGCGAGGAACTCGCTGGCGCGCAGGAGCATGGCATCGTTCAGCCGTGCGCTGAAATAGCCGATGGCGCTACTGGCTGCCACGGCCACCAGCAAGGCGAAGAACAGTACGCGCAACTCGCCGGAGCGAGCCTCACGCCACAACTGGCGGCTGGCCAGTGTCAGCAGGCGGGCGAAGGACAGGCGGGTCATCAGGGCTGTACCTGGTCGATCAGGTGGCCGGCTTCGAGGCGGATCAGGCGCTGGCAGCGATGAGCCAGGCGTTCGTCATGGGTAACCAGCACCAGGGTGGTACCGCGCTCCTGATTGAGGGCGAACAGTAGATCGCTGATGCGCTCGCCGGTCTGGGTGTCGAGGTTGCCGGTGGGTTCGTCGGCGAACAGCACGTCCGGGTCTGCGGCGAAGGCGCGGGCGATGGCCACGCGCTGCTGCTCGCCACCGGACAACTGGCGCGGGTAGTGCGACAGGCGCTGGCCCAGGCCGACTCGTTCGAGCAGGGCGCGGGCACGCTGGCGGGCATCGGCGTGGCCTTCGAGCTCCATCGGCAGCATGACGTTTTCCAGCGCATTGAGGCTGTCGAGCAACTGGAAGGACTGGAACACGAAGCCGACATGCTCGGCACGCAGGCGGGCGCGCTGATCCTCGTCTAGTAGGCTGAGGTCCTGGCCGGCCAGCAGCACGCTACCGGCGCTGGGCAGGTCTAGCCCGGCGAGCAGGCCGAGCAGGGTGGACTTGCCCGAGCCAGAGCTGCCGACGATGGCCAGGCTGTCGCCCTTTTCCAGGTTCAGGTCGAGATCATGGAGGATGGTCAGCTCGCCTTCCGCGCTGCTGACCACTTTGCTAAGGTTCCGCGCAGCGAGAATGCTCGAAGTCATGGAGAATCCAATGCGTGCATGGTGGCTGAGTGGTGCCTTGGCCTTGCTGTTCTGGACCCAGGGGGCGGTTGCAGGCACCCTGCTTGTGGTCGGCGATAGTATCAGCGCCGCTTTTGGCCTGGATAGCCGCCAGGGGTGGGTGGCGTTGCTGGAAAAACGCCTCTCGGACGAGGGTTTCGACCATCGAGTGGCCAATGCCTCGATCAGTGGCGATACCAGCGCAGGCGGCCTGGCGCGCCTGCCGGCGCTGCTTGCCGAGCATCGCCCGCAGGTGGTGGTCATCGAACTGGGCGGTAACGATGGCCTGCGTGGCCTGCCTCCTGGGCAATTGCAACAGAATCTTGCGTCGATGGTCGAGCAGTCGCAGCAGGCCGGAGCCAAGGTACTGATTTTGGGGATGAAGCTGCCACCTAATTATGGCGTTCGCTACACCACGGCTTTCGCCAAGGTGTTCGCTGATGTAGCGCAGGCGCAGCGGGTCGCGCTGGTGCCGTTCTTCCTCGAGGGCGTGGGTGGTGTGCCGGGGATGATGCAGGCCGATGGCATTCATCCCAATATCGCCGCTCAGCCAGTGCTGCTTGATAATGCCTGGCCGGCGCTCGAGCCGCTGCTCTAGCGGGCGTTGAAAAACTACCTACGTTGGCAATACTGCGTTAAAAACAGCCTCGCGTGCGAGCCCAGTCAAAATGCTCATTTACAATACGTAAACTGCGCTTTTTCGGCCGTTTTCGCCTTGTCTTGCCTACCTCGCCTACGTTTTTCAACGGCCTGCTAGAGGCTTTTCCCGTCAGGGTCTTTCGGCTAATGTGGCGACCCCGCCCCGGAGCTCCAGATGCCGCGTCCTGCCTGGTCCATTCATGCCTACCAGCTCATCGAGCCGGACGAGCAGCTCGATCTGTTCGCCTGTCGCGAAGTGCGTCTGCACCTGGTGGCTCGGCAGTTGCGCCTGGGCGGCCATGCCGACCGCACCCTGTGCGGCGGACTGCTGCCCGCGCAACCCCGTTGGCGAGCCATGCAAAGCGAGTCGCTGCGCGATCGGCGCCTCTGCCCGGATTGTCTGGCGGTGCTGCAGGCGCAGCGTCAGGGTCTGTGCTCCAACTGGGCGGATGGCTGATGACTGCCTAGGCTTCAGGCGGCGGTGTACAATCGACTTCACTCAACTTTCAACCCATCAAGGATTCCCGGATGTTGTCGCGATTCTCTGCGGTCAACCGTTGTCTCGCTGTGCTGGCTCTGTGCTCCAGCACCGCCGTTCAGGCGCTCGAATTTCCCCTGCCTCCTCCTGGTGAGGACATCGTCGGTCAGGTGCAGGTGGTCAAGGCCAAGTACGAAGACACCTTCGCGGATCTGGGCAAGGCCAACAACCTGGGTTATCTGGAAATGGTCGCGGCCAACCCGGGCGTCGACCCTTGGTTGCCGGGCGAGGGCAAGGAAGTCGTCCTGCCGACTCGTTTCATACTGCCACCTGGCCCGCGTGAGGGGATCGTGATCAACCTCGCCGAGTACCGTCTGTACTACTACCCGAAAGACAAGAACGTGGTGTACACCTTCCCGCTCGGCATCGGTCGTGAGGGGTGGGGCTCGCCGCTCGGCACCGGGCGTATCACCGCCAAGACGCCAAACCCGGCCTGGTACCCACCCAAGTCGATCCGTGAGGAGCATGCGGCAGACGGCGATCCGCTGCCAACCGTGGTGCCGCCGGGGCCGGACAACCCGCTGGGCCCCTACAAGATGTCTCTGTCTTTCCCTGGCTACCTGATCCACGGCTCGAACAAGAAGTTCGGTATCGGTATGCAAGTCAGCCATGGCTGTTTCCGCATGTTCAACCACAACGTCCTGGAGCTGGCGGCGATGGCGCCGGTAAATACGCCGGTGCGTATCATCAACGAGCCCTACAAGTTCGGCCTCAGTGGCGGCAAGGTGTACCTGGAAGCGCATGCCCCGCTGAACGAAAAAGGCGAGCCCTCGGTGGTGGATAAGCACACTGCAGTGATCAACGCGTTGCTCAAACGTGACGATCTCACCGGCCTGCGCCTGGACTGGGACAGCGTGCGTGAAGTCGTGGCGGCCGAAGATGGCCTGCCGGTGGTCATTGCCCAGGCCAGTGGCGGCACGGTTGCCAGCAGCGAACAGCCGTCGTTCTGAGCCTGGTGCCCCGAAAAGCCCGCCCATGTTCGCATCGGCGGGTTTTTTATTGCCCACTGATTGGGCATTGATGGGCAGGCAACAAAAAATTGCCAGGAGCAATTTTTGACGTCGCTTGCGACGGCCCGAAGGGTGGCTCCAAGGCGAGGCAGGCAACAAAAAATTGCCGGGAGCAATTTTTGACGTCGCTTGCGACGGCCAGAAGGGTTGCCGCCAGGGATGGCAGGCAACAAAAAAGCCGACCCGGTTGCCCGGATCGGCTTCTTGAAAAGCCCGTCGCTATTACTTGCGGCTAGCTTTTTCCAGCATGCGCAGAGCGCGCTCGTTGGCTTCGTCAGCGGTCTGCTGAGCCTTCTGAGCAGCAGCCAGAGCTTCATCGGCCTTGCGGTAGGCTTCATCGGCACGGGCTTGAGCGCGAGCAGCAGCGTCTTCGGTAGCAGTCAGACGAGCTTCGGTTTCTTTGGACATGCTGCTGCAGCCAGTAGCCAGAACAGCGGCCAGAGCCAGAGCAGAGAATTTCAGAACGTTGTTCATCGTGTTCCCCTTGAGGTGGAGTTTTCCATAAAAAGCAATTTCCCTACTTTGGGAAATTAGCCGGCGTACATACTACCTGTTAGTTCCAGTAAGTAAACTGAGTGAAGGCAAGAGTGACATCTTTTTTTCACTCTCCGAGTGACGCCGCACGCGCCGTAGCAGTGGTTTGTACAAAAAACAAACAAAAAGCCGCTGGCTCGACTTAATGAGGGTGCAGTAGGTTAGGTCGGCGATGTCGTAAGGCCAGCGTAATCCAACTAAGAACAATAAGGGGCTTAAAAGATGCTGGGTAACTTGGGCTTGTTAGTGGGGCTGGCGCTGTTGATCTTCATGGCGCTGCGTGGGGTGAACATCTTCATCGCTGCGCTGCTGTGCGCGATCCTCGTAGCCTTGACCAATGCGGTGCAGGTGCCCAAGGCCTTGCTGGAGTACTTTCCGTTTGGCCCACTGGGAGCCTTTACCTTCGCTGGCAAGTTCTTCGTGCTGTTTCTCTGTGGCGCCATCTTCGGCAAGGTGATGGCTGCCAGTCAGGCTGCCAGCAGCATTGCTCAGGCCATTACGCGTGGCTTGGGCACGCAACGCACGCTGTGGGTGGCAATGCTGGTCTGCGCAGTGCTGACCTATGGTGGTGTGGTGGTGTTCGTGGTGATCTTCACCATGTACCCCTTGGGGATTTCCCTGATGCGCGAGGCCAATCTGCCCAAGCGTCTGTTCTGTGGCGCCATTGCTCTTGGCGCGGGAAGCTTCACCATGACTGCGCTGCCGGGCTCGCCATCGATCCATAACGTAATCGCCGCCAGCGCTCTGGGCACTGATCTGTTCGCCGGAGCCTGGATCGGCCTGCTGGCGAGCCTGCTGATGGTCGGGCTGGGCATGGCCTACCTGCAACGTGAGTGGCGCCTGGCCCGTGAGCGCGGCGAGGGCTTCGAGGCCAATGCTCAGGACGAGCGCATGGCGCACTTGGCCGGCACGCCTGGCAGCGGGCCGCACTGGGGGATGGCGGTGATGCCGATCGTCGCCGTCCTGGGCATCATTTTGCTGCCGCGTCTTTTGGCGCTGTCCGGTATGGTCGTGGCGGGCGATGGGATGCTCGGCGGGCTGCTGGCGTTCAGTCAGGCGCAACCGATCCTCTGGCCCAGTCTGGCGTTGGTGCTGGCTACCGGCC
The DNA here is from genome assembly GCF_029457475.1 of Pseudomonas sp. AA-38. Taxonomy (NCBI): domain Bacteria; kingdom Pseudomonadati; phylum Pseudomonadota; class Gammaproteobacteria; order Pseudomonadales; family Pseudomonadaceae; genus Pseudomonas; species Pseudomonas sp. AA-38. The sequence continues at coordinate 2,175,043 of NZ_CP120359.1, forward strand.
TGGCGATCCTGATGTTCCCGGCGTTGCGCCGCAACCTGCTGCAGACGCTGGGGCAGGGCGCGGATGATGCGATCATGCCGCTGCTCAACACCGCGGCTGTGATCGGCTTTGGTGGGGTGGTAACGCAGACGCCGGGTTTCGCCCAGTTCGCTCAGTGGATCGTCTCGGTCGAGCTACCGCCGTTGCTTTCGGTATTCGCTTCGGTCAGCGTGGTTTCGGGTATCGTTGGTTCGTCGTCGGGCGGCCTGCAAATCTTCATGCAGACGCTGGCACCGCGTTACCTGGAAATGGGCATCGAGCCGGAGATATTGCACCGTATCGCCAATATCGCCGCCGGTGGGCTCGATTCGTTGCCGCATTGCGGTGCGGTCATCGCCCTGCTGATGATCATGGGCCTGACCCACAAGCAGGCCTACAAGGATATCTTCGTCATCACCGTGCTGATTCCTGTGGTCGCCTGCCTGGCCTGTATCGCCGTCTTGAGCCTTGTGTAAGTGGTTGATTACGCATGACTGTTACCCACGTGCCCTGCTAAGCTGCAAGGATTGCAGATTGTTGCAGGGCAGGTTTCAGGCATTTCCGGCCGCTGGCCGTCGAGTAGCAGAAGGTTGCCGCTGCACCGAGGCGCTTCGGAGAAAGCGTACGACGGACAGAGGAGTTGATATGAGCGAAGCGTTATCCATTCATCACGACGAGGCCAGTCATCAGTTCGTGACCACCGTCGACGGTGATCGTGCCTACCTGGCCTACATGGATCTGGGCAAGCAGACGCTGGATATCTACCGCACCTTCGTGCCCAACTCCCTGCGCGGCCGTGGCATCGCCGCAGCCTTGACCGAGCACGCCCTGCGCTATGCTGAAAACCGAGGCTATACTGTGATCCCGTCCTGCTCCTACGTCGAGCGCTACCTGGAGCGTCGCCAGCGCCATCAGGTGAGCTGAGCGTTCAGGGCACAGAAAAACGCCGGGCAATGCCCGGCGTTTTCGTTTGCGCATGAAGCGCTCAGCTACGCTGGCGCTTGGGCAGTATATCCTTGAGTTTGGCATGCATGCTGCGCAGCGCCTTCTCGGTGGTGTCCCAGTCGATGCAGGCGTCGGTGATGGACACACCGTACTTGAGGTCGCAGAGGTTCTTCGGAATCGACTGGTTGCCCCAGCCCAGGTGGCTTTCCACCATCAGGCCAACGATGGAGTTGTTGCCTTCGAGGATCTGGTTGGCGACGTTCTCCATCACCAGCGGTTGCAGGGCCGGATCCTTGTTGGAGTTGGCGTGGCTGCAGTCGACCATGATGTTCGGGCGGATGCCGGCCTTGGTCAGTTCCTGCTCGCAAATGGCAACGCTGACCGAATCATAGTTGGGTTTGCCGTTGCCGCCGCGCAGCACCACATGGCCATAGGCGTTGCCCTTGGTGGTGACGATGGAGACGCCACCCTGGGGATTGATGCCGAGGAAACGGTGCGGGCTGGATACCGATTGCAGAGCGTTGATAGCCACCGTCAGGCCGCCATCGGTGCCGTTCTTGAAACCGACGGCCGAGGACAGGCCGGAGGCCATCTCGCGGTGGGTCTGCGATTCGGTGGTGCGGGCGCCGATGGCCGACCAGCTAATCAGATCCTGCAGGTATTGCGGGGAGATCGGGTCGAGCGCTTCGGTGGCGGTGGGCAGGCCCATCTCGGCGAGATCGAGCAGCAGCTTGCGACCGATGTGCAGGCCATCCTGAATCTTGAACGAGTCGTCGAGGTAGGGATCGTTGATCAGGCCTTTCCAGCCCACGGTGGTACGCGGCTTCTCGAAGTACACGCGCATCACCAGGAACAATGTGTCGGACACCTCGGCAGCCAGCACCTTGAGGCGCTCGGCATATTCATGTGCGGCCTTGATGTCATGGATGGAGCAGGGGCCGACCACGACGAACAGACGGTGATCGCTGCCGTCGAGGATGTCACGCACCACCTGGCGACCGTTGGCGACGGTCTCTTGCGCCGAATCGGTCAGGGGGATTTCGCGCTTGAGCTGATCCGGGGTGATCAGCGTTTCATTGGAGGCGACGTTGAGGTCGTTGATCGGTAAATCAGCCATCGTGCTTGTCATCAGGTCAGGGTCGTCGGGTCACGGGTGCAGGCCGCCAGCGTTCCCCTGGTATGGTAGACACGGCCAGTTCAAGCAGGGGGAGCCGAACCTTAGCGCGTAAGGCGCGGCGCGACAATGGGGCGAAGGGCCAATGAGGTCGATAGACGGACTCTTCAGGACAATTGCGGAAAGCCGGCGGCATGCTGGGCGATCCATTCCTGCGCGCAGTGTTCGATGGAGACGGGGGCGCCCTGGTGCCGTTCAAGCTGCTGCCGGTAATGCTGGATCTGGCACACTTGTTCGACCATACGCGCGCGAAACAGGGTGTCCTCGTCGGTGAAGGCGATGCCGACCAGATAGTCGTCGGCCTGACGCCGACACCAGGCGACGACGCCTGGGTAACGGGCCTGTTCGCCCAGCAGCGGGATGCGCATCTCTATTGCGGTACCGCGGCGAAAGGCGCGACTCGAGTTGCACGCCACCCCGCCGAGGCTGATATTGTGCAGTCTTTGTCGCGGGATATTGGCTTGCCTGCGCAGAACCAGTTCCACCGGCATGTCGCTGGGATGACGCAGAAATTTACGCATGAGCACTGACCTCGACTGCAGGCAAAGTGATATCAGTGACTCCAGTATAGCCATACAACTGGAGTTGACCGATCTGGATGCCGACCGACACTTGCTCGACCTCGACGGCATATCGCTGCTGATCTTCACTAGCATGGGCTGTGCCAGTTGCCGCTGGGCACGGCAGAGCCTGCCTGGCATGGGCCTTCCGGTGGATCGCCTGTGCTGGATCGATGCCGGGCACAATGCCGGTTTGGTGACGCGCTACGAAGTCTTTCATCTGCCTGCATTGTTCATCGTGCGAAACGGTCAATTTCATGGCGCCCTGTCGGCACCTCTCACGTCTTCCGAACTGATCACTGCCGTCGGCCACGCCCTGCGTCGCCCGGCTGAGGAGCTTCCCTGATGACCCTTAATCCTGCGCCACGTATCGGCATCATTGGCACTGGCGCCATTGGTGGCTTCTATGGCCTGCTGCTGGCACGTGCTGGTTTCGATGTGCATTTTCTCCTACGCAGTGAGTACCCGGCCGTAGCTGCCAATGGCCTGCAGCTCAACAGCCAGGTGCATGGTGCGCTGCATCTGCAGCCGGTGCAGGCCTATCGCCATGCCGAGGACATGCCGGCCTGTGACTGGCTGCTGGTGGGCGCCAAGACCACGGCCAATGCCGAACTGGCCCCGCTGATCAATCAGGCAGGGGCGCCGGGTGCGCGCGTCGTGTTGCTGCAGAACGGCCTGGGCGTGGAGACGGCGCTGCGTCCCTTGCTGGACGACGGCCTGCATCTGCTCGGTGGCCTGTGCTACATCTGCGTTCACCGCAGTGCGCCAGGGGTAATCGAGCATCAGGCCCTGGGCGCCATCAACCTGGCCTACCACAGTGGCCCAGCCGAGGATGACGAGGCTCGGCGTAGCTTGGTGGACGAGGGCGCGGAACTGTTTCGCAAGGCGGGTCTGGATTCGCAGGCCATGGCCAAACTCGAACAGACCCGTTGGCAGAAGCTGGTGTGGAACGTGCCCTACAACGGCCTTTCGGTACTGCTCGATGCCGATACCAAGGCGATGATGGGCAATCCCAGCAGCCGTGCGCTGATCCGCGACCTGATGCTCGAGGTGGTGCAGGCCGCACAGGCGCTCGGTCACGACATGCCGGAGAACTATGCCGACAAGCTGCTGGCGGCCACCGAGCGCATGCCCGATTATCTGCCGAGCATGTACCACGATTTCGCCCAGCGCCGCCCGGCCGAACTGCAGGCCATCTACGCCACGCCGCTGGCGGCTGCCGCTGCGGCAGGGCAGGACATGCCCAAGGTGCGCGCACTGTATCAGGCTCTGCAGTTCTTGCAGGCGCGGCAGGAGGCATAGGTCATGGGCAAGGGGTTGGGCGACAAGCTGGTGTTGGCGATCTCCTCGCGGGCGCTGTTCGACCTCAGCGAGAGCCACCAGGTCTATGAAAGCGAAGGCGTTGAAGCCTACCGGCGTTACCAGATCGAGCACGAGGACGAAGTGCTGATGCCCGGTGATGCCTTCCCTCTGGTGGAGAAGTTGCTGGGGCTCAATGCTCGGCTCAGCGAGCAGCGCGTCGAGGTGATCCTGGTGTCGCGCAACAGTGCCGATACCGGCCTGCGCGCCTTCAATTCGATTCAGCACTATGGCCTGGGCATCTCCCGCGCTGCCTTCGTCGGTGGGCGCAGCCCCGACCCCTACCTGGCAGCGTTTGGTTGCCATCTGTTTCTCTCCACCCATGCCGATGACGTGCGCAGTGCCCTCAAGGCCGGCTTCGGGGCGGCGACGCTGCTTTCCGGTGGTTCGCGGCGCGCAGCGAGCAATGAGCTGCGCATCGCCTTCGATGGCGATGCCGTGTTGTTTTCCGACGATTCCGAACGGGTCTACCAGAGTGGTGGGCTGCACGCTTTTCAGAACCATGAGCGTGACGCCGCCCGACAGGCCTTGCCGGGCGGGCCGTTCAAGCCCTTTCTTGCGGCGCTGCACCGCTTGCAGCAGGCCTTCCCTGAGGATGCCTGCCCGATTCGTACAGCCCTGGTCACGGCCCGCTCGGCGCCGGCACACGAGCGGGTGATTCGCACCCTGCGTGAGTGGAACATCCGCCTCGACGAGTCCTTCTTCCTCGGTGGCCTGGACAAGTCCGCGGTGCTGGAGGCATTTGCCGCCGATGTGTTCTTCGATGATCAGACGGGGCACTGCGAGGCCGCGCGGCAGGTGGTGGCAACGGGGCACGTGCCCCATGGCGTGAGCAATGAGCCGATTCCCTGAGTGCCTGTGCGAGCAGGCCTTCCCTCGAGGGGGCGTACCGTTGCGAGGCTTGTCCTTGCGTCGATGACTTATAACCATTCGTCCTGAATGGCTTGGCCAACCTTGCGTTATCCGCTGCGCTGCTACTCTCATTGATGGGCCCAAGTCAGAGTAGTCAAGGAGGCCGCACATGATCCGCTCGATACTTTACGCCACCGATCTTGGGCTCTATGCCTCTTATGTGCTGCAACATGCGCTGGCGTTGACGCGCAGCTTCAATGCCAATCTATATGTGGTGCATGCCGTGGAGCCGATGGGCTTGTTCGCCGAGTCCGTGCTGCAAACCTATCTCGATGACGACACGCTCAAGGAGCTGCGCAGCAATGGACTGGGCACGGTGATGTCGAGCATCGAGCAGCGCGTGCTCGAAGGTTTTCGCGACGAGCTCGGCGATGCTGCGCAGGATCTCGATCAGATCCGGGCGGTGCGGGTGATTCAGGGAGATCCGCCCACGGTGATTCTCGAAGAATCACAGAAACTCGGGGTGGATTTGCTGGTCGTAGGCAGTCACAGCCATGGTGCGGAAATGGCCGTGCCGCTGGGACGCACGGCGTCACGGCTGTTGCAGCTATCGGAGGTACCGGTGTATCTGGTGCCCATGTTGCAGCATCGTGCCCATGCAGATATCTGAGGAAGCTGACGTCTTCGTGCTCAGGCTCTAAGCAGAAAAACAATCTATATTTAGGCCATGAACCAGTAATATGGTTATATGAATGCCGGCCATCATGAGCGGGCCGTTCAGCTTTGAGGGAAATCTATGAAGCTTCAGCAACTGCGCTACATCTGGGAAGTCGCGCATCACGATCTCAACGTGTCGGCCACGGCGCAGAGTCTGTATACCTCGCAGCCAGGGATCAGCAAGCAGATACGTCTGCTGGAGGATGAGCTGGGCGTTGAGGTTTTCGCTCGTAGTGGCAAGCATCTCACACGCGTCACTCCTGCCGGTGAGCGCATCATCACCACTGCAGGAGAAATCCTGCGCAAGGTCGAGAGCATCAAGCAGATCGCCCAGGAATTCTCCAACGAGAAGAAGGGCACGCTGTCCATCGCCACCACCCATACCCAGGCGCGCTATGCCTTGCCGCCGGTGATCAGCGCCTTCATCAAGCAGTACCCGGACGTATCCCTGCACATGCACCAGGGCACGCCGACCCAGATCGCCGAGATGGCTGCCGATGGCGTTGTCGACTTCGCCATCGCCACCGAGGGTCTGGAGCTGTTCAACGATCTGATCATGATGCCCTGCTACCGCTGGAACCGCTGTGTGGTGGTGCCGCAGGGCCACCCGCTGGCGAAGTTGCCCAAGCTCACCCTTGAAGCTTTGGCCGAGCACCCCATCGTCACCTACGTGTTCGGCTTCACTGGCCGTTCCAAGCTGGACGAGGCCTTCAATCATCGCGGCCTGACACCCAAAGTAGTGTTCACTGCCGCCGACGCCGACGTGATCAAGACCTACGTGCGTCTCAATCTGGGCGTGGGGATCGTGGCCAAGATGGCCGTCGATCCCAAGCTTGATCCGGATCTGGTGGTGCTCGATGCCGACGATTTGTTCGAGCCCAGCGTGACCAAGATCGGTTTCCGCCGCGGCACCTTCCTGCGTGGGTTCATGTGCGATTTCATCGAGCGCTTCGCTCCGCACCTGACCCGCGAGATGCTGGCCAAGGCCGTGCAGTGCCACAACAAGACCGAGCTGGAAGAACTGTTCGAGGGTGTCGAGCTGCCGATGCACTGAAGGTTCGCAACCCATGAAAAATGTTCTTAGCATTTTTTGGGGAAATGCTTGGTTGATGCTGGACTGGCAAGTTTGTGTGTGGTCTCGTTGTCTTGGTTGGCGTTCTGGACGCCGCTTCGGCGTGTTCGGAAACTCCTTGTTTCGCCCCCTCGGGCGACTCACTTTTCTTTGAAATGCGCAAAGAAAAGTAAGCAAAAGAAACGCACCCCCGCCATCCGGGTCTCGCTTCGCTCGACTTCCCTCACTCCGGCATTGCTCCGGGGTCGGCGTACATGGGCCATCCCTGGCCCATTACGCCTCTCGTGGCATCCATGCCACTCGCCCCCTGCGCAATGCCTACGTTCGGCCTCCTGAAGGGGGAGTTAGCGCGCCTGAACGTAAATCGGTTCCGGGCATGCCTGGCGTGCTCTGGTAGCTGTGGAGCCGCGATGGGGCACCGGATTAAACCAAAACTTTCATTCGCATAGTTTCATTCGCTTGAATAGCATGCCGGCTTCCAGCCGGCATCCCGGTCAGCCCTACGGCTGACCTCATGTTCAAGCACTGCGCACTACTTCTGGCTTACCGCAGGTTCAGGCGCGTGCAGAGCCCGCCCAGGAGGGTGAGCGGAATCGTCGTGGAAGAGGTTGAGCGACATGGATGTCGCGAGAGCCGCGATGGGCCAGGGATGGCCCACCGCGGCGGGCCTCTGGAGCGGCGATGGAGCGAACGAACCCTGGCGCAGCCAGGGCCGGATGAAAGGGCGGAGGGTTTGGTTACTTTGCCCGCAAAGTGACTCGCCCGGGAGGGCGAAACCAAAAACATCAACAAAAACGCGGCAATTCGGAACAGGCATAAGAAGAATCAACACACAAACTTGCCAGTCCGGTATCAAGACTGACTTTCCCGAGATTCCGCGAAAAACCTGAAAAAATGGCGCCGTCACAGGCGCCATTTTTCGTTGCGAGGTAGCGATCAGTGGCTCAGGTGCAGCCCGCACTCACGGTTGTCTTCGCCCTTGGTCGGGTCGAAGTAATCGAACTCGTTCGGCAGGTCATGGGCTACCAGATACTGATAAAGATCCTTGGACGTCCAGTGCAGCAGCGGGGCGACCTTGATCAGGCCATCCGGGTTGATGCTGATGGGCTCCATCTGTGCACGCACGGCAGTATCGGTAGCGCGCAGGGCGGTGAACCAGACGCCGGGATTCATCTCGCGCAGGGCACGGGTGAAGGGCTCCAGTTTCACCTCCTCGGTGAAGGCTGCATGGCGCGGGTCGTCCAGGGCCGGTACCGGGCCTTCCAGCGCCTCGCGGTGGGCGCGCGAGCGCTTGGGCAGATAGGTGATCAGGTTGAGGCCCAGCTTGCGCGTCACCTCGTCGGCGAAGCGGTAGGTGGCCTCGGTGTTGTAGCCATTGTCCATCCAGACCACCGGAATGTCCGGTTTGACCTGGCTGACCATGTGCAGGATGACCGCCTCGAAGGGGCGGAAGTTGGTGGTGCAGATGGCCGGTTTGCCCAGGCCGATGGCCCATTGCACCAGCTTTTCCGGTTGCTTGCCGTACTCGGCGTTGAGCGCGTCCAGATCGAGTTGCATGCTGAGGACTCCAGATCGTGTGCGAGAGGGCGCGATGGTAGCAAAGGCCGGTTATGCGGCTAAATAACCAAGACTATTGTCGAGCTTTCTTATGGTTATAAGAGGCCGCATTGCACGAGCACAGCCCAGCGGCTAGAGTGCCGGCTCCTTTTTGGCTCAACCGAGGAGTGTCCTGTGGAAATCGCGTGTCTCGACCTGGAAGGCGTACTGGTCCCGGAAATCTGGATTGCCTTCGCGGAAAAAACCGGCATCGAGTCGCTCAAGGCGACCACCCGTGACATCCCCGACTATGACGTGCTGATGCAGCAGCGCCTGCGCATCCTCGATGAGCACGGTTTGAAGCTGAAGGACATCCAGGACGTGATCGCCACCCTCGAGCCGCTGGATGGTGCAGTGGCGTTTGTCGACTGGTTGCGCGAGCGTTTCCAGGTGGTGATCCTTTCCGACACTTTCTACGAGTTTTCCCAGCCGCTGATGCGTCAACTGGGCTTCCCGACCCTGCTGTGCCACCGCCTGATCACCGACGAGAACGATCGTGTGGTGAGCTATCAATTGCGCCAGAAGGATCCCAAGCGCCAGTCGGTGATCGCCTTCAAGAGCCTCTACTACCGTGTGATCGCTGCCGGTGATTCGTACAACGACACCAGCATGCTCAGCGAAGCCCATGCCGGCATCCTGTTCCATGCGCCGGACAACGTGATCCGCGAGTTCCCGCAGTTCCCGGCGGTGCACACTTATGAAGACCTCAAGGGCGAGTTCCTCAAGGCGTCGAACCGCAAGCTGAGTCTGTAGTCGTAGGGTGCGCCGTGCGCACCGGCGTTTGTCGGGGTGCCCGTGGTGCGCACGGCGCACCCTGCCGGATCGTTATTCCTGCTGTTCGGCGCGATAGGCCGAGGGCGACTGGTGCTGCCAGCGCTTGAAGGCGCGGCGGAAGTTGGCCAGGTCGGTGTAGCCGAGGCTGTAGGCGATCTCTTCCACCGTCATGCGCCCGGCCTTGAGGTGCTCCCGGGCCAGGGTGTGGCGTACTTCCTCGAGCAGGCTCCTGAACGAAGTGCCCTCGGCCAGCAGGCGGCGGTGCAGGGTGCGTGGGGTCAGGTGGAAGAGGCGGGCGGTGAGGCTGAGCGAGGGGAAGCCGCCCTGTTTTTCCAGCAGCACCCGGCGCACCCGCGTGCTCATGGACTGCTCGGCGGTGAGCTTGGCCAGTTCGCGCTGGAGTATCTGTTCGGTATCGCGAAAGCTGGCCGCATCGGCCGTCTTCAGCGGCTGGTCGATGCTCTGGGCGGGCAGGACGACGCCGCTCCAGCCGGCGTCGTAGCGCACCTCGCACCGGCATAGTTCATGGGCCAGCTCGGCATAGGCGGGCCTGGCGAAGGCGAAGCTGACCCGCTCCAGCGGACAACTGCCCAGGGTCATGAAGTCCAGCACGTTCTTGATCGCCAGGATCACCGCCTCCAGCACCGGGCGGGCAATGCCGCCCAGCGGCGCCGCTTCGGCGAAGACCAGGCGCGCTTCCCCCTCTGTTTCCACCAGGCGGATGCTCACCAGGCTGGTGCGCAGACCGATATAGCGTTCGATCAGCTGGGCGGCCTGGCGCAGGGTGGTGCTGTTCATCGCTGCATAGCCCAGCAGGCCGTGGGTATTGACCACCAGGCGCTCGCCCACCAGCAGGCCGAAGGCCGGCTCGTCGGTACGCGCCACGGCGTCCTCGATCAGGCGTTCGAAGGTGGCCAGCGACAGGCGCAGCTCGCTTTCGCCCAGTTGCGCCTCGTTCAGTTGCGCGCGTGCCAGCCAGGCCGGCACGTCGGCGCCCATGTCGCCGACCAGGCCGACGATCTGCCGCAGGTACTGCGCGGGTAGGGTGAAGCTGTGCATCGCGGCTCCTGCGCTGGAAGCGAATCACTGCGGCGAACAATGTCAATAAATGACCCGTGGATGTCAATCCCGAACCTCACGCCCGCGCCGCGCCGTCCTTAACCTGAAAACGCCTGACACCTCATTCGCACAACTACAACAGGAGGTCGCATGTTTTCACTGTTCGCCAGGCGACGCCCGAGCACGGCCTGCATCAATGGCCGGACGATCGGCGTCGAGCCCAAGGAGACCCTGCTGCAGGCCGCCCTGCGCCAGGGCCTGGATTTTCCCCACAGTTGCCGCGTGGGCGGCTGCGCCAGCTGCAAGTGCCGGCTGCTGGAGGGGCAGGTCAGGGAGCTGACCGAAACCGGCTACATCCTCTCCGACGAGGAGCTGGAGCAGGGCTACATCCTCGCCTGCCAGAGCGTGCCGAAAAGCGACGTGCGCATCGCCGTGGACATGAGCGTTCAGCAGGCCCGGCGCCGCGTCGAGGGGCGCGTGGTGGCGCAGGAGCGCCTGACCCACGACATCACTCGCCTGCTGCTGCAGCTCGACGCCAGCCTGCCGTACAAGTCGGGCCAGTACGCCAACCTCGCTATCGAGGCGCTGCCCGGCGTGGTGCGCAGCTACTCCTTCGCCAGCCCGCCGCAGGCCGATGCCAAGGTCAGCTTCTTCGTGCGCCGGGTGGCGGACGGGCGGTTCTCCAGCTTTGTCCATGAACACAACCTGCTCGGTGAGCGCGTCAGCCTGGAAGGGCCGCTGGGCGATTTCTGGCTGCGCCAGGGCGCTGCGCCGCTGTTGCTGATCGCCGGCGGCAGCGGCCTGGCGCCGATCCTGGCGTTGCTGCAGGAGGCCCTGGCCAGCGGCGTGACGCGCTCGCTGACCCTGCTGTTCGGCGCACGCGAGGAGCGCGACCTCTACGCCCTGGAGGAAATCAGCGCCATCGCCGCGCAGTGGCGCGGCCCCTTCCGCTTTCTCCCGGTGCTCTCGGCGTTGCCCGCCGATGCGCCCTGGCAGGGCGCGCGCGGGCTGGTCACCGAGCATCTGGCGCAGGTGCTGGAGCCCGGCGCCCACGCCTATCTGTGCGGCCCGCCGGCGATGATCGACGCCGCCGTGGCGCAGCTGGTGCGCCACGGCGTGGCCCGCGCGCACATCCATGCCGACCGTTTCACCACGCAGCAGGACACCCTGGCGGCTTCGGCCTGAGAGCCGCCAGACCCGTTACCCATAACAAGAGAAACCGCCATGAATATCCTGCATTACCTGAAGTACTTCCTGTTCCATGCCATCGGCCTGTTCGCCGTGCTGGCGCTGCTCGCCGGCGGCGCCTACACCACCGGCGGCCTGCTGACGGTGCTGGCGATCTACCTGCTGGGCGATGCCGTGTGCGGCGACGACACCTCGACCCCGCGCTTCAAGCATCCGTGGATTCTCACCGTGCAACTGTGGCTGGCCCTGCCGCTGCTGGCGTTGATCGTGTTCACCGCGGTATGGACGGTGAGCGGCGGCGACCCCTTGGGCTTCGGCGCCTGGGCCAGCGCGCTGAGCGGCTACGACGTGCTCGCCGCGCGCGAGGCGACCGCCTTCGGCCACCACGTCGCGGCGGTGATCCTCACCGGCCTGATGATCGGCATGATCGGCACCATCACCGCCCACGAGCTGACCCACCGCACCTGGGACCCGGTGTCCATGCTGATCGGCCGCTGGCTGCTGGCCTTCAGCTTCGACACCAGCTTCGCCATCGAGCACGTCTACGGCCACCACCGCTACGTTTCCACCCGCGAGGACCCGGCCACCGCGCCGCGCGGGCGCAACGTCTACTTCCATATCCTCGCCTCCACCCTCAAGGGCAACCTCAGCGCCTGGCAGATCGAGAAGAAGCGCCTGCAGCGCAAGGGCCATGCCCTGTTCGGCTGGCGCAACGCGCTGCTGCGCGGCCACCTGATGAGCGCGCTGCTGGTGCTGGCCGCCTGGGCCATGGGCGGGGTGGTGGCGGCGCTGTTCTTCGTCGCCTGCGCGCTGTGGGGCAAGGCCTTGCTGGAGATCGTCAACTACATGGAGCACTACGGCATGGTGCGCAACCCGGCCACGCCGGTGCAGCCGCGCCACTCGTGGAACAGCAACCGGCGCATCAGCTCCTGGACCATGTTCAACCTGACCCGCCACTCCCACCACCACGCCCAGGGCGAAGTGCCCTACCAGGACCTGCAACCCTTCCCCGATGCGCCGATGATGATCGGCGGCTACCTGACCACCATCATCGTGGCGATGATCCCGCCGCTGTGGCACCGCCTGATGACGCCCAAGGTGCTGGCCTGGGACCGCGACTACGCCACGGCGGAGGAGCGCGAGCTGGCCGCCCAGGCCAACGCGCGCAGCGGCATCGCCGCGCTGCAGCGGAGTCTGTAGGAGCGAGCTCTGCTCGCGAATATCGGTGCCGCAAAAGCTTCGCTCGCGACGCTCGCTCCCACGGGGCTCAGCGGCCCAGGCGTTCCAGGGTGTCGAGCAGCACCTTGACCTTGGTGATCGACTCCTGATACTCGGCCTGCCAGCTGGAGTCGGCGACGATGCCGCCGCCGCCCCAGCAACTGACCTGGCCATCCTTGACCAGCAGGCTGCGGATGGCGATGGAGCTGTCCAGCTCGCCGCGCACGTCCAGATACAGCAGCGAGCCGCAGTAGAGGCCGCGCCGCGTCGGTTCCAGCTCGTCGATGATCTGCATGGCGCGGATTTTCGGTGCGCCGGTGATGGAGCCGCCGGGAAAGCCGCCGGCAATCAGATCCAGTGCGTCCTTGCCGGCGGCCAGCGTGCCGGTGATGCTGCTGACCAGGTGATGCACGTTGGGGTAGCTTTCCAGCGCGAACAGCTCCGGCACCTGCACCGAGCCGATGCGGCAGCTGCGTCCCAGGTCGTTGCGCAGCAAATCGACGATCATCAGGTTCTCCGCCCGATCCTTGTCGCTGGCCAGCAGCTCATCGGCGTGCGCGCGATCTTCGGCAAGGTCTTTCGCTCGCGGGCGGGTGCCCTTGATCGGGCGGGTTTCCACCTGGCCCTGGCTGACTCTGAGGAAGCGTTCGGGCGACAGGCTGAGAATCGCGCCGCCGCCGCTCAGGCTCTGGAAACCTGAGAAAGGTGTGGGGCAGGCCTGGCGCAAGGCCAGGTAGGCGCCCCAGGGATCGCCTTCATAAGTGGCCTGGAAACGCTGCGTATAGTTCACCTGATAGCAGTCGCCGGCCAGGATATAGGCCTGAATACGTTCGATGGCGGCCTGGTAATCGCGTGCTGCGAGATCGCCACGAAAGGGCTGCAGGAGACGAAATGGCGCCGGCTCGGGGGCGGTTGGAGCGTTGAACAGGGTCAGCAGGCGTTGCCGTTCGTCGCCTGGCAGGCTGGGGTGGAAGACGAGCTGGCTGGTGCCCAGCAGATGGTCGCTGATCAGCGCCCAGGGGTACAGGCCAAGGCTTGCATCGGGTAGCTGCAGATCATCCTCGGCTATGCTGGGTAAGTGCTCCAGGCGTCTGCCGAAGTCGTAGGCCAGATAACCGATCAGCCCGCCGGCAAAGGGGAGCTCGAGGTGTTCGGGAAGCTGGGCCTGACCCAGTTCATGCAGTGCCTGACGCAGGCGTTGAAGAAAGGCCTTGGCCGATTCGTCGGCAATGGGTGCCAGTTCTGCCAATGGCCAGGCGCTCATTAGGTCATAGCGTCCGCGAGTCGCCAGCGGTCGACCGGCATCTAGCAGTACGGCACCCGGTGCCTGGCGCAGACGCTGAAAATAGCCGCTGGGATCGGGCTGGTAGGGCAAGGCATGAACTTGGCAGGTGAGCATGAGGGCCTGTCGGATGAGTCGAAGTGGCGATTGTAATGTGCCGACAACATTCATCCTAGAGCGTCTGCCAGCAGTTTACTTGAGCGCTGATGGCTGTTTAGTATGAGGCCGCGACGCGCTGATTTTTTGCTCCAGAATAATAACGACGAAGGGGTTCAGGCTATGGATGAAGTACAGGATCCAGCCACTGGAGGCCTGCTGCGCTCGAAACTTTCGCCGCCCCAGGCAGCCACTGGCTTCTATATGGCACGACCACGGGTCGATGCAGCCCTTGCGGCCAATCCCCATGTCCGCCTGGTATTGTTTTGTGCTCCTGCCGGCTTTGGTAAGACCACTGCGCTGGTTGACTTTGCCGCTCGCCGCCAGGAGCAGGGTGTGCAAGTGGTATGGCTGTCGCTGGGTTGCGATGACGATGATCCGTCGCGTTTTTTCCAGCATTTGATCGATGCCCTCGGTCAGGTCGTGCCAGGCTTGGGCCGGGATGCACTCGGTTATCTGTGCAATCCGATGGGTGTGCCAGTGGCAGCGGCCATGGAGCTTTTGCTGAGCGACTTGGCGCGGGTGCAGACCCCCATGCTGCTGGTGCTCGATGACCTGCATCTTATTCAGGACAGCGACCTGCTGGCAGCCCTCAACCGCATGGTCAAACTGGCGCCTGCCAGTTTCATGCTCGCTGCCGGCAGTCGTTCGTTACCGGCGCTCAATCTGGCGACACTGCGTGCCAAGGGGCTATTGCTCGAACTGGGGGCGGACGAACTGCGTCTGAGCCCCGAAGAAATGAGTCAGTACCTCGAGCATGCCGGCGTGCACCTGGACTGCGCTGCACTCAAGTCGCTCTACGCGCATACCGAAGGCTGGATGATCGGCGTGCATCTGGCCAGCCTGTGGCTGCGTAACCAGCCACAACCCGTGGCCTCCTTGCTCGAGCTGGGCAGCGATCAGCATGCCGTCGGCGACTACCTGCTGCATACGGTGTTCGAGCAATTGCCGGCAGAGCGTCAGGAACAGCTCCTGGCGCTGGGCGTGGCACGGCAGCTCAGCGGCGATCTGGCCAATACCCTGACGGGACGTCAGGATGGCCAGCAACTGCTGGAAGAGCTGGAGGCGATGCAGCTCTTCCTGCTGCCGCTGGACCGTGAGCGGCAGTGGTATCGCTTCCATAACCAGTTCGCCGAGTTCCTGCGCGCTCGCCTGCGCGAACGAGATCCCGAGCGTTTTCGCCAACTGCACTTCAATGCCAGCCTGTGGTTCACCAACCATCACATGCAGAACTTGGCCATCGAGCATGCCAGCCTGGCCGAAGACCCGGAAATGCTCGCCGCCTTGCTCGACGGCTGCGGCCTGGAACTGATCAACCGCGGGCAGCTCGGCCTGCTCTACCGGTGGCGTAAGCAGGTGCCTGACGAGGTGGCGAGCCGCTTTCCGGTGCTGGTACTGGCCGATGTCTGGACGCGTGCCACCGATCTGAGCCTAGGCGAAGCCTACCGTCTGCTCGACGAATTGCTCGAGCGGTGGGGGGCGACGCGTGACAGCGGGCCATTGAGCGAGCGCTTGCTGGCCACCCTGGCGATCAAGGCGGTGATCGCCCTGCAGAAGGATGACCTGGACACCTGCGTGCTTCTGGCGCGACGTATCGAGGCGCAGTTGGGGCAACACACAGCCTTTCTCGAAGTGGCCATTCTCATCGTCGGCGCCCTGGCGCTGGTGATGCTGGGTCAGGCCGAGCCGGCAAGGCGCCTGCTGGCCTTGGCGCAACAGCGCAATCATTTCCTCGAAGGCCACTATCTCGACATGCAACTGAGCAACGTCGAGGTGCTGCTGTGCCTGGAGCAGGGCGGTCTGAAACAGGCGCAACTGCTCTTCCAGCAGTTGCGTGAGCGTTTCACCGGCTGGTTCGACCAGCGCTCGCGGGCGCTGGTGCTGCCGACCATCACCGAGTCCCTGATCGATTACCGGCAGGGGCGTTTCGACGGGCTGCAGGAGCGCCTGCGCTGGGCGCTCGCCACCATCGACGTGATCAACCCCATCGATCTCTATGCCCAGGCCATGCTCTGCCTGGCCCGGGTGCAGCGCATGCAGGGGGCAAGCAAGGAGGCCAGCGCCACCCTGGTGTTGATGCAGAACCTGGCGGCCCGCAATCAGTCCTGGCGTTTTTACGTGCAGGCGGTAGGCGAAGAGATTGCGTTGATCCTGCAGGAACCCCAGGTCGATCGCTGCAAACGCGCTGAACAACGGCTCAAGAGCGTGGACTGGAACAAGCTGGCCGAGCCCTATCAGTCACGTGCCCTCAACCCGGTGCTGTGGGTGCTGGGGCTGACGCGCATCCGTCTGCAGCAGGCCCGCGGCCATTACAGTGAGGCCCTGCACGAGCTGGCGCAACTGCGTACCCAGTTACAAGAAGGCCTGCATGATCTGCAGCGCATGCGCCTGGATCTGCTGGCTGCGCTGAGTTACCAGCGCCTGGGCTATCAGGAGCGGGCCCAGAGCCTGCTGGTGCAATGCCTGATCTGCGCCGAGCGCGAAGGGGCGCGCAGCGTGTTCATCGAGGAGGGCGAGGCTATTCGTCAGTTACTGCAGCAATTGGAAGCAGCCGAGCGCCAACCGGCCCTGCAAGGCTTTCTGCGCAGTCTTCTGGGCATCTGGCCTGGGCGCGAGGCGCAACAGGCCATGGACATGCTGGAGGAGGGGCTGACCGAGCGTGAGCGCGAGGTGGTCTGCCTCGCAGCCAAGGGCTTGTCCAATGACGAAATCGGTCAGCAACTGGCGCTGGCGCTCGGTACCGTCAAATGGCACCTGCACAACATCTATGAAAAGCTCAAGGTGCGTAACCGTACCCAAGCCATCCGTCGCGCCCGTGAACTGAGCCTACTCGAACCATGACCGAACAACTTTCATCGAGCCTGCAAACCTTCGCCCTGTTGCGAACCAAGCTGCATCCTCCGCACGCCGAAGGGGCTCCACTGCTCGAGCGTGAGGCGTTGCTCGAGCGCCTGATGGCCGCGCGTAATCAGCGTCTGCTGGTGCTCAGTGCCCCGGCCGGTTTTGGCAAGAGCACCGTGTTGAGCCAGTTTCGCCAGCGCTTACAGGCCGAACGGGCGCATGTTTCCTGGCTCTCGTGCGATGAGGTGGACAGTGAGCCGCCGCGTTTGCTGCAGTACCTGATCGCTTCCATCGAAGCCGTCTGCCCGAATGTCGGCAACAGTGCATCACGCCTGCTGCAAGGCGACCTGAACTGGAACCTGCTGGCCGTGCTCGATGCCTTTGCCGAAGATCTCAAGGCCATCGACCATGACCTCTACGTGATGCTCGATGACTTCCACCGGCTGCGTTATCCCGCTTTGGCGGAACGGGCGCGATATCTGCTCGAGCGCCTGCCCGAGCATGTGCACATAGTGGTCAGTACCCGCTACCAGCCTGGCTTTCTCGACGGCAAACCCATGCTCGAGAGCGGCACCTTCTGGCTGCTGGCCGATGATCTGCGCTTGAATCGCACGGAGACAGCCGCCTATTTTCGCGAGGTCAAGCGACTGGAGCTTGGCGAAGAGGAGCTGGATCAGTTACATGATCGCACCGAGGGCTGGATCACTGCATTGCACCTGGCGGCGCTGGCTTTGCCCCGGCAACTTGATCGCAGTGCTTTCCTCGCCGGCCTGTCCGGTGCCGAGCGGGATATTGCCGACTACCTGGCCGAAGACGTGGTGGCCAGACTGCCGGAAGGCCTGCAGTTGTTTCTCGACCAGACCTCCATGCTCGATGAGTTCAACGCCGAGCTGTGCAATGCCCTGACTGGTCGTCAGGATGGCGAGGAGATGCTGCAGCGTCTGCAGAGCGAGCAGTTGTTCGTCATCCCGTTGGATGAACAGGGCGAGTGGTTCCGCTACCATCACTTGTTCAGCGATTTTCTCCAGGGGCGCCTGGTCAAGCGGGGCGACCCGGCGCATCTGCTGCACGCAGCGGCACGCTGGTGCGAAAGCCACGACCTGGCCGACAAATCCATCAAATATGCCTTGCGCGCGCGCGATTACGCATTTGCCGCCGAGCTACTGGAGCGCCAGGGCGCGAAACTGATCGCCAGCAACCGGGTGTACGGCATCCTCGCCATTCTCAAGGACATTCCACCGCTGGTAATCAGCGAGCAGCCGGTGTTCCAGATCTTCTATGCCTGGCAGTTGGCGTTCGAGCAGAAATTCGCCGAATCCGAGGCCCTGATCGAGGAGGTCAGCGTGCGCCTGACCCAGGGCCGTGGCCAGGGCATGCACTTCGGCCTGCTCGAACTGCTCGCCGCTGCCCAGGTGCTCAAGGCGCTGGTGCTGCTCTATCAGGACAAGCTCGAGGCTTGCCTCAAGGTCGCTGGCCACTGGCTGGCGCTGGTTCCGCAGAATCAGCCGGTCTTTCGTGCCAGCCTGGCCTGCGTGCAGGCGGCGGCACTCGCCTTGCTGGGCGAGTTCGGTGAGGCGGCCAAGGCCATCGCCGTGGTGCGTGACAACCTGCGCCAGTGTGAAAGCGAATATCTGCACGTGATGTCCAGCCTGATCGAGGCGCTGATCTGCAAGGAGCATGGCGAGCTCGAGCGCGGATGTGCCCTGGCCGAACGTGCCAGAGCACGGGTCGATCAGGTGTTCGGGCGCCGCAGCCGGGTCGGTGGGCCGCTCGCACTGGCTTATGCCGACCTGCTGTACGAGCAGGATCGGCATGCCGCCATCCTCGCCGAACTGCCCCTGGCCACGACCTGGCGCGATGTGGCGACGCCGGTCGAGCTGATCAGCCGTGGTCAGTTGGTGATGGCTCGGGCGCGTTTCTTTGCAGGGGAGCCCGAGCAGGGCCTGGCGCAACTCGATGAATGGCTCGGTGGCTTGCAGGGAATCGGTTACGAGCGGGTGTTTGCCATTGTCATGGGCTGCAAGGTGCAGTTTCTGCTGTGGTTGCGGCGACCTAACGAGGCGCAACGCATTCTATTGCAGATGGAGCGGCATATCGCGCCCTTGCCCATCGAGCGTTATGGCGATGCGCATACCGCCTGGGCGTTGGCCGAAGCCCGCCTGGCCCTGTTCGAGCGGCGTGTGGAAAAGGCCCTGGTGAGCCTGGAGAACTGTCTTGCCAAGCAGGATGCCGACCATCAGCGTGATCGGCGCTTGCGTCTGGCGCTGTTACTTTCTGTTGCGTACTGGCGAAAAGGTAACAGCGACAAGGCTTTCGAGCTGTTCGGCAACACTCTGGAAGAAGCCTGGCAGTGCGGTTACCGTCGCTTGTTCCAGGACGAAGCCCTGTGGCTGCTGCCTCTGTGGGACGCCTGGAGCGAGGCGCTACCCAAACGTGCCGCCGCCTGGCCGCAGGTGCCTGAATTGATGCGTGAGCAGTGTCGCCGCCTGGCTGTGGATCCTCATGATTTCGAGGAAAATCAAGATATTAGCCCACGCGAGCGAGAGATCCTGCGGCTCGTGGCGGCTGGGTTGTCGAATCGTGATATCGCCCAGGCCGTGCACCTGTCGGAAGCCACCATCAAGTGGCACCTGCACAATCTGTTTGCCAAGCTCGGAGTGCGCAGCCGGACTCAGGCTGTGCTCAAGGGCAAAAGCCTGGGGCTGCTCAGTGAGGCTTGAGTTCCGTAAGGCGCGCGGCAAAGCCTTCGCGCCATTCGTTGGATGGGCTGGCAGGGCGCCGGCTGGTTAGTAGCTTGTAGCCATCGCGAAGCGCAATGTGCTTCGAGAGTCCAAGCCTGGCACACCTATGGAAGTCGTGGCAGGTCTGGAGATCGGCATCTGCCGATCAGTCTGCTCGTGACAGGACGTCACCGGCAGAGCCCGGGGACCCCCCATTTGAACTGTGGAGATAACAACAATGATGACCCTGAAAAAAATCGCTCTTGCCGTTGCCGTCGTGGCGCTTCCCTTCGCCGCTCATGCTGACCTGAAAGCGCTGGACGACTCTGCCCTGTCGGATGTCACCGGTCAGGCAGGCATCAGCATCTCCGGTAACTTCAATGCCACCATCGGCTCCGTCGTCTACACCGATACCGAAGACGGCGTCACCGATGGCAGCAACACCCTGAGCCTGAATACCGTCACCCTGTCGGGCTTCAACATCGACGACAACGCGCCGCTGACCATCGACGTGGTCGACAGCAAATTGCAGATCGGCCTGCCGACCATCAATGGTCAGGTCAAGGTCGGTGCGGTCAACATCGGGAACAACAGCATCGGTGGTGTCGCCGTCAACGACCTCAACATGGCCGGTTCGACCGTCAGAATTTGGGGGCATTGATCTCCGCTTGAGTGGTATGAGGCGACCTGAGTGCGAGGTGTGGCTCGGGTCGCCACTTCAGTCTGGTAGTCGTCGGATAGCAACATGATCGAAATCCTCGTGGGCAGCCTGATCGGCCTGTTCGGTTTTACCGAGGCTGTCGACACCAAGCCGCCACCCGCCGGCACCGTCAATATCGGCCAGGCCGCCCTGAATCCCGTGCAGCGCGAGTCTGTGGTGCTGGAGCCGATGAGCCAGCTGCAGTTTCGTAACGTTACCCGCCAAGCCTACGACTATAGCTGTGGTTCCGCTGCCTTGACCACGCTGCTCGACTACTTCCTGGGGCGCAACCTGCAGGAACGCCAGGTGATGGAAGGTTTGCTGCGTTTCGGCGAAGCGGAAAAGATCGTCGAACGCCGCGGCTTTTCCTTGCTCGACATGAAGCGTTTCGTGACGGCGCTGGGTTACAAGAGCGGTGGCTTTCGTGCTTCCTTCAGTGATCTGGAATCCTTGGAAAATCCGGCCATCGTGCCGATCCATTATGCGGGCTTCAAGCATTTCGTCGTGGTGCGTGACGTCTATAACGATCATGTTTTCGTGGCCGACCCGGCTTTGGGCAACATCAGTTTCACCCGGGTGCGCTTCGAGGAAATCTGGGATCAGAACGTCTTGTTCGTGATCTTCCCCAGCGGTAACGAGCCGCCCAATGCACTGGCTCTGAGTGAGCGCGATCTACGTATCATCGATGATCGCACCATCAGCCTGCTGGCCTTTCGCGAGTTTCCACAAATGGCCAAGTTCTCCACCAACCAAGCCGACCAGTTGGGCTCGGGAGGGGATATTCAGTACATCCGCCGCAAGTGATTTACCCGGCATAACAATAACGATCTGGGAGCAGCGTCATGGGATTTTCGGTATATGCGCGGCTGGCATTCGTGCTACTGCTCGCTGCACAGACGCAGCAGGTGTTTGCGGAGCAGGCTACGGTCGACGACGCGCGTGAGGCGCTGACCAAGAAAGAGGATGACGCCGACAGCGCCAAGGCGCTGGAGCAAGTATTCCAGGCGGCGGAAAAGAGCTACACCCTGCTCAAGAAGGGTGAGCGCACCCTGACCTACGGTTTCGATTATTCGTTGCTGCGCGACACGCAGATCCAGACGGTACGCACGGGCAACAACGTGTTCAGTGTCATCGGTCAGAGCGAGGCGCAGCACACCTTCACCAACTCCTTCACCTTCGACTATGGCGTCTGGGACAACCTGACGTTCAGCGTGCGCGTGCCCTTCGTCGCCAAGTACGACACCGAGCGCGACATCGATACCCACAGCCTGGGCGACCTGTCGCTCAGCCTGCGCTGGCAGCCCTGGTCGTCGGCACGGGGCAAACCGGTCACCACCCTGTTCGCCACGCTCGGCCTGCCCACGGGGGACAGCCCTTACGACGTCAAGGTGGACAGTGGTCTGTCTACCGGCAATGGCTATTACAACCTGGGCTTCGGCGCCAACCTGTCCTACGTGGTTGACCCGGTGGTGCTGTTCGGCTCGCTTGGTTACACCTACAACATGCCGGTGCGCAACGTCGACCAGGTGCGCGGTGGGCGCCTGTTGCGTTCGGTCGATCCGGGAGCGAGCCTGGCGCTCAGCATGGGCTTCGCCTATGCCCTGTCCTACGACGTGTCCCTGGCCACCTCGTTCCAGATGTCGCATAACCTGGCGCCGACCTTCACTTTTGAGGATGCCAAGTTCGAGGGCACCGAGCAGACCAGCGCGGTGATGAACTTCTCTCTTGGTCTGCGTACCTCGCCGGATCGTATCGTCAACATCAACGCCGGCTTCGGTATGACCGAAGATTCCCCCGATGTCCTGCTCGGATTTTCCTTGCCTCTGGACATCAAGGGTTTGAAGCCCCAATAAGCAGCGAGTACGACTCTCATGACTTCTCGTGCAATGCTGCAGCCCCTGCTGTTGGCGGGCCTGGCGCTTGGCTGGTGGTTGCCGGCGCAGGCGCAACTGGCCAATAACCTCACCATCGGCAACCCCAAGGCCATGGCCATGGGCAACGCCGTGACGGCCGACTCAACTGGCATCGACGCAGTGCATTACAACCCGGCGGCTTTGAGCAAACTCAAAGGGCGGATGACCACGCTGAAGATGATCAGCGGCGTCATGGACATCCGCGCCAAGTTCGATCCGCGTGAAGGCTACAATTTCTTTGGTTACGACGACGATCCGTACAAGAACTCCAGCACCCGCACCACGACACCGGCCATGTATCTGCCAGGCCTCGGGGGGATGACCGAGATGCCACTGCTGGCGGCGCCGCTGGCGGGGCTGTCGATCAACCCACCGGGTTCCAAGTTCACCTTTGCCACCAACGTCTACGCTCCCATGGCGCTGGGCTATTCGCGGGATTCCGACAGCGATCCGGGGCGCTTTCAGGGCCGTCAGGTGTCCCTGCAGCGCATTACCTACTTCTCGCCATCGCTGGCCTATCAGGTCAACGACGAGCTGTCGCTGGGGCTGTCGATTGGCTTCTCGCACCAGGCCATGGCGCTCAATCAGGATTTCCGTAACCCTAGCTTGCTCACCGGGCTGACCCAAGAACTGAATAGGGCGTTATGTCAACCAGGTTTGCAGGAGCTTCTGGGAGCATTCTTCAACGTTTGTGGTGGCAGGATCGGCCCATTCGACTCCCTGGCCAACCTTCAGCTCGATCTGCAGCAGAGCCTGTCACCCACCTACAACCTGGGCATTCTCTGGGAGCCCACCGACTGGTTCGCTTGGGGCGCGACCTACCAGAGCGAAGCGCGGATGCATCTGCAGGGCAAGTATCGCATCGAGTACTCCAAGGACTGGGCCGGCTTCTGGAGCGGTTTGCAGGGCTCGTTGTTTGGCGCAATCTTCAGCCCGTTGTTTCCCTATGGGGCGCAAGAGGAGAGCGGTAATGCCTCGCTCAAGTTGACTTACCCGGACTCCTTCAGCACCGGCATCAAGGTACGGCCCTTCGACAAGTGGCAGTTCAACTTCGACCTGCGCTGGGTTGGTTACAGCGACTGGAACAATTTCGAGATTGAGTTCGATCGTGAGCTGGATATCCTGCGCATCGCCAAGACCTTCAGCAGTCAAAACGCGACCAACCGTAGCATCATCCTTGATCGCGGTTATCGAGACACCTGGAGTTGGGGCGTTGGCGTGCAGTACGAGGTCAACGACCGCCTGGCTCTGCGCGCCGGCTACGAGTACCGCCCCTCGGCGATTCCCAAGAACAAGGCTGACGTGCTGGCCCCTGTGGGCGACGCCGATCTCTATGGGCTCGGTTTCGCTTATCGCTGGGACAAGGACACCACCATCGAAGCCGGCTTCAATTACTTCGTCTCCAAGCAGAGCATCCCGGCGGGCAGTAGCTGCAACGCCAACTGCGAAGGTCTGGACAAGCTCGTCTATAACCCTTATGCGGGGCTCAACATCGAGACGACGGTGAAGGCCTATATCTTCTCCCTCAGTTACACCACGAGGTTCTGACATCATGCGCCTGTTGCTGTTGGCCTGGCTGTTGTTGGCCTGCCTGCCGTCATTGGCAGCCAGCCGTTACCTGACCTGGGTGGATGACCAAGGTCGGGTGCACAACACCTTCGTCGACGAACGCTTCGCCGAGCAGCAGCGCAGCGCGCAGCGTCGTGCCGAACTCAGCGATCAGGCGCGGCTGGGGGAGAGCGGCAAATGGCCGGGCAGTGCGCCGGACACGGGCGAGAGCAAGCGGCGTTACTACACCTGGGTCGACAGCGGTGGCCAGTTGCACAACAGCTTCTATCTGGGCGAGCGCAACCGCGAAGGCGGGGAGCGTGACCAGTTGCTGGGTACGGGAGAGCGAGTCGGTGACTACATCGACGCCGATGAGCTGGAGGGGCGTGGTTTCGCCCGCAGCCAGTCCGACAGCCGTTACTACACCTGGGTCGATGAGAAGGGGCAGATGCACAACTCGCCGGTGTTGGCACCTGGTCGGCAGAATAAGCCGAGCGGGGCGCAGGCGGTGCATTACAGCGAAGGACGGCAGGTTAAGTTCGAGCCTGTGGCGAGCAAACTGCCGACGCTCGATGGCCAGCCTAGTGCGGCGATGCAGGCGCTGTTGGAGGGCAGCGAGCCCCGCGGTGAAGGCCTGTATGCCGAGTTGCTGCAGCGTTGCTGTGGGCAGATGCGCGAGAGTGATTTCACTCCCTTGTCTGTCGAGGAACCGCGTTACGAAGAGTTGAGCCGCTATTCGCCGAGCTTCGACTTTCCCATGGGGCGCAGTTATTACGCGGCCTTGAGTCTACCGGCGTCGCGCCAGACCTACGGTCTGCGCGTACGCAGTTTCGCCAATCGCCAGGTGGTGTATCCCTCACTGTTGTTTCTCGATGAGGCCAAGCGACCGACGCGCCTGGTCAGTGATGCGGTGTACCAGCTCCATCCGGAAACCTGGTACCGCTATGCTTTCATCGAGGGCACGGTCAAGGTGCGCGCCGAGCAGGGCGAGCGCTACGTGTTGCTGCTCACCACGGACGAGGATCGCAGTCTGCAGACCCTCGACAACAAGCCGTTCAAACGGCCTCTGCAGGCGCTGGCCGTGGACGAGGCGGGCATGCAGCGACATGCCCATGGCGACGAAGGTGAATTCGAGCTGGCGATCGTGCGTTAGGGGCTGAGCCTAAGGGGAGGGGCGCTGGCAGGTCCCGGATTGCATCCGGGCTACGGCGGGTTGCAGGCTCTGGCGAGGGGCAACCCGCTCCACAGGGGTCAATCGTCCTGCTTGAGCACGATGTTGCCGAACAGCTCCTGGGAGAAGCGTACACGCTCCTCGGCGTTCTCTTGAATGCCCTTGGCTTTCAGTTCTTCCAGGCGCGCTTCGACGGCATGGGTACGCTTGGTGAGGCCGCAGTCGTTGGCGATCTGGATGTTCAGGCCTGGGCGGGCGTTGAGCTCGAGAATCAGCGGGCCCTTGTCCTGATCCAGCACCATGTCCACGCCGATGTAGCCCAGGCCACACAGCTCGTAGCAGCCAGCGGCGAGCTTCATGAAACCGTCCCAGTTCGGCAGTTGCACGCCATCCACCGCATTGGTGGTGTCCGGGTGCTTGCTGATCTTGTTGTTCAGCCAGGTGCCGCGCAGAGTGACGCCGGTGGCCAGATCCACGCCGACACCGATGGCGCCCTGGTGCAGGTTGGCCTTGCCGTTGGACTGCCGGGTAGGCAGACGCAGCATGGCCATCACCGGGTAGCCCATCAGCACGATGATGCGGATGTCCGGCACACCTTCGTAGCTGATGCTCTTGAAGATGGTATCCGGGGTCACGCGGTACTCGATCAGCGCGCGGTCGCGGTGCCCGCCAAGGGAGTACAGGCCGGACAGGATGCTGGAAATCTGCTGTTCCAGCTCCTCGTGGCTGACGATCTTGCCGGATACCGTCTTGAAGCGATCCTCGAAACGATCGGCGATCACCATGATGCCGTCACCGCCGGCACCCTGCGCCGGCTTGATGACGAAGTCGTTGCGCCCGGCGATGATCTCGTCGAGCTTGTCGATGCCTTTCTCGGTTTCAATGATGCCGTACAGCTCCGGCACGTCGATGCCGGCCTCGATGGCCCGCTCCTTGGTGATGATCTTGTCGTCGACGATGGGGTACAGGTGCCGTTTGTTGTACTTCAGCACGTAGTCCGCATTGCGTCGGTTGATGCCCATGATGCCCTTGGCTTCAAGGGCCTTCCACGTCTTGATCAGGCCGAACATGGTCTTAGTCCTTGAGGAAGGCTTTGAAGCGGAACAGTTCGGTCAGGCGGTAGCCGCGGTAGCGTCCCATCGCCAGCATGAAGCCCACCAGGATCAGCAGGATGGCCGGGAAGGTGAACACGAAGTAGACCAGTTCCGGCACGGTCATCAGCAGGTGCGCGATGGTGGCGGCGAACAGGGTGCCGATGGCGACCTTGAAGGCATGGCTACCGCCTCGCTCTTCCCAGGTGATCGACAGGCGCTCGATGGTCATGGTCAGAATCACCATCGGGAACAGGGCCACCGACAGGCCGCGTTCCAGACCCAGCTTGTGGCTTAACAGGCTGATGGTGGCGATCAACACCACAACGAAGGTCAGCACCACCGACAGGCGCGGCAGCATCTGCAGCTTGAGGTGCTCCAGATAGGAGCGTAGCGACAGGCCTAGCGCGGTGATCACGGTGAATAGGAAGATACCGAAGCCTAGCTGGGTTTCACGGAAGGCGAGGGCGATCAGCACCGGGGTGAAGGTGCCGAGGGTCTGCAGGCCGCCGAGGTTACGCAAGATGAGGATGACCAGCACGCCAATGGGGATCATCACCATGATCATGAAGGTCTGCTGGGTTTGCAGCGGCAGGCCGTAGAGCGAGTATTCGAGGAAGCTCGCGTCGGTGTTCTCGTCGGTCAGCTTGGCCAGGCGGATGGCGTTCATCTCGCTGTTGTTCAGGCTGAAGCTGACCTGCACCTGCTTGCCGCCCTCGAGGTTGATCAGATCGTCGTCGCCGATCCACCACACCAGTCGGTCTGCCGGCAGGCCCTGCTCGCCAGTTTCCGGGTTGAAATACAGCCATTTCTGGCCGTTGAAGCTGCGCAGCCACAGTTCCGGCGACTGCGCCACCTCGGCCTGCAGGCGGATGGTGTGCACGCGCTCCATCGGTACGTGGGCGATGGACAGCAGCAGGTCGACCACCTTGGCCTTGTTGGCGGTGGAGGCGTCGCCGCCGAGTAGCAGCTTGACGTTGTCGTCATTGCTATTGTTGACGCGCTTGATGGTCTCGCTGATGAAGGTTTCGACATCCGCCGAGTGCTGGCGGATCGGCGCCAGCAGGGCTTCGGCGGCGATCTTCTCGGGGCCTTCGACCACCATGCTGTCACGGAAGATAGGGCCTTTGACCTGAGTCTGTTCGCCGCTGTAGCGCTTGGTCAGCACCAGACGGTAGTAAAGAGTCTGCTTGCCGCTGGCACGTCGGGCCGACCAGGTCACGCGGCGGTTGCCGTCGACACGGTTGACGCTGACCCCGTAATTGTTGGAGATGAAGCTCTCGTTGAGGCTGACGTAATCCTGGCTCAGCGGCGGCACGAACATCTGCAACTTCACCGGCTCGCGCGGGTTGGCCTGGAATTCGACCTTGGCGTCGATGTTCCACAGGTCATCGGTTTCATCCTCGGTGACCGGGATGCCGAGAATGAATATTTGATATGCCGTAATCAGAACGCCCAGGGTCACCAACAGGGTGATCAGGACTTTCAGATGCAGGTTCAGAGAGCGCATGGGAATTACTCGCCAGGGGTTGCGTCGTTGGTGCAGCCAGGCTTGCCGGCGGCATATTTAAGGCTTGGATCGACCATGGCACCGAAGCGTTTGAGTGCTTCGGAGCCGATCAGAAGCGGGTATTGGAATGCGCTTCGGTCGGTCAAGTTCACTTCTATCGTGCGCAGGGTCTGGCCCAGGCACAGTTCGAGGTCGATTACGGGGCGTGCGGTATAGGTTTTGTCTTCATCGGGATCATAGTCGCCGGCGCGGCGTTTGATCTTGCTGATCCTGGCCAGCGGGCGCTCGAAGGTGCGCTCGTGGGTATCGTCGATGGCCAGGATGAAGCTGACCCAGGTTTCGCCATCACGCTTGAAGCGTTTGATGTCGCGAGCGCTGAGCGAGGCGGTCTTGGCGCCGGTGTCGAGCTTGGCGGCAACCAGCAAATCCAGTTCTTCGATATGGACGTACTCGTTCAGGCCATAGATGGACTTGCCCACGGCCATGCTTGGGCTGAGCAGTGCAAACAGACAGGGCAGGGAGGCTAGAAGCTGGAGTCTCATGAGTCCTTGAGTAGGTAAAGCGATGGACTGTCCATACGCCAGTGAGCAACGGTCGCAGCGCAAGTCTGCCGTATTGATGCAGGCAGTGGCACTGGGCCAGCGGCGAAATGCGAGGAATTCTAGCATGTGCTGCAAGACCGCTGACAATTGCTTGTAACGCAGGTGGTGTAACCGATTGCGCAACTGCCATGTCGTTGGCTTCAAGAAACCAGGCCAGGGCTTGTTGCCTTGTGGCGGGCTGAGCAGCTATCAGGGCGAGGCTTCGACAGGGCGATGGGCATGATACGGGGAAGGGGCTACGCATCTGCATCATTGTCGACAATAGTGCTTTTTTCTTTGACGTGGCTGCTGGTTTGGCGTATCTATTTGGCTGTTTTCAGAATTTAGTGTCGACAATATGCTTAATGTCATTGAGGCTCAAGAAGCGCAGGAAGACTCTGGAACCCTGGCCGAGCATGTCTTCCGGTTGATCCAGTCAGCTATCGTGCGCGGCGAGATCGCCCCTGGCAGCAAGATCTCCGAGCCCGAACTGGCACGCACCTATGGCATCAGCCGTGGCCCGTTGCGCGAGGCGATCCATCGCCTGGAAGGGCAGAAGTTGCTGGTGCGGGTGCCACATGTGGGGGCGCGGGTGGTGTCGCTCAGCCATTGCGAGCTGATCGAGCTGTACGAGATTCGCGAGTCCCTCGAAGGCATGGCCTGCCGCCTGGCCGCCGAGCGCATGAGCCAGGGCGAGATCGACGAACTGCGCCGGGTGCTGGAGCTGCACGAGCAGGACGCCGCGTTCAAGGCCGGCGTCGGCTACTACCAGCAGGAAGGCGATTTCGATTTCCACTACCGGATCATCCAGGGCAGCGGCAATCGCACCCTGGCCAAGTTGCTGTGCGACGAGCTGTACCAACTGGTGCGCATGTACCGCCTGCAGTTTTCCGCTACGCCCAATCGACCGCACCAGGCTTTCGCCGAACACCACCGCATTCTCGATGCCATCGCCGAACGTGACGGCGAACTGGCCGAACTGCTGATGCGCCGTCATATCGGCGCCTCCAAGCGTAATATCGAGCGCCACTATCAGGAGGCGCTCGTCACTTCATCCCAGACCCGAGGTGATTCATGACCCAGCTTTCCGCCGGCCAGCGTTTCCGCCAGGCCCTCGCCGAAGAGCAACCGCTGCAGGTGATCGGCGCGATCAACGCCAACCATGCATTGCTGGCCAAGCGTGCCGGTTTCCGCGCCATCTACCTGTCCGGTGGTGGCGTGGCGGCCGGCTCCCTGGGCCTGCCAGACCTGGGCATCAACACCCTCGATGACGTGCTGACCGATGTGCGCCGCATCACCGATGTCTGCGACCTGCCGCTGCTGGTGGACATCGACACCGGCTTCGGCCCAAGTGCCTTCAACATCGAGCGCACCATCAAGAACCTGATCAAGGCAGGTGCCGCTGCCGCGCATATCGAGGATCAGGTCGGTGCCAAGCGCTGCGGCCACCGTCCGGGCAAGGAGATCGTTTCCACCGAGGAAATGTGCGACCGCGTGATGGCTGCCGCTGATGCCAAGACCGATCCTGACTTCTTCCTTATCGCCCGTACCGACGCTATTCAGGCCGAGGGGGTGGACGCCGCCATCGAGCGCTGCCAAGCCTACGTCGAGGCGGGTGCCGACGGTATCTTCGCCGAGGCGGCCTATGACCTGCCCACTTACCAGCGCTTCGTCGAGGCGCTGAAGGTGCCGGTGCTGGCCAACATCACCGAATTCGGTGCCACGCCGCTGTTCACCCGCGACGAACTGGCCTCGGTCGGCGTGGCCATCCAGCTTTATCCGCTGTCGGCCTTCCGTGCGGCGAACAAGGCGGCGGAAAGTGTCTACACCTCGATCCGCCAGAACGGCCACCAGAAGGACGTGATCGAATTGATGCAGACCCGCGCCGAACTCTACGACCGCATCGGCTACCACGCCTTCGAGCAGAAGCTCGATGCGCTGTTCGCTGCTGGCAAGAAATAAAGACAAGAACAAGGATTCGAGGAGATAACCATGAGTGCCACCGAAACCACCCCTGGCTTCAAACCGAAGAAATCCGTCGCCCTGAGCGGCACCGCCGCCGGCAACACCGCGCTGTGCACCGTTGGCCGCACAGGCAACGACCTGCATTACCGTGGCTATGATGTGCTCGATTTCGCCAACCGCTGCGAGTTCGAGGAGATCGCCCATCTGTTGGTGCATGGCAAGTTGCCCAACGTCGCCGAGCTGGCTGGCTACAAGGCCAAGCTCAAGGCCCTGCGCGGCCTGCCGGCCGGGGTGAAGGCGGCTCTGGAGACTCTGCCGCCCTCGGCGCACCCGATGGACGTGATGCGCACCGCCGTATCGGTGCTCGGTTGCCTGGCGCCGGAAAAGGATGACCACAACCACCCGGGTGCCCGCGATATTGCCGACAAGCTGATGGCCTCTCTGGGTTCGGCGCTGCTGTACTGGTACCACTACAGCCACAACGGCAAACGCATCGAGGTGGACACCGACGACGACTCCATTGGCGGCCACTTTCTGCATCTGCTGCATGGTGAGAAGCCGCGCGAGTCCTGGGTGCGCGCCATGCACACCTCGCTGAACCTGTATGCCGAGCACGAATTCAACGCCTCCACCTTCACCTCGCGGGTGATTGCCGGTACCGGCTCCGACCTGTTCTCCTGCATCGCCGGCGCCATCGGCGCGCTGCGAGGGCCGAAACACGGCGGCGCCAATGAGGTGGCCTTCGAGGTGCAGAAGCGCTACGACAGCCCGGACGAGGCCGAGGCCGACATCCGTGAGCGGGTAGGGCGCAAGGAAGTGGTGATCGGCTTCGGTCACCCGGTCTACACCGTCAGCGACCCGCGCAACAAGGTGATCAAGGAAGTGGCCCGCGAGCTATCCGTGGAGCAGGGCAACACCAAGATGTATGACATCGCCGAGCGACTGGAAAGCGTGATGTGGGAGATCAAGAAGATGTTCCCCAACCTCGACTGGTTCAGCGCCGTGAGCTACCACATGATGGGCGTGCCCACCGCCATGTTCACTCCGTTGTTCGTTATCGCCCGTACCGCCGGCTGGTCCGCGCACGTTATCGAGCAACGCATCGACGGCAAGATCATCCGCCCGAGCGCCAACTACACAGGCCCCGAAGACCTGAAGTTCGTGCCGCTCAAGGACCGTAAATAAAATGACCGAAACCGTGAACAGTCAATACCGCAAGCGCCTGCCCGGTACCGCGCTGGATTACTTCGACGCTCGTGAGGCGGTCGAGGCGATCCAGACCGGCGCCTGGAGCAAGCTGCCCTACACCTCGCGCGTGCTCGCCGAGCAGCTAGTGCGCCGCTGCGATCCGCAAGACCTGATCGCCTCGCTGGAGCAACTGGTCTACCGCAAGCGCGACCTGGACTTTCCCTGGTACCCGGCGCGTGTGGTGTGCCACGACATCCTTGGCCAGACCGCACTGGTCGACCTGGCCGGCCTGCGTGACGCCATCGCAGAAAAAGGTGGTGACCCGGCCAAGGTCAACCCGGTGGTGCCGACCCAGCCGATCGTCGACCACTCCCTGGCCGTCGAGGCGCCGGGCTTCGACCCTGACGCCTTCGAGAAGAACCGTGCCATCGAGGATCGGCGCAACGAGGATCGCTTCCACTTCATCGACTGGACCAAGACCGCGTTCAAGAACGTCGACGTGATCCCGGCCGGCAACGGCATCATGCACCAGATCAACCTGGAGAAGATGAGCCCGGTGATCCAGGCGCGCGGCGGCATCGCCTTCCCCGATACCTGCGTCGGCACCGACTCGCATACCCCGCATGTCGATGCCCTGGGCGTCATCGCCATCGGCGTCGGCGGCCTGGAGGCCGAGACGGTGATGCTTGGCCATCCATCGATGATGCGTCTGCCTGATATCGTCGGCGTCGAGCTGACCGGCAAGCGCCAGCCTGGCATCACCGCCACCGATATCGTCCTGGCACTGACCGAGTTCCTGCGCAAGGAGCGCGTGGTCGGTGCCTGGGTCGAGTTCTTCGGCGAGGGCGCCGACAGCCTGTCCATCGGCGACCGCGCCACCATCTCCAATATGTGCCCCGAGTATGGTGCGACGGCCTCGATGTTCTATATCGACGGCCAGACCATCGACTACCTCAAGCTCACCGGGCGTGAACCGGAGCAGGTGGCGTTGGTGGAGAATTACGCCAAGACCCTCGGCCTGTGGAGCGACGCGCTGAAAACCGCCGAGTACGAGCGCGTGCTGCGTTTTGATCTGGGCAGCGTGGTGCGCAATATGGCTGGCCCGAGCAACCCGCATCGCCGCCTGCCGACCTCGGCGCTAGCCGAGCGTGGTATCGCCGACGAAGACAAGCTGCAGGCCGGCAAGGGCGAAGAAGCCCAGGGCCTGATGCCTGACGGCGCGGTAATCATCGCCGCCATCACTAGCTGCACCAACACCTCCAACCCGCGCAATGTCATCGCTGCCGGTCTGGTGGCGAAGAAGGCCAATGCGCTGGGCCTGGTGCGTAAGCCCTGGGTGAAAACGTCGTTCGCGCCAGGCTCCAAGGTCGCCAAGCTGTACCTGGAGGAGGCCGGTCTGCTGCCGGAGCTGGAAAAGCTCGGCTTCGGCATCGTCGCCTATGCTTGTACCACCTGTAACGGCATGTCTGGCGCGCTCGATCCGAAAATCCAGAAGGAAATCATCGAGCGCGACCTGTACGCCACCGCTGTGCTCTCGGGCAACCGCAACTTCGACGGGCGCATCCATCCCTATGCCAAGCAGGCCTTCCTCGCTTCGCCACCGCTGGTTGTGGCCTATGCGATTGCCGGCACCGTGCGTTTCGATATCGAGCAGGATGCGCTGGGCACTGATGCTCAGGGCAACCCGATCACGCTGAAGGATCTGTGGCCGAGCGACGAGGAGATCGATGCCATAGTCGCGGCGAGCGTCAAGCCCGAGCAGTTCAAGCAGATCTACATCCCGATGTTCGACCTGGGTAGCGTGCAGGAGGCCGAGAGCCCGCTGTACGACTGGCGGCCGATGTCCACCTACATCCGCCGCCCGCCATATTGGGAAGGCGCGCTGGCCGGCGAGCGTACGCTCAAGGGCATGCGCCCGCTGGCGATCCTGCCGGACAACATCACCACCGATCACCTGTCGCCGTCCAACGCTATCCTGGCGGATTCGGCCGCTGGCGAGTACCTGGCGAAAATGGGCCTGCCGGAAGAAGACTTCAACTCCTACGCCACCCACCGTGGCGACCATTTGACTGCGCAACGCGCCACCTTCGCCAACCCGCAACTGGTCAACGAAATGGCCGTGGTCGACGGGCAGGTGAAGCAGGGCTCGCTGGCCCGGGTGGAGCCCGAAGGCAAGGTGATGCGAATGTGGGAAGCCATCGAGACCTACATGAACCGCAAGCAGAACCTGATCATCGTTGCCGGTGCTGACTATGGCCAGGGCTCGTCCCGTGACTGGGCGGCCAAGGGCGTGCGTCTGGCGGGTGTGGAGGTGATCGTCGCCGAAGGTTTCGAGCGCATCCATCGCACCAACCTGGTGGGCATGGGCGTGCTGCCGGTGGAGTTCAAGCCGGGTACCACCCGCCTGACCCTGGGCCTGGATGGCACCGAAACCTATGACATCGAGGGCGACATCTCGCCACGCTGCGACCTGACCCTGGTGGTCAATCGCCGTAACGGCGAGACGGTCAAGGTGCCGGTGACCTGCCGCCTGGATACGGCTGCCGATGTCAACGTGTACAAGGCCGGTGGCGTGCTGCAGCGTTTCGCCAAGGACTTCCTCGAAGGCGCGGTGGCGTGATGACGCGGTCTACTCCCTCTCCCATTCATGGGAGAGGGCTGGGGAGAGGGTGGTGCAGGCGGCTCGGTGTTGTCTGATAGACCCTCTCCCCCGGCCCCTCTCCCGCAAGCGGGAGAGGGGAGACAAGCGCGTAGCCCGGATGAAATCCGGGGCAAGGTTGAATGATTCTCCCCGGATTGCATCCGGGCTACTTCAGGACTGCACTCATGGCTCATCTGCCTCAAGTGAAAATCCCCGCCACTTACATCCGAGGCGGCACCAGCAAGGGCGTATTCTTCCGCCTACAGGATCTGCCCGAGTCCTGCCAGGTGCCTGGCGAGGCCCGTGACAAACTGTTCATGCGCGTGATCGGTAGCCCCGATCCGTACGCCGCGCAGATCGACGGCATGGGCGGCGCGACCTCAAGCACCTCCAAGTGCGTGATCCTGTCGAAAAGCACTCAGCCCGATCACGATGTCGACTACCTCTACGGCCAGGTCTCCATCGATAAGGCCTTCATCGACTGGAGCGGTAACTGCGGCAACCTGTCCACC
Source organism: Pseudomonas sp. AA-38 (assembly GCF_029457475.1). NCBI lineage: Bacteria > Pseudomonadati > Pseudomonadota > Gammaproteobacteria > Pseudomonadales > Pseudomonadaceae > Pseudomonas > Pseudomonas sp. AA-38. Next base: position 2,209,394 of record NZ_CP120359.1, read on the forward strand.
GCGGCTGGCGCCTTCGCCATTCATGCCGGCCTGGTCGACCCCACTCGAATTCCCGAGGACGGCACCTGCGTGGTGCGCATCTGGCAGGCCAACATCCACAAGACCATCATCGCTCATGTGCCGGTCAGCAATGGGCAGGTGCAGGAAACTGGCGACTTCGAGCTGGACGGCGTGACCTTCCCGGCGGCCGAGATCGTGCTGGAATTCCTCGCCCCGTCCGATGACGGCGAGGAGGGCGGCTCGATGTTCCCCACCGGCAACCTGGTGGACGATCTGGAGGTACCTGGCATCGGCACCTTCAAGGCCACCATGATCACCGCCGGCATCCCGACCATCTTCGTCAATGCAGAGGACATCGGCTATCGGGGCACCGAGCTGCGTGAGGATATCAATGGTGACCCGGCGCAACTGGCGCGCTTCGAGCAGATGCGCATTGCCGGCGCACTGCGCATGGGGCTGATCAAGACGGCCGAGGAGGCCGCGACCCGTCAGCACACCCCGAAGATCGCCTTCGTCAGCCCACCCAAGGATTACTGCACCTCAAGCGGCAAGGACGTCAAGGCCAGTGATATCGACCTGTTGGTGCGCGCGCTGTCCATGGGCAAGTTGCACCACGCCATGATGGGCACCTGCGCGGTGGCCATCGGCACGGCGGCGGCGATTCCAGGGACGCTGGTCAACCTGGCCGCTGGTGGCGGCGAGCGCGAGTCGGTACGTTTCGGTCACCCGTCCGGCACCCTGCGGGTCGGCGCCCAGGCCAAGCGGGTCGAGGGGCAGTGGACGGTGACCAAGGCGGTGATGAGTCGCAGTGCGCGCATTCTGATGGAAGGCTGGGTGCGGGTACCGGGCGACAGCTTCTGAATCGCTCAGTGCTGGCTGGTGCCCAGCAACAGGCCACCGGCACCCACGAAGAAGGCGCCGGTGGTGCGGTTGAGGTTGCGCACACCGCGAGCGGTACGGATCAGGCGGCGAATCTGCAGACCGAATAGTGCGTATAGCAGCGAGGCCACGTATTCAGCCAGCAGGTAGGTCGCCCCGAGGTAGAGAAACTGTTCGGTGGCTGGCTGATCGGTGCGGATGAATTGCGGAAAGATCGCCGCGAACAACAAGATCGCCTTGGGATTGCTGATGCCGATGAGGAACTCTTGGCGTGTCGCCAGCCACAAGTTGCGCCGTGAGGGTAGCGCTCCTTGCTGCTCGCTCGGGGCGAAGGCGTGGCTGCGCCAAGCGCTGATGCCCAAGTACAGCAGGTAGGCGGCGCCGATCCATTTGATTGCAGTGAATACTCGCTCGGATGCCAGCAGCATCGCGCCGAGGCCGACAGCCGAAATCGAGAGGAAAAAGGCAAAGGCGGCGACTCGCCCAGTGGTGGCCAGCACTGCGGTGCCCACACCATGGCGGATGCCATTGTTCATCGAGCAGAAATTGTTGGGCCCCGGTGTTATAGCGATCAGCAGGGCGAGCGGGGCGAACAGCAGGGCGTCGTTGAGTGTCATGTTGGGCTCGCGCGAGGTTACTTGAGACGGCGCTCCACGCCTTTTTCCACCAGAATCTTGGCCGAAATTTCCTCCACCGAGAAATGCGTGGAGTTGATGAAGGCGATGTTTTCGCGGCGGAACAGGTTCTCCACTTCGCGCACCTCGAACTCGCACTGGGCGTAGCTGGCATAGCGGCTGTTGGGTTTGCGCTCGTGGCGGATGGCGGTGAGACGATCCGGGTCGATGGTCAGGCCGAACAGTTTGTCGCGGTACTTCTTCAACGACTCGGGCAGTTGCAGGCGCTCCATGTCGTCTTCGGTCAAGGGGTAGTTGGCGGCGCGGATGCCGTACTGCATGGCCATGTACAGGCAGGTGGGCGTCTTGCCGCAGCGCGACACGCCGACCAGGATCAGGTCGGCCTTGTCGTAATAGTGAGTGCGCGCACCGTCATCGTTGTCCAGGGCGAAGTTGACCGCCTCGATACGCTCCATGTAGTTGGAGTTCTGGCCGATGGAGTGCGACTTGCCGACGGAGTAGGAGGAGTGCGAGCTCAGCTCCTGTTCCAGTGGCGAGAGAAAGGTGGAGAAGATGTCGATCATGAAACCATTTGCCGTATCGAGGATCGCACGGATATCGCGATTGACGATGGTGTCGAAGATGATCGGACGTGCGCCGTCCCTTTCGGCGGCCGCATCGATTTGTTGTACCATGGCGCGCGCTTTATCGACGCTGTCGATATAAGGACGCGTGAGTTTGGTGAATTGGATATTCTCGAACTGCGCGAGCAAGCTCTGGCCCAGGGTTTCGGCGGTGATGCCGGTGCCGTCGGAGATGAAGAAAGCGGTTCGTTTCATTTGCGCCAAAGGCCTTAAGCTGAGATCGATTCTTGGCTATGATAGGCCGCGTTTTTCGCCGGGCCCATGGGGGTTTCGGCATTGTTACTTATTCAAGGGCAAGGCCACAATCGCGCGACTCTGGTCGTTCGACATTGCGCAGCCCACTGAGCTTTTCCAACACCGTTAGTGGAGAGATCACCTTGGTAGAGTACGTAGTTTCCCTCGATAAGCTCGGCGTCCACGATGTAGAGCATGTGGGGGGCAAAAACGCATCCCTCGGCGAGATGATCAGCAACCTGGCAGGTGCCGGCGTCTCGGTTCCAGGCGGTTTCGCCACTACGGCTCAGGCCTATCGCGACTTCCTCGAGCAGAGCGGCCTGAATGCCCAGATCCACGCGGCCCTCGATGCGCTCGACGTCGACGACGTCAACGCCCTGGCCAAGACCGGCGCGCAGATTCGCCAGTGGGTTATGGAAGCCGACTTCCCGGCCGAGCTGGACAAGCAGATTCGCGATGCCTTCGCCGCCATGAGCGCTGGCAACGACAACATGGCTGTGGCCGTACGTTCCTCGGCCACCGCCGAAGACCTGCCGGATGCGTCCTTCGCCGGCCAGCAGGAAACCTTCCTCAACATCCGCGGCGTGGACAACGTGATCCGTGCCACCAAGGAAGTCTTCGCTTCCCTGTTCAACGACCGTGCCATCGCCTACCGCGTGCACCAGGGCTTCGACCACAAGCTGGTCGCCCTGTCTGCTGGTGTGCAGCGCATGGTGCGTTCGGAAACCGGCACCGCCGGGGTGATGTTCACTCTGGACACCGAGTCCGGCTTTCGTGACGTGGTGTTCATCACCGGCGCCTACGGCCTCGGCGAGACCGTGGTGCAGGGCGCGGTGAACCCCGACGAATTCTACGTGCACAAGCCGACCCTGGAAGCGGGCCGTCCGGCGATCCTGCGTCGCAACCTGGGCAGCAAGGCGATCAAGATGGTCTACGGCGACGAGGCCAAGGCCGGTCGTTCGGTCAAGACTGTCGACGTCGACCGCGCCGAGCGTGCGCGTTTCTGCATCACCGACGCAGAGGTCAGCGAGCTGGCCAAACAGGCGCTTATCATCGAGAAGCACTATGGCCGCCCGATGGACATCGAGTGGGCCAAGGACGGTGACGACGGCAAGCTGTACATCGTCCAGGCTCGTCCGGAAACCGTGAAGAGCCGTTCCAGCGCCACCGTCATGGAGCGCTACCTGCTGAAAGAGAAGGGCACCGTACTGGTGGAAGGCCGCGCCATCGGTCAGCGCATCGGCGCCGGCAAGGTGCGGGTGATCCACGACGTGTCCGAGATGGACAAGGTGCAGCCAGGCGACGTGCTGGTTTCCGACATGACCGATCCGGACTGGGAGCCGGTGATGAAACGCGCCAGCGCCATCGTCACCAACCGCGGCGGGCGTACCTGTCACGCGGCGATCATCGCCCGTGAGCTGGGTATCCCGGCTGTGGTCGGTTGCGGCAACGCCACCAGCGTGCTCAAGGACGGCCAGGGCGTCACCGTGTCCTGCGCCGAAGGGGATACCGGCTTCATTTTCGAGGGCGAACTGGGCTTCGACATCCGCAAGAATTCGGTCGATGCCATGCCCGAACTGCCGTTCAAGATCATGATGAACGTCGGTAACCCGGATCGTGCCTTCGACTTCGCCCAACTGCCGAACGAAGGCGTGGGTCTGGCCCGCCTGGAGTTCATCATCAACCGCATGATCGGCGTGCACCCCAAGGCGCTGCTGAACTTCGCCAGCCTGCCGGCGGAGATCAAGGATAGCGTCGAGAAACGTATCGCCGGTTACGGTGATCCGGTCGACTTCTACGTCGAGAAGCTGGTCGAGGGCATCAGCACCCTGGCCGCCGCCTTCTGGCCGAAGAAGGTCATCGTGCGCCTGTCGGACTTCAAGTCCAACGAGTACGCCAACCTGATCGGCGGCAAGCTGTACGAGCCGGAAGAAGAGAACCCGATGCTGGGTTTCCGTGGCGCCTCGCGCTACATCAGCGAGAGTTTCCGCGATTGCTTCGAGCTGGAATGCCGTGCACTGAAGAAGGTGCGTGGTGAGATGGGCCTGAGCAACGTCGAGATCATGGTGCCCTTCGTGCGTACCCTGGGTGAGGCCTCGCAAGTGGTCGAGCTGCTGGCCAGCAACGGCCTGGCCCGCGGTCAGGATGGCCTGAAGGTCATCATGATGTGCGAGCTGCCGTCCAACGCCATCCTGGCCGAGGAGTTCCTCGAGTTCTTTGACGGTTTCTCCATTGGCTCCAACGATCTGACCCAGCTAACCCTGGGCCTGGATCGCGACTCCGGCATCGTCGCTCACCTGTTCGACGAGCGTAACCCGGCGGTCAAGAAGCTGCTGGCCAACGCCATCGCCGCGTGCAACAAGGCCGGCAAGTACATCGGCATCTGCGGCCAGGGGCCCTCGGATCACCCGGATCTGGCCAAGTGGCTGATGGAGCAGGGCATCGAGAGCGTTTCGCTGAACCCGGACTCGGTACTCGACACCTGGTTCTTCCTCGCCGAGGGTGGCGCTGCCTGAGGCGGCACCAATAGGTGACGAAAGGGCGGGTTACAAACCGCGAGAAAACTACTGCGCTCGGCCATGCTGCGTTAAAGAACGGCTCAAAATGCTCATTTACAGCGCGTAAACTGCGCTTTTTCGCCGTTCTTTGCCTTGCCTGACCTTCGCTCGCTACGTTTTCGCGCGGTCTGTTAGCCCGCCCTTTTTCGTGCTTGGCCTACTGGGCGTGCAGCCCGTTTCGTGTTTCGTTTTTCATGGCAAATTGCCCATGTGGTCGTCCGATTCATGCAAAGCAGCAGTGAGCTTTTTCCCGTCGCCCTGGTCAGCGCTGAGCTTCGTGGTGACCTCAGCGAGGATGTCTACCGCCTCAAACCCAACAACAGCCCCGATACCAGCGTCGAGCTGGCGCTGACCCGTCTGGGGCAGGCTGCTGCAGACACGCCGCGCGGTGTGCCGGTGGTGCTGTTGCATGGCAGCTTCTCCAACCGGCGTTTCTGGTATTCACCCAGGGGGTTGGGGCTGGGCGCCTACCTGGCGCGCGCCGGTTTTGATGTATGGATCGCCGAGATGCGTGGCCATGGTTTGTCGCCACGTAACACTGACTACCGCAACAACAGCGTGGCGCAGTATGCCCGGTACGACCTGCCCGCTATCGCCGATTTCGTTTTCGAGCAGACGGGGCAGGCCGCGCATTGGCTCGGTCACTCACTGGGCGGTGTTGTTTTGGCGGCGGCGCTCGGCGGCTGGTATCTGGATGGCGGGCGGGTACGCTCGGCCAGCCTTTTCGGCAGCCAGGTAAGCCGTGGTCACTGGCCGCTCAAGCTGCCGCCGGTACAATGGAGCGCACGCCTGGCCCTGCGCCTGTTCCCTTACCTGTCGGGGCGGCGGCTCAAGCGTGGGCCGGAAGATGAACCCATCGGCATTGTGCGGGAATTCCTGCGCTGGCAGAGATTGTTCGGACGCTTCGGCGAGCCGGAGCGCGACTGGTGGGCGGGACTGGCCGAGGTCAGACTGCCGGTACTGGCGGTCAGCGCCGTCGGCGATCGGCAGGATCCTGCCTGGGCCTGCCGCAAGTTGCTGCAGCAGTGCGGCCAGGCCAGCACGACCTTCCTGTTGCTGAGCAAGGCCAATGGCTTTTCCAGCGACCTCGGCCATATCGAAATGCTGGTCAGCAAGGAGGCGCAAACCGAAGTCTGGCCGTTGGTAAAGCATTGGTTGCAACATCTGCAGTTACCGCCAGATATCTCGGAGTAGAGCCTCTAGGCGATGCCGGGCGTTTCATCACAGGCGGCATCCCGGTAAGATGTGACGCCTCCAGGCGCTTTGGTCATTCTCCGGCCTGCGTGCCGGGCGACGTTCGCTTTTCGCTGTCGCAATCAAGCGGCCTGCTCAAGGCCAGCTGCTCCCATCCCTGCTCAAAGGAGTTTTGCCATGCACTACATCACCCCAGACCTGTGCGATGCCTACCCGGAACTGGTGCAGGTGGTCGAGCCGATGTTCGCCAACTACGGTGGCCGTGATTCCTTCGGTGGGCAGATGGTCACCATCAAGTGCCATGAGGACAACTCGCTGGTCAAGGAGCAGGTCGATCTGCCCGGCGAAGGCCGTGTGCTGGTGGTCGATGGTGGTGGTTCGCTGCGCCGCGCGTTGCTCGGCGACATGCTGGCCGAGAAGGCAGCGAAGAATGGCTGGGCGGGAATAGTCGTGTACGGCTGCATTCGCGACGTCGACGTGATCGCGCAGACCGATCTTGGCGTACAGGCCCTGGCCAGCCATCCGATGAAGACCGACAAGCGCGGTATCGGCGACCTCAACGTACCGGTGACTTTCGGCGGCGTGACCTTCAAGCCAGGCGAGTACCTGTATGCCGACAACAACGGCATCATCGTCTCCCCGCAAGCCTTGAGCATGCCGGAATAAGCCCGATGGTCGATCAGGATTCGGCGTTGCTGCACGCCTTCGTGCTCGACGGGCAGGGCGGGGCGCGCAGCATCGACCGGCGCGAGCTGGACGAACTGCAGCTCGGCGCCCAGGAAAGCCTCTGGCTGCACTGGGATCGTGGCCAGGCGCAGGCGCAGCGCTGGTTGCGTGAAAGCAGCGGGCTGGACGAATTCAGTTGCGACCTGCTGCTGGAGGAAAACACCCGCCCACGCCTGTTGCCGCTGCCAGACAACGAACTGCTGGTATTCCTGCGTGGCATTAACCGAAATCCGGGGGCCGAGCCGGAAGACATGGTCTCGGTGCGCATCTTCGCTGATGCTCAGCGGGTCATCTCGTTGCGCCTGCGCCCGCTGCTGGCCACCGACGCCCTGATCGCCGATCTGTGTGCTGGCAAAGGGCCGCGCACCTCTTCCGAGTTGCTGCTGGAACTGGCCCGGCACCTGACTGACCGGGTCGACGATCTGGTGGCCGAGCTGAGCGAGCAACTGGAAGCCGAAGAGGACCGTCTCGACAGCGACGAACGCTATCGTCCCGATCATGGCCTGATGCTGCAAGTGCGTCGCCGTGCGGCCAGCCTGCGGCGTTTCCTGGCGCCGCAGCGTGACCTCTATGCGCAGCTTGTCCGCAGCCGGCAGCCCTGGTTCTTAGAGGATGACGGTGATTACTGGAACGAGCTGAACAACAGCCTGACCCGTTACCTGGAAGAGCTGGAACTGGTCCGCGAACGCGTCAGCCTGGTGCTCGAAGCAGAGAGCCAGCGTTTGCGTGAGCGCATGGATCGCATCATGTATCGTTTCACGGTGATCACCGGCATGTTCCTGCCGTTGACGTTCCTGACCGGCCTGCTCGGCATCAACGTGGGCGGTATTCCGGGGGCAGAAAGCCCGACCGGGTTCTTCGTTGCCTGCGGCCTGATGGTGGTTCTGGCTGTCGCGCAACTGCTGCTGTTTCGGCGTTGGCGCTGGCTATGAACTGTGACCTGGCCCATGGCAAGGGCGTCTAGCCCAGACATCCAGTGAGGTGCCCATGCACGACCCATTTGAAGAATCCCTGCGCGATCTGCTCAAGACGACGCCGGCGAGCCGCGATGACGACGCTTGCCTGCATCGCGTGCTGAAGACCGCCAACCGCCAGGTCGGTGCGGGCGATCTGTTCAGCCTGATGGGGCATTGGCTACAAGCACTGATGATCGCCCTGAACAACGGCTCGGCGCATGTCGCGCCGGTTTCGCGCCGTACCCAATCCTCCGCTTCCGCTGACAAGGCCGATTGAAATGGAACTCGACCCCTGGACCCAAAGCCTGATTGCCGCCATGAGCGCCCTGTGGAACAAGGTGGCAGGCTTCATTCCCAATCTGTTCGTGGCGCTGGTGCTGGTGTTGCTGGGCTTCGTCGTGGCCAAGCTGCTCGATACCCTGCTGTCCAAGTTGTTAGGCAAGGTGGGGCTGGATCGCCTGATGATGGGCACCGGGATGACCAAGCTGCTGGGGCGTGTCGGTATCCAGGTATCGGTCTCCACCCTGATCGGCAAGATCGTCTACTGGTTCGTACTGCTGATCTTCCTGGTTTCGGCCGCTGAATCGCTCGGCCTGCAGCGCGTGTCTGCAACCCTCGACGTGCTGGCGCTGTATCTGCCCAAGGTGTTCGGGGCGGCCCTAGTGCTGCTCGCTGGCGTGCTGCTGGCACAACTGGTCAGCAGCCTGGTGCGTGGCGCTGCCGAAGGTGTGGGCCTGGAGTATGCCCACGGCCTGGGACGCGTCGCCCAGGGGCTGGTGATCATCATCAGCATCTCGGTGGCCATCGGCCAACTGGAAATCAAGACCGACCTGCTCAACAACGTCATCGCCATCGTGCTGATTTCCGTCGGTCTGGCGGTCGCGCTGGCCCTGGGGCTGGGGAGCCGTGAGATCGCCAGCCAGATCCTGGCGGGTATCTACGTGCGCGAGTTGTACCAGGTTGGGCAACAAGTGCAGATCGGCGAGGTCGAAGGACAGATCGAAGAGATCGGCACGGTGAAGACCATTCTGCTGACCGACTCCGGCGAGCTGGTTTCGGTGGCCAATCGCGTGATGCTCGAACAACGGGTGAACAGTCGCTGACGCCAATCTGTTATTTTATATAGCTGCCCGGCCGGTAGACCCGCCGGGCACTTTCGTCCTGTCCGTCGGCCTGACCCGTTTTGAACAAAGCTCAAACCCTGCCCACGCGTTACGATCCCCGCGAGCTCACCGATGAGGAGCTGGTGGCGCGCGCCCATGACGAGCTGTTTCACATCACCCGTGCCTACGAAGAGCTGATGCGCCGCTATCAGCGCACGCTGTTCAATGTCTGCGCACGTTACCTGGGGAACGAAAGAGACGCTGACGATGTCTGTCAGGAAGTGATGCTGAAAGTGCTCTACGGCCTGAAGAACTTCGAGGGCAAGTCCAAGTTCAAGACCTGGCTCTATAGCATCACTTATAACGAGTGCATCACCCAGTACCGTAAAGAGCGAAGAAAGCGCCGACTGATTGACGCCTTGAGTTTGGATCCGTTGGAGGAAGCCTCCGACGAGAAGACCCCCAAAGTCGAAGAGCGCGGCGGGCTCGATCGCTGGTTGGTACACGTTAATCCGATCGACCGGGAAATTCTGGTATTGCGTTTCGTTGCGGAACTGGAGTTCCAGGAGATCGCCGACATCATGCACATGGGCTTGAGCGCGACGAAAATGCGCTACAAGCGTGCGCTGGATCGGTTGCGGGAGAAATTTTCGGACAATTCCGAAACTTAATTCAGCAAACTGACACTAAAGCAGTGGCGAGATCTGATAAAATCGCCGCCAAGTTGCCGCTTTGAGTTACACGGGAACTTATTAACCATCAAGATGGGGATTTAACGGATGAAAGTAAAAAACACCTTGGGCGTAGTCATTGGTTCTATCGTTGCCGCTACTTCCTTCGGCGCGCTGGCGCAAGGCCAAGGCGCAGTCGAGGTGGAAGGCTTCGTCAATCGCTACTTCACCGATTCTCAGCGTGATTTCGCGCATGACGAAGGTAACCTGTTCGGCGGTAGCATCGGCTACTACCTGACCGATGACGTCGAGTTGGCACTGTCCTACGGTGAGTACCACGACCTGCGTGGTGAAGGCACTCAGGGCAGCAAGAACATCAAAGGCAACTTGAGCGATCTGAAGGCCATCTACCACTTCGGTCAGCCGGGTGCAGGGCTGCGTCCTTACGTGTCTGCCGGTTTCGGCCATCAGAGCATCGGCGACGCCAACAGCGGTGGTCGTAACCACTCGACTCTGGCCATCGCAGGTGCCGGCGCCAAGTACTACTTCACCGATATGTTCTACGCCCGTGCCGGCGTCGACGCTCTGTACAACATCGATCAGGGCGACACCGAGTGGCAAGCTGGCGTGGGTGTTGGTCTGAACTTCGGTGGCGGCAGCAAGCCGGCTCCGGCTCCGGTCGTTGCCGCAGCGCCGGAACCGATGCCTGAGCCTGCTCCGGAACCGGCCATGGAAACCGTTCGCGTCGAGCTGGACGTCAAGTTCGACTTCGACAAGGATCGCGTGAAAGAAGAAAGCTATGGCGACATCAAGAACCTGGCTGACTTCATGAACCAGTATCCGCAGACCACCACCACCGTTGAAGGTCACACCGACTCCGTCGGTACCGATGCCTACAACCAGAAACTGTCCGAGCGTCGTGCCAACGCCGTGCGTAACGTGCTGGTCAACCAGTACGGCGTAGACGGCAGCCGTGTAAATACTGTTGGTTACGGCGAAACCCGCCCGGTTGCCGACAACGCCACCGATGCAGGTCGTGCCATCAACCGTCGCGTTGAAGCGGAAGTGGAAGCTCAGGTCAAGCAGTAATGCCCTGATGCTTCGCGAAGAACCCGGCCTCGGCCGGGTTTTTCTTTTTCTGAAATAAAAAAGCCCGCCGAATACAGCGGGCAAACAACGGCTTCGCAGGAGCGCGAAGCGGTCAGGCATGCAGGAGCTGGGGCATGCTGATCTGGGCGCTGGCGCGGGCCACTTCGCCAATCACTAGGATGGCCGGGCTCTTCAGGGAAAAGGCCGCAGCATCGTTCTGCAGCGCCGCGAGCCGGCTGCGACATTCGCGCTGCGCGGGCAGCGAGGCGTTTTCGATCATTGCCACCGGCATATCGCCATTCATGCCGCCGGCGAGCAGGCCAGCCTGAATCTCGTCCAGCTTGGCCACGCCCATGTACACCACCAAGGTCGTACCGCTCTGCGCCAGCGCTTGCCAGTTCAGGCCGCTGTCGTCCTGCGTATGTGCTGTGACCAGGGTGACGCCACGGGCGACACCGCGCAGGGTCAGGGGGATGCCGCACTGGGTAGCACCGGCCAGGCCGGCGGTGATGCCGTTGACCAGTTCCACCTCGATGCCATGGGCGTTCAGCCAGTCGGCTTCTTCGCTGCCACGACCAAAGATGCACGGGTCGCCCCCCTTGAGGCGCACCACGCATTTGCCCTGGCGCGCATAGCGCAGCATCAGGCGATGAATGAAGGCCTGCGGGGTGGAGCGGCAACCGCCGCGTTTGCCCACAGCTACGATGCGTGCCCCTGGGCAGTGCTCCAGTACGGCGGGGTTGACCAGATCGTCGATCATCACGATATCGGCCTGGCTCAGGGCTTTCACCGCCTTGAGGGTCAGCAGCTCGGGATCACCAGGGCCAGCGCCCACCAGCCAGACTTTTGCGCTCATATTGCTACCTCGTAGGGTGTCGCGGGGCCGCCTGGGTTGTGCGCACCGAATGATTTTGCAGCGGTGCGCACAGCGCACCCTACGCGTGTGTCACCGCTGGCTGTCGAGCCAGCAGGCGTTTGATTTCAGGGACGCAGGAGCCGCAACTGGTGCCGCACTTGAGTTCCTGCTTGAGGCCGTTCAGATCCAGGCCGCGTTCGATGCCGGCGCACACCGCGCTTTCGCTGACGTTCAGGCAGTTGCACAGGGTCTTGCCGCGCAGCGCAGTGCTGGCGCTGCCCGGCGGTGCCGAGACCGGGGCGAGCAGCCAGCGACGCAGATCGGCGTCGGCCTGGCCATCCAGCCACAAGCTTCTGAGCCATTCGCTGGCGGCGGTTTCTCCGGCCAGGCGGATGCTGACGATGCGGCCTTCCTCGATACGCACACGCTTGCCGACGGTGCGGCGTGGGTCGTCATAGGCCAGCACCGGGCCTTCGTTCAGGTGCAGCAGCCGGTCGATCTGCGCCAGCAACTCGGGCTGCGGCGCTACGGTACTGGCGGCACGAATCAGCAGGGCGGGGCGCTCGCGCCCTGTGGGCGTGAGGCTGGCGAAGGCGAAGCCCTCGAATAGCGGGCGCAGCGCCTCGAGGCGTTGCTGCACTTGGCCTTCGACCAGGGCGAAGAACTGCCAGGGCAGCTCGACCTTATCCACCTCGACGCCGGCATGCTTGAGCTCTGGCTGCTTGGACAGTGGATCGCAGGCCGGCTGGGTCAGCACATTGGTGCCCAGACCTCGCAGGAAACGATTGCCCCAGTGCATCGGTAGCCAGGCCTGGCCAGGCCGCACACTGTCGTCGCTCTGCACCGGCAGAATCAGACTGCCGCGACGGCTGCGCAGCCTGACCAGATCGCCGTCCTGCAGGCGCCTGCGTCGCAATTCATCCGGGTGTAGACCCAGCAAGGGGCCTTCGACGTGGCCGAACAGTTGCGCGGCCGTACCGGTACGACTCATGCCGTGCCACTGGTCGCGCAGGCGGCCGGTGTTGAGGCTCAGCGAATAGCGCGCCTCGCGCCTTTCCTTCGGTGCGCGGTAGGGATCGGCATGGAACTGTGCGCGGCCGCTGGTGGTGGGGAAGCGGCCGTCGGCATAGAGGCGCGCGGTGCCCTGGCTGGCATCGGCCGGAAACGGCCATTGCTGCGGGCCCTGGTCATCCAGCAGGGCGTAGCTCAGCCCCGAGAGGTCGAGATCGCGCTGGGCGGTCAGGTGTTTGTATTCCTCGAACAGCGATTCGCTGCTGGTGAAGTCGAACAGGCTGGGCAGGCCGGGGCGGAGCAGGGTTTCCAGGCGACGAGCGAAGTCGCAGGTGATCGACCAGTCGGGCCGCGCCTCTGCGGGCGCTGGCACGGCCGGGCGTACATGGCTGACGCGGCGCTCGGAGTTGGTCACCGTGCCTTCCTTCTCGCCCCAACTGGCGGCGGGTAGCAGCAGGTCGGCGTAGTGGCAGGTCTCGGTGGTGAAGAAGGCTTCCTGCACCACCACGAAGGGGCAGGCGGCCAGGGCTTCGTGCACCTTGTTCTGGTTCGGCAGCGATTGTGCCGGGTTGGTGCAGGCGATCCACAGCGCCTTGATGCGCCCGTCGTGCACCGCATCGAAGAGTTCGATAGCGGACAGGCCGGGCGTCTCCGGCAGGGCATCGATACCCCAGTAGGCAGCGACTTCGGCGCGGTGTTCGGCATCGCCGGCTTCACGATGGCCGGGCAGCAGGTTACTCAGGCTGCCGGTCTCGCGACCGCCCATGGCGTTGGGCTGGCCAGTCAGGGAGAAGGGGCCTGCACCGGGTTTGCCGATCTGTCCGGTGGCCAGGTGCAGGTTGATCAGCGCGCTGTTCTTGGCGCTGCCGGAGGATGACTGATTGAGCCCCATGCACCAGAGCGAGAGAAAGCTGGGTGCCTGGCCGATCCATTGCGCGCAGGTCTGCAGCGCCTCACGACTGATACCGCAGATTTCCGCGACGGCAGCGGGGCTGTAGTCGCGTACCAGATCCTTCAGCGCCTCGAAGCCTTCGGTATGGGCGTCGATGTAGGCACGGTCGATCAAGCCTTCCCACAGCAGGATATGCAGGATGCCGTGGAACAGGGCGACATCGGTGCCAGGCAGTATCGCCAGATGCAGGTCGGCCAACTCGCAGGTATCGGTGCGCCGCGGGTCGATGACGATCACTTTCATGTCCGGCCGGCGCGCCTTGGCTTCTTCCAGGCGGCGGAACAGCACGGGGTGGGCGTAGGCCATGTTGGAGCCGGCGATCAGCACGCACTCGCTCTGTTCGATGTCTTCGTAGGAGCAGGGCGGCGCGTCGGCGCCGAGGCTGCGTTTGTAGCCCACCACAGCGCTGGACATGCACAGCCGCGAGTTGGAGTCGATATTGTGGGTACCGACCAGGGCGCGGGCCAGCTTGTTGAAGGCGTAGTAGTCCTCGGTCAGCAGTTGCCCGGAAATGTAGAAGGCGACGCTGTTCGGGCCGTGTTCGCGGATGGTTTCGGCGAACACGGCCGCGGCGTGATCCAGGGCGCTGTTCCAGTCCGTGCGGGTACGGGCCAGGCTCTTGCCCAGACGCAGCTCGGGGTACAGGCCGCGGGCGTCGAGATCGCCGGTCAGGTGCAAGGTCGAGCCCTTGCTGCACAGCTTGCCGAAGTTGGCCGGGTGGCTGGGGTCGCCGGCGACGCCGAGGATCTGCTCGCCGTCGTGCTCGATCAGCACGCCGCAGCCGACGCCGCAGTAGCAGCAGGTGGAGGCGGTAATTTGCGTGGGGCTGGCCATATCGGGCTCCTACAGGCGCAGGGTGAACAACGCTGTGTTTTGTCCTCCGCTGCGCATTTGTGTCGGTGGAAAATGCTTAGCGATTTTCCTCCCTACGGCTTACGCACATTTCTCGGTGGTATTCAGGGCCAGCAGCACGCGGCCGTTCTCGACCCGGACGTGGTGTCGGTGGGCGCAGCCGACGTCCGGTGCCACGGCCTCGCCGGATTCCAGTTCGATCTGCCAGTTGTGCAACGGGCAGGCCACGCGCTTGCCGTAGATCAGCCCCTGGGACAGCGGGCCGCCCTTGTGCGGGCATCGATCGTCGAGGGCGAAGACCTCGTCGGCTGCGGTACGAAAGATGGCGATATCGCCCTTGGGGCCTTCGACGATGCGCGAGCCCAACGGGTTGATCTCATCCAGGGCGCAGATATCCAGCCAGCTCATACCGTGGCCTCCTCGAGTTGCACGACCTTGATGGTGTCGAATTCCTTCTTCAGTTGTGGCGTCTCGATGCGCTGCTTCCACGGATCCTGCTCGAACGACAGGGCATAGTGCAGGCGCGCGGCCAGCGCCTTGCGGTTGGCCTCGTCGTCGATCACCGCCTTCTTGATGTATTCCATGCCGACACGCTGCAGGTAGTGCACGGTGCGCTCCAGGTAGAAGGCTTCCTCGCGGTAGAGCTGGAGGAAGGCAGCGTTGTATTCGCGCACTTCTTCGGCTGTCTTGACCTTGACGAAGAACTCGGCCACCTCGGTCTTGATGCCGCCGTTGCCGCCGATGTAGATCTCGAAGCCGGAGTCCACGCCGATGATGCCGACGTCCTTGATGCCAGCCTCGGCGCAGTTGCGCGGGCAACCGGAAACCGCCAGCTTGACCTTGTGCGGCGACCACATGTTGAACAGGTCGTGCTCCAGGTCGATGCCGAGCTGGGTCGAGTTCTGCGTGCCGAAGCGGCAGAACTCGCTGCCCACGCAGGTCTTCACGGTGCGGATGGATTTGCCGTAGGCGTGGCCGGAGGGCATGTCCAGCTCCTTCCACACCGCCGGCAGGTCTTCCTTCTTGATCCCCAGCAGGTCGATGCGCTGGCCGCCGGTGACCTTGACCATGGGCACGTTGTACTTGTCGGCAACGTCGGCGATGCGGCGCAGCTCCGACGGGTTGGTCACGCCGCCCCACATGCGCGGCACCACCGAGTAGGTGCCGTCCTTCTGGATATTGGCGTGGGCGCGTTCGTTGATCAGGCGCGACTGCGGGTCGTCCTGAGCCTCGCCCGGCCAGGTGGAAATCAGGTAGTAGTTCAGCGCCGGGCGGCAGGTGGCGCAGCCGTTGGGCGTGCTCCAGTTCAGGTACTCCATGGTCTGCACCATGGAGGTCAGGTGCTGTTCACGGATGGCCTTGCGGATCTGCCCATGATTGAGGTCGGAGCAGCCGCAGATGGCCTTCTCGCTCTTGGGCTTGACGTCTGCCGCACCGCCCACGGTGCTGATCAGGATCTGCTCCACCAGGCCGGCGCAGGAGCCGCAGGAGCTGGCCGCCTTGGTGTGCTTCTTGACCTCGTCGACGGAGAACAGGCCGTTCTCCTGGATGGCCTTGACGATGGTGCCCTTGCACACGCCGTTGCAGCCGCAGATTTCCATGCTGTCGGGCATGTTGGCGGTCTTGTCCGCGCCCTGGTGGCCGACGTCGCCGATGGCGCCTTCGCCGAACATCAAATGGTCACGAATCTCGCTGATGTTGTGGTTCTCGCGGATCTGGCGGAAGTACCAGCCGCCATCGGCGGTGTCGCCGTACAGGCAGGCGCCGACCAGTACGTCGTCCTTGATCACCAGCTTCTTGTACACGCCGCCGATGGGGTCGGAGAGGGTGATGGTTTCGGTGCCTTCGCCGCCCATGAATTCCCCGGCGGAGAACAGGTCGATGCCGGTAACCTTGAGCTTGGTGGAGGTCACCGAGCCCTGATAGCGGGAGAAACCGAGCTGGGCCAGGTGGTTGGCGCAGACCTTGGCCTGCTCGAACAGCGGCGCCACCAGACCGTAGGCGATGCCACGGTGGCTGGCGCATTCGCCGATGGCATAGACGCGCGGGTCATAGGTCTGCAGGGTGTCGTTGACCAGGATGCCACGGTTGCAGGCGATGCCGGCGCTCTCCGCCAGTTCGGTGTTGGGGCGGATGCCGGCGGCCATCACTACCAGATCGGCCGGGATCACTTCGCCGTCCTTGAACTTCACCGCACACACACGGCCTTCGCCGTTGTCCAGCAGTTCGGCGGTTTGCTTGGGCAGGAGGAACTTCAGGCCGCGGTCTTCCAGCGACTTCTGCAGCAGCTCGCCTGCGGTACGGTCCAGCTGGCGCTCCAGCAGCCAATCGCCGAGGTGCACCACGGTCACGTCCATGCCGCGCAACTTGAGGCCATTGGCCGCTTCCAGGCCGAGCAGGCCGCCACCGATGACCACCGCATGCTTGTGGGTCTTGGCGGTGTCCATCATGGTCTGGGTGTCGGCGATGTCGCGGTAGCCGATCACGCCGTCCAGATCCTTGCCCGGAATCGGCAGGATGAAGGGCGTGGAACCGGTGGCGATCAGCAGGCGGTCATACTCGGCCTCGCTACCGTCATCGGCGATCACCCGGCGTGCCTTGCGGTCGATCTTCACTACCTTGCGCCCGAGCAGCAGCTTGATGCCGTTGTCGGCGTACCAGTTGAGGTCGTTGAGCACGATCTCCTCGAAGGTCTGTTCGCCAGCCAGCACCGGCGAAAGCAGGATGCGGTTGTAGTTGGGGTGCGGCTCGGCGCCGAACACCGTGATGTCATAAAGATCGGGGGCGAGCTTGAGCAGCTCTTCGAGGGTGCGCACACCCGCCATGCCGTTGCCGATCATCACCAGCTTGAGTTTCTGCATGCCGGCTGTCTCCTGAATCGTTGATCACGGTAAAAGGTTGTCGGGTGCGATCTCGCGCCGCGACGGCTCTGAGCGTGGTCGCCAGCAATGGCGAACCGGAAAACAAAAAAGGCGTCCCGCTAGTCACCTAGCGAGGACGCCTTTGTCCAGATCCCGTTCTATCGGGGGGCGCCACCTTCTTCGTTGAAGGAGGCGCCTTGTTTACCTTGTGGCAATACCAATGCAGTGCTTGTGCCAACTCGCCGAGTGGCCCGTTTACAGGCTCTCGGCAGCGATAGTTGGCGCTTTTTTCACCGATGGATGCCTCTTTCTAGGGCGCAATGCCTTGCCTTGGTGCGTGCATTACTTGAGCAGCAGTACCGCCAGCAGCAGATTGATGAGCAGCGACAGCAACGCCACCGTGCGCCAGACCCGCAGTGGCTCGCGTTCCAGCAAGGGCCGTGGCCGCTTGTCGAGCGATCTGCGCTCGCCCATGTCCAGCGCCAGCAGCCATTCCTCGGCGGTCTCGAAGCGCTGTTCCGGGCTGGCGTCGACGGCGCGAGCGAGCAATTCGTCGAGCCAGGTCGGGATGTCCGGGCGGTAACGGCTGACCGGCACGGGTTGAGCGAAACGCGGGCGCTGGAAGGCTTCGATCTCGCCATGGGGATAGTGCCCGCACAGCAGGTGATAGAGCGTCACGCCAGCGGCGTAAAGATCGTGCTGTGGGTTGGGCGGGCTGCCGGCGAAGGCTTCCGGGGCGATATAGCTGGGTGTGCCGGGCAGGCTATGGACCTCGTCGTGGCTCAGGCCTGGGCAGTAGGCCAGGCCGAAGTCGAGTACGCGCAGTTCACCGTCGTCGCCGAGCAGCAGGTTCTCCGGCTTGATATCGCGATGGACGATATTGCGCCGGTGTAGCAGCCCCAGTGCCTTGATCAGGCGTGGTGCCAGATCCTGCCACTGCGCCAGGCTCAGCGGGCCCGTCTGGCGTAGGCGTGCCTCCAGGGTTTGTCCCTTGTATTCGCGCTGTACGTAATACAGATGCTGGCGTTGTGGCAGGGCGTGCACTTCGGGGAAGTGGCGACCGGCGACGCGGCGCAGCAGCCATTCTTCTTGCAACAGTGCCGGGCCAGCCTGTTCTTCGCTGGCGCGGCTGGTGGGCAGGGTCTTGAGCAGCCAGGGCTGGCCATCGGCATCGCTGACCCGATAGATCAGCGACTGGCGCGACTCGCCCAGCAGCCCTTCGACCCGCCAGCCCTCGAAGTGTTGCCCGGCACGCAGGCGCGGTGGCAACGGCCAGTGCGCCAATTGCGCCAGGGTGTCGGCCAGGGCCGCTGCCTCGGGGAGTCGCTCGATTCGCACCAGCAGGGCACTGGCGTTGTCCTGGCTGCCGACGCGGTGCGCTTCGGCGATCAGCGCCTGGCATAGGCCTTGGACATCGTTGCTGCTCTGTAGCAATTGAGCGATACGCGCGTCGCTGAGTGCGCTCCAGACGCCATCGCTGATCAGCAGGAAGGCGTCGGCGACCTGCAGCTCACCTTCCCGGTAATCCACCACCAGATGCTGGTCGAGACCCATGGCGCGCTTGAGCACATGCTGCATGCCCGGCTGTTCCCAGACATGATCCTCGGTCAGGCGCATGAGTTGGCCGTCACGCCAGAGATAGGCGCGACTGTCGCCGATATGCGCCAGGGTATAGCGCCGGCCGCGCAGCACCAGGGCGGTGAGGGTGGTGAGCAGCGGCTGACCGCCGCCGTTGGCCTGCAGCCAGCGGTTGTGCGCGGTGAGCAGGCGATCCAGGCTGTACTGCACGGGCCAGGTTTCCGGCGTGGCGTAATAATCCAGCGCCAGTGCCTGCAGAGTCGCACGGGCCGCCAGGCCACCATCGGCGCACTGGCTGACGCCGTCGGCCAGGCTCAGCAGGTAGCCCCGGCTGGCGGCCAGGGCCGGCGCCGGGGTGACCACACGCAGGGCGTCCTGATTCTCGCTGCGCGGGCCGGTGGCGCTGGCTTCGCCGGTGCTCAGTTGCAGGGCCATGGGTGGTTTCCGCAAATGGTTGATTGGGTAAGCGCTGTGGATCGTAGGGTGCGCCGTGCGTACCGGGCTCGACGATGGTGCGCTGGTGCGCATGGCGCACCCTACGATAGGTGAACCAGCGAGGGTTCGCTCACACCCGCGCAGCGCTGACCGCGGCACTGCCCCAGGTGGTGCGCCAGCGCTGCTTGACCCCATGCAGACCGACCCAGGCCAGCACGCCGAGGCTGGCGAACAGCCACAGGCCAAGCTGGTAATCCCCCGTGTGCTGCTTGATGGCACCGAGGCCGGCGGCGAGGAGGAAGCCGCCGATACCACCGGCCATGCCGATCAACCCGGTCATCACGCCGATTTCCGCGCGAAAGCGCTGCGGTACCAGCTGGAACACCGCGCCGTTGCCGGCACCCAGGCCGAGCATCGCAGCGACGAACAAGGCCAGCGCCGCACTCGAGCTGGGCAGGTTGAAGCCCACCACGGCAATGCACAGTGAAGCGATGCCGTACATCATCAGCAGGGTGCGGATGCCGCCGATGCGGTCGGCCAGGGCGCCGCCGAGCGGGCGCAGCAGGCTGCCGGCGAAGACGCAGGCGGCGGTGTAATAGCCGGCGGTGACCGGGTTCAGCCCGTACTGGTCGCTGAAGTAGCCGGGCAGGGCGCTGGCCAGGCCGATGAAGCCACCGAAGGTAATGCTGTAGAAGAACATGAACCACCAGCTATCGCGGTCGCCGAGGGCCCTGAGGTAATCGGCGAAGGCCTTGGGCTTGGGGCGCTGCGGGGCGTTTCTGGCCACCAGGGCGAAGATCGCCAGGGCCGCCAGCAGCGGGATCAGCGCCCAGCCGAACACGTTCTGCCAGCCCGAGAGTGCGGCCAGGCCCGGGGCGAACAGCGCCGCCAGTACCGTGCCGGAGTTGCCGGCGCCGGCGATGCCCATGGCCTTGCCCTGGTGCTGCGGCGGATACCACTGCGAGGCCAGCGGCAGTGCCACGGCGAAGGCGGCACCGGCGAAGCCGAGGAACAGGCCCAGCAGCAAGGCCTGTTCGTAGCTGCCGATACCGATTCGCCAGGCGCAGAACAGCGCCACGATGACCACCACCTGGCCGAGCAGGCCGGCGGTCTTGGGCGACAGACGATCGGCGAGAAAGCCCATCAGCAGGCGCAGCACGGCGCCTGCCAGAATCGGCGTGGCCACCATCAGGCCGCGTTGCTGGGCGTTCAGCTCCAGATCGGTGGCGATCTGTACCGCCAGTGGCCCGAGCAGGTACCAGACCATGAAGCTCAGGTCGAAGTAGAGAAAGGCGGCGAACAGGGTGGGGGCGTGCCCGGCTTTCCAGAAACTTGTATTCATCGATCACCTCATCAGCGAGAAGGAGCCCGACAGCGCGCGGCGAACCGTGGTCGTGGACACGGCGGCCGCGCCTGCCGGGGAGGCCCGCACTTGTGATGCAGAGCCCTGCGGCCTGGGCCGCAAGCAGGTTCGAGCGGTTGCAGCGCAGGTTCGGATCGCGAGGTCTGCGCCAGCCCCGGACACTGGGGCGAACACGAAAAAAAACGTCGCTTCACCACGGCCCGTGAGGGCGAGGTGAGGCGACGTCTTTGTCGTGAAGGAGGTGGCCGCCGTTGGCTACCTTGTGCCGTGATCTAGCAAGAGCTGCGCCAAGCAGGGTAAAGCCCGGCGGTTGCGGGTTCGAGGGCGTTCGGCGCACCCGTGCCTGGCGCAAAAGGAGGCGCTGGCGAGGCCGGTGCACCGCAACGGGGCGTGCTCACGGGGCGGATGATCAGCCGTATTTGGCGGGGGCCTCTGTGGCTTCGGCCTTGACGGGCATGGCGCTGCGCAATCGTGCAGATGCTGGGATCACGCAGTTGCTCAGCGGTGCTGACTGTTGAGGTGGTAGAAGGTCACGCGGCCTCCTTCCTTGTCCGGCCCATAGTTGTCCTGCACGTAGGCGCCGGCCTTGAAGTATAGGCTCTGGGTGCTCCAGCGGCTGCTCAACTGGCGGTACAGCGAGCCTTCGTCGCCATCGACACTGGCCACGCTGATGCCGATACGCCCGCTGGGCGTGACCCGCAGGTCGTAGCCGAAGCGCTCGCCGAGCTGCACGTTGTCGGCCAGCAGGATGTTCTGCACCTCGCTATCGCCTGGACGGGCGCGCAGCAGCAGTTCGACGCGACCGACGCCACGGCGATAGTGATACTGCAGCTTGAGCAGAGGGTCGTTCTCGCTGCCGGGCACGTCGGTGCTGTGCACCTGGCCGATCACCACCTTGCCCTTGCTGGGCACCTGATCGACCTGCAGTACCGCACTGAGGTAACTGTCCGAACTGGCATGCTGCCAGTTGTCGAGGCTGCCATCGCGCTGGGTTTCGCGCAGCTCGCTGCGTGGATAGCGGGCATCTTCGGTGGTGGAGCCGGTGACGGGTACCCAGAAGGTCACGCTGCCGTCGTCGTTGCGTCGAAAGTAACGGCTCTGATAGCCATTGTTCAGGCGCTGGGTGCTGATGGTGGTGGGAGTCGGTTCGGTGGGAATCGACAGATTCCAGGTGGAGAGGTCTAACACGGGAGTTGCCTGCCTGATTGTTGAGGATCCCTGTTCGTGTACAAGCGAAGCGATTGGTTCCGCCGCCCCGGCCCATGAGCCGGGGCGGTTGCATCGGTTCAGGCGGCCGGGCGCTGCTGGCGCTGGTAGAGGAACTCCAGCACGGCACTGCGATAGGCGTGGTACTGCGGGTCGCTGGCCAGGGCCAGGCGATCGCGCGGGCGCGGCAGCTCGACGCTGAGCGTTTCGCCCACGGTCGCCGCCGGGCCGTTGGTCATCATCACGATGCGATCGGACAGCAGCACCGCCTCGTCCACATCATGGGTGACCATCACCACGGTGCTGCGGGTCTGGGCGACGATGCGCAGCAACTCGTCCTGCAGGTGCGCACGGGTCAGGGCGTCGAGGGCGCCGAACGGCTCGTCCATCAGCAGCACCTTGGGTTCCATGGCCAGGGCGCGGGCGATGCCGACGCGCTGCTTCATGCCGCCGGAGATCTCGTTCGGGTGCTTGTGCATGGCATGGCCCAGGCCGACCATGTTCAGCGTCTGTTCGGTGCGGGCCTTGAGCTGGGCCTTGCCTTCGCGTGCGCCGAACACCCGCTCCACGGCCAGATGCACGTTGCCGAAGCAGGTCATCCAGGGCAGCAGACTGTGGTTCTGGAACACCACGGCGCGTTCGGGGCCGGGGCCGTCGATCTCGCGGCCGTTGCAGATCAGTCCGCCCTCGTTGGCTTCCAGCAGGCCGGCGATCAGGTTGAGCACCGTCGACTTGCCGCAGCCGGAGTGGCCGATCAGCGCCACGAACTCGCCGCGGGCGATGCTCAGGTTGACGTCTGTCAGCGCCTGGAAGCGGCCTTTCCTGGTGTCGAAGTGCTTGCTGACGCCGGTCAGCTCCACGAATTTGTCCATGTTCGTCTCCTTAGCTGGCGTAGTCGAAGCGTTTGGCGATCAGCAGCAGTGTCTGCTCCAGTGCCAGGCCCACCAGGCCGACGATGATGATGGCGATGAGAATGTGCTCGACGTTGAGGTTGTTCCATTCGTCCCACACCCAGAAACCCAGGCCGATGCCGCCGGTGAGCATCTCCGCGGCAACGATCACCAGCCAGGCCACGCCGATGGCCAGGCGGATGCCGGTCATCAAGTGCGGCAGCACGGCGGGGAAGAGGATGCGCGTCAGCACCTTGAACTCCGACAGCTTGAGCACGCGGGCAACGTTGAGGTAGTCCTGCGGCACGCTGGCCACGCCGGCGGCGGTATTGAGGATGATTGGCCAGATCGAGCTGATGAAGATCACCCAGATCGAGGCCGGGCCGGCGGCCTCGAACACCAGCAGGCCAATGGGCAGCCAGGCCAGTGGCGAGACCGGACGCAACAGGCTGATGACCGGCGCGAGCATGCCGGCGAGGAAGGCGAAGCGGCCGATGGCGAAGCCCAGCGGGATGCCCACCAGCGCCGCCAGGCCGAAACCGACCCCGACGCGGCCGAGCGAGTTGAGGATGTTCCAGCCGATGCCCATGTCGTTGGGGCCGTTGTCGTAGAAGGGGTCGGCGAACAGCACCAGCGCCGATTGCCAGGTACTCAGCGGCCCGGGCAGGCCCTCGCTGTACTGCGCCAGCAACGACCAGAAGCCGATGAAGACGAGGATGCCCAGCAGCGGCGCGATGCCGGCCTTGCACAGATTGCCCAGGGCCGCGGCGCTGGGCAGCCGCGACGACAGGCGCGGCTTGGCGACGGGCTGCAGGGGTGTTTTCAGGGGCGCATTCATGTTCACCTCCGGTCAGGCCTTGATGGCGAAGGAATCGGCGTAGGCAGCCGGGTCGCTGCCGTCCCAGACCACGCCGTCGATCAGCGTGCTGCTGCGCAGCGGGCTGCCGGGCACGGCCAGCTTGAGCGCGCCGGCGGCTTCGGCGTAAAGCGCGGTCTGGTTGATCTGGGCGGCCACGGCGGCGTAATCCGGGGCCTCCTTGAGCAGGCCCCAGCGCTTGAACTGGGTGAGGAACCACATGCCGTCGGAGTGGTAGGGGAAGTTGACGCTGCCGTCCTTGCAGAAGGCCATGGCGTGCTCGTCCTGCCAACTGTTGCCGAGGCCGTCCTCGTAGTGGGCGAGAAAGCGCGGCTCGATCACCTGTACCGGCGCGTTGACGTAGGCCTTGCCGGCAATCAGCTTGGCCGTGCTCTTGCGGTTCTCCTCGCTGGCCTCGATGAACCGGCTGGCGTCGAGCACGGCCATGATCAGCGCGCGAGCGGCGTTGGGATACTGCTCGATGAAGGCGCGGGTGGTGCCGAGCACCTTCTCCGGGTGATCCGGCCAGATCTGCTGGGTGGTGGTGGCGGTGAAGCCGATCTTGTCGAAGATCGCCCGCGCACCCCAAGGCTCGCCGACGCAGAAGCCGTCCATGTTGCCGACGCGCATGTTGGCGACCATCTGCGGTGGCGGCACAACGATGGTCTTCACGTCGCTCATGGGGTTGATGCCCAGGCTGCCGAGCCAGTAGTACAGCCACATGGCGTGGGTGCCGGTGGGAAAGGTCTGGGCGAATGTCAGCGGGCTGCCGCCTTTCTTGATGTGTTCGGCCAGTTGCGCGCCGTTGCTCACGCCGGCCTCGCGCAGTTGTTTGGAGAGGGTGATGGCCTGGCCGTTCTGGTTCAGGCTCATGAGCACGGCCATGTCCTTCTGCGGGCCGGCCAGGCCGAGCTGGGCGCCGTACATCATGCCGTAGAGCACATGGGCAGCATCCAGTTCGCCGGTGTTGAGCTTGTCACGCACACCGGCCCAGGACGCCTCCTTGCTCGGGGTGATGGTCAGGCCGTATTTCTCGCCGAAGCCCTGGGTGGCGGCCACCACCACCGAGGCGCAGTCGGTCAGCGGGATGAAACCCACCTTCAGCGCGGCCTTCTCCGGCGCGTCGGAACCGGCCGCCCAGGCGGCGCTACGCAACGAGGCCGGGGCCGACAGCCCCAGGGCGGCGATACCGCCGATGGCCCCGGCCATGGCGATGGATTGCTTGAGGAAATTACGGCGGCTGCTGTCGACGGCTTTTTTCGAATCACGATCGGTCATGGGCTGATCTCTTTTTTCGGGCGCAAAAAAACGGCGTGCGTCAGATCGCCTCGCTGGGAGGAAGGTGATCCGACGGACGCCGTTGTCCGTGATCCTCGGCCCGCCGCCGTTGGCGCGCTACGCAGGATGCTGGAGGGGAATTAGCAAAGTGCTTGCCAGTTTTTCCACCAGCCTCGATAAGCGAGGCAATTGCCTTGCAAATCAGTCACCTGCGCCGCACGAGGCGCAGCGAGCAGCGCCCGAGAAGGCCCTGTGCGGGGCCAATGCCGTGCATCCGATGCCTGCGCTGAACGTTTTTGAGGCGCGTTCAGGAGGCCGGGACGCTGCGCGACTCCTCGACGAAGTCGCGCAGCCAGCGCAACACCTCCACCGCCTCCCAGCGCGCAGGGTCGAACAGGGCATAGGCCAGGCCCTGATAGCCGACCACGTCCAGTTGCCGGTGATAGCCGGCGCGTTGCAGCAGCGCCTCGATTTCGGCGAAGCAGGTATTGAAATGGGTACGGTTGAAGGGGGTGCGCCCCTCCATCACCAGGCCTTCACGCTGCAGCTCTTCGACCATGGCGCGCACGCGCTCCAGCGGCATGCGATTGACCTGATGTTTCACTTGCAGTACGTCCAGCATGATGATGCTCCTGTGCCTTGCTCGTTTATCAGTGGTTGCAAGCCTATCCGAAAAGTACTGTACAAATAAACAGTATCGCGTAATAGTTAGGCCATCGCAGCGACATCCACCCGCCCAATCCCCCTGACGGGCGTTCTGGTAAAGGAGAATGAACAATGCAACAGATGCTTGTGACGATTGTGCTATTGGCCCTGCTCGGCGGTTGTGCGCAGCCGCAGATGGAGCGGCCACAGGCCAATGGCGCCTACCTGGTGATCGACGGCAAACAGGCCTGGGCCGTGTTGGTTTCCGACGGGAGACGCGTGGAAGAGGCGGGGCGTGTGCTGGATGTGGTCCATCTGCCGGGGCATCACTCCAGCATCGCGGCCAGCTATGTGATCGAAACCCCCAATTGCGGCAGGTTGCAGTGGCTCACCGAGCGTCTTGGCGAAGCGGAAGGGGATACCACGCTGCTGCACAATCAGGAACTGGATAGCCCACAGTGTGTGTTGTCGCAGGGGCTTAGCCGTAACTGGACGGCGCTGGACTATTCCGGCTGAACAAAACGAAAGGGGCGCCATCGCTGGCGCCCCTTCCACATCACTCCTGCTCGGCCTTGGCCTTCTTCGCCGGCAGCAGGCCATCGGCCCTGAACATGGCCTTGATGCCGCGCAGTGCCTGACGGGTGCGATCCTGATTCTCGATCAGGGCGAAGCGCACGTGGTCATCGCCATAGTCGCCGAAACCCAGGCCGGGTGATACGCAGACCTTGGCCTCGGCCAGCAACTTCTTGGCGAATTCCAGCGAGCCCAGGTGTGCGTAGGCCTCGGGTATCTTGGCCCAGACGTACATCGACGCCTTGGGTTTCTCCACCATCCAGCCGATTTCGTGCAGGCCCTTGACCAGCAGGTTGCGGCGCTGGCGGTATTGCTCGGCGATATCGCGCACGCATTGCTGGTCGCCCTCCAGGGCGGCGATGGCTGCCACCTGCAGCGGGGTGAAGGTACCGTAGTCGTGGTAGCTCTTGATCCGCGCCAGGGCGCTGACCAGTTCCGGGTTGCCGACCATGAAGCCGATGCGCCAACCGGCCATGTTGTAGCTCTTGGAGAGGGTGAAGAACTCCACCGCAATGTCATTGGCGCCCGGCACCTGCATGATCGAGGGTGCCTTCCAGCCGTCGTAGACGATATCGGCATAGGCCAGGTCGTGCACCACCAGCACGTCGTACTGCTTGGCCAGGGCCACCACGCGCTCGAAGAAGTCCAGCTCCACGCACTGCGCGGTGGGGTTGGAGGGGAAGCCGAGAATCATCATCTTCGGCTTGGGGATCGATTCGCGGATGGCGCGTTCCAGCTCGTTGAAGAAATCCACCCCCGGTACCAGCGGCACCGAACGCACCTGGGCGCCGGCGATCACCGCACCGTAGATGTGGATGGGGTAGCTGGGGTTGGGCACCAGCACGGTATCGCCATGATCCAGAGTGGCCAGCATCAGGTGTGCCAGGCCTTCCTTGGAACCGATGGTGACGATCGCTTCGCTTTCCGGGTCGATCTCCACGTCGTAGCGTTCCTGGTACCAGCGCGAGATGGCGCGACGCAGGCGGGGAATGCCGCGGGAGGTGGAATAGCCATGGGTGTCTTCACGCTGGGCGACCTGCACCAGCTTCTCGACGATATGCGGCGGTGTCGCCCCGTCGGGGTTGCCCATGGAGAAGTCGATGATGTCCTCGCCACGACGGCGCGCGGCCATCTTCAGTTCGGCGGTGATGTTGAAGACATAAGGGGGGAGACGATCGATGCGCGCAAAGCGGCGCTTGGCGTTTTCGGCCATGATTTCCTCGGGGTACGTAAGCGCCCGGAACCGTCCGAGCGACGTTGGCCACTGCTGTGGCCGACGGCGAAGATAAGCCTTTTTAGCCGCAAGCTTCAAGCGCCAAGCCGCAAGTGGAGCGGTGGGAGTGGCTTATCAGCGCTTGCTTCACATGCAGCAGCAGGGTGGCCCTGCCAAAGGCGCGGGCCGCGCCAGATGGCGTTGCTCAGTCTCCGACCAGAATGGAGAACTTCTTGTGCAGGGTATTGCCGTTCACGTCGCGCACCTGGGCCACGAACCAGTGCGCCGTGGCGGAGACTGCCGAAAGCTGAGGTGTGCCGCTGATCGTGCCATCGCGGGATAGCTGTATGCCGGCTGGTGGATGGCCGCTGACCAGGCGCCAGGTGGCTCCACCACGGCCGCCACTGCTGTTGAGTCTGGCTTCATAGGCTTGGCCTGCCCGGGCGTTGGGCAGGGCTGCAACGCTGGTGATCGCAAGCCCGTCATTGGGGTGGCTGGCAGCCAGGCGATAGAACTTGACGCGGGCACCTTCGCTGGCTCTGTCGCCATGCATGTGCAGGTAGGCACCGGCCTTGAAGTAGAAGGTGTGACTGTTCCAGGCCGGATCCATTGGCATGCGGGCGCTCGGCCCGCCATTGGCCGAGGCCGTCGCCACGTTCTTGCTGACCTTCATCCGATAGCTGAAGGTTTCCCCCAGGTCGATGTCGTTGGCCAGTGTATGGGTGGTAAAGGGTGGCCCCTGTTCCGGTAGCCCCTGCAGCTTGGCGATGACCCGGCCGGTCTGGCGGGCGGCATCGTAGCGGTAATAGACCATGATCAAGGGCGCGCTACGGTAGCCATGAACCTGGCCGACGATGACGATGCCGTCCTGCGGAACCTGCATCACCCTGAGCATGGCGTCCTGTACCGACTCGCCCGCGCCGCTCCAGGTCATGGACAGGTTACTGGGATCGAGCATCTCGCGCAGTTCCGCGCGTGGGCTGCTGGAACCGCCGGCTGTGGCGCCATTGATGGGAGCCCAGAAGGTCATGGCGCCATCTTGCGCATCGGTGCGAAACCAGCGCGATTTGTAACCATAGGGGCCGGTCAACTGGTCGGGGCGAGCGGTGATCGCGGTGCCTTCGGTGCTGCCATCGGCGTCCTGGGGGACGGTGAGATTCCAGTTGTCCAGGGCGAAGTTGCCGCCCGGAGAAACGCTCCTGTACAGCTCGGCATGGCCGTTTCCGGCCAGCAGGCAGCCACACAGGGCAGTGCCGAACCACTGGATGCTCAATGCGCGTGACGGGAGTGCTTGCATGCTTTCGTCCTCGTTGCCGGGCCGCGCATGCTCGCCTGTGGCGACTGCAACTCTACGCTCCCTGAATGAAAAGGCCTGCCTGAACAGGCCTAGTCAGAGAGTGGCGAGAGGTACGCAAGGTTCGACTGTTTTTTACCCGACCGTCAGGTCTCAGCCCCCCAGCATGTCGTGCATGGCGATGATCTGTTCGGCCACCTGGATCAGCTTCTGCTGGCGACTCATGGCTTGGCGGCGCATCAGGGTGTAGGCCTCTTCCTCGTTGCAGCTCTTCATCTTCATCAGCAGGCCCTTGGCCAATTCGATGCGCTTGCGTTCGGCCAGTTGCGCCTCGCGGGCCTGCAACTGGGCACGCAGGGCCTGGTCGCTCTCGAAGCGGGCCATGGCCACGTCGAGGATCGGTTGCAGGCGCTGGGCGTGAATGCCCTCGACTATGTAGGCGCTGACACCGCTCTGGATCGCCTGGCGCATCACGCCGGGGTCGTGCTCGTCGGTGAACATGACGATGGGCCGAGGCTGGTCGCGGCTGACCAGTACCACCTGTTCCATCACGTCACGCCCCGGAGACTCGGTGTCGATGAGGATGACATCGGGGCGCACGGCTTCCACCCGCGCCGGCAGGTCGATGGTCAGGCCGGACTCGTCGATCACCTCGAAGCCGGCTTCGGTCAGGGCGCTCTTGAGGCGGCCGACCTTTTTCGGTGTGTCATTGATCAGCAGGATACGCAGCATGGCAGCTCTCCAGATGATCAGGCGCTGAGCGCTGGCGCGTCGGCCAGGGCATGCAGGGCGAAGCTACGGGCGTAACCGGCCGGATCACTGCCGTCCCAGTAGGGGCCGCCCTGCAAAGCGCAACCGCGCATGGGCTCGGGGCAGGCGACGCCCAGTGCTTCCGCCGCCTGGCGATAGATCTGCAGTTGCTGAACGGCCTGGGCGACTCCCAGGTAATCCGGGTCATCACGCAGCAGGCCCCAGCGACGGAACTGGGTCATGAACCACATGGCATCCGACAGATAGGGCAGGTTGACCGCGCCATCGGCGTGGAAGCGCAGGCGATGGGCGTCCTGCCAGGCATTGCCGAGGCCATCCTGATACTGGCCAAGAAAACGCGGCAGGATTGCCGACAGCGGCGCGTCGACATAGGCACTGCCGCTCAGCAGTTGCGCCGTGCCACGGCGGTTCTCCTCGCTCTCGTCGATGAAGCGGCTGGCCTCCAGTACCGCGCTGATCAGGGCCCGTGCCGTCTTGGGGTTCTCTTCGACGAAGCTGCGCGTGCAGCCCAGTACCTTTTCCGGATGATCCGGCCAGATCGCCTGGGTGGTAGTGAGCATGCAGCCGAGATTGTCTTCCACGGCCTTGGCCGTCCAGGGTTCACCGACGCAGAAACCGTCGATACGCCTGGCCTTGAGGTGCTCGACCATCTGCGGCGGCGGCACCACGACGCTGCGCACGTCGCGCAGCGGGTGGATGCCCTGGCTGGCCAGCCAGTAATACAGCCACATGGCATGGGTGCCGGTGGGGAAGGTCTGGGCGAAGGTGAGTTTTGCTTCATGCTGGTGCACGTACTTGCGCAGTGCCTCACTGCTGGTCACGCCGGCCTGTTGCAGCCCATGCGAGAGGTTGATGCTCTGGCCGTTCTGGTTCAGCCCCATGAGCACCGCCATGTCGGTGGCCGGTGCGCCGCCGAGGCCCAGTTGCACGCCATAGATCAGGCCGTAGAGGCTGTGGGCTGCATCCAGCTCGCCGTTGACCAGGCGATCACGCAGGGCAGACCAGGATGCCTGGCGTTGCAGTCGCAGGCTCAGGCCATGCTTTTCGGCAAAGCCTTGAGTCGCGGCGACGATCACCGAGGCGGAATCGCTCAAGGCCATGAAACCGATGTTCAGGGCGCTCTTTTCCGGTGCATCGCTGCCATGGCTCCAGGCCAGGGCGTCATTGCGCGGGGTGTCATGTTCACTCATGAGGCATCGTTCCTGCTCGACATCCGGGGTGACCTGGATGGCCAGGCCATAAAAAAGCGTCGTCCAGCCAGCCTGTCACGGCCGGCGGGTACGACGCCATTGTCGAATGCGTCTTTCCGCCATTGGAGGACGCTTTACCCTCTGGCGAAGCAAGGCATGTGCCAGTGATTGGGATGGATCTCGGAGGTGAAACGAAGGGAATCGGGCCTGACAAGCTGCTGTGCTGGGTGTCTGCGGTGTGTTGGGAAATCCCATGTATTGAGACCTCACCGTCCAAGGTCATCAGACCAGGGACGGTGAGGATTTTGAAGGCCCGTTACTCAACGGGCCCTAAGGTCATACCGCTTAGCTGAACGATCAAGCGGTTGCCAGTGTGTTACTCGGTCGCTTCGCGTGCCTTGCGCGCGCCTTTGGGCGCGAAGCGAGCGGCCAGGCCCATGCTGAAGGTGACCAGGCGCTGGTACGCCGCCGGCATGCTGCGTTGCATCCAGTCCAGGGCATGGGCGTCGCCACCGATGAGAATGCGCCGCTTGTTGGCCAGTACGCCATTGACGATGACCTTGGCTGCCTGTTCCGGCGTGGTGCGCAGCAACTGGTCGTTGAACTGCTGGCGCGCCTTCTCGATGTCCTGTCCGGTGACCTTGGCCAGGCTGTCGTTCATCCGTGCGGTCTTGGCGATGTTGGTGCGAATGCCGCCAGGGTGCACGCAACTGGCGGAAACCCCACAGCGCGCCATGTCCAGCTCCTGACGCAGCGATTCGGTAAAGCCGCGCACGGCGAACTTGCTGGCGTTGTAGCCACTCATGCCCGGCTGCGAGAACAGCCCGAAGACGCTGGAAACGTTGATCACATGGCCCTGGCCGCTGGCCTTGATGTGTGGCAGGAAGGCCTTGGTGCCGTTGACCACACCCCAGAAGTTGATGCCCATGATCCACTCGTAGTCGGCGTAGTCGTTGCCTTCCACGGTGCCACCCTGGGCCACGCCGGCATTGTTGAAGATGGCGTTGACCCGGCCGAACTCGCTTACTACCTGCCCAGCCCAGGCTTCGACGGCGGTGCGGTCGGCGACGTCGACCCGCGTTGCGCTGACGGTGACACCAAGCTTGCGTGCCTGTTCGGCGGTTTCGTGCAGGCCCTCGACATTCACGTCCGACAGGGCCAGATGGCAGCCCTGGCGCGCCAGATGATAGGCCAGGGCTCGGCCGATGCCGGAACCGGCACCCGTGATGGCGGCAACCTTGTTCTCGAAGGATTTCATGCGCTGGCCTCCTGGGCTTCCTGGCTGTGAATGGCATTGCTCTGCGCTGGATGTGCAGCGTTCTTGCGGCTGAAGTGGTAGGCCGGTGCATCGAAGTGACGGGTGAGCATGCGGAAGCGCCAGGTGAAACCAGGCCATACCGTGCAGTTGCGTCCGCTGACCGGGTGCAGGTACCAGCTCATGCAGCCACCGGCATTCCACACGGTATTGCGGGCCGCGCCCTGGATCTTGTGGTTGAAGGCGTCCTGCACCGCGCGCTTGGGTTCCAGGCTCTGCAACTGGCCTTCTTCGAGCAGGCGCAGGGCGCCGAGCACGTAGTGGATCTGCGACTCGATCATGTACACCATCGAGTTATGGCCGAGGCCGGTGTTCGGCCCCATGAGGAAGAACAGGTTGGGGAAGCCGGCGGTCATGGTGCCCTTGTAGGCTTCCGGGCCTTCGGGCCAGGTGTCGAGCAGGTCGACGCCACCACGGCCGAACACCGTGCCGCGCGGCAGCGGGTCGCTGGGGGTGAAGCCGGTGCCGAAGATGATGGCGTCCACCTCGCGCTCCTGGCCGTCGGCGGTGCGCACGCCATGGGGCAGGATCTCGGCGATGCCGTCGGTGATCACCTCGACGTTGGGCTGAACCAGCGCCGGGTAGTAGTCGTTGGAGATCAGCACACGCTTGCAGCCCATGGTGTAGTCCGGGGTGACCTTGGCGCGCAGCACCGGATCCTTGATCTGCTTGTGGATGTAGCGCTTGGCGATGTTCTGGGCCAGGCGTAGCAGGCGCGGGGCGAAGGCGAAGGCGATCACGCGGCTTTCGAGCATGCTGTAGAGCGCGCCGCGCCAGAGTTTCTGCGCCAGTGGGAAGCGCTTGAAGCGGCTGCGTTCGTCGTCGCGAATGGCGCGATCCGGCTTGGGCATGATCCACGGCGCAGTGCGCTGGTAGAGGTCGAGGCGCGCCACCTGCTTCTGGATCTGCGGCACGAACTGAATGGCCGAGGCGCCGGTGCCGATCACCGCCACGCGCTTGCCGCTCAGGTCATAGTCGTGGTTCCACTGCTGCGAGTGGAAGACCTCACCGGTGAAATTTTCCAGACCCTTGAGCTTGGGGATCGAGGGAGTGGACAGGGCGCCCATGCCGGACACCACGAATTGCGCGCTGTAGCGCTGGCCGGCGCGATCCTTCAGGTGCCACAGTTCGGCCTGCTCGTCCCAGCGAATCTCCACCACTTCGGTGCCCAGCAGGGTCTTGTCCTGCAGGCGGTATTTTTCCCAGCACCCTTCGAGATAGGCCTTGATTTCCGGCTGCCTGGCGAACATCCGCGTCCAGTTCGGGTTCGGCTCGAAAGAGAAGGAGTACAGGTGCGATTGCACGTCGCAGCCGCACCCCGGATAGTTGTTCACCCGCCAGGTGCCGCCAACGCCGGCCTCTTTCTCGAACAGCAGGAAATTCTCTTCGCCCTCCTGCTTGAGGCGAATGGCCATGCCAAGGCCGGAAAAACCGCTGCCGAGAATGGCGATCTTGCAGTGGCGGGTCGCCGGGAGCGGTGACACGGACGCGTTCATGGAGTGACTCCTGCTTGTCGTTATTGTGGGTGTCTACATCTGTCTACCAAGGTAGACATGTGTATACTCCTTGGCAATCCAGCCAATCGACAAACCAACTTTAGGTAGGGTCAGCATGCAGGACGACGATACCTCACTGCGCGAACGGGCCGTGGCCGCACCTGGCAAGCGTCTGTTGCTGGAGGCGGCGTTACGCCTTACCTCGACCCATCGCAGCCTGAGCAGCCTGGGCCTGCGCGAGTTGGCGCGCGAGGCGGGGCTCAACCCCAACACCTTCTACCGGCACTTTCGCGATGTCGACGACCTCGGTCTGACCATCATCGAAGAGATCAACACGCTGTTGCGCCAGCCACTGCGTGACCTGCGCCGCGAGGCGGCGCAGCGGGCCGTGAGCGACAAGGGGGCGATGCTGCCCAAGCTGCTGGGCATCGACCTCGGGCGTGGACGGCGGGTCTGCCACGAGACGGTGAAGCTGTTCTTCGACTTTGCCGCCGAGCACCCCGAGGCCTTCATCATCGGCGTGCGTGAACTGCATGGTGCTTCGCCGGTGTTGCGCGAGGCGCTGCGCCAGGTAATGGACGATTTCGCCAGCGACATGGCCGAGGATCTGCTCGAGCTGGAGCTGCTGCCGGGGATCGTCAGTGCTGACACCGTGCGCCAGGTGTCGGGGCTGATCAGCCGCAACCTGTTCGAGCTGTCACTGGACTACATCGGCCAGCCGCAGCGGCGCGAGGCCATTCGCGCACTGGCCGAGGAACAGGTACTGATGCTGTTCACTGGCGCCAGCGTGCTGCAGAGTCTGGGCCAGTTGCGTATATGAAGCAGCCCATCACTCGTCGCTGATCAGGCGCTTGCCCAGGCTTACCGAAGCATCGACCTGGTAGCCGAGGCGCTCGTAGAAGGCCAGGGCCTGCTGGTTGGTATTGCGCACCAGCAGGCTCAGCTTGGGGCAACCCAGGGCAAGCATCTTTTCCTCGATATGCTGCATCAGTTGCCGCGCCAGGCCCTGCTTGCGCCTGTCGGGGCACACCGCCAGGTAGTTGACCCAGCCGCGATGCCCTTCGTAGCCGGCCATGGCCGAGGCGACCAGGGCGCCATCGAGTTCGCCGAGGAGAAACAGCTCGGGTTGCACCGCGAGCTTGCGCTGGATGTCCTTGTACGGATCGTTCCAGGGACGAATCAGGTCGCAGCGCCGCCAGAGATCGATGACGGCGGCTTGGTCGGCCAGTTGGAAGGGGCGGATCAGCATAGAGACGGCTCCTGATGAGGAAGCCGCCGTTTTAGCACAGCGCTCAGCGCCGCAGGTAGGCGGCGAAATCGATGTCACCGGCCGAGAGGATCGCCTGCACCCGGTTGTGCACCCCCAGCTTGCGCAGGATGGCCGAGACATGCGCCTTGACCGTGGTTTCGGCGATATCCAGGCTGTAGGCGATCTGCTTGTTCGATTCACCCTTGGTCATGCGTTCGAGCACCAGCAATTGCTTGCGCGTCAGCGCCTGCAACAGCTCCGGGGCGATGCTCGGGTTGTCGTGGTGTGGGCGCGAGCTGCCGCTCTTCTGGGTGCGGATGATGTCCGGCGGCAGGTAGACGTTGCCGTCGAGGATCTGGCCGATGGCATCGGTCATCTGCGCCCGAGGCGAGGACTTGGTGATGAAACCCACCGCGCCGTAGGTGATGGCCTGCAGCACCACCTGTTTGTCCTGCTCGGCGGAGACGATCACCACCGGGATGGTCGGTGCCTCGTTGCGCAGGTTCATCAGGCCGCCCAGGCCGTGCATGCCGGGCATGTTCAGGTCGAGCAGGATCAGATCCAGGTCATCGTGTTCCTGGGTCAGCGCCAGGGCGCTGTCCAGGTCGGCTGTTTCCATGATCTCGCTGCCGGGAAAGCCGTCGGCGATGACGTTATGGATGGCTTCACGAAACAGCGGATGGTCGTCGGCAATCAGAATCTTGTACATGGCCTTGCACCTCGTTGTCGTGATTATGGTGTGGCGGCGGGCGTGAGGAAAGCGTGCGGCATCTCGGCCGGTTGCGCCGGCACCAGGGGCAGGCCGGCCTGTTCCCAGGCATCGACGCCGTCGCGGTACCAGTACAGCTCGCGATAGCCCAGGGCCTGGGCACGGCGCGCGGCGTTCCAGCTCAGCCAGCAATCGGAGCGGCAGTAGAACACGAAGGGTTGGCGCATGTCGCCTTGACTTGCCTGCTGCAGATGGTGCGCGAAATAGCGCTGCCAGAGGCTTCCCAGATTGCCGTCGCCGGCATTGGCCAGCCACAGACTGCCGGGCAGGTTGGCGTGGGGTGTGTCCTCGACGAAGCGGTTCTGCACCCAGGGGCGGCGGTAGACATCGATCAGGCGGGTAGCGGGGCGTGCGGCGAGCAGTTTCTGCAACGCGGGGGTATCGAGGACCTGCACGCCTTCCAGATGAGTCGGGGTGGGGCTGCGGTACTGGCCGCTGCGATAGCCCTCGGCATCGAACAGGGCTTCGGCGTGCACCAGGTTGGCCAATAGCAGCGAGACGAGCATCAGGCCTGCAGGCACAGGCAGACGGTACTTCATGGCGAGTTCTCTACTTATTCTTGTGCGGGTATTACAGGCCATGGTCGCAGGCTTGGGAATTCGACGATGGAGAGGAAAAGCAGTACCAAAGTAGTAGGGGGATGGCGGCTGAGCCTGTCATGGGGCGTGCCGGTGTTTTTGCAGGCGCGAATTCATTG
This sequence comes from Pseudomonas sp. AA-38, assembly GCF_029457475.1. NCBI lineage: Bacteria > Pseudomonadati > Pseudomonadota > Gammaproteobacteria > Pseudomonadales > Pseudomonadaceae > Pseudomonas > Pseudomonas sp. AA-38. The sequence goes on from NZ_CP120359.1 coordinate 2,245,412, forward strand.
GCGATCCTGACCGCACAGGCGCCAATGGATGCGCACCTATCCCGCCTTGCGCAGCGCCGCGTGCTGCGGATTGAAGCTGACCACTGCGAGCAGGGTGAGCAGCAGCGTCAGGCCGACACAGATCAGCAGTGCCTCGACATGCAGGCGCAGATACAGCGCGTTGCGCACCAATTCCACGGCATGGGTGAAGGGGTTGACCGCGCACAGCCAGTACAGCCACTCGCTGGACTCGCGCATCTTCCACAGTGGGTACAGCGCCGATGACAGGAAGAACATGGGGAAGATTACGAAATTCATCACCCCGGCGAAGTTCTCCAGTTGCCGTATGCCGTTGGACAGCAGCAAGCCGAGGGCGCTGAGCAGCAGCGCCACCAAGAGCAGCGCCGGCAATGCGGCGAGCAGGCCCCAGGCTGGCGGTTGCACGCCATACACCCAGGCGATGGCGAGGAAGGCGTAGACCTGCAGCAGCGAGATCAGCGCCGTGGCCAGCAGCTTGGCAGCGAGCAGGAAGGCCCGTGGCAGCGGGCTGGTGAGCAGCACGCGCATGCTGCCCATCTCGCGGTCATAGACCATCGACAGCGAGCCCTGCATGCCGTTGAACAGCAGGATCATGCAGGCCAGGCCCGGCACGATGTAGGTGTCGTAGGTGATGTAGGTGTCGTACGGCTCGATGATGGCGATGCCCAGCGCGGCGCGAAAGCCGGCGGCGAACACCAGCAGCCACAGCAGCGGCCGCACCAGGGCGCTGAGAAAGCGCGAGCGCTGCAGGACGAAGCGCAGCCATTCGCGCAGCACGATGCCGCGCAGGCATTCCCAGTAGGCACTCATCAGCGCGCACCTCGCGTAGGGTGCGCCGTGCGCACCGGGGCTGTTTCATCATCGTCGTGGTCGCCGCCACGTTTCGGCCGCAACGCCTCGCGCACATGCCCCCGACCCAGCGCCTCGTCGCCGGTCAGGCGGGCGAAGCTGATGGCCAGGTCATCGCCGAACTGGCTGGCCTTGCCCCAGGCCACGCGCTCGCCACGATGGAGGATCAGCAGGTCGTCGCTGGACTCGATCTCGTCCAGCAGGTGGGTCGTCCACAGCACGCACAGGCCTTGCTCACGGCACAGGTTGCGCACGTGCCGGCCCAGCGCCAGGCGGCTGGCCGGATCGAGCCCGGCGCTGGCCTCGTCGAGCAGCAGCAGGCGCGGTTGATGGAGCAGGGCGCGGGCGATCTCCACGCGGCGGCGGTGGCCGCCATTGAGCGTGCGCACCTTGTCGTGACGGCGCTCGGCGAGATCCTGGCGCAGCAGCTCTTCGTCGATACGCGCCTGTGCCTGGCGACGCGGCATGCCATGCAATGCCGCGTGGTAGGCGAGGTTCTGCTGCACCGACAGGTCGAGATCCAGCGTGCTCTGCTGGAATACCACACCGAGCTGGCGCAACGCCTGGCGCGGTTCGTCGCGCAGGCTGTGGCCGAAGATACGGATATCGCCCTGCTGCAGGTCGTAGAGGCGCGTGAGCAGGGCGATCAGCGTGGATTTGCCAGCGCCGTTGGGGCCGAGCAGGGCGCCGAAGCGCCCCGGCGCCAGCTCGAAGTCCAGCCCGTCGAGTGCCTGGCGCGCGCCATAGGCGAAACCGACGCCGCTCACCTCGAGGGCGTTCATGGCGTCACCACTACGCCCCAGGGGTAGCGGCCGACCTTGATCGACTTGCTCACCTTGAGGTTGTCGATGTCGATCACCGACACGTCGCCGCTGACGCCGTTGGTGGTCAGCAGGCGCTTCTGATCCGGGGTGAATTCCAGGTGCCAGACGCGCCGGCCCACCAGCAGGTAGTCGAGAATCTCGTAGGTCTTGGCATCCACCACGGCCACATGGTTGGCCGGGCCGAGGGCGATAAAGGCGTATTTGCCGTCGTCGGTCAGCTTGACCCCCACCGGCTGCACCTTGTCCGGGTGCACGCCCTTGATGGCGAACTTCAGCACCTTGAGCACCTGGCGCGAGTCCACATCCAGCACCGTTACCGTGCCACCGATCTCTGCCGAGGCCCACAGACGCTTGCCATCCTTGTCGAACTCGACGTGGCGCGGGCGCTGGTCGACCAGGGTGTTGTCCACCAGTTGTTGGGTGCTGGTGTCAATCCAGTGCAGCATGTTGGTGGTTTCGCTGGTGTTGACCGCCCACTTGCCGTCCGGGCTCACCGCCATGCCTTCGGGTTCCACGCCCACGTCGATCTGCGCCAGCACCTCGTCGCTCTGGGTGTCGACCACCGTGACCAGCGCATCGTCCTCGTTGGAGATGTACAGCCAGCGGTCGTTGGGGTGCAGGGCGAACTGCTCGGGGTCGGCGCCGGAGGGTAGCTCCTTGACGATCTTGCGTGTGGCCAGATCCATCACCTGCACGCGATCCGAGTCGCTGGCGCAGATGTACAAGAGCTTGTTGTCGGAAGACAGCAGCAGGCCGCGCGGGCGCATGCCGACGTCCAGGGTGGCGGTGACCTCGAGGCTGTCCAGGTCGATGACGCTGATGCTGTCATCCTTCTCATTGGACACGTAGGCGGTGGCGGCAAGGGCCGAGTGGCAGGCCAGGCCGAAGGCGACGGCGCAGGCGAGACGGGTCAGGCGCATGGGGTTGATCCTCTTGTTGTTGTCTTGGGCGGCATGTGGTGCGCGCGGCGCACCCTACGGCTCGGTGTGGGTAGGGTGCGCTGTGCGCGCACCATCAGTCAGATGTACTCGCCAGATCGCAGCTCACTTCAGGCCGGTCATAGCCGAGGCTGTCCATCTCGTTGCTGGGGTGGAGAAAACCGTCCTGCGGCGAGGTGCTGACCAGCGCGCGCGGGTGCACCAGCGGAATAGGCTGGCGCAGCTCGCCGTTCCACGGGCGGAAGCTCAGCTTGCGGCCCTTGAAGCCGTCCAGCGGCAGGTCGGCGGACAGCGCCAGAGTGCGAATCGCCTGTGGCTCGGCGGCGCGTAGCTTGGTCACGGCAGCGGCGATGCTGCGTACGGCCATCCAGGCGGCGAAGTCGCGGTCGTTCATCCAGCGCCCGGCCAGTGCCTCGAAGCGCTTCTGCAATTGCGCGGCGCCGAAGGTTTCCACCGTCTTGTGCCAGGCGGTGGGGGTCAGGCCCTGGGTGCCGGCTACCGGGCGCGGCAGCCAGGTGTTGTAGGGCAGGTATTCGCCGAAGTCGCCGCGCTCGTCGGCCACCAGCACCACGTCGTATTCGCCAGCCTGGGTGAACAGCGGCATCTCCGCCTGGGCGCTGCGGCGCTGGTCGTTGTCGAAGCTCCACGGCTTCTCGGCGACGATCTTGTGGCCGAAGCGTTTGGCCGCGCGTTTGAGCGCGTCGGCGTAGGCGCTGTCGTCCTCGGTGTTGCCGGTCACCAGCAGCCAGCGCGTCCATTTGCGCACGGCGAGAAACTGTGCCAGGGCATCGGCCAGCATGGCGCGGCTGGGCAGGGTATGCAGCACGTTGCCCAGGCACTGTTCGCGGCGCAGGCCATCGTCGGCGCTGCCGGCATTGAACAGTAGGCTGTCCGGCAGGCGTTCGCTGAGCAGGCGCAGGGTGGCGACCGGGGCGTTGACCACGAACAGGCGAATGCCGGCCTGGTGCTGCTGCTCGGCAGCGGCGAGCAACTCATCGGCCTGGTCGCTCTCGGCACTGTGCAACTCGAACCGCTGTTTGAGAAAGCGCCCGGTGCTGTTGCTGTCGATGATCGCCAGTTCGGCGCCACGGCGCCCTGCGTCGGTGGGTTCGGGGATGACGTTGGACAGTAGCGGGCCACGCAGTGGCTGATGCGCCAGGTAGCCGATGCGCACCTGCAGCTCGTCCGCGCTGGCGCCCAGGCTCAGACCGAGGCTGGCGAACAGGCAGAGCAGGGCGTGGCAGAGCAGGCGCATGGGGTGGCTCCATCGGAGGATGCCCCAGCATAGGAAGGGCGGCCAGCTCGGGAAATATGCCCAAGGTAGCGCCCGCCACCTACGAAGGTCGTAGTCCGTCACGCCAATTGGCGCGGCCAACCTGCCCAAAGTACCAGCCTGGTAGTACCAAGGTAGTAACCCGGTGTGGGGCTTTACTTCCTAGCATGGCAGGCACCGCCCAATAACAATAACGGTGACCTTCATGCGTATTTTCAAGGCCCTGCTGCTGCCTTTGTTGCTGATCATCAGCCTGCTCGGCATCGACCAGTTGCACGCCGCCGGCGATATGACCCGCCGCCCGGTGGCGCTGCCCGACCTGGTGCTGGGCAACGACGACAGTGACTACTTCATGTCGCAGAGCGAGTACCAGTTGGAAACCGGCCAGGCCTACCAGCTCAAGATCATCTCCAACGGGCAGAAGGAATACGCCTTCCAGGCGCCGGAGTTCGCCACTTCGATCTACCTACGCAAGGTCGAGGCCGGCGGCGTGGAGGTCAAGGCCATGACCCTCACCGAACTGGAGTTCGAGGACGCCGGCGAGGCGGAAATCTTCTTCCTGCCGGTCAAACCGGGCAAATACCGCTTCTACGCCAAGGGTCTGGAAGGCAAGGGCATGCTCGGCTACTTCGTGGTCAAGTAGCCGGGTCAAGCAGATGAGCGCCCTCGGCCGCATCAACCTAGTGGTCAGCCTGCTCTTCGTGCTGGTGACCCTGGCCGGGCTGACGCTACTGCTGCGCCAGGCCAGCCATGACGTGCAGCGTGAGTTACAGGCCGCCGAGGCGGTGGTCGAGTACCTTGGCGAGGTGGCGCGCAGCAACCCCGGTAGCCTGCGCCCGGAGCTGACCGACAACCTGCGGCATATCCGCGTGAGCTGGCTGCGCCCCGGCGAGCAGCCGAGGGCGCAGAGCAAGAGCCTGGTCGAGCGCTGGATCGCCGAGCGCCTGCTGGGTTCGACGACGTTGGTGAGCGATGCCTGGCCGCTGGCCGATGGCCGTGAACTGCATATCGCCCTCGACCCCTTCGACGAGATCGAGGAAATCCAGGACTCGCTGCTGCAACTGCTGTTGCTCAGCGCCTTCGCCTTGATCCTCAGCCTGCTGACCATCCGCTTCGCCGTGCGCCGCGCCCGCCGCGTGCTGGACGAACTGCTCACCGGCCTGCGCCAGGTCGGTGCCGGCCACTTCGACACCCGCTTGCGGGATCACGGCCTGGCCGAGGCCAAGCGCCTGGCCGGCCACTTCAACGACATGGCCACCACCCTGCAGCAGGTGCAGGCGGACAACGCCGAGCTGACCCAATCCCTGCTGGAGCTGCAGGAGCGCGAGCGCACTCGCCTCGGGCAGACCCTGCACGACGACCTCGGCCAATACCTCAGCGGCATTCGCGCCCAGGCCTGCCTGCTCAAGGTGATCGCCGACCGGCCACAGCAGGTGCAGGACACCGCGCGCCTGCTGGACGACAACTGCGAGCGCCTGCAGCAGGGCTTTCGCAGCCTGATCCGCGACCTCTACCCGGTGGTGCTGGAGCGCCTGGAGCTTGGCCCGGCACTGCAGCAACTGGCCGCCGACTGGCAGCAGGCGCAAGGCATTCGCTGCCGCCTGCAACTGGGCGAGCACCTGCCGAGCCTGCCGCTGGCGAGCAAGGCCCATCTCTATCGCCTGGTGCAGGAGGCGTTGACCAATGTGGCCCGCCATGCCGACGCCAGCGAAGTACGCATTCGCCTGCAACGCCGTGGCCAGGGCCTGCGCCTGCTGGTGCGTGACAACGGCCAGGGCACCGCACTGCCGCTACGCCCCGGCATCGGCCTGCGCTCGATGCGCGAACGCAGCCGCAGCCTGGGCGGCGAACTGCGCCTGCACAGCCGCCCGCAAGCGGGCTGGGCCTTGTGCCTGAATATTCCCCTGGAGGCAACGCGATGAAGATTCTGCTGGTAGACGATCACGCTGTGGTGCGCCAGGGCTACGCCAGCCTGCTGCGCGCCCTGTTACCGGACGTGCAACTGCGCGAGGCCTGCGACGGCGAACAGGCCCTGCAACGGGTGCAGGAAGAGATCCCCAACCTGGTCATCATGGATATCGGCCTGCCCGGCATCAGCGGCCTGGAAACCACCCGCCGCCTGCGCCAGCGCCTGCCGCAACTGCGCATCCTGTTCTTCAGCATGCACGACGAACTGCCCCTGGTACGCCAGGCACTGGACGCCGGCGCCATCGGCTACCTGACCAAGAACTCTTCACCGGAAGTGCTGGTGGAGGCGGTCAAACGCACCGCCGCTGGCCACGCCTATATCGAACAACCACTGGCCACCCAGCTTGCTTGCAACCCCACCAGCAGCGATGGCCTCGACCCCCGGCTGCGCGAGCTGACCCAGCGAGAATTCGAGATCTTCGTCATGCTCGCCCGCGGCCTGCCACCGAAGCAGATCGCCGAGAAGCTATGCATCAGTGCCAAGACCCTGTCCAACTACCAGACCCTGGTAAAGAACAAACTGCAGATCGCCTCGCAGGCGGAGCTGGTGCATTTGGCGATTGATAGTGGGGTGGTTCGGGTGGGGTTGGAGAGTGCTTGAGGGGGAAGGGTAGGCTGCAATGGTCTGCTGTCTCGTGGTGATCACTCATGATCGCCAGAGAGCCTCCATGCGGTGTAGAGTCACGGCGCTAGGCCGTGATGGGCGTTACATAACTAGACCAATCTCCGTCTGTGGACTGAAATAGCATATGGTTCATCACTTTTAAAGCACCAATCGAATAGGGCTATGGATGAAAGCATTTGGTATCGGTTGTCTGCACTTTTCTTTCAAAGGTGGAGCTAAGAAAGAAATTACAGTTCAAGAATATATTGATGAGGTAAGGGGTTCGTTGGAGCGGCTGCCTAACATCAGTAATGTCGAGCTGTTTTTTGATTTGGATTTTAAAGATGAGGTGGTCGATACATCCATAAGTACCCACATGAATGATGGGGATCCTTGTTATCCACACGTTTCAATGTTTAATCTGTCATTTGATCTTTATTTGCCGTTAAGAGTTCAGGCTGAGCTGGTTGGGGGTGATCAGAAATATGTTCGTACTAATACTGAGAATTTTCGGGTCACGTTTAAGCATGATTGGTATGGGGCTCTTTCGGTTGTGGAGCTCATTGGAGGTAACAAAGATTCGGCGCCATCTACTGCTGTTCAAATAGTCAGAGAGTACTTAAAGCGAGAGGTTGATTCGGGAGCCAGTATTCTAAAGCTTGACTTCGTCGGGCCATCTCCATTTCATGCTGATTTCTTCTTGATTAGCTCAGATGAGCTATTTTCCGGAGATGACTCTTCAAGGTTTCAACTGGCCCATCTCAAAATTCCTGGCTACGATGAGCTGAAATTTTTTTATCCTTGCAATCAATATAAGTCAGAGGAAGTTGCATTTAAGAGATTGCTGACGGAAATTTCAAGCGAGGTTGCTTTCTTCTATGAACTCAAAATTTTGCACTCCAGGCGAGCTCTGGAGTGGAGCAAGGTGCAGGAGAGTCTTCATGGGCTGCTTGAAATGGAGGGGGAAGGCTACAGAAAAACTCTTAGAGATAGATTTATTAAGAAGCCGCGATTGTTGAATTGCCTATATAGAGATATAGGCTTGTTTAAGGGGCAGGAAATATTTGATAAAAATATACGTGACACGCACTACTATAGTATTTATAAGGCTGGCAAGCATAGTGTCTATCTAAGGGATTTTGTTGACGCGGTCTTGGCGAACTGGACAGTGTATCCGGTTAAAGAAACTTCAGAGATTGTAGATTATTTTCAGAGTAAGAGTAGTAAGCATATAGAATTTGCAGTAGTTCTGTTTGCTGCCATTTTAGGTGGTTCTATTGGCGCTGCCATCACTGTGCTATTTGGTAGTTAGCAGTAGCCGGACATCGGTGTTGCCAGCAAGTAGCCCTGACATTGGCGTTACCAATGGTGGATGAAAAAGCATCATCCACCCTACGCAAGGGATATGTAGGGTGGACAACGCGAAGCTTGTCCACCGTTTCACCTCAAAGCCTGCGAGAAACTTCCTTCCATAAATAGGCGTAGTTGAATTTAAGCCAGGCAGCCAGGGCTTTATCGGCTTGCCGGCGAATCCAACTGTTCTTTCTTGCTGCCAGCCTTGCTTCGATCATGGCGTTGAGTGATTCAGGCTCGAAGCCCGTCCAGACGGAGGGTACGGCGGCAGCGATATTCGTAAAGCACACTGGCGCTACTTCGGAGTAGAGAATCTCGTGGAGGATTTTCGGTTCGATATCTTTGACTGCCTGGGCTATGGCGTCGTAATCCACCGGGAAGTCATTGAACAGGTCGGAAAGGGCGACTCTGATGGCGGATAGGCGCGGCTCGTTCAGCGTATGTCCCAATACAAAGGTTCCTTGATCAGGTGACTCGGCCATTGATTCTGCCAAGGGTGGATGAAAAAAGCGTCATCCACCCTACGCAAAGGTATGGGTAGGGTGGACAACGCGAAGCTTGTCCACCATGTCCGCAGCTCAGATGCCGAGGGTGGAAACGCTTTGCCATTTCCACCCTCAACCCCTCATTCGCCACCATCCCGCACCACCCGCCAAACCGTATTCGACAGATCGTCGGCCACGATCAGCGCGCCGCGCGGGTCGACCGTTACGCCCACCGGGCGGCCGCGGGTTTTGCCGTCGTCGTCGCGAAAGCCGGTGACGAAGTCGATGGGGTCGCCTGCGGGGCGGCCATTCTCAAAGGGCACGAAGACCACCTTGTAGCCCACCGGATCCTCGCGGTTCCAACTTCCGTGCTCGCCGACGAATACGCCGTCGGCATATTGCCCACCCATCACTTCGCTGGAGAAGTCCAGGCCCAGCGCGGCGACGTGGGCGCCGAGGGCGTAGTCCGGGGCGATGGCGCTGGCCACCTTGTCCGGGTTCTGCGGCTTGACCCGTGGGTCGACGTTCTGCCCCCAGTAGCTATAGGGCCAGCCGTAGAAGGCGCCTTCCTTGACCGAGGTGAGGTAGTCGGGCACCAGGTTCTCGCCCAGTTCGTCGCGCTCGTTGACCACTGTCCACAGGGTGCCGGTGCCCGGCTGGATGGCCAGTGCGGTGGGGTTGCGCAGGCCGGTGGCATAGGGCTTGTGGGCACCGGTTGCGGCGTCGATCTGCCAGACCATGGCGCGGTCGGCTTCCACCTCCATGCCGCGCTCGGTGATGTTGCTGTTGGAGCCGATACCGACGTAGAGGTAGCGGCCGTCCTCACTGACGGTCAGCGCCTTGGTCCAGTGGTGGTTGATCTCTGAGGGCAGGTCGGTGACCTTGCTGGGCGGGCCCATGGCCTGGGTCTGGCCTTCGCTGTAGTCGAAGCGCACCAGGGCGTCCTGATTGGCCACGTACAGATTGCCTTCATACAAAGCCAGGCCGTAAGGGGCGTTGAGGTTTTCCGCAAAGACGGTCTGCAGTTCATAGGCGCCGTCACCGTCGGCGTCGCGCAGCAGGGTCAGGCGGTTGCCGCTTTCCACCGAGGTGGTGCCGCGCGACTTGATCATGCCGGCGATCACGTCCTTGGGCTTGAGCTTGGGCGCGTTGCCGCCACGGCCTTCGGCGACGAGGATGTCGCCATTGGGCAGCACCAGGGTCTGCCGGGGAATCTTCAGGTCGGTGGCGATGGCGCTGATGCTGAAGCCTTCCGGTACGGTCGGCTGCTGATCGCCCCAGGGCGTTGGTTCGGCGATGCTCATGCTCGGTAGCAGCCCGCGTGCGGGCTCGGGCAGTTGCGGTTGGGCGCCGGTGGTCTGTTGCGGGCTGCCAGGGTCTTCACCGCAGGCGCTGAGCAGCAGGGCGAGGGGCAGGGTGGGTAGTAGCTTGGCGAGGTTCATCGGTCATCTTCCAGGCGTGGTTGGGCGAGGCCGACCCAGGTGGCGACGCAGGCCAGCAGGGCGACGATGAGCGAGAGCAGCAGCCCCCAGGGCATGGCGGCCCAGGCGTCCTTGGCATGCTCCAGGGCATTGACCAGGCCAACGAGCCAGGTGGCCAGAAGCAGCAGGAAGTAGGTGCTGGCATGTCCGTTACCGCGTTCGCGGAACAGGTCGATGAGGGCGAACAGCAGGGCCAGGCCGGCGAAGACCATGCCGCCGGCGATCAGCCAGGAGGCGAAGTTGCTCCATTGGATCTGATAGCTGCGGTAGTAGGCGAAATCACTGAGCAGGGCACCGAGAAACAACGGCATCTGGCCGCAAAGCAGAATGGCATGCAGGCGGTTGGGTGGACTCAGGTGGATGCTTGAAGTGGTGGTCACGGAAGATCCCTCTTGGGTCGTTGATGGATGGCCGCTCACCTGGAACGGCCTCGCTCTGACCTAAGAAGGGATTGCCCCGAAGGGGCATGGTTCAGTGTGTTTTATGCCGGGGGCGCGGTTAGACCGCATTGCGAGTGCTGATTGCCGTTAGCCGTGCTCTCTGTCGGTGGGCTGAAGCCCACCCTACGCGCTGGGGCTGATGGGGTTCAGCCTGGGGCTCGCGTGGGGCGTAGGAGCGGCTTTAGTCGCGATATCCAGGTGCGATCGCGGCTGAAGCGCAATGCCGCCCAGCCGCTCCTACGGGGTGTGGGGACGGTAGGTTTTAGTCCCAGCCTTTGGGGCACTCGACACAGCCGGGCATATTGGCATCCTGAAAGTTGCCGAAGCGCACTCGTGCGCCGCTGAGGTTGGCGTTCTCCAGATTGGAGCCGCCGAGCTTCACCTCCTGCAGGTTGGCGTCCTGCAGATGCGCACCCTTGAGGTCGGCCTTGCTCAGCCAGGTCATTTCCAGGTTGGCGGCCTGCAGTTGCACGTCGTGCAGCTTGGCCCCGGAGAGGCGGGCAAATTCCAGGTTGGCGGCGCGCAGGTCGGCCCCCTCGAATTGCGCAGCCTGGGCGAACAGGCCCCAGCCGGCGATGGCCACCAGGCTGGCGCCAGAGAAGTCGGCCAGGCGCAGGTTGCTTTGTTGCAGGCTGGCGCGGGTGAGATTGGCACCGCGCAGTTTGGCCTTTTCCAGATTGGCCAGGTCGAGGTTGGCGTGGCGCAAGTCGGCGCCGGAAAGATCGGCACCGGACAAGTCCATGCGGCGCAGGTCGAGGTTGCGTAGGTCAGCACCGCGCAGATCGGCCTTGGGGCATTTGCTGTCGGGTTCGAGGCGGCAGCCGTTGATCTGCGGCACGCCGTCGTTGTCGGTCTCGGCGCCGATGGCGTGGCTGCCGAGTACCAGCAGCAGAACCGGGACAAGCAGAGGCAGGTAGTTCATGGCGAGTCCTCATGTAGGGTGCGCTGTGCGCACCAATGGGGCAGTGCAGTTGTGTAGCCTGGGTAGAGCGGCGCGAAACCCGGGGAATAGGCCCCTGGGTTTCGCCGTGCTCAACCCAGGCTACGGCGCTGTGCAGAGGGCGAGATTGCAACGCGAGGAGCTGGTGCGCATGGCGCACCCTACGTGCGCCATGCGTTCAGCCTTTAGCGCTGGGCGCTGGCCTTGTCCCAGCTCGGCAGCTTGAACACCCAGAAAGAACCGCCCTGGGCGACCGGCTTGGTCAGCTCGGCCATGTCGCCGCCCCACAGCGGTACGGCGCCGCCGTAGCCGGCGGTCACGCCGATGTACTGTTCGCCGTCCTGCTCCCAGGTGATGGGCGGGGAGATGATTCCGGTGCCGACCTGGAACTTCCACAGCTCCTTGCCGTTCTTGGCGTCGAAGGCCTTGAAGTAGCCGTCGCCGGTGCCGGTGAACACCAGATTGCCCTTGGTGGCCAGCACCCCGGCCCACAGCGGCAGGCGCTCCTTGTGCTCCCACACGACCTTGCCGGTGGTGGGGTTCATGGCGCGCAGGATGCCGACGTGGTCGTCGAACAGGCGCTTGATGCGGAAGCCCATGCCCAGGTAGGCGGAGCCTTTCTTGTAGTGCGGCTCCTCGGCCCAGTAGTCCTCCTTCCAGTGGTTGGCTGGCACGTAGAACAGGCCGGTGTCCTGGCTGTAGGCCATGGGGTTCCAGTTCTTGCCGCCGAGGAAGGGCGGCGAGACTTCCACCACTTCACCCTTGCTTTCACCCGGCTTGGGCTTGGGTGGGCGCTGGCCTTCGTTTTCCACTGGGCGGCCGGTTTCCAGGTCGATATGGCTGGCCCAGGTGATCTTGTCGACGAAGGGGAAGGCATTCTTCAGCTTGCCGTTGGCGCGGTCGACCACGTAGAAGAAACCGTTACGGTCGGCGTGGGCGGTGGCCTTGGTGACCTTGCCGTCCTTGTCCTTGTAGTCGAACAGCACCAACTCGTTGTTACCGGAGAAGTCCCAGGTGTCGTTGGGGGTGTGCTGGTAGAACCACTTCACTTCCCCAGTGGTGGGGTCGACGCCGACCTGACCGGAGGTGTAGAGGCTGTCGTAGTCGTGCGGGTTGCCGCCGTCGGCAGTACGTGCCCAGCCGTTCCAGGGGGCCGGGTTGCCAGCGCCGACGATGATGGTGTTGGTTTCGGCATCGAAGCTGGCGCTCTGCCACGGTGCGCCACCGCCCTGGCTCCAGGCCTCTTTCTTGCCGGTGGGCGAGTTGGGATCGTCCGGCCAGCTCGGTGCCTTGATGTCGCCGGTGGGGGTGCTGTCCTTGCCGTTGAGGCGGCCCATGTGACCTTCGACGAAGGGACGCATCCAGACTTCTTCGCCGGTGTCCGGGTCGCGGGCAAACAGCTTGCCGACCACGCCGAACTCGTCGCCGGAGCTGCCGTGGATCAGCAGTACCTTACCGCTCTTGCCGTCCTTCACCAGCGTCGGGGCGCCGGTCATGGTGTAGCCGGCGGCATGGTCGGCGAACTTCTTGTTCCAGACCACCTTGCCGGTGTCCTTGTTCAGCGCCACGACGCGGGCGTCGAGGGTGCCGAAGTAGATCTTGTCGCCGTAGATGGCGGCGCCACGGTTGACCACGTCGCAGCACGGGCGAATGTTGTCGGGCAGGCGGTGGCTGTAGGTCCACAGGCGCTTGCCGGTCTTGGCGTCGAGGGCGAACACCCGCGAGTAGGAGCCGGTCACGTAGATCACGCCGTCATGGATGATGGCCTGCGACTCCTGGCCGCGCTGTTTCTCGTCACCGAAGGAATAGCTCCAGGCCGGGGTGAGCTTGAACACGTTGTCGGCGTTGACCTGGGTGAGCGGGCTCCAGCGCTGGGCGTTGGTGCCCATGCCGTACTGCAGCACGTTGTTGGTGGTGGCGTGGTCATTGGCGATGTCTTCCCAGGTGACCGGCTTGGCCAGCGCGCCCTGGCTCAGCGCCAGGCCGCCGGCCAGCATCAGGGCGAGGGCCAGGGGGCGAGGGCTGCTGGGTAGGTTTCTTGTTGTCATGGTCGTGCTTCCCGTTGGAGTTGAAAGTGCCGCAGTGGCAAGCCGATGGTGGTGCCCGGCCACCTCCGCGCCTACGGAAAAACTCCCGACTTCGCCGGGAGGATTTCCCAGTCGCCCCATGACTTGGCCTTGCTGCCAAGGCATCAGCCAAACCCCCACCCAAGCCCTACTACCAAGGGACTAGAACGCGGCCACCAAAGCAGGATTCGGTGCGCGCGGGGGCCTTTCTAAGATGGACGCCACAAGCTCGAAACGGGCTGTTCGGCGTGCATTCGATGAGGTCCTAGCCATGAACAAGAAGAAGATCCAATCCACCCTGGCCCTGATGCTGCTGGCCGCGTCCACCCAGCTCTGGGCGCACGGCGACGTGGTGCCCCAGGCGGTCAATACCGATGGCCTGGACCCCCTGGGTGAAGAATGGCTGGAAGAAAACCCCTACCGTGGCAACCCGCGCGCCATCGAGATCGGCGCCTCGGCCTACAACCAGAACTGCGCCGCCTGCCACGGCCTGGAAGCCAAGTCTGGCGGTATCGCCCCCGACCTGCGTCTGCTCGAAACGGGAGCCAGTGGTGATGAGTGGTTCAAGGAGCGGGTAATCAACGGCGCGGTGCGCGATGGCCGGGTGTACATGCCGAAAATGGCCGACTACCTGAGCCAGGAAGCCCTGTGGGCGGTGCGCAGCTATCTGGAGAGCGTGCACGTCGAGGAGTAGCGCTTGATGATCATGCTGCTGCGTTCCTGCTTCACGACCTCCGCAGCCATGCGCTGGCTGATCCTGTCGTGCGGCCTGTGCCTGGGTATTGCCCAGGCACAGGTGCGCGACTACGACCGCATCATGGAAGAGGGCGTGTTGCGTGTGGCGCTGTACCAGAACTTTCCGCCCTACAGCTTCGAGCAGGAGGGCCAGCCGCGTGGGGTCGACTATGAGCTGGCCAAGGCCCTGGCCGCTGGGCTGGGCCTGCGGCTGCAGGTGATCTGGGCGCCACCCGGCGAAAAGCTCGACGACGACCTGCGCGACTACATCTGGCGTGGCCGGGTCACCGCCCAGGGCGAGCTGGCCGACCTGATGCTGCGCGTGCCCTACGACCGTGACTACGCGCAGATGCGCAACGAACTGGGTGAGCTGGTCAACGAACGCGTGGTGATGTTCGGCCCCTATCAGCGCGAGCGCTGGCAACTGGCCTTCGACCGCCGTCGCCTGGCCGAGGTGCCGAGCATCAATGCCCTGCAGCAGCATCCCATTGGCGTCGAGGTGGATAGCGTGCCGTCGTTCTACCTCAGCTCCGCGATGGACGGCTTGCTGCGCTCGCAGGCTCGTCACTATCCGTCGCCGACCTTGGCCTGCGCTGCCATGCGTGCCGGTGAGGTGGACGCGGTGATGGCCCTGCGCGGCGAGGTGGACTGGCTGCTGCACGAGGCCAATGATCCGCAACTGGCGCTGGCCGAGAACGCCTACCCGGACATGGGCCGGCAGATCTGGGAAATCGGCATGGCAGTACACGAGACCAATCGACAACTGGCCTATGCCCTGGAAGAACAACTGGAAAACCTGATTCTCGATGGTTCGCTGGAGCGCCTCTACGGGCAGTACGGTCTGCGCTTCGAGAAGCCCGAACAATACCAATAGGGCGCGAGCCGGAGGTGGGCGATGGATTGGCGTGGCCTGATAGTACTGGCGCTGTGCGTCTGGAGTTGGGAGACGCAGGCGGCGGAGCCCGATCCGGTGGCCTCGGTGATGTGGGACTACTACCACCAGCGCTTGCTCGATGGCGAACCCTTCGTCTTCGACGAGCTGGTACGCCTCGAGGTACCGCCCTTCGCCGAGGACGCGCGCCAGGTGCCGATCCAGATCGACGCCAGCGCCTATCGCGGCAAGGTCAGACGCATCCTCGCCTGGGCCGAGCTCAACCCCATCCCGCGTATTGTCGATTTCACCCCCAGCGCGGCGCTGGAGCCGACTTTGGCCATTCGCATCCGCGTCGAGCAGGCCACGCCGATTCGTGCGGCGGTGCTCACCGAGGACGGCCTCTGGCATATCGGCTCGGCACGGGTGGAGGCGGCCGGCGGTGGCTGCACCGCGCCCAGTGTGGTGCGCGCCGAAGCCGGCTGGCAGGAGCGCCTGGGCCAGGTGCTGGGCAAGCGCTTCCAGCGCGGCGAGGACAGCCGCCTGCGCCTGCAGGTGTCGCACCCGATGGACAACGGCCTGGTCGGTGGCATCCCCGAGTTCTATATCGAACGGGCCGAGCTGCGCGATCCTGACGGCCAGGTGCTGGGGCGTCTGGAGCTGTTCCCGGCGGTCAGCGAGAACCCGACGCTGACCTTCGACCTGCGTGGCGACCAGCACGCCGAGCTGTGGCTGCGCGACAACAACGGCAACGAATTCCAGGCCGCGTTCTGAACGATGCGGCGTAGGGTGCGCTGCGCGCACCAGTCACCAAGGGTGCTCCCCATGCGCTGGATACTATTGATGACCTGCCTGCTCGCCAACCTGGCCCAGGCCCTCGATTACCACCTGCTACCCCGGCAGATCGCCGAAGGCGTCTGGCTGCTGGAAGGCAGCACCGACAATTTCGCCGCGGACAACGGCGGCAATATCGTCAATGTCGGCTTCATCGAAACCGCCGACGGCGTGGTGGTGATCGACACTGGCCCCTCGCGCCGCTATGGCGAGGCACTGCATCAGGCTATCGAAAAGGTCACCGGCAAGCCGGTGCTGCGTGTGCTGCTGACTCACCATCACCCCGATCACGTGCTGGGTAACCAGGCCTTCACCGACGTACCTATCGTCGCCTTGCCGGGCACCACGAAACGTCTAGCCGAGCAGGGCGATGCCATGGCGGAAAACATGTACCGCCTGGTGGGCGACTGGATGCGTGGTACCGAGGTGGTGTTGCCCACCGAAGAGGCGCAGGAGGGCGTGCTTGAGATCGGCGGTCGGCGCCTGCAGCTACTGGCGCTGAGCGGCCATACCGGCGCGGATCTGGCCATTCTCGACGAGCGCACAGGGGTGTTGTTCGCGGGCGACATCCTGTTCTACCAGCGCGCCCTGACCACGCCGAACACGCCGGGGCTGGACGTCTGGCTGGCCGACCTGGATCGCCTGCAAGCGCTGCCCTGGAAGCAGCTCGTGCCTGGTCACGGGCCACTGGCCAGGGACGCCGCGCCTTTCGTGCAGATGCGCGACTACCTGGGTTGGCTCGATGGCCTGCTGCGCCAGGGCGCGGAGCAGGGCGCCGAGATGAACGAGCTGATCCGCACGCCAATCCCCACGCGTTTCGCCCAGGTGAATCTGAGCCGCTACGAGCTGATCCGCAGCGTCAGCCATCTCTACCCGCGCTATGAGCGTCAGGCCATGAGCCGGGTGGATCGCGCCGAGTAACGAGCGTGGCCTTTTTGGCAGCGTGTAGGGCGTCCCGCTCCGCACTGAACTGAAATCTGACCCTGCCACTCTCAAGAGGGTGGTTCTACTTTGCTTGTGACAAGCGAGCAGGCCATTTGACGAAAAATTGACCTGCACCCGAGTAGGGTGGACTTTTCACAACCGAGGTAGCTGTCGATGGCCATGCCCCCTGTAACCGCTTCCGCTGTAGCGCTGATGCTGGCAATGATGTCTTCGCCAGCGGTGCACTCGAAGACGAACTCGCCATCTCCCCGCGTTTATGGGTGGGTAGAGGAGGGGCTGCTGTTGCCTGAAAGGGCTTCGCTGAAGATCAAGCTGGATACCGGCGCCCTGACGTCGTCGATGGATGCCAAGGATCTCGAGCGCTTCGAGAAGGATGGCGAGGACTGGGTGCGTTTCAATGTGGAAGCCAATGACAGCAAGAGCGGAAAAACGCTGAGCATTCCCTTCGAGCGGCGCGTCGAAAGGAACGTCAGGGTCAGGGGCGCCGGCGGTGCGGAAAGGCGCCCGGTGGTCAAATTGAAGATGTGCATTGGTGATCGCATCTACAACGAGGAGTTCTCGCTGAAGAATCGCGGCAAGATGATCTATCCGGTATTGATCGGCCGGCGCACGCTGGAGCACCTGGGCGCCGTTGATGTTTCCAGGACGTTCACCGTCGAGCCCAAGTGCTCGAGCGGCAAGTCTTAGGCTGTGCTGCCCCCTGCGCTAGAGCCTGAACCCCTCGACGATATGCTCGGCCAGGCACTCGGTCACTGGCGACTGGCTGCCTTGCTTGCGTAGCAGCACGATGCTGGTCAGCGGCAGCGTCGGCAGGCCCTCGGCTTCGCCGAGAATGCGCAGATCGGGGGTGATCAGGCTCTGCAGTTGCGCGGTCACTGCCAATCCTGCGCGCACCACGGCGAAGATCGCCGACAGGCTGGGGCTGGTATAGGCGATGCGGTAGGGGCGGCTCATCGCGTCCAGCGCATTGCACGCCCATTCGCGACAGAAACAGTCGGCATTGAACATCGCCAGCGGCATGGGCGTCTGCTCGTGCGGGGCGAAACCCTGCGCCACCGCCCAGGCGAAGCGCTCCTGGCGCAGTAGCTGGCCGATCTCCTTGCCCGGTTGGCGGGTGACGATGGTCAGATCCAGATCCTGGCGCTGCAGCAATTGCCCGGAGGGTTCGCAGTGCACCTCAACCTGCACCAGCGGGTAGGCCTGGGCGAAGCGCGAGAGAATCTCCGGCAGAAAGCGCATCACGTAATCGTCCGGTGTGCCGATGCGCACGGCGCCGACCATATGTGGCTCGCGCAGGGTGTTGAGCACCTCGCCATGCAGCTTGAGGATGCGTCGCGCATAACCCAGCAGCACCTGGCCTTCGGGCGTGAGCCGAACCTGGCGGCCGTCGCGCTCGAACAAGGGGCGCTGCACCACGTCTTCCTCCAATCGCTTCATCTGCATGCTGATCGCTGATTGGGTGCGGTTCACCGCATCGGCGGCGCGGGTGAAACCGCCGGTGTCGGCGATGGCGACGAAGCTGCGCAGCAATTCGGTATCAATGCTGGGGTGGTAAGCCATTCATCAACTCTCGAGATGTATTGCATAAGAAACATTCGTTGGATTGATCATAAGCCCGGCGTGAGACTGGCGCCAACCCCACAGGGAGGGCGATGAGATGAAAGGTCAGAAAGGTTATGCGATGGCTTCGGCCATGCCGTCCGGGCGCTTGCCGAAGTTGCTCAATGTCTGGCGCGTGCTGCGTCGCTGGCAGCAACTGGCACGTGAGCGCCGTCAGTTGGCCGAGCTGGATATGGCGGCGCTGAAGGATCTGGGCTTGAGCCGCGCGGACGTGATGCAGGAAAGCGAGCGGCCGTTCTGGGATGATCCGCTGCGCAAATGAACCAAGGAGTGAAGTGATGACTGCGGTACGCAAGGGCGCCGACCTGTTTCTGTTCCAGTTGATGCTGTTGCTCTGTGCCATCTGGGGTAGCCAGCAGGTGGCGATCAAGCTGGCGGCCCCGGATATCGAACCCATGCTGCAGGTGGCCCTGCGTTCGGGTATCGCCGCCTTGCTGGTCGGCCTGCTGCTGCTCTGGCAGCGCGGCTGGCAGGGCTGGGTGGGCTGTACCTGGCGCGCGGGCGTGTTGGCCGGGGTGCTGTTCGCGCTGGAGTTCTTCTTTATCGCCCTCGGCCTGCGCCATACCTCGGCCTCGCACATGGCTGTGTTTCTCTATACTGCGCCGATCTTCTCGGCGCTGGGCCTGCACCTGTTGCTGCCCAGCGAACGCCTGCGGCGCCTGCAGTGGCTGGGCATCGCGTTGTGCTTCGGCGGCGTGGTGATGGCTTTCGGCGTCGGCGGCAACTGGGCCGGGATCGACCGCGGCATTCTGCTTGGCGATGCGCTGGCGCTGTGCGCGGGCATGGCCTGGGGCGCCACCACCGTGGTGGTGCGCGGCTCGCGTCTGTCCGAGGCGCCGGCCGGGCTGACCCTGTTCTACCAACTGGCGGTGGCCTTCGTCCTGCTGCTCGCTTATGCATTGGCGGTGGTCGACCTCGGCCAGGTGCGCTGGAGCCCGCTTGTCATCGGTAGCATCCTGTTGCAGGGCGTGGTGGTGTCGTTCTTCACCTACCTGGCCTGGTTCTGGCTGCTGCGTCGCTACCTGGCCTCGAACATGGCGGTGTTCTCCTTCATGACCCCGCTGTTCGGGGTGTCCTTCGGCGTGCTGGTACTGGACGAGCCGCTGACCCTGAACTTCGTCATCGGCGCGGCGCTGGTGCTCAGTGGCATCACGCTGGTCAGCAGCGAGGCCTGGCTGCGCCGACGCCTGGCCGGCTGGCGCGGTGTACCGCAGCAACCCTGATCCGCAAGGAGGCTGGAGATTGTCCACTTATCACTTGGCCCAACTGAATATCGCCTGGATGAAAGCGCCGCTGGAGTCGCCGGAGATGGCCGACTTCGTCGCCAATCTGGAACGCATCAATGTGCTGGCCGAAGCCGCGCCCGGCTATGTCTGGCGCCTGCAGGACGAGGCGGGGGATGCCACGGCCATCCGCCCCTTCGGTGAGGAAGTCTTGGTCAATATGTCGGTCTGGCAGGATGTTCAGTCCCTTAGCGATTACGTCTACAAATCCGCCCATACCGAGATGCTCAAGCGCCGCCGTGAATGGTTCGAGCGTGTCGAGCAGGCGCATCAGGTGCTGTGGTGGGTGCCGGCCGGGCATCGTCCGAGTGTAGTGGAGGCGGCCGAGCGTCTGGCTCATCTTCGCGAGCATGGTGCTACACAACAGGCCTTCAGCTTTCGCCATGCGTTCGCGGCGCCGGCCTGCTAGGCTGGCTTGCCATGACTCTCTCACTTTCCCTTGGCGAAGCCCGTCGCCTGGCCCTGGCAGCTCAGGGCTTCGGTCGTGTGCCGCGTGGCACCATCGCCCACAAGCAATTGCAGGCGCAGATCGAGCGTCTGGGCGTGCTGCAGATCGATTCGGTCAATGCTCTGGTGCGCTCGCATTACTTGCCGGCGTTCTCCCGCCTGGGCCATTACCAGGCGCAGCACCTTGATGAGCTGGCCTGGGGCCGTGCGCGGCGCCGACGCTTGTTCGAGTACTGGGGGCATGAAGCGTCTCTACTGCCGCTGGAACTCTACCCGCTGCTGCGCTGGCGCATGCGCCGAGCGGCGGACGGACAGGGCATCTATCCAGGCCTGGCGCGCTTCGGCGTGGAACGGCGCGATGTGATAGAAGCCGTGCTGCAGGCAGTGCGCGAGCGTGGCGCATTAGGCGCCGGCAGCCTCAGCACGCGCACGGAGAAGGCCGGGCCCTGGTGGGACTGGAGCGCGGAAAAGACGGCGCTGGAATGGCTGTTCGCTGCTGGCGAGGTGACGGTAGCGGGGCGGCGTGGCTTCGAGCGTTTGTACGACCTGCCGGAGCGGGTCATCCCGAACGAACTGCTGAACCACACCGACCTGGCCGAAGATGAAGCGCAGCGCCAACTCTTGTTGCGTTCGGCCGATGCCCTTGGCGTGGCCACCGAGAAGGATCTGCGCGACTACTACCGGCTCGAGGTCGGTGACAGCAAGCGGCGTATCGCCGAGCTGGTGGAAGCCGGCGAGCTATTGCCGGTAACGGTGCAAGGCTGGCGACAGACTGCCTACTGTCGTGGTGAGCCGCACATCCCACGGCGCGTGCGCCACAGCGCGTTACTGTCGCCCTTCGATTCTCTGATCTGGGAGCGCGAGCGTACCGAGCGGCTGTTCGGCTTCCGCTATCGCCTGGAGATCTACACCCCGCAGGCCAAGCGCGTGTATGGCTACTACGTGCTGCCATTTCTGCATCACGAACGCCTGCTGGCGCGAGTGGATCTGCGCAGCGAGCGCGCGGCCGGACGCCTGGCGGTGCATGCCGTGCATCTGGAAGAGGCGGTATTGAGTGAGGAGGCGCGCCAGGCGCTGAGCGATTCGCTGCAAGTGCTGGCGCATTGGCTGGGGCTGGATGAGGTGTGGTTGGCGCCGAGTGTTAGCCAGCGAGGGGTGTTCGGCTAGATGCCGTTATCCAGCAGGAATTGCAGTTCGTTGACGCGCTCGATATTCATCTTCATCGGGCAATAGTGATACATCGGTGAGCCGACACGGCGGCCCTGCAATTCACATTGGCCGTTGCGATAGATCAGCCAGGCCTTTTGCGCCGCTTCCAACTGCTGGGCATCTTCTTGCGCGCTTGCCTGGAACTTCAGGAAAAGCTGTTGATAGATGCGGTTCATCTCCTGCTTCGCCTTGTTCGATACGCCTTCCGCGCAGATTGCGACGACGGAGTTGTTGACCGTGCCATTGGCGTCCAGGCAGTCCTGGTATTGCTTGTCGTAATCGGCCCATGTGTTCAGCGGCAGGAGTGGCAGAGCGGCGATCAGATATTTGCTCAGCGTCGACATGACTGTCTCCCTGTGGGCTCAGGGGCCACGGCGCAGCCCCTGAGCCTTGCCCTTACTTGGCCGCCAGGCGATTGCGCATATTTTCGGCGCGCTCGGCGGAGCTTGGGTGCGAGTCGAACATGCTGCTCTCGCCGCCACTGAGTTTGGCCAGTTTCTCGAATGCACTGACTAGGCCTTCGCGGGGGATGTTGCGTTCGGTCAGCAGGTCGAAGGAGAAGTTGTCGGCCGCGCTTTCCTGGCTTTGCGAGAACTGCGCATTGACCAGTTGTTCGCCCAGTGCACCCAGTTGCGAGGATGACAGTGCGGCGACGGTGCCATTGCCCGAGGCAGCCGCGGCATTGCGTGCGGCAGAGGTGGCGTAGGCGGTCTGCATGGCCTTCTTGGTGTGGCCGAGGGCGACGTGGCCCATTTCGTGGCCCAGCACGCCTTCCACCTCGTTGTCGTTCATGGCGTCCATCAGGCCGCTGTAGACGCGCACGCAGCCGTTGGCCATGGCCCAGGCGTTGACCTCGTCATTGAGGTAGACCTTGTAGTTGACCGGCGTGCCATTGACCTGGTTGCCGAGGTTGGCGGCGATCTTGTTCAGGCGCTTGCCGTAGGAGGTGTCCGGGCCGGCGATGCTGTTGGAAGCATCCATTTGCGCGCAGGCCTTGTCGGACATGCTTTTGACTTCGGCATCGCTGAGGGTGGCGGCCTGCACTGCCATCATGCCCGATTGCAGCATGGCGTCGGGGGACATGTTTTGGCAGCCGCTCAGCAGTACGGCGCTGGAGAGGGCGAAAGCGGAGAGGGTGGTGCGCAGTTGCATGGGTCATCGTCCTTGTTGGAGGTGTTGGCCGCGAGTCCTTTCCGGCTGGTAGCGTCTTAGGCACCGGCTGGGGTGCTCGCGTAGGGGGTGGCATTATGCCGGATATCGCACGAAAGAAGTGCGAGGTGGTTCGCGCCCTGGCCGTTGGCCAGGGCGCGCTGAGTCAGCGGCGCACCTGTTTCAGCGTCTCGGCGATCATGAAGGCCAGTTCCAGGGACTGGTCGGCGTTCATGCGCGGGTCGCAGTGGGTGTGGTAGCGGTCGGACAGGCCGTCCTCGGTGATCGGTCGCGAGCCGCCGATGCACTCGGTGACGTTCTGCCCGGTCATCTCGATATGGATACCGCCGGCATATGTGCCTTCGGCCTGGTGCACGGCGAAGAACTGCCGCACCTCGGCGAGAATCTGCGCGAAGTCGCGGGTCTTGTAGCCGCTGCTGGCCTTGATGGTGTTGCCGTGCATGGGGTCGGAGCTCCACAGCACCTGGCGGCCTTCGCTCTGTACCTTGCGCAGCAGGCGCGGGAAGTGCGCTTCGACCTTGTCCGCGCCCATGCGCACGATCAGGTTGAGGCGACCCGGATCGTTGTCCGGGTTGAGCACGTCGATCAGACGGATCAGCTCGTCCGCATCCATGCTCGGGCCGACCTTGACGCCGATGGGGTTCTCGATGCCGCGCATGAACTCGACATGCGCACCATCGAGCTGGCGGGTGCGGTCACCGATCCACAGCATGTGTGCGGAACAGTCGTACCAGCGACCGCTGAGGCTGTCGCGACGGACGAAGGCTTGCTCGTAATTCAGCAGCAGTGCCTCGTGGGCGGTGAAGAAGCTGGTTTCGCGCAACTGTGGTGCGCTGTCCATGCCCACCGCGCGCATGAAGGCCAGGGTTTCGTCGATGCGGTCGGCGAGCTGGTGGTACTTCTCGGCCAGCGCCGAGTTGGCGATGAAGTCGAGGTTCCACTGATGCACCTGATGCAGGTCGGCGAAGCCGCCCTGGGCGAAGGCACGCAGCAGGTTGAGGCTGGCGGTGGCCTGATGATAGGCCTGCAGCAGGCGCTCGGGATCGGGCACGCGACTGGCGGCGTCGAAGCCGATGCCGTTGACGATATCGCCCCGGTAGGCGGGCAGGGTGACACCATCGAGGGTTTCGCTGCCGGACGAGCGCGGCTTGGCGAACTGGCCGGCCATGCGCCCGACCTTGACTACCGGGCAGCCGGCGGCGAAGGTCATGACGATGGCCATCTGCAGCAGCACCTTGAAGGTGTCGCGGATTTTCGCGGCGGAGAACTCGGCGAAGCTTTCGGCGCAGTCGCCGCCCTGGAGCAGGAAGGCGCGGCCCTGGGTGACTTCGGCGAACTGGCGGCGCAACTCGCGTGCTTCACCAGCGAACACCAGCGGCGGATAGCCGGCCAGGGTTCGTTCGACCTGTGCCAGGTGGGCAGCGTCGGGGTATTCGGGCTGTTGCTGGATGGGCTTGGCCCTCCAGCTTTCGGGGCTCCAGGCGTGCGACATGGTGCATCTCTAGCGGCTGATTGAGGCGCCGCGCATGGTAACCGATAAGGCGGCCGGCTCGCCGTGTAATTATCGCGTGACCATCGGCAGTGCTTGGCCGACAATCGCAGCGGTGACCCGGCCGCGTGGCTCAGGGACGACATTCAGGAGCAAGGACATGCCGGGATTGCCGCCGAGCGAAGAGATGCAGAAGCTGGACGAAGTCCTGCTGGCCGAAGTGCGCGATGCCTTCGGGGTGATCCGTGTGGTGCAGATCGGAGCCTATCGTTTCCTCGAATTCGGCGATGCCATCGAGCAGAGCTGCGTCTTTCCTGCCGACCCGACCTGGCTGGAGTACGACTACACCCGCGCCATGCTGCTCGGTGCCCTGGCTCATGAGAAGCCTGAGACCGCCCTGTTCCTCGGCCTGGGCGCGGGCAACCTGACTCAGGCCTGCCTGAAGTTCCTGCCTCTGGAAGATGTCGAGGCCATCGAGCTGCGCCCGGACGTGCCGCGCCTGGCCATGGAATTTCTCGGCCTCGACGACGACCCGCGACTGACCATCCGCATCGGCGACGCCATCGAGCTGTTGCCCAGCGCGGAAACCGCCGATCTGATCTTCCTCGACCTCTATACCGACCAGGGTCCGGGTGTTGGCCACCTGGCCTGGAATTTTCTCGAGCAGTGCCAGGCCAAGCTCAACCCCGGCGGTTGGCTGATCATCAACCAGTGGGCCGGCAACGACGGCAAGCCTCTGGGCGCGGCGCTGCTGCGTGGCCTGTTCCATCGCCATTACTGGGAGTGCCCGGTGAAGGAGGGCAACGTGGTGATGCTGATTCCCGCCGACCTGGATCAGGAGCTGGATCTGGGCCTGCTGCAACTGCGTGCTGGCGAGATGGCGCCCCGGCTGGGCTATTCGTTGCAGCCATTGATCGATCTGCTGCGCCCGGCCAGTTAACGCAGCGACAGCAGCTTGGCGTCGGAAAAACCTGTCCCTCAGGCTAAAAAATCCTGTATGATCCGCGCCCGGCCAAAACGGCCTCGTCACTACTGCGAAGCCCCGCTTCGTTGCTGGTTCGCTGCGGCGAACTACTCTTGACGTTTCATCCATCGTTTTCGCAAATGCCCGTCTATCGGCTGCCAGGGTGACCCACAAGGTCCTACATGGCACGTGCAGCCTTTGTTCCTGGGTCTTTGCGGATGCACAGAGGCAGACCCCATGACCCAGGAAATCGGCGGCTTCGCCGCACTCGGACTTCACCCCAATATTCTCGCCGCTCTGACCGCCGTCGGTTACGAAGAGCCGTCGCCGATCCAGTCGCAGGCCATTCCGGTGATCCTCGCCGGCCATGACATGATCGGCCAGGCCCAGACCGGCACCGGCAAGACCGCCGCCTTTGCCCTGCCGCTGCTGTCGAAGATCGACCCGGCCAAGCGTGAGCCGCAGGTACTGATCCTCGCCCCGACTCGCGAGCTGGCCCTGCAGGTTGCCACCGCCTTCGAGACTTACTCCAAGCAAATGCCGGGTGTCAGCGTGGTTGCCGTTTACGGCGGCGCGCCGATGGGGCCGCAACTCAAGGCCATTCGCCAGGGTGCACAGGTCATCGTCGCCACGCCGGGTCGCCTGGTCGATCACCTGCGTCGTGACGAAAAAGTGCTGTCCACCATCCAGCATCTGGTGCTCGATGAGGCTGATGAGATGCTCAAGCTGGGCTTCATGGACGATCTGGAGATCATCTTCGAGGCCATGCCGGAAAGCCGCCAGAGCGTGTTGTTCTCCGCCACCTTGCCGCATTCGATCCGTGCCATCGCCGAGAAGCACCTGCGCGAGCCGCAACACATCAAGATCGCCGCCAAGACCCAGACCGTCTCGCGCATCGAGCAGGCGCACCTGATGATCCACGCCGATCAGAAGATCAACGCCGTGCTGCGCCTGCTGGAAGTGGAAGAGTTCGACGCGCTGATCGCCTTCGTGCGCACCAAGCAGGCCACCCTGGATCTGGCCGCCGCGCTGGAAGCCAAGGGCTACAAGGCTGCCGCACTGAATGGCGACATCGCCCAGAACCAGCGCGAGCGCGTGATCGACTCGCTCAAGGATGGCCGCCTGGACATCGTCGTCGCCACTGACGTGGCTGCCCGTGGTATCGACGTGCCGCGCATCACCCATGTGTTCAACGTCGACATGCCCTACGACCCGGAATCCTACGTGCACCGTATCGGCCGTACCGGCCGTGCCGGCCGCGAAGGCCGTGCGCTGCTGCTGGTGACCCCGCGTGAGCGGCGCATGCTGCAGGTGATCGAGCGCGTTACCGGGCAGAAGGTCGGCGAGGCCAAGCTGCCCAACCCGCAGCAGGTGCTCGATGCACGCATCAAGAAGCTGACCAACAGCCTGGCGCCGCTGGTGGCCGAGGCCGAAGCCAGCCATGGCGATCTGCTCGACCGTCTGACCGCCGACATCGGCTGCAGCCCGCGTGCCTTGGCCGCTGCGCTGCTGAAGAAGGCCACCAACGGCCAAGCGCTCGATCTGGCTACCGTGGAGCGTGAGCAGCCGCTGGTGCCGGGTGTTGGCGGTGCGCCGCGTGAGCGTCGCGAGCGTGACGGTGAACGCGGTGGCGAGCGCGCTGAATACCGTGAGCGTCGTGCGCCGCTGCCGCTGGCCGAAGGTCGCGTGCGTTGCCGTACCGCCCTGGGCACTCGTGACGGCATCGCCGCGAAGAACCTGCTCGGCGCCATCCTCAACGAGGGCGGCCTGGCCCGCGAAGCCATCGGTCGCATCCAGATCCGTGAGACCTTCAGCCTGGTAGAGCTGCCGGAAGATGGCCTGGATCGCCTGCTCGGCAAGCTCAAGGACACTCGCGTCGCCGGCAAGGCCCTGAAGCTGCGCCGCTACCGCGAAGACTGAGGCATTACCCGGCGTAGCGCCGGGTCTGCTGCTTGCACAGAACGCCGCGCCCGGTTGACCGGGCGCGGCGTTTTTCATGGTGCGCCGTTTACTGCGTTTCGCCGAGGGTGGCCTCTTGGGCGAGGCGGTCGAACACCTCGGGTGTCAGCGCTGCTTCGCCAGCCTGGTCGAGCACTTCACGCGGTCGTTCGCTGCCGGGAATGCTGCTGTCGAGCAGGCTCAGGAGCTGCGCGCCGCGAGTGGTCAGGACGAAGTTCTCGCCGTTGCCGCCTTCACTTTCCGGGCGTGGTGCGATGAAGTCGCCTTTGAGCAGGCTGGCCTCGTAATGGGTTGCCTCCGCGCGGAAATGGTCGAGGTCGTCGACGCCTTTTCCGGCCTGGCTGAGCTCTTCGGCCAGCTCCTCGGCATAACGCCGTGGCGCGAAGGGCTGGCCGGCGGAGTTCTGTGCCTCGTGCAGCAGGCGTTCGATCAGATCCCAGTGAAAACTCATGTCGCTACCTCCGTATGCGCAGGGTCTATGGGTATCGACCCTGGCATTGCCGCAGAGGTTCGACCTGCTTGCAGTCTGACCTTGTTCAGCCGAAACGGTAGATATCCATGCCCAGCGCGCCGTGGGTGAAGCCGCTGTGCTCGATGGCGAAGGCACCACCAGCCGCACGGGCGAAGAACAGCGGCAGCAGATGCTCGTCGCTCGGATGGTTGCGCACCGCCTCCGGTGCCCGTTGCCGGTAGTCATGCAGTGCCTGCTCGTCGTTCGCAGCGAGCTGTTGCACCATCCATTGGCGAAACGCCTTGGCCCAGGGCGTGCCCTCGTCCGGCCCGGCGTGCCAGTCCAGCTCGCGCAGGTTGTGGGTGATGCTGCCGGAGCCGATCAACAGGATGTCGCGTTCGCGCAGGCTGGTCAGGGCCTGCCCGATGCGCGTCTGCAGCGCCGGGCCATGGCGGCTGGGCAGGGAGAGCTGGATCACTGGGATGTCGGCCGCCGGATACATCAGCGACAGCGGTACCCAGACACCGTGATCGAATGGGCGCTGTGGGTCGAGGGCGGCGCTGAGGCCGGCCACGCCGAGCAGCTCGGCCACTTCGCCAGCGAGCTCGGGAGCGCCTGGGGCCGGGTAACGCAGCGCGTACAAGGCGGGCGGGAAGCCGTAGAAGTCATGCCAGGTTTGCGGCTGGGCAGCGCCGGTGAGCAGCAGTTGCTCGCTCTCCCAATGCGCGGACACCACCAGGATGGCGCGCGGACGCGGCAATTCGGCGGCCAGGCGTGCCAGTGCCGTACCGCTGGCACCGGAATCCAGCGCCAGCATGGGGGAGCCGTGAGAGATGAAGAGCGCAGGTAACATGGAAACCTCCGTGACGAGGCTTCATTCTCGCCGAGCTATCTATCGATGAATAACGCATATTCTGCGCTATTCTTATCGGCTGTTTCGATGCTTTTGGTCGGCGCCTGCGGGCGTCGTCTGTTAGGGTTTCCCCGGCGAGGCGTCTGGGCGTTACCGTTGTGAATGTTCATCCATTTGAGAGGGAAAGATGCACGAAGCTTTCTGGCAGGAGCGCTGGGCGCGCGATCAGATTGGCTTTCACCAGGCCCAGGTCAATCCCTATCTGCAGCGCCATTGGCCCAACCTGGGCGTAAAGAGCAGCGCGAAAGTGCTGGTGCCGCTGTGCGGCAAGAGTCTCGACCTGGCCTGGTTGGCTGGGCAGGGGCATGCGGTGCTGGGGGTAGAGCTGGCGCAGAAGGCCGTTCGCGAATTCTTCGCCGAGCACGGTTTGCAGCCCCAGGTCGAGGTTCATGGCGCGTTCGAGCGTTACCGTGCCGCCGATATCGAACTCTGGTGCGGCGATTTCTTCGCCCTGAGTGCTGAGGATGTGCTCGACTGCCAGGCCTTTTATGATCGTGCCGCACTGATCGCCTTGCCGGCGGCCATGCGTGAACGCTATGCGGCGTATCTGCGAGCGATTCTGCCGGAGGGCTGCCAGGGCCTGCTGGTGACCCTGGACTACGAGCAGTCACGCA
The DNA here is from genome assembly GCF_029457475.1 of Pseudomonas sp. AA-38. Classification (NCBI taxonomy): domain Bacteria; kingdom Pseudomonadati; phylum Pseudomonadota; class Gammaproteobacteria; order Pseudomonadales; family Pseudomonadaceae; genus Pseudomonas; species Pseudomonas sp. AA-38. The sequence goes on from NZ_CP120359.1 coordinate 2,274,155, forward strand.
TGGACGGCCCGCCGTTCTCGGTCAGCGATGCCGAGGTGCGTGAGCATTTCGCGGGGCGCTGGGTGGTCGACGAGTTGCAACGTGAGGATGTGTTGGCGGGCAACTGGAAGTTCATTCGCCATGATCTCAAGGCGTTGGATGAGGTGGCCTGCGGATTCCACGCCATCCGGCCACCCAGTCCGCTCTCATCTGGCCAGGCATTCCAGGGCCATCTGGCCACCTGTTCCACGGCCATCCGGCCGGGCAGTCGGAGCGCAGCGACGCAGGGGTGGCATTGTTAGTCTGGGTTGGCTGGCGTCGTCAATTTCTGCGTCCGTTTGCGCATTGATTCACCCTTCAGATTGATCCGATAAGCGTTGTGCACCAGGCGGTCGAGGATGGCATCGGCCAGGGTTGGATCGCCGATCAGTTCGTGCCAGTTGTCCACGGGCATTTGGCTGGTCACGAGGGTCGAGCGCTGGCCGTAGCGGTCGTCCAGTAGCTCCAGCATGTCGCGGCGCTGTTCGGCGGTGAACGGCGCCAGGCCCCAGTCGTCGAGGATCAGCAGGTCGGTCTTGGCGTAGCTGCTCATCAGCTTGGCGAAGCGCCCGTCGCCATGGGCCAAGCCCAACTCTTCCAGTAGGCGCGGCAGACGCAGGTAGCGCACGCTGTAGCCGTCCCGGCAGGCCTGGTGGGCCAGGGCGCAGGCCAGCCAGGTTTTGCCCACGCCGGTGGGGCCGCCGATGATCAGGTTGAGGCCGTCGCGTAGCCACTGGCCGCCGCTCAGTTGCAGGATCAGCGCCTTATCCAGCCCGCGCGGGCTGCGGTAGTCGATGTCTTCGAGGCAGGCGTTGTGCTTGAGCCGGGCCTGGCGCAGGCGGCTGCTCAGGCGCTTATCGTCGCGTTCAGTCAGCTCGCGGTCGACCAGCAGGCCGAGGCGTTCCTCGAAGCTCAGGCTGTCGATGTCCGGGGTTTTCAGTTGTTCGTTCAGCGCCTTGAGCATGCCGTGCAGGCGCAGGGTTTGCAGCTTGTCCAGGGTCGGATGGGGCAGCATGGTGAGTTTCCTTGGGTTCAGTGGTAGTAGCCGGGGCCGCGCAGGTTGGCGTGGTCGTCCGGCAGCAGCGGCAGGTTGGCTTGAGCCAGCGGCAGGCTTTCCAGGCCCTGGCACAGGATCGATTCGAGGCTCTTGTAGCTGCACGCGCCGAGGCTGAGGGCGCGTCGGCAGGCCAGCTCCAAGCGCACTTCGCCATGAGTCTTGCCCAGGCGCAGGATGCCCAGGCAGGCCCGGTAGCCCTGCTGCGGATGGATGCGCCGTTCGAGGATGTGCCGGATCACGCCGGCGGTGTTCGGCCCGGTCTGCTCGGCCCAGCGGATCAGCCGCTGCGGCGTCCACTCGGCATGCTCGCGATGGCTCTTGGGCATGTGCTCGGCCTGCGTGCTGTGCCTGCCCTTGTGCATTGAGCGCAGGTGGCTGGCCACTCGCTGGTTGGCGTGGAAACACTCGACGGTGCGCGCCGTCAGGCGCACCTCCAGCTGCTTCTTCACCAGTTGATACGGCACCGAGTAGTAATGCCCATCGACCTCGACGTGGTAGTCGATGTGCACCCGCGCCTTCTTCCACTCGGCGTAGACGTAGGGTTGCACCGGCAGGGGGCGCAGCGCCGGACGATCCAGGCTGTCGAAGGCCGTCTGGCGCGAGCCCGGCAGCTTCTTGAACGGGCGTTGGTTGAGCCGCTCCAGCAACACGGAGATGGCGCTGTTGAGTTCGTCCAAGGAGAAGAACTGACGGTTGCGCAGGGCCGCGAGGATCCAACGCTCGACCACCTGCACGCCGACTTCGGCCTTGGCCTTGTCGCGCGGTTTGCGTGCCCGCGCCGGCACCACCGCCACTCCGTAGTGCTCGGCCAGGTCGCGGTAGCTGGGGTTGATGTCCGGCTCGTAACGATGGGCCTTGCTTACCGCGCTGCGCAGGTTGTCCGGCACCACGATCTCCGGCACGCCGCCGAGGAAGGCAAAGCAGCGGGCATGGGAGCCTAGCCAGTCCGGCAGCTGCTGCGACCAGGTGGCTTCGGCGAAGGTGTAGCTGGACGCGCCGAGCACTGCGATGAACACCTGCGCCTGGCGGATCTCGCCGCTGTGGCGATCGATAACCGGCACCGTCTGGCCGGCATAGTCGACGAACAGCTTCTCGCCGACGCGGTGCTCCTGACGCATCACCACGTCCAACTTGCCCTGCCAGGCTCGGTAATGCTCACAGAACCAGCTGTACTGAAAGCCCTGCGGCTGGCTCAGGCGGTACTCCTGCCAGAGCAGCGCCAGGGTCACCCCGGGGCGGCGCAGTTCGGCATGCACCCATGCCCAATCGGGTAAAGGCCGCTTCTCGCTGGCAACCGCCGGGGCCGGCGGGAACAGTTGCTGCTCCAACTCGGCATCGGACAACGAACAGGGCCAACTGAGACCACTGGCGGCAAAACGATTGAGGTAGTCGCCGACGGTGACACGACCGACCTGCACGCTGACCGCAATCTGGCGAGCTGATAGTCCGACCTCGAACTTGAGACGTAGTACTTCGCGAATCTTACGCATGGATAAACGCTCCACGACGACCTCTCTGCTTCGAAAAAGAGGTCGATGGTAGTGAAGAAATCCTGCGTAGCTGCCTGCCCGGTTGAGTGGCCGGATGGCCGTGGAATCAGTGGCCGGATGCGCGTGGAATGGGTGGCCGGATCAGCGTGGAATCGGTGGTCAGATGTTCATGGAATGGGTGGCCAGATGACCGTGGAATCCGCAGTGGCCTACCATCTGGGGTGAAAAGGTTCTGTGAGATGCTCTCGCTAGATTGGCAATACGGTATTGGTTGATCTTGTGTCTGTTCCGAATTGCCGCGTTTTTGTTGATGTTTCTGGTTTCGCCCTCCCGGGCGAGTCACTTTTGACGGGCAAAAGTAACCAAAACCCTCCGCCCGGTCATCCGGCCCTGGCTGCGCCAGGGTTCGCTCACTCCATCGCCGCTCCAGAGGCCCGCCGCGGTGGGCCATCCCTGGCCCATCGCGGCTCTCGCGACATCCATGTCGCTCAACCTCTTCCACGACGATTCCGTTCGCCCTCCTGGGCGGGCTCTGCACGCGCCTGCACCCGAGGTAACCCAGAATTAGCGTGGAGTGGTTGAACATGGGTCAGCCTTAGGGCTGACCTGAATACCTGTTGGAAGCCGGCAAGCTATCCAGGCGAATGAAACTGCGCGAATGAAACTATTGGTTTAATTCGACAGCCACATCGTGGTTTCACTGCTACCAGAACACGCCGAGCATGCCTTGGAATTTTTGTTCGTTCAGGCGCGCAAATTCCCCCTTCAGGAGGCCGAACGCAGGCATTGCGCAGGGGGCGAGCGGCATGGATGCCGCGAGATACCGATGGCGGCCCCGCGTAATGGGCCAGGGACGGCCCATGTACGCCGACCCCGGAGCGGTGCCGGAGTGAGGGAAGTCGAGCGAAGCATGACGGGGACGCCTAGTTCCGGATGGCGGGGGTGCGTTTCTTTTGCTTACTTTTTCTTTGCGCAGCTCAAAGAAAAGTGAGTCGCCCGAGGGGGCGAAACCCGGAATATCTGAAAACACCCAAAGCGGCGTCCAAAACACCCAACGAACCAATACGAGCTAACACACAAACTTGCCAGTCCGGTATCAACCAAACATTCCCCAGAAATCCGAAGAACCATGAAAAAGGGCGACCCGAGGGTCGCCCTGTGCGTAGCGAGAGAGGTATCAGCCGCGGCGGCGCAGCGCCTCGATGCGGTCTTCCAGCGGCGGGTGGCTCATCAGCAGGCCGGCCAGGCCGTTCTTCAGGTTGCCGTTGATGCCGAAGGCAGCCAGGCTGTCGGGCATCTGCACCGGCACGCCCTGTTCAGCGCGCAGGCGCTGCAGGGCGGCGATCATCGCGCCAGTGCCGGCCAGGCGGGCGCCGGCCTCGTCAGCCTTGTACTCACGTTTGCGCGAGAACCACATGACGATGATGCTGGCCAGGATACCCAGCACCAGCTCGGCGAAGATGGTCGCGACGAAGTAGCCAATGCCATGGCCTTCCTCGTTCTTGAGGATGGCCTTGTCGACGAAGTTGCCGAAGATGCGCGCGAAGAACATCACGAAGGTGTTCACCACGCCCTGGATCAGCGCCAGAGTGACCATGTCGCCGTTGGCCACGTGGCCGATCTCGTGGGCCAGCACCGCACGTACTTCATCGGGCGAGAAGCGCTCCAGCAGGCCCTGACTTACGGCCACCAGGGCGTCGTTCTTGTTCCAGCCGGTGGCGAAGGCGTTGGACTCGTAGGCCGGGAAGATACCGACCTCCGGCATCTTGATGCCGGCTTCGCGCGACAGTTCTTCGACGGTCTGCAGCAGCCACTGTTCGTGGCGGGTGCGTGGCTGGGTGATGATCTGGGTGCCGGTGCTCATCTTCGCCATCCACTTGGAGAGGAACAGCGATACCAGCGAACCGGCGAAACCGAACACGGCGCAGAAGATCAGCAGGCTGCCATGGTTCTGGCCAGTGAAGCGGTCGACCCCCAGCAGTTTGAGGGTGATGCTGGCTATGATCAGCACCGCCAGGTTGGTGGCCAGGAACAACATAATGCGCATCATGGTGTGAACGGACTCCTCACGGGAAAAGACGTACGAGCGATGCGGGCTATATAAGGGCGCACCCCTTGGGCTTTCAACTGGCGACTATTTCAAACTATGTCGCTTGCCTTGCCCGCTTGGCTTTCGAACAACAGACGGGTGAGACGGGCGATTCGTTCCCCATGCTGTTGTGCCAGGGCTTCACGCAGTTGAAAGGCCAGGGTGGCATGCACCCGGCGCACGCTCGGCGGCAGTGCTTCGCCTTCACGCAGGGCGTGAGGAATGCCCCGTGACAGGCGCAGGAAGCCCTTTTCGCTGAGTACCGCCTGATCCAGTGCGTCATAGGCGATGGTCGACTCGTAGCGCAGGTAGCCTTCCTCGGCCAGCCACAGCAGGGCACCCAGGCAGGCCTGGTGGCGCTTGCTGGGCAGGCCGAATTCGTCAGGCTCCTCGCGGCCGATCAGGTCTTCCACGTACAGCGCCATCTTGCGCGGGAAGGCCTGATAGAGCATGAGCAGGCCGCTGGCCGCATCCTTGTAGAAGTCGTCGATCTGCAGATCCATGTCGGCTTACTGGCTGTAACCCTTGAGGAAGTTGCCGATACGGCCGATGGCCTGCTCCAGGTCGTCGACGCGGGGCAGGGTGACCACGCGGAAGTGATCCGGCCAGGGCCAGTTGAAGGCGGTGCCCTGGACGATCAGCAGTTTCTCCGACAGCAGCAGGTCGAGGACGAACTTCTCGTCGTTGTGGATCGGGCAGACCTTGGGGTCGATCTTCGGAAAGGCGTAGAGCGCGCCCATGGGTTTGACGCAACTGACCCCCGGAATGTCGTTGAGCAGTTCCCAGGCGCGGTTGCGCTGCTCCAGCAGGCGGCCGTTGGGCAGCACCAGGTCATTGATGCTCTGGTAGCCGCCGAGGGCGGTCTGGATCGCGTGCTGGCTCGGCACGTTGGCGCACAGGCGCATGTTGGCCAGGATGTCCAGGCCTTCGATATAGCTCTGCGCCTTGTGCTTGGGCCCGGAGATGGCCACCCAGCCGGAGCGGAAACCGGCCACGCGGTAGCTCTTGGACAGGCCGTTGAAGGTCAGGCAGAGCACGTCCGGGGCCAGCGAGGCGGTGCTGATGTGCACGGCTTCGTCGTAGAGGATCTTGTCGTAGATCTCGTCGGAGAAGATCACCAGGTTGTGCTGGCGCGCCAGTTCGACGATGTCCTGTAGCACTTCCTTCGAGTACACCGCACCGGTGGGGTTGTTCGGGTTGATCAGCACCAGCGCCTTGGTGTTCGGTGTGATCTTGGCGCGCATGTCGGCGATGTCGGGGAACCAGCCGGCCTGCTCGTCGCACAGGTAGTGCACCGGCTTGCCACCGGAGAGCGCCACGGCGGCGGTCCACAGCGGGTAGTCCGGGGCCGGGATCAGCACCTCGTCACCATTGTTGAGCAGCGCCTGCATGGCCATGACGATCAGCTCGGACACGCCGTTGCCCAGGTAGATGTCCTCGATGCCGACGCCTTCGACCTGCTTCTGCTGGTAGTACTGCATCACCGCCTTGCGCGCGCTGAACAGTCCCTTGGAGTCGCTGTAGCCCTGGGCGGTGGGCAGGTTGCGGATGACGTCCTGAAGGATTTCCTCGGGCGCCTCGAAACCGAACGGCGCCGGATTGCCGATATTCAGCTTGAGGATGCGGTGGCCTTCCTCTTCCAGACGCTTGGCGTGCTTGAGCACCGGCCCGCGAATGTCGTAGCAGACGTTGGCGAGCTTGTTCGATTTGCTGACCTGCATGTGAGAAATCCCGATCGATGGAGAGCCCGCTGAATCACGCTGCAAAAAGTATCGCCGGGGCGAGCCTTGGCAGCGTGCAGGACGGGTGACAGACTGCGCACGAATGATACGTTGCAGCCTGACCCTGGCAAAGGTTTCGGTCGGGCTTTTTTACGAGGAGGAAGCCGTCCGTGGACAAGCTCGATAAACCCCTGGATGCCTGGCGAGATGAGCTGTCGGATGAACAGTTCCACGTCTGCCGCCTGGGCGGCACGGAGCGCCCCTTCACCGGGCAGTACCACGACAGCAAGGTGCCGGGTGTCTATCACTGCGCCTGCTGCGGTGAAGCACTGTTCGATTCCGACGCCAAGTACGACTCCGGCAGCGGCTGGCCGAGCTATTTCCAGCCGGTCAGCGACGGGGTGATCCGCGAGCTGGATGATTTCAGCCACGGCATGCACCGTGTCGAGGTGAAATGCGCCAAGTGCGATGCCCACCTGGGCCATGTGTTTCCCGATGGGCCACGCCCGACCGGGCTGCGCTATTGCATCAACTCCGTCTCGCTCAAGTTGGTGCCGCGCGAGTAGGCAGGAAAAAGGGCTGCCGGGCGCGGCAGCCCTGGAAGGTGATGTTCAGCGTTTCTGTGGGCGACCTTGCAGGCTCTGCTCCAGCGACTGGCAGGCACGCTGGATCATCTCTTCGGTGATCGGTACTTCGCGGCCCTGCGCATCGATGATGAAGCCGCCCACCGGCGTCGGCAGCGGACGGTTGTTCGAGTGTTGCGGCTGATTGGCGGTGTTGTGCAAGCTCATGGCCTGTCTCCTCATCGGTTCTGCGCGCAGTCTAGTGGCGGCGGATGAACGTGCGGTGACAACGGCGTGGTACGGAAAACCGTCATCCCGCGACGCATAACAGGTACAAGCAGGCGGCATGCCAGCCTGCCAGCAATGAGGCATTCATGTCGCGTTTCCATATAGGTCTGATCATCAACCCACTCGCTGGCCTGGGCGGCCCCGCTGCGCTCAAGGGTAGCGATGGCATGGCCGAGCAGGCACTAGCGCTGGGCGTCGAGCCGAAAGCCGTCGAACGTACGCGTACAGCGTTGCAGCCCTTGCTGGCGCTGCAGGAGCGTGTCGAGTTCGTCAGCTATCCCGGCGCCATGGGCGGTGATCTGTTGGCGCAGATGGGTTTTTCCCATCGATTGCTGGGAGAAGTGGCGCAAGGCATTACCACGGCCGAGGATACGCGGCGTGCCGTTGTTCAACTGCAGGAGGCGGGTGTCGCGCTGATTCTGTTCGCCGGCGGCGACGGCACGGCGCGCGACGTCTGCGCCGCCGTGCGCGAAGGGCAGCCAGTGTTGGGCATTCCGGCTGGCGTGAAGATTCAGTCCGGCGTCTACGCCATCAGCCCGCGTGCGGCCGGGGAGCTGACCGTGCGGCTGGTCGAGGGCGGTCTGGTGCGTCTGGCCAGCGGCGAGGTGCGTGATATCGACGAGGCCGCCCTGCGCGACGGCCGGGTCACTGCGCGCTGGTATGGCGAGCTGTGCGTGCCGCAGGAAGGCGGCTACGTGCAGGCGGTCAAGCAGGGCGGCGTGGAGTCCGAGGAACTGGTTTTGGCCGATCTGGCAGCCTGGCTGGAGAGCGAATGGGAGCCCGGCGTGCGATATGTGTTCGGCCCCGGTTCGACCTTGCATGGCCTGGCGCAGAACCTGGGGCTGGACACCACTTTGCTCGGCGTCGATGTGATCGAAGATGGGCGGGTGATCGCCCGCGATGTCACCGAGGCCGAACTGTTCGCTCTGGTCGAGGGGCATCCGAGTTACCTGCTGGTCACTGCCATCGGCGGTCAGGGCCATATCATCGGTCGTGGCAATCAGCAGATCAGCCCGCGCGTGCTGCGTGTGGTCGGCCTGGAGCGCCTGCGGGTGGTCGCTACCAAGCGCAAGCTGGGCACGCTGGACGGGCGGCCGCTGCTGGTCGACAGCGGTGACGTGAGCCTGGATGACGCCTTCCCGGATGCGGTGAAGGTCTGGGCGGGTTACAAGGAAGAATTGCTCTATCCCCTCAGTCGATAGGAGGTCGCGATGCGGATAGTCGTTTTCATCACGCTCTGGCTGCTGGCATTCGCTGCGCACGCCATCGAGGCGGACAAGCTGGTGCTGGATGCGCGCAAGCAGGTCGGCGTGACCTTGGGCTATGACCCGGCCTACCGCCAGTTGAACTATCCGGGCGGCGACGTGCCCCTGGCCACCGGCGTGTGCACCGACGTGGTGATCCGCGCGCTGCGCCAGCAGGGGCTGGACCTGCAGGAGGCAGTGCATCGCGACATGCGCGGCAATTTTGCCGTCTACCCGAGAAACTGGGGCCTGAGCCGGCCGGACAGCAATATCGACCACCGTCGCGTGCCCAACTTGATGACCTGGTTCAAGCGTCAGGGCTGGTCGCTGCCGGTCAGTCAGGATCCTGCGGCTTACCAGGCTGGCGATATCGTCACCTGGGATCTGGGGCGCGGCCTGACTCATATCGGCATCGTCAGCGATCGTCAGGCGTCAAATGGTGCGCCGCTGATCCTGCATAACATCGGCCGCGGCACGCAGGAGGAAGACATCCTCTTCACCTACCGCATCACTGGCCAATACCGCCCGCAGGCGCAACAGGCGAGTGCCCTACGATGACGGAGCCATCGCTACCACCCGGCCTGTCGGCAGGCGAGCGCGTCGTGCTGTTCGACGGCGTCTGCAAGCTGTGCAATCGCTGGGCGAAGTTCCTTATCCGCCACGACCCTGCGCGGCAGTTTCGCCTGGCGTCCGTGCAGTCCGCCCAAGGGCAGGCGTTGCTGGCCTGGTACGGTTTACCGACCGATCACTTCGACACCATGGCGTTGATCGACGAGCAGGGCCTGCATCTGCGCTCGACCGCGTTGCTGCGCATTCTTGCCCGCTTGCCCCAGCCTTGGCGGGTGTTGGCCTGGCTGCGTCTGGTTCCGCGCTCGCTGCGCGACTGGTGCTATGAGCGTATTGCCCTGAACCGCTACCGCATGTTCGGCCGCCATGAGGTCTGCCTGCTGCCCAGCGCCGACCACGCCGAGCGCTTTCTGCATGACTGAGCAGCGCCTGGTACGGATTGCCTGGCTCGCTCGCCTGGCGCTGGCAGCGGTATTCCTCTGGCATGGCCTGGTGCCGAAGATCCTCTGGCTCAGCCCTGACGAAGTGGCGATGATTGGCGCCCATGGCTTGCCGGATCATCCCTGGTTCGCGCCAGGGCTGATCGCCGCTGTCGGGGGCACTGCCGAGATCCTGCTGGGTATCGCCCTGCTGACGGTACGCCGCCAGCGCTGGCCGTTGCTGGTCGCGGGCTTGATATTGCTGGTGCTGCTGCTTGATGTCGCGCTATTGAGTCCCCATCTGTTGCTTCAGGCGTTCAATCCGCTTTCCACCAACCTGGCTGCCCTGGCGCTGTGCGCCGTGGCCTGGCTGGCGGAAGCCCCCTCGACTGCTGACTCCTGAGACCTGCCATGACATCGATGCTTTCTTCCCGCCAGCGCGGCGCCATACGCCTGGCCTGGCGTTTCATCGCGCCCTATCGCGGGCGGGTGCTGGGCGCACTGCTGGCGCTGATGTTCACGGCGGCCATTACTCTGTCCATGGGCCAGGGCATCAAGTTGCTGGTGGATCAGGGCCTGGCCACGCAGTCGCCTGCGGCGCTGCGCCACTCCCTGGGGCTGTTCTTCGTGCTGGTGCTGGCACTGGCCGCGGGCACCTACATGCGCTTCTACCTGGTGTCCTGGATCGGCGAGCGGGTGGTGGCCGATATCCGCCGGCGCGTGTTCGATCATTTGATCGAGCTGCATCCAGGCTTCTACGAAAGCAACCGCAGTTCGGAAATCCAGTCGCGGCTGACCGCCGACACCACCTTGCTGCAGTCGGTGATCGGTTCGTCGCTGTCAATGGCGCTGCGCAACCTGATCATGCTCATCGGCGGCAGCGTGCTGCTGGTGGTCACCAATCCCAAGCTCAGCGGCATCGTGCTGCTGGCCTTGCCGCTGGTGGTGGCGCCAATCCTGCTGTTCGGCCGCCGTGTGCGCGCGCTGTCGCGGCAGAGCCAGGATCGCGTGGCCGATGTCGGCAGCTATGTCGGCGAGGTGCTCGGGCAGATCAAGACGGTGCAGGCCTACAACCACCAGGACGAGGACAAGCGTCGTTTCGCCACGTCCGTCGAGGCGGCGTTCGAGGTGGCGCGCAAGCGCATCGCCCAGCGCTCCTGGCTGATCACCGTGGTCATCGTGCTGGTGCTCGGGGCGGTGGGGGTGATGCTCTGGGTCGGTGGCATGGATGTGATCGCCGGGCGCATTTCCGGTGGCGAACTGGCGGCCTTCGTCTTCTACGCCCTGATCGTCGGCTCGTCGTTCGGCACCCTCAGTGAGGTGATTGGCGAGCTGCAGCGCGCCGCAGGCGCCGCCGAGCGCATCGCCGAGCTGTTGCGTGCCGGCAATGCCATAGTCGCGCCGCAGCAGCCGCAACCGCTGCCGCAGCCGGTGCAGGGACGCATCGAGTTGCAGGGTGTGCGCTTCGCCTATCCGTCGCGCTCGGACAGCTACGCCATCGATGGCATCGACCTGCAGGTGGCGGCGGGGGAAACCCTGGCGCTGGTGGGGCCGTCCGGGGCTGGCAAGTCGACACTGTTCGACCTGCTGCTGCGCTTTTTCGACCCGCAGGCCGGGCGCATTCTGGTGGACGGCGTGGCCATCGATCAGCTCGATCCCGATGCGCTGCGTAGCTGCTTCGCCCTGGTGTCGCAGAATCCGGCGCTGTTCTTCGGTTCGGTCGAGGACAATATCCGCTATGGCCGCCTCGATGCCAGCCAGGCGGAGGTGGAGGCCGCTGCTAGAGCGGCACACGCCCATGAGTTCATCCAGCGCCTGCCGCAGGGCTATCAGACCCACCTGGGCGAGGCTGGCCTGGGGCTTTCCGGTGGGCAGCGTCAACGCCTGGCAATTGCCCGCGCGTTGCTCGCCGATGCGCCGATCCTGCTGCTCGACGAAGCCACCAGTGCGCTGGATGCCGAGAGCGAGCACCTGATCCAGCAGGCACTGCCGTCGCTGATGGCCGGGCGCACCACGCTGGTGATCGCCCACCGTCTGGCCACGATCAAGCAGGCGGATCGTATCGCGGTGATCGAACAGGGACGTCTGGCGGCCATTGGCACTCATGCCGAGCTGATCGAGAGCAGCCCGCTGTATGCGCGCCTGGCCGAGCTGCAGTTCGGCCAGAATGCCTGATCAGCGCTGGGGGCGGATGGTGGCGGCGGCGCCGGCCGAGGCGAGGATGATGGCGCCGACGGCCAGCCACTGACCCCAGAGCAGCTTCTCGCCGAGAAACGCCAGGCCGCAGAGGGCGGCGATGGCGGGCTCCATACTCATCAGGACGCTGAAGGTGCGCGCTGGCAGGCGGGTCAATGCGACCATTTCCAGGCTATAGGGTAGGGCAGAGGAAAGCACCGCCACGCCCAGGGCGATGGGCAGCAGATCGACGTTGAGCAGGTCGCTGCCGGCACGCCAGGCGCCGATGGGCAGCACCAGCAGCACCGCGACCCAGGTGCCCAGGGCGACGGTATGCCGGCCATGTTGGGCGCCGGCTTTCTGCCCAAAGACGATGTACAGCGACCAGCACGCACCGGCGGCCAGGGCCAGCGCTGCGCCCAGCGGGTCGATGGCGCTCTGCGTGGCGCCGGTCGGCAGCAGCATCCACAGGCCGACGATGGCCAGGATCACCCAGACGAAATCCAGCGGGCGACGTGAGGAAAACAGCGCCAGGGCCAGTGGCCCGGTGAATTCCAGGGCCACGGCGATGCCCAGTGGAATGCGCTGCAGCGACATGTAGAACAGCAGGTTCATGCCGCCCAGCGCCAGGCCATAGGCGAGCAGGGCCTGGCATTTGCGCAGATCCAGCTTGGCCCGCCAGGGCTGCATCACCAGTGACAGGATGATCGCGCCGAGCACCAGGCGCAGGGTCGTGGTGCCTTCGGCGCCCACCAGGGGGAACAGATGCTTGGCCAGGGAGGCGCCGCTCTGGATCGAGACCATGGCCACCACCAGCAGGGCGATAGGGGCGAAGAGGGCGGTGCGGGGCATGGAGGCTGTCCTTGGCGGGTCAATGGGTGTCAGAAGTAGGGTGCGCCGCGCGCACCGAAACTGTAATGCTGATAAGAAAAAACCGGCCGCTGGGGCCGGTTCTTCGTGGCGCCTTGGGCTGCCAGGCTTTTGAAAAACGTAGGCGAGGCAGGCAAGACAAGGCAAAAACGACCGAAAAAGCGGAGTTTACGAGCTGTAAATGAGCATTTTGAGGTCGTTTTTAACGCGGGATTGCCAACGCAGGTAGTTTTTCAACGGCCTGTTAGCGGTATTCGCAGAGATAGGCGGTGTCCACGGAGACCTTCAGCTGGAACTTGCTGTTGGCCGGTACGGTGAACTGGCTGCCAGCGGCGAAGGTGTCCCAGCTCTCGCTGCCCGGCAGCTTGACGGTCAGGGCACCGGCGACGACGTGCATGACTTCCAGTTGGCTGGTGCCGAATTCGTATTCACCCGGCGCCATCACACCGATGGTGGCAGGGCCTTCAGCCATGGTGAAGCCGATGGATTTGACGGTGCCGTCGAAGTACTCGTTGACCTTGAACATCTGCGATTCCTCGGAAAGGGGGCGAAAGGGGCCAGGCAATCGACAGCAGCGCTGACGCACCGCTCGCCGCTGGGCTGAAAAGGCCCGACAGTATGCCCAAGCGCTCTGGTGTCGTCATCACCCTTTGATGGGCAGTACCAGAGGCAGCAGGCGCGCCGTGTTGCGGGCATCCATCAAGGCGCGGTGCTGTTGCCCCTGAAACTGCAGGCCGGACAATTGCAGGGCCTGGTTAAGGCCGACCTGGCGCGACAGTTGCCGGGCCTTGGCGAACGCCTGCTTGAGGTTCAGGTGCGGCGTGGCGCTGAGCAGGCTGTGAAGCCCATGTTGTTGCCACTCGTGCAGCAATTGCCGGCGATCGTAGTCGCCCCAGCTCCCCCAGCCAGCCAGGCGTGGCGCATGCTGGCCGAGCCAGCGCTCGAATTGCGCCCAGACCTGCGGCAGCGAGGTGGCGGCATCGATGTCGCTCTGGTTGATATGGGTGAGCTGACGGCAGAAATCGGTCAGGCAGGGCCGGCGCTGTGGACGCACGAAACGCTGGAAATGGTCGCATTCGTGGCCTGCGGCGGTTACCAGGCTGGCACCGATCTCGATGATCTCCATTTCTTCCAGTGGCCAGCCACCCTCATCGGTGGTGGCTTCCAGGTCGATGACCAGCCAGTGTCCCATTGGCGCTCCTTAGCGGTTTGGGGCGTGCGTCGCGGTACGCCAGTATGGAAAAGCTTTCTACTACCGGCAAACGGCGTATGGGCTCTGGCGTCTGTGTATCAGAGGGACATTCGTGGCGAAGGTTGCATGCCCTTTGGGCGTAATGATCCATCCGATGGCTGACCAGCGATCGCTGAAGACTCTGAGCGGTTCGTGTGGAGTGCCTGCAACGCGATTTTGAAGCGGCAACGCGTACAGCAAATCTCCCATCGGGCTTCGGCAGGCGCTACTATCGCCGCCGTCGATCTGGTCTGCCGAGGAGTTTTGGCCGTGAATTGCCGTGCCGGTTGTGGTGCCTGCTGCATCGCGCCTTCCATCAGCTCGCCGATTCCCGGTATGCCTGCAGGCAAGCCGGCCGGCGTGCGTTGCATTCATCTGTCCGCCGAGCATCTGTGCGCCCTGTTCGGGCGCGCCGAGCGTCCGGCGGTGTGTGGTGGCTTCAAGCCCGACGAGGCGGTGTGCGGCGACAGCCGTGAGGCTGCGATCCGCCTGCTGGGCTGGCTCGAACAAGCCACCGCCTCGCCCCATGAACTCGTGTCGGCGTGCGCGGGTCGAAACGAAAACAGCATTCAGGAGTGGTCATGAGCAAGTCCCGTATCGCATTGCTGGCCGTGTTGATCTGCGCCTCGGGCGTTCAGGCGGCCGAGCGCAAATGGCAGCTAGAGCATGAGGAGGAGGGCATCAAGGTCTATCTGGCCGATGTGCCGGGCTCCAAGTACAAGGCTTATCGTGGCGTGGTGACCATCGATGCCGATCTGCCCAAGGTGCTTGCCCTGCAGGAAGATGTCCCTGGTGCCTGTGCCTGGGTCTATAGCTGCCAGGAGCAACGCTTGTTGCAACGTGAGGGCGACAAGAGCTGGCTGTACACCCGTTTCAAGATGCCCTGGCCGGTAGAGGCGCGTGACTCGGTGATTGAGGTGACGACGCGCAAGGAGGCGGACGGCAGTGTGACACGCATGCTCGAAGGCGACCCAGGGCGTTTGCCCAAGGAGAAGGGCTACGTGCGTGTACCCAGCCTGGAGGGGGAGTGGCTGCTCAAACCGGAAGGCGAGCATCGGGTGGAAGTGACCTACGAAGCCCATACCGAGCCGGGTGGCAGCGTGCCGTCCTGGCTGGCCAACAGCTTCGTGGTCGATGCGCCCTTGCAGACGCTCAAGGCGCTACGGGCCAAGGCGGAGGCAAAGTAGTTTTCCAGGGTACAAATGAAAAGGGCTGCCATTGGCAGCCCTTTTTCTTTCAGCGGCGATCAGCCCCGGTCGTCGGGCAGGTCGCGCTTGGCATGGCCAGTGTAGAGCTGGCGCGGGCGGCCGATCTTGTACGGGCCAGAGAGCATTTCCTTCCAGTGCGAGATCCAGCCGACGGTGCGCGCCAGGGCGAAGATCACGGTGAACATCGAGGTGGGAATGCCGATGGCCTTGAGGATGATGCCCGAGTAGAAGTCCACGTTCGGGTAGAGGTTGCGCTCCTTGAAGTAAGGATCGTTGCGCGCGATCTCTTCCAGCTTCATCGCCAGTTCCAGTTGCGGGTCGTTGATGCCCAGCTCGGCCAGGACTTCGTCGCAGGTCTGCTTCATGACCTTGGCGCGCGGGTCGAAGTTCTTGTACACACGGTGGCCGAAGCCCATCAGCTTGAACGGGTCGTCCTTGTCCTTGGCCTTGGCCACGAACTTGTCGATGTTCTCCACGCTGCCGATTTCGTCGAGCATGGTCAGCACCGCTTCGTTGGCGCCGCCGTGCGCCGGGCCCCAGAGGGCGGCGATGCCGGCTGCGATACAGGCGAAGGGGTTGGCGCCCGAGGAGCCAGCCAGGCGCACGGTGGAGGTGGAGGCGTTCTGCTCGTGGTCGGCGTGGAGGATGAAGATCTTGTCCATCGCCTTGGCCAGTACCGGGCTGATCGGTTTGATCTCGGCCGGGGTGTTGAACATCATGTGCAGGAAGTTTTCCGCGTAATTGAGGTCATTGCGCGGGTACATCATGGGCTGGCCCATGGAGTACTTGTAGGCCATGGCGGCGATGGTCGGCATCTTGGCGACCAGGCGCATGGCGGAAACTTCGCGATGCTGCGGGTTCTTGATGTCCAGCGAGTCGTGATAGAAGGCGGACAGGGCGCCGACCACGCCGCACATGATGGCCATGGGGTGAGCGTCGCGGCGGAAGCCATTGAAGAAGGTCTTGAGTTGCTCGTGCACCATGGTGTGGTTCTTGATGGTGCTGACGAACTGGGCTTTCTGCGCCTGGGTCGGCAGTTCGCCGTTGAGCAGCAGGTAGCAGGTTTCCAGGTAGTCGGATTTCTCGGCAAGCTGTTCGATCGGGTAGCCGCGGTGCAACAAAATGCCTTTTTCACCGTCGATGTAGGTGATCTTCGACTCGCAGGAAGCGGTGGACATGAAGCCGGGGTCGAAGGTGAAGCGGCCCGTGGAGGTCAGTCCTCGCACGTCGATTACGTCGGGACCAACGGTGCCGGTCAGAACAGGCAGGTCTACGGGGGCATCGCCCTCGATGATCAACTGCGCTTTTTTGTCAGCCATGTGTGGCCTCCTAGTTATGCTTGAAATCATCAGACAGCCCCCCACGCAGGGCCCGCACCACTATAGTGGGATAAATCCGAATGTCAATTTGCGAAAACCCCGTCGCAGAAGGCTTCTGGCGCGGTTTTCAACGAAAAAAGCGGGCTATTTACGCCATTTGTACGAAGGCTGCAATGCGCTTTTTGGGGGAGGGCATTGCATTGTCATTAGTCTGCTAACTGTCTATACTCTGCGCCCGACCGTCAGGGGCTTCAGGGCCATATAATGGCGGTCGTCACTCCTTGGGTGATGGGTACCTGACCAGTGCACTTCCCAACAACTTTGCCCTGATAGTTAGGGGCTCTCAGTGTGATAAAAAGCCGTGAATAGCCAACGACCTGTAAACCTAGACCTTAGGACTATCAAGCTCCCGATCACCGCTTACACGTCCATTCTTCACCGTATCTCCGGTGTCATCCTCTTCGTCGGTATCGCCATTCTGCTGTTCGGCCTCGACAAGTCGCTGACTTCCGAAGAGGGCTTCGCCCAGGTGAAGGAATGCCTGACCAGCCCGCTGGCCAAGTTCGTGATCTGGGGTCTGTTGTCCGCTCTGCTGTACCACCTGGTGGCCGGTGTGCGCCATCTGATCATGGACATGGGCATCGGTGAGACGCTGGAAGGCGGCAAGCTGGGCTCGAAAATCGTCATCGCCGTTGCGGCGATCGTGATCGTGCTGCTGGGGGTGTGGATATGGTAACTAATGTCACGAATTTCTCGCGTTCGGGCCTCTATGACTGGATGGCGCAGCGCGTTTCTGCGGTCGTTCTCGCGGCTTATACGCTGTTTCTGCTGGGCTATGTGATCTGCAATCCGGGCATGGGCTACGCCGAATGGCACGGCCTGTTCTCGCATACCGCAATGCGCATCTTCAGCCTGCTGGCACTGGTTGCACTGAGCGTGCACGCCTGGGTCGGCATGTGGACCATCTCCACTGACTACCTGACGCCGATGGCGCTGGGCAAGTCGGCGACCATTGTGCGTTTCCTGTTCCAGGCCGCGTGTGGCATCGCCATGTTCGCGTTTTTCGTCTGGGGCGTGCAGATTCTGTGGGGTTTCTGATTCATGGCTAGCATCCGTACTCTTTCCTATGACGCCATCATCGTAGGTGGCGGCGGCGCCGGCATGCGTGCCGCGCTGCAACTGGCTCAGGGCGGTCACAAGACTGCCGTGGTCACCAAGGTGTTCCCGACTCGTTCGCACACCGTTTCCGCTCAGGGTGGCATCACCTGCGCCATCGCTTCGGCTGACCCGAACGACGATTGGCGCTGGCACATGTACGACACCGTCAAGGGCTCCGACTACATCGGTGACCAGGATGCCATCGAATACATGTGCTCCGTCGGCCCGGAAGCGGTGTTCGAGCTCGAGCACATGGGCCTGCCGTTCTCCCGTACCGAGCAGGGCCGCATCTATCAGCGTCCGTTCGGCGGTCAGTCCAAGGGGCCGGACAATCCGACCCAGGCTGCCCGTACATGCGCCGCTGCCGACCGTACCGGTCACGCGCTGCTGCACACCCTGTACCAGGCCAACCTGAAGGCTGGCACCTCGTTCCTCAACGAGTGGTACGCCGTTGACCTGGTGAAGAACCAGGATGGCGCCATCGTCGGCATCATCGCCATCTGCATCGAGACCGGCGAAACCGTCTACATCCGCTCCAAGGCCGTGGTTCTGGCCACTGGCGGTGCCGGTCGTATCTACGCCTCCACCACCAACGCCCTGATCAACACCGGCGATGGCGTGGGCATGGCCCTGCGTGCCGGCGTGCCGGTGCAGGACATCGAGATGTGGCAGTTCCACCCGACTGGCATCGCCGGTGCCGGTGTACTGGTCACCGAAGGTTGCCGTGGTGAGGGTGGTTACCTGATCAACGCCCATGGCGAGCGCTTCATGGAGCGTTACGCGCCGAACGCCAAGGACCTGGCCGGTCGCGACGTGGTTGCCCGTTCCATGGTCAAGGAAGTCATCGCCGGCAACGGTGTTGGCCCGAACAAGGATCACGTGCTGCTCAAGCTCGATCACCTCGGTGAAGAAGTGCTGCACAGCCGCCTGCCGGGTATCTGCGAACTGTCCAAGACCTTCGCGCACGTCGACCCGGTGGTCGCGCCGATCCCGGTCATCCCGACCTGCCACTACATGATGGGCGGCGTTGCCACCAACATCCATGGCCAGGCCATCACCCAGGATGCCAACGGCAAGGACACCATCATCGAAGGCCTGTTCGCCGTGGGCGAAGTGGCTTGCGTGTCGGTACACGGTGCCAACCGTCTGGGCGGCAACTCGCTGCTGGATCTGGTGGTGTTCGGTCGCGCCGCTGGCCTGCACCTGGAAAAAGCGCTGAAAGAAGGCGTGGAAGTCCGTGGCGCCAGCGAAACCGACATCGAGCAGTCGCTCGCTCGCCTGGCTGGCGTCAACGAGCGCAGCACGGGCGAAGAAGTCGCTCCGCTCAAGCGCGAGCTGCAACAGTGCATGCAAAACTACTTCGGCGTGTTCCGCACTGGCGAGTACATGCAGAAGGGTATCCAACAACTGGCCGACCTGCGCGAGCGTATCGCCAAGGTGAAGATCTCCGACAAGAGCCAGGCGTTCAACACTGCGCGTATCGAGGCGCTGGAACTGCAAAACCTGCTCGAAGTCGCCGAAGCGACCGCTGTGGCTGCCGAGGCTCGCAAAGAGTCGCGCGGTGCGCACGCTCGCGAAGACTTCGAGGAGCGCGACGATCAGAACTGGCTGTGCCATTCGCTCTACTTCCCGGGCGAGAAGCGCGTAGCCAAGCGTGACGTGAACTTCGCGCCGAAGACCGTTCCGGCATTTGAACCCAAGGTTCGGACTTATTAAGGGTGACCGATATGTTGCAAGTCAGTGTTTATCGCTACAACCCGGAGAAGGACGCTGCGCCCTTCATGCAGGACTTCCAGGTTGATACCGGCGGCAAGGACGTCATGGTTCTCGACGTGCTGGCGCTGATCAAGGAGCAGGACGAAGGTTTCTCCTATCGTCGCTCCTGCCGTGAAGGCGTTTGCGGCTCCGACGGCATGAACATCAACGGCAAGAACGGCCTGGCCTGCATCACCCCGCTGTCCGCAGCGGGGCTGAAAGGCGGCAAGCTGGTGATCCGTCCGTTGCCGGGTCTGCCGGTGATTCGTGACCTGGTCGTCGATATGAGCATCTTCTACAAGCAGTACGAGAAGGTGCAGCCGTTCCTGCAGAACGATACCCCGGCTCCGGCCATCGAGCGTCTGCAGAGCCCGGAAGATCGCGAGAAGCTCGACGGGCTGTACGAGTGCATCCTGTGCGCGTGCTGCTCCACCAGTTGCCCGTCCTTCTGGTGGAATCCGGACAAGTTCCTCGGTCCCGCTGCGCTGCTGCAGGCCTATCGTTTCCTGGCCGACAGCCGTGACACCAAGACCGCCGAGCGTCTGGCGTCGCTGGATGATCCGTTCAGCGTGTTCCGTTGCCGCGGCATCATGAACTGCGTGAACGTTTGCCCCAAGGGTCTGAACCCGACCAAGGCCATCGGTCACGTGCGTAACATGCTGCTGCAGAGCGGCACCTGATTCGCAAATCGCTGTACCTGTAGCACCTGCAGTACCGGCTTCGGCCGGTATTGCAGCAAAAGCCGGAATCACAGCCCAAAAAGCCGTGATTCACATTTTGAAAAACATGACGACCAGCAGGGGCATCCGGGCTGGTACCCGGACTATCTGCGGGAACCCGAGTGGCTTTATTCGAGTCGCAGTCAACATGACTTTGATTGGAGCCATGCGGTATTCACGCCGGTGGTGTCCCCTTACCGAGGGTGACCAAGCATGCAAGAAAGCGTGATGCAGCGCATGTGGGAAAGCGCCCACCTATCCGGTGGTAACGCTGCCTACGTGGAAGAGCTCTACGAGCTCTACCTGCACGATCCCAACGCTGTGCCAGAAGAGTGGCGCACTTACTTCCAGAAACTGCCGACCGATGGCAGCGGTACCACGGACGTATCGCACTCGACCATCCGTGATCATTTCGTTCTGCTCGCCAAGAATTCGCGCCGTGCTCAGCCGGTTTCCGCCGGGGCTGTGAGCAGCGAGCACGAAAAGAAGCAGGTGGAAGTGCTGCGCCTGATCCAGGCCTATCGCATGCGTGGTCATCAGGCAGCTCAGCTCGACCCGCTGGGGCTGTGGGAGCGCACTGCGCCGTCCGACCTGTCGATCAATCACTATGGTCTGACCGACGCCGATCTGGACACCACCTTCCGTACCGGCGAGCTGTATATCGGCAAGGAAGAAGCAACGCTACGCGAAATCCGCGATGCGCTGCAGCAGACATATTGTCGCACCATCGGTGCCGAGTTCACCCACATCGTCGATTCCGGCCAGCGCAACTGGTTCGCCCAGCGTCTGGAGAGCGTGCGCGGTCGTCCGCAGTTCTCGCCTGAGCTGCGTGGCCACATCCTCGAGCGCGTGACCGCGGCCGAGGGCCTGGAGAAGTACCTGGGCACCAAGTACCCGGGCACCAAGCGTTTCGGCCTCGAAGGCGGTGAAAGCCTGATCCCGATGATGGATGAGATCATCCAGCGTTCGGGCTCCTACGGCACCAAGGAAATCGTCATCGGCATGGCCCACCGTGGCCGCCTCAACGTGCTGGTCAACACCCTGGGCAAGAACCCGCGTGATCTGTTCGACGAGTTCGAGGGCAAGAAGGCCGAAGGCTTGTCCTCCGGTGACGTGAAGTACCACCAGGGTTTCTCCTCCAACGTCATGACCCAGGGCGGCGAAGTGCACCTGGCGCTGGCGTTCAACCCCTCGCACCTGGAGATCGTTTCCCCGGTGGTCGAGGGTTCCGTGCGTGCCCGTCAGGATCGTCGCAACGACGCCACCGGCGACAAGGTACTGCCGATCTCC
Organism: Pseudomonas sp. AA-38; assembly: GCF_029457475.1. NCBI lineage: Bacteria > Pseudomonadati > Pseudomonadota > Gammaproteobacteria > Pseudomonadales > Pseudomonadaceae > Pseudomonas > Pseudomonas sp. AA-38. The sequence continues at coordinate 2,295,336 of NZ_CP120359.1, forward strand.
ATTCACGGTGATGCCGCTTTCGCAGGGCAGGGCGTGGTCATGGAGACCTTCCAGATGTCGCAGACCCGTGGTTACAAGACGGGCGGCACCATCCACATCGTGATCAACAACCAGGTCGGTTTCACCACCAGCAACCCGTTGGACTCGCGCTCCACCGAGTACGCCACCGACGTGGCCAAGATGATTCAGGCGCCGATCTTCCATGTGAATGGCGACGACCCGGAAGCGGTGGTGTTCGTCACTCAGCTGGCCGTCGACTACCGCATGCAATACAAGCGTGACGTGGTCATCGATCTGGTCTGCTACCGCCGCCGTGGCCACAACGAGGCCGACGAGCCGAGCGGCACCCAGCCGCTGATGTATCAGCAGATCGCCAAGCAGCGCACCACTCGTGAGCTGTATGCCGATGCTCTGGTGGCTGCCGGCGTGCAGACCAGTGATGACGTGCAGGCCAAGGTCGATGAGTACCGTACCGCGCTGGACAATGGCCAGCACGTGGTCAAGAGCCTGGTCAAGGAGCCGAACAAGGAGCTGTTCGTCGACTGGCGCCCGTATCTGGGCCACGCCTGGACCGCGCGTCACGACACCCGTTTCGATCTGAAGACCTTGCAGGATCTGTCCGCCAAGCTGCTAGAGATACCGGAAGGCTTCGTGGTGCAGCGTCAGGTCTCGAAGATTCTCGAAGATCGCCAGAAGATGGGGGCCGGTGGCCTGCCGATCAACTGGGGTTTCGCCGAGACCATGGCCTACGCCACGCTGCTGTTCGAGGGCCATCCGATCCGCATGACCGGTCAGGACATCGGCCGTGGCACCTTCTCGCACCGCCATGCGGTGCTGCACAACCAGAAGGACGCATCGGCCTACGTTCCGCTGAAGAACCTCTACGAGGGTCAGCCCAGGTTCGAGCTGTATGACTCCTACCTCTCCGAGGAAGCGGTGCTGGCCTTCGAGTACGGCTATGCCACCACCACGCCGAACGCGCTGGTGATCTGGGAAGCCCAGTTCGGCGACTTCGCCAACGGCGCCCAGGTGGTATTCGACCAGTTCATCTCCAGCGGCGAGACCAAGTGGGGCCGCCTGTGCGGCCTGACCATGCTGCTGCCGCATGGCTACGAAGGCCAGGGCCCCGAGCACAGCTCGGCGCGTCTGGAGCGTTACCTGCAACTGTGCGCCGAGCACAACATGCAGGTGTGCGTGCCGACCACCCCGGCGCAGGTCTACCACATGCTGCGTCGCCAGGTGATCCGCCCGCTGCGCAAGCCGCTGGTGGTGCTGACGCCGAAGTCGCTGCTGCGCCACAAGCTGGCCGTGTCGACCCTGGAAGAACTGGCCGAAGGCTCCTTCCAGACCGTGATCGGCGAGATCGATTCGCTGGATCCGAAGAAGGTCGAGCGCATGATCCTGTGCAGCGGCAAGGTCTACTACGACCTGCTGGAGAAGCGTCGAGCCGAAGGTCGCGAAGACATCGCCATCGTGCGTATCGAGCAGCTCTATCCGTTCCCGGAAGAAGATCTGACCGAGGCCCTGGCGCCGTACAAGAACCTCAAGCACGTGGTCTGGTGCCAGGAAGAGCCCATGAACCAGGGCGCCTGGTACTGCAGCCAGCACCACATGCGTCGCGTGACCTCCGCACACAAGAGAACCCTGTTCCTCGAGTATGCCGGCCGTGACGCTTCGGCAGCCCCTGCTTGCGGTTACGCGTCGATGCACGCCGAGCAGCAGGAAAAACTGCTGCAGGACGCCTTTACTGTTTAACGCCTTCATCCGGGAGGTGGCAGGTGCCACCTCCCGGTCAAACCGAATTTAAGGAAACGCACACAATGGCTATCGAGATCAAAGCCCCAACCTTCCCGGAATCGGTTGCCGACGGCACCGTCGCTACCTGGCACAAGAAGCCGGGTGAAGCGGTCAAACGTGATGAGCTGATCGTCGACATCGAAACCGACAAGGTGGTGATCGAAGTCCTGGCCGAGGCCGACGGCGTTCTGGCCGAGATCATCAAGAACGAAGGTGACACCGTTCTCTCCAACGAGCTGCTGGGCAAGCTGACCGAAGGTGGCGCTGCCGCCGCTGCTCCGGCTGCCGCTCCGGCCGCTGCCGCTGCTCCGGCCCAGGCTGCTGCTCCGGCTGCCGCTGCTGGCGATGACGCCATTCTCTCGCCGGCCGCGCGCAAGCTGGCCGAAGAGAACGGCATCGACCCGAACAGCATCGCCGGCACCGGCAAGGGTGGCCGCGTGACCAAGGAAGACGTGGTCGCCGCCGTAGAAGCCAAGAAGAGCGCCCCGGCCGCCGCTGCCAAGCCTGCTGCTGCTCCGGCTGCTACCGAGCCGGTCGTGGCCACTGGCGACCGCACCGAGAAGCGCGTGCCGATGACCCGCCTGCGCGCCAAGATCGCCGAGCGTCTGGTCGAGGCGCAGTCCTCCATGGCCATGCTGACCACCTTCAACGAAGTGGACATGACCGAAGTCATGGCCCTGCGCTCGAAGTACAAGGATCTGTTCGAGAAGTCCCACAACGGCGTGCGCCTGGGCTTCATGTCCTTCTTCGTCAAGGCCGCCACCGAGGCGCTGAAGCGCTTCCCGGCGGTCAACGCCTCGATCGACGGCAACGACATCGTCTACCACGGCTATGCCGACATCGGCGTGGCCGTGTCCAGCGATCGTGGCCTGGTGGTTCCGGTACTGCGCAATGCCGAGCTGATGAGCCTGGCGGAAATCGAGAACGGCATCGCCACCTTCGGCAAGAAGGCCCGTGACGGCAAACTGTCGATCGAGGAAATGACCGGCGGCACCTTCACCATTACCAATGGTGGTACCTTCGGTTCGATGATGTCGACGCCGATCGTCAACCCGCCGCAGGCTGCCATCCTGGGTATGCACAACATCATTCAGCGCCCGATGGCGATCAACGGTCAGGTGGTGATCCGCCCGATGATGTACCTGGCGCTGTCTTACGACCATCGCCTGATCGATGGTAAGGAAGCCGTGACCTTCCTGGTGACCATCAAGAACTTGCTCGAAGATCCGGCCCGCCTGCTGCTGGACATCTAATACACCAGCCTCGAGCTGCAAGCGCCAAGCTTCAAGTAGAAGCCTTCGCCTTGCAGCTTGAAACTGAAGCTTGAAGCTGAAAAGGAATCTTTTATGACCCAGAAATTCGACGTGGTAGTCATTGGTGCCGGCCCAGGTGGCTACGTCGCCGCCATCAAGGCAGCGCAACTCGGTCTGAAAACCGCCTGCATCGAGAAGTATCAGGGCAAGGACGGCAAGATCGCCCTCGGCGGCACTTGCCTGAACGTCGGTTGCATTCCCTCCAAGGCGCTGCTGGACAGCTCCTGGAAGTATCACGAAGCGAAGGAAGGCTTCGCCGTTCACGGTATCGAGGCCAAGGGCGTGACCATCGATGTGCCGGCGATGATCGGGCGCAAGGCCAACATCGTGAAGAACCTGACTGGCGGTATCGGCGCGCTGTTCAAGGCCAACGGCGTGACCCTGCTCGAAGGCCACGGCAAGCTGCTGGCTGGCAAGCAGGTGGAAGTCACCGGCAGCGACGGCAAGACCCAGGTGGTCGAAGGCGCCCACGTGATCATCGCTTCCGGCTCCAAGCCGGTGGAGATCCCGCCGGCCCCGGTCGATCAGGACGTGATCGTCGACTCCACCGGCGCCCTGGAATTCCAGGCCGTACCGAAGAAGCTGGGCGTGATCGGTGCTGGCGTGATCGGCCTGGAGCTGGGCTCGGTATGGGCCCGCCTGGGTTCGGAAGTCACCGTGCTGGAGGCCATGGACAAGTTCCTCGTCGCCGCCGACGAGCAGATCGCCAAGGAAGCCCAGAAGACCCTGACCAAGCAGGGCCTGGACATCCGCCTGGGCGCTCGCGTCACGGCTACCGAAGTCAAGAAGAAGCAGGTGACCGTCACCTTCACCGACGCCAATGGCGAGCAGAAGATGGTATTCGACAAGCTGATCGTGGCTGTGGGGCGTCGCCCGGTGACCACCGATCTGCTGGCCGCCGACAGCGGTGTGGATCTGGACGAGCGTGGCTACATCTACGTCAACGACCAGTGCGAAACCAGCGTTCCGGGCGTCTACGCCATCGGTGACGTGGTGCGTGGCATGATGCTGGCGCACAAGGCCTCGGAAGAGGGCGTGATGGTGGCCGAGCGCATCGCCGGGCACAAGGCGCAGATCAACTACGACCTGATCCCGTCGGTGATCTACACCCACCCGGAAATCGCCTGGGTCGGCAAGACCGAGCAGCAACTGAAGGCCGAAGGCGTTGCCGTCAATATCGGTACCTTCCCCTTCGCGGCCAGCGGCCGTGCCATGGCTGCCAACGATACCGGTGGTCTGGTCAAGGTCATCGCCGATGCCAACACCGACCGCGTGCTGGGCGTTCACGTGATTGGCCCGAGCGCTGCCGAGCTGGTACAGCAAGGCGCGATCGGCATGGAATTCGGCACCAGCGCCGAAGACCTCGGCATGATGGTCTTCTCCCACCCGACCCTGTCCGAGGCGCTGCACGAAGCTGCCCTGGCGGTCAACGGTGGCGCGATCCATATCGCCAACCGCAAGAAGCGCTAAGCGTGACAGTGGCCGACTGGTTCGGCCACTTCGAGTTTCGTGCAGGGTCATCGACAGATGGGGCTTCTCGCCCCTTCATCCTGTCGGCCCTGCAATGCAGAACCACGTCGGAAGGCCCGCAGCCGGTTGCTCAACCGGTTGCGGAATGCCCGGCGGACTGCTCCGGCAGTCACAGGTGGCGCGGTATCACAAGTACAGCGCCGAATGCGCAATACCTAAACGAAGACGGTAGACAAGCATGAATCTTCACGAGTATCAGGGTAAGCAGCTGTTCGCTGAATACGGCCTGCCTGTATCCAAGGGCTTCGCGGTGGACACCCCGGAAGAAGCCGCAGAGGCCTGCGAAAAAATCGGCGGCAGCGAGTGGGTCGTCAAGGCTCCACGCTGGTGGCCGCGGCAAGGCCGGTGGCGTAAAGCTGGTCAAGAGCAAGGACGACGCCAAGGCGTTCGCCGCCAACTGGCTGGGCAAGCGTCTGGTGACCTACCAGACTGACGCCAATGGTCAGCCGGTCAGCAAGATCCTGGTCGAATCCTGCACCGACATCGCCAAGGAACTGTACCTGGGCGCGGTCGTCGATCGTTCCAGCCGTCGTATCGTGTTCATGGCCTCCACCGAAGGTGGCGTGGACATCGAGAAAGTGGCTCACGAAACCCCTGAGAAGATCCTCAAGGCCACCATCGATCCGCTGGTTGGCGCACAGCCGTACCAGGGTCGCGAGCTGGCGTTCCAGCTAGGCCTGGAAGGTGATCAGATCAAGCAGTTCACCCACATCTTCGTCAACCTGGCCAAGCTGTTCCAGGACTACGACCTGGCCCTGCTGGAAGTTAACCCGCTGGTGATCAAGGCCGACGGCAACCTGCACTGCCTGGATGCCAAGATCAACATCGACTCCAACGCCATGTACCGCCAGCCCAAGCTGCGCGCTATGCACGACCCGTCCCAGGACGACGCTCGTGAAGCCCATGCGCAGAAGTGGGAGCTGAACTACGTCGCGCTGGAAGGCAACATCGGCTGCATGGTCAACGGTGCTGGCCTGGCCATGGGCACCATGGACATCGTCAACCTGCACGGCGGCAAGCCGGCCAACTTCCTCGACGTTGGCGGCGGTGCTACCAAAGAGCGTGTGACCGAAGCGTTCAAGATCATCCTGTCCGACAGCAACGTGGCTGCCGTTCTGGTGAACATCTTCGGCGGCATCGTTCGTTGCGACATGATTGCCGAAGGCATCATCGGCGCCGTGAAAGAAGTCGGCGTGAAAGTCCCGGTCGTCGTCCGTCTGGAAGGCAACAACGCTGAGCTGGGCGCCAAGGTCCTGGCCGAAAGCGGTCTGAACATCATCGCGGCAACCAGCCTGACCGACGCTGCCCAGCAGGTCGTCAAGGCCGCGGAGGGTAAGTAATGAGCATCCTGATCAACAAAGACACCAAGGTCATCTGCCAGGGCTTCACCGGCTCGCAGGGCACCTTCCACAGCGAACAAGCCATCGCCTACGGCACCAAGATGGTTGGCGGCGTGACCCCCGGCAAGGGCGGTTCCACCCACCTCGGCCTGCCGGTGTTCAACACCGTCAAGGAAGCCGTGGAAGCCACTGGCGCCGAAGCGTCGGTGATCTACGTTCCGGCTCCGTTCTGCAAGGACTCGATCCTGGAAGCGGCCAACGGCGGCATCAAGCTGATCGTCTGCATCACCGAAGGCATCCCGACCATCGACATGCTGGAAGCCAAGGTCAAGTGCGACGAGCTGGGCGTACGCCTGATCGGCCCGAACTGCCCGGGCGTGATCACTCCCGGCGAGTGCAAGATCGGCATCATGCCGGGTCACATCCACTTGCCAGGCAAGGTTGGCATCGTGTCCCGTTCGGGCACCCTGACCTATGAAGCCGTGAAGCAGACCACCGACGCCGGCTTCGGCCAGTCCACCTGCGTGGGCATCGGCGGTGACCCCATCCCGGGCTCCAACTTCATCGACATCCTCAAGCTGTTCCAGGAAGACCCGAAGACCGAAGCGATCGTCATGATCGGTGAGATCGGCGGTTCGGCCGAGGAAGAAGCGGCTGCCTTCATCAAGGCCAACGTCACCAAGCCGGTGGTTTCCTACATCGCTGGCGTGACCGCTCCGCCCGGCAAGCGCATGGGCCACGCTGGCGCCATCATCTCCGGCGGCAAGGGCACTGCAGACGAGAAGTTCGCTGCCCTGCAGGACGCTGGTGTGAAAACCGTGCGTTCCCTGGCTGACATCGGCAAGGCCCTGGCCGAGCTGACCGGCTGGGAAGTCAAGAACGCCTAAGCGTTCTTGGCGGATCGAGAGAGGCCACCTTCGGGTGGCCTTTTTTGTTTTGCGGGAGCTGCCAAACCATGAGAGTGGGAAGGTATATGGGGCAGGGTGGTCGTCATGTGGAGTCCTGCAACTATCACGCATGCGACAGCGAATTGCGGCATTTCGACAGTTTTGCCCCATTCTGAGCTGCTGTAGGGCCGTTTTCGTTACCATGGCCTGCTAACCCTGTCCGTGGCGCCACAAGCGCCGGGCGACGCTCCCAGTGGTTCGAGCCAAACGCTCGGGCGACGTTTCCCTTGATCCCTGAAGGAAACCTGCGCGACTTTCTGAATTCCTGCCTGTGGTATTTCCCGCTATGACTCGTTTGAAAGGCCTGGATGTCCTGGCCCTTGGTTTCATGACTTTTGCGCTGTTTCTCGGCGCCGGCAACATCATCTTCCCGCCCAGTGCCGGGTTGGCCGCCGGGGCCAATCTACTGCCTGCCGCCCTGGGCTTTCTGCTGACGGGCGTGGGTCTGCCGTTGCTCACCGTCGTGGCGCTGGCCCGTGTCGGCGGTGGCATGGACAGCCTGACCGCGCCGCTGGGCAAGGTCGCCGGCACGCTGCTGGCGGTCGCCGTCTATCTGGCCATCGGCCCTCTGTTCGCCACGCCGCGCACCGCCGTGGTGTCTTTCGAGATGGGCGTCGCGCCTTTCACGGGCGACGAGGCGCTGTCCTTGCTGCTCTACACCCTGGCGTACTTTGCCGTGGTGCTGTTCCTCTCGCTCAATCCGGGGCGCCTGGTGGATCGCATCGGTAAATTCATCACTCCGGTGCTGCTCAGTGCCTTGCTGGTGCTTGGTGGTGCGGCGCTGTTCGCGCCGGCCGGCGAGATCGGTGTGGTCAGCGACAGCTACCGTGACGCACCGTTGGTGCAGGGCTTCCTGCAGGGCTACCTGACCATGGATACCCTGGGTGCGCTGGTGTTCGGCATCGTCATCGCCAGTGCCATTCGTGATCGCGGTGTCAGCGACAGCGCTCTGGTAACACGCTACTCGATGATCGCCGGGATGATCGCGGCCATTGGCCTGTCGCTGGTGTATCTGGCGCTGTTCTATCTTGGCGCCACCAGCCAGGGCATCGCCGGTGATGCGGAAAATGGTGTGCAGGTGCTGACCACCTACGTCAACCATACCTTCGGTATCACCGGCAGCCTGCTGCTGGCCGTGGTCATTACCCTGGCCTGCATGACCACCGCGGTGGGGCTGTTGACGGCCTGTGGCGAGTTCTTCAGCAAGCTGCTGCCGGTTTCCTATCGTCTGGTGGTGATCCTGTTCGGGCTGTTCAGCCTGGTGGTCGCCAACCAGGGGTTGACCCAGTTGATCAGCTTCTCCGTTCCGGTTCTGGTGGGGCTGTATCCGCTGGCCATCGTTCTGGTCGCCCTGAGCCTGGCCAACCGCCTGTGGTGCTCGCAAGCGCTGGTGTTCGTGCCGGTGATGGCCGTGACCCTGGTCTTCGGTGTGGCCGACGGTCTGGCCGCATCGGCCTATGCTGAGCATGTACCAGCCTGGTTCGGCCAATTGCCGCTGGCTGGGCAGAGCCTGGGCTGGCTGGTGCCGGTACTCGTCACCCTGGCACTGGTCGCCTTGCTCGACCGCATCCTTGGCAGCCGGCAGACCAGCGCCGCCTGAATCGACGAAACGCCGCGAAATCGCGGCGTTTCTCTTTGCCTTTTGTCGAACCAGCAAGCCTGCGCTCCGGCTATAATTCGCGGCAGTCATACAAGGAGTTGGCATGCCCACCAGCAACACACTTTTGCCCCATTTTCTCGCCGCGCTCTGGTTCGTTCTGTGCTGGGGCGGCTATACCCGCTATGCCTCCTGGAAGGGCCGTACCACACCGTGCCTGGCCAGTGTCCTGCACCTCTATCGCGAGGACTGGATGCGGCGCATGCTGCTACGCGAGAACCGCATCGCCGATGCCAACGTGATCGGCAACCTGGAACGTAACGCCTCGTTCTTCGCCTCCAGCACGCTGATCATCCTCGCCGGTATTCTCACCGTGCTGGGCGCCTCCGACCGCGCCCTGTCGTTGCTGGCGGACATTCCCTTCGTGCAGCCGGTCAGCCGTGGCCTGTCCGAGATCAAGCTGCTGTGCCTGGGGATCATCTTCGTCTACGCCTTCTTCACCTTCAGTTGGTGCATGCGCCAGTACAACTTCGCTGCGGTGCTGGTGGGCTCGGCGCCCATGGTGGGTGAGCGGCACGTCATCGAGCCGGAACGCAGGGCTTTCGCCGAGCGAGCTGCACGGGTGATTTCGATGGCCGCCAACCAGTTCAACTTCGGCTTGCGTGCCTACTATTTCGGCATGGCCACCCTGGCCTGGTTCATCAACCCCTGGTTCTTCATGCTGGTCACCACCGGTGTGGTGCTGGTGCTGTATCACCGCGAATTCCACTCGGACGTGCTGGAAGTGATGGTCTACACCCCAACACCGGCCGCCGAGGCGGCCAAGGAGAAAAGCGAATGACGATACCGTTCTGGTGCATCTTCATCAGTGCCTTGCTGATCTTCATCGCCAAGGCGCCGGTGGCCAAGGCCATGGCCGAGGAGGGGAGTGGACGCTACGACAACCATCATCCGCGCGCTCAGCAGGCACGCCTGACCGGCTTCGGCGCGCGTGCCCTGGCAGCGCATCTGAACAGCTTCGAGGCCTTTCCGCTGTTCGTCGCCGGGGTGCTGATGGCTCACGTCAGCCAGACCAATGGGCTACTGGTGGACGTTCTGGCGATTACCTTCGTGGTCAGCCGCGTGCTCTATCTGCTGCTGTACTGGTGGGATCTGCACTGGCAGCGCAGCCTGGTATGGATCGTCGGTCTGGCCAGCAGCCTGCTGCTGATGCTCAGCCCGGCGCTATGAAACGAACGAGGCCCGCAGAGCGGGCCTCGTTGCGTGCTCGAGAGGGCGATCAGTTGCCGTCGACGGCATCCTTGGCTTCATCGCCGGCATCCTCGACGGCGTCTGCTGCATCATCGGCAGCGTTCTGAATCTTTTCGCCAGTGGTGGGTTCGTTACCCAGGGCTTCGTTGGTTTTCTGTTCGATGGCCTCGCCGCTCTCCTTGGCGGCATCGCCCAGGTTGTCCATGGCTTCGGAGACTGACTCCTTGGCCGACTCCATCTTGTCTTCCGGGCTCTTCTCGCAGGCGGCCAGACCCAGAGCGGTGGCAAGCAGCAGGACGTAAGTCAGATGTTTTTTCACGATAGCACTCCATGTCTGAGAGTTATGGTGCGGGGCAGGGCCCATACGCATTGCTTGGAGCCAACCGAGCACCACGAAGTTCCCGGCGCTGGCCCTATCCAAGGTTGAGGGGCGCACCGGATGAGAGGGTGCACAGATTTGCTGAAAATCATCGACTCCTCGGTGGATTACTCGGGGAGCGGCCATTATCGTGGTGCACGGTCGCACGACGGCTTGCGGCGATGATGCGCTTTGCCTGCGCACGCTATAGAAGACAAGGAACTGCTGGATGGATGCGTTACTGATTATCGGGGGCTTGCTGTTGATCCTGGCAGGCCTGGTTTGGCTGGTCATGCGCGCTTTCTCCACCAGCTTGCTGTGGGGCTGGGGCAGCCTGATCCCCCCGCTGACGCTGCTGTATATCCTGCGGCACTGGGCCAAGGCGCGCAGCGCCCTGATGCTGGTGGGGCTGGGCATCATCCCGCTGGTGGTGGGCATGACGCTGTTGGCCAGCAAGGATGCTGACCGGCTCGCGGCCATCTTGCGTCTGGACTGGTTGCAGCCCGAGGTACAGGCACCGCGCGAATTGGCCATCGATCTGCGTGGCAAACTCAACGGCCTGCCGTTCCAGCCGCAACAGGGCGAGTTGATCGAGGGTGTGCTGCGGCTGCGTGAGGGCATGGATTTCTTCGCCTTGCGCGAGCTGACCATTCGCCTGCCGCAGCCTGTGAGCGGCCCGGTGCGCGTCGATGTGCTACCGCAAGACACCGGCAACTTGCCGGAGGTGGAACTGAGCTGGTTGCTGCCGGAGCAGGATCTGCCCGAGGCTCGCCGCCTCGCTCGTGGTTATACCCTGCACCTGGATCTGCGCCCAGAGGCGCCGAACCGCCTGATCGGTGACTTTCATCTGGTGCTGCCGCCGCGTTTCAAGACCAGCCTGAGTGGCCGCGTGGAACTGTACACGGATCACCTGCGCTACCGTGACGGCCGGGTGGATCGCAGCTTCGACTCGCGTGACACCATTGCCTACGTGCTCCGTGATTACGTGCAGCGACGCTTCGCCACCGAGGCGGTGGAGCTGTCCAGGCTGCCGACCTTCAGTTTCAAGGGTGAACGCCTGGAGCTGGAGGTCGAGGCACGGATCGGTACGCGGCTCGAGCGTTTGCCGGTCAGGCTGAACAAGGGCGCGCAGGGCTGGGTGGTCGAGGCCGATCACTTCCCACCCTTGCCGGCGGCGGATGCCCAGCCGGTGGCCGAGAACCCCCAGGTCGTCGAGGAACCCCGAGTCAGCCGGCCGCTGGATCGTCGTGAACGCTTCAGTCTGACGCGCCTGCAGCGAAGCCCGGAGCTGTACCGTAACCTGCGTATGCGCCTGGTTCGGACCAATGGCGGTACGGTGGAGGGGCGCTTCGTCGGCATCGACAGCGACGGCAGCATTCGTCTAAGCCAGCAGATGGGCAGCGGCGGCGGGCAGGCCAGTTTCAGCTTCGCGCCGGAGGAAATCGGCCGCCTGGAACTGTTGGAGCCCTAGCTGCACGCTAGGGTCTGTTGCCGTTTCGACGCGAGCCGCGTTGCTGCGCCAAATGGCAACAGACCCTAAGCCCTTGAAATCCATCGTACTGGCCCCATCTGTAGGTCATCCGCCGCCCGGCGGCTCAGACCAGCATGTGGAGTTAGACGACCATGAGTGTGGAAACTCAAAAAGAAACCCTGGGCTTCCAGACCGAGGTGAAGCAACTGCTTCACCTGATGATCCATTCCCTGTACTCGAACAAGGAAATCTTCCTGCGCGAGTTGATTTCCAACGCCTCCGATGCCGCCGACAAGTTGCGTTTCGAGGCATTGGCCAAGCCCGAGCTGCTCGAGGGCGGCGCCGAGCTGAAGATCCGCCTGTCCTTCGACAAGGAGGCCAAGACCGTTACCCTCGAGGACAACGGCATCGGCATGAGCCGCGATGAGGTCATCGCGCACCTGGGCACCATCGCCAAGTCCGGCACCGCCGACTTCCTCAAGAACCTCTCCGGTGATCAGAAGAAGGATTCGCACCTGATCGGCCAGTTCGGTGTGGGCTTCTACTCGGCCTTCATCGTCGCCGACAAGGTGGAGGTGTTCACCCGTCGCGCCGGTCTTTCGGCTGCCGAGGGCGTGCATTGGTCATCGCAGGGCGAGGGTGAATTCGAGGTGGCCACTATCGAGAAAGCCGAGCGTGGCACCCGTATCGTCCTGCATCTGAAGGCGGGCGAGGAAGAGTTCGCCGATGGTTGGCGTCTGCGCAACATCGTCAAGAAATACTCCGACCACATCGCCCTGCCCATCGAGCTGCCGAAAGAGCACTATGGCGATGAGAAGGACAAGCCCACCGAGCCCGAGTGGGAAACCGTCAACCGCGCCAGCGCCCTGTGGACCCGCCCACGCAGCGAAGTGAAGGACGAGGAGTACCAGGAGTTCTACAAGCACGTCGGCCACGACTTCGAGAACCCGCTGACTTGGAGCCACAACAAGGTCGAGGGCAAGCTGGAGTACACCTCGCTGCTCTACGTGCCGGGCCGTGCGCCGTTCGACCTGTACCACCGCGAAGCGCCCAAGGGCCTCAAACTCTACGTGCAGCGCGTGTTCATCATGGATCAGGCCGATGAGTTCCTGCCGCTGTACCTGCGTTTCATCAAGGGCGTGGTGGACTCCAACGACCTGTCGCTGAACGTGTCCCGCGAGATCCTGCAGAAAGATCCGGTGATCGACTCGATGAAGTCGGCACTGACCAAGCGTGTGCTGGACATGCTGGAGAAGCTGGCCAAGGACAAGCCGGACGACTACAAGACCTTCTGGAAGGCCTTCGGTCAGGTACTCAAGGAAGGTCCGGCGGAAGACTTCGCCAACAAGGAGAAGATCGCCGGTCTCTTGCGCTTCGCTTCCACCGCTGGCGAGGGCGACGAGCAGAGCGTGTCGCTGGCCGACTACCTGAGCCGCGTCAAGGACGGCCAGGACAAGATCTACTACCTCACCGGCGAATCCTACGCGCAGATCAAGAACAGCCCGCACCTGGAAGTCTTCCGCAAGAAGGGCATCGAAGTGCTGCTGCTCACCGATCGCATCGACGAGTGGCTGATGAGCTACCTGACCGAGTTCGACGGCAAGCAATTCGTCGACGTGGCCCGTGGCGACCTGGACCTGGGCAAGCTGGACTCGGAAGAGGACAAGAAGGCCCAGGAGGAAGTAGCCAAGGCCAAGGAGGGGCTGATCGAGCGCCTCAAGGGTGCGCTGGGCGAGCAGGTGGCCGAGGTGCGCGTCTCCCACCGCCTCACCGATTCGCCGGCGATCCTGGCCATTGGCGAACAGGATCTCGGCCTGCAGATGCGCCAGATCCTCGAGGCCAGCGGGCAGAAGGTGCCGGACTCCAAGCCCATCTTCGAGTTCAACCCGGAGCATCCGCTGATCGAGCGTCTGGATGCCGAGCCCGACGAAGACCGCTTCGCCGACCTCTCGCATATCCTCTTCGATCAGGCGGCCTTGGCGGCCGGCGACAGCCTGAAGGATCCGGCTGCCTACGTGCAGCGCCTGAACAAGCTGCTGGTCGAGCTTTCCGCCTGACTCCGAATGCTGGGAGCCTGCTCCCAGCCCGTTTCAAGAAACGCCGCGTTCCGTATTGGAACGCGGCGTTTTTATTGTCTAGGTTTATCGGCAAGACCGCTTCGTCAGCCGCACTTGCCCAGCGCCATGTGCGCGAGGCTTTGCTATCAGCCCCATAGATTGACAGGGAGAGGGTTGTCGGCTGTGATGGTGGCGCTTTGCCTTCAATTACGTGCTTCGGGGTTCTATGGCGCTCTTCGATCTACTCTTCATCATGGGCGCGGATCCTGCCGTTCTGGTTCTCAGCAACTACGACCCCGGTCTGGTGCTGCTGTCGTTGACCATCGCCGTGTTCACCGCTGGCATGGCCCTGCAACTGGCCGGCGAGGCGCGTAACAGTACCCAGCCCATGGCCCGGCACGTCACCATCCTCACCGGATCACTGGCGCTCGGTGGTGGCATCTGGGCCATGCACTTTCTCGGCATGCTGGCCTTCGAGCTGTGCGCCACCGTGCATTTCGACCTGGGCATCACCCTGCTGTCCATGTTGCCCAGCCTGGGCGCTTCCTGGGTGGCGTTGAGCCTCCTGGCACGGCGTGACCTGAGCCTGCCGCAGCTCTGCGTGGGGGGCGTGCTGGTCGGTGCGGGCATTGGCGCCATGCATTACAGCGGCATGGCCGCGATGCAGATGACGCCGCTGCTGCGCTACGACCCCTGGATGTTCGCGCTGTCCATCATCGTGGCCATCGCCCTGGCCATACTCGCCTTGTGGATACGCTTCGGCCTGGAAGGGCGACTGCCCGCGTTCTGGACCTTGGCGATCAGTGCGCTGGTCATGGGCCTGGCCATCAGCGGCATGCACTATACCGGCATGGCGGCTGCGCGTTTCGTCGGCACGCCCGAGTTCGCCGAACCCACGGGGGTGATGGACAGCGGCTACATCGCCGTAGCCATCACCCTGCTGACCGTCACCCTGACCGTCTGCGTGGTGGCCGTGAATACCATGCTGCGTTATCGCCGCATGAGTCAGCAGCTCAAGGCCAGCGAGCAGCATCTGCGCTCGATCTTCGATACGGCTTTGGATGCCATCGTCACCGTCGATCATCGGGGCATCGTGCGTTCGGCCAATCGCTCGGTCACGCGTCTATTCGGCTGGGCGCCGCAGAGCTTGGTGGGCATGCACATGAGTACTCTGGTGCCCCAGCGCCTGGTGGGAGAGATCGAGCAACTGCTCGCCGATTATCTGCGCTGCGGGCAGCTCTCCATGGCCAACGGCGAACGGGAACTGATTTGCCTGAGCCATGACGGCGAGGAAAAACCGGTGCGGATCAGCGTCGGCATCACCCATGCCGGTCATCGCCCCCTGTTCGTGGTCTTCGTCAGCGATATCAGCGAGCGGCAACACATGGAGAAGGCGCTGCGCGAGAGCGAACTGCAATACCGCTCGCTGATCGGCAACATTCCCGGGGTGTCGTTCCGCTGCCTGCTCGATCGCGACTGGAGCATGCTGTTCATCAGCGATGCGGTGCAGACGCTGACGGGCTGGAGTGCCGAGGATTTCATCTCCCGGCGTTGCTCCATCGCCGATCTGTATCACCCGGATGACTACCAGCGTGTGGCCGATGAGGTGAACCGAGCCATCGAGCAGCAACGCAACTACACGGTGGAGTACCGCCTGTTCGACCGCGATGGCCGTGAGCACTGGATCTGGGAAAGCGGCAGTGCGGTGTGCGACGCGGAGGGTGTGACGCGCTGGATCGATGGCGTATTGCTCGATCAGACCGAAACCAAGCAGCGCAACGCCGAGTACGAGGGCAAGGTCACGGCCATCAGCAAGGCCATGGCCATGGTGGAGTTCGACCTCGATGGCCGGGTGCTGGAGATCAACGACAATGCTCTGGCGCTGTTCGGTTACGCGCGCGAAGAAGTGATTGGTCAGCCCCATGCCATGTTCTGCGACCCTGAGCTGGTGGCCAGCGAGTCCTACCGGCAGGGCTGGGAGGAACTGCGTGCCGGGCATTTCCGTATGGGCGAGTACCGGCGGCTTGGCAAGGGCGGGCGCGAATGCTGGATCCAGGCCAGCTACAACCCGATTCTCGATAGCGATGGCAAACCCTTCAAGGTGGTCAAGCTGGCCACCGACCTGACCCCAAGGCGCTTGATGGAGCAGGAACTGCGTGCTGCCCGTGACCGCGCCGAGGCCGCTGCCGCCGCACGCAGCAGCTTCCTGGCCAACATGAGCCACGAAATCCGCACCCCGATGAACGCCATCATCGGGTTTACCGAGCTGCTGCTGAATACCTCGCTGTCCAGCGAGCAGCGGCGTCACCTGAAAACCGTGCATGACGCGTCGCGCTCATTGCTGGGGCTGCTCAACGACATTCTCGATACGGCCAAGCTCGACCGCGGCGCCGTCGAGCTGGAGGCCCTGGATTTTTCCCTGCGCGAGTTATGCGAGCAGGTCTGCGCCACCCAGCGCCTGGCGGCCGAGAGCAAGGGCTTGCGCTTGCATCTGGATTACCCGGAAGCGGTGCCCGAATTCTTCTGCGGCGACTCGCTGCGCATCCAGCAGGTGCTGACCAACCTGCTGGGCAATGCGGTCAAGTTCACCCTCGAGGGCGAAGTGTGCCTGACGGTTTCCGGTGAGCCAGAAGCGATGCGTTTGGCGGTGAAAGACACCGGCATCGGCATCGCCGCTGATCGCCTGGAAAGGATCTTCGACCCCTTCGCCCAGGCCGATGCCTCGATGAGCCGTCGCTTCGGTGGCAATGGCCTCGGTACCACCATCTCGCGACAGTTGGTCGAGCTGATGGGCGGTCGATTGCGCGTGGAGAGCATCGAGGGGCAGGGCAGTTGCTTCAGTGTCGAGCTGCCACTGCGTGCCGGCAAGCAGAGGATATCGCCGCAGCACGTGGCATTGCCGGAGCTGGGGCGCCTGTCCATCCTTGCTGCCGATGACGTGCCGCAGAACCTTGAGCTGCTGCAAATCAACCTGCAACGCCTGGGGCACCGCGTGCACTGTGTTGGCGATGGCGAACAGGTGCTCGCCGCATTCGTCGAAGGCAGCTTCGACCTGATTCTGATGGACGTGCAGATGCCCGGCATGGATGGGCTGGAAGCCTCGCGGCGCATTCGTGCGCTGGAACTCGAGCAGGCACGCCCGGCAGTACCGATCATCGCCCTGACTGCCAGTGTGCTCGACCATGACCGCCAGGCGGCGTTGGATGCCGGCATGAATGCCTTCGCCGCCAAGCCCTTGGACATGCAGGCACTGCTCTGGGAAATTGCCCGGGTGCGCGGCCTGACCCAGGTACCGGCCAGCGTCAGCCATCTGCACAACGGCGATGGCCTGTTCGACTGGGCACGGGGCAGCCTGCGTTGGGGCGGTGCGCTGCGCATGGCTGAGGCCATTCATGCCTTCGTCGCCGAACAGAAAGACCTGCCTGCACGGCTCGAAGAGGTGCTCGGCGCTCAAGACTGGCAGGCCGGTCGGGCTTTGGCGCATCGTCTGCGCGGTGTGGCCGGCAACCTGGCATTGACCGGCCTGGCGGAGCTGGCACTGCGCCTCGAACAGGGTTTCGAGTCCGAGGACGAGGCAACGCTGCGGGAGCTGGCCGGGCGTGTCGAGCAGACCTTGCAGGCCATCGCCGCTGCCGTACCCTTGCCGCCGGGTGGTCTGGCGCCGGTCACCCCTGTGCAGCCACTCGACAGCGCCACCTTGCACCTGGCTGGCCTGCAATTGCGTCAAGCCATGCTGCGAGGCGGTCTGAACGATGCCGCCATGCAGATACTGGAGAGCGGCTGCAGCGATGTGGCGAGCGTGGCGCGCATCCGCCAGGCCCTGGACGATTTCGACTTCGATCTGGCACTTGCCGAGCTGAATGAACTGTTGCTGCAACTGCAGGACGAGGAAATACCCGAATCATGACCCAGACCAACGATACCCGTCCGCTGCTGCTACTGGTCGATGACGAGCCGACCAACCTGCAGGTACTGCGCCATATCCTGCAGGACGATTACCGCCTGCTGTTCGCCAAGGAAGGGGCGCGTGCACTGGAAATGGCGGCGCGGGAAGTGCCTGACCTGATCCTGCTCGATGTGATGATGCCCGGCATGACCGGCTATGAAGTGTGCGAAACCCTGAAGGCCGACCCCTTGTTGCAGTCGATCCCGGTGATCTTCGTCACCGCCCTGGCCGATATCGACGACGAGGCCCATGGCTTTGCGGTGGGTGCGGTGGACTACATCACCAAACCGGTCAGCCCCTCGATCGTTCGCGCCCGGGTGCGCACGCACCTGTCCCTGGTGCGCCTCGACGAGCTCAAGCGCACGCGCCTGCAGATCGTCCAGCGCCTGGGCATGGCGGCCGAATACAAGGACAACGAGACCGGGCTGCATGTGATCCGCATGAGCCATTTCTCCAAGATCCTGGCCCTGGCCGCCGGCTTCAGCGAGAGCGCGGCCGAGGAGTTGCTCAACGCCGCGCCCATGCACGATGTCGGCAAGATCGGCATACCCGATGCGGTGCTGCGCAAGCCGGGCAAGCTTGATGAACAGGAATGGCAGATCATGCGTCAGCACGTCGAGATCGGCGCGCGCATCATCGGCGAACACAGTTCCGGCTTGCTGCGCACCGCCCAGCGCATCGCCCTGTCGCACCACGAGAAATGGGACGGCACTGGCTACCCCAACGGCCTCAGCGGCGAGGACATCCCGCTGGAGGGTCGTATCGTCGCCATTGCCGATGTCTTCGATGCCCTGACCAGCGTGCGTCCCTACAAACAGGCCTGGCCGGTGGAAGAGGCTGTTGCCTTCCTGCGCGAGCAGAGCGGCCGCCACTTCGACCCGCGCCTGGTGGAGCTGTTCATCGGCTGTCTGCCGGAAATCCTGCAGATCAAGGAACGTTGGGCCGAACAGGGTGCCTGATCATTTTGTACAAGGTTACTCGGCCAAGGCGTGGCCGACGGGCCATGTGGCTCATCCATTCACCACTGAGGATGCTTACCCATGCAGAAGAAAACCCTGGCTCCGCTCCTGTGCGCCACGCTCGGTGGCCTGGCAGAGGCGGCGGTCGTGGCCAAGCCCATACCCTACGAAATCGACGGTGAAGCCTTCGAGGGCGTGCTGGTCTATGACGATTCGGTCAGCACGCCACGCCCCGGTTTGTTGGCTGTGCCCAACTGGATGGGGGTGAACGAGGACACGGTGAAGAAGGCGGCGCGCGCCGCCGGGGACAAGTACGTGGTGTTTCTTGCCGACATGTACGGCAAGTCCATTCGCCCGAGCAATGCCGACGAAGCCAAGGCGGCCGCCACGGCGGTGCGCAGCGACCGCGCGCTGATGCGCAAGCGCGCCCAGGCGGCGGTCGAGGTGCTCAAGGCGCAGAGCAGCGAGGTGGCGCTGGATGTCAGCAAGCTGGGTGCCATCGGTTTCTGCTTCGGTGGCGGCACCGTGCTGGAGCTGGCGCGTTCGGGCGCGCCGCTGAAGGGCTTCGTCTCCTTCCATGGCAATCTGGATACCCCCAATCCTGCCGATGCCAAGAACATCAAGGCGCCGGTGCTGGTGCTGCACGGCGCGGACGACCCGGCCGTGCCACAGGAGCAGGTCGACGGCTTCATCGCCGAGATGAAGGCGGCCAAGGCCGACTGGCAACTGGTCAGCTATGGCGGTGCGGTGCACTCGTTCACCAACCCCAAGGCCAACGTGCCGGGCTCTAATCAGTACCATCCGGTGGTGGCCGCGCGGGCCTTCAGGGCCATGAACGATCTGTTCGATGAGGTGTTTGCCGAGCAGTGATACGGGCTTTCCTCAAAGGCTGCATCCCTTGGCTGCAGCCTTTTTTGTGCTTGCGACGCGCGTCTCAGGGTTGCCGCAGTCCGTACGCGCTGCAGAAAATAGCCTTCGCCTTGCTGTTGTACCTGAGCGTGCTGCCTGGGCTCAGGTTTGAAACTGGGTAGATCGGCCAGGGCCAACGCGGGCAACAACGGAAGGCCTGAGAGGGTGCGATACGAGGGCAAGATGGCAGTCCTTTGCTATGAAAGGCACCGCCTGGTACCGGTGTTTAGGGATGGATTTCAGCCGGGCAACTCGATCCGCTCGGTTTCTCCCGGCACCTGCGGCCAGTCGCCAGCGGCCCAGCGTCGGCGCGCCTGGTCGATCAATTGCGGGGTGCTGGCTACGAAATTCCAGTTCATCCGCCGTGGGCCGATGGGCTCACCGCCGATCAGCGCCAGGTGGCATTCGCCGCAGGCGCGAAGCAGCGGTGTCTCGCCGGCCGGAATGACGGCCATGGTATGGGTGGGCAGGGCTTCACTGTCCAGTTCGGCCTCGCCATCGATCAGATAGAGCGCACGCTCGCTGTACTCGGTCGGGATCAGCAGGCTGGCGCCGGCGGTCAGACGCAGCTCGGCGTAGAGGGTGGGGGAGCGTACCGGCACGGGTGATTCGAGGCAGAAACCTCTGCCGGCGATCAGGGTAATGCCTACGCCCATGGCCTCGCTGCGTGGCAGAGAGACGGCGGGATGATGCTTGTAGCTGGGGGCGCAGTCTTCCTCCGCCTGTGGCAGGGCCAGCCAGACCTGCAAGCCATGTAGACGCTTGTGCTGCCCGCGTTGCCCGGGCGGTGTGCGTTCGACATGGGCGACGCCGCGCCCAGCGGTCATCCAACTGACGTCACCGGGTTCGACCAACTGATCCGAGCCAAGGCTGTCCTTGTGCTGCAACTGGCCCTCGAACAGGTAGGTGAGGGTGGACAGGCCGATATGCGGATGCTGGGCGATGTTCATGCCGCTGCCGGCTGGGTAGTCCTGTTCCAGCATATGGTCGAAGAAGACGAAGGGGCCGATGCTGCGGGCACGCGCCGAGGGCAGCGGACGCAGGATCGGCTGGCCGGAAATGTCTTCGGCGCGCGGCTGGATCAGTTGCAGGCCGCTCATGCCGAGGCCCCGGTCAGGCGGGTTTCGATCTGGATATCGGTGCTGGTCATCAGCTTGTGGATCGGACACTTGTCGGCGATGCGCAGCAGTTGCTGGCGCTGGGCCTCGTCCAGAGGGCCCTTGAGCGACAGCTCGACGATCAGGTGGTAGTTGCCCTCGCGTTCTTCGCTGTCGTCGCGCTCGACACTGACGTCGATACCCTCCAGCGGCAGGCCGCGCTGGCGCGCATAGAGCAGCAGGGTCATGGCCTTGCAGGTGCCGAGCGAGGCGTCGAACAGATCGTGAGGATCAGGCCCGGCGCCGTCGCCGCCCAGTTCGGGAGCTACGTCGCCGAGTAGTTGGTGGGCGTCGATGCTGATCTGTTGCTGCAGACCCTTGCTGCTATGAATGCGGATCATGGCGCTTCCCGGAAGGCGTGACGGCAATGGTCGCAAGCCTAGCCCAGGCAGGGCCCTTCACACCAGTGCCGACAGGCGCACGTCGGCACCCAGAACGCGCAGCAGACGCCCCTGGCCATCGAGGATGGGCACCGATACGGTGAAACAGAAATCATCGGTGGCCGAAGAACGGTAGACCTGGGTGATATGGCTGGCCTTCTGTTCAGCCACGGCGCGGAACCAGGGGCGCTGGCTCCAGTCGCAGCCTCGGCAACTGCTCTGCTGCTCGTGAGCCAGGTCGGCGGCGAAGATGTTCTCGGAAATCTGCACGCCGCGCTGGTCGACCAGGTAGAACAGCTCGAAGCGATTGTCGCGTGCCAGAGTGCTCTCGAGCAGGCGTTCGGCGGCGGCCACCTCGCCGCCCAGTTCGGGGCGCTGCGCCAGTTGCTCGACACTGGCACGTACGGCGTTGTGGATTTCCAGGCGGAAGTCGCCGAGCCCGGCGAGCAGACGGTCACCGTCTTCGCGCACGGCCTGGCTATGGTGCAGCACCTGGCCAGCCTTGCCGAGCAGATCGCCGGCCACACGGGCGATGTCTTGCACGTCGCCATTGATGGAGCGCACGGCCTGGCCGATCTGTTCGGTGCCAGCGGCGATCTGCCCGACCTGAGCGTCCAGGCGATCCATGACCTGGCGCGTGCTGTCCAGCCCTGAACTGACGGCGAGAATGCCGCAACGGCCATCGGCCACGGCCTGGTGCATCTGCTGGCTGGCATCGCCGAGCTGTTGCATGCCCGTGCGGAAGCCTTCGATGATATCGCTGACCTGGCCAGTGGCTTCGGTGGTACGGCCCGCCAGACGTCGTACCTCTTCGGCGACCACGGCGAAGCCACGGCCATGCTCGCCGGCCCGCGCGGCCTCGATGGCGGCATTGAGGGCTAGCAGATTGGTCTGTTGGGAAATGCTGGCGATCACGCCGATGACCTTACTCACCTCGTCGAGCTGTGCGGTCAGTTGCCCGATCACCTGAATCAGTTGTGCCTCGCTGGCATCGATCACTTCGACCTGGTCTAGCACGGCCTTGCCGCTTTCCTGGCAGCGATGCAGGGTGGCGGAAACTTCGCTGGACAGCCGGGCGACCTCGCCGGCACCGGGTACCAGCTCGGCATCGAGGGTGGTGGTGACCTGTTCACTGGCGCTGGCGATCAATTCCGAAGACTGCGCCAGGGTTTGCCCGCTCTGCTGATTGGCGGCGGCGATACTCGCCAGTTGCGGCGCATGGGCAGCGATGCCGACGGCGGCTGTCAGGCTGCTGCGGATGCGCTGCTGTAGGCCGGCGCTGAACAGATTCAGGCGGGTCATCCACTGCTGCTGTTCTGGCAGGCGAATGGTGAGATCGTGTTCCTGGAACAGGGCCTCCAGAGCGGCCTCATTCTGGGCTTTGCGGGTTGGTTTGCGCAGCAACTGCATCATGGCTGTTCCCCCTTTGTTTTGCCTGGAGTGTTGCAAGCCAAGTGCCATTACCGCTCCGGCGTAGCCATTGCACTGGCAGGGCATCGAGCGAGCGTCTGCCGTGCAGTGTTGGTGCAGTCATGCTCTTCACGCTCCAGCGCAGGGCGAAGGCGGCGAACTTGCCGCCTGCCGCGGCGGTCTATGCTGCCATACCGTCAGGAGGACTCGCCTTGCTCACTCTTCGTTCGATGCCATTGCTGTTGGCCTTCGGCGCGATGCTCGCCCACGGCGCCGCCCAGGCCCGTGAATACCGCTACAGCGATGCCCATTTGCACTACGTGGATTTCTTCCAGGAAAGCGCCGGCATGGATGAGCTGCTGGAGAAGATGGCGCAGAACAACGTCGATCACGTGATGTTCTCCGGCATTCCGGTGGTCAAGAAATGGGACGAGGACGAACCCAAGCGCCCGCGTTACTATGCCGGCGACGACGCCAATGCCTACTGGTACAGCGCCACCGACGTGTTCGTTGCCGAGGCCTACAAGCGGCTGCCTGCCGAGCAGCGCCGTCGTTTTCACCCCTTCCTGTCCGGCTTCAACCCCAATGACAAGAATGCCGACGCGCACATCCGGCGCATGCTCGAACTCGATCCGGGTTTATGGCAGGGCATCGGCGAAATCTTCACTCGCCACGACGATCTCACCGCACTGATCCACGGCCGTGCGCCGAGGGCTGACAACGAGGCGCTGGCGCGGGTGTTCCACCTGGCCGCCGAATACGACCTGCCGGTGATGCTGCATTCCAACATCACTTCCAAGCGCGAGCGCAATCCGCTCTATCTGCAGGAGATCGAAAAACCGCTGCGCAATCATCCGCATGTGCGCTTCATCTGGGCACATGCCGGCACCAGCGCGGAAATTCATCGCCACCAGGAAAAACTGGACTTCCTCCTGCCGACCCTGGAACGCATGCTGGGCGACTACCCCAACCTGTATATCGACCTGTCCTGGACCGTGCTGCGCCCCTATCTGCTGGACGAAAACGGCAAACCGGACCCGGATTGGGTGCACCTGGTCAGCAGCTATCCCGAGCGTTTCATGATCGGCTCGGACGTGGTCGGCCGTTTTGGCAGCCTGGGCGAGTACATGCATGGTTTCGACCCCTTCCTCGACGCCTTGCCCGAGGACGTGGCGCACAAGGTGGCGCGGGACAACTTCCTCTCGGTGCTGCCGCGCAAGGTAAGGGCGGAGCTACCGCAGTAGAGCTGTCATCAGTTTGTCACCGCAGGGTCATAGGCTCGCGCTCATCTCAACGAGGAGCGCGTCATGCAGCATATTTCCAAGGTTTTGCTTGCCGGTCTGTTCGCTTTCACCGGCCTGGTTCAGGCGGACGTACGGGTTGAAGGGCCGGTGGAGTACGGCATCTTCACCACGGATTATCAGGACTTCCAGCCCGGCGAACGCGTACTGACGCGCAGCAGTCAGGATATCCAGGTCACCGACCGGATTCCCGCCAAGCTCGGCACCAAGTTCGGCATGCGCTACAGCCTGGCTGGCAAGCGCGAGGGGGATACGCCGCTGACGTTGCTGTATCTCACCCCAGGCGTGGTCACCCCGGACGGCCAGCGCCACGACAAGTTCGAGGTGGTGCAGAAGCTGGTGCCCGGCGCGCCGCAGGACGTGATGGCCTTCGAGTTCACCGAGCACCATGAGGTGGTGCCCGGGGAGTGGCACTTCATCGTCTATCAGGGCGATCGCAAGCTGGCCGAACAGCGCTTCGAGGTGCGCTGATCAGAGCAGGATGATCGCCCAGGTCAGGGCGATCATCAGCAGGGCGACCATCTGGGCCGCGCTGCCCATGTCCTTGGCCTGCTTGGACAGCGGATGCAGGCTCAGGGAGATGCGATCGACCACCGCCTCGATGGCTGAATTGAGCAGCTCCACTACCAGCGCCAGCATGGGTACCAGGATCAGCAGCGCCCGTTCGGCGCGGCTCACGTCCACCAGGCAGGCCAGCGGCAGCAATAGCAGGTTCAACCAGACCAGTTGGCGGAACGCGGCTTCACCCGTGTAAGCCGCCCGCAGGCCAGCCAGCGAATAGCCGCTGGCATCGAGAATGCGGCGCAGGCCTCGGCGCCCCTTGAGGTCAAGGGCATCCAGTCGCGGGCTGGGATTCACGGCTGCAGCACTCCCCAGGGGTTGTGCAGGGCATGCTGGTAAGCCTGCTGCAGGTAGACGATGGCGCTTTCCGGGATGGCGCCGCGATGCCGCTTCAATTGCCCGAGGTCGCGCTGTGCCTGACGCAGCAACCAGCGCCGTCGGCTCTTTTCCAGATCGAGCAGGGCCACATCCACGTCACCCTCGCTGCGCACCTTGACGAACAGGTGCTTGGGGTAGCAACAGCCATGCTGCCAGCCGCCGAGGTGCAGGCGCGCCAGGGTCACGGCCACCTGTTGCAGCACGGCATGCTCGAGCGCCTGCGCATGAGGCTGGGCATACCAGTCTTCGAGGCTGACGAAGCCGCTCAGCGCTTCAGTGACCAGCAGGGCCTGCCATTGGCCGGCCTGCTTGCGTGCCGCGCAGTAGATGATATTGGGTGTGCGGATGCCGAGCCGGGCGAAGGCGCGGTAGGCCTGCAGCTCGCGCAGGATGGTCGGCCGCCCGAGCGGATGGCGTGGCGAGCGGTGCAGGTGGCCAGTCTGGCGCTTGCAGTATAGCGGCGGGCGGCTGCTGTCCCAGGCTTGCAGCAGGCGCACGCCGCTTTCGCCACCACGACGCTGGTTGGCTTCTTCGACCCATTCACCTGGGCTGTGCCACCAGCGCTCGAATTCGCTGGAGGGCAGGGCGACCAAGGCTTTTTCGCTGAGGATGCCCATGTTCAGACCTCCTTGCGCAGCACGTAGGTGCGCCACATGGCATAGCCGGGCAGGAAGTCCAGGTGACCGACGATGTCGAAACCGGCCTGATGGAACTCCCCCTCGATCACCGCGCGCGGCACCACGAAGCGATTCTGGTTCTGCGTGGCGCGGCCAGCGGCGGCACGACGCGCTTCCAGGCGGCGGCGCTTCCAGGCCTTGTAATTGCCGTCGACCCACAGCGAGACGATCACGCTGTCGCGGCTGACCCGATGGAATTCACGCAGGATGGCCAGGCGATGCTCACTCGACTCGATATGGTGCAGCAGGCGGATGCAGAAGATGCAGTCCACCGCGTTGGCACCCAGGTCGATGGCGAAGGCCGAGGTACGAAAGCTGTTGACCCGTGCCACGACTTCGCGTGCTTGGGCGGCGCGGGCGGTGGCGAGCATGTCGGCGGAATTGTCGGCAGCGAGGATCACCCGGTTCTGCTGTTCGCAGAGCATGGGCCAGAAGCGCCCGGCGCCACAGGGCAGGTCGAGTACCAGGTTGGGCTGCTCGGCCAGCTTCAGGGCGCGTCGCGCCACCTGGATATCGCGCCAATGCGACAGGCGCCTGGCCAGGCCGTCCTGATGCTTGTGCAGGTACTGCTGGGCGTGGTCGAGGTCGTACTTGCGGGAGAATTCCAGTTCGATGGGGCTTGGCTTGTGCATGGCGAACGTCCGGCAATGGATTACGTTCGCTACCCTAGTGGTCAGGGCATCAAGTTCACGTCAAAGGGCTGTGAAAATTTCGTCAAGACGCGGCCGCCAGTTCCACCCGGAAACGGGTGCCCCCCCCAGGTTCACTCTGCAGGCTGACCTTCCAGCCCTGCTTGGTGCAGATTCGCTTGACCAGCGACAGGCCCAGACCGAGGCCTTCACCACGGGCCTGAGGGCCGCGGACGAAGGGCTGGAAGATCTGCTCGTGCTGTTCGACAGGAATCCCCGCACCGCTGTCTTCGATGCGGAAGGCGCCGCGTTCGAGGATCAGGCGCACGCTGCCGCGCTCGGTGTAGTGCAGGGCATTGCGCAGCAGGTTGGCCATCACCGTGGCGAGAAAGGTGGCGTTGTACTGGCCCTCGTCCTGGCCTTCGATGCGCATCTGGAAGTCCAGACCCTTCTCCTGCATCAGTGCTCCCCAACGCGTGGCCTGTTCCTCGGCGACACTGGCCAGCGAGCGATCGCCGACGAACGCCGCCGCGTTGCTCTTGTCGCGTGCCAGTTGCAGGAAGGTTTGCACCAGTTCGCGCATCTCCTCGCAGGCACGGGCGATGCGTGCCACCTGTTCCTTTTCGCGCGGGGCCAGCGGCGCCTCGGCGAGCAGTTCGCAGGAGGAGGCAATGACCATCAGTGGGGTGCGCAGCTCATGGCTGACATCGCTGGTGAACAGGCGCTCGCGCTCCAGTGACTGGCGTACCTGACCAAGGGTGCTGTCGAAGGCTGCCGCCAGTTGGCCGATCTCGTCATCCGGGTAATCCGGTGCCAGTGGCGGCGCCAGCGGGTGCAACTGGTCGCGGTGGCGCACCTGTTGTGCCAGGCGGGTGACCGGTGCCATGACCTTGCGGGCGGTGATCAGGCCCAGGCCCCAGGCTGCCAGCACGGTGAGCAGAAAACCGGCCAGCACCACGTTGAACAGGGCATTCTCGCGGGCCTCGAACTCCTCTTGATCCTCCACCAGCATGTAGGTCTGGCCGTTGATCTGCTGCACGTAGACGTAATACGCCTCATCACCGCTGAACAACTCGTTGAAGCCTTCTCGTAGACCTTCATACGCCTGGGGAATGGCGTACTCGGGGTGAGCCGAAGAGAAGAAGCGGGTGCTGCTGTCCAGGCGTGGCGCGTGGCCCTGGCTGATGTCCTCCCTCAGGGTTTCGCTCAGCTCACGACTCAGCTCCTGGGAGACCAGGTGTTCTTCGATGAAGTGCACCACCGCGACGATGCTCAGGGAAAACAGGCCGCTGACCACCACGGTCATCAGCACGAAGGCGATGAGAATGCGCCGCTCGAAGGGTTGCTTAGCCAGCATGGGCAGTCTCCGCCAGGCGATAGCCGACGCCGTGGATAGTATGCAGCAGGGGCGTGGGGAAGGGTTTGTCGAGCACCTGGCGCAACTGGTGGACGTGGCTGCGCAGGCTGTCGCTGTCCGGGCAGTCGTCGCCCCACAGTGCCTCCTCCAGCGCCTCGCGGCGCACCACGGCCGGGCTGCGTTGCATGAGGATGGCCAGCAGCTTGAGGCCCAGCGGGTTGAGCTTGAGCGGTTGACCGGCGCGGCTGACGTGCAGGGTGTCGAGGTCGTAGATCAGGTCGGCGATCTGCAACTGGCGTTTGCGGCTGCCTTGGCTGCGGCGCAGGATGGCTTCGATACGCGCCACCAGCTCGGACAGGGCGAAGGGTTTGATCAGGTAGTCATCGGCGCCGGCATTGAGGCCCTGCAGGCGATCATCGAGTGCATCGCGGGCCGTGAGCATGAGGATTGGTACCTCGTTGCGGCCATCCTCGCGCAGGCGCTTGCACACCTGATAGCCGTCGATGCCGGGCAGCATGATGTCCAGCACGATCAGGTCGTAATGACCGGTGCTGGCCAGGTGCAGGCCACTCAAACCGTCCTGCGCGCAATCCACGGTAAAGCCTTTGAGCTGCAGGTAGTCGAGCACGTTGGCGAGGATGTCCCGATTGTCTTCGATGACCAGAATGCGCATTGGTGGTGTCCCGGGTTTGACGATTTTTTCACATGGCTTTGACGAGCGGCTCACGCAGCCCTGAGCAGACTGAGGCACGTTTCATCCTGAAAGGATCATACGATGCCTCGGCTTCATTACGCGCAACTTCGTTATCTGTCGATCATTCTGCTGGTCTGGCTGGCAGTGTTCTTCCTCACCCGTAGCGTGCTGCTGGTCAGCCACCTGGGCGATGCCGGCGTCACGCCGGCCAATCTGCTGGGACTGTACGGGGTCGGCCTGGTCTATGACCTGAGTTTTCTGCTCTACGCCGCCACGCCCATGACCCTGTACCTGCTGCTGTGCCCGTCCTGGCTGTGGCAGCGGCGCTGGCATCAGCGGCTGCTGCTGGGCGTGGCCGCCGTCAGCATCTTCGTGATGTTCTTCACCGCCGTGGCGGAGTGGCTGTTCTGGGACGAATTCGGGGTGCGCTTCAATTTCATCGCCGTGGATTACCTGGTGTACTCCAAGGAGGTGGTGGACAACATCCTCGAGTCCTACCCGATCTACCCGCTGCTGGCGTTGCTGGCTGCCCTGGCGATTGGCCTGACTTTCGTCCTGCGGCGTGCCCTGCATGATGCGCTGCAGGCGCCGCGTCTGCCATTCAAGCGCGCGGTGCCTGGCGTGATGCTGCTGGCCTTGCTGGTGGGCCTGTGTCTTGCCCTGGTCGGCCAGGATGCGCCACGCGGGCTGGGGGGCAACACCTATCAGCGCGAACTGGCGAGCAACGGGCCGTACCAGTTCTTCGCCGCCTTCCGTAACAACGAGCTGGATTATCGGCAGTTCTACGCCACCTTGCCGGATCAGGCCGTGGCCAGCTTGCTGCGTGAGGAAGTGAGCGAACCCAATGCGCGCTTCATCGGCAGCGATCCGGAGGACATCCGCCGGGTGATCGACAACCCGGGCCAGCCCAAGCCGCTCAATGTGGTGCTGGTGACCATCGAAAGCCTCAGTGCCAAGTACCTGGGCAGTTTCGGCGATAGCCGTGGACTGACCCCGAACCTCGACGAGCTGCGCAAGCACAGCCTGGTGTTCACCCATTTCTACGCTACCGGTACCCGTACCGACCGTGGCCTGGAGGCGATCACCCTGTCCATGCCGCCGACGCCGGGGCGCTCCATCGTCAAACGCATCGGTCGCGAGGCCGGCTATGCCAGCCTGGGTCAGCAATTGACTGCCAAGGGCTATGACAGCGTGTTCATCTACGGCGGTCGTGGCTATTTCGACAACATGAATGCGTTCTTCGGCGGCAATGGCTATCGCATCGTCGACCAGAGCAGCGTCGCCGACGCCGACATGAGCTTCCAGAACGCCTGGGGCATGGCCGACGAGGATCTCTACCGCCAGGCGCTGAAGGTGGCCGATGCCGACCATGCCAGCGGCAAGCGCTTCTTCCTGCAACTGATGACCACCTCCAACCACCGTCCCTACACCTATCCCGATGGTCGTATCGACATCAAGTCGGGCGAGGGGCGTGAGGGGGCGGTGAAGTACACCGACTATGCCATCGGCCAGTTCCTCACCGAGGCGCGCAGCAAGCCCTGGTTCGACGACACCCTGTTCGTCTTCGTCGCCGACCACACCGCCGGCAGCGCCGGGCGCGAAGACCTGCCGGTGGCCAACTACCACATCCCGCTGTTCGTCTACTCGCCGAAACACATCAACCCGGCCGAATACGCCGACGTGGCCAGCCAGATCGACGTGGCGCCGACGTTGCTGGGGCTGATGAACATGGACTACGTGTCCACCTTCTTCGGCCGCAACCTGCTGCGTGAGGATCACGCCCAAGGCCGTGCGCTGCTGGGCAACTACCAGCATCTGGGGCTGTTCGACGGCCACGACCTGGCCATTCTCAGTCCGCGCCAGGGCATGCGCCGCCACGTGGATGCCCTGGGGCTCAGCCGTGAGACACGCGTCGACAGCGATGATCCGCTGATGCGTCGTGACATCGCCTACTACCAGGGGGCCAGCCACGCCTTTCAGAAGCGTCTGATCGCCTGGCATCCCGGCGGGCAGTCCGATTCTCAACTGAGCCAGCGCTGAGGAGCCGAGCATGAGGTCACGTTACTTCAACTTCCCGCTGGCTCTGGGCGTCCCGCTGTTGATGATGGCCTTGCTGCTGGCGATTGACCCCAGCCCCCTGGACTTTGCCATCGAGCATCTGTTCTACCAGCCTGGCGAGGGCTTTATCGGTCGTCACAGTTTCTGGCTGGAAGACATCCTGCATGACCGAGCCAAGCAGGCGGTCATCGTCGTCGGTGTGCTGGCCATCGCCGGCTTCCTGCTCAGCCTGTTGCCGACGCGGTTGCGGCCTTGGCGCCGTGCGCTGGGCTATCTGGTGCTGGCGTTGGGGCTTTCCACTTCGGTAGTCACGCCGCTGAAGACCCTGACCGGCATGCATTGCCCCTGGAGTCTCAGCGAGTTCGGTGGCCAGGAACATTTCACGCCGTTGCTCGCCGAGCGTGCGCCCACTGCCAATCCGGGGCGCTGTTGGCCGGGCGGCCACGCCTCGGCCGGGTTCTCGCTGATCGCGCTGTTCTTCGTTTTGCGTGACCGCAGGCCGCGTGCCGCCCGTGTCGCGCTGATGGTGGCGCTCGGTCTCGGCTCGCTGTTCTCGCTGGGGCGCATGCTGCAGGGCGCGCATTTTCTTTCACACAACCTGTGGACGCTATTGATCGATTGGGTCATCTGCCTGGTGACCTACCGTCTGGTGCTGTATCGGGCACCTGCCGTACAGGCGCAGCAAGAACAACTGGCATGGGGAGGGCAGGGGTAATGAAAGGTTTGTTGCAGATGTTACGCGTGGTTATCGCCGCTGCTGTATTCCTGGGTGCTCTGTTGGCGTTGCCCCTGAGCATGGCCTGGGGCGCCAGCAATCCCGCTGCGCCGGCCATGCCGGTGCGGCCGGCCGGCTGGGCGCAGCCGCTGGACAAGCACATCAACCTCTATCGCATGGCGCCCGATCTGTATCGCAGCGCCTTGCCCAAGGCGCAGGACTGGCCGCAACTGCAGCACCTCGGCGTTACCACGGTGATCAACTTCTATCAGCAGGGTGACGGGCAATGGCTGCGCGACCCGCGTGTGCGCCAGGTTCATTTACCGTTGCACACCGACCGTATCGACGACAGCGACGTGATCGAGGTGATGCGCAGCATCCGCCAGGCCCAGGCGCAAGGCCCGGTGCTGATCCATTGCAAGCACGGACAGAACCGTACGGGGCTGATCGCCGCGATGTATCGAATCATCTATCAGGACTGGAGCAAGGAGCAGGCGCTGGCCGAGATGGCCGGCGGCGGCTTCGGTGGTGAGGATCGCATGGGCGATGCCGAACGCTACATTCGCGGTGCCGACATCGGCGCGTTGCGCACCGCTCTGGAGAGCGGTGCCTGCAGCACCAGCCCCTGGGCGCTGTGCCAGCTCAAGGCGGCGTTGTCTGGTTGGATGGCCGGTGCCTGACATGAACCTGTACCGACGGATGCTGCTGGGGGGGTGCTGGTCACGCTCGTGGCCTGCCAGAGCCTGCGTGAGAGCATGCTGGCCGCCGACTACCCGCCAGCCTTCGTCGATGGTTTCGAGGCGGGCTGCCAGAGTGGACGGGCAGCCGCCGGCCCGCTGGGCGGTTACACCAAGGCGCTCAGCCGCTATCAGTCCGAGCCTCTGTACACGCAAGGGTGGGACGATGGCTTTCGCCAGTGCGAGCAGAGCCAGCAACGTGACGACTGGCATGTGAGCAGCGAGCAGGACTGGCGCGATCGCGAATGGCGTCACCACGTCGATCAGGCGATGGCCAAGGCGCTGAATCGCTAGGGTCTTTCCGCAGCGTGCCGATCACTTTTTCGTACCTTCGTCCAAACTCCGGATATCTGAACTAGGCTCCTGAAGGGGTCAGTCGTCATGCTGTAGAAGCTGTGCATGTGACCGTTCGAGAACTCAGGCACAAACGCGCCGAGCGCCTCGGGCATTCACAGAATCGCCAGGGGCGGCGCACAACCGAAACAGGTGAATCGAATGTCGCTGCGCAATATGTCCATTGCTCCCCGTGCAGGTCTGGGGTTCGGTCTGGTGGCGTTGCTGGTCTTGCTGATGGGCATATGGATGCTCGTCACGCTGCAAAACATCAATCAACAGTCACAGGAGGTGGAAGACAACTGGGTACCCAGCATTCTGGCACTCAACGATCTGTCGCAGACGGTGCTGCGGGTACGCGCGCTGACCCTGCGCGTATTGGTCGACCGCGACGTGGCCAAGTCCGAACTGACCCTCAAGCGGGCGGACGAGTTGCTGAACTATGTCCAGAATGTCTATGAGGCTTATGAGTCGCGTATTTCTTCCACGAAGGAGCAGCAACTATTCGAGCAGTTCCGCGCGGCCGAGAAAAGCTATCTGGCAGAGCGCGCCGAGGTGCTACGTCTGGCGCAGACGGGCGATTTCGATGCGGCCATGGCCCGCTTCGAGACGGATGTGCTCAATCGCCATGCCGATGCGTTGGCCACGTCCTTGACCGCGCTGGCAAAATTGAACGACGAGGGGGTCAAGGCGGCAACCGAGTCCATCGCGCGTGCCAATAGCGAGGCCCGGTACGGTGTTTTCGTCGCCATTGCCCTGGCACTCGGCATTACCATCTTGCTCGCCGTGGTGCTGACCCGCAGCATCGTCGCGCCGCTTGGTGAGGCGGTACAGGCCGCCGAATTCGTTGCGTCTGGCGATCTCACGCAGACCATTCATGCTGCAGGCAAGGACGAGCCGGCGCGTCTGCTGAACGCCCTGAAGGCAATGCAGGGTAGCCTGCGCAGCACCATTCAGAGCATCGCCGACTCGTCCAATCAATTGGCTTCGGCATCCGAAGAGCTGCATGCCGTCACCGAAGACGCCACCCGTGGCCTGCATCAGCAGAACACCGAGATCGAACAGGCGGCTACGGCGGTCAATGAAATGACCGCCGCAGTGGAGGAGGTGGCGCGCAATGCCGTGAGCACCTCGGAAGCCTCGCGCGCTTCCACCCAGACTGCCCACCAGGGTCGCGAACAGGTGCGTCAGACGGTGGAGTCCATCGGTCAGTTGGCGACTGATGTGGCCAGTACCGCCGGCGAGGTGGAGCAACTGGCGCAACGGGTGCAGGAGATTGGCAAGGTGCTCGACGTGATCCACTCCATCGCCGAGCAGACCAACCTGCTGGCGCTTAATGCCGCCATCGAGGCCGCTCGTGCCGGCGAACAGGGCCGTGGTTTCGCCGTGGTGGCCGATGAGGTACGCCTGCTGGCGCAGCGCACACAGCAATCGACCCAGGAAATCGAGCAGATGATCGGCGGCATCCAGAGTGGTACTCAGCGCGCTGTCAGCGCCATGCAAAGCAGCAATGGGCGCACGCGCTCGACACTGGAGGTGGCGCAGGCCGCCGGCGGGGCGCTGGAGCAGATTACCGAGGCCATTGCCTCGATCAACGAGCGCAATCTGGTGATCGCCAGTGCTTCTGAAGAGCAGGCGCAGGTGGCGCGAGAGGTGGATCGCAACCTGGTCAATATCCGCGATCTGTCGATGCAGACTTCGGCTGGGGCCAACCAGACCACTGCTGCGAGTCAGGAGCTGTCTCGTCTGGCGGTGGATCTCAACAGCCTGGTGGCGCGCTTCAAGGTCTGACAGCTCGGATGCGACAAACGAAAACGGCGCCCGTAGGCGCCGTTTTCTATACAGCAGCGCGTAGGGCGTACTCGCTAAGTACGCCGTTGGATCAGGGGGTTACTGCAGGTTCAGGCGCGTGCAGAGCCCGCCCAGGAGGGCGAACGGAATCGTCGTGGAATAGGTTGAGCGGCATGGATGCCGCGAGAGCCACGATGGGCCAGGGATGGCCCACCGCGGCGGGCCTCTGGAGCGACGGTGGAGTGAGCGAACCCTGGCGCAGTCAGGGCCGGATGATCGGGCGGAGGGTTTTGGTTACTTTTGCCCTACAAAAGTGACTCGCCCGGGAGGGCGAAACCAAAAACATCAGCAGAACGCCGATAAGCAGCTTGAACACCGAAAACGACCGAAACCAATACACAAACTTGCCAGTCCAGTGTCAACCAGCATTCCCCCTAAAATGCAATAACCCTTAAATGAAAACGGCGCCCGCAGGCGCCGTTTCTCTTCACAGCTATAGCCGTTACTTACCAGCCCAGCGCTTGAGCACCAGGGTGGCGTTGGTGCCGCCGAAACCGAAGCTGTTGCTCATCACGGTGTCGATCTTGGCGTTTTCTTCGGTCTTGCGCACGATCGGCATATCGGCCACTTCCGGGTCGAGTTCGTCGATGTTGACCGAGCCGGCGATGAAGTTGTTTTCCATCATCAGCATGCAGTAAATGGCTTCCTGCACGCCGGCAGCGCCCAGGCTGTGGCCGGAGAGGCTCTTGGTGGAGCTGATCTTCGGCGCCTTGTCCGCGAACACTTCGCGCACGCCGCGGATTTCCGCCACGTCGCCCACCGGCGTCGAGGTGCCGTGGGTGTTGAGGTAGTCGATCGGGGTGTCGACGGTGGCCAGCGCCTGCTGCATGCAGCGCACCGCGCCTTCACCGCTCGGGGCGACCATGTCGTAGCCGTCGCTGGTGGCGCCGTAGCCGACGATCTCGGCGTAGATCTTGGCGCCACGGGCCAGGGCGTGTTCCAGTTCCTCGACCACCACCATGCCGCCACCGCCGGCGATGACGAAACCGTCACGCTTGGCGTCGTAGGCGCGCGAGGCCTTTTCCGGGGTCTCGTTGTACTGGGTGGAGAGGGCGCCCATGGCGTCGAACAGGCAGCTCTGGCTCCAGTGTTCTTCCTCGCCGCCGCCGGCGAAGACCACGTCCTGCTTGCCCAGTTGGATCTGTTCCATAGCCTGGCCGATGCAATGCGCGCTGGTGGCACAGGCCGAAGAAATGGAGAAATTCACGCCCTTGATCTGGAAGGGCGTGGCCAGGCAGGCGGAAACGGTGCTGCCCATGGTACGGGTGACGCGGTATGGGCCGATGCGCTTGACGCCTTTCTCGCGCAGGATGTCCAGGGCTTCCATCTGGTTGAAGGTGGAAGCGCCGCCGGAGCCTGCGATCAGACCGGTACGCGGGTTGGAAACCTGCTCCGGAGTCAGGCCGGCGTCCTTGATCGCCTGCTCCATGGACAGGTAGGCGAAGGCGGCCGCGTCGCCCATGAAACGCATGATCTTGCGGTCGATCAGCTCTTCCAGGTTCAGGTTAACGGAGCCGGAAACATGGCTGCGCAGGCCCATTTCCGCGTAGGACGGGTTGAAGCGGATACCCGATTTGCCTTCGCGCAGGCTGCTGGCAACGGTTTCTTTGTCAGTACCCAGGCAGGAAACGATGCCCAGACCGGTAATCACGACACGACGCATATGCAAGTCCTTCAGAAACTGTCGGTGGAGGTGAAGAGGCCGACACGCAGGCCTTCAGCGCTGTAGATTTCACGGCCGTCGACGCTGACGTTGCCATCGGCGATGCCGAGAATCAGCGAGCGGTTGATGGTGCGCTTGATATGAATGTTGTAGGTGACTTTCTTGGCGGTCGGTAGTACCTGACCGAAGAATTTGACTTCGCCGCTGCCCAGCGCGCGGCCACGGCCGGGGTTGCCCTGCCAGCCGAGATAGAAGCCGACCAGTTGCCACATGGCGTCGAGGCCCAGGCAGCCTGGCATCACCGGGTCGCCCTCGAAGTGGCAGGCGAAGAACCACAGGTCCGGGTTGATGTCGAGCTCCGCGACGATTTCGCCCTTGCCATACTTGCCGCCGGTTTCACTGATATGAACGATGCGATCGATCATCAGCATGTTCGGGGCGGGCAGTTGCGCGTTCCCCGGGCCGAACAGTTCGCCGCGGCCGCAGGCGAGCAGATCTTCCCGAGAGTAGGCGTTTGGTTTTGTCATGCGAGCTCCTCAATTGTCCCCATGCATCTAAGGCTGGGCGAATCGTCCTGGCCGGCACCAACGCTGGGTGTATGCCGGCAGCCTAGTCATAGACTGTTGCGTTGTGGTGAAAGTCACAGTGCGATGAGTACAGTTGTACTCCGCTCGCCTGCGCTTGTCACAGGGCTGCCATCACGGCATGTAACGGCGTACGTTGTGTCTTGCCCGTTCCTGCCCTCTCAAGGGTGCAGCCAACGTTGCAGAATGCGCTGCAGATCCGCCCGTTTGAAGGGTTTGGCCAGGTAATCGTTCATGCCCGCGGCCAGGCAGGTTTCGCGGTCGCCCTGCAACGCGTTGGCGGTCAGGGCAATGATCGGCACCGCATGCCCTTGTGCCTGCTGGCGAATCTGCCGGGTGGCTTCGTAGCCGTCCATCAGCGGCAGGCGGCAATCCATGAGAATCGCCGCGTAAGGCTGCTCTGCAAAGCGTTGCACGGCCTGCTGACCATCGGCTGCCAGGCTGACTCGGTAGCCTAGACTACGCAGCATGGCTTCGATCACGGTCTGGTTGACCGGGTTGTCTTCCACCAGCAGAACCTGCTGGCCATCACCTGTACCCAGAGGTTGACCCTCGATGTCAGCCGGATGTTCCTGTGCTGGACGGAAGGGCAGGGGAATCTCCAGGGTGAACACCGAGCCGCTGCCTACCTGACTCTCCACGTTCAGGGTGCCGCCCATGCGTTCGGCCAGCGTGCGCGCGATGGGCAGGCCCAGGCCCGTGCCACCATAGCGGCGGGAAATCGAGTTGTCCGCCTGGGCGAAGGCATCGAACATGCGCCCGAGGTGCTCGCTGTCGATGCCGATGCCGGAGTCGCGTACCGAGCAGGTGAACCAGAGCACCTGCTCGTCCAGTATCTGCCACTGGGCGTGCAGGGCGATGCTGCCTTCTTCGGTGAACTTCAGCGCGTTGCCGATCAGATTGACCAGGATCTGCCGGATGCGCGTGGGGTCGCCGCTGATTTCCAGGTGTTCCAGGCCCGGCTGGATTTCCAGGGAAAGCTCCAGGCCGCGTTGTTGGGCACTGTGTTGGAACACCTGTACTGACCCTTCGAGCAGTTCCGGCAGGTTGAAGGGAATGCTCTCCAGCTCCAGGGCGCCGCGTTCGATGCGCGAGAAATCGAGTATGTCGTTGATCACCTTGAGCAGGTGTTCGGTGGATTCGGCAGCCAGGGCGGCGTATTCGGCCTGTTCGTCGTTGAGCTCGGTGGTCTCCAGCAGTTGCAGCATGCCCAGCACGCCATTCATCGGGGTGCGCAGCTCATGGCTCATCATGGCCAGGAAATCGGATTTGGCGCGGTTGGCCTGCTCCGACTCCTCGCGCGCCTGCACCAGCGCTTCGATGGCCAGGCGTTGCTCACGGCCGCTGCGATCCAGAGTGCTGGCCAGGTTGTTGATATGCCGCGCGAGGTCGGTCAGCTCGTCGTTGCCCACCTCGCGCAGGGGCTGGCTATAGTCGCCGCCCTGGATACGCTCCAGCGCCTGGCCCATGGCGCTGATCGGCTGCGCCAGACGCCTGGCGAGGCGGCGGGCAAGGAGAAAGGTAAGAAGCAGGGCGAGCAGCGACAGCACGGCGGCCTTGAGCAGGATCTCCTGCTGCCGGGCGTTGAAGGTGTCGTTGGACATGGCCACCACCACGCGGCCCAGATAGCCATTGTGGCTGGTTGGCGTGCCGAGCACGTTGGCGGCCGGGCGCTGCAGGCGAATGGCGGCCTGGAACACCTCCACGTGCGCCGTGCCCTGGCCATGAGGCTTGGGCCGCTCGACGTAGACCAGGATATTGTCGTCGCGATCGCGTACCTCGGCGAAGCGTACGTCCGGGGTATCCAGCGTGGCCCTCAGCAGGCGGTCGAGGGCGTCGAGATTGCCGCTGAGAAACACCTGCTCGGTGGCTGGGGCGAGCTGATTGGCGATCAACTGGCCGGTGTGGTTGAGTTCCTGACGCAGATCCTGCAGCCGGGTGAAAGTGAGAAAACCCGTCAATAGCAACGTCAGCAACAGGGCCGGACCGACGCTGATCAATTGGGTCCGGGTATGGATGTTCCAACCACGGCGTTGGCTCATGGCTGAAGACTCTGGGTGGGGAGCAGGGCAGTACCGGCAGGCACGATTCCGTCCTTGGCGATGAACGTCAAACGTGCATGGTAACCGACCTGCAGGTCTTTGCCAGTGGTGCCCTGCATTTGCCGAAAGCGTCTGAGAACCGGTTCAAGCTCCGGCCTCGACAGTCTTGCGCCTCGTCGGCTGGCCGGCCCGGGCATTTTTGCCCCTGGCCGATGGCTCTCGGCTCCGTATAATGCCTGTAAAACGCCAGCCTAGATGGCTTCAATCGGATGATTTATGACTGAGTCCCTTCCCATTGCCGTGCTCGGTGGCGGCAGCTTCGGTACTGCTCTGGCCAACCTGCTGGCGGAAAACGGTCAGCGTGTCCTGCAGTGGATGCGCGACCCCGAGCAGGCTGAGCAGATGCGCCGCAATGGCGAGAATCCACGCTACCTCAAGGGGGTCAAGCTGCATCCCGGCATCGAGCCGACCAGCGACATGCAGATGGCCCTGGAGCAGGCCGAACTGGTGCTGGTGGCCTTGCCTTCCAGCGCGCTGCGCGAGGCCCTGCAGCCAGTGGCCGGGCTCCTGGCTGGCAAGATGCTGATCAGTACCACCAAGGGCATCGAGGCCAAGAGCTTCAAGCTGATGAGCCAGATTCTCGAGGAAATCGCCCCGGCGGCGCGCATCGGTGTGCTGTCCGGGCCGAACCTGGCCAAGGAAGTGGCCGATCACGCCTTGACCGCGACGGTCATCGCCAGCGAGGACGAGGCGCTTTGCCTGCGTGTGCAGGAGGCCCTGCACGGTCGAACCTTCCGCGTTTACGCCAGTGCCGACCGTTTCGGCGTCGAACTCGGCGGCGCGCTGAAGAACGTCTACGCCATCATGTCCGGCATGGCTGCCGCCCTGGGCATGGGCGAGAACACCAAGAGCATGCTGATCACCCGTGCCCTGGCGGAGATGACCCGTTTCGCGGTCAAGCTCGGCGCCAACCCCATGACCTTCCTTGGTCTGGCCGGGGTGGGCGACCTGATCGTTACCTGTTCGTCACCGAAAAGCCGCAACTATCAGGTCGGCTTCGCCCTGGGCGAGGGGCTGAGCCTGGAGGAGGCGGTGGAGCGCCTGGGCGAGGTGGCCGAAGGGGTCAACACCCTGCGCGTACTCAAGGCTCGGGCCGAGGAGCTGGACGTCTATATGCCCCTGGTCGCCGGGCTGCATGCCGTACTGTTCGAGGGGCGCACCCTGGCCCAGGTGATCGAGCTGCTGATGACCGGCGAACCGAAAACCGATGTCGATTTCATCCCCACCGCAGGTTTCTGAAGGAGAGCAGAGCATGAGCGACGAACAACGGGAACTGGCGCGCGAATCGATACTGCTGCGCATCCTCTGGATGGTGATTTTCGTCATCGTCTGGCAACTGGCGGAGCTGCTGCTGGGGGCCGTGGTGCTGCTGCAACTGGGTTATCGCCTGTTCTACGGCGCACCGAACGCCAGCCTGCTCGGGTTTGGCGACAGCCTCAGCCAGTACCTGGCGCAGATCGGCCGCTTCGGCACCTTCAATACCGATGAAAAACCCTGGCCTTTCGCCGACTGGCCGACGCCGCGCGCTCCGGAAGGCGAGGCGGCGCACAGCATCCCGCCAGCGCCGCACCCGGTGCGTGACGAGGAGCCCAAGCTGTGAGGCTGTGGCTGCTGCGTCATGGTGAGGCCGAGCCGCAGGCGGCCAGCGACGCCGCCCGCGAGCTCACCGCCCACGGTCGCAAGGAAGTACGGCAGGCTGCCGCGCAACTGGCCGGTCGGCCGCTGAGCGCCATCATCGCCAGCCCCTACGTGCGTGCGCAGCAGACGGCGGAGCTGGTGCGCAGCGAGCTGGCCTTCGCCGGCCAGATAGATACCGTGCCCTGGCTGACACCGGACAATGACCCGCGGGATGTCCTGAAACACCTCGATGGACGAGAGGGTGTCGAGGTGTTGCTGGTCAGTCACCAGCCGCTGATCGGTGCTCTGGGTGGGTTGCTGGTGCACGGCCACTGTCAGGAGCCGCTGCCCATGCGTACGGCCAGCCTGGCGGAACTGGAAGGTGATATCCCGGCAGCCGGGCTGATGGAGCTGTTGGCGCTGATTCATCCGTATTGAGCAGCTTCAAGCTGCAAGCCACAAGCTGCAAGCAAAAGCCTTTAGGGGCACTGGGTCTCGCACAGGCTGATCCGCCTGCCGCCTGAAGCAGAAACATTTCTTAACTTGCGCCTCCTCGATGTGCGTGGAATAGTCAACCAAGCAAGTGCTTGGTTGACCCCTACAAAAACAACAAGGAGGACGCCCTGTGGCTGATGCGATCCGTTTGCCGCTCGAGCTGTTCTATGAGCGTGAAGCAAGGCACCCGAACAAACGCTACATGGTTCAACCGCTGCCCGGCGGTCAACTGCTCGAGCTGAGCTGGGCGGATGTAGGGGAGCAGGCGCGACGCGCGGCCAACTGGCTGCGTAGCCGCGAACTGCCCCCTGGTAGCCGTATCGCCATCGTTTCCAAGAACTGCGCGCACTGGATCATCGCTGACCTGGCGATCTGGATGGCCGGGCATGTTTCGGTGCCGCTGTATCCCAACCTCACCGCGGATTCGCTGCGTCAGGTGCTGGTGCACTCGGAGGCGGCCCTGGCCTTCATCGGCAAGCTCGATGATTGGCCGAGCATGGCGCCGGGCCTGCCCGAAGGTGTGCCGACCATCAGCCTGCCGCTGCATCCGCTGGGCAGCTTCGATCACCGCTGGGACGACCTGCAGTGCAGTGCGCCGATCCAGGACGACCCCAAGCCGGCCCCCGGCCAACTGGCCACCATCATC
Organism: Pseudomonas sp. AA-38; assembly: GCF_029457475.1. Classification (NCBI taxonomy): domain Bacteria; kingdom Pseudomonadati; phylum Pseudomonadota; class Gammaproteobacteria; order Pseudomonadales; family Pseudomonadaceae; genus Pseudomonas; species Pseudomonas sp. AA-38. The sequence goes on from NZ_CP120359.1 coordinate 2,336,156, forward strand.
TACACCTCCGGCACCACCGGTATGCCCAAGGGGGTGATGCACAGCTTCTCCAATCTGGGCTTCGCCGCCAGCAATGCCACCGGCCTGTTCGGCGTGAACGAAGACGACCGGGTGATTTCCTACCTGCCGCTGTGCCATGTGGCCGAGCGCATGTTCGTCGAACTGGCCTCGCTCTATGGCGGGCAGACGGTGTTCTTCGCCGAGAGCCTGGACAGCTTCCTCGATGACCTCAAGCGGGCGCGCCCCACCGTGATGTTCGGCGTGCCGCGGATCTGGACCAAGTTCCAGATGGGCGTGTACACCAAGATGCCGGCGCACAAGCTCGAGCGTCTGCTCAGGTTGCCGATCATCGGCCGCATCGTCGGGCGCAAGGTGCTGGCCGGCCTGGGTCTCGATGCCGTGCGCTACGCGCTGTCCGGCGCCGCGCCGGTGCCTGAGGCGCTGCTCAACTGGTATCGCCGCCTGGGTATGGAAATCCAGGAGGTCTACGGCATGACCGAAAACTGTGGTTACTCCCATGTATGCCGGCCCGGTCGTTTCAAGCAGGGCTGGATTGGTCAGAACAACCCGGGCGTGGAGGTGCGCATCGCCGAGGACGGCGAGGTGCAGGTGCGCAGTGGGGCCAATATGCAGGGTTATTACAAGGAGCCGCTGAAGACCGCTGAAGCCATCACCGACGATGGTTTCCTGCGTACCGGCGACAAGGGCGAGCAGGACGCCGAGGGCAATCTGCGTCTGACCGGGCGGATCAAGGAGATCTTCAAGACCAGCAAGGGCAAGTACGTGGCGCCTGCGCCCATCGAGAACCGTCTGGGCGAGCACCCGCGGATCGAACAGGTGTGCGTGGTGGGCGATGGCCTGCCGCAGCCCATCGCGCTCTGCGTGCTGTCGGATATCGGTCGCCAGGAGTCGGCCAACGAGGCGCGCGCAGGCCTCGAAAGCAGTCTGCGTGCGCTGGTCGAGGAGATCAACGGGCGTCTCGACCAGCACGAGCGCCTGCAGGGGTTGGTGCTGGTCAAGGAGGTCTGGGGCGTGGATAACGGCTTCCTCACGCCGACGCTGAAGATCAAGCGTGCGGTGATCGAAGGCATCTACGGCGAGCGCTTCGGCGAATGGCAGCAGCGTGGCGAAGTGGTGCTCTGGCACGATTGAAGCCTGTGGTGGGCTGGCGCATGCTGGCCCGGTATTTCCAGCGCAAGGATATTTCCATGAGCCTTTGGCAGCGTACGCCTGATCTCGAGGCACTCAATGCAAGCCTGAGCAATACCATCGGCGAAGTACTCGACATCCGTTTCGAGTCCTTCGACGACGACTCGATCAGCGCCAGCATGGCGGTCGATGCTCGTACCCATCAGCCTTATGGCCTGCTGCACGGCGGCGCCTCGGTGGTGCTTGCCGAAACCCTGGGCTCGATGGCCAGCTACCTGTGCATCGATCCCGAGCGTTTCTATTGCGTGGGTCTGGAGGTGAACGCCAATCACCTGCGTGGCTTGCGCAGCGGGCGTGTTCATGCGGTCGCGCGCGCCGTGCACCTGGGGCGCAGCACCCATGTCTGGGACATTCGCCTGCATGGCGATGACGGCAAACCCAGTTGCATCTCACGCCTGACCGTGGCCATCGTGCCGCTGGGTGAGCAACCGCCAGGGCGCTGAGTAAGGCTGCAATTTCATCCAAGCTTTAGCCGAGCCATGGCGCTAGAGTGGGCGCCATGGAACAGATCACTCACACCCAGAGCAGTTTGCCCGGCGTCCGCCTGATCGACGCCGAGTACCATCGCTTCGCCTTTCCCCGGCATTTCCACCTCGAATATCACGTCGGCCTGCTGGTGCAGGGGCAGCACCGCTATGTCTATGGCGGCGAGCGGCGTCAGGCCGGGGCAGGGGATGTGCTGCTGATGGCGCCGGAGGGCATCCACGACGGTGCCTGCCTGGATGGTGCGGGCTATCGCATTCGGGTCATGGCGTTCGATCCGCATTGGCTCGACGAGGCCAGCCGCAGCCTGAGCGAAGGGCGCCAGGGCGCGCCGAGGCTGACCACCACGAGTCTGCGTCATCCCTTGCTGGCGCAGCGCCTGCAGCACTTTCATGCCGCCATGCTCGGGGGCTCGCCACTGGCTCAGGAAAGCGCGCTCTGGCAGGCCCTGGCGCAGTTGCTGGAAATGGGTTCGAGCTTGCGCATCAGTGAGCCGAATCGGGCATTCGACAGGCAAACCTGGCAGCGTCTGCGCGATTGGCTGGAGAGTCGCCTGGACGATCCTCCTTCACTGGAAGAACTCGCCGCCTTCTGCGCCATGAGTCCCTGGCAGGCATTGCGGCGTTTCCGTCAGCACACCGGTCTGCCACCGCACCAGTGGCTCACCCAGTTGCGCCTGCAACGTGCGTTGCCGCTGGTATTGGCAGGCCAGCCACTGAGCGAGATCGCCCTGCGCCTGGGCTTCTACGATCAGGCGCATTTCTCGCGGTTGTTCCGTCGTACCTATGGGCTGCCGCCGGCGCGCCTGCGCCAGGGCTGATACCGGCAAACACTGCGCTACCTTCCTCTCATCTGGAGAACGCAATGCAGGAGACATCCGTCTTGCTGTCGCTCGCTGCCGTCTTCGCGGTGGCCCTTGTCAGTCCCGGGCCGGACGTGGCCCTGGTGGTGCGTACCGCCTTGCACCAGGGCCGCCGGGCCGGTCTGCTCAGCGCCCTGGGGCTGGCCTGCGGCATTCTCCTGCATGGCACCCTGGTGCTCAGCGGCGTGGCCTTGCTGCTCAGCCGCACCCATTGGTTGTTCGAGCTGGTGCAGGTCGCTGGCGCGCTCTACCTGGGCTGGTTGGGTATCGGTGCGGTACAGGCCTGGTGGCGCGGCGGCACGAGCAGCCGGCGCCTGGACGGCGAGCTGGCCCCTTCGGCATTCGGCCCCTGGTTGCGCGGAGTGCTGACCAACCTGGGCAATCCCAAGGCGCTGGTATTCTTCCTGGCGCTGCTCAGCAGCCTGGTGCCGGCGGACATGTCGCTGCCAGGCAAGATGGCCTGTGCCGCGCTCCTGTTCGGCCTCAGTCTGTTCTGGTTCAGCTTGCTGGGCCTGACCCTGAGTCGCCCGGCGATGCGTCAGCGGCTGCTGCAGGTGGCGCCGACCGTCGATTTCGTTTGTGGCCTGGTGTTTCTACTGGTGGCCGCGAGCATCGTCGGACACCTGGCGTCATAGGCCTGGCCATTGCGCCGTCATCCATGGCGGTTACGGTCATTGCCGGCCTGGCGAGGCTGCTGGAGAATTGCCGCATGTTCTCTTGCAGGAATCGCGCATGTCGCAGCCGATCTTCTTCGCCCATGCCAATGGCTTTCCATCTGCCACCTACGGCAAGCTGTTCGCCGCGCTGGCACCGGACTACCGGGTGCTGCATCTCCAGCAGCATGGTCACGACCCGGCGTTTCCGGTGGATGACAACTGGAGCAATCTGGTGGAGGAGCTGATCCACCATCTGCGCAAGGGCGGCGAGCGGGTCTGGGGCGTCGGCCACTCGCTCGGTGGCGTGCTGCATTACCATGCCGCGCTGCGTTGCCCGGAGCTGTACCGCGGCGTGGTGATGCTCGACTCGCCGATACTGACCCTGGCCGATCGCATGGTGATTCGTGCGGCCAAGCGCTTCGGCTTCATCGATCGCATCACCCCGGCTGGGCGAACCTTGGGCCGGCGCGAGGCCTTCGCCGACCTGGCCGAGGCGCGTGCCTATTTCGCCGGTAAGACGTTATTTCGCCGTTTCGACCCCGAGTGCCTCGATGCCTATGTCGAGCATGGTCTGCAGCCAGTGGAGCAGGGCCTGCGCCTGCGTTTCGACGCTGCGACGGAAATCAGCATCTACCGCAGCGTGCCGCATATCGCGCCGGGCAAGCCGCGCCAGCTCGCCGTGCCGCTGGCCATGGTGCGGGGGCGGCATAGCCGTGTGGTGTTGCCACACCATACCCGCGCGGTACGGCGCATGCCGCGCGCCGAATACCATCAGCTACCGGGCGGGCACATGTTTCCCCTGGAGCGCCCGCAGGACACCGCAGCGCTGCTGCGCCAGTTGTTCGCGCGCTGGAGCGCCGCCGAGGAGGTGTGCGCATGAGCCTGGCATTCGAGGAAGTGCGTCTGAGCCTGTCGCATATCGAGCTGGCCGCCCATCTGTATGGCCCGGAGGATGGCAGGCCGGTGATCGCCCTGCACGGTTGGCTGGACAACGCCGCCACCTTCGCGCACCTGGCGCCGCGCCTGCACGGGGTGCGCATCGTCGCTCTGGACTTCGCCGGGCACGGCCATTCCGACCATCGTCCAGCAGGGACGGATTACGCGCTCTGGGCTTACGCCCATGACGTGTTGATGGTGGCCGAACAGTTCGGCTGGCAGCGTTTCTCCATGCTCGGTCATTCCATGGGCGCCATCACCGCCGTACTGCTGGCCGCTGCCGTGCCCGAGCGCATCGAGCGCCTGGCGCTGATCGACGGCTTGCTGCCATATACCAGCGAGGCGGATGAAGCGCCGGCCAAGCTGGGTGACGCCTTGCGTGCCAAGCTGGCTCTGGAAGGCAAGCGCAAACCGGTTTATGCCGACCTGGAGCGTGCAGTGAAGGCGCGCATGACCGGCATCGGAGCGGTCAGCTACGAGGCCGCCGAACTGCTCGCCCGCCGCGGTCTGATGCCGGTGCCGGGTGGCTATACCTGGCGCAGCGATGCGCGGCTGACCCTGCCTTCGCCGCTGCGCCTGAGTCGTGCCCATGCCGAGGCCTTCGTGCGTGCGCTGCAGTGTCCGGTGAGCCTGGTGCTGGCCGAGCAGGGCATGGTGCTGGCCCAGCCGCAACTGGAAACTTTGCTGGCAAGTCTGCCATTCGACATCCATCGTCTGCCTGGCGGCCATCACCTGCATCTGAACGATGAAACCGGGGCCCAGCGTGTAGCGGATTGTTTCAATCCATTCCTGGGCTCGCCTTGACTTGATGGAGGCCCTTGAGGAAAGGTGTGGCGGTCTGCCATGGAGAATTGCATGATCGTCAGCCCCTTCATCTGCCACACGCAGCGCCTGGCTGTAGCATCCGGCGCGCGGGCCTCCACGAAACCTTTAGCTTGGCTGGCCGCGGCGATCGCCATGTTCTGCAGTAGCTGGATCTGGGCGGCGGACGTGCCGGGCAGCCAGGATCTCGAGGTGTTGCCACGCTTCCCGGCGAGCCAGATCGTCGCCTATCGGAGTACCCCGGACGTAGAGCGTATCTACCCGCAAGGCGCCGTTCGCCGTATCAGCGGTCGTTTGCGCTACGAGCGTGAAGTGCTGGCGGAAGGGCAGCTACAGGCCGTGACCTACCAACTGCCGAGTACCCACAGTGCTGACCAGGTGTTTGACCAGGCGCGCAAGGCTCTGCTGGCAGGCGGTGCCGAGCTGCTGTACTGGTGTCAGGGCCGTGAATGCGGGTCGAGCAGCCTGTGGGCCAATGCAGTGTTCGGCGATGCCACGCTGTACGGCTCGGACAACCAGCAGGCCTATGCCCTGTTGCGCCTGGCCGAGCCCCGGCATGAAAGCCTGGTGGCGCTGTATAGCATCACCCGCGGCAATCGCCGCGCCTACCTGCATGCCGAGCAGCTCGACGCCAAAAGCGCTCTGGGCAGGCTGTTGTCGACGCCCGCCACCCTGCTGCGTCAGCTACGCAGCGAGGGCGTGTTGAGTCTGTCGCAAGACGCCACACCCGATGCCGAGTGGAGCCGCCTGCTGGCGCGTACCCTCAATCTCGACAGCACCCTGCGCGTCAGTCTCAGCGGCGCCCGGGCTGAGGACTGGCGTGAGGCGCTGATTGCTCAGCGCGTACGTGAGGCCCGCCTGGAACTGGGCGAGGGGCAGGAAGGTACATTGCAGGTCAGGCTATTGCGCTAGCAGGCCGTTGAAAGACTACTTCGGCTTTGGCTTCCTGCGTCCATGCAGTCGTCGCCTACTTTTTTCAACGGCCTGCTAATATCGCCAGGTTCGTTTCCCAGGTTCCCCCCAGAGCGCCCGAGTCGGGCGCTCTGTCGTTGATATGATCAATCGAGGAGTTCGTCGCCATGGCCACCAATGATCGGCTGCTGGTGCAGATACTGCTGCTTGGCCTGCTGGCCGCCAGTCTCTGGGTGCTCGCACCCTTCTGGTCGGCGTTGTTCTGGGCCGCGCTGCTGGCGTTTGCCAGTTGGCCGCTGATGCGTAGGCTGAGCCTGCTGCTGGGTGGGCGTCTGTCCCTGGCAGCCGGTATTCTCACCGGCTGCTGGGTGTTGCTGGTGGCGGTGCCGTTGGTGTTGCTGGGGTTCAATCTGGCCGACCACATCAAGGATGCCAATGCCCTGATCAAGGATCTGCAGGTCGACGGCCTGCCACCGCCGCCTAGCTGGCTGGACAGCCTGCCGCTGGTGGGCCAGAGCCTGGCGGAGCTATGGCGCACCATCGATCAGCAGGGGGTGGCCTTCCTCGATACCCTGCGCCCCTATCTGGGGCAGGTCGGTAACTGGCTGCTGGCACGCAGCGCACGAATCGGCGGAGGCATGCTCGAGCTGGCCCTGAGCCTGGTGCTGGTGTTTTTCTTCTACCGTGACGGCCCGCGTCTGGCGGTGTTCGTGCGCAGCCTGCTGGAGCGGTTGATCGCCGAACGCGCCGATCATTATCTGGAGCTGGTGGCCGGTACGGTGCAGCGCGTGGTCAACGGCGTGATCGGCACCGCCGCAGCGCAGGCGCTGCTGGCCTATGTCGGGTTTCTCATCGCTGGCGTACCGGGCGCACTGTTGTTGGGGCTGCTGACCTTCGGTTGCAGCCTGATCATGGTGCCGCCGCTGATCTGGGGGCCAGCCGTGGCCTGGCTGGTGTGGCAGGGCGAGATCGGCATGGCGATCTTCCTCGGCATCTGGGGCTTCTTCGTGATCAGCGGCGTGGACAACATCCTCAAGCCCTATCTGATCAGTCGTGGCGGCAACCTGCCCTTGGTGGTGGTGCTGCTCGGCGTGTTCGGCGGCATTCTGGCCTTCGGCTTCATGGGTCTGTTCCTCGGCCCGACCCTGCTGGCAGTGGCCTACAGCCTGCTCAGCGACTGGGTGGCGGACAAGGCGCCAACCAGCGAGGCCATGACAGAAAAGGCGCTGCCCAGCGAGGAGTCGCGTGGCTGATCAGCCCTGCTCGCGTTCGTATTTGTCCAGCGTGTCCCGGGCGATCTGGCGGCCGAGCATGATCAGCTCCGGTGCCTTGTAGAACTCGAAGAAGCGGCAGACGCGCTTGGGCACGTTGACCAGGATGTCCGGCGGGTAACCGGCGATCTTGTATTGCGCCAGCGAGGTCTGCATCACCTCGACGCTCTGGTTGATCAGCTCGAGCAACGACGCCGGGCCGCTGAACTCGGCGATGCGCGAGCCACTGGCAGACTTGGGCGCGGGGCTGTCCTCGGTCTGGCTGGGGGCTGCCGGCACGCTGGTGGCGTTGGCCTGGCGCTGTTCGTCGGCCAGCAGCAGGCTGTCATCGTCCTTGCGCTTGAAACTGGGCAGGCGGGCACCGAGCGAGGCCATCAACAGGTCGATACGCCCCTTGAGTGCAGGCGGGCGCTCGATCACCGGCAGGCTGTAGCGCAACTGGTTGGTGGCGTTGAGGTTGACCGCCACGATCAGGTCGCAATGGCTGGACACCACCGGCACGATCGGCAGCGGGTTGAGCAGGCCACCATCGACCAGCACGCGCTTGCCCTGGATCACTGGCGTGAACAGGCTGGGGATGGCGGCCGAGGCGCGCATGGCCTGGTGCAGGCAGCCCTCCTGGAACCAGATTTCCTGCTGGTTGGTGAGGTCGGTGGCCACGGCTGTGAAGGGAATCGATAGCTGTTCGATGTCGATGTCGCCGACGATCTCGTGGATGCGCCCGAACACCCGTTCACCGCGAATCGCGCCGAGACGGAAGCTGACATCGAGCAGGCGCAGCACGTCGAGATAATCCAGGCTTTCGATCCATTGGCGATACTGGTCGAGCTTGCCAGCGGCGAAAATGCCGCCGACCACCGCCCCCATGGAACAACCCGCGATGCAGCCGATTTCGTAGCCGCGTGCTTGCAGTTCGTCAATCACACCGATGTGTGCGTAGCCACGCGCACCACCGGAGCCCAGTACCAGTGCGACTCTCTTGCTCATCACTGTTTCCCCCGAATTCAGCCCCGACCTTACCCTTCGCCGTGTGCGGCGCCAAGGCACCTTTTGCTAGAATTCGCCGCCAAGTCGTCCCTGCCGGAGCATGCAATGAGCGAGCCGATCCGTTTGACCCAATACAGCCATGGTGCCGGATGCGGCTGCAAGATTTCCCCCAAGGTGCTGGAAGTGATACTGGCCGGCAGCGGCGCACAGCATCTCGACCCGCGTCTGTGGGTCGGCAATGCCTCGCGTGACGACGCGGCGGTCTACGCCATCGACGAGGAACGCGGGGTGGTCTCGACCACCGATTTCTTCATGCCCATCGTCGACGATCCCTTCGATTTCGGCCGTATCGCCGCCACCAACGCCATCAGTGACATCTACGCCATGGGTGGCGACCCGCTGATGGCCATTGCCATCCTTGGCTGGCCGGTCAACGTGTTGGCCCCGGAAGTGGCGCGCGAGGTGATTCGGGGTGGCCGCGCCATCTGCGACGAAGCCGGCATCCCCTTGGCCGGCGGCCATTCGATCGATGCCCCGGAGCCGATCTTCGGCCTGGCCGTGACCGGCCTGGTGGAAAAACGCCACCTCAAACGCAACGATACCGCCAGCGTCGGCTGCAAGTTGTACCTGACCAAGCCGCTGGGCATCGGCATTCTCACCACCGCCGAGAAGAAGGCCAGGCTGCGTGCCGAAGATGTCGGCCTGGCCCGTGACTGGATGTGCACCCTGAACAAGCCCGGCAGCCGTTTCGGCAAGCTCGAAGGGGTTTGCGCCATGACCGATGTGACCGGTTTCGGCCTGCTCGGCCATCTGGTGGAAATGGCCGATGGCAGCGGCCTCAGCGCCCGCGTCGAGTTCGCTCGCGTACCGCGTCTGGCCGGCGTGGAACATTACCTGGAGCAGGGCTGCATCCCGGGTGGCACGTTGCGCAACTTCGACAGCTATGGTGAACGCATCGCACCGCTGCCCGAGCTGGTCAAGTTGCTGCTGTGTGATCCGCAGACCAGTGGCGGCCTGCTGATCGCGGTGATGCCTGAAGGCGAGGCCGAGTTTCTCGCCACGGCTGCCGAGCTGGGGCTGGATCTGTCCCCCATCGGCGAGCTGGTGGAGCGACAGCGTCACGCGGTCGAGGTGTACTGATGCGCGACGATTGCACCGACTACCGCGAACTTTTCCTGCATGACTGGCCGCTTATGGATACGCGTGCTCCCGTGGAGTTCGCCAAAGGCGCCTTTCCGGGGGTGATCAACTTGCCGCTGATGACCGATATCGAGCGGCAGAAGGTGGGCACCTGCTACAAGCAGCAGGGCCAGCAGGCGGCCATCGAACTGGGCCACCGACTGGTCAGCGGGCGCACCAAGGCCGAGCGTATCGAGGCCTGGGTAACGTTTGCCAAGGCCAATCCCGAGGGTTACCTGTACTGCTTCCGCGGTGGTCTGCGTTCGCAGATCGTCCAGCAGTGGCTCAAGAGCGAGGCCGGCATCGACTACCCGCGCGTGGTCGGCGGCTACAAGGCGCTGCGCAGCTTCCTCCTGCATACCACCGAACAGGCGCTGCAGGAGTGCACTTTCGTGCTGGTCGGCGGCATGACCGGCACCGGCAAGACCGAGGTGATCGCGCAACTGGCCAATGCCGTGGATCTGGAAGGCCACGCCAACCACCGTGGCTCCAGCTTCGGCAAGCGGGCCAGCGCCCAGCCGGCGCAGATCGACTTCGAGAATGCCTTGGCCATCGACCTGCTCAAGCGTCGTGCTCGCGGCCAGCAGCAGTTCGTGCTGGAGGACGAGGCGCGCCTGATCGGCCGTTGCTCCTTGCCGTTGCCGCTGCACCAGGGTATGCAGCATTACCCGCTGGTATGGCTGGAAGACAGTCTGCAGAATCGCATCGAGCGTATCCTCCAGGCCTACGTGGTGGAGTTGTGCGCGGAGTTCGTCGCGCAACAGGGCGAGGAGGCGGGCTTTGCCGCCTATGCCGCGCGCTTGCGCGAAAGCCTGGCCAACATCACCCGGCGCCTGGGCGGCGAGCGTTACCAGCGCCTCGCCGCGATCATGGATCAGGCCTTGGTCGAGCAGGAAGCCGACGGCCAGGTAGACACTCACCGTGGCTGGATCGAAGCTCTGCTGGTGGAGTATTACGATCCCATGTACGTGTTCCAGCGCGAGAGCAAGGCGGGGCGTATCGAATTCGCCGGTGAGCAGCAAGCCGTGGTGCAATACTTGCGTGAACGAAACGGCGAGTGAGCCGGGCACTTTCGTTGTGTTGCAGCGTCATAGGCTGGGCCAAGTCCGTAGTCATATCCGTTCGAGGAGTGTGGTCGATGAAACACTGGATCTGTTTGCCGCTGCTGGCGGTCGCGCTGAGTGGCTGCGCCGGCAAGACCGTTTACCGGGATACCTGTGCCAACCAACTGGATGCCGCCTGGAAGGAACTGAGCATCGCCGAGGCCGAGGGCTTCGCCGGTACGGTGAGCTACTCCAAGGCGCTGTCGTTGCTGACTGCGGCCAAGACTCAGCAGCAGTTCGAGGCCTATGAGGGCTGCGTCAGCAAGGCCGAGCGGGCGCGCTTCTATATTCGCGAATCGCGAGCAGGGCGCTGATGCAGCTCGATTTCGCTTCGCTCAGCCCGCTGGAGGCCTATCGCTGGCTGGCCTCCAGCATCACGCCCAGACCCATCGCCTGGGTCTCCACCCGCTCGCCCGAGGGCGTGGCCAACCTGGCACCGTTCAGCTTCTTCCAGATCATCAGCGACAATCCCGCCACCGTGCTGGTCAACGTCAATACCCGTGACGATGGCAGCCTCAAGGACAGCCTGCGCAATGCCCAGGCCAGCGGTGAACTGGCGATTCAACTGGTCAGCTTCGCGCAGGCCGAAGCGATGAATGCCAGCGCAGCGGTTCTGCCGCCCGAGGTCAGCGAGTTCGCGCACGGCGCCATTGCCAGCTTGCCTTGCGAACGTATCGACGTGCCGCGCGTCGCGGGAGCAGCGGTGACCTTCGAGTGCCGTGTGGCGCAGATCCAGCCGTATCCGCCTGAACGGCCCAACTGCCACCTGATCTTCGCCGAAGTGCTGTTGGCACATATCGACGACGCCGTGCTCAATGAGCAGGGGCGCATCGACCCACTGCGGCTCGACCTGGTGGGGCGCCTGGGCGGCAGTGCTTACTGCCGTACGACCGAGCTGTTCCATCTGCAGCGCCCCTGATAGCACAAAAGCGACATCTTCTTAGCTGTTCAGGCCAATCGCCTGCCGGCTGGCTTGTCGCTTGCAGGTCTACACTCCTACTGTCAACGTTTGGACGTTCGTTCTGGGGAGTGGTCGATGGCAAGGTCGTTGAGTGGTCGTTTGGCCAGTCTTAGCACGGTCACCAAACTGATGCTGGGATTTTCTCTGGTGCTGGCACTCACCGTACTGGTGGCGCTGACCGGCCTGCTGGCCCTGCGGGAGGTCAATGCTGGGGCCGAGCGCCTGGAACGCATGGCTGTGCTGGGCGATCAGGTGTTGCGCATGCGCACCACGGAGCAGGGATTCGCCCTGAACGGCGACAAGGCGCAGGCCGAGCGCCTGCAGCAGCAGGTCGAGAGCATCCTGCAGAGCAGCCAGGCGCTGCGCAGCGAACTGGGGGGCGACAGCGCCGAGGCTTTGACGCAACTCGAGCCGCTGCTCGACCAGTACCGCACCGCCTTTCAGCATTACGTGGAGCAGACCGATGGCATGCAGCTCGCGCTGGATGCCGCCGACTGGCTGGTGGTCAGCGCCGCCAACAGCCTGGATCTGCTGCAGGAGGGCATGACCGAGGACGGCGTCGATCTGCTCAAGTCGAGCCAGGGGCAGCAAGGCGGTCTTTCGGTGCAGCAGGCCGTGCAGGTGGGCAAGATCCATCAATTGCTGCTGCAGGCGATGGGGGAGGCGCGCAAACGCCTGGAGGCCAGTCGTCGTGATGGCGAGGCCGCCGACGAGCAGATTGCCGAGGCCGTCGAGGCACAGCAACTCGCGGCCAGCCTGCGCGACGCCCTGGAGGATCCCGGCTATGCAGCGGTGTTGGCCGATGTGGTGGTCAACGTCGATTCCTTCACCGAACGCCTCAAGGAATATTCCACGCTGCTGCAGCAGCAGAAAAAGGTCTATCAGCAGTTGGTGAGCACCGCCGAGGCCATGCTTACCCAGCTCGATCGCGTACAGAGCCTACAGCGCGAGGTGATGCACGGCGAACAACGCACCAGCAGTGGTTTGATCGTCCTGGTGGCGGCCTTGGCCCTGCTGCTGGGGCTGTGTGCCGCGTTGCTGATCAGCAAGCTGATCGTGCGTCCGCTGCGCCAGGTGATCACCCAGGCCGAGCGCATTGCCGCCGGTGATCTGAGCGTACAACTGGATGTGTCGCGTGACGATGAGGTGGGTCAACTGCTCGCCGCGATGCAGAGCATGGCCAGCAATCTACGCAACATGGTGGGGCGCCTGCAGGGCGGGGTGGAGCGGATCTCCGCGGCGGCCCAGGCGCTTTCCGGTGTCACCGAGCAGACGCGTCTGGGCGTCAATGGGCAGAAAGCGGAAACCGACCAGGTGGCGACTGCCATGAGTCAGATGGCGGCCACGGTGCATGAGGTGGCGCGCAACGCCGAGGTGGCGGCCGCCGCCACGCGCAACGCCGAGGAGCGAGTTGGCGCGGGCAACCAGGTGGTCGGGCAGACGCTGCAGCGTGTCGACCAGTTGGCCAAGGCGATGAATACCACGACGGCCAGCATCGAGCGCCTGAGCCAGGATGCGCAGCGCATCGATGCGGTGCTCGACGTGATCAAGAGCGTGGCCGAGCAGACCAACCTGCTGGCGCTCAATGCGGCCATCGAGGCAGCGCGAGCGGGCGAACAGGGTCGTGGTTTCGCCGTGGTCGCCGATGAGGTGCGTGCCCTGGCCCGGCGTACCCAGCAATCCACCGCCGAGATCGAGACGCTGATTGCCACGCTGCGTGAGGGTACCCAGCGTACCGTGCAGGACATGCAGCAGAGCGCCAGCCTGGTAACCCACGCGGTGACCGATGCCAACCAGACCGAAAGCGCGCTGTCGGCCATTTCCGAAGCGGTGGCGCAGATCTTCGACATGAATCAGCAGATCGCCGCTGCCGCCGAGGAGCAGACCGCCGTGGCCGAGGAGATCAACCGCAGCGTCACCTCCATCCGCGACATCGCCGACCAGTCGGCCGTGGCGATGGACGAGACGGCGGCGGCCAGCACCCAACTGGCCGAGCTGGGCCGCGAGCTGCAGGGCATGGCCGGGCAGTTCAGGCTCTGAATGGTGGTGACGGGCGGCAAAGGACTGGGCCGTCACAGTTTCGTGAGCAAAGGTTACATGGCGCTTTGCCCGGCTCGGGCAGCCCAGTAGCATCGGCAGCCTGGACGCGAGGAGCCGATGATGCGAAGTAAACTGGATGCCTGTCTCGATGCGGTCAATCAGGTGCTGCTGGGCAAGGAAGGGCAGGTGCGCCTGGCACTGGCCTGCCTCCTGGCCCGTGGCCACCTGCTGATCGAGGATCTGCCCGGGATGGGCAAGACGACCCTCAGCCACGCCCTGGCGCGCGTGCTGGGGTTGAGCTTTCAGCGGATCCAGTTCACCTCCGACCTGTTGCCCGGCGACATTCTCGGCACCTCGGTGTTCGACAAGGAAAGCGGCCAGTTCGTCTTCCACCCCGGGCCGATCTTCGCCGAGCTGGTGCTGGCCGATGAGATCAACCGCGCCACGCCCAAGAGCCAGAGCGCGCTGCTTGAAGCCATGGAGGAGGGCCAGGTCACCATCGAAGGTGCCACCCGGCCCTTGCCCGAGCCGTTCTTCGTCATCGCCACGCAGAACCCGGTGAGCAGCGGCGGCACCTTCGCCCTGCCGGAATCGCAGCTCGACCGCTTCCTCATGCGTTTGTCGCTGGGTTATCCGGCGCAGGCTGCCGAACGGGCGCTGTTGCTGGGGGATGCACGGCGGGATCTGCTGCCGCGCCTTGAACCTATCCTTGATCATGCCGAACTGGCCCGCCTGCAGGCCGAGGTGCCCAAGGTGCGTGCCAGTGACGCCCTGGTGGATTACGTGTTGCGCCTGGTCGAGGCAACGCGCAGTCAGCCGCAGTTCGCCTGGGGCCTGTCGCCGCGCGCCAGCCTGGCCTTGCTCGCGGCGGCACGGGCCTGGGCGTTGCTGGCCGAGCGCGACTACGTGATCCCCGAAGATGTGCAGGCGGTATTGCCGGCCGTGGCGGGGCACCGCCTGCGCGAGCGCGCCGACCCAACTGGGCATGGCGGCGGCAGCCTGGTGCAATGGCTGCTGCGTGAAGTGCCTGCGCTCTGATGCGCCGCCTGCTCAAACCGTATTGGTCACGCTGGTTGGCCCGGCGCATTCCGCCGGCAGCCAGCGTGCGTCTCGATCAGCGGCGTATCTTCATTCTGCCCAGCGCGGTGGGCGGCATTTTCGCCCTGGTGCTGCTGCTGATGTTGCTGGTGGCGATCAACTACCAGAACAGCCTGGCCTATGGCCTGACCTTTCTGCTGGCGGCGGTATTCGTCGTCGCCATCTTGCATACCTATCGCAATCTGGCCGGCCTGGAGCTCAGAGCCGGTGGCGCGGCGGCGGCATTCGTCGGTGAGCAGGCCGCATTTCGCCTGCGCCTGCACAGCCAGGGCCGTGAGCACCAGGCCGTGGCCCTGGGCTGGCCACCGGCCGCCTTGCAACTGGCCGACGTGCCGGCGCAGGGGCAGGTGGAGCTGGAACTGAGCCTCGCCACCGAACGGCGCGGCTGGTTACGACCGCCGCGCTTGCGTGTCGAGAGTCGCTTTCCGCTGGGGCTGCTGGTGGCCTGGAGCTGGGTCGACCTGGATCAGCCGGTGCTGGTCTACCCGCGCCCGCTGGAAGGTGAGCTGCCGCTGGCCGCAGGGCTGGCCGAAGAGGAAGAGGACGGGCAGCAGGTGCGCGGCCAGGGTGCCGACGACTTCCAAGGGCTGCGCAGCTATCAGCCGGGTGACTCCAAGCGCCGCCTGGCGTGGAAGGCCTATTCCCGTGGCCATGGCTTGCAGGTCAAGGAGTTCGCCACGCTCAGCGGGCGCGAGCCATGGCTGGACTTCGACAGCCTGGGCGGCGACCTGGAAAGGCGCCTGTCGCTGCTCTGCCACTGGGTGCTGCAGCTCAGTGCTCGGCAGCAGCCGTTCGGCCTGCACCTGCCCGGGCAGGTGATCGAAGTTGGGCAGGGTGACGCGCACCGCGAACGTTGTCTGCGTGCCCTGGCGCTGTTTGGGAGCAAGTGATGAGCCAGCCACTGATCCCGCGTATCGCCCTGACCTGGCTGCTGGTGGCACAGGTGCTGGTGATCGCCCCGCACTTGCTGCATCTGCCGCTGTGGGTGGCGGGGCTGTGGCTGGTCGCGGCATTCTGGCGGGTGCAGATCTTTCGCATGCGCCTGCGCCATCCCGGCAATCTGGCCAAGGGCCTGTTGCTGGCTGCGGTGATCGGCGGCATCTTCGCCTCACGGGGGACGCTGGTGGGCATGGAAGCGGCCACCGTGCTGCTGATCTGCACCTTCATCCTCAAGCTGGTGGAGATGCGCAGCCGGCGCGATGCCCTGGTGCTGATCTTCCTCGGTTTCTTCTGCGTGGTGACCTCCTACCTGTTCGAGGACGGTATTGTTGCCGCCCTGTACAGCCTGCTGCCGGTTCTGGCATTGCTGGCGGCGCTGCTTGGCCTGCAGCAGAGCGCCTTTGCCCGGCGCCCCTGGGCCACCTTGCGCCTGGCGGCCAGCCTGATGCTGCAGGCCGTGCCTCTGATGCTGCTGTTGTTCCTGTTCTTCCCGCGCCTGGGGCCGTTATGGTCACTGCCAATGCCCAGCGACAAGGGCATCACCGGGCTGGCCGAGAGCATGACACCAGGGGATATCGCCGAGCTCAGCCGCTCCCCGGCGCTGGCCTTTCGCGCCAGCTTCGACGGCCCCATGCCGCCACGCAGCGAACTCTACTGGCGCGCCCTGACCCTGGAGCATTTCGACGGTCGGCGCTGGTCGCAGTCCGGCCAGGCGGCCATCCCTCGTGCCCCGCAGTGGCAGGCCCGTGGTGAGGCGGTCGAGTACAGTATCGTCATGCAGCCGAGCAACAGGCCCTGGCTGTTCACTCTGGACGTGGCCCAGATCAATCCGGAAGACAGCCGCATGATGAGCGATTTTCGCTGGCAGCGGCGCAGCCCGGTGGATCGTCCCTTGCTCTACCAGGCGCGCTCCTGGCCACAGGCGCTGCGCGAGGCACAGGCCGATCCGCAACTGTTGCGGCGCGACCTGCAACTGCCGTCAGAGGGGGAGCCGCGCACCCGTGAATGGGCCGAGCAGCTCAGGCGCCAGTATCCGCAGGACGATGCGCTGGTCGCGGCGCTGTTGCAGCATTTCAAGCGCCAGCCCTATCACTACACCCTGCGCCCGCAACCCCTGGGCCAGAATGCCATCGACGCTTTTCTCTTCGACACTCGTGCCGGCTTCTGCGCGCACTATGCCGGCGCCATGACCTTCGTGCTGCGCGCCGCCGGTATTCCCGCAAGGGTGGTGGCCGGATATCAGGGTGGCGAGCTGAACCCCGGCGGCAATTACCTGCTGGTGCGTCAGCTCGATGCCCACGCCTGGGTCGAGTACTGGCAGCCAGGGCAGGGCTGGCGCAGCGTCGACCCGACCTTCCAGGTGGCGCCGGAGCGGGTCGAGCAAGGGCTTGCAGAGGCTTTGGGAGAAGACGAAGCCTTTCTCGAGGATCAGCCCTTCTCGCCATTGCGCTATCGCAACCTGACCTGGCTCAATCAGTTGCGCCTGCAATGGGATAGCCTCAACTATGGTTGGCAGCGCTGGGTGCTGGGCTACCAGGGCGAGCAGCAGGTGCAGGTGTTGCAGCGCTGGTTCGGCAGCCTGGATTGGCAGCGCCTGGCACTGGCGCTGGTCGGTAGCGGAGCCTTGCTCGTCGGGCTTCTGGCACTCTGGCTGCTGAAGCCCTGGCAGCGCCGGGAGGATCCGCAGCGCCAGCTCTGGCGTCGCTTCCAGCGTATGCTGGCGCGCCACGGGGTGATGCCAACTGCGGGCGAGGGCATGCGCAGCTATGCCGCGCGTGCCGAGCGCGCTCTACCCGAACAGGCGGTGTTGATTCGCACCTTCGCCGAGCAATACGAGCGCCAGCGTTATGCCGGGCAGGCCATACCGGCTGCGGTGTTGCGACGGATCTTGCGTGAGCTGAGGCGGGCCTTGCCATGGCGTCGCCGTGTTGTAGCCAAAGAGAGGGAGTGAGGTGATGAGCGCTTTCGTCGATAGCACTGTCGAGCAGCTTCTGGCGCTGCAGGTGCGTTTGTATGCCTGTCGTGCGCGCCTGGTAGAGGCCACCGACGACGAGGCCCTGCACGATCTGCGGATTACCTTGCGGCGGATGCGCAGCCTGCTCAGGCCCTTGCGTGGCCTGCCCACGGTGGACAGCCTGGAACAGGCCGCTGCCGCCTTGGGGCGCCTGACCGGGCCATTGCGTGACCGCGAGGTGCTGCAGGCGCAGTTGCGCCAGCTCGGCGCGGGCGCCCCGGCCGATGCCATGGCCCGCGAGTTGGCGCCACGGCGGGCCGAGGTGGCCCTTACCCGGGAACTGGAGGATCTGCTGGCATTGCTCGATGCCTGGCCACAGCGTTGGCGCCAGGCCGCTGCCAATGCCGAGCTGGATCACCTGCCGCGTCGCATCCAGCGCCGCTTGCAGCGCCAGCAGCAGCGTCTGGCGTTGGCCCTGCGCGACCCGGCGCACGACCGCCATCGGCTGCGCCTGTTGATCAAGCGGGTACGCTACGCCGCCGAGGCCTACCCGCGGGAGTCTGGGCTGAGCCGCCGTGCACTGGCGCATTTGAAGCACGCGCAGGGCGCGCTGGGTGACTGGCACGACAACCTGCAATGGCTGGCCCTGGCGGAAACGGAACCTGCGCTCGCGCCTTACCGGGCAGTCTGGCAAGCGGCGATGCAGGCCGCCGAGCAGCAAGCCGACGACAGCCTCCTGGTATTGCGGGTGGACTTTGTTCTGGCCGACTGAGCGCCGAACCTAGGCTGGGTTTGCACTGGGCGCGACGGTGATATTTTCGCCGTCTGTTTGGCCGATGTGGCCTGCTGGCCAGGGCATCACATGCCCTAAGATCAGAGCCTTTCCCGTATTCGAGGTATTCATGACCTTTTCCGAGTTGCTGCAAGCTGTGCGCAACCAACCCGACGCATTGCTGATTCCCGCTACCTGGGCCCAGGGCCGTGCCGGTTTCGGTGGCCTGGTCGCCGCGCTGGCCTACGAGGTGATGTGCGCCAAGGTGCCGGTAGGGCGCCCTGTGCGTTCCTTGGCCATCACCTTCGTTGGACCGGTGGTGCCTGAGGTGCCGGTATGCTTCGAGGCCGAGGTGCTGCGTGAGGGCAAGGCGGTCAGCCAGATGGCCCTGCGCGCGACCCAGGAGGGTCAGGTGGTGACCCTGGTGCAGGGCAGCTTCGGTGCGGCGAGAGAGTCTGCAATCGAAGTGGCGCCGCTATCGGCACCGAGCATGAAGGCAGTGGAGCAGTGCCAAGAGCTGCCCTACATCCGCAATGTCACCCCCGAATTCACCCGTTACCTGGCCATGCGCTGGGGGATCGGCGGCATGCCCTTCAGCAACAACCCCTCACGGCAGATGGGCGGTTGGGTGCGTCTGAAGGGCGAAACCGAAGCGCAAGCGCTTACCGAGGCGCACCTGCTGGCCCTGGTCGACGCCTGGCCACCTGCCGTGCTGCAGCATCTGAAGAGCCCGGCTCCGGGTAGTTCATTGACCTGGACCATCGAGTTCGTCCAGCCGCTGCATGACCTGAGCACCGAGCAATGGTGCCTGTACCACGCCGAGATCGAGCACGCGCGCGATGGTTACGGCCATGTCGCTGCCGGGCTGTGGAGCCCGAGCGGCGAGTTGATCGCACTGAGCCGGCAGACGGTCACGGTGTTCGGCTGATCACAGCTTGAGCTGACCGATGGCGCGGCTGAGCTGGCCCGCCAGTTCGGCCAGTTGCTGGCTGGTGGCGGCGGACTCCAGGGTCTGCCCCACGGTCTGCTCGGTGACGTCGCGGATGCCCACCACCGAGCGGCTCATTTCCTCGGCCACCTGGCTCTGCTGGTTGGCCGCCACAGCGATTTGCGTGTTGCTTTCGCGCATCAGCGCAACGGCCGCGGTGATCGCAGCCAGCGACTCGCCCGCTTCCTGAGCAAGCTGCACGCAATGGGTGGCGTTCTCCGAACTCTCACGCATGAACTCCACGGCATCGCGGGTGCCGCCTTGCAAGTTGCCGATCATCTGGGTGATCTCATCGGTTGAGCTCTGCACACGTTTGGCCAGATTACGCACCTCATCGGCCACCACGGCGAAGCCGCGACCCATTTCGCCAGCCCGCGCCGCCTCGATGGCAGCATTGAGTGCCAGTAGATTGGTCTGCTCGGCGATGCCATGGATCACCGCCACCACCTGGCTGATGCGCTGGCTGTCCTCGGCCAGGCGCTCGATGCTGCCGGCGCTCTGGCGTACCCCTTGCGACAGGGCGTCGATGGATTGCTCGACGCGCTCGACCACCTGCTGGCCAGCACGGGCGAGCTGATCGGCGCTGAGCGACTGGTCACGGGTGGTGCTGGCGTGTTCGGCGATGTGCTGCACCGTGGCGGACATCTCGTTGATCGCGGTGGCGGCCTGGTCGGTTTCGCTCTGCTGGGCGAGCATGCCCTGGCGCACACTACCCATGTGTCGCGCCAGGCTGCTGGTGCCGCTGTCCAGTTCACCAGCCACCTGGCCCACGGTGCCGACCACGCGCTGGTAACCGGCCTGCATGGCGTTGAAGGCGGCGGCCATCTGGCCTACTTCGTCGCGGCTGGAGAGCGGTACACGCAGGGACAGGTCGCCACTGCGCTCGGCCTGCAGCATGACGTCCTTGAGCGTGTTGAGGTGGCTGAGCAGAAAGCGGATCAGCAGTTGCGAGGCCGCCAGCAGCAGGAGCATCAGCAGGGCGACGGCCAGTGCATAGCTGGCGGCATGCTCGCCGAACAGTTGCAGCAGACTTGGCGCCTTGACCTGCAGCGCAGCCTGGCGGCCGTCGGCCAACTTGAACCGCTGCGTACCAATGCTCGGTGAGTCGCTGAACCAGGCATCATGCTGCAGCGCTTGCCAGCCACTGGTATCGGCTTGGCCAGTGGCCTGGTCGAGGACTTTCAGTTCGGCCAGTTGCGGCAGGGGGCTTTGCGCTGGCCATTGCTGCAGCAGGCGTGCCTGCTGGCTGGCGGCCTGACGGGCGTCGTCGATGCGGGCCGATCGTTCGATATGCAAGGCGAACAGTACCAGCATCAGGGTGATGGCGAAGGCGACGGCGTTCACCGCCCAGAACTTGTATTTGAGGGAAAGATTGCTGATCCAGGCGCCCATGCTCATAGAGTCCATTTTCTTGCGATGATTATTAGGGTCTGTTGCCGTTTCGACGCGAGCCGCGTTGCTGCGCCAAATTGCGCCATGGCCGGGCGGCGTTCCGCGAGGCGTGGGATGCAGGTAATGGTCGTTCCCTTGCCAAATCCCACAACGACGCATGGCGCAATTTACCGCGCAACCCGCAGGGACGGGCCAGTTTTTGCGTGGTGCGTCGTTACTCGACGGCTCATTTGGGCGACCAAACTTCGCGTCTCGCGCCTAGCCCCACGCAAAAACTGGCTCCGTCGCGGCCGTGCGCGAAACGGCAACAGACCCTAGCTATTTGCCATCATTATGCCTCAGGCATCTGTCGGCGGCTTGACGTCAATCAAAGGTCGGCTGCGGCAACCTCAAGTATGGTCGGTAATGCGAAGAAGTCGCGAGCGGTTGCGCTGGTTTGTTTGGCCAGTGCTTCCTGGCTTTGCTGGCGGTGCAGGGCGACCTCGCGCAGCACCTCGGTGAGGAAGGCCGGTTCGTTGCGCCCGCTCTTGGGTTTGGGCCGCAGCGTGCGGGGCAGCAGGAAGGGCGAATCGGTTTCCAGCATCAGGCGCGCGCCGGGTATGTCCTTGAGCAGTGGGTGCAGGTGCGTGCCGCGCCGTTCGTCGCAGACCCAGCCAGTGATGCCGATGTGCAGGTCGAGGTCGAGATAGGCATACAGCGCCTTGCGCTCTCCGGTGAAGCAATGCACCACGGCAGCCGGCAGATGGTCGCGGTAGTCGCGCAGTATCTCCAGCAGACGCTGGCTAGCAGCACGCTCGTGGAGAAACACCGGCTTGCGCAACTGTGCCGCCAGCGCCAGTTGCGCCTCCAGGGCCTTTTCCTGCAAGGGGCGGGGTGAGAAGTCACGGTCGAAATCCAGGCCGCATTCGCCAACGGCGCGCACCTGGGGTTCGGCGAGCAGATCCTGCAGGGCATTGGCGGTCGCGGCGTTCCAGCTACTGGCATCGTGCGGGTGCACCCCGGCGGTGCTGAACAGGCGCTGGCCGCCAGCGTCCAACTGTCGGCAAAGCGCCAGGCTGGCCTCGCTTTCGGCGACACTGGTGCCGGTCAGCACCCACTGGCAGACACCGGCTGCCTGCGCGCGTTCCAACAAGGCCTCGGCCTGCGGAGCCAGGCTGGGGTGGGTGAGATTGACGCCGATATCGATGAGCTGCATGGTGCCACCTGAGCATTACCTGGGCGGAGCATAACAGATCTCCTCCGCCGCTCAGAAAAGCCATCATTTACAGGAACTTGTGTCGTGTTTTTAAGGTTGGAGAGAGCTTCGAGGTGGCGCAGTTCACCCAAGCTGTGCGACCCTCCGCCACCTTTTCGCTGGCCGGCGAAGCCTTCGTCGGCACCCATGGAGACCGCTATTGCGCCTGCTGCTGATCCTCTGCCTTCTGGCGCTCTTGCCGCTGCCCGCCAGCGCGCGCCTGGCCGGGCCGCCAGAGGTCAGTCGTCAGCCTAGCCAGAGTCGCGATCTGCCGGCGATTCGCAGCAGCGGCGAGTTGCGTGTGCTGGTCAACCAGAGCCGCAACAGCTCGGGTTCGGTCAAGGGACAGAGCATTGGCGTCGAGTACCATCGACTGCGGGCCTTCGAGCAGTACCTCAACCGTAATGCGCGCGATGGACGCAGCCTGACCCTGAAGGTGATACCCAAGGCCAAGGATCAGCTCCTGGCCGCCTTGCAGCGAGGCGAAGGCGATCTGGTCGCGCCCGGCGAGTTGCTCAGCGTGCGTACCGGGCATGATGTCAGTGCCAGTAAGGCGATTCGTCGCGAGGTACCGCTGGTGCTGGTATCCAAACAGGGCAACCGGCATTACCGCAGCTTCGAGCAGTTGGCCGGACGCAGCCTGTCGCTGCCTGCCGGTAGCGCCGTGGGCGAGTCGCTGGGCGAGATCAATCAGCGCCTGGTCGAGCGCAAGTTGCCGCCTATCGTGGTGGAGTGGGTCGACCCCAGCCTGGCGGTGGAGGACGTGCTGGAGATGGTGCAGGCGGGCATCTTCGAGCGTACCGCCGTGGAGCTGCCGATCGCAGAACGTTGGGCCAAGGTGATGCCCAAGCTGCGCGTCGACCGCCATCTGGTGTTTGCCAGTGAGGGGGAGATGAAGTGGTTCGTGCGCCCGGATGCGCCCATGCTGCGCGCGAGCATCGACCGTTTCCTCGCTGGCTATCAGGCGCCGGCCGATCAGGACGCCACCTTCCAGCGTGTCTATCGTCGTCTGTACAAGGTGCATTCGCCGTTCGGTCGCACCGAGCGGCAGCGCCTGGAGAAAGTGCGACCGGTGTTGCAGCAGCATGCTCAGCAGAACGATCTCGACTGGCTGATGCTGGCAGCGCTGGCCTTCAAGGAGTCGACCCTGAACCCGGCGGCCCGTGGTGCCAGCGGCGCCACGGGGCTGATGCAGATAACTCCGGCGGCGGCGCGCAGTGTCGGTGTCAGCAATATTCAGAGCCTGGCCGGCAACGTCCAGGCCAGCAGCAAGTACCTGGCGAAGATCCGGCGCAACTTCTTCAACAGTGCTCAGCTCAATGAGCGCGAACGCATGGCCTTCGTCCTGGCCGCCTACAACCTCGGTCCGCAGCGGGTGCAGGGACTGCGCGCCGAGGCGCGGCGGCGCGGCCTCAACCCCAACCAGTGGTTCTTCCAGGTGGAGCGGGTGGCCATGGAGCAGATGGGCATGGGCGTGGTGAGCTACGTCAATGCGGTCAACAAGTACTACTTGGCCTATGACCGGGAGCGTTATTCGTTGGAGCCGCAGGGGCGGCGAGTCACGGCCAAGTAAGAATCTAATTTATCGATATTTTTTAGCGGTATTTTCCGTTTTTATTATCGATAGAGTTGGATGATTCTAGGCTCCGTCAACCCCATCCACCAAGGAACTCCCGCAATGAACGCACTGCTCAAGAACATCACCGCGACCCAGGCCGGCTTTGGCATCACCTTGCTGCGTATCGTCACCGGCCTCATCTTCGCCGCTCACGGCTCGCAGAAACTTTTCGGCTGGTTCGGCGGCTACGGCCTGGCGGGCGTGGCGCAGTGGATGGAAAGCATCGGCCTGGCCCCGGGCTACCTGATGGCGCTGATGGCCGGTAGTGCCGAGTTTTTCGGTGGCCTGGCACTGATCATCGGCCTGCTGGTACGCCCGGCGGCGGCGGTGCTGGGGGTGACCATGTTGGTGGCGATCTTCAGCGTGCACCTGGCCAATGGCTTCTTCATGAGCAACAACGGCTACGAATTCGCCCTGGCGCTGCTGGCCATCAGCGTTGCGCTGGTGTTCGAGGGCGCTGGCAAGCTGTCGCTGGATGGCAAGCTGGCCCGCTGATTTCCCTAGGCTCTGTACGAAGAGTCGTCGAGCGAAGGTCAGGCAAGGCGAAATCGCTCGAAGAAGCGCAGTTTACGCGTTGTAAATGAGCATTCTGAGAGCGATTTCAACGCAGCATCACCGAGCGCAGGCACTTTTCGTACAAAGCCTAATGCTGCGAAGAGGCCCGCCCTGTGCGGGCCTCTTGCGTTCAGGAGGGGATGGTGAGGGCGTAGATGTGCGGTGCGCATAGCGCACCCTACGCCTGTTCGGCCTTTTTCTCCTGGGCGGTGACGTGCTGGGCCAGCTCGATCATCTGCTCGCGCATCCAGCGGTTGGCCGGATCCTGGTCGGTGCTTTCATGCCAGTAGAGGTGAGTTTCCAGAGAGGGCACATCATTCACCGGCAGCTCGACGTGGTGCAGGTTGTGACGGCGGGCGAAGCGCGATGGCACGGTCATGACCATGTCGGTCTGCTGCATCACGCTACTGGCCATCAGGTAGTGCTGTGAGCGCAGGGCTATACGGCGCTGAATGCCCATCTTGCCCAGGGCCAGATCCACGTAACCCAGGCCGCTGCGCCGGCTGGAGATGTGGATGTGGGTCAGCGACAGGTACTCGTCGAGGCTGATCCTTTCCTTGGCCAGCGGGTGACCGAGGCGCATGGCGCAGACGTAGCGATCTTCCAGCAGCTTGACATGCCGCACCTGCGGGTCGGTGTTGAGGGGCACGTCGACAGCGAAATCCAGCCGCCCGGCGGCCAGCTCCTTGGTGGTTTCGCGGCGCTTGGCGAGAAAGCTCTCGATGCACACGTTCGGCGCCAGGCGGCGTAGGCGCTGGAACAGCGGCGGCAGGAGGATCTGCTCGGAGAGGTCGGTCATGCTGATGCGGTAGGTCTTGCCGGCCTGCTGCGGGTTGAAGGTTCGGCTTTCCTGCACCGACACGCGTAGGAGCTGCAGCGCGTTGCGCACCGGGCCGATGATGTTCTGCGCCATGGGGGTGGGCACCATACCCTGGGCGGTACGCACGAACAGCGGATCGTTGAAGGTTTCGCGCAGGCGGGCGAGGGCGTTGGAGACGGCCGGCTGAGTGATGCCGACGATCTGTCCGGCTCGGGTCAGATTGGCTTCGGTGTAGATGGCGTCGAATACGATGAAAAGGTTGAGATCCACCTTGGTCAGGTTCATGCCGAAAGCGCTCCAGAGGGTCTTGTTATGGGGCGATCATATATCGGTTATGAATGTTCATACACGCTGAAAATAGGTTCGATAAATTTTCTATGCTGCTCTAGCATGATTTTCACGACTTCACCTACAGCTCTCTCGGAAGGTATCGCCATGAATTTCGCTTACTCCCCCAAGGTTCAAGAACTGCGTGAGCGCGTCACGGCGTTCATGGAGGCGCATGTCTATCCGGCCGAGGCGCTGTTCGAGCAGCAGGTGGCCGAAGGGGATCGCTGGCAGCCCACGGCGATCATGGAAGAGCTCAAGGCCAAGGCCAAGGCCGAGGGGCTGTGGAACCTGTTCCTGCCCGAGTCGGATTATGGCGCCGGCCTGAGCAATACCGAGTATGCGCCGCTGGCCGAGATCATGGGGCGATCGCTGATCGGTCCGGAGCCGTTCAACTGCGCCGCGCCGGATACCGGCAACATGGAGGTGCTGGTGCGCTACGGCAACGAGGCGCAGAAGCAGCAGTGGCTGGAGCCGTTGCTCGACGGCACCATCCGTTCGGCCTTCGCCATGACCGAGCCGGGTGTGGCTTCCTCTGACGCCACCAACATGCAGGCCAACGCCCGTCGCGAGGGTGACGAATGGGTGATCAACGGCCGCAAGTGGTGGACGTCGGGCGCCTGCGACCCCCGCTGCAAGGTGATGATCTTCATGGGCCTGACCAACCCGGACGCCCCCCGTCACCAGCAGCATTCGATGATCCTGGTGCCGATGGATGCCCCTGGCGTCACCGTGCTGCGCCCGCTGCCGGTGTTCGGTTACGACGACGCCCCGCATGGCCATGCCGAGGTGCTGTTCGAGAACGTGCGCGTGCCTTACGACAACGTGCTGCTGGGCGAGGGGCGCGGCTTCGAGATTGCCCAGGGCCGCCTCGGCCCAGGCCGTATCCACCACTGCATGCGTTCGATCGGCATGGCCGAACGTGCCCTGGAGCTGATGTGCAAGCGCGCCGTGAGCCGTACCGCCTTCGGCAAGCCGCTGGCACGCCTGGGCGGCAATATCGACCATATCGCCGACTCGCGCATGGAAATCAACCAGGCGCGGCTGCTGACGCTCAATGCAGCGTTCATGATGGATACCGTGGGCAACAAGATCGCCGCCAGCGAGATTGCCCAGATCAAGGTGGTGGCGCCCAACGTCGCGCTCAAGGTGATCGACCGGGCGATCCAGATGCACGGCGGGGCCGGCGTCTCCAACGACTTCCCGCTGGCCTACTGGTACGCCATGCAGCGCACCCTGCGCCTGGCCGACGGCCCGGACGAAGTGCACCGCGCGGCCATCGGCAAGTACGAGATCGGCAAGTACGTGCCCCGCGAGATGATGAAAGCCAGCCGCTGAACAGGACGAGGCCCGCGATCGCGGGCCTCGCTATTTTCGCTAGGGTCAGTGCTGGGGCGATTGCTCTTGGTCGCGTGTCTTGAGCAGGGACAGCAGCACGCCACCGCCCAGCAGGCCCAGGGTCACGGCGAGGGAGAGCAGGGCAGGCACCTTGAACAGATCGTGGAGGAAGATCTTGCCGCCGATGTAGATGAGCACCAGGGCCAGTGCGTACTTGAGGTAGACGAAGCGGTGCATCAGCGCTGCCAGGGCGAAGTACAGCGCGCGCAGGCCGAGGATGGCGAAGATGTTCGAGGTATAGACGATGAACGGATCCTGCGAGATGGACAGCACCGCCGGCACACTGTCCACGGCGAACACCAAGTCGGCCAGCTCGATCAGCACCAGGGCCAACAGCAGCGGTGTGGCATAGAGCAACGCCTTGCCGCTGGCCTGATCCTGCAGACGCACCAGGAAGCGGCCACCATGCAGCTCGTCGCTGACGCGTACGTGCTTGCGCACGAAGCGCATCACTGGGTTCTGCGCCAGGTTCGGATGGCTCTCCTCGTCGCCACTGCGCAGCATCTTGATGCCGCTGAACAGCAGGAAGGCGCCGAACAGGTAGAGGATCCAGTCGAACTGCTGCACCAGAGCCGTGCCCAGGCCGATCATGATGGCGCGCAGCACGATCACCCCGAGAACGCCCCAGAACAGCACACGGTGCTGATAGCGGCGAGGGATGTTGAAGTAACCGAGGATCATCGCCATGACGAATACGTTGTCCATCGACAGCGATTGTTCCACCAGAAAACCGGTGTAGTACTCCATGGCCTTGATGGCGCCTAGCTGCCACCAGATCCAGCCACCGAAGGCGACGCCGACGCTGAAATAGCCTGAGTACAGCAGCAGGCTTTCGCGCATCTCGATCTCATGCTGATCGCGATGCAGCACGCCGAGATCGAGCACCAACAGGAAGATGATCAGCAGCAGAAAGGCCAGCCAGAACCAGCCAGGTGTGCCGAAGATGGGGGATGTGAAAAAGGCAAGTGGAGCGTCCATGAGCTCTCCCAATGTCTGCCTGAGTCGAAAGAATTCACTCAGTGACTCCGACATCACGGTGAGAGGCTCACCGCCAGAGGGGCCCGGCGTCACGCGTGGCGAAGACTAGCGTCGAGTCGAGATTCTGCCAATCCCCCCCGTGAGGGATTATTTTGGGTTGATTGCAGCTTAGGGGGAATGCTTTGGTTGATACCGGACTGGCAAGTTTGTGTGTTGGCTTGTGTTGGTGTTCTGGACGCCGCTTCGGTGTGTTCGGAAACTCCTTGTTTCGCCCCCTCGGGCGACTCACTTTTCTTTGAAATGCGCAAAGAAAAGTAAGCAAAAGAAATCTATGGTCACCCCCGTTTTTGCAACGCTGATCAGCGATGGATGATTGGCTTGCCTAAATCTATCTGGCGTCTGTATAGGGTATGCCCCGCGCCACGATGAGAGTCGCGCCGGGTGATCCTTATAAGCGCAGCGGCTTCAAAAGCCGATTCTTTTGCCAGGATCTTCACCAGGCCGGTGTGCCGTTCATGTCATCGGTTGTTCAGCATCGCAAAACCTGAAAGGGTGTTTCGTATCACAGCAGTAAGACCGGGTATCAAGCGACGGCAGTGCCTGATCTCGCTTCAAACTGCGAATGATTGGTTGCAATTGCCCAGGCGATCCGGGCGAATTTGTTGGCCAGGGCGCATGCCACGGTGTTCGCGTGACGCCGTTGAAGAAGCGAGCGTACCCAATCGGCTAAGGCGCCCTGCTGATAGTCCAGGCGCTGCAAATAAACCTTGGCGCACTGCACTAGTAGCCGGCGCAGGTTCTTGTCGCCACGCTTACTGATGCCCAACAGATTGGCCCTGCCTCCCGTGCTGTATTGGCGTGGCACCAGCCCCACTGAAGCGGCAAAATCACGACTACGGCCATACTGTTTGCCATCGCCCATTTCGGCACACAGCAGACTGGCTGTAATTGTGCCTACACAGGGGATCGTCAGCAGGCGGCTGCCCAGATCATCCTCGACAAGCTGGCTGGCCATTTCCTTGTCCAACGCCTTGATCTGCTCATCCAGATAGCAGAAGTGCTCATGCAGACGCCTCAGCAGCCCGACCAGACGAGGCGGCAATTCGTGCTCG
This sequence comes from Pseudomonas sp. AA-38, assembly GCF_029457475.1. Classification (NCBI taxonomy): domain Bacteria; kingdom Pseudomonadati; phylum Pseudomonadota; class Gammaproteobacteria; order Pseudomonadales; family Pseudomonadaceae; genus Pseudomonas; species Pseudomonas sp. AA-38. The sequence goes on from NZ_CP120359.1 coordinate 2,364,762, forward strand.
TCCAATGTGCACAGCAGGCGCCTGACCTGCGACAGGCCTTTAGGCAGGCTGATACCGAATTCCAGCAGAAAACCATGAGCCTGATTAGCCGTTTTCGTCCGGTCGCGTACCAGGGATTCGCGCATTCGGTGCAATACCGACAGGGTTTGTTGGGCTTCGGTCTTGGGTGTCACGAAGCGCATGCTGGGCCGTGAAGCTGCTTCGCAGATCGCCTCGGCATCGATGAAGTCGTTCTTGTTGGTCTTGACGAAGGGGCGCACGAACTGCGGCGAGATCAGCTTCACCTCATGCCCGAAGTTCATGAGTTGCCGGGCCAGAAAGTGCGATCCGGTACAGGCCTCCATCACCACTGTGCACGTTGGCAGGTTACCTAGCAGCCGCATCATTTGCGTGCGGGTCGTCTTCTTGCGAAAGACAGCTTGTCCGGCATTGTCCTGCCCATGCAGGTGGAAACTGTGCTTGCCGAGATCGATACCAACTAACGCGACTGTATTCATGGTGATGGCCTCCAAATAAAACACCCAGTGGAAGCGTAATCCTCGCTGGGTGTGGGGGTGACCATCTCATTAACGCACCCCCGCCATCCGGGTCTCGCTTCGCTCGACTTCCCTCACTCCGGCACTGCTCCGGGGTCGGCGTACATGGGCCATCCCTGGCCCATTACGCCTCTCGCGGCATCCCTGCCGCTCGCCCCTCTACGCAACGATTCCGCTCACCCTCCTGAAGGGGACATTTGCGCGCCTGAACGAACCGGCATTTCAGAGTATGCACAGTGTGTTCTGGTTGCTATGAAGTAGCGATGTGGCTATCGAGTTAAACCAATACTTTCATTCGCGTAGGTTCATTCGCCTGGATAGCTTGCCGGCTTTCAGCCGGCATCCCGGTCAGCCCTAGGGCTGACACATGTACAAGCACTGCGCACTACTTCTGGGTTACCTCGCGTTCAGGCGCGTGCAGAGCCCGCCCAGGAGGGCGAACGCAATCGTCGTGGAAGAGGTCGAGCGACATGGATGTCGCGAGAGCCGCGATGGGCCAGGGATGGCCCACCGTGGCGGGCCTCTGGAGCGGCGATGGAGTGAGCGAACCCTGGCGAAGCCAGGGCCGGATGACCGGGCGGAGGGTTTTGGTTACTTTTGCCCTACAAAAGTGACTCGCCTGGGAAGGAGAAATCAGAGACATCAGCAGAAACGCGGCAATCCGGAACAGGCACAAGAATAACCATCACAGGCCAACAAGATCACACACAAACTTGCCAGTCCAGTCTCAAGACAGACTTTCCCGAGATTCTGCGAAGAGCCTTATATTCGCTGGGCGCTGGTCAGGCGGGTCAGTAGACCCATACCTCGACACGGCGATTGCGGATACGCCCGCTGTCTTCGTCATTGGCGGCCACCGGCAGCTCGTCGCCCAGGCCGATGATGTCGCGAAACAGCACTCCCTGGCTCGCCAGTTCACGGCGTACCGCCATGGCGCGCAGCTTCGACAGCAGCTCGGCACGTGAGGGCGCGCTCTTGGGGTCGCCGAAGCCTACCAGCACCGCCTTGTTCTGCATCTTGTCGTGGCCGCTGAGGTAGTCCAGCACCCGGTTCAGGTCACGCTGGGCCTTGTTGTCGAGGCTGGCGCTGCCTTCCTGGAAACGGAAATTGACCGACAGGCGCTGGGCCTTTGCGGCGAGTTCGCGGTACTCGGCGGGCATCTGCGCGGACGGGGCAACCTCGATGGCGCGTACCGTCTGTGCGATGAAGCCGCTGTCGGCGACGATCTTCTGCCCCTGGGGGCCATGGGCGAAATCGATCAGCGCGCGCACCCAGGTGTTGTTCGAGCGCGGTGGAGCGTAAAGGAACAGGCGGCGCGACAGCGGATAGTCCTCGGTGGCGATCAGGCTGGTGCTCGGCAACATGGGCTGCGAATCCCCGGAGGCTATGGCCACGGCCTTGGCCTGGCGGATGTAGGGCAGGCCGATGAAGCCGATGGCGTTGGCATCCTGACTCACCGCATCGGACAGCGCGGTACTGGACTCGAATCGCTTGGCCTCGGCGGCCAGCTTGCGCGTGCCGGGGGCCAGTACCAGCTCCTTGAAGGTGTCATAGGTGCCGGAATTGTCGTCGCGGGCATAGAGCGTCACCGTGCCGGGGCGGCCGCCGAGTTCGCGCCAGTCGCGAATCTCGCCGGCGAACAGGCGGGCCAGTTGCTCGATGTCCAGGCGGGCCACGGGGTTGCCGGGGTTGACGATGATGGCCAGGCCGTCGATGGCGATGATCTGCTCGGCTGCCAGGCTACGCATGTCGCCCAGAGCGGCCAGCGCCTCGGCCTCGCTGTCCTTGATCGGGCGAGAGGCCGCTGCCAGATCGGCGCTGCTCTCTTCGAGGGCGACGAACCCCGTACCGGAACCATGGGCCGCCACCTCGGCCACCAGGGTGCGTCCATCAGCGCCCTTGGCGACAATGCGCTGCTCGTTGTCGGCCGCGCCCGGCACGATGCGGATATCGCTCAGGCCCTGAGCGGCGAACAGGCCCTTGATCAGTTCCGGGCCTAATTTGGCGCCGATGGTATTGGAGCCCTGCACGCGCAGTACCGGGGCGTCATCCTGAGCGGCGAACACTGACAGAGGCAGGGCATAGCAGATGAAACCGAGCAGCAGCAGGGAAAGGGTACGGCTCCACAGTTCGTGGTCTTGGCTGGCTTGGGCGCGCGACATGCGGCAAACACCTTGTCTTGGGCACCTGCAGCAGGCCGTTGAAAAACGTAGGCGAGGCAGCCAGTGCAAGGCAAAAACAGCCGAAAAAGCGCAGTTTACGTGTTGTAAATGAGCATTTTGAGGCTGTTTTTAACGCAGCAATGGCAACGCAGGTAGTTTTTCAACCGCCTGTTAGAGGTGCTCTGGGGTTGGCTGGAAATGCCGCGCACATTAAGACGAAGAGATTGCAGGGATATGACGAACCCGTCTATTCAGGCCAGTTCCAGCCAGATTGGTGCGTGGTCGGAGGGTTTCTCCATGCCACGCAGTTCGTAGTCGATGCCGGCGTCCTTGAGGCGTGCCTGCAGCGGCTTGCTGGCGAGGATCACGTCGATGCGCAGGCCGCGCTTGGGCTCGTCCTCGAAGCCACGGCTGCGGTAGTCGAACCAGCTGAAACGGTCGTTCACTTGTGGGTTGAGCTGCCGAAAGCTATCCACCAGGCCCCAGTCTTTGAGGGTGGCCAGCCACTCGCGCTCTTCCGGCAGGAAGCTGCACTTGCCGGTTTTCAGCCAGCGCAGGCGGTTGGGCTCGCCAATGCCGATATCGCAGTCCTCGGGGCTGATGTTGATATCGCCCATCACCACCAGCGCCTGTTGCGGGTCGAAGCGCTCCACCAGCAATTGCTGCAGGTCGGCGTAGAAGCGTTGCTTGGCCGGGAACTTCACCGGGTGGTCACGGCTCTCGCCCTGGGGGAAATAGCCATTCATCACGGTGATGGGGTTGCCCTGGGCATCGGCGAAGGTGCCATAGATGAAACGGCGCTGGGCCTCCTCGCCATCACCGGGAAAGCCCTTGTGCAGGCTCAGCGGCTCGTTGCGCGAGAGCAGGGCGACGCCGTAATGGCCTTTCTGCCCGTGATAGTACACGTGATAACCGAGCTGACGGATCTCCGCTTCGGGGAACTGTTCGTCGGCCACCTTGGTTTCCTGCAGGCCGATCACATCGGGCTGGTGCTTTTCGATCAGAGCCTGCAGTTGGTGAGGACGGGCACGCAGGCCATTGATATTGAAGGAAACGATTTTCACGGGCGGTGATCCCTGAAGGCAAAAGGCGATGCTAGCCGACATGGGCCGTGGCGGCCAGCGCCTGGCGGTTGTGCTGGGTCGCTGCTAGCTTGCCAATAAAGAGCCTGTCCACGAACTGCAGTGCGTGAATGGGTTCCAAGACCCCAACCAGTAGAGGTCAGCCATGCCCCATGACACGCCTGCCGAAATTCGCCTGCTCGATGCCGGCTACGCCCGTGAAGTGCGCTCCGTGCTCTATCACGCCTACCGCCACGAACCTACCTTCGCCTACCTGTTCGAGGCCGAGCGGGCCGGCTTCGACCAGCGGGTGCGGGCCACGGTACGCGAGCTGGTCAAGCAGCACTTCGCCGAAGAACTGCCGGCCATCGGTCTGCTGCTCGATGAGCGGCTGATTGGCGCAGCGCTGATCGCGCCACCGCAACGGCGTCTGGACATCACCGAAAGCTGGCGCTGGCGCCTGGGCATGCTGCTGAGCACCGGCTTGCGCTGTACCCGACGCTACCTCGAATACCATGAGGCGGTGATCGCCTGCCTGCCGCCGGGGCCTTACCACGTGCTGCCGCTGATCGGCATTCATCCGGAGTTTCAGGGCCAGCACTACGGCGAGCAACTGCTCGCAGCCCTGCATAACTGGTGTGCCGAGGATACTGGCTCGCAGGGCGTGGTGCTGGATACCGGCAACGCTCGCTATCTGGATTTCTATCGGCGCCAGGGTTACGAGGAAATTGGCGAGCTGGCCATCGGTCCGGTGGTCGAGCATGTGTTCTTCCATCCCAACCCGCAAAGTCTGGTAGCGGCTCCAGCCTGAACGTCCAGCAACAGAGGGGCGAGTCGCGCTGGCGTGCGTGTTGTGACGTGTTAGCATCCGCCGCCATGAGTGCATGGATACAGGTTCGGCGCACCTTGCTGCTGATGCTCTTCAGCGCCTGCGCCACGGCTGCCACAGAGCTGGATGTGCGGGTCACGCCAGCCAACTCGGCCTTGAAGGCCAACATCGAAGGTTATGTCGGCACGCTACAGGGGCGGGATATCCAGGCCCTGCGGCGCGTGCGGCGCATCGCCGAGAACGAGGCGCAGAAAGCGGCGCAGGCGCTCGGCTATTACCAGGCGCGCATCCGCAGTCGGGTCGAGCCCGGTGAAACGCCGCGGCTGATCCTCGAGGTGGAGCCGGGCGAACGCGTGCGCCTGCGCAACGTCGACATTCGTATCGAAGGCCCGGCCAGCGAGCTGAGCGCGTTTCGCGTGCCCAGCAACAGTCGCCTGCATCCAGGGGCGGTGCTCAACCATGGGCGCTACGAAGATGCCAAGCGACTGATCCAGAACCAGGCCGCGCGTTACGGCTTTTTCGATGGCAGGTTCACCCAGCAGACGCTGCGTATCGATCCGGCCGCCGGAGTCGCCGACATCGAATTGGTCTATGTCAGTGGGCCGCGTTATCGCCTGGGGGATATTGCCTTCACCGGCAAGTTTCCCTTCGATGAGGAACTGCTGCGGCGCATGGTGCCGTTCAAGGCCGATACACCCTACGATTCGGCGCTGATCGCCGAACTCTATCAGGCGTTGCAGTCCAGCGGTTATTTCGAGTCGGTGCGGGTCGATGCCATTCCCGCCCAGGCCGAGCAGTTGCGCATTCCGGTCAGCATCGCCCTGCAGACCCGTGAGCCGCGTACCCTGGGCCTGGGGTTGGGATTCTCCACCGATGTGGGGCCACGGCTGCGTGCCAACTGGATCCGTCACTGGCGCAACCCGCAGGGGCACAGCTATGGGGTGGACATGGAGCTGTCCGCGCCGCGGCAGAACGTCGGCCTGTGGTACGACATTCCTGGTGATCCCCCCTTGACCGACAAACTGCGTATTGCTGGCGGTTACCAGTACGAGGAGCTGGCCAGTAGCGACAGCCTCAGCCGCCTGCTCACCTTCGGCCCGGAATGGCACAGCCAGCGCGAGGGCGGCTGGCAGCGCGTGCTGTCGGTCAAGGCCCAGCGCGAGGAATATCGCCTGGGCAATGACTCGGGGCTGAGCACCTTGCTGATGCCCGGTGCCAGTTATTCGTTGCTGCGCAGCGACAATCGCCTCGATCCCAATGAGGGCTATCGCCTGCAATTCGAGTTGCGCGGCGCGGTGGATGGCGTGTTGTCCGATGCCAACGTGCTGCATGGCAATGTCATGTTCAAGGGCTTGACCACGGTTTTCGACAACCACCGTTTCCTCGGCCGGGTGCAGTTCGGTGGCACCGAGACCGATGGCTTTTCCGCCGTGCCGCCGTCGCTACGCTTCTTCGCCGGTGGCGATCAGAGCGTGCGTGGCTACGACTACCAGAGCCTGTCGCCGGAGAATGATCGCGGCGACAGGATAGGCGGGCGTTACCTGTTCGCCGCCAGCGCCGAATACCAGTACAGCCTCACGGACAAGTGGCGCCTGGCCACCTTCGTCGACCAGGGCAACGCGTTCAACTCGCTGGAGTTTCCCACCCTCAAGACCGGTGTGGGGGTCGGCATTCGCTGGATCTCGCCGGTGGGGCCGTTGCGCCTGGATCTGGCCCATGCGCTGGATGACGATGGCGGCATACGTCTGCATTTTTCCATGGGGCCGGAGCTGTGAGGCGCACCTGGGCATGGCTGGCCGGCGGCCTGTTGGGTCTGTTGCTGATGCTCGCCCTGGGTATTGGCGTGCTGCTGGGCAGCAGCGCGGGCAGCCGCTGGTTGCTGACGCAGGTGCCGGGCTTGCAGGTGCAGGGCTTCGACGGTCGTCTGGGCCGCGCCTGGCAAGCCGATAGCCTGATCTGGCAACAGGGCGATACGCGCCTGATGCTGCAAGGCCTGGACATGGCCTGGTCGCCGGCCTGCCTGCTGCGCCTGACCCTGTGCCTGGATCGTCTGCACGTGCAACAGGCCGGCCTCGACCTGCCTCCCTCCGCGTCCAGCGACAGCGCCCCCCTGAGCCTGCCGGCGCTCGATCTGCCGTTGCGCCTGCAACTGGGTGACGTGCAACTGGGCGAGCTGCGTATTGACGGCCAGTCGCAGGTGCAGGCGTTGAGCCTGATCGCCAACTGGGACGAGGGTGGTGTGCATCTGCAACGCCTGGCCGTGCAGCGCGATGAACTGGCCCTGGAGCTTAGCGGTGAACTGCAACCTCAAGGCGCCTGGCCGACCAGCCTGAGCGGGCGTGCCCGCCTGCCGTCCGTCGATGGCAAGCCCTGGACGCTAGCCCTGCAGGTCGGCGGTGAATTGCAGCACAGCCTCGAGGTGCAGGCCGACAGCAGTGGTTACCTCGAAGGCCGCCTGGTTGGCCAGGTGCAGGCCCTGGCCGAACACCTGCCGGTCGAGTTGCATCTGACCAGTCCGGCCTTCAGCGCCAGTGCCGAACTGCCTGCCACCTTGCAGTTGCAGCAAGTCGATCTGCGTGCCCAGGGCGATCTGGCCAGTGGATACCGGGTCGAAGGCTCGGTCAGCCTACCTGCTGAGCAGGGGGCCATGGCCGTGACGCTCGCTGGTCGAGTCGATGCTCGTGGCGCGGATATCCAGCTACTGCGCATTCAGGCCGAGGGCGAGCAACACCTGCAACTGCAGGGCAAGCTCGACTGGCAGGCGGCCTTCAGCGCCGATGCGCAACTGGCCTGGGAGGATTTCCCCTGGCAGCGCCTTTACCCCCTGGATGAGCCGCTGCCAGTGAGCCTGCAACGCTTGCAGGCCGAAATGAGCTACAGCGGCGGCAACTACCTGGGCAATGTCGACGCGCAACTGCAGGGGCCGGCCGGCGCCTTCAGCCTGATCAGCCCATTCAGCGGAGACCTCGAGCAGGTGACCTTGCCCCAGATACAGCTACAAGCCGGCCAAGGGCGTGCCGAAGGGGTGCTCAAGCTGGGCTTCGCCGAGGTCATCGACTGGCAGGCCAGGCTCCAGCTCAGCGACCTCGACCCCGGTTACTGGCTGGCGCAAATGCCGGGCAACCTGGCGGGCCCGCTCAATACCTCGGGGCGTTTTGCCGCAGGCACCTTGCAGGCGCAGGCCGATATCGACCTCGCTGGCCGCCTGCGCGGGCAGCCGGCGCAATTGCAGGTCAAGGGCGGCGGAGCCGGGCAACAATGGCAACTGGAGCGCCTGCAGGTGCGCCTGGGCGATAACCGCGTCAGCGGCCAGGGGGCGTTGGATCAGCGCCTGCGCGGCCAGCTCGAACTCGCTTTGCCACGTCTGGGGCAGCTATGGCCGGGGCTGCAGGGACAACTGCAGGGGCAGGTCAGCCTGGCCGGCACCTTGCAGGCGCCGCAGGGCCAAGCGCAACTGAGTGGCGAGCGCCTGGCGTTCGGCGAGCCGAGCCTGCGCCGCCTGCAACTGCAGGGCAAGCTGGATGCGCGGCAACAGGCCCAGGTCAGTCTGGATCTGCACGGCATCCATATCGACGACACCTTTCTCGGTCGTTTGCAGGCCCGGGGCCAGGGTGATATCCGCCGCCAGGCGTTGACCCTGAATCTGCAAGGGCCGCTGCTGAATCTGCAACTGGCGGCCGACGGCAGCCTGAACGAGCAGGGCGACTGGCGCGGACGTATCGCCAGCGGCCAGGTACACAGCGGCGGCCAGGATTGGCAGTTGCAGCATCCGGCGGCCCTGGAGCGCCTGGCCGACGGCCGCCTGAGCCTGGGTGCCCACTGCTGGCGCTCTGGCCCGGCCAGCCTGTGTGGCGCGCAGCAACGTCTGGCGCCGCAACCGAGCCTGGACTGGACGCTGGAGAACTTCCCCCTGGCCAGCCTGCAACCCTGGCTGCCGGATGATTTCGCCTGGCAGGGCCAGCTCGATGCACGGCTCAAGGTGGAGCTGCCGACAAGCGGGCCTGATGGTCACATCCGGGTCGATGCCGGTGCTGGCACCCTGCGCATTCGCCAGGTGGATCAGCAGCAGTGGTTGGATTTTCCCTATGACAGCCTGCGTCTGGACAGCACCTTGCGTCCGCAGCGGGTGGACAGCGAACTGAGTCTGCGCAGCGAACGCCTGGGCGAGCTCTTGGTGCGCACGCAGCTCGATCCGCGCCCGCAGCGCAAGCCGTTGACGGGCGAGTTCCGCCTGAGCGGCTTCGACCTGGAAGTGCTGCGCCCCTTCGTGCCCATGGCCGAGCGCCTGCAAGGGCGTCTGCTGGGCAGCGGCAGCATTGGCGGGCATCTGCTGGAGCCGCAGGTCAACGGCCAATTGCGTCTGGAGAACGGCGAGCTGGCCGGTAGCGAGCTGCCCATCAGCCTGGAGAACCTGCAACTGCAGGCACGCATCGCTGGCGAGCAGATGCAGCTCGATGGCACCTGGAGCAGCGGCGAGGCGGGGCGCGGCAGCCTGCGCGGCGAATTGAGCTGGTTCGAGGGGCAGCAGGCCGATCTGAGCCTGCAGGGCCAGCGTCTGCCGCTGACGGTCGAGCCCTACGCGAAGATGGAGGTGGAGCCGGATCTGCGTCTGCAACTGCGCCAGGAGCAGTTGGCCGTGAGTGGCAAGGTGGCCATCCCGCGCGGCAAGATCAGCGTGCGGGAGCTGCCTCCGTCGACGGTCAAGGTGTCCGGCGATGCGCAGATCGTCGGCCAGGTACCGGCGAGCGAGCAGCAGCCCCTGGGTATCGCCATGGACGTCATGGTCGAGGTTGGCCAGGACAAGCTGGCCTTCAGCGGCTTCGGCCTCAGCGCCGACCTGCGCGGGCGTGTGCATATCGGCGATGACCTGGACACCCGTGGCGAGCTGGATCTGGTCAACGGTCGCTACCGCGCCTATGGCCAGCGCCTGACCATCCGCCGCGCCCGATTGCTGTTCGCCGGGCCGATCGACCAGCCCTTCCTCGATGTCGAGGCCATCCGCAAGGTCGACGATGTGGTGGCCGGGCTGCGCCTGTCCGGCAATGCCGAGCAACCCACTACCACCATCTTCTCCGAGCCTGCGATGAGCCAGGAGCAGGCCTTGTCCTATCTGGTGCTGGGCCGGCCGATGGGGCAGAGCAGCGGTGACAACAACATGCTCGGTCAGGCGGCCCTGGCTTTGGGGTTGGCTGGCAGCAGCTCGTTGACCAGCAGCCTGGCCAGCAGCCTGGGCATTCAGGACTTCCAGCTCGACACCCAGGGCAGTGGCATCACCACCAGCGTGGTGGCCAGCGGCGCCATCACCGACCGGCTGAGCCTGCGTTATGGGGTTGGGGTATTCGAGCCGGCCAGTACCATCGCCTTGCGTTACGAACTGACCAAGCGGCTTTATCTGGAGGCTGCCAGCGGCCTGGCCAGTTCGTTGGATCTGTTCTATCGGCGGGATTTTTGAGGGGGGGTATTGTTGATACCGGACTGGCAAGTTTGTGTGTGATCTTGTTGGCCTGTGATGGTTATTCTTGTGCCTGTTCCGGATTGCCGCGTTTCTGCTGATGTCTCTGATTTCGCCTTCCCAGGCGAGTCACTTTTGTAGGGCAAAAGTAACCAAAACCCTCCGCCCGGTCATCCGGCCCTGGCTTCGCCAGGGTTCGCTCACTCCATCGCCGTTCCAGAGGCCCGCCACGGTGGGCCATCCCTGGCCCATCGCGGCTCTCGCGACATCCATGTCGCTCGACCTCTTCCACGACGATTGCGTTCGCCCTCCTGGGCGGGCTCTGCACGCGCCTGAACGCGAGGTAACCCAGAAGTAGTGCGCAGTGCTTGTACATGTGTCAGCCCTAGGGCTGACCGGGATGCCGGCTGAAAGCCGGCAAGCTATCCAGGCGAATGAACCTACGCGAATGAAAGTATTGGTTTAACTCGACGACCCAGTCGTGACTTCATGGCCACTAGAACACGCCGAGCAACCTATGGAGTGCCCATTCGCTCAGGCGCGCGAAAGCCCCCCTTCAGGAGGGTGAGTGGAATCGTTGTGTAGAGGGTTGAGCGGCATGGATGCCGCGAGAGCCGCGACTGGCCAGGGATGGCCCTTCGCGGCGGGCCCTCGGAGCAATGATGGAACGAACGAACCCCGGCGCAGCCGGGGCCGGATGGCGGGGGTGCGTTTCTTTTGCTTACTTTTCTTTGCGCATTTCAAAGAAAAGTGAGTCGCCCGAGGGGGCGAAACCCGGAGTATCTGAAGACACCCAAAGCGGCGTCCAGAACACTCAACGAACCAACACACAAACTTGCCAGTCCGGTATCAATCAAACATTCCCGATGCCATCAAGGAGCCTCCCTGAAACCATCCTCAAACCCCCGCACTGCCGATGGTGTATCGGCCCTGGTTATGCGCTAGTCTGACACCCCACTGACAAAGCCCGAGCGAAACGCTCGGGCGACCGGTTTCCCGCAAAACCCACTGAAAAAAGGAACGTTCCAATGGCGCAAGTCACTCTCAAAGGCAACCCGGTGCAGGTCGAGGGGCAACTGCCGCAGGTCGGTCAGCAAGCTCCGGCGTTCAGCCTGGTCGGCGGCGATCTGAGCGACGTCACCCTGGCCAGCCTGGCTGGCAAGCGCAAGGTGCTGAACATCTTCCCGAGCGTCGACACCCCGACCTGCGCAACCTCGGTGCGCAAGTTCAACGGCGAGGCCAGCCAGCTAGCCAACACCGTGGTGCTGTGCATCTCTGCCGATCTGCCGTTCGCTCAGGCCCGTTTCTGCGGCGCCGAAGGTCTGGAAAATGTGATCAACCTGTCCACCCTGCGTGGTGCCGACTTCCTCAAGAACTACGGCGTGGCCATTGCCAGCGGCCCGCTGACCGGCCTGGCTGCGCGTGCCGTGGTGGTGCTGGACGAGCAGGACAAGGTGCTGCACAGCGAGCTGGTGAGCGAGATCGCCAACGAGCCGGACTACAGCGCTGCGCTGGCCGTGCTCAAGTAAGCGGCGTACGTGCACTGAAAACGGCCTGCCTTGCAGGCCGTTTTCATTTGCGCAAGCAGAACGTGCAAACAGTTGGTTACGTAAGCGCAGGGTAAAAAACGGGTAAATGGGCTTTGCTTGCCGTCGCCCAGTGCTTATCGTTCCGGCTCCTACAGAAGTGATCCCGCGCTCTCCATGTCCAATACCCCCCAGGCTTCCACGAAATCCTCTCGCCAATGGCTGATCGCTCTGGTGCTGCTCGCCGCGCTGCTCCTGCTGCTGTGGTGGTTCTGGCCGAGCAAGACGCCCGCGCCAACGATGGGGCTGGGGCGCTTCGGTGACAGGGGGCCGGTGCCGGTGCGTCTGGCCGAGGTGCAGCGGGGGGAATTCGCCATCGAACTCAAGGCCCTGGGCACGGTGACCGCCTACAACACGGTGAACGTGCGTTCGCGGGTCGACGGCGAGCTGGTCAAGGTATTGTTCGAGGAAGGGCAGAAGGTCGAGGCCGGTGAGTTGCTGGCGGTGATCGACCCCCGTCCCTATCGGGCGGCGCTGCAGCAGGCGCAAGGCACGCTGCAGGAGAACCAGGCGCAACTGCGCAATGCCGAGCTGGATCTGCAGCGCTACAAGGGCCTGTACGCCGAGGACAGCATCGCCAAGCAGACCCTGGATACCCAGCAGGCGCTGGTGGGCCAGTACCGCGGCACTCTGCAGAGCAACCAGGCGGATGTAGCCAAGGCCAGGCTCGATCTCGACTTCACCCAGATTCGCGCGCCGATTGCCGGGCGCTTGGGCCTGCGCCAACTGGACGTCGGCAATCTGGTCAGCAGTGGCGATACCACGCCGCTGGTGGTGATCACCCAGACCGATCCGATCGCCGTGGTCTTCACCATTGCCGAGCAGGATCTGCCGCAGGTGCTGCAGCGTCGCCGTGAGGGTGCCACCCTGAAGGTGGAGGCCTGGGATCGCGGCGAACGCCACAAGCTGGCCGAAGGCGTGCTGGAGAGCCTGGACAACCAGATCGACACCGCCACCGGCACGGTGAAGCTCAAGGCACGCTTCGACAACGCCGAGCAGATGCTCTTCCCCAACCAGTTCGTCAACGTGCGCCTGCGCGTGGATGACCGCCAGGGCGTCACCATCGTGCCGTCGGCGGCGGTGCAGTTCGGCAGTCAGGGTACCTTCGTCTACGTGGTCGATGGCGACAACAAGGTCAGCCTGCGTCCGCTGCAGATCCTCGCCAGCGCCGGCGAACGCAGCCTGGTGGGCAATGGCGTGCAGCCTGGCGAAAGGGTGGTGCTGGAAGGCACCGACAGCCTGCGTGACGGCTCCCAGGTGGAAGTGGTCGAAGCGGTACCGGCCGAAACCAGTGTGCCGCCGCGTGACGCGCCCGGAGCAGGGGCAGCACGGAAGGATCCATGAACATCTCCCGCCCGTTCATCCTGCGGCCGGTCGCCACCACGCTGCTGATGGTGGCGATCTTCCTCGGCGGCCTGATTGCCTACCGCCTGCTGCCGGTATCGGCGTTGCCGGAGGTGGATTACCCCACCATCCGCGTGCTGACGCTCTACCCGGGCGCCAGCCCGGACGTGATGACCAGCGCCGTGACCGCACCGCTGGAACGCCAGTTCGGGCAGATGGCCGGGCTCAAGCAGATGTCGTCGAGCAGCTCCGGTGGCGCCTCGGTGATCACCTTGCGCTTCAATCTGGAGATTTCCCTGGCGGTGGCCGAGCAGGAGGTGCAGGCGGCGATCAATGCGGCGAGCAATCTGCTGCCGGAGGATCTGCCGGCCCCGCCGGTGTACAACAAGGTCAACCCGGCCGACACCCCGGTGCTGACCCTGGCGGTGACCTCCAAGTCCTTGCCGCTGCCGCAGGTCAACGACCTGGTGGACACCCGCCTGGCGCAGAAACTGGCGCAGACCAGCGGCGTCGGCCTGGTCACTCTGGCCGGTGGCCAGCGCCCGGCCGTGCGCATTCGCGTCAACCCCGAGGCGCTGGCGGCCTATGGCCTGAGCCTGGCCGACGTGCGCAGCCTGATCACCCGCAGCAACGTCAACCAGCCCAAGGGCAATTTCGACGGCCCGACTCGGGTTTCCCAGCTCGATGCCAACGACCAGCTCAAGTCGGTCGAGCAATACCGTGAACTGATCCTGACCTACAAGGACGGCGCGGCCCTGCGCCTGGAGGATGTCGCCGAGATCATCGATGGCGCCGAGAACGAGCGCCTGGCGGCCTGGGCCGACCGCAACCAGGCAGTGCTGGTCAACGTCCAGCGCCAGCCGGGGGCCAACGTCATCGACGTGGTCGAGCGCATCCAGACACTGCTGCCGCAACTGACCAGCACCTTGCCGGCCAGCGTCGAGGTCAGGGTACTTACCGACCGCACCCAGACCATCCGCGCGGCCGTGCGCGACGTGCAGCACGAATTGCTGCTGGCCATCGCCCTGGTGGTGATGGTGACCTTCCTGTTCCTGCGCAAGTTGTCGGCCACCCTGATCCCCTCGGTGGTGGTGCCGCTGTCGCTGATCGGCACCTTCGCCGTGATGTACCTGGCCGGCTTCACCATCAATAACCTGACGCTGATGGCGCTGACCATCGCCACCGGCTTCGTGGTGGACGATGCCATCGTCATGCTGGAGAACATCGCCCGCCACCTGGAGGAGGGCGAGACGCCGCTGAACGCCGCGCTCAAGGGCGCGAGGCAGATCGGCTTCACCCTGGTGTCGTTGACCCTGTCCCTGATCGCCGTGCTGATTCCGTTGCTGTTCATGGCCGACGTGGTGGGTCGTCTGTTCCGCGAGTTCGCCATCACCCTGGCGGTGGCCATCCTGATTTCCCTGGTGGTGTCGCTGACCCTGACGCCAATGATGTGTGCGCGCCTGCTCAAGGTCGAAGGCGCCGCAGAGCAGGGCCGTTTTCACCAGGTTGCAGGGCGCTTCATCGACGCCATGATCGAGCGTTATGGCGTCGGCCTGAACTGGGTGCTGCGTCACCAGGCGCTGACCCTGCTGGTGGCCGTGGCCACACTGGGCCTGACCGTGTTGCTCTATGTGCTGGTGCCCAAGGGCTTCTTTCCGGTGCAGGACACCGGGGTGATCCAGGGCATTTCCGAAGCGCCGCAGTCGATTTCCTTCACCGCCATGAGCGAACGTCAGCAGCGTCTCACCGAGGTGATCCTGAAGGATCCGGCGGTGGCCAGCCTGTCGTCCTCGATCGGTGTCGATGGCAACAACCTGACGCTCAACACCGGTCGCCTGCTGATCAACCTCAAGCCCCATGCCGAGCGCGACGTCACCGCCAGCGAGGTGATCGAGCGTCTGCGCCCCGAGTTGGCCAAGGTGCCGGGCATCGAGCTGTTCATGCAGCCGGTGCAGGATCTGACCATCGAGGATCGCATCAGCCGCACCCAGTTTCAGTTCAGCCTGGAATCGCCCGATGGACAGTTGCTGGAAAGCTGGACGCCGCGCCTGGTCGAGGCGCTGCGCCGGCAGCCGCAGCTCACCGATGTGGCCAGCGACCTGCAGAACCGTGGCTTGCAGGTGTATCTGCATATCGACCGCGACGCCGCCGCGCGCCTGGGCATCAGGGTCAGTGCCATCGACGACGCCTTGTACGATGCCTTCGGCCAGCGCCAGATCAGCACCATCTACACCCAGGCCAGCCAGTACCGGGTGGTGCTGGAAAGCCGCGACGGCGGGCGCATCGGCCCGGCGGCATTGGGCCAGATTCATGTCGCCACGGGCGACGGCGAGCAGGTGCCGCTGTCCTCGCTGGCCCGTGTCGAGCAGCGCCCGGCCAGCCTGCTGGTCAACCATATCGGCCAGTTCCCGGCGGTGACCCTGTCGTTCAACCTGGCACCGGGGGTGTCGCTGGGCGAGGCGGTGGCGGTAATCGAGCGGGTCGAGCAGGAGATCGGCCTGCCGGCGGCCATCGACAGCCAGTTCCAGGGCGCTGCCGAGGCCTTCCGCGCTTCGCTGTCGTCCACGCTGCTGCTGATCCTGGCGGCCATCGTCACCATGTACATCGTGCTCGGCGTGCTCTACGAGAGCTACATCCACCCGATCACCATTCTTTCCACGCTGCCTTCGGCGGGTGTCGGCGCCTTGCTGGCGCTGCTGCTGACCGGCAATGATCTGGGCCTGATCGCCATCATCGGCATCATCCTGCTCATCGGCATCGTCAAGAAGAACGCCATCATGATGATCGACTTCGCCCTGGAGGCCGAGCGGCATCAGGGCATGACTCCGGAGGCGGCGATCTACCAGGCCGCGCTGCTGCGCTTCCGGCCGATCCTGATGACCACCCTGGCCGCGCTGTTCGGCGCCATTCCGCTGATGCTGGCCTCTGGCTCCGGCGCCGAACTGCGCCAGCCGCTGGGCCTGGTGATGGTTGGCGGCCTGTTGGTCAGCCAGGTGCTGACACTGTTCACCACGCCGGTGATCTACCTGTACTTCGATCGCCTGTCGCGACGGGTTACGGGGCGTAGTGCGGCGGGGGTAGGGGTATGAGCGGCAAGCTACAAGCAACAAGCCGCAAGTTGAAGGCAGTCCGCTGCCGGGCTTCTGCTGCTCGCTTGCAGCTTGAAGCTTGTGGCTTGCCGCTATGAACTTGTCCGCTCCCTTTATCCGTCGCCCAGTGGCAACCCTGCTGCTGAGCCTGGCGATCATGCTGCTGGGCGGGGTGAGCTTCGGCCTGCTGCCGGTGGCGCCGCTGCCGCAGATGGATTTTCCCACCATCACCGTGCAGGCCAGCCTGCCCGGCGCCAGCCCGCAGATCATGGCGGCCACCGTGGCCACGCCGTTGGAACGCTCGCTCGGCAGCATCTCCGGCATCAGCCAGATGAACAGCCGCAGCAGCCAGGGCAATACGCGGATCATGGTGCAGTTCGACCTGGACAAGGACATCAACACCGCTGCCCGTGAGGTGCAGGCAGCGATCAATGCCGCCCGCGAGCTGCTACCCAGCGGCATGCGCAGCATGCCCAGCTACCGCAAGATCAATCCGTCGCAGGCGCCGATCATGGTGCTATCGCTGACCAGCAAGACCCTGGACAAGGGCCAGCTATACGATGTGGCCTCCACCATCCTGGCGCAGAAGCTGGCGCAGGTCGGTGGTGTCGGCGAGGTGCAGGTTGGCGGCAGCTCACTGCCGGCGGTGCGCGTGGCGCTGGAGCCGCGCTTGCTCGATCATTACGGCATCGCCCTGGACGAGGTGCGTCAGGCCATCGCCGCCAGCAACGTGCTGCGTCCCAAGGGTGCGGTGGAGGATGCACAGCGCCGCTGGCAGGTGCAGGCCAGCGACCAGTTGGCCAGCGCCGCCGACTACCTGCCGATGATCATTCGCTACCAGGACGGCGCTGCGGTGCGCCTCGGTGACGTGGCCAGCGTCACCGACGGCGTGGAGGATCGCTACAACAGCGGTTTCTACAATGACAAGGAGTCGGTGCTGCTGGTGATCAACCGCCAGAGCGGGGCGAACATCCTGCAGACCATCGACGACATTCGCGCCGCGCTGCCGGCCCTGCGCGAGGTGATTCCGGCCAGCGTCGAGCTGCAGGTGGCGATGGATCGCTCGCCGGTGATCCGCGCCACCTTGCATGAGGCGGAGCAGACCCTGCTGATCGCCGTGGCCCTGGTGATCCTGGTGGTGCTGGCGTTTCTCGGGCGCTGGCGCGCAGCGTTGATTCCGGCGCTGGCGGTGCCGGTATCGCTGATTGGCAGCTTCGCCGCCATGTACCTGCTGGGCTTTTCCCTCAACAACCTGTCGCTGATGGCGCTGATCATCGCCACCGGCCTGGTGGTGGACGATGCCATCGTGGTGCTGGAGAACATCGCCCGGCACATCCACAACGGCGAGAAACCGCTGCAGGCCGCCTTCAAGGGCACGCGCGAGGTGGGTTTCACCCTGCTGTCGATGAACCTGTCGCTGGTGGCGGTGTTCATTTCCATCCTGTTCATGGGTGGCATCGTCGAGCGCCTGTTCCGCGAGTTCTCGCTGACCCTGGCAGTGGCCATCGTGATTTCCCTGCTGGTGTCGCTGACCCTGACGCCGATGCTCTGCGCGCGCTGGCTCAAGGCCGAGGAGCAGCAGCCAGGCGGGCGCCTGCAGCAGTGGGGTGAACGCTTGCAGACCCGGGTGCTGGGTTTCTACGGGCGCAGCCTGGATTGGGCCCTGCGCCACTCGCTGCTGATGCTGCTGAGCCTGCTGGCGACCATCGCGCTGAACCTCTACCTGTTCGTCAGCGTGCCCAAGACCTTCATGCCACAGCAGGACACCGGCCAGTTGATCGGCTTCATTCGCGGTGACGACGGCCTGTCGTTCCAGGTCATGCAGCCGAAGATGGAGGCCTTTCGCAAGGCGCTGCTGGCCGACCCTGCGGTACACAGCGTGGCCGGCTTCATCGGCGGTGCCAGCGGCATCAACAATGCCTTCATGATCGTGCGCCTCAAGCCCATCGAAGAACGCAAACTGTCGGCACAGGCGGTGATCAACCGTCTGCGCCACGAAGTGCCCAAGGTGCCCGGCGGGCGCATGTTCCTAATGCCCGATCAGGATCTGCAGTTCGGTGGCCGCGAGGGGCGCAGCTCGGACACCGAGTACCTGCTGCTCTCCGATGACCTCGACGCCCTGCGCCAGTGGCTGCCGAAGGTACGCGAGGCCCTGCGCGCCTTGCCCGAAATCACCGATATCGACGCCAAGGAGAATGAAGGGGCGCAGCAGATCCGCCTGGTGGTCGATCGCGAGACGGCCAGCCGTCTGGGCGTGGACATGAGCATGATCACCGCGGTGCTCAACAATGCCTTCAGTCAGCGTCAGGTATCGACCATCTACGAGGCGCTGAACCAGTACAGCGTGGTCATGGAGATCGACCCGCAGTACGCCCAGTACCCGGAATCCCTGGGGCAGATCCAGGTGATCAGCGCCGACGGCGCGCGCGTGCCGCTGTCCACCTTCGCCCGCTGGGAGCTGAGTCTGGAAGAGGATCGGGTGCAGCACCAGGGCCAGTTTGCCGCCGAGAACATCGGCTTCTCCCTGGCTGAGGGAGTAAGCCTGGAGCAGGCCACCGAGGCCATCGAACGAGCCGTGGCCAGGCTGAACCTGCCCACCGAAGTACAGGGCATGATGGGCGGCACCGGCGCGGCCTTCCAGCAGATGCAGGGCAACCAGCCGCTGATGATCCTGCTGGCGCTGGTGGTGGTGTATATCGTCCTTGGCGTGCTCTACGAGAGCTACGTGCACCCGCTGACCATTCTCTCCACGCTGCCTTCGGCCGGTGTCGGCGCTTTGCTGGCGTTGCAACTGGTGGGCATGGAGTTCAGCCTGATCTCGCTACTGGGTCTGTTCCTGCTCATCGGTATCGTCAAGAAGAACGCCATCATGATGGTCGACCTGGCCCTGCAACTGGAGCGCGGCCAACGGCTCAGCCCGCAGGAGTCGATCCGCCAGGCCTGCCTGCTGCGTTTCCGCCCGATTCTGATGACCACCCTGGCCGCCATCCTCGGTGCTCTGCCGTTGGTGCTGGGCAATGCCGCCGGGGCGGAAATGCGCCAGCCGCTGGGTGTGACCATCGTCGGCGGGTTGCTGCTCAGCCAACTGCTGACGCTCTATACCACTCCGGTGGTGTACCTCTATTTCGACCGCTTGCGGCATCGCGTCAATCGTTGGCGTGGCGTGCGCAGCGACGCTTCGCTGGAAAATCCGCTATGAACCGAGCTCCCTTCTCACGAACCCTCGTCTCCTTGCTGTTGGCTGGCATGCTCGGTGGCTGTGCCCTGGGGCCGGACTATCAGCGCCCCGAGCTGGCCGTGCCGGCGCAGTTCAAACAGGTTGAAGGCTGGAAGACGGCCAGCCCCGCCGACGCCCTGGAACGGGGCGCCTGGTGGCAGCTATACGGGGATGCCGAACTCGATGCCCTGGTCGAGCGTCTGCAGGTGTCCAATCAGAACCTGGCGGCCGCCGAGGCGCAGTACCGCCAGGCGCGGGCCCTGGTGCGCAGTGCCCGCGCCAGCTTCGTGCCGACGCTATCCGGTAGTGCCGGGGTAACGCGCAGCGGGCAGGGCGAGGGCAGCGATTCGCGCTTCGCAGGCTCGTCGGTCGTCAGTGGTTCGAGCGTGTCCAAGAGCTATGACCTGAGTCTGAGCGCGGCGTGGGAGCTGGATCTGTGGGGCAAGCTGCGGCGCAATCTGGAGGCCAGCCAGGCGGACTACGCCGCCAGCGCGGCGGACCTGGCCGCCGTGCGCCTGAGCCTGCAGAGCGAGCTGGTGCAGAACTACCTGCAACTGCGCGTGCTCGACGAGCAGAAGCGCCTGCTCGATGCCACGGTGGCGGCCTATGCGCGCTCGCTGCGCCTGACCGAGAACCAGTACCGCGCCGGCATCGTACCCAGGTCTGACGTGTCTCAGGCCACCACGCAGCTCAAGAGCACCCAGGCCCAGGCCATCGACCTGAACTGGCAGCGCGCCCAGCTCGAACACGCCATCGCCGTGTTGGTGGGGGGGAGCCCCGCGGAACTGAGCATCGCGCCACGGGCGAGCGTGCCGACCCTGCCGGCGGTGCCGGTGGCACTGCCTTCGCAATTGCTCGAGCGGCGCCCGGACGTCGCCGCCGCCGAGCGCCGGGTGATGGCCGCCAACGCCCGCATCGGCGTGGCCGAAGCCGCATGGTTCCCCGACCTGAGCATCAGCGCCAGCGGTGGCTATCGTGGCAGCAGCTTCGCCGACTGGATCGAGGTGCCTAACCGTTTCTGGTCGCTGGGCCCGCAACTGGCCCTGACCCTGTTCGATGGCGGCGCGCGCAGCGCCGAGCTGCAGCGCACCCAGGCGGTGTACGACCAGACCGTGGCGCAATATCGCCAGGCGGTGCTGGACAGCTTTCGTGAAGTGGAGGATTACCTGGTGCAGTTGCGCGTGCTGGAGCAGGAAAGCGGCGTGCAGCGGGAGGCGCTGGATGCCGCGCGCGAGTCGCTACGCCTGATCGAGAACCAGTACCGCGCCGGCACCGTCGACTACAACGCCGTGGTCAACGTGCAGGCCACGGCGCTGAACAACGAGCGCTCCAACCTGACCCTGCTGGGCAATCGCCTGCTGGCCAGCGTGCAACTGATCGCGGCATTGGGGGGCGGTTGGCAGGGCGAGGCGTCCGAGTAGCGCGCACGCGTGGCGATTTCCCGCCACGCGTCGGGAAGGTTCAATCGCGGTGCTTACGGTTGACCGTCTGCGCCGCCTTGAGCACGTCCGCGCCGATCTGCTGCTCGAACTGCGCCCACACCGGGCGCATGGCGTCGCGCCAGGCCTGGCGCTGTTCAGGGGTGAGGCTGATGACCTGGCAGCGGCCGGAGTCGATGATGCGTTGGCGGTCGGCCAGGTTGTCGGCCTCGGCCTGCTTGTTCACCGCATAGGTGACTTCGTCGATGATGGCTTCCAGCTCGGTGCGGATATGGTGCGGAATGCTGTACCAGAAGCGCGAGTTGCTCACCAGCATGTAGTCCAGCACGCCGTGGTTGGTTTCAGTGATGAAGGGTTGCACTTCATGCAGCTTCTTGCTGTAGATATTCGACCAGGGGTTCTCGGCGCCTTGCACCTGGCCGCTCTTGAGGGCGTTGAAGACTTCGGAAAAGGGCAGTTTCTGACTATTTGCGCCAATCGCGCCGAACTGCGCTTCCAGTACCGCCGAGGGCTGGATGCGGAAGCTCAGGCCCTTGGCGTCGGCGGGGACATGCAGCGCGCGAGTGGCGGACAACTGCTTCATGCCGTTGTGCCAGTAGGCCAGGCCGACGATGTTGTGATCTTCCATCGAGCGCAGCAACTGACGGCCCTTGGCGCGCTTCTGGAAGCGGTTGACCGCCTCCAGATCATCGAACAGGAAGGGCAGGTCGAATACCTGCAGTTGCTTGGTGTATTGCTCGAACTTGGCCAGGGAGGGGGCCAGTAGCTGCACTTCGTTCTTGTTCAGTGCTTCCAGCTCATTGGCATCGCCGTAAAGGCTGGAGTTGGGGTAGACCTCGACCTTGACCTTGCCCCCCAGGCGCTGTTCCACCAGTCGCTTGAACAGCAATGCGCCCTGGCCCTTGGGGGTGCTGTCGGCCACCACGTGAGAGAACTTGATCAGGATAGGTTCATCGGCCAGCGCCACCTGGCAACTGAGGGCGGCCAGCGCCAGGGCACCGGTAGCCAGGGCTCGGAGGATGTCGAACATACTGCTTCCTTTTCTTCTTGTCGGTGGTGTGAGCGCTCGTGGGTGGCGCTCTGTGTTGGTCGCTCGGGCCCGTTGCGATGTTCACGGCAGTGTATTGTTGGGCAACGGGCGTGCCCTCCAATCGCAAGGCTTGTGCCATTGTGGCGAATTTCCGCCAGGGCGCTGGCTTGCGTAACAGGGCTGTGACCCCGTTCACGCAGCATGGCGGCTTTCCGCCAGTGATGCCGTGGCGGGGAGCGGAAAACTGCCGGCGCGCCCTGTTATTCTGCCGCTGCGAGTGAAATGAAGGAGTCTGACAATGGCCTGGTCTGCTCAGCAATATTCCCTGTTCGAGCGTCAGCGCACCCGACCTGTCCACGATCTTCTGGCGGCGGTGCCGCATCAGGGCATCGAACGGGCCGTGGATCTGGGCTGTGGCCCCGGCAATTCCACCGCTGTATTGCAGGCCCACGCGCCAGAAGCGCAGGTGATGGGTATCGACAGCAGCGAGGACATGTTGCGCGCGGCGCGTGAGCGGCTGCCGCAGGTGAACTTCCAGTTGGTGGATATCCAGCACTGGCAGGCCGAGGTCGCGCCGCAACTGATCCTGGCCAATGCTTCGCTGCAATGGCTGCCGGATCACGCGCAACTCTATCCGCGTCTGTTGGCGCAACTCTCGCCTGGCGGTTGGTTGGCGATCCAGACGCCGGACAACCTGAATGAGCCGGCGCACCGTCTAGCCCGCGAAGTGGCGGCAGACGGTCCGTGGGCGGCGCGCATCGGCGAGGTGAGTCATGCCGAGCGGCATAGCGCGCAGACCTATTACGACATCCTCAGCCCTCATGCCAGCGAGCTGGATATCTGGCGCACCACCTATTTCCATGTATTGGAGAATGCAGCAGCGGTGGTGGAGTGGTTCAAGTCCACAGCGCTGTTGCCATTCCTGCAACCGCTGGATGCCGGGCAGCAGGCTGCATTCCTGGCGCGCTACCAGGCAGCGATCGCCGAGGCCTATGCGCAGCAGGGCGATGGTCGGGTATTGCTGCCGTTTCCACGCTTGTTCGTGGTCGCACGGCGTTAGTCGCTGGCCTCGTGCACAGGCTAAGGTCAATAACCTTCGCCAGGAGTCCTCTGCTCAGTGAAAACATCGTTCGAGAGTGTTCTGAAAGACAAGAATCGTATGCACCTGGAACCCAAGCCAGGTGACACACGGCCCGCCGCTGTTTTTCCAGTGGCGTTCGTGTTGCTGGAAAACTTCTCGATGATGGCGTTCACCGGCGCAGTGGATGCCTTGGTCACCACCAATCTCATGAACGGCACGCCTCTTTACCAGGTACTCGTGGTGGGGGAACAGGACGTGGTGGTCAGCGACCTGGGGATCTCCATCGCGGTCGACTGCCGGCTCGCCGATCTGAATGGGCGCGGCATGTACATGGTCGTGGTGTGCGGTGGTTTCCGTACCCATCTGCACGCCATACCGTTGCTAAGAAGCAAGTTGCGTCAGGCCGACGCTGGCGGTGCCTTGCTTGGCGGACTGTGGAACGGCGCCTACTTTCTCGCTGAAGCGGGATTGATGGATGGCCATGAGTGCGCTTTTCACCCGGAAGGGCGGGTGATGATGGCCGAGCTCTTCCCCAGGGTGAAGGTGACGACTCACTCCTATGTGGTCGATCGCAAGCGAATCAGCTGCGCTGGGGCAAACAGCTCGCTGAACATGATGCTGGAGGTCGTGCGCAAGACTGCGGATGCCGGGTTGATCGGTTCGGTCGAAGAGGTGCTGAGCTGCGACAGGATGGGGCAGACCTATGATGTGTCCGTCGCCTCGATCGATCTCGATACAACCTTGCCGAACCCGCTCAGGACAGCGCTCGAGCTGATGCACAGCAACATAGAAGACCCCATCGAAATCGATGAGATCGCACGCTACTCAGGCATTTCGCGTCGTCATCTCGAGCGCCTGTTCTGCCGTCATATGAAAGCGACCCCGCCGCGCTATTACCTGGAGCTGCGTCTTTCCAGGGCGAGGCAATTGCTGCAGTACACCAACAAGTCTTTGCTCGAGGTCGCGGTCGCTTGCGGTTTCGTCACCCTCTCGCATTTTCAGCGGCGTTTTCGGGAAATGTTCGGTGTCGCCCCCGGGCGCTTCCGTAAGCGGCGCAATGCGCAATGAGGCGCAGGGGTTATACGACTACTCGACGCT
Organism: Pseudomonas sp. AA-38; assembly: GCF_029457475.1. Taxonomy (NCBI): domain Bacteria; kingdom Pseudomonadati; phylum Pseudomonadota; class Gammaproteobacteria; order Pseudomonadales; family Pseudomonadaceae; genus Pseudomonas; species Pseudomonas sp. AA-38. Next base: position 2,388,686 of record NZ_CP120359.1, read on the forward strand.
GATCATGCACTGATTTCCTCGCCGGGGTTCAGAGACGCCGTTGGGCCCTGGAGCTTTCTCACAGGCGTTGAGCGCGACCCTCAAAAGAACAAGCCCCGCATCGGCGGGGCTTGTCGTTTACTGCACCAGGGCGACCAGTCCGGCTTGCTGAACCAGTTCCAGCAGCGGTTGCGGGTACACGCCGAGGAAGAAGGCGAGCAGGGCGACCACCAGCAGCATGATGCCGCCGGCACGCTGGCCCCAGTCGAAGGGCGCATCGTGGCGATGCAGGTTGGGTTCGCGCATGAACAGGGTGACCATCACCCGCAGGTAATAGAACACGCCGATGGCGCTGCCCAGCACCATGGCGCCGAGCAGCCACCACAGTTGCGCCTCGACACCGGCGGCGATCACGTAGAACTTGCCGATGAAGCCCGCGGTCAGCGGAATACCGGCTAGCGACAGCATCATCACCGTGAGCACGGCGGTCAGGTACGGACGGCGCCAGAACAGCCCACGGTACTCGTACAGCGCATCGGCATCGCGGCCGCTGTAGGGCGTCGACATCAGGGTGATCACGCCGAAGGCGCCGAGGCTGGTCAGCACGTAGGTGGCCAGGTAGACGCCGACGGCTTCCTCGGCCAGGCCCTTGCTGGCGATCAGCGCCACCAGCAGGTAGCCGAAGTGGGCGATGGAGGAGTAACCCAGCAGGCGTTTGAGGTTGTTCTGCAGCAGGGCCAACAGGTTGCCGAACAGGATCGAGGCAATGGCGATCAGGGTCAGCAGCTCGTTCAGCCAGCCACCGCTCATGGCCGGAGACATCTGGTACAGACGCAACAGCACGGCGAACACAGCCACCTTGCTGGCGGTAGCGAGGAAGGCGGCCACCGGCGCCGGAGCGCCTTCGTAGACGTCCGGCGTCCACAGGTGGAAGGGCACCAGCGACAGTTTGAAGGCCAGGCCAATGAGCATCATGCCAATGCCGATCTGCACCAGTTGGCTGCTCTCACGCATCAGGCTGATGCCGATATCGGCGAAGGCCAGGTTGCCGGAGTCGGCGTACAGCAGCGCCATGCCGAACAGCAGGAAGGCACTGCCCGCAGCCGACAGCACCATGTATTTGATGCCGGCCTCCAGCGAGCGTTTGTTGAAGAAGGCATAGGCGATCATGCCGTAGGTAGGCACCGACAGCAGTTCCAGACCGATGAACAGGCTGGCCAGGTGCTGCGCGCTGACCAGGACCAGACCGCCAGCGGCGGACAGCAATACCAGCAGGTACAGCTCCTCGCGGTTGCCGGGGTAGCCCTTGCCCGAATCGCCGCCCAGGTAGGCGTGGATCAGGGTGATACAGGCCAGGCTGGCGGCCAGCACCAGGGCCATGTAGTAGCAGGCGAACTTGTCGATCAGCAGCAGCGGGGTGACCTCGAGCGGTGCCACTTCCAGCGCAGGAATGAGCGACAACAGCGCCAGGTTCAGGCCCACCACCGAGAGGATGAAGGTCACCGTGTGATTACGCTTGGCGGCGATGGCCAGCATCACCACGACAGCGGTGAGGCTGGTCACCAGCAGTGGCAGCAGGGCGATCAGGTGTTGCAGGGTGAAGTCGACAGCGTGATGTTCCATGAGTCTCTAATCCTTACCCTTACCGGCCCGAGGCGAGTTGATCGAGGGCGCCAGCCATCCACTGCTGCACGCCATGCATGCTGGCAGCGGAGGTGTCGAGCACCGGTTGCGGGTAAACGCCAAGCAGAATCAGCAGGATGCCGAGGCCGAGTACCATGGCCAGTTCGCGGGCTTTCAGGCCCGGTAGCGGCGCGCCCTGTTGCACCGGGCCGAAGTAGGCACGGTGGATCATCGCTAGGGCGTATACCGAGCCCAGCACCAGGCCGCTGGCGGCGATCACCACGACCCAGGGTGCCCCGGGGAAGCTGCCGATCAGGATGAGGAACTCGCCGACGAAGTTGCCGGTGCCGGGCAGGCCTAGCGCGGCGGCGGCAAAGAACAGGCTGATGGCCGGCAGCCAGGGCATGCGCGCCCAGATCCCGCCCATCTGGCGCAGGTCACGGGTGTGCACGCGCTCGTAGAGCTGGCCGCAGAGGATAAACAGCGCAGCAGCGGACAGGCCGTGGGCGACCATCTGCACCACCGCGCCCTGCAGGGCGATCTGGCTGCCGGAATAGATGGCGATCAGTACGAAGCCCATGTGCGACACGCTGGAGTAGGCCACCAGGCGCTTGATGTCGGTCTGCGCGAAGGACAGCAGCGCGCCGTAGACGATGGCGAACACGCCGAGCCACTGGGCGATGGGGGCGAACTCCGCCGAGGCGTTGGGGAACAGTGGCAGGGCGAAGCGCAGCAGGCCGTAGGCGGCGGTCTTCAGCAGGATGCCGGCCAGATCCACCGAGCCGGCAGTCGGCGCCTGGGCATGGGCGTCAGGCAGCCAGGAGTGCACCGGCACCACCGGGAACTTCACCGCGAAGGCGACGAAGAAACCGAGCATCAACAGGTATTCAGTGCCCGGTGCCAGTTGGGTCTTCAGCAGATCGGCGTAGTTGAAGCTGAGCACGCCGGTCTGGTTGAAGTGCACGAACACCAGGGCCAGGATCGACACCAGCATGATCAGGCCGCTGGCCTGGGTGAAGATGAAGAACTTGGTGGCGGCGGTGATGCGGGTGCGCCCGTCGCTGCCGCTATGACCCCAGAGCGCGATGAGGAAGTACATCGGCACCAGCATCATTTCCCAGAAGAAGAAGAACAGGAACAGATCGACCGCGAGGAACACACCGACCACGCCGCCGAGAATCCACATCAGGTTGAGGTGGAAGAAGCCGACGCGGTTCTGGATCTCGTTCCACGAGCAGAGCACAGAGAGCACACCGAGCAGGCCGGTGAGCACCACCATCAGCACCGACAGGCCGTCCATTGCCAGGTGAATGGTGATGCCCAGACGCGGGATCCAGTCGATGACGAACTCGTGGGCCCAGCGCGGGCCGCCGTCCGGGGCTGGCGCCAGGGTGAAGTCGCCGCTGACCCACAGCCACAGGCTCAGGCCGAACAGCAGGCTCATGGTGATCAGGGCGATCCAGCGCGGCAGGACGTGGCCGAAGCGCTCGCCTTGCCAGCACAGCAGGCCGCCGATGAAGGGAATCAGGATTAGCCAGGGCAGAATCATCAGGCTGTTTTCCTTAACTCAGAAAGAGGATGGCGGCGAGCACCAGTACGGCGCCCCCGGCGATCGAAGCGGCGTACCAGCGCACCTGGCCGTTCTCGCTGCGCACCAGTGCGGCGTTGCCGCCACGCGCGAGCAGCGGGATGAGGCCGATGCCGCGGTCGATGGGGTCGCGGCGCAGCAGGTGGCAGAGCAGCAGATAAGGGCGCACGAACAGCTTGTCGTACAGCCAGTCGAAGCCCCATGCGGCGAACCACAGGGCGCTCAGCAGGCGACCCGGCGCGCTCTGCGCTACGGCAGAGGCGACGCGGCGCTGGCCGAGGAAGAGCAGGGCGGCGATGACGATGCCGCTCACCGCGATCAGCCCCGACAGCAGCTCCAGGCTGTGCTTGGCCTCGCCCCCGGCATGCCCGGCGCTTTGCGGCAGCACGCCGGCCAGCGGCGGGGTGATCCAGGCACCGATAAAGGTGGACAGCACGATCAGCACCAGTAGCGGCAGGTTGTAGGCGATGCCATGGCCGGCGTGCGCCTCGGTCTTCTGCTCGCCGTGGAAGGCGATGAAGATCAGGCGGAAGGTGTAGATCGAGGTCAGGAAGGCGCCGACCAGGCCGGCATAGAGCAGCTCGCTGTGGCCGCTGGCGAAGGCTTCCCAGAGGATCTCGTCCTTGGAGTAGAAACCAGCGGTCAGCAGCGGCAGGGCAGCCAGCGCGGAACCACCGACGATGAAGCTGGCGTAGGCCAGCGGCAGTTTCTTCCACAGGCCGCCCATCTTGAAGATGTTCTGCTCGTGGTGGCAGGCGTTGATCACCGCGCCGGAAGCGAGGAACAGCAGGGCCTTGAAGAAGGCGTGGGTCATCAGGTGGAAGATCGCCGCATCCCAGGCACCGACGCCCAGGGCGAGGAACATGTAGCCGATCTGGCTCATGGTCGAGTAGGCGAGGATGCGCTTGATGTCGGTCTGCACTAGGGCGGCGAAGCCGGCCAGCACCAGGGTCACGCCGCCGACGATACCGACCAGCTCGAGAATTTCCGGGGTCAGCAGGAACAGGCCGTGGGTACGGGCGATCAGGTATACGCCGGCGGTGACCATGGTCGCCGCGTGGATCAGCGCCGACACCGGGGTCGGGCCAGCCATGGCGTCGGCCAGCCAGGTCTGCAACGGCAACTGGGCGGATTTACCGACCGCGCCGCCCAGCAGCATCAGCGTGGCGAGCCACAGCCAGGTGTCGCCGGCCGCGTATTGCTGCGGCGCCAGCACCATCAGCTCCTGGATGTTCAGGGTGCCGAGGTTGATGAACAGCAGGAACATGCCGATCATCAGGAACACGTCGCCGACGCGAGTGACAATGAAGGCCTTGAGCGCTGCGTTACCGTTGGGCACGTGCTTGTAGTAGAAGCCGATCAGCAGGTACGAGCACAGGCCCACGCCTTCCCAGCCGAAGAACAGCACCAGCAGGTTGTCGCCCAATACCAGCAGCAACATGCTGAAGATGAACAGGTTGGTGTAGGCGAAGAAGCGTGAATAGCCTTCTTCACCGCGCATGTACCAGCTAGCGAACAGGTGAATCAGGAAACCCACGCCGGTGACCACACCGAGCATGGTGGCCGACAGGCCATCCAGATGCAGGGTGAAGCTCGGCGCCAGGCCTTCGACGCTCATCCACTGCCACAGGGTGAGGCTGTAGGCGCCGCCGGCCGGCGGGTTGCCGAGGAACGCGGCGATGACCCAGGCAGCGCTGGCGGCGGCCAGGCCGATGGAGCCGACACCGATCAGCGCGCTGGTGTTTTCCGAGAAGCGTCCGCGCGAGAAGGCCAGCAGCAGCCAGCCGAGCAGCGGGAAGAATAGAGTCAGGGCTAGAAGGTTCATCCGCGCATCTCGCTGGCAGCGTCGATATCCAGGGTGTTGAAGCGGCGATACAGCTGCAGCAGGATCGCCAGGCCGATGCTGGCCTCGGCGGCTGCCAGGGTGATCACCAGAATGAACATCACCTGGCCGTCAGCCGCGCCCCAACGGGCGCCAGCGACGACGAAGGCCAGTGCAGCGGCGTTCATCATCACTTCCAGGCTCATCAGGATGAACAGGATGTTGCGCCGCACCATCAGGCCGACCAGGCCGATGCAGAACAGCACGCCGGCCAGGGCCAGGCCGTGTTCGAGTGGGATTCCAGTCATGCGGTGGGCTCCTTGGCGTCGTGGCGGCCCAGGTGGTAGGCGGCGACCAGTGCGGCGAGCAACAGCATGGAGGCCAGCTCTACCGCCAGCAGATAAGGCCCGAACAGGCTGATACCGACGGCCTTGGCTTCCACCGTGGTGTGGCCGATATGGGCGTCGCTGACGTGATTGAGCAGCACATAGAGCAACTGGCCGAGCAGCAGGGCGCTGAGAATCGCCGGGCCGACCCAGATACCGGGCGTCAGCCACTTGCGCTCCTGCTCGGCAGCAGCCGGGCCAAGGTTGAGCATCATCACCACGAAGACGAACAGCACCATGATGGCGCCGGCATAGACGATGATTTCCAGCGCACCGGCAAAGGGCGCACCGAGGGCGAAGAACACCATCGACACCGCCAGCAGCGAGACGATGAGATAGAGCAGGGCATGCACCGGGTTGGTATTGGTGACCACCCCGACCGTTGCTGCCACCGCCACACCGGCGGCGAAGTAAAACGCGAATTCCATCAGAAACTCCTAAGGCAGCAGGCTCTTCACGTTGATCGGCTCGGCCTCGTTCTGCGCGGCGCCCTTGGGCTTACCGGCGATGGCCATACCGGCAACGCGGTAGAAGTTGTAGTCCGGGTTCTTGCCGGGGCCGCTGATCAGCAGGTCTTCCTTCTCGTACACCAGATCCTGACGCTTGAACTCGCCCATCTCGAAATCGGGGGTGAGCTGGATCGCGGTGGTCGGGCAGGCTTCCTCGCACAGGCCGCAGAAGATGCAGCGCGAGAAGTTGATACGGAAGAACTCCGGGTACCAGCGGCCGTCATCGGTCTCGGCCTTCTGCAGCGAGATGCAGCCCACCGGGCAGGCCACGGCGCACAGGTTGCAGGCCACGCAGCGTTCCTCGCCGTCGGGGTCGCGGGTCAGGACGATGCGGCCACGGTAGCGCGGCGGCAGGTAGACCGGTTCTTCCGGGTATTGCAGGGTGTCGCGCTTGCGAAAGCCATGGCTGAAGACCATGACCAGGCTGCGCAGTTGGGTGCCGGTACCGACCAGCACGTCCCAGATGTACTTGAACATTGCTTTTCTCCTTACTGGGCCGTGGCCAGCACGACGGCGCCGGTCACCAGCAGGTTGATCAGGGTCAGCGGCAGGCAGAACTTCCAGCTGAAGGCCATGACCTGGTCATAGCGCGGGCGCGGGATCGACGCGCGCAATAGGATGAAGATCATGATGAAGAAGGCCGTTTTCAGCGCGAACCAGAAGAACGGAATCTGCGGCAGGAGGCCGAACGGGCCGTGCCAGCCACCGAAGAACAGGGTTACCAGCAGCGCCGACACGGTGACGATGGCCACGTACTCGCCGACGAAGAACATGCCCCACTTCATCCCGGCGTATTCGATGTGGTAACCATCGGCCAGCTCCTGCTCGGCTTCCGGCTGGTCGAAGGGGTGACGGTGGGTCACGGCGACGGCGGCGATGAAGAAGGTACAGAAGCCGAAGAACTGCGGAATGATGAACCACAGGTTCTGCGCCTGGTAGTCGACGATGTCGCGCATGTTGAACGAGCCTACCTGCGCCACCACGCCCATCAGCGCCAGGGCCAGGAACACCTCGTAGGAGATGGTCTGGGCCGAGGCACGCAGGCTGCCGAGCAGGGCGAACTTGTTGTTGCTCGACCAGCCGGCGAACAGCACGGCATAGACCGAAAGACCCGCCATGGCGAAGAAGAACAGGATGCCGATGTTCAGATCCGCCACGCCCCAGGTCGGGGTGATGGGGATGATGGCGAAGGCCATCAGCATCGCCGAGAAGGCGATCATCGGCGCCAGGATGAAGATGAACTTGTCGGCGAACGGCGGCGTCCAGTCCTCCTTGAAGAACATCTTGATCATGTCGGCGGCGATCTGGAACATGCCGAACGGCCCCACACGGTTGGGGCCGTAGCGATCCTGCCACCAGCCGAGCAGACGGCGCTCGATGAAGCTCAGCAGCGCGCCGCAGACCACCACCACCAGCAGGATGACGATGGCCTTGAGTACCGCGATGACGATCTCGATCAGTTCGGGCGTCAGCCAACTCATTGCGCGGCCTCCTGCAGCAGGGTCACGCTGGCACCGGCGAGCGTCGCGGCAATGCCCGGCAAGCCGACCGGTAGGCCGACCAGGCCAATGGCCAGGTCATCACGCACCTGCAGCGGCAGGCGCAGGGCCTGGCCGTTGACGCGCAGGGCCAGCAGCGCGCCGTCATTCACCCCCAGGCGTGCCGCTTCATCGCGGGCCAGGGCCACATAGGGCTCGGGCATGCGTTCCTGAATCGGTTTGGCGCGCGCGGAGTTTTCCTCGCTGCCGAACAGGTGGTGCAGCGGCGCCACCTGCCAGGTGCCGGCTGCCGGGTTGAACGCGGCGTTCACGGCGAACCAGGGCAGGGCGTTGCCGGCAGCTTCGAGCAGGCGTACGCCGGGGTCGCCAGCGCGCAGATGACCACCGACCTCGTCCTGGAATTTGTTCCAGGCCTGCGGCGAGTTCCAGCCCGGCGACCAGGCGAACGGAATCTGTTGCCGATCTTCCTTGCTGCCGGCGTAGCCTTCCATGGAGAAGGCGAAGGCGGTGTCCTGATCTTGCGGCTGACGCGGCTCGTGCACGCTGATATTAGCGCGCATGGCGGTACGACCACTGTAGCGGTGCGGCTCGCGAGCGAGCTTGAGGCCCTTGATGCGGAACGAGGCGCTAGGCGCGGCGTCCTTGATGCCGGCCAGCAGCGGGTTGCTGGCGGCGCAGGCCTCGGTGACCTGATCCAGTTGCGTCCAGTCCACGGCCTTGCCTTGCAGGGTGCTGTGCAGCGCGTGCAGCCAGCGCCAGCCTTCGCGGATCAGAATATTACTGTCGTAGTAGCTCGGCTCATAGACCTGGAAGAAGCGCTGGGCGCGGCCTTCGAGGCTGACCAGGGTGCCGTCGCCTTCGGCGAAGCTGGCCGCCGGCAGCAGCAGGTGGGCGCGTTCGCTGGTGGCGGTGCGCTGGTGATCGGCGACGATCAGCGTCTGTGCTGCGCTGAGTGCGGCATCGACCTTGGCGGCATCGGCGCGGCGGTACAGGTCGTTTTCCAGCACGATCACGGCATCGGCCTGGCCGTTGCTCAGAGCATCGAGTGCGGCATCGACGGAGTCGCCACCGAGCAGGGCCAGCCCCAGGCTGTTGGCCTCAGGCACCACCAGGCTCAGCGAGCCCTTCTTCTCGCGGTTCTTCAGCGCGCTGGCGATATTGGCGGCGGCTTCGATCAGGGCCTTGTCGCCCAGGGAGGCGCCGGAAACGATCAGCGGGCGCTTGGCATTGATCAGGGCATCGGCGATGCGTTGCACCAGTTCGCCGGCTTCGGCGTCCAGGCCGTCGACGGCTGGGGCGCTCGGGTCGATGGCGTGGGCCACGGCGAAACCGATACGGGCCAGGTCGGCCGGCGCGGCGTGCACGCACTGCTCGGCGATATCGTCGAGGCGGGTTTCAGCGACGCTGGCGATAAACAGCGGGTGACGAGCGTGCTGGGCAACGTTCTGCACCGCTGCCATGTGCCAGTCCTGGATGCGTGCACCGGCAGCGATCTCGGTGGCCTTGCCCTTGACCGCCTGGCGCAGGGCCAGGGCCAGGCGTGCGGCGGTCTGGGTCAGGTCTTCGCCGAGGACGAAGATGGCGTCGTGCAGCTCGACATCGCGCAGGGTCGGGGTCGGCAGCGGGCCGTTTTGCAGGATGTCGCGGATCAGGCGGATATTGGCCAGTTCGCTGGCAGCGATGCCGCTGTAGTAATTGGCATCACCCACCAGCTCGCGCAGGGCGAAGTTGGATTCCAGGCTGGCGCGCGGCGAGCCAATGCCGATCACGCGCTTGCCCTTGAGCAGCTCGGCGGCCTTGTCCAGCGCGGCATCGATGCCGATGGCCTGGCCGGCCAGCAGCGGCTGACGTGGGCGATCTTCGCGGTTGACGTAGCCATAGCCGAAGCGGCCACGGTCGCAGAGAAAGTACTGGTTCACCGAGCCGTTGAAGCGGTTCTCGATACGGCGCAGCTCGCCATAGCGCTCACCGGGGCTGATGTTGCAGCCGCTGGAGCAGCCATGGCAGATGCTCGGGGCGAACTGCATGTCCCACTTGCGGTTGTAGCGCTCGGAGTGGGTCTTGTCGGTGAACACGCCGGTCGGGCAGACCTCGACCAGGTTGCCGGAAAACTCGCTTTCCAGCGTGCCGTCCTCGACACGGCCGAAGTACACGTTGTCATGCGCGCCGTAGACGCCCAGGTCTGTGCCGCCGGCGTAGTCCTTGTAGTAGCGCACGCAGCGATAACAGGCGATGCAGCGGTTCATCTCGTGGGCGATGAACGGGCCGAGTTCCTGGTTCTGGTGGGTACGCTTGGTGAAGCGGTAGCGACGGGTGTTGTGCCCGGTCATCACCGTCATGTCCTGCAGGTGGCAGTGGCCACCTTCCTCACAGACTGGGCAGTCGTGCGGGTGGTTGGTCATCAGCCATTCGACGACACTGGCGCGGAACGCCTTGGACTCTTCGTCGTCGATGCTGATCCAGGTGTTATCGGTGGCGGGCGTCATGCAGGACATGACGATGCGACCACGGGTGTCGTTCTCGTCGTTGTACTGCTTGACCGCGCACTGGCGGCAGGCGCCGACGCTGCCAAGCGCCGGGTGCCAGCAGAAGTAGGGGATATCGAGTCCAAGGGACAGGCAGGCCTGCAGGAGGTTGTCTGCACCATCGACTTCGAAATCTTTGCCGTCTACGTGGATAGTGGCCATTTCTTCAGTCTTCGTTTACCCGCTTCAGAAAAGCGGCTGGCTAAGGGAATTCGTCTGTTCAGCTCGTTCTTGCCGGCATGCGGGGCGTGGTCGCCACCTTGGCCACACCGGCCTCGAACTCTTCACGGAAATACTTGATGGCACTGCCCAACGGCTCCACGGCGCCTGGCGCGTGAGCACAGAAGGTTTTGCCCGGGCCGAGGAAGTTGACCAGGCCGAGCAGGGTGGCGATGTCCTCGCGTGTGCCTTCGCCACGCTCCAGTGCACGAAGGATCTTCACGCTCCACGGCAGGCCGTCGCGGCAGGGCGTGCACCAGCCGCAGGACTCGCGGGCGAAGAACTCTTCCATGTTGCGCAGCAGGGAAACCATGCTGATCGAGTCGTCGACTGCCAGCGCCAGGCCGGTGCCCATGCGTGTGCCGACCTTGGCGATGCCGCCGGCGTACATCTGCGCCTCGAGGTGTTCGGGCAGCAGGAAGCCGGTGCCGGCGCCGCCCGGCTGCCAGCATTTGAGCTGGTAACCATCGCGCATGCCGCCGGCGTAGTCCTCGAATAATTCGCGGGCGGTGATGCCGAACGGCAGCTCCCACAGACCGGGGTTCTTCACCTTCCCGGAGAACCCCATCAGCTTGGTGCCGTGGTCTTCGCTGCCCGGGCGGGCGAGGCCCTTGTACCAGTCCACGCCCTGGCCGACGATGGCCGGCACGTTGCACAGGGTCTCGACGTTATTGACGCAGGTCGGCTTGCCCCAGACGCCGACGGCGGCCGGGAAGGGCGGCTTGGCGCGCGGGTTGGCGCGGCGGCCTTCCAGCGAGTTGATCAGTGCGGTTTCCTCGCCGCAGATGTAGCGGCCGGCGCCGGTGTGGACGAACAGCTCGAAATCGAAGCCGCTGCCAAAAATGTTCTTGCCGAGCAGGCCGGCGGCCTTGGCTTCATCGATAGCGCGGTTGAGGTTGGCTGCGGCGTCGACGTACTCGCCGCGCAGGAAGATGTAGCCGCGATAGGCCTTCAGTGCGCGCGCGGAGATCAGCATGCCTTCCACCAGCAGGTGGGGCAGCTGTTCCATCAGCATGCGGTCTTTCCAGGTGTTGGGCTCCATTTCATCCGCGTTGCACAGCAGGTAGCGGATGTTCATGGATTCGTCGGCCGGCATCAGGCCCCACTTCACGCCGGTGGGGAAACCCGCGCCGCCACGACCCTTGAGGCCGGACTCCTTGACGGTCTGCACGATGTCGGCCTGAGCCATCTCGGTCAGGGCCTTGCGTGCGGCAGCATAACCGTTCTTCTGCTGATACTCCTGCAGCCATACCGGCTGGGCGTCGTCACGCAGGCGCCAGGTCAGCGGATGGGTTTCTTCGCTGCGGGCGATGCGGTTGGCTGGGCCGATGGAGGTCAGGGGCTTCATTTGTAGTCCTCCAGCAGCTTGGCGACGCCGTCAGGTTGGACATCGCCGAAGGTGTCGTCGTCGATCATCACCGCAGGAGCCTTGTCGCAGTTGCCCAGGCAGCACACCGGCAGCAGGGTGAAACGCTCATCGCTGGTGGTCTGGCCAAGGCCGATGCCGAGCTGCTTCTGCATTTCACTGACCACCGATTCATGGCCACCGATGTAGCAGGTCATGCTGTCGCACACGCGAATCACGTGACGGCCCACCGGCTGACGGAATATCTGGCTATAGAAGGTGGCCACGCCCTCGACGTCGCTGGCCGGGATGCCGAGGACTTCGCCAATGGCGTCAGCGGCACCGTCCGGCACCCAGCCGCGCTGCTTCTGCACGATCTTCAGCGCCTCGATGCTGGCGGCGCGCGGGTCTTCGTAGTGGTGCATCTCGTGCTCGATGGCCGAGCGCTCGGTTTCGCTGAGAACGAAACGGTCTGTCTGGATAAGCGTATTCATGATCAGCGGTCCACGTCGGCCATGACGAAGTCGATACTGCCCAGGTAGGCGATCAGATCCGCCACCATGCTGCCGCGAATCACCGAGGGGATCTGCTGCAGGTGGGGGAAGCTGGGCGTGCGAATCCGGGTGCGGTAGCTCATGGTGCTGCCGTCGCTCGTCAGGTAGTAGCTGTTGATGCCCTTGGTCGCCTCGATCATCTGGAAGGCTTCGTTGGCCGGCATGACCGGGCCCCAGGAAACCTGCAGGAAGTGGGTGATCAGGGTTTCGATGTGCTGCAGCGTGCGCTCTTTCGGCGGCGGCGTGGTCAGCGGGTGATCCGCCTTGTATGGGCCTTCCGGCATGTTCTTCAGGCACTGGTCGATGATGCGGATGCTCTGGCGCATCTCTTCCACGCGCACCATACAGCGGTCGTAGGCATCGCCATTGGCCGCCAGCGGAACTTCGAAATCGAAGTGCTCGTAGCCGGAATAGGGGCGCGCCTTGCGCAGGTCGAAGTCGCAACCGGTGGCGCGCAGGCCGGCACCGGTGGTGCCCCATTCGAGCGCTTCCTTGGTGTTGTACTGCGCCACGCCGATGGTGCGGGCCTTGAGGATGCTGTTCTTGAGCGCCGCTTTCTCGTACTCGTCGAGACGTTTGGGCAGCCAGTCGACGAATTCCTTGACCAGCCCGTCCCAGCCGCGTGGCAGGTCGTGGGCGACGCCGCCGATACGGTACCAGGCCGGGTGCAGGCGGAAGCCGGTGATGGCTTCGATCACCTTGTAGGCGCGCTGGCGGTCGGTGAAGGTGAAGAACACCGGGGTCATGGCGCCAACGTCCTGGATATAGGTACCGAGGAACAGCAGGTGGCTGGTGATGCGGAAGAACTCGGCGAGCATCACGCGGATGAAGTCGACGCGGGCCGGCACCTTGATGCCAGCGAGCTTCTCCACCGAGAGTACGTAGGGCAGGTTGTTCATCACCCCGCCGAGGTAGTCGATGCGGTCGGTGTAGGGGATGAAGCTGTGCCAGCTCTGCCGTTCGGCCATCTTCTCGGCGCCACGGTGGTGGTAGCCGATCTCCGGCACGCAATCGACGATCTCTTCGCCGTCTAGCTGCAGGATGATGCGGAACGCGCCGTGGGCGGAGGGGTGGTTGGGGCCGAGGTTGAGGAACATGTAGTCCTCGTGCTCGCCACCGCGTTTCATGCCCCAGTCTTCCGGGCGGAAGCGCGCGGCTTCTTCTTCCAGCTGCTGTTTGGCCAGGGTCAGGCTGAACGGATCGAATTCGGTGGCGCGCGCGGGATAGTCCTTGCGCAGCGGGTGACCTTCCCAGGTCGGCGGCATCATGATGCGGCTCAGGTGCGGGTGGCCGGTGAAGGTGATGCCGTACAGGTCCCAGACTTCGCGCTCGTACCAGTTGGCGTTGGGCCAGATGCTGGTGGCGGTGGGCAGGTTGAGGTCGCGCTCGGACAAGGCGACCTTGATCATCACGTCACTGTTACGCTCCAGCGACATCAGGTGATAGAACACCGTGAAGTCGGCGTCCGGCAGGCCGCGACGCTGGGTACGCAGGCGCTCGTCGACGCCATGCAGGTCATAGAGCATCACGTAGGGGCGCGGCAGGTTGCGCAGGCAGGTGAGCACTTCGATAAGGCGCTCACGGGCGACCCAGAGAACCGGCATGCCGGTGCGGGTCGCTTGCAGGGTGAAACTGTCGTCGCCAAAACGGGCGCGCAGTTCGGCGACGACGTCCTGGTCGTCAGCCTTGTAAGGCGGTATGGACACAACGGTGTCTTGAGTCATGGTCTCGGTCGCTGTCGATCAACGTAGAAAGTGGGCGTGACGCTTGCGCAGGCAAGCATCGGCTCAGACTTCGTCGGGGCTACGCAGGTTGGTAACGGCGATTCGCTGCTCGCGTCGCTGTTCCTTCTGCGAAGGCATTTCGGCACGGTAGATGCCTTGATCGCCAACGACCCAGGATAGCGGGCGGCGCTCCTGGCCGATGGATTCCTGCAGCAGCATCAAGCCTTGCAGGAACGCCTCCGGACGGGGCGGGCAGCCGGGAATGTAGACGTCCACGGGGAGGAACTTGTCCACGCCCTGAACGACCGAGTAGATGTCGTACATGCCGCCGGAGTTGGCGCATGAACCCATGGAGATGACCCACTTGGGTTCCAGCATCTGCTCATAGAGACGCTGGATGACCGGCGCCATCTTGATGAAGCAGGTGCCGGCGATGACCATGAAGTCGGCCTGGCGGGGTGATGCGCGAATGACTTCCGCACCGAAACGCGCCACGTCGTGCGGGGCGGTGAAGGCAGTGGTCATTTCCACATAGCAGCAGGACAGGCCGAAGTTGTACGGCCACAAGGAATTCTTGCGCCCCCAGTTGACCGCGCCGTTAAGCACGTCCGAGAGCTTGCCCATGTAGATGTTCTTGTGAACCTGGTCCTCTAGCAGCGGGTCGGAGACGACCTCCCGCTGGCCGATCGGATACGCCTCGTTGGGCGCATTCGGGTCGACCCGAGTAAGTTTGTATTGCATCGCCAAAGCCTCATTGTTTCAGCTTCGCCTGCCGTTCACGACGTCCCTGAGGTGCCCAGTCGAGCGCCCCGATACGCCAAAGATAGACAAGACCTGCCAACAGAATTGCTATGAAAACTGTAGCTTCGATCAGGCCCGCCCAGCCGCTTTCGCGCACCGAGACTGCCCAAGCGAAGAGATAGAGGGCTTCAACGTCGAAGATCACGAAGAGCATCGCGACCAGATAGAACTTGGCTGACAGGCGCAGACGCGCGCTGCCGGTAGGAAGCATGCCCGACTCGAAAGGCTCGTTCTTGCTACGTCCCCAGGCTTTGCTGCCGAGCAGACTGGAAACGCCGAGCATGAAGGCGATCAGCCCACAAACACCCAGCAAGAACACAGCGAAAGCCCAGTTATGGGACATGGTCGTTACCGCATCAGGCATGCCGGTACTCCTTGGTAAAGAGACGGCTTCTATTATTCATGATGGAGCCGCGCAGGCTGCACGGGCTCTGAAAAATCCTGAAAACAATTCTATGCCCGATGAACGGCATAAGTAAATTTCCAGCGTCAAATAAATTCGGTCTTCTTTGTGTCAAAACCCTTGCCCTGTGGCTCGCTTGCAGCCAAGCGCTCATCACAAGGAGCCTGATGTTGCAGATTGGCGCGCGGCGGATAGGTTCATTGTTTTACGCACCTGCACTGCCTCGTTGCACCCATGCAACACTCTGTCGCGTTCACCGCTCTGAATCGGGGGCGTGCTGCACTGGTAACGCCGCTCGAAGGGCTTAACGGTCAGTATTGTCCGAGACTTGGCGGCGGCGCGCGAGCATACTTTGGAAGCAATACCGATGGACGAACGAAACTTTCGCAGCAAATCCGCACTGCTCCTAGGATTAAAGGTAGCAGAAGAAAAATTGCGCGGACGAATGCTAATAAAACCCTTTCGTTCGCGTTGAGACTCGCTCTCTGCAAGGAGATGGTAGGCGGCATTTTTAATGCATTAAATGCATTAATAACTTTTTTATATAAGAAAAAGTAATTTTTCTGTCATGACGACAGGAAGGTTAGGGTGATGGGTGCGGTCGCAATGACCGTCCAGGCGTGTGCTCGTTTTAGCTGTTCAAGCCGCTTGCCGTGTTCTGCAGTTGGTTGTTTTCAGCCTGTTGGCGGCACAGAGGAGGCCCCCCTCGCCCTGCACGGGAGAGGGGGCCTGCGACAGGCTTAGAACAGCGGCTTACCGTCTTCGCGCGTGACGATCACTGTGGCCGAGCGTGGGCGACGGCCGGGGCCGTCCGGCCAGGTGCTGCGGAAATTCGTTGGTGTGGAGCCTTCACCCGGATGCTGGATATTGACGAACAGCGTGCGGAAGTCCGGCGTGGCAGTGATACCGGTGACCTCACAACCCGCGGGGCCAACCAGGAAGCGCTTCATCTCACCGGTGGTCGGTTCGGCCACCAGCATCTGGTTGTTGCCGAATGGCCCGCTGGCGAGCTGGCTGCCGCTCATGTCGGTCTGAATCCACAGGCGACCGTCCTCATCGAACCACAGGCCATCCGGGCTGGCCAGGCGATTGTCGGCGGTCAGCGGCTTGCCGTTGAGGTCGAGGCTGTCGTTCTCTGGGCCTGCCAGCAGGAACAGGCTCCAGACGAACTCGCGGCCGGCATAGTCGCGGCTCTGCTCGCGCCAGCGGATGATGTGGCCA
The DNA here is from genome assembly GCF_029457475.1 of Pseudomonas sp. AA-38. Lineage (NCBI taxonomy): Bacteria > Pseudomonadati > Pseudomonadota > Gammaproteobacteria > Pseudomonadales > Pseudomonadaceae > Pseudomonas > Pseudomonas sp. AA-38. The sequence continues at coordinate 2,404,884 of NZ_CP120359.1, forward strand.
TAGGCATTGGCCGGACGCGGGTTGGCTGCATCGACCACGGTGCGCGAACTGTTGTTGGTGAGGGTGAAGTAGACGTCGCCGTTGTTCGGGTTCACCGCGCCCCATTCCGGGCGATCCATCTTGGTGGCGCCGACGATGTCGGCAGCCAGGCGGGTGTTGATCAGCACTTCGCCCTGGTCGGCGAAGCTTACCCCGGCGGCCTCGCAGGCGGCCTGGAAAGCCTTGTTCTTGATATCCAGTGCCAGCCACTCGCCCTTGCCGTTGGCCTTGAAGCGCGCCACGTAAAGAGTGCCCTCGTCGAGCAGGCTGCCGTTGCTGCGACCCGGTATGTACCTGCCGCGACTGACGAACTTGTAGATGTACTCGTTCTGCGAATCGTCGCCTGAATAGCACACCACCGGACGGCCCGGCTTGACCGGGGCGAACACCAGGCCCTCGTGGGCGAAGCGACCCAGTGCGGTGCGCTTGATCGGGGTGGATTCCGGCGCGAAGGGATCGATCTCGACGATCCAGCCGAAGTGATTCGGCTCGTTGCGGTAGTCGCCGGTGGCGTCGGCGGCCATGCGGGTGGCGTTGAAACGCTGGAATTCGTCGCCGGCCAGGTGATCCCAGCCGTAGCGGCTGGCGCTGCCGACGCCGTAGCGGGTCATTTCACGCGGGCGTTCGGCATCGCCACTGGCGAAATAGCCGGCCCAGTTTTCCTCGCAGGTCAGGTAGGTGCCCCAGGGGGTGAAGCCGTTGGCGCAGTTGTTCAATGTGCCGCGAGTGGCGGTGCCGTCGGGGCTGTAGCGAGTCCGTAGCAGGGCGTGGCCGCGTACCGGGCCGCTGATCTGCATCGGCGTGGCGCCAGTGATGCGGCGGTTGCGGGCGCTGGGCAGCACCTCCCATTGGCCGCGCACCCGGCGCACTTCCACCACGGAAACCCCGTGGGCATTGATTTCCTTGCGAACCTCATCGGCGCTGCTGCGCTTGCCTGCGATCAGCGTGGGGCCGTTGGGGTGAAGGAGCTGAGCGTCAATGTACTCGTGGTTGAGTACCAGCAGGCCGTGGTCGCTTTTGTGACCGCCGCCGCGCTGACCATCGATGGGGAAGAAGTGCATGCCGTCATGGTGCATGCCGGTCTGGTCGGCCTGATCGGCGGCACTGTTGCCGGCGTTTTCGAGAAATGCCGGGAAGCTGCCACGAATTGGCGTGCCCCAGGGGATGAAAGCGCTAGCCCGGTAACCGGCTGGCACGGTGATGGTATCCGCTCGGGTAACCGCCACCGGATCGAATGGCAGACGCTTGTTGCGCTTTTTCAGGCGTTCGAGCAGATCCTTGAGCGGATTGCCGGCGGCCTCGGCGCTGCCGGGCAGGGCAACACCGAGAAAACCCATGACGCCGAGCGCAGCACCGCCGGCTACCACCTGGCGGCGGCTCAGACCGGCTTCGATGAGGTCATTGATATGGGGGTTATCGGACGTATTGCTAAGCGGTTCATCACCATTGCCGAATAGCACGTCTTGCTCTTTTTGATTACGCACGGAGGGCTCCTGGTTAGGCTGATCGACGGAGCCATGACGCTAACCAAGTAAAGCGACGGAATAGTGACAGACGCTGTGCGCTGCTGCACAAAAAAGCATGGAGAAGGGGGCAATAAACCACTGGGTTGGTACTGCTTCTTTGGGGGCGCCGAAGGACGCCGGCAGAGACGTTTGCGATACCGCCAGGCATAAAAAAGCCCCGGCAAGCCGGGGCGGATTAGGCAAAAGGCGCAGCGGGTGCGTGGCCCGCTGCGGGGAACCGTTCTTAGTGGAACTGGTTCATGGTGTTGTCTTTACCACTGGCTTTCAGAGCAGCTTCGCCAGCGAAGTACTCCTTGTGGTTGTCGCCGATGTCGGAGCCAGCCATGTTCTGGTGCTTGACGCAGGCGATGCCCTGACGGATTTCCTGACGCTGCACGCCCTTGACGTAGGCCAGCATGCCCTGGTCGGCGAAGTAGCCCTTGGCCAGGTTGTCGGTGGACAGAGCCGCAGTGTGGTAGGTCGGCAGGGTGATCAGGTGGTGGAAGATGCCGGCATGGGCCGAACCGTCGCGCTGGAAGGTACGGATCTTCTCGTCGGCCAGCTTGGCCAGTTCGGTCTCGTCGTATTCCACGCTCATCAGCTTGGCACGGTCGTAGGCGGACACGTCCTTGCCTTCGGCAACCATGGTGTCGAACACCTGCTGACGGAAGTTCAGGGTCCAGTTGAAGGACGGGCTGTTGTTATAGACCAGCTTGGCGTTCGGGATGACTTCGCGGATGCGATCAACCATGCCCTTGATCTGGCCAACGTGCGGCTTCTCGGTCTCGATCCACAGCAGGTCGGCGCCGTTCTGCAGGCTGGTGATGCAGTCCAGTACGCAGCGATCTTCGCCAGTGCCCTTGCGGAACTGGAACAGGTTGGACGGCAGGCGCTTGGGACGCAGCAGTTTGCCTTCGCGCTTGATCACGACGTCGCCGTTGCCCAGCTCGGCTTCGGAGATTTCTTCGCAATCGAGGAAGGAGTTGTACAGGTCGCCCAGGTCGCCCGGCTTGTTGGTGACGGCGATCTGCTTGGTCAGGCCGGCGCCCAGGGAGTCGGTACGGGCGACGATCACGCCGTTGTCGATGCCCAGCTCGAGGAAGGCATAGCGAACGGCAGCGATCTTGGCGAGGAAGTCGGCGTGGGGAACGGTCACTTTACCGTCCTGGTGACCGCACTGTTTCTCGTCGGAAACCTGGTTCTCGATCTGGATGCAGCAGGCACCGGCTTCGATCATGCGCTTGGCCAGCAGGTAGGTGGCTTCCGGGTTACCGAAGCCCGCGTCGATGTCGGCAATGATCGGGACGATGTGGGTCTCGAAGTTGTCGATCTGGTTCTGGATCTCGGCAGCCTTGGCCTGGTCGCCGGCTTCGCGAGCGGCATCCAGCGCGGTGAACAGCAGATCCAGCTCGCGGCTGTCGGCCTGACGCAGGAAGGTGTACAGCTCCTCGATCAGGTCGGAGACGGCGGTCTTCTCGTGCATCGACTGATCTGGCAGCGGGCCGAAGTCCGAGCGCAGGGCGGCGACCATCCAGCCGGACAGGTACAGGTATTTCTTGTTGGTGGTCTTCAGGTGCTTCTTGATCGAGATCAGCTTCTGCTGACCGATGAAGCCGTGCCAGCAGCCCAGGGACTGGGTGTAGAGGGAGGAGTCGGCGTCGTACTCTTCCATGTCCTTGCGCATGATGTCAGCGGTGTACTGAGCGATTTCCAGACCAGTCTTGAAGCGGTTCTGGGCGCGCATACGGGCGACGGACTCGGGGTTGATAGCGCTCCAGCTGCTGCCGAACTTCTCTTTCAGAGCGGCTACAGCCTTGATGTCGTTTTGATATGCGGACATGGTCAATCCTTCAAAGAATGTGTTGTTTGAGCACCAACTACCCACTCTAGACGCGCATGAATGCGACGGCTGCGGGCGGCTACCACTTCGACGGCGAGAAAACGGCTGAAAGGCGAGGTTGTACTGCGAGGAGGGGGGCAGGCGAGCAGGCCGCCGGTTGCTACAGGCTTCGGGCTCGTGGAAACCCTTGGCGCAGTGCTGAGTCTGGCGATCTGTCTGTTACTTGACGCTTCCCCGTCCCTCAGGACAACTTCGTTCCAGTCGCAACCTCGTCGTACGGCCTTGTGGGCTGTTGGGACACGGACCGCTACGAAGTGCTTCGTTGGCGATCTGGAGATCCTTTTCAGGACCCCTGGCTAGCGGGAGCGAAGCCATCATGCCTCTCGTCAGGTGCTTCGTCAAACGTTTTGTAGTGCTTTTTTCGGACTACTACATATTCAGTAGACGACTGGTCGGTCACGCATCGCGCCGCATGGGGCGGGCGTTTCAGGGCTTTCAGGGGTTGCGCGACTTGTCCATGCTTCCAGAGGGGCAGGGGCATTGGACTTTGGTCGGAGATATCAGTCGAGGGCTTCGACCTTGATGCGCAGGGACATGTCTTCACGCCCTTGGGTGCTGTAGCGGCGCAGGACGTCGCTCTCGCCGGAGCTGCTTTGCTCGCTGACGCCGCCCAGGGTCATCCACTCGCCGAGACGGCCGCTGACACGGGTATCGGTGCTCTGCACGTCGATCGCGCCCGGCCGGCTGTTGCTGAGCCGATCACGCTGACTGCTGATGGTGAGGTGTACCAGTTCGCCGGAGAGGCTTGCTGTCACGTAGAAGCCGCGGGTCACGTCGCGATACTGAGTGTCCTGATAGACCTGGCCGTAGGGGCCGGTGCGGGTGCTGGTCAAGGGCACGCTCTGGCCCACCTGGATCAGCGCCGGATAGCCTTCGGTGGCCTGCACCTGCTGGGTGCCACCGCCACGGCTGTCGGTGCTGCGGCGGATGATGCGGACTTGGTCACGGCCGTTGACTTCGCCACGGCCGATCTGCACCTCGGCGTTACCGGCACTGAGGCTGCCGTCGACGCCATAGCCGCGGTCGTTCTGCTGGCTGCTATCGGCGCTTTCCACGGTGATCAGCAGGCGCCGTGGGCGGGTATCGAGCTGCTGTAGCAGTACGCGTACTTCGCCGATCTTGGCCGGCGGCGCATTGACGATCAGTTGGTTGCCATAGGCGCTGACCTTGCCCTCGCTGCCGAGCATCGACTGCACCACGCCGAGCACCTCGTCGGCGGTGCGGTAGTTCAGCGGAATCACCTCCGTGGCCGCCTGCAGGGGCAGGCACAGGCAGAGCAGCAGGGCAGTGAGCAGCTTACGCAGGGTCATAGCAGGAAGCTCCGCAGATCGGGGTCGGTAATGCTGGTGTCCCAGGCCTGGTCGAACTGGGTCCGATGTTGACGCACGCGCGCCGGATCGGCGTAGACGGCGTAACCGGCATGCTGATCGAGTTCTGGGCGCAGCAGCAAACCGCTGTCGTCAGCAATCAGATAGCTTTGCTCGAGACTGGGGTAATCAGGATTGAGCTTGCGGATATGCAGGTTGGAAGACAGTCGCCGCGATAGGGCGAGCAGGCGATGGCCTTCCTTCACGGCGCGGCTCGTATCGCGCAACAGGATGCGCAGGCGTGCCCGCGGGCTTGCCAGCAGAAAGCGACTGCAGGCTTGCTGCACACTGCCATGGTTGTAGAGCCAGGGCTCCAGGTCGTCGCTGTACAGGCACAGGCTGCGTTGCGCCTGCTGCATCAGTGCCAGAACGTGGGCGCAAGCTTCCGGCGGCTGGCTGAAACGCTCCAGGCGCTCATGCTGACCAAGGATGAAGGGAGCAGCATCCCACTGCCTCGCCTCTGGCGTGACGGGCTCTGGATTGTGCACGGCAAAACGCCCCGGCGACTGAAATTCGATGGCCGCCATTTCCATGGATTCTGGCGTATCGATTGTGTCGGCCGGGACGTGTTTGTCGTTCATCTGCTTCTCTATTGGCTGGTGCGCACCATATCGACGTGCGGTATGCCGGCGTCGAGGTACTCGTCGCTGACAATCCTGAAGCCTAGCCTTTCATAGAACGGCGTGGCGTGCACCTGAGCGGTGAGCATTTGCTGATGCAGGCCGCGTTTTTCCGCTTCGGCGATCACCGCCTGCATCAGCGTCTCGCCAACCTTGAGGCCGCGCCAGTCCTTGAGTACCGAGACACGACCGATATGTCCATCCGGTAGCAGACGCGCGGTGCCCACGGCGTAATCACCTTCCTCGGCGAGGAAGTGCACCGCTTCGGCATCCTCGGCGTCCCATTCCAGCTCGGGCGGTACCGATTGCTCGGCGACGAAGACGGTGTCGCGGATACGGCGGAGTTCGGCGCTGTCTCGGTACCAATCCGCCACGCGAACGGTGATCTCACTCATCGGCAAACCCCAGGCTGCCCTGTTTGACCAGTTCCCACAGCAGGGTACGCCCCTCGTCGTCGGCCAGCCAGGCGCCGAGGTTTTCCACATGTAACGCATCGGCGCTGCAGATCAGCTTCAGCAGCTCGCGCAGGTTGGTCGAAACCAAGCGGCTCTGGCCGCTGGCGAACAGCACCAGGTCTTCACCCACTTCCGACCACGCCATGCGCGCGCTGGGGTTGCGGATGAGGATCGCGCCGTCTTCCAAGGCGCCGAGGAAGTCTTCCTCCTCGATCTCGATGCCGGCGACCAGCTCCGGATACTTGGGTTCGGTCATGAACTGGCCGAACCAGGTCATCAGCAGACGCTCGTCGCTCATGTGTTCGTTGAGCAAGGCCTTGAGACGCTCCAGGGCGTCGCGCTGGATCTGGTTGGGATCCTCGCTGGGCTGGATGTCGGCATCGCTGTAGCGCTCTTCGTCGGGCAGGAACTGGCCGAGGAAGTCAGTGAAATGGGTCAGTACTTCGGCGGCGCTTGGCGCGCGGAAGCCCACGGAATAGGTCATGCAATCATCCTCAGCGGTGCCACAGTGGGCGAGGCAGGGCGGCAGGTAGAGCATGTCGCCGGGTGCCAGCACCCATTCATCGGTTGGGTCGAATTGAGCCAGGATCTTCAGATCGGCGTGGGGGAGCAGCGGGCTGTCGGCATCGCACATCTGGCCAATCTGCCAGCGGCGATGGCCGTGAGCCTGCAGCAGGAATACGTCGTAGTTGTCGAAATGCGGGCCGACGCCGCCACCAGGGGCGGCGAAACTGATCATCAGGTCGTCGATGCGCCACTTGGGCAGGAACTTGAAGTCTTCCAGCAGTTCGGCCACTTCCGGGACGAACTGGTCGACGGCTTGCACCAGCAGGGTCCAGTCACGCTCGGGCAGCGTCTGGAAGGTGTCTTCGTTGAATGGGCCGCGCTGCAGCTCCCAGGGGCGCTCGCCATGCTCGATCACCAGGCGCGACTCGACTTCTTCTTCCAGCGCCAGGCCGGCCAGTTCGTCCGGGCTGATCGGACTCTCGAAGTCAGGAATGGCCTGGCGCACCAGCAGCGGCTTCTTCTGCCAGTAGTCACGCAGGAATTCACGGGCTGTGAGGCCACCCAGCAACTGCAGCGGAGTATCAGGATTCATCGATAAGCCCTTGAAATGGATAAAAACCTTTAAACAAAAACGCCCGGCTCAGCCGGGCGTCCTCGAGGCTGGTGTACTCAGATACGCTTGGCCTGAGCCACGGCGTTACCGATATAGCGCGCCGGAGTCAGTTGCTTGAGCTCTTCCTTGGCGGCGGTCGGCATGTCCAGACCGTCGATGAAAGCTTGCAGCGCTTCGGCGCTGATGCCCTTGCCGCGGGTCAATTCCTTGAGCTTTTCATAGGGGTTCTCAATGGCGTAGCGGCGCATCACGGTCTGGATCGGCTCGGCGAGCACTTCCCAGCAGGCATCCAGATCTTCAGCAATTCGCTGAGCATTGAGCTCCAACTTGCTGATTCCCTTGAGGCTTGCCTCATAGGCGATGACGCTGTGAGCGAAGCCGACACCCAGGTTGCGCAGCACGGTGGAGTCGGTCAGATCGCGCTGCCAGCGGGATATCGGCAACTTGCTGGCCAGGTGCTGGAAGATGGCGTTGGCGATGCCCAGATTACCTTCGGAGTTCTCGAAGTCGATCGGGTTGACCTTGTGCGGCATGGTCGAGGAGCCGATCTCGCCGGCCACGGTCTTCTGCTTGAAGTAACCGAGGGAAATGTAGCCCCAGACGTCGCGATCGAAGTCGATGAGGATGGTGTTGAAGCGGGCGATGGCGTCGAACAGCTCGGCGATGTAGTCGTGCGGCTCGATCTGGGTGGTGTAGGGGTTCCAGGAGAGGCCCAGGTCGTTTTCGATGAACTGACGGGCATTGGCCTCCCAGTCGATGCTCGGGTAGGCCGACAGGTGGGCGTTGTAGTTGCCCACGGCGCCGTTGATCTTGCCCAGCAACGGCACGGCGGCGACCTGGGCGATCTGCCGCTCCAGGCGGTAGACGACGTTGGCCAGTTCTTTGCCCAGAGTGGTGGGCGAGGCTGGCTGGCCGTGGGTGCGCGAGAGCATCGGCACGTCAGCGAATTTGACGGCCAGTTCACGAATGGCACCTGCCAGTTGCTTCATCAGCGGCAGCAGCACGCTGTCACGGCCTTCGCGCAGCATCAGGGCGTGGGACAGGTTGTTGATGTCCTCGCTGGTGCAGGCGAAGTGGATGAACTCGCTGACCTTGTCCAGTTCCGGCAGCTTGGCGGCCTGCTCCTTGAGCAGGTACTCCACGGCCTTGACGTCGTGGTTGGTGGTGCGCTCGATTTCCTTGACGCGCTCGGCGTGCTCGACGGCGAAGTTCTCTGCCAGCTCGTTGAGCAGGGCGTTGGCTTCGGCGGAGAAGGGCGCGACTTCCGGGATGCCTTCGTGGGCGGCCAGGCGCTGCAGCCAGCGCACTTCGACCAGGACGCGGCTACGGATCAGGCCGTATTCGCTGAAGATGGGGCGCAGGGCGCTGGTTTTGCCGGCGTAGCGGCCGTCGACGGGGGAAACCGCGGTGAGCGAGGAAAGCTGCATGTGGGCGTTCTCGGGCTGTCGGGCTGATAGGTCATCCGGGGCTCTGCGCATGACGCCTGCCTCATTGAAGCGGGCTCTAGCTCAGGCGCCTGGATGGCCTCTGACGAAAAGGGCGCATATTGTACATGAAAGAGCAGCCGCAAGCTTCAAGCTTCAAGCGGCAAGTAGAACCCGCTCAGGAAATGCTGCGGTTCTTGCTGTTACTTGCAGCTTGTCGCTTGCGGCTGATGGAAAGCAGGCTGGCGGCGAAGATGAATGCCGCGCCGAGCAGCGAGAGGTTGTCCGGCGTCTCGCCCCACAATAGCCAGGCGATGAGGCCGGCGAAGACGATGGCCAGGTAGGCGACTGGGCCGATCAGCCCAGGCGGTGCCAGGCCATAGGCGCGCGACATGATCACCTGGCTGGCGGTGGCCAGTAGGCCAATGCCCAGTAGCCAACCAAGCTGGTTGGCATCCAGTGGTTGCCAACTCCAGGACAAGGGAATGGCGGAAAACAGCGCGCTGAACAGCGAGAAATAGAAGACGATGCGCGTGGCTGGCTCGCTGTCGCTCATCTCGCGGATGGACACGAAAGCGAAGGCGGCCAGCAGGCTGGCGGCCAGGCCGACCAATGCTTCGCCCTCGAACAGAGCGGCGCTGGGTTTGGCCACCAGGGCCACGCCGCACAGACCGATCAGGCTGCTGATGAGCATGCGTCGAGTCAGCGGCTCCTTGAGCCAGAAATGAGCGATCAGCGGAGTGAACACCGGTGCCGAGTAGGTGAACAGCATGGCGTCGGCCAGCGGCAGGTGGGCGATGGCGTAGAAGAAGCAGTACATCGCCGCCAGGCCGTAGGTGGTGCGCCACAGGTGAGATTTCAGACGAGTGGTGCGCAGTGGCCTGACCCCGCGCACCAACAGCAGTGGCAGAAAGAACAGCACGCCCACCAGATTGCGGAAGAACACCACCGACTCGTTGTTGACGCTGGCGGAAATCTCGCGGATGCCGACGCCGGTAAAGGCGAGCAGCAGGGCGGATATGGCCAGCAGGAGGGCGCCCTGCAGCGGTCTGCTGCTGCGAGTCGGGGCGCTCATTCAGGCGCGCATCAGGGCGTAGAGTTCCTTGAGCAACTTGCCGCGACTGAATACCAGTTGCCAGCGATGCCCACCGAGTTGGCGCCACAGGCGGGCCGAACGAATGCCGGCAAGCAGCAGGGCGCGGATCTTCGCGGCGTTGTTCGGCTGCTGCAGGAAACGCATGTCGCCATGCACCTGAATGCGCTGGCGGAAGGTGCTGATGGTGTCCTGGTACAGGCCACCACAAGCCGCGATGACGTTGTCATGCACCAGGCCGAAGTGCTCGACCTGTTGCTGGATCTGATCCAGGCGGCTGCCCATGATTTCCAGCATGTCGCTGCGTTTGTCCAGTTGTCGCTCCAGGCCGATCAGCGCCAGGGAATAGCGCAGTGGTTCGCGCTGCAGGGCCGACGGGTTGCGTTCCAGGGCGCTGATCAGAGCGCGATAGCCGTCACGCAGGTTGAGGTCGTCGCCACCGTAGACGTCCAGTGTGCTTTGCGGATCACGGACGAGAAGGCTGCCGAGCATGCAGCCCAGCGACGCTTCGCTGATCTGGCCGGTGCGGGCGATCCGGTCCGCCAGCACGGCGGCCTCGAAGACGGCGCCGAGGGCGACCAATTGCTCCTGAATCGGGGTCATCGAGCATCCCCTTGGCAAGCTTCGGCGGTTTCGATCACACCGCCACCCAGGCACACCTCGCCGTCGTAGAACACCACGGACTGGCCCGGGGTAACGGCGCGCTGGGGCTCGTCGAACAGGGCGCGATAGCCGTTCTCGGTTCTCTCCAGGGTACAGTTCTGATCGCTCTGGCGGTAACGCACCTTTGCGCTCAGGCGCCGCGGGGCGCTCAGATCCACCGGGTTGACCCAGTAGATGTCCGAGGCGAGCAGGGCACGGGAGAACAGCCAGGGGTGCTCGTTGCCTTGGCCGACGATCAGCACGTTGCGGGTCAGATCCTTGCGCAGTACGTACCAGGGCTCGTCGCCGGCATCCTTCATGCCGCCGATACCCAGGCCTTGGCGCTGACCGATGGTGTGGTACATCAGGCCATGATGACGGCCGATGACCTGGCCATCGGTGGTCTCGATGTCGCCCGGTTGGGCCGGCAGGTACTGCTTGAGAAAGTCGCTGAAACGGCGTTCGCCGATGAAGCAGATGCCGGTGGAGTCCTTCTTCTTCGCCGTGGCCAGCTCGTATTTCTCGGCGATTGCCCGTACTTGCGGCTTTTCCAGTTCCCCGACCGGGAACAGGGTCTTGGCGATCTGCTCGCCGCCGACGGCGTGCAGGAAGTAGCTCTGATCCTTGTTCGGATCCAGCCCCTTGAGCAGTTCGGTACGGCCCTCGATGTCGCGGCGGCGCACGTAGTGGCCGGTGGCAATCAGGTCAGCGCCCAGGCTCAGGGCGTAGTCGAGGAAGGCCTTGAACTTGATTTCGCGGTTGCAGAGGATGTCCGGGTTAGGTGTGCGTCCGGCCTTGTATTCGGCCAGGAAGTGCTCGAACACGTTGTCCCAGTATTCGGCGGCGAAGTTGGCGGTATGCAGCTTGATGCCGATGCGGTCGCATACGGCCTGGGCGTCGGCCAGGTCATCCATGGCGGTGCAGTATTCGGTGCCGTCGTCTTCGTCCCAGTTCTTCATGAACAGGCCTTCGACCTGGTAACCCTGCTCCAACAGTAGCAGGGCGGAAACGGACGAATCGACGCCGCCGGACATGCCGACGATCACGCGTTGGGTGCTAGGTGCTTGCATGGGAGTCTGCGAGTGAAGCCTGAAAAACTGACGAGTCTACCAGAAAGCCTGCCCCCATAGCCCGGATGAAATCCGGGACGTTCGAGCGTAGGGTCATCTGCAGGGTGCGCTGTGCGCACCGAGCAAGCACCGCGCTATTTCGTGGTGCGCGCAGCGCACCCTACACGAAGGCATGCGCTGACGATCAATCGCGCACCAGCTCCAGCGGCCCGCTGACGCCGGCCAGGTAATCCTCCACGCAGCGCAGTACCAGCTCGCTGCGCCAGCGTTCGGGCTGGGCGGCCAGTTCATCGCGGCTCAGCCAGGTGATGCCGCTGATGTCGGCGTCCAGCTCGCGCTCGGGGTCGTGGCGCAACGGGCGGGCGCTGAAGCACACGCGCTGGTAGGTCACGCCGTTGCTCGGCGCGGTGTAGAGATAGATGCCGGTCAGGCCGGTCAGCTCCACGTCCCAGCCGGTTTCTTCGAGGGTTTCGCGCAGCGCGGCCTGGCGCAGCGATTCGTTGGCTTCCAGGTGCCCGGCAGGCTGGTTGAGTACCAGGCGACCGGCCTTGAGTTCCTCGACGAAGAGGAAGCGGCCCTGATCTTCGATGACCGTGGCCACGGTGATATGGGGTTGCCACTGCATTTCGCTTGCTCCAGATGGAAGTGGGGATTTTCGACATCGCGCCATAAAAAAGAACCCCGGCACAAGACCGGGGTTCTTTCACACTCAGGCCTTATCAGGCATTCAGTGCAGCCAGAGCAGCATTGAAGGTTGCACTGGGGCGCATCACCTTGCTGGTCAGTTCGGGGTTGGAGCGGTAGTAGCCGCCGATGTCGGCCGGCTTGCCCTGTACGGCAGCCAGTTCGGCAACGATGGTGGCTTCCTGCTCGGTCAGTTGCTTGGCCAGCGGGGTGAAGTGAGCCTTCAGCTCGGCATCGTCGTTCTGCTCGGCCAGGGCTTGCGCCCAGTACAGCGCCAGGTAGAAGTGGCTGCCGCGGTTGTCGATCTCGCCCACCTTGCGCGCCGGGGACTTGTTGTTGTCCAGCAGCTTGCCGGTGGCCTGATCCAGGGTCTTGCCCAGCACCTTGGCCTTGGCGTTGTCGGTCTTGATGCCGGTTTCTTCCAGCGACACGGCCAGGGCCAGGAACTCGCCAAGCGAATCCCAGCGCAGGTAGTTCTCTTCCACCAGTTGCTGCACGTGCTTGGGCGCGGAACCGCCGGCGCCGGTTTCGTACATGCCGCCACCCGCCATCAGCGGCACGATGGACAGCATCTTGGCCGAGGTGCCCAGCTCCATGATCGGGAACAGGTCGGTCAGGTAGTCACGCAGTACGTTGCCGGTTACCGAGATGGTGTCCTGGCCACGGATCATGCGCTCCATGGATACGCGGATGGCCTCGTTGTAGCCCATCATGCGGATGTCCAGACCAGTCAGGTCGTGGTCCTTGAGGTACAGCTCGACCTTCTTCTGCAGCTCGCGGTCGTGGGCACGCTCAGGATCCAGCCAGAAGATGGCCGGGGTATTGGACTGACGGGCGCGGGTAACAGCCAGCTTGACCCAGTCGCGGATCGGCGCGTCCTTGGTCTGGCAGGCGCGCCAGATGTCGCCGGCTTCGACTTCGTGCTGCATCAGTACGGTACCGTCGGCGGCCACGACGCGCATGGTGCCATCGGCGGTCATCTCGAAGGTCTTGTCGTGAGAACCGTATTCTTCGGCCTTCTGCGCCATCAGGCCGACGTTCGGCACGCTGCCCATGGTGGTCGGGTCGAAGGCACCGTTGGTTTTGCAGAAGTTGATCATTTCCTGGTAAATGCGAGCGTAGGTGCTCTCAGGCATGACGGCCTTGGTGTCTTTCTGCTTGCCGTCCTTGCCCCACATCTGACCGGAGTTGCGGATCATCGCCGGCATCGAGGCGTCAACGATGACGTCGCTCGGGATGTGCAGGTTGGTGATGCCCTTGACCGAGTCGACCATGGCCATTTCCGGGCGATGGGCGTAGACCTCGTGGATGTCATGGAGAATTTCTTCCTGCTGCGAAACCGGCAGTGTCTTGATCTTGTCGTAGACGCTGCTGATGCCGTTGTTCGGGTTGACGCCCAGTTCCTTGAACAGCGCGCCGTACTTGTCGAACACGTCCTTGTAGTAGACGCTGACGGCGTGACCGAAGACGATGGGGTGGGAGACCTTCATCATGGTCGCCTTGACGTGCAGGGACCACATCACGCCGGTTTCCTTGCAGTCTTGCAGGGTCTTCTCGAAGAAGTCACGCAGCTTGCGGCAGCTCATGAACATGCTGTCGAACACTTCGCCTTCCTGCAGGGTGAGTTGCTTCTTGACCTCGACCTTGCCGTCCTTGCCGACGAACTCGATGCGCACGTCGCCGGCCTTGGCCATGGTGATCGATTGCTCGCTGGAGAAGAAGTCGCCGCCGCGCATGTAGTCGGCGTGGGACTGCGAGGCCATGCTCCACTTGCCCATGCTATGCGGGTGCTTGCGGGCGTAGGCCTTGACCGCGGCCGGGGCGCGACGGTCGGAGTTGCCTTCGCGCAGCACCGGGTTCACCGCGCTGCCGAGGATCTTGGCGTAACGGGCGCGCACTTCCTTGTCTTCCTCGCTCTGCGGGTCTTCCGGGAAGTTGGGGATGTTGTAGCCCTGGGCCTGCAGCTCGGCGATGGCAGCTTTGAGCTGGGGTACGGAGGCGCTGATGTTGGGCAGCTTGATGATGTTGGCGTCCGGCTGCAGGGTCAGCTCGGCCAGTTTGGCCAGGTCGTCGTCGATGCGCTTGTCGGCATCCAGGCGGTCGGCAAAGCTTGCCAGGATGCGCCCGGCAAGAGAGATGTCGCGGGTTTCAACGGCGATATTGGCCGATGCGGCGAAGGCTTCCACGATGGGCAGAAGCGAATAGGTAGCAAGGGCCGGAGCTTCGTCGGTGAAGGTGTAGATGATCTTCGAGGGGGTGGACATTTAGCGTTAACTCTCTTCTTTGCTGAGCGCGCATAGAAACTCGACCTGCGCCGGTAAGCGCTTGAGCCCCCTGGTGGTGGGGCCGGGTCGAGGACTCGCCGCGGTGATGTTGGATGCACCCGTAGAGTGTCGAGCGTTTCGAGCCTGTGGCCGGTGGTGGCCTGCCACAGGTTTCAAGAGGCTGCCATCCGGTTCCAGACGGGCCACCCCTTATGACTCGTTAGTCACCTAAGCAGTATATCACTGCGTCGACGCGTCGCAGAATGCCCAGTTGCATAAGACCTTTGCATGCGTGTCTGAATCTTCTCTTTGCGCTACTCTCGGGAGTGCACACTGTCTAACCATGAGATGGAGTCCAGCAATGGGATACCAAAAGATCCAGGTGCCAGCCAAGGGTGACAAAATCACCGTCAATGCCGATATGTCGCTGAACGTTCCGAACAACCCGATCATCCCCTACATCGAGGGCGATGGTATCGGCGTGGATATTTCCCCGGTGATGCTCAAGGTGGTCGATGCCGCAGTCGAGAAGGCCTATGGCGGCGCCCGCAAGATTTCCTGGATGGAGGTTTACGCCGGCGAGAAGGCCACCCAAGTCTATGACCAGGACACTTGGCTGCCGAAGGAAACCCTCGAGGCCGTGCGTGATTACGTGGTCTCGATCAAGGGGCCGCTGACCACTCCGGTGGGCGGCGGCATTCGCTCGCTCAACGTGGCGCTGCGTCAGGAGCTCGACCTGTACGTCTGTCAGCGCCCGGTACGCTGGTTCGAGGGCGTGCCCAGCCCGGTCAAGAAACCGGGTGACGTGGACATGGTGATCTTCCGCGAGAACTCCGAGGACATCTATGCCGGCGTCGAATGGAAAGCCGGCAGTCCCGAGGCGGAGAAGGTCATCAAGTTCCTCACCGAAGAGATGGGGGTCAAGAAGATCCGCTTCACCGACATGTGCGGCATCGGCATCAAGCCGGTTTCCGAGGCTGGCACCAAGCGCCTGGTGCGCAAGGCTCTGCAGTACGCGGTGGACAACGATCGCAGCTCGGTGACCCTGGTGCACAAGGGCAACATCATGAAATTCACCGAAGGTGCCTTCAAGGAGTGGGGCTATGAGCTCGCACGCGAGGAATTCGGTGCCGAGCTGCTCGATGGTGGCCCCTGGATGCAGTTCAAGAACCCGCGCACCGGCAAGAACATCGTGGTCAAGGACGTAATCGCCGACGCCATGCTGCAGCAGATTCTGTTGCGTCCGGCCGAGTATGACGTAATCGCCACCCTCAACCTCAATGGCGACTACCTGTCCGATGCGCTGGCGGCGGAAGTGGGCGGCATCGGTATCGCGCCGGGCGCCAACCTGTCGGATTCGGTGGCCATGTTCGAGGCGACCCACGGTACCGCGCCGAAATACGCTGGCCAGGACAAGGTCAACCCGGGCTCGGTGATCCTCTCGGCCGAGATGATGCTGCGCCATATGGGCTGGACCGAAGCGGCCGACCTGATCATCAAGGGCACCAATGGCGCCATTGCTGCCAAGACCGTCACCTATGACTTCGAGCGTTTGATGGATGGGGCGAAGCTGCTGTCCTGCTCCGAGTTCGGCGACGCCATGATCGCGCACATGTAATGCCAGGCTGTAGATAAAGAAAAGGCCAGTCACATGACTGGCCTTTTCTCTTGGTGGATCAGGGAAGTATCAGGCGTCGACGGGGCTCTCACTGCTGGCCGTGTGTGGCGCGCTGACCGTGGCGTCCGTTGCCGTGGTGGCGGCGCTGATGTTGACAGCGTGCAAGCCCTTGGGCCCTTGCACGATGTCGAAGCGAACCGCCTGACCTGCCTTGAGTGTCTTGTAACCCTCCATCTGAATGGCCGAGTAGTGGGCGAACAGGTCCTCATCTCGACCATCGGCCAGGATGAATCCATAGCCTTTGGCGTTGTTGAACCACTTGACCTTACCGCTGAGCATGCTCACATCCCTCTGCAAAGAACCCCATCTCTGGAGTATCATCCACTTCGATTCCGCGCGTTAACCGATCCGGCTGGGCGACGGCGCGGAATCCCTGAAACCCTGAAATTGAAAGGGTATTTATTGGTTGTAACACCCTTTTGCCGATAGTCAAGTTGGCACGGCAATGGGTTGAGAAGTCAGTCAAACTCCTTCAAGCATCCCCCCGTTCGTCCAGCCGAGAACCTTTGATTCCAACATGCATGCAAGTAGCCAGATTCGACTAACATTCAATCAGGATCACCCGGCAGAGCATGAGGACGACTCCTCTGGCGTCGCGATCCAGGAATCCAAGCCAGCGCTCAAGGCACCACCGCTGTACAAGGTTGTCCTATTCAACGATGACTACACCCCGATGGATTTCGTCGTCGAAGTGCTTGAAACCTTCTTCGGCATGAATCGGGAGCTGGCGACCAAGATCATGTTGGCCGTCCATACAGAAGGACGTGCGGTATGCGGCGTCTACACCCGTGACATTGCGGAGACCAAGGCCATGCAGGTCAATCAGTACGCACGGGAGAGCCAGCATCCGCTACTCTGTGAAATAGAGAAGGACGGCTAACGCCGGCCACTTGGGTATGAGGTGAAGCTATGTTGAACCGAGAGCTCGAAGTCACCCTCAATCTGGCCTTCAAAGAGGCTCGCGCCAAGCGTCATGAGTTCATGACGGTCGAGCACCTGCTGTTGGCCTTGCTCGACAACGAGGCGGCAGCCAGCGTGCTGCGTGCCTGTGGAGCCAATCTCGACAAGCTGCGCCATGACCTGCAGGAGTTCATCGACTCCACCACGCCATTGATTCCCCAGCATGACGAAGACCGCGAAACCCAGCCGACCCTGGGCTTCCAGCGCGTGTTGCAGCGCGCGGTGTTCCATGTGCAAAGCTCCGGCAAGCGCGAGGTGACCGGTGCCAATGTGCTGGTGGCGATTTTCAGCGAGCAGGAAAGCCAGGCGGTATTCCTGCTCAAGCAACAGAGCGTGGCCCGTATCGACGTGGTCAACTACATCGCTCATGGTATTTCCAAGGTGCCGGGCCATGGCGATCAGCATGAGCATGACCCGGAGATGCAGGACGAGGAGGGTGGCGAAGCTTCCGCCTCTGGCAATCCGCTCGATGCCTATGCCAGCAACCTGAACGAGCTGGCCCGCCAGGGCCGCATCGATCCGCTGGTCGGTCGTGAGCATGAAGTCGAGCGCGTGGCGCAGATTCTCGCTCGTCGGCGCAAGAACAACCCGTTGCTGGTCGGCGAGGCTGGCGTCGGCAAGACCGCCATCGCCGAAGGCCTGGCCAAGCGCATCGTCGACGAACAAGTGCCCGACCTGCTGGCCGACAGCGTGGTCTACTCGCTGGATCTCGGTGCCTTGCTGGCCGGCACCAAGTACCGGGGCGACTTCGAGAAGCGCTTCAAGGCGCTGCTCAACGAGCTGCGCAAGCGCCCGCACGCGATCCTGTTCATCGATGAGATCCACACCATCATCGGTGCCGGGGCTGCCTCGGGCGGAGTGATGGATGCCTCCAACCTGCTCAAGCCGCTGTTGTCCTCCGGCGAGATCCGCTGCATCGGCTCCACCACTTTCCAGGAATTCCGTGGCATCTTCGAGAAGGATCGCGCCCTGGCACGTCGCTTCCAGAAGGTCGACGTGGTCGAGCCCTCGGTCGAGGATACCGTCGGCATCCTCAAGGGGCTCAAGGCACGTTTCGAGCAACACCACCACATCGAATACAGCGACGAGGCTCTGCGCGCCGCTGCCGAACTGGCCGCGCGCTACATCAATGACCGGCACATGCCGGACAAGGCCATCGATGTGATCGACGAGGCCGGCGCCTATCAGCGCCTGCAGCCGGAAGACAAGCGCGTGGCGCGTATCGATGTGGCCCAGGTCGAGGACATCGTCGCCAAGATCGCGCGAATTCCGCCGAAGCATGTCTCCAGCTCCGACAAGGAACTGCTGCGCAATCTGGAGCGCGACCTCAAGCTCACCGTCTTCGGCCAGGACGCCGCCATCGATTCGCTGGCCACCGCTATCAAGCTGTCGCGCGCCGGGCTCAAGGCGCCGGACAAGCCGGTGGGCTCGTTCCTCTTCGCCGGCCCCACCGGTGTCGGCAAGACCGAGGCGGCGCGGCAACTGGCCAAAGCGCTGGGGATCGAGCTGGTGCGCTTCGACATGTCCGAGTACATGGAACGCCATACCGTGTCGCGCCTGATCGGTGCGCCGCCCGGCTACGTGGGTTTCGACCAGGGCGGTCTGCTCACCGAGGCCATCACCAAGCAGCCGCACTGCGTGCTGCTGCTCGATGAGATCGAGAAGGCTCACCCGGAAGTCTTCAACCTGCTGCTGCAGGTGATGGATCACGGCACCCTGACCGACAACAACGGGCGCAAGGCGGACTTCCGTAACGTGATCCTGATCATGACCACCAACGCCGGTGCGGAAACCGCGTCGCGGGCGTCGATCGGCTTCACCCAGCAGGATCACTCCACCGATGCCATGGAAGTCATCAAGAAGAGCTTCACCCCGGAGTTCCGCAACCGTCTGGATACCATCATCCAGTTTGGCCGCCTGAGTCACGAAGTGATCAAGAGCATCGTCGACAAGTTCCTCACCGAACTGCAGGCGCAGCTCGAGGACAAGCATGTCACGCTGGAGGTCAGCGATGCGGCGCGCGGTTGGCTGGCCGAACGTGGCTACGACGTGCAGATGGGCGCCAGGCCGATGGCACGCCTGATCCAGGACAAGATCAAGCGTCCGTTGGCGGAGGAAATCCTCTTTGGCGAACTGGCCGAGCACGGCGGCGTGGTCTACATCGACATCAAGGATGGCGAGCCGAGCTTCGAGTTCGAGACGGCGGCGGAGGTCGCCTGATCGCCACGCAGGTTGCAGCGGCTTCGGCCGCTGCGCTTCTAGGGCGCCTCTAAAAACGTAAGCGAGGCAGTCAGCGCAATACCGATGGCGGCCCCGCAAAAACAGGCGAAAAAGCGCAGTTTACGTGTTGTAAATGAGCATTTTGAGCCTGTTTTTAACGCGGCGATGGCTACGCAGGTAGTTTTTAGAGTTGCCCTTAGGGGGCAACGAAAACGCCCGGCAGATGCCGGGCGTTTTCGTTTGGTGCTTGGCTTAACGGGCGCGGTAGGTGATGCGGCCCTTGCTCAAGTCATAAGGTGTCAGTTCGACGCGCACCTTGTCACCAGTGAGAATGCGGATGTAGTTCTTGCGCATCTTGCCGGAGATGTGCGCGGTAACGACGTGCCCGTTTTCCAACTCCACGCGGAACATGGTGTTGGGCAGGGTGTCGACGACAGTGCCTTCCATTTCGAAGCTGTCTTCTTTCGACATGCAGTAAAGCCCTCGGTATCCAGAAAATGGCCCGGTGCAACTGGCGCCAGGCAAAAGCGGCGTGCATTGTGCCCGAAAACAGAGGGCTACGCCAAGTGGCTTGGATTGTCGAGGGGGCTTGGAAGGTTGATGGAGGGCGCTAGGGTCTGTTGACGCTTCGGCGCGAACCGCGAGCGAAACGTCAACAGACCCTAGGTCAGCAGCGTCCAGCGTTGATTGACGAAGAGCTCGATGGGGCGGTACTGGGTCTTGTAGTTCATCTTGCGGCAGTTCTTGATCCAGTAGCCCAGGTAAACGGCTTGCAGGCCCAGGCGCTCGGTTTCGCCGATCTGCCAGAGAATGGCGAAGCGGCCGAGGCTGCGTCGCTCCTCGTCGGGGTCATAGAAGGTGTAGACCGCCGAAAGGCCATTGGGTAGCACGTCGGTGACGGCGATGGCCAGCAGGCGATCTTGCAGGCGGAACTCGTAGAAGCGAGAGAACTGCAGGTCGCGCACCAGGAAGGTGGCGAACTGATCGCGACTGGGTGGGTACATGTCGCCATCGGCATGGCGCTGCTCGATGTAGCGCACGTACAGATCGTAGTACTCCTCGGTGAATGCCGGGCGTACCGAGCGCACGTGGATGTCTTCGTTGCGCTTGAGAATGCGGCGTTGCTGGCGATTGGGGATGAACAGCGCGGCGGGAATGCGCGCCGGAATGCAGGCCGTGCATTGCTGGCAGTGCGGGCGATAGAGATGGTCGCCGCTACGGCGAAAGCCCATGTCGGAAAGTTCGGCATACACCTGTACATCCATGGGCTGACTGGGATCGAGAAACAGGGTGGTGGCCTGTTCGTCGGGCAGGTAGCTGCATGGATGGGGCTGGGTGGCGTAGAACTTCAGGCGAGCCAGCTCGGTCATGGTGGTACCTCGTTAAAGCCTTGCCTCTAGAGTGTAAGCCAGGGTTTTGAGGCCTACCACACGCGTTGGGCAATATCTGTCGAGGTCACAAGCTGTCGGCATTCGCCCGCTGAGTCATGGATGCCAGTCGGCTGTACTGGGCTCGTCCAGATAACGCTGTAGATACTCGGCGAAGGTGGCGCGCGGTATGGCTCTGGCGCCGAAGCTATGCAGGTGTTGCGTGGGCATCTGGCAGTCGATGAGGGTGAAGCCCCATTGCTGCAGTTTGCCTACCAGCGTGACGAAACCCACCTTGGACGCGTTGTCGGTACGGCTGAACATGGATTCGCCGAAGAACAGGCGACCCATGGCCAGGCCATACAGGCCGCCGACCAGTTCCTCGTCCTGCCAGACCTCCACCGAGTGGGCGAGGCCGCGCTCATGCAGGCGCAGATAGGCTTGCTGCATGCCGTGGGTAATCCAGGTGCCATCGGCGTAATCCCGCGGCGCAGCGCAGGCAGCGATGACGGCAGCGAAGTCCTGGTCGAAGCTGACGCGAAAGCGCTGCTGGCGCAACAGCTTGGCCAGGCTGCGGGAAACGTGAAGCTCCTCGGGGAACAGCACCGTGCGTGGATCCGGTGACCACCAGAGGATCGGCTGGCCGTCCTGAAACCAGGGAAAACAGCCGTGGCGGTAGGCGCTGATCAGACGTTCGGCGCTGAGGTCGCCGCCGGCTGCCAGCAGGCCATTGGGCTCGCGCATGGCCTTGTCGAGTGGCGGGAATTGCAATGAGTCACGTTGCAGCCAGGTCAGCATGCGCAGTTTTCCGGCAGGGCAGGGGAGGGCAAGCGTGGCGGCTCGCCCTTGTCCGTCAGTTGTTGTCGAGGAACTTCTCGACATCCAGTGCGGCCATGCAGCCCGCGCCGGCCGAGGTGATGGCCTGGCGGTAGACGTGGTCGGCCACGTCACCGGCGGCGAACACGCCTTCGATGCTGGTGGCGGTGGCATTGCCTTCGCTGCCGCCCTTGATCTTCAGGTAGCCGTCGTGCATGTCCAGTTGGCCGATGAACAGCTCGGTATTGGGCTTGTGGCCGATGGCGATGAACACACCCGCCAGCTCCAGTTCCTGGGTGCTGCCGTCGAGGGTGTTTTTCAGGCGCACGCCGGTGACACCCGTCTGGTCGCCGAGTACTTCATCCAGGGTGTGGTTCCAGTGCAGGCGCATGTTGCCGTTCTCGGCCTTGTCGAACAGCTTGTCCTGCAGGATCTTCTCCGCGCGCAGCTTGTCGCGGCGATGCACCAGGTGCACTTCCTTGGCGATGTTGGAGAGATACAGCGCTTCTTCCACGGCGGTATTGCCGCCACCGATCACGGCCACCACCTGGTTGCGATAGAAGAAGCCATCGCAAGTGGCGCAGGCCGAAACACCCTTGCCGGAGAAGGCCTCTTCCGACGGCAGGCCGAGGTACTGGGCGCTGGCGCCGGTGGCGATGATCAGCGCATCGCAGCTATAGGTGCCACTATCGCCCTTGAGCACGAAGGGGCGGCTCTGCAACTCGGCGGTGTGGATGTGGTCGTAGATGATCTCGGTGTCGAAGCGCTCGGCATGCTTCTGCATGCGCTCCATCAGGGCGGGGCCGGTGAGGCCTTCGACGTCACCGGGCCAGTTGTCCACTTCGGTGGTGGTGGTGAGCTGACCGCCAGGCTGGATGCCGGTGATGATCACGGGCTTGAGATTGGCGCGCGCAGCGTAGACGGCAGCGCTGTAACCGGCAGGGCCGGAACCCAGGATGATCAGGCGTGAATGCTTGACTTCGCTCATAAAAAAACCCCATAAGCCTTTGTCACAAAAGAGAATGCATGCTCCAATTGAGCCGCATGGAATCTGCTGGCGGCTATGCTACACCGAAGCATTGCTGCTGCGGGAGCGCCGTCTGATTGCTCAGGTTATGACGATAGGCGGGCAAAGCCGTACAATGTCTCCTTTTGCGGCAATTACCGATGGACGCGCCTAGCGCGCAGGATATGGCTGTTTTGAAGAATTCCACCTCGCAGACTCTGGATTGGCGCCTGAAACTTCAGTACCGGCTGAAGGAAGGCGCTCTGATCGCCCTGGCAGCACTCTGTGTGTACGTGCTGATGACGCTGCTCACCTATAGCGCTTCGGATCCTGCTTGGGACAACAGCGTTCAGGTTCAGCGCATTGCCAATGCCGGCGGCAGCATCGGTGCCTGGCTGTCCAGTGCGCTATTCGGCGCGCTGGGCTATTTCGCCTACATCTTCCCGCTGCTGCTGGGGGTCAAGACCCTGCAGGTGTTTCGCACGCGCAATCAACCCTGGCACTTCAATGGCTGGATGTTTTCCTGGCACAGCATTGGCCTGGTGTTCCTGATTCTCTCGGGTGTGGCGCTGGGCGACATCCATTTCGCCGCCGGCCCCGGCATGCAGGGTTCCGGCGGCGGCATGCTCGGTGCCAGCCTGGGCGACCTGGCGGTACACGCGCTGAACGTGCAGGGCAGTACCTTGCTGTTCCTGGCGCTGTTTCTCTTCGGGCTGACCGTGTTCACCGACCTGTCCTGGTTCCGCGTGATGGATCTGACCGGCAAGATCACCCTCGATCTGATCGAGCTGATCTACGGTGCCATCAGTGGCTGGTGGAGCGCGCGCAGTCAGCGCAAGCAGATGGTCGCGCAATTGCGCGAGCTGGACGAGCGGGTCAACGAAGTGGCCGCGCCGGTCATCGCCGACCGCCGCGAACAGGCCAGGGTCAAGGAGCGCATGCTTGAGCGCGAGGAATCGCTGAGCAAGCACATGAGCGAGCGCGAAAAGCGCCCGGCTCCGGTCATCGCCACGCCGCCGCCCACCAAGGCGCCGGAGCCGAGCAAACGCGTACAGAAGGAAAAGCAGGCGCCGCTGTTCGTTGACAGCGCCGTGGAAGGCACCTTGCCACCGATCTCGCTGCTCGACCCGGCCGAGGCGAAGAAGGTCGAGTATTCGCCGGAATCGCTAGCCGGCGTCGGCCATTTGCTGGAAATCAAGCTCAAGGAGTTCGGCGTCGAGGTGGCGGTGGATTCGATTCACCCGGGCCCGGTGATCACCCGCTACGAAATCCAGCCGGCCGCCGGGGTCAAGGTCAGCCGTATCGCCAACCTGGCCAAGGATCTGGCCCGTTCGCTGGCGGTGACCAGTGTGCGCGTGGTCGAGGTGATCCCAGGCAAGACCACCGTAGGCATCGAGATTCCCAACGAGAACCGGCAGATCGTGCGCTTTTCCGAAGTGCTGTCGACGCCGGAGTACGACGAAGCCAAGTCGCCGGTGACCCTGGCCCTGGGGCATGACATCGGCGGCAAGCCGGTGATCACCGATCTGGCCAAGATGCCACACCTGCTGGTGGCCGGTACCACCGGGTCGGGTAAGTCGGTGGGGGTCAACGCCATGATCCTGTCGATCCTGTTCAAGTCGAGCCCGGAAGATGCGCGGCTGATCATGATCGACCCGAAGATGCTCGAATTGTCGATCTACGAAGGCATTCCGCACCTGTTGTGCCCCGTGGTCACCGACATGAAGGAGGCGGCCAACGCCCTGCGCTGGAGCGTGGCCGAGATGGAGCGGCGCTACAAGCTGATGTCGAAGATGGGCGTGCGCAACCTGGCGGGCTTCAACCGCAAGGTCAAGGATGCCATCGAAGCGGGCGAACCCATCCCGGATCCCCTGTTCCGCCGCGAGAACATGGATGACGAGGCGCCGCTACTCAAACCCTTGCCGACCATCGTCGTGGTGGTGGACGAATTCGCCGACATGATGATGATCGTCGGCAAGAAGGTGGAAGAGCTCATCGCTCGTATCGCCCAGAAGGCGCGGGCAGCCGGTATTCACCTGATTCTTGCGACGCAGCGCCCCTCGGTTGACGTGATCACCGGCCTGATCAAGGCCAACATCCCGACGCGCATGGCCTTCCAGGTGTCGAGCAAGATCGACTCGCGCACTATCATCGACCAGGGTGGCGCCGAGCAACTGCTGGGCCACGGTGACATGCTCTATATGCCGCCCGGCACCAGTCTGCCCATCCGTGTGCATGGCGCCTTCGTTTCCGATGACGAGGTGCACCGCGTGGTCGAGGCGTGGAAGCTGCGCGGCGCGCCGGATTACAACGAGGACATCCTTGCCGGTGTCGACGAAGGCGGCAGTGCGGGCTTCGAGGGCGGCGGTGGCGAAGGGGGCGGTGAGGGCAGCGAGGAAGACCCGCTGTACGACGAGGCCGTCAACTTCGTGCTGGAAAGCCGCAGAGCCTCCATTTCCGCCGTGCAGCGCAAGCTGAAGATCGGCTACAACCGCGCCGCGCGGATGATCGAGGCGATGGAAATGGCAGGGGTGGTGACCGCGATGAACACCAACGGCTCGCGCGAGGTCATCGCGCCCGGGCCGTCACGCGACTGACAGCCCGGCACCGGCTGCTGGGCTTGCGGTCTAGATATTTCGAGGCGGCTCCGGCTGCCGGCAATCCTTACACGGACTCAAGGGGTTCATATGCGCTTTATCCGCCTGCTGTTGCTGGCTGCTCTGAGTTTCACCTGGCTCACCGCTCATGCCGACGAGGACGCGGCCGTCAAGCGTCTGACCGAATTGCTCAACCAGGCGCAGACCATCAGCGCCCGTTTTTCCCAACTGACCCTCGATGCCAGCGGCACGCAGTTGCAGGAAAGCGCCGGGCAACTGGTGCTCAAGCGCCCGGGGCTGTTCCGCTGGCATACCGACCAGCCCATGGAGCAGTTGCTGGTCTCCAACGGCCAGAAGGTCTGGCTGTACGACCCGGATCTGGAGCAGGTAACCATCCAGACCCTCGATCAGCGTCTGACCCATACCCCGGCGCTGCTGCTCTCCGGTGACGTGTCGCAGATTCGCGAGAACTTCGGGATCGACTACAAGGAAGGCGGCAGCGTGGTCGACTTCATCCTCAAGCCCAAGGCCAAGGACAGCCTGTTCGACAGCCTGCGCCTGTCCTTCCGCAACCGCGTGCTCAACGACATGCAGTTGATCGACAGCATCGGCCAGCGCACCAATATCCTGTTCCTCAACGTGAAGATGAACGAGCCGGTCGACGACAGCCTGTTCAGCTTCGACATCCCCGACGGCGCGGACGTCATCCAGGAGTAAGCCGTGGATCTGTTCGGCCGCCAACCCGTCGCGCAGCCACTGGCTGCGCGTTTGCGTGCCACCAGCCTGGACGAGTACGTCGGCCAGGAGCACGTGCTGGGGCCGGGCAAGCCGCTACGCGAGGCGCTGGAGCAGGGCGCCTTGCATTCGATGATATTCTGGGGCCCGCCTGGGGTGGGCAAGACCACCCTGGCGCGGCTGCTGGCCAAGGTCACCGACGCGCATTTCGAGACCATTTCCGCCGTGCTCTCGGGGGTCAAGGAAATCCGCCAGGCCGTGGAGGTGGCCCAGCAGCACGCGGCGCAGTATGGGCGGCGTACCATCCTCTTCGTCGATGAAGTGCATCGCTTCAACAAGAGCCAGCAGGACGCCTTCCTGCCCTACGTGGAAGACGGCACGCTGATCTTCATCGGCGCCACCACGGAAAACCCCTCGTTCGAGCTGAACAATGCACTGCTGTCGCGGGCCCGCGTCTATGTGCTGAAAAGCCTCGACGAAGCGGCCATGCGCAAGTTGGTCAATCGCGCCCTGAACGACCCGAAAGGCCTGGGCGAGCGCCAGTTGAGCCTGCCGGACGAGGCCTTCCAGATTCTTCTGGCTGCTGCCGATGGCGATGGCCGGCGCCTGCTCAACTTTCTCGAGAATGCCGCCGACCTGGCCGAGGACGGCGGCGAGATCGATGTCGAACTGCTGCAGAACTTGCTGGGTGACAGCCGCCGGCGTTTCGACAAGGGCGGCGAGGCCTTCTACGACCAGATTTCCGCGCTGCACAAGTCGGTGCGCGGCTCCAGCCCCGACGGCGCGCTGTACTGGTACGCGCGCATGCTCGACGGCGGCTGCGACCCGCTGTACATCGCCCGCCGTGTGGTACGCATGGCCAGCGAGGATATCGGCAATGCCGATCCACGCGCCCTGACCCTGTGTCTCAATGCCTGGGACGTGCAGGAGCGCCTGGGCAGTCCGGAGGGTGAGTTGGCGGTGGCCCAGGCCATCGTCTACCTGGCCTGCGCGCCCAAGAGCAACGCGGTGTACACGGCCTTCAAGGCAGCGATGCGCGATGCCGCCGAACAGGGCTCGCAGGAAGTGCCGCTGCACCTGCGCAACGCACCGACCAAGCTGATGAAGCAGCTCGGCTATGGCGACGAGTATCGCTATGCCCACGACGAGCCGGACGCCTACGCCGCAGGTGAGGATTACTTCCCCGAAGCCCTCGAACCACGCCAGTATTACGATCCGGTGCCGCGTGGGCTGGAACTGAAGATTCGCGACAAGCTGCAGCATCTGCGTCAACTGGATGCCAGCAGCCCAAGGCAGAGGAGAAAACCATGATCCGCGTAGCCCTTGCTGTTGCCGTGGGAGGCGCGGCGGGTTCCGTGCTGCGCTTTCTGGTGGCGGGCTGGGTTGCCGGCAACTGGCCACGGCATTTCTACCTCGGCACCCTTGCCGTCAACATCGTCGGCTGCCTGCTGATCGGCCTGCTCTCGGGCCTGTTCCTGACGCGCACCGATCTGCCTCTGGAGCTGCGCACCGGCCTGGTCACGGGCGTGCTGGGCGGTTTCACCACCTTTTCCTCGTTCAGCCTGGAAATCATGAAACTGCTGGAGGGCGGGCGCGCCCCGGAGGCCATCGGCTACCTGGCACTCAGTATCCTGGGTGGTCTGCTGGCGGCCTGGGCCGGTCTGAGCCTGGCTCGATTGGCGTCCTGACCCGCTAAAGCTTTACACTCCACCACCCGCGTCACGCTGGTGGCCGTCACCTTATTTCGCCGATGTATTGAGACCCGAACATGCTCGATTCCAAACTCGTCCGCACGCAACTCACCGAAATCGCCGAGCGCCTCGCCACCCGAGGCTTCGTCTTCGACGTCGCCCGCTTCGAGGCCCTGGAGAGTCAGCGCAAGTCGGTGCAGGTGCGCACCGAGCAGTTGCAGGCCGAGCGCAACAGCCGCTCCAAGTCCATCGGCCAGGCCAAGGCGCGTGGCGAGGACATAGCACCGCTGCTGGCCGACGTCGATCGCATGGGCAATGAACTGGACGAGGCCAAGCGTGAGCTGGATGGCATCCAGGCCGAACTCGATCACCTGCTGCTGACCATTCCCAACCTGCCGCACGAGTCGGTGCCGGTAGGCGCGGACGAAGAAGACAACGTCGAGGTGCGGCGCTGGGGCACCCCGCGTGCCTTCGACTTTGAGATCAAGGATCACGTCGCCCTTGGCGAGCAGCATGGCTGGCTGGATTTCGAGACCGCGGCCAAGCTGTCCGGCGCCCGTTTCGCCCTGCTGCGCGGGCCCATCGCCCGCCTGCACCGAGCCCTGGCGCAGTTCATGATCAACCTGCACACCGCCGAGCATGGCTACGAAGAGGCCTATACGCCTTATCTGGTGCAGGCGCCGGCTCTGCAGGGCACCGGCCAGTTGCCCAAGTTCGAGGAAGACCTGTTCAAGATCACCCGTGAGGGCGAGGCCGACTTCTACCTGATCCCCACCGCCGAGGTGTCGCTGACCAATATCGTGGCCGGCGAGATTCTCGATGCCAAGCAACTGCCGCTGAAGTTCGTCGCCCATACCCCGTGCTTCCGCAGCGAAGCGGGTGCCTCCGGGCGCGATACCCGTGGCATGATCCGCCAGCACCAGTTCGACAAGGTGGAGATGGTGCAGATCGTCGAGCCGAGCACGTCCTACGAGGCGCTGGAAAGCCTGACCGCCAACGCCGAGCGCGTGCTGCAGGCGCTGGAGTTGCCTTACCGGGTGCTGGCCCTGTGCACAGGCGACATGGGCTTCGGTGCCACCAAGACCTACGACCTGGAAGTCTGGGTGCCGAGCCAGGACAAGTATCGCGAGATTTCCTCCTGCTCCAACTGCGGCGACTTCCAGGCGCGCCGCATGCAGGCGCGCTACCGTAACCCGGAAACCGGCAAGACCGAATTGGTGCACACCCTCAATGGCTCCGGCCTGGCGGTGGGGCGCACCCTGGTCGCGGTACTGGAAAACTACCAGCAGGCCGACGGCAGTATTCGCGTGCCCGAAGTGCTCAAGCCCTATATGGGCGGTATCGAGGTGATCGGCTAAGCCGGTTCAGCGGGGTGGCACGGCCGCCTCGTTTCCAAACGGCACGCCTGACGATGGTCGCCGCGCGTAGGGTGTGCTGTGCGCACCAAGGTCTTTCCGCGTAGTTCGGTGTGCACGGCGCACCCTACGAGCCGCCGTTCGTCTTCCCACCTCATGCGAGGCTGATTTATGCAATTCCTTCCGCTGTTCCACAAGCTGCAGGGCCGCCCAGTGCTGGTCGTTGGCGGTGGTGAGGTGGCGCTGCGCAAGGCGCGTCTGCTGGCCGAGGCCGGGGCGCGCCTGCATGTGGTGGCTCCGGAGATCCGCAGCGAACTGCAGGCCATGGCCGGCGAGGCTGGTGTGTTTCTGCGCGGTTACGCCAGCGGCGACCTGCAGGGCGTCGGCCTGGTGATCGCCGCCACCGACGACGAACCGCTCAATGCGCGCATTTCTGCCGAGGCGCAAGCGCTGGGCATCCCGGTCAACGTGGTGGATGCGCCGGCGCTGTGCAGCGTGATCTTCCCGGCCATCGTCGACCGCTCGCCGCTGATCGTCGCGGTCAGCAGTGGCGGGGATGCCCCCGTGCTGGCCAGGTTGATTCGCGCCAAGATCGAAACCTGGATTCCGGCCACCTATGGCCAATTGGCCAACCTCGGCAAGCGCTTCCGTGATCGGGTCAAGCAGCTATTCCCGGATGTGCAGCAGCGCCGGGTGTTCTGGGAGGACGTGTTCCAGGGGCAGATCGCCGAGAGCGTATTCGCCGGCAAGCCGGAGGAAGGTGAACGCCTGCTGGAAGAACGCCTGGCTGGTGCCGCCCCGCGCGCGCTGGGTGAGGTGTATCTGGTCGGCGCCGGCCCTGGCGACCCTGACCTGCTGACCTTCCGTGCCCTGCGCCTGATGCAGCAGGCCGACGTGGTGCTGTATGACCGCCTGGTGGCCCCGGCGATCATCGACCTGTGTCGCCGCGATGCCGAGCGCATCTATGTGGGCAAGCGCCGCGCCGAGCACGCCGTGCCGCAGGAACAGATCAACCAGCTACTGATCGACCTGGCGCGTGAAGGCAAGCGCGTGCTGCGCCTGAAAGGCGGCGACCCCTTCATCTTCGGTCGTGGTGGTGAAGAGATCGAGCAACTGGCGGGCGAGGGCATTCCCTTCCAGGTGGTGCCGGGCATCACCGCCGCCTCGGGCTGCGCCGCTTACGCCGGTATCCCGCTGACCCACCGCGACCATGCGCAGTCGGTGCGCTTCGTCACCGGCCATCTCAAGGATGGCAGCAGCAACCTGCCCTGGAAGGATCTAGTGGCGCCAGGGCAAACCCTGGTGTTCTACATGGGCCTGGTCGGCCTGCCGGATATCTGCGCGCAACTGGTCGCGCACGGCCGTGCAGCCAACACGCCGGCGGCCCTGGTGCAGCAGGGCACCACGCAGAGCCAGCGGGTATTCACCGGCACGCTGGAGAGTTTGCCGCAGCTGGTGGCCGAGCACGAAGTGCACGCACCGACGTTGGTGATCGTCGGTGAGGTGGTCACCCTGCGTGACAAGCTGGCCTGGTTCGAGGGCGCGCAGCGCGGGCTCTGATGCCTGAGCGAAGCAGGGGGAATCAATAAGATCCGCCCAGCGCAATCGGCCTACGGGTGATATACACCCTTGCCCGGCAAGCGCTCGCGATCATGCGCCAGGCTGAAATCCTGCCACGGCCCTTTGGGGATGATGCCGGTAGGGTTGATAGTGGCGTGGCTGGCGTAGTAGTGCGACTTGATATGGGTGAAATCCACCGTCTCGGCGACGCCCGGCCACTGGTACAGCTCGCGCAGCCAGTTGGACAGGTTTGGGTAGTCGAGGATGCGCCGCAGGTTGCACTTGAAGTGCCCGTGGTAGACGGCATCGAAGCGAATCAGCGTAGTGAACAGGCGGATATCGGCCTCGGTCAGGTACTCGCCGGCCAGGTAGCGCCGTTCGCCCAGCAGGGCTTCCAGTTCGTCGAGCGTGGTGAACAGCTCGTCGAAGGCCTCTTCGTAGGCCTCCTGGGTGGTAGCGAAGCCGGCGCGGTAGACGCCGTTGTTCACCGCCGGATAGATGCCCTCGTTGAGCCGGTCGATGCGCTCGCGCAGCGGCTGCGGATAGAGGTCCAGGTCGTTGCCGGTCAGGCCGTCGAACGCACTGTTGAACATGCGGATGATTTCCGCCGACTCGTTGCTGACGATGCGCTGCTGCTGTTTGTCCCACAACAACGGCACGGTAACGCGGCCCGTATATTGGGCATCATCGGCGGTATAGCGCTGGTACAGGTACTCCAGGCCGTCGAGCTTGTCACCGCTGGAGCCATGCTGAGGGTCGAAGGTCCAGCCGTGATCGCCCATCAGCCAACTGACCACCGATACCTCGATCAGATCTTCCAGGCCCTTGAGCTTGCGCAGAAGGAGGGTGCGATGTGCCCAGGGGCAGGCCAGGGAAACGTACAGGTGGTAGCGCCCGGCCTCGGCCTTGAAGCCTGACTCGCCGCTGGGGCCGGCGCTACCGTCGGCGGTGATCCAGTGACGGCGTTGCGCTTCCTCGCGCTGGAAGCGGCCGCTCTTGCCGGTGTCGTACCATTGATCGTGCCAGGTGCCTTCGATCAGCAAACCCATTCGGCCTACCTCTTGTGTGCGAATGAGCCTGCAGTCTATCGCGGTTGCTTCGATAGAAAGATGGAAAAACCTGGATCCGCCTATCGGTCAGCTCGATAAGTGGCGAGCATTCCAGCGTCTTTCCGCCTCGCTGAAGGCTGCGTCGCGATCCAGGCCCAGGCCACGCAAGGCTACGGCCATGGTCGCCAGAATGGCCAGGCGGGCATAGTCATCTTCGGCCTCGCCGCGCCAGACAGCCAGCAGGTGCTCGGCATCCAGGCGCTCGGGTTTGACGTGGCGCTGCGCCGACAGCGCTGGCCACTCTTCGTCCCAGGCCTCGCCGTCGCGCGTCCCGTACAGATGGCAGGCGACGTCCGGGTTGACCTCGATCTCGCCGCCTTCGCCCTTGATGACGATGGCATGATCGCCCAACAGGCGGCTGGCCTCGCGGTGCACGGCCTGATAGCCGGGGTGAAAGATGCTTTGCAGGCCGCAGCGGGCCGCAAGTGGGTTGATCACTCGCGCCAGGGAGTGAATCGGCGAGCGCAGGCCGAGGGTATTACGCAGGTCGATCATGCGCTGCAGCGGAGCCATCCAGTCGCCCAGGTAGGCGAAGGCCAGCTTGTGCTGGTCGAGGGTTTGCGCCACTGCCTGCCAATCCTGGCAACGCGGGATATCCAGGCACGCGAGTAGTTGTTCGGTATACAGGCGCCCGGCCGTATGGGCGCCGCCGCCGTGCATGAAGATGCGCACGCCGCTGGCGGCCAGGGCCTTGGCCGCCAACAGATACCAGGGGAGATGGCGTTTCTTGCCGGCATAGCTCGGCCAGTCCAGATCGACCTGGGCGACCGGTGCGGGCAGACGCTGGCGGATCGCTTCGGTGAAACCGGCCAACTCCTCAGCACTTTCTTCCTTGTGCCGCAGCAGCATCAGAAAAGCGCCGAGCTGGGTGTCTTCGACCTTGCCATCGAGCAGCATGCCCATGGCTTCTCGGGCCTCCTCGCGGGTCAGGCCGCGTGCGCCACGTTTGCCCTTGCCGAGAATGCGCACGAACTGGGCGAAAGGGTGTTCGGCGGGAGTGAGCAGATTCATAGGCAATTGGTCGGTTTCGGCAGGCCAGCGAGCTTGGCCGCGAGTTTGGCGGGCGTGCCCTTGAACAGGCGATTGAGGTGCAGGCTGTTGCCTTTTTCCGCACCCAGTTTCAACGCCACGTATTTGATCAGCGGGCGATTGGCTGGCGAGAGCTGGAATTCGGCATAGAAGTCGCGCAATAGCTGGAGGATC
Source organism: Pseudomonas sp. AA-38 (assembly GCF_029457475.1). Taxonomy (NCBI): domain Bacteria; kingdom Pseudomonadati; phylum Pseudomonadota; class Gammaproteobacteria; order Pseudomonadales; family Pseudomonadaceae; genus Pseudomonas; species Pseudomonas sp. AA-38. The sequence goes on from NZ_CP120359.1 coordinate 2,437,364, forward strand.
TCCCAGTGCTCATCGCTCAGTTGCAGGTCTTCGCCGATGGCCAGTGCCTCGGCGACAGGGCGTGACCAGTCCTGCAGGTCGACCAAGTAGCCGTCCTTGTCCAGGGCGATTTCGCGTCCACCGACGTTCAGCGAGCTCATAACCAGCTATTGACCTTGGCATAGCGGGTGCAGAGTTCTACGAACCCGGGGTAGTCCACTGGCTGCACCCGCTCCGGTGCTTGCAGGCCACGGGCGGTGAGGTCTTCGTCCAGGGCATGCAGGGCAATGCTGGCCGGCATCAGTTGCAGCGCCTGCAGATTGGCCGTGCCGGGTTGCAGCGCGTAAACCGCATCGCCGCTGAGTAGCAGGGCGTCACCTGCACCGAGCAGACGCAGGCAACTGGCCAGACGGCTGTCGGCGAATGGCGAATGGGAAAGAATATGCAGGGTGGCCATCAGAGGGTGATCACCTGGTCGTAGCGGTCGAGAAGGGCGGTCAGCGCGCTGTCGTCCAGGCGTTGCACCTCGAGGTTCAGTTCGGCCTCGCCGAGGCCGCGCTCGTTCAGGCTGCGCTGGCTGGCATACAGCGCCTCGACGCCGAACATCGGCAAGGCCTGCAGGTTGGCGCCGAGATCCTTCTGTTGCAGCGCGCCAGGCTGCTGGCTAGTGCTCAGTTGCAGCACGCCATCGTCGAGAAACAGCATGCCGATGGGCAGGTCGAAGGCGCCGCCGGCCAGGGCGATATCCAGTGCCTCGCGAGCGCCGGGGCCGCTCCAGGGGGGCTGACGGCTGATGATCAACAGCGATTTGCTCATCAGTGGCCTCCGAAGCAGATCAGGCGGTCGGCCTGTTGCGCCGCCTCGTGCAACTGGCCCAGCCCGGACAGCTCCCAGGGCGCCTGCAGGTTGGCGGCCGGGCGGGCGTAACGCTGTGCCTCTGCCTCATCCAGCACGCCACGGCGCAGCGCCGCCGCGATGCATACCACGGCGTCCAGGCCGTTGGCCGTGACGAACTCGCGCCACTCCCTGGGCATATCCAGCTCATCCTGCGGGGTGACCACGTTGCTGGCGGCGCTGTGCACGCCGTCCTGGTAGAAGAACAGGCGGACGATTTCGTGACCGCCGGCCAATGCCGCCTGGGCGAAGCGCAGGGCGCGGCGCGAGGCGGGCAGGTGGGGGGCGGCGAACAGGGCGATGGCAAACTTCATGGGGCGTCCGACAGCTCAAAACTGCGGCAATGATAAGGCCAGGTGGTGCTGCGCACAAAAAGAAAAGCCCGCCGAGGCGGGCTCAGAGGGGGACGAAACCTATCAGTCGTCACCACCCATGATGCCGAAGATCTGCAGCAAGCTGATGAACAGGTTGTAGATCGACACATAGAGGCTGATGGTGGCCATGATGTAGTTGCGCTCGCCACCGTGGATGATGGCACTGGTCTGGAACAGGATGCACGCCGAGGAGAACAGCACGAAACCGGCGCTAATCGCCAGTTGCAGGCCGCTGATCTGGAAGAAGAAGCTGGCCAGCATCGCGCCGATCAGCACGAAGAAGCCGGCGGTGATGAAGCCGCTGAGGAAGCTCATGTCCTTGCGGGTGGTGAGCACGTAGGCGGACAGGCCGAAGAACACCAGCGCGGTCATGGAGAACGCCGAGGTGATCACTTGCGCGCCGTTGGCCATGCCCAGATAGAGGTTGAGGAACGGGCCGAGGGTATAGCCCATGAAACCGGTCAGGGCGAGGGTGGAGACCAGGCCCCAGGCCGAATCACGCAGCTTATAGGTGAGGAAGAACAGGCCATAGAAGCCGATCAGTACCACGAAGAAGTTTGGGTACGGCAGGTTGGCGCGCTGGCTGAGAAAGGCTACCAGACCGCTGAAGGCCAGGGTAATGGCCAGCAGGCTGTAAGTGTTGCGCAGCACGCGGCTGACCTCGAGCTGGTCGGCCTGCGAGTGGTTGAGTACATAATCTTGCTCTTGCATGGCGACACTCCTGGTAAGTACGAGGGGATCCGTAATCCGATTGTTCAGGATCATAACAGAGCTTACCCGAGTGCCAAGACAGAGAGTTTGACAGTGTGTTGCGTTCCGGTAAGATTGCCGCCCGCAGCGCTGCGCAGGCATGCAACATCCCTGGCCTGCGCACTACGAATACGGAAGCGTGGCCGAGTGGTTTAAGGCAACGGTCTTGAAAACCGTCGATGGGCAACTATCCGTGAGTTCGAATCTCACCGCTTCCGCCAATTTCTCTTTTGCCTTGTGCAACGCCTTACCTTAATCTGACGCTTAATTTTTGACTGCCATGCGCCAAGCTGGGCCTTCATCAGCCTGCCTGCTATGGTGCTCGGCAAGTAGAATTTCACCGTCGTGCGTGGTGGCTGACAATGGGCAATGAGGTGGCGAGTGATTAGGGTGCTGGTAGTCGACGACCACGATCTGGTTCGCACGGGTATTACCCGCATGCTCGCCGATATCGATGGCCTACAAGTGGTCGGCGAAGCCTGCACCGGGGAGGAATCCCTGCTCAAGGTTCGCGAACTCAAACCCGACGTGGTTCTGATGGACGTGAAGATGCCTGGCATCGGCGGCCTGGAGGCTACCCGCAAGCTGATGCGCAGCCATCCCGACATCAAGGTCGTTGCCGTCACCGTGTGCGAGGAAGACCCGTTCCCCACGCGCCTGCTACAGGCCGGTGCCGCCGGTTATCTGACCAAGGGTGCCGCGCTGGATGAAATGGTGCAGGCCATTCGCCTGGTGTTCGCCGGGCAGCGTTACATCGACCCGCAGATCGCGCAGCAACTGGCGCTGAAATCCTTCCAGCCGCAGACCAGCGGCTCGCCGTTCGACCTGCTCTCCGAGCGGGAAATCCAGATCGCCCTGATGATCGCCAACTGTCACAAGGTGCAGACCATCTCCGACAAGCTGTGCCTGTCGCCGAAAACGGTCAACACCTACCGTTATCGCATCTTCGAGAAGCTTTCCATCACCAGCGACGTCGAACTGGCTCTGCTCGCGGTACGCCACGGCATGGTCGACGCCGTCAACTGAAGATGTCCGCTGCGTTCGATTCCAGTGCCTTCCTGGCGACCTGCAGTGGCCGCCCCGGCGTCTATCGCATGTTCGATGGCGAGGGCCGACTGCTCTACGTGGGTAAGGCGAAGAACCTCAAGAAGCGCCTCGCCAGCTACTTCCGCAAGACCGGGCAGGCGCCCAAGACCGCCGCGCTGGTGGCGCGCATCACGCAGATCGAAACCACCATCACCGGCAATGAAACCGAAGCGCTGCTGCTCGAGCAGACGCTGATCAAGGAATGGCGGCCGCCCTACAACATCCTGTTGCGCGACGACAAATCCTATCCTTACGTGTTTCTCTCCGATGGCGAGTTTCCCCGTCTCGGCATCCACCGTGGTGCGAAGAAGGCCAAGGGCCGCTATTTCGGTCCCTATCCCAGTGCGCTGGCGATTCGTGAGAGCCTCGCGCTGTTGCAGAAGACCTTTCTCGTTCGCCAGTGCGAAGACAGCTATTACCGCAACCGCACGCGGCCGTGCCTGCAATACCAGATCAAGCGCTGCAAGGGGCCCTGTGTCGGCCTGGTCGAGGCGCAGGAATACGCCGAGGACGTGCGCCACTCGGTGATGTTCCTCGAAGGGCGTAGCAATGCGCTGAGTGAGGAGCTATCCGCCAGCATGGAAAAGGCCTCCATGGCCCTGGAGTTCGAGCGGGCCGCCGAACTACGCGACCAGATAGCCATGCTCCGTCGCGTGCAGGATCAGCAGAGCATGGAAGGCGGCACGGGCGACGTCGACGTGGTGGCGGTGATGCTTACCCCGGGCGGCGCCTGCGTGCACCTGATCAGCGTGCGCGGTGGGCGTGTGCTGGGCAGCAAGAACTTCTTCCCGCAGGTGGCCATCGAGGAGGAGGGCGGCGATGTGCTGATGGCCTTCCTCGCCCAGTACTACCTGGGTAATGTCGAGCGCGACCTGCCCAGCGAGCTGATCGTCAACGTGCAGCATGAAGACTTCGCCACGCTGATCGAAGCCATCGAATCACTGCGCGGCCGCAGCCTGAGCATCAGCTTGCGCGTGCGCGGCACCCGTGCTCGTTGGCAGCAGCTCGCCGTGACCAATGCCGAACAGGCGCTGGCCGCGCGCCTGGCCAATCGGCAACACCTGGCCGAGCGCTTCGAGGCCCTGGCCAACGTGTTGCAAATGGACGAGCCACCGCAGCGCATGGAGTGCTTCGATATCAGCCACTCCAGCGGCGAGGCGACGGTCGCCTCCTGCGTGGTGTTCGGCCCCGAAGGCCCGCTCAAGTCCGATTACCGCCGCTTCAATATCGAAGGGGTCACTGCCGGCGACGACTACGCCGCCATGCATCAGGCGCTGACCCGACGTTTCAGCAAGATCAAGGAGGGTGAGGGCAAGTTGCCCGACGTGCTGCTGGTGGACGGCGGCAAGGGGCAACTGGCCATGGCCCGCGAAGTGCTGCAGGAACTGGCCGTGCCCGACCTGATCCTGCTCGGCGTGGCCAAGGGCACGACGCGCAAGCCCGGCCTCGAAGTGCTGTATCTGAATGACGCCGAGCACGAATTCACCTTGCCCGGCAATTCACCGGCGTTGCACCTGATCCAGCAGATCCGCGACGAATCGCACCGTTTCGCGATCACTGGGCACCGTGCGCGGCGGGGCAAGACGCGGCGTACCTCGACGCTGGAAGAAGTGCCTGGCATCGGCCCCAAGAGGCGGCGTGAACTGCTCAATCACTTCGGTGGGCTGCAGGAGCTGTCCCGTGCCAGCGCCGAGGAGATCGCCAAAGCGCCCGGAATCAGTAAAAAGCTCGCTGAGTCGATTTATGACACTCTGCACAGCGAGTAGAATGCCCGTTCACCTCGCAGCCTAGTTGTGCCGATGAATATCCCCAACTTGCTTACCTTGCTCCGGGTCGCGCTGATACCGGTCTTCATACTGCTGTTCTATCTGCCGTTCTCCTGGAGTTACTGGGCGGCCAGTGGGGTCTTCGCCATTGCGGCCGTAACCGACTGGCTCGATGGCTATCTGGCACGCCGCTGGGAGCAGGGCACGCCTTTCGGCGCCTTCCTCGACCCGGTCGCGGACAAGCTGATGGTGGCGGTGGCGCTGGTGCTGCTGGTGGCCGAGCACTCCAACCTCTGGCTGACCCTGGCAGCGGCCACCATCATCGGCCGCGAGATCGTGGTCTCCGCGCTGCGGGAATGGATGGCCGAGCTGGGTGCGCGGGCGCACGTGGCCGTGTCCAATCTGGGTAAGTGGAAAACCGCGGCGCAGATGGTCGCCCTGGTCATCCTGCTGGGCAATCCACCGGTTTTCACCTTCTGGGTGGTGCTCGGCTATGTGCTGCTGGTGGTCGCTGCGGTACTGACCCTGTGGTCGATGTTGCACTACCTGTTGGCCGCCTGGCCGCACCTCAGCACCACCACGGAAAAGAAATAAGTATTTTTGAATCAAAGGCTTGACGGCACCATTCGATTCTATAGAATGGCGCCCGTCGACAAGACAAGCGGGAATAGCTCAGTTGGTAGAGCACGACCTTGCCAAGGTCGGGGTCGCGAGTTCGAGTCTCGTTTCCCGCTCCAGTTTTACACGAGTCGCCAAGGCGACTCGTTCGTTTTAAGGCTGAGTTGCAGAGTGGTTATGCACCGGATTGCAAATCCGTGAACGCCGGTTCGATTCCGACCTCAGCCTCCAATTCAAAAGGCCTCGTAGATCCATGATTTACGAGGCCTTTTTCATTCCCCAAGGCAGGCTTTACATGCCTTGCGAGGAGGCGGAGGGCTGTATATAGTCCGCCCTTCGCACAGCGCTACCGCCCGAATGGCGAAATCGGTAGACGCAGGAGACTTAAAATCTCTCGCTCGCAAGGGCGTGCCGGTTCGAGTCCGGCTTCGGGCACCATTTAAAATCAAGCACTTATAGATATCGCCTCTCTTCCCACTTTTTCCGCAATTCCAGTTTTTTTCCGCAATTACCTTGTTGGCGACACTTTTTTTCCTCGCCGCTCCCTGATGTAATGCTCCGTCATGACTACCGTGGTGTGGCCAAGCTGGTCTCTAGCTTTTAGGATGTCTCCGCTTGATTCAGCCGTGTCGGTGCCTGCTTTGGCCCGTAGATCACGTAGCTGAAACTCTGCTTTTTCGATACCTGCCGCCTTTCTAGCCTTGTCGAACCGGGAGCGGAGCATTGCCGGAGTCATAGCGATTCCATCCTCCGCCACTACCAGTCTGGTCGAGCGCACTTTGTGGCCTGCTTTTCGAGCCTTGATCCTTTCCAGTAGCAGGCCGAGTTCGCCTGTAACCTCAATGCGGCGTTTGGTGCCAGTTTTTGACTGCTTTACATGCAGATGCCCGTCTCTGATGTCTCGTTCGTCCATGCGCAAGGTATCTCCAGGACGTTGTCCTGTCAGATAAACCAAGTCCATCGCATCGCGTAAGCCAGAATCCGCTTTTGAGTAAACGGCATGGAAGAGGCTGTCTTCGATGTAGACGTCGCGTCCTTTTTCCTTGTTGCCTTTCACCCCCGCGCACGGGTTAGCAAGAGCGGTGTAACCCATCTCTCGTGCATAGTTCCAGATTGCTGAGAGAAGAGCCTTCTCCCTGTTCGCGCTAATTGGAGCGGATTGCCGCCAGCGTAGATACTGACGAATGTGTTGAGGCTGGATCGCTTCAAGTGGGGCTGGCGGGTCGTCGAAAAACTCTAGTAGCTTGCGCAGTTCTTGGCGATTTTTCGTTTGGGTACCGGGGGCCTTGGTAGGAATAATCTCTACTTGGTATTTCCCAGCCACATACCCGAACGTAATGACTTTCTGTTGTAGCTCTGTAGCTGTTCTATCGCGCTCAAGTTCAGCGTACTTCATTATTGCCAGACCGTAATCTCGACCAAGGGGAATCTCCTTCCTTGGTCGGCCTCCGGTGTCATAGAAGTAGTATGTCGTGCTCCCGCGTTTTCGCTCACGCAGGCGCGGAATTGCCCCTAGGTTTGTTGGTCTTCGTCCCATCTATCCTGCCTTCCTCGACCTCCAGGTCACTTCTCGCTCAACGCTAACCTTCGACACTGGCAATAGATTGGCCGCAATCACACATGGCCAGCCATTTGCTTTGATCGTATGGGGTATGCCGTTTCTGCGTAGGGCCTCGATTTGCTTCGCTCTTATCTTGGCGCCAGTCAACTCACAGACTTGCTCGTGGCTCAAAAACTGTATCGCTTCCATGGATAACGATCCCGCCGATACCATACCGGCGATTGTGTGATACGTGAAAGGTGTCTATTTGGCACCATATGGCACGTTCTGGTGTGCCTCAACCGGGAGGAGAGGATTGCAGAGTAGAGAAGGGCAGATTCGCTGGGGCAGTTGGCGTCACAGGCGTTGCAGCATCATCCGTGGACTGATTGTCTCAGCGTTGGAGGGAGGCTAAGCAACGCTCGCTATGTGGCCAGCTGGATGAGATCGTCCAGCAGCTCACGGACGCCGCGCCTGTAGTTGCCCGATTAGTAGAGAGGCCGAGGAGAGGGGATGGAGCAGATTCGCAGGCGTGAGGAGAGAGAGCGGATTCGACTGCAAAACGAGGCAAGGGAGCCGGCGAAGGCTGACTTGCTGTGTGTCATTAAGCAGTGGGATGACATAAAGCGGATCCAGGCCTTTTTCAGTGATGCGGAGAACTCCGTATCGAATCTGCCCGAAACCGAGCGCTGCATTGCTATGGCCAAGCTCGCCCAAGAGCGTGAGCTTGTTGGCGAGCTGGATCCGCTACAGGCGTTGCTGGAATGGAAGGGGCCTCGGGAGCGGTAGCAATGTTCAAGAGTTCTCTGTGTGGGTTTATAAAAACTAAATTTTGCTCACTAATGGTGAGTTTTTTTTGATTTCTGTAAACCTTCTTCTTGCGGGAGGTTTAGAAAAACTCTATTTTGCTCACTATGAGTGTGCAAAAACCTGAAAAACTAAACTCCTTGCTTGCAGGGCTCGGCGACAGCGACCTGGTATCCAGTGGCTGGTTGAAGGCTCATGGCTACAGCAGCAATCTGGTAGCGCGATATATCGCGAGCGGTTGGCTGGAATCGCCTGCGCGTGGAATCTATCAACGACGAGGCGGACGTCTCACCTGGGCTGCTGTAGTGCGCGCGCTGCAGGGAGGAGAGCGATTGCCGCTGCATGTTGGCGGGCGTTTTGCCTTGGCTTGGCATGGGCACGAGCACTACCTGCGGTTGGGCGAGCGTGAGAGGGTCACTCTATATGGCCCTGGAAGCCTCCCTGCCTGGGTGGAAAAGCTTCCCTTGAAGGCTGAGGTGGTGCTGTGCGGCAAAAGCCCATTCAATCTTTCAGCACTGTCATTCAAGGCCGACATGGATGACGAAGCCCTAAGGAATCTTGGGCTCGAGTGGGTGGATGCTGATGGCGACCGCGGCCGCATCGTCGTCGCGACACCTGAGCGCGCAATCCTCGAGCTGTGTGATGGCGTGTCAGACGCGTCGCTCGTTTATGAAGTGGATGCGCTGATGCAGGGTGCGGACACCCTCCGTCCTCAAAGGGTAAGCATGCTGCTGCGACATTGCACCAGCATAAAAGCCAAGCGCTTGTTCCTAGCCCTCGCAGAACGCCACCAGCACGCCTGGGTGGATCATGTCTCGTTGGACGGCGTCTATCTAGGGAAGGGAAAGCGTTGTCTGGTTCCCGGTGGTCGCTTGAACCCAACCTACCAAATAACCTTGCCGGCGGATCTTGATGAGCACCTGGGATAAGCGCTACACCGACCGAGTCCAGTTGTTGGTGGAAATTCTGCCGACCTTGGCGAAAGAAACACGATTTGCCCTCAAAGGAGGGACGGCGATCAACCTGTTCGAGCATGACTTGCCCAGGTTGTCTGTGGATATCGATCTGACTTGGTTGCCGATGCAGGACTATGCGCAGGATGCTGGTCAGATCTCCGATGCATTAGAAAGTCTGGGAAGGGCACTTGGCTCTGCGCCATTAAGGCTACAGGTACAAACATCGGCGCCAGAGAGAGGTGGCTTCATAAACAGACTGATAGTGAGTCGTGGACGAGCCCGAGTCCAAATAGAAACGACTCCGGTGATGCGCGGTTCCGTGCATCCGGTACGGACAATGGTTGTCCAGCCGCAGGTCCAGGAGGCCTTTGGCTTTGCCTCGATCCAGGTGCTCGACTTTGCGGATCTATATGCGGGGAAAATGGCAGCAGCATTGTCGAGGCAGCATCCGCGCGACCTGTTTGATATCGGTTTGCTTCTGGCCGATCCGCGCACAGATGAGCGACTTTGGCGAACCTTCCTGATCTACATGACCTGTAGCCCGAAACCTGCCTGGGAGATGCTGGTTCCCAATGAACCCAAGGATTTCGAGGCGATATACCAGACCCACTTCCGTGGTATGACTGCTGCCCCTGTCAGCTCAGAGATACTGCTGGAGCACCGCGCCAGGCTTCTTCGACAAATTTCAGAGTGGCTTACCCCGCAGTCGAGAGCATTTCTGGAATCCGTCGAGATGGAGAATCCAGATTTTGACTTGATCCAGTTGCCACAGGCAGCAGAGCTACCTGCGGTAAAACGGAAACTGCAGAATCTTGCTTCACGATCAGCTGCGAAGCGGGCTTCCGACCATTCTCAGTTGCAAGCGGCCTTCGAGATGTTTGATCGTCGGTAGTGATCGCGGATTGCCCAGCCGTTGTCATTTCGGCATGTACTGGGTGGGCGTCGCTGGAAAGGCTAATCCCTCAAAGCCGTACGTGGATAGCGGCGCTCGTTGGCGCGACGAAAACTTCAGGCTATTGCCTTGGCTTCTCGAATGAGTTTCGCTTTTTCGAGTACCTTGCGCTGACTTTCGATGGCGCGCTCAGCTGCTGCGCCGTAAGCAGCGCGCTTGGCTGTATCAGAGCTGCTCCTGAAGAAGGTCGATAGTGGGCTTGAATTGCTCCCAAGAATCTTTCTTCTCATCGATGTCGCCTCCCTCGTTATCAGTCGTCATCTTCCATACGGAACTAAGCAATCGCAGCAAAGCGCTCGATGTTCGGCTGTTCGCGATGCCTGGCTTGCCAAAGGTCGTAGTCGGCTTGCACTCCGAGCCAGGTGCGAGCTTTGCCGATGCCGGCCAACTCTAGGCGAACAGCCAAATCCGGACTGACCGGCGCATGGCCGTGCAAGATGCGAGACAGGGATTCCCGCGCAAAGCCAAGGCGGCGGGCAAGTTCGGCAATGCTGATGCCCAGTTCGGGGAGCACGTCCTCAAGCAGGGTTTCACCAGGATGCGGTGGGTTGAACATGGCCATGGATAACCCCCTCCTGTTTAGTGATAGTCAAGGTAGTCGACGAGCTCGATGTCGCTACCCACGAATCGAAAAATCACTCGCCAGTTTCCATTGACGGTGAGTGACCAGAACTCTTCCAGTTCCCCTTTGAGGGGATGTAGCCGCCAACCGGGGATGTCGAGGTCGGCGGGTTCATTGGCTCTATCCATAAAACTTAGCATTCGGCCCAGGCGCTTTGCGTGGTCGGCCCGGATGCCTTTGGTTGAGCCAGATTCAAAAAAAATGCGTAGACCTTTGTGCGGAAGCTTACGATCATGGCGATAAGTGTGATGTATTAGGTCACGGTTTTCAACCGTGTGTGGGTTTTCTGCCGTTGTCATCACGGCAGCTGGGAGGGGATGCAGGCTTATCAATTGCCGCTGCAGGATTGTGTATTTGTTCTCCTGAACACCCGATCCCTCGCCATGAAGGCCTCCAGCATGTGCGGAATGAGCGTCAGGGCGTCGACTTCTTCACCGTAGGTCTGTGAGTGCAGCGCCGCGTAGCGCTCGAGGTCAACCTTTAGGCTGGCCGGGCAGGTGAAGGTAAGCTTTGTGTTCTCGGTTTTCGGCAGCGGGCCGAGGCGTAGCTTGGTCGTGCTCATTGCGGGTTCCTTTGTTGAGCTGTGATGGGCTGGTATGGACGCAGCACCAGATCGCGATTGACGATTACGCGCAGGGGCAGGCCAGGGCGCTGGGTCAACGTGGGCTGAATATCGAGGTTGCGGCGGGTAACCTTCTGGCCGACCTGATTCACCGTGTCTTGCAGGCTGTCGCGTCCGGCGATGATGATGCGGTCGCCGTCGGTGCGACTGGTCGGTGCCGCCAACTCTGCACCGATGCCCAGCAGGCTTGTCATGGCCGCGCCGGCGACAATCCGATCCCAATGCCAGTCGACGCCATCCTCGAGACCGGCATAGCCGGCGGCATCGGTACCGACCAGGTTGTCGAGCTGGAAGGACGAGGTGTCCGGCAGGATCACTCGCTGCCACACCACCTGCACGCGGCTTTGTCCGTAGCTCACCTGGCTGTTGTAGCGGCCCAGCAGGCGCGAGTCTTGGGGAATCAGCACGTGCTGACCGGTGGCACTGTCGTAGACCGGCTCGGTCACTGTGGCGATCACGTCGCCAGGTAGATCCGACTTGATGCCGGTGACCAGCGCTGCCGGGATGACGGTGCCGGCCATCACCTGGTAGGGCGACTCAGGCATCTGCAGCAAGCCGGAATTACGGATTTGTGCGTTTACGTATTTACTGAGAAACGCCTCGTTCCGTTCCTGCTGGGTTGGCGTTCCTGCAACTGCAGCTACCGCGCCTGACGAAGCCATCCCCAGGGTCATGGGATCTAGTTGGGCACTCCCAGTGGATGCAGCGTTCGATTTCCTCGCGCTGCTGGTTTGGAAGAATACCGAGGACTGCGCTGCTTCCTCGGCTTCCTTGAGCAGGGCCAGGCGCTCAGCTTCGGCGGCATCTGGCCCATGCCCGTAACCTTGCGCCTGCTGCTCCGCCCTGAGGATTGGCCCGCCCAGATCGCCGGGCAGCGGCGGCCCCAGTTGCGGTATCTCGGGAGCCGGTGGAGGCGGTAACTGCGAGTAGTCTGCTGGCAAGTGCTCCAGCCCCTCGGAGCGTGCCACGCGATCGACGTTGTATAGCTCGTTCGGCTCGGCGCCTGGGCGGCGCTGTTGCGGCTGCAGCGACCACAGCATGGCACCCAGTACCGCAGCCGATAGGCCGCCGACTACTACCGCCAGCATGCGTGGGTTGAGGCGGGTGACCGGACGCGGCTTGGCTCGCAGCTCCAGCGACTCCGGCGCCTCCTTGGGCGGTAGCGAGGTTACCGCGTTTTGGTCGTTGTCCTTACCCGTCATGCTCAGCGCCTCCGTGCCACGCCATCGGTGCGTTCGATCCGCACCACGTCACCCTTGTCGGCGCCCAGGCGCAGCTCGGCCGCGCCGAACAGGCGGTCGACGATGTAGTAGGGCGAGCGGAAGCGATAGTTGACCAGTTGCCCGTCACCTTCGGGGCCAATTACGAACAGCGGCGGCAGCTCGCCCTGGGCGATACCGGCGGGGAACTGGATATACACCTTGCGCCCATCGTCGAAGGCACGCAGCGGCTTCCAGGGAGGATTGCTGCCGCTGATTGCATAACGAAAGCGCAGCTGCTCCAGCGTTAGGCCGGCATCCACCGGCGCCGCGGCCTGAGCGGCACTGGCACGGCGTTGCAGGGCGAGCATGCGATCCTTCGGATAGTCCCAGGACACCGACGCCATCCAGGCCTGCTCGGTGGAACTCAGCTCGATCAGGTAGGTGCGGCGCGTGGTGGTGATCACCAAGTTGGTCTTGAGGTCGAGCCGCGTCGGTTTGATCAGCACGCTGGTGCGCAACTCATCGCCGCTGCCGCTGGTGGTGTCACCGACGATCCAGCGCACGGTGTCGCCGGCGGCCACGGTGACAAGTTCCTCACCGGGCTGCAGGTTGATTGCCGTCACCCGACCCGGGCTGGCGTACACCTGATACAGCGCGCCATCGGAGTAAGGCCACACCTGAATGGCGTTGATATAGCCTTCCCGGCTCGGCGCGACTCGAGCCTCGCGATTGGCGCGCGAGACTCGCACGCGCTCGTCGGCCGGTTCCTTGGCGGGTTTGCTGGGTTGAGTTTTTGGCAGCGGCTTGAGCTGCGCCGGCAGGGCCAGGGGCTTGGGGACTTCCACCACTTCGATGGGCTTGGGCGGCTCCGGCAGGCGCTGCGCTTCTACCGGTTCATCCAGCGCGATCACTGGTGGTTCCTGGCTGGCGCAGCCGGCCAGCACGCTCAGCAGCAGAGTGCAGATTGAGAGGTGAAGGGAGGTTTTCATGGTTTCTTGGCTCCTTCCGTAGTGTCCAGCTCACGGCTCCAGGACAGGCCGTTGACGTAGATGCCGAGCGGGTTGCGGCGCAGCTTTTCCTCGGTGCGTGGCGGTTGCACTACCAGCGAGATCACTGCGGTCCAGCGCTCCAGGCCGGCGGCTGAACCATTCACGAAGCGACGTTCGATCCAGCGCACCTGGAACGAGCTATCGCTGGCCCGCACCACGCTGGTGACCTCGACCGATACCGACTCCTTGCCGACCCGAGTAAAGGGATCGTTGACGCGGGCATAGTCGTTGAGGGTGGCTGCGCCGCGGTCGGTGGTGGTGTGATAGGCCTCCAGCCAGTTCTGCCGCACCACCACCGGATCTATCGATAGCGAGCGCACCTGCTCGATAAAGCGCGCCAGGTGATGGGCGATTTGCGCATCTTGGGGCTGGTAGGGACTGGCGGCTTCGCCGACGGCGCGCACCGGCCGAGGTTGTCGACCTCCACCACGTAGGGCGTCACCGTCGACTGCGCCGAACGCCAGACCAGTCCGCCAGCCATCAGCAGCGCCAGGCCCAGGCAACCGAAGGCCATCAGCCGCCAGTTGCGTGCCTGCGCCAGGCTGCTGCCCATGCGCAGGTCCCAGGCCTGTGCCGCTGCCTGGTAAGGGGTGACAGGTTGAGGGGTGTCGCTGTAGCGCACCCGTGGACGTCTGAATCGCATCCTCGTCCTCCTTTACGAACTCGATGGGTCGCGGATCTGCGGCCCAGGTGATGAACCACCGCCATCGCCACCACGCAGGGTGTGGGTGACCGTGCTGGTAGCCTGTGAGAGTTGCTGCCTGCGCTGCAGGCGCTTGGCCCAGTCGGGCTGTTTGGCTGGGGCGGTCGCAGGATCGGAAGTGGCGGGGGCACCACTTGCTGAAGCGCCGGAAGAGGCTCCTGCCAGAGAGCGAACGCCGCCCATTGCCAAGCGTGCTGCACCGGGTGCCATACGGGCGCCGGCCAATACCGCGCCGCCGACACCTGTGACTACTGCAGCAGCACCCGCTGCCATACCTGCCGCGCCTAGCGCGGTACCGGCTGCTGCACCAGCACCCAGTTGCGGTGCGCCGGAGACCAGGCCGGTGGCAATGCCTGGCCCGAAGATGCCCAGGCCGAGCAAGGCCAGCGAGGCGAGCATGACCACCAGTGCATGGTCGATGGAGGGCTCGTCCGGTACGGCCTGGAACTCGGCGAACAGCCCGCTGCCAATGCCGACGATCACCGCCAGCACCAGCACCTTGATGCCGGACGCGACCACATTGCCTAGCACCTTCTCGGCGAGAAAGGCGGTCTTGTTCCACAGCGCGAAGGGCACCAGCACGAAGCCAGCGAGGGTGGTCAGCTTGAACTCGACCAAGGTCACGAACAGCTGAATGGCCAGGAAGAAGAAACTGACGATCACCACCAGCCAGGCCAGGAACAGCACCAGGATGCTGTGCAGGTTACCGAAGACTTCGGGAAAGCCGCTTAGCTTGCTGATCTGCTCAATCAGCGGCCCTCCGGCATCAACCCCAATCGCGGCCAACCGCCCTGGCTGCAGAAACTCCGCATGACTCAACCCTGAACCTGAGGCCAACAGACCCAACCCGGCGAAGGAGTTGAAGACGATCTTCGCCAGGGAATTGAAGTTGCCGATGATGAAGGCGAAGGCACCGACATAGAGGGTCTTGCGGATCAGTTTGGCGCTGACGTCCTCACCGCCCATGGCCCAGAACAGCCCGGCCAGGGTCATGTCGATCACCACCAGGGTCATGGTGAGAAAGGCCACCTCACCGCCGAGCAGGCCGAAGCCGGTGTCGATATACAGCCCGAACACCTCGAGGAATCGGTCGATCACGCTGACGTCGTTCATTGCGCGTCCTCGTCGAAGCTTGGTGGAATCGCGGGCAAGTCGGTAGGCCGCAGAAATTCGCCGGGCCGGGCGCAGCCGGAGTAGAAGCGCTCAGTCGCATCTTCTTGCTTAGGCATGACGCTGTTGTCGCCCTGTCCGCAGGCGACCAGCACCAGCAACGGCAGCAGTGTCAGGAATTTCATGAGGGCGCCTCCCTACCGATAGAACTGCACGGGGTAGGGGGTATAGGGCGTGCCATTACCCATAAAGCGCCGCCGCCGTTCGCGTGCCTCTTCGGCCGCTGCAGACTGACGGGCAAGCTCCAAGGCGACGGCGCGGTTCTGGGTGATCTGCAACTGCTGTGCCTGGATCGATTGCTTGGCCTGCAGGGCCAGCAGTTGGTTGGTAGCCTGGGCAGCCTGCAAGGCGCCACCCGCGGACTGACTCTGCTGCACCAGAGCGGCCAAGGCGCTCTCATCCTCGGCCAGGTTCTGCCTTATCTGAGCCTGTACACGCAGCGCCGTATGCAGCCCGTCGAGGCCCTGCTGCCAGCGTTCGCGTGCTTCTTCTGCAAGGCGTTGGCTGCTGACGTCGCCGGTGTACTCGTTCGGGTAGAGTCGGCTGAACTCCTGATCCAGGCGCTGCACTTCGTAGGCCAGCCCTCGTGCCTCGGCGAGCAGCCGCTCGGTGTTGGCCAAGCTCGCGCGCAACTGGCTGACCACGTTGTAGTCCAGTCGCTGCAGATGACGGGCCTGGTTCAGCAGCATCTGGGTCTCGTTCTGTAACTGGCGAACCTGATTGTTCGACATCTCCAAGGTGCGAACTGCAGTCAGCGTGTTCTGCACCAAATTGGTCGGATCGATTACCGTCAGGGCGCTGACCGGCTGCACAGCCAGCAAGCCAAGCACCAGCAGCGTGGCGCAGGGGAAGCGGTGGACAGGGGATCTCATGACAGGCACTCCTTGCGTGACGAGGGATAGGCAGTAATCAGGTCGGCGGCCCATTCCAGGCCGCGGTAACGCAACCAGGCTGGAGCGAAATCGGCGGCGCCGGACGCCTGCAGGATGCGGTCGATCTCGCGCTGCTCGGCCGGGCTGGCAGAGGCGGCGAAGGCCAGCGCCACTGGCCCCAGGTCGAGGTCGAGGTCGAACAGGCGGTTGCCCAGGCGCGACTGGTAGTAGTAATCACGCTTGGGCGTGGCATGGGTGATGATCTCGATCTGTCGGTCGTTGAGGCCGAAGCCCTGGTAGATGCCGCGGATCTGAGGCTCGCCCGCCTGCGGGTTGGGCAGGAAGATGCGGCTGGTGCAGCTCTCGATGATCGCCGCGGCGATGCTGGAATCCTTGATGTCGGCCAGCGACTGAGTGGCGAAGATGACGCTGACGTTCTTCTTGCGCAGGGTCTTGAGCCACTGGCGGATACGTGCGGCGAACAGCGGGTCGTCGAGGAACAGCCAGGCCTCGTCGAGGATCAGCAGCGTCGGCGCGCCGTCGAAGCGCTCCTCGAAACGGGCGAACAGGTAGCTCAGCACTGCAGCCACCGCCGCCTTGCTGTGCATCAACTCCTCCATCTCGAAGCACTGCACGTCGGCGCTGCCCAGCCGATCCTGGTCGGCATCCAGCAATGCGCCATGAGTACCGCCCAGCACATAGGGTTGCAGTGCCTGGCGCAGGGCGTTGTCCTGCAGCAGCACGGACAAACCGGTCAGTGTGCGCTGCGTCTCCGGCGCACCGGCCAGGCTGTCGAGTGCCGTCCACAGCGCAGCCTTCTGCTCGGGGCCGACGGCCACGCCTTCCTGCAGCAAGCGCGCTTCCAGCCACTCGGCGGCCCAGGCTCGGTAGCCGGGTTGGTCGATGCGCGCGAGGGGCTGGAAGGCCAGGTCGCCATCGCCGCCGAGGTCATAGTGCTCGCCACCTAACCCCAGCACCGTAGCGCGCAGCGAACGCCCCATGTCGAAGAGAAACAGGCGCGAACCCGGGTAGCGCCGGAACTGCAGGGCCAGGATCGCCAGCAACACCGACTTGCCCATGCCAGTGGGGCCGGCCACCAGCGTGTGGCCGACATCGCCGACATGGGTGACCAGACGAAACGGCGTCGCGCCATCGGTGCGGGTGATCACCAATGGCGGGCCTTCCAGATGTTCGTTGCGTGCTGGGCCAGCCCAGACTGCCGAGACCGGCATCAGGTGCGCCAGATTGAGCGTGGAGATCAGCGGCTGGCGGACATTGGCGTAGGCGTTGCCGGGGATCGACGACAGCCACGCCTCCACCGCGTTGAGACTCTCGGCGATGGTGACGAAGCCGCGCCCTTGGATCACCCGCTCGACCCGGCGCAGCTTCTCGTCGGCGACCTGGGCGTCGGCATCGCTCACCGTCACCGTGGCCGTCACATAGCCGAAGGCCACCTGATCGGCACCGAGTTCCTGCAGCGCCGCATCAGCGTCGCTGGCCTTGTTCGCTGCGTCGCTGTCGAGCAGTGGGCTTTCCTGCTGGAAGATTGCTTCGCGCAGCAGCGCCAGGACACCCTTGCGCTTGGCAAACCACTGCCGGCGCAGGCGCACCAGTTCCTTCTCGGCCTCGTCCTTGTCCAGACAGATAAAACGGGTCGACCAGCGATAGGCGAAGCCCAGACGGTTAAGGTCGTCCAGCACGCCTGGCCACGTCGAGGTGGGGAAGCCACGGACCGACAGCGTGCGCAGGTGCTGCTCACCCAGGCGTGGCGCCAGGCCCGTGGTCAGGGGACTGTCGGCCAGCAGGGCATCGAGGTGGAAAGGCACCTCGGGTACAGCCACCCGCTGGCGATGGGTCGAAATCGTGGCATGCAGGTAAGTCAGCGTCTGGCTGTCATCGAGCCAGGCGAGCTCCGGCATCACCCCGTCCAGCAGATCGAAGAAACGATCCGTTTCGGCGACAAAGGCAGCCAGCCGTTCGCGCCAGTCGACGCCGCGCTGTGGCCGGTGCTCGTAGAGCAGGCCGACGGCGCGCGAGCGCGATTCCTCCGGCGCCAGGTAGAGCAGCGTAAGCTGGTAGTTACTCTCGAAGTGGCTTCCGTGCGCCTCGAAGGCGGCACGGCGCTCCTCGTCCACCAGCCAGGACAACGGCTCTGGAAAGTCGCTGTCAGGGTAGTCCGCCGCCGCCAGACGCTCGGCTTCGACAAACAGCGCCCAGCCCGAGCCAAGGCGACGCAGGGCATTGTTTAGGCGCGCCGAGGTGGCCACCAGTTCGCTTTGGGTAGCACTGTCCAGGTCCGGCCCGCGAAAGCGCAGGCTGCGCTGGAACGAACCGTCCTTGTTCAGCACGATGCCGGGTGCGACCAGGCCGGCCCAGGGTAGCCAGTCGGCGAGTTGGGCGGGGCGGCGCTGGTATTCGGTGAGGTTCAGCATGGCGGCCTCCTCACACATCCAGCAGTGACGGCTGCTTGATGTGTCGGGCAAACACGTGGAGGAACTGCGGGTCCAGACGGGCACCCCACACCGCCAGCGAGTGGCCTACCAACCAGAGCGCCAAGCCAGGCAGCCACAGCTGCAAGCCCAGGCCGACCACTGCCGCCAGAGTGCCGTTGAGGATCGCCACGTTGCGTGGTGCGCCACCGAGCAGAATCGGCTCGGCCAGCGAACGGTGCAGTGGCACCTCGAAACCGGGGATGAGTTCGCGCTCGCCGTTCATGCGATCACCGCCCCGCCGGCAAAGCTGAAAAAGCTGAGGAAGAACGACGACGCGGCGAAGGCAATCGACAGGCCGAAGACGATCTGGATCAGCTTGCGAAAGCCGCCGCTGGTGTCGCCGAACGCCAGCGTCAGGCCTGTGGTAATGATGATGATCACCGCGATGATCCGCGCCACCGGACCCTGTACCGAATCAAGGATCGATTGCAGCGGTCCCTCCCATGGCATGCCGGAGCCAGCAGCGAGCGCAGGCAGGGATGCGCCCAGGCAGAGGGCTCCGAGCGACAAGGCTCCGATGAGGCGACGACGATTAGCAGCGCGTGGATGGCAGGCAGTCATGGCTGTTTTCCTGAGTCAGCGAAGGAATGAATGCGGGGGCGATGGAAGTGAGTTGATAGCCGCGCTCGTCATAGCCGGTGACGCGGGCGATCTGCTGGACATAGCGCGTGCGGCCACGCCCGGCGAGAAACACCACCAGGTTGACCGCCTCGGCGATCAACGCCCGCGGCGCGGTCAGGGCGACTTCCAGAATGAGTTGCTCCAGGCGCAGCAGTGCGCCCTGTGCAGAGCCAGCGTGAATGGTGGCGATACCGCCGGGATGGCCGGTGCCCCAGGCCTTGACCAGATCCAGCGCCTCGCCGCCACGAACCTCGCCGACCACCACACGATCGGGGCGCAGGCGCAGCGTGCTGCGCACTAGATCTGCCATGGAGACCACGCCGGGCTTGGTGCGCAGGGCGACGTGATCATGGGACGGACACTGCAACTCGACCGTATCCTCCAGCACCAGCACGCGATCACCACTACCGGCTACTTCGGCCAGCAATGCATTGGCCAGGGTGGTCTTGCCGCTGCTGGTGCCGCCGGCCACCAGGATGTTCTGCCGGTCACGCACTGCCACGCGCAGGTGCTCTGCCTGCTCGGCGCTCAGGATGCCGTCGGCCACGTACTGCTGCAGCGGGATGACGCCAGCGGCGCGTTTGCGCAGAGCGAAGGTCGGCCCGGCCACCACTGGCGGCAGTAGACCCTCGAAGCGCTCGCCAGTCTCTGGCAGCTCGGCGCTCAGTAGCGGCTTGTTGCGATGTACCTCCTGGCCGACATGCGCTGCCACCAGGCGGATGATCCGTTCACCATCGGCAGCCGCTAGCATGCCCAGATGGGCGCGGCCAGCGGACAGTCGATCCAGCCAGAGCACGCCATCGGGGTTGAGCATCACCTCGACCACTTCCGGATCATCCAGGGCCGCGGCAATCAGCGGGCCCATTGCCGTGCGCAACATGCGCGTGCGGCGATCCAGAGAAGCTGCCGCTGCACTCAGCATAGGGGACGAGGCGACAGTCATGGACGCTCTCCCGAGACTTGGGCCTCTGCCTGAACCTCTTCGTGCACGTCTCTGACCAGGCTGCGTCCGCGCTGCAGGTGGCGCCCCAATTGCTCGACGAACTGGCTGAAGCGCAGCTTGCCCTGCGCGCGTGCTGCTTCCTGATGCGCCTCTGGTACCGGCGTGCTGACCGTGAGGTAGTAGCGCACATACAGCGCCACAGTCTCGATCAGGATGTGCTGGTCGCGCTCCAAGCGCTCGAACTGACGTGACAGGCGATCCAGGCGTTTGGCCATGGCCACCTCGCGCTGCTCACCGGACTCGGGCGACAGCCAGGAGGCCAACGCCGCAGCGATGATCGAGGACTTCGACACGCCCTTGGTGATTGCCAATTCGTTCAGGCGCTTCGCATGCTCGGGTTGTATAAACAGGTTGAGGCGGGCTCGGCTCATAGGGCTATTCCATCGTCAGGGTCGAGGGCGGCCAGCCGCGCCACGCGCTGCAGGCGCGGGTCCGGCTGGGTGGGGAAGGGGGCGGGGACGTCATCCTCGTCGAGCAGCAGCAGGTCGCCGGCCAGCTCGTCGTGACCCGGGAACTGGGCGAGCTCCGCCAGTTCGGGCTGACGGCGCGGGCCGCCGTCCTCAATGGTTTCGTCATCGCTCAGGTCGGCCGGCGACACGGCAACGGACGCAGGCACGGTCAGGCCGCTCCAGTCGTCCGCGCGTGGCGCCGGAGCGTCGGCATAGCCGCCCGGCTGCAAGCGCGGCACCGGCAGCACCCTGCTCTGGAAGTTGGCGTCGGTGAAGTAGCGCAGCTTCTTCGCACGGATCGGTGCGAGGCCGGAGAGCATCACCACGGCCTCGTCGCTGGGCAGTTGCATTACCTCGCCCGGGGTCAGCAGTGGGCGGGCGGTTTCCTGGCGCGAGACCATCAGATGGCCCAGCCAGGGCGCCAGACGGTGGCCGGCGTAGTTGCGCTGCGCGCGCAGTTCGGTGGCAGTACCGAGGGTCTCGGAGATGCGCTTGGCAGTACGTTCGTCGTTGGTGGCGAAGGTCACCCGCACATGGCAATTGTCGAGGATCGAGTGATTCTGGCCGTAGGCCTTGTCGATCTGGTTCAGCGACTGCGAGATCAGGAACGCGCGCAGCCCATAGCCGGCCATGAAGGCCAGCGCTGTCTCGAAGAAATCCAGCCGCCCCAGCGCCGGAAACTCATCGAGCATCAACAGCAGCTTGTGCCGGCGCTCGATGCCATCGGAGCCGTCGAGCGACTCGGTCAGGCGCCGGCCGACCTGATTGAGGATCAGGCGGATCAGCGGCTTGGTACGGCTGATATCCGAGGGCGGCACCACCAGATACAGCGACACCGGATGCTCGGCCGAGATCAGGTCGGCGATGCGCCAGTCGCAGCGCGAGGTGACCTCAGCGACCGTAGGGTCCCGGTACAGGCCGAGGAAGGACATGGCCGTGGACAGCACGCCCGAGCGCTCGTTGTCGCTTTTGTTCAGCACCTCCCGCGCCGCAGAGGCCACCACCGGATGCGGTGCATCACCCAGGTGCGGCGTGGTCATCATCCGGTGCAGCGTCAGCTCGAAGGTGCAGGCCGGATCGGAGAGGAAGTTGGCCACGCCGCGCAGGGTCTTGTCCTGGCCGGCGTAGAGCACATGCAGGATGGCACCGACCAGCAGCGCGTGGCTGGTCTTCTCCCAGTGGTTGCGCCGCTCTAGCGCGCCCTCGGGGTCGACCAGGATATCGGCGATGTTCTGCACGTCGCGTACCTCGTGGGCACCGCGACGCACTTCCAGCAGCGGGTTGTAGGCTGCCGAAGCTAGGTCGGTGGGGTTGAACAGCAGACAGTGGGAGAAACGTGAGCGCCATCCCGCGGTCAGGCTCCAGTTCTCGCCCTTGATGTCGTGGATGACCGCCGAGGAAGGCCAGGAGAGCAGGGTAGGCACCACTAGGCCGACGCCCTTACCCGAGCGCGTGGGCGCGAAGGTCAGCACATGCTCGGGGCCTTCGTGGCGCAGATACTGATCGTCGAATTGGCCGAGGAACACGCCCGCGGGCTGGGTCAGGCCGGCCTTGCGCACCTCATCCGCATCGGCCCAGCGCGCCGAACCGTAGGTGGTGACTCGGCGTGCCTGGCGCGCCCGCCAGATCGCCATGCCGATGGCCACCACCAACGCCAGCAGGCTGCTGCAGGCGGCGATGCTGCCGCCGACGTTGAAGACATCCGGCGCATAGGCATCGAAGACAAACCACCACTCGAATAGACGCCAGGGGTGATACACCGGCGTGCCCAGCAGATCGAACCAGGGTGCCCCCAGGCGCGCCTGATAGCCGAGCGTGGCCGCCGTCCACTGCGTAGCACCCCACACCCCGGACAGGGTAATGGCCAACACCACCAGCACTTGGCCGTACAGAACCGTTGTTGCATGCATCCCTGAACCCGACCTCCCAGGCAAAACGCACGGCACGCAGATGTGCCGCGGGCGAGAGGTTCGGTACTGGGGGAGTAGGGGTCAAAGACCGTTTCGGTGGAGATTAAGAAGAGTGGAATAGCACCGCAGGGTATGGCGGTTGACGGATAAACTTAGCAAGGTATGACGTACATCGAACGGGAGATATCGGCCAAAAAGTAGTCATCGGCATAACTCAAGCTTAGGCTCTAACTTTTGCCCTAATGTCGCAAGACTGAGCTCACCGTGGTATGGTCTGCGCTCTTTCCTGCTCTGACTGCTCAATACCTGACAGCATGAACGCCTCGAAAATCTCTGCCTGGCTGCCTACGCCGCCATAACGCTTAGCCCCCTCCCTGAGTCAGCTCGGCTTACCGACTGATTCGTCTTGCTGCGCCTGTAGCAAATCTGCCGTTCCACACGGCGCCACGTGACTCCTACAACTTGAACCTGACGCTTCCTGCACGCCGTCTTGGCATTGTGCTGTCGCGTCCATTGCCTTGGATTTACTGATGTTGCAGACAATCAAACAGAATTGGTTTTCGAATCTGAGAGGCGATGTGCTCGCCGGTCTCGTCGTTGCGCTTGCGCTGATTCCGGAGGCCATCGCCTTTTCCATCATCGCGGGTGTCGATCCCAAGGTCGGCCTGTATGCGTCGTTCTGTATCGCCGTTGTGATCGCTTTCGTTGGCGGTCGACCCGGCATGATTTCGGCGGCAACCGGGGCGATGGCGCTGCTGATGGTGACCCTGGTCAAGAACCATGGCCTGGAGTACCTGCTGGCAGCCACGCTGCTGTGTGGAGTGCTTCAGATCGCCGCCGGGTACCTGAAGCTCGGCTCGTTGATGCGCTTCGTGTCTCGTTCGGTGGTGACCGGATTCGTCAATGCGCTGGCGATCCTGATCTTCATGGCACAGCTACCTGAACTGACCAATGTCACCTGGCACGTTTACGCCATGACGGCTGCCGGCCTCGGCATCATCTACCTGTTTCCCTATGTACCCAAGCTCGGCAAGGTGATTCCCTCACCGTTGGTGTGCATCCTGGTCTTGACCGCAGTTGCCATCTATCTCGGACTGGATATCCGCACCGTCGGCGACATGGGCCAACTGCCGGATACGCTCCCGATCTTCCTGTGGCCTGACGTGCCACTGACCTTCGAGACCCTGGCGATCATCTTTCCTTACTCGGCAGCACTGGCTGTGGTCGGTCTGCTGGAGTCGATGATGACCGCGACCATCGTCGATGACCTGACCGATACCACCAGCGACAAGAACCGCGAGTGCAAAGGTCAAGGCGTTGCCAACATTGCTTCGGGCCTTATGGGCGGCATGGCCGGTTGCGCCATGATCGGACAATCGGTGATCAACGTGAAATCCGGAGGCCGTACCCGTCTTTCCACACTGATCGCGGGAGTAGTGCTGCTACTGATGGTGGTTTTCCTCAGTGACTGGGTCAGCCAGATACC
Organism: Pseudomonas sp. AA-38; assembly: GCF_029457475.1. NCBI lineage: Bacteria > Pseudomonadati > Pseudomonadota > Gammaproteobacteria > Pseudomonadales > Pseudomonadaceae > Pseudomonas > Pseudomonas sp. AA-38. Next base: position 2,461,287 of record NZ_CP120359.1, read on the forward strand.
AATGGCCGCGCTGGTGGCGGTGATGATCATGGTGTCTATCGGCACCTTCAGTTGGGACTCGCTGCGTAACCTGCGCAAATTCCCCCTCTCCACAAACATCGTGATGGTTGCGACTGTGGTCGTGGTGGTCTTCACCCACAACCTCGCCTATGGCGTTCTGGTCGGGGTTCTGCTGGCTGCGATGTTCTTCGCCAACAAGGTCGGTCATTACATGGCGATTGGCTCAGAGCTGAATGAAGCGGCCGACCACCGCACCTACAAGGTGATTGGCCAAGTGTTCTTCAGCTCGGCCGACAAGTTCGTTGCGGCGTTCGATTTCAAGGAAGCGATTAGCAAGGTGACCATCGACCTGAGTCGCGCTCACTTCTGGGATATCACTGCCGTCGCTGCTCTGGACAAGGTGGTGGTCAAGCTGCGCCGCGAAGGCACCGAGGTCGAGGTGCTGGGCCTCAATGAGGCCAGCGCCACTATCGTCGACCGTTTTGGTGTGCACGACAAACCCGATGCCATCGACCAACTCATGGGCCACTGACAAGGAGAACAACGATGACCTACGTTACCGCTTGCATTGACGGCTCCGCCTCCGCCCCTGCTGTTTGCGACTATGCGGCCTGGGCCAGCCAGCGCCTGGATGCCCCGCTCACCTTCCTGCATGTATTGGATCAACGCCAGTATCCGGTGTCCGCCAATTTGAGCGGCAACATCGGTTTGGGCAGTCGAGAGCATCTGCTGGATGAACTCGCCGCGTTGGACGAGCAACGCAACAAGCTGGCTCTGGAACAAGGCCTCGTCATGCTCGCTGCCGCGAAGGAGCGGGCCATCGCCGACGGCGTGAGTTCGCCGGAAACCAGGCAGCGCCATGGCGATCTTCTGGAAAGCCTGCGCGAGCTTGAAAACGACATCCGCGTGCTGGTGATCGGTCGCCAGGGCGAGTCCAGTGACGGTGCCGAACTACACGTCGGCAGCCAGTTGGAAAGTGTCATTCGAATCATGCACCGTCCTGTACTGGTAACGCCGGCCAGCTTCAAGAAGCCGGAAAGCGTGATGCTAGCTTTCGATGGCGGCGCCACCACGCGCAAGGGAGTTGAGATGTTGGCCGCCAGCCCTTTAATGAAAGGACTTCCTATTCATCTGGTGATGGTCGGAACTGAGACGACAGAGAATGCAGTGCAGATGGAGGCGGCCTGTTCAACACTGACCTCGGCAGGGCACAAGGTACATACGGCCATCCGGACTGGGGAGGTTGAACCCGCACTGCATGCCTACCAAGAAGAGCACGGTATTGATCTGCTCGTGATGGGCGCCTACGGGCATTCTCGAATCCGGCAGTTCCTGGTGGGGAGCACCACTGCCCACATGCTGCGCACTACTACCAGCCCATTGCTTCTATTGCGCTAGATTGCTGTGAGGGGGGAGAGCGCGCGAATTTTCCTCTTCAGCTGCCTGTTCCGACAGGCAGCTCTTGGCCAATTTCTGCCGGTTGTGATCGGCAGTCCGTGACCGCAGGTCGCTCCCTATCTGATAGTAGGGTTCACCCTCAGCGCTGGGAACTATTCGGCTAACAACGTTGTAATCCGGTTGACGCTGATTACTTTTCGCTCCAGATCATCTCGAAATGGGTAGTCTGGATGATCGAGGTGACAGGGCGCGGAGCCATCAGCGCCCTGCAGACGTTGCCTGAGGGCGAAACGAGTTGTGGCGAAGGCCTTTGCATACCGCCCGCTTCATTTCGCTTCCCAATTTATTTGGGTACCCGGCGAGTGGTTCTGCCGACTGACTGCTATTACAGGCAACAACAGCGCTCTGTGATCTACGCCAGCTCGCGTATGAGTTCTGGATGCTTGCTCAGGATACGGATCAAGACAGTGGCCTGATCGTTGGGCTTTGAGCGGTTCTGCTCCCAGTTCTTGAGGGTCGCAGGCTTGGCGTGAATGGCCTGGGCGAATACACCCTGAGACATCTTCAGCTTTTCGCGCAGTGCGACGATTTCCGCACCTGTCGCGGGCTCGATTGGCGTGTATTCGACCTTGTGGGTACGCAGCGTACGCTTGCCTTCACGTGCTGCGGCCAGGTCATCGAAGCCTTCGATCAGCTCGGAAAAAATATCGCGTTTGGTCATGGTGCTTGCCTCGTCTTCACTTCGCGCTCAAGGAGCGCTTTCAACTGTCTGCGCTGGTCACTGCTCAGGTCATCGAGTTCGTCTTTGTCATACAGGGTGAAGAGCCAGAACTGCAGACAGCTGTGCCAGTAGTAGTAAATCACCCGAACGCCACCGCGCTTCCCTTTGTTGCGCCTGGCCGATCCGAAGCGGACCTTCCTCAGACCACCGCTGTTGGCGATGACTGCGCCTGCCTCCGGGTTGGCCAAGAGCATCTGTTGGAATAGCGAGTATTCGCCGTCATCCAGGTAGGCTTTTCGGTTGCGCTCAAAGGGTGACAGTTCAACGAACAATGCTTTCATATGTGTACGCTATTTGCGTATGTTTAATGGTGGCTATCTTCTTGTCAAGAAATGAGCAGGTGGCCAGATATAAGAAATGCGGCAGCCTGGCTGGGCTGCCGCTAAGACGCTCTTCTGAGAGGGCTCGCCGCGAGGGGAGATCTAGTGCCTGGGGCGATCAGGCGATTTCCTTCTGTGATGTGTGATCCGGCAGCAACGCCTGGCTTTCCGCCGGGCTCACCCGCCCGATAAACCGCGCCAATTGTTCGGTCGGTTCGCCTTCGCGCCTTACCAAGTAGGTGGTTAGCATCGATGCGCAGCCGTCTAGCGGCCTGGCCACGACGTCCGGATTGTTGAGTTCGTTGATGCGCGCCAGGCTGGAGAAACCCAGGCCGTAACCCGCGGCCACCAACGCCATCATCAGATCCAGGGTTGGAACGCGGTCGGCAATAGTCAGTCGCGTATCTACGGCGCCAAGCACCCGCTGCAACTGTTGCCAGAAACCTTCGCAAACTTGCGGATCGCAAAGGACTAACGGGTAGCGCACCACCTCGTTGAGCGGCACGCGCCGGTAGCTCAGCAGTGGGTGGCGCGCAGGTACCGCCACAACCAGTGGGTCGAACCAGACCGGCTCGGCCACCAGCCCATCGCCAACCTCTTCGGACTGTGCAAGCCCGATGTCGTACAGGTCGTCGCTCAGGCCTCTGACCTGTTCGCTAAAGGTGACTTCCGACAGACAGATTTCGACTTCCGGTTCTTCCTCGCGACACTGGGCGAGCAGGGCCGCCAGGCGCGCCTGGGGAATACCGTCGGACAGTGCTACGCGAATACGCCCACGGTAGCCGGCCGCTGCGCTCTTGACGCTGGCCTTGGCCTGGTCGACCACGGCCAGCACCCGGCGCGCTTCTTCCAAGAGCACCTTGCCGGCCCAGGTCAGGCGCGTGCGCCGAGTGGTGCGCTCGAACAGCTGGACGCCCAGGCGGTACTCCAGCTCCTTGATGATCCGCGATAGGGGCGACTGTTCGATATGCAGGCGCGCGGCGGCACGCGCAAAGTGCAGTTCTTCTGCGACGGCGATGAAACAGCGAAGGTGGCGCAGTTCCACGGCCTTTCCTCCGTCAGTTGTAGGGTTCGGCTTGCACGTCGCCGTTCCAGGTTGGCTGGCGACGCAGGTTGACGATCTGCAGCAGGGCGCCCAGCGCGGCGACACCACCGGCGCTGGCGGCCAGGGTCCAGGTGGGCATCTGCAACAGCAGCACGAAGCCGCCGGCCGCGGCGCCGATGGCGCTGCCCAAGTAGAGCGCCGACTCGTTCAGGGCGATGGCCAGGTTGCCGTCGCCTTGGGCCTGGCGCGCCAGGATCAGCTCGTTGTTCTGCGGCACCTGCAGCGCCCAGCCGACCGCGCCCCACAGGGCGATGGGCAGCATCACCAGCCAGGTGCTGAGGGCCGCCGCCAGCGGCAGCACGAACAGCGATACGGCGAGGATCAGCATGATGGCGAAGGTCAGCACCGGGCCCTTGATGCGATCCACCAGCGGACCGATCAGGAAGCTGCCCAGCACGCCGCCGATGCCCCAGACCCACAGATAGGGCGTGACCGAACGCACCGCGCCGTAGGCTGGGTCAGCCAGCAGCGGGGCGATGAAGGTGTACATGCCCAGGCTGGCGATGGCGGCCAGCAGCGAGACCAGCAGGATGACCAGCACATGGCCGTCGCCGAGGATAGCCAGCTTCTGGCCCAGCGTGGTGGCGGTGGCTGCCGGCAGGGAAGGGAGCTTCAGCAGCAGGCCGAAGAAGGCCACCAGGCCAAGCAGGGTGACCAGCCACAGGGCGGCCTGCCAGCCGAGCTGTTCGGCGATCAGCAGGCTTAGCGGAACGCCGAGCACCACGCCACTGGCCATGCCACCCATGATGATGGCGATGGCCTTGCCACGCCGTTCAGGAGAAGACACGGCGGCCGAGGCGCCGATGCCCATGGCCAGGTAGACACCGGCGCCGATACCGGCGATGGCGCGCCAGACCATCAGCGCGGTAAAGCTCTCGGCCAGCGCGCTGGCGGCGTTGGCGATGACGAACAGGCCCAGGGCCAGCAGCAGGCCGGCGCGCTGGCGATGCGCCGGCGTCAGGGCGACGAAGATCGGCGAACCCAGTCCGTAGGCCAGGGTGAAGGCGGTGACCAGTTGTGCGGCCACCGCGACGGAGACTGCGAACGAGGCCTCGATCATCGGGATCAACCCGGCGGTGACGTAGGAGGCCATACCGAGGGCAAAGGCCCCCAGCGCTATGAGGTAGATGGGTGATTGGTTGGGTGTGTGCATGCTCGGACTCGCTTGCGTTGCAGGAACGCGTGGGTGGTACAGCGAATGGATGCGGCCCCGCACCGGGGCCGCATCCGGTTGGGGACTAGAGTTCGAGGCTGACGTCGTACTCGTTCAGCCAGGTGTTGAGGCCGACCGCCAGCTCCATGCCCATGCGTTCGTACATGGGCGAGACACCGCCGAGCGGCTTGGCCAAGGTTTGCTGGATACGGCCGCTGTCGAGCAGGGGCGTCACCGGCGCATTGCGATCCGCCTGGATGGCGGCCAGGGCGTCACGCAGCGCCTGCTCGTAGGCCGGATCCTGCGTCGAGGGGTAGGGGCTCTTGACCCGCTCGCTGATCGATTCGGGCAGCAGGTCGCGGGTCGCCGCGCGCAGGATGCTTTTCTCCCGCCCGTCGAAGGCCTTCATCGCCCAGGGGATGTTGAAGGCGTACTCGACCAGGCGGTGGTCGCAGAACGGCACCCGCACCTCGAGGCCGACGGCCATGCTCATGCGATCCTTGCGGTCGAGCAGGGTCTGCACGAAGCGGGTCAGGTTGACGTAGCTCATCTGCCGCATGCGCTGGTCCACCGCGCTTTCGCCGGGCAGTACAGGCGCCTCGGCGTTGGCTTGGACGTAGCTGTCGCGCAGGAAGCTCTGCATGTCCAACTGGGCCAGCAGGCCCGGGTCTAAGAGGGTCTTGCCGTCGAAGTACTTGCCGGTGACCGAGGTCAGCCAGGGGAAGGTGTCGGCCTGGATCGCCTCCGGATCGTGGAACCAGCGGTAGCCGCCGAACACCTCGTCCGCGCTCTCGCCGGACAGCGCCACCGTCGAGTGCTTGCGCACCTCCTGGAACAGCCGGTAGAGCGATGGCCACATGTCGCCCCAGAACGCCGGTGGCAGGTCGAGGGCGCGAACGATCTGTGCCCGCAGCGCCGGATCGGCTAGCTCGCGACTGTCGAGGACGATCTCCTGGTGGCTGGAGCGGATCTTCTCCACCAGGTCGCGCACGAAGGGCGCATCCGGGGTGCCGCGCACGGCGTCGCCGGTGAAGCCGCTGCCGTGATCGACGAAGTCGACGGAGAAGGAGCGGATGTTCTCCTTGCCGGCGGCCAGCAGCTTCTTCGATGCCAGCGCGGTGATGATCGAGGAGTCGAGGCCGCCGGAGAGAAGGCTGCACAGCGGCACGTCGGCGACGATCTGGTGATCGACGATGTCCTCCAGCAGGTCGCGGGTGTGGCGGATGGTCTCGTCCAGCGTGTGTTCGTGCTCGCGTGCCTCCAGCTTCCAGTAGTGTCGGCGACCCAGGCCCTGGCGGTGGATGCGCACGATCTCGCCTGGCATCACCTCGCGCATGCCGTCGAACACGGCATGGCCCGGCGTCTTCACCATCTCCAGGATCTCGCGCAGGCCGTCTGCACGCACCTTGCGCGGTACCAGCGGGTTGGCCAGCAGCGCCTTGGGCTCGGAGCCGAACACCACACCGTCCGTGGTGGGGAAGTAATACAGCGGCTTGACGCCCATGCGGTCGCGGATCAGCAGCAGTTCCTGCGAGCGCAGGTCCCAGATGGCGAAGGCATACATGCCGTTGAGCCGCTCGACGAAGGCCTCGCCCCATTCGACATAGGCACGCAGCACCACCTCGGTGTCGCTGCGGGTCTCGAAACGGTGGCCAAGTCGTTGCAGTTCGGTGCGCAGCTCGCGGAAGTTGTAGACCTCGCCGCTGTAGGTGATCGCGGCAACCTCGCGCGGGCCTCCGTGCATCGCCGTCATCGGCTGGCGACCGCCCTCCAGGTCGATGATCGACAGGCGCCGATGACCCAGGCCGACCGGGCCATCGATCCACAGCCCGCCGGCATCCGGCCCGCGTAGGGCCATGGTGTCGGTCATGCGCTGCAGGGTGTCGCGTTGCGTTTCCAGATTCTGGCTGTAGGACAGCCATCCAGTGATTCCACACATAATCGTTCTCCTTGTGATTGGGTTACCCGAGGCTTTCCAGGTCGCTGTCCTCGGCCAGCAGCACGCGCGTCTCGCCATGGGCGTAGCGCGCCGGTGCTGGGGTTTGGGCATGGGTTTCCAGGTCATTGAGCAGTCGCTGCAGCGCCACGGCGGTATCAAGGCCGGCGAAGGGCTGGCGGGGCGGTTCCTTTAGCGCCACGGCGCGCACCACCTGCCGGCACAGCCGCGAGAGCTTGTGCAGGGTGTTCAGGCCAGGCTCGTCGGGGGCGGTGGCGAACGCGTGCAGCAGCTCCTCGACGCCGTTGGCGCCGCGCGTCCAGATGCGCAACTGGTCGTGATCCCAGCGTGGGGTGTCGAAGATCAGGCGTGCATGGATCAGTCGGGCGTCGCGGTCGACGAAGCTGAAATCCACAGTGCGCTGGCGCGCGATGTTGACGAAGCTGGCGTAGCCGGTGACCCGCGCCTCGCCCAGACTGGCGGTGAGCTGCACGGTGTCGAGCACCTCTGCGCCGGAGATCGAGAAATCCGAGCGCACGCCGAGCACGCCATCGAGCCGGAGCTGGCCGGCGCGCGGGCAGACCCAGCCGAGCAGATCCAGGGCATGGATCACCTCGCTGGTCACGCCGCAGGTCGGGCGGTAGTCGTTGATGCGGTCCTTGCCCCAATGGAAGCTGGCCCGCACCAGCTGCCAGTCGTGGCGCTCGACCCACTCGCGCAACTGCCGGGTCGCGTCCGAGTAGCGCTCCACCAGATCCAGGGCAAAGCCGCCGACCTGCTCCAGCGCACCGAGCAGCTCGGCCAGATCGTCACTGGGCGTGACCAGCGGCTTCTCGCAGAGCACGAAGCCCCGGTAGCCGGCCAGTTGCTTGAGCACGGGCGCATGGCTGTGGTCGTTGACGCTGACCACCACGATGTCCGGCTCGAACACCTGCAGAGCCCGGTCGACGCTGTCGAAGTAGGGCAACTCGGTCGTCTTCTGGCTGCGCCCGACATAGGCCAGCGACAGCGGCAGGCCGGTGCTTGTGGCGATATGCTCGAAGGCGCGGCGGTAGCGGTTGCCGGCGTAGCCCAGGCCGATGATCAGGATCTTCATGCCGAGGCCTCCTGGCGGATCAGCAGGCGCTCATCGCTGGCGGCGAAGCCCAGGGCCTGGTAAAGCGTGCTGGCCGCCGCGGTGCTCTGCAGCACCACGCAGCCGACGCCGCGGTTGGCAAACCAGCGCAGCAGGTGCTGCATCAGCTGCCGGGCGATACCGCGACCGCGCCACTGCGGCTCCACCACCACCGACTGCACCCAGCCGGACAGGCCGTTGAGGCAGCCCGGCGCCGGCGCGCGTTGGTCGATGATGGCCGTCGCGCAGCCCAGAACCTGGCCGGATTCCTTGTGCTCGGCGGCGAGGATCTGCACGCAGTCGCTGTCGTTCAGGCGGCTATTCAGCCAGGTGCGGTAGGCCACCCGCCAGCGCGCCGCGTCCTCCGGCGTATTGCTCGAATAGCTGGCGTTGGTGCCGTCCAGCAGATACGCGCGCAGCTCCACCAAACGGGCCAGGTCGGCCTGGTTCGCCGGACGTACTGTGAAGAAGGACTGTTCCATCTCAGGCCACCTCCGCAGCAAACACCTCGGACGCCAGTGGGATGCTGAAGTAGTCGAAGGTCTCGCGCAGCGACACCGCCAGATGTTCGATCTGCGCATCGCTGTGGTTCGGCGTAGCGTTGACCCGGAAGCGCTCCGTCCCTACCGGCACGGACGGATAGTTGATCGGCTGCAGGTACACACCATGGTTATGCAGCAGGCGTTCGGCCGCTGCCTTGCAGCGCTTGGCTTCACCTACCCGCACCGGTAGCACGTGGGTCTGCGAGCAGGGCATCACCGGCACGTCATGGTGCTTGAGCCGCTCGCGCAGCTTGGCGGTCTGGGCATGCAGGCGATCACGCTCGGTACTGCTGGCCTTGAGGTGCTCGACGCTGGCCAGGCAGCCTGCGGTGATGGCCGGCGGCAGTGAGGTCGTGAAGATGAAACCTGTGGCGAAGGAGCGCACCGCATCGACGATCACCTGGGTCGAGGCGATATAGCCGCCGATTACACCGATGGCCTTGGCCATGGTGCCCTGGATGATGTCGACCTGATCGGCTACGCCCAGCTCGGCGGCGATACCGGCGCCGCGCGGGCCGTACATGCCCACTGCATGCACCTCGTCGAGGTAGGTGAGGGCGTTGTAGCGCTTGGCGATCGCAACGATCTCGGCGATTGGGGCAATGTCCCCATCCATCGAGTAGATCGACTCGAACACCACAATCTTCGGCTGACCCAGCGGGTAGCTGGCGAGAATCTGCTCCAGATGCTCGACATCGTTATGGCGGAAGATCTTGCGCTCGTTGGGCGTGGAGCGAATGCCGTTGACGATGGAGGCGTGGTTTAGCTCATCGCTGATCACCACGCAGTCGGGGATGCGCCGCAGCAGGCACTGGAGGGTGGCATCGTTGGAGCCAAAGCCGGTGGGGAAGACCAGCGCCGCTTCTTTGCAATGCCAGTCGGCCAGGCTCGCCTCCAGGCTGGCATACAGCTCGTGCGAGCCACCGATATTGCGCGATCCGCCGGAGCCGGCGCCGTAGGTCTCCAGCGCGTCGTGCATTTGCTCGCGTACGGCGGGGTGTTGTGACATGCCGAGGTAGTCGTTGCTGCACCAGACCACCACCGGTTCTTGCTCACGGCCATCCAGTTTGGCCAGCGGGTACTGGCCGCAGATGCGGCTGAGGGTGGTGAAGGTGCGGTACTGGTTGGAGGACTTCAATGTCTCCAGTTGTTCCCGAAGAAGGGCTTGGTACATCCGTTTATCTCCTTAGCAAATGGGTGACACGTCTCTGCTGACTTCCTCATCTAGCGAGAGCCCTGGCTCGGGCATTCGCGGCCAGGTCGGGGTATTCTTCTCGGGATTTATAGGGGTTACAATTTGACTGTTTATCCTAGTACTGGAGATAACCGGATGAGCGCGCCTCGCACAGCTGAACGCACCCGGGTAGAGCTGGCCGAATTCCTGCGTAGTCGCCGCGAACGAATTTCGCCGGCGGAGGTGGGGCTGCCTTCAGGTGGCCGGAGACGCACGCCTGGGCTGCGCCGCGAGGAAGTCGCGGCCCTGGCCGGGGTGGGTTTGTCCTGGTACACCTGGCTGGAGCAGGGGCGGGATATCAGCGTGTCCGCGACCTTCCTCGACAACCTTTCGCGCACGCTCAAGCTGGATGCCACCGAGCGTCGCCACCTGTTCCTGCTGGCTCACCAGCGTCTGCCGCCAGAGCCGGGCAAGACCTGGTGCACGGTACCAGCGCTGATTCATCGCCTGATGGGGGATCTGCCGTCTCGTCCGGCCTACGTGCTCAACCTGCGCTGGGATGTGCTGGCCTGGAACGCTGCGGCAGATCGGGTGTTCGGTTTCTCTGCGCTGCCGGCGACCGCCGCAACCTGTTGTGGATGCTGTTCACCAGCCCGACCATGCGCGAGTTGTTCAACCCTTGGGATGAGCAGGCGCTACAGATACTCTCCAGCTTCCGCCGCGACTTCGTGCGGGCGACCCAGGATCCGGATATCGCCGCGCTGGTGAAGGATCTGGAAAAGGCCTCGCCGGACTTCAGGGACTGGTGGCGGCAGCAGGACATCCACGGCCCGTGCCAGGGGATACGCCACCTGTACATCGAAGCAGTTGGCCAGGTGGTGTTCGAACACACCACGCTGACCATCGACGAGGACCGCCACCTGCGCCTGGTCTACTACGCGGCGAAGGAAGGCATGCCGCAAAGCCGAGACTTCGAGCAGTGGCTTCAGCAGGAGCCGGCGCTGGTATAAGCCCAAGCGCCGATTGCTCAACCAATCGACGGCCCGCGCTGGCGGCCGAGTTGCCAGGAGACGCTGTTGCCCTGAATCACTGCCGATACGCTCTGCCCGAGCCTCTGCTCGATCACCGGCTTCCACGGCACCAGGCTGAAGCCGATGCCATCATCGAGCAGGGCATAACGGCCGCTGGCCAACTGCACGCTACGTCGGTAGATCCCATTGACGCGCTGGCCATCGACTGCCGGGCGGTACTGCAGGCCCGTCTGCGCCGAGATCTCGCGCGCTACCGCGGTCAGCTCCCTTCCGCGCAAGGTGGCCAGCAGGTTGCGTGCGAGCACCACGCGTTGGCCCAGGCGTTCGGCCAGCCCCTGTTCCACCAGAAAGTCGGCACGCTGTCGCAACGCTTCACGCACCTCCTTGCCGAAGCCCTTGTCGATCAGCTCGCGGTTGCCGCCGATCAGTTGTTGGTCCAGCCAGGTCGCACCGAGGGCGCGCACTTGCTGCTCAAGGGGCTGCGGCGTGCGCAGCTCGACGGCGACGTCGCCCAGGCGGCGGGCGTCATGCTGCCGGCCTTGCTCGGGCAGATCGGCCGGCACCCGCCAGACGCCCTCGTCCAGCCGCTCGACGATACCGGCTCGGCGCAGGGCTTCCAGGCGCCGCACATGGCGCTCGACGAGTGCCTCGGGATCCTGTCCCTCGAATGCCTGTGATCGTGCCAGGGCCAGGTGGTGATCGCTGCGATACAGGCCGTCCGCAGCCAGCGAAGCAATCGAGCGATCCACCGCGCGCGGCTCGCTCAGGCTGCGTGTTTCCACCACGCCGCCGATGGGGTAGTCAGCCAGCTCCGCGCGGGCGGGCAGGGCCAGGTAATGCGCCTTGCCGTCGAGCCCGTCGACCACCAAATAGCCACGGTCGTTTAGCTCATCGGCCAGCCCCTTGGCCACGATCCGGCCGACCACCCCGGGAGTGCCCTTGCCCGGCTCGAAGACCGCCAGCTCGCGCTGCAGGCTACCCATGGCCCGCTGCATCGTACGCACGATATCGCCGCGCTCACCCATGGCGCGCAAGGTGGACTCAGCGTCCTCCCGCAGAAGCCATTGCCCGGGCCGAACTTCATGAGCCAGTTCAAACTTCTGCAACTGCTGCAAGCGGCCGATCAGCAGTTGCCGACGTGGGTGGTTGGCAAGTGTCTTCAGGCTCAGACCGCCGGCCAGGCGTTCGCGTAACAGGGTGCGATCCAGGCTGGTGAAACGCTCCTGCTGCACCTCGCGCTGCAGGCTCTGCTGGATCTCCAGCTCGGTACGCGGTCCCAGCCATTCGGTGGCCAGCTCCGAGGCGCGGTTGCGCATGCCCTCGGCGATGTAGTCGCGGGCGATCACCAGGTCCTTGCCGGTATCGTCCTTGCCGCGCAGGACGATATGGGTGTGCGGGTTGTCGGTGTTCCAGTGGTCGACCGCCACCCAGTCGAGGCTCGTACCGAGGTCGGCCTCCATCCTACTCATCAGGTGGCGGGTATAGGTGCGCAGGTCGTCGAGCTGCTCGGCATCCTCGGGCGAGACGATAAAGCGAAACTGGTGGCGATCGTCCCGACCGCGCTCCTCGAATGCATTGAGGTCGGCCTGGTCGGTCAGCGGCCCGTAGGCCTGGCCCGGATCACCCTCGCGACTGACGCCGTCGCGCTCGATGTAGCGCAGGTGGCTGAGCGTCGAGCGCTTGCCGGCCTGGCGTAGGTTTACCAGGCGCGTCTTGATGGTGACGCGACGGGCGTTGGACGGCAGTTGCTTCGTGCTGAAACGCGCGGCGACATGCCCGCGGCCGAGGCGGGCGCCGGGCTGGTGGCTCGCCTTGCGCGGCTTTCCGGTACCGGCCTTGTTGGCCTGGCGCAGCACCTGGTTGACGAAGGGTTGGCCGCGTTGCTGCGGTTTGCCCGGCTGCGGGCGAAAGCGCAATTCGTCATCCGGACGGCTTCCCTTGCTCATGTTTGGACTCCTCCAAGTTGATCGCAGTGCGGCGTGTCAGGCACGCTTTTAAGCCAGTGTCGCTGTGGGGCGAACACGATTTCGGCACCTGGCGACGCGGACGCTGTGTCGCCGCCAACCCCGGTGCAGACTGCTTTCCAGGCCAGCGAAGTGCCGCCCCCTTTTATCTTGCCCTCCGCTTTTTCCGTGCCTTTGCGCTGCTGAGTTGGGTAATCAGGAGATACGGGACTGCGACTTCCAAAGCTCCTGGCCGGCAGGTAAGGGCAGAGTTATCTGCAGCCAGGTGGCCCGCGAGTGCGAACATCGAGCGCATGCAGTCGGCATACGGGGCGACAGGGAAACGGCCAGCTCATCGACGCGACTCCAGCCACAAGGGCTGCGCCCGACCGATCACTGCGTCGGCAGACACCGGGCCGAAGTAGCGGCTGTCGAACGACGCCGGGTTGCTGCTGCTGAGCAGGAACAGCTCGTCACCAACTAGGCGCCGACAGGCCTGCCAGGTTGGCAGCGCGCGACCCTGTCGATCCCACCTCAAACGCCTGACCATAAGCACGCCATCGATACGCACCTGACTGCCTTGCATGCACACCCGCTGCGGCGCCACTGCCGCCAAGGTCTTCAGCAACGGCACGTTCGCCGGCAGGTAGCCGCGTTGCGCTGCCAGCGACCTAACCTCCGGCGGCAGATGAACCAGCACCATATCGCCCGGTGCCAACGAGTTGGCTGGCGAAATGCGGTACCAGCCGACGGGCACGCTGTCGGACGCGTTGTAGACCAGCTGCGGTGGCGACGTTGTGAGCGCCGCCCAACCTAGGGCCAACAAGCTGCAGGCGAGCAGCGCCAGTGTCCACCGTACGCCGAGAGTACCCAGCGTCATGTCGTGGCCTCTGGAAACTGCTTCTCCAGTACTTCGCGCAGCATCTCTGCCATGGTTACGCCACGGTCGAAGGCCGCCAGCTTGATCCGCGTGCGCAGTGCCGGCGTCACGTCCAGCGTTAGCCGGGCGCTATAACGCTCGACCTTGTCGTTATCGATTCCAGCGCCTTTGCGTATCCAGGCTTCGGCCTGCGGATCGGCAAGCGGGCGTGCACCGATACCGATGCGCTTGCTGCTCATGGCGACCACCTCAGCAACTCGTCGACCAGGCTGCTGACCTCGCGTGCAGCAGCGCTATCCGGCGCCAGTTCAGGTGCCAGCTTACCGGCTGCCACGCTCTCGGCGAAGACGATGCGCTGGCGTACTTCGGCCTGCAGTGCCGGTAGCGGTTGGTCGGCCAGGGCGCCCCGCGCTTCGCGGCCGATTACCGTGGTGCTGACGCGACGATTGATGGCGAACGCCGCGCGCAGTGTCGGCCTGAACACCTGCGCTTCGCGGATCAGGTTGACCATCTCCGCGCTGGCCCACAGGTCGTAGGGGCTGGGCTGCACCGGGATCAACACGCGATCCGCCGCCAGCAACGCCGAGCGGGCGAGGGCGGCGATGCGCGGTGGCCCGTCGATGATCACGTGATCGGCGCGACGAGCCAGCTCCGGGGCTTCCTGGTGCAGCGTCTCGCGCGCCAGGCCGACGGCGCTGAACAGCCTGGGCAAGCCCTGCTGGCTGCGCCGCTGCGTCCAGTCCAGTGCCGAGCCCTGTGGGTCGGCATCGAGCAGGATGACGTTCTGCCCGCGCAGGGCCAGTTCGCCGGCGATATGGGTGGCCAGGGTGGTCTTGCCCACCCCGCCTTTCTGGTTGAGCAGAGCGACGATCATGGCCGGATCTCCCCGGCCAAACCGCCCCAATCAGCAGCTGTCCACACACAGGCGCTGCCCCAATAACAAGTTAGAGCTTTTAAGTTAGTAATGTTAGAGAGGGTTGGAAGGCGCGCCAGCCTTGGCCTGTAGAGAAGTTCGTGCGCCTGAAAGCACGTGTTCCGCGCTCCTGATAGCACGGGCCAGCGTGCGCCTGAAAGCACGTCTGGATTCACAGCTTTTCCAGAAGATATCCCCGTGCCGTCTACGGCACGCGCCGGAAGGCCAGCAGCTCGGTCGAACGGGATAGACGCACCACTTCCAGGCGATACCCGGGCAGCGACTGGCGAGCCGCCAGCGCACGCAGGTCGAGGGCGAAGTCCGAGTAGCGCGCCGAGCTGCCCGATTTGCGGTACAGATGGCGAAAGTCGAACTGCCAGCCGTCCTTCTGCTTGCCGCCATGCTTGCGCACCAGGCGATACAGCCAGCGCTCGATGCCGCCGGTGAGACGGAAGTAGGCCGGGTCGATGGTCAGCACCAGGGCCTGATCCAGCACCCCGCTGTAGAACCAGTCCGGCAGGATCAGCTCGATACCCAGTGGCCGGCCATCCTCCGCGGCCAACTCCTTCCACTCGTTGATCCAGGAGAAGCGATGCAGGCGCCGGCCGGTGGTCTCGCGGATCGAGGTGGCCACACTGGTCGACTGTAGCCGATCCAGGGCGGCCTTCAGGCGCTGGTAGTCGCGCAGCGAGGTGCCCCGGCCGATGAAGCGCAGGATCTGGTAGGGCGTTGCACGCATCAGCCGCGAAGTCGGGATACCCGCATCGCGCGCCTCGACAAGCTGGCTGGCCGCCCAGATCAGGATGTCGGCATCCCAGATCGTGGCGATGCCATGCTCCAACGTGCCTTCCACACGCACCGTCACCTCGCCCGAGCGAAAGTCGATGGGTACGGTGCGCCGCGACTTGGCCAGCGAGAAGAACGGATGCGCCATCAGGTCCTGGGCGTCGCGCGGCGCCATGTCGCCCGGCAGCGCTCGGAACAGATCCAGTTGCCCACTCTGGGCAGGCGAGTCCTGAGAGTTGCGGCTCATGGACAAGGGCTTCACTGCTCATCACGCTGTGCTCCCGGGTGGCGGTCGAGGTACTCGGGATCGAAGGTGGTCTCGAAGCTGCGATCAGCGGCCCAAGCTTCGAGATCGGTGAGCGCATACATCACCCGCCGGCCGAACTTGTGAAAGCGCGGCCCGCCGCCGATCACCCGCTGCTTTTCCAGCGTGCGCGGAGACAGCCGCAGGAAGGCCGCTGCTTCGTTGTTGGTGAGGTAGCGAGGGGTAGGGCAGGCCTGTGGCGCTTGCGCCTCAATAGCGCCCTCCACGGGCCGCATGGCATGCGTCGTCGGCCCGGCCTTGCGGTGCAGCGGCGCGTCAAGATCGATGCGATGCGGGTGGCGGGAAAGGTCGTGTGAGTGCGACATGGTGTGTCCTCCGTTGACGTGGGAGGAGCACCGTGCGGTAGCCGTCGCGTTCGATCATACCGGGTTGGGTCTGGGCGAATGCGCAGGCAGGAGGGGCGAGGATTGATACCGGGAAGGTCTGGACGCTGACCGTGTACGCTGATTTACGCGTGTCGCCGGCCACGTTGCTCAAGCACGCCAAGCTCCGTGCGCGCAGCCTACGGATATACGTGCCTACGGCTTTCCACAAAACCGGAAAACCGCAACGGCGGATTTCTGTAAATCCGTAAAAACGTAAATCCGCTTCCCCACCAATCCGTAAATCCTTGGATACGGATCGACGGATTTGGGTAAAACCGTAAGACCGTAACGGTCTCAATCAGCGGACGACCCAAAGAGGTTGCTCCAGGCTGATCGTTGGGTGCAGACGCCTGTGCATCAGCCTTGCGGGTGGGGCGCGAGGGTGGCCGGCAGGACAGGGGCACAAAAACAAGGCACCGGCTCGCCCCGGTGCCTTTCGCTGGCCTAGCGATTCCAGAACACGTGCACCTGCTCGAAGCCGGTCTCCAGGGTGAATACGTCGCCGCTGTATTCCATGTCACGGGCCATGGCACGGTAGTCGATGTACATGGTTAGGTGTTGCGGAATGCTGGTGGTTTCCTCGGTCAGCTCCTGGGCATAGTCGGACAGCGAGCTGTAGCAGCCGCAGTAATCTTCCTCGGCCGCCTTGCGCGCCTGCTCCAGGTCGTTGAAGTGAGCGAGCAGGGCGCCGCCGAACTCGGGGTACTCCTCGATGAAACATGCAATCTCGTGTGCGTTCTCGAGCCCCTCGTACTCACCGAGGCGGTAGCCGTCGAAGCCCTCGAAGTCGTGGATGGCGTATTCCTCCGCACCCTCGACCGGCGAGGCCGCCAGCATGGCACTGACCTGCGCCTGGATGTCGTCCAGCTCCAGGGTGGCGTCGATCCAGACGCCATGCAGGTGACCGGCGTTGTAGGCGGCCAGGTCGGCAACGTAGATCCTGATGTGTTCGCTCATGGCTTTCGCTCCTTCGTCTTCAGGGTTCTGCGCTTGCGCTGCGCATGAACCCCTGCCGACTAGGGCGACTAAGGCGGTCGTGAAAAAATCAGGAAAAATCGCGGAGGATTCACCCAGCGCAGCGGCCGGGTGGAAACCGTCTATTTTTCTTGATTTTGAGGGGGCAAGAACCCCTGCATTTTTGACTCACGGCTGGTGGAGGCCCCCAAACGATAAGGGGAGCCTGTTTGGCTAGGCTATCCTCCGCGAGCCATCTGATTATGGGTATCAAGAGGAGGGCAGCGTCACGGATTCAACAGATACCAGAACATTGCGATCTCCTGCCTGCCGGAGTCCATCCCGCTGTACAGGTAGCGGTCATAACCGCCCAGTTTGAATCCGTAGCGTTTGTAGAAGCGGCATGCGGTGACATTGTTCGACTGCGTCTCGAGCCGCACACCTGCAAGATCTTCTCGGCGTGCCCAGCCAACGGCGGCATCCATTAGACGGCGGGCAATGCCGCTGCCTCTGTGCTGAGCATCGACTGCTATGTCCTCAATGACAGCGAAGTGATTCCAGCCACGGGAAACGGCGAGATAGCCCACAGGCCTCCCGTTTAGCTCGGCGACAACCTTGTTCGTCGCGAATCATCAGGGAAGCGTCAAGGGCGAGAGAAAGCTGCGACATGATCATGCTCCAGTTGTTCGGGCGGAATTGCCCGGAACCGGCCCAGCACGGCGCAGCGCAGCAGTCAGGGGGCGAAAGCCGGCCCAGCCGCAAATGCGCGAAGCGCATGCAGCCCTTGACGGCGAGAACGCCGTGATAGGGTGAGAGGAACAGCAAGACCGCCATTCTACCGATCTCACAGGCGCCACCAGCAAGCGCAGCGCGCAGGCTCTGTCGACCCGACCGAATACGCCCAGGGGCGTTGTGGGCGAGCAGCAGAAAGGCAGCCATGGCGTACAACAGCCAGTGTGAGAGACAGGAGAAATATCGCGCTATGTGACCAATGGCCCATCCTGCAGGGTTGGCAGATGGCCGCTACCAAAATATTCTCCGGTCGCTGAGCTAACGAAGTGCGAACAGGCAGGACGCTGGCCCCATGCACTCCGTTAGCTCAGAACCATCCTTCCTGGTCTGTTTTAACAGGCCACTTCATTGGCATTTGCCATGGCTCAGGTCAGCCCTGACACCTCGCTTCGGCGAGCGTCAGGGTCTTTCTGTGGCCAACATAGTCACCAGTGGTACAGGTCTTGGCGCGCTCACCGCAGCCCTGATGCGAGCACATACGCTGGTGGATACGACTCAGGAAACCCACCTCAAAAGCTCGTCTCTCAATAGCACATGGCAGTAAATCGCGCTCGGCGATCATGACTGCCCAGAGCCAGCCGCTGCGGGCGTTGTCGAGCCAGGTCTGGGCCAGCTTCACGCCCTGGTTGAACGCTTCCCTGCAGTCGGCAGCCCAGATGATTTCGACACCTGGATGGCCATCGTGAGGTGGCAGGCATGTCATAACGCCCTTGCTCATCTGGCACCTCCTCGCACTTCGGAGAGGGCTCGTCGATAGAGCACCACCATCTCGTCGAGTAGATCCAAGGCTGAATATGCAGCGATCCGTACGCGCAGATCTGCCGGCTGCAGCCCATCAGGTTCAGCCAGTTGATTCAGGAGATTGCCGAGCATTACGCCACGTAGTTCAGCCGCAGCCTCGGAGGCTAGGGGAGAGCGTTCGGATTCATGCAGCGGGCTTCGCTGCAGCGGAAAAGGTACAACGCAGGATTCGAACTCAGCCATGGCACACCTCCAGATCAGAGGTGGACAGCAAGACCAGCAGCCCAAGGCGGAGCTCTCGGGTAAAAAGGGGGTAGCGCATTCCTTATGCTCCTCGGACAGTTAGAGGAGCCACCAGTGCCGTTTCGACTCGGAAATGGTGGCGAACCGTACGGGGGTCGAAATACCGGCGTCCGAGGGAACCGGCCAGGCAAAAGCCTGCCCCGCACGGCCCGCCATAGAAATGCAGTAGCTCGGTGAAACTAACACCAGCTACACAGCTATGAACGCTGCCGCGCCCTCAGACAAAGCGGGTTTCGACTCCCGGTCGTGGGATTGACCACGACGGGCGCACTCTAGCCCGAGGGTTTCCGGATGGCAACCTACTGTGGCGTAGTCGGGTTTCTAGTTTCGTGCGTCCGCCCCACAGGTCACCTGGTGGGGTAGGTGAGGGAGTACCCCGCTTGTGGCTTTCGGCTTACCGGCCGCCAGCTCGTAACAGATATCGATCAGCCACCCGCTCCAGTCGCTGGGATCGCGCATCGCTTACTCCGTTCTTTGCCACAAGCATCAACAGCCGTACATCGGACTCTGTGCGCTAGCGTACGGAGTACTCGACCATTGGGCGTATGCTGGAGTCACTGCGCTGCGCTGCGCTTTGCGCCGAGAGAGGCCGATCATGCACGAGTCGCATCTGCCGCAGCAGAACCATCTGCTGGCGGCCCTGACAGCCGAGGTGCGCCAGCGTCTGTTCACGCACCTCGAGCTTGTACCCTTGCCGCTTGGCAAAGTGCTCTACGAGTCGGGCGATACCATGCGCCATGTCTACTTCCCCACCGATTCGATCATCTCGCTGATCTATGTGATGGAGAGTGGCGCTTCTGCGGAAATTTCCGTAGTCGGCAACGAGGGACTGGTCGGAATCGCCCTGTTCATGGGCGGCGAGAGCACGCCGAGCCGAGCGGTAGTACAGAGCGGTGGGCATGCCTTCCGACTCAAGGGGCCGTTACTCAAGGCCGAGTTCGATCGCCATGGCGAGCTGCTTGTGCTGATGCTGCGTTATACCCAGGCGTTGATCACCCAGATGGCGCAGACCGCGGTGTGCAACCGTCATCACTCCATCGACCAACAGCTGTGTCGCTGGCTGCTGTTGTCGCTAGACCGGTTGCCGAGCAACCAACTGACCATGACCCAGGAGTTGATCGCCAACATGCTTGGTGTGCGCCGCGAAGGCGTGACCGAGGCGGCTGGAAAATTGCAGCGCCAGGGCGTGATCGAGTACAGCCGCGGGCATATCACCGTGCTCGACCGGCACAAGCTGGAACAGCTCAGTTGCGAGTGCTACGCGGTGGTGAAGAAGGAGACTGACCGTCTGCTGCCATACGTGCCGCAGCGTCAGGTCAACTGAGGCGTTGCGTGCCGTAGCGAACAGAGCGCCACCACCGGCTTGCCCCAGACTGGCGACGCGGGATGGTCAGGCACCTGCTCCGCACCCCTCCGATTCGTACGTGCCGCAGGGACTCGCCCATGTCAGGGGTCATCCAGAATCTGCTCCTCGCCGGCCTGCCGGTCAAAGAGCGTAATGCCGTGCTGCAGCACTGCGAGCTGGTGCAGCTGCAATTCGGCAGCCTCCTGTGCGAGGCCAACGAGCCGATGCACTACCTGTACTTTCCGCTCACCGCCTTTATCTCGCAGGTGAATATCCTGAGTGGCCATCATCCGCTGGAATTGGGTTTGATCGGCTACGAAGGCATGCTCGGTGTCACCCTTGTACTGGGGGTAGAGACGGCGCCCAGCCGAGCGGTGGTGCAGGGCGCAGGCAGCGCCTTGCGCATCACCATCGAAGCACTGCACGAAGAGCTGCTGGCCAGCCCGCGGCTGCAGCGTCGACTCAAGCGCTATCTCTACGTGTTGCTGGTGCAGCTGTCGCAGAACGCCGCTTGCGGTCAGTTCCATGCATTGGAGCCGCGCCTGGCACGCTGGCTGTTGATGACACACGACCGTGCCCATGCCGACCATTTCCACCTGACTCATCAATACCTGGCCAACATGCTCGGGGTGCGCCGCAGCGGGGTGACCATTGCCGCTGGCGCGCTACAGTTACGTGGGCTGATCCACTACAGCCGTGGCGAAATCAGCATTCTTGATCGGCCGCGGCTGGAGGCGGCGGCCTGCGAGTGCTACGCCGAGATGCTCGACGACTACAGCCGGCAGTTCAGCCTGCCGCTGCGCCGCTTGGCCTGAGTCAGGTACCGTCTGCGCGGCTTACCGGTTGCCATCCGCGTGCACCTCGATACTGTCGTGGAAGAACCGATAGCGGTTGCGGCCGGTCTGCTTGGCCTGATACATGGCACTGTCGGCATGGCGCAGCAATGCCTCGGCACTGCTGCCGTCGGCCGGGAACAGACTGATACCGATGCTGCAGGTGATCTGTACCCCGAGCTGCTCGATGCAGTGCTGCGCCGCCAGGGCGCCGAGAATTTTCCGCGCGCTGACGGCGGCGTCCCGTTCGCCCTGGATTTCGCTCAGCAACACGATGAATTCATCGCCGCCGGTCCGGCTGACGGTGTCCGAGCTGCGCACGCAGGCCAGCAGGCGTCGGGCGACGGATTGCAGCAACTGGTCGCCGACAGTGTGGCCGAGTGAATCGTTGATTTGCTTGAAGTTATCGAGGTCGAGAAACATCAGTGCCAGTGAACTGGCATGCCGTTTTGCCAGGTGCATCGCCTGGGCAATGCGGTCGTCGAGCAACAGACGATTGGGCAGGTGGGTAAGGATGTCGTGCTGGGCCAGGTGCGTCATCTTGTCGGCCTTCGCCTGCGCTGCACTGACGTCATGAAAGACGACCACCGCCCCGCTGACTTGCCCATCGCCATTGTGGATCGGTGCCGAGGAGTCCTCGAACGCCCGCGGTGTACGCGTGCCTTGGTCAGGGGGCGTTGGACGATTCTCTCGCAGGATCTGCGGCGCCGTTGCAGCGCAGCGGCTGGCGTCGCCATCGGGCGGCGGCATCACTTCGGCGATGGAGTGGCCGCGCGCTCGTTCCAGTGTCCAGCCGCTGATACGCTGGGCCGCGCGGTTGAGGTAATCGACACGGCCTAGCAGGTCGGTCGTGATCACCGCAGCGCCGATCGAATCGAGAATGATCTGGGCGTGTGCGTGCTCATGGGCAAGCCGGTCTGCTGGAATCAGGGCGCAGAACGCCTGCGTGGTCCGAGAATCTCGGCCATCGCCGAGAGCTCGATAGAGCATCAGCGGTACGGCCGCGGCGATGCGTGACAGCAGCTCGAAGTTGGTCAGGGCGGTACCGGGATACAGACTCTGCTCGAACAGAGCGATATCCAGACCGCCGGCCTGCGCGCGCATGACCGCATCGTCCAGTCGATCCAGGCATTCGACGACGAAACAGCCGTCGCCGGCCTGGTTCAGTATGGCCTGGAGCCCGCAGCCGGCTGCGGCATCCGTCGAGACCAGGAGAATTCGATAGGCCATGGCGTTTCCCCTTGCCGGTTGCCTGGAGCCTCTTTGCCGGCCGCTTCAGCGCGACGAGGTGAGATTGTTGCTGATGATGATCTCGACCCGACGGTTCAGTTGCCGTCCCGCGGCCGAGTCGTTGCCGGCCACCGGCGAGCCTTCGCCCATGCCTGAGGCGAGCAGGCGGCTGGCGGCGATGCCCTGGCTTTGCAGGTGGGACTTCACGCTGTCGGCACGACGCTGCGACAGACCGAAGTTGGCACTCTCGCTGCCGACGTTGTCGGTGTGGCCTTCAATTGTCACCGTACGTTCTGGATGACGATTGAGAAAGTCGGTGAGTGTGGCCAGGTTATGGTTGGCGTTGCTATTGAGCTCCGCTCGGCCGCTGGCGAACAACAGATCACCCAGGGTCACCAGCAGGCCGCGTTCGGTTTCCTCGGCGTTGAGGCCGTCGATCTGCCGTTGCAGATCGACGTTGCGTTGCTGCGCTTGATCGGCTTCGCGGGTGCGTGAGTCGAGGCGGGCACTTTCGCGTTGTTCGCCCAGTTGCCTACGTTGGTCCTCATAGAAACGCTCCAGGGCGCGAGCACGGGCGATCTCCACCTTGCGATCAGCCATCACCACCAGGTGTTGGCCCAGGATCTCATCGGTTCGCGGCTGTTCGGCAGCCAGTACGGCGGTCTCTGCAGCCTTCAGTGAGACCGGTACACGGCTGGCCAACTGCGGGTCGTTTTGCAACTGAGTCAACCGGTGGCGGGCATCGGCTGCACCCGTCGGTGTCACTGGCGTGGCTGCACAGCCTCCGAGGGAGAAGGCGGCAACCAATAGATAGACTTGCGTGTAGTGCACGTTCATGGTCTCACTCCCGTGTTGCGTTGCATTTCCTGCTTCAGGCTCTCGGTGCTGTCACGCATTTCCTGATTGACGATGAGCGCCTTGGTCATTTGCGAACGGGCCATGGCCAGTTCGGCTTCAGCCCGCGATTGTTCGGCCATGCGCGTGGCCAGCGGCATGTCCTCGTTCTGCACCGCCACTTCTGCGGCTGCCAGTTTCTCCCGGGCCATGCCTAGTTCGAAGGCGGCATGTTCGCTGGCACGGGCCTGTTCGGCACTCTGGATGGCAAATTGCGCGGCCTGCAGTTTCTGGATAGGCGGCACAGGTTGCGATGCGCAGGCCGCGAGCAGCAGGGCGGTTCCGGCAAGGCCCAGTAGCGCTCCGATGCGGGTGGTTTTCTTGGTCTCGTTCATCTAGCTGTCCTCGTGCCGGCGGAGCCTGGGCATCCGCCTGCACAGTGATAAATCGACGGCGGCTCAGCGGTGTTTGGCGTCCAACGTATGGCGCCCGCCAGGTGCCCCGGCCAATGACCCCGGCGACTGCTGCGGGGGCATGCTCTTGTCCGTATCGTCCCGGCGCTTGGGTTGAAAACCGGGTTCAGTGATCGAGCCGGGTTCGGCCGGGCGGCGGCGCTCGGTCACCTGTGGCGGTTGATAGGTGGGGGCGGGTTGCATGGGGTCGTGCATCGTGCACCTCTGCTGGGGAGCGGGGCCGGCGGAAGTGCCTGACCCTGATGCAGCAGATTGCCTGGTGTACGAATCGGCGTCGGTACGTTGCCGCGCATAGAGGGAAGCTGCGGCGGCCCCGGAGATGGCGTTCGCTGGCGCACAGACGCACTTGCGACGGCGGCGCAGGCTGCTCTTTCACTCAGCCTCAGTTCATTTGGAGTCAATCATGCATAGTTCAGACAATCGCCCAGAGTCGGGTAGCAATGGTTTTGGTGGCGCGGCGCAACCCGCCTTGGTTCTCCCCGAGGGCACCACACGCACCGGCCTGAGCAAGGAATTTCACAATCTGTTGGCCGACCTCGAAGACCTTATCAAGGAAACCACCTCGCTCGGTGCCGACGATCTGGCACATGCCAAGGATCGGCTGGTTGCCCGCCTGGCCAGCACTCGTCAGGGAATCGAGACGCTTGGGCTTAGCTTGGCCAAACAGGCCAATCATCAGGCAGTGATGGCCAATGATTACGTGCATGCGCAGCCTTGGAAGGCCATCGGGGTCGGCGCGGCGGCGGCCTTTCTGCTCGGCTGTGTGCTGGCTCGTAGCCGATAAGCATGGATCGAACGGCAATGTATATGCCCAAGTCTTCCCCCGTCAGCCCCGCAGCGCCAGGCGCACTGCGGGGCTTGCTGCGCCTTCTGCGCCTGTGGCGTGTCGCCGGCCCGCAATTGCTCGAACAGGTCGAGCTGCACGGGCAGTTGGCTAGTCTGGAGTGGGCAGAGGAGAAGCGTCGCCTACTGCGGCTTGTGCTGTTCGCCGGACTGGCTTTTGCCTGCCTGTTAAGCCTGTTGCTGGTACTCAGTGCGCTGTTGCTGGCGCTGAGCTGGGCAACGCCGTACCAGTGGTCTGGCGTTCTGGCGGTGGTAGGCTTGCATGGTCTGGGACTGTTACTGGCCTGCTGGCGCCTGAAGGTGCTCGTTGGCCGTGGCGCCCAGTCCTTCGCGGCGACGCGTGAGGAACTGACGGCTGGGTTCGTCGCGCTGCGGCGGACGATATGAAGGTATCCCCCGAGCAACAACGCCAGGCGTTGCGCTTGCAGCTAGCGGCGCAGCGTCAGCGTCTGCAGCAACTGTTGGGCGCTGACTCGAAGGGCAGCTATCCCCGCAGCCTGACCCTGCGCCTGCTCAGGGCTATGCCCGCCCAGCGCGTGCAGCTGGTTTCTGCGCTGGCTATGTTGCTGGGGCCGCGTGCCTTGCGCAGTTTCAGTCTACTGCTGATTCTCGGTCGCTTCGTGCGTCTGCTCGCTTCTGGTGCGCCACGGCAGAGGCCGGCAAGTGCTCGGCCAAAGCGCCTGAGGTAATGTGTCTGGGAAGTACGCTGGCGTACATACAACTGCGTTGCACTGGCACAGCATGAAGTTGACCAGAAACAGAACGGCCAGCGCCGCAGCAGGTTTCGCCATGCACGGAATGATCGAATCACCCCTCGTCAGGCATATCAATGCGCAGTGCCAGTCGCTCGCGCTCTACCTGCACAAACCCAGTGGCATGCGCTATGCCGCCAGTCTCGAGTCGGCCTGGAGCTATGAGCTCAATCCGCTGTACGGCCAGGCGCGCCACGCCACACTCGACGATCTGGCCGATACGGAGGTCTGGCAGCGTCTGATTTGAGCCCGCTGGACGCCTGATCTCTGGCACCGTTTGCGGCTACAGCCGCGCGAGCCAGTTTTTTAGTTCCTTTGAGACGGCATCCGGCTGCTCCAGCGGAGCCAGATGGCCACAAGTCTCGATAATGGCCAGATGCGAGGCGGTGATGGCGTCGGCCATTTCCCGGTGGACTTCCGGTGGTGTGATGGCATCGTCGCTGCCGCACAGCACCAGGGTTGGACAGGCGATCCGATACAGGTCCGGACGGCTATCGACACGGCCGATCATGGCCCGCTGCTGGTTGATGCAGACTTGCGCACCTTGACTGTTGGCCATGGCATGAATCACCTCCAGCAAGCCCGGATCATCCAGATGTGCTGGGTGAACCAGTTTTGGTAGCAGCCCTTCGAGGACGGAGGGAAAGTCCACTGCCGCCAGACGTATCGATTGCATTCGGGCTTCGCTATTTTCGTCCGTGTCGGGCCTGGCACTTGTATCCAGCAAGGCCAGAGCCAGCACGCGCTGCGGTGCCTGGCGGAGAATTTCCAGGGCGACATAGCCGCCCAGGGAAAAACCGGCCAGGGCGAACTCATCGGCCGGTGCCTGGGCAAGCACCGCGCTGGCCATGGCGGCAATGGAGTCTTCATCGCTGACGTCGGCGACCGAAACGTGCGTGGTGGCGGCGAGAGCTGCGGCCTGATATTGCCAGAGGCGCGCATCGCAGAGTAATCCCGGAAGCAGCAGCAGGTGTGGTCTGGTCATGGTCGGCCTCGCAATTTTATCGGCAGATGGGGGGAATCCGGACAGGCTGGACACAGCTTCTGCTCAGGTTGCGCCATGCGCGGCGTGGCGACCGTGCGTTAGCGCACCCAGGGGCGGCGGCACTGAGCTGTGGGGGGTACGCGAACGCACAGACGCGGCGCTGCCGTGGCAATAGCCTGAAGCCGTACGCGCTTTGTGCGTGGAGCCAATCGGGAGTAGAGCGATGGACACCTATCGTCATAATGTATCCGCCAGTTTTGCCCAGCGTGCAGCGGCTGATCGCGTCCTGTCCAAGCTGCTCAAACGCGGCTTATCACGTGAGCAGTTGCAGATACTGGATGCTAGTGAGCACACGCCGCTGGGCCTGGCGGCTCGGCTCAAAAGCCGCTCGGCGCGCAATGCGATGCTGACCTATGGCGCCATCGGCGCTGTGGTCGGCGGGGTATTGGGCGCACTGGCCCAAGCCGCTCTGGTCATCTCGGACATGGGCTTGCTGACTGCCAGCCCATCGCTTGCGCCGATCATGCTGATGGGCTGGGGTGCTTTTCTTGGGGCCTTGCTAGGTGCCCTGATCGGCCTCGCTGCGGTTGTCCCGTGGCGTCCGAGCCTGACTCCAGAGGAGATAGCCGCCGGCGGTAGCGTGTTGTTGGCCAATACCCGCAGTGCCGAGCAAACCAGCATGGTCCGTGAAGTGCTGACGGCTTCCAGTGGTACTTGCAAGGATGTGGATATGGTCCAGAGCGGGCGTGACGGCTGGTTAAGCTAAGTTGCGGGTCATGTCCGGCATCAGCGTCCTTCGGTCTGCCTGAGGCATGGCAGCCAGCGCGGCGTAATTTGCAGTAGATATGGCCGGTCAGCCTGTTGGGGCTGACCTGGCATATCGTCCTCGTCTCAGAAGGTCAGCGCCTTCGATTGCACGCTTCTCACCCCGCGCACGTTTTCCGTAAGTTTCACCGCCAAGGCGCGTTCGGCGCCATCGTCAACCTTGCCGCTGAGGGTGACGACACCGTTCTCGGTGCTGACATCGATCCCCGTACCGCCGACATTGCGCGAATAGAGCAGAGTGGATTTCACCTTGGTGGTGATCCAGCTGTCGGCGATGTCGTCGCCGGCTTCGCTGGCGGCCTGCTTGCTGCTGTCGACCATACCCGGTTTGTCAGCCTTGACCTTTAGCTGATTATCGACGGCAGTCACGCCGTTGGTGCTCATTGCCAGGCTGGCCGCATGCTCGAGGGCTTCACTGCTGCCCACGGTGCCGCTGAGGGTGACCTTACCGTCGCGGGTGACCACCTTGGTATCCATGCCCTCGGCATGTCGGCTCCACAGCAACTTGGACTTGATCGCCGCCGTGGTGCTGGCATCGTCGATGGTATCGCCGAAGCTGCGTTCGCCGCTGGATTTGCTCGGGGTGAACTTAGCATCGACGACGATGTTGTTGGTCACCGACTCGATGCCGCTGACGCCGAGTGCGATCTCATTGGCCAGTTCCTTGTTGGCTTCTTCGGTCACTCGGCCGGTCAGCGTCGCCTTGCCATTGTCCACCGAAACCTTGAGGTCGCTGGCGCGCAGATAGGGGCTGATGGAGTAGGCGGTCGAGATCTGGCTTTCCTGGCGTGCCTCGGTGATGTCCTGGGACATGTTTTCCGCTAGCGCACCACCGCTCGCTGTGGCGATGGCCAGAGCGAGCGATGAAGCCAGCAGAAGGGTGCGCGGTTGCGTGTGCATGATAAGAGTCCTTTGCGAGAAAGCCGGCGGCGATGCGCGTGCAGCTGGCGCCTGGCTGATGGTCGATGGGAGGGCGTTGCACCGGTATCGGCTATGGCCGATACCGGATGATGCAGCTTGGCAGTCCATGGGCTGGCAGTCGGTGCGTTGGCGCACCGTGGGCAGGCCCAGGTTCATATCCGGCCAAGTAGCACCAGAATGAGGAGGATGACGACGATCAGGCCCAGGGCGCCGCTGGGCATGTAGCCCCAACTGCGGCTGTGGGGCCAGGTGGGAATGGCGCCGACCAGTAGCAGGATCAGCACGATCAGCAGAATGGTGCCCAGGCTCATGGCAGGCTCCTTGCGGTATTGATGATGGGGTGGGTTTAGCAGGCGCGCAGTGGTGGGTCCGTGCTCTACATGGCATCAGCATGACGTAGACAGGGCTGCCGATCTGTACGGCTGCGCACGTAAGCTGGCGATAGCGCTGCAAGCTGTTGCGGCGGGCAGGAGAGGGGAGCTTGGCGCTGAACGCCAGGAAGCCAAACGCTCCGCAGAGGGCGGAGCGATGGAGTGCGCGGTCAGATCAGCTTTTGCATTTCTGCAGGAAGCTCTTGACCTGTTTGTCTGCCTCGTCACGCGTGAGGGCGTAACGCTCTTTGATCAGACCAGCCAGTTTCTGCTCCTGGCCTTCGGTTTTCAGCAACTCGTCCTCGGTCAGCTTGCCCCAAGCGATCTTCGCGGCGCCGACCTGTTGCTGCCATTTGCCTTTGAGGGCATCCGTACTTGGCAGGCTCATGACTTTTTCGGCTCCCGGTTCTGCGCGTTGCGCTTGTCCTGAGTGGCTTGCGGCTTGGCTTGGTTGGCCGCTTCCTTGGGTTGTTGAGGCGACTTGGCGGGCCCCTCGAAGCTGTCCTTGCTGATGACAGGATCGCGATCCGCCTTGTAGAACGGCTGGGCGGTGCTGGCGGTTGACGGTTTCTGGGTTTGGCCTTCGGCTTTACCCGAATGCTTGGCCGGTTGTTGATAGGTGGGCTTGTGCATGGTGACCTCTGCTAAAACCGGCAACTGCAAAGGTGCGAGGTGCCGGGAAGAGGACTGTGACAGGCTGGTACGGGCCAGTCGGTGCGTTGTCGCGCTTAGGTTGCAAGTCAGTGCTCGGTCAGCGTCATCAGAATATCGGCGTACCAGGTGCAGTTAAGGCCTAACGCCTCGTCCAGCAACAGGTCACGGCTGCCCAGGTCGACCCGGGACGAGTGAATACCCAGCAGGCGCCACGGCAGGGATTGTTGCCCTGTGGCGGGATTGCTGGTCCGCATCACCACCGGTGAGCCACTGGTACCGCGGTGAGTGCGAGCGTCGGTGAGAAAATAACCGAGACCCTGAAAGCGAAGGCCGAAAGAGGACGCGAGAATTGCGTGGCGTACCACTGGCATGTGGTGAAGGCTGTCATGGAAGCCGAGCGGGAAACCAACCACCAGCAACTGGGCGCCGATCTCGATATGTTCCTGAGGCTGCACTAAATGTTCCGGTCTGAAGGCGTGGTAGGCGATGGCAGTGGGTAGTGCCGGGCGTTCGATTTCGATCGCGGCCACATCGATTTCGCCGGCACTATCCAGGCCTTGGCGCCATAGGCTGCCGCCGTTGCGGTAAAGAGGGATGGAAAAGCCTGTGGAGCTGGCCATATTGGTCGAATCGGTGTGGACTTCTATCTCCAGGCTGTCCGGGTGATGACCCGTGGGCTCATCGATCAATACGTGGCGGCTGGTGACCAGGAACAGGCGCTCATCGCGAGCGAAGAAGAACCCGCTGGCATTGGTCAGCACCTGCGTGCCTGCAATGGTGGTGATACGTGCCACGCTCAACATCAGGGAATCGATCATCGCCTTACAGAGCCTCCGGTCGATAATTTGCTTACCGACTGTCATGTCGCATCAAGTCATTGGGCTAGCCCGCAAACAGTCAAACCAGCGGTGTTACTCGTGCCATTGCGTGCTGATCTTTCATCCATTCTGCAGCCAGCCATGGCATCACCGATGAATGCGGGGCCATCCCTCGTTTCGGTGCATTGAGTCTATCGGGTGAAGACCGAATCGTATGCGTGCCAGCGTACGGATCGAGTGGGTACGGGGTGGCAGTATCCATATGGATGGCGCGTCTGTTTCGCGTCGGATAATTCCGATTGGTGAACGATATGCACAAGCCCAAAAAATCTGACCAACCGAGTAAACCTGCTGACCAGTATTTGCCCGGGGGGGCTGATTCCAGCAGTTACCAGCAAGAGGTTGAGCAGCGTGAACGTCGACTTCTCAAGCGCGAGAAGCGCGAACAATCGACACGAGACTTGCAAGACGACTTGATGGATAGCTAGCGCATTAACGCTATGCGGTCTTTCGCAGAAAGAGTCTTCGCTAGCTTGAGTGTCAGCGATCATATGAAAAGGTGATATTTTCGTTGGTCGTCTGTTTTTATTAAAAAAGTAGTCCTTGCTTCGCGAGCATGAGTTGCAATGGCGAGGGGACGGGGCAATTAGCTAGGCCTAATACCGGCCTATTGGGAGGTCGTGATGAAAACTTCGTACTCAGATATCTATCGATATATTGTCAGAGAGCTTGCGCCGTCGCCTCCTGAGCCAAAGAATGTTCCACTTACTATCGTTTGTGAGCCACTTGATGAGCAGCCAGGTAGTCCTCATCACACGGTGATCATACACCTCGTAGCTGGCACAACCATGAGTGAGGCGCAGGAGATGGCAGATGCCTTGCAAGCCAAGGTCCAAACTTTTTGCCATGTGGAGAAACCCGCGACTAGAAATAACTGAGTGCTGGATTGCATTGCGTTGATTTGCCGGTGTGGTCAAGCCACTCTAGGGCTAGGTCGTTTGAAACTCTATCGCTTAAGGCAGGGCTGTCTTTTGTTTCTCGGATATTGCAGGTTGAACTATCTGCTCTAACTTTCTAGAGGTCGGTATTCGAAGAAGTAGTCGATCATTACGTGGTGCGATTGCGCTCGAAGAAGCTCAGCACCTGTTTTTCTGCTTCTTCGTGGGTCATGCCGTAGCGCACCTCTACCAGATGGGTCAATTTATCTTTATCCCCTTCGGATTTGATCAGCTCATCAAGGTTCAGCTCATCCCAGTTGATCATGGCTGGGCCGGCCAGTTGCCGCCATTTTCCTTTGATGATGTCGCCAAGTAGTCTGCTCATTTGAGTTACTCCGTGATGTCCAAAGGCTGAGTAGGCGGCATGACGGGATCAGGGCTGCTGATGAGATTCAGCGGCAGCTTGATGTCCACGTGGTGTTCCCGATCATCATCGCGCAATGGCAGTCCGTCGCCTTCGAGGCGGATGCCATCGAGGTCGATCGTCTGCTCATCCTGCCTTGTGCGCTGCACCGTGATTCGGTAAGGCGTGGCGCCATAACGGTAGTGCAAGGTGAAACCGGGCCAGTGTGCCGGCAATAGCGGACGAATATGCAGGCAGGCGCCGCTGCGCTGCACACCGAGCAAGGACTCGACGATCAAGCGGTACATCCACCCGGCGGAGCCGGTGTACCAACTCCAGCCGCCACGCCCCTCATGCGGCGGCATGCCGTAGACATCGGCAGCCAGCACGTAGGGCTCGATCTTGTAGGTCGCAATCGCAGCGGCACTGTCACCATGGGTGATCGGGTTGATGGCGTGCAGGAGTTCCCAGGCTCGAGTGCTGTCGCCGAGCGCGGCGAAGGCCATGCTTGCCCAGACCGCTGCGTGGGTGTATTGGCCGCCGTTCTCGCGGATGCCGGGTAGATAGCCCTTGATGTAGCCGGGGTCCATGGCGCCGTTATCGAAAGGCGGCGTGAGAAGCTTGATCAGACCTATGTCGCGACGAAACAGGTGACGGTCGAGCGACGCCATGGCCATGCGCTGGCGCTTCTCGGGGGCCGCGCCCGAGAGTACGCACCAGCTCTGGGTGATGGAATCGATACGGCACTCGTCGTTGCTGGCCGAGCCCAGCGGCGTGCCGTCGTCGAAGTAGGCACGGCGATACCAGGCACCATCCCAGGCGTGGCTTTCCAGGCTTTCACCAAGGGCCTTGGCCTGCTGCAGACAGCGGCGTGCAAAGTCCGGGTCGCCATTGCGTTCGGCGGTCGTCGCGAATCGGCTCAACACCTCATGGCCGAAGAAGCCGAGCCATACGCTTTCTCCCTGGCCCTGTTCACCGACACGGTTCATCCCGTCATTCCAGTCGCCATGCCCCATCAGTGGCAGGCCATGAACGCCGCGTCGCAGGCTGTGCTCGATGGCGCGCACGCAGTGCTGGTAAAGCGTCTCTCGCAGAGCCGACTGGCCAGGCAGGTCGTAATAGGATTCCTCACCGCTATCGAGTGCGCGTCCTTCCAGGTAACCAACGCTTTCCGAGAGCACGCTGTGGTCACCGGTGACCTGCACGTAGCGGCTGGTTGCCAGTGCCAGCCAGAGATAGTCATCGGAACAGCTAGTGCGCACGCCACGGTTCATCGGCGGATGCCACCAGTGCTGCACGTCGCCCTCGATGAACTGGTGGGCTGCACACAGCAGCAGATGCCGACGTACTGCTGCCGGCTCGCAGTGCAGCATGGCCATGCCGTCCTGCAACTGGTCGCGAAAGCCGATGGCTCCGCCAGACTGGTAGTAGCCGCTGCGTGCCCAGAAGCGGCTGGCGATGACCTGGTACATCAGCCAGCCGTTGACCAGTACATCGAGCGCCGGCTCGGGCGTTTCAATCTGCACCGCTGCCAGCGTCGAACGCCAGTGTGTGCGTACGATCTCCAGTTCGACCGCTGCCGTGGCGTTGCCGCGCATGCGCTGAACCAGGCGAGAGGCGCTCTTTGCGCTCTGCTCGGCGCCCAGACGGAAGGTCACCTCGTGGCTTGCCCCTGGCGCCAGTTCGATCCCGACCCTCAGCGCAGCGCAGGGATCGAGCCCCGTGCCCCTGCGCCCTGACAACTGCTCCTGGGCCATGGCTGCCGGTGCCTTGAGGTTGCCATTGCGTCCGATGAATTCGCTGCGGTCGGCCGTGCTGCTCATGAGCGGCATGTCGACATCGAAGAAAGCTACCCGGCCAGGGAATTCGATCGAGTAGGCGTTGCGCGCGAACAGGGCGCCCGTGTCCGGGTCCGCATCGGTGACGATGTGCATGCTCGATTGACTGCGCAACTCGCCCAGAACCCAGGCTACATAGCCGGTGATCGAGAGTCGCCGGGGCCGATTCGAGGTGTTGCGCACCAGCAGCTGCGAGAACTTTATCGGCGCCTCCAGCGCCACGTAGACGCGCAGCTCGGTCCGGATGCCGTCCTCATCGTGCTCGAACAGGCTGTAGCCGAACCCGTGACGGGTAAGGTACCGAGCGTTTCCCGGACAGGGCAGGGCAGTCGCTGACCAGTAGTGGCCACTGTCCTCGTCGCGCAGGTAGATGGCCTCTTCGCTTGCGTCGGTGACGGGGTCGTTGCACCACGGCGTGAGACGAAATTCGTGAGCATTCTCATGCCAGGTGTAGGCGCTGCCGCTTTCCGATATCACCGTGCCGAAGTGAGGGTTGGCGATCACGTTGACCCAGGGCGCCGGAGTGGGCTGGCCGGGCATCAGATGGATGACGTACTCGTTGCCATCGGCGCTGAATCCCCCATAGGGGTTGCTCAGCAGCAGGCGTGGGTCTGGTTCCGGACGTGTTGAGCTGCGCGCGGGCTTGCGCAGCAAGCGCGCATCGAACGCCGGCAATGCCGGGCCTGCCTTGCGATGGCGGATCTGTTCGGACAGACGGCCATGCCTGTCGTTGAGCACGAGGTGTGCCACGGCCTGCATCAGAATCCGATCCTCGCTGGACAACTGCTGCACCGGGCGGACGAAAATACCGCCAGGTCTATCCAGCAGATGCGCCTCGCTGCCGGAGGTCGCCAGGCCCAGGATCAGGTCTTGCAGGTTCTGCCGGTAGCTGGCCTGGTCTTCGTTCCAGATCACAAGGTCCACCACCAGCCCTTTCTGGCGCCAGTAGGCATGGGCCTGTACCAGCCGGCGCACCAGTTCGATGTTGCCCGCGCTGGAAATTTGCAGCAGCACGATCGGCAGGTCGCCCGAGATGGCCTGGCCCCAGAGCCCTGTCTGGTTGCGCTGGTTGGCCGCCAGGACCTGAGGGGGGGCGCGCAGCGCCGGCGCACTGTAGAGAATCGACGCGGCCATCTGCTCGAACAGGCGTGCATCGGCGTGACTGATGTTCAGTTGCCGCAGCAGCACTTGGCTATGGGTCCAGGCCAGATCGAAAACGCGATCAGCGAGGTGGCGGTCGCGGTATTTGTTGATCAGGTGCAGGCACCCGCTGCGGCTGTCGCTGACACCGCTTACCAGATCGATGATGGCGCCCTGGCCGGCCTCCAGGACGAAGCGGCAGCGTATCGCCACGATGGGGTCGAGCACGGCGCCGACCGTCCCCGAGAGCTCCTCGACGTCCATGGCCGCCGGCTGCGCCAGGCTGCGCCCGCGACCGATGAATCGGGCGCGGTCGGTTTCGTAGGAAATCGCTTCGATGTCAACGCCATGGGCTGCCAGCAGGTGGCATAGCCAGGGAGCGTGTTCTGTTTTCGAGCGCGGCCGGCGGGTACACAGAATCGCCTGTAGATCCGCGTGCAGCTCGGTCTCTATGAACAGCTTGCTGAAGGCCGGATGGGCCGAGTCACTGCGCGGCGGCGCCAGCACCACTTCGGCGTAGCTGGTCAGTTCGATGGAGCGACGCGCAAGGCCACGATTGTTGATATGCAGGCGCCGCAGTTCGGCATTGTCCTCGGGGGAAACGACGATCTCCGTATGGGTGTCGATATCCTGTTGGCGCACGCGAAATTCGGCCCTGGCGTCGGTGAATATCGCCTCGAAGCTGTCCGTACGTTGCAGCGTCGGTTGGAATGCGCTCGACCAGAATGCACCACTGGCGGTGTCGCGCAGGTAGCAGAACGTCCCGGCGGCATCACAGGTAACGTCCTCCTGCCAGCGGGTAACGGCGAGCTCGTCGCATCGGCTGTAGCCGCCGCCGGCATGGCTGATCATCACGTGATAATGGCCGTTGGAGAGCAACTGGACGGCAGGGTGGGCGCGATCAGGCTGGGTATAGACGCGCAACTTGCTCTCATCGGCGCGAGTCGCCGCTTCTTCCTGCGCCACCTGAGGCGCATGCAGGTATTGAGCCGCGCTCTTGGGCATGCGCTCCTGGAGCAGCAAGGCAGTGGCCTGGAACTGCGGGTCGGCCTCGAAGCGCCGGTGCATGGGGCGCTCGAGCAGCACGGCAGTAAGTGCCAGGAAACTCATGCCCTGGTGATGGGCCATGAACGACTGGATCACCGCTGAGCTGCGACCCAGGGGCAAGCGCGCGCTGGTGAAGTCCAGCGCCTCGTACAGGCCATAGCGACCCGCCATGCCCATGCCAGCCAGCGCCTGCAGGTTTCGGCACGCCTCGGCAGGTGCCACCAACAGCGCCAGAGCCGATGCGTAGGGGGCGATGACGATGTCGTCGCCGAGCCCCCGTTTCAGGCCAAGGCCCGGCACGCCAAACGCTCGGTACTGGTAGTTCAACTGCGTGTCGAGGGCGTTGTAGCCAGACTCGGATACGCCCCAGGGCAGGCCGAGCTTGCCGGCATAATCGATCTGGCGCGCCACTGCGGCCTTGCAGGTCTGGTCCAGCAAGGTTCTTGGGTAACTGGGCATGACCAGCAGGGGCATGAGGTACTCGAACATCGAGCCGGTCCACGACAGCAGCACCGGGACGCCGCCGCTGCTGGTCAACAGCCGGCCGAGGGCGAACCAGCCCTCCTGTGGCAACTGACCCTGGGCAATCACGACAAAATTGGTCAGTCGCGCTTCCGAGGCCAGCAGGTCGTAGTAGGCGCCATCGAGACGCTGCTCATCGGCGTTGTAACCGATGGCCAGCAGGTCTCGCTGCGGGTCGTAGAGAAAGCTGAAATCCATGTCTGCCAGGTCGCTTGCCAATGTGGCCAGGCGTTCTACCAGCGCGATTCGCTCCATTGCGCAGGCTTTGGCTTTGCGCGTTGGCACCTGCTCGTCTGCCGGCCAGTCGTTGGCATCGAGCGTTGCCAGTTGCCGCCAGGT
This sequence comes from Pseudomonas sp. AA-38, assembly GCF_029457475.1. Lineage (NCBI taxonomy): Bacteria > Pseudomonadati > Pseudomonadota > Gammaproteobacteria > Pseudomonadales > Pseudomonadaceae > Pseudomonas > Pseudomonas sp. AA-38. The sequence goes on from NZ_CP120359.1 coordinate 2,496,954, forward strand.
GACGCGTCGCGAGCGTTCGCCTGGCAGGAGCAGGCTGGACATTTCAGCGCTCAGGTCTCGGCATTGCGCACTCAGCACCTGTAGCCAGTAGCTGGGTTCTTCTTGCCGGCTCAGGGTCACGGTCAGTTTCTCGGCCTGCTCGAGCAGGCGCTGCAGGGTAGGTAGCAGGTCGTGCGGGGGCTCGGACGTGAGCGCTGGTGCTGCCAATACCTTGAACAGTTCGTCCAGAAGCTGTTCATCCAGACCGGCATCCAGCACGGCTTCCTGCAGGACATCGAGGCAATCTCTGAGACCCTGCAGCGTGCATGCGTCATTCGGCGCAGCATCAGGCAGCTCCAGCAGTCCCTGGCGCAGCGTCATGAGCAGGCCGGCCAGATTGCCGCTATCCACCGTCGAGATGTAATGCGGCGGTAGCGGTTTCAGGGTGAGCGTGTCGTACCAGTTGTAGAAATGCCGGCGATGACGCTGCAGCAGGGCCATGCTGGTCAGCATGTGCTCCAGTCGCGAGAGCAAGTGCCCGCCGCTGATATAGGCGAAATCATGGGCGGCCAGGTGGGACAGCAGCGCCATCCCCATGTTGGTGGGGGAGGTGCGATGCGCGGTGACGGCCACCGGCTGTTCCTGGATGTTATCCGGTGGCAGCCAGTTGTCCGCAGGCCCGACCAGGTCCTCGAAGAATGCCCAGTTCCGGCGGGCCTGGCGGCGCATGAAGCGTCGCTCCTGTGCAGTGGGCTCGAACGCCAGCGAGGCCGAAGGCTTGCTCAGCCACCAGGCAAGTGCGGGGGCCACCGACCAGGCGAGCAGGAAGGGTGCGGCGACCGCCAGAGCCAGAGGATGCATGACCAGCAGGATGAACAGTCCGGCGGCGAGTGCCGGGCACACCCACATGAGGCGATACAGCCCGGATAGATCGTTACGACTGCCGCGCTCGACTTGCCGAGAAGGGTTCCACTGCAGCAGGTTGCGATGGCTGACCAGCATTCTCCATAGTGTTCGACCAATCGCATCCAGGCTGTTGAGCGTCTCGAAAGGCAGCCATACCAGCGGCAAGAGGGCTCGATGAAAGCTTGATCCGCTGCTGCGCAGGGTTGTCGTCAGATGCAGACGCAGCGGTACCTCGGGTGGCTTGTGCAGCAATTCGTGCAGTAGGCCAAGCAAGGGTTGCGTAACCACCAGGGCAATGATCGCCAGTACCCAAAGCAGCGGCTGCGAGCTGGCGAACCAGGCCCACAAGAGACCGCACAGAAAAGCCGCCGGCTCAAGGCTGCGGCGCAGGTTGTCGAAGATCTTCCAGCGGCCCAGAGCATCCAGGCGGGTAGCCTGCTGGCAGCCAGCCGAGGGAGGGCATGAGAGCAACCAAGGCAGCAACTGCCAGTCACCGCGAATCCAGCGGTGGTGCCGTTTGGCATCGGCGCTGTAGCAGGCGGGGTATTCCTCATAGACCTGGATGTCGCTGGTCAGGCCGGAGCGCGCATAGCACCCCTCGATGAGGTCATGACTCAGAATGCGGTTTGCCGGCAGGCAATCCTCCAGCGCGCGCTCGAAGGCATCCACGGCATAGATGCCCTTGCCGATGAACGAGCCATTGCTGAACAGATCCTGATAGACATCGGAAACGGCGCGTGTGTAAGGGTCGATCCCTGCATCGCTACCGAACAGGTGGGCGTAGGTCGAGCGCGCGATACTCGACAGACTGATGCCGACCCGTGGCTGCAGGATCGCGTAACCGCTGGTGATGCGTCGCTTGCTGGCGTCGAACTGCGCCGCGTTCAGAGGGTGAGCGAGGGTACCGACGAGCTGGCGTGCGACATCACGCGGTAGCTGCGTGTCGGTGTCCAGGGTGATCACGTAGACAGTCTGCTGCAGCCTCGCCAGATCGCCGACGATCGTGTCGAAGCGTTCTCTTCCGTGGCCGCGCAACACTGCATTGAGCTCGCTCAGCTTGCCGCGTTTGCGTTCATGCCCCATCCAGCGGCGCTCGGTCGGGTTCCAGCGTCTGGGTCGATGCAACAGGTTGAACCGGCTGCCTTCCATGGCCGGGTACTTGTCATTCAACGCTTCGATTGCCTGGCTGGCCCGCTCCAGCAGCGGCGCATCCTCATCCTGGGTTTCCTGCTGCGCGTCGAGGAAGTCGGTGAGCAGGGCAAAATGCAGATTGCTGTCGCGGTTGGCAAGGTAGCGCACTTCCATGCCCTCCACCAACTCGTCGACATCCAGCGCGCTGCCAATCAGTGTCGGCACGACCACCAGGGTACAGGCATCCGCGGGAATGCCCTCGCTGTAATCGAGGCGCGGCAACATGTTCGCCGGCATCGTCAGGGTCACCAGCCAGTTCACCAGGCCGATGGCCAGGCGGCTGGTCATCAGCAGGAGCGGTACGCTGAGCAGGGCCAGGTACAGCAGCGACCAATTATCGGCATGCGCCAGGGCCAGCAGGGGCCAGGCCAGTAGGGCGGTGAGCAGCAGGGCCGGAATCAGGAAAAAATACAGTGGCGCACGACTCAGCAGCCGTTGCCCCTGCTCGATGAGTGACAACCGCACGCCGAGCTGTCGCTCCAGTGCCGGTACACCCTTATCGATCAGGTAGAAGCCGATATGGGCCATGCGCGGGATATCAGGCGGTGCGCCTGCGGCCAGGTCGAGCGCCGCGCGCGCGACTCCTGTCTCGTCGTGCTGACAGGCCCGGGACAACCGTTCCACCGCATGCCGATAGTGATCGCGCGTGGCGAAGTCCATGCGCGCGTAGATGCCCGCAGGGTCCTCGCGCAGCACCTGCTCCACGCCACTCATGCGCTCGACGAACTTGCGCCAGTCGGTGGCCGCGAGCATGCGCAGGCTGTTGATACTGTTGCTGATGGAGACCTGTTCGGCCGCTTGTGATTGCGCGTCCAACTGCACCAGACGCTCTATGTTCAGGTCGGACTCCGCCAGTGTCTGCTCGATCCAGGTCAGCGGCAGCATGAGCGCGGTGTTCTGCCCCTGTAGCCGGCGCGCCAGTTCGGCGACGAACGAGCTGGACATGGGCAATGGTGAGCGCGCCATGTCCGCTACGGCCAGCACGATGCTCTTGGCATCGCGCTCAGCGGTTTCGCTCAGGCGGTCTGCCCAGTGATTCGCCAGGTTGCGATCGTTCCAGCTGGCCATCACCCGTGCGGCCACACGGCGCAGATTTTCGATCAGAGCAAGGCGCAACATGATGGGCACGGCCCAGAGTTCGCCCAGGCTCAGCACAGTGATGGACTGATAGGCGGTGATGAAACGCCCGAGACTTTCGCTGTCGACCCGCCCATCCCCGTGGGAAATGGTTTCCAGGGCGATGTCGTAAACGCGGGGCAGTGTGGACGATGGCCCATGGGACAGCCCGGGTAGCTCGCGGCAATAGCCTCTGGGAAGGTGCTTCTGGGCGGTACGGATCTGCTCTTCGATCAGATAGAAATTGTCCAGCAACCACTCGGCGGCGGGTGTGGCCCGCTGGCTGGAAAGCGTCGCGACCGTCATGGCCTGGCAGCTGCTCGCCAGTACCCTGGCGTTCTCGGTCAGTCGCTCCAGCAAGGCGTCCGAGGTGGTGTGCTGGCTGAGTCGATGCTGATGCGCGAGCTCGACACCATGGTTCGCCATTTGCTCGGCACTGAACAGTTCAGAGCGTAGGACGGCCTCGTATTCGAATGTACGAGGCGTAGAGCGCCATAATCGCCGGATGAGACTAGACCACTGAGTATCCATATGCTTCCTGGCGTGCGGCGTCAGCGTTCGGACAGGCCAGCGCAGAGCAATCACTCCAGGGTTGCCAGCATGCCGTTGCGCAGATCCAGATGCGTGAACAGTCATCAGGCTCTGAAACAGGTGGGACGTCTGTCCGCTGCCGCACATAGCTTCCGGGCTCTCCAGGTGTTATTCCAAGTCTTACTCAGTCATGGAGCCCGCCTCTAGCGGCGTTTGTGTTCCAGCGTACTGACGGCCCGTATTCTCGGCGTATGCTGGGCTGCGTTGCGCTTGTACTGCGGGAGATCGAACATGCAAGAACTACCACTGCCTGTGCGAAACCATCTGCTCGGTGCGCTATCGCCGGATGTCTGTACAGGGCTATTGCCACACCTCGAACGGGTGCATCTGGCATCGAGCCAGGTTCTCCATGAGCGACATGATGTGATGAGTCACGTCTATTTCCCGGTCGATGCCGTCATCTCCTTGCTCTACCAGACAGAGCACGGCGCCGCGACGGAGATTTCGGTCGTTGGAGATGACGGGATGGTGGGTATCGCCTTGTCGATTGGCGGGGAGAATCTCCCGAGCCGTGCCGTGGTTCAGCGCAGCGGCCATGCCTTTCGCCTCGAGGGCGCGCTGCTCAGGGATGAGTTCGCCCGTTACGGAGATTTGCTCGGGCTCGTGCTGCGTTATACGCAAACCTTGATCGCGCAGATGGCGCAGGCCGCCGTTTGTACCCGGCATCATTCTATCGATCAGCAGCTCTGTCGCCTGCTCTTGCTCTGGCTGGATCATCTGCCGGGTAACGATGCGACGGTGCCGCAAGAGTTGCTCGGAGATAGGCCCGGTACGAGTCGCACGAACATGGTAGGCGCCGCCGATAAGCTCAGGCGCCAAGGGATAATCGATTACGACGCCGAGACCATTACCGTGCTCGATCGGCATCAGCTGGAGCAGTTGTGTTGCGAATGCTACAGGCTCGTCAAGCGGGAAAGTGAGCGTCTACAACCCTGCGTAGCAAAGCTCAGATAGGGGTATTGGCTGAACTGAGCTGCGTGCCAGAGGCGCCAGGAAGCTCAAGGCTACCACCAGCTCCCGCCATTCTCTGACGGTGTCAGATAACCTGCTCAAGCAGGAATTCACGGCATCGGCACCGAATCAGAAATGGGTGGGCGACATCACCTACCTCTCCACGGAGGAAGGTTGGTTGTATCTGGCGGTGGTCATCGATCTGCACTCGCGGGTGGCTTTGGCATCCAGAAACAGCGCTGAGAAAACCTCGTGCTCAAAGCCACCCAGCTTCGCGATCAGGTAGTCCTTGACCAGTTCCGAAGATGTAAAGGCTGCACCTCGCTGAACCTTCTGATTGGTCACCTTGCGAGCAGCGTTCAGGATTTGTTCTGCACTGGCAGGCAGATAGCGATCTTGCTCGTCTCGATTCAGCAGGTAAGTGTCAAAGGCGAGAGAAAGCTGCGACATGATCGTGCTCCAGTTGCTTGGACGGAATTGCCCGGAACCGGCCCAGCACGTCGCAGCGCAGCAGTCAGGGGGGATAGCCGGTTCAGCCGCAAATGCGCGAAGCGCATGCAGCCCTTGACGGCGAGAACGCCGTGATAGGGTGGGAGGAAACAGCAAGACCGCCACTCCACCGATCTCACAGGCGTCACCGGCAAGCGCAGCGCAGGCTCTGTCGACACGGCGTAAAACGCCCGGAGGCGTTGTGGGCGAGCAGCAGAAAGGCAGCCATGGCGTACAACAGCCAGTGTGAGAGACAGGAGAAAAATCTCGCTATGTGACCAATGGCCCATCCTGCAGGGTTGGCAGATGGCCGCTACCAAAATATTCTCCGCTCGCTGGGCTAACGAAGTGCGAACAGGCAGGACGCTGACCCCATGCACTCCGTTAGCTCAGAACCTTCCTTCCTGGTCTGTTTTAACAGGCCTCTTCATTGGCATTTGCCATGGCTCAGGTCAGCCCTGACAGCTCGCTCCGGCGAGCGTCAGGGTCTTTCTGTGCCCGAAGTATTCACCAGTGGTATAGGTCTTTGCCTTCTCACCGCAGCCTTGGTGCGAGCACAAACGCTGGTGGATACGACTCAGGAAACCCACCTCGAATGCTCGTCTCTCAATGGCGCATGGCAGCAGATCGCGCTCGGCGATCATCACTGCCCAGAGCCATCCACTGCGGGCGTTGTCGAGCCAGGTCTGGGCCAGCTTCACGCCCTGGTCGAACGCCTCTCTGCAATCGGCAGCCCAGGCTATTTCGATGCCTGGATGGCCGTCATTAGGTGGAAGGCACGTCATGACGCCATTGCTCATCTGGCACCTCCCCGCACTTCGGAGAGGGCGCGGCGATAGAGCACGACCATCTCATCGAGCAGAGCCAGCGCTGAATAAGCAGCGATGCGCACGCGCAGATCCGCGGGCTGCAAGCCTTCAGGTTCAGCCAGTTGATCGAGCAGATTGCCGAGCATGACGCCGCGCAGTTCAGCGGCAGCTTCAGAGGGTAGGGGAGAGCGTTCGGATTCATGCAGCGGGCTTCGCTGCAGCGGGAAAGGTACAACGCAGGATTCGAACTCAGCCATGGCGCACCTCCAGATCAGAGGTGGACAGCAAGACCAGAAGCCCAAGGCGGAGCTCTCGGGTAAAAAGGGGGTAGCGCATTTTCCTTATGCTCCTCAGACGATTAAGGAGCCGCCTACCGCCGTTGCTACACGGTAATGGAGGCGGACCGTGCGGGGGTAGCAAACCGGCGTCCGAGGGAACCGGCCAGGCAAAAGCCTGCCCCACACGGTCCGCCATAGAAGTTAAGCAACCAAGCACGTCGAGTGCTGGCTACTCAAACTATGGCGCTACCGCGCCTCGAACGAATCAGGTTGCTACACCCGGCCGTGGGATTTACCACGACGGGCGCACTCTAGCCCGAGGGTTTCAGGATGGCAACCTACTGTGGCGTAGTTGGCTGCCGGTAAATGCCCCCTGGTATACAAACCAACGGCTGGTCTGCGCTAGGTGATTACATCCTTCGACCTTTAGTCTGGGCGACGATTAGTGTGCTGCGCAAATCGAGATAGCCACCAATTCGGCATCATAAACAGTTATCCTTCGCTTTTTTCGGTAATGGGACGCGGAAGGCTCAATCCCAAGCATGTGCCGATACAGTTGGGTGCAAAATGTGACCAGTACGTTGCCCAACCGCACGACAAGACCAAGGAGCGCAGGTTTCTATTTATGTCGAACCCGTTTTTCGATCACCCGATCCTGAATTCCCCATACCAGCGCCCTAGCCGTCACTGGGAGCTAGACGAAACTGGCCAACCGACACAGAAGATCGTTGAAGATCGGCGTAAAGCGCAGTTCATAACGCCGATTCCAAAGCCTAAGAAGCAGAAGGTGACTCCGAAGCAGGATGGTTTTCTCTTTGACGAAGGCAAAGGGCTGTCCACAGGCAAACAGCAATACGATCCCACCTCTATCATCAATAAAGTCCGTGGCCATGTAGACACATGGCGTGCGCTGCCTGCGAGCCAATGGCAGGTTACCCCCGAAACGGCACGCTTGCTCCAGCATTGGCGACATCACGATTTTCATGGTGTGCGCCCGTTCTTTTGCCAGGTCGAAGCAGTTGAAACGGCGATTTGGCTTACAGAGGTCGCGCCCTTATCCAAGCCTGGCAAAGAGCTGCTGGAGCATCTCGCGGCTGCCAACAAGGACGCCAATCCTGAGTTGATGCGCCTGGCGCTCAAGCTCGCTACGGGTGCCGGCAAGACCACGGTTATGGCGATGATCATTGCCTGGCAGACCGTCAACGCGGTGCGTAGCCCTGCCAGCAAGCACTTTACGCGAGGATTCCTGCTCTGCGCTCCTGGCCTCACCATCAAGGATCGTCTGCGCGTGCTGCAGCCTAACGATCCTGATAGCTACTACAAGGAACGCGAGCTTGTTCCGAGTGACATGCTTGACGACATTTCCCGAGCCAAGATCGTCATAACCAACTACCACGCCTTCAAGCTGCGCGAGCGTATTGAGATTTCAAAGGGCGGCAGGCAACTGCTCAAGGGGCGAACTGGCGATGATCCCCTAACGCTTGAAACTGAAGGGCAGATGATTCAACGCGTGATGTCGGATTTGATGGGCATGAAGAACATCATGGTCATCAACGACGAAGCGCATCACTGCTACCGGGAAAAGCCTGCGTCGGATGACGACTACATTGATGACAAGGGCAATCCGCTTACGGGAGAAGCCCTGAAAGAAGCTAAGGCGCACGCCAAGGATGAGAACGAAGCTGCCCGCCTTTGGATTTCCGGGCTGGAAGCGGTCAACCGCAAGTTGGGAGTTAATCGCGTCATCGACCTCTCGGCCACCCCTTTTTTCCTGGCTGGTTCTGGCTATGTCGAAGGCACCTTGTTCCCGTGGACGATGAGCGACTTTTCATTGATGGACGCCATCGAGTGCGGCATCGTCAAGCTGCCACGCGTCCCTGTTGCAGAAAACATCACTGGCGATGAGATGCCGATGTTCCGCAACCTGTGGGAAAACATCCGCAAGGACATGCCCAAGAAAGGGCGTGGCTCCAATCAGGATCTCGATCCACTCAAACTTCCGACAAGGCTGCAGACAGCTCTGCAAGCCCTCTACGGGCACTATGAGAAGACTTACGCAAAATGGCAGGACGCTGGGATCAGTGTTCCACCTTGCTTCATCGTCGTTTGCCAGAACACTGCTATCTCCAAGCTGGTATATGACTACATTTCAGGTTTCATTCGCAAGAACGACAACGGAACATCGACGCCGGAAAATGGCCGCCTTGCCTTGTTTCGTAACTTCGATGAACACGGCAATCCGTTGCCGCGCCCAAACACCTTACTTATCGACAGCGAACAGCTCGAAGTCGGTGATGCGTTGGACGATAACTTCCGCAACATGGCTGCAGATGAAATTGAGCGTTTCCGCCGTGAGATCGTTGAACGTAGCGGAGACGTACGAGCGGCTGACAATGTTACGGATCAGGAGCTGCTGCGCGAGGTAATGAATACGGTCGGCAAGGTTGGGCAGTTGGGTGGCTCGATCCGTTGCGTTGTGTCGGTATCAATGCTCACAGAAGGTTGGGATGCCAATACCGTTACCCACGTACTAGGCATCCGCGCTTTTGGCACTCAGCTTTTGTGTGAGCAGGTCATTGGCCGCGCTCTGCGCCGTCAATCCTACGAGCTAAACGACGAGGGCTTGTTCAACGTCGAATATGCCGATGTGTTCGGTATCCCCTTCGACTTCACCGCCAAACCAGTAATCGCAACGCCTTCCACACCGCGCGAAACTGTGCAGATCAAAGCGATGCGTCCTGAGCGCGATGCGTTGGAGATTGTCTTTCCACGTGTCGAAGGCTATCGAGTCGAGCTGCCTGAGGAGCGATTAGCTGCTGACTTTAATGATGAGTCCAAACTCGTGCTTACGCCCGCGCTGGTAGGCCCATCGCAAACGCAAAATGCCGGCATCATCGGTGAGTCGGCAGATATGACGCTCCAGCATCTTGGGGACATGCGCCCCTCCAGCCTGGTTTTCAACCTTACACAGCACTTGCTCTACACCAAGTGGCGAGATCCCGGCGAGGAACCCAGGCTGCACCTTTTCGGCCAGCTCAAGCGCATCACCAAGCAATGGCTGGACACCTGTCTCATCTGCAAAGGCGATACTTATCCCGCCCTGCTGATGTATCAGGAACTGGCCGACATGGCCTGCAACAAGATCACTGCGGCCATTACTCGGCACTTTCTTGGTGACCGCCCCATCAAGGCGCTGCTTGATCCATACAACCCCAGTGGATCAACCCGGAATGTGCGCTTCAACACCTCTAAGACTAGCCGTTGGGAAACCAGCTCTCAGTACAGCCACGTCAACTGGGTAGTCCTCGATAGCGACTGGGAGGCTGAATTCTGCCGTGTCGCTGAGCGGCACCCGCAAGTGCGGGCCTACGTGAAAAACCACGGTCTCGGTTTCGAAGTACCGTATCGCTTCGGCTCGGAAATGCGCAAATATCTGCCGGACTTCATCGTGCGTGTCGACGATGGCCGCGGCCCTGACGATCTGCTTAACCTCGTTGTTGAGATCAAGGGCTATCGCGGCGAAGACGCGGTGGAAAAGAAGTCCACTATGGATACCTACTGGGTGCCCGGCGTGAATCACCTCGGCAGCTACGGCCGCTGGGCCTTTGCTGAGCTCACCGACGTATTCCAGATGCAGCACGATTTTGCTGAAAAAATCGAAAACGAATTCAACAAAATGATCGAGTCCGCCACCGTGCTGGCCGACAGCGAGAAAGCATGACCATGGCGAAGCAACCCGAGCTCAAGACTGTAGAAACCATCAAGCACGACGACGCTAAGCGCAAAAATATCCCTTCTGCCGAGCAGCAATCCTTTGTCCAGGAGCCTGCAACGCCAAAGCAGATTCGCTACCCGCGTAACACTGATCTCGATCCTCAGCTCGTTTGGCGTGGTAAAGATGAACAGGACTGGAGCGATCTCGTCGTCAACGCCCCGCCACTCTACATTCAGGAAAAAGTGCATCCCAAGGCGCTGATTGACGAGCTACTGCGCGAGACACGAGAGCGTGAGCACGATGCTGGACAGGCCACGGCTGACCTGTTTTCAGACTTCAACGGCATCCCCAAGGGGGCGGACAAGACGGAGTTTTACCAGCACGACCAAAACTGGACCAACCGCATGATCTTGGGAGATAGCCTGCAGGTCATGGCAAGCCTCGCCGAGCGCGAGGGCCTACGTGGCAAAGTCCAGTGCATCTATTTCGACCCACCCTACGGCATCAAATTCAACAGCAACTTCCAGTGGTCAACTACCAGTCGTGATGTGAAGGATGGTAAGGCGCAGCACATCACGCGCGAGCCAGAACAGGTCAAGGCTTTCCGAGACACCTGGCGTGACGGCATTCATTCCTATCTCACCTATCTGAGAGATCGACTGACCGTGGCGCGTGATTTACTGACCGACTCGGGTTCGATCTTTGTGCAGATCGGCGATGAGAATGTTCATCGAGTACGGGCGGTAATGGAGGAAGTATTTGGTGACGATAATTTCATCAGCCAAATCACCGTGCGCAAGACGACCAGCGAAGGAAATACTTTACTCGGTGCTACTTGTGATTTCGTGCTTTGGTTTGGAAAGAACAAGGAAGTAACAAAGGCACGAACACTTTATGTTGGTCGCAGCGAAAGTTCAGAGGGTCGCTATACCTCAAGATACTTTGATGGAACATTTTTTCGGCTGGATAATTTGACAAGCTCGCGATCTGCGGGTGAAGGTGATGTGACCAAGTTTGAGTGGTTTGGCGCAGAGCACACTCCAGGAAAAGGCACATTTAAGACCAAAGAGTCGGGGCTCGTTCGATTAGGTAAAGCGGATCGATTAGTTGTCACAAAGAATGGGAAGCTCAACTATCGCAGGTCGCAAAATGACTTTGGTTATGGTGCGATGGGAAATCTCTGGGCTGACATCAGTGGCGCTGTCCAAAGCCGATCTGATCCGAAGATTTATGTCGTTCAAACATCGACAAGTATCATAGGACGTTGCTTGTTACTGGCTACCGATCCCGGCGACCTCGTGCTTGACCCGACCTGCGGCTCCGGCACTACCGCAACCGCAGCGGAACAAGGTGGGCGCCGTTGGATTACTATTGACACCTCGCGTGTAGCGCTGGCACTTGCCCGCGCCCGCATCATGGGCGCACGCTATCCCTTCTACCTGCTCGCCGACTCGCTCGAAGGCCAGTTGAAAGAAGCCGAACTCACGCGCACGGCACCGAGCAGTCAACCTGTGCATGGCAATGTTCGACATGGCTTCGTCTATGACCGTGTGCCACATATCACGCTGAAATCTATCGCTAACAACGCCGAGATCGATGTGATATGGGACAAGTGGCAGCAGATACTGGAGCCGCTGCGCGAGCAACTGAATGCGGTTTTGAAAAAATCCTGGCAGGAATGGCAGATTCCACGCAGCGTGGGCAAGGACTGGTCAGACAAGGCTAAAGAAATTCACGCCGAATGGTGGCAAGCGCGCATCGCTAGGCAGAGTGAAATTGATGCCTCCATTGCCGCCAAGGCTGAATTCGAGTACCTCTACGACAAGCCTTATGAGAACAAGAAGGCCGTACGCGTGGCAGGTCCCTTCACGGTGGAAAGTCTCAGTCCGCACCGCACGTTGGGCGTAGATGAAAATGACGAGCTGATTGATCAGTTGCAGATATCCGAGCCAGGTGCCGACTATGCGGCTAAGCAATCCTTCCCGCAGCTAATTCTGACGAATCTAAGAACAGCTGGTGTGCAGCAGGCACATAAGGAAGACCGCATCAGCTTCACCGCGCTTACCCCCTGGCCGGGTGATTTGGTGTGTGCCGAAGGGCGCTACTTGGAAGGCGAGTCAGAGAAACGAGCAGCCATCTTCATTGGTCCCGAGTTCGGCACCGTGCAACGTGCCGATCTGGTGGCTGCTGCGCGTGAAGCTGCAGACGCTGGCTTCGATGTGCTTATTGCCTGCGCCTTCAACTTCGAGGCTCACACCACTGAGTTCGCCAAGCTAGGCAAGTTGCCAGTGCTCAAGGCTCGCATGAACGCTGACCTGCACATGGCCGAAGATCTGAAGAACACAGGGAAGGGCAACCTTTTTGTGATCTTCGGTGAGCCGGACATCGATCTTATCCCCCATGACGACGGCCAAATGCGTGTGAAGGTACTCGGTGTTGATGTGTTCAAACCGCAGACTGGCGAAGTCATCAGCGACGGTGCCGACGGCATCGCCTGCTGGTTCATCGACACCGATTACAACGAAGAAAGCTTCTTCGTCCGCCATGCTTACTTTCTGGGTGCGAATGATCCATACAACTCGCTGAAGACCACGCTCAAGGCCGAGATCGACGCTGACGCTTGGGCTTCGCTCAATAGTGATACCTCACGTCCTTTCCCCAAGCCGAAGTCCGGCCGGATTGCCGTAAAGGTGATCAATCACCTGGGTGATGAAGTGATGAAGGTATTCAAGGTCAGCTGACCATTTCATGGCCAGGGTTTGGTCTTTAGGAGACAAGCAGAGTGGGTATGGATTTCCGGATCGCGGACACATTTACCGATAGCCTGGCTCGCCTGACGGGTGAAGAGCAGAAGGCCGCAAAAATGACAGCCTTCGATTTGCAGCTGAACCCCGCCAACCCTGGCATGAGTTTCCACAAGCTCGACAAGGCGAAGGACAAGAATTTCTGGTCGGTACGGGTCAGTAGTGACATTCGTATCATCGTCCATCGCGGTGATTCGAGTTTGTTGCTGTGCTACGTCGATCATCACGACAAGGCATACGCCTGGGCCGAACGGAGAAAACTTGAAACGCACCCCAAGACGGGCGCCGCGCAACTGGTTGAAATTCGCGAGACGGTTCAGGAGATCCTGGTTCCGGTGTACGTGCAGCAGAAGCTGGACGCAGTGCTTCTGTTCTCTGGAGTATCCGACGATGAGCTCCTGAGCTACGGCGTTCCTCCGGAGTGGCTGGTGGATGTAAAACAGGCCACAGAAAACTCTTTGCTGACCTTGACGGATCACCTGCCTGCCGAGGCATCGGAGGCATTGCTCGAACTCGCGACTGGCGGCAAGCCGCGAATTCTGGACTTCCTTGCAGATCAGAAAAGCCCTTTCGATCACCCGGACGCGCAGCGCCGCTTCCGTGTTATGGCGGATGTTGAAGAGCTGCAGCGTGCGCTCGACTGCCCTTGGGAAAAATGGACGGTATTCCTGCACCCAGAGCAGCGGCAACTTGTCGAACGCGATTATTCCGGGCCCGCACGAGTTTCCGGTTCTGCGGGTACAGGTAAGACAGTAGTGGCGTTGCACCGTGCAGCGGTTTTGGTGCGTGCAAATCCAGAATCACGCGTATTACTGACTACCTTCTCCAACACGCTCGCGAACGCGTTGCACGCGAAATTGAAATGGTTGCTGAGCAATGAGCCCCGCTTGGCTGAACGTATCGACGTTTACTCACTTGAGGCGATAGGTCTGCGGCTTTACAAGTCTCGTATCGGAGCCGTTTCCGTTGCGAGCCGCGAACAGATCCGCTCTTTGATCGATGAAGCCAGCCAGGCTGTTGATGGCCATAAATTCAGTCTGCACTTCTTGCTTACCGAATGGGAGCAGGTAGTTGATGCCTGGCAGTTGAAGGGGTGGGAAGCGTATCGCGATGTAGCACGGCTTGGCCGAAAGACCCGCCTCCCGGAGGCACAGCGCAAGGTGCTGTGGAGCATCTTTGAACGCGTGCAGATCGAGTTGAAGGTACTCAACCTAGTAACGATGTCAGAGGTTTTCACGATTTTGGCCGGGAAGGTTGCCGAGAGCGACAAGGTAATCTTCGATCACGCCATCGTTGATGAAGCGCAGGATATTGGCGTTGCGCACCTCAAATTTCTCGCCGCTATTGGTGGCAGCCGCCCGAATGCGTTGTTCTTTGCTGGGGATCTGGGACAGCGCATCTTCCAACAGTCTTTCTCGTGGAAATCATTGGGTGTTGATGTGAGGGGGCGCTCGCGGACCTTGCGCATCAATTACCGAACCTCGCACCAAATTCGATTACAGGCAGACCGTTTGCTTGGGCCGATGGTGAGCGACGTGGACGGAATCACTGAAGACCGGAGTGATACTGTTTCGGTTTTCAATGGCCCGCAGCCAACCGTTCATGTGCTGAAAACAATACGCGACGAGATCGAGAGCGTTGCCAGTTGGATAAGTGCACGGAGTCAGGCTGGGTTTGTGCCCCATGAGTTCGGGGTTTTCGTTCGTTCAGACGCCCAGGTAGATCGGGCATCGCAGGCGGTGGCAGCAGCGGGCTTGCCGTTCAAGGTACTGGACGAGCATGTGGATACAGAGAGCGGCTACGTATCTATTGGCACTATGCACTTAGCAAAAGGCCTGGAGTTTCGGGCTGTGGTCGTCATGGCCTGTGATGACGAAGTGATCCCGCTGCAGGAACGGATCGAAACAGTGGGTGATGATGCTGACCTTCAAGAGGTGTATGACACAGAGCGGCATCTCCTTTATGTGGCCTGTACGCGCGCACGAGATGAGTTACTGGTGACTAGCGTGAGTCCGGCTTCGGAGTTTCTGGATGATCTAGTGATGCATAGATAGCTGTAATCAGATTCAAAATTGACCCGGTAGGCGAGACTGAGAACACCTGGTTCATTCAGTGCGGAATATCAGATTCTTCAGCCACTGCCTGCTTGTAAGCAGGCGAGCCTGGGTGTTTAGTAGCCGGTTTTAGCTCGGGCAACTGATGGACGCCATCATGGTCGCTTACAGGCGATCCTCGAATAACGTGCCCAGTATTAGAGGGTAGACGCCGGTGCGTCTGGAGTCGAGTAGGCTGGTGTGTGGGCAGTTGGGGTGGTGCTGGCGGGCAACTGAGCCTCACCAGCGTTAGAACAGCACGTTATGTTCGTTCACTGCGCCTGAGTTAACCCAATCGGGGGGCTCTTGGCTCCGAGCTCGGAAACCAACTGCTCTGGCGATTTTTGCAGTGGGTCGCAGGCAATTTTGCTGAACGTATAGCCCATCTTCTCGTCTGGTAAGGCCAAGGCCGCGCGCTTGTACTTCATCACTGCGATGCTGCCCCCTTTTATATCTGGCAGGCCGCAGTAAGATGGTGGGAGCAGGAAAGCAGAATAAGCAATAGCGTTGTTCAGCCGCTTTTCATAGAAATTTTTCTTGAGAATGCCAGAGCTCATGGTGAGCATAATGATGCTGAAATAGGTCATGGCAACCCAGGCGCAGACATGTCTCGCGGATGCAAAGTCGAATTTACTGCCTTTGTCTTTCTTCCAGTCCTTGTAGATACCCCAGATCAGCAACAGCAATGTAAGCGGTATGCTGATACAGCCCACTACAAACGAAATCGCCAAAAACCAGATGGTTGGTGTCAGGATGAAGGTCAGGAACAGCTGTGCTCCTGGTAGTTCCTGTGCGGGAAGGCCAGTTAGCTCAGCGATAGCCATGTCTGAGTGGATTTTGGATGTGGTAGCGATGCAGACAGTGAGCAGAGCGCCTATGGCCTTCAAAAGGCTTTTATACTTGGCAGCTTTAGGTGTCAGATCCCAGTAAAACCAAAGGTAGGCTGCTGCGGTGATGCAGGTTGCTGCTAGCAGAAATAGCCCAATCGGTTGCTGTGGTTTCCAGCCGGTCAGTTGGCTGATGCCAGTAATTGCATACAAGACGAGCAGCAGTCCCACGAACAATGCCATTGTGTAATGTTGGGCCTTCCAATCCGTCACCTGCAGATACCAAGCCAGCTTTTCCGGAGAGGCGTGGACGTGGGCTATATGTCCGAGCAGGGCGGCGGCGGTGAGCATGAACACGATGACTAAGGCGAATTCCAGCATAGAGCTTCCTTTATGACGTTCAGGGGGGATGCCGGATCACTGGTCATTTACCAGCAGGGCGGCATCTAGATATACTGTATATATAAACAGTATTGTATTGGAAGCCCTCAACGTCTTTTCATCCTTGATCGGCTCCGTGAGAGAGATCTCTCTGAGATTGCTGCCCTTTGTCTTGCTGGTTTTCAATCGCCCGCGGAGAGGGAAAGGAGGCTCTTGCTTGCCTCTGGCCAAAAATGGGGCTTAAGAAGATTTGAAGGCACTGTTCGCCTGGTAGCCCCCAGGGACTTTTGCGGGGAATCGTTGCTAACCGTTGGATAGAGTAGAGCAATGGCTGCAGCGAGCGCTCAAAAATACTCTAATAAAATCAATATCTTATTTGTTCGACCTCCGGCATGGGGTGCAAGGGGGCCCATATGGTAAACAGCGGCCAGCATGCTACTGTTCGCTTACCTCCCGCAGGCCGCGCATCGGGCAAGGATGACGGCCGACGCGGGGGCTCTTGATCAGTCTTTTTTGTCGCTGCTCCCCTCGGAAAGAAAAGCCGATAGCCCGCCTTCGATCGAGGACAGCTTCGTGTACCCCAATTGTTGCAGCTTGTCCGCAGCCAACGCACCACGGTTGCCGCCACGGCAGTAGCAGACGACCGGAGCCTGTTTGTCCGGTAGCAAATCTTCGATACGGCTGTCGAATTCGTCCGCGCTCAGGTTGAGCGCACCATCTATATGCCCTTCGTGAAATTCTGAATCACTGTGAACGTCCAGCAGGGTTACGCCTTGGGCAACTTTTGCTCGCGCCTGCTGCGGGCTGATCTGCACGATGCGGCTCTTGGCCTGTGCCGCGCGGCGCAGGAACTCGTCGTCATGTTCGGCCATGGGTACCTCTCAATAGGGTTTGTCGCCCAGGATGGTAGCGCGATGCATCACTCTGCGTTGAGGACGGTAGTCATCGACGGCGTAGTGCTGGGTGATGCGGTTGTCCCAGAAGGCCACGTCGTTTTCCTGCCAGCGCTAGCGGATGGTGAATTCCGGGCGGGTGGCGTGGGCGAAGAGAAAGCGCAGCAGGGCGTCGCTTTCGGCCGCTTCCAGTTCGTTGATGCGGTTGGTGAAGCCGTCGTTGACGAACAGGCCCTTGCGCCCGGTAACAGGATGGGTAGCCACTCGGCTTACAAGCCTTGGGCTTGAGGTGTGGAAATTATGCACTCGGCCAGACGATATTTTTGTCCGGCACTATCGGGGGACAGCGTGATAAGTAACACCATGAGCGTTCCGCAATTTTCTGCACCCCCATGAATTCAGGGGCCTATAGCGAACCTAAGACCGCTCGATTGCGGAACGGATAGCTAAGTAAGTGATTGTTTATCATGCACATTTTCGGAGACTTAAAATCTCTCGCCAGCAATGGCGTGCCGGTTCGAGTCCGGCTTCGGGCACCATCTAGCAATCTATAGCCATAGCAGATTCAAGCTCTCTGGTCGCTCAGCACCAGGGTGCTGGCCTTCCTCCGGCGCATCGGTCGGCACACGAAAGGCCCTGACGCGCAGTTGGCTGATGGGCGGCACCATCACTTGTCCTTGTGCTGGCCCGGCAGTAGCGAGCCGAACACCTGCTTGGCAGTCTGGGCGAGAATGCCGCGCTGCTCGGGATCGACATGGAGGAGGGTGCTGGCGAACTTCTTCGCCTGCTCCAGGCTGATGTGCGGTGGCAGCGGCGGTACGTCCGGGTCGGTTCGGAACTCCAGCAACACCGGCCGTTCGGCGGCCAGGGCGCGTTCCCAGGCCGGGCCGACGTCCTCTTCGCGTTCGATGAGGATGCCCTGCAGGCCGATGGATTCGGCGAAGGCGTGGTAGGGCACGTCAGGAATGTTCTGCGAGGCCTCGAACTTGGGGTCGCCTTCCATGACGCGCTGCTCCCAGGTGACCTGATTCAGATCCTGGTTGTTGAACACTGCCATGATCCAGCGCGGATCCTCCCACTCACGCCAGTACTTGGCCACGGTGATCAGCTCGGCCATGTTGTTCATCTGCATCGCGCCGTCGCCGACCAGGCCCAGCACCGGTCGATCCGGGTGGGCGAACTTGGCGGCGATGGCATAGGGCACCGCCGCGCCCATGGAGGCCAGGCCGCCGGATAGCGAGCAGAGCATGCCACGGCGAATCTTCAGGTCGCGGGCATACCAGTTGGCGCAGGAGCCGGAGTCGCAGGTGACGATGGCGCGATCCGGCAAACGGGGCGACAGCTCGTAGACCACCCGCTGCGGGTTGATCGGCTTGGCCGAGACCAGGGCACGCTCCTCCAGGGTCTGCTCCCAGTCGCTGCGCCAGTTTTCGATGCTGGCGCGCCAGCTACGCTCCTGTTTGTCCTCCAGTAGCGGCAGCAGCGCACGCAGGGTCTCGGCGGCGTCGCCAGCGAGATTGACCTCCATGGGGTAGCGCAGGCCGAGCATGTCCGGCTGCAGGTCGATCTGTACGCCGCGAGCCTGGCCTTCCTCGGGCAGGAATTCGGAATAGGGGAAGCCGGAACCGACCATCAGCAGGGTGTCGCATTCTTCCATCATCTTGTAGCTCGGCACCGTGCCGAGCAGGCCGATGGAGCCGGTGACCCAGGGCAGTTCGTCCGGCAGCACGGCCTTGCCGAGCAGCGCCTTGGCCACGCCGGCGCCGAGCTTCTCGGCCACCTGGAATACCTCGTCACTGGCCTTCAGTGCGCCGGCTCCCACCAGCATGGCCACCTTCTTGCCGCTATTGAGCACCTCGGCAGCGCGGCGCAGATCTTCGTCATAGGGCAACACTCTTGGCCGCGTGTAGCCGACACCACTGTGCAGCGTGCCGTGCTTGCGCGGTGGCTCGGCGTACTCGGCCTCCTGCAGGTCATTGGGCAGGATGATCGCGGTCACCCGCCGCTCGCCGAGCGCGGTGCGGATCGCGCGATCCACCAGGTGGCGCACCTGCGCCGGTGCACTGGCCTGCTGAACGAAGGCGCCGGCGACATCCTTGAACAGCGATAGCAGATCCACTTCCTGCTGGTAGTGGCCGCCGAGCGCGGTGCGCGCTTGCTGGCCGGCGATGGCAAGCACCGGCATGTGATCCATACGCGCATCGTAGAGGCCGGTGAGCAAATGGGCGGCTCCCGGTCCGGAGGTGGCGATGCATACGCCTAGCTGGCCGGAGAATTTGGCGTCCGCTGCGGCCATGAAGGCAGCCATTTCCTCATGCCTGGCCTGGATGAAGCGGATCTTGCCGTTGGCGCGGTTGAGCGCGCCGAATACCCCGTTGATGCCGTCCCCAGGGTAGCCATAGATGCGCCGTACACCCCACTGATAAAGGCGCTCGACGATGAAGTCACCGACTGTCGTGGCCATGGAAGTCCTCCCTTGTAATCGCAACGTGGGCCAGACAAGACAGTGGCTTGACGAACGAGCCGCAGCGGGTCGCTACCGTCCTGCATGGCTGGTGGAGTAGGGTGGACTGGGGCAGGCGCTGGGAAGTTTCTACTGATTGATCTGTGTTCAGGTGCAGGTGGTCTGTATGGATAAAGGAGGGGCGCAAGGCGGCAGCAGACCTTGGAAGCCCGACGGCGATAGGGTAAGCAACAGTGCCGTTTCGAGTTCGGCTTCAGGTTTGGAAGCGCTGCACCGCGCCTTGCATGCCCTGAGCCACCTTATCCAGATTTTGAGCTGCCGCTGCCAGCTCGTTAGCGGTCTGGGTATTGTGCTGCGACATCTGGGCGATGTGATCGATGCGCTGTGCCACTTCGTTGCTGGCCTTGCTCTGCTCGTCGATGTTGTGCGAGATTTCCTCGACCACCTGGGCGGCACGCTGCGTGCCGCTGCGTATCTCGTTGATCGAGTCGCCGGCCTGACGCGCCAGGGCCACACCTTCGCCAACGCTGTCGACGCCGGTTTGCATGCTGGCCACCGCGTCTGCCGTGCTGTTACGGATGCGCTCGATCATGGCGGTGATTTCCTGGGTCGATTGGGCGGTACGGGCCGCAAGGCCTCGTACTTCATCCGCCACCACGGCGAAACCACGCCCAGCCTCGCCGGCGCGGGCGGCCTCGATGGCAGCATTGAGCGCGAGCAGGTTGGTTTGCTCGGCGATGCCCTTGATGACCTGAATGATCGAATGGATTTCCTCGGAGGACTGGCCCAGGGCCGTGATGGTGGTCGAGGATTCGTTGACCGCAGCGGCAATGCGGTTCATGCCTTCGACCACGTCGAGGATGACCTGGCCACCGCTGTCGGCCATGCGCTCGGAATGAGCGGAGATGCTCTGCGCATCGCGGGTGTGGTTGGCGATCTGGGCGATGTTCTGGATCATCTGCTCCATGGCGGCCGCAATGCTGGTGGCGCCCTCCGATTGCTCGCCAGTGGCTTGCAGGATGTCCCGAGAGGTGCCGTTGAGGGTGCTAACGGTCTGCTGTAGCTGTTCGCTCTGCTGGCGGATACTGTCGATCATCTGGCGCAGGTTGCTCTGCATGTCAGCCAGTGCGCGTTGCAGTTGGCCACTCTCGTCATCGCTGTCGATGTCGATCCGTTCGCGCAGGTTGCCTTTAGCGATGGCGCGAGCAGCGATCACGGATTTGTCCAGGGGCCGCAGAACGCTGCGCATCAGATGCCAGGTGATCAGGCCGAGGAGGGCGCAGGTCAGGGTGATACCCAGCACCAACATGATCGCAGCCTGGTTCACGGCGGCCTGGCCGGCATCGCGTGACCGGGCACTGTGGGCTTCGATCAGGCTGCTGAGGGCCTCGTTCTTTTCTTCCAACGCAGTGAAACTGTCGCGAAATGCCGGCATCTCGGCTTCGGCCGCGCGAGGATCGGTCAGGGCCTTGTCAACGATACTCTTGGCCTGGGTGATGTAAGCGGCCAGGGCCGGTTGCGACTGATCGATGGCACTGCGGATGTCTGCAGGCAGCGGCAGTTTGGCATTGGCGTCCATGGCTTTCTGGAACCAGGCGCTGTGTTCGGCCAGGTCGTCACGCACCTGTTGCACGGCGGCTTCGTCACCTGGCCTGGTGGTGAAGGCAGCGAGCACATCGGCACGCAGAGCGTCATGCATCATGTCGCCCTCAAGGTGGTTACGCAGCGCGGTGACGCTCAACTCATTTTCTTCCAAGGCCGCAGCCAGACGAGTCTGTCCCCAGAAACCAACACCGCCCAAGAGCGCAGCGCTGAGGATACTGATCAAGCCACTGGCGATCATCTTGTGTCGAATCTTCATGAATTCACTCGAGTTCAGATGGCATTTGGTGATCAGTCTAGACGAAGCCTCTGGAAATGATTCTACCCATATGTTGGTGGTTGATCGTAATGGTCATGTCGTTAATTCGCATAATATATATTATGTTAAATTGCATGCCAGGCATGTCCGCGAGCCGCATTCAAGTTTCCCTATTCTTCTGCACCAACGCGTTTTAAGTGGAAAGTCCCTCACAACACCCCTCAAGCCCAAAAAAACCGAGCGCTCCAGCGTATCGACATCCTAGGGCCTGTTGACGTTTCGACGTGAGCCGCGTTGCTGCGCCAATCAGCGACGCCACCCAGCCGCTCAGCCAGGTGCTGGCTCAGCTACCGGTGCCGGTGCGCAAAGTGCACAGTGATGAACCGGCGCTACAGGCCGCGGCGCAGCCCAAGCCTTTCGAGGCGCCGCAAGGCCCCGTCGAGCAGGCGGTGGCGGCCATCTGGCGGAGCCTGTTCAACAAGGAGCAGATCAGCCGCCACGACGATTTCTTCCAGTTGGGCGGGATTTCCCTGATGGCCGTGCAAATGACCTCACGCCTGCGCAAGGTGCTGGGCAAGCCAGTGGCGGTGCGCGACCTGTTCGTCGAACCGACCCTGGCAGGCTTCGCCCGCACGCTGAGCGGCGAGGCCGGGCAAGGCCAGGCGAGCAACCTGGTGCCAGTACGCCCGCGCGGCGAACGGCGCCCGCTGTTCCTGGTGCATCCACTGGGGGGTGAGGTGCAGTACGCCTACGATCTGGCCGCCGCCTTGCCGGACAGCCTGCCGGTTTACGGCCTGGCCGCCAGCGGCATGAAGGCCGATGAAAGCGTGCTCAGCGACGTGCCGGCCATGGCCTCGCGCTACCTGGCCGCTATCCGCCAGGTGCAAGGCCGTGGACCTTACCGCATCGCCGGCTGGTCGGCGGGTGGCCTGATCGCCTATGAAATGGCGCGCCAGCTTCAAGCCAGCGGCGAGCGCCTGGAGTTCCTCGGCATCATCGACGCTTCGGCGCGCACCGAAGCCGAGGCTGGGCCTGCACCGAGCGAAGCGCAGTTCCTGATGGCCTGGCTGCCCCAAAGCATCCCGGAGGATCTGCACCAGCGCCTGCAGTCGCTGGCCGAGGACAACGCCGTGGAGCCCATGCTCGCACTGTGCAGTGAACACGGGCTGCAGCCCGAAGAACTGCCGGTGGGCATCGACCTGGCCTTGCTGCGCAGCCACCTGGCGGTGGCCTGGGGCATTCGCAAGGCAGTGGGCGCCTACGTGACCCCGCCGAGCACGCTGAGCCTGAAGCTGTTCAGCGCTGCCGACCAGCCACGCCAGGATCCGACTCTGGGTTGGACACAGGTGGTGGGTGAACAGGTGCAGGCTGTGGCGCTGCCAGGCACGCACAACAGCTTGGTCAAGGCACCTTATGTCCAGGCATTGGGTGAGGCGATCGACAAGGTCTTGCAGGAGGCCTGATGCGCTGAAGGCTACTGCCCGGGTTCATGGCGATGGGCTCGGGCAGAGGTTTCCCGGTAGGAAAGTCTCCTTGCTTGGCTAGGGAGACTCTGTGGGCTTCCATCTCGCTGAGAATTAAGCGTTATCGCTAGGCTCTGTACGAAAAGTCGTCGAGCGAAGGTCAGGCAAGGCGAAATCGCTCGAAGAAGCGCAGTTTACGTGCTGTAAATGAGCATTCTGAGAGTGATTTCAACGCAGCATCACCGAGCGCAGGCACTTTTCGTACAAAGCCTAACACCCATCACAGGTGAAAATCCCCCGCCGCCTCCGGCTGGTAAAGCACCTTCCTGATCTCGATGCGGCGGGTTCGGTCGGAAATTCGCCGGTCGATGGCGTCGCCCTCCTGATAGCCGAGGATCGCAGCGCCGATCTCGGAGCACACGGAGTGCTTCCCGGCGCTGCTGTCCGCGTCTTCCGGGTAGACCAAGGCCACTTCGATCTCTTCGTCGTCCAGTTGCAGCAAGGTCCTGGAATTCATCGTGACCACGGTGCTCGCCACCTGCTGCGGCTGGACGACGACGGCGCGCTCGAGCTCATGCTCGAGTTCGACAAGGGCCGGCCCCTGCTCGAGCACCACCAGGCTCTCGAGTCTGGCCTTGTCGATTTCGGTGATGTAGATATCGCTGCGGTCGCTGATGCTGCCTTCGCGCAGGAACTGCAGATAACGCCCCGCCGTCATGACAAACGACTTCAAGGTCGGCGTTTCGCGCTCGAGCACGAAGCCGCTGCGCAGAAAGGCTTTCTGCGAACGCACGTTGTCCGGGTGGATCTTGGCCACGAGCGTCTCGGCGCGCATGTCGAGGAAGGCCTGTTTCATGCCTTCACGGATCATCCGTGCGCCGAGCTTGCGGCCCCACTTGTCGCTGTCTCCGATGGCCAGGACGATCTCGCAACTCGAGCCACTCTTGACCAGGCGAACGAAGCCCACAGGCTCGTCGTGCCGGTCATAGGCCATGAAGAAACGGCCGCCCTGGTTGAACAGATGGGTCAGGATCGGCAATTGAGTCCGATCGATGGCTTGCTCGATGGAACGGGAGACATCACGCGAATCGCTCAGATAGTAGGTAACGCGCTCATCCTCCAGCCAATCCATCAGCTTCAGTGCGTGTGCCCGGGTGATTTCAGGGCACAGCGAAATGAAAGGCCTGGTCATTTTCCCCCCGCTGGTTGGTAAGGATGAAAGTCCGTCGAGGCCGTGACGGCGCTTTCGCCAACCGCGCATCTTAAAACATAGCGAAGCCGATGCCGACCCCAAGCGAGGCCTTGATGCGTTCGCCCTCCTCTTCGCCACTCATCGTAATACTGCAACCTTGTGCTCCCCCCGCCACTCCAGACGCACAGGCTCTTACTGCCTGCAACCGTGCTGGAGGATTACAGATGGAAACCCTGACTGGCCTGTTCGACACCAAGGGCTGCCCCTTGGAAAAACAACGATTCACCTGGCGTGAGATGGCGGAAAAGCCCATCAGCAAGCTCGATGACGATGCGTTCACCCGGGTGCGCATCATTCTGATGAACGGGATCGAGGCCGATGCACTGCGTCTGAAGCACATCGGTGCGCGCTTCAACGGCCACCTGCGTGAGGCCCTGGCGCAGGTGCGGCGTACCGAGCAGCACCAGGCCACCATGGTCAACTGGCTGCTCTCGGCCGATCACTCGCCGCTGGAAACCACCGTGGCCTACGAGCAGGTGGCGATCGAGGTCACCGCCGCCGTGGCGCAGAACGAACCCGACCCCTACCAGGCGCAGACCTATCGCTTCGGCCTGCTCGAAGACTTCGACCACCTCTACCGCTACTCGGCGATGCTCGACCGTCTGGAGGGCAAGGACGCTAACAACATCCTGCAGGGCTATACGGACATCATCCCCGGTCGGCCCACCACCGTGCATCATCGCGCGCCCGAGGACGATCTGCGCGATCACTACCAACGCGATTCCGCCGCGCTGATCACCAAGATCCACGCGGCGATGATCACCGCCGCCGAATACCAGACGCACGATTACTACATGAACATCGGGCCGACCTTCGCCGACCCGCTGGCCCGCCAGCTCTATGCCGAGATCGCCTCGGTCGAGGAGCAGCACGTGACCCAATACGGCTCGCTGCAGGATCCGGACGAAAGCTTTCTGGAGAAATGGCTGATTCACGAAGCCATGGAGGTCTACGCCTACCACAGTTGCCTGGAGCAGGAAGACAACCCGAGGATCAAGGCGATCTGGGAGCGTTTCCTCGATTACGAGCAAGGCCATCTGCACCTGGTCTGCGAGCTGTTCAAGCAGTACGAGCGGCGTGATCCGGCGGAAATTCTCGGCGGTGCCGTGCCCAAGCTGATTGCGTTCAAGAGCCAGCGCGAGTTCGTGCGCAAGACCCTGGCCGAGGAAATCGACCTGCGCACCAATGGCCACGACTACGTCGACAAACAGCACGAAGGGCAGGCCAGCCGTGACTACCGCAACCAGTTGAACGCCGATGGTGTGCCGGCCGAAGTGGTGTCTGCGGGTTATCGCTGGGCGCCGGGCACCGAACTCAATCTGAAGGCTTCCTGAGGAGATCGTCATGCAAAACGCAACCAAGATGGGACTCAACCACACCGGCGCGCAGATGTCGCCGATCGATACCAAAGCCATGCTCAAGGCCAGCCAGGAGGTGCTGCCGGACGTGCCCGGCGACGCCCGCAAACTGGCCCTGGTGCGCAGCGAGGAAGTGGCTAGTGCCGATGCCATAGGTTCGGTGCCATTGCCTGGCTCGGCCAAAGGCATGGTCAAGAGCGCACTGAACAAGCTGGTCGGTGTCAGCCCGGAAATGCTCATCGACAAGCTGGGCGAACGCCTGGCGTTCGAGCGCACCGGCGTGCGTCTTTACGACGCGCTGCTGGCCAAGGTCTCGGTCATCGAGGTGGTCGACGAGGCGCAACTGCAAACCCTGCAACGCTTTCGCGCCGAGGAAGCCGAGCATTTCGAGCTGGTCAAGGCAGCCATGGAAAAGCTCGGCGCCGATCCCACGGCAATGACGCCCTGTGCGGATGTTGCCGGCGTCACCGCGATGGGACTGGTGAAGACCATCAGCGACCCGCGTACCAACCTGGCCCAGTCGCTCAATGCCCTGCTGACCGCCGAGCTGACCGATAACGCCGGCTGGGAACTGCTGATCGAGCTGGCCGATACCTGTGGCCAGCCCGAGATCGCCAAGAGCTTCTACAAGGCGCTGAATCAGGAGCAGGTACACCTGCAGAGCATTCGTCAGTGGCTCAAGGACGAAATCGTGCGCCAGGTCTAGCAGGCCAGGCGCCATGGGCATCCATCGCAGAAGGTGGATGCCCACCTGCCCCTTGCCCAGCATTTCCCTCAGGCGCCCGCAACCCGTGCCGAGCGTGCGCACGGCGAGGTGATCGAAAAATCCGAGGACAGCTCAGCTCGACCTTGGAACCATGCCGAGCGGCCGAGCGGGGAGTAAGACGCTACCACCCTACCCTTGCCTGGTTCGGATGGTGCCATTGGAAGGGGGTGTGCCATCCGGGCCCACCCTCTGGCGCTAGTGGCTCTGGCCGTAGCCCTTCATCACCTCGGCCATGTTCTCGTACTGCTGTTCCGGCAGTTGCTCGAGGGTATCGAGCACCTCCTGCTCGGCACCATTTTTCTGCGCATGCGCAAGCAGTTCGCGCTTGCCGGTGGGGTAATCGATGCCTTTGAGATAGTTCGCGACGTTGGCGGGCGAGTCGCCACCCATGCCTCGGGTCATGCTGCACCTCCGTAAAAGGAGCGGAGGCCGAAGCCCCCGCCCATGGGCTTACTGGTTGCGACCGCCGTGGCTGTTCTCGCCGCCTTTGCGGCCAGCCTCGGAAGCACGCTCGGGGTCATTGGCGAAGTTGCCGCCGCTGGCCTGTCCACCCTTGCGGCCGGCTTCGGAAGCCCGTTGCGGGTCATTCTTGAAGTTGCCGCCGCTGTTCTGCCCGCCCTGGCTGCCAATATCCTGGTAGAACTCCTTGTCGTGGCTGGCCGAGGTGCTTTCGCCGCCTTTGCGCCCTGCTTCTTCTACGGTCATCTTGCCTTTCTGCGTGGTCATGGAAACCTCCATTTCTTCGCGTTCAAAGGGAAAGGGTTCGCGTGATTGCGTTGGCCCTCACTAAGAGGGAGTGGGTGGATTCGAGGACGGTTCAGGCAATTTTTCGCGGCGATGATGGGCGGTATCTGCAGGCATTCTGCCCTGCGGAAAAAGGTTGAACCGCCTTGCGCGGCGGGCTTTCTACACAGCAATGACCTGCCCGAACGAGGAGAAATGACCATGTCCGCGCGCTCTGCCACACCCCGCTGTTGCTGGATCGACTCCGCCCCCGAGGGCCACTTCGCCAGGCTTGAAGGTGAACGCCAATGCGAGGTGGCGGTGGTCGGCGCCGGTATCGCCGGGCTGAGTACCGCCATGGCGTTGAGCGAAGCCGGCAAGTCGGTGATGGTGCTCGAAGCGCGGCAGGTGGGGCGCCAGGTCACGGGGCTGTCGACGGCGAAGATCACTACCCAGCATGGGCTGATCTATCGCGAACTGATCGACAGTGTCGGTGCGGAGATGGCCCAGGCCTATGCCGACGCCAATCGCGAAGGGCTACGTCGGATAGCGGGCTGGATTCGCGATTACCACATCGCCTGTGACTACCAGCCCTGCTCAGCCTATGCCTATGGCTTCTCGCAATCCTCCCGAAGCGCGGTGGTCAGGGAGGCGGAAGCGGCGCGGCTGCTGGGGCTGGAGGCTCGGGTGCTGGCCCATGCGCCCCTGCCCTTCGCCACCGCCTGTGCGCTGGAGTTTCCCGACCAGGCACAGTTCAACCCGGCCAGTTATCTGGTTGGCCTGGCGCATGCCGTGCAGAGCAAGGGAGGACGGGTCTTCGAGCACAGTCGGGCGATGAGCTTCGAGCAGCAGGACGGGCATTGGAGGATCGGCTGCACGCAAGGCAGTGTCAGCGCCGCGAAGGTGGTGCTGGCCACGCATATGCCGGTGCAGACGCCGGTGGATTACATCAGCCCGACCCAACCCCGCTGCCACGTGGCCATGGCCTTCCGCCCCGAACCCGGCCAGACGCTGGAGGGCATGTTCATCGCGGTCGAGCAACCGACGCATTCCATCCGCATGGGCCGAGACGCCGAAGGGCCGCTGATCGTCGTGCTCGGGCCGCGCTTCAACACCGGCCAGGATGGCGACGTAGCGCGGCGTTTCGTCGAGTTGGAACGCTGGGCCCGGGCGCATCTGCCGGTAGCCGAGCCCCTGTGGCGCTGGTGCAACGAGGATTACGACACGCCGGATCGCATGGCCTATGTCGGCGAACCCGACCCCAGTGGCTCGCCGGGGCTGTACATCGCCACCGGCTTCAGCGCCTGGGGCATCAGCAACGGTACGGCGGCCGGTCATGGTCTGGCGCAGCAGATCGTCAGCGGGCACTGGCCCTGGGGCAGCCTCTTCGACCCTCGGCGGCCACCCAGTCAGCAGCTCAACCAGAGCAGTGACACGCACACGCCCATCGATTCCCTGGCTGCCCTCGCTCCCGGAGAGGGTGGCGTGATCAACCAGGGTGAAGACCGGCTCGCGGTCTGGCGTGACGATGCCGGCGCCTTGCATGCGCTGTCCGCGGCCTGCACGCACAAGGGCTGTGCGGTGACCTGGAACAACGCTGATCGCACCTGGGATTGCCCCTGCCATGGTTCGATCTTCGAGGCCGACGGCAGCGTCAGGCACGGCCCGGCGCGCGAGCCGCTGAGCAAGCGTTCGCTGCCAGGCTGAGGCGCGGTTCAGTCGAGATCGGCGATGGGGTCGAGCGCATCCAGTTGCGGCCAGTGCGCACGCGCTGCCCGCAACTGGCGGATGCGCGCCTGGGCGCAGTGATGATGCTCGACCAGTTGGCGCCTGAACGCCGGTGACAGGGTTTGTCCAAGCAGGCTCTCGAAGTCGTGCTCGATCTCGGTTTCGCACAGCAGTGCCAGGGCGAGCCGGTTTCGGTCACCGCCGGGAGCGCCCAGTGCGCTGAACGCAGTACGACAGCGCCGCCATAGGCCGAGCAGGCCACGGTGTCTGGCGAGCAAGCCGCCATAGCTGGTGATCTGCCCGTGGAGGCAGTTGCTCAGGGCGCCCTGTTCGCGTTCACGCTCGGCCAGGAACTGGCGCAGAGGCGCCGCCTGGGCACTGGCTGCGAGCTGGCGGAAGTTGCGTTGCGCGCACAAGCAAGTGAGGTGCAGGCGCTTGAGGTGGGCGATGGTCTTGTCCAGGGTGGGCATGCGTGCTGCTTGTCTTCAGATTCGCGGGGATGGATGAAGCCAGGCGGCGCGTGGCGCACGCCCGGCATGAGGGTTATCAGCTCTTGGCGCGCTCGGCGTTGCGCAGCGCGCGCACCTCGTCGTGGTTGCGCAGCACGCCTTCGTACTGACGCTGCACCATGGCGCGAATGTCGCTGGGCAGGTTTTCCTTCAAGGCTTCGCTGTAGCGCGACTTGGCCACGTCCTCACCGCGTTCGGCTTCGTTGAGGATGGCCGTGTCATCCTTGCCGGTGACCAGGGCCTTGAGATCGACCCAGCGGCGATGCAGATCCCCGCCGGTGCTGGTGCTGTCTTCCGGTTCGGCACCGAACGCCAGCACGGTTTTCTGCAGCTCCTCGGCGGCCTCGGCGCATTGCCGTGCGCGCCGGGTGAAGAGCTCCTGGATGTCCGGGCGGGAGATGTCATCGGCACAGGCCTTGAAGCCAGCCTCGCCGTCCTTGCAGGTCTCGATCAGTTTGTTGAGGGTGCGGATGAGTGCTTTGCGATCGTCCGGGTTATCCATGTTTGACCTCCGGGCCGTGATGACGGCCGATGCTGGTTGCTGGATGCCCCTGGCGGACACCTCCGGGCCCCGCGTCAACGTTGCGCTGATTGCAGCGGGGTGCCTGAAGAAGTGCCCTGTCGGGGTACATGGAATCCGACGGGCCGCTTGCTGCGAACGTTCAGGTAATTTTCCAGGCGGCTGGTATTCGGCTTCAAGTGTGCACGCACCAGTTGACGGCTTCTGCTGGCATGCCCAGGCAGTCGATGCGGTCGATCACGCCCGCCTGCAATGCCTCCTCGGCATTGAGAATGCGCGGCGCGCAGGTCAGGCAGTCGAGCACGTTCAGTGGCGACTCGGCGGTGAGGGTGCGCTCCTTGACGATGTCGCTATAGAGCTGCAGGTCATAGTCCAGGCTCATGGCGTATTCGGACATGCGCGAATGGTCGACCGCGCCGTTGACCGTCCAGTGAAAGGGATGGAAGAGGAACTTGCTGTGCGGGCAGGCCGTGCGGGTCTGCCCGGCGAGAAAGATTATGTTGCCCATCGATTCCACCGTGCCCAGGTTGTGGGTGGTGACCGGCACCGGCAAGGAAATGAGGAAGTTGTACAGCGAGAAGCCGTAGCTGCACTCCCCGCCCATGGTGGCGATCTTGACGATCAGCTCATCGGCCCCCTGGTGGATGGCCTGGCTGCATTTGTCGATCAACTGCCCGCAGGTGTAGGAGTTGATCGGTGCAGTGAAATGCACGACGTGGGTTCTCATGATGATCTCCTCTGCCAACGAGGCGCCTTGAGATGGCCTCCTCTTCAAGGAGTGGGGATTGGCCGTCAGGGTTTCATTTTTCTGCCTGGCAGGGGTGGGCCTGTTCATATTGGCTTGCTTAGGTGTTGGGGCTGTGGGGGGTGCTGCTTTTGCCCTTGTGTTCTGGGGCCTTCAGAAACTCCGGGGTTCGCCCTCTCGGGCAGGCCGACCCGACAAAACCCCCGCTGCTTGTTCCGAATTGCCGCGTTTTTGCTGATGTTTTTGGTTTCGCCCTCCCAGGCGAGTCACTTTTGTAGGGCAAAAGTAACCAAAACCCTCCGCCCGGTCATCCGGCCCTGGCTTCGCCAGGGTTCGCTCACTCCATCGCCGTTCCAGAGGCCCGCCGCGAAGGGCCATCCCTGGCCCATCGCGGCTCTCGGCTTTGGCATCCTGCGTCGCTCTACCTCCTGCATCCATGCAGTCGTCGCGACATCCATGTCGCTCAACCTCTTCCACGACGATTCCGTTCGCCCTCCTGGGCGGGCTCTGCACGCGCCTGAACCAGCGGTAACCCAGAAGTAGCGCAGAGTGTTTGATAGGGCAGCCGTAGGGCGGACTCAGGAGCCTAAGCGAACAGTCCGCCGGGCCATGCCGAGCTCGGCACCATGGCTCACGAAGACATCAACAAAAACGCGGTAATTCGGAACAAGCATCGAACCCCGAAACAACCGAAAACCAGCACACGGCAGCAACGCCCGGCGCCAAACAAAAAACCTGAACATATCGAGCCCGCCCGAACTCAGTGCTTACAAGGGAATTACGGTGCCTCGCGCACCCGATCCAGGCCTGTGATCGAAATTCCCCCGGGGCCGCCGCATCGTCTCCCTCCTTCTCCTTGCGGCGGCTCCTTCTTTGTCTTTCCTGCCGAGGGCGTGAAGAGGCCGCGCTCGCATCGCCTCAGGCGGCCAGCCGCCAGGTAGCCGCTGACAACCAAAGGAGGCCAGCGCATTCCATGCCGCTGCTCAAACTGCTGCATCTGTCCACTTTGATCTGCTGGTGCGGTGCCCTGCTCTACCTGCCGGCGATGATCGCCGCCGGTACCCGCAGCAGCGATGACCTGTTCTACCGCGACCACGCGCATCTCACCCGCATGCTGTTCAACCTAGTGGCCACGCCGGCCGCCTTGCTGGCCATCGGCTCGGGCACGGCGCTGTTTCTGCGCGAGCAGCTATTCGACGCCTGGCTGATCGTCAAGCTCACCAGCGTGGCCGGCATGGTGGTCTGCCATGCCCTGTGCGGCGTGCTGATCCTGCGTATCGAGCGGGTGGCAGAGCCTTCGCTGCGCCGTCAATGCGCGGTGATCGGCGTGCTGATTCTGACCCTGATCGGCTGCACGCTGTGGCTGGTACTGGCCAAACCCTTCTGAACGAGGAGCCTCCCGCACATGCCCCCAGCCCCGCTCGCGCGCCACTCACGGCCGGGTATCGACGCCCACGCCATGTTCGTACACCAGGCGTCCGCCGAGGTAGGCCGCCAGGGCGATCAGCATGGCGGTGAGCAGCGACAGGTAAAGCCCCCAGCGCTCCATGCCCTGCTCCGGGCCGGCATAGCGCAGCAGCCAGTTGAGCGACGCCAGCGACAGCATCATCACGGCGATGATGGCATGGCACCAGGCGGTGACCTTGCGGCGAATGCTGGTGACGCTGAGCAGATCCACCAGCCCGGCGATGCTGGCAACCCAGCCACCGAAGGCACCGACGCCCGCCAGCCAGAGGCTGGCACGTGCCCAGAACGGGTCGCCCAGCCAGAGGTAGGCCATGTCGCTGGCCACCAGGCCGAGCAAGGCGGCCACGGGGAAGTGAATCATCATCGGGTGCAGCGGGTGGCCGGCAATGGCGGCGCGGCTGACGATAGGTTCGTTGCTTGGGGGCATCGCAGTTTTCCTGAGCAGATGAATGAAGGCGCCCGACACCGGCAAAGACGCCGCCCTCGTCTGAAATTGACCGCGCTGACCCTGGCAGTTCCGCTTATCTGTGCCTGCCAGGGGCCGCAGTCGATGCTCGACCCGGCCGGCCCCATGGCGCGCGAAGTGGCCGTGCTGTGGTGGGTGATGTGTGGCTTTGCCAGCCTGGTGCTGTTACTGGTGACCGCGCTCTGGGTGCATGCCATGCGCCGTGCACCGCACGCGATGGACGAGGCCAGGGCGCGCACCATCACCCTGCGCTGGCTGGTCGGCGGTGGCCTGCTGTTGCCCAGCCTGAGCATCGTGCTGCTGTTGTTGTTCGGTGTGCCCATCGGCCAGCACATGCTGCCCTTGCCGCTGAACGAGCCACCGCTGCGCATCGAGGTGATTGGCCACCAGTGGTGGTGGGAGGTGCGCTACCCGCAAAGCGGCGTGTTCACCGCCAACCAGTTGCACCTGCCGGCTGGGCAGCCGGTGGATCTGGACGTGAGCAGCGCCGACGTCATCCATGCCTTCTGGGTGCCGCGCCTGGGCGGCAAGATCGACATGATCCCCGGCCGGCACAACCGCATCCGCCTGCAGGCCGATGCGCCAGGCGTGTTTCGTGGCCAGTGCTCGGAGTTCTGCGGCACCCAGCACAGCCACATGATTCTCGACGTGCAGGCGCACGCGCCCGAAGACTTCCAGGCCTGGCTGCAGGCCCGCCGTGAGCCACAGATTGCGGCGCTGCCGGGCGCAGCCGGCGCCACCTTCCAGGCCCGTTGCGGCCAATGCCATCGCGTCGCGGGTGTCAGTGCGGGCACGCGCGGGCCGGATCTCAGCGATGTCGGCAGCCGCGCCCAGCTCGGTGCCGGCGTGCTGGCCAACGAGCCCGGCGCCACTCTGCGCTGGCTGCAGCAGCACCAGCAGCTCAAGCCTGGCAATGCCATGCCGCACCACGACGATCTCGACCCCGATCACCTCGGCGCCATCGCCGACTGGCTGGAGACCCTGGCACCGTGAGCCACGACAAAGCCGACGCGACACTCGACGCGCAACAGCTACACGACCAGTTCAACGAGGTCTGGGGCAACCCGCGCGGCTGGAAGGCCCTGACCATCGTCAACCACAGCACCGTCGGCGTGCGCTTCATGCTCACCGGCCTGGGCTTCTTCCTCTTCGGCGGGTTGCTGGCGATGCTGATTCGCACGCAACTGGCGCTGCCCGGGCGGGATTTCCTCACGCCGGATCTGTACAACCAGGTCTTCACCATGCACGGCACGGTGATGATGTTCCTGTTCGCCGTGCCGATGATGGAAGGCCTGGCGGTCTACCTGATCCCCAAGATGCTCGGCGCGCGCGACCTGGTGTTCCCCCGGCTGTCGGCGCTGGGCTACTGGTGCTACCTGTTCGGCGGGCTGATCCTCTGTGCCAGCCTGCTGCTGGGCATTGCCCCCAAGGCCGGCTGGTTCATGTACACGCCGCTGTCCAGCGCGGCCCACACGCCGGGGCCGAACTCGGATTTCTGGCTGATCGGCATCACCTTCGTGGAAATCTCCGCGGTGTCGGCCGGCGTCGAGCTGGTAGTGTCGATCCTGCGCACGCGGGCCGAGGGCATGGCGCTGAACAAGATGCCGATCTACGCCTGGTACATCCTGGTGATGGCCATGATGATCGTGGTCGGCTTCCCGCCGCTGATCCTCGGCAGCATATTGCTGGAGCTGGAACGCGCCGCCGACCTGCCCTTCTTCGAGGTGGCTCGTGGCGGCGACCCGCTGCTCTGGCAGCACCTGTTCTGGCTGTTCGGCCACCCCGAGGTGTACATCATCTTCCTGCCGGCCGCCGGCATCGTTTCCACCCTGCTGCCGGTGTTCTGCCAGCGCCCGCTGGTGGGCTACCGCTGGGTGGTGCTGGCGATCCTCAGCACCGGCTTCATCAGCTTCGGCCTGTGGGTGCACCACATGTTCACCGTGGGCATCCCGCAACTGGCGCAGGCCTTCTTCTCGGCGGCGAGCATGCTGGTGGCGGTGCCGACGGCGATTCAGGTGTTCGCCTGGATCGCCACCCTGTGGCTGGGGCGCCCGCGCTATCACGTACCCATGCTGTGGCTGCTGGGCTTTCTGGTGATTTTCGTCTGTGGCGGCCTGACCGGGGTGATGCTGGCCCTGGTGCCCTTCGACTGGCAGGTGCACGACACCCATTTCGTGGTGGCGCACATGCACTACGTGCTGGTGGGCGGCATGTTCTTCCCGCTGCTAGCCGGCGTGTATTACTGGCTGCCGCACTTTTCCGGGCGCATGCCGTCGCTGCGTCTGGGCAGATGGGGCTTCTGGCTGGTGTTCAGCGGCTTCAACCTGACCTTCCTGATCATGCACTGGACCGGCCTGATGGGCATGCCCAGGCGCATCTACACCTACCAGGGCGAGCTGGGCTGGGACTTGCCGAACCTGCTGTCATCGATCGGCAGTTTCATCATGGCCATCGGCATCGCCACCGTGCTGCTGGATATCGTCCTGCACTTTCGCTTCGGCCTGCCGGCCGCCGACAACCCCTGGCAGGCCGATACCCTGGAGTGGGCGACGCACCTGCCACCGAGCCCCTACAACTTCGTCAGCTTGCCGCGCATCGACAGCCGCCATCCGCTGTGGGATGCGCCGCAACTGCCGCACAGCATCGCCCGTGGTGAACACGCGCTGACGGTGATCGACCACGGCCGCCGGGAAACCTGGGGCGTCGAGCCGCTGACCGGCAAGGTGCGCGAGATCATCCACCTGCCCGGCAACAGTGCGCTGCCCTTTCTCGCTGCCCTGGCTATCGCCGTGCTGTGCCTGGGGCTGCTGTTCAAACTGTACTGGGGCGCCCTGCTCGCCTGCCTGGTGGCGCTGGCGCTGCTGCTGCGCTGGAGCTGGGAGAACGGCGCACATCCGCGCGCCGCGCCGGATGCCCGCACCCAACCCGGCGAGCCGCCGCTGCACTCGCGCACCTGCGATGGGCCGGGCCTGTGGGGCATGGGGGTGACGCTGCTGGCCAACGGCGCGCTGTACCTGTCGTTGCTGTTCGGCTGGTTCTACCTGTGGACGGTGGCGCCACACTGGCAGGCGCCGCCGCAACCGGTCTTCGACCAGCGTCTGGTGCTGGCCAGCGGCGTGCTGCTCAGCCTTGCCGTGCTCTGGCAACGCCCGCTGCTACAGCGCCTGCGCAAGGGCCAGGGCGAGCCGACGGCGTTGCTCAGGTGCTTCAGCGGCATCGCCCTGCTCGGCCTGCTGCAATCGGCGTTGCTGCTCTGGGCCATGCTCGGTGGGCAACTGGCACCGCGCGCGAACGCACACGATGCCGTGACGCTGGTGCTGCTGGGCTACAGCCTGGTGCATGGCCTGCTGGCCTCGGTGCTCAGTGCCCTGCAGGCGCTGCGCGTGCACCACGGCTACGTGGGCCGTCAGGCACCTTACGAGCCACTGGTGGTCGCCCAGCTCTGGCACTACAACCTGGCGGTGCTGTGGATCAGCTACTGCGCCCTGGTGCTATTCCCGCCCACCTTCGGAGGCCTTTGATGCAATCCTTGCGCTCCCCCTACAACCCGCTGCACATGGTGCTCGGCCTGGTGCTCTGGAGCCTGTGGTTCGTGGCGCTGTACAGCGGGCTTTCGCTGGGCTGCGCAGCCGCTCCGCCACCTTCGGCGCAAGGCCCGTGGAACTGGCTCAATGCTCTGCTTGGGGTGATGAGCCTGCTTACCCTGCTGGTGCTGCTGTGGCTGGCGCGGCGTTTTCAGCTAGCGGCCAGGCGCAGCGCCGCGGGCTCGGCGCAGGGCTTCGTCGCGCGGCTGGCCGCCAGCGTGCATCTGGTAGGGGCGATCGCCACGCTGTTCATCGGCCTGACCACCCTGCTGCTGCCGCCATGCATCTGATCCTCGCCCTGCTTGCCCTGCTGCCTGGCCAGGTATACGCCCATGGCGTACTGACCCCCGAGTTGAGCCTGGACGAGCGCCTGCCCCTGCTGCTCGCCGCGCTGCTGCTCGGCACGGCCTGGCTGCTCTATGGCCTCGGCTCGCGCCGGGTACGCCCGCACGGGCGCGAGGCCTGGTGGATGCACCTGGCCATGCTGATCACCCTGCTGGCGGTGTTCGGCCCCCTGGACGAGTGGGCCGAAACCAGCACCAGCCTGCACATGGTGCAGCACATGCTGTTCATGATCGTCATCGCGCCTTTGTGGGCACTGGCGCGGCCCTTGCCGCAATGGCGGGCGATGCTCGGCCACTGGCCGCGCCCGGTGTTCGACGCGGTGCTGCGCAGCGGCCGTTACCCGGTGACGCTGGCCATACTGCATGGCGCGATGATCTGGATCTGGCACAGCCCCAGCCTGTACCTGCTGGCGCTGCGAGATCCCGCCTGGCACGCCGTCGAGCATGCCTGCTTCCTGTTCAGCGCCTGGCTGTTCTGGTGGTCGTGCCTGCACGCCAGCCCCAGGCGCGTGCCAGAAGCGCTGATGGCGATACTGCTGACGCTGATGCACACCGGCCTGCTGGGGGCGCTGCTCACCTTCGGCAATCGCTCCTTCTATGGCGCCGAGCGAGCCATTGCCGATCAGCAATTGGCAGGGCTGTTGATGTGGGTGCCGGGCAGCCTGGTCTACCTGGCTGCCGCCGCCTGGATCACCTGGCGCTGGCTGAGCCGTATCTGGCGTCGCCAGCCGCAGACGGGCTGAACTTCGAGCCAGTCCGAGAATGAAGTATGGCTAAATGCAATCAACTTTGGAGTTGTTTTATTGTCACTTTCCCAATCGTATTACTCGCCCTATTCAAGTGACGGAAAAAAATCAATAAAACCTTTCTCCCAGGCGTGCTTGAATTTTTTATTTGTCGACACCGTCAATTATATGCAACACAACTTCAAAGTCATTTGATATCAAATTGATAGAAATTCCGACCATTCGTCCTGCCGACTGGACGGGCAGAAAGATATCGCTATGTTTCATTGTTGTTCCCAACAAGGAGGCAACAATGAAAGCGGATATAGATAGAATCAAGTCAGCACTCTCTTGCTATGCAATCGATGAAACTCATCGCCCCGATGGCAGTGTGGTGTTGACGGTAAAACACGGAGAAAAAAAGATCGTTCGGGTCATCGAACCGAACAGTGACCCTGAACAGACCGTGCGTCTCATCAAGTTCGACATGACCTTGGACGAGACTGACGAGGCGATCAACGAAGCGGTCAAATACTGCAATTGCACTCAACTGCCGACGTACTCGCGCGAGCCCATCTTCCGGACGCGTCACGCCCGGTTATGGGCCCTCAGAAAGATTACCAATCCATGAGGAGCCGACGTTATGCCGACACCCCTAGACTCACTGTCCCATCCACGTATCCAGGCTCTGTCTCGCTGCGCCAGCCGGCATGCGGCCTGTAGCCTGCACCTCCCTGATGAATGGCCATACATGGCCTGTTCGACCTGCCTGGTGGCGCTGCTGATCCTGCATCCCTTCGGCTCGTCCTCGGCAATCGCTACGCGGCCCGATGCAAGCCTTGCGGGCCACCGCTCGCTGCAGGAGATAACCGCCGATTGCCTGCAGGATCAGGGGCGTAGCACGGTCAGCAGCGCGGAGCTCGCAGAGCCTGCGGATATCGATGACCCACGCTTCAGCCGCTCGCTTCTCACCTGCCGCAGCGACAGCGTCGTACCGGGAATGTATCCGGCACACAGCCATGTACAGAACCGGATCATCCAGGCGGCGCCCGTCAGCAGAAGCTTCTGAAGGCTCTGGCCTGGCCGCCCTTTGGCCAGGCTTGCCCGCCCCCTTTTCTTACCCACCCCAAAGGATCACCGGATCATGCCGGACGCACTCGTCTATTTCTGGATCGCGCTCGCCGTGATCATCGCGCTCATTCACCTGTGGGCCATCGCCAACGTCTTTCGCAGTGACAAGCCATTGCCCAGCAAGACTCGCTGGGCATTGTTCATCGGACTCGTACCGGTCATTGGCCTGGTTGTCTGGGGTATTGCCGGGCCGCGTGGACATGATGACGGCCCACAATCACCGGAACATAGCAAGTGATAAACAAATACTTATCACCTGATATTCTCAAGTTATCTGTTGCTGCTCATGGAGCGAGATATTAGTCGAACTATAGTGGCAATTGAATATTGCACTTCCGAAAACCTTTACAGCACCTGTACAGGAGAATGGAGAGATGAAAGATGCGTATAATCATGTGAATGAAATAATGACATACAACAGTTGCGCCGATGCTTGCGAACATTGTATTGCCCTGTGCCTCAGCGAAAAGAGCGCTACCTATTTTCGTTGTATCGAACTGTGCCGTGACTGCGCTGATCTTTGTCGGCAGACGGCAATTTTCATGTTACGAAACAGTGACTACGCGGATGTCTGTGCACAACTTTGCCGGGTCGCCTGCCTGGCCTGCGCGGAAGAATGTCTCAGTCATGACGCCACGCATTGCCAGGCCTGCGCGCAAAGCTGCCAGGCCTGCGCCGACGAGGTGCTGATCAACGATCCAGGCAACGAGGATCCAGGCTCGCTGATCGAGGACGAGCGCGCGCCGTCGTGAGCCCTCCGCACCCTTTAGGCAAATTCTCCCTGAACCAAGACCATGAGTTGGCCTTCTACCCCCATGAATGCATAAACACAGGAGAAACGACCATGCGTCCATTCAAACCACTGAGCTTGCTGGCCCTCCTCGCTCTGGCCCTGTTTGCCGTTGGTAGCCTGCAGGCTGCCGATCAGGTCGAGGCGATCGACACCGAGGACTTCGTCGAGGAAGCCTCGGCCAAGGGTATCGCCGAGATCGAGGCCGCCAAGCTGGCGTTGGAAAAAGCCCGTAGCGAAGACGTCAAGGGCTTCGCCCAGATGATGATCGACGACCACGGTCGGGCCAATCAGCAGCTCAAGGAACTGGCCCAGCGCAAGAACCTGGACGTGTCCGACGATGCCGAGCTGATGAACAAAGCCAAGGCCATGGTGTTGAAGATGCGTGACGAGGACAGCTTCGACAAGGCCTACATGAACAACCAAGTCGGCGCTCACCAGGAGGCCATCGAGCTGTTCAAGCGCGGCATGAAGGCGCAGGATCAGGACATCGCCGCCTTCGCCCGGGAAACCCTGCCCAAGCTCGAGAAGCACCTGGAGCGGGCTCAGCGCATCAACGGTGAACTGCCCGAGAACTGATCCTGAGTGGTGACTGGCTCGCCTTCCTGTCCTGGCCGGCACGCGGTGCTACTGGCGGCAGGGCTGGCGAGCCTTTTCGTGACCATCCTGCCCTTTGCCCATGCAGGCAGTTTTTCAACGTCCTGGCTCAGCTAGCACGCAGGCGCTCGTAGTAATACGGCAGTTGCAGCAGGGCGTAGCGCGCCGTTGCCGCACGCACCTCGTTGCGCTCGCCGCTGAACTGCAGCGTTTCACTGACGATGCCTTCGTGCTGGTGCAGGCGGATGGCGCAAGCGATGCATTGCAAGCCATCGCGCTCGTCCTCGGCTTCGGCCAGCCCGGTATTGGCCAGGGCAATGTCGGCGTCGCTGCGTTGCAGCATGCCCAGGGCCATTTCCCGCGCCACTTCCTCACTGGTCAGCCCGTAGCGCTCGATGGTCTGCGCCGATATGCCGAGGCAGCGCTGCTTGGCCTCGGGCGAATAGACCACGAAGCCGCAGTCGAGCACCGCGCCGCTGCCGGGCACATCCGCCACCATGGCGGCGATCAGCCCGGCGGTGCAGGATTCCGCCGTGCTCAGGCGCAGCTTGTACTTGCGCAGAAAATTCACCACCTGCTCGACACTGTCCATCAGGCGTTCTCCTCGGTTGTGCTGGCTTGCCTAGTGGAAGCCGGTGCCGGTGGCAAAGTTCAACCTTTCGAGGTGTGTGATTGACGCTGGCGGGGGACTTCTTGGGTATTTTTGGTGTTCGGGACGCCGCTGCGGTGTTTTCTGAAACTCCGGGTTTGGCCCTCACGGGCGAAACCAAAAACATCAGCAAAAACGCGGCAATTCGGAACAAGCAACGAAGGTGTCGGCTACTTTTCCGGCAAAGCCCGAAAGCGACTCGCCTGAGGAGGCGAACCCCGGAATATCTGACACACCGCAATGGCGTCCAGAAACCCCAACGAAGCCCCCAAACTCGCTAGCCCACCACCAAGCCCATTCACCCTCAATCCCCAGCGCCCCACGCAAAAAAAGGTCGAACCTTTATCCGCCGTGCCCCGTCAGCAAAAGAGTGTGGGATGCGCCCTCTTCCGGGCTTTCCGAGATCCCACGCACCTGCCATCGGCAGGTCAAGGATCGTCTACACACCCGAACGATGGAGAAAGACATGGCAAGCGCTGCAGCCCCCGCCCGACTACAACCCGAGCCCCACCTTCCGGCAGCCGCCAAATCGCCACTGCGCATGCAGAGCCAGCATCCACAGCGCAAGCGCGTACTGTTCGTCACCTCCGAGTTCGCTGACCTGGTCAAATGCGGCGGCCTCGGCGATGTCTCCGCTGCACTGCCACGGGCACTGTCGCCCCAGCACGACATCCGCATCCTCATCCCGGGCTACCGCCAGGTGCTCGAGAGCGGTCGGCCCATTCGTATCGTCGGCCAGATGCCGGGCCTGGCGGCCCTGCCGCCGTGCCGCATCGGGCGCATGGATCTGGCGGATGGCTTGATCGTCTACGTGCTGCTCAACGCCGAGCTGTACGACCGCGAAGGCACCCCCTACGTCGACCCACAGGGCCATGACTGGGCCGACAACCACATCCGCTTCGCCCGCCTGGGCCTGGCGGCGGCCGAGATGGCCGCCGGCAATGCCGATATCCAGTGGCGACCGGAACTGGTGCATGCCAATGATTGGCCCGCGGCCATGGCACCGGCCTACATGGCCTGGCAGCAGGTCAAGGTTCCGACACTGCTCACCGTGCATAATCTGGCCTATCAGGGCCTGTGCGACATGGCCTGCAGCAGCGAGCTGGCGGTTCCCATGGAGGCCTGCGGCATGGACGGCATGGAATTCCATGGCCGGCTGTCGTTTCTCAAGGCCGGTATCGCCTATTGCAGCCATGTCACCACGGTCAGCCGGCGCTACGCCTTGGAGATCACCACCGAGCGGCTCGGCTGCGGGCTCCACGGCATGCTGCGCCGCAAGATGGCGAGCGGCCAGTTGAGCGGTATCGTCAACGGCATCGACGAAAGCTGGCAGCCACAGGGCGACCCGCACCTGGTGCAAGGCTTCGCCCCGCGCGACTGGGCCGGCAAACAGGCCAATGCCGAGCATGTGGCGCAGTGGCTGGGGCTCGAAGGCAATGGGCCGCTGTTCGCGGTGGTCTCGCGCATGGTGCAGCAGAAAGGCATCGACCTGACCCTGGCGGTGGCCGAGCATATCGTCGCTCATGGTGGCCGCATCGCCGCCATCGGCCTGGGCGAGCCGGCTCTGGAAGCGGCCATGGCTGACCTGGGCCGACGTCATCCCGGACGCATCGGCGTGCACATCGGCTTCACCGAGGGCGCGGCGCGGCGCATCTATGCCGGCAGCGACTTCTTGCTCATGCCCTCGCGCTTCGAGCCTTGCGGCCTCAGCCAGATGTATGCCCAGCGTTACGCCTCGCTGCCCATCGCCCGGCGCACCGGCGGTCTGGCCGACACCATCGACGATGGTGTCAGCGGCTTTCTCTTCGACGAAGCCGAGGTGGAGGATTACCGCGCGGCCATCGACCGCGCCCTGCAGGTGCATGCCCACCCCGAACTGCTGGAGGCGATGCGTTGCCGGGCCATGCAAGCCCCCCTGTACTGGCAGCAGGCGGTGCAGCCCTATGACCGCCTCTACCAACGCCTGCTGAGCCACACCCATGCGCGCCGGGAAGCGTGCTGATGTTCAGTCACGGAGCCCGGCCCGTGGCCGATGGTCGGGTGCGCTTCGCCCTCTGGGCACCGAGCGCGCAGCAGGTGGATCTGGAGCTGCAAGGCGGCGAACTCTGGCCGATGGTGGCGCAGAGCGAAGGCTGGTACGTGCTGCTGTTCGACTGCCCGGTGGGCACGGCCTACCGCTACCGCATCGACGGCCAGTGGTCGGTGCCGGATCCGGCCTCTCGCCAACAGCTCACCGATGTGCATGGCTTCAGCCTGGTGGTCGACCATGCCGCCCACGACTGGGCGCACCCCGAGTGGCAGGGCCGGCCCTGGCACGAAACCGTGCTCTACGAGCTGCATGTCGGTCTGTTCGGCGGTTATGAAGGCGTGATCGAACACCTGCCGCACCTGGCGGATCTGGGCGTGAGCGCAGTACAGCTAATGCCGCTGAACGCCTTTTCCGGCACGCGCAACTGGGGCTACGACGGCGTGCTGCCCTTCGCCCCGGCCAATGCCTACGGCACGCCCGAGCAGCTCAAGCAATTGATCGACGCCGCCCACGCCCTGGGCCTGATGGTGTTCGTCGACGTGGTCTACAACCACTTCGGCCCGGACGGCAATTACCTGGGCCTGTATGCGCGGCAGTTCTTCCATGAAGAGCGCATCACCCCCTGGGGCGCGG
Source organism: Pseudomonas sp. AA-38 (assembly GCF_029457475.1). NCBI lineage: Bacteria > Pseudomonadati > Pseudomonadota > Gammaproteobacteria > Pseudomonadales > Pseudomonadaceae > Pseudomonas > Pseudomonas sp. AA-38. The sequence continues at coordinate 2,539,781 of NZ_CP120359.1, forward strand.
CCATCGATTTCGATCGCCCCCAGGTGCGTGACTTCTTCTGCGAGAACGCCCTGATGTGGCTGCTGGACTATCGCGTCGACGGCCTGCGCTTCGATGCCGTGCATGCCATCGACAACAGCGCTTTTCTCCGCGAGCTGGCCGCCCGCGTGCACGCGGCACTGCCCGCGCAGCGCCAGGTGCATCTGGTGCTGGAGAACGAGCACAACGCCGCGCACCTGTTGCGCGACGGCTTCGATGGGCAATGGAACGACGACGGCCATAACACCCTGCACGTGCTGCTCACCGGCGAGAACGAAAGCTACTACGCTGACTACGCCCAGGCGCCGACGCAGAAGCTGGCCACCCTGCTGGAGCAGGGTTTCGTCTACCAGGGCCAGGCCAACCGCCAGGGCCGCGCGCGTGGCGAGCCCAGCGCCGACCTGCCGCCGCATGCCTTCGTGCTGTTCCTGCAGAACCACGACCAGGTGGGCAACCGCGCCTTCGGCGAGCGCTTGACGCTGCTGGCCGATGCCGATGCGCTGAAGGCCGCCACCGTGCTGCTGTTGCTGTGCCCCATGGTGCCGCTGCTGTTCATGGGTGAGGAATGGGGCTGCACGCGCCCTTTCCTGTTCTTCACCGATTATCACGACGAGCTGGCCAATGCCGTGCGTGAGGGGCGGCGCAATGAATTCGCCGAGTTTTCCCAGTTCAGCGCCGGGCATGCCCGCGAGGCCATCGCCGACCCCAATGCCCTGGCCAGCTTCCAGCGTTCGCAGCCGGATCTGGCGCCGGCGCTGGAACCTGAACAGCGCGACTGGCTGGCGTTCTACCGGGGCCTGCTGCAGGTGCGCCGCACGCGCCTGCAGCCGGGCTTGCAGGAGGCGCGTAGCCTCGGTGCCCAGGTACTGGGGGACGGCGCGGTGCTGGCCCGCTGGCGCCTGGGGCACGGCCCGGCGTTGACCATCGCCCTCAACCTGGGCAGCAGCGCCGTGCACCTGCCCGCTTCCGATTTCCGCGCCGAACGCCTCTACACCTGGCGTATCGACGACGCCGATCTGCGCCAGGAGCAGCTACCCGCACACAGCGCCCTGGTCACCCTGGAGCCCGCCCAATGAGCGATCAATTACTGACCGAACTGGCCCAGGCCGCCGACCTGAGCATCGACTGGGTCGATGCCCATGGCCAGGCGCAACGCGTCACCCCCGAAGCGCAACGCACCCTGCTGGAGGCGCTCGGTTATCCAGCGCAGAGCCCCGAACAATTGCGGGCCAGCCTGGCCGCTCTGGTGCAACAGCGCCATGTGCCGGAAGACGCCGCGCTGCTGTTCCAGGATCAGGGCCAGCCGCTGCCCCTGACCCTGTACCCGGCCGACAGCCCCTATCGGCTGACCGACGAGCAGGGCAATACCAGCGAAGGCCGGCTCGACGCCAATGGCCATCTGCCTGCGCACCACCAGCCCGGCTACTACCAACTGGAGATTCGCGACACCCAGCACCGCCTGGCCGTGGCCCCGGCTACCTGCCTGTCGGTGCAGGAGCTGTGCGGCAAGCCGCGCATCTGGGGGCTCGCCGTCCAGCTCTACGGCCTGCGCCGCGAGGGCGATGGTGGTCTGGGCGACACCCAGGCCGTGGCCGATCTGGCCCGGCATGCCGCCGACCAGGGTGCCGATGCCCTGGCCCTGAGCCCTGTGCACGCGCCGTTCGGCGCCGAGGTGCAGCGCTTCGGCCCCTACTCCCCTTCCAGCCGTCTGTTCTTCAACAGCCTGTATGCCGCACCAGCCATGCTGCTGGGCCAGGAGCGCGTCGACCGCGCCATCCAGCGTGCCGGCCTGGCGGCGGAAATGGCGCGCCTGCAAGCCCTGGAGCTGATCGACTGGCCCGCCGTGGCCACGGCCCGGCAACGCCTGCTACGCCAGCTCTATGCGGATTTCCGCGAGGCGCCTGGCGAACTGCTGGGGCGGTTCGAGGCCTTCTGTCAGCAGGCCGGCGAGCCCTTGCAACAGCATTGCTGCTTCGAGGCCATCCATGCCCAGCGCCTGCGCGAGGGGGCCAGCGGCGACTGGCGCACCTGGCCCGAGGCCCTGCGCAGCCCCACCCAGGGCGCGGTGATCCGCTTCACCATGGAGCATGCCGACGAACTGCGCTTCCAGGCCTTCTGCCAGTGGTTGATCGCCCATGGTCTGGAATGCGCTCAGGCCACCGCCAGTGGCGCCGGCATGGGCATCGGCCTGATCGCCGACCTGGCGGTAGGCGCCGATTGCGCCGGCAGCCAGGCCTGGTCGCGCCAGGCTGAACTGCTGCCCTCGGTCACCGTCGGCGCGCCGCCGGATATCCTCAGCCGCCAGGGGCAGAACTGGGGCGTGGCCGCCTTCTCGCCGCAGGGGCTGCGTCAGCATGGTTTTCGCGCCTACATCGAGATGCTCCAGGCCAACCTGGCCCATGCCGGTGGCATTCGCATCGACCATGTCATGGGCCTGCAACGTCTATGGGTGATCCCCGAGGGCGCCGAACCCTTGCAAGGCGCCTACCTGCGCTACCCGCTGGATGACCTGCTGCGCCTTTTGGCTCTGGAGTCGCAGCGCCACCGTGCGCTGGTCATCGGCGAAGACCTCGGCACCGTGCCCGAAGGCCTGCGCGACAAGCTTGCCGCGCGCAATATTCTCGGCACCCGGGTGTTGCTGTTCGAGCAGGACGACCTGGGTTTCGTGCCCGCGCCGCGCTGGCCGGACAACGCCCTGGCCACCACCACCACCCACGACCTGCCGACCATCAAGGGCTGGCTCGCCGGTCGCGACCTGGAATGGCGGGTGCGCGCCGGGCATCGCGACGCCAGTTTGTTGGAGGCCGATCATGCCGAACGGGCCGGCGAGCGCGTGGCCCTGCGCCAGTTGCTGGAGCACCAGGGCATGGCTGTCGGTCTGGACGATGACGCCAGCCTGCTGGCCTGCATCGAGCACATCGGCCGTACCCCGGCGCCACTGGCCCTGTTGCCGCTGGAGGACGTCTGCGGCCTGGAGCAGCAGCCCAACCTGCCCGGCCCCGGCGACCTGCACCCGAACTGGCGACGGCGCTACCCACTGGCGGTGAACGAACTGCTGGAGCAGCCGGCCGCCCGCCAGCGCCTGGCGACTCTGGACAAGGCACGCCGGGAGGCCGGCGATGACTGAACTACGCGCCACTCAGCGCCTGCAACTGCACAAGGGCTTCACCCTGCACGATGCGGCCACCCAGGTGCCTTATCTGGCGCGGCTGGGCATCAGCCACCTGTACGCCTCGCCGATTCTCACCGCACGGCCGGGCTCGCAGCACGGCTATGACGTCATCGACCCGAACCGGGTCAACCCCGAGCTGGGTGGCGAAGCGGCACTGGAGCAGCTAGTGGCCTGTCTGCGTGAGCACGGCATGGGGCTGATCCTGGATATCGTGCCCAATCACATGGCCGTCGGCGGCGATGGCAACCCCTGGTGGCTGGACGTGCTGGAATGGGGCCAGGCCAGCCCCTACGCGGCCTTCTTCGACATCCAGTGGCAATCCCACGACCCGCTGCTCAGCGGCCAGTTGCTGGTGCCCTTCCTGCGCAGCGATTACGGCGAGGCCCTGCGCGACGGCACCCTGGAACTGGTCTTCGAGGCCGACAGCGGGCGCATCCATGCGCGCCATTTCGAGCATCGCCTGCCGCTGACGCCACCCAGCTACGGCTGGATCCTGCGTGCCAGCGAGGACCCGGTCCTGCGCGAGCTGGGCCAACGCTTCGCCCGCCTGCACAGCGATCAGGCCGGTCGCGACGAGGCCCGCCGACTGTGCGCCGAACTGGCCAGCCAGGCGCAGCAGGTGCCGGCGCTGCTCGCGCGCTTCCAGGGCCGCAACGAGGCCAGCCAGCAGCGCCTGCATCAGTTGCTCGAACGCCAGCATTACCGCGTCGCCAGTTGGCGCACGGCGGCGGATGACATCAACTGGCGGCGTTTCTTCGACATCAACGAACTGGGCGCCCTGCGCGTCGAACACCGCGAGGTGTTCGAGCAGACCCATGCCAAGGTCTTCGAGCTGATCGAGCGCGGCCTGATCGACGGGTTGCGCCTGGATCACATCGACGGCCTGGCCAACCCACGGGCCTATTGCAGCCGCCTGCGCCGGCGCGTCACGCGGTTGCGCGGCGATGCGCACTTCCCCATCTTCGTGGAGAAGATTCTCGGCACCGGCGAGCAACTGCCGGAGCAATGGCCAGTGGATGGCAGCACGGGCTACGAATTCATGAATCAGGTGTCGCTGCTGCAGCACGACCCGCATGGTGAGCTGCCACTGGCGACCCTGTGGCAACAGCTCAGCGGACGCCCTGCGGCGTTCGCCGAAGAAGTGTTGCAGGCACGCCGCCTGGTGCTGGACGGCTCGCTGGCCGGTGATCTGGAGGAAGTGGCCCAGCGCCTGCTGCAGGTGGCGCGCCACGACATCGCCACCCGCGACCTGACCTTGGGGGCGATCCGCCGGGCCTTGCGTGAGCTGATCGTGCATTTTCCGGTGTACCGCACCTATGCCCAGGCCTGCGGCCGCTCGCTACAGGATCAGCAATTCTTCCAGCAGGCCCTGGACGGCGCGCGACAAACCCTGGCCGAAGCCGACTGGCCCTTGCTCGCGCACCTCGACGACTGGCTCGGTGGTGCTCGCCTGCGCCAGTTGCCCCCTGGTCGAGCGCGGCGCCTGCGCGCCCAGGCGCTGACGCGCTTCCAGCAACTGACCTCGCCAGTGGCGGCCAAGGCGGTCGAGGACACCGCCCTGTACCGCGCCGGGGTGCTGCTGTCGCGCTATGACGTGGGCTTCGATGCCGAGCATTTCAGCGCCAGTGTCGAGCAGTTCCACCAGGCCTGCGCGGAGCGCGCGGCTCGTCATCCGCTCAATCTGCTGGCCACTGCCACCCATGATCACAAGCGCGGCGAGGATTGCCGCGCCCGCCTGGCAGTGCTCAGCGAACGCGCCTCCTGGTACGCCGAACGCGTGCGCCACTGGCAGCAACTCGCCCAGCCACTGCACCTGAGCCAGATACGGCCGGTACCGGACGGCGGCGAAGAGGCCATCCTCTACCAGGCGTTGCTCGGCAGTTGGCCGCTGTCGCTCGAGGCGGACGACGCAGCCGGCCTCGACGCCTACCTGCAGCGCCTGCTCGGCTGGCAACGCAAGGCCCTGCGCGAAGCCAAGCTCAACAGCACCTGGAGCGCGCCGAACGATGAGCACGAGGCCGCCTGCGCGGACTTCCTGCGGCGCCTGCTGTGCGAACCCACGGGGCTGGCCATGCGCCGGGAGTTGGTCAGCGCCGTTGCCGCCGTGGCGCCGGCCAGTGCGCTGAACAGCCTGGTGCAATGCCTGCTGCGCATGACCACGCCGGGCGTGCCCGACCTGTATCAAGGCTGCGAATTCTGGGACTTCAGCCTGGTCGACCCGGACAACCGCCGGCCGGTGGATTTCGCCGCGCGCTCGGCCGCCCTGCAGGCCGAGGATGGCCCGGCCAGCAAGTTGCAGAGCTGGCAGGACGGGCGCATCAAGCAATGGCTGATCCAGCGCGTGCTCGGCCTGCGCGCCGCGCAGCCGCTACTGTTCGCCGAGGGCCGCTACCGGCCACTGGGCATCAAGGGAGAACAGGCGGGCCACGCGCTGGCCTTCCTGCGCAGCCTGGGTGACCAACACCTGCTGGTGATCGTGCCGCGCCTGGCTGCCGGGCTGCTGGGCGAGCACCCCTTGCCGCACGTCCCCGCGCAGCGCTGGGGCGACACCCGGGTGGTGCTGCCTGGCGATCTGCAGGTCTGCCAGGTCGAAGGCCTGCTGGCCCCATGCGCTGCGGGCGATGGGCGCTGCATCGCCCTGAGCGCCGCGCTGGCCGAGTGCCCCGTCAATCTGCTTCGTCTTACCCCACGGTCATAGGAGTCACCTCATGAACATCGATGAACAGCGCATCCGCGAATTCGCCTTCCAGATCTGGGAATCCGAAGGCCGGCCAGAGGGGCAGCACGAACGGCACTGGCGCATGGCCTGCAAGCTGGCCGAGGCGGAGACGGCCGCCGTCCCTGCTGCGCCGGCCAAGCCCAAGCCACGGCGCATCAGCAAGCCCAAGACGGTGCCGCTCGAGGAGCCCGAAAAGCCGGCCCTGCTGAAGAAACCGCGCGCGCCGCGCACCCCGAAAACGCCGAAAGCCTGAGGTGGCCCACATGCGCAAGACTCAGCGCTCACGCATCAGCGAAGGCAGCCCTTTTCCGCTCGGTGCCAGTTGGGATGGCCTGGGGGTCAATTTCGCCCTGTTCTCCGCCCACGCCACGCGAGTGGAACTGTGCCTTTTCGACGAACAGGGCGAGAAGGAAATCGAACGCATCGAGCTGCCCGAATACACCGACGAGATCTGGCATGGCTACCTGCCCGATGCCCGCCCAGGCCAGGTCTACGGCTACCGCGTGTACGGCCCTTACGAGCCGGAGGCCGGGCACCGCTTCAACCCCAACAAGCTGCTGATCGACCCCTATGCCAAGCAACTGGTGGGCAAGCTGCAATGGTCCGAAGCCCTGTTCGGCTACACCATCGGCGACCCGGACGGCGACCTGAGTTTCGACGAGCGCGACAGCGCCCCCTTCGTGCCCAAGAGCAAGGTGATCGACCCGGCCTTCACCTGGGGCGAGCAGCCACGCATCCGCATCCCCTGGGAACGCACGGTGCTCTACGAAACCCATCTGCGCGGCATCAGCATGCGCCATCCGGCCGTGTCGGAACGCCATCGCGGCACCTGCGCCGGGCTGACCCACCCCGAGCTGCTGCGGCACATCCGCGAACTGGGCGTGTCCAGCGTCGAGCTGCTGCCGGTGCATGCCTTCGTCAACGACCAGCACCTGCTGGAAAAGGGCATGAGCAACTACTGGGGCTACAACACTATCGGCTTCTTCGCGCCGCACCCGGCCTACCTGGCCAGCGGGCGCATCAGCGAATTCAAGGAGATGGTGGCGCACCTGCATGATGCCGGCCTGGAGCTGATCCTCGACGTGGTCTACAACCACACCGCCGAGGGCAACGAACGCGGCCCGACCCTGAGCATGCGCGGCATCGACAACGCCAGCTACTACCGCCTGATGCCGGACGAACGGCGTTACTACATCAACGACTCCGGCACCGGCAACACCCTGGATCTGAGCCACCCCTGCGTGCTGCGCATGGTCACCGACTCGCTGCGCTACTGGGCCACGGAGATGCGCGTGGATGGCTTTCGCTTCGACCTGGCGTCGATCCTTGGTCGCCATCCGCACGGCTTCGACGAACGCCACGCCTTTCTCGTCGCCTGCCGCCAGGATCCGGTGCTGAGCAAGGTCAAGCTGATCGCCGAGCCCTGGGACTGCGGCCCCGGTGGTTATCAGGTGGGCGGCTTCCCACCGGGCTGGGCGGAGTGGAACGACAAGTTCCGCGACAATCTGCGCGCCTACTGGAAGGGGGATCGCGGCGAGCTGGCCGAACTGGCCAGCCGCCTCACCGCCTCGGGCGACCTGTACAACCAGCGCGGCCGGCGGCCCTTCGCCTCGGTCAACTTCATCACCGCGCACGACGGTTTCACCCTGCGCGACGTGGTGTCCTACGACCACAAGCACAACGAGGCCAACGACGAGAACAACCAGGACGGCACCGACAGGAACCTGTCGTGGAACCATGGCTGCGAAGGCGCCACCGACGACCCCGCCATACGTAGCCTGCGCGTGCAGCAGATGCGCAACCTGCTGGCCACCCTGATGTTCGCCCAGGGCACGCCGATGCTGCTGGCCGGCGACGAGTTCGGTCGCACCCAGCATGGCAACAACAACGCCTATTGTCAGGACAACGAACTGAGCTGGGTGGACTGGAGCCTCGACGATGAAGGCCGTGCTCTGCTGGCCTTCGCTCAGCACCTGATCGCCCTGCGCTACAACTACCCGATCCTGCGTCGTCAGCGTTTTCTGGTCGGCCATTACAACGAGGAGCTGGACGTCAAGGACGTCACCTGGCTGGCCCCCGACGGCGAGGAGATGACCGAGCAGCACTGGCACGACGAGGAAGCCCGCTGCATGGGCATGCTCATGGACGGCCGCGCACAGCCATCGGGGCTCAAGCGCAGCGGCGCCGACGCCACCCTGCTGCTGTTGCTCAACGCAGGGCACGAGCCATGCGAGTTTCAGCTCCCTGAGGTCAATGGCGGGCGCCATTGGTTGTGTTTGGTCGATACCCACAGCGGGCAGACCCGGCCCTCGCCGGTGCAGTTTGAGGCGGTGGAGTTGGCAGGAAGGTCGTTGCAGTTGTTGGAGTTGCAGAGGTGATTGGCAGAATGGGGGCTCGTTTGGGTGTGTTTTCGCCCCTGTGTTCTCGACTGCAAGAGCCAAAGAGCCGCACCACAAAACAGGCATCTGCCAAGCAGGCAATGCTCAACGCACAAAAACCATCACTACCAGCACCATGCTCAGCAATAGCAGGTACACCCTGGCATGAAGACGGTCAGGAATGCGCCCAATCCAGGTCGACGCCAAACGGATACCGAGCCATGAGCCCACGGCAAGTGCCAGCAAGGCGCGCAGATCCACATAACCGGCATACCAGTCCCCTAACGCTGGATGATTTGCCGACAGCAACACATACGTCGCGGTGCCACTCACCGCCATGGGCAACGACAACGGATTGGCCATGGCAGTGGCCGCCGTCATGCTCGCGCCTCTACGGCGCATGAGCGGTACGGTCATCACGCTGCCGCCTACGCCCAGCAAAGCGGCCACTGCACCAATCAATGTCCCCGTCATCGCCGTTACCCCACGCCCCATAGGGCACATCTCACTCCCCGCCTGGCGCAGAAAACCGGGCCGCAGAACACCATCCGTAATCGTGATGCCCAGATAGCCGATAAACGCCCAGCGCACCCACTCGCCACTCAACGACACAGCAGCCGCCGCGCCCAGCACAGCGCCCACGGCGATATAGCCCACCAGCGAACGCACCAAATGCCACTGCACGGTCTGCCGTTGGTGGTGGCGCCATGTGGACAGGGAAGCAGCAAACACCATCAACGCCGTCGAGGTGGCCACTGCAATATGCATGGCTGCCTGACCGATACCACTATCCGGCCCATGGACGGCAATCAGCAGGGTATACAGCAAGGGAACTACCACGAACCCGCCACCGAAACCGAACAATACGGTGGTCACTCCCGCCCCCACGCCACAAAGCAGCAATACGCTATACACCGGCACGCCCCTGATGAAACCAAACAGCAGGGACTATATGCTGGCGAGGTTTGGCCGACATTCGTCATTCGGACAACCATCAACGCGTTTCAGCCAGGTTCACGCTAATGCTCAATACGCTCCTGTCAGAGGTGGATCACGTTGCACGTCCCGTGGTGGCCATCGGCACTGACTACCGCCCCGGCACCCTCCTCGACTTTCATACCCATCGCCGTGCCCAGTTTCTTTATGGGATGACAGGTCTTATGGAAGTCGACACGGATGACGGTACCTGGATGGTGCCCCCCTATAGCGGCGTCTGGCTACCTTCGGGCAAGCGCCATCAGGTACGCATGAACGGGGTGAGCACCCGCAGCCTGTATATCGAGCCCCACGTTGCGCCACGCACTTCGCGCAACTGTGAGGTGCTGGTCGTGACGCCTCTCCTGCATCACTTGCTGCTGGCTTCCGCCCACATCCCCGCGCTCTATGAAGAAAACGGCCGCGACGGTGCCCTGGCTCAACTACTTCTATACGAACTGGAACAGGCTCAGGCCCTGCCACTATTTGCGCCACTGCCCCATGACCTTGCACTTGCCAGCCTGTGCAGAGAGTTTCTCGGCCAGCCGAGCATTCACACTCTTCCGGAGGAGTGGGCGCGGCAGTTGCATTGCAGCCAGCGCACCTTCAATCGCCTGTTCCGTCAGCAGACCGGACTCTCCTTTGGTGTATGGCGCCAACAGGCCTGCCTGATGGCGGCTATTCCCAGGCTACTCTCGGGCAGTCCCGTTACCCAAACCGCGCTGGAACTCGGCTATGACAGCCCAGCTGCTTTCTCCAGCATGTTTCGCAAGGTACTCGGCCAATCTCCAACGGCCTTCATTCGGGCGGCTAGTCGCCAAAAGGAATAACGACCTCAACATAGCGGCGTCCAGAAACCCAATATAGAGCCCCCAGCCTGCCCCCTCCGAAGCCCCCCAAAAAATACCCTGAACCCTGTTTTCCCCCACCCACTCGAACAGTAAAGGCCTGGGGCTGGCCTGCGGCCATCTAGCGTCCCCAGCGATAACCCATGCGCGCCGGCCCGCTGGCCGGCCACCGGGAGGCAAACATGAAAGCAGTGGTTTTCCACGATATCGGCGACATCCGCCTCGACGATGTACCCGAACCCGAGGTCGAAGCCAGCACCGATGCGGTCATCCGCATCACCGCTTCGGCCATCTGCGGCACCGACCTGCACTTCGTGCGCGGCACCGTGGGTGGCATGCGCAAGGGCACCATCCTCGGCCACGAGGCCGTGGGCATCGTCGAGGCGCTGGGCAGCGACGTGCGCAACCTGAACATCGGTGATCGCGTGGTGGTGCCCTCCACCATCGCCTGCGGCAACTGCAGCTATTGCCGCGCCGGCTACTACGCCCAGTGCGACGAGGCCAACCCCAATGGCAAGGAGGCCGGCACCTCCTTCTATGGCGGCCCGGAAATCACCGGTGCCTTCCATGGCCTGCAGGCCGAAATGGCGCGCATTCCCTTCGCCAATATCGGCCTGGTCAAGCTGCCCAGCGAGATCAGCGACGACCAGGCCATCCTGCTTTCGGACATCTTCCCCACCGGCTACTTCGGCGCCGAGCTGGCCGAGGTGGGTCCCGGCGACAGCGTGGCCGTGTTCGGCTGCGGCCCGGTGGGCCAGTTCGCCATCGCCAGTGCCAAGCTGCTCGGCGCCGCGCGGGTGTTCGCCATCGATCACCTGGATGATCGCCTGGACATGGCCCGCCGTCAGGGCGCCGAGGTGATCAACTTCGACCGCGAAGATCCGGTCGACACCCTGCGCCGCCTGACCAATGGCATCGGCGTGGATCGCGCCATCGACGCCGTGGGCGTCGACGCCCAATGCCCGACCCACGGCCATGCGCACTCGGCCCAGCAATGGCAACCCGGCGATGGCCCCGAGCAGGCCCTGCAATGGGCCGTCGATGCCCTGGCCAAGGCCGGCACGCTGTCGATCATCGGCGTCTACCCGCAACAGGCGCGCGAGTTTCCCATCGGCCAGGCGATGAACAAGAACCTCACCATCAACATGGGCAACTGCAACCACCGCCGCTATATCCCGAAACTGATCGAGATGGTGCAGGCCGGGCGCATCGACCCGGCGAAGATCCTTACCCAGGTCAAACCCATGAGCGACGCCATTGAGGCGTTCAAGGCCTTCGACCGGCGCGACAGCGGCTGGATCAAGGTAGAACTGCAACCGGCTCGCCAGCCCGGTGACGGTGGCAGCGAGGAGCGGGTGCGTGGTGGCGAGGCGCTGGATCGCGTTATCGCCGAGGCCGATCCACTCAAGGAAGCCCGCTCCAAACGACCGGGCGACCTGTGATGTCGAGGCAATGGAGGGCGAGCCAAGCGTGAACACGACCATCCCCAACCCCGAGGTGATCATCGACCGGGTAACGCCGATCAAGTCCCTGCGCATGCTCACCATCAACACCCACAAGGGCTTCACCCTGCTCAACCGGCGCTTCATCCTGCCCGAGCTGCGCCAGGCGGTGCAGGCCACTGGCGCCGATCTGGTGTTCCTGCAGGAGGTACTGGGCAGCCACGCGCTGCATGCCAAGCGCTTCAGTGACTGGCCGAGCATGCCGCAGTACGAGTTCCTCGCCGACAGCATGTGGCCGCAGTTCGCCTACGGGCGCAACGCCGCCTACCCGGCCGGTGACCATGGCAATGCGCTGCTGTCGCGCTTCCCCATCGTCGAGCAGCGCAACCTCGACGTGAGCGTCAGCGGCACCGAGCAGCGCGGCCTGCTGCATTGCAAGCTGGAGATTCCCGGCAACCGCGAGGTGCATGCCGTGTGCGTGCACCTGGGCTTGCGCGAAGCGCACCGGCGGCAGCAGCTCGGCCTGCTGCTCGATCTGCTGGCCACCTTCGACGAGCAGGCGCCGGTGATCGTCGCCGGGGATTTCAACGACTGGCGGCAACGGGCCGATGCCCTGCTCGCCCCGCATGGGTTGGTGGAGGCGTTCGGCCAACACCTCGGCAAGCCGGCGCGCAGCTTCCCCGCACGCTACCCGTTGCTGCGCCTGGATCGCATCTACACGCGCAATGCCACGGCGCAGAAGCCGCAGGTACTGTCCACCCGGCCCTGGTCGCATCTGTCCGACCATGCGCCCCTGAGCGCGGAGATCCACCTATGAATGGTGCCTGGCGAGAGGGCAACCAACTGCGCCTGTTGATCAACGGCGAAGGCTTCTACACGCGCGCGTTCGAGTGCATCAGCCAGGCTCAGGTGGAAGTGTTGCTGGAGACCTTCATCATCTTCGAGGACAAGGTCGGCCTGGAGCTGCAGCGGGTACTGGTGGACGCCGCTCGGCGCGGCGTGCGCGTGGTGCTGGCGGTCGATGGTTACGGCACCGCCGATCTCGGCCGCGACTACGTGGCCGCGCTGACCCGTGAAGGCATCCAGGTGCAAGTCTACGACCCCAGCCCCAAGCGCCTGGGGGTACGTACCAATCTGTTCCGCCGCCTGCACCGCAAGCTGCTGGTGATCGATGGCGAACGCGCCTTCGTCGGCGGCATCAACTACTCGGCCGACCATCTCGGCGATTTCGGCAAGATGGCCAAGCAGGACTATGCCGTGGAGGTACGCGGCCCCGTGGTGGCCGATCTGCATGCCGCCATGCTGGATTTCTTCAGCCCGGCCATCGCCGAACCCAGCCCGGCGCGCCCCGTCTTGGCACCTGCCGGCAAGGCGCGGGTCAAGCTGGTGGAACGCGACAACGAACGACATACCACCGATATCGAGGACGAACACCTGGCGGCCTTCGATGCCGCACGCCAGCGCGTAGTGGTGGCCAATGCCTATTTCTTTCCCGGCTATCGCGTGCTTCGCGCTCTGCGCAATGCCGCACGACGTGGCGTGGCGGTGACACTGATCCTCCAGGGCCAGCCGGACATGCGTTGGGCCCAGGCCTTCTCGCGCCTGCTCTACAACTACTTGCTGCGCGAAGGCGTGGCGATCCGCGAATACTGCCAGCGCCCGCTGCACGGCAAGGTAGCGCTGGTGGACGACGACTGGGTCACTGTGGGCTCCAGCAACCTCGATCCGCTGAGCCTGGCCTTGAACCTGGAGGCCAACCTGATCATTCGCGACCCTGATTTCAATCAGCAACTGCACGAGCACCTGCAACAGCTATCGACCCAACATTGCCGGGCGGTGACCCAGGAACGCGCGGTGCGCGGCTACTGGTGGCGAGCGCCGCTGATCTTCCTCTGCTTCCACTTCATCCGGCGCTTTCCGGCCATCGCTGGTTGGTTGCCGGGCCACAGCAAGAACCTCGAGCCCCTGCAGCCCGACGATGAGATGGATATCTACGAAAAGGAACAGCCACGATGAAGTTTCCCGTCCAAGGCCCCTGGCTACGCTGGGGCAAGCGCCTGCTGACCCTGTTTTTCCTGATCCTGCTGGCGGTGCTGTTGTACATGCTGCTGCGCAACCAGGACTGGGGCGAAGTGCGCCAGGCGCTGACCGCCTACAGTGGGCAGACCCTGCTCGTGGGCGTGCTACTGACGGCCGCCAGTTACCTGGTGTTCGCCTGCTACGACCTGCTGGCACGGCGTTACAGCCGGCATCGCCTGCCCACGCCGCAGGTGCTCGGCGTGGCCATGGTGTGCTACGCCTTCAACCTCAACTTCACCACCTGGATCGGCGGCATGGCCATGCGTTATCGCCTGTACATGCGCCTGGGCCTGAGCGCCTCCACCGTGACCCGCATCCTCAGCCTCGGCCTGCTAACCAACTGGATCGGCTACATGGCGCTGGCCGGCAGCCTCTTCGCCCTGCGCCTGGTGCAATTGCCGGAGAGCTGGGCGCTGGGCATGAGCGGCCTGCAACTGTTGGGCTTCGCCATGCTGGTGCTGGTCAGCGCCTATATCGGCATCTGCGCCTTCGCCCACCAGCGCGTCTGGCACTTCGGCGAACGTTCCATCACCCTGCCGTCGGCGGGCATGGCGCTGCTGCAACTGTGTCTGGGGGCGGCCAACTGGTCGCTGATGGCGGCGCTGATCCACTGGCTGCTGCCGGAGGGCGCCACCTACGCCTCGGTACTGGGGGTGCTGCTGATCAGTTGCATGGCGGCGGTGGTGGCCCACATCCCCGCCGGCCTGGGCGTACTCGAGGCGGTGTTCCTCGCCCTGCTGCAGCACCAGTACAGCCACGCCAGCCTGATCGCCGCCCTGCTCGTCTACCGTGTGCTCTATTACCTGCTGCCACTGGCGCTGGCCAGCATCAGCTACCTGGTGCTGGAAAAGCGCGCCCGCACGTTGCGCCAACAGGGGCAGCAGAGCGGAGCCAGGGAGGGCCTGCCGGGTTAGCCGCCGGGCCTGAGCGCCGCGGGTGCGCTACCGCCCGGCGGATGGTCGGAACTCGCAAGCGCCTGGCATGGGTCTATCCCACGTCACCCTTGAAACCTGGAGACACGAGATGGCCAAGCCCCTGCACCTGATCAGCTACATCCTGCACAACCAACCTCACAGCGTGGAGGTGGAGTCGAATCGCGAGCAGATCACGCCCGAGCAGGCACGCGTCTACCTGAGCGCGCTGCACACCTTCGAGTGGCCGAACGAATTCACCGACATCCAGGTCACGCGCATCCAGCACCCGAAGAAGCGCGGCACCACGCCGGCGCATCGCGTGCAGCGCTGAGCCGCCGCCCCCTAATTAATGGTTTTCTTCGCATTTTTTGGGGGAATGCTTGGTTGACACCGGACTGGCAAGTTTGTGTGTTGGTTGTTCTGATGCCTGTTCCGGATTGCCGCGTTTTTGCTGGTGTTTTTGGTTTCGCCCTCCCGGGCGAGTCACTTTTGACGGGCAAAAGTAACCAAAACCCTCCGCCCGGTCATCCGGCCCTGGCTGCGCCAGGGTTCGCTCACTCCATCGCCGTTCCAGAGGCCCGCCGCGGTCGGCCATCCCTGGCCCATCGCGGCTTTCGCGACATCCATGTCGCTCTACCTCTTCCACGACGATTCCGTTCGCCCTCCTGGGCGGGCTCTGCACGCGCCTGAGCCCGAGGTAACCCAGAATTAGCGCGGAGTGCTTGAACACGAGGTCAGCCGTAGGGCTGACCGAGATGCCGGCCACAGGCCGGCACGCTGAAACTACGCGAATGAAACTATCGGTTTAATTCGGCGGCTACATCGTGACTTCACAGCCGCCAGAGCACGCAGGACTAACCTGGCATATCTGTCCTCTCAGGCGCGCGAATGCCCCCTTCAGGAGGCCGAACGTAGGCATTGCGCAGGGGGCGAGCGGCATGGATGCCGCGAGAGGCTTAAAGGGCCAGGGATGGCCCTTGTAAGCCGACCCCGGAGCGGTGCCGGAGTGAGGGAAGTCGAGCGCAGCATGACGGGGACGCCTAGTTCCGGATGGCGGGGGTGCGTTTCTTTTGCTTACTTTTCTTTGCGCAGTTCAAAGAAAAGTGAGTCGCCCGAGGGGGCGAAACAAGGAGTCCCCCGCAAACACCGCAGCGGCGTCCAGAACACCCAACAAGCCACCAAACCAACACACAAACTTGCCAGTCCAGTGTCAAGACTGACTTCCCCACGGCTCCACGAAGAACCTAATTAATCGCGCGCGAGCAATGGCACCTGCCAGATATCGCGCGCGTATTCGCTGATGGTGCGATCGGAAGAGAACCAGCCCATGCGCGCCGTGTTCAGTACCGCGGCACGCCACCAGCGTTGCGGTTGCCGCCAGAGATGGTCGACCTCGCGCTGCGCGTGCCAATAGGCGTCGAAATCGGCGCACACCATGAAGCGGTCGTGGTAGTACAGCGCGTCGATCAGATCCGTGTAGCGCGTGGGATCCTCCGGTGAGAACACCCCGGCACGAATCGCTTCGAGCGCGGCGCGCAGGCGCTCCGAGGCGGCGATCTCCTCGCCCATGTTCTGCCCCTGGCGCAGGCGCCGCTGCACCTGCTGCGCGGTCATGCCGAAGATGAACATGTTGTCCTCGCCGACCCGCTCGCTCATCTCCACATTGGCGCCATCGAGGGTGCCGATGGTCAACGCACCATTGAGCGCGAATTTCATGTTGCTGGTGCCGGACGCCTCCAGGCCGGCAGTGGAAATCTGCTCGGACAGATCGGCCGCCGGGATGATCGCCTCGGCCAGACTGACGTTGTAGTTGGGCATGAATACCACCTTGAGCAGGCCACGCACGGTGGGGTCGTCATTGATGGTGCGGCTGATGTCGTTGGCCAGTTTGATGATCAGCTTGGCCTGGCGGTAGCTGGCCGCGGCCTTGCCGGCAAAGAGCTTGACGCGAGGCACCCAGTCGGTGGTCGGGTCGTTGCGGATGGCCTGGTACAGCGCCACGGTATGCAGCAGGTTGAGCAACTGGCGCTTGTACTCGTGGATGCGTTTGACCTGCACGTCGAAGATCGCCGTGGTATCCAGGGTGATGCCCAGTTGCTGCTGCACCCGTTCGGCCAGTGCTTCCTTGCTGCGCTGCCGACACAGGGCGTATTCGTCGCGGAACGGCTGTTGCTCGGCATAGGGCTGCAGTGCCTCGAGCGATGCCTCGGGGCGCTGTAGCAACGGCTCGCCCAGCACGTCCACCAACAGGTGGGTAAGCGCCGGGTTGACCTGGAACAGCCAACGGCGGAAGGACACGCCATTGGTCTTGTTGTTGACCCGCCCCGGGTATAGCCGATGCAGGTCGCGGAACACCGTCTCGCGCATCAGCCGCGTGTGCAGCGCCGACACGCCATTGATGCTGTGCGCGCCGATGAATGCCAGGTTGCCCATGCGCACCCGGCGGCCATTGTCCTCGTCGATCAGCGACACCGCGCGCAGCAGTTGGAAGTCATGGATGTCCTTGGCGCGCAGCGCATCGATATGCTCGGCATTGAGCAGGTAGATGATCTGCAGGTGCCGGGGCAGCAAGCGCTCCATCAACGCCACTGGCCAGGACTCCAGGGCCTCGGGCAAGAGCGTGTGGTTGGTGTAGGCCGTGCAGGCCACCGTCAATGACCAGGCCTGCGCCCAGGGCATGCGGTGCTCGTCCACCAGCAGACGCATCAGCTCCACCACGGCGATGGCCGGATGGGTGTCATTGAGCTGGATCGCCACCCGCTGCGGCAGTGCTTGCAGGTCGCCGTGCAGGCGCAGGTGGCGCTGCAGCAGATCCTGCAGCGAGGCCGACACCAGGAAATATTCCTGGCGCAGACGCAGTTCCTGCCCGGCCTCGGTGTCGTCGGCCGGATAGAGCACGCGGGAGATGCTTTCGGCCCTCACCTCGCCGGCCACCGCGCCGAAGTGATCGCCGGCATTGAAACGGTCGAGCTGCAGGTCTTCCTCGGCGCGCGCGCGCCATAGGCGCAGGGTATTGACCGAGGCGGCGCGCCAGCCCAGCACGGGGGTGTCGTAGGCGATGGCACGCACGCTTTCCTGGGGTTGCCAGAACTGCCGTGAGCCGCCTTCGTCTTCCAGGGTCACCACGCCGCCGCCGAAGCCGATGCGGTAGGCCACCTCCGGGCGCTCGAACTCCCAGGGGTTGCCGAAATCCAGCCAGGTTTCGGTCTGCTCGGCCTGCCAGCCGTCGACTATGGCCTGGCGGAACAGGCCATGTTCGTAGCGGATGCCGTAGCCATGAGCCGGCAGCCCCAGGGTGGCCATGCTCTCCATGAAACAGGCGGCCAGGCGGCCGAGGCCGCCGTTGCCCAGCGCCGCGTCCGGCTCCACCTCTCGGATGCGCTCCAGCGTCACCCCCAGCTCGGCCATGGCCTGGCGTGCCACGTCGAGCAGGCCGAGGTTGCTCAGGTTGTCGATCAGCAGGCGGCCGATGAGAAATTCCAGCGACAGGTAATAGACCCGCTTGCTGTCCTGGCGCGTGACCTGAGCACTGGATTCTTCCCAGTGATCGATCAGGTGGTCGCGGGTGGCCAGGGCCAGGGCCTCGAACCAGTCGTGGTCGAAGGCATTGGCCGGATCCTTGCCCACGGCATAACGCAGTTTGGCCAGGATCGCCGCCTTGAAGCCGGCAACCACGCCTTCGTCTCGTACTTGTGATTCGCTCATCTCGCCCTCCCTCTTCTCATCCTTCTGGCCGGCACGGCGAGGCCGGGCCCTACTCTTGTGGCTCCGGGAGGCGGTGCGAGTTCAGGGTTTTTCTGGAGGGCTGTGGTACCGAGCTGTGGCATGGACTGGCGGACTGTTCGCTGGCGCTACGAGCGGCCGGCGTCCCGGTCCGCCCGGCTGCCTCATGTTCAAGCACGCAGAGTCCCATGGAACAACCACCCCATCGCCAACCCTGCCCCACCCCAGTCATCCAAAACCCTGAACTTCCCTCGCCGGGCCGATCTCCCAATCCATAAATGCCCAGATCGAGGAGAGCATCATGCAAGCTGCCATTCCCATTTTCGTGCTGGCTTGCCTGGCCGCCAGCGAGGCGCTGGCCGAGGCCTGCCATGTCATCGCCGAGCCCTCGAGCACGGCGGTGCCGGCCGTGGCCGAGGAGCTGTGCTACGAGTTCAGCGGCGTCGACGAAGGCACCATCGACTGGGCCTGCGGCGATCAGGGCGGCACGATGATCGACCAGCGCCAAGAGCGCGTGGCCAAGTGCGCCACAGGCAGCGTCGGCCGCTGCGAGGCGGCGCTGACCCAGGAAACGCTGAGCAACTACCGCTCCTTCGACGAGAATCAGGGCAAGCCGCGCCCGGCGGTGCCCAACGACGCCCGGGTGATCACTCACTACTACCGCGGCGACGATCTGAAGCAGGTGCGCATCGATTGCCAAAGCAGCGGCGGCACCTGGCGGGAGGAGCCATGAGCCTCTACCAGGGTCTGGCCCTGCTGCCAGGCACGGGGCGCCACATGGCCCACGAACGCGCCGTGCAGCGCCTGCTCGGCGAGAAGCTGGCAGTGCTGCTTGGTTGCCCCTTTCTCGGCCTCTACCAGGCCGACGAGCATGCCGCGAGCCAGTGCTATTTCCTCCCCGAAGACACCTTGGTGGGCGATCAGTCCGCGCTGGGCATCGCCGGGCCGGAGGATTTCTTCGGCGGCCAGGTGGGCCAGGCGTTCATGGCCACCAAGGCCATCAGCCATACCTTGCCCGAGGGGGCCCGGTGCATGCCCGAGGGCTGGTCGCAGGCCTTGGGCGAACAGATCGCCAGCGTCACCCTGCCCGGCTTCAGCGTCTTCCACACCGAGGATGCTCGGCAAGCCGGGCTGCGCCTGCTGCGCGACGGCCCGCTGCGGCTCAAGCCGGTGAATGCCACGGCTGGCCGTGGGCAACAGGTGGTGCGCACGCTCGGTGAGCTGGAAGCGGCGCTGGCCAGCCTCGACGAGCAAGCCCTGGAGGCAGACGGCCTGGTGCTGGAGGAAAACCTGCAGCAACCGACCACCTACAGCGTCGGGCAGATCCAGGTGGCGGGTACCACTCTGAGCTACTACGGCACCCAACAACTGACCCGCGATAATGCCGGGCAGCCGGTCTATGGCGGCTCCAGCCTGACCCTGGTGCGCGGCGACTACCTGAGGCTGATGAGCCTCGACCTGCCACGCGATATACGTCTGGCGGTGCAACAGGCGCGCATCTTCGAGCTGGCCGCCATGGACGCCTACCCGAGCATTCGCGCGTCGCGGCGCAACTACGACGTGGCCCAGGGCCTGAACGCTATGGGGCGACCGCGCAGCGGCGTGCTGGAACAGTCCTGGCGCATCGGCGGGGCCAGCCCTGCGGAGATCTTTGCCCTGGAAGCCTTCATCGAGCAGCCCGAACTGCAACAACTGCAGGCCTCCACCCATGAGTTCTACGGCGCGGGGCTGCCGCCGGCAGGCGCCATCTGCCTGTACGAAGGAGAAGGCAGCGAACTGGGGCCGATCAGCAAATACGTGAAGGTGAGCCAGGCATGAGCGCCGTCAGCGAAAGCATCGAGATCAGGGTGGATGGCCAGGCCATCGCCGGCACCCTGCTGGAGCCGGCAGCCAAGGTACCCGGCGTGCTCTTCGTGCACGGCTGGGGCGGCAGCCAGCAACGCGATTTGGCGCGGGCCAAGGGCATCGCCGCATTGGGTTGCATCTGCCTGACCTTCGACCTGCGCGGCCATGAAAAGACCATCGCCGCGCGCGAAAGCGTGACCCGCGAACACAACCTGGCCGACCTCATCGCCGCCTACGACCGGCTGCTCACCCATCCGGCGGTGGACACTGCTAGCATCGCGGTGATCGGCAGCAGTTACGGCGGCTACCTGGCCACCCTGCTCAGTGCCTGCCGCGCCGTGCGCTGGCTGGCCCTGCGCGTGCCGGCGCTGTACTGGGACGAGCAATGGCACCTGCCCAAGCGCCAGCTCGACGTGGCGCGGCTGGCCCAGTACCGCCAGCGTGCCTTGAGCCCAAGGGACAATCGCGCGCTGGCCGCCTGCGCGCAGTTCACTGGTGATGTGCTGCTGGTGGAATCCGAACACGACGATTACGTGCCGCACGCCACCCTGATGAGCTACCGCGCCGCCTTCGAGCGCGCGCACTCGCTCACCCACCGCATTCTCGACGGCGCCGACCACGCCCTGAGCCAGGATCACGACCAGCAGGCCTATACACGGCTACTGATCAACTGGGTCAGCGAAATGGTGATTGGCGCGCGCGTCGGCAACTATCCGCACCATCAGGTGCGTTATTCCTGAGCCGGCTCAGTGCCGGCGGCAGGTCATTGGGCATTCGCCCTTCACTCACGAGAGGGCACTTATAAAAACGTAGACGAGGCAGCCAGCGCAAGGCAAAAACAGGCGAAAAAGCGCAGTTTACGCAGTGTAAATGAGCATTTTGATCGGACTCGCGCACGAGCCTGTTTTTAACGCAGCGATGGCAACGCAGGTAGTTTTTAGATGTGCCCTATAGGAGCGCAACCATGAAAATCAGCAAACTAATGACCCGTAACGTACAAACCCTGGAACCCGAGCGCAGCATCCGCGAGGCTGCCACGCTGATGGCGGACATCGACAGCGGCGCGCTGCTGGTCAACGAAGGTGATCGTCTGGTCGGCATGATCACCGACCGCGACATCGCCATCCGCGCCGTGGCCGCCGGGCTGGACGGCGACACGCCGGTACGCCAGGTAATGAGTGGCCAGGTGCGTTACTGTTTCGACGACGAGGATGTCGAGCATGTGGCGGCCAACATGGCCGACATCCAGGTACGGCGCTTGCCGGTGCTCAACCGTGAGAAGCGTCTGGTTGGGGTGGTGTCGCTGGGGAATATTGCCTCCGGGCATAGTCGCCAGGCCAATGACACCTTGTTGCGTGGGGTGTCGAGCGCGCATTGAGGTGTTTCGCTGTATGCCTTTGTAGGAGATGCTTCCAACTACGGGCGATAGTCCTAGCTGAAGCCTCTCCCATGTGGGCTCTGGATAGTGATATCGGGTATCGGGGTAATCGGTTTTGGCACCGGGCCGGCAAGTTTGTGTTGGCTTGCTGTTGTTCGGTGCTTGTTCCGAGTTGCCGCGGTTTTGCTGATATTTTTGGTTTCGCCCTCCCGGGCGAGTCACTTTTGCCCCGGATGGCCGGCCCGGGAAAAGTAACCAAAACCCTCCGCCCGGTCATCCGGCCCTCGCTGCGCGAGGGTTCGCTCACTCCATCGCCGTTCCAGAGGCCCGCCGCGGTGGGCCATCCCTGGCCCATCGCGGCTCTCGGCTTTGGCATCCTGCGTCGCTCTACCTCCTGCATCCATGCAGTCGTCGCGACATTCATGTCGCTCGACCTCTTCCACGACGACTCCGTTCGCCCTCCTGGGCGGGCTCTGCACGCGCCTGAACCCGAGGTAACCCAGAAGTAGCACGGAGTGCTTGAACATGGGTCAGCCTTAGGGCTGACCAGGATGCCGGCTGAAAGCCGGAAAGCTATCCAGGCGAATGAACCTACGTGAATGAAAGTTTTGGTTTAACTCGACGACCCAATCGCGACTTCATCGCTACTAGAACACGCCGAGCAACCTATGGAGTGCATACTCGTTCAGGCGCGCGAATGGCCCCTTCAGGAGGGTGAGTGGAATCGTTGCGCAGAGGGGCGAGCGGCATGGATGCCGCGAGATACCGATGGCGGCCCCGCTTAAAGGGCCAGGGACGGCCCTTGTAAGCCGACCCTCGGAGCAGCGATGGAGCGAACGAACCCCGGCGAAGCCGGGGCCGGATGGCGGGGCCAAGCCTTTTTGCCTTCTTTTGTGGCGTTTGACAAAAGAAGGTCGCCGGGGGGCGAAACAGGAGACATCAGCTAAACACCGATAAGCAGCTTAAACACAGTTCATCCCAGCCCCAGCACCAAACTCCCCAACGGCGGCAATTGCAGGTTCAGCGAATCCGCCTGGCCGTGGGCGGCCACCTGCTCGCTGTGCAGTTCGCCCTGGCTGCCCGCCCCGGAGCCGCACCAGCGACCTTCGTCGCTGTTGAGCAGCACCTGCCAGCGCCCCGCCTGCGGCACGCCGATGCGGTAGTCACTGAGTACCTGCGGCGTGCCGTTATGCACCACCAGCAGCGGCCGGCCGTCTTCGCCCCGGCGCAGCCAGGCGAACACGCTGTTGTGCGCGTCGTCGCCGATCAGCCACTGGAAGCCCTCCGGCCGTTCGTCCCACTGGTGCAGCGCCGGCTCCTGACGATACAGGCGATTGAGTTCGGCAACCAGCGCCTGCACGGCCGTGTGCTCGGGGTATTGCAGCAGATACCAGTCCAGTTGCTGGTCGTGGTTCCACTCGCGCCACTGGGCGAATTCGCAGCCCATGAACAGCAGCTTCTTGCCCGGGTGCGTCCACATCAGGGCGAGGAACAGGCGCAGGTTGGCGAACTGCTGCCAGCGATCGCCGGGCATGCGGCCGATCAGCGAGTGCTTGCCGTGTACCACCTCGTCGTGGGAGATCGGCAGGATGTAGCGCTCGGAAAAGGCATAGTGCAGGCCGAAGGTAATCTGCTGGTGATGATGGCGGCGGTACAGAGGGTCGGTCTGGAAGTAACCCAGGCTGTCGTTCATCCAGCCCATGTTCCATTTGTGGCTGAAGCCCAGGCCACCCTCGCTCACCGGCCGGCTGACGCCCGGCCAGGCGGTGGATTCCTCGGCGATCACCAGCGCCCCCGACACCTCGCTGCGCACCACCTCGTTGAGTTGCTGGAGGAATTCGATGGTCTCCAGGTTCTCGCGACCGCCATGGCGGTTGGGGATCCACTGCCCTTCCGCACGGGAATAGTCGCGGTAGAGCATCGAGGCCACGGCGTCCACGCGCAGGCCGTCGATGTGGTACTCGCGCAGCCAGTACAGCGCGCTGGCCAGCATGAAGCCGTGCACCTCGCTGCGGCCGAGGTTGTAGATGCAGGTGTTCCAGTCCGGGTGGTAGCCCTCGAAGGGGTGCGCGTATTCGTACAGCGCAGTGCCGTCGAATTCGGCCAGGCCGTGGGGGTCGTTGGGAAAGTGCCCCGGCACCCAGTCGAGGATCACCCCGAGGCCGGCGCGGTGGCAGCGGTCGACGAAGGCTGCGAAGCGCTCCGGATCGCCCAGGCGCGCGGTGGGCGCGAACATCGACAGCGGCTGATAGCCCCAGGAACCGCCGAAGGGGTGTTCCATGATCGGCATGAGCTCGATATGGGTGAAGCCCAGGTGCTGCACGTAGGGAATCAGGCGCTCGGCCAGCTCGTCCCAGTTCGGCGTGCGCTCGTCCTGCCATTGCCAGGAACTGGCGTGCAGCTCGTAGATGGCCAGCGGCGCATCGGGCCGGTGGCGCTGCGCGCGCTCCTCCATCCACTGCGCGTCCTGCCAGGCGAAGGGCTCGCCGCGCGGCACACGCGAGGCGGTGGCTGGCGGCGCCTCGCTGGCCTGGGCCAGGGGGTCGGCCTTCTGTGGCAGCAGGCCGTGGGGGCCGAGAATCTCGTACTTGTAGCGCTCACCCGCCGCCAGGCGCGGGATGAACAGTTCCCACACCCCGGCCGGGTAGCGCAGGCGCATGGGGTGGCGACGGCCGTCCCAGCTATTGAAGTCGCCGACCACCGACACCCGTCGGGCATTCGGCGCCCACACGGCGAAGCTCACGCCGGGCACGCCCTGGTGCTCGCAGGGGCGCGCCCCCAGGCAATGCCACAGCTCGCGGTGGTTGCCCTCGGCGAACAGGTACAGGTCCAGCTCGCCGAGCAGCGGGCCGAAGGCATAGGGGTCTTCCACGTCCTGCACGCTGCCGGGCCAGTGGATGCGCAGACGGTAGGCCTGCGGCTCGGCCAGCAGCCGCTCGAACAGGCCGTCGTCGTCGCGGCGGGTCATGGGGCCCAGCAGTTGCCCGGCCGCATCGAGCAGTTCGACAGCCTCGGCGCCGGGCAGCCAGACGCGCACCAGGGTGCCGTCGGCCTGCGCATGGGGGCCGAGCACGGCGAAGGGGTCGCCCTCCTCGGCCCGTCTGAGACGTTCGATTGATGCTTCGTTCACGGGGTTGCCTCGATCAGTTGGCGGGCCAGCCGTGCCAGCCCGTGGAGGGGAACGTCGATCCAGTCGGGGCGGTGCCCACTCTCATAGACGATTTCATAGGCGGCCTTTTCCAGGCAGAACAGTGCCAGGGCGGCGGACTCGCCGTCGCGCGCGTGCCATTCGTGGGGCAGCCCGGCGGCGGCCAGGCGGTAGGCGTCGAGGAAGGCTTCGCAGGCCTGCTCGCGGTAGCGGGCCAGCAGCTGCGCCGCCTGCTGCGACTCGGCATTGCCGTCCAGGCCGCCGGCGTTGCGCTGCGCCACGGCGGCGGCGTAGTCGAAGGAGCGCAGCATGCCGGCGACGTCCTTGAACGGGCTGTGGCGCTGGCGGCGCTCCTCCAGGGTGCGGTTGGGCTCGCCCTCGAAGTCGATGATGTAGGCATCGCCCTGCACCACCAGCACCTGGCCCAGGTGCAGGTCGCCGTGCACGCGTATGCGCAGGCCCCCGGCCATGTCCCGGCTCAGGCGTTCGACGGCCTGCTGCAGGGCGTCGGCCCGGGCCAGCAGCCAGTCGGCCAGCTCGCGGCTGGCGGCCGGCAAGGCCTCGCGCTGGCGTTCGAGGGCCTGCAGGGCCTGCTGCAGTTGCGCGCCGATGGAGGCCTGCCAGGCGGCGCAGTCCGGCGTGTCGCTGAGCTGGCTGCCAAAGGCCGGGTTGTCCACCTGCCGGGCCAGCACCGCATGCATCTCGCCGACGCGCTTGCCGAGCACGGCGCAGAAGGTGGCCAACTCGCCCAGGGCATCCACTTCGGGCTCGCTCATGCCGGCGTTCAGCGCGTCGCGCAGCGCCCGCTCCAGGGTGTTGAGCGTCCACTGCCAGGCATCGCCCTGGTTGTCCAGGTAGCCTTGCAGCACCAGCAGGGTGTGCGGCTGGCCCTGCTCGTCGACCCGCAGCACTTCGCCGAGCAGCGGCGCGACATGGGCGAAGCCCTGCTCGCCGAGGAAGCGGCTCATCTCTACTTCCGGGTGGATGCCGGCGAAGCCGCGACGCAGCAGTTTGAGCAGCACCTGTTCGCCCACAAGCGCCGAGCTGTTGGACTGCTCGGCCGAAAGCAGCTTGAACGGGCTTTCATCCAGGCCATTCAGGGCCAGCAGCGCCGGTTCGGCGCGAAACTGGATTTCCCCGGCGGTGCTGGGCAGCACCCGTTGCTCGCGCAGCAGGGCGAGGATCGCCTGGCTGAACTGCGGCAGGCTGAAGGCGTCGGTCAAGAGTTCCACCCGACGGCCACGGCGCAGGCGCGCCAGGGCCATCTGCTGCGGCAGGTCGTTGCCAACGGCGCGTTCCGGCACTGCCGCCAGCGGCAGGCGGTAATGCTCCACGCCGGCCTCCCCCTGCACTTCCAGCTCGGCCAGCATCGGCGCGTCGGCCTGGGCACCCAGGGGCACGACGTACAGCAGCCGCACCGCGCCGGCCGCCAGGCGCCCGGCGGCGTACCAGCGCCGCTTGGGCAGGTACAGCGGCAGCGATTCGCGTTCGAGGATCTGCCGCGGCCGGCCTTCGAGCACCTCGCTCAGGTTGCGGCTCAGCACCAGGGTCTGCAGCTCGGGCATGCGCTCTACCGGTTTGAGGTGCCAACTGGGCATCTGCGAGGCATCGGCCAGGTAGAACCAGTAAAAGCCGTAGGGCGGCAGCGTCAGCAGGTAAGGCAACTGGCCGATGGGCGGAAAGGAGGCGCCGCCGACCATCTCCACCGGCACCCGGTCGTGGTAGTCGGCCAGTTCCAGTTCCACCGCCTGCGCCGCGCTGGACAGGTTGGCCACGCAGAGGATGCGCTGCTCGACACCATCGTCGGTGGTGTACAGGCGCAGGTAGGCGAGGATGCGCCGGTTGCTCGGCGCCAGCATCTCCAGGCTGCCACGGCCGAAGGCCTTGTGCTGGTTGCGGATGGCAAGCATGCGCCGCGTCCAGTTGAGCAGCGAGTGCGGATCGCGTGACTGGGCCTCGACGTTGATGGTCTGGTAGCCGTACAGCGGGTCCATGATCGGCGGCAGCACCAGGCTGGCCGGGTCGGCGCGGGAAAAACCGCCGTTGCGGTCCACCGACCACTGCATCGGCGTGCGCACGCCGTCGCGGTCGCCGAGGTAGATGTTGTCGCCCATGCCGATCTCGTCGCCGTAGTACAGCGTCGGCGTGCCGGGCATCGACAGCAGCAGGCTGTTGAGCAGCTCGATGCGCCGCCGGTCACGCCCCACCAGTGGTGCCAGGCGCCGCCGAATGCCCAGGTTGAGGCGCGCGCGGCTGTCGGCAGCGTAGTAGTTCCACAGGTAGTCGCGCTCGTCGTCGGTGACCATCTCCAGGGTCAGCTCATCGTGGTTGCGCAGGAAGATCGCCCACTGGCAGTTGGGCGGGATCTCCGGGGTCTGGCGCAGGATGTCGGTGATGGGAAAGCGATCCTCCTGGGCGATGGCCATGTACATGCGCGGCATCAGCGGGAAGTGGAAGGCCATGTGGCATTCGTCGCCTTCGCCGTGCTCTTCACCACCAAAATAGGGCCGGGTGTCCTCCGGCCACTGGTTGGCCTCGGCCAGCAGCAGGCGGTCGGGGTAGCGCGCGTCCAGCTCGGCGCGGATGCGCTTGAGCACCGCGTGGGTCTCCGGCAGGTTCTCGCTGCTGGTGCCATCGCGCTCGATCAGGTAGGGGATGGCGTCCAGGCGCAGGCCGTCGACACCCATGTCGAGCCAGAAGCGCATCACCCCGAGCACCGCTTCAACCACCCTGGGGTTGTCGAAGTTGAGGTCCGGCTGGTGCGAGTAGAAGCGGTGCCAGAAGTACTGCCCGGCCACGGCGTCCCAGGTCCAGTTGGACTTCTCGCTGTCGATGAAGATGATCCGCGTGCCGGCGTACTTGTCGTCGCTGTCGGACCACACGTAGTAGTCGCGCGCCTTGGAGCCCTTCTTGGCACGGCGGGCGCGCTGGAACCAGGGGTGCTGGTCGGAGGTGTGGTTGATCACCAGTTCGGTGATCACGCGCAGGCCACGCCGATGGGCCTCGGCGATGAAGCGCCGGGCGTCGGCGAGGCTGCCGTAGTCCGGGTGCACGCCACGGTACATGGCGATGTCGTAGCCGTCGTCGCGCCGTGGCGAGGGATAGAACGGCAGCAGCCAGAGGGTGTTGACGCCCAGTTCGGCGATGTAGTCGAGCTTGTCGATCAGCCCCTTGAAGTCGCCGATGCCGTCGTTGTTGGCGTCGAAGAAGGACTTCAGGTGCACCTGGTAGATCACCGCGTCCTTGTACCACTGCGGGTCGTTGAGGAAGGTCTTGGCGGCTTTGCGTCTGGCCATGTCGGCCGCTCCTTGTTCAGTGAGGGGCGCGGATGCGCCAGATGCCGAATGGCAGGTGCCAGGGTTCGATGCGCATCCACTGCACCTTGCCGTGCCAGGTCCAGCGGTGGCCGTTCATCAGGTCCTCGCCGTCGAGCGCGGCATCGTCGGGCAGGCCCAGTTCCCACAGCGGCAGCTCGAAGTGCGCCTCCTGCGCGTCGTAGGGGTCGAGGCTGACGGCCACCAGGATGAAGTTGCGCAGATCCTCGGTGCGCTTGCCGAAGTACAGGATGTTGTCGTTCCAGGCGCTGTAGGCGGCGAAGCCCAGGTGGCTGTGCAAGGCCGGGTTGTCGCGGCGGATCTGGTTGAGCCGGGTGATCTCGGCGTTGATGTTGCCGGGGGCCTGGTAATCGCGCGGGCGCAGTTGGTACTTCTCCGAGTCGAGGTATTCCTCCTTGCCCGGCACCGGCGCCGCCTCGCACAGCTCGAAGCCCGAATACATGCCCCACAGCCCCGAGCCCATGGAGGCCAGGGCGGCGCGGATGAGAAAACCCGGGCGCCCGCTACGCTGCAGGAAATAGGGGTTGATGTCCGGCGTGTTGACGAAGAAGTTCGGCCGGTAGCAGTCGCGCCATGGCGGCTGGTTGAGCTGCTCGAAATAGGCCTGCAGCTCGGCCTTGGTATTGCGCCAGGTGAAGTAGGTGTAGCTCTGGCTGAAACCGAGCTTGCCCAGGCGCGCCATCATCGCCGGGCGGGTGAAGGCCTCGGCGAGGAAGATCACCTCCGGGTGGCGTGCGCGCACATCGGCGATCAGCCATTCCCAGAACGGCATCGGCTTGGTGTGCGGGTTGTCGACGCGAAACAGCGTCACGCCCTGCTCCACCCAGCCCAGCACCACGTCGCGCAATGCCAGCCAGAGGTCGGGGATGGCCGCCTCGGCGTAGAAGTCGACGTTGACGATGTCCTCGTACTTCTTCGGCGGGTTCTCGGCATGACGGATGCTCCCGTCCGGGCGCCAACTGAACCAGCCGGGGTGCTCCCTGAGCCAGGGGTGATCCGGCGAGCACTGCACGGCGAAATCCAGCGCCACCTCCAGGCCATGCTCGCGGGCCACGCGCACCAGCGTGCGGAAGTCCTCCAGGCTGCCCAGCTCGGGGTGCACGGCGTCGTGGCCGCCCTCCTCGCTGCCGATGGCGTAGGGGCTGCCGGGGTCGGCCGGCCCGGCGCTCAGGCTGTTGTTCGGCCCCTTGCGATGGCTGCGGCCGATGGGGTGGATGGGCGGAAAATACAGCACGTCGAAGCCCATGGCGGCGATCTCGGGGATGCGCGCCTGCACATCGGCGAAGGTGCCGTGGCGCCCCTCCTCGCCCAGCGAACGGGGAAACAGCTCGTACCAGCCGGCGAATTCGGCCAGGGTGCGCTCCACATCCAGCGGGTAATTGGCCGTGCGTAGCAGATGGGGGCGGTATTCGGCGCGGCGCATCAGCTCGTTGACCGCCGGGTCGATCAGCACCGCCTCGCGCTCGGCCTGCGATTGCGCGGCCTCCATGCGCTCCACCAGCGCGGCCAGCTCGTCGCGCAATGCCTCCGGGGCCTGTGCGGCAATGCGCCGGACCAGGTGCGCGCCCTCCTGCAGTTCCAGCTCCACCGGCACGCCGGCACCGAGTTTCTTCACCAGCTCCTGACGGAAGCTGGCGTAGACGTCCAGCCAGGCCTCGATGGCGAACTCGGCGCGGCCTGGCTGGTCGATGCGCAGCGTGGCGCGCCAGTGGTCGTTGCCCAGCGCCTGCATGGGCACGCGCTGCCAGGAGGCCTGCTCGCCACTGCGCCAGAGGAGATCGGCGGCGAGCTGATCATGGCCATCGGCGAAGATCACCGCACTCACCGGCAGCGCCCGGCCGCACAGGCACTTGGCGGCGAAGCGCCCCGCCTCCAGCACGGGTTGCACGGCCTCGATGGCCAGGCGTGGTTGGGTCAGCGCCTTGGCGAGGGTGTCGTCGATGGAGTGCGGGGGCAGCATGAATCCTGGCTCCTCTGCGCCTGGCAAACGGCGTGTTCGCGCGGTGGAAACGAGCGCCCCGGAAAACCCGGGGCCTGAAATTCCGAGGCGGCGCCGAGGCCTAAAGTTCAGGGATTTTTTGCGGTTCTTGGCATTCTTTGGGGGGAGTGCTTGGTTGGTACCGGACTGGCAAGTTTGTGTGTTGGGTTTCGGGTTGTTGCGGGGGGCTTACATGCCCGTTCTGAATTGCCGCGTTTTTGCTGATGTCTCTGGTTTCGCCCTCCCGGGCGAGTCACTTTGCGGGCAAAGTAACCAAACCCTCCGCCCGATCATCCGGCCCTCGCTGCGCGAGGGTTCGCTCACTCCATCGCCGTTCCAGAGGCCCGCCGCGGTGGGCCATCCATGGCCCATCGCGGCTTTCGCGGCATCCATGCCGCTCAACCTCTTCCACGACGATTGCGTTCGCCCTCCTGGGCGGGCTCTGCACGCGCCTGAACCCGAGGTAACCCAGAAGTAGCACTGAGTGGTTGAACATGAGGTCAGCCGTAGGGCGGATCGGGGCGCCGACCGCTCGTAGCGCCAGCGAACAGTCCGCCGGGCCATGCCGAGTTCGGCACCACAACCTACGTCCCGTACTGCCAACGGCGTACTGCTTCGCGAGTACGCCCTACGCGAATGAAAGTTTTGGTTTAACCGACGGCCACGTCGTGACTTCGCTGTTACCAGAACACGCCGGGCATGCCTTGGAGCGCCGGTTCGCTCAGGTGCGCGAATGGCCCCTTCAGAAGGGTGAGTGGAATCGTTGCGCAGAGGGGCGAGCGGCATGGATGCCGCGAGAGGCTTAAAGGGCCAGGGATGGCCCTTGTAAGCCGACCCTCGGAGCAGCGATGGAGCGAACGAACCCCGGCGCAGCCGGGGCCGGATGGCGGGGCCTGGCCTTTTTGCCTTCTTTTGTGGCGTTTGACAAAAGAAGGTCGCCGGGGGGCGAAATGGGAGACATCAGCTAAACACCGATAAGCAGCTTGAACACCGAAACAACACACAAACTTGCCAGTCCAGTATCAATGCTGATTTTCCCGAGACTCTGCAAAGAACCTTATCTTGCTCAGGAGTTGCCGTTTCTGTGCGGCGAATCCACCCATTGCGGAATCACCCGCAGCACCAGCCACACCAGCAACGTCGCCAACACGGCGATGGCCTCGCTGCCAACCCCGACCGCCACGCCAATGGCCGCCGACGACCACAGCCCGGCAGCGGTGGTCAGGCCCTTGACGTCGGCCAGGCTGTTGCCCTTGAGAATGGTGCCGGCGCAGAGAAAGCCGATGCCGGTGGCCACGCCCTGAATCACCCGACTCATAGCATCGCCGGCGGCGCCTTCCTGCTCCAGCACCATGACGAAGATGGCCGCGCCCAGGCACACCAGCATGTGCGTGCGCACCCCGGCGGCCTTGCCGGTGACCGCACGCTCGTAGCCGAGCAGGCCACCCAGCAGCATGGCCAGCAATAGGCGCAGGCTGGAGCGTAGCAGGTGCTCGACCTGCAGCAGGTCGGCCAGCTCCAGTTTCAGGGTGGCCAGCAGAGTTTCAGCCAGATCCATCGCACGCCCGCCTCAAGTCGTTTTCTTTGTCTGAGCGCCAAGACTGGTGAGGGTTCGCCCGGATTTGCCTGGCCGCTCATCCAGGGCGGGGAACCAATCCGCTGCCCTGCGTTTCTCCTGCTAGGAAATCGGCAATCCGGCCGAAACCGCCTGGAGGAAAGCACCATGCCAAGGGGTAGCAAAGCCAAGTACAGCGACAAGCAGAAACGCAAGGCCGAGCATATCGAGGACAGTTACAAAGCCCGTGGCGTGCCGGAGGACGAAGCCGAAGCGCGTGCCTGGGCCACGGTCAACAAGCAGTCCGGTGGCGGCGACAAGCCCGGCGGATCGGGCCGCAGCACCAGCGGTGCGGAGAAAAAAGCGGCGCGCGAATCCTCTGCGCGCCGTGCGGCAAAATCGCGTCAGGGCGTGCCCCGCCCCGGGCAGAAGCTGGAGGCCATGAGCCGTGACGAACTGATGGAATTGGCGCGCAAGCGTGATCTCTCCGGCCGTTCACGCATGCGCAAGCAGGAACTGCTGGAAGCGCTGCGCAAAATGTAGGCATTCATTCGCGGTCATCGCCATCGCCCTCGACTACCTCGTCGCTCCACGGCTCACCGTCGAGCGGCGCGGAGCGGGCCAGTTCGGCTTCGTCCAGGCCAATGCCCAGGTCCACCTCGGTCTCGTCCACCACGCTGAGTTCCTCGTCCATGGGCCGATCGCCGCCCGGCTCGTGCGGGGAACGAGCGCCGCTGTCATCGATCAGGGTGTCCGGGCTGAGATCATCGAGGCTGACGTTGTCCTCGTGCTCGCTCTGCCCCTGGGTGGCGGCGCCGGTCAGCCCTGCCTGGCGCTCCGCAGTGCGCTCGTCCTGCGCTTGCTGGTCGTCCTGGAAATCCAGTGGTTTGTCATTGCGGTCTTGCATGGCAAATCTCCTGTGCGGGCGGCGGCATACAGCCGCCGCGCGTTAGCTCGACGCCTCGACTCAGGGCGAAATCGGGTCGCTGGCCGGAAAGGTTTCCTCCACGGCATGGTCGAGCTTGGACTCCTGGTGGGGCGCCCTGCTCGCTGCACTCTGCTCGTGCACCTTGGGCAGTGCGGCCCGCATGTCGGCGATGCGCTGGCGCAGGCACTCGATCTCGGCCTTGGGATCGCTGACCATCCCCTTGACCACGCAGTGCCCGGTCAGCCCGCGCTGCACCAGCACGGCACCGCCCAGCGCCTTGAGCACGCCCCCAGCGCCCCCACGGGATACGCCAGCGACTATGGCGGTGAGGCCAGTGGCGAGGGAAACCGCACGCTCCAGACGGTGGACGTTATGAGTGAGTGATGACATGGCATGTTCTCCTGGTCAGTGACGGAGCCGATACAGCCCCTGTGTGTTTTAGAAGCACCACCATCCAGCAAAGGTTCAGACAATCGGGCCAGTGGCCGGATTGCGTTCCAGCCCGCCGGATGGCGCCAGGCTGCTCTGCACCATCAACTCATCGACCAGGCTGCACAACGCCTCGCCATGGCCCAGGCCGGCAGCACGGGCCTGCCGGTAGCTGCGCAACTGCGCTTCGGCACTGCCACCCTGGCGCGCCAGGCGGCGGGCGCGGGCCAGTATCCATTGGTCAGCGGCCGGCACCCGTTCGCCGATCTGCTCCAGCACCCGTTCCAACCAGGCCTGGAATGGCAGGCTGCGGCGGCTGGCCGGCTCGATGAAGTCACCGCGCACACCACGGCGCTTGGCCCGCCAGCGGTTCTCCAGGGTCAGGGTGCGGGTCAGCGGGTCATCCACCCAGGCCGGGTGAGACGTGGCCAACAGGTGCTCGAGCATGGCGCGGAATAGCCCGGCGATGCACAGCGCATCGTCCAGGTCGGGGCAGGCATCGGCGATGCGCAGCTCCAGGGTCGGGTAGCGCAGCGAGGGGCGGATGTTCCACCACAGGTTGGCCGCCGAAGCGATGCAGCCGGTGTCGGTCATCACCTGCAGATACTGCTGGTAGGCATGCTCGTCGCGAAAGTGATCAGGGATGCCCATGCGTGGCCACTCATCGCACACCGCCTGGCGATAGCTCATCAGGCCCGACGCCTGCCCCTGCCAGAAGGGTGATGACGCGCTCAGGCCCAGCAGCAGCGGCAACCAGGGTATGAGCCGGTTCATCAGGCGGATGCGGTCGACGCCCTCGGGCACCCCGACGTGCACGTGCAAGCCCGCCAGCACACTGCGGCTGGCGACCAGGCGGTACTCGTCGAAGATCGTCTGGTAGCGGGTGACTGCCGGCGGCGACGATGCCACAGCCCTGGCGTTGCGCCAGGCGGGCCAGGCAGCGGCGCGCCTGGCTCAGGTACTGGCGCGCTGCGGCGAGGTCGTGCAAAACCGGCGTCACCACCTCGAACTGGGCGGCGAACATCTCCCGGGTGAACCCTGTCCCCAGTGCCTGCCGGCACGTCGCGGCGAAGGTGTCGAGACCATCGCGGGCCACCTTCCTGGTGGCCAGATCCGTGAGGAAGAATTCCTCTTCGATGCCGAAACTGCTGTCTGTCATGGCCTGCTCGCATGGGTGGGTGCAGTGATGGAGCCGCTCCGAGGCTGCCAGGTTCAACCCATCGGACGGAGCGCCCGCAGGCCGAGATTTAGGTGGAATCTTTGTCCGAACCGGCCCCTCCTAGACAGAACATGGCCCTGCCACAGGAGAAACCATCCATGCCGATTGCCAGCCTCGCCACGCCGCTCGCCAAGCTTGCGCGCCCAGTCCCGGAGAGCGGCCCCTGGCAAGCCAGCTACCGCCAGTTGCTCGCGGCACGACCGGGTGCGCCTGCGGCACGGGCCGTTCTCGAAGCGAGCCTGGAGGACGCGGCGCAGTTGCCCTGCGACCTGCCCGAAGTGCCCGCCGAGCTGCCCCAGTGGTCGCGCCTGCACACTGCACAGGTCGGCGCCGAATACGCGGCCTACCTCGCCGAACGCCATGCCGGTGGCCCCCGACGGTACTTCGCCGGGCGCGCTCAGGCTCTGTACTTCCTGCGCGCAGTGGCACCCACCAAGGAGGTCGATGGCGCCTGGCTCTATGGCTGCCTGCCGTACTGGCGCGACCTGCGCCTGCAACCACTGGTGCGCACCTATCTGGAAGAGCTGGGCGACGGCCTGGCCGCGCAGAATCACGTACTGCTGTACCGTCGGCTGCTGGCGGCGCAAGGCTGCGAGCAGCCCAGTGCCCTGGACGACGGGCTCTATCGCCAGGGCGCCATCCAGCTAGCGCTCGGCCTGCAGGCCGAGACCTTCCTGCCGGAGGTGATCGGCTACAACCTCGGCTACGAACAATTGCCGCTGCACCTGCTGATCAGCGCCTACGAGCTCAAGGAGCTGGGCATCGACCCCTATTATTTCCAGCTCCACGTCACCATCGACAACGCCGCCAGCGGCCATGCCGCCAAGGCGGTGCAGAGCGTGCTGGACAACCTGCCGCAGGTGGGCGATGCCGAGGACTTCTACCGCCGCGTGCGCCTCGGCTATCGCCTCAACGATCTGGGCAGCGGTTCGTGCGCGGTGATCGCAGGTTTCGACCTGCAACAGGAGCTGGTGCGCATGCTCGAAGGCAAACGCCCCTTCGCCGCCCAGGCGCACTCGGATCATTGCCGCATCGGCGGGCGCACGGTGAACCAGTGGCTGGCAGCGCCCGAAAGCATCGAGGCCTTTCTCGATGCCCTGCAGCGTCATGGCTGGATCAGGCGCCATCGCGACCCCAGCCATAGCCGCTTCTGGCGCCTGGTGGAGGGTGAAGGGGCAGCCATGTTCGGCGTTTTCACCCCCTATGAGCGGCAGTTGCTGCATGACTGGATCGCTGGCGACCAGGCCCCTACCCTGAGCTTGCGCCGCCCCCCGCACAAGGAGGTGCTGAGCCTTCCGGCGGCCGCTGCCAAAGCCCCCCTGCAGGAGGCCGAACGCCAGGCGCTGAGCGACGAACTCAGGGCACTGCAACCGGACGAACGCGAAGCGCGTCTGATCGAACTGCTGGCCCCGGCCCGCCACCCCAGCGTGGCCGGCCTGGCCGCCACACGGCTGTTCAGCGACCTGCTGCAACAGGCCCGTTGAACCTGGAGAACACCATGCACGAAAGCGGCCTGACCCCGACCTGCGAACGCGACATCGCCCTGCTGCAACTGGGCAGCCTGCTGCGGGCACGCGGTTACCACTTCATCACGCCCACGCCACTGACCCACGAACGGGTCAATGCCCGCGCGGATGCAGCCCTGGCCGGCGATCTGCGCGATGTATTCGGCTGGAACCGGCCCTTCTCGCTGGAACTGCTGGATGAGCCAATCATGACGGCGATGCGTGGCGCCGGGGTGCTGCAACCCTGTGGGGATCTCTGGCGCAGCCGGGTGCGCTGGTCGAGCCTGGATGAACAACTCTACCTGCATGCCGGCTTTCCCACCGAGCAGGCCGATGCGGTGTTCTTCGGCCCCGACACCTACCGTTTCGTGCGCCTGCTCAAGGCGCACCTGGCCCATGAACGGCGGCCCATCCGGCGTATCGCCGACATCGGTTGCGGCAGTGGCGCCGGCGCCATCTGCGCGGCCCTGGCGCGGCCCCAGGGCGAAGTGCTGGCCCTGGACATCAACCCCGAAGCGCTGGCCTTCACCACCGTCAACGCGCGCCTGGCCGGCCTGTTCAACCTGCAGGCCCGGCACAGCGATCTGCTGCGCGACGTGGACGGCCAGTTCGACCTGATCATCGCCAACCCGCCCTACATGCTCGATCCGCTGCGCCGCACCTATCGCCATGGCGGTGGTCGCCATGGCAGTGCGCTGTCGCTGGCGATCTTCGACACCGCCATGGAGCGCCTGGCACCGGGCGGCACCCTGCTGCTGTACAGTGGGGTGGCGATCGTCAAGGGTGAGGATGCGCTGTTCAACGCCATCGCCCTGTCGCTGCGCGACACGGGCTGGGACTGGCAGTACGAAGAGATCGATCCGGACGTGTTCGGCGAGGAGTTGCAGAATCAGGCTTACGCCGAGGTGGAGCGCATCGCCTGCGTGGCCCTGCGTCTTACCTGCCGGCAATGAGCACGAGGCGGGAGCCCAGGGCCCCCGCCTTGGCTCAAGCGGCGCGTTTTTTCGATTCGCTCTCGAGGGTCTTGCGCATGGCCTGCATCTGCTCGCCCAGTTCCTCCAGGCGGCGTTTACCGAGCAGTTTGCTGGCTTGCGGAAACATGTCGCTCTCTTCTTCCTCGATATGGTGTTCGAGCAATTCCTTGAGCACTTTCACCCGCCCAGCGAACTCCAGGGTCGAGGGTGAAGTTTCCTTGATATCGGGCAATACCAAAGAATCCACGGCACGGTGTTCTTCCTTGGCTTCACTGGTCATCACGGTTTCTTCTTTCTTGCCGGCCTCACGGAAAGCCGGATAGAAGATGCGCTCTTCCAGTGCGGTATGAATCTGTAATTCCTGCTCTATCTTCGCCACCAGTTTCTTGCGCGTCTGCACGGCGCGCTCGCTGGTATCCTGCAGTTGTTCGAGCAGTGCCTTTACCGTCTCATGATCCTGCTTCAAAAGATCGATGGCGTTCATGGTCTCTCTCCCTTATCCAGGCTTTTTTCGATCACGGTCTTGCAGCTTTGGGAAATAATGCAAGGCCCGAGAAATCGGGCCTTGCAGACGGCTCAGGAGTCACGGCTGCCGTGACTGTTCTGGCCTCCCTTGCGTCCGGCTTCCGAGGCACGCTGGCGGTCATTGGCGAAGTTGCCTCCGCTGTTCTTGCCACCCTTGCGCCCGGCTTCGGAAGCCTTTTCGCGGTCGTTTGCAAAGTTTCCCGGATTCTTGTTAGCAGCCATGTCATGGCCCTCCTGAGTTTGATATTTCCGTGCAATGGCTTTATTGCCCTTGCAATTATTCAGGCAATCCAGACGGTGAGGTGTTCAGGTTATTTTAAGTGCCGTATATCGGCTCTTTTCGAGGATGGCGATGGAAGAAAATCTGGTTGTTTTTTTGCTGTTCATGCGCAGGAAACTTCATGCTTGATCCCTCACCGATGAACTCGGCGTACTGCTTCGCGAACAGTCCGCTAGTCCATGCCAGGCCCGGCACCCCACACCATGTCCAGTCCAGGAAGCCCCAATAAAAAACGCACGAACATCTGCATGCCCGTGCGTTCTTCACAGCTTCTTGTAGGAATGATCAGCCGTTGACCACACTCCCACCGTTGACATGCAACATCTGCCCGGTGACGTAGGAAGCATCGTTGCTGGCCAGGTAGACGTAGGCCGGCGCCACTTCGGCTGGCTGCCCCGGCCGCCCCAGTGGCGTTTCGGCGCCGAATTCGGCCACCTTGTCGGCACTGAAGGTGGAAGGAATCAGCGGCGTCCAGATCGGCCCCGGGGCCACGCCGTTGACCCGGACTCCACGTGACGCCAGATTGATCGACAGCGAGCGGGTGAACGAGTTGATCGCCCCCTTGGTCGAGGAGTAGTCGATCAGCATCGGGTTGCCCTTGTAGGCGGTGACCGAGCTGGTGTTGATGATGCTGGCGCCGCTGTGCAGGTGCGGCAGCGCCGCGCGAGTCAGCTGGAACATGGCGAAGATGTTGGTGCGGAAGGTCTTTTGCCACTGCTCCTCGTCCATCTCCGACAGATCCTTGCGCGGGTGCTGCTCACCGGCATTGTTGATGAGAATGTCCAGGCGCCCCCATTTGCCGATCACCGCGTCGATCACGCACTGACAGAAGCGCGCATCGCCGACGTCACCGGCCAGGGCCAGGGCCTCGCCGCCGTGACGCTTGACCTCGTCCACGGTCTTCTGCGCATCCTCGTCTTCGTTCAGGTAGACCAGCGCCAACTTGGCGCCTTCCAGGGCGTAGTGGACGGCCACGGCACGGCCGATGCCACTGTCGCCGCCAGTGATGATCGCCACCTTGTCGATCAGCTTGCCGGCAGGACGATAGGCTTCGTCGAGGTAGATCGGCTCGGGCTGCATGGCATGCTCGAGGCCGGGCTGACGTTGCTGATGCTGGGGCGGCAATGTCTTGTCGTTCATACGGGGCTCCTTGGTTCAGACAGCCTGCAAGCGTGGGCTCACGGCTGCCGGGTGGGTCTTGTGACGGTGCTCGAAACAGAAGTTGGTGGCCTGCACGTAGCCTTCGGCCGAACCGCAGTCGAAGCGCTGGCCCTTGAACTTGTAGGCCAGCACGCAGCCCTGTTCGGCCTGTTTCATCAGGGCATCGGTGATCTGGATCTCGCCGCTCTTGCCCGGCTCGGTCTGCTCGATCAGGTCGAAGATGTCCGGGGTGAGGATATAGCGACCGATGATCGCCAGGTTCGACGGGGCATCCTCGGGTTTGGGTTTTTCCACCATGCGCTCGATGCGGAAGATGTCCTCGCGCAACGCCTCGCCGGCGATCACGCCGTAGCGCGACACCTCCTCCATCGGCACCTCCTGGATGGCGACGATGGAACAGCGGAACTGCTCGTAGAGCCTGACCATCTGCGTCAGCACGCCATCGCCGTCGACGTTCAGGCACAGGTCATCGGCCAGCACCACGGCGAAGGCCTCGTCACCGATCAGCGGGCGGCCGGTGAGGATGGCGTGGCCGAGGCCCTTCATCTCCACCTGGCGGGTGTAGGAAAAGGTGCAGGAATCGATCAGGTGGCGAATGCCGTTGAGGGATTTTTCCTTGCTGGTGTTGGAGATCTCGTGCTCAAGCTCGTAGCTGATGTCGAAGTGATCCTCCAGTGAACGTTTGCCCCGGCCGGTGACGATGGCGATCTGGTTGAGCCCGGCCTCCAGTGCTTCCTCGACGCCGTACTGGATCAGCGGCGTATCCACCACCGGCAGCATTTCCTTGGGCATCGACTTGGTCGCAGGCAGGAAGCGGGTACCGTAACCAGCGGCGGGAAACAGACATTTCTTGATCATGGGGCACCAATGTTCTGAGGGTGGGTACTAGGAAAGGACTCATCTGAGCGCTCCCCGGTTCAAGAATTTTTCGTCCACACCCGCTCAGTGATAGCCCTGCTCGGGCGTCACCGTGCCGCGGAACAGGTGGTAGCTTCAGATGGAAGGAAATGCTGAAGGCGAACCGAATACGTGCCAGCCCCACGGCATGCAGCGAAGGGCATCAGACTCGCTTGTCGAATGTCGCGCGAATCGCTGGAAGGAAGGAGGCCCACCAGGAGCCTCCTCGGGGTGTGGCAAGACTCAACTACGACCGCCGTGGCTGTTCTGCCCGCCTTTGCGGCCAGCCTCGGAAGCCTTCTCGCGGTCATTGGCGAAGTTGCCGCCGCTGTTGTGTCCGCCTTTCTTGCCGGCCTCGGAGGCCTTCTCGCGGTCGTTGGCGAAGTTGCCAGGGTTCTTGTTGGTGGTCATATCGGTATCTCCTCAGTGACAGGGCACCAATGCCCTTGCACTGTTTTGGAGAAAGCCCCTGCGGCGGATGTTCAGCTTTTTTCTGCGCTGTACCGCGACACCGCGGACGAGCGGTTGTCTGCGCCTCAGTCTGCCTGCGGGATGATGGAGATCTTGCCGTTACGCTCGATGATCGCGTAGCGAATCTGCTCCAGGCGCTCCAGCCCGTTCTCGCGGGCCGACTCCATGACGTCATCGAGCGTCATGCGCGCTTTGTCCAGGCGCCATTGCAGCGGCACGCCATCCTCGACCACCACGGTCGGCGTGCCGTCGAGCAACTGCGCCAGCCGTTCGCTGCGGCGCTTGAGCAGCGAGGCGCCGACATCCAACACGATCAGGGTGACAATCACCAGCACCGCGTTGGTAACGGAAAAGTCCTCGCCCAACAGGGCCTGCTGGGTCGCCTCGCCCATGATCAACAGCAGCACGAAGTCGAAGGTGGAAAGCTGCGCCAGCGAACGCCGGCCAGCCAGTTTGAACAGGATCAGCAGCGCCAGATAGATGGCGCCCGCACGTAGCACGGCATCCATGGGAGTCTCCTCAGGGGTAGATGAACTGGCTGATCTCGACCCGCTGGCCAGCCGCTTGCAGGTGCGAACGATAGGCGCCGACACCGTCGGCCTTGAGCTGGATGCTGACCTCGGTGATGGCCGCGCCCTTGCCGAAGTGCAGGGTCAGCCCGCCCTGGCCGTCGCTGACGCTGCTGGCCGGCTGCGGCTGGATCGATTCGATGGAGAAGCCCTGCAGCAGCTCGCCGCCCAGCTCCAGGACAGCCGCGCGCGGCAACCTCACCAGCAGCAATGACGAAGCGCCGTTGCGCATGAAGCGCTGATAGTGCACCTGCAGCTCACCCCGGGGGCTGGCAAGACGAGCATCGCTCAGCGGCCCCTTGGAGAACAGACCGGCCAACGCCAGCGCAACCAGCAGAAGCAGGCCATACCAACCCACGCGCTCGATCTGCCAACCACGAATCTGCAGCGGCATGTTTTCGCGTACCGGCACACGGCGGCTGTTGCGTTCGGACTGGTGCATGGGCAGTTCCTCCTGCCTGTTGTGACCGCTTGGCGCAGCAAAGGTCAGGAAAGAATCACGCTTCCGTCCGTCGGTTTGGGCGACCCTAGTTCAACCATGCCAGTCCCTTTACAGGTGCACCTGCAACGCAGGTGAACACCGAAACGCTGCACACGAGGAGATGGGATGAAACGCAAGACCTGCCGGACACCTGCCCGGGATAGCCAGAACCAGGCACCGATGGCGCAAAGACGCCTGCAGAGGTTTGGATGAAACCGGATGATCCATCGCTGACGCTGCTCTTCGGCAGCCCCAGGGAGCGGCTCGACTTCTATCGCCGGGAGATCCAGTACGAAACCAGCCTGCTGGCCGGGCGTACCAACGCCTATCTGTCGGCGCAGTCCTTCCTGGTGATCGCCTACGCCACCTCGATGGCCAACAGCAATGACGTCTGGGGCGAGCTCTTCACCCTGGTCTTCCCGACCCTGCTGGCGCTGCTGGGGGTGGTCAGTTCGCTGCATGCCTGGCCAGGCATCAAGGCGTCGGCGGCGATCATCGGGCATTGGCATTACAAGCAGGAACAACTGCTGCGCGGCGACCCTGGCTTCGGCCATGCCTACGATGACTTCCCGCTGTTCAGCGAGCAGGAGTCGAGCCTGGATAGCGGCTACAAGTCGCTGCTCTTTTCCTTGCGCTCACCCTGGCTGTTCATCGTGTTCTGGGCCGGTGTGGGCGCCTTCACGCTCTGGCTGCAACTGCAGCCGGATCAGTCCTCAGGGCTTATCGAGAAGATGGAAACGTGGCAGCGCCAGGTGCCAATGGATAGCGGCCAGGCGCGCCAGCAGCACCACCAGCATGGCGGCAGCGGTATCCAGCCAGTGCGGGGTGCCGAGCATGCGCAGGCCGATGAAGGTCAGCGCACCGGCGATGCAGGCCGTGGCGTAGATTTCCTTCTGGAAGATCAGCGGTATCTCGTTGCACAGCACGTCGCGGATCACCCCGCCGACCACGCCGGTCATCACCCCCATGATCACCGCCGTGCTGATCGGCGTGTCGTTCTGCAAGGCCAGCTCGGTACCGTACACGGTGAACACGGCCAGGCCGAAGGCATCGGCGATCAGCAGGCCCTTCTCGTGGATCGGCCGGGTCATGCGCACCCAGGCCACGGTACCCAGCGCCGCCAGTGAGGCCACCAGGATGTAGGTGTCGTCGCGAATCCAGCTGACCGGGTGATTGTCCAGGATCAGGTCGCGCAGGGTGCCGCCACCCAGGGCCGTGACGATAGCCATGACCAATACCCCGAACAGATCCATGGCTTTGCGCCCGGCCATCAGGGCGCCGGTGATGGCGAACACGGCCACGCCGAACAGGTCGGCGAAATAGAACAGTTGCTGCATGATGGATGCTTACCTGACCGCCGTGCGCAAGGTGACGAATTCCTCGGCGGCGCTGGGGTGCACGCCGATGGTCTCGTCGAAGATCTGCTTGGTGGCGCCGGCCTTCAGCGCGATGGCCAGGCCCTGGATGATCTCGCCGGCCTCCGGGCCGACCATGTGGCAGCCCAGCACTCGATCGCTGTCGGCATCCACCACCAGCTTCATCAGGATGCGCTCCTGGCACTCGGTCAAGGTCAGCTTCATCGGCCGGAAGCGGCTCTCGAAGATCTTCACCTTGTGCCCGGCTTCGATCGCCTGTTCCTCGCTCAGGCCCACGGTGCCGATGTTCGGCAGGCTGAACACCGCCGTGGGGATCATCTGGTAGTCCACCGGGCGATACTCCTCGGGTTTGAACAGCCGCCGCGCCACTGCCATGCCTTCGGCCAGGGCCACGGGCGTCAGTTGCACGCGGCCGATCACATCGCCGATGGCCAGGATCGACGGCGTGCTGCTCTGGTAAAGGTCGTCCACCTCGATGAAACCGCGCTCGTCGAGCTTGACCTCGACGTTCTCCAGGCCCAGGTTGTCGAGCATCGGCCGCCGCCCGGTGGCGTAGAACACGCAATCGGCGAGCAGCACGCGGCCATCCTTGAGGGTGGCCGCGAGCGAGCCGTCAGCCTGGCGCTCGATACGGGCGATGTCGGCGTTGAACTGCAGGTCGACGCCCTTCTTGCTCAGCTCGTCGCGCAGGTGCTCGCGCACGGCGCCGTCAAAGCCACGCAGGAACAGGTCACCGCGATAGAGCAGGCTGGTCTGCGCGCCCAGGCCGTTGAAGATCGAGGCGAATTCCACGGCGATGTAACCGCCGCCGACCACCAGCACCCGCTTGGGCAAGCTGGGCAGGAAGAAGGCCTCGTTGGAGCTGATGGCCAGCTCGCGGCCGGGAATATCGGGGATCTGCGGCCAGCCGCCGGTGGCGATGAGAATGCGCTCGCAACGGTGCCGCTGGCCATTGACCTCGACGGTGTGGGCGTCGACGATTCGCGCATGGCCCTCGAACAAAGTCACGCCGCTGTTGGTCAACAGATTGCGATAGATGCCATTGAGGCGCTGGATT
Organism: Pseudomonas sp. AA-38; assembly: GCF_029457475.1. Classification (NCBI taxonomy): domain Bacteria; kingdom Pseudomonadati; phylum Pseudomonadota; class Gammaproteobacteria; order Pseudomonadales; family Pseudomonadaceae; genus Pseudomonas; species Pseudomonas sp. AA-38. The sequence continues at coordinate 2,583,160 of NZ_CP120359.1, forward strand.
TCATGGTTCTTGTTGCTGATCAGGGTCGTCCAGTCGAAGTTCGCTTCGCCCAGCGACCAGCCGAAGGCACTGGCCTGCTCGATGTCCTCGGCGTAATGCGCGCCGTAGACCAGCAGTTTCTTCGGCACGCAGCCGACGTTGACGCAGGTGCCGCCCAGGTAGCGGCTTTCGGCGACCGCGACACGCGCACCATAGCCCGCCGCGAAGCGCGCGGCACGCACACCGCCGGAACCGGCGCCGATCACGAAAAGGTCGAAGTCGTAACTCATGAGGTATCTCCTTGGCAGACCAGGAGCATACCGCAAAGCCCCACGCCAGGGGCTGTCATAGCCACGGGAGGAGAACAGTGATGCGCCCTACCCTGACCCACCTTGCCCTGCACGTTCCGGATCTGGATGCCTGCATAGCCTTCTATCAGCGCTTCTGCGGCATGCAGGTCGTCCACCAGCGCCCCGGTGACAGCCAGCGCATCGTCTGGCTGGCCGAGCCCGGCAAGGAACACCAGTTCATCATCGTCATCATTCCCGGTGGTCAGCAGCGCAACCTGGCGGAGGATGACTACAGCCATTTCGGCTTCGCCCTGGCCAGCCGCGCCGAGGTCGACCGTGTCGCGGCGATGGCCGAGGAACAGGGTTGCCTGATCTGGCCGCCGCGCGAGGAGCCCTACCCGGTCGGCTATTACTGCGGCCTGCGCGACCCGGCCGGCAATTACGTGGAGTTCAGCTACGGCCAGCCATTAGGGCCTGGCTCCGAAGAGATGCCCATCCCCTGAAATGCAAAACGCCACCCGAGGGTGGCGTTTCGTCGACCTGAGGGCGTATCAGAACGCCTTGCCGGTCTTGTACAGGTGCTCGAAGCAGAAGTTGGTGGCGTCGATGTAACCTTCGGCGCTACCGCAATCGAAACGCTGGCCCTTGAATTTATACGCCATCACGCAGCCTTGCTGGGCCTGGCGCATCAGGGCGTCGGTGATCTGGATTTCGCCACCCTTGCCCGGCGGGGTGCTGCGAATCAGGTCGAAGATATCCGGGGTGAGAATATAGCGGCCGATGATCGCCAGGTTCGACGGCGCGTCTTCGGGCTTGGGTTTTTCCACCATGTTGCTGACGCGGTAGATATCGTCGCGGATCATCTCGCCGTCGATCACGCCGTACTTGTAGGTTTCGTCCTTGGGTACTTCCTGAATCGCGACGATGGAGCAACGGAACTGGTTGTACAGCTTGACCATCTGCGCCAGCACGCTGTCACCTTCGAGGTTCAGGCACAGGTCATCGGCCAGTACCACGGCGAACGGCTCGTCACCGATCAGCGGCTGGCCACAGAGGATGGCGTGGCCCAGGCCCTTCATCTCGACCTGACGGGTGTAGGAGAAGCTGCACTCGTCGATCAGACGACGGATGCCGACCAGGTACTTCTCCTTGTCGGTGCCCTTGATCTGGTGCTCCAGTTCGTAGCTCACGTCGAAATGGTCTTCCAGCGCGCGTTTGCCGCGCCCGGTGACGATGGAGATCTGGTCGAGACCGGCCTCGAGCGCCTCTTCAACCCCGTACTGGATCAGTGGCTTGTTCACCACCGGCAACATTTCCTTGGGCATTGCCTTGGTCGCAGGCAGGAAGCGGGTGCCGTAACCGGCAGCGGGGAACAGGCATTTCTTGATCATGGGACTCCCAATGGGGATGAGTGGATTGCGCGCTGTAGACCTTGCTCACGAATGATCGGGCCCGCAACGGCGGGCCTGGATCCTGGATCGTGAACGGCCCTTAGTCTATCAAGCCGCGCTAGCCTTACAACTCCCGGCTGCTGGCCTACCGATACCGCGGTACAGAAAACCCTGTTCCACCAGTTGCGTCGAGTCGTAGATGTTACGCCCGTCGAACAGCACCGGCATGCGCATGGCCCCGCGAATACGAGCGAAGTCAGGCTGGCGATACTGCTTCCACTCGGTGACCAGCACCAGGGCATCTGCGCCCTGGCAGGCCACGTAAGGCGACTCGCTCAGCGCCAGTTGGCCGCTCTCGATGGCCTGCGCATAACGCCGAGCCACACCGGCCAGGGCTGCAGGATCGCAAGCCTGCACCCGTGCCCCGGCATTGAGCAGAGCATCGAGCAGCACCAGGCTCGGCGCTTCACGCAGATCATCGGTACCCGGTTTGAACGACAACCCCCACAGCGCCACGACACGGCCTTGCAAGTGGCCGTTGAAATGTTCGCGAATAGCCTGAAACAACAGCGTTTTCTGCAACGCATTGCGGGCTTCGACCGCGCGCAGAATGCCAGGTTCAATGCCCTCATGCTCGGCGGTGCGGATCAACGCGCGCACGTCCTTGGGAAAGCACGAGCCACCATAACCGCAGCCGGCATAGATGAAGTGGGTGCCGATACGCTTGTCGCTGCCGATGCCACGGCGCACGTCTTCGATGTCCACCCCCAGGCGCGCGCAGATGCCGGCCATTTCGTTGATGAAGGAGATCTTGGTGGCGAGAAAGGCGTTGGCCGCGTACTTGCTGAACTCCGCAGCGCGCAGGCTCATGCACAGCAGGCGATCATGGTTGCGCAGGAACGGCGAGTAAAGGCGGCGTAACACTTCCCGGCCGCGTTCTTCGTCGCAGCCGACGATGACCCGGTCAGGGCGCATGAAGTCCTCGACCGCCGAGCCTTCCTTGAGAAACTCCGGGTTGCTCGCCACTACCACCCGCGCGCACTGCTGCCGCCTGGCCAAGCCGGCGTTGATGCGCCGCGCCACCTGCTCGCCGGTGCCGACCGGCACGGTGGACTTGTCTACCACCAGGCAAGGGTGCTCGAGCTGCTCGCCCAGCTCGTCGGCCACGGCGAGCACATGGCTGAGGTCGGCGGAACCGTCTTCGCCACTGGGCGTGCCGACTGCGATGAAGATGATCTCCGCCTGGCGAATGCCGGCGGCCAGTTGCGTGGTGAAACTCAGCTGACCACTATTGGTCTGCGCCTTGAGAATGGGTTCGAGCCCGGGTTCGTAGATGGGCACCTCGCCCTTGCTCAGACGTGCCACCCGCAGCGGATCACGCTCCACGCACACCACCCGATTGCCCATTTCAGCGAAGCAGGCCGCGCTGACCAAACCGACATATCCTGCACCGATCACACAGATTCGCATGAGCATTCCTCCCCGTTTTCGCTGTGATTGCAACGAAACGCGGTGGCAGGGATATGGCGATTAGGTGAATGCCGTATGACAGCGATGCCGTTCGCTCAAGCATTTGCGGCCAGGGGTTTTCGTTAAAACCTGATGCCAGGTATTGGCATCGGTTTTTAGGGGGCTGTTTGTTTGCTACCGGACTGGCAAGGTTGTGTGTTGGATTGCTGGTTGTCCGGGAGTCTGTTCCGGATTGCCGCGTTCTTGTTGATGTTTTTGGTTTCGCCCTCCCGGGCGAGTCACTTTTGCCCCGGATGGCCGGCCCGACAAAAGTAACCAAACCCTCCGCCCGATCATCCGGCCCTGGCTGCGCCAGGGTTCGTTCGCTCCATCGCCGCTCCGGAGGCCCGACCGGATGCGGCCCACCGACGGTGGGCCATCCCTACCTAGGCGGCCCCGGCCATCGTGGCTCTCGGCTTTGGCATCCTGCGTCGCTCTACCTCCTGCATCCATGCAGTCGTCGCGACATCCATGTCGCTCAACCTCTTCCACGACGATTCCGCTCACCCTCCTGAGCGGGCTCTGCACGCGCCTGAACCTGCGGTAACCCAGAAGTAGTGCGCAGTGCTTGAACATGAGGTCAGTCGTAGAGCTGACCCGGCTGCAGGCCGGCAAGCTGAAACTACGCGAATGAAAGTTTTGGTTTAACTCGACGACCCAGTCACGACTTCACAGCTACCAGAACACGCCGGGCATGCCCGGAACCAATGTACGTTCCGGCGCGCTAACTCCCCCTTCAGGAGGCCGAATGTAGGCATTGCGCAGGGGGCGAGCGGCATAGATGCCGCGAGATACCGATGGCGGCCCCGCTTGAAGGGCCATGGATGGCCCTTGCAAGCCGACCCCGGAGCGATGCCGGAGTGAGGGAAGTCGAGCGAAGCATGACGGGGACGCCTAGTTCCGGATGGCGGGGGTGCGTTTCTTTTGCTTACTTTTCTTTGCGCTGGGCGGCATTCCGATTTCAAAGAAAAGTGAGTCGCCCGAGGGGGCGAAACCCGGACTATCTGAACACACCGTAGCGGCGTCCAGAACACCAAACAACACAAAACCTTGCCAGTCCGGTGTCAACGAACAGCATGGCGCCGCTGACGGCGCCTTACTTCAACACCCCCAGCAACTTCCAAACACGCCGCGATTCCGCATCGCTACTAAGCAGTTCCTCCAGCAGCTCGCTCAAGGGTTGCTGGCCCCACTCCACCACCCGGCGGATGACATAGGGCACCGGGCTGTGCGGTTCGCTGCGGGCCAGATAGTCGGCGATCAGGCTCAATTGCCGGTAGGCCTCCTCGCGGCTGCCCGGCACGGCGCCGAGTAACGGTGCTGCGGCCTGCGGCGGTGCGCCAGCCGGGGCGGCCTCGACCGGCACGGGCGAGATGGTCGGTGTATCGCTGCTCATCGGGGCGAACTCCTGCACGAGATGACGAATGTCTTCTAGCACCTGACGCAAGGGCGCGAAGCTGGGCGCCTGCTCGGCGAGCCAGGCATCGCTCCAGGCCTCGAAACGTTGCAGTGCGACGAGCCCGTCATCAAGCACCTGCAACCTGTCGCGCAACGGCTCGCCGGGTAGCTGGCGTATGGCCTCCAGGTACTTGCGCTGTTCCAGCCTGGCGCTTTCCGCCGCGACCTTGTCCTGCTTGCTGTCGCTGGCCTGAACCTGACGCGCCTGCAGATACTTCCACTGGTGCAGGGTGAGCTGCGCCACCTCCTCGTTGTCCCCACCGAACACCGCCACCTGGGTCAGAAGTAGCTGGCTGTAACGGCGCACCATCCATTCCAGCGGGGGCACGCGCCAGGAGCGATCGCCCTCCTCCGCCTGCGGGTGCAGCTCATCGGGGTAGCGCTCGCACAACTCGACGAGAAGCTGCAGTGCCGATGCGATGCCATGCAGGCCATAGCGATGCAGCCAGGCTTCCCCCAGCCAGGCCGCGATCATCAGATCCTTGCTGCGCTCGCGCAGTAGCTCGCCGGCCAGATGTTCCAGCGCCGCCCAGTCACCCCGTTTGAGCTCAGCCTGCCAGACGCCCGCGGGCAGACTGGCATCGTCTTCGCGGCGTAGCTCTTTCAGGCGATCCCAGGCTGGGTCGTGGCGCAGGCTGGGCCCGCAGGGGGCGTCACCGGGGATCGGCTCCAGCAATTGAGTGATATCGATGGTGGTCATTGCAACGGCTCGTTGTTGGCCATGACGGGCTCGCCAAATGGCATGCCGGGCGCGCTCACCGGCAGAGGGGGAATGGCCAGCGGCAGCTTGCTGCCCTGGCTGAGCATGGACACGCGCATGAACATCTGCGCCTGCGGCGTGGCGTCCCAGGGCCCATGCACCGGCACCTGCAGGGTCAGGGGGAAGTCGGTGTAGTCCACGTTGGGCAGCAGTGGCGGCATGACATGGGTACGCAGCAGGCGCAGCAAGGCCCAGGGGCCGCGATACTCCCAGCCGGCCTCCAGCTCGTTGACGGCCATGCTCGGCTGCATGGGGTCGCTGACCGGGCGCTGCTGGCTGCCACGCGCCCAGCGCAGCACCAGTTGCAGCGGCTCGCCCAGGTTCCAGCGCAGGCGCTGCCCGGCCTCCCCTGGGTGAGTGATCTGCTGGTTACCACTGTGCAACGACCAGATGATCACCTGATCGGCACCCTGTTCCTGCTCCCGATCCGTGCGCCAGCGTACGTCCAGCTCGATGCCCAGCACGCCGGCCTGGTCGCGTATCAGCAAGGGGCCCAACCAGACGCGGGCCTGTTTCAGCCGCGTCAGGAAGTCTTCGGCAGCCAGGCGGTTACCCGGGCTGGCCAGGCTCAGGCCCTTCTCGGCCGTTTGCAGGTGGGTGTCGATCAGCTCCAACAGATGCCGTACCCGCGCCGGGTCGGCGTCGGCGCTGTCGAGGTTGTAGGAGAAGGGAAAACGCCCGGCCAGGTACTGATTGAAATAATCCGCCAGCGCCCGCCAGGCTTCGGCGGCATCCTGCACCTGCAGCTGATGGCAACGACGGTAGGCCTGATCGCTCAAGGAGCGGGTGTATTGCGCCAGGTCACCAGCGCCCTGGGGCAAGGTGGCGGTGGTCAACACCTGGGCGCAGTTGGCCAGGTTCATCTCCACCAGGTCGCGGGTGACCAGTTGCTCGAACAGCGCCGGTGCGCTGGTGGGGTTCTGCGCCTTGTACTTGAGCACTTCATCATGCATCGAGCTGAGCCGGGCCACCTTGCTCTGCATGGTCAGAGGCAGATCAGGCTGGGCACGCAGCCAGTTCAGTTCGGGCAGGACGGCCTCACTGCTGGCGCTGACCGTGGTGAACTGACCGGCCAGGAAGGTCTTGAGATCCTGCACGTCACTGGAGCGATAGAGCAGCAGCCCGAGGTTGGGGTCGCCATTCCAGTCGGCAATATCGTAGCGCTGGGTGAACAACGCCAGCGCATCGATAACCTCCAGCGCCTTGTCGACATTGGCCATGGCCTGCAAGGTCAGTTGCGTTTGCAGCGTACCGGCCAGGTCGCCACGCCCCAGTTCCTTGAACCCCTGGATCACCTGGCTGGCCTGCTCGCCGAAAGCGCTGCTGTACGCCGTGCTCGTGGCAGAGGGGCGCGCCGAAGGATAGAGCGCCGACCACATGGCCAGCGCCACCGTGTCGCCGGCCACCTTGAGCATGCCGGTGCGATAGTCGGGGGCGATCTGCGGCAGCTCCTGATCCACGTAGTCGCGATAGCTTTGCTGATAGGCCAGGGCCTGGGCCATGCGTTGCTCGCTGGGCAGGCTCGGCGCACGCGGCCTGAGCAGCGCATCGGGGTCGCGCAGGGCGACGACGGCGAAGTCACGCTTGAGCAGGTCATCGATGCTGCGCGACAGCTTGCTGATCGGCTCCTGCAGCATCAGGCTGCCACCCGCCTGGCGTTGCAGCAGGCTGCCCTGGCTGGCGGAGCCGGCTATCCATTGCGTCTGGAAATCCTGGCGTAGCTGCTTGGCCTCGTCGTCCAGGGCACTGACCACGGCCGGGCCGAATACGCTGCTTTGCTGCACGCTGTTCATGAGGTCGCGGTAGCCCGGCGTCAGATCCTCGTTGCTGCCGTGACTCCAGGCGGAGTTGGTGAGGATGATCAGATCCTCGAGGTGACCGATGTAGGCATTGATTTCCTCGAGGCGCTGCAAGGACACATCGCGACCGTACTCCATGTCGTTCAGGTAGCGTTTGAGGTAGCCGGCGGGCCGCACGAAGTTGTCGGCAAGAAAATACTGGGTGAGCCAGAACCTCATCAGCGTCTGGAACTGGTTGGCCAGTGCCTTGCGCTGGGCCTCCAGATCGGGGGGCGCCAGGCGCGGCACGCCCAGGCCGCGCAGGGTTCTGTCATAGAAGGCGCGCTTGTTCAGGCTGGTGGGATCCAGGTTCAGCCCCAGCGCGTCGTTGCCCAGTTGCGCCATCGGCTCCACCACGCCCTGCTGGCCTGACAGCAGTTCCCTGAGCAGCTTGTTCTGCCGTTCCAGGTTGATCACGCCCTCGGCCAGGCTACGTGCCTTGACGTAACTCGGCCATTGATCGGGTACCGCTCCCTGCACGTCGGTACGACGTTCGCTGATACGGATGGCCTGGAGCCTGGCCAGTTCATCGAACTGCAGTTGCCGCAACGGCGCAACCACCGACCGCTGCGCCATGTTCCTCAGCAGCAGATCGAGCTGATCGTCCAGTGCCGTGCCCCAGGACGTGGGGTAGACCAGGGACGCGTAATGCCAGCGTGGCGCCTGCTGCAGCAGGTTCCAGAACCCCTGGACGTTCTGCCGTGCATAGGCCTGGTTACGCTCCGGCGAGGTCTGGCTCATGCTCTGATGGTTGCCATGGGTTTCCTGCAGCAGGCGGCTCAGCACGCGCGCATCGGTCACGCCTTGCTGCCAGATCCAGAGCATCGCCACGGCCCAGCAAAGCCCGATGACGCCGGCAATGCCGGCTACCGTCTTCTGCCAGCGTCGGCGCAGGTTGAGGATGCGTGGCACAGCCTGGGCGAGCCCCTGCTCGGCCAGCAGGCGGCGCTGCCAAAGCTGCTGGGTGAATACCCCCTGCGCTGGCGCGCGTTCATCGCTGCTCAAGGCATCGTCCTGTGCAGCGCTGGCCTGGGCAGCGGTGAGGTAGATACCTCGCAGACGCGGCGCCTCGCCCTGGGCATTGCCCTGGAAAACCGGCTCCAGCAACAGGCGCAGATCGTCCTTGAGCGCCGCCAGTTGATCCGGTAGGCGGTACAGCTCCTCGGCCACTTCACCCTTCAGAGCGGCCGCTTCCATGATGGCGGCCTGCACGGCCTGGATCAGTTGGTCGCCTGCATCGTCGAGCCAGTAGCTCTGCCAACTGGCGTCAAGGCTGTAAGGCGATGACCAGCCCAGCGTCTGCTCACGGCTTTCCTCCGGCAGCACGGCCAGCAGTTCCTGAAAACCGGGCAGCGCCTCAAGACCACTGATCAGCACGTGCACCGGCAGGCTCAGGCCCAGGCGTTGCAGCAGTTCGGCGAAGCGCCGGCGCATCACCAGCACGTCCGCCGCACGCAGCTCCTCGTTCTGCAGTTGCGCCAGCGGGATCACCCAGACGATGCCATCCAGCGGACGCTGGCCACGCAGGCGCTGCAGGATGCCCAGCAGCCTGCGCCAGACGAAGGTCGGTGCCGTGCCGTTGTCCTGCGGCAGGAACAAGGCCTGCGGCACCACCAGCACGGCGCCGTCCGGGTCGGCCCACCAGCGGCCGAACCAGGACGCGCGCCCGACCGGGGTCAACTGCCAATCGGCACAGAGCTGGCTGCCCTCACGGGGGTCACCCAGCAGCATCAGCCAGGGCGTCTGGTAGCGCGACTCGATGCCCTGATCGTGCTCCATCTTGCGCACCGCGGCATAGAAGCTGCGGATGGCCGTGCCCGATTGCGTGCGCAACCACCAGAACGCCACGACCAGAAGCGCCAGCAGGAGCAAGGCGCCGAGTACGTACAGCACGATGGTCAAGGTACTCATTGCGTGCTGCTCTCGGCCTGTTGCTCATTGAACAAGTACAGCGCCGGTTCCAGTTCCGCACGGATGTCACGCCACATCAGATGCCCGACGGCGGTCAGCAGCAGTGCCATGCCGGCGATGGCCAAGGTCAGGCGCAGCCCATCCGGCAGTGCGCGCCGTAACGGCAGGCGCAGCGGCGGCGTGCGCGTCGGCCGCGCCAGGCTGGCACTGACGCCACTCATGTTCGGCTCGCGTTGCCAGGCGAAGGTGAACAGCGCCTGCAGCCAGCGTGCATGGGTGGCCCGCCCGCGCTCGCTGCGCAAGGCGCCATAGAATCCCAGCATCAGGCATTGCAGGTAGACGTTGGCCAGGTCACGGGTGGCCGGGGCACGCAGCTTGAGCAGTCGATCGATGGCCCTCGGCACGCGCTCCCCGGCGCTGCGCGATCCATACAGGCGGGCCTCCAGCGGGCGCGCCTGCCAGGCGATGCGGCCTTGCCAATCGTCGAACAGCAAGCGTTCGTCGAGCAAGGCGACGAAGGCATAGACCATGGCCTTGACCTGATCCGGCGAAGAGGCGCCAACGCTGGCGAAGGCATCGCGCCACAGGTGGCGCACCGTACGCGTTGCGAGTTCCGCCATACGCTCGACCAACTGGCCGTCGCCCAGGGTGCTTTCCGTCAAGGCCTCCCGGGCGTCGCACCAGGCCAGCCAGGCCTGGCGGAAGGCCAGGCTCAACGGCGCGTCACCGAATGTGGGGGAATACAGCTTGATAGGCCTGGCAGACATCTACGCATCCTTGGCTGGGGAGAGACTCAATCGGGGTTGGTGGTGAACAGCACCACCTGCCAGGGGCTGACTTGCACGGCCTGAGCGGAGCCCACCAGGCACAGCGGCAATTCGGGGTCGAACCACTCGCCGGCCGCCTGGATCACGAACAGGTGGGTGTCGTCACCCAGGCCATAGGCCACTTGCTCGCTGCGGCTCATCGGCTGATGAGCCAGGCCGTTCATGCGTTGCCGGCTGAGGGTGGTGACATGGGGTTCGGAAGCGATAACGGCATGGCTCAACCAGTCCTGCGCGTCCTGCTGCCCGGTACCGGCCGGCATGCGCAGACCGACCACCAGACGCTGCCGACGCGCCTGGGTATCGGGCAAGCGAATGGCGAAACCTTGGGCGATGGCCTCGAACGGTAGGCAGCGATAGCCCACCCGCACCTTGTCCAGTGCCTGATGCAGCCACTGGATGACCTCGTCGAAACCGCGCTTGAGTTCCAGGTAATCCAGGGGGGCGAAGGGAGGAACGCCGCTGGCCGCGTCGAGCGCACACCAGGTGCCGGCCATGCCGGCGAGCAAGCCATGCAGCGTCTGCGGGCTGGCCACGCGCGAATTCAGCGCGGCCTCCACCTCGGGCAGCCGCGCCCAGAGCGCGGCCAGTTGCCGCCGCAGCTCCTCGATGTCATCGGCGTTACCAGCCTGTTCGGCCTGGCGCAAACGGCCGGCGAGAAACTGGCACTTTTCACGGCCACGGGCGCATAGCTCCGCGACCGCCTGCCCAAGCAGGGATTGCGGCAGCACCTGAGGCGCAGGTGGGGCATATGGCTGGCGGACGAAACCACCGGCTTCCTTGGCCACGCGCAACAGCGGCAGGCAGACCGAATCGACCCGTTCGCTCTCGGTCACCAGGCGCAGGTGCGGCCGCCAGACCAGTATGGGCTCAGGGTATTCGCCACTGGCCAGATCCGGCACCGCATCGCCTACCACCGATTGCAGGCGCCCCTGTAGCGGCAACACCTGGCCGCTGCGGCCGAGCGGATTGACCGCCAGGTAGAGGGTCACCTGGGCATTGGCCGCTGCTGCTGCGGCAGGGCCGACATCCAGTTCGAGGGTCGTGCCACTGCCAGGCTGCAGGCTCACCGGCAGGCCATCGGGCAATATGGCTTCCAGGGCCTGGATGCGTACCAGGCCTGCGCTGAGCGCGGCAGGGTCGATCTCCAGTTGGCTCACGCCCCAGAACCAGGGGTTGCCCGCCTGGGCGAAATGAGCCGCCAACACCTCGGCGCGTAGCGCCTGCAACTGGAAGTGTTGCGGCAGCAACTGCATGCCCTCGTGCCAGCAGACTGCGTCCGGCAAAACCTTCATACCGCTCCCCTCGACATCCGCTGTTGGTCTGGCATTGCAGGTGTTCTAAACAGGCTGTTGAAAAACTACCTACGTTGGCAATACTGCGTTAAAAACGGCCTCAAAATGCTCATTTACAACACGTAAACTGCGCTTTTTCGGCTGTTTTTGCGGGGCCGCCATCGGTATTGTCTTGCCTGTCTCGCCTACGCTTTTCAACGGCCTGTTAACGGCTTCGTTCGCTCAGAAGACGCATTTCCCTGCTATCGAAACGCAGCCACACCCGGCCTGGCTCGTTCAGGCGCAAACGATGCGCGCCTGGAGTGTTATAGCCGGCGAATACCAAAAGTCCAGCCGCCTCCTGCCCATCGAAGGGGAAGTCGCGTACCTCGCGAAACTGCCCTGGCACCAGCTCCAGGCTCCAGATTGAAAACTGCTGACGGTAGTCGCGTCGGTACTGCTCGCGCTCGCTGAACCACTGTCGGGCATTGACCGCGGACAGCAGCTTGAACAGGTCGGGGTCGGTGACCAGCACGAAGTCCACGGCGATAGGTGTGTCGTCATTGGCGCCTTCGGCCACGTCCAGCACCAGACTGTCGAGCTTGACCTTCTCGCCACCGAAAAAAGAACAGCCGATGAGTGTCAGGCTCATGAGCGAAAAGAGGGAAATACAGCGCAGGATCGAACGTCCCTGTGTCATGAAAGTCCACCGTAGATTTTGCATTTGCAAATTTATAGACCTGTTCTAGCGTCTATGAAAGTTCGTCGTGTAGATGAACCTGAAAGGATCGCCAGGGACAGGGTTGCCACCCGGTCAGACTGTCCAGCCGTGATCCAGCAAGGGAGTGCGAGCACGGAATCCGTCCGCTGCATGCGCTCCAGGTAACGTCCCGGAGCTCAACCGACATGGCCGAAAGTACGCAACACAAACTGGATCGCATCCGTCCGCCCCGCGTTCAGATCACCTACGACGTCGAGATCGGCAACGCCATCGAGAAGAAGGAACTGCCCCTCGTGGTCGGCATCCTCGCCGACCTTTCCGGCAAGCCGGAAAACCCCCTGCCCAAGCTGCTGGAACGTCGCTTCACGGAAATCGACCGCGACAACTTCAACGAGGTGCTGGCGTCCATCGAACCGCGCAGCACCCTGCAGGTGGAAAACACCATCAGCGGCGACGGCAGCAAGCTCAACGTCGAGCTGCGCTTCCGTCACTTCGACGACTTCGACCCGGTCAACATCGTCAAGCAGATCACCCCACTGCGGCGTCTCTACGAAGCCCGCCAGCGCCTGCGCGACCTGCTCACCAAGCTGGATGGCAACGACAATCTCGATCAGTTGCTGCAGGAGGTGGTGAGCAACACCGAAGGGCTGCAGGAGATCAAGTCGGCGCGCCCCGAAGACGAAGCGCCAGCCGCAGCCGCCGATGACGGCGAAGCACCGGCCGAACCCCAGGCCTGATCCCTTCCTGAATTTCCGGAGATAGCGAAATGGCAACAGAAGCCGGTGCATCCAGCGAGAGCACGACCCAGACCCTGACCCTGCTCGACCGCATCATCGCCGAGGGCCGCATGGCCCACGACGAGAGCCAGCAGGACTACGCCCGCGACATGCTCGCGGAATTCGCCACCCAGGTGCTCGACGAAGGCATGGCCATCGACAAGGACACCGTGGCCATGATCAACGACCGCATCAGCCAGATCGACAAGCTGATCAGCGACCAGCTCAACGAGGTGCTGCACCACCCCGACCTGCAGAAGCTGGAAGCTTCCTGGCGCGGCCTGCACATGCTGGTGGATCAGACCGAGACCAGCACTCGTCTGAAGCTGCGCCTGCTCAACGTCACCCAGAAGGAGCTGCAGAACGACCTGGAAAAAGCCGTCGAATTCGACCAGAGCGCGCTGTTCAAGAAGATCTACGAAGAGGAATACGGCACCTTCGGCGGCCATCCCTTCAGCCTGCTGGTAGGCGACTACAACTTCGGCCGCCACCCGCAGGATGTCGCGTTGCTGGAGAAACTCTCCAACGTTGCCGCTGCGGCCCACGCCCCCTTCATCGCCGCCGCCAGCCCCAAACTGTTCGACATGAACAGCTTTACCGAGCTGGCCGTGCCGCGCGACCTGAGCAAGATCTTCGAGAGCCTGGAGCTGATCAAGTGGCGCAGCTTCCGTGAGAGCGAAGACTCGCGCTACGTCTCCCTGGTGCTGCCGAACTTCCTCCTGCGCCTGCCCTACGGCCCGGACACCAAACCGGTGGAAGGCATGGACTACGTCGAGGACGTCAACGGCACCGACCACTCCAAGTATCTCTGGGGCAACGCCGCCTGGCTGATGGCCATTCGCATCACCACGGCCTTCGCCAAATACGGCTGGTGCGCAGCGATCCGTGGTGCCGAAGGCGGTGGCGCGGTGGAAGGCCTGCCGGCGCACACCTTCCGCACCCTGTCCGGCGACCTGTCGCTCAAGTGCCCGACCGAGGTGGCGATCACCGACCGCCGCGAGAAGGAGCTCAACGACCTCGGCTTCATCTCCCTGTGCCACAAGAAGAACACCGACATGGCCGTGTTCTTCGGCGGCCAGACCACCAACAAGGCCAAGCTCTACAACACCAACGAAGCCAACGCCAACGCGCGCATCTCGGCCATGCTGCCCTACGTGCTGGCGGCCTCGCGCTTCGCCCACTACCTCAAGGTGATCATGCGCGACAAGGTGGGCAGCTTCATGACCCGCGACAACGTGCAGACCTACCTCAACAACTGGATCGCGGACTACGTGCTGATCAACGACAACGCGCCGCAGGAGATCAAGGCCCAGTACCCGCTGCGCGAAGCCCGCGTGGACGTCTCGGAAGTCGCCGGCAAGCCGGGCGTCTACCGCGCCACGGTGTTCCTGCGCCCACACTTCCAGTTGGAAGAACTGACTGCCTCGATCCGCCTGGTGGCCAGCCTACCGCCGCCGGTGGCCGCTTGATCTGACGCTCCCCGTCGGCACGTTCGACGGGGGCCTCTCCCAATCATGATTCACCCCGTTTCCAGACCCAGGAGTTATCCGCGATGGATGCCATCATTCTCGACCTCGGCGACGACATCAAAGGCGACAGTCTGCTCGAGGGCTACACCGACAAGATCGAACTGATGTCCTACAGCCACAACGTGGCGATGCAGGTCACCAACGACGTCAGCAACTCGGAGCGCACCTCCGGCAAGCCGCACATCGGTGAGTTCACCGTCACCAAGTTCGTCGACACCTCTACCCCCTCACTCAACGAATACTGCTGCGCCGGCAAGCCCATCACCAAGGCCACCATCACCATTGGCCGCAACGCTGCCGAGGGCGACGGCAAGCTGCTGCCGTTCATCATCTACACCCTCGACAACGTGGTGCTCTCCAACGTCAGCGTCAGCGGTGGTGCGGGTGGCAAGCCGGTGGAAACCCTGTCGCTGAACTTCACCAAGATCAAATGGGAGCTCACCGCGCAGAAGGACGATGGCACCAAGGAAGGCACCGCGGCTTCCACCTGGGATCTGGCCGCCAACAAACTCGTCAAGTAAGGAAAACCAGACGTGCGCGCCCCCCTGTTCGAGCGCCTCTGCACCCAGGAGGACGAGGCGCCGGACTTCAACCACGAGGCATTGGCCGAGTCCGTCCGCCAGGAGTTGCTGCGTTTGCTCAATACCCGTCGCCCGCAACGCACTGCCGGTCGAGCACTCACCCTGCTCGACTACGGCATCGCCGACTGGGCCGCCCTGCAGGCCTTGCGCGCCGATGATCGGCGCTTGCTGCTGCGCGAGGTGCGCGCCGCCGTGCAGCACTTCGAGCCGCGCCTGCAGCTCAGCGCGGTCGATGTCGAGGCCATGCCCGGGCAACCTCAGCGCCTGAACATCCGCCTGGCCGGGCACCTGCGCAGCGGCCAAGCTAGCTGGCCGGCAGTCTTCCTGCTGGCACCTGGCGAAGCCGGCATGGAGGTGCGCCATGAGCGACTCGATTGATGCCGAACTGCTCGACTACTACCAGCGCGAACTGACCTGGCTGCGCCACGCCGGCACAGGCTTCGCGCGCCGTCATCCCAAGGTGGCCAGGCGCCTGGAACTGGCACCCGGGGAATGCCCCGACCCGCACGTCGAACGTCTGCTGGAAGGCTTCGCCCTGCTCACCGCACGGCTGCACCGGCGCCTTGACGACGACTACGCCGAATTCAGCGATGCGCTGCTGGAGCAGCTCTATCCCCTGGCCCTGCGCCCCCTACCGTCCTGTGCCATCGTGCAGTTCGAGCCGGACGCGACCCAGGGCAACCTCGCCGAAGGCTATACCCTGCCACGCGATACCCCTTTGTTCGTCACCACCCGCGACCAGGCCAGCGTGCACTGGCGCACCAGTGCGCAGGTCGAGCTATGGCCGCTGCGTATCCGTGAGGCCACCCTGCTCGATGGCGACGCGGCGGTGGCGTTCACCGGCCACCCCTTGGCCCGCTCCGCCCTGCGCCTGAGCCTGGAATGCCTGGGTGAATTCGACTGGGCGCAATTACCGGTGCGCAGCCTGCGCGTGCACCTGGCGGCGTCGCCGATGACCAATGCCATTCTCTACGACCTGCTCGCCGCTCACTGCCTGGGGCTCTGGAGCGGTGCCCCCGGCCAGCCGCTGCAGCCGGTGAGTGCAATGCCCTCGCCGGTGGGTTTCGCCGACGACCAGGCGCTGCTGCCCGATGAGGATGCTCAGCATCCCGGCCTGCGTCTGCTGGCCGAGTACTTCGCCTTCCCCGACAAGTTCGCCTTCTTCGACCTGCCATTGCTGCCACCGACGCAAGGCGGTCGCATTTGCCAACTGGTGATCGCCTTCGACCGCGCCCCCGTGGGCCGACCGCACCTGCAGGCCAGCGAACTACGCCTGGGCTGCACCCCGGCGATCAACCTGTTCCCCCGCACCTCAGAGCCTCTGCGCCCGGACGGCAGCCGCAGCGAATACCGCCTGGTGGCCGATGCCCACCGCGAAAGCAGCGTGGAGATCTACAGCATCCGCAGCCTGCGCGCCGCCACGCCGCAGGGCGTGCGCCGAGTACCGGCTTATTACGGGCATGACCATGGCGACGCAGGCCTGTACTGGCATGCGCGCCGTGTGCAGGGCCTGAACCCCACGCGACCCGGCAGCGACCTGTTGCTGAGCCTGGTGGACACCGCGTTCGACCCGCTGCAGGACGCCCCCGAATACAGCCTGACCGCCGAGCTGCTGTGCACCAGCCGGCACCTGGCCGAGCAACTGCCCGCTGGCACCCGCCTGGGCTTCGAGCGCCCAGGGCCGGTAGCTCTGGCCAGCCTGTTGAGCACGCCCAGCGTGCAGAGCCTGCCCCGACTGTCCGGCCCCTCGCGCTGGCGCCTGGTCTCGCAACTGAGCCTCAACCACCTTTCCCTGGTGGAAGGCCCCGACGCCCTCGAAGCACTGCGCGAAATGCTCCACCTGCACAACCTGCGCGACGAAGCCGGGCCAAGGCGCCAGGTGGAAGGCCTGCTGGAGCTGACCTGCGAGCGCGTGGTGGCGCGGGTCGGTGAAGACGCCTGGCGTGGCTGGCGCAATGGCCTGGAAGTACGCATCCGCCTGGATGCGGAGCATTTCGCCGGTAGCAGCGCCGTGCTGTTCTCCGCCGTGCTGGCGCAATTCTTCTCCCTCTATGCCACACCCAACCGCTTCGTGCGCACGGTGCTGGTGGATCACGACAAGGAGGTACGGACATGGCAGCCCCAGGCCGGCAAGCCGCTGAACCTCTGAGCCAGCGCCTGCGCCAGACCCCTCAGGCCTTCGAGTTCCTCCAGGCCCTGTTGTTGCTGGAACGCGAGCGCCCCGATGCCACGCCGCTCGGTCTGGGCAGCAGCCCCGAGGCTGAGGCCGTGCGCCTGCGCGGCCCACTGACGCCGACTTTCGCCGCCAGCCAGGTAACGCGCCTGGAAGAGCGCCCCGGCGAGCCGCTCACCCTGAGCACCGCCGTGTTCGGCCTGGGCGGCCCCGACGGCCCGCTGCCCTACGCCTATCAGGAATGGCTGCAGCAACGCGCCCGCCTCAAGGATCATGCCCCGGCAGACTTCCTTGACCTGTTCCACAACCGCCTGCTCGCCCAGCTCTACCGGGTGCTCGGACGTCATCGCCTGGCCCTGGGCTTTCAGCGCCCAGAGCAGGCTCCGGCACGCCACCTGCTGCAGGCCCTGAGCGGTCTGTTGCCCCGTGGCCTGCAAGGGCGCATGGCCCTACCGGATACCGCCATCACCACCCGCACCGCCCTGCTGCATGGCCCACGCCGTTCCCTGGCCGGCTTCGCCGTGCTGGTAAGGCATCAGTTCGGCGTGACCGTGGACTATGACGCCTACCAGGGTGCCTGGCGCGAGATTCCGCCGGCCAGCCGCAGCCGCCTGCAACGCGGCGGGCGCAATCTCGGCCTGGGCCGCAACGCCGTCGCCGGCACCCGAGTCTGGGACGAGCACGCCGGTATCCGCCTGACCCTCGGCCCGCTAGCAGCGGAGCAGGCGTCGGCCTATCTGCCCGGAGGCGAACAGCATGAACGCCTGGCGGATCTGGCCAGCTTCTATCTCGGCCCGGATACCGACTGCCATCTGCGCCTGCTGGTGCGCCCCGGCAACCCCTTGCGCCTGGATCGCCAACAACCGCCGCGCCTGCGCTGGAGCGGCGGCCTGCAACGCGCGGGGGCGACCACCTTGCAACGCATCGACACCCGCCTGCGCCACAAGGAGATGCGCTGATGGAACTCGCCGGGCTGATCGGTCGCCTCAACGCAGACAGCCGCCGCGCACTGGAACGCGCCGCGCAACGCTGCCTGCAACGCAGCCATCACTACGTGGAGATCGAGCACCTGCTGCTGGAGCTGCTCGACATCGAAGGCGGCGATTTCGCCTACCTGCTGCCGCGCTTCGGTCTGGAACGGGACAGCGTAGCCACCGAGATCAACCGCGCCCTGGAGCTGTTCAAGGCCGGGAGCACCCGTACCCCCGCCCTCTCTGCCCAGACCATCGGCCTGCTGGAAGACGCCGTGGTGCAGGCCAGCGTGCAGGGCCAGGCGAGCATCCGCTCCGGCCTGCTGCTGCTCGCCCTGCTCGACCGCGACGAGCGCCGCAGCTTGCTGCTCAACAGCGCCTCCTCACTGCTGCGCATCCCCCGCGAAGCCCTTCGCGCCAACTTGCTGGAGTGGACGCAAGCCTCCCGCGAGTACAGCGGTGGCACCGGCCCGGCAGGCAAGGCCCGCCCCGCCCAGGATGCCGCGCAGGACAGCGTGCTCGACCAGTACACCCAGGATCTCACCGCCGATGCCCGCGCCGGGCGCATCGACCCCATAGTCGGGCGCGACGGCGAGATTCGCCAGAGCATCGACATCCTCCTGCGCCGTCGGCAGAACAACCCGATCCTGGTCGGCGCCCCCGGTGTCGGCAAGACCGCCGTGGTCGAAGGCCTGGCCCTGCGCATCGCTGCCGGCGACGTGCCGCCGCCGCTGCAGAACGTCATCCTGCGCGTACTTGACCTCGGCCTGCTGCAGGCCGGTGCCGGGGTCAAGGGCGAATTCGAGCAGCGCCTCAAGGGCGTGATCGATGCGGTGCGAGGCAGCGAACAGCCGATCATCCTGTTCATCGACGAGGCCCACACCCTGATCGGCGCCGGTGGCAGCGAGGGCGGTAGCGACGCCGCCAACCTGCTCAAACCGGCCCTGGCCCGTGGCGAACTGCGCACCCTCGCCGCCACCACCTGGCTGGAATACAAGAAGTACTTCGAGAAAGACCCGGCCCTGGCCCGCCGTTTCCAACTGGTGCAGGTGGAAGAACCCGACGAGGCCACCGCTGTGGAAATGCTGCGCGGCGTCGCCGCCAAGCTGGAACAGCACCATGGCGTGCAGGTGCTCGATAGCGCCATTCAGGACGCGGTCAAGCTCTCCCACCGCTACATTTCTGGCCGCCAGTTGCCGGACAAGGCTATCAGCGTGCTCGACACCGCCTGCGCCCGTGTATCCCTCGGCCAGCACGACGTACCGCCACCGCTGGAAAGCCTGCGCCACCGCGAAGTAGCGGTGAGCGAAGAACTGCAACGCCTGCGCCGTGAACAGACCACCGGCCTCGACCACCGCGAACGCATCACCGCCCTGGAGCAGGAATCCGCCAGCAACCGCAGCGCCATTCGTGAACTGGAAACCCGCTGGGGCGAAGAACGCGAAGCCGTGCGTGAACTGTTGGAGGCCCGCCGCGAGCTGCTGGCCCTGAGCGAAAGCGCCGATACCAGCCAGCCCGACGAGGCCGTGGACGAGCGCATCGACCATCTGGCCGCCGAACTGGCGCGCCTGGAGGCCGGCCTCGACGCCATCCGCCAGGACGACCCGCTGGTGCCCGAACAGGTGGACTCACGCACCGTGGCCGCCGTGATTGCCGGTTGGACTGGCATCCCCATCGGCAAGATGCTTTCCGATGAAGCCTACGCTGTGCGCACCCTCGGCCAGCGCCTGGGGCAGAGGGTCATGGGCCAGAACAGCGCCCTGGCCACCATCGCCCAGCGCATCCAGGCCTACCGCGCCGGCCTGACCGACCCGGCCAAGCCGGTGGGTGTGTTCCTGCTGGTCGGCCCTACCGGCGTCGGCAAGACCGAAACCGCCTACGCCCTGGCCGACGCTCTCTACGGCGGTGAGCGCAACCTCATCAGCATCAACCTCTCCGAGTACCAGGAGGCCCACACCGTCAGCCAGCTCAAGGGCGCCCCGCCCGGCTACGTCGGCTACGGCACTGGTGGCGTGCTCACCGAAGCCGTGCGCCGCCGGCCCTACTCCGTGGTGCTGCTGGACGAAATCGAAAAGGCCCACCCCGACGTGCTGGAGGCCTTCTACAACGTCTTCGACAAGGGCGTGATGGAAGACGGCACCGGCCTGGTAGTGGACTTCAAGAACACCGTGATGCTCGCCACCAGCAACGTCGGCGCCGAACTGGTGCTGGACACCCCCACCGACCAGCTCGGCAGCGACGCCTTCAACGAACGCCTGCGCAAGGTGCTGCTACAGGCCTTCCGCCCCGCCTTCCTGGCCCGCATGACCGTGGTGCCCTACCGCCCACTGGACGAAGCGACGCTGGAAGGCATCGTCCTGGCCAAGCTGGAAAAACTGCGCGAACGCTACAAGGCCGCCACCGGCAAACAGTTCGACTTCGACCCTGCCATCGTCAAGGCCGTGCTCGCCAAATGCAGCTCGGCGGGCGCACGAGATATCGAGAACGTGCTGATGGCGCAGGTGACGGGGAAATTGGCGGAGTGGGTGTTGGAGTGAATACACCGTTATCCCGAGAAGATAAAAACATTCAAGGAAAGTAGATACGCGGTCGCCGCGAATCAGTAACCAGGAGTTTCCAGATGCCCATGCCGGACTATACCGCCAAGGATCTCACTCTTTTCTCCACCATTATCAGCCGAGCGGCAAGCCTGCGAGACTGGGGTGCTGAGCTTCGAGAGGGGTCTGGTACGGCAATCGAGGAAGTGCAGTGCATGCAGTTTCGCGACTCACTCTATATCGCCGGTAACCATGGAGAACATCACCCCATCGCCAATTTCTTTCGGGCATTCGGTGTTTCTAACCATACGACCTTCATTGATTGTCTACGCTACAGTTACTGGTTGCTGACTGTTCCCTTCACTAGCCGCCCCACTGATGTCGGCAGGTCATATCAGGGAGAATTCAGTGACCAGGACAGTATTACCTTGGCCTATGCAGCCTCAAGCCTAGGGCATATTGCACCGCTGTCCACAACGGAGTCTGCCCGAGCCAAAGTACTGGTTACCACTACAAATCTAACAACTATAAACACCCAGCAAAAGCTAGCCTGGTTCCTGAAAAAATTCACCGGAGCGCCGGCGCTGAATGGACTCAATCGAACCGCTGCCACTGACTTCCACTATTCACCCAATTACAACGGCGAGTACGCAATCAATTTGCTAAACGACTCCACACCTGTTCACGCCGAACTAAAACTTATGCGAATGCTGGCATACGCACACACGAAGGACTTATTGCCAAGAAAGACTGGAAGAGTCAGGGTTGGCGGCCTAAAGAGGACATGTGCGTATTGCGCCGCATGGATCGATCATTTCAAACCCTGGATGCATAGAGAATTTGAAGTCAGGATCGACCTGCCAGCAGATGACACTCGCGCAACCGGGAGCGGTGCGGGCCAACGCCCAAGCGACATAGGAGAGTCAGCGTTCGGGAATTATGTACAGGCTTTATTCAGTGGCGCGACCAACAACAACTGTACGGACATAGCAGCTCTCGCCGGCGATCCACAATGGTGAACATACTGATAAGAGTCATAGGCCACGCGAGCACACTCTTCATATAAATATCACACTTGCCCCAGAAGGCGCCGCCCATTCATGCATTATAGCTCCCATTTTTCATGACGAAAAATCTATATCATCAAAGACCTTCGCAGACTCGACATTGGCCAATAGATTTTCCGAACAAAGTGAATTTTTCCAAAAATCTTTCCTAGGACAATAGAACATGCGAATCGCAAGCTTCAATATTGAAAAAAGCGGGCTTTCCTCAACATTAGCAAAGAGGTCGCAGGTCGATTTTTTTGTGTCACATTGCGTCCAATTGGGAACGGATCTAATCTTTCTATGCGAAGTACACTCCGCTCAGGAAGACAACTACATCAATAATCTTGGCGATATTTACAGAGACTACAACGTAGGACGCCACAAAGGAGGTTACTCCAACAGCTACATTGTCATGAGTAAAAAAAGCGCCACCCTGACAATTAGCAGCCAAGGGAATTTATTTGCTTTAAATCGTGATCTCATAGCTGTAGAGGCCCAAGGCGTTAATGGCTATTCCGGCCTCATCTTCCTTGCACATTTCAAGTCCGGACAAAACAAACAAACCAAGAGCCAGTTAAATGCCTGCACACAACTTGGTGGGCGCTGGGTCGCTACTGGAGACTTGAACTTAGACATTACCAAGGTAGGCGAATTGGACTCACCGGGAATTGCCCATGATTGCTGGAACGGAAAACCCACGCACAGGAGCGGCGGAATTCTAGATTGGGTTCTCGCTTCGGTGGATGTGAGGGTGTCGCCTGTCGACATTACCCATTTTGAGCATGATTTCGATATGAATGGGCCAGATCATCGTCCTATTTTATTCGATGTGTTTTCTGCCTAGAAAAAAGAGACAGATCATACCTGTATTTAGATAGCATGTAGCAGATGCTGCATCTGGTGATGCACTCCCTATTACCCGAGCAAGCCATGGCGCAACCAGATTGAAACCTCGTAACAGCCGTTAGACAGGAGCGAGATAATTGGCAAGGCTTAAATTCTTTATTTTTAGCGACCCAGGGATCTTAGAGCGAATTTCCGAACACAGTTTAGTCACAAGCTTATGGCAAAACACGCTTCGCAATCTGGCTTGCTGTTTCGATTTTTATTATTTCGACACTAAAAGCCCAACTCTCCCTTCGACCTCAGCATTGGTCAATTCAGCCCAACATGTATTGCCTACCAGTATTTCTCCTGCGGAAGTCAACAACAAGATAAAAGCGATGCAGCCCAACGACGAATTGTGGGTAGCCGCCATGCCGAAAGTGACTGTTAGCTGGACTAGCTGGAGAACTGAACTCTACTGCCCTGGCCCGGGTTTCATGAGGGAAGTCAGCACCCTGGATAGCTGCTTGGGGAATATGGGGAAAGCTATCAAAGATTCACTGGCACGGGGTTGCCGCCTATTCGTTGGGCCCGAAACCTATTTCCACAACGGTACCTTGAGAGATCCGCAGCCTCTGAGCGCAGACGAAAAATTGCAGCTAGACGAAGCTATGCAAAAGTTGACTGCAGATTTCGACATGGCGTTGGTGATTGCTGGCACCGTTTACTGGGTGGATGCCGAAAAGCGGGTGCATAACTCCCTGTTGGCGTTCTCCGGGGGAGTGAATCTCTGCACTGGCGCTACGGCTTACGATAAAAAAGAGTGGACCGGAGAAGAGCAGGAGGCTGGCCGAGCTGTAGGAACTCCCGTTATTGGTGAAAAGAACTTTACCAAAATTTCATGGCAAACCCTGACCGTGCTAGTGCAGATATGTCAGGACTCAGCACCAGACGCGCAGGTGCGGCTAGAGCCTTGCGACATACACATCATCGTGGGTAACGGCACTGGCGCGCTCAGCCTCAAACAACGCCCGGGAGGCGTTGGCGCTTATGCTGATGCGCAAGGAAAAGGGCGCTTTCAAGATGCGTTCAATATCCATGATGTAGGTTCTGGACACCATGCCTGTCAGTTGAGTCTGGCCTGGCGTCCGGCCCTGGTTAAGGGACTCTGAATATGAAGGCCTCTGGAACCAGCCTCTCCCTCAACACCTCCGCCCTGACTGATCTTTACCCCCAGGCGCTTTCCGGGGACGAGGCGTTGAACGAGCTGGGCAGCCTGACTCTCCACGGCGACAGCGCCACGGCGCTGACCTTGAGCAGTGCCGTGGCCACGCATATCACCGCCACCCTGCACAACGACGCCAACCAGCGCCCCCTCGATGCGCTGGTCGCGGAGATTCGCCAGCTCCCCGCCGATGCCACGGCCGACCGCTATCAGGTGGTGTTGCGCCCCTGGCTCTGGTGGCTGACGCTGGCCAGCAACAATCGGGTGTTCCAGAACCTTTCCACCAGCGACATCGTTACCACCATCTTCAAAGCCCATGGCTTTACCGACTTCAAGCTGTCGCTCTCCGGTAGCTACGAGCCGCGCGAGTATTGCGTGCAGTACGGGGAGACGGATTTTGCCTTCGTCTCGCGGCTGCTGGAGGAGGAAGGCATCTTCTGGTTCTTCACCCATGAGGACGGCAAGCACACGCTGGTGCTGGGCGATAGCAGCGATGCCTTCGTGCAGATTCCCAATGGGCCGAAGGTGCCCTACCTTGGCCAGGGTATCGGCGTGCGTGAACTGCATGGCATCCGCTCGGCGCAGTACAGCGTGCAGGCGGTGAGCGGGGTGTACAGCGCCACGGACTACGCCTTCACCACCCCCACCACCTCGCTCTACAGCAATGCCGAAGCGGTGGCCGGGCCGCTGTCGATGTATGAACACCCGGGCGGCTATATCGCCAAGGCGCGCGGCGATGCCTTGACCAAGCAGCGCGTGGACGGGCTGCGCAGCCAGGAGAAGCGCCTGATCGGCGAGAGCGACTGCCGCTGGCTGGTGCCCGGCCACTGGTTCACCCTCACCGGGCATGACGACACCAGCCTCAATATCGACTGGGTGGTGACCTCCGTGACTCATGACGCCAGCCACGAGCACTACCGCAACCGCTTCGAGGCCATCCCCAAGACCACCGCCTACCGCCCGTCCCGGCTCACGCCCAAGCCGCGCATGCACACCCAGACCGCGCAGGTGGTGGGCAAGGCCGGCGAGGAAATCTGGACCGACCAGTACGGCCGTATCAAGATCCAGTTCCCCTGGGATCGCGACGGCAAGAGCGACGAGACCTCGTCCTGCTGGGTGCGCGTGGTGCTGCCCTGGAGCGGCAAGGGCTTCGGCATGCAGTTCATCCCGCGCATCGGCCAGGAAGTGATCGTCACCTTCATCGACGGCGACCCGGACCGCCCGCTGGTCACCGGCTGCGTCTACAACGGCGACAACACCCTGCCCTACGCCCTGCCGGACAACCAGACCCAGTCCGGCATCAAGACCAACTCCTCCAAGGGCGGTGGCGGCTTCAACGAACTGCGTTTCGAGGATAAGAAGGACGCCGAGGAAGTCTTCCTCCAGGCGCAGAAGGACATGACCGTCAACGTGCTCAACGACAGCACCGCCACCATCGGCCATGACGAAACCCTCACGGTACAGAACGCCCGCACCCGCACGGTGAAGGAAGGCGACGAGACCATCACCCTGGAAAAGGGCAAGCGCACGGTGACCATCCAGACCGGCAGCGACAGCCTCGATGTGAAGGACAGCCGTACCGTCAGCGTCGGCGCCGACCAGACCCACAGCACCGGCGGCAACTACAGCCACAAGGTCAGCGGCAACTACGAGCTGACCGTGGACGGCAACCTCACCATCAAGGTCACCGGCACCCTCACCCTGCAGAGCAGCGGCGACCTCACCGCCAAGAGCGACAAGAACCTCACCACCCAGGCCGGCATGGCGCTCACCGACAAGGCTGGCACCTCGCTCACCAACCAGGCGGGCACCTCCCTGGACAACAAAGCCGGCACCACCCTGACCAACGACGCCGGCGTCAGCCTTACCAACAAGGCCGCCGCCGAACAGACCGTGGATGGCGGCGGCATGCTGACCATCAAGGGCGGCCTGGTGAAGGTCAACTGAGGCGCCCATGGCCAACGGCAACCTCGACCTCACCCGTGGCGACAGCCGCCTCCAGGGCAAATTGCAGGACGGCGCCCTCGACGGCCCGGTGCGCATCCAGGAAGCCGGCCGCCCGCAGGCACAGCTCGGCTACGCCAATGGTGTGCTGCACGGCCCCAGCCTCCTCTACCACCCCAACGGCCAGGTGTCGGCACAACTGCCCTACGCCGACGGGCGCCTGCATGGCGTGGCCCAGTACTTCGCCGCCGAAGGCTGGCTGCAGCGCAAGGTCGCCTACCGCCAAGGCTTGATGCACGGCGAAGCCAGCAGCTACTACCCGGACGGCAGCCTGGCCGAGCTGGAGCTGTACCGCGATGGCGTGCGTGACGGCCTCTATCAGCGCTTCCATGGCAACGGCCAGGTCGCGCATCGCAGCCGCTACCTCAACGGCAAGCCACTGGATGAAGGCCAGGGCTTCGCCGAGGACGGCCGCCCACTGGATGCCGACGGCAAACCCATCTCGCGGCTGCGCTGGTGGTGGCGGCGATGGAACGAATCGGCCGAAGTCTAGCGGAGCGCTGCAAACGAGCCTGAGCAGGGGCATGACTTCGGCAATCATCGGTCTGGCACCGATCTGCACGGTGACGCCTGCCCGCTGCGCCGCTCATGGCGGCTCGGCACCGAGCCTGTCCCACATGGCGCGGGTCAGGCGCTGGCGGTTGGCGTAGCCGGCCCAGGGATCCTGGCGCAGCCCCTCGAGGCGTTGCTGCAGATTGGCGAGCGTCCACTGCTGGGCGCTACGCAGGCCATCCAGCTCGTCCCGAGCGATCGGCACCGATACCGGCAGACCGGGTCGCGCGCGCACCGAATAGGCCGATACCGTGCTGGCGCCACGGCCGTTGCGCAGGTTGTCGATGAAGATCTTACCCACCCGGTTCTTCGGCCCCGAGGTCGCGGTGAAACGCTCGGGTAGCTGCCGGGCCATGAACTGCGCCAGGGCCTTGGCGAAGCCCTTGACCCTGTCCCAGCCGGCGTGCCGGGCAAGCGGCACGATGATATGCATGCCTTTGCCGCCACTGCTCTTGAGAAAGGCCTGCAGCCCCAGCTCGTCGAGCACGGCCAGGGTCAGCCGAGTCGCCTCCAGCATGCTGCGCCACGGCAGCGCCGGGTCCGGGTCGAGGTCCAGCACGAAGTGATCCGGCGTTTCGATGCGGTCACTGGTGGCGCCCCTGCGGTGAAACTCGATGCAGCCCATCTGCGCGGCACCGACCAGGGCCGACACGCTGTCGATCTCCATCAACCGGGCATGGCCTGGGTCCAGCTTGGGGTCGAGGTGCTTGATGTTGGGGATCGCCAGGCGCTCGGCGTGCTTCTGGAAGAACTGTTCACCCCCTACCCCGTCCGGCGCCCGCACCAGCGACACCGGGCGATTGCGCAGATAGGGCAGCAGCCACTCGGCGATATCCGCATAGAACTGAGCGAGCTGAAGTTTCGTGGTGCCGCTGTCCGGGTCGATCACCCGCTGCGGATGGCTGATCGGCACCCCAGCCACCAGCGGCCTGGCGGATGCCTTGCGCGAACCGTCAGCCTTCGCTGTCGATTTCTCCGCTGCCGCTCCTGGCGCCTGCGGGTGCTCGCGAATGATCTGCGCCGCCGGCTTGTCACTGCGCAAGGCGATGAAGCTGGCCTGGCGCACGATGCCCTCACGGGTCCATTCGGCGAACTCCACTTCGCCGACCAGTTGCGGTTCGACCCAGCTCACACCACGGGCCTGGGCGGCGGTAAGTTTGCGGTCGAGTGGCGACTCGTCTCGCGCCAGTTTGCGCAACTGCTGGTGCAGGGCCTTGAGCGCGGCTTCGCCGAAGCCAGTGCCGACCCGCCCGGCATAGCGCAACCCATCCGCCTCGTTCACCGCCAGCAGCAACGCGCCAAAACCGCTGCGGCTGCCCTGCGGCTGGGTGTAGCCGACGATCACGAACTCCTGACGCAGCCGGCACTTGAGCTTGATCCAGTCGGCGCTGCGCCGCGACACGTAGAGGCTGCCGGAGCGCTTGCCGATAACGCCCTCCAGCGACATGGCGCAGGCGCTCTCGATTATGTCCCGGTGATGGGCGCTGAAGGCCTCCGAGAAACGCAGCGGGCTGCGCCGGGTGCTACCCAGCGCAGCCTTGAGCCCGGCTCGCCGAGTTTCCAGGGGCACCTCGCGCATGTCTTCGCCGTTGAGAAACGGCACATCGAACAGGTAGTAGATAAGGTCGTGGCTGCGGCCAATGTCGAAGGCGTTCTGCAGTTGCTGGAAATCCGGCAGGCCCTGCTCGTTGAGGGCCACCACCTCGCCGTCCAGCCAGCTATCGCTCAGGCCCAGCTTGGCCAGAGCCTTGGCCTGCTGCGGCAGACGCTCCGTCCAGTCGTGGCCATTGCGGGTGAACAGGCGCACCTCAGCGCCTTGCACCCGCGCCAGGATGCGGTAACCGTCGAACTTCACCTCGTACAGCCAATCGCCTTCCGGCGGACGCTCAGCCAGGGTCGCCAGTTGTGGCGCCAGGCTGTCGGGAAATTCCACCGGCGTCTCGCGGCGCGGCGCCGGCTTGGTGGCCTTCTTGCGCCTGGCCAGCTTGCTCGGCCCACCCACCAGCGCACCGCTTATCACGCTCTGCGGCTGCGCCTCGACGATGTCGTACTCGTCGCTGGAGCGCGCCGTGTCGTCGCGCTCCTTGATCAGCAGCCACTGTTCCTTGTCGCCACTGCCACGCAGACGTGTGCGCACCAGCGCCCAGTCCCCGGCGAGCTTTTCGCCCACCAGGGTGAACTTGAGTTTTCCGGCCTTGTAGGCGGCCGCCGGATCGCCCTGGGGCTGCCAGATGCCATGATCCCAGACGATCACGTCGCCCGCGCCGTAGTTGCCTTCGGCGATGCTGCCCTCGAAGCTGGCGTAATCCAGCGGGTGGTCTTCCACATGCACCGCCAGGCGCTTTTGCGTGGGATCCAGGCTCGGCCCCTTGGGCACCGCCCAACTCTTCAGGGTGCCGTCCAGCTCCAGGCGAAAGTCGTAGTGCAGGCGGCGCGCATCGTGCTTCTGCACCACAAAGCGCAGCGCACCGGCCTTGCTGCGGCGCTTGCGGGGTTGCTCGCGGGGCTCGCTGGTCTGCTCGAAATTGCGTTTGCGGTTGTATTCGCTCTGCGCTCTGGCCATGGTCGGTATCCCGGCTTATTTGCGTGCAGTCTTGGGGCTCTTGCGTGGCGTGCTCGCCTTGGGCCTGGCTTTCGCCTTGCTCTCGGGCTTGCCGCCGAGGCTGCGCTTGAGCAGCTCGGTCAGGTCGATGACATCGGCACTGCGCCGGGTCTCTTCGCCCTCGACCTGCTCGACGTTCTCGATCTTGCCGGCCTTGGCCTTCTTCTCCACCAGCGCCATGATGCGATCCTGGAAGCTGTCCTGATATTCGTCCGGCTGCCAGTCGGCGCTCATGTCCTTGATCAGGCGCTTGGCCATGTCCAGCTCGCTCTTGGCCAGCTTGGGCTTGGTCACCGAATCGTCCAGCTCCAGTGTCTCCAGCCCGCGCACTTCGCTCGGCCAACGCAATATCACCAGCACCATGGCCGACTCGATGGGCATCAGAGCCGCCAGGTGCTGACGGGTGTGCAGCACCACGCGCGCCAGGGCCACCTTGTCGGTGCAGCTCAGCGCCTCGCGCAGCAGCGCATAAACCTTCTCGCCACGGCGATCCGGGGCCAGGTAATAGGGCTTGTCGATGTGCTGCAGGGGAATCTGCGCGCTGTCGACGAAGGCGAAGATATCGATGGTCTGCGTCGACCTGGGGTGCGCCTCGCGAATCTCTTCTTCGCTGAGCACCACGTAGCGGCCTTTCTCGTAGGCCACGCCCTTGACGATGTTCTCCTTGCTCACTTCCTTGCCGGTGGCCTTGTTCACCCGCTTGTAGCCGACCGGATCCATGCTGCGCTTGTCCAGCCAGTCGAAGTCCACCCCCTGGGTCGAGGTGGCGGTCACCAGTGCAACCGGGATGTGCACCAGGCCGAAGCTGATGGCCCCCTTCCAGATAGCTCTAGGCATGACGCAGGTCTCCGTATCGAGCATGGCCGGCGCACAGGGCTGGCGCCTTTGAAATCTCAACGCTCATCGCCCCTCCTCTTCCCGGCATGGCCATCGGGTCTTACTTGCTGTGCTCCGGCGAGGACGGCGGTGGGTTCATCCCGCGTGGCCCGAACAGCCCCCACAGGCCCAGGCCCAGCACCGGCATAACGGCGATCAGCAGCGACCAAAGCGCCTTGGCTTCCACGCTCTTGTCGCTGCGGTAGACGCTGACGATGGCCCACAGATCGAGCAGGATGATGATCACGCCGAGCGCAATGAATAGCAGACTGATTTCACCGGGCATTTGGAAATTCCTCCGCGCAGACTCATAGAGTTGTGGCCGCATCCAAGGCCTGCGGTTCAGAAAAAATTGACTCGAATGACCGCCACCTCGCGCCTCTCCAATGCCACATGCGAGTTGCGAGGTAACACCCATGGCCTTTTCCGCCCTGCACCACCCGCGCTGCCCACGCCTGCCGGAGGTGGCGCCATGAGCGATGTGCGTATCGGCATTTCCGGCTGGCGCTACGCGCCCTGGCGCGGCGACTTCTACCCCAAGGGCCTGGTGCAGCGCCGCGAGCTGGAGTTCGCCTCCCGCGCAGTCAGCAGCATCGAGATCAACGGCTCGTTCTACGGCCTGCAAACACCCGAGCGTTACCGCAAATGGGCAGCGCAAACGCCAGAGGACTTCGTCTTCAGCGTCAAAGCGCCGCGCTTCATCACCCATGTGCGCCGGCTGCTGGACATCGACGAGCCACTGGCCAACTTCTTCGCTTCTGGGTTGCTGGGCATGAAGGAGAAACTCGGCCCGATCCTCTGGCAATTTCCCCCCAGCTTTCGCTTCGACGAACGCCTCTTCGCCGACTTTCTCGCCAAGCTGCCGGCAGACACCGATCAGGCGCGCAGCCTGGCCCGCCACGCCTCCGCCCGCCTGCACGTGGCGGGCTACCTGGATGCCACGGAGGATCGCCCGCTGCGCCATGCCGTGGAAATTCGCAACGCCAGTTTCTGCGATCCGGCCTTCATCGAGCTGCTGCGCCAACGTGGCGTCGCCCTGGTGGTGGCGGACACCGCGGGCAAATGGCCCTATGCCGAAGACATCACCGCCGATTTTCTCTACCTGCGCCTGCATGGCGATGCCGAACTCTATGTCAGCGGCTATTCGCCCGAAGCCCTGCAGCATTGGCAGCAGCGCATCGCAACCTGGGCCGCCGGTGGCCAGCCCGACGACGCCGAACTGATCGATGCATCACACCCACCCCGCCGAAGGCCACGGGATGTCTACTGCTATTTCGACAACGACGTGAAGGTGCGGGCGCCCTATGACGCCCGTGCCCTGCGGGAACTGTTGGAGCGAAGTTGATGGTCGATTGTTTCAGCGGACTGTTGCAGGCGCAAAAGAGCAACGGAGCGAGCACTTACTATCCACAGAATCAAATATGCTATATTTTGCTCTGTAGATTAAAGAGGGCTTCCCATGACCGCTACCGCCATCCAGCTTCAGGACTTCTCGAAAAGCCAGTGCGCCGCCGGTTTGCGCGCTGCGCTGAACATTCTCGACAAGTGGAAGGCCTCTCCCGAACAGGCCTGCCGAGTGCTGCGTATTTCCCGCAGCACCTACACCCGTGCCAGTCAGCAGGATGCTTCGTGGACAGTGAGCCTGGACGCCGACCAGATGCAGCGCGTCAGCCTGGTGTTGAATATCCATGCGGCACTGCGCGTGGTTTTCGACAATCCCGACAACGTCTACGGCTTTGCTCTGATGAAAAACCACAATGAGTTCTTCAACGGCCGTGCGCCGCTGGAAGTCATGGCACAAGGGGACATGATCTCGCTGTACGAAACGTTCCGGCGCATCGACACCCTGCGAGGTGCCCAGTGGTAATGCTCAGCGACCTTCCGTTGCTGGAAGATCACCCTGTACAAGCCTACCGCCTGGTCAATTCCAAGTTTCCGCCCATCGCCCTGTTCGATGACGTCGCCGATGCAGAGGACTTCGACGCCCTCTATCAGATCCAGGCGCTGACCAATCCACGGCTGCAGAACGAAATTGGTCGCCTGGAGCTGATCCCGCGCGATCAGATTCCCTTCGGCATCGCGGGCTGCTCCTATGCGACGGCCCCCTTCACCCACGTCAACCCGGCCGGTTCGCGCTTCAGCAACGGCAGCTTCGGCGTGCTGTACCTGGCGGACAGCATGGACACCGCGATTGCCGAGGTGTGCCACCACCAGCAGCGCTATTGGTCGAAAGTGCCAGAGCTCAACTATGAGCGCTTCGTGTTCAGAGGGCTGACCGCCAGCTTCAGCGAAGCAGGGTTGAGAGACGCCACGGTCATGCCGCTTTCAGACCCCATCTATGCTCCGGACGACTACACCCACTCGCACCGGCTGGGCGCGGAGCTCAGAGGCGCAGGATGCTCAGGCCTGCGTTATCACTCGGTTCGCGCTGCCGGCCACATCTGCTGGGCACTGATGACGCCGCGCCCCGTGACCTCAATCATCCAGAGCGCACACTATGAAATGATCTGGAGCGGGCAAGTGGTCAGCGTCAATCAGATCACCACATTGCTGGCGACCTAGCCCGGTGCGCTCGTGATCTGCTAGGGAATCAGCATCTGCATCTGGCCCGGCATCACCACCTTGATGACGCCGGCCCAGTTGCACATCAGAGTACAGTTGGAATCCAGCGAAGGCATATTGCCCAGCAGCATGGTCGGCGCGCCGGGTATCCAGGGCGTGGCCGTGGCCGGTATGCACGGCATGGGCGTCAACACCCCCAAGGCCGCTGCAGTGGCAGCCGCCACCATCGGGTTGGCCATGCTCATGCACATGCCGAAAGGCATGATGTTCACCAGCGGGATATGATCCATGATATTCGCCGCCGGCATGCTGCCTGTCAGCGTGCGATTGGTCGGCAACACGTTCAACATGCTCGGCGCAGCGCCAAAACTGCACTGCAACGTCGCACCACTGCATACCTGCGGACAACCCATCACTCGCTCCAAGCCAGTCCTTGATGGGAGGGAAGCTTAGTAGAAGATTGGTGGGGGTGGTGGATGAGGCAGCTCTCGATCAGAAGCTGTCATTTGCCTGCGGTTGCTCGAAGGGGTTTCAGTTCAGCCCCTAGCTTTGGCTGTATCTTTCAAACGCTTTTCCAAAGCAGCCCTCCATGTAGCCAATCTCTCAATGTCCTGTTCTAGTTCATCAGGTTCTGGCGTCGGAAGCCTTCCGACTGCCGTTGCCGCGTCATGCTCGAACTTGGAGCATTTGCTCATGCCGATATCGATCTCTCGGTAATCTTCATCGGTCACAACAACAGACTTGAGACGCTGTGTCGATACACCCTCGCCGAACCGCTGGACAGCTCCGTTCAATAGAACTTCCTCGACACACCGCTCCCAAGCGAGGCGCAGTCGACCATAGCTTGCAGCGGTCAGGCGACGATGCTCATCGTCGTCCCCATCTTTCTGTGCTCTGCGAACCTCAACCAACGCTTGGCGCAGTCTGGCCAGGCGTTCCTTGGTACCCACCACGTCGAACGGCAGATCCTGCGAATGCACCCCATAACCTTGCGAGGTTCGACGAATGTAGTTCTTAGTCAGAGCAGCCCCAAACTCCTCAGCCTTCTGCTCCAAAATGCAGAGGAAGTATATGTCGTGGGTGAAGACAATTACTTGTCGAGTCAGCGACTCAATAGCTAAACGCTCCGCTACCTCCCAACGACGGCGGTGGTCTAACGATGAAACAGGGTCATCCAGTACAATTCCACCACGTCCCTTACCAAGCCTGATCTCCGCAAGGAAAGAGGCAATGGCAATAGCACGCTGCTCTCCCTCGCTAAGAATGGCTGCCGGGGCACCCCCGCCAGGCAGTTGCAAGATCAGCTTGAACTGGGTCTTGCCTCCAGGAGACTCAGGTTTCATCACGACTTGAAGCTGATGTACCTTCAGACGCTTGAGCTCTTCGTTCAGAGCGTCCGCCAGCTCCTGGCTGGCCGTAGTACGCGAAAGGTCGGTGGATTTTCTGGAGATAGCACGTGCGTCTAAACCCTCAATGCATGCCTGAAGTTTGCTACAGGCCTCATGCTTAGGGAAAGTCTGAAGAAGACCTCCCGTTTCTGGTGAAATAGGCCAATCCCGTTGCCCGAGTTTCTCAATGAAGCAAATGACTTTCGCCGACGCCGAATACGCCGGTAAACGTAAGCAGACCCGCAAGGAGCTGTTCCTGATCGAGATGGATCAGGTTGTGCCCTGGAAGGGGTTGGTGGCACTGATCGAGCCGCATTATCCCAAAGGTGAAGGCGGTCGGCCGGCCTACCCGTTGATGGCTATGCTGCGGGTACACCTGATGCAGAACTGGTTCGGCTACAGCGATCCTGCAATGGAAGAGGCCCTGTATGAAACGACCATTCTGCGCCAATTCGCAGGCTTGAGCCTGGAGCGTATCCCGGACGAAACGACCATCCTCAATTTCCGTCGACTGCTGGAGAAGCATGACCTGGCTGTCGGCATTCTCGGTGTCATCAATGGCTACCTGGGCGACCGTGGCCTGTCCTTGCGTCAAGGCACCATCGTCGATGCCACGCTGATTCATGCACCCAGTTCGACCAAGAACAAGGAAGGCAAACGCGATCCCGACATGCACCAGACCAAGAAAGGCAACCAGTACTACTTCGGTGCCAAGGCACATATCGGGGTCGATGTGGAGTCGGGGTTGGTGCACCACGTCCATGTCACAGCCGCCAATGTTGCGGACGTCACCCAGGTGGACAAGCTGCTGCATGGCGAAGAGAACATGGTGGCGGCTGACGCCGGTTATACGGGCGTCGAGAAGCGCGAGGAGCATGAGGGGCGCCAGGTCATCTGGCAGATCGCGGCTCGGCGCAGCACGTACGAAAAGCACGGCAAGAAAAGTGCACTGTACAAGGCATACCGCAGCCTCGAGAAAGCCAAAGCGCAGACCCGCTCGAAGGTTGAGCACCCGTTCCGGGTGATCAAACGCCAGTTTGGTTACACCAAGGTGCGGTTTCGTGGCTTGGCGAAGAACACCGTCCAGATGGTGACGTTATTCGCTCTGTCGAACCTGTGGATGGCACGCCGATATTTGTTGGTGGGTGCAGGAGAGGTGCGTCTGTAATGTGGAAAATGGCCTCCGCAGGTTGATTGCGGAGGTCAGAAACGGAGAAACAAGCGGGTTATCTGAGCATTTTCGATCAGATGGACTCTTTCAAAATCGGCAGTGGCCGAAGTCGGCCAGAAATAGCGGCCTATTTCAGACCTTCCTTAGCAATTGCCTCCAGTACAGCGTCCTTAACCTCGCCCAACCTTACTCTTGCATCAAGCTCTCGCTTCTCCGTAACCATTTCAGCCCGGACTCTCTCATCGGCAGTTGCCTCTAGCGCAGCGGCTTGGCCTTGTAGGCTTTCAATAATGTGCTTTAAGCCCGGCTGCGGATCGGCCTGCCACTCCAGAACCTCCTCCCACTGGATCTCAGCGGCAGCGGCTTGCAGTATTAATTTCTGACGGGAGTGCAGACACTCCTGCATTGATGAACATGCCGCAGCGAGCTCCGGATCAATTTCCGTGAGTTCCTCAACCAAGGCATCGCGGAACATTACATCCAAGGCTGCGTTCTGAATTACCCTGTAGGCATTGGCGGCAGTTTCACGGGCGTCTTTCGCAGACTTTTCGGCAGCATGCTTAATGAAGGCGTCAAACTTAACTAGTCGCGAGGCGCCTTCCTCCCCAAGTCGGTTCTGGCAAAGGGGGCATGCGGCATCCTCTGGAATTGCCGGGAATTCATGTTCCGGATGACTAACTCCGGCGAAAATTCGAGCCGCCTCAAATAGAGCCTTCCACTCATCGCCACCTGTGCCAACAAGTTGACCTGGTGTCTGTTTGAACTCCGTAGCAGCGAGCTCCGCTGCAGCTTTGGCCGCTTTCGATTTCTTAATTAGTTCTCTGAGCTGGTTGACCTTTTCATCGTTGATCAACGCAATTGCTGCTGCTATTCGATCCTTCAACCCTGAGAGGCGCGTCGCCTTCTGACGCAGCGCTTGGGCTTTTTGCTTCGGATCAGCTTCAGCTAGGGTTTGTGTCAATAAGAGCAGCCGATCCTGCTCTGCCTGGCTGAGCGTGGCTAAGGCCTCAATATGCTCGGGATTAGTCCTAGTCGGGATACCCAGCAGCGCAGTGGACACCGCAGTCTGCTCTTTCGCAAGTACGGCGTACGCGGCGTCACTTGGAGCATTCGCTGTCTTTTCTTGCGTTGCACGCAATTTGAGCTTGTTACACGCGCCTACTAACCCCTCCAAGATATCCAGTCCGTATGGGGCGTAAGCGAAGTCGCCATGGTTATCGATGTAAGCACGGGCGCAATGGGTGTCGAAGATGGAAATGTCTGAAAGCGGTTCAGGCGCCGCTATTCCATACTGCCAAGCAAGGTCAGTACGCGTGCCATCGATAACAGCCTCGAACACCGCTTGGGCAACGCCGGCAGTCTTGGGATCCAAGTTTGCGTTAGGCAGTATGGGCTCACGCCGATCTCTCGCACGGCACGCATGCTTGAATACTCTGGAGTAGCCCGACTTCCCAGCGCCATTCTCTCCGTAAATGACCGTCAGACCTACCACTGCAATCGGAACACTGCCACCGTTCGCTAGGGCGTTAACATTCTGGAGATCCTTGATCGCTGCTAGCTGAACAACTCGGGTTGGATCGGCCGGCGGAGCTATCTGAGCCTCCTCAAGCACCCTGGGCTTCCGGTCATCTGGATCAGCAATCCCCACTTCGGCCTTAGCCAACGCGTAGAGATCATCCAGGTCAGCCGCACTAAGCGTACGATCTTGATAGAGTCGAGCGATCGCATCTTGCTGCCAAGCAGGCAGCCCCTTAGACCATGCGTGAATTTCCTGAATGATCGACACCCTGCCTCCTCCTTGGCGTAGTACTACGCATCTCTGTTTAATTTCTCTAAGGTGACCATTCGCCATCAGCATGTCTAGATAGTAATCAGGAAGGGAGCAACTTTTTCTTGCGCCCAGCCAGAGCAACCGCCCCTCAAAGGCCGCTATTGGCCGAACCAGCCCCTCCCCCTTGCCCTACTCCCTCACACACCAGTCGCGGTCAATCCCGTGACTGGGTGTGGTAGCCCGATTCACACGAAGGCGCGGTAGCGCCATAGTCAAGAATAGGCGCTTTTTTTGAGTCTACTGTTTTCTCGCGCATCTATGACGGGCCCTGTAGGCAAGCTTCGGCTTGGCCGGCGTCCTCCGTGGGTCGCTCTAACATCCCTGCACGATCCGCCTCCATATCGTTTGGTAGTGAATGGAACGCGGGTTGCATCAGGCCCGCAGCGCTGCGCCGAGCGCTCTCGCCGCTTCATCGATGGCGCGCTCATCATAAGGCGCAAAGCCCATTACCAGGCCGGGCGAGCGTGGATGCACGCAGTAGCGTGCCAGCGGCATCGCCTCGATGCCGGCAGCCTGTATCTGCGCAAAAGCCTTGGCCTCGTCGTCCATCTGCAGATTGCAGGCGATGTCCAGCCCCGCGCGGATTTCCGGCACCTCGATCATGCCTTGCCAGTGACGTTGCGCGGCCTCGGCGAAGGCCTCGGCACGCTGGGCGTAGAGCTTGCGCATGCGCCGCACGTGACGGTCGAAGTGGCCCTCGTGGATGAAGTCAGCCAGCACTGCCTGCGACAGGCTATTGGCATGCCGTGCGGTCAGGGCTGCCGCGCGGGTGAAGCACTCCACCAGGTGCGCGGGCAGCACCAGATAGGCCAGGCGAATCGCCGGAAACAGCAGTTTGCTGAAGGTGCCGGCGAGAATCACCGACTGCTCGGCAGCCGCCATCGAGCGCAGCGCCGGGATCGGCTTGGCGATGAAGCGGTATTCGCTGTCGTAGTCGTCCTCGAAGATGTAGCTGCCTTCGCGCTGCGCCCATTGCAGCAAGGCCAGGCGGCGCGACGGCGACAGTTCGCCACCGAGCGGTGCCTGGCGCGACGGCGTCACGTAGGCCAGCCGTGCATGGGGCGCCAGGCGCATGCCTTCGTCCACCTGCAAGCCCTGGGCATCCACCGGCACGTCGATCCGTCGCACTCCGGCCACATCGAGTAGCTGGCGCGCGCCGGGATAACCCGGATCTTCCATCCAGACCTGTGAGTCGCCGGGTGCCAGCAGGCGCAGGCACAGGTCGAGCCCTTGCTGCACGCTGGCAAGCACCAGTATGCGTTCGGCCGGCACCTGCACGCCACGGGCGATGGACAGGTAGCCGGCGATGGCTTCACGCAGTGCCGGCAGGCCACAGGGGTCGGCGTCGAGCAGCAGTGACAAGCGTGACGCGCGCAGTTGTTGCGTGTGCAACTTGCGCCAGGTGTCGATGGGAAAGGCCTGAACATCCCCCCGATGAGGAAAGAACGGGCGCAATCCCGGCGCCGAGGAGCGCCTGGCGAACACCGGATCGAGCAGATCCAGGCGCTCCACCCAAGGTGTAGCTGGCGCCGTGCGTGGCAGCTCCTCGGGCGGCCTCACCTTGCGCCGCACGTAGCCGGCATTGAGCGTGACATCCGGCAGCACGGCGCTGACCCGCGTACCGCTGCCGGTGCGTGCATGCAGGTAGCCCTCGGACAACAGTTGCTGATAGGCCGCCTGCACCGTGCCCCGGGCGATCTGATAGTGCTCGGCCAGTTGTCGCGTGCTGGGCAGCTTGCTGTCCGCCGGCAGGCGTCCGCCAAGAATGGCCGCACGCAGCGACTCGTAAAGCCAGCGTTGCAGACTGACGCCCGGCTCCGGCGTGCCCAGCGGCAGGAAGAGCACCTGCGGCGGTGCGCTGGTGTTTGGCATGAGGGCCTCTGAATGGATCAATTACTTCCAGCAAGAATGGATCAATACACCGATCCAAGCCAGCAGCAGAATCGCTTCCGTAATCGAGCGGAACATTTCCCATCTCTTCACTGGAGCGAAACCATGAAGCAACAGATCCTGATCATCGGCGCCGGATTCGGCGGTATGTGGAGCGCACTCAGCGCCGTCCGTCTGCTGGATCGTCAGCAGCGCCTCGACGTGGCGGTCACCGTGCTGGCCCCACAGGCCGAGCTGCGCGTACGTCCACGCTTCTACGAAGCTGACCTGAGCACCACCGTCGCTCCGCTGGGGCCGCTGTTCGACGCCGTCGGCGTGCACTTCGTGCAAGGCAGCGCGACCCGTATCCATAGCGAAGAACGCCGCGTGAGCTACCGCGACCGAAACGGCAACAGCGCCAGCCTGGCCTACGACCGGCTGATTCTGGCCAGCGGCAGCCAGGTGTCGCGCCCGCCGGTGGCCGGGATCGACCAATTCACCTTCGATGTCGACAGCCTGGAGTCGGCACAGAAACTCGAGGCCCACCTGCAGGCCCTGCGCCGGCAGCCGGACAGCCCAGCACGCAACACCGTGGTGGTGGCCGGCGGCGGCTTCACCGGCATCGAGACCGCCATGGAAATGCCTGCTCGCCTGCGCGCCCTGCTCGGCGAGCAGGCCGATATCCGTGTGATAGTGGTCGACATGGCGAATCAGGTGGGCGGCGCCATGGGGCAGGATATTGCGGCGGTGGTGGCAGAAGCCAGCGACCAGCTCGGCGTCACCTGGAAGCTCGGCAGCCCGGTGGCAAAAGTGGAACGAGCGGGTGTGGTGCTCGATAACGGCGAGCGCATCGAGGCCAGCACGGTGATCTGGGCAGTCGGCGTGCAAGCCTCGCCGCTCACCCAGCAAATCTCGGCTGAACGCGACCTGCATGGCCGCCTGCATGTCGACCGCTACCTCAAGGTACTCGGCCAGGAGGCGATCTACGCCACGGGGGACACGGCCTACGCCGCCGTGGACGATATCGGCAACCATGCGCTGATGACCTGTCAGCACGCCATCGCCCTTGGGCGCTCGGCGGGCAACAATGCCGCAGCCGACCTGCTCGGTGTGGAGCCTATCGCCTATAGCCAGCCCAAGTACGTCACCTGCCTGGATCTGGGCGCCTGGGGCGCAGTGTTCACCGAAGGCTGGGAGCGCAAGGTGGTGCTCACCGGCCAGGAGGGCAAGGCGCTGAAGACCCAGATCAACACCGAGTGGATCTACCCGCCAGCAGCCGAACGTGCAGCCGCCCTGGCGGCAGCCGACCCGCTGATTCCGGTGGTGGCCTGAAGAGGCTCAAGAACGGCCTGGAGCCTAGAGCCCAGGCCGTTCAACGCGTAGGGTGGATCGGGACACCGACCGCTCGTAGCGTCAGCGAACAGTCCACCGAGATCTGCCGCCTAGATCAACGGCCGACCAATGGCAGACAGGCGAAATGGCAATTTGCCGCCCAGCACCTAGATTATTCAAGGGCGATTGAACGCTAGCCCACAAAAACAGACGTCCGACCTGGTGCAGTCCTCCGCGTGTTCCAGTCTTCGCGCTGGGAGTCCATGACATGCACTGCCCAACATGGCTGGCCAGCAAGAGCGCCAAGCCATGGAGCCACACATTAAAGGGACATTACATGGCAAAACTCATTCTGGGGCACACAACCGATAGCTCAGCGAAGATCTGGATCAGGGCATCGGCTCGCTGGCCAGTAGCCTTTCTGCAGCTAATCAACTTGGCCAACAACAAAAAACCAACTGAAGTAGCCATTTCAACTCAAGAATCCGAGTTCTTCACCGCTGTTCATGAATTCACCGGGCTAACTGCCGACACTGAATACAAAGTGAAGGTATCTTTCGGCAAAACCCTCAAGGATCCCGCTGAGGCACGCATAAGAGATGCCTATACCGAAGGTCGATTCAAGACCTTCCCGACAACGGCCTCCCAGCCGTTCACCTTTCTTATTGGCTCGTGCAACCTTCATTCACTTGGCATATTGGAGCGCCCGGATCAGTCCTGGCTGAGCATTTCCAGAATCGCGGCGAAAACCCAAGCGCGCTTCATGCTCCATGCGGGTGATCAAATATATGCCGATATTCCTTTCAAACCCGAGGCCAGCCTGGAGCACTACCGGGACAAGTATCTGGATGCCTGGGATGACTGCATTCCCGCCAGGAAGGTACTGACCGAACTGCCGCATTACATGATCCTGGACGACCACGAGATCATCAACAACTACGCGCATGGCAGCGATGAGCTCGGCAGCACGCTGCCGCGCATCGCACTCAAGGTCTACTGGGAGTTCCAGCACTCACATAACCCAACCACACTTGGCGCTGCCGACCAGTATTACTACAGCTTCAACTATGGTGATGTTCAGTTTTTCGTGCTCGACACTCGTACATCGCGTGTATCGAGCCTCGGACAAATGATCGACGACAAGCAGCTCAAAAGCCTGCTTGCCTGGATGACTCAATACAGCAACAACACCAAATTCATCGTAACCAGCGTCCCATTCGTAGGTGCCGTCAAGAATCCAAAACAGGACAAATGGTGTGACCCGGCGTTCAAAGCCCAGCGAGAAAAGATCCTCGGGCACATTCTCAAGAACGGCATCAGCAATGTCATCTTCCTGACCGGCGACATGCACACTTCCTACTGCGCCGACATGGAGATCTCCGACGGGGCGGGCAACAAGATTGTCATCCATGAGCTCATGTCCAGCCCGATCAATCAGTTCACACCGAAACTGCCCCTGGAGTTTCACTACGAGTCACCCAAGAGCGAAACCAGTGATGGACTTCAATATACGTCCACGATCAGGAAAAAAACCTTCTACGGCGACCATTCAAATGTCATGAGCATTACCGTCGCCAGTGGACAGCCGATCGAGTTCAGCATCTTCAGAACCACCACTGATACGACCAAACCCGCGATCAAAGGAACGATCTGAGCAGCCCCTAAGCAGGGCACGCCCCTGGAGTGTCCTCGTAACTAACCCGGCAGGCTCCAGAGCGGCAGTGACACAGCGCTGCGCCCTGCCGGCTCTAGCCGCTCGTTACACCACGCCATATACATGCTCTTCAGGCGATACATCCGCCTGGGCCTGCATCTGCGCCTTGTCCTTCATGCGCTCGGCGATTTCCGCCTCGACCGCCTTCTGCCTTTCGGGCGGCATGTCCTCGATGTCTTCCTCGGTCAGGCCCATGTCCTTGAGGATGCTGTCGCGCATCTTCTCGGCAGGCGACTTGGCCATGTAGGCCTGGAATTCCTGCAGGGCCTTGTCAGGTTCGTCGTTTTTGCTCGTGCCCAGGCCATTGCTCCAGACGCCACTTTCAGAGTGGTTATCCGCCGCTGCGTTCGAGGTGGTCTGCAGGCCGACGCGATAGCGCGCGAAGCCTTCGTCGCTGGCCTGCTGGGCCTGGTAGTCGCGTTCGGCATTGGCATCGACGGTGCGCGGCTGGGGCACGCTGGTTTGAGCGCCAAACAGCGCGTCCTTCTGCTGCTCGTCACTGCGCTTGCCGGTCTTGAACTCCATCAGTGACAGGCTGCTGTGGCCTGCCACTCCCGCAATCGTGCTCATGATTGATCCTCGTTGATGAATGGCAGGTGCAACCCATCAACTCTCATGCCAGTCGAGATAATCATTGCAAGTTATTGATTTGCACGGAGTGCGAGATTAAGGCAGAGGCATGAAGCTGCCGCCCGACGGCAATTGTCTGCCGTCGGGCGGCAAGGCTCAGCGCGCGCTAATCTGGCGGAAGGCGTCCAGGGTCAGGCGGGTCAGATCCACGGCGGAGAACTTGGTGAGGATGGCGTTAGCCCCCACCGCACGCGCCTTCTCGGTGTTCATGGTGCTATCGAGGGAAGTGTGCAGCAGCACGTAGGTGTCGGCGATATCGCTGCTGCGACGAATCTCCTGTACCAGGCTGTAGCCGTCGATCTCGGGCATTTCGATGTCCGACACCAGCAACTCGAAGGGCATGCCGGCTTCGCGGTAGTCATGCAACTGATCCAGCGCAGCCTGGGCGCTGCGCACGGCGGTGCAGTCGAGGCCGAGCTGGCGCAGCACGTTGACCGTCTGCTGCAACGCCACCGACGAGTCGTCGACGATCAGCACCCGTCGCCCCTGCAGCAGCTTCGCGTCCTGCGGATCGAGCAGTTGCTCGGTCGGCGTGTGGTCGTGCTCCGGGGTGATCTCGTGCAGCACCTTCTCGATATCCAGTACCTGCACGATATCGCCGTCGATCTGCACGACGCCGGTGATGAAGGCGCGACTGCCCGCCCCAGCGGGTGGTGGGCGCACGTCACGGGTCGAGCACGGCACGATGCGCTCAACGTTCTTCACCAGCATGCCCTGACGGGAGCGATTGACTTCGGTGACGATCAGGCAGCCTTCGTCGTTCTCGCTGCTGACACCACGTTCACCGATGGCAGCGCCCAGGTCGATGACGGTCAGGGTGAAGCCGCGCAGCATGGCGATACCGCGAATGTTGGGGTGCCGGTTGGGCAGCTTGGTCAGCGGCGGGCAGTCGATGACCTCATTGACCTTGAGCAGGTTGATGCCAAGCAGCCTGCCGCTATGCAGACGAAAGAGCAGAAGCGATAGCGAGTCGCCGGTAACGAGCGTCATGGCTGATTCCTTGACTAGACATTCGACAGGATAAACCACCCAGCCGCATCACGCCGCAAGAGCGGGCGCGATACGACCGTCGATCCTCAATCGATGCTCAGTTGCAGGGCAACCCGGCCACGGTTCGGGCAGGTTTCCATGTAACGATGCGCGGCGACGAAATCCTCGAAGGCGAAGACCTTGTCGATCACGGGTGTGAGCAATCGATCTGCCGTCATTTGGTTGATGTGCGTCAGCGCACGGGTTACGGCTTCGCTGTCGGGCTCGATGCCCAACTCCGGGCAGCCGGTAAAATCCAGCACGCAATGGCGGAAGAACTGCAGGTGCTTCTTGAACGCGGCGCAAGCCGGGAACGCCGTGTCGTTGCCACCGTTGTTACCATACAGTATCAATTTGCCACGCGCTGCAGCGATATCACCGAGCAGTTTCATCTGCGGGCCGGCGCACTGGTCGAGGATCACCTCCACGCCCTTGCCTTCGGTATAGCGCTCCACCTCCAGCACCAGATCCTGTTCCTCGGTGACGATCACCTTGTCAGCGCCCAGGCCACGCAGGAACTCGCGATCATCGGCCGAGCTGGTGGAGACGATGACCCTGGCGCCCAGCACCTTGGCCAGTTGTACGGTCTGCGGGGCCAGGCAGTGGCTGGCCTCGGTGATCAGTACGTGCTGCCCGGGCTTGAGCTGAGCCAGATCCACCAGCGCCAGGTAGCCGAACAGCAGCCCGGTGTAGTGCACGCTGGCCTCGACCGGGCTGAGCACCTCGGGGTAACGGGTCAGGGCATGGCTGGGCATCAGCACCAGATCGCCCCAGGTCGGGTAACGGTTCGGCGTGCTTGCCGGAAAGCCGGCAACGGCGGTGCCCAGCTCGAAGGCCTCGACGCCCTCGCCCAGTGCGGCCACGGTACCGGCCAACTCGAAACCTGTGCCTGCTGGCAGGCGAGCCTGTTCGGCAGCCAGGTTCTGA
The DNA here is from genome assembly GCF_029457475.1 of Pseudomonas sp. AA-38. Lineage (NCBI taxonomy): Bacteria > Pseudomonadati > Pseudomonadota > Gammaproteobacteria > Pseudomonadales > Pseudomonadaceae > Pseudomonas > Pseudomonas sp. AA-38. Next base: position 2,627,268 of record NZ_CP120359.1, read on the forward strand.
CGCCACATCACGTCCTTCCAACCAAGCCCTACAGCCTGAACACGCACCAGCACCTCACCGGGGCCGGGCACGGGCGTCGGAACCTCTTCGTACTGGAGCACGTCGGCATCGCCGAACTTATGAAAACGGATCATGCGGGACATCGCTTACCTCAACGCTCGATCGCGGATTGACACTTCATTGAGTGGGGACTTTATCCGCTGTATGACACCGGCACTATCGGCTGCCATCGATAGTCGTCATGCCTGGCAGTGATTCGGCGCCTTTCAATCCGCCGTGCACTGACCTTACTATGCCCACGCACAGGCTCTCATTTGCAACGCAGTGCTGACAAGGCCAGTTTCCCTCCTATGGTATCCGAATGAATCGCAACGATCTGCGTCGCCTCGACCTGAACCTGCTGATCGTCTTCGAGACGCTGATGCACGAGCGCAGCGTGACCCGTGCCGCCGAGAAGCTGTTCCTGGGCCAGCCAGCCATCAGCGCGGCGCTGGCGCGCCTGCGTACCCTGTTCGACGATCCGCTGTTCGTACGCACCGGCCGCAGCATGGAGCCGACCCCGCGTGCGCAGGAGATCTTCACCCTGCTCTCGCCGGCGCTGGACTCCATCTCCACGGCCGTCAGCCGCGCTGCCGACTTCGACCCGGCCACCAGCAACGCAGTGTTCCGCATCGGCCTCTCGGACGACGTCGAGTTCGCCCTGCTGCCTGCCCTGCTGCGCCGCCTGCGCGCCGAAGCGCCGGGCGTGGTGCTGGTGGTTCGCCGCACCAATTACCTGATGATGCCCGGCCTGCTGACCTCCGGTGAGATTTCCGTGGGTGTGGCCTACACCGACGAGTTGCCCGCCAACGCCAAGCGCAAGGTGTTGCGCCGCAGCAAGGCCAAGCTGCTGCGCGCCGATTCCATCCCCGGCGCGCTGAGCCTGGATGACTACTGCAACCGCCCCCATGCCCTGGTGTCCTTCGCCGGTGACCTGACCGGCTTCATCGATGACGAACTGGCCAAGCTCGGGCGCAAGCGCCATGTGGTGCTGGCCGTGCCGCAGTTCAACGGCCTGGGCACCTTGCTGGCGGAAACCGATATCGTCGCCAGCGTGCCCGACTACACCGCCGCCGCCCTGACCGCCGCTGGCGGCCTGCGCGCCGAGGATCTGCCACTGCAGACGCAGACCTTCGAGCTGCACATGGCCTGGCGCGGCGCCCAGGACAACGACCCGGCCGAGCGCTGGCTGCGTTCGCGGATCCAGATGTTCTGTGGTGACCCGGATAGTCTGTAATATCCCTGTCTTGTTAGCTCCGAGCGCTGCATTACACTTGCGCTCAGTCTCGACACCAAGAGAGTCATGGATGAACGCTACCGTCCCTTTCCCCTTCTCCCTGGCGATACGTTCCTATTCAGGGGAGGTGGAGCTTCACGAACACGACGACTTTCACCAGATCGTCCTGCCGCGCTGCGGCGCAATGGAAATCGAGATCGACGGACGCGGCGGCAAGGTGGATGCCAGCCAGGGGGTGGTGATCGCCGCCGGCGCCCGGCATACCTTCCAGGCCAACACCCACAACAGCTTTCTGGTGCTGGACGTGCCGGCCCAATGTGCCGAAACCAGCGACAGCACCACGCAAGCACTCGACCCACTGAGCGGCAAGCGCTTCTTTGCGCTGAGCCCCGATATCCGTCACCTGCTCGATTACGCCATCGGCAACAGCGCGCGCCTGAGCCACTCAACAACGCTGACCGAGTCGTGGAGCCAGTTGCTGCTGTGCTCCTTGTTGCAGCCCGAGGTCAGCCCACAGGATCCCGGTCAGCTCATCCTCGCCAAGGCCTTGGACTATATCGAACGACACCTGCATGCCCCCCTGACGATCCGTGATATCGCCCGCCATTCCGGCACCAGTGAGCGGCGCTTGTACGCCCTGTTCGAGCGGCACCTGGCAACAACGCCATTCAGCCATATCGCCAGCCTGCGCCTGAACCTGGCCATCGACCTGCTGCGCCAGACCTCGCTGCCGATCATCGAGATCGCCCATCGCACCGGTTACGCCGACCAGAGCGCGCTGACCCATGCGCTGAAGAAGGCCCACGACCTGACACCGGCCTCGCTACGCAAACGCACACGCGCCCACTGAAGAGCCCATCTCGGCCCCGGCTTGCTGCGTCCTGTCGCCACTAGGTGCTTGAAGCGGCCCCGAAGGCAGCAGTCTCGAACAATTCTCCGGCAGTTCCGATCAAGACCGCCTACCCGCGCCTTTGTATTTTCCCCGTTTGAACATCACAGGCAGGCGGGGCTTGCATGACCACTTCCAACCTATCCATCGCTACCCTCGGCGCGAGCGCAGGCGCCACACTGATCGGGGTGATCGCGGTATTTCTATGGGCCTGTCTGGCGCTGTTGACGACCCTGACGGCCGGCATCCCGGCCTTTCAATTGCTGGCCTCGAGCTTCGCCGTCGCCTTCGTGGCCAGCTTGTGCATTCTTGGCCTGCGGGGTGCTGCTGAGTTCAACAGTTGGCGCCAGCCCTGGTATGTATGGGCAACGGGGTTCGCCGGCATCTTCGGCTATCACGCCTTGTATTTTTTCGCGCTCAAGGCCGCGCCAGCGGCTGAAGCCAGCCTGATCGCCTACCTCTGGCCACTGATGATCGTCCTGCTGTCTAGCCTCGGCACCGGCGAGTCGCTGCGCAAACGCCAACTGCTGGGCGCCCTGCTCGGCCTGGCGGGAACAGCCCTGATCATGCAACAGCGCGCCAGCCAGGAAAGCGCAGCGATGCCCATCATGGGTTACGCCGCTGCCTTTGCCGGCGCCTGGGTCTGGTCGACCTATTCGGTGGTCAATCGGCGTTTCAGCAACGTGCCAAGCAGCATCATCGGCGGTATCTGCGGCCTGGTCGCCGCCGCCGGCCTGCTCTGCCACCTGCTGTTCGAGACCACGGTGCGCCCTGCTGCCGAACAATGGGCGGCAATCGTCGCCCTCGGCCTGGGGCCAGTGGGCCTGGCCTTCTTCGCCTGGGATCACGCCACCAAGCACGGCAACCTGGCGATGCTGGGCGCCCTGTCCTACCTGGCGCCTCTGTTCTCCACGGTGCTGCTGATTGTGGTCGGGCAAAGCGATGCCAGCCCGATCCTGCTGATCCCGGCCGTGCTGATCATCCTCGGGGCCGTCATCGCCACTTCGCGCTCACGCAAAACCTCAGGCTGACACCGACCTTTCAAGGAGACAGACAGATGGAATTGATCGCTTCACAGGATACCATCAGGATCGACAGCCGCGAGCCCAGCTTTTCGGTCTCCCCTACGCGCCCCTTGCTCAAGCATCTAAGGCAACCCTCGTTGCTCAGCAGTCGAACCGCCATCCGCCGACGCGCCAATGGCGAGGCGCCGCGTGTCTTGTTGTTCGTTCCACCCTACACCCGTCTAATCGAACCTACCCCGCACGACAGTGCATTCGCCCGCATCGGCATAGACACCTTTGAAGTGATGAAGCGAGCCGGTACGCCTATCGGCTTGCTACGCATCGCCACGGTGGCTCGACGCGCCGGCTACGACGTGCAGATCGTCGACGCGCCCTTTGCCGGCTGGTCCCAGGAACACAGCCTGGTACAGGTCGATCAGGGCAACCTGATCCGCTATGGCCTCAACGATACGCAGCTACGCGAGATCATCGAAACCAGCCAACCCGATATCGTCGGCATTCAATGCAACTACACGGTGCAATGGGGCAATGCGCGGGCACTGGCCGAGCTGGTGAAGAGCATCGATCCCAACCTGGTGCTCGTGACCGGCGGGGCCCACTCCAGTGGTGACTGGAAGAACGCGCTGCTGGATTCGGCCTTCGATTTCGCGCTGATCAATGAGGCCGACCGGGCCTTCACCCTGTTGCTCGATGCCTTGACCCATGAGGGCACGAACATCGATGCCGTACCTGGCGTGGCCTACCGGGACAGCCGTGGGCAACTGGTTCGCCCTACCCAGAAGTCCAGCTACCTGAGCATCGTTCCAAAGCGCCAGGGCCTCAATGAACGGCTTGGCATCATGCCCCTGCCGGACTTCAGCTTTCTGGACATGAGCCATTACCTGCAGCCCTATCACTCCTCCGGGGCCCGAGTGCGCAAGCACGGCGCCTGGGCGCAGATATTCTCCACGATCGGCTGCAACGTGAACTGCAATTTTTGCTACATCCCGAAAATCAACGGCCCCTGGCGCGCCCTGGGGCTGGACTGGTTCGACCTGCACCTGGCCGATCTGGTCAGGCAGGGTGTGACCGAAGTCCTGATCGAGGACGATCACCTGATGCACGACCCGCTCTATGCCATGGAGGTCGGCCATCTTTTGAAAAAGCACGACCTACCCTGGGTCGAAGAAGGCGGGTTAAGCCTTTTCAACCTGATCCTTCTGCATCTTGGGGAAAGCTTTATCGCTCAGTTGGATGAAAATGAACGCAGAAACCCGCAATACCGTAATGTCATCGAGGCAATCAAAGGAGGACTCAATGCAAGGGAGTTCATCCGTTCCATCGCCGAGAATGGTTGCTATAACGTATATCTCGCTGTTGAAAGCGCAAACGAAGAGAGCCTGGTCAACTCCAACAAGTCCCGGTTCAACGCGATTCAACAATCGACCTTCGAGCTTATAGAGATCTTCACCGAGCACGGTATTCAGGTCACCGGCGGCTTCATGCTGGGGTTCGTCAATCCTCCCGAACGGCCAGGGCAAGAGCCTTTCATCGAGAGTCTGGAGCTGATCGAGCGCACCATCGATTATGCCGTCACCCTGATGGGTGCAGGCATGGCCTATGCCAACCCTTTTATTGTTACCCCGATTCCCGGAACCTCGATGTGGGAATATCAGCAGCAATACGTGGTGCGCCACTACGACAATGGCTGGTCTCACGAGAAGGCCACCATGGCCACCGAGCACTGGAGCGCTGAGGACATCGAAAAAGCACGCATGGAATTGCTGGTACGGGCCAATGGCGTTGACCGCGTCAGGGAAATGGTGCGCCGTGGCACCTGGCCTGTGGACGCTTGATTACACACATCCCACGCGGCTGTCGGTGCACAGGTCCGATGGCCGCAACCATGCCCTTCGTTCATGAATAGCCGCACATAATCATTGCCGGTGATATTGAACTTCATGGCGTTCGATTAGTCGCTCGCCGTACCTCACCGCAGACTCCGCCCATTCACAAATCCGACTGGCGGAGTCATCTATGGAACAGTTTCACAAGAACATCTGGATATTCCCCCTTGCCCTCGCCGGCGCTCTGCTGCTGAGCGGCTGCGAGCAAGCCCCGCAGGCCCAGGCGCAGATGCCGGCACCCAAGGTCAGCGTGGCCGAGGTCATCGAGCAGCCGGTCAACGAGTGGGACGAGTTCACCGGGCACCTGGAAGCGCCGCAATCGGTGGAGATTCGTCCACGCGTATCTGGCTACATCGACCGCGTGGCCTTCAATGAAGGCAGCCTAGTGAAGAAAGGCGACCTGCTGTTCCAGATCGACCCGCGCCCCTTCCAGGCCGAGCTCAAGCGACTTGAAGCGCAATTGCAGCAGGCCCGTGCCAACCAGGCTCGCGCCGTCAACGAAGCCCGCCGTGGCGAACGTCTGCGCCAGAGCAACGCCATCTCCGCAGAACTGGCCGATGCCCGCGCCAGTGCCGCCAGCGAAGCGCAAGCGCAGGTCGCGGCTATCCAGGCGGAGCTGGACAACGCCCGTCTCAATCTGGATTTCACCCGCATCACCTCGCCCATCGATGGCCGCGTCAGCCGCGCCGAAATAACTCGCGGCAACCTGGTCAACGCGGGTGAAAGCCTGCTGACCTCGGTGGTCTCCACCGACAAGGTCTACGCCTACTTCGATGCTGATGAGCGCGCCTTCCTCAAGTACACGGAACTGGCCCATGATGCCGGCACCGATGCCCGTGGCGCCAGCCCGGTGTATCTGGGGCTGTCGGACGAGGCCGGTCACCCGCACCTGGGCCAATTGGACTTTCTCGACAACCAGGTCAACCCGCGCACCGGCACCATCCGTGGCCGCGCCGTGTTCGACAATCAAGACGGCCGTTTCACCCCGGGCCTTTACGCGCGCCTCAAGCTGGTGGGCAGCAAGCCCTACGCCGCCACTCTGATCAAGGACGAAGCGGTGGGCACCGACCTGGGTAAGAAGTATGTGCTGGTGCTCGGCGACGACAACACCGTGGCCTACCGCTCAATTGAACTGGGGCCGAAGCTCGAAGGCCTGCGCATCGTCCGCAGCGGCCTGAGCAAGGGCGAGAAGATCGTCGTGAACGGCCTGCAGCGCGCCATGCCCGGCGCCACCGTCGACCCACAACCGGTGGCCATGGCCGATGCCGACACCCTGGCGCAACTGGCACGCATGCGTGAGGCCGCCGCCGAGAGCCAGTCGCCCCGCCTTGCCGCCGAACGTACCGATATTCGCTCGCCGCGCGGCTGATCGCGCCTGCGCGACTTGAGGAAAGAGCCATGAATTTCTCGCAATTCTTCATCCAGCGGCCAATCTTCGCCGCCGTGCTGTCGTTGCTGATCCTGATCAGCGGCGCCATCTCGTTGTTCCAGTTACCGATCAGCGAATACCCGGAAGTGGTGCCGCCCACCGTGGTGGTGCGCGCCAACTTCCCCGGTGCCAACCCCAAGGTGATCGGTGAGACCGTCGCCTCGCCGCTGGAGCAGGCCATCGTCGGCGTCGAAGGCATGCTCTACATGTCGTCGCAGTCGACCAACGACGGCAAGCTGACCCTGACCGTGACCTTCGCCCTCGGCACCGATCTGGACAACGCCCAGGTACAGGTGCAGAACCGCGTCACCCGCACCATGCCGACGCTGCCCACCGAGGTGCAGCGCCTCGGCGTGACCGTGGACAAGGCCTCCCCCGACCTGACCATGGTGGTGCACCTGACCTCGCCGGACAACCGCTACGACATGCTCTACCTGTCCAACTACGCCGCGCTCAACGTCAAGGACGAGCTGGCGCGCCTGGACGGCGTGGGCGACGTGCAACTGTTCGGCATGGGCAACTACTCGCTGCGCGTCTGGCTGGATCCGAACAAGGTGGCCTCGCGCGGGCTCACCGCCAGCGATGTGGTCAACGCCATCCGCGAGCAGAACCGCCAGGTCGCCGCCGGCGCCCTCGGCGCGCCGCCCTCTGACGCTGGCAATAGCTTCCAGTTGTCGATCAACACCCAGGGCCGTCTGGTCACCGAGGAAGAGTTCGAGAACATTATCATCCGCGCCGGCGAAGACGGCGAGATCACCCGCCTGCGTGACATCGCCCGCATCGAGCTGGGCTCCAACCAGTACGCCCTGCGCTCGCTGCTGAACAACCAGCCAGCCGTGGCCATCCCGGTGTTCCAACGTCCCGGTTCCAACGCCATCGCCATCTCCGATGAGGTGCGTGCGCGCATGGCCGAGCTGAAGCAGAGCTTCCCGCAGGGCATGGACTACGAGATCGTCTACGACCCCACCATCTTCGTCCGTGGCTCCATCGAGGCGGTGGTGCACACCCTGCTCGAAGCCATCGTGCTGGTGGTGCTGGTGGTGATCCTGTTCCTGCAGACCTGGCGCGCCTCGATCATCCCGTTGGCCGCCGTGCCGGTGTCGCTGATCGGCACCTTTGCGGTGATGCACCTGTTCGGCTTCTCCCTCAACGCCCTGTCACTGTTCGGCCTGGTGCTGGCCATCGGCATCGTGGTGGACGACGCCATCGTGGTAGTGGAGAACGTCGAGCGCAACATCGGCCTGGGCAAGTCGCCGGTGGAAGCCACCCGCCAGGCCATGAAGGAAGTCACCGGCCCCATCGTCGCCACCGCCCTGGTGCTGTGCGCCGTGTTCGTGCCCACCGCGTTCATTTCCGGCCTCACCGGGCAGTTCTACCAGCAGTTCGCGCTGACCATCGCCATCTCCACGGTGATCTCGGCGATCAACTCGCTGACCCTGTCGCCAGCGCTGGCTGCCGTGCTGCTGAAAGATCACCACGCGCCCAAGGATGGTTTCTCGCGCCTGCTCGACAAGCTGTTCGGCGCCTGGTTGTTCGGCCCGTTCAACCGCGTGTTCGACCGCGCCAGCCATGGCTACGTCGGCACGGTGCGTCGCGTGCTGCGCGGCAGCAGCATCGCCATGCTGGTCTACGGCGGCCTGCTGGTGCTCGGCTACCTGGGTTTCTCCAGTACCCCCACCGGCTTCGTGCCGCAGCAGGACAAGCAGTACCTGGTGGCCTTCGCCCAGTTGCCCGATGCCGCCACCCTCGACCGCACCGAGGCGGTGATCAAGCGCATGAGCGATATCGCTGCCAAGTACCCGGGCGTGGAGAACACCGTGTCCTTCCCGGGCCTGTCGATCAACGGCTTCACCAACAGCCCGAACAGCGGCATCGTCTTCGTCACGCTGAAGGACTTCGGCCAGCGCAAGGATCCGTCCATGTCGGCCTCTGCCATCGCGGGCGCGCTAAACGGCCAGTTCAGCGAGATCCAGGACGCCTACATCGCCATCTTCCCACCACCCCCGGTACAAGGCCTGGGCACCATTGGCGGCTTCCGCCTGCAGATTCAGGATCGCGGCAACCTGGGCTACGAGGAGCTGTACACGCAAACCCAGAACATCCTCAACAAGGCCCGTCAGTTGCCGGAGCTGAACCCCATGTCGGTGTTCACCAGCTATCAGGTCAACGTACCGCAGGTGGAGGCCGCCATCGACCGCGAGAAGGCCAAGACCCACGGCGTGGCCATCAGCGACATCTTCGACACCCTGCAGGTGTACCTGGGCTCGCTGTATGCCAACGACTTCAACCGCTTCGGCCGCACCTATCAGGTCAACGTCCAGGCCGACCAGCAGTTCCGTCTGGAAGCGGAGCAGATCGGCCAGCTCAAGGTACGTAACAACCGTGGCGAGATGGTGCCGCTGTCCACCTTCGTCAAGGTGGAAGACAGCGCCGGCCCCGACCGGGTGATGCACTACAACGGCTTCCTCACCGCCGAGATCAATGGCGCCGCCGCACCGGGCTACAGCTCGGGCCAGGCCGAGGCCGCCATCGCCAAGCTGCTGGAACAGGAACTGCCCAATGGCATGACCTACGAGTGGACGGATCTGACCTACCAGCAGATTCTCGCCGGCAACACCGCCGTGTTCATCTTCCCGCTCTGCGTGCTGCTGGCCTTCCTGGTGCTGGCCGCCCAGTACGAGAGCTGGAGCCTGCCGCTGGCGGTCATCCTGATCGTGCCGACCGTGCTGCTCTCGGCCATCACCGGGGTGATCCTGGCCGGTAGCGACAACAACATCTTCACCCAGATCGGCCTGATCGTGCTGGTGGGCCTGGCGTGCAAGAACGCCATCCTCATCGTCGAGTTCGCCAAGGAGAAACAGGAAGAAGGCCTCGATCGCATCGCCGCTGTGCTGGAAGCCTGCCGCCTGCGTCTGCGCCCGATCCTGATGACCTCCATCGCCTTCATCATGGGCGTGGTGCCGCTGGTGCTCTCCTCCGGCGCCGGTGCCGAGATGCGCCATGCCATGGGCGTGGCGGTGTTCAGCGGGATGATTGGCGTGACCTTCTTTGGCCTGCTGCTGACGCCGGTGTTCTACGTGCTGATCCGCGCCTTCGTGGAGAAACGCCAAGCGCGCAAAGTCGCCCGCCTGCAGGAGGTGCACGCATGAAGGCCTTTACCCCCGCCCTGCTCGCCCTGGCCCTGTCGGCCTGCGCCGTAGGCCCGGACTATCGCGCACCCGAAACCGACCCGGCGCGCATTGCCGCGCTGGAGGCCGGCGACTACGACCGCACCCGTTTCGAGGCGGCCTGGTGGCAGCAGTTCGACGACCCGACGCTGAACCAGTTGGTGCAGCGCTCGCTTGCCGACAACCGTGAGCTGCGCGTGGCCTTCAGCCGCCTGCGCGCGGCGCGGGCCATTCGCGATGACGTGGCCAACGACCGTTTCCCCACCGTCACCAGCCGTGCCAGTGGCGAATTCGGCAAGGCCCAGCAGCCACCGACCACCGAGCAGCGCGTGCGCCAGGAACGCTACGACCTGGGCCTGGACACGGCCTGGGAGCTCGACCTGTTCGGCCGCATCCAGCGCCAACTGGAGGCCAGCGAAGCGCGCATCGAGGTGGCCGAGGCCGACTACTACCAGATTCAGGTCAGCCTGATCGCCGAGCTGGTGGATGCCTACGGCACCTTGCGCGGCGCGCAGCTACGTGAACACATCGCCCTGGAAAACCTGAAGAACCAGCAGGAATCGCGCGCCATCACCGAACAGTTGCGCGATGCCGGTATCGGCAGCGAGCTGGACGTGCTGCGCGCCGATGCCCGCCTGGCGGCGGTGGAAGCCAGCGTGCCGCAGTTGCAGGCGCAGCAGGTACGGGCGCGCAACCGCATCGCCACCCTGCTCGGCCAGCGCCCGGAGCAACTGGAGGTGGATCTGTCGCCCAAGCCGCTGCCAGCCATCGCCAAGGCCCTGCCGATTGGCAACCCGGCCGAGCTGCTGCGCCGACGCCCGGACGTGCAGGCCGCTGAGCGGCAACTGGCGGCAGCCACCGCCGAAGTCGGCGTGGCCACGGCCGACCTGTTCCCACGGGTGAGTTTGTCGGGCTTTCTCGGCTTTACCGCCGGGCGCGGCTCGCAACTGGGCGCCTCGGCAGCGCGGGCCTGGGCCGTGGCACCGAGCATAAGCTGGGCCGCATTCGACCTGGGCAGCGTGCGCGCGCGTCTGCGCGGCGCCGAAGCCGAAGCCGACGGTGCCCTGGCGCAGTACGAGCAACAGGTGCTGCTGGCGCTGGAAGAGTCGGAGAACGCCTTCAGCGATTACGGCAAGCGCCAGCAACGCCTGATCGCCCTGGTACGCCAGGTCGAAGCCAGCCGTGCGGCGGCGCAGCAGGCGGCGATTCGTTACCGCGAAGGTACGGTGGACTTCCTCGTGCTGCTCGATGCCGAGCGCGAGCGCCTGGCCGCCGAAGACGCCCAGGCGGCGGCCGAGGTGGAGCTGTACAGCGGCATCGTCGCCATCTACAAGGCGCTGGGTGGCGGCTGGCAGCCACAGGCCTGAGTTTTCTCTCCTGGGGGCGGCTCCGCTCCGCCGCTCCTTTAGCCTCGGGCGCGCATTGCGTGCTCGGGGCTTTTTTATGGCTCTTCGCAGTTGGAATGCTTGTATTGGGCGTGAGCCGTGGTGCCGAACTCGGCATGGCCCGGCGGACTGTTCGCTTAGGCTCCTGAGTCCGCCCTACGGCTACCCCTCATCAAGCACGCAGAGTCGCGGGGCATCGAGCCATGGCCTATCACGAATGAGCTCGCTCCTACACAGGGGCGGCGTTCACTCCGTCTGGTCGCACTCGACGCGGTTGCGCCCCCGTTGCTTGGCCCGGTACAAGGCGGCATCGGCCCGCTCCAGAAGCTGCTGCTGATCGTGCTGCGGCGTGGCCTGCATGGCCGCCACGCCGATGCTCAGGGTGACCTGACCATAGGGCGAGCCGCTGTGCGGCAGATTCAGGGCGCGCACCGCCGCGATCAGCTGCTCGGCCCGCTGCAGCGCACCGGCCAGATCGGTCATGGGCGCGAGAAAGACGAACTCCTCACCACCATAACGGGCGACGAAATCCGTCGAGCGGCCAAGGGTCGCTTCCAGCGCCTGGGCAATCTGGCGCAGGCAGGCATCTCCCAGCGGGTGGCCGTAGAGGTCGTTGTAGGGCTTGAACCAATCCACGTCCAGAACGGCCAGAGCCAACGGCGTGGCATTGCGTTGGGCCTGATGCCATTGCTGAGCGAGCATGGCATCGAACTGCCGACGGTTGCCGATGCCTGTCAGCGCGTCGGTCATGCTCAGGTTTTCCAGGCGTTGATTGAGCACCTGCAGCTCTTGTGTGCGTTCTTGCACACGCTGCTCCAACTCACGTTCGGAGCGCTGCAGGCTGTCCACCAGCTGCTCCTGAGCCTGCAGCAGTTGCGCTTGGGCCTGCATCTTTTCCTGGCGCATGACGTTGATACGGTCGGCCAGGGCGAAGGCCAGCAGGAGCATTTCCAGCGATGAGCCCAGTTGCAGGCCGTCGACCGTGAACACGTTGGTCGGCAGGATGCCCATGGCACGTAACGTGGTGCTGGCCCCGCCCAGTATCAGCAGGCCGAAGGCGGCGAGAAAGAAATAGGCACTGCGCTGCCGTTTCACGGCACAGGCGACGGCAATGGCGATCATCATCAGCGCTGTCAGCAGGTTGAGCACGATGGCCACTCGGGACACCTGAGGCAAGGCCAGGGCGTAGATCAACGGCGATACCAGATACAGGCCGATCATCGCCAGCAGCAGGCGGTCGCCCCAGGGCAGCAAACGCGGGGTCTGCAGCATCTGTCGCATGAACAGCATCAGCGCGCACAAGGCCAGCGACGCGCTGCTGTAGTAGGCGACATTGGAATTGAGCGTGAAGCCGAACAGGCTCCAGTCCGGCGCCATGCCGTTCTTGATGGTCAAAAGGCCCGCGGCGCTGAGCACGAAAGTCACGTACAGCAGGTAGATGCGCTCGCGTAGAGCGATGAACAACATCAGGTTGAACAGGATCATCGCCACCGCGATGCCCATGTAACCACTGCGTGCCATGTAGTCATCACGCTCGTAGGCTTGAAAGGCTTGCGGCGACCAGAGTTGCAACGGCACCAGCAGACCGATGCTCGACTGCACGCGCAGGTAGATCACCTGCTGCGAGCGCGCCGGCAGTCCGACCGGGAAGACGAAATTGCGATTGTCGTAGGCCTTGGTGGTGAATGGCCGGTCGGCCCCCGTCAACCAGGTGTGATAGCCACCCTGCCCGTCCGGAATGTAGGCATCGACCTGGGAGATGCGCGGATTGTCCACCACCAACAGGCGCGTGAGCGGCACATCGCTGGAATTGCCGAGTACCAGGCGAAACCAGTAGGCCGAACGGGTGAAGCCCAGAGCAAAGGATGCGCCGCTGCCTTGCTGGTAACGGAAGTGGCCCTCCTGCGCAGCATCACGCACCTCCTTCAGGGTGAAGGCCTGAGAGGGATCCTCCAGCATGCCGACATGGCGAGTCAGCGACACTGGCGCATCGCCGAGTTGCCCCCCATCCACAGGCAGCACATCGCCCAGCGCTGGCCATGACAGCAGCAGCCACAGCAACAGCCAGGCGAAGCGAAAACGGCGATCGATATTCATGGGTGGCCAACGATGGGCGCGCGCAGCAGGCACTGCTCGTAGAGAAGCAAGGAAGAGCGGAGTCTACAAGACAAGCTCAGAAGCTGCCAAAACACGCGGGTCAAGGCGGCGCCAACCGGTGTTCATGCGCGTGCCGCCGGTAAGCGCTGGCGGCAGAAGCCTTCGACCACGAGGTAGGTCAGCGGGCCGATGGAAACGAAGAGGACAGTCAGGGCCAGGTAAGGCAGGACGCAAAGCCACGAACGCCCCTTGGCGCGTGCATCGCGATACATCCAGCATATGGCCAGCGCTGCCATCAGGTAGAGATCGATGACGACTTGCGCGGTATCCGGGCGCGACAGCAGTTGCAGACCGAAAGCCAGCAGCGACTGTTCGGCTACCGCCATGCTCCAAGCGGTATAGAGCGCAAAGCTCAGCAGGGTGACGAGTGCGAGGTAAGGTCGGTTCATGAGCGGCTCCTGAACGATGGTGCAAGCAAATTAGTGATAGGCTCACCTCTGGTTCAATGACCTCTGAGGTCATGGACGACGCCTCGCCCGAACTGCCAGAGTCCGTGCATGAATGCCCACCTTCCGCCACGAACGCCTGCCCTTGCCCCTGCTGGCTTGCAACTGCGCCAGTTGCGTCGCCAGGCCGGCCTCAGCCAACTCGATTTGGGGCTGATCTGCGGCATCTCCCAGCGCCACCTGAGCTGCATCGAAACCGGCCGCGCCAGGCCCAGCCCCGCGACTCTGCACGCCTTGCTGATGGCCCTGGAAGCCCCGCTGGAGCAATGCAACAGCCTGTTTCTAGCTGCCGGTTACGCGCCGCGCTATGGCAAGTCACCGCTCGAGGCGCAGTCCCTTGCCGCCATTCGTGACGCCATCGGCCATATCCTGCAAGCCAACAATCCGGCCCCGGCGATAGTGCTAGGCAGCCAGTGGCAGGTATTGGCTGCCAATGCCAGCACGGCGGCACTGTTCGGCTTGCTGGGACTGCCGGCAGATAGCGCCGATGAACTCAACCTGCTGGTCACCCTGTTGCAACCAGGCGGCCTGGGGGATCACCTGGTCAACGCCGATGAGATCCGCGCCCTTGCCTGGCAGCGCGCCTCACGTGAAGCACTGCAAGATCCCGAGCTGGCCAGGATGCTGGCGGGTTTACCAGCACCCTGCGGGCCGGCCGCAGGGCACGACGAACTCCCACCATTGGTGATGACGCGCATCGACTCACCCGAGGGGCCTTTGAGTTTTCTCTCCACCTTCACCACCTTTGGCATGCCGCTGGATATCACAGTGGCCTCGCTGCGCATCGAGCACCTGATCCCGGCTGACCCACATACCTGGCGGGTCATGACCCAGGCGTACGAACGCTCGCAGGCTGCCCCGACCTGAATGCACACCCAGCCAACTACCTGCAGACTTCGGAATCAGCCATGACCCCCGATCAGATCGCCACCTTCTGCCTGAACCTGCCCGGTGCCCGTGAAGACTTCAAGTGGGGCAGCAATCGAGTCTTTTCCATCGCGGGCAACAAGATGTTCGCCATCCTCGACTTTCTCGGCGAGGATCTGGCCTTCAAGGTCGACAGCGACCTGTTCCTGGGTTACGTGGATCGCCCCGGCATCCGCCCGGCGCCCTACCTGGCCCGCGCGCACTGGATCAGCATGAGTGCCCGGCAGTTGCCTCTGGGCGAGGCGGAATTGCGCCAGTTGCTCACCCGCTCCCATCAGCTAGTGGTGCGCCGCCTACCCAAGCGCTTGCAACCGGGGCTACTCCTATAGAATCGCGGGCATCCCCAGGCGGATGACTCGCCGCTGCTGCAGGCTGACCGGCGGCTCGAAGGCCTGGTGGTAGTACTCCCTGGCCAGACGACTTATCAGCCCCGTGCGCTGTGCCTGCGGCAACAATGCCTGCAGCAAGCGATGCAGCTCCGGGCGCGCCGGCGAGACATAGAGAATGTGATCCTGCGCATAGGTGAACACCAGGTTCCGTTCCACCTCCAGGTCGGCGTGCTGCTTCCATTCCAGCGCCATTTCGTGGGCGCCACGGGGCAGATAGTCGATCCGCCGTGCCGGCGACGCCACCATACGGTAGAGCCGCTTCCAGTCGCCGTCGATGCTCACCACCGGCAGGCCATTGCTTTCCCAGATGGCTCTGTCCGCCCAAGCCGTGCCCATGCCTGCCACCCGCTGCAGGCGGCGGAAGTCCTCCAGACTGTGCACCGGGTCATACAGCGCCTGGCTCCCCTTGGGAATGAACAGGATGCGTTGATTGACCAGATTGTCGGTGATATCCACCCATACCGGCAGAAACCTGCGATTACGCTCGGCCGTCGGCCCGAGGATCAGCGCACTGATGTCTCCACGTTGCAGCATGAGCTCCAGGCGCGTCATCGGTAGGTCGGTAAGCTCCCGCACCTCGACGGCATGCCCTCCTGATGCCAAGGTCTGCTCGAGCACGAGCCGGGTATAGGCCAGCGACTCGGGCGTACCGCCCAGGGTTAGCTGCACCCCGGCAGCCGCTTGCACGGGGCCTGCGAGCCAGCCCAGCAGACACAGACCAAGCGCCCGTAAACCGGCTGCGAGACGTTGTCTGGCAATGGCTGCACCGAGGTTTCTCACTATTGTTCGCATGACACCTTGCTCTCGCCAGGCTGGCAGAATCCGGGACGCCAACATAGTCGCTTACCGCGGTTTCATGCCAGCGAGCCTTGCAACCCGTGCGGTTACTGGATGGGTAACGGAATGTAGCGAGCGAGGTAGGCACCATCGAGCCACAGAAGGTCGATCCAGAACACCTGATGTGCGGCGATGATCAGCCAGAACGGTATCTGGTAGGAAAGCTTGCGCGTCTTGTGGCGAAACACCTGTTGCGCCAGCAGGGCGCCCGGCCAGCCACCGGCCAGTTCGACCAGATGCAGGGTCTGCTCCGGTGTACGCCGCCTGCCCTGCTGGGCACTGCGTTTGTCCTGCCAGTACTGCACGAAGCTCAGCGCACTGGCCAGCAGGTAGAGCGGCAATACCCACCACAGGGCGCCACGCAGTTGCAGCAGCGCAGCAAACAGCGGCAATGCACAAAGTGACAGGAACAGCACGGCCTTGGCGCCGAAATGTTGAATCATGCCTTCGCCCTGCCGCCGTCGCGTACTTCGAGTGGCCTTGCCTGGCTCGCGGCCGCTGACTGCCTGCCTGGCCGCCGGCTTGCGGCGAATGGCCTGGCGATCCAGGCTCAACTCACCCGCCAGACGCATGTGCTCGGCGCGCGGCCTGCCCTGCGGGTCACGCCCCTCGATATAGAACACCTCATCCCCTGCCTGGGGACGGCGCTCCCCACGCATCACCGAGATATGGGCGAACAGCTCGGCACCGCCACCCTGCGGCTGGATGAAACCAAAGCCCTTGGCGTCGTCCCAGCGTTTCAGAAGCCCCTTGCGCTCGTTGCCGATCACGGTTGCGCGGTGCTCCAGTCGATCAGGTGTAACTGCCAGGTGGCCAGGATCACCAGGCCGAAGGCGATGCGGTACCAGGCGAACACGGCATAGCTGTGGTTGGCGATGAACCTGAGCAAGACGCGCACGGTGATCATCGCCACGATGAAGGTGGTGACGAACCCAATGGCGAAGATCGGCAGGTCGTCGAGATGCAGGATGTCGCGGTACTTGAACAGCGAGTACACCGTGGCCGCCACCATGGTCGGCATCGCCAGGAAGAAGGAGAACTCGGTGGCCGCCTTGCGCGACAGGCCGAACACCAGACCACCGATGATGGTTGCGCCGGAGCGAGAGGTGCCAGGAATCAGCGCCAGGCACTGGGCGAAACCAACCTTCAGGGCCAGCTTCCAGTTCATGTCATCCACCGTTTCGGCCTTGATCGCATGCTCGCGCTTCTCCGCCCAGAGCATGATCAACCCACCAACGATCAGCGCCGTGGCGACGGTGATCGGGTTGAACAGCCAATGCTCGATCAGATCGGCGAAGGCCAGGCCGAAGATCACTGCCGGAATGAACGCCAGCAGCAGGTTGAAGGTGAAACGCTGAGCCTTGCGCTCGCGCGGCAGGCCCACGACCACGCCGAACACGCGGGCACGGAACTCCCACATCACGGCCAGAATGGCACCGAGCTGAATGATGATCTTGAATGCCGTGGCCGTCTGGCCGTTGAAGCCCAGCAGGTCGCCTACCACGATCAGGTGGCCAGTGCTGGAAATCGGCAAGAACTCGGTAAGCCCCTCGACTACGCCCAGAATCAGGGCCTGAAAGGCCATCCAGATATCCATTGACTCCCCCAAGAAATACGGCAATGCGCTGCTTTGAATTTTTCCCGCCCCTGGGACAGACGCGTTATGGAGAGGTTCCTGCGTATCAGGGGCTGCTTTCGACCGGGCGAGATGCTATCAGACAAAGGTCGCGAAGGCGGCAGCCTTATGCCGATAGCGTGCAGAGTACCTTCCTAAGGTTTCCATGAGCCGCCTCTGGCTCATGCTAGTGCGGGGCATCACCGTGCTAATCAAGCACCTGGCCGAGGAACTGAATCGGCAGTTCCGCGTTTGATCCAGACTGACTTGGCGCTACAATCGCGCCCTTTTTACTCGGGGGTGACCCATGTCCTGGCTCGAATTGCTGGCCGCCGGCCTTGGCATCATCTCGGTCTGGCTGACCGTCAGGCAAAACCCCTGGTGCTGGCCCATCGGGCTGGTCATGGTGCTGCTCTATACCTGGCTGTTCTACGACTGGCGCTTGTATTCCAATCTGCTGTTGCAGGTGCTGTTCGCCGCGCTGCAGCTCTATGGCTGGTGGCAATGGACGCGCGGCGGCGAGCGCCATGAAGGGCGTCAGGTGAGCATGCTGCCCATGCCGGGCGTTGTTCGTGATCTGGCAGCCGGAGTGCTGGGTGCCCTGCTGCTGGGCTATTCGATGGCCACCTTCACCGATGCCAGCGCCCCCTGGCTGGACGCCGCCCTCACTGCCTTCAGCCTGGTGGCGCAGTGGTGGATGGCGCAGAAACGCGCGCAATGCTGGGTGCTATGGATAGTGGTGGATCTATGCTACGTGGCGTTCTTCATCGTCACCGAACTCTACCTGACCGCCGTGCTCTACGCCGTGTTCACCCTGCTGGCCATCAGCGGCTGGCTCGGCTGGCGCAAGGATCTGGCATTGCGGTCGGCCGCATGAAAGTCGTGGTGCTGACCGGGCCGGAGTCCACTGGCAAGAGCTGGCTGTCGCAGCGCATCGCCCAGCGCTTCGGCGGGCGTGTGGTCGGCGAATACGTGCGCCACTTCATCGAGCGCGAGCAGCGCGACACCTGCTACGCGGACATCCCCGTCATCGCTCAGGGGCAACTGGCCTGGGAAGATCAGGCCCGGGCCGAGCGCCCGCACCTGCTGATTCTCGACACCCACCTGCTCAGCAATATCCTCTGGAGCCGCAGCCTGTTCGGCGCCGTGCCCGACTGGCTGGAGACGGAACTGTTGCGCCGACACTACGACCTGCACCTGCTGCTCGACCCGCGTGGCGTGCCCTGGTGCGACGACGGCCAGCGCTGCCAACCGGAGCTGCAGGATCGTCTGGACTTCCACCAGGCCTGCCAGCACTGGCTGCAGAGCACGAACCAGAGGTTCCATGCGGTCGGCGGTGACTGGCAGCAACGCTGGCAGACCACCCAGCGTCAAGTCGCAGCCCTGCTCGCCTCAGACGAAGAGCACGCTGGCCCAGGCCAGTAGCAGGCTGAGGCACACCACCAGGGTCAGCGGCGTGCGCAACGCTGGATACCACTTCGGCGCCAGGCCGACACGCACCGCGTGCAGATCGGCCAGGTACAGGCCGCTGAAGGCGAACAGGAAGATCGGCAGTACCAGGCTGGTGGTCAGCCCACTGGCAATCGCCACCCAGCCTAGCAGCGGTGGAATCACCGACAGCCCGAGCTGCAGTTGCGCCTGGCTCTCGCTCGCCTCAGCGCGCATGGCCAGACCCCAGTGAATGGCCCCCATGAATGCCAGAATCACCGCCGCGTAGTCGAGCAGCGCCTCGAGCACGAAGGCGCGCCAACCCTGCGGGATCAGCCAGATCCCCAGCGCCCCGAAGACGAAAGGCAACAGCCCGGCATAACCCAGCAGAAGGGCCAACTGTGGAGGTTTCTCGGCCTCGAACGGATGCATGAGCCTGTCCTTGCATGATGGGTTCGCATGCACCTTAGCAGGCCCGCGCCCAGCATGCCGTAGAGAAGCAGAGACAAAAGTGCAAGAAATGGCTCGTCTACAATTGATGGCAACTTGCCAACGGACTACGGGCTTGGCATAACAGCAGCCTTAAAAAGAACTCCATTGAAGGAGACACCCCGATGCGCCTGCTCCGCCGAGTTTTCAAACTGGTTCTGTTGCTGGCGCTGATCGCCCTGGCAGTCGTCCTCTACTACGTCGCCAACCCGAACCTGCCCAGCTATCAGCAACCCGAGCAGTTGCACTACCTCGACCAATGGTCGGAGGCCGACCGCCAGACCTACTACTACACGCCGCAGGGCACGCAGCTCAAGGGCATGCGCTACGAGTGGTTCACCGCCCTGGAAATGCCCTTCGGCTCGAGCCGATTCGCCCGTCCCGAGTACCTGGCACGCTTCGGCCTGCTCATCGACCCCAACCAACGGCCCAGCGCGCTGAACCCGGGCAACCTGCCGGTCGGTTTCACCCGCCACGAGGACAGCGAGAGCGGCGAGCAGTACCTGGATATCAGTTGCGCTGCCTGCCACACCGGCGAGTTGCGCTATCGTGGCCAGGCCGTGCGTATCGACGGTGGCGCCGCACTGCATTCCCTGGCCTCGACGGTGCCGACCCTGCGCGGCGGCGGCTTTGGCCAGGCATTGGGCATGAGCATGCTCTTCACCTACTACAACCCGCTGAAATTCCGCCGTTTCGCCCGCGAGGTGCTGGGCGAGCAGTACCCGCAAGGGCGCGAACGCCTGCGCGAGGACTTCAAGCAGGTGCTCGACGAGTTGCTGGAAACCGCCGCCAACGACTGGCACCGCGGCCTCTACCCCACCGAAGAGGGCTTCGGCCGCACCGATGCTTTCGGCCGTATCGCCAATACCGTGTTCGGCGACGCCATCGACCCAGCCAACTATCGCATCGCCAACGGCCCGGTCAGCTACCCGCAACTCTGGGACATCTGGAAGTTCGACTGGGTGCAATGGAACGGCTCGGCCATGCAGCCGATGGCGCGCAACGTTGGCGAAGCACTGGGCGTCGGTGCCACCCTGCAGTTGCTCGACGGCCATGGCCAACCCATCCCCGAAGCCGACCGCTACGCCTCCAGCGTGCGCCTACATGACCTCCATACCCTCGAGGAAACGCTCCAGCGCCTGCAACCGCCGCACTGGCCGCAAGAGGTGCTGGGCAAGATCGACCTGCCGCTGGCCAGCCAGGGCAAGGCCCTGTTCAGCGAGAACTGCGCCCGTTGCCACGCGCCGGATCCCAAACCCGTCGACCAGCGCCTGGCCCCCAGCCGTGATCCCGAGTGGCGCATGCATATCGTGCCGCTCAGCGTGATCGGCACCGATCCGACCACGGCCGACAACATCGCCGACCACCGCTTCGACATCAGCCGCCTGGGCTGGACCAAGGCTGAGCTGAGCAAGCTGGACGTGCGCCTGTTCGGCTCCAGCCTCGACGAGGTGGACTTCAAGAGCATCTCCAGCGCCAAGGGCCTGGCCTATATCACCGCCTACGTGGAAAACCGCGCCTATCAGGACGCTGGTATCCCACCACGGGAGCGTCAGGTGATGGACGGCTACGGCCTGCCCATTGGCGTGCAGGAGCTGCGCGGCTACAAGGCCAGACCACTGGATGGCATCTGGGCCACGCCGCCCTTCCTGCACAACGGTTCAGTGCCGACCCTGTTCCAGTTGCTCTCGCCGGTCTACGAGCGGCAAAGCAGCTTCTGGGTCGGCAGTTTCGAGTACGACCCCAAGTTCGTCGGCTTCCAGACCGAGAAATTTCCCGGCGGGTTCTTCTTCGATACCCGTGTGACCGGTAATGGCAACGGCGGTCATGAATTCCGCGATGGCTGTCGCCAGCAAGGCGTGATCGGCCGAGCCCTGTCCCCGGATGAGCGCCTGGCCCTGATCGAATACCTCAAGGTGCTGGGCAACCCGCCGCTGGAAGCCCAGCTAAGCGACGTCCCGGTGCGCCCGAGCACGCCACCCCCGAGCTGCGAAAGCTGATAAGAACGAGAAGAAGGAATCCACCCATGTTGAAAGCTTTCTGGCTCTGGCTTGGCCGCGTCCTCGGCAAACTCCTGCTCACCCTGGCGCTGCTCGGCCTGCTGGGCTGGGGCGTGGGCGAGCTCTATTACGCGCAGAAATTCTCCGGCCCGGTGGCCAATGAAGAGCAGATTCCGCCGGACGAGGCGGCGCTGACCCGCCTGATCATCGAGGACGCCGTGCGCGTGGTTGAGCAGCACCGCGACAATACCCGCGTCCTGCGTGATGCCCATGCCAAGGCCCATGGTTGCGTGAAGGGCGAGGTACAGGTGCTCGACGACCTCGACGCCGATCTGCGCCAGGGGGTATTCAGCGAGCCGGGCAAGACCTGGCAAGCCTGGGTACGCCTGTCCAACGGCAACGCCTACCCACAGTTCGACCGCGCCCGCGATGCCCGCGGCATGGCCATCAAACTGCTCGACGTACCGGGCGAAAAGCTCATGCACAGCCCGGCGCATGCCAGCGAGCAAGACTTCGTGATGTTCAATCATCCGGTGTTCTTCGTCCGCGATGTGGCCGAATACCGCAGCAACTTCGCCGCCCAGGCCGATGGCAAGAAGGTGCTGGCGTTCTTCCCTAGCTGGGATCCACGCACCTGGGAAGTCCGCCACCTGTTCATCGCCCTGAAGACCCTGGCCCCCGCCCCGGAAAGCCCGGTGGCCACCACCTACAACTCCATCGCCCCATACAAGCTTGGCCCGGCCAACATCAAGTACCGCGTGGTACCGGCGCCACAGAACTGCCCGCCTTATAACCTGCCCGAGCAGAACCAGGCCCTGCCCAACTTCTTGCGCAATGCCCTTTATCAGCAACTTTCGCTCGACCGCATGCCGGCCTGTTTCGAGTTGCAGGTACAAAAACAGAACGCGCAGTACTACATGCCCATCGAAGACCCGAGCGTAGAGTGGAGCGAAAAGATTTCGCCGTTCCAAAGCGTGGCGCGTATCACATTGCCGCCACAGGACTTCGATAGCCGCGAACAAAACCTGTTCTGCGACAATTTGTCCTTCAACCCCTGGCATTCACTTGCCGAACACCGCCCCATCGGTGGTATCAACCGGCTGCGCAAGGCGGTATACGAGGCGGTCAGCGCTTACCGGCACGAGCGTAACGATGCTCCGCAAGGCCAACCGGCCGCGCAACCGGAATAAAGGAACAAGGGAACTTCTGGTCGTAAAAGTTGCCTGCAAACGTCGCTTTCAAATAGCGCCTGCGGCACTTTTACGCACTTTGAAAACTTTTTCCGAATGGATGTGACTTAACACCCGAGTCCGCTCATCAACAGACTTGAAAGGCCGCACAAATAACCCGCGGCCACCATTTAAGTTGTTGGCAAGCCCTTGGGAGAAACCAACCATGAATACCCCGCTCCGTTTTAACGATGCACTGTTGATCGCCGACCGTGCTTTTCAACCCTTCCAATGCGTTGCCTGGAGCCCGCAGCAGGATGGCAGCGCCGTGGTCAGCATCAGCGTGATCGACCGTACCAGCACCCGCGTGCTCGGTCGCACTCAACTGTCCAGCGCCACCTACAGCGATCCGCAGCAACTGGCCGAAGCCCTCAACCGCTCCCGTGAGGAGTTGCGCAATCAGGGCTTCGACCTGGCTCCCTGGAGCATGCCGGCTTAACCTGCCGCCCGGGGCGCCCGAGTGGCGCCCCCAAAGGCCGCGAAATTGGCAAGATTCGTGGGCCTGATGTCCTTGTTGCCACCCCCGCCTCAGCGCACACTGCCTCCCGTCCTCCAGGAGGTTCCCCATGGATGCGCCCAGAACCATCGCCAGCCTGATCTACCCCGATGTCATGAGCCTCGACGTCACCGGGCCATTGCAGGTGTTCGCCTCGGCCAACGTCGAACGCCAGCGCCAGGGGCTGCCCCCCGCTTACCACCTGCAACTGCTCGCCGATGAGGCCGGCCCGGTCCGTACCTCGGCCGGTTTTCAACTGGTGGCCGATGGCAGTTGGCGTGAGCGTGCGGCCGACTCGCTGGATACACTGCTGATACCCGGCGGCCTGGGCGAAGCGGCGCAATGCCAGAATCAGGCCCTGCTGACCTGGCTGCGCAATAGCGAGCCGCACATCCGCCGTCTGGGCTCGATCTGCTCGGGCGCACTGATCCTCGCCGCCACCGGCCTGCTCGATGGCCGCCGCGCCACCACCCATTGGGCCGATGCCGAAACCCTGCGCCTGGGCTACCCGCAGGTTGAAGTGCTCGCCGACTGCCTGCACACCTACGACCCCAAGGATCACGGCGGCTCGGCGCACCTGTTCACCTCCGCTGGTGTCACCGCCGGTATCGACCTGGCCCTGGCGTTGGTGGAAGCCGATCAGGGCAGGCCGATAGCGCTGGCCGTCGCGCGTCGCCTGGTGATGTTCCTGCGCCGCCCCGGCGGGCAAGCGCAATTCAGCGCCCTGCTCACCCCCGAACCCAGCCGCGTACCGCGCCTGGCAGCCCTGCTCGAGTGGATTCCCCTCAACCTCGGCAGCGATCTGTCGCTCGAGGCGCTGGCCAACCAGGCACACATGACGCCGCGCACCCTGTCACGCCTGTTCGCCCAGGAACTGGGCATGAGCCCAGGGCGCTACGTCGAACGGGTACGCCTGGAAGCCGCCCGCCTGTTGTTGCAGGACGCCCAGGCCTCGATTGCCACCGTAGCGCGGCTGACCGGCTTCGGCCATCCGGAGAACCTGCGCCGCAGCTTTCACAAACACCTGGCCATCAGCCCGCAGGACTACCTGCAGCGCTTCGGCCAGCCCATTCAGGAACCTCTCCATGCTTGAGCTACGCCCCAACTGCGAATGCTGCGATCGCGACCTGCCAGCGAGCAGCTTGGACGCTCGCATCTGCTCCTTCGAGTGCACCTTCTGCAGCGACTGCGCCGAGCAGCGCCTGGCTGGACATTGCCCCAACTGCGATGGCGAACTGGTGCGACGCCCGGTTCGCCCACCCGCCAAACTGATCAACAATCCTGCTTCCAGCACTCGCGTGAGGAGAGCCACAGCATGCTGAAATTCTTCGCCAAGCTACGCGGCGACCAGGCGCCACTGCCGCCCTTGCCACCGGCACGCCAGATCGCCCTGGCCTGGCTCGGCGGTTTTCTCGCCATCGGCAGCATCGCCGTCAGCGCCGACCTGCTCTCGGCCAGCCTGCTGCTGGGTTCTTTCGGTGCCTCCTGCGTGCTGGTGTTCGGCTACCCCGACCTGCCCTTCTCGCAGCCGCGCAACGTGCTGCTGGGGCATGTTCTGAGCAGCCTGGTGGGCCTGCTCTGCCTGCATCTGCTGGGGCCTGATATCTGGTCGCTGGCCATCGCAGTGGGGTCGGCCATTGCCCTGATGATGCTGACCCGCAGCGTGCACCCACCGGCGGGCTCGAACCCGGTGATCATCTTTCTGGCGCAACCGGGCTGGGGGTTCCTGCTATTCCCCACCTTGAGTGGCGCGCTGATCCTGATACTGGTGGCGTTGCTGTACAACAACGCCACCCGTGCTGGGCGTTATCCCAAGTATTGGTGAGACATGGACAGCATCTTAGAGACTGCCTGGCGCCGGACTGGTAGGTCTGCGTATTGGACTGTGTTGGTGCTCTAGACGCCGCTGCGGTATGTGAAGGGGCGACTCACTTGTGGATTTAGCTGAACTCGTCCATTAGAAATCCGATGAACGCCTTCAACTTGAACGGCATGTGGGAGCTCCTGCGATATACCAAGTGCATGGGGCGCGGCGGAATTTGGTAGCCCGGCAGCAGGGCTACCAAACAACCTTCGGCCAAGTAGGTGCTGACCATGACTTCTGGAAGTAAGGCGATGCCTTGCCCGCTCAAGACCATGATACAGACCCCCTGGGCATCATTTATCTGCATCTTCGCCGGGACGGACACCTTCATGAACTCGGCATTGTCACTGACGAACTCCCAAGTGCTCTGCAAAGTATTCCAGGCTGTCTTGTGCTCGTCAAAATACGTCGCGATACAGTCATGCTGGATCAGATCCTGAGGCGTCGAAGGCGCACCTTTCCTGTCCACATATTCCGGCGCAGCACAAAGAACCAACTTGTAAGGACGCAGTGGTCGCGCCACCAGCGATGAGTCCGAGAGCGCGCCCAGGCGCACGGCGGCATCAAATCGGTTCTCCGAGAAGTCCACCAGTGCATCGCTGATCGACACGTCGACCCGTATCTTCGGGTGTGCCTGGTAGAACTTGTTGAGTGCCGGCAGGAAACCAAATATACCAAATGAACGTGGCAACGAGATATTGAGTACGCCTTCAGGGTTCTCGATAACATGCGACGCAACTTCTTCACTTTCACGTAGCAAGTCGAAGACATTCCGACAGGTCTTGTAGTAGTACGCACCATAATCCGTAATGGATATCTTACGCGTAGTTCTTACTAGCAATACAGCACCCAACTCCCCCTCAATGAACTTCAAGTAATTACTGACCATCGCAACCGACACATTAAGCTTATGGGCAGCCTTGGTGAGACTGGCACTATCGACAACCTGAACAAATGCCTGCATAGCCTTTAGCTTATCCATAACCGCCAACCGCTCCATCTTTCAGCGAGAATAAAAGGTGTTTTCAATTATAAATACTTTACGAATCATTGCAAAGAGCTGACCATCACTCAAGATTTTGGCGAGCGTTCGGAAGAGCACCGATGAAAGTCATCTACGAAAACTGGAAAGGTCTGCAAAGGGAAAGAAACATAGAGGTGGAGTACCTTCATTTCGGCAGCACCGAGTACCACACCACCCCCCAGTGGCTATTGCGCTGCACCGATCTCGACACCAACGAAGTCCATGACTTCGCCTTGATCAAGATCAAGAAGATGGATGCCGAGCAACTCAACTTCAGGAGTGCAACATGAAACAGGTAAAACTCGGTACACAAGGATTGACCGTGTCGCGACTGGGCCTTGGCTGCATGGGCATGAGCCAGTGGTATGGCGAACCTAATGACGTCGAGTCCTCTAAAACCCTGCGCAAGGCCCTGAACCTTGGGGTGAACTTCTTCGACAGCGCCGAAGCCTACGGCCCCTTTACCAATGAAGTGCTGATCGGCAAAGCGCTCAAGGGAGTTCGCGAACAGGCGGTGATCGCCACGAAGTTCGGCTTCGACCTGCGCGATGGCAATATTGTCGGAGTCAACAGCCGCCCGGAACATATCGTCGATGTCGTCAACGCCAGCCTGAAACGACTGGATACCGACTATATCGATATCCTGTATCAGCACCGTATCGATCCGAGCATCCCGATCGAGGAAGTGGTCGGCGTCATGGCTGGGCTGGTCCAGGCCGGCAAGGTGAAGTACCTAGGCCTGTGCGAAGTGGGCGCCAATACCATCGAACGCGCCCATCGTGTGCACCCGCTGTCGGTGGTGCAAAGCGAATACTCCCTTTGGGAACGCAACATCGAACTGGATGTGCTGCCGGTTCTGAGGAAACTCGGCATTGGCCTGGTGTCCTTCTGCCCTCTGGGCAGGGGCTTTCTTACCGGTACAGTTGAGCGCGCAGAACGATACCCCGCATCGGATTTCCGCGCTCAGGATCCACGCCTGCAAGGCTCGAACTACGACAGCAACATGTCCATCGCCAAGGAAATTAGATCCCTCGCCGAACTCCAGGGTATGAGCCCGTCGCAACTGGCCATCGCCTGGATACTGGCCCAGGGTGACGACATTGTCCCCATCCCAGGCACCAAACGCCGCAAATACCTCGAGGAAAATTGCCAGGCCAGCAGCGTCCAATTGACACCCGAGGTACTGCAAGCCTTGGCCCAGATGACCTACGAGTCACCCGCTTCAGGGCCGCGCTACAACGAAAGAATGATGGCCTTCGTTGATCGTTGATCGTTGATCGTTGATCGTTGATCAATCTATCAGGCACAGACCTTTGAACCATTCACTGTAGTGAGAAAGATTTAAAGGTAATTTCTGTCATCAAGGAAGAAGGAAGTTTCGATGTCTCGTAAAAAACGCCCTGTCGATTGGTATGGACGCAAAGATGAGTTCTTGCACGAATGCGTGATCGCCTACGATCGTTACATGTCGTCACTACAACACCCCAGACAGGCACAACTGGATGTTCTGCAGGACATTATCGGCGTCAGCCGTAATGCCTTGCACTGGCGCGAACAGGGTTATAACGAAACCGTCACCGATGAAGATTCGTTTCGCAATAACTTGCCGATCATGCGCTATGAGGACTTCGAACCTTATCTTGAACGGGAAGCGCAATGCAAAGGTGGGGTTCTTACATGCAGTCCCGTAATGCGCTGGTTGAAAACCAGCGGGACGACCGGCGTGCCGAAGAAAATCCCCTACACCTTGCATTGGTTGCAGTCCTATCGCATACCGGCCATGAAAGTCCTGTGGGCTACTTATATTCGTAATTACCCCGCCATCATGGATCACCCCTACGCCGTCTTGGATACCCAGACAGTCAGGGAAGATGTTCAGGACTATTTGCAAGGTGTATGTCATCAAGCGATCAGCAATCGCCACCCCCGCATCAATGCCAACGACTGGTGCCCACCGTGGTACGAGGAACCGTGGTTCGTACCGGAAATGCCGGTAGCCCATGAACAGAAGATGTACCACCGCATCCGCCACTTCGTGGGCAAGCGGCTGCACTGTATCTCGGCCATCAACCCCAGCACACTAATATCTATCAAGGACTACTTCACCAAGTTCCGCACCCCCTTAGTCGAGGACATTCGCAACGGCACCCTGGAGGGTAAGCCCTTCGCCGCTCCCGACGAAGCATTGGCGAAGACGTTGGAAGCGATACTGGCGCGCCCCGAGTTCACGCTGGTGGACATCTGGCCGGAACTGAAATTCATTAGCTGCTGGCTGACCGCCTCGGCGGGACTCTACAACGAGAAGCTCAACTCCATCTTCCCCGGGGTACAGAAGCTACCCTTCATGAGCTGCGGCTCCGAAGGCGTGACCACCATTCCGGTAGACGACACCACGAACAGCCAACCACTGGCCATTACCCAGGCCTACTTCGAGTTTATACCCAGCGATGTGCCGCTTCGCGAACGGGTGGAATGCCATGTGCCGGTGAAGACCCTGAGATTCGATGAGTTGCAGGCCGGGCATGACTATCACCTGATCATGAGCCAGGGCAATGGTCTCTATCGACTGTGGACGGGCGACATCTACCGGGTCGACAAGATCGTCGACGGCATCCCATGGATTCATTTCATCCGCCGCGATGGCGTCTACCACTCCTTCACCGGGGAAAAACTCACAGAGGCGCAGATAACTGAAGCCATCGAAAGCACCTTCAAACATCACCAGATGGGCATGGGACTGTTCATGTGCGGGCCGTCTTGGGGCGAGCCTCCTCATTACGTCGTGATGGTCGAGGTCACCTCCGGTCCATCTCAGAACACCGCAGCACTGGCGGCAACGCTGGACGACCAGTTGAAGATCGAAAACATCGAGTACGCGTCAAAGCGCGAGTCGAACCGCCTCGCCGCGATCGAGGTGCACACCGTCGACGCCAACGCGATCACCCACTACGTCGAGAGCAGACGCGCGGGTAGCAATGCCAACCAATACAAATACAAGCCCTTCCAGCAAGACCTCGACTTCCTCTCTGCCGTTACCACTCGTTGAAAGGGCCCGACCATGAGCATCGTAAAAGCCAAGCAAGTTGAACGTTGCATTGAATATCTCCCCATGCAGGGCTGCAATCTCGCCCTGCACGCGTGGATCCCGGAAGCGCCGAAGGCCGCCATCTTCTATTTCCACGGTCTGCAAAGCCATGCCGGCTGGCTGTGGGAAGCTGGATGTCAGTTCGCCGAAAACGATGTGGCGTTCTTCGCTCTTGATCGCCGGGGCTGTGGCATCAGCGATGGCCCTCGCAGTGAACTGGCCCCCGTCGAACAGATGTTGGCTGACTATCGCTCGGCCATCCGTACCGTCAGGGCGAAAATCGGCGATGACACACCGCTCGGCCTGCTCGGCCATTGCCTGGGCGGCTCGTTCCTCGCCGCACTGCTGGCAGACCCGGAATTCGACACGGCTTTCGAGTCATTGGTCTTCTGCTCAGCTTGGCTGGGCAAGATCCACCACACCCTACCGCCGCAGAAAATCCAAGCGATGCTGCGCGAGCAGTCGGATGAGTTGTGGGATGCGGGCCTGAAGGCCGAAGACTTCTCCGACCAGCGCCGCTACGTGGACTTCATCGACAATGACTTGCTCGCTACTCGCCAGATCAAGGCCTCGTCCCGTGCCCGCCTAGTAGAAATGGAGATGATGTACCTGTACCAGAAGGAACTCAGCCGCAACACGCCAAGCATCTTCATCAGCGGTTATGAAGATCCTGTGGTTAACCTCGAGTGCGCCAAGAAGCAGTACCTGTCGTTGTTCGGCGACCTAGGCGAGACCCTGGAACTGGCGACAAACAAGCATTACCTACTCTACACCAAGGTTCGCCAGCGCCTGATCAACCAAGTATCGGCCTATGTGTCTTCCCATGGCTACAACCAGCATGTGTGAGCTGTCTGCCTACACCGTCGATATGCCCATGGCCAGAAGTTTTGGTCATGCGGCAAACAACCGGAACACCGCCGAGTCGCTGGTACTCACCTATGAACACGCGGGAATTGCGGCTAACGGGGAGTGCGCCCCCAGACATTACGTCACCGGTGAAACGCTGGCCTCTGTTTCGGCCGAGCTGGCCCAGGTCAACTGGACGCGCTACCGCGACGGCCTCGAGTCCTCGGATCCCGTCGGGGTGCTGCAGACACTGATGGCGCACGGCATGGGCGACCTGCTGGGGACCATCCCGCAGAACAACACTTGCTGTGCGCTGGAACTGCTGGCTATCGATGTGCTGTGCAAGCGACTGCAAGCCCCGGTACTGAAGCAGTTGGCAGTACCGGCAGCTATGCTGGCACCGCGACCATTCTCCCAGGTGAAGGATACCGCCCTGTCGGTGGACACGTTCCTGGCTAGCCGCGGCCCCTTCCATGTGGTCAAGGTCAAGGCCGGCTCGCACTTTGCCGAAGACCTCGTGGTGCTGGACACACTGCGTGCCGCCCTAGGCCCGCAGACCACGATCATCTTCGACGTCAACATGGCCTGGTCGCTCGATGATGCACTCGTGCGCTGCGCTGCACTGCGTGAACGGCAGGTAAACATTGTCGAGGAACCTTTGCCTCCGCGCAGCTTTTCGGCACTCGCCCAACTACAGCGCCGCACTGGCATTGAAGTGATGCTGGACGAATCGCTTTGCAGCCTGAGTGATGCCACGCAAGCAGCGAAGTTGCGCAGTTGCACGCATTTCAATCTGCGCGTCGCGAAACTCGGCGGCCTAAGCCGCGCCCTTGAACTGGCGCGCTTCGCCGATGAGGTCGGCATGGGTTACCAGGTGGGCGTTCAGGTTGCAGAGTGCGCCACGCTGATCGATGCGGGCCGCACCCTAAGTTTCCTGCTGCCCAATGCCTTCACCACGGAAGCGGGGCAATCAGACCTGTTTTTCCCGAACCCTATCGCACAACCCTCATCGAAGCTTGACCGCGCCGATAACGTCATCATAGCCCCCTGCGGCACCGGTTTCGGCACCGTCATGACAACGGCCATTTCGCCGTTCCAACACACTCGTTACTTCTAGGCGCAGGGACGCATCATGGATCACTTTCCAGACAACGCTTACTTCTCTGATTACATCGTCAGGTTTCTGAGTGAGCACGGCTTTGAAAAGGTCGTGTTCAACCCCGGCGCCTCTTTCCGTGGCATCCACGACTCACTGGTCTTCGAGGCGAACGAAACATTCGCGCCCGAGATCGTCATGGCCTGCCACGAGGAAATCGCAGTGGCCATCGCCCACGGCTATTACAAGGCGTCTGGCAGGCATATGGCCGTATTAATCCACGCCAATGTCGGGCTCTTGCATGCATCAATGGCCATCTTCAACGCCTGGTGCGACCGGGTGCCGCTGTTCATGATCGCTGGCAACGGGCCCATCGACGCCGCCAAGCGTCGCCCGTGGATCGACTGGATCCATACCTCGACCCACCTGCCGAGCGCGATCAACGAGTTCGTCAAGTGGAGTGACCAGCCCACCAGCCAGGCCGCGACCATCGAGTCGATGTATCGGGCGCGTAAGTTGATGGAAACAGGCGTGCATGCGCCCGTATTGGTCACCGTGGACTTCGACATCCAGGAGCAACCGCTGCAAGACAGCCTGCACTCGGTCATACCGCTGCCTGAAGTGTTACCGCAACTCCCCGGCCTAGGCCAGGCCTGCGCCCGCCATATTGCGCAAAAGCTGATGGATGCCAGGGCGCCTGTGATCGTGGTGGATTTCTCGGGCCGTGAACCAGCAACCATCGCGCCATTGGGCGCCATTGCCGAGCTCACCCAAGCTGTGGTCATCGACCGGGGTAATCGCTTCAACTTCCCAAGCCGCCATCTGCGCAACGGTACTCAATACGCGCGTGACCATTTCGTTCACGCCGACCAAGTAATGGCGCTGGAAGTGCAGGATCTCGAAGGTGCCCTGCTGGACATATTCCCCGGCCAGTCGCTGAGCACTCTCACCGCAGAGGTAGAGGTCACGACCATCGACTGCAACGATCTGCTCAGCAGCAAATGGGCAACCGACTATCAACGTCATGTACCGAACTGCACCACCTACATCGGTGACACTCGCACCTCGCTCGACGCTCTGCTCACGGAACTGAAGGCCCTCGATGCCGAGCGTCAAGCCATTGCCCACTGGCCAGAAAAGCGCTTCGACGACGAGTACTTGTCCCAGGCCCAAAGCGCCTCGCAAGCAGCCATCCAAAAGCAGCTCGAGGAGCATCGCATGGATGCCGTGCCCCACGTATCCATAGCCGTACAGGAAATAGGCGTAGCCCTGGCAAACACATCGTGGGTATTGGTTAACAGCGGCAGCCTCACGGTGGATGGTTGGGTCAAGAAACTGTGGAACCTCGAAAGCCCCCAATGCTACTTGGGCCTGAACGGAGGAGGCGGACTAGGTTATGGCCTCGGCGCTTCGGCAGGTGCGGCGCTCGCACTCAAGGATCAAGATTGCCTATGCGTCAACCTACAGTCCGACGGCGACTTCCTCTATACCCCCAGCGGGTTGTGGACACTGTCCGCCTATGACATTCCGCTGCTGATCATCGTCATGAACAACCAGTTGTACTTCAACTCCACCCAGCACGCGATCCGAGTTGCAGGGGCGCGAAACCGGGATATCGACAAGGCGCACATCGCCACCAGCTTCTACGAGAACCCGGTGGATTTCGTCCAGCTCGCCCAGTCCTTTAACGTCAAAGCCTACCCTGTAGTCAATAACGCGGCTGACATAGCCGCCACCGTGACCAAGGCTGTGGCCTACATCCGTCAGCACGGAAAACCAGCGGTCGTGGAACTGCTCATTCAATAGGGATGCCTATGAACACGTTTTTTGAATTCACCTATCGCAACCAGCAATACATTTCCTTTTCGCCCAGCCGCGACGACGACGTACTTGCCTACCGCTATGTTCCGGGGGATATTCAGAAGCTGTTGCTCAAGGTCAATGGCGACTTTGCACACTTCAGGCAATTGCTCATCGACTCCGCTGCTGAGCAACACCTCCCCGCTACCACGGCCCACGAGCGCCTGCTGCTGCCACCGTTGATGCCGCCCCAAAGATCAAACGCTGTCGTCAGTGGCTTTGGGCTGACCAACAAGAAGAAAGTGCAATCCACTGGTGGCACTCCCAACCCTGTGCCTAGCTGGTTCTACAAAGGGCCAGGCCATGTACTCAAGACCGACGGCCAGACTCTAAACATCGAGCACGGTACCACCGCGATCTGCGAAGAGGCCGAAATCGTCCTGGTCTATCTGATCGATACCCAAGGCGACCCACGCTACATCGGCTTCACGGTCGGCAACGACATCACTGATATAGGTGCCATCAAGGCGACACCCTCCGCTTTCGCCTACGCCAAGCTCAAGGAGTGTTCGGTCAGCGAGCGGCTCTTCCTGAGCCCGCCGCCCTGGGTGCTCACTGGCACCTGCAACGTCTACCGCAATGAGCAGCAGGTGTTCAGCAGTGCCTTTGAAACCGGTATCGACCAATTGCACTACAAGCAAGAGCAACTGATCGACACCTTGTTCAGATCTCCTGCTCTGCGCCAGCCAGGCCTGGTGCATTACATCTACATCGGAGCGGACCGCAACAGCTACGACCATGGGCACACGCTCACCGACGGCGACACGGTTTCACTTCACTTCCGTGAACTGAACCTGGGACTGACCAACCCGCTGGCACTGCAGGGTTCCTGAGAACCCAGCCCTGCGTGAACACGGCTCGTCGAACCGGGAGGACATCATGAAGATACTCAGACCGCTCAGCGATGTTGAAGCGGCGTTCCATTACCTGCACGAGCTGGGCAATGGCTCGACGCAGGTAGTGACCGCCGCACGAGTGAACGGTGATTTCAATAGCACCACCCTATCTACCAGGTTGAGCACCTGGGTCGCCAGACACGAAGTGCTCAACGTTGCCGTCCACAGATCCTGCACCGGTAACGGGCAGGAGATTCTGGGGTTCGTGCACAAACCCTGTAAACCGGAACAGATGACCCTGCACCATGAGCCCCAGTGGGTCGATCACCTGCAAGTCTTCGACCAGCAGATCAACACCCCCCTGCAGGACGGCTGGCCTTGGCGACTGTCGCTAATTCTCGCGCCCGGCGCGCTGTACCTGTATTTCACGCGCAGCCACGTAATCTCGGACGCTTACTCCACCCATTTATTGCTGCAATCGCTGCTGGAAATCCTGGTCTGGAATGTCTGCACAGGACAGCCCTCGACATTGCTTCCCAGCCGCTGCGAACAACCGCTTAAATCGACCAGCACGCCTGCCAGGGCGGTGCCGGAAAAGGTCGCGACAGCCCTGCGCCACCACACCATGTCGCGGATCGACCAGCGGCGTACCAGGATCCATCGACGCTCCCTCGATCGCACACTTTCAGCATCCATCATCACCGCATGCAAGATGCGTAGCATCACATTGAACGAGTGCTTCGCCGCAGCGCTCGCCGAAGCTTACGCTAGCTGCCTCGGCACACAACAGGTCGAACTGTATACGGCCATCAGCTCGCGCCGTTATTTCGACTCAGCGCTGGCCAGCAGCCTGGGTTGCAATATTCACGTACTGAGTTGTCCGATGCTGGCAACGCCATTGCCACTGGAAGCACAGGCGCTGCGCTACCGCAGCGCCTTATCCAAGGCCAGCGTTGGCTGGACTCCGAGTCAGCTCAGCCATGCCGCCATCCGCTCAAAGGTCTCGGCCCAATGCACGGCCGAGACCTTCATCGGGCCGTGCATCACTAACAGCGGCGTCAACGACTTCACGTCAGCAATCTACCAGTGGGTGGAGTTCGTCGAGACAGCGGTCAACCGCAACGTAGCCAACTACAGCGTGGTGCTGCACCTGTCTTGCTTCCGCGGCCGCCTGCAAATGCTCTATTGCTATGCCAATCCAGCCATGTCCGATTCCTTGGTCAAGGAGATCGACTACACACTCATGACCAAACTGGGGCTCCTGGAAACTTCACGACCAGCCCCCCCTATGAGGGTTGCACAATGAATACCTTGCTGAGAAAGAATCTGAGCCTGGCCTCCGCCTGCCTGGCATTCGTCATCGTCATCCTCGACGTCAGCGTCGTCAACGTGGCGTTGCAACAAATCTACGTACAGCTTGAGGGCAGTCTCACTCACCTGGAATGGGTGGTGAACGGCTACACCCTGACCTTTGCCTCCTTCCTACTTACCACCGGGTCACTCGGCGACCGCTTCGGACCCAAGCGCGTGTTCCTGATCGGATTTGCCCTCTTCGCCCTGGCCTCGTGGCTATGCGGCATGGCCGACAGTCTCACCCTACTGATTGTTTTCCGCCTGCTGCAGGGCATCGGTGCCGCCTTGGTGGTGCCGGCTTCGCTGGCAATCGTCAACCAGACCTTCCCGGACGCCAACGAGCGCAGTCGCGCCATCGGGCTATGGGCAGCAGCGGGCGGCATGGCCCTGGCTCTGGGTCCAGTATTCGGTGGCACTCTGATCTCCATGTTCGGCTGGCGATCGATCTTCTACGTCAACATCCCGATCGCGGCTCTGGGTATCACCATCGCATACCTGTTCGTGCAGGAAACAACCACACTCGTCGAGCGCAGGATCGACATCGCAGGACAGGTACTAGCGGTCTCGGCTCTGGGTTGCCTGACATACGCGCTGATCCAGGTGAACGCCTACGGCTTGCTGTCCCGCGAGGTACTGCTCAGCGCTGCAGGCTTCATCGCCGCCAGCGCCTTGTTCGTCGTGGTCGAGCGCTGTGCCGACGCACCAATGCTGCCGCTATACCTGTTTGCCAACAAGCAGTTCAGTGCTGCCGCACTGATTGGCATCCTGATCAACTTCGCCTTTTATGGGCTGGTATTCCTGTTCAGCCTGTACTTCCAGTATAGCTGGCGCTATTCACCATTGCAGACCGGCCTGGCCTTCCTGCCGATGACCGGGGCGATCATGCTGGCCAACCTATACTCCGCCAAGCTCATGGTGCGCAGCGGTTTCAGGAAGACCCTGCTGATAGGCAGCGCACTGGCAGCGCTGGGATATGCGTGCATCGTGCCCTTCCTTGATGGCCACGCCTATGGCGCGATGTTGATCCAGTTCATCGTAGCCGGCTTCGGTATCGGCCTGGCCGTCCCGGCTGTGACCAACGCCATGGTGTCCAGTGCCGAAAGCCAGCACATCGGGGTCGCCTCCGGCGTACTCAACGCATCGCGGCAGATCGGCGGAATGATCGGCGTGGCCACCATGGGCCTGATGCTCGGCGACTTCGCCCCTGAGTCATTCAACCAAGGTATAGCCCCGGCATTGCTGATCGCCTCCCTCGCCTTGGTGCTATGTGTCGGCCTGGTGCTAACCGGTTTCAGTAAACCACAGGCCCTGGCCTGCAAAGCCACTTCCTGAAAGGAATCCCACGATGCCTCACTTGACCCTCGAGTACTCCTCCAACACCGGCAGCGGACTAGACAGCCGTCAGCTATTCGACACCCTGCACGTGCAACTAGCACAGGCCGGTGGATTCCGCACCCAGGACTTCAAGTCACGGGTCTTCCCAGTCGATACTTTCCATATAGGTAAGGGTAACGACAGCGCCTCGTTCGTGCGGTTGAACATTGAGACATTCTCCGGCAAGAGCACCCAACAGAAGCAGAACCTGTCACAAGTTGCCCTGAACGTGTTGTCCGAACACTTCCACGATGCCCTAGCCCACGGCAATTGTGACATTGCCGTGCAGATCACCGAACTTGAACTCGAATCCTATGCACGCATGCGCTCCAACGAGCTTGAGGAGAAGGCTTGATGTTCGACTTCAAAGATTCAGCCGTCCTCGTAATCGGAGGGTCATCCGGCGTCGGCCTCGCCACCGCAATGCTGCTCGATCGCCAGGGTGCGAAAGTGACCATTGCCTCGCGCAATCTGGAAAAGCTGGAAGCGGCCAGGCAACAACTCAGCAACGGCGCACGCTATCTGCAGTTGGACATCACCGATACCGAGCAGCTCCGAGCCCTGACCGACGGTCCTAGTTGGGATCATGTGGTGATCAGCGCCGCCGACACGCCCATGGGCAGCATCACGACACTGCTCGACGACCAGGCACGGCGGGCGATGGACAGCAAGTTCTGGGGTGCTTACAACGCGGCGAAGTACATCCCGGTTCACGCCCAGGGCTCCATCACCTTCGTCGCGGGGTATCTCTCGGTGCGTCCGGGCAAGGCAAGCGCGTTGCAATCAGCGATCAACTCGGCGCTAGAAGCGCTAGGTCGAGCCTTGGCCCTGGAGCTTGCGCCGGTACGCGTCAACACACTCTCGCCTGGCTTATTGGACACCGAACTGTGGGATGGGCTGTCGGAAGAAAAGCGCACCGCTATGTTCGACACGGCAGCCAGCCGTTTGCCGGTTGGGCGCGTCGGGCTCCCGAGCGATGTGGCAAAAGCCGTCTGCTTCCTCCTCGACAACGGCTACATGAGCGGATCAACGGTGTATGTCGAAGGCGGCGGGCGCATAGCCTAAGACAGGGCCATTCTGCGCCTCTTCACAGGCAGCCTGCTCCAACAGGGACAGCGCCGTTCCCGGATCGTCGCTTCACCTGTATGTGGGCTTGCGCACGAAGAGCTAAAAATAGGTTTTCCTCAACGCCAAGTATTTTGAGTTACTTCCCTACATTCCACCAGAAGCAAAAAAGGCGCCGAACGTATCAGGCGCCTTTTCTGTTGGAGCCGTCGCGAATGTGCCTCAGTAGTAGGCATTCTCGCGATTGCTGTGGTCGGTCACATCCCGCACGCCCTTGAGTTCAGGAATGCGCTCGAGCAGGGTCTTCTCGATACCTTCCTTGAGGGTGTAGTCCGCCTGGCCGCAGCCCTGGCAACCACCGCCGAAGCGCAGCACGGCGATGCCCTCTTCCACCACGTCCACCAGCGATACCTGGCCGCCGTGGCTGGACAGGCCCGGGTTGATCTCGGTCTGCAGGTAGTAGTTGATGCGCTCGTTGAGCGGGCTGTCTTCGTTGACCATCGGCACCTTGGCATTCGGCGCCTTGATGGTCAGCTGGCCACCCATGCGGTCGGTGGCGTAGTCGACCACGGCGTCTTCCAGGAAGGGTTCGCTGATGGCGTCGATCCAGGCGGTGAAGCTGGCCAGGCCGACCGCAGTGTCTTCGGCTTTCTGTTCGCCCGGTTTGCAATAGGCGATGCAGGTTTCCGCGTAGGGCGTACCCGGCTGGGTGATGAAAATACGAATGCCGATACCCGGAGTGTCCTGCTTGCTCAGCAGCTCGGCCAGGTAGTCATGGGCGGCATCGGTAATGGTAATAGTGCTCATGGCAACTCCTCACGGTCATGCGGCGCAGTGTACGCCAAGTGACGCCGTGAATATAGTCCTACTAATTTACTCAGGATAGCGACTGCAGCGCCCGACGGCCTGAACGCGCCTCGACCCAGGCCTTGGCGCGAACGAAGAGACGTCGCTCGATCCACTCGTAACTGCCCCACCCGGCCACTGCGATCAGCGGTATGCAGACGGCGATGACAACCGCCGGCGCGAGATCCAGACTGGCCTGCACGTACCAGCCCAGTGACAGGATGATCACGTGCAGCAGATAGACCGAGTAGGAACAGTCGCCCATCCGGCTCAGCAGACGATTGTCCTTGAACCAGGGTTCCATGGCGATGCAGGCAGCGACTATCAATGCACTCGGAACGCCCCAATGCAGCAGGCGCATGGAGTTGTCGAAGTGGTAGATTGTCAGCAGCGATGCGGCGATCACCAGCAGCGGCAGCCAGACCCCCTGGCGAATCCAGCCACGCTCATAGGCCATGCCCAGGGCCATGCCGAAGAGGAATTCGTAGACGATGCCATTACGGTAGAAGTCGCTCACCCAGGGCTGCCGCGCCAGCAACGCGCAGCTCACCAGCATGGCGGCGATGCACAACAGACGCAGCCGTTCGGGGACGCAGAACGCCAGGGCGAACAGCAAGTAGAAGAACATCTCGTAGTTCAGCGTCCAGCCGACATTGAGGGTGGGATAGAGGCCGAAACCGCCCGGGTTCTCGGCGGGAATGAAGAACAGTGAGAGCAACAGGTGGTGCAGGTCGAACTCCTGCACCGGCATCACCGGATTGGCGAAGGCGATGATCGCAGCCGCTATCAGTGAATACAGCCAGTAGGCCGGCACGATGCGCAGCACGCGATTGAGCATGAAGCGCCAGGGCGTGATGGCCTTGCCCCGGCTGGAAAGATGGATCACCAGCCCGCTGATGACGAAGAAGATGTCGACGCCAACAGCGCCGCGTTCGGCAAACAGCCGCCCGATGAAGCTATCGGCCTTGAAGTTGAAGAACACCTGCATGACATGGTGAAACACCACGACCCAGGCCGCCAACGCCCGCAATGCCTGAACTGAAACCAGCATGGAAACGCCATTCCCCCCTCTCGTTGAAATTGTCACGAGACTGCCTGCAAGCAGGCAACCACAGCGTCCGACCGCTGTGGTGAGAGAAAGGTCGGCGAAACCCGACGAGCGTTGGCAGCGGCACAAGGCCAATGCCGGCCGCGAATGACGTTAGAACCTGTTCACGATCTGCTGCGCGTCGGCCATGCTGCGTTGAAACCCGCCTCAAAATGCTCATTTACAACTCGTAAACTGCGCTTTTTCGCCTGGTTTCGCCTTGCCTGGCTCTAGCTCGCGAGATCGTGAACAGGTTCTTACAGGTTCTCGTAGCGGTTCATGTCCAGCACACCGGCTTCGATGGGCTGGGTTTCGCGAATGCGCTCGCCCAGGTCGTGGAAGTAGAACCAGAACTGCGGATGGCTGCGGCGGATGCCCCAGCGCTGGGTGATGGCCTCGAAGCCCTGGGCGTCGCTGACCTGCTGCATCTGCCCGACGAACGCCTCGACCTCCTCGGCCTTGAGGTTGAACAGGAAGTTGGGGTAGCTGGAGAGCACTTCCGGGTAGATGGTCAAAGTATCCAGCCCTGGCTGGTAGCGCAGCTCCTCACCGAGCATGAAGGCCACGTTGCTGTGCGCACGGTTGCGCAGCAGGCTGTAGATCTCCCGCGTGCCATCGGCGAACTCGACGCGCAGCATGGTCGCCTCCGGCATCTGCTCGATCACCTTGAGCCCTGCAGCCGGGCGGCTGGCCAGACGACTGAGGCTCTGCTCCACATCGCGCTGTTGCGGTTTGAGCCCCTCGCGGTAGCAGCTTCCATTGACGCAGCGGTTGATCGGGTCGGGCCGCGCATCGAGGGCGGCGTAACGGCTGAGCAATTGCCCGGCGAAACTGCGTTTGGCATCCGGCCCAGGCAAGGACAGTGCGCTCGGCGTGCGATGGTCGATCTTGGTGTAATCCAGCCACATCTTCAGCTTGCCACTATCTTGGTACCAGTCGTCCAGATAGGCCCGGCGCGACTCGGGCGGCAGCAGGCGGAGAAAGTTGACCTCGGCGCCGTTACGGATCAGGTCGAAGTACAGGCGTGTCTGCGCCTGGTGCGAGACGTTGCCATAGACGTCGAAGTTGACCACGAGCTGGTAATAGGTGCGTTCCAGCAAGGGGTAATCCAGCAGCCAGAGGGTCTGTGGAATCTCACCCAGCAACCCTTTGCGCACCGAGGCGCTGTCGTGCTGACGGAAGATCGACAGCAGCGCATTGTCGTTGCCGCTCCAGATGCTCGACCAGCCAGGCGCCGGAGCATCGGCGTAGGCGGCGCGGCGCAGATCCTCGTATTCGTTGCGTTTGTCGCGGTAATCGAGCCACAGGCCCAGCAGGTCGCCGATGTCGTCGAATTGCCCTGGCATGGCCAGCAGCGGCGTGGCCTGCTCACGATACTCGGCATCGGTGATGTAGAGATCATGCTCGGGATCCTGGAACAGGGCCCAGAAATTGTCGCGAATCACGTCCGTGGCGATCTGCCCCCGGCATACCGGGCCGCGAATGAAGGTGCGCACGAAGTATTCGCCGTTATCCAGCATGAACTGGTAGCGCGCACGGGGTGGGATGGCGGCGAAGGTGGCGAAGGGGTTGGCCCGGCGCTGCGCGCCGTAACCGGGCAGTGCATCCACCGTCCAGTCATCGGCGAAGAACTGCTGGCGCACCCGCTCGAGCTTCTGCGTGCTGAGGGGATAGGTGATGTGGGTCTTGTGCACGATCACGCCCTGGATCGGCCACAGGCGGTAGTAGAAGTTGGTGCCGGGATCGTCGTTGGGCCGCCGCGTGGCGATCGGATCCACCGGCTGGCCGCTGGGCGTGCGCGAGCGCACCAGTTGGAAGAAGTGCGTCTGCTCGCCCCCCTCCACATACAGGTGGGCAAGGAACAGGTGCTCGTAGAGCCAGCGCGACACCAGCGCCTCACGCGCGCCCGGCGCATTGAGGAAGCGCTCCCAGTCGTCCACCTGGCGCTGCTCGGCCGCCGTCGGTTTGATCGGTTGGCTCTGCACCGGCGCGCCCTGCTCCAGCCAGCGCGCCAGCGTGGCGTATTCAGCATCGCTCAGGCCGGTGACGGCGAAGGGCATGCCGCCATGGGGATTCTTGCGTGCATAGTCGTCGAACTCGCCTGGCAGCGGGCAGGTGTTGCTGCGGGTGATGGCGATGTCCAGATCGGCCGGCAACTTGGCATTGGCCGGCAGTGGCTGGCTGCGCCCCAGCTCCAGCATGCGCGCCAGCAGAGCCGCCTGGCCGCCCTGGGCATCGAGCACGGAATGGAAGTCGCGGCGGCGCCAGGCCGCCTCTCCCTGCGCGTCATAGAACAGCCGCGTGGTCGGCTGCGCTTCGGTGCGCGTGCCGTCATACACCAACGCCTTGCTCGCCCCGCGCTGCGCGCCTTCGGCACTGCCGAGATTGAGCTGACAGGGGGCATCGTAGCAGGTGTGGCAAGCGACGCATTTCTGCGTGAGGATCGGTTGCACCTCATCGACATAGGAAATGGCAGCGGCGCGCACACCCAGGGAAGCCAACAGCAGCGTGAAGGCAAGCAGCGAGCGAAGGGGCATCGGGATCGTCCAGGGAGGGAATGC
The DNA here is from genome assembly GCF_029457475.1 of Pseudomonas sp. AA-38. Taxonomy (NCBI): domain Bacteria; kingdom Pseudomonadati; phylum Pseudomonadota; class Gammaproteobacteria; order Pseudomonadales; family Pseudomonadaceae; genus Pseudomonas; species Pseudomonas sp. AA-38. The sequence continues at coordinate 2,669,235 of NZ_CP120359.1, forward strand.
GCTCGATTCTACCGATAACTGCGCTTCGCTACAGCGGGGCGCCGGTTACAAATGCCCTGAAAGCCATTCACCCCAGCCAGGTATGCAGTGACAGGCCTGCTGTCTACGCCCATTCGCGAGAGGGCGCCCCAGCGCATCACTCACATCGATGACTACTGAGCCGCCCGTACCAACATGAATGAAATTCATGGAAAACCCTGCATCGTCCGAAAGCGCTGCATCCTTGCTATGATTTGCCCCCTTTTTCTCCAGGCCAGACAGGTTGACCATGTCCAGCACGCTCAGTGATCGCAGCGCCCGGCTGCAAGCCCTTCAACAAGCCCTCAAGGAACGCATCCTGATCCTCGATGGCGGCATGGGCACCATGATCCAGAGCTACAAGCTGGACGAGGCCGATTATCGGGGCGAGCGCTTTGCCGACTGGCCCAGCGACGTCAAGGGCAACAACGACCTGCTGCTGCTCAGCCAGCCGCAGATCATCGCCGAGATCGAGAGGACCTACCTGGATGCCGGCGCCGATATCCTGGAGACCAACACCTTCAACGCCACTCGCGTGTCGCAGGCCGACTACGACATGGAGGAGCTGGTCTACGAGCTGAACCTGGCCGGTGCCCGCGTCGCCCGTGAAGTCTGCGACGCCAAGACCCTGGAAACCCCGGATCGCCCACGTTTCGTCGCAGGCGTCTTAGGCCCGACCAGCCGCACCTGCTCGATCTCCCCGGACGTCAACGACCCCGGCTACCGCAACGTCACCTTCGACGAGCTGGTGGAGAACTACACCGAAGCCACCCGCGGGCTGATCGAGGGTGGCGCCGACCTGATCCTGATCGAGACCATCTTCGACACCCTCAACGCCAAGGCGGCGATCTTCGCCGTGCAGCAGGTGTTCGAGGAAGACGGCGTCGAACTGCCGATCATGATCTCCGGCACCATCACCGACGCCTCCGGCCGTACCCTGTCCGGGCAGACCACCGAGGCGTTCTGGAACTCGGTGCGCCACGCCAAGCCGATCTCCGTGGGCCTTAACTGCGCCCTCGGCGCCAAGGACCTGCGCCCGTACCTGGAAGAGCTGGCCAACAAGGCCGACACCCATGTCTCCGCCCACCCCAACGCCGGCCTGCCCAACGCCTTTGGCGAGTACGACGAGAGCCCGGCAGAAATGGCTGCAGTGGTCGAAGAGTTCGCTGCCAGCGGCTTCCTTAACATCATCGGCGGCTGCTGCGGCACCACCCCAGCGCATATCCAGGCGATCGCCGAGGCGGTGGCCAAGTACTCGCCGCGCGTGATCCCGGATATTCCCAAAGCCTGCCGCCTGTCGGGCCTGGAGCCCTTCACCATCGATCGCAACTCGCTGTTCGTCAACGTCGGCGAGCGCACCAACATCACCGGCAGCGCCAAGTTCGCCCGGCTGATCCGCGAGGAGAACTACACCGAAGCCCTGGAAGTCGCCCTGCAGCAGGTGGAAGCCGGTGCCCAGGTCATCGACATCAACATGGACGAGGGCATGCTCGACTCCAAGGCGGCGATGGTCAGGTTCCTCAACCTGATCGCCGGTGAGCCGGACATTTCCCGCGTGCCTATCATGATCGACTCCTCCAAGTGGGAGGTGATCGAAGCCGGCCTCAAATGCATTCAAGGCAAGGGCATCGTCAACTCGATTTCCATGAAGGAAGGTGTCGAGGCGTTCAAGCATCATGCTCGCCTGTGCAAACGCTATGGCGCCGCCGTGGTGGTGATGGCCTTCGACGAAGTGGGCCAGGCCGACACCGCCGCGCGCAAGAAGGAAATCTGCCAGCGCAGCTACGACATTCTGGTCAACGAAGTGGGCTTCCCGCCGGAAGACATCATCTTCGACCCGAACATCTTCGCCGTGGCCACCGGCATCGAGGAGCACAACAACTACGCGGTGGACTTCATCGAGGCCTGCGCCTATATCCGCGACAACCTGCCGTTTGCCCTTTCCAGCGGCGGTGTGTCCAACGTGTCGTTCTCCTTCCGTGGCAACAACCCGGTGCGCGAAGCGATCCACTCGGTGTTCCTCTACTACGCCATCCAGAACGGCCTGACCATGGGCATCGTCAACGCCGGCCAGTTGGAGATCTACGACGAGATCCCCAAAGAGCTGCGCGACGCGGTCGAGGACGTGGTGCTCAACCGCCACGACGGTGCCACCGAGGCGCTGCTGGCCATTGCCGACAAGTACAAGGGCGACGGTGCGGCCAAGGAAGTGGAGAACGAGGAATGGCGCTCGCTGCCAGTGGACAAGCGCCTGGAACACGCGCTGGTCAAGGGCATCACCGCCTTTATCGTCGAGGACACCGAGGAGTGCCGCCAGCAATGCGCGCGCCCCATCGAGGTCATCGAAGGCCCACTGATGAGCGGCATGAACGTGGTCGGCGACCTGTTCGGCTCGGGCAAGATGTTCCTGCCCCAGGTGGTCAAGTCCGCCCGCGTGATGAAGCAGGCCGTGGCGCACCTGATTCCCTTCATCGAAGCCGAGAAAGGTGACAAGCCCGAAGCCAAGGGCAAGATCCTCATGGCCACCGTGAAAGGCGACGTACACGACATCGGCAAGAACATCGTCGGCGTGGTGCTGGGCTGTAACGGCTACGACATCGTCGACCTGGGCGTGATGGTGCCGGCGGAAAAGATCCTGCAGACCGCCATCGCCGAGAAGTGCGACATCATCGGCCTGTCCGGGCTGATCACCCCGTCGCTGGACGAGATGGTGCACGTGGCCAAGGAAATGCAGCGCCAGGGCTTCAACCTGCCGCTGATGATCGGCGGCGCGACCACCTCCAAGGCGCACACGGCGGTGAAGATCGATCCGCAGTACAGCAACGATGCCGTGGTCTACGTCACCGACGCCTCGCGCGCCGTGGGCGTGGCCACTCAGTTGCTGTCCAAGGAACTGAAAGCCGACTTCGTGCAGAAGACCCGCGAGGACTACGCCGTGGTGCGCGAACGCACTGCCGCCCGCGCCACCCGCACCGAGCGCCTGAGCTACGACAACGCCATCGCCAACAAACCGGCCTTCGACTGGAACGGCTACGTCGCACCCAAGCCCACATTCACCGGTGCCCAGGTGCTGGACGATATCGACCTCAACGTGCTGGCCGAGTACATCGACTGGACGCCCTTCTTCATCTCCTGGGATCTGGCCGGCAAGTACCCGCGCATCCTCAGCGACGAGATCGTCGGCGAGGCGGCCACCAGCCTGTTCAACGACGCCCAGGCGATGCTGCGCAAGCTGATCGACGAAAAGCTGATCAAGGCCCGCGCCGTGTTCGGCTTCTGGCCGGCCAACCAGGTGCGTGACGACGACATCGAAGTCTACGGCGACAGCGGCGAGAAGCTGGCCACCCTGCACCACCTGCGCCAGCAGACCATCAAGCCCGATGGCAAGCCGAATCTGTCCCTGGCCGACTTCGTCGCGCCCAAGGAAAGCGGCATTACGGATTATGTGGGTGGCTTTATCACCACCGCCGGCATTGGCGCCGAGGAAGTGGCCAAGGCCTACGAGGCCAAGGGCGACGACTACAACTCGATCATGGTCAAGGCCCTCGCCGACCGCCTGGCCGAGGCCTGCGCCGAATGGCTGCACGAGCGCGTGCGCAAGGAGTACTGGGGCTACGCGGCGGACGAGCAACTGGACAACGAGGCGCTGATTCGCGAGCAGTACAAGGGCATCCGCCCTGCCCCCGGCTATCCGGCCTGCCCGGATCACACCGAGAAGGCCACGCTGTTCAAGCTGCTCGACCCCGAGGCCGATTACAACAAGGCCGGGCGCAGCGGCGTGTTCCTCACCGAGCACTACGCCATGTTCCCGGCCGCAGCCGTGTCCGGCTGGTACTTCGCCCATCCCGAGGCGCAGTACTTCGCCGTCGGCAAGGTGGACAAGGATCAGATCGAGCGCTACAGCCAGCGCAAGGGTCAGGACATCGCCATCAGCGAACGCTGGCTGGCGCCGAACCTGGGTTACGACGACTGAGTGCGGCGGCGCCCTGAACGGGTGGCCGGCGCCGAAAAAACTCGAACTCCAGCGCCAGCACGTCGCTCCATATCAGTGTCGAGCCATTGCGGCTCAAACCCTGGAGCGACGACATGTACAAGCACAGCCTGGCAGTACTGACCGTAGCCGCCACCCTCGGCGGCTGCTCGACCTTCGAGAACCCCGTCGATTACGTGACCTTTAGCGATGAACCCCTGGTCAAGCAGGTCGAAGATGGCATGACCCAGGAGCAGGTTCGCACGATCGGAGGCCCGCCCTCCTCGCAGGAGCAGAACCGCTACACCGGCGGCACCTGCAACGAGTACGTGCTCTATGCCAAAGGTGTGGAGCAGCCCTACTACGTGAATTTCGACGCCAACGGCCGGGTAGACAGCAAGGGCTTCATGACCTGCGCACAGCACCAGGACAACCAGCGTCGCCTGTGATGAAGGCTCGCCCCGCTGCCTGGCAGCGGGGCGAGCGAGGTTCAGAACAGCAGCTTGAACAGGCCAATGACCACGATCAGGCCGATGATGAAGATGATACCGACGGTGCTACCGAGAAATTTCAGCATGGGGTGCTCCTTTTTATCCAGTTCACATAGCTGTGACCTGACCCGGAGCACCGAGGTTTAGAGTTTTTCTCCCCGACTCAAACGCCTTCGCGGCGCTGACGCTTGATGGTGATGCTGTACTCGAGCTGCGGCTTGCGCGTCATGCTCACCGCCTTGCGGGTGACGGTGTCGATGGTGATATTCCAGAAGCCGCTGGACGGCACACTGATCTTCGCCGGGAACTTGATGAAGGCGCCGCCGTGGTAGCTGTGCCGGCCACGGTTCTTGAAGGCACGGAAGTTGGCATCGTTCATCAGGCGGATATTGCACGGCTGCGAACACTGGATGACCACCAGATCGCCCTCTTCCAGTTGCTCGCGTTGATGGATGAATTTCATCGATTCGGACTCGGTGGTGAAACGGGGGCGCAATAGTGCCGCAAGCGGCGCGGCATCGCCAGCACCGTCGACGATCCGCTTGCACCACGCAGCCAGCCTGCCTAGCATGCCCGCCTTGCACTCCACCTACGTTGCCTTCGATGAAAGCCCTGCTCGACAAGATCCCCACCCTGCTCGCCTGGATGCATCGCTACCCGGGCCTGATCGCCCTGTTCGGCTTCTGCTCGGGGGTGGCCAGCTTTCTGCTGGTGGATCGCCAGGCCCACCTGGCCAAGGTACTGGGCGTGGTGCTGCTGGTCAGTTGGGTCTGGCTGATTCTGGAAAACCTGCTGCGTGAGCGTATCGCCCAGCGCTTCGGTTTCGAGCTGCCGCTGCCACTGCTGCGCTACGCCACGCAGATGATCCATCAGGAAAGCCTGTTCTTCGTTCTGCCGTTCTTTTTCATCACCACCACCTGGAACAGCGGGCAGTTGCTGTTCAGTGGCCTGCTGGCGGCCGCCGCGCTGGCATCGATCACCGACCCCATCTACTACCGCTGGCTGGCGCCCCGGCGCTGGCTGCTGCTGAGCTTCCATACGCTGACGCTGTTCGCGGTGATGCTCACCGCCCTGCCGATCATCTTCCACCTGAGCACGCCACAGAGTTATGGCATCTCGCTGGCGCTGGCCACGCTGCTGGCGCTGCCCAGCCTGTCCGGGCTGATCGGCTCCTCAGGCTGGCGCCGCATCCTCACCTTCGCCCTGCTGCCGCTGGTGCTGGCCGCCGGCGGCTGGGTGGCGCGCGTGTGGGTGCCGCCCGCCACCCTGTGGCTGACCGAGGTGGCCATCAGCGATCGCTTCGATGGCCAATTGCGCACACCGGGCGAACAACTGGAAAGCGTAACCCTGGCGCAACTGCAGGACGACGGGCTCTACGCCTACACCGCGATCAACGCACCACGCGGCCTGAACGAGCGCATCTATCACGTCTGGCGGCACAACGGTCGCGAGGTGGATCGCATTGCCCTGGATATCCAGGGCGGGCGCAAGCAGGGCTACCGCGCCTGGACGCACAAGCTGCACTTTCCCGGCGATGCTCTGGGCCAGTGGCAGGTCGAGGTGGTGACCGAGGCCGGACAGATGATCGGCGTGCTGCGCTTCGACGTGGTCGACGCCCCGGCCAAGTGATAGCATCCGCGCCCCATGCAGCTCTCCGACATCAACCAACGTCTCGCCGCCCTAGGCGCCAAACCCCAGCATATCGGGCGCATCACCCGTGCCTGGCTGCAAGGCAAGCCGCTGGACACCGGCACCAAGCATCAGAAGACCGAGAACTTCCTGCCGCTGTCGGTGCGCCAGGGCCTGCCGGCGCTGGCCGCTGAGCTCGATGGCCTGGCCCGCCTGCGCTCCGAGCACCCCGGCGCCGATGGCTCGGCCCGCTTGCTGGTGGAACTGGCCGACAAGCAGATGGTGGAAAGCGTGCTGCTACCGCGCGACGGTCTGTGCATCTCCAGCCAGGTCGGCTGCGCTGTGGGCTGCGTGTTCTGCATGACCGGCAAGAGCGGCCTGCTGCGCCAGCTCAGCAGCGCCGAGATGGTCGCTCAGGTCGCTCTGGGCCGACGCTTCCGCCCGGTGAAGAAGGTGGTGTTCATGGGCATGGGCGAGCCGGCGCATAACCTCGACAACGTGCTGGAAGCCATCGACCTGCTCGGCACCGAGGGCGGCATCGGCCAGCGCAACCTGGTGTTCTCCACCGTCGGCGACCGGCGCGTGTTCGAGCGCCTGCCGCAGCAGCGCGTGCGCCCTGCCCTGGCCCTGTCGCTGCATACCACCGATGCCGAACTGCGCCAGCGCCTGTTGCCGAAGGCGCCACGCATCGCCCCCGAAGATCTGCTGGAGCTGGGCGAAGCCTATGCCCGAACCATCGACTACCCGATTCAGTACCAGTGGACGCTGCTCAAGGGCATCAATGACAGCCAGGAGGAAATGGACAACATCCTGCGCCTGTTCAAGGGCAAGTTCGCCGTGCTCAACCTGATCCCCTACAACAGCCTGGAAGCGGACGACTACCAGCGCCCGGACGGCGAGCGCATCGTCGAGATGGTGCGCTACTTGCACAGCCGTGGCGTACTGACCAAGGTGCGCAACTCGGCTGGCCAGGATGTCGATGGCGGCTGCGGACAATTGCGCGCCCGCGCCACCGAACTGATCAAGGTGCGTAATCTGGATCGCCAATCGCCGAGCCGATCTGCACTAACATGAGGCCTGGCGTTCCCTGAAGGAGTGCTCAATGCCCCACCGCCTCGCTCTACTCATCCTCGTAGCGCTGTGTCTGCCCATCACGGCCCAGGCCGGCATCCTGCGTGAAAAACTCGAAGAACGCCGCGAAGTACGCAGCGAACAGCAACTGCTGGTCGAGCTGCCAGCCGGCAGCCGCGTCCTCCACGATCAGCCTTACGGCACGCACCCAAGGCAGGTCTTCGACGTCTACCTACCACCCAACCCGCAAAGTGCGCCCATCCTGTTCATGGTGCACGGTGGGGGCTGGTACACCGGCGACAAGGCCCGCGACGCAGTGGTCGAGAACAAGGCCCGGCACTGGCTGGGCAAGGGCTACATCCTGGTATCGAGCAACTATCGTCTGCTGCCGGAGGCCGATCCGCTGACCCAGGCCAGCGATGTGGCGCAGGCCGTGACGACCGTACAGCGCTAGGCCCGAGGCTGGGGCGGCGATCCGGCACGACTGGCGCTGATAGGGCATTCCGCCGGCGCTCATCTGGTCGCCCTGCTGAACAGCGACCCGCAACTGGCACCTGGGGTTTCGCCTTCGTGGCTCGGCACCGTCGCCCTGGACAGCGCCGCCTTCGATGTACCGGCCGTCATGCAGGGGCGCCATCTGCCCCTCTACGACCGTGCCTTTGGCAAGGACAGCAGCTACTGGCAGAAAGCCTCGCCCCTGCATGTGCTGCGCAACGATGCGCACCCGCTGCTGGCAGTCTGCTCGACCCGGCGCCGCGACGCCTGCCCGCAGGCCGACGCCTATGCGGCCAAGGCACGCCAGCTCGGTGTGACGGTCAGCGTGGTGCGCGAGGATCGCTCCCATGGCGAGATCAACGCGGATCTGGGTGCAGACCCTGCCTATACGGCGCGGGTCGACAGCTTCCTGAGCTCGCTGGGCCTGCCTTGAAGCGCTCGGCCCTGACCGCTCAGGACATCAGGCTTTCCAACCCTGCCGCCAGCCTTTGTGCAAGGCGGCGTCGCCAGGCCGGGCTACGAGGATTGGCCAGCACCTCGTCCTCGTGGACGAAGCTGCGAATGATCGCGTTGTAACCGAGCCAACGCAGAGGCTCGGGCTCCCAGCGGCGCAGACGGGAAATCGGGCTATCGTGCAGCACCCAGGGCTGACGCAGCAGTTCAGTGTCACGCCCGAGAATCAGATCGGCCAGGGTACGCCCGCCCAGATTGCTGGCCCCAACGCCCTCCCCGCCATAGCCGCCGGATAAGGCGATGCGGTTGCGTGTGTCGCGCAGCATGTGCGGCTGGAAGCGCCGCGCCATGCCCAGATTACCTCCCCAGGCATGGGTGAAACGCACCTTGCGCAACTGCGGAAAGAGTTCCCCCATCAGGTAACGGCGCAGGCTCTGCTCGTCATCGCTGAGGTTGAAGTCGCTGCGCAGGCGTCCGCCGAAGCGGTAGCCACCGCGCGCACCGAAGATCAGGCGGTCATCGCGGCTGCGCTGGCCATAGGTGACCTGGCGGCTGAACTCGCTGAAGGCCTGGCCGCGCTCCAGACCGATGCCGGCCCAGACATCCGCCGGCAGCGACTCGGTGGCGACGATCAGGCTCTGCACTGGCAGTTGATGGTCGCCCAGCGGCGGCAAGGTGGCGGCGTAGCCCTCGACGGCCGGCACCACCCAGTCAGCGATGACCTGGCCGTGCCTGGTACGCACCTGGCCAGGCTGCCAGTCGATCACCGGGCTGCGCTCGTAGATTTCCACGCCCATGCCTTCGACGCAGCGTGCCAGGCCACGTGCCAGCTTGGCCGGCTGGATAGTCGCGCAATGCGGGCTGTACAGGGCGCCATAGGCATTGGCCAGGCGCAGTTGCGCGGCCAGCTCGTTCGGCGCCAACCAGCGGTAGTCATCCTCACCGAGGCCCAGCGCACGCAGGTGCACGAGGTATTCACGCAGGCGCACCTCCTGCTCGGGGTAGCGCGCCGCGCAATACAGCACACCGCCCTTGCGCAGATCGCAGTCGATCCCCTCACGGGCTACCACCGAGGCCACTTCATCGGGAATGCCATGCAGCAGGTCGAAGGACGCCTTGCGCTCGACCGCTGGCAACTTGGCGAGCAGACGATCCTCGCCGAGCAGATTGCCCATCAGCCAGCCACCATTGCGCCCGGAAGCGCCGAAACCGGCAGTCTCGGCCTCCAGCATCACGATGCGCAGTTGCGGTGCCTGGCGCTTGAGGTAATAGGCTGTCCACAGTCCGGTATACCCGGAGCCGATGATCGCCACGTCAGCCTGTAAATCGGCCTGCAGGCTGTGCCGCGCCTGCAGCGGATCATCGAGCCGGTCCATCCACAGGCTTATGTTGCGCCAGGAATTCATTTATCCCTCCATCCAATGCCGGTGCAAGCCGCATTGCACCATGGTCTGGCGATGCCCTGCCAGGCGCGGGATGCAGGAAAGAGTTGCTTGGGAGTTGACGTCGCCATGCGTAAGCTCGGCTATGCTTTCAACAGCGAAGGAGAAAGGCTTATGAGTGATCAGGAGAAAGAGCCCCAACAACCACCGCTGAGCTTCTGGGAAATGCTGCACAGCGTGCTGGCCGCTGCCTTCGGCGTGCAGAGCGGCAAGAACCGCAGCCGCGATTTCAGCCGCGGCAAGCCCAGCCACTTCATCCTGCTCGGCGTGCTGTTCACCGGCGTATTCGTCCTGGTGCTGCTGGGCATCGTCAAGCTGATCATGCACCTGGCGGTGGGCTGATCACTCCAGCAACGGCTCGATGGAACAGCCAGGGGCGCGCATGCCGGCCTTGCCAAGCGCACTGAAACGCCTGAAGTCCAGCCCCATATCATTGCGGGCAAGACGGGCCTGCAAAGTTTGCGCGGCGTCTTCGTCGATCACACGCAACAGCCGGGCTACCTGATCCTTGCCGCCGCGCGCCGCGAAGTCCAGCCCCTTGGCGTGATCGTGAAGCATCACCATGGCGCAGGCACCAAGCAGGAAGTGGCCACTGAGCAGCACCTCGACGCGCCCATCGATACGCGCCTGGAATACCCGCGCAGAATTGTTCAAAGTGGCGTAGCGAAGGGGTCTGCCCAGCTCGTTGGCAGCCCGCATGACGCCAAATGCCATGGCATCGTTGGCCGTCCAGACCAGCTCGACATCCGGATAGCGCGGCAGCAGGCTCGAGGCCTGCTGATAGGCCCGCTGCTCTTGCCATTCGCCATACACCGCCTGCACCAGGCGTACATGGGGCGCCTCATCCAACGCACGCTGCAGCCCGAGCAGACGCAGAGTGGCCGATGGCGTTTGCTTGACTCCGGAAAATGCCAGCATCTGCGTCGGCTTTCCCTGGCTCAGGGCGATCAACTCACGGCCCATCAGGTAGCCGGCTTCCTCGTCATTGGGAATCAGACTGCCCAGCCAGTTGCCATGACGTTCGCGGCTGCCGCCGATCAAGGCCTGCTGCGTCGGGCTCAGAGTGCTGTGCAAGGCGAACAGGCGCACCTCGCTGTTCTCGAACAGACGCAGAACCTGCGGGCCGAAAAATTGCTCGTTGGTGAAAATCAGATAATCGGGGTGCTTGCCGTCCAGCACCCGGCGCGCATTAGCCAGCATGCGCTGGTTGTCGCGCTCGCCATAGAGCACGCGCAAGTCCATGCCCAGATCGTCGGCGGCATCCTGCATGTAACGCGAGTAATCGCTCCAGAACCGTTCGTCGCTGAATCCGGGATTCAGGAACACCACCGACAGACCATCTTTACCTGCCTGCACCAGCGTGCAGCACAGCATCAGCCCAATCCCTAGCCACCACCTGTTCACCATGCGCCTCCCATTTCGCGAGGCGCAGTATATCGGCAGCGACGACAGGATGGGACGACAGTACTTGTTACCATTCGCCGCAGACGCCGACAGCAAGCGCCCGAAGCGCCGTGCTATTGCCCGCTGACCCAGAAGATGGCGGTACCGACGACGATCAGGATCAGACAGAAGATGGCCCAGGCATCGACGACGCTGTCGCTATGCTGAGTTTCACTGTGCTCGCTCATGGCTCCACCTGTTGTTATGTTCGTGGGGGACACAGTTGCAGTTAAGACCAGGCACGGCCAAGGCTCAAACCTTCTGGTTATGCTTCACCTCCGTCTTATTCCCCAAACCTAGGTTTATATATTCAAACATCACTTTTACGCATAAACCTGAGCTGGTATCGTGCCCCGGCTCCTCGGGGAGTGCGCGGCCGTGCGCGCTGATTGGCAGTAAGCAGCCTGAAAACAGGACCCTTCATGTACGTATATGACCAGTACGATCAACGGATCGTCGAGGATCGCGTCAAGCAGTTTCGCGATCAAACCCGCCGCTACCTCGCCGGAGAGCTGAGCGGCGAGGAATTCCGTCCGCTGCGCCTGCAAAATGGCCTCTATATACAGCGTTATGCGCCCATGCTGCGCATCGCCGTGCCCTATGGCCTGCTGTCCTCGAAGCAGGTGCGCATGCTGGCCAAGATCGCCCGCGACTACGACAAGGGCTACGCGCACATCAGTACCCGGCAGAACGTGCAGTTCAACTGGCCGGAGCTGGAAGACGTGCCGGAAATTCTCGCCGAGCTGGCCACCGTGCAGATGCACGCCATCCAGACCAGCGGCAACTGCATCCGCAACACCACCACCGATCAGTTCGCCGGTGTGGCCAAGGACGAGATCGTCGACCCGCGCCCCTGGTGCGAAATCATCCGTCAGTGGTCGACCTTCCACCCCGAGTTCAGCCACCTGCCGCGCAAGTTCAAGATCGCCGTCAACGGCGCCGTCAGCGACCGCGCCGCCATCGAAGTGCATGACATCGGCCTGGAAGCGGTGAAGAACGAAGCCGGGGAATTGGGCTTTCGCGTTTCCGTCGGCGGCGGCCTGGGCCGTACCCCGATCGTCGGCAGCTTCATCAACGAATTCCTGCCGTGGCAGCACCTGATCAGCTACCTCGACGCCATCCTGCGCGTGTACAACCGCTATGGCCGTCGCGACAACAAGTACAAGGCGCGCATCAAGATCCTGGTCAAGGCACTGACCCCCGAGGTGTTCGCCGAGCGCGTGAATGCCGAATGGGCGCACCTCAAGGATGGCCCGACCACCCTGACCGAGGCCGAAGTCGCCCGCGTCGCCGCGCACTTCGTCGATCCGGCCTATCTGTCGCTGCAGGATGAAGACGCCCTGCTCGCCCAGCAGGACGCCGAGCACCCGGGCTTCGCCCGCTGGCGCCAGCGCAACACCTTCGCCCACAAGAAGCCCGGCTACGTGGCCGTGACCCTGTCGCTCAAGCCCACCGGCGTGGCGCCTGGCGACGTCACCGACAAGCAACTGGATGCCATCGCCGAGCTGGCCGACCGTTACTCCTTCGGTGAAGTGCGCAACAGCCACAACCAGAACATCATCCTTGCCGACGTCGAGCAGCGTCAGCTCCTGACCCTCTGGGGCGAGCTGCGCGAGCAAGGTTTCGCCACGCCGAACGTGGGCCTGCTGACCGACATCATCTGCTGCCCGGGCGGCGACTTCTGCTCGCTGGCCAACGCCAAGTCGATCCCAGTGGCCGAAGCCATCCAGCGCCGCTTCGACGATCTCGACTATCTGTTCGACATCGGCGACATCGACCTGAACATCTCCGGCTGCATGAACGCCTGCGGCCACCACCACGTCGGCCATATCGGCATCCTCGGCGTGGACAAGAAAGGCCAGGAGTTCTATCAGGTCTCCCTCGGCGGCAGCGCCGGTCGCGAAGCCAGCCTGGCGCAGATTCTCGGCCCGTCCTTCGCCCAGGACGACATGCCGGACGTGGTCGACAAGATCATCAAGGTCTATGTCGAGCAACGCACCGAAGAAGAAAGCTTCCTCGATACCTACCGCCGCATCGGTATCGATCCGTTCAAGGAGCGCGTCTATGCAGCGAATCATTAAGAACGGTCAGGTGATCGACGAAACCTGGCACCTGCTGGCCAAGGACGTGACCCTGGACGCCATCCCCAACTGCGATGACATCATCGTGCCGCTGGCGCTGTGGGTCGAACACGCTCACGCCCTCAAGGCTCGCGATGGCGGTCTGGGCGTCTGGCTGGAGGCCGGCGACGAAATCGAGGAAATCGCCGATGACCTGGCACACTTCCAGGTCATCGCCCTGGAGTTCCCGAGCTTCACCGACGGCCGTCACTCCTCCACCGCCTACCTGCTGCGCACCCGCTATGGCTACACCGGCGAAGTGCGTGCCATCGGTGACGTGCTGCGTGATCAGTTGTTCGCCCTGCGCCGTGTCGGCTTCGATGCCTTCGCCCTGCGCGCGGACAAGGATCCCGTCGATGCCCTCAAGGCCTTCGAGGAGTACGAGGAGGTCTACCAGGCCTCGGCCGACCAGCCGCTGCCGCTGTTCCGCCGCCGCGCCTGAACCGCCAGCAGAAACGCAGAGGCCCCGCACATGCGGGGCCTCTGCGTTTCAGACAGGCGACTGGTCAGTCCAACCGTACCAGCACCCGGCCAACCATGCCGCCGGCCAGGATCTGCTCGATGGCAGCCGGCAGCTCCTGCAGCGTGATCTCCCGAGCCAGGGGGGCCAGATCCAGCTTCCATTGCAGCGACAGCTTGTCCCACATCGAGGCCTTGACCACCAACGGCAGCTCCACCGAATCCACCCCCAGCAGGTTGACGCCACGCAGGATGAAGGGCATCACCGATGCCTGGAAGCCGACACCTGCGGTCAGTCCGCAGCAAGCGACACTGCCGCCACGGCGCAACGACTTGACCACATTGAACAGAATATCGCCGCCGACCGTGTCCACCGCCGCTGCCCAGCGCTCCTTGAGCAGAGGCCGCTCGACGCCCTGTTGCAGCTCCTCACGGCTGACGATCTCGTCGGCGCCCAAGCTGCGCAGGAACTCGGCCTGATCCGCCTTGCCGGTGGCCGCTGCAACACGGTAGCCGAGCTTCTTCAGCAACATCACCGCCACGCTGCCCACACCGCCAGTAGCGCCGGTGACCAGCACCACGCCGTCTTGCGGTGCGACGCCGGCGCACTCCAGCTTGTCCACGCACAGCGCCGCCGTGAGGCCGGCAGTGCCCAGCCGCATGGCTTCACGCAGCGACAAACCCTGCGGGCGTTTGATCGCCCAGGCAGCCGGCACGCGGATGTACTGACCGAAGCCACCGGCCGTATTCATGCCCAGGTCGTAGCCGGTGACGATCACCTCGTCGCCGACGGCGAATTCGCCAACGCTGGACGCCTCGACCACGCCAGCGGCATCGATGCCCGGTGTGTGCGGGTACTGCTTGGTGACGCCGCGATTGCCGCTGGCCGACAGGGCATCCTTGTAGTTGAGCGAGGAATAACGCACGCGAATCAGCAGCTCGCCATTCGCCAGGTCACTCAGGCGGCGCTGCACCACCTGCCGCTGAAAACCGCCGTCAGCCGCTTCACTGACCAGCAATGCCTTGAATTCACTCATCTCGGTCTCCTGTCATTGTCTTCGTTCAGCCTACCAGAAGCGCTGCTGCTGCAGGCGGCTCAGCCAGGTCAGCACGAAGCGATCGAGGGCCACGCTGGCAGCCAGCCCGACACGCTCCTGCAGGCTCTTCTTCTGGGCGAAATGCAGATGGAACAGCTCGGCCTGCGCGGCACGCTCAGCCAGATACTGGTCACTGGTCTTGAGCTCATCCACCAGCAGACGTTCCTGTGCCGCCATGCCCAACCAGACCTCGCCGGTGGCCACGGCATCGATATCCAGTTGCGGGCGATAGCGGGCGACGAAACTCTTGAACAGCTCGTGGGTGGTCTCCAGATCCTCCTGGAATTTCTCGCGGCCCTTGTCGGTGTTCTCGCCGAAAACCGTCAGGGTGCGCTTGAACTCACCGGCCGTCAGCACCTCGAAATCGATATCGTGCTTCTTCAACAGTCTATGCACGTTGGGCAACTGTGCCACCACGCCGATGGAGCCTAGGATGGCAAAGGGCGCGGCGAGAATCTTCTGGCCGATGCAGGCCATCATGTAGCCGCCGCTGGCGGCCACCTTGTCGACACAGACGGTTAGAGGAATGCCGGCTTCGCGAATGCGCGCCAGTTGCGAGGAGGCCAGACCGTAGCCGTGCACCATGCCACCACCGCTTTCCAGGCGCAGCACCACTTCGTCCTCGGCCTTGGCCATCGACAGCAGCGCGGTGACCTCATGGCGCAGATTGTCGGTGGCCGAGGCCTTGATGTCGCCATCGAAGTCCAGCACGAACACCCGCGGCTTGCTGCTGGGTGCCTTCTTCTCCTGCTTGGCCGCCTTGGCCTCAGCCTTGCGCAGCGCCTTCAGCTCGTCCTTGCGCAATACCGTCTGCTGCAGATGCTCGCGCAGGTCCTTATAGAAATCGTTGAGCTTGTCCACCTGCAAGTGACCGCTGCCGCGCCGCCCCTTGCCGCGCAGGGCGGCGATGAACACCAGCACCACGACGATGGCTACCACGACGGTCAGGGTTTTCGCCAGAAAGCCGGCATATTCGCTTAGAAACTCCACAGATCCCCCTTTGCAAACGATTCTGGCGCGGCTGACCGGCAAGCGATGCGACGCCTTCGAGCGTTCAAGCATACCGACGCGACAGCGCATCGACCATGGGCTTGCACGGCCCGACTAAAGTTTTCCACGAATTCAAACAAGCGTATGTTTATTCGTTGACAGGCTACCCGGCTTGCCCATAACCTCGCGAAACTTTCAACACGCCGGGACGAAGACGGACGTGGGCAGCATCTACCTGATTCGACATGGCCAAGCTTCATTCGGTGCCGATGACTACGACGTGCTGTCACCCACCGGCGTGCGCCAGGCCGAAGTGCTCGGGCAACACCTGGCCAAGCTCGGCGTTCGTCTCGATCGTTGCATCAGCGGCAGCCTGCGGCGTCAGCAGCACACCGCGCAAGCCGCCCTGCAGCACATCGAGCATGCTCCCGTTCTGGAAATCGACGATGCCTTCAACGAGTTCGACGCCGACGCGGTGATCCGTAGCCTGGTGCCCGGCATTCTCGACGAACAGCCAGAAGCCCTCGACATCCTGCGCAACGGCGCCAACAACCGTGCCGAATTCCAGCGCCTGTTCGCCAAGCTGATCGAACGCTGGATCTCGGGCGAACATGACCGCCCCGATCTACAGAGCTGGCAGGCCTTCGTGGCGCAGGTCGAAGGCGGCCTGCAGCGTATACTCGAACGCGCAGACAGCAGGCAGAACATCGCCGTGTTCACTTCCGGTGGCACCATCACCGCCCTGCTGCGCCTGATCACCGAGGTGCCAGCGCGCAAGGCATTCGAGCTCAACTGGCAAATCGTCAACACCTCGCTCAGCCTGCTGAAGTTTCGCGGCCGCGAGGTGACCCTGGCTTCCTTCAACAGCCACGTGCATTTACAGCTGCTGAAGGCACCGGAGTTCATCACCTATCGATGAACTCGGATCATACGGCCTTAGCGCCGCGCGAAACCCATGATAAGGAAGGATAAGACCATGAGCGTTGCCGACATCGTCCAAAACATGCAGTCGAAGTTCAACTCCAGCGCCGCTGCCGGCCTGGATCTGGTATTCCAGTTCAACATCGAAGACGGCGACAACTACGCGCTGATCGTCAAGGATGGCACCTGCGCCATCGAGCAAGGCGACAACCCGAATGCCAACGTGACCCTGATCATGGACAGCGCAACCCTCAAGGGCATCACCACAGGTGAAACCGACGGCATGCAGGCCTTCATGGCCGGCAAGCTGCGCGCCGAAGGCGACATGATGCTGGCGATGAAGCTGGGCGAACTGTTCCCGGTCTGATTCGGCGGGCTGCTCGCACCCCATGAAAACCGGAGTCCTGGCACTCCGGTTTTTTATTGCCTGGCGGCACCCCTTCGGGCCGTCGCCGTCGCTGCGCGACGTTAAAAATTTCTCCTGAAATTTTTTATTGCCTGCCATCCCGAGGCTCTGTACGAAAAGTCATCGAGCGAAGGTCAGACAATACCGATGGCGGCCCCGCGAAGAACGCACTGGGCTCGCATTCGGGTTTACGTGCTGTACATGAGCATTCTGACGGGGGCGCCTAGCTCAGGCTGGCGTACCAGAGGGGGGCAACGCAGCATCACCGATGCCGTACACAGCCTAAAATGACTGATCAGGCAGTTTGATTGCGAGGCAACACGCCCGCCTATGAAGGGGCGTATCGCTTGTGACGACCTGGGTGCAGCATTAGATTAGGAAATTATCTGGGGCACCCATCATCAATAGAAGGGATAGACATGGCGCTCACCGATCAATCCACCGATATCCGCAGCGGCGAAGAACTCGACAGCGCTGCCATCGACGCCTACCTCAAGACACAAATTCCCGGCCTGAGTGGCGAGGCCAGGATCAGCCAGTTTCCCGGTGGTGCCTCCAACCTCACCTACCTGATCGAGTACCCGCAACAGGAATTCGTGCTGCGCCGCCCGCCGTTCGGCCACAAGGCCAAGTCCGCCCATGACATGGGCCGCGAATACCGCATTCTCAACCAGCTCAACGCCGGCTTCCCCTACTGCCCCAAGGCCTATGTGCACTGCACCGACGAGTCGGTGATTGGCGCCGAGTTCTATGTCATGGAGCGCCTCAAGGGCATCATCCTGCGCGCCGACATGCCCGCCGAGCTGAACTTCACCCCGGAGCAGACCGAGGCACTGTGCAAGAGCTTCATCGACAAACTGGTGGAGCTGCACAACGTCGATTACGCCGCCTGCGGCCTGGGCGATCTGGGCAAGCCCGAGGGCTATGTGGAACGGCAGATCAGCGGCTGGAGTGACCGCTACCAGAAGGCCCTGACCCCCGACGCACCGACCTGGGAGCCGATCATGGCCTGGCTGCGCGAGAAGATGCCGGCTGATCACCACAAGCCGGGCATCGTGCACAACGACTACCGCTTCGACAACGTGATTCTCGACCCGGACAACCCGATGCAGATCATCGGCGTACTCGACTGGGAGATGACCACCATCGGCGATCCGCTGATGGATCTGGGCAATACCCTGGCCTATTGGATCGAAGCCGAAGACCCGGTGCCAGTGCAACTGATGCGCCGCCAGCCGAGCAATGCCCCCGGCATGCTCAGCCGCCAGCAGTTCGTCGACTACTACGCGGAAAAGGCCGGCATCGAGATCAACAACTTCGACTTCTACTACACCTACGGCCTGTTCCGCCTGGCCGGCATCGTCCAGCAGATTTACTACCGCTTCTTCCACGGCCAGACTCAGGACAAACGCTTCGCCCAGTTCGTCCAGATGAACAAACTGCTGGAGCGCATGTGTCTGCAGGTCATCGGCAAATCCACGCTCTAACCCTGGGAAAAACACAATGTCCAAGACCCAACTGTTCGATCTCGACGGCAAGATCGCCTTCGTTTCCGGCGCCAGCCGCGGCATCGGCGAGGCCATCGCCAAGCTGCTGGCCCAGCAAGGCGCTCACGTCATCGTCTCCAGCCGCAAGATCGAGGGCTGCCAGGCCGTGGCCGACGCCATCATCGCTGACGGCGGCAAGGCCACCGCCATCGCTTGTCACATCGGCGAGATGGAGCAGATCACCAGCGTCTTCGCGCAGATCCGCGAGCAGTTCGGGCGCCTCGACATCCTGGTCAACAACGCCGCCACCAACCCGCAGTTCTGCAACGTGCTGGACACCGACCTGGGCGCCTTCCAGAAGACCGTGGACGTGAACATCCGCGGCTACTACTTCATGTCCATCGAAGGCGGCAAGCTGATGAAGGAAAACGGCGGCGGCTCGATCATCAACGTCGCCTCCATCAATGGCGTCACGCCGGGCGAATTCCAGGGCATCTACTCGGTGACCAAGGCGGCGGTGATCAGCATGACCAAGGTCTTCGCCAAGGAGTGCGCGGCCTTCGGTATTCGCTGCAACGCCCTGCTGCCGGGCCTGACCGACACCAAGTTCGCCTCGGCGCTGACCAAGAACGACGCCATTCTCAAGATGGCCCTGCAGCGCATCCCGCTCAAGCGCGTGGCCGACCCCAGCGAGATGGCCGGCGCGGTGCTGTATCTGGCCAGCGAAGCGTCCAGCTACACCACCGGCATCGCCCTGAACGTGGACGGTGGTTTCCTTTCCTGAAGCCGAATGCCATAAGCGACAAAGGCACCTTACAGGTGCCTTTTTTTGTAGGGTGCGCCATGCGCACCGCAGGTTCAGCGGTTGCTATCGGTGCGCACAGCGCACCCTACTCTGCAACCAGGGTCATCAGATGGCCGCAAGCGGCCGCTACCAGTTCTTCAACGCCGCTTCGGCCGCCGGGTTCATCGGTTCGGCCAGCAAGCCGGTCGGCGTCAGCCTGACGCTATAGGTCGCGTCGGCAGCGATCGGCAGATAGGTCACACGCAGCGCCTGCGGCTCGAACAGGAACAGGTCGCGCTGATTCAGCCGCAACCAACGCCAGAGATCGATGCCATAGAGGCTCTGCGCCAGTTGTACGCGGCCATGCTGAGCCAGGGCCTGCTGTTCGATGGCGAGAAAACGCCCGGACAGGCGCTCCAGACGATACCCCGGCTGTAGGCCGATCAGCGCCGCGATGCCCTTCCAGCGGATCAGTCGCCCATCGAGCTGCCACATGTCCCCTTCCAACGTCACCTTGCGCTCTCGCCCACCCTCCAACAGAGTGACGCTGTAGCGCTGTGGGCCATCGGCCTTGAAACTCAGGGTCACCAGAGGTTTGTCGTCCGGCAACGGCGAATAGGAGTACAGGTCGTAGGCCACCAGCCCCACCAGCGTCGCCAGTGCCAGGAACGCCAGCCCGCAGGTGCCGCGCAACCACCCCAGGAACCAGCCGCTGTTGAGCAGAATGCGCAGCGCCACCAGCAGCGCCAGCACTGCCAGCAAGGCAGTTGCCCAGGCCAAGCCGTTGTATTGCATCGGTCACGTTCCTTCTCTGGCAAAATCAGGGCATTATGCGCAGCTCTTTTCACGGCGAACAGCCAGCAGGCTGCGCATTCGCCCACAAGTCGACACTTTCCATGCCCTTCGCGCTCGAACTTGCCATCGATCCCAGTACCCTCGCCATTCTTGCCCTGGTGGCCTTCACGGCCGGCTTCATCGACGCCATCGCCGGTGGCGGCGGTCTGCTGACCATCCCTGCCCTGCTCACCGCCGGCCTGCCACCCCACCTGGTGCTGGGCACCAACAAGCTCTGCGCCACCTTCGGCTCGGGCACGGCCGCCTTCACCTTCTACCGACGCAAGTTGTTCGACCCCAGCCAGTGGCGCAATGCCCTCTTGGCGACACTGATCGGCGCCCTGCTCGGTGCCGTGATCGCACACTGGCTGCCGGCCGAATGGCTCAACCAGATGCTGCCGGCAGTGGTTTTCGCCTGCGGCCTGTACCTGTTGTTCGGTCGCACGCCGGAAGCGCCCAGCGAGCAGAACCTGCCCATCGCCCGTGGCAGGCAATGGCCGCAAGGGCTGAGCCTAGGGCTTTACGATGGCGTCGCCGGGCCCGGCACTGGCGCGTTCTGGACGGTCAGCAGCCTGCTCATGTACCCGCTCGACCTGGTGCGCGCCAGCGGCGTGGCGCGCACCATGAACTTCGTCAGCAACGCGGCGGCATTGGTGGTATTCATCGCCTTTGGCCAGGTGGCCTGGGTGCTCGGCCTGAGCATGGGCGCGGCCTTGATGGTCGGCGCCTTCCTCGGCGCCCGCACGGCGATCAGGGGCGGCTCGAAGTTCATCCGCCCGGTATTCATTCTGGTGGTACTGGCGCTGACCGCACGCCTGGTCTGGCAGCACTGGGTCGGCTGACACGAATCCCGGATTGCATCCGGGCTACGCTCATTGCGGCAGTTGCGGCTCGGGCAGGCCCAGACGGCGTGCCACGTACAGATCGATCAGATGGCGGGCGATGGAACGCGAGGCGGGCAACGGCGGCAGGTCATCCACCCGGAACCAGCGCGCGTCCTCGATCTCGTCTTCCTGCATGACGATCTCGCCACCGGCGTACTCGGCATGAAAGCCCAGCATCAGCGAATGCGGGAACGGCCAGCCCTGGCTGCCGATGTACTGCAGGTTGTGCACCTGCAAGCCCACTTCTTCGTGCACCTCGCGCGCCACGCAGTGCTCCACCGACTCACCCGGCTCGACGAAACCGGCCAGGGTGCTGTAGACGCCGGTAACGAAACGTGGCGAACGCGCCAGCAGGATTTCATCGCCACGGGTCACCAGCACGATCATGCTCGGCGACAGGCGCGGGTAATGCTGCGACTCGCAGGCCTCGCAGCGCATCGCCCACTCGCCCGGCACCTGTCGCGTGGCCGCACCGCAACTGCCACAGAAACGATGCTCACGCTGCCAGGTGCCGATCTGCGCGGCATAGGCCAGCATGCGGAAGGTCTCGACTTCACCATGCAACATGAACTGACGCAGGCTCTGCCAGGAACAGCCCGGCAGCTCTGCGGCAGAGTCGAGTTGCAACAGATAGACCGGCTGCTCGTCGAAATGCCCGATGCCTTGTTCGCTGAGGATCGGCAGCTCCTGGCGCTTGATCCAGTCACGCGGAAAGAGCACGCCGTTGCTATCGGCGAGAAAGTGCTGACGGTCGTACAGCAAGGCCCAGCCGCCTGGCTGGGTCGGATCGATATAGCGGTGCCGCCAGGCCATGTCAGGCCGCCACCGGCATGCCGAGCGCTCTGATGCTGTCCTCGGCCAGGTCGAGCACACTCGGCTGGGTCTCGGGGCGCAGCACGGCGCCCGCCTCGAGGTAGTACTCCAGGCTGCTCAAGGCATCGGCGAGGGTTTCCAGCATCTGCTCCGACGGCATCTGCGCAGCGTCGAGCATGCGTGTCTGGATGTACTCGGCGCAGGCGCCAACCAGCGCGGCGGCGCGCCGCTGCTCGAGGAACCAGAGACCACCGCGCACTGCCTGCAGGCTGAACGGCACGTTGGCCAGGTGCATCTTGTCACCAGCGGATTCGAGGTAGGCGGTGATTGCGCGCTTGGCCAGAGCCAGACCGGCCTGCGCCTCGCCGACCACGACGATGCGCGCCTCGTTGAGCTGGTGCAGGGCGAAGGATTCGGCATCGCTCAGCGCCGCACTCGGCACCGGCTGCGCGTCGCGCCGCGAACCGCTTTCCAGACTGGCCACCATGCCTTCGACATAGAGCACGGCATCGGCCAGCTTGTGCAATTGCTCCAGCGCCGGCGGCTCGCTGTCGTTCCACGCGGCTACCTGCGGGAGCTGGACGCTCAAGGCATTGCCGGCGGAGCTCAGGCCCACCATGCTCAGGGTCTTCGCCAGCTTGCCCAGCAGCGCATGCAGGGTACCCAGGGTATCCTCCTGCAAGGTGCCGCGCTCGAGCAGATCGAGCATGTCCTTGACGCTGGTCAGCTCCTCACGAATGGCCGTGGACAAGGAGCGCATCACCGCCTGCCCCGGCCCAGCCAGACGCTGGTATTCCTCTTCCAGCAGGTGGTCGGTGAATGGCAGCGGCGTAAGCCCGAACACCTCGCGCATGGCACTGGCCAGCGGCCCATGGCTGTCAGCCAGGGCTACCAGATACAGCAGCTCCTTGAGCAGGCTGCGCGGCGCTTCGTAATGCGGGTTGCCGAGCATCAGTTTCAGTTCGCGATCCAGGCGCAGGAACAGTTGCTTGCGCGATTTGCGCGGCAGCAACTGGCCATCGGCCTGCGACTCGATGGCCGCAGCGCCGATCCAGCACATGCGCCCACGCGCCTCGCTGGCGAACAGGCTGTCCAGCCGCGCCATGGCGCGCACCATCAGCTTGAGGCTGGCCTGGGTGTTCTGTTCACGGACGAAGCCCAGCAATCCCACCTGATACATATGTCGCAGGCGCCTGGCCTGCACCTGACGGGTGGCCTCATCGACCGCCGGCGCCGAGGATTGCGGGCGCGCCTGATCGAGACGCAGGCTGAAGAAGAAACTTTCCGGCAACGGCGGCTGGCTACCGGCCTGACGCAGGTCGTTGATCGCCGGCAACAGCAGTTCGGGCATTTCCTGGCGGTGCACGTCGAGGCTCTCGAGGTAGCGACGTAGCACATGCAGGGCGTTGCTCAGCGCCGCCAGTTGTACGTCGCGCTCTTCACCGGCGCCAGCCGGAATGTCGGTGGCCTGATCGAGCACTTCCTGCGCCAGCAGCTCGGCACCGGCCAGCTCGATCAGGTTGAGCGTGCCGCGCACCTGTTGCAGGCTTTCCACCGCCTGTTGCAACAGGCTGCCGTTATGCCGCTCGACGATGAACTGCTCGAGACTGCGCTCGGCCTCTTCCATGGTGTTGAACAGTTCATCACGCACCAGGTTCAGGGATGTCGCTCCGCTCACCATACGCTGGGCACCTCGCAAGTTGCGCCGCACAAGGGTCTACATGGCATCAGTCTGCGAACTCCGGCTTCTGCTTGCTCATGTGCGCGGCAATGGCCAGACGCAGATCCTCGGATTGCAGCATGGCCGCATTCCAGGTAGCAATGTAGTCGAGCCCGTCATCGACCCGGTGGTCGCGCATGTAGCGAATCATCTGCTTGGTGCCGCGCAGGGCGATCGGCGACTTGCCGGCGATCTCGCCGGCAAGCTGCATGACACCCGCCAGCAGCGCCTCCTGGTTGTCATAGGTACGGTTGACCAGGCCGATACGAGCCGCCTCCTGGCCATCGATGCTGCGCCCGGTATAGGCCAGCTCGCGCATCATGCCGTCGCCAATGATCCGTGGCAGACGCTGCAGGGTGCCGACATCGGCGGCCATGCCCATGTCGATTTCCTTGATGGAAAACTGTGCATCGACGGTGGCGTAGCGCATGTCGCAGGCGCTGATCAGGTCGATGGCGCCACCCAGGCAATAGCCCTGGATAGCCGCCAGCACCGGCTTGCGGCACTGGTCGACGGCATTGAACGAGGCTTGCAGTTCGAGAATCTTGCGCCGCAGCGCGTCGGCGTTGCGCCCGACGTCCTTACCGAGCTGGGCGGCGACCGAGGCCAGCAGCATCAGATCGATGCCCGAGGAGAAATGCTTGCCAGCGCCGGAAAGCACCACCACACGCACGGCGTCGGTGTCGTCGACCCAGCGGAAGATCTCGATGATTTCCCGCCAGAAATCGGCGTTCATCGCATTGACCTTTTCCGGGCGATTGATCTGCACATGGGCGATCTTGTCCACGAGTTCGACGCGGAAGGCTTGATACTCGGGCATGACGGTCATCCTCAGCCGCTGACTTGGCAGCGCAGTCATTATTTTTGCGAACTAATAGCCGCGCAACTATAACAAGCACGCTGCAAAAGTCGATGCCGACACTGTGATGCACGCCTCGTCCAAGGTTTTAAAAACCACTTTGACTATGGCGATTAAGAGGTTGATCTGGCTGGATTCTTGCTCGGCGCGACAACGCCTCGCCTTACTCGACCAGGCAATCCACGCAATAGCGGTCGTCCTCCACTTGCAGGCCGTGGACATCGATATCGAAGCCCGGGAAGGCCTGGTCGAAAGTCCGTGCAAAGCTCAGGTAGTCGAGAATCGAGCGCGTCGCCGCAGTGAAACGCTCGCCCGGCATGATCAACGGAATACCCGGCGGATAGGGCACCAGCATCACTGCTGCGATGCGCCCTTCAAGGCGCTCCACCGGCACCGCCTCCACCTCGCCGCGTACCAGACGGTCATAGGCATCGGCCGGCTTGATCGCCACCTCGGGCAAGGCCGTGTACATGGTCTTCAGCGCCCTGGCGGTGGCGTTATCGCGATAACAGCCGTGCAACGCATCGCACAGATCGCGCAGGCCCATGCCCTGATAGCGGCTTGCACCGGCCTGAGCGATGGAAGGCAGCACCTGCGCCAGGGGCAAGTTGGCGTCGTAGCTGCGCTTGAATTCCAGCAGCTCGGTCAGCAAGGTGCTCCACTTGCCCTTGGTGATGCCCATGGAGAACAGCACGAGGAAGGAGTACAAGCCGGTCTTTTCCACCACCAGCCCGCGCTCCCAGAGAAACTTGCTGACCACCGCCGCCGGGATACCCTGCTGCTCCAGGCGGCCAGCGGCATTGAGCCCCGGCATCACCAGGGTTACCTTGATCGGGTCGAGCAGGACGTAGTCCTCGGCCACCTCGCCGAAACCGTGCCAGTCGGCGTCGGGCTCAAGCAGCCAATCGGCGGTGGCCACCCCTTCGCTGCCCTCGCCCAGGGTCGGCTGCCAGATGCTGAACCACCAGTCGTCCGCCGCCAGGTTGCGCCGCACGTTGGCCAGGGCGCGGCGGAAACTCAGCGCCTCGTCGAAGGTTTCCTGGATCAGCGAGCGCCCCGCCGGGCCTTCCATCATCGCCGAGGCCACGTCCAGCGAGGCGATGATGCCGTACTGCGGCGAGGTGGAAATGTGCATCATGAAGGCTTCGTTGAAGCGGTCGCGATCCAGTTGCCGCTGCCCGCCGTCCTGCACGTGGATCATCGAGGCCTGGCTGAAGGCGGCCAGCAGCTTGTGGGTCGAATGGGTGCTGAACACCAGCGGCGTCTGCTCGCCGCCTTCGGTGCCCATGCCGTAACGCCCGGCATAGAACTCGTGGAAGGCCGCGTAGGCGTACCAGGCCTCGTCGAAATGCAGCACCTCGACGCTGTCGCCCAGGGTGCGCTTGATCAGTTCGGCGTTGTAGCACAGGCCGTCATAGGTGGAGTTGGTCACCACCGCCAGCTTGACCTTGGGCGCACGCCCCCGTGCCAGCGGGCTGGCATCGATCTTGGCCTGGATCGATTCCTTGCTGAATTCGCAGAGCGGGATCGGCCCGATGATGCCCAGCTCGTTGCGCTCCGGCGTCAGGTACAACGGGATGGCGCCGGTCATGATGATCGAGTGCAGGATCGACTTGTGGCAGTTGCGATCCACCAGCACCAGGTCGTCACGGCCGACCATCGAATGCCAGACGATCTTGTTCGCCGTGGAGGTGCCGTTGATCACGAAGAAGGTGTGATCGGCGCCGAAGTTGCGCGCCGCGCGGGCCTCGGCTTCGGCCAGCGGGCCGGTGTGATCGAGCAGCGAGCCCAGCTCTGGCACCGACACGGAAAGATCCGAGCGCAGGGTGTTCTCGCCGAAGAACTGGTGGAAGGCCTGGCCCACCGGGCTCTTGCGGTAGGCCACGCCACCGCCGTGCCCCGGCGTGTGCCAGGAGTAGTTGGACTGCGCGGTATGCTGCACCAGGGCCTTGAAGAATGGTGGCAGCAGGCCTTCGAGGTAATTGTGCGCAGCGCGCGCCACCTGCCGGGCGAGAAAGGACACGGTGTCTTCGTAGAGATAGAGAATGCCGCGCAGGCTGTTCAGATCGGCCATGGCTTCGGCCGGCGCATTCTCGATGGTCACCTGCTCGCCGAGGGCGAAGATCGGCAACTGCGGCGCGCGCACCCGCGCCACGCGAATCAGCTCGACCATGTCCTGCAGCAGCCGACTGTTCTCCCCAGCGCCTTCGCCAGCGACCAGGATGCAGGCCAGCCCATGGTGGGTCGAGGCGACGATACGCCCCTCGGTGGAGCTGGCCGTGGGCAGGATGCTGAAACCGTCGAGCTCCAGCTCGTGAGCGATGGCGCGCACCCGATCACCGGCCACGGTATCGGCCTTAATGTCGCGATGGACGATGAGAATGGGGAACTTGAGGTCTTTGTACATGCTGACATCCTGAGCGGTGGCAGGCAGGGCCTGCCTATCGACTCAGGTTAGAGGCTCCCCCGAACGGGCGGAACCCCCTGGGCATCAGGCTGTAAGAAAAGGTCGCAATGAAGCAGCTACAAGCTGCAAGCGGCAAGCTTCAAGTAAGAGCAAACGCCCTCTTGCAGCTTGTCGCTTGAGGCTTGCAGCTCAGGACTCCTCCAACTGCGCCCACAGCGCCGGGCCGCCGGCGGATTTTTCGATGGCGGCCAGGCGGGCGGCGTGTGCGGCCAGTTCCTCGGCGCTGGCGCGGATCACTCGAGTACGGGCGCGGCTCGGGTCGAGGCGGCGGATCGGTGTGGCCTGCTGACGCCCGCTGCCGTCGCCATCGCCCTCTTCACCGGCCAGCGACAGATGGGTTTGCCCACCAGTCATCGCCAGGTAGACGTCGGCGAGGATCTCCGAGTCGAGCAAGGCGCCGTGCAGTTCGCGGTTGGAGTTGTCGACGCCATAGCGCTTGCACAGCGCATCGAGGCTGTTGCGCTGGCCCGGATGGCGCTCGCGCGCCAGCATCAGGGTGTCGAGCACGCTGCAGTAGTCGCTGACGTCGGCGCGCTCGCTCTGCCCCAGCAGGGCGAATTCGTTGTTGATGAAGCCAACGTCGAACGCCGCGTTGTGAATGATCAACTGCGCGCCCTTGATGAATTCGTAGAACTCATCGGCCACATCCTTGAAACGCGGCTTGTCGGCAACGTACTCGTTGGTGATGCCGTGAACCGCGATCGCGCCCTCGTCGATCTCGCGATCCGGGTTCAGGTAGACATGAAAATGCCGGCCGGTCAGACGCCTGCCCAGCACCTCCACACAGCCGATCTCGATGATGCGGTGGCCGTCGGTCACCGGCATACCGGTGGTTTCGGTATCCAGCACGACCCGTCTGATGACGCCGTTTTCTGTACTCACGCTCACACTCTCTCTTGAAACTCGGGGGCCGCTGCCGACGGCGGCATGTTACCGCAGCCGCACAAGCGCCCCTAATGACTCACTGCCCACGAACCTCATCGACGCCACGGTTGGCCAACTGATCGGCCCGCTCGTTACCAGGATGACCGGTATGGCCACGTACCCACTGCCAGCTCACCTGATGACGGTTGACCTCTTCATCAAGCTTGCGCCAGAGGTCGGCATTCTTCACTGGCTCTTTCGCGGCCGTCTTCCAACCGCGCTTCTTCCAGTTCGGCAACCACTCCTGAATACCTTTCATCACATATTGCGAATCGGTGACCAGCTTGACCTTGCAGGGGCGGGTCAGGGCGACCAGCCCGGCGATGGCCCCCATCAGTTCCATGCGGTTGTTGGTGGTACTGGGGTCACCGCCCCACAACTCCTTCTCCGCCCCCTTGTAGACCAGCAACGCGCCCCAGCCGCCTGGGCCGGGATTGCCCTTGCAGGCACCATCGGTGTAGATCACCACTTCATCGGTTTCAGACATTCACAGGCTCTGTTGGAAATTGCTCGGCTGGGGGGCACCCTGTCAGTGCTCGACGTCGCGCCGACTGAGCTTGGCCACCGGCAGCGGCAGCAGCTTGCCCATGGGCTCGCGGCGCACCTGTGGCAAGGGGCGTAATCCCACCACCAGCTTGCGCGCCACCAGCAGGTAGAAACCCGCCCCCGGCAGTTGCCAGGCCTCCCCCCAACGCTCCAGTCGCCGCAGGCGCATTTGCCAGGCGAGCGACGCAAGCGGCGGACGATAGCATCCGAAGCGGCGTTTCTCCAACGCGAAGCCCAGCAAGGACAGCCAGTCGCCAACCCGGTTGGGGGCGATGCAACGTGCCTGGCGCAAGCCGTCGCGGGCAAACAGCCGGCGCGCGCCCCAAATGCTCCTGGGATGGATGCCAAGGATCAGCAGATGCCCGCCAGGCCGCACGCTGCGCGCGGCCTCGCGCAGCAGGCCATGGGGTGACAGGCTGAAATCCAGGCCATGCTGCAGTACCACCACATCGGCGGCATGCTCTCCCAACGGCCAGGCTTGTTCCTCGCAGACGATCTGCACACCCGGCATGGGCGCACCCAGGCGCACATTGTGCTGAATCTGCCTGGCATGGGGCGGGCCTTCGGCGCCCGGGCCGTAACTCACCAGATAACCGCCGAAGAAACGCGCCAGCTCTTCGTCCAGCAAGCGTCGCTCTTCTTCCAGCAGCAATTGGCCAAGCGGCCCGGCCAGCCACTGACGGGCCTCGCCGATGAGTTTCAGCCACTCGGGGTCGGCCTGGGCGAATGCCTGATCGCTCATCACGACTCCTCCCTAAAGGTTGCCGGCGGCACGAACCGCCCTGATCGCTTGCAGCCTGTGGCTGCTCTTATAAGATGCACCTTTATCACCGGCTTAGCGACCCATGATGATCCAGATCGATGCCCTGCCCGCCTTCAACGACAATTACCTCTGGCTGCTCCAGGATGCCGGCACGCGCCGCTGCGCGGTGGTCGACCCGGGCGACGCCGCCCCCGTGCGCGCCTGGCTCGAGGCCCATCCCGATTGGCAGTTGAGCGATATTCTGGTCACCCACCATCATTTCGACCATGTCGGCGGCGTCGCCGAACTCAAGGAAGCTACCGGCGCGCGCGTGTATGGCCCGGCCAGCGAGCAGATTCCGGCACGCGATGTCGCGCTGGCAGGCGGCGAGACCATCGAGGTGCTCGGCCTGCCCTGGCAGATCATCGCGGTGCCCGGTCATACCCTTGGGCATATCGCCTATCACCAGGCCGAGCAGCACCTGCTGATGTGCGGCGATACCCTGTTCGCCGCCGGCTGCGGCCGCCTGTTCGAGGGCACGCCGGCGCAGATGCACGCCTCCCTGCAACGCCTCGCCGCCCTGCCGGATGCCACGCAGGTGTACTGCACCCACGAGTACACCCTGAGCAACCTGCGCTTCGCACAAGCGGTGGAGCCGGGCAACACGGAGCTGCAGGCGCGCGTCGAGCAGGTCAGCCAGTGGCGGGCACAGGGACGCATCAGCCTGCCGTCCAGCATTGCGCTGGAGCGCGCGACCAACCCCTTCCTGCGCGTAGAGGAAGCCGAGGTGATCGACAGCCTGGCCCGCGCCGATGGCCAGCGCAGCACCGACCCACAGGCGGTATTCGCCGGCTTGCGCGCGTGGAAGGATCGCTTCTAGCAGGCCGTTGAAAAACGTTGGCGAGGCAGGCAAGACAATCCGCGGCCCCGCATAAACAGCCGCAACGACCAGCGGGAGTAACAGCCGAAGGCTGGCCCGAAGGGCGAACGCAGTGAGTCAAAAAGCACTGGGCCCGCATTCGGGTTTACGTGTTGTAAATGAGCATTTTGAAGGCGTTTTTTAACGCAGCATTGCCAGCGCAGGCAGTTTTTCAACAGCCTGCTAGGGCTCGACGGGCGCGGCTCGTATATGAGGGGCCTGTGACGGCTTGAGAGGGATACAGGTCACAAAAGCCTGGTGAAAACTTGACCACCCCCGCTTCGGTTTCTAGAATCGCCCGAACTTTTTTCGGGGAACCCCTCTCAGCCAATGCCGTCACCTACGCGCAAGCCATTGAAAATAAAGGCGTTGGCGCAGAGCGTGCGAATGTCCGCCCTGCTCTGCTGCGTGACCCTGGCTGGCTGCCAGAGTTTCTCACCTTCGGCTACCGACGACAGCGTGACCACCCAGCGCGCGATCGGCCTCGAGCGTGAGCCCGAATGGCTGAGCCTCGACGCCAAGACCCGTGACTATCACGATATCTGGGAGCGCCTGCGCGACGGTTTCAAACTGCAGGATGAAATCGACACCAACCCGCGCATCGAGCGCCAGCGCCTGTGGTTTGCCAGCAACCCGCAGCACGTGGAAGCCGTCAGCGAACGCGCGGCCCCTTACATTCATTACATCGTCGAGCGCCTGGCCGAACGCGGCATGCCGATGGAACTGGCACTGCTGCCGGTGATCGAGAGCGCCTACGACCCGCAGGCCTACTCCCCGGCACAGGCGGTTGGTCTCTGGCAGTTCATCCCTTCCACAGGGCGCGTCTACAACCTGCGCCAGACCAACTGGTACGACGGCCGACGCGATGTCACCGCTTCTACCCGCGCGGCACTGGATTATCTCAGCCGCCTGCATGAGATGTTCAATGGTGACTGGCTGCTCGCCCTGGCGGCCTACAATGCGGGCGAAGGCCGTGTCAGCCGCGCCATAGAGCGCAACGAGAAGCTGGGACTGCCCAGCGATTACTGGAACCTCTCGTTGCCCAAGGAAACCGAGGAATACGTGCCCAAGCTGTTGGCACTGTCCCAGGTGATCTTCACCCCGGAAGCCTATGGCGTTACCCTGGCCCCCATCGCCAACGAACCCTACTTCGAGCAGGTGGCGATCAAGCAGCACATGGATCTGTCGCGCCTGGCACAACTGGCCGACCTCGACGAGACCGAGCTGTTGCAGCTCAATCCGGCGTACAAACGCGGCGTCACCATGGACGGCCCCCAGCACCTGCTGATACCGGCGCAGAAGGCCGAGATGTTCAGCGCCAACCTGGCCTTGATGAAACCGCAGGAGCTGGTGGACTGGCAGACTTACAGGGTGCACGCTGGCGACAGCCTGCATGCCATCGCCAACCGCTATCATCTGACGGTCAATACGCTCAAGGAAGTGAACCAGCTTTCCGGCAACCGCCTGAGCATCGGCCAGGAATTGACCATCCCGGCCAAACCCGGCACCCAGCCCAGCGAACCGATCTTCCAGCGCAGTGGTACGCAGCTCGCCGCATCCAGCGGCAGCGTGCGCAGCTATCGGGTCAAGGATGGTGACAACCTCTGGCAGATCGCCCGTGACCATCAGGTTTCGGTGCGCGAGTTGCAACAATGGAACAAGCTGCAGGGCAATCAGCTCAAGATCGGCCAGACCCTGCGCCTGCAACCTACAGCGACCACCGCGCTGGCCAGCGCCGGCAACAGCACGAGAGCGGCCAGCAGCAGTCGCGACAAGGCCACCTATTACCGAGTGAAGAAAGGCGACTCGCTGTACGTCATCGCCAAACGCTTCAATATCGACACCAAGACCCTGCAGGACTGGAATCGCCTTTCCAGCCATGCCCTGCAGCCGGGGCAGATGCTGACTCTCTACCTGCCCTGATCCTCAGCGCTTGCTCAAGGCCCCCAGACAGCGGCCGGCCAGCAGCGTGAAGCGCTGAAAGGCAACGAACTGCTCATGGCGCAAGGCGCGCCCCGACAGATGGCAATCGGCATACAGCACGCCGACCTCGCGACCATTGGCCAACACGGGTGCGATGAAGAACATGCCAGCCCCAAGGCTCTGGCGGATGGGCAGAGTCACCAGCTCATTGAGACTGTAGCTGGCCGGAACGCCCATCCAGATCGCCTCCCGATGCCTGAGCGCGTAACTGAAGATATGCGGCTGCTCCACCTGCACGGCAGGCAGGACGAAATCCCTCAGCCAGACTTCGGTCTGCTCACCGATCACCCGCTTGGCGCGAAAACGGCTCTGCCCATCGGCCAGCACGGCGAGCATCACCCGCTCCAGCCCTGCTCCACGGTGCAAGCCGTCGAGCACGCTGGACAGGATCTGCTCGACGTCGCTGCGTTGATTGGCCATCAAGCCCAGATCCTGCAACGCCTGCTGCATGAACAGCAGATCGGGTTGCAGCAAGCGCGCCTGACGCGCCTGCTGCTGATCGAAAATCTGTGCCGGATCGGTGCTCGGAATCAACCGGCACAGGCTGCTCGCGCCGAAGGTGGAGGCGACCTTGACCGCCTCATCGGCACTGGCCAGCACCTGCTGCAGGCTTTCCTCCGGGCCCAGGCCGATAAAGGGCGCCACCTTGTTCAGCAACGCCTCCATCGCCGGTGAACCCCACCCCTCGAGCGCGGCCTTGCTGATCTGCACGCCGAGCTGCACCGCCTTGACCGCCGGATGGGTGTGCGAACCCCCGGCATGCGCCAGACTGACCAGTTCACCCAAGCCCCAGCTTTTCGCCAGGCCCTGGGAGAGCTGGCGGAAGCTGGTGCCCAACACCCTCTGCACCACCTCCTCGGCCTCGGCACCGGGCACTTCCAGGGCCTGCGCCAGCTCATCGGCCTGCTCGCCACCGGCGCTCCAGAAAGCCATCTCCCCTAGCTGATGCAGCAACGCGGCGATGAATACTTCCTCCTCATGACCATTGAGCACGTAGCTGCTGAGGTTGCGCGCCTGCACCGCCGCGTGGAAAGCACTGGCCAATAGCTCCTGCAACTGTTGACGCGGTCTGTGCGTGAGCAGCCCATCGATGAGGCTGACCGACAGGCTGATCAGGCGCACGTTGTCGAAGCCGACCAGCACGATGGCTCGTGAAATGGTGCGGATGCTTTCCTGCGAAGGGTTGTAATAGACACTGTTGGCGACGCGCAGCACCTTGGAGGTGAGGCTCGCATCACGCAGCAGCACATCGGCCAGTTGCTGCACCGAGGCGTCGTTCTGCTGCGCCAGGCGTTGCAGGTCGCGCACCACAGCGGTCAGTGCGGGCAATTCGGTTTGACTCAGGCGGTCGATCCATGACTGCGTACCATGACTGCGTTCGACCAAGATCGAGCCCTCGTTGTTTTCTGACAGTGTATGCCAAAGTGCCGCCATTGCCTGCCTGCTGCGTTCAACCCGTACATGGCGTTGCAAACGCTGCTCTTTTTCCTGTTCGGACAAGCTGTTACTGTACCGACGCAATAGCGCCAACGCCGCCCCAGGATCGAAATTTCACGCCCGATGCGTTTCCTCTTCCCGCTGTTTCTCAGTCTGGTCTTGAGCCTTCCCGCCTCTGCGGCCATCAGCGAAAGCCACGGCTACGCGCAGTTCGGAACCCTCAAGTATCCCGCCAGCTTCAGTCATTTCGACTGGGTCAACCCGGATGCGCCCAAAGGCGGCACGCTGCGCCTCATGGCGTCAGGCACCTTCGACACCCTCAATCCCTACACGCTCAAGGGCACCAGCCCGATCGCCACCGCGCATTTCCTGCAGTACGGCGTCAACGAGCTGAACGAGCCCTTGATGGTCGGCACCGGCATTTACGACCCCTCCGGCGACGAGCCGGCGTCCAGCTATGGCCTGATCGCCAAGAGTGTCGAGTACAGCGAGGATCGTAGCTGGGTGGTGTTCAACCTGCGTCCCGAGGCCCGATTTCATGATGGCAAGCCCATCACGGCGTATGATGTGGCCTTTTCCTATCGCCTGCTGCGCAACGAGGGCCATCCGCAATACCGCACCAACCTGCAGGAGGTGAAGCGCGTCGACATTCTGGGCCGGCACCGCATCCGCTTCGTCTTCAAGCGCGCCGGCAATCCACTGCTGATCCTGCGCCTCGGCGAGCTGCCAGTCTTGCCTCAGCACTACTGGAAAGGCCGCGATTTCAAGGCGACCACCTTCGAGCCAGCGCTGGGCAGCGGCCCCTATCGCATCGTCGAGGTGGTGCCGGGTCGGCGTCTGGTGTTCGAGCGGGTCAAGAACTGGTGGGGCAAGGATCTGCCGGTCAATCGTGGCAAGTACAACTTCGACCGGGTCGAGGTGGAGTTCTACCGCGACAGCAACGTCGCCTTCGAGGCGTTCAAGGCCGGTGAATTCGACTTCTATATCGAGAACCAGGCGAAGAACTGGAGCAATGGCTATCGCTTTCCGGCCGTGGTTCGTGGCGATGTGGTGCGCGCCGAGATCCCGCACCAGATACCCACCCAGACCCAGGCCCTGTTCATGAATACCCGCCGCGCGCTGTTCAGCGACCGCCGCGTGCGCGAAGCCCTGGGGTTGATGTTCGATTTCGAGTGGACCAACCGCACCCTGTTCAACAACGCCTACATACGCGCGGCCAGTTATTTCCCCAATAGCGAGTTCTCCGCCACCGGCAAACCGGAAGGCGCCGAATGGCTGCTGCTGTCGCCCTACCGCGAGCAGTTGCCGGCGAAGCTCTTCACCGAGCCGTTCAAGATGCCGGTTACCGCTGGTCGGGGCATTCCCCGCGAAACCCTGCGGCGGGCGCTAGGCCTGCTCGCCGAGGCCGGCTGGAAGCCCATCGGCCAGCAGTTGCGCAACGCCCGTGGCGAGCGCCTGGAGTTCGAGATCATGCTGGTCAACCCCAGCCTCGAGCGCATTCTCCAGCCCTATGCCGCCAACCTGGCCAGTATCGGCATCCAGGCCAACCTGCGCACGGTCGACCGCGCCCAGTACAAGCAACGCCTGGATCAGAACGACTACGACATGATCCTGCTGACCCTGCCTCAGACCCTGAGCCCAGGCCTGGAACAGTCGTTGTATTTCCACTCCAGCCAGGTCAAGGTGCGCGGCGGCAAGAACTACGCAGGGATCAACGACCCAGTGGTCGACGCCATGATCGACAAGCTGCTGTCGGCCAAAACCCGTGACGAACAGGTCGCCGCCATGCGCGCACTGGATCGCATCCTGCTGTGGCAGCACTACAGCATCCCCAACTGGTACATCAATTATCACCGCCTGGCGTACCGCAACCGGTTCGCCTTCGTCACCACGCCGCCCTATACCCTGGGCCTGCGCACCTGGTGGCTGAAGCCCACGGAGAACGCTCGATGACAAACCCGCTGCGCAGTTTCCTGCTTCACGGCAGCAGCCTCATCCTGCTTGGCCTGTCCGGCCTCACCTTCGCCGCCGCGCAACACGCCGTGACCCTCTATGACGAGCCACCCAAGTACCCGGCCAACTTCCAGCATTTCGACTACACCAACCCCGATGCGCCCAAGGGCGGCACCCTGCGTGAAGCCGGCTTCGGCGGTTTCGACAGCCTCAACCCCTTCATCAGCAAGGGCGTGCCGGCCGACGATATCGGCCTGATCTATGACACCCTCACGGTGCAGAGCCTGGACGAGCCCTTCACCGCCTATGGCCTGGTGGCGGAAAGTATCGAGAAGGCTCCGGACAACGCCTGGGTGCGCTTCCACCTGCGCAAGGCCGCGCGCTTCCATGACGGCATGCCCATCACCGCCGAGGATGTGAAATTCACCTTCGATACGCTGATGAGCAAGGGCTCACCCATGTACCGCGGCTACTATGCCGGCGTAGAACGGGTCGAGGTGGAATCGCCACACAGCGTACGCTTCATCTTCAAGCACACCGGCAACCGCGAGTTGCCGCTGATTCTCGGCCAGCTCCCGGTGCTGCCCGAACACTGGTGGAACGAGCTGGACAACAGCCAGTCCGAGCAAGCCCCCCGGCTCGGTGACGAGGCGCTTCAGGCGAAGCTGGAGACCACCGAGGATAACCGCTCGATTCTCCTCAGCCTGCCCCAGGATGCGCGCCTGAACGACAAGCAGCCACTGAGCCTAGAACTACTGCGGCGCAATCTGCAGTTCGCCAGCCAGGGCGAGGCTGCGCTCGCCGCGATCGCCAAGGTCAGCGAAGACGCCCCCCAGACCCTGCGTCTGGAGCTGCGCCAGCCGGCCGACGACAACCTGCTCGAAGCGCTGCGCCAACTGCCGCTGCTGCCGCCCAAGCGTGATTTCAGCAAGAGCAACCTGGACGCTCCGCTGGGCAGCGGCCCTTATCGGGTCGGCGAGGTTCGCGCCGGGCGCAGCATCCGCTACGAGCGGGTCAAGGACTGGTGGGCCAAGGATCTGCCGGTCAGCCGCGGCTTCTACAACTTCGACGCCATCCAGTTCGATTACTACCGCGACAACACCGTCGCCCTGGAAGCCCTGAAGGCCGGGCAGTTCGACTACTGGCTGGAGATGAGCGCGAAGAACTGGGCCACCGCCTACAGCACCCCGGCGGTCGCCAATGGTCAGTTGATCAAGGAAGAAATCCTCAATCGCAATCCCACGGGCATGCAGGGCTTCATCTTCAACACCCGCCGTGCGCTCTTCCAGGATCGCCGCGTGCGCGAAGCCCTGAGCCTGCTGTTCGATTTCGAGTGGGCCAACAAGCGCCTGTTCAACGGCGCCTACACCCGCACCCGCAGCTACTTCGACAACTCCGAGCTGGGCTCCAGCGGCCTGCCCAGCGAGGCTGAGCTGGCCATTCTCGAGCCCCTGCGCGGCAAGATTCCCGCCGAGGTGTTCAGCGAGGAATTTCGCGTACCGCAAACCGACGGCAGCGGCATCATCCGCGAACAGCAGCGCCGCGCCTATCAACTGCTGCAACAGGCCGGCTGGCGTATCGACGGTGACCGCATGCTCGATGCCCAGGGCAAGCCGGTCAGCTTCGAGTTCCTCCTGGCCCAGGCCGAGTTCGAGCGCGTGCTACTGCCGTTCAAGCGCAACCTGGCCGATCTCGGTATCGACATGGTCATCCGCCGGGTGGACGTGTCGCAGTACATCAATCGCCTGCGCTCGCGGGATTTCGACATGATCGTCGGCGGTTTCGCCCAGTCCAACTCCCCCGGCAACGAACAGCGCGAGTACTGGCATTCCTCCAGCGCCGACAACCCCGGCAGCCGCAACTTCATCGGCCTCAAGGATCCGGCCATCGACAAGCTGGTCGAGGAGCTGATCAACGCCGACTCGCGGCAGGATCTGATCAACCACACTCGCGCGCTGGATCGAGTGCTGTTGTGGGGCCACTACGTGATCCCCAACTGGCACATCAAGACCTGGCGCGTGGCCTACTGGAATCGCTTCGAGCATCCCAAGGTGACGCCGCTCTACGATATCGGCCTGCATACCTGGTGGGAGCGCACCGACCTGCCCGCTGCCGACGCAGAGGCGGCGCAATAAGATGCTGGCCTATATCCTGCGCCGTCTGCTGCTGATCATCCCGACCCTGTTCGGCATCCTGGTGATCAACTTCATCATCATCCAGGCCGCTCCCGGTGGCCCGGTCGAGCAGATGATCGCCAAGCTCGAAGGCTTCGACGCAGCCAGCGGCGGCGCCACCAGCCGTATCGCCGGTGGCGGTGCCGAGGTCTCGGTAGCCGGCTCCAACTACCGTGGCGCCCAGGGCCTGGATCCCAAGCTGATCGAAGAGATCGAGAAGATGTACGGCTTCGACAAGTCGGCCCCGGAGCGCTTCTGGATCATGCTCAAGAACTACGCCCACCTGGATTTCGGCTCCAGCTTCTTCCGTGATGCCAAGGTCATCGACCTGATCGTCGAGAAGATGCCGGTGTCCATCTCCCTGGGGCTGTGGAGCACCCTGATCATGTACCTGGTGTCGATCCCGCTGGGCATCGCCAAGGCCACCCGGCATGGCAGCGCCTTCGATGTCTGGACCAGTTCGGCCATCATCATCGGCTACGCCATCCCGGCCTTCCTCTTCGCCATCCTGCTCATCGTGCTGTTCGCTGGCGGCAGCTACTGGGACTGGTTCCCCTTGCGTGGGCTGACCTCGAACAACTTCGACGAACTCAGCCTCGGCGGCAAGATACTCGACTACTTCTGGCATCTGGTGCTGCCGGTCACCGCCCTGGTCATCGGCAACTTCGCTACGCTCACCCTGCTGACCAAGAACAGCTTCCTCGACGAAATCGGCAAGCAGTACGTGACCACCGCCCGCGCCAAGGGCCTGAACAACCGCCGCGTGCTCTACGGACACGTGTTCCGTAACGCCATGCTGCTGATCATCGCCGGCTTCCCGGCGGCCTTCATCGGCATTTTCTTCACCGGATCCCTGCTGATCGAAGTGATCTTCTCCCTCGACGGCCTGGGCCTGATGAGCTTCGAGGCGGCGATCAACCGCGACTATCCGGTGGTGTTCGGCACCCTGTTCATCTTCACCTTGCTGGGACTGGTCGTGAAACTGATCGGCGACATCACCTACACCCTGGTCGATCCGCGTATCGACTTCGAGAGCCGGGAGGGTTGAGCATGAAACTGTCCCCGCTCAACCAGCGCCGCTTCGAGCGCTTCAAGGCCCACAAACGCGGCTGGTGGTCGCTGTGGTTGTTCCTCATTCTGTTCGGCCTCAGCCTCGGCGCCGAACTGATCGCCAACGACAAGCCGCTGGCGGTGCGTTACGACGGCGAGTGGTATTTCCCGGTTTTCAAGCGCTACCCAGAAACCGTGTTCGGCGGCGAGTTCCCGCTGCAGGCCAACTACAAGAGCCCCTATATCCAGGAGCTGATCGCGGACAAGGATGGCTGGATGATCTGGCCACCGATCCCCTTCAGCTATTCGAGCATCAACTATGACCTGGCAGTGCCCGCCCCGGCGCCGCCCTCGGCGCAGAACTGGCTGGGCACCGACGACCAGGGCCGCGACGTGCTGGCACGGGTCATCTACGGCTTTCGCATCTCGGTGCTGTTCGCCCTGACCCTGACCCTGGCCAGCTCGGTGATCGGCGTCACCGCCGGCGCCCTGCAAGGCTTCTATGGCGGCTGGGTCGACCTGCTCGGCCAGCGTTTCCTGGAAATCTGGTCGGGCTTGCCGGTGCTCTACCTGCTGATCATCCTGGCCAGCTTCGTGCAACCGAACTTCTGGTGGCTGCTGGGCATCATGCTGCTGTTCTCCTGGATGAGCCTGGTGGACGTGGTGCGCGCCGAGTTCCTGCGTGGCCGCAACCTGGAATACGTGCGCGCCGCCCGCGCTCTGGGCATGAGTAATGGCGCCATCATGTTCCGCCACATCCTGCCCAACGCCATGGTCTCCACCATGACCTTCATGCCCTTCATCCTTACGGGTGCCATCGGCACCCTCACCGCCCTGGACTTCCTCGGTTTCGGCCTGCCACCGGGGGCGCCGTCGCTGGGCGAACTGGTGGCTCAGGGCAAGAACAACCTGCAGGCGCCCTGGCTGGGCATCAGCGCCTTCGCCGTGCTGGCGATCATGCTCAGCCTGCTGGTGTTCATCGGCGAAGCCGCGCGCGATGCCTTCGACCCGAGGAAATGACATGAGCCAGTCCGACATCCTGCTGCAAGTGCACAACCTGGCCGTCGAGTTCACTTCCGGCGAACAATGCCAGCGCGTGGTGGAGAACGTCAGCTTCGACATCCGCAAGGGTGAAACCCTGGCCCTGGTGGGCGAAAGCGGCTCGGGAAAATCGGTCACCGCGCATTCCATCCTGCGCCTGCTACCCTACCCGCTGGCACGCCACCCGGCCGGTAGCATCCACTATGCCGGCGAGGATCTGCTCAAGCTCAGCGAAGGGCGCCTGCGCGGTATTCGTGGCAACCGCATCGCCATGGTCTTCCAGGAACCGATGACCTCGCTCAACCCGCTGCACAGCATCGAGAAGCAGATCAACGAAGTGCTCGCCCTGCATAAGGGCCTGCGCGGCAAGGCCGCCAGCGCGCGCACCCTGGAGCTGCTGGAGCTGGTGGGCATTCCCGAACCGCACAAGCGCCTGAAAGCCTACCCCCACGAACTCTCCGGCGGGCAACGCCAGCGCGTGATGATCGCCATGGCGCTGGCCAACGAGCCCGAGCTGCTGATCGCCGACGAGCCAACCACGGCGCTGGACGTCACCGTACAGCTAAAAATCCTCGAATTGCTCAAGGATCTGCAGGCGCGCCTGGGCATGTCGTTGCTACTGATCAGCCACGATCTCAACCTGGTACGCAGAATTGCGCATCGGGTATGTGTCATGCAGCGCGGTCGCATCGTCGAACAGGCGTCGTGTGAACAATTGTTCCTGGCTCCCCAGCATCCTTATACCCAGGAACTGCTCGGCGCCGAACCCAGCGGCGAGCCAGCGGCCAACCCCGCCGGCGATACCATGCTGGCGGTCGACGATCTGCGTGTCTGGTTCCCGATCAAGAAGGGCCTGCTGCGCAAGACCGTCGACCATGTGAAAGCCGTGGACGGCATCAACTTCACCCTGCCCCAGGGCCAGACCCTGGGCATAGTCGGTGAAAGTGGTTCCGGCAAGTCCACCCTGGGCATGGCCATCCTCAAGCTGCTCGGCAGCCAGGGCGGCATCCAGTTCCAGGGCCAGCAGTTGCAGGGGCTGTCGCAGAAAGAGGTGCGGCCGCTGCGACGGCAGATGCAGGTGGTGTTCCAGGATCCGTTCGGCAGCCTCAGCCCACGCATGTCGGTGGGCCAGATCGTCGGCGAAGGCCTGCGTATCCATGGCATCGGGAGCGAGGCGGAGCAGGAACAGGCGATCATCGACGCACTTCTGGAGGTAGGGCTGGATCCGCAGACGCGGCACCGCTACCCCCATGAGTTTTCAGGCGGGCAACGGCAGCGGATTGCCATTGCCCGGGCACTGGTGTTGAAGCCGGCGCTGATCCTGCTGGACGAGCCCACCTCGGCGCTCGACCGGACGGTTCAGCGTCAGGTGGTGGAACTGTTGCGCGGCCTGCAGGCCAAGTACAACCTGACCTATCTGTTCATCAGCCATGATCTGGCGGTGGTCAGAGCGCTGAGTCACCAGTTGATGGTGATCAAGCAGGGCCAGGTGGTCGAACAAGGTTCGGCGGACGCGATCTTCAGGTCACCGCAACACCCTTATACGCAGCAATTGCTGGAAGCCGCCTTCATGGCTCCGGCAACCGCTCACTGATCCTTGAAACAGGAAGAGGAATAGCACAATGGGTTTTCTAACCGGCAAGCGTGTACTCATCGTTGGCGTCGCCAGCAAACTGTCCATCGCCTCGGGTATCGCCGCCGCCATGCACCGCGAAGGTGCCGAGCTGGCCTTCACCTACCAGAATGACAAGCTCAAGGGCCGCGTCGAGGAATTCGCCGCTGGCTGGGGCTCCAATGCCGAGCTGTGCTTCCCTTGCGATGTCGCCAACGATGAAGACATCGCGGCCGTATTCGAGGCCCTGAGCAAGAAATGGGACGGTCTGGACTGCATCGTCCACTCGGTCGGCTTCGCCCCGGGCGACCAGCTCAACGGCGACTTCACCGAAGTCACCACCCGTGAAGGCTTCAAGATCGCCCACGACATCAGCGCCTACAGCTTCGTGGCCCTGGCCAAGGCCGGTCGCGAGATGATGAAGGGCCGCAACGGCAGCCTGCTCACCCTCTCCTACCTGGGCGCCGAGCGCACCATGCCCAACTACAACGTCATGGGCATGGCCAAGGCCAGCCTGGAGGCCGGTGTGCGCTACCTGGCCGGCAGCCTCGGCCCGGAAGGTACTCGCGTCAACGCCATCTCCGCCGGCCCGATTCGTACCCTGGCCGCCAGCGGTATCGCCAGCTTCCGCAAGATGCTGGCCGCCAACGAGCGCCAGACCCCGCTGCGCCGCAACGTCACCATCGAAGAAGTCGGCAATGCCGGCGCCTTCCTCTGCTCCGACCTGGCGTCGGGCATCAGCGGTGAGATCCTCTACGTCGACGGCGGTTTCAACACCACCGCGATGGGGCCTATGGAAGAGTGATCTTCTAGAAGCCATAAAAAAACCCGCACCTGGTGCGGGTTTTTTATTGTCTGCCGCTCGAGGCAGATGCGGCGCCTCGACGAGGCGCCGCATGGGCTCAGAAGCGCTCGATATCGGCCTTGTCCTGCAACTGCTTGCGGTAGGCCGCGAAATCTTGCTGGCCTTCACGCGAGGCGAGGAAGTTGCGATACATCGCCAGTTCCTGCTCGCTCAGAGCGCCCTCCGGCACGCTCACGCCATCCAGACGCAACACCACGTAGTCGCCGTTGTTCAGCACCACGCCTGCGTAGCTGGGGGCATCCTTGGATTCAGGCTTGGCCATGCGGAACAGCGCCTGCAGCACCTTGGGCTCGACACCCTCCTGACTGCGGGTAACCGCTTCCTGGAGTGCCCAGGCCTGGGCCTTCTCGTCACCGGCCTTGACCGCCGCCAGCAGCCGCTCGCCTTCGGTCTTGGCAGCAGCCGTGGCACGCTCCTGCGCCAGATGGCTGCGAATGCTTTCGGCCACCTGCTCCAACGGCAGTTGCTCAGGCTTGAGATGCTGCTTGAGGCGAACCACCACGACATTGCTCGGGTCGAGCTCGATGGTCGAGCTGTTGGCACCATCCTCCAGCACTTCGGGGCTGAATGCAGCCTGCAGCACCTGGCGATTGGCCGTGATACCACTGCTACCACCCTCGCGTCCGAAGGGTTCGGTGACCTTCACCTCGAGGCCCAGCTCCTGGGCAGGCTGGGTCAGATCGGCTGACTCGAATGCCGAATCTTCCAGCTCCTTGCTCAGCTCGACGAAGCGCTTCTCGACCTGCTGCTCCTTGTAATCGCGGGCCAGCTTGTCCCGGATACTGGCGAAGCTCGGCACTTCCGGCGACTGCACGCCCAGCAGCTTGATCAGGTGCCAGCCGAACGGGCTCTTCACCGGCGCCGACACTTCGCCCTGCTTGAGCGCATAGAGCGCCTGCTCGAAGGCCGGGTCATACACACCCGGCCCGGCATAACCCAGGTCACCACCGTTGGCGGCCGACCCTGGATCCTGGGAGAACTCCTTGGCCAATGCGGCGAAGTCTTCGCCAGCATCGATCCGTGCCTTGATCTCTTCGATCTTCTGCTTCGCTGCGTCGTCGTCACCCTCGATCAGGATATGCGCCGCGTCACGCTGCTCGGCCAGGTTGGCGATCTCGCTCTGGTAAAGCGGTTGCAGCTCTTCGTCGGTGACCTTGACCTGATCGAACAGGCGCTCCTTGTCCAGTTGCACGTATTCCAGCACCACCTGCTCGGGGCTCATGAACTCGCTGGCATGCTCATCGTAGTAGGCTTTCACCTCATCATCGGCAACCTTGATCGCGGCCGGATCGGCCTTGACCGTGAAGCTGGCGAAATCGCGGGTCTGACGCTCGAGGCTGGCATAGGCGCGGGCCTGGTCTTCGGTGACGAAACTGCTGGCGCCGATACCGGCGCGCAGTTGGCCGATGAGCATTTCCTCTTCCAGCATCTGGCGAAATTGCAGGCGGGTGTAGCCCATCTGCCGGATCACCTGGTCGAAACGTGCGGAATCGAAACGGCCATCAGTCTGGAATTCCGGCGTCTGCAGGATGACCTGATCCAGCGCCGGCTGCGAGAAGGCAAAGCCCGCGTCCTTGGCGCCCTGCAGCAGCAGTTTGCGGTCGATCAGGCCTTTCAGCGCGGCTTCGCGCAGCAGCTTGTCATCGAGCAGCGAAGGGTCGAAATCACGGCCGAGCTGCTGCAGTAGCTGCCGGCGCTGCATCTCGACAGCCTGATTGAGTTCATTGAGGGTGATGGTGTCGCCATTCACCTCTGCCGCGTTGTTGCGGTTGCTGGTGCCGGTGACGATGGCCTCGAAGCCGGTGAAGGCCATCAAGATCACGATGAGGCCGATGATGACTTTGGCAATCCAACCGCGTGAATTGTCCCTGATGTTTTGCAGCATGCTTCCCCCAGAACGACCGTACAGAGTCACCAGTCGCGCAGTGTGGGTAATGTCCAGATAGAAGAAAGGCGCATCCTGTGGATGCGCCTTCTCGTAACGTGTCGGGTGAAAGGAGTCAGCGACTGCCTTGCCCTGCCTCCCGACTGACCACAGGGCGAACCCTGCGGCGAGGCAAACCCGGAAGACGCTTAGTTGACGGCGTCTTTCAGGGCCTTGCCAGCCTTGAAGCCCGGGATCTTGGCAGCAGCGATGTTGATCGGCTTGCCGGTCTGCGGGTTACGGCCGGTGCGAGCAGCACGCTCTTTGACAGCGAAGGTACCGAAACCAACCAGTACGACGGAATCACCAGCTTTCAGAGCGCCAGTGACGGATTCAATCACTGCATCCAGCGCGCGGCCAGCAACAGCTTTCGGGATATCAGCAGATGCAGCGATAGCATCGATCAGTTCCGACTTGTTCACTCTAAGTCCCCTTATTTCTGTTTAGTTTGTTTCTTGAT
This sequence comes from Pseudomonas sp. AA-38, assembly GCF_029457475.1. Taxonomy (NCBI): domain Bacteria; kingdom Pseudomonadati; phylum Pseudomonadota; class Gammaproteobacteria; order Pseudomonadales; family Pseudomonadaceae; genus Pseudomonas; species Pseudomonas sp. AA-38. Next base: position 2,713,718 of record NZ_CP120359.1, read on the forward strand.
TTTTAATGTAAGCAAAGCGGGCGCTGGATAGCCTGCTGACGCAATAAGAGCCGCTTTATAACAAGGGCTCAAAAAATGTGTCAAGGAAGCCACCCCACTAATGCGTGCTGATTCGCTCCTTGGAATCAGACTCGCGTTTGTCATCCGTTGCAACCATCTCGGGAGCCGCATCGGGCAAGGGCTCCGGCGCGTATTGCAGCGCAATTTGCAGGACCTCGTCAATCCATTTAACGGGTTTAATCTGCAGATCTTGTTTAATATTTTCCGGAATTTCCTTCAAATCGCGCACGTTTTCTTCCGGGATGATCACAGTTTTGATCCCCCCGCGATGCGCCGCGAGAAGTTTTTCCTTGAGCCCACCGATGGCCAGCACCTGACCGCGCAGGGTGATCTCACCGGTCATGGCCACATCAGCCCGCACCGGAATCTGCGTCAGCGCCGACACCAACGCGGTGCACAAGCCGATGCCCGCGCTGGGGCCATCCTTGGGCGTGGCGCCTTCCGGCATATGGATGTGAACGTCGCGCTTCTCGTTGAAATCGGCGGCGATCCCCAGGCTTTGCGCCCGGCTGCGTACCACCGTCATGGCGGCCGTCATGGACTCGGCCATGACATCCCCCAGCGAGCCAGTCTTGATCAGATTGCCCTTGCCCGGCACCACGGCCGTCTCGATGGTGAGCAGCTCGCCACCCACCTGCGTCCAGGCCAGGCCGGTCACCTGACCGATCTGATCCTGCTGCTCGGCCAGGCCATAGCGGTGCTTGCGCACGCCGAGGAAATGCTCCAGGGAATCGGCCGTGACCATCACCTGGAAGCGTTTCTCCTTGGCATGCTCCTTCACCGCCTTGCGGCACACCTTGGCGATCTGCCGTTCCAGGCTGCGCACACCGGCTTCACGGGTGTAGTAGCGAATGATGTCGCGAATCGCCGCCTCCTCGAACTCCAGCTCGCCCTTCTTCAGGCCATTGGCCTTGATCTGCTTGGGCGCCAGGTACTTGATGGCGATGTTGACCTTCTCGTCCTCTGTGTAGCCCGGCAGACGGATGATTTCCATACGGTCCAGCAGCGGGCCGGGAATGTTCATCGAGTTGGCGGTGCAGAGGAACATCACGTCCGACAGGTCGTAATCGACCTCCAGGTAGTGATCGTTGAAGTTGTGATTCTGCTCCGGGTCGAGCACCTCGAGCAGCGCGGAGGCAGGGTCGCCGCGCATGTCCTGGCCCATCTTGTCGATTTCGTCGAGCAGGAACAGCGGGTTGCGCACGCCCACCTTGGTCATCTTCTGGATCAGGCGGCCGGGCATGGAACCGATGTAGGTACGGCGGTGGCCGCGAATCTCGGCCTCGTCACGCACGCCGCCCAGGGCCATGCGCACGAACTTGCGGTTGGTGGCGCTGGCGATGGACTCGGCCAGCGAGGTCTTGCCCACACCGGGCGGGCCGACCAGGCACAGCACCGGGCCCTTGAGCTTCTTCACCCGCTTCTGCACGGCGAGATACTCGAGGATGCGCTCCTTGACCTCTTCCAGACCGTAGTGGTCGGCATCGAGGATGCTCTCGGCACGGGCCAGATCCAGGCGTACCTTGCTCTCGGCCTTCCACGGCACGTTCACCAGCCAGTCGATGTAGGAGCGCACCACGGTGGCCTCGGCAGACATCGGCGACATCTGCTTGAGCTTGTTCAGCTCGGCATTGGCCTTGGTCAGCGCCTCCTTGGACAGGCCGGCGTTGTCGATGCGCTTGCGCAGCTCGTCGAGTTCGTTGTGGCCCTCGTCGATGTCGCCCAGCTCCTTCTGAATGGCCTTCATCTGCTCATTCAGGTAGTACTCGCGCTGGCTGCGCTCCATCTGCTTCTTCACGCGGCCACGGATGCGTTTTTCCACCTGCAGCAGGTCGATCTCGGCATCCAGCAAGGCCAGCACGTGCTCGACGCGCGCCGACAGCGAGGTGATCTCGAGGATTTCCTGCTTCTGCTCGATCTTCAGCGCCATGTGCGCGGCCATGGTATCGACCAGGCGGCTGGGCTCATCGATGCTGTTGAGCGAAGACAGCACCTCGGCCGGCACCTTCTTGCCCAACTGCACGTACTGCTCGAACTGGCTCAGCAGGCTGCGAGTGAACACTTCCGACTCGCGCTCGGCGGTGTCGCTTTCCTCGATCAGTTGCACTTCGGCACGGCAGTGCTCTTCGCACTCGAAGATGCGCTCGATGACGCCGCGCTGCTCCCCCTCGACCAACACCTTGACGGTACCGTCGGGCAGCTTGAGCAACTGCAGAACAGTGGCCACGGTGCCGACACGATAGAGATCCTCGTCACCCGGATCATCGACCGCCGGATTCTTCTGGGCCACCAGCAGAATCTGCTTGTCGCCCGTCATCGCTGCCTCCAGGGCTTCGATGGATTTCTCGCGCCCGACGAAAAGCGGGATGACCATGTGCGGATAGACCACTACATCGCGCAATGGCAGGAGAGGCAATTCGATGGTTGTCTTCATGATTTCGGCTCAGCAGCGGCCCAAGGGCCGTAAACAGGCGGGATTACCCTTGGCTTTTAAGATGGGGGTAGCTCCCGTAAAAAACAAGCACAATGTCCAGAAAAGCGAAGGGGCCCTGAGGCCCCTTCTTTGCATCGGGTAACAACGCGATCAGGCGTCCGGCGCAGCCTTGGCCTGGGGCTCGCTGCTCTCGTAGATCAGCAGCGGCTTGGAGCTGCCGTCGATGACGCTCTCATCGATCACCACCTTGCTCACGTCCTGCTGGGACGGGATCTCGTACATGGTGTCGAGCAGAATGCCTTCGAGGATCGAACGCAGGCCACGGGCACCAGTCTTGCGCTCCAGCGCCTTCTGCGCCACGGACTTGAGCGCATCGGAGCGGAACTCCAGATCCACGCCTTCCATCTCGAACAGCTTGGCGTACTGCTTGGTCAGCGCGTTCTTCGGCTCGGTGAGAATCTGCACCAGGGCCGCTTCGTCCAGCTCTTCCAGAGTGGCGATCACCGGCAGACGACCGACGAACTCAGGGATAAGACCGAATTTGACCAGATCGTCCGGCTCCACTTCACGCAGAGACTCGCCGATCTTCTTGCCTTCCTGCTTGCTGCGCACTTCCGCGCCGAAGCCGATGCCGCCCTTGGTGGAACGGGCCTGAATGACCTTTTCCAGGCCAGCGAAGGCGCCGCCGCAAATGAACAGGATGTTGCGCGTGTCCACCTGCAGGAATTCCTGCTGCGGATGCTTGCGCCCGCCCTGCGGCGGAACCGAGGCCACGGTGCCCTCGATCAGCTTGAGCAGCGCCTGCTGCACACCCTCACCCGATACGTCACGGGTGATCGACGGGTTGTCCGACTTGCGCGAGATCTTGTCGATCTCGTCGATGTAGACGATACCCATCTGGGCCTTCTCGACATCGTAGTCGCACTTCTGCAGCAACTTCTGAATGATGTTCTCGACGTCCTCACCCACGTAACCGGCTTCGGTCAGAGTGGTGGCATCAGCGATGGTGAATGGCACATTGAGCAGGCGCGCCAGGGTTTCGGCCAAGAGCGTCTTGCCCGAGCCGGTCGGGCCGATCAGCAGGATGTTGCTCTTGCCCAGCTCGACGTCGTCTTTCTTGTCGCGCTGGTTGAGGCGCTTGTAGTGGTTGTACACCGCTACCGACAGCACCTTCTTCGCACGCTCCTGACCGATCACGTACTGATCCAGGATGCCGCTGATTTCCTTGGGTGCCGGAAGTTTGTGCGCGTTGCTCTCGGCCTGCGCTTCCTGCACCTCCTCGCGGATGATGTCGTTGCACAGGTCGACGCATTCGTCGCAGATGAAGACGGAGGGACCGGCGATCAACTTGCGCACTTCGTGCTGGCTTTTGCCGCAGAAGGAGCAATAAAGCAGTTTGCCGTTGTCCTCACCGTTACGAGTATCAGTCATTCGATCAATCCAATACGGTAGGCTTGAAACACAAGATGAAGGCAAATGCGGGCATTTTCAAGGGCGCCGGTGGCGCCAATGGCGGATGCCCGCTGCCGATGCCTCATCTAGACAGGCATTTGACGCTTTTCATGCACAGCGTCAACGATACCGTACTCCATGGCGCGCGAGGCGCTCATGAAATTGTCGCGGTTGGTGTCACGCTCGATGGTTTCCAGGCTCTGGCCGGTGTGGTGGGCCAGCAACTGGTTCAAGCGCTCACGAATGAAGAGGATTTCCTTGGCGTGGATCTCGATGTCCGAGGCCTGGCCCTGGAAGCCACCCAACGGCTGGTGGATCATCACGCGCGAGTTCGGTAGACAGAAGCGCTTGCCCTTGGCGCCACCCGCCAGCAGGAAGGCGCCCATGCTGCAGGCCTGACCGATGCAGGTGGTGGACACGTCCGCCTTGATGAACTGCATGGTGTCGTAGATGGCCATGCCAGCGGTCACCGAGCCACCTGGTGAGTTGATGTACAGGTGGATGTCCTTGTCCGGGTTCTCTGCCTCCAGAAACAGCAACTGGGCGCAGATCAGGTTGGCCATGTAGTCCTCGACCTGGCCGACCATGAAGATCACCCGCTCCTTGAGCAGGCGGGAATAGATGTCGTAGGCACGCTCGCCACGAGCGGATTGCTCGATGACCATTGGCACCAGGCCGCCAGCGGCCTGGATTTCAGGCATGTTTTGCATAAAAGGATTGCGGGACATGTCTTGCGCTCACTCCCTAATAGTCATGTCTCAAATACGCATAAGCCAGCACGGAGGCTGGCTTATGGTGGTGTACTCGAACGAGGTGACGCGATCAGTCGGCTTTCGGGGCTTCCGCCGGCTTGACTGCATCTTCGTAGGAAACCGCTTTGTCGGTCACGTTGGCCTTCTGCAGAACAGTATCTACAACTTGCTCTTCCAGTACAACCGAACGCACTTCGTTCATCTGCTGGTCGTTCTTGTAGTACCAAGCCACCACTTGCTCAGGCTCCTGGTAGGCCGAGGCCATTTCCTCGATCAGCTCACGCACGCGAGCCTCGTCCGGCTTGAGCTCGAACTGCTTGACCACTTCGGCGACGATCAGGCCCAGCACGACGCGACGCTTGGCCTGCTCCTCGAACAGCTCGGCAGGCAGTTGGTCGGGCTTGATGTTGCCGCCGAACTGCTGAACGGCCTGTACGCGCAGACGATCCACTTCGTTGCTGATCAGCGCTTTCGGCACTTCCACCGGGTTGGCAGCCAGCAGGCCGTCCATTACCTGGTTCTTGACCTTGGACTTGATGGCCTGACGCAGCTCGCGCTCCATGTTCTTGCGAACTTCGGCACGGAAGCCTTCCAGACCGCCTTCCTTGATGCCGAACAGGGCGAAGAACTCGTCGTTCAGCTCAGGCAGTTGCGGAGCGGACACACTGTTCACGGTGACGGTGAACTCGGCGGTCTTGCCGGCCAGATCGAGGTTCTGGTAGTCCTCGGGGAAGGTCGGGTTGATCACGCGCTCTTCACCAGCCTTGGCGCCGACCAGGGCATCCTCGAAGCCAGGGATCATGCGACCGGAACCCAGCACCAGTTGAGTACCCTTGGCGCTGCCACCCGCGAAGGCTTCGCCGTCGATCTTGCCAACGAAATCGATGTTCAGTTGGTCGCCATTCTCGGCAGCACGCTCGACGCTCTCGAAATGGGTGTTTTGCTTGCGCAGGATGTCCAGCATGTTGTCGACGTCGCTGTCGACCACTTCGGCCTGCAGGCGCTCGATGGCGATGCTGTCGAGGCCTGTCACCTGGAATTCCGGGAACACCTCGAAGGTAGCGACGTATTCCAGATCCTTGCCCTTCTCGAAGGACTTCGGCTCGACGGCCGGGGCACCAGCCGGGTTCAGCTTCTGCTCGACCACGGCCTCATAGAAGGTGGCCTGGATCAGGTCGCCCAGAGCTTCCTGACGCGCGGCATCTTCGTAACGCTGGCGGATCACGCTCATCGGCACCTTGCCGGGGCGGAAGCCAGGAACCTTTACGCGACGGGCAGTCTGTTGCAGACGCTTGTTGACTTCGGTCTCGATGCGCTCGACGGGTACGCCGACGGTCATCCGGCGCTCAAGAGCAGAAGTGCTTTCAACAGAAACTTGCATGGATATTCCTCGTTGCACAGACACAAGCCGGCTCAGGCCGGCCCCGATTCAAGGCCAAGCATTCTAGAGGGTCGATATGAAGAAGTCACCCTAGAAGCAGGCGGCAATCGGGGGGATTTGTAAGATGGTGCGGACGGAGAGACTCGAACTCTCACACCTTGCGGCGCCAGAACCTAAATCTGGTGTGTCTACCAATTTCACCACGTCCGCGCGGTTTGCAGCTTAAAACAAAAACGCCAGGCTTTGGGCCTGGCGCTTTGGAATATGGGGTGGACGATGGGAATCGAACCCACGACACCAGGAGCCACAATCCTGTGCTCTACCAACTGAGCTACGCCCACCATATTGCATTGCTTGCTCAAATTGCCCGAACGCCAATGGCGCACCCGGCAGGACTCGAACCTGCGACCATCCGCTTAGAAGGCGGATGCTCTATCCAGCTGAGCTACGGGCGCTTATCCATCCGCTAGCGCAGACTTAGAAGCTTTCGACTAGCACCTTGCCACGAGGGCTTGGCGCTTGCCGTCTCACCCAGCGAGTGGCTGTTCCTGAGAAGCGGGGCGAATGTTATAGACGCCCCCCACCCTCGTCAACAGAAATTTTCAAAAAAGTTCAGCTATATAAAGGAGTTACGCGAAAACCATGGCAGGCGCCTTTGCCCCAGTGAGCGCCCATGCGAGAATGCGCGTCCTTTTTTCATCCCTAATTAATGGTTAACCAGCGCAATGACCGCACAACTGATCGACGGCAAGGCGATCGCCGCCAGCCTCCGCCAGCAGATTGCCCAACGTGTCGCCGAACGCCGCCAGCAAGGCCTTCGCGCGCCAGGCCTGGCCGTGATCCTGGTCGGTACCGATCCTGCCTCCCAGGTCTATGTGTCACATAAACGCAAGGATTGCGAAGAAGTCGGCTTCCTCTCCCGTGCCTACGACCTGCCGGCTCAGACCAGCCAGGCCGACCTGCTCGCGCTGATCGACGAGCTCAATGAAGACCCGACCATCGACGGCATTCTGGTGCAACTGCCGCTGCCCGAACACCTGGACGCCTCGCCGCTGCTCGAACGCATCCGCCCGGACAAGGACGTGGACGGCTTCCACCCCTACAACATCGGCCGCCTGGCCCAGCGCATGCCGCTGCTGCGCCCCTGCACGCCCAAGGGCATCATGACCCTGCTGCACAGCACCGGCGTCGATCTCTATGGCCTGCATGCCGTGGTGGTGGGTGCCTCGAATATCGTCGGCCGTCCGATGGCCTTGGAACTGCTGCTGGCCGGTTGCACCGTGACCGTCACCCATCGCTTCACCAAGGATCTAGCCCAGCATGTCAGCCAGGCCGACATAGTCGTCGTGGCCGTGGGCAAGCCTGGCCTGGTCAAGGGCGAGTGGATCAAGGAAGGCGCCATCGTCATCGATGTCGGCATCAGCCGCCAGGAGGATGGCAAGCTGGTGGGCGACGTGACCTTTGATGCCGCCCTGCCCCGCGCTGGCTGGATCACTCCAGTGCCGGGCGGTGTCGGCCCGATGACCCGCGCCGGCCTCTTGGAAAATACCCTGCACGCGGCCGAGCACCTGCATCAATAAGCAGAGATGCACAACGAACAACGGCACCCGAGGGTGCCGTTGTCGTTTCTGCCTGATCGATTACTTGCGCGCCTGCTCCCAGGACTTGAGCAATTCGTCGTAGGCGATGGTCTCGCCCTTGGGCTTCTCATTGGCCAGCTTGGGCTTGGGCGCACCCGGCTGGTCGAACCAGTACTGCGGGTCACGCGGCTCGTTCAGCTTCGGCCCGCACTCGCCCAATACGCCGGAACGCTCCAGACGGCCGAGCATGGTGTCCTGCGCGGCAGCCAGGCCATCGAGCGCCTGTTGCGGGGTCTTGTCGCCACTGGCGGCCTCGGCAATGAACTGCCACCAGAGCTGGGCCAGACGCGGGTAGTCCGGCACGTTGGTGCCGGTCGGCGTCCACTGCACGCGCGCCGGGCTGCGGTAGAACTCCACCAGACCGCCGAGCTTGGGCGCCACGTCGGTCATGGCCTGGGAGTTGATGTCCGACTCGCGGATCGGCGTCAGGCCCACCAGGGTCTTCTTCAGCGACACGGTCTTGGAGGTGACGAACTGCGCGTAGAGCCAGGCGGCCAGGCGCTGCTTCTCCGGGGTGGACTTGAGGAAGGTCCAGGAACCGGTGTCCTGATAACCCAGCTTCATGCCCTCCTCCCAGTACGGCCCCTTGGGCGACGGCGCCATGCGCCACTTGGGCGTACCGTCCTCGTTGACCACCGGCAGCCCTGGCTTGGTCATGTCGGCGGTGAAGGCGGTGTACCAGAAGATCTGTTGGGCGATGGCGCCCTGCGCCGGCACTGGCCCCGCTTCGGAGAAGGTCATGCCCTGCGCCTCCGGCGGTGCGTACTGGCGCATCCAGTCAACGTATTTCTGCGTGGCGAACACGGCCGCCGGCCCGTTGGTATCACCACCGCGGGCGACACTGGAACCCACCGGGCGGCAGCCTTCGACGCGGATGCCCCACTCGTCCACCGGCAGGCCGTTGGGCAGGCCCTTGTCGCCGCCACCAGCCATAGAGAACCAGGCATCGGTGAAGCGCCAGCCCAGCGACGGATCCTTCTTGCCATAATCCATGTGGCCATAGACGCGCTGGCCGTCGATCTCCTTGACGTGTTTGGAGAAGAACTCGGCGATGTCCTCGTAGGCCGACCAGTTGACCGGCACGCCCAGCTCGTAGCCGTAGATTTCCTTGAACTTGGCCTTGAGTTCCGGGCGCTCGAACCAGTCGGCGCGGAACCAGTAGAGATTGGCGAACTGCTGGTCGGGCAGTTGATAGAGCTTGCCGTCCGGCCCGGTGGTGAAGGAAATGCCGATGAAGTCTTCGAGATCCAGGGTCGGTGAAGTGAAGTCCTTGGCCTCACCCTTGATCATGTCACTGATGGCCATGGCCTTGCCGTAGCGCGCATGGGTGCCGATCAGGTCGGAGTCGTTGACCCAGCCGTCGTAGATGTTGCGATCCGACTGCATCTGCGTCTGCAGCTTCTCCACCACATCACCTTCCTGCAGCAGGTCGTGCTTGAGCTTGATGCCGGTGATCTCGCTGAAGGCCTTGGCCAGCACCTTGGACTCGTACTCGTGGGTGGTGATGGTTTCCGACACCACACTGATATCCATGCCGCGGAACGGCTCGGCGGCCTTGATGAACCACTTCAGTTCTTCGAGCTGCTGCTCGGGCGTCAGGGTCGAGGGGTTGAATTCCTCGGCGATCCATTTCTTCGCGGCCTCTTCATAGGCATCCGCCCAGGCCGCACCGCTCAAACCGGACAACGCCAGCAAGGCGGCCAACGCCATGCTATGTCGGGTCTTGTTGTTATTGTCGAACATAGAGACCTCCATCTCGGGATTTGGGGAGAGGCACACCGGCAACAGCCCGGCTCAGCCCCAGCGCATGACTGCGCACAACCACAACAGCGATAGCAGCGAGGCTATCCACACGCTCCAGTCGGTCACGCCTATCACCAGCAAGTGCAGATAGGCGCTACCGAGCAGACCGATGAACAACCGATCACCCGGGGTGGTGGTGATCGGCAGAAAACCCTTGCGCTCGACGCAGGGCCAGCGCAATTCCACCAGCGTCATGCCGGCCAGCAGCACGGCGATGCCGACGAAGAACAGTGCGGTCGGTAGAGTCCAGGCCATCCAGCTCATGATGTACCTCCCTTACACGCGGCCGAGGGCGAAGCCCTTGGCCACATGGTTGCGAACGAACCAGATCACCAGCATCCCCGGCAGGATGGTGAGTACCCCAGCGGCAGCCAGCACGCCCCAGTCGATGCCCGAGGCGGACACGGTACGGGTCATCACCGCGGCGATGGGCTTGGCCTCCACCGAGGTCAGGGTGCGCGCCAGCAGCAGCTCCACCCAGGAGAACATGAAGCAGAAGAAAGCCGTGACGCCGATGCCGGAACGGATCAGCGGAATGAAGATCTTCACGAAGAATTTCGGGAAGCTGTAGCCGTCGATATAGGCCGTCTCGTCGATTTCCTTGGGCACGCTGGACATGAAGCCCTCCAGGATCCACACCGCCAGCGGCACGTTGAACAGGCAGTGCGCCAGCGCCACGGCGATATGGGTGTCGAACAGGCCGATGGACGAATACAACTGGAAGAACGGCAGCAGGAACACCGCTGGCGGCGCCATGCGGTTGGTCAGCAGCCAGAAGAACAGGTGCTTGTCGCCGAGAAAGCGATAGCGCGAGAAGGCATAGGCTGCCGGCAGCGCCACGCTGAGCGAGATCAGGGTGTTGAGGCTGACGTAGTACAGCGAGTTGAGGTAGCCCTCGTACCAGCTGCGGTCGGTGAAGATCACCCGGTAGTTGTCCAGAGTGAAACTCTGCGGCCACAGGCTGAGCCCACCGAGAATCTCGGTGTTGCTCTTGAACGACATGTTCAGCAGCCAGTAGATGGGCACCAGCATGAACAGGAAGTAGATCAGCAGTGCCAGACGTTTGCGCAGCATCATGGTCGGCCTCAGCGGGTTTTGTCGTCGTGGGTCATGGCGGTGTAGAACAGCCAGGACACCAGCAGGATGATGAGGAAGTACACCAGCGAGAACGCCGCCGCCGGGCCCAGGTCGAACTGGCCGATGGCCATTTGAGTCAGGGTCTGGCTGAGGAAGGTGGTGGCGTTGCCAGGCCCGCCGCCGGTCAGCACGAAGGGCTCGGTGTAGATCATGAAGCTGTCCATGAAGCGCAGCATCACCGCGATCAGCAGCACGCTTTTCAGCTTGGGTAGCTGGATATGGCGGAACACCGCCCAGTTCGAGGCACGGTCGATGCGCGCCGCCTGATAATAGACGTCGGGAATGGCGCGCAGCCCGGAGTAGCACAGCAGCGCCACCAGCGACGTCCAGTGCCAGACATCCATGACCAGCACCGTCACCCAGGCATCCATGGTGTTGGCGGCGTAGTTGTAGTCGAAGCCCAGCGCGTTCAACGCCCAGCCCATCAGGCCGATGTCGGCGCGGCCGAATATCTGCCAGATGGTGCCCACCACGTTCCACGGGATCAGCAGCGGAATGGCCATCAGGATCAGGCACAGCGAGGCCCAGCGCCCGCGCGTCGGCATGCACAGGGCGATGGCGATGCCCAGTGGAATCTCGATCAGCAGCACGCAGGCGGAGAAGATGAACTGACGCAGCAGCGAGTCGTGCAGGCGCGGGTCCTGCAGCACCTGGCGATACCAGTCGACGCCGACGAAGTAGCGGGTGGCCGGGTCGAAGATGTCCTGCACCGAGTAGTTGACCACCGTCATCATCGGCACGATGGCGCTGAAGGCCACCAGCAGGAACACCGGCAGCACCAGCCACCAGGCCTTGTTGTTCTGTACCTTCATGGCGCCACCTCCACCAGATAGTCGTCGGCGTAGAGCATCAGCCACTGCGCCGGAAAGCTCAGGTACACCTGCTCGCGCGGCACGGGCTGATCCTCCTGCAGGCGCGCCTTGAGCACCTGACCATCGAGGTCGAAGGTGAGAATCTTGTAGGTGCCGAGATCCTCGACGTGCAGCACCCGGCCACACAACGCATCGTCATAGGCGCCGTCCCAGACGTGCACGAACTCGGGCCGAATGCCCACCTGCAGGCGCTTGCCGTCCAGTTCGGCGAGGCGCTGGTTGAGCGCGTCGGAAAGCGGCAGCACGGTATCAGCGAAACGCACCCCGCCCTCGCAGCGCTGCACATCGATCAGGTTCATCCCCGGGCTGCCGATGAAGTAGCCGACGAAGGTGTGCCCGGGGCGCTCGAACAGCTCGCGCGGGGTGCCGAACTGAACGATCTGCCCGCCGTACATCACCGCGATCTTGTCGGCGAAGGTGGAGGCCTCCAGCTGGTCGTGGGTGACGTAGACCATGGTGATGTTGAACTGCTCGTGGATCTGCTTGAGCTTGCGCCGCAGTTTCCACTTCAGGTGCGGGTCGATCACCGTCAGCGGCTCGTCGAAGAGAATCGCCGACACGTCGTCGCGCACCAGGCCGCGGCCCATGGAGACCTTCTGCTTCTCGTCGGCAGTGAGGTTGCGCGCCTTCTTGTGCAGCAGCGGGTGCAACTCCAGCACCTCGGCGATCTCGTGCACCTTGCTCATCACCCGCGCTTCGTCCATGCCCTGATTGCGCAGCGGAAAGGCCAGGTTGTCGAACACCGTCATGGTGTCGTAGACCACCGGGAACTGGAAAACCTGGGCGATATTGCGCTCTTGGGGCGACAGCGTATTGACCGCCTTGCCGTCGAACTGCACCTCGCCCTGCGACGGGCTGAGCAGGCCGGAGATGATGTTGAGCAACGTCGACTTGCCGCAGCCCGACGGCCCCAGCAGCGCGTAGGCGCCGCCCTGCTGCCAGACGTGGTTCATCTCGCGGATCGCGTAGTCTTCCGGCGCTTTCGGCGTGCCGCTGTAGCTGTGCGCCAGGTTGTGCAAACGAATCTCGGCCATCAGGCAGCCCTCCCCTGACGGCGACTGGGCGCCTGCACCAATTGCCCATCGGCGGCGAAGACGAACAGTTTGTGGGTGGGGATGTAGATCAGGATCGGCGTATCCACCGCGTACTCGTGCACCCCTGGCAGGTGCAGCACCAGCACGAACTGCTCGTTGCGTACATGCAGGAAGGTTTCCGAGCCGCTGATCTCGGCCAGCTCCACGGTTACCGCCAGCTCCAGATCATCGTCATTGGATGGCACCAGGCCGATATGGCTGGGGCGCACACCGAAGCGATATTCACCCTCGTCGATGCCGCGCAGATCGGGGTTGAGCGGAAAATGCACGCAATCGGCGAAACTCACCTCAGTGCCACTGATGCGTCCAGGTAGCAGGTTGATCGCCGGCTCCGAGAACAGCTCGGCGGCCAGCATCTGCTGCGGACGGTGGTAGACCTCGGCAGTCTTGCCGCTCTGCACCACCCGGCCTTCATGCAGGATGGTGGTGGTGCCGCCCAGGGCCAGCGCCTCGTTGGGCTCGGTGGTGGCATAGACGGCAATGGTGTGGCGCGCCTGGAACAGCTCGCGCATTTCCTGGCGCAGTTCTTCACGCAGCTTGTAGTCGAGATTGACCAACGGTTCGTCGAAGAGAATCAGCGAGGCGTCCTTGACCAGCGCCCGCGCCATGGCGGTGCGCTGCTGCTGGCCGCCGGACAGCTCCAGCGGGTAGCGCGACAGCAGCTTGTCGATGCGCAACATGCGCGCCGTGGCCTCGACCTTCTCGACGATCTGCGCCTTGGCCATACCGGCCTGGCGCAGTGGCGAGGCGATGTTCTCGAACACCGTCAGGGTCGGGTAGTTGATGAACTGCTGATAGACCATCGACACATTACGCTGGCGTACCGGCACGCCGGTCACGTCGGCGCCGTTCATCAGCACGCGGCCGCTGCTGGGCCGATCCAGCCCGGCCATCAGGCGCATCAGGCTGGTCTTGCCGGCCAGGGTACGACCGAGCAGCACGTTGAAGGAGCCCGGTTCAAAACTCAGGCAGGCATCGTCGATATGCACCTGGCCGTCGACGATACGGGTGACGTGTTCGAGCTTGAGCGACATGGCCTGTCCTTTTTCTTGTCGTGCCATTCGATTACGAACCTCTACAGCGACAAGCGTGCCAAGGCCTCACAAATCGACCTATCAGTCTGATTTAAAAGAAAACATTTCCAGACCAGCGACAGCGAAGCGGTATGTGACTGAACACTTTTGAACAGTCGAAAGTGAACAACTGAACACTTTGATCGTTGACTTTGAACAGTCTTGAACGAAACTGAACCGATCGCGGCAAAGATCGCGAGGCCACAAGAAGAGATCACGTCATGAACGAAGCTGCCCGCACCCCGGCGCACGACACCCTTATCCAGGAGTCCTGGTCGCGCTGCCGCGACTATGGCCTGACCCACCAGAGCCCCCCACGCTTCGACCCGCCTGCGCCCGGCGAGCTGTCCGTCCTGCTGGAGAGCCGCCAGGCTCTGGTGCAGACCACGCATCAGGAGGTGCTGCCCTACTACGGCACCATCCTGGCCAACTCCAACTGCCTGATCATGCTCGCCGACGACCAGGGCCGGCTGCTGCACTCCTGGGGCGACCAGCGCTTCATCGAGCCACGCCAAGCCGCCGGTTTCGTCGCCGGCGCTAGCTGGCTGGAGCGCTACACCGGTACCAATGCCATCGGCACCGCACTCAGTTGTGGCCAGGCCGTGCACATCCAGCACGATGAGCATTTCCTCAAGGCCAACCGCTTCATGACCGGCTCGGCCTCACCGATCTTCGACGAACAGCGGCGCATGATCGCCGTGCTCGATGTGTCCAGCGACAGCTACCTGCCACCGGCGCACACACTCGGCATGGTCAAGATGATGAGCCAGTCGGTGGAGAACCGCCTGATCCTCAAGCTGTTCGCCGACCGCTACCACCTGCTCAGCTTCAATACCAGTCTGGACAACCTCGACAGCCCCTGGGCCGGCCTGGTGGTGTTCGACGAGCAAGGGCACGTGGTGTCGGCCAACCGCCGCGCCGACAACCTGCTCGGCCAGCCGCTGACCTACGGTGCCATCGAGCAGCTCTTCGACCTGCCGCTACAGCAGTTGCTCAACCAGCCGGATGGCCAGCCATTCAACCTGCGCACCACTGGTCAGTTCCGCTTTCACGCGCGAGTACGTCGCCCTGCTCGGCCGGCGCCGATCCAGGCTCGGGATTTTCGTCCGCCAACTGCCACGAGCAGCCCCCAGGCACCGCATCTGCATGCGCTGAGCCTGGGTGATGCGCGCATGGACAAGGCTATTCGCCAGGCCGAACGCCTGCTGGAAAAGGACATCCCGATCCTGGTGCAGGGGGAAACCGGTGCCGGCAAGGAAGTCTTCGTCAAGGCCCTGCACCAGGCCAGCTCGCGCGCCAGCCAGCCCTTCATCGCGGTCAACTGCGCCGCCATTCCGGCAGAGCTGGTGGAATCGGAGCTGTTCGGCTATGAAAAAGGCGCCTTTACCGGCGCCAGCCACAAGGGCCATGTCGGCCTGATCCGCAAGGCGCACCAGGGCACGCTGTTTCTCGACGAGATCGGCGACATGCCATTGCGCGTGCAGGCCCGCCTGCTGCGGGTGCTGCAGGAGCGCTGCGTGCAACCACTGGGCAGCAGCGAACTGCATCCGGTCGACGTGCGCCTGGTCTCCGCGACCAACCGTCCGCTGCGCCAGGACGTCGACAGCGGCCAGTTCCGCGCCGATCTCTACTACCGCATCAGCGGCCTGAACCTGGAGCTGCCACCACTGCGCGAGCGCAGCGACAGGTTGGCGCTGTTCCAGAAACTGTGGGAGCAGCACCGCGAACCCCGGCAGCGCGCGGGCATCAGCCACGAAGTGCTGGAACTGTTCCAGCGCCACCCCTGGCCCGGCAATCTGCGTCAGCTCAGCAGCGTGCTGCGGGTGGCGCTGGCCATGGCCGATGATCAGCCCATCCGCGCCGAGCACCTGCCGGACGACTTTTTTCTCGACCTGCCAACCGACACCAGCCTGCCAGCGCATCCCGAACCGGATAATGTCGACCTTGCCAGCCAGTACCAGGCCTGCGGCGGTAACATCTCCTACCTGGCCCGCCACCTCGGCCTGAGCCGCAACACCCTGTACAAGCGCCTGCGCGAACAGGGCGTGCGGCCCTGAACCTTTGCTCGGAGAGTCGGCCCAAGCCATACATTTGCCTACTGCCCGAACGCCGAGCGGGCCGGCATCGCCCAGCCACGAAAGGAACTCAGCATGCACCACCTGTACCGCCCACTGTTCGCCGCCCTGGCTCTGCTGGCCGCCAGCCAGGCGCCGGCATCGCCTTCATTGGAAAAACAGGTGGACGCCGCCGCAAAGTCGATGATGCAGACCTATGCCATCCCTGGCATCGCCATCGCCATCAGCCACAAGGGCCAGCAGCATTTCTTCGAGTACGGCGTCGCATCCCGTGAAAGCGGCCAAGCGGTGGATCGTCATACCCTGTTCGAGCTGGGCTCGATCAGCAAGCTGTTTACCGCCACCCTCGGCGCCTATGCCGAAGCCCGTGGCACCCTGAACCTCAGCGACAATGCCAGCCAATACCTACCGGAGCTGCAAGGCAGCGCCTTCGATCACATCAGCCTGCTGGATCTGGCCACCTACACGGCCGGAGGGCTGCCGCTGCAGTTCCCGGATGCGGTCGAAGACGAGCGCCAAGCCCTCGATTACTACCGCAACTGGCAGGCGGTGTATCCGCCGGGCACGCAGCGACTGTATTCCAACCCCAGCATCGGCCTGTTCGGCCACCTGGCGGCGACCAGCCTGGCCGAGCCCTTTCAGCAGTTGATGGAAAAGGATCTGCTGCCGCAACTGGGTATGCGAGAAAGCCATGTGCAAATTCCCCAGGCCAGCATGAAGCAATACGCCTGGGGTTACCGTGACGACAAGCCCGTGCGGGTCAGCCCTGGCGCCCTGGATGCCGAAGCCTACGGGGTGAAATCCACTAGCACGGACATGCTGCGCTTCATCGACGCCAACCTGCACCCGAACAGACTACCTGCCCCGTTGCGCCAGGCCATCAGCTCCACTCATCGTGGCTATTACCAGATTGGCGACATGACCCAGGCCCTGGGCTGGGAGCGCTACGCCTACCCCATCAGTCTGGAACAACTACAGGCCGGCAATTCCGCCGAAATGGCGCTGCAACCGCAGCCAGTGGAGCGTTTCAGCGTACCCAAACCAGCCGAGGGAGACCTGCTGCTGAACAAGACCGGCTCGACCAACGGCTTCGGTGCCTACATCCTGCTGCTACCGGCGCGCGACACCGGGTTGGTGATCCTCGCCAACCGCAACTACCCCAATGCCGAGCGTGTGCGCCTGGCCTTGCAGTTGCTCGACGCGATCGAACCGTAGGGTGCGCTGTGCGCACCAGTAGCCCGGATGAAATCCGGGGAGGATTGGAGTCCGCCATGGTTCCCGGATTGCATCCGGGCTACGCTCCATCAGGCGTATTGGTGCGCACGACGCACCCTACCTGCTGCTCGGGGCAATCGAGTCGTAACCGTAGGGTGCGCTGTGCGCACCAGTAGCCCGGATGCAACCCGGGGAGGTTTGGAGTCCGCCATGGTTCCCGGATTGCATCCGGGCTACGCTCCGTCAGGCATATTGGTGCGCACGGCGCACCCTACGTGCTCGGGGCAATCGAGCCGTAACTGTAGGGTGCGCTGTGCGCACCAGTAGCCCGGATGAAATCCGGGGAGGTTTGGAGTCCACCATGGTTCCCGGATTGCATCCGGGCTACGCTCCGTCAGGCATATTGGTGCGCACGGCGCACCCTACGTGCAGCACATCCCTAGAAACGACAAAGGCCGCTGATAAGCGGCCTTTGTCGTTGGGCATGGAGCTTACTCGGCCAGGCGCCAGGTGGTGCCACCCTTGCCGTCTTCCAGCACCACGCCCATGGCGGTGAGCTGGTCGCGGATGCGATCTGACTCTGCCCAGTTCTTCTCGGCACGCGCCTGCAGGCGCGCCGCGATCAGGGCCTCCACTTCGGCGGCATCCACCTTGCCGGCAGCACCGGTCTGGAGGAACGCCTCAGGCTCGAGTTGCAGCACGCCGAGCACGCTGGCCAACTGCTTGAGCTGGGCGGCCAGGCCGGCAGCAACCTGCACGTCCGACTCACGCAAGCGGTTGACTTCGCGGATCATCTCGAACAGCACGGCGCAGGCTTCCGGCGAGTTGAAATCGTCGTCCATCGCAGCACCGAAGCGCTCCACATACCCCTCGCCACCGGCAGGCGCCGCGTCCGGCAGACCTTTGAGGCCATTGTAGAAACGCTCCAGGGCGCCCTTGGCTTCCTTGAGACTCTCTTCGGAATAGTTGATCGGGCTGCGGTAGTGGCTGGACACCAGCAGGTAGCGCACCACCTCCGGGTGATACTTCTCCAGCACCTCGCGGATGGTGAAGAAGTTGCCCAGGCTCTTGGACATCTTCTCGCCGTCCACACGCACCGCACCGGCGTGCATCCAGGCATTGGCATATTGCTTGCCGGTGGCCGCCTCGCTCTGGGCGATCTCGTTCTCGTGGTGCGGGAACACCAGATCCGGGCCACCACCGTGGATGTCGAAGGTCTCGCCGAGGCAGCAGGTGGACATCACCGAGCACTCGATATGCCAGCCCGGACGGCCCTTGCCCCAGGGCGAATCCCAGCTCGGCTCGCCCGGCTTGGCGCCTTTCCACAGCACGAAGTCCAGCGGGTCTTCCTTGATCTCGTCGACTTCAATGCGCGCGCCGATCTTCAACTCGTCGATCTTGCGCCTTGAGAGCTTGCCGTAGGTCTCGAATCTGGTGACGCGGTAGTACACGTCGCCGTTGCCCGGGGCATAGGCATAGCCCTTGTCGATCAGGGTCTGGATCATCTGGTGCATGCCAGCGATATGGCCGGTGGCGCGCGGCTCGATATCCGGGCGCAGCACGTTCAGCCGCGCCTCGTCCTCGTGCATCGCGGCGATCATGCGCTCGACCAGCGCCTCGAATGGCTCGCCGTTCTCATTGGCGCGCTTGATGATCTTGTCGTCGATGTCGGTGATGTTACGCACGTAGGTCACGTCATAGCCGCGCTGGCGCATCCAGCGGGTGACCACGTCGAAGGCGACCATCACCCGGGCATGGCCGATGTGGCAGAAGTCGTACACGGTCATGCCGCACACGTACATGCGCACCTGGTTATCGACCAGCGGCTTGAACGGTTCCTTGACCTTGCTCAGCGTGTTGTAGATCGACAGTGCCATTACTGCCCCCAGGAATCGCGCAGCGTCACGGTGCGGTTGAACACCAAGGCATCGGAGGTCGAATCCTTGTCCAGGCAGAAGTAGCCTTCACGCTCGAACTGGAAGCGGTCATCGGCAGTGGCCCTGGCCAGCGACGGCTCGGCGCGGCAGCCGGTGAGCACTACCAGCGATTCAGGGTTGATGTTGTCGAGGAAGCTGCCGCCCTCTTCGCTCTTCTCCGGATTGGGCGACTTGAACAGACGGTCGTACAGGCGCACTTCGCACGCGACGCTTTCGGCCGCCGGCACCCAGTGGATCACGCCCTTGACCTTGCGGCCTTCCGGGTTCTTGCCCAGGGTGTTCTCGTCGTAGCTGCAGCGCAGCTCGACGATATTGCCGGCGGCATCCTTGATCGCTTCGTCAGCGCGGATCACGTAGCTGCCACGCAGACGCACTTCGCCACCTGGGATCAGGCGCTTGTAGCCGTCCGGCGGAGTTTCCTCGAAGTCGCTGGCGTCGATGTAGATCTCACGGGAGAACGGCAGCACGCGTACACCCATGTCCTGCTTGGGATGGCGCGGCAGTTCAAGGTTCTCGACCTTACCCTCGGGGTAGTTGGTGATCACCACCTTGAGCGGCTTGAGCACGCACATGGCGCGCGCGGCGTTGGCGTCCAGATCGTCACGAATGGCGAACTCGAGCATGCCGATGTCCACCAGACCACCGGCGCGGTTGACGCCGATCATGTCGCAGAAGGCACGGATCGACGCCGGGGTGTAGCCACGACGACGGTAGCCGGACAGCGTCGACATGCGCGGGTCGTCCCAACCCTTGACGTGACCTTCGTCCACTAGCTGCTTGAGCTTGCGCTTGCTGGTGATGGTGTAGTTCAGGTTCAAGCGGGCGAATTCGTACTGACGCGGCTGCGCCGGCACCGAGAGGTTCTCCAGGAACCACTCGTACAGCGGGCGATGATCCTCGAACTCCAGGGTGCAGATCGAGTGGGTCACGCCTTCGATGGCATCGGACTGACCATGGGTAAAGTCGTAGCTCGGGTAGATGCACCATTTGTCGCCGGTCTGGTGATGGTGGGCATGGCGGATGCGGTAGAGGATCGGGTCGCGCAGGTTGATGTTCGGCGAGGCCATGTCGATCTTGGCACGCAGCGAACGAGCACCATCGGGGAACTCACCGGCCTTCATGCGGGCGAACAGGTCGAGGTTTTCCTCGACGCTGCGCTCGCGGAACGGGCTGTTCTTGCCGGGCTCGTTCAGGCTGCCACGGTATTCGCGCATCTCTTCGGCATTGAGGTCGCAGACGAAGGCCTTGCCGGCCTTGATCAGCTCGATGGCCCAGGCATGTAGCTGGTCGAAATAGTTGGAGGCGTAGCGCTCCTCGCCGGCCCACTTGAAGCCCAGCCATTCGACGTCGGCCTTGATTGCGTCGATGTATTCCTGGTCTTCCTTGGCCGGGTTGGTGTCGTCGAAACGCAGGTTGCACTGGCCGCCGAACTCTTCGGCCAGGCCGAAGTTCAGGCAGATGCTCTTGGCATGGCCGATATGCAGGTAGCCGTTGGGCTCCGGCGGGAAGCGGGTCACGATCTTGGCGTGCTTGCCGCTGTCCAGATCAGCCTGGACGATGGGGCGCAGGAAATTGGCAGCTTTTTCGACGGTGGGCTTGCTCATGGTGTCCTTAACAATACTGGCGCGGCGCAGGGTAGGCCGCATCGGGCAAAGTCCGTATCATAACCAACCTGTCAAGCCCCTGACAGGGTGCATGCCAACCTGTCAGGGCTGTTCACCCCGGGCCACTGGCTCGAATCTGCCTCATCACGGATACGATCATGATCAAACTGCACACCAACCACGGCGTCATCACCCTGAACCTGTTCGCCGACAAGGCCCCGGAAACCGTGGCCAACTTCGAGCAATACGTGAAGGAAGGCCATTACGACGGCACCATCTTCCACCGCGTGATCGGCAACTTCATGATCCAGGGCGGCGGTTTCGAGCCGGGCATGAAGCAGAAGCCGACCCGCGCACCGATCAAGAACGAGGCCAACAACGGTGTGGCCAACAAGGTCGGCACCATCGCCATGGCCCGCACCATGGAGCCGCACTCGGCCAGCGCGCAGTTCTTCATCAACGTCGCAGATAACAGCTTCCTCAACCACAGCGCGCCGACCGTTCAGGGCTGGGGCTACGCTGTATTCGGCGAAGTGGTCGAAGGCATGGACGTGGTCGAGAAGATCAAGGGTGTCGCCACCACCATGAAAGCCGGCCACCAGGACGTACCGGTGGATGATGTAGTCATCGAGAAGGCCGAAATCGTCTGACAGACCGACGAAAAACTACTGCGCTAGGCTATGCGTCGTTGCGGCCGGCCTCGGACTGCTCATTTACAGCTCGTAAACTCCGCATCCTCGGCCATCCGCGCCTAGCCTAGCCGTCGCTCGCTACCTTTTTCATCGGCCTGTTGAACGAAATGATCCTGCTGATCTCCGATCTGCACCTCGAAGAGAAACGCCCGGACATCACCCGGGCGTTTCTGCATTTTCTCGCCACCCGCGCGCGCCAGGCCGAGGCGCTGTACATCCTCGGCGACTTCTTCGAGGTCTGGATCGGCGACGACGGCATGACGCCCTTCCAGCACGAGATCGCCCGCGCCTTGCGCGAGCTTAGCGACACCGGCACGCGCATCTACCTGATGCACGGCAATCGCGACTTTCTGATCGGCAAGCGCTTCTGCCGCGAGACCGGCTGCACTTTGCTGAGCGATCCGCATAAGGTGCAGATGAATGGCGAACCCGTGCTGCTGATGCACGGCGACAGACTGTGCACCCTGGATGTCGGCTATATGAAGCTGCGCCGCTGGCTGCGCAATCCGCTGTCGCTGCTGATCCTGCGCAACCTGCCACTGAGCACGCGACAGAAGCTGGCGCGCAAGCTGCGCAACGAAAGCCGCGCACAGACGCGAATGAAAGCCAGCGAGATTGTCGACGTCACGCCGGAGGAAGTGGTCAAGGTGATGGCCGCGCACGGCGTGCGTACGCTGATCCACGGCCACACCCACAGGCCGGCAGTGCATGAGCTGGAAGTGAACGGCCAAGCGGCGCGGCGCATCGTGCTGGGGGACTGGGATCGCCAGGGCTGGGCATTGCAGATAGACGGCACGGACTGGCAGCAGGCGCCCTTCCCGCTTGCCTGATCAGCCTGCCAAGCGGTACTGCGGGCTTTCCTGGATGGTCTGGGCCAGGCGCCGGGTCGCCTCGTTGACCTGATCGGCGACGAACAGGGTGATATCCGTGGCGGGCAAACCCGGCAGGCCCTCCTCGATCACGCTGAGATCAGGCTCCAGCGTCGAACGCGGAATGATGCCCACGCCGATCCCGGCACGCACGGCGGCCAGCACGCCGGCGCGGCTCTGGCTGGCGAAGGCGATTCGGTAAGGAATGCCGGCGGCGGCAAGCGCCGCACAGGCCGAGTCACGGTGCAAACAGCCCTCGACGAATACGGCCAACGGCAAGGGCGCGCGCTGGTGCGGCGCATGCATCTCGGTACGTACCCAGATCAGTTGATCGCGAAACAGCCGGCTACCGCCGCCGGACGCCACAGGCATCTCCGCCAGGGCCAGATCCAACCGGCCTTCCGCCACGCATGCCGCCAGGTATTCGGGGCGATGGTCACAGAGCACCTCCAGACTGGCCTCGGGATAACTCAGCAAGAACGCCTCCAGCAGCGGCGTGAGCGTACGCGTGGCGTATTGGTCATGAGTACCCAGGCGCACCCGCCCACCCACCTCGGCATGGCGAAAACTCCCCAACACGCGATCATGCAGGTTGAGCAATTGCTGGGCATGGGTTTTCAACTGTTCCCCGGCATAGGTCAGCCGCACACCATACTGCCCACGCTGCAGCAGCTCGGTCGCCACCAGGGCCTCCAGGCGGTTGAGCTGCATGCTGATGGTCGATGGTGCGCGATGCAGGCGCAGCGCTGCGCTGGTCAGGTTGAGCGTCTCGGCGACCACCACGAAGGTGCGCAGCAGGGCTATAGGCAGGTCGCGCATCGCAGAATTCAGCTTTATTGAAGGTGATGATCAATATTTATCGTTTCCGCGAATTCTGGCAAGCCTCTATGTTAGGCGTCATCCGCTGCCTGCGGACGCCCAGCCAACCTTCTCGGAGCCCGAATCCATGCGGATGCCCATTACGTTCGCCTTGAACCAGATCGTCAGCCATGGATTCGGCATGTTCCTGTTCGCTGCCGTGCTCCCCTTCATGGGGGCATCGATCGGCTTCAGTGCCTGGCAACTGGCGACCATCGGCGCCCTGACCCAGTTGGCCTATCTGGGCGGCGCGCTGCTGCTGGGCACACTTGGCCATCGCCTGGGCACCAGCCGCCTGGCCCTGCTGACCGGCATCCTCAGCAGTTGCCTGCTGTTCATGATGTCGCAGTTGCGCGCCCCCCTAGTCATCAGCCTGGTGCTGACCTGCCTGGCGGCCAGCGCCGCGATCAGTTGGGGCTGCATCGTCGAGATTCTGAGCCGCTGCGCCCGCCCCGAGGATCGCGCCACCTACCTCTCCTGCGCCTCCAGCGGCACGGCCTGGGGCTATGCCATCAACGGCCTGCTGATACTGCTGGTGGTGCCGGCGCTCGGCTGGCAGATGAGCTGGCAGCTCGCCTCGCTGTTCGGCGCGCTGGTGGTATGCCTGACCTGGCACCTGCTGCGGCAGCTACCGAAGATGCCAGTAGCGCAGCAGAACAATCACGAGGCGATGCTTGCGCCCCGGCGCCTGCTGGCCGTCATCCTCGGTGAGCGCACCGCCCTGATCGCCTGCCTGATCTGCCTGCTGGTGGGGTTCACCACCATGCCGTTTTCCTACTGGCTCAACACCTATCTGGATGAACTCGGCCTGCCGGCCACGCTGGGCGGTTACACCTGGGCGATGGTCGGCGGCACCGGCATGCTCGCCGGTCTGCTCATCGGCAGGCTGGCCGACCGCAAAGGTCACGGTATGGCGTTGCTGGTGATCTTCAGCGGCTTCGCCCTGGGCCTGTGGGCCTTTGCCCAGGATCCAGGGCGCTGGGCACTGGCGGCGGGTTTTGGCTATGGCCTGATGTATTTCCCGATGTGGGGCATAGTCGCCGGCTGGGTCAATCGCCGCTACTCGTCCACAGCCACCATGCAGATCAGTGGCATCTGCATGGTCGCTTTCGGCCTGGGCGGAGCACTGGGCAATCTGCTGACCGGCTATGTACGTGAAACCACCGGCTCACTGGAAAGCGTGTTCTTCACCCTGGCCGGCATGTCCTTGCTGCTGGTCGTACTGGCGCTGCTCATCCTGCGCGGAGACAAGGCCTCGCTGGCGCCGCCGACAGCGGCTGGTGCCTGTTGAATACAGCGCTAAAGGGGTATGCCACTGTGGAAACGAAACTGCTCATCCGGCGAGGTGATCAGCTCCTGCTCCACCGCGCGCACCACCTCGATACGTGCATCCACGTCAGCGGCGTCACCATACAGATAAGCCAGCTTGAGATAGCCGCGGTAGTGGCGCCCCTCACTCTCCAGCAAACCGGCGTAGAACTTGGCCAGCTCGGCGTCCAGGCGCGGCACCAGGGCGGCGAAGCGCTCGCAGGAGCGCGCCTCGATGAAGGCGCCGACTACCAGCACGTCCACCAACCGCTCCACTTCACCACCACGCAGCAATGCACGCAGACCAGCGGCGTAACGCGACGCCGAAACATGGCGAACCTCGATGCCACGGCCACGGATGATCTTGCTCACCTGCTCGAAGTGCACCAGCTCTTCACGGGCCAGACGCGACATTCTTGCGGTTAGTTCGGTCTTGGTCAGGTAGCGCCCCATCAAACTCAGCGCAGTCTGCGCCGCCTTGTACTCGAGGTTGCGGTGATCGAGCAGGAGGATCTCCTGCTGGCGCAGGGCTTCGTCCAGCCAGGCATCCGGGGTAGCGACGCCGCCGAGGAACTCGAGAATTTCCTGCAGGATCGTCACAGGTTCCTCGGTATTACTCGGAACATGCTGGGCATTTGACATCATGATTGAAGCGCTCTCGGTACTGGCGAGGTTGAAAATGGCGGGCCATTATACGAGTGACAGAGCAGGCGACCAGCACACCGTTGATACAGGTCAAGGAGCCGCTGGTAACGACGCACCTATAGTTGAACGAACGGCGTTCATTCTCAGGGAGACGACCATGCAAGCGATCCGTAGCATTCTGGTGGTGGTGGATCCTCAACACCCCGAAGGCCTCGCACTGAAGCGGGCAAAACTGATAGCTGGAGTCACCCAGTCACACCTGCATCTGCTGGTCTGCGACAAGAAAGGCGATCACGGTGCGCTGCTTGCAGACCTGCAAAGCAACCTGGCCCAGGAGGGATTCAACGTTACCACCCAGCAGGCCTGGGAGGACAACCCGCACCAGACCATCATCGCCGTGCAGCAGGCCGAGGGCTGTGGTCTGGTGATCAAGCAGCACCTGCCGGACAACCCTTTGAAAAAGGCCATCCTCACCCCCGAGGACTGGAAGCTGCTGCGCTACTGCCCCGGCCCGGTGCTGATGGTCAAGACCGAACGCCCCTGGACCGGCGGCAACATCCTCGCCGCCGTGGACGTGGGCAATGCCGACAGCGAACACCGCACCCTGCACGCTGGCATCATCAGCCATGGCTACGATATTGCCGGCCTGGCCAAGGGCAACCTGCACGTGACCACCGCTCATCCGACGCCGATGCTGTCGGCGGCCGACCCCACCTTTCAGCTCAAGGAAACCATCGAAGCGCGCTACCGCGAACAGTGCCGCAGCTTCCAGGCCGAGTACGACATCAACGACGAGCACCTGCACGTGCTCGAAGGCCCTGCCGACGTGGTGATTCCGCAGGTCGCCCACCAGCTCGATGCCGCCGTCACGGTGATCGGTACGGTGGCACGCACGGGGCTGTCCGGCGCGCTGATCGGCAATACCGCCGAAGTCATACTCGACGCGCTGGAAAGCGACGTGCTGGTGCTCAAGCCGGACGAAGTCATCGCCCACCTCGAAGAACTCGTCGCCCAACGCTAGGACGTAGGGTGCGCCGTGCGCACCAGTAGTTTGACGAGGTACTGAAGCCAATCCCGGAAGCGGTGCGCGCAACCTAGGCGGCTCCGCGACACCCTACGGGACATAGCCTCTCACACCCGGACTTCCAGCCCCTCGCGCAAGAACTTCGGCGCGATATAGCGCTCGTAATGCGCTTCGGAGAGCAGGAAGAACTCACGGTCGATGGCATCGCGCAGTTCAGGCAGCGTCCAGTTGCGGAACTCGGGGAGCAACACCATGCCGTAAGCGTCGAGCTGATTGATCATCCGCGCGCCGCGCGCGATCAATTGATAGGCCCAGCAATAAGGCGACTGCTGCGGCACGAAGCGAATCTGCCGCTGCTCTAGCTGAGCACGCAGGCGTTGCTCATCGAAGACTTCCAGCTTGGCCGTCATCACCTGTACCAGCAACACTTCCAGGCGCGTCCAGACGGCGCGTTTCTCGTCCTCGCCATAGCTGTTCCAGTTGATCACCTCATGGTGAAAGCGCTTGCAACCCCGGCACACGACGTCGCCGTAAACGGTTGAACACAACCCCACGCAAGGGGTCTTGATGCGCTGATTGGACATGACGAGATGACAGCTAAAGACGAACGGCCTGGCATCTTAGCCCTTTGTCTAATTCAGTTCACCCCTGCCGACACGGGGACATTGGCTTAACTTCTTTCGCGCTTTCCATTAGAATCGCCCCGCCTTGTAAAGGCACCAATGTCCGTTGGAAGCTGTTTTCAAAGCGTCACGAGCACAGTCGATCCTGCAGGTACGATGGCGACGCAGCCACTTGGAGTCCCCCCGAGCGCCTGCGTCAGCCCTCATCAGAAACCGTCCTGCCGGCGTAAAACTTTGAAAGCAGCTTCTACAAGAGACCCATGAAACCTCGGCTGATCGGCTCATAAAGGCGAAAAGCGCCTGGTTCGTGGGTATCTGGATCGCGTCCCGGACAACCCTTTGGGACCACTGATGAGGGTAATAACTGTGCTTGAAGCCTATCGCAAACACGTAGCAGAGCGTGCCGCTCAGGGTATCGTGCCCCAGCCGCTGAACGCCGAACAAACCGCAGGCCTGGTCGAGCTGCTGAAAAACCCGCCGGCTGGCGAAGAAGAATTCCTCGTAGACCTGATCACCAACCGTGTACCGCCGGGCGTGGACGAAGCGGCCTACGTCAAGGCCGGTTTCCTCTCTGCCGTTGCCAAGGGCGAAGCCACTTCCCCCCTGATCAGCAAACAGCGCGCAGTCGAGCTGCTGGGTACCATGCAAGGTGGCTACAACATCGCCACCCTGGTCGAAATGCTGGATGACGCTGCCCTGGGCGCCGTGGCCGCCGAGCAACTCAAGCACACCCTGCTGATGTTCGACGCCTTCCACGACGTCGCCGAGAAAGCCAAGGCCGGCAACGCCAACGCCAAAGCCGTGCTGCAGTCCTGGGCCGATGGCGAGTGGTTCACCAACAAGCCGGCCATCGCCGAGAAATACAGCCTGGCCGTGTTCAAGGTGCCGGGCGAAACCAACACCGACGACCTGTCCCCTGCCCCGGACGCCTGGTCGCGCCCCGACATCCCGCTGCACGCCCTGGCCATGCTGAAAATGGCTCGCGACGGCATCGTCCCTGAGCAGCAAGGCGCCATCGGCCCGCTGAAGCAGATCGAAGAGATCAAGGCCAAGGGCTTCCCGGTCGCCTACGTCGGTGACGTGGTCGGTACCGGTTCTTCCCGTAAGTCCGCCACCAACTCGGTGCTGTGGTTCTTCGGCGACGACATTCCGTACGTGCCGAACAAGCGCGCTGGCGGCTTCTGCTTCGGTACCAAGATCGCCCCGATCTTCTACAACACCATGGAAGACGCTGGCGCCCTGCCCATCGAGTTCGACGTGTCGAACATCAACATGGGCGACGTGATCGACGTCTACCCCTATGCGGGCAAGGTCTGCAAGCACGGCACCGACGAAGTCATCACCACCTTCGAGCTGAAGACCCCTGTGCTGCTCGACGAAGTCCGCGCTGGCGGCCGTATCCCGCTGATCGTCGGCCGTGGCCTGACCGAGAAGGCGCGTGCCGAACTGGGCCTGGGCTCCTCCGACCTGTTCAAGAAGCCGGAGCAACCGGCTGACAGCGGCAAGGGCTTCACCCTGGCGCAGAAGATGGTCGGCAAGGCCTGCGGCGTCGAAGGCGTACGTCCGGGAACCTACTGCGAACCGAAGATGACCACCGTCGGTTCCCAGGACACCACCGGCCCGATGACCCGCGACGAGCTGAAAGACCTGGCGTGCCTGGGCTTCTCGGCTGACCTGGTGATGCAGTCCTTCTGCCACACCGCCGCCTATCCGAAGCCGATCGACGTCACCACCCACCACACCCTGCCGGATTTCATCCGCACCCGTGGCGGCGTGTCCCTGCGTCCGGGCGACGGCATCATCCATAGCTGGCTGAACCGCATGCTGCTGCCGGACACCGTCGGCACCGGTGGCGACTCGCACACCCGCTTCCCGATCGGCATTTCCTTCCCGGCTGGCTCCGGCCTGGTGGCCTTCGCCGCCGCCACCGGCGTGATGCCGCTGGACATGCCGGAATCGGTTCTGGTGCGTTTCAAGGGCAAGATGCAACCGGGCATCACCCTGCGTGACCTGGTCCACGCCATCCCCTACTACGCCATCCAGAAAGGCCTGCTGACCGTCGAGAAGAAAGGCAAGAAGAACATCTTCTCCGGCCGCATCCTCGAGATCGAAGGCCTGGACAACCTGACCGTCGAGCAGGCGTTCGAGCTGTCCGACGCCTCCGCCGAGCGTTCGGCTGCCGGCTGCACCATCAAGCTGCCGGAAGCGGCCATCGCCGAATACCTGCAGTCCAACATCACCCTGCTGCGCTGGATGATCAGCGAAGGCTACGGCGATGCCCGTACCCTGGAGCGTCGTGCTCAGGCGATGGAAGCCTGGCTGGCCAACCCGGTACTGATGGAGGCCGACAAGGACGCCGAGTACGCCGAAGTCATCGAAATCGATCTGGCCCAGCTCAAGGAGCCGGTGCTCTGCGCCCCGAACGACCCGGACGACGCCCGTCTGCTGTCCAGCGTGGCCGGCGACAAGATCGACGAAGTGTTCATCGGTTCGTGCATGACCAACATTGGTCACTTCCGCGCTGCCGGCAAGCTGCTGGACAAGGTCAAGGGTGGTATCCCGACCCGTCTGTGGCTGTCGCCGCCGACCAAGATGGATGCTCACCAGCCGACCGAGGAAGGCTACTACGGCATCTACGGCAAGGCCGGTGCACGCATGGAGATGCCGGGCTGCTCGCTGTGCATGGGTAACCAGGCACGTGTGGCTGCCAACTCCACCGTGGTCTCGACCTCTACCCGTAACTTCCCGAACCGTCTGGGCGATGGCGCCAACGTGTACCTGGCCTCTGCCGAACT
Source organism: Pseudomonas sp. AA-38 (assembly GCF_029457475.1). Taxonomy (NCBI): domain Bacteria; kingdom Pseudomonadati; phylum Pseudomonadota; class Gammaproteobacteria; order Pseudomonadales; family Pseudomonadaceae; genus Pseudomonas; species Pseudomonas sp. AA-38. Next base: position 2,743,061 of record NZ_CP120359.1, read on the forward strand.
GGCAGCGGTCGCCTCGATTCTCGGCAAGCTGCCGACCGTCGAGGAGTACATGGCCTACGCGAAGGATATCGACAGCATGGCTGGCGACATCTACCGCTACCTGAGCTTCGACCAGATCGCCGACTTCCGTGAAGCGGCGGCCAACGCCAAGATCCCGGTCGTTCAGGCCTGATCCCAACGTTGTAGAAAAAGAGCCCCGCCTAGTGCGGGGCTCTTTCGTTTGCTTCTCTGTATGTTGTGGAAGCTGCTTGCTGCTTGCTGGATCGGCATTTTGCCTGCCTGTCGCTCTGGACGTCGCTGCAGTGCATTCAGAAGCTCCAAGGTTCGCCGCATCCTCGGGCGACTCACTTTTCGTTGAAATCGAAGCGCTGCTCAGAGCAAAGAAAGGCAAGCAAAAGTGACTCCCCGGAGGGCGAAACGGAAGCCATCAGTAGAACGCGACAAGCAGCCCGACAACACCGAAAACCACCGCACAATCACACCCACTCGCAACCTTGCGCGTTTATCGGCTCAGGCTCGGCAGGTTCATATCTGCGCTAAGGTTAAGGGCAGACGCACACTCATTCACGCGCCGCCGCCACTGGCCCCGGCTGGAACCTCGGTGTAGCGTCGACACCGAGGGCGGCGCCTCGCTCGAGGAGGCCACACCCATGAGCGCACTCACCTGCACCCACCGCGACCACACCATCCGCGCTACGGTCATGGAACACCCCGGCCTGCCCACCCCATGGGCCGGTGGCTGCCAGATCACCGAACCTGACGGCAAAACCAGCAAACGTCTGACCCTGCCGGTGGACTACGCCTTCATGACCGACCTGGAAAAGGCCCAGCGCGCTTCCATCGCCCATGGCAAATGGTTGGTGGATCAGAAGTTGGACCACGGTCGCAACTGGCATTGAGGTAGGGTGCGCTGTGGCACCGCGATTTTTGCATGTGCATGGTCGGTGCGCACGGCGCACCCTACGGGTGTAACTGGCGCCTGGATGAACTCCGCGGGGAAGCGGAAACGCCTCCCGGATTGCATCCGGGCTACGCATGCTCTCTACGAGCGTTCGCGCAAGGGATCGAGCAACGGTTTGAGGCCGTTGTGGTCGATTTCCTGCATCAACGCCAACAACTGGCCCAGCTCGCCCTTGGGAAAGCCCTCACGGGCGAACCAGTTGAGGTAATGGCCTGGCAGGTCGGCGATCAACCGATCCTTGTACTTGCCATAGGGCATGCGGCGGGTCACCAGGAGTTTCAGCGCTTCGGGATTCATGATGGGCTCCGCAGCCAGAAAAAAGGCCTGCCATTGTGCCAGGGCCTCAGCGGCAAAGTGCGTCATGAACGAAATCCAGCCGATCCTGACCGAAGAACATTTCGCCTTCGACGAAGCAGGTCGGCGCGCCGAACACGCCACGGGCAACGGCCTCTTCGGTGCTGGCCTTGAGCGCTGCCTTCACTTCCGGCTCGACGCTCTGCGCCTGCAACACGGCTGCGTCGAAGCCTGCGCCAACCAATACCTCGCTCACGCAGGCAGGGTCGGCGAGATTCGCCCCGCCCACCCAGATGGCCTCGAACAGCCCATGCACGGCATCGTAGAGGCGTGCCGGCTGATGCATTTGCACCGCCACCAGCAAGCGCATCAGGGCCAGGGTGTTGATGGGGAAATGCGGGTTGAAGCGCAGCGGCACGGCAAAGCGCTCGGCACAGCGGGCCAGGTCGCGCATCAGGTATCGGCCCTTGGCCGGAATCAGTACCGGCGAGGCGTTGCCGGTGGCCTGGAACACGGCGCCGAGCAACATCGGTCGATACAGCAACTCGGCACCTGCTTCACGGCACAGGGCCGGCAACTGGGTATGCGCCAGGTAGGAGGCCGGGCTGCCCAGGTCGAAGAAGAATTCCACGGTCTTGCTCATGACCACCTCTGTTTGCAATGGAGATATGCTTGGCGCTCATCAGGGCAACATGATGGCCAGTGTAGGCGCCTGCCTCATATCCTTCGACATGCTCGCATACAGATTACAGTCTGTCGGCTGAGCGCGGATGCCGTTAGGCTACGCAGATCTTTTCTGCCTCAGGATCGAGCCATGCCCTACTCCCCCTCCACGCTGGTCGGCGAAACCCCGCTGCACGCCATCGAAGTACGCATTCTCGGCTGCCTGATCGAAAAGCAACTGACTACCCCGGAAAGCTACCCGCTGACCCTCAATGCCGTGCAACTGGCCTGCAACCAGAAGACCAGCCGCGAACCGCTGATGACCCTGGAGACCGGCGAAGTCGGGCGCTACCTGCGCAGCCTGGAAGGCCGCAAGCTGGTGCATCTGGTGATGGGCAGCCGCGCCGACCGCTGGGAACAGCGCTGCGACAGGCAACTGGAGCTGGTCAAGCCGCAGACCGCGCTGCTCGGCCTGCTGCTGTTACGCGGCCCGCAGACCCTCAACGAGCTGCTGACCCGCAGCAACCGCATGCACGACTTCGATGACGTGGAAGAGATCCAGCACCAGTTGGAACGATTGGTCGGCCGTGGCCTGGCCGTGCTGCTGCCACGCCAGAGCGGGCAGCGCGAGGATCGCTACATGCACCTGCTGGGCGAGCCCACCGATCTGGAAAGCCTGCTGGCCAGCCGCGCCAGTACTCGCAGCGAAGCCTCGGCACCTAATGAGGATCGGCTGGTCGAACTGGAAGCGCGTATCGCCGCACTCGAAGAACGTCTGGCGCGCCTGGAGGGCGCGCAGTAAACCAAGGAGCCTCGCATTGAACCTCACCACCCGCCTCTGCCTCATGCTCACCGCCACCCTGCTCGCCTCTGGTTGCAGCAGCACCGCTGAAAAACCGGCTTCTGCCGCTGCCCCGAGCGGCTCCACACATGACAGTTGCACCTCATCCGCCGCCGAACACTTCAAGGGCCAGAGCGCCAGCCCGGAGCTGCTCGAACAGGCCCGCCAGGAGGCCGGTGCCAGCAGCGCACGTATCCTCACACCACGCAGCGTGGTGACCCTGGAATACAACGGCCAGCGCCTGAATCTGAATGTCGATGAACAGGGCGTCATCACCCGAGTGTCCTGCGGCTGAGCCTTACCCGGTGCGGGCTTGCCCGCACCAACCTCTGGCGCAACGATGATTAGCGCGCTAACGTAAGCATTCCTTCATCTCACAGACCTCTGCCATGAAATCGCCCGTGGAACCCTGCACCGAGTTGATGCTGGACAACCAGCTCTGCTTCGCCCTCTATTCCACCTCGCTGATGATGACCAAGACCTACAAGCCCTTGTTGCAGGCGCTCGGTCTCACCTACCCGCAATACCTGGCCATGCTGGTGCTGTGGGAAAACGACGGCATCACCGTCAGCGAGATCAGCGCGCGCATGCTCACCGACCCGGGCTCGCTCACCCCATTGCTCAAACGCCTGGAGAGCGAGGGCCTGCTGCAACGCCGACGCAGCAGCGAAGACGAACGCGTGGTGCAGCTATACCTAACCGACCAAGGCCGCGCCCTGCATGAGCAGGCCAAGGCTGTGCCGGCCTGCATTCTCAGGGCCACCGGCCTGAACCTGCAACAGCTCGGCGAGCTGCGTGATGACCTGGTCGCACTGCGCAGCAACCTGCAAGACGCCCTCTGATTGCAGAGATGAACGTGAGACGAATCTTTCCGGGTGCGCCTAGCGCCCCCTACGCTCTGCTACACACCATTCCCGCCTAGAACTGCGCTGCAAGCCGCGCCCCATCTGCTTATTCCATTCACACCGACCACATATAGCTAAATGCTCCATGGATTTATATTGCGCGCTAAATATTTGCGCATTAGAGTTCACCCCATGGATACGGTTAGCGCGCAAACAATTAGCGAACCAATCCATCAACTACCAACCCTGATGAGGAATATCGCCATGACCATCGAAAACGTTCTCTACCGTGCCACCGCTGAAGCCTTTGGTGGCCGTGAAGGCCGCGCCGTCTCCTCCGACGGTGTCCTCGACATCGCCCTGACCACCCCGAAAGAACTCGGCGGCGCAGGCGGCAACGGCACCAACCCGGAACAACTGTTCGCTGCCGGCTACTCCGCCTGCTTCCTTGGCGCACTGAAATTCGTCGCCGCTCGCGACAAGCTGAGCATTCCGGCGGACACCTTCATCGAAGGCACCGTGGGCATCGGCGCCATCCCCACCGGTTTCGGCATCGAAGTGGAACTGCGTATCAGCCTGCCGGGCCTGGATCGCGACGCTGCGCAAACCCTGGTGGATCGCGCGCACATCGTCTGCCCGTACTCCAACGCCACCCGCGGCAACATCGACGTCACCCTGACCATCGTCTGACCGATCCTGCGCCGGGCTCCCCGGCGCCCCCACTAAAAGGAACAGGAACATGAACATCTCGCGCACCCTGACCGCTGGCTTGCTCGCCCTGGCCATCAACAGCAGTTTTGCCGCCGGCAGCCCCGGCGTGGAACGTACCACTCAGGGCTTCCTCGATACCCTGGCAGCAGGCGGCGGTCAGCCGCTGGAAACCCTTTCGCCGAAAGATGCTCGTGCCGTGCTGGTCGGCGCTCAGGCCGGGGTCAAGGTGGATTTGTCAGGTATCGTGGTCGACACCAAGGTGATCCAGGTGAATGGCCAGTCGCTCACCCTCAAGGTGGTACGTCCCGAAGGTGCGCGCGGCATTCTGCCGGGTTTCATGTTCTTCCACGGCGGTGGCTGGGTACTGGGTGACTATCCGACCCACGCACGCCTGATCCGTGATCTGGTAGTGGGCTCCGGCGCCGCAGCGATCTACGTCGACTACACGCCGTCGCCGGAGGCCAAGTACCCGACCGCGATCAACCAGGCTTATGCCGCAACCAAGTGGGTAGCCGACAACGGCAGCCAGATCGGTGTCGACGGTTCGCGCCTGGCGGTGGCCGGCAACAGTGTCGGCGGCAACATGGCGGCTGTGGTGGCCATCAAGGCCAAGGAGGCTGGCACGCCGAAACTTCGCGCTCAGGTGCTGCTGTGGCCGGTGACCGACGCCAACTTCAACAATGCGTCGTACAACCAGTTCGCCGAAGGCCACTTCCTGACCCGAGGCATGATGGAATGGTTCTGGGACAACTACACCACCGACCCGAAACAGCGTAACGAGATCCATGCATCACCGCTGCGTGCCAGCCTGGAACAGCTCAAAGGTCTGCCGCCAGCACTGGTGCAGACCGCCGAGATGGATGTGCTACGTGACGAAGGCGAAGCCTACGCTCGCCGCCTGAACGCCGCTGGCGTATCGGTGACCGCCGTGCGCTACAACGGCATGATTCACGACTACGGCCTGCTCAATGTCGTGGCTGAAGTCCCGGCCGTACGTACTGCCCTGGATCAGGCTGCGCAGACGCTGAAGAACAGCCTCAAGTAAGCGGCTGAAAAACGAAACCCCGCCACCGTAACGGTCGCGGGGTTTCATTCTTGTAGGAGCTGCTGGGCCACATTGCACTTAAGCTGCGGGTTGTTTCTGTCGCGGCTAAAGCCCCTCCCACTAGCCCGTGAGCTTACGCCTGGCTACGCACCTGCTCCCAGGTCAGATCCAGGCACTTGCGCGCTTTCTCGACCAGCTCATCCACTTCTGCCTGGCTGATCACCAAGGGCGGTGCGATGATCATGGTGTCGCCCACGGCGCGCATGATCAGACCGTTGTTGAAGCAGTGGCCGCGACAGACCATGCCCACGCCCACATCACCGGAGAAGCGCTTGCGCGTGGCCTTGTCCTGCACCAGTTCGATGGCGCCGAGCATGCCCAGGCCGCGCACTTCACCCACCAGAGGGTGATCGGCCAGCTCACGCAGGCGCTTTTGCAGGTAGGGCGCAGTTTCGGCCTTGACCCGCTCGACGGTGCCTTCTTCCTTGAGAATGCGCAGGTTCTCCAAGCCCACCGCCGCTGCCACCGGGTGACCGGAGTAGGTGAAGCCGTGGTTGAAGTCGCCGTGCGCCTCGATCACCTCGAACACCTTGTCGCTGACGATCAGCCCGCCCATGGGCACGTAGCCGCTGGTCAGGCCCTTGGCAATGGTCATCAGGTCGGGTTTCAGATCGTAGTACTGGCTGCCGAACCACTCGCCGGTACGACCAAAGCCACAGATCACCTCGTCGGCCACGAACAGGATGTCGTACTTGCCGAGGATTTCCTTGATACGCGGCCAGTAGGTTTCGGGCGGGATGATCACGCCGCCAGCGCCCTGCACCGGCTCGGCAATAAAGGCCGCCACATTGTCCTCGCCCAGTTCGAGAATCTTCTTCTCCAACTGGTCGGCAGCCCAGATGCCGAATTCCTCGGGCGATTTGTCGCCGCCCTCGCCAAACCAGTAGGGCTGCGGGATATGGGCAATGCCGGGGATCGGCAGGTCGCCCTGCTCGTGCATGAACTTCATTCCGCCGAGGCTGGCACCGGCCACGGTGGAGCCGTGGTAACCGTTCTCACGGCCAATGATGATCTTCTTGCTCGGTTGGCCCTTGCACGCCCAGTAGTGGCGCACCAGGCGCAGCATGGTGTCGTTGCCTTCCGAGCCCGAGCCAGTAAAAAACACATGGTTCATGCCGGCCGGCGCCAGTTGCGAGATGGCATGCGCCAGCTCCAGCACCGGCGGGTGGGCGGTCTGGAAGAAGGTGTTGTAGAACGGCAACTGGCGCATCTGCCGAGCAGCGGCCTCGACCAGCTCCTCGCGGCCATAGCCGACCGCCACGCACCACAGGCCGGCCATGCCGTCGAGGATCTTGTGGCCCTCGCTGTCCCACAGGTGCACGCCCTTTGCCTCGGTGATGATGCGCGGGCCCTTCTCGGCCAGTTGCCTGTAATCACTGAACGGCGCCAGATGATGGGCCTGGCTCAGGGCCTGCCAATGGGCGGTCTTGGGGTTGTTTACGGCGTTGTTCATGTCGCCTCCTTCTATCCGTGACATCACAGGTACCAGCGGTATTCCCGCGGGCTGATGTCGTGCATGAAGGCCAGGTGATCCTGGCGTTTGTTCTCGCAATAGACCATGACGAACTCGCTGCCGAGGCCGGCGGCAACGCGCTCGCTGGCCTGCATGCAGCGCACGGCGTCGAGCATGTCCTTGGGAAAGTCGACGCCGCTGGCACGGTCGTCATTCAGCGGTGCGATGGGCTCGACCTTGGCATCGAGGCCCTGCTCGATGCTGGTCAGCAATGCCGCCAGCACCAGATAGGGGTTGGCATCGGCACCCGGCAGACGGAACTCCAGGCGCAGGTTGCGCGCGTCCGACTCGGGAATGCGCACGCAGGCGTCGCGATCCTCGAAGCCCCAACTGGCCTTGCTCGCCGAGTTCACCTGGGCGCCGAAGCGGCGGTAACTGTTGTGGTTCGGCGCGTAGATCGGCATCAGTTCCGGCAGCAGCTCCAGGCAACCGGCCACGGCATGGCGCAACGGGCGCTGCTCGTCACGCGCCAACAGGTTTTCGCCAGCCTCGTCGTACAGGCTGACGTGGATATGCATGCCGCTACCCGGGTACTGCAGATACGGCTTGGCCATAAAGCTGGCACGATGGCCGTACTTGAGCGCCACGCCACGGGTCACCCGGCAGAACAGCGCCGACCAGTCGGCCGCCTGCATGGGATCGGCGTTGTGACTGAAGTTGATCTCGAACTGCCCCGGGCCGATCTCGGCGGTGATCACCGTGGTATCGATACCCTGCAGGCGCGCGGTCTCGCTGATGTCGTCGAGCACCTCGGCAAAGCGCGAGAGCCGCTCGATATGCATGTTCGGCTGGTCGTCGGCATCGCCACTCAGGTCATCGCGCGGGTACTGCGGCAGGCCGTCCTTGAGCGCCTTGTCGAACAGGTAGAACTCCAGCTCGAAGGCCACCACCGGACGAATGCCACGCGCTGCCAGGCGCTTCACCACCCGTGCCAGCACCTCGCGTGGCTCGAACTCGATGGGCGCCTCGGTGCCATCGGAGCTGATCAGCATCTGCCCCAGCGGCTGGCGCTCCCAGTTCACCAGCTTGAGCGTGCCGGGGATCAGCCGCCGTGGCGCGTCCGGGTCGCCGTCATGGAAACAGTAGTCGCCGATCTCGTAGAGCCCGCCCTGGGCGCCGAGCAGCACGCAGTTCTGCGGCAGTTTCAGGGCGCTGCCGGCGGCGACCTTCTCCAACATCTCGATGGGGTAGCGCTTGCCATAGAAATGCCCGGGAATGTCCAGGCAGATCAGGTCGACGAAGCGCACCTCGGGGTGGGTCTGGCGGAATTGGCGGACTTCGTCGAGCAGCTCGACTCGGGTGGCGTTCATTGTGGTTATTTCCGGTTCACGGGAGGTCAGGTGTAGATCCACAACACCCGCGCAGGGGTGTCGCCTTGGTTGGCATAACGCAGGCGCGCATAGCTGGGCACCTGGAAAACATCGCCGGGGTAGAGGGTGGCGCTCTCTTCGTCCTCTCCCAGCCACAGCGTCAATTGGCCTTCGAGCACGTAGCCGGCCTGCTCCGAGCGGTCGCTCATCTGCCGCTCGCCACTGCTGGCACCGGGCTCGAGCAGACTGTCGACCACCATGAAGGCGCCCTGCAGCGTCGGCGAGGCCATGATGTCGGTGATGCCCCCGGCCAGGTACAGGGTGCGGCGCTCGTCAGGCCGGGTGACCCAGTCCAGCGCCTTGGGCTTGGGCAGGCTGTAGAAATAGGTGGTGGGCACGTCGAGCGCCTCGGCGATGGCAGTCAGATCCGCCACCGTCGGCCGCGACAGCCCCCGTTCGACCTGCGAGAGAAACCCCACCGAGCGGCCGATACGCTCGGCCAGCTCGTTCAAGGTGACCTTCTTGTGCTTGCGCAGATCGTGGATGAGCACGGCCAAGGCCGCCATCTCCAGGTTCTGGTTCATCTCGGCGCTGTCCATGTCAGAAGCTGTCTCGCAGTCGATACCAGGCCTTGCCGATGGCCTCCAGGGGCGCAGCCAGGCGTTCGTTGAAGGGGAAGTCGGGGTTGCGCAGTTGCCGGTACAGGGACAATTCCTCGTCATCGCCGAGGATGGCGTCGCTCACCGCGCGGGCTGCGGCCAGGGTCGGCAACACGCCATGGCCAGAAAAGCCCTGCAGCCAGTAACGGCCGTGTTCGCCACCAATATCCGGGGTGCGCGCACGGGTGATGTCGATATGCCCACCCCAGGCGAAGTCGATGGCTACACCGGACAATTGTGGGAAGACCCTTTGGAGGAAGGGACGCGTGGCCGCCGCCATGTCCTTGGGCAAACCGCCCAGGTAGGTGCAGCCGCCGCCGAACAGCAAGCGGTGATCCGGCGTGCGACGGAAATAATCGAGCACGAACTGGTTGTCGGTAACGCAGGCATTGCGCGGCAGCAACGCCTCGGCGCGCTCAGCGCCCAGCGGTGCGGTGGCGATCTGGTAGGTGCCGACCGGCAGGATGCGTCGTGCCAGGCGTGGTTCCAGATCGTCGATATAGGTATTGCAGGCCAGCACCAGGTTGTCGGCCTGCACGCTGCCCTGCCCGGTACGCACGCGGTAGCCGGCGCCATGAGCTTCCTGGCTCAGCGCGCGGCTCTGCTCGAAGATCTGCCCTCCGCCGCGGACGAAGGCCTCGGCCAGGCCGAGCGCCAATTTGAGCGGGTTGAGGTGCCCGGCCTCGGGATCGTAAAGCCCGGCCTGGTAGCGCTCGCTGGCGACCCATTGCGGCATCTGTTCACGGGAGACGAACTGCAGTGCGCGGTGCCCCCATTTGTAGGCAGCCTCTTCTTGCCACTCATGCAGCAGCGCCACCCGCCTTGGCAGTACCGCCGTCCACAGATGACCGCGGCGGTAGTCGCAATCGAAGCCATGGCGCTGCGGCAACTCGCGCAACTCCCGCGCGGCCCAGGCCATACCATCCCACAGACGGCGGGCACCTTCGAGGCCGACGTTCTTCTCCAACGGCGGCATGTCGCAGGACCAGCCCAGAATCGCCTGCCCGCCATTGCGACCGGAAGCCGCCCAGGCCACCCGACTGGCTTCCAGCAGGATAACCCGCTTGCCTGCCTCTGCCAGGCGCAGGGCCGTATGCAAGCCGCTGAAGCCAGCGCCAATCACCACCACATCGCAGCGCCGCTCGCCTTGCAGCGTCGGGTAGTTCGTCAGTTGCGCCGCACAGGTGGCGGCGTAGTAACTGTCGACGTGCTGATTGGCCTGATGGAACATGAACGACTCATGAAATTATTTAAAATTAATTTCATGAAAATCTATAGAGATAAATTCACAAAGGCAAGCTGAGCGGCTTGAAAGCCCCTGAAACACTCTCCGGAGGCAACCTCAGGCGACCTGCCGGTGCAGCTCCACGGCACATTCGAGATGGGTGAACAGCGCTTCGTCTATCGCTTGTGCCAACACCAGACGCAGACCTTCGCTGCCGAGAAAGGCGTCTCGCGCGGCGGCCGAGCGCCATTGCCCCTCGACCTGCCAGGTCAGCGGATCACTGCGCAGCGAGAAAATCCGCAGGTGCTGACAACCGGGAATGCTTCGGCCTACCTCGTCCAGCCGAGCCAGGCACTGCCCCAGCCGGGTCGAACGATCGTGACGGGCGCGAACGGTCATACGATGAATGATGCTCATGGCAACCTCCTGGAATTGAATCAGTACAGACCGGCAGCATTTCGCTGCAATACATGGGGCGCTGCTTGCGGCCCGTAGAACGCCGCGCCGCCACCGCTTCTGCAGTCGAGCCAGGCCGTGGCGAGTAACAAAAACGTCAGCGGCGCGATCAGCCATTTGCTCGACATCACTCGCTCCTTGATTGACTTATTGGCACCGCTCGCGGGTGAGATGGCTGATGCATGCGTTCGAGCCGAGACCGGCGCGATGACTACAGAGATTAGTGATGGACTCATCGCGGCGTTAGTCGATTACTGGCAAATTCTTGCCTAAAACTGCAGTCATGAAAATTGCAGCAGCAAGGAACGCAGAGCAGACGAACTCATGGAGAGACTCCGTATCACGGGCTATTTGCCCATTACTGGCAAATAATTGCCTAATCCTGCCACCCCTCATGACTTGCCTGAAAAACCTGGCTAGGCTTCGCTGACTTTACGGAGGCGCGCCATGCCATCACCCATTCACACCGCCACGAATCTCGACACCCCTCTGGCCGAACTCAGCCATGAAATGGCGCGCCTCGTCGAGCGCTTCGTGCCTGACGATGGCTTGCACCTCACGGCCATTCCCGGCCTCAAACTGGCGCGCGCCACCTCGCCAAGCCTGCCGATGCAGACGGTCTACGACCCCTGCCTGTGCATCATCGCCCAGGGCCGCAAGGAGATACGCCTGGGCGACGAGCTCTATATCTACGACCCGCTCAATTACCTGGTGGCGTCGGTGATGCTACCGGTTACCGGCCGGGTGATCGAAGCCAGCCCGGAGGCACCCTACCTGAGCATCGCACTGGAGATCGACCCGGCCCTGATCAGCAGCCTGCTCACCGAAATGCCACCCATCCCGGCGCCTGATGCGGCCTCGCAACGCGCCCTGTTTCTCGACCGTCTCGATCCGCGCCTGCTGGATGCGGTGATCCGCCTGCTGCGCCTGCTGGAAACCCCACGCGACATCGCCATGCTGGCACCACTGGCGCTACGCGAGATCTTCTATCGGATGCTGCTCAGCCCGCAGGGCCATCGCCTGCATGAAGTGGTGATAGCCGACAGCCAGAGTCAACGCATCTCCCGCGCCATCGAATGGCTACGCAGCAATTTCGACCAGCCGTTGCGCATCGAGGAGTTGGCCCGCGAGGTGAACCTGAGCCCGTCGACCCTGCATCACCGCTTCAAGGCCGTCACGGCTTTCAGCCCGCTGCAATATCAGAAGCAACTGCGCCTGCAGGAGGCTCGCCGCCTGATGCTGTGCGACAACCTCGAAGCGGCCGCGGCAAGCTATCGCGTGGGTTATGAAAGCCCCTCGCAGTTCAGCCGCGAGTACAGCCGCCTGTTCGGCGCGCCACCGCAGCGCGACATTGCCCGCCTGCGGCAGGCGGGGCAGGGTCAGGTAGCGTCCTGAGAGCGGCCAGGCAGGAGGTGCGAACAGCGCTCCCTACAACCCCATCTGCTTGGCAATGATCTCGTTCATGATTTCCCGCGTGCCGCCGCCGATGGAAAGAATGCGGTTGTCGCGGTACAGCCGCTCGACCAGGGATTCGCGCCATGAAGGCCCAGATTCCGCACCGCCGGCTTCTGTGGGAGGCGCTTCAGCGGCGAGCTTTTCCGCCCTGGTTAGGCTGATCGCGGCTACCCCCTCCCACCGCACTGGCTACAACCCCATCTGCTTGGCAATGATCTCGTTCATGATTTCCCGCGTGCCGCCGCCGATGGAGAGGATGCGGTTGTCGCGGTACAGGCGCTCGACCAGGGATTCGCGCATATAACCCATGCCGCCCATGATCTGCACCGCGTCGTAAGTCAGACGATCGGCGATATCCGTGGCGAAGTTCTTGGCCATGGAGATTTCCTTGATCACGCTCTTGCCGGCAGCCATCTGTGCAGCCTGGCGATAGGTGAACTCGCGAGACACCTCGAGCTGCGTGGCCATCTCCGCCAGGCGATGCTTGAGCACCTGGAACTTGCCCACCGGCTTGCCGAAGGCCTGACGCTCGCGCGCCCACCTCAGGGATTCCTCCAGCGCCAGTTGCGCGGTCATGTTGGCCATGATCGCCAGACTCAGGCGTTCGCTCTGGAAGTTAGCCATGATGCAGGCGAAGCCGGCATTCTCCCCGCCGATCAGGTTCTCCACCGGCACCTTGCAGTCGTCGAAGAACAGCTCGGCAGTATCGGACGCCCACCAGCCCATCTTCTTCAGCTTGCGGCCGACGCTGAAACCCGGCGTGCCCTTCTCCACCAGCAGCAAGCTGACGCCGCCGAAGCCCTCACCGCCGGTGCGCACCGCCACGGTGTAGTAATCGGCACGCACGCCACTGGTGATGAAGGTCTTGCTGCCACTGACGCGGTAATGGTCACCGTCGCGCACGGCACGGGTCTTGAGATTGGCCACGTCGGAGCCGCCGGAGGGCTCGGTTACCGCCAGTGCCATGATTTTCTCACCAGCCAGCACCTGCGGCACCACGCGCTGGCGCACCGCTGGCTTGGCCCACTTGACGATGGGCGGCAGGCCGATATCCAGCGAGCCGAGCCCGGCCACCAGGCCGCCCGAGCCACTACGCATCAGCTCCTCGCTGGCCGCCACCTTGGCGAACACGTCACCCTCATGGCTGCCGCCAGACTGCTCGGGATAGCCAATGCCGAGGATGCCCGCCGCACCGGCCTTGAGGTAGAGCTCACGGGGGAACTCCTCGGCCTCCTCCCATTCGTCGATATGCGGCAGTATCTCGCGTTCGACGAAGCGCCGAACGCTGTCGCGAACCAGTTGGTGGGACTCATCGAAATAAGGCTGAGCGGCGGCCATGCGGGTACTCCCGTTATCGTTTCAGCCACCCTAACCTAGCGCTTGCTTGGTTTTCAAGCGAGCGTTTCATTTCTCCTCGCGCAGTGCCCTTCTCACCCGCGCCTGCATCGCGTAGGCAGGCCCTTCCACTGACTGGAAATCACGGGTGTAACGGCGGGCGAACTCGGCGCTGCCCCAGTCGCGATACTGCTGCACGTGCCAAAGCTCGTGCGCCCATAGCGCGGCGTCGTTGGCAGCGGCGCCGGCATCGCGAAACACCACCACGTCCACCAGGGTCACGGCCTGCACGTCCGGGTTCTGCAGCATGACGGTGGCGGCGTCCATCTCGTCGGTGATACCGATGCGAAAGCGCACGGCATCGAGTAATGCCTCGTCATAGAACGGCGCGAGCTGCGCACGAATCATCAGGGGAATGGGCTCGGTGCCGGCGCGCAGCGCGGCCTGGCGGGATTGCAGCAGCCAGGCCTCGAGGCGGACGGCGGCCATGTTCAGGCCACCCTCACGTACTCGAACCGGGTCGGGCACGCAGAGGCAGGAGCCACCCAGGCACACCTGGATCTGCCCGCTTGGGCACTGCTCAGCCTGCACGGCAATAGGCGAAGCAAGCATGCACAGCGCGGAGAACCAGCGCAGAAAGGCAGCGATCACAGGCGCTCCGTAACGGGAGGAAGGAACCTAGAGACTGATCGGCCGCCGCCCTGCCAGGGCATGGGCCAGGGTGCCGCCGTCGACCAGCTCCAGCTCGCCACCCAACGGCATGCCGTGGGCGATACGCGAGGCGACCAGGCCCTTGCCGGCGAGAATCTGCGCGATGTAGTGCGCTGTGGCTTCACCTTCCACCGTGGGGTTGGTAGCCAGGATAACCTCGCTGAAGCCTCCAGCCTCGATGCGCTCCAGCAGCTCGGGAATGCCAATGGCCTCCGGCCCCAGGCCATCGAGCGGCGACAGGTGGCCCTTGAGCACGAAGTAGCGGCCGCGATAGCCCGTCTGCTCCACCGCATGCACGTCCATCGGCCCTTCGACCACGCACAGCAGGCTGTCGTCACGGCGCTCGTCCAGGCATAGCTGGCAGACTTCGTCCTCGCTCAGGCTGCGACAGCGCTTGCAGTGCCCCACACCCGCCATGGCCGCCTCGAGCGCCTGTGCCAGGCGCTGACCGCCGCTGCGATCACGCTCGAGCAATTGCAGGGCCATGCGCTGTGCGGTCTTCTGCCCGACACCGGGCAGGATGCGCAGCGAATCGATCAGTTGGCGAATCAGAGGGCTGAAGCTCATGAAATTCCTACAGGGTGTAGTCCGGATGCAATCCGGGAAATCGTGTATGCCGTGTTTCCCCGGATTGCATCCGGGCTACAGGCCCGCCCTTGACGACGGGGCCAGAGTGGCGCTCAGGCGGCGTGCAGGGCAAGGCGCCGACGAGCGAGGAACCGCAGTGTGCTGTAGCACATGAGGATTCCGAGTTCGTCGGCAACGCTGCCATGTGCGCCGACTGGGCGTCACCTACTCAAAAAGGCATTTTGAAGCCGGGGGGTAGCTGCATCCCGGCGGTCATGCCGGCCATCTTCTCCTGGCTGTTCTGCTCGACCTTGCGCACGGCGTCGTTGACGGCGGCGGCGATCAGGTCTTCGAGCACTTCCTTGTCTTCCTGCATCAGGCTGTCGTCCAGGGTGATGCGCTTGACGTCATGGCGACCGGTCATCACCACGCTGACCAGGCCGGCACCGGACTGGCCGGTGACTTCGGCATTGGCCAGCTCTTCCTGCATCTTCTGCATCTTTTCCTGCATCTGCTGGGCCTGCTTCATCAGGCCTGCCATGCCACCTTTCATCATGTCGCTATCCTCGGTGTTCGGGGTTTAACTGGGAGTGTCGATAGGCTCGATGCTGCCGTCGCGCACTTTGGCGGCGAATTGCTGGATCATCTGCTGCACCAGCGGATCGGCATGGATCGAGGCCTCGGCGCTGCGCTGCCGCTCGGCACGCTTGCGCGCCGCGGCTTGCGCCGGGGTTTCCTGTTCGGGTTTGCGCAGTTCGATGCGCAGTTTGATGCTGCGCCCCTGCTGCTGGTTCAGGGCGTCGTTGAGACGGCGCTGCTGGGTCGGGTTGAACAGCGCGCTGTGCGCCGGGTCCAGGTGCAGCAGCCAGTCGTCGCCATTGGCTTCGACCAGGGTGCAGTTGGCCGCGATGCTGCCGGTCATGCCCCCGAGGCCGAGCAACGGGAACAGCGCCAGCCATTCCGCGGCCAGGCCGGTGGCCGGCGCCACGGCGGGCAGAGGCTCGGGCTCGGCCTCGGGTTCGGCTTCACTCGGCAGGTCGAAATCGTAGTCCAGCGCGCCATTGTCCAGCTCGACGTAATCATAATCGCCGGGTGGCGGCTCTTCGTCGTCGGCGGGCGCGATGCCTTCCAGCGGGATAGCCGCCTCGGCCACGGGCGCAGCGTCCACCACCGGCTCTACCGACACAGCAGGCGCAGCCTCGGCTGGCGCTTCGACCATGGGCTCAGCCGCAGGCACGGGCTCCCAGGGCAGATCGACGGCCGCAGTGGCCTGCGCCACGACAACCGGCTCAGGCTCAGGCTCAGGCTCAGGCTCAGGCTCAGGCTCAGGCTCAGGCTCAGGCTCAGCAGCGATTATCGGAGCGACGGGCTCGGCCGGCGCAACAGGTTGCGGCGTCGCGACGGGCGCTTCCGCCACCACGACCGGCTCGGGCTCAGGCGCGGTGACGACAGGGGCGGCCGGCGCAACGACAGCCGGTGCCACCACGGCAGCACCGGCCACTGGGTTGGGCTGGGAATCAGCAGTGGCCTGGCTGATCCCCAAGGGCTTTAGCGTGACCCTCGGCGCATCGTCACCGCCAGCAGGACGAAACGCCAGCATGCGCAACAGCACCATCTCGAAGCCGCTGCGTGGATCCGGCGCCAGCGGTAGATCGCGCCGCCCGATCAGGCCCATCTGGTAATAGAACTGCACATCCTCGGCCGGCAACGCCTGAGCCAGTTGCAGCACGCGCTCACGGTCACCCTGGCCGTTGTCCACGGCATCCGGCAGCGCTTGAGCGATGGCCACGCGGTGCAGCACGTTGAGCATTTCCGAGAGCACGCCATTCCAGTCTGGCCCCTGCTCGGCCAGGTGGCGCACCGCCTCGATCAACGCCCGTGCATCGCCTTCGATCAGCGCATGCAGCACGCCATACACCTGGCCGTGATCGAGGGTGCCGAGCATGGCACGCACATCGGCCGCCAGCACCTTGCCCTCGCCGAAGGCGATGGCCTGGTCGGTCAGGCTCATGGCATCGCGCATGGAGCCGTCGGCGGCGCGGCCGAGCAGCCACAGGGCATCGTTCTCGAACGGCACGTTCTCGGCGGTCAGCACGTGGGTCAGGTGCTCGACCACCCGCTCCGGTGGCATGTTCTTCAGGGAGAACTGCAGGCAGCGCGACAGCACGGTGACCGGCAGCTTTTGCGGGTCGGTGGTGGCGAGGAGGAATTTGACGTGGGGCGGCGGCTCTTCCAGCGTCTTCAACAGGGCGTTGAAGGAGCTGGTGGAAAGCATGTGCACTTCGTCGATCAGGTAGACCTTGAAGCGGCCACGGCTTGGCGAATACTGCACGTTGTCGAGCAGTTCGCGGGTGTCTTCGACCTTGGTGCGGCTGGCGGCGTCCACTTCGATCAGGTCGACGAAACGGCCTTCGTCGATCTCCCGGCATACCGAACAGGTGCCGCAGGGGGTGGAGCTGATACCGGTTTCGCAGTTCAGGCACTTGGCGATGATCCGCGCGATGGTGGTCTTGCCCACCCCACGGGTGCCGGTGAACAGATAGGCGTGGTGCAGACGCTGGCTGTCCAGGGCGTTGATCAAGGCTTTGAGCACATGCGTCTGGCCGACCATTTCGCGGAACGAGCGCGGACGCCATTTACGTGCAAGAACCTGATAACTCATGGAAAACCGTCATGTAAGGAAAGCAAAGTGGGCTAATGCTAGCGGAGCAACCAGCAAATTGCATCCGCAACGGCATGCTCGCAGTGTTACGCCGCAGCGGCGAAAAATAATGCTGTTCATTTCTTGAGCAAGGCTTTATCATCCGCGCCGTTCGTACCACGCTGCAAGTCATCAAGGCCCTAGCGCCTCCCCGCTGGTTTCCCGGTTCAACGTCTAGCGCTCCCTGCGCTGCCGCCCTCCCCGATCCCACCCTGCTGACTGTTCAGGCCAACTCGCCATCGACCACTGCTGGCGTTGTTCATTTGCCTGCCTCCGACGTACCGACCACGCCGAAGAACCGTAACAATGGAACTTTATCGTGCATATAAAGCTCCTATTGGTTTACTTGCTAAGGCCGCTTTTCGGCCGACCTCACGGAGCAACACAACGCGCATCGATGCGCACCTGCGTTAAAGGAAATACTTAGAAAAATGAATACTCAACATCAGATCCAGAAAGCCATCAGCACCCTGACCCACGCCTTCGCCCCGTTCGATTGCCGCATCCAGGCAGCGCGCAAGGGCAGCTTCAGCTTTACCCTCGTCGACAAGACCGGTATCGCCCAGTACAGCCAGCGTCTTTATCCGGGTCAGTACAATGACGAATCGTTGCAACAGGTGATCGAACGTACCCGCCAGTCGCTCGTCGCTTGAACCTATCTATCATCCTGATGTCAAAAATTGCCAATCTCAGGATGGAGTAGGTTATGGAACTCACCAACCAGCAACTCGTCGATCATCTGTTCACTCCGCTGCGTGCCAACTTCAGTTCGCCACGGCCTGATGGCAGCATCATCCTCGCCTTGCTCGACGAGAGTGACAGTACCGTTTACAGCCGCGTACTGGCCAAGCCCCAGCTTGACGATCAGGACGCCTTCGCCCAGAGCCTGGAAGAAATCCGCCTGGAGCTCGCGGTACGCGCCGGCAACATCCCCGCCGATCTGCGCAAGACGCTCAAAGAGCAGGACAGCGTGCTGAGCTATCGCACGGCCTGAGCCCTTCTCGCCCGCAATGAACAACGCCCGATGTCATTCGGGCGTTTTGCGTTGACCACGATATTCGAGACCACCCCTCACTCAGCTACCGGGCTTCGTCCAGGTCTGCTTGAACGACTTGCTTCTGCCGGGTTTGAACGCCAGCCGCGTTGCCGCCATGGCGTTGTCCAGCAAGGAGCCCAGCAGCTTGCTCGCCGCGGCGCGCTCCGGCCTGGCGCGCGCAGCCCGCTCCTGCGGATCCATCTCCGGCAGGATGCGTGGGAACGCGGCGCCCTGCAGCGGCCCACCGGGCACCGAGGCATGCCTGAAGTGAATCGGCATGCGCTTGGCCGAAGGCGCGTAGACCACGTCGTCCCCCACCCAGCGCAAAGCCAGCGCGCGCCGCCGCCGCGTGCGTGACTGATTGCCATGGGAGCCATGCAGGGTCAGGGGGTGGAACATCAGGATGTCGCCCGGCTCCATGTCCCAGTCGAGCAACTCGTAGCGTTCGGGATGCGCGTTGATATCGGGAATGTCGTCCATCCGCTCGTCGATGATGGTCGCCACGTAATCCGGCGAGATGGCCTTGAAACGTTGCGGCCACTTGTGCGAGCCCTTCACGTACAGCAGCCCGCTGTTCTCGCGGTTGACCGGATCGCATGGAATCCAGAAGGAGCAGATCTGCTCGCCACGGATGGGCCAGAAGCTCAGATCCTGATGCCAGGGCGTCGGTGCGTCCGTTCCGGGTTCCTTGACGAACATCTGATCGTAGAAGAAGCGCACCTGCTGCGAGCCCATCAACTGCTGCGCCCAGCGCGCGAAAGGCCCGTAGTAGATCAGGTCACGCAGGGCATCGATGCGCTTCCACAGGAAAATGTCCATCTGGTAGCCCTCCACCTTGCGCGACATGAAGCGCCCCAGCAGCGAGGCATCGCCCCTGGCTGCCTCGACACCCTCTTCCAGCAGCTTCATCCAGTTGGGGTCGATGGCCCCCTTGATCATGATGACGCCATCGTCGTGGTAACGCTGAATCTCCTCGGCAGTCAGGGTGCGAGTCGGGTATGCAGGAAAGGACATGGAGAGCTCCCTCGGCACCAAGGTGCGCGGCTTGTTGTAATAGGTTTTAAGGGCCAATCTCAATATTGAGAAATTATTCATTTTTGAATAACCTGCCCAAAAATAATCACAACCCCGCGCCATTACAAGAGCCCGACATGCATAACAACAACAAAGCACTGCCAGACAGCGTCGACGTTTTGATCATCGGCAACGGCCCGGTCGGTGCCACGCTGGCCGCCCTGCTCGGCCGCCATGGCACCCAGACTCTAGTGATCGACAGGACTCACGACATCCTCTTGATGCCGCGCGCCATCGCGCTGGACAACGAGGCGCTGCGCATCCTCCAGCAGGCCGGCCTCGCCGAAGAAGCCTTCGACAAGGTGGTGATCCCCGAAGTGCGCATGCATTGCCCGATCATCGGTCAGTTCGGCCGTGCCAATACCCGCGGCAGTGTGGATGGGCACCCCAAGCTGGTGACCTTCTATCAGCCGGATCTGGAGCGCGCGATGCGTGCCCAGTACCAGCGCTTCGACAATGTGAGTTGCTGCGGTGGGCTGGAGCTGGAGGATCTGGCCCAGGACGACGAAGGCGTCACCGCCATGCTGCGCGCCGAGGACGGCGGTCTGCATCGTCTGCGTGCCCGTTATCTGGTAGGCGCCGATGGCGCCAGCTCGAAGGTGCGCAGCCTGATCGGCCAGGATTTCGAGGGCCAGAGCTACAGTGAGGACTGGCTGATCGTCGATGCCTGCCAACGCGAGGGCAAGGCCATCGACCACGTCGAGTTCATCTGCGATCACCGCCGCCCCATCCCGCACATGCCCGCCCCGGGCGGCCGCGAGCGTTGGGAGTTCATGCTGCGCGCCGGGGAAACCCGCGAGCAGGTGGAAGACAACGGCTACATCGCCAATTTGCTGCAGCGCTGGATCGACCCCAGCCAACTGCAGATCGAACGCAAGGCCGTGTATCGCTTCCACGCGCGCTGCTGCAAGCACTTCCAGCAAGGCCGCGTGTTCCTCGTCGGCGATGCGGCCCATATCACCCCGCCGTTCGTCGGTCAGGGCCTGGTCGCCGGGCTACGCGACGCCGCCAACCTGGCCTGGAAGCTGAGCTGGGTTGTGCAGGGCCTGGCAAGCCCGGCGATTCTCGACACTTACGAGCAGGAGCGCCGCCCCCATGCCCAGGCCATGATCAACATGGCCAAGCTCATGGGGCGCCTGATCATGCCGCGCAACGTTCTGCTGGCCGTACTGGGCCACGGCATGATGCGCACGCTCAGCCTGATACCGGCGGCACGGCGGCAGTTCGAGGAGCTGGAGATAAAGCCCAAGAACATTTTCCGCCGAGGTCTGTTCATCAACAGGCGCGGCTGCGTGAAAGTCCGCCGAGGCGGCCTGCTGCCACAAGGGCTGGTGCGCACCCGCGAAGGTCGTCTGCTGCTGAGCGACGAGGTGCTGGGAGACGGCCTGACCCTGCTGGGCATGGGCATCGACCCCTGCACGTTGCTGCCGGAGCCACTGAAGCAGCGCTGGGAAACGGCCGGTGGGCGCTTTCTGCAGATCGGCCAGCAAGGGCAACGCAGCAACGCCGCCACCCCCTTCGTCGAGGACCTGGGCCAGCGTCTGACCCAGATCGCGCCCACCGGCTCATTGCTGGTGGTTCGCCCGGATCGCATCCTGATGCACGACGGCCCGGCGCAGCAGGCTGCCGAGCTCGTTGCCGACTGCCTGCAATTGCTGAGAAAGTGAATGGCCCAGCCGCCCGGCACTCCATTATCATCGAACGCTCCTTCGCAGAGCACCACCATGAGCAGAGCCAAGACAGCCGATAGCGAACCCGCCGCGCCAAGCCGTGGGCACAAGAAGCGCGAGCGCACCCGCCGTGGCCTCATCGATGCCGCCGTGCGCCTGCTCGCCCGCAAGGAACTGGGCGATATCGCCCTGCTCGACCTGGCCACCGAGGCGGAAGTGGCCAGCGGCACCATCTACAACTATTTCCGCTCGCGCGACGAAGTCGTCGAGGCGGTCGGCCTGGCCATGGCCGACGAGTTCTCCGAATCGATCGCGCAATACAGCGCGGGTATCGACAGCGGCGCGCAGCGCATGGCCATTGGCGTGCGCATGTTCATCCGCCGGGCCATGGCCGACCCGGACTGGGCCAGTGCCGTGGTGCGGGTGGTGCACTCCGATCAGGCAATGCGCTCGAAGGTCACCGGCTACGTGCTGGCCGACCTGCGCGCGGGCAAGGCGGAAGGCATCCTCAGCTACGAGCACGAGGGCATCGCCCTCGACCTGCTGGTTTCCAGCACGCTCGGTGCCATGCGCAGCGTGGTGGAAGGTCGCGGTGTCAGCGAACACGACGTGCTGGTCGCCGAGATGATCCTCAGGGCGCTGGGCGCGACGGCGGCACGGGCGCGCAAGCTGGCCCGGCAGGTACTGCCGGAACCCGCCCTCTAGGATCAGCCCTTGCTCGCGACCCAGCGGCGATAACGCCGGGCCTGCAGCCTGAGCTTGATCTGGCTACCCAGCAACGCCAGCAAGGGCGAGGTACCCGCATGGGTTGGCTTGCCCCTGCCGAGCAGCAGCAGTTGCTTCTTCATCACCGCCTGGGTAGCGGCAGCGGCCAGGGCCTTGTTCTTCCAGCTCACCACCACCGGCTGCACCGCGATGTCCTCGCCCGCCCGCCAGCGTGCCGGCAAGCTGGGCTCGATGGCCAGGGCGGTGGCCATGCCGACCATCGCCACCCCCTGCTCCACGGCCCGCTCGGCCACGGCCCTGCGCCGCACCCCACCGGTGACCATGATGGGCATTGAGGCAACCTCGGCGATACGCTCGGCGAACTCCAGAAAATAGGCCTCGCGCGCCAAGGTGCTGCCATCGCGGGTCTGCCCCTGCATCGCCGGGCTCTCGTAGCTGCCGCCGGAGAGTTCGACCAGATCCACACCCCGCGATCCCAGCATCCGCACCACCTCTGCCGCATCGCCGGCCTCGAAGCCGCCACGCTGGAAGTCCGCCGAGTTGAGCTTGACCGCCACGCTGAACTGCGGGGCGACCTGGGCGCGCACCGCCTCGACGGTGCGCAGCAGGATGCGCGCACGGTTTTCCAGGCTGCCACCCCAGTCATCGCTGCGGCGATTGCTGAGCGGGGAAAGAAACTGGCTGAACAAATAACCATGGGCCGCGTGGATCTGCACCCCGGAAAAACCGGCGCGCTCGGCCAGCAGTGCGGTGTTGAGGTAACGCTGGATGAGCTGCTCTATCTGCCCCGCCTCCAATGCCACGGGCTGGGCGAACAGCTTGGAAAGCCCAGGGATATTCACCGGGATCGCCGATGGCCCCAGAGCCGGCTGGCCCATGCTGGCCATCAACTGGCGCCCGGGATGATTGATCTGCAGCCAGGCCTGAGCGCCCTGGCTGCGGCAAGCCGCGGCCCAGGCCTCGAAGCGCGGCAGGTGCGCGTCATCCTCCAGCACCACGCCGGCCGGGCCGGTCAGGGCATGCCGATCCACCATCACGTTGCCGGTGATGATCAGCCCGGCGCCGCCTTCGGCCCAGCTTCGATAGAGCCGGGTCAGCACCGGCCCGGGCGCATGGTCGGCGTCGGCAAGGTTTTCCTCCATGGCGGCCTTGGCGATGCGATTGGGAATGACGGTGCCATTGGGCAGGTACAGGGGCTGGAACAGCTTGCTCATCGATTAAGCATCCTCTGCGAAAGACAGCATGAACCCTAGGGTCTGTTGACGTTTCGGCGCGAGCCGCGTTGCTGCGCCATATTGCGCCAGGCTAGGCGCGGGATGCAGGTAATGGTCGTTCCCTTGCCAAATCCCGCAACGACGCATGGCGCAATTTGCCGCGCAACCCGAAGGGACGGGCCAGTTTTTGCGTGGTGCGTCGTTGCTCGACGACTCATTTGGGCGACCAAACTTCGCGTCTCGCGCCTAGCTCCACGCAAAAACTGGCTCCGTCGCGGCCGCGTACGAAACGTCAACAGACCCTAGTACGGGCAGGCCCCTCCTGAACCACAGGCGGGATGCCAGCGAAACAGCGCAGATAAAAGCAAAATTGAACACTCGTGTCCATTATTTATCATTCGTGCTTGACCAATACTGAACACCACTGTTCAATCGCTCCCATGCACCAACCGGAGATGCCTGCATTGACAGAGCTCAGCCCCGCCCAGCGCCGCATCCACATGGCGGCCATCCGTCTGTTCGCAGAAAAAGGCGCCGCCCAATTGAACGTCAGCGACCTCGCGCAGGAAGCCGGCGTGGCGCGCGGCACCATCTACAACAATGTGGAAAACATCGATCAGTTGTTTCAGCAGGTCGCCAGCCAGTTGAGCAAGGAAATGCACCAGCGCGTCAACGACAGCTTCGCCGGCCTGGAAGACCCTGCCGCGCGCCTGGCCACTGGTATCCGCCTGTTCATCCGGCGTGCCCACGAAGAACCGCACTGGGGCGCTTTCCTCAGCCGCTTCGCACTGAGCGACGCCTCGCTGCGCGAGATGATCTACAGCCAGGCCACGGCCGATGTTCTGAAAGGCCTGAGCACGGGTCGCTACCGCTTCCCGCAGAGCCACCTGGCCAGCGCCATCTCGCTGATCGCCAGCGCCACCCTCGGGGCCATGCTGCTGGTGCGCGAAGGCATCAAGACCTGGCGCGATGCAGGCAGCGAAACCGCCGAACTGGTGCTGTGCGCCCTGGGCATAACCGTAGACGAAGCACGACGACTGGCGAGCGCCGACCTGCCGCCACTGCCTGCTCTGGACTGATCATCGCTAGATATGCAACGGCCCGGCCACGTGGGTCGCCGGCCTGGCTTGGCCCGAAAAAGCCATGGAGAACGACAATGGCAACAACTACCCCAACAGCCACGCTCGCCACCGCTCAACCCGCACGCCATCGGCAACCTACCGTCAAGGCTCAGGCGCTGGCCCACCTGATCTTCGAGCGCCCGGATCTCCAGCAGGCCGAGCGCTTTCTTGCGGACTTCGGCTTGCAGCCTGCCGGAAAAGATGCCACCACCCTGTACCTGCGCGGCACCGGCCCTGCCCCCTACTGCTACCGGATACACCTGGCCAAACGCCCGCGCTTTCTCGGTTTCGGCCTGACCCTCGCCAGCCGCGACGACCTGCAACGCATCGCAGAGCTGCCGGGGGCCTCGCCCATCGAGCCGCTGCCTGGGCCCGGAGGGGGCGAACGGGTACGCCTGGTCGACCCCTCGGGTTTTCTGCTGGAAGCCATTCATGGCCAGCAGCCTGCCGAGCCCATGACGCATCGCGCGCCGCTGCCGTTCAACGGGGTGGACGAGACGCCGCGCATCAACGCCACCCAGCGCCCCCCCGTCGCGCCGCCCGAGGTGATCCGGCTGGGCCATCTGGTGCTGGAAGTGGCCGACTACCAGGCCACCTGCGCCTGGTACACCGAGCATTTCGGCTTCATCCCCAGCGATGTGCAGGTGCTGCCGGACGGCTCGCCAGCGGTCACCTTCCTGCGCCTGGATCTGGGTGACGCCCCGGCCGACCATCACACCCTGGCGATCGCCCAGGGTTTCATGGCGACCTACAGCCATAGCGCCTATGAGCTGGTGGACGCCGACGCCGTCGGCATGGGCCAGCGCGTGCTGCGCGAACGAGGCTGGAAGCATGCCTGGGGCATCGGCCGGCACATCCTCGGCAGCCAGATCTTCGACTACTGGCAGGACCCCTGGGGTGACAAGCACGAACACTACTGCGACGGCGACCTGTTCACCGCCGAGCACCCCACCGGCGTGCACGCGGTCAGCCCCGAAGCCATGGCGCAATGGGGGCAGCGCATGCCCAGAAGCTTCACCAAGCCCGTACTCAACCTGGCCGCCATCGCAGCGCTGCTGCGCAACCTGCGGCGCAGCCCCGACCTCACCCTGCGCAAGCTGATCACCCTGGCGCGGATGTTCGGCTAGGAGCATGCCCATGACCGGATTGAAACGTCGCACCCTGCTCAAGAGCGGCCTGCTGCTGGCCGGCACAGCGATGCTGCCCGCCACCAGCCATGCCGACGAACAACCCAAGCCCCTTGCCACCTCGCACACGACCACCTCCTCGGGAGCCCTTGCCATGCCTGTGCACATCGTCCGCTTCGAGCATCAGAATCTCATCCAGTGGGGGGTCATCCGTCAGGGACTCATCACCCCCATTCCCGGCCAGTACGCCAGCACCGGGGATCTGATCCGCCAGACCCAGTTGAGCGAACTGGCGGCGCTGCCCGAGGGCAACCTGCCGCTCGGCGCGGTGAAACTGCTCTCCCCCGTGACCCGCGATCAGCAGTTCATCTGCCAGGGCGCCAACTATCGGCAGCACATGATCGAATCCGGCATGAACCCGGACGACAAGCACTTCAACATGATCTTCACCAAGGCGACGAGCTGCATCGTCGCGGCGGACAGCGACCTGATCAAACCCCGTGAAGTGCGCTTTCTCGACTACGAGATCGAGCTCGGCCTGGTGCTCAAGCGTGATATCGACAGCCGGCAGGAGGTGACCGATGCCAACCTGCACGAGTTCATCGCCGGCGTGGTGATCGTCAACGACTATTCGGCGCGCGACATTCAGATTCCGCAGATGCAGTTCTACAAGGGCAAGAGCTACCGCACCTTCGGCCCGGTCGGCCCCTATCTCTGCCTGCTCGACGCCCAGGACATGCCCTACCTGAGAAAGCTGCAGTTACGCCTGAGCGTGAACGGCCAGGTACGTCAGGAAGACAGCAGCGCCAACCTCGTCCATGGCCCGGCCGAGACACTGAGCGAACTGTCGGGCGTGCAGGACATGGCCGCCGGCGACCTGATCGCCACCGGCACCCCGGCGGGTTGCGCCCTGAGCGTTCCCTCCCCCATGAAACAGCGCATCGGCGCCCTGCTGCCGGAAGCGGTGAAATGGAAGGCCTTTCTGAAGACCCAGGAAAGCCGTAGCGAGTATTACCTGAAGCCAGGCGATGTCGTCGAAGCCAGCATCCGCAGCGCCGATGGCCGGATCGACCTGGGCATGCAGCGTAATGTTGTGGCTGAGCAGGCCTGAGTTCGTCTCGCCCTGCCCGCCCAGGGCGCGATTGCCGCAGCAGGCGTCTAAAAAATGAGGACCTTCGGGACAATCAGTCTTGATACCGGACTGGCAAGTTTGTGTGGATTGCTGGTTATCCGGGAGTCCGTTCCGGATTGCCGCGTTTTTGCTGATGTTTTTGGTTTCGCCCTCCCGGGCGAGTCACTTTTGGGGCAAAAGTAACCAAAACCTCCGCCCTTTCATCCGGCCCTGGCTGCGCCAGGGTTCGTTCGCTCCATCGCCGCTCCAGAGGCCCGCCGCGGTGGGCCATCCATGGCCCATCGCGGCTCTCGCGACATCCCTGTCGCTCAACCTCTTCCACGACGATTCCGTTCGCCCTCCTGGGCGGGCTCTGCACGCGCCTGAACCTGCGGTAACCCAGAAGTAGCACGGAGTGGTTGAACATGAGGTCAGCCTTAGGGCTGACCAGAATGCCGGCTGCAAGCCGGCAAACTGTTCACCGCATGAAACTGCGCGAATGAAAGTATTGGTTTAACTCGACGACCCAATCGCGATTTCATCGCTACTAGAGCACGCCGAGCAACCTGTGGAATGCCGGTTCGTTCAGGCGCGCGAATGGCCCCTTCAGAAGGGTGAGTGGAATCGTTGCGTAGAGGGTTGAGCGGCATGGATGCCGCGAGAGCCGCGACTGGCCAGGGATGGCCCTTCGCGGCGGGCCCTCGGAGCAGCGATGGAGCGAACGAACCCCGGCGCAGCCGGGGCCGAATGGCGGGGCCAAGCCTTTTTGCCTTCTTTTGTGGCGTTTGACAAAAGAAGGTCGCCGGGGGGCGAAACGGGAAACATCAGCTAAACACCGATAAGCAACTTGAACACTCAAAACAACCGAGCCAACACACAAACTCGCCAGCCCGGTATCAATCAAGCCCAGCATAATGCGAAGAACCAGAAATGCAGGCAAACAAGCTCGCCCGCTGCAGCACAGGCATGCAGAAAGAAATCATCGAAAACAGGGAGAAGTAATTGGAGGTGAACCCTACCAGCCACACCCCGGCACACGATGTTCCCGCTGTGGCTGCTCCCTTCCGGGCCTGACCAGGTTCACGGGTAATCATTGCGAGGGGACCGGCAGGGCCCACCATAACGAAGCCCGTCATTGCGACGGGCCGCGCCATTGTAACGACTAAATGCAAACTTACAACCGCCTCAAGCACTTAGAAGCACCAGGCGAGTTATCAGACCCGAAAACGCCCCACCAACTGGGCAAGACCATAGGACAGGTCGGACAGATGCCGACTGGCCATGGTGCTCTGCTCGGCGGTTTGCGAAGCTTCGTTGGACAACTCGCGAATGTCGCTGATGTTACGCGCGATCTCTTCGGTCACGCTGCTCTGCTCCTCGCAGGCCGTGGCGATCTGCGCCGCCATGTCGTTGATGCGCTGCACCGAGTCGCCGGTGGCGCTCAGGGCCTGATCGACGCCCGCGGCCTGCTCCACGCTCTGCCGGGCCCGTTCGCTGCCCATGTGCGTCGCCTTGACGGCATTCTGCACGCCGATCTGCAGCCGCTCGATCATGCCCTGGATGTCCTTGGTGGACTCCTGGGTGCGAGCCGCCAGTGCACGCACCTCGTCCGCCACCACGGCGAAGCCCCGGCCCTGCTCACCGGCACGTGCTGCCTCGATGGCGGCATTGAGCGCCAGCAGGTTGGTCTGATCGGCAATGCCCTTGATCACCGCCAGCACGGCACCGATGTTGGCCGCGTCCTGCTCCAGGGTCTGAATGCTCGAGGAGGCGCTCTCCACCTCCTGTGCCAGTTGGCGGATGGAGCTGATGGTGACACCGACTACCTGGGCCCCGTCCCGTGACTGCTGTTCGGCACTGCGCGCGGCATCTGCCGCATTCTGGGCATTACGGGCCACCTCATGCACCGCCGCACTCATTTGCGTCGCTGCGGTGCTGACCTGGTCGACCGCCGCATGCTCGCTGCTGATCAGACGGTCATTGGCAGCCGCCAGGCCGGCCAGGCTCCTGGCCGAATCAGCCACTTCGTCGGTCACTCGTCCGACTTCCTTGATCAAGGGTTGCAGCTTGTCGAGAAAGCGGTTGAAGGCATGGCTGAGCTGGCCCAGCTCATCTTTGGACAATACGTCGAGACGCACGCGCAGGTCGCCGTCGCCATCGGCGATCTGCTCGATGCGGTGCAACAGATTGTGCAAGGGGCGCGTCACCAGAAAGGGAAAGCCCAGCACCAGCAGCAGGCACAGGGACACGCCAACGGCGATCAGCATGCCCTGCTGCCAGGACAGGGCCTGCCCTGTGGCGATGGCAGCAGCACCCTCGGCGTTGGCGGCCTCGTCCTCCAGTTCACCAAGCTTGTCGAGGGCAGAACGCGCCGTCTGGAATTGCTCTTCGCTTTCACCGAAGCTGAGCCTGCTGGCCGCCTGGGCATCGCTCGTCGCCAACTGCATGACCTGCGCGGAAGTGGCCTTCCAGCGCTCGAAGCCTCGGTCGAACTCGGCGACCAGGGCGAGCGCCTCGGCACCAGGCTGCAGATCGGCGAACTTGTGCACGCGCTCATGGGCTTGCTGCAGGTTTTCGGCATGGAATGCACGCAGATCCTCGGCATTGCCGGCGGCATCCTCGTCAAGCAGGCTGCGCTCAGCCACGAAGGCCTGGTACAGGTCTCGATCCGCATTGAGCAGGAGGCTGATGGCAGGCAGGTGTTGCTGCGTGAGGATGGTACTGGAGGTAGCGACCTGGGTGATGCCACGCATGCCCAGCGCCCCCATGATCACCAGCAACGTGGCCAGCAGCAGAATTGGCAGGGCGATTTTCCAGCGGAAACCAAGGTCGGCGAAGATACGCAACATGATTGCACCTCAGTACCAGACGGATATGCCTTAGCATAGTCGAGGCTGGCGAGCTGCATCAGCCAATCTCCAGCCGATGTTTTCATCCGCCGCCTGGAACCCCGGCACGTCCTGCGACACTAAGCCCTATCGGAAAGAAAGCCCTGACACTGGCGTTAAAGTACGTTTGTGCTAGCTTCTTCTGGTTTTCGGCGCCGCCTGCCATAGCGGCCTTCGGCGCACCGAATCTCTCACCCGCATATGGAGTTACATCATGGCAATGACCAAAGACCAACTGATCAGCGACCTGGCCGAGGCCACCTCCCTGCCCAAGGCCAGCGTGCGTGGCCTGATCGACCAGTTGGCCGAGATCGTCGGTGACGCACTGGAAAACGATGGTGAGATCACCCTGCCTGGCATCGGCAAGCTGAAGGTGAGCGAGCGCCCGGCCCGTACCGGCCGCAACCCGCAGACCGGCAAGAGCATCGAGATCGCCGCCAAGAAGGTGGTCAAGCTGGTGCCGGCCAAGGCCCTGAGCGACAGCCTGAACTGATCTGTCACGCGGTCGCCTCCGTCAGGGGGCGACCGCTGCGACCCCGCGCTTATTTCTCCCCAGGTTGCAATTTGGTCACCACGTAGCGGCTGCCGCGCTGCTCTACCTGAAACCTCACCTTGTCCCCCACCGCCACCTGCTCCAGCAGGCTGGGCGGATCGACCTCGAACACCATGGTCATCGGTGGCATGCCCACGCTGGCGATGGGGCCATGGCGCAGGGTGATCTTGTTTGTGTTGCTGTCCACCTTGCGCACCTCGCCCTGGCTCAATGGCGCAGGTTCGGCGGCTTGCAGGTTGAAACTGAGCAGGGCGGTCAAGACGGCGATCATGGTGTGTTTCATCAGGGTTTTCCTCTTGTCGGTCATTTGGCCAGCACCTCAATGCTTCCGGTCATACCAGCCTGATAATGGCCAGCGATCAGGCAGGCGAAATCGAATTCCCCCGCGCGGTTGAATGTCCAGATGATCTCGCCGGTCTGCCCTGGCGCAACATGTGCCATATAGGGCTCGTCGTGCTCCATGCCGGGAAACCTGGCCATCATCTCGGCATGCTTGTCCAGATCGGCGCGGGTGCCGAGCACGAACTCGTGCTGCGTTTGTCCATCATTGTGAATGACCAGGCGAATGCTCTCCCCTTGCCTGACCTGTAGCCGATCCGGGGTGAAACGCATCTGGTCGCTCATGCGAATATCGATGCTGCGATCGACCTTCCCGGCCTCGCCAGCGATGCCCCAGGGCATCTGCTCCATGGGCATCGACATGTCCATCGCCTGATGCTTCATGTGCTCTTCACCGTGAGCATGAATCAGGGGGCTGGCGAGCAGCCCGCTCAGGGTCAGCACCAATAGCGGTAGTCTTTTCATCGCGTCGTTCTCCATCTCACGTGGTCAACGGGCCACTCACGGCAGCCCGCCCGTCATTCAATGCCCGGCATGCCCGCCGGGTTTGCGTACCTGTACTTCAACCGGCGCCTCGACCGGCTGCTTGAGGGGCATCGACTGGCCACCGCCTTCGTGCGAGCGACTCGGGCTGAGCAGTGCGCCCTTCCACTCATAAGCCACCGTGCCGGCCGGGTGCTTGAACCAGCCAGGATCACGGTAGTCACCAGCAGCCTGCTCCTTGCGCACCTTGAGTACGGTGAACATGCCACCCATCTCCACCGAGCCGAAGGGGCCGTCGCCGGTCATCATCGGCACGGTGTTGTCCGGCAGCGGCATCTGCATCTCGGCCATGTCGGCCATGCCGCGCTCGCCCATGACCATGTAATCGGGCACCAGCTTGGCGATCTTGCCGGTCATGTCGCGGTGATCGACGCCGACCAGCGTCGGCAGGTCGTGGCCCATGGCATTCATGGTGTGGTGACTCTTGTGGCAGTGCAGCGCCCAGTCGCCTTCCTCGTCAGCGATGAATTCGACCTGGCGCATCTGCCCCACTGCCACGTCGGTGGTCACCTCCGGCCAGCGCGATCCGAGCGGTGTCGGCCCACCGTCGGTACCGGTGACCTCGAACTCGTGACCATGCAGGTGGATCGGGTGATTGGTCATGGTCAGGTTGCCGACCCGCAGGCGCACCCGTTCGCCCTGGCGCGCCACCAGCGGGTCGATGCCAGGGAACACGCGGCTGTTGAAGGTCCACAGGTTGAAGTCGAGCATCTGCATGATCTTCGGCGTATAGGCGCCGGGCTCGATGTCGTAGGCATTGAGCAGGAAGCAGTAGTCGCGATCCACCTCGCTGATCAGCGGGTGATGCTCCTTGGGGTGGGTGACCCAGAAACCCATCATGCCCATGGCCATCTGTACCATCTCGTCGGCGTGCGGGTGGTACATGAAGGTGCCGGGGCGCCGCGCGACGAACTCGTAGACGAAGGTCTTGCCCACTGGAATCGCCGGCTGGGTCAGGCCCGAGACGCCATCCATGCCGTTGGGCAGGCGCTGGCCGTGCCAGTGGATGCTGGTGTGCTCGGGCAGCTTGTTGGTGACGAAGATGCGCACCCGGTCGCCCTCCACTACCTCGATGGTCGGCCCCGGCGACTGGCCGTTGTAACCCCACAGGTGGGCCTTGTAGCCAGGCGCCAGTTCGCGTACCACCGGCTCGGCGACCAGGTGGAACTCCTTGACGCCATCGTTCATGCGCCACGGCAGGGTCCAGCCATTGAGGGTGACCACCGGGTTGTAGGGCCGCCCGCTGTTCGGTTGCAGCGGCGGTTGGGTGTCGGCGCTGGCCTGCAGTACCGGCTCGGGCAGAGCGGCCATGGATACCCGGCTGACCGCCGAGGTGGCCACGGCGGCGCCGATGGCACTGGCGCCGAGAAAGAAATCACGTCGTGAAACCATGTCAGCAGTTCCTTGTTCAGTGGCCGCCAGCGGCCGGCTCGGCACTGGCGGCAGGCGCCGCGGCGAGCGAAGGATTGGGGGCGCCCAGCAGGGCCATGTCGAGATCGGCGCGAGCCAGCCAGAAATCACGCTGCGCCTGCAGGTAGCCATCCACCGCTTGCACCTGGCGGCGCGCGTCGGCGAGCAGCTCGAAGGTGCTGATGAACATGCCGTTGTAGCGCAGCAGGTTCTCCTCGGCGATGCGCTGGCGCAGCGGCAGCACTTCGGTGCGATAGTGCTGCGCCAGTTCAAAGGCGTTGCGGTAGGCCTGGTAGGCCTCGCGCACCTGCGAGCGGGCGTTGATCGCCGTCTCGGCGGCGCGGTTGAGCGCCTGGCGATACTGCGCCTCGGCCCGCGCCACCTTGGCGCCGCTCCAATCGAACAGCGGCAGTTCGACGCTGATCTCGTAGCCGCGCTGGGTCGGCTCCTCGTTGGAGCGGTTGTTCACTACGCCCAGCTCCAGCACGTTGATGAAGCGCGTGGTGCGGGTCAGACCGAGGTTCTGCGCCAGACGCTCGGTGTCCAGACGCATGGCCTGGATGTCCTGGCGCTGACTCATGGCCAAACGCTCCACGTCCGGCAGTTCCTCGGCCTGTTCAGGCAGCGTCGGCAAGCGCTCGGGCAAGCGATAGGCGAGTTGCTCACCCCACAGGCCCAGCAACCGGGTCAACCGTTCGCGGCTGGAGACCCGCGCCTGCTCGGCGCGCAGCAGCGCGATGCCAGCCTCGGCATAGAAGTTCTGCTGCTCGGCCTGCTGCAGCTTGCTGAAGTTGCCGACTGCCGCCAGCCTGCGCGCCAGCTCGGCGCTGGCCTCGGCGGCCTCCAGCACCTGCTGCGCATAGACGCGGCTCTCCTCGGCGGCAACCGCCTGATACCAGGCCTTGCGTGTCTCGCTGGCCAGCTCGACCACCGCCAGGCTGGTCTGCCGCTGCAACTGCTCGAAGCGACGGCCCTCCATGCGCGAGCTCAGCGGCAGAGCGATCAAGCGCGCCAGGTTGAGGTGCAGACCGCGCTCGTATTCCACCTCGCTGCCCTTCTGCAAACGCCCGTAGGAGAAACCGGGATTGGGCAGGCGCCCGGCCTGCACCCGCTCGGCCTCACCGATGCCCAGCTCGTCGAAGGACGCCTGCAGGCCACGGTTATTGAGCAGCGCCAACTGGATGGCGGCGTCCAGGCTCAGGGGTTCGCCCAGCAATTCGGCGACACGGGCCTCGATCTGGCTACGCCCGGCCTCGTCGCGCGCCCAGAGTAGCTGCTTGTCCAGGCGCTTTTCGGCGACCTGCTGCACCGGGCCGAAACCGCCGTCCTGGCTGAAACCGACACAGCCGACCAGCAACAGTGTGGCGCAGAGCATCACGGCAAGTTTAATGGTGGTCATGGCCACCTCCCGCGGCGGGTTCGGCGCCCTGCTCGGCCGGCTGCTCCCAGCTTTCCATGCTGTAACTGCGCCAGCCGCCGATACGGCCGACCAGATCGTTGGCCGCGCGCCAGTCCTGCAAAGGCTCGTCGGCCTGGGCGCGGTAGTCGTGCAGGGGGGAACGGTAATCCTGCGCCGGCACGGCGGCATTGGCGTCCAGCGGGTCGGGCTGGGCCGCCATCAGGATGCCGGGCAGCGCCAGGGCAGCGATGCCCAGCAGCCTTCCGGCAAGGGAATGCAAAGTCATGATGTGTTCTCGCATGCAGCGGCCAGGCGGCCGCGTGAGCTACAGGCGCCGCAGAACGGCGCTACCTAAAAGGCTCAGGCGAGAGAAAGACGCGGGGGGCGTTCGGGGGTGTCGGCCACGCCGACGATAAGGCGGTCGGGCCAGGCGGCAGCCGGCTCGACGGCTTGCAGGGCGGAGTCGTTCAGAAACGGCTGGCTAGGCGCGGCGATACCGACGCAGAAGGCGCACAGGGAACAGAACCCCGTATCGGCTGGAGCATCGCTGCCGGCAACCGGGGCGTCTTGCTGCACGCCATGTGAGCTGCCAGCCGCCATCTCGTGGTGCATGCCATGCTCGTCATGCTGACTGGCGCTGATCTGCAGGGTGCTGCTGCGATGCACCTGCTCGCACAACTGCATGCCGAGCGCCGCCATGGCCTGTGCCGGCAGGGCCAGCATCAGCATCCAGATCAGGGCGGTACGCAGGGATTGGCGCATGGAGTCGCGAAGCCAGAGTCAGAGGGCGATGAACCGGATTATCCGTGCTGATGGGGCTTTGTCCAGCCCCATCACGAAAGCACGGCCAGCGGCGCGCTTCAGCCGAGCATGGTCACATGCCGTGGATGGCTGGCAGCCCGGTCGAGCCAGGCACGAATGGCAGGGAAAGCCTCCAGGCTGAAGCCGCCCTCGTCCGCCACGTGGGTGTAGGCATACAGGGCGATATCGGCGATGGAGTACTGCTCGCCGACCAGATAGGGCGTGCGCTCCAGTTGCTTTTCCATCACTTTCAGCGCCTTGTAGCCCAGCGCCAGGCAGCGAGCGTGCTCCTCACGGCGAGACTCCGGCATGCCCTGATAAAGCTGGATGAAACGCGCCACCGCGACATAGGGCTCATGGCTGTACTGCTCGAAGAACTGCCACTGCAGCACCTGGGTGCGCAGACGCGGCTCTGTCGGCAGGAACTCGCTGCCATCGGCGAGGAAGTTGAGAATGGCGTTGGACTCCCACAGGCAGGTACCGTCCTCCAGCTCCAGCACCGGAATCTTGCCGTTGGGGTTCTTGGCCAGGAAGGCTTCGCTCTGCGTCTCGCCCTTGAGGATATCGATGGGAATCCACTGATACTCCTTGCCCAGCAGATGCAGCATCAGCTTGACCTTGTAGCAGTTGCCCGAGCGGTAATCACCGTAGACCTTGAACATCGCGTGCCCTCCCTAACAATCGTCGCGGCGGGTTCGCCGCCAATCGCCCCGCTTCTGTAGGAACTACCACGTCCGGGAAATTCGCGGCTGAAGCGGAATACCGCCCAGCCGCTCCTACAGAAACCAATCAATCATGCGCTCTGCGCATCACGAATCACCGTCGCCAACCGGCGCAGCCCCTCACCCAGGCGCTCCGGCGCCACATGGCTGAAGTTCAGTCGCAGATGACCGGGGTTGGCGTCCGGGTCGATGAAGAACGGCTCGCCCGGCATGAAGGCGACGTTCTGCGCCAGCGCCGCGTCCAGCAGCGTGCGGGTATCCAGCGGCTGCTTGAGGGTCAGCCAGAAGAACAGCCCACCCTGCGGAATCTGCCAGTCGGCCAGCTCGCCGAAGTGCTCGACCAGCGCGGCCTGCATGGCATCACGGCGCACACGGTAGAAGTCGCGCAGTTCGGCCAGATGGCCGCGATACTGCTCGCTGCCCAGCCATTGCAGCGCCTGCCACTGGCCGATGCGGTTGGTGTGCAGATCCGCCGACTGCTTCAGGCGCAGCAGGTGCGGGAACAGATCAGGCGTGGCAATCAGGTAGCCCACGCGCAGGCCTGGCAGCAGGGTCTTGGACACGGTGCCGGTGTAGATCCAGCTAGCCTTCTGCAAACGGCTGACGATGGGCGTGGCGCTGCCGGCGTCAAACACCAGTTCGCGGTATGGCTCGTCTTCGATCAGGGTGACGCCGAACTCGTCGAGCAGCGCCGCCACGGCATCGCGCTTGGCCTCACTGTAGCGGGTACCGGACGGGTTCTGGAAGGTCGGGATCAGGTAGGCGAAGGCCGGCTTGTGGTTTTCCAGGCGCTGACGCAGCGCCGCCAGTTCGGGGCCGTCGGCCTCCTGCGGCACGCTGATGCAAGCGGCGCCGAATAGCTGGAAGGCTTGCAGCGCAGCCAGGTAGGTCGGCGCCTCGAGCAGCACTTCAGTGCCCGGATCGATGAACAGCTTGGCGGCCAGATCCAGGGTTTGCTGCGAACCACTGACGATCAGCACCTGGCTGGCTTCGCAGGGCACGCCCAGGGCACGCGCCTCGGCAGCGATGGCTTCACGCAGCGCCGGTTCCCCCTCGCTCATGCCGTACTGACCCATGCTCGCCGGCATCTCGGCCCAGTCTACCTTCGGCAGCATTGGCTCGGCCGGCAGCCCACCGGCGAAGGACATCACCTCGGGGCGCTGCGCCGCGGCAAGGATTTCACGGATCAGGGAGCTTTTCAGGCGGGCGATGCGTTCGGAGAAGGCCATGGGATGTCCTGGGGTGCCAAAGTCGGAAAATTGAGTCAAACTTCTTGACCGAAATTACGCCGCCACCCAGAGATACGTCAATATGGCTGACCTAAAAAGTTTTCCTGGGAAATTTGCCACGACAGCCAGCGACAGCCAGCAGGATGGTCGACAGGCAACACCGACGATGAGGCACGCAGCCGTGCAGCAGGCGGCCATGGAGGCCTTTTTCTTCGGCTACCAGGCCTTCACCGCCAAGCCGGACGAAATGCTCGCCAAGCGCGGCCTGTCACGCGTGCACCACCGTATTCTGTTCTTCATCGCCAAGTACCCGGGCCTGAACATGACCGAGCTGCTCGGCTATCTGGGTGTCAGCAAGCAGGCACTGAACACCCCGCTGCGACAACTGATCGAGATGAACCTGGTACGCAGCGAGGCCGCGCCGGACGACAAGCGCAAGCGCCTGCTGGGTTTCACACCCGAGGGTGCCAAGCTGGAACAGGCCCTGCGCCGCGAACAGGCGCGCCTGCTGCAGCGGGTATTCGACGAGATGGGTGAAGAAGCAGTGGCTGGCTGGCTGGAAGTCAACCGAGC
This sequence comes from Pseudomonas sp. AA-38, assembly GCF_029457475.1. NCBI lineage: Bacteria > Pseudomonadati > Pseudomonadota > Gammaproteobacteria > Pseudomonadales > Pseudomonadaceae > Pseudomonas > Pseudomonas sp. AA-38. The sequence goes on from NZ_CP120359.1 coordinate 2,779,949, forward strand.
ACTGGCACGCGGCCGTCAGTAGTGGCGGCGCGCGTCAGTCCAACTCATTGGCGGCGCGCAGAAACACCAACGCCATTGCCACGCCGCTGGCCAGCAATGGCAGCGTTGACAGCATGATCAACACCACGCTGGCCAGCAGCACGCCGCCGATGACGTTCATCCAGGCCATCACCCGCAATGAAGGATACGGCAGGCTCACGCGCAGCAGCCGTATCCCCAGCCAGACCATGGTGCTGCCCATCAGCACCAACAGGGTGATATACAACAGGGTGACGGGGTTGAGGCCAGCAAACAGCCGCGCCCCCAGCCAGAAATCCATCACGCCCATCAGCAGACTCAGCCCGACCAGCAGCCAAACCGGCGCACCCAGGCCACTGGCGGCGAAACGCTGCTCGGCCAGCGCCTTGAAGCGCATCAGCAGGTAGCAGCCGATCAATAACAGCACGGCACTCATCCAGTCGGTGTAGCGCACCAGTTGTGCCGCCTGGCTATCACTGAGCCAGGTGCTGGCGAGCATCAGCAGCATCTGCAGCGCGTCGCCCAGCGTCGCCACCAGCGCCAACATGCCCAGCACCTGCAACTGGCGCCGGCTCCAGCCAGGCAAGACAGGCTGCGCTGGCGGCTCGAGCAATTCGACCTGCGGTGTACTGAAAGGATTGTCCGGTTGCATGAGCACGCCTCACGGCAGAAAAGCCGAGGCTAACCAGCCAGCAGGCAGTTGGCCAGACTGTACGGCCAATCACGCTGCTTGCTGTACCGGGACGGCGCCCAGCCGGCGCAATAGGCTGATGCTCGCTCAACGGAGAAGCACCATGACCCCTGAACTGCTGCTGGCTTTCGTCGCCTTCGCCCTCGTCACCTCCATCACCCCCGGCCCGAACAACATGATGTTGCTGGCCTCCGGGGTGAACTTCGGCATTCGCCGCAGCCTGCCGCACATGCTCGGCATCAGCCTGGGCTTCATGCTCCTGGTGATCGCCGTGGGCATGGGCCTGGGCCAGCTATTCGAGCGCCTGCCCCTGCTGCACGAGGTGCTGCGCTATGGCGGCGCCGCCTACCTGCTGTACCTGGCCTGGAAGATCGCCCAGGCCGGCGCGCCGCAAGGCCGTGATACGCCAGGCGCCAAGCCCTTTACCTTCCTCCAGGCGGCTGCCTTCCAGTGGGTCAATCCCAAGGCCTGGATCATGGCCATCGGCGCCATCACCACCTACACGCCGCATGAGGGGTTCTTCACCAACGTGCTGCTGATTGCTGCTCTGTTCGCCTTGGTCAACTGCCCCAGCGTCGGCCTGTGGACGGTAGCCGGCAGCCTGTTGCGCAACTGGCTGGACAACCCGCGAGCCCTGCGCGCATTCAATATCGCAATGGCGTTACTCTTGGTCGCCTCGCTGTATCCCATCGTCATCGAAACAGGACTGTTCTGATGCAAGACGCAACACTCCCCCGCCTGCGCCCGCTGGCCGATAGCTCCACTTCGTCGGTCGTGGCGGGTTTCATCGCCATGCTCACCGGCTACACCAGCTCGCTGGTGCTGATGTTCCAGGCCGGCCAGGCCGCCGGGCTGAGCAATGGGCAGATTTCTTCATGGATCTGGGCACTGTCGATCGGCATGGCGTTGTGCTGCATCGTCCTGTCGCTGCGTTACCGCGCGCCGGTGATGATCGCCTGGTCGACCCCAGGTGCCGCGCTGCTGATCACCAGCCTGCCGCAGGTGTCCTACGGCGAGGCCATCGGTGCCTACATCCTGGCCTCCGGACTGATCGTGCTCATCGGCCTGACCGGCACCTTCGACCGCCTGATGCGCCGCATCCCCGCCTCCATAGCGGCTGCGTTGCTGGCTGGTGTGCTGTTCAAGATCGGCCTGGAAATCTGCAACGCCGCCGAGCAGCAGCCCTGGCTGGTACTGGCGATGCTGCTCGCCTACCTGTTCGGCAAGCGCCTGTGGCCGCGCTATGCGGTGCTCGCCGCGCTGATCGTCGGCAGCGTGCTGGCTGGCGTGCTGGGCCTGCTGGATTTCACCGGCTTCCATCTGGAGCTGGCCACGCCGCAGTGGACCACGCCGAGTTTCTCGCTGTCGGCCGCCATCAGCATTGGCATCCCGCTGTTCATCGTCGCCATGGCCTCGCAGAACCTGCCGGGCATGGCCGTGCTGCGTGCCAATGGTTATGACGTGCCGGCCTCGCCGCTGCTGACCAGCACCGGCCTGGTGTCGGTGCTGATGGCGCCGTTCGGCAGCCACGGCATCCATATGGCGGCGATCAGCGCGGCGATCTGCGCAGGCCCCGAGGCTCATGAAGACCCACGCAAGCGCTATACCGCAGCGGTCTGGTGCGGGGTGTTCTACGGTATCGCCGGCATCTTCGGCGCCACGCTGGCGGCGCTGTTCGCCGCGCTACCGGCGGCGCTGATCCTGTCCATCGCCGCGCTGGCGCTGTTCGCCTCGATCATCGGTGGCCTGACCCAGGCCATGAGCGAACCGAACGAGCGCGAAGCGGCGTTGGTGACCTTTTTGGTCACGGCCTCGGGCATGACCCTGCTTGGCGTGGGCTCGGCGTTCTGGGGCATAGTCGCCGGGCTGCTGACCCTGGCGGTTCTCACTGCAGGCAAGCGCGCGGTCTGAGTTGTCCATGCACGACAAAGGCGCCCTTGGGCGCCTTTGTCGTTGTTGCCGCGAGCCGCTCAGATCGCCGTGGCCCCACCATCCACCGCCAGGGCATGGCCGGTAGTGAAGGCCGCGTGGTCGCTGCACAGGTAGAGCACGGCGGCGGCGATTTCCTCCACCTTGCCGATGCGCCCGACCGGGTGCATGGCGGCCGCGAACTCGCCCTTCTTCGGGTCGGCCTCGTAAGCGCGGCGGAACATGTCGGTGTCGATCACGGCCGGGCACACGGCGTTGACACGGATTTTCTTCTTCGCGTACTCGATCGCCGCCGACTTGGTCAGGCCGATCACCGCATGCTTGGAGGCGGCGTAGATGCTCATCTTCGGCGCGGCGCCCAGGCCCGCCACCGAGGAGGTGTTGACGATGGCACCACCACCCTGGGCCAGCAGCAGCGGAATCTGGTGCTTCATGCATAGCCAGACGCCCTTGACGTTGACGCCCATGATGGCGTCGAACTCGGCCTCGCTGCCGTCGGCCAGCTTGCCTTGCTCGATCTCGATGCCGGCATTGTTGAAGGCGTAGTCCAGGCGACCGTACTGCGCCACGGTGGCGTCCATCAGCGCCTTGACCTCGGCGTCACGGCTCACGTCGCAGCGCACGAAGCAGGCGTCACCACCGGCTGCGCGAATCAGCGCGACGGTGCCTTCGCCGCCACTCACATCGACATCGGACACCACCACCTTGAGCCCTTCGGCGGCGAAGGCCTGGGCCGTGGCGCGACCGATACCAGCGGCACCGCCGGTGACCAGAGCAACCTGGCCGGAGAACCTCATGCTCATCTGTGCTTCCTCGCAGCGATTCTTGTTGAACAGGCAAGGAGTCTAGCCAGCAAGCCAGGCCGCGAGCAGCACTATCAGGCGTTGGAGTGACGGGTCATGCAGCAGACTGATGGGGCGGCTCAGCCCTGTAGTTCGGCGACCACCTCCGCCAGCGCCTGCGCCGGGTCGGCGGCCTGGCTGATCGGGCGACCGATCACCAGGTAGTCGGAGCCGGCCTCCAGCGCCTGACGTGGGGTCAGGATGCGCTTCTGGTCATCAGCGCTGCTACCAGCCGGGCGGATGCCGGGGGTGACCAGTTGCAGGCGCGGCTGCGCCACCTTGAGCGCACAGGCCTCCTGCGCCGAGCAGACCAGGCCATCGAGCCCGGCCTCGGCGGCCAGGCCGGCCAGGCGCAGCACTTGCTCCTGTGGCGGCACGTCCAGGCCGATGCCGGCCAGATCCTGCTGCTCCATACTGGTCAGCACCGTCACGCCGATCAACAGCGGCTTGGCGCCGGCCAGCTTGTCCAGCTCGTTACGGCAGGCGGCCATCATGCGCAGGCCGCCGGAGCAGTGCACGTTGACCATCCACACCCCCAGCTCGGCCGCGGCCTTGACCGCCATGGCGGTGGTGTTGGGAATGTCGTGGAATTTCAGGTCGAGGAACAGCTCGAAGCCCTTGGCCTGCAAGGCCTCGACCACCTGCGGGCCGCTGCGGGTGAACAGTTCCTTGCCCACCTTGACCCGGCACAGCGCCGGATCGAGCCGGTCGGCCAGGGCCAGGGCGGCGTCGGAGCTGGGAAAGTCGAGGGCAACGATGATCGGGGTCTGGCAGGCAGGCATGGGCGGGTCTCGGACAGGACAAAAACGCCGCGCATTGTAGCGCAAAGCATCCTGGCACTGGTCGCGGCAGAAGCCCCGCCTGCTCGTAGCCCCAATGAAATGCGCGATTCAGGCGATCAGACGCTCGCGCAAACGCCCGAGCATGCCCATCAGGCTGCCCACCTTCTCCTGCTCACGCTCGTCGCGCGGCACCTCAGCCAGGCGGGTGACCGTCTGTTGCGGCTGCGTGCGCCAGATCAGCACCTGCTCGGCAGCGGCCTTGAGCCCCTTCTCGAACAGACCACGGCGTACCGGCTTGGGCAGGTAACGGAAGATCTGCGCCTCGTTGACCAGGCGCAGCAGGGCCTGGGTGTCCTGGAACGGGGTGACCACCAGGCTGAGCAGGCGCGGATGGGCCTGGGCCAGGGTCTTGAGCAGTGGCGCGGTGTCTTCGCCGGCCAGTTTCAGATCGCTGACCAGGATGTCCACCGTTTCGCTATTGAGTTGCAGCATGGCCTCGGCCAGGTTACGAGCACGCAGCAGACGATGGCCGCCAGCGATGCAGAACTCGTCGACCACGGCCAGGGTATCGAGGTCGTCATCCAGCGACAGCAAGGTCAGGGGCGCCGATAGCTGGTTGTCGAGCGGCAACAGCGTTGGTTGGCCCTGACGCATGGCCAGCTCGGCAGCCTGGCGAAGGGTGAAGGCCATTTCCTGCTGATCCCAGGGCTTGGTCAGGTAACGGAAGATGCCACCGTCGTTCAGCGCCTCGACGGCAGCGTCCAGGTCGGAGTATCCGGTGAGCAGGATGCGCAAGGTGTTCGGCGCGATCTCACGCGCCTCGGCCAGCAGTTGTGCCCCGGTCATCTGCGGCATGCGCTGGTCGCTCACCAGCACGTGCACGGGCTCCTCGCGCAGACGCTGCAAGGCGCGTTGCGGGTCGCTCTCGGTGAGTACCTCGTAGTGACGGCGAAATTGCATGGCGAGGCTGCGCAGAATGCGCTCCTCGTCATCGACGAACAGGATACGAACGGGTGCGGTCATCTCAGGCACTCCTTTTCAGGGTGGCAGCGGTGGGCAGCGGCAAGCTGATGAGGAAACGCGTGCCCCGGCCAGGCTCGGACGCCACGCGAATCTGCCCGCCGTGGTCACGCACGATCTTGTAGCTGATGGACAGGCCCAGGCCGGTGCCCTGGCCGACCGGCTTGGTGGTGAAGAAGGGATCGAAGATCTTCGCCATGACCTCCGGCGGCATACCGCGCCCGTTGTCCTGCAAGGAGACGTGGATGCCCTGCTCGTCCGCCCAACTGCGAATCTGGATGCGCCCCATGCCATCGATGGCCTGCGCAGCGTTGGTCAGCAGGTTGAGCAGCACCTGGTTGATCTGCGACGGCGCGCAGGCGATGCGCGGCAACTCGCCGAGCTGTTGCACCACTTCGACCTTGTCCTTGAGGTGGTTGCGGGCGATCAGCAGGGCGCTGCGGATGCAGTCGTTGAGGTCGATTTCCTCGCTCATGGCGCGGTCGACGCGGGCGAAATCCTTCAAGCCCACCACCAGCTCGGCGATCTGCTCCAGGCCGTAGAGCGTATCGCCATAAAGCTGCTGCAGATCCTCGACGAGCATCTCCGGGGCAGCCTGCTGGCGAGCTCGCTCGGCCGCCTGCAGGGCTTCGGCCAGGGTCGCTTCGTCGCAGGCGGGGTCGTTCAGGCACTGCCCCAGATGGGCCTGCGCCGCCGCCAGGTCGAACAGCGGCTCGCTCAGCTCGCGCAGCAGTTGCACGTTGTTCTTCACATAGCCCAGCGGTGTGTTCAGCTCATGGGCGACACCGGCGACCATCTGCCCGAGCGACGCCATCTTCTCCGACTGCAGCAGTTGTGCCTGGGATTCCTTGAGGTCGACCAACGCCTGGCGCAGCACCCGGTTGCGCTGGGCGATACGCGCCTCCATGGCCTTGAGCAGGTCGAGCACGGTGCCCAGACCGCAGTAAGCGCCCTGCTCGTCGACCAGAATGAAATCCTCGGTAATGGGGTATTGCAGTTGCCCGGTGACCTGCTTTGCAGCCGCTTCCAGATCGTCCGTCAGGCTGACCACCAGCGGTTCGAGATTCATCACCTCGCTGACCGGGTGGCGCCCGCGCAGGTCGCGGCCGAAGCGCTGCATGAAGATGTCCTGCAGCCGGGTACGGCTGACCAGGCCCAGCGGCCGGCCATCCTCGGCCACCACCGGCAGCGACAGAAACGCCTTGTGTTCGGGTGTGAGCAGGCGGTCGGCCACTTCGTTGATGCTCATCTGCGGCGCCAGTGGCGTCACCCTGCGAAGCAGGGACTGCAGAGCGCTGGCATGGCTCATGGGGCGGTCTCTCCCTGAATGCGGAAGCCGTCATTCAAGCAGCATCAAGTTGCTACCATGTGACAAACATCTGGATCTGCCGCGCCTGACAAGGCCGCGTCCAGCAGGTATGGTGAACACTCCACCGACAAGAGGACGCCATCATGCCCTGGTACGCCTGGCTCATCCTGATCCTGGCCTTGGGCTCCATCCTCGGCAGCCTGCTGATGCTGCGCGACACGGCGAAGAAGTTGCCGTTGAGCGAGGAGCAGCTCAAGCGCATCCATGAACGCAATGCCGAGCAAGACGCCAAGGACGCCCGCGAACGTTGAACCGCCCGACGACGCCGGCCGGCGGCATGGCCTTGCACCTGCGCCTGCTGCTGCCGGCTCTGGTGCTGGCATTCGGTTACGCCATCGAGGCCATCACCCTCCCCGGCCTGCTACTGGGGGCCGCCTTCACCGCCCTGGTGCTTGCCGGTCAACGCCTGCTGCCCGCCCCCTTCTGGCAACTGCTGGTACTGGCCCTGGGCATTGCCCTTGCCGCCCACCTGCTCCCCGGTTTCCGCCCTACCGAGCTCTGGCCCGCCCGGCAGATCAGCCCGGACGCACCGCCCTATGCCTTGCGTCTGTCCTGGGACAAGGCACTGGTCGGTGCGGCGCTGCTGGCCTGGTGGGCTGGGCGCGACGAACGGAAAGCGGCTGGCAGGCTGCACGCTTGGCCGATAGCCATGGCAACGCTGTTGCTGGCGCCTAGCCTGGCCTGGTTATTGGGCGTGGTGGCCTGGCAGCCCAAATGGCCGCAAGACCTGCTGCTCTGGCTGGCAGTCAATCTGGGCGTCGCGGTGCTGGCCGAAGAGCTGCTGTTTCGCGGCCTGCTGCAGCCCATGCTGATCCAGCGCCTGGGGCAATGGCCGGGGCTGCTGCTCACGGCCGGGCTGTTCGGTGCCGCGCACCTGCCATTCAGCCCGGCCTTCGCCCTGGTGGCCACCGTGGCCGGGCTGGGTTATGGCCTGGCCTTCCATTGCACGGGTCGCCTGAGCGCGGCCATCGCCCTGCACGGGGCGCTCAATCTGACCCAGTTCCTGCTGCTGAGCTATCCTCTGCGACTGGCCTGACGGCAATCTGGTAGGGGTCGAAGATACGTGCCAGCTCTCCCTTCTGTCGGAGCCGTTCGAGCAATTCGGCGAACTGCACCGCGCTGATCGGCGCGCCCCGACGAATCAGCGCGTGATGGCGATAGACCTGATCGACCCGCTCCGATATCAGCAACTGATCGAGCTTGTCACCGTTACGCGCGATGAAGTCATAGAGGTTGGATCGAGTGACCAGAGCGATATCGGCTCGCCCCCGCAGCACCATCAGCAGGTTGCTGTCATGGGAATGGCCGAGATTGGCATTGAAGGTGCGGCTGAGGTACTCCGGGTCGCTATTGAAATCGGCAAAACCGTAGTGGTAACCCCGGTAGAGCGCCAGGCGCTTGCCGGCCAGTTGCGCGAAATACGCCTGGCCACGCTCGGCTTCTTGCCGCGCCACGAACAACTCCGCGTCCTCCAGGCCCATGTCCACCACATCCGCCTCGATACCCTGCCAACCCCATTCGGGATTCTCGAAGATCGCCATGTCGATACGCCCACGCTGCAGATCGCCAAAACGCCGCACGATGGCGGTCGGCAGCATGATGAATCGGTAATCGGCCTGCTCACGGTTCAGCGCTTCCAGCAATTGCGGGAGCAAACCGCTGGCCTCCTGCAAATCAACCTTGGTTACGTAAGGCGGGAAATGTGCAGCGCCCACTCGAATGGTTTCAGCCGCGCTCAGACAAGCAGCAAACAGCAGGCCCAGCAGCCCCCCCAGCAACCGCTTGTAATGCCCTGAATAGAACATTCCCTCTCCCCTTAAAGCCTTATGGCCATGGCAAATAGCCTAGTCGAGAAACCTGACCAACCCGATGAATTCATCATTCTTTATCGACCTTGCTGGCGAGTTGCAGGTGATAGCGATGCAAGAGTTTCGCGAAAGCGGGTTCGGCCACCAACTGCCCCAGCAGTACTCGCGTGCGTGCTTCGCCGGGCAGCCCGCCAGGGCGCAGCAGCACCTGATGTCGATAACGCTGATCGGGGTGCGTGGCAACCAACAGGCGCTCCATGTCGCCCGGGTTGCGCTCGGCAAATAGCTGCAGGTAGGAACGCGTGACGACGGCCACATCGGCACGTCGCAAGAGCAGCATGCGCAGATTGCTGTCATGGGAATAGGTCATCTGCGCATCGAAATGGCTGCGCAGGATATCCGGATCGGCATTGAACCCGGCGAAACCGTAATGGAAGCCACGGTGCAACGCCATGCGCTTGTCCGACAAATCCGCGAAGTAGTCCTGGCCCCGCCCGGGAACGCGCAAGGCCACATAGACCTCGGCCTCCCATACCGGCAGCTCCAGGGTGATGTGCGGCGTATCCTGCCAGCCCCAGCGGCTGGACTCGAACAGCATCAGATCGAAGCGGCCAGCGGCCAGGTCACGATAGCGTCGGCCCGCCGCCGTGGGCACCAGCACGAAGTGGTATTCCCCCTGCAGGCGATTGAGCAACTCCAGCACCTCTACCGTGAGGCCTTGCGGTTCGTTGCGCTCGGGCCGGAACAGGTAGGGAGGGAAGTCGTAGCCGCCCACCCGCACTTCCTGGCTGGCTTCGAGCCAGGAAGGCAGCGCCAGACAGGCACATACGACCACCGCGAGCAATGCACGCAACCCCGCCCCCTTACTCACGAGCGGATACAGGTACAGCCACAGCAGACTCCCTTGCCTCGCATCCTCCGTTTGCACCTGTGATCCGACCGTACGTCCGCCCCAAGATGATGGGTATATCGGCCGAGGACGAATATCTTGAGTCGTGTTGCGTGCAAATTCCGCAATCAGGCACCTGCGCGCCAAGTCGTCGAGCGCAGCTCGGCCCCTGGGCGAGGCGTCTTTGGGCGCGCTCTGGCTAGCCGCCCTTGCACACCAGCGACAGCGCCTCTTCGGCCAACTGATCCAGGCTCATCGGCCCCTGCGGACGGAACCAGGTATTGGTCCAACTCAAGGCGCCAGTGAGGAACCGCCGCTGGATGAAAGGGTCGCCCTTGAAATAGCCAGCCTCACGCGCCTCGCCCAGCACCTGCAACCAGAGCTGCTCATAAGTGTCGCGCAGGGCCAGAATCTGTGCCTGCCCCTGCTCGGACAGCGAGCGCCACTCGTACACCAGCACCGCCATGGCCTCACCGGTGCCGCCCATGATCGACTGCAGCTCGCAGCGGATCAGCGCCAGCAGGCGCTCGCGGGTGCCCTGCGCCGAGGCCAGCGCAGCGCGCATCAGCGCCGTGTTGTAGACGATGGTCTCCTCCATCACGGCGCGCAGGATTTCGTCCTTGCTCTTGAAGTGGTGAAAGATGCTACCCGACTGGATGCCAATGGCACTGGCCAGATCACGTACCGTGGTGCGCTCGTAACCCTTGCTGCGGAACAGGTGGGCGGCCATCTGCAACAGCTTGCCACGGGCACTGTCCGGGTCGGTGACCTGGCCGCTGGTAACCAACTCCTGCATCACGGCCTGGGCGCTGTGTTCGTCCACGCTGACTTCTCCCCTGATGAACCTGCCGGCGATTGTTCTGATGAATTCTTCATGCTGCCGGCAACTGCTTGTCTGCATTGATGAAATGTATGCGCCACCAGTCGACCAAGCAAGCGCTTGGGCGCATTTTTGGCTGATCTGCCCTCTTTCACCACTTTTCAACCAAGCGCTTGCTTGGTAATGTCGTCTCACCTTCTCAATGTGTCACGGGCCAATTCCAATGAGTAAAACCGTACGCATCGGCTGCGCCTCAGCCTTCTGGGGCGACACCTCCACCGCTGCCGCTCAACTGGTTCGCGGCGCCGACCTGGATTACCTGGTATTCGACTACCTGGCCGAGATCACCATGTCGATCATGGCCGGCGCCCGCATGAAGAAGCCTGACGACGGCTACGCCCGCGATTTCGTCGAGATGCTCACGCCGCTGCTGGGCGAACTGGCGGCGAAGAAGATCCGCGTCATCAGCAATGCCGGCGGGGTCAACCCGATGGCCTGCGCCGCCGCCCTGAGCGCCGCCTGCGAACAGGTCGGGGTACAACTGAAGATCGCCGTGCTGCACGGCGACAACCTGCAGCCCAAGCTCGGCGAGCTGGTCAAGGCCGGCACCCGCGAGATGTTCACAGGCGCGCCGCTGCTGCCCTTCTGCGTGTCGGTCAACGCCTACCTGGGCGCGCCTGGCATCGTCGCCGCGCTCGAGCAAGGCGCCGACATCGTCATCACCGGTCGCGTAGTCGACAGCGCGGTGGTCAGCGCCGCCCTGGTGCACGAGTTCGGCTGGGCCTGGAGCGACTACGACAAGCTGGCCCAGGCTGCGCTGGCCGGGCACATCATCGAGTGCGGCGCGCAGTGCACCGGCGGCAACTTCACCGACTGGCGCGACGTGCCGGATTACGAGCACATCGGTTTCCCCATCGTCGAAGTCGAAGACGATGGCCGTTTCGTCGTGACCAAGCCGGAGGGTTCCGGCGGCTTGGTCACGCCTTTTACCGTTGGCGAGCAGATGCTCTACGAGATCGGTGACCCGCGCGCCTATCTGCTGCCGGACGTGATCTGCGATTTCACCCAGGTCGAGCTGAGCCAGGTCGGCGACAACCGCGTGCAGCTCCAGGGCGCACGCGGCCTGCCGCCCACCGATCAGTACAAGGTCAGCGCCACGCACCCGGACGGTTTCCGCTGCACCGCCAGTTTCCTGCTCGCCGGCATCGATGCCGTGGCCAAGGCCGAACGAGTCAGCGAGGCGATCATCAACAAGACCGAAGAGCTGTTCGCCGAGCGCGGCTGGGGTCGTTACCAGGAAGTCAGCGTCGAGCTGCTCGGCAGTGAGGCCACTTACGGCGCTCAAGGCCTGCGCCGGGACAGCCGCGAGGTGGTGGTGAAGATCGCCGCACGGCATGCCAGGAAGGAGGCGCTGATCCTCTTCTCCCGCGAGATCGCCCAGGCCGCCACCGGCATGGCACCGGGCCTGACCGGCATCGTCGGCGGCCGCCCCACCGTCTACCCGGTGATCCGCCTGTTCAGCTTCCTGGTGGACAAGAATAGCTGCGCCCTGAGCGTCGAGATCGATGGCGAACGCCAACCGGTCGCCCTGCCCCAGATCGAGGCCTTCGACCCGGCGCAGCTTCATGCCCCAGCCGCTCTGCCCGTCCCCATGGGCGACGCCGACGCCACCGTGCCGTTGATCAGTCTTGCCGTGGCCCGCTCCGGCGACAAGGGCAACCACAGCAACATCGGCGTGATGGCGAGAAAGCCCGAATACCTGGCGTGGATAGCCGCTGCGTTGACACCCGAAGCCGTGGCCAACTGGATGGCGCATACCCTGGACACCGAGCAGGGCCGCGTCAGCCGCTGGTACCTGCCGGGCAGCCAAAGCCTCAACTTCCTGCTGGAGAACGCGCTGGGTGGTGGCGGCGTCGCCAGCCTGCGTATCGACCCGCAGGGCAAAGCTTTCGCCCAGCAACTGCTGGAGTTCCCGGTGCCGGTGCCCAGCGCGCTGGCGCAAACCTTGAATGGTGCGCACAGCGCACCCTACACCCCGTAGGGTGCGCTGTGCGCACCGGCATCAGGACAACAATAAAAATGCCATATGACTCTGTCTTCAAACCCGGCCTGTTCAATGACCAGACCATCCTGGTCACCGGCGGTGGCAGCGGTATCGGCCGCTGCGTGGCCCACGAGCTGGCCCACCTGGGCGCCCATGTGGTGCTGGTCGGGCGCAAGCAGGAAAAACTGGAAAAGACCTGCGCCGAGATCATCGAAGACGGCGGTAGCGCCAGCTTCCAGGTCTGCGATATCCGTGACGAAGACGCGGTGAAAGCCCTGGTCGGCACGGTGATCAAAGAACGCGGGCGCATTCATCACCTGGTCAACAACGCCGGTGGCCAGTTTCCCGCGCCACTGATCGGCATCAACCAGAAAGGCTTCGAGACCGTGGTGCGCACCAATCTGGTGGGCGGTTTTCTGGTGGCCAAGGAAGTCTTCCTGCAGAGCATGAGCAAGCACGGCGGCGCCATCGTCAACATGCTCGCCGACATGTGGGGCGGCATGCCCGGCATGGGCCATTCCGGCGCCGCGCGAGCGGGAATGGAGAACTTCACCAAGACTGCCGCCTACGAGTGGGGCCATGCTGGCGTGCGAGTCAACGCCGTGGCGCCGGGCTGGATCGCCTCCAGCGGCATGGACACCTACCCCGAGTCGATGAAGAACATGATCCGCAACCTCAAGGATCACGTGCCGCTGCAGCGTATCGGCAGCGAGTCCGAGGTGGCGGCGGCCATCGTCTTCCTGCTCAGCCCCGGCGCCAACTTCATCAGCGGCAACACCATCCGCATCGATGGCGCCGCCAGCCAGGGCACCCGTGCCTGGACCCTGGGCAAGGCGAAAAACAGCGAGTCCTACAACGGTTTCCACCGGGCCTACCTGCCCGATGTACTGAAAGATCAGGAGTAAGGCGATGCCCGTGATCCAATCGGAAATCAACGTGCATGGCGAAGCCTTCGCGCAGAACCGCGAGGCCATGCTGGCGGCCATCACAGCCTTCCGCGATGTAGAGCAGAAGGTGCTCGACAAGGCTCAGGAGGCCAAGGCCAAGTTCGACAAGCGTGGCCAGTTGCTGCCGCGCGAACGCCTCAACCTGTTGCTCGATGCCGGCGCGCCCTTTCTCGAACTGGCTTCGCTGGCCGGCTACAAGCTGCACGACGACAAGGACGGCAGCCAGGCCGGCGGCGGCCTGATCGCCGGTATCGGTTACATCGCCGGGGTGCGTTGCCTGGTGATCGCCAACAACAGCGCGATCAAGGGCGGCACCATCTCCCCCACGGGACTGAAGAAATCGCTGCGTCTGCAGCAGATCGCCTTCGAGAACAAGCTGCCGGTGGTGACCCTGGCCGAGAGCGGTGGCGCCAACCTCAACTACGCCGCCGACATCTTCGTCGAGGGCGCGCGCGGCTTCGCCAACCAGGCGCGCATGTCCGCCATGGGCCTGCCGCAGATCACCGTGGTGCACGGCTCCAGCACCGCCGGCGGGGCCTATCAGCCGGGCCTGTCGGACTATGTGGTGGTGGTACGCGGCAAGGCCAAGATGTTCCTCGCCGGCCCGCCTCTGCTCAAGGCCGCTACCGGCGAGATCGCCACCGACGAGCAACTCGGCGGTGCCGAGATGCACGCCCAGGTCGCCGGCACCGCCGAGTACCTGGCGGAGAACGATGCCGATGGCGTGCGTTTGGCGCGCGAAATAGTCGGCATGCTGCCGTGGAACCAGCAGCTACCGGCACGTGAGAAACGCACCTGGCGCGAGCCGCTGTACCCGGCCGAGGAACTGCTCGGCCTGGTGCCGGCCGATGCCAAGAAACCCTACGACGTGCGCGAGATCATCGCGCGCATCGCCGATGGCTCGGCGTTTCTCGACTTCAAGAACGAGTTCGACAGCCAGACCGTCTGCGGCCACCTGCAGATCGAAGGCCAGGCCTGCGGCTTCATCGGCAACAACGGCCCGATTACCCCGCAGGGTGCGGCCAAGGCGGCGCAGTTCATCCAGCTCTGCGAGCAGAGCAACACGCCGATCCTGTTCTTCCACAACACCACCGGTTTCATGGTCGGCACCGAGTCCGAGCGCAGCGGCGTGATCAAGCACGGCTCGAAGATGATCCAGGCCGTGGCCAACGCCACGGTACCCAAGCTGACCATAGTGGTCGGCGGCTCGTATGGGGCCGGCAACTACGCCATGTGCGGGAGAGGCCTGGATCCGCGCTTTATCTTCGCCTGGCCCAACAGCCGCACCGCTGTGATGGGCGGCGCCCAGGCCGGCAAGGTGCTGCGCATCGTCACCGAGGAAAAGCACGCCAAAGAAGGCAAGGAAGCTGACCCCAAGATGCTCGACATGCTGGAAAGCGTGACCGCGCAAAAACTCGACAGCCAGTCCACGGCGCTGTACGGCACCGCCAGCCTGTGGGACGACGGCCTGATCGACCCGCGCGATACGCGCAAGCTGCTGGGCTTCTTGCTGGACATCTGCGCCGAGGCCAACCTGCGACCGCTGAACAAGAACAGCTTCGGCGTCGCGCGTTTCTGACCTCAATACAAGATCCGGTGCGCACAGCGCACCCTACGGAGAACAACAATGATCTTTACCCAGGAACACGAAGAACTCCGCCGCACCGTCCGTAACTTCGTCGACAAGGAAATCAATCCGCACGTCGACGCCTGGGAGAAGGAAGGCCGCTTCCCGATCCATGACATCTTCAAGAAGGCCGGCGAGCTGGGCCTGCTGGGCATCTCCAAGCCGGAGAAATTCGGTGGCATGGGTCTGGACTACAGCTACTCGATCGTCGCTGCCGAGGAGTTCGGCACCATCCATTGCGGCGGCATCCCCATGTCCATCGGCGTGCAGACCGACATGTGCACCCCGGCCCTGGCGCGCTTCGGCTCCGACGAGCTGCGCGAAGAGTTCCTGCGCCCGGCCATCAGCGGCGAGATGGTCGGCTGCATCGGCGTCTCCGAAGTCGGCGCCGGCTCCGACGTGGCGGGCCTGAAGACCACCGCGCGCAAGGACGGCGACGACTACCTGATCAACGGCAGCAAGATGTGGATCACCAACTCGCCGTCGGCCGACTTCATCTGCCTGTTGGCCAACACCAGCGACGACAAGCCGCACGTCAACAAGTCGCTGATCATGGTGCCGATGAAGACTCCGGGCATCAGCGTCAGCCCGCATCTGGACAAGCTGGGCATGCGCAGCTCGGAAACCGCCCAGGTGTTCTTCGACAACGTGCGCGTGCCGCAGCGCTATCGCATAGGGGCGGAAGGGTCTGGCTTTATGATGCAGATGCTGCAGTTCCAGGAAGAGCGCCTGTTCGGCGCGGCCAACATGATCAAGGGCCTGGAGCACTGCATCGACAGCACCATCGACTACTGCAAGCAGCGCCACACCTTCGGCCAACCGCTGATCGACAACCAGGTCATCCACTTCCGCATGGCCGAGCTACAGACCGAGATCGAGTGCCTGCGCGCGCTGGTCTACCAGGCCACCGAACAGTACGTGAAGGGCCGCGACGTGACGAAGCTGGCGTCCATGGCCAAGCTCAAGGCCGGGCGCCTGGGCCGCGAGGTGTCCGACGCCTGCCTGCAGTACTGGGGCGGCATGGGCTTCATGTGGGACAACCCGGTGTCGCGCGCCTACCGCGACGTGCGCCTGGTCAGCATCGGCGGCGGCGCCGACGAAATCATGCTCGGCATCATCTGCAAGCTGATGGGCATTCTGCCGGGGAAAAAGAAAGGCTGACCTGCCACTCATACCGTTGCGGCGGGTTTCACCCACCCTACACCGAGGCTACGCGATGAACGATCTGCCCCACTGCGAAACCCTGCTGCTGAACCTCGACGCTGGCGTGCTGCACGTCACCCTCAACCGCCCGGACAGCCGCAACGCCATGAGCCTGGCCATGGTCGGCGAACTGCGCGCGACCCTGGAAGCCGTGCGCCATGAGCCGAACGTGCGCGCTCTCGTCCTGCGCGGCGCCGGCGGCCACTTCTGCGCCGGTGGCGATATCAAAGACATGGCCGGAGCGCGTGCCAAGGGAGGCGACGCCTACCGCGAGCTGAACCGCGCCTTCGGGGCGCTGCTGGAAGAGGCCCAGGCCGCGCCGCAGGTACTGGTGGCCGTGCTGGAAGGCGCCGTGCTCGGTGGCGGCTTTGGCCTGGCCTGCGTATCCGACGTGGCCATCGCTGCCAGCGGCGCCAAGTTCGGCCTGCCGGAAACCACGCTGGGCATCCTGCCGGCGCAGATCGCCCCTTCGTCGTGCACCGCATCGGCCTGACCCAGGCACGCCGCCTGGCCCTGACCGCCGCCCGCTTCGACGGCTTTGATGCCCTGCGCCTGGGCCTGGTGCACTACTGCGAGCACGATGACGCCGCCCTGCAACAGCGCCTGGACGAAACCCTGGAACAGATTCGCCAGTGCGCCCCCAGGCCAACGCCCAGACCAAGGCCCTGCTGCTGGCCAGCGAACGCGAAGCAATCGGCCCGCTGCTCGACCGCGCCGCCGAACAGTTCGCCGCCGCCGTGACCAGCGCCGAGGGCGTCGAAGGCACCATGGCTTTCGTGCAGAAGCGCAAGCCGAAGTGGGCACAGTAAAACTCCCCTCTCCCGCTTGCGGGAGACGACTGCATGGATGCAGGAGATAGAGCGACGCAGGACGCTAAAGCCGAGGGACTGGGGGAGAGGGTGCTGTTGCCCCCTCTCCCTAACCCTCTCCCCAAGGGGAGAGGGAACAAATAGAACGTAGCCCGGATGCAATCCGGGGATCGCCCCACAGGAGCACGAAGATGCCCGCATTCAACAAGATCCTGATCGCCAACCGTGGCGAGATCGCCTGCCGGGTGATGCGCACCGCCATCGAGCTCGGCTATCGCACCGTGGCGGTGTACTCCGAGGCCGATGCCGATGCCCGCCATGTACAGATCGCCGACGAAGCCGTATGCATCGGCCCGGCTCAGGTCAGCCAGTCCTACCTGCGCATCGACGCCATCATCGAGGCCGCGCGCAAGACCGGCGCCGACGCCATCCACCCCGGCTATGGCTTCCTCTCCGAGAACGCCGACTTCGCCCGCGCCTGCGAGGCGGCCGGCATCGTCTTTATCGGCCCGACCGTAGACGCCATCCACCTGATGGGCAGCAAGCGCCTGTCCAAGATCGCCATGCTGGAGGCCGGCGTGCCCTGCATCCCCGGCTATGAAGGCGCCGCCCAGGATGACGACACCCTGGCCAGCGAAGCCGAACGCATCGGCTACCCGCTGATGATCAAGGCCAGCGCCGGTGGCGGCGGCCGTGGCATGCGCCTGGTGCACGAATCTTCCGAACTGCTGGGGCAGATCCGCACCGCCCGCTCGGAGGCGCAGAACGCCTTCGGATCTGGCGAGCTGATCCTCGAACGCGCGGTGATCCGCCCACGCCATGTGGAGATTCAGGTCTTCGGCGACCAGCACGGCAATATCCTCTACCTTGGCGAGCGCGATTGCTCGGTGCAACGTCGCCACCAGAAGGTGGTCGAGGAAGCGCCCTGCCCGGTCATGACGCCGGAGCTGCGCCGCGCCATGGGCGAGGCCGCGGTGAAGGCGGCGGCCTCGGTCAACTACGTCGGCGCCGGCACCGTGGAGTTCCTACTCGACGCCAGCGGCGAATTCTTCTTCCTGGAAATGAACACCCGTCTGCAGGTCGAGCACCCGGTCACCGAGCTGATCACCGGTCAGGATCTGGTGGCCTGGCAGATTCGCGTTGCCGAAGGCCAGCCTCTCCCGCTACAACAGGACGGCATTCGCCTCAGCGGCCACGCCATGGAAGTGCGCCTGTACGCCGAGGACTCGGCCGCCGGCTTCCTGCCGCAAACCGGCCAGGTGCTGCGCTGGGAACCCGAACTGCTGGCCGGCGTGCGCATCGACCACGGCCTGGTCGAAGGCCAGGCCGTCACCCCCTTCTACGACCCGATGCTGGCCAAGGTCATCGCCTTTGGGGAAACCCGCGACGAAGCCCGGCGCAAGCTGGTGCGCGCCGTCGAGCAATGCGTGTTGCTCGGTGTGAACGGCAACCAGCGCTTTCTCGCCAACCTGCTCAAGCATCCCGAGTTCGCCGCCGGCAACGCCACCACGGCGTTCATTGCCGAGCACTTCGCCGATGACCCCAGCCTGCACCCGCACAGCGCCAGCCTGGCCGAGCTGGCCATGGCCGCCGCCCTGCTCTACCAGGCCTCGGCCGACGCCCGTGCGCACCAACCCGGCCTGTCCGGCTGGCGCAGCGCCGGCAGCGCGCCCTGGCGTTTCGTCCTCAAGCAGGGCGAGCACAAGCACGCCGTGGAACTGGACGTGCTCGCCAGCGGCACGCAAGCGCAACTGTGCGTGCGCCAGGGCGAGGAGCAAGTGTCCTTGCGCCTGCTGGCCAGCGATGGCCGCTGGCTGACCCTGGAGCTGGACGGCGTGCGCCGCCGCCAGGCCTACCACCGCGAAGGCGAACGTCTATGGTTGTACGGTGAGCATGGCAACCTGGAACTGCTGGACGTGACCCATGAACCAGCCGGCGGGCAGAGCGCCGCCAGCAGCGGCGCGGTGAAGGCCCCCATGGATGGCGCCATAGTCGAGGTACTGGTCGCCGAGGGCGCCAGCGTGAGCAAGGGGCAACTGCTGCTGGTGCTGGAAGCGATGAAGATGGAACACCCACTCAAGGCCGGCGTAGACGGCATCGTCCGCCGCGTTGGTGTGAGCCAGGGCGACCAGGTGAAGAATCGCCAGTTGCTGGTGGAAATCGAAGCTGCTTCGTAGGTGTCGCGGGGCCGCCTAGGCCGTGCGCACCAAAAAATCCGCCGGTGCGCACGGCGCACCCTACGCTTCTCTACAACAACAAAAGGAACGCCCATGTCACTTTCCGGCAAAACCCTGTTCATCACTGGCGCCAGCCGTGGCATTGGCCGCGAGATAGCGCTCAAGGCCGCCGCCGACGGCGCCAACATCGTCATCGCGGCCAAGAGCGCCGAGCCGCACCCGAAACTGGCAGGCACCATCTTCAGCGTCGCCGCCGAGGTGGAGGCCGCTGGCGGCAAGGCCCTGGCGCTGCAACTGGACGTGCGTGACGAGCAGGCCGTGGCAGCGGCCATGGCCCAGGCCGCCGAGCATTTCGGCGGCATCGATGCGCTGGTCAACAACGCCGGGGCGATCAAGCTGGTGGGGGTGGAGACACTCGAACCCAAGCGCTTCGACCTGATGTACCAGATCAACACCCGCGCGGTGATGGTCTGCAGCCAGGCCGCACTTCCCTATCTGAAAAAAAGCGCGGGCGGGCATATCCTCAACCTCTCCCCGCCGCTCAACCTCGACGCCAAGTGGTTCGCCCAACATGGGCCCTACACCGTCACCAAGTACGGCATGAGCATGCTCACCCTGGGCATGAGCGAGGAGTTCAAGAAGTACGGCATCAGCGTCAACTCGCTGTGGCCGAAGACCATGATCGCCACCGCTGCCATCGAATTCGAGCTGGGCAGCCGCGACGCCTTCAAGCGTGCACGTATCCCGGCGATCATGGCCGATGCCGCCCATGCCATCCTCAGCAGCGAAGGCCGCAGCCTCACTGGGCGCCTGCTGATCGACGAGGACATCCTGCGCGAACGGGGCTTCAGCGACTTCGAGCAGTATCGCTTCGATCCCGCCGGTGGCAGCCTGGTGCCGGATCTGTTTATCGATTGAAAGCCAAATGCGAGCCGGGCAGCGGCCCCCCCTGCCCAGCTCGTAGCCACGGCCCTTACCAGCTGACGACTGCACCCACCGCAAGGGTATTGGTGTCCTCGTTCAGCCCGCTGCCTTCGGCGGCGTCGATCTGGTACTGGTTGTATTCGGCCACCAGCTTGAGGTTGTCGTTGATGGTGCGGAAATAGGCGACACCACGGGTCTCGTAGTCGGCCGCCACGCCCAGGCCGTTGCCATCGTCCTCGGTCTTGCCGTAGGACAGCGCCACGCGGTTCTTGCCCCAGGTGTAGGAGCCCTGCAGCAGGTAGCCGTCGCTGTCGATGTCACGCAGGGTCGGCTCGCCCAGGTTGTTGGTGAAGAAAGGGTTGATGCCCTTGGCCTGGAAGCCCGAACCGGTCAGCGATAGGCCGCCGAACTTGGCCTGCACGCCATAACCGAGGCCCTTGGAAGTGACGCTGTCGACGCTGTCGTCGGTGTTCTCCGAGGTCTGGTAGGCGCCGTTGACCCAGGTGTAGATGGTCGAGCCGCCGACATCGAACTGGTAGCTGACCTCCGACTCGAAGCGCGGGTTTTCCTGGTAGGCCTTGCCGGTGGCGCTGTCGTCGTTGGTGTCCACTGGATCCATGATGCCCACTGCCACGCGCAGGCCTTCTGCCAGGTTGTTGTTGCGGTAGGTGATCTGCGAGGTGGGGAACGGGTACGGATAGCCGGTACCGATATTGCCGAAGGACACACCGGTGCCGTCCACCAGGCCGAGGGTGTCGGAAACGTTGCCGTAACCGGCCAGCAGTTCGTCGAGGAAGATGTTGGAACGGGAGAACAGACCGAAGTCCTTACCCACCAGCACCTCGCCCCACTCGGGGTTGGCAACCGTGCCGTAGAACTGGCGTACGTCGATGGCGGTGTCGGTACCGTTGGTTTCGCTGTCGTTGATGGTCACCCAGAACGAGGCACGCGCCCCCAGCTTGAGGTCGTCGACCTGCTTGCCGAAATTGAAGCCGATCCAGTTGGGCAGAAAGCCCATCTTCACCCGCGACTGGCGGCGGTCGAAGCGTTCGCCGTCGCGATCCACGTCGCTGTTGACGTAGAAGGCGTTGACGTAGCCGTCGGTGGAAAAGGTGGTGTCGTCCTTGTCGTACAGGACGATCTCGGCGGCAGCCTGCTGGGCAACGGCCATGGCCACGGCGGCAGTCAAGGCAAGGGGCAGGAATCGGGGGTTGGCGATCTTGTTGTTGTTCATAACGCTCTCCGCTTGAGTGGCGACCGCCTGGGCAGTCGTGTCGGAGGCGATTATCGAAAGGCACCCGGCCCCGCCATACGCTGCCTTGGCAGCGGTCATGCAGTGCTTTGGCCTGGTCACCGGGTTTGCGCCGTGGGAGGCGCTACCGGGCCACTACCAGTGACCGATCTGCCGGTTCATAGGCACAGGTCTTACTTCTTACGGCCATTGGCCCCGCCCAAGGTCTTACAGGCAGCCGTCGGCCTACGCGGTGGCGCATGCTCAGATGGGTAAGGGATCAGTGGTTTGGCGTGCTGCTTAGTACCTGCCAGCCGCACTCCGCCAGCAGTTGTCGGCAGGCGTGCAACAGCGCCTGCGAGTCGAGCGCGCTCAGGGCCTGGCCAACGGCCTGGTCATGCTCGGCGGCCAGAGCGGCCAGGTGCGCCTGGCAGAACTGCTCGGCCCATTCGACATGGCTGCGCGGTGCCTGCAGCGCCAGTTGCAGGGCCTCGCGCGCCTGCTCGAAGGCCTGCGCCGGCAGCCCGGCCAGGCGCGCCGGCTGCGCCGCCAGAAAGGCACGGATGTGGCCGAGGATGGTGGCATGATCGCAGACCGGCGATTGCACACCGAACAACAGACCGCGCCGCCCCTGTACCTGGCGAAAGCTGGAAAACAACGCATACCCCAGTTGCAATTCGCCGCGCAGACGCTGATAGAAGGCCTCCTGCAGGCACTGATCGAGCAGGCGCCAGGCCGCCTCGGCCTGCACACTCGCATCAGGCACGGGGCAGAACAGCAGCAAGGCCGACTCCGCCCCCGACACCGGCGCTTCATGCCAGCTCAGGCCGCCGCTGCTGTGCGGCTGCGGTGTCGTGGCAGGCAAAGGCTCGACCGCCTCGAACAATGCCTCGATCTCTTGCTGTGCTGCCGTGCCCAGGCCGACGCCCAGTCCCTGCAGGATCGTCGGCGCGGCTGACTGCCCCAGCTCCGGCAGATACTCCAGCACCTGGCGCAGCAACAGCCCGGCAGCGGGCGGCGCGACGGCCTCATCCAGCGGCGCCAGCAGCAGCGGCAACAGCCGCACACTGCTGGCAGACAATAACGGCGCCGGGCCGGACAGCGCCAGTGTCCAGGCACCGGGCTCGGCCCGCAGTTGCAGAGCAACACCATGACGCTGACATAGCTTGGCCTGATCGGCGATACGAGCCTGCAGGGTGGCAAGCCGCACAGGAGTTGGCAAACCGTTGTCACTGCAGGGCCCACGCCAGTGCAGCGCCGCCGGACCGCCCTGCTCCGGCCCCGCATGCCAGCGCAGCGCGGCCATGGGCATTGGCGGCGCGCTGGTGGCCGGGGCCAGGGCCGTACAGGCCTGTGGCAGGTGCAGATCCAGGGTAGGCGCGGCCAGGCTGCGCGCCGCCACGGCCTGCATCTGCAGATCCAGCCCCAGGGCGGGCCAGAGCGGTTGCGCCTCGCTCGTGCTGCACAGTTGGATCAAGCCGGCACCACTGGCCAGTTGCACCAGCAAGGGCTGCAGCGCCGCCAGCACTTCGACCTCGGCAATAGCCTCGGGTTGTTGCAACAGATGCTGAGCCAGAGCCAGCGGCGACAAGCCGGCCAGGCGTGCGGCCTGGGCCTGCTGCCAGGCACGCCAGCGCGCGCCCCAGCCAGGATCACCCGGCAAGCGCTGCAACCAGCCGCGCAGCTCGGCCTGCAGACGTGCGACCGTCGTGCTGTCCGCGCCAGGGCAATCGAGGCGCAACAGGCGCTGCCCCTCATGCCGGTAGATCACCCGTACCTGCAGCGCCTGACACAACCCGGCCTGGCGCAAGCCAGCCTGCAAGCCACCCGGCGCCGGATCGTGCAGCGCCTCCAGGAATAGCTGCAGGGCCGGCTCCAGCGCCTTCTCTGGCAACTGCACGGCCAGCCCCAGGGTCACGCCACGGATGGGGTGCTGCAGTACCAGACGGGAGGCACGCAAGGGCAGCAGGGATGGGCTCGCGCGCACCCCAAGCGCCCCGCCTGCCATGCTCAACAGGCAGGCCTCGCCCAGGCTCAACAATTCCTCCAGCGGCTGCGGGCCGACCAGGGCCAGGTTCATGTAGCGTGCCTGGTAATGCTGACGGTGATAGCCCTGCAACGCCTGCTGGAAGGCAGCCTGCTCCAGCGCCAGGCTGTGCCGATCCCCAGCAAGGAAGTCGGCGCAGCGGTGCCCCGCCGCCACTGCCTGGCCCAATGCATGGTCGATGCGGCTATCGGCATCCTGGCTGCGCGCCTGGTACTCGGCATGCAGCACCTCGCGCTCACGTCGTTGCGCCGCCTGTTCCAGCAAGGGATGGCTGAGCATGTCCTGCAAGCGTTGCAGGGCCGGCTGCAGCCCGGCCGCCGGCAACTGGCAGACGAAATCGGTATGACGCGCCTGGGTCGAGGCGTTGACCTGGCCGCCACAGCCACGCACATAGGCCATCAGGCCCTGCTCGACGGCATGGCCGCGGCTGCCGAGAAACAGCAGGTGCTCGAGAAAATGCGCCAGGCCGGGATAATCACGCGGCTCGTCATGGCTGCCCACCGCCACCCGCAGGCAAAGCCCCGCCTGCCGCGCCCAGGGCTGCTGGCAGGCATGCAGCACGGCGCCATTGGCCAGATGCCGGGTATGCACGGGCAAAGCGGAAGCAGGCATGATCGCAACTCGACTGAACACCTCCCTAGGTTCTCAGCCGCAAGGCCAGTGCGCCACCCCCAATTGGTCTCGATGGGGCCACTCCTTGGTCGTGGCAGGCTGTCATGACAGCGCTGCACGCAACTGCTGACGCCGGCCGACACCCAGGCCGACCAGGGCGGCGAGCAGGCAACCGAGCAGTACCGAGCCCACCGAGAAGCTGAAGATCAGCGTCTTGCCGCCGTCGCCGAGAAACAGGCTCAGCACCGTAGGGGCAAACGCCGCCGAGGTCACCTGTACCACGCTGACCAGGCGAGTGAGGCGGCCACTGGCGTCATGGCTGACCACCGCGGCCATATAATACGACAGCGCCAGCACCCAGCCGAAGTTCATCAGGAACACCACACCGGCGAGCTGCTCGCCGCTCTTCACCCCCAGCCCCAGCAACCAGACCGCCAGTGCCACACAGAACGAGCCGAGCAGGATCATCGGCAGACGGCCGAAGCGATTGCCCAGCAGGCTGGGCAACGCCGCGCCCGGCAAGCCGCCGAGCAGGCCGATACCCACGGCCCAACCCACATCCACTGCGCTCAGACCATCGCCACTGGCGATACCGTCGATAAAGCCCCACACGGCATAGATCGCCACCTGCAGGCAAAGCATTCCGGCCAGTGCGGCCACCCCGAAGGAGGCCGGGCCGACCTCGGAGGATGGCGTCTGCTGCCCTGCCTCGCTACCGACCTGACGCGGCAGCAGGCGGCAAGCCAGGCAGGCCAGTGCATACCAGGCGGCCAGCATGCCCATGGCCGCCATGAAACCCAGGGTTGCCGCAAGCAGCGGCAGCGCCGCCGCCATCACCGCGAAGATGCTGGTCTGCAGCAGCAACAGGAAACCGTAGGAGCGATCCTGCCCCGGCATCCTTCCCAACAGGTACACCGCCTGGGCATAGAGCCCACCGGCCACCATACCGGCCAGGCCGCGCAGCGCCAGCATCGTCGTGTACTGTTCCGTCAGGCCGCTCAGCAGGGTCACGCCGCCCAGGGCGAAGGCCGCCATGGCACACAGCCGACGCGAGCCCCAGCGCCGTGCCAGCGGAGCCACCAGCAGTGTGCCGAAGACCGAGCCACACATTTCCACCGAGATCATCCAGCCCTGCTGGGCCAGGGACAGCCCCAGGTGCCCGGCCAACAGGCCGATGAACACGGGTTGAATACCGACCACGAGAATCGACACCGCTGCGATGAAGATGGCGGCGGCGCGCATGGTCGGGTCGGCAGCGACCTTGCCGGGGAGTTGACTGCAAGACATGGGAAGCTCCATCGGTTTTATTGTTGTCGTGGAAGAACCAAACATTGCCGGGAGCCATAGCGGAGCCCCTGCAACCAGCCGTCATCCGAACAAAATAGTTAATCCAGTTAACTTTAAGTGCGTAACGACTGCCACCTGTCCGCCCTGCGGACAGGCTCATCCAATCAGATCAAGACATTTCCTCATTCAGCGGCTCGGCGGCCTCGGCCCCGGCTCATTACGCGCTGGCCGTGTCCAGCAGGCGTAACGCTTCGTCGTCGAGGCGCAAGGCACAGGCTTGCAGCAAGCGCTGCAACTGCTCACGGCTGGTGGCGCTGACCACCGGTGCCGTCAGTCCTCGCTGCTGCATCAGCCAGGCCAGGGCCACGCTGGCCGGCTCGACCTGATGCTGCCCGGCAACTGCACGCAAGGCCGCGAGAATGCGCATGCCGCGTGGGGTGAAGAAGCGCTGCAGATCCTCGGCACGCGCATGCCCCTGGATATCGGCCAGGCTGGCGTACTTGCCGGTGAGAAAGCCGGACGCCAGGCTGAAATAACTCAGCACGCCCAGCCCCCGGTCGTGGGCGAAGGCCTGCAGGTTCTGCTCGTAGTCGGCACGGTCATGCAGGTTGTACTCCAGTTGCAGCACCGCGTAATGCGGCAAGCCCTGCTCTGCACAGGCTTCGGCGTCCTGCAGTTGCGCCCGGGTGAAGTTGGAGGCGCCGATGGCCCTGATCTTGCCGGCCTCCAGCAAGGTCTGATACGCGCTGAGGGTTTCCTCGTGCGGGGTGTGCGGGTCGGGGTAGTGCGAGAAATACAGGTCGATGTAATCGGTATTGAGGCGGCGCAGCGAGTCCTCCACCGCCTTGATGATCCAGGCGCGCGACAGGCCACCTGTACCCGGGCTCAGTTCGGCGCCCACCTTGGTCATCAGGGTCAGGCCATCGCGCAGGCCGGGGTTGCGTGCCAGCCAGGCGCCGATGATGCGCTCGGACTCGCCGCCGCGATGCCCCTCGACCCAGACCGAATACATGTCGGCCGTGTCGATACTGGTGATGCCCACCTCGTAGGCGGCGCTGAGCAGATACAGCGAATCGCGCTCAGCGAGTGTCCAACCGAACACGTTGCCGCCCAGTACCAGCGGCGACACCTCGAGCCCGCTATCGCCCAACGCTATGGATCGCTTCATCACGCCCTCCTCGTCGTTCGTGGTACAGGCACCCGCAGCATGACTGCGGGTGCCCGCCGGCTCACTTGCCGGTGCGGATGCTGTTCCAGGTACGCATGCGGATACGCTCGGCCTTCAGTGGCAGGGCCTTGAGTGCGTACAGCGAGCCCATCCTGTCAGCCGGAATGTACATGTTGGGATTGTTGCGCACCTCGGGATCGACGAAGGCGGTGGCATCCGTGTTGGGGTTGGGATAGCCGATGGCGTTACTGGCCTTGGCGATCACTTCCGGGCGCAGCAGGTAGTTGATGAAGGCATGGGCTTCTTCGACATTCTGTGCGCCCTTGGGAATCACCATCACATCGGACCACAGCGGTGCACCCTCCTTGGGCAGGAACATGTCGATCTTCACCCCCTTGCCGGCTGCATTGGCCATCTTGCGCGCCAGCTCGATGCCACCGGACCAGCCCACGGCCACGCAGATCTCGCCATTGGCCAGGTCGTAGCCGTAGCGCGAGGAATTGAAGTAGGTGATGTAGGGGCGAATCTTCATCATCAGATCCTGCGCCTTGCGGTAATCCTCGGCCTTCTCCGAGTTCGGCGGCAAGCCCAGATAGTCCAGGGCGATCGGCAGGATATCCCCCGGCGAGTCGAGGAAGCCAACCCCGCACGAGGCCAGCTTGGAGAGGTTCTCCGGCTTGAAGATCACGTCCCAGCTATCCAGCTTCACGTCCGAGCCCAGCGCCTCGCGCACCTTGTCGATGTTGTAGCCGATCAGGTTGGTGCCCCACATGTAGGGCACCGCGTACTGGTTGCCGGGGTCGCCGCTCTTGGCCAGTTCGGCCATGAAGGTTTCATCCAGGCGGTTCCAGTTGGGCAGCTTGCTGCGATCCAGCTTCTCGAAAGTGCCGGCGCCGATGAAGGTGCCCAGCGACGCGCTGCCCGGAAAGGCCACGTCATAACCGGAGTTGCCGGTGAGCAGCTTGGACTGCAGGGTCTCGGCACTGTCGAACACGTCGTACACCGGACGGATGCCGGTTTCGGCCTCGAAGCCCTTGAGGATCTCAGGCGGCATGTACTCGATCCAGTTGTAGACCCTTACGGTACGTTGCTCGGCCTGAACGCCACTGGCGCTGGCCAGTGCCAGGGTCAAGGCAGCCGCGATACGCATTGCTTTCATCTCGATGTCTCCTGGCGGGCTCAGTAACGGTAGGTGAAGTAGAGTTCGAGCGCGGTGAAGCGGTCGTCGTCACCGAACACCTGCTTGGCCGCCGACTTGGCGTCTACCCAGTTGTAGGCCAGCGAGGTGTACAGACGCTCGGTGGGGGTCCAGTCGAGGTAGATCACGTTCTCGTTGGCGAAGCGCCGGTCGTCGACGGCGATACCCTGGTAGTTGTTCTTGTCCAGCCAGAACTGGTAGTGGATGGCGCCCAGGGTCAGGGTCTCGCTCAGGCGGGTCTTGATGGAGAACTGCTGCACGCGCTGGTTGGTGTTGAACAGCACGTAGTTGCCCATCACGTCGCCGACCAGCCAGGTGCTCCAGTCGGTGAAGCCCTTGCTCAGCGGATCCCAGGACTGCTGGGTGTTGTCGGCCAGGTTGTCGTCACCGGAGAACAGCGCGTAGCGATAACCCAGCACCGGAGTCAGCGGCAGCGACTCGAATCTGTAGTCAGCCTGGGCATACCAGGCCTTGGCATCGTACTTGACGCCGTCACCGCTGCCACGCTGCACCGCGTATTCGCCGTTGAAGGTCAGCGCGTCGAGGCCCGGCAGCCTGCCGCGCAGGGCGCGGAAGTTGTAGACCTGCATGCCGTCGCGGCGCAGCGGCGTGGCGAAGGTGTTGGTCTGCGAGTCCACCTTCATGGCCATGGCGCCCAAGGTCACCTGTTCGGCCAGGTCGTAGTCCAGGTTGGCACCATTGAGGCGGAAGTCGCCCAGGTGCGAATCGGTGCGCAGGCTGAAGGCCTGCGCACGCAGCGCGCCATGATCCCAGGCGAGGATGCCCGAGTCGCGGAAGGCGGTACGCGGCCCCAGCCAGTAGGCGCCGTCGCCACGGGAGTCGAGGTTGCCGTCCATGACGATGAAGCCGTTGCCTACCAGGTAGTTCTGCCGCCCGGCGGTGAAGGTCCACTCCCCCGCACGGAAGCCCGCATAGGCCTCTTCCATCGCGGTGTAGCCGTCCGAACTGCGGCTGAAACCACCGGCATCGCCGTCACCGAGGGTCTTGGCCGACACCGCCGAGCCACCGGCGATCAGATCGAAGTCGGGGTCGACGGCATATTTGAGGGTAACGCCCGGCTTGAGATAGAACTCCTGCCAATCGACACGGGTGCCGATGTTGCGGCCATTGCGCTGATCGACGCCGCCAGCGCCGAAGTTGACGTTACGTGTGGAGACGGTCGCACCACCTACGGTCAGGTTGGCTTCGCCGGAGAGCTTGCCCTCCTCGAAGGTGTAGCCAGCCATGGCCTCGGCACTGCTCAGTACGGCCACGGCCAGTAGCGCGGGAGTGAATGGGACACGGGTCATGAAATGCTCCTGGGTAAGTTGTTTTTGTGTCACAGGGCAGTTGCAAAGCAGCTCGGGTTCAATACGCACCGGGCTGCGAATCGGCAGGCCCACCTGTGGTGAGCCGCCCGATATTTCTTGTCTCTTTGAGCTGAATCAGGCTTTCAGATGCGCGGCAATGGCACGCAACGCTCGTACGTTGTCTGCATCGAAGATGCCCACCGCCGCCGGCAGCGAGGACTGCTTGACGATGACCACATCCGACTCGAAGTCGACGAACAGGTATTGGCCATGAATGCCGCCGGCGACGATGGCGCGGCTATGGTCGTTGATCACGTACCACTGGCTGCGGTACGAAGCACCGGGAATCCAGTGACTGAAATCCTCGTCCTGGGCATAGATGGCCGGGTCGGCACCCGCCGCGATGGCTGCGATGGCTTCGGGCGCAACGAGGCTCTGGCCTTGATGCTGGCCACCATTGGCCAGCAGCAGACCAAAACGCGCCATATCGCGCAGGGTGCCGCTGAAACCGGCGCCGGCCACGCCACGGCCCCAGGGATCAGCCATGAAGTAGCCGTCGCGCTGGCAACCGATCACCTTCCAGATCCGGGTCAGGAGCTCATGGCAGGCTTCGCCACAGGCGCGTTCCATCACCCAGGCCAGGGCCTCGGTGGTAGCGGTGACGTAATGGAACAGGCCGCCATGCTCGCCGCGCTTACGCAGCGTCGGCAGGTACTGATACAGCGATGCGTATTGGGCGAATTCGGCCGGCGCCGGCTGGAAGCCACAGGCATAACCAAACTGCGAACTTTCCGATGCCGGGTCGTCGTACTGCTCGGTGTAGGAAATGCCCACCGCCATATCCAGCAACTGGCGCACGGTGGCATCGGCGTAAGCACTACCGGCGAACTCCGCTACGTAATCGCCGGCCAGTCGTTCGGGGTCAAGCTTGCCTTCGTGAATCAGTTGTTCGGCCAGGGTGCCGATCAGCGACTTGGTCACCGAGAACATGATGTGGCGATCATTGGCGGTGTGGCCGTTGAAGTAGCGCTCGTACACCACCTTGCCGGCCTTGAGCACAATGAAACCGTCGGCATGGCTGGCCAGCAGGTGTTCGTCCAGACGTACGTTCAACCCACACTCACTGGCGAAGCTAAGTCCGTCGAGATCCTGCAGCGCTTCTGCCAGTGGCTGCTCACCCCGACCGCAGGACACCGTGATGCTCGGGCGCAGGCGCACCAGGTTGCGAAAGCCCCATTTGTTGAACGGCGGGCTCATCCAGTTGTGCCAGGTCACCAGTTGCTCGGGCGCTGGGGGAAAGCCGTTCATGAAGGCCTGTGGCGCTTGAGCCTGACGCAGCGCCTCGTGTGCATCGGCGTAATGACGAGCCAATTGGTTGGGTGCCTGAGTGTTTACGGAGGTAGTCATGAAACCTCTGTCCTTTCTTGTAAGAAGCTCTGCACGCGGCAGATGTGACAGAATAATTGCCCGAATAAAAAGTTTTAGTCAATAAAATGTTTACGCATGAAAACCTACTTCCGTTATGCTCGCCACCTGCGACCCGGATAAGGAGAGGGAAAGTGAGCGGTCTGCGCGAACGTCAGAAAGCCATGCGCCGCAAGGCCATCAGTGAAGCGGGGGTGGCTCTGTTCGAGCGCCAGGGGTTCGCCAACACCACCATCGAGCAGATCGCTCGGGAAGCAGGCGTCTCGGCGCCCACGGTGTTCAAGTACTTCAGCTCCAAGCAGGAAATTCTCCTGGAGATGCTGCAGAAGGCCGACCAGAGCGCCTTGCAGGACGCGCGTCTGCACATGGCCGAACTGGACGACCCGCTCGATGCACTGTGCTACCTGGAACAAGTGCTGGTCGATCACGCCCTCGACATGCTTCCAGCGCCGATCTGGCGCGAGTTACTGCCGCACGTGCTGGGTGGTGACCGCAGCGACCTGCCGGAGAACTACAAGCGTCTCAACGAGAGCCTGCAGCATGAAATCGCCGGCCTGCTGCGCGACCTGCAGGAGCGTGGCAAGCTGCGCGCCGACCTGGACGTGGAACTGGCCGCCTTCCTGCTCAACGATTACTCGCACCTGCAACTGCTGCGCCTGACCAGCAGCGAGACGATGGATCTGGAAGCGCACCGCCGCCAGGTACGCCTGACCAGCGGCCTGATCCTGCAGGGCATGATCGCCCGCTGAGCGCAGGTCTGAGCCACTGAAGGACGAACTGGTTCTTTGCGGGATATCGGCAAGTCAGTCTGGATACCGGACTGGCAAGTTTGTGTGTTTGTTTGGTGTTCTTGACGCCGCTTTGGGTGTTTTCAGATATTCCGGGTTTCGCCCCCTCGGGCGACTCACTTTTCTTTGAACTCGGATTGCCGCCCAGCGCAAAGAAAAGTAAGCAAAAGAAACGCACCCCCGCCATCCGGAACTAGGCGTCCCCGTCATGCTTCGCTCGACTTCCCTCACTCCGGCACTGCTCCGGGGTCGGCGTACATGGGCCATCCCTGGCCCATTACGCGGGGCCGCCATCGGTATCTCGCGGCATCCATGCCACTCGCCCCCTGCGCAATGCCTACGTTCGGCCTCCTGAAGGGGGCATTCGCGCGCCTGAGCGAACTGGCATTCCAAGGTACGCCCGACGTGTTCTGCTAGATGTGAAGTCGCGATGTGGCCGTCGGGTTAAACCAAAACTTTCATTCGCGTACTCGCGAAGCAGTACGCCGTTGGGAGTACGGGACGTAGGTTGTGGTGCCGAACTCGGCATGGCCCGGCGGACTGTTCGCTGGCGCTACGAGCGGTCGGCGCCCCGATCCGCCCTACGGCTGCCCCATGTACAAGCACTCCGCGCTACTTCTGGGTTACCGCAGGTTCAGGCGCGTGCAGAGCCCGCCCAGGAGGGCGAACGGAATCGTCGTGGAGGAGGTTGAGCGACATGGATGTCGCGAAAGCCGCGATGGGCCAGGGATGGCCCACCGCGGCGGGCCTCTGGAACGGCGATGGAGTGAGCGAACCCCGGCGCAGCCGGGGCCGGATGATCGGGCGGAGGGTTTTGGTTACTTTTGCCCGCAAAAGTGACTCGCCCGGGAGGGCGAAACCAAAAACATCAACAAAAACGCGGCAATCCGGAAAAGACACCCGGAAACGAACACCGTATTGCCAGTCCGGTATCAACACCCAACCTCCCGCATCCCTGCAGCCGCCGCTTGGGTCTTTAGAGATGTCCTAAACACCCCAGCACCTGATCAGGGTTTCGGCTCAAGCGCGAAACAGCGAATCTGCACCCGATCCGCCGTGGGGTAATGCACCAGGCCGGTGAAGGTCTGCTGGGTCAGCCAGCCCAGCTCACCTTCGGCGACCTGAAAGCGCGGCGTGCAGGTGCACAGGTATTCGCTCTCGGGAATGGGCCAGATATCACGTGCCTCCATGGCCTTGCCCGCCTCCGTCAGCCGCAACAGCCCGAGGTTGTGCACGTTGATCAGGCTGCCGTCGTCGCACATCAGGCTGTAGCGCGCATCCAGCTCGCCGATGCCATCGGGCCTGAGCCGGTAGGTGTCGGCACCACCAGGCAGCACATGGCCCTTCGCTTCACGACACTCGAAGGTGCCACCGATGATCGGGTAGTTAACGCGCAAGCCATCGGCGCAATGCCCCACCACCTCACCCTCGGCGATCAGCACGTTGAGGCTCATGACCCACTCGAGCGCTACACCCGATGCATTGTTGAGCATGTTCATTCAGCACCCCCCTGATGGCTTTGCATGTTGCGCCAGACCCTCGCTCTGATCCGCTCGACGGACTCCGGAACAGGCGTGATGGTGAAGAATCGCTGCTGCTCGGCGGCCTGCATCAGCTGCCCGCGTGGATCATCGGCGGTCGGCTTGTGTGATGGCATGACACTGGGTGCGGGATAGCCAAGCTGCAGGCTGATGCGAGCGATGACATCGGGGCGCAGGATGTAGTTGATGAAGGCATGGGCCTCTGCCGGATTCGGCGCCTTGCTGGGCACCACCATGACATCCGACCAGTAAGGTGATCCCTCCTTTGGCACCACCATATTCAAGCGCACCTTGCGCCCGGCACTCGCGGCCATCTGCCGGGCCTGCACGAAACCACCGGACCAACCGACGCCGAAACAGATCGTGCCGTTGGCCAGGTCAGCCCCATAGCGCTCCGAATCGAAGTAGCGCACGGCTGGCCTGAGCCTCTGCATGAGCTGTTGCGCGGCCCGGTAGTCGCTACGTTCATGGCCGTTGGGATCCAGCCCGAGGTAGTTAAGGGCAATCGGCAGGATCTCATCCGGGGCATCGATGATGCCGATGCCACAACCCGCCAGCTTGCGCGCATTCTCCGGTTTGAACAGCAGATCCCAGGAAGCCGGAACGTTACCGGCGAAGAGCGCATCGAGCTTGTCGGCGTCATAACCGAACAGGGTTGCGCCCCAGAGATAAGGCACGGCATAGCGGTTGCGCGGGTCGCCGGACTCCTCGAGGCTCTTCATGAAAGCCTCATCGAGATACTGCCAGTTGCTCAGAGCGTCGCGCCGCAGCGGTTGCACGGCATTGGCGATGATCAGCTTGCGCAGGCTGGTGCTGCCAGGAAATGCCACGTCGTAGCCGGAGTTACCGGTCAGCAGCTTGTGTTCCATGGCCAGTCTGGACTCGAACTCGACGTAGCGCGGACGGATGCCGGTTTCACGCTGAAAATCCTCAAGAATTTCCTTGGGCAGGTATTGCAGCCAGTTGTAAATCCGCACCTCGCTGGCCCAGGCCTGTGTGGCCGTAAGTATCCAGCTCAATAGCAGGAAGAGCATCGAGCCGTAGCCGAACCGATAGCCTGTAGCAGCCATCCCACCCTCCCCATTCATCTTTATTAGAGTTAGCCCGGCTTGAGGACTTGGCCGTCGCATAGCGACTAAAGCACGAAAGGCGATAAAATATTTAATTCAATTAAAATATTAAGTCAATAATATAATCATCTGTCCGCTACGCAGCTTCCCTTGCGCCAGTCAGCGACATGCGCTCAGACCGTCATCGTGGCAGGCCCATAAACACGAAGAGGCCCTTGCGGGCCTCTTGTTTGCAGTGCTGCAACAGGTCACTGCGTGCCGGTACGCCTCAGATTGGCAGGCGTCCAGTAGCTGGCCGGTGGCGGCGTCAGCTGGAACTCGCGCGGCGCCTTCTCATTGTTGCGCAGGCCGATCACCGTGTAGCTGTGGGCGATCAGGTCGTGATAGACGATGTTCACCGGGGTGATGGTCGGGACGTCATAGGCATTCTTGGTGAAGGCCAGGTTGACGTGCCACAGCTCGCCACGGGCGTCGCTGTTTTCCACCATCAGGGCGTACCAACTGTCCTCGTCCAGATAGAAGCGGCGCTTGGCATGCACATGGCGCTGGCCCGGCCGCAGCGTCGCTTCCACTACCCATACGCGGTGCATTTCCCAACGGGTGAAATCAGGGTTGAGGTGCCCGGGCTTGACCAGCTTTTCCAGCGCCAGCCCCGGCTGCTCCATGGCGTAGTTGTGGTAGGGCACCAGCAGAGCCTGCTTGCCCAGCAGCTTCCAGTCGTAGCGGTCGGTGGCCCCGTTGAACATGTCGGTGTCGTCGGCCAGGATGCCATCGCTGGGAGTGTCGTAGGCCAGCGTCGGAGCACGTCGCACACGCCGTTGCCCTGGGCTGTAGACCCAGGCCGAACGCGGCTCCGCCACCTGGTCGATGGTTTCGCGCACCAACAGCTTGCGCCCCGCCTCACGCGAGGGCGGCAGCAACTCGCTGTCGAAGAAATACAGCAGGTTGTTCAGGCTGCTGGCGTCCTTGCTCGGGTCGTAGTAGTTCGACAGCAGGCGTATGCGTTCACGGATGATGGAGAAGCCGCCCTGGGTATCCACTTGCGCGGTGGTGGCGACCTCATTGATGTAATCCCCCTGCCAACGTGCGATGTGGTTCCAGATCGCCTCACGGCCATCGGCCGGAATCGGAAAAGGGATGCCGCCATAGGCATTGGCCAGGCCATTGCCGCCTTCGGCCAGGGTGGCCTGCAGAGCGTTCTTGCGGGTGTTCGCGTAGACCCGCTCAGGCGCACCAGCCGTGCGGTGGCTGGGATAGACCGGCACCTTGAAGGTCTGCGGGTAGGCCTTGAGCAGCGCCTGAACGCCCGGGCTCAGGTGTTCGGCATCGGCCGCCATGTTCTGCGCATCGATCACGCGCAGGGGCTTCTCACCCGCGAAGGGGTCGACGTGAAAACTGCCCGGCCCGGCATAACCGGCCGGCGCGGCGAGCTTGCCGCTCCACTCGGGAATGCCCTGCGCGGCATCGCCCTTGGGGTCGGCCCCGAAGGGGGTGAGCTGGTTGCCAAGCTGAGCGGCCTGCTCGGCCGTCACCTTGGCCTGAACCTGCAAGGGCAACAGCACGCTGCAAGCGAGCACCAGGCTGCCTACACGGAAAGCATGTTTGTTCATGGCGAATACCACTGGTTAGAAGGAGTAGGAAAGATTCAGTGCGACATGGTCACGGTCGATCAGCGGGTTTTCCTTGCGCGCGCCCCAGAACGAGGTGTAACTCAGCTTGGCACCAAGGGTCTGGCCATACAGGGCGGCCAACTCCAGGGTGGCGGACTTGCGCCCCTCGATGAAGTTCTCGTTGAGCGCCGGCGAGGTACCGGACACGTCCTGGCGGAAGGTCAGGCCCGGGCGCAGGTTGAGGTTGGGCCGCACATTGCGCCACAGGCCGCTGAAGTTCACCGTGTAGCCCCAGGCGAACGAGTCCAGGTAGGCGTAGTTGGGCGAATCCAGCAGACTGCCCGGCACATGGTTGAAGGCGACTTCACCGAGCAGGGTGAGGTCATCCAGGCCCAGGCCCGGGCCGAAGCTGTGGATGGTGGAAATCGAGCCGGTATAAAGCTCGTGACGCTTGTAGAGGTCGATGCTGCGGCGCGAATCATTGGCCGAGCCATCGCCGAACTCGCCCAGGTCGATGCTGGCGCCACTGGCGCCGCCCGCCGTCAGCGCGCCATTGGCCAACAGCCCCAGCTCGTAGGTCATCGACGGTTCCAGCGGCGCATTGGGCCGATAGGCCAGCTCACCGGCAACGCTGGTATCGCCGATGGTGCCCGAGACGCTGAAGCCGAACAGGCGAATGTCCTCGGGATAGATGAAGTCGTAGCGCGTGGTATCCAGATATGCCAGGCCATCGACCAATGGCACCGAGCTGGGATCGACGAGCTGGGTCAGGTCGCACAGGTCACTGAAACGTCCACCGCCACCCCCGCCACTGCAGGCGAATGACTGCCCCTTCTGCACACGCAGGAACGGCACCTTGCTGTGGTAATTGAGGTAGTAGAGGCTGAACTCGGTACTGTTCCAGTCCTCGACGATATAACGCAGGGCCAGGCCGAACTGGCCATCGTCACGCGCCTCGTGCTCGCGGCCATAGCGTGCCCCGGCCACTACGCCGTCGACGCCATTGAGGCCGGGCACCAGCTCCGCCGGCACTCCTTGCGCCTGCAGGGCGTCACGCAGATCCAGCAGCACGCCATTGCTGCCCTTGCCGAAGTAGTCCTGATCGTTGAGGAAGGCCCCGGTCGGGATCATCTCATGGCCCTTCCATTCCAGGCCGTAGAAGCCCTCCACGCTCAGCGAGTCGGTGAGGCCGAGCTGCGCCGAGATCATGTTGGTGGGCAGCAGCGCTTCCTTGAGGCTGGCGTTGGGCAGCACGATGCGGCCGATATCCACCGGGTTGATGACGTTGATGCCGTCGGAATAGAAGATACCCTCCCCCCAGTTGATCACCTGGCGTCCCAGGCGCAGGCTCAGCGGCATGTCGCCGAGGGAGCGATTGGTGTAGACGTAGGCATCGAGCAGGCGTGCCCGGTGCCCGGCACGATTGCGCAAATCCGAGGGAAAGCGCTCGCCGCTATCACCGTTGTGCGTGTCGAAGTCATCGCCACTGGGGTCGTTGTCCATGATCTGCGTGTCGTACCAGGCCGTGCCGCGCAGCAGCAGGCCATCCTGATCGGTACGCACATGCAGCTCCGAGGTCAGCTTGACCTCGTTGGAGACGAAGCCCTTGTAGTACTCGCTGCCATCGTTCTCGTTGATGAAGAGATTCTGGCCGTCACGCTGGATGCGTTCGGGCGACTCCGTGCGATACACCGAGCTGAACTCCACGACGCTTTCCAGCGTGGTGGTGACATCCGGCCCGGTATCGATCTCGAATGCCGGGGCCTGGATACTCCAGAGCCCCATACCGACTGCTATGACTTTGTTCTTCTTATTGCGCAACATACAGCCCCCTAGCGGTTATGAGGTCATTGCACTTATTGGGTACAACAATCCGAGGCTCTGCCCATGGGCAGGGCAGGACCTCTGGAATCAGGATTCGCGCTTGTCGAACGCCGCCTGTGTGGCGCTGTAGATGAAGTGCAGGCTGCGCTTGAGCTGCCTGATCCGGGCCGGGCGCTGCTCCGGCGCCAGGGTCAGGATCAGCTTGGTCACCGAGCTCGCCCCCTCGCACAGCACCATGGCCAGGCCTTCGGCCTGCTCGATGTCGATGGCCGGATTGGCGCTGCGAATCGCCGTGGCCATCATCTCCACCGAGCGCAGGGTGTCGGCCAGGTTCAGTTCGCGCAGTTCGGGCGCGGCGGCGACGCAACCCCAGACCTCGATGAAGCCCGGGTGGCTGGTCTGAATATCCAGCATCAGGTCGATCAAGCGCTCGATCAGCAGTCCGGCGTCGGCCTGGTTGGCAGGGTCGACGATCTTCTGCAGATCACGCTCCAGTGACTCGCTGACGCGGCTGGTGTAGCGCTGCCAGACCTCCTTGACGATCGACAGCTTGGTCGGGAAGTACATGTACAGCGACGCGATCGGCAGCCCGGCCTCGCGGGCAATCTCACGCATCGACACCCCCTCGTAGCCATTGGCGGCAATCAGATCCAACGCCACTTTCAGAATCGCCTCGAAGCGCTCCTGGCTGCGTTGCTGCTTGGGTTCGCGGGGTCGCCTTACCTTTTCGGTGGTGCTTGACAAAGATTTATCCATCGCCTCATCCTCTAAAACACGAGCAATGCTTATGTTTTAACTCGACTGTCACGAAATGGGAAGAGGCAAATGAAAAAGAGGCGGCCACGGTGACTCACGACACGCGATTGGTCTTGGCGGTAGACCTCGGCAGCTCAGGCTGCAAGACCGCACTGGTGGGCCTCGATGGCCGCGTCAGGGCCTTTGCCTTTCGCCCGGTACAGACCCATGTGCTGGCCGGCTCAGGCGTCGAACAATGCCCGGAAGACTGGTGGCAGGCGCTGCTCGACAGCGCCGCCGAAGTGCTCGACAGCACCTCGGCGCACAAGGCCGTGGTCGCCATCTGCTGCTCCTGCCAGGGTGAAGGCACGGTGCCGGTGGATCGCGATGGCCAGCCCCTGGCCCGCGCCCTGCTGTACATGGACATGCGCGGCCAGGACGCGGTCAGGCGCCAGGTCGGCGGTATCCTGCCGCGCGTGGCCGGCTACGACCCCATCAAGCTGTGGCACTGGCTGCGTCTGACCGGCGGCGCACCGGCCCTTTCCGGCAAGGACCCATTCGGCCATATCGCCTTCATCCGCGATGCCATGCCCGAGCTGTATGCGCGCACCGACAAGTTCCTCAACGTCCTCGACTTCATCAACCTGCGCCTGAGCGGGCGCATCGCCTCCACCGTCGACTCGGCGCTGACCACCTGGGTCACCGACAACCGCGACCCCGGCAACATCCGCTACCACGACGGCCTGCTGCGCATGGCCGGCCTGCAACGCTCGCAGCTTCCCGAGCTGGTGCGCTGTTGCGAGGTGCTCGGCGAGCTGCGCAAACCGGTGGCCGAACGCCTCGGGCTGCGCGCCGGCCTGCCGGTGGTGGCCGGCGCCGTGGACACCACCGCATCGGCCATGGGCTCTGGCGCCGTGGGCGACAACGCTCTGCACCTGTACATCGGCACTTCGTCCTGGATCGGCGCCCATGTGCAGAAGAAGAAAACCGATGTCATGCGGCAGATCGCGGCCCTGCCCTGCGCCCTGCCGGATCGCTACATGATGATCGCCATGCAGTCGGCAGCCGGCGCCAACCTCAGCTTCCTGCGCGACCGCATCCTCTACGCCAAGGACGCGCTGCTGCAGAACGAAGCCGGCCCGGACGTCTACCGCATCCTCGACGAAGTGGCCGCCAGCGTCCCGGCTGGCGCCCGTGGCCTGCTCTACCTGCCCTGGCTGATGGGCGAGCGCAGCCCGGTGGACGACGGCAACCTGCGCGCCGGCCTGGTCAACATGACCCTGGAACACGCCCGCGAAGACATGGTGCGTGCCTTTCTCGAGGGCGTTGCCCTCAACACCCGCTGGATGATGGAGGCGGTGGACGGCTTCATCGGCCAGCCATCCAGGGAAATCACCCTGGTCGGCGGCGGTGGCCAGTCCGAGGTCTGGTGCAGGATCTTCGCCGACGTGCTCGGGGTCACGGTGCACCTGCCGGAACACCCCATTCAGGCCAATGCCCGCGGCGCGGCCTTCATCGCCGGCATCGGCATCGATGCCATAGCCGTCGGCGACATTCCCGAACGGGTCGAGATCCGTCGCTCGTTCCAGCCCGACCGCCTCAACGCCGAGCGCTACGCCAGCAGCTACGCCAATTTCCGCGCCGCGCACAAGGCGCTGGCGCCCTTCTACGCACACCTGCATCGAGGTACTCATGACGCTTGAACAACGGGCCAGGGAGGTCATCGTACGCACGGCCGTGACCCTGGCCGACCAGGGTTTTCTCGCCGGCATCGGCGGCAACCTGGCCTTGCGCATTGACGCCGAGCGCTTCGCCGTCACCCCTTCGGCGAGCGACTACTACAGCATGCGCCCAGCCGACATCTGCACCCTGCGCCTGGACAGCCTCGAGCAACTTTCCGGCGAAGGTTCGCCCTCGGTGGAAAGCGGCCTGCACGCCAGGATGTTCAAGGCCCGGCCCGACTGCCAGGCCAGCGTGCACACGCACCAGCCCATCGCCAGCGCCTTCACCCTGCTCGGCCGCCCACTGCCGATCAGCGGCCAGCAGGCGCGCCAGGTCATCGGCCCGCAAGCGCCGATGTGCGCCTACGGCCCGTCCGGCTCCGGCCTGCTGTCCTGGCTGGTGAGCCGCCGTGTGCGCCCGCATCTCAACGCCTACCTGATGCGCAACCACGGCGCCATTGGTGTGGGCATCACCATGGATCAGGCCTGCCAGGTCATGCGCCTGCTCGAAGAGGAAGCGCACGCCTGGTTCTGCCGCGCCCTGCGCGCCAACCCCCAGCACTCCGCCAGTCAGTTCGCACTGGCCACTCTGACCGATTGACCGAGGATAATCCCCATGAACGCTTCCACCCCGATTCCGCAGACCGCCTCCGGCATCTCCCAATGGCCGGACACCGATGCCGTCGACGCTCGCCTCAAGGCGCTGATCAAGCAGCCAATCCGGCCGATCCGCCGCGAGCATATGGACAAGGTGCACGACTATTTCAACAGCAAATGCGCTACCTCCAAGGCGCTGGCCAGCGCTGCCGGCCAGTTCATCCCTGGCGGCATCCAGCACAACCTGGCCTTCAACTACCCCTTCCCGCTGGCCATGAAGAGCGCCCAGGGCGCACATCTGGAAGATGTCGACGGTAACCGTTACATCGACTTTCTCCAGGCCGGCGGGCCGACCCTGCTCGGCAGCAACGACCCGGTGGTGCAGGAAAAGGTCATCGAGACCCTGCGCGAATGCGGCCCCTCCACCGGCCTGCTGCACGAGTACGAGGTCAAGCTGGCGGAGCTGGTCTGCCGCCACGTGCCCTCGGTGGAGATGTTCCGCATGCTCGCCTCCGGCACCGAGTCGGTAATGGGCGCGATCCGCCTGGCGCGGGCCTATACCGGCAAGAAATGGGTGATCAAGATCGGCGGCGCCTACCACGGCTGGAGCGACCAGATGGTCTACGGCATGCGCATCCCCGGCACTGGCCGGCGCGAGGCCGTGGGCATCCCTGGTGGCGCGACGCACTACACCCAGGAAAGCTTCCCCAACGACCTCGCCGCCATCCGCCGTCGCCTCTGGATCAACCGCCTGCGCGGCGGCACCGCGGCCATCATCGTCGAGCCGCTCGGCCCGGAAAGCGGTACCCGCCCGGCACGCAAGGACTTCAACGCCAACCTGCGCAAGCTGTGCGACGAGTTCGGCGCCCTGCTGATCTTCGACGAGGTGGTCAGCGGCTTCCGCGTCGGCATGGGCGGGGCCCAGGGGTATTTCGGCGTCATGCCGGATCTGACCATCTTCGGCAAATGCCTGACCGGCGGTTACCCCATGGCCGGCGGCATCGGCGGCCGCCGCGAGGTGATGATGCTGTTGGCCGGCGGTATCGGCGGCAAGCAGACCAAACGCGCCTTCGTCGGCGGCACCCTGACCGCCAACCCGCTGTCCTGCGTGGCCGGTTACCACAGCCTGGTGGAGATGGAAAAACGCAACGCCCCGGCCGTGGCCGGGCGCGCCGGTGACCGCATGACCGCCGGCCTGAACGAGATCGTAAACCGCCTCGGCCTGCCCTATGTGGTCTACAACCAGGGCTCGGTGGTGCACCTGCAGACTTCCGGCGTGTTGCTGCTCAACGTGCGTAACCCGATCCAACTGATGCGCGAAGTCAACCCGCGCAAGCACATGATGGAAGAAATGGGCGCCGCCTACATGGCCCACGGCCTGGTGACCCTGGCCGGCAGCCGGCTGTACACCAGCGCGGCGGATACCGATGACATCGTCGACGAGGCGCTTAACCGCTTCGAGGACGTCTTCAAACTGGTGGTGTGAGCATGCAAGAAGAAATCATCCAGGCCGCCTCACGCTTGAGCGGCAAGGGCCTGCTCAACCGCAGTGGGGATGCGCTGTCGCTGCGCATTCCCGACCAGGGGCAGATGCTCTTCGTCGAACCTGGCGAGCTACCTCGCACGCTGGAGCTGGCCAATCCAGGCAATGGCACCGCCGCCCTGCACGCCCAGGCCTATCGCCTGCGCCAGGATGCCGGGGCCATCGCCTCCCTGAGCCCACGCTGGAGCCTGCAGTTGCAAGGCCTGGGCGAAGCCATGCCAGGCATCTTCGACGAACAGGCACGGCACCTCGGACACTGCTGGCAACCCACCCGTGCCGAGCACCTGCAGGCGGCCCTGGCCAAGGGCGGCAACGGCGGCCTGGTGGACGGACGCCTGCTGATCCTCGGCGTGACCCGCAACCGCATGCTGTTCAATGCCGAGCTGTTCGAGAAATGCGCCATGGCCTATGTGCTGGCGCGACTCGGCGGTGGCCAGGTGCGGAAGCTGCCGTGGATCGTGCGCTACGTGGCTGGCAACCGCCTGCTCAAGGACGAGGCCCGAGCTGCGCTCAGCCACAGCCTGGGCCAACGCAGCGCCGAGCCCAGCGGTTATTGAGGCACAGCCACGACGGCCGCTCAGCAGGCTGTTGAAAAACGCAGGCGACGACTGCATGGATGCAGGAGGTAGAGCGAAGCAGGAAGCCCGAGCCGAGGCAGGCAAGACAATACCGATGGTGGCCCCGCAAAAACAGCCGAAAAAAGCACTGGGCCCGCACTCGGGTTTACGTGCTGTAAATGAGCATTTTTGACGGGGGCGCCTAGCCTGAGCTCGCACGCGAGGCCGTTTTTAACGCAGTATTGCC
Organism: Pseudomonas sp. AA-38; assembly: GCF_029457475.1. Lineage (NCBI taxonomy): Bacteria > Pseudomonadati > Pseudomonadota > Gammaproteobacteria > Pseudomonadales > Pseudomonadaceae > Pseudomonas > Pseudomonas sp. AA-38. Next base: position 2,822,359 of record NZ_CP120359.1, read on the forward strand.
AACGCACGACTGCATGGATGCAGGAGGTAGAGTGACGCAGGAAGCCAAAGCCGAGGTAGTTTTTCAACGGCCTGTTAGTGCGTGACGCGGTCGTTGTGGCCCAGATCACGGCCTGGGTCGATCAGGTCGCGCACGCGCTGCTTGAGCACCTTGGCCTCGGGGAAGCCGCCGTCGGCCTTGCGCTCCCAGATCTGCACGCCATTGCAGAGGATGCGAAAGGTGCCACCGCTGCTCGGCTCCAGGCTGACTCGGCCCAGCTCCTCGGCGAAGGTGCTGAGCAACTCCTGAGCCAGCCAGGCGGCACGCAGCAGCCACTGGCACTGGGTGCAATAGGTAATGACGATTTCCGGCTTGTGATCGGACATGGGCGGGCTCGGTATGGCGAAGCGGATGCCTATAATAGCCGCCTTTGCGTTCGCCTCATCCGGTATTCGTCATGTCTCGTCTGCTTGCCCTGTTGCTCACCCTCTCCACACTGCTCGGCCTGCCAGCCATGGCCGAGGAACGCGTCGGCCTGGTGCTCTCCGGTGGCGCCGCCCGTGGCCTGGCGCACATCGGCGTGCTCAAGTCGCTGGAGCGTCAGGGCATTCGCATCGATGCCGTGGCCGGCACCAGCATGGGCGCCATCATCGGCGGCCTGTACGCCTCGGGTTACAGCGTCGAGGAGCTGCAGCGCCTGGCCCTGGAGCTGGACTGGCAGCAGGCGCTGTCCGACTCGCCGCCACGGGAAGACGTGCCCTTCCGCCGCAAGCAGGACGACCGCGACTTCCTCATCAAGCAGAAACTCAGCTTCCGCGACGACGGTAGCCTCGGCCTGCCGCTGGGCATGATCCAGGGGCAGAACCTGGCCATGCTCCTGGAGAGCCTGCTGGTGCATCGCAGCGACACCCGCGACTTCGACCGCCTGCCCATACCCTTCCGCGCCGTGGCCACCGACATCGCCACCGGCGAGCAGGTGATCCTACGCAGCGGCCACCTGCCCCAGGCGATGCGCGCCAGCATGTCGATCCCGGCGGTGTTCGCCCCGGTGGAGCTGGACGGCCACCTGCTGGTGGACGGCGGCATGGTCAACAACATCCCCATCGACGTGGCGCGGCAGATGGGCGTCGACCGGGTCATAGTGGTGGATCTCGGCACGCCCCTGCGCCCGGTGAAGGAGCTGGTCACCGTGGTCGACGTGATGAACCAGTCGATCACCCTGATGACCCGCAAGAACTCCGAAGAGCAGCTCAAGACCCTGACCACCAACGACCTGCTGATCACCCCGCCCCTGGCCGGTTTCGGCGTGGCCGACTTCGACCGCGCCGAGCAGATGATCGATGCCGGCTACCGCGCCACCGAGGCCCTGGCCGAACCCCTGGCGCGCTTCGCCCGCCCGGGAGGTGGCAACCCAGCGCTGGCCGTGGCCCGTTCGCGCGAGCAACGCAACCCGCTGATCCGCGAAATCCGCGTGGTCAACGATTCCAAGGTGGGTGACGCGGTGATCCTCAGCCACATTCGCCAGCCGCTGAACCAGCCGCTGGATCTCGAACGCCTGCAGAAGGACATGGGCACGCTCTACGGCCTGGACTACTTCGAGCGCGTGCAATACCGCATCACCCCGCTCAAGGATCGCGGCAGCGCACTGGTGATCGACGCCCGCGGCCGGCGCACCGGCACCGACTACCTGCGTCTGGGCCTGAACCTGGCCGACGACATGCGCGGCGACAGCGTCTTCAACATCGGCGCCAGCTACCGCATCAACGGCATCAACGAACTGGGCGCCGAGTGGCTGACCCGGGTGCAACTGGGGGATCGCCAGGAGCTCTACAGCGAGTTCTACCAACCACTGGATTCCGGCTCGCGCTACTTCGTCGCGCCTTATCTGTCCGCCGAGGCGCGCAACATCGAATCCATCCTGGATAACGACCCCATCGCCGAGTACCGTCTGGAACGTTACGGCTATGGCCTGAATCTGGGCCGGCAGATCGCCAACAACGGCGAGATCCGCTTCGGCATCGGCCAGGCCTGGGGCGAAGCGGACGTGCGGGTTGGTGAGCGCGATCTGCCCAGCTTCAGCTTCAGCGAGGGCTACTACGAACTCAAGTACTCCTTCGACACCCTGGACAACGTCGACTTCCCCCGCCAGGGTGAGGAGATCGGCCTGCTGCTGCGCCAGTACGACAAGAGCCTGGACTCCGATCAGGACTACCGCCAGTGGGAGCTGGAGCTGAACAAAGCCTTCAGCCACGAGCGCAACACCTGGATCTTCGGCGGCCGCTATGGACGCACCCTGGACGAAGCCGACGTGGTCACCTCCGGCTTCGTCCTCGGTGGTGCCCAGGAGCTGTCGGGCTTCCGCCAGGATGCCCTGAGCGGGCAGAACGTAGCGCTGGCGCGCCTGGTCTACTACCGCCGCCTGACCCAGCACTCGTTGCTGCCATTGGACTTCCCGCTGTACCTGGGCCTGTCGCTGGAGCGTGGCCGCGCCTGGAACAACGACAATGCCTTCGACAGCGGCTACATCAACGCCGCCAGCGTCTTCCTCGGCCTCGACACGCCACTCGGCCCGCTGAATTTCAGTTATGGGTTCAATGATGAGCGGGAGAAGGCGTTGTATCTGAATTTGGGTAAGAGTTTCTGATGCCAGAGGGTTGAGGGTTCTGATACTGGACTGGGGATACGGTTGTCGTTTTTAGGGGTGCTTGTTCCGAATTGCCGCGTTTTTGTTGAAAGTTTTGGTTTCGCCTTCCCAGGCGAGTCACTTTTGACGGGCAAAAGTAACCAAAACCCTCCGCCCGATCATCCGGCCCTGGCTGCGCCAGGGTTCGTTCACTCCATCGCCGCTCCAGAGGCCCGACCGGATGCGGCCCACCGACGGTGGGCCATCCCTGGCCCATCGCGGCTCTCGGCTTTGGCATCCTGCGTCGCTCTACCTCCTGCATCCATGCAGTCGTCGCGGCATCCATGCCGCTCAACCTCTTCCACGACGATTCCGCTCACCCTCCTGGGCGGGCTCTGCACGCGCCTGAACCCGAGGTAACCCAGAAGTAGCATGGAGTGCTTGAACAAGGGTCAGCCTTAGGGCTGACCAGAATGCCGGCTGAAAGCCGGCAAGCTATCCATGCGGATGAAACCACGCGAATGAAAGTTTTGGTTTAACCGACGGCCACGTCGTGACTTCGCTGTTACCAGAACACGCCGGGCATGCCCGAAACCGATGTACGTTCAGGCGCGCTAACTCCCCTTCAGGAGGCCGAACGTAGGCATTGCGCAGGGGGCGAGCGGCATGGATGCCGCGAGATACCGATGGCGGCCCCGCGTAATGGGCCAGGGATGGCCCATGTACGCCGACCCCGGAGCGATGCCGAAGTGAGGGAAGTCGAGCGAAGCATGACGGGGACGCCTAGTTCCGGATGGCGGGGGTGCGTTTCTTTTGCTTACTTTTCTTTGCGCTGGGCGGCAATCCGAGTTCAAAGAAAAGTGAGTCGCCCGAGGGGGCGAAACTAGGAGTCCCCGCAAGCACCGCAGCGGCGTCCAGAACACCAAAATAGGCCCACATGATCACACACAAACTTCCCAGTCCAGTATCACGCCCCACCCAATACGCCGCCCAATAAGAAAACCCGATGCCAGAACCTGCATCGGGTTTTCGAGAGAGCCCTCGAGGAACGCAGACGTTCAGGTCAGGCGCCCCCGAACAGCGGGAGTCAGGCGATCTCAGCGAGTAGCTGGCGCGCGGCCTGCTTTTCCTGCTCGTCCCCCTCGTCGATCACCTCGTTGAGGATGTCGCAGGCCTGCTCGATATCGCCCTGCTTGATGTAAGCCAGCGCCTGGTTGAGCTTGGTCATGTGCTCGGGATCACCGGCCAGCTCTTCGATATCCATGCCATGCAGCGGCGGCTCTTCGCCCTCATCGAAAGCGTCGAGGAACTGCTCGTCGAGCACGTATTCGTCCACCGGGGCAGCCTCGGCTGCGGCGTGTTCTTCGTCCATCTCGAAGACCTGGGGCAACTCCTGCAGGTTGCTGGAGAAATGCTCATCGACTTCGGCTTCCTGAGCCTCCTGCTGCGCTTTCTTCTTCAGCCGTTCAGGGGTTTCGGCCTTGAACGGGCTGACCAGATCCCAGTCGGCATCCAGCGAGAAGTCATCGAGGTTGAGCTGGTAATCGCCGTCGACCAGCGGCTCCGGCGCGACTGCCTGATGGCTCGCGGCAGCCACGGCAGAAGCGGATGCGACGGCAGAGTTGGAGAAGTAACGCGCCCGGATCGGTTCGATTTGCGCAGCCGGAACCCCCAACTCGAGCAGCGCCTTTTGCTGATCAAGGAAAGCCGGCTCATCGGCCAGCTCACCGTACACCTCGCACAGGCGCAGACGCAGATCGGTACGCTGCGGATGCTGTTCGATGGAACGGCGCAGAGCACTGGCGGCCTCGGCGAAACGGCCATAGGCGATGTAGACATTGGCCCCCTCCAGCGGATCGGGCTCAGCCACCGGCTGAGCGGCCACCGCGCGGCTGACCGGCGCGGGTACAGGTTCGGCAACGGCAGCCGCAGGTGTCTCCTTGACCGGTTCCGAAGGCTGTTCTTCGGCCTTGCGCCGATAGGCCACCAGCAAGCCGAACAGAGCCAGACCAAGCAGTGGCAAACCAGCCACCAGCCAGAAACTCCAGCCTAGGGTCGAGCTGTTGGCAGCGGCGTCGGTTTCTGCCTGCGTCGCAGCCTCGGCTGGCGGGCGCTGCGCCACCTCCTGGGAGATCGCCTGCAACTGGCGATCCTTTTCCGCCATCTGCTGGCGTAGCTCTTCCAACTGGCTCTGCATCTGCGCCAGTGCCGACTGCAACTGGGCGTTCTGCTCGGATACTTCCTGCAATTGCTCGTTGACCTGGGCCACCGCCTCGCTGGGCATGGCCGGCGCCACACCGGGAACGACCTCGGCAGACGGGGCTCCCACCACCTGTTCGGCAGGGCTGTCCTGCACGGCATTGGTGGTATCTGCGGCAGGTGCTTCGGGCGTCACGGTAGCCGACGCAGGGGCCTGCACCGCTGGTTCTGTGGCAGATGATGTAGCTGGCTGCGTGACTGGCGCCTGCACCGCTGGAGCCGTGGCAGAGGGTGTAGTGGGCTGCGCGACTGGAGCCTGCCCCACTGGCGCAGCGGCAGGTGCGGCAGAATCCGGCAACAGCAGGTTCTGATCGACCCGCAGGCGATTTCGATTGCCCCCGACGAAAGCGCTCTGGTTGAGAGCGAAGATATCCTCCATCAGCGCTTCGCGGCTGGCCGGGCTGCCGGCCTTGACCAGACTGGAGGCGATGCGCCAGAGGCTATCGCCACGCTGCACGCGGTAACGCTGGCCCAGAATGGCTGGCGGCATGGGGGTCTTGTTCGTCGTGGCCACGGCGACAGCCTTGGGCGCGGACGCCTGCGGCACCGCAGCGATGCTGGCTGCGCTGCTGCTGTAGGCCGTCGAACCGGGCGGGTCGAGCAGTACGGTGTACTCGCGATAGAGCTGGCCGTTGGGGCGCGCCACCTCGACGATGAAGTTCAGGTATGGCTCGCGTACCGGCTTGCTGGACACCACCCGAATGACATTGCGCGAACCATCGAGAATCGGCGTGAAACGCAGGTCGTTGAGGAAATAGAAACGCTCGACCCCAGAACGCGTGAAGACATCGGCAGGCGCCAAGCGCACCTTCATGTCCGAGGTGCTCAGGTCACCGACCTGCAGCAACTCGATCTCGGCATCCAGCGGCTGACTCAGCGCAGAGTGCAGGGTGATCTCGCCCAACCCTAATGCCGGCACCATACCGGAATAGAGAGCGGAGCCCGAGGCCACTCCCAAAACCAACTGACGCATCCGAGCCATTTGACCTCCACGGTTTACACTTCGCACAGCACCTTCGGACTTCCTGTCATGGCTTTCCCTTGCCAGAAGAGTAGCTTACGAAACGATAGGACAGCACTTCAGGAGCGCAGAAGCCTGTTGGCCTCGCCTCACTCCAGTGACGACTGCTTCACAAAACAGCACAATGCCACCAGTTTGCCGACGAAAGCCAGGCACCATCAAGCGCTTTATGTCAAAAAATGGACACCAAAACCACCGGCCTGCCGAATGGTTGTGCTTACTCTTTGGTTTGGCGAGCAATTGCTCAGTTACGACGAGCCGCCCATTCACGACTTCTGCAGGTTGGCCAGAACCCGGGCATGCACCTGCTGGCAACGACGCAGATCCTCTTCGTCGATACCAGCAAAGACCTCCTGACGTAGCTGGGTGGAAATCGCCTCGATCTTCTCGATCAACGGCTGCGCCTTGGGCTGCAATGCCACCTTCTTCGCTCGGCGATCTTCGGGTACCGCCACGCGGCTCACCAGCCCCTGCGCTTCCAGGCTGTCGAGCAGGCGCGCCAGGGTCGGCCCCTCGACGCAGACGCTCTGCGCCAACTCTCGCTGGGTGGGCATTTCCGCGAAACGTGCCAGGTGCAACAGCACCAGCCAGCGTGCCTGGGACAGGCCAAGGCCAACCAAACGGCGGTCGAGTTCGGAGCGCCAGGCGCGTGACAGTTGAGCGACTTGCATGGCAAAACGATGTTGATCAGGGTAGGACATGAGTGAATCGGCTCTTACAAAGGTCAAAAACTAATTATTAGCCAGCTAGCCATAACCTCGGCTTCAGAGCAAGCCTGCCTTTTGTCGCGGCGCGTTTCAGATGCTGCGGATCAGCTCGCTACCCGGTCACGACCGAAGGCCTTGGCCTCGTAGAGGGCACGGTCAGCATGGGCATACAGGTGACTGAGTTCCTGGCCGCTGCCCGGGGTGATGGCCGCGACGCCGATGGACAGGCTCAGCACCTGGGCGGTATCCGAAGCCAGGTGCTCGATGGCCGCCTCGGTAACGGACTGGCGCAAGGACTCGGCGCGCAGCAGGGCTTCCTCGGCGTTGATGTCGAACAGCAACAGGCCGAACTCCTCACCCCCCAGGCGTACCGCCATATCCAGTGGCCTGCGGGCAGCCTGCTCGATCAGGGCGCCAACCTGCTGCAAGGCGCGATCGCCGGCCTGATGGCCATAGCGGTCGTTGTAGGCCTTGAAATGGTCGATATCGCAGAGCAGCAGGGCCAGGGACTGGCCATTGCGCTGCGCTTGCCGCCAAATGCGCTCGAAATGGCGGTTGAAGCTGCGCCGATTGTGCAAGCCGGTGAGGCTGTCGTGATCGGCCAGCAACTGCAGCAGGTTGCTGACCAGAAAATGCTCGCGCGACTTGTATTCCAGCAGATAGCAGCCGACCGCCCCCATCAGGTTGCCGACCACCAGCAGCAACAGGTTGTTGAGCAGACGCGCTGGTGGCAAGCCAGCCCAGATCTCGACCAGGACGTACACCAGCAGCACCAGCGATGCGCAGATCACCGCCTCGGTGAGGCGCAACCCCACCAGGAAGTAGGCGGCCATGCTCACCAGAAACAGGCCTTCATAGGGGTAATGCGGGTCGACCCGGTGTGCGATGCCGATGTCCAGCGCAGTGCCGATGCCCAGCGCCAGGATGCACAGCAGGCTGAGCGGCTGCAGCAGATGGAAATGTCGGCGCTGCAGGATCAGCGCGCCACAGACCAGCAGGATGATCAGCACCAGCAGACGCACAGCGAGCATCCACCACAGGTGCACACCCTGGATCATGAAGCTGTCCAGCACCGCCAGTACCACCCAGATGAGCACCCCCATGCTCAGGGCGATACGTTTGAGCTCGAAAAGCTCTTCCAGCAGATGGGTTCGATATTCGGCCTCCAGCCCACGGACGAAACGCAGGCCACGGAAACCCATGTTCAACTGATCGGCATAGGGACTGGGGCGGATGTCGTTGAGCCAAGCGCGATAGGTCGGCACAGGTATCTCACTCTACGGGAGCTTCAGCATACCTTAGCAGGGTGCGGGCAATGACAGAACGTCAGCCCTCGAATTCCGCCTGCAAGGCGGCCCGCACGCAATGCAGAACGGCCTCCGGCACCTGCCCGGCGAACAGCGGCGCGATGGCGCTGACCGGGGGCAGTTCGCCCTCGCCGTCGAGGAAGGCGTCCTGGATCTCGCCGAGCAGTTCCTCGGGCAGATCCAGCGCCTGCTCCAGGCTCAGTTGCTGCTCGCCGATGGCTTCGGCCAGCAGGCTGTAGACGTTGCGCTCGCTGCAGTTCAGCTGACTGGCGATCTGCGCCGGGGTCATGCCGGCACGGGCCAGGCTGACCAGTTCATGACGCAGATCGGCGACCGGCGCGGGCGCAGGCGCTTCTTCGCTGCCGTTGAGCACATCGAGAAAGGCCTGGCCGTAGCGCTCCAGCTTGCGCGCACCGACACCGCTGACCTCGGCCATTTCGCTCAGCGAGCCAGGCTGGCTGCGCAGCATCTCCAGCAGCGTGGCATCGGGGAAGATCACGTAGGGCGGCACGCTGTGCTCCTCGGCCAGCTTGCGTCGCAGGCTGCGCAGCGCCTCCCACATCTCGCGTTCATGGCTGCGCACCAGTTGGCTGGCAGCACTACCGGAGGACGAGGCCTTGGCGCTCTGCGCCGGCTTGGGATCGTGACGCAGTTGCAGGCTCACCTCGCCACGCAGCAAGGGCCGGCAGGCCTCGGTCAGGCGCAGGCCGCCGAAGCCTTCCAGGTCGACGTCGGCCAGGCCGCGCGCCACCAGTTGGCGGAACAGGGTGCGCCATTCGCTCTCGCTGCGTGCCTTGCCCATGCCGAACACCGCCAGGTGCTGATGACCGGCGCTGCGAATCTTCTCGTTGTCGCGCCCAAGGAGGATGTCCACCAGATGGCCGACGCCATAGCGCTGGCCACTGCGGTAGATGGTCGACAAGGCCTGGCGCGCGGCCTCGGTAGCATCCCAGGTCTGTACGTCATCGATGCAGTTGTCGCAGTGCCCACAGGGCTGCGGCAGTTCCTCGTCGAAATAGGCCAGCAACGCCTGACGCCGACAGCGTGGCTCCTCGCACAGCGCCAGCATGGCGTCAAGCTTGTGCTGCTCGATGCGCTTGTGGCGCTCGTCCCCCTCGGAATTGGCCAGCATCTGCTTGAGAAAGATCACGTCCTGCAGGCCGTAGGCCATCCAGGCGTCGGCCGGCAGCCCATCACGGCCAGCGCGGCCGGTTTCCTGGTAGTAGGCCTCCAGCGACTTGGGCAGATCGAGATGGCAGACGAAGCGCACGTTGGGCTTGTCGATGCCCATGCCGAAGGCGATGGTGGCCACCATGATCAACCCTTCCTCGTTGAGGAAGCGCTTCTGGTGATAGGCGCGCAGGTCATTGGCCAGGCCGGCGTGATACGGCAACGCCGGGTAGCCCTGGGCACTGAGGAATTCAGCCACCTCCTCCACCTTCTTGCGCGACAGGCAGTAGACGATGCCGGCATCGCCTTTGCGCGGGGTGAGGAAGGTCAGCAACTGCTTGCGCGGATTGTCCTTGGGTTGGATGCGATAGAAGATGTTCGGCCGGTCGAAGCTGGAAAGGAAGCGCTCGGCGTCGTTCAGGTGCAGACGCTGGACGATCTCCTCGCGGGTGCGCTTGTCCGCCGTGGCGGTCAGGGCGATACGCGGCACCTGCGGGAACAGCTCGGCAAGCTGGCCGAGCTGCAGGTATTCCGGGCGGAAATCGTGGCCCCATTGCGACACGCAATGGGCCTCGTCGATGGCGAACAGGGCGATTTGCAGATCCTGCAGGAAGCTCAGCATGCGCGGCTGCACCAGGCGCTCGGGGGCCAAGTAGAGCATCTTGATCTCACCGCGGCGGATGCGCTCAGCGATCTCGCGCTGCTCCTCTGCGCTCAGGGTGGAGTTCAGCGCCACAGCGGCCACACCCAGCTCGTCGAGGGTGGCGACCTGATCGTCCATCAGCGCGATCAAGGGCGACACCACCACCGCCAGGCCCTCGCGCATCAGCGCCGGCACCTGGAAGCATAGCGACTTGCCACCGCCGGTGGGCATCAGCACCAGGGCATCGCCGCCAGCGGCCACGCGCTCGATGATCGCGGCCTGGTTGCCACGAAAGGCGTCGTAGCCGAAAACGTCTTTGAGAATGCGCATGGCGTGGTCGAGCATGAAGGCCTCCGAAATCCAGCCGCGCATTATGCCGTACTCTGGCCCCGTGCAGGGCAACGCCCTGCCCGATGGCCTCGACATCGCGGCGTAGGTAGTTTTCCTTCAGCCTGATAGAATCCAGCCTCGCATTCAGCCTCAAGGTAACGCCACGATGTCCTTCGCCGAGCAATTGTCCCGCCTGCAAGCCTTCCTCGATGCCGACGAACTGCATGAAGAAGCGCTGGACTACGTGGCCGCCCATGGCTATCTGACGGCCCTGGCCATCTGCCCCGAGCAGGTGCCCGAGCGCGAGTGGATCGATGCGCTGTTCGCCGAACCGCCGCACTATCGCAGCGATGCCGAGCGTGAAGAGATCGAAAACACGCTGGTGCACCTCAAGGCCCATATCGCCCGCCAACTGGCCGGCGAAGAGGAGCCGGAGCTGCCTTGCGACCTCGACCTCGGCGACGAGCCGGACGACTCCGACCTGCGCGGCTGGTGCATCGGCTTCATGGAAGGGGTGTTCCTGCGTGAAGCGGTGTGGTTCGAGGATGCCGAAGACGAGGTCAGCGAGCTGCTGCTGCCGATCATGGTCGGCTCCGGCCTGTTCGACGAGCAGCAGGAATTCGCCGAAATCGCCCGTGACCACGACCTAGTGGACAGCATGGTCGAGCAGATTCCCGAACTGCTCACCGCCCTCTTCCTGCTGTGCCAGGCCCCGGAAGAAAAACCCGCCCTGCTCAAGCCGCGCCACTGATCCCTCCCGCTCGGCCATGCCTCGCGAAGTGCGCGAAAGCCGTCACCGCAGCGTGCGTTACGCGCTGCTGGCGGTCGGCTGGCTGAGTGTCGCCCTGGGGGTCATCGGCATCTTCCTGCCGGTGATGCCGACCACCCCCTTCCTGCTACTGGCCGCTGCCTGCTTCATGCGCAGTTCACGGCGCTTCTACCTGTGGCTGGTGCTGCACCCGAAACTCGGCCCGTGGATTCGCGATTACCTTGCCGGCGAAGGTATTCCACTCAAGGCCAAGGTCTACAGCCTGGTGCTGATGTGGTCGAGCATCGCCCTCTCCAGCTACCTGGTGCCGCACTTCTGGGCCCGTACCTTCATGCTCACCAGCGCTATCTGTGTGAGCATCTACATCTTGCGCCAGAAGACCCTGACCAACCCGCGCGGCGAGCGCTGAGCCGCTTGGCCATGGGGGCCTATTTTCCCGGATGCATCCGGGCTACGGCTCGGATTGAACGAACTGCTCGCGAACGCTTTTTCGCGAGCAGAACTCGCCCCTACAGGATTATCGGGGGCTCGCGCTCGGCCAAAGCCTTATCTGAGCCTATGGCTCGATGCCATAGGCCTTGAGCTGGTCGAGGAACTGCGCCTCGTCCAGCACCTTCACCCCCAGCTCGCTAGCCTTGGCCAGCTTCGAGCCGGCGCCAGGGCCTGCCACCACACAGTGGGTCTTGGCCGATACCGAACCGGCCACCTTGGCCCCCAGGCTTTCCAGCTTACCCTTGGCCACGTCGCGGCTCATGACCTCCAGGGTGCCGGTCAGCACCCAGGTCTGACCGGCCAGGGGCAGGCCTTCGGCGACCTTCTTCTCGCTTTGCCAGTGCATGCCGAAGTCGCGCAACTGCTGCTCGATGGCGCGGGCACGCTGAGCGTTCTCGACGTTGTCGAAGAATTCCCGCACGGCCTTGGCCTGCCGCTCCGGCAGAGCCTGGCGCATGTCCAGCCAGTCGCCCTCGAGCACACCTTCCAGGCTACCGAAACGCTCGGCCAGCTTTTGCGCCGCACCCGGGCCAACGGTGGGAATGTTCAGCTTGTCGAGCAGGCCGCCCAGGGTGGCGACGGCGCTGAATTCGGCACCCAGCTCGCCCTCTTCCTGCAGTTGCAGGCCACACTCGCCCAGCAACGCCTCGATCACCTGCCGGTTGTGCCCATCCTCGAAGAAGCTGTGAATCTCGTGCGCCACCTCCAGGCCGATATCCGGCAGGTAGGTGAGCACTTCGGGCAGAGCCTGCTGGATACGCGCCAGCGAACCCAGGGAACGAGCCAGCACCTTGGCGGTTTCCTCACCGACATCGGGAATGCCGAGGGCGTAGATGAAACGCGCCAGGGTCGGCCGCTTGCTGTCCGCGATGGCCGCCAGCAGCTTGTTGCTGGACACCTCGGCGAAGCCTTCCAGGCCGATGATCTGCTCGAAGCTCAGCTTGTACAGGTCGGCTGGCGAGGCGATCAGCTTCTCGTCCACCAGTTGCTCGATGGTCTTGTCGCCGAGGCCTTCGATATCCATGGCGCGGCGCGAGACGAAGTGGATGATGGCCTGCTTGAGCTGCGCCTGGCAGCTCAGACGACCGACGCAGCGATACACCGAACCCTCGCTGACCGACTCCTTGCCCTTGCTGCGCTTGATCAGTTGCGTGCGTTCCACCGCCGAGCCGCACACCGGGCACTGCTCGGGGATATGCACGGGCCGCGCATCCTCCGGGCGGCGCTCGGGCACCACGGCCATCACCTGCGGGATCACGTCGCCGGCGCGGCGAATGATCACCGTGTCGCCGATCATCACCCCCAGGCGCGCCACCTCGTCCATGTTGTGCAGGGTGGCGTTGGCCACCATCACCCCGGCCACTTTGACCGGTTTGAGGCGCGCCACGGGGGTCACCGCGCCGGTGCGGCCGACCTGGAACTCCACGTCGAGCAGTTCGGTCAGTTCTTCCTGCGCCGGGAACTTGTGCGCGATGGCCCAATGCGGCGTGCGCGCACGGTAGCCCAGTTGCTGCTGGTCTTCGATGTTGTTGACCTTGAACACCACACCGTCGATGTCGTATTCCAGACTCATGCGCCTGTCGCCGATATCGCGGTAGTAGTCCAGGCAGGCTGCCACCCCCTTGGCCAACTTCAGCTCGCGGCTGATGGGAATGCCCCAGGCCCTGAGCTGTTGCAGCATGGCCACCTGGGTGCCGGGCAGTTCGCCGCTGACCTGGCCGACGCCATAGCAGCAGAACTCCAGCGGGCGGCTGGCGGTGATCTTCGGGTCGAGCTGGCGCAGGCTGCCGGCGGCGGCGTTGCGCGGGTTGGCGAAGGTCTTGCCGCCGCTTTCGGCCTGGCGCGCATTGAGCGCCTCGAAACCACTCTTGGGCATGAACACCTCGCCGCGCACCTCCAGCACTCGTGGCCAGCCCTCGCCCTGCAGCTTGAGCGGCACGTTGCGGATGGTACGCACGTTGGCGCTGATGTCCTCGCCCGTGGCGCCATCGCCACGGGTGGCGCCCCGCACCAGTTGGCCGTTCTCGTACAGCAGGCTCACCGCCAGGCCATCGAGCTTGGGCTCGCAGCTATACTCCACCTCGGCACCACCGCTGAACAGGTCAGCGCCGGAGAGGCCAAGGCCGCTCTGCACGCTGCGGTCGAAGGCGAGCAGGTCATCCTCCTCGAAGGCGTTGCCCAGGCTGAGCATGGGCACCTCATGGCGCACCTCGCCAAAGGCGCTGATGGCCTCGCCACCGACGCGCTGGGTCGGCGAGTCCGGTGTCACCAGCTCCGGGTGCTCGGCCTCCAGGGCCTGCAACTCACGGAACAGGCGGTCGTACTCGGCATCGGGGATGCTCGGTTCGTCCAGCACGTAATAGCGGTAGTTGTGCGCGTCCAGCTCCTGGCGCAGGGCGGAAATACGTTGGGCGGCGTCGGTCATCACATAAGCCTCAAGCGACAAGCTTCCAGCGGCAAGAACGAAAAAGCCCCAAGCCAAGCGCTCGGCTTGCAACTTGGGGCTTGCAGCTTGCCGCTGCTCTTCAGCGTTTCTGGGTCAACTGCCGACGCTCGAATTCGACGATGCGCTGGCGGTAATGTTCGATGGTCTGCGCGGTCATCACGCTGCGCTGGTCATCCTTCAGCTCGCCGCCCAGTTCATGGGCCAGCTTGCGCGCTGCGGCGACCATCACGTCGAAGGCCTGCTTGGGATGACGCGGGCCGGGCAGGCTGAGGAAGAAGCTCACCGCACGGGTGCTGAAACCTTCGATGTCGTCCAGGTCGAAGGTGCCGGGTTTGAGGGCATTGGCCATGGAAAACAGCACTTCGCCATTACCGGCCATGCTCTCGTGGCGATGGAAGATGTCCATTTCGCCGAAACGCAGGCCGCTTTCCAGAATATTCTGCAGCAGTGCCGGGCCCTTGAAGCCGAAGTCGTCGCGGGCCACCACGTTGATCACCAGCACCTCTTCCACCGGTGCAGCCTCGGCAGCCGGCTTGGTGGCTTTCTTCGGTTCCTTGGGTTCGTCGTCGACCGGGTTGAGCAGGGTTGGCACCGGCTCGTCGACGGCCAGATTGAGGTCGCCCTGCTGCGGCTCGTTGCGCGGGCGGCGCGGCAAATCCCTGGCGCTCATCGACGGCAGGTCGTCTTCGTCCAGTTGCGGCTCGTGATCGCGCTGCACCACCCGCGGCGGACTGAGCAGATCCGGGTCGCTGTCGTCATCGGGCATATTGGCGAAGCTGCGATCGAGTTTGAACTTGAGCTTGCCCTTGCCACCGCGCATGCGGCGCCAGCCGTCGAAGAGAATGCCAGCGATGACGATGATGCCAATAACGATCAGCCACTCGCGCAGACCGAATTCCATGTAATACCTGACCCTTGATAATTCTGGTGAAAAAAAGATCCCGACAATCGGATCACAACTCGACTATAAAACGCGGTGCCAACTCCATGTTCTGCCTGACGTTTTCCGCGTGTAACAAAAGTGGGCAATAAACTAGCACGACGAACGGCAACTTTACACAGGCAGACGCATCAACTCTCCACCATGGCCAAGGCCTCTTCGACATCCACTGCCACCAGACGCGAGCAGCCCGGCTCGTGCATGGTGACCCCCATCAGTTGATCGGCCATTTCCATGGCGATCTTGTTGTGAGTGATGTAGATGAACTGCACCGTTGCCGACATTTCCTTGACCAGCCGCGCATAGCGACCGACGTTGGCGTCATCCAGCGGCGCATCCACTTCGTCCAGCATGCAGAACGGCGCCGGATTGAGCTGGAAGATGGAAAACACCAGAGCCAACGCAGTCAGCGCTTTCTCTCCACCGGAGAGCAAATGGATGGTGCTGTTCTTCTTGCCCGGGGGCCGCGCCATGATGGTCACCCCCGTATCGAGTAAATCTTCGCCGGTGAGTTCCAAATAAGCGTTGCCGCCACCGAAAACTTTTGGAAAGAGTGCCTGCAAACCGCCATTGATCTGATCGAAGGTGTCCTTGAAACGGTTGCGCGTTTCCTTGTCGATCTTGCGGATGACGTTTTCCAGGGTTTCCAGCGCTTCCACCAGATCGGCGTCCTGAGCGTCCAGATAACGCTTGCGTTCGGATTGCTGCTGATATTCGTCGATGGCCGCCAGGTTGATCGGCCCGAGCCGAGCGATGCGCGCGGCCATGCGCTCCAGTTCTTCTTCCCAGGCGCTCTCCGTGGCCTCGGCCGGCAACGTGGCGATCACCCCGTGTAGATCGTAGTTGTCCTCGGCGAGCTGATCGGCCAGGGCCTTGCGCCGTACGTTGAGCGACTGCCAATCCATGCGCTGCTGTTCCAGTTGGCTGCGCAGCAGTTGCGCCTGCTGCTCGGCCTGGGTGCGGCGCTTCTCGGCGTCGCGCAGTTCACGGTCGGCGTCTTCCAGGGCCAAGCGCGCCTGACGTAGCTCCTCGTCCACCGCCATACGCCGTTCGAGCAGCTCTTCGAGCTTGATGCGCAGCTCTTCCAGCGGCGCCTCGCCCTCCTCCAGGTTCAGCGACAGTTGCTCGCGCCGCTCGTGCAGGCGCTCGGCCTGCAGTTGCAGGCGTTCCAGAGCCTGGCGGGTGGAATCGTGCTGGGCCTTGAGCGAACCGACGCGCACCGCCAGTTGATGGGCGTGATCCTTGTGCTGACGGGCTTCCTGGCGCACGCGGTCGAGGCGCTCGCGCAGGCTGTCGCGGCTGGCCAGCAGGCTTTCGCGCTGCTCGTTATCCAGGGCCATGGCGTCCAGCGCGTCCTGCAGTTGCAGGCGCGCCTCGCCCAGTTGTTCCTGTTCGATCTCGCGCTGCTCGGCCGCTTCCTGCAACTCCTCCTGCAGCCGGCGGCGGCGCAGGCCCAGTTGCTCGGCCTTGGCCTGGCTGGCGGAGAGTTTTGCCTTCAATTCACTCAGTTGCCGCGCCAACTCCTGGCCTTGGCGACGCTGCTGCTCACGCTGTTCTTCCTGAAGACGTTGTTCGTCGCGCAGCCCCAGCAGGCGTTCATCCAGTTGCGCCAACGCGGCTTCGCGTTCCTCGCGCTCCAGTTGCAGACGCTCCAGCTCCTGACCACGGGCCAGCACGCCACTGTCCGCCTCGGCGGCGCGGCGCACCCGCAGGAAATGCCGGCCGACCCAGTAACCGTCACGGCTGATCAGGCTTTCACCCTCGGCCAGTTGGGCACGGGCGGCCAGGGCCTGCTCCAGCGACTCCACCGGGCGCACGCTGGCCAGCCAAGGCGCCAGGTCGTGATTCGATTCCACTTTGTCCAGCAGGCTGCCGGCACGGCGCGTACCGCCCGTGGCAGGGCTGGCCAAACGCAACTCGCCCTGCTCCAGCGTCGAGAACTCCAGCCCAGCGAAATCGTCCAGCAGCACGGCCTGCAGGTCGGCGCCCAACACGGTTTCCACCGCCAGCTCCCAGCCGGACTCGACGCGCAGCCCTTCGGCCAGGCGCGGGCGCTGTTGCAGGCCCTGCTCGCGCAACCACTCGCCGGCACCCTGCCCCGGATCGAGCGCCGCCTGTTGCAGCGCTTCCAACGAAGCCAGGCGGCCGTTCAGCCGTTGCAGTTCGCCTTGCGCCTGTTGCTGGGCCTGGCCGGCCTGCTGCAGTTCTTCGCGCAGTTGCTGCAGGCGCTCGGCCTGCTGCTCTTCGGCCAGGTGCAGGGCTTCCTGCTCCAGCTCGCCAGCGGCAAGCTGCTCGTTCAGTTCGAGAATGGCAGCGTCTTCCGGGTCGGCCGCCAGTTGCTGCAGCTCTTCGTTCAGCCGGCGCTGGCGCTCACTCAGACGCTCCAGGCTCTGCTCCAACTGGGCGATGCGCGACTGCTGCACCTCGGCCTGGCGGCGTGGCTCGGCGCTGCGCTGGTTGAAGCCGTCCCACTGTTCCTGCCAGCCGTGCATGGCGGCCTCGGCCTCTTCCAGGCTGGCGGCGGATTCCTCGGCGGCAGCGGCGGTCATCTCCTGCTCGGGCAGGAGCATTTCCAGCTCTTCGCCCAGGGTGGCCAGCAGGGTGCGGTCGTGGCCCAGGTGCGATTCGGTTTCCAGGCGCGCCTTTTCCGCCTCGCGCAGATCGTCCTGCAACTGACGCAGGCGCTGCTGGCCGTGCTGGATGCTCTGCTCGACGCGGGCGATGTCTCCCCCCACCGAATAGAAGCGACCCTGCACCAGGTTGAAACGCTCGGAGAGTTCGTGATGGCCGTCGCGCAGGCGCTCGATGCTGGCATCGGCGCTGCGCTGCTCGGCCACCAGGGCCTCGAAGGCCACCTCCTGGTCGCCGATCACCTGCTCGCGGCTGCCCACCTGCTGGTTCAGGCCCTGCCAGCGCAGGGCCAGCAGTTGCGCCTTGAGCTGACGCTCCTCGGCCTTGTATTCCTGATATTTCTCCGCTGCCTGGGCCTGACGGTGCAGGCGTTCGAGCTGGCGTTCCAGCTCCTCGCGCAGGTCGGTCAGGCGCGCCAGGTTCTCCTGGGTGCGGCGGATGCGATTCTCGGTTTCGCGGCGGCGTTCCTTGTACTTGGAGATGCCGGCGGCTTCCTCGATGAAGTTGCGCAGCTCCTCGGGCTTGGCCTCGATCAGCTTGCTGATCATGCCCTGCTCGATGATCGAATAGCTGCGCGGCCCCAGGCCGGTGCCGAGGAAGATGTCGGTGATGTCGCGGCGGCGGCACTTGGTGCCATTGAGGAAATAGGTGTTCTGCCCGTCGCGGGTGACCCGACGGCGGATGGAGATTTCCGCGAAGGCAGCGTATTCGCCCACCAGCGAGTTGTCGCTGTTATCGAAGATCAGTTCGATGGAGGCCTGGGTCACCGGCTTGCGCGTGTTGGAACCGTTGAAGATGACGTCGGTCATCGACTCGCCGCGCAGGTTCTTCGCCGAGCTTTCGCCCATCACCCAGCGCACGGCATCGATGATGTTGGACTTGCCGCAGCCGTTGGGCCCGACTACCGCCGCCATGTTGCTGGGAAAGCTCACCGTCGTCGGGTCGACGAAGGACTTGAAGCCGGCCAGCTTGATGCTCTTGAGGCGCATCTGGGCTCAACGCTCGGCCAGGGCGGCCAGCACCAGCCGGCAATTATGCTCGCCATAGGCGCGCAGCACCTGGCAGGCGCGCACCTCGTCACGAGCGATGATCGCTTGCAGCAGGCTGGCGAAGGTACCCATGAACTGGCCCATTTCGCCTTTGCGCCGCTCCAGCGCCAGGTGGTAGGTGCGGCTGATGGCCGGCAACAGGTTTTCCAGAATCTCCTGCAGGTAAGGGTTGTCGGCGAAGGGGAACGCCGCACGCATGACGTCGAAGCTGCCCGCGACGAAGGCGTCGATATCGCCGCCCTGCAGGCTTTCCAGCAAACGCTGCTGGATCTGCAGGAAGGGCGCCAGGTCGCTGTCCGTCTGCCAGCGCTCGATCACCGCGCGGGCCAGCAGGATGTACAGCTCGATCATCAGCGCGTAGAGGCTCTGCACCTTGTGCGGGGTAAGTTCGGTCACCTGGGCGCCACGGCGCGGCAGGATCACGATCAGATGGCGACGCTCGAGGATCAGCAGCGCTTCACGCACCGACCCCCGGCTGACGTTCAACGCCTGGGTGACCTTCTGCTCCTGGATGCGCTCACGCTCCTTGAGTTCACCGCGAATGATGCGTTCGGCCAGGTGATGGGCAATTTGCTCGGCGAGGCTGTCCGGGGCCTTGAACGTCATGACATTCCTTATTTACGTCGATTCAGGGGGCAGTCGTTCGAGTCTGGGAGCGCTGTCACGGCTGGGCGAACGCGCACAACGCCGGGTACGTTGCTTGGCGCTGCCTGCGGCGGCCCACAGGTTGGCCGCCAGGGTTGGCGGGCCAGAAAAAGCTGGCGGCGAGTGTAGCACAGGGCGGTAACGGGCCAAGCCTCGCGACACCGCTATCACCCTCCTAAAGGTCGGGCCTGCAGAGGTAGTCACGGAAAATCTTTGTCCTACAATCCTACAAAGCCACAACAAAAAACCTGACAGCAAGGAAACGACCATGTTCGAGCGCCTGCCCTCGCATTGGATGATCACTCTGAAGAAGATCGGCTACTGGTTCTGGCTGATCCCGGTTCTGGGCATCCCCTTCAGCTACTACTGTTCGCTCGGCAGCGCGCATGCCGATGCCTGGGCCTGGATGGTGATCAGCCTGGTGTTCGGCGTGATTCCGCTGCTGGACTTCATCGTCGGCCGCGACCCGGCGAACCCCGAAGAAGGTAGCGAAGTGCCCGCCCTGGAGGCGCAACGCTACTACCGTCTACTGACTCTGGCTTGCGTCCCTCTGTTACTGGGCATGCTGGCCTGGAGTGCCTGGGTGTTCGTCAACTATGAGGCCTGGAGCTGGGTCGGCCGGCTTGGCTGGATCATGTCGGTGGGCACGGTAATGGGTGCCATCGGTATCACCGTATCGCACGAGCTGATCCACAAGGATCCGGCGCTGGAACAAAACGCCGGCGGCCTGTTGCTGGCCGCGGTGTGCTACGCCGGCTTCAAGGTCGAGCACGTGCGCGGGCACCACGTACACGTCTCGACACCGGAAGACGCCTCGTCATCGCGTTACGACCAGAGCCTGTACGCCTTCCTGCCGCACGCCTACAAGCACAACTTCCTCAATGCCTGGAAGCTGGAGGCCGAGCGCCTGCGCCGGCGCGGCTTGCCTGCCCTGCACTGGCGCAACGAGCTGATCTGGTGGTACGCGCTCAGTGCGCTGATGCTGCTCGGCTTCACCCTGGCCCTGGGCTGGCTGGGCGCGCTGTTCTTCCTCGGCCAGGCGGCGATGGCCTTCACCCTGCTGGAGATCGTCAACTACGTCGAACATTACGGTCTGCACCGGCGCAAACTGGACAACGGTCGCTACGAGCGCACCAATGTGCGTCACTCGTGGAACAGCAACTTCCTGCTGACCAACCTGTTTCTCTTTCACCTGCAGCGTCACTCCGACCACCATGCCTACGCCAAGCGTCGCTATCAGGTGCTGCGCCATTTCGACGACAGCCCGCAGTTGCCCAACGGCTATGCCGGGATGGTGGTATTGGCGCTGATCCCGCCGCTCTGGCGCGCGGTGATGAATCCTAGGGTGCGGGCTTACTATGCGGGGGAAGAGCATCAGTTGAGCGAGTCGCAACTGAGCCGCTCCTGAAGCATTCCACTCCTCCAGAAACCCCGGCCGCGTTTGCGGCCGGGGTTTTCGTGGGGGCTTGTTGATAGCGGACTGGCAATACGGTTGCTTTTTGGAGTGTCCGTTCCGAATTGCCGCGTTTTTGTTGATGTTTTTGGTTTCGCCCTCCCGGGCGAGTCACTTTTGGGGCAAAAGTAACCAAAACCTCCGCCCTTTCATCCGGCCCTGGCTGCGCCAGGGTTCGTTCGCTCCATCGCCGCTCCAGAGGCCCGCCGCGGTGGGCCATCCATGGCCCATCGCGGCTCTCGCGACATCCATGTCGCTCAACCTCTTCCACAACGATTCCGCTCACCCTCCTGGGCGGGCTCTGCACGCGCCTGAACCTGCGGTTACTCCATGGGACTCTTACGCGCTTGATGGGAGCAGCCGTAGGGCGGACTCAGGAGCGCCAGCGAACAGTCCGCCGGGCCATGCCCAGTTCGGCGCCACGGCTCACGTCCAATACTCCCACAAACGGCGTACTGCTCCGCGAGTACGCCCTACGCGAATGAAACTATTGGTTTAACTCGACGACCCAATCGCGATTTCATAACCACAAGAACACGCCGAGCAACCTATGGAGTGCCCGTTGTTCAGGCGCGCGAGTGGCCCCTTCAGGAGGGTGAGTAGAATCGTTGTGTAGAGGGTTGAGCGGCATGGATGCCGCGAGAGCCGCGACTGGCCAGGGATGGCCCTTCGCGGCGGGCCCTCGGAGCAGCGATGGAACGAACGAACCCCGGCGCAGCCGGGGCCGGATGGCGGGGCCAAGCCTTTTTGCCTTCTTTTGTGGCGTTTGACAAAAGAAGGTCGCCGGGGGGCGAAACGGGAGCCATCAGCAGAGCACGATAAGCAGCTTTACACCGAAAACAAAAGCATACTCACACAAACTTGCCAGTCCAGTCCCAAATACCCACCACGCCTGACCTTTCCATTTACATCCACACACCACCACCCCGGCACGAAAGCCGCTAGCATTCCTGCAATCGAATCGCCGCCGCGGAGCTGACCTGAAAGTCAAAAAATATTGACCAAAAAGTCAGAAAACCCTAGATTGCCGCAAGGTCAACCAGTCGGGCCTTGCCGCGTGCTCGCCATCTGCAAACCGATGACCGAGAAGAATAAAACGCCTGGAGGTCACCTTGATCCAGTTTCTACTGAACCGGGAGCTGCGCACCGAGCACGCCCTGGATCCCAACCTCACCGTGCTCGAGTACCTGCGCCAGCACCTGCGCAAGACCGGCACCAAGGAAGGCTGCGCCTCCGGTGACTGCGGCGCCTGCACCGTGGTGGTCGGCGAGGTGGTCGATGAGCGTCTGCGCTATCGCACCCTCAATTCCTGCCTCACCTTCGTCGCCAGCCTGCACGGCAAGCAATTGATCACCGTAGAAGACCTCAAGCACCAGGGCAAGCTGCACGACGTGCAGCAGGCGATGGTCGACTGCCATGGCTCGCAGTGCGGTTTCTGCACCCCCGGCTTCGTCATGTCGTTGTTCGCCCTGCAGAAGAACGGCAGCAGCTACGACAAGCACGCCACGCTGGAGGCACTGGCGGGCAACCTCTGCCGCTGCACCGGCTACCGGCCGATCATCGATGCCGCCGAGCAGGCCTGCAGCCAGCGCCGCCCGGACCAGTTCGATGCCAGCGAAGCCGACACCCTGGCCCGTCTCAAGGCCATCGCCCCACGAGAAACCGCCGAACTGGCCAGCGCCGACAAGCGCTGCCTGCTGCCGCTGACCGTGGCCAACCTGGCCGAGCTCTACGCCGCCAACCCACAGGCCCGTCTGCTGGCCGGCGGCACCGACCTGGCCCTGGAGGTCACCCAGTTCCACCGCCCGCTGCCGGTGATGATCCATGTCGGCCACATAGAAGAAATGAAGCGCATCGAGGTGAAGGGCGACGCCATCGAGATCGGCGCCGCCGCCGCCCTCTCCGACTGCCATGGGGTGCTGGCCGAGGAATACCCGGACTTCGGCGAGCTGCTGCAGCGTTTCGCTTCCCTGCAGATCCGCAACCAGGGCACCCTGGGCGGCAACATCGGCAACGCCTCGCCCATCGGCGACGCCCCGCCGCTGCTGATCGCCCTAGGTGCGCGGATCGTCCTCAACCGCAACGGCCAGCGGCGCACTCTGGAGCTGCAGGACTACTTCCTCGACTACAAGGTCACCGCGCGCCAGGAAGCCGAATTCATCGAGACGATCATCGTGCCGCGCGCACGGCCGAACCAGACCCTGCGCGCCTACAAGGTCTCCAAGCGCCTGGACGACGATATCTCCGCCGTCTGCGCCGCCTTCAACCTGACCCTCGAAAAGGGCGTGGTGCGCGAAGCGCGCATCGCCTTCGGCGGCATGGCGGCCATTCCCAAACGCGCCAGCGCCTGCGAGAAAGCGTTGCAGGGCGCCCGCTTCGACCAGGCCCTGATCGAGCGCGCCTGCGCCGCACTGGGGGAAGACTTCACCCCGCTCTCGGACTTTCGCGCCAGCCGCGAATACCGCCTGCTCACGGCGCAGAACCTGCTGCGCAAGTGCTTCCTCGAACTGAGCGCCCCCACCATTGCCACCCGAGTGACCGCCCATGTCTAAGCACGCCGCCGAAAAGCCCCAGGACGAACTGGCCGAGCTGTTCCGCGCCGGCATGACCAGCGGCGTGGGCCGCAGCGTCAAGCACGAGAGCGCGGACAAGCACGTCTGCGGCGAGGCGCTGTACGTCGACGACCGCCTGGAGTTCCCCAACCAGTTGCACGTCTATGCACGCCAGTCCGAACGCGCCCATGCACGCATCCAGCGCATCGACACCCGCCCCTGCTACGAGATTCCCGGCGTGGCCATCGCCATCACCAAGGACGACGTACCGGGGCAACTGGACATCGGCCCGGTGTTCGCCGGTGACCCGCTGCTGGCCGATGGCAAGGTGGAGTACGTCGGCCAGGTGGTGCTGGCGGTGGCCGCCGATAGCCTGGAGGCGGCGCGTCAGGCAGCCATGGCCGCCATCGTCGAATACGAAGACCTGGAGCCGGTGCTCGACGTGGTCGAAGCCCTGCGCAAAAAGCACTTCGTACTCGCCAGCCACACCCACCGCATCGGCGACTCGGCCCGCGAACTGGCCGGAGCAAAGCATCGCCTCAAAGGCGCGCTGCATATCGGCGGCCAGGAGCACTTCTACCTGGAAACCCAGGTGGCCTCGGTGATGCCCAGCGAAGACGGCGGCATGCTGGTGTACAGCTCGACGCAGAACCCCACCGAGGTGCAGAAGCTGGTGGCCGAGGTGCTCGGCGTGCCGATGAACAAGATCGTCATCGACATGCGCCGCATGGGTGGCGGCTTCGGCGGCAAGGAAACCCAGGCCGCCGGCCCCGCCTGCCTCTGTGCGGTGATCGCGCACCTCACCGGGCGGCCGACCAAGATGCGCCTGCCGCGTATGGAAGACATGAGCATGACCGGCAAGCGCCACCCCTTCTACGTCGAATACGACGTGGGCTTCGACGATGACGGCCTGCTGCACGGCATCGAGATGAACCTGGCCGGCAACTGCGGCTACTCACCCGACCTGTCCGGCGCCATCGTCGACCGCGCCATGTTCCATGCTGACAACGCCTACTTCCTCGGCAACGCCACCATCAATGGCCACCGTTGCAAGACCAATACCGCCTCCAACACCGCCTACCGCGGCTTCGGCGGCCCGCAGGGCATGCTCGCCATCGAGGAAGTGATGGACGCCGTGGCTCGCCACCTGGGCAAGGACCCATTGGAAGTGCGCAAGCTCAACTACTACGGCAAGAGCGAGCGCAACCTCACCCACTACCACCAGACCGTCGAGCACAACGTCATCCACGAGATGACCGCCGAGCTGGAGCAGAGCTGCGACTACGCCGCGCGGCGCGAAGCCATCCGTGCCTTCAATGCCGCCAACCCGGTGCTGAAGAAGGGCCTGGCCCTGACCCCGGTGAAGTTCGGCATCAGCTTCACCTCCAGCTTCCTCAACCAGGCCGGCGCGCTGATCCACGTCTACACCGATGGCTCGATCCACCTCAACCACGGCGGCACCGAGATGGGCCAGGGGCTCAACACCAAGGTGGCGCAGATCGTCGCCGAGGTGTTCCAGGTGGACATCGCGCGCATCCAGATCACCGCCACCAACACCGACAAGGTACCCAACACCTCGCCCACCGCTGCCTCCAGTGGCACCGACCTCAACGGCATGGCGGCGAAGAATGCCGCCGAGACCATCAAGCAACGCCTGGTGGAGTTCCTCCAGCGCGAGTACCGCGTGTATGCCGAGGATGTAGAGTTCAAGGGTGGCCAGGTGCGCGTGCGCGACCGCTACCTGTCGTTCGAGCAGGTGATCCAGCAGGCATATTTCGGCCAGGTGTCGCTGTCCTCCACCGGCTTCTACCGCACGCCGAAGATCTTCTACGACCGCGACAAGGCCGCCGGCCGGCCCTTCTACTACTACGCCTACGGCGTGGCCTGCGTGGAAGTGCTGATCGACACCCTGACCGGCGAATACCGCATGCTGCGCGCCGACATCCTGCACGACGTTGGCGACTCGCTGAACCCGGCCATCGACATCGGCCAGGTGGAAGGCGCCTTCGTCCAGGGCATGGGCTGGCTGACCACCGAGGAACTGGTGTGGAGCGACAAGGGCAAGCTGCTCACCAATGGCCCGGCCAGCTACAAGATCCCGGCCATCGCCGACATGCCCCTCGATTTGCGGGTGAAGCTGGTGGAAAACCGCAAGAATCCCGAGGACACCGTGTTCCACTCCAAGGCCGTCGGCGAGCCGCCGTTCATGCTCGGCATCGCCGCCTGGTGCGCGATCAAGGACGCCGTGGCCAGCCTGGCCGATTACAAGGTGCAACCGCAGATCGACGCCCCGGCCACGCCTGAGCGCGTGCTATGGGGCGTGCAGCAGCTACAAGCGGCAAGCTTCAAGCCGCAAGTTCAAGAAAGCAGCGAGGTGAGTGCATGAATCAAGTGTGCTTGCAACCTGAGGCTTGCCGCTCATGAGCTGGATCAGCGCTCTCGCCGAGCTGCAGGACAAGGGCGAGCCCTGCGTGCTGGTGACCATAATCGAAGAGCGCGGCTCGACGCCGCGCAATGCCGGCTCGAAGATGATCGTCACCGCCGAGCGCATCTTTGCAACCATCGGCGGCGGCCATCTGGAATACAAGGCCATGGCCATGGCTCGCGAGATGCTCGCCAGCCGCACCCAGGACACCCGCCTGGAGCGCTTCGCCCTCGGCGCCAGCCTTGGCCAGTGCTGTGGCGGCGCCACCGTGCTGCTGTTCGAGCCCATGGGCCAAGCGCAAGCGCAGATCGCCGTGTTCGGCGCCGGCCACGTCGGCCGCGCGCTGGTGCCGCTGCTGGCCAGCCTGCCGTGCAAGGTACGCTGGATCGACGCGCGGGAGCAGGAATTTCCCGAGCAGATGCCGCCCGGCGTGCAGAAGATCGTCGAAGACGAAGTGGTCGATGAAGTGGCGAACATGCCCCCTGGCAGCCACTTCATCGTCATGACCCACGATCATCGGCTGGATCTGGAACTGAGCGCCGCCATCCTCAAACGTGGTGACTTCGCCTACTTCGGGCTGATCGGCTCCAAGACCAAGCGCGTCAAGTTCGAGCACCGCCTGCGCCAACGCGGCCTGGACGATGCCACGCTGGCGCGCATGCGCTGCCCCATGGGCCTGCCCGAGGTCAAAGGCAAGCTGCCCATGGAGATCGCCGTGTCCATCGCCGGCGAGGTGATCGCCAACTACAACGCCACCTTTGGTCAGGACGTGAAGAAGGGCGAATCCAGCATCGCCAGGCTGCTGCCGGCCTCGCGCCGCTCCTGATCGACTCGCAACCCGTAGGGTGCGCCGTGCGCACCATCACCCAATTCTTCGGTGCGCGCAGCGCACCCTACGCATGAGATTTGAACCATGAGTGACACCCGCAAGGCCTATCGCGCTGCCATCCTGCACAGCCTCGCCGACCCGGCGCAGATCGGCGTCGAGGGTTCCTACCAGTACTTCGAGGACGGCATCCTGCTGATCGAGGATGGCCAGGTCGCCCAGGTCGGCGCGGCGCAAGTGCTGTTGCCGAAGCTGGCCGGCGTGGAGATCCGGCACTACCACGACGCGCTGATCACCCCCGGTTTCATCGACACCCATATCCACTACCCGCAGACCGGCATGATCGCCTCCTACGGCGAACAACTGCTGGACTGGCTCAACACCTACACCTTCCCCACCGAGCGCCGCTTCGAGGACAAGGCCCATGCCAGCGAAGTAGCGGCGATCTTCCTCGCCGAGCTGCTGCGCAACGGCACCACCACCGCCCTGGTGTTCGGCACGGTGCATCCGCAGTCGGTGGACGCCTTCTTCGAGCAGGCCGAAAAGCTCGACCTGCGCATGATCGCCGGCAAGGTGCTGATGGATCGCAACGCCCCGGACTACCTGTGCGACACCGCTGAAAGCGGCTACGCCGAGAGCAAGGCGCTGATCGAACGCTGGCACGGCAAGGGCCGCCTGCACTACGCCGTCACCCCGCGCTTCGCCCCCACCAGCACGCCTGAGCAACTGGAGCTGGCCGGCAAGCTGCTGAGCGAGTACCCGAACCTGTACATGCACACCCACCTATCGGAAAACCGCCAGGAGATCGAGTGGGTGAAAGCGCTGTTCCCCGAGCGCCAGGGCTATCTGGACGTTTACCACCACCACGGCCTGACCGGCCCGCGCGCGGTGTTCGCCCATGGCGTGCACCTGTGCGACGAGGAGTGCCAGCGCCTGGCCGAGACCGGCTCGGCGGTGGCCTTCTGCCCCACCTCCAACCTGTTCCTGGGCAGCGGTCTGTTCGACCTGAACAAGCTGGAACGCCATGGCGTGCGCGTCGGCCTGGGCACCGACGTGGGCGCCGGCACCAGCTTCAGCCAGTTGCAGTCACTCAACGAGGCCTACAAGGTGATGCAACTACAGGGCAAGAAACTCGATCCGTTCAAATCGCTGTATCTGGCCACCCTGGGCGGCGCCCATGCGTTGTACCTGGACGACCGACTGGGCAACTTCCTGCCGGGCAAGGATGCCGACTTCGTCGTCCTCGACTACCACGCCACGCCGCTGCTGCGTTACCGCATGCAGCAGGCCAGGAGCCTGGAGGAACGCCTGTTCGCCCTGACCATGCTCGGCGACGACCGCGCGGTACGGGAAACCTTCGCTGCGGGGGTATCCGTGCACCAACGCGACTAAGGCGCCGGAATGCGTGCCAGCGGCTGGGCGCGCGGACTTAGCGGCAAGGGGAGAATCAGCCCTTCGCCGGAGGCGGGAAAGATCCCCGTCAGGGCGGTGATGTTGACCTGATGGGACACCAGCACCAGAGGCGCATCGGCCGGCAATTGATTGATCGTGCGGATCAGCTCGGCGGTCTGCTCGGCACCGTCGCTACGCTGCTGAAAGAGGGAATCCAGTGCCGCCAGCGGCTGCACCGGGCCAAGCTGCAGGCCGCTGGCGGTATCCCGCGCGCGGCACCAGCGACTACTGAGGATGCGCGGCCGTTCGATGCCCTGACGCGCCAGCAGTTCGCCCCAGCGCCGTGCTTCGGCGCGCCCCTGGGCATCGAGGTTGCGTTGGGTGGCGCACTGATCCAGGCGAAAGTTCGCCGGGTCCCCGGTGCCCGGCGCCGTGGCATGACGCATGAGCAACAGCGCGCGGCCTTCGCGCAGGGCCTGCCAGGCGTCGTCCGCCCCTGCTGCGGCGCTGCCGAGCGGTAACAGCAACGCCAGCAGCCACAGGCACCTCATAGCCGCACGTTACCTCGCGGCCCGGCCAGTGCCCAGATGATCAGGCCCAGCACCGGCAGGAGGAGGATCAGCAGCACCCAGAGAATCTTGATGCCGGTTTCGGCGCTGCTTTTCAGCACGTTGATGATGGCCCAGATATCCAGGGCGAAGATGGCCAGGCCGATCAGGCTGCTGAGGGTAGAGCCCATGAGAACACTCCTGTGTGAAGGCTTGCCCTCTTAGGATAGCCGGCGCCCGGCCCGGGTTCCCCCTCAATCCCCCAGCCGCGGGAAACGGCTGGCGATTTCCTCGCCCGTCAGCGCGGGCGCCTCGTCGCTGGCGCTCAGGCGCAGCACCAGGGCATGCGGCTCCTCACCCAGGTCGAACCAGTGGCGGGTGCCGGCCGGCAAGGTCAGCAGATCGCCACGCTCGCCCTGCAGCACGTACACATGGCCATCCAGATGCACGCTGAGCTGGGCGAAGCCGGCGAGGAACAACCAGGCGCTGGTCGCGCCCTGCACCTGCTCGTCCAGATGACGGGCGCGCAGCTCCAGCTTCTGCGGGTGGTTGCGCTGCAGGTTGAACAACTCCTGCCACACATAGCCCTGCTCACCCATCAAGGCCTGCAGCCACAGGCCATAGGCCGCGTCGAACTCGGCCTGCTCGCAGCCGGGGCGCAGCGCGGCCGGCAGCTCCAGTTGGCGATAGTCGATGCCCACCGCCGCCAGGGTGCTGGCGATGTCATCGGCGTGGTTCAGTACCTTGTTCGGCAGTTCCGGTGAAGTATGCAGGTGGACGGCGAGGCTGCTCATGAAGGGGTCACTCGGTTCAGGGCCGCTCGGGCGGCAGACGGGTGGCGATGATGATGGCTGCGAGCAAGGCTACCAGACTGGCGATCGCGAAGGTCCAGGCCGGGCCCAGGCCCTTCCAGCTATAACCAGCGTACAGCGCGCCGAGGGCGCCGCCGATCCCGGCCAGGCTGACATAGAGCGCCTGAGCCTGGCCCTGCTGGCGGTCGGCGAAACTGCGCTGCACGAAGTGAATGCAGGCAGCATGGAAGGCGCCGAAAGTGGCAGCGTGCATGCACTGCGCCAACAACAGCAGCGGCAGGTACTGGGCCAGGTTGCCCAGCAACAGCCAGCGCACGGCGGTGATGAGGAAACTGGCCAGCAATACGCTGCGCAGCGAATAGCGCTGCAGCAGGCGCGCCATCAGCAGGAACAGGACGATCTCCGCCACCACCCCCAGCGCCCAGAACAGGCCGATGGCGCCCCGGCTGTAGCCGACGCCCTCCAGGTGCAGGGTCAGGAAGGTGTAATACGGGCCGTTGCTCAACTGCATCAAGCCGACGCAGAGGTAGAACGCGGCAATCCCCGGACGCCGCAACTGACGCAGGAAGCCGCCCTGCTCAGGCGTGTTCGGCCGCTGCAAGGGCTGCGCATTGGGCACCCAGAAACTGCTGACGACGATACCCGCCATGATCACCACCAGCGCCGCCGGGTAGGCATCCAGGCTCAGCCACTCGAACAGCAGGCCGAGGCCGACCACGGCGACGATGAAGCCGATGCTGCCCCACAGGCGGATCTGGCTGTAGCGCGCGGCCTGCTCGCGCAGGTGGGCCAGGGTGATCACCTCGAACTGCGGCAGTACCGCGTGCCAGAAGAAGGCGTGGGTGGCCATGATCAGCGCCAGCCAGGCGTAGCTCTGATCGAGGAAGATGCCGGCGAAGCAGACCAGGGTGCACAGTGCGCCAAAACGCACGATCAACAGGCGCTGGCCGCTACGGTCGCCCAGCCAGCCCCACAGATTCGGCGCCAGGCAGCGCATCAGCATGGGAATGGCGATCAGCTCGCCGATGCGCGCCGGGGAAAAACCCAGGTGGTCGAAGTACAGTGCCAGGAACGGCGCTGTCCCCCCAAGCAGGGCGAAGTAGAAGAAATAGAAGCCGGACAGGCGCCAATACGGCAGAGAAGCAGTCATAAGCGACAAGCTTCAAGCGGCAAGCAGAAGCATCGGCACCGCCGTTGGTAACTTGCAGCTTGTGGCTTGCAGCTTGCTGCTCATAGCTGGCCCAGTACTGGCGTGGTCACGCGCACGTCGGCGTTCTGCGCGCGGTGCCGCAGCAAATGATCCATCAGCACCATGGCCATCATCGCCTCGGCGATCGGCGTGGCGCGGATGCCCACGCAGGGGTCGTGACGGCCCTTGGTGATCACGTCCACCGGGTTACCGTCGACGTCGATGGAACGCCCCGGCGTGGTGATGCTGGAGGTCGGCTTGAGCGCCAGGTGGGCGACGATGGGCTGGCCGCTGGAGATACCGCCGAGAATGCCGCCGGCGTTGTTGGAGAGGAAACCCTCCGGGGTCAGCTCGTCGCGGTGCTCGGTACCGCGCTGGGCGACGCAGGCGAAACCGGCACCGATCTCCACGCCCTTGACCGCGTTGATGCTCATCAGCGCGTGGGCCAACTCGGCATCGAGGCGGTCGAAGATCGGCTCGCCGAGGCCCGGCATCACCCCTTCGGCGACCACGGTGATCTTCGCACCGACCGAATCCTGGTCGCGACGCAGTTGATCCATGTAGGCCTCCAGCTCCGGCACCTTGGCCGGATCAGGGCTGAAGAAGGCGTTGTCCTCGACGCTGTCCCAGGTCTTGAACGGGATTTCGATGGGGCCGAGCTGGCTCATGTAGCCACGCACGACGATGCCCTGGGTGGCCAGGTACTTCTTGGCGATGGCGCCGGCCGCCACGCGCATGGCGGTTTCCCGCGCCGAGCTGCGGCCGCCGCCACGGTAGTCACGGATGCCGTATTTGTGGTGGTAGGTATAGTCGGCGTGGGCCGGGCGGAACAGGTCCTTGATCGCCGAATAGTCCTTGGACTTCTGGTCGGTGTTGCGGATCAGCAAGCCGATGGCGCAGCCGGTGGTCTTGCCCTCGAACACCCCGGAGAGGATTTCCACCTCGTCGGCTTCCTGGCGCTGCGTGGTATGGCGGCTGGTGCCCGGCTTGCGCCGGTCAAGGTCACGCTGCATGTCCTCCAGCGACAGCTCCAGGCCCGGCGGGCAACCGTCGACGATGGCGACCAGGGCCGGGCCATGGCTTTCGCCAGCGGTGGTGACGGTGAACAGCTTGCCGTAGGTATTGCCGGACATGGGACGAGGCTCCGCGAAATTCAGCTCAGGCCTGGCGCTGCGCAGGCCCGATTCACAAGGTGGGCGAGTATACCTGCCGAGAACTTGCAGTTCATCCCGAACCTTGGCCGTTCGGATACGTCCAATGCCAGTCTGCCACTACAGCCACCTCATCATGCTACGAGCCCTGCTCTTGACCCTCACCCTGATCACCGGCCTGGCCCAGGCCAGCACCACCCGGCAATTGCCCATCAGCCTCGACACCGACCAGGGCACCCTGTACGGCAGCCTGCTGTTGCCACAGAGCGACAAGCCGGTGCCGGTGGCGCTGCTGATCGCTGGCTCCGGCCCCACCGACCGCAACGGCAACAACCCCGAAGGCGGCCACAACGACGCCTTGAAGAAACTGGCCCAGGTGCTGGCGCGCCATGGCATCGCCAGCCTGCGCTACGACAAGCGCGGTGTGGCCGCCAGCCGCGCCGCCACGCCGGACGAGCGCGACCTCAGCGTCGAACGCTACGTGGCCGACGCCCAGGGCTGGGCCAGGCTGCTCAAGGACGATCCGCGTTTCGACCGGCTCATCCTCATCGGCCACAGCGAAGGCGCGCTGATCGCCAGCCTGGCCGCGCAGGATGGCCAGGCCGATGCCCTGGTGTCCATCGCCGGCCCTGCCCTGCCCATCGGCCAGGTGCTGGACATGCAACTGGCCATGCGTCTGCCACCGCCCTTGCTGGACGAGAGCCGGCACATCCTCGCCAATCTGATTCGCGGCAAACTGCAGTCGCAGGTGCCCAAAGAGCTGCAAGCGATCTATCGCCCCAGCGTGCAGCCCTATCTGATCAGCCTGCTGCGCCAGGATCCGGCGGCGAACTTCGCCGCCCTGCACATCCCCGCGCTGATCGTGCAGGGCACCCACGACGCCCAGGTCAGCCCAGAAAACGCCGAACTGCTCAAGCAGGCCAAACCCGATGCCGAGCTGGCACTGATCCCCGGCATGAACCACGTCATGCGCATCACCCCAGCGCCCTGGAAGGAACAACTGGCATCCTACGACGATCCGCAGCTACCCTTGGCCCGTGCGCTGGGTGAACGCATCGTCACCTTCATTCGCTCCAGCGCGGAGGAAAACGGCCGATAACCCGCTGAACGCATTGATCACACGCAGGACGCCCATGAGCGAAAACCCAGCCCCAGAGGCCGAACCCACGCCTGCTGAAGAAGCCGCCAGCGAAGCGCCCAGCACTCATCCCTGGGCCAATCTGCCGGCCGAGCACTTCAAGCTGCTGCGCCTGGCGCCCCTGCCGGTGGATCGCGAAACCGGCGCCCGCCCTCTGCGCTTCGTCCAGCTTGGCCGGGTCGAGCGCCATTCACGCAGCATCAGCCTGCTGCGTCTGACCCTGCAGGTGCCGGGGCAACGCCTGCACGGCGAACAGAATCTGCTGGAAGTCTGGGCCGACCACCAGCTCAAGGAAGTGCGCTTCGGCCCGGACAAGGGCCTTAGCGTCGAGCCGGCCAACCGAGGCCTGGGACGCTTCATGCTGGCTCAGGGCATCACCTGGGCGCGCAAGCGTTTCGCCCACTACAGCGTCGAAGGCGGCGCCCTGCCAACCAAGGACAACTTCAACGCAGCCGCCATCGCCCGCCGCGATCACGCACTGAAGGCGCAGGGCTTCACCATCGAGTACAGCGATCCGCTGCAGCTCAAGCCTTTCTACAGCGCGCCGCGGGTCAGCTCGCTGCACGGCGACTGGCACACCGAGAAGGTGCAGATCGTCGAACCATTGGACGCGGCGGCCATGCTCCAGCAGGCCGACCAGAACCTGCAGGAGCAGGACAAAGCGCTGCGCAAGCTGCAGGCACACGTGGATCGTCTCAAACGTGAAGACAGCAGCCTGCGCTTCACCATCACCTGCCTGGTGGCCTTCAGCCTGTTTCAGGCCGGGCTGCTGATCTGGATTGCCACGCGTTAGAGACTCGTGGTGCGCACAGCGCACCCTACGTCATCCGCAACGCCCGTAGGGTGCGCCGTGCGCACCAAGTACCGTAGGGTGGATCGCGCTTTATCGATCCACCGTTTTGGTGGATGTGAAAAGCGACATCCACCCTACGCTCTGTGTTCGCTCTACCGTAGGGTGCGCCGTGCGCACCGGGGAATCAGCCTGCGAGGCGCGAACGGAACAGCGCCTGATGCTCCCGGCACTGCTTGGCCGCCAGCAGGAACACACCATGACCACCGCGCTGGAAGTCCAGCCAGGTGAAGTCCACCTCCGGGTACAGCGCTTCGACATGCACCTGGCTGTTGCCCACCTCGACGATCAGTACACCACGTTCGGTCAGATGATCGGCCGCCTCGGCCAGCATGCGCCGCACCAGATCCAGGCCATCGTCGCCGCAGGCCAGGCCCATGGCCGGCTCGTGCTGGTATTCGGCGGGCATGTCGGCGAAATCCTCGGCGTCGACATAAGGCGGGTTGGAGACGATCAGGTCGAAACGCTGCCCCGGCAGTCCGGCGAAACCGTCGCCCTGCACGCAATAGACGCGCTCTTGCAGGCCATGATGCTCGATGTTCTGGTTGGCCACCTCCAGCGCGTCGAACGACAGGTCGGCCAGCACCACTTCCGCCTCGGGGAACTCGTAGGCGCAAGCGATGCCGATGCAACCGGAACCCGTGCACAGGTCGAGCACCCGCGCCGGCTCGGTGGGCAACCAGGGGGCGAAATGCCGGTCGATCAGTTCGGCAATGGGCGAACGCGGCACCAGCACGCGCTCGTCGACGATGAATGGCAAACCGCAGAACCAGGCCTCGCCCAGCAGGTAAGCGGTGGGCACACGTTCCTCGATACGACGTTTGAGCAAGGCCTGCAGATGGGCATGCTCGTCATCCTCGAGCCGGCAGTCGAGGTAGGCATCGTTGATTTCCCAGGGTAGATGCAGGGCACCGAGCACCAGTTGACGCGCCTCGTCCCAGGCATTGTCGGTGCCATGGCCGAAGAACAACTGATTGGCCTGGAAGCGGCTGACAGCCCAGCGGATATAGTCGCGCAGGGTGCGTAAACGGGTGTTGGGAGCGGTCATGGGCAGCCTCCGGGTGAAAAAATCACGCAGTCTAGCCCAACCGGATCACACTGTGCCCGCTTACTCGCGCTCGGAAGACGAACGTCGCTCCTGCGACGGGCGCCGCAACTCACGCAGCACCGCTATGGACACCGCCAGCGAGAACAGCAGCCAGAGATAGGGGGATAGATGAGAGATGAAGGACATGAGCAACTCCTTTTGCCTGTGACCACCTGCTTTCCTGGCAGGTTCCGAACCACCCTTGCTCTTTACCTCAGCAAGTAATGCCGCGCAAGAGGTTCACATCCCGCGCTGGCAAGCGGACAATGGCACATCATCACCATCGACCAGGAGCCCGAGATGTCCCGTCCGCAAACCATGTTCCAGCTCACCGGCCGTGGCCATGCAGCGGCCAGCCTGAGCAATGCGACCCTGGTGATCATCGATGCTCAAGAAGAATATCGCAGCGGCGTGCTCGCCCTGCCGGGCCTGGATGCCGCCCTGGAGGAGATCGCCACGCTGCTGGCCGCCGCGCGCAGTGCCGGCACGCCCATCGTCCACGTCAAGCACCTGGGCATTCCCGGCGGCCTGCTCGACCCCAGCGGCCCACGCGGCCGCCATCTGCCGGAAGCCGAGCCGCTACCCGGCGAGATCGTGGTGGAAAAACGCCTACCCAACGCCTTTGCCGGTACCGAGCTGCATGACCGCCTGCAGAGCCTCGGCCATCTGAACCTCATCGTCTGCGGTTTCATGACCCATTCGAGCATCAGCACCACGGTGCGCGCTGCCAAGGACTATGGTTATCGCTGTACTCTGGTCGATGCCGCCTGCGCCACCCGTGATCTGCCGGCACCGGACGGCAGCGTGATCGCCGCTGACGAAGTGCACCGGATCGAGATGATCGCCCTGGGTGACAACTTCGCCACCCTGGTGCCAAACGCCAAGTCGCTGGTCTGAGCTGCAGGCCCACCAGGGCACCTCTAAAAACGTAGGCGAGGCAGTCAGCGCAATACCGATGGCGGCCCCGCAAAAAACAGGCGAAGAAAGCACTGGGCCCGCATTCGGGTTTACGTGTTGTAAATGAGCATTTGACCGGGCTGGCGTTCCAGCCTGTTTTTAACGCCGCGATGGCAACGCAGGTAGTTTTTAGAGGTGCCCACCAGTGCGGAACCCCGGTAAGGCCTGTGGGGTCTTACCGCCGACAGTCTGCGAGGAAGGCCGCAATGAAACTGTCCGACGATTTCGATGCAAGCCGGCTGCGCCCGCGCCATGCCAAGCCTTGGCGCTTGCGTATCGGCGCAGCCCTGGGCGCGCTGTTCGCCGCGCTCGGCACGCTCCTGGCGATGGCCGGCGTCGCCTCCCTGGCCGGGCGCGCTCCGCGCCTTGGCTCGCTCAACGACACCGTTGGCGAAGCACTGGTGGTTCTGGGGCTTGGTCTGCTGTTGTTCTGGGCCGGGATCGCCTTCTGGCGCCGTTGCCGGCGCCGCCTACGCCGGCCGGGTGGGCTGGACATGTCTCCTCACTTGCTGAAGAAGCGTGACTGAAAGGCAAGACATTGCCTGAATTTTTTTGGGTTCATTCGTGGAATGCCTGGGGTATTGGTCTTGCCCCCCAAGCCCCTCAGACTGGCCGCCAGGAGCGGCAGGCCATAAAATGGCCGCCTGATTCGCGGAGCCCTTCCATGCAAGACGACGATCTTTCCCTCTTCCAGGCCGAACTGCGTGGCGTTAAGCCCATCAAGTACGACCGCGCCGATACCGGCAAGCCCAAAGCTGATCGCAAGCAACTGGGCGCCTTGCGCCAGGCGGCGACCATCAGCCAGGGCGAGATCAAGGTGGACGGCCTGTCCGATCAGTTCGTCATCGACGTCGGCGCCGAGGACGCCCTGTACTGGGCCGCCAACGGCATGCAGGAAGGCCAGATGCGTAAACTCAAGCTCGGCCAGATACCCTTCGACGGCAGCCTCGACCTGCACGGCATGAGCGTGGAGAAAGCGCGAGACACCCTCTGGGAGTTCATCGCCGAGGCCACCAAGCTGGAAGTGCGCTGCGTACGCGTGACCCACGGCAAGGCCGCGCGCATGGACGGGCGCAAACCGCTGATCAAGAGCCACGTCAACACCTGGCTGCGCCAGCATCCACAGGTGCTCGGTTTCACCTCCTGCCAGGCCAAACACGGCGGCACTGGCGCGGTGTACGTGATCCTCAAGCGCACCATGATGGATGGCCGCGACGAATACTGATCGCCCTTGCCAGGCACGCAGCGGCACCCTACCCTGCGCCCTTCGTTACTCAACAGGAAGCGCCATGTCCCTGGAAAACCACTACACCGCCATCCTCGGCCAGCTCGGCGAGGACGTCTCCCGCGAGGGTCTGCTGGACACGCCAAAGCGTGCCGCCAAAGCCATGCAGTACCTCTGCCGCGGCTACCAGCAGACGCTGGAGGAAGTCACCAACGGCGCCCTGTTCAGCTCCGACAATAGCGAGATGGTGCTGGTCAAGAACATCGAGCTGTATTCCCTGTGCGAGCATCACATGCTGCCGTTCATCGGCAAGGCTCATGTCGCCTACCTGCCCAACGGCAAGGTGCTCGGCCTGTCCAAGGTGGCCCGTATCGTCGACATGTACGCCCGCCGCCTGCAGATCCAGGAAAATCTCAGCCGGCAGATCGCCGAGGCGATCGAGCAGGTCACCGGCGCCCTGGGTGTGGCGGTGGTCATCGAAGCCCAGCACATGTGCATGATGATGCGCGGCGTGGAGAAGCAGAACTCCTCCATGGTCACCTCGGTGATGCTCGGCGAGTTCCGCAGCAACCCGGCGACCCGCGGCGAATTCCTCAATCTGGTTCGCTGAGCCCTTCCCCGGCCGCTCGCCCTGCGCGCGGCCGTTCGCATTTCAGGAGTCCGAACATGTTGCTCAAGGCCCTTCGCAATGGCCTGGGTCAGTTGGTGATCTTCGCCGACTGGATCAGCCGCCCGCGCAAGCTCAAACGCAGTGCCGAGGCCCAGGCCGAGGTGCAACGCGCCACGGCCGACCTGGCGCTGTATCAATTCCGCGCCTGCCCCTTCTGCGTCAAGGTACGGCGCACCCTGCACCGCCTCGACCTGCCGGTAGAGCTGCGCGATGCCAAGCACGACGCCCAGCATCGCCAGGCGCTGGAACAGCAAGGCGGTCGCATCAAGGTGCCTTGCCTGCGCATCGAGGAAAACGGCCAGAGCACCTGGCTGTACGAGTCCAAGGCGATCATCGCCTATCTGGAGCAGCGCTTCGCCGCCTGAGCGCCAGGCTCAGTCCCTGACGTGATTACGTCTGTAGGTCTGCTCGCCCATGGCCGCGATCTGCCCTTCGATCAGGGCATCGAAGGGCCGTAGCAGCGCCTGGAAGCAGCTCGGCGCTTCGAGCGTCTCCAGCGCGCTGACGATGGCTTCGATGGTCGACAACGCGTCCGCCTGCGGTGCCTTGCGCAAGCGGTAGCGCGATGTCGGCGCATTGCTCAGGCTGACACGCGGCAAGGCCGCCAGCAGCGGATTGAGATGCAAGAGCTTGCGCGCCTTGCGCCAGGTGCCGTCCGGCACCACCAACAGCAACGGCAATTGCCCTGCTTGGCGTGGCGCCAGAGGCGCGGCGTGCTCGCCTGGAAACAACAGACAGGCCTGATACCCCGGCCGCGCCAGCCACTGCGGCAGTTCGTCGAATACCTCGCCCACCCTGAACTCGGCATTGCGCAGGCCCAGCGCCGCCAGGCGCGCCGTATTGAGGGCGTGCGCAGCCTCGCTCGGGTGCTGCAGGATCAGCAACCGGGTCTGGCTATCGAGATCGGGAATCAGCGGGCACAGGCAACGGCTGAGCGGGCGCTGGCAGCGGCAACAGGTCGGACGAGACATGCCGCGCAGTGTGCCATGAACGCCGGCCGCAGGCGTAGCCCGGATGCAATCCGGGAGCCTTGCCCGAATTGCATCCGCCAGTGCCGTCAGGGAACCTCTAAAAACCTAGGCGAGGCAGCCAGCGCAATACCGATGGCGGCCCCGCAAAAACAGGCGAAAAAGCACTGGGCCCGCACTCGGGTTTACGCGTTGTAAATGAACATTTTTGATGGGGGCGCCTAGCTCGGACTCGCGCACGAGCCTGTTTTTAACGTAGCGATGGCAACGTAGGTAGTTTTTAAAGGTTCCCTTCAGCGGTTGAAACGCTCCGCCAGACTGTGCAGATAGTCGGCCATCTCTTCCAGCTCACGGCTGATGGCCGCGCCCTGATGGGCCTGCGACGCGCTGTTTTCCGAGAGCTGGGCGATGCGGGTGATCTGCCGGCTGATGTCCTCGGCCACGTGGCTCTGCTCCTCGGAAGCGGATGCCATCTGCTGGCTCATGCCGGAAATGCGGCTCACCGCTTCGCTGATGCCCTCCAGCGCATTCTTCACCGACTCCACGCTGTCCACGCTGCCCCGGGAGATCTCCTCGCCACGCGAAGCGGTGGCCACGGCGCGATCGGCCCCCGCGCGCAGAGCGGAAATGATCTGGTGGATCTGCTCGGTGGATTCACGGGTACGCGAGGCCAGGGAACGCACCTCATCGGCCACCACGGCGAAGCCCCGGCCCTGCTCACCGGCACGGGCCGCCTCGATGGCCGCATTGAGCGCCAGCAGGTTGGTCTGTTCGGCAATCGAAGTGATCACATCCGCCACGCTGCCGATGGACTGGGTGGAATTGGCCAGCTCGTTGACCGCCTGACCGATATCGGTGACCGCCTGGGCCATCTGCCGCATGGAGTCCAGGCTGCCGTTGGCCAGGTCGCGCCCCTCCTGGGCCAGACGATCCGCCTCGCTGGCGGCATTCGAGGTGTTCTGCACGTTTTGCGACACTTCCTGAATGGTGGCGGCCATTTCATTGATGGCGGTGGCCGATTGATCCGTCTCGGCACGCTGCTGATCGAGCAGGCCGGCCCCGGCACTGGCCAGTTCGGAAGCCTGCGTCGCCCGCCGTTTGACGTTCTCGCCGGCATCTTCCAGACGGGTCAGCGCGGTCTGCAGACGCGCCTCCTCACTGATCATGGCCAGATCGAGCAGTGCCTGAGCGCCCCGGTTATCGGTGTAGGTCAGGGCCACCAGTTCACTGGTGAAGGCCTTGGGGTGCTCGTCGAGGGTACGCATGATCAGCGCCCGGGTACGGTGCAACTGGTAGGCGCCCAGAGCGACCATCATGGCGAAGGTGAAGCCGACCAGCAGCCAATCCGTCATGACGGT
The DNA here is from genome assembly GCF_029457475.1 of Pseudomonas sp. AA-38. NCBI lineage: Bacteria > Pseudomonadati > Pseudomonadota > Gammaproteobacteria > Pseudomonadales > Pseudomonadaceae > Pseudomonas > Pseudomonas sp. AA-38. The sequence goes on from NZ_CP120359.1 coordinate 2,861,971, forward strand.
TTCGGCTGCCAGGATGACCGCCGCTGCCAGGATCAAAGGCCAGGAGCGCACCAGGCTGTAGGTCCAGCGCTCGAAGGCCGGCACGGCAGGTTTGCCTTCACGCAGGCGGGCGTAGAGTGCTTCCGCTCTGCGCTTCTGCGCCTCGGTGGGCAGCGAGCGCACCGACTCGTAACCGACCATGCGTCCCCCCTCGTAGACCGGCGTGACATAGGCGCTGACCCAATAGAAATCGCCATTCTTCGCCCGGTTCTTGACGATACCCATCCAGGGCTTGCCCTGTTTGATGGTGTCCCACATATGGCCGAACACCGAGGGCGGCATGTCCGGATGGCGTACGAGGTTGTGCGGTTGACCGATCAGTTCTTCGCGGGTGAAACCGCTGATTGCGACGAATGCGTCATTGCAGTAGGTGATCCGGCTATCCATGTCGGTGGTGGAGATGAGGCGTTCATCGGCAGCAAAGGTGCGTTCACGCTGGGTCACAGGCAAATTCTGGCGCATGGGCGATCTCGGTGGGGTCAGAATTACAACTTTTTAAGTAGTAGCACAGCGCCAGAGGATCGCTAATCGTCGATTAGTCGTAACCCCTGATGAACAGTGGCTTCCAGGCTTTCGACCGATAGCCAGAGGACTTTAACGATCGCCCGGATTGAGCTGCGCCTTGAGCAGATCGCGAAAGGTCTGGATCAGCGGTTCACGCGCGCGGCCGCGCCGCAGGATCAACGAGAACGGTGCCTGATAGCCGAAGGTCGCAGGCGACAGCACACGCAGCCGTCCCAGATCCACCCAGTGCTGGGCGTAGTGTTCCGGCAGGTAGCCGATGTAGGCGCCGGACAGCACCAGAATCAGTTGCGCCTCCATCGACTCCACCGTCGCCGCACTGTGCTTGAAGCCATGGCGAGCCAGCTCGGCCTGGCTCCAGTAGCCGCGGCCGACCATGCGCTGCTGGGTGATCAGCTCTGCCGGGATGCGCCGCTGGGCGAACAGCGCGTGCCGCTCGCTGCAGTACAGCCAGTGCTGCTCGCGGTACAGCGGCTGGTAGACCAGGCCGTTCATGCGCGTGGAGAAGGCACCGATGGCCAGATCCAGGCGGTTGTCCAGCACCGCCAGTTGCAACTCGTAAGGGCTCATCACCGACAGGTGCAGGTGCACGCCGGGATGCTCCTGGCTGTAGGCGCCGATCACCTCGGCCAAGGGCAGGGCCGGATCGCTGACGGTAGAGTCCAGCACACCGAGGTTGAGGGTGCCGCGCAACTCGCCCTTGAGCGCCGCCGAGTAGCGCTCGAAACCTTCCAGCTCGCCGAGCAGGCGCAAGGTTTCCTGATGGAACAGCTCACCCTTGCTGGTCAGGCTGAAGCCACCACGGCCGCGATGACAGAGCACGATGCCGAGCTGGCTTTCCAGTTGGCTCATGTAGGTGCTGATGGCCGAGGTGGACAGGTTCAGCTCCTGCTGTGCGGCAGCGAAGCCCTGATGGCGCACCACGGCGACGAAGATCTTCAGCAGTTTCAGATCAGGCAATTGGCTGGTCATGGGGCTCTTGTCGGCTAGTGCAGAAATCGATGGTGCGCACGGCGCACCCTACGGCGAGCCGTCGAGGTCACGTAGGGCGCGCCGTGCGCACCAAGGTGATCAGCCCACTGTAAAGCAGAGCCGCTTAGTTTAGAAATCTCTGAACTAAGTTTTTGCCATCAGCGATTCTTCCCGCTGCACCGCTGACGAAGAATCCGGCCCAACGATTCCTACAACCACAACAACCGTGAGGCCTTCCCATGGACAAAGTTTTTCATCAGCCCCTGGGTGGCAACGAAATGCCCCGTTTCGGCGGTATCGCCACCATGATGCGCCTGCCCCATATCCAGAGCCCCGAGGAAAAACGCCAGCTCGATGCCGCCTTCGTCGGCGTGCCACTGGATATCGGCACCTCGCTGCGCTCCGGCACCCGCTTCGGCCCGCGCGAGATCCGCGCCCAGTCGGTGATGATCCGCCCCTACAACATGGCCACCGGCGCCGCGCCGTTCGACTCGCTGAACGTGGCCGACATCGGTGACGTGGCGATCAACACCTTCAACCTGCTCGACGCCGTGCGCATCATCGAAGAGGCCTACGACGAGATCGTCGAACTCGGCATCAAGCCGCTGACCCTGGGTGGCGACCACACCATCACCCTGCCGATCCTGCGCGCCCTGCACAAGAAGTACGGCAAGATCGGCCTGGTGCACGTCGATGCCCACGCCGATGTCAACGACCACATGTTCGGCGAGAAGATCGCCCACGGCACCACCTTCCGCCGCGCCCAGGAAGAAGGCCTGCTCGACAGCCAGCGCGTGGCGCAGATCGGCCTACGCGCCCAGGGTTATACCGCCGAGGACTTCAACTGGAGCCGCAAACAGGGTTTCCGTGTGGTGCAGGCCGAAGAATGTTGGCACCAGTCGCTGGCGCCGCTGATGGCCGAGGTGCGCGAGAAGGTCGGCGGCGGCCCGGTGTACCTGTCCTTCGACATCGATGGCATCGACCCGGCCTGGGCGCCCGGCACCGGCACCCCGGAAATCGGCGGCCTGACCACCATCCAGGCCATGGAGATCATCCGCGGCTGCCAGGGCCTGGATCTGATTGGCGGCGATCTGGTGGAGGTTTCACCGCCCTACGACACCACCGGCAACACCTCGTTGCTCGGCGCCAACCTGCTCTACGAAATGCTCTGCGTGCTGCCTGGGGTTCAGCGCCGCTAAGACGACACACCCCAGCCCACCCGGCGCCCAGCCTGAGCGCCGGGTAAATCCTTGCTGCTCAGGCCACAACAACTACAAGAACTGGAGAGCCACATGGCCCTTGATCTATTCGTCGTTCTACTCTACGTCGCCGCCATGCTCGCGCTTGGCTGGTACGGCATGCGCCGTGCCAAGACCCGTGAAGATTATCTGGTCGCCGGGCGCAACCTCGGCCCTGGCTTCTACCTCGGCACCATGGCCGCCACCGTGCTCGGCGGCGCCTCCACCATCGGTACCGTGCGCCTGGGTTACGTGCACGGTATTTCCGGCTTCTGGCTGTGTGCCGCGCTGGGCCTGGGTATCGTCGGCATCAGCCTGCTGTTAGCCAAACCGCTGCTGAAACTGAAGATCTACACCGTCACCCAGGTGCTGGAGCGCCGCTACACCCCGACCGCGCGCCACGCCAGCGCCGTGATCATGCTGGTTTACGCACTGACGCTCGCGGCCACCTCGACCATCGCCATTGGTACCGTCATGCAGGTGCTGTTCGGCATGCCGTTCTGGGTCGCCATCCTGCTCGGCGGCGGTATCACGGTGACCTACTCCACCATCGGTGGCATGTGGTCGCTGACGCTTACCGATATCGTTCAGTTCCTGATCATGACCATCGGCCTGGTGTTCATTCTCATGCCGATATCGATCAGCGATGCCGGCGGCTGGGATGCACTGGTCGCCACCCTGCCGGCCAGCTACTTCTCCTTCACCAGCATCGGCTGGGACACCATCGTCACCTACTTCCTGATCTACTTCCTCGGCATCTTCATCGGCCAGGACATCTGGCAGCGCGTATTCACCGCGCGCAGCGAGGGCGTGGCCCGCGTCGCCGGCACCGCAGCCGGTCTGTATTGCGTGCTGTACGGCCTGGCCGCCGCGCTGATCGGTATGGCCGCCAAGGTGCTGCTGCCGGATCTGGACAACGCCAACAACGCCTTTGCCAGCATCGTTCAGCACAGCCTGCCGGACGGCATCCGTGGTCTGGTCATCGCCGCCGCCCTGGCTGCGCTGATGTCCACCGCCAGCGCCGGCCTGCTGGCCGCCTCGACCACCGCCGCGCAGGATCTGTGGCCGCTGCTCGGTGGCAAGGACGAGGATGGCGACGCGCACAAGAACCGCGTGTTTACCCTCCTGCTCGGTGTCATCGTGCTGGCCATCGCGCTGGTCGTCAGTGACGTGATCAGTGCCCTGACCCTGGCCTACAACCTGCTGGTCGGCGGCATGCTGGTGCCCCTGCTGGGCGCGATCTACTTCAAGCGCGCGACCACTTTCGCCGCCATCCTCAGCATGCTGTGCGGCAGCCTCACCGCGGCGCTGTTCATGTTCCTCGACGGTCTGGATGCCAATACGCCGATCTACTACAGCCTGACCGTAGCGACCCTGACCTTCATCGTCGCCAGCCAGGTATCGCGTCGTAGCGCTACGGTCAGCCATGCGCTCTGATACGGCTCCGGCAATACCCGCCCCCCGGGGCGGGACTTGGCGAAGGTGCTGCGCCCCGCACACCTTCGCCCTTTAAATTCCCCCGGTTTGGAAGGAAGCAGCCCATGACCACCTGCGGTGAATTTCTCGTCAAGCAACTCGAGGCCTGGGGTGTCGACACCGTATTCGGCATTCCCGGCGTGCACACCATCGAGCTGTACCGCGGCCTGCCGGCTAGCGGCATCCGCCATATCACCCCGCGCCACGAACAGGGCGCCGGCTTCATGGCCGACGGCTATGCCCGCGTGTCCGGCAAGCCCGGCGTGTGTTTCATCATCACCGGGCCGGGGATGACCAATATTCTCACCGCCATGGGCCAGGCCTATGCCGACTCGATCCCGATGCTGGTGATCTCCAGCGTCAACGAACGAGCCCGTCTCGGCCTGGGCAAGGGCTATCTGCACGAGCTGCCCAACCAGCGTGCCATGGTGGCCGGCGTGAGTGCCTTCAGCCATACCCTGATGAGTGCCGAGGAGCTGCCTGGCGTGCTGGCCCGCGCCTTCGCCGTGTTCGAGGGCGAACGGCCACGCCCGGTGCATATCGAGCTGCCGCTGGACATCATCACCGCCGACGCTCGCCATATGGCCCTGGCGCCACGGCCGAGGCTGCACCGCCCGGCACCGAACCGCACGCTGATTCGCGAGGCGGCCGGGCTGCTCAAACTGGCCGAGCGCCCCTTGCTGCTGCTCGGTGGCGGCTGTGTTGCCGCCGAGGCCGAAGCGCGCGCCCTGGCCGCCGCGCTGGACGCCCCCACCGCCCTGACCATCAATGCCAAGGGCCTGCTGCCAGCCGGCCATCCGCTGCTGCTGGGCAGCAACCAGTCGCTGCGCCCGGTGCGCGACCTGGCACTGGAAGCCGATGTGGTGCTGGCCATAGGCACCGAGCTGGGTGAAACCGACTACGACGTGGTGTTCGACGGCGACTTCCGCCTGCCTGGCCGGCTGATCCGCATCGACATCGATGCCCAGCAACTGCAACGCAACTTCACCCCGCACCTGGCGATCCAGGGCGATGCGCGCGTGGCCATGCGCATGCTGCTGGCCGAGTTCGCCCCGCGCGAGGCCAGCGCAGACAGCCCCGGCGCACAGCGCACTGCCGCCGTACAGGCGCGCCTGGCCGAGGATTTCGCCGGCTGGGCGCATTACCGCCAGTTGTTCGACTGCATGCTCGACGCCCTGCCCACTGCCCGCTTCGTCGGCGACTCGACGCAGACGGTGTATAGCGGCAATCACCTGGTGGAACTGGACGGTGCGCGGCGCTGGTTCAATGCCTCCACCGGCTACGGCACCCTCGGTTACGGCCTGCCGGCGGCCATCGGCGCCAGGCTGGCCGAGCCGACGCGGCCGGTGATCAGCCTGATGGGCGATGGCGGCATCCAGTTCACCCTGCCCGAGCTGGCCAGCGCGGTGGAGGCGCGGGTCGGCATCATCGTGCTGCTGTGGAACAACTCCGGCTATGGCGAGATCAAGCGCTACATGCAGCGCCGCGACATCGAGCCCATCGGCGTCGACATCTACACCCCGGATCTGCTGGCCATCGCCCGAGGATTCGGCTGCGCCTCCGAGCGTGCACGCGATCATGCGCATCTGGCCGAGCTGCTACGCAGCGCGCCCGAAGACCGCCCCCTGATCATCGAAGTGCAGGAGGCCGCGCCCTTTCATCCCTGACTGGATCGATCGCGGCTAAAGCCCCTCCCACAGGGAGTCTCCGTTTTGTGGGAGGGGCTTTAGCTGCGAAATCCCTGCCCCGGATTGCATCCGAGCCACGACCATAACCACAAGATTTAGCTGCATCCCTGACTGCCGTTCTACCAAGACCAACAATCAAGCATCGGAGAGTCGCACCATGTTCAAGAATCTCAGCCAGTATTTCGGCCAGGACGGACTGGCCCCTACCGACAAGGCGCATCGCAGCCTCGGCCTGGGTGGCACCATCGCCCTGTGGCTGGGCGCCAACGTGGTGGTCACCACCATCCTCACCGGCATGCTGCTGGTGCCGGATTTGAAATTCACCCAGGCCATGCTCATCGTGCTGATCGGCTCCGGTATCGGCATCCTGCCGCTGGTGCTGGTCGGCCTGATGGGCCAACGCTCTGGCCTCACCACCATGGTGCTGGCGCGTGGCAGCTACGGCTCGCGCGGCGCCAAGCTGCCGTCGCTGGTCAATCTGCTGACCCTGCTGGCCTGGAGCTGGATCCAGGCGCTGCTGGCCGGCATGAGCCTGAACTACGCGGTGCAGCACCTGACCGGTTACTCCAACCTGCCGCTGTTCACCATCCTCTGCGAGACACTGGTGCTACTGATCGCCCTGCGCGGCCACCTGGGCATCGAGCGGGTCGAGCGCTGGGCTGCCATCGGCATGCTTCTGCTGGCCGCTGCGGTGTTCTATGTGATGGGACAGAAGTTCGAGTTCGGAAGTCTCTTGGCCATGCCCACCGAACCGCGCAACACCATCACCCCCGGCATCGCCTTCGATATCGTCATCGCCACCGCCTTCTCCTGGATTCCGCTGGCCGCCGATTACAACCGCAACTGCCGCAGCCAGGGCGTGGCGGCGGTCGGCACCTGGGTCGGTTATGTCGTCGCCACGCTGCTGGCTATGGGCCTGGGCGCTACCGTCTCGGGCTTCTCGGTACTGACCGGCATGGAGCAGACCTATGACCCGGCCGTTCTGTTGGCTGGTTTCGGCTTCGGCTTGCCGGCGGCCATCGTGGTGTTCCTCTCGGTGATGACCACCAACGTCATGTGCGTCTACAGCGCTTCGCTGTCGTACCTCAACATCAGCCCGAAAACCCCGTTCTGGAAGCCGGCACTTGGCATCGGCGTGCTGTCGATCCTCGGCTCGCAGATCCCCGGCATCCTCGACAACTTCCAGAGTTTCCTGCTGGTGATCGGCAGCGTGTTCATCCCTGCCTTCGCCGTGCTGATCGCCGACTACTTCCTGATTCACAAGGGTCAGTATGCGGTGGACGAGTTGCTCAGCGAGGATGGCGGTCGCTATCGCTACCTGAACGGCTTCAACCCGGCCGCCTTCGTCGCCTACGGCCTGGGCGCGGTGCTGGCCTACTACTGGGGCTGGGTCGCGCCGCTGGCCTGGGGCGCCTCGCTGCCGGTGTTCCTGATCACCGCCGCCAGCTACGCGGTACTGCGCCGCTGGGTGCTGCTGCCACAGACGCAGCTAGCGTAGCGTGATGTGCGGTGCGCGCAGCGCACCCTACGGCTGGTGATCACCAATCAGCACCTGCAAGCTCTCCAAATACAACCACGAGGTGGGCCATGAAAATCGTCAGCCGTGACCGCTGGTTCGAGGTGGAGCATCGCCACGATGGTATCTGCCTGATCCACGAGCCCTACGTGCGCCCCTTCTACCGCTGCAACATGTGGCATGTGCAGGGACGCGAGCATGACGTGCTGATCGATTCCGGCTCCGGCCTGGTCAGCCTGCGCGAACAACTGCCCTGGCTGAGCGACAGGCCGCTGCTGGCGGTGGCCAGCCATTGCCACTTCGACCATATCGCCGGACATCACGAATTTGCCGAACGCCTGGTGCATCCGGCCGAGGCCGATATCCTCGCGGCGCCGGACGGCGCCAATACCCTGGCCACGGATTTCGTCGGCGACGAGATGTTCGAGGCACACCCGGACTGCCCGCTGTGCTACGCCGAATATCGAGTGCGAGCGGCACCGGCCACGCGCCTGATCGAAGATGGCGACGTGCTGGATCTGGGGGATCGAGTATTGCAGGTGCTGCACACGCCCGGTCATTCACCGGGTGGCATCAGCCTGTGGGAAGCGAGTACGCAAACGCTGTTTTCCGGCGACATCCTCTACGACGGGCCGTTGATCGAGGACGCCTACCACTCGAACCTGGAGGATTACGCGCACAGCCTGGCACGCCTGCGCGAGCTGCCCGTACGCACCGTGCACGGCGGGCATTTCGCCAGTTTTTCGGGGCAGCGGATGCGTGAGCTGATAGACGCCTGGTTCGACGTCCATCGGCTTAGCTGAGGCGTTTCAGCGGCGCTGCTGCGCTTCGCGGCGCAGACGCGCCTGCTCGGCCTCGCTGATACGAATGGGCTGGGGTTGCGGGACGAGGCCGAGGGCCTGCAGCAGGGCTTGCAGTTGTTCTTGCAGCTTGGCGAGCATGGGTACGACCTCCTGCCAAGTAGATGGAAGAGCCAGGGAGCTCACCTATCAGATTAGGTCTGCCGGGGCGGATTTCAACCTGGCCGGGTCAAATCACCGGGCTCTTGCGCCGATAGGGGAACACGTCGATCACCTTGCCTGCGCGAATCGCCTCCTGCAATTGCTTCCAGTAATTGGCGTCATAGAGATTGCCATGCAGCTTGCTGAATAGCTGGCGCTGCTTGATATCGGCGAACAGAAAAGGCGGGAACTCCTCGGGGAACACGTCCATCGGCCCCACCGAATACCAGGGCTCGGAACTCATCTCGTCCTCGGGGAAGCGCGGCGGCGGAATGCGGCGGAAGTTCACCTCGGTGAGAAAGCAAATCTCGTCGTAGTCGTAGAACACCACACGGCCATGGCGGGTGACGCCGAAATTCTTCAGCAGCATGTCGCCAGGGAAGATATTGGCCGCCGCCAGTTGCTTGATGGCCAGGCCGTAGTCGTCCAGCGCCTCGCGCACCTGGGCATCGCTGGCACCTTCCAGATAGAGATTCAGAGGCGTCATGCGCCGCTCGGTCCAGCAATGCCGCACCAGCACGCTGTCACCCTCCAGCACCACGGTGGACGGCGCCACCTCGAGAAGCTCGGCCAGGCACTGCGGCTCGAACTTGGCCTTGGGAAAACGAAAGTCGGAAAACTCCTGGGTATCGGCCATGCGCCCCACCCGGTCGACGCTTTTGACCAGTCGATACTTCTCGATCACCGTGTTGCGATCCACCGTCTTGGCGTGGGCGAAACGATCCTTGATGATCTTGAACACAGTATTGAAGCCCGGCAGGGTGAATACGCTCATGACCATGCCACGTACCCCCGGCGCCATGATGAAGCGGTCCTCGGTGCTGGCCAGGTGGCCGATCAGGGCGCGGTAGAACTCGGACTTACCGTGCTTGTAGAAGCCGATCGAGGTGTACAGCTCGGCGATGTGCTTGCCCGGCAGGATGCGTTTGAGAAAGCCGATGAACTCGGCGGGGATGGCCACCTCCACCATGAAATAACTGCGGGTGAAGGAGAAGATGATCGACACCTCCGCCTCGTCGGTGATCGCCGCATCGGCCTGGATGCCCTGCCCCTCCAGATGCAGCAGGGGAATCGCCAGCGGCCATTGCTCGTCGCGGGTGTAGATACGGCCGATCAGGTAGGCGCCCTTGTTGCGGTAGAGCACCGAGGAGAACAGCTCGATGCACAGTTCCGGATCCTTGCAGATCCAGTCCGGCAGGCTGGCACGCAGTTGCTCTTCCAGGCGCTGTAGGTCACGCGGCAGATCCTCATAGGGCACATCGAAGCGATAGTCGTGGAAAATGGCCTGCAGCGCTTCGCCCAGCTCCCCTCGCGGCCAATATCTGCGCGTCTGCGCCACAGCATTCTGGCTGCGCTGCGATGGCCGGGTGGTGTGGATGAACATGCAGTCATCGTTGATCTGGTCGTGACTGAACAGGCTGCAGAAGATCGAGTTGAACCAGGTTTCCGCCAGCTCGTCGTCGCAGCGCCGATCGATCAGGCTGATGTAGGCGCTTTTCACCAGCGGCCACTGTTGCGCCTCCAGCGAACCAGGCTCGAAGTCCAGCAGCAGGCGTTCGCGGGTCTGCGCGACCTTCTCCTCGTACAGGTTGATGCGCGCCGCGGAAGCCTGCTGCGCCGCCTGCCACTGCGCCTGCTCGAAACGGGTACGCGCACCATCGGTGATCTGGCGAAAATCCTCGCGGTAGTCGTCGAAACCCTCGAGGATCAACCGCGCGATCTCGCCGGCCGGCCGTTGTTGTCCCATGGAGGCACCTCGCTATGCACTGGGTGAACCGAGTGTAGCGACAAAGCGTAGCCCGGATGCAATCCGCGAGCGGAATCCACCCAGAGCCAGCGACAGGGCTTTGAAAGCGCAATGCGGATTGCCAGAAGCTCGCCCAGGGGCAACACTCGCGCCCTCAATCTGCCGGATGCCTCACCTTGCGCAGCACTGATCTCTTTCGCCTGCTACTACTCGCCGCCATCTGGGGCGCCAGTTTCCTCTTCATGCGCATTGCCGCGCCGGTACTGGGCAGCATGCCGACCGCCTTCTTCCGCGCCAGTATCGGCGCACTGGGGTTGTTCGCCGTGCTCCTGATGCTGCGCACGCCCTGGGACTTTCGCGGCAAATTGCGCATCTGCCTGGTGCTCGGGGTGATCAATGCCGGCCTGCCCTCGGCCATGTATTGCCTGGCGGCACTGATCCTGCCGGCGGGCTATTCGGCGATCTTCAACGCCACCACCCCGCTAATGGGCGTACTGATCGGCGCGCTGTTCTTTCATGAAGGCATTACCCCGAGCAAGGCGCTAGGTGTATTCCTCGGTCTGCTCGGCGTCGCCGTGCTGACCCGTACCGGCCCGGTCGCCTTCGACCTGCAGTTGCTGCTGGGTGCCGGCGCCTGCCTGGTGGCCACCACCTGCTACGGCTTTGCCGGTTTCCTCACCCGCCGCTGGATCGGCCAGCAAGGCGGCCTGGACAATCGCCTGACCGCCTTCGCCAGCCTGCTGGGTGCCAGCCTGTTCCTGCTGCCGCTGCTGGCCGGCAGCCTGGCGCTGCAACCACCGGCGAGCTGGGGCGGCATCGAGGTGTGGCTGTCACTGGCTGGCCTCGGCCTGCTCTGCACAGCGTTCGCCTACGTGCTGTATTTCCGTCTGCTGGCCGATATCGGGCCGATCAAGGCCAGCACCACCACCTTTCTCATTCCGCCGTTCGGCGTGCTGTGGGGCGCGTTGCTACTGGGCGAACCGCTGAGCTGGGACTACCTGCCTGGCTGCCTGCTGATCGCCCTGGCCCTATGGCTGGTGGTGCGCCCGAGTGTCGCTCGAGCGTAGGGTGCGCTGCGCGCACCAAGGCCACCGCAAACCGCCCCGGTGCGCAAGGCGCACCCTACGAAAAAGCGCCGCTCGAACCACCTGTGTGAAACCTGACCCGAATGCAACCCGGGAGCGGAGGCGTCGAAACTTCCCGGATTGCATCCGGGCTACGGACTGGCTCCGCTTGAAGCTTGAAGCTTGAAGCTTGAAGCTGCTTTACTGGTTCAACTCCTGCTCGGTAAACAGGCCGTCGAAGAGCATGCTCGACAGGTAGCGCTCGCCGGAGTCCGGCAGGATCACCACGATAGTCTTGCCCTGCATTTCCGGCTTCTCCGCCAGGCGCACAGCCGCCGCCATCGCCGCACCACAGGAGATGCCGCAGAGAATGCCTTCCTCACGCATCAGGCGCAGGGCCATGGCCTTGGCATCGTCGTCGGTGACCTGCTCGACCCGGTCGACCATCGCCAGGTCGAGGTTCTTCGGCACGAAGCCGGCGCCGATACCCTGGATCTTGTGCGGTGCCGGCTTGACCTCGGCACCGGCCAGGGTCTGGCTGATCACCGGCGAACCCACCGGTTCCACCGCCACCGAGAGGATCGGCTTGCCCTGGGTCTGTTTGATGTAACGCGACACGCCGGTGATGGTGCCACCGGTACCGACGCCGGCCACCAGCACGTCGATGGCGCCCTCGGTATCGCGCCAGATTTCCGGGCCGGTGGTCTTCTCGTGGATGGCCGGGTTGGCCGGGTTCTCGAACTGCTGCGGCAGGTAGTAGTCGGGGTTGGCCGCCACCAGTTCGTTGGCCTTCTCGATCGCCCCCTTCATGCCCTTGGCCGGCTCGGTCAGCACCAGTTCGGCACCCAGGGCCTTGAGCACCTTGCGCCGCTCCAGGCTCATCGAGGCCGGCATGGTCAGCACAAGCTTGTAACCGCGGGCTGCGGCGACGAAGGCCAGGCCGATGCCGGTATTGCCGGAGGTCGGCTCGACGATGGTCATGCCCGGCTTGAGCACGCCGCGCTCCTCGGCATCCCAGATCATGCTGGCACCGATTCGGCACTTGACCGAATACGCCGGGTTGCGGCCTTCGATCTTGGCGAGAATGGTCACGCCCTTGGGCCCCAGGCGGTTGATCATCACCAGCGGCGTGTTGCCGATGGCCTGGGCGTTGTCTGCGAAGATACGGCTCATGATCCTTTCCTTGACGGGTGAACGAGGGAAAACCATCAGCCTATGCTCAGGTGCAACGGCAGTCCAGTCGAACAGATCGGCAGCGACGCAGTCCATCGAAGACAGGCAACATGACGGACGCTCTCGATGAAACGACGCTACGGCTGGCCGCTCAAGGCTCTGCTCATCCTTCTGCTACTGCTGGCTGCCGCACAACTGACACTGCCCTGGCTGATCCGCGACTACCTCAATGACAAGCTCGCCGACATGGGCGATTACCGCGGCCATATCGAGGACATCGACCTGGCCTGGTGGCGCGGCGCCTATCGCATCAACGGCCTGAACATCGTCAAGACCACAGGCAAGGTACCGGTGCCGTTTCTCGAGGCCCCGCTGATCGACCTGTCGGTGAGCTGGCCGGCACTCTGGTACAGACGAGCAGTGGTGGCCGAAGTGTTCTTCGAGCGGCCGCAACTGAACTTCGTCGATGCCGGCGACGATCGCCAGGCCAGCCAGACCGGTGCCGGCACCGACTGGCGCGACCAGTTGAACAAGCTGTTGCCCATCACCCTCAACGAGCTGCGGGTGATCGACGGCCGCATCAGTTTTCACAACTTCAGCACCGAGCCCCAGGTGGAACTGAGTGCAGACGCGGTGAACGCCAGCTTCTACAACCTCACCAATGTCGGCGACGAACCGGGCGACCGGGTGGCGCACTTCGAGGGCCAGGCGCGCCTGCTCGGCCAAGCCCCCCTGGAAAGCCAGGCGACGTTCGACCCCTTCGAGCAGTTCGAGGACTTCGAGCTACGCCTGCGTGCACGCGACATCGACCTGACCCGCTTCAACGACTTCGCCCGTGCCTATGGCGGCTTCGATTTCAAGCGCGGCAGCGGCGACCTGGTGATCGAGGCGAGCGCCGAAAATGGCCAGCTCAGCGGCTACATCAAGCCGCTGCTGCACGACGTCGACGTGTTCGACTGGCAGCAGGACGTCGAAGCCGAGGACAAGGGCGTGCTGCGCTCGCTCTGGGAGGCGCTGGTGGGCGGCGGCGAAACCCTGCTGAAGAACCAACGCCGCGACCAGTTCGCCACCCGCGTGGAGCTCAGTGGCAGCGTGCATGACCAGCAGACCAGCGCGTTCCAGGCCTTCGTCGCCATCCTGCGCAACGCCTTCGTCGAAGCCTTCACGCCACGCTATGAACGCCCCTCGCCCCGACAGGACGATCGCTGACCGACCATTCAGTGACTGAATACCGCGTCTGCGTTCACAGCATGCAGAGGCTCACGTTATAGTCGGCGCTTCCATCAGATAACGAACGCCCGGCAGCGCCGGCCGTCACCGTGCGAGGATTACCCGATGAAGTTCGAAGGCACCCAGTCCTACGTCGCCACCGACGACCTCAAGCTGGCCGTCAACGCCGCCATCACCCTGCAACGCCCACTGCTGGTCAAGGGCGAGCCGGGTACCGGCAAGACCATGCTCGCCGAACAACTGGCCGAAGCCTTCTCTGCCCGCCTGATCACCTGGCACATCAAGTCCACCACCAAGGCGCACCAGGGCCTCTATGAATACGATGCGGTCAGCCGCTTGCGCGACTCGCAACTCGACTCCGACAGGGTTCATGACGTTCGCAACTACATCAAGAAAGGCAAGCTATGGGAGGCGTTCGAGTCCGACGAGCGCGTGATCCTGCTGATCGACGAGATCGACAAGGCCGACATCGAGTTCCCCAACGACCTGTTGCAGGAACTGGACAAGATGGAGTTCTACGTTTACGAGACCGACGAGACCATCAAGGCCAAGCAACGCCCCATCATCATCATCACCTCGAACAACGAGAAGGAGCTGCCGGACGCCTTCCTGCGCCGTTGCTTCTTCCACTACATCGCCTTCCCCGATCGTGACACGCTGAAGAAGATCGTCGACGTGCACTACCCCAACATCAGTGGCGAGCTGGTGGCCGAGGCGCTGGACGTGTTCTTCGACGTGCGCAAGGTGCCGGGCCTGAAGAAGAAGCCCTCGACCAGCGAACTGGTGGACTGGCTCAAGCTCTTGATGGCCGACAATATCGGCGAAGCGGTGCTGCGCGAGCGCGACCCGACCAAGGCCATCCCGCCGCTGGCCGGCGCCCTGGTGAAGAACGAGCAGGATGTACAGTTGCTCGAGCGCCTGGCCTTCATGACCCGCCGAGCATCCCGATAACGGGCGGCTGCGCGTCGGCCAGGCTGCGTTGGAATCAGGCTCGCAATGCTCATGTACAGAAGTACACTGCGCTTGCTCACCTGCTTCCGCCTTGCCTGGCTCTAGCTCGCTCGCCCTTCCTCTGGAGCGGGCATTGACCACAGGCAGCCACAGACTTTGATGAGGGCATAGCATGCTGCTCAACCTATTCAATGAAATGCGCGCGGCCAAGGTGCCGGTGTCGGTGCGCGAGTTGCTCGACCTGATCAACGCGCTCAAGCACAACGTCGTGTTCGCCGACATGGACGAGTTCTACTACCTGGCGCGCGCGATTCTGGTGAAGGACGAACGTCATTTCGACAAGTTCGACCGCGCCTTCGGTGCCTACTTCAAGGGGCTGGAAAACCTCAACCAGCATATCGAGGCGATGATCCCCGAGGAGTGGCTGCGCAAGGAGTTCGAGCGCCTGCTGACCGATGAGGAAAAAGCACAGATCCAGAGCCTCGGCGGCCTGGACAAGCTGATCGAGGAATTCAAGAAGCGCCTCGAGGAGCAGAAGGAAAAGCACGCCGGCGGCAACAAGTGGATCGGCACCGGCGGCACCAGCCCGTTCGGCTCCGGCGGCTTCAACCCCGAAGGCATTCGCGTCGGCGACGCTGGCAAACGCCAGGGCAAGGCCGTCAAAGTGTGGGATCAGCGCGAGTACAAGAACCTCGACGACCAGGTCGAGCTGGGCACGCGCAACATCAAGGTGGCGCTGCGCCGGCTGCGCAAGTTCGCCCGCCAGGGTGCCGCCGAAGAGCTGGATCTGGACGGCACCATCGACCACACCGCGAAAGACGGCGGTCTGCTCAACATCCAGATGCGCCCGGAGCGCCGCAATACGGTCAAGCTCCTGCTGTTGCTGGACATCGGTGGTTCGATGGACGCCCACGTCAAGGTCTGCGAAGAGTTATTCAGCGCCTGCAAGACCGAGTTCAAGCACCTGGAATACTTCTACTTCCACAACTTCATCTACGAGAGCGTGTGGAAGAACAACCTGCGCCGCACCAGCGAACGCACCTCGACGATGGATCTGCTGCACAAGTACGGCGCCGACTACAAGGTGGTGTTCGTCGGCGACGCGGCCATGGCGCCCTACGAAATCACCCAGGCTGGCGGCAGCGTCGAACACTGGAACGAGGAAGCCGGCTACGTCTGGATGAAGCGTTTCACCGAGAAGTTCAAGAAGATCATCTGGATCAACCCCTACCCCAAGGACACCTGGAACTACACCGCCTCCACCAATCTGGTGCGCGAGTTGATCGAGGATCGCATGTACCCCCTGACCCTGCAGGGTCTGGAAGACGGTATGAAATACCTGTCCAAGTAAGTGCTGCCCCAAGGAAAAACGCCGCGAATCCTGCACAGGATTCGCGGCGTTTGGTATCCGGATGCAATTCGGGAACGAACACACTCTCCCCCGGCCCCTCTCCCGCAAGCGGGAGAGGGGAGACAGAGCCGACCGGGACACCGAAAGCCTCCGCCACACCGAATCTATCCCCTCTCCCCTCGGGGAGAGGGTTAGGGAGAGGGGACCAACAAACACGTAAGGCCATCACCGTAGCCCGGATGCAATCCGGGAGCTTTACCAGCATCTCCCCGGATTGCATCCGGCCCGCTCAGCGCTTGTCGGTGTCGTCCGCCTTGTTCAGATCCATCACCGTCTGCGCCGGCGCCCGCACCGGTTCTTCCGGCTCGGCCTCGGCAGCCTGTGCCAGAGGTGTCCCCGTCGTTTCGGCGGCAGGCTCATGCTTGCCCCTCCCCAGACGCTTGCCCAGCCAGCCGATCAGCAAGGCCGGCACGATCCAGAACTTCTTCAACAGTATCAGCAGCATGGCCAGCAAGCCTGTCTTGGCCGCCACCTTGCCCGCCACCAGCGCACCCAGGCCGTAAGCGGCAACGGTATCCAGATCCGGGTTGAACTCGGCATAACGCTGCCCCGGGTTGAATTCGGTGGCCGCCAACACGGCCGGTACGCTGGCTTCGATTTCCGGCAATTGATCCATGTTGGCAACGAAGTTCAGCACCAGCACGCCCTTACGCCCAAGCACGCGAATGTTGTAGTTCAGAGTGTTGGCATCGCTGTCGCCGAACTTCAGTTCCTTGGCCCAGTACAACTTCTTGCCCTGCTCGTCGTAATGCGGCGCGGCAGCCCAACCGACCAGTTGTACGGGCTCGTAGCCATTTTCCTCACGCCAGACGTTGGCCTCACGCATGTCGGCCTGCATGTCCTCGAGCATGTCGTCGTAGTCGATATCGGCGGCGTCCTCGTCGGAGACGTAGCCACTGGCCTCGTACTCCACCGTCACGCCCCAGGAAGCCTCGTCCAACGGCGAGATGCCGGCCGGCAGGATCATGCCCAGCGGTGGTGCGTCATCGGGTGGGTTACCCCAGCCCTCGACCAACAGGCGCTGGGCATTCTTGCCATCGAGAAACATCAGCGAATCGGGCAGATTGAGGGTAGCCAGGTCATCGCCCAGGACGATGCGCCCATGCTGGAAATTCAGGCTGGCGACGAATTCATCGGCGCTGATGCGCTGCACCTGCTCCTCGCCCGGTACGCTCTCCTGGGCTTGGCTATCGGCTTGTTCGGCGACTTCGCCGTCAGCGTGGGCGAGTGTGATGAACGGCAGGATGGCAGCCAGCGCGGCTGCCCTGATCGAATCCTTGATCGACATGGAAACTCCATAATGACGGATGGGTAAATGTAACGCGGTATTACATTAACACGAAGCACCCACCCGCACAGGCGAACCAGCTCACCTTTTTCAGCTTCAGCGCCAGTGCCGCTGCTGCGTCCGTCGTGTGCGCCCAGCACCGAACATCCAGCCCATCAGCAGTACCAGCAGCTCCACCAGCCAGGCCAGCAGCAAGGCGCTGCACACGCCCCAGGTAATCGCATCGGGGGTCAGCAGCACCTGGTAGCGATAGGCGCTCAGGGTTTCGTCCAGCAATTGCTCATCAGCGTCGGTGGCCAGGTGCCAGGCCTGGGCGTACCAGGCGCCCTGCATGGCGCGCCACTCCGCATCCAGCAAGGCGGCGCGCTGTACCAGGTGCTCGACACTGCGCGCATCGCTCTGCATCACCGGGTCGTCGCTGGTGCGGTAATGCGCCACCAAGGCGTCCATGTCGCCCTTGAAAAACTTCTGCGCCGTTTCCTGGAAGCCTCTTAGGCTCAGTTGCGACTCCAGCCGATGAGCTTCGACGCGCTTGCTGTAATCATCGATGAAGCCCGGCACCTGTACCCCCAGCAGCAGGCCACAGGCAAACAGCGCCAGACGCAGGTAACTTCTGAACATCCCTTCCCTCCCTAGTGGATCCACTTAGCAGGCTGTTGAAAAACTACCTACGTTGCCATTGCTGCGTTAAAAACAGGCTCAAAATGCTCATTTACAGCTCGTAAACTCCGCTTTCTCGCCTGTTTTTGCGGGGCCGCCATCGGTATTGCACTGGCTGCCTCGCCTACGTTTTTCAACGGCCTGTTAGGCAGGCCGTCAGACCTTGCCGTCGGCGATGCATTCGCCATGACGCCACAGGCGCCACTCACCGGGCTGATACAACGCCCATTGCTCGTTATCCGTCAAAGGCTCGGTGGCGATCACGGTGACCACGTCATTGGGCGTGGTTTCCGCCTGGAAATCCACCAAGAGATCGGCGTCCTTCAGTTGTGCCGGGCCGAAGGGCGCGCGGCGGGTGATGTGTGCCAGCTTGCTCGAACAGAAGCTGAACAGCCAGTCGCCATCGCTGAGCAGGCAGTTGAACACGCCGAGCTGACGATAACTGGCGCAAGCCGCCACCAGCACCGGCAGCAGCACTTCCACCGAGACGGGCTCTGGAAAGGCGCGGCGTACGCGGTTGAGCAGGTCGCAGAAGGCCGCTTCGCTGTCGGTGTCGCCCACCGGACGATAGAAGCTCTGTGCTCCTACCAGCCCGGCCAACTGGCCGTTGTGCGCGAAGCACCAGTTGCGTCCCCAGAGTTCGCGCATGAAGGGGTGGGTATTGACCAGGCACACCTTGCCGACGTTGGCCTGGCGGATATGACCGATCACCACTTCGCTCTTGATCGGGTAGCGCTGCACCAGTTGCGCCACCTCCGACTCGCTGCTCGCCCGCGGATCCTGGAACAGACGCAGGCCCCGCCCTTCGTAGAAACCGATGCCCCAGCCGTCACGATGCGGGCCGGTGCGGCCACCACGCTGCATCAGCCCGGTAAAGCTGAAGACGATATCGGTGGGCACGTTGGCACTCATGCCGAGCAGTTCACACATGCATCAGTTCTCCTCGCTCAACGCCAGACGCAGACGTCGAGCTTCATCCAGCAAACGGGCCTCCAGGCGCTTGCGCCCCAGAGGCAGAAAACGAACCAGCAGACGCCACAGCAAGGCCGGCAGATCACCAGGGTTGCGCGGGATCAGATGCAGGTGCAGATGAGGCACGTGCTGGTTGGCGTCGGGGCCATCATTGATCAACAGATTGATGCCCTGCATACCGTAACCGGCACGCCGCAATGCGGTAGCCAGGCGTACTGCCAAGGCCAGCAGACGATCACGCACCACTGACGGCAGATCATGCAGGAACGGCGCATGCTCGCGGCTGACGATCAGCACATGAGCCGGACGCATGGGGAAGATATCCAGGAGGACGATGAATTCATCGTCCTCGTACAGACGATGAGCCGGCAAGCTTCGCTCGGCAATAGCACAGAACACGCACTCCATGATGGCCTCCTGTCCACGACGCCATCATGCTGAACGCCTGCCTGAGCAGGCGCAAGAGCCAAGGCAGCTTAGATGCGCGGCTCCAACCGGCCGCCACGCCCGTAAGGGTGGGCCAGGCGCTCGTCGTTGTCGTCCATCAGTTCGCGCAGGGTGCGTGGATCCTCGTCGCCATAATCCACAGGTTCGTCCTGCCGCCCCTTCCACCAGTGTTCGATCGGCCAGCGTATGGCGACGAAAGCCAGATACAGGGCAAAGGCGATCAGGCCATAGAGCGTGAGATCGGCGACGGCACGCCAGGCGTTGTTGCCCACCTTGAGCAGCAGATCCATGGCAGTGATGGCGATGGAGGGAGCGAACAGCTCACGCGTCGGGTCAACGATGGTCGGGCTGAACAGCAACACGGCCACCAGCACACGTAGCGGCTCACGTGCATAGCGCCACATCCAGCGGGTCATGCGCATCCATACCAGCAGGCAGCCCAGGGCTGCGATGCCATAGGCGGCCCAGGCCAGAAGGTAATCGTTTTCGGTCATCATAAGCAGGGCTAGCGTGGCGGGTCTGGCAAAGGGGCGCTTATGATAACGGTTTTTGTCCGCTGCGACGCCCCTCTCGTTCTGGAGCCTACCATGCCCTCTGCCCCCCTCGCCCGCCAGCAAGCCGGCAATGACCCTTATCGCTGGCTGGAGAATCGCGACAGCGACGAAGTGCTGGCGCACCTGCAAGCGGAGAACGCCTACCTGGAAGCCGTGCTGCAACCGCAGGCCGAGCTGCGTGAAGCCCTGTTCGAGGAAATCAAAGGGCGCATCCGCGAGACCGACCTGTCGCTGCCCACGCCCTGGGGCGACTATCTCTACTACCAGCGCACCACGGCCGGCGACGAATACCCCCGGCATTACCGCTGCCGCCGCCCGGCGGACGGCTCGCTGACGCCCGATGCCGCCAGCGAGACCCTGCTGCTCGACCCCAATGCACTGGCAGACGGCGGTTTTCTCTCGGTGGGCGCCTTCAGCATCAGCCCCGACCAGCAGCGCCTGGCCTACAGCCTGGATACAAGCGGCGATGAGATCTATCGCCTGTTCGTCAAGGAGCTGGCCAGCGGCGAGGTCAGCGAACTGCCCTTCGACGACTGCGACGGCAGCATGACCTGGGCGAGCGACAGCCAGACCCTGTTCTTCGCCGAGCTGGACGACACCCATCGCCCTTACCGGCTGTATCGCCACCGCCTCGGCACAGCCAGCGCCGAAGCGGTGTTCGAGGAGGCCGACGGGCGTTTCTTCCTGCACTGCTACCGTTCCAGCTCCGAACGCCAATTGATCCTGCAACTGGGCAGCAAGACCACCAGCGAAGTCTGGATACTGGACGCCGCAACGCCCGAAGCGGCCTTCATCTGCCTGGCGCCGCGCGAGGAAGGCCACGAGTACGACGTCGACCACGGCATGCTCGATGGTCAGTGGTGCTGGCTGATCCGCAGCAACCAGAGCGGTATCAACTTCGCCCTATACAGTGCCGACGAAGCCTGCCCGCAGCGTCCGCACTGGCGTGAGATCCGTGCCCACGACCCGCAGGTGATGCTCGAAGGCGCCACGCTCAACCAGCGCGCCATCGTCCTCGCCTTGCGCGAAGACGGCCTGCCGATACTCGAAGTCCTGCCGCAGGATGCAGCCGCCTATCGCGTGCAACTGCCGGACGCCGCCTACAGCCTGTACGTGCAGGACAGCCTGGAATTTCACAGCCCGGTGATCCGTCTGCGCTACGAGGCGCTGAACCGCCCCGCGCAGATCCGCCAGCTAGAGCTGGCCACGGGCACGCAGCAGGTGCTCAAGCAGACGCCGGTGGAAGGCCCCTTCGATGCCGACGCCTACGCAAGCCGGCGCCTGTGGGCCACGGCCGCCGACGGCACGCAGGTGCCCATCAGCCTGGTGGCGCGCCGCGAGGTGTTCGCCGCTGGCCAACCTGCCCCACTCTACCTCTACGGCTACGGCGCCTATGGCGAAAGCCTCGACCCCTGGTTCTCCCATGCCCGCCTGAGCCTGCTGGAGCGTGGCTTCATCTTCGCCATCGCCCATGTCCGCGGCGGCGGCGAGATGGGCGAAGCCTGGTACCGCGCCGGCAAGCTGGAACACAAGCAGAACAGCTTCGACGACTTCATTGCCTGCGCCGAATGCCTGATCGCCGAGGGCCTGACCACCTCCGCGCAACTGGCGATCAGTGGCGGCAGCGCCGGTGGCCTGCTGATCGGCGCGGTGCTCAATCAGCGCCCGGAGCTGTTCGCCGCCGCCATCGCCGAGGTGCCCTTCGTCGACGTGCTCAATACCATGCTCAACCCGGATCTGCCGCTGACGGTGACCGAGTACGACGAATGGGGCGATCCCAACCAACCCGCGGTGCACGCGCGGATCAAGGCCTATGCACCCTACGAAAACGTAGGCACCCAGTCTTATCCGGCGATTCTCGCCGTGGCCGGCTACAACGACAGTCGCGTGCAGTACTGGGAGGCGGCCAAGTGGGTGGCCAAGCTACGCCGTGACAAGACTGACGACAATCTGCTGCTGCTCAAGACCGACCTCGGCGCAGGCCATGGTGGCATGAGCGGGCGTTATCAAGGCATCAGGGACGTGGCGCTGGAGTATGCTTTTCTGTTCAAGGTACTGCACTGCCACAAGGACTGACCTGCCGATCAACTTTTTCGTCGTGTACGCAAATCTCTCCTAGGCTCATATCAAGCGCGCGGCGACTGATCGTGCGCACTTCCCGGCCTGCCGTTGAGGATTACCGCGTCATGAACAACTGGAAAATCCGCACTCACCTGCTCTTGCTGTCAGGTACCTTGTTGTGTGCGTTACTGGTTCTGGGCCTGCTCGGTCTGCATGCGCTGAAAACGACCGATAAAGGGCTTCAAACCGTTTACCTTGACCGTGTGGTACCGCTACGCGACCTCAAGATCATTGCCGACCTATATGCCGTCAATATCGTCGATGCCACCCACAAGGCTCGTAGCGGAGAGCTCAGCCACGACGCTGCCCGCCGCCTGATCGAAGAGGCCCAGCAAGGCATCGACAAAGTCTGGCAGGCCTACCTTGGCACCGAGCTGATCGACAAGGAACAGCAACTGATCGGTGAGATAAAACCGCTGATGGCCAAGGCCCAGGGGCCGCTGGAGCGCTTGCAGAACATCCTGCAACGCGGTGACAAGGACGCCCTCGAGCAATTCGCTCGCACGGAGCTGTACCCCCTGATCGACCCGCTCTCGGCAAAGTTCTCCGAGCTGATCGAAGTGCAACTGGTGGAAGCCAAACGGCAATACCAGATCGGCGAAGCGACCTATGCGCACAACCTGAAGCAGAGCATCGCCCTGCTGGTGCTCGCTCTGCTGCTCGGCATGACTCACGCCCTCTACTTCAGCCGCCTGCTTGGCCGTCAACTGGGCGCCGAACCGACCGAGCTGGAAGCGATCAGCGCGCGCATCGCCAACGGACGCCTGGACGCCAGCCCGAGCGAGCAAAACACCCGAAGCGGTGTAATGAAATCCGTACGGGCCATGCGCCACAACCTTCGTGAGGTGGTCGGCGATATCGGCAGTGCCTCGGAACAGATCGAGTCCGCCACACTGCAGCTTGCCGCTTCTTCGGAACAGGTACTCAACAGCGCCAACGTGCAGAGCGACACGGCAGCGGCCATGGCCGCGACCATGGAAGAGTTGTCGGTCAGCATCAACCACATCGCCGAGCAGGCTCAGCACACCCATGACAGCGCCCAACATGCCGAAGCGCTCGCCGGCGATGGTCTCCAGGTCACCGCGCAGACCATCGACGAGATTCGTCAGGTGGCGACACTGGTCGGCCAATGCGCCACGGACATCGAGCAGTTAGCTGCACAGTCCGGCAACATCAGTGCCATCGTCGATGTGATCCGCGGCATTGCCGAGCAGACCAACCTGCTCGCGCTCAATGCCGCCATCGAGGCAGCCAGGGCTGGCGAGCAGGGCCGTGGCTTCGCCGTCGTGGCCGATGAAGTGCGCAACCTGGCCGGCCGCACAGCCCAATCGACCACAGAGATCGTCAGCCTGGTGGAGGCGATTCAAAGCGGCGTGCGCCAGGCCAGCGGTAGCATGGGGCTGACCTGCATGCGCGTCGATAACGGCTTGCAACTGGTCGAACGCTGCGCTGCCAACATGGGCGAGATCCGCCGAGCGCTGGCCGACTCCCTGGGTGCCATCAGAACGATCGCCAGCGCCTTGCAGGAACAACGAGCGGCCAGCGAGCAGGTGGCTCAGAATGTCGAGCAGGTGGCGCAGATCGTCGAAGAGAACTCGGCTGCGCAAGGGAGCATCGTACAAGCGATCCATGGCCTGCAAAGCATGGCGCAACGCCTGCATGGTGTGGTGCGGCGCTTCAGCCTGTAAACCCAGCCGTATCCTCTAGTTCTGCAGGGGACGCGCAGGTAGCCTGTCTCGCGCTCCCTGGCCGTTGCGTCGCAACTGTTGCTCAAGCTGCGGGATGGGCTTATCCGCTTCGCGTTGGGGCATGCCACCTGGCAAGGGCTGGCCAACAGGCGGTGGCAGCAATGGCGCCGTATCATGGCGACGGTTCGGCATTGGGACGCCGGGCTGGCCGTATGGTTGCGGCGTGGCAGTGCCAGGTGAGCCAGGGGCCGGTGTGGCAGGGGGAATGCGTATGGGCTCCTGGGCCTGGGCCACAGCAGTGCCGAGCAGCATACCGATCACGAGCACACGAAAGATCACGGCGGGCCTCCTTCAGGAAGGGCTTTCGTTCTATTCTGGCAATCTAAGCTCCCGAACGTTCAAGCAGACCATCCCATGACCACCAGCAAGCTCGACAAGATCCTCGCCGAAGCCCAGCAGCGCCGCGAAACCAGCTACCGCGAGAAGGCCCTGCGCATGTACCCGCACATCTGTGGCCGCTGTGGCCGTGAATTCAGCGGCAAGCGCCTGAGCGAGCTGACCGTGCACCACCGTGACCACAATCACGACAACAACCCTGAAGACGGCTCCAACTGGGAGCTGCTGTGTCTGTACTGCCACGACAACGAGCACCAGCGCCAGGTTGATCTGCATTACCAGAAGGAAGAAACTGCCAGCGCCGGCTCCGGCAGCAAGGTCACGCACAAGGGGTTGGCGGGCCTGGCGGCGCTGCTGGGCAAGTCGGAGAACGAGCAAGGCTGAGAGCACCATCCCGTAGCAGCGAATTCATTCGCGATGCTTGCCGACGCGTTGCAAGCCCTTTTCGCGGATAAATCCGCTCCTACCGACCGAGCCCTCAAATAGCTGAGCTGCACAGAATAACCACGCAGCGGCCGTGAGGCCCCCTTACTTCAGCAGCCGCGTATCCAGGGTCTTCGACGGGCCACCGATGACGTTCTCGGTGATTTCGACGAAGTCCTTGGTGCTGACCTTGTCCAGGCGCATCAGGCCACGGGTGACGTCATCCAGAGAGAGATTGCCCTTGTCCTTGGTCTTCTGGCGAATCTCACGATCCAGCTCCTGCAACAGCAGCACGGCACGCGCCGTCACTGGCCCGCTGGCATTGTCGGTGCGCAAACTGGTGACCGGCTTGCTCCAGCGGATCAGTTGCTCGCGGATCTTCTGGTAGCGCTCCTCACTGATACCCCCAGCGCGACGCACCAGCTCGATGGAGTAGTACTCGGCCAGGCCCTCGGCGATCCAGTCGCTGCGATCACGGCCGTAGATACGCCCGAACACGTGCACCAGCTCATGTACCAGGGAGCTGGTGCCGTTCTCGCTGACCAGTGGACGATCAGCATGCATGTAGTAAGAGTTGGAGGCAGACAGGCCGCCGCGCCACATCGGCTCGCCAGCACCGACGATCAGCAGCTTGTCGGGGTCGCGCGGGAACACCTGCTGTAGCTGCGGCCAAACGAAGGTGAGGAAGGTCATGATGTCCATCCGGTGCATGCCCTCACCCACCGGCGCGGAGATTGCCACCTCGGTATCGCCCAGACGGGTACGCCGCGTGCCCAGCTTGCCAGCGAGCATCCAGCCGGTGGGGCGGTCGAACTTGCGCTGCGGGTTATCGATGCGGAAGCGGTTCTTGCCGATGCGCGACCAGCCGGTCTCGACGCTCGTCCAGCCCTTGGGCAACTCGAACTGCAGACGCGCCACCAGCTCGGTCTTGTCCACCTGATCGAGCGCCGCCGGCGGCACCAGATCGTCACCGCGCAGCAGGGCCCAGTCCTTGGTCATGCGTGCGTCATAACGCCCTGGCTTGCGCTGGTGGTCAACCAGCACACGATAGCTCAGGGTGCTCTTGCCCTTGGCCGGCTGCCATTTGCCCCGCCCGGCCTCTTGCGCCCACTGACCATCGGCCTTGAAATCGCTGTAACGCCCCTGTTTGCCCAGGTTGAAATCCAGGCTGCGAATGCGCTCGCCCTTCTCCACCGTGATACTGACCTCGGCCTGATCGCTATCCGGCAGGAAACGCACTCGATAATCCAGGTCGACTTTCTGCGTCGCCGCCCAGGTGGGCAGGCTGAGGCTCAACAACAGGGACGAATACAGCGGCAAACGAGACGAAGACAGCATGCAGGACTCCTGATGCACGAAGGGGCAGTTGGTCTTGAGACAGCCGCGCCACGCGCCAATTCCGTGGGGCGGCGGACAGAGTTGCCATGAGGTCTGGGATTAATCAACCAGCGCGAAAAATCAGATGTTCTTCCCAATCCTCCTCGGCCACCTCATGCTCGCCAAGCATGCGCCCGGCCTGGGAAATGCGCTCGGCATGCACCGCCTCGGGATCGCCACAGACCAGGTGATGCCAGCGTGGCAGATCCTTGCCCTCGCTGACCAGGCGATAGGCACAGGTGGGCGGCAGCCACTTGAACTGGTCGGCCTGCGCCGGCGTGAGCTGGATGCAGTCCGGCACATGCTTGAAACGGTTGGGATAGTCGCTGCAACGGCAGCTCTGCAGATCCAGCAGCTTGCAGGCGATACGCGTGTAGTAGACGGCGCCGTCGTCCTCGTCCTCGAGCTTCTGCAGGCAGCACAGGCCACAGCCGTCGCACAGCGACTCCCACTCGCCTGTGTCGAGCTGGGCGAGGGTCTTGCGTTTCCAGAAAGGTTCGGTGGATGTGACCATGGCGAGCGTAGGAATTCGAGCGCTAAAAACGCGGCAGTCTAGCCCCTGCCCCGCCACAGGCCAAGGCCACCCGCTCAGTAACCGCGCGCGAAATCCACCTCGCCGCGCAACGGCTCACCGGCCTGCCAAAGCGCCAGGTTGTCGAGAAACAGCCTGCTCATCAGCACCGGGTCGGTGGGCGCGGCGCTGTGCCCGGTCAGCAGCAGGTTCGGCGCTGTCCAGAACGGATGCCCAGGCGGCAGCGGCTCCTCACGGCAGACATCGATCACCGCAGCGGCCAGACGCTCTTGCTGCAAGACTGCCAGCAGATCGGCCTCCACCACCGCGCTGCCCCGGCCAGCGTTGATCAGCACTGCCCCGGGGCGAACGCCTGCCAACAACTCGGCATCGTAGAGGTCGTGCGTGGCCGGAGTATCCGGCAGCAGGTTGACCAGGTAATCGGCCCAGCCCACCAGGCGTGGCAGCTCGGACAGGGCCGCGACCTCGGCGAAGGGCACCTGCTCGCGCGCCGCACTGGCGACGCCACGCAACTCCACGCCGAAAGGCGCGAGAAAGCCCGCGACGGCCTGGCCAATGTCGCCGCACCCGACGATCAGCACCCGCCGCCCCGCCAGGCTGCGCGGCAGCATCGGCGCCCAGCGCTGCTCGCGTTGTGCCTGCTGGCGCTCGAACAGGCGTCGCTCGTGAGCCAACAGGTGGCCAAGGACGTACTCGGCCATGACCTGGCCAAAGATGCCCACCGCCCGGCTCAAGCGATAATCGCGCGGCAAGTCACTGGCCAACAGCGGCGTGATGCCGGCCCAGGTCGACTGCAGCCAGCGCGGGCGCAGGCCCTGGCGCAACAGCGGCGCCAGCAGCGAAGGCTCGCCCAGCCACAGCGGGCAATCCCCCGCAGCGGCGGCCAGTGCCTCGGGCTCATCACTGGCGAACAATTCCAGCGTTGGCTGTGCCGCACGCATGCACTCGGCATAACGGGCGTGCTTCGCTTCGGCGATCAATAGACGCATGGTTCAGACCGGGTCATTGCGGCGCAGCAGTTCGTCCGGCAGGTGCTGAATGTATTCCTCCTCGGGCGGTGGCATCTGCAGGTGGTACCCCTGCTTGTCGAGATTCTCCAGCACCTGGGCGATGTCCTCGCGGGCCAATTGGCGCTCCGGGCTGAGCACCAGGTCGAAGGCGTGCGCAGGTGGGCCGAATACCGCCAGCAGGCCTTCGGGCACGCGGGTCAGAGCCTCGGCCTTGAGCACGTAGAGGTACATCTCGTTCTTGCGCGGGCTCTTGTAGATGGAACAGATGCGTTTCACGCGGATTCTCCTTCGTCGGCCAGACACTCCAGGAGTGCCTGCCCCATCAACTCCCGGCGCCAGCCGCGCAGGGAATCGGGCAATTGGTACGGGCCATTGGGATAGCCACTTTTCAGCAGCGCCTCCAGGCTTTTCTTGCGCAGCATCAGCTCGGGGGCGATGTCCAGGCGTTCGCCCTCACGCTGGCCGACGGCGCGCAGTTTCTTCAACAGGGCAGAGGCCTCCACCGGCAGTGGCTCGGGCAGCGCCTCGGGCCATTGCTCGGGGGGCAGCGCGGCCGCCTCGCGGATCAGCGCCAACAGGGTTTCGCCATCCTGGCGCACGGTTTTCGGATGCATGTCCTCGATGCGTGCCAGCGCCACCAGGTTGTCCGGCTGAGTGCGCGCCAGCGGCCACAGCGAATGCTCGCGCAGCACACGGTTGCGCGGCTGGTTGCGCGCTCGTGCCTGGCGCTCGCGCCAGGCACATAGGGCACGCAGCACGGCCTGCTGCTGACGCGACAGTTTCCAGGCCAGCTTGGCCTCGCGCCAGGCCTCGTCGGGGTCGATCTCGCGGCCCAGGTTGGCCACCAGTTCAGCGCCGTCTTCGAGAATCCATTCCACCTTCTGCGGCGCCAGGCGGGCCATCAACTCGCGATACACCTCCACCAGATGCGACACGTCTTCGGCGGCGTAGCGCACCTGCAGCTCGGACAACGGGCGCTGCAGCCAGTCGGAACGGGTCTCGCCCTTGGGCAGCTCGATGTCGAGCAAGCGCTGCACCAGGCGCGAATAGCCCATGGAAAAACCCAGATTGAGATAACCGGCAGCGACCTGTGTGTCGAACAGCGGTGCCGGCAGGCTGCCGGTCAGGCGCAGGAAGACCTCCAGATCCTCGCTGCAGGAATGCAGCACCTTGACCACATTCGGCGCGCGCAACAGAGCAGCGAAGGGGCTCCAATCTTCGATGCACAGCGGATCGATCAGCCAGGCACCATCGCCGCCACTGACCTGCACCAGGCCGGCGAGGGGGTAGAAGGTGTCGACGCGCATGAACTCGGTGTCCAGCGCGATGAAGGGCAAGGTCTGCCAGGCGGCGCAGAGCTTGGCCAGGCTGGCGTTGTCGCGGATCCAGTGAATATCGTTAGCCACGCGGCGCTCCCATGAACAGTGGCGCGCAGTATATAGCCTGCGCGCGTCGACGGGCAGCGAGCTGCCGCCGCGCCCGCGAACTGTGTAATCTGTGCCGCGCAACGCCTCCTGACATGGAAGAACGACGATGCTGAAGAAACTGCTTGCCCTGGTGGTCGTACTACTGGCCGCTGCCGCCGGTTACCTGGCCATTACCCCCAGCCCGATCGACCCGCTGCCTTGGGACGCCGCGCCCGCGCCGGCCATGACCGGCCTACTGGAACCCAACGACACCCTGATGAAGGCCGAACTGCTGGCCCGCAGCAAGATCCACGGCCCGGAAGACACCGCCGTCGACGCCGAGGGGCGCGTCTATGCCGGCCTGCAGGACGGGCGCATCGTCCGCGTGCTGGCGGACGACAGTGTGGAAACCTTCGCCGACACTGGCGGCCGCCCCCTGGGCATGGACTTCGATGCAGACGGCAAGCTGATCGTCGCCGACGCCTACAAGGGCCTGCTGAGCGTGGACAAGGCTGGCAAGATCAAGGTGCTCAGCACCGAGGCCGACGGCCTGCCTTTCGCCTTCACCGATGATCTGGACATCGCCAGCGACGGCACCATCTACTTCAGCGATGCCTCCTCACGCTTCCAGCAGCCCGACTACCTGCTCGACCTGCTCGAAGCGCGCCCCCATGGCCGCCTGCTGGCCTACGATCCGGCCACGGGACAGACCCGCGTGCTGCTCAAGGATCTGTACTTCGCCAACGGCGTGGCGCTGTCGGCAGCCGAAGACTTCGTGCTGGTCAACGAGACCTACCGCTACCGCATCACCCGTTACTGGCTCAAGGGCGACAAGGCCGGCCAGCACGACATCTTCATCGACAACCTGCCGGGCCTGCCGGACAACCTGCAGGGTGATCGCAAGGGCACCTTCTGGGTCGCCCTGCCCTCGCCGCGCAAGGCCGATGCCGACTTCCTGCATCGCCACCCCTGGCTCAAGGCGCAGATCGCCAAGCTGCCGCGCTTCCTGTGGCCCAAGCCGCTCGACTATGGCCTGGTCATCGCGCTCAACGAACAGGGCGAGATCCTGCGCAGCCTGCACGACACCAGCGGCAGCCACCTGCGCCTGATCACCTCGGTCAAACCGGTCGGGGATTATCTGTACTTCGGCAGTCTGGACAACGACCGCATCGGCCGGCTCGAACTGCACTGACGAAAAGCCCCGGAAAACAGACCGTGTGAAAACCGGGGCTTTCCTTTATCGCCAGCTCGCGCCTCAGACCACGCCCTGCGCCAGCATGGCATCAGCGACCTTGACGAAGCCGGCGATGTTGGCACCCTTGACGTAGTTGATGCGGCCATTCTCCTCGCCATGGTGCACGCAGGCATGATGGATGTTCTGCATGATGCCATGCAGGCGTTCGTCCACCTCTCCGGCGCTCCAGTGCAGGCGCATGGCGTTCTGGCTCATTTCCAGGCCGCTGGTGGCCACGCCTCCGGCGTTGGACGCCTTGCCCGGCGCGTAGCAGATGCCGGCCTCGACGAACAGATCCACCGCTTCCAGGGTCGAGGGCATGTTGGCGCCCTCGGCGACGCAGATGCAGCCGCTGTTCAGCAATGCGCGGGCGTTCTCGCCATCCAGCTCGTTCTGCGTCGCACAGGGCAAGGCGATATCGCAGGCCAAGCCCCAGGGGCGCTGCCCGGCGAGGAACTGCAGGCCGAAGTGCTCGGCCATCTCGCGCAGGCGGCCGCGACGCACGTTCTTCAACTCCATCAGGTACTGCCACTGCTCGTCGCTGAGGCCGCCCTCGGCATACAAGGTGCCCTCGGAGTCAGACAGCGAGATCACCCGCCCGCCCAGCTCCATGACCTTCTGCGCCGCGTACTGGGCGACGTTGCCGGAACCGGAAATGGCTACACGCTTGCCCTCGAAGTCCTGAGCGATGCGCTTGAGCATTTCCTGGGCGAAGTACACGCAGCCATAACCGGTGGCTTCCGGGCGGATCAGGCTACCGCCATAGCTCAGCCCCTTGCCGGTCAGCACCGAGGTGAACTGATTGGACAGGCGCTTGTACTGGCCGAACAGGTAGCCAATCTCGCGGCCACCGACACCGATGTCACCGGCCGGCACGTCCAGATCGGCACCGATATGGCGATACAGTTCGGTCATGAACGATTGGCAGAAGCGCATCACCTCGCCTTCGCTCCTGCCCTTGGGATCGAAGTCCGCACCGCCTTTGCCGCCACCCATGGGCAACGAGGTCAGGGAATTCTTGAACACCTGCTCGAAGGCGAGGAATTTGAGCACCCCGAGGTTCACCGAGGGGTGGAAACGCAGACCGCCCTTGTACGGGCCGATGGCGCTGCTCATCTGAATTCGATAGCCGCGATTGACCTGTACCTGGCCACGGTCGTCGACCCAGGGCACGCGGAACAGAATGGCGCGCTCGGGCTCGACCATGCGTTCGAGGATGCCGGCTTCGCGGTAACGCGGATTGGCGTCGAGGAAGGGCCACAGGCTGCGCACCACCTCTTCCACGGCCTGGTGGAACTCGGGCTGATCGGGGTCGCGCTGCTTGAGGCGCGACAGGAAAGAATCGACGGACAACGACATGCGGCACCTCGACGCCACGCGGAAAAAGTGCCGGCACTCTAGCAGGCAGCAAGGCACCAAAACAGACCAAAATGTCGCTTTGATGAATCCTTTTGGTGCATTCAGCTAAAAATGCGTCGCTAATGTTCTAAAAACAATGGTTTAAAAGAATTCTCTCGCACCATATAAACACTACAAAGATCCAAAAAAGGGCACACCTGACCATCTTTTGCGGGCATTGCGAAACCGACCAAGAAGGTACTCGACTTCGACTTGACGGTATGATGCCCAGAACAGACATCGACCAGAGGACTCGCTCATGTCCCTCGCTCAATTGATCGAACCACAAGCGCTGGCCTCGCGCCTGCACGCCCCCGACCTGGTACTGCTGGACTGCCGCTTCGCCCTCGAAGACCCCACCTATGGCCGCCGCAGTTACCTGGACGGGCACATTCCCGGCGCCCATTTCCTCGACCTGGAGCAGGATCTTTCCGCCCCGGTGATCAAAGGCGTCACTGGCCGCCATCCCCTGCCCGATCCCAGCACTCTGGTAGAACGCCTGCGCCTCTGCGGCCTGCGCGCCGATAGCCAGGTGGTGCTCTACGACGACGGCGCCGGCGCCTTCGCTGCCCGCGCCTGGTGGCTGCTGCTGTGGCTGGGCAAACGTGACGGCATTTACCTGCTCGATGGAGGCCTCAAGGCCTGGCGCGAAGCCGGCCAGGCCCTGACCACGGAACGTGCGGAGAACGCGCCCGGCGATTTCGCCGCGCAGCCTGACCCCAGCCTGCTGCTGGGCGCCGAGCAACTGGCGCGGCGCCTGCACGACGCCGACCTCACCCTGCTCGATGCCCGCGCCTTGCCACGCTTTCGTGGCGAGGTCGAGCCACTCGACCCAGTGGCCGGGCATATTCCCGGTGCGCAATGCGCGGCTTTCACCGATAACCTCGGCAGCGATGGCCGCTTCCTGCCCCGCGAACAGTTGCGCGCGCGTTTCGACGCCCTGCGCGGCGAGCGCCCGCTCGAGAGGCTGGTGGCCTACTGTGGCTCCGGGGTCACGGCCTGTCACAACCTGTTCGCCATGAGCCTGGCTGGCTATCCCCTGGCGCCACTCTATGCCGGCTCCTGGAGCGAATGGATCACCGACCCGCAACGCCCCGTGGCCACCGGCGACTGACGTCTTCGGTTCTGGCTGCGAATCAGCCCATCTCGCCCTTTCTGCCCTGATACACCCCTCGCGACGGGGCTCCGGTCAGGGCGGCAAGCGCTCTATTGGGGGAACTTCTCCTGTCCGTCGACAGTCAGCCGAAGGTTGGGGTTCGTTCCCATTTCGTTCTTGCCGTGCCTTACGGAGCGCCGCCCAGCTATGGCGCCCCTTGGCACGACAACGCGGCTCGCGACGAAACGGGATCAGACCCTACGTCTGCCTTATCCTCTCGCACAGGAATCGACAATGAACAAGCACCTGCTCAAGACCAGCCTGACCCTTGCCCTGGCAGCCATCTCCGGCCAGAGCTTCGCCTCTGGCTTCGCGCTCAACGAACAGAGCATCAGCTCCATGGGTACCGCCTTCGCCGGCCGCTCATCGGCAGCCGGCGATGCCAGCACGGTCTTCGGCAACCCGGCCGGCATGGCCCGCATCAAACGCGACGAGATCAACTTCGGTGCCGCCGTTATCCACGCCAAGAGCGATATCAGCGATGCCAGCGGTAGAAATCCCTTGGGCGGGGCCATCAATGGCAGCAACGATGGTGACATGGTGCCGAACACCGGTGTGCCCATGGGCTACTACGTCAAGCCGCTGGACGACAAGGTCGCCTTCGGCCTGGGCGTCTACGCGCCTTTCGGCCTGATGACCGATTACGAGAGCGGCTTTCAGGGCCGTTACCAGTCGGACAAGAGCTATGTGCGAGTGATCACCGTGCAGCCCACCCTCAGCTATCGTTTCAACGATCAGCTATCGGTCGGCTTCGGTCCCACCTTCAACCATATCGAGGGTGAACTGACTTCGTCGCTGTTCACCCCGCTGGGCGATGGCAAGGTCAAGGTCAAGGGCGACGACACCGCCGTCGGCTTCAACGCCGGTGTGCTCTACGAATTCAGCCCACGCACACGGGTCGGCGTGACTTACCGTTCGCGGGTCAAGTACGAGCTCGAGGGTGACACCAAGGTGGAAGCGCCCGCCCTGCTCGGCATCGCCGGCAAGTACGACGCCAACCTCGACCTCACCACCCCCGAGTCGGTGGACATGTCCATCACCCACCAGCTCGACGACGCCTGGACGCTCTACGCCGGCAGCACCTGGACACGCTGGAGCCGCTTCAAGGAAATCCGCGTGCGCAACGAAGCCAGCACCCTGCCGGCCAACCTCAACACCATAGTCGAGGAACAGAACTGGCACGATACCTGGGCACACGCCATCGGCCTGGCCTACAAGGTCAACCCGCAGTGGACGCTGCGTACCGGTATCGCCGTGGATCAATCGCCAATCAACAACACCGACCGCTCGCCGCGCGTACCCTCCGGTGACCGGCGCATCTTCAGCCTGGGCGCCGGCTGGAGCCCGAACGCGGACATGACCATCGACGTGGCCTATTCCTACCTGAAGGAAGAGCCGGTGGACGTCAACCGCAGCAGCGCCAGCCGTGGCAGCTACAACGCCAGCTACAAGAACAGCGCTCATGGCCTGGGGGCGTCGTTGACCTACAGGTTCTGAGAGCCGCTCGAACGCGAAGGCCCGCGCAATGCGGGCCTTCTTTTTGGGGTTTTCGGGGCAGCAGGGATTGATACTGGACTGGCAAGTTTGTGTGTTGGCCTGTGTTGGTCTTCTGGACGCCGCCTTGGGTGTGTTCGGAAACTCCTTGTTTCGCCCCCTCGGGCGACTCACTTTTCTTTGAACTCGGATTGCCGCCCAGCGCAAAGAAAAGTAAGCAAAAGAAACGCACCCCCGCCATCCGGGTCTCGCTGCGCTCGACTCCCCTCACTCCGGCATCGCTCCGGGGTCGGCGTACATGGGCCATCCCTGGCCCATTACGCCTCTCGCGGCATCCATGCCGCTCGCCCCCTGCGCAATGCCTACGTTCGGCCTCCTGAAGGGGGAGTTAGCGCGCCTGAACGTACATTGGTTCCGGGCATGCCCGGCATGCTCTGGTCGCTGTGGAGCCGCGATTTAGCTGTCGAATTAAACCAAAACTTTCATTCGCGTAGTTTCAGTTTGCCGGCCTTCAGCCGGCATCTCGGTCAGCCCTAAGGCTGACCCATGTTCAAGCACTCCACGCTAATTCTGGGTTACCTAAGGTTCAGGCGCGTGCAGAGCCCGCCCAGGAGGGCGAACGCAATCGCCGTGGAAGAGGTTGAGCGACATGGATGTCGCGAGAGCCGCGATGGGCCAGGGATGGCCCACCGCGGCGGGCCTCTGGAACGGCGATGGAGTGAGCGAACCCTCGCGCAGCGAGGGCCGGATGACCGGGCGGAGGGTTTTGGTTACTTTTGCCCGTCAAAAGTGACTCGCCCGGGAGGGCGAAACCCAAAACATCAGCAAAAACGCGGCAATTCGGAACAGGCTCCCGGACAACCAGCAATCCAACACACAAACCTGCCAGCCCAGTATCAAGCTCACTCCAACCGCCTAAAACAAACTCAAGGCTGGCTGGCAATCGCCTGTTCCACCGCCTTTATCAAGTCCGGATCATCCGGCTTGGTCAGGCTGGAGAAGCTCGCCACCACCTTGCCCTGGCGATCGACCACGTACTTGAAGAAGTTCCAGCGCGGCACGCGGCTCTGCTCGGCCAGGCCCTTGAACAGGGGAATGGCATCGTCGCCCGAAACAGGCTGCGGCTCGGTCATGGCAAAGGTCACGCCGTAATTGACGTAGCAGACGGTGGCCGTCTCCTTGCTGTCGGCCGACTCCTGGCGGAAATCGTCGGAGGGCACGCCCAGTACCTCCAGGCCCTGCCCCTTGTAGCGCTGGTACAGCGCCTCGAGCCCCTTGAACTGCGGAGTGAAGCCACAGAAGCTGGCGGTATTGACCACTACCAGCGGCTTGCCGGCGAATTGGCAGAGTTCGATGCTCTCGCCCTTGGCACGCAGCTTGGGCAACTCACCTTTCAGCAGCGCTGGACATTCGCCGGCCAGGGCTGGCAGGGCCAGGCAGGAAAGCAGCGCGGAACAGGCAAGACGGCGAAACGACATGGCAGTGACCTCAAACGATGGCAGCACCTCGCCACGCTACTCGCAGCTCACCATCCCGGCAACTAACAGATACCGACACCCAGTTGCAGCAGCGCCAGCCCACCCTGATGCCAGCCCCACCAGGCCAGCGCCAGCAGCAGGCCGAGACCCGTTGCCAGCGCAGCGAGGGTCAACGCCTGGCGTTTCACGCCGGCGCCCCCTGCAGACGCGCAACCGGTACCTCGCGCACCGGCCAGTTGAGCGCGGCGGCCATCAGGCTCAGGCCGATGGCGATCTGCCATACCAGGTCGTAGCTGCCGGTGTGGTCATACAGGTAGCCGCCCAGCCAGCCGCCGAGGAAGGAGCCAAGCTGATGGAATAGGAAGACGATGCCACCGAGCATGGACAGGTTGCGCACGCCGAACAGCGTGGCCACCGTGCCGTTGGTCAGCGGCACGGTGGACAGCCACAGCAGGCCCATGGCGATACCGAACAGGTAGGCACTCCATTGTGTCAGCGGCGCCAGCAGAAACAGGCTGATCACCACCCCACGCAGCAGATACAGGGCGCTGAGCAGACGCGGTTTGGCCATGCGCCCGCCGAGCCAGCCGGCGAAGTAGGTGCCGAAGATGTTGAACAGCCCCACCAGCGCCAGCACCGTGGTGCCGGTGATGGCCGGCAGATGATGATCGACCAGATAGGCTGGCAGGTGCACGGCGACGAACACCACCTGGAAACCGCAAACGAAAAAGCCCAGCGCCAGCAGCCAGAAGCCGGAGTGCCCAGCCGCCTCGCGCAGGGCTTCGAGCAAGGTCTGCTGCGGCAGGTTACTGACTGGCGCGGGCGCCTCATTGATCATCGCCGCCAACGGCAGGATCAGCGCCACCAGCAGCCCTAGCGCCAGCAGCGCCGACGACCAGCCCAGCCAGCCGATCAGCCCGAGCGAGCCCGGCAGCATGGCAAACTGACCGAAGGAGCCAGCCGCCGCAGCGATGCCCATGGCCATGCTGCGCTTCTCCACCGGCACGGCGCGGCCGACCACACCGAGAATCACCGAGAACGAGGTACCGGACAGGCCTATGCCGATCAGCAGGCCGGCACTCAGCGACAGGGACAGCGGCGAGTTGGCCATGCCCATGCACAACAGCCCGAGGACATAGAGCACGCCACCGACGATGATCGCCTTGCGCGCGCCGAAGCGGTCGGCCAGTGCCCCGGTGACAGGTTGCGCCAAGCCCCAGACGAGGTTCTGCAGGGCGATGGCGAAGGCGAACACTTCACGCCCCCAGCCGAACTCGGCGCTCATCGGCGGCAGGAACAGGCCGAAGCCATGGCGGGTGCCGAGCGACAGCGCGAGAATCAGCGAAGCGCCGAGCAGCAGCCAGGTGGATGAACGCCAGGTATGGGTCATTGTCGTGTTCTCCGGAATCAACGGGCAGATATAGCTTGGCGCCCCCTTGCAGGGCAAATACAGTTGCCGAGGACTGCACCGATACAGATGTTCTCAAGCGCTCCAGTAGAGCGCCAAGGTCAACAACACCACGGATTCGGCCAACTCCACCAGCGCACCCGCGGTATCGCCGGTAGTGCCGCCCAGACGCTGCAACAGGGCCCGTCGCAACCAGAGAAACAGCAGCAGCGCCATGCCCAGGCCAATGGCCGCACTCCAGCCCAGCAGCAGCATGGCCAAGGCATGCCCACCCAGCACCCAGGGCAGTTGCCGGCGCGGCAGATACTCGACCAGCGCCTGGCCCAGGCCTCCGGCGCGCACGTAAGGCGTGCTCGCCAGCAGCAACGGCAGCAGGCTGCGCCCCACCCAGGGCAGCAGCAGCAGGTAGAGGCCCTGCCCGGCTTGCAGCAGCGTCGATAGCGCAGCGAACTTGAGCAAGAGCAGCAGCACCAGCACGACGATGGCGATGGGGCCGCTGCGCGGATCCTTCATGATGCTCAGGGTGCGCTCACGGTCGCCGAAACCACCGACCCAGGCATCGGCCGTGTCGGCCAGGCCATCCAGATGCAGCCCACCGCTGAGCCCCACCCACAAGGTCAGAATGATCGCCGCCTGCAACACCTCAGGCACCTGGCCCAGCAGCAGGTGCGCCGCCCACAGCAGCGCACCGAGCAGCAGCCCGACCGTGGGATACCAGAGCAACGAGCGCCCCATCTGTTCCGGGCTCGGCATGCCCGGCAGGGTGACCGGCAGGCGGGTAAGAAACTGCACGGCAATCAACAAGGCCGTCATGGCAGCTCCGTCAGTCGGCCATCGGCCTCGAGCTGCAAGCGAAAGCGCTGGGCATAGCCGACGTTGACCTGCAAAAGATCCTGCCGTGGCAGGCCGCGCGCACGCGCCAACAACAGGCGCATCACCCCGCCATGGGTGATCAGCAGCAGGCGTTCGCCGTCATGGGCCTGCTGCAGACGCTGCACGGCGGCGAGCACACGCGCCTCGAACGCCAGCAGGGGCTCGCCATTGGGCGGCGTAAAGGCGTAGGGGTCAGCCCAGAAACGCCCCAGGGCTTCGGCATCGGTGTCCATCAGCGAGGCGGCGCTACGCCCCTCCCAGTCACCGAAATGCAGCTCCTGCAGAGCGGGCTCGTAATGCAGCGGCAGGCCATGCGCCGCCGCCACTTCCTCGGCGAAACGCGCGCAACGCTGCAGCGGCGAGCTGATCAGGCGCTGCCAGGGGCCGGCGCCCTGCAAGGCGCTACGCAGTTGCGCCCAGCCCTGCTCGGTCAGGGCATCGTCCAGGCTGCCACGCAGGCCACCGCCCTGCTCGGTTTCGCCGTGCCGCAAGAGTTCCAGATGCAGCATCAGACGGGCCTCTGCGCCACGGCCGCTTCAGCAAAGGTGGCCATCTGTGCATGCAGACGACAGGCCATGCGCAGCAGCGGCACGGCCAGTGCTGCGCCACTGCCCTCGCCCAGACGCAGGCCCAGCTCCAGCAGCGGTTGTGCCTGCAATGCCTGCAACACTCGCACATGGCCCGGCTCGGCGCCATGATGGGCGAACAGCAACCAGTCGCGACAGGCCGGGTTCATGCGTACCGCCAGCAAGGCGGCGACGCTGCAGATGAAGCCATCGACCAGAATCGCCACGCCCTCCTGAGCCGCCGCCAGGTATGCGCCCGTCAGCGCCGCGATCTCGAAGCCGCCCAGATGGATCAGCGCCTCCAGAGGCGTGTCGATGCGTTCGCCATGCAGGTTCAGCGCCGCCTCGATGACGCGCGCCTTGTGCGCCATACCGGCGGCATCC
Organism: Pseudomonas sp. AA-38; assembly: GCF_029457475.1. Taxonomy (NCBI): domain Bacteria; kingdom Pseudomonadati; phylum Pseudomonadota; class Gammaproteobacteria; order Pseudomonadales; family Pseudomonadaceae; genus Pseudomonas; species Pseudomonas sp. AA-38. Next base: position 2,900,864 of record NZ_CP120359.1, read on the forward strand.
AGACCGGTTCCCGGCCCCACCAGATCGTTGGCGGGGCAATCCAGCAACCAGCAGGCCAGTGCCGTGGCTGCCGTGGTATTGCCGATCCCCATTTCGCCACCGATGAACAAGTCGCACTCGGCGGCACGAGCACGCTGCACACTGTTGCGCCCGGCCGCCAGGCAGATCAGCACCTGGGCCAGGGTCATCGCCGGGCCATGCAGGAAGTTCTGCGTACCGGCGCCGACATGCAGGTGGCGCACCCCCGGCATCGGCGGCAAGGGTTCGGCGGTGCCCAGGTCGATCAGCTCCAGGCGCGCATCCAGGGCACGCGCCAGCACGCTGATCGCCGCCCCGCCGCTGACGAAGTTGGCCAGCATCTGCCCAGTCACCGCTTGCGGATAGGCGGAAACGCCCTCGGCCACCACGCCATGATCGCCGGCGAACACGGTGATGCTCAGCGACTCCAGGCTCGGTCGTTCGCGCCCCTGCAGCGCAGCCAGTTGCACGGCCAGATGTTCCAGGCAGCCCAGGGAGCCCGCCGGTTTGGTCAATTGCCGCTGGCGCGCTTCGGCCTTGTTGCGGGCGACGTGATCCAGTGGTTGGCAAGGCCCTTGCCACCATTGCAACTTCATAGGCTGTCTCCCTTGAGCAGCATGGGCAGGCCGGCGACGGTGAACAGTACGCGCTGGCTGCGCTCGGCCAGGGCCTGGTGCAACCAGCCGGCCTCATCGACATAACGGCGGGTCAATTCACCCAGTGGTACCACGCCCAGACCGGTCTCGTTGCTGACCAGCAGAATACGCCCTGGCAACTCGCTGACACAGGCAAGCAGCGCCTCACGTTCGGCTTCCAGGCGCTGGCCGTCGTCCAGCACCAGCAGATTGGTCAGCCACAGGGTCAGGCAGTCCACCAGCAGGCAACGCCCTGTCGCGGCCTGCTCGCGCAGCACGCGAGCCAGCGCCAGTGGTTCTTCCACCAGCCCCCAGTGCGCCGGGCGCCGGGCCCGGTGTTGAGCGACGCGAGCATTCATTTCGCCGTCGAGCGGCTGGCTGGTGGCGATGTAGACCACCGCCAGCCCCGACTCAGCGGCCAGTTTCTCGGCCAGCCGGCTCTTGCCGGATCGGGCTCCGCCGAGGATCAGTTCAAGCATATTCACTCCGTAGGGTGCGCTGTGCGCACCATTCAATCGCTCTGGCGCACCCTACCCGATGCCACAAAGCACCCTGAGCCTGTCGGTATCCAGGTGTAGCTCCACCTGGTCGGCCAGGCGCTCGATATCCCGTTCACGCAGGGCCTGGTAATCCACCTGTTGCACCTCATCGAGACCGGCCCAGCGCAGCAGCGCGGCGCATGCCGAAGGCTGCTCGAACAGACCGTGCAGGTAGGTGCCGAACACCTGGCCGTCGGCGCTCAGGCCACCATCGCTGCGCCCATCCTCGAGCTGCACGGCACCATTGAGACCAGGCCCGCGGCTGACCCCGGCGTGAATCTCGTAGCCACTCACCTCAGCCTGTTCCAGGCAGAGCCGGCCACGCACGTTGCGCAGTTGCTTCTCCGGCTCCAGCAGCGTGGTGAAATCCAGCAGGCCAAGGCCCTCGCTGCTGCCGGCAGCGCCTTCCAGGCCGTGCGGATCATGAATCTGCCGGCCGAGCATCTGCAAACCGCCGCAGATCCCCAGCAGCTTGCCGCCGTAACGCAGGTGGCGGGCGATGGCCTTGTCCCAGCCCTGCTCGCGCAAGTGCGCCAGATCGGCACGCACGCTCTTGGAGCCAGGCAGGATGAGCAGATCGGCCGGCGGCATGCTCTGCCCCGCCCTGACGAAACTCAACTGCACCTGCGGGTGCAGGCGCAGCGGGTCGAAATCGGTATGGTTACTGATGCGCGGCAGCACTGGCACCACCACGCGCAGGGCCTTGGCGTCCTTGGCCTGCTGGCGGGTGTCGACGGCGTCCTCGGCTTCCAGGTGAAAATCCATCAGGTACGGCAACACGCCGAGCACCGGCTTGCCGGTGTGCTGCTCCAGCCACTCCAGCCCTGGCTCGAGCAGGGCGATATCGCCCCGGAAACGGTTGATCACGAAGCCCTGGACGCGCGCCCGCTCGCTGGGGCTAAGCAGCTCCAGGGTGCCCACCAGATGGGCGAACACACCGCCCTTGTCGATATCGGCAATCAGGATCACCGGGCAGTCCACCGCCTCGGCGAAGCCCATATTGGCGATATCGCCAGCGCGCAGGTTGATCTCCGCCGGTGAGCCGGCGCCCTCCACCACTACCAGACCGTAGCGCTCCAGCAGACGCGCGTGGGATTCCAGCACCGCTGCCATGGCCACCGGCTTGTAGCCGTGATAGCTCAACGCCTGCATGTTGCCGATGGCGCGGCCGTGGATGATCACCTGGGCCCCCATCTCGCTGTTGGGCTTGAGCAGCACCGGGTTCATGTCGGTATGCGGCGCCAGCCCGGCGGCCTGCGCCTGCACCGCCTGGGCACGACCGATCTCGCCACCCTCGGCGGTCACTGCCGAGTTGAGTGCCATGTTCTGGGGCTTGAAGGGTGCAACCGGCACGCCCTGGCGCCGCAGCCAGCGGCACAGAGCCGTCACCAGGGTGCTCTTGCCGGCGTCCGAGGTGGTGCCCTGCACCATCAGAGTGGGCATCAGGTCGCCTCCTCGATACTCGCCAGGATCGGCGCGCAGGCCTGCAGGCCCTGCTCCAGGCGCTGCCAGCCGACCTCGTCGGCAGGCAAGCCGAAGCGCAGACTGTCCAGTTCGGCGAACAGCCGCACGAGAATGCCACGCCGCGCCAGCAGCTCGGCGCAGGGTATCGCGCGTCGCGTGCAACAGAACTGGAACAGCGCCGAACCGCCACTGGGCGGCAGGCCATTGTTGCGCAGCAAGGTGGCCAGGCGTGCGCCGTCGGCCAACAGGCGCTGACGCTGGCGGTGCTGGCCCTCGCCATCGACCAGCAGGTGGCGCGCGACATGCCGTGCCGGGCCACTGACGGCCCAGGGGCCGAGCAGCACCTGCAGTTCGTCGAGCAGGGCCTGCGCGGCGAGGACAAAGCCCAGGCGCAGCCCCGCCAGGCCGAAGAACTTGCCGAACGAACGCAGTACGATCAACCCCGGCATGTCGCTGTAGGCAGCCAGACTGTGCTCGGGTGCGCAATCCATGAAGGCTTCATCCACCACCAGCCAACCGCCCCGTTCGGCCAGTTGGTCATGCCAGTCGAGCAGGCGCAGGGACTCGACCAGGCGCCCGGTCGGGTTATTCGGGTTGACCAGCAGCAGCACGTCGAGCTGCGGCAGCGCACGCGGCACGGCGCCTTCGCTGAGGGTCAACACGCGATGTCCCTCGTTGCGCCAGGCCGCCTCATGTTCGGCATAGGTCGGGGCGACAATGCCCACGTTGCAGGGCTTGCGCAGACGCGGCAGGGCCTGGATGGCGGCCTGCGAGCCGGCTACCGGCAGCAGGCTGGCGGCGCCATAGTAATCGCGCGCCGCCGCCTCCAGGCCATCCTCGACTTCCGGCAGCCGTGCCCAGGCCTCGGCAGGCACCATGGGCAGCGTCCAGCCATAGGGGGCGACGCCGGTGGACAGATCCAACCAATCCTCCAGGGCGATGCCGTAACGCTGCGCCGCGGCACGCAGCCGCCCTCCATGTTCAAGCAATCCAGACCTCCCAGAGCAGCAGACAGACCAGCCACAGCGCCACACCGCCGATCACCAGATTCATTGCCCGTTCGATATCCCGCGCTCGTGGCGCCGGACCTTCACCCAGTTGCGGACGCTGGTGCACCTCGCCGTGATATTCCGCCGCGCCGCCCAGGCTCACCCCCAGGCTGCCGGCACCCGCCGCCATGACCGGGCCGGCATTGGGGCTGTCCCACAACGGCGCCTGGCGCTGCCAGCAACGCAGGGCCAGGGCGGTTCGCCCGAGCAGTGCATAGGTCAGCGCCACCAGACGCGCCGGCAGATAATTGAGGGCATCGTCGATCTTCGCCGCGGCCCAGCCGAAGCGCTCGAAGCGCTCGTTGCGATAGCCCCACATGGCGTCCAGGGTATTGCTCAAGCGGTACAGCACCACCCCCGGTGCGCCAGCGACGACGAACCAGAACAAGGCGGCGAACACCGCATCGGAGCCGTTTTCCAATACCGACTCGGTGCCGGCACGAGCCACGCCGGAGGCATCCAGCTCGGCAGTGTTGCGGCTGACCATCCAGCCGACACGCTCGCGCGCCAGCGGCAGATCGCCCAGGCGCAGCGCCTGGGCCACCGGCTGCGCGTGTTCGTACAGGCTGCGCAGACCCAGGGCGAAGTACAGGGCGAGAATCTCCACCGCCCAGCTCAGCGAGCTGACCTGAGTCAGCAGCCAGGTCAGCAGGGTCATCGGCAGCACGGCCAGGCACCAGGCGCTCACGCCATGGCTGCGCCAGCCGCCGCCAGCCGGGTTGAAGCGCTGCTCCAGGCGCTCGGCCAGACGCCCGAAGGCCACCAGCGGGTGGCCACGCCTGGGCTCACCCAGGGCGGCATCCAGGGCCACACCGGCACAGGTGATCAGCGCCAGACTCATCGCTCACTCACTCCGTACGCCCCAACGGTTCTCGAACAGCAAATCGGCCAGCGGCCTGGGCGTGGCCCAGCCCTCCTCTACCAGCATCGGTTTCTGGTAGAAGGCATGCACCGGCCCCAGGCAGAGCAAGGCCACCGGCTTGCTGCCAGGCGGCATGCCCAGCAGCGCGGCCAGTGCCTCGGGATCGAACAGCGACACCCAGCCCAGCCCCAGGCCTTCGGCGCGCGCCGCCAGCCACAGGTTCTGGATGGCGCAGGCCACCGAGGCCATGTCCATTTCCGGCAGGGTGCGCCGGCCGAAGACATGGGCTTCGCGACCATCCATCAGCGCCACGGCGAGCAGTTCGGCGCAGTCGCGAATGCCCTCGACCTTGAGCTGCATGAATTCGTCACTGCGCTCGCCCAGAGCCTCGGCGGTTTGCACCCGCTCGGCCTCCACCAGGGCATGGATCTCTTCACGCAGGTGGCGATCGCTGATGCGCATGAAGCGCCAGGGCTGCATCAGGCCCACACTGGGGGCGTGATGCGCGGCCTCCAGCAGGCGCGCCAGCACCTCGGCGGGCACCTGCCCTCCAGCGAAGTGGCGCATATCGCGGCGTTCGGCGATGGCGCGGTACACCGCCGCGCGTTCCTCGGGCGAGAAGGCCTGATCGGTCATGGCTGTAACAGCGCGGCGGCTGCCTCCGGGTTCGACGGTAGGTAGAAATGGATATAGCTGGCGGTCAGCCGCCCCAGGCGATACACCGCCTCAGCCACCGGCTTGCCATTCGGGCATCGGCCCAGGGCAAGGGGCGCCAGGGAACTTTCCAGCCGCGAATGATGATAGCTGTGCCCGCGCAGCTTGCCTTCCGGCAGCGTCACTTCCTGCAACGCCAGGGCGGTCAGCCGGGGCTGCAGCGCCGCGCTGCCGCTGAGCAGACCGAGCATCCGGCCGCTGGCGCCCTGCTTGTCGCGCAGTTCATCGAGCAGGTAGAGCATGCCGCCGCATTCCGCCAGCAATGGCTTACCGGCCTGGTGATGGGCTCGGATCGCCTCGGCCATGGCCTGGTTGCCTTCCAGCTCGGCCAGGTACAACTCGGGGTAGCCACCGGGCAGGTAGAGGCTGTCCACGGCCGGCAGCCCGCTGTCGGCCAGCGGCGAGAAGTAATGCAGTTCGGCGCCGAGGGCCTGCAGCAGATCGAGATTGGCCTGATAGAGGAAGGCGAAGGCGGCATCGCGCGCCACCCCGATCCGCACCCCGGCCAGCAGCGCGGCCGGCTCATCCAGGCGCGGCGCGGCAAAACGCACCGGAGCCGGCAGATCGACATCGGCGCTGGCCGCAAGGGCATCGGCGGCGGCGTCCAGGCGGGCATCCAGGTCGGCCAGCTCGGCCGCCTGCACCAACCCCAGGTGGCGGCTGGGCAGCTCCACCGCGGCGCTGCGTGGCAATGCACCGAACCAGCGGATGCTGGCAGGCAAGGCATCGCGCAGGATATCGCCATGGCGGCTGCTGGCCACCCGGTTGCCGAGCACCCCGGCAAAGGGCAGATCGGGCTGGAAGGTGGCCAGACCATGGGCCAGGGCGCCGAAGGTCTGAGCCATGGCCGCGCCGTCGATCACCCCCAGCACCGGCACGCCGAAGTGCCGCGCCAGGTCGGCCGCCGAGGGCTTGCCGTCGAACAGGCCCATCACGCCTTCGATGAGGATGAGGTCGGCCTCGCCGGCCGCCTGCCACAACAGGCGTCGGCTCTCCGCCTCACCGACCATGGCCAGGTCGAGCTGGTACACCGGCGCGCCGCTGGCGCGGGCGTGGATCATCGGGTCGAGAAAGTCCGGGCCGCACTTGAACACCCGCACCCGTCGCCCCTGGCGCCTGTGCAGGCGCGCCAGAGCGGCGGTCACGGTGGTCTTGCCCTGGCCGGACGCCGGCGCGGCGATCAACAGGGCCGGGCAGTGACGCGCACTCATCAGTATTCGATACCCTTCTGCGCCTTCACCCCAGCCTTGAACGCATGCTTGACCAGGCTCATGTCGGTCACCGTGTCGGCTGCCTCGATCATGCCCGGCAAGGCGCCGCGCCCGGTCACCACCACATGCTGCAACAGCGGCCGCGCCTCGATATCGGCCAGCACCGCGTCCAGTTCCAGGTAACCGTGCTTGAGGGCGATGTTCAGCTCGTCGAGCACCACCAGGCCGATGGCCTCATCGTTCAGTAGCTTACGGGCCACGGCCCAGGCCTGCTGCGCCTTGGCGATATCGCGCTGGCGATCCTGGGTTTCCCAGGTGAAGCCCTCGCCCATCACGTGGTAGCTGACCTCTTCGGGAAAACGCCGGAAGAAGGCCTCTTCGCCAGTGCTGGCCGCGCCCTTGATGAACTGCACCACGCCGACCTTGAGGCCATGGCCGAGGGCGCGCGCGACCATGCCAAAGGCACTGCTGCTCTTGCCCTTGCCGTTGCCGCTGTGCACCAGCAGCAGGCCGTATTCGTCCTGGGCCTGGGCGATCTTCTCGTCGATCAGGGCTTTCTTGCGCTGCATGCGCGCCTTGTGGCGGGCATCGCGTTCGGCCGACTCGCTCATGCTGTGCTCCTCGAGGTCAGGCGCCCGCCTCGCCCCAGCCGAACGAAGGGCGGCGCGGCGAGGAAAAGATCAGGAAAGCTGGCAAGGGCGAACACTCCATCACTGATCCGGGCATTTCATGGCTGGCAGCAGACGGAGGCAAAAGCACGAATGCCCCCGCACAGGCAGGGGCACAAGCCGGTCAACGCCCTCCGCGATGCCGTGAAACTGCGACAGGCCGGTCTCCGGGCTCGTGAGCGAGGCCAATGGCTCGGCGCCGCGCCTTCCCGTGCCTAGCACAGTGGCCTGATGCGGCGTGCGACTCACCTACCGTTGCGGGGGCAGCGCCGGCTTGCGTACCGGCTTCCCTGTTTCACCCCGGCGCCATCATCGATGACGGCGCGGGGCACCTGAAGCAAGGCGCGCAGGTTAGAGGCAGCGCGCCCCGTGCGTCAACGCTCGGTTCAGTGCGCCGCATCCGGGCGCGCACGTGGCCCCGGCAGGATGCCGTTGTGCATGTTGCTGGAAAGCAGGCGGAAGCTGGTGATACCGGCGATTTCATGGCCGCGATCACTCAGGGTGTTGACCACCTGATCGATCAACGCCACCACCAGCATACCGACCAGGCCACCGCCGTTGTTCTGCTGCTGTTCGGCACTGCTGGCACGCGCAGTGCCTTCCCAGAGCAACTTGCCGTTGCGCAGATCCACCAGCTTGGCCGTGGCGGTCACCGCCACCTCACTGGTGATGACCTTGTAGCTGCTGCCGTATTCGGTGACATCCAGATACAGCACACTGTCGGCGCCGAAGATCTCACGCAGCTTCTGCGGCGAGGCCTGGCGGATCTCCTCGGCATTCATCAGGCCGTTCTGCTTGAAGGTTTCGTCCACCACCGCCACCGGCATCACGTAGTAACCGGCTTCGCTCAGCGGCAGGGTAACCTGCGAATAGAAGCTGTAGGAGGCCTTGACGTCCGGCGACTGGTTCACCGGCGGCAGCACCAGGATCGACGCCGGCTTGCTCTCCAGGAAAGCGCTGTAGTCGTAGGCCTTGGGCGCCGCGCAGCCGCCGAGGATAGCCAGGCAGGCCAGCAGCGCGGCGGTTTTCAGAGCAGCGAGGGAAAAGATCGTCTTCATTGGTCGAATTTCCGCATCAGAAAGTCCATGTAAGTGGCGGACTCGGGGTACAGCGCCTTCTCGGTCTCGAACTCCTGGCGCACCTGGTCGAGCTTGCCGACATCGGCATAGAGCATGCCCAGATGGGCATGGAAGCCCGGCGGCAGTGTGCGGTCGGCAGCGCGCGCTTTTTGCACGCTGGCTTCCAGCGCGGCGATCTGCTCCTCGGTGCTGCTCTGGTTGTCGAAGCGTTGGTAGACCTGCTGCTGGTAACCATCCCAGTAATACAGGGGCTGCGGGCCACTGGCACAGCCACCCAGCACGCCGAGTACTAACATCCCGGAGAAAACGGCCAATCTGCGTGCGATTGTCATGCTTGCTAAGTTCCTTTTACTTGGTTGGATTCCATGCGCCGGTGTCGACGCCATTGACCAGGTTGTTCACCGCCTCGCGGATGGCCAGGTCGAGCACCTTGCCATTGAGGGTGGAGTCGTAGCTGGCGGTACCGCCGAAACCGACGATCTCGCGGTTGGACAGGCTGTATTCACCCGCGCCCTGGGAGGAGAACACCACTTCGGAGGTCTTCACGTCGACGATGTTGAGGTTGACCTTGGCGTAGGCGATCTGCTGCTTGCCACGGCCGAGAATGCCGAACAACTGGTGATCGCCGACTTCCTTGCGGCCGAACTCGGTGACATCACCGGTGACCACGTAGTTGGCGCCACGTACCTGCTGCGCCTGCTTGGAAAAACCGGATTCCTGCTGCAGCTCGGCCAGGTTGTCGCGGTCGAGCACGTTGAAGCGGTTGGACTGTTGCAGGTGAGTGATCAGGATGGTCTTGGCCTGCCCACCGAGACGGTCGACGCTGTCAGTGAAGATACCGCGCATGTAGCTGGAGCGATTGTCGAACTTGCCGACGGAAATCGGGCTGCGAGGCCCGGCGTAGGACACCTGGGCGGTATTCACCTTGGCGACCTCCAGGGTACGCGACTGCTCCGTGGCGCAACCGCCGAGCAACATCAGCAGCGCCGCAAAGCTGCCGATAAGGGGCTTGTTCATACGAACCTCATGCAAAGAAAAACGGCCTTTTCGGCGAATGCCGACTGACCAGGGCTGGCGAAGGGAAAAGGGTTGAGAGTGTGTTGGAACGAGGGCATGCAACATCGAGTCTTCCATGGCTGGGGGCTTACGACGAAACCCAGGGGAGTGCATCCTGCAAGCGCAGCGATTCTAAACAGGCGGCAGGCACTTTGCCAGCATCGCATATGACGCAGTTCACGAAATCGATCAGATGCCCGCGATGGCCTGCCCGGCCAGGCCAGGCCCGATGCCGCGATGGCACGATGCAGCAACAGACCCTAAACTGTTTCACGACACGCATCTGGTTGCAGATCGCCCCAAGGGCGAACAGAGCACGATTTATCTCAGGAGCGTGAAGCCCATGCCGTCCCCCGATACACCCGAATCGCGGCCACGCCCTTTCGCCCAGGTCTGCCTGCCGCTGTTACGCCTGGCCTGCGCCCAGACCGGCGCAGACAGCGCCCTGCTCCTCGAAGGGCCGCCCGCTCAAGAGCGGATCAGCGCCTGCGTCGGCCAGGCCGTTGACGGCAATATCCGCCTGAGCCTCGATGCCTGGCCAGCTACCAGACGCAACCTCGCTCTCAGCGAGCTGCCAGCAGCCTCCGACTGGCATTCACTGCAAACCGCACACGGGCTGCAGAGCCTTACCCTACTTCCGCTGCTGGGTGACCAGGCCCTGCTTTGTCTGCTCCATCGCCAACCACCCCGCAATCTGGACGACGCCTGCCTGGCGGATCTCCAGGCCAGCCTGGAAAATCTGCTGGCGCAGAGCCTGGAGCTGCACAGCTTGCGCCTGAGTGAACAGCGCATGAGCCTGGCCATCGACGGCAGTGACACAGGCATCTGGGATCGCGACCTGCGCAGCGGCAGGATTCACTACTCGACGCGCTGGAAGGCCCTGCTCGGCTACGCGGACGACGAGATCGGCGACGACATCCAGGACAGCTATGCCCGCGTCCACCCCGAAGACCTGCCGGGCGTGCAGCACGCCATCGCCGATCATCTGCAGCAGCGTAGCGCCAAGTACGAAGTGGAACATCGCATCCGCCATCGCGACGGTCACTACGGCTGGGTGCGTAGTTGTGGCAAGGTGGTCGAACGCGACGCCGACGGCACGCCTCTGCGCATGATCGGCACCACCACCGATATCAGCGCCCTGCGTGGTCTGGCAGAACGCCTGCAACAAAGCGCCGAAATGATGAGCGCGCTGAGCAACGAAATCCCCGGCATGGTCTTCCAGTACCATGCGCAGACCACAGGCAATGGTCACTTCACCTATGTCAGCGCCGGCGCGCAGGAAATCTACGGGCTATCGCCTGCCGAGCTATGCGCAGCGCCGGACAAGGTGCAGGCACTGATCCATCCGGACGACCTGACCCTCTATCTGAAGTCATTGAGCAAGGCGTCCCAGGCGCTCAGCCCCTGGCACCTGGAATACCGCATTCGTCGCAGCAGCGGTGAAATCGCCTGGCGCATGGGTGCTGCCCGGCCCACGCCACAGGCCGATGGCAGCGTACTCTGGCACGGTTTCGTCACCGACATCACCGCACGCAAGAACATCGAAGCCGAACTGAACCTGCTGGCCACCACCGACTCGCTGACCCAACTGGCCAACCGTCGCCACTTCATTCGCCAACTGGACGCCGAACTGGCGCGCCTGCGTCGCTCACTCGCGCGGCAAGCCGCACTGCTGATGTTCGACCTCGATCATTTCAAGCGGATCAACGACACCTGGGGCCATGCGGTCGGCGATCAGGCCCTGCGCCATTTCACCGAGATACTGCGCAAGCACCTGCGCAAGGGCGATATCGCCGGCCGTATCGGCGGCGAGGAGTTCACCGTGCTGCTCAACGACGCCAACCTCGACGATGCCCTGCATTTCGCCCAGCGTATCCAGCAGGAGTTGCTGCATATACCCTTGCTGCAAGGGGAACAGCGCATCCTGCTGACCACCAGCATCGGCGTGGCGACACTAAGCGGGGAGGATCGCACGGCAGAAGCCGCGCTGACACGCAGTGACCTGGCGCTCTACCGCGCCAAGCACGCCGGGCGCAACCGCATCGAGCATCAATGACGGGCCGCCGACCTCAGGGATTGTGCGCCAGCTCGGGCGTGATCACGCGCTTGGCGCTCAGATAGGTCTTGTTCCAGTAGCGATTGTCGAGGCTGTCCAGGCGCACGGTGCCGCCCGTGGATGGCGCATGCACGAAGCGCCCCTCGCCGACGTAGATACCGGCATGACTGACGACACCGCCGCCATTGGTGGCAAAGAACAGCAGATCACCGCTGCGCAGCGCATTACGCCCGACGCTGGGCGTGCGCATGGCGCTGAGTTCGCGGGTCGAGCGTGGCAGGCTGATGCCGGCGGCGTCACGGTACACATAGCCGATCAGGCCGCTGCAATCGAAACCGCCATCCGGCGTGTTGCCGCCATAGCGGTACGGCGTGCCAACCAGGCCCAGGGCCCGGAACAGCACGTCGTCGGCGCCGCCCTGGGCGTTGCCGAGGACGGGCGCGGGCGTGTACACGGGCTGAGGGACAGGCGCCTGGCTGCTGCAGGCACCCAGCAAGGCAAGGAGAGCGAACAGGGCGATGCGGGTGGTGGCGGGCATTGACGAGACGATCCAGAGCCTGAGTGCGCCCTACTCTGCCGGCTCGCGACGAACGGCGCAACCCCGGAGGCTGCGCCAGGGGCGTCAGGGATGCTGTCTGGACGGCCCTTCCTGGGGTGCCAGGGCGAGTACGCGCTTGGCTTGCAGGTAGCTGCGGTTCCAGTAGCTGTCGTCGAGGCTGTCGATGCGCACACCCCCACTGCGGCGGCTGCTGGAATGGATGAACTGATCGTCGCCGATATAGATGCCGGCATGGCTGACACGGCCACGACCGCGATCGTTGAACAGGATCAGATCACCCGGCTCCAGCTCGGAGCGCGCCACCTTCGGCGCATCCAGCTTGATAAGGTCACGGGTCGAGCGCGGCAGTTGCATGCCCAGCTCTTCGCGGAACAGATAGCCGACGAAACCACTGCAATCGAAGCCTGACTGCACCGAAGTGCCGCCATAACGGTAACGCGTACCGATCAGCGAACGCCCGAGTTCGAGCAGGCTATCGGCCAGCTGCGGCATTTCGTAGGGTTTTTCGTTGAGGCTGGCAGCGGCTTCTGCGTCGCTGATTTCCTCGTCCAGGTGCATGACCGGACGAGACGGGAGACTCGCCTGAGAGGCGAGCGTATCGCGGTCATGCGACTGCGGCTGATGGCCGGCGCAGGCAGCGAGAAAGACCGTGAGTGCAAGGGGCACGAGGGGTGCGAAGCGTTTTAGCATGGGCACGACCGTGTCGATGGAAACTGGATTAGTGGGCGACTATGCCTCCTATCGCGGCTATTTGCAAATTCTATCGCTGCAAATGTGACCCAGTAGTTTCGGCAGCACATCTAAGGCCCGCCCAACCAGACGAATATCCACCCTACCACTGAGATAAGTGACGGTCGGATTGACCTCCACCGTCAGCCCGCCGCGCTCGCGCGTACGCAACACCGGCTCGACTATATAAGGAAAGCTGGAGCTGGTGCCCACGCTGAGTACCACGTCGAAGCCCTGGCGCAGCTCGGCGTACAGGGTGCCAATGGCCGACTCCGGCAGCATCTCCTCGAACAGCACCACCGGCGGGCGCAGCACACCCCCACACTGCTCGCAACGCGGCGGCAAGGGGCGCTGCAGATGCGCCAGCAGTTCAGCATCCTCCGCGCCGCAGGACAGACAGTACAGCGGCGCCATCTCGCCATGAATCTCGATCAGGCGCTCTGTCGGGCTGCCGGCCTGGCGATGGTAACCATCGATGTTCTGCGTCAGCACCCAACATTCCGGTATACGTCGCTGCAGCTCGGCAATGGCGAAATGCCCGGCATTGGGCGCAGCACCCAGACAGGCGCGCCCAAGCTCGGCCAGGTATTTCCAGCACAACGCCGGGTCGCGCTGCAGCATCGGGCCGGACAGCGCCGCTTCGATGGGTAGGCCCTCATCGGTTTGACCGTTATACAAGCCCCCCAGACCGCGATAGGTGGGCAAGCCGGAATCGGCCGAGAGCCCGGCGCCGGTCACGAACAGCACACGACGGGCCGCCATGAGAGCCTCGGCCACGCGCAACAATGCAGATTCCATCAGCTCAGGATCTCGCTGAGGGGAATGAAACGCAGGCGATCACCCTCGCCCAGGGTTCGCCCCTCCAGCACCTCGGCCAGGCCTTCGGCCCAGGCCGCACTGAGCAGCACACCAGAGCTCTGGTTGGCATAGGGCACCACACGGCCCGCCTCGATACGCGCGCGCAGGTACTCACGGCGCTTGCCTGCCTTGTTCCAGACGAAACCGGCCGGCATCTCGAACGCCAGCGGCTCGACCCGCTGCGCGCCCATGCGCCGTAACAGGTAAGGCCGCGCCAGCAGGCCGAAGGTCACCAGGGTCGAGGCCGGGTTGCCCGGCAGGCCGATCACCGGCACGCCCTGGTAGTGGCCGAAGGTCAGCGGCTTGCCCGGCTTGATCGCCAGCTTCCACAGCGTCAGCTCGCCCGCCTCGCGCAGGGCCACGCCCAGATAGTCAGCCTCCCCGACCGAGACGCCGCCGGTCGACAGAATCAGATCGACTTGGGCCAGGTCTGCCAGCGCCTGGCGCGTCAGAGCCAGGTCGTCGGGCAGGATGCCGCCATCGACCACCTCGCAGCCCAGGCGCTGCAGCCAGGCGATCAGCAGGCGGCGGTTACTGTTGTAGATCTGCCCCGGCCCAAGCGGCTGGCCCGGCTCGACCAGTTCGTCGCCGGTGGACAGCACGGCCACCTTCAGGCGCCGCCGTACTTCAAGCGTGGCGACCCCGAGGGAAGCAGCCAGGCCCAACTCCACCGGCCCCAGGCGAGTGCCAGCCGGCAGTACGCAGTCACCGACACGGGTTTCCTGCCCCTGCGGCCGCACGTTCTGACCCGAACGCAGGGCCTGCAGGAAACGCACACGCCCGGCCTCGTCCAGCTCGACGTTTTCCTGCATCTCCACGGTATCGGCGCCAGCCGGCAAGGGCGCACCGGTGAAGATCCGCGCACAGGTGCCGGGCACCAGCGCTTCGGGCGCGCAGCCTGCCTGGATGCGCTGACTGACCGGCAGCGCCTCGCCCTGCCAGTCGGCCAGGCGCAGGGCATAACCGTCCATGGCACTGTTGGCCCAGGGCGGCAGGTCGAGGCCGGCGACCAGCGCCGTGGCGAGCACACGGCCATCGACCTGCTGCAGCGGCAGCGACTCGATCTCAGGCACTGCCGTTTCCGCGGCCAACTGCAACAAACGCGCCTGCGCGACCTCCAGCGGCATCAGCCCGGGTTGATCACCACCTTTCATCCACGGCTCTCGCAGGCAGCCGCCGCCTTCAGGTGCGGCACGAAGTTGCAGGGGCGATGACGCGCATCCAGTTGCTCGGCAAGAATGCCGTCCCAGGCGGTACGGCAGGCATTGGTCGAACCCGGCAGGCAGCACACCAGGGTGCCATTGGCCATGCCGGCCAGTGCGCGCGATTGCACGGTCGAGGTGCCGATATCGGCCAGGGAAATCTGGCGGAACAGTTCGCCGAAACCATCGACCTGCTTGTCCAGCAGGCAGGCCACAGCCTCGGGTGTGCTGTCACGCCCGGTGAAGCCGGTGCCGCCGGTGATCAGCACCACCTGCACCTGATCCTCGGCGATCCAGGTCGCCACCTTGGCGCGTATCTTGTAAAGATCGTCCTTGAGCAGGGCACGGTCGGCCAGGTTGTGCCCGGCCCCGCTCAGGCGCTCGACCAGCAATTGCCCCGAAGTATCGGTTTCCAGAGTGCGGGTATCGCTGACGGTGAGGACGGCGATGTTCAACGGCACGAATAGCGCATCCGCTTTGTGCTTCATGGCAGGCTTCCAATTGGTAGACAATGGCCGGTGTTATATCACAGCCCACCACGACGAGACTGCCCATGCCCCTGCCACACCCTGCCCCCCCGAAGTGCTCGGTACTGTTGCTGGCCGGCGGACGCGGACAGCGCATGGGCGGGCGCGACAAGGGCCTGCTGCATTGGCAGGGTCGCCCCCTGATCGCCTGGATGCACGAAAAGGTGCGCCCGCTCAGCGATGACCTGATCATCTCCTGCAACCGCAACCTGGACGCCTACGCCGCCTACGCAGACCGCCTGGTCACGGATGACGACAGTGATTACCAGGGCCCGCTGGCCGGCATCCGCGCCGGGCTGGCCAGCGCACACCACTCCCAGCTTCTGGTGCTGCCCTGCGATGCGCCGCTGGTGGATCGTGCCCTGCTCGATGGCTTGCTGGCGCGCGCCGGCGAGCATCCGGTGGTGGTGCGCCAGGGGCAGTACTGGGAGCCCTTGCTGTGCCTGCTGCCGACCCGTCTCAAGGGCGACCTCGAACAGGCCTGGCACGAGGGCCAGCGCAGCCCGCAGCGCTGGTTCATGCAACACGCGGCAGTGGCGTTCGACTGCCCTGTGGGCGACCCCAGACTGGCCAATGTCAACACGCCCGAGATCCTCGAAAGTCTTTGAAAAGCTCGGCTATGCTGGGAACTTGGATGGTTTTGCCACGTCTGAAGCCGGGTAAGCACCCGTATGATCCAAGGAGACAAAACATGACTCAACGGACCCTCCCCGCCCTGTTCCTCGCTCTCGGACTCGCCACACTCGCTGGCTGCTCCACGCCCTCGGTGATCACCCTCAACGACGGTCGCGAAATCCAGACCGTGGACACCCCCGACTACGACGACGAAACCGGCTTCTACGAATTCGAGCAACTCGACGGCAAACGCGCGACGATCAACAAGGATCAGGTGCGCACCGTCAAGGAACTCTGATCCAGGTACAGGGCCTGCCACGCAGGCCCGACACCGAGAGGCATCGTCAGGTAGGCGCGTAGAAAATTTTCAGGCTAACCCCTTGTGCGGTAAAAGTTTTTCGGTAGAATACCGACCACATTCGGAGTGTAGCGCAGCTTGGTAGCGCGTCTCGTTCGGGACGAGAAGGTCGCAGGTTCGAATCCTGTCTCTCCGACCAAATCGAAAAACCCGCCTTAATCGGCGGGTTTTTTATTGCCTGCGGTTTATGGGGCACGGCTGGTTTGATACCGGACTGGCAAGTTTGTGTGTTGGTTTGGTGGCTTGTTGGGTGTTCTGGACACCGCTGCGGTGTTTGCGGGGGATTCCTTGTTTCGCCCCCTCGGGCGACTCACTTTTCTTTGAACTCGGATTGCCGCCCAGCGCAAAGAAAAGTAAGCAAAAGAAACGCACCCCCGCCATCCGGGTCTCGCTGCGCTCGACTTCCCTCACTCCGGCACCGCTCCGGGGTCGGCTTACAAGGGCCATCCCTGGCCCTTTAAGCCTCTCGCGGCATCCATGCCGCTCGCCCCCTGCGCAATGCCTACGCTCGGCCTCCTGAAGGGGGAGTTAGCGCGCCTGAACGTACAGTTATTCCGGGCATGACCGGCGTGTTCGGGTAACTGTGAAGTCGCGACTGGGTCGTCGAGTTAAACCAAAACTTTCATTCGCATAGTTTCAGTTTGCCGGCTTGCAGCCGGCATGCCGGTCAGCCCTATGGCTGCCCCATGTTCAAGCACTCCACGCTAGTTCTGGGTTACCGCAGGTTCAGGCGCGTGCAGAGCCCGCCCAGGAGGGCGAACGCAATCGTCGTGGAAGAGGTTGAGCGACATGGATGTCGCGAGAGCCACGATGGGCCAGGGATGGCCCACCGTGGCGGGCCTCTGGAACGGCGATGGAGTGAGCGAACCCTCGCGCAGCGAGGGCCGGATGACCGGGCGGAGGGTTTTGGTTACTTTTGCCCGTCAAAAGTGACTCGCCCGGGAGGGCGAAACCCAAAACGTCAGCAAAAACGCGGCAATTCGGAACAAGCGTAAGAACTGGCACAAGAACAACCAACACCGTATTGCCAGCCCGATATCAAAACCGACTCCCACAAAGACGCTCCAAAGGTGTCAGCTCAGAAAGGCCACCACCTGTTCGGCATCGAAGGGCCAGTCCAGCTCGGCGCCCGTGTCCTCACGACGCAGCACGGGAATGCGTAATCCATAACGCTCGACCATCGCCTCATCCTCGGCGATGTCGATGAGTTCGACCAACAGACCATGCTCGACGAATGGCATGAGCAGCGCCTCGGCCACCTCGCACAGGTGGCAGCCCAGGGTTCCGAACAATTGGCATTCAGGCGTCATGAGCGCACCTCACTATCAGCAAGGTGCGCAGTTTAGCATCGGCGTCGATCAGCTCGCGTCGGCGCCCTTGTCCGGCTGAGCGGCCAGCAGCGACTGCAAGCCGTCGATCAGGCTGCGATTGAGGTTGTCGGCCTTTTCCAGGCGCGGCGCATCGAAGCGCTCGTCGAGGGAGAAACCGCCCTTGAGCAGATCCTTGAGCAGGCCACCGGCGTCCTTGCTCAGATCCCCGGCACTGCGCAGGGCATCGAGCAGGCCCTTGGCGTACTCCTGCAAGTCGGTATTAGTGGCGCTGGCGCCCTGCCCGGCCACCGCACCGTAGGCATCGGACGCCTGGCGCACCGTGGTCTGGGTCAGGTGCAGGGACATGGACGCCAGTTGCTCACCGTCCATGTTCAAAGCCATGGCACGATCGAAGGCACCGGACAGATCGCCGGCATAGAACTTGTCGGAAAGCTCCTGCACCTGGCCGAACAGCTTCTCCAGCGCCTTGACCTCGTCGTCATCCAGCTCGCCGTCCACCTCCACCTGCCAACCACCGATCTGCAGGCTGCCGGATTCCTTGCTGGCAACCAGAGCAGACCCCTTGCCATCGCCGGCGGCGGCGAAGCTGCTCTTCGACCAGTTCGCCGACGCCTGCGCCACCGAGATGCGCAGCTTGTCGCCGTCACGGGTGGTCACCTGCAGGTCGAAGGTCTGCGCCTGGGCAGCGAAGCGCTGGCTCTGCCCGGCTACCGCGAAAGATTCAGGCGTAGCCGCAGTGGCACCACCCGCGAAACGCTTGTCGAGGTCGCTCAGGCCATCCTGGATGCGCTTGTAGGTGTCGTCGACATCACTGGCCACCTGGCCGGTCAGGGCCCCCATGCCGTCGAGAATCTTGCGCGCCTCGGCGAAGCCCTTCTCCACGCCTTCGCGCGCCTGCCCGAGCAGCTTCTCCAGCTTGGCCGGGTCAGCACCGGCTGCGGCCTCGCTCTGCAGGCGCTGCTCGATGAAGCCGAGCACACGCCCGGCCACCTTCTCGGGGGTGAAGTCCTCGCGCTTGCCGCCCAGCGCGCCGGATTGCAGGCCGAGCTTGTCAGCCAGACGGTTGGCCAGCGTGGCCTGGGCGTCGGTACTGGCCGAGCGCGCAGCCCCCTGGTTGAGCTGACCGAGACGTGAGGCGGAGGAGTTGAGCGAAGCCAGCGGGTTCATGGCGATGTACTCAGGCAGAGGATATGCCGAGGCTAACGGCATGCTCGGCGCAGACTTTAGCCCGGCACGACGAATGGTCGCTAGCCACCGGCCATCACCACATCAGGTCATCGGGAATCTGATACGCGGCGTAAGGATCGTCGGCATCCGGCGCTTCGACATGGGTATTGAGCAGGACGATGCGCGACGGGTCACGCTCCTGGATTTTCAGCGCCGCCTCACGCGGAATCACCTCGTAGCCGCCACCATGACGGACGATGGCCAGCCAGCCGTTGGACAGCTTGTTGCGCATCATCGCGTTGACGGCCAGGCGCTTGACCTTCTTGTCGTCGACGAAGTTGTAGTAATCCTCGCCCTGCAGTTTGGGCAGGCGCGAGCGCTCGATCAGTTGTTTGACCTGCGCGGCACGGGCCTTCTGCTCGGCCTTTTCCTGTTGCTGGCGGTTCAGCTCCTGATCACGCGCGGCCTTTTCCGCCTGGGCCTGCAGAGCGGCCTGGCGGGTTGAATCATCCACTTCGGCCTGGCCTTTCTTGGCCAGACGCTGTTGTTTCTGTTGCTGCTTGCCGGCCTGTTTGGCCTGTTTTTCATTGACCAGACCGGCTTTGAGTAGCTGGTCGCGCAGGGAAAGACCCATAGCTTAACGATCCCACACTTGATTCAGACCGGGCAGCGCCAGTGGCGCCACCATGAAAGATGCCCAGCATAAGGGCTAAGAGGCCAGGGCTCCAGCACGGAAGCCAAGCCGTAGCCCGGATGCAATCCGGGAAATACATGGCGCCATGGTTCCTGGATTGCATCCGGGCTACCAGCTCAATGGCCGGGCGCCTGCTTTTCCAGTTTCTTCGCCTCCCCCCAGAGCACGTCCAGCTCCTCCAGCGAGCAGCCTTCCATGCTGCGCCCGGCCTCCCGCATGCTGTGTTCGATGAAGCGGAAGCGCCGCTCGAACTTGGCGTTGGCGGCGCGCAAGGCGGATTCGGGGTCGACCTTGAGGTGACGCGCCAGATTGGTCACGACGAACAGCAGATCGCCGATCTCCTCGGCCACCGCCTCGGCGTCGTTCTCGCTCATGGCTTCGAGCACTTCGTCCAGCTCTTCGCGCACCTTGTCCACCACCGGCAGGGCTTCGGGCCAGTCGAAGCCGACCTGGGCGGCACGCTTCTGCAGCTTGGCGGCGCGGCTCAGGGCCGGCAGTGCGGTAGGCACGTCGTCGAGCAGGGAAAGCTGCTCGGGGGCGGCGGCCTTCTCGGCACGCTCCTCGGCCTTCAGCTCTTCCCAGCGCTGTTTGATCGCGGCCTCTTCCAGCTTGGCGGCATCCGGCGCGCCATACAGGTCGCCATCGGGGAATACATGGGGGTGGCGACGCACCAGCTTACGGGTGATGCCATCGACCACCTGGGCGAAGTCGAAACGCCCCTCCTCCCGCGCCAACTGACTGTAGTACACCACCTGGAACAACAGGTCGCCCAACTCGCCCGGCAGGTGCTTGAAATCGCTGCGCTCAATGGCATCGGCGACTTCATAGGCCTCTTCGAGGGTGTAGGGCACGATGCTCGCGTAGTTCTGCTTGAGATCCCACGGGCAGCCATGCTGCGGATCACGCAGGCGCGCCATCAGGTGCAGCAGATCGTCGAGTTGGTACATAAGAGCTCCTGGGCTGCAAGCGGCAAGCCTCAAGCTGCAAGTTAAAAGCTCATGCACTTTCTTGCAGCTTGCGGCTTGAAGCTTGCCGCTCAATTGGCACGCTGGCGACGCGCCTCGATGATATTGGGGAGCTGGCTGATACGCGCGAGCAGGCGCCCGAGCGCGTCCAGACCGGGAATCTCCACGGTGATGGACATGGTCGCGGTGTTGTCGTTCTTGTCCGAACGGGTGTTGACCGCCAGCACGTTGAGCCGCTCGTTGAGCAGCACCTGGGTGACGTCGCGTAGCAGACCGGAACGGTCGTAGGCCTTGATGGCGATTTCCACCGGGTAGGTCTGCACCGGCACCGGCCCCCAGCTCACCTGGATAATCCGTTCCGGCTCGCGCCCGGCCTGCTGCAGCACGGTGGGGCAGTCCTGGCGGTGGATGGTGACGCCACGGCCGAGGGTGATGTAGCCGACGATGGGGTCGCCCGGCAGCGGCTGGCAGCAGCCGGCCATCTGCGTCAGCAGGTTGCCGACACCCTGGATCTGGATGTCGCCACGCTTGCCCGGGCGGTAGCCCAGGGCCTTGCGTGGGATCAGTTCCAGTTGCTCGTTGCCACGATCCGGCTCGGCCAGTTGCTGCGCCAGGTTGACCGCATGGGCCAGGCGCACGTCGCCGGCACCGAGGGCGGCGAACAGATCCTCGGCGGTCTTCAGGTTGGCCTTTTCCGCCAGCTTGTCGAAGTCCACGCTGGGCAGGGCCAGGCGCGCCAGTTCGCGCTCGAGCAACTGCTTGCCGGCGGCGACGTTCTGGTCGCGATCCTGCAGCTTGAACCAATGCACGATCTTCGCCCGCGCACGGCTGGTGGTGACATAGCCCAGGTTGGGGTTGAGCCAGTCGCGGCTCGGCGAGCCCTGCTTGTTGGTGATGATCTCCACCTGCTCGCCGGTCTGCAGGCTGTAAGTCAGCGGTACGATGCGCCCGTTGATCTTGGCGCCGCGACAGCCATGGCCGATCTCGGTGTGCACACGGTAGGCGAAGTCCAGCGGCGTGGCGCCCTTGGGCAGGTCGATGGCGTGACCGTCGGGAGTAAAGACGTAAACCCGATCCGGCTCGATATCCACGCGTAGCTGTTCGGCCAGGCCGCCGATATCGCCCAGTTCCTCGTGCCACTCGATGACCTGACGCAGCCAGGAGATCTTCTCTTCATAGTGGTTGGAGCCGGATTTGACATCGGTGCCCTTGTAGCGCCAGTGCGCGCAAACGCCCAGCTCGGCCTCCTCGTGCATGGCAGTGGTACGGATCTGCACCTCCAGCACCTTGCCTTCCGGGCCGAGCACGGCGGTGTGCAGCGAGCGGTAGCCGTTTTCCTTGGGGTTGGCGATGTAGTCGTCGAACTCCTTGGGAATGTGCCGCCACAGGGTGTGCACGATACCCAGGGTGGTGTAACAGTCGCGCACCTCCGGCACCAGCACGCGCACCGCACGCACATCGTAGATCTGGCTGAACTGCAGGCCCTTGCGCTGCATCTTGCGCCAGATCGAATAGATGTGTTTCGCCCGGCCGCTGATGTCGGCCTTGATCCCGGTAGCTTCCAATTCCTGGCGCAGATGGGCCATGGCATCGTTGATGTACTGCTCGCGATCGAGGCGGCGTTCGTGCAGCAGTTTGGCGATCTGCTTGTACTGTTCCGGCTCCAGATAGCGGAAGGACAGGTCTTCCAGCTCCCACTTGATATGACCGATGCCCAGACGGTGGGCCAGCGGCGCGTAGATATCGAACACCTCGCGCGCCACGCGCTGGCGCTTGTCCTCGTCGGCCTCCTTGACCGCACGTATGGCGCAGGTGCGCTCGGCCAGCTTGATCAGCGCCACGCGCACGTCATCGACCATGGCCACGAGCATCTTGCGCAGGTTCTCCACCTGGGTCTGCGAGCCCAGCACCACCGACTCGCGCGGGTTGATGCTGGCGCTGATCGCCGCCATGCGCAGCACGCCCTCTATCAGCTTGGCCACCACTGCGCCGAAGCGCTGCTGCACCAGGGCCAGGGGAATACGTTCCTCACGCACCCCGCGATAGATCACTGCGGCGACCAGCGAGTCCTGGTCGAGCTTGAGATCGGCGAGGATTTCCGCGATGTCGAGGCCGGCGCTGAAGATCGACGCGCCCTCGCTCCAATGATGCTGGCCGGCATTGGCCTGCTGCTCGACCTCGCGAACGAACTCGCAAGCCTCCTTCAGCGCCTGGGCATCGAGCGCCGGGTCGATACGAACCACGTTCGCCACCCAGGCGTCGAGGTTGATGCTGCCGTCATCGTTGATCGGCTGGTGCGCTCTGACCTGAACCATCTTCTTACCTACCTTCCCTACGGTGCGCCTACACAACACCGAATAGTCGCCGGCCTTCTCCGAGCCGGTCGGTTTGACTGAAAGAGTGCACGTCCTGCGCAGTCTCGTGGCACCTGACGTGCCGCTACCCCTTCTCGAACAGCGCCATGGCTTCGACATGCGCCGTCTGCGGGAACATGTCGAGGATGCCGGCACGGCGCAGGCGATAGCCCTGCCTGACCAGCTCGGCGGCATCACGCGCCAGGGTGGTCGGGTTGCAGGATACATAGACCAGACGCCTGGCCGCCAAGGCCGAAATACCTCGTACCACTTCCAGTGCCCCATCACGCGGCGGATCGAGCAGGATGGCATCGAAGCCATCATCGGCCCAGGCCGCCTCAGCCAGGGGGCGAGCCAGATCGGCACGGAAAAATCGCACCTGCTCCAGACCTTGCCGCGCGGCATTTGTTGCAGCGCGCTCGACCATCGCCTCGACACCCTCCACCGCCACCACCTCGGCACCCGCCTGGGCCAGGGGCAAGGCGAAGTTGCCCAGGCCACAGAACAGATCCAGCACCCGCTCGCCGGGCTGCACGTTCAACCAGTCTAGCGCCTGCGCCACCATCGCCTCGTTGATCATGGCATTGACCTGGACGAAATCCCCCGGCCGATAAGCCAGTTCCAACTGCCAACGCGACAAGGCGAAGCCCAGGGCTTGCGCCGGATCATCGGCCTGTGGCGCACCCTCGCCCTGCAACCAGAGCTGCACCTGCTGCGCCGCGCAGAATTCGCGCAACAAAGCCAGGTCGTCCGTGCTCAATGCCGCCGTATGGCGCAGCAACAGCGCCTGTTGCGTACCGCTGAACAGCTCGACATGGCCCAGCGCCTGGGGTTTGCTCAACTGTCGCAGCAAATCCGGTAACGCTTCGAGGAGGGTCTGCAAGGGCTGTACCAGCACCGGGCAGTGCTGGATATCGACGATCTCCTGGCTGGCCTCGGCGCGAAAGCCCACCTGTAGGTGACGCGCCTGGGCATCCCAGCGCACGGCGATGCGTGCTCGGCGCCGGTAGGCCAGCTCGGGGCCGACCAACGGCACCGCCCAGTCATCGGGCTGCACGCCGCCCAGGCGGCTCAGTTGCTCGCTCAGGGTGCGTTGTTTGAGCGCAAGCTGGTCGCCATGCGGCATATGTTGCAAGGTGCAGCCGCCACAGCGTCCGGCATGGGCACAGAGCGGCGCACGCCGCTGCGGACTGGCCTGCAGGATACGTTCGGCACGCGCTTCCACCGTCTGGCTGCGCGCGGACAGCACGCGCGCCTCGACCCGCTCACCTGCCAGGGCACCGCTGACGAACCAGGTGCGCCCGCCCTCGAAGGCAATGCCCCGGCCATCGCCGGCCTGCCGCTCGATCTGCAGTGGCTGCTTCTTGCCCACCGGCAGGGCCTGCGCGCGACTGCCACCACTGGGCTGGAAGCGCAGGCCCGAATTGCGCCTGGCCATCAGGGCGCCGGATCTTGGTAGACGCCGGTGGACAGGTAACGGTCGCCACGGTCGCAGATGATCGCCACCATCACCGCGTTCTCCACTTGCTGCGACAGGCGCAGCATGGCCGCCACCGAACCGCCGGACGACACGCCACAGAAAATGCCCTCCTCCCGCGCCAGACGGCGCATGACCTGCTCGGCCTCGTCCTGGCCCATGTCCACCACCTGATCGACACGCTCGGCCTGGTAGATCTTCGGCAGGTACTCCTGCGGCCAGCGACGGATGCCGGGAATGGCCGCGCCCTCCTGCGGCTGCAGGCCGACGATCTGGATGGCCGGGTTCTGCTCCTTGAGGTAGCGCGAGGTGCCCATGATGGTGCCGGTGGTGCCCATGGAGCTGATGAAATGGGTGATGCTGCCGCCGGTCTGGCGCCAGATCTCCGGGCCGGTGCCGCTGTAGTGGGCCTCGGGGTTGTCGCCGTTGGCGAACTGGTCGAGCACCTTGCCGCGGCCTTCGGCCTGCAGGCGCTCGGCCAGGTCGCGGGCGCCTTCCATGCCCTCTTCCTTGCTGACCAGGATCAGCTCGGCGCCATAGGCGGTCATCGCCCACTTGCGCTCGGCGGTGGAGTTGTCGGGCATGATCAGGATCATCTTGTAGCCCTTGATCGCCGCCGCCATGGCCAGGGCAATGCCGGTGTTGCCGCTGGTGGCTTCGATCAGGGTGTCGCCGGGGCGGATGTCGCCACGCAGTTCGGCGCGGTTGATCATCGACAGCGCCGGGCGATCCTTGACCGAGCCGGCCGGGTTGTTGCCTTCCAGCTTGACCAGCAGGGTGTTACTGGTGTCACCGCCCAGGCGTTGCAGACGAACCAGCGGGGTGTTGCCGATGCAGTCGGCAATGGTGGGGAATTGCAGGGTCATGGGTCGCTCGAATCCAGACTGACGCGAAGGGCAGTCATGATACGCCGAACCCGTCGCTTCATCACGCCATGATCGGTTGCAAGCCTTGAAGCGACCACG
The DNA here is from genome assembly GCF_029457475.1 of Pseudomonas sp. AA-38. Taxonomy (NCBI): domain Bacteria; kingdom Pseudomonadati; phylum Pseudomonadota; class Gammaproteobacteria; order Pseudomonadales; family Pseudomonadaceae; genus Pseudomonas; species Pseudomonas sp. AA-38. The sequence continues at coordinate 2,926,016 of NZ_CP120359.1, forward strand.
ACGCGACGACATGGCCACCCGGCAGGCGCCGGGGTGGCCATGTCCCGGACTGGCGATCAGAAGTTCTGCGTCAGGCCAAAGACGTAGCGCCTGCCATCGAGGTTGTAGGCGTAGTCGTCCTCGGTGGTGACTGCCTTGTTGCTGAGGTTGTACACGCCGAACTTGAGGCTGAGGTCGCGAGTCGGTTTGTACACCAGGCCGACATCGACGAAGGTGTAGGACGGGTAGGTCACACCGTTGCTGGACGCACCGCTGGTGCCGGTCTGCCAGCGGCCGGAGGTCTCGCCGCGGTAGTTGAGTTGCGTCCAGAGGTTCAACTGCTGCGTCGCCTGCCAGTCCAGCGAGGCGTTGAACATGTGCTTGGCCATGTCGTTGAGCGGCTCGCCCTTGTACTGGCCAGACTTCTGCTCGGTGCTGGTGTAGGTGTAGCTGTGGCGATACATCAGGTTGTCGAGGATCTGGTAATCCAGAGTGAACTCGACGCCCTGGAGCTGCGCTTCATCCACGTTCTCGTAGGCGGTATAGCCGTACTGATGCGCCGGGTAGGTGGCGCCGTTGTACACGCAGGGCTGGTTCTGCGCACAGATGCGGCCGGTGCGATTGATCTTGTCCTTGAAATCGGTCTGGTAGAGGGTCAGGGTGCTGTTGATGCCCAGGTCGAAGTTCTCGTAGCCAATGCCGATCTCGCGATTGAGGCTGGTTTCCGGGGTCAACTCGGGGTTGCCGATGATCACCCCGCCGCGGGAGCTGGAACCGAAGTCGGTGGCAGCCTGACGCAAACTGGGCGCCTTGTAGCCGGAGGTCACCCCCCCCTTGAGGGTGAAGTTCTGGTTCAGGTGGTAGACGGCATAGGCCTTGGGGCTGACCTGGCTGCCGAACGCTTCGTTGTCGTCGTAGCGGGCGCTGAGGGTCAGCGCCAGGTCGTCGGTCAGGCTCCAGTTGTCCTCGAAGAAGAGCGAGTTCTGGTAGCGCTCCATCTCCACCACCGCGTCGGCAACCGCCACCACCGGCGGGCGCAGGCCGCTGCTGGCGCCGTCCGTGAGTTCTTCGTACTTGTGAGTCAGGCCGCCGGTCAGGGCATGGTCGCCGAGGAAGTAGGTCGCCTGGGTATTGGCGGTCAGCACCTTGAATTCGATGCCATTGCCGGTATTGGCATTGACCCGAGTGGGGTTCTCCGAGCTGTCGTAGTTGACGTAACTGTCCAGCAGCAGGTTGTCGTAACGCCCCTCGTGGGTGATGGCGTAAGTCTTGAGGATGGATTCGTTGAAGCTGGGCTCTTCGGCCGCTGCGAGGCTCTTGCCTGGATGGGCCCAGCGGCGCTGCAGCGCCTCGTTGTAGTTGAGGGTGACCAGGTTCTGCTCGTCGATGTTCCAGCCCAGCTTGCCGCCCAGGTTGCTTCTTCTGTAACGCGGATCGGAGGCTGCGCTGTCGTCGCCGCCCTGGAAGTGGCTTTCGTCCTGATGCAGGAAGGAGCCGTTGAGCTGCAACGCCAGCACGTCCTCGATCAGCGGCGCATTGAGGTAGGCGCTGGTCTGGTAGCCGTCCTCGTTCACCTGGTTGGCGCCGTCGGCCATGCTGTATTCGGCGGTGACGCTGCCGGCGAACTCGTTGCGAATCTTCTTGGTGATGATGTTGACCACCCCGCCCATGGCATCGGAACCGTACAGCGACGAAGCCGGGCCGCGGATGACTTCGATACGCTCGATCGCCTCGATCGGCGGCAGGAAGTTGATCGGCGTGCCGGCCTGGGTGCCATTGAGGCCGAAAGCATCGTTGCCCTGCAGCGGTCGCCCGTCGATGAGCAGCAAGGTGTAGCCGGCGGTCATGCCACGGATCTGGATCGAGCGCTCCACACCGCCACCTGCCACCTGCACCCCGGCGACGTTCTTCAGCGCGTCGGTGACATCGGTGTACGAGCGCTTCTGCAATTCTTCGGCGGAGATGACGGTGATGGTCGCCGGGGCGTCCTTGACGCTCTGCTCGAAGCCGGTGGCACTGACCACCAGCGTGCCAAGCTGCAGTTGCTCGGATGCCTCGTTGGCTCCTGCCGCACAGGCCAGTGAGGCCAGCGTGACCGCCAGTGCGCTCTTGTTGAAACCAGGCCGAGGCGCTGCAGCGAGGCGTCGCGGGATGAGTGACATGTGGATGGCTCCCTGTGATCGAATGGTCGGCGTGTTGCCAGCGGCCGTCCTGCACAGGCATTGGCACCCTGCACTCCCCGTGGACCTTGGCTACGCTGGCTGACCCATCTCGAAGCCCTGGCGCCATGCCCGCCGCAACCGGCGGAAACACTTGTAGGCGATAGCCGAGATGGAGCGAGAGGGCCGTGGCAGCTTCGCCGATGGTCAAAGGCCCATCGCCAATGCGCATCCGGCGAAAAGGAGTACCACGTGCTGCCAGCCCTCTCGGGTCAGGCGCAAATAGTATTTATTGTCATTTGAGAGTAAATCGAATTTACGATCTATACACTTTGCAGGCGCAGCCTGAGCCGCAAACCAGGCGCGGCATTCTCCGCCCACAGCTCGCCGCCCTGGGTCGCGATCATGCTGCGTGCGATGGCCAGGCCCAGACCGAAGCCATCACCGCCCGGGCGCGCCGCGCTGAGTCGAGTGAAGGGGCGGAAGATGGTTTCCAGCTCGCCTTCTGCCACACCTGGGCCCTGGTCTTCGATCCATAGCAGCCATTGCCCGCCCTCGCGCCGGCCGGCCAGGCGCACCACGCCGCCTGGTGGCGAATGCCGAATGGCATTACGCAGGATGTTTTCCAGGGCTTGCGCCAGGCCGTTGAGATGGCCCAGCACCCGGCAGTCGGCCGGCAGGTCGCAGGGCATGCGCTCGACGGGCCAGCCGGTCTCGAAGCCGGCGTTTTCCCGCAACACGTCCCACAGCCGGACGACGTCCACCTCCTCCAGCGGCAGGCTGGGCCTTTCGGTGTCCAGCCAGACCAGCTCCAGTGCGTCGCCGACCAGTTTTTCCATCTCCTGCACTTCACGCGCCAGGCGCTGGCGCAGGGCCTCGGCGTCCTGCTCGCCCTCGCCGGCCACGCGCAAGCGAGCCAGCGGCGTGCGCAGTTCGTGGGAGAGATCCCGCAACAGTTGGCGCTGGAAAGCCACAGTCCCTTCCAGGCGTTCGGCCATGTGATCGAAGGTACGCGCCAGCTCGCCGAGTTCATCGCGTCGCCGCTTCATCCTCGACCCCAGACGCGCCGAAAGATCACCGGCGCTCAGGGCTGCCGCCTGGCGCTGCAGACTGGCCAGGGGGGCAATCAGCACGCGGTACAGCACCAGGCCGAACAGCACCGCCAGCAGCGCCGGCAGCACGCGCTGCAACAACAGGTTCCACAAATCGCTGTAGCGTCGCGGATCGAGGTGCCTGGGTAGCTCCAGCACCAGGCGCCCCTGGCCGTCGCTGAAAGGGATATGGAAAGCGGGCGTTCCACCCGGGCGCCCCACGGAGAAGTCCAGGCTGCGCACGAAGTCCAGACGCTGACGCTCCTCCTGCGTCAACGGCGTCGAGGACAGCGAGGCCTTGTCGGCATCCACCACCACCGCCCAGACCGACTCCTGTGCTTGCAGCCGCTGCAGGAAGGCATCGACACCAGGGGTACCGTCCTGGCGCCAGGCCGTTTCGGCCTGCTGGGCGTAGCCACGCAGCACCTGCCGAGTCGATGGAGTCAGATAGGAGGATGCCTCCAGCAGCAGACGCCCGAGGTCGACATACAGGCTGGCCAACAGCAGGCAGAACAATGCCAGCGCCCCCGTCAGGCGCCACAGCAGCGAATGCCGGTGGGGCAGTCTCAAGCGCCCACCTGCACCAGCATGTAGCCCTTGCCCCAGACCGTCTCCACCCGCGCCGCAGCGTAGCCGGCGGCCAGCAACTTGCGGCGGATGTGGCTGACGTGCATGTCCAGGCTGCGGTCATGCTGCGAGTAGGCGCGGCGCAGGGCCTGCTGATAGAGGAAGGCCTTGCTCAAGACCTCGTCGCGATGCCGCCAGAGCAGCTCCAGCACTCGGTATTCGCTGGGCGTCAAGCCGACCCAACGGGCGCCATGAAGCACGTCGCTGCGGCTCTCGTCGAACTGCAGATCACCCTCTTCGCCGCTCGGCAATTGCTCGCGCCGCTCGTAGGCGACGCGACGCAGGATAGCCTCCACGCGCACGCTCAGCTCACCCAGGCTGAAGGGTTTGGGCAGGTAATCGTCGGCGCCCTGACTGAAACCGGCGATGCGGTTCTGCTCGTCGCCCAGCGCTGACATCAGCAGCACCGGCACGCTGCGCCGCTGGCGCAAACGCTGCAGAGCCTCGAGGCCGTCGATGCCGGGCAGCAAAATGTCCATCAGGATCAGGTCGAAGTCTTCGCGTTCGGCCATTTGCAAGCCCTCGTCGCCATCATGGCTCAAGGTCACCGCGAAACCGCGACCGCTCAGGTGAGCATGCAAATGGCTGGCAAGCAGGGGGTCATCCTCGACCGCCAGAATACGAGCCGGAGTGGTGGATGGGATCATCATGATGAGAAAACCAGGCGGGTACTAATGAGAACCATTCTAACCGCTAACGCAGCAGCGCTCATCTACAGATTCCACCGCGCTGAATCGCTACACTGCGCGCATGTGAAGAAGGAGGAACCCCGTGTTCAAGGATCTAGGCATCAAGGGCCGCGTGCTGCTGCTCACCCTGCTCCCCACCAGCCTGCTGGCTCTGGTGCTGGGCAGCTATTTCACCTGGGTGCAGCTATCCGGCTTGCAGGCTCAGCTACAGCAGCGCGGCGAGATGCTGGTGGAACACCTGGCGCCCCTGGCCGCCCCGGCGCTGGAGCAACAGGATGCGCAGAAGCTCGAACGCATCGCTCGCCAGGCTCTGGAGCACCCGGATGTACGCGCCGTCGGCTTTCTCACACCGCAGCGCACGCCCCTGGCCCATGCCGGGCCGAGCATGCTCAACCCGGCGCCGGCCAACGAAACCGGCCTCAGCCGTCTCACCGGCCAGGATGCCACGCGCTTTTTGCTGCCGGTCTACGACCGCTACCTGGAACTCAACCGCGAGCCCGATGAAAGCCGCAACGTGCAATTGCTCGGCTGGGTGGAGCTGGAACTGTCGCACCAGGGCACCCTGCTCAGCGGCTATCGCAGCCTGTTCGCCAGCCTGCTGCTGATCGTCGGTGGCCTCGCCGTCACCGCCCTGCTCGCCCTGCGCATGAGCCGCAGCATCAACGAGCCGCTGCTGGCCATCAAGGCCGGGGTCGCCCAGCTCAAGGACGGCCATCTGGAAACTCGCCTGCCACCTTTGGGCAGCCACGAGATGGATGAGCTGGCCTCAGGCATCAACCGCATGGCCGAATCCCTGCAGAACGCCCAGGAAGAGCTGCAGCACAGCATCGAGCAAGCCACCGAAGACGTGCGGCAGAACCTGGAAACCATCGAGATCCAGAACATCGAGCTGGACTTCGCGCGCAAGGAGGCTCTGGAAGCCAGCCGGATCAAGTCCGAATTCCTCGCCAACATGAGCCATGAGATCCGCACTCCGCTCAATGGCATCCTCGGCTTCACCAACCTGTTGCAGAAGAGCGAACTCAGCCCACGCCAGCAGGACTACCTGTCGACCATCGAAAAATCCGCCGACAGCCTGCTGGGCATCATCAACGAGGTACTCGACTTCTCCAAGATCGAGGCCGGCAAGCTGGTGCTCGAATCCATCCCCTTCAACCTGCGCGACCTGCTGCAGGATACCCTCACCATCCTCGCCCCGGCCGCCCACGAAAAGCGTCTGGAGCTGGTCAGCCTGATCTACCGCGACACCCCGCTGGCGCTGCGCGGCGACCCGCTGCGGCTCAAGCAGGTGCTGACCAACCTGGTGAGCAACGCGATCAAGTTCACCCACGAGGGCACCATCGTCATCCGCGCCATGGTCGAGGACGAAAGCCCGGACAGCGCACAATTGCGCATCAGCGTGATGGACACCGGCATCGGCCTCTCCGATGAAGACCTGCGCTCGCTGTTCCAGGCTTTCAGCCAGGCCGACAACTCGCTGAGCCGACAAACCGGCGGCACCGGCCTCGGCCTGGTCATCTCCAAACGCCTGATCGAGCAGATGGGCGGCGAAATCGGGGTCGACAGCACCCCGGGCGAAGGCTCGGAATTCTGGGTCACCCTGAGCCTGCCCAAAGCCCGTGACGACGCTGACGACCTGCCGCGCGCGCCGCTGCAAGGACGCCGCGTGGCCGTGCTGGAAGAGCACGAGCTGGCGCGTCAGGCCCTGGCCCATCAACTGGAAGACTGCGGCCTGGAGGTAGAAAGCTTCGGCAACCTGGACAGCCTGCTCGACGCTGTGACCAGCCAGCAGCAGCGCGAACAGCCGATCTGCCTGGCGGTACTGGGCCTGACCATCGCACAGGTCGCCCCAGGCAAACTGGCCGGGCACATCCACGACCTCGAACAGCTTGGCTGCAAGGCCCTGGTGCTATGCCCCACCACCGAGCTGGGGCAATACCACGACGCCCTGCCCGATGCCCACAGGCAATTGCAGGCCAAGCCGCCACGCACCCGGCAACTGCACAAGACCCTGATGGACATGCTCTGCCCGCAACGGCAGATCAACGAAAGCATCTCCAGCCCCGGCAGCAGCCGCCAGCCCCATGTGCTGTGCGTCGACGACAACCCGGCCAACCTGCTGCTGGTGCAGACCCTGCTCGAGCACCTCGGCGCCCAGGTATGCGCCGTGGACAGCGGCCATGCCGCGCTGGAAACCCTCCAGCACAGGAGCTTCGACCTGGTCTTCATGGACGTGCAGATGCCCGGCATGGACGGCCGCCAGACCACCGAGGCGATCCGCCAGTGGGAAACCACTCACAGTCAGCCGCCGACCCCCATCATCGCCCTTACCGCCCACGCCCTGGCCAACGAGAAACGCAGCCTGCTGCAAAGCGGCATGGACGACTACCTGACCAAGCCCATCAGCGAACGTCAGCTATCCCAGGTGGTGCTCAAGTGGACTGGGCTGTCACTGCGCAACCAGAACCTGAGCAAGGCGCCCGAGTCGCTACCCTCGCCGACCCAGCAACCGAAAGTGCTGGATGCCGAAGAGGGCTTGCGCCTGGCAGCCGGCAAGGCCGACCTGGCGGCCGACATGCTGAGCATGCTGCTCGCCGGCCTGCCAGGCGACCGTCAGGCCATCGCCCAGGCACGCGCGGCCGGCGAACGCACCGCACTGATCGAACGAGTGCACCGCCTGCACGGTGCCACCCGTTACTGCGGCGTACCGCAACTGCGCGCAGCCTGCCAACGCAGCGAAACCCTGCTCAAACAGGATGACCCCGAAGCTCAGCTCGCCCTGGACGAGCTGGACGCTGCCATCGCCCGCCTCAGCGAAGTCGCGGCGGCGATGCCAGATGGCACGCCACGCGGTGAGACGCCAGCCGGCGCGTGATAGCATGCCGGCTGATCCGGAGGACCCATGGCCGAACACGATTTCCGTTACACCCTGCTCAACCCGCAACACACCCTCACCGAATGCCGCGCCCTGGCACCCGGGCGCTACCAGGTCACCGGCAACGGTGGCTCGATCCAGGCCGACGACGTTCTGCTGGTCACCCTCAAGGGCAGCCGCGACCTGCACATGCGCCTGACCGTGGAGAAGGTTCGCCATCTGATCAACCCACCCGGCCAGTGGCTGGCGGTATGCAAAGGACCGCAGTTCAAGGAGTTGGCCATCCATAGCTGGCAGGTCGACTGCGACGCCTGCGGCAAGCGCCTGGACTTCGAGTTCGCCGTCGATGCCGCCCTCGGCAAGGCCGCGCAGACGCCAGCCGCCCAGGCCCGCATCGCAGAGCTGGGCTGGCGCCAGGACAACCAACGCCATCTTTGCCCCACCTGCCAGGAGAAGTGACTCACATGCAACCCGCTCTACCCCTTGCCCTGCTCGCAGCCACCCTGGTCGGCTGCGCCAGCGATGCCCCGCACCTGCAGACCGAACACAGCTACAGCGTGGAGTGGATCGGCGCCCGCCCCCTGATCGACCGCAGCCACCTGACCATCACCTTCGCCGCCGATGGCCGTGCCCATGGCAATGCTGGCTGCAACCACTGGTTCGCCGGCTACAGCCTGCAGGACGATGCCATCCGCTTCGATACTCCAGGCAGTACACGCAAGCTGTGCGCGCCAGCCCTGATGGAACAGGAACGGCGCTTCCTCGATGCGCTCAGCCAGGTGCGCCGCTGGGACTTCAACGCCCTCGGCCAACTGCAACTGTGGCCCAACGAAGGCAAACCGATCCGCCTGTCGGCGCAATGATCCAATAGCGGGCGGGCGCCAGGCTCTCTATACTCCTGCGCCCGTTTTGCCCTTCAGGAATTCCCGCCATGGCCAGCCATCTCGACCATCACCTCGCCCTGCTCAAGCACCTGCGCGACATCCTCGTCGCCCTGGGCGAAGCCGAACAGGTGCTCGATGACAGCCACGCCCTGTTCCTCGAGCGTTACGATGAACTGCTCGCCGAATTGCCGCGTGACCCGGTGTCCAGCCAGTACCTGGGCCAGGATCTGCTCAGCCAGGTCTTCCACCGCTACCCGCAGATCGCCCACCTGGTGCCACGCGATCTGCTGTGGTTCTTCGGCGGTGACTGCCTGCATTTCATGCCAGACGACGAGATTGCCCTGTACCAGGCTCTCGACGAGCGCCGTTTCGAGGCCGAACAGAACGACGAACCCTTCGACTGGAACCAGGAAAAGCGACTGCTGGCCCTGCCCACCGACGGCGCCAAGCACTGAGCTCAGCCCCTAGGGTCAGAATGTCGCAGCCACAAGCGATGACAGCCGATGCATTTCATGCATAAATACTCCCACCAGTATTTATGAGGTTCGATCATGCGCCCGCTCCTGCTCACCGCCCTGCTCACCTGCACCGCCGCACAGGCTGCCACGCCTTGGCAAGACGAAGCGGCCGCGCAGATCCCGCCATTCGCCGAACAGTTGCTGGGCACCGTGCGCCAGGCCATCGCCGACGGTGGGCCAACAGCCGCCGTGCAGGCCTGCCAGGCACTGGCGCCGCAGATTGCCAGCGAGCACAGTCAGCACGCCTGGCAGGTGGGCCGTACCTCGCTCAAGGTACGCAATCCAGACAACGCACCTGATGCCTGGGAGCGAACCGTGCTCGAACGCTTCGCCAGCGCGGCCAAGGCCGGCACGCCGATAAAAGAACTACGCCATGGCGAAGAGGTCGACGGCCAGTACCGCTACATGCAGGCCATCGCCGTGGGCGAGCCGTGCCTGGCCTGCCACGGCACGGCGATCAAAGCAGAGGTGCAAGCGACCATTGACCAGTACTATCCGCAGGATCAGGCCCGCGGCTATCAGCTTGGCGAACTGCGCGGCGCTTTCACCCTCAGTCGCCCCATTGCACAGGAAACACCATGACGGACAATACCGATCTGCGCGCCCGCATGCTCGAACAGCAGCACGCGATGCTCAAACGTCTGGCCCGGGTAGAGGGCCAGATCAGAGGCATCCAGGCGATGATCAAACGTGGCGAGGATTGCGCCGCCATCGCCCAGCAGTTCTCGGCGGCACGCAGCGCACTGGACAAGTCCTACCGCCTGATGCTGACCTGCCTGATCGAAGAGGCCATGCTCGACCCTGAGCAGAACCCCGAAGACTCCCTGCAACGCGTGCGCGAAATCTTCACCAAGTACACCTGATAGCCAACCCACCGTGGAACACACGCCTCGACAAAGACGCAGCGCTGAAAGCATGCAGATTTCTGCCATGATCCGAGCCCGTCCTTCGCTTATGGCATTGGCACAAGACGCTCAGTACGGCTATTCCATATCGATCTACCAGCGACGCCCTGAATACAGTTAAGCTCATACCCAACAAAATACCCCCAGGGGTATAAAAAGTGATGAGTAGTCGTGCGCGCCGCTCTCGGTTCCTCCGACCTGAACAGTGCCGACCTCATTTCGATCGACGCCGAAGCTCGCCAGGGCAACTCACCCTCCCGGTTTTCATAACGTCGGCAACCCGCTGCTTGCGTGCTTACAGAGGTTCCATTCGATGTTCTGGACACGATGCAGAGGTAAGAAACGATGGAAAACGCGCCGCAGATCAACTTCCCGCGCCTGAACGAACCGGCCCCGGCCTTCACGGCGCGCACCACCTCGGGCGAGCGCTCGCTCGAAGACTACCGTAGCAGGTGGCTGATCCTGTTCTCTCACCCCGCCGATTTCACTCCGGTTTGCACCACCGAATTCATCGGCTTCGCCCAGGCCGCCCCCAGGTTCGCCTCGATGAACTGCGAACTGCTCGGCCTCTCCATCGACAGCCTGTTCTCCCACCTGGCCTGGATGCGCAACATCAAGGAGAAGTTCGGCGTCGAGATCCCCTTCCCCATCATCGAAGACATCTCCATGAAGGTGGCCAGTGCCTACGGCATGGTGCACCCAGGTGCCGCCGATACCCAGGCGGTACGCGCGACCTTCTTCATCGACCCCAATGGCATCCTGCGCGCCATGGTCTATTACCCGATGAGCAACGGCCGCAGCATCGACGAGTTCGTCCGCCTGCTCGAAGCCCTGCAGACCTCCGACGCCCACGGTGTGGCCACACCAGAAAACTGGTGCCTGGGTCAGCCAGTGATCGTACCGCCGCCGAAGACCGCCGAGGATGCCGAAAAGCGTGCGTCGGAAGGCTACGACACCACCGATTGGTACTTTTCCACCAGAACGCTCTGAAGCGACTTGGTGCCCTCACGCCTGCCCAGGCCCGGCGTGGGGGAACCATCACCAATGGCGCCTGGAAGCAGAGATTCGCGTGGATACCAGTATCGATCATCAGAGCGCCGCGCCCCATCGGCTCGCCCACTTTCCGGTGGCACTGTTCGCCAGTGTGATGGGCGTGGCCGGCCTGGCCATCGCCTGGCTCAAGGCCGCCCAGACGGGGCTGGTGCCGGAGCAGATCGGCGGCGGCCTGCGCGGGCTGGGCACGGCCTTGTTCGCCTTCCTGCTGCTGATCTACCTCACCAAGCTGTTGCGTCATCGCGCAGCGGTAATGGCCGAGCGCGCCCATCCGCTCAAGCAGAATTTCTTCCCGGCCATCTCCATCGGCCTGCTCCTGCTCGCCATCGCCTGGGCACATGCCGCGCCCACCCTGGCGACCTGGTTATGGAGCGTGGGCGCCGCACTGCACCTCGTATTCACCCTGCTGGCCATGAGCGGCTGGATCCACCATGCCCACTTCCAGATCAACCACGCCAATCCGGCCTGGTTCATCCCGGTGGTGGGCAACATCCTGGTTCCGGTGGCCGGCGCAGGCTTCGCGCCGCTCGACATTAGCTGGTTCTTCTTCAGCATCGGCCTGGTGTTCTGGCTGGTGCTGCTGACCATCGTGCTGTACCGGCTGTTCTTCCACGAACCCCTGCCCATCCGCCTGACCCCAACGCTGTTCATTCTTCTGGCACCGCCCTCGGTGGGGTTCCTCGCCTATCTGGCGCTGACCGACAGCCTGGATGCCTTCGCCCGCATACTCTACTTCACCGCGCTGTTCCTCGGCCTGCTGCTGGCGAGCAACGCCGTGCGCTTCTTCCGCGTGCCCTTCTTCATCTCCGCCTGGGCCTACTCCTTTCCGCTGGCCGCGCTGACCCTGGCCACTTTCGAGATGGCGCAGCGCAGCGGCCTGGTCTTCTACGAAGGGCTCGGGTGGACACTGCTGATCCTGCTGACTGGCGTGGTTGCCCTGCTGAGCGGGAAAACGGCGCTGGCAGCGTTCAGAGGCGAACTTTGCCTACCCGAATGAACCCGGGATGAAGGAGGTGCGACATGTTCCAGCGAAGCGGCGATGTTCCCTACCACCCCAGCTACTGGTTGTCCGCCCTTGGCGCCGGAGGGTTGTCGATCTCGTTCTTCATGTACCTGATGTGGATGGTGCCCCACGCGGGCAGCCCCATGCCGACCTGGGAACACCTGCAGGCCGCCTGGCAGAGCGCTGGCGCCAACCCTGCATCAATGAGAGCGATACTGCTGATCGCCAGCGCTGGCGTGCTCGCCATGGCGCTGCTGCATGTGCTGTTGCTGGCCTGGAATATCCGCGAGTATCGCGCTGCAGCCAGCCAGGAGGGGCTGGCAGCCTTGCGCCAGTCACCAGCCGAAGTGCAATTGATGGCGGTGCCGCTGACCCTGGCGATGACGGTGAACGTCTGCTTCGCCCTCGGTGCGCTGTTCGTGCCTGGCCTGTGGCCGCAGGTCGAATACCTGTTTCCTCTGGCTCTGCTTGCCTTCGCCGCCATCGCCTGGAGTGCGTTGCGAATCTATGGCCGCTACCTGAGCCATATGCTGGTGAGCGGCGGTCATCGCAGCGAAGAGCACAGCCATCTGTCCGCACTGCTGGCCGTGTTTACCTTCGCCATGCTCTCGGTGGGCTTTGCCGCCCCGGCAGGCATGTCCCAGGTGAAACTGCTATCGGTGCTGGCGGCGACGTTGTCGATCCTGTTTCTGGTGCTGTCGCTGGTGATCGGCGGCGTCGTCCTGGTAACCGGCATCGGCGCAATGATGACGCACGGCCTGCAGCCCAAAGCGACGCCCAGCATCTGGATGCTGGTACCAATCCTGACCTTGCTCGGCATTGAATGGCTGCGCCTGCAGCACGGCCTCAGTCATCATTTTTCCGGCGGTGCGAGTAGCGGCACGATCTTCGTCGTGCTGACCGGGATATTCATGTTGCAACTCGGCGTGATGCTGGTCGGCTACCGAGTCATGCAGCTCAATGGCTATCTGCGCAGCCACCTCAGCGGCGACGAACGCAACCCGATCAGCTTCGGCCTGATCTGCCCCGGTGTGGCGCTCTTCGTGATGGGCATGTTCTGGTGGCATCTGGTCTGGGTCAAAGGCGGGCTGATCGAGCCATTCGGCGCACCTTACTGGCTCGGCATCCTGATCCTGGCGAGCATCCAGGCGCTGACCCTGGCAGGGTTGCTGCGCCTGACCTGGAACCTGTTACTGCGCCGCGAGGTGCACATTGCCGGTATCGACAGCCGATCCGGCGACACAGGCCAAGGGCACACTGACAACCGAGAGCGGGAGGTGCTTATGAACGGTTCACGGCGGGCAAGCGCTGGGTTCATCTGCCTGCTTCTGCTGCTGCCCGGCCCGGCGCTGGCCGCCACCGCCGACCATGGCCGCTTCAAGGAGCTGCAGGGGCCATTCGCCAGCGGTGAGGACGTCACCCGTGCCTGCCTCGGCTGCCACACCGAGGCGGCCAAGCAGGTGATGGCCAGCCGTCACTGGACCTGGGACTACATCAACCCGGACACCGGCCAGCGCCTGGGCAAGAAGACCATGATCAACGGCTTCTGCATCGGTGATCGCTCCAACGAGGCGTTCTGCCAGTCCTGCCACGTCGGCTACGGCTGGCAGGATGCAAGTTTCGACTTCAGCGACCAGAGCAAGGTCGACTGCCTGGCCTGCCACAACACCGGCAATTACCTGAAGCTCACGGGCCTGGCCGGCCATCCGCCCCTGGTTCGCAGCGAGACGTCCCCAGGCTCGGGAACATTCGTCGATCCGGTGGATCTGGCCATCGTGGCACGCAACATCGGCGCCACCTCACGCCAGAGCTGCGGTGCCTGCCACTACTACGGCGGTGGCGGCGACGGCGTCAAGCACGGTGATCTCGACTCCTCGCTGAACGACCCGCCACGCAGCCTGGACGTGCACATGAGCCGGGCCGGCCCCGACTTCAGTTGCTCCACCTGCCATGTGTCCGATCAGCACCAGATCGCCGGCAGCCGCATCAGCGTGACCGCCACCGATCCGCACGCAGCGCTCCTGCGTGGCGAACGCAGCACCCGCAACCCGTCCACCTGCCAGGCCTGCCACGGCGAGCGCCCGCATCAAGGCACCCTACTGCATGCCGGGCGGCTCAACGACCACAGCCGCACTCTGGCCTGCCAGAGCTGCCACATTCCAACCTTCGCCCGTGGCGGTGTGCCGACCAAGATGGCCTGGGACTGGTCCACTGCCGGCAAGCTGGATGGCGCCGGCAAACCATTCCAGACCTGGGACGCCAATGGCCACCTGATCTACGACAGCCGCAAGGGCGACTTCGTCCTCGGCGAGAACCTGGTGCCCGACTATGTCTGGTTCGATGGCACGGTCACCTATGTGCAACCGGATAGCCGAATCGACCCGAGCGAGCGCGTGCCGATCAACGTCTTCCATGGCACGCCCGGCGCAGCGGATTCGCGCATCTGGCCAGTGAAGACCTTCCACAGTCGCCAGCCCTACGATCAGGTACTCAATACCCTGTTGGTACCCCATATTGCCGTGCCCGACGATACGGCCTTCTGGTACAACTTCGACTGGGCCAAGGCGCTGCAGGCTGGCGCCGATGCCACAGGCTCGCCCTACAGCGGTCATTTCGGCTTCGTCGATACCCGCATGCTGTGGCCCATCACCCATATGGTCGCGCCCAAGGAGCAGGCACTCGATTGCGTGCAGTGTCACTCCCGCCAGGGACGCCTGGCAGCCGTGCCGGGCATCTGGCTGCCAGGCAAGGATCGCCATGTGCTGCTCGATACCCTCGGCTTCAGCCTTGCAGGCCTCGCCTTGCTCGGCGTGTCGCTCCACGGTGCGCTGCGCATCGCCGCCTACCAGCGCAGAAGGAGATCCTGAGATGAGCGAGCGTCTCTATCTGTTCACCCGCTTCGAGCGCTTCTGGCACTGGTCGCAGGCCCTGCTGATCATCACCTTGCTGTTCAGCGGCTTCGCCATCCACGGCAGCCATGCCCTGCTCGACTTTCGTAGCGCGGTAGAGGTGCATGAAATCGCCGCCTGGCTGCTGATCACCCTGTGGGTATTCGCCATCTTCTGGCACTTCACCACCGGCCAGTGGCGGCAGTACATCCCGACCCTGGCCAATATCCAAAGGGTGGCGCTCTATTATGCGCACGGCATCTTCACCGGGGCACCGCACCCTTACAAGGTGACCCGCGAACGCAAGCACAACCCCTTGCAGCGCATCGCCTACCTGGGCGTACTGCTGTTGATCAACCCGCTGATCTGGGCAAGCGGTCTGCTTTACCTGTTCTGGGGCAGCGTAAAACCCTACCTGCCTGACTGGCTGGGCCTGGAACAGGTAGCCCTGACGCATACTTTAGCGGCCTTCATGATGCTGATCTTCCTGATCGTGCATATCTACCTGACCACCACTGGGCACACGCCGCTGGCACATATCCGCGCGATGCTCAGCGGCTGGGAGGAGCCGCACTAGCCGCCTCTCACGCGCATGACGCAGCCGCCAATGAAGCCTCGACGCGATGATCAGACAGCCACCAGCTCCGCACGCCACGCATATGGCGAGTGCGTGCAACGTGCTCGCCGTATATTCCATATAAATCTATGCATAGAACAAAAAATACAGTTAAGCTAAATCTTAATTGAATACTCCCACGGGTATATGAGAGGAGATTGATCATGCGCCCCGATGTCGTCGAATTCTTCGATCCTGCCACTTACACCTACAGCTACGTCGTCATCGATCCTGCCACGCAGCACTGCGCCATCGTCGACTCGGTGCTGGATTACGACCCAGCCTCCGGGCGCACCTCGCACGCCAGCGCCGAGCGCATCGTCGCCTTCGTCAAGCAACGCGGCCTGCACGTCGAGTGGCTGCTGGAAACTCACGTACATGCCGATCACCTGTCCGCCGCGCCTTACCTCAAGCGCGAACTGGGCGGCAAGCTGGGTATCGGTGAGCACATCACCGTGGTTCAGAACACCTTCGGCAAACTGTTCAACGCAGGCAGCGAATTCGCCACCGACGGCAGCCAGTTCGATCATCTGTTCCACGATGGCGATACCTTCCGCATTGGCGAGCTGCACGCCAGCGCCATTCACACCCCCGGCCATACCCCAGCCTGTATGACCTACCTGATCGGCGACGCCGGTTTCGTTGGCGACACCCTGTTCATGCCCGACTACGGCACCGCGCGCTGCGACTTCCCGGGCGGCGATGCTCATGTCCTGTTCCAGTCGATCCAGAAGCTCTTCGCCCTGCCCGACGAAACCCGCCTGTTCATGTGCCATGACTACAAGGCACCAGGCCGCGACGACTTCCGCTACCAGACCACGGTGGCAGAGGAGCGCGCGCACAACGTGCACGTGCACCAGGGCATCGATGAAGCGAGCTTCGTCGCCATGCGCCATGAACGCGACGCCACCCTGGGCATGCCGACCCTGATCCTGCCCTCGGTGCAGGTCAACATGCGCGCAGGGCAACTGCCACCGGCCGAAGACAACGGCACCCGCTACCTGAAGATTCCCCTCGACGTGCTCTGAGGTCATCGCCATGGACTCGCTCAAGCGCCTGACGCCATTCATCGCAGTGGCCGCGCAGTTACAACCGGCAGACATGGGCACACTGGCCGCCGCCGGTTTTCGCAGCGTGATCAACAATCGCCCCGACGGCGAGGGGGAAGGCCAGCCCAGCTCGGAAGAGATGGCCGCCGCCGCCCAGGCCAGCGGCCTGGAGTACTACTACCTGCCGGTGGTTTCCGGGCAGATCAGCGACGCAGACGTGGATGCCTTCAGCAACCTGCTCGACCAGGCAAGGGGCCCGCTGCTGGCGTTCTGCCGTACCGGCACACGCTCCACCAGTCTCTGGGCGCTGAGCGAGGCACATCACCTTGACCCCGTGGTATTGCTCAGCACTGCCCACGAGCAGGGTTACGACCTCGTTGGCCTGCTGCCGCGCCTGGAGCAGCGCTGGCAGCAGGCGCCAACCGTTCAGCCGGCCACCAGCAGCACACCAACCCAGCGCTACGATGTGGTGGTGGTCGGCGGTGGCGCGGCTGGTTGCGCGGTAACCGCCAGCCTACTCAAGCGCAACGCCGAACTGCGCATCGCGGTGATCGAACCTCGCGATCAGCACTATTACCAGCCGGGCTGGACACTGGTGGGCGCCGGCGTCTTCGACCGTGCCCGCACCGAACGGCCGATGGCGCGCTGCATCCCCCACGGCGCACACTGGATTCGCGCGGCCGTGGCCGGCTTCGAGCCGGAGCAGCAGCGCGTGGTGCTGGAAGATGGCAACCGGATCAACTACCGCGCCCTGATCGTATGCCCCGGTCTGAGCCTGCACTGGGACGGCGTCGAAGGCCTCAAGGAAAGCCTCGGCAAACATGGCGTAACGTCCAATTATCAGTTCGAGCTGGCACCCTACACCTGGCAACTGGTGCAGAACCTGCGCAAGGGCCGCGCGCTGTTCACCCAGCCGCCCATGCCGATCAAATGCGCCGGCGCACCGCAGAAAGCCCTCTACCTGTCCTGCGACTGGTGGCTGAAGCAAGGCGTGCTGCCGCAGATCGATGTCGAGTTCTGTTCGGCCGGTGCCGTGCTGTTCGGCGTGCCCACCTTCGTGCCGCCGCTGATGCAGTATGTCGAACGCTATGGCGCACAGCTCAACTTCAACACCAACCTGATCGCCGTCGATGGCCCGGCGCAGCGCGCCTGGTTCAAGCAGACCGATGCCAGCGGCGCAAGCAAGACCATCGAAGAACCATTCGACATGCTTCACGCCGTGCCCCCACAACGACCGCCGGAGTTCATCCGTCAGAGCCCCCTGGGCGGCGCCGACGGCTGGGTCGAGGCCGATCACGAAACCCTGCGCCACCCGCGCTTCGGCAACGTCTTCAGCCTCGGCGACGTGTGCGCCGCCCCTAACGCCAAGACTGCCGCAGCGGTGCGCAAGCAGGCCCCGGTAGTGGCCGAGAATGTCCTCGCCGTGTTGGCCGGCAAGGGCCCGCAAGCGATCTACGATGGTTATGGCTCCTGCCCCCTGACCGTCGAACGAGGCAAGGTGGTGCTGGCCGAGTTCGGCTATGGCGGCAAGCTGCTGCCCACCTTTCCGCTGGATCCGGCGGTGCCACGGCGCCTGGCCTGGGATCTCAAGGTGCGGATGATGCCGAGCATCTACTTCGACCTGATGCTGCGTGGCCGTGAATGGCTGGCCGAGCCCAAGCGCCTGCCCCACCAGCCACTGGCGGTCGAAGCCCCTGCAGCCTGCGATTTCGGCAAGGAGCAGAAATGAAATTGAGTCACTGGCTGCCCTGCCTGGACTGGGGGCGACGCTATGATCGCAGCAGCGCGGCACAGGATGGCCTCGCCGCGCTGATCGTCACCCTGATGCTGATTCCTCAGAGCCTGGCCTACGCCATGCTGGCCGGCCTGCCGCCGGTGACCGGCCTGTATGCCAGCATCCTGCCGCTGCTGGCCTATGCCCTGTTCGGTTCCAGTCGCACCCTGGCGGTGGGCCCGGTGGCGGTGGTGTCGCTGATGACCGCCGCCGCCCTCGCCCCGCTGTTCCCCGCCGGCAGTGCGCAATACGTCGGCGCCGCCATGCTCCTGGCCCTGCTCAGCGGCCTGCTGCTGACGGCCATGGCCATGCTGCGCCTGGGCTTTCTCGCCAACTTTCTCAGCCACCCGGTGGTGTCCGGTTTCATCAGCGCCTCGGGCATTCTCATCGCCGTTGGCCAGCTCAAGCACCTGCTCGGCGTCTCGGCGTCCGGGGAGAACCTGCCGCACCTGCTGCCACAGCTCTTCCAGGCGTTGCCACAGACACACGGGCCGACCCTGCTTATCGGCGCCCTCAGCCTTGCCTGGCTGTGGTGGGCCAGAGCCCGGCTCAAGCCCTTGCTGCAAGGCTTTGGCCTGTCGCCACAACTGGCGGGCAACCTGGCCAAGGCCGGGCCGGTGCTGGCGATCATCGTGGCCATTGCCGCTGTCGCCCTGCTGCAACTGGAGCAAGCCGGGGTCAAGGTAGTCGGTGTGGTGCCCCAGGGCCTGCCTGGACTGACCCTGCCCATGCTGGATTTCGACCTGGCCATGCAACTGCTGCCGGCGGCGCTGCTGATCAGCCTGGTGGGGTTCGTCGAATCGGTATCGGTCGGCCAGACCCTGGCCGCCAAGCGTCGCCAACGCATCGGGCCGGACAACGAACTGCTCGGCCTCGGCGCGGCGAACATCAGCGCGGCGTTCAGCGGTGGCTTTCCGGTCACCGGTGGCTTCGCCCGCTCGGTGGTCAACTATGATGCCGGCGCGCAGACGCCCATGGCCGGGGTATTCACCGCCCTGGGCATCGGCCTCAGCGTATTGCTGCTGACCCCGCTGCTGCACGACCTGCCACAAGCCGTGCTGGCCGCCACCATCATCGTCGCCGTGCTCAGCCTGGTCGACCTCAAGTCACTCCGGCATACCTGGCGCTATTCACCCCAGGACGGCGCCGCGCAGATCGCCACGCTGCTCGGCGTGCTGCTGATCGGCGTCGAGGCCGGCATCCTGCTCGGCGTCGGCCTGTCGCTGCTGCTGTTTCTCTGGCGCACCAGCCAGCCGCATATCGCCGTGGTCGGCCAGGTACCAGGCAGCGAGCACTTTCGCAACGTCGAGCGCTTCGCCGTGATCGAGTCCCCCAGCGTGCTGTCGCTGCGCGTCGACGAAAGCCTGTACTTCCCCAATGCCCGCTACCTGGAAGAGCGCATCGGCGAGCTGGTTGCCAACCGGCCGCAGGTGCGCCACCTGGTGCTGATGTGCTCGGGTGTCAACCTGATCGATGCCAGCGCCCTGGATTCGCTGGAAACCATAGCCGAGCGCCTGCATGCAGCCGGTGTGCAACTGCATCTGTCCGAGGTCAAGGGCCCGGTGATGGATCAGTTGCGCCGCTCCGACTTCCTGCAGACCTTCGGCGGCCAGGTGTTCATCAGCCAGTTCGAGGCACTCAGGCAGCTCGCTCCAGCGCCCTGCTCTCAACCACAGCCCCTGCAAGGAAATCCCCATGAAAAGCGCTCATGATTTGGTGCTCGCCGCCAAGGCCCGTATCGCTGAAGTCGATCTGCAACAGGCCGCAGCGGCCATCCGCAACGCCGACCTGCTGATCGACGTGCGTGAAGCGGACGAATACAGCGCCGCGCACATTCCCGGGGCCGTCAACATTCCCCGCGGGCTGCTGGAGTTCAAGCTGAGCAACGATCCACAACTGTCGAATCGTGATCTCAAGCTCGTGCTCTATTGCAAGAACAGTGGCCGCTCGGCCCTGGCTGCCGACGCGCTACGGGAAATGGGTTACCGCAACGTGCTTTCCCTGGCCGGTGGCATCGAGGCCTGGCAAGCAGCCGGTCGGGAGTTGCTCACCCCCACGCTGCCAACCTTCGACTGAGTCCCATGGCGCCTGGATGCAGGAATCTTCCGACTAATTGCCATTGTTCTGACCTGCATCAATTTCTGCACCTACATACCCCCATGAGTACCCAGTAACATTAGGACACACCCACTCTGCCGGTGCCCCCGAGTCAGCGCCGGCAAACCTGGAGCGTCGAGATGTCCGAGCGCGCACCTACCTCTCCCTGGCGAATCCCGCTGATCCGCGAGATCACCGTGATCCTGCTGATCAAGCTGACCCTGCTGCTGGGTATCAAGGCCATCTGGTTCACCGAGCCAACCGTGCCGAAAGATGGTCAGCAGCGCGTCGAGCTTCACCTGTTCGGCCAACCCGCCAGTCCATCTTCACTACCCACCGAGGAGAAACCGAGATGATCTCGGAATCAGTCGTCGACCTGTCACGCCTGCAGTTCGCCATGACAGCGATGTATCACTTCATCTTCGTCCCCTTGACCCTGGGCCTGTCCTTCCTCCTGGCGATCATGGAGTCGGTCTACGTGATGACCGGCAAACAGGTCTACAAGGACATGGTCAAGTTCTGGGGCAAGCTGTTCGGCATCAACTTCGCCCTCGGCGTCACCACCGGGCTGACCATGGAGTTCCAGTTCGGCACCAACTGGGCCTACTACAGCCATTACGTGGGTGACATCTTCGGCGCGCCGCTGGCCATCGAGGGGCTGATGGCCTTCTTCCTCGAGTCCACCTTCATCGGCCTGTTCTTCTTCGGCTGGGATCGCCTGAGCAAGCTGCAACACCTGAGCGTGACCTGGTTGGTGGCGATCGGCTCGAACCTCTCGGCGCTGTGGATCCTCATCGCCAACGGCTGGATGCAGAACCCGGTAGGCGCCGAGTTCAACTTCGAGACCATGCGCATGGAGCTGACCGATTTCGGCGCCCTGCTGTTCAACCCGGTGGCCCAGGTCAAGTTCGTACATACCGTGGCGGCGGGCTACGTCACCGGCTCGATCTTCATCCTGGCCATCTCCAGCTACTACTTGCTGAAGAAGCGCGACCTGGGCTTCGCCCGCCGTTCCTTCGCCATCGCCTCGGCCTTCGGCCTGGCCTCGATCCTCTCGGTGATCGTCCTGGGGGACGAGTCCGGCTACGAGATCGGCGACGTGCAGAAGACCAAACTGGCGGCCATCGAGGCCGAGTGGGACACCCACCCGGCACCGGCTGGCTTCACCCTGTTCGGCCTGCCCAACCAGGAGCAGCAGCGCACCGACTACGCGGTGAAGATTCCCTACGCGCTGGGCCTGATCGCCACCCGCTCGCTGGATGAAGAGGTCAAGGGCATCAAGGATCTGCTCATCGAGCACGAGGCGCGTATCCGCAATGGCATGCAAGCCTATGCGTTGCTGGAGCAACTGCGCGGCGGCGACAAGTCGGCCGAGACCCTCGCCGCCTTCAACGCCGTGAAAAACGACCTGGGCTATGGCCTGCTGCTGAAGAAGTACACGGCGAACGTGGTCGATGCCAGCGAGGAGCAGATCAAGCAGGCCGCGCTGGATACCATTCCCGACGTGTTCAGCCTGTTCTGGACCTTCCGCATCATGGTCGCCAGTGGCTTCCTCATGCTGGCCCTGTTCGTCTGCGCCTTCTGGGCTTCGGCGAAGAAGAACGAGGAAAGCAAACCCTGGCTGCTCAAGTGGGCCTTGTGGAGCCTGCCGCTGCCCTGGATCGCCGCGCAGACCGGCTGGTACGTGGCCGAACATGGCCGCCAGCCCTGGTCCATCGGTGAGGTGCTGCCGACACACCTGTCCACCTCCAGCCTGTCGGCTGGCGATATCTGGGGCTCGCTGACCGCACTGATCGCCTTCTACAGCCTGCTGCTGGTGGTGGAGATGTACCTGATGATCAAGTTCGCCCGCCTCGGCCCGTCGAGCCTGCACAGCGGACGCTACCACTTCGAGCAACAGCAGCCGGCCCACGCCTGAGGACTTCGCCATGTTCGACTACGAAACCCTGAAACTCGTCTGGTGGGTGCTGATCGGCGTGCTGCTGATCGGCTTCGCCCTCACCGATGGCTTCGACATGGGCGCCATGGCGCTGATGCCCTTCGTCGGCAAGACCGACAACGAGCGCCGCGTCGCCATCAACACCATCGCCCCGCACTGGGACGGCAACCAGGTGTGGTTCATCACCGCTGGTGGCGCGCTGTTCGCCGCCTGGCCGATGGTCTACGCGGTGGCCTTCTCCGGCCTGTACTGGGCCATGCTGCTGGTGCTGTTCGCCCTGTTCTGCCGCCCGGTGGGCTTCGACTACCGCAGCAAGGTCAGCGACCCACGCTGGCGTAGCGCCTGGGACTGGGCGCTGTTCGTCGGCGGCGCGGTACCGGCACTGGTGTTCGGCGTGGCCTTCGGCAACCTGTTCCTCGGCTTGCCGTTCCAGCTCGACGACATGATGCGTTCGACCTACCACGGCTCCTTCTTCGCCCTGCTCAACCCCTTCGCCCTGCTCTGCGGCGTGGTCAGCCTGAGCATGCTCTGCGCCCATGGCGGCGCCTGGCTGATGCTGCGCACCGAAGGGGATCTGGCCGCGCGTTCACGCCAGGCCACCTACCTCAGTGCCCTGGTGTTCCTGATCGGTTTCCTGCTGGCCGGCAGTTGGCTGGCACTGGGTATTAAAGGCATGAGCCTGATCGGCGCCGTGGATGCAGGGGCTGCGCTCAACCCGCTGAACAAGCAGGTACTGGCCGACAACGCCGGCTGGCTCGGCAACTACAGCCACTACCCAGTGACCATGACGGCACCGGTGCTCGGCGTACTCGGCGCACTGCTGGCGATTCTTGCCAGTAGCGGACGCCGCGCCGGCCTGGCCTTCCTCGGCAGCAGCCTGATGATAGTCGGCGCCATCTGCACCGCCGGCTTCGCCCTGTTCCCCTTCGTCTTCCCGTCCAGCCTCGATGCTGCCTCCAGTCTGACGGTGTGGGACGCGGTATCGAGCCACAAGACCCTGGGCATCATGTTCGTCGTCGCCTGCATCTTCGTGCCGCTGATCCTGCTCTACACCCTGTGGAGCTATATCCGCATGTGGGGCAAGTTGAACGACAGCAGCATCGAAGCCAACCCCCACGGCCTGTATTGAGGAGAAACGCGATGTGGTACTTCACCTGGATTCTTGGCGTGCTGCTGGCCTGCAGCTTCGGCATCATCAACGCGCTGTGGCTGGAAACCACGCAGGATCTCGATACCGAGCGCGAACATGACTGACACCACCCTGAGCGAGCGCGCGCCCATGCGCGTGCTCTCCTGGTTGCTGGCCACGCCCCTGGCGCTGCTGCTGATGATCCACCCTGGCGCCATGCTCGACAGCCAGGGGCGCTACAGCCATTCGCTGCTGATGCTGGTGATGTGGGGCGTATCCTGCGCCTTCATCCACGGCGTCGGCTTCACCCCGCGCCACTGGCTGTGGCGCGCCCTGTTCTCGCCCTGGCTGGGCTGGGGCTTGTGCGGGCTGGGCTATGCCCTGCTGTATCTGGCGCAGGTCGCCTGAAAGGCAAACGGCAGAAACGAAAACGCCGCTCGATTGAGCGGCGTTTTCGTTTATTTGGAGCGGGAAACGAGACTCGAACTCGCGACCCCGACCTTGGCAAGGTCGTGCTCTACCAACTGAGCTATTCCCGCAGTACAACTTGAAAGTGGCGTCCCCTAGGGGACTCGAACCCCTGTTACCGCCGTGAAAGGGCGGTGTCCTAGGCCACTAGACGAAGGGGACCTTGGAACTTGGTTTGAAACCCTGCCGAAGCAGCGCTTCTAAAATCTGGAGCGGGAAACGAGACTCGAACTCGCGACCCCGACCTTGGCAAGGTCGTGCTCTACCAACTGAGCTATTCCCGCATTACAGCTTGAAAGTGGCGTCCCCTAGGGGACTCGAACCCCTGTTACCGCCGTGAAAGGGCGGTGTCCTAGGCCACTAGACGAAGGGGACACACCCCGGAACATCAAGCAACTTTCCGGCTTCCTTCGCTCTGTTTCTGGCATTGCGCTGGAAGTGGCGCGCATTCTATGGAGCCTTTGCAGGGCCGTCAACCACTCTCTAAAAAATTTTTAAAATCAAAGACTTCAACCAAGAATTAGACATAGCGCTAGGAGCCGTGCAGACAAGCCACTACACTCGGGCGAAACGCCAGTTGCCAAGAGGTTCATACCTTGTCCCCGCTCGTGATAACCCTGCTTATCGTCATCGGTATCGCCTTGTTGATGATCATTGCTTACATCAATCATGCCGTCGAGAAAAGCAAGCTGGACAAAGCCCGTCAACGCGCCGATCTCATCGACCGCATCCGCCGCTGCCAGGACGTTTCCGAGCGCATCCCCGGCCAGTTGATGAGCCCGCGCCTGAAGCTGCTGCTGTGCCAACTGCAACTCCAGCTCAGCGAGCGCCTGCAGTCCGTGGACAAGCACAATGCCAACCTCGCCGGAGAGATCGACGCCTTGCGCGCGCTGGCGGTTCAGGGCGAATCGATTGCCGTGAAGAACCCGCCCCTGCCCATTCTCAATGAAGCCAAGGCCAAGGAAGTGCGCTACGTGCTGGAAAACCTGCAGGCCTTGATCACCGGGGCCGTGCAGATCAACCTGATCCCGGTGAACGACGGCAAGCAATGGATGCGGCAGATCCGCCAGATGTTGGTGCAGGTCTATATCGAATGTTTCAACAACCTGGGCCAGAGCGCACTGCAACAGGGCCGCCCCGGCCAGGCCCGCCTGGCCTTCGAGCGCGCCGTGCAATACCTGCGCAAACAGCCGGAACCGGCGCTGTACCAGACCCAGCTCAAGCGCTTCGAGGAACAACTGGCGCGCGCCAATGCCATGGTGCTGGACAATCCGCCGCCGGCCGAGGACGAACCCAGCGAACTGACCGAAGGACTCAAGGGTCTGGAAGAAGACTGGAAGAAGAAGAACATCTACGACTGAACCCTACCCGCCACTGGCGCAGCAGCCCCTGCGCCCCGAGCCATCATCCCTGACGAGGCCCCATCACCATGAGCATGACCGTTTACGGTGCCCCCCTGTCCCCGTTCGTACGCAAACTCTGCCTGTGTCTGCTGGAAAAAGGCCTGGAGTACGATCTGGAGGTGATCATGCCGTTCGGTGATCAACCCGCCTGGTATCGGGAGCTCAACCCCCTGGGGCGGATTCCAGCCTTCCGCGATGGCGAACTCAATCTCGCCGACTCCAGCGTCATCTGCCAGTACCTCGAAGAAGGTTACCCCGAACGCCAGGCTCTGTACGGCGAAGGTGCCGAACAACGTGCCCAGGTGCGCTGGCTGGAAAAGTACGCGGACTATGAACTAGCGCCGCTGTGCACCTTCAGCGTGTTCCGCAATCGCGTCCTCAAGGTCAGCATGGGCCAGGGCTGCGATGAAGAGCAGGTGCAGCATACGCTCAAGAGCGCGCTACCGAAGCACTTCGACTACCTCGAAGCCACCTTGGGCGAAGGCCCCTTCTTCCTCGGCGAGACGCTGACGATGGCCGATCTGGCCCTCGCCTGCCAGTTGATCAACATGGAGCATGGCGGCGAAACCCTGGACACCGCGCGCTGGCCAAACCTGGCCGCGCACTATGCCCGCATCAAGGCCCGCGCCAGCGTGCAGCAACTGCTGCCGCGCGAGCTGCGCACCCTGGAGAAGCTTGGCATTCGCCGCTGATAACCCTAGCGCGCAGGTGCCCTGCGCGCTCGCCCTCAGCAGTCGCTGGCGGCCAGGAAGATCGCCGCCAGGGCCTCGATACCGGCTTGATCGTCAGCGCTGAAACGCCCGGTGAGCGGGCTGTCCAGATCGAGCACGCCGATCAGGCGCCCGTCCTTGAGCAGCGGCACCACCAGCTCGCTGTTCGAGGCGCTGTCGCAAGCGATGTGCCCGGCAAAGGCGTGCACATCCTCCACCCGCTGCGTCTGCAGAGTGGCCGCTGCGGCACCACACACGCCACGGCCGAAGGGAATGCGCACACAGGCCACCTTGCCCTGGAACGGCCCCAAGACCAGTTCCCCGCCCTTGACCAGGTACAAACCTGCCCAGTTCAGATCCGTCAGTTCGTGGAAGAGAAACGCGGAGAACTGTGCGGCATTGGCGATGAAATCATGCTCGCCACTGAGCAACGCCTGCAGTTGTGCGCAGAGCAGGTCATAGCCCTGCCTCCCCGCGCCGGCCTGGGAAAGATCGATCATGCTCGTTGCTCCAGCAGTTGCAGCCCGACCCAGTGGCGGGCGAATTGATAGGCGCAGCGGCCATTGCGATTGCCGCGCCCCAGCGCCCAGCGAATGGCGGCTTTTTCCAGGGCCTCGTCCCACTCCCAGCGCAAGCCTACGGCACGCGCCTGCACCGTGACCCAGTGCCGTACCACGAGTAGGTAATGCTCCTGGCTGAAGGGATAGAACGACAGCCACAGGCCGAAGCGATCCGACAAAGCGATCTTGTCCTCCACCGCTTCGCTGGGATGCAGCTCGCCATCGACCATCTTCCAGTTGTCGTTGTCGCTCTGGCGCTCGGGCACCAGATGACGGCGGTTGGAGGTGGCGTACAGCAGCACGTTGTCCGGCGCCTGCTCCAGTGAGCCGTCGAGCACGCTCTTGAGCACCCGGTAGTCACCCTCGCCCGCCTCGAAGGACAGATCATCGCAGAACAGCACGAAACGCTGCGGCAGATCCGCCAGCAGTTCCACCACGCGCGGCAGGTCGGCCAGATGGTCGCGTTCGATCTCGATCAGACGCAGGCCAGCGGACGCGTACTCGGCCAGTAGCGCCCTGACCAGCGACGACTTGCCCGTACCACGGGCGCCCCACAGCAAGGCGTGGTTGGCCGGCAAGGCGTCGACGAACTGCCGGGTGTTGCGCGCCAGTTGCTCACGCTGCGCATCGACGCCGAGCAGATCGCTCAACGACAGATCGAGACTGACCTGCAAAGGTTGTAGATAACCGCTACGCCCATCGCGCTGCCAACGTGCCGCCATGCAGTGATGCCAATCCACTTGCGGGCGCAAGGCGGGCAACAGGGGTTCGAGCCGTTCCAACACCTGCTCGGCCCGCGTCAGAAAGCTCTGCAATCGAGAATCCACCATCTACTCCTCATTAATCAGCGCTCACAGAACGCGCTGCCGATCCAGCTCTGCAATCAGCTATGCTTGCCGCCAAGGATCAAGGAACATGCGGGCCTTCATGGATATTTCGCTCACCCATCGCCTCTCGTTCAAGCAAGCCGGCCTGACCGTATTGGTCGCGTTCATCCTCGGCACCCTGCTCAGCATCATTCAGGTGGCGATCGATTATGCCAGCGAAGAGGCCTCCATCAACCGCGAGATTCATGCGCTGCTGGAAATCAGCCATAACCCGGCGGCCCGTATCGCCTACAACATCGATGCCGAGCTGGCTCAGGAGCTGGTGCTGGGACTGCTGCGCTCACCCGCGGTGGTTCATGCCTCCCTGATCGACAACAGCGGCCTGGTACTGGCCAGCGCCAGCCGGCCACGGCGGGAAAGCCGTTACCGGGTACTCAGCGACAGCCTGTTCGGCGCCCAGCGTGAGTTCCAGGATTCGCTGTACGTTGCCCACTCGCCGCACGAACCGCTCGGCGTGTTGCGCCTGGAGGTGGACACCTACGCCTTCGGCAGCCACTTCCTCGACCGCTCCCTGCTCACCCTGCTCACCGGCTTCGCTCGCAGCCTGCTGTTGTCGCTGATCCTGCTGGTACTGTTTTACTTCATGCTGACCAAGCCCCTGATCAACGTCATCCGCGCCCTCAGTCTGCGTAATCCGCAGGATGCCCAAGCCCGCCCAGTGCCCTGCCCCAGCGGTCACGAACACGACGAGATCGGCACGCTGGTGGAGGTGACCAACCGCCACCTGTCCAGCCTGACCCAGGAAATCGAGCAGAGACGCGCTGCCGAAGACCAACTGAACCAATACCTGAGTGAGCTGGAGAATATCGTCTCGGCCCGCACCGCCGAGCTCAAGGCGGCCAACGCCCGCCTCAGCCAGTCCAACCAGGAGCTGGAGCAGGCACGCACCACCGCCCTGAACATGGCACAGGCGCGTTCGGCCTTCCTGGCCAACATGAGCCACGAGATCCGCACACCGCTCAATGGTCTGCTGGGCATGCTCGCCCTTGCTCTGGATGGACCACTGAGCAGCGAACAGCACCAGCAACTGAGCATCGCCCACGATTCCGGCAAGGTGTTGGTGGAGTTGCTCAACGATATCCTCGACCTGTCCAAATTCGAGGCCGGCCAGTTGGAGCTGGAGCAGATTCCCTTCGACCTCGGTCTGCTGGTGGAAGAAACCGCCAGCCTGCTGTCGCAGAACGCCGCGGCCGCCGTGGAGCTGACCTGCCTGATCGACCCACACCTGCCCACACAGGTGCTCGGTGACCCGACCCGGGTACGACAGATCGTCAGCAATCTGTTGTCCAATGCACTGAAATTCACCCGTTTCGGCCGCGTCGATGTACGTGTGGAACGTACCGACACCGGCATCAACATCTGCGTGCGCGACACCGGTATTGGTATCTCGGAAGAAGCACAGGCGCGCATCTTCCAGCCTTTTGCCCAGGCCACGGTCGGCATCACCCGCGAATTCGGCGGTACCGGCCTGGGCCTGGCCCTGACCCGACGCCTGTGCGAAGCCATGCAAGGCAACCTGAGCCTGAACTCGAAGGAAGGTTTCGGCAGCGAATTCTGCGCCCTGCTACCCCTGCCGACCCAGAGCGAGGCGTTACCGGGGCCACAACTGCAAGGCCAGATCGTGGCGATGACCCCCAGCAGCAGCGGCCTGCATCAAATGCTCGAACGCTGGCTGCCGGCCTGGGGCCTCGATTATCGGCGCCTGGACACCGACGCCAGCCTGCTCGGCGTCCAGGCCGATCTGCTGATCAGCGACTGCCCGGAGTGCCTGCTGGGCATACGCCCGGCCATTACCACGCCGATTCTCCTGGTCACGGCTTACGGCAACTTCCTGCCACAGCAACAGGCCGCCAGCCTGGCCCCCTTGCAACAGATCGCCCGCCCGCTGGCTCGCGATGGCCTGCGCCAGGCCTTGCGTCATCAGCTCCAGCACGAACCTCAGGAAGCCCAGCTCGCACTGCGCGAAGCCGGCACAACACAGCGCAGCGCGCGCGTGCTGCTGGTGGAAGACAACCCCGTCAATCAGATGGTGGCCAAAGGCATGCTGGCCAAGCTCGGCTGCGAAGTGCTGGTCGCTGCCCATGGCGGCGAAGCCCTGGAGCGACTGGAGCAGGAGCCCATCGATCTGGTGCTGATGGACTGCAACATGCCGGTGATGGATGGCTACGAAACCACCCGCCGCATCCGCCTCAATGGCCGCTGGCCGGAGCTGCCGATCATCGCCCTGACCGCCAACGCCCTGTCCGACGAACGCGAGCGCTGTCGCGCCGCCGGTATGAACGATTACCTGGCCAAACCCTTCCGCCGCGAGGAACTGGCGGCGCTGCTGGAGGCTTGGCTGCCGGCCTGAGCCGGTGGGTCAAGACGCACCAGCAGCCTATCCAGGCGCTGACGCAAGCCCTCCAGTTCGGCCAACTCGTCTTCTGCGAAACGGCACAACAACTGTTCCTTGAGCGGCAGCACCTGCGCATGCAGCGCCACACCCCGCTCGCTCAGCGCCAGATGCACCTCACGCTCGTCCTGCGCGGCGCGGCGGCGCAACACCAGGCCGCTCTGCTCCAGGCGCTTGAGCAAAGGCGTCAAGGTGCCCGAATCCAGTTGCAAACGTTGGCCCAGGGCCTTGAGCGTCGGCTGTGCAGGCGGCCGCGCCTGCCATTCCCAGAGCACCAGCATGGCCAGGTACTGGGGGTAAGTCAGGCCCAGGGCATCGAGCATCGGCTTGTAACCCCGGATCACCGCCCGCGAGGCGGCATACAGCTTGAAGCACAACTGGTCGTCCAGGCTCAGCCCGGTCTCGGTCGAACTGATCATTGCAATAGAGCTTCGATCTCGGCGCCCAGCTCCTCGGGCTTGGTGGTCGGGGCAAAACGCTTGACCACCTGGCCATCGCGGCCAATCAGGAACTTGGTGAAGTTCCACTTGATGCCCTGGCTACCGAGCAGGCCTGGTGCACGCTTCTTGAGCTGCACGAACAGCGGGTGGGCATCGCTGCCATTGACGTCGATCTTCTTGAACAGCGGGAAGCTGACACCGAAATTCAGCTCGCAGAACTCGCTGATCGCCCCCTCGTCGCCCGGCTCCTGCTTGCCGAACTGGTTGCAGGGAAAGCCGAGCACTACCAGACCGCTGTCCTTGTAACGCTGCCAGATGCTTTCCAGCCCCTTGTACTGCGGGGTGAAACCGCACTTGCTGGCGGTATTGACCACCAACAGAGCCTTACCACCGAAGTCGGCGAGAGTTTTCTGCTCACCCTTGATGGTGGTGACCGGGATATCGAGAAGTGCATCGCTCATGGGAGTCGTCCTGAAGGGCATGGGTGTGACGAGCAAGATAGCGAGCAATTGAATTGCATGCAATTCAATTGCTCGAAATAAGACTCAAGGATGATGCAATACCCGTAGGGTGGGTTAGCGGCGCCGCACGCCGAGCCGGCAGCCACTCAAGAGATAACGCGCCGCGTAACCCACCAGCCGATGGTTGGCCTTGCACCGCTGGCGCAGGTTATGCCGCAGAAGATGCAGCGAGCGGCTCGACAAACAGCCGCCCTACAGTGCGGTGGCGCCCAAAGCTCGCACCAGGCCGACCAGTTGCCCTGCATCCCCCTGAACCCGCACCCGCAAACCATCGATCTCACGCCGCATCGGGTAATGCTTGCGCAGCCTGTCGAAGGCCGCCCGCCGCGCTTCGGCACCACCCACCAGGCTGCGGCGAAAATCCGCGTCGTCACGGCGCGGGTCGTACACCGCGCGGCACAGGCTGGCCAGCACCCAGGTCGGATCGGCGCTGCCATTTAGGGTGACCTCGCTCAGCCAGGGTGCCGGCGACAGATCGGCCAGACACACCTGATCGGGTACGCCGAGCATCCTGCAGCAAGCCTGGTAGATCTGCGCCGTGCCACGCAGCTTGCCGTCCAGGCTGTAACCGGCGATATGCGGCGTGGCCAACTGGCACAGCGCGGCCAGCTCGACATCGGCCTGCGGCTCGCCTTCCCAGACATCCAGCACGACCTTGAGGTCGGCACGCTGTGGCAGTAGCTCGCGCAGCGCGACGTTGTCCACCACCGCGCCACGGCTGGCGTTGATCAGCCAGGCGCCAGGTTTAAGTGCAGCCAGGCGCGCCGTATCGAACAGATGCCGCGTCGAGGCATCCAGCGGCGTGTGCAGGCTGATCACATCGCACTCGGCGATGATGGTTTCCAGGCTGACGAAATCACCGCCCTCGTCGGCCTGGCGCGGCGGGTCGCACACCCGCACCTGCCAGCCCAGCCCCTGCAGCAGCTCGACCAACCGCCCACCGACCTGCCCGGCGCCCACCACGCCATAGACCCGCGAGGCCGGATCGACGCCTTCGCGCTCGGCCAGGGTCAGCACGCTGCTCAGCACGTAATCCACCACGCCACGGGCGTTGCAGCCCGGCGCACTGCTCCAGGCGATGCCAGCCTGGGCGAAGTACTCGAGATCCAGATGATCGGTGCCGATGGTGCAGGTACCGACGAAGCGCACCTGACTGCTGGCCAGCAGCGCCCGATCGACGCGGGTGACCGAACGCACCAGCAACAGATCGGCGTCACACACGTCCTGCGCGGTGATGGCGCGACCCGGCAGACGGCGGATGTCGCCGAAGCCGGCAAAGAACTCATCGAGCAGGGGAATGTTTTCGTCGGCGACTATCTGCATGGGGCGGCTCCAGGGCTGAGCCGGCATTGTATGCCAGGGCAGCAGGCACATGGCAGCGGCACTTTCCTGACCAATGCGTCAAGGCGTAGACTACGCGGTTTTCCGCCTCCTCTCGAAGACACGAAATGCCCAGCGAAAACCGCCTGGGGCGCGTGCGCACGGAACTGCGCAGCCTGCTCGTCCTGGCCACCCCCATCATCATCGCCCAGTTGGCCCATACCGCCATGGGTTTCGTCGACACTCTCATGGCCGGGCGCGTCAGCCCGGAGGATCTGGCCGCCGTGGCGCTGGGCAACTCGATCTGGGTGCCGGTGTTCCTGCTGATGACCGGCATCCTTCTGGCCACCACGCCCAAGGTGGCGCAGCGCTTCGGCGCCGGTGAGGAGGCAGCCATCGGCCCGCTGGTACGCCAGGCACTGTGGCTGGCTCTGGCCGTGGGCGTCAGCGCTGCAGCCTTGCTGTGGAACGGCGAATTCATCCTGCGCGTCATGGATGTCGACCCGCTGCTGATCGCCCCGACCATGGGCTATCTACGTGCGGTGGCCTGCGGCTTTCCGGCGGTGGCGCTGTACCACGTGTTGCGCTGCTACAGCGATGGCCTGGGCCACACCCGGCCAAGCATGGTGCTGGGCATTCTCGGCCTGCTGCTGAACATCCCGGCCAACTATATCTTCATCTACGGCAAGTTCGGCCTGCCGGCCATGGGCGGCGTCGGCTGCGGCTGGGCCACGGCGCTGGTGATGATTTTCATGCTACTCGGCCTGATGACCTGGGTGAAATGGGCGCCCTACTACCGCGCCAGTGAGCTGTTCGCCCATTTCGACTGGCCAAAGTGGAACGTAATCCAGCGTCTGCTGGCCATCGGAGTCCCCATTGGCGTGGCGGTGTTCGCCGAGTCGAGCATCTTTGCGGTGATCGCCCTGCTCATCGGCGGCCTCGGCGCCACCGTGGTGGCGGGCCACCAGATCGCGCTGAATTTCAGCTCCATGGTGTTCATGATCCCCTACTCCCTGGCCATGGCCGCCACCGTGCGCGTGGGCCAGGCGCTGGGCCGTGGCCAGCCGCGCGAGGCGCGCTTCGCCGCCGGGGTGAGCATGGGCGCGGCCCTGGCCTACGCCTGCCTGTCAGCCAGCCTGATATTCCTCCTGCGCGAACAGATCGCGCAGATCTACACCCCGGACAAGGCAGTGATCGCGGTGGCCGCGACGCTGATCGTCTACTCGGCGCTGTTCCAGTTCTCCGACGCCATCCAGGTCACGGCCGCTGGCGCCCTGCGCGGCTACCAGGACACGCGCATCACCATGCTGCTGACCCTGTTCGCCTACTGGGGCATCGGTCTGCCGGTGGGCTATGCGCTGGGTTTGTCCGACTGGCTGGGCGAGCCCAGTGGCCCGAGCGGCCTGTGGCAAGGCTTGGTGGTGGGCCTGACCGGCGCAGCCCTGATGCTCAGCATCCGCCTGGCGCGCAGCGCACGCAAACGCATCCGCCGCGCGCGCTGAGCGCAGGGATGGAGGACAGCGCCAGCGGCGCCTACACTGCCGTGATGACACGCCTTCTCCTGCTGCTCTGCCTCCTTCTGCTGAATGCCTGCACGCCGGGCGACGACGGCCTGGCGCTGCAACGCGACTACCTGCAACGCCTCGATACCGCGCTGCAGGGCGACGGCTTCAGCGCCTTCGAGCCGCGCAGCCTGAGCCAGTACCGCCTGCCGCCACGGCGCCAACGCCTGCTCGAGTTACCGGAAATACGTATCGGCTTGCTCGATCTGCTGATCGACGCCCACCACTGCCCGCACCTGCAGCAATTGATCAGCCAGCGCAACAGCAGCCTCGGCAAGCAACTGGTGCCCAGCCAGCGCCTGGGCTACGAAGGCGACCTGCTGCGCGCCATCGACGCCTGTCTGCCGGCCCTGCCGGCAGATGCCACGCTCAAGACCACCCTGCAGCAGTTGGCTACTGAGAAACGCCAGCAACTGCCCGCCGTGTTCTGGAACGCGCTCAACGGCAGCCCGGAGTTCGAGCACTATCTGCGTTTCGCCGACCAGGCCCTGCCCGCGAACCTGAACGAGGACAGCGCCGCCCTCGACGCTCTGCAGCAACTGGCAAGCATCGGCGCTGGCCTGCCCGAACGGTTGCCGCCCAACGCCACGAAGCTGGAACCGCTGTTCTTCGCCCTCTACGCCAGCGAACAGGGCGGACAACTGATCACCAGCCTGGCCAGCCTGCGCCATAGCCTGGATAGCGGCAGCGACCTGCTGGAGCAGCGCCAGGCGCAACGGCCGGTCTGCCCCCAGGGGCGGCCGACACCACGTGGGCGCATCCTGCAGAACATCTTCGTCAAGTTCTATGCCGGCGGCCTGCAGCCCTACCTGGCTCTGGTGGATCAGCGCGGTCAGCACTGGCAGGCGGCGCTGCTGCAATTGCAGGCCATAGAAGGCATCCCGCCCGCCACCGACGACTCTCTGCAGCGCCTGGCCGGCGCGCAGGATTCGTTATGGCAGGCGTTCCGCGCAGCCACGGCGCGCCACGTCAAGGCCTGGCAGACACTGCTCAATAGCTGTGGGCTGGCACCTGGGCAAGCGGGATGGAGTCGCGGGGTTTAAAGCGTAGGGTGCGCCGCGCGCACCAACGGCCACAGACCAGGAAAGATCGAGCAAGACACAGCAATGGTGCGCACGGCGCACCCTACATGCGGAGATCCAGGCTAATCGGCCTTCTTGCGAATCCAGTACAGGTAGCTGCCATCTTCCTCGGCCTGGCCAAGCAGCTCGTGACCGAGAAACACGCAGAACTTGGGAATGTCGCGGCGGGTGGAGGGGTCGGTGGCGATCACCTTGAGCAGGCCACCGGGGGCCAGGTCGCGCACCTTGTTGTGCAGCATCATCACCGGCTCGGGGCAGTTCAGGCCGCTGGCATCGAGCAGGTCATCATGGTTGAAGGTCAGGACATCGGACATAAGAGGCTCCACGAACGGACGCGCATTGTCGCGCAAAGCGGCCTCGCCGGTCACCTTGCACGCACAACCTTGGATGGGCAGCGCGGCCCAGGCATCTACGGCAAGCTGCCTGCGCTCCAGCGGGCCAGGACGGTGCGCACGCCAGCGTCGGGCGGAGCCCGGCGCGAAGCGGGAGCCCGGGCCGGACATTGTCCGCGCCCGGCCTATCAGGCCGTTGAAAAACGTAGGCGACGACTGCATGGATGCAGGAGGTAGAGCGACGCAGGAAGCCAAAGCCGAGGTAGTTTTTCAACAGCCTGCTATCACTTACCGAGCCGACGCAAATGGCAGGTCACTTCCTCGCGGTCGTGATAGAGCTGCTTGCACCCGATGCTGACCTTCAGACCGCGCTCGGCCAGCCCCGCCTCGATGCGATCGAGCAGGCGCCTGACCTCGGCGTATCGCTGCTTCATCGGCAGCTTGAGGTTGACCACCGCCTCGCGGCACAACCCCTCCCCCAGCCAGGTTTCGATCAGCGCGGCAGTGCGCGCCGGCTTCTCGACGATATCGCAGACCATCCAGTGCACCGGATGGCGCGGGCGGAAAGTGAAGCCATCGGCGCGCTGATGCACCACGAAGCCGGAATACATCAGGCTTTCCGCCATGGGCCCGTTGTCCACGGCGGTCACACGGATTTCCCGATTGACCAGTTGCCAGGTCCAGCCACCTGGGGCGGCGCCCAGATCCACGGCGGTCATGCCCGGCGCCAGGCGCTGATCCCACTGCTCACGCGGAATGAAATGGTGCCAGGCCTCCTCCAGCTTGAGGGTCGAGCGGCTGGGTGCCTCGCGCGGGAACTTCAGACGGGGAATGCCCATCGGCCACATCGCGCCGTTACCGGCCTCGGCGATGCCGGCGAACACCTCGCGGCCACTCTTGAAGGTCAGCAGCAGGCGCGGCTTCTGCGCATCCTCCACCAGCTTGCCGGCCTTGATCAGTGCCTTGCGCAGCGGCGCCTCGAACTTCTTGCAGAAGGTCGACAGCTCCTTGCCTTCGTTGCTGTCGAGCACCTCCAGCCACAGGCTGCCACACACCGGATAGTCGGCCAGGGCTTCGAGCAAAACACTGATGCGGTCGCTTTCCGGCAGGCTGACGAAGGCACCGCGCGCCCACTGACGCGGGAAGATCAGGCGATGGAAACGGGTCTGACGCATCAAGCGCTCGGCGCCATCGGCCTCGCTGCAGACGAACTCGGCGCAGGCGCTGCCGGGTTTGCTCTTGGGATAGCCGGCAACCTCCAGTTGCGCGGCGAGGTCGGCCATCTCGGCGCACACCTCGCCCTCGAAACCGGGGCGGCAATGCAGAAACAGGGTATTCATCGAACGGACTCCTTGGGCCGCTCATGATACCCGAGGCGGGAACCTAGAGCCTGCTAACCTGTCCAGTGACTATGTGCCAGCACGCTCGTGACGATGCTGACGCACAGTGAAAGGATAAGGTTGTCAGGCTCGCATGAGCCTTACAGCCACCGACCACGGCCCTTACCGTGTGGGCCTAAGGAGACGTGCAATGCCCTCCCTCGATAGCCTGAACTGCCGCCGCGAACTGAAGATCGGCGACACCACCTACCACTATTTCAGCCTGCCCGAAGCCGCCCAGCGCCTCGGCAACATCGACCGCCTGCCCAAGTCGCTCAAGGTGCTGCTGGAAAACCTGCTGCGCAACGAAGACGGCGAAACCGTGACCGGCCAGGATCTGCAGGCCATGGTCGACTGGCTGGAAAAGCGCGCCTCCGACCGCGAGATCCAGTACCGCCCGGCGCGCGTGCTGATGCAGGACTTCACCGGCGTGCCGGCGGTGGTCGACCTGGCCGCCATGCGCGACGCCATGGCCAAGGCCGGTGGCGACCCGCAGCGCATCAACCCGCTGTCGCCGGTGGATCTGGTCATCGACCACTCGGTGATGGTCGACCGCTACGCCTCCTCCAGTGCCTTCCACGACAACGTCGAACTGGAAATGCAGCGCAACGGCGAGCGCTACGCCTTCCTGCGCTGGGGCCAGCACGCCTTCGACAACTTCAGCGTGGTACCGCCAGGCACCGGCATCTGCCACCAGGTCAACCTCGAATACCTGGCGCGCACCGTGTGGACCAAGGAGGAAGACGGCATCACCCTCGCCTTCCCCGACACTCTGGTCGGCACCGACTCGCACACCACCATGATCAACGGCCTCGGCGTACTCGGCTGGGGCGTCGGCGGCATCGAGGCGGAAGCGGCCATGCTCGGCCAGCCGGTGTCGATGCTGATTCCCGAAGTCATTGGCTTCAAGCTCAGCGGCAAGCTCAAGGAAGGCATCACCGCCACCGACCTGGTGCTCACCGTCACCCAGATGCTGCGCAAGAAGGGCGTGGTGGGCAAATTCGTCGAGTTCTACGGTGACGGCCTGGCCGACCTGCCGCTGGCCGACCGCGCCACCATCGCCAACATGGCGCCGGAATACGGTGCCACCTGCGGCTTCTTCCCGGTGGACGAGATCACCCTCGGCTACCTGCGCCTGTCCGGCCGCCCGGAAGCCACCGTGCAACTGGTCGAGGCCTACAGCAAGGCCCAGGGCCTGTGGCGCGAAGCCGGCGCCGAGCCGCTGTTCAGCGACAGCCTGAGCCTGGACCTGGGCAGCGTCGAAGCCAGCCTGGCCGGGCCGAAACGCCCGCAGGATCGCGTCTCGCTGGGTCAGGTTCACCAGGCCTTCGACGACTTCGTCGGCCTGCAGCTCAAACCGGCGGCCAAAGAAGAAGGCCGCATGCTAAGTGAAGGCGGTGGCGGCACCGCCGTGGGTGGCGACAAACAGAGCGGCGGCATCGACTACGAAGACGAAGGCCACACCCATCGCCTGCAAGATGGTGCCGTGGTGATCGCCGCCATCACCTCCTGCACCAACACCTCCAACCCCAGCGTGATGATGGCCGCCGGCCTGCTGGCCAAGAAGGCGGTGGAAAAAGGCCTGCAACGCCAGCCCTGGGTCAAGAGCTCACTGGCACCCGGCTCCAAGGTGGTCACCGAATACTTCGACGCCGCCGGCCTGACGCCCTATCTGGAAAAGCTCGGCTTCGACCTGGTGGGCTACGGCTGCACCACCTGCATCGGCAACTCCGGGCCACTGCGCGAACCCATCGAGAAGGCCATCGCCAAGGCCGACCTGACCGTCGCCTCGGTGCTCTCCGGCAACCGCAACTTCGAGGGCCGCGTGCACCCGCTGGTGAAAACCAACTGGCTGGCATCGCCGCCCCTGGTGGTGGCCTATGCCCTGGCCGGCAGCGTGCGCCTCGACCTGACCCACGACCCTCTCGGCACCGGCAAGGATGGCCAGCCGGTCTACCTCAAGGACATCTGGCCGACCCAGGCCGAGATCGCCGAGGCCATCGCCAAGGTCGACACCGCCATGTTCCGCAAGGAATATGCCGAGGTCTTCGCCGGCGACGAGAAATGGCAGGCCATCGCCGTGCCCAAGGCCGATACCTATGCCTGGCAGGGCGACTCCACCTACATCCAGCATCCGCCGTTCTTCGAGAACATCGCCGGCGACCCGCCGCGCATCACCGATATCCGCCAGGCGCGCATCCTCGCCCTGCTCGGCGACTCGGTAACCACCGACCACATCTCGCCAGCCGGCAATATCAAGGCCGACAGCCCGGCCGGGCGTTACCTCAGCGAGCATGGTGTGGACAAGGCCGACTTCAACTCCTACGGTTCACGCCG
This sequence comes from Pseudomonas sp. AA-38, assembly GCF_029457475.1. Lineage (NCBI taxonomy): Bacteria > Pseudomonadati > Pseudomonadota > Gammaproteobacteria > Pseudomonadales > Pseudomonadaceae > Pseudomonas > Pseudomonas sp. AA-38. Next base: position 2,964,684 of record NZ_CP120359.1, read on the forward strand.
CGGCAACCATGAAGTGATGATGCGCGGCACCTTCGCCAATATCCGCATCCGCAACGAGATGCTCGGCGGCGAGGAAGGCGGCAACACCCTGCACGTACCGAGCGGCGAGAAACTGGCGATTTATGACGCCGCCATGCGCTACCAGGCCGAAGGCACGCCGTTGGTGATCATCGCCGGCAAGGAATACGGCACCGGCTCCAGCCGCGACTGGGCGGCCAAGGGCACCAACCTGCTGGGGGTCAAGGCGGTGATCGCCGAAAGCTTCGAGCGCATCCACCGCTCCAACCTAGTGGGCATGGGCGTGCTGCCACTGCAGTTCAAGCCCGGCACCGACCGCAACAGCCTGAAACTGACCGGCAAGGAAGTGCTGGCCATCGAGGGGCTGGAAGGCGTGGAACTGCGCCCGCAGATGCCACTGACCCTGATCGTCACCCGCGAAGATGGCCAACAGGAGAAGGTCGAAGTGCTGTGCCGCATCGACACCCTCAACGAAGTTCAATACTTCAAGGCCGGCGGCATCCTGCATTACGTGCTGCGGCAGATGATCGGCAACTGACGCACCCGCCCTGCCACCTCGCGTGGCAGGGCTCTGCCCTCTCCGTCGCAGCCAGACTGGCTGCGGTCGCGACAAAAATGTGACGTCATCGAAAACCGATTACACTCGGTAAAAATGGATCCTGCCCTCAACTTCGCCGCTCGCCGGCCGACTCAGAGAGGCATAACGATGACGGACACTTGCCCATGCGTAACAATCAGCCGGTCACCCAGCGCGAAAAGACCTTTCCCGCCCAGCAACGCCTGATCTCCACCACCGACCTCAAAGGCCAGATCACCTATTGCAACGACGCCTTCGTCGAGATCAGCGGCTTCTCCCGTGACGAGCTGCAGCGTGCACCGCACAACATCGTGCGCCACCCGGACGTGCCGCCTGCCGTGTTCGACCATATGTGGACAACCCTCAAGAGCGGTCGCCCGTGGATGGGCATCGTCAAGAATCGCTGCAAGAGCGGCGACCATTACTGGGTCAATGCCTACGTCACCCCCATCACCGAAGGGGACAAGGTAGTCGGCTACGAGTCCGTGCGAGTCAAGCCGAGCGCCGAGCAGGTACGCCGAGCCGAAACGCTGTACGCCCGGATCAACGCCGGCAAATCGGCCATTCCGGCCAGCAATCAGTGGCTGCCCATCGTCCAGGCCTGGATGCCCTTCATCCTAGTCAGCCAGATCGGCTTCCTCATCGGCCACTGGATGGGCAGCAACTGGGGCTTCATTCTCGCCGCCTGCCTGTCCGTGCCACTGGGCCTGGCCGGCATCGCCTGGCAGACCCGAGGCATCAAGCGCCTGTTGCGCATCGCCGAGCAGACCACCTCCGACCCGCTGATCGCGCGGATGTACACCGACAGCCGGGGTGCCGAAGCGCGTTTGGAAATGGCCATGCTCAGCCAGGATGCACGGCTGAAAACCTGCCTCACCCGCCTGCAGGACACCGCCGAACAGCTCAACCAGCAAGCCAGTGAGGCCGACAGGTTGGCGCACAACAGCTCTGCAGGCCTGGAACGTCAGCGCCACGAAACCGAGCAGGTCGCCACCGCCGTCAACGAAATGGCCGCCACCACCCTGGAAGTGGCCAGTAACGTCGCCCGCGCCGCCATCGCCACCCAGGAAGCCAACCGCCTGACCGGCGAAGGCCGCACCATCGCCGAGCAGGCCCGCGAAGCCATCCAGCGCCTGTCGCAATCGGTGGGCGACACCGGCGAAACCGTCACCCGCCTGGCCCAGGACAGCAACGAGATCGGCAGCGTGGTCGATGTGATCAAAGGTATCGCCGACCAGACCAACCTGCTCGCCCTCAACGCTGCCATCGAAGCCGCCCGCGCCGGTGAGATGGGCCGTGGCTTCGCCGTGGTAGCCGACGAAGTACGCTCGCTGGCCCAGCGCACCGCCGAATCCACCGGCCAGATTCACGGCCTGATCGCCAAGTTGCAACGCACCGCCGAAGAAGCGGTGATGACCATGGAAATTGGCCGCAAGCAGGCTGAGGAAGGCGTGGAACGCGTACTGAAGGCCGACCAGGCCCTGGCCGGCATCAGCGACGCCGTGGCCAATATCACCGACATGGCCAACCAGATCGCCGCCGCCGCCGAAGAGCAGAGCGCCGTGGCCGATGAGATCAACCAGAACATCACCACCATTGCCCAGCTAGCCGACCAGACCGCCGGCGAAGCGCAAAGCACCGCCGAACTCAGCCAGGCCCTGACTGGCACGGCGCAGGGGCAGTATGCGCTGGTGGAGCGGTTCAATCGCTGAAACAAGAGGCGCAGCGACTAACCGCTGTGCCTTCCCCGCTCCCCGCCCTGCTTTGTAGGAGCGAGCTTGCTCGCGATCTCCCCTACTCCCTTCCGAACCGTCCCGGCCTTCGCGTAATTGCCACTTGCCAGCAGTTATCTGACATGGTTATAACCTGCAAAACACTCCATCGCCTCGCTGACTCCCGCGAACTAGAGAAAGTTTCCGAGAATGGCCAGGAAGGTTATCCACCAAAATTGCCCGCAGGTTATACACCATTCGGTGTCTATTTATAGTTAGAGCGCGACCATGAGAGACGTTGAGGGGATTGAAAAAGTTGTTGCCCGTCTCAAGCCGCATATGGCTGAGATAGAAGCGCACTTCCAAGCAGAGAATGCACGATTCATCGAGCTAATGAGTCGACCCCACGACGTAGTTGGGCGCCTTCTTAAGTGCCACCTTGTTGTCGAGCATTACCTAGACCGCTTCTTATCGGAACATTTCGGCATTGAAGATGTTGAGAGCGCTAAACTAGGATTTTTCAACAAAGCGATGCTACTTCCCACCAAGGCAACCAGCGCAGCCTTTGTAAAGCCAGGCATTATTAAATTAAACACGCTGCGCAATCGCGTAGGCCACAATCTTGGCTCCGATATCACCTTCGGAGACCTGGGGCAAATAAGTGATGTCCTTGCTATCGCACGTGCAGGCGCGAATTTTGGTGAGCCTATCGAGGCCGTTGAAGCGTTCACCACTGTCGCGTGCACTTGGCTGATAGTCCCTCCCAAAGAGCACCAGAAACTTTTCGTTGACGCATTCTCCGAGGTAAGGGTCAATGCGCTCTAATACTTCACTCCAGCGGACGTTAGGTTACAAGGAAGATCGTAGATGCTCGACAGCCTAATATCTCTTATCACATCAAGCCCAAGCGCACTAATCGGTGCACTAATGGGCGTCTTTGTCGCAATGATCCCAATACTTAAAGACTCTGCCGAGAGTAATTGGAAGAAACGCTTCAGAGAACAAGTGCGAAATGGCATATTGAATGGAAATTTGAAACCTGAGGATATGCAGCACCTCCATGAAAGGTGGTCACAAGACAGGCAATCAGTTTTATTTAGCTTGCGCATTATGCTAGCCGAAGCCATTTCCGCCGAAGATGAAAAATTAAAAGACAAAGTCAACGAGATAAGAAACCTTATTTCCAGTCACAGCGAGAGAGAACCATTCTCAGAATTACCAGAAAATATTAGCCTGCAGCTAAACAGCATTAGAAAAGACAACCCAGAAATCAGTGAACCTGTAACACAATTAGCAGCTTCACTTAACGAACTTTACTCATCAAACAAGGCAGAGCTTTCAAAACAGAAAAAATTTAGCTTCTGGGGGTTTGTTGTCGGCATAATTGGAGTGCTAATCAGTATTGCAAGCTTATACATTGCACTCCCTACAACAACCTAACTAGTGTATATGGACTCTCCCCACAAGTAGTGAGCAATCGCTTTTCAACCCTGTCGTCAGCAAGTAGCCTGGGTAGAGCACAGCGAAACCCGGGGATGATTCAATGGGGTTCGCGTTGCTCTACCCATCCTACGGTGCTGAGTTTCGCCAGTTCCCTAGGGAAGGTCTGAAATAGGCCGCTATTTCTGGCCGACTTCGGCCACTGCCGATTTTGAAAGAGTCCATCTGATCGAAAATGCTCAGATAACCCGCTTGTTTCTCCGTTTCTGACCTCCGCAATCAACCTGCGGAGGCCATTTTCCACATTACAGACGCACCTCTCCTGCACCCACCAACAAATATCGGCGTGCCATCCACAGGTTCGACAGAGCGAATAACGTCACCATCTGGACGGTGTTCTTCGCCAAGCCACGAAACCGCACCTTGGTGTAACCAAACTGGCGTTTGATCACCCGGAACGGGTGCTCAACCTTCGAGCGGGTCTGCGCTTTGGCTTTCTCGAGGCTGCGGTATGCCTTGTACAGTGCACTTTTCTTGCCGTGCTTTTCGTACGTGCTGCGCCGAGCCGCGATCTGCCAGATGACCTGGCGCCCCTCATGCTCCTCGCGCTTCTCGACGCCCGTATAACCGGCGTCAGCCGCCACCATGTTCTCTTCGCCATGCAGCAGCTTGTCCACCTGGGTGACGTCCGCAACATTGGCGGCTGTGACATGGACGTGGTGCACCAACCCCGACTCCACATCGACCCCGATATGTGCCTTGGCACCGAAGTAGTACTGGTTGCCTTTCTTGGTCTGGTGCATGTCGGGATCGCGTTTGCCTTCCTTGTTCTTGGTCGAACTGGGTGCATGAATCAGCGTGGCATCGACGATGGTGCCTTGACGCAAGGACAGGCCACGGTCGCCCAGGTAGCCATTGATGACACCGAGAATGCCGACAGCCAGGTCATGCTTCTCCAGCAGTCGACGGAAATTGAGGATGGTCGTTTCGTCCGGGATACGCTCCAGGCTCAAGCCTGCGAATTGGCGCAGAATGGTCGTTTCATACAGGGCCTCTTCCATTGCAGGATCGCTGTAGCCGAACCAGTTCTGCATCAGGTGTACCCGCAGCATAGCCATCAACGGGTAGGCCGGCCGACCGCCTTCACCTTTGGGATAATGCGGCTCGATCAGTGCCACCAACCCCTTCCAGGGCACAACCTGATCCATCTCGATCAGGAACAGCTCCTTGCGGGTCTGCTTACGTTTACCGGCGTATTCGGCGTCGGCGAAAGTCATTTGCTTCATTGAGAAACTCGGGCAACGGGATTGGCCTATTTCACCAGAAACGGGAGGTCTTCTTCAGACTTTCCCTAGCGTTAATCGCCCCCGCCCCACCATCCTTAAAGTCAGTTTTCCAGTCTGGCGAAAGTGCTATAGAACAACGCCTGCCTGCAGGTCATGAACCCAGGCTTATCCGTGGCTCCAGCCGGAAACCCTGACGATGACCGAAGACACAGCCCCACGAATCCTTCACTTCACCTCTGGCGATGAAACCTGCACGGCCAGCTTTCATCGCCCACAAGGGGACGGGCCGTTTCCGATCATCGTCATGGCACACGGCCTGGGCGGCACCCGCGACATGCGCCTGCCCGCCTATGCCGAACGCTTCGCGGCTGCCGGCTATGCCTGCCTGGTGTTCGATTACCGCCACTTTGGTGACAGCGCGGGCACGCCTCGGCAACTAATCGACATTGGCCAGCAACTGGAGGACTGGAAAGCAGCCATTGCCTACGCTCGCAGCCTGGACGACACGGACGCCGACAGGGTCATCCTCTGGGGAACCTCGTTCAGCGGCGGCCATGTGCTGCGCGTCGCGGCCAATGATGCCGGGATAGCCGCCGTCATTTCTCAGGGCCCGTTCAGTGACGGCCTCTCGTCGAGCCTTGCGATCAGCCCGATAACCTCCGTGAAACTTACCGCCTTGGCCCTGCAAGATCGGCTTGGCGCACTGTTCGGGGCCAAGCCAAGGATGGTCAAGATCGCCGGGCGCCCAGGGGAAACGGCACTGATGACCGCGCCCGATGCCTTCGACGGCTACCATGGCCTCGTGCCCGAAGGCGGTACGGTCAACAACTTCGCGGCCGCACGCTTCGCCCTGGATATCATTCGTTATTACCCGGGCCGAGCCACGAAAAGAATCCAGGCTCCTGTGCTGTTTCAGGTATGCAACCAGGACAGCGTCGCCCCGGCCAGGGCCACCCTGAAGCATGCCCAGCACACGCCGCGCAAGGAAATCCGGCGCTATGACTACGGCCATTTCGATATCTACCTCGGCAGTGCGTTCGAGCACATAATCGAGGATCAGCTCGAGTTTCTGCGGCGCGTCGTTCCGCTGGGGTGAGCACTCACCTGGGATGGGCCCTGCTCTGACCGAGCAGGCTCTCGGTAAAAGCACCAACAACCTCTGGAAAAGCCACGAAGGCGCCGCTAGAATTGCGCACTTTTTGATCAGAGGCGCCAGCCAGGCGCCCGCTAGAGGTTAGCCCGCATGTCCAGCGCCACCCCGAAAGTCGGTTTCGTCTCCCTCGGTTGCCCGAAGGCAACGGTCGACTCCGAACGCATCCTGACCCAACTGCGCATGGAAGGTTACGAGATCGTGCCGACCTACCAGGATGCCGACGTGGTGGTGGTCAATACCTGTGGTTTCATCGACAGCGCCAAGGCCGAGTCGCTGGACGCCATCGGTGAAGCCCTGGCCGAGAACGGCAAGGTGATCGTCACCGGCTGTATGGGCGTGGCCGAAGACAGCATCCGCGATGTGCACCCCAGCGTGCTGGCCGTCACCGGCCCGCAGCAGTACGAGCAGGTGGTCAGTGCAGTGCACGAAGTCATCCCGCCGAAGGCCGAACACAACCCGCTGATCGATCTGGTGCCGCCGCAGGGTATCAAGCTCACCCCGCGCCACTATGCTTACCTGAAGATTTCCGAAGGCTGCAACCATAGCTGCAGCTTCTGCATCATTCCGTCCATGCGCGGCAAGCTGGTCAGCCGCCCGGTGGGCGACGTGCTCAGCGAGGCCGAGCGCCTGGTCAAGGCCGGCGTCAAAGAGCTGCTGGTGATCAGCCAGGACACCAGCGCCTATGGCGTGGACATGAAGTACAAGCTGGACTTCTGGAACGGCCAGCCGGTGAAGACGCGCATGCTCGAGCTGTGCGAGGCGCTGTCGTCCATGGGTGTATGGGTACGCCTGCACTATGTCTACCCCTACCCCAACGTCGATGACGTGATCCCGCTGATGGCCGCCGGCAAGCTGCTGCCCTACCTGGACATCCCCTTCCAGCACGCCAGCCCGAAAGTGCTCAAGTCGATGAAGCGTCCGGCTTTCGAGGACAAGACCCTGGCGCGCATCAAGAAGTGGCGCGAGATCTGCCCCGAGCTGACCATTCGCTCCACCTTCATCGTCGGCTTCCCGGGCGAGACCGAAGAGGACTTCCAGTACCTGCTGGACTGGCTGACCGAGGCGCAGCTCGATCGCGTCGGCTGCTTCCAGTACTCCCCGGTAGAAGGCGCGCCGGCCAACGATCTGGGTCTGGAGCCCGTGCCAGACGAAATCAAGCAGCAGCGCTGGGAGCGCTTCATGGCGCACCAGCAGGCCATCAGCTCGGCGCGCCTGCAGGCCAAGATCGGCCTGGAGATGGACGTGCTGGTCGACGAAGTGGATGACGAAGGCGCCGTGGCGCGTTCCTGGGCCGATGCCCCGGAGATCGACGGCAGCGTGTTCATCGACTCCACCGCCGTGAAAGCGGGTGACAAGGTGCGTGTGCGCATCGTCGATGCCGACGAGTACGATATGTGGGGCGAACTGGTCTAAGCCCGCCCCCACATCAAGAGCCCCGCAGCGTGCGGGGCTTTTTCTTTACGGCCCCCCAACGCCTTGCCGGTACAATGACTTTCTTTTTATCGAGCGCCACCATGAGCGAACCCACCCGCCTGTCCAAACGCGTCATCGAACTCTTCGGCTGTTCACGGCGCGAGGCTGATCTGTACATCACCGGAGGCTGGGTCACGGTGGACGGTCAGGTGGTCGAGGCGCCGCAATTCAAGGTCGAGGATCAGTGCGTCGAGCTGCATCCCGATGCCACGCTTGAACCGGTAGAGACGGTGACGCTGCTGGTGCACTGCCCTGCGGGTACCAGTGCCGCGCAATTGCAGCATCTGCTGGTGCGCGAGAACCACTGGGAAGAAGACCCGCATGCCCAGCGCATCCTGCACGGCCACTTCCTGCGCCAGGAACAGAGCCTGCCGTTGCAGAGCGGCGCCAGCGGCCTGGTGGTGCTCAGCCAGGACTGGCGGGCCCAGCGCAAGCTACGCGAGGATGGCGCCAAGCTGGAGCAGGAATATCTGGTGGATGTCAGCGGCGAAGTGCCGGCCAGCACCTTTGAACGGCTGAAGAAGGGCCTGATCCACAAGGGCACGCAGTTCCCGCCCTGCAAGGCCAGTTGGCAGAGCGAGCAGCGCCTGCGCTTTGCCCTGAAGAACCCGGCACCCGACCTGCTGCAGCAGATCTGCAAGGCGCTGGGCCTGCAAATCAAGGCGATCAAGCGTATCCGCATCGGCGGCGTGCCCATGGCCAAGCTACCGGCCGGGCAGTGGCGCTATCTGGGAGAGAAGGAACGCTTCTGAGACACCCGTGTTAGGGTTCAATGCTCACGTACAGGAGAACGTCACCATGCGCACTTTGCTTCTGACCGCCCTGCTCGCCCTGAGCCTGCCCAGCCTTGCCGGGTCGGCGCCCTTCTATCTGTGGCAGAGCAAGAGCGACGGCCACCTGACCTGCGCCCAGGTCAGCCCCGGCGAAGGCTGGATCCGTTTCACCGGCCCCTTCCGCGATGCCGGCTGCAAGATGCTCGTGCCACGATGAAGCACAGCGTCAGTGCGGTGGGCATCGTCCGCTCCTGCTTCAAGGAAAAGTTCGCCATTCCCCGCCAGCCGCACCTGGCACCCGCTGCCCGAGGCGTGCTGGAGCTGTTGCCGCCCTTCGACCAGGGCGACGCCGTGCAGGGGCTGGAACAGGTCAGCCATGTCTGGCTGCTGTTTCTCTTTCACCAGGCCCTGGAAGACAAGCCACGCCTGAAGGTGCGCCCACCGCGCCTGGGCGGTAACCAGTCGGTGGGGGTGTTCAGCACTCGCGCCACCCACCGCCCCAACGGCATCGGCCAGTCGGTGGTGCGCCTGGACAAGGTAGAGCCTGGCCGCCTGCACCTGTCCGGCATCGACCTGCTCGACGGCACGCCGGTGCTGGATATCAAGCCTTACGTGCCCTATGCCGATGCCGTGGCCGAGGCTCGTAACGACATGGCCGGCGCCCCACCGCCACTGATCGCGGTGGAGTGGCAGGCCGAGGCGCTGGAAGCTGCCCATGGCCATGGCCAGCGCCTGGACGAACCGCTGGTGGCACTGATCGAGCAATGCCTGGCGCAGGATCCGCGCCCGGCCTATCAACAGCCGCAGCCAGAGCGCCGCTACGGTGCACGTTTCTGGGATCTGGACGTGCACTGGCACTACCCCGAGCCGGAGCGCATTCGCGTGCTGGATGTGCAAGTGGCAAGTCGCGGCTGAAGCCCTCCCACAGGGCGCCGATTACGCGGGAGGGGCTTTAGCCGCGACAAGGCAAAACGCATGAGGCGTCATTTCGCCCGGCAATGATGCCTGCTTTCTCGGCAGCCAGGCTCTAGGGTGAAGGTCTCAATCGCTCATGAGGCCTTTCCATGCATCCTTACTTCTCCCTTGCCGGGCGCACGGCCCTGGTCACCGGCGGCACCCGCGGTATCGGCCTGATGATCGCCAAGGCCTTCGTCGAGGCTGGCGCCCATGTCTATGTCTGCGCCCGCGACGGCGAAGCCTGCGCGCAGACCGCCGCCGAGCTCTCTGCGCTCGGCCGCTGTACCGGCCTGGCTGCCAATCTGGCCAGCGAGGAAGGCGTGCACGCCCTGGCCAGAGAACTGGGCGAGCGCATCGAGCGCCTGGATATCCTGGTCAACAACGCCGGTACCACCTGGGGCGCACCGCTGGAAAGCTACCCGGCCAAGGGCTTCGAGAAAGTCATGCAGCTCAACGTCACCTCGGTGTTCGGCTGCATCCAGCAACTGCTGCCGCTGCTGCGCAAGGCTGGCTCGGCAGAGCGACCGGCGCGAGTGATCAATATCGGTTCGGTGGCGGGCATCAGCGCCATGGGCGAGCACGCCTATGCCTATGGCCCGAGCAAGGCGGCCCTGCATCAGTTGTCGCGCATGCTGGCCAAGGAGCTGGTGAGCGAGCACATCAACGTCAATGTGATCGCGCCGGGGCGCTTTCCCAGCAAGATGACCCGCTTCATCGCCGAGGACGAAGCGGCCCTGGCCGCCGATATGGCGCTGATCCCGATGCAGCGCTGGGGCCGCGAAGAGGAAATGGCCGCACTGGCGCTGAGCCTGGCAGGCAGCGCCGGTGCCTACATGACCGGCGCGATCATCCCCATCGACGGCGGCTTCCACCTGGGCTGAAGATCAGGTGCGGAATTGCCGCACCAGTCCCTGCAACTCCACCCCCAGGCGCGCCAGCTCAGCACTGGAAACGGCGGTCTGCTCGGTGGCCGTCGCACTCTGCTCGCCGATGTCGCGCACGCGGGTCACGCTCTCGTTGATGGTTTCGGCTACCGCGCTCTGCTCCTCGGCAGCGGCGGCAATCTGCTGGTTCATCTGTTCGATGGTGCTGACCGACTGGGTGATGCGCGCCAGTGCCTCACCGGCCTGGCCGGCCAGGGCCACGGTACGCTGGGTCAGGCTACGGCTGCTCTCCATCTGCTGCACGGCGCCCTTGGCCATGCGCTGCAGGCTGCCGATCAGGGTTTCGATTTCCTCGGTGCTGTCCTGGGCACGCTTGGCCAGGGCTCGCACCTCGTCGGCGACTACGGCGAAACCGCGCCCCTGTTCACCGGCACGCGCCGCCTCGATGGCGGCGTTGAGTGCCAGCAGATTGGTCTGCTCGGCCACACCGCGAATCACCTCGAGTACGCTGCTGATGCGGCTGCTCTCCTGATCCAGGGCGGCAATGGCCTCGGCTGATTGCTCCACCTCGGTCGCCAGGCTGTGCACCTGATCCACCGCCTGCTGCACTACCTCGTTGCCCTGCTGCGCTTCGCGGTCGGCCTCCTTCGCTGCATGCGAGGCCATCTCGGCGTTATGCGCCACCTCCTGCACGGTCGCTGCCATCTGATGCATGGCGGTGGCGGTCTGCTCGGTTTCCAGCTTCTGCGTCTGCACCCCAGCGCTGGTCTGCGCGGTGATGGAAGAGAGTTGCTCGGCAGCGGCGGCGATCTGCCCGACACCACCCCCGATGCGCCCGACCAGGGTACGCAAGCTGCTGGTCATGCCCTGCATGGCAGCGAGCAATTGGCCTAGCTCGTCGCGCCGGTTCTGCGGGATATCCTGGCTGAGGTCGCCCGCGGCGATGCGCTCGGCGAAACCCACGGTCTGGCGCAGCGGCACGACGATCAAACGGGTGATCAGCAAGGCCGCACACAGGCCCAGCACCACGGCAGCGATGCCCATGCCACCGAGCATCAACTGGGCTTGGCGACTGTCGCCCTGCATGCTCTCCTCGGCGCTGGCCTGTGCAGCCTCGGCCAGGCCGATGACCGAACGGGCACGCTCGATCATGGCGTCTTCGGTGGCCTTGTTCTGCGCCCGCAATTGCTGGTAGTAGAGGAAAGAGCGCTGATAGGTGGTCAGCGCCTGCAAGGCCGCTTCGATCGACGCCTTCTGCTCGTCGTCGAGCCAGACCATCAGGCTACGCGCCACGTTCTGCAGGTCTTCGCTGAGGTAGTTCCACTCCTCCAGCGCCTCGGCCGAGCCGTCGATGATGTACAGGCTTTCCTGGCTGCGCAGATCGAGCATGCGCTTGCTCAGGCCGGAGGCGGTTTCGGCCAGGGTCAGGGGGTCGCTGCCACGCAGGTTGTCGCCCTGCAGGCGCAACTCGCGCACGGCATCGTACATGCCCAGTTCGATGGTCTCGAACTGATCGCGGGCCTCGCCCGCCGCACTGCGCATGTCGGCACGCGCCGCTCGGGCCTTGCCCTGCAGATCGACATAGCTGTCGAACTGCTGCATGTACTCGTCGACCGCCTGCTGCATGGTCTGCACGCGTGTACCGTCCAGGGTCTTCGACTGTATCAGGTGCTCCAGCGAGTCCTTCACCACGCTCAGGCTCTTGCGCACGCGCTCGGCATTCTCGGCAGTCGGCTCGATGGCGAAATTGCGCTCCAACCGGCGCGCCTCGAGCACCTCGATGTTCACTTCGGCCAATTGCCCGACCTGATGATGCCCTTGCAGCACGGCCTGCACAGCGAGAAAACCGATACCCGTCATGGCAGCGGTAAGCAGCAGTACCAGGCCAAAGCCACAGATCAGTTTCTTGCCAACGGAAAGATTGGCCAACAGGCGAACGGCAGGCTCTAACATAAAAAACTCCAAGACTCTTTTTATTCTGGTGAGGCCTCGTCGAGGAGGCCAAAGGTTTGCCAAAGCAAGCCTTGCGCCAGACATGAGGGATGCCCGTCATTTGGATATCGGCAGCAACTCAGCACGCATGAGTCGACGATGGCCTCGCACCTGCCCAGCACTGCCCACCGGCAACAATTCGCTCATGGCCCACCAGCACCTGGCGGTTTTCCGCCGTCAAGATAGTTACGGGGCGCAAAAAAAGCGCAGCCGAAGCTGCGCTCTGTGTTCTCACCTTCTGCCACTCAGCGGCTGGCCAGATTGCTCAGTACTCGAGGGCTGGTCAGCTCACCGGCAATTGCCAGCAGGCCGATGGCGCCGGCGATCCAGTACCACTGCGCCACGGGGTCGAACAGCAGCCAGCCCAGGGCGTGCAGGAACACCACCAGAATCAGCACCGGGCTGACGTAGCGCACCATGAACAACCACAAGGCATAGCCAGCCGGTGGCAGGTTCAGCTCGTCACGCATGATCTCGCTGCGCAGCGCATAGCCGGCCAGCACCACCATGAAAATGCCACCCAGCGGCATCATCCAGCGCGAGGTCAGGTAATCCAGCCAGTCGAAGAAATTCTTGCCCAGCGGCGTCCAGCCCGCCATCAGGTTGAACGAGAGCATCGCCAGCAGGCTGATCACCAGCAGCACCGCGCCTGCACCGATGGCCGCGCGTAGACGGCTGATACCGTGCTTCTCGTTCAGGTAGGCCACGGTGGCTTCGATCATCGAGATCGCCGAAGTGAGCGCGGCGATCGACACCATGGCGAAGAACAGCACGCCGAACACCGTGCCGAAGGGCATCTGCTGGAAGGCCAGCGGCAGGCTCATGAAGATCAGCCCCGGCCCGGCACTGGGGCTCATGCCGTTGGCGAAGATGATCGGGAAGATCGCCAGGCCGGCCAGCAACGCCACCAGGGTGTCACAGATGGCCACCATGAAGGTGGTACGGGCGATGGACTGGCCATCGGGAATGTAGGAGCCATAGGTGAGGATGGCACCGGAAGCCAGGCTGAGGGTGAAGAAGGCATGGCCCAACGCCGCCAGCAGCGCCTCGCCGGTGATCTTCGAGGCGTCGAAGTGAAAGAGGAAGGCGAAACCGGCATCGAAGCTGCCACTGCTCAGGGCATAACCGACCAGCGCCACGAGCATCAGCGCCAACCCCGGCATCATCCAGCGCACAGCGTTCTCGATGCCCTTCTGCACACCCTTGGCCACGATCCACAGGGTCAGCAGCGCCACCAACACGCTCCAGCCACCCAGTTGCCAGGGGTTGGCGTTGTGCGCCTCGAACACCCCGCCAAGCGCCTCGACGCTGGTGGCTGTCAGCGAACCGTCGAGCATCTTCCAGGTGTAAGCGAAGGCCCAGCCGGCGACGACCACGTAGAAGCACAGGATCATGAAACCGGCGAGCATGGCCATGCCGCCCACTGCCTTCCACGCCGGGTTGCCGCCGTTCTCGCGAACCACGCGGCCGATGGCGTCGATGGGGCTGCCGCGACCACGGCGGCCGACGGCGATCTCGGTCATCATCACCGGAATGCCGATGGCCAGGATGCACGCCAGGTACATCAGCACGAAGGCGCCGCCACCGTACTCGCCAGTGATATAGGGGAATTTCCAGATATTGCCCAGGCCGACGGCCGAGCCGGTTGCAGCGAGGATGAAGCCCCAGCGCGAGAGCCAGAGGTTCTTGGGTTTTTCACGGGTCATGCGTCACCTGCTTGTTTTTATCTGTGACGGAATCGAACCCGCCGCGCTCGTGGCGCAGCGGAATGCAAGGCTTGGATAAAAGCCGGGGGTGTCACTGGGCGTCGGCTTGCACCTCCGGCGCGGCCAGTCGGAAGGCCTCCAGGGGTTCACAGCGCGCAGCCATGGCGACGATGCGTGGGTACGCGGCAAGGTCACAGTTAAAACGCCGCGCATTATACAGTTGCGGAATCAAGCAGGCTTCCAGATATCCAGGTCGCTGACCGAGCGACAGGCGCCCGTCGAATGCGGCCAGGCCCTCCTCCACCGCTGCCAGACCGAGCGTGACCCAGTGCCGGTACCAGGCGTTCTTCGCCTCGTCGGAGGCGCCCAGTTCGCTGGCCAGGTACTGCAGCACGCGCAGATTGTTCAGCGGATGCACATCGCAGGCGATATGCAGTGCCAGCGCCCGCACCTGGGCACGCTCGGCCGGGTCGGCCGGCAATAGCGCCGGCACCGGGAAGATTTCTTCCAGGTATTCGAGGATCGCCAGCGACTGGGGGATGCGCACGCCGCCGTTTTCTTCGTCCACCAGCAGCGGCAGCAACTGCTGCGGGTTCAGCGCACGGTAGTCGGCGCCGTGCTGCTGCCCACCATCCTTGATCAGATGCACCGGCACCTGCTGGTAAGCCAGGCCCTTGAGGTTCAGGGCGATACGCACCCGGTAGGCGGCGCTGGAGCGCCAGTAGCCATAGAGTTTCAGCATGAGGCTGTGCCTCCAGCGGCAAGCTGCAAGCGACAAGCCTCAAGCAAAAGCCTGCGCGCACACCGCTTGCAGCTTGTGGCTTGCAGCTTATGGCTCATAGCGTTCCACCACCTGATCGATGGCACCGAACAGGCTCTGGCCAGCCGCGTCGAACATCTCGATACGCACCCGGTCGCCGAACTTGAGGAATGGCGTCTTCGCCTCGCCCTGCTCGACGATCTCCAGCATGCGCTTCTCCGCCAGACAGGAGGAGCCGGCGCTGCGGTCATAGTTGGAAACGGTGCCCGAACCGATGATGCTGCCAGCGCCCAGCGGCCGGGTCTTGGCGGCGTGGGCCACCAGGGTCGGGAAATTGAAGGTCATGTCCACGCCGGCATCCGGCTGGCCGAACAGCGCGCCGTTGATATGCGACACCAGTGGCCGGTGCACCTTGCCATCCTTCCAGCTCTCGCCCAGCTCGTCCGGGGTGATGGCCAGCGGCGAGAAGCTCGACGATGGCTTGCTCTGGTAGAAGCCGAAACCCTTGGCCAGTTCGCCGGGGATCAGGTTGCGCAGCGACACGTCGTTGACCAGCATCAGCAGGCGGATATGCCCGGCCGCTTCCGCTGGTGTGGCGCCCATGGGCACGTCGTCGGTGATCACCGCCAGCTCTGCCTCCAGGTCGATGCCCCAGGCCTCGTCGGCCAGGCGGATCGGTGCGTGCGGCGGGATAAAGGCATCGGCGCCGCCCTGGTACATCAGCGGGTCATGCCAGAAGGATTCCGGCATCTCGGCGCCGCGCGCCTTGCGCACCAGCTCGACGTGGTTGACGTAAGCGCTGCCGTCAGCCCAGTGATAGGCCCGCGGCAAGGGGCTGTGGCAGGCCGTCTGATCGAAGGCAAAGGCGTCATCGAGCAGACCATCGTTGAGGCGCTGATAGACCGCTTCCAGTTTCGGCCGGGCTACGGCCCAGTCGTCCAGCGCGGCCTGCAGGGTGGCGGCGATCTGCGGCACGCGCACGGCGCGGGTGAGATCGCGGGAAACGACGATCAGCACGCCATCGCGGCCTTGGTTCAGTGATGCGAGTTTCATGGTTCCTACCTATTCGTCTGTTCGCGTGCGGGCTGTTCTCCCCTCTCCCACTTGTGGGAGAGGGGCCGGAGGAGAGGGTGTGCTGTCAGCCCCCTCTCCCTAACCCTCTCCCCGAGGGGAGAGGGGACGATTGGTACCCGCTCTTAAGCTTGTGTACCCGGCGCGCGCCAGGAGTTGACGTACTCGGCCACGTCCACCGCGCCTGCGGCGTCGCTCACTTCCAGGGCGCGGCGGGTGTCGATCATCACCGCCACCTCATCGATGAAGGTGGCCGGATCCTCCTGGCTCTTCTTCAGCGCCTTGGGGTGCGGCCCATGGGGGAAGCCGCACGGGTGCAGGGTGACCATGCCCTGCTCGATGTTGTCGCGGCTGAAGAAGTTGCCGCGGTGGTAGAACAGCACTTCGTCGTAGTCATCGTTGTTGTGGAAGAACGGCACCTTGAGCGCGCCGGGGTCGGATTCCACCGGGCGCGGGGTGAAGGTGCAAACCACGAAGCCATTGGCGACGAAGGTGGTATGCACCGACGGCGGCAAGTGGTAGCGATGACTGATCAGCGGACGGATATCGCGCCAGTTCAGACGCACCACGGTGTTGTCGCCATGCCAGCCGACCACATCCAGCGGGTTGTACGGGTAGGTCACGGTGCTGATCTGGCCGCGCCGCTTGATCCTGATCTGCCAGGTGTTCTCGTCCTGCTGCGCCTTGAAGGCATCATCGATATGCGGGTGTTCCAGCACCGCCAGATCGAAGATCGCCTGCGGGCCGAGCAGACCCTTGTCCGGCAACTGGTAGGCGCCGTCGGTGTTCTCGATCAGCAGGAAGTAGCTCGGTGTGCTGGCCTCGATGCGCCAGGCGGTGCCGCGGGGGATCAGCAGGTAATCGCCGTCGCGGTATTCCAGATGGCCGAAATCGCAATGGAAATGCCCGCTGCCTTCATGCACGAACAGCAGCTCGTCGCCATCGGCATTGCGCACCAGATGGCGCATGGCGCCATGGGTGCGCCAGACGCGCAGCTTGACGTCGGCATTGTGCAGCGTCAGCGGCGCCGCCAGCGGGCAGTCGCGCTCGCTGGGGATGTCGTTGAAGTTGAAGGCATGCGGGCGCAGCGGGCCTTGCCAGTCGACCCAGCCGGTCGGCGGATGCTTGTGGTGCAGGTGCGCGGTGGGACCGAAGAATCCTTCGCGGCCCATTTCACGCTCGAAGGTGCCCTGCGGCAGGTCGCAATGGGCCTGGCGCGAGCATTCGCCCTCGCGCAGGGGAAAGCGGATCCATTGACGGCTCATGGCGTCACTCCTCGGCCTTGATCACACCGCGACGTAGCTGGTCTTCCTCGATCGACTCGAACAAGGCCTTGAAGTTGCCTTCGCCAAAGCCCTGGTTGCCCTTGCGCTGGATGATCTCGAAGAAGATCGGGCCGATCACCGTATTGGTGAAGATCTGCAGCAGGATGCCGTCATCGCCCGGCGCACCATCGATCAGGATGTTCAGTTCACGCAGTACGTCGGTCGGCTCGCCATGGCCGGCAACACGGCTGTCCACCTTCTCGTAGTAGGTGTCCGGGGTGGTCATGAAGTCCACGCCGTTGGCACGCAACTGGCGCACGGTGGCATAGATATCGTCGGTGCTCAGGGCGATGTGCTGGATGCCTTCGCCGTGATATTCGCGGATGAATTCCTCGATCTGCGATTTGTCATCGGCCGACTCGTTGATCGGGATGCGGATCTTGCCGCACGGCGCGGTCATGGCGCGGGAGAACAGGCCGGTGAGCTTGCCTTCGATATCGAAGTAGCGGATCTCACGAAAATTGGCGATGCGCTCGTAGAAGCCCGACCAGACGTCCATCTGCCCGCGGCGCACGTTGTGGGTCAGGTGGTCGATGCACTGCAGGCCGACGGCATTGTCATTGGGGCTGCGGCCTTCGATGTACTCGAAGTCGACGTCGTAGATGCTCTTGTCGCCATAGCGGTCGACCAGATACAGCAGCGAGCCGCCGATGCCTTCGACGCACGGGATGTTCAGCTCGCCGAAGTTGGCGTGGCTGCCCACCAGAGTAGCGCCCTGTTGTTCGACGTAGGCGGCGGCCTGGGCGGCGTTCCTGACCCGGAAGGCCATGGCGCAGGCGCTGGGGCCATGCTTCTCGCCGAAGGCACGCACGTGCCCGCTGGGGCTGCCGTTGAGCACGATATTGATATCGTTCTGCTGGAACAGCCACACCTCTTTCGAGCGGTGCTTGGCGGTTTCGGTGAAACCCATGGCGGTGAACAACTGGCGCAGTTGCTCGATGCCTTCGGCGCTCGGTGCGGTAAATTCGACGAACTCGAAACCGTCGGTCCCGATGGGGTTGTGCTGTTCGATCTTGGCCACGGCGTTCATTCTGCCTCCTGATTGTCATTGTTATGGCAAGCGCACGAATGCGTTGCGGACAACCTCATGACAACCGAGCGCAGAGCCGCTCTCAAGATGGGGTGCGACACCTGGGCGCAGGGATTCGCTGCAGAAGTGGCAAATTTTCCTTACACAGCCTGCAAGGCCAAGCGCTTGGCATGCAAAACCCTGGCATCCGTAAATATTTCCTTACACCCTGGTTGATACCCTTGCCGCTTGCTCTCACACCGAGCGCTGAAAACCATAGGCTCGCTCCACCTTGGCCACACGGGTTGTACAGGCGGCATACCATTCGGCCCGCCCACGTTCGCGCACGGCGCTGTGCTCGGCATGCTCGCGCCAGGCAAGGATGGCCTCCTCGCTCTGCCAATAGGACAGGGTGATACCCAGGCCGTCGCTGCGCGCCGACTCCACACCCAGAAACCCAGGCTGCTGCGCGGCCAGCTCCAGCATGCGCTGCGCCGCTTCGGCGTAGCCGGCGTCCACCTCGGTGCGTACCGAGGTGAAGATCACCACGTAGTAAGGCGGCTGCGGCGTCGCGGCGATCATGCCACCGCGTCCTGCTGCGCCTCGTGCACCGACTGCACCGCGCAAGCGCCGACCAGGCCTGCGACCAGCGGCGGCAAGCGCCCTTCCAGAGCAGCGCGTTCAGGCTGGAACAGGGTGGCGATGAAGAAGGGATGATCCTCAAGCTCGATGGCACGCACGGCACCGGCCTCATCGTGCCCGGAGGCCTTCAACGCCTGGGCCATCAACGGCTCGACGAAAGCATCATCGAGGCCATAACGGCACAGGTACTGCTCGCTGATCTCGCGTACGCCATACAGCTCGGCGATACGCGAACCCGATACCAGGTGCACACGCTCACTGACGTCCTGCAGAGCACAGGCCAGAGGCGCGATCAGCGGAGTCTGTGCCTGTGGTGACAACTCGGCGTGCTCGGCATCCGTCCAACCCAGGCGGTTACGCGCATACTCCAGCAGCGCGTGCTGGAAGCCGCCACAGGTGCCGAGAAATGGCACGCCCTGCTCGCGGGCGAAGCGGATAGCGCGCAACGCGCCTTCGGTGGCGGCATAGGGGCTGCCCGGTACGCACCAGATGCCATCGTAGGCCAGCAAGCTCGCGTCATCGAGAATGCGCTCGGTGCCCAGCCAGTGGTATTCGACCGCCACGCCCAGCGCCTCGCTGGCCAGATCCAGAGCCTCGGGAATGGCGCGGTGCGCAGTGATCGCCGTATTGTAGTCACCCACCAGGGCGACCTTGACTCGACATTTGCTGTACATGGTTGCTGGCCCTCTTGCATGGCGGTCTGCCTGGCACTATAAGATGGCGCTAACGCAATGATAATTGGCGAATAGGCAAGTAGAGCTTGCACTCATGCAATATCAGATCGACCACGCCGACCTTTCACTGGTACTCGCTCTGGTGCGTGGCCGCTCCCTGGCGCGGGCCGCCGAACTGCTGCAGGTGGACGTTTCCACCGTGTTCCGCGCCGTGCGCCGCCTGGAGGCGGCGCTGGGGGTAGCCTTGTTCGAGAAGAGCCGGCGCGGCTACGAGCCAAGCGAAGCCGCACGCGCCCTGGCCGAGCAGGCCGAGCGTGCCGAACAAGCGCTGGAGGCTGCGCGCGTGGCCCTGGAGCTGGGCAAACAGGTGGTCAGCGGTACGGTGCGCCTGACCTGTACCGACGCGGTGTTGAGCAGTCTGCTGCTGCCGGCACTGGCGCGCTTCATGCCCAGCTACCCGGCATTGTCGCTGGAGCTGGTGACCTCCAACGACTTCGCCAACCTCAGCCGGCGTGATGCCGACCTGGCCCTGCGCCTGACCAATCAGCCGCCGGAACACCTGGTCGGCCGGCGCCTGGCCAGGGTGTCCTACCTGGTCTGCGCGCGCGACGACGGCCAGGATCGCAGCGACCTACCGCGACAGAGCTGGATCGCCCCGGACGAATCGATGCCGGATCACGCCACAGTGCTCTGGCGCCAACGCGAGATGCCGAGTGTCACCCCCAGTTACCGCTGCAGCAGCATGTACGCCGTGGCGCAACTGGCCCGCGCCGGGCTCGGCGTGGCCGCCCTGCCCGACTTCGTCCTGCGCAGCCAACCCGACCTGCGGGCGCTCAGCGCGCCGCTGGCCGGTTGCGACACCGAACTATGGCTGCTGACCCGCCCCGACTGCCGCGCCCTGCGCTCGGTGCAGACGCTGTTCGAGGAGTTGAGCGAAGCCTTGATGAGCCAGGACAGGCCTGCCAGGTAGCCCGGATACAATCCGGGGAGCGCCTCGCCACGCCATCCCGGATTGCATCCGAGCTACGCTTCGCGGCGGTGCGTATAGCGCACCCTAGCCCTGCTGCAAGTGCCCGTAGAGCTTGGCGTACAGGCCGCCTTCGGCGATCAGCTGCTGGTGGTCGCCATCTTCGGCAATGCTGCCGCCATCGAATACCAGCACGCGGTCGGCCTGTTTCACCGCGCTCAGGCGGTGGGCGATGATCAGGGTGGTGCGCCCGTCGAGAAAGCGCCCCAGAGCCTCATGCAGGGCGTACTCGGTGGCAGCGTCCAGCGCCGAGGTGGCCTCGTCGAGAATCACCACCTTGGGCTCGGCCAACACCATGCGGGCGATGGCCAGGCGCTGACGCTGGCCACCGGACAAACGCACACCACTGCGCCCGACCACGCTGTCCAGGCCCTGCGGCAGCAGCGCGATGGTGTCGTATAGCTGGGCGATGCGCAGCGCCTGCCAGCAGGCCTCGTCGCTGCGCTCGCGGCCCATGCACAGATTGGCGCGCACCGTATCGTTGAACAGCGCCGGGTGCTGCAGCACCACCGCGACGTTGTCGCGCACGCGATCCAGGCCGATCTCCTCCTGACTGCTGCCGCCGAAGCGGATGGTGCCGGCCTGGGCCGTGTAAAGCCCTAGCAGCAACTGCACCAGGGTACTCTTGCCGCCACCGGAAGCACCGACTATGGCCACCTTCTCGCCCGGCGCGATGGACAGGTCGAGGCGATCGAGCACCGGCTCGTCGTCATAGGCGAAGGTCAGCCCCTGGATCTCGATGCCCACGGTGTCGCGCCCCTTGAAGGGGTCGACACGCCCGGCGTACTGCGGTTCGTCCTGGCGCGCCAGCAGCTCGTTGATGCGCGTCAGCGCGCCAGCGGCGGCGTAGAAGGCGTACTGCAGGTTGAGCAGTTGCTCCACCGGGCCGATCATGAACCACAGGTAGCTGAACACCGCGAGCATCTGCCCGATGGACAGATCGGAGAACAGTACGGTGAGCATCGCCGCGGCGCGGAACACGTCGATGCCGAACTGGAACAGCAGGCCGCTGGCGCGGTTGGAGGCATCGCTCTTCCATTGCGAGGCCACGGCGTAGTCGCGCACCTCCCGCGCACGTGCACCGAGGCGGCCGAGAAAATGCCCCTGGCGGTTGCTGGCGCGCACCTCCTGAATGGCATCGAGGGTCTCGGTCAGCGCCTGGGTGAAGCGCCCGGTGCTGTCGTTCTCCAGCTTCTTCAGATGCTTGACGCGCTTGCCCAGTTGCACCGTGGCGTAGATCACCAGCGGGTTGAACAAGAGAATCAGCAGCGCCAGCTTCCAGTGCATCCAGATGAGAATGGCCGAGGTGCCGACCAGCGTCAGCATGGCCACCAGGAAGCGGCTCAGGGTCTCGCCGACGAACTTGTCCAGGGTATCCAGATCGGTAACCAGGTGGGTGGTCACGGTGCCGCCACCGAGGCTTTCGTATTCGCCGAGGGAAATGCGCTTGAGGCGCTCGATCAGGCGCATGCGAATGCGGTAGACGATGTCCTTCGACAGCCTGGCGAACAGGCGCGCCTGCAATACGTTGAAGATCAGCGCCGAGCCGCGTAACAGCAAGGTCAAAAACAGCATCAGGCCGATATAGCCGGCTGCCGTTTCCCAGTCGGCCGGCAGGAAATTGTCCATCACCTTGAGCGCCGCGTCGCCATCCTTGAGCAGCACTTCGTCCACCAGCAAGGGCAACAGCAGAGGAATCGGCACGCTGCACAGGGTGGCCAGTACGGCCACCAGATTGGCCAGGATCAGCGCTTTCTTGTGACGCAGGGCCAGGCGACGGACTTCTGCCCAGCTCAACCGATCAGGCATTGGCAGCACGCTCCAGCCAACGCCCCAGTAGCGGTGCCAGCGCCTCGAGCGGCTGATAGCCGTTGGTCAGCAGCGCCAGTTGGCCGTCACGCTCGGCCAACAGGGTGGGAAAGCCGGCGATGCCCAGATCCTGCACCCAGGTGAAGTCCGCGGCGGTGGCCTCGCGCATGGCCAGGCTGTCGAAGGCCTCGGCGAATTCGATACGCGGAATACCGGCCCGCTCGGCCAGTTGCGCCAGCACGCTGGCCTGGGTGACATCGGCCCCCTCGGTGTAGAAGGCCTGCTGGATCAGCTTGAGCAGGCTCCAGGCGCTGGAGGCATCGAGGCTGCGCGCGGTGACCAGAGCGCGGCAGGCCGGCTCGGTGTCGTACACCAGTCCCTCCGGCAGGCCACGCTCGAAGTCGAACAACTGCCCGGTACTGGCGTTGACCGCCTGCCAGTAGCCCAGGTAACGCACCCTGGCAGCGGCATCGACCGCCACCTGATCGCGACGCAGGCCGCCCACCACGATCTGCAGCGGCACGCCGGCCGCCGCCTGCTCGGCCAGCGCCTCGACCACCGGAGCGAAGCCCCAGCACCAGGAGCACATCGGATCCATCACGTAGAGCAGGCGGCTGGCCATGGTCACACCTCGTTCAGTTGGCGGGGGTCGCGGCCGATGGGATGCGGCTGGTTGCGCGCACGGGCCAGTTCGATCTGCTTCTGCCGCTCACGGGCACTCTCGCGGGTCTTCTCCGGCAGCGAATCCCAGCAGTGCGGGCAGCTCACGCCGGGGCTGTAGAACTCGGACTGGCGGTCTTCCACGGAGATCGGGTTGCGACAGGCATGGCATTGATCGTAGTCGCCTTCGGAGAGGTCGTGGCGCACGGTCACACGGTTGTCGAAGACGAAACAGTCGCCACGCCACTTGGTCTGCTCCTGTGGCACTTCCTCCAGGTACTTGAGGATGCCGCCCTTGAGGTGATAGACCTCCTCGAAGCCCTCTCCAAGCATGTAGCTCGATGCCTTTTCGCAGCGGATGCCGCCGGTGCAGAACATCGCCACCTTCTTGTGCTTGCTCGGGTCGAAGTGGGCCTTGATGTACTCGGGGAACTCGCGGAACGACTTGGTCTTGGGGTCGATGGCGCCCTCGAAGGTGCCAATGGCCACCTCGTAGTCGTTGCGCGTGTCGATCAATAGCACCTCGGGATCGCTGATCAGGGCGTTCCAGTCCTGCGGCTCGACGTATGTGCCGACACGCTGATTAGGATCGACACCCGGCACGCCGAGGGTGACGATTTCCTTCTTCAGCTTGACCTTGGTGCGATAGAACGGCTGTTCATCGCAATAGGATTCCTTGTGGTCGATATCGGCCAGGCGCTCATCCTGGCGGAACCAGGCGAGCAGCGCATCGATACCCGCACGGGTGCCGGAAACGGTGCCATTGATGCCCTCCTCGGCGAGCAGCAGAGTGCCCTTGATGCCATGGTCGATGAGGGTTTGCAGCAGAGGCTCGCGCAGCGCCTGATAGTCCGGCAGGGAGACGAACTTGTACAGCGCCGCGACGACGATCTTGTCGGTCATGAATAGTCTCTCAGTAGTCACCCACGTAAAGGGCGGACTGGGTCTCGATCAGCTACGCGTCGGCCTTGCTGCGTTAAAAACAGGCTCGGACAGTGACAAGTCACTGAACGTCCGGAGGACGGCCCGAAGGGCGAGTGAAACGAGTAATGCTCATGTACAAAGTACACTGCGCTTCCTCGCCTGTTTTCGCCTTGCATGGCTCTAGCTCGCTAGATCGAGAGTCTAAATAAAAGCGCCGGCTTGAGCCGGCGCGGGGGGATTGTAGCAAAGCAGCGAACCGCCTGGGGTGCTCGGCGACAAGACGCGACAGCCTGTCACGTAGCCCGGATGCAATCCGGGAACTGGCGCCGGACTTCCCGGATTGCATCCGGGCTACATCAATGGCCGCCGCGGCAGGTCGGCGAAGCCGGTGCCACGCCCTGTGCCGCCCACTCCTCGGGGGTGTAGGTATGCAGCGCCAGGGCATGGATCTGGCTCATCAGCTCTCCCACCGTGGCATAGGCCTTCTGGTGGCGCTTGACCGCATTCAGGCCAGCGAATACCGGGCTGACGATCACTGCCTTGTAGTGGGTTTCCAGGCCGCGGCTGTGCATGTGGCTCTCGTCCAGCACGTCCAGGTGCTCGGGTTGCAGCGCGGCCAGGGCCTGCTCGATCAGGGCTTGCTTGGACATCGTCACTCCGCGGGTTGCTTGATACCGAGATCTTTGCTCATGTCCGCCAGCAGCTTGTTCACCTCAGGAACGGCCGCCTCCAGCTTGCCCTGGGTGATCTGCGCCGATTGTGCGGTCAGGGTCGGCATCTTCTGCAGCACTTTCTGGCCCAGTGGCGACTGGTAGAAAGTGATCAGATCCTTGAGCTCCTGCTCGCTGAAGTTGCTGGTGTAGAGCTTGATCATGTCCGGCTTCAGCTTGTCCCAACCGACCGCCTTGTCCAGCGCGGCATTGGCCTTGGCCTGGTAGCTCTCCAGCACCGCCTTCTTGCCATCCGGCGCCTGGGCGAAACGCTGAGCGAACATCTGCTGCACCTGGGCATACACCGGCACGGTCAGCTTGTCGGCATGCGCCAGCTTGAGAAAACGCTCGGCATCGGCGGCATGGCTGGCCGCATCGGCCATGGCCAGGGACGAGCCGGCAGCGAGCAGGAAGGCGGCGCACAACTGGTGGAAACGGGGCATGAAAGGCTCCGACTGTGGTGAATGAGTCTGAATAGACTGTGGTGACGGCATTTTGTGCCCAACTCGGTTTTCCCTCAAGCGATAAGGGTTGTGAAACGGCGCACAGTGATTTCGTGCACTGGCGTACTCCATTGATCGATTGCCAAATTGCCAGCACTTGCCCATGCTCAAGCGTTATCGGCATGCTCGGTATCTGACCGAATGACCCCATCCGGCAATCACTTGCCGACCCGCACACACATGGACGTGCTCGATGAACAGTTTCGCCGCCCCCGTAGCCTTCACCCCCCAGCCCCTGTGCGATCGCAAGGGCCGCTTGCTGCCCGATGCCATCGGCCTGTCACCGCGGCCTCAAGTGCATTGCGCGCTGCACGGCCATCCCGGGCGACGCAAGCGCTGGAACCACTGGTGCATCACCAACCCGCAGTGGATGCTCTCGCTGACCCTGGCCGATCTCGACTACATCGGCTATGGCGCCCTCTACTTCCTCGACCTGGAAAGTGGGCTGGCGGTGGCCCACACCCAGTTGCGCCCCTTCGGCCTGGGCTGCCACCTGCCCGACCTGCCCCAGGAAAGTCATGTCTTCCTGCATTCGCGGCTGCAACTGCGCATCGATGAGCACCCCGGCCGCCTGCGCCTGACAGCTACGGCCCCGGATATCGGCGGCCATGCGCTGCAAGTGGCGCTGGACATCCAGCGCCCGGCGCACCTGGAGTCACTCAACCTGGTCACCCCGTTGGCCCATGGCGGCTTCCATGCCTGTAGCCGGCAGCTCGGCATGCCGACGCTCGGTAGTGTGCAACTGGGGCAGCGTCACTATGCCTGCACGCCGGGCCAGAGCTTCGCCGCTCTCGACTTTGGCCGTGGCGTCTGGCCCTTCAACAGCTACTGGCAGCGCGCCACCTTCGCTGCGCCGGGCGGTATCGCCGGCAACTTCGGCGCGGGCTGGCT
Organism: Pseudomonas sp. AA-38; assembly: GCF_029457475.1. Lineage (NCBI taxonomy): Bacteria > Pseudomonadati > Pseudomonadota > Gammaproteobacteria > Pseudomonadales > Pseudomonadaceae > Pseudomonas > Pseudomonas sp. AA-38. The sequence goes on from NZ_CP120359.1 coordinate 2,990,660, forward strand.
GGAGTACAGCGGCTTGTCGGAGAACGCCCTGTGGTTCGGTGGCGAGCTGTCGCCGCTGGACAGTCCGCTGCATATCAGCCAGTCAGCGCCCACCACCCTGGCCCCCTGGCAGTTACACAGTGACGATGGCCGGGTGGATCTGAGCTTCACGCCCCGTCAGTTACACCGCGCCCGTCCCAGGTTCGGCCCCTTCCATGCCGACACCCAGCAATGGTTCGGCTACTACGAGGGCTTATTGCGCGGCCCACAAGGCGAGCGCGTGCCGGTCGATGGCGCCCTGGGCTGGCTCGGCGAAACTCACGCCCGCTGGTAACGCACGCGTGGAACCAGTGCGCAACGGCGCGACCTAAACTGCCAGCAACCTTGCTACAGCCAGGAGAACGCCATGAGCCGTACCGAAACCGACAGCATCGGCCCCATCGAAGTCCCCACCGACGTCTACTGGGGCGCGCAGACCCAGCGCTCGCTGATCAACTTCGCCATCGGCGCCGAGCGCATGCCACTGGCCGTGCTGCACGCCCTGGCGCTGATCAAGAAGGCCGCCGCACGGGTCAACAGCCGCAGCGGTGAACTGCCCGCAGACATCGCCCGGCTGATCGAGCAGGCCGCCGACGAAGTGCTCGAGGGCCAGCATGACGCGCAGTTCCCCCTGGTGGTCTGGCAGACCGGCAGCGGCACGCAGAGCAACATGAACGTCAACGAGGTGATCGCCGGTCGCGCCAACGAGCTGGCCGGCGGCCAGCGTGGCGGCAAGAGCCCGGTGCACCCCAACGATCACGTCAACCGTGCGCAGAGCTCCAACGACTGCTTCCCCACCGCCATGCACATCGCCGCCGCACAGGGTGTACGCCATTGCCTGCTGCCGGCACTGGCGGAGCTGCGCGATGGCCTGCAGGAACAGGCGCAGCGCCATGCCAACCTGGTCAAGACCGGGCGCACGCACATGATGGACGCCACGCCGATCACCTTCGGCCAGGAACTGTCCGCCTTCGTCGCCCAGCTCGGCCATGCCGAAGCGGCCATTCGTGCCGCCCTGCCCGCCGTCTGCGAACTGGCCCAGGGTGGCACCGCCGTGGGCACCGGCCTCAATGCCCCGGCCGGTTTCGCCGAAGCCATCGCCGCCGAGCTGGCCGCTCTCACCGGCCTGCCGCTGACCAGCGCAGCGAACAAGTTCGCCGCACTGTCCGGCCACGAGCCGCTGGTGCAGCTCTCCGGCGCACTGAAAACCCTGGCCGTGGCCCTGATGAAACTGGCCAATGACCTGCGCCTGCTCGGCTCCGGGCCGCGTGCCGGCTTCGCCGAGGTACGCCTGCCGGCCAACGAGCCGGGCAGCTCGATCATGCCCGGCAAGGTCAACCCGACCCAGTGCGAGGCGCTGTCGATGCTGGCCTGCCAGGTGCTGGGCAACGATGCCACCATCGGTTTCGCCGCCAGCCAGGGCCACCTGCAGCTCAACGTGTTCAAGCCGGTGATCATCCATAACCTGCTGCAGTCGATCCGACTGCTCGCCGATGGCTGCCGCAACTTCCAGCAGCACTGCGTGGCCGACCTGCAGCCAGACGCTGCGAAGATGGCTGCGCACCTGGAAAACGGCCTGATGCTGGTGACCGCGCTCAACCCGCACATCGGTTACGACAAGGCCGCGGAAATCGCCAAGAAGGCCTATGCCGAGGGCAGTACCCTGCGCCAGGCGGCACTGCAGCTCGGCTACCTCAACGAAGAGGAATTCGACCAATGGGTACGACCACAGGACATGCTCGGAGCCGGGCGGCATGAGTGAGGGCAAGAGCGGCGCAACGCCGCTGGAGGGTGATGGCAAGCGCATTCTGCTGATTCTCGGCACACCCAAGCAGAACAGCCTGTGTCACGCCCTGGCCGAGGCCTACAGCCAGGGCGCGCGCAGCAAGGGCCATGTGGTGCGGCAACTGCGCCTGGGCGAGCTGCAATTCGACCCGATCCTGCATGACGGCTACGCACAGAGCCAGCCCCTGGAACCCGACCTGCTGGAGGCCCAGCGCCTGATCCACTGGGCCGAGCATCTGGTGTTCGTCTACCCGGTGTGGTGGGGTGGCGTGCCGGCCTTGCTCAAGGGCTTCTTCGACCGCGTGTTCCTACCCGGCTTCGCCTTCAAGTACCGCAACCGCTCACAACTCTGGGACAAGCTGCTCAGCGGCCGCAGCGCCGATCTGCTGGTGACCTTGGACACGCCACCCTGGTACTTCCGCTGGGTCTACGGCGCCCCGGCGCATCGACAGATGGTGCGCACCATTCTCGGTTTCTGCGGCATCAGGACGCGGCGCCTGGCGGAGTTCGCCCCGGTGCGCCCGGCCAGCGAGGAGCAGCGCCAGGCCTGGTTGCGCAAGGCCGAAACACTGGGCAGCAAGGCGTAGCCCGGATGCAATCCGGGAATGCTTCCTCGAACGTTGTTCCCGGATTGCATCCGGGCTACAGCAGCAAACCGTCACGGGCCAGGCTGACGCCTTCCGGCAAGGCGTCGGGATGCGCCAGCAGCCAGGCATCGAAACTGTGGCCGATATGGGTCAGCACCGCCTGTGTCGGCTGCAGGCGCTGGATGACCTCCAGCGCGCGGGTCAGGTCGTTGTGGTTGCGCGGCGCCACCGGCTGCGGTGCGGTGGAGCAGTCGAGTACCAGCAGATCCAGCGGCACGCGCTCCAGTACCAGACAACTGGCCTCGGGCACGCCGACCGTATCGGTGAGGTAGGCGATGCGCCTGCCCTGCCCCTCCAACAGATAGCCGAAAGTCGGTTTGGAATGGTTCAGCGGCAGCGCGGTGACGCTCAGTTCGCCTAGCTGGCGGCACTCGAAGGCGGCGAAGGGCTGGCTGAAGTCGAGGATGCCGGGGTGCTTGTACAGATCGGCCAGGCCTTCGGGGTCATACGGCCCATGCACCGGGATCACCAGACCCTGACCCCAGCGCAGGTGCAGCAGGCCCTGGGCGTGGTCGGCGTGGTAGTGGGTCTGCAGGATGCCGCTGAGGCTGTGCGGCGCGAAGCGCTCGGTGAGGTCGGTCAGGCCGCTATCGAGCAGCCAGCGCTGTGTGCCGCATTCGATCAGCGCGCAACAGGGGCCACGGCGTCGCGCCGGCTGCACGCGGGCAGCCGTGCAGGCCGGGCAGTCGCAGTTGTAAACGGGCACCTGGCGGGCATCACCGGTGCCCAACAGGGTCAGGCGCACCGGCGGTTCTCGTCGAGCAAGTGCAGCAGACGGCTGAGGGTGTCCTCGAGGGGGCCGGAGTTGTCGAGGATGATGGTGCCGGCCTGACCCACCCTCTCCCCCGGCCCCTCTCCCGCAAGCGGGCGAGGGGAGAAAGCAGTGCCAGCCTGCAATTCACGGCTGCGCGCCAGGCGTGCCTCGATCTGCTCCGGTGTCTCCCGGCCACGGGTCAGCAGACGCTGGCGTAATACTGCCTCATCGACCTGCAGCACGATGGCCAGCAGCTTCGGGTAGCGCCGACGGGCCGTGTCGAGATGGCCGCGCGAGCCATTGATCAGCACGTCATGCCCGGCGTCCAACCAATCGTCGATCTCCCGCGGGATACCATAGGCCAGGCCGTTGGCCTGCCAGCTCAGGGCGAAGGCGCCCTCGCCCTCCAGGCGCTGGAACTCGGCGCGAGTGACACCTACGGCATCCTCGCCCACAGCCTCGGCACTGCGGGTGATCACCCGCCGGGCGAAACGGCAGCCACGCGCCTCCAACGGCGCCCGCGCCGCCAGCAACAGGCTGTCCTTGCCCGAGCCTGAAGGCCCCATCAGATAGATCAACCTGCCCCGCATCAGAACACCCTTCGTGCTTGCCGCCACACCTGCTGGATCACCGGCTGTTCACCATGCACCCTGGCCTGGATCAGGTCGGCGCGCAAGCCGACGCGGATCTCGCCGCGATCATCCATACCGGCCGCCCTGGCCGGTGCGCGGCTCACGGTGGCGATGGCCGCTGGTAAATCATAGTCGTTGTCCTGGCCGGCGAGCAGCCAGGCCGCATGCAGCAGGCTGGCCGGGTAGTAATCGCTGGAAAGGATGTCCAGCACACCATGCCGGGCCAGCTCGGCGGCAGCGATATTGCCCGAGTGCGAGCCGCCGCGCACCAGGTTCGGCGCACCCATCAGCACCTTCAGGCCCAGCTCGTGGCTGGCTTGGGCGGCTTCCAGGGTGGTAGGGAATTCGGCGATGGCCATGCCGAAGCCGGCCGACTCCTGCACATGAGCCAGGGTCGCGTCGTCGTGGCTGGCCACCGAGATACCGCGGGCGTGGCAGTCTTCGACTATGGCCTGGCGCTGGCGGTCGCTGTACTGGCGCGAGTTGGCGATCTGCTCCTGGATGAAGTCCTCCATCTCCGCCGGGCTCAGGTGGTACTTGCCCATGTAGTACTCGCGGTACTTCTCCAGCCTGGCGAACTGGCGCTGGCCGGGTGAGTGATCCATCACCGACACCAGCGCCACCAGCGGGTGCTCCACCAGGTCGCGATAGACGGCCAGGGCATCGGGGTGGCACAGCTCGCAACGCAGGTGCAGGCGGTGCTCGGCGCGGGTCTGCCCAGCCGCCTCGCTGGCGGCGATGGCCTCGATCATCGACGGCAGTTGCTGCATGCGCTTGCCGCGTGGGTTGATGTCACCAATGGACAGCGCATCGAACACCGTGGTGATGCCGGCGGCAACGATCTGCGCATCGTGGGTCAGCACCGCCGAGGCCGACGGCCAGTCCACACCCGGCCTGGGGCTCATGTGCTTTTCCAGGTTGTCGGTGTGCAGCTCCACCAACCCTGGCAACAGGTAGTCACCGCCGAGATCCTGAACCTGCGGCAGACGGCTGGTGCCTTCATCCACCGCCGCGATCAGGCCATCGCGCAGCAACAGGGTGCCGAGAAACTCACGGTCAGCCGTGACGATGCGAGCATTGCCGAGAATCTGTTCAGACGACATAGACATACTCCGGTTGCGCCGCGAGAGCGCTCATGTCGAGGTAACGATCGGCCACCGCCTCGCGGGCCGTGCGATCGTGGAAGATGCCGACCAGCGCGCTGCCGGCCACCTTGGCTTCATCGATCAGCTCCAGCACCACCTGGCGGTTGGCCTCGTCCAGCGAGGCGGTGGGCTCGTCGAGCAGCAGCACCGGCCACTCCACCATGAAGCCGCGAGCGATATTGACGCGCTGCTGCTCGCCACCAGAGAAGGTGCCCGGTGCCAGTTGCCACAACGCCTCGGGAATGTTCAGCCGCGTCAGCAGCGCCTTGGCCCGCGCCTCGGCGTCGCTGCGCGCCCAGCCACGCGCCAGCGCCGGCTCCATCACCACGTCGAGGGTCGAGACACGCGGAATCACCCGCAGGAACTGGCTGACGTACCCCAGGCTCTGCCGACGCACCTCCAGCACCCGGCGCGGCTGCGCGCCGACCAGCTCCACCGGGCGCCCCTCATGCAGGATGCGGATGCTGCCGCTGCTGGCCAGGTAGTTGCCGTACAACGTGCGCAGCAGGGTCGACTTGCCGGCACCGGACTGGCCGGCCAGCACCAAGCACTCACCGCCGCGCACGGCGAAGTTCAGGTCGCGCAGCACCTGCAGGACAACACCGTTCTGCTGGTGCAGGGTGAAGGTCTTGCTGAGGCCACTGACCTCGATCAGGTTGTTCATTCGATCCTCTCTGCCTCGTAGGAGCGAGCTGTTGCTATTGGTCGTAGCCCGGATGCAATCCGGGGATGGCTGGCACGGCTTTCCCGGATTGCATCCGGGCTACGGGTTGGCGATTGCGGGGCGTCATCAGGGCTGCAACACCGACGACACCAGAAGCTGCGAATACGGGTGCTGCGGGTCGTCGAGAACCTGGTCGGTCAACCCCTCCTCCACCACCTTCGAGCGGCGCATCACCATCAACCGGTCGGCCAACAGGCGCGCCACCGCCAGGTCGTGGGTGACGATCACCACCGCCAGATCCAGCTCGCGCACCAGGCCACGCAGCAGATCGAGCAGACGCGCCTGCACGGAGACATCCAGCCCGCCGGTCGGCTCGTCCATGAACACCAGACGCGGCGCGGAGACCAGGTTGCGGGCGATCTGCAGGCGCTGCTGCATGCCACCGGAGAAGGTACGCGGCAGGTCGTCGATGCGCGCCAGGTCGATCTCCACCTGATCCAGCCAGTGCAGCCCGGCGGCGCGCAGTTCGCCGTAGTGACGCAAGCCCTGGGCCATCAGCCGCTCGCCGATGTTGGCGCCGGCCGATACCGCCATGCGCAGGCCGTCGCGCGGGTTCTGCTCGACGAAGCCCCACTCGGTACGCAGCAGGGTGCGCCGCTCGGCCTCGCTGGCGCTGTACAGGTCGAGCCACTGGCCGTCGCGGCTGCGGTAGCTCACCGTGCCGCGATCTGGCGGGCAGCGCCCGGAGAGCAGGCCGAGCAAGGTGGACTTGCCCGAACCGGACTCGCCGACGATACCCAGCACCTCGCCGGGATAGAGGTCGAAGCTCACCCCCTGGCAGCCCTTGTCCGGGCCGTACAGGCGGGTCAGGTCGCTTACCGAGAACAGCGGCTCAGGCGTTTGCTCGACAGGTTGCAGACGTTCGGCGGCGCTCATTGCAGGTTCCCCTCGCTGCGCTGGCGGCAGTAGTCGGTGTCGGAGCAGACGTAGCGCTTGCTGCCGGCGTCGTCGACGATCAGCTCGTCGAGGAAGGATTCCGTACTGCCACAGAAGGCGCAGCACTCGTCCCATTGCTGCACGGCGAAGGGATGATCCTCGAAGTCCAGGCTGACCACGCGGGTGTAGGGCGGTACTGCGTAGAGGCGCTTCTCGCGGCCGGCGCCGAACAGCATCAGCGCCGGGCTCATGTCCAGCTTGGGGTTGTCGAACTTGGGAATCGGCGATGGATCCATCACGTAGCGCTCGTCCACCGTCACCGGGTAGGCGTAGGCGGTGGCGATATGGCCGAAGGTGGCGATGTCCTCGTACAGCTTCACGTGCATCACACCGTAGTCTTCCAGCGCGTGCATGGTGCGCGTCTCGCTCTCGGACGGCTCGATGAAGCGCAGCGGCTCGGGGATGGGCACCTGGTAGACCATGATTTGCCCGGCCGACAGCGGGGTTTCCGGGATGCGGTGGCGGGTCTGGATGACGCTGGCGTCCACCGTGCGCTCGGTGGTGGCCACGCCGGCAGTACGGGCGAAGAAACGGCGGATCGACACGGCGTTGGTGGTGTCGTCGGCGCCCTGGTCGATCACCTTGAGCACGTCGTCCGCGCCGAGAATGGCGGCGGTCAGTTGCATGCCGCCAGTGCCCCAACCATAGGGCAGCGGCATCTCGCGGCCACCGAAAGGCACCTGGTAACCGGGGATGGCCACGGCCTTGAGCAGGCCGCGACGGATCATGCGTTTGGTCTGCTCGTCCAGGTAGGCGAAGTTGTAGGCCGACGCCTCGCGGGCGCCGCTTGCGATGGAAAGGTTCATCAGCGGTTCTCCTCTGCCGGCGCCTGGCGGCGCAGCTTGCGGATCAGTTCCAGTTCGGCCTGGAAGTCGACGTAGTGCGGCAATTTCAGGTGCGAGACGAAGCCGGCGGCCTCGACGTTGTCGCAGTGCATCAGCACGAATTCCTCCTCCTGCGCCGGGCCCTGCACCTCTTCGCCGTACTCGCCAGCGCGCAGCGCGCGGTCGACCAGGGCCATGCCCATGGCCTTGCGCTCGGCATAACCGAAGGCCAGGCCGTAGCCGCGGGTGAACTGCGCCTGCTCGGCAGTCTCACCGACGAACTGGTTGACCATCTCGCACTCGGTCACCTCGATGTCGCCCAGCGGCACGGCGAAGCCCAGCTCGGCGGGCGTCATCCACACCTCGACGGTGCCGATGCGGATTTCCCCGGCGAAGGGGTGATTGCGCCCGTAGCCGCGCTGGGTGGAATAGCCCAACGCCAGGAGAAAGCCCTCGTCGCCACGGGCCAGGGCCTGCAGGCGCTCAGCGCGGTTGGCTGGGAAAGCCAGCGGCTCGCGAGTGATATCCGGCACCGGCGCGCCGTCATCCACCTCGCGGGCCATCAGGCCTTCGTCGGCAAGAAAATCCAGCACGCGCGGACACGGATTGGGCTCATCGACGACGGCCGCTTCCGGCGCCGGATAGTCGCCTTCGGCCAGCAGGGCGAAGTCCAGCAGGCGGTGGGTGTAGTCGAAGGTCGGGCCGAGCACCTGGCCACCGGGCAAGTCCTTGAAGGTGGCGGAAATGCGTCGTTCCACCTGCATGTTCGTGCTGTCCAGCGGTTCGCTGGCGCCGAAGCGCGGCAGCGTGGTGCGGTAAGCACGCAGGAGGAAGATGGCCTCCATCAGGTCACCGGCGGCCTGCTTGATGGCCAGCGCGGCTAGCTGTTCGTCGTACAGCGAGCCCTCGCTCATCACCCGGGCCAAGGCCAGCGGTAGCTGCTGACGGATTTGCTCCACGCCCAGCTCGGCGATGGCGGTATCACCCCGGCGACGGCTGGCCAGCAATCGATGGGCGTTGTCGATGGCACGCTCGCCACCCTTGACGGCGACATACATCAGGCAGCCTCCTCGTTTTCGATCAGCACGCGGGTGCTGCGCGGCAGGCCGATGACTTCGCCGCCAGCAGCGAAGAAGCAGTCCAGGCCACGGGGGAAAGCATTGCGTGCCTGACGCTGCTGCCAGAACGAGGTGGGCAACGGCAGGTTGACGCTGCGCACGTCCTTGATGCCCGGACCGCGCCAGCGCAAGGCCGGGCCGGTGTGCAGATCGTCGAGTTGAATCAGCAGCGTGCAGGACTGATCGGGGTAACGCTCGCTGCCGTTATCGAAGTCCGACAGATCGTCCAGCTCGCTTTCATCGAGCAGGGCGAACAGAGCGATCTCGCGCTCGGCGACGATCGGGCAACCACAGTGGAAAGCCAGGTTGGCGCGGATCAGCGGCGTGTCGAAGCGCGGCGCCAGCCATAGCGGCGTGTCGCTATCGAGAAAGGCCAGGCACAGACCATAGGTGGCCGGGGCCAGCTCACCCAAGGCATGGGCGCGATCCATGGCACGCGGCAAGCCCGGTTCGGCCAGGGCACCGAGGGCAGCGCGAAAGCTGACCTGGGCATCCAGCACCGGGTCGTCGAAAGCCGGTTGCAGCCAGTGCGAGCCGTGCGGCGTAGTCATCAATCCTCTCCTCTGACCAGGGTGAAGAACTCCACCTGGGTGGTGGCGCTGCGGGCGGCCCGAGCCAGGCGTCGTTCACGCTGCTGGCGGGCCAGGGGTTCGATCAGGTCATGCAGCCAGCGCGCCTGGTCGCTGCCCTGCAGATGGGCATCGGCCAGGGCGGCCAGTTCGGCGCGGCGCTTGTCGCGGCCAGCCAGGTAGCTGTAGCCGGTACGGCCATCGGCCAGGCGCACCACGCAGCGGGTCACGGTCATCTCGCCGAGGTTGAAGGCGCTGCCGGTGCCGCCCATGCGTCCGCGCACCAGGGTCATGCCCACCTCGGGCGCGCGGATCAGTTGGTAGGCGCTGTCCTTGAGCGCCGCCTCGTGGGCATCCAGGGCGTCGCCGGCACGGGCCAGCACGCCCATCCAGCGCTGGCGCGCGGCGATGTTCGGGTCGGATTGCTTCATGCGGGTCTCCATCAGGTCGCAACCTGGTACTGGAAGCGGTCGGCGCGGCTGCTGGACTGCGCCAGCTCAACCGCCCGGCCATGGGAATCACGGGACAGGGTCAGCACGCTGAGCAGCGGCGCATGGCGCGGCATCAGCAGGTGCGCGGCCTCGTCACGGCTGGGCAGGCGCGCGCCGATCAGGCTGAAGGTGCGCACCAGGGGCAGGTCGCGCGCGGCCAGGTACTGGCGCAGCGAGCCGCCTTGGTAGTCAGCCAGCAAGGGCGCCAGGCTGGCGCAGAAACGATGGCGGATCAGGCTCAGCGGCTGGCCGTCGAGCAGGCGCAGGGTGGCCAGTTCGATCAGCTCGCTGCCATCGGGCAGTTGCAGGTGGCGGCACTCCTCGCTGCTGGCCGTGCGTTTCAGGCGCTCGAGCAACTGCGCCTCGACGCGATAGCCCAGCGCCGACAGCGACTGACTGAAGGCACTGCCCGCCTCGACCGGATACAACAAGGGCCTGGCCAGCACCTGGGTGCCCTTGCCCTGGCGCCGCAGCAAATGGCCTTCGAGTACCAGCTCGTCCACCGCGCGGCGCAGGGTGTGGCGATTGACGCAAAAGCGCGCAGCCAGTTGCACCTCACCCGGCAGGTAATCGCCCGGGCTCATGCACTGCACTTCTTCGCGAAGCACGGCGGCCAGTTCGCGGTACAAGGGCTGATCTTGTCTAGACATGTCAATGCTCTAAAAAAGGCACCCGCACAGTGTGTGAAAACTGCTGCGCTCGGCCATGCTGCGTTAAAAAACGGCTCAGAATGCTCATTTACAGCTCGTAAACTGCGCTTCTTCGCCGCTTTTTGCCTTGCCTGACCTTCGCTCGCTACGTTTTCACACGATGTGCGCAGGCGCCCCCGTCCTCTCAGATAAAGAGTTTGCGCAGTCGTTGTGACAGGATGTCGATGGCGCTCACCACCAGGATGATCACGATCAGCAAGGCGCAGGTCTGACCAAACTGGAAGCCGCGAATGGCTTCCCAGAGAATCACCCCGATGCCGCCGGCACCGACCATGCCGACCACGGTGGCCGAACGCACGTTGGACTCGAAGCGGTACAGCGAGTAGGAGATCCACAGCGGCAGCACCTGCGGGATGACGCCGAAGATCACCTCCTGCAGGGCGCTGGCGCCAGTAGCACGTACCCCTTCCACCGGCCCCGGATCGATGGCCTCCACCGCTTCGGCGAAGAGCTTGGCCAGCACTCCGGTGGTACTGATGAACAGCGCTAGCACGCCGGCGAAGGGCCCCAGCCCGACCGCGACGACGAAGAGCATGGCGAAGACCATTTCGTTGATCGAACGGCAGGCATCCATCACTCGCCGTACCGGCTGGTACACCCACCAGGGCACGATGTTTTCCGAGCAGAGGATGCCCAGCGGGATGGCGCAGAGAATGGCCAGCACCGTGCCCCACAGGGCGATCTGCACGGTGGTCACCATTTCCTTGAGATAATGCCGCCAGTCGCTGAAGTCCGGCGGGAAGAAGTCGGCGGCGAAGGTGGCCATGTTGCCGCCATCGCGCAGCAGGGCCAGCGGGTTCATTTCCGCGCCCTGCCAGGACCAGGCGAGCACGGCGAAAAACAGCCCCCAGCCGACCAGTTGCAGCCAGCTACGCTTGCTATCGACCGAGGTGGCGGTGGTCAGAGTGGTCATGGGTAAGTCTCGATGACGCCGTCGGAACGAGCCGCCCTGCCAAGTGCATGGCGGCTCTCGAAATCAGCCGGCGCTGGCGCCAGTGCTTTGCTCCAGTTCGGCCATGCGTTGCTGCAACTTGGCCAGCTCGGCATCCAGTACCTTGAGCTGGGCCTGCTTGTCGGCGTCCTTGAGCGTGGTGTTGTTGGCCACTTCGGTGCGCTTCTTGAACAGTTCGAGCTGGCGGATCGGCAGTAATTGGTCGTTGTCCGAAGCCTTGAACTGGCCCCATTGCAAACCGGCCAGCACCTTCTTCTGTTCCGGCGTGGCGCCGTAGGTCATGAAGAAGTTGCGCAGCTTGTCGCGGGTTTCCTGCGGCAGGTTCTTGCGCCAGACGATGGGATCCGACGGAATCAGCGGCGATTTCCAGATCACCTTGAGTTGCGCGGCCTTGTCCGGCGCGGTCACCTCCAGTCGCTCCATGCCTTCGCTGTTGAAGGTGCCGACGTCGACCTGCTTGTTGGCCACCGACAGGGCATTGACCTCGTGGCTGCCGTTGAGCGAACGCTTGAAGATCTTGTTGGCGTCGACGTTGTTCTTGGCGAACACGTAATAGCCCGGTACCAGATAGCCGGAGGTGGAGTTAAGGTCACCGTTGGCGAAGGTCAGGTTGGCGGCATTCTTGAGCATGTCCTCGACCGAGTTGATCGGGCTGTCCTTGTGCGCCACCAGCAGGCTGTAGTAACCCTGGGCGCCGTTGGCCGCCACGGTTTGGGCGAAGATCTCGCCGCCAGCACGATCCACCGCTTCCATTGCCGCCTTGTTGCCGTACCAGGCCACGTCCACCTTGTCGAAGCGCATGCCCTGGATGATCCCGGCATAATCGGGGGCGAAGAAGGCGTTGATCTTGATCCCGGTCTGCTTGCTCATGTCGGCCAGGAAGGGATCCCACATGGTCTTGAGATTCTGCGAGGACTCGGTGGAGATGATGCCGAAGTTGAGTTCCTCGGCTGCCTGGGCCGAGCCCAGCAGGGAACCGGTGACGAGCACAGAGGCAGCCAGCACCTGGCCGATGCGTTTGAACATGGAGCACACTCCTGTTGCGGGTTGGCGGGGTTGGTTCGGATTAGGTGGCGGCGTCAGGCCTTGGCCAGCACCAGCGGGCGCGCAACGGCACGAGGGCGCCGCCCTTGCGGCAGCAGCAGGTCGATATCGAGGTCGCCGCCGTAGAGGTCGTTGAGGAACTCGGGGTTGAAGTCGGCGGTGGAGCCATCGAAATGGATGCGCCCATCCTTGAGTGCCACTGCACGCGGGCAATAGCGCACGGCGTAATCCACCTGATGCAGGGTCACCACCACGGTCTTGCCGTCACGGCGGTTTATGTCGGCGAGAATCTCCATGACCTTGCGCGCCGACTCCGGATCGAGCGAGGCGATCGGCTCATCGGCAAGAATCACCTCGGCTTGCTGACACAGTGCACGAGCGATGGCCACCCGTTGCTGCTGACCACCGGACAGGGTCGACGCGCGCTGAGCGGCATACTGGGCCAGGCCAACCCGTTCCAGCGCCTGCATGGCGCGCTGCTTCTCCTGCGAGTTGAACAGGCCCAGGCTGCCACGCCAGCGCGGCATGCGCCCGAGACCGCCGAGCAACACGTTCTGCAGCACGCTGAGGCGCCCCACCAGATTGAACTGCTGAAAGATGTAGCCGATGTCGGCACGCTGGCGGCGCACCTCACCACTGAGCCGCCCCTCACTCTGCAGCAGGCGCCCGAGCACCTCGATACGACCGGCATCCCCACGCGTCAGGCCAGCCAGATGCCGCAGCAGGGTCGACTTGCCCGAGCCGGACGCACCGATCAGTGCCACCATTTCCCCCGGCTGTACCGACAGGGCCAGATCGAACAAGGCCTGTTTGCGCCCGAAGGTCTTGTTCAGATGCTCGACTCGAATCGCTGCGCTCATGTGCCCTGGCCTCACAATCGTCGATAAATGTGATGGGCAGCACTCGACCGCCCACTGGTGTAGACCAAGGTAGGCGTAAGCTATGTCAGACCAGTGAACCGAAGGTGACCATTGAATGACGGGAGACTTGAACGTTTTGCTCTGCAGCGCGTCAAAGCGACATGGTTATGCTGAGCACTGCTCATTTCTGACAATCGGTGCTGGCATAAAGCCTTTACCTGGCCCACAATCGTCATGCAATTGGCGTCAAGGAACTGTTCAGGTGACCCTTGGGTCATAAAGACGCACAACGCGATACAGGTTGAACGGCTAGTGTCAAAGACAGTCGAATCCGGTGACAATCTCGACACTGACTGCCAGTATCGCTTCTTGAACTAACCGGTAATGTAAGCGCCCTATGAAACAGGCTACCTACTCCAGCCGCACGGCTGACAAATTCGTCGTTCGCTTGCCTGATGGTATGCGTGAGCGCATCGCTGACGTAGCACGCAACCATCACCGCAGCATGAACTCGGAAATCATTGCCCGCCTGGAGCAGAGCATGCTGCAGGAAGGTGCCTTGAGTGATGATCTCAACCTGAGCATCGACAGCCCAGAACTGTCGTTGCATGAACGCGAACTGCTGCAGCGCTTCCGTCAGTTATCGCGCCGCCAGCAGACCGCATTGGTCGCCCTGATCGCTCATGACGCGGAAATGGCCAGCGAGGAAGCCTGAGGCGGACGAGCTATGAAAAAACCGGCTTTCAAAGCCGGTTTTTTATTGCCTGCAAGAAGCCTGTCAGCCGACGAAACTGAGCAGCACCCCCGCCGCCACCGCCGAGCCGATCACCCCGGCCACGTTCGGCCCCATGGCGTGCATCAGCAGGAAGTTCTGCGGATTGGCCTCCAACCCTACCTTGTTCGACACCCGCGCCGCCATCGGCACCGCCGACACGCCCGCCGAGCCGATCAGCGGGTTGACCTTGTTGCTGCTGAACAGGTTCATCAGCTTGGCCATCAGCACCCCAGCCGCCGTACCGGCGCAGAACGCCAGCATGCCCAGCAACAGGATGCCCAGCGTCTTGAGCTGCAGGAAGGCTTCTGCCGACAGCTTCGAGCCCACGGTCAGGCCGAGGAAGATGGTGACGATATTGATCAGCGCGTTGCGCGAAGTATCGGCCAGACGCTCGACCACCCCGGCCTCGCGCAACAGGTTGCCGAGGGCGAACATACCGATCAGCGGCGCGGCATCGGGCAGCAGCAGACCGATGAGGATACACAGCACGATGGGGAAGACGATCTTCTCGGTCTGCCCCACCGGACGCAGTTGTTGCATGACGATGGCGCGTTCCTCCTTGGTAGTCAGCGCCCGCATGATCGGCGGTTGCAGCAGTGGCACCAGCGCCATGTAGGCATAGGCGGCAACGGCGATGGGGCCGAGCAGGTGCGGGGCCAGCTTGGAGGTGACGAAGATCGAAGTCGGCCCATCCGCCCCACCGATGATGGCGATGGACGCCGCCTCCTTGAGCGTGAACTCCATACCGGGAATGCCCAGCGCGGTGATCGCCAGGGCGCCGAGCAGCGTACCGAAGATGCCGAACTGCGCAGCGGCACCGAGCAGCAAAGTCTTGGGGTTGGCCAGCATCGGGCCGAAGTCAGTCATGGCCCCAACGCCAAGGAAGATCAGCAGCGGGAAGATGCTGGTAGGCAGCCCCACTTCGTAGATCAGGTGCAGGAACCCCGCCCCTTCGGCCATGTTGGCCACCGGGATGTTCGACAGCAGGCCGCCGAAGCCGATGGGGATCAACAGCAGAGGCTCGAAGCCCTTCCTGATGGCCAGGTAGATCAGCAGCATGCACACCGCGATCATGAAGGCCTGGCCCGGCTCCAGGTGATACAGGCCGGTGCTCTGCCAGAGCTTGAGCAGCTTGTCCATGATGCGCCCCTCAGCCGATGGTCAGCAGGCTGTCGCCCACTGCCACCGCATCACCGACCTTGACGTTGACGGCACCGATGGTGCCGGCCTTGAAGGCACGGATCTCGGTTTCCATCTTCATCGCCTCGAGGATGATCACCAGTTGCCCCTCCTCCACGGCCTGGCCTGGCTGTACCAGCACCTTGAAGATATTGCCGGCCAGCGGCGCCGCCTGCGGCTCACCGCCACCGGCCGTGGCCGTGGCCGTGGCCGCCGCGGGCGCGGCGCTCGAAGCAGCACCGATAGGCTTGATCCCCTCGATATCGCCACCCTCGTTGACCTGCACGACGAAGGACTTGCCATTGACCTCGACGGTATAGACCTCCGGCTTGCCAGCCTCGCGGGCAGGCGCTTCCTGGCCGGTGGGCGCCGGCTCGAAGGCCGCCGGGTTGCCACGGTTCTCCAGGAACTTCAGGCCGATCTGCGGGAACAGTGCGTAGGTCAGCACGTCGTCGATCTCGTCAGCGGCGAGCTTGATGCCCTTCTCCCGGGCGATGCCCCTGAGCTCGGCGGTGAGCTTGTCCATCTCGGCGTCCAGCAGGTCGGCCGGGCGGCAGGTGATGGCCTCGGCGCCATCGAGCACACGCGTCTGCAATTCGGCGTTGAAGGCAGCAGGTGCCGCACCGTACTCGCCCTTGAGCACGCCGGCGGTTTCCTTGGTGATGGACTTGTAGCGCTCGCCGGTAAGCACGTTGATCACCGCCTGGGTGCCGACGATCTGCGAGGTGGGCGTCACCAGCGGGATGAAGCCCAGGTCTTCGCGCACGCGCGGAATCTCGGCCAGCACCTGGTCGAACTTGTCCTGGGCGCCCTGCTCCTTGAGCTGGCTTTCCATGTTGGTGAGCATGCCGCCCGGCACCTGAGCCACCAGAATGCGCGAATCGACGCCCTTGAGGTTGCCCTCGAACTTCGCGTACTTCTTGCGCACCTTGCGGAAGTAAGCGGCGATTTCCTCCAGCAGCTCCAGATTGAGCCCGGTGTCGCGCTCACTACCCTGGAACATGGCCACCACCGACTCGGTCGGCGAGTGGCCGTAGGTCATCGACAACGAGGAGATGGCGGTGTCGACATTGTCGATACCGGCCTCCACCGCCTTGAGAATGGCCACCGAGGACAGCCCCGCCGTAGCGTGGCACTGCATGTGGATCGGAATGGCTAGGCTGGCTTTCAGACGCGACACCAGCTCGAACGCGGTGTAGGGGGTGAGGATGCCGGCCATGTCCTTGATCGCCACCGAGTCGGCGCCCATGTCCTCGATCTGCTTGGCCAGGTCGACCCACATCTCGAGGGTATGCACCGGGCTGGTGGTGTAGGAGATGGTGCCCTGGGCATGCTTGCCCTGCTGTTTGACGGCCTTGAGCGCGGTTTGCAGGTTGCGCGGATCGTTCATCGCATCGAACACGCGGAACACGTCAACGCCATTGATGGCCGCGCGCTCGACGAATTTTTCCACCACATCATCGGCGTAGTGGCGGTAGCCCAGCAGGTTCTGCCCACGCAGCAGCATCTGCTGGCGGGTGTTGGGCATGGCCTTCTTCAGCTCACGGATACGCTGCCAGGGGTCTTCACCCAGGTAACGAATGCAGGCATCGAAGGTGGCGCCCCCCCAGGACTCCACCGACCAGAAGCCAACCTGATCGAGCTTGGGCGCGATCGGCAGCATGTCCTCCAGACGCAGACGCGTCGCCAGGATCGACTGATGGGCGTCACGTAACACCACATCGGTAATGCCGAGTGCTTGTTTTACGGCAGTCATACAGGTGCTCCCTCTGTACCTGAATCAACCGCGACGGGCGCGGTGCTGGGCAATGGCGGATTGGATGGCGGCCAGCGTGTCCGCGTCCGGCACAGGATTGGCCGGCCGGGCACTGGGCACTGCAGAAGCAGCGGCGGGATTGGCGGCGGGCGACGCGAAGGTCGCGATAAGGCGTGACATCAGGCTGACCACCACGACCAGCATGATCAGAAAGACGAACACGAAACCCATGCCGAACAGCATGAGTTCGACACCCTCGAGCAACAGTTCACTGGGGGTCATCTTGGCTCCTTTGGCCAGCAGCTTGGTGGCTGCATTCATTATTGATCAGGAGCACCCAGGGTCAGCGCCTGGGCAAAGCTGCCGAACCTTAGCCTGAAACGAGCGTTTGAAGCAAACGCCAGAGAGGTCTGCGTAGTGACCACTACCCAAGAAGGAGGCAGGCTCTATGGCGGCGCTCAGGAGACCGAGCGCACTGTGGTATCGACCGCTGGCGCCAGGGCGAGAAGCTGTTTGAAATGGCGCGTTTCATCACCAGGCGTGCGCCCGAACAGACGCTTGAACTCACGACTGAACTGCGACGGGCTCTCATAGCCAACGCGCTGCGCCGCACTGATCGCGCTCATGTCGCTGCGAATCATCAGCAGGCGCGCCTGATGCAAGCGTATGGCCTTGAGGTACTGCAGCGGCGAGCGACTGGTCATCGCCTTGAAGTGCACATGAAAGGCCGGCACGCTCATGCTGGCGATTTCGGCCAGCGCAGGCACATCGAGCGATTCCTGATAATCGCGGTGAATGCGCTGCAGAACGCGCGCGATGCGGCCGAAATGGCTGTTCTGTGCCAAGGTCGCGCGCAAACCACTACCCTGCTCGCCCTGCAGCACGCGAAAGACGATCTCGCGCACGATCGATGGCCCGAGCAGACGCACCTCGTCCGGATCGGCCAACGCCTCCAGCAGGCGCAGTGTCGCGTCGCTCAGGCGTGCATCCATTGGGCTGGAATACAGCATTGCCGGCGTATTGGCCGGGGGCTCGTCCAGATCCATCACCAGTTCGGCCACCAGCAGCGGATCGACCCGGAGCGCCACCCCCAGCATGGGCTCCTCGGCAGTCGCCTCGGTTTCGATGGAGAACGGCAAAGGCAGCGCCAGCACCAGATAGTGCTGCGCATCGTAGACGTAGAGATTGCCGTCGTGCAGCCCGCGCTTGCGCCCTTGAATCACGATCACGATGCTCGGCTCGTACAACGCCGGCGTCACCGGTAGCGGCCGATCGGAACGCATGTAGGTGACGCCATCGAGCTGCGCCGCGGTATAGCCCTCCTCCGGGGCCAGGCGCAGCATCAACTCGACCATGCGCTGCTTCATGCTCTCGGAACTCGCATGCATGCCTCAGACACTCGCTCGTGATGAATACCGGCACATTGTAGAGAGCGCTCAATAGGAATAGGCAATATCGAAAGAGTAACGAGACTTAGCAGACGCCCTACCCCTGCCTAGCATGAAGGCTCCATAACGCAACGGAGACCGACATGAGCAAAGTCATCCTCATCACCGGCGCCAGCAGCGGCATCGGCGAAGCCATTGCCAGACACCTCGCCAGCCTGGGCCATCAGGTGGTACTCGGCGCCCGACGCATCGAACGCCTGCAGATACTCGTGCAAGAGCTGCAGGCACAAGGTCTGAGGGCGTCCTGCCGAGCTCTCGACGTCAGCCAGTTGGATGACATGCAGGCCTTCGTCGAATATGCCGAGGCCCACCACGGTCCTGTCGACGTCATCGTCAACAACGCCGGGATCATGCCGCTATCACCGCTCAACGCGCTGAAGGTGGACGAGTGGAACCGCATGCTCGACGTCAATGTACGGGGCGTGCTGCATGGCATCGCCGCCGTGCTGCCGGGCATGGAAGCACGCGGGCACGGCCAGGTGATCAACATTGCCTCCATCGGTGCACACGCCGTATCCCCCACTGCTGCGGTGTACTGCGCCACAAAGTACGCGGTCTGGGCCATATCCGAGGGCCTGCGCCAGGAGAGCGAGCGCATCCGCGTCACCACCATCTGCCCCGGCGTGGTCGAGTCCGAGCTGGCCGACAGCATCACCGACGCCAGTGCCCGCGATGCGATGAAGGCTTTCCGCCGTATCGCCATCACCCCGGACGCCATTGCCCGCGCGGTGGCCTATGCAGTCGAACAGCCCGACGACGTCGACGTCAGCGAAGTCATCGTGCGCCCCACCGCCAGCCCCCATTGATGGAGACCACCATGTCAACGAAGAACACCGTCGCGACACTGCTAATCAGCGGTGCCTTGCTACCCAGCGCGGCAATGGCGCAATCCGAGAACCCGCATCCTTACGTAGGCATGTGGGTAACAGACGACGGCCATGTCCGCCATGAGCTGTTGGCCAATGGCCGTTATGACGAGGCACGCGGCAATCGCGAAAGCGCCTATCAGGGCAACTACCGTGTCATCGGCAACCATATCGACTACGTCGACGACACCGGTTTTACCGCTGATGGTGAATTCATCAACGACGTGCTCTACCACGGCGGCATGGTACTGCGCCGCAAAAGCAACCCAATTGACGAATAACGTTATCCGTCAGCCAAGGAAAAAAGCCCATGAACATGCACAAGATCATCGCCGCATTGCTACTGAGCGCATCCCTCTGCCTCCCGGCCTGGGCAACTGACAACACCGCTGCCAATCAGGCCCTGATTCAGAAAGCCTTCGATGATTGGCGCGCAGGTCAAGGCGGCATCTTCCAGTTGCTGGCCGATGATGCCGTCTGGGTCGTGGCCGGCAGCAGCCCGTACTCCGGGACTTACCCCACGCGAGAGGCGTTCATGGAGGATGCAGTCAAACCCATCACTGACAAACTGGCCACGCCCATCGTGCCCACCGTCCGCCAGATCGTGGCGCAAGGGCCTTACGTGGTCGTGCACTGGGATGGCCAGGCGACCGCCAAGGACGGCAGCCGCTACGAGAACAGCTACTCCTGGCACATGCAGTTGGAAAATGGCCGGATCACACGGGTCACGGCCTTTCTCGATACCTGGCGGCTGGTCGAGCTGATGAACTGATTACAACAGGAAGATCGTGGCCAATCCGAGGAAAATGAAGAAGCCGCCGCTGTCAGTCATGGCGGTGATCATCACGCTGGCCCCCATGGCCGGGTCGCGCCCCAGGCGCGCCAGGGTCATGGGGATCAGCACTCCCATCAGCGCCGCCAGCAGCAGGTTGAGGGTCATCGCTGCGGTCATCACCACACCCAGCGACCAGCTACCGTAGAGGCCATAGGCAACGGCGCCGATCACCCCACCCCAGAGAATGCCGTTGATCAGGGACACCCCCAATTCCTTGCGCAGCAGGCGTTTGGTATTGCCGGTGCTGACCTGATCCAGTGCCATGGCGCGGACGATCATGGTGATGGTCTGGTTGCCGGAGTTGCCACCGATACCGGCGACGATGGGCATCAGCGCCGCCAGCGCCACCAGCTTCTCGATCGAGCCCTCGAACAGACCGATTACCCGCGAAGCAACGAAAGCCGTGACCAGGTTGATCGCCAGCCACGCCCAACGGTTACGCACCGACTTCCACACCGAGGCGAAGATGTCCTCCTCCTCACGCAGACCGGCCATGTTCAGCACTTCGCTTTCGCTTTCCTCACGGATCAGGTCGACCATCTCATCGATGGTCAGACGGCCGATCAGCTTGCCGTTCTTGTCCACCACGGGAGCGGAAATCAGGTCATAACGCTCGAAAGCCTGGGCCGCGTCGTAGCCGTCCTCGTCGGGATGGAAACTCACCGGATCGTCGGCCATCACCTCGCCGACCTGCTTCTCCGGATCGTTGACCAGCAGGCGCTTGATCGGCAACACGCCCTTGAGCACACCGTCGTAGTCGACCACGAACAGCTTGTCGGTATGCCCTGGCAGCTCCTTGAGGCGGCGCAGGTAGCGCAGCACCACTTCCAGGCTGACGTCCTCGCGGATGGTGACCATCTCGAAGTCCATCAGCGCGCCAACCTGATCCTCCTCGTAGGACAGGGCCGAACGCACGCGCTCGCGCTGCTGGGCATCGAGCGTCTCCATCAGTTCGTGAACGACGTCACGCGGCAGTTCCGGCGCCAGATCGGCCAGTTCATCGGCATCCATGTCCTTGGCGGCCGCAAGAATCTCGTGATCGTCCATGTCAGCGATCAGGGTTTCGCGCACCGCGTCGGACACTTCCAGCAGGATGTCGCCGTCCCGCTCGGCCTTGACCAGTTGCCAGACGGTCAGACGGTCGTCCAGCGGCAAGGCTTCGAGGATGTGGGCGATGTCGGCGGGGTGCACAT
The DNA here is from genome assembly GCF_029457475.1 of Pseudomonas sp. AA-38. Classification (NCBI taxonomy): domain Bacteria; kingdom Pseudomonadati; phylum Pseudomonadota; class Gammaproteobacteria; order Pseudomonadales; family Pseudomonadaceae; genus Pseudomonas; species Pseudomonas sp. AA-38. Next base: position 3,011,921 of record NZ_CP120359.1, read on the forward strand.
CGTCGAGCTTGCGTTGCAGCTCGGCGAGATTCTGCCGGTGTACCAGGCTCTCGACCCGGTCTCTGTGCTGGCCTTCCTGACGATGGGTCAGGTCTTCCACCAGCTTGTGCCGATGCAGCAGTTCGATCACCTGGGCCAGGCGATCCTGCAGGCTCTCTTGCGGCTTCTTGGCTTCTACTTCGGTCATGGCGCGCTCCACCCCCAGTTGGCGGGCACGCCAAAGGGGATCAATCAGGTCTTACACGATTGTTCGAGGGGAGTATTGAGTAACTACTGGGTAAGTCCATGGTGGTATTCCACAAGCCCCGGCGGGGCTGACACGGCAAATGATAACACCGCAAAACAGCTTTGTACGTGACAAAAGCGCGGCAAGAACAATTGCTTGCGCTACAAACTTCGATCTCGCATGAAAACTTGGCTATGCGACGCCGGCCACCTCCGCCAGGACACCTTGGTAAGAGCGAAAAAACGGTTTAGGCTGAAACAGGTAAACGTCACGGAGGACGACTCATGCGCGGATCGCACCTTGCAGCGCTACTGGCCGCTGCGCTTCTCTCCCCTATTCAAGACAGCTCGGCGACCAGCGTGTTCCGCTGCGTGGACGCCGGCGGCCATGTCACCTTCACCCTCCATGGCTGCGAGAGCGACCAGCAACAGCACCTGCAGGAGGCGCAAAACCTCACTCCCAGCAGCGGCAAGGCGATTCCACTGGCAGATCCCTCTCGTCACTCCGGACGCAAACATGCCAATTCACCGGAGGTGGTGACAGTCGGCCAACAGGACGACGGCTGCGGCAATCTGCTGACAAGCCGTGAAAAACGCCAGGCGATCATCCGCAAGGAGGTTCGCCCAGGCATGAGTCTGGCCGATGTGGAAAGCAGCCTGGGCAAGCCGGACAGGATCACCCGCCATAACGGCAGGCAGCGTTATCACTACGATGACAAGCGCGGCAACCGCCAGCAGGTCAACTTCGACGCGTCTGGCTGCGTGAAGAAATAGCACACAAAGAAAAAGGGCCTGCAGTGATGCAGGCCCTTTTGGGTATGGCGGACTCAGGAGGATTCGAACCTCCGACCGCTCGGTTCGTAGCCGAGTACTCTATCCAGCTGAGCTATGAGTCCATTAAAGATCACCCGAATGCCAACAAGCTTTCATGCGACCTTTATGGTGTTTTTAGACCAGACCACCACTGGTTGAAGCAAAATGGCTTGCATCGCTGCAACGCCATTGAATATGGCGGACTCAGGAGGATTCGAACCTCCGACCGCTCGGTTCGTAGCCGAGTACTCTATCCAGCTGAGCTATGAGTCCGTTGAAGATCACTCGAAAGCTACGCTTTCATGCGACCTTGATGGTGGTTTTAGGCCAGATCACCACTGGCTGAAACAAAATGGCTTGCAGCGATGCAAGCCATTTGAATATGGCGGACTCAGGAGGATTCGAACCTCCGACCGCTCGGTTCGTAGCCGAGTACTCTATCCAGCTGAGCTATGAGTCCGTTACAGATCACTCGAAAGCTACTGCGCTTGGTTATGCTTCGTTGAAACCGAACTCAGAATGCTCATTTAGAAAACTAAACTGCGCTTCTTCGCTCGCTTTCGCCTCGCCTACCCTTCGCTCGCTACGCTTTCGCGAGATCTTTGGTGCTTTTATACCAGATCACCTCTGGTTGATTCGCCAGCCTGGCAACCGCCCGGCTCGCTGAATAATGGCGGAGAAGGGGGGATTCGAACCCCCGACACCCTTTTGAGGTGTACTCCCTTAGCAGGGGAGCGCCTTCGGCCACTCGGCCACCTCTCCGCAACACGGGGCGCATGATAACCATGTTTTCCCCGTTTGCAAACAAAAATTTGTAGAAAAATTAGTGGCTTGGTTCGTCACCCTTCTCTTTCTGGATGCGTTGGTAGATTTCCTCACGGTGCACGGCAACCTCTTTCGGCGCATTGACACCAATGCGCACCTGGTTACCTTTCACACCCAACACGGTGACAGTCACATCATCACCAACCATCAGGGTCTCTCCAACCCGGCGAGTCAGAATCAGCATTCCTTTCTCCTCACGAATTACATTTCAGGACAACACGTCTGCAAAAAGAAAAATGGTGTCGGCTTCCTGCTCATTCAAGCCAGCAAGCGTCTACCCAAGTATTGACCAGCTCGCGTAGAAATAAAGTTCCCGCGTACCAGTCAAAAAGACGAAAGGCGCGGAACCAGCCGCGCCTTTCGGATCGATGCATCAGTCACCCTGTCGAGCCGGGGCGTCGAGCTCGAAAGCCGTGTGCAGGGCACGCACGGCCAGTTCCAGGTATTTTTCCTCGATGACCACGGATACCTTGATCTCGGAGGTGGAGATCATCTGGATGTTGATGGTCTCCTTGGCCAGGGCCTCGAACATGCGACTGGCGACACCGGCATGGGAGCGCATGCCGACACCGACGATGGACACCTTGGCGATGTTGGTGTCCCCCACCACTTCACGGGCGCCCAGTTCGTCAGCGGTCTTCTGCAACACGCTCAGGGCGTTGTTGTAGTCGTTGCGGTGCACGGTGAAGGTGAAGTCGGTGGTGTTATCGTGCGAGACGTTCTGCACGATCATGTCCACTTCGATGTTGGCGGCGCTGATCGGGCCGAGAATCTTGAAGGCGATGCCGGGGATATCCGGTACCCCACGGATGGTCAGCTTGGCTTCGTCGCGATTGAAAGCGATGCCGGAAATGATCGGCTGTTCCATGGATTCCTCTTCATCAAGGGTAATGAGGGTGCCCGGCCCCTCCTGGAAGCTGTGCAGGACGCGCAGCGGGACATTGTACTTGCCGGCGAATTCCACCGAGCGGATCTGCAGCACCTTGGAGCCGAGGCTGGCCATTTCCAGCATTTCCTCGAAGGTGATCTTCTCCAGACGCTGGGCCTTGGGCACCACGCGCGGGTCGGTGGTGTAGACGCCATCGACATCGGTGTAGATCTGGCACTCATCGGCCTTCAACGCCGCCGCCAGGGCCACGCCGGTGGTGTCGGAACCGCCACGCCCCAGGGTGGTGATGCTGCCGTGCTCGTCGACGCCCTGGAAGCCGGCGACGACGACGACACGCCCGGCCTTGAGGTCGGCACGAATCTTCTGATCATCGATCTGCAGAATACGCGCCTTGTTGTAGGCGCTGTCGGTGAGGATGCGCACCTGGTTGCCGGTGTAGGACACCGCCGGCACGCCGCGCTTGATCAGCGCCATGGCCAGCAGGGCGATGGTCACCTGCTCACCGGTGGACACCATCACATCCAGCTCACGCGGTACCGGCTCGCCGTCGGTGATCTGCTTGGCAAGATCGATCAGACGGTTGGTCTCGCCACTCATGGCGGACACCACGACGACGATGTCGTCACCTTTCTCGCGGAACTTCTTTACCTTCTCGGCCACCTGCTGGATACGCTCGACGGTGCCGACGGAGGTGCCCCCAAACTTCTGTACGATCAAAGCCATTTCAAAAAGCCGCCTGATTCCTCGAAGGGCGCCCATTAAACCCGCATCGGGTCACACTGCCAAGGCCTGCCGGACGCACTGCTGGCCTCGCTTTCACGCTACTTGCAAGACGATACCCACGTTAACTCGCCGATGCCTGTACAGGAGCGAACTCATTGATGAAATTCGCGCCCGCACCAAGCCATGTCAGGACGCAGGCATCCCGGGTCACGAGGCCTGTTCGACCAGAGCAGCCGCCAAGGACAGCGCCTCGTCCAGCTTGCCAGCGTCGACGCCGCCACCCTGAGCCATGTCCGGACGACCACCGCCCTTGCCGCCCACGGCTGCTGCTGCCTGGCGCATCAGGTCACCCGCCTTGAGCCTGGAGGTCAGATCCTGGGTCACGCCAGCGACCAGCACAACCTTTTCCTCGAACACGCCGCCGAGCAGGATCACCGCGCTGCCCAGCTTGTTCTTGAGCTGGTCGACCAGTGCCAGCAGCGCCTTGCCATCCAGGCCATCGAGACGCGCAGCCAGCACCTTGGTGCCCTTGACGTCCACGGCCGATGCGGCCAGATCGTTACCGGCTGCGCTGGCGGCCTTGGCCTTGAGCTGCTCCAGTTCCTTTTCCAGCTGGCGGTTACGCTCGATCAGCGCCGACAGTTTGTCCAGCACGTTGTCGCGGTTGCCCTTGACCAGCGAGGCGGCTTCCTTGAGCTGTTCTTCGGCGCCATTGAGGTAAGCCAGCGCGGCTGCACCGGTGACCGCCTCGATACGACGCACGCCGGCCGCTACGCCACCTTCGCTGACGATCTTGAACAGACCGATGTCGCCAGTGCGGGCCACGTGGGTACCGCCGCACAGCTCGACGGAGAAATCGCCGCCCATGCTCAGCACACGTACCTGATCGCCGTACTTCTCGCCGAACAGCGCGGTCGCGCCTTTGGCCTTGGCGGTTTCGATGTCGGTGATTTCAGTCTCTACCGGCGTGTTCTCGCGCACCACGCGATTGACGATGTCCTCGAGCTGCTTGATCTGCTCGGGCTTGATCGCCTCGAAGTGACTGAAGTCGAAGCGCAGGCGCTGGCTATTGACCAGCGAGCCCTTCTGCTGCACGTGCTCGCCCAGCACCTGGCGCAAGGCTTCGTGCAGCAGGTGAGTGGCCGAGTGGTTCAGCGCCGTGGCCTGGCGCACCTCGGCATCGACCTCGGCCTTGACGCTGGCGCCAACACTCAGGCCGCCCTTGGCCACCACACCGTGGTGCAGGAAGGCGCCGCCAGCCTTGGTGGTGTCACGCACGTCGAAGCGCACGCCGGCACCTTCCAGATAGCCGCAGTCGCCGATCTGGCCACCGGATTCGGCGTAGAACGGGGTCTGATCCAGCACCACCACGCCCTCCTCGCCTTCGGCGAGGCTGTCCACGGCGCTGCCGGCCTTGAACAGGGCGATGATCTTGCCGCTGCCGCTGGTGCCTTCGTAGCCGAGGAAACGGGTGTCGGCGTCGACCTTGACCAGCGCGTTGTAATCCATGCCGAAGGCGCTGGCGGAACGGGCGCGCTCGCGCTGCGCTTCCATCTCGCGCTCGAAGCCTTCTTCGTCCACCGACAGCTCGCGCTCGCGGGCGATGTCGGCAGTCAGGTCGACCGGGAAGCCATAGGTGTCGTACAGCTTGAACACGACCTCGCCAGGAATGACAGTGCCCTTGAGCTCGGCCAGATCCTGCTCGAGTATCTTCAGGCCCTGTTCCAGGGTCTTGGCGAACTGCTCTTCCTCGGTCTTCAGCACGCGCTCGATATGCGCCTGTTGCTGTTTGAGTTCGGGGAAGGCGTCACCCATCTCGGCCACCAGGGCAGCGACGATCTGGTAGAAGAAGCTGCCCTTGGCGCCCAGCTTGTTGCCGTGACGGCAGGCACGCCGCACGATGCGGCGCAGCACGTAGCCACGGCCTTCGTTGGACGGGGTCACGCCGTCGGCGATCAGGAAGCTGCAGGAACGAATGTGGTCGGCGACCACTTTCAGCGAGGCCTGGCCTTCGTTGGTGCAGCCAATGGCCTTGGCCGAAGCGGCCAGCAGGTTCTGGAACAGGTCGATCTCGTAGTTCGAGTTGACGTGCTGCAGCACGGCGCTGATGCGCTCCAGGCCCATGCCGGTGTCCACGCTCGGCGCCGGCAGCGGGTGCAGTACGCCGTCCGCAGTGCGGTTGAACTGCATGAAGACGTTGTTCCAGATCTCGATGTAGCGGTCGCCGTCCTCTTCCGGGCTGCCGGGTGGGCCGCCCCAGATGTGCTCGCCGTGGTCGAAGAAGATCTCGGTGCACGGGCCGCACGGGCCGGTATCCCCCATGGCCCAGAAGTTGTCGGAGGCATAGGGCGCCCCCTTGTTGTCACCGATGCGGATCATGCGCTCGGTGGGGATGCCGACTTCCTTGGTCCAGATGTCGTAGGCCTCGTTATCGGTGGCATAGACAGTGACCCAGAGCTTTTCCTTGGGCAGGTTCAGCCACTTCTCGGAGGTGAGGAATTCCCAGGCGTAATGGATGGCATCGCGCTTGAAATAGTCGCCGAAGCTGAAGTTGCCCAGCATCTCGAAGAAGGTGTGGTGGCGCGCGGTGTAGCCGACGTTTTCCAGGTCGTTGTGCTTGCCGCCGGCACGCACGCACTTCTGGCTGGTGGTAGCGCGGGTGTAGACGCGCTTTTCCAGGCCCAGGAAGCAGTCCTTGAACTGGTTCATGCCTGCGTTGGTGAACAGCAGGGTCGGGTCGTTCGCCGGAATCAACGAGCTGGAAGCGACACGGGTGTGCCCTTTTTCTTCGAAGAAGCTCAGGAAGGCTTCACGGATTTCTGCGCTTTTCATAGGGGATATCCACGGAATCAGGCGGCTACGGCAGAGCCGGCGAAGTGACAACCTAGCGAGCGAAGGTCAGCCAAGGCAGAAGGCAGCGAGGAGGCAGAATTCACAGCCTGTGAATGAGCATTCCGAGCCGATTCCCAACGCAGCATGACCGGGCGCAACGGTTATCACGCAGTCTGCAAAGGGACGCATTATATCGGCCCTGTCGCCCGCGGCTAGTGCCCTGTTGATAGGCGACAGCTATGAACCGTCCCTTTCTTGCTCAATGGTCACGGAAAGCGGCGAAGGCCTCGATCACCCGCTCGATACCTTCGGCACCGACATCCAAGTGGGTGATCAGGCGCAGGCGCGGTGCGGCGACGACGGCGATGCGGCGCTCGGCCATGAAGGCCTTGATCCGCGCGGCCCGCTCGCCAAGCTGCACGTAGACCATGTTGGTCTGCACCGGCTCGACACTGTAGTCCAGCTCGCGCAGTGCTTCGCCCAGGTGCGCGGCCTTGGCATGATCCTCGGCCAGGCGCTCGACCTGGTGTTCCAGGGCATAGAGCCCGGCTGCCGCCAGCAGGCCCGCCTGGCGCATGCCGCCGCCGACCATCTTGCGCAGGCGCCGGGCCTTGGCGATCAACTCTTCGCTGCCACAGAGCACCGAGCCGACCGGCGCACCGAGCCCCTTGGACAGGCATACCGACACGGAGTCGAAATACTGGGTGATCTGGCGTGCCGGCACCTGCAGCTTGACTGCCGCATTGAACAGGCGCGCGCCATCCAGATGCAGACTCAGGCCACGTCGACGAGTCAGCTCGCGCGCGGCGGCCAGATAGTCGAGCGGCAACACCTTGCCCTGCATGGTGTTTTCCAGTGTCAGCAGGCGGGTGCGGGCGAAATGGAAGTCGTCCTGCTTGATCGCCGCCTCCACCTTGGCCAGATCCAGCGAGCCATCGTCTTCGGCGTCGATCGGCTGCGGCTGGATGGAACCGAGCACGGCGGCGCCACCGCCCTCGTATTTGTAGGTGTGCGCCTGCTGGCCGACGATGTATTCGTCACCGCGCTCGCAGTGCGCCATCAGGCCCAGCAGGTTGCTCATGGTGCCGGTGGGCACGAACAGTGCCGCGGCAAAGCCCAGTTCCTTGGCCAGCCAGCTTTCCAGGCGGTTGACGGTAGGATCCTCGCCATACACATCGTCACCCAGTTCGGCGGTGAGCATGGCCTCGCGCATGGCGGCGGTGGGCTGGGTGACGGTATCGCTACGCAGGTCGATCAGATGCATGGCAGGCATTCCCGGCTTCTGGCGAAAAAGCCCATGCTAAAGAGGCTGCCCGGACAGTGAAAGATACAGTTGTGCGATAAAGCAACTGGCCGACACCGTAGCCCGGATGCAATCCGGGGAAAATGTGCCGGCCATCCCCGGATTGCATCCGGGCTACAGCACGCCGGCGCCATCGTCGGGAACGATGAGGATGCCGGCGCGCAGGCCGTTCCTGACCTTGGGATTGGGAAAGATGATGCGCTCGCCCTCTCCCTGCACCACCCAGCGCGTGCCGGCGATGTCTTCGGCCAGGAGATACCCGGGCTCCAGCTCAGTGAAGTTCTCGATGTCCGCCGGCAGGTGCAACTGGAAGCTGTCGCTGTGTTTGATGATCTCGCGCGATACGGCGAACAGTTGCAGGCCATCGAGGCTAGTCCCGTCGCTCGTCATTTCACGCCCCTCGATCAAGTCGTGCAGAGCGCCTTCCAGCAGCCCGAGGTTGATCCGCTGGTTCTGCCCGAAGGCGCGCGCCTTGCCCAGCTCCAGGGTAAAGGCCTCGGCACCGAGCTGCGCATATGTGTAGGCGCTGAAGGTACTCGATGCCTTGTTCTGCAGCAGCACCGCCTCGATCCCGGCGGCGCGCAGGCGCTGCAGCTCGCGACGGGAATGAGCGCGACCCTCCTGCCAGGGATAGAGGGCGAACTGCTCGATCTTCGAGCCACGCATGGCGGTGTGCAGGTCGTAGTGCAGCCGCATGCGCCCCGTTGCCTTGCCGAAGAAGGTGGCAGCCAGATGCTCCAGGTCGCAGGCACGAATCGCCTCGAAGCCGCTGGCCTGTTCGTGATGACCACTGAACAGGCGGTTGATGTCCTGTTCCACGTAGCGCTCGCCGCGGCGCATGGCCTCGGGGTTACCGAACAGGAAAAGCATGCGTGCCGCCGGATGCAACTCGTTGCGCGCGATGCCACGCAGCAGACGGTCGAGCAGCTCGATAGGCGCAGTTTCGTTACCGTGGATGCCGGCCGACAGCAGCAGGTCGAGGCCAGTGTCACGGGCAGCCGGCGGAGTGACCTCCAGCGCACCTTCGTCCAGCCATCGCAGGCGCGTGCCGTCGGGTGTCAGTTGAATCTTCGCCGACGGCTCATGGCCGGCCAGGGTCAGTTCAAGCAGTTTGCCGAGGGCAAGCATGGCGACTCCTTGGTTCGCAGCATTCTTGTAGGGGCGAGCGAACAAGCGTTTTCGCTCACCCCTACCAGGCTCGATCAGTGATTGCAGTCCGGACCATGCACGTGATCGTCGTCACCGGCATCGACCGCCTCCATTTCCAGCTGCAGGCTGACCAGATTGGTGGCCTGCGGGCGCAGCAGCAGGTTGGCGTACTCGGTATCGCCCTCCTCGACGTCGACACCGATCAGCAACTGATCGCCAACGGCCTGAATCCATACCTCCTTGCCCTGCCAGACCACGGCGAAGCGGGTGCAGGAGGTTTCTAGCTGAGTGCCGTCGGTATCTTCGAGAATCAGTTGCAGGGACATGAAACAGCTCCTAGTTACAAGCTTCAAGCTGCAAGACAAGCTGACACTTGCAGCTTGAGGCTTGGAGCTTGTCGCTAATTCAGTTCAATTGGAAAGGATAGACCGAGCCCAGTTTAAGGATCTGCGTCAGTTCATCCAATGCCGTGCGGCATTCGTACAGCAGTTGTGGGTCGGCCAGGTCGGCTTCGCTCAGGCGGTCACGGTAGTGCCTGTCGACCCAAGCCACCAGGCGCTCGTGCAGCCCAGCCGTCATCACCACACCCGGATTGACCGCCGCCAGCTCAGCTTCGTTCAGCGCCACACGCAGACGCAGGCAGGCCGGGCCACCACCGTTCTGCATACTCTGCTTGAGGTCGAACACACGCACCTCGCGGATCGGCCCGCCACTGACGGTGAGCTGTTCGAGGTAGCGCCAGACGCTGGCGTTGTGACGGCACTCCTCCGGTACCACCAGCAGCATGCTGCCATCGGCGCGAGTCAGGAGTTGGCTGTTGAACAGATACGAGCAAACCGCATCCTGCACGCTGACCGCCGCAGTCGGCACACACACCGCCTGGAGGTTGCCACCGCGTCGGGCCAGCTTGTCGCTCAGTTCGGCCAGCACCTGGTCGCTGTGGAGAAAGGCGTCCTGGTGATAGAACAGCACCTCACCGTTGCCCACGGCGATCACGTCGTTGTGGAACACGCCCTGATCGATCACTGCCGGATTCTGCTGAGCGTAGACCACCCCCGCCTCGCTCAAGCCATGCAGGCGTGCCACCGCCTGGCTGGCCTCCAGGGTCTGCCGCGCCGGGTAACGGGCCGGTGCCGGGTAGCGGGTGTCGAAGGCGCTGCGCCCGTAGACGAAGAACTCCACGCCGGCAGCGCCATAATCCTTGCAGAAGCGCGTGTGGTTGGCCGCCCCCTCGTCGCCGAACTGCGCCACCGCCGGCAGCGCCGGGTGATGGGCGAAGTGCGCCTCGTCGGCGAACATGGCCTGCAGCACGCGGCTGGTGGTGGGGTGCTCGATCGAGCGGTGGAACTTGCAATTGAGGTTGGCGGCGGTGAAGTGCACGCGGCCATCGGCGGTGTCGGCACTGGGGCTGACGGTACAGGCATTGGCCGTCCACATGCTCGAGGCCGAGCAACTCGCCACCAGCAACGGCATGGCCTCGCGTGCGGCGCGCTGGATCACGTCGACATCACTGCCGCTGAAGCCCAAACGGCGCAGTTCGGCGACGGCCGGGCGCTCCTGCGGGGCCAGCACGCCCTGCTTGAAGCCCATGTCCATCAGCGCCTTCATCTTCGCCAGGCCCTGCTTGGCGGCTTCCTTGGGGTTGGAGGCCGCCTGGCCGTTGCTTTGCGAGGCGACGTTACCGTAGGACAGCCCACCGTAGTTGTGGGTCGGCCCGACCAGGCCGTCGAGGTTCATCTCATAGGCAGGCATCAGAGGCTCACTCCTGGACTCAAGGTCGCAGGCAGCGCCAGGCTTTCGCTTTCCAGCGAGGCCACCGGATAGGCGCAATAGTCCGCGGCGTAGTAAGCGCTGGGGCGATGGTTGCCGGAGGCGCCGATGCCGCCGAACGGCGAGCTGCTGGCGGCGCCGGTGAGCGGCTTGTTCCAGTTGACGATGCCGGCGCGGCTGTGCAGCCAGAAGCGCTCGAAGCGCGCCCGCGAATCGGACAGCAGCCCAGCAGCCAGACCATAGGCGGTGGCGTTGGCCTCGGCGAGGGCGGCCTCGAAATCGCTGTAGCGGATCACCTGCAGCAACGGGCCGAAGAATTCCGCATCCGGACGCTCAGCCAGCGCCGTGACATCGAGGATGCCGGGTGTGAGCAGCGCCGCATCGGCCTGCGGCTGGGTCATCGCCAGCAGCGCCGTGGCGCCACCGGCCAGCAGCTCCCGCTGCGCCTGCAACAACTGCGCGGCGGCCTGCAGGGAAATCACCGTTCCCATGAAAGGTGCCGGTTGCGCATCGAAACGGCCGACGCCAAGCTGCCCGGCCACCTGCACCAGGCGCGCCAGCAAGGCATCGCCCCACTCTCCTGCGGGCACCAGCAGGCGCCGCGCGCAGGTACAGCGCTGGCCGGCGCTGATGAAGGCCGATTGCACGATGGTATAGACAGCGGCCTCGACATCGGCCACCTGATCGACGATCAAGGGATTGTTGCCACCCATCTCCAGCGCCAGGATCTTCTCCGGGCGCCCGGCGAACTGCGCATGCAACAGGTTGCCGGTACGGCTGGAGCCGGTGAAGAACAGCCCATCGATGCCATCATGACCGGCCAGGGCGATGCCGGTGCCACGCCCGCCCTGCAGCAGATTGAGCACGCCCGCCGGCAGCCCCGCCGCAATCCAGCACTTGACCGTCAGCTCGGCCACCTTCGGGGTCAGCTCGCTGGGCTTGAACAGCACGCAGTTGCCGGCCAGCAGCGCCGGCACGATATGGCCATTGGGCAGATGCCCCGGAAAATTGTAGGGGCCGAACACCGCCACCACGCCATGAGGTTTGTGCCGCAGCACGCTGCTGGCGTCGGCCACCTGCCCGCGTTTCTCGCCGGTGCGTTCGCGATAACCCTGGATGGAGATGGCTACCTTGCCGATCATGCTGCTGACCTCGGTGGCCGCTTCCCACAGCGGCTTGCCGGTTTCTTCGCCGATGGCCTGCGCCAGGGACTCGGCCTGATCCTTGAGCTGCACGGCGAAGCGCTCGAGCATGGCGATACGGGCGTCCAGCGACTGCCCGGCCCAGGCCGGAAAGGCCTGGCGCGCAGCCGTCACAGCGGCATCGACCTGTTCGGTCGTGGCGCCGTGCCCCTGCCAGAGCACGGCCTGGCTGAACGGGTCGAGCGACTGCAGCGGCTCGCCAAGCCCCGCCAGCCACTGGCCGGCGATATAGTGAGTGCTCATTGTATTTTTCACTCCACGCATTCACGGCCGGCAGGCTGACCGGCCCGGTACAGTTTTTTCAGCCGCCGGCTGCCAGCGGCACGGCACGTACCAGGTCACCGGCGGACATGCGCAGGCGCTTGGCAGTCAATGGCGCCACCACCAGGGTACCGGCGGCCACCCGCGCCGGGCCGACGGTGATGCGGCAGTCGTAGCCCTTGCGGTTGTGCACCAGATAGGGCACTGCGTCGTCACCCGGCGTGCCGATGGCCAGCACCAGTTGCTGACTGTCACGTACGGCGCGAATCTTCGCGGTTTCCGCCTCGATGGCCGGCCCGGCATCGAAGATGTCGACATAACCCTGATAGCTGAAGCCCTCGGCCTTGAGCATGGTCAGCGCCGGCTCGGTATCTGGGTGCACACGGCCGATCACCGCGCGCGCCTCCGCCGAGAGGAAGCAGGTATAGAGCGGGAACTTGGGCATCAGCTCAGCGATGAAGGCCTTGTTGCCAACGCCAGTGAGGTAGTCGGCCTGGGAGAACTCCATCTTGAAGAAGTGCCGCCCCAGGCTTTCCCAGAACGGTGAACGGCCGTGCTCGTCGGACATGCCGCGCATCTCGGCGATCACCTTGTCGCTGAACAACTCGCGGAACTCGGCGATGAACAGAAAGCGCGCCTTGGACAGCAGGCGGCCATTGATCCCGGTACGGTGATCGGCATGCAGGAACAGGGAGCACAGCTCGCTGTTGCCGGTCAGATCGTTGGCCATGAACAGGGTCGGAATCTGCCGATGGATGTTCAGCGCCTGCGAGGCATTGACGGTCAGACCGACGCGGTAGTTGTACCAGGGCTCGCGCAGGCCCACGGCGCCCGCCACGGCAGAGATGCCGAGCACCTGGCCGGCATCGTCCTCGAGCACGAACAGGTAATCGGCGTCGGCACGCTCGGCCTCGCCACGGAAGGTCTTTTCCGCCCAGACGACACGCTGCGCCAGACGCGCCTCATTGGCCGGCAAGGTGGTCAGGCCGGCGCCGGTACTGCGTGCCAGGTCGATCAGAGCCGGCAAATCGGCACTGCGCACGGGACGAACGATCATTGGATCCTCCGGATCAAGCTATTAGCTTCAAGCGACAAGCTACAAGTCAGAAGCCAGGCTGGCTTGCCGCTTGGAGCTTGGGGCTTGCCGCTTCGATTCAAACCGCCACCAAACGCACGCTGCCGCCCTCGCCCACGCTCAGCACTTCGGCGGCTTCGGCGCTGAGGGTCACGGGTTTGCCCGGCACCCAGTCCAGCGTGGCGACGATGGCGCGAAAATCCTGCAACTGGCCATTGCTCACCAGGTACTGCCGGCCAGCCTGCGCGCCCTCGCCGATGAGCACCGGCACCAGGCGGCTCTGGGCGATGCTGCGGATACCCGAGGTGCGCGCATGCAGGGTCGGCCCGCCGTCGAAGATATCGATGTAGTGGTCGGTCTCGAAGCCATCACGCATGAGGATGTCGAAGGTGATCTGCGCCCGCGGGTGCACCTGGCCCATGGCCTCCTGCGCCGCGTCCGGCAACAGTGGCACGTAGATGGGGTAATGCGGCATCAGCTCGGCGAGGAAGGTGCGACTGCGCAAACCGCACAAGCGCTCGGCCTCGGCATAACTCATGTCGAAGAAGTTGCGTCCCACGGCGTCCCAGAACGGCGACTCGCCATGCTCGTCGCTGTGGCCGACGATCTCCACCACCACCGCGTCGGCGAAGCGCTCGGGGTGGCTGGCCATGAACAGTAGGCGGCCACGGGAGTTGAGCTCGGCGAACGCCGTGGACACCAGCGAGCGCTCGACATAGAAGCTGGTGAGCAGGCTGTTGCCGGTGAGGTCGTGGCACAGCGAGAGCACGTGGATCTTGTTGTGGATCTTCAGCTCGCGGGAGTGGTGCACGAAGGTTTCGTTGCGAAAGCTGTAGAACGGCTCGGAATAACCGGCCGAGGCGACGATGCCCGAGCAGCCGACCAGGCGCCCACTGACGGTATCTTCGAGGACGAAGAAATAGGTTTCCTCACCATTGAAGCTGACCTCGGCAGCGAAGGATGACTCCGACGCGCCGATCTTGTCACCCAGGCGGCCGGCATCGTCCGGCAACGAGGTGACCCCGACCGGGCTGTCGGCAGCCAGCCGCTGCACCTCGGCCAGATCCGCCATTTGCGCGGGGCGCATCACCAGCATGGGGCACTCCTTCTCAACAGGGAATCGGTAAGGCGGCGACACGGGCCCAAGCCGCGGCTGTGCGGCTCGAACCCTTGCCTGGGGCTACTCAGGCCGCCGTCAGCTTGCTCAGCGCACGCTCGAAACGAACCAGGCCTTCTTCGATATCGACGTCCTCGACCACCAGGCTCGGGGCGAAACGCACCACGTCCGGGCCAGCCTGCAGCACCATCAGGCCTTCGGCCGTGGCGGCATCGAGTACCTGCTTGGCCTGCCCCTTCCACTTGTCATTGAGCACGCAACCGAGCAGCAGGCCCATGCCGCGCACCTGCTCGAACAGGCCGTACTGCTGGCCGAGGGCCTCCAGGCGGCTCTTGAAACGCGCGCTCCGGGCCTTGACGCCATCGAGCGTCTCGCGGGTATTGACGATGTCCAGCACCGCCTCGCCCACGGCGCAGGCCAGCGGGTTGCCGCCGTAGGTGGTGCCATGGGTGCCAGGGGAGAAATGCTTGGCCAGTTCGGTGGTGGTAAGCATCGCCGCGATGGGGAAACCGCCGCCCAGGCTCTTGGCGCTGGAGAGGATGTCCGGCACCACGCCGTAATGCATGTAGGCGAACAGTTCGCCGCTGCGACCCATGCCGCTCTGCACCTCGTCGAACACCAGCAGCGCATCGTGCGCATTGCACAGCGCGCGGGCACCTTCCAGATAAGCCTTGTCCGCCGGCAGCACCCCGCCCTCGCCCTGGATCGGCTCCAGCACCACGGCGCAGGTCTTGTCGGAGATGGCCGCCTTCAGCGCCTCCAGATCATTGTAAGGAACATGGGTGATGCCCTGGATCTTCGGCCCGAAACCGTCGGAATACTTCGGCTGGCCGCCGACGCTGACGGTGAACAGAGTGCGCCCGTGGAAGCTGTTGGTGGCCGCGATGATCTCGTGCTTGTCCGCGCCGAAACGGTCATGGGCGACACGCCGGGCCAGCTTGAATGCGGCCTCGTTGGCCTCGGCGCCGGAGTTGCAGAAGAACACGCGCTCGGCGAAGGTGGCCTCCACCAGCTTCTTGCCTAGGCGCAGGGTCGGCTCGTTGGTGAACACGTTGGAGATGTGCCACAGGGTATTGGCCTGCTCGGTCAAGGCTGCTACCAGCGCCGGGTGGCAGTGACCGAGCACGTTGACGGCGATGCCGCCGGCGAAGTCGATCAGCTCGCGACCGCTCTGATCCCAGACTCGCGACCCCAGGCCGCGCACCGGGACGAAGGCAGCAGGGGCGTAGTTGGGGACCATGAACTGGTCGAAATCGGCGCGTTGCACCGCATCGTGCTGAACGGACATCGAAGCTCTCCTGATGAGAAATACCGGCCGCCCGGGCAGCCAGAAGGCCCGTAACGACAGGGAATGCCAAGGATTGTAGGGGCTGATTCGGGGTCGGCCTTGTGCTCATGCGACATGTTCTTACAGCGCCACCCCAGGTTTCCCGCGGGTTTTCGTCAAAGCGACAGAAAACGTCGGAAAGGCGCAGTGTAAACGCAGTTAAGCGCTGCGGTGCAGGGGCCAGGGAAAAATCTGCGCAGGCTGACCAGCCTATTGACGCGATTTCATCCTGATGCGATTCATTCAAGCGGTGCGGCCATTGCCGACCAATGGATGGCGGGCCTTGAACGCGTCAGCGTCCTGAGTCGTGATGGGTCTGGGCAGTGATCGCCCAAAAGGTTCTTCGCGGAGTTTCGGGGGGAGATCAGTTTTGATACTGGACTGGCAAGTTTGTGTGTTGGCTTACTGGTGTTCTGAACGCCGCTTCGGTGTGTTCAGAAACTCCTTGTTTCGCCCCCTCGGGCGACTCACTTTTCTTTGAACTCGGATTGCCGCCCAGCGCAAAGAAAAGTAAGCAAAAGAAACGCCCCCGCCATCCGGAACTAGGCGTCCCCGTCATGCTTCGCTCGACTTCCCTCACTCCGGCATTGCTCCGGGGTCGGCTTACAAGGGCCATCCATGGCCCTTCAAGCGGGGCCGCCATCGATATCTCGCGGCATCCATGCCGCTCGCCCCCTGCGCAATGCCTGCGTTCGGCCTCCTGAAGGGGGCATTTGCGCGCCTGAACGTACATTGGTTCCGGGCATGCCCGGCGTGTTCTGGTAGCTATGGAGCCGAGATTTGGCTGTCGAATTAAACCAATACTTTCATTCGCGCAGTTTCATGCAGTGAACAGCTTGCCGGCTTGCAGCCGACATTAAGGTCAGCCCTAAGGCTGACCCATGTTCAAACACTCCACGCTAATTCTGGGTTACCTCGGGTTCAGGCGCGTGCAGAGCCCGCCCAGGAGGGCGAACGGAATCGTCGTGGAAGAGGTTGAGCGACATGGATGTCGCGAAAGCCGCGATGGGCCAGGGACGGCCCTTCGCGGCGGGCCTCTGGAACGGCGATGGAGTGAGCGAACCCTGGCGAAGCCAGGGCCGGATGACCGGGCGGAGGGTTTTGGTTACTTTTGCCCGTCAAAAGTGACTCGCCCGGGAGGGCGAAACCAAAAACATCAACAAAAACGCGGCAACCCGGAACAGACACAGAACAACTAACACAGTATTGCCAGTCCGGTATCAAGCAAGCAGCTCAAGACCTGGCACGAGGTTTCAAGGAAGTGCCTTAAATGAACGTCAGGATTTCATCCGGTTGCCCGCTCGCGAACCGAGGGAACACCGCAGCTTCGCGAGCAGAGGACGGATCAGCCCCGCTCGACCGGCGTCGAGCTGAGCTCGAAGGGGCTGTTGCTGCGCCGTTGGTTACGGTCGTCACGCGGCGTGGCGCCGAAGAAGTTACGGTAGGCGCTGGAGAAATGCGGCCCCGAGGAAAATCCACAGGACAAACCGATCTGGATGATCGACTTGCTGGTCTGCATCAGCAGTTGTCGCGCCTTGTTCAGGCGCAGCTCCAGGTAGTACTGGCTGGGCACGCGGTTGAGGTACTGCTTGAAGATGCGC
Organism: Pseudomonas sp. AA-38; assembly: GCF_029457475.1. NCBI lineage: Bacteria > Pseudomonadati > Pseudomonadota > Gammaproteobacteria > Pseudomonadales > Pseudomonadaceae > Pseudomonas > Pseudomonas sp. AA-38. The sequence goes on from NZ_CP120359.1 coordinate 3,029,033, forward strand.
TCCAGTTGCCGACGTGACACGCAGACGTGCTGGGCGATCTCGTCGGTGGTCAGCGGCTCCTCGATATTGGCCTCCATCAGCAGCACCGCCTGGGTCAGCTTGGGATGGCTGGAACCCAGACGATTCTGCAATGGGATGCGCTGGCGCTCGCCGCCTTCACGGATGCGCTCGACCACCAGCTCCTCACTCACCGCGCCGGCCAGTTCGGCACCGTGGTCACGCGCCAGCACCGCCAGCAGCAGGTCGAGCACCGCCAAGCCACCACAGACGGTGAGGCGGTCACGATCCCAGTCGAACAGATGGCTGGTGGCGATCACCCTGGGGAAGCGTTCGGCGAAATCGTCCTGCCAGCGCCAGTGCACCGCCGCGCGGTAGCCGTCGAGCAAACCAAGCTGGGCCAGCGGATAGACCCCCGCCGACAACCCGCCAATGACGCAGCCACTACGCACCTGCTGCTTGAGCGCGGCAGCCAGCGGCGCCGATACCTGAGCCGGCGGCGCATCGGCGAGCAGAAACAACTTGTGCAGGCCATCCATGTGCCCGGCCCAGGGCTCGCCCGGCAGGCGCCAATCCCCCGCCATTGACGGCTCGGCCTGCAGGAATACCAGCTCGTAGAGCACCTCGGGGTGTACCCGCTGCGCCACGCGCAGGGCTTCCTCGGCCAGGGACAGGGTCAGGGCCTTGGTGCCGGGCCAGTATAAAAAGCCGATTCGATGGGGGGTCATTAGTGTCTATTCAATGGGCTCAACGCACCCGTAAGTGCGCAGTCTAGCTTCTTATTATTTGAGACTACCGGAAAGGAACTGCTTGAGCCGTTCGGATTGTGGATTGGCCAGCACTTCACGCGGGCAGCCACGCTCTTCCACCAGGCCCTGATGCAGGAACAGCAACTGGTTCGACACCTCGCGGGCAAAACCCATCTCGTGGGTCACCACCACCATGGTGCGGCCTTCGCCGGCCAGATCCTGCATCACCCTGAGCACCTCGCCGACCAGCTCCGGGTCGAGCGCCGAAGTCGGCTCGTCGAACAGCATCACCTCCGGCTCCATGGCCAGGGCACGGGCGATGGCCACGCGCTGCTGCTCGCCGCCGCTCATGTGCGCCGGGTAGGCGTCCTTGCGATGGGCCACGCCCACCTTGTTCAGGTAATGCTCGGCCTTGTCGCGGGCCTCGGCCTTGTTCATGCCGAGCACGTGCACCGGCGCCTCCATCACGTTCGCCAGGGCGCTCATGTGCGACCACAGGTTGAAGTGCTGGAACACCATGGCCAGGCGCGCGCGCATGCGCTGCAGTTGCTTGGCATCGGCGGCACGCAGCGAACCGTCCTTGGCCGGCACCAGCTTCAATTCTTCACCGTTGAGCAGGATCTTGCCGGCATGAGGCTGTTCCAGCAGGTTCAGGCAGCGCAGGAAGGTGCTCTTGCCCGAGCCGCTGGAGCCGATGATGCTGATGACGTCGCCGGCCTTGGCCGCCATCGACACACCCTTGATCACCTCATGGCTGCCGTAGCGCTTGTGCAGGTCCTGGACTTCGAGTTTGTACATGTTCGGGTTCTCTTGAATCGGCATGGCATCAGGCCTTGCGCGGGGCCATGTAGGCCAGCCAGCGACGCTCGGCCAGCTTGAACAGGCGCACCAGGGTGAAGGTCAGCGCCAGGTAGAACAGGCCGGCGGTGATGAAGGCCTCGAACGGCATGTAGTACTGCGAGTAGACCGTGCGCGCCGCGCCGGTGATGTCCACCAGGGTGACGATGGAGGCCAGCGAGGTGGTGTGCAGCATCATGATCACCTCGTTGCTGTACTGCGGCAGCGCCCGGCGCAGCGCCGAAGGCAGCAGGATGCGGCGATAGAGCTTGGCGCGCGACATGCCCATGGCCTTGGCCGCCTCGATCTCCCCCGGCGGCGTCGCCTTGAGGCTGCCAGCGAGAATCTCGGCGGTGTAGGCGCTGGTGTTGATGGCGAAGGCCAGGCAGGCGCAGAAGGTGGCGCTGGAGAAATACGGCCAGAGAAAGCTGTCGCGGATGGACTCGAACTGCGCCAGGCCGTAATAGATCAGAAATAGCTGCACCAGCATCGGCGTGCCACGGATCACGTAGGTGTAGAGCCAGGCCGGGAAGTTCACCCAGGGCGACTGCGACACCCGCATCAGAGCCAGCGGCAGAGCCAGGGCCAGGCCGACGCTCAGGGAAATGCCCAGCAGCTTGAGGGTCACCAGTACACCGCTGAAATACAGCGGCAGGTTTTCCCAGATCATCTGATAATCGAAGATCATAGTTCGGCCACCTTGGTGCCCACCGAGTAGCGTTTCTCCAGCAGGCGCAGGGCCAGCAGCGACACGCTGGTCAGCAGCAGGTACAGGGCGGCCACCGCCAGGTAGAAGGTGAAGGGTTCGCGGGTGGCGTCAGCGGCACTCTTGGCCTTGAACATCATGTCCTGCAGGCCGACCACGGAAATCAGCGCGGTAGCCTTGGTCAGCACCAGCCAGTTGTTGGTGAAGCCGGGGATGGCGAAGCGGATCATCTGCGGCACGAGGATGCGAAAGAACACCTGCACCCCGCTCATGCCATAGGCAGCGCCGGCCTCGCCCTGCCCCTTGGGAATGGCCATGAAGGCGCCACGGAAGGTTTCCGACAGGTAGGCGCCGAAGATGAAACCCATGGTGAACACGCCAGCGACGAAGGGGTTGATGTCGATGTACTCATCGTAGCCGACCATCGGCGCCACGCTGTTCACTAGGCTCTGGCCGCCATAGAAGATCAGCAGGATCAGCACCAGATCGGGAATGCCACGGATCACCGTGGCATAGGTTTCACCGAGCAAGGCCAACCACCTGATGGGTGACAGGCGGCACGCCGCGCCGATCAGGCCGAGAAAGATGGCCAGCGCCATGGACGTCAGCGCCAGCAGCAGCGTGAGCCAGGCGCCATCGAGAATGGTCGAGCCATAGCCTTGAAGCATGCGCGAATACCTCGTCAGGCACCGCAAGGGCGCCAGGGAGCACAGTGGAAAGGTCAGCGGTGGCGGCCAGGCTCACCACAAGGGCCATCTGGTGAGATGGCCCAGAAAAACGGCACGGCTTGCGGCAAGCCGTGCTGTCTGCAGGTTAGGCTTATTCGCTGTATACGTCGAAGTCGAAGTACTTGTCCTGCACCTGCTTGTAGGTGCCGTTGGCGCGGATCGCCGCGATGGCCGCGTTGAGCTTGTCGAGCAGGTCCTTGTCGCCCTTGCGCACGGCGATGCCCTGCCCTTCGCCGAAATACTTCACATCGGTGAAGTCGGGGCCGACGAAGGCGAAGCCCTTGCCGGCGTCGGTCTTGAGGAAGCCGTCGTCGATGTTCACCGAGTCGGCCAGGGTGGCATCCAGGCGACCGGCCTGCAGGTCGAGGAAGACTTCGTTCTGCGAGCTGTAGCGCACCACTTCGGCACCGGCCGGGGCGAATACGTCGGTGGCGTAGCGGTCATATACCGAGGAGCGCTGCACGCCGATCTTCTTGCCCTTTAGGTCGACCAGCGGATTCTTCAGCTCGGTGCCGGCCTTCATCGCCAGCTTGGCCGGCGTGGCGTAGTACTTGCCGGTGAAATCCACGGACTTCTTGCGATCCTCGGTGATCGACATGGACGACAGCACGGCGTCGAACTTGCGCACCTTGAGCGCCGGGATCAGGCCGTCGAACTCCTGCTCGATCCATTGGCACTTGACCTTCATCTCCTCGCACAGGGCGTTGCCGATGTCGTAGTCGAAGCCGGCGATCTGGCCATCGGGGGTCTTGAAGGCGAAGGGCGGATAGGCCGCCTCGATGCCGATGCGCAGCGGCTTCTCGGCCATGGCCAGGGGCGACAACAGGGACAGCGCCAAGGCGCCGAGCAGTGCGATCTTCTTCATTCTTTGCTCCTCGAATTTGGGTATGGCATCGATGGCAGTGAGGGGCCCGGGCCTTTTATGGGTGATAGAAGGCAGTGCTGCGCTGTCGTGCAGGGTGGACGACAAGGGGCCTTGGCTGGGTGTGCGGCATTCTAGCGGCAGGCATTGAGGGGATATTTCTTCAATGCGACAACTAATTACAGAAGCGCAGGATGCACAGGCGAGAGATATTGACAGACAGAAAAAGCAGTGATCAACAGAAAAAATCCAAACGAATCTTCAAAGCAAGACCCAGGCCATGAAATCGCCACCCTCTCTATTTCGGGGCTTGCGCTGAAGAGTGAGCCATCACGGCGGCCAGCAGGCGCACCGAATCAGAGCAATTGCGTTCCCGAAACGCCCAGTCCGGTGCAGGGTGTTACCCGGCAGCTAGCAACAGCCCCCAGCAGGCCGTTGAAAAACGTAGGCGACGACTACATGGATGCAGGAGGTAGAGCGAAGCAGGAAGCCCGAGCCGAGGCAGGCAGTGCAATACCGATTGCGGCCCCGCAAAAACAGCCGCAACGACCAGCGGGAGTAACAGCCGAAGGCTGACCCGAAGGGCGAACGCAGTGAGTCAAGAAGCACTGGGCCCACACTCGGGTTTACGTGTTGTAAATGAGCATTTTTGACGGGGGCGCCTAGCCTGGGCTCGCACGCGAGGCTGTTTTTAACGCAGTATTGCCAACGCAGGTAGTTTTTCAACAGCCTGCTAGCCAAACACCCCTGCGTCACGCAATCTGGCCACACCTTCGGCATCGAAACCCAGTTCGGCCAGTACCTGCTCGGTGTGCGCGCCGAGCGCCGCGCCGACATGCCGTGGCGGCGGCAGGCCCTCGGAGAACTTCAGCGGGCAGGCCAGTTGCGCCTGCGCCGGCAGCCCCTCGCGCGGCACCTCGGTCACCAGTTCACGGGCGCGGATCTGCGGATGCTCCAGCGCCTCGGAGAGCGGCAACATGGGTTCGACACAGGCATCTAGCGTGGCGAACACCTGGCTCCACTCGGCAAAATCACGCCTCTCGAACTCGATCGCGATCTCACGCTTGAGCGCCTGCTGATCCTCCGACTTCTGCGACAACCCACGAGCCGCCAGCTCCGGCCGCCCGATGGCCTGACAGAAGGCCTGCATGAACTGCGGCTCCAGGCTGCCCACGGCGAACCAGCGGCCGTCACGGGTGCGGTAGTAATCGTAGAAGCTGCCGCCATTGAGCGGCTGATTCTCCATGGCCGGCTCCACTCCCGCCCCCAGGTAACCAGCACCGGCCATGCCGTGCAGGCTGAAGACGCAGTCGGTCATGCTCACGTCCACCTGCTGCCCCTTGCCCGTGGCCTGGCGCTGCACCACGGCGGCGAGCAGACCGATCACCCCATGCAGGGAGCCGCCAGCGAGATCCGCCAGTTGCACGCCGAGCGGCAGTGGGCCGCTGTCGCGGCGCCCGGTGTAACTGGCGATGCCGGACAGCGCCAGGTAGTTGATGTCGTGCCCGGCGCGCTCGCGGTACGGCCCGGTCTGCCCATAGCCGGTAATGGATACGTAGATCAGCCTTGGGTTGATCGCCTTGAGCGCCTCGTAGCCCAGCCCCAGCCTGTCCATCACGCCGGGGCGGAACTGTTCGAGCAGGATGTCGTACTCGCCCACCAGCCTCTTGACCAGCTCCACCGCCTCGGGCCGCTTGAGGTCGAGGGCGATGCTGCGCTTGTTGCGATTGAGGTAGGCATGGCTGGTGGAGGTGCCGCCCTCGTGCGGCGGCAGCACCCGCACCAGATCCATGCGCGTGGGCGACTCCACGCGCAGCACCTCGGCGCCCATGTCCGCCAGCAACAGGGAGGCGAACGGCCCCGGCAACAGGGTGGAGAAGTCGAGGATTTTCAGCGAAGACAGTGGGCCGGACATGGCGATTCCCGTTTCCTGAGTGTGATGTAACCGATAGCGCCGCGCAAACTCCAGCAACACCGGGCTGTTGAACCCTACAGTTTCATACCGCGACTGATGATCTCCTTCATGATCTCCGAGGTGCCGGCGAAGATGCGCTGAATGCGCGCATTCGCGTACATCTTGCAGATCGGGTACTCCCACATGTAGCCCCAGCCGCCATGCAGTTGCACGCCCTCGTCTACCACCTTGCCGAGCAGCTCGGTGGTGAAGAGTTTGGCCTCTGCGGCGACTTCCGGGGTGAGTTTCTTCTGGTTGTGATCCAGCACGCAGCGGTCGGTGAAGACCTGCGCCACGTCGACCTGGGTGCGCATTTCCGCCAGTTTGAAGCGGGTGTTCTGAAAATGCGCCACCGGGCGCCCGAAGGCCTGGCGTTCCCTGACGTAATCAATGGTGGTCTGCAGGGCCACCTCAGCCCCGGCCACTGCACCGCAGGCGTTGGTCAGGCGCTCCTGAGCGAGCATGTTCATCAGGTAGAAGAAGCCGCCCTTGGCATCGCCCAGCAGATTCTCCTTGGGCACCTTGACCTCGCTGAAGAACAGTTCGGCAGTGTCCTGGCTGTGCATGCCGAGCTTCTTCAGCTTCTTGCCGCGCTCGAAGCCGGGCATGCCACGCTCCACCAGGAACAGGCCCATGGCGTGTTTGTTGGCCGGGTCGGTCTTGGCCGCGACTATCACCAGGTCGGCCAGGTAGCCATTGGAAATGAACACCTTGGAACCGTTGAGCAGCCAATGATCGCCCTTGTCCACCGCCGTGGTGCGCATGCCCGCCAGGTCGGAGCCGGCAGACGGCTCGGTCATCGCCACGGCGAGAATGGTCTCGCCGCTGACGATGCCCGGCATGAACCGCGCCTTCTGCTCGGCGTTGCCATACTCGGCGATATAGGGGCCGCACAGGGCCGAGTGCAGCGGGATCATGAAGCCAGGCTCGTTGATGCGCGCCAGCTCCTCGCACATGATCTGCTCGTAGCGAAAATCCTTGAGCCCGGCGCCGCCGTACTGCTCGTCCGCCCAGGGCAGCAGAAACCCCATCTCGCCGGCCTTGCGCCATACGCTGCGGTCGACCACGCCGGCGGCCTCCCACTCCTCCTGATGCGGCACCACCTCCTTGTCGAGGAACGTCGCGAAGGCATCGCGGAACAGATTGTGCTCGGTGTCGAAATGGTTGCGCTGCATGGGGCGGATCCTCCGCTGCTTGTTATTGCGCGAAGGTTAGGTGTGCCGCCGCATGCCGCTCAATGACCCATGCGCTCAGGTGCGGTTGACTCATTCGGTCAAAGTAGCTGGTGATACCGGACTGGCAATACGGTGTGAGTGCTCGGTGGTTTTCGGTGTTCAAGCTGCTTATAGGTGTTTAGCTGACGTCTCTCGTTTCGCCCTCCCGGGCGAGTCACTTTGCGGGCAAAGTAACCAAAACCCTCCGCCCGATCATCCGGCCCTCGCTGCGCGAGGGTTCGCTCACTCCATCGCCGCTCCAGAGGCCCGCCACGGTGGGCCATCCCTGGCCCATCGCGGCTCTCGCGACATCCATGTCGCTCGACCTCTTCCACGACGATTCCGCTCACCCTCCTGGGCGGGCTCTGCACGCGCCTGAACCTGCGGTAACCCAGAATTAGCGTGGAGTGCTTGAACATGGGTCAGCCTTAGGGCTGACCTGAATGCCGGCTGAAAGCCGGCAAGCTATTCAAGCGAATGAAAGTGCGCGAATGAAAGTTTTGGTTTAACCCGGCGGCCACATCATGGCTCCACTGCTACCAGAGCACGCCGGGCATGCCCGGAGCCAATATACGCTCAGGCGCGCTAACTCCCCCTTCAGGAGGCCGAACGTAGGCATTGCGCAAGGGGCGAGCGGCATGGATGCCGCGAGAGGCGTAATGGGCCAGGGATGGCCCATGTACGCCGACCCCGGAGCGGTGCCGGAGTGAGGGAAGTCGAGCGAAGCGAGACCCGGATGGCGGGGGTGCGTTTCTTTTGCTTACTTTTCTTTGCGCAGCTCAAAGAAAAGTGAGTCGCCCGAGGGGGCGAAACAAGGAGTTTCTGAACACACCGAAGCGGCGTTCAGAACACCAGTAAGCCAACACACAAACTTGCCAGTCCGGTATCAAGCCCCCAGACCTACCCGAAGCCCCTCAAAAAGCCCGCCATAAAGGCGGGCCGAGGGTGACACCTCAAGAAGGTCAAGCCAGCTCGCGATTGGCCGGAGCTGCCGGTACGGCAGGTGCCTCGACCATATCGGGCCTGCCATCGGATGCCAGCTCACGCTGCAGCGTGTCCTCATCCAGCTCCTTGCACCACTTGGCGACCACGATGGTGGCCACGCCATTGCCCACCAGGTTGGTCAGGGCCCGGGCTTCGGACATGAAGCGGTCGATGCCGAGGATCAGCGCCAGACCGGCCACCGGCAGGTGGCCGACGGCAGACAGGGTGGCGGCGAGCACGATGAAACCGCTGCCGGTCACCCCAGCCGCACCCTTGGAGGCCACCAGCAGTACCAGCAGCAGGGTGATCTGGTGGGTGATGTCCATCGGCGTGTCGGTGGCCTGGGCGATGAACACCGCGGCCATGGTCAGGTAGATGGAGGTGCCGTCGAGGTTGAAGGAGTAACCGGTGGGAATAACCAGGCCCACCACCGACTTGTTCGCCCCGAGCTTTTCCATCTTGCTCAACATGCGCGGCAGCGCCGACTCGGAGGACGAAGTACCGAGCACGATCATCAGTTCCTCGCGGATATAACGGATGAAGCGCAGGATGCTGAAGCCATGGGCCCGGGCGATGCCGCCCAGCACCACCAGCACGAAGAACAGGCAGGTGATGTAGAAGCACATCATCAACTGCCCCAGTTGCACCAGCGAACCCACGCCGTACTGACCGATGGTGAAGGCCATGGCGCCGAAGGCACCGAGCGGCGCCAGCTTCATGATCATGTTGATGATGCCGAACATGACGTGGGCGATGCGGTCGATGAACTCCAGCACCGGCTTGCCGAAATCCCCCATGCGCTGCAGGGCGAAGGCGAAGAGTACGGAGAAGAACAGCACCTGGAGGATGTCGCCATTGGCGAAGGCGCCGACCACGGTGTTGGGGATGACGTTGAGCAAAAAGCCGATGGTGCTCTGCTGCTCGCCCGCCGTGGCGAAGGCAGCGATCTTGCTGGCGTCCAGGGTGCTCGGGTCGACATGCATGCCGGCGCCCGGCTGAGCGATGTTGACCACCAACAACCCCACCATCAGAGCGATGGTGGACACCACCTCGAAGTACATCAACGCATAGCCGCCGGTACGGCCGACCGCCTTCATGTCCTGCATGCCAGCGATGCCGCTGACCACGGTGCAGAAGATGATGGGGGCAATGACCATTTTGATCAGTTTGACGAAACCGTCGCCGAGCGGCTTCAACGCAACACCGGTTTCCGGATAGAAGTGGCCGAGCAAGATACCCACGGCGATGGCAAACAGCACCTGTACGTAGAGCACCTTGTAGAAGGGTTGACGGTTGACGGCAGTGATCATGGCAATACCTCGACGCCCCGTGGCAGCATCCGCAACACGCCAGGGGGCTTTGCATAAACGATGCCCCTCCTTCTGGAGGGATTTATTGTCCAGGTGCGCCTCGCGCGCCCTTGTACGCTGCCATCGCAAACGCCATGCCACAGGTTACAAAATATTAAAAACCTTCAATTTCAATGAGTTGATAAGCATAAACTCTGCTAACGCAATGATACGCCTGGCGGTTTCCCGCACGCGCCCTGCACCAGCCTGGCGGATATCCCACCGCTCGGCGTGCTTGTTCAGCAGGCGGGGGACTGGCTACCATCGCCAGCAAAAAGGCTGAACCCTCCATGCGCGAACGCACTATCGCCAGCCACTTCGTCCAGGCCGCTTTACGCGGCGCGCAGCGCCATGGCCAGCCCTGCGACGACCTGCTGCGCCAGGCCGGCATCCAGTCGGCAATCCTCCAGCAGCCGCGCGCGCGTATCGCCCCCGAACAGTTCGCCCGCCTGGTGCAGTTGCTCTGGGAAGCCCTCGACGACGAGTACCTGGGCTTCGGCAGGCTGCCGAGCAAGCGCGGCACCTTTGCCATGATGGGGCACGCCATCATCCATTGCCGCACGCTGGAAAAGGCGCTGAACCGCGGCGTGCTGTTCTATGGCCTGTTTCCCGAAGCACCACGCATTCGTCTGCAGCGTGAGGGCGACTGGGCGCGCCTGAGCGTGGACGACAGCGCGCTGTGGGATCCGGATCACTTCCTGCTGGAAAGCCTGCTGGTGATCTGGCACCGCCTGGGCAGTTGGTTGATCGGCCAGCGCATCCGCCTGGAAGAAGCCACCTTCGCCCATGCGGAGCCGGCCCATGCCGCCGAGTACGACCTGCTGTTCCCCTGCCCCCGGCGCTTTGCCGCTGGGGGCAACAGCCTGCTGTTTCATGCCCGCTACCTGGACATGCCCCTGCTACAGGACGAGCGCACCCTCAAGCAGTTTCTCCTGCACTCCCCCGCCGACCTGCTGGCCCGCCCCGATGGTGGCGCCAGCCTGATCAGCCAGATCCGCCGTCTGCTCGGCCGCGATTGCCGCACCTGGCCGGATCTGGAGCGGGTCGCCCAGCAGTTGCACACCAGCCCGCAGACCCTGCGCCGGCACCTGCGTGAGGAAGGCAGCAGCTTTCAGGAGCTCAAGGATCATCTGCGCCGCGATCTGGCCATCTACTACCTGGGTCGCAACGAGATGACCATCGAGATCATCGCCGAGCAGCTCGGTTTTTCCGAACCCTCGGCGTTCCACCGCGCCTTCAAGAAATGGACGGGGCTGACGCCCGGCGCCTACCGGGCCGCTCAGTAGCGATCAGCTCAAACCTGCCGCGCGCGCACGGGCCGCGTGCAGTTTCTTGTAGCTATCGATCAGGCGCAGGTGCTTGTCCAGGCCTTCGAGCTGCATGCTGGTCGGGGTCAGGCCATGGAAGCGCACGCTGCCGTCCACCGAGCCGATCACCGCGTCCATGCGCTCGTTGCCGAACATGCGCCGCAGGTTGTGCTCGTAGTTGGCCAACTCCAGCTCATCGTCTAGCTGAATCTCCAGCACGGCGTTGACCGCCTGATAGAACAGGCCGCGCTCGACGGTGTTGTCGTTGTACTGCAGGAAGGCCTCGACCAGCTCCTTGGCGTCGTCGTATTTCTTCAGCGCCAGGTTGATCAACAGCTTCAGCTCGAGGATGGTGAGCTGGCCCCAGACCGTGTTGTCGTCGAACTCGACGCCGATCAGCGTGGTGATGTCGGTGTAGTCATCGACCTCGGTGTTGTTCAGGTTGCGCAGCAGCGACTTCAGCTCGCGGTCGCTCAGGGCGTGCAGGTTGAGGATGTCCTTGCGGAACAGCAGCGCCTTGTTGGTGTTGTCCCAGATCAGGTCCTCGACCGGGTAGATCTCCGAGTAGCCCGGCACCAGGATGCGGCAAGCGTTGGCGCCGAGGTCGTCATAGGTGGCCACGTAGACTTCCTTGCCCATGTCCTCAAGGATGCCGAACAGGGTCGCGGCTTCCTGCTCGTTGGAGTCGGCCCCCTCGCCGGAGAAGTCCCATTCGACGAACTCGAAGTCCGGTGTGGCGCCGAAGAAGCGCCAGGACACCACACCGCTGGAATCGATGAAGTGCTCGACGAAGTTGTTCGGCTCGGTCAGCGCCAGGCTGTCGAAGGTGGGTTGCGGCAGGTCGTTGAGGCCCTCGAAGCTGCGCCCCTGCAGCAGCTCGGTAAGGCTGCGCTCCAGCGCCACCTCGAAGCTCGGGTGCGCGCCGAAGGAAGCGAACACGCCGCCGGTGCGCGGGTTCATCAGGGTCACGCACATCACCGGGAATTCGCCGCCGAGCGAAGCGTCCTTGACCAGCACCGGGAAGCCTTGCTCCTCCAGGCCCTGGATGCAGGCGAGGATGGCCGGGTACTTGGCCAGTACGGCCTGCGGCACGTCCGGCAGGCACAGCTCGTTCTCGAGGATCTCGCGCTTGACCGCTCGCTCGAAGATTTCCGACAGGCACTGCACCTGGGCCTCGGCCAGGGTATTGCCGGCGCTCATGCCGTTGGAGAGATACAGGTTTTCGATCAGGTTGGACGGGAAGTACACCGTCTCGCCATCGCTGCGGCGCACGAACGGCAGCGAGCAGATGCCGCGCAGGGTGTTGCCGGAGTTGGTGTCGAACAGGTGCGAGCCGCGCAGCTCGCCGTCCGGATCGAAGATGGCTCGGCAGTGCTCGTCGAGAATTTCCTCGGGCAGCGCATCCTTCGGCCCCGGCTTGAACCAGCGCTCGTTGGGGTAGTGGACGAACGCGGCATTGGCGATGTCCTCGCCCCAGAACTGGTCGTTGTAGAAGAAGTTGCAGTTCAACCGCTCGATGAACTCGCCCAGAGCCGAGGCCAGCGCGGCCTCCTTGGTCGCGCCCTTGCCATTGGTGAAGCACAGGTTCGACTGCGCGTCGCGGATATGCAGCGACCAGACGTTGGGCACGATGTTGCGCCAGGAGGCGATCTCGATCTTCATCCCCAGCTCGGCGAGGATGCCCGACATGTTGGCGATGGTCTGTTCCAGCGGCAGATCCTTGCCGGGAATGTAAGTGGTGGTATCGGCTACCGGCATCAGCAGCGCCTGGGCGTCGGCGTCGAGGTTCTCCACCTCCTCGATGATGAACTCGGGGCCCTGTTGCACCACCTTCTTCACGGTGCAGCGGTCGATGGAGCGCAGAATCCCTAAGCGATCCTTCTCGGAAATGTCCGCCGGCAGCTCGACCTGGATCTTGAAGATCTGCGCGTAGCGGTTCTCCGGGTCGACGATGTTGTTCTGCGACAGGCGGATGTGCTCGGTGGGGATGTCGCGCGTCTGGCAGTACAGCTTGACGAAGTACGCCGCGCACAACGCCGAGGAGGCCAGGAAGTAGTCGAACGGCCCCGGCGCCGAGCCGTCGCCCTTGTAGCGGATGGGTTGGTCGGCCACCACGGTGAAGTCATCGAACTTGGCTTCAAGTCGAAGGTTGTCGAGAAAGTTGACCTTGATTTCCATGGGGGCTTACCAGAATAGCGGGTGGGACGATCAGCCCGCCATTATCCGGGTTTTGCCCCGGATGTCTCGCCCCGCGGCTTCAGTCGTACAGACGCACGCGGAAGCAGGCCCCGCCGAGTTCGGAATCCTCCAGGCTCAGTTCGCCGTCGTAGCTTTCGACGATGTCCTCGACCACCGCCAGGCCGATGCCCTGCCCCGGATTCTGCACATCCAGGCGCTCGCCACGCTGCAACACGCGTGCGCGCTGGTCGGCTGGCACGCCAGGGCCATCATCTTCGATGGTCAGCAGACAACCGTCCGCCAGTGGCTCCAGGCGTACCCGCACCTGATGCAGGCAGAGCCGGTAGGCGTTCTCCAGCAGATTGCCGAGCAGCTCCATCAATGCTCCACGCTCCATGGTGATCTGGCTGTGCTCGGGCACGTCGAGGGTGGCCTCGACCTGCTTGTCGCGATACACCTTGGCGAGCGAGCGACACAGGCCGTCGAGCAGCGGCCAGACCTGCTCGCGATGACGCACCAGGCCACTGCGGCGCAGGCTGGCGCGCTGCAACTGATAGCCGACCTGCTGGCTCATGCGTTCGATCTGCGCCTGCATCAGTTGCGCCTGCTCGCGGTTCTCCGGCTGCGCGGTGAGCGTCTCGCCGATGCCTTGCAACACGCTGAGGGGCGTTTTCAGGCTATGGGCAAGATCCTCCAGAGAGTCACGGTAGCGTTCGCGCTGACGCCGTTCGCTGTCGAGCAGGCGGTTGAGGGAGCTGGTCAGGCGCAGCAGTTCGCGCGGATGCTCATCGCTCAGGCGCTGGCGAGTACCGGCCTCGACGCCATCGAGTTCGTCACTGAGGCCGCGCAGACTACGGAAGCCCCAGGTCAGACCGAACCACAGCAGCCCCAGCAACACCATCAGGGCCAGGCCCAGCCACAGGCGCAACTTCCAGGCGAAGCCATCGAACAGACTCTGGTACTCGCGCGTCGGCTGCATGGTGACGATACTCAGCGCCGTTTCATCACCGCGCAGCAGATCCACTTCGATGTCGTAGACGAAATACTCCTGGCCGTTGTGGTCGTCGTGGATACGCACGAACTCATGACCATGCCCATCATAGCGCGGCAGGTAACGCACCAGTTCGTACAGGGAAGAGCGCGAGCGCCAGATCAGATTGCCGTCGCGGTCGAAGATGAAGCCCAGCAGATGCGAGTCGAGGTTGTCGAATTCCTCGTCTGGCATCTTGTCCGGCATATGCAACTGGCCGTCCTCGATGCGCGCGGCCGAGATCAGTGCGGCGGCATCGGAGGCCAGGCGTTTTTCCACGGTCTGCTCCAGGGCGCTGAGAAACACCCCCTGCAGCACCGGCAGCAACAGCAGCATGAACAGCACCGCCAGAGCCGCCGTGCCGAGCATCAGGCGCAGGCGCAGCGAACCGAGACGGGCACGCAGACGGCGCAGGATGATGCGCGCGTGCCTCACTTGCAGCGCTCGTTGAACATGTACCCCTGGCCGCGCACAGTCTCGATCGGTTTGCTCTCCAATGCTGTCTCGAGCTTGCGCCGCAGCCGCCCGACAAGCACCTCGATGACGTTCGGGTCACGTTCCTCGTCGCCAGGATAGAGCTGTTCCATCAGGCGTTCCTTGGCGATCACCTGCTGGTGATGGAGCATCAGGTATTCGAGGATGCGGTATTCGTAGGCCGTCAGTTGCAACGATTGCTCACCGACCGTGGCCTGCTTGCGGTTGAGATCCAGCACCAGATCGCCGGTTTCGATGGTCGACTTGGTGAACCCCGACGAGCGCCGCAGCAAGGCGTTCAGGCGCGCTTCCAGCTCCTCGAACTGGAAGGGTTTGACCAGATAATCGTCGGCACCACAGGACAGACCTTCCACCTTGTCCTGCCAGTTGCCGCGCGCGGTGAGGATAAGGATCGGGAAGTGCTTGTCCTGGCTGCGCAACTGGCGAATCAGGTCGATGCCACTCATGCCCGGCAGGCCGAGATCAACCAGGGCCAGGTCGTGATTGAAGTTGTCCGCGCGGTACAAGGCCTCCTCGGCGGTACGCACGGCATCGACCACATGGCCGTTTTCACTGAGACGAGTGAACAGGTGGTGACGCAACAGGGCCTCATCCTCCACCACCAACAATTTCATGATCCGTGTTCCCTCCTCTTTTCAGTTATACGAAGGCCGGGTATACGCCCGGCCCGTGAATCGCAGTCCGCCGTCAGAAGGCGTAGTTGGCACCGAGGTAGAACTGCGAGCTGCTGTGCAGATCCAGCGAACCGGCCTTGCCCGCACCATGCGGTGCCATCTCGGTACTGGCATTGGTACGCAGATAACGATATCCGCCTTCGATCGACGTATTGCTGCCCAGTTCCTGCACCACACCCGCTTGCAAACCGGCTGCCAGGCCGATATCGCTGTCACGGGAGAAGCCCCGGCTCTCCTGTTCCAGCTTGACCAACCCGCCGCTCAGGCCGCCGAACAGCTTGGTGCCGTTGTCACCCAGCGGCAAGAACAGGTCGTAGCTTCCCAGCAGGTTCTGCTGGCGCAGCTTGTAACCACTGTAGCTATCGGAAAAATTCTCGTAGCTGAGGTAGTAGCGACCATCGCCCTGCTGCTGGCCAATACGCACGCCCCAGGTGCCGGTGCCATCGATCACCTTGTCGAGCTTGGGGTCGTCCAGGTTGGCATTCAGCGCATTGGACTTCTGGATGTTGTTGTCGGTCTGCCCCCAGGTCAGGCCGAGGAAATTGTCATCGGCCTTGGCAGCGGTAGCGCCCAGCGCCAGGCAAGTGGTCAGTGCGATACGGTTCAGTATGACTTTCATCGAATCGTTCCTCTCGTTGCAGTTGCGATCAACTCGCCAACGAGTCTGTGCGAAGACTACTGAATCCCTGCTGAACCCTCCTTGAACCTCTACTGAATGGGCGGTAAACAGCCTATAAACGCCGCACCAGAGCGGCCGCGATGAGGAACAGGGAGGCGAGAACGGCCAGCAACGCCAGCCAACCGGCATGCTCCCAGACATAGCCACCCAGATACCCCACCAGGCTCGATCCCAGGTAATAAGCGCAAAGATACAAGGCCGAAGCCTGTGCCTTGGCCCCCTGCGCATGGACACCGACCTGTCCGCTGGCCACCGCATGGGCGGCGAAGAACCCCAGGGTGAACAGCGCCAGCCCGGCCACGGCCGCACTCAGCCAGGGCGTCGCGCACAGCGCCACGCCCAGCAGCATCAGGGCGATGCTGCCGAGCATCACCTGGCGCGCGCCGAAGCGCGGCACCAGCCGCCCGGCCCAACCGGCGCTGAAGATACCCAGCAGATAGACCACGAACAGCAGGCCGATCACCGTCGCCGAAAGATTGAAGGGCGCGCCGGCCAGGCGAAAGCCTACGTAGTTGAACAGCGCGACAAAGCCGCCCATCAGCAGGAACGCCAGGGCGAACAACCGCCGCAGACGCGGATTGCCCAGGTGCAGGGCGAAGTTGCGCAGCAAGCCACGGGGCGACAGTGGCTGCGCGGTGAAATGCCGCGATGGCGGCAGCAACCAGACGAACAGGCCCAGCGCCAACAGGCCCAGCCCGGCGATACCGCCCAGCGCCCAGGGCCAGCCGCCGATATCACTGAGCAGACCGGCCAGCAGACGGCCGAGCAAGCCGCCCAGGGCCGTGCCACCGATGTACAGGCCCATTGCCGCGGGCAGGGACTGCGGGTCGAACTCCTCACCGACATAGGCCATGGCCAACGCCGGCAGACCGCTCAGTGCCAGCCCCAGCAGCGCGCGCAGGATCAGCAGGCTGTGCCACTGCTCCACCAGCGCGCAGGCGATCCCCAGCAACGCCGCCAGGCCCAGCGCCGCCACCATTACCGGCTTGCGCCCCCAGCTCTCGGCCAACGCACCGGAGACCAGCAGGCACAGCGCCAGGCTGAGGGTCGTCAGCGACAGTGCCAGGCTGCTGCTGGCTGCCGACACGCGAAAGTGCGCGGCCAGCAATGGCAGCAAGGGTTGAACGCAGTAGAGCATGGCGAAGGTGGCGAAACCGGCGCAGAACAGCGCCAGAGTGGCGCGCCGGTAAGCCGCGCTGCCACGAGTCAGATGGGCAGTAGACATGAACGAAAAAACTCACGAAGCATGATGCGGGTGCGCGCTGAATCGACGCCGCCTAATGAATGGAATGCGTAAGAATATTAGCACGCTATCGATAATTCCGAACGCGCCCTCATGCACCTGGCCTGATCTCCCCTCCCTTGATCCAGCTCAACGGACTTTGCCCTTACTAAGGCTAGGGTCTAGCCTGAGATAGGGAACGCACTGGAGCCAAGCGAATGGATAGCACGCCTGAGAGCCAAGCCACGAAAGGCAAGGAAACCCGCCTGTTCATCTTTCTCGTCGTCTGCCTGTTCCCCCTTCTTTCGGTCGCCTTGGTCGGCGGCTACGGATTCATCATCTGGTTCATGCAGATGCTGCTGGGGCCGCCTGGCCCACCCACCTGATCGTTCCTCACCAGACGGAGCCACGGAACATGGCCGCCCCCCTGCATATCGCCAGCCTGCTGGTACACGTACGCCCCGAACTGCTTGGCGCGGTGAAGGCCAACCTGCGCCAGCTCGACGGCGTCGAACTGCACCAGGAAAGCCCTCAGGGCAAGCTGGTGGTGGTGCTGGAGACCGAGCACGAGCGCCACATCCTCGCGCATATCGAACAGATCAACGCGTTGCCGGGCGTGCTCAATGCAGCCCTGGTTTACCACGAACTCCTCGAGCCAGAAGGAGACTCAGAATGAAGCTAACCCGCCGTGAATTCGCCAAAGCCAACGCCGCTGCCATTGCCGCAGCGGCGGCCGGCCTGCCGTTCGTCAGCACTGCCAGCAACCTGATCACCGAGGCGGACATGACCCGCCTGGACTGGAACAAGGCGCCCTGCCGCTTCTGCGGCACCGGCTGCAGCGTGATGGTGGCCACCCGCGACAACCGCGTGGTGGCCACCCATGGCGACGTCAAGGCCGAGGTCAACCGCGGCCTGAACTGCGTCAAGGGCTACTTCCTGTCGAAGATCATGTACGGGATCGACCGCCTCACCCAGCCGCTGCTGCGCATGAAGAACGGTGTGTACGACAAGCAGGGTGAATTCCAGCCGGTGGGCTGGGATCAGGCCTTCGACATCATGGCGCAGAAGATCAAGCAGGCCATCGCCGAACACGGCCCGGAGGCCGTCGGCATGTTCGGCTCCGGCCAGTGGACGGTGTGGGAAGGCTATGCCGCCAACAAGCTAATGAAGGCCGGCCTGCGCAGCAACAACATCGACCCCAACGCGCGGCACTGCATGGCCTCAGCGGTGATGGGCTTCATGCGCACCTTCGGCATGGACGAGCCGATGGGTTGCTACGACGACATCGAGGCCGCCGATGCCTTTGTGCTGTGGGGCTCGAACATGGCCGAGATGCACCCGATCCTCTGGAGCCGGGTCACCGATCGCCGCCTCAGCCATCCGAACACCAAGGTCGCCGTGCTTTCCACCTTCGAGCACCGCAGCTTCGATCTGGCCGACATCCCGCTGGTATTCAAACCGCAGACCGATCTGCTGATCCTCAACTACATCGCCAACCACATCATCGAAAGTGGCGCGGTGAACAAGGAGTTCGTCGGCAAGCACACCAAGTTCGCCCGCGGCGCTGACGACATCGGCTACGGCCTGCGCGCCGACAACCCGCTGGAAATGCAGGCCAAGAACGCGGCCAAGGCCAACACCTGGGAAGACATGTCCTTCGAGCAGTTCGCCGCCTTCGTCAAGCCCTACACCCTGGAGCGCACCGCCAAGGAAAGCGGCGTGGCGCCCGAGCGCCTCAAGGCCCTGGCCGAACTGTACGCCGACCCCAAGCGCAAGGTGGTGTCATTCTGGACCATGGGTTTCAACCAGCACACACGAGGCGTCTGGGCCAACAACCTGATCTATAACATCCACCTGCTCACCGGCAAGATCAGCGAGCCGGGCAACAGCCCCTTCTCGCTGACCGGCCAACCCTCGGCCTGCGGCACCGCACGCGAGGTGGGCACCTTCTCCCACCGCCTGCCCGCCGATCTGCTGGTGGCCAATCCCAAACACCGCGAAACCGCCGAGAAGATCTGGAAGCTGCCGCCCGGCACCATTCAGGAAAAACCGGGCTTTCATGCCGTGGAGCAGAGCCGCAAGCTCAAGGACGGCGTGCTCAAGGTCTACTGGACGCAGGTCAGCAACAACATGCAGGCCGGCCCTAATGTGATGCAGGAAGTGCTGCCGGGCTGGCGCAACCCGCAGGCTTTCGTCATCGTCTCCGACGTCTATCCCACCGTCTCGGCCCAGGCCGCCGACCTGATCCTACCCAGCGCCATGTGGGTGGAGAAGGAAGGCGCCTACGGCAACGCCGAGCGCCGCACGCAGTTCTGGCACCAGTTGGTGAAGGCGCCGGGCGAGGCCAAGTCCGACCTCTGGCAACTGGTGGAATTCTCCAAGCGCTTCACCACCGACGAGATCTGGCCCGCCGAGCTGCTGGCCAAGGCCCCGGACTACAAGGGCAAGACGCTCTACCAAGTGCTGTTCGCCAATGGCCAGGTCGACCAGTTCCCCAGCGAGCAGATCGAGGCCGGTTACGCCAACGACGAGGCCGAAGCATTCGGCTTCTACCTGCAGAAGGGGCTGTTCGAGGAATACGCTCAGTTCGGCCGCGGCCATGGCCATGACCTGGCGCCCTTCGACCGCTATCACGCCGAGCGCGGCCTGCGCTGGCCGGTGGTCGATGGCAAGGAGACGCGCTGGCGCTACCGCGAAGGGCTCGACCCCTACGTGGAAAAAGGCAGCGGTGTACAGTTCTACGGTTACCCGGACAAGCGCGCGCTGATCTTCGCCCTGCCCTACGAGCCGCCAGCCGAGGCGCCGGATGCCGACTTCCCGTTCTGGCTCAGCACCGGCCGCGTACTGGAGCACTGGCACACCGGCAGCATGACCCAGCGTGTCGAAGAACTGCACGGCGCGGTGCCTGATGCCCTGGTGTACATGCATCCGGACGACGCCAAGGCGCTCAAGGCGCGGCGCGGCAGCGAGGTCAGGGTGATCAGCCGACGCGGCGAGATCCGCGCCCGCATCGAAACCCGTGGGCGCAACAAGCCGCCACGCGGCCTGGTCTTCGTGCCCTTCTTCGACGCCAACAAGCTGATCAACAAGGTCACCCTGGACGCCACCGATCCGATCTCCAAGCAGACCGATTACAAGAAGTGTGCGGTGAAGATCGAACTGGTCAGCCTGGCCTGAGGAGAGCCGTCATGAGCCTGCGTTTCCTGCCCCTGCTACTGCTCGCCGCCTTCGGCCTGGCCATCGCCGGTGAGCTCAATTACCCACTCGACGCCCCGGCGCCGGACGGTCGCCGCCCCGGCGGCACCCTCAGTCAGACACTACCGGCACCGGTGCTGGGCAACGAAGAGAACAAAGACCTGCGCCGCGAGCGCAACTACCCGGAACAGCCACCGACCATCCCGCACAGCATTCGCGGCTACCAGGTGGACGCCAACGGCAACAAGTGCCTGACCTGTCACAGCCGGGCCGGCAGTGCCCGCAGCCAGGCGCCGATGATCAGCATTACCCATTACATGGACCGTGACGGCCAGGCCCTGGCGGCGGTTTCACCGCGGCGCTACTTCTGCACCCAGTGCCATGTCACCCAGCAGGAGGTCAAACCCCTGGTCGGCAACAGCTTCCGCAATATCGACCACCTGCTCGAAGACGAAGCAGCCGGCACGGCGAAACCCTGAGAGGCTTATGAAGAAATCGTCGCGAGCGAAGGCAGATCGCGTTTCGCCTGCGCGCAGCAAGCGGAGTGTATTGAAATACATGAGCATTGCGAGCACAGCCGAAATGCGAGATGCCGAGCGCAGTAGATTTATTCACAAGCCGTGAGGAGGCCCAATGAAGTCGTTAATTACCCTGCTCAAGGAATACTGGGGCATCCTGCGTCGCCCGAGCGTGCATTACAGCCTGGGCTTTCTCACACTCGGCGGTTTCATCGCCGGGATCATCTTCTGGGGCGGCTTCAACACCGCGCTGGAGGCCACCAACACCGAGCAATTCTGCATCTCCTGCCATGAGATGCGCGACAACGTCTATGTGGAGCTGCAGGACACCATTCACTACAGCAACCGCTCCGGGGTGCGCGCCACCTGCCCGGACTGCCATGTACCGCACCAGTGGACGGACAAGATCGCGCGCAAGATGCAGGCTTCCAAGGAGGTCTGGGGCAAGATCTTCGGCACCATCGACAGCCGCGACAAGTTCCTGGCAAAACGCCGCGAACTGGCCGAGCACGAGTGGGCCAGGCTCAAGGCCAACGACTCGCTGGAATGCCGCAACTGCCACAACTTCGACTACATGGACTTCACCAAGCAGAGCCCGCGCGCCCGACAGATGCACTCCAGTGCATTGGCCAGCGGTGAAGCCACCTGCATCGATTGTCACAAGGGCATTGCTCACCATCTGCCGGACATGAGCGGCGTGCCGGGCTGGTAGGAGCCTATTGGCCGCGCAGGCGCTGCAGATGCGTCTGCAGGCCAGCCGAGGTCTGCTCGCCCACCAGGCGCTCACGCAGCTTGCCCTGATCATCGACGATATAGGTCACCGGCAGCACATCATTGTGCGGCAAGGCGAAACGCGGCGCCGGATCCTGTGCCAGCACGGTGAACTGGATATCGAAGGCATCGGCGGCACGCTTGAGATCCTCGCCCTGCAAGCCATCGAAGTTGACCCCGATGACTTTCGCCGACTGTGTCTCGAGCGCCTTGGACAGCGCATTGAGCTGGGGAATTTCGGTGCGGCACGGCGCGCACCATTCGGCCCAATAATTGATGACCAGCCACTGGCCATCCAGACGCTCAGCCGGTACCTTCTGCCCATGCTGATCGAGGCCGAAATCCTCGCTGCAACCAACCAGCAGCAGACCGGCCAAAATCCCTACTACCGCATTGCGGAGCTGTAAGCCCATGCACTCGATCCTCGTCTACCCGGGGTTGATATGACGCTGGACACCCTGCGCCTGGAAGTACCAGAACTGCGCGAAGAGCACGGCGTCGTGCCGGCGGATCTGGTCGGACAGCTCGCCAGCGCGCGCCGGCAGGATCTGGGCAACGCACTGCAACAGCTACTGAGCCTGCTGTTCAACCTCAACCGCAGCGCGCTGACCTTACTGGAAAGACAACGTGCGCTGCAAAACTTCAGCGATGAGTTCCGCCATTACGCTGCCCTGAGCGACGCT
Organism: Pseudomonas sp. AA-38; assembly: GCF_029457475.1. Taxonomy (NCBI): domain Bacteria; kingdom Pseudomonadati; phylum Pseudomonadota; class Gammaproteobacteria; order Pseudomonadales; family Pseudomonadaceae; genus Pseudomonas; species Pseudomonas sp. AA-38. The sequence goes on from NZ_CP120359.1 coordinate 3,051,165, forward strand.
GCCGGCCCACCCAGCGCGCTGCTCCTGCGCCTGTGCAACGAACTGGCGATCGGCTTCAAGCGCCTGTTGCTGCAGATTCTCCAGGGCCGCCAGCCGTCCCTGCCCCACCTGGCCTGGTGCCTGTACATGGCACAGCACTATCTCGCCCAGCACCTGTTGCGCAGCTACCAGCTCTACCAGCAGCCGCCAGACTCACTGTGGCGCGACAGCCACCTGCTGTACTGGATCGGCGAACACCAGCAGTGTCTGGACGAACCCATCGCCGCTGCCTTCCAGCCCCGGCCGGCCAGCAGCCTGCGCGGCCTGTACCAACAGTGCCTGCTGCTGGCGCTGAGCGACCCCTTCCAACTGGCCGAAGGTGAATGCCTGACCCTGTTCGCCGCCCTGTCGCCCTATGCCGAGCTGGCGCGCCTGCAGCCCTGGGACGAAGAAGACGACAGCGAAGGGGCGCTGCTGGATCTCAGCATCGGCAAACCCTGCCTGGGCTTCGAGCAACGTCCGCAAGGGCCGACGCAAACGCTGCGCCGCCTCGAGCTGGGTGCCCTGCTGGTCGCCCTGCAGGAACCCGCACCCCTGCAGAGCGCGCAGGAGCATGAGCTGCTCGAACGCGTGCAACCCCACTGGCTGGGGCAGCGCCAACGCCGTCACGCCCGTGCCGAACTGGACGGTCAGTGCAGCCTGGTGATCGGCCTGGCCGCCATCCATGCACACCTGCTTGAGCAACGGCCGCCGCGCACCACGGCCCATCTACTCGACGCCGGTGCCGGCGGCGCACGTCTGCTGTGCAACGCCAACGAGGGCCTGCAGATGGTGGTCGGGCAATTGGTGCTGCTGCTCACCGAAACCACGCCGACTCTGGCCCTGGTACGCTGGCGCCATGTCAATGGCGAAGGCCTGCACCTGGGCATGCGCTACCTCAAGGGTCTGCCACGGCCGGTCTGGCTGCGTCGCGCACCCAGCGCGCAGACGCACCCTGGCGTCCTGCAGAGCACGCCGGCTCCCGGCTCCGGCTGGCATCACGGCCTGTGGCTGGCGCTGGGGCAGTTCGTCGAGGGCGAGCACCTCTGGCTGCAACTGGCCAACGTGCACAACCAGGCCATCGTGCAGCTACCTGCGAGCAACCTGGCGACCACCAACGTGGCGCGTCACCCCCTGCATCTGAACTAAGCCGAGGCCCGCGGCTCGGATGGTCGCGCCAATAGCCAGTCCGCCAGGTTGCCTGCGAACAGCTCATCCTGCTGCGCCTGCAGGGTTTCCAGCGCCTGGCGCATGGCCGGGAACCAGGGCTCCTCGAGCTGTTGCGGCAACTGCTGCAGGTTCGGCAACGGCCAGGGGCTGCGCGTCAGCAGTTGCTGCAGGCTGAAATGATGCAAGTCACGACACAGCACCCAACCACCACCACTGGCACGGCAGGCCAGTTGCTCCTGCTCGAGAAAATCCATCACCTCGCTCCACTCGTCCTCGGGCATGCGCCAGCCAGCCCCTTGCAGGCCCCGATAGTGCAGCGCCTGACCATGCTGCTGGCGCGCCAGCAACAGGCGCAGGATGCCCAGCAATACCAACATGCGCGGCAAGGGGCGCCGCCGCCATTGCTTGGGCAGCGACAGGCTGCACACCAGCTCGGCGCCCAGCAGCACGATCAGCCACGACAGATAGATCCACAGCAAGAACAGCGGCACCGTGGCGAAGGCGCCATAGATCAGTTGATAACCGGGAAACAGCCGCACGTAGAGGCCGAACAGGGCCTTGGCGATCTCGAACAGCACGGCGGCGAACACCCCGCCCAGCAGGGCATGGCGCACCGGCACACGGGTGTTGGGCACGGCAGCATAGAGCAGGGTGAAGGCCGCCACGCTCGACAGCAGCGGCATGAAGCGCAGCAGGGTCTTGGCACCGAGCACCGCATCCGGGCCGGAGATCAGCGACAACGACGTGATGTAGGTGCTGATGGCGAACCCGGCACCGAGCAGAATCGGCCCGAGACTGAGGATCGCCCAGTACAGCAGGAAGCTGGACATGCCACGGCGCGGCTGGCGCACGCGCCAGATGGCGTTGAAGGTCTTCTCGATGGTCACCAACATGAGAAAGGCTGTGACCGCCAGCAACACCACGCCGATCCAGGTCAGTTGCTTGGCCTGGCCGGTGAACTCACGCAGGTACTCCTGCACCGTCTCGCCGGTGGAGGGCACGAAGTTGTGGAAGATGAAGGACTGGATCTCTTCGCCCACGCCCTGGAAGGCCGGAACCGCCGAGAGCATGGCAAAGGTCACGGTCATCATCGGCACCACGGCGAACAGGGTGGTATAGGTCAAGGCCGCCGCGCTGCTGGTGCCACGATCCTCGAAGAAGCGCTGCAACAGGCCACGCCAGAACTCCCACCAATCGCGCAGTCGATAGCGCATGCCCTCTCCTCAAAGCTGCATTGCTCGGCTCGTAGCCGCTTGGATTGTCTGGCGCCCGGCCAGGCCGATTGCCTGAACGCCGAATCTGAACAGACCGCCCAGCGCGTGAAAAGGTCGCATGGTCTCATGCAACTGCCTTCGCCCATCCATGCCGGAGGCGGTTAGAATAGCGGCCACCTGAAGACGAATACAGCTCACCATGACCGACCTGACGCTCTATCACAACCCGCGCTGCTCGAAATCCCGCGGCGCGCTGGAACTGCTCGAAGCCCGCGGCCTGCAACCGAAAGTCGTGCGTTACCTGGAAACCCCGCCGAGCGCAGCCGAACTGCGCGACCTGCTCGGCAAGCTGGGCATCAGTGCCCGCCAGCTACTGCGCAGTGGCGAGGACGAGTACAAGGCTCTGGGCCTGGCCGATACCAGCCTGAGCGACGCGCAACTGATCGAGGCCATGGTGCAGCAGCCGAAACTGATCGAACGCCCGATTCTGGTCGCCGGCGACAAGGCGGTGATCGGCCGGCCGCCGGAAAAGGTATTGGAGCTGCTGGCATGAGCACGCCCTACATTCTAGTGCTCTACTACAGCCGCCACGGTGCCACCGCCCAGATGGCCACGCAGATCGCCCGTGGCGTCGAACTGGCCGGCCTGGAAGCCCGCCTGCGCACGGTGCCGGCGGTGTCCAGCGAATGCGAAGCCGTAGCGCCAGCCGTGCCCGAGGCAGGCGCCCCCTACGTCAGCCTGGACGACCTGAAGAACTGTGCCGGCCTGGCCCTGGGCAGCCCGACCCGCTTCGGCAACATGGCCGCGCCGCTGAAGTACTTCCTCGACGGCACCAGCAACCTGTGGCTGACCGGCGAACTGGTGGGCAAGCCGGCTGGCGTGTTCACCTCCACCGCCAGCCTGCACGGCGGCCAGGAGAGCACCCTGCTGTCGATGATGCTGCCGTTGCTGCACCACGGCATGCTGCTGTGCGGCCTGCCCTACAGCGAATCGGCCCTGCTGCAGACCCAGGGCGGCGGCACGCCCTATGGGCCCAGCCACCATGCCGGCGGCGACGGCAAACGCGGCCTGGACGAACAGGAAACCGCCCTCTGCCGCGCCCTCGGCAGCCGTCTGGCGCGCCTTGCGCAGAAGCTGGAGAACTGACGTGGCCCGCGCCAAGAAACCGCTGCCCAACCTGCAATGGCTGGAACCACGCATGAAGCTGAGCCGCGCCCTGAGCCTGTTCAGCTTCGTCACTCTGGTGGCCCTGCTGCTGGTCTGGAACCTGGCCTTCGCCGACCTCCATGGCGCTCGCATCGGCGTGGTGCTGGCCATCCAGCTAATCCCCCTGGCCCTGCTGGCACCCGGCCTGATCATGGGCAGCGCTCGCGCGCATGCCTGGACCTGCTTCGTGGTCAACATCTACTTCATCCAGGGCGTGCTTGCCGCCATCGACCCGCAACGCGCCCTGTTCGGCGTACTGGAGGCGCTGATCAGCTTCAACCTGTTCTGCTGCGCCCTGCTCTACACCCGCTGGCGCTTCCAGTACGACCGCAAGCTGGCTGGAGAAGCCTGATGCGCCTGGTGCTGCTGCCAGGCATGAACGGCAGCAGCGCCCTCTTCACGCCGCTGATCGAGGCGCTTGGCGATATCGACTGCCAACCCTTGAGCCTGCCGGCTCAAGGGCCGCAGGATTACTCCAGCCTGGCCGATACGCTATTCATGCAACTGGGTACGACGCCCTTCGTGTTGTTGGGCGAGTCATTTTCCGGCCCCCTTGCCTATCAGTTGGCTTTGCGCCAGCCGACCGGGCTGCGCGGGGTGATCTTCGCCGCCTCGTTCCTGAGTTGTCCCAATCCGTCCCCGGCCCTGCTCAAGCACCTGCCCATGCCACTGACCCTGGCCACAATGCCCTGGTTGCTGCGGATACTGTGCCTGGGCAAAACGGCAGATGAGGCCATCCTGCAAAGAGTGCAAAGGGAAATTCGCCGGCTGGATCCAAGCCTGCTGCGCGCCCGACTCGCCACGCTGGCCAGCCTGCAAGCACCGGCGCAAAACCTGGATTTACCCTGCCTGCACCTCTGGCCGCAGCAGGATCGCCTGGTCGCCAACTGCGCCGCTGAGCGCCTGCCCCAGTTTTGCAGCGACATCAGCCAGATTCGCCTGGACGGCCCGCACTTCATCCTGCAGACCCGGCCACAGGCCTGTGCCAAGGCAATCGCCGAGTTCATAGAAGCAGCTAGAACAGCTTCAAGCTGCAAGCCACAAGCTGCAAGAAGGAGCGCTCGCCCCCTCTGACTTGCGGCTTGTAGATCCGTGGCCCGGATGAAATCCGGGGATGGTGGGGGAAGACTCCCGGATTGCATCCGGGCTACGCTCTAGCTTGTAGCTTGCAGCTCGCCCCTACCAGCCCAGGGTTTCCTTGAGAAAGGGGATGGTCAGCTTGCGCTGGGCCTGCAGCGAGGCCTGGTCGAGGCGTTCGAGCAGCTCGAACAGCGCGCTCATGCCGCGCTCGCCACGGGTAAGGATGAAGCGCCCGACCTCGTCGCTCATCTGCAGGCCACGGCGCGAAGCGCGCAGTTGCAGGGCGCGCAACTTGTCTTCGTCGGACAGCTCGTGCAACTGGAAGACCAGCGCCAGGGTCAGCCGCGACTTGAGGTCGGGCAACTGGATCGGCAATTCGCGCGGCGACATGGTGCCGGCCAGCAGCAGACGTCGGCCACTGTCACGCAGGCGGTTGAACAGGTGGAACAGACCCTCTTCCCAATCACTGCGCCCGGCAATCGCGTCCAGATCGTCGAGGCAGACCAGCTCGCACTGCTCCAGATTGTCGAGCAGTTCCGGGCCGTGCTGCACCACCTCACCCAGCGGCAGGTACACCACAGCCTCGCCACGCTGCTCGAAACGCAGGCAGGCCGCCTGCAGCAGGTGGCTGCGGCCGACACCTTCGGCGCCCCAGAGGTAGATCAGGCTTTCCGTCCAGCCGGCATCGGCTTCGCACAGGCGCTCGACATAACCGAGCGCAGCGGCGTTGGCACCAGGGTAGTAGTTGGCGAAGGTGGCATCGTCGCGCAGACGTACCCCCAGAGGCAGCTGGATAGGTTTCATGTAGGGGGCTCGTGGGAACCGCTGGTCTCTCCATAAAGGCCGGAAAGTTTATACAAATCATGAGCATGGCGCAGCAGCACCATGATCACCGCTGCCACCGGCAGGGCCAGCAGCACGCCGGTGAAGCCGAAGAGCTGGCCGCCGGCGAGGATGGCGAAGATCACCGCCACCGGGTGCAGGCCGATGCGATCGCCCACCAGCAACGGGGTCAGCAGCATGCCTTCGAGCATCTGCCCGATCATGAACACCGCACCGATGCCCAGCAGCGGATAGGGGTCGAGACCGAACTGGAACAGCGCCGCCACCAGCGCCGCGCCGATGCCGACGATGAAGCCCATGTACGGCACGATGCTCGCCAGGCCAGCCAGCAGACCAATCAGCAGGCCCAGCTCCAACCCTACCAGCATCAGGCCGACGGCATAGATGACGCTCAGCGCCAACATCACCAGCAACTGCCCGCGCAGGAAGGCACCGAGCACTTCGTGACATTCGCCAACCAGCTTGACCACCAGCCCTTCGCGCTGACGGGGCAGCAGACGGCGCATGCGCTCGACCAGCAGATCCCAGTCGCGCATCAGGTAGAAGCTGACCACCGGGATCAACAACAGGTTACCCAGCCAGGCCAACAGCGCCAGGCTGGAAGACGTGGCCTGCGCCAGCACCGTTCTGAGCACGTCGGTGGTCTTGCCGAGATTGTCGGAAAACACCTGCTTGAGCTGGTCGAGCTGCAGCAGATCGTGGTTCAGGCCCAGGTGCGACTGCGACCAGGGCAAGGCCGTGCCCTGCAGCCAGTCGAGCATTTGCGGCATCAGTTGATACAGGCTCACCAGTTGCCGGCCGAGCATCGGTACCAGTACCAGCAACAGGATCAGCAAGGCCAGGGCGAACAGGGCGAAGACCACCACCACACCGCCAGTGCGCGACAGGCGATGGCGCTCCAGGCGGTCTACCAGGGGGTCACCCAGATAGGCCAGCAAGATGCCCACCAGAAAGGGCGAAAGAATCGGGTGAAGCAGGTATAGCAACCAGCCGAGCAGAAACAGCCCAGCCATCCATAGCCAGCGATTGGAGTCGGTCATGCTCGCTTCCTCGGTTTGCGCAATGCCAGGTGCACGCTGCGGCCTGGTTGGCCGCAGCGTTGCAGTTTACCAACGGAAATACAGGGCGTTGGACGCTGCAGGCTGCGCTGGCGCCGGCCCACTGGCAGCCTGGGCATCGCCGGAAGCAGCAGGCGCCTCATTATTGGCTGCCGTTTCAGCATTAGGTGCAGGGGCCGGCATTTCCTGCAACTGCCCCAGGGCCAACTGCGCACGCAACTGCTCGGCACTGGCGTTGACCTGATAGGTCAGGCGCTTGCCGTCGACGGCAAGCAGGCGCGGCGCGAAGGGCTCGAGCAGGCGCTCGACGGCAGCGAAGCGGCTCAGGTCAGCGCCCTCGAGCACCAGCGTCAGGCTCTGCGCCGCCCCCGGCTTGACCACGAAACGCGGCGCCAGGCGCTGATTGACCGCCAGCATCACCGCATCGGCCAATGTTGCCTGATCGGCAGCCTCGGCACTGCCCTGCTCACGCTCATCGCCCAGCCACAGGCGCCATTGTGCCTGCCACTTGCCATCGGTCTGACGGGCGACCACCGCCAGCAGCGCATCGGCGCCATAGCGCTCGGAGGCATCGCGCAGGGCCTGCGGGTCATTGGCGGCAAAATTCTCCGCAGTGGCCACCAGTTGCTCACTGAGATCGGCCAGGGGCAGGCGCACCGGCAGGCCACGGTGCTGCGCGGCATTGCGCAACAGCCCGGCATCGGCCTGGCTCTCGCCAATTAGCTGGCTTTCCTCGTTGCTTTCGCTGAGCCACCAGGTCAGGATCAATGGGCGATTGGCACCCCACAGCGGCAGTCCGGCACCACGCAACAGACGCTCGGTGCTGGCCGGGTCGAAATCCACCAGCAGCGCATCACCCTCGTAGCCGAACTGGCTGACGATCTGTTGCGGATCCTTGCGCAGCCCGTCCAGGGCCGGATTCTGTATCGCCTGGGTATCGCCGGTCAGGCGTTGCACCAGGGTCTGCAAGGCACGCTGCATGGCCTCGTCGCGACTGCCGGATTCCTGGTCGGCAACCGGTTCACGCACCTGATAGAGGCCACTGACCGGGGCCGCCCAGGCGGGCAGGCAGAGCAACGACAGGCAAAACAGCAGCGGGCGAAGGAACGGACGCATGGTGGGCTCTCGCAGAAGGAACGACGGCGCAAGGCCGTGCAGAGGGCCTATACCTTAAACAGCCGCCAGCGGCCGGGCAACCGGCGATGCAAGGCGCGACGAAGCGCACGCGCGTGAGTGGCCGCTACCGGGCAAGCCTGATAAAATCGCGCGCCTTCGCCAGCCGGTAGGCGCGCCGGGCTCCTCAGCATGAGCCTGCGCCACGTCGGCGCTACCCGAACTCCCCATTCAAAGGCCCGGATCTATGAGCAAGCAACCCTCCATCAGCTACAAGGACGCAGGCGTCGACATCGATGCCGGTGAGGCCCTGGTCGAACGCATCAAAGGCGTGGCCAAGCGCACTGCCCGTCCGGAAGTCATGGGTGGCCTGGGTGGCTTCGGCGCCCTGTGCGAGATCCCGGCCGGTTACAAGCAGCCGGTACTGGTGTCCGGCACCGACGGCGTCGGCACCAAGCTGCGTCTGGCGCTGAACCTGAACAAGCACGACAGCATCGGCCAGGACCTGGTGGCCATGTGCGTCAACGACCTGGTGGTCTGTGGCGCCGAGCCGCTGTTCTTCCTCGATTACTACGCCACCGGCAAGCTCAACGTCGACGTGGCCGCCACCGTGGTCACCGGCATCGGCGCCGGCTGCGAACTGGCTGGCTGCTCCCTGGTCGGTGGTGAAACCGCCGAAATGCCCGGCATGTACGAAGGCGAGGACTACGACCTGGCCGGCTTCTGCGTCGGCGTGGTGGAAAAGAGCGAGATCATCGACGGTTCCAAGGTGGTCACTGGCGACGCCCTGATCGCCCTGCCCTCCTCCGGCCCGCACTCCAACGGCTACTCGCTGATCCGCAAGATCATCGAAGTCTCCGGTGCCGACATCGAGCAGGTGCAACTGGGCGGCAAGGCCCTGGCCGACCTGTTGATGGCCCCGACCCGTATCTACGTCAAGCCGCTGCTCAAGCTGATCAAGGACACTGGCGCGGTCAAGGCCATGGCCCACATCACTGGCGGCGGCCTGCTGGACAACATTCCGCGCGTGCTGCCGGAAGGCGCCCAGGCGGTGATCGACGTGGCTAGCTGGACTCGCCCAGCGGTGTTCGACTGGCTGCAGGAGCAAGGCAACGTCGACGAGCACGAGATGCACCGCGTGCTCAACTGCGGCGTCGGCATGGTCATCTGCGTGGCGCAGGATCAGGTCGAAGCAGCTCTGGCCAGCCTGCGTGCCAGTGGCGAACAACCCTGGGTCATCGGCCAGATCAACGAGGCGGCCGAAGGCGCAGCCCAGGTGCAACTGAACAACCTGAAAACCCACTGATGCCGTGCAATGTCGTCGTCCTGATCTCCGGGTCGGGCAGTAATCTGCAGGCCCTGATCGACAGCAGCACCCAGGACGACAACCCGGCACGCATCGGCGCGGTGATTTCCAACCGCGCCGACGCCTACGGCCTGCAGCGCGCGCAGCAGGCCGGCATCGCCACCGAGGTGCTCGACCACAAGCAGTACGAGGGGCGCGAAGCCTTCGATGCCGCGCTGATCGAGATCATCGACGCCCACCAGCCCGACCTGGTGGTGCTGGCCGGCTTCATGCGCATCCTCTCGCCCGGCTTCGTCAAGCACTACAGCGGGCGCCTGCTCAATATCCACCCGTCCCTGCTGCCCAGACACAAGGGCCTGCATACCCACCAGCGGGCGCTGGAGGCCGGCGACGCAGAGCATGGCTGCAGCGTGCACTTCGTCACCGAGGAACTCGATGGTGGCCCCCTGGTCGTACAGGCAGTGCTGCCGATCCTGGCAGACGACACGCCCGAGCGCCTGGCCAGCCGCGTGCACCAGCAAGAACACCGCATCTATCCGCTGGCGGTGCGCTGGTTCGCCGAAGGCCGCTTGCGTCTCGGCGCGCAAGGCGCAATGCTGGATGGCCAGCCGCTGCCCGCCAGCGGCCACCTGATTCGAACCTAGGAGACTTTATGCGTCGTGCCCTGTTGTTCGCCCTGACCCTGCTCAGCCTGCCGGCCTTGGCCGCAGAGCTGGAACCCTTCTCTGCCAGCTACACCGCCGATTGGAAGCAACTGCCGATCAGCGGCAGCGCCGAACGCAGCCTCACCAAGGTCGATGGCGAGCGCTGGAAGCTCGACTTCGAGGCGTCGATGCTGGTGGCCGGCCTGTCCGAACAGAGCACCTTCAACCTCGACAACGGCGCCCTGCTACCCCATAGCTACCGTTTCGACCGCAGCGGCCTGGGCAAGAGCAAGAAGATCGAACTGGATTTCGACTGGCAACAGAAACAGGTGATCGGCAGCGACCGTGATAACGCCGTGCGCCTGCCCCTGAACCGCGGCCTGCTGGACAAGTCCAGCTACCAGATCGCCCTGCAGCTCGACGTGGCCGACGGCAAGAAGAGCATGAGTTACCAGGTGGTCGATGGCGACGAAGTGGAGACCTACGACTTTCGCGTGCTCGGCGAGGAAGTGGTGCGTACCCGCGCCGGCCTGATCGACGCCATCAAGGTCGAGCGCGTGCGCGACCCCACCCAGAGCAGCCGCAAGACCATCCTCTGGTTCGCCAAGGACTGGGGCTACCTGCTGGTGCGCCTACACCAGGTGGAAACCGACGGCAAGGAATACCAGATCATGCTCAAGGACGGCACGGTCAACGGCAAGCCGGTCGAAGGCCGCCAGGGCTGAGACCTCTAGGTAATGAAAAAACCGGGCAAACGCCCGGTTTTTTCATGCGTTCCTTCGCCTCAATCGTGGCTAACAGCACCGATCTTGTGGATAGACAGGTCGGCGCCATTGAACTCCTCCTCCTGACCCAGGCGAATACCCAGCACCGCCTTGAGCAGGCCATAAACGGCGAAACCACCGACCAGCGCCACCAGCACCCCCAACAGCGTGCCGATCAGTTGGCTGGCCAGGCTGACGCCACCCAGACCGCCGAAACCTGGCTGAGCGAAGATGCCGCAGGCAATACCGCCCCACACGCCACACAGACCATGTAGCGGCCATACGCCGAGCACGTCGTCGATCTTCCACTTCACCTGAGTGGCCGTAAAAGCCCAGACGAACAGCGCACCGGCGATAAGCCCGGTCACCAGAGCCCCGATCGGATGCATCAGATCGGAGCCGGCGCACACCGCCACCAGCCCAGCCAGCGGGCCGTTGTGCAGAAAGCCGGGGTCATTACGCCCCACCAGCAGGGCCGCCACCGTGCCGCCAACCATCGCCATCAGCGAATTGACCGCCACCAGGCCGCTGATGTTCTCCAGGTTCTGCGCGCTCATCACGTTGAAGCCGAACCAGCCGATGATCAGGATCCACGAGCCCAGCGCCAGGAAGGGAATGTTCGAGGGCGCCATCGCCACCAGACGCCCATCACGGTAGCGGCCATTGCGCTGGCCGAGCAGCAGCACGGCGCCGAGCGCCAGCCAGCCACCCACCGCATGCACCACCACCGAGCCGGCGAAATCATGGAAGCCGGCGCCGAAGCGTGCCTCCAGCCAGGCCTGGAAGCCATGGTTGCCGTTCCAGATCAGGCCCTCGAAGAAGGGATAGACGAAGGCGACGATCAGCGCCGTGGCGCACAACTGCGGGCCAAACCTGGCACGCTCGGCGATGCCGCCGGAAATGATCGCCGGGATGGCCGCAGCGAAGGTCAATAGGAAGAAGAACTTCACCAGGCCATAGCCATGATTTTCCGTCAGCACGGCGGCCGGCTCGAAGAAGGTCACGCCGTAGGCCACCCAGTAGCCGATGAAGAAATAGGCCAGGGCCGACACGGCGAAGTCCGAAAGAATCTTCGACAGGGCATTGACCTGATTCTTCTGTCGCACCGTGCCCACTTCGAGGAAGGCAAAACCGGCGTGCATGGCCAGAACCATGATGGCGCCCAGCAGGATGAACAGCGTATTGGAACCGTGCACCAGGGTGGCAACGGCACTATTGAGGTTTTCCATCTAAGACGAGGGCTCCGAAAATGGAAAAAGCACCAAATGAAAGCAAAACGGGCCAATCACGCACCATCAAATGGCAGACCAGCTACCGACGCCCAAAAAAAGCACGGACAGTCGGCACCAAAATGGCACTACCCGCTTCCACCGAAAAGGCACTTATTTTTTATTTATCAATGGGTTGAAATCTTTTCTGGCCATCCTGAGCCAACCCGAAACAGCCCCACAAAAGGGCATTTCGAGCGCATCACGCACCAGTACAATGCAATCGATATACCAGTACGGGAGTTTGCTAATCTGACTGAACCCTCGGAGCCAACAAGACTCAGACCTCATACATTCACCACGCAGAGGATGCGCATGATGCCCCGCAAGACTGCTACTTCATCGCAAGACAGCCTGCTCGACGAGTTCCAGGCGCTGGTCACCGACACCGAGAAACTGCTTCAACACTCCGCCAGCCTGGCCGGCGAGCAGGCCGACCACCTGCGCGAAGACATTCACAACAGCCTGCTGCGAGCGCGTGAAACCCTGAAGAACGCCGAAAGCAGCCTGCGCGAACAAGGTAAGCTGGCGGTGGACAGCACCGAGGAATACGTGCACAAGCACCCCTGGCAGGCACTGGGTCTGGCAGCCGCCATTGGCGCGCTGATCGGCCTGTTGCTGAGCCGGCGCTGATTCAGCGACATGAGTCAGAGCCCCTCACCGCGCCGCCTCGGCGGCGCCCTGCTCGGCTGGCTGCAGGGCCACCTGGAGCTGATCGGTCATGAACTCGAGGAACAGCGCAGCCAGGCGCTACGGGCTTTGCTGCTCGGTGGTCTGTGCCTGGGTTTCGCCCTGCTGCTGCTGATCGGCCTGTCGGCACTGCTGCTGATCGTTTACTGGGACAGCCACCGCCTGGCCGTGGCCACGGGCCTGTGCCTGCTCTACGGCCTGGGTCTGCTGCTCAGCGCCGGTGCCTTGCTGGCGAGCTTGCTACGCGCGCCCACACCGTTCAGCGCCAGCCTTGAAGAACTGCAACGAGACCGCGAGCAACTGCTGCCATGAACCCACCCAACCTGCCCAGCCACGGCTCACGCCGCGAAATGCGCAAGGCCATGCTACGCATGCGCCTGGAGATGCGCCGCCAGGAAATCCGCCATGAAGCCTTGTTGCTCACCCAGCCCCTGCGCCAGGTGCGAGATATGAGCATGAACCTGCGCAGCAGTGGCTCTGCACCATTGTGGCTCACCGGTGGTGCTCTGGCGTTCGCCGTGCTGCTCAGGGGCAAAGGTGGCTGGCGCCGCTGGCTGCGCACCGCCCTGATACTGATGCCATTGCTCAGACGGCGTGGCGCCTCCCGCCCGGCATCCGGCGAGGTCACCCGCCATAACTGAATTGTTACCTTTCATGTGCCGCCTGGCCGCGTTCTTGCTTAGTCGAGTCATCTGCTTATTGAATAACCATAAAACGGCTCATAACTAAGGAATTCCCAGGTGACCGAGGGAACGCCATTCGCTGTCTTCCAACCTTTTATCGATACCGCCACCGGGCGTATTGCTGGCGTCGAAGCGCTGGCACGGCTGGTTGACGAGCATGGCCAGATACACTCAGCCGGCCCATTGTTCGCCGATCCCAAGACGCCGCCGGCAGCTCTACGCCGGCTCGACCGCCAGGTGCGTGAAAACGCCCTGATGCGTTTTCACGAGGCGCCGAAGGACTGGTTCCTCAGCCTCAACATCTCGCCGCGCTGGATCAGCCGCCTGCGCCCGGCGCAACCCCTGCCCAGCCTCATCCAGTTGCAGCGCAGCGGCGTCGACCCCCAGCGCATCGTCTTCGAGATCACCGAACTCGGTGGTGCCAGCCAGCGCCTGCCACAGGTGGTGGCGCGCTATCGCGAAGCCGGTGCGCGTATCGCCATCGACGATTTCGGTGCTGGTTACTCGCAACTCGACCGGGTGCTGGCGCTACAACCGGACATTCTCAAACTGGACATGCGCCTGTTCCAGGAAGCGGCGCGCGGCGGCCCCAGCGGCGAGGTGGTCAAGGCCCTGGCGCAGATGGCCGAGAAGACCGGCTGCTGGATCATCGCCGAAGGGGTGGAAACCGAGGCCGAGCTGAACTTCGCCCTGGAATGCGGGGCTCGCTACGTGCAGGGTTTTCTCTTCGCCCGCCCGGAGCGTGAGCTGTTCGCCAGCGATGCCTTCGTCGACCGCTTCGCCCATCTACGCGACAGCTACGTGCAGCACAAGCTGTCCGAACGTGCCCGCCTGGTGAAGCTGCGCAAACACCTCAGCGAACTGATGAGCGAACTCAAGCCATGGGCAGAGAGTGGTGCTGCCAGCAGTCTGCTCAAGGCACCGGATGACTATCCCTGGCTGCTGCGCACCTATCAGTGCGACCGCAACGGCACGCAGATCAGTCCCAATCTGGAATGGTGCGGCAGCCATTGGCGCACCGATGATCGCTACCTGGGCCACAACTGGTCCTGGCGCCCCTATTTCTACCAGTTGCTCGCCGAGGGCTGGGACGAGCGTCGTCTTACACTGTCGAGCACCTACCGCGACGCCACCACCAATCAGTACTGCATGACTGCCGGCCAGTTCATCGACAATGGTCAGCGCCTGCTGCTGGTGGACATCGACGCTGCAGCGCTGTAGTGGCGTGATGCTGTTCGATCAAGCGGTCTTGCGATCCGGTCGGGGGCTTTGAGATTTCTATAGTGCCTGATGCCCCTGGACGGTGATCTCCGGGTGGATTCTTCGCTGGATTTCGGGGAAGTCAGTCTTGATACCGGACTGGCAAGTTTGTCTGTTGGATTGCTGGTTGTCCGGGAGTCCTGTTCCGGATTGCCGCGTTTTTGCTGATGTTTTTGGTTTCGCCCTCCCGGGCGAGTCACTTTTGGGGCAAAAGTAACCAAAACCCTCCGCCCGGTCATCCGGCCCTGGCTGCGCCAGGGTTCGCTCACTCCATCGCCGTTCCAGAGGCCCGCCGCGGTGGGCCATCCCTGGCCCATCGCGGCTCTCGCGACATCCATGTCGCTCAACCTCTTCCTCGACGATTCCGTTCGCCCTCCTGGGCGGGCTCTGCACGCGCCTGAACCCTAGGTAACCCAGAATTAGCGCGGAGTGCTTGAACACGAGGTCAGCCGTAGGGCTGACCGAGATGCCGGCCACAGGCCGGCACGCTGAAACTACGCGAATGAAACTATCGGTTTAATTCGACGGCCACATCGCGACTCCACTGCCGCCAGAGCACACAGGACTATCCTGGCGTACCTGTCCGCTCAGGCGCGCAAATGCCCCCTTCAGGAGGCCGAACGTAGACATTGCGCAGGGGGCGAGCGGCATGGATGCCGCGAGATACCGATGGCGGCCCATGTACGCCGACCCCGGAGCGATGCAGGAGTGAGGGGAGTCGAGCGAAGCATGACGGGGACGCCTAGTTCCGGATGGCGGGGGTGCGTTTCTTTTGCTTACTTTTCTTTGCGCTGGGCGGCAATCCGAGTTCAAAGAAAAGTGAGTCGCCCGAGGGGGGCGAAACAAGGAGTTTCTGAACACACCGAAGCGGCGTTCAGAACACCAGTAAGCCAACACACAAACTTGCCAGTCCGGTATTCACCCAAGCAGCCCTGAAATCGGGCTTGAAGGAAGCTCCGAACCTCAAATGATCAACCACGCCATCCCCCCGGGCTTGCAGCCAGCCGCCCGAACACCCAAGCTAAGGACTCTGGATCAACCCGATGAGGATCGGCCTTGGATTGGCACACCCTGCTTACCCGCGAACGTCTCGGCAAACCTGCCCCCAGCTCGGCCGAACTGGGCCGCAGCCCGTTCCACAAGGATCATGACCGCATCATCTTCTCCGGCGCCTTTCGCCGCCTCGGACGCAAGACCCAGGTGCATCCGGTCTCGAGCAACGACCATATCCACACGCGCCTGACCCACTCGCTGGAAGTGAGCTGCGTGGGCCGCTCGCTGGCCATGCGCGTCGGCGAGATGCTGCGTGACGAACTGCCCGACTGGTGCGAGCCGAGCGACCTGGGCATGGTCGTGCAATCGGCCTGCCTGGCCCATGACATCGGCAATCCGCCCTTCGGTCATTCCGGCGAGGATGCCATCCGCCACTGGTTCCAGCAGGCTGCCGGACGCGGCTGGCTGGACGCGATGAGCGATGCCGAGCGCGGCGACTTTCTCAACTTCGAGGGCAACGCCCAGGGCTTTCGAGTGCTCACGCAACTGGAATACCACCAGTTCGACGGCGGCACGCGACTGACCTACGCCACCCTCGGCACCTACCTCAAGTACCCCTGGACGGCCCGCCACGCCGAAGCCCTGGGCTACAAGAAGCACAAGTTCGGCTGCTACCAGAGCGAACTGCCGCTGCTCGAGCAGATCGCCGCCAAGCTGGAGCTGCCACAAGTGCAAGCGCAGCGCTGGGCCCGTCACCCGCTGGTGTATCTGATGGAGGCGGCCGACGACATCTGTTACGGCCTGATCGATCTGGAAGATGGCGTGGAGATGGAGCTGCTCGACTACAGTGAGGTGGAAGCCCTGCTGCTCGATCTGGTCGGCGACGATCTGCCGGAAACCTACCGCCAGCTCGGCCCGCGCGACTCGCGCCGGCGCAAGCTGGCAATCCTGCGCGGCAAGGCCATCGAGCACCTGACCAATGCCGCCGCCGGCGCCTTCGTCGAACAGCAGCACGACCTGCTGCGCGGCGAGCTGCAGGGGGATCTGGTCGAACACATGCACGGCGCGGCCAAGCGCTGCGTGCAGCAGGCCAAGGCGCTGGCGCGGGAGAAGATCTTCCACGACAAGCGCAAGACCCTGCACGAGATCGGCGCTTACACCACCCTGGAGATCCTGCTCAACGCCTTCTGCGGCGCCGCGCTGGAGCAGCACAGCGGGCGCCCGCTGTCGTTCAAGCATCAGCGCATCCTCGACCTGCTCAGCTACTACGCCCCGGAACCGGGCTGGCCATTGTACCGCTCGTTCATGCGGGTGATCGACTTCATTGCCGGCATGACCGACAGCTACGCCACGGAAATGGCCCGGGAAATGACCGGCCGCTCCAGCCCGGTATAGGTACAGATGAGAAGCCTGATCCGCAACGGCCTGTCCTGGCATGCCGGGCCACCCGCCTGGGGCGCGGCGCTGGTTGCCGGTTTCGGCTGCGCCTTGCCGCTGCTGCTGGGGCTGGTCACCCTGCATACGGGCTTTCTCTGGGCCTCGCTGGGCGCCTTGCAGGCCGCCCAGGCCAATCCGCTGCACCGCTTTGGCATGCTGCGCATGCTCATGCTCACCGGCTTCGGCGCCTGCAGCGCCGGCCTGGGCTTCTGGGCCGGTAGCGATGCGCTGCTCAGCCTGGGCCTGTTCGCCGGCTTCGGCCTGTTGCTGGCCTGGTTGCAGCGCTATGGCAGCGAAGCCGGCAAGCTGGGTTTTGGTCTGTGCGTCTGCCTGTGCCTGGGGCAGAGCCAATATGGCCTGGGCAACCTGCACAACCCCTACGCCGTGGCCATGCTGTTCAGCCTCGGCGGCCTGTGGGTGATGCTCCTGGCATTCGGCATGCGCGGTATGCATGGGCTGCGCACATGGCCTTACATGCCTCGACTGCTTCGCCTGCTCAAGGTCTTGCGACGCCATGCCAGGCGCCTGCCCAAGCGACAATGGCGCCTGCACGCGTTGGGCTGCATGCTGGCCTTCGCCGCCTCCGGGCTGGTGGTCAACCTGGCAGGGCTATCACATGGTTACTGGCTGACCCTGGCAGTGATCACCACCTTGCAACTGGAGCTTCACGACAGCCTGCTGCGCGCCTTGCAGGCCAGCCTCGCCAGCCTGGCCGCCGCTGCTCTCTTGATCCTCGTTGGCCACAGCCTGCAGAACCCACCACTGATGGTCATGGTGTTACTGCCGTTGATCCTGCTCAACCGTGCTCTGCAGGCCAATCACTATGGCCTGTTCGTGCTGCAGACCAGCCTGTGCTTCGTGTTGCTCACCGAGAGCCTGTCACGCGACTGGCACCTGCCCGAGGTACGTTTGCTCAATGCCTTGATCGGCAGCGCCCTGGCGCTGGCCGTGGCCCTGCTGATCCATGCCCTGCAGCGACGATTCGCCAAGGGCAAACGCAACGCACAGGCACAACCGCCCACCTAACCAGGCAGACCCGGCCACTCTTCACTACGCTTGCCAGACAGGTTCAGCGCCCGCCCCTCGCCTCGACCCAGGAGTGAAGAGCCATGCTCAGCAACGCCGTGCCGCGCGAACGCCGCTTTCCTCTGCACGTCCATATCAGCCTGCTGTTCACCTTTCTGCTGCTGCTCACCGGCGTGCTGCTGGGCCTGTTCAACTACCAGCAGACCAGCCGCCTGATCTTCTCCAGCAGCGCCACCCTGTTCGAGCGCATCCAGAGCGAGGTGCAGAAGGATCTGGATGCCACCTACCGCCCCATCCGTCATCTGCTCAGCCTGCTGGCGCTCAACCCCGCAGCCCAGGCGGATGACCTGCAGACTCGCCTGGAGCTTCTGCCGATCTTCGCCCAGGCCCTACGCGACAACCCCAAGCTGGCCTCGCTGTACCTGGGTTACGAGGATGGCGACTTCTTCATGGTGCGCCCCTTGCGCAGCGAGCACCTCAAGCAGCTCTTCGATGCCCCAGAGAATGCCGTCTACCAGGTCTGGTCGATCGACCGCAGCAGCAGCGGCATCGCCAGCGATTACCTGTTCTACGATGGCTCGCTGAGGCCCGTGAGCCGCCGCCAGAACCTCAACGAACGCTACGATCCACGCCAGCGCGAGTGGTTTCAGCGCGCCCGGGGCGATGGCGGGCAGATCACCACAGCACCCTATCTGTTCTTTTCCAGCCAGGAAATCGGCACCACCCTGGCGCGCCGTGCGGGCCTGACCACGGTGCTGGGCGCCGACCTGACCCTCGACGACCTCTCGGCAACCCTGGCCAAGCACCGCGTCACCCCCAGCAGCGAGGTGGTACTGGCCGACAGCGAAGGTAACGTGGTGGCCTACCCGGACAGCAGCCGTTTGATCCGCCAGCACAACGGCAAGCCCGTGCGGGTCAAGGTAGAAGAACTCAGCCCTGCGCTGGGCGAACTGCTCGCCAGCGACCAGGCGCCTCAGGGCATCATTGAACTGGCTCACAAGCGCTGGGCCACGGCCCACTGGCATATTCAGGACGGCGGCCCGCAGGGCCTGCAACTGGCCCTGCTGGTGCCCGAGCACGAGCTGCTGGCCGACGCTTACCGCATTCGCTGGCAAGGCGCGCTGATCACCCTCGCCACCCTGCTGCTGTGCCTGCCCGTGGGCTGGATGACCGCACGGTTGCTGATCAAGCCCCTGCGCTCACTGGTGGAAGAGGCCGAGGCCATTCGTCGCTTCGACTTCAATACGCCGCCATGCACTCGCTCGCCGATACTCGAAGTCGATCGACTGGCCGTATCGATGACCCATATGCGCGATACCCTCGCACGCTTTCTCGATATCGCCGCCAGCCTCTCGGCGCAAACCCATTACGACACCCTGCTCAAGCAGGTGATGGACTCTACCGTGGCCATCAGCGAGGCCCAGGGCGGCCTGCTCTATCTGCTCGACGACGACAGCGGGCGCCTGGAGCCACAGGGCCTGGTCATCGATGGCCAACAACGCTCCCTGGATGAGCTGTACATCCAGGCCCTGCCCCATGACGCCCCGGATCTGCCCGCCTGGCTGAGCGGCCCTGTCCAGGGTGGCAAGAGCATTGCCCAGTCCATCGGCTTCGACCAGGCCGGGCACCTGCAGAAACTGTTGCTGGCGATGGACAGCCCGCGCCTGCACCTGATCGCCGCCGGCCTGCACAACCGTCAGGGCGATACCATCGGTGTACTGGTGCTGTTGCAACGCGATACCGGCGAGAACGGCGAAGACATGCTCAGCCCGGAGCGGGTCGCCTTCGTCGACGCGGTATCCGGCAGCGCCGCGCTGTGCATCGAAAGCCAGCGCCTGCTGGCTCGGCAGAAGCAACTGCTGGATGCCTTCATCCAACTCATCGCCGGCGCCATCGATGCCAAGAGCCCCTACACCGGCGGCCACTGCCAGCGCGTACCGGAAATCACCCTGATGCTGGCCCGCGCCGCCGCCGCGAGCGAGGCGCCCGAATTTCACCAGTACAACCCCACCGATGAGGAGTGGGAGGCACTGCATATTGCTGCCTGGCTGCACGATTGCGGCAAGGTCACCACCCCCGAGTACGTGGTGGACAAAGCCACCAAGCTGGAGACCCTGTATGACCGCATCCATGAAGTGCGCATGCGCTTCGAGGTGCTCAAGCGCGACGCCTGGATCGCCTACTGGCAAGGCGTCGCCGAGGGGGGCGACGCGCAGACACTGGCCGAACAGCGCGACGCCCAGCTCGCCACCCTGGACGAGGAATTCGCCTTCGTCGCCAGTTGCAACCTGGGCAGCGAGCAGATGGCCGAAGCCGATCAGGCACGCCTGACGCAGATCGCCGAACGCCGCTGGCTGCGTACCCTGGACAAGCGCCTGGGGGTGTCCTGGGAAGAGGCGCAGCGCCTGGAACGCACGCCAGCCGAACCGCTGCCGGTACTCGAACCACTGCTGGCCGACCGCCCCGAACATCTGCTCGAACGCCCGCCGCAGGAGCTGTTCGCCGCCGACAACCCCTGGGGCTTCAAACTGCAGGTGCCGCCGTACAAGTTCAACCGCGGCGAGCTGCACAACCTCGGCATCGAGCGCGGCACCCTGACGGCCGAAGAGCGCTACATCATCAACCATCACATCGTGCAGACCATCCTCATGCTCGACCGCCTGCCCTTCCCGCGACACTTGCAGAGCGTCAGCGAGATTGCCGGTGGGCATCATGAAAAGATGGATGGCAGCGGCTATCCCAAAGGCCTGACCCGCGAGCAGATGAGCCTGCCAGCACGGATGATGGCCATTGCCGATATCTTCGAGGCGCTCACCGCCGCCGATCGTCCTTACAAGAAGGGCAAGACCCTGTCACAGGCCCTGGGCATCATGGCCGGCATGTGCCGCAACGCGCATATCGATCCGCAGCTCTTCGCCCTGTTCGTGCACAGTGGTATCCCGCAGCGCTACGCCAGGCGCTTCATGCAGGCGGGGCAGATCGATGAGGTGGATGAGCGGAGCATACTGCAGCAGGCCGGGCTGGCCTGAGAGCCTGTCCAAAGTCTGCTGCGCGTCGGCGAAACTCTGAACAGGCTCTGCGAGAAGGCGCCGGAGACACCGGCGCCAGAGGGACGATCAAGCCTGGTTGATCGGGGTGCCCGGGTACCAGACGTCCAGCAGCGGGCTGATCTCGAAGCCTTGCAGCTCTTCGCGGCCCTTGAGCCAGGCCTCGACGGCCGCACGCTGTTCTTCGCTCACC
Organism: Pseudomonas sp. AA-38; assembly: GCF_029457475.1. Classification (NCBI taxonomy): domain Bacteria; kingdom Pseudomonadati; phylum Pseudomonadota; class Gammaproteobacteria; order Pseudomonadales; family Pseudomonadaceae; genus Pseudomonas; species Pseudomonas sp. AA-38. Next base: position 3,072,178 of record NZ_CP120359.1, read on the forward strand.
GAGCCACGCTTGGCCAGGCAGACCAGGCCGTAATCCTCGCCACCGACATAGTCCAGGCCATTGCCGGCGATGGCATCGTCGAGGAACTGGTCGATGAAGCCGTCGATCACCTGATCGCTCAGGTCGGCCTTGAAGTTCAGGGTCAGCTCGAAGCCCAGCTCCTGGAATTCATCGACACAGAGCTTCTTGCGCAGACGGCGGGAACGGTTGGTGGCCATGTAGCTTTCCTCACAGATGATAATCCGCGGCACTCTAGCAGTTTCCTCGCCGGATAGCCCGTCTTGATCGCGTGCAAAACCCCAGCAGTGCGGCATAATGGGCACCATCCGCTCCACCCCATCTATCGTTGCTCCGCTGCTTGCGGAAGGTTTTCTCGATGATTCAACGGTTTCGCCAACTGGCGCTCGGCGCCCTGCTTCTGCCCCTCGTTCTGACCACCCACGCTGCCTCCTCCATCAACCTGCCGGCCAATGTCGAGAAGGCGCTGCGCGCCAACAAGATTCCCAGCCATTCGCTTTCCGTGGTCACCCTGCCGCTGGACGGCCAGCCCGGTGGCCTGCAGTTCAACGCCGACATCTCGGTGAACCCGGCTTCCACCATGAAGCTGGTGACCACCTTCGCTGCCCTCGAACTGCTCGGGCCGACGCACCAGTGGCAGACCGAGTTCTATACCGACGGCCCGCTGCAAAATGGCGTGTTGAAGGGCAACCTCTACCTCAAGGGTGGTGGTGATCCCAAGCTCAACATGGAGAAGCTCTGGCTGCTGCTGCGTGACCTGCGCATCAACGGCGTGAAGCAGGTGCAGGGCGACCTGGTGCTCGATCGCAGCTTCTTCGTCACGCCGCAGTTGCCGGCCTTCAATGACGATGGCGGAGATGACAACAAGCCATTCCTGGTCAAACCCGACGCGCTGCTGGTCAATCTCAAGGCACAGCGCTTCGTCGCCCGTGCCAGCGAAGGCAAGGTGCAGATCGCCATGGATCCGCCCATCGCCGCCATCCGTATCGACAACCAGGTCAAGCTGCTCAAGCCGGCGACCTGCCCGTCCTGGCCGGACGTGCGCTACAACCCGGTGCGGCAATATGATGGCCTGACCCTGATCGTCAGCGGCCAGTTGCCCGAAGGCTGCAGCGCACAGACCTACCTGTCGCTGCTTGACCACCCGGCTTACGCGGCCGGCGCCGTGCGCGGCATCTGGCAGGAACTGGGTGGCCAGATTCTCGGCAAGGATCGCCAGGGCCAGGTGCCGGAGAAGGCCCGCCTGCTGGTGCGCGCCCAGTCCCCCGATCTGGTCGAGATCATCCGCGACATCAACAAGTACAGTAACAACACCATGGCCAAGCAGTTGTTCCTCAGCATCGGTGAGCATTTCCGCAACGCAGCCGACAAGGACGACGGCATGGCCGCGCAACGGGCGATCCGCAGTTGGCTGGCACGCAAGGGCATCACCGCCTCGCACCTGGTCATGGAGAACGGCTCGGGATTGTCCCGTGCCGAACGCGTCAGTGCCCGGGAAATGGCGGCGATTCTCCAGGCCGCCTGGCGCAGCCCCTACTCCGCCGAATTCCGCAGCTCGCTGCCGCTGGTGGCGATGGATGGCACCATGCGCAAACGCCTGCGCCGTACTCCACTGGTGGGCGAGGCACACATCAAGACCGGAACGCTGAACAACGTGCGTGCCATCGCCGGCTACAGCCGCGACAGCAACGGCCAGAACTGGGCCGTGGTGGCGATCCTCAACGACCCCAAACCCTGGGGCGCCAGCGCCATCCTCGATCAGGTACTGCTGGACACCTACAAACAGCCGAAACGTTGAGGAATGAGTAGCCCGGATGCAATCCGGGGCCAGGGTCAAAAGCCCCCGGATTGCATCCGGGCTACGCCATCAGCACGCAGTGAAACGCCAGGCGCGATGGATCTTGGGGTTGCGCGCGAAGTCGGGGTCGAGGGTCTGGGCACTGATCTCCTCCACCTGATAACGCGCCGACAGTCCTTCATCGAGCTGGAACTTGCGGAAGTTGTTGGAGAAGTACAGCACGCCGCCACGAGCCAGGCGCGCCATGGCCTGATCGAGCAGTTCGACATGGTCACGCTGCACGTCGAACACCCCTTCCATGCGCTTGGAGTTGGAGAAGGTCGGCGGGTCGATGAAGATCAGGTCGTACTCCTCACGATCATTCTCCAGCCACTGCATGACGTTGGCCTGCTCCAGGCGATGCTTGTCGGAGAAGCCATTGAGCGCCAGGTTGCGCCGTGCCCAGTCCAGGTAGGTCTTCGACAGGTCGACGCTGGTGGTGCTGCGCGCACCGCCCTTGGCCGCGTGCACGGTGGCCGTGGCGGTGTAGCAGAACAGGTTGAGAAAGCGCTTGCCGGCAGCCTCGCGCTGGATGCGCAGGCGCAATGGCCGGTGGTCGAGGAACAGCCCGGTATCGAGGTAATCGATGAGGTTGACCAGCAGCTTGACGCCCCCCTCCTCGACCTCGAGGAACTGGCTCAAGGCCGCCTGGCGCTGGTACTGGCTGGTACCACTCTGGCGCTCGCGGCGCTTGACCACCACATGGCTCTGCGCGATGCCCAGGGCCTGAGGCACCGCAGCCAGGGCATCAAGCAGGCGCGCCTGAGCCTTGTCCGGGTCGATCGAACGGGGTGCGGCATACTCCTGCACATGCACCCAGTCGCGGTACAGATCGATGGCCAGGGCGTACTCGGGCATGTCGGCATCGTACAACCGATAGCATTCGACACCCTCGCGACGCGCCCACTTGCCCAGTTGCTTGAGGTTCTTCTGCAGGCGATTGGCGAACATCTGCCCACCCTCGGACAGGCGCGCCGGCTCGGCAGGCTCGGCTGGCGCGTCCTCCTCCCTGCGACCACGACGGTCACCAATGACGAACTGATCGGCCTGCACCTTGATCAGCAGCAACTTGCACGGCAACGCACCGTTCCAGAAGGCATATTGCTTGTGGCTGCGCAGGCCCATGCGCTTGCCCAGTTCCGGAGTGCCGGTGAACACCGCCGCCTCCCACCCCAGGCAGGCCTGGCGCAGGCGCTCACCGAGGTTCTGGTAGAGATACAGCAGGCTGGCCTCATCCCCCAGGCGTTCGCCATAAGGCGGGTTGCTGATCACCAGGCCCTTCTGGTTCTGGTCGGGGCGCGGCTCGAAGCTGCCCAGCTCGCCCTGGTAGATCTTCACCCAATCGGACAGACCCGCGCGTTCGACGTTGTTACGCCCGGGCTGGATCAGCCGCGGGTCGGCCTCGTAACCGCGAATCCACAAAGGTGGCCTGGCCAGCCCATCGGCCGCACGTTGCTCGGCCTCGGCATGCAGCTTCTTCCACAGCGCCGGTACGTGCCCAAGCCAATTGGAGAACCCCCAGCGCTCGCGCTTGAGGTTCGGCGCGATATCGGCAGCCATCAGCGCCGCCTCGATAAGGAAGGTGCCAACGCCGCACATGGGGTCGGCCAAAGCACCGCCTGCGGCGGCGATTCGCGGCCAGCCGGCACGTATCAACACGGCTGCGGCCAGATTCTCCTTGAGCGGCGCCGCCCCCTGCTGCAGGCGGTAGCCACGCTGGTGCAGGCTGTGCCCGGAGAGATCGAGCGAGAGCACCGCCTCGCCGCGGTCAAGGCGCAGGTGTACGCGCAGATCCGGGTTGAGCTTGTCGATGCTCGGGCGCTCGCCAGTGCGGGTGCGCAGGCGATCGACGATGGCGTCCTTGACCTTCAGCGCGCCAAAGTGGGTATTGTCGATTCCCGACCCCTGGCCGCTGAACTCCACCGCCAGGCTGCCAGTCGGCTCGAGATGATCGCGCCAGTCCACCGCCTGTACCCCGGCATAGAGCTGCTCGGCATTGCTCATGGAAAAACGCGACAGCACCAGCAGCACGCGGTTGGCCAGGCGCGACCAGAGGCACAGGCGATAGGCCACCTCCAGATCCCCCTGCCCGCGCACGGCTGCGGTCTGTTCACGGGCCTCCTCGAGGCCGAGACCAGCGGCCTCTTCCAGTAGCAGGCCTTCGATGCCCTTGGGGCAGGTAAGCACGATTTCGTAACGCTCGGACATAACCATCCAGTGCCAGTGGCGATAAAAAGAGGTGCCAAACACCTCGGCTAACATTAAGAGACAAAAGGACGCAGTGCCCCTTCGTCGGAATAAGCAGCAATCTCATTCAGGCCATCACGTCGCCATCCCGCCCGTGAAGGCAGGCCACACGGGCCGTCTGGCTCGTCGCTGGACGCATGACCAGTTCCCTTATGGCATGACCCGTCATTAGGTTACGCCCTTATGACAAATCGATCATTCACAGGCTTCGGAGCATTCGTTAGAACACTACTCAATGCGTCGCTGCAACGGCGCACGCACAGGAGGCTCGCCACGCCGGCAGCGACCTCCGTCGGCAGATCATTTCTGCCACAGGCCTCCCCTGGAGGCCAACGGGACATTACAGTCAACAGCGAGGGCAACACCCTATGAGAAGACTCAAGCGTGATCCGTTAGAACGAGCTTTCTTGCGCGGCTATCAATACGGCATCAATGGAAAATCCCGCGAACTCTGCCCCTTCACCCTGCCATCGGTACGCCAGGCCTGGCTCAACGGCTGGCGTGAAGGCCGTGGCGACAACTGGGACGGGCTGACCGGCACCGCCGGTATTCACAGACTCAATGAACTTCACGCTGTCGGCTGATTCAGGGGCTTGGTTCCACGCCTCACCTGGCTGAACCAAGCTCCACAATTCTGCAGACTTCACCATGCCGACCCCATCCGGGCGGCGGGCGCAAGCCCAGGGGCTCCTTGAGAGCCCCTTTTCATTTCTTCATTTCATTTGCGCAGTGCAGCAATGGCATCCACGGCCTCGCGAATCAGCGCCGGCCCCTTGTAGATGAACCCCGAGTAAATCTGAACCAGGCTCGCCCCCGCCGCGATCTTCTCCGCCGCGTGCCTGCCCTCGGTGATCCCGCCCACGGCGATGATAGGCAAACGCCCACCCAGCTCGCCGGCCAGTACCTTGACGATATGCGTGCTCTTGTCGCGCACCGGCGCGCCGGACAGGCCTCCGGCCTCATCACCATGCGCCAGGCCCTCGACGCCCTCACGACTGAGCGTGGTGTTGGTGGCGATCACCGCGTCCATGTCGGCCCCCAGCAGCGCTGCGGCGACCAGCGCGGTTTCCTCGTCGCTCATGTCCGGGGCGATCTTGATGGCCAGGGGCACGCGCTTGCCATGCTCCTGGGTCAGATCTTCCTGACGTCGGCGTAGTGCTTCGAGCAGCGCCTTGAGCGAATCGCCGAACTGCAGGCTGCGCAGCCCCGGCGTATTCGGCGAGCTGACGTTGACCGTCACGTAACTGGCGTGGGCATAGACCTTGTCCAGGCACAGCAGATAATCATCGACCGCATGTTCGACCGGGGTATCGAAGTTCTTGCCGATGTTGATGCCCAGCACACCCTTGAACTTCGCCGCCTGCACGCGGCGCAGCAGATGCTCGACGCCATGGTTGTTGAAACCCATGCGATTGATCACCGCCTCGGCCTCGGGTAGGCGGAACAGACGCGGTTTGGGATTGCCCGGCTGTGGGCGCGGCGTCACGGTGCCGATCTCGACGAAACCGAAGCCAAGCTGGGCGAACCCGTCGATGGCATCGCCATTCTTGTCCAGGCCAGCGGCCAGCCCGACCGGGTTGGGAAATTGCAGCCCCATCACCGAGGTTGGTAGGCTGGCCGGCGCCTTGGTCAACAGCCCATTGAGCCCCAGACGCCCACCCGCACCGATCAGGTCGATGGACAGCTCATGCGAAGTTTCCGGGGACAGTTTGAAAAGCAGCTCGCGGGCCAGGGCGTACATGAGGCAGACTCGGTTCGGCAAATTGAAAGGCGGCGATTATAGCCGTGCTGACCGCCACGACGCGAGGCGCGCACCACGCCACACTGCACTCAGGATCTCAGGACAACCGGCGCAGGCTTAGCAACTCGCCCTCGGCGCTGAACTCCAGCTCGAAGGAACCATGGATGCCGGAATGGGTCAGAAAGGGCCGCAGATGATGCGCAGGCAAACTCACACGACGACCGTCGCGACTTTGCGCCATAATCCGGTTGGCATGGCCACGATAGATGGCCTGCAACCGTTCTGCCGATAACGCGATATCCAGCACCAGGCTGGGCATGGAGGCACCCTCGCAAATGAATGCGCTCATTCTGCCACAGAGCGAACGCCACGCCTGCCCCGAGCGGCATGGGCAGGCCATGGCCTGCCCGCCTGTTTGCCCCCTAGTCCAGGCTGCCGCTTGATCATGCCCCTCTCGCAATCGCCCACGCTCAGCACTCGCCTGGCCTCACTGGCCCAGCGTCTGGGTCTGATTGGTCGCAGCACCCGCCAGATCCTGCAGCGCGCCAGCACCCTGGAATTGCCGTTCAGGCCCATCGCGCGAAACCTGGACAGCATCTGCTGGCTGGATGGCCCGCCCCTGCATCGCTTCGTCGACCTGCCACGCGGCGCCCTCTCCGGCCCCGTGCAGGAAGACAAGGAGCAGGCACACGCCGCCCTCAGCGGCCTGGTGGCCGTGGAGCAGCAGCATCTGCAGGCCATCGACCTGCGTCAGATCGATGGTCTTTCCAGCCCCCTGGCCGAAGGCCGAGACTACCGCAGCCTCGAGGACTTCGCCGCCAGCGAGCAGTGCAAGTCGGTGCGCATCATCAGCTACAAGGATTTCATCAAGACCTTCAACCAGGCGCTGCCGGGCTACCAAAGCGGTGAAGCCATCGAATTGCGCCAGGCCAGTTGGCTGGGGGAGCGTCTCTACTGGGCAGGCGAACAACAGGCGCCGGCCTTCGCCGGGGCCATCGTCTATGCCCGACGCCGCGGGCTGGAAATCATGCTGCCGGCCACCCTGACCCACTACAGCCTGAACCAACAGGCGCTGGACAATCTGCAACAGCACTACCACGTCCAGCTCATGCCCTGCCAGGCCTGGAGCGACCCAGCCTTCATAAGCCTGCTGCTCGATAACGGCATGCCCTATGCGCGCCTGTCCCTATGGAAGACCCCAGGCGCAGCCGAGCTACTGTTGCTACCCAAGGCCCACCCAGACGCCACCGCCCTGGGCGAAGGCCTGCAATTGGCAGGAGCGCCTGACGTTCTGAGCTATTTACGCGGGTTGAGAAGCTAATCCCAGTCGCCACGTCCGCTCAGCAGGCGCCCGATCATGTCCATGGGATAACCGCGATAGGCCAGGAAGCGGCCCTGCTGGGCACGCTCACGAGCGTCGACGGGCAAGCGCCCGGCGAACTTGCGCTGCCAGACATCGCGCAGTTGCGCGAACCAGTCGATGCCGCTTTCACGCAACGCCTGCTCGACCTGGGCACGGGCCAGGCCACGCTGCACCAGTTCCTCGCGTATGCGCTGCGGGCCGTGGCCGGAGCGCGCCCGTGCGGCGACGAAGCTTTCCAGATAACGCGCCTCCGAGAGCAGCCCCTCGTCAGCGAGCCGATCCAGCGCCGCCTCGATCAGCTCATCCGGTGCACCGCGCCGGCGCAACTTACCGGCCAGCTCGACGCGGCCATGCTCGCGCCGGGCCAGCAGATCCATCGCTGCCCGGCGCACGGCGGCCGGGCTGTCGAGTACGGCGGGCATTGCCTCAGAAGTCGACTTCGGCGTCTTCCACCTCGGCGGCGGCAGCGGTGGCTTTTACCGGCGCGCTGCTGACCAGCAGCTTCTCGCGGATCAGGCCTTCGATCTCACGGGCGACGGCCGGGTTGTCCTCGAGGTACTTGGCGGCATTGGCCTTGCCCTGACCGATCTTGTTGCCCTGGTAGCTGTACCAGGCACCGGATTTCTCCACCAGATTCTGCTGCACGCCGAGGTCGATGATCTCGCCGTTACGGTAGATGCCCTTGCCGTAGAGAATCTGGAACTCGGCCTGGCGGAACGGCGGCGCCACCTTGTTCTTGACGATCTTCACGCGGGTTTCGCTGCCCACCACCTCGTCGCCTTCCTTCACCGCGCCGGTACGGCGGATGTCCAGGCGTACCGAGGAGTAGAACTTCAGAGCGTTACCACCGGTGGTGGTTTCCGGGCTGCCGAACATCACGCCGATCTTCATGCGGATCTGGTTGATGAAGATCACCAGGCAGTTGGCGGTCTTGATGTTGCCGGTGATCTTGCGCAGCGCCTGGCTCATCAGACGGGCCTGCAGGCCGACGTGCTGATCGCCCATCTCGCCTTCGATCTCGGCCTTGGGCACCAGGGCCGCCACGGAGTCGACGATGATCACGTCGACAGCGTTGGAGCGCACCAGCATGTCGGTGATTTCCAGAGCCTGCTCGCCGGTATCCGGCTGCGACACCAGCAGGTCGTCGACATTCACGCCCAGCTTGCCGGCGTAGTCGGGATCGAGCGCGTGCTCGGCATCGACGAAGGCACAGGTGGCGCCGAGTTTCTGCGCCTCGGCGATCACCGACAGGGTCAGGGTGGTCTTACCCGAGGACTCCGGGCCGTAGATCTCGACGATGCGGCCCTTGGGCAGGCCACCGATGCCCAGCGCAATGTCCAGGCCCAGCGAGCCGGTGGAAATGGCCGGAATGGCCTGGCGATCATGGTCGCCCATGCGCATCACCGCGCCCTTGCCAAACTGCTTCTCGATCTGGCCCAGGGCAGCCGCCAAGGCGCGCTTCTTGTTCTCGTCCATTACCATCCTCACGTATTCACAAGGGCCTCGACGGCCGCCAACAACTGTATAAGTAGCCAGTATTATTCCACAGGGCAAGTCATCCGCCTACCCCGCAAGCGGATTTTCCTTCGCCAGCAGCTCGATAAGCCCCGCCAGTGCGGCCTCGACCGTCTGTCGGCGCACCTCGTCGCGGTTGCCGGCGAACTGTTTGCGCAGGCTGACGATACGTTCGCCATCGCCCCAGGCCAGCCAAACGGTGCCCACCGGCTTCTCGGGCGAGCCGCCATCTGGACCTGCCACGCCGCTGACCGCCACCGCATAACGCGCCCCGGCCTGAGCCTGGGCACCGCGCACCATGGCCTCAACCACCTCGCGGCTGACCGCGCCGACGGCCGCGAACAAGCCCTGGGGCACGTCCAGTTGCTTGCTCTTCTGTGCATTGGAATAGGTGACGAAACCGGCCTCGAACCAGGCCGAACTGCCGGGAATGCGGGTGATGGCCTCGGCGATGCCACCGCCGGTGCAGGACTCGGCCGTGCTCACCTGGGCGCCAGCGGCTTGCAGTCGCTGCCCGAGCTGGGCAGCCAGTTGGCTGATCGAATCCATGATGCTCTCCGGGGGAACAGGTCAGCCCGATACCCTACACCAGCTCCATCTGGGATTTAAGGCCGCAATCGCCCCGTAGGCGCCCTGCCCCGGTCAGACTGACAGCCGAAAGAAGCCCTCCAGCGGCGGCAGGGGCAGGCTCGCCAGACGAGTGGCCTCATCGCTATCGACACCGAGGATGCGCAGCACCATTTCACAGACCCGCTCGGGCAGGCTTTCTGCGTACAGCCCCAGATCGTCGTACAGCCGCGCCTGCGGCGGTGCCGGGCTCTGCAGGGTGATGGTCACGGCCCCCAGCACGGTGCTGCCGACCGCCATCAGGGCCACTCCAGTGTCGTTCACCTTGAAACGCTGCTTGGCGATGCCTTCGAGCACGTCACGCAGCAGGAACTTGCCCAGCCCCTGGGAAATGATCTCGGGATTGAAGGGAGATCGCGCCAGAAAGCGCCCCCAGACCGGATCCGCCTTGGCCTGCAGCAGGGTATAGCGCACTCCCACACTGAGGCGCTCGGCCGGATCGGTGATGTGCGCAACCGCCTCGTCCACCACCTTCGCCGAACGCTCGAATACCTCCTCCAGCAAGCAGTTGTAGATGTCTTCCTTGGACTCGAAGTAGTTGTAGAAGGTGCCGAAGCCCACGTCCGCCGCCGCGGTGATCTGCTGGATGGTGACCTCCCCGCTGCCACGTTCCGACATCAGTTCCAGTGCCGCCTTCATCAGGCTCAGGCGGGTTTCCCGCTTGCGTCGGGCGCTGCGCGACTCGCCGGCTTCGCTGGAGCGCGCTGCGGTTTTCTGGTGGGGCGTGGGTAGCGGAGAAGGAGAGGATTTTTTCATGGGGGCGAATCTAGCACCTGGCGCATGGCACGCTCAACGAAACAAAATATGATTGACGATCAAAAATGATTAGATATCATCTTTTCAGCGGTCTTGCTTGCTCGACAGATCAACAAGCGGAAAACAACAAAAATGAAGTCGCACTCGCTCAGCCCGGAATTGGATACCGACCCGGTCGAAACACAGGAATGGCTGGAGTCATTGCAGTCAGCGCAGCTGCATGACCCTGAGCGCGCCCTGTACCTCTTGCGTCGGCTCGATCAGTTCGCTAAGGAGTCCGGGCTCACCGGCAGCTCCGCGCCCTACTCGTCCTACCGCAACACCATCGCCCTGGAGCGTCAGGGCAGCTATCCGGGAGACCTGGCGCTCGAGCAGCGCCTGGTGGCCATTTCTCGCTGGAATGCGCTGTCGATGGTGGTGCGTGCCAACCAGGCCTACGGTGATCTCGGCGGCCATATCGCCAGTTACGCCTCTGCAGCGGAAATCTTCGAGGTCGGCTTCAACCACTTCTTCAAGGCGCCCACCCACGAAAGCGGCGGCGACCTGGTGTTCTTCCAGCCGCATTCGGCGCCGGGCGTCTATGCCCGGGCCTACCTGGAAGGCCGGCTCAGCGAAGAACAGTTGCAGAACTACCGCCAGGAGGTAGGAGGCAAGGGCCTGTGCTCGTACCCTCATCCCTGGTTGATGCCCGACTTCTGGCAATTCCCGACGGGCTCGATGGGCATTGGCCCGATCAATGCGATCTACCAGGCGCGCTTTCTGCGCTACCTGCAGCACCGTGGCATCGCCACGACCGAGGGCCGCCGGGTCTGGGGCGTGTTCGGCGACGGCGAGATGGACGAGCCGGAATCCATCGCCGGGCTGTCATTGGCGGCGCGCGAAGGGCTGGACAACCTGACCTTCATCATCAATTGCAACCTGCAACGTCTGGATGGGCCCGTGCGCGGCAACGGGCAAATCATCCAGGAGCTGGAATCGCTGTTCGCCGGCGCCGGCTGGAACGTGATCAAGGTGCTCTGGGGCTCGGAGTGGGACGCGCTGTTCGCCCGCGACAGCAAGCACGTGCTGCTGCGCCGGCTGGCGCAGACCGTCGATGGCGACTACCAGACCCTGGGGGCCAAGGACGGGGCCTACAACATCGAGCATTTCTTCAAGCAGGACCCGGAGATTCAGGCGCTGGTCGCGCACATGTCCGATGCCGAGATCGACGGGCTCAAGCGTGGCGGACATGACCTGCGCAAGCTCTATGCGGCCTACGCCAGTGCCGTCAGCCACAAAGGGCAGCCAACGGTGATCCTGGCCAAGACCAAGAAGGGTTATGGCATGGGCGCCTCTGGCGAGTCGCGCATGACCGCGCATCAGCAGAAGAAGCTCGAGGGCACTGCGCTGAAAGCGTTTCGCGATCGCTTTCAGCTTCCGCTGAGCGACGAGGATCTGCAGAGCCACAGGTTCTACCGCCCCGCCGAAGGCAGCGAGGAACTGCTCTACCTCGCCAAGCGCCGCGAGGCGCTCGGTGGCGCCCTGCCTATACGCCGGCAGCAGGCAGAGGCTGTCGCGGTACCCGCGCTGGAACGTTATGCCGCCTTCGCGCTGGATGGCTCCTCCCGCGAGATGTCGACCACCATGGCGGCCATCCGCCTGCTGGCCGCGCTGCTCAAGGATCCATTGCTGGGGCCGCGAATCGTGCCGATCGTGGCCGATGAGGCGCGCACCTTCGGCATGGCCAACCTGTTCCACCAGATCGGCATTTACTCCCCTGTCGGCCAGCTATACGCCCCGGAGGATGCCGGCTCCCTCGTTTCCTACCGGGAAGCGCAAGACGGCCAACTGCTCGAAGAAGGGATCAACGAAGCAGGCGCGATTTCCTCCTGGATCGCCGCCGGAACGGCTTACAGCACCTCCGGCGTGGCCATGCTGCCGCTGTACATCTTCTATTCGATGTTCGGCTTCCAGCGCGTTGGCGATCTCATCTGGGCGGCGGCCGACCAGCGCACCCGCGGCTTTCTGCTGGGCGCCACCGCCGGCCGCACCACCCTGGGTGGCGAGGGCCTGCAGCATCAGGACGGCACCAGCCAGTTGATCGCCGCCAGCGTTCCCAACTGCCGCGCCTACGACCCGGCCTTCGCAGCGGAGCTGGCGGTGATCATGGATCACGGCGCCCGGCAGATGATGGAGCGGCATGTCGACGAGTTCTACTACATCACCGTCAGCAACGAGAACTACCCGCAGGAGCCGCTCGCCGAAGGCCAGGCGCAGAACGTTATCAAGGGGCTGTACCCGTACAAGCGCCACGGGGTCGATGGCGCGGTCGCCAGGGTTCGCCTCCTGGGTTCCGGGCCGATCCTGCGCGAGGTCGAAGCGGCAGCCGTGCTGCTCTCGACGCACTGGCAGGTGGATTGCCAGGTGTTCAGCGCCACCAGCTTCAGTGAACTGGCCCGCGATGCCGCCAGCGTCGAGCGCCTGAATCGCCTCAATCCCGGCGCCGCGCAACGCCAGAGCCATGTGCAGACGCTGCTTGGCGGCAGCGACCTGATCGTGGCGGCCAGCGATTACGTGCGCGCCTATCCCAACCTCATCGCCCCCTATGTGAGAGGACGCTTCGTCTCCCTGGGCACCGACGGCTTCGGCCGCAGCGACACCCGCGCCAGGCTGCGCGCGTTCTTCGAGGTCGATGCCCACAGCCTGGTGATCGCCACCCTGCACGCGCTGGCCGAGGAAGGGCAAGTGCCCTGGGAAACGGCGCAGATGGCCGTGGAACGCTATGGCATCGACAGCAGCAAGGCGGCGCCCTGGACCCTCTGACAGGGGCGCTGTTCAACCCAACCCAGCAAGCCATCAGGACCAGAACATGAACCAGACATCCTCTGCACTGCCCAGCAAGTCCGTGATCGCCCCCACACAGATCGCACACTGGGTGCTCAAGACACCACGTCGGGAGAAACTGATTGCCTGGTACGGCCTCGTGTTCGGTGCCCAGGTGGTGCACGCGAGCAAGCTCGTCACCTTCCTCAGTTGGGATGCCGAGAGCCATCGGCTGGCGCTGGTCAACCTGCCGCCCATCCTGCGTCTGCTGTTCCCCCTTGCCTGGCTGCGGCGCAAGATGATCGGGCTGGATCACATCGCCCACAGCTTCGACTCGCTGGAAAGCCTGCTGCTGACCTACGAGCGGGTCAAGCAGCAGGGTATCGAGCCGGTCTGGTGCATCAACCACGGGCCGACCACCTCGCTCTACTACGAAGACCCGGACGGCAACCGACATGAGTTCCAGGTCGAGAATTTCGCCACTGCCGAAGAAACCAAGCAGTACTTCAACAGCCCTGCGTTCGCCGAGAACCCCATAGGCGTCAATTTCGACCCCGACTACCTGCTCACCCGCCTGCGCTCCGGCACCCCGGTTGCCGAACTGCTGAAACAGGGCGCCGGCACCCCTCCGGGCCGCAAACCGGTGGCGAACATGAAAGCCATTACCTGGAGAACCCTGTGATGAGCACGGACATGAAGGCACCGGTGGTCATAGTCGGCGGCGGTGCCAGCGGCTGCACCCTGGCCCTGTTGCTGGCCAGCTACGACATCCCCTGCATCGTCGTCGAGCGCCGCACGACGCCCTTGCAGCACCCGGCCGCACACGTGCTGAACGGCCGCGCATTCGAGATCTGGGCCCAGTACTCCCCCGCCCTGGCCCAGGAGATCCTGGCGCTGTGCCCGTCGGAGGAGGAGATCGGCAACATCCGCTGGTGCACCAGCCTGCTGGGCACCGAGTTCGGCAGCATCGATCTGCTGGCCGACCGGGAACTGGTAGAGCGGGTGCGCTCCCACAGCGAATACCGCATCGCCCACGTCGGCCAGCATCAGTTGATGCCGATTCTCTGGCGGGCACTGGAAGCCGAGCCCCTGGTGACCTTCATCAAGGGTCACAGTCTGGAGTCACTGCACGATTCGGGTCACCAGGTGACGCTGTCGGTGCGCGACACCAACCAGCAGCGCACCAGCATCGACGCACGCTGGCTGATCGGTGCCGATGGCGCCAACAGCAAGGTACGGGAGCTGCTGGGTATCGCCATGCAAGGCCCGACACTGGCCAACATGGCCAGCGTGTTCTTCCAGATGAAGCTCGATGAGCTGCACCCGCAACCTCGCCCACTGCTGAGCTGGATCTACAACCCGCACTTCTGCGGCGTGATGATCAAGCACGCGGACGACAGCTACATCCTGATGACGCCCTACCTCTGCGACGAGCAGGCAGTCGCCACGGCCGGTCAGGACTACTGGCGCAAGGTGATTCCGCTGGCCATCGGCAACAGCGAAGTGCCCTTCACCATCCACACCATGGGCAAGTGGCTGATGACCACGCAACTGGCCGCCTCCTATGCCAGGGGCCATGCCCTACTCATTGGCGACGCGGCGCATCGGTTTCCCCATACCGGAGGCTTCGGCCTCAACAGCGGCGTTCAGGATGCCCATAACCTGGCCTGGAAGCTGGCCGCCGTTCTCGAAGGCCGCGCGCCGGAGAGCCTGCTGGACACCTACGAGCTCGAGCGCAAGCCGGTGATCCGGCTGTTTGCCGAGCAGAGCATGGGCAATCACTTCAAGCTCGATGAAGTGACCTGCCATATCGGCCTGCGCAATCGCGGGCTCATGCAGGTGACGAAACTCTTCACCCTCGCCCCCTTCACCTGGCTGCCCAAGTCCACTCGCGGCGCCCTGGCGGATTGGCTCATGCGCGGTGCGCTGAAGAAAACCGCCCTGCTGGAGGCGCAGACGGCCAAGGGCAAGCGCCTGCGCGCACTGCTGCAGGCCCAGGTGCCCGAGCAACGGGAGCACTTCATTTCCACCGGCCTGGAGTATGGCTACGCCTACACCCAGGGGCTGGTGGAACCCGAAGCCACAGCGCAACCCATGATCGGCAAGGGTGTCACCGAGTATCGACCGACCACCTGGCCTGGCGCGCGTCTGCCCCATGTCATGTTGCTCAGCGATGGCCAGCCGCGCGCCATCCACCAGTTGCTCGACAAGCGTGACTTCACCCTGATCAGCGCCAAGCCCGAACAGTGGCGCCAGGCCCTGCAAGCCCTGCCTGGCAGCGCCGAGATGGCGGTGCGGATCGTCGGGCTCGACAGCATGGATGCCTCGGCCCGCCAGGCCGCCATCGAGCTGTACGAGGTGGGCGAGGACGGCGCGATCCTGGTCCGACCGGACCATCACGTGGTCTGGCGCACCAAGGGCAGCGCCGACACGGATGCCGGCACCCTGGTCAGCATCGTCGAGCGGCTGAAAACGACCTATGGCATCGGCCTGTCGGGGCATCAGGAACAGCGCGCCGAAGCGACACGCGAAAGGACGGCAGCATCTCGATGAACATGTCCGCCATGCAGCTAGCACTCAGCGTTCCGGATATCGGTGAATACAGGGACGTTCAGGTAGTCGAGATCAGCGTGCAACCCGGCACCCCGGTGGTTACCGGACAAGCGCTGTTCGTGCTGGAAACCGACAAGGCCACCCTGGAAATTCCTGCGCCCTGCGCTGGAGTGCTCAAACGCTTCCTGATCCAGGAGGGGGATCGCGTCAGCCAGGGCGACATATTCGGCGAACTGGCGCTTGAGCAGCCGGCCGAGCCCGTGGCCCCGCCTGCTACGCCCGCCCAGGCGCTGACGCAGGACGCCCCTGCTCCGCCAGCCCCGGCGGCGACAACCGCAGTGGCGTCATCCGCCATGCCGGAAACGGCCGCCAGCGGCCTGCCGCTGCCCAAGGCCGGGCCCGTGGTGCGCAAGCTGGCACGCACGCTCGGCGTCAAGTTGTCCGAAGTCGCGGCAAGCGGCAAGTCCGGGCGCATCCTCAAGGAGGACGTCGAGGCCTTCGTGCGTAAGCGCATGACGGCAACCGTGGCCGATGAACGCCTGAGCGGCATCGCCCCGGTAGCCGAAATCGATTTTGCTCAGTTCGGCGAAATCGAGGTGAGGCCGTTGCCGCGCATTCAGAAGCTTTCTTCCGCGCATCTGCACCGGGCCTGGCTGAACGTCCCCCATGTGACCCAGTTCGAGACGGCTGACATCACCAGCCTGGATGCGCTGCTGAAGGCGGCCAATGCCGAGGGACAGGACAAGATCACGCTGCTACCCCTGCTCATGCATGCGCTGGCCCAGGCGTTGGCGCAGTTTCCGCAATTCAATGCCTCCCTGGCGGCCGATGGGCAACATCTGATCCTGAAGAAGTACATCAACATCGGCTTTGCCGCCGATACCGAGGCCGGCCTCGTCGTCCCGGTGGTGAAGGATGCGAACCGCAAGGGGGTACGCGAACTGGCGCGCGAATGCGCCAGCCTCGCCAACAGCGCCCGGCAAGGGCGGCTTGCCGCGAGCGACATCAAAGGCGGCTGCTTCACCATCTCCTCCCTCGGCGGCCTGGGGATCCGGGGCCAGTTCGCCCCTATCGTCAACGCCCCCGAGGTCGCCATCCTCGGCGTATCCCGGGCCAGCCTGCAACCGGTGTGGAATGGCGAGCAGTTCGTGCCGCGCCTGCTGCTGCCGCTCTCGCTGTCCTATGACCACCGCGTCATAGATGGCGCCCTGGGCTCCCGCTTCCTGCTCCATCTGGTGAAGCTGCTGGAAAACATCGGGCTTTTGCTGTTGTAGCCAACCTGGCTGCCGCAGGCAGTCGATCACTCAAGAAGAATGAGGTACAGACATGGCGCTTCCAATCGTGCGTTTCCGCCATCAGACATCGGTGCAGTGGGGCTGCCTATCGACCGCCGACAGGATTCGGGCTCTGCCGACACCCTGCACCACTACCCGAGAACTCCTGAACCTGGGCCACGACGCGATAGCCAGGCTGGTCGAAGCTAGCAGCGAGGCAGTGGATCGGGCCGAGGTCGAGTTGCTATCGCCCATCACCGACGATGCCAAGGTGCTGTGCCAGGGCGCCAATTACCGCGAACACATGATCGATTCGGGCATGGACCCGGACGCCAAGTCCTTCAACCTGTTCTTCACCAAGTCCTCTGCCTCCATCACCGGGCCGACCGGCGTCATCGTCAGGCCCAGGCACGTGAAGCTGCTCGACTACGAGGTGGAACTGACCCTGGTGATGAAGAAGCGCACCTCAACCCCGGTGGAGGTCACGCAGAACAACCTGCACGAATACATTGCCGGCATCTGCATCGGCAACGACGTCTCCGCGCGTGATGTCCAGCTCCCCCAGATGCAGTTCCACAAAGGCAAGAGCTATCGAACCTTCAGCCCACTGGGGCCGGTTCTGTGCCTGCTCGAGCCATCCGAGATGGGCTACCTGGCGCAGATGCAGTTGAGCCTGAGCGTCAATGGCGAACTGCGCCAGAGCGACAGCACGGCCAACCTCGTGTTCAAGCCGGCGGAAACCCTGACCGAGTATTCACAGATCGTGAACTTCGAGCCGGGCGACGTGCTGATGACCGGAACGCCATCCGGCTGCGCCCTGAGCGTGCCGCCGCGCCTGCTGGTGAAACTGTCGGGCCTGCTGCCCGAACCCCTGAAGTGGAAATTCTTCATCAAGGGCCAGCAACGCCGTCGCCAGTACCTGCAGGTGGGTGATCGCGTCGAGGCCAGGATCGTCAGCCAGGACGGCCGTATCGACCTGGGCTGCCAGAGCCACAGCATCGTGGCGCAGGACTGATCGAGCGCGGGGCTGCCCGGCATCGCCCCGCTGCCATCCTGCAGGCGCCTGCCCCCAAAGACTCAAGCCAGACGAAAGCGACGCCGCTTTCAGGTATCATTGCGCGCCTGACAGCGCTGGGAGGCAGGCAAGCTCACGATGCCTCCCGGATTCCTTGAGCGATTCATGCTGAAGACAGGCCAATGGCAGCCCAACGGCAACGACACGACAGGCTGATCACGGAAGACAGGCGCGTGGCCCTTGTCATCGGGCCGAGCGAAATTCGCTCCGCCACCGCGCCCCGCGTTCGGCCCTGTCCAGGCATGTACCCTCACCTGCCGAAGCCAGACCAGGCTACCTGCAGAACCCGACCGAGCCACGACTCCCACCCACGGCCTGGGGCGATCACGGCCGGCTGGAAGGCTTCGGCGCCTCCCGGAACGCCGGCACATCCGCGGCGACGACCCTGCCGGCAAACCCGCTCCAGCTCCCAGGCAAGACAATTTCAAGCGATCGATGCCCATGACTAATTCCGACCTTTCAGCTCACACCCCGATGATGCAGCAGTACTGGAAGCTGAAGAATCAGCACCCGGACCAGTTGATGTTCTATCGCATGGGTGACTTCTACGAGATTTTTTACGAAGATGCGAAGAAGGCGGCCAAGCTGCTGGATATCACCCTGACCGCACGCGGCCAGTCGGCCGGCCAGTCGATCCCCATGTGCGGCATTCCCTTCCACTCGGTGGAGGGTTACCTGGCCAAGCTGGTCAAACTGGGCGAATCGGTGGTGATCTGCGAACAGATCGGCGACCCGGCCACCAGCAAGGGCCCGGTGGAGCGCCAGGTGGTGCGCATCATCACCCCCGGCACCATCAGCGACGAGGCCCTGCTCGACGAGCACCGCGACAACCTGCTGGCTGCCGTGCTGGGCGACGAGCGCCTGTTCGGCCTGGCCGTGCTGGACATCACCAGCGGCCGCTTCAGCGTGCAGGAGATCAAGGGCTGGGAGAACCTGCTGGCCGAGCTGGAGCGCCTGAACCCCGCCGAACTGCTGATCCCGGACGACTGGCCGCAGGGCCTGCCCGCCGAGAAACGCAAGGGCTCACGGCGCCGCGCGCCCTGGGATTTCGACCGCGACAGCGCCTTCAAGAGCCTGTGCCAGCAGTTCGGCACCCAGGATCTGAAAGGCTTCGGCTGCGAGAAGCTGACCCTGGCCATCGGCGCCGCCGGCTGCCTGCTGAGCTATGCCAAGGAAACCCAGCGCACCGCCCTGCCCCACCTGCGCAGCCTGCGCCACGAGCGCCTGGACGACACGGTGATCCTCGACGGTGCCAGCCGCCGTAACCTGGAGCTGGACATCAACCTCGCCGGCGGTCGCGACAACACCCTGCAGTCGGTCATGGATCGCTGCCAGACCGCCATGGCCAGCCGCCTGCTGGGCCGTTGGCTGAACCGCCCACTGCGCGACCGCGCGGTGCTGGAGGCGCGCCAGGACGCCATCGCCTGCCTGCTCGACGGCTACCGTTTCGAGACGCTGCAACCGCAGCTCAAGGAAATCGGCGACCTGGAGCGCATCCTCGCCCGTATCGGCCTGCGCAACGCCCGCCCGCGCGACCTGGCGCGCCTGCGCGATGCCCTGGCCGCACTGCCCGAGCTGCAGCAGGCGATGACCACGTTGGATACCCCGCACCTGCAGCACCTGGCGGCCACCATCGCCACCTACCCCGAGCTGGCCGACCTGCTGGCCCGCGCCATCATCGACAACCCGCCGGCGGTGATCCGCGACGGCGGCGTGCTGAAGACCGGCTACGACGCCGAGCTGGACGAGCTGCAAGCGATGAGCGAAAACGCCGGCCAATTCCTCATGGATCTGGAAGCACGGGAGAAGGCCCGCACCGGCCTGGCCAACCTCAAGGTCGGCTACAACCGCGTGCACGGCTACTTCATCGAGCTACCCACCAAACAAGCCGAGTCGGCGCCAGCCGATTACATCCGCCGGCAGACGCTAAAGGGCGCCGAACGCTTCATCACCCCGGAGCTGAAAGAGTTCGAGGACAAGGCGCTGTCGGCCAAGAGCCGCGCCCTGGCCCGCGAGAAGATGCTCTACGATGCCCTGCTCGAACAGTTGATCGAACACCTCGCCCCGCTGCAGGACAGTGCTGCTGCCCTGGCCGAGCTGGACGTGCTGAGCAACCTGGCCGAGCGCGCGCTGAACCTCGATCTGAACCGCCCACGCTTCGTCGACGAGCCGTGCATGCGCATCGACCAGGGCCGCCACCCGGTGGTCGAGCAGGTGCTGACCACCCCCTTCGTGGCCAACGACCTGGATCTGGACGACAGCCGCCGCATGCTCATCATCACCGGGCCGAACATGGGCGGTAAGTCCACCTACATGCGCCAGACCGCGCTGATCGTGCTGCTGGCCCATATCGGCAGCTTCGTCCCGGCGGCGGCCTGTGAGCTGTCACTGGTGGACCGCATCTTCACCCGTATCGGCTCCTCGGACGACCTGGCAGGCGGGCGCTCCACCTTCATGGTGGAAATGAGCGAGACCGCCAACATCCTGCACAACGCCAGCGAGCGCAGCCTGGTGCTGATGGACGAGGTAGGCCGAGGCACCAGCACCTTCGACGGCCTGTCGCTGGCCTGGTCGGCGGCCGAGCACCTGGCGCGCCTGCGCGCCTTCACCCTGTTCGCCACTCACTACTTCGAGCTGACCGTGCTGCCGGAAAGCGAGCCAGTGGTGGCCAACGTGCACCTCTCGGCCACCGAGCACAACGAGCGCATCGTCTTTCTCCACCATGTCCAGCCGGGGCCGGCGAGCCAGAGCTACGGCCTGGCCGTGGCGCAACTGGCCGGCGTGCCGGGCAGCGTGATCAGCCGTGCCCGCGAGCACCTGGCGCGCCTGGAAGCCACCAGCCTGCCCCATGACCTGCCACGCCAGCAGCCCGGCCAGCCGCAGGCACCGATGCAGAGCGACCTGTTCGCCAGCGTGCCGCACCCCCTGCTGGAGCAATTGAGCAAGATCAATCCGGATGATCTGACTCCGCGCAAGGCGCTCGAGCTGTTATATACATGGAAGACGCAGGTCTAACGCTTGCCCCGACAAGCTGCTAGAATCGCGCGCATTTTTACGACTGCCCGGTTTACAGCCTGAGCCGCGGCCCCAGACAGAGCGCCTGACAGCCCTTCGCAGAAAGGGCGCAGGCCGCCGCCCGAGGAGAGAATCAGACATGACCTTCGTCGTCACCGACAACTGCGTCAAATGCAAATACACCGACTGCGTGGAGGTCTGCCCGGTCGATTGCTTCTACGAAGGCCCGAACTTCCTGGTGATCCACCCGGACGAGTGCATCGACTGCGCCCTGTGCGAGCCGGAATGCCCGGCCCAGGCGATCTTCTCCGAGGATGAAGTGCCCGAGGACATGCAGGAGTACATCGAGCTGAACGCCGACCTGGCGGAAGTCTGGCCGAACATCACCGAGAAGAAGGACTCGCTGCCGGACGCCGAAGAGTGGGATGGTGTGAAGGACAAGCTGCAGTATCTGGAGCGTTAAGCGCCGCGCACTATGCTGCTCGCGTAAGCATTCGAGTCCCGATGAGGCTTACTTGGAAACCCGATGCCAGGATCTGGCATCGGGTTTTTTATTTCTGGGGATGCGTTTGAGCGATACCGGACTGGCAAGTTTGTGTGTGGGTTGTTGGGTTGTTGGTTGTTCGGGTGCTTGTTCCGGCTTGCCGCGTTTTTGTTGATGTTTTTAGTTTCGCCCTCCCGGGCGAGTCACTTTTGACGGGCAAAAGTAACCAAAACCCTCCGCCCGGTCATCCGGCCCTCGCTGCGCGAGGGTTCGTTCACTCCATCGCCGTTCCAGAGGCCCGCCACGGTGGGCCATCCCTGGCCCATCGTGGCTCTCGCGACATCCATGTCGCTCAACCTCTTCCACGACGATTCCGTTCACCCTCCTGGGCGGGCTCTGCACGCGCCTGAAACTCCGGTAACCCAGAAGTAGTGCGCAGTGCTTGAACATGAGGTCAGCCGTAGGGCTGACCTGAATGCCGGCTGCAAGCCGGCAAGCTGTTCACCGCGTGAAACTGCACGAATGAAACTATTGGTTTAATTCGACGGCCACATCGCGACTTCACAACTGTCAGAGCACTCAGGACTAACCTGGCATACCTGTTCGTTCAGGCGCGCAAATGCCCCCTTCAGGAGGCCGAACGTAGGCATTGCGCAGGGGGCGAGCGGCATGGATGCCGCGAGAGGCGTAATGGGCCAGGGATGGCCCATGTACGCCGACCCCGGAGCGATGCCGGAGTGAGGGGAGTCGAGCGAAGCGAGACCCGGATGGCGGGGGTGCGTTTCTTTTGCTTACTTTTCTTTGCGCACTTCAAAGAAAAGTGAGTCGCCCGAGGGGGCGAAACAAGGAGTCTCCGAACACACCGAGGCGGCGTCCAGAACACCCAACAAGCCAACAGCCAAACTTGCCAGTCCAGGGCTCACAGCACGTTAGGCTCGATCTCCAGCTCGACGCCGAAACGCGCCAACACATCAGCCTGGATACGCTGCGCCAGCTCCAGCAGTTGCGCGCCGCTGGCCGCACCGTAGTTGACCAGCACCAGCGCCTGCTGGCGATGCACACCTGCATCACCTTCCCGGAAGCCCTTCCACCCGGCCCGCTCGATCAACCAGCCTGCCGCCAGCTTGACCTGGCCGGCACCCGCCGGATAGCTGACCAGATCGGCATGCTCGGCACGGATGCGCTCGGCCAGCTCGAAGGCCACCACCGGGTTCTTGAAGAAACTGCCGGCATTGCCCAGTTCGGCGGGGTTCGGCAGTTTCTCGCTGCGAATGGCGCAGATCGCCTGGCTGACCTCGCTGGCGCTGGGCACGTCGATGTCCATGTCCAGCAGACGCTGGCGCACCGGCCCATAGTCCAGGCGCAAGGTCGGCGTGCGGCTCAAGCGCAGGCGCACGCGCAGGATCAACCAGCGCCCGGCCTCGCGCTTGAACAGGCTGTCGCGATAGGCGAAGGCGCACTCTTCCAGGCTGAACTCACGCAGTTCAAGGCTCTGCCGATCCAACGCGGTGAGGCCGACGAACAAGTCCTTGAGCTCCACGCCATAGGCGCCGATGTTCTGCATCGGCGCGGCACCGACGGTGCCGGGTATCAGGCTGAGGTTTTCCAGGCCATTGAGGCCCTGGGCCAGGCTCCACTGCACGAAGGGATGCCAGGGCTCGCCGGCCTCGGCCTCCACCAGCACCTGCTCGCCATCGTCTTCGACAATACGAATGCCACGGCTGGCCATGCGCAGCACCAGCGCCTCGACATCGCGGGTCAGCAGCAGGTTGCTACCACCGCCGATCACCAGCAGCGGCAGATCGCGCTGCGCGGCGAGCGTCAGGGCTTCACGCACCTCCGCATCGTCATGGGCCTCGGCGAACAGCCGTGCACGCACCTCGACACCGAAGCTGTTGAAGGGCTTGAGCGACACGTCGCTCTGCAGATTCAGGCTCACAGGCGCCCCTTGATTTCCACCAGCAGCGCGTCGCTGGCTTGTTCGATCAGATCCAGCACCTGCTCGAAGCCGTCTTCACCGCCGTAGTAAGGGTCGGGCACTTCATCCAGGGCCAGCTCGTAGCGGCGCAGATAAAGGTCGAGATCGGCGCGAGCCTCCCCCGGGCGCAACGCCTGGAGGTTGCGCAGGTTGCTCTTGTCCATGGCCAGGATCAGGTCGAAGCGCTGAAAGTCGGCAGCCTCCACCTGCCGCGCACGCTGCGCCGACAGGTCATAACCACGGCGCAGCGCGGCCTGACGGGTACGGCCGTCCGGCGCCTTGCCCACATGCCAATCGCCAGTACCGGCGGAATCCACCTCTACCCGATCCTCCAGGCCCGCCGCGCGCAGCTTGTGGCGCAGCACGCCTTCGGCGGTGGGCGAACGGCAGATATTGCCCAGGCAAACGAACAGAACCTTCATCAGGCCCCCAACAGGCGGCGTACCCGCTCCAGGTCTTCAGCGGTATCGACACCGGCTGCCGGCGCCTCCAGCGCATCGGCGACATGAATACGCACACCGTTGTACAGCGCGCGCAATTGCTCCAGGCACTCGGTGTCTTCCAGCCAGCACGGGCCCCAGGCGACGAAGTCGTGCAGAAAACCGGCGCGGTAGGCGTAGATGCCGATATGGCGGCGGTACGGCACGCCAGCCGGCAATACCTCGCGGCTCTTGGCGAAGGCATCGCGCGCCCAGGCCAGCGGCGCGCGGCTGAAGGTCAGCGCCAGGCCGTTCTTGTCGGCCACCACCTTGACCACGTTGGGATTGAACAGCGCGGTAACGTCCTCGATGGGCTCTGCCAAGGTGGCGATACCGGCCTGCGGATTGGCTGCGAGGTTGGCAGCTACCTGGTCGATGATGGCCGGCGGAATCAGCGGCTCGTCGCCCTGCACGTTGACCACGATGGCATCGGCAGGCAAGCCGAGCTGGCTGGCCACTTCAGCCAGACGGTCGGTGCCGGAGTTGTGATCCTCGCGGGTCAGCAGCACCTCGGCACCGAACGCCTGGCAGGCCTCGACGATGCGTGCATCGTCGGTGGCGACCACCACACGATCTGCCGAACTCTTCTTCGCCTGTTCCCAGACGTGCTGCACCATAGGCTTGCCGGCGATGTCCTGCAGCGGCTTGCCGGGCAAGCGAGTGGAGGCGTAACGGGCGGGGATGACGACGGTGAAGGCTGCGCTCATTTACTTGTCCAGACGCTCGTCGGTAGTCAGGGTACGGGCTTCGCTCTCCAGCATCACCGGAATGCCGTCGCGGATCGGATAGGCCACGCCGGCGCCCTTGCTGATCAGTTCGGTCTTGTCTTCGGAAAGCTGCAGCGGGCCCTTGCAGATCGGGCAGGCGAGAATGTCGAGCAGTTTCGGGTCCATGATGGAGTCCTTGCTGGGGTCATCGAGACCCCGGTATGAGGCGGGCCAACGCCTTGTCCAGCCAGTCGACGAAGGCCGGCGTGGGCACGGCATCGACGGCCAGGTACCACCAGTCGGCGGCGGCGAAGGCCCGGCATTTCACCGCATCCTTCTCGGTCATCAGCAGCGGCAGCGGCGGCTCGAAGGCAAGCTGCGCGGCATCGTACTGGGCATGGTCGGCGAAGGGGTGCGGAACCGGGCGCCAGTTTAGCGCTTCGAGGGTAGCGAAGAAACGTTGCGGGTTGCCGATACCGGCCACCGCATGCAGCGCCTGGCCGGGGGGCAGATGGTCGAGGCCGACGCGCTCGCCGCTGGCCAGGTTGACCAGCGCGGTTGGTTGCAGGCGAAAGGCGAAACCATCGGCGCGATCCGCCTCGGCGCCGTTGAACAGCACGGCATCCACCTCTTGCAGACGCTCGACCGGCTCGCGCAGCGGCCCTGCCGGCAGGCAGCGGCGGTTGCCCAGGCCACGCGCCGCATCGATCAGCACCAGCTCCAGGTCGCGCGCCAGGCGGTAGTGCTGCAGGCCGTCGTCGCAGAGGATCAGATCCAAGGGCTCTTCAGCCAGCAGCGCACGCACGGCGCGGCTGCGATCCGGGTCGACCATCAGCGGCACACCCGTGCGCTGGACGATCAGCAATGGCTCGTCACCGGCCTGCACCGCCGACTGCTCGGCATGCACGCGCCACGGCAGGCTCGGCGGTGTGGCGCCGTAACCCCGGCTGACCACACCGACCTTCAGGCCACGAGCGCGGCAATGTTCGATGAGAAAGAGGATCAGCGGCGTCTTACCGGTACCGCCGACGGTGATATTGCCCACCACCAGCACCGGCACCGGCGCGCGGTAGATGTCGCCCTCCCCGGCCAGGAAGCGCGCACGCTTGCCCTGCACCACGCGGCGATACAAACACTCCAGCGGGCGCAGCAGCGCTAGCGCCGGATGGCCGCGATACCAGGCCTCGAGCAGACGGTCGGCGAAGCTCACTCAGGGGGCTTCCTGTGCTTCCACCGTGGTGATGCGCAGGTGCGCGAAGCCCAGCTTGCCAGCGGCATCCATGGCAGTGATCACCGCCTGGTGCGGGGTCTTGCCGTCGGCGCTGATGATCAGCGGCAGGCTGTTGTCGCCGTCGGATTCCTTCTGCATGGCGGCCATCAGGTTCTTCAGGTTGCTTTCCATCAGCGCCTTGCCATTGACCGAATAGCTGCCGTCGGCACCGATCAGCACCTCGATCTGCTTGAGCTCGGTCTGCTCCGGCGGCGTGCCGCTGGCGGCCTCGGGCAGGTCGACCTTGAGCTGGGTCTCGCGGGTGAAGGTGGTGGTGACCACGAAGAACAGCAGCAGGATGAACACCACGTCGATCAACGAGGCCAGGTTGATCTCGACGTTCTCCCGCGGTTTACGCCGGAATTTCACGCCTTGTCCTCGCCCAGGTCGACGTCGCGATCACCCTGCACCATTTCCACCAGCTTGATCGCCTCCTGCTCCATGCCCACCACCAGCTCGTCGACGCGGCGCTGCAGATAACGGTGGAAGAACAGCGCCGGGATCGCCACGAACAGACCCGAGGCCGTGGTGATCAGCGCCTTGGAGATACCGCCGGCGAGGATCGCTGCATTGCCGGTGCCATTGCCCATGAAGGAGCTGAAAATGTCGATCATGCCCAGCACGGTGCCAAGCAGGCCGAGCAGCGGGGCGATGCCGGCGATGGTGCCAAGGGCATTGAGGTAGCGCTCCAGCTCATGGATGACGCGAGCGGCGGCTTCCTCGATGCATTCCTTCATGACCTCGCGGCCATGCTTGGAGTTGGCCAGGCCGGCGGCAAGGATCTGCCCCAGCGGGGAGTTCTCGCGCAGTTCCTTGAGCTTCTGGTTGTTGAGCTTCTTGTCCTTGATCCAGCGCCACACCTGAGCCAGCAGATTGGCCGGGGTGACGCGGGCGGGCCGCAGGGTCCAGAGACGCTCGGCAATGATGCCGGCAGCGGCGATGGAGCAGAGAATGATCGGCAGCATCATCCAGCCGCCAGCTTTGACCAGTTCCCACACGGTAGTGAATCCCCCTCGAAAAAGTCGCGCCACTCTAGCATAGGGTGCGGCCGCGCAGACCGCCGCCGTTCTCATTTTCCCCGCCAGAAGCGACGCTTTTCCCGCTCGCCGCGTACCCCGTCGTGCTCGCCCAGGGTCAAGCGCAAGGCGCCGCTGAGGGCCGTGTCGTGCACCTGTGCGCCAATCTGTCGGTAGCGCGCCAGCACCTGAGGGTGCGGGTGGCCGAAATGATTGTGGCGCCCACGCACGATCAAGGCATGTCGTGGAGCCAGACCTTCGACCAGAGCCTGGCTCGATGAGCTGCGACTGCCATGGTGTGGCGCCAGCAGCCAGTGCACCGGGCGCGACAGGTCACTGGCCAGCAGCGCCGACTCGGCGGCTGCGTCGATATCGCCGGTCAGCAGCAGACGCTCCCCCTGCGCCTCGATCAACAGCACGCATGAACGCTGGTTGCCCGTCTCGCCCTGCGCCCACTGCCAGGTCGCGAAGCGCACGCCGTCCCATTGCCAGTGCTCACCACTCTGGCAGGACTCGGCCGGCCTGGGCAGCGGGCGGCGCAGGGGCTCGCCACTGAGCAGGCGCGCCACTGGCAGGCCGGCCAGGATCGCCTCGGCGCCACCGGCATGATCGCTGTCGGCATGACTGAGCAGCAGCAGATCGAGACGCGAGACATTGAGTGCGCGCAACGAGGGCAGCACCACCCGCTCGCCGATATCGAAATCACCGAAACGAGGCCCGGCATCGTAAAGCAGGCGGTGCTCACGGGTGCGCACCAGTACAGAAAGGCCCTGGCCGACATCGAACAACCAGACCTCCGCCCGCCCAGGGGCCGGCTTGTCCACTGGCAACAGCAACGCCGGCAGGAGCAATGCGATACCCGGCAAACGCAGGGGAATCCCCGCCGGTAGGAGCATCAACAGCGCCCCGAGCAGTGCCATGCTCCAGGCCCACCAGGGCAGGCTGCTGGGCAGCCAGGCCGGCAACCAGGCGGCGATCCAGCCAAGCATGACGAACAGCAGGTGCAGCGTAGCCCCGGCCAACCACAGCAGCCCGCTGCCCACGACGGGGATTGGTAACAGCAAGGTGCCAAGCAACGCCAGAGGCACCACCAGCAGGCTCACCCAGGGCACCGCGAGCAGATTGGCCAGCGGCCCGCTGATGCTCACCGGCAGCCCCAGCGCCAGCATCATCGGCAGCAGGCCGACGGCCATGGTCCATTGCGCGCGCGTCAGGCCCTGCCACCAGCCCCAGCGCCCAAGGCGACCGCCGAACACCAACGCCAGCAGCGCCACCGCCGCGAACGACAACCAGAAACCCGGCTGTAACGTCGCCAGGGGTTCGAGGATCAGCACCAGCAACAAGGCGATCAGCAGCGGCCAACCCGCTCCCAGATGACGAAAACGCAGACGCCATAGCAGCACCATAGCCACCATCACGCAGGCGCGCCTGACCGGCACCTCAAACCCCGCCAGCAGTCCATAGAACAAGGCGCCGGCCAGCGCCAGCAGACAGGCGCAAGGCAGCCAGGGCAGGCGCCTGGGCCACCAGCCCAGGCGCGCCAGGCCGGCCACCAGGGCATACAGGAAACCGGCCAGCAAGGCGATGTGCTGCCCGGAAATGACCATCAGGTGCACCGTGCCGGTGTGCTGCAAGAGGCGCCAGTCCGCCGTGCTGAGCCCGGAGCCATCGCCCAGCACCAGCGCCGCCAGGCCACCCTCGCGGCCCATTGCCGGCATGGCCAGCAACCTCTGGCGCAGAGCATCACGCCAACTGCTCAGGCCCTGCGCCGGGCTCAGGCGTCGCCCGGCCTTGATGGTTCCGGTGGCACCGATACGCTGGGCCAGCAACCAGGCTTCGTAATCGAAGCCCTGCGGGTTGACCAGCCCCTGCGGATGCTTGAGATTCACCGCCAGGCGCCAACGCTCACCGGCATGCAGTTGCGGCCCGCCATACCAGGCCAGGCGTATGCGCTGAGGCAATGTTGCGCGTCGGGATGTGGCCCCTTCGAGCTGGAAGCGCACCACGCCCTCGCCCACCTCCGGCAGCCCGACCACCCGCCCTTCGAGCCACAGGGTACGGCCATCGAGCTCGGGTGCCAGGCGGTCATCCAGGGCCCATTGCGCCGAGGTGCAGGCCCAGGCCAGGCCTAGCAGGAAGAAACCCAATGGATAAAGGCGGGAAAACAGCAGCACAGCGCCGACAGCGGCCGCCACCAGCAGCAGTTGCGCCGACGGCAAGGTCGGTAGAAAGGACAAGGCCAGCAATCCAGCAGCCAACGCCAGCATCCCTGCACGCATCGCCATTCCCTCGTGGCAAGTGGTCACAATATCTTCAGACCAACGTCCCTGAGTCCGGGCATAATGACGCGGCTCGTGATTGTCAGAGACCCTTCATGCCGCGCCGCCTATTCAAACGCTACATGCCCTCGCCCGAAAGCATCAAGGCCAACAAGTCCCTGCGTTTTCTTGGCACGCTGATGCACGACCCCAATCTCTGGCACCTCAATCGCCACAGCGTGGCGCGCGCCATGGCCATCGGCCTGTTCTGGGCGATGATCCCCATGCCACTGCAAATGGTCGCGGCTGCCGCCGTGGCCATACCCTTGCGCGCCAACCTGCCGATTTCCATTGGCCTGGTCTGGCTGACCAACCCCATCACCATGCCGCCGGTGTTCTATTGCAGCTACAAGCTGGGTGCCTGGCTGAGCAATACACCGCCGATACGCATGCCCTCGCAGCTAAGCCTGGAATGGTTCACCGCCGAGCTGAGCACGCTATGGAAACCCCTGTACCTGGGTTCCTTCGTCACCGCCGTGGTACTGGCCCTGCTCGGCTACTGCCTGACCATGCTCTACTGGCGCTGGTGGGTACAGCGTAGCTGGCGCAAGCGCCAGCAGAGCAGGCAAAAGCAGCTATAAACGGCAAGCTTCAAGCGACAAGTAAAGCACCATCCACTTGCAGCTTGTGGCTTGCAGCTTGCCGCTTCACTCGTAGCGCAACGCCTCGGCTGGTTGTACCTGGGCCGCACGCCAGGAGGGATAGAGCGTGGCCAGGAAGCTGAGGATCAGCGCCGCCGAGCAGATCAGCGCCACGTCCAGCCATTGTAGATCCGACGGCAAGCTGTTGATGAAGTAGACGTCGGAGCTGAGCACCCGCTCACCGGCGAAAGACTCCAGCCAAGCCACCAGGGCGCTGACATTGAGTGCCGCGAGCACGCCCAGCACCGCGCCGATCAGGGTACCAACCAGGCCGATCACCGAACCCTGCACCATGAAGATGGCCATGATCTGCCGCGGCGTGGCGCCCAGGGTGCGCAGGATGGCGATGTCACCGCCCTTGTCGGACACCACCATGATCAGCGTGGCGATGATGTTGAAGGCCGCCACCGCGACGATCAGCAGCAGCAGCAGGCCGATCATGGTCTTCTCCATCTTCATCGCGCTGAACAGGCTGCCCTGGGTGTGCGTCCAGTCGTCGGCGCGGTAGCCGGCGCCCAGCTCGGCCACCAGGGCCTTGGACACCTGCGGCGCCTGGTATAGATCCTTCAGCGCCAGGCGGATGCCCGGCACCGTGCCCTCCGGCAGGCGCTGCATGGCGGCGGCATCGGCGACGTTGATCAGCGCCAGCGAACTGTCCAGCTCGGCCCCCACCTTGAAGATCGCCGCCACGTTCAGGCGCTGCATGCGTGGCGTGACGCCACCCGGGGCGTTGCTCAGTTCGGGGATGATCAGGGTCAGCTTGTCGCCCACCTGCAGGCCGAAGCGGCGCGCGGTGATGTCGCCGATGACCACGCCGAACTCACCAGGCTGCAGATTGTTCAGGCTGCCCTGGCGGATATGCTCGGGCAGGATCGACACCTTGGCCTCCTCGGCCGGGTCGATGCCATGAATCTGGATCGGCTGCATCACACCACGGTGCGAGAGCATGCCCTCCAACTCGGCATAAGGGGCCGCAGCCACGACCTGCGGGTTGGCCATGGCCTTGGCGGCCAGGGCACGCCAGTCGGCCACCGGCTCGGCCCCATAGAGCATGGCGTGCGGCACCATGCCGAGGATGCGCGTGCTCATTTCCTTCTGGAAACCATTCATCACCGACAGCACCACGATCATCGCCAGCACGCCAAGCGCCAGGCCGATCATCGAGGTCAGCGAAATGAAGGAGATGAAGTGATTACGGCGCTTGGCCCGCGTATAGCGGGTGCCGATGAACAGACTCAGCGGACGGAACATCAGATGGCCACCAGCTTGCCGTCCTGCAGGCTCAGCACGCGATCCATCTGCCGCGCTAGCTGCATGTCGTGGGTCACCACCAGAAAGGCGGTATTGGAATCCTGGCTGAGCTCGCGCATCAGCTCCTGGATGCCTTCGGCGGTGTGCTGGTCGAGGTTGCCGGTAGGCTCGTCGAGCAGTACCAGGCCCGGCCGGTTGACCAGGGCGCGGGCGATGGCCACGCGCTGACGCTCGCCACCGGACAGCTCGGCCGGCTTGTGATCGAGACGATGACCGAGGCCGACCCGCTGCAGCAACGCGGTGGCGCGCTCGCGCGCCTCAGGGATCGGCGTCTTGCCGATCAGCAGCGGCATGCAGGCATTTTCCAGGGCGGTGAATTCGGCCAGCAGATGGTGGAACTGGTAGACGAAGCCCAGTGCACGGTTGCGCAGCAGGCCACGGGCGGTTTCGCTGAGCGCGGAAAGCTGCTCGCCGGCCAGCCACACGCTGCCTTCGCTGGGCGTATCCAGGCCACCGAGCATGTTCAGCAAGGTGCTCTTGCCGGAGCCGGAGCTGCCGACGATGGCCACCCGCTCGCCCGGAAAGAGTTCCAGCTCCAGGCCGTCGAGCACCACCACCGACTCGGGGCCCTCGTCGTAACGCTTGCTCAGATTGCGGCAACTGAGCACGGCATTGTGCTGTTTCATGGCGTTCGGCTTCATGGATTCACTCATAACGCAGGGCCTCGGCGGGCTGGGTACGCGAAGCGCGCCAGGCGGGATACAGGGTGGCGAAGAAACTCAGGAACAAGGCGGCGCTGCAGACCATGATGACGTCGACGCTCTGCAGTTGCGACGGCAGGTAATCGATGAAGTACACGTCGGCATTGAGGAACTTGATCCCCAACAAGTGCTCGATGCTGGCGATCAGGGCGCTGACGTTGAGCGCGGCGAGAATGCCCAGCACGGCACCGATCAGGGTGCCGACCACGCCGATCACCGTGCCCTGTACCATGAAGATGGCCATGATCTGCCGTGGCGTGGCGCCCAGGGTACGCAGAATGGCGATATCGCCCTTCTTGTCGTTCACCACCATCACCAGGGTGGAGATGATATTGAAGGCGGCCACGGCGACGATCAGCAGCAGCAGCAGGCCGATCATGGTCTTCTCCATGCGGATGGCCTGGTACAGGTTGCCATGGGTGCGCGTCCAGTCGCGGGCGTAGAAGTCGCCATCCAGGCGCTGGGCGATTTCCCAGGCGGCACGCGGCGCCTGGAACAGGTCATCGAACTTCAGGCGCAGACCCTGCACCTGATCCGCCTGCCAGCGCTGCAGGCGCGCCAGGTCGCTGATGTTGGCCAGGGCCAGGCCACCGTCGATCTCGCCAGCACCGACATGGAAGATGCCGCGGATGGTGAAGCGCTTCAGACGCGGGAACATGCCGGCCGGGGTCACGGTGACCTCGGGGGCGACGAAGGTGACCTTGTCGCCGACCTTCACGCCCAGTTTGGCCGCGGCCTTGTCACCGATGATCATGGCGAACTCACCGGGCGCCAGGCTCGCCAGATCGCCCTGGCGCAGGAAGTCGTCGATGATCGACACCTTGTGCTCCTGCTCCGGGTCGATGGCGTTGATCAGCACCTTCTGCACCTTGCCCTCATGGGTCAGCAGGCCCTGCATCTGGGTGAAGGGCGCCACCGCCAGCACCCGTGGATTCTGCCTGACCTGGCGCTCCAGCGCCGGCCAGTCGCTCACCGGCGTGGCCGATTCGACCGTGGCATGCGGGATCATGCCCAGCACCCGGGTACGCATCTCGTGGTCGAAGCCATTCATCACCGACAGCACCAGGATCATCACCATCACCCCCAGGGCAAGGCCGAGCATGGAGGTCAGGGAAATGAAGGAAACGAAGTGGTTACGGCGTTTGGCTCGTGTGTAGCGCGTACCGATGAAGACGAACAGAGGTTTGAACATGTCGAGGAGGATTCGGGGGAAAGAGGAACGTCCTTGTGGCGGGGCCCGAGCAGCGGCCTTACACTCAGAACCAGTGCGAACCTGGCCCTGGCCGGATCGTCAACGAGTTCTCTGACCACCACTGCTGCCATGGGTTCGCCATGTCGACCAACGATGTAGATGATCGCCGCGAATACTACCGTATCGAGGATACGATCGCACTGGAATTCAACCTGCTTTCCGGTGCCGAAGCCCAGTCCAGCGACGTGCTTCACGATGCCTCTCCGCTGTTCAACCTGCTCAGCGACCTGCACCTGCTGGACTTCGAGTCGCAGCACCTGCTGCGCCATATCAGCGAGCGCGACCGCACCCTGGCCAACTACCTCAAGGTGATCAACAAGCGCATCGACCTGCTCGGCCAGGCCATGGCCCAGAGCCTGTTGCGTGACATCGGCTCGGCTCGGCGCGTGTCGCTGTCCGAGGGTGGTATCAGCTTCAACAACCTGAACCCCATCTCGCCCGGCAGCCATCTGGCAATCAAGATGGTGCTGATGCCGCAGGCACTCGGCCTGCTACTGCGCGCGCAGGTGGTGCACTGCAGCCAGCGCGCCGATGGCCAGTACGAGATCGGCACCGAGTTCGAGGCCTTGACCGACGCCCAGCGCCAGTTGCTGGCCCGCCACATTCTGCAGAAACAGGCGCTGGAACGGCGCCAGGCCCGCGAATGACCCCCACCGAGGACGCCCCAGCATGCATCGCCTCGTTCTGTTGATCGCCCTGCTCACATCCGGCGCGCTGTTCGCCGAAACCCTGACCATTCCCATCGGCAGCCAGGGGGCCGCTATCGACACGCAGAACCTGCCGCACAAGGGCGAATCGCAACGCTCGGTGCTGGAGCGTTTCGGCCTTGCCGACGAAGAACACGCGCCGGTCGGCAAGCCGCCGATCACGCGCTGGGACTACCGCGATTTCAGCGTCTATTTCGAGTACGAACACGTCATCGACAGCGTACGTCACCATCAGCCACGCCACCCCGCCAAGGAGCAACAGTGACCCTCATCTACGGCCATCGCGGCGCCAAGGGCGAAGCCCCGGAAAACACCCTGGTCAGCTTCCAGCGTTGCCTGGAGCACGGCGTCAAACGCTGTGAGCTGGATCTGCATCTCTCCCGTGACGGCGAGCTGATGGTGATTCATGACCCGACCCTCAAGCGCACCACTGGCCAGCGCGGCAAGGTGGTCGAGCACGACGCCGCCGAGCTGGAAGGCTACGACGCCCGCCAAGGCGGCCCCGGCTGGGTACGCCCCTGCCCCATTCCGCGCCTGCGCACGCTGTTCGAGCAATGCCCCTTCGAGCATTGGCAACTGGAGGTGAAAAGCGCCTCGAAAGTCCGCGCGGCGCGCACCGTGCTGGCCATTGCCGAACTGGCCGAACAGCACGGCCTGAAGGAGCGCATCACCATCACCTCCAGCTCGCGTGAGGTGCTCAAGGCCGCGCGCGAACTGACGCCGCACCTGCAACTGGGCCTGGTCGCCGAATACGCCTGGCTCGACCCGCTCAAAGTGGCAGCGCACTATGACTGCCACCTGCTGGCGCTGAACTGGACGCTGTGCACTCCCGAGCGCCTGCTCAAGGCGCAGAAGCAAGGGCTGCACGTCTCGGTATGGACAGTCAACGAACCCGCCCTGATGCGCCGCCTGGCCGACTTCGGCGTCGACAGCATAATTACCGACTTCCCTGGCCTGGCGGTGCAGACACTGGGCGGTTGAACCTCGTAGGGTGCGCTATGCGCACCAGCACCCCGCTCGTAGCCTGACACTAGCGAGCTAGCAGCTCGACTCCGTCGATAGCCGTGGTGCGCGCAGCGCACCCTACGAACTGGGTGCAGTCACGTAGCCCGGATGCAATCCGGGGATGCCTGCACCCAAACTCCCGGATTGCATCCGGGCTACGAATACAGCGCCCCATAACGACAAAACCGGCACGAGGCCGGTTTTGTCGTTGTTGCCGCCTGAGACGCTAGAAGCTCTCCCGATTCGGCCAGCGCCAGTCGCAAGCCTGCTCCCAGCCTACCTCCCCGACCGGCTCAGGCCGCCGGCCGGAGCCGCTCAAAAAAGCCGGTTGAGGCCGTCGAACGCCGCCACCCGATAGGCCTCGGCCATGGTCGGGTAGTTGAAGGTGGTGTTGATGAAGTACTTGACCGTGTTGGCCTCGCCCTTCTGGTTCATGATCGCCTGGCCGATGTGCACGATCTCCGACGCCTGATAGCCGAAGCAGTGCACGCCGAGCACTTCCAGGGTCTCGCGATGGAAGAGGATCTTCAGCATGCCCACCGGCTCCACCGAGATCTGCGCACGGGCCATGCCCTTGAAGAAGGCCTTGCCCACTTCATAGGGCACCTTGGCCTGGGTCAGCTCACGCTCGGTCTTGCCGATGGAGCTGATCTCGGGGATGGTGTAGATGCCGGTGGGCACGTCATCGACGAAGCGCCAGCTACCGTTGTCGACGATGCTGCCGGCAGCGGAACGGCCCTGGTCGGAGGCGGCACTGGCCAGGCTCGGCCAGCCGATCACGTCACCGGCGGCGTAAACGTTGCTGACCTCGGTGCGGTAGA
Organism: Pseudomonas sp. AA-38; assembly: GCF_029457475.1. NCBI lineage: Bacteria > Pseudomonadati > Pseudomonadota > Gammaproteobacteria > Pseudomonadales > Pseudomonadaceae > Pseudomonas > Pseudomonas sp. AA-38. The sequence goes on from NZ_CP120359.1 coordinate 3,107,691, forward strand.
ACTCGTCCACCTGGATCTGGCCACGGCTGTTGACCGCGATACCGATGTTCTCCAGGCCCAGCTTGTCGGTGTTGCCGGTACGGCCGTTACACCACAGCAGCGCATCGGCCTTGATCTTCTTGCCGGACTTGAGGTGCAGGATGACACCGTTCTCCAGCCCCTCGATGCGCTCGTACTCCTCGTTGTGACGGATCAGCACGTTGTTGTTGCGCAGGTGATAGCTGAGCGCATCGGAGATTTCGTCGTCGAGGAAGCTGAGCAACTGATCGCGGTTGTCGATCAGATCCACCAGCACCCCCAAACCACTGAAGATCGAGGCGTACTCGCTGCCGATCACCCCGGCGCCGTAGATGATCAGGCGGCGTGGCGTGTGGCCGAGGCTGAGGATGGTGTCGCTGTCGTAGATGCGCGGGTGGGTGAAGTCGACATCGGCCGGGCGATAGGGGCGCGAGCCAGTGGCGATGACGAACTGCTTGGCCACCAGTTTTTCCACCACGCCATTGAGGCAGACCACTTCCACCGTCTGCTCGTCGGCGAAACTGGCGGTGCCGAAATAGGTGTCGATGCGATTGCGCGCGTAGTAGCCCGTGCGCGAAGTGACCTGCTTGGCGATGACCTTCTCGGCGCTCTTGAGTACGTCGGGGAAGGAGAACCAGCGCGGCTCGCCGATCTGGCGAAACATCGGGTTGGTGTTGAACTGCATGATCTGCCGCACCGAGTGGCGCAGCGCCTTGGACGGGATGGTGCCCAGGTGGGTGCAGTTGCCGCCGACCAGCGGACGGTTGTCCACCACGGCCACCTTGCGCCCGGCCTTGGCCGCGTTCATCGCCGCGCCCTCGCCCGCCGGGCCCGAGCCCAGCACCACCACATCGTAGTTGTAGACCGCCATGTTTACTCCTTCAGATCAGGCCGGAGCGCTTGTGGCGCACCCTCGGCAGGGCCGGCCCCGGATAGTGGGGCAGGCTATCGTTCAATGCTTCGCTAGCGCTCAGCGTTTGCTGGCGTCGTAGGCGAGGTCGGTACGCGGCGCTTCGCCCTTGTCGCGGTTGACCTCTTCGCACTTCTCGCGGCTGCCACCACAGATCGAGCACTCCTTCTCGATGCCCAGGTTGGCGATGCCACCGCAAGAACCGGCGATGGGTTTGCGCCCCATGATCACGCCAATGGCCATCATGCCGACGACCAGGATCATGGCCAGAAATGCCACCAGAAAAGTCATTGCTCATCTCCCGCAGCGAATAGCTGCTCGAATCGGCTCGTGCCTTGTGTGACGAAGCCCTTGTCCTCCCGCGTCACGAAGAACGCGGCAATCCCGTTACGCTCGGCGAAGGCCATGCCGGCCTCCGGCCCGAGCACCATCAACAGAGTAGACAAGCCATCGGCGCGCAAGGTCGATGGATCGGCCACGGTGACAGCCGCCAGCTTGTGGCGCACGGGACGCCCGCTCAAGGCGTCGAAGGTGTGCGAGTAACGCTGACCATTCTCCTCGAAATAGTTGCGGTAATCACCCGAAGTGGAAATACCGTAGCCATCGAGTTGCAGAATGCGCTGCGCCACACGCTGGTCGTCGCGCGGTGCTTCCAGGCCGATACGCCAGTGCTTGCCATCGGGCTTGAGGCCAGCGGCCTTGAGCTCACCCGTGGCCTCCACCAGGTAGCTGGTGACACCCAGCTCGCCGAGACGGGCGACGATGCGATCCACCGCATAGCCAGCAGCGATGCTGTTGAAGTCGACCTGCACGTCGGCGTCCTTGCACAGTTGCTCACCTTCGATATGCAGGTGCTGCTGGCCGACACGCTGGCGCACCTCGGCCAGTTGCTCGGCGCTCGGCACCGCCTCGCCCTTGCCGCGCGGGCCGAAGCCCCAGAGGTCGAGCAAGGGTTCGAGGGTCAGGTCGAAGGCCCCCTGGCTTTCCTCGTGCAGGCGATTGCCGGCTCGTACCAGTTCCAGCACGCCCTCGGGCATGGCCTGGCAGATGCCGGCCGGCGCCTGGTTGAAGCGCTCGATCAGCGAGTCATCCCGGTAGGTGGACATCTGCTGGTCGATCTCGGCGAGGATCGCCTCGGTGGCCGCCTTGAGCTCGGCCTGCGGCGCCACGCCTTCGCTGCGCACGTACTTGACCGAATAGGTGCTGCCCATGGTCGGGCCGCCGAACTCTTCGATCCGCTCAGAATGCAAGCAGCCCGTTAGGGCTGCCGCCAGGGCGACAGCGATAACGGGCTGAAATACAGCAGACTTCACGCTTAACCGCCGAAGTCGTCGAGGAGGATGTTCTCCGGCTCGACACCCAGGTCGGTGAGCATCTTGATCACCGCGGCGTTCATCATGGGTGGGCCACACATGTAGAACTCGCAATCCTCGGGGGCCTTGTGGGTCTTGAGGTAGTTCTCGTACAGCACGTTGTGGATGAAGCCTTTGAGACCGGTCCAGTTGTCTTCCGGCAGCGGGTCGGACAGCGCCAGGTGCCACTGGAAGTTCGGGTTCTCGGCCTGCAGCTGATCGTACTCCTCGACATAGAAGGCCTCGCGCAGCGAGCGCGCGCCATACCAGAAGCTGATCTTGCGCTGGGACTTGAGGCGCTTGAGCTGGTCGAAGATGTGCGAACGCATCGGCGCCATGCCGGCACCACCGCCGATGAAGACCATCTCGGCATCGGTGTCCTTGGCGAAGAACTCACCGAAGGGCCCGTACACGGTGACCTTGTCGCCCGGCTTGAGGCTGAACACCCAGGACGACATCTTGCCCGGCGGCAGGTGATCCTTGCCCGGCGGTGGCGAGGCGATACGGATGTTGAATTTGACGATGCCCTGCTCTTCCGGGTAGTTGGCCATGGAGTAGGCACGGATGGTGGTTTCATCCACCTTGGACACGTACTTCCACTGGTCGAACTTGTCCCAGTCGCCACGGTACTCGGGCTGGATGTCGAAGTCCTTGTAATGCACGGTGTGCGGCGGGCATTCCAGCTGCACGTAACCACCGGCGCGGAAGTTGACGTTCTCACCCTCGGGCAGACGCAGGGTCAGCTCCTTGATGAAGGTGGCCACGTTGGGGTTGGACTCGACGGTGCACTCCCACTTTTTCACGCCGAAGACTTCTTCCGGCACCTCGATCTTCATGTCCTGCTTGACCGCGGTCTGGCAGGACAGGCGCCAGCCCTCGCGAGCTTCTCGCTTGGTGAAGTGCGACTCTTCGGTGGAGAGCATCTCGCCGCCGCCGGATTCGACGATGCACTTGCACTGGGCGCAAGTGCCACCGCCGCCACAGGCCGAGGACAGGAAGATGTTGTTGGCGGCCAGGGTCTGCAGCAGCTTGCCGCCGGCCGGTACCACGATGGTTTTTTCGCCATTGATCTCGATGCTCACGTCACCGCTGGAGACCAGCTTGGCGCGCGCAGCGAGAATGATCAGCACCAGCGCGAGCACGATGGCGGTGAACATGCCGATGGCGAGGAAGATTTCATAATTCATCTGTTCATCCTTTCCTTACAGCTGCACGCCGGAGAAGGACATGAAGCCCAGCGACATCAGACCAATGGTGATGAAGGTGATGCCCAGCCCCTGCAGGCCAGCCGGCACGTCGCTGTACTTGAGCTTCTCGCGAATGCCCGCCAGCGCAGCAATGGCCAGCGCCCAGGAGAGACCCGAGCCGAAGCCGTACACGGTGCTTTCCGCCAGGTTGTAGTCACGCTCGACCATGAACAGGGTGCCACCCATGATGGCGCAGTTCACGGTGATCAGCGGCAGGAACACGCCGAGGGCGTTGTACAGCGCCGGGACGTACTTATCCAGCAGCATCTCGAGGATCTGCACGATGGCGGCGATCACACCGATATAGCTGAGCAAGCCGAGGAAGCTCAGGTCGACCTGTGGCAGGCCGGCCCAGGCCAACGCGCCGTCCTTGAGCAGGTAGGTGTAGATCAGGTTGTTCGCCGGAACGGTGATGACCTGAACCACGACCACGGCGATACCCAGGCCGATCGCGGTCTCCACCTTCTTGGAGATGGCGATGAAGGTACACATGCCGAGGAAGAAGGCCAGGGCCATGTTCTCGACGAACACCGCCTTGGCCAGCAGGCTGAGATAGTGCTCCATTAGTAGGCCTCCTTGTTGGACACCTGAGGCGCCATCTTGTAGCTCGGTTTCTCGACCTGATCCTTCTTCCAGCTACGCAGCGCCCAGATGAACAGACCAATCAGGAAGAACGCGGACGGTGGCAGCAACAGCATGCCATTGGGCTGGTACCAGCCGCCGTCGTTGACCACCGAGAACACCTCGTAGCCCATCAGCTTGCCAGCACCGAACAGCTCACGGATCACGCCCAGGGCGATCAGCATGGCGCTGTAGCCCAGGCCGTTACCGATACCGTCGAAGAACGACAGCACCGGCGGGTTCTGCATGGCGAAGGCTTCTGCGCGGCCCATCACGATGCAGTTGGTGATGATCAGCCCGACGAACACCGACAACTGCTTGGACAGGCTGAAGGCATAGGCCTTGAGCACCTGATCCACCACGATCACCAAGGATGCGATGATCACCATTTGTACGATCATGCGGATGGAGCTGGGGATCTGGCTGCGAATCATCGAGATGAACAGGTTGGAGAAGGCCGTTACCAACGTCAGGGCAACGGACATCACCAGCGCGGTCTTCAGGTTCGAGGTGACCGCCAGGGCCGAGCAGATCCCGAGGATCTGCAGGCCGATGGGGTTGTTGTTGAATACCGGGTTGAGCAGGACTTCTTTGATAGTCGGCTGCGACATGATCAGGCCTCCCCTTCACGCAGGTTAGCGATAAACGGACCGAAGCCGTTCTGGCCGAGCCAGAACTGCAGCAGGTGACTGACACCGTTGCTGGTCAGGGTCGCACCAGCCAGGGCATCGACCTGATGCGCGGCTTGCGGGCTTTGCGGATCGACACCGCCTTTGACCACTTTCACCGCCAGTTTGCCGTTCTCGTCGAACAGCGTCTTGCCCGGCCATTGGCCCTTCCATTTCGGGTTGTCCACCTCGCCGCCGAGACCAGGGGTCTCGCCATGCTGGTAGAAGCCCATGCCGACCACGGTGTTGAGATCACCCTTGATGGCGATGAAGCCGTACAGGGTCGACCACAGACCATAGCCGCGTACCGGCAGGATAAGGGTTTGCACCTGACCGTCCTTCTCCACCATGTACACGGTGCTGTAACGCTCGAGGCGCTTGATCCCGGCGATATCCTTGCTGCCCGGCAGCGCGGTGGAGAGCTTGGGATCCTTGGCCGCCTTCAGCGGATCGAAGGTCAGCGGGTCATAAGCATCGGAAAACTTGCCCGTTTCCAGATCCACCAGCTTGGCGGTGATGGTGCTGTCGAACACCTCTTTCACCTTGGCCGAGGACATGCCCGGCTGCCCCAGGCCGGCGATGGCGAGGATGCTGCGCTGCTTGTCCAGCAGACGATTCTCCACCTGGGTCGGCTTCAGTGCGATGGCGGCGCCGGCGACGAACACCGAGCACACCAGGCACACCAGCACGGCCACCGTCAGCGTGCGGACGGTGGATTCTTTTTGACTAGACATTACGTGCCAGCCTCCGCTTGATATTGGCTTGAACGACGAAGTGGTCGATCAGCGGTGCGAACAGGTTGGCGAGCAGAATCGCCAGCATCATGCCCTCGGGGAAGGCCGGGTTGACCACACGGATCAGCACCACCATCACGCCGATCAGGGCGCCGAAGATCCACTTGCCGGTATTGGTCATGGAAGCCGACACCGGGTCGGTGGCCATGAAGAACATGCCGAAGGCGAAGCCGCCCACCACCAGATGCCAGTACCAGGGCATGGCGAACATCGGATTGGTGCTCGAACCGATGGCGTTGAGCAGCAGGCTGAAGCCGATCATGCCCAACATCACACCGACGACGATGCGCCAGGCCGCGATGCGGGTCAGCAGCAGGATCAGACCGCCGATGGCGATGGCCAGGGTGCTGGTCTCCCCCATCGAACCATGAATGGTGCCGACGAAGGCGTCCATCCAGGTGATGCCGTGGTTGATCACGTTGTCGATGCCGCCGGAAGCCGCCAGGCTCAGCGAGGTGGCGCCGGCGAAGCCGTCGACCGCCGTCCACACCGCGTCACCGGACATCTGCGCCGGGTAGGCGAAGAACAGGAAGGCGCGTCCGGTCAGCGCCGGGTTGAGGAAGTTCTTGCCGGTACCGCCGAACACTTCCTTGCCGATCACCACGCCGAAGCTGATGCCCAGGGCCACCTGCCACAGCGGAATGCTCGGCGGCAGGATCAGGGCGAACAGCACGGAGGTGACGAAGAAGCCTTCGTTGACCTCATGCTTGCGGATCGAAGCGAACAGCACTTCCCAGAAGCCGCCGACGATGAAGGTCACCGCGTAGACCGGCAGGAAGTAGGCTGCACCCTGGATGAAGTTGTCCCACAGGCTGTTCGGGTCGAAACCGGCCAGCGAGCCGATCAGGGCGAAGCGCCAGCCTTCCTGAGCGGCCAGCAGCTCGGGGCTCTGGGCGAAGATCAGGTTGGCCTGGTAGCCGGTGTTCCACATGCCGAAGAACATGGCCGGGAAGGTGCACAGCCACACGGTGATCATCATGCGCTTGAGGTCGATGCCATCACGCACGTGAGCGGTGGTCTTGGTCACGCTGCCAGGACGATAGAAGAAGGTATCGATCGCCTCGTACAGGGCGTACCACTTCTCGTACTTGCCGCCCTTCTCGAAGTTGTGCTCGATCTTGTCGAGGAATGCACGAATGCCCACGGATTAACCCTCCTTCTCGATGCGGGTGAGGTTGTCCCGCAGGATCGGGCCATATTCATACTTGCCGGCGCACACGTAGGTGCACAGCGCCAGGTCTTCTTCGTCGAGTTCCAGGCAACCCAGCTTCTGCGCCATCTCGGTGTCACCGACGATCAGGTAGCGCAGCAGTTGCGTCGGCAGGATGTCCAGCGGCATCACCGCTTCGTAGTTGCCCACCGGCACCATGGCGCGCGGGCTGCCGTTGGTGGTGGTGGTGAAGTCGAACAGCTTGCCGCTGGCCAGCTTGGACACGAAGATGTTCAGCACCGAGTGCTTGTTAACGCCGGCACGCAGGTAATGCATCATCTCGCGCTCGTTGCCCTCGCCCAGGCAGGACACCTGATTGTGGTAACGGCCGAGGAAGGCGAAGGCACCACGGGCGGTACGACCGCCGAATACCGAGCCGGAGATAACGCGGTTGACGCCCGGCTTGAGCTCACCAGCGGTGAGTTCTTCCAGATTGGCGCCCAGACGGGTGCGCAGCAGACGCGGCTGCTCGGCTACCGGGCCGCCCAGGGCGACCACACGCTCGACGAACAACTGGCCAGTGGTGAACAGCTTGCCCACGGCGATCACGTCCTGATAGCCGATCTGCCACACGCTCTTGCTGGCGCTGACCGGATCGAGAAAGTGAATGTGGGTGCCCGGCAGACCGGCCGGGTGCGGGCCGGCGAAGGCTTCGCTGTGTACCTTGGCCAGCTTCTCGCCAGGCAGGCTGGCGCCTTCGGCCTTGCACAGGAAGACCTTGGCCAGGTTGCCAAGCACTTTCAGGCCCTGCTCGAAGGCTTCGGCCTGTTCCTTGATGATCAGTGCAGGATCGGCGGCCAGCGGGTGCGTATCAATGGCGGTGACGAAGATCGAGCTGGGCACGGCATCGATGGCCGGCACCTTGCTGAACGGGCGAGTACGCAGGGCCGTCCACAGGCCGGATAGCTGCAGGTTCTCGCGCACCTGCTCGTCGCTCAGCGACTCGAGCTGGTCGGCCGCGTACTGGGCGAAGGTTTCCTGCTCGTCGCCCTCGACATCGATGACCACCGACTGCAGCACACGCCGCTCACCACGGTGAATGGCGCTGATCACGCCGGCAGCGGGGGCGGTATAGCGCACGCCGGGTGTCTTCTTGTCGGTGAACAGCAGTTGACCGAGCTTGACCCGATCCCCTACTTCCACCTCCATCGTCGGCTTCATCCCGTGATAGTCGAAGCCGATGACGGCGACGCTACGTACGGGCCTGCCGGCCTCGATACGCTGCGTCGGCGCACCCGTTATGGGCAGATCGAGCCCATGCTTTAGTTTGATCATAGGTTTGCCTAACCACTGATTTAGAAAGCTTTTTATAGGACAGGGGCAACAGTCGACGACCCCAATAGGGCCACTCACGCCAACGCGCCGCTGGCATGAACGAAGGTGCCTAACCTGGGTAAAAAATCCCTTCGATTATAAAGATGCCCCCCAGCACTGACCACCCAAGCGCTTGTTTTTTTGGCGCTTCGGTAACAGTCAGCAACAGACTGCTGGCCTGGCGAGCCAGCGGAAAAGAAAAACGGGAGCCGAAGCTCCCGTTCTGTCACCCTGGCCGCTGATCAGCGGGGAAAGGCAGGCGGGTTGACCCCGGCCATGTCTTCCATCACGCGCACCACCTGGCAGCTATAGCCGAACTCGTTGTCGTACCAGACGTACAGGACGACGCGGTTGTCGTTGGCGATGGTGGCCTCGGCATCGACCACACCGGCATGGCGTGAGCCGACGAAGTCGGTGGACACCACTTCCTGCGAGCTGACGAAGTCGATCTGCTTCTGCAGATCCGAGTGCATGGCCATCTGGCGCAGGTACTCGTTGATCTCTTCGCGAGTGGTGGCCTTTTCCAGGTTCAGGTTGAGGATGGCCATGGACACGTTCGGCGTCGGCACGCGAATGGCGTTGCCGGTCAGCTTGCCCTTGAGCACTGGCAGTGCCTTGGCGGCAGCGGTGGCGGCGCCGGTTTCGGTGATCACCATGTTCAGCGCGGCACTACGACCACGGCGACTGCCCTTGTGGAAGTTGTCGATCAGGTTCTGGTCGTTGGTGTAGGAGTGCACGGTCTCGACGTGACCGTTGACGATGCCGTACTGATCGTTAACCGCCTTGAGCACCGGCACGATGGCGTTGGTGGTGCAGGAAGCGGCGGAGATGATCTTGTCCTCGGCAGTGATTTCGCCGTGGTTGATGCCGTGCACGATGTTCTTCAGTGCGCCCTTGCCCGGCGCGGTCAGCACCACGCGGTCGATGCCCGGGCACTTGAGGTGCTGGCCGAGACCTTCGGCATCACGCCATTTGCCGGTGTTGTCCACCAGTAGGGCATTCTTGATGCCGTACTGGGTGTAGTCGATGGACGCCGGGTCGTTGGAGTAGATCACCTGGATCAGGTTGCCGTTGGCGGTGATGGTGTTGTGCTCTTCGTCGATGGTGATGGTGCCATCGAACTTGCCATGCACCGAATCGCGACGCAGCAGACTGGCGCGCTTGACCAGGTCGTTGTCGGCGCCCTTGCGCACCACCACGGCACGCAGGCGCAGGCCGTCGCCGCCGCCGGTCTTCTCGATCAGGATGCGCGCCAGCAGGCGGCCGATACGACCGAAGCCGTAGAGCACCACGTCGGTGCCTTCACGGGCCGAACCGTTCTGCTTGCCAACCACATCGGCCAGCTCGTCCTTGACGAACTGCTCGACGCTACGGCCCGCGCCTTCGGCCTTGAACTTGGCGACCAGCTTGCCCAGATCGACGGAGGCGGCGCCCAGCTTGAGTTCGCTCATGGCCTTGAGCATGGGGAAGGTGTCGTGTACCGACAGCTCGGTCTCGTCGGCCAGGCGATGACGGGCGAAACGGTGAGCCTTGAGGATGTCGATGACCGAACGGTTGATCAGGCCACGGCCATAGATCGAGGTCACCACATTGTTGTTGCGGTAGAGCTGACCAATCAACGGAATCATTGCTTCGGCAAGGGCTTCACGATCGATCCATTCACCGAGACACTGGTCGGGCTTCTGAGTCACGGGCAATACCTTCCACATGTAGGGGCTGAAAAAAGGGGCTACATTATGACGGCGCACGCAAGCATGAGCAATGCGCGCCTGTCGCGACTGACATTGACCACCAAGCCCCGCTACAATTCCCGGTCTTTTCGTCACGACCGTGAGCCGCCCGTGTCCGTACTGCGTCTTCCGTCTCTGCCGGCCAGTGCCGGCAAACAGCAATGGGGCAACCTGCCCGGCGCCGCCCTGTCCCTGGCCATCGCCGAAGCGGCCAGCAATGCCGGGCGTTTCACCCTGGTATTGACCGAAGGCAGCCAGAGCGCCGAACGCCTGCAGGAAGAACTGGCCTTCTTCGCCCCGGATCTGCCGGTGCTGCATTTCCCCGACTGGGAAACCCTGCCCTACGATGTGTTCTCGCCGCACCAGGACATCATTTCCCAGCGTATCGCCACCCTCTACCGCCTGCCGCAACTGAGCCGCGGCATTCTCGTAGTGCCCATCGCCACCGCCCTACACCGCCTGGCGCCGAAGCGCTTCCTGCTGGGCAGCAGCCTGGTGCTGGATGTGGGCCAGAAGCTCGACGTGGAGCAGATGCGCACGCGCCTGGAAGCCGCCGGCTACCGCTGCGTGGATACCGTCTACGAGCATGGCGAGTTCGCCGTGCGCGGCGCGCTGATCGACCTGTTCCCCATGGGCAGCGAGGTGCCCTACCGCATCGACCTGTTCGATGACGAGATCGAGACCCTGCGCACCTTCGACCCGGAAAACCAGCGCTCGGTGGACAAGGTGGAGTCGATCCGCCTGCTGCCGGCGCGCGAGTTTCCCCTGGAGAAGAAAGCCGTCGGCGACTTTCGCGGACGCTTCCGCGAGCGCTTCGACGTGGATTTCCGTCGCTGCCCGATCTACCAGGACTTGTCGTCCGGTATCACCCCGGCCGGCATCGAGTACTACCTGCCGCTGTTTTTCGAGGAAACCGGCACCCTCTTCGACTACCTGCCGGGTGACACCCAGGTGTTCTCCCTGCCCGGCATCGAAAAAGCCGCCGAGCAATTCTGGCTGGATGCACGCAACCGCTATGAAGACCGCCGTGTCGACCCCGAACGCCCGCTGCTGCCGCCGGCCGACATTTTCCTGCCAGTGGAAGACTGCTTCGCCCGCCTGAAGAACTGGCCACGGGTGGTGGTCAACCAGGACGACATCGAACCCGGTGTCGGCAACACCCGTTTCGAGGCAAGCGCCCTGCCTGACCTGGCGATCCAGGCCAAGGCCGGTGAGCCGCTGGCGGCGCTGCGCAGCTTCATCGAGGAATATCAGGGCCGCGTGCTGTTCTGCGCCGAATCGGCCGGGCGCCGCGAGGTGCTGCTGGAATTGCTCGCCCGCCTCAAGCTCAAGCCCAAGGAAGTCGATGGCTGGCAAGCGTTCGCCGAAAGCCAAGAGCGCCTGAACATCTGCATCGCACCACTGGACGAAGGCCTGCTGCTCGAGGAGCTGGCGCTGATCCCGGAAAATCCACTGTTCGGCCAGCGCGTGATGCAGCGTCGCCGTCGCGAAAAAGGCCGCGAAGGCGGCGACAACGTGATCAAGAACCTCACCGAGCTGCGCGAAGGCGCGCCGGTGGTGCATATCGATCACGGCGTCGGCCGTTACCTGGGCCTGGTGACCATGGAGTTCGACGGCCAGGCCGCCGAATTCCTCGCCCTGCAGTACGCCGACGAGGCCAAGCTCTACGTGCCGGTGGCCAGCCTGCACCTGATCGCCCGCTACAGCGGCAGCGACGATGCCCTGGCGCCCTTGCACCGCCTGGGCTCGGAAACCTGGCAGAAGGCCAAGCGCAAGGCCGCCGAACAGGTGCGCGACGTGGCCGCCGAGCTGCTCGACATCTACGCCCGCCGCGCCGCCCGCGAAGGCTTCGCCTTCCAGGATCCGGCCCTGGACTACGCCACCTTCAGCGCCGGCTTCCCCTTCGAGGAAACCCCCGATCAGCAGGCCGCCATCGACGCCGTGCGCAGCGATATGCTGGCCGGCAAGCCGATGGATCGCCTGGTCTGCGGCGATGTCGGCTTCGGCAAGACCGAAGTGGCCATGCGCGCCGCCTTCATCGCCGTACACAGCGGCAAGCAGGTGGCCGTGCTGGTGCCCACCACCCTGCTCGCCCAGCAGCACTACAACAGCTTCCGCGACCGCTTCGCCGACTGGCCGGTGAAGGTGGAAGTGATGAGCCGATTCAAGAGTGCCAAGGAAGTCGAAGGCGCCGTGCAGCAGTTGGCAGAAGGCAAGGTGGACATCGTCATCGGCACCCACAAGCTGCTGCAGGATGACGTCAAGTTCCACAACCTGGGCCTGGTGATCATCGACGAAGAACACCGCTTCGGCGTGCGCCAGAAGGAACAGCTCAAGGCCCTGCGCAGCGAGGTGGACATCCTCACCCTCACCGCCACGCCGATCCCACGCACCCTGAACATGGCCGTGGCCGGCATGCGCGACCTGTCGATCATCGCCACGCCACCGGCGCGACGCCTGTCGGTACGCACCTTCGTCATGGAGGAGAACAAGCCGACCATCAAGGAAGCGCTGCTGCGCGAACTGCTGCGCGGCGGCCAGGTGTACTACCTGCACAACGATGTGAAGACCATCGAGAAATGCGCTGCCGATCTGGCCGAGCTGGTGCCCGAGGCACGCATCGGCATTGGCCACGGGCAGATGCGCGAGCGCGATCTCGAACAGGTGATGAGCGACTTCTACCACAAGCGTTTCAACGTGCTGGTGGCCTCGACCATCATCGAAACCGGCATCGACGTGCCCAGCGCCAACACCATCATCATCGAACGCGCCGACAAGTTCGGCCTGGCCCAGTTGCACCAGTTGCGCGGTCGCGTTGGTCGTAGCCACCACCAGGCCTATGCCTACCTGCTCACGCCGCCGCGCAAGAGCATGACCGAAGATGCGCAGAAGCGCCTGGAGGCCATCGCTGGCGCGCAGGATCTCGGCGCCGGCTTCATTCTCGCCACCCACGACCTGGAAATCCGTGGCGCCGGCGAACTGCTCGGCGACGGCCAGAGCGGACAGATCCAGGCTGTCGGTTTCACCCTGTACATGGAAATGCTCGAGCGCGCGGTCAAGGCCATCCAGAAAGGCGAACAACCCAACCTCGAGCAGCCGCTGGGCGGCGGCCCGGAGATCAACCTGCGCGTACCGGCGCTGATCCCCGAGGACTACCTGCCCGACGTGCATGCGCGCCTGATCCTCTACAAACGCATCGCCTCGGCCACTGACGAGGACGGCCTGAAGGAGCTGCAGGTGGAGATGATCGACCGCTTCGGCCTGCTGCCCGAGCCGACCAAGCACCTGATGCGCCTGACCCTGCTCAAGCTGCAAGCCGACAAGCTGGGCATCACCAAGGTCGACGCCGGCCCGCAGGGTGGTCGCATCGAATTCGCCGCGGAAACCTGCGTCGACCCGCTGACCCTGATCAAGCTGATCCAGGCCCAGCCGAAACGCTACAAGTTTGAAGGCGCCACCGTCTTCAAGATCCAGGTGCCGATGGAGCGCGCGGAAGAGCGCTTCAACACCCTGGAAGCCCTGTTCGAGCGCCTTGCGCCCACCACCTGAAGGACTCACCCATGATGCGCCCACTGCACCTGATCGCCCTGCTGCTCTGCCTGCTCGCCCCGAGCGCCTTCGCCGACCGCCTGTACCAGGTCGAGCTGCTGGTATTCCGCCAGGGCGGCGAACCCGTGATCGCACCGAAGATCGCCCCGGACGACTGGGCTGGCGACGCCCTGCCGATCGGCGGTAGCGAACGCTCCACCGCGCTGAACGGCGAAGCAGCCAAGCTCAACCCCGGCAACGGCTACCAGCTCCTGCTGCACAAGGCCTGGAGCCAGACCCTGGGCAGCAGCCCGAGCCGCGTCTCCGTCAACAGCGGCGATGGCCAGATCGGCCACTATCCGGTCGAAGGCACGCTGAACTTCGTGCAGGAGCGCTTCACCGACCTGGATTTGGATCTGTGGATCAACCACTTCAGCGCGGACGGCCTGGTCGAGGCCAGCGAACACATGAAGGTGAGCCAGCGCCTGAAAGACAACAGCCTGACCTACCTCGACCACGGCAGCCTGGGCGCGCTCATCCGCATCAGCCCGCTCTGAGTACATTTGCAGGTAAATGAAAAGGGCCGCTTCGCGACCCTTTTTCATAGCCCAAGGCTCAGCCGGCCAGCACCCGCGCCAATACCGACCTGACCGTGCCCATGCCCTGCTCCAGCACGCGCTCGATATCGGCCATGGTGATCAGGCCCGTCGCCTTGCCGGCAGCCGGATTGACCACCAGTGCCAGGCAAGCGTAAGGCAGCTCCAGCTCACGGGCCAAGGCCGCTTCGGGCATGCCGGTCATGCCCACCAGATCGCAGCCATCACGCTCCAGACGCAGGACTTCCGCTGCCGTTTCCAGGCGCGGGCCCTGGGTGCAGCCATAGACGCCATGGTCACTGAAGGCCACGCCCTCGCTGCGCAGGGCAGTGATCAGCGCGGCGCGCAGCCCCGTATCATAGGGCTCGCTGAAGTCGATGTGGGTCACCCGCTCCAGCTCACCCTCGAAGAAGGTATGGCCGCGCCCGTAGGTGTAATCGATGATCTGCTGCGGCACGCAGAAGTGGCCAGCCGGCATGGCCTGGGCAATGCCGCCGACCGCATTGACCGCGATGATCGCCTCGGCGCCGGCCTGCTTGAGTGCCCACAGATTGGCCCGATAGTTGATCTGATGCGGCGGGATACGATGTGGGTGGCCGTGACGAGCCAGAAACAGCACGGCGCGCCCACGCAGCTCGCCACGCAGGATCGGCGCCGATGGCGTGCCATGAGGCGTCTCCATGCTCAGCTCGGCCTCGATGCGCAGCCCTTCGAGCTGGGTCAGCCCGCTGCCACCGATGATGGCGTGCAGGGTCATCGCCGTCAGTCCAGCAACTGCGCGGCGCGCAGCGCAGCCATGGCCTGCGACCAGCACGGCGAAGCGCGGTAATCGGTGCAGACGTGGCCACGCCCACGCATCCGCGCCAGACGCTCGGGCGCTCGCACCCGCAAACGCTGCAGAGCACTCAGCGCCACCTCGGCGGCGGCCCGGTCATTGCACACCAGGCCCATGTCGCAACCGGCGCTCAGCGCCGCCTCGATACGCTGACCGGCATCACCGGCCACATGCGCCCCGGCCATGGACAGGTCATCACTGAAGATCACCCCGTCGAAGCCCAGCTCGCCACGCAGGATGTCCTGCAGCCAACGGCGTGAGAAACCGGCGGGCTGATCATCCACCTCGGGGTAGATGACGTGCGCCGGCATCACCGCATCCAGCGCCCCACCGAGCAGGCGGAACGGCTGCATGTCGCAGGCACGGATCTCATCGAGGCTGCGCTCGTCGACCGGAATGGCGACATGGGAATCGGCCTCGGCCCAGCCATGTCCCGGGAAGTGCTTGCCGGTGGCGGCCATGCCGGCCTGGTGCATGCCGCGGATAAAGGCACCGGCCAGCGTGGCGGCACGCTGCGGGTCGCCGTCGAAGGCGCGACTACCGACCACCGCACTGCGCTGATGATCGAGGTCGAGCACCGGGGCGAAACTCAAGTCCAGCCCCACCGCGAGCACTTCGGTGGCCATCAGCCAGCCGCAGTGTTCGGCGAGGGTTTCGGCATTGTCGTTGTCGGCGATGGCGCGCATCGCCGGCAAGCGTACGAAGCCCTGACGCAGACGCTGCACGCGCCCACCCTCCTGATCCACCGCCAGCAACAGATCCGGGCGCACGGCGCGGATGCTCTGGCACAACTCGCGCACCTGGCGCGGTGATTCGATATTGCGAGCGAAGATGATCAGGCCGCCCACCTCGGGCTGACGCAGCATCTGGCGATCCTCGGCGGTCAGCCAGGTGCCGGCGACATCCATCATCAAAGAGCCTTGCATGGGGATATTCCTTATTGAAAGTCTTGATCTGCCGCCCACTGCGGGCATGGCGCCTCGTCGATGCGCACCCGGCAGTGCAACGGCACGCGATCGAATAGCGCCAGCATGTCGGCGTTACGCATACGCACGCAGCCATGGGACAACGGCTCACCCATGGGTTCCGTATCCGGTGTGCCGTGCAGATAGATATAGCGGCGAAAGGTGTCCACCTCGCCCAGGCGATTGCGCCCCGGCTCCAGACCGCTGAGCCAGAGAATGCGAGTCAGGATCCAGTCGCGCCCGGGAAACTGCTGGTGCAACTCGGGTGACCAGACCTCCCCGGTCCAGCGCCGCCCCCGCAGCACGGCCGCCAGCGGCAGCCCGGCGCCGATACGCGCACGCACCTGATGCAAGCCGCGCGGCGTGCAGCCACTGCCATTGCGTTCACCGGGGCCATTGAGCGCTGTGGAAACGGCAAAACGCACGAGCAGACGCCCGCCAGCAAAGCCGCAGAGTGTCTGATCAGCGAGGGAGATATGCAAGAAATCGAGATCCGCCATGCCGGCTAGCTTAGCGGATGCCTTGCGCCACGCACACCGCCGTCATGCCTTGGCCGGCACGCTCACTGGCTTGTTGCGGGGCTTGAGCTGGGCGCTTGCCAGCAGCGGATCGGCAACCCCGCTATCGGCGCGCATCCCGGCGGCCAGGAAAGGCACCATCATGCGCATGACCTGCTCGATGGAGGTGTGGACGCCGAAATCGGTCTCGGCCATGGCCCGCAGCGCCTTGATCCCGGACATGCTGAACGCCGCCGCACCCAGCATGAAGTGCACGCGCCAGAACAGCTCCAGCGGAGGGATGCGCGGTGCGGCATCGTGCACCAGCAACATGTAGCGACGGAACACCTTGCCGTAGACCTCTTCCAGGTACTTGCGCAGGTGCCCCTGGCTCTGACTAAAGGCCAAGCCGAGCAGGCGCATGAAAATGGACAGGTCATTGCCACTGCGCGGCTTCACCGCCAACGCCTGCTCCACCAGCAACTCCAGCAGCTCTTCAAGGGTCGCCGGGGCTTCACTCTTGGCCTGGCGGCGGTCGAGCTCCTTTTCCAAACTGGCACAGAAGGGGCCGAGAAAGCGCGAGAAGACCGCCTGGATCAGCGCCTTCTTCGAGCCGAAGTGGTAGTTCACCGCTGCCAGGTTGACCCCGGCCTTGCTGGTGATCAGGCGCAACGAGGTTTCGGCGAAGCCCTTTTCCGCGAACAGCTGTTCCGCAGCATCGAGAATGCGTTCAACGGTTTCCGACTGAGCCATGAATGATCACCTGACAAACACTTGTTTGAAACATACGTTTCAGCCCATCGAATTGTCAAGCCGCGCGAGCCGGATTTTGTCCGAGCAGTCACAGCATACAACAGGCAAAGACGCCCATAGCGAGCGACAAGTTACAGACCCGCGCAAGCACACTGAAATTGATGATTGCCAAGCCACGCTTACTGTATATAATCCCAGTCACTGTATAAAAAGACAGAGCCCAGCCATGCTGAAACTGACGCCACGCCAAGCTGAAATCCTTGCCTTCATCAAACGCTGCCTGGAAGACAATGGCTACCCCCCTACCCGCGCGGAAATCGCCCAGGAGCTGGGGTTCAAGTCGCCCAACGCGGCAGAAGAGCATCTCAAGGCCCTGGCCCGCAAGGGCGCCATCGAGATGACCCCAGGCGCCTCACGCGGCATCCGCATCCCCGGTTTCGAGCCTGGCGCCGCCAACGAGGACGATGGCCTGCCCGTGATCGGTCGTGTCGCTGCCGGTGCACCGATCCTCGCCCAGCAGCATGTCGAGGAATCCTGCCAGATCAACCCGGCCTTCTTTCAGCCCAGGGCCGACTATCTGCTGCGTGTGCGCGGCATGAGCATGAAGGACATCGGCATCTTCGACGGCGACCTGCTCGCCGTGCACACCACACGCGAAGCCCGCAACGGCCAGATCGTCGTCGCCCGCATCGATGATGAAGTGACGGTCAAGCGCTTCAAGCGCGAAGGCAACAAGGTCTGGCTGATCGCCGAGAACCCGGAATTTTCCCCGATCGAAGTCGACCTCGAGCATCAGGAACTGGTGATCGAAGGTCTGAGCGTCGGCGTGATTCGCCGCTAAGCGCCAAAGGAGACTCCCCATGCAGATGCAGCCGTCGTTCGAGCGCCCGCAACTCCCTCTGTTCGATGCCTTCCTGAGCGGCGCGCCGGCCGACGTGCTGCTGGGCGATGCAGAAGACGACCAGGGCTTCAGCGAGCTGGCGTTGCGCGGTGCCGCCGGGCACTGCCTGCACCTGCTGGCGCCCATCCTGCGCGAATTGAGCCAGGATCAGGACGCCCGCTGGCTGACCCTGGTGGCGCCACCAGCCAGCCTGACCCAAGCCTGGCTGCGCGACGCTGGGCTCAACCGCGAACGCATCCTACTGCTACACCCACGCCAGGGCCAGAGCGCCCTGGAGCTGGCCGAAGAAGCGCTCAAGCTCGGCCGCAGCCATACCGTGATCAGTTGGCTGCACCCAGTCGAGCGCAGCACCCGACTGCGGCTGGCCAAGGCGGCGCGAGCCGGCCAGGCACAGAGCCTGAATATCAGTCTGGGCTGACAAGCTGCAAGCTGCAAGCTGCAAGCTGCAAGCTGCAAGCTGCAAGCTGCAAGCTGCAAGCTGCAAGAGCGTCGGGCCGGACGACGACTTGTCAAATGATTTGGCCTATGGATCGGCGTTGCAGCCCAAAGAAAAGCCCCTCCTGACGGAGGGGCTTTTTGCTCTTGCTTGTCGCTTGCGGCTTGCGGCTTGCAGCTCATCACTGCCTTCAGTGCAGCACGCGCGGCAACTCTTCTTCCTCGGTCATGAAGTCACCTTCAGCCATGCGCCCGGCCATCTGCACGCCGACATTGAGCATGGCCTTGGCCACCTCGATATGTTGCCCTTGCAGGAAAGCCTTGGCATCGGCAGAGAAATCCAAAGTTACCAATGCCTCCTCGTCCTCTGCTCGGCGCAAGGCGATACGCCCATCGGGCAGTTCGACGATTTCCAGAAAGGATGTAGGCATGGCTCGGTCTCTTTGCAAAAAACATGAAATTGTAACAGCCGGCCCGGCTCAACCCCAGCCCACTCGTCCAGATAACGCACTCAGCACTCGCTGAGGCCTTCACGAAAACGCAGCACCAGGCCCTTGAGCTGCTGACGCCAGGCATCGATCTCGTCGAGACTCAGCTCTGCAGGCTCTTCACCGACGCTGACCGCCGTGATCAAGGGCATGGCCGGGTCGACCTTGGCCTTGCGCGCTTCGCGCGGCGGCTGGAACAGCGCAGCATAGGCCGCCAGCAACTGCGCCAACCAGGTTTCGCTCTGCTGAGTCAATTCAACCAGCTCGGCCAGCTCGGGGCTGGGCGTAGCCTCTAGTACCGCCTGCTGAACGAAAGCCTCGACACGCGTGGGTGCAGCATCATGCATGCGGTAGTAACCGGCAATCTCATGGCACAGCCCCAACAAACCACCGTAGAGGTGGAACAACGCGGCCTCGCGCTCAGCCTGCACCAGCGCCTGCAAGTTGAAGGCATTGGAGGCCTCGGCCTTGCGCCAGTTGTCCAGGGCGATACCGGCGAAGAAGATCTTCTGATTGGTGCGGGTGTAGATTTCTTTGGCCATCGCGATGCCCTCCACAGCAGATCGACTCATGATACGCGCACCGGCAAAAGCCGGTGCGCATCTCGTCAGGCATTCGCCATCAATTGGCCCTCCGGCGAGCCGGCAGCACCAGCCGGCAATGAGGCCCGGTCGGCGTTCAGCCAGTGCGGACGCGCGTCAACGCTTGTCCTCGACCTTCCACTTGCCGCCATCGTAGAACGCACGCCAGCCAGTCGGCTTGCCGTCCACTTCGGATTGCACGTACTGCTCCTTGGTCTTGCGGCTGTAACGAATCACTGTCGGACGGCCATCCGGGTCCTTCTGCGGCGCGTCGCAGAGGAAGTGGTACTTGGGATCGATCTCGTGCTTGTGCGGAACGATCTCCAGCACCAACGGTGCACGGGTTTCGCGGTTCTTGGGGAACTGGCTGGCGGCCAGGAACAGCCCCGAGGCGCCATCGCGCAGCACGTAGGTGTCGTCCACCTTCTCACACTTGAGCTCGGGCATGTCCACCTTGTCCATCTTCGGCGGCGCGGCTTCACCATTCTTGAGCAGCTTGCGGGTGTTCTTGCAGCTAGGGTTGGTGCAGCCGAAGAACTTGCCAAAGCGGCCGGTCTTGAGCTGCATTTCGCTGCCGCACTTGTCGCATTCCAGGCTCGGGCCTTCATAGCCCTTGATGCGGTACTGGCCCTGCTCGATCTCGTAGCCGGTGCAGTCCGGGTTGTTACCGCAGATGTGCAGCTTGCGGGTTTCGTCCAGCAGGTAGGCATCCATGGCGGTGGCGCAGATCGGGCAGCGGTGCTTGCCCAGCAGTACGCGGGACTCGGACTCGCCCTCGTCGTCGGCGGCGATCTCGTCACCCGGCACCAGGTTGATGGTGGCCTTGCAGCGCTCCTTCGGCGGCAGCGCATAACCTGAGCAGCCAAGGAACACGCCGGTGGAAGCGGTGCGAATCATCATCGGCCGGCCACACTCGCGGCAGGGAATGTCGGTCAGGGTCGGCTGGTTGGCGCGCATGCCGCCCTCGCCCGCCTCGGCGGCTTCGAGCTTCTTCTTGAAGTCGGCATAGAATTCGTCGAGCAGGTGCTTCCACTCGCGCTCGCCCTGAGCCACGTCGTCGAGATGCTCTTCCATGGTGGCGGTAAAGCCATAGTCCATGAGGTTGGCGAAGCTTTCGTCGAGACGCTCGGTGACGATGTCACCCATCTTCTCGGCATAGAAACGGCGGTTATGCACCGTCACGTAGCCACGATCCTGAATGGTGGAGATGATCGCCGCATAGGTGGATGGACGACCGATACCGCGTTTTTCCAGCTCCTTGACCAGGCTGGCCTCGGAGTAGCGCGCCGGTGGCTTGGTGAAGTGCTGGCTGGGGTCGAGCTTGATCAGCTTGAGGCCCTCACCTTCCTTCATTTCCGGCAGAACGTCGTCCTCGCCCGGCTTGCTCTGCTGCGGCAGCACGCGAGTGTAACCGTCGAACTTGAGGATGCGGCCCTTGGCGCGCAGCTCGAAGTCGCCAGCAGCCACGGTAACGCTGGTGGACAGGTATTCGGCTGGCGGCATCTGGCAGGCCACGAACTGGCGCCAGATCAGGTCATACAAACGCTCGGCATCGCGCTCCATGCCGGAGAGCTGGGTCGGGCGCAGGTTGACGTCGGACGGACGAATCGCTTCGTGCGCCTCCTGGGCGCCCTCCTTGCTCGAATACAGGTTGGGCTTGCCCGGCAGGTACTTGTCGCCGTACTCGCTGCCGATAAAGCCCCTGACCATATCGATTGCATCGGCCGACAGGTTGGTCGAGTCGGTACGCATATAGGTGATATAGCCGGCCTCGTAGAGCCGCTGAGCCATCATCATGGTCTTCTTCACCCCGAAGCCCAGACGATTGCTCGCTGCCTGCTGCAGGGTGGAGGTGATGAAAGGCGCCGTGGGCTTGCTGCTGGTCGGGCGATCTTCACGCTTGGCCACGCTGTAGCTGGACGCCTTGAGCTTGTCCAACGCGGCCATGGCCTGGGCTTCATTGACCGGCTTGAAGGCCGCGCCGTTCTCACGTACCACCTCGAAGCGAACCTTGGCGTTCTTCGCGGTGCCGAGGTCGGCGTGCACTTCCCAGTATTCTTCCGGGACGAAGGCACGGATTTCCTTCTCGCGCGCCACCACCAGCTTTACCGCCACCGATTGCACTCGCCCGGCGGATAGGCCACGGGCGATCTTGGCCCACAGCAGCGGCGAGACCATGTAGCCCACCACGCGATCGAGGAAGCGCCGCGCCTGCTGGGCGTTGACGCGGTTGATGTCCAGCTCGCCGGGTTTGGAGAAGGCTTCCTGGATCGCCTTCTTGGTGATCTCGTTGAACACCACGCGCTTGTAGCGGCTGTCGTCACCACCGATGGACTCGCGCAGGTGCCAGGCGATGGCCTCCCCTTCGCGGTCCAAGTCGGTTGCGAGATAGATGGTGTCGGCATCCTTGGCCAGACGGCGCAGTTCTTCGATCACCTTTTCCTTGCCAGGCAGGATCTCGTACTTGGCCTTCCAGCCGTGTTCGGGGTCGACGCCCATGCGGGCGAACAACTGGCGCTTGGCCTTTTCCTTGGGCGACAGAGCAGGTGCTTCACTGGCGGCCTTGCCGCGCTTGGCCGGCTCCTTGCTGGCGCTTGCCGAGCCGCTGGTAGGCAGGTCACGGATGTGGCCGATGCTCGACTTCACCACGTACTGGCTGCCCAGGTACTTGTTGATGGTCTTGGCCTTGGCCGGGGATTCCACGATGACCAGCGATTTGCCCATGGATCAGAGAATTCCTAAAATTGCGAAATATAGAAGGCTGGGAGCCTTGAGGCCCCGCTATATATAGTGGCGACCAAGCGTAGGTCAAGCGCAGGGACTGCGCACTCAGACTTCCGAACTGCCGATAGGGCTGACTTCAGCCTGAATCAAAGCAAAGCGTGGAACGCGCTTGCCGTCCATCTCCACCTCTTCGCAGAACATGCTGAGCGGCCTGACCCACAGGCCGAACTCGCCGTACAGCGCCTGATAGACCACCACCTCTTCCTCGTTTTCGGAATGGCGCGCCACGCCGAATACGCGGTAGTGCGGGCCTTTGTAGTGGCGATAGAGTCCTGGCTGCAACTGCATGAGCGGTTCCCGATATAAAAAGCCGTAAAAAGCAAAACCGGGGCACTGGGCCCCGGTTTGTGTCCACCAGCGCTTAAACGCGCTCGAAGACGGTGGTGATGCCTTGGCCAAGGCCCACGCACATGGTGGAGACACCCAGAGTGCCACCGTTCTGCTTCATGACGTTGAGCAGGGTACCGGAGATACGGGCCCCGGAACAACCGAAGGGGTGCCCCAGGGCGATCGCGCCGCCGTGCAGGTTGACCTTCTCGTCCATCTTGTCGAGCAGTTTCAGATCCTTCAGCACCGGCAGGGCCTGGGCGGCGAAGGCTTCGTTGAGCTCGACGAAGTCGATATCAGCCATGCTCAGACCGGCGCGCTTGAGCGCCTTCTGGGTGGACGGCACCGGGCCGTAACCCATGATCGCCGGATCCACACCGGCCACGGCCATGGCACGCACCACGGCCATCGGCTGGATACCCAGATCCTGAGCACGCTGGGCGCTCATGACAATCATGCAGGACGCACCGTCGGTGATCTGCGAGGACGTACCCGCCGTCACGGTGCCGCCTTTCGGGTTGAACGCCGGCTTGAGGTTGGCCAGGCTTTCCAGGGTGGTTTCCGGACGGATGGTCTCGTCGTAGTCGAACACCTTGAGGAAGCCGTTTTCGTCGTAGCCTTGCATCGGGATGATTTCATCCTTGAACTTGCCTTCGACGGTGGCCTTGTGCGCCAGGCGGTGCGAACGCTCACCGAAGGCGTCCTGCGCCTCACGGGTGATACCGTGCATCTTGCCCAGCATCTCGGCGGTCAGGCCCATCATGCCGGAGGCCTTGGCGGCGTACAGCGACAGGTGCGGGTTGGGGTCGACGCCGTGCATCATGCCAACGTGGCCCATGTGCTCCACACCACCGACGACGAAGACGTCGCCGTTGCCGGTCTGGATCGCCTGCACGGCAGTGTGCAGGGCGCTCATGGACGAACCGCACAGGCGGCTGACGGTCTGGCCGGCGCTGGTGTGCGGGATCTGGGTCATCAGCGACGCCATGCGCGCGATGTTCCAGCCCTGCTCCAGGGTCTGGTTGACGCAGCCCCAGATCACGTCCTCGACTTCCGCCGGGTCGACCTTGGCGTTGCGCTCCAGCAGTTTGCTGATCAGGTGCGCGGACATGGTCTCGGCGCGGGTGTTGCGGTGCATGCCGCCCTTGGAACGACCCATCGGGGTACGACCGAAGTCGACGATCACTGCATCTCTAGGATTCAGGCTCATATTTCTACTCTCGCTCTGTTCGCTGCGCGATTAACCGAAGAACTTCTGGCCCTTGGCGGCCATTTCGCGAAGTTTGGCGGTCGGGTGGTACAGGGCGCCCAGCTCGGCGTACTTGTCGGCCAGGGCGACGAACTCGGCCACACCGATCGAATCGATGTAGCGCAGCGCACCGCCACGGAAGGGAGGGAAGCCGATACCGTAGATCAGGCCCATGTCGGCCTCGGCTGCGGTCTCGACGATGCCGTCTTCCAGGCAGCGAACGGTTTCCAGACATAGCGGGATCATCATGAAGTTGATGATGTCTTCGTCTGTGACTTCGCGCTCTTCGACCACGATGGACTTGAGCAGCTCGTAGGCGGCCGGGTCGGAGACCTTCTTCGGCTTGCCGCGCTTGTCAGTCTCGTAGGCGTAGAAGCCCTTGCCGTTCTTCTGGCCCAGGCGATTGGCCTCGTACATCACGTCGACGGCGGTCTTGCCTTCCACGGCCATGCGATCCGGGAAGCCTTCGGCCATCACGTCACGGCCGTGGTGGCCGGTGTCGATGCCCACCACATCGGAGAGATAGGCCGGGCCCATGGGCCAGCCGAACTTCTCCATCACCCGGTCGATGCGCACGAAGTCGACACCGAAGCCCAGCAGCTTGGAAAAGCCACCGAAGTACGGGAACAGCACACGGTTGACCAGAAAGCCCGGGCAGTCGTTGACCACGATCGGGTTCTTGCCCATCTTCTTGGCGTAGGCCACGGTGGTGGACACGGCCACGTCGCTGGATTTCTCGCCACGGATGACTTCCACCAGCGGCATCATGTGCACCGGGTTGAAGAAGTGCATGCCGACAAAGTTCTCGGGGCGTTTGAGGGCCTGAGCCAGATAGGTGATGGAGATGGTCGAGGTGTTGGAAGCGATGATCGCGTCCTCACGCACATGGCCCTCCACCTCGGCCAGCACGGCGTGCTTGACCTTGGGGTTCTCGACCACGGCCTCGACCACGATATCGACGTTGCCGAAATCGCCGTAGGACATGGTCGGACGGATGGCGTTGAGCGCCTCGGCCATCTTCGCCGGGGTCATGCGGCCCTTCTCAACGCGCTTGCCGAGCAGCTTGGACGCCTCGTCCAAACCCATCTGGATACCCTCTTCGCGGATATCCTTCATCAGGATCGGGGTGCCCTTGGAGGCCGACTGGTAAGCGATACCGCCGCCCATGATGCCGGCGCCGAGTACGGCGGCCAGCTTCACGTCACGAGCGATCTCGTCGTGTTGCTTGGCTTTCTTCTTCAGCTCCTGATCGTTGAGGAACAGGCCGATCAGGCTCTCGGCGACCGAGGTCTTGGCCAGCTTGACGAAGCCGGCGGCCTCGACTTCCAGGGCCTTGTCACGACCGAAGTTGGCGGCCTTCTGGATGCTCTTGATGGCCTCGACCGGAGCCGGGTAGTTCGGGCCGGCCTGGCCAGCAACGAAGCCCTTGGCGGTCTCGAAACACATCATCTGCTCGATGGCGTTGAGCTTGAGCTTTTCCAGCTTGGGCTGACGCTTGGCCTTGTAGTCCAGCTCACCGGAGATGGCGCGCTTGACCAGATCCAGCGCGGCATCCTTGAGTTTGTCCGGAGCGACCACGGCATCAACGGCGCCAACTTTCAACGCGTCTTCAGCACGGTTTTCCTTGCCGGAAGCGATCCACTCGACAGCGTTGTCGGTACCGATCAGGCGCGGCAGACGCACGGTGCCACCGAAGCCCGGGTAGATGCCCAGCTTGACTTCCGGCAGGCCGATCTTGGCGGTGGCGCTCATCACGCGGTAGTCAGCGGCCAGGCACATCTCCAGGCCGCCGCCGAGGGCGATGCCGTTGATGGCGACCACGGTCGGTACGCCGAGGTCTTCGAAATCGCTAAAGATCTTGTTGGCTTCGAGGTTGCCCGCCACCAGCTCTTCGTCGGGCAGCTTGAAGTTGTCGACGAATTCGGTGATGTCGGCACCGACGATGAACACGTCCTTGCCACTGGTGACAATCACGCCCTTGATCGAACCGTCGGCCTTGATCGCGTCGACGGAGGCGCGCAGCTCGTTCAGGGTAAGGCGGTTGAATTTGTTGACGGACTCACCCTTGAGGTCGAAATTCAATTCGACGATGCCGCTCTCAAGAGCCTTAACCGTGATGGCTTTACCTTCGTAAATCATCAACTGATCTCCACGGTATGGAAGCTGAACAGTACACATCGGAGCCAACCGCCAGGCCAGCTCGCGGCAGGGCCGTTCGAGCATAGCCCCAATCGGTACGACACACCCGCCGACGCGATGTTCGGGCTGTAGCGGCGCGCCTTACCAGGCAAACGCTCAATTCATACGCCCGTTTGATTTGGGTGTGCACACCTTCGGGGAAAAGCCCGAACTTGTCAATTGGCCTCGTTGCAAAGGCTTTTTTCAGTTTAGACACGCCCCAGACTGGTGCATTCACTGCTTCCGCTACCTCCGCCCCTCAAGGTGCCTAGCCAAACGCCCAGGCTTGCGAGTACATTCGCCTCTCGTTCGCCCATGCCAACGTGAACACAACAAATCGAGCCCCTCGATGGGCCAGACGGAGCTTCACGATGTCGAGCCGCGGTAAGCTTGCATTGCCCTTGAGCGCCCTGCTCACCCTCATCCTCAGCACCTTGCTCGCGGCCTCGTCGTTCGCGAGCCCCG
Organism: Pseudomonas sp. AA-38; assembly: GCF_029457475.1. Lineage (NCBI taxonomy): Bacteria > Pseudomonadati > Pseudomonadota > Gammaproteobacteria > Pseudomonadales > Pseudomonadaceae > Pseudomonas > Pseudomonas sp. AA-38. The sequence continues at coordinate 3,134,137 of NZ_CP120359.1, forward strand.
CCGATGACCTGCTGCAGCTTCAGCAGTTGCGCCTGGCCGCGCAGAAGAGCCTGAGCGATTTCTACATGTACAACGCCATGGAAGGGGATCAACGTTACGCGCGTATGATCAACGATGCGGCGCAGCGGGCACAGACACGGCTCGAAGGCCTGGCCGCTCAGCCGGGAGAGGTTGCGAAGGCGCTGCAGGGCAAGCTGCAACAGCAATGGCAGGACTACCGCGACAGGTTGCAACAATTGATGGCGACCATGCAGAAACAGGGTTTCACCGACCTGCAACCCATCGCCGCCCTGGCCAAGAGCAACGAACGCCTGATGGAACTCAGCCAGGAGCTGTACCAGACGATCCAGCAGGAAAGCGGCCAGAACGTACCGACGCTCACCCAGCGCAGCCGTGAACAGAGCTTGCTGATGCAGAACATCGCCCTGGACTACGCTTCGCGCAGCGCTTCGATCGGTGGCAGTTTCTTCGGCGGCGGCGAGGAGCGCGCCATCGACGAGCAGGTACGGGAGTTCGCCAGCGGCCTCGACGCCCTGGCCCAGGCACCACAGAACACCCCCGAGATCACCACGGCCATTGGCAATATCGTCACCAAGTTCCGCTATATCGAGAAATCCCTGCTGAACTACAACCAGAACACCGTACCCTTCCTAATCAACAAGTATTCCGACAGCATCATCGACGGCCTGGAAGAGGTCGCGGCCCTGTATGCCGCGCACCAGCTTTGATGCCCTCCCCGTTTCCGGCCTGCCTGGCCTTGCCACCGCCCGGTGCTTGCATCGGGCTTTTCTTTGGGACACGAGCAGGCATCCAGGGCCATACTGGATGCGAAGCGGTTTTTATCCTCAGGAGGACTTCACCATGCCCTACCAACATATCCTGGTCGCCGTCGACCTCACCGAGGAATGCGACCCGGTGGTGAGCCGCGCGCGCAAGCTGGCCCAGGCCAGCGGCGCGAAGATGTCCGTGGTGCATATCGTCGAGCCCATGGCCATGGCCTTTGGCGGTGACGTACCGATGGATCTGTCGATGCTGCAACAACAGCAGTTCGAGCAAGCCCGCGAACGCCTGGACGCATTCAGCGGCAAATACCCGGAAATCACCGATGACCGCCGGCATCTGGCCTATGGTCAGCCGCGCCAGGAGATCCACCGCCTGGCCGAGGAACAAGGCTGCGACCTGATCGTGGTCGGCAGCCATGGACGCCATGGCCTGGCTCTGCTGCTGGGCTCCACCGCCAACGACGTGCTGCACGGTGCCCCCTGCGACGTGCTCGCCGTGCGCCTGAAGAAAACCGACTGATAGCTGCCCGCTCTGCCCGATGCGCCAGCGCCTGGCGCATCGGGCAGGCCCTCAGTCGAAGGCTTCGCCCGCGCTCATGACCAGGGGGCGAATCTTCTGTAGCTGGGTTTCCAGGGTCACCGTCATGCTCGATGACAGCGAGAAGAAGGTGAGGAAGGCCTTGAGGTTGGAGTCGCCTTCACAGGTATCGTGAATGCGCTGCCAGAACGCCTGGTTGACCAGCTTGAGTTGCTGGAAATGCCGCACCAGGCCTTTCAGCTCCCAATCTGCCAGACGCCCTTCACGCATGTTGAAGTACTGCCGCGTGAGGTACAGCGACACCGCCCGCAGGATGAACTCCTGGTTGCTGGCAAAGGGCAGATGGTGCTGCGCCATCGGCCTAAGGCGCCCCAGCACCGGGCAGGCGCTGGTGGCCATGATCACCCCCAGCAGCGCCCGCAGCCCCTCTTCCAGGCCCAGGTTCTTGCTGTACTCACGTTCGGGGGTACGCACCCACACGCCAACCTTCTTGAAGGCGGGCAGGCCATGGAAGTCCTCGATGACGCGATGCAGGTCGACCGCTGCCGGGCAGTGGCTGAACTGCTCTCGGCTCAATGGACAGTTGCTGCATTGCTGATGCTCGAGGCGGGTCCAAGCTGGCGTGCGTTGCGCCAGCTCCGGGTCATACTCGCGATTCAGCTCGATCCGGTAGCTGAACTGATGTTCGTCATCCAGGGTGATGCGGTATTCGATGGCCATTGCCCATTCGTTCCTTGGTTAGCTTTCCAGCTCGGCCCAGCGCTCTAGCAACGCGTCCATTTCCTTCTGCAAGTCGTCGAGGCGCGCCAATACCTGCGTCGTGGTCTGCACCGGTTGCTGGTAAAAGGCAGGATCAGACACCTGCTCCTGCACCGCCGCCATTTCCTGTTCCAGGGCATCGATCTGCCCCGGGATCGCTTCCAGCTCGCGCTGCAGCTTGTAGCTTAGTTTCTTCTTCGCCGGCTCGGCGCTCTCCTGCACGGGCGCCGCAGCCGCCGGAGTCGGCGACTCGACGATGGCCGTGGCCAGCTCGGCCTTGCCGGACTTGCTCTCGCCAACCCCGAGCAGACGCGGTGAACCGCCCTGGCGCAGCCAATCCTGGTAACCACCGACGTACTCGCGCACCTTGCCCTCGCCCTCGAACACCAGGGTGCTGGTCACCACGTTGTCGAGGAAAGCACGGTCGTGGCTGACCATCAGCACGGTGCCAGGAAAATTGAGCAGGACTTCTTCGAGCAGTTCCAGGGTTTCCACATCGAGATCGTTGGTCGGTTCGTCCAGCACCAGCAGGTTAGCCGGTTTGCTGAACAGCTTGGCCAGCAACAGGCGTGCCCGCTCGCCACCGGACAAGGCCTTGACCGGGGTACGTGCGCGCTGCGGGCTGAACAGGAAGTCGCCCAAGTAACTCAGCACGTGGCGGCTCTGGCCATCGATGCTGATGAAGTCGCGGCCCTCGGCGATGTTGTCGATCACCGTCTTTTCCGGCTCGAGCTGGTGACGCAATTGGTCGAAATAGGCCACTTCCAGCTTGGTGCCCACCTCGATGCTGCCGCTGCTAGGTTGCAGGTCACCGAGCAGCAACTTGAGCAACGTGGTCTTACCGGTGCCGTTGGCACCCAGCAGGCCGATACGGTCGCCGCGCTGCAGCACCATGGAAAAATCCTTGACCAGCCAAGGGCCGCCGGGGTGGGCGAAACTGACGTTCTCGGCCACCATCACCTGCTTGCCGGACTTGTCCGCTGTCTCCAATTGAATATTCGCCTTGCCCTGGCGCTCGCGACGTTCGGCGCGCTCGGCGCGCATGGCCTTGAGCGCCCGCACGCGACCTTCGTTACGGGTACGGCGGGCCTTGATGCCCTGACGGATCCACACCTCTTCCTGCGCCAGGCGCTTGTCGAACAGCGCATTGGCGGTCTCCTCGGCGGCGAGCTGCTGCTCCTTGTGCACCAGGAAACTGGCGTAGTCGCCGTTCCAGTCGATCAGCCCCCCGCGATCCAGCTCGAGGATGCGCGTGGCCAGGTTCTGCAGGAAGGAACGGTCGTGGGTGATGAACAGCACGGCGCCGCCGAAATCCTTCAGCGCCTCTTCCAGCCAGGCGATGGCACCGATGTCCAGGTGGTTGGTGGGCTCGTCGAGCAACAGCAGATCCGGCTCGGATACCAATGCCTGTGCCAGCAGCACGCGGCGGCGCCAGCCACCGGAAAGCTCGGCCAGGGTCTTGTCGGCCGGTAACTGCAGACGGCTCAGGGTGCTGTCCACCAGTTGCTGCAGGCGCCAGCCATCCTTGGCTTCCAATTCCTGCTGCACGTGCATCAGCTGTTCGAGATCGTCGTCGCCCTGGATGTTCTGCGCCAAGTGGTGATAGCGGGCCAGCAGCTCACCGACACCGGCCAGGCCTTCAGCCACCACGTCGAACACCGTACGCTCGTCGGCACGTGGCAGCTCCTGCGGCAATTCGCCGATCTTCAACCCCGGGGCGCGCCAGATTTCGCCGTCATCGGGCATCTGATCACCCTTGACCAGGCGCAGCATGCTCGATTTGCCGGTGCCGTTACGGCCGATGATGCACACCCGCTCACCCCGGGCGATCTGCCAGGAAACCCCATCGAGCAGGGGCATGGCGCCATAGGCGAGGGAAACATCGGCGAACTTGAGCAGGGTCATGGGCATCTCCAAAAACAGGCCGGGCATTCTACCCGAGTTGGCGGGCGGCTGTTTCCGTTTCGACGAGCGCCGCGTTGCTGCGAGAAACGGCAACAGCCCCTAGTCTGTCGGGGTATTCGTTCAGTGTGTATCTGCTTGCTGCCGGCGCTTTCGCCGACCCGTGGCGAAAGGCTAAGCTAGAGACTGCAGCCAGATGGAACGGGCTGTCCATTTACCTGCTTGCCCCCTGGAACTGTCATGCGCGGTCGTCTCTTATCACTCGTTTCCTGCCTGATGCTCGGCACCCTCGGCATCACCTCTGTAGACGCAGCCAACCTGGCGCAACAGCGTCAGTACTACGATGCCGCCAAGCGCGCCCTGGCCAAGGGCGACAGCGGGCCTTATCGCCAGTACGCCAGTGCGCTACGCGACTACCCCTTGACGCCCTACCTGGCCTACGACGACCTGACCAACCGTCTGAAGTCGGCGAGCAACGCCGAGGTGGAGAAATTCCTCGCCGAACATGGCGACCTGCCCCAGGCTAGCTGGATGAAACTGCGCTGGTTGCGTCTGCTGGCCGAGCGCGGCGACTGGAAGCCCTTCCTCGCCCATTACGATCCCAAGCTCAACTTCACCGAACTCCACTGCCTGTACGGCCAGTACCAGCTCAGCCATGGCCTGAATGCCGAGGGCAATGCCACAGCCGAGAAGCTCTGGCTGGTGGGCAAGTCGCAGCCCGACGCCTGCGACCCGTTGTTCGAGCGCTGGACTGCCAATGGCCAGTTGACCGAACAACGTCGCTGGCAGCGCACCAAACTGGCGGTGGAGGTCGGCAACTACGGCCTGGCCAACTACCTGGTCAAGGGCCTGACGACCCTTGGCGCGCGCGGCAAGCTGCTGCTGGAAGTGGCGCAGAAACCGCAGATCCTCAAGCAGTCGGACCGTTTCACCCCGGCCGACGAGGCCATGGCCGATGTCGTGGGCCTGGGTCTGCGCCGCCTGGCCCGGCAGAACCCAGAAGACGCCCTGAGCCTGCTCGACAGCTACGCCCGGCGCATGAACTTCTCCCAGGACGAACAGGTGGCCATCGCCCGCCAGATCGGCCTGACCCTGGCACGTCGCTTCGACCCGCGTGGGCTCGCGGTGATGGCCAAGTACGATCCGCAGTTGCGTGATGACACCGTCAGCGAATGGCGTGCGCGCCTGTTGCTGCGTAGTGGTCGCTGGGATGAGGCTTACCAGTTGACCCAACGCATGCCGGCGGAGCTGGCCAGCAGCAATCGCTGGCGCTACTGGGCCGCGCGCAGCCTGCAACTGGCCCAGCCCGACAGCCACCAACCGGCCGTGCTGTTCCAGGCCCTGGCCAAGGAGCGCGACTTCTACGGTTTCATGGCCGCCGATCAGGTCAAGGCCCCCTACAGCCTGAACAACCAGCCGCTGGCGCTCGACCCCAAAGTGGTGCAGAAGGTGCGTAACACCGCCGGCATCAAGCGCGCCCTGGAATTCCACGCCCGCGGGCAGATCGTCGATGGTCGCCGCGAGTGGTATCACGTCAGCCGCCTGTTCAGCCGTGACGAACTGGTGGCCCAGGCGCGCCTGGCCTATGAGATGGGCTGGTACTTCCCGGCCATCCGCACCATCAGCCAGGCGCAATACTGGGACGACCTGGAGGTGCGCTTCCCCATGGCGCACCGTGACGAGCTGGTGCGTGAGGCGCAGCGGCGCGACCTGCATTCTAGCTGGGTGTTCGCCATCACCCGCCAGGAAAGCGCCTTCATGGCCGACGCCCGCTCCCACGCCGGCGCCATGGGGCTGATGCAACTGATGCCGACCACCGCCAAGGAAACCGCGCGCAAGTTCAGCATCCCCCTGGCCTCGCCACGCCAGGCGCTCGACCCGGACGTCAACATCCAGCTAGGGGCGGCTTATCTGAGCCAGGTCTACGGCCAGTTCAACGGCAACCGCGTGCTCGCCTCCGCCGCTTACAACGCCGGCCCCGGCCGCGTGCGTCAGTGGCTGCGCGGAGCCGATCACCTGAGCTACGACGTGTGGGTGGAGAACATTCCGTTCGATGAAACCCGCCAGTACGTGCAGAACGTGCTGTCATACTCGGTGATCTATGGGCAGAAGCTGGGCAACCCGCAGCCGCTGGTGGCCTGGCATGAGCGGTATTTCGATGATCAGTGAGTGTTGCGGGGATATCTCTGCACCATAAAAAACGCCGCGACTCCTCTCGGAATCGCGGCGTTTTTTATGGTTATTCGCAGGGGCTGGGGGAATCGGTATTGAGACCAGACTGGCAAGTTTGTGTTGGCTTGTTGCTTGTTCGGGTGCTTGTTCCGAATTGCCGCGTTTTTGTTGAAAGTTTTGGTTTCGCCCTCCCGGGCGAGTCACTTTTGTAGGGCAAAAGTAACCAAAACCCTCCGCCCGGTCATCCGGCCCTCGCTACGCGAGGGTTCGCTCACTCCATCGTCGCTCCAGAGGCCCGCCACGGTGGGCCATCCCTGGCCCATCGTGGCTCTCGCGGCATCCATGCCGCTCAACCTCTTCCACGACGATTCCGTTCGCCCTCCTGGGCGGGCTCTGCACGCGCCTGAACCCTAGGTAACCCAGAATTAGCGTGGAGTGCTTGAACATGGGTCAGCCTTAGGGCTGACCTGAATGCCGGCTGAAAGCCGGCAAGCTATTCAAGCGAATGAAAGTTTTGGTTTAACCCGACGGCCACGTCATGGCTCCACTGTTATCAGAGCACGCCGGTCATGCCCGGAACCGATGTACGTTCAGGCGCGCGAATGCCCCCTTCAGGAGGCCGAACGTAGGCATTGCGCAGGGGGCGAGCGGCATGGATGCCGCGAGATACCGATGGCGGCCCCGCTTAAAGGGCCAGGGATGGCCCTTGTAAGCCGACCCCGGAGCGGTGCCGGAGTGAGGGAAGTCGAGCGAAGCATGACGGGGACGCCTAGTTCCGAATGGCGGGGGTGCGTTTCTTTTGCTTACTTTTCTTTGCGCTGGGCGGCAATCCGAGTTCAAAGAAAAGTGAGTCGCCCGAGGGGGCGAAACCCGGAATATCTGGACACACCCAAGGCGGCGTCCAGAACTCCAACACAAGCCAACACAAAAACTTGCCAGCCCAGTATCAAAATGCGTGAAGAACAAGCCCCGCTTTAAAGACCGCTGACCAGCCCGGTGTCCTCGGCCGCGCCGACGATCACGTTCATGCATTGCACAGCCGCGCCAGCAGCGCCCTTGCCGAGGTTGTCCAGGCGTGCCACCAGTGTCACCCGCTCGGCATTGCCGAAGACGAACAGGTCAGCACGGTTGCTGTCGTTGCAGCCCTGCACGTCGAAGAAGCCTTCATCCAGGTTCTCAGCCCCTTCCAGCGGCATCACGCGGATAAAGCGCTCGCCGGCATAGTGGCGCTGCAGCGCCTCGTGCAGTTGTTGCGGCGTGGTGCCGGGGGCCAGACGATCCAGATGCAGCGGCACGGTCACCGCCAGGCCCTTGAGGAAGTCGCCGACGATGGGGCTGAACACCGGGGCCTGGGCAATGCCGGTCTGCACGCGCATTTCCGGCAGGTGCTTGTGCGCCTGGGGCATGGCATAGGGGCGCGGGCTCTTCAGGCGGGCGTCGCCGCCGGCTTCGTACTGGGCGATCATGGATTTGCCGCCACCGCTGTAGCCGGTCAGGGAGAAGGCACTGAGCGGGTAATCCTTCGGCAGCAGGCCGGCATCCACCAACGGACGCACCAGCAGGATGAAGGCCGTGGCATGGCAACCGGGGTTGGCGATGCGCTTGCTGGCGCGGATCGCCTCGCGCTGGCCAGCAGCCAGCTCCGGCAGGCCATAGGTCCAGCCAGTGTCGGTACGGAAGGCCGTGCTGGCGTCGATGATGCAGGTGTCGGGGTTGTTCACCAGGCTCACCGCCTCACGCGAAGCGGCATCCGGCAGGCAGAGGAAGGCCACGTCGGCGGCATTGAGCAGGCGTGCGCGCTCGGCGCTGTCCTTGCGCTTGGCCTCGTCGATGCGCAGCAGCTCGATGTCCGGGCGACCGGCCAGGTAATCCAGCAGACGCAGGCCGGTGGTGCCTTCCTGACCGTCGACGAAAACTTTGAACGACATGACATGACCTCTCGACAGGGGCCGGACCGTAACCGGCCTGAAACAGTGGACGAAACAGCGGGGCCATAGTGTCGGTCATGCGCGCGCTCACGTCACGCGCTTCGACGACATCAGACCCTCACTGCTGCCGTACGCGCACGCTGGCGGTCATCCCGGCACTGAGCTGGACGGACTCTGGCAAGGCATCGAAACGGATGCGCACCGGAATGCGCTGCGCCAGGCGCACCCAGTTGAAGGTCGGCTCGACATTGGCCAGCAATTGGCCGTCCGGGCTGGAATTGCGGTCGGTGATGCCACGGCTGATGCTGTCCACCGTGCCGCGTAGGGGCTGATCGCCGCCCATCAGCCAGACCTCCACCGGTGCCCCAACGCGGATGCGCGGCAGCTTGGTTTCCTCGAAATAGGCCTGCACGTAGAACGAGGCCTCGTCCACCAGGGCCAGCACCGGCTCGCCTGCGCGCACGTAGTTGCCTTCGGCCAGTTGCAGATTGGTCACCTGGCCGGCACGCGGCGCACGCACCTCGCTGCGCTGCACGTCCAGCTCGGCCAGCTTCACCGCGGCCTGTGCCTGCTGATATTGACCACGGGCGATCTCGGCGTTGATCTGAGCGTTTTCACGCAGCTCGGCGCTGATCGCCTGCGGCCCCAGGCGATCACGCCGCACCGCTTCGTGCTCACGCAGTCGCAGTTGTTGACGCCGCGTCTCAGCCACGGCCCGGGCCTGCTCCAGGGCGGCCTGATAGCGTTCACGATCCAGGCTCATCAACAGTTCCCCAGCCGCCACCTGCTGGTTGTCATGCACCTTCAGCTCACGCACCCAGCCGGACAGATCAGGGGCAATGGTGACCACATCGGCACGGATGCGGGCATCGCGCGTCCAGGGTGAATACAGGTAGTACTGCCACAGCCAGGTACCGGCGAGAATCGCCACGACCACCAGGCTCAAGGTAATGCCGACACGCAGGACGGAACGCATGCCTTTCTCCTCGCTCAATGTCCAAGCACGGCCACCACGGCCGCCAATACGCAGACGTACAAGGCGCAGTCGAACAGCGCCTCATGCCAGATCCAACGGGCCACCCCGACACGCTGCAGCCCCAGGCGCAGCAAGCCGGTCAACAACAGCGCCAACAGTGCATACAGCAGCAGCGGGCTGAGCAACACACCACCCAAGGCCCATTCACGCAAGCCCATCGACCTTCTCCTGTAATTGACACCAGCGCCGCCAACCGGCCTGCAATTGCAGCAGCGCCGCTTCGGCCAGACGCCGGTCGATGCTCGACGGCGCCGCCCGCAGAGCCTGCAGCAGCGCCTCAGTTGGGATATCGAGCCCCTCTTCGCGCTGCGCCGCCGGCCCCTGCAGCAGTTGCCGGCGCAACTCATCGAGAAAGCGCTCCTCGGCCTGCCCCAGGGAGCGATCCCCGGCGGCCAAACAGGCCCGCAGATGCAGCAGTTCGTCACCCAGATCCAGGCCGGCAATGCCATCATCCCAACGGCTGCGCGTCTGGCTGGGTAACGCCGGGTAATGGCGCGCCAGCAACATCAGGCGATCGGCCATGCGCCCACCGAACCAGCTTTCGGCACCGAGCAGTGGCTGTCGAGTCAGACGCGCCAGATCGCGCAAGGTTGCCTGCAACAGGCGACGGCCATGCCAGCGCGGGCTGCGCAGGCCGATCAGGTTGAAGGCCAGTACCGCGCAAGCGACGCCGATGAGCATGGCCTGGGCTTCGTTGAAAAAGAAAGCCAGGTCGTAGTTCATGTCGTTCTGTGGAGCGCAAAGCACGATGAAATGCAGGCAGAAGGAGGTTGCCGTCGCTCCCAGCGCCGGCTTGGCCATACCCAGTGCGCCGAAGAACAGCGGCACGCCGAGAGCCAGGCAGAGCATGACGAAGCCATTGAGCTGGGGCAGCAGAATCTGCCCGACGAAGAAGGCCACCGGCAGCGCATAGAAGATGCCGCGCAGGAACAGCAAGCCGATCTGCGCCGCATTCTCGCGACTGGCGAACAGGCTGCAGACCACGCTGGCCAGCAGCATCGCGCCGCTGGCGGCAGGCCAGGCGGTGGCCATCCAGAATGCCGCCAAAGCCAGGAAGGCCAGCGCACTGCGGCTACCGTAGAGCAATGCAGTCTGCCAGTCGCGGTGCCAAGACAAGGCCGGTGGCAGGCTGCCACGCACCTCGCCCTGCTCCACCGCCAGCAGCGAGCCTGCGGCGGTTTCCAGGCGCAGCACGAGCAGCGCGAGGCGTTCCAGACAACGCCTCTGCGCCGCGCTCAGCCCCTCGTCCTCGGCCACTTCGCGCATCTGCTGCGCCAACGTGGCGCAGCGCTGGCCAGGCGCCTCGGCCAGGCAGTCGCGCACACGCTGCATCCAGGGTGCGAGCAGCAGACTCTCTACCCCGTCGAGCTGCCGCCACTGGCGCCCGACGCCACGCGCCAGACGCAGCAGGCCGAGCAGGTCACGACTGAGCAGGCGCAAGGCGGCGGCGCGCTGACGGCCGCGCTGGCCCTCGAACCAGGCATGTTCGCGCTGGGCATCCACCGCCACCATGCGCCCCAGTACATCCAGCAGCCCCTGGCGCGCCATGGCCTCGCCCGCCAGCGCCTGGCTCGCCGCCCCGACCCCGGCCTGCCACAGGCTGCGCGCCTGCTGAGCCAGTTGCCGCTCCACACGCTGCGGCCAGAGCACGGCACTGACCACCGTGGCGCAGGCGATGCCCAGGGCGATTTCGGTGCCGCGCGCGACGGCCTGGTCGAATACCGTCAGCGGGTGGCTGATGGCCGGCAGGCCGATGATCGCCACCGTGTAACCGGCCAGCACGAAGGCGTAGCTCCAGGCGCTGCGCAGCATGGTCGAGGCCGCCGTGCACAGGCCCATCCACAGTGCCACGGCAATCAGGAACAACCAGGGCGCCTGGGCGAACAAGGCGATCATCAGCACCGACATGCTCGCCCCGATCAGGGTGCCGAGCAGCCGCGCCAGGCCCTTCTGCACCACCATACCGGACAGCGGCTGGGCGACGATGAAGGCCGTCATCAAGGCCCACTGCGGCTGCTCCAGGCCAAAACGGAACGCGCACCACAGTGCCAGGCCGCCGGCCAGCAGGGTCTTGATGGCGAACTGTAGGGCCTGCACGCTGGGTGCAAAGAAGGCCGATAGGGCTTCACGCATGGGCTTGGGCTGTGGGGTCAGGACAGAAGCAGCATAGACATTGGCACGGGCGAACGGCCAAACGCGACAATTATTAGCCTGCTATCTAATTTTCGTCCAGTGCTGATCTTATGGAGACAGCGTTCAGTCGCCTGGGATCATCGGTTTGTTTTTTATTTGGAACATGAACCAGAACTGCTTGCTGACACCGGACTGGCAAGTTTGTGTGCTGGTGGGCGTTATGGATGCCGCTTCGGTACAAAAGTGACTCGCCCGGGAGGGCGAAACCAGAGACATCAACAAAAACGCGGCAATTCGGAACAGACACAAGAACAACCAACACACATACTTGCCAGTCCGGTTTCAAGCCCGAATCCCCCATCCGCCGGCAAAAAAGCCAAAAAAAAGGGCGACCGAAGTCGCCCAAATTGCCTTGCGTGCCCAGTGAACTGGAAGGATCAGCTCTGCTTGCGCTTGTGCGCATCCTTCCAGATGAAATAACCAACGCCCCCGAAGAACGCGACCATCAGAAGAACGGTGCCGACTCCGGCGAGAACCACTGTATCGACGAACATGGCTGCCTCCTGTTGTGCCTGTCTGTCTGGGATGGCTTCACGTTAACAGCGCTGGCGCCACGGAAATTGATCTGGATCAATGCTCACCCGGCCCCTGCTCGCAAGGCGCGTACGATACTGATCCAGGTCAAGAAATGAGGGGGGGCGAAGGCGAACGCGGCGGATGCCGCGTCAGGAAGGGAACACGTGTGGACTTTCAACGCTTCTTGGGCTTGCCCTTGGGCTTTTTCTTGCCCTTGCCCAGCGGCAATACCTGCTCGAATACCTGGCGCATTTCGTTGAGGCGCTTGTCGTTGAGGTCGTGAATGCGCTTGTCGCGCTCAGCGGCGAAGTCGATCAGCTTGTCGTCATGGCTCATAGCGGAAACCGGATCAGGCGAAAGGTCAGATTCAGGCGTGGCGCGCAGGCTTGGCGCGTCTTCGCCACTTGATGCTGCCAATGATGCTGGGTCGGCCCGCGCATGACCAGTAGCGAGCCGTGGGTCAAGGTCAACGAATGCTCGATACGCGTACTGCCCACCCGGCGCAGGTCGAAGCGCCGGCTGCCGCCCAGGTTCAGCGAAGCGATCAACGGGTTGCGGCCCAGTTCGGCCTCGGCATCGCTGTGCCAGCCCATGGAGTCCTGGCCATCGCGATAGTAGTTGAGCAGCACGGCGTTGAGTCGTTGCCCCACTTCACGCTCGACACGCTGGCGAATCTCGGCCAGCAAGGGCGTCCAGGGCAAGGGTTGATGGATAATGCCCGAATAGCGATAGCGCGCCTCGGGCTCGCCGTACCAGGCCGTCAGCCGTGGCACGCGGTGATAGCGGCCATGGATGAACAGCTCCGGCTGCTGCCAGGGCGTCTGTTCGACCAGAGTGTCGAGCCAGGAATCGGCCAACGCGGCATCGACCCAGCCGGGCAGATAATCCAGCTCGGCATCGGCCAATGGCGGAAGAACATCCTCGAACAACACCTTGAAACCCCGTCAGAAAGCCTGCGATGGAAGTTCGTCAGACCTCCACGTCCACCCACAGCCCTTGCCTGGGCAAATCGCCAAGCGCCTGCTCGACCTCCTCCTGCTCCGCCTCGGCCATTTGCTCAGGCGTATAACCACGCCGCTGTCGACGCCGCTGCTCTTCGCGCAGCAGCTCCTCGGTTTCCTGCGGGTGGCGCTTGTCCAGGGTCAGGGCGCTCTCCTGCGCACCCGGCTCGGCTGGCGTCACCGGCGGAATATCGGGCCTGGGCTTGACCACGTCCTGCGTGGCAGTGACCGGCACCAGGCTATGAGGAATCGGTGGCAGCATCGCATAGCCCCCTCTTTGGTCAGGCTTTCGGCAGCGCAACGCCCAACTTTACGGGCGCTCGCCAGACTTTCGACCGAATGCTTCACTGATAGTGCCATAGCCGCTTTGGCCTTGGCGCGGCATCCGTTACCATAGCCGGCTTTTTCACGCGGGAGACAGGCATGGCGCAGTATCAACCGGGGCAACGCTGGATCAGTGACAGCGAGGCGGAATTGGGGCTTGGAACCATCCTCACCGAGGACGGCCGTCTGCTCACCGTGCTCTACCCAGCCACCGGCGAAACGCGTCAGTACGCTACCCGCAACGCGCCGCTGACCCGCGTGCGCTTCGCCCCAGGCGACGAGATCACCCACTTCGAGGGCTGGAAGCTCGCCGTGCAGGAGGTGGAGGATGTCGACGGTCTGCTGGTCTACCACGGCCTCGATGCCCAGCATAAGCCGGTCAGCATGCCGGAAACCCAACTATCGAACTTCATCCAGTTCCGCCTGGCCAGCGACCGCCTGTTCGCCGGACAGATCGACCCGCTGGCCTGGTTCGCCCTGCGTTATCACAGCCTGGAGCACAACAGCCGCCTGCTGCAATCCTCGCTCTGGGGCCTGGGCGGAGCGCGCGCGCAACCCATCGCGCACCAGTTGCACATCGCCCGCAGCGTGGCCGACCGTATCGCCCCGCGCGTACTGCTGGCCGACGAAGTGGGCCTGGGCAAGACCATCGAAGCCGGCCTGGTGATCCACCGCCAACTGCTTTCCGGGCGTGCCAGCCGGGTACTGATCCTGGTGCCGGAAAACCTGCAGCACCAATGGCTGGTGGAAATGCGCCGACGCTTCAACCTCGACGTGGCGCTGTTCGACGCCGAGCGTTTCATGGAAAGCGACGCCAGCAACCCCTTCGAGGATTGCCAACTGGCGCTGGTCGCCCTGGAGTGGCTGAAGGACGACGAGAAAGCCCAGGACGCCCTGTTCGCCGCCGGCTGGGATCTCTTGGTAGTGGACGAAGCCCACCACCTGGTCTGGCACCCGGAACAAGCCAGCGCCGAATACGCGCTGGTCGAGCAACTGGCCGAGGTCATCCCCGGCGTGCTGCTGCTCACCGCCACGCCCGAACAGCTCGGCCAGGACAGCCACTTCGCCCGCCTGCGCCTGCTCGACCCCAACCGCTTCCACGATGTCGAGGCCTTCCGCGCCGAAAGCAGCCAGTACCGCCCGGTGGCCGAAGCAGTGCAGGAGCTGCTCGACCATGGCAGCCTCAGCGCCCAGGCACGCGATGCCATCGGCGGCTTCCTCGGCGATGAGGGCCGCGAACTGCTGGACGCCATCGACGCCGGTGATGAAGACGCCCGCGCGCGCCTGGTGCGCGAGCTGCTCGACCGCCATGGCACCGGCCGCCTGCTGTTCCGCAACACCCGTGCGGCGGTGCAGGGCTTCCCCGAGCGCGAACTGCACCCCTACCCGCTGCCCTGCCCGGTGGAATACCTGGAGCTGCCCATCGGCGAGCACGCCGAGCTGTATCCGGAAGTCAGCTACCAGGCGCAGGAAGAGGTGGACGAAGAGCAGCGCTGGTGGCGCTTCGACCCGCGTGTCGAGTGGCTGATCGACACCCTGAAGATGCTCAAGAAGTTCAAGGTGCTGGTGATCTGCGCCCATGCCGAGACCGCCCTGGATCTGGAGGACGCCCTGCGCGTGCGCTCCGGCATTCCGGCCACGGTGTTCCACGAAGGCATGAGCATTCTCGAACGCGACCGCGCCGCCGCCTACTTCGCCGACGAAGAATTCGGCGCGCAGGTGCTGATCTGCTCGGAAATCGGCTCCGAGGGCCGCAACTTCCAGTTCGCTCACCATCTGGTGCTGTTCGACCTGCCGGCCCACCCGGATCTGCTCGAACAACGCATCGGCCGCCTCGACCGCATCGGCCAGAAGCACAAGATCCAGTTGCACGTGCCGTACCTGGAAACCAGCCCGCAAGAGCGCCTGTTCCAGTGGTATCACCAGGCCCTGAACGCCTTCCTCGCCACCTGCCCCACCGGCAACGCCCTGCAGCACCAGTTCGGCCCGCGCCTGCTGCCACTGCTCGAAGGCGCCGACGGCGACCAATGGCAGGCCCTGATCGACGAAGCCCGCGCCGAGCGTGTGCGCCTGGAAGGCGAACTGCATAACGGTCGTGACCGCCTGCTGGAGCTGAACTCCGGCGGCGCCGGTGAAGGCGAGGCACTTGTGGAGGCCATCCTCGAACAGGACGACCAGTACACCCTGCCGATCTATATGGAAGAGCTGTTCAACGCCTTCGGCATCGACAGCGAAGACCACTCCGACAACGCCCTGATCCTGCGCCCCAGCGAGAAGATGCTGGACGCCAGCTTCCCGCTGGGCGACGACGAGGCGGTGACCATCACCTACGACCGCGAACAGGCCCTGGCCCGCGAGGACATGCAGTTCATCACCTGGGAACACCCTATGGTGCAGGGCGGCATGGATCTGGTGCTGTCCGGCTCGATGGGCAACACCGCCGTGGCGCTGATCAAGAACAAGGCGCTCAAGCCCGGCACCGTGCTGCTGGAGCTGCTCTACGTCAGCGAAGTGGTAGCGCCACGCAAGCTGCAACTGGGTCGCTTCCTGCCGCCAGCCGCGCTGCGCTGCCTGCTCGATGCCAACGGCAACGACCTGGCGGCAAAAGTCGGCTTCGAGACGCTCAACGACCAGTTGGAAAGCGTGCCGCGCGCCAGCGCCAACAAGTTCATCCAGGCGCAGCGCGACGTGCTGAGCAAGCAGATCGCTGCCGCCGAGGCGAAGATCATGCCGCGCCACGTCGAGCGTGTCACTGAAGCCAAGCGCCGCCTGAGCGCTGAGCTGGATGAAGAACTGGCGCGTATGGTCGCCCTGCAAGCGGTCAATCCCAGCGTGCGTGACAGTGAGATCGCCGCATTGCGCGAGCAGCGCGAACAAGGCCTGGCCATGTTCGACAAGGCCGCCTTGCGCCTGGAAGCGATTCGCGTACTGGTCGCCGGCTGACGCTGAACGCGGTGGGTGCAGCTCACCCACCGCGCGGCGGCACGATACGCCACTCGCTTTGGCGCCCCTCGCTTTGGCGCCCCTCGCATTGGCAACCGCACGGCCACTGGCCATAGTTGCGCCATTCTAATAACGAAGGGGTCTTGTCATGCGTTGGTTGCTGCTCGGTCTGTCGGGTGCTGCGGTCTTTCTCTACGGCCGAATCAGCGGCGATGCACAACTGAGCCTGCTGTCCAAGGGCATTCCGGTAATCGTCCTGCTGCTCTGGCTACGCCAGGCGCCAGCTAGCACCTACCGGCGCTGGATCAGCATTGGCCTGCTGTTTTCCCTGGTGGGCGACATCCTGCTGGACTGGCCTGGCGATCTGTTCGTGTTCGGCCTCGGAGCCTTTCTCCTCGCTCATCTGGCCTACCTGCGCGCCTACTGCTCCGACAGTCGTCGTCCGGCTCTGCCTCCCCTGCTGCTGGCACTGGCTGCCGGAGGCACGATGTTCGCCGTGCTGGCCAGCAGCGGCCTGGGCGAGCTGCTGATTCCGGTGGCCTGTTACGCCACGGCGATCTGCCTGATGCTCTGGCGCGCCCTGGCCCGCCTCGGCCACCCTGACCTGCAACCGCGCTCCACCTGGCTCGCTGCGGGCGGCGCGGCGCTGTTCGTGCTGTCCGACAGCCTCATCGGCATCGACCGCTTCGTCGTCAGCTTCGACGCCGCCCCCTACGCCATCATCCTCACCTACTGGCTCGGCCAGTGGGGCATCACGGCCTCGGCCTTCGAGCGCCAGAACGCCTGAGACTGGCGGCGAAGGTTTCCACTTGCAATCGCATAAACCTGTGGGAGCGAATTCATAGCGAATATCGCAGATAAATCCGCGCCTACAGAAGCGTGCCATCTGCGGTGAAGGTAAAAGGATTGCCCTGCACTTGCAGCTTGTAGCCTGGGGCTTGCGGCTGTCTTTTTGCTAAAATGCCGGCCTTTTCCGCTACCCGTTGTCATTGCCGTGAGCCAAGAACCCGACCGCCTGTTCGCCCAGCCCCTGGCCGAAGTGCCCGATTTCGTCTTCAACGAGGATGTGGTGCGGGTCTTCCCCGACATGATCAAGCGCTCGGTGCCCGGCTACCCCACCATAGTCGAGAACATCGGCGTGCTCGCCGGCCAGTTCGCCCAGCCACACACCCGGCTGTATGACCTCGGCGCCTCGCTCGGTGCGGTGACCCAGGCCCTGCGCCGCCATGTGCGCGCCGATGGCTGTCAGGTGATCGCAGTGGACAACTCGCCGGCCATGGTCGAACGCTGCCGCGAGTACCTGCACGCCCAGGACGCCATGTTCCAGGAGCTGCTGCCGGTGCAGGTGATCGAGGCCGACATTCTCGCCCTCGAGTTGCAGCCCGCCTCGCTGGTGACACTGAACTTCACCCTGCAATTCATCCCACCAGAGCGCCGTCTGGAACTGCTCACGCGTATCCGCCATGCCCTGTTACCGGGCGGCGCGCTGATCCTCTCGGAAAAACTGCGCTTCGAGGACGCCGCCGAGCACGAGCTGCTCACCGAGCTGCACCTGGCCTTCAAGCGCGCCAACGGCTACAGCGAACTGGAAATCGCCCAGAAGCGCAGCGCCATCGAGAAGGTGATGCTGCCCGACAGCCTCGAGCAGCATCGCGAACGGCTATTGGCTGCCGGTTTCAGCAAGGTGCTGCCCTGGTTCCAGTGCCTGAACTTCGCCTCGCTGGTGGCCCTGCCATGATGCGCGACCTGGATCTCGACGCCCTGCAGGCGCAACTGGCTGGCACTCCGCTGCAGGAGTGGGCAGCCGATCTGCCCGGCCAGCTCGACGCCAAACTGGCCATCGGCCACGGCGACCTGGCGCGCTGGTACGGCGCCGTGCAGGCGCTGCCGCCACTGCCGGTGAGCGAAGTGGAACTGGCCCAGCGCTTTGCCTTTGGCGGTGCCTGCGACGAGACCACACGTGTCCAGTTGAAGACCGCCCTGCAGGGCTTGATTCCCTGGCGCAAGGGGCCGTTCGAGCTGTTCGGCGTGCATGTCGACACCGAATGGCGCTCGGACTGGAAATGGCAGCGCGTCGCCCCGCATCTGGAGCTGGCCGGTAAGCGCATCCTCGATGTCGGTTGCGGCAACGGCTACTACATGTGGCGCATGCTCGGTGCAGGCGCCGACAGCGTGGTCGGCATCGACCCCAACTGGCTGTTCCTCTGCCAGTTCCTGGCGATGAAGCGCTACCTGGCGGATCAACCGGTCTGGCACCTGCCGTTGGCCTTCGAGGAACTGCCAGCCAAGCTGCAGGGCTTCGACACGGTGTTCTCCATGGGCGTGCTGTACCACCGCCGCTCGCCCATCGACCACCTGCTCGACCTCAAGGACGCCCTGGTCAAAGGCGGCGAACTGGTGCTGGAAACCCTGGTAGTGGAAGGCGATGCCGAACAGGTACTGGTGCCCGAGGATCGCTACGCGCAGATGCGCAACGTCTGGTTCCTGCCCTCGGTGCCGGCGCTGGAGCGCTGGCTGCGCCGCGCCGGCTTCGAGGACGTGCGCTGCGTCGACGTCAGCACCACCTCGGTGGAAGAACAGCGCGCCACCGAGTGGATGCGCTTCCAGTCGCTGCCCGAATTCCTCGACCCAGCCGACCACAGCCGCACCGTCGAAGGCCTGCCGGCGCCGACCCGCGCCGTACTGATCGCACGCAAGCCGTAGGGCGAAGCTCGTAGGGCGAACCGGGACGCCGGCCGCTCGTAGCGCCAGCGAACAATCTGCCGGGCCATGCCGGGTTCGGCACCACAATCAACGCCCAACACTCCAACGGCGTACTGCTTCGCAAACGGATCGCTACCGCTACGCCCTACGCACTCGGCCTCAATATTTGCCGCGTAACCACTGTGCCCGCCGCTGGGCGATCAACCGCAGCGGCTCGCCAGCGCCCTGCTCTACCACGCCACGGGCACTGCCCAGGCGAATCCACCCCTCAATGTCCTGCGCCAACAGACGGCGCATACGCCGACGCCAGAACCAGGCGCCAACCCAGTCGACGATGGCATTCTGCAGATCCAGCGGCCACATGGCGGGCATGTAGAACTCAGGCATGGGCGGACGGGGCTTGTCGCTACGATTAGAACCTTTCATCACCTTTCCTCCTGTCGCTGCCGGCTCGTGCCGGGCTTGCGATGAGGATGAAACGCGCCTATCGTTTAAACAAACGACAAATTTAAAACCAATTATTAAGAAAAATTTAACTTCATGAATGCTATAGCACCCACGCCCCTGCCGCTGCTGGAAAGCGATGTACTGCGCACCTTTGTCGCCATCGCCGACAGCGGCAGCTTCACCCGTACCGCCGCCCAGGTGTTTCGCAGCACGGCAGCCGTCAGCCTGCAGATCAAGCGTCTGGAGGAAACCCTCGGCCAGCGTCTGTTCACCCGCGAAGCCAGGCGCGTGCAACTGACTGCCGAGGGCGAACTGCTGCTGGGCTACGCCAGGCGCCTGCTCAAGCTCAACGAGGAGGCCGTGGCGCGCTTTCTGACGCCGACCTTGAGCGGCCGCGTGCGCTTCGGCACGCCGAACGATATCGGCGACCGCGTGCTGCCCGGCGTATTGACCTTGTTCGCCCACAGCCACCCCGCGGTAGAGGTGGAGGTCAACGTCGGGCGCAGCGTGGATCTGGTGGCGAAGCTGGATGCCGGCGAGCTGGATCTGACCCTGATCAACGCCGGCTGCGATGGCCTGGACGACTCGCGCGGCGAAATCATCTATTCCGAGGAACTGGTCTGGGCGGGGCGTGACGGCGGCCTGGCCCTGCAGCGCTCGCCTTTGCCGTTGGCGCTGGCCAACCCGGGTTGCCCCTGGCGGCGAATGGCGCTCGACGCGCTGGATCGCCAGGGTCTGAGCTACCGAATTGCCTATTCCTGCGAGCAGTGCGCCGGCCAGGAGGCAGCGATGACCGCCGACCTGGCCATCGCCCCCTTCCCGCGCAACCTGGTCAAACCGCCGCTACGCCGACTCGGTACGGAACAGGGTTTGCCACCGCTGGGTGAGTACCATATCAAGCTGATTCGCGGTCACCAGCTCAACGAGGCTATCGAGGCACTCGCCAGACAGATGGTTCAGGCGTTCGCGCAAGGCTGAGTAGGGTGCCCTGTGCGCGCCGGTAAATACCGCGGAATCTGCCCGGTGCGCACGGCGCACCCTACGAGAGGCCGCCCGACAGGGCACCGAGCGACGGCATAACGCCCCTCCCCTTCCTGCGTTCAGCCGCGATTGGCCGCCGCGACGATCAGCGCTTTCATCTCCGCCACCGCCTGCTTGAAGCCGACGAACAGGGCATGGGAGACCAGCGCGTGGCCGATGTTCAGCTCATTGATGCCCATGATCGCCGCCACAGCCTCGACATTGTGATAGTGCAGGCCATGGCCGGCGTTGACGATCAGGCCATGGTTCAAGCCGCAGATGACGCCATCGCGGATGCGCGCCAGCTCCTGGGCCGCCTCCTCTGCCGTGTGGGCATCGGCGTAGCGCCCGGTGTGCAGCTCGATGGCCGGCGCGCCGACGCGCATGGCCGCCTCGATCTGCCGTTCCTCGGCGTCGATGAACAGCGACACCTCGCACCCCGCCAGCGACAGGCGCTCCACGGCGGCGGCGATGCGCGCCTCCTGCCCGGCCACGTCCAGGCCGCCTTCGGTGGTCAGCTCCTGGCGGGTTTCCGGCACCAGGCAGACATGTGCCGGGCGAATCTGCTCGGCGAAACCGAGCATGAAATCGGTGACGCCCATCTCGAAGTTCATTCGCGTCTGCAACACGTCGGCCAGCACCCGCACGTCGCGATCCTGAATGTGCCGGCGGTCTTCGCGCAGGTGCACGGTGATGCCGTCGGCCCCCGCCTCTTCGGCGTCCAGCGCAGCCTTGACCGGATCGGGGTAGCGCGTGCCACGCGCCTGGCGCAAGGTGGCAACGTGATCGATGTTGACACCTAGCAGAATACGATTGGCCTCAGTCACGCTTGGGCTCCTTGAGCGTCATGAAAAGTTCGCGGCTGACCAGCGGTCTGCCGCCAAGATGGGGGGCCAGCGCCTGGCGCATCAGGCGCTTGGCGGCGGCCAGGGCGCCTGGCGTCTGCCAGTCGGCCTCGGCCATGGCCAGCAGCTCGCGCCCTTGGAATACTCCAGGCTGCAATTGCAACACCGGCACCAGGCCGAGATCCTGCTGCCAGCGATACAGGCCGGCGGGATCGATGGGCTGATCGTGCTGGTCGCGATCCAGGGCGAAACCATAGCCCAAGTCATCCAGCAAGCGCCATTCAAACGCACGCAGCAAGGGCTCCAGCGGCCGCCCGGCGGCCAGCGCCTGCAGGGTCAGGGCGTAATGTTCGAGCATCACAGGGTGCGGATCTTCGGCCGGCAGCAGGCGGATCAGCAGCTCATTGAGGTAGAGGCCGGAAAACAGCGCCTCGCCGCTCAGCAGCAACGGGATGCCGGTGCTTTCCAGACGGCCAACGGTCTTCAGCTCGCCACGCCCGCGCAGCTCCAGTTCCAGCGGCGCGAATGGCCGGGCGATGCTGCCCACCTTGCCGCGCGCGGCACGCAGTACCGCCCGTACCCGCCCCTGAGCGGTGAAGAAGTCCACCAGGGCGCTGCTTTCCTTGTAGGGGCGGCTATGCAAGACATAAGCGGCAAGCTGCACGTTGCAAGCCTCAAGCAAGAGCGGGCTTGCAGCTTGTGGCTTGCAGCTTGCGGCTCAATCCAGGTAACCCAGCGAACGTAGGGCGCGCTCGTCGTCGGACCAGCCGCCCTTGACCTTGACCCAGAGGTTGAGCATCACCTTGGAGTCGAACAGGGTCTCCATGTCCTTGCGTGCTTCCTGGCCGATACGTTTGATGCGCTCGCCCTTGTCGCCGATGATGATTTTCTTCTGCCCGTCGCGCTCCACCAGAATCAGCCCGTGGATATGCAGGATCGGGCCGTCCTGCTTGAACTCCTCGATCTCCACGGTGATCTGGTACGGCAGCTCGGCACCGAGCTGGCGCATGATCTTCTCGCGGATCAGCTCGGCCGCCAGGAAGCGGCTGGAGCGGTCGGTGATCTGGTCTTCCGGGTAGAAATGCTCGGACTCCGGCAGGCGCTCGCCCACCAGCTTCTCCAGGGTGTCGAGGTTCTGCCCCTGCAGCGCGGAGATCGGCACGATCTCGGCCTGCGGCAGTTGCTCGGCCAGCCAGTTCAGGTGCGGCAGCAACTCGCTCTTGTCTTCCAGGCGATCAGCCTTGTTCACTGCCAGGAGGATCGGGCATTTGACGTGCTGCACCTTCTCCAGCACCAGTTGATCCTCGTCGGTCCAGCGCATGCGGTCGACCACGAACACCACCACGTCGACGTCCTTCAACGCGGTGGACGCGCTGCGGTTCATGTAGCGGTTGAGCGCCTTGTCGTTGTTCTTGTGCAAACCGGGGGTGTCGACGTAGACGGCTTGAACATTCCCCTCGGTCTTGATCCCGAGCATGTTGTGACGGGTGGTCTGCGGCTTGCGCGAGGTAATCGCCAGCTTTTGCCCGAGGATGTGGTTGAGCAGCGTCGACTTGCCCACGTTGGGCCGGCCGACGATGGCGACGTAGCCGCAGCGGGTCACAGGTGCATCAGTCATTGCCATTCTCCACCCCGAGAGCGATCAGCGCCGCGGCCGCAGCGACCTGCTCGGCGATACGCCGGCTGCCACCCTGGCCCAGGGTCTTTTCATTGAGCAGCGATACCTGACACTCGACCATGAAGGTGCGGCAGTGCGGCTCGCCCTGGATGTCCACCACCTCGTAACGAGGCAGTTCGCAGGCGCGCGACTGCAGGAACTCCTGCAGGCGCGTCTTGGGATCCTTGTTGGTGTCCACCAGGGTCAGGCCATCGAGCTCGCTGCTCAGCCAGGCCAGCACGCGCTCGCGCGCCGCGTCCATACCGGCGTCCAGGTAGATGGCGCCGATCAGTGCCTCGAGGGCATCGGCGAGGATCGACTCACGGCGGAAGCCGCCGCTTTTCAGCTCGCCGGAACCCAACCGTAGGTAGTCGCCCAGCTCGAAGCCACGGGCCAGCACGGCCAGGGTCTCACCCTTGACCAAGCGCGCCCGCAGCCGCGAAAGCTGACCTTCGCGGGCCTGGGCGAAGCGCTCGAACAGCGCCTCGCCAGCGACGAAGTTGAGGATGGCATCACCGAGAAATTCCAGCCGCTCGTTGTTGCGGCCGGCGAAGCTGCGATGGGTCAGGGCCAGGAGCATCAGATCCTGGTCCTTGAAGCTGTAACCGAGCTTGCGCTCAAGACGGGAAAGATCAGGACTCACGGCATTCGTACACGAAATTCTTTATCGAAATTGACCACCAGATCGAGGTTCTCGATCAGCGGCTCACGCTTCTCGTACTTCAGGTGCACCCGGAACTCGTTGTTCTCCAGAGTCACCTTCACGGCGTCGCGCGGGTTCAGGTCGCGGATGTTGTTGACCTGCATGCCCTTGCTCAGGTGATTGTAGAAATCCCCCACGGTACGCACGTCAGCCGCCTTGTCGGTTTCCACCGAGGTGATGATCTTTTCCATGGACATGTAGTCCATGTAATGCGGCAGCACCTTGAACGCAGTGCTGGCGAAGAATGCAACGACGGCCAGAGTCACCAGCCAGCCGAGAATGGAAAGCCCCTGCTGCGAACGCGCGAAAGTCATATGTGTCCCCAGATGATTCCGTTGTATGGGAAAGCCTTTACGGCAGCACTAGTTATAGCCTGGCGCGCTGCACACCACAGCGCACCCGTGCTCAATGAATCAGGCCGACGCGGGAGAAGTTGGGCAGATGGCTGGTCTTGGGTTCCGGCCAGCTCATCCAGATGGCGAAGGCCTTGCCGACGATATGGTCGTCCGGAACCATGCCCCACAGCTCCTTGGGAATATGGCGATCACGCCAGAAACGGCTGTCGTTGGAGTTGTCGCGGTTGTCGCCCATCATGAAATAGTGCCCCTCCGGCACCACCCACTGGCCACCGGGCTCACGGCGCATGCGAGTCATCTCCTTGCGGATGACGTGCTCCACCTGACCCAGGCGCTCCTGATACAGGGTCGCACTGCCGAGGCTACCCGGCTCCTCGCCAATCAATTTCTCCGCCACCGGCTCACCGTTGATCAGCAGGCGCTTGCCCTGGGTGTACTCGATGCGATCACCCGGCAAGCCCACCACGCGCTTGATGTAGTTGATGCTCGGGTCGCTGGGGTAGCGGAACACCATCACATCGCCACGCTGCGGATCACCGACCTCGATCACCTTGGTATCGAGCACCGGCAGGCGGATGCCGTAGGCAAACTTGTTGACCAGGATGAAATCGCCCACTTCCAGGGTCGGCTTCATCGACCCGGACGGAATCTGGAACGGTTCGACCAGAAACGAGCGCAGCACCAGGACGATGGCCAGCACCGGGAAGAAGGACTTGCCGTACTCGACCAGCACTGGCTCCTTGCTCAGGCGTTCGAGCACCCGCTCATCGGGCTCGTCGACACGCCCCTGATAGGCTGCAATCGCCGAGCGGCGCCGAGGCGCCAGCAGGATCAGATCGATCAGCGCGAGAAAGCCGCAAACGGCGACGGCGATAACCAACAGAAGCGGGAAATTGATCGACATAGAGCCTTAGCTATCCACTTTCAGTACGGCAAGGAAGGCTTCCTGCGGAATCTCCACACTGCCCACCTGTTTCATACGTTTCTTACCGGCCTTCTGCTTCTCCAGCAGCTTGCGCTTACGGCTGACGTCACCACCGTAGCACTTGGCCAATACGTTCTTGCGCAGTGCCTTGACCGTGGTACGGGCCACGATCTGGCCGCCGATGGCCGCCTGGATGGCGACATCGAACATCTGCCGGGGAATCAGTTCCTTCATCTTCTCGGTCAGGGCGCGGCCTTTGTAGTGCGCCTTGTCGCGATGCACGATCAGTGCCAGGGCATCCACCTTCTCGCCGTTGATCAACACATCGAGCTTGATCAGATTAGCCGACTCGAAACGGTCGAAGCTGTAATCGAGCGACGCATAACCACGGCTTACCGACTTCAGCCGATCGAAGAAGTCCAGAACCACCTCATTCATCGGCAGATCGTAGGAAACCTGTACCTGATTGCCGGTGAACTGCATGTCGCGCTGCACACCGCGCTTCTCGATGCACAGGGTGATGACGTTGCCCAGATGCTCCTGCGGCACCAGGATATTGGCGCGCACGATCGGCTCGCGCATGTCGGCGATCGAGGCCAGATCCGGCAGCTTGGACGGGTTGTCGACATAGACCACCTCGCCGCTCTTGAGCTCCACCTCGAAGACCACGGTCGGCGCGGTGGTGATCAGATCCAGGTCGTACTCGCGCTCCAGGCGCTCCTGGATGATCTCCATGTGCAGCATGCCGAGGAAGCCGATGCGGAAGCCGAAGCCCAGGGCGTCGGAACTTTCCGGCTCGTACTGCAGCGCGGCGTCGTTGAGGGTCAGCTTCTGCAGGGCCTCGCGGAAATCCTCGAAGTCATCGGAGCTGACCGGGAACAGGCCGGCATAGACCTGCGGCTTGACCCGCTTGAAGCCGGGCAGCATGTCCACGTCCGGGGTGCTGGACAGGGTCAGGGTGTCGCCCACCGGCGCGCCGTGAATGTCCTTGATGCCGGCGATGATGAAGCCCACTTCACCGGCCTTGAGGTCTTCGGTGGCGGTGTGCTTGGGGGTGAACACGCCGACGCTGTCGACCTGGTGCACCTTGCCGGTGGACTTGACCAGCACCTTGTCGCCCTTCTTGATGCGGCCATGGCGCACGCGCACCAGCGACACCACCCCCAGGTAGTTGTCGAACCAGGAATCGATGATCAGCGCCTGCAGCGGTGCCTCGATCTCTCCGGTGGGCGGCGGGATGACCTTGACTAGCTGCTCGAGCACGTCCTCCACGCCCATGCCGCTCTTGGCGCTGCAGGGCACGGCATCGGTGGCGTCGATGCCAATGATGTGCTCGATCTCGTCCTTGACCCGCTCCGGCTCGGCCTGGGGCAGGTCCATCTTGTTCAGCACCGGCATGACCTCCAGGCCCTGCTCGATGGCGGTATAGCAGTTGGCGACCGATTGCGCCTCGACGCCCTGGCCGGCGTCTACCACCAGCAGCGCGCCTTCGCAGGCCGCCAGGGAACGGCTGACTTCATAGGTGAAGTCGACGTGGCCGGGGGTGTCGATGAAATTCAGCTGGTAGGTCTTACCGTCCTGCGCCTTGTAATGCAGGGTGACGCTGTGCGCCTTGATGGTGATGCCACGCTCGCGCTCCAGATCCATGGAGTCCAGCACCTGGGCCTCCATTTCCCGCTCGGACAGGCCGCCGCAGATCTGGATGAAACGATCCGCCAGGGTCGACTTGCCGTGGTCGATGTGGGCAATGATGGAAAAGTTACGGATATGACTCAGGTCACTCACAGATCAACACTCGAAGAGGGCACAGGCAATACGCTTGCCGAAAATAGCCGCGGATTGTACCCGATCCCTCACGCCTGCGTCACGCTTGGCGCACCGCCCGGCAGACATGCAAAGGGCGCTCGAAAGCGCCCTTGCTGGGGGCTGTTGCCGTTTCGACGCAAGCCACGCGCGAAACGACAACAGCGTGCAGGCTTACTCGGCCAGCTTGAAGGTGATGAAGCTGGCACGGCCCTGGCGCAACACGCGCATCGACACCGAGCGGTTCTTCGGCAGATCCTGAGCCACCTTGTTGAAGGTGCTGGTGGAGTCGATGGCCTGATTGTTTAGGTGGGTGATCACATCCCCCGGACGCAGACCGATCATTGCGGCCGGGCCGTCGAGCACTTCCTTGACCACTACGCCACCCTTGAGATCCAGCCCCTTCTTCTGCTCGGCCGTGAGTTCGACCACGGTGACGCCCAGGCGGTTGTTGCTGCGCTCGACCGCCTCACCACTGGCAGTCAGCTCCTGCCCCTCTTCCGGCAGCGTGCCAATGGTGACGTCGAGCTTCTTGCGCGAACCGTCACGCACCACGTCGAGCACGGCCTTCTCGCCCGGCTTGAGACCGCCTACCAGATGCGGCAGATCGGCCGACATGATGATCGGCTCACCATTGAGCGCCAGAATCACGTCACCTACCTGCAGGCCACCCTTGTCAGCCGGGCCGCCTTCCATCACCTGCGCGACCAGGGCACCGGCCGGCTTGTCCAGGCCGAAGGATTCGGCCAGATCCTTGTTCACTTCCTGAATCACCACACCCAGCCAGCCACGGGTCACCTTGCCGCCAGCCTTGAGCTGATCGGCAACCTGCATGGCCACATCGATGGGAATGGCGAAGGACAGGCCCATGAAACCGCCGGAACGAGTGAAGATCTGCGAGTTGATACCGACCACTTCCCCCTCGAGATTGAACAGCGGGCCACCGGAGTTACCCGGGTTGATCGCCACGTCGGTCTGGATGAATGGCACGTAGCTGTCGCTCGGCAGACTGCGCCCCTTGGCACTGACGATACCGGCAGTCACCGAGTGATCGAAGCCGAACGGCGAACCGATGGCCAGCACCCACTCGCCGACCTTGAGATCCTCCGACTTGCCCAGGCGTACGGTCGGCAGGTTCTTGCCGTCGACCTTGAGCAGGGCCACGTCGCTGCGCGGATCGGCCCCCACCAGCTTGGCTTCCAGTTCGCTGCGGTCGGACAGACGCACGATGATCTCGTCGGCATCGGCGACCACATGGTTGTTGGTCATGATGTAGCCATCGGGCGAGATGATGAAGCCCGAGCCCAGCGACTGCGCTTCGCGCTGACGTTCCGGGCGGCGCGGCGCCTGCGGAATGCTGCGCTCGAAGAACTCACGGAACATCGGCGGCAGGCCTTCCAGATCGGGCAGGCCAGGCTGCCCTGCCATGGCGCGCTCGGGCACCTTCTGTCGCGTACTGATGTTCACCACCGCCGGCGAGGCCTCCTCCACCAGGGGCGTGAAGTCAGGCAGATCGGCATTCGCCACCAGACTCTGCCCCCAGAGCAAGGCGGCCATTAGCAACGGCACAACGGACTTGATATTTCTCATTGGCTACGACTCCAGCTGCAGAAGAAAATACGCGCGAGGAATCACGGACCTGCGGCCAGCGACGCGCGTAGTACAACAGGTTGCAAAAGCGGATCATCGGCCACGCGGCACGCACGCCAGCGCACCAGCAGCCAGGAAAGGAAAAGGCCGCAAAGGCCAGAGAAGATCACCCAAGGCTCGGTGAAGCCAAGGTGCTCGGCCGCCACGGCAGCAGCCAAAAGCCCCAGCAGGGGCAACAGATAGACCAACAGTGAACTGCGCACCAGCAGCTCTTCGCGCACGCCGATGACTACCGCGTCGCCCACGGCCAGATTGAGGGAAGACAATGCGCGCACGTAACCGCGCTGACGACCGACGCCCAGGCGCTCC
The DNA here is from genome assembly GCF_029457475.1 of Pseudomonas sp. AA-38. Lineage (NCBI taxonomy): Bacteria > Pseudomonadati > Pseudomonadota > Gammaproteobacteria > Pseudomonadales > Pseudomonadaceae > Pseudomonas > Pseudomonas sp. AA-38. The sequence continues at coordinate 3,162,649 of NZ_CP120359.1, forward strand.
ATCAAACCCTGACCGCAAGCTACGTTGGCCGAACAAGCCGAGCAGGTGCTCTTGCGCAGCGTTTCAACCCAGACCACGCCCGGCTCGACCGCTACCACACGCCCCTGCTCTTCGATCATCGCGCAGCCTGTTCGCCCGCTCCAGTACGCATCGACAGGGCAATGCGCTCGGCAGTGCCCAACGGAATCTCTCCAACCACGGTGACCATGACATCACCCTCGTTGGTGGTCATGCGTCGCGACACGGCAACGGTTGGCCCGAGCTGGCTGCGAACGTCGTCGGCAGCCGCGCCCTGCAGTGGCTCGAGGAAAACGGAAAAGCGCGCCAGACCATCGCCATACATCAGGTAGGCGACTGGCGCATCGGAGAACTCGCTGTGGCGCAACTGCGCCGAGGTAAGGGCAAAACCTGGCGGCAACCAGTCCGCACGCCAGACATCACTGGCCATCGCATCCGCCGTCTTGAGGCGCACGGCCTGACAGTCGGCGCTGGCTGCCAGAGCGGCATCGCTGGGCGCGGCAGTACTCAGTTCGGTGAACTGGAAACGTTCGAGCAACTGCCCCTTCTCGCTGAGCAGCAAGGACTTCAGTGGCAGGCCCGTTTCACGATCCAGATGCAGCTCGAAGCCATAGCGGTACTGATCTTTTGGCGTCAGTAGCAAGACCACGGCCTTACGCCCAGCCACGCGCGAGTCACCTACCACGCGCATGTCATACCACTCACCGAGTGACGTCGCCTGCAGATCACGCGCCGGCCAGGCCTGGCCATCACTGACCTGATCAGCCAGGCCACCACTCATGCACTGGATCTGACCATCGACCTTGTAAACTTCCTGCACCGGCCCATCGAGCTGCACCAGATGCTCGCGAACCGAGCCCCCAGGCTCTGCCCGATGCCAGACCCGATGGGTGGAGAAGCTACCATTGCGTTCATAGACGAAAGTGCCTTGAAAGCTTTGCTGCTCCACCTCGGTGAGGCGCTTGAGCCAGTCTTGTACCTCGGAAGCCTGCACCGGCAGAGCCAACAGGCCACTGAGCAGGTAAAGAGGGATCGCGCGCATGTGATTCCTTAGCGGTTAGCGATTTTCCAGACTGGCAGCGCGTGCATAGGGCAGTGCGGTTTCACCCGCGCCCATTGCCGCTTGTTGCGCATGCTGACGCAGGTAGGACGGCAGACGCTGTTCATGCCAGCTAGCAGAGCCCATCTCGCTGGCCTCGACCACAGGCTCCTCGGTGGTGTAACCGGCCAGCAGTGCAGGGCCTTGCACTTGCGGCTGAACCAGCGCAGGCGCAGCACTCTGCTGAGCCACCTGGCCGCCAGTCAACTCGTCCTGATTGTACAGACGTACGCCTGCCAACACAGCGACGGTCACCGAAGCCGCAACTGCGACACGGCCCACGTTGCGCCACAGGGACGACTTGCGCACCGGCACAGCTTCATCGGCCAGAGCGGCAGACACGGCTGCGGCGATGTCCAATTGCGGAACCAGCAATTCCTTGTGCATGGCGGCACGCGCTACCTGATAACGCGCCCAGGTACCGCGCAGCTCGCCGTCCTCACTGGCGGCGAGCACACGCCGAAGTTCCAATTCATCCGCTTCGTTATCCATCACCGCGGACAGCGATTGCTGCAGGGTTTCACGACTCATGGTGTTCCTCTCTTGGCTGTCGCCGCTGCCTCAAGCTTCCTGCAACAGGGGTTGCAGGGACTTATCTATGGCTTCGCGCGCCCGGAAAATCCGCGACCGCACGGTACCGACCGGACACTGCATGACACTGGCAATGTCCTCATAACTAAGACCTTCAAATTCACGTAAAGTCAGTGCCGTTCGCAAATCATCCGGTAACTGGGCAATGGTTCGATGCACGGTGGCTTCGATCTCGTCGCGCAGCATGGCCCGCTCAGGTGACTCGATATCCTTGAGGGCATGGTCGCCGTCGTAGAATTCCGCGTCATCGCTGCTCACATCGCTATCTGGCGGCCGCCGACCGCGGGACACCAGATAGTTCTTCGCCGTATTGATGGCGATGCGGTACAGCCATGTATAGAACGCGCTGTCACCGCGAAAGTTTCCAAGCGCCCGGTACGCCTTTACGAAGGCCTCCTGAGCGACATCCTGAGCCTCGTGAGTGTCGTGCACGAAACGCACGATCAAGCCAAGGATCTTGTGCTGATACTTCAACACCAACAGATCGAAGGCACGCTTGTCACCACGCTGCACTCGTTCGACCAGTTGCTGATCATCTTCCTGGGTTAGCATGCACTCTCCTCATGAAGCTCAGAGGGGGCTGGCACCCGCAAGCCAATCAGCTTGTCTCCATAGACTCGGGCCTTAGACAAAAGTTCTCCCCTCCAAGCAAGCTTCCCGCAGAGTGAGTTGTTCTCTGCGCGGAAAGGCGCAAGCGGAACCCTTTTCCGGCTGCGCAAATAATCGTATCGCTGCTAATTTCTGCATCCATCCAGCTAGCCGATGCAGGCACACGCAAACGCGCTCTTTGTTCTATGAGCGACCTGGTTTGGAACCTTAGCGACTAAAAAAGTTCCCGACCCCAGCGGTCGGTCATAAGCCGGCTATTGTGCCGCTGCCCTGCTCTATATACTAGGCCCCGCTTCCACGCGGAATGGATCCATGAGCCAACACTTCCAGCATGACGTTCTGGTCATCGGCAGCGGTGCCGCCGGCCTTACCCTCGCCCTCACCCTGCCTGCCGAGTTGCGCATCGCAGTGCTGAGCAAAGGCACTCTGGCCAATGGTTCGACCTACTGGGCACAGGGCGGTGTGGCCGCCGTACTGGATGACACCGACACGGTCGAATCCCATGTCGCTGACACGCTCAACGCCGGCGCAGGCCTGTGCCGCGAGGAAGCCGTGCGCTTCACCGTGGAGCGCAGTCGCGAAGCCATCCAGTGGCTGATCGACCAGGGCGTACCCTTCACGCGCGACGATGAGACCGCACGCGAGGACGGTGGTTTCGAGTTTCACCTGACCCGCGAGGGCGGCCACAGCCATCGGCGCATCATCCACGCCGCCGATGCCACCGGCGCGGCGATCTTCAACACCCTGCTGGAACAGGCGCGCCAGCGACCCAACATCGAGCTGCTGGAGCAACGGGTCGCGGTGGATCTGATCACCGAACGCAAGCTCGGCCTGGATGGCGACCGTTGCCTGGGCGCCTATGTACTGGATCGCGCCTGCGGCGAAGTGGACACCTTCGCCGCCCGCTTCGTGGTTCTCGCCACCGGCGGCGCGGCCAAGGTCTACCTCTATACCAGCAACCCCGACGGCGCCTGCGGCGACGGCATCGCCATGGCCTGGCGCGCCGGCTGCCGGGTGGGCAACCTGGAGTTCAACCAGTTCCATCCCACCTGCCTGTATCACCCTCAGGCCAAGAGCTTCCTGATCACCGAAGCGGTACGCGGCGAAGGCGGCCTGCTCAGGCTGCCCAACGGCGAACGCTTCATGCAGCGTTTCGATGCCCGCGCCGAACTGGCTCCACGGGATATCGTCGCCCGCGCCATCGACCACGAGATGAAGCGCCTGGGGATCGACTGCGTATATCTGGACATCAGCCACAAGCCAGCCGAATTCATCAAGAGCCACTTCCCCACCGTTTATGAGCGCTGCCTGGGCTTCGGCATCGACATCACCCGCCAGCCCATCCCCGTGGTGCCGGCCGCGCACTACACCTGCGGCGGCGTGGTGGTGGATCAGCACGGGCGCACCGACGTGCCCGGCCTCTATGCCATCGGCGAAACCAGCTTCACCGGCCTGCACGGCGCCAACCGCATGGCCAGCAACTCCCTGCTCGAGTGCTTCGTCTATGCGCGCTCGGCCTGCGCCGACATAGTTCAGCAACTGACCACCATCACCATGCCCAACAACCTGCCCTGCTGGGATGCCAGCCAGGTGACCGACTCCGACGAAGACGTGATCATCGCCCACAACTGGGACGAGCTGCGCCGCTTCATGTGGGACTACGTGGGCATCGTGCGCACCAACAAGCGCCTGCAGCGCGCCCAGCACCGCGTGCGCCTGCTGCTGGACGAGATCGACGAGTTCTACAGCAATTACAAGGTCAGCCGCGACCTGATCGAGCTACGCAACCTGGCTCAGGTCGCCGAACTGATGATCCGCTCGGCCATGGAGCGCAAGGAATCGCGAGGGCTGCACTACACCCTGGATTATCCCGAACTACTGCCCGAGGCGCGCGACACCATCCTCACCCCAGCTATGGGGCAGCCCAGCGACGACGGCTGAATTTCAGGCGCAAACGCAGGCGTCGATGCTGCTCGGGCGCCAGGGCGTCAAAAGGGATGCACAGGCTGCGCGTGACGCGCTCGCCTGCCAGGCGAAAACGCAGCACCACCACCAGCGGCAAGGCCAGACTATCGGGGCGCAACTGCACCGCCTGCCAGCCGGCACCACGCGACCAGAGCTGCCAGCCCTCGGCCTCGCGGCGCAAACCGCAAAAGGCCGCAGGTGAAGACAGCAGGATCTGCCGCGGCAAGACCCAGACGGCATGAGCCAGACAGGCCAGGCAAACCAGCCATTGGCACCAGAGGGGGATGGCCGCCAGCCAGGGCGCCAGCACAGCCAGCGCCAGGACGACCAGGTAGAGCCTCAGCAGCGCACGGGATGGCTGCCAACGGCACTCGAAGGCATCACTTGGGTTGGACACGATCCAGGATCATGCGCACGATCTGGCGCAGGTCGGCATCCTCGGGCTCGCCACGCTGCATGAACCAGCCGAACATGTCCTGATCCTCGCACTCCAGCAGCTTGCGGTAGCGCGCCTGATTCTCGGCATCCAGGCCCGGATAGACCTCCTGAACGAAAGGCACCAGCAACACATCCAGCTCCAGCATGCCGCGACGGCTATGCCAGAACAGGCGATTCAATTCACTTTGCTCGATCATGCAACGCACTCCTAGAACGAGGGCGCAGTATAACAGTAGCTGCAAGACGGATGGCCGCCCCCCGCAAGCCGCAAGTTGAAGATGCCGGGCTTTTTCCACGCTTTTGCTTGAAGCTTGTAGCTTGAGGCTTGCGGCTGCTCTTATGATGAGCCCCCTGATTCTCTCCAGCGATTCGATGTACACCATGGCCGATAGCGCGTATTTCACCCTCCTCGACCACGAAGGCCTGCTGGCCGTGCGCGGCGCCGATGCCGCCAAGTTCCTGCAAGGCCAGTTGACCTGCAACCTCAACTACCTGTCCGCCAGCCAGTCCAGCCTCGGCGCCCGCTGCACAGCGAAGGGCCGCATGCTGTCGAGCTTTCGCATCGTGCCGGTGGAAGACGGCTACCTGCTGGCCATGGCCCGTGAGCTGATCGAGTCGCAGCAAGCCGACCTGCAGAAGTACGCCGTGTTCTCCAAATCCAGGCTCAGCGATGAAAGCGCCGCCTGGGTTCGCTTTGGCCTGGCCGGCGGTGACACCGCGCTAAGCGAGCTCGGCCTGCACCTGGGCGCTGCCAGTGACTCGCTGGCCGGTGCCGGGCAATTCCTTGGGATACGTTTGAGCGATGGCCGCGCCGAACTCTGGGCACCGGCCGACACCGCAGCGCAGGTACAGGCCCACCTCGCCGCCCATCTACCGCAGGCGCCGCTCAACGCCTGGCTGCTGGCGCAGATTCGCGCCGGCATCGGCCAGGTCTTCGGTGCCACCCGCGAGCTGTTCATCCCGCAGATGATCAATCTGCAGGCCCTGGGCGGCGTAAGCTTCAAGAAAGGCTGCTACACCGGCCAGGAAATCGTCGCGCGCATGCAGTACCTGGGCAAGCTCAAGCGTCGCCTGCAGCGCCTCGCCCTGCCAGGCAGCGAGGTGCCTGCCATCGCCAGCGAGCTGTTCTCGCCGGTGCATGGCTCCAGTGTCGGCGAAGTGGTGCTGGCGGCGCGCAGCGACGACGAGGTGGAACTGCTCGCCGTGCTGCAGGAAGATGCTGTTAACGATGGCCGCATCCACCTCGGTGCGAATGACGGCCCACGCCTGACCCTCCTCGATCTGCCCTACGAGCTGGACGCCGACAAGGAAATCCAGCGCTGACTACACTTCCCTGGCGCCCTATCGGTTCGCCTAAGAGAGCCCGTGAATGAGCAAGCTTGCCGAAAAAGTTCAACAGGAACTGATCTACGCCATCGAGAACGATGAGCTGGTACTGCCCACCTTGCCTGAGGTAGCCCTGAAGGTGCGTGAAGCGGCTGAGGATCCGGACGTGGGCATCCCGCAGATCAGCAAGGTGATCGGCAACGACGCCGCCCTGACCGCACGCATCATCAAGGTGGTCAACAGCCCGCTGCTGCGCAGCAGCAAGGAAATCACCGACCTGCAGATGGCAGTCAGCCGCCTAGGCATCAACTACACCTGCAACCTGGCCACCGGCCTGGCCATGGAGCAGATGTTCCAGGCCACCAGCGACGTGGTCGACCGCAAGATGCGTGAAGTGTGGAACAAGAGCACCGAGATCGCCGGCATCTGCCATGTCCTGTGCCGCCACTACACCCGCCTGATGCCGGATCAGGCCACCCTCGCCGGCCTGGTGCACCAGATCGGCGTGCTGCCGATCCTCACCTATGCCGAGGAGCACAACGAGTTGCTGGCCGATTCCATCAGCCTCAACCACGTCATCGAGCAGATTCACCCGATCATCGGCGACAAGATCCTGCGCACCTGGGAGTTCCCTGAGCCCATCGCGCTGGTGCCGAGCCAGTATCTGGACTTCAGCCGTGATTCGGCCAAGGCGGACTACGTCGACATCGTCCAGGTCGCCACCCTGCAGAGCTACCTGGGCAGCGAACACCCCTACACCCTGCTGGACTGGAGCAAGATCCCCGCCTTCAGCAAACTCGGCCTCGACCCGAACGTCGACATGCAGGCCGACGAAGACCTTTCCGCCGCCATGGAAGCGGCCATGGGCATGCTGCAATAAAGACATTGGCCAAGGCTGGCGAAGCAGTTCTACACTCGAACGACATCGCTCAGGGATGTAGCGCCATGCACCGCTTGCTCGTTCTGCTCATGCTTCTGTCGTTCGCCAGTGCCCAGGCTGCCGAGAGTATCCGCCTGACCAACGGCCAATGGCCGCCCTACCTCGGCGCCGAGCTGCCACACAAGGGCATCGCCTCGCGCATCGTCGCCGAGGCCTTCGCCCTCGAAGGCATCGAAGTGCAATGGGAATTCCACCCCTGGGCACGCTCACTGAAGATGGCCGCCGACGGCCAGCGTGACGGCAGCGCTGTCTGGCTACCGAGCCAGGAGCGCGAAGAACGCTTCTACGTCAGCGACCCGGTGATCGAAACCCACTACCAGCTCTTCCACCTCAAGGAACGCCCCTTCGACTGGCGCGACGTCCAGGATCTGCGTGGGCTGCGCATTGCCGCCACACGCGGCTACGACTACGGCGAGGCCTTTCGCAACGCCGAGGCGGTCGGTGATTTGCAGGTCAGCTATGTCAATAGTGACGAACAGGGGTTGCGGCAACTGCTGGCCGGACGCATCGATCTCTTTGCACTGGACAAGGTGGTCGCCTACGACCTGCTCTACCATCGCTTCGACAGCGCCGACGTGCAACGCCTGAGCTTTCACCCGCAGCCTCTGCGCAGTGACAGCCTGCACCTGCTGCTCTCGCGCCGCGTGCCCGGCAACGCCGAACGCATGGCGCGCTTCAACCATGGGCTGGCGCAGTTGCGCCGCAGTGGCAAGATTGCCCGCTACCTGATGGAGATCAAGCAGCCGCTGACAGGCCGTTGAAAAACGTAGGCAACGACTGCAGGGATGCAGGAGGTAGAGCGACGCTGGAAGCCAAAGCCGAGGTAGTTTTTCAACGGCCTGCTAAGACTCGGCCCCTGATGACGGGGGAAATTCGACCCGCACCCGCAAGCCGTGCGGCACCACCTGATGCAGACTGATGCGCGCCTGATGAGCTCGGCAGATCTCGCCGACGATGGCCAGCCCCAGGCCGGCACCACCGCCCTGCGCACCGCGCCGATAGAAACGCTCGAACACCTTGTCGTGTTCCTCGCTCGGAATACCCGGGCCGTCGTCCTCGACCTCCAGTACGGCAGGCGCCAACACGCGCAGAACCAGGTTGCCACCCACGGGGGTATGCGCCAGAGCATTGTCGATGAGGTTGTTGAGCAACTCGTTGAGCAGCATCGGCTCGCCATCGACCCATACCGACTCCTCGGCCTCCAGTGCCAGGGCAACGCCCTGAGCATGCGCCAGCGGCGCCAGGGCCATGCCCAGCTCACGCGCCAGCTGGCTGAGATCAATATGTTGCGCGCCGCCCTCGGCGATGGCCCGCGCCCCACTCTCGATGCGCGCCAGGGACAGCAACTGGTTGGCGAGCTGGGTCAGGCGGTCGCTCTGCTCGGCGGCCTGCTCCAGGGTCGCCCGCCAATCCTCTGCTTGTTGCGCACGCAACCCCAGGGCAATGCGCGCCTTGAGCGCTGCCAGCGGCGTGCGCAGCTCATGGGCGGCATCGGCGATGAAGGCCGACTGACGCTCGAACAGGCCACGCAGGCGTTCGTTGAACTGATTCAACGCCTCCACCAGGGGCATCACCTCGCGCGGCATGCCAGCATCGGGCAAGGGCCGCAGATCATCGCTGGCCCGCTCGGCCACTGCCCGGCGCAGTGGCTCCAGCGGGCGCAGCGCCAGGTTGATCGCCACCCATACCAACAGCAGCGCACTCACCGAAAGCAAACCCATGCGCCACAGCGTACCGACCAGCAGCTCGCGCGCCATGCGCTCACGCGCGCCCTGGGTCTCGGCCACACGGATCTCGGCAATGCCACTGATCTGCGGCTCGCTGATTGGCTGCAGCAGGCTGACCACGCGCACGCCCTGACCGCGGTAGAGCGCATCGTAGAAGTGGGCCAGCGCCGGATAGTCATTGGTGCGCGGAGTGCCGGGCGGCGTGGGTGGTAGATCCTCGTAGCCGGAAAGCTGTTGTCCCTGCGGGTCAATCACCTGGTAATAGATACGCCCGGCACTGTCGTAGGCGAAAGTATCCAGTGCCACATAAGGCACGCTGGCCTTGAGCTTGCCGCCGTCGGCATACAGGCCATCGGCCACGGCACGCGCCGAGGCCAGCAGGGTGCGGTCATAGGCGGTGTCGGCGGCCTGCCGGGCGCTCCAGTAGGCGCTCCAGGCGCTGACCAGCATGATCCCCCCGAGCAGCACCGCCAGGCGCCGCAGCAGACGGCCGCGCAGGCTGCCACCGCGTATCATGCGTCGACCGCTTCGAGCAGATAGCCCAGGCCGCGGAAGGTGACGATGCGCACCGCACCGCCCTCGAGCTTCTTGCGCAGGCGGTGCACGTAGATCTCGATGGCATCGGGGCTGGCTTCCTCATCCAGGCCGAATACCTGCGCCGCCAGTTGTTCCTTGCTCATCACCCGCCCAGGCCGGGCGATGAGCGCCTCCAGTACCGCCTGCTCGCGGGCAGTAAGGCTGAGCATCTCGCCATCGAGGGTGAAGCGACGTACCCCCAGGTCATAAGCCAGCGCGCCACAGCGCTGCACCTGCTCGCCACCGAGCACGCTGCGCCTCAGTAGCGCCTTGACCCGCGCCTCCAGCTCGGACAGCTCGAAAGGCTTGGCCAGATAGTCGTCGGCGCCCAGGTTGAGGCCATGCACCCTGTCCTTGACCTCGCCACGCGCCGTCAGCATCAGCACCGGCAGGGTCTGACCGCGGTCGCGCAGGCGTGCCAGCACGGCAAAGCCATCGAGGCGCGGCAAACCGATATCGAGGATCGCCAGCGCATACTCCTCACTGGACAGGGCCAGATCGGCAGCCACGCCGTCATGCAGCACGTCCACCGTCCAACCGGCCCCTTTCAGCGCCAGGGCGACGCTTTCCGCCAACTGCGGATGGTCTTCGACCAGCAGAATCCGCACGCTTTCTCTCCCACCACTCGCTCGTTCAAGGCGCGCAGTTTAGCGCCAGGCGAGGCGCTGTGAATCGCCCAAATGCCAGAGCACGAAACAAACGGAAAAAACTTGCGCAACTGAAAGGCTGTTGAAAGCTTGCCCTCTTAGCATCGCCAGAAGGTGGCTCGAACCACCTGCCTGAGCGTGATCGCAGTGGTGCGAATACGCAACAAGAACAAGAACCGGAGACACCACACCATGTTGCATGCCTCTCGTCAGGCCCTGCCGCCTGTACGTCTGCTTTGCCTGGCCATTGCCGCCACTACCTCCTCCCTGGCCAACGCCGCCTTCATCGAAGACAGCAGCGCTAGCCTCACTGCCACCAACATCTACCTCAATCGTGACTTCCGCCAGTTCGACGGCCAGAACAAGCGCGAAGAATGGGGCCAGGGTCTGTGGCTGGACATGAAATCCGGCTACACCGAAGGTACCGTGGGCTTCGGCCTGGATGCCATGGGCTTGCTGGGGATCAAGCTCGACTCGGACAAGAAACGCGCTGGCACCGACCTGCTGCCCGTGCAGGACGATGGTGGCACCCCCGACGAATTCAGCCGCCTGAGCGCCACCGCCAAGGTGAAGATTTCCGCCACCGAACTGCGTTACGGCTCGCACGTGCCGGAGCTGCCGGTGGTCAAGGCCAGCGACAGCCGCCTGCTGCCGCAGGTATTCGAGGGCGGCCTGCTGACCTCCTCCGAACTCCAAGGCCTGACCTTCACCGGCGGTCGCCTGGACAAGGTGATCGACCGTGCTTCGACCAACTCCGAGAAGATGCTGCTCAACAGCAAGAACCGCCGCTTCGCCGGCGGTGTCGAAGCCGACCACCTCGACCTGGCCGGCCTGGACTACCAGTTCGCCAAGGGCATCACCGGCCGCTACTACTTCGCCGACCTCGACGACATCTACAACCAGCACTTCTTCGGCCTGCTCACCAGCCACCAGCTCGGCACTGGCACCCTGAGCAGCGATGTGCGCTATATCGTCAGCCGCGACAGCGGTGCAGCGAACGCCGGCAAGGTGGACAACCAGGCCTTCAACGCCATGCTCAGCTACGGCCTGGGCAGCCACAAGTTCGGCCTGGGCTTCCAGAAAATGGGCGGCGACACCGGCTACGCCTACATCGACGGCAGCGACCCCTTCCTGGTCAACTTCGTGCAGATCAACGACTTCGCCAACGCCGACGAGCGCTCCTGGCAAGCCCGTTACGACTACAACTTCGCCAGCGTTGGCGTGCCCGGCCTGACCTTCATGACCCGCTACATCCGCGGCGACGATGCGCAGATTGCCGGCAGCGATGATCGTGGTGGCGAATGGGAACGCGACATCGAGTTCAAATACGTGGTGCAGAACGGCCCGCTCAAGGATCTCTACGTGCGCGTACGCAACGCCAGCTTCCGTTCGGACTTCGCCCGCGACGCGGACGAGAACCGCATCATCGTCGGCTACACCCTGCCGATCTGGTAAACAACAACAAGCCCTGCGAGGACTGAAAACATGAAATCCATGCTGACCCGCGCCGCATTGGCGACTGCCTGCCTGGCCTTCGCCGGCCAACTGCTGGCCGCCGAGCCCAAGCGCCCCGAGTGCATCGCCCCGGCCAAGCCCGGTGGTGGTTTCGACCTGACCTGCAAGCTGGCCCAGAGCGGCCTGAAGGACAGCGGCCTGCTCAAGGCGCCGATGCGCGTCACCTACATGCCGGGCGGCGTCGGCGCCGTGGCCTACAACGCCGTGGTTGCTCAGCGCGCCAAGGATCCGGGCACCATCACCGCCTTCTCCTCGGGCTCGCTGCTCAACCTGGCTCAGGGCAAGTTCGGTCGCTACGACGAAAATGCCGTGCGCTGGCTGGCTGCCATCGGCACCGACTACGGCGCCATCACCGTGCGTGAAGACGCGCCCTGGAAGACCCTCAACGACCTGGTCGATGCGCTGAAGAAAGACCCGAGCAGCGTGGTATTCGGCGCCGGCGCCACCATCGGTGGCCAGGACTGGATGCAAACCGCGCTGATCGCCCGTGCTGCCGGCATCGACCCGAAGAACCTGCGCTACGTCGCCTTCGAGGGCGGTGGTGAAACCCTCACCGCCATGCTCGGCAACCACGTCCAGGTGACCTCCAGCGGCCTCGGTGAAGTGACCCCGCAACTGGCTGCCGGCAAGGTGCGCATCCTCGCCGTGCTGTCCGATGAGCGCCTGCCGGGCAAGCTGTCCAACATCCCCACCGCCAAGGAACAGGGCTTCGACATCAGCTGGCCGGTGATCCGTGGCTTCTACATGGGCCCGGAAGTACCCGACGAAGACTTCAACTGGTGGAAAGGCCAGTTCGACAAGATGCTGGCCCGCGACGACTTCGCCACCCTGCGCGAACAGCGTGACCTGTTCCCGCTGTCGATGACCGGTGAAGAACTGGACGCCTTCGTGCACAAGCAGGTGCAGGACTACAAGGCCCTGGCCGGCGAGTTCGGTCTGATCCAGTAACACTCAGCGCAACCCGTGCTCGGCCGCCCTCTGGCGGCCGCAGCCCTTGAGGTAAATCTCCATGTACGTCCGCCTGTTCTCCGCGATCTGGTTGCTGCTGTGCGCCTGGCTCGCTGTCGTCGCCTGGGGCTTCCAGGCCCCCTTCGCCTACGACCCGGTCGGCCCGCGCGCTTACCCATTGCTGCTGCTCGGCCTGATGGGCGCCGGCAGCCTGTGGCTGGTGTTCAAGCCTGGCATGCTCGATCAACGCCTGGATATTCCCACCGCCCTGCGCAGCGCCCTGTGCATCGCCGTACTGCTGGTCTATGCGCTGACCTTCGAGCCCCTCGGCTTCGTACTCAGCACGGCCCTGTCGACCTTCCTGCTCGGTCTGCTGTTCACCGGCCGCCTCGTTCCCTGCCTGATCAGCGCTGTGCTGATGGGCGTGTTGCTGTACGTATTGTTCGATCTGCTGCTGGACGTGCCCCTGCCGCTCGGCCTGCTTGAAGCCTTCGTGGAGAGCTGAAATGGAAACCCTTAACTTCCTCATGCAGGGCTTTGGCGTCGCCACGCAGCCGCAGAACCTGCTGGTGGCGCTGTTCGGCGCTTTCGTCGGCACCGTGGTCGGCCTGCTGCCGGGCCTGGGCCCGATCAATGGCGTGGCGCTGCTGCTGCCGCTGGCCTTCGCCCTCGGCCTGCCACCGGAAACCGCGCTGATCCTGCTCGCCGCCGTGTACCTGGGTTGCGAATACGGTGGCCGTATTTCCGCCATCCTGCTCAACGTGCCGGGCGACGCCGCAGCCATCATGACCACCCTCGACGGCTACCCGCTGGCACGTCAGGGCAAGGCCGGCATCGCCCTGTCGCTGTCCGCAGTCAGCTCCTTCATCGGCAGCATGATTGCCACCTGCGGCGTGGTGCTGTTCGCCCCGTTGCTGGCGAAATGGGCGGTGGCCTTCGGCCCGGCCGAATACTTCGTGCTGATGGTCTTCGCCATCGCCTGCCTCGGCGGCATGGTCGGCGACAAGCCGGTCAAGACCCTGATGTCGGCGCTGATCGGCCTGGCCCTGGCCACCGTCGGCGTGGACTCGACCACCGGCGTATACCGCTTCACCTTCGACAGCGTCAGCCTGTCCGACGGCATCCAGTTCGTCATCGTGGTGATCGGCCTGTTCAGCGTCAGCGAAATCCTCCTGATGCTGGAGAAGACCCACACCGGTCAGGCAGCGGTGAAGGCCAGCGGTCGTCTGCTGTTCAACTTCAAGGAATTCTGCTTCGCCTTCTGGACCATGATCCGCAGCGCCCTGACCGGCTTCGTCATCGGCACCCTGCCGGGTGCCGGCGCCACCATCGCCAGTGCCATGACCTACATGACCGAGAAGCGCATGGCCGGCGACAAGGGCCGCTTCGGCGAGGGTGACCTGCGTGGCCTGGCCGCGCCGGAAGCCGCCAACAACGCCTCGGCGTGCGGCTCGCTGATCCCCATGCTGACCCTCGGTGTACCCGGCTCGGGCACCACCGCGGTGATGATCGGCGCCCTGACCCTGTACAACATCACCCCGGGCCCGCTGCTGTTCGAGCAGCAACCGGATGTGGTCTGGGGCCTGATCGCCTCGCTGTTCATCGGCAACATCATCCTGCTGGTGATGAACATTCCGCTGGTCGGCCTGTTCTCGCGCATGCTAGCCGTGCCGAACTGGATCCTGGTGCCGGCCATCACCGCCGTCAGCCTGGTAGGCGTGTATGCCGTGCACAGCACCACCTTCGACCTGGTGCTGATGGTACTGCTCGGCGTGTTCGGCTACATCCTGCGCAAGCTGGACTTCCCGCTGTCCTCGCTGATCCTCGGCTTCGTCCTCGGCGAGATGATGGAAGACAACCTGCGCCGCGCCCTGTCGATCTCCGCTGGTGAGCTGTCGATCCTCTGGAGCAGCCCGATCACCCTGGCGCTGTGGGGCCTGACCGTGCTGATGCTGGCACTGCCAGGCATCCGCTGGATGCGTCGGCGCAAGCAACGCAAGGCACAGGCTGATGCCGCTACCGCGTGACCTGTGGGTAACGCCGCTGACCGGTGCGGTCGGCGGTTACCTGGCCAGCCTTGCCGGCTGGCCTTTGCCGTGGATGGTCGGTTCCTTGCTGGCGGTGATCCTCGTGCGCTGCCTGGCCAACCGCGCCTTCAGTGAACTGCCGGGCGGGCGCAAGGCCGGCCAATGGCTGGTGGCCAGCGGCATCGGCTTGCACTTCACCAGCGAAGTGCTGGAACAGGTCATCAGTCATTTCCCGGTGATCGTCATGGGTGCCATCGGCACCACCCTGCTCAGCCTGATCGGTATTGCCATCCTGCGCCGTGCCGGCGTCGACCGCGCCACGGCCTTCTTCGCCAGCATGCCCGGTGGCGCCAGCGAGATGGTCAACCTGGCGCTGCGCCACGATGCACAACCGGCCCGTGTCGCGGCCGCCCACAGCCTGCGCCTGCTGTTGGTGGTGCTGTTGATCCCTGCCCTGTTTACCTGGAGCCTGCCGGCCGTTCCCGCGCCAACACGCGCGCCCGTGGATTGGGCCTGGCTCGCCGTGTTGCTGGCAGCCGGCGCCGTGCTGGCGATGCTCTGGAGCCGCCTGAAACAGCCCAACCCCTGGATGCTCGGCCCACTGACCGTCTGCGCCGTGGCCAGTGCTGGCTTCGACCTGCACCTGGGGCTGCCGGCGGGCCTCGGCCAGTTCGGCCAGTGGCTGATCGGCTGCGCCCTGGGCTGCCACTTCGACCGTGCCTTCTTCCGCAGCGCACCGAGCTTTCTCGCCCGCGTACTGGCCTTCACCCTGCTGGCCATGCTCACCGCCGCCCTGCTCGGCGAAGCGCTAGGCTGGCTGGCCGGCGAAGATCACCTGTCGCTGATGCTGGGCATGATGCCCGGCGGCATTACCGAACTGTGCCTGACCGCCGAAGCCCTGCAACTGTCGGTGGCGCTGGTCACCGCACTACAGGTACTGCGGCTGTTTTTGGTGATGTTCCTCGCCGAGCCGTTATTCAAGCTCTGGTGCAAGAACCACGCGTAGGGCGGCCTCACGAGCGCCAGCGAGTAGCCCGCCGGGCCATGCCAAGACTGGCAGCACGGCGATCGCTGGAAACGCCTGCGGCGTTAAGGCTGTTGCCGGTGATGTCCTCACCGAGCCGTTATTCAAGCTCTGGTGCAAGAACCACGCTTAGCCCGCCTCGTGCGGGCTCTTTTTTTGATGCCGCAAAAAAAACGGCAGCCCAACAGGACTACCGTTCTCGAACCTGGAGAAAAAGCCGGTGCAGGGCACCTGCTACAACCTCACCTGCATTCTTTGTGAATGCCGGATGAGTGTGACAAAAAGCGGAACGAACGTCCGTTTATCTTTGTTGCCGCCTGCAAAGAAATGTAAACGGAGGATGACTGGCGAGTTCCCGTCGCGGCACAATGCCGGCCCATGAACGACCATCACCCCGCCTGCTGCACCGCGCTCGACGCGCATGACCCACTGCCTCGCCCCCTGGCTGGCAGCCACCTGATCAGCACCCGCTTCGACCCCGCCCGGCTGCACGCCGACGACTTCCAGCGCTGCGGCATCACCCCGGTGCCGGGCGTGGCCAAGCGTCAGAGCGAGTACCTGGCAGGCCGGCTGTGCGCGCGCGAGGCCCTGCGCAGACTGACCGGCCAGGCCAGCGTGCCGGCCGTGGGCAGCGACCGCGCGCCGCAATGGCCGCTGGGTGTGGCCGGCTCCATCACCCACGGCGATGGCTGGGCCGCTGCGCTGGTGGCGCACCAGACGCAGTGGCGTGGCATCGGTCTGGACGTGGAGCAGTTGCTGCCGGTCGAGCGAGCGCTGCGCCTGCAAGGCGAAATCCTCACCCCGGACGAGCAACAGCGCCTGCACGGCCTCGACGACGACGCCCGCGCCCTGCGCATCAGCCTGACCTTCTCGTTCAAGGAAAGCCTGTTCAAGGCGCTCTACCCGTTGACCCTGACGCGCTTCTACTTCCACGACGCCGAGCTGCTGGATATCGGTAAGGACAGCGCACGTCTGCACCTGCTGACCGACCTGAACCACGAATGGCGGCATGGCGCCGAGCTGGACGGCCAGTTCGCCCTGTTCGAGGGCAAGGTGCTGAGCCTGGTGGCAGTGGCGACCGGATAGATAAGCGGTGCGCGCGGCGCACCCTACGGGGCGTCGGTAGGGTGCGCTATGCGCACCAAGCTCAGCACGCCACCGCGCCCTACTCACCCTGACGACGTGGCCACACCAGACTGAAACGGGCGCCGCCCAACGTCTCGCTCTGGCCGATCTGCGCGCGCCCGCCATGCCAGTAGATGATCCTGCGCACAATGGACAGGCCCAGGCCATGCCCACCCGAAGCCCGCGTGCGGCTGTCGTCCAGGCGCAGGAAGGGGCTGAACAGGCGCTCCCAGGCCTCCTGCGGTACCCCTGGGCCATCGTCCTCGACGTCGATGCGGCAACGCTTGTGGCCCAGGCGGCAACTGATCAGCACCCGCCCCTCAGCGTAGCGCATGGCATTGCTCACCAGGTTCTGCAACGCCCGGTGCAGGTAGCGCGGCTCGGCCTCGACCCAGCAACTGTCCTCGCCGAGCACGCTGACCAGTGGCGCTCGCTGAACCTGCACGCTGCCCCGCAGCGGTGCCAGCTCCTCGATCACCTGATCGATCAGGCCGCAGAGCTCCACCTGCTGGAAGTTCAACGCCGGCGAGCCCTGCTCCAGGCGGGCGTAGGTGAGCATCTCGTCGACCAGCTTGTCGAGATCCTGAATATCGCTGTCCATGCCATCCATGTACTTGCGCCGCGCCTTGTCGCTCTCGGCATCGGCGATCATCTCCAGGCCGAAGCGCAGGCGCGCCACCGGCGTGCGCAGCTCGTGGGACACCGCGCGTACCAGCTCACGCTGGGTGCTCAGTGAGCTCTGCAGGTGTTCGGCCATGGCGTTGAAGCTACTGGCCAGGCGTCCGACCGAGTCGGCGCCACGGGTCGGCACACGGGCGTCCAGGCGGCCACTGGCGATATGCGTGGCGGCGCTCTCCAGCACCCGCAGGCGCTGCTCCAGAGAGCGCACCAGCAGGTAGACGATCAGGCCGATCAGGCTCAGGCCCAGGGCCCCGATCAGCACCAGCAGTTGCGGCGGATAGGGGTTCATCTGGTACAGCGGGCCGATCTCCAGCACCCAGGGGGTGTCGACGATGCCGGAGAACACATAGATGGAATCACCGCCGCGGCCCAGCGCCATCACCGTATCGCCTTCATCGATGCGGCGGCGTTGATCGAGGTCGAGCCGCGCGTCCTCCAGGCGCACCAGATGCAGGTCGAAGCCAAACTGCTTGGCTTCCTTGAGCTCGGCCAGGCGCTGTGGCTGCTCCGCCACCGGGTAACGGATCAGCTCGTCGATCAGCAGGTAATTGGTGGCCCGCGCCAGTTGCTCGCTGATCTGCTGCACTTCGCCGGTCAACAGCAGCGGCACCTTGCCCTCGAGCAAGGCATAGACCCTGGCCGAATGCGGCCCGGTCTGGCGCACCAGCACGTTACCGCGCTGCATTTGCTTGCGCTCGCGGCTGTCTAGCTGCGCTTCGTCCAGCACCTGTAGCTGCAGCGGGATGCCCAACAGCCGCGACCAGACCACTAGCGCACGGCGCCGCTCCACCTCGTCCATGCTCTTCAGGTTGTCGGCCATCAGGCGGAAGGTGCCGCGCGCCAGGCCCTCGCGATACTGGTCGCTGCGCACTTCGTTGACCAGATGCAGCGTACCCACGCCAAGCAGAGCCACCAGCACCAGAGCGGCGAGCATGCCGCCGTAGATGCGCAGGAAGATGGAGTTCATCGCCGCACCCACTGCTGGCTGAGCAGGCCGAAGTTGTCCAGGCTGATATAGCGCCCGTCCTGATACTCGCACTCGCGGCGCACGCCCTCATGGCTGAAGCCCAGGCCGCGCAGCAAGGCGCTGCTGGCGACGTTGTCGGTGTCGACCATCGCCTCGATACGGTGCAGGCCCATGGCCGCGAAGCCATGGCTGACGATGGCCTCGACGCACTCGCGCATCACGCCGCCACGCCAGTGTTCGGGCATCAGCCAATAGCCCATCTCGGCGCGCCGGTGGCGTGGCTCCCAATCATTGAAGCCGCATGCGCCCAGCAGCTCGGCTGGTGCCTGCGCGCGGCAGATGCCCCACCAGATGCCGGTGCCTTCGAGCCACTGCTCGCGGTACCAGTCCATCTGCTCCTGGGTCGCCGCCAGCGTGGCGTAGGACACCCCGTAGTAACGGATCACCTGCGGGTGGGACAGCCCCTGGAAGATGGCACGGATATCCTCCTGGACGATTTCCCGCAACTGAAAACGCGGAGTGGTCAGGGTGGGGAACGCCGCAGCCGCGGCCGCTCGGCGACTGTTCGACGGCACCTTCACGACAGCCCCTCGGCCGCCTCCCGTACGAACAGGTAGCCCTTGCTGCGTACCGTCTTGATCAGCCGTGGGTGCATCGGGTCATCACCGATCTTGGGGCGGATACGCGAGATACGCACGTCAATGGAGCGATCCTGGCCATCGTATTCGATGCCACGCAGGGCGTTGAAGATTTCTTCACGGGAGAGGATGCGCCCGGCATTGACCGCCAGCAGCCAGAGCAGATCGAACTCGGCGCTGGTCAACTCGATGCCCTGCTCGCCCAGCCAGGCCTCGCGCATCGCCTTGTCGATGGCCAACGGACCGAACTGCAGGCGGCGTGGTTCACCCTCGTCACGCTCGGCCTCGCTGCCTTCGCGGCGGCGCAGCAGGGCACGAATGCGCGCCAGCAGTACACGCGGGCGTACCGGCTTGCACACGTAATCGTCCGCGCCCATTTCCAGGCCGAGCACCTGATCCATGTCATCGGTGCGGGCAGTCAGCATCAGGATCGGCCCCTTGTAGCCGTCGCGCACCTTGCGGCAGATGCTCAGGCCGTCCTCGCCCGGCAGCATCAGGTCGAGTACCACCAGATCCGGCTGCTCGGCCAGAATGCGCGCCGCTGCACGGCCGCCGTCGGCCTCGATGCTCACGCGCAGGCCGTTGCCCTCCAGGTACTCCTGGGTCAACTGCGCCAGGCGCTGGTCATCCTCGACAATGAGGATCTGCCACCCTTCTCGTTCCACACCCCACCTCGCTGCTTGGCGAACGGCGCTCATTCTAGGGGCTGTTAGCATTTCGAGGCGAGCGGCATTGCTGCACCAAATGGCCCCAGGCTCGGGCGGATCGACCGGCCTCGACGGCTACACGCCTGCCCTGCCCCACGTAAAAACTAGCCCCGGCGCGAGCGTGCGCGAAACGGCAACAGACCCTAGATATAGTGTTAGGCTGTGCGTCAGCGAACGGCCTCGTCACCTGGCTATCTGCCGCCCATCGAGGGCGACGAGCGGTCATCGGCGGCCTGAGCCAGAGTACATGCGGGCTTGGCCGCAGGCACCCACAAGGCACGCACATCTTATCCACAGGTTGTTCCGTTGCGAGCGCCTTGCAATGCCTCAAGCAGCGCACTATCTTGTATCCCCATTGCACGGCACCCACCAGATATTGGGTCGCAGGGAAAAACAGGACACAAAAAAAGCACAACGCGCAAGTCCTTGACGCCAGGTTTTTTCCACTGTTTTTGCCAAGTACATTGCATAAGCCCAGCCGTGATGCGGGCTATGCCCACCCAGGCCGCCATACAGGCGCCTGAGGCTGAGTCAGGCGACGAGCCGAATCGTGCGCCGAACACTATATGTAGTAGGCGAGCTGCGGTAATGCCTCGCTTTGCGTCGAGCGCCAGGACGGCCATCGGGCTTCGTGCGAACGCGGCCGATGCAGGCGCTTCGCACGCAGCCTGGCAGCGCCCAGCCTGCCCGCTCTTGCACCACCCCGTACCCGGCTCAAGCCGTGTGCGGCTTAGTTGTTAATGGAATGAACGGCGGACAAGGCACGGTTTCCAATCGTGATGTCCAACCTGAAAATTACAGAACACGGAGATCTCCATGCATACCGACACCACTCGCGAGAACCCGCAGGCCGTGGCGCCGCAGGCCGCCGACTCCTCCCAGGATCTGGCTGCCACCGCCCCCGGCCAACTGCGTGTGATCAAGCGCAACGGCACCGTCGTCCCCTACACCGATGACAAGATCACCGTCGCCATCACCAAGGCCTTCCTCGCAGTGGAGGGCGGCACCGCTGCCGCCTCGTCGCGTATCCATGACACCGTCGCGCGCCTGACCGAACAGGTCACCGCCACCTTCAAGCGCCGCATGCCCTCCGGCGGCACCATCCATATCGAAGAGATCCAGGATCAGGTCGAACTGGCCCTGATGCGTGCCGGCGAACAGAAAGTCGCCCGCGACTATGTGATCTACCGCGAAGCCCAGGCCAACAAGCGCAAGGCCAGTGCTGGCAGCGAAATCGCCCAGCCGCACCCGAGCATCCGCATCACCAACGCCGCTGGCGACCTGCAACCGCTGGACATGGGCCGCCTGCAGACCATCATCCGCGAAGCCTGCGAAGGCCTGGCCGAAGTCGATGGTGCGCTGATCGAGCGTGAAACCCTGAAGAACCTGTACGACGGCGTGGCCGAGAAGGACGTCAACACCGCCCTGGTGATGACCGCCCGTACCCTGGTCGAGCGTGAGCCGAACTACAGCTACGTCACCGCCCGCCTGCTGATGGACAACATCCGCGCCGAGGCTCTGAGCTTCCTCAGCATCGCCGGTAGCGCCACCCATCACGAGATGGCCGAGCTGTACGCCAAGGCCCTGCCCGCCTACGTCGAAAAAGGCGTGGAGTTCGAGCTGCTGGACGCCAAGCTGAAGACCTTCGACCTGGAGAAA
This sequence comes from Pseudomonas sp. AA-38, assembly GCF_029457475.1. NCBI lineage: Bacteria > Pseudomonadati > Pseudomonadota > Gammaproteobacteria > Pseudomonadales > Pseudomonadaceae > Pseudomonas > Pseudomonas sp. AA-38. The sequence continues at coordinate 3,183,876 of NZ_CP120359.1, forward strand.
CTGGGCCGCGCCATCGATCACGAGCGCGACCAGCAGTTCACCTACCTGGGCCTGCAGACCCTGTACGACCGCTACTTCATCCACAAGGACGGCATCCGCTTCGAGCTGCCGCAGGTGTTCTTCATGCGCGTGGCCATGGGCCTGGCCATCGAAGAGCCGAAGAACCGCGAAGAGCGCGCCATCGAGTTCTACAACCTGCTGTCCTCGTTCGACTACATGGCGTCCACCCCGACCCTGTTCAACGCCGGCACCCTGCGCCCGCAGTTGTCCTCCTGCTACCTGACCACCGTGCCGGACGACCTGTCGGGCATCTACGGCGCCATCCACGACAACGCCATGCTGAGCAAATTCGCCGGCGGCCTGGGCAACGACTGGACGCCGGTGCGCGCGCTGGGCTCCTACATCAAGGGCACCAACGGTAAATCCCAGGGCGTCGTGCCCTTCCTCAAAGTGGTCAACGACACCGCCGTGGCGGTCAACCAGGGCGGCAAGCGCAAGGGCGCGGTGTGCGCCTACCTGGAAACCTGGCACATGGACATTGAGGAATTCCTCGAGCTGCGCAAGAACACCGGTGACGACCGTCGTCGTACCCACGACATGAACACCGCCAACTGGATTCCCGACCTGTTCATGAAGCGCGTCTTCGAGGACGGCAAGTGGACCCTGTTCAGCCCGAGCGAAGTGCCGGATCTGCACGACCTGACCGGCAAGGCCTTCGAGGAGCGCTACGAGTACTACGAAGCCCTGATCGAGTACGGCAAGATCAAGCTGTACAAGACCATCGCCGCCAAGGATCTGTGGCGCAAGATGCTCTCCATGCTGTTCGAGACCGGCCACCCCTGGCTGACCTTCAAGGACCCGTGCAACCTGCGCAGCCCGCAGCAGCACGTGGGCGTGGTACACAGCTCCAACCTGTGCACCGAGATCACCCTGAACACCAACAAGGACGAGATCGCCGTCTGCAACCTGGGTTCGGTCAACCTGGTCAACCACATCGTCGATGGCAAGCTGGACATCGAGAAACTCGGCCGCACCGTGAAGACCGCCGTGCGCATGCTCGATAACGTCATCGACATCAACTACTACAGCGTGGATCAGGCGCGTAACTCCAACTTCAAGCACCGCCCGGTCGGCCTCGGCCTGATGGGCTTCCAGGACGCCCTGTACCTGCAGCACATCGCCTACGGTTCCGACGCCGCCATCGAGTTCGCCGACAAATCGATGGAAGCCATCAGCTACTACGCCATCCAGGCCTCCTGCGACCTGGCCGAAGAGCGCGGCGCCTACAGTACCTTCGAGGGCTCGCTGTGGAGCAAGGGCATCCTGCCGCTGGACTCGCAGCAGATCCTGATCGAGTCCCGTGGCCAGAAGTACATCGACGTCGACCTGTCCGAGTCGCTGGACTGGGCGCCGATCCGCGAGCGCGTGAAGAAAGGTATTCGTAACTCGAACATCATGGCCATCGCGCCGACCGCGACCATCTCCAACATCATTGGCGTGTCGCAGTCCATCGAGCCGACCTACCAGAACCTGTACGTGAAATCGAACCTCTCCGGCGAATTCACCGTGATCAACCCCTACCTGGTGCGCGACCTGAAGAACCGCGGCCTGTGGGATCCGGTCATGGTCAACGACCTGAAGTACTACGACGGCTCCGTACAGCAGATCGAGCGCATCCCGCAGGATCTGAAAGACCTGTACGCCACCGCCTTCGAGGTAGAAACCAAGTGGATCGTCGACGCCGCCAGCCGTCGCCAGAAGTGGATCGACCAGGCGCAGTCGCTGAACCTGTACATCGCCGGCGCTTCGGGCAAGAAGCTGGACGTGACCTACCGCATGGCCTGGTACCGTGGCCTGAAAACCACCTACTACCTCCGTGCCCTGGCCGCCACCAGCACCGAGAAATCCACCATCAACACCGGCAAGCTCAATGCTGTTTCCGCCGGTGGTGACGAAGGCTTCTCGGCCAAGGCCCAGGCCCCTGCCCAGCAGGCCGCCCCGGCCCCGGCGCCAGTGCCGAAAGCGTGCGCCATCGACGAACCCGACTGCGAGGCTTGTCAGTAAGTAGTCGCGCGTATCTGAGCGGCGCCCGCGTCGTTGCCTGGTAGGCCGGCCCCCATCACGTACTGAAGTACGCTCAGGGGCTCCAGCCTACCAGGCGCCTAGCGCTCACTCGCTCAGCTACACGCTCGCACCGAGTGCGTTTAGTTCCCTCTCCCGCTTGCGGGAGAGGGTTAGGGAGAGGGAAAGCTTTTGTAGGAGCGGATTTATCCGCGATATTCCCCCTCCCCACCAATTCCCGCCCTCCTCCCTCCGGGGTCGAGCGGCACAGGCCGGCAGGCAACCCACCGCCTGCTGACCAGCGGTACCCGTTTACCCTTGCGCGCATCACGCAACGGAACATAATTCAAAGTATCTGTATATCCATACAGGCCGGACTTTTACCGGCCCTCACGCAGGAGCCAAGTCATGCTGAGCTGGGATGAATTCGACAAGGAAGACGGCGCAGAAGCCGCCGTCGCACAGAAAACCACCGCACAACCGGGCGACATGAGCCTCGACGCACTGAACCGCGTCGGCGGTGACGCCGCCCTCGAAGCGCGTGCCGTAGAGGCCACCGACTCCGATGCCGTGGCCCGCGCCAAGAAAGCCCTGGACGCCCTCGACATCCAGGAAGGCCTGGACGAACTCGAAGGCGAAAGCGCACGCGTACACGTCGGCGACAAGCAGATGATCAACGCCCGCGCCGACCTCAACCAGCTCGTACCCTTCAAGTACGACTGGGCCTGGCAGAAGTATCTGGATGGTTGCGCCAACCACTGGATGCCGCAGGAAGTGAACATGAACGCCGACATCGCGCTGTGGAAGAGCACCGATGGCCTGACCGAAGACGAGCGCCGCATCGTCAAGCGCAACCTCGGCTTCTTCTCCACCGCCGACAGCCTGGTGGCCAACAACCTGGTGCTGGCCGTGTACCGCCTGATCACCAACCCCGAGTGCCGCCAGTACATCCTGCGCCAGGCCTTCGAGGAAGCGATCCACACCCACGCCTACCAGTACTGCATCGAGTCGCTGGGCATGGATGAAGGCGAAATCTTCAACATGTACCACGAGATCCCGAGCGTCGCGAAGAAAGCCTCCTGGGGCCTCAAGTACACCCGCTCGATCAGCGACCCCACCTTCCAGACCGGCACCCCGGAAACCGATCGCCAGTTCCTCAAGAACCTGATCGCCTACTACTGCGTACTGGAAGGCGTGTTCTTCTACTGCGGCTTCACCCAGATTCTCTCCATGGGCCGCCGCAACAAGATGACCGGCACCGCCGAGCAGTTCCAATACATCCTGCGCGACGAATCCATGCACCTGAACTTCGGCATCGACATGATCAACCAGATCAAGATCGAAAACCCGCACCTGTGGGACGCCGACATGAAGGACGAAGCGACCCAGATGATCCTGCAGGGCACCCAACTGGAGATCGAATACGCGCGTGACACCATGCCGCGCGGCGTACTGGGCATGAACGCCGCGATGATGGAGGACTACCTCAAATTCATCGCCAACCGCCGCCTGACCCAGATCGGCCTGAAGGAAGAGTACCCAGGCACCACCAACCCCTTCCCCTGGATGAGCGAGATCATGGATCTGAAGAAGGAGAAGAACTTCTTCGAGACCCGCGTGATCGAGTATCAGACTGGTGGGGCGTTGAGCTGGGATTGATTTCGAGGTCAAGACCGTTAGGACAGATTAGAAACGCTTTACCTGATTACGGAATTCGGGGTAGCGAGACAAACTAAAACCCCGCCTAGTGCGGGGTTTTCTTTAATTTCGATATTGAGGGAACCATGAGCGTAACGCCAAGAGGGATGAGCATCCAAGAAGCTTATCGAGAGTATACCGACGGAAACTTTATAGTTAATCGGCAATACCAAAGAAAGCTAGTTTGGACTACTGACGAAAAGAGAAAACTAATTGACAGCATTCTCCAGGGCTACCCAATCCCTTTAATACTTCTTGCAACAAACACCGACGAAGAAGGAAACAAAACATACGAAATTATCGACGGAATGCAGCGCTTAAACGCTGTATTCTCTTACATTGAAAATTTATTCAGCTCTAATGAGAAATACTTCAATGTAGAGCAACTAGCACGAGCAAAGCAACTTGCTGAACGCGGGCAAATAGCAGCCCACCAGAATCAAGAAAATCTATTAGATGAGGGCTCCTGCGCTCGCCTTTTAGAATATACCTTTGCTGTAACTGAATTCCCCGCCGTCGACCCCAACGCCGTTAACGAAGTATTTGGCCGGATTAATGCATATGGCCGCCAACTAAGCGCACAAGAAAAGCGTCAAGCAGGCGTAATTTCTCCATTCGCTAATTTTATTAGAGAAGTAGCAGCTGAACTCAGAGGTGACGCATCCGCAAACTTCCTAAACCTCTCTGCAATGCCAGAGATCAGCATAGATATAAACGGGGATGATCTTTCCTATGGAGTACACGCAGAAAATACATTCTGGTGCAAGCAGGGAGTATTAAGGAAAAGTCAGCTACGAGAGGCAGAGGACGAACAATTCATTGCCGACCTAGCAATATCCATCCTAGAGGAGGAGCCTTTTGGCTTTAGTGGTTCAGCACTAGATGAATATTACTCTCCCGACACTGAAGCTTTCCGATCAATAAACGCAAGAATACACGCCTATGGTGCAGATGCCCTTAAGAACGCAATTATCACTACAATCTCTGTAATTAGAGAAACTATCGAATCTATAGACAGCACACCAAACGCCTTGCGTAGAACCATTCACCCCGAAGCAGGCGCCAATCCAATTAAAACCGGATTCTACGCAGTCTTCATGGCGTTTTACGAACTTTGCTTTAAGGAAGGGAAATCTCCGTTTGATAGCGCAGGCATAATGGCAGCCCTGCAGAACCTCCAAGGCCGCTTACACGTAGCCGCTGGACAAATTCGCTCCACCCCAAGAGCACAAAATATTGCAGTAACAAAAGGGCTAATCCAACGGTACTTTGAAGAGCAACGACCAGGGATTGCCCAGCAAGGTGCCGGCCTTGCTATCCGCTTCGAGAATGCCCTTCGTCGTTCCAAAATAGAAACAGCGACTTATGAGTGTAAACAAGGATTAGTTTCATTAGACGCAAATCGAACATTGAACGAAGGACTGCTGGATAGACTAGTTGAGACAGCGTGCGGAATTGCAAACGCAGGCCCTGACTCATCCGGCGCAATATTCATCGGGGTGGCGGACGACGCACAGCAAGCGAACAGGATACTTGTCCTTGATAAAGTTCAGGCTCTCCGAGTAGGCAGCAGATATGTGGTCGGCATTGAAAGAGAGCTGCCACACACAAAACTCGACATAGAGGGTTACAAAAGAAAAATCGTTGAACACTTCTCTAAATCAAGGCTGAGCGAACCTCTTCGATCCGCAATACTCGGAACAATTGACTGCATTGACTATCGCGGAAACTCGATAATCTGTATTTGGATTCCTGCACAAAAAGATGTGTCCGACATCGCGGATACCGTATACACACGAGAAGGCTCTTCAACGATAAAAGTCGAGGGATTTAGAGCGGCCCAAGCAATAGCAGCACGCTTCAAACCATAGCGAGTAGCCCGGACAACCTTTGACGGTGGATGAAAAAAGCGCCATCCACCCTACGCCGAAATACCCGCCGCGTAGGGTGGACAACGCGAAGCTTGTCCACCATGGTTTAGGCAACACCACCGCTCAAGGATGAGCCGCCATGTCCAATTACCGACGCGCCCGTGTTCCTGGCGCCACTTACTTTTTCACCGTCAACCTGCGCGATCGCACAAGCGATCTGCTGATCCGCGAAATCGACCTGCTGCGCGAGCGAGTAGCCCGGACAACCATCGCAAACGGCGGATGAAAAAAGCGTCATCCACCCTACGCCGAAATACCCGCCGCGTAGGGTGGACAACGAAGCTTGTCCACCATGGTTCAGGCAACACCACTGCTCAAGGATGAGCCGCCATGTCCAATTACCGACGCGCCCGCGTTCCTGGCGCCACTTATTTTTTCACCGTCAACCTGCTCGATCGCACAAGCGATCTGCTGATCCGCGAAATCGACTTACTGCGCGAAACGGTACGCGCCACCAAAGCACGCCATCCCTTTCATATCGATGCTTGGGTGGTGCTGCCCGAACACATGCACTGTCTGTGGACGCTACCGCCAGGCGACGCCGACTTCGCCCTACGCTGGAAGGTCATCAAGTTCGCCTTCAGCAAACGCCTGCCCGCCAGCGAAGCACTCAGTGCCAGCCAGCAACACCGCCGCGAGCGGGGCATCTGGCAAAGGCGCTACTGGGAGCACCTGATTCGGGACGAGCGCGATTACCAGCGCCACTTCGATTACATCCACTACAACCCGCTCAAACATGGTCATGCATCGCGGCTGGTGGATTGGCCTTATTCAAGCTTCCATCGGGCCGTGGCGATGGGTATTTATGCGCCGGATTGGTGTGGGGTGCCGGAACAGAGCGATGGTGGTTATGGTGAATGAGTGCCCCGGCAAGCCTCCAGATGGTGGATGAAAAAAGCGTCATCCACCCTACTCCATCGAACCTTGACCACCTGCGCCCGCATCCCTACCCTGAGCCACAGCGCCTAAGAAACGCTTCACGCAGCGGCAATACTGCTCCCGAAAGCAGCGGTGTATTCCATTGAGGTAATGGATATGCCTACCCAATCCACATCCCCGCTATCCCAGCCCTTGCCGGCGAAATCCTGATCCCGCAAACCTTCACCCGCCACCGCCGCCAACTACGCGCCCTGCTGATCGAGCAGCAAGTAGACCGGACATCACCTACGGTGGGCTGAAACATTGCCATCTACCAGATTTAACAACTCACTCACGAAACGATCATGGATCTTCAGTCGCCAGAGAAACATTGATGTAGAAAAATTTTATCTCTGGCCAAGCATCACGTTTATTTATAGGCGTTTCCTCAGACCCCATGCCTAGCATGTAACCCAGCCCTGTCGCTTTGTCGCGATAAAAATAAGGCGTTGAGTCCCAACCACAGCAGATGAATTGAAGCGTTGGTAGACCGAAGCTACGGCTCATATATCGTTCGGCCTCAGGTGCGTTCGAGCCTGTTACACGGTAGCGAGCGACGAAAGGTTTTCCCTGCGCATCGATGTCTTGAGCGCAGCCTAGGAACTCAACGGAATCTGGCTTATCGCTGAGCTGTGCAAGAAAGTCACCGCAACGTAGCTCTGCCTTCGCACAACCGGCCAACACCAGCAAAACCATGAAGAGAAGCCCGGAAATCAGCCGATTCATTCAGACACCTACCACCAATAGATAAATACACTGTCAGGCTAATGCTTTCATAACGTTTTTCAGCCAGTAGTCAGGACGATCACCGCACGGTGGATGAAAAGAGCATCATCCACCCTACACAATTAGCCCTTGCTTCTCTTCCGAGCAATCGCCTTCACCCGCACCGCCGCCTTCTGCACGGTAGCCATTTTCTCGGGGCGTTTCATGCCGCGCCACTTGCGGATTTCCTCGCGGATGCGGCCGCAACTGACGCACAGCTCGCCGTTGAGCTGGCACAGCGAGACGCAGGGATTCTCAATCTCCTTGGCCACGCTTACCCCCTTGTTAGCTGCTCGACCGAGAACACAACATGAGCGGCGATATCGGCAAGGCTGATGCCCACCTCATCGAACGCGGCCTGCGTCAGCGCCAGCATTCGCGCCTTGTCCGTGCAGGCGAGCGCACGCGCTCTGTTCGCCTCGCTGTCGAACATCCAGGTCACCACAAGGCTCTGCGGGAATTGCTGGTAGTCCACCTCATGGGTCAACCACTGGAAGCCGACGATTTCACTTTTGGCCGTTTCGCAGGCAGCCGTGAGGGTGCGAATCAGCTCACGCTCGATAGCTGAGTATTTTCGTTTCGGCGACGCCATAAAGCCCTTCTGAATCCGAGTTCGCTGCAGAGTCATGTTACCCGAGGGCTTCAGCACCATGAGCTACAGTTTCAGTTGAACGTCGCGGCATGCTGTTTCGCCGAGTAGCTGCAGCAAAACCTGCATGCGCTCCCGGTGCTGCGGGAAGGCTGAAAGGTATGACGCAGGCCACAGGCTATCCATCTGGCTGCTGCAACCCAGGCGCGCTTGCTGGACAATGCCTGCCCCCGACCGGAACCACCCCGCCCCCGAATGACAACTGAGCTCGCTGATGGCCATTGCCCCCAGGGCAGTCGCCGCATCGAGCCAGGCGTGGTGTGAGTGAGATACCAACGAAGCCATTCGGGCGAAGGCCAACCAGAACGTTCGCGTCATGAAAAACAAAGGTCACAAGGAGTTGCCCATGTTCAACAAGATAATCTGCCGAGTCATGCTGTCCCTGCTGCCGCTGCTGGCCGGCACTGCTCAGGCGTCCGATGTCATTCAGATTCTGACCCAGAATTACCCGCCCTTCAGCATGTCGGCCAATGGCAAGAACTTCGAGCGGGAAGACGGGATAGTGGGGATCGACAAGGAGGTGGTGGTCGAGCTGTTCAAGCGCGCCGAGATTCCCTATCAGATGACGCTGCGATTCCCATGGGGCCGCTTGCAGGAGATGGCCGAACAGCAACCCGATTTTGCCGTGTATTCGCTCAGCCGCTCTGCAGAGCGCGAGCCGCGCTTCAAGTGGGTCGGGCCATTGAGCGAGATTCAGTTGGTGCTGTTGAAAATGCCGGGCAACCCGATCGTGCTGAACAGCCTCGACGATGCTCGCCGATACAGCATTGGCGCGGTCGCAGGCACCAGCGTCAGCCAGTATCTGGAGAAGCAGAACTTCAGCCTCAAGACCACCCTGAGCAACGCCCCCGCCAAGCTTCAAGCCGGTGAGTTCGATCTGTGGGCCACCACCAATCCGGCTGGTGACTATGAGTCCAGGCAGGACGGGGTCGGCAAACTGGACGTGGCCTTTTCCATCAGCAGCACTCAGCTCTACCTGGCGCTGAACAAGGAAACCCCCGATGAGGTGGTGCAGAAGCTGCAAAGCACGCTGGATCAGATGCGTCAGGAGGGGTTCATCGATCAGGTAACGGCTCGTTATCTGAGCGAATGATCGAGCGGATCGCACCGGCGCGCGGCACAGGCCGTTGCGCAAGAACGGGCCCCATGCAGCGCACAGGTTACAATCCCCGGCTCACGCCCTTGCCCAGCGGAGTCGCCGCCCGATGTTCACCCTCACCCACCTCAGCAGCCCGCCGCCCGAGTCCCTGAAAAGCCAGGTGTTGCAGATGGTGGTGGATTACTTCGCTGACCTCAGCGCGGTGCCGCTGCTGCCGAGCAACCCGCTGTATCAGCTCTACCAGTACGTGATCGGCTATGAGGTGCACCTGCATCTGCAGAGCATGAACGGCGCGGCTGAAGGCCCCGCGCAGTTGCTGCTGGCGCTGGACGATGAAGACCCAGCCCGGGTGCTGGGTTTTGCCCTTTATCTGCCGAGCCCCGACGATAGCGCCGCCTGCACCCTCGCCTACCTTGCCGTGCAGGCCGAGCATCGCGGCAAGGGCATTGGCCGGGCGTTACTGCAGCGCGTGCAGAAGCGGCGCCCTCATCTGGAACTGGCCTGTGTGGCGGCCAAGGTGCCATTGTTCGAGGCCCTGGGATTGCAGGTGCTGGCCGCCCAGGGCGCGCAGGTGCTGATGAACAGCCGCGACTACCGCTCCAGCGGCATGGTGGCAATCGCCGACCTGGCGCCGGTGTTCGCCTCCACGGAGGTCAGGCAGATTCACACCTACCTGCTCAAGCAGCACGGACAACGCGCCATGCAGGAGGCGGAAAAGCAGCGCGACGCGCACCTCGACATGCTCGCTTTGCAAGCCCAACAACTGGTGGACGAGCGCCTGCCTTCCCGCTCGTTGCACTGAACCGGGCTGGTTCACCTGCCCGGCGGTGACGAAACCTGCATCATCGACCATTCCCAGGCTGCGTGTGGGCCCCTCGAAGCCACTCGCACATGCATGGCGTTGCGCTATCATCGGCAACCTCACAACCATCAAGAAGGGATTCACATGCTCAAGCGCATCGTTCTATTGGCCAGCGTGGCTGCCGTGCTACAGGGGTGCGGCGTGACCATGCCACGTTACGAACCCAGCTACGACAACGTGCAATTGCTCAAGCAGCATGCGCCCTTGAGCCGGTTGGATACGCCAAGCGTGGTAGCGGACAAGGGGCAGGATTCGATTGCGGTTCGAGCCAACCCTCTGCGCAGCCCCGAGGGCTCGTTGAGCAAGCATGTGCAGAAAGCGCTGGAGAGTGAACTGCGTCTGGCCGGGCTGTTGGATCCTGCCGCCAAGCGTCATCTGGAGGTTCGCCTGCGGGAGAACAGCATGACTGCCGGCATGGGCAGCGGCAATGGTTCCATTCGTGCAGATTTCGAGCTGCGCGAGGGCAATACCTCGCTGTATAGCGCCAGCAAGACGGTGACCAGCGTATGGGATAGCAGCTTCGTCGGTGCCATCGCCATTCCATCCGCCGCCAACGCCTACAACCCGCTGGTGCGCAAGCTGCTGGCCGAGTTGTATCAGGACCCGGCCTTCATCGCGGCCTTGAAGGAGTGACGCGAAGGTCGGCGCGCCTTGGGCGCGCCGCTGGGTTTCAGCCGCGCATCAGCAATGAGCGCCCCTGAGCGTACTTGAGCACCTGCTGATCCACCAGTTGCTTGAGCAGAGCATTGAGCTGACGCGCGAAGCTGGCGCTCACTGCATCGGCCGGGGTGTGGCCCATCATGGGAATGAACACCAGGCCCATCCAGGTACGCACCGAGTCGTGGTTCTCGCCCACCTTGGTTACCTGGCCTTGCTCGTCGATGACCTGCAAGGTCATGGTGTACTCGTCCTTGGCGCTGCCTGGGATGATACCCAGAGTGAGGCCGGTGATGATGCCACTGACAGCCGCCGCCCCCTCCGAACCGTCGTTGTAGACATTCAGTTTGAGGGTGTAATCGCCAGGCTGCTTCTGGAACTGATCGAGGGTATAGCGGCTGAACAGGCCCGAATCACGCAGCACGGCCTCGAGTTGCGGCTTGAGCATGTCGCGTGCCTGCGGGACTTCCACCGCCTTGGCGCTGCCGGCCTCGCCACGGTAGAAGTTGAAATCCACGAATACACCAGGGCGTTGCTGATAGTTCGCCATCGAGGGCAACTTGGTTGCCGCCACTTCCTCACCTGGAAAACTGGCACAACCCGCAAGCGCCAGTACCATCGCCATGCCTATCATCTTCAACTTCATAACTGCTCATCCTTGTTGAATTGAAAAGTGCCGCACTCATGGCAGCGCCGACACTCTATGCAAAGCCAGGAAAAGTGGCAATTGGCCATCCAACTCCTTTTGCCTCGCACCGTCCCGCACGCACCCAGGCCAAGTAAGCTGGACAGCGGCTGCAAAGGTGGATGAAACCTACAGCTCAACACCCCATGGGCCAGGTGCAAGTTGGACAACGCGAAGCTTGTCTCACGAAACTCAGCCCATGAGACGGGACAGAAGAATTCGACCAGGGCATCCCTGCATATTCAATTGACAATGCATGGATCAGCAGAGGAACAATGGGGCATCGTGCATGATTTCGTCGCCTGCCTGACCATGGCTGGTGACGCGAACTTTCCATCCATGTGAACAAGGAAGCTCCATGCGTATTGCCCTGCTCCTCATCCTGCTGCTATGTCAGAGCGCTTACGCGACCGAGGTCGTCAACGACGTCACCGGCATGAACTCCATCGAGGTGGCGCAGGTGCTCACGCCGACCGAGCTGAAGCAGATCGTCGAAGCCGTGCGCAACCATCAAGGCCCCATCGCCATTGGTGGTGGGCGCTACAGCATGGGCGGTCAGACCGCGACTGAACACGCACTGCAACTGGACATGCGACGTTTCAACCGCGTGCTGGAGTTTTCCGCAGAGCGTCGGGAGATTCGCGTACAAGCCGGCATCACCTGGCGCGACGTGCTCGAGTACATCGACCCACAGGGTCTGTCGCCACAGATCATGCAGTCCTACGCCAATTTCACGGTAGGCGGCGCACTCAGCGTCAACGCCCATGGCCGATATGTCGGACAAGGTCCCTTGGTGCTCGGCGTGCGTTCGTTGCGCCTGGTGCTGGCGGACGGCCAGGTGGTGGAAGCCAGCCCGACGCAGAATCACGAACTGTTCTATGGCGCCATCGGCGGCTATGGCGGGCTCGGCGTCATCGTCGAAGCCACCCTGCCACTGGTGGAAAACAGCAAGCTGATACGCCAGGCGCAACGGATGCCACTCAGCGAATATGCGCAGTTCTTCGCCAGCCAGGTGCGCGGCAATCCAGAGATGGTGATGCACAACGCCATTCTTTATACCGACGATTTCGACAGTGTCCGCGCCGTCTCCTACCTGCGTACAGATGCTCCGCTGACCGTGAGTGAGCGCCTGGTACCGCGAGATCGCGACTACAAGGCCATGCGTGCAGCGCTGGCAATGGCCAGCAGCAACGGCGGCACCAAGGTGCGAGAACGCCTGGTTGACCCGCTACTGCTAAGGGAGGCACAGGTGCAATGGCGCAACCACGAAGCCAGCCTGGACGTGCGCGAACTGCAACCCATCTCTGGCCCAGGCTATAGCTACGTGCTGCAGGAGTACTTCGTCCCCGAGGCGGAGCTGGAGCGGTTCGTTCTGGGTATGAAAGAGATCCTCAAGCGGCATCAGGTGAAAGTCGCCAATGTCTCCATCCGCCATGCCAAGGCCGACCCTGGCACCCTGCTGGCCTGGGCACGCAGCGACACCTTCGCGCTGGTGCTCTACTACCGCCAGGGCGTTTCGCTCGAAGCGCGCGCCGCCGTCGCCGACTGGACTGGCCAACTGATCGATCTGGCCATCGCCCATCAGGGCAGCTATTACCTGCCTTATCAAATCCATGCCAGCCGTGAACAATTCCTGGCCGCCTATCCGCGCGCTCAAGAGTTCTTCGCGCTGAAAAAGCACGTCGATCCAACCAACAAGTTTCGCAACAAGCTGTGGGATGCCTACTACCGCCAGGGCGAGTAAGTAACGCCCCCGGACAACCTCCATCTGCTATGGATCAAGGCCCATAGCGCAACAGAGCTGCCTTAGCGCCTACCCAGCCAGAATTGCGGGCGGCGTCGGTGATGAGCGAGGGCCAGCACCTGAAAGCCTTCAGACGTTTCCCGGTAGAGGATGGATAGGGGAAAACGGCGTAGCGGAGCACTGCGAATGTCCGGCTCGAGTTCAACGCGCCAGGCTCTGGGGGATTCGCCAATCAGTTTGGCCAGAGCCTCGAACTCCGCGACGAGTGCCCCACCCAAGCCAGGAATCTTCGATTCGTAATAACCGACCGACTCCAGAAACTCGGCCTCCGCTGCCGGGTGGAACGAATATTTCATCGAATCAAGGCTCTGGCCTTGTTCATCACTGCATCACCTGGCACCGCCTGAACCGAGCCACTGTCGAGCTCTTCCATGCGCTGTCGTGCTTCAAGCAACCAGTCTGCTCGTAGCTCTTCTTCCGAGGGGGCTTCGAGGCTCAAGACCAGACGCTGGATCAGTTGTGCGCGCTCCTCACGGGAAAGGTGCAGGGCTTCATCCTCGATCTTCTGCAGATCCATGGCATAACCTCTCGCTTGTCTACCGACAAATCTTGGCACGGATGCTTGGCAGGTGCCATGGCTGGCCTCCGGATGGTCGGGCATCTTCAGGGCCCCATGCTGACGAAGTGATCGTCCCCAGGCTGCACGTGGGGACGATCAGTAACTCACCCTTCAGCAAGGCTAAGGTAGCGGCCCTTGCAACCCGATGCTTCGTACAGCTTTCACTCAAGCCCAGCCGCATCATCACCTCTGCCTGGAGCAGCAGGTCGCTAACCGCAGTGCTCGGGGCGTTTCTGGGCAGGTTCTCGGTCAGCAGCGCGGCCATCATCGGCCTGAAATCTGGCGGCGCTCTGCTCGCCCCAAGCCAGGACAACAGGCCCCGAGGACACAGGGATGAAAGACTCAGCACGCGGTTTATGGCTCGTCACCAGCGGCATCGTGGTACTCAGTTTCGATGGCCTGCTGGTGCGCCTGGCGCATACCGATGGCTGGAGCATTCTGTTCTGGCGCGGCCTGCTGATGTGCCTGGCGCTGGGGGTGTTTTCGCTGTCGGCCAGAAGCCGCGCGAGCATTCGCGCACAGCCGCTACTCAGCGCCACCTCGGCCCTGTTGCTGGCGTTGATCTCGATCTTCTTCGTCCTGGCCATCCTGCATACCCAGGTCGCCAACGTGGTGATCATCCTCTGCACCGCGCCATTGTTCGCCGCGCTGTTCACCCGCTTCTTCCTCGGCGAGCCGGTGGCCCTGCACACCTGGCTGGCGATTGGCGTGGCCGCTCTGGGCATCCTGGTGGTGTTCGCCGGCGCCTTCCAGGCGGGCGATCTGGCCGGCAATGGCTATGCCTTGTTGTCCTCGGCAGCGGTGGGCGCCAACCTCACGCTGCTGCGCCGCCACCCTACCCTGGAGCGCATGCCGCTGATCGCCCTCGGTGGCCTGGCCGCCGCGCTGATCGCCTGGCCGAAAGCCCAGCCGTTCGGCCTGGAGGCTTCAAGCTACTGGGTGCTGGCGCTCATGGGGCTGGTACAGATGCCGCTGGCTACGCTGCTGATCAACAACGCCACACGCTATCTGCCCTCGGCCGAGGTGGCGCTGTTCTACCTGCTGGAAAGCGTGCTGGGTACGTTGTGGGTCTGGTACTTCCTGCAGGAAACGCCGACTCACTCGGCGCTCTACGGCGGCGCGCTGGTGATCGCCACCCTGGTGGTGCATGCCGGCCTGACCTTGCGCCCGCGCCCGGCACTGCTGGCACGCTGAGCGGCAAGCCTGTCGCTAGGAGAAAATGCCGTTTCGCCTATTGCTGGCTCAGCAGCTTGCGCAGGGGCACGCCATCCTTGTGCACGGGAGATTTGATGACGATGTAGCTGAAGTACTTGGAGATGCCGATGTTCTTGTCCAGCAGGCCTTCCATCACGTCCTGGTAGTGCTGGATGCTGCGGGTCATGAAGCGCACCAGGTAGTCGTAGCCACCACTGATCAGGTGGCATTCGAGCACTTCATCGACCAGGCGGATGTTGGACTCGAACTTGGCGAAGTCTTCACGCTTGTGGTCACTGAGGGTGACTTCGGTGAATACCGTCACCGATTCGGTGATCTTGGCCAGGTTGAGGTGGGCGTTATAGCCGGAGATGTAGCCAGCCGCTTCGAGGCGTTTGACCCGTTGCAGGCATGGGCTGGCAGAAAGACCCACGGCGTCGGCCAGGCTGACGTTGGTGATGCGCCCATCCTTCTGCAATTCGACCAGGATGTTGATGTCGATCCGATCCAGCTTCAATCCACCTTCCATCACTTACCTCTCGAATACGCCGTGCGTCTTTCTAGCAAACTCAGCCCCGTAAAGACAACTGATGCAGCGCGACCAGGTCCGCCATGCTGCTCGCACAGAAATGCGCCTGGCAAGGCTGGGCATGGACACTCTCGGCGCGGCGGATCAGGCACATGTCCACGGGCGCCATGGGGCGGGCGGCGGCGCTGGTGATCAGCAGCAGATGCTTGCGCTGCAGGTCGTTGGCCTGCAACCAGGCCGGGTCGCTCAGGGGACTGGCGGCCGGGGAGAACAGCTCCTCGCTGGCGATGCCCAGGCGCTCGCATAATGGGTCGCGGTCGGCACTGTCGCGATCGGCATAGACCAGCACGCGGTAGAACTTGCGCAGGTACAGCAGCGCGCCGGGGGCATCCTCGAACAATGGCCAGTCACAAGCCGAACGGGCGAAGGCCATGCCCTCCTCCCAACTGGCTTCCAGGCCCAGCTTCTGAGCCAATTGGCGATGGGCGAAACACAGCGAGCCGCCGACCCCCAGCTCATCGAAGCGCGGCGCCAGCGCCTGGGAAATCTGCCGGAACAGCTCCAGCACCTCATCCTTCTCGGGCGGTTGTGGGTGTTGGGCCAGCAGCGTTTGCAACGCAGTCCAGATCCCCGAATCACGGTCGATCAGCACTTCGTCGCAGTCGATCAACAGGGCACGATAGTCCGTCAGTTCCATGGCTTTAAAACCTCCACAGGTTCAATGGCCGCTGCCACCTCTGGGCACCTCTGCGGCAACGGCCCGAAGCGGCTCAGCGCAGCGCGCGCTGCAAGGCGCCGTCGAGAATCACCAACGCTTCGTCGATCTGCGCCGGTTCGGTGACCAGCGGCGCGAGGAAGCGCAGCACGTTGCGGTATATGCCGCACTTGATCACCAGCAGGCCACCCTTGCGCGCCTCGTCGATGATGCGCTGGTTGAGCTCGGCATCCGGGCTGCGCGCGGCGTCGTCCTTGACCAGTTCCATGGCCAGCATGAAGCCGCTGCCACGCACGTCGCCGATCTGCGGGTAGCGCGCCTGCAACGCCAGTAGGCCCTGGCGCAGGCGCTGGCCCAACTGCTCGCCACGGGCCAGCAGATGCTCGCGTTCATAGGTGTCGATCACCGCCAGCGCGGCAGCGCAGGCCAGGGCGTTACCGCCGTAGGTGCCGCCAAGGCCGCCCGGCGCGGCGGCGTCCATGATCTCGGCACGCCCCACCACGCCGGAAATCGGCATGCCGGCAGCCAGGCTCTTGGCCACGGTGACCAGATCGGGCTGGATGCCCGCATGCTGGAAGCCGAACCAGGTGCCGGTACGTCCGAAGCCGGCCTGCACTTCGTCGAGAATCAGCACGATGCCATGTCTTTCGGTCAGCTCGCGTAGCGCCTGGAGGAACTCCAGCGGCGCGGCAAGAAAGCCACCATCGCCCTGCACCGGCTCGATGAGAATGGCGGCCACCCGATCCGGCGTCACCTGGGTGGCGAACAGCTCGTGCAGGGCGGCCAGCGCCATGTCGCTGGTGAAGCCGCGATAGGCATTGGGGTACGGGGTATGGAACACCTCGGGGGCCAGGCCGAAATTCTGTTTGTAGGGCTGACTCATGCCGGTCAGGGTAGTGCCGAGCAAGGTACGGCCATGGAAGCCGCCACGGAAGGCGATCACCGCCGGGCGCTGGGTATGGGCACGGGCGATCTTCACCGCGTTCTCCACCGCCTCGGCGCCCGAGGTGAACAGTGCCGCCTTGTGGGCGATGCCGCTGTCACCGGCCACCAGTTCACTCAGGCGCTGCACCAGGTCCAGGTAAGGCCGGTAGGCCACCACCTGGAAGCAGGCATGGGTGACCTTCTGCAGTTGCGCCTGCACGGCGGCGAGCACCTGCGGGTGGTTGTGGCCGATGTTCATGACGCCGATGCCACCGACGAAATCCAGGTAGCGCTTGCCGTCCACGTCCCAGACTTCGGCGCCCTGGGCGCGCTCGATGACCAACGGATGGGCGGTGAGCAGGCCGCGCGGCACGAAGCGTTCACGCTGTTGCAACAGGTAAGGGGTTTCTTCGCATTTGCTGTTCATGACAGGTCCCATGGTGAGCGGGCAGCCTGGGGGGCTGCGATGCAGTTCAGGTTAAGCCTTGCGGGCAACGTTCTAAGCCGAACTTGGCGGCCCAGCGATACGGATCGACTGTTTTGCTCACGGCAAACGGCAGAATCGGCCAGCCCTTGAGGTAGAGCGCCGCGTGCCATCACAGCGCTGCCGCGATGGCCTTGCCGACGTCCTGGGTCGAACCCTGGCCGCCGAGATCGGGAGTCACCGCTCCGCTGGCGATGACCTGCTCGATGGCCGCGAGGATGCCATCGTGGGCCGCGCGATAACGGGCATCGCCGGCGCCGAGAAAATCCAGCATCAGCGCACCGGACCAGATCATCGCGATGGGGTTGGCGATGTTGCGCCCGAAGATGTCCGGCGCCGAACCGTGCACCGGCTCGAACAGCGAGGGGAAGCGCCGCTCGGGGTCGAGGTTGGCCGACGGCGCAATGCCGATGGTGCCGGCGCAGGCCGGGCCGAGGTCGGAGAGAATGTCGCCGAACAGGTTGGAGGCCACCACCACGTCGAAGCGATCCGGCTGCAGCACGAAGCGCGCGCAGAGGATGTCGATGTGCTGCTTGTCCCAGCTCACCTCGGGGTACTGGGCGGCCATCAGCTCGGTGCGCTCGTCCCAGTAGGGCATGCTGATGGAGATGCCGTTGGACTTGGTCGCGGCGGTAAGACGCTGGCGCGGCCGGCTCTGCGCCAAGTCGAAGGCGAACCTGAGGATGCGATCCACGCCCCGGCGGGTGAACACCGACTCCTGCAAGACGAACTCGTGCTCGCTGCCCTCGAACATCTTGCCGCCCACCGAGGAATACTCGCCCTCGGTGTTCTCGCGGATCACCACGAAATCGATATCGCCCGGCTCGCGCCCGGCCAGCGGGCAAGGTACGCCAGGGAACAGGCGCACCGGGCGGATGTTCACGTACTGGTCGAAGTCGCGGCGGAACCTGAGCAGCGAGCCCCACAGCGAGATGTGATCGGGTACCTTGTCCGGCCAGCCAACGGCGCCGAAGTAGATGGCGTCGAAGCCCTTGAGCTGCTCGAACCAGTCGTCGGGCATCATCTGCCCGTGCTGCAGGTAATAGTCGCAGTTGGCCCACTCGAACACTTCGATGCTCAGTTGCAGTTCCCACTTGGCAGCGGCCTGCTGCAGCACGCGCAGGCCCTCGGGCATCACTTCCTGGCCGATGCCGTCACCGGCGATGGCAGCGATTCTGTAGGTTTTGCTCATGCCTCACCTCACGCGCCCAGCAGGCCGCCGATATGAAATGCCTTGATTTCCAGGTATTCGTCGAGGCCGTATCGGGAGCCCTCGCGGCCCAGACCCGATTGCTTGACGCCGCCAAAGGGCGCCACCTCCATCGAGATCAGCCCGGTGTTGAGGCCGACCATGCCGAACTCCAGCGCCTCGCCGACGCGCCAGGAACGACGCATGTCCTGGGTGAAGAAGTAGGCACCGAGGCCATAGGGCGTGGCGTTGGCCATTTCCAGCGCCTGTTCCTCGGTACTGAAGCGCATCAGCGGCGCGACCGGGCCGAAGGTTTCTTCATTGGCCAGCAACATGCCGGGGTGAGCATCGCCGAGCACGCTGGGCTGGACGAACTGCCCCTCCCCCGTCGGCATCCCGCCGCAGAGCAGCGTCGCGCCCTGGCTCAGGGCATCGTCGATATGCCGGGCGACCTTGCTCACGGCCGCAGCGTTGATCAGCGGGCCGATGGTGGTGCCGGCCTGCAGGCCGTCGCCGACCTGGAGCTTGCCCACCTCCTCCACCAGGCGCACGGCGAAGCGCGCGTAGATGCCGTCCTGCACCAGGATGCGGTTGGCGCACACGCAGGTCTGCCCGGCGTTGCGAAACTTGCTCTGCATCACCCCGGCAATCGCCTGTTCCAGGTCGGCGTCATCGAACACGATGAACGGCGCGTTACCCCCTAGCTCCAGGCTCAGGCGCTTGATCTGCTCGGCGCTCTGGCGCATCAGCAGGCGGCCGACGGCGGTGGAGCCGGTGAAGGAAATCTTGCGCACCGTGGGGTTGCCGGTGAGTTCTTCACCGATGCCCGCCGGCATACCGGTCAGCACGTTGAACACCCCGGCAGGGATACCCACGCGCTCGGCCAGCACCGCCAGGGCCAGGGCCGACAGCGGGGTCAGCTCGGAAGGCTTGACCACGATCGGGCAACCGGCAGCCAGGGCCGGCGCGCACTTGCGCGTGATCATGGCATTGGGGAAGTTCCATGGAGTGATGGCCGCACACACGCCCACGGGCTGCTTGAGGGTCAGCAGGCGCCGATCACCGCTGGGCGCCGGAATGGTTTCGCCATAGACGCGGCGCGCCTCCTCGGCGAACCATTTGACGAAACTGGCGCCATAGCGGATCTCGCCCTGGGCTTCGGCCAGTGGCTTGCCCTGCTCGCAGGTCATGATCAGTGCCAGGTCGTCGAGGTTGTCGAGCATGGCCTGATACCAGCGCTCCAGCAGCGCCGCGCGTTCGGCAGCCGGGCGCGCCCGCCAGGCCGGCCAGGCGCGCTCGGCGGCCTCGATGGCGCGGCGGGTTTCGCTGCCCTGCAGGGCCGGTACGCGGGCGATGCATTCGCCGCTGGCGGGGTTGATCACCTCCAGCGTGGCACCGTTGTCAGCCGCCTGCCACTGCCCATCGATATAGGCACGCTCGACCAGAAGGCTGGGATCCTGCAAACGATTCTTCAACATGATGGACTCCGCTTTCGAGATGACCTTCAGTCTATTGAGGGGCGGCAGGCGAGGATGCTGAAAGCGCCCGTTGCACAGTGGCGGATGCTGAAAATCGCCCCGCCACGGCAGGCTCTGCCGCGCCCTGTCGGGGCCCCGTGTCAGCTACGCAACGAGCCCAGCAGGCCGTCGAGAAAGCGCTCGCCAGCGTCCATCTGGCTCAGCTCGACGAACTCGTCGGGCTTGTGCGCCTGTTCGATGGAGCCCGGCCCGCAGACCACCACCGGCACGTCCAGGCGCTGGGTGAACAGACCACCCTCGGTGCCGAACGACACCTTGGCAGTGCCCGTACCCGGCTCGGCGAACGCTTGCAGAAAGCGCACGGCTTCCACACTGGGGTGGGTGTCGAGGCCGGGGTAGACGTTCAACGTCTCGATCTCGATGGTCGCCACGCTGGACAGGCGCTTGGCCTCGGCGGCAATGGCCTCGGCCTGCTCACGCATCTGCTCGATGAAGCCGTCGAGGTCATCGGCCGGCAGGTTGCGCACCTCGAAATCCAGGCTGCACAGGTTGGGCACGATGTTCAGTGCCTTGCCGCCGGCGATCTGGCCGACATGCACGGTGCTGTAGGGCACGTCGTAGGCGGCGTCGTGCGCGCCCTGCTGTTGCAAACGCCGTTGGCCCTCGCGCAGCGTGGCGATGAAGTCGCAGGCCAGGTGAATGGCATTGGCCGAACGCGGCGCCAGCGAGGAATGCGCCTCCTGGCCACGACACAGGGCGCGGTAGGAGCCCTTGCCCTTGTGGCCGAGGACGAACTGCATGCGTGTCGGCTCACCGATGATGCACAGCATGGGCCGAACCGGCGCCAGGTGCAGCACGTCGAGCAGGCGGCGCACGCCAACGCAGCCGATTTCCTCGTCATGGGACAGGGCCAGTTGCAACGGGCGATTCAGGGGGCCATCGGCGGCGTTCAGCATGGCGTCGATGGCCAGGGCGATGAAGCCCTTCATGTCGCAACTGCCGCGGCCATACAGGCGCCCGTCGCGCTGCGTCAGCGCGAAGGCCGGCAGCGTCCAGGCCTGGCCGGCCGCCGGTACCACGTCGGTGTGCCCGGACAGCAGGATGCCCGGCACCTCACGCGGGCCGACGCTGGCGAACAGGTTGGCCTTGCGTCCGCTCTCGTCCTTGACGATCAGCGACTCGATGCCCCGGCTCGCCAGCAGCTCGCGCACGTAGTCGATCAGCGCCAGGTTGGACTCCGAGGAAACGCTGTCGAAGGCGATCAGACGTTTGCAGATCTCCAGTGCCCGGGCTCTCATGCGTAGGCTTCCAGAAGCTTGCGCTCGCAGCGCACCTGCTGCGCCTGCTGCAGTTCGGCGCTGCTGCGGTGACAGAGCACCTCGCTGCCACCGGCGATGAGGACACGCGGCGGCTCGCGGCGGTTGCACAGCCCCTCGACACGCACCGAACAACGATCGAGGAAGGGGCACAGCCTGGCGCCCACGGCCGGCTCGCTGATCACGGGCAAGGCGCCGTAGCTGGCGCCGCAATTTTCCAGCCAGCCCTGGCGCAGCTCCGGTACCGAGTTGATCAGCAGGTCGGTGTAAGGGTGGAACGGCGCCTGGGCGAAGGCCTGCTGATCACCGGCCTCCACCTTGTGGCCGCTGTACATCACCACGATGTCGTCGCACAGCGCGCGCACCGTGGAGATGTCGTGGCTGATGAACAGGTAGGACAAGCCCAGCTCGCGGCGCAGGTCGCGCAGCAGTTCGAGAATCGCCGCGCCGACCACGGTATCCAGCGCCGAGGTGACTTCGTCACAGAGGATCAGATCCGGCTCGGCGGCCAGCGCCCGTGCCAGGTTGATGCGTTGCTTCTGGCCACCGGACAGCTCGCTGGGGCGGCGCTGGGCGATGCCGGCCGGCAACTGCACCAGCTCCAGCAATTCGGCCATGCGCCGCTGCTGCTGCGCGCCCTTCATGCCGTGGTAGAAGCGCAGTGGCCGGGCCAGGATGTCTTCGATGCTGTGCTGCGGGTTGAGCGCCGTGTCGGCATTCTGGAACACGTACTGGATGCGCCGGAACTGCTCGCGGCTGCGCCCATCCAGAGAGCGGCTCAGCGGCTGAGCATCGAGCAGGATCTGTCCGGCCGAGGGTTCGACCAGGCCGGCGATGGCCTGCGCCAGGGTGGTCTTGCCCGAACCGGACTCGCCGATCACCCCCACTGCCTCGCCACGCCGCACCTTGAGGTCGACCTGGTGCAGCACCTTCTTGATGCCGTAGCAGATTTCCAGGCCACGCACGTCGAGCAGCAGGCCCTCCTCCTCCGGAGTGACCTGATGATCGCTGACGCCGCCCTGCACCGTTGGCTTCATCGCCGCCAGCAGGCTGCGCGTATAGGGATGTTGCGGCTCGCGCAGGATCTGTTCGGTGCTGTTGTGCTCCTGAATCTGGCCATCACGCAGCACGATGATGCGGTCGGCCATCTGCGCCACCACGGCCAGATCGTGGGACACGTAGATGGCGGTGGTATCGCGCTCGCGCACCACCTGCTTGAAGGCGCGCAGCACTTCGATCTGGGTGGTCACGTCCAGCGCCGTGGTCGGCTCGTCGAGGATCACCAGGGCTGGGTCGGTGATCAGCGCCATGGCCGCCATCAGACGTTGCAACTGCCCGCCCGAGACCTGGTGCGGATAACGCGCGCCGATACGCTCGGGTTCCGGCAAGGCCAGGGCGCGGAACAGCTCGACGGCTTTGTCCTGCGCCTGCTTGCGTGACAGCAGGCCATGGATCAGGGCGCCTTCGATCACCTGCGCCATGATGGTCTTCGAGGGGTTGAAGGCCGCTGCCGCGCTCTGCGCGATATAGGCCACGGTGCGCCCGCGCAACTTGGCCAGCTCGCTGTTGGAGAGCTGCAGCACATCGACCTCGCCGATGCGCACCGAGCCACCGACGATGCAGCAACCGGCGCGGGCATAGCCCATCAGTGACAGGGCGATGGTGCTCTTGCCCGAGCCGGACTCACCGATCAGCGCCAGCACCTCGCCCTTGTTCAGGCTGAATTCGGCCCCCTGCACGATCGGTACGTCGATGCCCTGGTCATTGCGGGCGGCCACCTGCAAGCCACTTACCTTGACGATCTGCTTCATGTCACTTCTCCGTGCCGCGCTGGGTTCGTCCGCCGAGGCTGTCGATCAGCAGGTTGACGCCCATGGTCAGGCTAGCGATGGCCAGCGCCGGGGCCAGTACGGCCGGGGCGCCCTGGCCCAGACCCTGAATGTTCTCGCGCACCAGCGAACCCCAGTCGGCATCCGGCGGCTGGATGCCCAGGCCGAGGAAGCTCATGGCACTGAGCAACAGCACCACGTAGACGAAACGCAGGCCGAAATCGGTGAACACCGGGCGCAGCATGTTCGGCAGCACCTCGATGAAGATGATGTAGGCCATGCCCTCACCGCGGGTACGCGCGACCCGCACGAAGTCCATGGCCATCAGGTTCACCGCCACGGCACGGGCGATACGGAACGAGCCGGGCATGTAGGCGAAAGCCGCCATCAGCAGCAACAACGGCACCGAGGAGCCGAACGAAGCCACCATCAACAGGGCGAAGATCTTGTTGGGAATGGCGATCAGAGCATCCTGGGTGCGGCTGATCAGGGCATCCAGCCAGCCTCCGGAGGCCGCCGCCACCAGCGCCAGCAGTACGCCGGCGGAGCAGGCCAGCACGGTGGCCAGCAGGGCCACGCCGATGGTGTATGGCGCGCCCTGCAGCAGGCGGCTGAGCATGTCGCGGCCCAGGTAATCGCTGCCCAGCGGGAATTGCAGGCTCAGCGGGCCGAAGAAGTCATCGCTGACCAGAGCGTTGGGGTCGTGCGGTGCCAGCCAGGGGCCAGCCACCGCCATCACGGCCCAGAACAGCACCAGCAGCAAACCGACGATGCCGGCACCGGACAGCTTCAGACGACGCTTGCGCGGCGCCACGGCGGGCAGCGGAGCCTCGAGGGGAATATCGCGCAGCGCGGCGCTCGCTCGTGTGGATACGGTGTCCGTTTTCATTTGCGCAGCCTCGGGTTGGACAGGATGGCACAGAGGTCGGCCAGCAGCACCAGCGTCAGGAAGCCCAGGCAGAACAGCATTACGCAGGCCTGCACCAAGGGCATGTCGCGGGTGATCACGCCATTGACGATCAGCGTCGCGATCCCCGGATAGTTGAAGATCGACTCGACGATGACCACGCCGCCGAGCAGGTACGACAGGCTCAACGCCACCGCATTGGCGATCGGCCCGATGGCGTTGGGCAGTGCGTGGCGCAGCACCACGCGGATCGGCCGGGCGCCCTTGAGCACGGCCATTTCCACGTAGGGCGAACTGAGCTGATCGACCACCGCCGCGCGGGTCATGCGCGCCATCTGGGCGATCAGCACGCAGCACAGGGTCAGCACTGGCATGGCATAGACGCGCAACAGCTCGCCGAAGCTGTGCACCTCGACACTGCGCGACAAGGCCGACAGCCAGCCCAGCTTCACGGCGAAGATCAGCACGGCGATGGTGGCGATGAGAAACTCCGGCACGGACACCGCGAACACCGTCAGCATGTTGCTGTAGCGGTCAAACTTCGAGCCACGGTACATCGCCGAGAGAATGCCGATGCTCAGCGCTATCGGCACCGACACCAGCGCGGTGATTGCCGCCAGGCTCAGGGTGTTGGGCAGGCGGCTGGCGATCAGATCGCCCACCGGCATGCCATTGACCATCGATACCCCAGGGCTGCCACTGAGCAGTCCGCCGAGCCAGTGCAGGTAGCGCAGGTAGATCGGCTGATCCAGACCAAGCTGCGCCCGCATGGCCGCCACCGCTTCAGGGGTGGCCTCCTGGCCGAGCATTTCCTGCACGGCGTCGCCGGGCAACAAACTGGTGAGGAAAAATACCACCAGCGAGACGATCAACAAGGTGATCACGCCAATCCCCAGACGTCCCACCACAAGGCGCGCAATGGTGCCGTTCATATTCAAGCCCCTCTTGTTATAGGGTCGCCGCCTGCCTTACAGTGCCGGCGGCGCCGTGCTTATCGGCGCTGCGCTTCAGGCATCCAACCAGGCGTACTCGGCGAACATGTAGCCCATCAGCCCACCCAGTGGGTGAGGCACCAGTCCCTTGAGCTTGGCATTACGGCCATCGAGGCTGCTGTTGAACTGGGAGATGCCGACCCCACAGTGCTCATGCACCAGCGCCTGCATCTCACCGTACATCTGTTTGCGCTTGGCGTCGTCGGTTTCCCCGCGCGCGGCGAGCAGCAACTGATCGAAGCGCTCGTTCTTCCAACCCGACTCGTTCATCACAGCATCGGACTGGAAGAACAGGCTGAACAACAGATCGGCGGTCGGACGCGCCCCGATGGCACCGAAACCCAGCGGGTGCTTCATCCAGTGATTGGACCAGTAGCCATCGGCTGGAACCCGTTTGATATCCAGCTTGAGGCCGATCTGCTGGCCGGAGAGCTGCAGGAGCTGGGCGATGTCCAGCGAGCCGGTAGCAGCCTCCGACGCCACCAGCGGCAAGGAGCGCCCGGCCATGCCGGACTTCTGGAGGTGAAACTTGGCCTTGTCCAGGTCGAACGCGCGCTGCGGGACATCGGCGGAGTAATAGCGGCTGTTGGCGGCGATCGGCTGGTCGTTGGCGATCCTGCCGTAGCCACGAAAGGCCACGCGGTTGATCTGCTTGCGATCGAGCAGGTACTTCATGGCCAGAACGAAATCCGGGTTCTGCACCGGGCCCAGCTCATCGCGCATCACCAGGTTGGTGTAGCCGCCAGTGGGCGACTCCATCAGCGCCACGTTGGCATTGCCCTCGAGGCGCGAAACCGAGCGCGGGCTGACCGGGTTGATCAGATCCACGTCGCCGGCCAGCAACGCGCTGATCCGTGCCGACTCATCGGGGATGGAGAAGAACTCGATCTCGTCGAGATACGGCAGGCCCGGCTTCCAGTAGTTGTCATTGCGCTTGGCGATGGAGCGCACGCCCGGCTGGAACTCGGCACAGGTGAACGGCCCGGTGCCGTTGGCGGTGGTGAAGTCGGTGGTGCCGTCCCGCACGATGAGAAAATGCGTGGTGCCGAGCACCGCCGGCAGGTCGGCATTGGGGCTGATCAGGCGCACCTGCACCTCGTGCGGGCCGTTGGCCTTCACCTCCTCGAACTGCTGGGCGATGCTCAGCGCCTTGGAGCCCACCTGCGGCAGCTTGTGCCGGGTCAGCGAGTAGACCACGTCGGCCGAGGTCATCGGCTTGCCATCGTGGAACAGGATGTCCTTGCGCAGCTTGATGTTCCAGGACAAGGCATCGCTGGTGTCGAACGACTCGGCCAGGGCCATGCGCGGCACCAGTTGCTCGTCCAGCGAGGTCAGGCCGTTGTAGAACATGTTGTGCCGACAGTAATCGGTGTAGTTCGAGCCCTTGGCCGGGTCGAGGGTGTCGGCGGTGGAGCTGGTGGCGCTGGCCACCTTGATGCGCCCACCACGTTTGCCCTTGACGCTGCCTGCGCTGGCGCCAGCGGCCAGCACCTGGCCTGCCGGGCCGAACAGGCTACCCGCGCCAGCCGCGGCGATACCAGCCAGGCCCAGCATGCGCAGGGCGTCACGGCGCGACATGCCCCGGTTGAGCCCCTCGAAAATGCGCTGACTCTGCTCGCCGCTGATCAGTTGAGTGTCGGGGATGTTCTTGTTGTCAGACATATCGTTCTACCTGTCGAAAATGGAAGGCTCGAATGCTCACGGCTAAGCGGAGCGACCGGGTAACGCAAACGACGGTGGTGCCACTGCTTTTCTTGTCACACGCTCAATGCAAGTAGTCCTGAAGGCGGTAGTAGACCCCCACCACCGGGAGGAACCAGGGCTTGCCGAAATGCCCGGGAATCGCCGGCCAATCCAGATCGCCCCAGGGGTTGGCCTCGGCCTTGCCGTCCATCACCTCGGCCATCGCCTGGCCCATGTGCACCGACATCTGCACACCATGGCCGCTGTAGCCCATGGCGTGATACACGCCGCCATGCTGGCCGGCGCGTGGCAGGCGGTCGGAGGTCATATCCACCAAACCGCCCCAGCAATAGTCGATTTTCACCTGGGCCAACGGCGGGAACATTTGCGCCATCGCCGCCTGCAGGATCTTGCCGCTCTTGGCATCGGAGCTGCCTCCGGACATGGCGAAGCGCGCCCGGCCACCGAACAGCAGGCGGTTGTCCGGGGTCACCCGGAAGTAGTTGCCGATCATGCGGCTGGTGACGTACGAACGCCGTTGCGGCAATAGCTGATCGAGCAGCGCCTGGGGCAATACCTCGGTGGCCACGATGAAACTGCCCACCGGCACGATCCGCCGCCGGTACCAACCCAGCCCGCCGTGCTGGCTGGCGCCGGTCGCCATCAGTACCTGGCCGGCCTGCAGGCTGCCGCCACTGGTTTCGAGCCGATAGCCACCGGCCTCGGCCTTCCAGCCCTGCAGGGTGGTCTGCTGGTAGATCAGCGCACCGTGGCGCGCCGCCGCTTCGGCCAGACCAACACCGAAGCGGCCGACATGCATCTGCACACCGTTGCGCTGCAGCAGGCCGCCGTGGAACTCGGCCGAGTCGACTTCGGCACGGGCCTGTTCGGCGGACAACAGCTCCACCTCGGCGTCGACCTCGCGGCGGATCAGCTCGCAGGTGCGCGCCAGGCCATCGTAGTGCTGGGGCTTGGCAGCCAGCTTGAGCTTGCCGCTGCGCT
This sequence comes from Pseudomonas sp. AA-38, assembly GCF_029457475.1. Lineage (NCBI taxonomy): Bacteria > Pseudomonadati > Pseudomonadota > Gammaproteobacteria > Pseudomonadales > Pseudomonadaceae > Pseudomonas > Pseudomonas sp. AA-38. The sequence goes on from NZ_CP120359.1 coordinate 3,211,806, forward strand.
TGAGGTCGCAAGCGATGCCTTCCGCCTCCACCAAAGCGACCACGCTCTGCACCGCACTTTCATAGGCCCGGTAATAAGCGCGGGCCCGCTCGGCGCCGAGGCTGGCGACCAGGCTGGCGTAGTCCTGGGCCACCCCGGTATTGCAATGCCCGCCATTACGCCCGGAGGCCTCGCCGACCACCCGGCCGGCCTCCAGTACCGCCACGCTCGCCCCTTTCAGGGCCAGCGCACGGGCCGCCGACAGCCCGGTGAAACCGCCGCCGACCACGGCAACATCGACGCGTGCCGGCAGTGCGCCGGTCTGAGCGCCGGTGAACGCCGGTGCGGTATCGAGCCAATAGGACTCACTGCGCATGGCTAACCCCTTATCCCGTGTAAAAGTGACGGTTGCGGCTCAGAGCCCGACCAGGCCGGGCAACCCGCCGATATCGGTGATCTGCCGGTAGTTGTAGCAGGCGTTACCCGGCTGCTCGTGACCGCGGGCGACGAAGGCCTTGTGCTTGATCTTCATGTCTTCGGCCGGCATCAGGTCGTAGCGGAAGCTGGAGGACACGTGCAGCAGGTCTTGCGGCCCGCAGCCCAGGTTGTCGAGCAGGTACTCGAAGGCTTGCAGGCGCGGCTTGTAGGCCTGCGCCTGCTGCGCGGTGTAGACCTTGTGGAAGGGCACGCCCAGCTTGTCGACGTTGGACATGATCTGCTCGTCCATGGCATTGGAGATGATCACCAGCGGAATCTTGTCGGCGATCTTCGCCAGGCCGGCGGTCACGTCGGCATGCGGGCCCCAGGTCGGCACGGCGTTGTAGTAAAGCCGCCCCTCACCACGATATTCCACGCCCCAGCGCTTGCACACGCGGGAGATCGCGGTATCGAGAATTTCATCATAGGGCCGCCAGTCACCCATCACCTGATCCAGGCGGTAGGCAGCGAAATCCCTGACGAACTGATCCATCTGCTCAGGCGCGACGCGGTCGGCGAACAGCTCGCGGGTCAACGGGCCCATCTGGAAGTTGGTCAAGGTGCCGTAGCAGTCAAAGGTGATGTACTTGGGGCGAAGAAAACTCATGTGGGCAATCCTGGAAGTTCGTTGATGAAAGCGACGATAGGTCGCAGCACCACGGCTTCATTACAGCACCGTGAAACCAGCAGATGACGTTAAAAGCACGAGCCAACCGACATAAACCACCGTTTTGCCCACCACCCCCAGCAGACTTTGCGGGGCGCTCCACGACTGGGCAACGGCAGGCCTGACGCACCCTCGCGGGGCGCCCCTCCCTCCCTGGCAAAACCCTCTCAGGGGCTGCGGCCGCAGAAAATGCGCCTGGTCTGAATGCACAACGGGCGCCCCAGGGAGCACCCGCTGCCATGCCTGCGTAGTGCCCCTGGCGCATCGCGGCAGCGCCATGGGGCCGCTCGCCTCAATAACCGCGAGAACGGTCGATGGCATCCGCGAGTGGCTCGCCGCGTTGATGTCGACGAATGTTCGCCAGCAGGATCGGCGCAGCCGATTCGGGCTGGGTCATGCTCGCCACATGGGGGGTCAGAAAGACCCGCGGATGGCCCCAGAATGGATGTTCCACAGGCAAGGGCTCAGGCTCGGTCACATCGAGAATGGCACGCGATAGGCGCCCGGCATCCAGCGCCTCGAGCAGATCCGCCTCGACCAGGTGCTGGCCACGCCCGACATTGATCAGCGCCGCGCCGGCAGGCAGCAGGGAAAACACTTCGCGGTTCAGGATGCCCCGGGTGGCCGGGGTGAGCGGCAACAGGCAGATCAGCACATCGCAGCCGGCGAGAAAGGGCTGCAACTGCTCTGCGCCGGCGAAACTCTCCACGCCCGACAGCTCACGCGGCGAGCGGTTCCAGCCACGCAGGTCGAAGCCGTAGCTCGCCAGGCGCTGTAGAACGGCGCTGCCGAGCGAGCCCATGCCCATCACGCCGATGGTGCGAGCCGAGGCAGGTGACACTTCGAGCGGATTCCAGGTGCGCGACTGCTTCGCCTGCACATAGTCGAAGAAGTCGCGGTGCAGGGCCAGCACGCAGAGCGACACATACTCCACCATGCCATCGATGATCCCCGGCTCGACCATCCTGACGATGGGAACCTGCCTGGGGATAGCGGAGAAATCGACATGATCGACGCCCGCCCCCGAGGAGAAGAACACCTTCAGCCGCGGCAGTTGGGCGATGAAATCCGCCGGCGCCTGCCAGGCGATCAGGTATTCGACCTCGTCGAGGTCGCCGGCATCGGGCCAGACCCGGAAGTCGAGATCGGGGGCGTGTTCGGCGAAGTAGCGCGCCCAGGCAGGGGCGCGTGCGGCATCGGATCGATAAAGAATGCTCATGGTGAAGTCCTACCAGCCCCCTACCCAGCCATCGAAAAGCCCTTCAGGCAGGGTTTCCTCGTTGGCGCCACGGAGAAAATCGAAATCGCAGCCCAGATGAGCCTGCTCGATATGTTGGTTGTACAGGTTGCGGTAGCCACGCACGTGGCGCGACAGCGGCGGTTGCCAGGCCTGGAGCCGACGTTCCAGTTCCTCCTCTTCGACACAAAGCTGCAGTCGCCGCTCGGCGACGTCGAGTTCGATGATGTCGCCGTTACGCACCAGGGCCAGCGGCCCGCCGACCGCCGCCTCGGGTGAAACGTGGAGCACGGCGGCACCATAGGCCGTGCCGCTCATGCGCGCATCGGAGATGCGCAGCATGTCGCGCACACCGCGCTCCATCAGATGACGCGGCAGGGGCAGCATGCCCCACTCCGGCATCGCCGCGCCCACCGGGCCGGCATTGCGCAGGATCAGCACGCTGTTCTCGTCGATGCCGAGTTCGGGGTTATCGATCTGGTCGGCAATCGTTTGCACGTCCTCGAACACCACCGCCGGGCCGCGGTGACGGAACAGCTTGGGATCGGCCGCACAGGTCTTCATCACCGCCCCATCCGGGGCCAGGTTGCCCTTGACCACGACCATGGTCTCGCCAGGCTTGACCGGTTTGTCCAGCGGGCGGATCACATCGCTGTCGAACACCTGCGCCGTGTCGATAATCTCGCCGAGGGTGCGCCCGTCGACGGTGCGCGCATCGAGGTGCAGCAAGGGCGCGAGGGTCTTGAGCAGGGCCGGTACGCCACCGGCGGCCATCAGCCGCTCGGTCAGGTGTTCGCCGGCGGGCTGGACGTTGGCGATCAACGGCACACGCCTGGCGATCTCGTCGAAGCGCTCCAGGCTCAGCGGCACGCCGACGCGGCCGGCGAGCGCCAGCAGGTGAATGATGACGTTGGTCGAGCCGCCCACCGCGCACAGCAGGGTGATGGCATTGTCGAAGGCGCGCGCATCGAGCACCTCGCTCGGGCAGGGGCTGCCATCGGCGGCCATGCGCACGCTACGACGGCCCACCTCGCGGGCGATCTGCTGTCGCCCGCGGTCGACCGCCGGCACCAGGCTGCTGCTAGGCAGCGATACGCCCAGGGCTTCGCAGATCACCGCCATCGAGGAAGCGGTACCCATTTCCGCGCAGTGGCCGGCCGTGCCCATCACGCTGCGCTCGAACGCGGCGAACTCGCCGTCGGAGAGTTCGCCGGCACGCAGTTGGTCAACCAGGCGCCAGACCCCGGTGGCATTGGCCAGATTGCCGCCAGTCGCCGAGCGGGGGGTAGCCGGGCCGCTGGCCAGGAAGATGAACGGCACGCCTGCGCTGGCGGCCCCCATCAGCAGGGCCGGCTGCGTCTTGTCACAGCCACCGAGCAGCACCAGCGCATCGAAGGGATAGCCGCGAATGGTCTCTTCGGCTTCCATGGCCAGCAGGTTGCGAAACGGGAAGGAGCTCGGCTTGATGATGTTCTCGCTGATCGACATCAGCGGCACCTCGAACGGGATCCCTCCCGCCTCGAGAATCCCGACCCGCACCTCTTCGGCAAGGGTGCGCAGATTGAGGTTGCACGGATTGATATCGGACCAGGTGTTGAGGATGCCGACGACCGGCCGCGTCATCAGGTCTTCGCGGCTCCAGCCGGCGGCCGACAAGGTCGAGCGATGCACGAAACCCGGCAGGTCATCCTTGCGAAACCAGCGCGCGCTGCGTAGCGGCCTACCCTCTTTTGTTTCGTTATCGCTCATCAGATCACCTTGCAGGCTTGGGTTCGGAGAATTCGTCGAGGCAGCGTGGCAAGCTGCCAGGGATACGGCAGCGCCTCGCACCGCCACTTGCAGAGGCTGTGCGAGGCTTGCAAGTCAAAGGCCGACCAGGCCGGGCAACCCGCCGATATCGGTGATCTGCCGGTAGTTGTAGCAGGCGTTACCCGGCTGCTCGTGACCGCGGGCGACGAAGGCCTTGTGCTTGATCTTCATGTCTTCGGCCGGCATCAGGTCGTAGCGGAAGCTGGAGGACACGTGCAGCAGGTCTTGCGGCCCGCAGCCCAGGTTGTCGAGCAGGTACTCGAAGGCTTGCAGGCGCGGCTTGTAGGCCTGCGCCTGCTGCGCGGTGTAGACCTTGTGGAAGGGCACGCCCAGCTTGTCGACGTTGGACATGATCTGCTCGTCCATGGCATTGGAGATGATCACCAGCGGAATCTTGTCGGCGATCTTCGCCAGGCCGGCGGTCACGTCGGCATGCGGGCCCCAGGTCGGCACGGCGTTGTAGTAGAGCCGTCCCTCGCCACGATATTCCACGCCCCAGCGCTTGCACACGCGGGAGATCGCGGTATCGAGAATTTCATCATAGGGCCGCCAGTCACCCATCACCTGATCCAGGCGGTAGGCAGCGAAATCCCTGACGAACTGATCCATCTGCTCAGGCGCGACGCGGTCAGCGAACAGCTCGCGGGTCAACGGGCCCATCTGGAAGTTGGTCAAGGTGCCGTAGCAGTCGAAGGTGATGTACTTGGGGCGAAGAAAACTCATGGCGCAGTCCTGAAGTCTTGTTGGGGGATGGTGCAGTCGACATCGACTCCGCTCGGGAACACAGACGTCGTGCTGAACTGCCCGATCATTACAGCACCAGGCCCTCGGCAGATGAGGTTAAAAGCAGGCACGCATCGACACAAAAAGGCCGTTTTTCAGGCCAGGGCCAGCAGACTTTGCGGAGCGCCCCGAAAGCGAGCAAAGCCAGCGAGCATGCGCCCCTGGGGGGCCAAACAAGGCAAAACGGGCGCCTCGCAGGGCGCCCGTTGGGGGGATAACGCAGCACAATCAACCGATGTCGATGAGCACGCTCTTGTGCCGCAGGTTGGCCGTGAAGGCCTCGCTGCCCAGATCCTTGCCGATGCCGGAACGCTTGTAGCCGCCGGTGGGCAGAATGTGGTCGTCGCTGCGCCCGTAACGGTTGACCCACACCGTGCCCACCTCCAGGCCACGAATCAGGCGCAGGGCGCGGTTGAGGTCGGCGGTGTGCACGCCCGCTGCCAACCCGTAGGTGGGGTGCTCGGCCAGTTGCAGGGCCTGCTGCTCGTCATCGAAGGTCTGGATGGTCAGCACCGGGCCGAAGATCTCTTCCGGCACGGCCGGGTTGTCGCTGGCCGTCACGCCGAGCAAGGTGGGCTGATAATAGGCGCCGCCAAGGCCGTCGATGCTCCCGCCACCTGCGAGCACCTCGGCACCGGCCTGACGCGAGCGCTGCACGATGGCGTCGATACGCTCGGCCTGCTGCCGGGAAATGATCGGCGCCAGGCTGGTCTGCGCCGACCAGGTCGGGCCAGGGCGCAACTCGCGGAAATGCTGCTGCAGGCATTCGACGAAAGGTTCGAGAATGCTGCGCTCGATGATCAGCCGCGAGCCCGATACGCACACCTGGCCGGCGTTGCCGGTGACGGCCATGGCCACGCTACGCGCGGTCTTGGGCAAATCGGCAATATCGGCGAACACCAGTTGCGGGCTCTTGCCGCCCAGCTCCAGGGTTACCGGCTTGGGGCCGTACTTGGCGCAGGTCGACATGATGCTGGAGCCGGTGGCCGTGGAGCCGGTGAAGGTCACCTTGCTGATGCGCGGGTGGCGGCACAGGGCATCGCCGGTCAGGCGCCCGTCGCCCTGCACCACGTTGAAGATGCCTGGCGGCAGGCCCGCCTGCACCCCCAGCTCGGCGTAGCGCAGGATGGAGAACGGGGTGAGTTCCGAGGGCTTGAGCACCACCGCGTTGCCCGCCGCCAGGGCCGGCGCCACCTTCCAGTTGGCCATGCTCAACGGGAAATTCCACGGCGCGATGGCACCGATCACCCCGTAAGGCTCGGCGATCTGCATGCCCAGGCGGTCATGCTGGGTGGCCGCCACCTGGCCGCCGTGCTTGTCGGCCAGCTCGGCGAAAAAGCGCAGCACCTCGGCCACATAGGGGATGTCCCAGGCCAATATATCCTTGTGCGGACGGGTCGAGCCGACCGCCTCCAGCGGCGCCAGGGTCGCGGCATCGGCCTCGATCAGGTCGGCCCAGCGGCGCAGCACACGGCAGCGCTCACGTGGTGGGCGGCTGGCCCAGTCACTCTGGCGGAACGCCTGCCAGGCGTTCTCCACCGCCTCGTCCACCAGCGCCGCATCGGCGATGGGCAGTTGCGCGTAGGGTTGGCCATCGGAGGGGCGCGACACTTCCAGCCCCGGCAGGCCGTTGCGGTAACGGCCGCCAATGAAATGGGCACTGCGCACGGACACACCGTTCGGGTCGAAGCTGTTCATAAAGGACTCCAGGTAAGAGCGCCAGGACACCTGCGCGGCGCCTGGCATAGCCAGACCTCCATCCTAGAAAACATTGCCCGATACATGCTGCGGACTTGCGGCCGTGCCCAAGCATTAGCTGCGGACTTTCAGGCCTGGCCCGATGTAATCGACCGCAAGGTGCAAGGCCCATGTCCTGGCGATCATGCTAGCCGCGATCCTGGTAGACCTCGGCCAGGTCACACAGATCCCAGTTGCCGCCGGTCAGGACCACACAGACCTTTTCATCCGGGCGAACCTTCAGCGTACCGGCCAGCAGCGCGCCAATGCCGATGGAGGCGGCGGGTTCGGCGATCAGCTTGGCGTCCTTGGCCAGGGCGCGCATGCCCTGGACGATGTGCTCGTCCTCGACCAGGACGATCTCGTCGACATAACGTTCGATGATCGGGTAAGGGTTTTGCCCCGGCACACTGATGCGCAAGCCGTCGGCAATGGTGTTGAGCAAGGGCAGCGTGGTGCGCTGCTTGTTCAGGCGGCTGTGGTAGTACTTGGGAGTCAATGCCGGCTCGGCACCGACGACCCGCACCGACGCTCGGGTTTCCTTGATGGCGGTGGCGATGCCGGAAATCAGGCCGCCGCCGCCCATGGGAACGATGACGGTGTCCACGTCCTGCAGGTCTTCCAGAATCTCGCAACCGATGGTGCCCTGGCCGGCCATCACCAGCGGATCCTCGAAGGCATGGACGGGCACGTAGCCGTTTTCCTCGGCGATTTCGTATACCCGCTTCCAGCGCGCGGCAGTGTCGCCATCGAAGAGGATGACCTCGGCACCGAGCGCCTGGGTGTTGGCGATCTTGATCTTCGGGGTGGTTACCGGCAGCACCAGAATGGCTTTCACTCCCAGCATGCGGGCGGCGTAGGCAAGCCCCTGGGCATGGTTACCGGACGAGGTGGCGATGATGCCGTTGGCGATCGTCTCTCGCGGCAGCGAGAGCGTCTTGTTCAACGCGCCGCGAATCTTGAATGCGCCGGTGATCTGCAAGGTTTCGGGCTTCAGGTAGAGCTGGCAAGCGACAGCCTTTTCTATCTTCTCGGCGCGCAACAAGGGCGTATGCCGGATATGCGGTGCGAGCCGTTTTCGGGCCTCTAGAATGTCCGCGATGGTGGGATGGTCGAGCATGTCATGTCCTCTGTCCTGTTACCGAAAGATCCCGCACTCAAAGAAAGCCGAAGAAGGTTCCGATCTGTTTTTCCAGTGCGTTGCGATAGATTTTCTCGGCGGTGGTGTTGTCCTGTATGGCCATGCCGGTGGAGTCGAAGAGGGTGATCTCCTCATCGCTCTGCCGCCCTGGTTTCGTGCCCAGCAGTATCTCGCCGAGTTCGCCGTGAATATCGTCAAGGCCGATGACCCTCTCGTTCAGCGCATGCCAGGTTTCCCCTTTGTCGATGCACTGTGCGATCGAGTCGTTGACGATCTTGGCGTGGCGGAATATCTCGGGCTCGAATTCCTGCTTGCCTTTCATGTCCGTGCCGATGGCGACGATATGGGTGCCGGGCTTCACCCAGCTCGCTTGCACCAGCGGGCCCTTGCCGCGGGTAGTGGTGATGAGGATATCGGCCTGCTCGACCGCCTCCTTCTTCGAGTCGGCCAGGATCACCGGAATACCGAGTTCGCCTTCGATATCCACCTTGAAGCGCTCGCGCGTTTCGGGGGTTCTGCTCCAGGCATGGATCACTTCGATGGGTCTGACCAGGCTGATGGCGCGAATCTGCATGCGTGCCTGATTGCCAGTGCCGATGCAAGTGACCTTCGTGGCGTTCGCACGCGCCAGTGCCTTGACCGAAACAGCCCCCGAGGCCCCCGTTCTGAGGCCGGTGAGCAGGCTGCCGTCCATCACGCAGATCAGCGCGCAACTGCGGGCATCGAACAACAGAACGGAGCCCATGCCGTTGGGTACGCCGTGTGTGCCCGGGTTATCGAGAAAACCACCGGACGAGGCTTTCATCGAGATGATCTCATTGCTCGTGCAGTAACCGACCTTGAAGTCGATCTCACCGCGAGGTGCCGGCAGGTGGATGCCGATGTAATCCGGTTGCACCACCTGCCCGGCGCTGAAGGCCTTGTAGGCCTCCTCCACCGTGCCAATGACTTCCTGCATGGTGATCAAGCTGCCGACTTCTGCTTTGTTGAGCAGCAGGGTTTTCATCTGCACGACCTCACTACTGACTGACCTGGACAACCGTCCATCAACCGGCAGCCAGGTAAAAAGGGCACTGCTCACGGGCAGTGCCGGCTTGCCTCGAATCAGTATGCCGTCGGGCGCTCCGCAGAAAATTTCGGATATTGGCTCAAGGCGCAACTTCCGCTTGTTTTTGCCACCGTTGACGAAAGCTGACGCTGCGCCCTGCCCATGCAGCGATTGCCTGCACGGCATGCGTGAAGCGGCTCGAATGCATGTCGTTGGAGCGAGGTGCGCCGGCATCGGTCAGCCATCAGCACGCCGGGCAGAACAGGCAAGGCAGAAAAACTCATGAGGGTCATGACAGGCGCCGCAGCATAAACTTCCGAGCGCACCGGCGAAAACACCTGATTCTGCGATTGCACAGGATCAATACGACAGCCTGCATCGGGTCGAGCTGCCTACCATAAGCGGCACAATGGCAGTGCCGCTGACGCTGTCCAACGCCCTGTTCAAGGGACGACAATCCAGCATCCCCCTTAACCCTTTCGCTCTTGCAGGCCAGGAGAAACAACATGCCGGCTCCCTTGATCACCATGCAGTCCACGGCACAATTGCCCGATAGCGCCGATATCGTGGTCATCGGCGGCGGCATCATCGGCGTCTGCACGGCCTATTTCCTGGCCCGCGATGGCCTCAAGGTCGCACTGCTGGAAAAGGGCCGCATCGGCGCCGAACAGTCCAGCCGCAACTGGGGCTGGTGCCGCCAGCAGAATCGCGATGCCCGCGAGCTGCCGCTGTCCACCAAAAGCCTCGAGCTGTGGGAAGAAATCAGCGCCGAGCTGGGCGAAGACCTGGGCTTTCGCCGTTGCGGGCTGTTCTATCTTTCCGACAACCAGGCCGAGCTGGATGGCTGGGCCAAGTGGCGCGACTTCGCCATCACCCAGGGGGTGACCACCCATATGCTCAGTAGCGCCGAGGCCACGCAACGCGGTGCCGCCACCGGCAAACCCTGGCTTGGCGGCGTGTTCTCCCCCTCCGACGGCATCGCCGACCCGTCCCGTGCCGCGCCGCTGATCGCCAAGGGCGTGCTCAAGCATGGCGGCACGGTGCATCAGTTCTGCGCAGCACGCGGGGTGGAAACCGAGGCCGGGCGTGTCAGCGCGGTGATTACCGAACACGGCGTGATCAAGACACGCCAGGTGGTGATGGCCGGCGGCGCCTGGGCGTCGTCCTTCTGCGCGCAACTGGGCATTCGCTTTCCACAGGCCTCGATACGCTCCAGCATCCTCTCGGTGATGCCCGGCGTGCAGGGCATTCCCGATGCCCTGCACACCAGCGAGGTGACCGTCACCCGGCGTGGCGATGGCGGCTACACCCTGGCCATTTCCGGGCGCGCCTGCGTCGACCCGACGCCGCAACAACTGCGCTTCGCCAGCTACTTCGTGCCGATGTTCGCCAAACGTTGGCAGATGCTCTCGCCGGGCGACCTGCAGGGCTGGCTGTCCGGCCACGAAACCTGGCGCAAGTGGGCACTGGACAAACCGACGCCAATGGAGCGCGTGCGCATCCTCGATCCACGCCCATCGGAAGCCATCCTGCGCGATACCCTCGCCCGCGCTCGCCGTCTGCTGCCAGCGCTGGGCAGCGTGCCCATGCAGGCCGGCTGGGCCGGTTACATCGACAGCACCCCGGACGGCGTGCCGGTGATCGACGAGGCGCAGAACCTGCCAGGCTTCATCCTTGCCGCTGGCTTCTCCGGCCATGGCTTCGGCATCGGCCCCGGCGCCGGCCGCCTGATCTCCGAACTGGCACAAGGGCAAACGCCCTTCGTCGACCACCGCCAGTACAACCTGGCGCGCCTGAACAAGAGCGCCTGGGGCAAGGTGTCGGAGTTCTGAACCGCACCGAAGCGCCCTCTCCCTGGCAGGGAGAGGGCTTCAAGCGCTAACGCCTCACTTGACCACGTAAAGCTTGCGCACATAGCCCGTGCTGGTCCAGGCACAAGGCGTGCCCTGCGCCACGAATACGGTGTCGCCGGAATTGACCCTCAACTGCGCGCCGTCTTCGAGGGTCAGGGTGACGCTGCCTTCGATCAGGTGCATCAGCTCATGCACCTTGTGCGGGCGGCTGCGACGGGCGTAGGGCGTGGAGTCCCACACGCCGATCAGCAGGTTGCTGGCCGCGTCGGCATAGGCATTGTGCGAGCGGCATTGCGGCGCCTGGCTCAGCAGGATCTGCGCCTCCGGTGGCTGCGACGGGTTGAGCGGGGCGTAGGCCTGCAACGGCGTCAGCCCCGGCCTGGTCTCGGCACTGGCCTGCTGGTAGGCGCAGAAGGCCCACAGGCTGTCGGCCGAGGCCTGGATGCGCAACGCCGTGCCACGACCGATCACCAAGCTGTCACCCACGCCCAGTTCGAGGCTGTGCTGCTCGTCCTGCACGCTGAGATGCCCGGCGTGCACCACCAACATCTCGACATGCGGATAGTGCTCGACCCGGTGCTCGCCGGCCCCCTGGACGATACCGACACTCAGACCGTCATCGCTGCGATAAGCGACCTGACGCATGCCGTCGAAAGGATCGCTGGAGCCAAGGGCGGCATGAGTAAAATCAGCGGCGGGACGGCCATCGGCCAGTGCCAGCAACAGGGCGTTGGGATGTGACATCGGAGTTCTCCAATCGAGGGCGCAGGTATGCCAGAAATGGCCTGGCAAGGCCCTCCATGCTAGGTAAAAACAGGCGCAATTTGCTGCGGACTTGGCCCCCCGCGCGAGCATTAGCTGCGGCCTTTGCCTGGCAAACCGATGCAATCCACCGAAATGTCCGATGCCTATTGTCAGACCTGGCCACAGATGGGATACAGGCGCCAGCGACCGCACCGTGACCGCGTGCGGCACCACTTCGGAGAGCCATCATGCCTGCTGCGCAGCCCCCTGCCCTCGTCTACCGTCCGATGACCGCCGCCGACGTGCCAGCGGCCCATGCCCTGTCGCTCGAACTCAAATGGCCGCACCGCCTGGAAGACTGGGCCATGCTGCAGCGCGTCGCCGAAGGCTTGGTCGTCGAAGATGATGGGCGTCTGGTCGGTACCGCCTTCGCCTGCGTGCAAGGCGACTACGCCACCATCGGCCTGGTCATCGTCAGCGACGCCTATCAGGGCCGGGGCATCGGCCGCAAACTGATGGAGCTGACCCTGCAGGCCTGTGGCTCGGCCACTGCCATGCTCAACGCCACCTTGGCAGGCACGCCGCTGTATATCAGCCTGGGCTTCGTCGAATTCGGTCGGGTACACCAGCATCAGGGGACAGTGGCACCGCTGCCCTGCCCACCTCTGCCCGCCGGCACCACCTGCCGCCAGGCCGACGACCGCGACTGGGCAGAATTGCTGAGCCTGGCCAATGCCGCCAGCGGCCTGGATCGCACCCGCGTGCTGGACGATCTGCACGATGTACTGGAATGCACCTTGCTCCTCGAGCGAGACGGACAACCCTGCGCCTTCGCCATGCAGCGGCCGTTCGGTCGTGGCCGGGTCATTGGCCCGGTGGTGGCGCAGAACCGGGAACAGGCCCAGTACCTGATCAGTACCCTGTTGGCGCAACTGGCGGGCCAGTTCGTGCGCCTCGACATCCCGGCGGACTGCGGCCTGGGTGACTGGCTGGGCAACCAGGGCCTGGCCCAGGTCGACAGCGTCGCGCAGATGGCCCAAGGCGATGCCCCCCAGAGCAGTGGCGGAGTCGAGCAGTTCGCCCTGGTCACCCAGGCCATCGGCTGAAGACGATCCTGTCCTGCGGGCCTGTGGCATTCAGCGCTGGCTCAGGCCCATTGCCGCAAGCCAAATCCCAGGGCAGGTACTATCGTGCAAATTTCCTAGCCTCCCCCACGGAAATTTAGACAGGAGTGACTAAACTCAGATCTCGGATGGCCGAAGCAATGGCTAGGGACATTTCAGCGAGATCACCCTCATGTTCAACAACCGCTTGCAGCAAGAGATACAGGCGCTACGCGAGGATCTGTCCTCGGTAGAGCAGGTACGCGCCAGCCTGGATGGCGAAATGCTTGGCCTCATTCTCGACCCACAAGGTCGAGTCATGCATGCCAATGCCAACTTTCTCAAGGACATGCACTACACGGCCGAACGCTTGCAGGGCCACTCCTTGCTGGAGTTGATCCCCGAACATGTGCGCAATCTCGACTTCCATCACCGCGTGCGTCGGGCGCTGGAGCGCGGCGAGCACCTGGCCGGCGTCATCCGCCTGCTACGGGGTAATGGCCGCGAAGCCTGGCTTCGCTCGATCCTGCAGCCGGTACGCAACAGCGCCGGCAATATCCGTTTCTTCTCCCTCTATGCCAGCGATTTGACCCGTACCATCGAAACATCGCGTGAGCACGAGAACCTGATCAAGGCACTGCAGCGCTCCACCGCCGTGATCGAGTTCAACCTCGACGGCGAAGTGCTCACCGCCAATCAGCGCTTCCTCGACGCCATGGGCTACAGCCTGGAGCAGATCAAGGGCAAGCATCACCGCATGTTCTGCGATGCCAGCGAGGTCAACTCGCCGGCCTATCAACAGTTCTGGGAAAAGCTGCGCCGTGGCGAGTTCGTCGTCGACCGCTTCAAGCGCATCGACAGCCATGGCCGCGACGTCTGGCTGGAGGCCTCCTACAACCCCATCACCGATGCCCATGACCGCCTGTACAAGGTGGTCAAGTTCGCCACGGTGGTCACCGACCAGGTGCAGCGCGAAGAGGCGGTGGCGCAGGCCGCCGGCATCGCCTTCGATACCTCCAAGGGCACCGATGCCAGCGCCCGCAACGGAGCCTCGGTGGTGCAGCAGATGCTCGACGCCATGGCCGAACTGGCCGGGCGCATGCAGGAGGCGGCACAGGGCATCGAGGCGCTGGACAAGCAGTCGCAGCTCATCGGCTCCATCGTCAAGAACATCAGCAGCATCGCCGATCAGACCAACCTGCTGGCGCTCAATGCCGCCATCGAGGCGGCACGTGCTGGCGATCAGGGGCGCGGGTTCGCCGTGGTGGCCGACGAAGTGCGCCAGCTAGCCTCGCGCACCAGCTCGGCCACCGTGGAGATCACCTCGGTGGTCGGGCAGAACCAGCAGTTGGCCGAGCGTGCCGTGGAGATCATCGGCCGAGGCAAGAGCCAGGCCGAACTGGGCCTGGAACTGTCCAAGCAGGCCGGCCAGGTGATCGAGGAAATCCAGGATGGCGCACGCCGCGTGGTCGCCGCCGTGGAGAGTTTCGCCACCAAGCTGTGAGGCGATGCTGCAGAACAACGGCGCCTGCGGCCATGCGCCCAAACCCTGCAGGAACGAAGGGGGCGCCTAGCTTTTATTCGCGATTGGGTTTGGCCCAGTGCCCGCCCCTGATCGCGAATAAATTCAGCTCTTCGCGGAATCTCAGGAAAGTCAGTCTTGACGCCGGACTGGCAAGTTTGTGTGAGTGCTTGTTGCTTGTTGCTTGTTGCTTGTTCGGGTTCTTGTTCCGAATTGCCGCGTTTTTGTTGATGTTTCTGGTTTCGCCCTCCCGGGCGAGTCACTTTTGTAGGGCAAAAGTAACCAAAACCCTCCGCCCGGTCATCCGGCCCTGGCTTCGCCAGGGTTCGCTCACTCCATCGCCGCTCCAGAGGCCCGCCGCGGTGGGCCATCCCTGGCCCATCGCGGCTCTCGCGACATCCATGTCGCTCAACCTCTTCCACGACGATTCCGTTCGCCCTCCTGGGCGGGCTCTGCACGCGCCTGAACCCGAGGTAACCCAGAAGTAGCACGGAGTGCTTGAACATGGGTCAGCCTTAGGGCTGACCTTAATGCCGGCTGCAAGCCGGCAAGCTGTTCACTGCATGAAACTGCGCGAATGAAAGTATTGGTTTAACTCGACGCCCCAGTCGCGACTTCATGGCCACTAGAACACGCCGAGCAACCTATGGAGTGCCCGTTCGTTCAGGCGCGCAAATGCCCCCTTCAGGAGGCCGAGCGTAGGCATTGCGCAGGGGACGAGTGGCATGGATGCCACGAGAGGCGTAATGGGCCAGGGATGGCCCATGTACGCCACCCCCGGAGCGGTGCCGGAGTGAGGGAAGTCGAGCGCAGCATGACGGGGACGCCTAGTTCCGGATGGCGGGGGTGCGTTTCTTTTGCTTACTTTTCTTTGGGCTGGGCGGCATTCCGATTTCAAAGAAAAGTGAGTCGCCCGAGGGGGCGAAACAGGGAGTTCCAGCACACACCGCAGCGGCGCCCAGAACACCGAATCAACCAAACACTCACACAAACTTGCCAGTCCGGTGTCAACCAGGCATTCCCCCTGAAAATGCGATGATCCTTTTATTCGCAATTGGGTTTAGCCCAGTGCCCGGCCCTGATTGCCAATGAATTCGCTCCCGTAGGAACCGGGAAACGGGCTCCTACGGATGGAAACGACAGCCTCACCCGACAGTGCCGGTCAGCCCCGTCAGGGTATCGGCCAGCTCGCGCGTACGCAGCGAGGTCTGCTTGGTCAGTTGCGCGGAATCACGCAGCGAATCGATCATCCCGCCCAGCGCCGAGACCTCGCTCACCTGCTGCTGAATATGCCCGGACACCGCGCTGATGGCCTGGGATAGCTGATCGACGTCGGAGCCGATCTCGGCGGCGTTCTTGTGGGTGATCTGCGCCAGGTTGCGCACCTCGTCGGCGACCACGGCGAAACCACGGCCCATCTCCCCGGCGCGCGCGGCCTCGATGGCGGCATTGAGCGCCAACAGGTTGGTCTGCCCGGCAATCTGCTGGATGACCTGGACGATGGATTGGATACGCAGGCTGGAGCTCGCCAGCTCGTCCGCGCTGCGCACCACCGACGCGCCCTGCTCGGTCAGGCTGCGCACCACACCCTCGGCCTGCCCGGTGACCTCGCCCTGGCGCGCGATGTTGTCGGTCAGCGCATCCATGCTCTGGTGCAGCTCATGGGCATGCAGATGCAACTGCTCACCGATCTCGCGCTGCCGGGCCTCGGCCGCCTGCAGCACCCGGCCCAGGTCGGCCAGCCCCTCGAATACCGGGCGAATGTGCTCGTCGAGCCCCTCGCTGTCGATGCAAATGCCGTAGTCATGGCGTTTGAACGCATCGATCTGACTGACCACCACCTGGCTGAGCCCAGCCAGTTTCTTAACCTGTCGGCGCAGGAAGAAGGCCTTGAACTCGCCGTAATGGATGGGGAAACGATCGATGTAGTCGTCACTGAACGCGGTGCCCGGCGGTACCTGGAAGAAAAAGATCGCCGTCAGCGTCTGGTTGAGGTTCAGGCCAAGGATTTCACCGAAGGTGGAAAAGCCGATGACCGGCACCCGACCGAATACCCCTTCCATGCTCCTCAGCTCCGCCGTGTTGTTCAGCCGGCGCAGGATGCAGTCGTTGAGCAGGCCGATCAGCGGTGTACCACCCTTGCCGCGCAGGAACTGCTCGAAGTCACGCCGCGTGCTCTCCACCAATGGCGTGCGCTTGACCAATACCAGCTCCTCGCCCGGCGACACGTCGCAGAACAGGTGCACCACCTCCTGCTGCAGGTCGATGCGCGCGATGGAGCGCACGAACAGCTCGCCGCCGACGCGAATGGCGAAGGAATAATTGGCCAGCTTGCTCTCCAACTCATGTGGCTGGCAGTGCAACTCGGCGCACAGGGCCGCGACCATGCTGAGAATATTGCCGCGCGCATCGACCACCTGGCGGATGCTGCGCGCCTCGAGCGAGGCGGTGAGCACGCTCAGGCTGATGGAGGTGGGCTCGAAATTCTGGCTCTTGAACACGCCGAAGCGCACGTTGGGCGCGCTCTTGAGAAAGACCACCAGGGCATGGTTCTCGTAACGGCGCTGGCCGTCGTGCAGGAAGGTCTGACGAAAGTCGCCCTTGCCCCCGGCCGAGCCACCAACGAACAGACAGGGGAAGCGCCCCGACTCGTACAGCGCCTCCATGAAGAACGACTCGGAGGCCGACAGGCCGTCGAACAGCACGTAGGCCAGGGTATCGCGGGCATCGATCGGCGTCTTCACCTGCAGCGCCTGCAGAGAACGGGTCAGTTTGGCGATGCGCTCGCGCAGCGGCATGTGCGCCCCGCCCGCGCGGATGTCCTGGCTTTCCAGCGGCACGCTGACCACCTCGGCACTGGCCACCACCCGGCTGTCGAACACCGCCAGCACCACCCGATCCCACTGCTCGCCGGTGTCGCAATACAGACGGCCTTCACCACCGCACAGCTCGCCGGCGCTGCTGGTCAGGCTCAGGGGCACGCCGGGAAAGCGTTCAGTGATCTGCCGTGCGATGCGTTCGATATCCAGATGGGGGGAAACATAGCCGGTGATGAAGCTGGGGCGTATCCGCACCGCCGCCAGCGCGGCGGCAAGTTCGGCCGCTCGGCAGCCGATGGGGACGGCAGCCCCCTGCGGGGATTGGGTGAATCTTTCACGCTGGAAGAGACCCATGGGCGCCTCTCTCGTTGGGCTGATCATTACTCTCAGACTAGTAGCAAAGTGAAGCCAATGCTCTCGTTCTTTTGGCGTAAGAATGCCGCAGCCCAACAGGCGATATGCGCTCTCAGGGCGCACGCACGGTCAGGCTCACCAGCCTGATCACGATGGGCCGCACCAGCATCACGCAAACGAAGGCCACCGGCATCGCCAGGCTGTAGGCACCGAGCACCGCCTGCAGGTAACCCTGGCCCAGGCCACGGTTGGCAGCGGTGATCACCAGCGACATGAGCATGGCCATGATGCCCGACATGAAGAAGGCGAAGGCCACCGGCATGGCGCGGGCGGGCAACTTCCAGCTACGCGTGGCGGCTGGCGTGAGGTTGAGGTCTGACATGTTGAAACTCCCGGTTAGTTGAGGGTGTTGGCACTCTAGCGACGAAGGCAATTGCGACGGTAGAGGCCGCCAGGTAAGTTGAATATCAAGTTCAACTTACGAATGGCCACCCCATTGGAAAGCAAAAGCACGGATACCCTGCGCGGTCTGGAAAGCTTCGTGAAGGCCGTGGAGAGCGGCAGCATCGCCGCGGGTGCACGCCTGCTGGGCATCAGCGCGGCGGCCGCGAGCCAGAACATCGCCCGCCTGGAGCAGAGTCTGGGCGTGCGCCTGCTGACTCGTACCACGCGCCGCCTGGCGCTCACCGATGCCGGTGCGTCGTACTTCGAGCGCGTGCAGGGCGCGCTGCAGGAGCTGGAACTGGCCCGCGCCGCCGTCGCCGATCTGCAGGACGAACCGCGCGGCCTGCTGCGCATCGCAGCCAGTGCCGCCTTCGGCCGCCACGTACTGGCCCCGCTGATTCCGGGTTTCATGGCGCGCCATCCGCGCATTCGCTGCGAACTGCTGACCACCGATGGCAGCGTCGACCATATTCAGGAGGGCGTGGATCTCAGCATTCATATCCAGCAGCAGCTACAGGACGGCCTGGTGGCCCGGCGCATCGCCACCGCGCAGACACGCTTCTGCGCGGCCCCGGCCTATCTGCAGCGCGCCGGGCGCCCCAGCGAGCCAGAGGAACTGCGCGATCACGACTGCCTGCTGTTTCGCATCCCCTACGATGGGCGCTTCCTGCGCTGGGGCTTCGCCCGCGAAGGCGTGCACTTCGAGCCCCAGGTGCGCGTCAGCATGAGCAGCAACGACATCGACGCCCTCGCCCAATGCGCCGCGGCCGGCGGCGGCATCACCCGGCTGGCGTCCTTCGTCGCCGATCCCTACCTGGCCCGCGGCGAACTGCTGGAGCTGTTCTCCTCGTCCACCCCCACGCATGGCCGGGCAACCAGTGCCCCATTGGATTACTACCTGTGCGTGCGCGACCGCTACGAGCTGACGCCCAAGGTGCGCCTGTTCATGGACTATCTGCAGCAACACCTGCCCGCCGAGCTCAAACCACGTAGCGGAGCAAGCTGACAGGCGAGAGCACAGCGCAAACGGCTAGGCAGAGGTCGAGCCCAGACAATTTCCCCGTGCCCACGCAGCCTATGGTGAAGGCCCTTTTTCATTCGTACCGGGAGCCAGACATGGCCAACAAACCGATCACCGTCCTGCGCGACACCCAGCCGATGCCCGTCGTCGATGCCTGCAAATGGGAGCGCATCGAAGGTGACCCGCACACCGTCAACCTCAACGCCTACACCTCTGATGACGGCAGCAAGATCATGGGCACCTGGATCTGCACCCCCGGCAAGTGGCGCGTCGAGTACGTGAAGTGGGAGTACTGCCACTTCCAGGAAGGCTACTGCATCATCACCCCGGACGGCATGGAGCCGATCCACCTCAAGGCCGGCGACATCTTCGTGGTCGAACCGGGCATGAAAGGCACCTGGGAAGTGGTGGAAACGGTGCGCAAGTACTTCGTCTTCGCCTGACCCCCTGGCGGGCGCCGAGGCCATCGCCCCGGCCCCGCTGGACGGCAGCGGACTGCCACCTCCCCCCGCCTGATCGGCAACCTTCTCTCCCTCTGAACGACGCCTCGAGACTGGCATGCGTGTATGGCCTGACTATGCTCAAGTCATTGTCCACAGCGCGTCGGAGCGGAGTCATTCATGAACATCGAAAGCCTGTTTGCCGAACTGCACAGCCTGCCCAGCATTCCCAAGGTGGCGCAGGAGCTGATCCAGCAATTCGACAACCCCACTTCCAGCCTGGAAAGCGTGGCACGCAACATCGAGCGCGACCCGGTGATCGCCGCCAAGGTGCTGCGCCTGGCCAACTCGGCGCGCTTTCGCGGTGCGCGCGAGGCTACCAGCGTCGAGGATGCCGCCATGCGCCTGGGCTTCAACACCCTGCGCACCCTGGTGATGGCCTCGGCGGTCACCGGCGCCTTCAAGGTGGACACCGGCTTCGATCTCAAGAGCTTCTGGATCCACAGCTTCCGCGTGGCGAGCATCGCCCGCACCCTGGCCAAGCAACTCAAGCTCGATGCCGACGCTGCATTCACCTGCGGCATGATGTACAACATCGGTGAATTACTGATCCAGGCCGGCGCACCGGACTTCGCCCGCAAGCTCAACCGCCAGCCGCAGCGTGAAGCTGCCGCCCATGCCGCTGAGGAAACCCTGCAACTGGGCTTCGGCTACCCCGAGGTAGGCGCCGAACTGGCGCGCCGCTGGCAACTGCCCAAACTGATCCAGAACGCCATCGCCTACCAGGCCCGCCCCAACGCCGCACCGGACGATGGCCGCTATGCACGCCTGGTGGCCCAGGCCGTGGCGGTCGGCGAAGCGCTGGAAGCCGATGGCCTCGGCGAAAAGGCCCAGAAGAGCCTGGAAGGCCCGCTTTTCGAGGAAGTCGATCTCGCCGCCCTGTTCACCGCCCTGCCCGCCGTGCTGGAAGCGGACAAGGCCTTCGCCGAACTGCTGGGCTGAGGCTAGGCTTTTTGCCACTGTAGGAGCGAAGGGGACGCCTAGCCTTTATTCGCGACAGGCTTTGGCTCGGTGCCCGGCCATGATCGCGAACAAATCCGCGCCTACACAGGTTTGAGGAACGCTCAGCCCTTGCCGCCGGGCTTCTTCCCGCTATCGACCTTGGCCGCCACGGCCAAGGCCATCACCACCTCGCGCGCCACCTTGCGTTGCACGGGCGGCAGCGCCAGAAAGGCCTCGATGACCTCACGCTCCTGATAGTGCTTGGGATCCTCCCAGCGGCCGCGCTGCTCGCGCACGGCAAGCGCGGCCTGCTCACCAAAGCGCAGCACCTGCGGCTCGATGCGCAGCCACTCGGCCAGCACCTGCAACTTCTCCTGAGAGGGAATGGACTCGCCACGCAACCAGCGCGACACAGCCTGAAAGGTCACGGAGCGCCCCCAATAGCGTGAGTTGAACTCACGTTCGAGCACGGCTGGGCGATCAGGATAGCCGGCCGCGAGCATGGCACTGCGCAGGCGTTGGGCGAATTCGATTTTCTCGGTCATGGAGGCGGACGTTAAATTCCGCTTCCATGCTTGATTGAACAGTCAGTTGTATTTTAAATGAAATTCATGGTTTCATCGCCATTCGACAGGCTGTTGTACCACGCACTAGGGAGGGCGCCATGACCAGTCCGATCCACCCGGTTTTTGAAGACATCCGTTTCACCGTGCAGCGCGCGGCCGATGGTCGCTTCTGGTTCGCCGCGCAGCCCGTCTGCCAGGCCCTGGAGCTGAGCGACGAGGATGCCGCCCTGCTGTTGCACTGCCGTCCGGAAGGCATCCTGTTCGGCAACGAGGAAACGCCGCAGGCCATGATCGACCTGGAAAACCTGCTACGTCTGAGCCTCAACGGCAACAACGCACGTAGCAGGCGCCTGTTCGCCTGGCTCTGCCAGAGCCTGCTACCCTACCTGTTCAGTAGCGCCAACCTGCCCAGCTACCGCCAATTGGACATGGCCGAGAAACGCCTGCGCGCCCTCAAGTGGCACGACGATTGGTGGTTGTCGATGGACGATGTGATGCAGGTATTCGGCAGCCGGCCGGAGTTGCTGAACGTACAGCCAGCCAATGAACTGGTTTCGCTGGATCGCTAGGGTCTGTTGCCGTTCCGACGCGAGCCGCGTTGCTGCGCCAAATTGCGCCGGGCTAGGCGCGGGATGGATGGTCGTTCCCTTGCCAAATCCCGCAACGACGCATGGCGCAACTTGCCGCGCAACCCGAAGGAGAGGGCCAGCTTTTGCGCGCTCTGCTTCAAACGATCACGCAGGCAGGCGATTACGGCGCAGGTTCGACTCGGCAATCACTGAGCAACCGCCCTCGACTCAAGGCATGCAGCACTGCTTGTATTTCTTGCCACTGCCGCAGGTGCAGGGGTCGTTGCGGCCGACCTTGGCCTCTTCGCGGCGTACCGGCAGCAAGGGATCCAGGTTCTGCTGCCAGTACTGGTAGAGCTCGACGGCGGCGGGTTCGATCATCGCCGTGCAGGCGTCGTATTCGGCATCCGACATGGCCTTGAGCGTCTCGCTGCCACTTTCGTCGCCGTGCAGGATGATCAGATTCAAGGCCACGGCAACCGAGTCGGGCAGCGCCGCCTCCAGCCAACCGGCCACCGCGGCACCGCGCAGGTAGCCCGCGCACCACTCGGAAACGATCAGCTTCTCGCCCTTGCCGTTGTCGTCGGCGAGGAAGATCGCCTCGTAGTCGTCGGGCTCCTCGGCGAGCATGTAGGCCGCCTCGCTCATCAGCTCGACCGCCAGCTTCATGAAGCGCTCGCCATCCTTGTCGCTCGGCCATTGCGGCGGCTGGTCGGCCCAGATCGCCGCATACCATACGGCCGGCGCGACCTGGCGCGGCGCTGAGACGATGGCGGCAAAGAAGCCATCCAGCTCACTGGCGGACAGGATCGAGTGATCGTTGCCGTATTTGAGCAGCCATTGATCGAGCGTCTCCAAGCCTCTGTTGTCCATCGCCACACCTCCGTCTGAAAAAAAGTCGCTACTGTAACTGCATCGGCGCGTATTGCCAGCCGCCCGGCATCTGGCGAGTGCCCTCACCGCCGCCGCCCGCTACAATGCGCCCCTTGCCCGTGTCGCCTGATAAAGAAAAAACACCATGTCCTTGCCCAAGCACCACCTGGAACTGCTCAGCCCTGCCCGCGATGTCGAGATCGCCCGCGAGGCCATCCTGCATGGCGCCGACGCCGTCTATATCGGCGGCCCCAGCTTCGGCGCACGGCACAATGCCTGCAACGAGGTGAGCGATATCGCCAGGCTGGTGGAATTCGCCCGCCGCTACCACGCGCGCATTTTCACCACCCTCAACACCATCCTGCATGACGACGAGCTGGAGCCGGCACGCGCGCTGATCCACCAGCTTTACGACGCGGGGGTGGATGCGCTGATCGTGCAGGACATGGGGGTGATGGAGCTGGACATTCCGCCCATCGAGCTGCATGCCAGCACCCAGACCGATATCCGCACCCTGGCACGGGCGAAATTCCTCGACCAGGCCGGTTTCTCCCAGCTAGTGCTGGCGCGCGAGCTGAATCTGCAGGAAATCCGCGCCATCAGTGACGCCACCGATGCCGCCATCGAGTTCTTCATCCACGGCGCGCTGTGCGTGGCCTTCTCCGGCCAATGCAACATCTCCCACGCCCAGACCGGACGCAGCGCCAACCGTGGCGACTGCTCCCAGGCCTGCCGCCTGCCCTACACCCTCAAGGACGAGAAAGGCGGGGTGATCGCCTACGAAAAACACCTGCTGTCGATGAAGGACAACAACCAGAGCGCCAACCTGCGCGCCCTGGTGGAGGCCGGCGTGCGCTCGTTCAAGATCGAGGGGCGCTACAAGGACGTGGCCTACGTGAAGAACATCACCGCCCACTACCGCCGCGAACTCGACGCCATCCTCGAGGATCGCCCGGACCTGGCCCGCGCCTCCAGCGGCCGCACCGCGCACTTCTTCGTGCCCGACCCGGACAAGACCTTCCACCGCGGCAGCACCGACTATTTCGTCACCGAGCGCAAGGTGGACATCGGCGCCTTCGACTCACCCACCTTTACCGGCCTGCCGGTCGGGCATGTGGAGAAGGTCAACAAGCACGACCTGATCGCCGTCACCCATGAGCCGCTGTCCAACGGCGACGGCCTCAACGTGCTGGTCAAGCGCGAGGTGGTGGGCTTTCGCGCCAACATCTGCGAACTCAAGGGTGAGTTCGAGGAAGACGGCGAGAAGCGCTACCGCTACCGCGTCGAGCCCAACGAGATGCCCGAAGGGCTGCTGCGCCTGCGCCCGAATCACCCGCTGAGCCGCAACCTCGACCACAACTGGCAACAGGCGCTGCAACGCACCAGCGCAGAGCGCCGCATCGGCCTGAGCTGGAAGGCCGTGCTACGTGAGGACGCCCTGACGCTTACCGCCACCAGCGAAGAAGGCATCAGCGTCGAGGTCGCCCTGCACGGCCCGTTCGGCGCGGCCAACAAGCCGGAACAGGCGCTCGATGGCCTGCGCGACCTGCTCACCCAGCTCGGCACCACCATCTACCACGCCCAGGGTGTGACCCTCGATGCACCGCAGGCGTTCTTCGTGCCCAACTCGCAACTCAAGGCGCTGCGCCGCGAGGCCATCGACAAGCTCACCGAGGCCCGCGTCGCCGCGCACCCGCGTGGCCGCCGCAAGGCCGAGAGCGACCCGGCGCCGGTGTACCCGGAATCGCACCTGTCGTTCCTCTACAACGTCTACAACCAGAAGGCCCGCGACTTCTACCATCGCCATGGCGTGCAACTGATCGACGCGGCCTACGAAGCGCACGAGGAAGCCGGCGAAGTACCGGTGATGATCACCAAGCACTGCCTGCGCTTCTCCTTCAACCTGTGCCCGAAGCAGGCCAAGGGTGTGACCGGCGTGCGCACCAAGGTGGCGCCGATGCAGTTGGTGCACGGCGATGAGGTGCTGACCCTGAAGTTCGACTGCAAGCCCTGCGAGATGCACGTGATCGGCAAGATGAAGGGGCACATCCTCGACCTGCCGCAACCGGGCAGCGCCGCCACTCAGGTGGTCGGCCATATCAGCCCGGACGACCTGCTCAAGACCATCCGCCAGAAGCCGGGCTACAGCCACTGAGCCCGGGCTTAAAGCTCATCGTTGGGCAGATCGATCTCCAGCTTGCCGTTGGTCAGCTCCGTCAACTTGCGCAGGATCACCAGCCTGCGCTGCAAGCCTGGCCGCCGCTCGTCGATGGTGTAGGTTCGGCGCCCGCCCTGGGTCTTGGGCCCGCGCCAGAGCATGTCGGCACGGCGCTCGAGAAACAGCAGCACCTGCTGCCTGTCCAGCCGGGTCTCCGCCACCAGGCCATCGACGGTACGCAGGTCATGGGCCGGCGAGCAGAGTGCCGCCAGCAGCGTGCGCTCTTCTTCGTTGAGCTTGTGCGGCACGCTGCCCCTGAGGCTCATCAGTTGATCGCGTGTCAGCAGTTCGCTGAGCAGGGTGAAGCGGATCATGTCCTCGACGCCGCCCTTGCCCCAGATGGACCAGGCCAGCCGCATCAGCCCTTTTACCAACGGTTTGCTCACCTGCTGGCGCAATAGCTGCGGCACCAGCACATTGGCGCGCACCATGGCCTTGGCCACCACTTCCTCGACCTCGCTGCGCAGCACCCTGGGCCAGGGCAGTGGCTGGATCGGCGATACCGCCGCGCCCACCAGCGGAATCAGCGGCCGCGAGGCCACCCCGCCTGGGCTGCAGCTAAAGCCTTTGAGGTGCGACGCCTTCAGGCAGTCGTAACCTTGCTGCACGACCTGATAAGACTCGGGCAGAGCGAAATACTCCATCAGAAAGCGCTGACAATTGAGCCGACCGAGTTGGTAATCGTGGGCGCGAAAGCGTTCGCTGAGAAACCCGCCGAAGCCCCCCAGCAGGCCACAGGCAATGCCGTAGCGTTGCGCGTTGCCCTGTTCGTCATAGCGACGCGGAGCAATGAGGAAACGGCTGTAGGACAGCTCCATGGCCGCGACGATCTCATCCAGCTTGCAGCGCGCCTGACTCTTCATGGCCGGCAGGATCTTGCCGATGACTGACATGAGGCTCAGATCCAGCGCATCGGTCAGCGGGTACGGATCGGCTTCGGGAAAGGGGTCAATCATGATCACCGCACGATCGACGCACTCGCCCCCATCCTCGGTGCGTGGGTTGGAACGAGGTGGGTTCTCCATCAGGGTCCAGCGGGCCAGCTCGAAGGGCTCGTTGTTCAGCACTCCGCCGTCGACCGTGACATAGGAGATGGGCGGGTTGTCCGGCCCCTTCAATTGCTCGGGGAAGCTCGGCTCCAGGCGCGGCGAAGCCCCCGGCCTGTACAAGCTGACCAGCGGCCAACTGCGCTTTGCGTGCTCATGATAGGTCTGCCCGCTGATACTGCGGGCACTGAGGCCAACAGGGAAGGCGCCAGAGCCCAGTGCCGCAGCGGCATACCTCTGCCACTCACCCGGCAGCCTGCCTTGCATACCCTGCAACTGATGCACGGACAGGGTGAAGCGCTCGAGGCACTCATTGTCGGCCCAGGGGCTCGCTACCGGCGTACTGCCCAGGCCCTCGAGCCGGTAGTGCACCCGATCCGCGTGCAACCGCATCGGGTAGCCCGGCTGCCCCTGTGCGCCCCCCTGGAAGTGCGCTTCATAGGGCACACCGCGCAGGTTGGTATGGGTCATGAACAGATGCAGCCCCTGGGCGATATAGGGCCGTGGCTCGGCGAGCTGGCCGAGCCCGAGGAAGGTCTTGTCGACGATGCCATCGAGCACGCTGCTGTCGAGCAGCGATTGCACTGGCACGGGTTTCTTGTCCGGGCCAATACGTTTCAGGTCAGCGAGCCCCAGCAGATCCGGCCCACCCTTCGGCGCGACGAAACTGGGCAAGCGCACCCAGGCCTGGTAGAGGCGCGGCAGGCTGTAGTCGACCCGGCCCAGCTCGGGGTAATTCTGCCAGCCGGGCTTGAAGCCCTCAGCCAGTGCCGGCAGGGCCAGTGCCCCGGTCATTGCGCCGGCCGAGGCGCCGGAGATGACCGTTACCACGACCTCATGCTCGGGCACCGCTTCGCCCTTGTCCTTGGCCTGCTGCCACTCGTCCAGCGCATACAGCAGAAAATCCAGCACACCGGCGCTGTAAGCCCCTGCCGAGATGGCCCCAGCCATCGTGATACCGATACGAAACGGCTCCATGATCTATCCCCTCCCCGCTTTCCATGCAGTCATACAGACCCATACCCTGACCGCGACGGATGTAGCATAGCCACCATTTCGCCAACTTTTTGCCGGAGCTGGCCAGGTACGGCCTTCCCCTCAGGCAAAAAGACAAAATAATGACACCCGGGTACAGACCCAGGCCAAAGGCCAGATGGCCTCAGCAGTGTCTGCATTGCGCCCCCAGCACGATGAGGCAGTCCTTACCTCCAAAAGTGTCAGGCCAAGACTGCCGGTTGAAGTCGACTCGAGGTCAAGCACCCAATATGGGGTATCGGTCGGCGACGGCTGAGAGCCGCTCAGAAGAGTGCCGGGATAAAGCCTCTGGCTCCAGAAGCCTTTTTCTATTTCCCCATCTTCTTGAGGACCTTCTCGAAGGTATTGATGTTGCGGCTGGTGAAGCGGTCCTTGAGACTTTTTCTGCCCAGGATTTTGCCGAAAGCAGAATCCAGGGTATTGCCTTTCGGCACCTGCCAATAGAAGACATTGTTCACGATGGCAGCCTCCTCGTGCTCCGCTTTGGAGGCCGCGTCGAATTCCTGCATCAGCACTTGTGCTATGTCCGCATTGCCGACAAAGGCATAGACATGAAGCTCATCCTTCTGCACAAAAGGATTGCTGTCACGGAGGCTTTCTATTTCCTGCCGAGACTTGACGAACAGGAAGGCCTCATAGGCAAACCGCTGCGCCATGGCGTTTTCAAGAACCCGCCTCGATGCTTCAGCCTGTTCAGCCGACGTGAAGACGATGTTTCCAGAAGCCAGTACGGAACTGACCGCCTCCATCCCGGCGTCGACGAATACCTGACAGACATCCGCCATTTTCATGGTGGTGCCCCTTACATTGACGCCGCGCAGAAACGCACAGTACTTCATGACTTGTCCTTGAAAGGCAGGCTATTTCAACTGGCTGGCGAAGCGCTCCACGGCACCCAGCACTTGCTTGGCGCCCTGGCGGATTTCCACGATCACGTCACCGGCCTGGTTGGCCAGTTCCAGGCCCGCTTCGGCCTGGGCGCGGCTGCTGACCATGTTGCTCACGGCGGCGTCCACCAGCTTCTGGTTGTCCTGCACCACGCCGACGATTTCTTCGGTGGCCTTGCTGGTGCGGCTGGCGAGTTGGCGCACCTCGTCGGCCACCACGGCGAAGCCACGGCCCTGTTCGCCCGCCCGCGCCGCCTCGATGGCCGCGTTGAGCGCCAGCAGGTTGGTCTGCTGGGCGATACCGCCGATGGTCTGCACCATGGTGCTGATGAGGATCGACTGCTTGCCCAGCGCCTCGATGCCCTCGCTGGCCGCGGTCATTTCCTGGGAAATGCGCTGCATGGTCTGCACCGTCTCGGTCACCACCTGGGCACCGCGCTGGGCATTGCTGTCGGTCTGCTGGGAAATGCCGTAAGCGGTCTCGGCGGCGTCGTTGACCTCCTGCTCGCGGTTGACCTGGTCGGTGATCACCGTGGCGAACTTGACCATCTTGTACAAGCGATTCTGCGTATCGTGCACCGGATTGTAGGTGGCCTCCAACCAGACCACCCGGCCATGGCTGTCCACGCGCTTGAAGCGCCCGGCGACGAACTCACCACGGTTGAGCCGCTCCCAGAACTGGGCGTACTCCGCGGAGGAGGACTCCTGCGGCTCGCAGAATATGCGGTGATGCTTGCCCTGGATCTGTTGCAGGCTATAGCCCATGGTGTCGAGGAACGCCTGGTTGGCCTTGAGCACATGCCCCTTGAGGTCGAACTCGATCACCGCCGTGGAACGCATCAGAGCGTTAATGAAATCCTCGTTCTCGCGCGCCTTGTTCATGCTCTCGGTCACGTCACTGCCCACGCACTGAACGTGGCGCACCGCGCCACGCTCGTCCGCCACGGGTTGCCAGCAGGCCTGAATCCACACCAGCGCACCGTCATTGCGCAGGAAACGGTAGCGATCGCTCACCGAACGACCGGAGCCTATGGCTGCACTGAGGTTCTTGAAGCACGGCAGATCCTTGACGTAGCTCGGCACGATATCGCTGAGCGGGCGACCCTTGAGTTGCTCGGGGGTATAGCCGACGAAACGGGCGAAGTTGTCGTTGACCTCGACGATATGCCATGCAGGGTCGATGGAGAGCATGATCATCTGCGCCTGGATGCCCTGATAGAGCTGCTTGTAGAGAGACAGCTCAGCGTCCCTTTCCTGCAATTCCTTTTTCAAACGGTTACCGAACATGACTTTCTCCGCAAGCGATCCCAACCAGATGATCGGCAGGCCTCGGCATTTGTTGAGGCCAGCCTGCATCAAGCATAGAAGGTTGATCGTGCAGCGTGACACGCGCGTACCAGAAGTTTCAGATGGCAGGCCCCAGCACCTCGACCGCCCGCACCTGCAGTTCAGCGCGCAGGTAGTCCATACGCCGCTCATGGAAGGCGCGCATGTGCGGCAGGGCCATGTGCGCGTCCAGCGCGGCCTGCGAGGCCCATACCTCGTAGAAGATGAACAGGGTCGGATCCTGCGCGTCGCGCAGCATGTGATATTCGAGGCAGCCAGGCTCGCCGCGGCTGGGCTCGATGTAGTCGCGGAACAGGCACTCGAAGGCGTCGGCCCGCTCGGGCCGGGTGTGGGCGTGAAGGATGAAGGCGTACATGGAGGCTCCATGGGTGAACGGAGCCCTCAGATTACTGCAGGGTTAACACTTGATTTCGTGACTTTCAGTCAACAATGATTTGACCGCCTCGGGGTATTTCACACGCGCAGGTCTGGATAACCTGCGGCCCTGTTTTTCTGGAGAACCCCGATGAAAAAGATCCTCCTGCTCGATGGCGGCAAAGCGTTCGCTCATTCCAACGGCCAATACAACGCCACCCTGCACGAAGCCGCCGTGGCCTTTCTCGACCGTGCCGGATTCGACCTCAAGACCACCTTCATCGATGGCGGCTACGACATCGAAGAAGAAGTGCAGAAATTCCTCTGGGCCGACGTGGTCATCTACCAGATGCCTGGCTGGTGGATGGGCGCGCCCTGGACGGTGAAACAGTACCTCGACGAGGTGTTCACCGCCGGCCACGGCAGCCTCTACGCCAACGATGGCCGTACCCGCGCCGATGCCTCGCAGAAGTACGGCAGCGGCGGGCTGATCCAAGGCAAGCAGTACATGCTGTCACTGACCTGGAACGCCCCGCTGCAGGCCTTCGAGGATCCGGCGGACTTCTTCGAGGGCAAGGGGGTGGACGCGGTGTACTTCCCCTTCCACAAGGCCAACCAGTTCCTCGGCATGAACGCCCTGCCCACCTTCATCTGCAACGACGTGATGAAGGTGCCGAACATCGAACGCGACGTGGCACGCTATCAGCAGCACCTGGCAGACGTGTTCGCCGTGGTCTGAGGCAAGCGCTCATCGGCCGCCGAACAGCGCCGTCCAGTAGATGCCGGCGTCGCTCTTCGGGTCGCTGGCGTAGGCGCCGCCAAAGTCGCTGAAGGCGGGATTCATCAGGTTGGCACAATGATCCGGGCTGGTCAGCCAGCCCTGCAGCACGCGCTGCGCCGAGTCCTGCCCGGCGGCGATGTTCTCGCCCACCGTGCCACCCGGGTAGCCGGCCAGTTCGGCACGATCACCCGGTGTACGTCCATCCGGGTCGAGGTGGTCGAAGAAATTGCCATTGGCCATGGCCCGGCTGTGCCCTAATGCCGCCTCGCCCAACGCCTCGTTCCAGGCCAGAGGCGGCGCGGCGGCGAAGCGCTGCTCGCCGCACTGGCGTGCCTGCCCACGGGCCGCGTTGACCTGCTCGAGCAGGTGCTGTCCCTCCACCTTGGCATCCGCCAGCTTGGCACTGAGCAACGGCCGCGCCAGCACCACGCGCCAGTCGCGCCCCACCTGGTTGATGCCGATGTCGACGAACTGCGGATCGAGCAGGATCTGGCAGAAACTCTCGCGCAACGCCTGCATGGCAGCTTGCGCATCACGCGGCCCGGACAGGCTGATGGCCTGCACGGTGACCATGGGGTAAGCCGTCGCCGTCAGCTCCTGCTGCAAATCGCCACTGCCGTTCACCGGCAACTCCAGGCGCTGATCAGCGCTCAAGCCGGGCAGCGGCTCGAACACCTTGCCGGCACAACGCTGCACCTGGCCACGGTATTCGTTGATTGCCGCGATCAGCGGCTCCTGCTGAGCCGCCTGCGCGCCCCAGGCGCAGAGCAATGTCAGCGCGATCAGCAGGCCACACCTTGTAACGCATTTCGTCATAGCGCTCGAACTCCCAGCAACTGTCGTGGAATTGACAGACAATAAGGCCTCGCAGCATAACCGGCCTCTAACGGATCTGCCGGGCCCAGGCAGGACAAGTCTTCCCAGCAGGCGGCAAACTTCGTGCATGATGCTCAGCACGCCTGTTCCGTCACAGGCCATGCTACTCCGATGAAATGGAACATCCGATGCCCGGCCGACTCATCCAGACCGACGAACACCGCCGCAAGGTTCTCAGGGCCTTGCTATGGATCACCGTCTGTGGCGGTTCGTTCTTCTCGGTGTTCAACCTGCTGCACGACAACTGGCTGCTGGCCGGCTTGGAAATCGCCTACGCCAGCGTATCGCTGTTCATGCTGACCATCATCAACACCACGCCGCGCCTGCCCCTGTGGACCACCATCTACCTGTTGCCGTTCTTCAGCATCATGATGGTGGGGCTGGCGCAGACGCATACCATCTTCGCCATCTTCGCCTGGATCCAGACCATCCCGATCATCTGCTACATGCTGCTTGGCCTGCGCCTGGGTATGTGCGGCTCGCTGCTGTTCGTCGGCATCGGGCTGTACGTCTTCACCTGGCGCTTCTCCTCCGAATCCCTGCTGCATAACCTGGAGATCGTCACCAATCTCGGCCTGGCCAGCCTCACCGTGATGATCTTCGCGCATATCTACGAGCGCAGCCGGCTGATCAACGAGCAGCGCCTGACGGAGAAGGCCACCACCGATGCGCTGACCGGCCTGCCCAACCGCCTGAAGCTGGCCGAGGTGTTCGAGCGCGAGCGTGCGCAGGCGCTACGCAATGGCACACCCTTGGCGCTGGTGTTTCTCGACATCGACCATTTCAAGCAGATCAATGACCGCTTCGGCCATGAGGGCGGTGATCGCGCCCTGCAGCACTTCGCCGAGGTGCTGCAACAACGTCTGCGCCAGAGTGACCTGCTGTGTCGGCTCGGCGGCGAGGAGTTCGCCGTGCTGCTACCCGGCAGCACCCCGACCGATGCCCTGGAGGTAGCCGAGAGCCTGCGCGAACGCCTGGCCAGTACATCCCTGGAAATCGATGGTAAGCCGCTGCAGATGACCCTCAGCGCGGGCCTCGCTCACTTCGGCGAAGATGGGCTGATCCTCAGCGCGCTGATGCTGGCGGCTGACAAGCGCACCTATGCGGCCAAACGCGCCGGGCGCAATCGGGTGATCGCCCGGGACGAATCGCCCGAGATAGAGGTCGGACATCAGGCGTAAACGCTGAGCCCGCCCTTGTCCTGCAGCCACTGGCGATAGGTTTCCAGCGAGTCGGTCTGCTGGTCACCGTTGTGCCCGGCGATGCGTACGCTGCCGTCCATGCCGGCATCCACCATCTTCTGCACCTGCGCCAGCAGCGTGGCGGCGTCGTCGCGATCCAGCGCCATCACGTCCGGCAGTTGTATGACGGCCGGTACGCTTGCCTTGCTTTCGGGGGTAGGTGCAACGCCGCTAGTGGCAGACGCCGCGCCGCCCTGCATGGCACGCAGCAAGCCACCCTCGTTACGCGCCACCACCTGTTTGGCAAAACGGCGCAGCTCATCCAAAGGATCCTGTTTGCTCTGGCCACCCGCCTCGCTACTGCCAGTGCTCGTGCGGTTGTTGAGCTGGCTGCCGTAGTAACTGAGCATCGCCGGCATGCTGTTGTTGATAGATGTCATGGGGCCTCCGCAAAAAGCATTCGCAGGCTACGAAGCAGATTCCGGGCCAGGGGCTGCGTGCCTTGCAGCACGCGGCTTGGACAACCACCTACGGCAGCGCTTTGCCAGCCAGCGGCAAGGCCTTGCCCATGTCGCCGGCAAGCGCGGAGCTGCCAAGACACGCCAACGGTCATTTGCTTGTCAGGGCGATTGCGCTAGGCTCTGCGCCTTTATCCAGAGGAGATACGCCCATGGCTCGCGCCACTGCCCGCCACATCCTGGTTGCCAGCGAAGACAAGTGCAACGAACTGAAAAGCGCCATCGAAGGCGGCGCCGATTTCGCCCAACTGGCCAAGGACAACTCCACCTGCCCGTCCGGCCGTAACGGTGGCGACCTGGGTTCGTTCGGCCCCGGCCAGATGGTCAAGGAATTCGACACTGTGGTGTTCAGCGCGCCGGTCGGCGTGGTGCAAGGCCCGGTCAAGACCCAGTTCGGCTATCACCTGCTGGAAGTCACCAGCCGTCAGGACTGATACTAGGGCCTGTTGACGTTTCGACGTGAGCCGCGTTGCTGCGCCAACATGCGCCAGGCTAGGCGCGGGATGCAGGTAATGGTCGTTCCCTTGCCAAATCCCGCAACGACGCATGGCGCAATTTGCCGCGCAACCCGAAGGGACGGGCCTGTTTTTGCGTGGTGCGTCGTTGCTCGACGGCTCATTTGGGCGACCAAACTTCGCGTCTCGCGCCTAGCTCCACGCAAAAAACGGGCTCCGTCGCGGCCACGAGCGAAACGTCAACAGGCCCTAGCAGTGACGAGCTGCCACGGCAGCTCGTCATCCTCTCAAGAGTCATTCAATCCCGCCTCGGAGGAGGCTGAGCTCCGCCATGAGAAAAGGCACCCGGCTCACGTCCGCCCTGCTGCTGTTCATCTGCCTGTCGCTGGCCTCCCTCGCCGCCTGGCAGATCTGGTTCTCACGCGAACGCGCGCTGCATGATCTGAACCTGTCCAGCTTGAATCTGGCTCAGGCGCTGGACAACTACAGCGAAGGGGTGATTCGCCAGTCGGAGCTGGTGCTGCTCGATCTCATCGAGCACCTGCAGCACGAGGGCAACACGCCTGCCTCGCGACACCAGCTCGAAGCGCTGATGCGCCAGCAGAGCGAGATACTCGGTATCGCCAGCGCCATCACCGTCTACGACGCTCACGGCAAACGCCTGTTCTCCTCCGTCAGTACCCTCAAAGATGCGCCGGGCGCTACCGACCGGGCCTATTTCATTCATCACCGCGACGATCCGTCCCCTGCCATCTTCATCGGCCCCACGGTCAAGAGCCGTGTCACCGGCGATTGGGTCTTCACCATCAGCCGCCGGCTCGACGATGCCAATGGCCAGTTCGCCGGAGTCAGCGTGGTGAGCCTGGGTATCGAGCACTTCCTGCAACTGTTCGGCAGCATCAAGCTGGGCGAGCAGGGCTCGGCCAGCCTCTCCAGCAGCGATGGCACCCTGCTGTTTCGTCACCCCTTCCGTGAACAGGATGTCGGCCTGAACTGGTCCAACTCGCCGATCCTGAAGGTATTGCAAGAACGCGACGAAGGCACCGCCGAGCTGGTCTCACGCATTGATGGCATCGAACGCCTGTATGCCTTCCGCCGCAACGGCCGCCTGCCCCTGATCACCGTGGTTGCACTCGGCCGCGACGAAGCCCTGGCGCCCTGGCGCCATGACGCGCAACTGTTCGCCACGCTGATCCTGATGCTGCTGGTCAGCGTGGGTGTCATCGGCCAGCGTCTGCTCGTGGACATTCGCCGCCGCACCCGCACGGAGAGAAAACTGCTCATCGCCCAGGAAGAACTGCTCGATGCCAATGCCCGGCTGGAAGTGCTGGCTTCGCAGGATGCCCTGACCGGCCTGGCCAACCGCCGCAGTTTCGACCAGACCCTGGAAGTGGAAATCCGCCGCGCCCTGCGCCGCCAGTCGGCACTGTCGCTGGTGCTGCTCGATATCGACTATTTCAAGCGCTACAACGACCGCTACGGCCACATAGCCGGCGACACCTGCCTGCGCACGGTCGCCGAGATCCTCAAGTCCTGCATCCATCGCCCAGGGGATCTGGCCGCGCGTTACGGTGGCGAGGAGCTGGCGCTGATCCTGCCGAACACCGATGCGGATGGTGCCGAAGCCATTGCCCGCACCTTCATGACGGCACTGCAGCAACGCCACCTGACCCATCAGGCCAGCCCCTTCGGCACGGTGACGGTGAGTCTCGGTATCGCCAGTCTGGTACACAGGGGCGAAGACAGCCATGACCTGGCCCTCAGCCTGATCCAGGCCGCCGACCAGGCGCTCTATCAGGCCAAGAGCGGCGGCCGTGACTGCCTGCAGCGGGCCGATTCGGTGGGGTGACAATCCTCACAAAGCCGTGCAGCATCAGCCTGCCCCTGGCTCGAAGAACGGACCGCCATGAACGACGCCCCGCACCCTCTGCAACAGCTCGCCCACAACCTGCTCGGCAAGGCCGTGCATGAACTCGAACCGGAAGAAAACAACGTTCTCGAAAAGATTCGCCAGCGTCGCCCCATCAGCCGCGACGTGGCCGACGTCTCGGACGAAGAATCGACCTTCGGCGAGCGCCTGTCGGACAAGGTCGCGGCGGTCGGCGGCTCCTGGTCATTCATCATCTGCTTCTCGCTGACCATGCTCGGCTGGATGCTGATCAACACCGACGTGCTCGCGCACTTCGGCATGGCCTTCGATCCCTACCCCTACATCTTCCTCAACCTGATGCTCTCGACCCTGGCCGCGGTGCAGGCGCCGATCATCATGATGAGCCAGAACCGCCAAGCGGCGAAGGATCGCCTGGCCGCCAGCCTGGACTTCGAGGTGAACCTGCGCGCCGAGCTGGAAATCATGCGCCTGCACGAAAAGATCGATCAGCGCATCC
Source organism: Pseudomonas sp. AA-38 (assembly GCF_029457475.1). Taxonomy (NCBI): domain Bacteria; kingdom Pseudomonadati; phylum Pseudomonadota; class Gammaproteobacteria; order Pseudomonadales; family Pseudomonadaceae; genus Pseudomonas; species Pseudomonas sp. AA-38. The sequence continues at coordinate 3,247,079 of NZ_CP120359.1, forward strand.
AGCAGCGTCTGGATCAGATCCTCGAACGCCTGCCGGAAAAGCGCTTGCAAGATTGAGCCGACACGGATCGCATTTGCACCGCAGGGTGCGCCGCCGTGCGCACCAGAGCTCCAGGAATTATCAGGCCAGGTGCGCAGCGTACCCTACGGCAGCGTCGCCGCCCTCTGGCGCCAGCCATCGAGCAGACGCCCACCCCAGACGTTGATCAGCAAGCCGACCATCACCAGCGCTGCGCCGGCCATCTGCAGAGCGCCAAGGCGCTCGCCCAGCAGCATGGCCGACGAGCTGATGCCCACCACCGGTACCAGCAACGAGAACGGCGCCACCTGGCTGGCCGGATAACGCGACAGCAGGCGGCTCCACAGGCCGTAGCCGAGAATGGTGGCGCCAAACGCCAGGTAGGCCAGCACCAGGGCCGAATCCAGACTGAAATGACGCAGCGAATCGCCGATCACCTGCGGCCCCTCCAGCCACAGCGACAACCCCAGGAAGGGCAAGGGTGGAATCAGGCTGCCCCAGACCACCAGGCCGACCAGATTGACCTTGCCCAGCTTGCGCGTCACCACGTTGCCCAGCGCCCACATCGAAGCGGCGGCGATGGTCAGGGCGAAACCGGCCAGGGTCATCGCCTGCCCGCCCTGCAGGCCGATCAAGGCCAGACCCGAGGCCGCCACCAGCAGGCCGAACAGATTGCTGCCGCGCAGCCGCTCGCCGAGGAACAGCGCCGCGAAGAACAGGGTGAAGAACGCCTGCGACTGCAGCACCAGCGAAGCCAGGCCGGCAGGCATGCCCACGTACATGGCATAGAACAGGCAGGCGAACTGCCCCAGCGAGATGGTCGCGCCATAGGCCAGCATCCAACGCAGTGGCACCTGCGGCCGGCGCACGAAGAGAATCGCCGGAAAGGCGGCCAACATGAAGCGCAGTGCCCCCAGCAGCATCGGCGGCATGCCGTGCAGGCCCACCTTGATGACCACGAAATTCAGCCCCCAGACCAGGATCACCAACAGTGCCAGCAATAGATCCTTGGGGGTCATGGCAGAAGCCTCATGATGAATGAACAGGCATTAGACCAGCCACCAGGCCTGCGCAGACAGACACAGTCGGCCAGCAAAGCGACCACACAGCCGCGCTAAGCCCTTTTCCGATGCAACGCGAGATCAGTTCCCCCCAGAGCCTGATGTTCCCCCATCGTGCCGCTGGGGGAGCGGCCTGTGCTTGCAATCGCGGGTCAACCACCTGTGGTTCTACCACTTCGCTCGGCTGGTTATTCTGCAGACAGGGGTGCAGTTGATCTGGCGCTCTCTGCAGGGTGCGCGGCCGCTCGGCACGTTCACCATCGCGCGAAGCCCATATCGATAAGGCGGTTTTCCCTCCTCTGTCTGGCTGCGCTCGCAACCACTAGATCCGAGGGTGAAGCAAACCAGGCCGAAGATCACCCGATGCCTGACTGCAAACCTGTTACTCTCGACGACTATGCTTCATACAGCGCACGCGCTTTGCAGACGGCCCGGTGGCCGAGGAGGTGGTAGTGACCAGAACGTATACGTCCAGTCAATGATCCATTTTTCGGAGTAACCACCATGAGCAAGAGTCAGGATTCACACAAGGAAAGCAAGAAAAAGCCGCAGAAGACCGCGCACGAAAAACGCGAAGCCAAGCGCGCGAAGAAACAGGGTTCGACCACCTTATTGGGTAGCCACTCGTCCCACGCCTGACCTCCCCCGCCCGGCACAGACCTACTGTGCCGGGCTCTGCAGCAGCTTCCACCGAAATTGCAGGTGCCGACAACCGCGCAAGGCACTAGAATCCGCACCCTATCCGATCGTCAGGCCGCTCTCGCGCGCCGACGCCGTTTCACTATCGGCCAGGAGACCCCAGATGGGCGCCCAGTGGAAAGCCAAACCCAAAGAAGCCGCCGCCAATGCCCGAGGCAAGATCTTCGGCAAGCTGGTGAAGGAAATCATGATCGCCGCGCGCAACGGCGCCGACCCGGACATGAACCCCAAGCTGCGCCTGGCCGTGCATCAGGCCAAGAAGGCCTCGATGCCCAAGGACACCCTGGAGCGCGCCATCAAGAAAGGTGCCGGGCTGTCCGGTGAGGTGATCAACTACGAACGCACCCTGTACGAGGGCTTCGCCCCCCATCAGGTGCCGTTGATCGTCGAGTGCCTGACCGACAACGTCAACCGCACCGTGGCCGAGATCCGCGTGTTGTTCCGCAAGGGCCAGCTCGGCGCGTCCGGCTCGGTGAGCTGGGATTTCGACCACGTTGGCCTGATCGAAGCCAGCAGCGACAGCGATGCCGACCCGGAACTGGCCGCCATCGAAGCCGGTGCTCAGGACTTCGTACCGGATGACGAGGGCGCCACCCTGTTCATCACCGACCCGACCGACCTCGACGCCGTGTGCAAGGCGCTGCCGGAGCAGGGTTTCACCGTCAACTCGGCCAAGCTCGGCTACCGCCCGAAGAACCCGGTGACCAGCCTGACGCCGGAGCAGATGGAAGAAGTCGAGGCCTTCCTCGAAGCCATCGACGGCCATGACGACGTGCAGAACGTTTACGTCGGCCTCGCCGGCTGATGCCGTTGGGCGCCCGATGGGCGCCCATTGCTGAGCTTATGAAAACCACACTGCATATCGCCGCTGCCTGCCTGTTCGACGAACGCGGCCGCCTGCTGCTGGTACGCAAGCGCAATACGCGCTTCTTCATGCTGCCTGGTGGCAAACGCGAACCGGGCGAAGATGCCTTGTCGGCGCTCGAGCGCGAGCTGCTCGAAGAGCTGGAACTGCAACTGGACGCCACCGCGCTGCAACCGCTCGGCCAGTTCCAGGCGCCTGCCGCCAACGAAGCCGATACCTGGCTGCAGGCGGATATCTACCGCGCCGCCCTGCCCCACGCCGTGCAAGCGGCTGCCGAGCTGGAAGAACTGCGCTGGCTCGACACCACCGCCCCCCTACCCGATGACCTGGCGCCGCTGCTGCGCGAGCAAGTGCTACCGGCCTTGCAACGCCTTCATTGAGGGCTGTTCGCGGAATCAGCAGTCTTGATACCGCACTGGCAAGTTTGTGTGTTGCCGGGGTTCAAGCTGTTTATGGGCGTTTAGCTGAAAGCTCTCGTTTCGCCCATCGATGCCTAAGGGTCGACTTACAAGAGGTACCGGTACGCCGGCCGCTTGCAAACAGTAAGCCGCTGCTGGGAGTACTGAGCGTGAGCCGAGGTGCCGAACTCGGCGTGGCCCGGCGGACTGTTCGCTGGCGCTCCTGAGTCCGCCCTACGGCTGCCGTGTGCGGTCGAGCGTACTCGCGAAACAGTACGCGGGGTTACCTCGGGTTCAGGCGCGTGCAGAGCCCGCCCAGGAGGGCGAACGCAATCGTCGTGGAAGAGGTTGAGCGACATGGATGTCGCGAAAGCCACGATGGGCCAGGGATGGCCCACCGCGGCGGGCCTCTGGAACGGCGATGGAGTGAGCGAACCCTCGCGTAGCGAGGGCCGGATGACCGGGCGGAGGGTTTTGGTTACTTTTGTCGGGCCGGCCATCCGGGGCAAAAGTGACTCGCCCGGGAGGGCGAAACCAAAAACATCAGCAAAAACGCGGCAATTCGGAACAGACACAAGAACAACTAACACCGTATTGCCAGTCCGGTGTCACCCAGGCATTCCTCCTGAAAATGCGATGAACCATTTTTTGATCCACGGCAACGCAGGCGACAACGCCAGTCGTTAGGCTGCGCCGATAACCAGAACCATTCTCTTTGCGTGCAAACCCATAGGAAGCGAGGTTTGCCATGAGTATCACGTCCGCCCAGATCTGCCAGGCCGCCGACCAGTTGCAGGGCTTCGTCGGCTTCAACGCCAAGACCGGCCAGTACCTGCTGCGTTTTTCCGAAGACAGCTTCGGCCTCGATGTGCCGGCCGAAACCATCACCCCCACCAGCGAATACGTCTGGCAGGCCTATGACGTCGGCCTGATGCGCCTGGATCGCCAGCGCCTGGCCTGGCTGCAGGCGCAGCGCATCGATGATCGGGTCAACCTCGGCGAGCCGCTGCGGGTTTATCTGCGGCGCAGTGACCTGCCGGAAATCCGCGCCGAGCGCCGCCCGCTCAACTGCGCCTGATCAGCGCTGATAACCCCGGGAAAAACGCCGCTCCAGGCGCGCCTGCACCAGCTCCAGGAGGATCGACAGCACCCAGTAGATCAGCGCTGCGGTGGTCAGCATTTCCAGGTAGCGATAGCTGGAACGGCCATAGGACTGAGCCAGGAACATCACCTCCCACACCCCCATCACCGAGATCAGCGACGAATCCTTGAGCATGGAGATGAACTGGTTGGCCGTGGGCGGGATGATGGTGCGCATGGCCTGCGGCAGGACGATGTAGAAGAAGATCTGCCCTGGGCCCATGCCCATGGCCACGGCGGCCTCGCGCTGCCCGGTGGGCACGGCCATGATGCCGGCGCGAAAGATCTCGCTGAGGTAGGCGCCATAGTTCAACGACAGGGCGATGATGCCGGCGCTGATCGCCCCCGGCACCAGGCCGATCTGCGGCAGGCCGAGGTAGATCAGCAGTATCTGGATCAGCAGCGGTGTGCCACGGAAGAACGAGGTGTAGAAGCTGGCCACGCCGAGCAGCACCGCGCTGTTCGACAGCCGCGCCAGCGCGGCGGCGAAGCCCAGCAGCAACGACACCAGCATCGAGCACAGACACAGGAACAGCGTCAACGCCGCGCCCTGCAGGAAGCCGTTGGGGCCGAGCTTGAAGCCGGCCAGGTAGGGAAACTTCTCCACGATGATGGAGAACTTCAGGTCGAAGCTGAGAAAGAAGCCAACGAACAGGATCAGCAGCGCCAACCAGGTCAGGTACAGGCGCGTGCGGAAACCGAACAGGCCAGCACTCGCACCGCTGCGGGCGGGCGCTCGGGAGGATGGCTGATCGCTCATTTACTGATATCGGCGCCGATCCACTTCTGCGACAAGCGCGCCAGGGTGCCGTCGGCCTTCAACTCGGCGAATGCTTCGCGCACCTTGGCGTTCCATTCGGCGTCGCCCTTCTCGATAGCCACCGAGTTCGGCTCTTCGTACAGCGGCGCGCCGGCCAGCTTGAAGCGCGCATCCTGCTGCAGACGCGGCTGTGCGGTGACCAGGTTGGTGAGCACCGCGTCCAGGCGTACGCCAGCGCCCAGGGCGAGATCCTGGAAGGCGACGTTGTCGGTGTCGTAAGGGGCGATCTGCACGAAATCGAACGGATAGTCGATCTGGCGCTCTTCGTCGCCCTCGATCACCAGGTTCTTATTCAGGTAGCTCTCGTAGCTGGAGGCGCTGGTCAAGCCGACCTTCATGCCATCGAGATCCTTGGCCGAGTGGATGCGATCATCCTTGGCATTGACCACGATCACCGCCGGCGAGGCGTAGTACTCCACCGGGAAATCGAACACCTCGGCGCGCGCCTTGCTCGGCGTCATCGAGCAGATGCAGATGTCATAGCGACCGTTCCAGCGGCCTGCAGCGATCACGTCCCAGGACGGCGTCTCGAAACGCACCTTGACCCCCAGCTTGTCGGCCACGGCCTTGGCCACGTCCACGTCGAAGCCATCGAGCTGGTTCTGCTCGTTGAGGAAGGAGAACGGCGGATAACTCTCCATCAGCACGTTGACCATTTCCTGCTTCGCCTGCACGCGATCGAGGGTTTCCCCGGCAAGGGCCTGGGTGGTGAGGGTGGCAGCGAGCAGGCTCGCGCCGAGCAAGGGTGGCAAACGCATGGAAATACCTGAACAATAGATGGGCAAAAGGATGGCGTATTAAATAGTTATAAGCGGCATCCAAGAAGTGAATTCTATTCATATTGATATAGTCGGAAGTCATATGCACGACAAGCCTTTGCTTATTCTCGATGGCGGCATGGGAAGAGAACTGCAGCGCCGCGGCGCCCCTTTTCGCCAGCCGGAATGGTCGGCCCTGGCCCTGACCGAAGCGCCGGAGGCCGTGATTGCCGTTCATGCAGCCTTCATCGAGGCCGGTGCACGGGTCATCACCAGCAACAGCTACGCCGTCGTGCCCTTTCATATCGGTGAACAGCGTTTCGCCGCCGAGGGTCTGAGCCTGGCCGATACGGCTGGTCGCCTGGCGCGCAGCGCAGCCGATGCCAGCGCTCAGCCGGTGCGCGTAGCCGGTTCGCTGCCGCCGCTGTTCGGCTCCTACCGGCCGGATCTGTTCCAGCCGCAGCGCGTCAGCGAATTGCTCAGCCCGCTGCTGCAGGGGCTGGCGCCGCATGTCGACCTGTGGCTGGCGGAAACCCAGAGTTCGATCGCCGAGGTACGCGCCATCCATGCGCTGCTGCCACAAGACGGCAAGCCGTTCTGGGTATCCTTCACCCTGCAGGACGATGGCGTCGATGAAATACCGCGCCTGCGCTCCGGCGAACCACTGAGCGAGGCCGCCGAGGCCATGGCCAGCCTGGGCGTGCAGCACCTGCTGTTCAATTGCAGCCAGCCGGAAGTGATAGGCGCGGCCATCGATGTGGCCCGCGACACTTACGCCCGCCTGGGCGTGGACGTCACTCTCGGCGCTTATGCCAACGCCTTCCCGCCACAGCCCAAGGACGCCAAGGCCAACGATGGCCTGGACGAGTTGCGCGACGACCTCGACCCGCCGGGCTACCTGGCCTGGGCCAGGGACTGGCGCCAGCGTGGCGCGAGCATGCTCGGTGGCTGCTGTGGCATCGGCCCGGAGCATATCGCCGAACTCCACCGCCACCTGTAAGCCGCATACAGGCACGACGCGCAGCCCTGCGTGTCGTGCCTGTGCATACCTACATGCCTGACTACCGCCAACTGCCCAGCCACCTGCGCCCGCTGGTGGACAAGTTCTACCGCCAGCATCGCTCCGCCATGCGCAGCCAGGCCGGCGACGAACTGTGGGTGGCCCAGCAGGGCAACGACATCGTCGCCGCCTTGAGTCTGCGCCCGGTGGCCGATGGGCAATGGCTCACCGGCCTGTTCGTGGCACCAGCGCAGCGTGGCCAGGGCCTGGCAAGCGGGCTCCTGACACAGAGCCTGCAGGCACACCCCGAACCAGCATGGCTGTTCTGCCACCCCGATCTCCTTGGGTTCTATCGACGCCAGGGCTTTCAGCCATCCCTGCGACTGCCGGATGAACTCGACCAACGGCTGGCACGTTATCGGCGCAGCAAGTCTCTAATAGCGCTACGCGCTCACTGAACGCCCGTCCAGGTTCCGTTGGCCCTTCAGAGCGAAACAACAACAGAACCTGATGGCACTTCGCCCAGAAAAGGCCTTGCCAGGCATCGACAAAGCTCTGCATGCTTGTCTACACAACAATGAAAAACGCCATGAAGACCCTCAAGACTCGCTTGCTCAAGCGCCTGCGTAACGACTTTCAACTGTCGATCGTCTCCCTCATGGGCTTATTCGGCGTGATCGGCATTGCCCCCTATGCCGTCTACCGCCTGCTGACTGGCAACTACCTGGTCGGCATCGCCGACACCATCATCGTGCTCTCGACCCTGGCCGCTGTGACGTACGCCTGGGTAAAGCGCGACACGAACACCCCTGGCATCTATCTGGCCGCCGTATTTTCCGTCGGCGCCACCCTCATCGCCATCAACCTGGGGGTCAACGGCCTGTTCTGGATCTACCCACTGATCCTCTTCAACTTCTTCATGGTTCCGCCTGGCAAGGCCTTGCTCGCGACCCTGCTGGTGCTCGTGAGCCTCGTCACCCATGCCCTGGTGTTTCCCGGCAGCGTATTCGAGAGCAACTATCAGATGGTGTCGTTCCTGGTCACCAGCATGATGGCCAGCACCTTGAGCTTCATCTTCGCCTACCGCACCGGTGTCCAGCGTGATCAGTTGCAGGTGATGGCCTCACAGGATCCACTCACCGGCGCGCGCAACCGGCGCGCCATGAACGAAGAACTGAAGATCGCCGTGGCCAGCCATCGTCGCCACAAGCACAGCTACGGCGTGTTGATCATGGATCTGGATCACTTCAAGCAGGTCAATGATCGCTGCGGCCACCATGCAGGCGACCAGGTGCTGATCGCCTTCGTCGAAATCATGCAGCGCGTCTCACGCAGCGAAGACCGCCTGTTTCGCTTCGGCGGCGAGGAGTTCCTGTTGCTGCTGCCCAATACCGACCTGAGCGGCTTGCACAGCGTCGCGCAGAACCTGCTCACGCGCGTCTCTGCCGAGCTGTACAGCCCGGTGGGCCCGGTCACCGTCTCCATCGGCGGCGCCGTCCTGCAGAGCGGCGAGCACTGGGAAAGCTGGATGCAGCGTGCCGATACCTGCCTCTATGAGGCCAAGAGCGCGGGACGCAACCGCGCCATCATCCACCCTGGGGAGCCAACGCGCACCCACAAGGACTAACGGCTGCGCTGCTGCTGATAACTACCCGCCCCCGGCTGCCGCTCGATGATCAGCCCACCCGGGTATTCGGTGCTCTGCCGAATGCCGCCGCGTGTCTCAGTGGAATGACTGCCGTAGCGGCTCTCTTGCCGTATGCTGCCTTGCGGCAGGCGCTGACCACCATAGAGGTCGTACTGCTGATAATTCGCCGAACCAGACACGCTGCCACTGGCGCCCGGGCTGACGTAACTCTTGGGAATGACCCTGATCGTCTGCGGCTCATCGGCAAAGGCCGTAGCGGCACAGATGCAAACCAGCACCATTGATATCAAACGCAGCATCGCTGAACCCTCCACTCCCTGATCATGACCGCCTGCAGAGTCGACAAAACAGCACCATAGTGCTCTTTTGACAATGGATGTGAAGAAGGGTGCAGTCTCGACCCAGCCCGCAAAACCACGACCACGTCACATTTCACTGGCCTTTCCTGCAGCCTTGTGTAGCATGCGCCACACCAGTGATAGCACTAGGCCAGGAGGCCGTAACGAACATGGAAGAACCTGAGCTGCATCGAGACAACCTGCGCCGCAACGGCCGCAAGGCATCCTGGGAAAACTTCAACACCGCCCCCCGACGCAGCGGCACAAACCCCGTTAGAAAGGTCGCCACCCCACAGAAAGACACCCTGGCACCTTTCACCCAGACTCACCGCCACGAAGCATCCACACCTCTGGAGCCAGGCAGTCTGTGGCCGATCTATGCCATCTTCCTGTTCGCCTTCGGCATGCTGGCTTACGTCAGCTATAACCTGATGTAGGGAAAACCAAGCACAGAAACGACAAAGGGCTAGCCGAAGCTAACCCTTTGATTTTTATGGTGCGGAGACAGGAGTCGAACCTGCGACCTTCGCATTACGAAATACGGCACCTCACTCGGTAAAAGCTGAAAGTCAGTAAAACCGAGGCTTCTAGAGCGTCTTCGATGTGATACTCCTTCACTAAGCTGCCCCCGAGGCTCAACCAGGGACACCTCAAGTTGTTGCGCGTTGCGCAACATGCTACGCTTCGCCAATGATCAAATCTTTCCAGCACAAAGGGCTGCGCAAGCTATTTGAAACGGGCAGCACAGCAGGCGTACAACCCGCCCATGCCAAGCGGCTACGAATGCAGCTAGCAGCCCTGGATACAGCCATGACGGTAGACGACATGGACATCCCTGGCTTCCGCCTGCACCCGCTCAAGGGAGAAATGCGTGGGCGCTGGTCGATCATGGTGAACGGCAACTGGCGGCTGACGTTCGAGTTTCGCGACGGAAACGCTTATGTCCTGGACTATGAGGATTACCACTGATGAACATGCACAACCCGCCCCATCCTGGTGAATTCATCACCGATATCTACCTGGAGCCGAACGGCATCAGCGGTCGTGAGCTGGCCGAAAAGCTGCGCGTAGCACCCTCGACCCTGAGCCGTGTGCTCAAGGGCACCAGCCGCGTAACGCCGGAAATGGCTCTGCGCCTCTCGGTAGCACTTGGTCGCTCGCCTGAGAGCTGGCTAGCTATGCAAGATGCTTACGACTTATGGAATGCCCGTCAGCATGTAGATCTGCAGCAGGTTGGAAAGCTGGCGTTTGCATGAATGTACTCAGGGTATGCCGCCAGCAGCGCGGACAGGTCTTCCAGCCTGGTCTTGGTTTTGATATCTGTCGCCACGGTCTGCCACCAGCAACAATCACTGATGGCAGTGCGTTTGACCAACGGCATCCGGGCCGATTAAGGGCGCCTCTAAAACGTAGGCGAGGCAGTCAGCGCAATACCGATGGCGGCCCCACAAAAACAGGAGAAGAAAGCACCTGGCCCGCATTCGGGTTTACGTGTTGTAAATGAGCATTCTGATCGGACTCACGCACGAGCCTGTTTTTAACGCCGCGATGGCAACGCAGGCAGTTTTTAGAGGTGCCCTTAAGTGGCAGAGTGAGTAGAAGACGGTACTCTGCCCCATGATCATCCTGTCGCGCTCAAGGCTTGAGCCATGCCCAATCTGACCCTGGAAGCCAAGAAGGCTTACTACGCCAAGATTCGCCAGTCGAACTATGCCGCCAGCCTGCGCCTGGAAGGCTTCGCTACCACACCAGAAGATGCCAAGCGCAAACTCCCAACGCGCGAAGAAGCCCTGAGCGCTTTACGCGCCCGACAGTCTTGATGATCTATAAATACGGCTTCGATCAGGATGGTATCTGTCGCACCGGCTAGCCAAATCGCCTAGCAGGGACACCGCCAGAAACGACAAAGGGCTAGCCGAAGCTAACCCTTTGATTTTTATGGTGCCGGAAACAGGAGTCGAACCTGCGACCTTCGCATTACGAATGCGCTGCTCTACCAACTGAGCTACACCGGCGAGAAGACCGGCGCATTATGCGAGTTGCCGCGGTTGGACTCAAGCCATGGCTGCATCAACCTTAGCAGGCCGTTGAAAAACGTAGGCGAGGCAGGCAAGACAAGGCAAAAAAAGCCGAAAAAGCGCAGTTTACGTGTTGTAAATGAGCATTTTGACTGGGCTCGCACGCGAGGCTGTTTTTAACGCAGTATTGCCAACGCACGACTGCATGGATGCAGGAGGTAGAGCGACGCAGGAAGCCAAAGCCGAGGTAGTTTTTCAGCAGCCTGTTAGAGCAGTTCGATGCGGTCATCGTAGATACGGATTCGCCCTTCCTTGTACAGGCCGCCAATGGCTTTCTTGAAGTTGCCCTTGCTTACGCGAAACGCTGTGGTGATGGCTTCCGGTGGGCTCTTGTCGCTCAGCGCCAGCACCCCGCCCTGCTCGCGCAGGCGTTCGAGTATCTGCTCGGCCAGGCCGGTGGCGGCTTCGCGGCCGATGGGTTGCAGGCTGAGGCTGATCTTGCCGTCGGCACGCAGTTCCTTGATGTAGCCCTTCTCACACATGCCGCTGCGCACGAACTTGAACAGTTCGTTCTTGTGGATCAAGCCCCAGTGCTTGCCATCGATGACGGCCTTGAAGCCAAGGTCGGTGCGCTCGACGATGAGCAGGTCGACCTCCTGCCCCACCTGGTAGTGTGCCGGCGTCTGGTCGAGATAACGATCCAGACGTGCGGTAGCGGTCAGGCGGCGGGTGCGCTTGTCCAGATAGAGGTAGACCACGCAGTAATCGCCGAGCTGCAGCGGGCGCTTCTCTTCGGAGTGCGGCAGCAGCAGATCCTTGGCCAGGCCCCAGTCGAGAAACAGGCCGATGCGGTTGATGTCGACCACCTTGAGGCTGGCGAACTCGCCAAGCTGAATCTTGGGCTTCTGCGTGGTGGCGATCAGCTTGTCTTCGCTGTCGAGGTAGAGGAACACGTTGAGCCAGTCCTCGACCTCGCAGGGCGTGTCCTTGGGAATGTAGCGCTTGGGCAGGAGGATCTCGCCGTCGGCCCCACCATCGAGGTACAGCCCGAAGTCGGTGTGCTTGACCACCTGTAAAGAATTCATCCGCCCGATCAAGGCCATTGCGTTTTCACCTCGCTGAAACAGCCGAGGATTCTACCCCAGTTCGGCCGCCACCGGGCCGCATCCGAGCTTATTCGACAGCCGGTCACGAGTGTGCAAGCCGCTGAGTGGCAAGCGCTTTTCGGCCTGAGCAAGGCTCGTAGCGCAGAGCCCTGGGGCAATAGATCGAGCAGGGAGGCGCCCTTTGAGGCATAATCACCGACCGCCCACTGAAAGACAGAGAAAGCTCATGGCTACCCTGCGCGTCAAATCCTCCAACAGTAAATCCAGCAAACCTGAAGCGGCCGTGGCCACTCGCGAGTCGCTGGAGGCGCAGATTGCCGCCTTCCTCAATGGCGGCGGCGAGATTCAGCAGATTGCCAAGGGCGTGAGCGGCCAGCAGTACGGCGGCACGCGGCAAATCACCATCAGCCGCAAGTAAGCCCCACTGGCCGCTGAAAGCCCCCTGTGCTGTCTTTCAGCGGCCTGCTACAGCCCCAAGCGCAGCAACTTCCCGTTCGGGGCATCCGTCAGCAGGTAGAGGTAGCCGTCCGGCCCCTGCCGCACATCGCGAATCCGGACATCGAGCGACTGCAACAGACGCTCCTCGTGCACCACTTCATCCCCTTGCAGTTGCAGGCGAATCAACGCCTGGCCCGCCAGCGCGCCGATAAACAAGTTGTGTTGCCAGGCCGGAAAGCGCTCTGCATCGTAGAAGGCCATGCCGCTGATCGCCGGGGATTTTTCCCAGACATGGTGCGGCGCCTCGGTGCCTTCCACCACCTCCCCCTTCGCTTCGGGAATCGGCAGCATCGAGTAGTTGATGCCATGGGTGGCCAGCGGCCAACCGTAGTTCTTGCCGGCCTCGGGGATGTTGATTTCATCGCCACCGCGCGGGCCGTGCTCGTGGGTCCACAGCCGTCCCGTCCAGGGATTGAGCGCTGCCCCCTGTTGGTTGCGATGGCCGTATGACCAGATCTCTGCACGCGCGCCAGTCTGGCCGACGAAGGGGTTGTCCTGCGGAATGCTTCCGTCCGGGTAGAGGCGCACCAGCTTGCCCTGCAACTTGTCGAGTGCCTGCGCGGTGGGCCGGTCGTTATTGTCGCCCAGGGCGATGAACAGGTGGCCGTCGCGGTCGAACACCAGGCGCGAGCCGAAGTGCACACCGTTGGACAGCTTGGGCTGCTGACGGAAGATCACCTCGAAGCCCTCCAGCGCCGTGGTATCAGCCGACAGACGTCCGCGCCCGACCGTGGTGCCGGCCGCACCGTCACCGGCTTCGGCGTAGGACAGGTAGACCAGGCGATCCGTGGCGAAGTCCGGCGACAGCACCACGTCCAGCAAACCGCCCTGCCCCGTGGCATAGACCTTGGGCACGCCGACCAATGGTGCGGAAATAGCCCCCTCCGGGCTGATGCGGCGCAGATTGCCCGGTCGTTCACTGACCAGAAAGCCCTGCCCATCCGGGAGGAAGGCGACCGCCCAGGGGTTGGCCAGCCCATCGGCGACGGTATGCACCTGCAGGGTGCCGAGTTCACTGGGCAATTGCCGATCTTCGGCAAGACCGAATGGGCTGCCGAGCATAGCGAGCAGCGCGAAGCTGGCGAGGGTCTTGGAGCGTGGCATCGGAACCTCCTGCGCGAGAGAACGGCTGTCCATAGTGCTACAGCACCGAGAACCCGGCAGCCGTGCAAAGGTTTCCTCAGGTTTCAGTCAGCCTGATAGCGCCGGGTAATGACGGCGTACTCACCGCTCTCCCGAAGCTGGCGCAAGCCCTGGTTGAAACGCTGGCGCTGGGCATCGAGGCGAAAGCCCAGGCGATAAGGCGTGGGCGCGAAGATGTCGTACCAGGTCAGGGGCTGGGTCACATCGACCTGGTCGGCCACTTCGGCGTCGAAATAACGAATGATGCGTCTGTCGCCCACCACCACATCGACCCGACCACTATAGAGCAGGCGGTTGCGATTGATCTGGTGGGCTTCCTCACGGTAGTCGGGATTGCGCTCGGCCATGCGCTGGAACTCTTCGCCCAGCAGCCAGCGCGCGCGCTGGAAAGCGCTGATCGAATGCCCCTGGAGATCGGCGATGCGCTCTATGCGATAGCCGCGCCTGGTCAGGGCCACAACGGCATTGTGGTAATGGATGTAGACATCCGAATAGTAGGCCTCGACGCCACTGCGTTCATGGGTGGTGGCGATGGCATCGATCTCGCCGCGGCGCAGCATCAGATGCAGGCGCTCCATGGGCGCATAGTAGGCATCCACCTCGAAGCCGACCTGACGCGCCGCCTGGTTCACCAGATCATATTCGAGCCCACGTGGTTCCCCCTCGAACACATAAGGCGGTTTGTGCGTACCGAAACCGACATGCAGGGTTTCAGCCTGCGCCAACGAGGCCAACCATAGCAATCCAACCCACCACCACCCGCTACCCATGCAACGCTCCACTTGTCGACAAGGCAGAGCATAGACGGCTCCACGCTCATCACCACAATGGATGCCAGAGGATTCACTCCGCTTTGCGCCATGCCAGCTAGACTGGCTCGACTGACTTGCACTGCCTGGAGAACATCATGCTCAAAGCCGAATACCAACACCGCGGCCCGGTGCCGCAAGACGTGATCGAAGCCGTTGCCCTGACACTCCCCGAGCCGGCCGCCGGCCAGGTGCGGGTAAAGGTGCTGGCCGCGCCGATCAACCCCTCCGACGTACTCACCCTGACCGGCGCCTACGGCATGCTGCCGCCGCTACCAGCGGTCGGTGGCAACGAGGGCGTGGGCCGCGTCGAAGCCCTCGGCGAAGGCGTCAGCCAGTTCAAGGTCGGCCAGACCGTGCTGCTGCCGGTGGGTTGCGGCACCTGGGTGAGCGCCATGAACGCGCCGGCGGACAAGCTCATCGCGCTGCCGGACAGTGACCCGCTGCAACTGGCCATGCTCACCGTCAACCCGCCGACCGCCTCGCTGCTGCTGAGCGAGTTCGTCGACCTCAAACCGGGCGACTGGGTGATCCAGAACGCAGCCAACTCCGGCGTCGGCAGCTACCTGATCCAACTGGCCAAGCTGCGCGGCTTCAAGACCCTCAACGTGGTGCGTCGCGAATCGGCGATTGCCGGCGTCGAGGCCGAAGGCGGCGATGTGGTGTTGGTCGACGGCCCCGACCTGGCCAAGCGCGTGCGCGCGATAACCGGCGGGGCCGATGTGCGCTTGGGGATAGACGCGGTCGGCGGCGCCAGCACCGACCACCTGGCGGCCGCGCTGAGCAACGGTGGCGTGCTGGTCAACTACGGCATGATGAGTGGCCAGCCCTGCCAGGTCTCGCCAGCCTCCTTCGTGTTCCGCGACGTGACCCTGCGTGGCTTCTGGCTGGCCAAATGGTTCCAGCAGGCCAGCCAGGCGCAGCAGATGAAGGTGTTCGGCGAACTGGTGCAACTGATCGCCAGCGGCAAGCTCAAGACCCGCATCGCCGCCACTTACGACCTGGCGCATATCAAGGACGCCGTGGCAGCCGCCGCCAGCGGCGAGCGCGACGGCAAGATCCTGCTGGTGCCCTGAACCGACAGCAGACAGCGGCCGGGCGTACCAGACACCGGCCGCGTAGGCGGAGGGCGGACGAAGGAGCGTAGGGCCGGCGGACTCAGGAGCCTAAGCGAACAGTCCGCCGGGCCATGCCAAACCTGGCCCCACAACGCTCCGCTGAAACGCCCACGGCGTACTGCTTCGCGAACGGATCACCACCCTTCCCACTCTCAAACCGGCACGGCCTGCTCCAATCCCTCGCGCATGCGCTGGGCATCGCGCTGGAAGCTGCGTGACGCCTGGAGCAAGGCCAGCAGAGTGCAGAACAAGGCCACCGGAATCAGCAGCATCGCATCATGCAGGCCAGCGGCCTTGAAGGCTTCGCTCATCTCACTGGCACCGGCTGCCTGCATCGCCGTTCTGGCGTAATGATCCGACAGCCCGCCCACCACCAACGGGCCGAGGCCACCGCCGAGCAGATACAAACCTGCGAAGAACAGCGCCATCGCCGTGGCCCGCAGGCGCGGCTCGACCACGTCCTGAATCGCGGTGTAGACGCAGGTATAGAAGTTGTAGGAGAACAGCCAACCCAGACTGAACACGCCAACGAACAGGCTGATGTCGATACGCCCCGCGCTCAGCGACCAGCCCGTGCAGAGGGTGCCGATAAGCATGCTCAGGGCGGCAAACAACAGACGCCCGTTGGCCCAGCGCTGGTGCACCTTGTCCGCGACCCAGCCGCCCAGAGTCAGGCCGACCAGCCCGGTCAGGCCGACGATCATCCCAGTGGCCATCGCCGCCTGCTGCAGGCCCAGGCCGAAGTAGCGCTGCAGCATCGGCACCATGAAGGCATTGCAGGCGTAGGTGGCGAAATTGAAGGCCAACCCGGCCAGCACCAGCCACCAGAAGGTGCGGATCGCCAACACCTTGCGCAGCGGATTGGCCACCGGCTCCTGACTCATCGGCGTGCTCTCCGCCGCGCCGCGCTGCGGCTCGCGGATGAAGAACAGGAACAGCGCCAGGATCAGCCCCGGAACCGCCGCGATGAGAAAGGGCGCCCGCCAGCTACCGAAGGCCTGCACCATGGCGCCGATGCTGAAAAAGGCCAACAGCAGCCCCAGGGGCAAGCCGAGCATGAAGATGCCCATGGCGCGCGCTCGCTTGTGCGCTGGGAACAAATCACCGATCAACGAGTTGGCCGCCGGAGCATAACTGGCCTCGCCGATACCCACTCCCATGCGAATCAGCAAGAAGCTCCAGAAATTCCAGGCCATGCCATTGAGCGCCGTCAGCCCGCTCCAGACGGCCAGGCCCCAGCCCATGATCTTGCGCCGTGCGCCCGTGTCGGCCATGCGCCCCAGCGGCACGCCGGCGATGGCATAGACGATGGTGAAGGCAGTGCCAATCAGCCCTAGCTGCAGATCGCTCAGGCTCCACTCCAGACGTATCGGCTCAATGATGATGGCCGGGATGGTGCGGTCGAAGAAGTTGAACAGATTGGCGAGAAAGAGCAGGAACAGAATGCGCCAGGCATTCGGGGCTTGCTGGTCAGGTTGCATGGCTTGCCATCTCCTTGTGTCAGTGCCAGGCCTGTGTGGTGCCGCCCCCCTGGCAGCACCGGCCAACCACCGGAGCCGGCAATCTAGGCAGTTTTCCTCAAACTGTCTGCGAACATTCGCTTGATTTATGTCATGCGATGTTGCGGCGGCAAAAACCGCTCAGATATTGAGCAAAGCATGGATTTGCATGCTAAACCCAATGAATAGCGCTATGACCCATAACCCAGGTGCGGATACCGCATTGCCCCGCCAGCGCCAGAAAGCGCTGACAGCGCAGGGGGTTCTACAAGGCAAGGGTGACTATGGAAGGGTTGTCTATTCGTTTTCTTGGAGATTTACCTGCCACCGGCCAGCTATTGCTCGAATGCCGTCATGATCCCTGGCTGGTGCTGCTGTCCTACGTGATCGCCACGATCGGCAGCCTGTGTACGCTGAACATCACCAAGCAACTCGACTACATGCAGCGCCGCAGCATGCGAGTGACCTGGGTGCTGGTCGGCGCCCTGTGCCTGGCCGGCGGCATCTGGAGCATGCATTTCATCGGTATGTTGGCGTTCCAGGCGCCAGTGGCCATCCGCTACGACCTGCCCACCACCCTGTTCTCCCTGCTGGTCGCCCTGGCAGCGGCATTACTGGCGCTGACCTGCATGGCCCAGGCCCGTCCGGGCCTGCACCGCCAAGTACTGGCGGCTTGCATCATCGGCAGCGGTATCGCCGCCATGCACTACAGCGGCATGGCCGCCATCCGCTCACCCGCAGAGACTTACTACCACGGCGGCCTGTTTGCCCTTTCCATCGTCATCGCCATTGCCGCCAGCTTCGCCGCCTTGCTGCTCGCCGAGTATTTCCGCTCCAGCATGCAGCGCCATCAGCGTTGGTTGAAATACTCGGCAGCGCTGGTCATGGGCGCGGCCATCACCTCCATGCACTACACCGGCATGGCCAGCATGCACCTGGTGGTGCCGGACGGCACGCCCCTGCTGATGCGCCGCGCCGACAACAGCCTGCAACTGGTACTGAGCGTCGCCTCGATCACCTTGCTGATTCTCAGCCTGAGCCTGATCGCCACCTGGATCGGGCGCAAGCTCGACGACAAGGAGCGCGACCTGCAGCGCGTCAATGCGCTGCTGGCCCAACTGGACAATGCCCGCGCCTCGCTGGAACAGGTGGCCCACTTCGATCCGCTGACCGAACTGCTCAACCGACGCGGCTTCAACCGGGTGTTCGCCGCCGCCCTGGAAGAACACGCAGTCACCGGCCGAAATCTGGCAGTGATGTTCCTCGACATCGATCACTTCAAGCGCATCAACGACACTCTTGGCCATGACTCCGGCGACGAACTCCTGCGGGTGGTCGCCCTGCGCATTCGTGGCGCGTTGCGCGAGCGCGACATCATCGCCCGCTTTGGCGGCGATGAATTCTGCGTGGTCGCCAGCCTCGACAGCGACATCGCACCACGGGTGCTCGCCACGCGCCTGCTGGAGCAGATGAAAGAGCCGATCTTTCTCAGCGGGCGCAAGCTGGTGATGACCACCAGCATCGGCATCAGCCTGTTCCCCCAGGACGGCAATAGCCCCGACGAGTTGCTCAAGCATGCCGACCTGGCGCTCTACCAGTCCAAGGGCAGCGGGCGCAATGCGATGCACTTCTTCAACCCGCACCTGCGGCAGAAGGCCTCCTTCGAGCTGCAGCTAGAGGAAGACCTTCGACAATGCCTGCAACAGGGCAACGAGCTGCTGCTCTACTACCAACCGATCGTCGACCTGAACAGTGGCGAACTGGCCAAGCTCGAAGCCCTGGTGCGCTGGAAGCATCCCCAGCATGGCCTGCTGACGCCGGATCGTTTCATCTCCATCGCCGAGGCCAACGGTTTCATCGCCCAGCTCGACGACTGGGTGATGCAGCAGGCCTGTCATGACCTGAACTACCTCAACCAGATGGGCTACCCACAGTTGAAAGTGGCGGTGAACTGCTCGGCACTGAACCTGGCCAACGACCATCTCCCGGATCGCATCGAGCAAATCCTGCGCGACACCCACTGCCCAGGCCAGCGACTGGAAATGGAAGTGACCGAAAGCGCGCTGCTGAGCAACATCAACCGGGCCATCAACCTGCTGGAAAGGATTCGAGGACTGGGCGTCAGCCTGTCCATCGACGACTTCGGCACCGGCTACTCCTCGCTGGCCTACCTGCGCCGGCTACCGCTGGATACGCTGAAGATCGACCGCTGCTTCATTCAGGACGTCGTCACCTCGAACCAGGATCGCGAGATCGTCCACGCCATCATCGCCATGGCCCAGGCGCTGCACCTCAAGGTGGTGGCCGAAGGTGTGGAAACCACCGAGCAACTGGCCTTCCTCAGGGAACGCGGCTGTGATCAGGTGCAGGGCTACCTGTTCAGCAAACCGCTGCCACTGGCCGAAATCGTCGCCCAATTCCCACCACACGTGCTACCACTGGAACGGCTTGGGGCCAGGTTCTAGCATTCTGCCCTCGCTTCCCCGTAGCCCGGATGCAATCCGGGGCTGGCTAGCACTTGGTTCCCGGATTGCATCCGGGCTACGGACGCGCATACAGCTCTAGGTGTCTTGCTGCTGCCATTGCGCCAACCAGCCCAGGCTGGCCTGGGTGCCCGCCTCCCCTGGTTTGTACTCGGCGCCCAGCCAGGCGTCGTAACCGCTCTCATGCAATGCGCTCAGCAGCGCGGGGAAGGCCAACTCACCCGTACCCGGCGCGCCGCGCCCCGGTACGTCGGCGAACTGCACATGGCCGATACGCCCGGCCAGCAGGCGCAGGCCGGCTGCCACGTCCAACCCCTGGCGCGCCATGTGGTAGAGGTCGTACTGCGCCGCCAGATTAGGGTGATCCACTCGCCGCAGTAGCTCGTCCAGATGCTCCGGCGTGTTGATCAGAAAGCCCGGCATGTCGAGGGGATTGATCGCCTCCACCAACACGCGGATGCCCAGCACAGCGAAGGCCTCGGCGCTCTTGCGCAGGTTGGCGGCCAGGCAATCCAGCGCCTGCTCGCGGCTCACGCCCTCGGCCAGGCGCCCCGGCAACACGTTGGCGCAGGTCGGGCGCACCATGGCCGCATAGCTCAGCGCCTCCTGCAGCGCAGCGTCGAACTTCGCCTGCCTGGCCGGCACGCTGGCCAGGCCGGGGCCACCACTCATCAGGTCGCCCGCCGGAACGTTGATCAGCACCAGCGGCAGACCACTGAGCTCCAGCACCTCTTTCAGGGCGATGGCCGGCAGCTCGTAGGGGAATTGAATCTCCACGCCCGCGAAGCCCGCACGCATCGCCGCCAGCACGCGCTCGCGTAGCGGCAGCTCGGTGAACAGCATGGACAGGTTGGCAGCAATCCTCATGGGCACTGCTCCCGCAGCAGTTCCACCAGCGTGGCCGGGTCGCGCTCGAGAAAACCCTGACTGCCGTGCAGGCGCATCAGTTGCGCGGCCAGGCCACTCATGGGCGTGGCGCCGCCCTGCTCGCGCGCCAGCTTCACTGCAGTGTCGAGATCCTTGAGCAGCGTGCGCACATGCCATTTGACCGGCTCGAACTGGCTGGCAGCCATCTGTGGTGCCAGGATCTGCAGGGGTTTGGAATCGGCGAAACCACCGGCCAATGCCGAGGCGATCTGGCTGGCATCGACGCCGGAGCGCTCGGCCAGTGCCACCACCTCGGCGATCACCAGCGCATTGCAGGCGACGATCATCTGGTTGCACACCTTGGTCACCTGCCCGGCGCCCACCTCGCCCATGCGCGTCAGGCGCTGGCCCAGGTGCGCCAGTATCGGCCGCACGCGCTCCACGTCCTCTTCACGGCCACCCGCCATGATCGCCAGGGTACCGGCCTCGGCGCCCGGCGTGCCGCCGGACACCGGCGCATCCACCCAGCGCATGCCAGTACGTGCCTCCAGCTCGGCGGCCATCTCCCGGGTGGCCGCCGGCTCCAGGCTGGAGAAATCCACCAGCAACTGCCCCGGCCGCGCGCCCTCGACTATCCCGCCGGAGCCGAACACCACTTCGCGCACCACCTCGGTATTGGCCAGGCAGAGCATCACCACATTGGCATCACGGCACAGCTCGGCAGGGTTTTCCACCCGCTGTGCGCCCTGCGCCAGCAGTGGCGCGCACTTGTCCGGCGTGCGGTTCCAGACAGTCAGCGGGTAGCCGGCGGCGAGCAGACGGCGGGTCATCGGCAGGCCCATCAGGCCGATCCCGGCGAAGGCCAGGGCGGGCAGCGTAGCGGTCATCGAACGGCTCCAGGCAGTTGGCATCGAGGCGACATCTTAACCCCACGATCTACGTGCTGCAGCGACGGCGCTGGGCCACTATACTCCGCACGCCTTCCCCGCTATTGAACCGGAGAATCCGACATGTTCAAGAACACCCTGGCGCTCGCCGCCGGTATCGCCCTGTCCGTATCCGCCGTATTCGCGCAAGCCGCCGATGTCCTCAAGGTCTCGGCCATTCCCGACGAAGCCCCCACCGAGCTGCTGCGCAAGTTCAAGCCGCTGGGTGCCTATCTGGAACAGGAACTGGGCATGAAGGTGGAGTTCGTGCCGGTGGCCGACTACGCCGCGGTGGTCGAAGCACTGGCCGCCGACCGTATCGACATGGCCTGGCTGGGCGGCTTCACCTTCGTCCAGGCACGCCTGAAAACCGGCAACGCCGTGCCGCTGGTGCAGCGCGAGCAGGATGCCGAGTTCACCAGCAAGTTCATCACTTCCGATCCGGCGGTGAAATCCCTGCAGGATCTCAAGGGCAAGACCTTCGCCTTCGGTTCGGTGTCTTCCACCTCCGGCAGCCTGATGCCGCGCTACTTCATGCTGCAGGACGGCATCAAGCCCGAGGAATTCTTCAGCCGCGTGGCCTACTCCGGTGCTCATGACGCCACCGCCGCCTGGGTGCAGGCCGGCAAGGCCGATGCCGGTGTGCTCAACGCCTCGGTTTGGCAGAAGCTGGTCGATACCAAGAAAGTCGATACCGACAAGGTCAAGGTCTTCGCCACCACCCCCACCTACTACGACTACAACTGGACGGTGCGCGGCAACCTCGACCCAGCGCTGCAAGCGAAAATCAAGGCCGCCTTCCTTGCCCTCGATCCGGCCAAGCCGGAGCAGAAGGCGATTCTCGACCTGCAGGCCGCCAGCCGCTTCATCGAGACCCAGCCTGAAAACTACGCAGGCATCGAAGAAGCCGCTCGCGCCGCTGGCCTGTTGAAGTGAGCATCACCCTGCGTGGCGTGGGCCTGGCCCACGCCAATGGCAAGGTCGCGCTGGAAAACATCGATCTGCAGGTCAACCCCGGCGAACGGGTGGCCATTATCGGCCCCTCGGGTGCCGGCAAGACCACCCTGCTGCGCCTGCTGGCCACCAGCCTGCCACCCACGCACGGCGAGCTCGACCTGCTGCAGCACGACCCCTGGCGCCTGGCTGCCCGCCAGCGCCAGCGTCTGCGCGCACGTATCGGCCTGATCCACCAGGCACCGCCGCTGCCGCCGCGTCAGCGCGTGGTCACCGCCGTGCTGGCCGGCAAGCTTGGCCAGTGGTCAGTGGCCAAGGGGTTGTTCAATCTGCTCTATCCATTGGACACCGCCGGCGCTCAAGCCGCCCTGGCGCGGCTGGATATCGCCGACAAGCTCTACCAACGCTGCGACCAGCTCTCCGGTGGCCAATTGCAGCGCGTGGGGATCGCCCGCGTTCTGTACCAGGCGCCAGAACTGATCCTCGCCGACGAACCCGTCTCGGCCATGGATCCGGTGCTGGCCGGGCACACCCTGGCCGTGCTCAACCGCGAAGCCGCCGAGCGCGGCATGACCCTGCTGGCCAGCCTGCATGCGGTCGACCTGGCCCTGGCGCATTTTCCCCGGGTGATCGGCATTCGCGACGGGCGTATCGCCTTC
The DNA here is from genome assembly GCF_029457475.1 of Pseudomonas sp. AA-38. Taxonomy (NCBI): domain Bacteria; kingdom Pseudomonadati; phylum Pseudomonadota; class Gammaproteobacteria; order Pseudomonadales; family Pseudomonadaceae; genus Pseudomonas; species Pseudomonas sp. AA-38. Next base: position 3,269,904 of record NZ_CP120359.1, read on the forward strand.
GACCTGCCAGCCAGTTACGTGCAGCCCGCCCAATTGGATGCGCTGTACGCCAACGAGCAACTGCAGGCCGCGCCCAGCTCGCCCGTACAGCCTCAGCCGGTACATATCCCGCGATGCTGAGCGCCGCCCCACGCGACCCCGCCGCCCTGCCACGCCTGCTGATCACGGTGCTGGCCCTGCTGCTGTTGTGGCCGGGCCTGCGCCTGAGCGAGCTGGATCTGTCGGTGCTGGTGGACGGTGACAATACCCGCGCCATGGGCAACTTCCTCGCCGGTTTCTGGCCGCCCGCGCATGATGGCGAATTCCTCGCCCTGCTCGGCCGCGCCACCCTGGAAACCCTGGCCATCGCCACCGCTGGCATGAGCCTGGCGCTGCTGATCGCCATGCCCAGCGCACTGCTGGCCAGCCGTGCGCTGTCGCTCTCGGCCGTGCACCGCGGTGGCCGCCCGGCCTGGTGGGCGAATCTGGCGCGCTGGCCGGTGCGCGGCCTGCTGATCTTCCTGCGCAGCGTGCCGGAAATCGTCTGGGCGCTGCTGTTCGTCCGTGCCGTCGGCCTCGGCCCCACCGCCGGGGTGCTGGCCATCGCCATCACCTACGCCGGCATGCTCGGCAAGGTCTATGCGGAAATCTTCGAGTCGGTGGATGCCCGCCCCGCCCGCGCACTACTGGGTGCCGGCAGCAGTCGCCTGGCCGCCTTCGCCTATGGCGTGCTGCCCAATGCCGCCGGGGAAATGCTCTCCTACACCGTGTACCGCTGGGAATGCGCCATCCGTGCCTCGGTGGTAATGGGCTTCGTCGGCGCCGGGGGCCTGGGCCAGCAGATCGATCTGTCGCTGCGCATGTTTGCCGGTGGCGAAGTGGCCAGCATGCTGCTCACCTTCCTGTTGCTGGTGCTGCTGGCCGACCAGTTCAGCCGCCTGCTGCGCGCGAGGCTGACATGAGAGTCGGCAACCTGATCCTGCTCGCCGCCCTCCTCGGCGCGGTGATCGCCTCGTTCCTCTATCTGGACATCGACCTCGGTTCTCTGCTGGCCGGCGACAGCCTGGCGCAGATGGGCCAGTACGCCAAAGGTTTTCTGCAGCCGGATTTCTCCGCCGCGCACCTGCAGGCCATCGGCCGTGGCGCGCTGGAAACCCTGGCCATGTCCGCCATCGGCACCCTGCTCGCGGCGATCCTCGGCCTGGCCTTGGCGCTGCCAGCCTCCGGGCGCTTCGGCAGCCTCGCCCTGCATGTCACGCGGCTACTGCTCAACGCCCTGCGCGCCATCCCGGAACTGGTCTGGGCGGCGCTGATGGTGCTGGCCGCCGGCCTCGGCCCCAACGCCGGTACTCTGGCCCTGGCCCTGCACACCGCAGGCGTGCTCGGCCGCCTGTTCGCCGAGGCGCTGGAAAACACCCCGCGCGAGCCCGCCGACGCCATCTGCGAGAGCGGCGGCGGCCGCCTGGCCGCCTTCTGCTACGGCACCCTGCCCGGCGTCTGGCCGCAACTGATCGCCTATAGCCTGTACCGCTGGGAAAACAACATCCGCATGGCCAGCGTGCTCGGCTTCGTCGGGGCCGGCGGCCTGGGGCAGATGCTCTACATGAGCCTCAGCCTGTTCCAGGAAGCCCAGGCAGCCACGGTGATCCTGGCCATGCTCCTGCTGGTGCTGGCGGTGGATGGCTTGAGTGGCTGGGCCAGGCAGAGATGGGTGAGTGGGTGAGCCTGAGGTGTTCGCTGGCTGCGCTTTATCGATCGCACAATGAAGTGATGACGGTAGTAATGCAGCGCCTCTGCCAGATATGAGCCACCTCAATAGTCCGTGCCAACAGGCCTCTGGGAGAGGCTTCATTACCAAACGTTTCAAGAAGCGCAAATAGCACTGGCATCGGCTATAAATAGCCGCTTGTAAAACTGGACTCTTACTCGCACGGAGAAAGGACGCATGCGACTTCCAGCCACTTTTCTGGCATTGGCTATCTCACCCTGTACAGCGCTAGCCTGTACCCTCAATTTCACCTCTCCAAGTGATGGGGCGACCACACGAACCGCCAATATCACTGTTTATGGTCAGGGCGGGGCAAGTGCCCAGTTCGGAAACTTCGGCACCGTTACCGCCACATTGAACGGTACCCCTTTCTATAATTATTCCGGTTCATTCACGGCTGCCGTGACCTTTCTGCAATCCCGAGGCGTACCGGTCACACTGCGCCCCGGCATTAACGTTCTCGCGGTCACAGGTAGCGTTGGGTCATGCTCGGCCAGTGACTCGATGACCATCATGTATGACCCTGAAGTGACGCTTTCCAAGAACAAAGGCACTCCTCCACCGAATACCTGCACTGGAAACCCGATAAACCTCGCCATCGGCAACAAGTTCCAGCGCGAAACCGACTTCTCCAGTTCCTCCTCCCCCCTGCTGCGCTTCGATAGGATTTACAACAGCCTGGATGGTTATTGGCGCCATAGCCTGTCTACAAGGCTGGTCATCACAAGCTCTGAAATACGGCTGGTGGAAGCCGATGGCAGAGAAACGTTATTCGCTCGATCAGGGACAGCCATCACCCCCTCTAGCGATGAACTTGGAACATTTGCAGCCGAAGGAACGGGATGGCGCTACACCTCAACAAGCCAGATGACTTATACCTTCGACAACCTGGGCAAAATGGTTTCTCAACAAGACGCCAACGGCCGTTCGATATCGCTCAATCACAGCGCGTCGGAAACAGTTGTCACGTCCGACACAGGCGAAACGCTTACTTTCACGTCAGACGCGAAACTACAACCTTTGACACTGACTGCCAGCAACGTATCGATCGTTTACAACCATGATGCCCAAGGACGGCTGCAAACAGTATCCAGAACAATCAACGGTTCCACTACGAATCGAACATTCCATTATGAAAACCTGTCCTTCCCGCGCTTCCTGACAGGTATTACCGATGAAAATGGAGATCGTTATGTCACCTGGACGTATGACCAATTTGGCAGGGCGACATCCAGCGCCAGGTCAGGCGATGTAGAGAAAACCACCGTCTCATACAATGCTGACGGCACCTCGACCGTTACCAACCCGCTTGGCAAAAATACCACCTACCATTTCGCAGTAATTCAAGGCGTCAAGAAAATTACTGCCATCGATGGGGAAGCCTCAGCGAACTGCCCCAACAGCAACTCCACCTTCACCTACGACGATCGCGGCCTGCTCAAGACCAAGACCGACAACAAGAGCAATCTCACCACCTACACCTACAACGCCCGTGGTCTGGAGATTTCCCGCACCGAAGCCAGCGGTACGCCGCAGGCGCGCACCATCACCACCGACTGGCATGCCGACTTCTTCCTGCCGGTGAAGGTCACCGAGCCGGATCGCATCACCCAGTACACCTACGACGCCCAAGGACGACAAATCAGCCAGTCCGTGACTCAGCGCTGAAACCAGAAGGAACTGCACCATGAAGATTTCGCATAGCGTCAGCCTGCTGTCACTGGCCCTGGCTACCGCTCTGGTCGCCACGGGCACTCAGGCGGCGGCACGCACCTGGAGCTACAGCTACAACAACTTGGGCCTGGTGGAAAGCGCCGACGGCCCGCGCACGGATGTCGCGGACATCACCACCTACGCCTATGACGCCCAGGGCCATCTGACCACGGTGACCAATGCCCTCGGTCATGTCACCCAGCTCTCGAATTTCGACACCTACGGCAATCCCCAGACCCTGGTGGACGTCAATGGCGTCACCACCACACTGAGCTATACGCCGCAGGGCTGGCTGGCCTCCATCAGTACTGCTGGCAGCACCACCAGCTTCGAGCACGATGCCACGGCCAGATCACCCAGGTCACCCGCGGCGATGGCAGTTGGCTGGCCTACACCTGGAGTGCCGCCCGGCGTCTGCTCGCGATCAGCAATAACCTCGGGGAAAAGGTCGAGTACGACTACGACACCATGGGCAATCGCACGGCCCAGCGCCTGCGCGATGCCAGCAACAGCCTCACCCAGCAGCAGAGTTGGGTCTACGATGAGCTGGGGCGTTTGCTGCGTAGCGTCGGGGCAGGCGGGCAAGTCCATCGCTACGGCTATGACCTCAATGACAACCCGACCCTGAGCCAGACGCCCAAGCAGCACAGCACCACCAGCAGCTTCGATGCCCTCGACCGCCTGGTCGCGAGCACCGATCCACTCAATGGGGTGACGCAACTCGGCTATGACGCACAGGACAACCTGACCCAGGTGCAGGATCCGCGCGGCGTCACCACGCAGTACGTCTATGACGGCCTGGGCAACCTGACCCAACTGATCAGCCCTGACAGCGGCACCACCACCTACGCCCACGATGCCGCTGGCAATGTCATCAGCAAGACCGACGCGCGTGGTGTGGTCACCACCTACACCTATGATGCGCTCAACCGCCTGACGGGTCGTCAGTACCCCGCCAATCCGGCTCTTAACGTCCAGTACCATTACGACATGACGGCTGACGGCAACCATGGTGTGGGCCGGCTGACAGCCATTCAGGATGCCAGCGGCGTTATCGGTTACCACTACGATGCCCGTGGCAACCTGACCGGCCAGTTGCGCTCGATCGCCGTCGCAGGCGGCGATCAATACGACAGCCTGGGCTACACCTACGACGGCGCCAACCAACTCACACGGATCGACTACCCGCTGGGTTTCAGCATCCACTACGCCCGCAATGGCGCTGGGCAAGTCAGCCAGGTGCAACTGCAAGTCGGCGAAGGTACGCCCACGGCCCTGGCCAGCCAGATCCAGTACCTGCCCTTCGGCCCCTTGAAAAGCCTCACCTGGGCCAACGGCCTGAGCCTGTCGAGAAGCTATGACCAGGATTACCGCCTGACTCAACAGCAGGTTGCTACCTGGACAAGCGCCTACGGCTACGACGCCAACAGCAATATCGAAACCCTGCAGAGCAGCCTGCTCGGCAACCTCAACTACGGCTACGACGCCCTCGACCGCCTCACCTCGGAACAACGCGCCGACCTGCAGCAGAGCTATGCCTACGACGCGGTTGGCAACCGGCTGAGCAAAACGACCACGCCCATCGTCGATGGCAGCCTGCAAGCGAGCACCATCACCGAACTCGGCTATGCGACCAACAGCAACCGACTTGCTGAAAGGGACGGCACGCCGGTCACCAGCGATGCCACCGGCAACCTGACTCAGGATCGCCCGGATCGGCAACTGGAATACGACCAGCAGAACCGCCTCGTACAGGTCAAGATCGGCGGCACCCCAGTGGCCGAATACCGCTACAACGCCCTGGGCCAACGCACGCACAAACTCACCGCGAGCGGTATGACCCTCTTCCTCTATGACCCTGACGGCCAACTGTTGGAAGAACGCTTGCTCACCACAGCCGGCCAACGGCAAGGTAGCCAGTTCTATATCTGGCTGGACGAGATGCCGATAGCGGGCATCAGCGTCAGCTACGCCCCTGACGGCAGCGTGGCATCGGGCACCCCGTTCTACCTGCATACCGATCACCTCGGCACACCTCGCGTCGCAACTGACCAAAACCAGCAGCCCATCTGGAGCTGGGTCTCCGACGCCTTCGGCGTAGGCCAGACCGCCGGCAGCCTCACCCTCAACCTGCGATTTCCAGGGCAGTATTACGATCAGGAGAGTGGGCTGCACTACAACTACTTCCGCGATTACGACCCCGAGACCGGGCGGTACGTGGAAAGTGATCCGATTGGGCTCGACGGCGGCCTCAATACCTATGGGTATGTGGAGGGGAATCCATTAATTTATGTCGACCCTACCGGCGAATATGCTCTGCCGGCACTTGGCTGGGCTGCCAGGGGGCTAGGTATTGCTGGAAGGGGTGGCGCTTTTTCAGGCCCGCCCAATCCTACGTTCCTGCCGCCTAGAGGACTGGCTTGGAATCCGGGCCAAGGGCTGACTCTTCCTCCACTTGCGCCGCCGATGCCTGCAACCGGTAGCGACAATATGTGCGAGCCTGAAGAAGGGGATAGAAAAAGCTGTCAGGCTCTCAAAGATAGCATTCTAAACACTTGCTATGGCTTGGAGCCTAGGAAAAGAATGAAGTGTTATGAGGCTGCTAATACAGCATATCGCCAGTGCATGGGGTGGGAATAATTTACATGGGCATAATGAACGTAATTGCTAAAAGAAAGCTTCTTTACTCCATAAAGGGAGAGCCCACTCAGAGAGAATTTACCGTTAATATTGGTGCGCCATACCCTTTAGAAAAGGAGTCGGTAAGTTTTAACTTTGATCCTGGCGCGGCCAGTTGCACCATTGAGTTCGACGGCTTGCATGAAAGGAGCATAGAAGTGCATGGAATTGATTTACTTCATGCTCTTCAAATGGCAGTGGATATAGATCCATACTTGAAAGGAATGCAGAGTAAATACAACTTCTACTGGTGCACCGGTGAGCCATACTTCGAGTAAGGCCTTGTAAGGCGGGCCATTTACTCACGCGGAAAAAAGCGCTACGATTTACATCTAGGCCGTAGCGCTCCGTCAACACCCCGCGCTTAAACGTCTCGACTATAGCGCCACCGAGCGAAAATTCTACCAGCAAGAGTGATGGCGGTCGGCGCGTTCAGCGTCATGGAGTCCGCTGAATCCTAAAAGCCAGCCCGTGCCAGGTGTATCAATTTCACCAGCAGCCCGTTCAGAGTTTTTCGGTTCAAGGTGTCAGGTTGTACCGGCACCGCGTTCAAGTTGGCGCAGCCCCTACAAATGTGGGGGCCGGGAGATTTAATACGACCTGCTGATTTTAGTTGACACCTTGAACCGAAAAAGTACGAACGCTCTGCTGCTAGCACTTCATAACACTCATCCTCATGCGTCCATATCCGCTGGCCTCATAGTAAATAACCAAGGCTGGTACGCTTTCGATCAGGAGCGGCCGCTAGCGGTGATATTTCAATTTACCTAGAGCGGTGCTCCTTCGAGCTTACATTTCAGGTAACATTGACTTGGCAAATCGATTTTTTGACGATGGGGAGTCTACTGGCTACGGCTCACAGAGCGAACCTAGCTTTCTCAGATATAAAGCAGCCCTGCATGGGGACCAATACCGGACATTCCGGAAATTTACTCGCTGACCTAATTCGTACCCGCCAATGGCTCTACCATATAAGACCCGCTTCAATCGCCTTGTCCGTAGCCTGAGAATAGTCATGCAGGAGGCGCAGCACGGGCCTGATTTGATCATCGGCAGTGCACTGGCGAAGTGGTGCGAATATTCCTTCCCCGGTCTGCCGGGATCCGGCCTGCCCGTGTTAGCTGCGTTGAAGGACGAGCCAGCGGTGTGCGCATTTGTAGACTTCGTGAAGGGCCAAGATCTGCTCGAGTCTACCTACTGGTTCTCCTCGGCATACGCCCAACTTCTAGGAGAAGAGCACCGCAAGCGGCTGGCGATGTTCTTTACGCCACCGTCTCTGACAAGACGCCTGCTCGACGACTTGTCAACAAGCGGCGTGGACTTTGCCACTCGAAACTTCTGCGATCCCGCGTGCGGCGGTGCTGCGTTCTTAGCGCCTATTGCGATGCGTATGCGCGATAGGCTTCTTCACCAGGGAGCAAGCGCGGCGCAGATACTCGAACACGTGCAAAAGCACTTGCTGGGGTTTGACAAGGATGCTGCGCTATGCGAACTGTCGAAGCACTTCCTGCTAATGGCGTTGCATGATGAGGTTATCGCGACGTGTAAACGTCCGAATTTCCAGATACACCATGGTGACTCTCTCCTGCAGGCAAAGCACCTGTTGGGAACCCTTGATGTGGTGCTCTGTAACCCCCCGTATAGGAAGATGCCTGCGGCGGAAGTAAAGGAGTACTTCGACGAGTTCACTCATGTCATTGAGGCGCAGCCGAACCTGTACGCACTCTTTATTGCCTTGTGCGTCAAGCTCTTGGCCCCCGGAGGCGTCTGTGCAGTGGTGACCCCGACGAGCTTCCTATCTGGTCAAAACTTCTCGAAGCTGCGGACGTTCTTGATGACACAGACCACGGTGCTTAGCATTGGCATGGTGAGCGACCGTCTAGGTGTGTTCATTGATGTCGAGCAGGAGACGGCGCTGACCCTCGCACGCCGTGAAGAAGCCGGGCACGCACCGACAATCGAGGCAGAAGTTTCGGTTGTCTCACGAGATGGTAATTACGTCGACGTAGGGCGGTGTGTCCTTCTACATCGATGACTGCTTGGCGCTCGGGCAAAGCGATGCGACGGCCAGCACCAAGACAGCGTTGCTGAAGATGTTCGTGCTCTGGTGCCAAGCGCAGGGTATTTGCGAGGTCTCGGAGATCGATCTGGACGTGTTGGAGCGCTACCGCAAACACCTTTATCGCTACCGCAAGCGTCGCGATCATGAGCCCTTGAAGCTCTCGACCCAACGTATGCGATTGATGGCGGTGACTGGTCTGCTCAAACGCTTACACGTCTATGGCATCGTGCAGTCGGAGCCCTACGCTCATTTTCCGTTGCCCAGTGTGCCGCCGCAGATACCTAAGCAGATTCCCGATGAAGACGAGATCGAACCCATCCTGCATCAGACGATGATCAACGGTCGGATGGAGTTGAGGGATCGAGCCATTGTTGAGGTCTACTATGCGACCGGTATACGCCGGGCCGAGCTGGCTGGGTTGGATATCCGGGACGTGGATTTCAAGCACCAGATCGTCACTGTTCGCAAAGGTAAAGGCAGGCAGGATCGGCGGATTCCCATTGCGCAACGAGCCCTTGATTCGGTTGAGCAGTATCTCAGTGAACTCCGCGGCAAGCTGGCGACAGTAGCCAGCGGTGAAGCGCTCTTTCTCGGTGAAACAGGTAAGCGCATCCAGAACAGCAAACTGACTGAGCTTGTTGGCCGATGCATTCGCCGTTCCGGCATCGGCAAGAGCGGCTCCTGTCACGCTCTTCGCCACGCCACTGCGACGCACATGCTGCGAAATGGAGCGGACATTCGCTATGTGCAGGAAATGCTCGGACACCTGTGCATCGAGAGCACCCAGATCTACACCCGCGTGACCATCACGGATCTGCAAGGCGTTTACAGTAGAACGCACCCTGCAGCTCGGGGCTCAGGCCGCTGAGGTCGGTTTGGGGGCACTGATGAATTGCGAGCAGCGCGATCACGGAAGGGCGCGCTAGGAGGGCAAAAAAAACTAACCCCCTGGTGCGCAGTACGGGACGAGTCCCGCCCGAGGCGTGGGGGTTATTCTTGATGCCAAGGCTAATGGTGGCTGGGTGTTCAGTCAACCTTGAGGCAGTGCCGGCGGTCTGGTCTGCCTCCTTGGCAGCTCTGTCATTCTTATGGCCCGAGTAATCAGATATAAGTTTTTTACAGAAATACGTGTAAATTATAGTTTTCTCGCGCTTCCTATAGGAAATTCGCCATGCGGCAACCCATTGAGCGAGCCGGATACAGCTGGCTGATCAACGCCCTCGATCTTCGCTGTGTGCCGCTTGATCATGAGTGTGTCATAGGCTCACGCCAAGCGCTCTCTCAGTCCGCCAGTGGCGTGAAAGTAGAGGTCTTCACCAAGGGATACGCCAGAGAGCAGCGCCCCATCGACCAGATGCTATTTGCGCTCTCGTACGAAGGGGTAAATCTGGGTGTCCTGGAGCGCGCCTTCCAGATTCCCGCAGTCCGGGATGACCTGGCTGCTGCGATCGCTGAGAAGCCAGCCAGCGGCTATCTGCGCCGGCTCTGGTATATCTGCGAGAACATTGCAGGCCACCCGTTGCCTCTGCCCGACACAGCTCAGAACATTCCCTATGAGCACCTGCTCCCACCGGAGAAATATTTCACCGGCCCAGAAGAGATGTCGCGCAGGCATCGAGTGCGGATGAATCTCCTGGGAACACCTCAGCTTTCAGCCCTGATTTCCCGCCAGGGCTGGACAGACGACAGTCTGTTGAATGCGCAAATAGTCGAGCGCATGCATGACCAGATGGTTGATTTCTCGGTCACCGAGATTGCTAGAGCGGCGCAATACCTGCTGACGACCGAGACTCGCAGTTCCTACGAGATCGAGCACGAGCGGCCAGCTCCCGATCGAATCTTGCGATTTGTGAGAGTGCTGGAACAAGCGGGGCAACGCCCGCTGGATGAGGAATTTTTGTTCGACATCCACCGGATAGCCCTCGGTACCGGGCGTCCCGATCCGTCCATTGGCGCATACAGGTATCTGCAGAACTGGCTCGGCCGCGGCGATCTGATCCATCTGATCCCGCCGGCGCCGGAAACAGTGCCTGAGATGATGGAGGAATGGTTTGTCATGCGTGAACGCGTCATGCGCAGTGATGCCCCAGCGCTAGTGAAGCTAAACGCGATCGCGCACAGCTTCATCTATATCCATCCTTTCATGGACGGAAATGGCAGGTTGTCCCGCTTCATCATGCAGGACATCCTGGCCAACGAAGGTCTCAAACTGCAGGGCATCATCCTGCCTATCTCTGCTGGCCTTCTAGTCAACCTGGAAAGTTATATCGGCACCCTCGACGCACTGTCACGGCGGCTACTTAGCGCTACGCAGTACCACCGGAGGGACTTGGCCAGCGACCCTGAACTGGATGAGGCGCATGCCCATCTGTTCGCCCACCTGGACCTCACTGATCTGCAGGGCGAGGTCAATAAAAGCGCTGCACGAGTTCTTGATGGACTCATGCGTGATGAGGTCAACCATCTCGTCCGCCGCGATAGATTCAAAGAGCAAATGAATCGCGAATTGGATCTGTCGAACCGGGATCTTGAGTTACTTATTGCGGTGATTTACGAGAACAGCGGGCGTGTCTCCAAGCGTAAGCGGGCTGGCTTGTTCCAGCATCTGACGGATGAAGATATTGCACTAGCAGAGAGCATCTACGCCGATCTACATGCGCCGGAAACACCAGAGCCTGAGGTGACTCTGAATCCCCAGCAGTAGGCTTCGTTCAGGGCGGAATAGCCGACAGGTAGCTCAAGAGCCAGGGGGCGTACCAAGAATTAGTTTACAACTACTTCCGCGATTACGACCCGGAGACCGGGCGCTACGTCGAAAGTGACCCTGTTGGCCTGACCTATGATTTCGATGATCCGGAGCTGGCGCTAGCAGTAGAGCTAGGATTAGTTGACGACTCCCCCCAACAGAGCGGCTTGAACAAGCTGTATCTGTATACAGAAAATAACCCGATCAACTTCTATGATCTTGCGGGGCTTGCAAAAGATAAGTATCAGAAGCCCGAGAACCCAAACAAAAGAAAAGGTGCGGATGAACGAAAACCCAGCGGCGAACGAGAGCGAAATATTGGCCATCCCGATGGTGAAGAGCACTCGAGGCGTCCTAAAGGCGGTATTAGATTTAGAATGCCAATACCATTTATGCTTGATCCATGCTTGGTAATTCCCACCCTCTGCAACCCGAATTGGCCATACGGTGGCGACCTAAGCTGCTAGCAGGTGATAACGATGAATGACCCGTTCATAGAAATTCATGACTTATTACGCGACAAAAGGCATGAAGATGCTCTTGGAAAGATATATGACAAAGCTAGGGGCACCATAAAAAGAGATTTTCAGAGTGATGGAAATCATGCCTGGTACATTGTTGGGGATATATTCTTCAAGCAGTCCAACTACGAAATGGCAGCACACTCATTTAAGAAATCGCTAGAAAGCCGAGAGGATGACATTGAGGCCTGCTGCGCTTTGGCTAATGCTTATTCGGCAATGAATATGCCTGACAAATCAGTTGTATGTTTAATTGCGGACCTCAAGTACAAGCCTGATAGCTCAATATTAAATTACAACCTGGGGAATGCCTATTTTGATATGGGCGATCACAAAAAGGCTATTAGACATTACGAAAGAGTACTTCCTCAGCATGAGGACATATATGAGATGGCTCAGAAAAACATCCAGAGAGCCAAAAAGCTAGCTTCCTAGTCCCGACAGCCTTCTACTGGCGAGTGCCATAGGTTAACTGACCTGTGGCACTTCGCACCTAACCTTCTTGTTTCGCGTCCTCATCACTGCCGTATCAATTTCCCCAGCAGCCCGTTCATACCTTTTCGGTTCAGGGTGTCAAGTTGTACCGGCACGGAGTTCAAGTTGATGCAGCCCTACAGGGCACCTCTAAAAACGTAGGCGAGGCAACCAGCGCAAGACAAAACAGGCGAAAAAGCGCAGTTTACGTGTTGTAAATGAGCATTTTGACTGGGCTCGCACGCGAGGCTGTTTTTAACGCAGCGATGGCAACGCAGGTAGTTTTTAGAGGTGCCCTACAGGCGTGATTTAACCAAAAGCCCTCAAGGCCCGGATATGTGCTCAAACCCGTGCCCACAACTGCCGGACAAGGTCAATCAGCTCCGATCTTCGGCTCGAATTGGAGTACCCTAGCGCACTTATGCCACCTGAAGCCCTCATGAACATTCCTGCCAAGAATCTCACCTACACAGACGTTTCCTGCTCAAATTGCCAGGCCTGTTGCTGTCGTTTGGAGGTCATGCTCATCAGCGATACCGGTGTCCCCGATCGGCACATCGCGTTCGACGACTGGGGTGGCGAAACCATGCTGCGCCTGGCTGATGGCTGGTGCTCGGCGTTGGATCGCGACACCTTCATGTGCACCATCTATGAAAACCGGCCCTGGATCTGTAGAGCGTTCGAGATGGGCTCTCATGAATGCCGAGATGAGCGCTTGGGTTTGAATTGAGCCCTGCTCGGCAACCGCTCCCCCCACTAATGAACCACAGCACTAGGCCCTGGGTCGCTCGGCCTTGAGCCGCTCACGGATCAGCTCCAGGTAGCGTCGGGCGCCGAGCCCGAGTGGCCGATTACTGCTCCAGACGATGTCCACCCACAGGCGCAACTGGCTGGCCATGTTGTCGAACATCACCGTCTGCAAGCTGCCCGCCTCGATCAGCGTGGCCACCAGCGGCTGCGGCAGGTAGGCCCAACCGAGCCCGGCCTGCACCAGGTTGAGGGTGGCCAGGTCGCTGTCGGTGAGCCACAGGCGGTGGGACAGGATCATTTGCGGATCGGTCGTCGAAGGCGAGCCGGCAGCGACCAGGATCTGCCGCGCCTCGACCATTCCCTGCGCGGCCATCTGCCTGAGGTAGCCCGGCGTCGCCACCGCCACCAGCAATTGACTGCCGGCTTCGAGGAAGCTTTCCCGTTCGTCGATGCCTGGGCGCTCGAACACCAGGGCCAGGTGCACGCTGCCCTCGTGCAACAGGCGCACGGCCTCGGCCTGCGAGGCCGTGCGCACCTCCACCTCTAGCAGGGGAAACGCCTCGGCCAGGGCGATCAGCGGCTGGCTCCACATGCCGCTTTGCAGCTCGGACGCCATGGCGATGACCAGACGCCGCTCCAGGCCCTGATGCAATTGCAGCGCCTGGGCATCGAGCCGATTGAGCTGGCTGGCCGCCTGCCGTGCCTGCGGCTCCAGGGCCAGCGCGGCTTGGGTGGGCAGCGCCTTGCGCGTGCGGCGATCGAACAGTTGCAGATCCAGCTCGGCCTCGAGCTGAGCGATGGCCATGCTCACCGCCGAAGGCACACGCCCCAGACGCCGGGCGGCTGCGGAAAAGGAGCCGGCATCCAGCACGGCGAGAAAGACACGCAGGGTTTCGCTGTTGAAGGCCATGGCTATCGTCAATTTTCCTGATGACTGTCGTCTTTTTATATCAGCAAAACTAACCTAGTTTGCAGCCATCGAAAACCGGATGGAGTGCCTGTCATGCAACAGGAATGGAAGGATCAGGTCGCGCTGGTAAGCGGCGCGGGTAGCGCAGAGGGCATCGGCATGGCCATCGCCCGGCGTCTGGGCCAGGCTGGCGCGAAGCTGATCGTCACCGCCAGTAGCGCGCGCATTGCCGAGCGCGTGGCCGAATTGCGTGCCGAGGGCTACGAGGTGCAAGGCCAGCCAGTGGATCTCACCGACGAAGCTGGCGTGAAGGCCTTTGTCGCCTGGGCCGAGGGGCTGTGGGGGCGCGTCGACATTCTGGTGAACAACGCCGGCATGACCATGCAAGGTAGCCCCGAGAAACTAGAGGAGGTGTCCAGCATGAGCCTGGAGACCTGGAACCTGACGATCGCGCGCAACCTGACCAGCGCCTTCCTGCTGACCCGTGCCGTGCTGCCGGGCATGCAGAAGCGCAGCTACGGGCGCATCGTCCATATCAGCTCCACCACCGGCACCAAGGCCGGCCACCCCAGCGAGGCGGCCTACAGCGCGGCCAAGGCGGGCATGGTGGGGATGAACATGGGCCTGGCGCTGGAAGTGGCGCGCCAGGGCATCACGGTCAACTCGGTGGCACCGGGCTGGATCGCCACGGCATCGAGCACACCGCATGAACAGCGCGCTGCGGCCTACGTGCCGATAGGCCGCGCCGGTCGCCCCGAGGAAGTGGCAGCGGCCGTGGCCTTCCTCGCCTCACCGGAGGCCAGCTATATCACCGGCGAGCTGCTGGTGGTCGATGGCGGCAACTGCCTGATCGAGGACAAGGCGCCATGAACAAAAACCCCGTGGTGCTGATCACCGGCGCTGCCGGTGGCGTGGGCAGTGCTTTGCTGGCACGTTTCCTGGCCGGTGGCTGGCAGGTGTTCGCCACTGATGCCAATGCCAGCGGCCTGGCCGAACTGGGCCAACGCCATGCGCTCATCGGCAGCCTGGCAGCGGATATTCGCACCCCAGCAGCGTGCAAGGCGGTGGTGAGTGCGGCGATCGAGGCGGCCGGGCGACTCGACGCGGTGATCAATGCGGCGGGGGTATGGCGCGAAGGGCCGGTGGAGGACTTCAGCGAGGAGGACTTCGACCTGGTGCTGGACGTCAACCTCAAGGCCAGCTTCTTCATCTGTGCCGCGGCCATCCCTTACCTGCGTGAAACCCGTGGCGCCATCGTCAACATCTCCAGCGATGCCGGGCGCCAGGGCAATCCGAATGCGGCGGCCTATTGCGCCAGCAAGGGCGGCCTGACCCTGTTCACCAAGGCGTTGGCACTGGATCTGGCGCCCCATGGCGTGCGCTGCAATGCCGTGTCGCCCGGCGATATCGAAACGCCCATGCTCAGCTTCCAGGCCGAGCGCTATGGCAATGGCGACCCGGCGGCCTACTACCGAGAACTGCTGGCCAAGTATCCGCAGGGCGAGCAGGCACGTTTCATCCAACCGCAGGAAGTGGCGGAGCTGGCGTTCTTCCTCTGCCAGCCCGGCGCCCGTTCGATCACCGGCGCCGACCTGGCCATCGATCAGGGCGTCTCAGCCGGCCATTGAGCCGGAGGGTCATGCCGCCTTGAACGCCCTGACCCGCTCCAGCCAATCTGGCTGGAGCCGGGTCTGCTCCAGCTCCAGCCCTTGCTGCTGCATGGCCTGGCGATGCTCGTCGATCTCCCGCACCATCTGGCTCAGTTCGCTGGAGTTGCCGTCGAGCTGATGCATCTGGGTCACCCCCAGGTGATAGAAGCGCAGCAGCTTCATCGCCGTTTCATCGCCCTGGGCCACCCCGGCCTTGACGTGATGCATGACGTTGGTCACGCGCATCAGGCTGCGCTTGAGGCGCCAGCCGTACACCGCTGGCGCCATCCACTGGCGCTGCCAGAGATGCAGGCGCACCAGCGCTACCGTCAGGCCCAGCGCGCTCAGAACGCCCAGCAGATTCCAGCGGAAGTTGCCGTCGCTGCCGGGTTCGCCGAACAGATGCACGCTGAGCATCGCCAGAGCCATGGCCAGGGTGACGAAGATGGCCGCCACCAACGCGGTGATGCGGCGGGTCTGCTGGCGGTACTTTTCGGGGTTGACGGGGGTGATCTCGAACATGCGCGCGGGCTCTCCAACGGGGCGAGGCGTGATGGTACGACAGCTCGCCGGCGCAGCACGAATTCCTCGCTGCGGCCGACCGCCACGGTCGGCCAAAGTACCCTCTATCCAGCGACCTGGCGCAGCCACTCGCTGGGGCTGGCGCCGACCTTGCGGCGAAAGGCTCGCGCCAGAGCCGAGGGGCTTTCGTAGCCGACCTCGTCGGCGATCAACGCCATGGGCCGGCCCTCACGCAGGCGCTTCTGCGCCAGGCTGACGCGCCAGCCCACCAGATAATCGCCCGGAGTAGCACCGACCACCTGATGAAAGTGAGCGGCGAAACTGGCCCGCGACATACCGGCCAGCGCCGCCAGCTCGGCCACCGACCAGCCATGCTGTGGCTTCTCGTGGAGCTGATTGAGCGCCCGTGCCAGGCGCGGCTCGGCCAGCCCGGCGAGCATGCCCGAGGCCAGTTCGCGGTTGCTCAGCAGATGGCGCAGCAACTGGATCACCATCAGCTCGAACAGGCGGTTGAGTACCAGCTCGCGTCCGCAGTCATCGGCCGTCGCCTCGGCGAACAGCCAGTCCAGGCAGCCGCTCAGGCTCGGCAGCTCGCGCAGGGGTCTGACGATGACGCCAGGCAGCGCGCGCGACAGCGGGTTGTCGGTGCCGCCGTCGAAGGCCAGGGTGGCGCACACCAGTTCGGCACCGTCGGCCTCGCTGGCGCTCATCCAGTGCTGACGTGGCCGGGGCACCAGCATCAGGCTCGGCTCCTCCAGGCGCAGCTCGCGACCATCGCCTTCGCGAAAATACAGGCGACCGGCACGCAGCAGGTGGATGTAGCCATGTGGCTCTTGCTCACCATGGCTGCTGGCGCCGCAGAAGCCGCCACGGTGAAAGGTGCTGGCGTGCAGGTTGAAGTGATGCAGCAGGCTGGTCAGGCGATCCATGGGCATCTCGCAATCTTGGACGATCTGTCGCATAACATCGACGATCTGCCGCCGAAAAGCCAGATCGAATCCTTAGCATGGCTCCAGGCTTGAACGACAAGCCCCCACCCAAGACTGGAGAATCGCCATGCCCCGTATTACCGCACTGCCGCTCGAACGAACCGCTGCCAGCGCCCAGGCGCAACTGGCCGGCATCGGCAAGAGCCTCGGTTTCATCCCCAACACCTTCGCCACCCTGGCCCATGCACCGGCCGCACTGAGCGGCTACCTGGCGCTGTCCCAAGCCCTCGGCAAGGGCACGCTCGATGTCAGGGCACGTGAAGTGGTGGCGCTGGCCAGCTCGCAGATCAACGGCTGCGACTACTGCCTGGCCGCGCACAGCCTGTTCGCCGGCAAAGCCGGGCTGAGCGAGGCAGAGATCCGCAGTGCCCGCGACGGCGAGCTCGACGCCGTGGCACGCCTGACCCGGCAGATCATCGACAGCCGTGGCCGCCTTGAGGATGCGCAACTGCAGGCTGCACGCGATGCCGGGCTGAGCGATGCAGCCATCGTCGAAGTGGTGGCCAATGTCGCCCTGATGACACTGACCAATTACCTCAACAATCTGGCCGAAACCGATGTCGACTTTCCATCAGTAACCGTCTGACGCCGCCGGAGGTTCATCATGCAAGCCGTTACGCTCTACACCACCGCACACTGCCCTTACTGCATCAACGCCAAGGCTCTGCTAGCGCACAAGGGCGTGGCCTACGAGGAGATAGACGTCAGCCACTCGCCCGAGCGGCTGGCGCAAATGCTGCAACGCAGCCATCGCCGCAGCGTGCCACAGATCTTCATCGGCGAACGGCATATCGGCGGCTTCGATGACCTGGCCGCGCTGGAACGCGGTGGACAACTGGACGCCTTGTTGCAGGCCTGAAACCGGATGGCCGGCCCTCGGGTCGGCCATTGCTTCATTCGGCATCAGCAAGGGGCAACCAGCCCGCTTCCCGCTGACATATTTGTGAAACCTGAGTGGAGTTTCGCTTAAATCAAAACGATGGCCTAATGCTCCAGGCCATCGCTGCCGATAGGAGAAGCAGCACAGTACCGTTCGCTCCCGCTCACTATACTCGCCGATGTGCTGCGCCTTATTCTAATAAATCGGAGCCCTACCATGCGTCTAGACGCTCTCTCCTTGAAAACACGCCTTGTAGTTGCAGTGGCCATACCTTGTATCGCCCTGCTTTTGGTGGCTCTGGCCAGTCTGAGCAGCCTGAGCAGCATGCACAGGGACACCCAATCACTCTATCTGAATACAGCCGAGCCCATGCGTGCCATGGCCGAGGCGGCGTCGCGCATTCCGCGCATGCGGGTGGGCATCGACATGATGCTGCTGCAGGAAACACCGCTGCGTGACGAGCGTGGGGTGAAATCGCGCGTGCAGGACGCACGTAACGAGGATGTGCCCGGCATGCGCGATGCCATGCGCCAGGCTGTGGCCGCGCAGGTCGACCCGGAGCGCAAGGCGCAGGCGCAAAAGCTGCTCGATCAGTTCGAGGCCATGGTCAGCAACGAACTGGAGCCGATGCTCAACGCCCTGGATGCCGGCGACATGACCAAGGCCCAGCAGATCTACCGCGACCAGTACGCCAAGAGCTACGGCGTGATGCGCCAGGGCGCCAACGACCTGCTCGATGTCCTGTTGCAGCAAGCCGAACAGCGTTACCTGCACAGCGAAGAAAGCTACGACAAGGGCCTGACCCGCCAACTCGCCATCATCGCCGTTGGTCTGCTGGTCTCGATCGTCATGTCCTGGTTGATCGTGGTACAGCTACGACGCCGCGTCAGCGTGCTGCAGAACAGCCTGGGCCAGGCTGCCGACAACCTGGCGCTGAACACCCGCATCGAGCTACCCGGCAAGGATGAACTGAGCGATATCGCCAGCAGCTTCAACCAGTTCATCGACAAGGTGCATGGCGCCATGCGCCAGCTCGCCGACAACTCACGGCAACTCTCCGGCATGGCCCGTGAGGTGGCTGAACGCGCCCGTCTGACCCAGAGCAACTGCGCGTCGCAGAGCGATCGCACGGTACAGGTGGCCACCGCCATCAACGAGCTGGGCTCGACGGTCAACGAGATCGCCCGCAATGCCGAGAACGCCGCCGATGTCGCCCGCGAAGCGACCCAACATGCCAGCGAAGGCGGCGCGGTGGTCAGCCAGGCGCAGCAGCAGGTCGATGCCCTCAACGGCGAGCTGGAGCAGGCCGCCAAGGTAATCGGCGCGCTGGCCGCGCAGACCGAAGCCATCAGCACCACGCTCAATACCATCCGCAGCATTTCCGAGCAGACCAACCTGCTCGCCCTCAACGCCGCCATCGAGGCCGCGCGTGCTGGCGAACAGGGTCGCGGCTTCGCCGTGGTGGCCGACGAGGTGCGCACCCTGGCCAGCCGCTCCGGCGCCTCCACCGAGGAAATCCAGCAGGTCATCGACCGCCTGCAGAACGAATCGCGCTCGGCCGTCGAGGCCATGGCCAAGGGGCAGCGGCAAAGCGCCCTGGTGGTGGAGTACGCGAGCAAGGCGTCGGCGGCGCTGGAACAGATCAACAGCCATATCGGCCAGATCAGCGACCAGAACATCCAGGTCGCCACCGCCACCGAAGAGCAGTCCAGCGTGGTGGAAGACATCAACCGCAACATCGTCGACATCAACGAACTGACCGTCGGCACCACCCATATCGCTGATCAGCTCAACCAGGCCAGCAGCGACCTGCAGGCGCTGTCCACGCAGCTGGACAGCCTGGTGGCGCGCTTCCGCCTGTAACCCCGTAGCCTGGGCTGAGCAACGTGAAACCCGGGAGAGCCTGACCCCAGGGCCACCTGCCTCAGTGGCCTTGGGGATCAGCCGACGCCACGGGCATGGCCGCAAGCAGACGCGGATGATCTTCACCGAACAGCGTCAGCAGGTACGCCTGCTGTTGCCGGTCGCCGCGTTCGCTCAGCCACTGCCGGCCACCCGGCAGGCAGCGCACCAGGCGCTGCAGCAGGTAGCGTGGCGGCGCCGTCAGCAACGGATACCAGGGCAGTATCCCACCTGGCAATCCCAGTGCGCGGCGCCCTTGGGCATCGAGGAATGTGCGCGCGATGCTCAGATGAATGGCTCGATTGAGTCTTCCGCGTAGCCATTGCAGATTCGGGTAATGGCGCTGCAACGGCTCATCGATCAGCGCCCTGCCCAGTTGCTGGCTGCTGGCATCGGCCGGCGCCTGAGACAGCAGGTTGTGATAGAGCGCGCAGATGGCGGCGTTCTCCTCGGCATGCAACCAGCGCTCATCCACGCCCATCAGCCAGGCGATATAGCGCCACAGGTGCAGCACCGCCCGGCGCTCGTCCTTGCTCAAGGGCACGCCGAGCAGACGCTGACCGATCAGGAAGATCACCGAGAACGCCAGGTAGGTGGCGTGCATGTCGCCCTGGTTGACTGGCAGGCCGAAGTAGCTCGCATCCCACTCGGGCATGCTCGACACACGTCGGCGCACCAGCGCATGCACCAGCCGCACGTGCAGCGTGCCCCGGTAACCGGCGGCGCCACGGGCCATGCCGCCGGGCCGGGTGCAATCGATCCACCATTTGCTGGTTTCGGCAATGCGCCGCTGCGCGCCCTTCTCCAGGGCGCCGGTAAGCACCAGGGTGCGGTTGATGGCCGAGGCCTGATAGCCCGCCAGCAATCCCAGGTCACGCAGCACACGCATGCCGGTAAGCCCGGACAGGCAGCAGACCCGCGCGCCCTCGTCGAGCAGCTCGGCATCGAGCCAATCCGGTGTGGCCTCGACCTGGGCGAAGAAGCGCTGCAACGGCTGCGGAGCCTCGTCGATGGCCGCGATGCCCTGCTCCAGCGCCCGGTTGTAGAGCGGCATGGCCTTTGCCAGGCCGGTTTCGCTCATCCAGTCCAGCAGTGCATCCATGGCAGCGTCGCCCTGCATGAGCGACTCGCCGATGGCCTGCCACTGCGCAGGGCTGGGCTCGGCCGGCCCCTGGATGAAGCGTCGCACTGGCGCCGCCACCTGACGGGCACGCTGCAGGTCGGCGCCATGGCGCCCCGGCACGAACATGGGCTTGTTGGACATTTTCATACCTTGGTTGGCTGTCTGCTCAGGAAGTCGCTCTACGCTATTGCGACTAATTGCTCGCAAACAACTCGCGGATGCCCAGTGCATGAGAAAGCAGCCCAAGCAACAACGCGCCAACCAGATGATCGCCCTGCTGCTGGAGGCCACGGCCCTGGAAATCGCCGACCGTGGCCTGGATCGGCTCACCACCAACCACGTCGCGCAACGGGCCGGCGTCAGCATCGGCTCGCTTTATCAGTACTTCGCCAACAAGGAAATGCTCGTCGAAGCGCTGCTGATGCAGAAGGCCGAGCAACTGTTGAAGGGGGTGCAGGAGCGCCTGAGCCCGCTACTGGGTCAGGACATCGCCACCGTCACCCGCGCCATCCTGCTCGGCATCTTCGAGCAGGTGGCCGAGGACAAGGCGCAGCGCGAGCTGTTGCGCCACTGGCACACACTCAACGCGGCGCCCGTGTTCCAGACCCTGGAGCGACAGATGACCGAGCTGTGCCGGCAATACCTGATGCGGCATATCGACGAATACCGCATCGACAACCTGCCAGCGCTGCTGTTCGTGCTGATCAATGCGGTGCAATACACCACCGCGCGTTACCTGAGCGAGGAACACTCACTGCTCGCTCAGGAAGAGGTGATCGAGACGCTGGTAGGAATGGTCGAGGCGCTGTGCCAGCCGAGCGCCAGCACGTAGCCTGGGTAGAGCGAAGCGAAACCCGGGAGCGAATTACCCGGGTTTCGCAGTGCTCTACCCAGGCTACATGTCCACCGACGGGGGATGTAAAGCGCGACCCCAAACACCGTGGTAGGCGCTTCAGCGGCGATTGTCGCGGCTACGACGGCCATGACAGTGCAACCGTAGGGTGGATCACGCTTCACCGATCCACCGCGTGGTGGATGTAAAGAGCGACATCCACCCTACGCTCTCAGATACCGGCGACCACCGCGCAGATGCCCTGCGCGCTGCTGGCGAACTGGCTGCACAGGTGGTTGATGGAGGTCATCAGCACCTGGTCGGGGGTGGCGGCGAAGTCCACCGACATCATCACGCTAAGCATGGTGATGGTGACGATGGAGAACATGAACAGCTTGCGCGCCCACACGCGATCATCGGCGGCCTTGTAGCCCGACACGCCCATCCACAGCCAGTAGGCACCACTCAGCGCGGCGACCACGAAGTAGCTGTAGCCGGCGTAGCCGCTGAGCGTCAGCATCAGGGTCGCCACCACGAAGGCGGCGATGTACAGCACGATCTGCCGCTTGGCAGCCGAGATGCCCTTGATCACCGGCAGCACCGGAATGTTCGCGGCCTGGTAGTCATTGAAACGGAAGATGGCGATGGCATAGGAATGCGGCATCTGCCACAGGCTGAAGATCAACAACAAGATGGCGGCGCCGGCATCGAACTCGTTGCTCACCGCGCAGTAGCCGACCACGGGCGGCGCCGCCCCGGACAGGCTGCCGACCAGGGTGCCGTACACCGAGCCACGCTTGAGCCACAGGCTGTAGAGGCCGACGTAGACCACAAAGCCCATCAGCACCAGCATCACCGCCAGGGTGTTGGTGGCGGTGTACAGCAACGCCACCCCCGCCACCCCGAGCACGCAGGCATAGACGATGGCGTGCACAGGGGAAATCAGCCCCTGCGCCAGCACCCGGTTGCGGGTGCGCTCCATCTTCTGGTCGATGTCGCGGTCGATGTAGTTGTTGAACACGCAGCCTGAGGCGATCACCAGGGAAACCCCCAGCGCTGTCGCAAGGTACAGCGCCAGATTCGCATCGCCGCGCGAAGCCAGGAAGAAACCGCCCGTCACGGAAATCAGATTACCGAAGACGATGCCCGGCTTGGCGAGGTTGAGGTACTGCTTCAGGAGCGCACGCATCAGTTGATCATCATGTGATAGTGCATGCTCCACATGATCCACACCGACAGGCCGACCACGAACGCGATGATCAGCACAGTGAAGATCATCGAAATCACGTTCCAGCGGCCTTCAGCGTCGGTCTTCATGTGCAGGAAGTACACGAGGTGGACGAGCACCTGCACCAGGCCGAACAGCACCACGGTGATCAGGGTGACGCCACGGCTCAGGCCCAGCAGCTCAGGGTGCATGACCAGGGCGAAGGGAATCACCGTGAGGATCACCGAGAGGATGAAGCCGGTCAGGTAATCCTTGAAGCCCACGGCGTGGGCGGCGTGATTGTCTTGGTGAGCCATTTACAGCACCCCCATCAGGTAGACGACGGTAAACACGCAGATCCACACCACGTCGAGGAAGTGCCAGAACAGGCTGAGCAGCCCCACGCGGGTCTTGTTGGTGTCAGTCAGGCCGCGAGTGCCGACCTGGAACATCAGCACCAGCATCCACAGCAGGCCGGCACTGACGTGCAGGCCGTGGGTGCCGACCAGGGTGAAGAACGCCGACCAGTAGGCGCTGACCTGCGGCCCTGCCCCTTCATGGATCAGGTGACGGAACTCGTACAGCTCGATGCTGATGAAGCTCACACCGAACAGGAAGGTGACCGCCAGCCAGCGCAGCACCGCGCCCTTGTCACCGCGGTAGGTGGCTAGCATGGCCATGCCGTAGGTGATACTGGAGAACAGCAGGGCGAAGGTTTCCACCAGCACCAGGTGCAGGCCGGGGCGCAGCATCTCCTTGGCGGTGGGGCCACCGGCGAAGGCATTGCTGAGCACCGCGAAGGTGGCGAACACCGTGGCGAAGATCAGCAGGTCGGTCATCAGGTAGACCCAGAAGCCGAACAGCTTGATGCCACTGGTGTCGTGGTGGTGCTCATGACCATCGTGGCCATGAGCGTCGTGTGAATAATGGGGTTCGTAAGCGCTCATGGTTATGCCTGTACGACTGCGTTTGCTTTGGTTTGACGATGCGCCTGCTCGATGCGCGCGATTTCCTCGGGCTGCACGTAGTAGTCGATGTCCTCGTCGTAGGAACGCACGATGAAGCTGGCCACGGCACCGACCAGGCCGACGATGGCGAGCCACCAGATGTGCCAGATCATGGCGAAGCCGAAGGCGATGATGAAACCGGCCACCACCACACCGTTGCCGGTGTTCTTGGGCATGTGGATCGGCTCGTACTGCTCCGGCACCGGCATCAGCTCGACACCGTTCTTCTTCGCTTCATAGAAGGCGTCGATCTTGTCCGCCGTCGGGATGACCGCGAAGTTGTAGAACGGCGGCGGCGAGGACGTCGCCCACTCCAGGGTACGGCCATCCCAGGGGTCGCCGGTCACATCGCGGTTTGCCTTGCGCTTGAGGTAGCTGGTGACGAACTGCACGATGGTGAACACGATGCCGATACCGATCAGCACGGCGCCGACCACGGCCACCTCGATCCACGGCACCCAGGCCGGGTTGTCGAAGTGGTTCAGGCGACGGGTCATGCCCATGAAGCCCAGCACGTACAGCGGCATGAAGGCGAAGTAGAAGCCGATCAGCCAGCACCAGAAGGAGTAACGGCCAAAGCGGTCGATCAGCTTGTAGCCGAAGGCTTTCGGGAACCAGTAGATGATGCCGGCCAGGTAACCGAACACCGCACCGCCGATGATCACGTTGTGGAAGTGGGCGATCAGGAACAGGCTGTTGTGCAGCACGAAGTCCGCCGCCGGCACCGCCATCAGCACGCCGGTCATACCGCCGATGGAGAAGGTCACCAGAAAGCCCAGGGTCATCCAGGTCATGGCGTTCAGTTGCAGACGGCCACGGAAGATGGTGAACAACCAGGTGAAGATCTTCACCCCGGTGGGGATGGCGATGATCGAGGTCATGATGCCGAAGAAGGCGTTGACGCTGGCCCCCGAACCCATGGTGAAGAAGTGGTGCAGCCACACCACGAACGACAGCACGCCGATGGCCGCGGTCGCCCAGACCATCGAGGCATAGCCGAACAGGGTCTTACGCGAGAAGGTCGCCACCACTTCGGAGAACACGCCGAACGCCGGCAGGATGAGGATGTACACCTCCGGGTGACCCCAGACCCAGAACAGGTTGGCATACATCATCGGGTTGCCGCCCAGTTCATTGGTGAAGAAGTGGAAATCCAGGTAGCGATCCAGCGACAGCATCGCCAGGGTCGCGGTCAGCGGAGGGAAGGCGCCGCAGATCAGCACGCAGGTCACCAGGATGGTCCAGGTGAAGATCGGCATCTTCATCAGGCTCATGCCTGGGGCACGCATTTTGAGGATGGTGGCGATGAAGTTGACCCCCGTCAGGGTCGTCCCCAGGCCTGATAGCTGCATGCTCCAGATGTAGTAATCCATCCCCACGCCTGGACTGTACTGAATCCCCGATAACGGCGGATAAGCCACCCAGCCGGTCTTGGCGAACTCGCCCAGGCCCAGCGACAGGTTGATCAGCAGCGCGCCACCGACGAACAGCCAGAAGCTCAGCGAGTTCAGGTAGGGGAAGGCCACGTCACGCGCGCCGATCTGCAGCGGCACGACGATGTTCATCAGGCCGGTGACCAGCGGCATGGCCACGAAGATCAGCATGATGATGCCGTGCGCGGTGAAGATCTGGTCGTAGTGCTCGGGCGGCAGGTAGCCCTGGCCGTCGCCGTGGGCCATCGCCAGGTGGGTACGCATCATGATGGCGTCGGCGAAACCCCGCACCAGCATGACCAGGCCGACGAGGATGTACATCACGCCGATCTTCTTGTGGTCCACCGAGGTGAGCCACTCTTTCCACAGGTAGCCCCACTTCTTGAAGTAGGTCACCGCCGCGAACAGCGCCAGACCACCCAGTGCCACCACGGCCAGGGTGATCATGATGATCGGCTCGTGATACGGCACCGCATCCAGAGTCAGTTTTCCAAGGATATTCATTCCTGCACCTCCGCAGCGCCATCAGTCATGGCCGTGCTGTGAGAATCTTTCAGGTCCACGTACTGACCGATCACCTTGTTGAACAGGTTCGGCTCGACCTGGCCGAAGTAACGAACCGGGTAGATCGGATAGCGATGGTTGACCATCTCGCCGGGCTCCCCCACCTGCTTGAAGGTGGCGAAGTCCATGACCTCGGGGGATTGCTTGACCTTGTCGACCCACTGCGCGAAGGCATCGTCGCTGACCGAGTGGGTGGTGAAGCGCATGGCCGAGAAGCCTTCGCCGCTGAAGTTGCCGGACTGGCCGAAGAACTCGCCCTGCTCGTTGGCGATCAGGTTGAGCTGGGTGCGCTGGCCGCCCATGGCGTAGATCATGCCGCCCAGTTGCGGGATCGACAGCGCGTTCATCACCGTGTCGGAGGTGATGTGGAAGGTCACCGGGGTCTTCTCTGGGATGACCAGTTCATTGACCACGGCGATGCCCTGATCCGGGTAGATGAACAGCCACTTCCAATCGAGCGAGACCACCTCGATGTTCAGCGCCGGCTTGTCCGAATCGATCGGGCGATAGGGATCGAGCGAATGCGAGGTTTTCCAGATGATGACCGCCAGAACCGCGACGATGATCAGCGGAACACCCCAGACGATCAGTTCGATCTTGTGCGAGTGCGCCCAGTCGGGCATGTAGGTGGCCTTCTCGTTCGACTCGCGATAGCGCCAGCCAAACCAGAAGGTCATGACGATCACGGGAATGACCACGATCAGCATGAGCCCAATGGAGATCAGGATGAGGTTGCCCTGCTCGACACCGATCTGCCCTTTCGAGTTGAACAGTGCCCAGTCACATCCACCGAGCGCTGAGCAGGCAATCGCCATCGCCAACCAGCGCACCAAACGATGGTACTTCTCTTCTTTCATGTCACGACCTTCAACTGAGTGATGCCCACTTTCGGCGCCAACGCCGTGCGGCCCATCGAGCAAAAGGCCGCCAACGGATGCTCAAGAACTCGAGCATCCGTGCAAGCGAAGCGGTAGAACCGTGGGATAGACCGATGTTGAAGGCTGTGAATCCCTCGCACAATTGATTAGCAGCCTATTCATGAGGCTGCTGCCGGCTCCTGGAATACATATTTCGCAACATATGCGCAAAGTTTTGAAACACTTACCGGCAAGTACCCCGCAAACAAGCCAAGGGTGCGACAAATGATCACACCCTTGATTTAGAGCCTTTTGTCAGCGAATTGACAGGAATCAATGACATGTAATTTGCCGCCGTCGAGAACAGCCACGCCTCTTGACATTACAAGAAATATGGGAATCGAAATTTACCAGATGCAAGCGTTGCGCTTGTGTAGGCGCGAATTCGTTCGCGATAGGCTTTGGCCTCCGAGGAGCACACCTGAAAGCGCCCCGGATTGCATCCGGGCCACAACATCCACCACCCGAGGTGCAGGCAGCCCCAGCTACTGCCAGGCGCAGTAACAGCCCACCGCCAGGCCGCTGGCCAGGGACACATGGCGCCCCTGGGTCAAGGCATCGAGCACCGGCTCGACGAAGCTGTTGCTGGAGTTGCACACCAGCCCCTCGCTGTAAGGGCCGGCATAGGCCAGCTTGCCGTCGCGATCCCAGATGGCCAGCGATGGGCTGGCCGGCAGCGACTCCATGCCCTTTATGCCCGGCAAGGGCTGCATCCGCCCACGCAGGAAGGGCGCGAGCTCACCTTTGCTGCCCGGCTTCTGCACGCTGTAGAACGCCACATCGGCATTGCGGTGCAGGCCGATCAGGTAGCGCAGATGCGCATCGGTTTCCGCGTTGCAGGGGCAGTCCGGATCCCAGAAATGCACCACCCGAATCGGCCCGGGGCCGGCCAGCTCAGGCGGCAGTTGCAGGCTTCCCTGGCCGAAGATCACCGTCTTCTCACCATAGGGCCGTAGGTAGGCGGCGCCGCTGAGCCACCAGATCAGCACCACGATCCCCAGCGCCAGCACGCAGAAACCCACCACCAGATGCTTGAGATTCAAGCGTTCGAGCAGCTTCATGGCTGATGGCCGAACTTGCGCAGGAACTGCTTCTCCATCTCCTGGCAACTTTCCTCGGTGAAGCTGCGCTCGGTGGCCTGCGCGCTCTTCCAGCAGGCCTCGATGGCGGCGCGCTCGCCTGCCTCTATCTCGCCATCCTGCGGGCGGGTCATGATGTAGATGAGCCCGGCGAATATCAGCACGACAAAGGCCAGGCCAGCCAAAAACAGGCCCAGGCAGCCACGGCGCCCCAGCCCCGATTTTTCTTCACTTGCACTCATCTTTCTCGGTTTCCGCATTCATCAGTGGTTGGCTCGCCCCAGCGCCGGGACGAGCGCCGATCATCAACCTTCAACCAGCGTCCACTGCTTGTTCAGGCGCTTGTCCGATACCGCCATCTTCGTCCCCAGTTGCTGGGCGAACAGCGACACACGGTATTCCTCCAGCATCCAGCGATACAGCGTGAGCTGCGGGTCACGCTTGCCTTCCTGGGCATGTTTGGCAGCACGTGCCTGGTACTGTTCCCAGTAGCCAGTCAGCTCGCCCGTCCACGCGCGGTCGCGCTGCACCTGCGCACCGACCTTATCCAGGCGCTGCTCGATGGCCTTCAGATAACGCGGAATCTCCTTGAGCCATTCGCCCGGCGTCTCGCGCACGAAGCCGGCATAGACCAGATTGGCCAGTTGCTGCTTGATATCGTTGAGCGCCATGGCCTGGGCCAGGTCGATCTTGCCCTTGAAGCGTTTTTGCAGGCCATGGTTGAGCTTGAAAATTTCCAGCACCAGGCGAGCGATACGCTCGGCATGCGCCGTCCAGTCGCCGCGCTTGCGCTCGGCCAGTTGCGCCAGGGCCGCGCCATCGCGTGGCAGCGTGGCTTCGCCGTCGAGGATGCAGGCATCCAGGCTGGCCAGCAGAATGTCCTCCACCAGCGCCTCGACGCGGCCGATATCGCGATACAGCAAACCCAGCTCGGTCAGCCCCGGCAGCTTGCCGCGCAGGAACTTGGCCTGCTCGGCCAGTTGCTGCAGCAGCAGGCGTTGCAGCGCACGGCGATGCTGGAAGTCGGCCTCGGCCTGGGTCGGGAAGCGCCCTTCCTTGACCACCCCACCCTCCTCTACCAACGCCGGGTAAACGGTCATGGAAAGCCCGGCGATCTTCTGCTGCGCCTTCTCGGCCACCTGGGCGAAGGCCTTGGCCTCCACCGCTTTCGGCTTGTCACTCTGCTGCGGGATGGCCAACGCGGCCTGGCTGGCCTCGGCGAAACGTGCGGTCAGTTCGGCCAGGTCGCGGCCTTCACCGAGGAACTTGCCCCGCGCATCCACCACCTCGATATTCATCTTCAGATGGTTTTCGATGCTTTCAGCCGCCTCCGCCCAGGCCTCGTCGGACACTCGCGCGCCGGTCATGCGCAGCAGCTCCTGGCCGAGCGCCTGCGGCAACGAACCCTGGCCGAATACCAGCTTGTCCAACGCCGCGCCGACAAAGTCCGGTACCGGCACGAAGTTCTTGCGCAGCGCCTTGGGCAGGCCACGCACCAGTGCCACGCACTTGGCTTCCAGCAGGCCCGGCACCAGCCATTCCAAGCGCTCGGGCTGCAGTTGCGGCAACAGCGGCGCCGGCACGCGCAGGGTCACGCCGTCACGCGGGTGGTTGGGCTCGAAGTGATAGGACAGCGGCAGTTGCAGCTCGCCGATGCGCAAGGTGTCCGGGTACTGCGCGGCGGTGACTTCCCTAGCATCACGGGCCAGGGCGTCCTCCTCACGCATGATCAGCAGTTGCGGATCGGCCGCGCTGCCCTTCTTGTACCAGCTCTCGAAACTGGCGGCCTGGTAGATGTCCTGCGGGATGCGCGCGTCGTAGTAGCCGAACAGGGTTTCCTCGTCGGCGAGAATGTCACGGCGGCGCGACTTGGCCTCCAGCTCGTCGAGGCGTTCCAGCAACTGGCGGTTGGCGGTCAGGCAACGTGCGCGGCTGTTGATCTCGCCACGCACCAGGCCCTCGCGAATGAACATCTCGCGCGCCACCGGCGGGTCGATGGGGCCGTAATGCACCGGGCGGCGACCGACGATGATCATGCCGTACAGGGTGACCTGCTCGAACGCCACCACCTGGCCGCGCTTCTTCTCCCAGTGCGGTTCCAGATGGTTCTTCTTCACCAGATGCGCCGCCAGTGGCTCGATCCAGTCCGGCTCGATTCTGGCCACCATACGGGCGAACAGCTTGGTGGTTTCCACCAGTTCGGCGGCCATGATCCAGTTGGGCTTCTTGCGCCCGATCACGCTGGAGGGGTGAATCCAGAAACGCCGCTGGCGCGCGCCGAGGTAGTCGCCCTCCTCGGTCTTCTGGCCGATCTGGCTGAGCAAACCGGCGAGAATCGCCTTGTGCACGGCAGCGTAGTTCTTCGCCCGCACCGCCGCCTCGCTGGCCTCGGCCTGCTGACGGGCGATGGCGTTGACGCGGGTGTCCTTGGTCGGCTGCGGCGTGTTCGCCGTTTGCTCGCCCTGCGCCTCCGAGCGGTTCTGGCTGCCCTTGCCCATCAGTTGCAGATCACGGGCGATCAGCACCAGTTGCCGGTGCGCGTCGCGCCATTCACGCAGGCGCATATAGTTGAGGAAGTTCTTCTTGCACCAGGTGCGCAGCGGGTTGCTGCCCAGTTCCTGGCGTTTCTCCTCGAAGCCGCGCCACAGGTTGATCAGCGCGGCGAAGTCCGAGTCCACATCCTTCCACTGCGCATGGGCCTGGTCGGCGGCCTGCTGGCGATCCATCGGCCGCTCGCGCGGATCCTGCACCGACAACGCGGCGGCGACGATAAGGATTTCCTCCAGACTGCCCTGCCTGGCGCCCTCCAGCACCATGCGCCCCAGGCGCGGGTCGATGGGCAGGCGCGCCAGTTGCCGGCCGATGGGCGTGAGCTGGCTTTCGCGGTTGACCGCCGACAGCTCCTGCAACAGGTTGAAGCCGTCGCTGATGGCCTTGCCGTCTGGCGGCTCGATAAAGGGGAAGTCCTCGATGCTGCCCAGGCGCAGGTGCAGCATCTGCAGGATCACCGCCGCCAGGTTGGTGCGCAGAATCTCCGGGTCGGTAAATTCCGGGCGCCCGAGGAAATCCTCCTCGCTGTACAAACGAATGCAGATGCCCGGCTCGACCCGGCCACAGCGGCCCTTGCGCTGGTTGGCGCTGGCCTGCGACACCGGCTCGATGGGCAGGCGCTGCACCTTGGCGCGGTAGCTATAGCGGCTGATGCGCGCCGTGCCGCTGTCGATCACGTAGCGGATGCCCGGCACGGTCAGCGAGGTTTCCGCCACGTTGGTGGCCAGCACGATCTTGCGCCCCGGCATGGGCGCGAAAATCTTCTGCTGCTCGGCCGGCGTCAGCCGCGCATACAGCGGCAACACCTCGGTAAAGCGCAGGTTGGCCTTGCGCAGCACCTCGGCCGCCTCGCGAATCTCGCGCTCACCGGGCAGGAATACCAGCACGTCGCCGGGGCGCTTGCCCACGCTGCGCTCGTGCTCGGCGATCTCGTCCAGCGCAGCGAGAATGCCCTGGTCGATGGACAAGTCATCGAGCAGACGCTCGCCCTCCTCGTCCACCTCGGCCGCCAACGGGCGATACCAGGTTTCCACCGGGTAGGTGCGGCCGGACACCTCGATGATCGGCGCGTCATTGAAGTGCTTACTGAACCGCTCCAGATCGATGGTCGCCGACGTGATGATCAGCTTCAGATCCGGGCGACGCGGCAACAGGGTCTTCAGGTAGCCGAGCAGGAAGTCGATGTTGAGGCTACGCTCGTGCGCCTCGTCGACAATGATGGTGTCGTACTTTTCCAGAAAGCGGTCGTGCTGGGTTTCGGCGAGCAGAATGCCGTCGGTCATCAGCTTGATCAGCGTGCCATCCTTGCTCTGATCCTCGAAACGCACCTGATAGCCCACCAGCTCGCCCAGCGGTGTGCCGATTTCCTCGGCCACCCGTGTCGCCACACTGCGCGCCGCTAGCCGGCGCGGCTGGGTATGACCAATCAGGCCATGCACGCCCCGACCGATTTCCAGGCAGATCTTCGGCAACTGCGTGGTCTTGCCCGAACCGGTCTCACCGGCGATCACCACCACCTGGCTCTTCTCCAGCGCGGCCTTGATCTCGTCACGCTTGGCGGCAATCGGCAGCGCATCGTCATAGCGCATCGCCGGGATGCTGCTACGCCGTGCCGCCACCTTGTCGCTGGACGCCTGAAAACGCTCCAGCCACTGCGCCAGCTTGGCCTCGTCAGGATGCTTCTGCAGCTCATGCAACTGCCGGCGCAAGCGATGGCGCTCAGCTATCATGACGTGGTCGAGGTTGTTCTGCAGGGTGGCGAGGTCAGTCATCTGGATCGGGGCAATCAGGGCAAAGGCGGGATTGTCGCAGATTCCGTGTCTACTCGGGATGGCCGGGCTGTTTTGCGATGAGCCAGTCGCCCACTTGCAGAACCTCTTCCTCCACCACCTACCAATCTCCAGCCTCAGATAGAGATCATGGTGTTATAGTTTCAGGTTAATTTTTCTGGAATTCTGCAGGGAAGCGTAAGGGGGCAATCACATGGCGATCTACACAGCGGGCTACGAAGGCCTGAATATCGATGTCTTCATCAAGCGTCTACAGCAGGCCCAGATCGATAAAGTTCTGGATGTTCGAGAGTATCCACTGTCCCGGAAGCCTGGTTTCTCCAAGAAGGCGTTTGCCGAATGCCTGGCGACAGCTGGAATTGCTTACGAGCATTGCCCCCCGTTAGGCTGCCCCAAACCAATTCGAAATCGCTATAAGGTCGATGGTGACTGGAGCACCTACGCCCGTGATTTCCGAGCATACATTCAAACTCAGGAAAGCCTGCTTCAGAACCTAACAACTGAAGCAGCCAAACAGCGCATCTGTATGGTCTGCTACGAAGCAGACCCAAACTTCTGCCACCGCAGCCTGATTGCCGAAGCAGCACATAAAATAGACGCCTCACTCGAAACCCAACACCTGCCTCTCAAAATAGAGACATTTGCTGATCTACTCCGGGCTGTCGCTTAGGAGGATAGATCAGACTGATGATCAACCATTGGTGTGGGAAACGGTGGATAGTACCCATCAGAAGCATCAAGTCTTTCCCAGGCAGCTCGACTTCAAGCTTATGCCTAAAGGGCTTCTCCCATCCGTGAGCCCCATGGGTGCGTCTTAAATTTCTATAAAGCTGACTCGCTTCCCAATCTACAATCTTGTGATTGTGGGTTTTTACCTCTCCATCGACCGTGCATTCGTATGTGTAGTAGAAATCGTAGGGTACCTTCTCTAATCGCCTCAAGCTGGACTTAACCTCATCTTGCTCAAATAGTCCTGGCTGGCGTTGTAGCTTTTCGAGCTTTTCTAACTCCTCATCAGTCCAGCTTTCCGAGGAAGCTTTCCGAATATTGAGAGCCGTGATCCGCTCGGGCCTGATTAACCCCAAGGTCACGTTAGAATCCAGACGGGCCTGATCCAGAGCCTCGAAGCTCTTAAAAACCGTCAGCTTGTCCAGCATCTCTCGCCGGAGGCTCCATTCTTTAGACGGTGGGAGGATCTCCTGCAGCCGAATCGTATCGACACCAATCTTGTGGCTTTCTGGCCGATGATCGCTAGAGTTCTTTTCAATAGATGCTTCTATCCATTGCCATTTTGAGAACTGCTGGTCTTCTGTGACCAACCGAAAAGGTACAGGATAGAGTCGAATAAGGTTTCCACTGGCGTCCATACCCGCGACACAGGATGTCTCCATGTATGTCGCGCTGGGCGAGGGATAGGTCTTACACAAAATGAGTATGCGAGCTTTCCTTCTCATTGGCCAAATCCTTGCGGTTCACAAGGCTAATGTACCGAGACAACTCCCAGATGGCTATATGTCATTACATTAGGTAATAGCGCGGACGGACTCAGGAGCGCCAGCGAACAGCCCACCAGCCAGAACAAAAGGCGTACTGCTTCGCGAGTACGCCCTAAAGCGCTCAATCTAGGCTACTCTGACTCGCCCCCTGATCTGCATAGCGTTCCAAGAGCGGAACCTGACAACGTGCCTTCAAGGACTTGAGGCGTTGCTTGTAACGCTCCCCATCTGGATGACCACAAGCAATCAGTCGTCCGACACGCCCCATCACACTACGAAACATTGGCTCTAACTCAGTCCAGCCAGACACTTGGGCTGCTTGATCCTCAGTATGTTTGACTGCTGCACGAATAGCCTTACGCTCAGCCTTAGACAGGCTTGGTTTCTCATTGAAGACCGAAAGACCAGTTACCGTAAGTGGCTCAAACCCCGCTTTCGCCAAGATTGTTTGGCCTCGTTTACGAATGTGCAGTTTGGAGCGCTTTTGCTGACATCCCTTCTTCGCTAGCAGATCGGTTACGGCCCCAACCAACTCAGTCAGAGTTGTACGCTCCAGAGACGTCATAGCGGAAATCGTAATGTCGTCGGCAAAACGGGAATACTTAAAGCCTCGTGCGTGCAGGCGAGCAACTAGAGCGGGCTCCACATCCCAAAATATCAAGTTAGCCAGGTAACCACTGGTGCTCGCACCCTGTGGAACGACACCATGCCGGGTGGTGAGTAACGCCAGAACCTGAGCAACCTCTTCAGAAAAACCGAACAGCCCGGAAAAAATCTGCTGCACATACCGCACGCTGATAGAGGGAAAGAAGTCCTTGATGTCCTGAAGCAGGATGGTTTTAGCCCTCCCGTGTATCCGGGCATTGGAGTAGATGCTCCGGCGTACATTAGGATCTTTGATCCCGCCATGGAGGTAGTCGGGGTAGCGAACCCGAACCAAGAATCGGTCAACGATTTTGCGCTGGATCGCTTTCAGCGGCTCGTAGGCGTCGTAGGTGTCACGCACGCTGCCATCTTTCTTGGTTTGTGGGACATGGCGGTAAAGATTTGAGCTGCGCTTAGCCAAACTCTGAAGCAACTCGACAGGTTCCCCCAGCGCCAAGGAGAGGGCCTTCAGGCTGTGAATGGGTTTAAAGGGGTAACGCGGGGCATCCATTTCCTATCCCTAAATGACATGAGGCCGATCACCTAGATCGGCCTCACTGGAATTCGAATGATGTGGTTTGTTGCGTCATGAAGTGATTACCTCAAGGATTTCCTCCACCTTCAGGAGAAAGTCATCCCAAGCGGATTCCGGGTCTTCCAGTATCCATGCCGCAAGGCGCTGAAGGCCAATTTTGGTAGCAATTTTTGCAACCTTCTTCAGCCATTTGACTCCTTTACGCTCAGGCTCTTGGCGAGGCTCGGTTCCAACTTTGACGCGGGCATCTTCAATGTTGTGCATGTGCTGATCGGTACGACCGACAGCGTTCTTCAAACGTTTCATGGTTACTGCTCCAGACGGGCGAAATTACCCCGCCGCCAAGCACTTCGGGCCGAATGGAACTTTGAAGATGCCGCTACAAACCACAGTTCTGCTTATCAAGAATTGATAAGCCGTCCGCCGCCTTACTGTCGTTTAGCCGATGAGACCTCGCTGATAACCACGTGACGTTTGCCACGTGACCCTCAGCGCTAAGCACATCGGGGTGACGACAGGTTGTGGAGCGAAGGTAGCCCTGGAGAACACCAGAGCTGGCCAGTTTCCTGACCACCAACTGCAAGCCCGATTCATAACCATGTTTAAAGAGCACCTGAGCGGTAACACTCAGCCTGTGCAGTTCTACATCCGCTAGGAGTGTTTTTCAAGTCGCTAATTTAAACACCGAGAAAAATCGGAGACAGCGCGTAGAGGGAACTCAGGAGCGTGAGCGAATAGTCCTCCTGCCATGGCATAAAGAGTACGACTGCGCGAACAAATCGCTGTCCAGTACGCTCACCACGCCTGCCACATCCACACCTTGCCCTCTCCCCTCACCCCGCGCTACAGTCCGCCCCGTCACGGTCAATCCCGTGACCGGGTGTGGTAGCCCGATTCACACGAAGGCGCGGTAGCGCCATAGTCGAGAGCAGGCGCTTTTTTTGTGCCTGCTGTTTTCTCGCGCATTTATGGCGGGCCGTGTGAGGCAGGCTTCGGCCTGGCCGGCGTCCTTCGTGGGTCGGTCTACCACCCTTGCACGGTCCGCCTCCATATCGTGTGGTAGCGAATGGAACGCGGCTCCTTAAATCCACGAAGGAGCATAAGGAAAATGCACTATCCCCCTTTTACCCAAGGGCTCCGCCCTGGGCTGCTGGCTGTCGTGTCGACTTCCGTTTTGGAGGTGCTACATGACCAAGTCTGAATCCGTCGTTATCCCCTTCCCTACACCACGCAATCCGCTGCATAGCCATGTGGCCGACGAGTGCCTCTTGCAGGCAGCAGCCGAGTACCGCGCGGCATTGCTGACCAAGCTGTTGCGGCGCGTGCCGGAGCCGGAGCTGGCAAGTACCACCAGCGCACTGCTGAGCGAGTTGATCGTGCTCTACCGCCGAGCCATCGCTCAGGCAGCCGGGAGGGCCGAGCATGATTGAGCTGCAACGCTATCTCACTCACTTGCCCAGCCATGATGAGCAACCGCCTGCCAGCTTCGGCTGGAACGCAGATTGCCAGGTGAGCTTCGACCACGGTGTGCAGACCGCGCAGGCCTGGCTGGACAACCCGAATAGCGGCTGGCTGTGGGCCAATCTGTTAATGGAGCGGCAGCTATACCCGCCAGGTGCGCAGCGCCATGCCTTCGAGCTGGGTTTTCTCAGCCGCATCCACCAGCGCCTGTGCTCGCCATTGGGCGGCGAGCATCAGGCCTTGCGGACGGAGTTGCGGCTGTAACGACTCAGGCGAGGGCATGCCCTCGCCTCTTCATTTAGCAACGAATTTTGTGTGCACCGCTCACAAAGCTGAACAATTAGCCCAGAAACTCGCCGCAACGGTGGATGAAAAAGCGTCATCCACCCTACGGTGAAACCAAGGCGTAGGGTGGACAACGCGGAGCTTGTCCACCTCGCCTCACTTGAAGACACGGCCCAAGAGCCATTGATCGCTCCACGCTCCGCCCTCGACGCTCCAGCGTCCGCCACGGGCAGTTGCGTGCTGTGCTGTGACGCAGAGCGCCACGGGATTGCTCCCATGCAGGAGCGTGGGAGCCATCGTTTTTTGCATGCACCGCTCACAACGACTGGGCAAGCACCGGGCGACGCGCAAGACGTTTCTTACAGCCGCAAGCCCGAGTATCACGGCGTTCACCCTAAGCCGATGGCTGATCGATGGACGCCGAACAGAAGAGCAGCCGCTCCACGCTGCATCATCAGAACACGCACAAGGGGAACTCCGCAAAGTGGACCACTCATTAAGTCTTTGCTTGGATCAATACCTTGAGCCTCTTAGTTGTCTTAATAGGAGCAGACCTTACTGACTTCTCCATCTTCAAAAGGTACTGCTCTATGGCTCGTCTTAACTGGTTTGAGGCTTCACCCGGTGCTGCTAGAGCGCTGGGAGGACTGCACCATTACGTCACCACCGGAACGAACCTGCCGCCTCAGCTCATACATCTCGTGTTCTTGCGGGCATCGCAGATCAATGGATGCGCGCACTGCATCGATATCCATTCACGAGACTTGATCAAGGGAGGTATGTCGGTAGAAAAACTGATGCTAGTGCCAGTCTGGCATGAGGCCGCGCACCTGTTTTCCTACCAGGAACGTTCCGCCTTGGCCTGGATGCGGATTCCACGGTCATCTGGCCACCCATTCCATGAACATCTGACCACCGATTCCACGCTGATCCGGCCACCCATTCCACGCGCATCCGGCCACTGATTCCACGGCCATCCGGCCACTCAACCGGGCAGGCAGCTACGCAGGATTTCTTCACTACCATCGACCTCTTTTTCGAAGCAGAGAGGTCGTCGTGGAGCGTTTATCCATGCGTAAGATTCGCGAAGTACTACGTCTCAAGTTCGAGGTCGGACTATCAGCTCGCCAGATTGCGGTCAGCGTGCAGGTCGGTCGTGTCACCGTCGGCGACTACCTCAATCGTTTTGCCGCCAGTGGTCTCAGTTGGCCCTGTTCGTTGTCCGATGCCGAGTTGGAGCAGCAACTGTTCCCGCCGGCCCCGGCGGTTGCCAGCGAGAAGCGGCCTTTACCCGATTGGGCATGGGTGCATGCCGAACTGCGCCGCCCCGGGGTGACCCTGGCGCTGCTCTGGCAGGAGTACCGCCTGAGCCAGCCGCAGGGCTTTCAGTACAGCCTGGTTCTGTGAGCATTACCGAGCCTGGCAGGGCAAGTTGGACGTGGTGATGCGTCAGGAGCACCGCGTCGGCGAGAAGCTGTTCGTCGACTATGCCGGCCAGACGGTGCCGGTTATCGATCGCCACAGCGGCGAGATCCGCCAGGCGCAGGTGTTCATCGCAGTGCTCGGCGCGTCCAGCTACACCTTCGCCGAAGCCACCTGGTCGCAGCAGCTGCCGGACTGGCTAGGCTCCCATGCCCGCTGCTTTGCCTTCCTCGGCGGCGTGCCGGAGATCGTGGTGCCGGACAACCTGCGCAGCGCGGTAAGCAAGGCCCATCGTTACGAGCCGGACATCAACCCCAGCTACCGCGACCTGGCCGAGCACTACGGAGTGGCGGTGGTGCCGGCGCGGGCACGCAAACCGCGCGACAAGGCCAAGGCCGAAGTCGGCGTGCAGGTGGTCGAGCGTTGGATCCTCGCGGCCCTGCGCAACCGTCAGTTCTTCTCCTTGGACGAACTCAACAGCGCCATCTCCGTGTTGCTGGAGCGGCTCAACCAACGCCCGTTCAAGAAGCTGCCGGGCTCGCGCCAGACGGCCTTCGACAGCCTGGATCGTCCGGCGCTGCGCCCCTGCCGGTGCAACCCTACGTCTACGCCGAGTGGAAGAAGGCGCGGGTGCACATCGACTACCACGTCGAGGTCGATGGGCATTACTACTCGGTGCCGTATCAACTGGTGAAGAAGCAGCTGGAGGTGCGCCTGACGGCGCGCACCGTCGAGTGTTTCCACGCCAACCAGCGAGTGGCCAGCCACCTGCGCTCAATGCACAAGGGCAGGCACAGCACGCAGGCCGAGCACATGCCCAAGAGCCATCGCGAGCATGCCGAGTGGACGCCGCAGCGGCTGATCCGCTGGGCCGAGCAGACCGGGCCGAACACCGCCGGCGTGATCCGGCACATCCTCGAACGGCGCATCCATCCGCAGCAGGGCTACCGGGCCTGCCTGGGCATCCTGCGCCTGGGCAAGACTCATGGCGAAGTGCGCTTGGAGCTGGCCTGCCGACGCGCCCTCAGCCTCGGCGCGTGCAGCTACAAGAGCCTCGAATCGATCCTGTGCCAGGGCCTGGAAAGCCTGCCGCTGGCTCAAGCCAACCTGCCGCTGCTGCCGGACGACCACGCCAACCTGCGCGGCCCCGGCTACTACCACTGAACCCAAGGAAACTCACCATGCTGCCCCATCCGACCCTGGACAAGCTGCAAACCCTGCGCCTGCACGGCATGCTCAAGGCGCTGAACGAACAACTGAAAACCCCGGACATCGACAGCCTGAGCTTCGAGGAACGCCTCGGCCTGCTGGTCGACCGCGAGCTGACTGAACGCGACGATAAGCGCCTGAGCAGCCGCCTGCGCCAGGCCCGGCTCAAGCACAACGCCTGCCTCGAAGACATCGACTACCGCAGCCCGCGCGGGCTGGATAAGGCGCTGATCCTGCAACTGAGCGGCGGCCAGTGGCTACGCGACGGCCTCAACCTGATCATCGGCGGCCCCACCGGCGTGGGCAAAACCTGGCTGGCCTGCGCCCTGGCCCACCAGGCCTGCCGGGACGGCTACAGCGTGCGCTACCTGCGTCTGCCGCGCCTACTGGAAGAGTTGGGCTTGGCCCATGGCGACGGGCGCTTCGCCAAGCTGATGAGCAGCTACGCCAAGACCGACCTGCTGATCCTCGACGACTGGGGCCTGGCGCCGTTCACCGCCGAACAGCGCCGCGACATGCTGGAGCTACTGGACGACCGCTACGGCCAGCGCTCGACCCTCGTGACCAGCCAAATGCCCGTGGACAACTGGCACGAACTGATCGGCGATCCAACCCTGGCCGATGCCATCCTCGACCGCCTGGTGCACAACGCTTATCGGATCAATCTGAAGGGTGAATCAATGCGCAAACGGACGCAGAAATTGACGACGCCAGCCAACCCAGACTAACAATGCCACCCCTGCGTCGCTGCGCTCCGACTGCCCGGCCGGATGGCCGTGGAACAGGTGGCCAGATGGCCCTGGAATGCCTGGCCAGATGAGAGCGGACTGGGTGGCCGGATGGCGTGGAATCCGCAGCCTGGACGGAAGAGGTGACCATGGTCAGCGAAACGCATGTTTCTGACGAGGCCTATGCGGCAGCATCGTCCGCATTCACCCCGAAAGATCTGGTCGACCTCACGGCAGCTATCGCAGCCATGAACGCGTTCAACCGCATGGGTGTCAGCTTTCGCTTGAGCCCTGCGGCGAAGGCGTGAGCCGGCATCAGAGCAAGGTTTTCTGGAGATATCCGACCATGTCGACAGGAAGCCAGTAGAGTGGATCGGAACGCCGCTCGCTCCCTCGCCTGGTTTTTCAACGGTCTGCTAGGGCCTGCTGAAGGATTGCCGCGCACGCTCAACTTCTGCCCTGATCGCACAGTCAGTTGCATGGTCGTTGATCAGTCCCATGGCCTGCATGAATGCATAGACGGTCGTAGGCCCCACGAACTTCCAGCCTCGTCGCTTCAGCTCCTTGGATAACGCCACCGATTCGGCAGATGACGAGGCGCTCTGAGGCTCAGTCAAGCCGACAGTACGAGGCTCGTATTGCCAAAAGAAGGAGGCTAAC
Source organism: Pseudomonas sp. AA-38 (assembly GCF_029457475.1). NCBI lineage: Bacteria > Pseudomonadati > Pseudomonadota > Gammaproteobacteria > Pseudomonadales > Pseudomonadaceae > Pseudomonas > Pseudomonas sp. AA-38. The sequence goes on from NZ_CP120359.1 coordinate 3,310,391, forward strand.
GACCCTTCCGCTGCAACGAGGTCACAGGCACGGCGCGCGTTGTTGATGACCGCCTCGATCTTGCCTCGATGGCGGACAATACCCGGGTCTTGCAGTAGCCGCTGCACGTCGCGGTCATCGAACTGGGCGATTCGCTTGAAATCGAAGCCATGGAATGCAGCGCGGAAACTATCGCGCTTGGCCAGGATCGTGCGCCAGCTAAGGCCCGACTGGAAGGCCTCGAGGCTGACCTTCTCGAACAAGCGCCTGTCATCGCCAACAGGGAAGCCCCATTCCGTGTCGTGATACCTGAGAAACTCAGGTGCTGCAGCGCACCAGCGGCAGCGATGCAGCCCGTCGGCGCCAATGATGGTCTGGTTCATGGCTTCAGCTCCCCATCAGCAAGAACTGCAGTCGAGGATCTGCCTTGGAGGGGGTCATCGCTACGATTTCCGTCTGCACGACGTCTTCCACCACGAACGGATCGCTGCTGAGCCGCTCTTCGAGCTGAGCTAGCGTAATCCCACTGGCCAGAATCACCCCACCAGCTTGTGGCTGCAGGCTGCCGGCCATGAGAAAAACGCCGTCCTCGAATCCGCGCGCCAGCCACTCCTTGTGAGCCTGCATCAACTGACCAGCCTGATCACGCCTGGCTGAAAACCTTAGGAACACGATGAACATGGGGCTGTTCTCCTTGAAGTGATCACTCGGTCTTGGTCATTGCTTCGCCGGCGACAGCGTCCAGCCATGCGCACATGCGCTCGGCCTCTCGCTCGACGAAACACTCGTCTTGAAAAGCATGGGCGAGCACTGCAACGCCCTGACTGAATGCCAACACATGCATCGCGAGCGAATCGGCGTCAGCCTCATGCCCCAGTTGAGCGAACTGCTGGCATAACCAGGAGCGGAACAGGGCAAATATCTGGTTGGATTGCGGTTGTGCTGGATGGCCAAGCTTGGCCAGCTCGCTACAGAGCGTGCCGACTGGGCAACCATGGCGAATGATCTGCGGCCGATTCGTGATCACGATGAGGATGAAGCGCTTGATGCGCTCGGAGGGAGAACTGCTCTCGTTCTCCCATGCCCGAAGCATCTCTGATATGGCTGTCATGCGCTTTTCGATGACAGCATCCAGAATCTCGTCCTTGCTCTTGAGGTGGTAGTAGAAGTTGCCACGGGATATGCCCACGGCATCGGCGATATCGGCGAAGGAGGTGTGTTCATAGCCCCGCTCATAGAACAGCCTGTCCGCCTCGTTGACGATGCGCTCGCGGGTAGTCATGCCTGTCATTCAGTATCTGCCTCGCGCCAATAGGACAAACGACCTAATCATGAAGCGAGATTAGGACACTCATCCTAATCGGTCAAGACTGAAGTCGTTCGGCCATCCGCCGCAACGGTGGATGAAAAAGGCGCCATCCACCCTACGGCGAAGTCTCGGGCAGGGTGGACAACGCGAAGCTTGTCCACCTCGCTTCACACCCGAAGACGCAGGCCAAGAGCCATCGATAGCCCTTGGCAAGACAGGTTGCTTCTATCGTCTGGCACTCAGCCCCATTCGCCCTTGCCGGCCAAGTTCTCCCGCGCCAGGGCCGTGAAAGCCTTGAGTGCGGCAGACGGGTTACGGCGGTTCGGGTAGTACAGGCACAGCCGCTCGCGAGGTGGTGTCCAACCCTCCAGCACTCGCTCGAACTGACCAGCCTGGATTTCATCCTGCACGTCATGCTCCATGAAGAAGCCGAGCCCTATCCCCGCCTGCACCGCCGCCTTGGCCACGCCGGGCTCGTCGAGCGTGAGCGGCCCGCTGATATCGAACCTCGTCACTTCCCCTGCCCGCTCGAATTGCCAGGGGTAGATCGCTCCGTTCGGCAGGCGGATGCGGATGCAGGCATGGCGCAGCAGATCCGCCGGGGTGCGCGGTCGGCCGTGTTGCTCGAAGTACCCCGGTGTGCCGACCACGGCGTAGCGTTGCGGTGCCCCGAGAGGGATCACGATCATGTCGCTGGGCACGAGGTTCGCCGCGCGCACCCCGAGGTCGAACCCGCCAGCGACGATGTCGACCAGACGGCCTTCGGTCACCAGGTCGATGTGCACTTTCGGATAACGCTGCAGAAACTCCAGCACCAGCGGCATCAGGATTGAGCGGGCCGCACTGGCGAACGCGTTGATGCGCAGTGCGCCCGCCGGCCCGGCGTTGTGCGAACGCACCGCATCAAGCGCCGCACGCACGTCCTGCAGCGCCGGCCCGACCTGTTCCAGGTACAGCGCACCTGCCTCGGTCAGCGACACGCTGCGCGTGGTGCGGTTGAACAGGCGGGTTTCCAGGCTGGCCTCCAGCTTGGCGATGGTGTTGCTCAAGGCGGTGGTGGACACATCGAGATCGACGGCGGCCTGGCGGAACGAGGCCCGCCGCGCCACGGCCAGCACCGCTTCCAACTCGTTGAGGCCCAGGCGCGGGTCTGCCATTGGATTATCCTGAAATCGGGGACAGGTCATTAACTTTGTCCCAGTTGAGCAAATTATCCATCGAGCAGCAAGATCACTCCCGTAGCGCCCTACCCACTACGAGAGGAAATCAGGCCATGAAGCTGCATCTGCCCGAAGCCGTGAACGCCTACTTCGCCATCAGCAATGGCGGCGACGCGACGCGCCTTGCCACCTGCTTCCATGCGCATGCCAGGGTGACTGACGAGAAACGCACGCACCAGGGCATCGATGCCATCGTGGCCTGGCAACGGGAGGCACGACAGGCCTTCAGCTACCGCGTCGAGCCCGTGGATGCCTCACAACGAGACGATGCATTGACCGTCACCGCGCGCGTAACGGGCGACTTCCCCGGCAGCCCGGTGCTGCTCAAGCATCTATTCGCGCTAATGGATGACCGGATCAGCTCGCTGGAGATCGCACCGTGATGAACCTCGAGCTGAGCGGCAAGCATGTGTTGGTCACAGGCGGTACCAAGGGCGTCGGCCGCGCGGTAGTGAGCCGCTTCCTTCAGGAAGGCGCCAGGGTGCTGACCTCGGCGCGCCAGGCGAACACGGATCTGCCGGACGAGTTGTTCGTTCAGGCCGACCTGTCGACGCGCGAAGGCTGCGATGCCCTGATCGAGGGTGCCCGCACACGTCTGGGCGAGGTGGACATCATCGTCCATGTGCTGGGCGGCTCATCGGCCCCTGCGGGCGGCTTCGCGGTGCTGGACGATGCCCAGTGGCAGCGCGAGTTCGATCTCAACCTGCTGCCGGCCGTGCGCCTGGATCGCGCTCTGCTCCCGGCGATGCTGGCACGCCAGGCGGGCGTCATCATCCATGTGACCTCCATCCAGAGCCGCCTGCCCCTGGCAGAAGCCACCACCGCTTACGCTGCAGCCAAAGCGGCACTGGCCACCTACAGCAAGAGCCTGTCGAAAGAGGTTTCACCCCAGGGCGTCCGGGTGGTGCGGGTGTCGCCAGGCTGGGTCGAAACCGAAGCCTCGGTCGCCCTGGCCGAGCGGCTGGCGCAGGAGGCCGGCACCGACTACGAAGGCGGCAAGCGAATCATCATGCAGGCCCTGGGCGGCATCCCGCTCGGCCGTCCATCCAGACCGGACGAAGTAGCTGACCTCATCGCCTTCCTCGCCTCCCCACGCGCCGCGGCCATCACCGGCAGTGAGTTTGTCATCGATGGCGGGACGGTACCGACGGTTTAGAAGGCTCTACACCGTTAGCTCGGAGACTGGTTGATCGTTCCCGCGTTCTGCAAGGGGATGCAGCGTCCGCCACGCGCAGTTGTGTGCTGCGCTGTGACGCAGAGCGTCACGGACTGGTTCCCACGCCGGAGCGTGGGTGCCATCGATCTTTCGGCCAGCACGCAACCCAACCAAACACCGACGTGCCCTCGTTGCCGCTAACGCAACGGCACATAGATATCCGTTTGCCATTGCTCCTTGGGCGTCTCGGGGTAAAGGCTCAGGTATTCAAAGAACAACGGCTGGTCGTGCAGCTCTTCGCCGCTGTTCGGCAGTCAATCGCGGTAAATCGGGCCGATCGTTTCGCCGATATGATCCGGGGAACCCGCATGCCGAACCACGGCATAACGCCCGCCCGATATGGTCAGTTCGCGAATGTTGAATTCGTTTGCCGCTACGGCCTGGCGGATCTCGCCACAAATGGCGAAGCGAAATTCGGGCGTGGTACCAGGGTTGCCGTATGGAATGCCAAAGGAGCGGCTCGAGGCTACCGGCGATTGCCCATTTTGCATGCGCCATTGGATGAAGCTGTAGGTCTGGTGGCTATGAATGTTGGAAGCGACCAAATCCCACTTCTACCAAGCCATTCTCACGACGTAGCAACATGAGGGCCTCTAGGCTATAGCGCTTGGCGAGGATTGCCCCTTCGTCAGGCCCGGCCACCAGCAAGGCAGTGGCCCAGGCGTCGGCATCCATGCAGGTCGAGGCGAGCACAGTGACCGAGGCCATGCCATTGTTGACGGGGCCAGCACGTCGACCGTCCATGCTATGCGCCAGATGAGCATCACCGACCAGCACGTAACGGCGATAGTCACCCGAGGTCGCCACCGCCAGGCCTGCCATTTCGATCACGCCATGCACTGCACGACGCCCGACCTGGGGGCTTTCCAATGCGACAGACCAGGGCTGGTCGTTGGCCTGGGTACCCAGCGCCCGCAGCTCACCGTCGAGCGCGACCAGCGCATGACGAACACCGTGCTGCTGAAGCACGGCCACCATACGATCCACGGCGTAGCCCTTGGCAATGCCACACAGGTCGATCTGCGCCGGCACAAGCTTGCGGGCACAACCGGCGCTAACGTCCAGTTCCAGTTGCTGCAGGCAGGGATTACGGCGCCGCTGGCGCGTGGCACGGATGGCCGCAGCATCAGGCTCGCCGCGCACCGGGCCGAAACCCCAGGCATCCACTAGATCGCCCACACAAGGATCGAAGGCGCCGTCACTCAGGCGGTTGATCTCCAGAGCCCGTTTCAGCACTTCCAACATGTCCGGAAACAGCGCAACCCAGCAGCCGACCTCCGCGCGATTCAGCCGCATCAAATTGCTGTCGGGCTTCCAGGGCGACATCTGCGCATCCACCAGATCCACAGTGGCCTGCAACGCGGCCTCCAGTCCTACGTGATCCAGGTCGGGCGCGCTGTCGCAGGTGACTGCCCAGCGCGTCCCCATAGTCGAGCCGTGCAGGTTCAGCCGCGTGAGCGCTACTTCAGAACAGGTCTTCAGCATAGCGTCCCTTATCCTTGAGCTGCCGCACGCTCAACTGTATGGGTGCCAGGATCTCGTCCAGCACCTCGGCTACGCCGAGCCCCATCGGACGGCTACCGCAAACGCGTACCATCGCACCGCTAGCCAGCAGCTCGCGCAGTCGTGTGGCGTCGCGACGCAGGGCGTCCTGAACATAGCCACCGCCGTCCGTTACACGCGAGAAGGCGGTCCGCAAGCTCGCCAGGCGATGTTCGTCCAGCCAATGGTTGATGTCGGTGTCGAAGAGAAAGTCCTGATCCGGGCTGCGGCCACCGTAGTACAGGTGCATAGGCGTTTGCCTGTCGTTGCGGCGAATGAATCCTGCCAGGGGCGCCACACCCGTGCCTGCGCCGATGAGCACTACCGGCCGTTTCGTGTCGTGTAGCGTGAAGGTGGGGTTAGGTCGGATGAATGCCTGTACCTTGTCTCCCGAATTCAGGCCGTGCAGGTAGGTCGAGCACAGGCCGCCAGGCAAGCGCCGCACACAGATTTCAAGGAAGCCGTCCTCGCTACCCGAGGCCAACGAGTAGAAGCGTGGCACGCTAGTGCCCGGCGCCAGGATGCCAAGCAAGTCACCGGCAGCAAAGTGTGCCAGGCCTCGACCGCGCAGCCGATCACACCAATTGCTGTGTGGCCAGGTGAAACGCAGGATTTTCACCGGTCGATCCCCTTGGCCGGTGTAGTCCCGACACGAGGTCAGGGTGAGTGAAGTGGTAGAAGGCAGGTGCGGCACATACTCCAGCACCAACGGCTCGTTCAGCACCTTGCCCAGTGCTTCGCCCCAGGCTACGAACTGCTGGCCCGATTGCTGGTGGATGCATTCCAGTGGCAGCAATTCCAGCCAGCCTGCGTCACGCAGCGTTTGATCCAGCTTCAAGGCAAATCCACAGAAGGCCGGGAACTGCCGGTCGCCGAAGCCCAGCACAGCAACCGGCACTTTGTGTTTCTCACGGCCGATGCGCGCCAGGGCATTGCGGGCGTGCGTTGGGGGCTGCCCCTCACCATGGGTGGCGGCCAGTATCAATACCCGCCGTGTCGCGGCTGAAATCTGGAAGTGTTCCAGCCCACTGGTATGCACCCGATGGCCACCTTGTACCAGCGCATTGTGCAGCGCCTGGGCGAATCCCCAGGTGCTGCCACTCTCACTGGCGACAAATACCAGCGTGTCAGCCTGACTCAGCGGGCTGTTATCAGTGATACGGACAGCCTCGCAGCGTGCCTGCCACCAAACCAGCAGACCGGTGATCCAGAAGAGCGGCACACTCGCGCCCATCAGCCCCAGGACAATCGCCCAGGGCCAGGCGCTTTCGCCGGTGTGCAGCACCGTTGCCCAGTCGTACAGGCGCTGCGCCGGTGTGGTGGCTTGCCAGGCTAGCGTCTGCCCGCTGTAGCGATCAACCCAGCCTTGCCCCTGGTGGGTAGTCAGCGTCCAGACGTCCTCCGGATCCGTAGCATGGGGGAAGTTCAGCTTGAGCAGGGCCTCCACGGGCGTGGCCAGAAGCAGGGACGATTGCGAGGCTGGCAGGTCGTTCTGATTTTCAGCTACGGCGGACACCACATCTGGTTCGGAGCCGGCATCGAGCGTCACCACCTCCAGCGTCGTCGCGCTCATGAAGAGAGCGGTGACTGAGCTCAGACACAGAACAGGCAGAGCCACGCGTCCTACCAGCACGTGCAGGCGCTGCGCAAATGAACCGCGAACCGGGCCCGCCAGTTGACGCCACCCCCCCATGCGTCGCAGCAGCAACACCAGACCAGACAGCGAGAGCAATGCCATGGTCAGTGCTGTGCCAGCCGCCCCCCAGCGCCCCGCATCACCCAACAGTAGCGAACGGTGCAGCTTCTTCACCCAGCGCGGCATGGTCGAGGGCTCGTAGGCGGCCAGGGTATGGCCGTCGAGCGGATCTACATAGTTTGCTTGCGGCTGTTCACCATCGAAGCCGAAGGCAACGATGGCGCCGGATGGCAGGCGGCGAAGCTCCTCGACATCAGGCATGCGCTTCTGCACGTGCTCGGCCAGCTCGCCTACGGAGGTTCCGCTCCCGGTTGCTGGCGCCTGCCAGGCTTGCAGCAGAGGATCGACCGCCAGCAGCGCACCGGTCAGCCCCAACACAACCGCCAGGCTGCCTGCGATCAAACCCAACCAGCGGTGTAGCTCCTTCCAGCCCATGATCACGGGCTATTCGATCTCGTAGCTCAGCGACTGAACGTACTGTTTGCCTCGATGGGCCTTGCCGGCCTCCTGGCGAGTCAAGGGTATGCGGACGTCGGAAGGGCTATCACGCATGTCTTCCACTGCGGCGTCGATACGCAGCTCGTAGCCAGCATCGATCAGCGCATCGGCCAGCTCGGCCGTCACTTTCAGTGAACGCCCTGCGCCAACACTGGCGCCGGTGACGCCGGCCAAGCGCGAGGTATCACTGGCGGACAGACGGTTCCACTCTGACAGATGCTTGTAGTACTTGGCCTTGCCACCTGCTACCCACAAGGTGCGGACATAAGCACCATTGGCATCGGTGAGGTAAATAGCCAGATAGGCGCCCTCGCCATCGTAGCCTTTCATCTGGGTGGTAATGGTCACCGAGCTGGCTTGCGACAGGGCGGGGACAGCCACCAGCGCACAAGTCGCAGCCAATGTGTTTAGGAAACGGGTCATCGACTTCTCCTTTAATCAATCGATTGGATCGCGCGGCGTGGCCGGCATGGACTCGGGCGGGGGATTGCCTGAACGATGGGCGTGCGAGGCGTCCATAGGGGCCTCGGCGGATCGGTGAGAATGCTTGCCGTCGTGATCCTTGTACTTGAACTTCACAATGGCCAGGGTCTGCGGATCGAGTTTGGCCTTGAAGGCGCGCCCCTGAGCATCAGTGCCCTTAATCTCATAGCAGCCGTCGTCGATTTTCAGGCGGCGCAAGTGCCAGCCTTGTGAAGCGGCCATCTCGCGTACAGCTTCGCGCGATTGCCACAGCGATATCGGGACGTCACAGTCGTCATCAGCCAGGCTCGACAACGCAGCAAATCCCAAGAAAAGCGCCAGAAACGCCTGGTACAGAAAGGAACGGCGTTTCCTGACAACTGCCGCAGGCACCGTCCGGCTGGATTCAGCGCTTGCATGAGTCATTGCAGCTCTCCTGCCCTTTGCGGATTAGGCCTAGATCAATTCTGAGACGCTCGCAGCTCAATGGATTGACCATGGTCAATCAACTGTCATCTTTCGGTGGGCGTGCCAATTCGCCAGCGGACATCAGCGACCGCACCGCGAAACGGCTATTGCAACGGACTGCGTCATGGCATCCCTCCCTGGCTTGCATTAAGAGGAGTATCGCCAACGAGTCTTAACGAAAACTGAACAAGTGGCATGGAGCCTCGACGCTCCAGCGTCCGCCACAAGCAATGGCGTGCCGTGCTGTGACGCAGAGCGTCACGGGCCTGCTCCCACACCGGAGCGTGGGAGCCATCGATCTTTCGGCCTGCACGCAGCCTAGCCAAACACTGACGTGCCCTCATTGCCCCTAACGCAGCGGCACATAGATATCCGTTTGCCATTGATCCTTGGGCGTCTCGGGGTAAATGCTCAGGTATTCAAAGAACAACGGCTGGTCGCGCAGCTCTTCGCCGCTGTTCGGCAGCCAATCACGATAGATCGGATAGATCGTTTCACCGATATGATCCGGGGAGCCCATATGCCGAACCACGGCATAACGCCCGCCCGGTATGATCAGCTCGCGAATGTTGAATTCGTTTGCCGCCACGGTCTCTCGAATCTCGCCACAAATGGCGAAGCGAAACTCCTCGGCTGGCGTGGTATCGGGGTTGCCGTATGGAATGCCGAAGGAGCGGCTCGATGCTACCGGCGACTGCCCGCTTTGCTTGCGCCATTGGATGAAGGTGTTGACGCTTTCATCGACCCGCTCAGGTGGGCCGCAATGCTCCAATGCGGCGACGCGGACGGGTGAGAAATCGACGATTTGTACGTGCATGGCGACAGTCCTTGAAAAGTGAGGGATGGCGAATACCGTATTCCATACCTGCCAATTGGGGGCCTTTCTGAATTCGCTGGGCGGCATGCCAAACGCTCGCCTGAATGCCCTACTGAACGCTTCAGGGCTTTCAAACCCTGCTTGAAGTGCAGCGCCCAATACCGAGAGTTCCGCTCGGGCCACCAGACCATGGGCAGCGCGCCGCAGTCGCATCAGTTGCACATAGCGTGAAACCGGTACGCCAACGAACGCGCCGAATTGCCGATGGAAGTGAAAGGGCGAAAAGCTCGCCACCTGACTCAACACCTTGACCGACAGATCGCCATCGAGGTTGGCATCGATATAGGCGAGCACAGCGTTGAAGCGCTGAGTGTAAGTCGAGGCAGACGCTTGAGCAGACACGGGGCAGGGTCTCCAGGAATACGGTAAGCGCTAGCCTAGGCAATGGCGCCATGCCTGCGCCTAGCCGCACTTGCTCAGTTGAACCCGCAGATCACTCCCACACGAGTGCGCGTGCGCCATCGAACTACTCCCCTTCCCGCTCAGCCAACCCCGCCAGCAACTTGCCCTGCAATTCATGCAACGCACGCTGCTCGTCGGCGGTCAATCCTGAGAGCACGCGCTGCAGGTTGGCCACATGGGCTGCGAGCATGCCGTCGATCAGCTCGAAACCGGCCGGGGTCAGCGCCACCAGCACGCCACGGCGGTCACTGGGGTGCTTGCGCCGCTCGATCAACCCGGCCTTTTCCAGGCGGTCGATGCGGCTGGTCATGCCGCCCGAGGAGATCATCGCGCTCTCGTACAAGGCAGTGGGCATCAGGGCATAGGGCTCGCCCGCGCGGCGCAGGGTGGCAAGCAGGTCGAATTCGCCGGCCTGCAGGCCGTATTCGGCGAAGAACGGCAGCAGGTGATCACGGCTGATCACCTGGCTGAGCTCACCCAAACGCCCGATCACGGCCATGGAAAAGCCATCCAGGTCGGGCCGCTGTCGTTGCCACTGTTCAGCGGCCAGTTGTGCGCGGTCTTGCATGTCGCCCTCAATTTATCTTGCCATCAAGATACTTTTCAAAAAGAATGTTGCCATCGTAGCGTATCTACACCAAGGAGGCATCTGCATGTCCGGCAACCCCAATCGACCCCTTCTGGCCCTGGCCCTGCTGTTCAGCATCGGCACGCTGATGGGGCTGACCAGCAATCTGGTCAAGGTGGCTGGCAGCATCGGCTGGCAGCCGATAGCCTATCTGCTGTGGAGCTTGTCCGGCGGTGGTCTGCTGCTGTTGCTGTTCGCCTGGTGGCGCGGCGAGCGGCCCGGCATGAGCCTGCCGCAACAGCGTTATTACCTGGCGTCAGGGCTGCTCAGCATCGCCGTGCCGAATGCTCTGTTGTTCAGCTCCATCGGCCATGTCGGGGCTGGTTTCGCCTCGATGTGCCTGGCCTTCCCGCCCTTGTTCACCTACCTGCTGGCCCTGGCGCTGCGCATGGAGGGGCTCAGCCGCATCCGCCTGCTGGGCATCTGCATCGGCTTGTCGGGTAGTCTGATACTGGCGTTGGGCAAATTGCATGGCGGTGATGGCCCGATCTTGTGGGTGCTCGCTGCGCTGAGCGTGCCGCTGTTCCTGGCGCTGGGCAACATCTACCGGGCCCGCTACTGGCCGAGCGGCGCCACGCCCCTGTCGCTGGCGCCCGGCATGTTGCTGGGCGGAGCCTTGCTGCTGATCGTCACGACGCTGTTCGGCGTAGATTTCTCGCCACGCCTGGACAGCACACTGGCGGTAGCTCTGCTGGCAGCGCAGATGGTGCTGTTCGCAGCGGTCTACGCGCTGTTCTTCATCCTGCAGAACCTGGCCGGCACGGTATTCCTCAGCCAGATTGGTTCGGTGGCAGCGATCACCGGCGCCGCTATCGCCATCGGCCTGCTCGGCGAACAAGGCAGCCTGAGCCTGTTGCTGGCGGCACTGTGCATCGTCGGCGGCGTGCTGCTGGTGGCCTGGCGTGGCGCGAAGGAGGCCCAGGCATGAAGCGTCAGAGCCTGCTGCTGATCGCCATCGTTCTGCTTGGCCTGAACCTGCGCCCGGTGCTGGCCGCCATCGGCCCGTTGCTCGACCGCATCCAGCTCGATACCGGCCTGGATCATATCGGTGCCAGCCTGCTGACCAGCCTGCCGGTGGTGATCATGGGGCTCGGCGCCCTGACCGCCGCGGCGTTGCGCGAGCGCCTGGGAGAAGGCAACGGCATTCTGCTCGGCGTGCTGCTGATCGCCGTCGCCTGTCTGCTGCGTGGCCTGCTGCCCGACGCCACCACCTTGATCACCACGGCGTTGCTGGCCGGTGCCGGTATCGCCTTCATCCAGGCCTTGTTGCCGGGCCTGATCAAGTCACGCTTCGCGGCCGACAGTGGCCGCCTGATCGGCTTCTACAGTTGCGCGATCATGGGCGGTGCGGCCTTCGGTGCGGCGCTGACGCCCTGGCTGGCGCAGTCGCTGGGCTGGTCATGGGCGTTGGCTGGCTGGGCACTGCCCGCTCTGCTGGCGGCCGCGCTCTGGCTACGCGCCGCACCGAGACAAGCTGTGGCGGCATCGGGCAACGTGGCTCACCTGAACGTCTGGCGCTCACCCAGAGCCTGGCTGCTGATGAGCTTCTTCGGGGTCGGTACGGCAGGTTATACCCTGGTGCTGGCCTGGCTGCCGCCTTACTACACGGCACTGGGCTGGAGCGCGCAGTCGAGCGGCCTGCTGCTGGCGGCACTGACGCTATGCGAGGTGTTCGCCGGTCTGCTGGCATCGAGCCTGCTGCCACGTTACCCGGATCGTCGCGTGTTGCTGGGCGTGGTACTGCTATCGCTGCTGGCTGGCCTGCTGGGTCTGATCTTCGCGCCTCTGCAATTGGCGGTGCCGATCTGTTTGCTGCTGGGCATCGGCATCGGCGCGCTGTTCCCGCTGTCGCTGGTGGTGGCCCAGGATCACCTGGACGACCCAAGGCAGACCGGCGACCTGCTGGCCTTCGTGCAGGGCGGCGGCTACCTGATCGCCGCCACGGCTCCATTCCTGGCAGGCCTGCTACGCCAGTACACCGCCGACCTGCGCCTGAGCTGGCTGGCGATGGCCGTGGCCACCCTGGTGCTGATGGCCATGGCCGCCCGCTTCGCTCCGGGTAGCGGGCAATTCCACACCCGCCCCATTCATGGCCTGTAGGGCGGCCTCACGAGCGTGGCGAGTAGTCCACCATGCCATGCCTGGCAACACGACTTGCCGGCATGCCCATGGTGCTGAGCCGTAGGGTGCACCGTGCGCACCGATTCGCCCCAGCAAGAACGCGGTGCGCACAGCGCACCCTACGAGAAAGGTGGCACCAATGAAAACGCCACCCGGAGGTGGCGTTTTCATCAGCAGGCTCGAATCACTTCTTGCCCAGCTTCTTCAGCTCTTCGTCGCGCAGTTCGCGGCGCAGGATCTTGCCGACGTTGGTGGTCGGCAGCACATCGCGAAACTCCACGGCCTTGGGCACCTTGTAGCCGGTGAGGTTGGCGCGCATGTGCTCCATCACCTGTTCCTTGGTCAGGCTCTCGCCCGGCTTGACCACCACGAACACCTTGATCGCCTCACCGGACTTCTCGTCCGGCACGCCGATGGCGGCGCACTGCAGCACGCCCGGCAGGGTCGCCAGCACGTCTTCCAGCTCGTTCGGGTAGACGTTGAAGCCGGACACCAGAATCATGTCCTTCTTGCGGTCGACGATGCGCATGTAGCCGTCTTCCTGGATCAGACCGATATCGCCGGTCTTCAGCCAGCCGTCGGCGTCGAGGATTTCATCGGTGGCTTCCTGGCGCTGCCAGTAGCCCTTCATCACCTGTGGGCCCTTCACGCACAGCTCGCCGATCTCGCCGATGGGTAGCTCCTGGCCCTCGTCGCTGATGATCTTGCATTGGGTCGAGGGCACCGGAATGCCGATGGTGCCGAGCTGGATGGCGCTGAACGGGTTGACCGAGGCCACCGGGCTGGTCTCGGTCATGCCGAAACCTTCGCAGATGGCGCAGCCGGTGACTTGCTTCCAACGCTCGGCGGTGGCCAGTTGCAGGGCCATGCCGCCGGAGACGGTGAGCTTTAGCGCGGAGAAGTCCAACTTGCGGAAGTCCTCGTTGTTGCACAGGGCGACGAACAGGGTGTTGAGGCCAACGAAGCCGGTGAAGCGATACTTGGCCAGATCCTTGACCACCGCCGGCAGGTCGCGCGGGTTGGTCAGCAGGATGTTGTGGCCGCCAATCAGCATCATCGCCATGCAATGGAAGGTGAAGGCGTAGATGTGGTACAGCGGCAACGGCGCAATCAGCACCTCGCAGCCTTCATCGAGGTTGGCGCCCATCAGTTCCTTGACCTGCAGCATGTTGGCCACCAGGTTGCGATGGGTGAGCATGGCGCCCTTGGCCACCCCAGTGGTGCCGCCGGTGTATTGCAGCACGGCGATATCGCCATTGCTCGGGCTGGCTTCGCTGAAGCTCTGGCCACGACCCTTGGCCAGAACGTCGTTGAGCCTTACCGCCTGCGGCAGATTGTAGGCCGGCACCATTTTTTTCACATGCTTGATCACGAAGTTGACCAACAGACGCTTGAAGGTCGGCAGCATGTCGCCGACTTCGGTGACGATCACCGTCTTCACGCCAGTCTTGGGCACCACCTGTTCGGCCAGGTGGGCCATGTTGGCCAGGCAGATCAGCGCCTTGGCACCGGAGTCGTTGAACTGGTGCTCCATTTCCCGCACGGTGTACAGCGGGTTGGTATTGACCACCACCAGGCCGGCGCGCATGGCACCGAATACCACGATGGGGTACTGCAGCACGTTGGGCAGTTGCACGGCGATGCGGTCGCCAGGCTTGAGATCGGTGTGCTTCTGCAGATAGGCGGCGAAGTCACCGGAGAGTTTGTAGATCTCGCCGTAGGTGAGGGTCTTGCCCAGGTTGCTGAAAGCAGGCTTGTCGGCGAAGCGTTGGCAGGACTCCTTCAGCACCGCGAGTATGTTCGGGTACTGGTCGGGATCGATTTCGGCAGCCACCCCAACGGGATACTTGTCCTTCCAGAAATTTTCGGTCATGGAAGCCCACTCCTAAGCAACAGCTAATCTTCACCGCGCACAGGCGGCTATTTGTTGTGTATTTGGCCTACCAGCCCACTGCCCCTCAGGCCGGAAGCGCGCCGAGAGTAGCAGCTTTACCAGAGGCTCACCAGCACCAAGGATGGCCTTCCCGGTCAATAAAATGACCAGAACATAAATAAAAGTCACATACTGCACATCCACCTAAAACCCTGACAGAGCTCTCTAGCCTGCGTATTACAACGCAGACGAGCAGGTGAATGATGGATAGGACGAGGGGGTCGAGGCGGGAATGACGCTTGGCACGGCCGGTTGGCCGTTACCAAAACACAACAAATGACCAGCAAGTGAGGCAAGCCCCTCCGAATTGCACGGAGGGGCCTGGGCGATCAGGCGATGTCGCGCAGCTCGCGACGCAGGATCTTGCCGACCGGCGTCATCGGCAGGGAATCGCGCAGCACGATGTGCTTGGGTACCTTGTAGCCGGTGAAGTTCTCCTTGCAGTAGGCCTTGAGCTCGTCCACGGTGACGCCCCCTTCGCGCGGCACCACGAACAGCTTGACCACCTCGCCGGACTTCTCGTCCGGCACGCCGATGGCCGCGCAACTGGCCACCTTCGGGTGGGCCATGACCACATCCTCGATCTCGTTGGGATACACGTTGAAGCCGGAGACGATGATCATGTCCTTCTTGCGGTCGACGATGCGCACGTAGCCGTCCGGGTCGATCACCGCGATATCGCCGGTCTTGAACCAGCCTTCGGCGTCGAGCACCTCAGCGGTGGCCTCCTCGCGCTGCCAGTAGCCCTTCATCACCTGTGGCCCTTTGATGCACAGCTCGCCGCGCTCGCCCAGCGGCAGCTCGTTGCCGTCGTCGTCGATCACCTTGAACGCAGTGCCGGGAATCGGAATGCCGACGGTGCCCAGGCGCGCCTTCTCACCATAGGGATTGGTGCTGGCCACGGGGGAAGTCTCGGTAAGGCCATAGCCTTCCACCACTGTGCAGCCGGTCATCTGCTTCCAGCGCTCGGCGGTGGCCTTGACCAGCGCGGTGCCGCCGGAGTTGGTGACCTTGAGGGCAGAGAAGTCGAGGTTCTTGAACTCGGGGTTGTCCATCAGCGCGACGAACAGGGTGTTGAGCCCCAGCAACGCGGAGAACTTCCACTTGCCCAGTTCCTTAACGAAACCGGGAATATCACGCGGATTGGTGATCAGCACGTTGTGGTTGCCGTTGACCATCATGCACATGCAGTTCACGGTGAAGGCATAGATGTGGTACAGCGGCAGCGGCGCGATCATGATTTCCTGGCCCGGCTTCATCAGCGGCGTGCCATCCGCGCCGAGCTGCGACAGGCAGGCATCGACCTGCAGCATGTTGGCCACCAGGTTGCCGTGGGTGAGCATGGCGCCCTTGGCCACCCCGGTGGTGCCGCCGGTGTACTGCAGCACGGCGATGTCGTCATGGCCAGTCTTGACCGGCGTCAGCGCCTGGCCATGACCCTGCTTGAGCACCTGCTTGAAGGGAACAGCCTGCGGCAGGTGGTAATCCGGCACCATCTTCTTGACCTTCTTCACCACGGTGTTGACCAACCAGCCCTTGAGGCTCGGCAGCAGATCACCCATCCGGGCTTCGATCAGGTACTCGATCTCGGTGTCCGGCAGCACCTCCTGCACCAGCTTGCCGAACATGTTCAGGTACACCAGCGCACGCACGCCGGCGTCCTTGAACTGGTGACGCATCTCGCGGGCGGTGTACAGCGGATTGGTGTTGACCACGATCAGCCCGGCACGCATGGCGCCGAACACGGCGATGGGATACTGCAGCACGTTGGGCATCTGCACGGCGATGCGGTCGCCCGGCTTGAGGTCGGTGTGCTTCTGCAGATAGCCGGCGAAGGCCGCCGACAGGCGATCCAGCTCGGCATAGTTCAGTGTGACGCCCAGATTGCTGAACGCCGGACGGTCGGCGAAGCGCTTGCAGGAACGCTCGAACACCTCGATCACCGACTTGTAGCTGGACAGGTCGATGTCGTTGGGTACCCCAGCGGCGCGTTTGTCGTTCCAGAAATCAGGCTGCATTGTTGTTGTCCTCTTCCCCTGAAATGATCTGACTGCCCGGAAAGTAGCAGTTCAGAGCCCCTGCGCCTATAGCTCGAAAGCGTCATTGATGGCCTGAATCTCGATATAAACGCAGCGATTCGTTACCGATCTTTACCGGATGGGCGATACCTTGCCGCTATGCCGGATCGGCTGCAGCGTGCACAATGCCGCCAGTCCCCGGCACAAGGATTCGCCATGCGCCACACTGCCTTCCCCATGGCCACCCGCGACGGCGTGCACCTGCACGTCAACCACTGGCATGGCGACACGCCACCGCGCGCCATCGTCATGCTCGCTCACGGCATGGCCGAGCACAGCCTGCGCTATGCGCGCCTGGCCGAGCGCCTGGTGAGCGCCGGCTTCGACCTCTATGCCCATGACCAGCGCGGCCATGGCCGCAGCGCCGAACAGGGCACCCTGGGCCACTATGCCGACGAGGATGGCTGGCACAAGGTGGTCGAAGACCTGGCCACCCTTAACCATCATATTCGCCAGCAGCATCCACAGGTGCCGATCTTCCTGCTCGGCCACAGCATGGGCAGCTACATCGGCATGGCCTACCTGTTGGGCCATAGCTGCAGCCTGCAGGGCGCTGTCCTCTCCGGCTCCAACTACCAGCCGGTGGCGCTGTACAAGGCCGCGCGGCTGATCGCCCGCTTCGAGCGCTGGCGCCTGGGGCCGAAGGGGCGCAGCAAGGTCATCGACTTTCTCTCCTTCGGCTCGTTCAACAAGGCCTTCAAGCCCAACCGCACGGCCTTCGACTGGCTCAGCCGCGATGCGCAAGAAGTGGACAAATACGTGACCGACCCGCTATGCGGCTTCGTCTGCACCACGCAACTGTGGTGCGACCTGCTCGAGGGCCTGCAACAGATCACCCCGGTGGACAACCTGGCGCAGATCGACGCCGACCTGCCACTGCTGGTGATCGGCGGCAGCCGCGACCCGGTCAGCGACGGCCAGCGCCTGCAGCACCTGGCCGAGGCCCTGAACGCTGCTGGCGTGCGTGACGTGCAGTTGAAGATCTACCCCGAGGCCCGTCACGAGCTGTTCAACGAGCTCAACCGTGACGAGGTCAGCGAACACTTGGTCGCTTGGCTCGAGCAGGTACTGGGCCACGACCGACACCCTATTAGCGATGAAAGGAGCAAAGCATGACCCAGGTAACCAACATCCCCTACGAGGCCCTCGAAGTCGGCCAGCAGGCCAGTTTCGAGAAGCAGGTGGAGGAACGCGACGTGCAACTCTTCGCCGCCGTGTCCGGTGACAACAACCCGGTGCACCTGGACGCCGCCTTCGCCGCCGAGACCATGTTCAAGGAGCGCATCGCCCACGGCATGTTCACCGGCGCCCTGATCAGCGCCGCCATCGCCTGCAACCTGCCCGGCCCGGGCACCATCTACCTCGGCCAGCAACTCAAGTTCACCCGCCCGGTGAAGCTCGGCGACACCCTCACCGTGAAGCTGGAAGTGCTGGAAAAACTGCCGAAGAACCGCGTGCGCATCGCCACCCGCGTGTTCAACCAGGACGGCAAGCAGGTAGTGGACGGCGAAGCCGAAGTGCTGGCCCCCAGCGCCGAGCAGACCGTGACCATGCCGCCGATGCCGCAAGTCACCGTCGACTGAGGCGCTGCTTAGTAAAAGCCCTAAGGAAACCCTGAAGAAGACTTCCTGATTTTGGCAGAATGCCCGAGTTCTACTCGCCGAGCTTCCCGATGAAGCAGATGACCTTCGCCGATGCCGAGTACGCTGGCAAGCGCAAGCAGACCCGCAAGGAATTGTTCCTGATCGAGATGGATCAGGTGGTGCCGTGGAAGGGGTTGCTTGCCTTGATTGAGCCGCACTACCCGAAAGGTGGTCGTCCTGCCTACCCGCTGATGGCGATGCTGCGTGTGCACTTGATGCAAAACTGGTTCGGCTACAGCGATCCGGCGATGGAAGAAGCGCTGTACGAGACGACGATCCTGCGCCAGTTCGCAGGCTTGAGCCTGGAGCGTATACCGGACGAAACGACCATCCTCAATTTCCGTCGACTGCTGGAGAAGAACGATCTGGCTGCCGGCATTCTTGGTGTCATCAATGGCTACCTGGGCGACCGAGGCCTGTCCTTGCGTCAAGGCACCATCGTCGATGCCACGCTGATTCATGCACCCAGTTCGACCAAGAACAGGGAAGGCAAACGCGACCCCGAAATGCACCAGACCAAGAAAGGCAACCAGTACTACTTCGGTGCCAAGGCACATATCGGGGTCGATGTGGAGTCGGGGTTGGTGCACCACATCCATGTCACAGCCGCCAATGTTGCGGACGTCACCCAGGTGGACAAGCTGCTGCATGGCGAAGAGAACATGGTGGCGGCTGACGCCGGTTATACGGGCGTCGAGAAGCGCGAGGAGCATGAGGGGCGCCAGGTCATCTGGCAGATCGCGGCTCGGCGCAGCACGTACGAAAAGCACGGCAAGAAAAGTGCACTGTACAAGGCATACCGCAGCCTCGAGAAAGCCAAAGCGCAGACCCGCTCGAAGGTTGAGCACCCGTTCCGGGTGATCAAACGCCAGTTTGGTTACACCAAGGTGCGGTTTCGTGGCTTGGCGAAGAACACCGTCCAGATGGTGACGTTATTCGCTCTGTCGAACCTGTGGATGGCACGCCGATATTTGTTGGTGGGTGCAGGAGAGGTGCGTCTGTAATGTGGAAAATGGCCTCCGCAGGTTGATTGCGGAGGTCAGAAACGGAGAAACAAGCGGGTTATCTGAGCATTTTCGATCAGATGGACTCTTTCAAAATCGGCAGTGGCCGAAGTCGGCCAGAAATAGCGGCCTATTTCAGACCTTCCCTAAGAATAATGAACGCCACTCAGCCTAAGGGCAGCAGCCCCGGATACCCCAATGGATATATGCGATACACCAACTCATCTAGCCCACGCCCTCAAGGGGTCGACCCTACAACAGGGAAAACCGTACCAAACAGTAGCGGCCACTACCCAATCGACTAGGAGTTATTAAATGAAATCCTATCTAACCTCGCTAATTGGTCAAAAAATAATAACCCTGCATATGGACGACGAAAGCGCTGGAATGATCTTTGAAGACAAATCTAAGCTCTCCATCTTTAACAGGCATCGATTTTCATCAAGAGATATCAATCAACTGACTGGAAGCAAAGTAAAGTCGATCAATGAGAGTGAGGAGAAAATAAATATAGAGCTTCATAACGGAATACTCTTAGAGATATTCCTGGACAGCGACTCTTGGGTCGGACCGGAGGCAGTGGAGCTAATACTGCCCGATGGTCAATTTGTTGTCTGGAGCTAAGCCTTCTAGGGCGGGTCATTGATCCGTCCTCGGTTCTCACCAATCCATCGTGCCGACTGGCACGCCCACAGATGGTTTGGGTGAAGGTCAGAGCATCACTCGACGAGTTATACCTGTAGCTAACCTAATCTACGTTCTGTATCAATTTACCCAGCAGCTCGTTCAGAGCTTTTCGGTTTAAGGCGTCAGGTTGTACCTGCACTGTGTTCAAGTTGGCGCAGCGCCTACAGCCAACCAAAATCCGCTGCAAGCTGGTGCGCGACCGCAGCGTCGCGCACCACTTTTGTTCTACACTCACAAACCTTGAGCGACCTGGCACTGCATAAGTGCTTTTCTTTGTGCGCTTCGCACAAATCTCTTTGACAACCTTGCCAAGCCAGCCGCTGCGCTGATTTCTGGCACGCCCCCTGCTATCGCCAAGGCTTCAACACCCACACCGGAGCCAGGTCCATGAGCAACGTCACCCCCGATAGCGATTACCCCTTGAGCGAGGTGCCCAACGGCGCGCGCAAGGGGCTGTTTTCCACCGCCATCCTGCTGTTCGGTTTCACCTTCTTCACCGCCACCATGTTCGCCGGCGGCAAGATCGGCATGGCCTTCGACTTCACCACCCTGCTCTGGGCCGCAGTGATCGGTAACCTGCTGCTCGGCCTGTATGCCGCCGTACTGGGCCTGATCGCCTGCCGCAGCGGGCTGAACTCGGTGCTGATGGGCCGTTTCTGCTTCGGCGAGGTGGGCAGCAAACTGTCCGACATGCTGCTGGGCTTCACCCAGATCGGCTGGTACGCCTGGGGCACGGCGACCATCGCCATAGTGCTGGTGAAGATACTCGGCCTGCCCGAAGGCCTGACCATCCCGCTGATGGTGCTGTTCGGCTTCGGCTTCTGCCTCACCGCCTTCGTCGGCTACAAGGGCCTGGATCTGCTTTCGCGCGTCGCCGTGCCGGCCATGCTGGTGCTGCTGGTGGTCTCGCTGTGGATCGCCACCCGTGATATCGGCGGCCTCGCCGGCCTGCTGGCGGTGGAGCCCAAGGAGAGCATGAGCCTGAGCGTGGCCATCACCCTGGTGTTCGGCACCTTCGTCAGCGGCGCCACCCAGGCCACCAACTGGACGCGCTTCGCCAGGAGCGGCCGCGTCGCGGTGCTGGCCAGCCTGTTTGGCTTCTTCATCGGCAACGGCCTGATGATCGTTGCCGGCGCCTACGGCGCCATCGTCTATCAGCAGCCGGACGTGGTCGAGGTGCTGGTGCTGCAGGGGCTGTCCATGGCCGCCGTGATCATGCTGTTCCTCAACCTGTGGACCACCCAGGACAACACCATCTACAACTTCGCCGCCGCCGGCTGCAACCTGCTGCGCACCGGCAAGCGCAAGACCGTGACCCTGGTCGGCGCCGGTATCGGCACCGGGCTTGCCATCGGCGGCATGTACGAGATGCTGATTCCCTTCCTGATTCTGCTCGGCTCGATCATCCCGCCAATCGGCGGCGTGATCATGGCCGACTTCTTCTACGGCCACCGCGCGCGTTATCCGAAACTGGCCGAGGCACACCTGCCGGCGTTCAACTGGGTCGGCCTGGGCGCCTACCTGATCGGTTCACTGAGCGCCTACTTCTCGCCCTGGGTCGCGCCGCTGGTGGGTATTGCCGTGGCTGCCGTGGCCTACGTGGTGCTGTTCGAGGCGAACAAGGCCCTGGTCGGCCGTCAGCAGGTAGCGGGCGCGTGAGCCTGACCGTCGCCGACGTACTCGCCCTGCCCGATCTGGCCAGCATGCGCCTGCGTGCCGGCCAGGCCGGGCGCGATAATGCCGTGCGCTGGCCCTACGTGGCCGAGAACGAAGGCATCGCCGACTGGGTGATGGGCGGCGAGCTGATCTTCGTCACCGGCATCAACCACCCGCGCGACGAAGCCAACCTGCTGCGCCTGGTGCGTGAGGGTCATGAGCGTGTGGTCGCCGGCATGGTCATCCTTACCGGCGCCGAGTTCATCCAAGCCATCCCGCCAAGTGTCATCGCCGAAGCCGAGCGCCTGAACCTGCCGCTGATCGAACAGCCCTACGCGCTGAAGATGGTGGTGGTCACCCAGGCCATCGGCACCGCGCTGGTGCAGGCGCAGCAGCTCGGCCGCTCGCGCCAGCATGTGTTGGAACAGGTGCTGGACGGTGACTACCAGTCGCTCGACGTTTTGCTGCAACGCGGCGACAGCCTGGGACTGGCGCTGCACGTACCGCGTCAAGTGGCGCTGTTGCGTCTCGACGGCAGCGAGCAACTGTTCGGCGACTTGCCGGATGAAGACGCCGAGCGCCAGTTGCAGAGCCGTCAGCAACTGCTGCAACGGCGCCTGGAACAGAGCCTCGGCGAACTCGGTGACGCGCTGCCACTGGTCAGCCAGGGCCGTCACTGGATCGCCCTGCTGCCCTGCCCCGACGGCCAGGCCGAAGCCCGTAATCGCCAGGCCATGACCATGCTGCTCGACGAACTGCGCCCGCAGCTCGGCCCGCTACGTCTGTTCCTCGGTCTAGGCAGCGCCGGCTGCGCGGCGCCGCGTTTCGCTCAGGGCCTGGGCGAGGCACGCCAGGCCCTGGGCGTGGCACAGCGCTTCCCGGAGCGCCTGGGCCTGTGCAGTTTCAATGAATTGGGCGTGCTGGAACTGCTCGGCGCGATTCGTGATCGCAGCCTGCTCGATCGCTTCGTCGAGCGCGTGCTCGGCCCGCTGATCGGCGACGACTCGCGCCACCAACCGGTGCTGATGCCGACCCTAGAAGCCTGGTTCGCCGAGAACGGCAACCTGGCCCTGGCCGCGCAGCGCCTGAACGTTCACCGCAATACCCTGAGCTACCGTCTACAGCGCATCGAAGCGCTGAGCGGCTGCTCGTTCGACGATCCGCACGACCGCCTGAACATCAGCGTCGCGCTGTTGATCCGGCGCCTGTCGGCGCCTGCCTGAGAGGAACTTCCATGATCATCCACAATGCCCGCCTGCGCGGCCGCGATGGCCTGCACCGCATCACCCTGAATGGCGAGCGCATCGCCGCCATCGAAGCCCAACACGCCCTGCATCCCATGGCCGAGGGCGACCTGGACGCCGCCGGCAACCTGGTGGTGCCGCCCTTCGTCGAGCCGCACATCCACCTCGACGCCACCCTCACCGCCGGCGAGCCATCCTGGAACATGAGCGGCACGCTGTTCGAGGGCATCGAGCGCTGGGCCGAGCGCAAGGCACTGGTCACCCATGAAGACAC
This sequence comes from Pseudomonas sp. AA-38, assembly GCF_029457475.1. Lineage (NCBI taxonomy): Bacteria > Pseudomonadati > Pseudomonadota > Gammaproteobacteria > Pseudomonadales > Pseudomonadaceae > Pseudomonas > Pseudomonas sp. AA-38. Next base: position 3,333,328 of record NZ_CP120359.1, read on the forward strand.
CAAGACCCGCGCCAAGAAGACCATCGACATGCTGGTCGACCATGGTATTCAGCACGTGCGCACCCATGTCGACGTCACAGACCCCACACTGGCCGCGCTCAAGGCCATGCTCGAAGTGCGCGAGGAAACCCGCCATCTGATCGACCTGCAGATCGTCGCCTTTCCGCAGGAGGGCATCGAGTCCTATGCCAATGGTCGCGCGCTGATGGAGCAGGCCATCGAACTGGGCGCTGATGTGGTCGGCGGCATCCCGCACTTCGAGAACACCCGCGACCAGGGCGTGGCGTCGATCAAGTTCCTCATGGATCTGGCCGAGCGCAGCGGCTGCCTGGTGGACGTGCATTGCGACGAGACCGACGACCCGCAATCGCGCTTTCTCGAAGTGCTGGCCGAAGAAGCCCGCGTGCGTGGCATGGGCGCGCGGGTCACCGCCAGCCACACCACGGCCATGGGTTCCTACGACAACGCCTACTGCTCCAAACTGTTCCGCCTACTGAAGATGAGCGGCATCAGCTTCATCTCCTGCCCCACCGAGAGCATCCACCTGCAGGGGCGCTTCGACAGCTACCCGAAACGCCGCGGCCTGACCCGCGTGGCGGAGATCGACCGCGCCGGGATGAACGTCTGCTTCGGCCAGGACTCCATCGTCGACCCCTGGTACCCGCTGGGCAACGGCAACATCCTGCGTATCCTCGAAGCCGGCCTGCATATCTGCCACATGCTCGGCTACGAAGACCTCAAGCGCAGCCTGGATCTGATCACCGACAACTCGGCGCGTGCGCTGGCGTTGGGTGATCGTTATGGGTTGGAAGTGGGTCGCCCGGCCAACCTGCTGATCCTCTCGGCGCCGGACGATTACGAGATGGTGCGCAGCCAGGGCCACACGCTGGTGTCGGTGCGCCACAGCAAGGTGCTGATGCGCCGCACGCCGGCCAGCGTGGAGCGCGCCTGATCCTGTAGGAGCGAAGGGGGCCAGGCCTTATTCGAGCACTTCCACCGGCATGCCCACCTGCAGTTCGCCGACGCCACGGGGCAGCAGGTTTTGCCCGAAGTACACGCCACCTTCACGCTCGCGGTAGGTTTTGAGGGTGGTCAGCGGCTCGCGGTCGGCGCTGCGCTCGCCGCTCTGCGGATCGACCGTGGTCAGGATGCAACGGGTGCAGCCCTTGGCCACCTCGAACTCCACCGCGCCGATACGAATGCGTTTCCAGCCATCCTCGGCGTAAGGTTCGCTGCCCGTTACCACCAGGTTGGGGCGAAAGCGCAGCATCGACAGCGGCCGGCCGACACGCTGCGCCAGATCGTCCAGCGAGGCCTGGCCGATCAGCAGCAGGGGAAAACCATCGGCGAAGGCCACGCGGTCGCCCGGCTGAGCATAGGCGGTATCCACCTGGCGGGTGCGTGCTTCGGGCACCTGCACCAGGCGACAAGGGCGGCCCAGCAGGTCGCTGAGCCAGGCGGCAGCCTCGTCACCGGCATCGGGTACGCGCAGGCTGTCCTGCCAGACGGTCACACCACGCAGGTCCTGCTCGGGGTCGGGCAGCGCGACGCTGAGCTCGCCATGCCCGGCGGCGCTCAGGGTCAGGCCGCCGCGCGCGTCATACAGCGCCGAGAGCTGGCTCATCTGCGGCAACAGGCGTTGAGTGATGAAACGGCCGGTGGCGGCCTCGACCAGCATCCAGCGGCGGTCGCCATTGAGCCCCAGGCCATCGACGGCACTGCGCTGCAATGCCTCGCCCCGCCCGGACTTGAGCGGATAGCGATACAACTCGGAAAGGCTCAACATGATCGGGTTCTCCAGGGTCTGTTGACGTTTCGCGCACGGCCGCGACGGAGCCTGTTTTTGCGCGAGGCAAGGCGCGAGGAGCGAAGTTTGGTCATTCCAAATAAGCGACGAGTAACGCGGCATCGCGCAAAAACAGGCCCGTCCCTTCGGGTTGCGCGGCAAATTGCGCCATGCGTCGTTGCGGGATTTGGCAAGGGAACGACCATTACCTGCATCCCGCGCCTCGCGGAACGCCGCCCGGCCATGGCGCAATTTGATGCAGCAACGCGGCTCGCGTCGAAACGGCAACAGACCCTCGGCCGGCAAAACGTCCTTATACGAATTGCCGGCAGGGATCACAAGCGCTCAGGCAGGCTCGTCGAGGGCGAGACGGGCGCGCACCACATCCACCAGCTTGTCCGGCTGGAACTTGGAGAGGAAACCGTCGCAGCCGACCTTCTTCACCATGGCTTCGTTGAAGCTGCCGGACAGGGAGGTGTGCAGCACCACGTAGAGATCCTTGAGGCGCGGGTCGTTGCGGATTTCGCTGGTCAGGCGGTAGCCGTCCATTTCCGGCATCTCGGCGTCGGTGAAGACCATCAGCAGCTTGTCGGTCATCAGCTCGCCGCTGTCGGCCCAGGCCTTGAGCATATTGAGCGCCTTGAGGCCATCGCTGGCCATGTGCAGACGCATGCCCAACTGAGTGAGGGTGTCGCGTAACTGGCTCAGCGCCACGCTGGAGTCGTCCACCAGCAGCACTTCGCGGCCACGAGCCTTCTCCAGCAAGGGGTCGGCGAGTTTTTCGGCGGACACCTTGGTGCTCATCGGCACGATCTCGGCCAGCACCTTCTCCACGTCGATCACCTCGACGATCTGGTCGTCGACCTTGGTGATGGCGGTGAGGTAGTGCTGACGCCCGGCACCACCGGGCGGTGGCTGGATCGATTCCCAGTTGAGGTTGAGAATGCGGTCGACGCTGCCCACCAGGAAGGCCTGCACGGAGCGGTTGTATTCGGTGACGATGATGGTGCTGTGCTCGTCCGGCACCAGCGGGCGCATGCCGATGGCCTGGGACAGGTCGATCACCGGCAGGGTGTGGCCGCGCAGGTTGACTACCCCGCAGACGAAGCGATGGCGCTGTGGCATCAGCGTCAGCTTGGGCAGTTGCAGGACTTCCTGCACCTTGAACACGTTGATCGCGAAGAGCTGACGCCCGGCCAGACGGAACATGAGGATTTCCAGACGGTTTTCACCGACTAGCTGTGTACGTTGATCCACTGAATCAAGAATGCCGGCCATCACGCGCTCCCATGGTGTTTATTGAGTCTAGCAGGCCGTTGAAAAACGTAGACGAGGCAGGCAAGACAAGGCAAAGACGACCGAAAAAGCGCAGTTTACCTGCTGTAAATGAGCATTTTCAGGTCGGCTTTACCGCAGTATTGCCAACGCAGGCAGTTTTTCAGCGACCTGCGAGCCTGCCTTCGGCATATCGGCAGGCAGCCGGCAGACTGAAGATCGCTGGCGCCCAGCCATCATGCCTTAGCACCTTGCGCCTGACCAGCGTGCAGCAACGGCGAGTGCAGTGGCAGGTGCAAACTCAGTGCACTCGGCTTGGCGGCGAAACGCAGCTCACGGCTGACCATGGGCTCGCCATCGAGGTTGAGGTCGAGCCCCTCTGGCGCATCCACCTCCAGCCAGGGTAGTCGAGCGCTGATGGCTACGCTCTGCAAACCGAGAATGCCACCGGACAACAGCGTGCCGAAGGTGCCGATCACATCGGAGGCGGCGGGCAGGATGCAGACATCCAATAGACCATCATCGACCACAGCCTCCGGGCATAGCACATGCCCGCCACCGGCCTGGCGGCCGTTGCCGATGCCCAGGGCGAGGAACTCACCCTGCCACTCGAAATCCGGCCCACGAAAATGCCCGGCCGCTGCGCGCACCTCGGAAAAACGGCTGAGCCCGGTGAGCAGATAGGCGGCGCCACCGAGCACTTTCTTCAGCTCCTCCGACGTATGGGCCGTGACGTTGGAGCCGAAACCACCGGTGGCCATGTTGAGGAACACGCGCTCCCCGGCCAGGCCGACATCCACCGCCACCGGCTCCACGTCGAGCAGCGCCAGTGCCGCGGCGGGTGTCGGGGTTATTCCGGCCGAGCGGGCGAAGTCGTTGGCGGTGCCCAACGGCAATAGCGCCAGGCTGGCCTGGCCGCCGTGCTCGATCAAAGCCTCGGTGACATCGCGCAAGGTGCCGTCACCACCGCCAGCGATCAGTATCGGGTAGCCGGCCGCCAAGCCTTCGCCGACCAGCCGCTGGGCATCGCCTGCTTCCCAGGTCAGGCGCACGGCGATCTCCCAGCCCTGCTCGCGCATACCATGCACCGCCGCCCTGACTTCCTCGTTCAGCGCCTGCTTGCCATGCAAGATCAACCAGGCCTTGCGTTTGCTCATCGCCATTCCCCCGTAGCGCGCTGCAGTGACCAACATATCGAATCAATAGATTCTTATAGCGCAGAATTTGCTCTATTAAATCGATTCAAGCGAAATCATCATGGCGTCATCGCCCCTTGCCAAGGGGCTTCTCCCTGGCAAGCCAAGAGGATTGACCATGATCGAAGTACGTCCGTTCGAGCAACTCGGCGCAGCCCATCACGGCTGGCTGAACGCCCGCCATCATTTTTCCTTCGCCGACTATCACGACCCACAGCGCATGAACTGGGGCCGCCTACGCGTCTGGAACGATGACGAAATCGCCCCGCAATCAGGCTTCCCGCCGCACCCGCACCGTGACATGGAGATCATCACCTATGTACGCGAAGGCGCCATCACCCACCAGGACAACCTGGGCAACAAAGGCCGCACCGAAGCCGGCGACGTGCAGGTGATGAGCGCCGGCAGCGGCATCGCCCACAGTGAATACAACCTGGAGCACGAAACCACCCGGATCTTCCAGATCTGGATTCAGCCCACCCAGACAGGCCTGCCGCCTTCCTGGGGCGCCAAGCCCTTTCCCAAGGGGGATCGCGCCGGCGCCTTCATCACCCTGGCCAGCGGCTTCGCGGGCGACAACGATGCCCTGCCCATCCGCACCGATGCCCGTCTGGTGGCTGCCACGATCGAGGCCGGGCAAAGCGCCGAATACAGCCTGCAACCCGGGCACAAGGCTTATCTGGTGGGGGCCACGGGGCGTTTCGCGGTCAACGGCGTCGCCGCCAAGGCGCGCGATGGCGTGGCCATTGCCGATGAGACTTCGATCCGCATCGAAGCCGAGGAAGACAGCGAAATCGTGCTGGTGGATCTGCGCTGAGCGAAGTGCAGGATGGTAGCCGCCCATCCTGCGCTGCCCGTGCCCAGGCATTCATGCTAGGGTTCGTCGGCACATGCCTGGCAGCAGGCAGCCGACAACGACAAGATCACATGCACACCCCAGGCTCCACCTCCATCGCCAGCCTGAGCACCTACCTGCGCCAGGCCCAGCATCTCGACCTGGACATCCAGGCGGCGCTGAACGCGGCCGGGCTCGACGCTGCCCTGCTCCATGACCACAGCCAACGCATCCCCTGCAGCCAGCATGAACGTCTGCTGGCCCATCTGCTCGCCCAGTCCGTCGACCCGCTGTTCGGCCTTCACGCCGCACGCTTCGTGCAGCCTGGGTCATGGAGCGTACTCGGCTACATCACCATGAACTGCGCCACCCTCGGCGAAGCCATGAGTCGCATCGTGCCTTACGAGAAGCTGGTCGGCGAGATGGGCAGCAGCCGCCTGGAAATGGCCGGCGACCATCTGCGCCTGATCTGGAGCTGCCAGCAGACCCAGGCTGAGGTGCGCCGACACCTGGTGGAAAACGTGCTGGCATCCTGGCTGCTGTATGCGCGCTGGCTCAGCAACAGCGAACGCGCACCGCACGCGGTCTGGTTCGAGCACCCGCAACCTGAATCAACGGCCCTCGAGGAGTACCAGCAACTGTTCGGCTGCCCGGTGCGCTTCGGCCAACCCTGCAACGCCCTGCTGGTGCCGCTGGACGTCCTCGAACTGCCCCTGCGCCAGGCCGATGCCAACCTGCTGCGCACCCTGGAGGAACATGCCCTGGCACTGATGGCCGAACTGGGTGACGACGAGCCGCTGCCGCAGCGGGTGAAGAACGCCCTGCGCCTGCTGCTCAAGGATGGTCTGCCACGCAAGGAACGGGTGGCGGAAAGGTTCGCCATGACCGTGCGCACCCTGCAACGCCACCTGCAACAGGCCGGCACCAGCTACCAGCAGATTCTCGACGAGTTGCGCCAGGAACTGGCCGAGCACTATCTGCTGCACAGCGATCTAGCCGTGCAGGACATCGCCAGCTACCTGGGCTTCACCGAGGCGCGCTCCTTCCACCGCAGCTTCAAGGGCTGGACCGGACAGACGCCAGGCGAGTTTCGCGAGGCGCGCCGCGGCCGCGAAGGCCTGCTGCCGTAGCCCGGATGCAATCCGGTAACCCTTGCGCGAGCTGCCCCGGATTGCATCCGGGCTACGCAGGCAAACGACTCAGTGATTGACCGTATGCGCCAGCATCACCGATAGCTGACACAGCGGCCGGCCACTCTCGGCCTGCCACTGGTTGAAGGCGGCCTGCACCGCAGCGAGATCCTTCTGGCTGGTCGGCGCCTTGTCGATGATGTTCTGCGCCTTGAGCGCGGCGACCATGTCATCGGTGGGGATGAAGGTGTCCTTGCCCACCATGCGCAGAAAGCGCGGCGCCGACAGCCCGCCGAGCTGGTTGCCGTGCTTGGCCAGGTACTTCCACAGTCCGACGATATCGCTCACCGGCCAGTCGGCGATCAGGGCGCCAAAGCTGCCTTTCTCGCGGCGCACATCGAGGATGAACTGGGCATTGCGCGGCACGCTCTTGAGCTTGCCCAGATGACGGATCAAACGCGCATCCTGCATCAGGTTCTCCAGACGCTCGGCGCCCATCAGCACCACCTTTTCCGGGTCGAAGCCGAAGAACACCTCCTCGAACGCCGGCCACTTGGCGTCCACCAGGCTGTGCTTGAGGCCGGCGCGGAAGATGCGCAAGCTGATCAGGGACAGGTAGCGGTCATCGCTCAGCGCGCGCAGCTCGGCCTCGCTGCGCGGCTGCGGCAGCATGGCTTCCAGGGCCTTGGCAGAGCCGAAGCGATTGAGGCAGAACGCGTGCAGCCACTTGTAATCACGCATGAATCGAATCCTTCATGGAACGGACGACGAAGCCTGCACGCAGATGCTCACCTCTCGCAAGACTCAAGAGCGCAAACGCTCGGCCGCCTGACGCAGCGCCAGCTCGGTGCCACTCCAGCCCAGGCAGCCATCGGTGATCGAGACGCCGTAACGCAGCTCGCCGGACAGCGCCTGGCAACCCTCGAACAGGTGGCTCTCCAGCATCACCCCGCGCAGACTCGTGTCGCCGGCCAGGCGCTGGTCGATCACGCTTTCCAGCACCGCCGGCTGACGCAGCGGATCCTTGCCGCTGTTGGCGTGGCTGCAGTCGACCATGATGCGCGGCGCGATGCCCTGGCGCTGCAACGCCTCGCGCGCAGCCGCGACGCTGGCGGCGTCATGGTTCGGTGCGCCGTGGCCACCGCGCAGCACCAGATGGGTGTCCGGGTTGCCAGCGGTGTGCAGCAACGCCGGATGACCGAGGTCGTCGATGCCGAAGTGCTGGTGCGGGTGCGCCGCCGAGCGCATGGCGTCGCAGGCGATGCCGACGCTGCCATCGGTGCCGTTCTTGAAGCCCACCGGCAGATCCAGGCCACTGACCATCTCGCGATGCACCTGCGACTCGCTGGTACGCGCACCGATGGCGGCCCAGCCAAGCAGATCGTCGAAGTAACCGGCGGCCATGGGTTGCAGCAACTCGGTGGCCAGCGGCAGGCCGCGCTCGAGAATGTCCAGCATCAGTTGCCGCGACTGGCGCAGGCCTTCGGCCATGTCACCGCTGCCATCGAGATGCGGGTCGTACAGCAGCCCCTTCCAACCCACGGTGGTGCGCGGTTTTTCCACGTAGGCACGCATTACCAGCAACAGTTGGTCGCTCACCTGCGGCGCCAGTTCCGCCAGGCGTTCGGCGTATTCGAGGGCGCTGGCGCGGTCGTGCAGGGAACAGGGGCCGACCACCACCAGCAGGCGCGAATCGGTGCCATCGAGCACGGCGCGGATGGCGTCACGGTCGACGGCGATGCGTTCGGCCAGTGCGGTGGGCAACGGCAGGCGCTGGCGCAATACGGCCGGGCTGGGCAGCGGCTGGGCGCTGCGGCGGGTAATGGGGGTGATGCTGGAAGCGAGTTGAGCGGAGACGGATGCATTCATGATCTGGCGGTTCCTTGGCCGGCGCGGTCGTTGCCGCGGCGGCGCTAGCTGAGTGTTCGTGGCAAAGGTGTCAGGGCGGTGGTGACGCTGCTAAATCGCCAGTCGTAGCGGTAGTTGCGGTAATAACGGTTCATCTGTAAGTCCTCGATCTGTGGCCGTTTTCGGCCGGAAAAAACAAAACCCCCGGTCGGGTTGCCGACCGGGGGTTTTCTGCAAAACGTCTCTGGTGGCGACCCTGTCATCTCAGGCCGCCTGTGGGGTATCAGGCGCGCCTGTGGCTAAACCAATACCCAAAGAAGTAATACGCTGCAGCCACGAGCAACTGCGCACGCGACAACGCGGCGCGCGTGGCACCGGCTTGCAGCATGGACAGGAGGTTGAGGCTGGCGGACATGGAATTCTCCAAAGCGATGGCCGAACCTTACTCCAGGCGTTTGTGGCCTGGCAAGCGTCGCGGCTAAAGCCCCTCCCACGAGTGGCTCGAACCCGTGAGTGGGGCGTAGGGTGGATGGCGCCTTTTACATCCACCAATCCGCTGCACGGTGGATCGGTAAAGCGTGATCCACCCTACAGGCTCATCACATCGAGAAAGCGCGGCGTGGCGCTGTCGTCGATCTTCAGGCTCTTGAAGTCGAACAGGTTGCGGTCGGCCAGTTGCGAGGGGTGCACGTTCTGCAGGGCGCGGAACATGATTTCGACGCGGCCCGGGCTCTTGCGCTCCCACTCCTGCAACATCTCCTTGACCACCTGGCGCTGCAGGTTTTCCTGCGAGCCACAGAGGTTGCACGGGATGATGGGGAATTCCTTGAGCTGGCTGTAGGCCTCGATATCGGCCTCGGCACAGTAGGCCAGCGGGCGGATCACCACGTTGCGACCGTCGTCGGACAGCAGCTTGGGCGGCATGGCCTTGAGCGTGCCGCCGTAGAACATGTTGAGGAAGAAGGTTTCCAGGATGTCATCGCGGTGGTGCCCCAGGGCCATCTTGGTCGCGCCGATCTCGTCGGCGTAGGTGTACAGGGTGCCGCGACGCAGGCGCGAGCACAGCGAGCAGGTGGTCTTGCCCTCGGGGATCTTCTCCTTGACCACCGAGTAGGTGTCCTTCTCGATGATGTGGTAGGCCACGCCGATGGATTCCAGATAGGCCGGCAGCACGTGCTCGGGGAAGCCCGGCTGCTTCTGATCCATGTTCACCGCGACGATCTCGAACTTGATCGGCGCCACCTTCTGCAGATACAGCAGCACGTCGAGCATGGTGTAGCTGTCCTTGCCGCCGGACAGGCAGACCATTACCTTGTCGCCATCCTCGATCATGTTGAAGTCGGTGATGGCTTCGCCGGCCAGGCGGCGAATGCGCTTCTGCAGTTTGTTCTGGTTGACCGAAAGGGTGCCCATGGTGCGTCGAAATCCGAGGGGTGGGAACGAAAGCGCGACATTTTACGCACAATGGCGCCGCGCCCCTACCCCGCCCGCAATGAAATGCTAGTCTGGGCCGATGAATGACGACCTAGACCCCAGCCAGGATCTCGCCGAACAGGTGCTGCAACTGCTCCAGGCCGCGCCAGACGGCCTGGCCGAATACGCCCTGATCCAGCAGCTCAAGGCCCGCCACAGTGGCCACCTGCCCAACCTGCCGCTGACCGACAAGCTGGTGCTGTTTCGCACCCACTTCCTGCTGTTCAACGCCCTCTACCGCCTGCGCGATACGCTCTGGCAGCAGCAGAGCCACCTGCTCGAGATCAGTCCGCTGTGCATTCGCCTGCTGCCCTACCACGCGGGCGACGCGGCCCTGAGCGAACGCGATGCGCTGCGCGACTACTACCTGGATATGGGCCACCTGCGCGAAACCGACGAGCAGGACGTCGAACGCCTGCTGACCAGTTTCTGGACGCGCATGCAAGGTGGCGAGGAAAAGCTCGCCGCCCTGCAACTGTTCGAGCTCGATGATCACCAGCCGCTCGACCTGCCCCGGATCAAGCAGCGCTATCGGCAATTGGTCAGCCTGCACCATCCGGATCGAGGCGGCAGTACGCAGCGCCTGCAGTCGATCAACAAGGCCATGGAAATTCTGACCCGCTATTACAACTGAGCTGTAGAGAGCGATTCACTCTAAAGCCAGGCACTACGCCCCCTGCAGACCCATCCTATACTGCGACATAAGGTCGCATAGACTCGACCTGGGTACCCGGTGGCGCTGGTCATGCGCGCCGGGCGCTATGGGAGCGACCGTCATTACAAGAGGAGGTGTTTGGCATGATCCATCACGTCTGGGGGCTCTTCACCCATCCCGATCAGGAGTGGCAGGAAATCCGTGGCGAGGAAGAAAGCATCAGCCACATGTACCTGACCCACGTACTGCTGCTTGCAGCCATCCCGGCCATTTCGGCCTTCATTGGTACCACTCAGGTCGGCTGGGCCATCGGCGACCGACCACCCGTCATGCTCACCGAAGCCAGCGCGATGAGCATGGCGTTCATGTCCTATCTGGCGATGCTCGCCGGCGTGGCGGTAATGGGTGCCTTCATCCACTGGATGGCGCGCACCTACGACGCCAATCCCAACCTGACGCAATGCGTGGTGTTCGCCGCCTACACCGCGACGCCGCTGTTCATCGGTGGCCTGGCGGCGCTGTACCCGCACCTGTGGCTGGGCATGATCGTCGGCACGGTGGCGATCTGCTACACGGTGTACCTGCTGTATGTCGGCATCCCCACCTTCATGAACATCCCCGAGGACGAGGGTTTCATGTTCTCCAGCTCAGTGCTGGCGGTAGGTCTGGTGGTGCTGGTGGCGATGATCGCCAGCTCGGTGATCCTCTGGGGGCTGGGGGTTGGCCCGGTGTATACCAACTGACCACGACACCCACGAACAGGGCCGCCCACTCGGGCGGCCTTTTTCATGGTGAGTCACATCTTAGGGGGAGTGCTTGGTTGACACCGGACTGACTTTCTCGAGATTCCGCGAAGCCCCTAAAATCAGGCCAGCTCGGCACGCAGTTTTCTGGCCGCTGCCACCATGTTCACCAACGCCGCTTCGGTTTCCGGCCAGGCGCGGGTCTTCAGCCCACAATCGGGATTGACCCACAGCCGTTCCAGCGGGATGCGCCGCGCCGCCTTGCGCAGCAGCCCGGCCATCTCGGCGCTATCGGGCACACGCGGTGAGTGAATGTCGTACACACCAGGGCCGATCTCGTTGGGGTAGGCGAAGCGCTCGAAGGCCTCCAGCAGCTCCATGTCCGAACGCGAGGTTTCGATGGTGATGACATCGGCATCCATCGCCGCGATGGACTCGATCACGTCATTGAATTCGCTGTAGCACATGTGGGTGTGAATCTGCGTTTCGTCGCGCACACCGCTGGCGGACAGGCGGAAGGCCTCGGTGGCCCAGTCCAGATACTGCGGCCAGGCCGCCTGGCGCAGCGGCAGGCCTTCGCGGAACGCCGCCTCGTCGATCTGGATGATCCGGATACCGGCCGCCTCCAGATCCAGCACCTCGTCGCGAATGGCCAGCGCCAGTTGCCTGGCCTGCACCTCACGGGACACGTCCTCGCGCGGGAACGACCACATCAGCATGGTCACGGGGCCGGTCAGCATGCCTTTCATTACCTTGTCGGTCAGGCCCTGGGCGTACCGGATCCACTCCACCGTCATGGCCTTGGGCCGGCTCAGGTCACCGACGATCAGTGCCGGCTTGACGCAGCGCGAACCGTAGCTCTGTACCCAGCCGAAGCGGGTGAAGGCGTAGCCGTCGAGCTGCTCGGCGAAGTACTCGACCATGTCGTTACGCTCGGCCTCGCCATGCACCAGCACGTCCAGGCCGAGGCGCTCCTGCACCTGCACGGCATGGCGGATTTCGGCATGCATGGCCTCGGTGTAGTCGGCCTGGCTCAGCTTGCCTTGCCTGAATGCCTGGCGTGCCAGGCGAATGGCCGAGGTCTGCGGGAAGGAGCCGATGCTGGTGGTAGGCAGCACGGGCAATTGCAGGCGCTCGCGCTGCTTGCCAATGCGTTCGGCGAACGGCGACTGGCGCTGGGTATGACGCGGACGAATCGCGGCCAGGCGCGCCTGCACCTCGGGCTTGTGAATGCGCGTCGAGGCATTACGTGCGGCCTGCACCGCGCGGCTCGCCTGCAGTGCAGCCTGCACCTCGGCAGCCTCCGGCGTCTCCAGCGCCTTGCCGAGCAGCGCCACCTCCTGGCACTTCTGCACGGCGAAAGCCAGCCAGCTTTTCAGCTCGGCATCGAGCTGGTCTTCACGGGCCAGATCCACCGGGCTATGCAGCAGCGAGCAGGATGGCGCTACCCACAATCGCTCGCCCAGGCGCTCGTGAGCGTGCCGCAGCAGGTCGAGGGCCTTTTCCAGGTCGCAGCGCCAGACGTTGCGGCCGTTGACCAGGCCCAGCGACAACACCTTGTAAGCCGGCAGACGGTCGAGGATGGTCGGGTACTGCTCCGGCGCCCGCACCAGGTCGATATGCAGGCCATCGACCGGTAGGTTGGCGGCCAGCCCGAGGTTGTCTTCCAGGCCGCCGAAATAGGTGGCGATCAGCTTCTTGCACGGCTCGCGCTGGATCAGGTTATAGGCGCGCTCGAAGGCGTTCTTCCAGTCCTGCGGCAAGTCCAGCACCAGGATCGGCTCGTCGATCTGTACCCATTCCACGCCCTGCGCCGCCAACCGCTGGAAGATCTCGCCATACACCGGCAGCAACCGCTCCAGCAGATCGAGACGATCGAAGTCGCTGCCCTTTTCCTTGCCCAGCCACAGATAGGTCAGCGGGCCGATCAGCACCGGTTTGACGCTGTGACCGAGGGCATACGCCTCAGCCACTTCCTCGAACAGTTGCTCCCAGCTCAGGGCGAAGTGCTGATCGGCGCTGAATTCCGGCACCAGATAGTGGTAGTTGGTATCGAACCACTTGGTCATCTCTTGTGCATGGGCGCCGCCACAGCAGTCATTGCTGACGCCGCGCGCCATGGCGAACAGGGTATCCAGCGTCGGCTTGCCAGCGGCCGAACGGAAGCGCTCGGGGATCACACCGAAGGCCAGGGAATGACCAAGCACCTGGTCATACCAGGCGAAGTCGCCCACCGGCAGCAGGTCGATGCCGGCATTCTTCTGCACTTGCCAATGCTCGGCACGCAGGCGCTGGCCGACAGCGCGCAGGCCGGCTTCGTCCAGCTCACCTTTCCAGTGGGCTTCAAGGGCTTTCTTCAGTTCGCGGTCGCGACCGATGCGCGGGAAACCGAGGGAATGGGTCAGGGCCATGACGAGCAACTCCAGAATCAATCGAGATGGCGCCATTCTCGGCAGCGGTAGCGAGTGAGACAAACTCAAGATTTTCGTCTTGATCTACAAAATTACTCATGTAGGCTGTATGAGCCACTTTCATCCAACCCCGATATTGGATGAGTGAAACCTTTCCAGAGACCCGCCATGCTCGAGCTACGCCACCTGAAAACCCTGCATGCCCTGCGCGAAACCGACAGCCTGGTGGAGGCCGCCGAGCGCCTGCACCTGACCCAGTCGGCGCTGTCGCACCAGTTCAAGGAACTGGAGGAACGCCTCGGCCTGCAGCTCTTCGTGCGCAAGACCAAGCCGGTGCGCTTCACCAGTGCGGGGCTGCGCCTGCTGCAACTGGCCGACGCCACCCTGCCCTTGCTGCGCGCCGCCGAGCGTGACCTGGCGCGCCTGGCCGGCGGCACGGCGGGCCGCCTGCACATGGCCATCGAATGCCATAGCTGTTTCCAGTGGCTGATGCCGACCATCGACCAGTTCCGCGACGCCTGGCCGGAAGTGGAGCTGGATCTGGCCTCGGGTTTCTCCTTCGCCCCGCTGCCAGCCCTGGCCCGTGGCGACCTCGACCTGGTGGTGACCTCCGACCCCGTAGAGCTGGCCGGCATCACCTACGTGCCGCTGTTCACCTACGAGGCCATGCTCGCCGTGGCCAACCAGCATCGCCTGGCACACAAGGCCTTCATCCAGCCACATGACCTGCTCACGGAAATCCTGATCACCTACCCGGTGGAGCGCGACCGCCTGGATATCTTCACCCGCTTTCTCGAACCGGCCGACGTGGAGCCGGCGCAGGTACGCACCTCCGAGCTGACGGTGATGATGATGCAACTGGTGGCCAGCGGTCGTGGTGTGTGCGGCCTGCCCAACTGGGCGCTGCACGAGTACAGCTCGCGTGGCTATGTCAGCGCCAAGCGTCTGGGAGAGAAAGGCCTCTTCGCCACGCTCTATGCGGCGATCCGCACCGACATGCTCGATGCGCCCTTCATGCGTGACTTCCTGCTCACCGCCAAGGACACTTCCTTCGCCAGCCTGGAAGGGGTCAGCGTGGCGCGCTGAAACGACGAAGCCCTCCATTAGGAGGGCTTCGAGCGGAGAATTAAAACCGAGCTAACGAAGTGCATGGGGTCGGCGTCCTGCCTGTTCCACTTCGTTAGCCCGGTCACCGGAGAGTAGTGCATGTCATTGCGCACTGCCAAGCACAAATCCCCCGAATGCAGATGAAGGCAACGCATTGAGCGACGTTAGCCGCTTGAAAGCGCTTGATGCTCTCACTTCTCCAGCGACTCCACACCCAGCTCGTCCCATACCGCTTCGGCCAGGTGGAAAGTGGCGTTGGCCGCCGGGATGCCGCAGTAGATGGCGCTCTGCATGATCACTTCCTTGATCTCTTCGCGGCTCACCCCATTGTTCTTTGCCGCACGCAGGTGCAGCTTGAGCTCGCCCTCTCGGTTCATGCCGATCAGCATGGCAATGGTGATCAGGCTGCGGGTATGGCGTGGCAGGCCCGGTCGGGTCCAGATATCGCCCCAGGCATGCCGGGTGATCATCTCCTGGAACTCTTGGTTGAACGGCGTCAGGTTCTGCAGACTGCGGTCGACGTGGGCATCGCCCAGTACCGCGCGGCGTACCTGCATGCCGGCTTCGTAGCGTTGTTTCTCGTCCATAGCATCACTCCAAAAAGAAGCGGTGCGCATAGCGCACCCTACGGTGTGCGTGGAACCGTAGGGTGCGCCGTGCGCACCATGGCAGGTTCAGGCACGCAGAAAATCCAGCACGCGCTGGCTGAATTCATCACCGGCCTGCACGTTGGACAGGTGCGCGGCGTGGAACTCCACCAGCTCGGCACCCGCGATGCGCTCCTGCATGAAGCGGCCATGTTCGGGGGTGGTCACCGGGTCGCCGCTGCCACAGACGATCAGCGTCGGAGCGACGATGCTGCCAAGCTGCTCGCGGAAATCGGCATCGCGCACTGCCGCGCAGTTGGCCGCATAGCCTTCGGGCGAGGTTTGCGCCAGCATGCCGACGATGGGCTCGACCTTGCCTGGGTTGGCCTCGGCGAAATCGGCGGTGAACCAGCGCGAGATCGACGCATCGCGCAAATCGCGCATGGCCTGCGCGCCACCAGCGAGCACGGTTTCGATGCGCGGGTTCCACACCTCGGGCGTACCGATCTTGGCGGCGGTGTTGCATAGCACCAGGCGCTCGATGCGTTCGGGCGCGTTGATGCCCAGCCACTGGCCGATCAGACCGCCCATGGACAGGCCGCAGAAATGCGCCTTGGCGATGCCCAGGGCATCGAGCAGGGCCAGCACGTCGCGGCCGTTCTGCTCGATGCTGTACGGGCCGTCGGTCACCAGCGAGTCGCCATGGCCACGGGTGTCGTAGCGCAGCACCTGGAAGTGCTGGGTGAAAGCCGGGATCTGCGCATCCCACATGTGCAGGTCGGTGCCCAGCGAGTTGGACAGCACCAGCACCGGCGCAGCGGCAGGGCCTTCGAGCAGGTAGTTCAAATCGCCATCGGCGAGACGTAAGGCAGGCATGAGTGACTCCTAAGGCGAAAATTGCTTGTGTTCGGCGACGGCCCGCTCGACCCAACGGCGGGCCTGGCCCAGGTAATGCGCGGCATCGAGCAAGCGATCCAGCTCGGCAGCGGAAAGTTGTGCGCTGACCTCGGCGCTGGCGCCGAGCACGGCACGCAGGTGGGCGCCCTCGCGCACCGCCTGTTTGCAGCACTGTTCGATCAGGTGATGAGCCGCATCGCGGCCGATCTTCTGCGCCAGGGCGATGCTTACCGCCTCGGCCAGCACCAGGCCCTGGGTCAGTTCCAGATTGGCGCGCATGCGCGCGGCATCCACCTCCAGCCCCGGCACCACGACCAGCGCCTGCTGCAAGGCACCGGAGACCAGGCAGCATAGCTCCGGCAGGGTCTCCCACTCGGCGTGCCACAGGCCGAGACTGCGCTCGTGCTCTTGCGGCATGGCGGCCAGCATCGTCGCCATCAGGCCCGGCGCGCGGGTGGCGGCGCCGATCAGTACCGCCGCACTGACCGGATTACGCTTGTGCGGCATGGTGGACGAACCGCCCTTGCCCGGCGCCGATGGCTCGAAAACTTCGCCGGCCTCGGTCTGCATCAACAGGCTGAGGTCGCGGCCCAGCTTGCCCAGGCTGCCGGCGATCATTCCCAGCAGGCTGGCGAATTCCACCAGGCGATCACGCTGGGTGTGCCAGGGCTGCTCGGGCAGGGTCAGTTGCAGCTCCTGCGCCAGCGCACCGCTGACGGCCCAGCCGGCGTCGCCCAGCGCCGCCAGGCTGCCAGATGCACCGCCGAACTGCAGGCACAGCAGGCGCGGTTTGAGTTCGGCCAGGCGCTGGCGATGACGGGTGACCGCGCCGAGCACGCCGGCCAGCTTCATGCCGAGGGTCACCGGCGTGGCCTGTTGCAGCCAGGTACGGCCGGCCAGGGGCGTGTCGATATGGCGCTCGGCCTGCGTCGCCAGGGCATTGGCCAGCTTCGCCAGATCGTTTTCCAGCAGACCGATGGCGGCGCGCAGTTGCAGCACCAGGCCGCTGTCCATGGCGTCCTGGCTGGTGGCGCCGAGGTGCACGTAGCGCTCGGCCTCTGGGTCAGTGGCGGCGATGCGCTTGCCCAGTGCCTTGACCAGCGGGATGGCGGAATTGCCCGCCGTGGCGATGGCCTGAGCCAGCGCCGGGTAATCGTAGAGTTCGGCCTTGCAGGCAGCCTCGATGGGCGCCACGGCCTCGGCGGGGATCAGCCCCACGCGCGCCTCGGCCCGCGCCAGGGCGGCCTCGAAGTCGAGCATGCCCTGCACCCGCCCCGCATCGCAGAAGATCGCGCGCATGGCCGGCGCGGTGAAGTAGGCATCGAAGAGTTGGTTGCTCACGAGCGAAACGCTCCTGGGAAAAATGTACGGCTAGTGTGGCATCAACCTGCAAGCGCTCGCACGGCCCCTCTCCCCAGAGGGGAGAAGGAACTGGCACGGCGGGCACCCTAAGCTATGGTGCGCACGGCGCACCCTACGAGGCACGTCATATGCCAAACCGTAGGGTGCGCTGTGCGCACCAATAAACCTCAAACCCGCTCGATGGCCAGCGCCAGCCCCTGCCCCACACCCACGCACATGGTCGCCAGGCCCAGCTTACCGCCGGTCTTCTCCAAGTGATGCACGGCAGTCAGTACCAGGCGGTTGCCGCTCATGCCCAGCGGGTGACCGAGGGCAATGGCGCCGCCGTTCGGGTTGACCTTGGGACTGTCGTCCGGCAGGCCGAGATCGCGGGTGACAGCCAGGCCCTGGGCCGCGAAGGCCTCGTTCAGCTCGATCACGTCGAACTGCTCGATGCTCAGGTTCAGCCGCGCCAGCAGCTTGCGCACCGCCGGCACCGGGCCGACGCCCATGATGCGCGGGGCCACGCCGCCGCTGGCCATGCCCAGCACCTTGGCGCGCGGTTTCAAGCCGTACTTCTGCACGGCTTCAGCCGAGGCCAGGATCATCGCCGAGGCGCCATCGTTGAGGCCCGAGGCGTTGCCAGCGGTGACGGTCTTGCCTTCGCCGTTGACCGGCTTGAGCTTGGCCAGCCCCTCGGCGGTGGTGTCGGCACGCGGGTGTTCGTCACGGTCGACGACGATCTCGCCCTTCTTGCTCTTGATCACCACCGGGACGATTTCCTCGGCATAGTAACCGCTCTCCTGAGCCGCCGCCGCACGCTGTTGGCTGCGCAGGCCGAAGGCATCCTGATCGGCACGGCTGATGCCATAGTCCTCGGCGACGTTGTCACCGGTGACCGGCATCGGGTCGACGCCGTACTGCGCTTTCATCAGCGGGTTGACGAAGCGCCAGCCCAGGGTGGTGTCTTCCAGTTTCTGGCCACGGCCAAAGGCGCTGTCGGCCTTGCCCATCACGTAGGGCGCGCGGGTCATCGACTCGACGCCAGCAGCGATGGCCAGCTCCATCTCACCCGTGGCGATGGCGCGGAAGGCGGCACCGACCGCCTCCATGCCCGAGGCGCACAGGCGATTGAGGGTCACGCCCGGCACCGTTTCCGGCAGGCCGGCCAGCAACAGCGCCATGCGGGCGACGTTGCGGTTGTCTTCGCCGGACTGGTTGGCGCAGCCCATGAACACCTCATCGACGGCAGACCAGTCGACCTGCGGGTTGCGCTCGACCAACGCCTTGAGCGGAATCGCCGCCAGGTCGTCGGCACGCACCGCCGACAGCGCGCCATTGAGGCGGCCAATCGGCGTGCGCACGGCGTCGCAGATAAAGACTTCGCGGCTCATTCTTCACCTCCGGCCTGACCGTGGGCGGCGGCGGTGCGCGCTTCCAGGTCACGCAATGCGGCCAGCTCTTCGGCGGTCGGCGCCTCGGTGGTGGTCACGTTGTCGGCGAAGCGAATCTGCCAGCCGGTGTTCTCGATCACCTGCTCGCGGGTCACGCCTGGATGCAGCGAGGTGACGATGAATTCGTTGGTGCCGGCTTCCGGCTCCATGATGCACAGGTCGGTGATGATCGCCACCGGGCCGTCGCCCGGCAGCCCCAGGCGCTTGCGATGATCGCCGCCTTCGCCATGGCCGACCGAGGTGATGAAGGCCAGCTTGTCGACGAAGGTGCGATGGCCCTGCTTGAGGATGATCAGCACCTTCTTCGCCGAGCCTGCGATTTCCGGCGCGCCACCGGCGCCCGGCAGGCGCACTTTCGGCGCGTGGTAGTCGCCGATCACGGTGGTGTTGATGTTGCCGTACTTGTCGACCTGGGCGGCGCCGAGGAAGCCGACGTCGATGCGCCCGCCCTGCAGCCAGTAGCGGAAGATTTCGCCGGTGGGCACCACGGTGTCGGCGGTTTCTGCCAGTTCGCCGTCACCGATGGACAGCGGCAGCACGCTCGGCTTGGCGCCAATCGGGCCAGATTCATAGATCAGCACCACTTCCGGCGCATGAGTCAGGCGCGCCAGGTTGGCGGCCTTGGACGGCAGGCCGATGCCGACGAAGCAGACGCTGCCATTGCCGAGGCGGCGAGCGGCGGCCACGGTCATCATTTCATTGGTGTTGAACTCGCTCATCACTTGGCCTCCCCCTTCACTTTCGCCTGGTAGTGCGCAAAATCCTCGGTGTCGCGGATGTATTCGTCGATCCAGGCGGTGAAGGTGTCGCGGTTGCGGGCAATCGGATCCCAGTCCTGGTAGAAGCGGTTGTCACGCTCGTAGTAGCCATGGGCGTAGGACGGATGGGCGCCACCGGGTACCACGCAGACGGCGCTGATGGCCCAGGTCGGCAGCACGCAGGCGTTCATCGGCGCCTCAAGGTCGTCGACGATTTCTTCGACCGTGACGATGCAACGCTTGGCGGCCAGGGCGGCTTCCTTCTGCACGCCGAGGATGCCCTGGATCAGCACGTTGCCCTTGCGGTCGGCCTTCTGCGCGTGGATCACGGTGACGTCCGGGCGCACACTGGGAATCGCCGCCAGCTTCTCGCCGGTGAAGGGGCAGTCGATGAACCTGATGTCCGGGTTGACCTTGACCAGATCGGAACCCTGGTAGCCGCGCAGCACGGCGAACGGCAGATTGGAGGCACCGGCCACGTAGGCGTTGGCCATGGCCGCGTGGCTGTGCTCGCTGATTTCCAGCTTGTGCGGCCAGTGCTTCTCCACTGCATCGCGCAGGCGGTGCAGCGAACCGACGCCGGGGTTGCCGCCCCAGGAGAAGGTCAGCTTGCGCGCGCAGCCGGCACCGATCAGCAGGTCATAGACCAGATCCGGGGTCATGCGCACCAGGTGCAGGTCTTTCTTACCCTGGCGGATCAGCTCATGGGCGGCGGCAGTGGGAATCAGATGAGTGAAGCCTTCGAGGGCGATGCAATCGCCGTCGTGGACATGGCGCGAAATGGCCTCGCGCAGGGTGATGATGTCGGCCATCGTTGAGTTCTCTTCAGGTTGCAGATGCCACCGACCCGAGGTGGCGAGTGAGCCCAGATTAGGGCGGAGCATTCTGCCGAACAATCCGATAATCGCCTTATAGGGCGATTATCGAACAATTCCTGTTTGATCGTGCCAACACCGCCTTACAGCAGGTTCCAGGTGTAGCTGAGGATCAGCCGGTTCTCGTCGATATCGCTGCGGTAGTTGGAGCGCGCGACGACGTTGCGCACACGCACGCCGAGGCCCTTGAGCGAACCGCTCTGCACTACGTAGCCGATGTCCAGGTCACGTTCCCAGTCCTTGCCCTCGTAGCGCGGGCCGCCGCGATTGGTGGCCTGCACATCGACGTTGTCGCCACGGATGTAGCGCACCCCGGCCACCAGCCCCGGTACGCCCATGGCAGCGAAGTCGTAGTCGTAGCGCAGTTGCCAGGAGCGCTCGTCGGCGGAGGCGAACTCGAAGGTGGGCACCTCGTTGCCCAGCGGCGTGACGTTGGCGAACACGCGGGGAAAGGCCGTGTCACCGAACATCGCCTGGTAACCGACATAGAGGGTATGCCCGCCATGCCTGGCCGAGAGCAGGGCGAACAGCGCCTGGTTGTCGATGTCGCCGAGCAGGCCCTTGCCATCCTCGCTGGAGCCGTAGAAGCCGAGGTTGGCGCCCAGCGTCCAGGCACCGAGTGGCTCGCTGTGCTTGAAGCCGAGGAAACGCTGCTGGTAGATGTCCTCGAGCTGGCCGTACCAGGCGCTCAGCGAGCTGCGCGCGGTATTGAAGGCATAGTCGCCGCCGGCATAGTTGAAGGCATCGCTGGTCGCGCCGCGCTGCGGCAGGTGCCCGAGCATGGCGAGCATCTTGTCGTCGCCGGCCTCGTTGCGCAGGCTGGTGGAATTGAGGTGGCCCGCCTGCAGGGTGAGGCCGGCGAACTCGTTGGAAACCAGGCTCATGCCCTGATAGCTGGGCGGCAGCAGGCGGATGTCGGAGAAGGTCAGCAGCGGCAGGTTGGGTTGCAGTTCGCCCACCTTCAGCTCGGTCTTGGACACCCGCACCTTGGCCGCCACGCCCAGGCGGCTGTAGTCGTCTGCCGCCTTGCCGCTCTCGCGAGTGGGCAACAGGCCGGTGTTGACCCGATCCGGGCTGCTGTCGAGCTTGATGCCGAGCAGGCCGATGGCATCGACACCGAAGCCCACCGGCCCCGGCGTGTAGCCGGATTTGACGTTGAGGATGAAGCCCTGCGCCCATTCCTCGGCCTTGGACTGCTGGTTCGGCCCGACGATGTCGGAGAAATCGCGGCTGAAGTAATAGTTGCGCGCCGTGAGGGTGGCAGTGGTGTCCTCGATGAAACCGCCCTCGCCGGCCTGGCTCAGGCTCGGCAGGCAGGCGGCGATGGCGGTGGACAGCAGGCAAAGGCGTGGGGTGTGGTTCATGGTGATCATGCTCTTGTTGTTATCGTGGTTGCAGAAACCCGCCCGGCAGCCAGGGGGCAGCCGGTTGGGAGGATGAATCGGGTCTGGATGGGGTGCGCGCAGCGCACCCGACGAAGGCCGAGGTTTCAGCTTGTAGGGTGCGCTGTGCGCACCAGGCATTGCCGCGCGCAGCGATACGCACGGCGCCTGTCAGGTGACGCGGCGTTTCATTCGCGCAGCGGCGCGGCCCGTGGGGCATTCGCGGCACTTGGCGCTTGCCGCCTTGCCCGCAGCAGCAGGTGCGCGGCCAGGCCGAACAGCAGCCCCCAGAAGGCGGCCGACAGGCCGAGGAAGGTCACCCCGGAAGCCGTCACCAGAAAGGTGAACAGCCCGGCATCACGCTCCTGCGGCTCGCTCAGGCTGCGCGCCAGGGCCTCGCTGAACGCGCCGTACAGCGCCAGCCCGGCCAGGGCGGCGATCAGCGCGGCAGGAAAGGCGGCGAACAACGACACCAGCGTGGCCCCGGCAATGCCGAACACCAGGTAGGCAAGGCTGCCCGATAGTGCGGCGATATAGCGCCGCCGTGGGTCTTCATGGGCCTCGCGCCCGGTGCACAGGCTGGCCGTGACCGCCGCCAGGTTCAGGCCATGGCAGCCGAAGGGTGCCAGCAGCGCCCCACCGATGGCGCTGGCGCCGATGATCGGGCTGGCCGGGGTGTCGTAGCCGGCGTTGCGCAGCACCGCCATGCCCGGCATGAACTGCCCGGTCAGCGCCACCAGCACCAGCGGCAGCGCCAGGTTGAGGGTGGCGGCCAGGCTGAACTCGGGGGCGATCCACTGCGGCGTGGCCAGTTCCAGCACCAGTGCCTCGCTGCGCAGTTGCCCACCGAACAGGGTCAGCGCCGCGCCCACCAGCAGCACTCCAGCCACCGCATAGCGCGGCGCCGAGCGGCGCAGCAGCAGGTAGGTGACGAACATGCTGGCGATCAGCAGCGGCTGCTCGGGCAGCGCCTTGAACACCTCGATGCCGAAGGCGAACAGGATGCCGGCCTGCAACCCCGCCGCGATGGAGCCCGGCAGGCGCGCCAGCAGGCGGTCGAAGCTGCCGCTGAGGGCGATCAGCAGCAGGATCAGGTTGGCCACCAGGTAGGCACCGATGGCCTGGTTCAGCCCCAGCGTGGGCAGCGCCCCCACCAGCAGCGCGCTGCCGGGGATCGACCAGGCGATCACCACCGGCGTGCGATAGCGCAGGCTGAGCACCATGCCCAGCACGCCGCTGCCGATGGAGATGGCCCAGACCCAGGACGACAGCAGCGCCTGTGACAGGCCGGCGCTTTCCGCCGCATGGAAGATCAGCACCAGCGGCCCGGCGTAGGAAATGGTGGTGGCGAGCAGACCGGCCACCAGGGCAGGCAGCGAACAGTCGCGCAGCAAAGCGTGCATGTCAGCCTCGCAAGTCAGTGTGGCCTTCCGCAGCGGAAGGCGCTCGGTGTCGGAACGGCCGGCCCTGCCCGGCAGCGGGCAGGCGCACGGCGTGCGGATCAGGCCTTGGCGGCGAGCAACGCGGCGTCGGCGGCCTGGCGCCGCTGGCCACTGAGGGTGAACACCGCCATGGCCAGCGCAGCGATGGCGCCCGGTACGGCGAAGGCGATGAAGTTCAGTTGCAGCGGCAGGTTGATGGCCATTAGTGCACCGCCGAGCAGCGGGCCAACGATGGCGCCATTGCGGCCGATGCCGGAGGCCCAGCCCAGGCCGGTGGAGCGGATCGACAGGCCGTAGAACTGCGCGGCGCCGGCGTACAGCAGGATCTGCGTGCCGATGGTGGTGGCCCCGGCAATGAAGATCAGGCAGTAGAGCAGCGGCGTCGGGCTCTTGAAGCCAAGCAGGCTGATGGACAGGGCGGCGGCGACGAAGAACGCCACCATCACCTTGCCCAGGTTGAAGCGGTCGCCCAGCCAGCCACCGAGGATGGCCCCGGCCATGCCGCCGAAGTTCAGCGCCAGCAGGAACGACAGGCTCGAACCCAGGCTGTAGCCGGCGCCGGCCATCAGCTTGGGCAGCCAGGAGCTGAGTGCGTAGACCATCAGCAGGCAGCAGAAGAACGCCAGCCACAGGCACAAGGTGCGCAGTGCGCGGCCTTCGCGGAACAGCTCGAATACCGCCACGCCCTGGCCCTTGGCATCGTTCATATGCAACTGATCGGCCGCGTCGATACGCAGCTCCGGCTCGACCTTGGCCAATATCGCGCGGGCCTGCTCATGACGGCCCTGGCGCATCAGAAAACCCACCGACTCCGGCAGCTTCCAGAGAATCAGAGGCAACAGCAGCAGCGGCACCGCAGCGGCGAAGAACATCGACTCCCAGCCGAAGCGCGGCAGCATGTAGATGCCCACCCCGGCAGCGAGCATGCCGCCCAGCGAGTAGCCGCTGAACATCACCGCCACCAGCGTGCTGCGCAGGCGCTTGGGCGCGTACTCGTTCATCAGTGCCACGGCATTGGGCATCAGGCCGCCGCAACCGAGGCCGGCGAGGAAGCGGAAGATGCCGAACTCGCTAGGGCTGCTGGCGAAGCCGTTGAGGATGGTCGCCGAGGAGAACAGCACGAAGCAGATGGCGATGCCCTTCTTGCGCCCGATCCGGTCGGCCAGGGTGCCGAACGCCAGGGCGCCGAACATCATGCCGAACAGCGCGTAGCTGCCCAGCGCACCGGCTTGCAGTGGCGTCAGGCTCCACTGCTGCATGATCGAGGGCAGCACCACGCCGTAGATGAACAGGTCGTACCCATCGAAGATCAGCAACAGCGCGCACAGCGCCATGACCATCCAGTGGAAACGGGTGAAGCGGGCACCGTCTATGACGGCGTGAACGTCGATCTGTCGCATGGCATCGGTTCTCTTGTTTTTGTTGTCGAAACTGCGTTGTGTTCCACGGCCGTAGCAGCGGCCGGGAAGCTGGTTCAGCCCAGGTCGCCACCGCCTACCGGCAGGGTCACGCCGGTGATGTAGGAGGCTTCGTCCGAGGCGAGGAAGAGGATCGCGCCGACCTGCTCGTCGAGCGTGCCGTAGCGCTTCATCAGGCTGCTCTGCACGGTCTGGTCGACGATCTGCTGGTACCAGACCTTCTCCTGCTCGCTCTGCTCGGCGCTGTTGCGCGGGATGCGCCGCGGCGGCGCCTCGGTACCGCCGGGGGCGGTGGCGTTGACGCGGATGCCGCGCTCGGCGGTCTCGAAGGCCAGGCAGGCGGTCAGTGCGTTGACGCCGCCCTTGGCCGCGCCGTAGGGCACCCGGTTGAGGCTACGGGTGGCGATGGACGAGACGTTGACGATGGCGCCGCTGCCCTGCGCCAGCATCTGCGGCAGCGCCGCATGGCAGCACCACAGGGTGGGAAACAGCGAGCGACGTACTTCGGCCTCGATCTGCGCCGTTTCGTAGTGCTCGAACGGCTTGGCCCAGATGGTGCCGCCGACGTTGTTGATCAGGATGTCGAGCCGGCCGAAGCGCTCGACCGCCGCCTGCATCACGCGCTGGCAGTCGTCGGCCTGTTCCAGGTCGGCGGTCAGGCACAGCACCGCCTCGCGCTCGGCCAGCTCGAACACCAGCTCGGAGCGGTCCACCGCCACCACCTGCGCGCCCTCCTCCAACAGCCGCTCGGCCACACGGCGACCAATGCCCTGGGCGGCGCCGGTGACCACGGCGACCTTGTCTTGGAAACGCTTGTTCATCTTGCTCACCTCAATCCGGGGTATCCGCTATCTCCCCCCTCTCCCATGATTGGCAGAGGGGTGACTCAGCCTGTAGCCCGGATGCAATCCGGGACTGGTGCGTGGGCCTTCCCGGATTGCATCCGGGCTACGAATGCCCGCTCGCACCTAGGCGCTGGCGGCGAATTTCTCGTAGTAGAAATTCGCCGGAGCGATGCCCTGCTCGCGGATGTAGGCGCTGACCGCCTCGACCATCGGCGGCGGGCCGCACAGGTAGATGTCCACCTCGCCATCGTTGAGGTGCCTGGGTTCGATGTGCTGGGTCACGTAGCCCTTGTGCGGGTAGCTGCTGCCTTCGCTGGCCACACAGGCGCTGAAGGTGAAACCGGGAATGCGCGCGGCGAAGGCTTCCAGCTTGTCCAGCTCGACCAGGTCATGGTCGTGGGTCACCCCGTAGATCAGGTGCAGCGGGTGCGCGCAGCCTTCGGCGGCGATCTTCTCCAGCATCGCGGTGAACGGCGCCAGGCCGGTGCCGCCGGCCAGCAACAGCAGCGGGCGCTTGATCTCGCGCAGGTAGAAGCTGCCCAGCGGGCCGGCCAGGCTGATGCTGTCGCCGGCCTTGGCCAGGTTGGTCAGGAAGCTGCTCATCAGCCCGCCCGGCACGTTGCGGATCAGGAAGCTGACTTCGCCGTCCTTCGGCAGGCTGCTGAAGGAGTAGGCGCGCGTCTGCTCGCTGCCCGGCACCTTGAGGTTGACGTACTGCCCCGGCAGGAACGCCAGTTGGTTGAGCGCCTCGCCCTTGATCGACAGCGCGATGGTGCTGTCGGAGAGCTTGCGCACGGCACTGATGGCGGCCTCGAAACTGGCCTGCTGGGTCTTGCACAGTTGCGACGACGCCGGCACGCGGATCACGCAGTCGCTCTCGGCGCGCATCTGGCAGGTCAGCACGTAGCCCTGCTCGGCTTCGGCCTCGCTCAGGGCATCCTCGATATATTCCTCGCCGAGGTCGTACTGCCCCGCCTCGGCGAAGCACTTGCAGGCACCGCAGGCACCGTCGCGGCAGTCCAGCGGAATGTTGATGCCCTGGCGATAGGCGGCATCGGCCACCGTCTCCCCCTGGTTGGCGTCGATGAAGCGGGTGACCCCGTCCTCGAAATTCAGTGCGATCTTGTGGCTCATGGCGCACCTCGCTATGCAGTTTTTGGCGTGCAGCGACCCGAGGCGGGAGCCAATGGCCCCGCCGGCAAGGCTGCAGCGGATTCAGATGTGGTAAACGTCGATGATCTGCCTGACGTAGTCGTTCTTCAGCACCACCTTCTTGGCCTTGATCAGCGGGTTCGGCCCACGCGTGTCGAGGGTGTAGAAGCTGGTGCCGTAGAAGTGGTCGACGGTCTTGTAGCGAAAGCTCAGGGTGTGCCAGTTGAAGCGCACCTTGGCCACCCCGTCGCCCTGCTCGACTATCTCGATGTTGTTGATGTTGTGCGAGGTACGGGTATCCGGGATGGTGGCACTGGAACGCTCGGTGCGGATGCGGAACACCCGATCCTCCAGGCCGCTGCGGTTGCCGTACCAGATCAGCGAGATCTCGGTCTGCGGGTTCTCCACCAACTGGTCACGGTCGTCCCAGGCCGGCATCCAGAACTCGGCGTCCGGGGCGTACAGTTCCAGCCATTGGTCCCACTGCTTGTCGTCCAGGTAGCGCGCCTCGCGGTAGAGAAAATCGCGCACGGCATCATAGGAAAGGCTCATTCACGCACCCTCCACGTGGATCAGGTGTTTCTGTTCGTTCTTCACCGCCTCGATCATCTGCTGTTGCCAGTAGTGATGCTGCAGCACGAACAGGCCTTCGTCCTCGGTGCGCGCACCGGACAGCAACGGCTGCAGGTCGATCTCCCTGGCCGAGTCGTCGGCGCCGTCGATCCAGTGCTTGGCCCCGCGCGACATGTCGTTCCAGGCCATGGCGCGACCGGCGAAGCCCTGCTGGCAGGCGCGGAATTCTTCCAGGTCATCCGGCGTGGCCATGCCGGAGACGTTGAAGAAGTCTTCGTATTGGCGGATGCGCCGAGCGCGCGCTTCGGCACTCTCGCCCTTGGGCGCGATGCAGTAGATGGTCACTTCGGTCTTGTCCACCGACAGCGGGCGAGCGATGCGTAGCTGCGAGCCGAACTGATCCATCAGGTACAGGTTGGGGTACAGGCAGAGGTTGCGCGAGTGGCCGATCATCCAGTCGGCACGCGCCTCGCCGAACTCGGCGGCCAGGCGTTCGCGGTCGGCGAACAGCGGGCGATCCTCGGGGTTGTCCCAGCGCGTCCAGAGCAGCAGGTGGCCGTTCTCGAAGGAGTAGAAACCGCCGCCCTTCTTGCCCCAGCCGCCGGCGCTCATGGCGCGGATGTCGTCGCCGGCTTCCTTGAGCTTGCGCTGCTGCTGGGTGGCGGCGTAGTTCCAGTGCACGGCGGTGACGTGGTAGCCGTCGGCGCCGTTCTCCGCCTGCAGCTTCCAGTTGCCCTCGTAGACGTAGGTACTGGAGCCGCGCAGCACTTCCAAACCCTCGGTGGACTGGTCGCAGACCATGTCGATGATCTTCTTCGACTCGCCGAGGAAGTCCTCCAGCGGCGCCACGTCCTCGCGCAGGCTACCGAACAAAAAGCCTCGGTAGGACTCGAAGCGGGCGACCTTCTTCAGGTCGTGGGAGCCGTCGCAGTTGAAGCTGTCCGGGTAGCCGGCGTCCTTGGGATCCTTGACCTTGAGCAGCTTGCCGCTGTTGTTGAAGGTCCAGCCATGGAACGGGCAGGTGTAGCTGGCCTTGTTGCCGCTCTTGAAGCGGCAGAGCATGGCGCCACGGTGGCTGCAGGCGTTGATGAAGGCGTTGAGTTCACCGTCCTTGTTGCGCGCGATGAAGATCGGCTGACGCCCCATGTAGGTGGTGTAGTAGTCGTTGACGTTGGGGATCTGGCTCTCGTGGGCCAGATACAGCCAGTTGCCCTCGAAGATGTGCTGCATCTCCAGGTCGAACAGGCGCGGATCGGTGAACATCTCCCGCTTGCAGCGGAAGATGCCCTTGTCCTTGTCTTCTTCAAGCAGGCTGTTGAGGTAGTCGAGTCCCAGGGTCATGGCCATGGCTCCGTTGTTATTGTTTCAACGGCGCCAAGGCTAGGGGTTCGCTGCCGGGGCCAATATCCAGTTCTTGCAGGTCTTTATCCGTTTTCTGCAGCACCAATAAACGGCCGCTATGCGGCCTTCTGATGACCCTCTCCCGCTTGCGGGAGAGGGTGCCCGAAGGGCGGGAGAGGGACCATCCGCAAACACCTACCCCCGTAGCCCGGATGCAATCCGGGGCCTACCCCTCGCGCCGCCGCAGGGTATCCGATGGCAATTCACCGAAGGCGCTCTTGTAGCTCTCGGAGAAGCGCCCCAGGTGCAGGAAGCCGTAGTCCAGCGCCACCTCGGTGACGTTGCGCACCTTGGCCGTCGGGTCCTTCAGGCAGGCATGCACACGCTCCAGCTTGCGCTGGCGGATGTAGTGCTTGGGCGTGGTCTGCAGGTGCTTGTCGAACAGGGCATAGAGCGAACGCGGGCTCATGTGCGCGAGCTGGGCCAGTTGCTCGACGCTGATGTCCTGTTTGAGGTTGTCCTCGATGAACTGCACCAGGCGCTCGAACGACGGGCTGCTCTGCGACAGCTCCTGGCGCTGCACGTTATTGCTCAACAGCCCCAGCAGCTTGCTGGCGATGATGCGCGTGTAGTGCTCCTGCACCGAGGGCAGCGACTGCGCGCTCTCGGCTTCGGCGCAGACCAGGCCGAGCAGGTTGGCGAAGCCCTCGAGTTGCTGCAACTGGTGACGCGAGGCGAAGCGCACGCCATCGCCAGGGCGCTGCCAGTGGTTGTCGACGCAGGCCCGCTCGATCAGATGGGCCGGCAGCTTGACGATGAACTTCTCGCAGTCGTCGGAATAGGTCAGGTCGACCGGATCGTCCGGGTTGATCAACAGCAGCTCGCCAGGGGTGAAGTAGTGCTCCTGGCCATGGCCACGCCACAGGCAATGGCCCTGCAACAGCACCTGCAGGTGGTAGATGGTTTCCAGCGCCGGCGAGGTGACCCGCACGCTGCCGCCATAGCTGATGCGGCACAGGTCGAGGCTGCCGAAGCTGCGATGGCTCAGGCTGGCCGCCGGACGGCCGCTGCTGGGCAGGCGAATGCAATGCGCGCCGACATGCTGGTTGACGTAATCGGACACCGCATAAGGATCGGCATTGGCAAACAGCCGACTCTTCTCATTGAGCAGATGACAGTCCATAACTCACGGCACTCTTATCATTGTTATAAAGATGGCGAGTGCTAACGGGCCAAGGCTGCCCTCCTCGCTCAGAGCCTATTCAAAGCCTGCTGCGCGTCGGCCAAACGGCGTTGAAAAGCCCTTCGGATGCTCATTTACCACTCGTAAACTCCGCTTCCTCAGGTCTTTTCGCCTTGTTTGGCTCTAGCTCGCGAGACTTTGAACAGACTCTCATGCCATAGATACAGGCTTGCTGTTCGTTCTGCCCAGCAGTCAGGCGTAACCGATTGCAACATTGGCAGAACGATGGCCTGCCCAGCTTAGGCAATCGGGCCTTCAGCGAATATCACGGCGTTCGATAATCGCCCCATTTTGCCGGATCAGGCAGGACGAAAGAGCTGCCCGCTCAGTTCACGGCTGGCACTGAGCATCAGCGGCAGGAAGCGCTTCTCCAGCTCGGCCACCGGCACACGGCTGGCATGGGTGCTGATGTTCATGGCGGCCAGCACGTGGCCGGCGGAGTCATATACCGGCACGGCCAGCGAGCGCAGGCCCTGCTCCAGTTCCTGGTCGACGATGCACCAGCCCTGCTGGCGCACGCGCTGCAGGCACTCCCACAACGCCTCGGGGCTGTGCAGGGTGCGGCTGGTCTTGGGCTGCAGTTCGGCATGGGCCAGGTAGTCTTGTAGCTGGTCATCGTCCAGCGCGGCCAGGAGGATGCGGCCCATGGACGTGCAGTAGGCCGGCAGGCGGCTGCCGACGCTCAGGTCTACCGAGATCAGCCGCTGCGGAATCGCCGAGCGCGCCAGGTACAGCACCTGCTCGCCTTCCAGCGTGGCCAGGTTGCAGGCCTCGTGCAGTTGCTCGCTGAGGCGGTCGAGAAAGGGCTGCGCGGACACCGCCAGCGGTGTCGACGACAGGTAGGCATGACCCAGGGTGAGCACCTTGGGCAGCAGCGAGTAGGTGCGCCCGTCGGTGGTCACGTAGCCCAGCTTCATCAGCGTATAGAGGCAGCGGCGCACGGCGGCACGGGGAATCTCGGTGCGATGGCTGATCTGCGCGATGGTCAGGTGGCGTTTACGCTCCTGAAAGGCATTGATCACCGCCAGGCCTCGGGCCAGGGAGGTCATGAAGTTGGGGTCACCGGCGAACTCTTCGATGCGCTTGGCCGGCGACACATAGGGTGGCGGCGCCAGGCTGGCAAGGGGCGGGCGATTTTCGCTCATGGGGCCTCCGAGTCTGGATGGACAGCACCTGGCGATTATCGAACTAGCGTGCGGTAATCGTAAAGCCTTGCCAGAAGCAGCACGCCGCCGCCGGGCGCACACTCTTATCCAGAGGCCGGCGCGTACCTCGCAGAAGCACGCACCGGCGCACGACTCAGAAGTCGAAGAAGACCGTCTCGCCCTCCCCCTGGATGCGGATATCGAAGCGATAGGCCGGCTTGCCGTCCACTTCGCAGCGCCTGGCGATCAGCGTCTCGCGGCGCTCGGGCTGCTCGATCAGGTTGAGCACCGGATCCTTGGCGTTGGCCTCGGCTTCGTCCTCGAAATACAAGCGGGTGGCGAGGTGAATGTTGATGCCACGGGCGAACAGCGCGACGTTGATGTGCGGCGCCATCGGCACGCCGGCGGCGTTGTGTACCACGCCCGGCTTGACCGTGTAGGCGAACCATTCGCTACCGGCATCGAAGGTGGTGGCGGTGCGGCCGAAACCATTGAACGCTTTGGACGGGTCGTAATCCTCGTCGTACTGGCCCTGATGGTCGGCCTGCCACAGTTCGAGAAAGGCATCGCGCACCAGATGGCCGTTGCCATCGTAAACGTGACCGAGCAGCACGATATGTTCGCCCGGCGCGTCGGGCCTGGCCATCTGGTTCCAGATTTCCTGCTCGCGGGTCGGGTTGCCGGCGGCGGCCAGGGCCAGGCCGATATGCACGTAGGGGCCGGCGGTTTGCGAGGGGGTTTCCGGCAGTAGTTCAACAGGCATGGTCATCCCTCCTTACTTGTTCTCGAAATGGGTTCGGCGTTGGCCACGCAGCACGATATCGAAGCGATAAGCCAGGCAATCCATCGGATTGGCGGTGCCCATGTCCAGCTTGGCGATCAGTGTCTGCACCGCGTCCGGGTTGGCGATGGACTTGACGATGGGGCACAGCGGAATCAGCGGATCGCCCTCGAAGTACAGTTGGGTGATCAGCCGTGTGGCGATCGACGGGCCGCTGATGGAGAAGTGGATGTGCGCCGGGCGCCAGTCGTTGGGGCCATTGCGCCACGGATAGGGGCCGGGCTTGATGGTGCGGAAGCTGTAGCGCCCTTCACTGTCGGTCAGGGCACGGCCAACGCCACCGAAGTTGGGGTCGAGCGGTGCCAGGTAACGGTCGTTCTTGTGCCGGTAGCGACCACCGGCATTGGCTTGCCACATTTCCACCAGGGTATGCGGGATCGGTTTGCCGTACTGATCCATCACTCGGCCGGAAACGATGATGCGCTCGCCGATGGGCAGGCCACCGTTGTTGAAGTTGAGCAGCAGGTCGTTGTCGTGCTCGGCGAACTTCAGGTGCGAGAAATCCGGACCGCTGGTTTCGGATATCGACTGCGGGATGCTCACCAGCGCCTGGCGCGGCGAGCGGGCAATGGAGGTCTTGTAGTCCGGGGTGAAGGCTTTGGGGTGCCAGTTACGGTCGCGAATGACGAAACGGCGATTGTCCTCGGCAGGCATGGCGCGCTCCTGTTATGGGTTGTTGTCGCCACAGTGTCTGGCACAACGCGCACCACGAACATTGAAAAGAAGCCGCCAATTCATAACCAAAAGGTTATGGAAAATCCCCCTCCCGATAGGCCTGCGCCACCTCGCGCAACACATCGCAGAAGCGCTCGGCAGCCAATGACAGCCCCAGTGCCCCGTTACGGCAGATGCCCACCGAACCACCCGGCTCGCGCACCGGCAGGTGCAGCTCGGCCAGTTCACCACGCTGCACGTCCAGGCGCACCGCGTCCTGCGGCGCCACCCACAACGCATCGCTGCACAGCACGTAGCGTCGGCTCAGCGCTGGCGACAGGGTTTCCAGGCGCTGCCGCGAAGGACTCACGCCACACTGCACGAACAGGCTATCGGCATGCTTGCGGATGGTGGTGCCCTGCGTCGGCAAAACCAGGGGGTAATCCCCGAGGTGCGCCAGCGTCTCGCCAATAGCCAGCAGCGGATGGCCGGGGCGCACCACCAGGGTCAGGGACTCGCTATACAGGTGCTCGAAGGTCAGCCCCTGGATATCCGGGCTGTCGGTCATGCGGCCGATCACCAGATCCAGCTCACCGACGCGCAACTGCCCGAGCAGGTAGGCCCCAGGCCCGGTGGCGACGCTGACCACCAGGGCCTCATGGCCTGCGTGCAGGCGCCGCACCACCTCGGGCATCAGCAGGCTCTCCACCGTTGACAGCACACCGACACGCACCTGCCCGGCCTCGTGCTCGCCAGCGCGCAAGCTGCTCACCCCGTCGCGCAGAGCCTGCACGCAGGGCCCGGCATAACGCATGAAGGCGATCCCGGCACTGGTCAGGGTCACACCCTGGCGGCCGCGCTCGAACAGGCTGGCGTCGAGGATGTCTTCCAGCTCCTTGAGCGTCTTGGAGATTGCCGGCTGGCTCACGGCCAACGCATCGGCGGCCTTGGCGAAGCTGCGCTGGCGGGCGATCTCGAGAAAGCTCAGCAGATGGCGAAACTTGATACGGGTGTCGAAGTTCATCGCTGGCTCCGGAAGTCCTTGGGTGTGCAACCCGTACCACGGCGGAAGAAGCGCGAAAAATACGCGGCCTCGGAAAAGCCCAGGCTGTCGGCCACCTGGGCAATGGTCATCGAGGTGTACACCAGGTTGCGCTTGGCTTCGAGCAGCAGGCGCTGGTGCAGCAGTTGCAGCCCCGACTGCCCGGCCAGGCGCCGGCACAGGCTGTTGAGGTGCGCCACGCTAAGGCCCAGTTGCGAGGCGTACCAGTCCAGCGGGCGATGTTCGCGGTAGTGCTGCTCCACCAAGGCCTGGAAACGCCGCAGGTGATTGCGCCCGCGGTCGCTCGGCAAGGCCTCGGCACGCTCGTCGGCCAGGGCCTGGCGCGCCAGCCAGACCAGTAGCGCGCTGATCAACGACTGCAGCATCAACTCACGCCCCGTCTCGTGTCGCCCGTACTCCTGTGCCAGGGTGGCGAACAGCACGTCCAGGCGACCTTCATGCCCCTCGGCCGGATAGCAGGCGGCCTGGCTCAGCGGCGGCCGCTCCAGAGCCTCCCCCATATGTTCGACCAACGGCTGTGCCAGGGTCAGCACATGGCCCTGGATGTCCTCGGAAAAGCGAAAGGCATGCACGCACAGCGCCGGCACCACCTGCACCGCCGCCTGCTCGAGTACCCGCACCTGACCGTCGATTTCCACCTCGGCATGGCCACTCTGGATGTACAGCACCTGCAGCAGATCGCTGTGTAGATGGGCACGGATCTCCCAGCCGTGCAGGCGGCTACGCTCGGCGATCGACTCGCAATGGATCAGATCCGGCGTCGGCCAGGCGCGCTCTTCGCCATAGAGTTTGAATACGGGCACCTGGCCGGTCATGGCAATCCTCGAAACGTGCAGGTATCGCGGCCAATGATGCCTGCAAGCGCCAAAGAGTTGCAGCGGAAAATGCAACTCTGGCCACACTCAGGAGCGCAAAGGCAAGCGCCGAACCCGGGTTCGGCGGTGCGTCTGGCGTTAGGCTCTAGGTGCGGAAGCGCCCCACCAAGCCATGCAACTGCTCGGACAGTTGCGCCAGCTCCTGCGAATCGCGGTGTGCCGACTGCGCGAGGTTTTCCACCAGCAGCGCATCCTCCTGGATCTGGGCGATGTGGCGGTTGATGTCCTCGGCCACCTGATGCTGCTCTTCGGCCGCCGTGGCGATCTGGGTGTTCTGGTCGCGAATGTGATCCACCGCGCCGCGAATCTGCTCGAAGCTCTGACTGGCCATGCCGATGCGCTCGACGCTGGCCTGGGACATTTCCAGGCTGCTCTGCATCTGCCGGGTCACCTCTTGCGTGCGCCGAGCCAGGCCGCCCAACAGGCTGTCGATCTCGCCGGTGGAGTCGGCCGTGCGCTGAGCCAGAGCCCGTACCTCATCGGCCACCACGGCGAAACCACGGCCCTGGTCGCCGGCGCGGGCGGCCTCGATGGCGGCGTTGAGCGCCAGCAGGTTGGTCTGCTCGGCGATGGAGCGAATGGTGCCGAGAATGGCGTTGATGTTCTGGCTGTCCTGCTCCAGCGCCTGCAGCGCCAGCGCCGATTGCTTGAGGTTGTCGCTCAGGCGCGTGACGCTGTCGGTGGCATCCTCGATCTGCGCCTGCCCGGCATGCACCTGGCGCTGGCCATTGTCGGCGGAGTTGGCCGCCTCGCTGCACGAGCGCGCCACTTCGTTGGCCGTGGCGACCATCTCGTTGAAGGCAGTGGAAACCATCTCCACCGCACCGCGCTGCCGTTCGGCCACATCGTTCATGTCATGGGCGACACGGGTCGAACCCTCGGAGGTATGGCGCAGTGCCGCAGACGCCTCGATGACGTTCTGCACCAATTGTCGAATGCTGCCGAGGAACTGGTTGAACCAGCGCGCCAGCAGCGCCGTTTCGTCCTTGCCCTGTACGGCCAGGCTACGGGTCAGATCGCCTTCGCCCTGGGCGATGTTCTCCAGGCCGTTTGCCACGCTGCGGATCGGGGTGACGATGAGCTTGGCGAACACCGCGCCGACCACGGCGAAGACCACGGCCAGCAGCAGCACGATGACACCGATCTGCCAGGTCAGGGCGTTGGCCTTGGCCATCACCTCGCTGCGTTCGATCAGGCCGATGAAGCGCCAGCCGAGGGTCGGCGACGTCCAGATATTGGCCATGTAGCTTGTGCCGTCGAGCTCCACCTCCAGCAGCCCGTCGGCGCCGGCCATGCGCGCATACTCGCCGCCCAGATCGTTGAGCGATTTGAAATTGTTATCGGCATTGCGTGGATCGACCAGCACGTTGCCACTGTCCTCAACCAGCATCAGGTAGCCGGTTTCACCGAGTTTGATCTGCTTGATCAGATCGGTAAGCTGCTTGAGCGACACGTCCAGCCCCACCACGCCGGCCAGGTTGCCCTGGGCATCGTTGACGGTGCGCACGGTGCCGATCAGCACCGCATCGTCCGGCGCCCAGTAGTAGGCGGCGGTGCGCAGCGTCTTGCCAGGAGAGGCCATGGCGGTCTTGTACCAGGGCCGCACGCGCGGGTCATAGCTCTTCAGGCCTGGGTCACTCGGCCAGATGGCATAGCCGCCATCGACCCGGCCATAGGACAGATAGGCCGTGGTCGGGTGGGCCTTGGCGAAGCGATCGAAGAAGCTTTCCATGTCCTGATTGGTCTGTGGCAGCGGCATGCTCGGCGCATCGGCCGAGGAGTAGTTCTTCAAGGTCGGTGCCGCCACCACCTGCGGCAGGCTGGCGATGTAGTCGACGTTCTCGCTGACGCCCTTGAAGAACATGGCCATGGCGTTGTCGACCTGGCGAATCTCCCTCTTGCTGCCGTCGAGAAAATCCGCCTGTGCCTGCACGCGCAGATTGTAGATGACCACCGCGGCCACCAGGAGGATGGGCACGCAGGCGATAGCGGCAAATGCCCAGGTCAGCTTCTGCTTGATGTTCATTGGAGTTTTTCTCTCATGTAAGGAAAATCCGCCCTCTGCATGAAAGCATTGGCGAATGGATTCAATAGGCTATCGGCATTTTCTCGACACGCTTGAGAGCTGCGAACAAACGCAGCCCCTGTGCCTGCAAGCAGATTCTCCCTCCCCGAAGCCTCGCCGACGGGCATTGAGGTCGTCGTCATTCATGCGACCTAGGTTCTGTTGCCGTTTCACGCACGACCACGCATCGAAACGGCAACGACCCTACGCAAGGTTTAGATCAGAACGCCCTTGGCTACCAGTCCCCTCATGGCTCGGTGAGGTACCGCCTCGGTTGCCTGCCCGGACATCTGCCCCGGCCAGGCCATGAATCCCCATCCCCGCCTCACGCAAAATCATCGAAATATCCAAGTATCAGTACAAATAGTGCCTTCATGAGCCGCCTGGATACCTCAAAAATACAGCTTCCAGTATTCCTGCCTTGCAAGCGGCAGTTACCCCAAGGGACAACAACAATGAAAACCCAAGTTGCAATCATCGGCGCCGGTCCGTCCGGCCTGTTGCTCGGCCAATTGCTGCACAAGGCCGGTATCGACAACGTCATCATCGAACGCCAGAGCCCCGACTACGTGCTCGGTCGCATCCGTGCCGGCGTGCTCGAACAAGGCATGGTCGACCTGCTGCGCGAAGCCGGCGTCAGCCAGCGCATGGATCGCGAAGGCCTGGTGCACGATGGCTTCGAGCTGGCCTTCGATGATCGCCTGGAGCGCATCGACCTGCGTGGCCTGACCGGCGGCAAGACGGTCATGGTCTACGGCCAGACCGAAGTCACCCGCGACCTGATGGAGGCCCGCAGCGCCTGCGCCGCGCCAAGCTTCTATGGCGCCAGTGATGTCCAGTTGCACGAGCTCAAGGGGCAACAGCCCTATGTCACCTTCGTCCACGACGGCCAGCATATCCGTCTGGACTGCCAGCACATTGCCGGCTGCGACGGCTTCCATGGCGTATCGCGCCAATCCATTCCCGATGGCGTGCTCAAGGAGTTCGAGCGGGTCTACCCCTTCGGCTGGCTCGGCGTGCTGGCCGACACCCCGCCAGTGCATGACGAACTGATCTATGCCAACCACGAACGCGGCTTCGCCCTGTGCAGCATGCGCTCGCCGACCCGCACCCGTTACTACGTGCAGGTCAGCAGCGAGGAGAAGGTGGAGGACTGGTCGGATGAGCGTTTCTGGGACGAACTCAAGCGCCGCCTGCCGACGCAAACCGCCGCCAAGCTGGTCACCGGCCCGTCCATCGAGAAGAGCATCGCCCCGCTGCGCAGCTTCGTGGTCGAGCCCATGCAGTACGGCCATCTGTTCCTCGTCGGCGACGCTGCGCACATCGTCCCGCCCACCGGCGCCAAGGGCCTTAACCTGGCCGCCAGCGACGTCAGCACGCTGTACCGCATCCTGCTCAAGGTGCACCGGGAAGGCCGCACGGAGTTGCTGGAGAAGTACTCGGAAATCTGCCTGCGGCGCATCTGGAAGGCCGAACGCTTTTCCTGGTGGATGACCTCGATGCTGCACCGCTTCCCCGACACCGACGCCTTTAGCCAGCGCATGCAGCAGACTGAGCTGGATTACTTCGTCGGCTCCGAAGCCGGGCGCCGCACCATTGCCGAGAACTATGTCGGCCTGCCCTACGAAGCGGTGGAATGAGTGCATGGGGGGATCATCGCCCCCCTCCTCCCGAGGGCTTCACCTGCGATCATTGTCGGCACCGAGCGCGCAATGATCGCGAATGAATTCCTACAAAAGCGGTTTTCCCTGCGCCCCAGGCATCGGGTCGCACGGCCGGCAGGAGCGGATTTATCCGCGATTCTGGCTCGCGCCACGCACAAGCCCTGCCAACGAGGGCGCAGTGCATTACCGACAGGTCGGATTTTCCAACAGCAGCGCCATCCCCTGCCCGCCACCGATGCAGGCGGCAGCGATGCCATAGCGAGCGCCGCGCGCCTGCAATTGGCGGGCGACACTGTGCGCCAGGCGCAAGCCGGTGGCGGCCAGTGGGTGGCCGAGGGCGATGGCGCCGCCATGGCGGTTCAGGCGCGCTGGATCCAGCTCCAGCTCGCGCTGCACGGCCAGTACCTGAGCGCCCTGAGCCTCGTTGATTTCCAGGCTGTCGATGGCATCCAGGCTCAGCCCGGTACCGTCGAGCAGCAAGCGGATCGCCGGTGCCGGGCCGATGCCCATGATCTCCGGTGGCACACCAACCACCGCACTGGCGCGCAGCAAGGCCAAGGGCGAACGGACGCTGCGGGCATCGCCCACCAGCACGGCTGCAGCGCCATCGACCAGGGCGCAACTGTTGCCGGCGGTCTGCACCGAACCGGGGCTGACCGGCGACAGCGCCGCCAAGGCCTCGGCACTGGTCTGCCGGGGATGGCTGTCGCGATCTAGCTGGGTGACCTTGCGCGGCAGGCTCAGGTGGCGAGGCTGATAGCCCGGCAGCTCGAAATGGGTACTGCTCACTGATGCGATCTCGTCGTCGAACCAGCCTTCGGCCTGCGCCGCCAATGCCTTGTCGAAGCTGCCCAGGGCGAAGGCGTCCACCTCTTCACGGCGCAAGCCATAGCGCTGGGCCAGGTTCTGCGCGGTGTCGATCATGGTCTGGGCGATGGCAGGGTCGAGCAGCGCCTCCCAGAGAAAATCCTTGAAGCCCACCGGCGCGCCGAGGCGAAAACCACCGCGGTGCTCGTAGCTGGCGATGGGATTGCGCGACATGGATTCGGCCGCCACGCACAGCGCCAGGCTGGCAGTGCCGCGTTCGAGCTGGTTGCCGGCCTGGCGCAGCAGCTCCAGGCCGGTGCCGCAGATGCGCTGTACCGCCAGCGCCGGCACCTCGATCGGCACGCCGGCGTACAGGCCGATATGCCGGGGTAGCATGTAGGCGTCGAAACTGGCCTGGGCCATGCTGCCGGCCAGCACGCTGTCGACCCGCTCGCCATCGATGCCGGCCCGTGCCAGCACGGCGCGGGCGACATGGATGCCGAGGTCGATGGGCGACACCTGAGCCAGCGGCCCGCAGTAATCGATCCAGGGGGTGCGCGCGGCAGTCAGCAGCGCGACCTGCTCGAAGGCCTCGAACTGGCCCTTCATGGCCGCGCCTGGGCCAGCACGCAATGCGCAGCCGGGTCGGCGTACAGACGCTCGATCAGCTCGGCACGGCGGCTGAGCACGGCGCGCTGGTTGAGCGAGCCCTTGTCGGTGATCTCGCCGGCGTCCAGGCTCGGCGCCTCGCTCATCAGGCAGGCCCAGGCGATATGCGAGGCCAGCCCGGTGGCTTCGCGGTTGAGCTCTTCCAGCAACCCGGCCAACCATTGGCGCACGGGCTCGGCCGCCAGCACCGCTTCGACACTGGCATCACTCGGCAAACCAGCCAGTGCGCGGCAGGCCGGCACGCTGGGGAATACCAGTAGGCCGATACGCTGACGATCCGGCCCGGTGACCACCACGTCCTGCACATAGGGCGCGCCCTGCAGGATGACGCGGGTACGCAGCGGGCCGACGCTGACGAACACGCCGGTGCTGAGCTTGAAGTCCTCGGCGATGCGGCCATCGAACATCAGGCCCCAGTGCGGGTTGGCGGCATCGGCGAAACGCAGGGCATCGCCGGAGCGGTAGAAGCCCTCCTCGTCGAAGGCCTCGGTATTGAGTTCGGCCTGGCGCCAGTAGCCGGGCATCACGTGCGGGCCACGGAAGCGTGCTTCCAGCTTGCCGTCCACCGGCGTCAGCTTGACCTCGCAACCGGGCGCCGGCAGGCCGACATAGCCAGCCACCGACAGCGGCCCGGTGGTGAAGGTGCAGGACGGCGCCGTTTCGGTCATGCCCAGGCCGGCCATCATGCGGATGCGCTCGCCGCAATGCTGCTCGGCCACGCGATCCAGGCGATCCCAGACCGGCTGACTGAGGCCGGCGCCGGCGAAGAAGAACAGCTTCATGCGCGCGAAGAAGCGCTCGCGCAGCTCGCCATC
Source organism: Pseudomonas sp. AA-38 (assembly GCF_029457475.1). NCBI lineage: Bacteria > Pseudomonadati > Pseudomonadota > Gammaproteobacteria > Pseudomonadales > Pseudomonadaceae > Pseudomonas > Pseudomonas sp. AA-38. The sequence continues at coordinate 3,373,693 of NZ_CP120359.1, forward strand.
CTGCTCCAGCGCGGCCACCAGTTCCTCCCAGCCCTTGGGCACGGTGAGGTAGGCGGTGGGCGAGATGTCCTTGAGGTTGCGCAGGGTTTCGCCGAACAAATGCGGCGTTGGCCGGCCGTCGTCGAGGTACAGGCTGCCGCCGTTGTACAGCACGATGCCAACATTGTGGCTGCCGCCGAAGGTGTGGTTCCACGGTAGCCAGTCCACCAGCACCGGCGGCTCCTCACCGAATACCGGGAAGGTCTGCAGCAGCATCTGCTGGTTGGCGCAGAGCATGCGCTGGGTGGTGACCACCGCCTTGGGCAGCTTGGTCGAACCACTGGTGAAGAGGAACTTGGCGATGCTGTCCGGCCCGGTGCGGGCGAATGCAGCATCGGCGGCGGCCAGCTCGCGCGGCGCCAGCAGCTCGTCGAAGCGCAGGGCCTGGCGCCCCGCTACCTCGCCCTGTACCAGCAGCAAGGGCATGTCAGCGGGCACCACGGCCTCGATGGCACGGCTGAAGGCGGCGCCATCGGCGGCCATCACCAGCCCCGGGCGCAGCAGGTCGAAGATGTGCTGCAGCTTGGCGTAGTCGCGGGCCACGGTGGCATAGGCCGGCGACACCGGGCAGTACGGCACGCCGATGTACATCGCGGCCAGGGCCAGTTGCAGGTGCTCCAAGTCGTTGCCGGAGAGGATCACCAGCGGGCGCTCGGGGCTCAGGTCATGATCGAGCAGGTGCGCGGAGATGCAGCGCACACGCGCCAGCATGTCTCGATAGCTGATGCACTGCCACTGGCCATCGCCACCACGGCGGGCGACGAAAGTGTGCTCGCCGCGCACCTCGGCCCAGTGCAGCAGGCGGTCGAGCAGGCGTGGCGGCAGTTCGGCCAGTGGCTCGCGGGCCTTGAGATAGACGTTGCCGGTACGCTCCTCGATGTGCACGTCCGGCGAGCCCAGGGCCACCGGGCGATAGCGGGCAGCGAGCGGTTGGGAGGATGCATTGTTCACTTGTTATCACCTCCGGTCGTGCCGGTTCGGGCACGACGCGACGCCGGGGCTTCCCGGCAAACTCAATTCGGGGCGCTCACAGCCCGCTCAAAGACTCACGGGCTGGAGCTATGCAAGGCTGTTCCGATTGTTCAAATCGGGTAATGGCGCGGGCCGTTCTGCATCGTCACCCAACGCAACTGGGTGAAGTGCTCGATGCTCGCGCTGGAGCCGAAGCTGCCGTAACCGCTGGATTTCACCCCACCGAAGGGCATCGGCGCCTCGTCGTGCACGGTCGGTCCGTTGATGTGGCAGATGCCCGACTCGACCCGCTGCGCCAGATTAAGCGCACGCGACACGTCACGGCTGAAGATCGCCGAGGACAGGCCGAACTCCGAATCGTTGGCCAGGCGCAGCAGCTCCTCGTCGCCCTCCCCGCGCAGGATCACCGCCACCGGGCCGAAGGACTCCTCGCGGTACAGGCGCATGGCCGGGGTCACGCGGTCGAGCAGCACCGGCTGCATCACACTGCCGTCGATCTGCCCACCGGCCAGCAGCACGGCGCCCTTGTCCACGGCATCCTGCACCAGGGCCATGATGCGCTCACCAGCGGCGGCGTCGATCAGCGAACCGAGCACGGCCTCACCCGGCAGGCCGGCAGTGAGGGTGCCGACCTTGGCAGCCAGGCGCGCGGCGAAGTCGTCGGCGATGCGCTCGTCGACCACCAGGCGCTCGGTGGACATGCAGATCTGCCCCTGGTTGAAGTAGGCACCGAAAGCCGAGGCGGCCACGGCCTGATCCAGGTCGGCGTCATCCAGCACCAGCAACGGTGCCTTGCCGCCCAGCTCCAGCACTGCCGGTTTCAGGTGTTTCGCGGCGAGCTGGCCGATGATGCGCCCGACATGGGTGGAGCCGGTGAAGTTGACGCGGCGCACCGCCGGGTTGGCCACCAGGCGCTCGACGATGGCAGCGGCATCGGCCGGGGCGTTGCTGATGACGTTGACCACGCCATCGCCGAGGCCGGCCTGCTGCAGCACCTCGCCGATCAGCGCGTGCACCGCCGGGCTGTTTTCCGACGCCTTGAGCACCACGGTATTGCCGCAGGCCAGGGGCATGGCCAGGGCGCGGGTGCCGAGAATGATCGGCGCGTTCCACGGGGCGATGCCCAGCACCACGCCACAGGGCTGGCGCAGCGCCATGGCGAAGCTGCCCGGTACGTCGGAGGGAATCACCTCGCCCTTGATCTGGGTGGTCATGCCGGCGGCATCGCGCAGCATGTTGGCCGCCAGCTTGACGTTGAAGCCGTACCAGTCGGCGGTGGCACCGGTCTCCACAGCCATGGCCATGAAGCGCTCGCGGTTGGCCTCCAGCAAACGGGCAGCCTCCAGCAGGCGCGCACGGCGCTCGCCCGGCCCCAGCGCGGCCCACGCCGGGAAAGCGGCCTGCGCGGCAGCGACGGCAGCATCGGCGTCTTCGAGGGTCGCGGCGGCGACGCGGCTGACGACCTCGCCGGTAAAGGGACTACGGCGCTCGAACACTGCGCCGCCCGTGGCCGGGCGCGACTGCCCGGCAATCAGCAAAGGCACATCGAACATGGTCTGGCTCCATCTTGTGATTGTTATTCAGGGGCGGGCACGACCGCCCCTGGCACAGTTCAGCGCTTGTAGGCTTGCAGGCCCGGCTTGATGCTCTTGTCGTCGAGGAACTGCTTCATGCCCTGCTCGCGACCACCTTCCTTGTCCAGCAGGCGCGACTGGTCGAGCTTGGCGTACAGGTAGTCTTCGTTCTGCTCCCAGGTCAGCTCGCGGCAACGCTTGAAGCCGATCTTCGCCGCACGCATCACCACCGGGTTCTTCTCCAGCAGGTTACGCGCCAGTTCGATGGTGGTCTCGCGCAGTTGCGCCAGCGGCACGCTTTCGTTGACCAGGCCCATCTCGGCGGCTTTCTGCCCGCCGAAGGTCTTGCCGGTCATGATGTAGTACAGCGACTGACGATGGCCAACGGTGTCGGCCATGGCTTTGCTCACCAGGTTGCCCGGCGGGATGCCCCAGTTGATTTCCGACAGGCCGAAGGTCGCTTCGTCGGCGCAGATGGCCAGGTCGCAGGCTACCAGCGGGCTGAAGCCACCGCCGAAGCACCAGCCGTTGACCATGGCGATGGTCGGCTTGGCGTACATGCGCAGCAGCTTCCACTGCCAGGTCGAGGCCTCGCGGCGAATCTTCTCCTGAAGGATTTCCGGGCCGGCGTCGACTTCACGGAAGTATTCCTTGAGATCCATGCCCGCCGTCCAGGACTCGCCTGCGCCGGTCAGCACCAGCACGCCGACGTCGGCATCCTGCTCCAGGGTTTCCAGCACATCGACCATCTCGCGGTTGAGGGTCGGGCTCATGGCGTTGCGTTTTTCCGGGCGGTTGAGGGTGACCCAGCCGATGCCCTCTTCGACGTCGACCTTGACGGTTTGCCAGCGCGATTCGTACTTGCTCATTTGGGGTGTCCTGCATGTGTGGGGTAGATGTGCTCAAGGTAGGCTGAGCATATAGTTATGTCAATTAACTATTTTCGCGAAATGTTCGATCATCGCCCGAATAAATGGTGAGCCACCGAAGATAAAGGTTATCTGGCTAACAAAATCAATGACTCGGCCACTTGGAGCACGGGCGCCGCCAGGGCGCCCTTCCGTCTGCTCAGGTCGCAGCCAAGGTGCGGCGCTCTCGGCTGCCCATGGCCACCACCACCAGCGCCGCCACCAACAGGCCAGGTGCAGCCGCCATCAGCACCCCTGCCGTACCGGCACCTGCGGCCAGAATGTGCCCGGCAGCCAACGGCCCGCTCACCGAGCCCAGGCGCCCGATGGCTACCGCCGCACCAACGCCCGTGGCGCGCACCTGAGTGGGGTAATAGGCCGGTGCCAGGGCGTAGAGCACCAGTTGCGCCGCCATGACGAACACGCCAGCGGCAAAGCCTGCCGAGACCATGCTGGCCAGATTGCTGGACAAGCCGATACCGGCCAGCGCCAACAGCAGGCCCAGGTAGATCGACAGCACCACCGGAGTACGCTGGAAGCGGTCGAGCAGCACCCCGCCGAGCAGCGAACCCAGCGCCCCGCCGATATTGAAGGCCATCTGCACCAGGCCAGCCTGCGGCTTGCTGAAACCCAACTCCAACAGCAGCGACGGCAGCCAGTTGAGCAGCATGTACATCACAGTCAGGGTGAAGAAGTAACTGATCCACAGCGACAGAGTGATGCGCGTGCGCCCTTCGCCGCAGAGGGCCTCCAGGGTCGAAGGCCGTGCCTGCGAGAGATTGCCCTGCTCACGGTTGAAGGCCGAGGACTCCGGCAGCAGCCAGAGCATCAGCGGTGCGATGGCCAAGGGCGCCACCCCACCGACGATGAACACCCACTGCCAGGCCTCTCCGGCCAACATGCCGATCACCGCCGCACCTGCACCACCCAGCGGTACGCCGCAATACATGATGCTGATGGCCGTGCTGCGCTGACGTTCCTCCACGGCTTCCGCGCACAGCGCGATCAGGTTCGGCAGCGCCGCGCCCAGGCCCAAGCCGGTGAAAAAGCGCGCCGCCAGCAGGCCGGACAGGCTGCTGGTATAGGCCGTCCACAGGGAGAAGATACCGAACAGCACCACGGCGGCGACCAGCACCTTCTTGCGCCCGATGCGGTCGGCGACATAACCGCCAAGAAAGGCGCCAGGCAGCAGGCCGATGATACTGGCACTGAACATCCAGCCCATCATCCCCGGCTCCAGATTGAAGGCAGCGCGGATGCCGGCGGCGGCAATGCCAGCCGATTGCAGATCGAGCCCCTCGATCAGGGCGACGATGAAGCAGATGACGATGGTTAGCCGGGATCGGCTCGATGAGGTTGTCATGAGGGGCCTCGCTCTTGTTGTTCTTGTAAGGGAGTCGCAATGAGGCATTGGCAGCCTCGACAAGAAAGAGATTAACAAAGAAAACTAAAAAGACACCCCCACGAAAAACCCACGAAAAAATCTTATAAATCCTTAAAAAACATGTAGATAAATTAATACCAAGGCATGAAGTGAGAAAAGATAGCGGCGTTTTATGGGCGGTAATCGACCACTACAATTTGATAAGACCTCTAATCAATCCCATGCTCCCGAAAAACGGCCGCCTCTCGGCCACCCGCAAAACAACAACAAGAAAGGATTTCGAGCATGTCCAGAGCTTCCATCGGTGCCACCGCGCGTCTGTTCTCAAGATTCATCGCCCTGAGCACGGTTGCCTTGGCCACGGGTGCACAGGCACAAGGCTTCATCGAGGACAGCCACGCCAGCCTGACCCTGCGTAACTACTACATGGATCGCGACTACCAGGATGACGGCGCCAAGTCCGAGGCACGCGAATGGGCGCAGGGCTTCATCCTCAAGTTCCAGTCCGGTTTCACCGAAGGCCCGCTCGGTTTCGGCCTGGACGCCACCGGCTTGCTGGGCCTCAAGCTCGACTCCTCGCCATCGCGCAGCGGCACCGAGCTGTTGCCGGTATCGCCCAGCAGTGGCCGTGCCGCTGACGACTACTCGCGCCTGGGCCTGACCGGCAAGATGAAGTTCGACAAGACCCTACTGCAGGCCGGCGACCTCAACCTGGCGCTGCCCTCGGCCCTGTCCAGCCCGTCGCGCCTGCTGCCGCAGACCTTTCGCGGTGGCTACCTGACCTCCGCGCAGATCGACGGCCTGACCCTGCACGGCGGCTACGTGGATCGCATCGCCAAGCGCAACTCCACCGACTACGAGGCCATGACAGTCGCTTCGCCCAACGGCCGTTTCAATGGCCGCGCCACCACCTCGCACATGGCCTTCGTCGGCGGCGACTACGCCCTGAGCCCGGAACTGACGCTCAAGGCTCATTACCTGGAAGTGGCCGACCTCTACGACCAGAGCTACCTCGGCGCCCTGCACAAGGTTCCGGTCGGCCCCGGCACCCTGAGCACCGACCTGCGCGCCTTCTTCAGCGGCGAGAACGGCAGCGCCGATGCCGGCAAGGTGGACAACCGCCACCTGTCGCTGCAATTCGCCTACGCCCTGAGCGGGCACCGCTGGACGCTCGGTTACGCCCACCAGGGCGGCGACACCGCCACGCCCTACATCTCCGGCACCGAACTCATGGGCATCAGCGAAATGACCATGAGCTCCGACTACCTAAACGCCAGGGAGCGCATGTGGCAGGCCATCTGGGACTACGACTTCGCCACCGCCGGCATCCCCGGCCTGACCGCACGCCTGCGCTACGTGCGCGGCGACAATATCGAACTGGCTGCCTTCAACATCGATGAGCGCAAGGAGCGCGAGGCGCAATGGGAGATGGGCTACGTGATCCAGAGCGGCCCGCTGCGCGGCGTCGGCCTGCGCGTGCGGCAGTCCTTCTACCACAACGACTTCCCCGCCGGCGCCGCCTTCCGCGACGAAAACCAGACACGCCTGATGGCCACCTATACCCTGCCGATCTGGTGAAGCGCAGGTGAGGTGCCTATAAATGACCGGCCCGCCAATTGGCGGGCTGGTTGTTTGTCAGGCCGAAATAAATCCGCTGCCTTTTCAAAGGGGACGGCCGCTCATGCAGGCCGGTAAGGCATCCAGGTATCACCTTGCCAATGCAGCAGCGACAAGCCTTGGCGGTTTTCGCGCCTGGGTCGGCGCTCACCGGGCTGTTGGGCGTCACGCAGCATGGGCACCACGTCGGTGGTGATCCAACGACGGATACAGCGATTCTCCGGGTGGTAGTAGTGGATCAGCACGGCGTAAATGCCGGACTCGCTGATGAGGCGCGTAGTTTCCGGCTGACCATGGGTGTTGAGCACCACCGCGTCGAGTAGCTGGTCGGTATCGAGCGAGCGCATGACACGCTCGTCCAGATGCGGCTGGCCAATCAGCCGACCAAGATCCGCTGCGCAAAACCAGCATTGCTGCTCGATCAGCAGGGCACGCAGTTGCCTACGGTGCCGGGTGAAGGTCTGTGGAATCAAGGTTTCGCCGCAAAGGGTAGGTATCGCGAGAGATGTAGATTGAGTAGGCATATCCATTACCTCTGGAAGCTTTCTTAGGGCTTGATTGGAGTCGGGAGCTAAGAAACCCACCAGAGACGGGCCGGACGTATTCCCCTTTCGGGTCTTGTATTAGCCCACTCCCGACAGCACGGAGTTTTTCTGCGGACGAAGCAAAGCCGCGAACGCAAAAAAGCCGCAAAGCTATCGGGTGCGGAATACCGCTCTGGTAAGCGTTTCTTAGGCGCCGACACCAGCGTAGGGAAATGGGCGGAAGCGGTCAAGGATGGCATGTCACGTAAAGCTAGGAACCCTTTTCACTCACCATTGATGCTGGCCATCCGGACTTAATACGAATTTGTGAATTACACCTGCGTTTGGCCAAGGCTGGTTGGATAGGCTTTCCCCCTGCGCCTAGGGAAGGTCTGAAATAGGCCGCTATTTCTGGCCGACTTCGGCCACTGCCGATTTTGAAAGAGTCCATCTGATCGAAAATGCTCAGATAACCCGCTTGTTTCTCCGTTTCTGACCTCCGCAATCAACCTGCGGAGGCCATTTTCCACATTACAGACGCACCTCTCCTGCACCCACCAACAAATATCGGCGTGCCATCCACAGGTTCGACAGAGCGAATAACGTCACCATCTGGACGGTGTTCTTCGCCAAGCCACGAAACCGCACCTTGGTGTAACCAAACTGGCGTTTGATCACCCGGAACGGGTGCTCAACCTTCGAGCGGGTCTGCGCTTTGGCTTTCTCGAGGCTGCGGTATGCCTTGTACAGTGCACTTTTCTTGCCGTGCTTTTCGTACGTGCTGCGCCGAGCCGCGATCTGCCAGATGACCTGGCGCCCCTCATGCTCCTCGCGCTTCTCGACGCCCGTATAACCGGCGTCAGCCGCCACCATGTTCTCTTCGCCATGCAGCAGCTTGTCCACCTGGGTGACGTCCGCAACATTGGCGGCTGTGACATGGACGTGGTGCACCAACCCCGACTCCACATCGACCCCGATATGTGCCTTGGCACCGAAGTAGTACTGGTTGCCTTTCTTGGTCTGGTGCATGTCGGGATCGCGTTTGCCTTCCTTGTTCTTGGTCGAACTGGGTGCATGAATCAGCGTGGCATCGACGATGGTGCCTTGACGCAAGGACAGGCCACGGTCGCCCAGGTAGCCATTGATGACACCGAGAATGCCGACAGCCAGGTCATGCTTCTCCAGCAGTCGACGGAAATTGAGGATGGTCGTTTCGTCCGGGATACGCTCCAGGCTCAAGCCTGCGAATTGGCGCAGAATGGTCGTTTCATACAGGGCCTCTTCCATTGCAGGATCGCTGTAGCCGAACCAGTTCTGCATCAGGTGTACCCGCAGCATAGCCATCAACGGGTAGGCCGGCCGACCGCCTTCACCTTTGGGATAATGCGGCTCGATCAGTGCCACCAACCCCTTCCAGGGCACAACCTGATCCATCTCGATCAGGAACAGCTCCTTGCGGGTCTGCTTACGTTTACCGGCGTATTCGGCGTCGGCGAAAGTCATTTGCTTCATTGAGAAACTCGGGCAACGGGATTGGCCTATTTCACCAGAAACGGGAGGTCTTCTTCAGACTTTCCCTAATTGCTGAAAAGCGCGCAGCGGTTTCGGGTTATGATGGACACACTTGTCATGTGTGCGCCTTCAACTCTCGGTAAAGATTACGCAAAATTTTCTTTTCTTCTTCACTATCAGATAGCGTTCCTCGCAACGCGGTATACGCCAACTCTTTCACAGCAAGGGTACTTTTCCCTATTACAGAGATTAAATCACCATACCGATGCCACCTGATTCCTTTTTCTTTGAACACAAACTGGAAAGAATGAGCATGATCTTCTCCGTAAATTCGGATCTGATGATGCTTGTAAGAAGAAAAAATATATGACTTAAAACTCTTCGTAATTCCTCTTTCCCATTCGGACTTATGAACGAATTTGCTTATTGCCTGATACAAGTGAATGACACTACTACTCAGAAGCCGATCCTCTCGAGTAAGGTGTTCGATACATGTGCTTCCAACCACCATGTAACCCCATTTTGGATGGTAGGTTAAGTGCTCGTACCGAATCTCAGCGCCGCATCCTTTCCTTTCGCAAGTGCCCTCAAGTCCACCTAGATCATAGATTGATAGAAGAGTCCATCCTCTATCGGGCTCAATAAGCCCGTGTTCCTTGGCGTGGCACCCCTGGCACAAGGTTAAGCAATCGCTAAGGGCATATTCCCAAGGTTCCTTTCCAATCACGTAAATTTCGTGATGAACCTGCAGTATGGCATCCCTAGGCCCTCTACCGCACTGAAGGCACTTATAATCATCCCTTCGCTTTACCCTCTCAGAGAAAGCGCGCCAGTCTGCATTGACGTAAATCCTTTTCGATTGACTCATCATTGACTCGAATGACGACGTTTTTTACAAATAACGCTGCCGACACGCGCTTGTCGTGTGCTCGACCTCGTTATACCGGCAATTCGTACCCAATTGGATTGGCTTCAATTAAATCGACGGCGTGCTTTATGCCATAGGTTATTACGATGCCCGTGTTTGCCCTGAGTTCTAACGGAACAGGGTACCCATTCTGATACACAGGTTCTTCTGCGTATCTATATCCTGAAATAATAGAGCAAACTTTGTAATCGCCAACATTGCTTTTTTTGAAAATAACAGGCCCTCCGGAGAAGCCCGGATTATTTATTCCATCAAGATAGTATATCTGGACACCCTCTTCAAAAAGCATACACGAAACGATCCCCTTCTTTACAAATGGAATAGGAAAATCTCTATTCATTGGGCCTACATCAGCAGCCATACCATACGGAAACCCTAAAAAGTACACATCTTGACCATACATCATGCCGGCAGATGTTGGCTCAAGCACATACACTGGCGAAATTTGTTGATTCGCTGCCAATACCGATACATCCACTTCCCCTGCGCAATGACCAACAACAGTCACCGGCATATTTTTCCATGCGTTTTGATGAAATATTTCGATACTCGACCCTTCAGTAAGGCCGGACGCAACATGACGAGCGGTAACAATATACTGCTTATTCTTAACGTCAATTGTGAAGCATGTACCGGTAGAATCGCCGATTTTGATATGAAATGTTCTTTGAATAGCGTTAGTTGTGATCATTCATGCCCCCTATGCATAAAACTCGCATTTACGCGCTGACCTGGAGCGGAACTAAAAGGCAGCTCAACAGCATACCGTTATTAGAAACTATATTTTCAACCATCTCTTCGCACTTTTAAACCAATTAGGCTCCGGGTCTAAATAATCTAAAATATCCACCTCTTCTAGAACGCCCTTTTCCGGCGATACTTTCCATATTTTCTGCTTGATAAAACCTGGTTGATTCCACAAATCATCTAGGTGATTTATGCCAGGTTCAAGAATCACATAAAAACGATCATCCCTAAGCTTACTGCCCTTTGCGTAAAACATATCATGAAAAGTCACAAGTAGATATGGCACATAATTCAGCGCCAACCCTTTATAATCCCAAATCCCTTTATCAGTCGCCTTCGCAACAAGCTCCTTGAACTCTGGGTATTTTAATCCATCAACTATTGCACTGCAGCAAGCATAAATTAAATATGCGTTATCTTTTACCTTTTGACGCAGAGCTTTCCCTGATTCTTTATCAACCTGGGTCGCCGGAAGGTCTTCATATTTCTTCCTATTTTTCTTTATGGTTGGACAAGATGAGCCTTTTCCATGCCAGAAATGGATAGAGGTTCCGATAGAAGTTTCAGCCCGGAGCTCTATCTCAGAGTTACAGACCTCACATAGCCCTACTTTTTTTCTACGTTCATGAAACCAATCCGCTTCTTGTATTGCTCCGCTATCAGGATCTACTGCTCGGAATGACATTGAGCCTCCGTATGGTTTATAAGGGCAGCCAAGGCTCAGCAGTGCGGCACTGCCTTCTGACTGTTTTTTGTTAGCTGCAATGTTCCGCGAGGTACTCTTCATAAGGCAAGTAATTTTTAACACCCTTTGCCTTTCTATTTCTACCAAGAATCGTTTTATCAATTCTATTCTGTATAAAAAAGCACAAACTATAAAACCTATCTAGCGGCACCATATCCCATTTCGCGCCAAACTCTCTTTTTATACTACTATAAAATACTGGATACTTAACGTTCTCCCTCCCAACATCGGCAGCCTTAAACTCATGATAACGATCTATCAAGTACTTTGCATAATTTCTATGATTAACACTTGACGAGACGGTTCCTTGAGGAGCTGACACTATTACACTTCTCTTTAGCGTCCTGACATGAACAACATTAGCAACGACACCACCATCATTAGTACCATTAAAATTCAACACGTTACCATTGCTTGAGTTATCAACCTTTTCCTTCACATCATCGAAAAATTTCAAAATTTCCAACTCAAGTCCATTCCTACGAATAACCTCACAAGCCTTTTCAATATCCTGACTCTCCCCCAATAGCCTCGGAAGGCTGCTGTCTATTTTTGAGAGTCCTTTTCCTACATAGTGCCCAATAGCACCACTTGCCAATGCATTAGCTAAAAATAGCAGCAGAGTTTCCATTATCACCTCAATATTCACACACGACTAATAGCAGCTATTTTTTAGCTAAGAATCCGACTTTAGACGATCCAAAGTAAGCGAAGCGAATGGTGGCTTGAACCAATTTTTATGACCTTACATATAGGGTCAGGAGGTAATCTCCGTGCTCGCTTTTGTAAGGCTGCCCGAGCCTTGAGAAGCCAAATTGGCTGAATAAGTAATGCATAGATGCATTATCTTCCCGCGTGGTGGCAAAACACGGTTTTTCAGCGAGTAATTCTTTGATCACCTCCATTAAAGCTCGGCCGTAGCCTTTCCCTCTTGCCGCATTGGAGACATACAGCCATCCTAGCTCATATCTATATTTGTTTTGTTCTGCAGCGTTAGATTTTTTAAAGACGCCAGCTTTATATGCTGCATTAGGATTTTTTATCGCCCCAACAGCAACACACTCATCGTCATTTATAAAGATAAGTTTTTCTGCACATTTAATACGATGGCGCAATCCCTCTTGCGAAACCTCACCACCTGCAAGAACCAATCGTTCAAATGTCTTAAGCTCTGCTTTACTGCAAGCACTGGGGGATTTGGATATTCTTTCCATGCGTCTAGTCATAATAGTAGTTAGATAGAAAGCGGTACTAACACGATAGTAGAACGTTCCATCTAACTCCGCACCATGCCGTTACGCCTGGCACTGAAAAGCCTTCCAAATCATAGCTTTATCAGCAGCTCTCAAACGCTTTCCACCATAGCGCTCACCGAATAGGAGGTCTGCACGGCTCCCGGATTGCATCCGGGCTACGCAGCTCGAAGCAGTTGGATGGCTAGGCCGTTGTAGAAGAGGCTCTTGCTACTCCGCCTTTTGAGCGCCCCGCTGTATCACCGTCCGCCCACTGCTAGCGCCCTCCTCCGTGCCGAACAACCGGGCGTAGCGCAAAGTGGCGTTGGCGTGTTCACGCATGATGCCTTCAGCGCGGGCGCCCTGGCCGGCGAGTACGGCGTCGACTGCAGCGTGGTGTTGCAGGTGGGCGAAATTGAAGCGGCGGTATTCGCGATCCAGGTGGGCGCGATCCACCGCCAGGGCGCTGACCGAGGCGAACGGCAGGTGGTCGTTGCGCGCCAGGGCGGTGGCGATGGCCGGGTTGCCGCTGGCTTCCACCAGCGCCTGGTGAAAGCGCAGGTTGATGTCGTGGTAACGGGTCAGGTCTTCTTCGCTCAGGTAGCCCTTGTCGAACAACTGGTCGCCCTGCGCCAGGCATTCCAGCAGCACCGCTCGCACCGCCTCGGATACGCCGCGCTCGGCGGCCTGGCGCGCAGCCAGTCCTTCCAGCACACCGCGCACTTCCACCGCGCCGGCCAGTTCCTCTTCGCCCAGTTGGCGCACCGCGTAGCCGCGCGCGCCATGGCGAATCAGCAGGCCTTCCTGCTCCAGCACGCGAAACGCCATGCGTACCGGCATGCGCGATACGCCCAGGCGCTCGGCCGTGGGGATCTCGGCGATGCGCTCGCCCGCCGCCAGGCTGCCTTCAGCGATCATCTGTCGCAGCAGCGCCAGCACCCGTTGTCCCGGTCCGCTCATGACTTCCCCTTATTGGATCCAATGGCGCCAGTCTACGGCAGCCAATGGCCAGGTCAATTCGGCATTTTGTGCGATTAACGCCCATTAATGGATCCATAAACAAGGTTTACGCTGGCCATTTAACCCTCTCAAGCAGACTATTGGATCCAATAACAACAATAGCCTCGAGGAGGTTGTCATGTTCCCGAAGAATGCCTGGTATGTTGCCTGCACGCCGGACGAGATCGATAGCAAGCCACTGGGCCGCACCATCTGCGGCGAGTCGATGGTGTTCTACCGTGGCCCGGAAAACCGCGCCGTAGCCCTGGAAGACTTCTGCCCGCACCGCGGCGCGCCGCTGTCGCTGGGTTATGTCGAGGATGGCCTGCTGGTCTGCGGTTACCACGGCCTGGCCATGGGCTGCGACGGCAAGACCGCCGCCATGCCCAACCAGCGCGTGCAGCATTTCCCCTGCATCAAACGCTTCGCGGTGATCGAGCGCTACGGGTTCATCTGGGTCTGGCCCGGTGACCAGGCGCTGGCCGACCCGGCGCAACTGCCACATCTGGAATGGGCGGAGAGCCCCGAGTGGGCCTATGGCGGCGGCCTATATCACATCGGCTGCGACTACCGCCTGATGGTCGACAACCTGATGGATCTGACCCACGAAACCTACGTGCACGCCAGCAGCATCGGCCAGAAGGAAATCGACGAGGCGCCGGTCAATACCCGCGTCGAGGGCAGCGAGGTGATCACCAGCCGCTTCATGGAGAACATTTCCGCCCCGCCCTTCTGGCGCGCGGCGCTGCGCGCCAATGGCCTGGACGAGAACGCGCCGGTGGATCGCTGGCAGATCTGCCGCTTCACCCCGCCTAGCCACGTACTGATCGAGGTGGGCGTGGCCATTGCCGGGCATGGCGGTTATGAAGCGCCCGATCAGTACAAGGCCAGCAGCATCGTGGTCGACTTCATCACCCCGGAAAACGACACCTCCATCTGGTACTTCTGGGGCATGGCGCGGCGCTTCAAGGTGGATGACGCCGAACTCACCGATCGCATCCGCGAGGGCCAGGGCAAGATTTTCAGCGAAGATCTGGAGATGCTCGAACGTCAGCAACGCAACCTGCTGCGTTACCCCGAACGCAACCTGCTCAAGCTCAATATCGATGCCGGCGGCGTGCAGGCGCGGCGCATCATCGAGCGTCTGGTCAAGGCCGAGCAGGCTCAGGGCGACGGGCAGATTCTGGCCAGGAGCGCATCATGATCGAGGTCATCATCCGCGCCATGCGCCTGGAGGCCGAGGGCATCCTCGGCCTGGAACTGGTGGCGGCCGATGGCACGCCGCTTCCACCTTTCGAGGCCGGCGCGCATATCGACCTGCACCTGCCCAACGGGCTGATCCGACAGTATTCGCTGTGCAACGACCCGCGCGAACGCCATCGCTACCGCATCGCGGTGTTGCGTGACGCGGCCTCGCGCGGCGGCTCGCAAGCCGTGCACGAGTTGCTGCGTATCGGCCAGCGCCTGAGCATCAGCGCGCCGCGCAATCTGTTCGCCCTCGACGAGCAGGCGCCTCGCAGCCTGCTGCTGGCTGGCGGCATCGGCATCACGCCGCTGCTGTCCATGGCCTGGCGCCTGCACGCCCTCGGCGCCGACTTCGCGCTGCACCAGTGCGTGCGCTCGGGCAAGCTCGCCGCCTTTGCCGAACGCCTTGCAAGCGCGCCATTTGCTGCGTGCACGCATCTGCACTGCGACGACGGCGCCAGCGAGCAGAAGCTTGATCTGCCCGCCCTACTAGCCGCTGAACCAGCCGGCAGCCAGCTTTATGTGTGCGGGCCCAATGGCTTCATGGACTACGTGCTGGACACCGCCCGCGCCCAGGGCTGGGCGGAAGAGCGCCTGCACCGCGAATACTTCGCCGCGCCGGCGGCTGAGAGCGGCGGTGGCGCCTTTACCCTGCGCATCGCCAGCTCAGGTCTGGAGCTGCACGTGCCGGAAGATCGCACCGCGCTGGAGGTACTGGAGGATGCCGGTTTCGACATTCCGGTGTCGTGCGGCCAGGGCATTTGCGGCACCTGCCTGACTCGCGTGGTGGATGGCCAGCCGGAGCATCGCGACCTGTTTCTCAGCGAGGAGGAAAAGGCTCGCAACGACCAGTTCACTCCTTGCTGTTCGCGCTCGCGCAGTGCTTGCCTGGTGGTGGATCTGTAAGGGCTGGTGCGCGCAGCGCACCCTACGGCTGCACGGAACGGCGCCTATTGATTGAGACGTCGTGTAGCCCCCTATCCCTAACCCTCTCCCCGAGGGGAGAGGGAATGGTTTGGCGTGGCTGGAGGCTTGGGCGCTCGCCTGTTTTGACTCCCCCTATCACACCTGCGGAAGCGGGTGTTCGTAGCCCGGATACAATCCGAGGATTTGCGGGCCAGCCAGTTCCCGGATTGCATCCGGGCTACGGGTAGATCGACAGGTGCCCTATCTCGCCACCTGCTTGCCGCCACGCGGTAACAGCAACCAGGCCAGCGCCGGCAGCAGGATCAGCGCGCCGAGCATGTTCACCAGGAACATGAAGGCCAGCAGGATGCCCATGTCGGCCTGGAACTTGATCGGCGAGAACACCCAGGTGGCCACGGCGATGGCCAGGGTCAGGCCGGTGAGCAGCACCACCTTGCCGGTGGCCAGCAGCGCGCTGTAGTAGGCCTCGACCAGGCTGTCGCCGGCCTTCATCCGCGCCAGCAGCACGCTGAGCACGTACAGCGCGTAGTCGATGCCGATGCCCACGCCAAGGGCGATCACCGGTAGCGTGGCCACCTTCACCCCCATGCCCAGGGCCACCATCAACGCCTCGGCCAGCACCGAGGTGAGCATCAGCGGCAGGATCGCCGCGAGCACCGCGCGCCAGTTGCGGAAGGTGATCCAGCACAGCAGGATCACCGCGCCGTAGACCCAGTAGAGCATCTCGTGCATGGCCTTCTCGACCACGATATTGGTGGCCGCCTCGATGCCGGCACTGCCGGCGGCGAGCATGAACTTCACCTCCGGCAGCGACTGCTGGGCGATGAAGGCCTCGCTCTCGGCCACCACCCGCGCCAGCGTCGCCGCCTTGTGGTCGGCCAGGTAGACGTACAGCGACAGCAGCGAGCAGCCCTGGTTGAAAAGCTCGCGCGGTGCGCGGGTCTGCACGGCGCCGAGCGCGCCTTCGTTGGGGATCAGCTCGTACCACTTGAGGTTGCCCTCGTTGTAGCCGGCGCTGGCCATCTTGCTCAGGCTGGCCATGGAGTTGGTCGCCTCCACCCCCGGCAATTGCTCCAGGCGCCAGGCCAGTTCGTCCACCGCAGCCAGGGTGTTGTAGCGCGTGCACTGATCCTCGGGGGTGCGCACCATGATCACGAAGATGTCCGAGCTGGCGGCATAGTGCGTGGTCATGAAGGCGGCGTCGCGGTTGTAACGCGAATCGGCGCGCAGCTCCGGCGCACCAGGGTCGAGGTCGCCGATCTGCAACTGGCTGCCGATCAGCTTGCCGCCAACTGCCAGCGCGGCGCCGACCAACAGCGCCGCCACCGCCCGGCGCGGCGTGGCGAAGCGCGACAGGCCAGTCCACAACGGATGCCGCTCGTGCCCGCCCTGCTGGTCGCGCAGGCTGCGCTGCGCGGCCTTGGCGCTGACCCCGGTGTAGCTGAGCAGCACCGGCAGCAGCACCAGGTTGGTCAGCACCAGCACCGCCACGCCAATGCTGGCGGTGATGGCCAGGTCGCGGATGACCTGAATGTCGATCACCCAGAGCACGGCAAAACCCACCGCATCGCTGATCAATGCGGTGAGCCCGGCAAGGAACAGGCGGCGGAAGGTCATGCGTGCCGCGACCAGGCGCGACAGGCCACGGCCGATGTCCTGCATGATGCCGTTCATCTTCTGCGAGCCATGGCTCATGCCGATGGCGAACACCAGAAAGGGCACCAGGATCGAATAGGGATCGAGTGCGTAGCCCAGCGACGCCAGCAAGCCCACCTGCCAGAGCACACCCACCAGCGAGCAGGCGACCACGGCGAAGGTGCTGCGCAGGCAGCGGGTGTAGGCCAGCAGCATGGCCACGCTGACCAGCACGGCGATAACGAAGAACAGCGCCACCTGGCCCAGGCCTTCCAGCAGATCGCCGACGATCTTGGAGAAGCCGGTGATGTGGATGCTCACGCCCTCGGCCTGGTACTTGGCGCGCAAGCCTTCCAGTTGCAGCGACAGCGCGGCGTAATCCAGTGGTTCGCCGGTCTGCGGGTTACGGTCGAGCAGCGGCAGGAAGATCACGCTCGAATGCATGTCACTGGCCACCAGTTGGCCGATCTCGCCGGAACGGGCGACGTTGGCGCGCACCTCGTCGAGGCTGGCGGGCGAGCCGTCGTAGCCATCGGGAATCACCGTACCGCCGTCCAGGCCTTCTTCGGTCACCGCCGTCCAGCGCGTAGTCGGCGTCCATAGCGACTTCATGTAGGGCCGGTCGACGCCCGGCAGCAGGTACAGCTCGTCGTTGAGCCGCGCCAGGGTGTCGAGGTAGGCGGCGTTGAAGATGTCGCCCTCCTTGGTGGCCACAGCGATGCGCAGCACGTTGCCGACGCCGCTCAGCTCGCTGCGCTGGGCAAGGAAGTTGGCGATGTAAGGGTGCTGGGTGGGGATGGTTTTCTCGAAACTGGCATTGATGCCGATACCGCGTGCCTGCCAGCCGAGCAGCAGGGTCAACGCCAGGCACAGCAGGATCACCAGCAGGCGGTGATTGAAGATGGCGCGCTCGACGACATTGCCCGAACGCGGATCGAAGGTATCCAGATGCGCGGCAACGGTCGGCTCGGCATCGGCAGGACTCTCGAATTTCACTACGCACTCCTCAGGCGTGGCACCCGCCACGCAGACAGGGGATCACTCAGCGCTGGGCCGACTGTTCAGGGATTTGCTCGGTGGCGACGCCACTCAGGCCGGCGCTGGCGAGGCTGCCATTAGCGGCCTGGACGACACTGGCCAGGCCCGGTGCCAGGCGCAGCGGCAGGCTGTGCGCGCTGCGGCTGCCCGGCCGTGCGACCAGCAGCTCCCCGCCCTGCCCGGCCAGCAGCAAGCGCCCGTCGACCAGTTCCAGCGCGGCGGCCAGGGCCGATTCCACGCCGGTGTCCAACGCCTGCCAGGTCTCGCCGCCATCGGCCGACCACCAGGCATTGCCACGCAGGCCATAAGCCAACAGCCCCTCCCGGGCGGCAAGCAGGCCGAAGAAGCTGCCCTCGTAGGGCGATGGCAAGGCGGCGAAATGCTTGCCGCCATCGCTGGAACGCAGCAGCAGGCCGCGCTCGCCGGCGATGTAGAGGTCGCCGCGCCAGGCGCGAATGGCATAGAGGTTGAGCCCCTGCGGGTTGTCCAGGTGCTGCATCCAGCTCTGCCAGCTCTGGCCACCGTCCTCGGTGCGCAGGATCAGGTTGTAGGCACCGACCAGATAGCCGACCTGATCGTTCTGGAAATACAGGTCGAGAAAGGGTTTGTCCGGGCCGTCGGCGACCATCGCCTGGGCCTGCGCGATGGCGGTTTCATCACCCGCGGCTTCGGCAGCCTGCAGGATCAGCCTGGCGGCCTGGATGCCATCGAGCTGCTTGTGCCAGGTTTCGCCGCCATCGCTGCTGTGCAGCACCACGCCGAGATGGCCAACCGACCAGCCCTGCTGGGCATCGACGAACTGCACGGCGGTGAGGTTGACGCTGACCGGCACCTCGGCCTGACGCCAGTGCGTGCCATCGTCATCCGACAGCAGGATGATGCCGCGCTCGCCCACCGCCACCAGGCGCTGCCCGGCACGAGCCAGGCCCAGCATCACGCTGCGCTCGGCCTTGACGCTATGCAGCGCCGGGCGCTCCAGCACGGCGGGGGCCGCTTGCACGGCCAGGGCGAAAACACCGGCCAGCAGCAGGACGAGCCCGCCGAGCCCTTTCGCTAAGACTTTCATCGAAACCTCCTCGAAGGCCGGGGCAGCAACGCCGCCCCGGTTGCTCGACTCAACGGATGCTGGAGTTGGCCATGGCATCGGGGGTGAAGAAGGAGGCAGAAGGCCGTGGGATCTTCTGGTACTGCACCTTCAGGTCGTTGCTCGAGGAGTTGAGGAAGTAGGCACCGGTGTCGAGGTTGTAGCTACCCCACATCACCTGCGCGGTGAGGGCCGGCATGTCTGGTGCCAGCAGGGTCAGGCTATACATCTGCCGGCCCAGGCGGCCCTGGGCGTCGTAGCCGTCCACCAGCAGCACCTGCCAGGAGTCCTCGTCCACGTAGTAGGTGCGGCGCGGCACCACATGGCGCTTGCCGGCCTTGAGCGTGGCCTCGACCACCCATACGCGGTGTTTCTCCCAGCGCACCAGATCCGGGTTGAGGAAGCGCGGCTGTACCAGGTCATCACTCTTGGCCAGGGCGGCGCGGTTGTTGTTGTAGGGCACCAGCAGCTCCTTCTTGCCCACCAACTTGAGGTCGTAGCGGTCGGTCGGGCCGAACACCATGAAGGCCTCGTCGAACAGGCCGACGCCGGAGGTGACGAAGTCAGGCGTGTCGTAGGCAATGTTCGGCGCGCGGCGCACGCGGCGCTGGCCCACCAGGTACTGCCAGGCGGCGCGGGCGGCGGGGTCGAGGTCCCAGTGGGTCATCAGCCCTTCGCCGGCCTTGGACGACGGCAGCTCGGTGTACAGCTTGCCCAGCAGGTACTTGCCGCTGAAGCTCTCCAGATTGCCCTCCTCGAAGTAGTAGGGAAACTGATAGGAATACTGCGCGCGGGTGGCCTGCACCTTCTTGCCGCCGGCGGTCATCAGCCAGGTGTCGAAGGGCGAGCTGATGGTGTCGCCGCCCTGCCAGGACAGGCGATAGTTCCACAACACCTCGGCGCCGTTCTGCGGGATCGGGAATGGGATGCCGCCATAGGCATTGCTGACCTTCTCGCTGGCCACGTCGAGCTGGGCACGGGTGGCGTTGGCGAAGGTGTTGTCATACACCCACTGCGGTGCGGCGGCGCTGCGATGGGTCGGGTAGACGTCCAGGCGATAGTCCGGGTACTTGCTCATCAGCAGCTTGGTACCTTCGGCCAGTTGCTCGCCGTACTGGCTCATGTTGGCGGCGCTGATGCTGTAGAGCGGTTTTTCACCGGCGAAGGGGTCGGCGCGCTTGTCACCGCTTTTGAAGCCAGCCGGTACCTGGGTGTAGCCACCGTCCCATGCCGGGATGCTGCCATCGGCATTGCCGGCACGCTCGGCACCCATGGGGGTGAGGTCGGTCTTCAGGCGCGCGGCCTGATCGGGAGAGACTGCCGCGTGTGCCAGGCTGCCAGTGAGCAGGGCCAAGCTGCAGAGGGTGGAAATCAGTGTCTTGTTAGGCATGGTCATTACACCTGTTGTTGTTCTTAGAAAGTGGTCTTCACGTACAGCGAGACGAAATCGCGGTCAGCCAGCGATTGCGCGTAGCTGAAGTTGCCGTCCTCGCGCAGCCCGGCCTCCGGGGCGCCGAAGAAGTTCACGTAGTTCAGGCCCATCTCCCAGCGCTGCAGGTAGGTGGCCTTGAGGCCCACGCTCCAGTCACCGGCATGACTGTTGCCGAAGCCGGACTTGCTCACCGCCGAGGAACGCCCGTCGAGCACCACGCCGACGCCGATCGGTACGCTCAGGTCGAGGCCATCTGCAATCTGGAAGTACGCCGGTTCGGCCAGCACGCGCAGCGCGGTGGCATCGCGGGTGGTGTTGCTGTCCAGCGCGGCGCGGTTGTCGGTGACGCTCAAGGTGCGGTTCCACGCCAGCTCGGCAAGGATCGAGCCGCCGTCCCACAGCGCCGACGGCGACAGCAGGTAGATGGTCGACAGGTTGACGTGCGCGGTACGGCCCTTGGCATAGCGCGCATCGTCTTCGTTGTCCGCCACCTGGCCGGGTGCGATCACCTGCAGGTTGCTGACCAGCGGCGCGTTCCAGCGCAGCGAGGCCTCACCGGCGAAGTTGAAGTCGCCATAGGCGGTGGAGAAGCTGGCGCCGACGGTCTTGATGTCCTCGGCGAACACCTGGCGGTAGGACGAAAGCACGGGCGACGCCCCGGTAGCGTTGACGTAGCCATACAGGCCGCTGGGCGCCTTGTCGTGGTACTGGGCGGCATACAGGCCCAGCTCCAGTTCGGTGCCCTCGGGCTTGAAGCGCAGTTGCACGCCACCCTGGCCACTGTTCTTCGCCTCGATGTCACTGGCGTGCAGGGTGCGCCCGCCGGTCACATCGGTCAGCGCACCGGAGCCGTCGCCGATACCGTCGAGGTCACTCAGGTAGCTGCCAGCGCCCGGCAGGTTGGAGCGTTCCCACTCGAACTGGTAGTAGGCCCCCACCGAGAGCTGCGGGTTGATCTGCAACTGCCCGGAAATCTGGTTGACCGGGCGCAGGATCTCCTTGAACTGGGTGCCCGGCACGCTGAGCAGCTTGACCACGTCGGTCGGCCCCTGCGCGGCGCCGATACCGTTGCCACCATAGAACAGGCTTTCACCGTAGACCAGGCTGTGCCGGCCCAGGCGCAGCACGCCCTGGGAGGTGTCGCCCAACTCACCGCGCAGATAGACGAAGGCGTCCAGCAGCTCGGCATCGCGCCCGTGCAGGTCGCGGGTCTTGGGCAGGAAGTGCGGCTGCTCGCTGCTGTCGGTGTCCTCGTTGTAGACGCGGTCGTACCAGGCCGCGCCGCTGAGGCGCAGGCCGTAGTTGCGGTGGCTCAGATCCATTTCCGAGAGAATGTCGAGGCGATTGGAAACCAGCCCACGGCTGAAATTCTTGTCGCCCTGGCTCTGGATCGAGGGGAACAGGCCACCCGCCGTGGGCGCGTTGGTGAGCCGGTCATCGGCACGGTTGAGGCGCCAAGCCTGGCTGTACTTGAGGGTGTTGTCCCAGCGCAGTTGCCACTCGCTGTCGCCCAGATCGATCTGCGCCGCCATGGCCGGCACGCTGCTGGCAAGACTGACGGCCAGGGCCAGCGAGCGAACGCTGGTATTCGCTTGTGTGTGCTTCATGTCGTTCCTCATTGTTCTTGTTGTGCAGAGGCAACGGCTGTCGGCAGAGACAGCCGTGTTACAGGGGTGCTACGACCTCGTGGGTTCAGAGATAGGTGGAGGCCAGGCCGCCATCGACCGGCAGGTTGATGCCGTTGATCCAGCGCGACTCGTCGGCGCAGAGGAAGGCGATCACCGCCGCCACCTCGTCGGCATAGGCCGGGCGCTTCATGCGGTGGGCGTCGGCCTCGGTGCGCTGGCTACCGAGCATGGCCACGAAGTCGCCGAGGATCGGCGTGAACACCGGCCCCGGTGCCACGCTGTTCATGCGCACCGAATGGGCCATGAACCAGGGTTGCGCCTGAGTGATGCTCCAGACGATCAGCGCCTCCTTGAAGTACTGGTAGCAGGTCTGCGGCGGCACCGGGTTGGCCGCCAGCCAGGCCTCTCCAGCGGCGAAGCCTGCGGTGGCCGCCAGTGCCTTGTGCTGCTCCAGGCGCTCGGGCCACTGCGCGCCGAGAATCGAGGCGACGTTGACGATGCTGCCGCCCGCGTTGATGCGCGGCAGCACGGCCTCGGTCAGGTGACGCAGGCCGAGGTAGTTGACCCGCGCCAGCAGGTGCGGGTTGGCCGTGCCGGGTACGCCGGCGATATTGCACAGCCCGTCGAGCTGCGCCGGTAGCTGGGCCACGGCCTGGTCGATGCTGGCCGGGTGCTCCAGGTCGATCTCGACGAAGCCGTCGAGGCTCATGTGCGGTTCGCTGCGATCCAGGCCAATCACCCGCGCGCCGTGAAAACGCAGCAGGCGTGCGGTCTCGGCGCCGATACCGGAGGCGACGCCGGTCACCGCCAGGGTCTTGCCTTGCAGATTCATCTTGGTTTCCTCTTGTTATTGTTCTGTTGGCTTGGGCTCAGAAGGGATAACGCGGCGGCGTATCCTTGATGGTCACCCACTGCCACTGGGTGTATTCGTCCCAGTCCGCCGGGCCGCCGACGCTGCCGCCATTGCCGGAATTGCCGCGCCCGCCGAAGGGGTTGATGCACTCGTCGGCCACGGTCTGGTCGTTGATGTGCAGCAGGCCACAGTGCAGGCGCTCGCCGATGGCCATGGCGCGCCCGACCGAGGGCGAGATCACCGCTGCGGACAGGCCGTATTCGGTGGCGTTGGCCAGCTCCACCGCCTCGTCGTCGTCATCGAACGCCACCACGCAGGCGACCGGGCCAAAGATTTCCTCGTCGAAAGCCGACATGCCGGGGCGCACGCCGGAAAGCACGCTGGGCTTGTAGAACAGGCCGTCAGCAGGCCCCCCCACCTCCAGGCGCGCACCCGCGGCGACGCTGGCCTCGACGATCTGGCAGACCCGCGCGTGCTGGCGTTCGTTGATCAACGGGCCAATGTGCGCCTCGCCACGGGCGGCGTTGCCCACCGTCATGGCACGGGCCTTCTCCACCAGCAGGCGGGTCAGTTCATCGGCAATCGAGGCGTGAGCGAGGATGCGCCCAGTGGCCATGCAGATCTGCCCCTGGTGCAGCCAGGCGCCCCAGGCGGCGTTGCTGGCGGCCAATTCCAGGTCGGCGTCCTCCAGCACGATCAGCGAATTCTTGCCGCCCAGCTCCAGCGCCACCTTCTTCAGCGTGCGCCCGGCCGTCTCGGCCACCTTGCGCCCGGCAGCGGTGGAACCGGTGAAGGCGATCATCTTCACCTGCGGGTTCTCGCACAGCGCCACACCGGCCTCGGCATGGCCCGGCAATACCTGCAGCAAGCCCTGCGGCAGCCCGGCAGCCTCGAACAGGCGCGCGATAAGAAAACCGCCGCTGACCGGCGTTTGCGGATCGGGCTTGAGCACCACCGCATTGCCGGCGGCCAGCGCCGGCGCCACCGAGCGCAGCGACAGCACCAGGGGGAAGTTGAACGGCGAGATCACCCCGACCACGCCATGCGGCACACGCCGCGCATAGGACAGACGCCCGGCCTCGCTGGGCAGCACCAGACCATGGCCCTGCGACAGCAGCCCGGCTGCCTGATGCAGCAGCACGATGGTTTCACGCACCTCATGGCTGCCCTTGAGGATGCTGCCGCCGGTTTCCCGCGCCACGAACAGCGCCAGCTCGGCAAAATGCGTCTCGGCATAACCAGCGGCACGGCGGAAGATCAGCGCCTTGTCCCGCGGCCCCAGCGCCTGCCAAGCTAGCTGCGCCTTGCTAGCCGCGGCGCAGGCGATGCGCACGTCCTCGGCGTTGGCCAGGCCGGTACTGGTCAGCGGGGTATTGGTCGCAGGTTCGCGCACGGTGTTCACACCGCCCAGCGGGGTGACCCAGGCGCCATTGAAAATCTTCTCGCGCCACTGCTCTTCGCGCAGGAAACCAGCCTCTTTGACTGCGGACATATCGCACTCCGATGTTCTTGTACTTGTGAGGGCACCGCTCGCGATATCGGTTGCGAGCCTGGCCTTGCAAGCACTAGAGCAAGCGCTGTGCCCACTCGCCGAGGAAACTCATGCGGAGGCTCTAATCCGGTACTTTCGTCCAGCTTTCGAGCAGCCGACGGGCTTTTCTTGCCAAACTGAAATTACGCAAATGATCAAAGTTATGCTAATTAACCTTTTATCCATTGATCATTTGATGAAACGAGGCGGCGACCATGGAGATGCCCAAGCACCTGTTCAGCGACTTCGCCCAAGGCAAGGATCCCAGCCCGTTGCGCGGCGACAGTTCGCAGTTGCAGCAGGATCAGTCGCCGACCACGGCAGAGCTGGCCGAATGCCTGTTCTTCTCCCCCAGTGACGGGCGCATCTGGCTCAACGACCAGCGCATGCTGCTGATGCATGGTTCCTCGTTCGGCGCGCTGCGCCGCGAGTTCATCGACAACCTCGGCCTGGAACGCGCGCGTGGGCTGTTCACCCGCACTGGCTACCAGTCCGGCGCGCGCGACGCGCACCTGATCCGCACGCGCTGGCCGCAGGCCGACCGCACTGCCGTGTTCTTCGCTGGCACGCGCCTGCACACCCTCGAAGGCATGACCAAGGTGGAGCCGCTGCACTTCAAGTTCGATGCCGACACCGGCCTCTACGAAGGCGAATTTCTCTGGCATCACTCCTGCGAAGCGGACGAACACATCGCCGCCTATGGCATTGGCCAGGACTCGGCCTGCTGGACCGAGATCGGCTACGCCACCGGCTACGTCAGCGGCCTGTTCGGGCGCCTGGTGATCTTCCGCGAAGTGGAGTGCCGGGCCATGGGCCACAAGGTGTGCCGGGTGATCGGCAAGACCGCCGAGCAATGGGGCGACGTCAGCGCCGACCTCGCCCTGCTCTACGCCAACGCTGCCCCGGCGCCGGCCACCAGCCAGGCCACGGCGCCTCTGCACAGCAGCGCGAGCGAGCCGGGCGAGTTGATCCCGATTGGCGCCAGCGCCGCGTTCACAGCCGCCCGCCACGCCCTGCAGCGCGTCGCGCCAACCCCGGCGACCGTACTGATCGGCGGTGAATCCGGCGCAGGCAAGGAGCTGTTCGCCCGCGAGCTGCACCGCCTCAGCCCTCGGCGCGAACAGCCCTTCGTCGCGCTCAACTGTGCTGCCATCCCGGAGAACCTGATCGAGGCCGAGCTGTTCGGCGTCGAGCGTGGCGCCTTCACCGGCGCCAGCCATTCACGCCCTGGGCGCTTCGAGCGCGCCCATGGCGGCACCTTGTTCCTCGACGAAATCGCCTGCCTCAGCCTGCCTGGCCAGGGCAAGCTGCTGCGCGCCCTGCAGGAGCGCGAAGTGGAGCGCGTAGGCGGTAGCCAGCCGATCAAGGTGGACGTGCGTGTGGTCGCCGCCACCAACGTCGACCTGCGCCAGGAAGTACAGGCCGGGCGCTTCCGCGAAGACCTGTTCTACCGCCTCAACGTCTACCCCATCAGCCTGCCGCCGCTGCGCGAACGGCGCGACGACATCCCCCTGCTGGTGGATGCCTTTCTCAGCCGCTATTGCCGCGAATACCAGCGCACACCTGCCGGGCTGACCATGCGGGCGCTCAAGGCGCTGCTGCTGTACGACTTTCCCGGCAACGTGCGCGAACTGCAGAACCTGATCGAGCGCGGCCTGATCGCCAGCGACGAAGGCCGGCCCATCGACATCCTGCACCTGTTCCACAACGAGCCCCTGCCACCGCAGCTCTACTCGCTGAGCCAGAGCGGCACCCTCTCCAGCGGCATGCAAAGCCCGGAAAACGGCGAGGACAACCTGCTCGAACGCTTGCAGCAACTGCAGATCGAGCCGGACATCGAGCGTCTGGAACGGCGCCTGCTCGACGACGCCCTGAGCAAGGCTGAAGGCAACCTGGCCGCCGCCGCACGCCTGCTCGGCCTGACCCGCGCGCAGTTCGCCTACCGTCTGAAGAAGCACGCCAGCCAGGACGCCAGCGGCAATTAATGCTGGCGTCATGGCAGCCCAGCCAGCAGAATGATTAACTTGCTTAACTGGAAAATTCATCAACGCAGGCACTATGGCCAGAACACCCGACCTGAGCGAAAAGATCCCCGACCCCGCCATTCTCGACCAGGCGCTCGAACGCTACCTCGGCTACGTGCTGCGCCGCGCGCAGATGAAAGTCTTCCAGCACCTCTCCACCCGCCTGGAAGCCTTCGACCTGCGCCCCGCGCAGTTCACCGCCCTGATGATCATCGAACAGCACCCGGGCCTGATGCAGGCCGAACTCGCCCGTGCCCTGGCCATCGAGCCCCCACAGGCCGTGGTGCTGGTCAACAAACTGGAGAAGCTCGGCCTGGCCATGCGCCTGCGCTGCAAGCCGGACAAACGCTCCTACGGCATCTTCCTCAGCAAGGCCGGGGAAACCCAGTTGAAGGAGCTCAAACAGATCGCCGCGCAAAGCGACCAGGACTCCACCAGCGCTCTGGATGGTGAAGAACGCGAACAACTGCTGCACCTGCTGCGCAAGCTTTACCGGGGCTGATGCCTCGACAGCAGAGTCGATAGCGCCACCTCGATGTTCGTCAGGCAGACCCACCTTGACCTCGATCAAGATGGGTCGAACCCTACGCCCTTAGCCTGACGACACGACCTGCCGCAAGGTGGCGCCATGAGCAAGAAATTTCCCCTCCTCCCAAAGCACCCCGAGCGCGTCTGCTGGGGCTGCGACCGCTACTGCCCGGCCACTGACCTGGCCTGCGGCAACGGCGCGGATCGCACCATGCACCCGGTGGAAATGCTCGGTGACGACTGGTACCTGGACGGCGACTGGGGCTTCGCTACGCCGGAAAATCCCAACGACGTGCAAACGGGCGAAACATCCCCCTCCCCCTGCCACCCACCACGACACCTGACGAACGCAATCATCGGCAGGCACTATCATCCAAGCCGATAATCCAAATGCACGCTATGCATTCAAATTTCGGGCGCAATCCAGATAGCCTTGGCTGCAACTGCACCCGTCACACTTCGACAAGCGAGGCATCGATGACCCAATCCACCTACGTACCGCCGAAGGTCTGGCAACACCTGGCAGCATCCGGTGGCCAGTTCTCCAAGATCAACCGCCCGGTTGCAGGGGCGACTCACGAGAAGGAACTGCCGGTCGGCCAGCACCCGCTGCAGCTCTACTCCCTGGCCACCCCCAACGGCGTGAAGGTGACCATCCTGCTGGAAGAACTGCTTGCCCAGGGCCACGCCGGCGCCGAATACGACGCCTGGCTCATTCGCATCGGCGAGGGCGACCAGTTCTCCAGCGGTTTCGTCGGCGTCAACCCGAACTCGAAAATCCCCGCCCTGCTCGACCGCAGCACCACGCCGCCCATCCGCGTGTTCGAGTCCGGCTCGATCCTGCTCTACCTGGCAGAAAAATTCGGCGCCTTCCTGCCCAAGGATCCGGCAGGCCGTACCGAAACCCTCAATTGGCTGTTCTGGCAGATGGGCTCGGCGCCCTACCTGGGCGGCGGCTTCGGCCACTTCTACGTCTACGCCCCGGAAAAGTTCGAATACGCCATCAACCGCTTCACCATGGAAACCAAGCGCCAACTGGACGTCCTCAACCAACGCCTCGCCGACAACCGCTACCTGGCCGGCGACACCTACACCATCGCCGATATCGCCGTATGGCCCTGGTATGGCGAACTGGTGCGCAACAACGTCTACTCGGCCGCCGAATTCCTCTCCGTTCACGAATATCCGCACGTACTGCGCTGGGCCGAAGAAATCGCCAAACGCGAAGCCGTACAACGCGGCCGCCGCGTCAACCGCACCTGGGGCGACGAATCGGAACAAGTACCCGAACGACACCAGGCCTCCGACCTGGACAAGGTCTGAAGCGAGAAGGCTCCTGGCGAAAGCCGGGACTTTCCGGGAAAGCAGAAAAACCAAGCCCCGACCTGCAATGCAGTTCGGGGCTTTTCTGTATGGCGGGAAGATGGGGATCTTGAACCCGCTTTGACGGGTGCCCGTTGTTGCCCAAAGCCAGAAAAATCGGGGCTTTCGCGTTATGCCGTATGCTCACTGCGCCCCTTTGTCGCTCGTTGATCTCGGCACGGCCTCTCGCCTGCCTTGCACGCTGCCAGTAGCTTTGTGTATACCGATCCGGTAGTCATGAAAGCGTGGAATGTGGAGGTCAAGCGAATACGCCTTTGTCTATGTTGCGTTTTCTAAGCCATTGAAAGACGGCATTTTTTTGACTTTGAGACTGCCTTTTCCCGGAGTTATACCACCTTCCTCACGAATGGATTAGCACGGAAGACTATCTAATCACTGTTATGTGCTCTTGCGTCGCTGGGCTATGGTTATAACTCCACTGAGAGGAGTTTATTTATGTCATACGTCGATGGTTTTGTAGCCGCTGTCCCAACAGCGAATAAAGAGCAGTACATTACACACATCAAAATAGCAGCCGAAATGTTCAAAGATTTTGGCGCGTTAAATGTTGTGGAAACGTGGGGAAGTGAAGTACCAGATGGTGAAGTAACTTCATTTCCAATGGCTGTTAAAGCTCAAGACAATGAAACAGTAGTGTTCTCATGGGTTGTTTGGCCCTCAAAAGAAATCCGAGATTCTGCTTGGCAGCGAATAATGGATGACCCTCGAATTAATCCTGAAAACAACCCAATGCCATTTGATGGTAAGCGCATTATTTATGGCGGTTTTGACGTTATTTTGGATAAGTAATAAGTGCGCACATCACAAGGCGCTTAAGGCGGACTGCAAACCTGTGGCGATCTTGATTAAAACTGGCTAGTGTGTTGACGGTAGTTATTTTGAGTTTAGTGGTGGCTTGCAGCCACTTAGCTTATCGTTAAGTGTCACAGGAACCTGGCATGTTTAATCTGTTTATGAAAAAGAAGATCATCCTAAGAGAGGAGCGGAATGCTGAAGGCTATAGATTCCTCGGTGCTGAAATTAAAGAGAATGGGAATCTAGTTTTTGAGGGGCAAGACTTGGGTGGCGGTGTTGAAGGTGCCTTTGGTTGTTCGGAATATGAGTGGTATTGGACAATAAAAAAACAAGATATTCCAAGATTTAAAGAGGCAATTGGAGGTAACGGAAATATCCTCAACCTCCTTGGAGAAAAATTCAGTAATGACAAGGCGGCCAACCTATATGAGTTCATGCAAAACCATAATATACCGTTTGAGTCATGGAGCCGCATCGGCGACTAAAATACTTAACAAACCAATCAATAGAAAACCAAACCTTCACTTCGTTTCGCGCATGGGCTGCGCCCATTTTTCGCGCTACACTGCGTTCTCGGTTCGGCTCCTGTTATTGGGGCGTTATAGCTGAGAGAGAGTAGGTACCATGGATCTGGCAATTACATTTACCTCGCCGGGCAACGGAGGCAGGGAGCATCCGCCAGACTTGAGGAATGGACTGTATCGACCTCATATTGTTGTTGATGGTCGCCCCAGGGATGAGTACCTGGGTGTGCTGTTCATGGGGTGCAGTGTTGCGCCAGAGTTTGGCGTGGAGGTTCTCGTTACAGTCCGCTTGCCTTATGAGCAAGTCGATTATTCTCCGCTTAAAGTAGGAGCGAGCTTTGTTATTAAAGAAGGTGGAAGGGAAGTTGGTAGCGGCCGCGTCGTAAAGCTATAACAATCGGCTTCACCTACGAAAAGGCGACAGCTTTTCAAGCTGGAAGAAGTTTGAAAAAGACAATAGATAATCGCCCCATTTCTTTCACACTCAGAACTTAACGTGCCTCCTTTTTTTCGACCGACACCGTACCCGTAATGCAAAAGTCACGGTAAGGAATAGCAAACACAAGAATATTGCCGCGCCTTGATAAAAATTTTGCATGAAAGAGTCCGCCATCACCACTGAAAACACAATAGCGGCAAGCCAGTCAAACCAATATAAATTCTTCAAACCAAGAAACATATTATTTTTCGGAGAAAACAGCCAGCTCATACTAAAAGCCCAAAATACCGCCACACTCAAAACTTCAGAGCCCATTATTTTCAGTGCCGAGAGCATACAATAACAGAGAAACGATAAAAATAGCGAAACAGGACAAACCCTGAGGAATCCCCACAAATCTACTCCAGCGCCCGAGCTTGCCGGTGCACCTCGTCACGCAGCAATAGCTCCATCTTTGTGAGTGCCGAGTAGGATAAATCGCTGGCCGAGCGCCTGAGGTATTCAAGACCGATACGCCAGAGCGACAGTACGGTTTTATGCCTGACGCTGTTGCTCTGAAAGCGGCGCGACTTGCCTGTCATGTGAGCCTGGAGGCCAGCCAAGTACAGCACGTAACACGCCAGTGCTGCGATCAGCAGTAGGATCTCGATACGCCGTGGGCAGCGCGTCCGGTGTAGGTCGAAAGCAAAGCCGAAACGTAGGCTTTTCACATCCCGAAAACCTTCCTCAATCTGCATCCGTTTTCGGTAGATACCCACGACTTGACGTGCCGTCCAGTTGGCTTGTGGCAGGTTGCTGGCGAGCAGCCAGGGCTCCTGTTCACGACGCGCATTCTGCCGGCTGAGCTTGCTGCGTGCGATGCTGCCCGTCACGCGTCGATGTTTTCTGCCCTTGGGCGGTTGGTGAATGCCGTACAACGCAACTTTGTGCGGTGCACTGCGCGTCATCTCGACTTGGCCGAGTGACCGCGCACGAGATGTCGTCTGCTGGTAGAGCTGCTTGATCGGCTGCCATTGACCTTGCTCGTCGCGATAAAGATCACGATTGCGGACGCGTCCCACGTAATACCACCCCTTGGCTTCGACAGCCTGGAACCAGGGGCGGCGAAATCCGGCATCCGTTACCAAGATCGGCACGCATTGGTTGGGAAGCATGGCTTCCAGTGCATCGAGCAGTTGTCTCTGACGCTGAGGGCAGCCTTCACGGTCATGCACGCTCTCGTACACAGGAAACGCTCGACCAGCCAGCGGGATTGAAGCTCGCAGCAAGTAAAGGTCAGAGGCCGCATTGATCGGCGACCAATCCACCAGGATCAATGGATGACGCAGGGAGCCAATCAGCGCAGTCAGCATTTTCCAGTAGAACAGCGTGCGTTCGTATTGCAGGTGAGCGTTGCCAAGCAGGCGATCCACGCGCTTGATCGAATGCTTGGTGTAAGCCTCGCTGGGCATGGCCCTGCCAAGGTCGGTCAGGGTCAGGCGATGCCCATGCAGCAAGGCACTGACGCTGCTCATCAAGGCGTTCAGCCGCTTGCTGTGGATCGTGGGGAGTGCTTGGGAAAATGCCTTGTGTAAGAATCGTACTGCCTGCATGAGTCTCGGGGGTTGGTTTGTTTGGCGACTACCAAACTGCCCGACTCATGCAGGCTTCTTCAAGCTATCCCATTGATAAAAATGGGATTTTTGTGGGGATTCCTCAGGGACAAACCACCAAAAAGAATCTTATAAGTTTCTTCTTCATTTCACCTGCTTGCCCGCAGTTACATTTATTTAAAATCAAATATTTCTTTCAATGCAAAGTAGAGCACATACAACAACAAGAATAAGCAACTAACAAATGCCACTGTAAAAGAGATTGCAAATAAAATCGTCCCTCCACTTCTAACCCAGTCTATCTCTAGCCAAATCCCCAGCCAGATGATTGGAAAGAAAACCACCCCACTTACAATTGAAACAACTGAAATCTTGATTGCTCGATAATAAACGGTATTGAACTTCAATTTATCAATTATGCTCATGCCCACCCACCTACCATGTTGGGATTGTTATCACTGTCAACATAATACACGTGGCATAAAAAACATCACTTGATCCCTGGGCAGGGGTCTACCTCATTTTCAAGGAGGGCCTCAAGGTGTGCGATCATGATGGTCGCGGCATAGACGCAGACTGAATTGGCCAAGGTTCCTCTGACCCACCAGCGCCCTCAACAGCAACGGTGAACGATAGTGGACAGGACTACCCACAAAATCGTGGTCTGTCCCTGAAGCCCCCTCGGCTAGATCAGCGCCACCAGGCCCTTCCAAGGAACCACCTGATCCATCTCGATCAGGAATAATTCCCGGCGGGTCTGCTTGCGCTTGCCAGCGTACTCGGCGTCCGCGAAGCTCATGTGCTTTATCGGGCTATCATCCAGGGGCTGCCAGGCCGACTATTTCACCAGATTCTGGAAGTTAAATTCAGAGTTTCCCTAATGGGTGTCGCCTTTTCACAGTTACCTTTTCACTTTTGTGCATATGAATCAGCGCTTGTCTGGATTAGCTGGACACTTATCATCAGATGCCTTAATGAAACTGATTCCAGCAGCATCGAATTGCCAGATCAAAATTCCATTCTTTTTCTTCGCTTGCGCCACTAATGACTCCATCTGCTCCTTATCGAAGTGGAGAGCGACATCACCTTTGTGCTTGACAAGAATTTCATCAACACTAGTGTCTTTCCTTTCCATCCCTAACAGACCGACTTCAGAGGCATCTATAAAAACCCGTCGACATGGTGGCCAGACCTCAGAATACTCTGACCCATCTTCATACATAACGGTCACTTCTACGTCGAATGGAAAACCATTCTGCAAAAGTGGCCCCGAATATCGGTCACACCCGGAAAGAATCGCAAGAAAAAATAGCAATAATAATACTCTTACCATGGCGACCAACCTCCCGCACCCTTCGCGTAGTTTTGAGCAGCACTCTCAAATGGATTTCCAGTCGGCCCAGAAAAGCCGCCGCTAATTAAGTAGGCGGGTAAGAACATCAGTCCAAGCGCCTGATATTGAAGAGTGTGCGCTTTTTCATGTAACCCTACCTGAACACTGCGGTCTCCATAAGCATTATAGTCGACTGGAGCGATACCTCTTCCATAAGAAATTGTATTGCCAATCGTAATCGCAGTTCTGGAAAGCGTGAGCGGATTATCATGAAACTGTATGGCATTGTTTCCCACGCTCCATGTCGGTCGATTATCTATCAAATCAATAGCGTAACCCAGATTTCCTAATACATAGCCAATCCCTCCATACGCAAGTCCAGTAATCGTGTTAGGCAATGTCCATATTTTACCGATCACACCTCCCACCCCGCGCCAGAATCCTCCATTGATGCTCTCTTGTGCATACCCCGTCGGATCCACCCCACTGAACGGCGAGTTAAATCCATACGAATACCGATTGAACGCCTGCCCATTGGCCGTGTCCTGATAGACGATATCGGCACTCAGGAAACGACCCAACCCTGGATCGTAGATCCGGCCATTCATATGAATAAGCGCACTGGCCGGCAGATGCTCGTGGCCGGTAAAGCCGCGCTTCGAGGTTTGCATCAGAGCTGGGGTATTTGACCAGTCCCCTCCCCGCACGCCACCGAAGGGGGCATAGGCCATGCGCTCGATGAGGGTGCCGCTTGCATTGACGACGGTGTCGATCGAACCCAGTTGATCCCTTAGCTGGTAGATGAAACGGCCTTTGCCATCAGCAAGATTCCGCTGATATTGCAGGTAGTCGCCGACATAGCGGTTTTGCACAAGAGAACCGCCTTGTAGCACCTCCTCGAACTGCCCTTCGTCGAGATAGAAGGTGGTGCTGGTGCCATTCTGCTGGAAGAAGCGCTTGCGCTGCGGGTCGTATTGGAACTCGCTGACATCACCTCCCGCGATGATTTTCAAGGGTTTGTCGTACAGGCTATAGGTGATCTGACGGCCAGGGCCGCTGATCTGATTGCCCCTTGCGTCATAGCAATAACTACCAGCCGAGCTGCGTAACACAGCGTGAGGCCCAGGCTTACTGACCCCGACATTCGCACAGGTAGTTTGCCCAGCACTGTCGTACTGACCGTACTGCAAGGAGCTATTGCGCGGGTTCTGCAGCAGATTACCAAGGCCGTCGTAGGCATAGACGTCCTTGAGTGTCTGCCCTCCAAGGGTTCGGGTGCTGCTCAACAAGCGTTGCAGCGGGTCGTAGGTGAATACCTCTTTGTAACCTCGGGCATCCTCACGAGCGAGCAGTACACCGTTCTGCCCGTAGGTGTAGGTCAGGTTCTGCAGTGAGCCGGAAGCGCCCGTACTTTGCAGGCCTGTTAGCCAACCAGCACCGGGCTTATAGGTGTATTTACTCACTACACCATTGCCATAAGTGACCTGAGTGACCTGGCCCAGTTCGTTCTGGCTGTTGATGGTACGTAAGGACTGCCCGCTGAC
This sequence comes from Pseudomonas sp. AA-38, assembly GCF_029457475.1. Taxonomy (NCBI): domain Bacteria; kingdom Pseudomonadati; phylum Pseudomonadota; class Gammaproteobacteria; order Pseudomonadales; family Pseudomonadaceae; genus Pseudomonas; species Pseudomonas sp. AA-38. Next base: position 3,408,409 of record NZ_CP120359.1, read on the forward strand.
CAGATCGCTTTCACCACTGGCATAGCCATGACCGTTATAGCGGTACTGCAAACGCAGACCCGAGGCATCCAGTAGCTGCACGGGGCGATTGAAGCTGTCGTAGCTATAGGTATCGGTGTAGCTGCGGCTCAGGCCATTGGCTTTGATATCGGTTTGGCGCTGGGACAAACGGGCCAGACTGTCGTATCCATAGACCTGCATAAAGCTCTGATTGGCTTTACCCATCCCGCTCAGGGAGCCAATGGCATTCGGGTCACCGTCGTATGTCCAAATGGATTCATCGACCGTCACCCCTTGTGGATTGATATCCAAGCGGCGAACCATACGCCCCAAGCGGTCGTAGCGCTGGCGGATCTTGCTGCCATCGCTGGCGGTCACCTCGCCGATCTGGCCAAACCCATCGACGCTCATGGTCTGCAGGCCACTGTTCGGATCCTGAAGCGAGATGCGGTTACCGGCCACGTCATAGGTCATGAGCACGTCGGTCGCTTGCGCTCCGTTGACGCGGGTTGCAGCCAGGTTGCCATCAGGGTCGTAGAGGTAACGAACATTGGTGGCGACTGAGCTGCCCACAGCATTGACACTGACTGCCAACTGCCCCAGGGCATTGCTTTCCCGTCGCTCAGTACGACTCTGGGTGCCACCTGCCTCATAGGTCAGGGTGTACTGCCGCCAGGTACCGCCTTCCGTTCGCGAACCGTAACTGAATGACAGCGCTGCACCGCCACTGAGCTGCCGGGTCAAAGGTCGGTCACGGTTATCCCAGGTCGACAGCAGATAGTTCGGCGTAGTGCCACTGTAGGGCTCACTCTGTTTGATCAAACGCCCCAGGCCGTCGAATTGGCTGTCGGTATTGATCCAGCCGCCGTCGTATCCCTGGTGACGCTCGCGCACTGCACGAGCGAGCTGATCCAGATAGATCCATTGCTCTGGGGCACCTTGTAAACCGGAGCCGGAAACGGTGCGTTTTCTTATGGCAGCAACCGCCCCGGCAGGGCAGGACACAGCCCCGCCACATAGGCTGTAGGTCGTTAGCTCGGTGGCGCCACCTGGTCGGCTAACCTGGGTTTCACGCCCAAAGGCGTCGTAGCTGTAGGTGGTTATGAGCCCATTGGCGTCCGTTACCGTCAATGGGTTGCCGGTAACACGGTCGTAAGTGGTGGATTGCGTATGCCCAAGGGCATTCTGTTGCGAGGTCGGCCAAGGCCCCTGGAATGCACTCTGTTTGGAGGTTCGTGCTTCCTGCCCAGCAGTCGTCTCAGTGGTGCTTAGGATACGGCCGGCGGAATCACGCCCATAACTGACCGAAAGCTGCACGGCCCCAGCCCCGGCATAGCGTACTTCGCTGGCAACAGCGAGCGTCCCGGGTACGGCGGTATAGGTGTGAGTACGCGAACGACTTTGTCCGCCACTGCTGCTTTGTGTGGTTTCACTCGTCACGAAGCCCAGCAGCCATTGGCTTTCATCGTTGCTGAACTTACGCGTCTTGGAAACGGTATGCAGAGGCGTGCTTAGCCCTGCAACGGTCGCCGCCGTACGTGTAATGGTGCTTTGAGCATTGCCGTAAACGTCGAGCGTTTGCGTAGACTGGCTGGCGGCCACCACCGCCCCACCCTCAAATTGCTCCTGCGTGCTGACTGCAACGTAGGGGTAATAGGTTTTTCCCGTAATTGGTTCGAGCTTTTCCCACTGCTGTGTAGTGCGTGAAATTAGCTGGCTGCCCTGCTGGGTTTCATCCTTGCTAACGGCACCAATGAACGGGAAGTCCTGACGCAGGGTGCGAGTTCTTGTTTGGCTACGAGCCAGATCTTTCGCTTCGATCGAAGCAAAGCCAAGAAAACCACGCCCCAATCGGTTCAGGCGTGCACCGCGATATTTGTATTCATGGATGGTCTGGCCACCCACACCATTGGCCATCAGCAGTTTGCTGACCACAGGTTTGGGCGAACGCACAGCCATATTGGGGAATGCAACATTGGTGGCCGGCGTATGAATGGCGGTGTCGTTCAGTTTTCCATAGTTGATTTCAACAGTGTTGCCAGCCCCGTTATCCACTTTGCTGAGTAGTTCGGGATACTGCCGAACCTGCGCAAAATGTTGCCACTGCTGACCGGCCAGCCTGGTCGTACCATATGAAACCTCGACCACCGGTGTTCCCAAAAGCACTTCATCCACGCCCTTGCCGGTGTAGTCAGCGGGAAACATCTCGAATGGGTCGATCTTGACGCCTTCATAGTTGTAGGCACAGGTGATGGCTGTACCTACGTAAAACAGGAATTCCAAAGCGTCGGCCGTCGCCGTGTTACCCCGCCGACGATGATCGGCAATCAAGGCTCGGGACTCATTGACCTGTTTCTGACAAGAGGGGGTGAGCTTGGAAACATCGGAATAGAACGCTCGGCTTACTGGAATGCCGGTCGCGACCTTTTCAAAGGTCGCACCGGTAAAACGCAGCAAATAAAACAGGGCGTCCTGGCCGGGGTAAATGATCTCCTGAGCGCCATCACCATCGTGATCCAGTGCTTTGGCCGGATAGTCTGCCGCAGCACTGCGAATTCTATAGAACGGTAGCACTTCGGCAGACGAGTACGGCGTGTCTACCCGCTGGAACATCGAGCCGGAAGGCGAAGCACCGGTATTCAACAATACCGACAAGGTGGTATTCGCCCCTTGTACCACGTAGTCGAGCAGCCCATCGCCGTTAACATCGGCGCTGACCGCACGATCCGCGTTGACGCCCATCGAAACCAGCGAGCTGTCACTGAGTGCGACACCATTCTTCAATACCGCACCATGCAGCACCCCGGCTTTCTGGGTGATCAGTTGCACCCCGCCGGACGGGTCAAGCCCCAAGGGCACCAACCAGGGGTATCGTGCCAGAGTGAACCCCGGCAACCAGTTCACCTTGGTAAAGGTCGGCGTTTGCGTATTACCGCTATTTAAAAATACGCTCCATTGGCCGTTCACCGGCAACAACAAATCATCTTTACCATCATTATTGGCGTCGAGGGTGCTGCCTGAAATCATTGAAATCGTGAACAATCCCGGCGCATAACTGGTGATAACACCATTACCATCGGTTTGCCAGGCATCGCCAATGGGAACCTCGCCATTTTTGGTCAGCGCGAACCAGCGCAGTGTCTTAACTGCATTATTATTCGACGAGGCGATTATCTTGAAGTAATAGAGTTCTTCGGTACCGTCGCCATCGAAATCGAAACGGCCTAGCGAAACAGGAAATTGATTGCCCTCAAATAGCACTTGCTCGGTCAGAGTGGAGCCATTCGATTTGATCAGAGCGATACGCGCGACCTTCTTGGCCATAGAAAAATAGGTACGTGCAAATTCTTTTGCGCCATCACCATCCCAGTCCACCGGCACAAAACTCGGCCCCATGGTGCGAGTCACGTAGAAATCCTGGGCGATTTTTAGGCTGGGCATCCATTGCAGTGCTTGCGCCAGGTAACTGAAAGCAACCGATTGCTGGCAGGCTTTACCCTCACTCCCCCAGCGGCAGGCTTGTATGCTGGAAAGAACGCTATAGAGCGGGTTATCCAGTGCCGAGTTGTAGTTCAGTTGATAACGCATCGCCTGCGTGCCTGCCGCGCGCACTTCCAGCGCTGAGATGACCTTACCTGTTTCACTGTAACCGCCGCCGCGATACTGGCGAAGGTTGTAAGGCTGGCCCTGATAAACGAAATTCACGACGATATCGGAATAACTGATTTGCGTCGGGATGACGGAGCTAGCGCCTGACTCATAGCGGTATTGCACAGCATTGCCAAAACCATCGGTTCTGGACTTTATCGCCCAGATATGTTCGGTGACCTTGCCCTTGCTGCTGATCGTCGCGTCACCGCCGCCATACTGCAAGGTTTCGCCAGCTTTGGTTTTTACCTCGAAGGTCAGAGCATTGGCCGAGCCCTTCAACGTTATCCGATTGAAACCATCCAGCTCGGTTCGATAAACGCTACCCGCTTGCAGATATTGCCCAGATACCAACTTCAGGTGCATGCCATCCAGACAGAGTTTGTCTGTCGCTGCCAGAGCCACAGGGACATTGGCACCGTCCTGAACGATGGTAGAAGCACAACGCTGAATGCTGGACAGGCCTGCCAGTTCCCAGCCGCGGCCCAGCACACCATTTCTTCCGAGACCGACGTAAGTCACCGATAGTGCGGGCTGCATGCCATTGATGCCAGCCGGTACAGCGATGGGAAAGCTGTACTGAGCGTCGCCACCCAGCCCTACGCCGACCTCGGGTAACGCCAGGTTGAGAGCTTTATGATTTTCAGGGGCTTCACCAATGTTCGCGCTGGCTGAGGACTTGGCGGCCAGAAGCGTAGAACTGCTAGCGGTATTGCTATCAACTAGCAGAGTACTGGTTCCATGCAACGGATGAGTAATGCGTATGGACAATTTACCGCTGCGGCTCATGCCGAGAAATTCGATCTTCGCTCCGGAGCTGGCAGCAATATCCGCACCCATGGACTGTCCGGTGCCTTGATAGATAATGCTTTGTTTGGATTCGATGGCACTGACTACCAGCAACTCGCCGCTGGACTCATTGGGCTGCATGATCAGATCGAGTAATTGATCACCATCGACATCGACTGTCTCGAATTTATAAGGCGCGGGCTGCCATTCAGTATTGGCGAGCCGAACATCGTCGAATTTATAAATGGCGATATAACCGGTACCCTCACGCAAGAGCATGCGGCTTCTGAATGGCGCCTTCTCGATAGTGGGACTGGGTACTCCGGGTACGCTGATATCCACTGCCTTGAGATAGATATCGACCTGCCCGTCGGCGTTGTAGTCGCCGATATAGGCCTGCAGGTTTTCGACACGCCATTCACTCGCATTGACTGGCGCGCACAAGACTGTCAGGGACGAAATAATGAAAGCCGCAATCGAGCGAAACGACATGACACTTGCCTTCCATAGCAGAGAGGGGATTCTTTGGTGAGATGATTCGATAGCTAGATAGTCTGCCAAAAACTCGCCGTCAATCTCACAATCAATGGAAAATCCGCTTTTGCAGCATGACCAATCTTTGGTTGGTAAGAAAGGATCGCCACCCGCTCAACACATGTCGCCTGACCTTCGCTCGACGACTGTACAATCCCTAGGGAAAGTCTGAAGAAGACCTCCCGTTTCTGGTGAAATAGGCCAATCCCGTTGCCCGAGTTTCTCAATGAAGCAGATGACCTTCGCTGACGCCGAATACGCCGGTAAACGTAAGCAGACCCGCAAGGAGCTGTTCCTGATCGAGATGGATCAGGTTGTGCCCTGGAATGGAAGGGGTTGGTGGCATTGATCGAGCCGCATTATCCCAAAGGTGAAGGCGGTCGGCCGGCCTACCCGTTGATGGCCATGCTGCGGGTACACCTGATGCAAAACTGGTTCGGCTACAGCGATCCTGCAATGGAAGAGGCCCTGTATGAAACGACCATCCTGCGCCAATTCGCAGGCTTGAGCCTGGAGCGTATCCCGGACGAAACGACCATCCTCAATTTCCGTCGACTGCTGGAGAAGCATGACCTGGCTGCCGGCATTCTCGGTGTCATCAATGGCTACCTGGGCGACCGTGGCCTGTCCTTGCGTCAAGGCACCATCGTCGATGCCACGCTGATTCATGCACCCAGTTCGACCAAGAACAAGGAAGGCAAGCGCGACCCCGAAATGCACCAGACCAAGAAAGGCAACCAGTACTACTTCGGTGCCAAGGCGCATATCGGGGTCGATGTGGAGTCGGGGTTGGTGCACCACGTCCATGTCACAGCCGCCAATGTTGCGGACGTCACCCAGGTGGACAAGCTGCTGCATGGCGAAGAGAACATGGTGGCGGCTGACGCTGGTTATACGGGCGTCGAGAAGCGCGAGGAGCATAAGGGGCGCCAGGTAATCTGGCAGATCGCGGCTCGGCGCAGCACGTACGAAAAGCACGGCAAGAAAAGCGCACTGTACAAGGCATACCGCAGCCTCGAGAAAGCCAAAGCGCAGACCCGCTCGAAGGTTGAGCACCCGTTCCGGGTGATCAAGCGCCAGTTTGGTTACACCAAGGTGCGGTTTCGTGGCTTGGCGAAGAACACCGTCCAGATGGTGACGTTATTCGCTCTGTCGAACCTGTGGATGGCACGCCGATATTTGTTGGTGGGTGCAGGAGAGGTGCGTCTGTAATGTGGAAAATGACCTCCGCAGGCTGCGTGCGGAGGTCAGAGACGGAGAAACAAGCGGGTAATCTGAGCATTTTCTGATCAGATGGACTCTTTCAAAATCGATAGCGCCCGAAGTCGGCCAGAAATGGTGGCCTATTTCAGACCTTCCCTAGGAAGCTGCTAGCTCCTCTCGGAGCATACGCCGATTGATCTTGCCAATTAGCGTCTTCGGTAGCGCTGAGACGAAGATGACCTTCTGAGGCTTCTTGTAGGAGGCCACTTGGGCGGCGACAAAGTTGATCAGCTCAGACTCCGTGCTCACTTGACCCGGTTTGAGCACGACAACAGCCGTTACGACTTCAACCCACTTGGGATCCTTTAGCCCTACCACAGCACATTCCGCCACTGCAGGGTGAGCGAGAAGGACGTCCTCCACCTCTCGCGGATACACGTTGTAGCCACCGGAGATGATCATGTCCGAGGTGCGGTCTTTAAGATGCAGAAAGCCTCGCTCATCGAAGATGCCCACGTCTCGAGTACGCAGCCAACCTTCACCGAAGAACATCTCCTGGTTAAGAGCGGGCGCATTGAAGTAACCGGCCATCATCGAGGGGCCACGCACGGCAATTTCCCCCTCTTTGCCGTCAGGAACATCATTCCCGGCCTCATCGACCAAACGAATTTCAACATCTATCGAGGGTCGACCACATGCACCAAGCAGCTCGGGTACATGATCCTCAGGTCGCAAGGCAGCAATCGCCAGGGGAAATTCGGTCTGTCCGAAGTATTGCCAGAACCGATGCTGCCCAAGCAGCGAAATGGCCTTCTCTATGACTGGTCGAGGCATCGGAGAGGCGCCGTAGATGATGTGACGCAGCGACGATAGATCCGCGCCCTGGAAAGACGGGTGATCCAAGAGCATTTGCAGCATGGTCGGCACCATGTTCACCGACGTGATTTTTTCCTTCTGGATGAGCTGCAAGTAAGCCTGCGGGTCGAAGCCAGGCATGATCACAGTACGAGCGCCACGCAGCCAGAACGGCAGGACAAATACTCCGCTCGCATGAATCAGGGAGGCCGCATGTAGCATTGAGTCATCAGGGGCAATGTCGATGAAATTCTGAAAGATATTCTGGCAAACTGCCGCATAGGATGCCTGGGTGTGCTGAGCGGCTTTTAGAGTTCCCGTGGTACCGGAAGTAAAAAGGGTCACTGCATAGTCCGTTGGCTGAACGCCAACTTTCGGGCATTTCTTGCTATGCCGACTTGCCTCATCAAGAAGGTCAACGCCGCCCTCCATGGAAACACCCAAGCCATGAGTGACGAGTCCGGGAATCTGCTCTTGCAGAGCGGTGGCGCGCTCAATCAGATCAGGAGCGAATACCAGGGTCTGGCAGTGTGTGTCCATCAGCATTCGGACATGCTCGGAAAGTGACAGCCGGGAGTTGATCGGAACCCTGTTGATACCGCCCTTCACGCACGCAAAATCCATCGGCACGCTGTAAAGCCCATTGTTCATGAGCAGTGCGACAGTGGAACCTCTGTTGGCTCCCAGCGAGGCCAATGCATGTGCAAGCTGGCTGCTCAGCTCGTCCACCTCAGTGAAGGTCAACGTGGCATCACCAAACACAATCGCCGTTCTGTCTCGATGGTGCTGTGCACCGCGATTGATCAAATCAAGGTAACTTGTTGTCATTGTTGTTCCCTCCGATTCAGTTCGATGAGGCATTTCAGTTCTTGAAGCTGCCGTGGCGCCCTGCTCCTTCAGAGAAGCGACCTGCGCCTTGAATGGCTTCTTTGAAAACGATTGGGTAGCCGCCTGCCCCCTCTTCGCGAAGCGCGTCGGTCAGCGGAATATCCCATTGGCGATGTGCAGACTGGCGATCCGCAACCAGGCACTGCTGGGGGAACGCGGCGATCTCTTTTGCCAGGGCCTCGGCCGCCTCACGCGCTTGGCCGTCCGCGACGACTCGATTGGCTAGACCAATCGCCAGCGCTTCCTGGGCGTCCACCGGGCGCCCCGTAAGAATGAGATCCATGGCTCGTCCGTGCCCAATGAGACGAGGTAAACGAACAGTGCCACCGTCGATTAGTGGGACACCCCAACGGCGACAGAAGACGCCGAAGATTGCCGATTCCTCTATGACTCGCATGTCACACCAGGCAGCGAGCTCTAGCCCCCCAGCAACTGCATAACCTGATACAGCCGCGATCACCGGCTTGCTCAGATGCATACGCGTTGGCCCCATTGGCCCTGGGCCTGCACCGACCTCATCAACCTCATTGCGAGTATCAGGAGAGCTCATGGCTTTCAGATCGGCACCGGCACAAAAATTCCCCCCCGCGCCGTAAAGCACCGCTACCCGCAAATTGGCATCAGACTCGAAATGCTCAAAGGCCTCTCGCAGCGCATCCGCCGTTTTTCGATCCACAGCATTCCGCCGCTCTGGGCGGTTGAGGATAATGGTGCACACGTTCTCATGAGTTTCGGTGATCACGAGCTGATCGCTCATACAGGTCTCCAGGCAAGGCATGTTTCATAAGGACAAACAGTACGCAAATTCTTGTAATATTACATTGAAATACAAATAGCGTATGAGAGAGCAATATTTTGAGTGATAGCATTACGGCTAATGAGCTCGTCCTCGATCTTTTGTCCTCACACGAAGCGCATGAGCTTCCTGTAGCGGCGCTGTGCCGAGCTGGCAGCTTTGTGGGGATCGGAGAGCAGACTCTGCGCGTGGCTCTCACGCGTTTGGTTCAACAAGGCAAAGTCACCGCCCCATCCAGAGGTTGCTATGCCTGGAACCCAGCAGGGCACAGCCTGTTTCAGGATGTCCGCAACTGGCTCCACAAGGAGCGGCAAATGGCCCCATGGAGAGGTGATTGGGTAGGCGTGCTTGATTCGGACTTATCGCGTACCGACCGCGCTGCGCTGAAGCGCCATGCCAAAGCACTGGAGCTACGTGGTTTCAAGTCACTGCCTAATGGCCTGAGCGTGCGCCCCGACAATATCCAGGGCGGCGTCCAGCAGGTTAGGCAAGAGCTGATGTTGCTGGGCCTTGCGCCGACCGCCACCGTCCTAGGAGTGACTGGCCTTGCGCAAGGAGATGAGCGAGCTGTATGGGCGCTCTGGGATACCCAGGCACTGGATCAATCCTACGACGATTGCCTGAAGCGCCTTGAAGCCAGTGAACGGCAACTGCTCTCGATGAGCTTGGAGCAGGCTGCCGCGCATACGCTGATTGAAGGGCGTCGAGTGATCCGCATGATCATCCTGGATCCATTGCTGCCAGATGAGATGTTCAACAGCGCAAAGCGGCAGCAGCTCATTGAGCGAATGACTGCCTACCAGGTGAATGCCCGTGAGATCTGGATGAAGGCCCTGGCACTGGACTAAAGGGCACCTCTAAAGCGAGGGAAGGGCTCAGCCTCTGCTTACAGCGATTTGGCGATCACTTCCTTCATCACTTCGTTGGCCCCGCCATAGATTTTCTGCGCACGAGAATCGGCATAGAACCTGGCTATCGGCTGTTCATGCATGAAGCCGTAGCCACCGAAGAACTGCAAACACTCATCCAGCACTTTGCATTGCTGCTCGGTGCACCACCATTTGGCCATACAAGCCGCTTCTACGCTGAGTTTGCCGTCGACCAGTTGCTGGGTGCAGTCGTTCATGTAACTGCGCATGACCTGAGCTAAGGTCTTGCATTCCGCCAGTTTCATCCGAGTGTTCTGGAAGTCGAAAATGCTTTGGCCAAAAGCTTTGCGCTCCTTGGTGTATTGAACCGTGAGCTCTACCGCACGCTCCACCACCGCAACGGCTCCCGCAGCAATTTGCATCCGTTCAAATGGCAGCTCCTGCATCAGTTGATAGAAACCACGGCCCTCCACACCGCCTAGGAGATTACCCGCCGGAACCCGGACTTCATCGAAGAACAGCTCCGCCGTATCGGAGGCCTTTAGTCCGATCTTGTTGAGCAACCGGCCCACCTTGAAACCTGCCAGCGCCTTCGTTTCGACAACGATCAACGAGATGCCTTTGGCTCCCTGGGTCAGATCGGTCTTGCAGACCACGATGATCAACCCGGCGTTGTAACCGCCAGATATGAAAATCTTGGAGCCATTGATCACGTACTCCTCACCCTCTCGTGTTGCTCGCGTCCGAACGCCTTGCAGATCGCTTCCTGCTCCAGGCTCGGACATGGCGATAGCGGCCAGCAGCTCTCCGCTGGCCAAACGAGGGAGCCAGCGCTGCTTCTGCTCATCTGTGCCGTAGTTCAAGATGTAGTGTGCGGCAATGGAGTGCACCGTCACGATGCCGAGCCCCGCCTCAACGCGCGCCAGCTCTTCCTGCACCACCAACTGGTAGGCCAGCGAGCCGCCAGAGCCGCCATACTCTTCCGGCAGCTCAGGGAGTAGCAGCCCGAGGTCGGCGAGTTGTTTCCATACCTGTGGGTCGCTGTGGCCTACCTCTCTCCAGGACTCTACCCGAGGCGCCACCTCTTTCTCTGCGAAGCGGCGAGCCTGCTCACGAGTCGCCGATAGCTCCTCAGTCATCCAGGGATGATGGCTATGTCCATTCTGCATCTTTGAATCCTCGGGAGGTTAAACGCCAGTGATACCGCCAGCGCAGACAAGGGTCTGGCCGCTCACATAGTCGGCTTCCGGGATGGCGAACAGGTAGACGGCCCCCGCAGCCTCTTCAGTGGTGCCGAAGCGGCCCAGGGGAATGATGTGCTTGGAAGCAGCCGCAATCTCGTCGCTGATACCCACTTTGATTTCCCGGCCATCGATATTCATGGTCTGGTTATCGGAGGCCTTCACGGTGAGACGCGTCTGAATCAAACCGAAGGCGACACAGTTGACGGTCGTGTTGAGTCGTCCCCACTCCTTGGCCAGCGCCTGGGTCATGCCGATGATGCCGGCCTTGCCTGCGGAGTAATTGATTTGGCCAGCGTTCCCAAACACACCAGCCAGGGAGGAGATGTTGATGACGCGCCGGAGTACCCGCTCGCCTCGAGCAGACTCCGATTTGACCGATTCACGGATCACGGGCTGGGCAGCACGAAGGATCTTGAACGGCGCAGTCAGGTGGCAATCGATGATGTCGTGCCACTGCTCGTCACTCATCTTCTGAATGACGTTGTCCCAGGTGTAACCCGCGTTGTTAACGATGATGTCGAGGCCACCAAAGCAGTCGACCGCTGTCTTGATAAAGCGCTCGGCAAACCCTTCGGCAGTGACACTGCCGTTGCAACTGACGGCTTCACCACCCAGCGCGATGATCTCCTGAACAACGCTGTCTGCGACTTCGGCATCCAGATCGTTGATGACCACCCGAGCCCCTTGAGAGGCGAACTTCAGGGCGACAGCCCGGCCAATGCCACGGCCAGAGCCGGTAATAAGTGCCACTTTTCCTTGCAGTGCGTTGCTCATGCTTCACCTTTTTCGAGTGATTGAGGCTTGGCAATCAGTGCCTCACCAACGAGTTTTTCTTCGCTGCGCTGATCCACCGCTTTCGGCGCTAGATGCACGCCGTAGGCATCGACGCGGGCTCCCCCAGAGCAAGTCGCCACGGTTGCAAGCCCGCAGATGCCACTGAAGCGGACATCCGGTTTCTGAATCCAAGACAGAGGAACCCACTGCGTGAGCAACATGCCGAGCCAGGCCATGCTGAGCGTTCCGTGCCCGATGACGTCAGGCAGGCCAGCCGCACGGGCAAAGTCGCTATCAACATGAATGGGGCTGTGATCGCACATAGGTCTGGCCGATCCAATTTCGATCGATCACGCCACACTTGCGCCGACCCGCTCGAAGAGGCTCACAACGCACGCTCCGCCCAATCCGAGATTGTGCTGAAGAGCAAAGCGAGCGCCCTCCACCTGACGGGCGCCTGCCACACCGCGAAGCTGCTCTACCAGTTCAAAGCACTGCGCCAGTCCGGTGGCGCCGAGTGGATGCCCCTTGGAGAGAAGACCTCCCGAAGGGTTGGTGACGTATTGCCCTCCGTAGGTGTTATCGCCGTCCTCGACGAACCTCTCCGCTTCGCCTTCTGCGCAAAGACCGAGTGCCTCGTAGGTGATGAGTTCGTTATGGGCGAAGCAGTCGTGCAGCTCGATGACCTGAATGTCTTCGGTTCCGACACCTGCCTTTTCATAGACTTGATAGGCAGCGGACTTTGCCATGCTGGCACCAACCAACTCGCGCATATCCTTGGCAGCAAAGGCTGCGCTGTAGTCAGTCGTCATCGCTTGCGCACGAATTTGAATCTCGGTGCTCAAACCGTGCTTTCTGGCAAATGCCTCAGAGCAGAGAATGGCCGCTGCAGCACCGCAAGTCGGCGGGCAAGCCATCAAACGCGTCATCACTGCGGATTCCACGCCATCCGGCCACCCAGTCCGCTCTCATCTGGCCAGGCATTCCAGGGCCATCTGGCCACCTGTTCCACGGCCATCCGGCCGGGCAGTCGGAGCGCAGCGACGCAGGGGTGGCATTGTTAGTCTGGGTTGGCTGGCGTCGTCAATTTCTGCGTCCGTTTGCGCATTGATTCACCCTTCAGATTGATCCGATAAGCGTTGTGCACCAGGCGGTCGAGGATGGCATCGGCCAGGGTTGGATCGCCGATCAGTTCGTGCCAGTTGTCCACGGGCATTTGGCTGGTCACGAGGGTCGAGCGCTGGCCGTAGCGGTCGTCCAGTAGCTCCAGCATGTCGCGGCGCTGTTCGGCGGTGAACGGCGCCAGGCCCCAGTCGTCGAGGATCAGCAGGTCGGTCTTGGCGTAGCTGCTCATCAGCTTGGCGAAGCGCCCGTCGCCATGGGCCAAGCCCAACTCTTCCAGTAGGCGCGGCAGACGCAGGTAGCGCACGCTGTAGCCGTCCCGGCAGGCCTGGTGGGCCAGGGCGCAGGCCAGCCAGGTTTTGCCCACGCCGGTGGGGCCGCCGATGATCAGGTTGAGGCCGTCGCGTAGCCACTGGCCGCCGCTCAGTTGCAGGATCAGCGCCTTATCCAGCCCGCGCGGGCTGCGGTAGTCGATGTCTTCGAGGCAGGCGTTGTGCTTGAGCCGGGCCTGGCGCAGGCGGCTGCTCAGGCGCTTATCGTCGCGTTCAGTCAGCTCGCGGTCGACCAGCAGGCCGAGGCGTTCCTCGAAGCTCAGGCTGTCGATGTCCGGGGTTTTCAGTTGTTCGTTCAGCGCCTTGAGCATGCCGTGCAGGCGCAGGGTTTGCAGCTTGTCCAGGGTCGGATGGGGCAGCATGGTGAGTTTCCTTGGGTTCAGTGGTAGTAGCCGGGGCCGCGCAGGTTGGCGTGGTCGTCCGGCAGCAGCGGCAGGTTGGCTTGAGCCAGCGGCAGGCTTTCCAGGCCCTGGCACAGGATCGATTCGAGGCTCTTGTAGCTGCACGCGCCGAGGCTGAGGGCGCGTCGGCAGGCCAGCTCCAAGCGCACTTCGCCATGAGTCTTGCCCAGGCGCAGGATGCCCAGGCAGGCCCGGTAGCCCTGCTGCGGATGGATGCGCCGTTCGAGGATGTGCCGGATCACGCCGGCGGTGTTCGGCCCGGTCTGCTCGGCCCAGCGGATCAGCCGCTGCGGCGTCCACTCGGCATGCTCGCGATGGCTCTTGGGCATGTGCTCGGCCTGCGTGCTGTGCCTGCCCTTGTGCATTGAGCGCAGGTGGCTGGCCACTCGCTGGTTGGCGTGGAAACACTCGACGGTGCGCGCCGTCAGGCGCACCTCCAGCTGCTTCTTCACCAGTTGATACGGCACCGAGTAGTAATGCCCATCGACCTCGACGTGGTAGTCGATGTGCACCCGCGCCTTCTTCCACTCGGCGTAGACGTAGGGTTGCACCGGCAGGGGCGCAGCGCCGGACGATCCAGGCTGTCGAAGGCCGTCTGGCGCGAGCCCGGCAGCTTCTTGAACGGGCGTTGGTTGAGCCGCTCCAGCAACACGGAGATGGCGCTGTTGAGTTCGTCCAAGGAGAAGAACTGACGGTTGCGCAGGGCCGCGAGGATCCAACGCTCGACCACCTGCACGCCGACTTCGGCCTTGGCCTTGTCGCGCGGTTTGCGTGCCCGCGCCGGCACCACCGCCACTCCGTAGTGCTCGGCCAGGTCGCGGTAGCTGGGGTTGATGTCCGGCTCGTAACGATGGGCCTTGCTTACCGCGCTGCGCAGGTTGTCCGGCACCACGATCTCCGGCACGCCGCCGAGGAAGGCAAAGCAGCGGGCATGGGAGCCTAGCCAGTCCGGCAGCTGCTGCGACCAGGTGGCTTCGGCGAAGGTGTAGCTGGACGCGCCGAGCACTGCGATGAACACCTGCGCCTGGCGGATCTCGCCGCTGTGGCGATCGATAACCGGCACCGTCTGGCCGGCATAGTCGACGAACAGCTTCTCGCCGACGCGGTGCTCCTGACGCATCACCACGTCCAACTTGCCCTGCCAGGCTCGGTAATGCTCACAGAACCAGCTGTACTGAAAGCCCTGCGGCTGGCTCAGGCGGTACTCCTGCCAGAGCAGCGCCAGGGTCACCCCGGGGCGGCGCAGTTCGGCATGCACCCATGCCCAATCGGGTAAAGGCCGCTTCTCGCTGGCAACCGCCGGGGCCGGCGGGAACAGTTGCTGCTCCAACTCGGCATCGGACAACGAACAGGGCCAACTGAGACCACTGGCGGCAAAACGATTGAGGTAGTCGCCGACGGTGACACGACCGACCTGCACGCTGACCGCAATCTGGCGAGCTGATAGTCCGACCTCGAACTTGAGACGTAGTACTTCGCGAATCTTACGCATGGATAAACGCTCCACGACGACCTCTCTGCTTCGAAAAAGAGGTCGATGGTAGTGAAGAAATCCTGCGTAGCTGCCTGCCCGGTTGAGTGGCCGGATGGCCGTGGAATCAGTGGCCGGATGCGCGTGGAATGGGTGGCCGGATCAGCGTGGAATCGGTGGTCAGATGTTCATGGAATGGGTGGCCAGATGACCGTGGAATCCGCAATAACACTTGCCGGTGACCTTGGAAGGTCTGCACGCTGGCTCAAGTGGCAGTGCAGGCTCACCCGTAGCACCCAGCGACCTCATACGGCACATGCGGTATTTTATGACTTCATCTACAGGACTAGCACATGAGTAGCAGTAACGAACTCGATGCCACATCCTTCAAAGGACAACGAGGACTTGCGCGCGTCTCGCGAGCGGCCGGGTATTCAATCGCTGGGCTACGCGCTGCCTTTATCGGCGAGGCCGCCTTCCGGCAGCTGCTATTGCTCAACGCAGTGCTGGTCCCCCTGGCATTCGCCATGGACGTGAGCCGTATCGAGCGCGTCTTGCTGGTGATCGTGCCGATGATCACCCTTATCGTGGAGTTGCTGAACTCCGCAATTGAAGCAGCAATTGACCGGATTTCGACAGACCTGCATCCCCTTTCGAAACAAGCCAAGGACATGGGTAGCGCTGCGCAGATGCTGGCACTGGCGGTAGTGGCGACGACCTGGGCGATCATCTTGATCTGAAAAATCTCGAAACACCCGTTAAGCACGACACGGATCGTGCCTGAAGAGGCGGCATCCTTCGAATGCGCGCCCCTCCTCCTGATCAGTCTTTTCTGACGTTCTGATAGAGCATCAGGCGCGAGGTTTCGTGTAGCCCCCGAGTAAGCTCGGCCAGGCGACGAAACTCCTCAGGATGCTGGTCAGCGACGTTATCCAGCGGTGTCTGCGAGGCCAGATCGTGCAAGGTTGGCTGGCTGCCGTCATGCTGCATCTGTAGCAAGAAGTCTTTCGTGACCCCACCGATCAACGGGAAAGTGCCTTCTCGCAGCACTAGCGGGACCACGCGCTCCCCTTCCGGGGCGGGCTGCTGGATATCGCGGCCCAGCGCGCCGTTGCGAAACTCCATACCGGCCATGCCCAGCACGCTGGGCAGCAGATCGACCAAGCCCACAGCCTCCTCGATCACCCGCGGTTCCAGTAGCTTGGGGGCATGGATCAGCAGAGGCACGTGATTGCTCTCCAGCCCCAGCTTCTCGAATGCTGGTGGCATATGGGGAATCTGGCTGATACGAGTGTTGTGGTCGCCAAACATGACGAAAATGGTGTTGTCGTACCAACCGCCCTCCTGAGCGATCTCCATCAAACGACCGATATTGAAGTCCAGCAAGCGTGCAGCGTTGTATTGAGCCAGGCTGCGCGAGCCGGCGTTCTGCACGGTTTCCAGAGGCAGATCGAGTACTTCGAAACCGTCATTTTCCTTCGGGATAGTGAAGGGACGATGATTGCCTGCGGTCTGGATATAGGCAAAGAATGGCTTTCCTTCGGCCTGCTGGCGCAGGATTCGGTCGCTTTCCTTGAACAAATCGAGATCCGAAATACCCCAGACATCGACCATGGGCGAAGTCCAATGGCGCTCTTCGAACAGCTGGACATCGTCGATGCTTTGACGAATCAGCGCGTTCATATTGGCCCAGCCGGAGTTGCCGCCAATCATGTAGTACTTGTCGTAGCCCTGCAGCGCATTGACCAGGCTGTGCTGGCGGGTGATCAGCGGGTTACGTGTAGCCGTTTCTTGACGTGAAACGTCGGGCACACCGGAAATGCTGGCCCAAACGGTTTTTGCGGTACCGGTGACCGGCACATAGAAGTTTTCGAAGAACCAACTCTGCTTGGCCAGTCGGTCGATATTTGGGGTTGGGTTCAGTGGATTGCCATAGGCACCCACGGCGCTGGTACCGAGGGATTCGAGCATGACGAACACAACATTAGGCGGCTGACTCCCGGCAATTGCATAGGATTGCGATGCCTGTTCACGGCTGAAATTCAAGCTCTGCGCATCCGGCTGGTCCACCCCCAGATAGCGACTGACAACATCGTAATGCTCAGCAACCTGTTCCCGATCATAGGGCTGACTGGGGACCTTCAGGGTGTCGTAGAGGAAGATCACCGGGTTCAGGCCGAGCGCCGAGATCTGGTTGTCCCCCGAAAAGAATGCGTCACTCCAGCGCAACGGCACCGGGTTTTCCAGATTGATGTTGTCGACGCGACCGAGAATGCCGAGAAAGACCACGACAACCATCAGCGCGCTGCCCCAAGTCAGCGAGAGACGGCTGATCGGCTTTGCCGGGCGCGCCAGGGTAACCCGCTCCAGGCGCAGCAGCAGCCACCAAACCAGGGCGGTTGCCGCCGCCCAGCCAAGGCTGATCCACACCACAGGATAGGTTTGCCAGACCATGTCGGTGGAGATTTGCGCGTCTTCAAGAAAGCGCAGAACGGTGGCATTGATACGCACACCCAGGTAGGCGTAATGGCCAAAGTCGATGATATAGACCAACAGCACCGCGCCGAGCGCCAGCGCCAGATACAGCCGCGCCAGCCAGCGCAGGACGCGCGAGCTGGTGAGATTCCACACCGGCAACCATGCCAGCAAAGCGACTGGCAGCATCAGCAAGATGGCCAAGCGAAGGTCGAATCGCAGCCCTATCCCCAGGGTTTCCGGTACTGCCTCGACCTCACCAAGCGCGCTGGCCTCAAACCCCGAGAACCCCACGAAGAACAGTCCGCGCAAGGCCGCGAGCACCAAGAACAGGATCGCTACCGCACCAAACCAGTAGTGCAAGCGCCGCGAGTGAAGCCAACCCATCATGCCAAACCTCAATTTATAGAATCGTCAAAATAGTGCGGCGCCCCGCCATCAAGGGCGTATCGGCAGTTTCAACTCTCTCGGTGCGTTCGACCGGCGCACGACCAACTTGATCGCGTAGCCAAGCAAGGCTCCCCAGCAGTACAGAGCAATAAAGGGATCGAGCAGATAGTCCCAATAATTCGGAGAGGGCTTAAGGCCCAGGCTGAATGCCAAGGTAGCAAAACCCAGCATGCAGGCCCCCAACCAGTTCCTCAGCATCAACAGCCCTAAAGCCAGCAGACCAATGATCAGGATCAGAGGCCGCGGGTTATAGCCCAGCCGATAGGGGTCAAAGTAGGAAAGTCCCATCGTGGCGGGATAGAGGAATAGCGCCAAAGCCGCAATCAGGACCAACACCTGCAAGCGGATAGTGCGATCCAGCTGCTTCACTAGCCCCATTCTTACCGCCGCAACGAACGTCAGTGCCACCAACGAGGTGATGGCCACGTCATCCGTGAAGCTGCGCATATAAGCCGCCAGCGAAAGTCCTTCCACGGGAATGAAACTGATCCCCAGCAGCACGAGCAGGCGGACAAACTGCATGGCCGGGCTGGAGCCAAGCGTCGGAATAACGGCGAATGCGAGTAGCGCAAAAGTCAAATGCGCTTGCCAAAGTTCAGGCATTAGAGCTGCTCCTCAAGCCAGGCGTCATTGAAGCTGATGTGTTTGATGAAGGTGTTGTTCCAGGAGTAGACCAGGTGATAGAGCCCATCGCCGCTCTTGATGAAGTACGGGTATTCATATTCGAAGTCGCAGCCGTGATCCTTGCACACCCGCTGGTCCAGATTTGCCAGAAACTCATCGACAAGGCTCTCTCTGCGCGGTCCGCTGGAACGGAGGAACTTGTCGCCGATAATTTCTCGATAAACCTCGGGACTGAATGGGTTGCCGTACGGATCAGGAGACTCGTCGAGATCGATCACCGGCTTCCACAAATCGAGACCGGAATCGGTACCCATCAGCCGGAGGCGAAAACGTCCATCTTCCAGATCGTTCAGGGCAACCAGCAATCCATGATCAGGCGTGGCCACTGCTGCAAGCGAGGAGTTTGGGTTGGCGGGATTGATTGGATAAGGCTCGCTCCATGTTTGCCCCGCGTCCTCGGTTCGACTGGCAAGTACCTTGTGATGGATGTCACCCGCGTAGCGCAACATCGCAACGGCGTTGTACTCGTCCATCGGTACTATCGTGGGTTGCAGGGAATGCTTACCCCTGCTGATACGGGTCTTATCGACAACATCACCAGCCGGACTGATGTACAGATACTCGGCAAACTTGCCGAGAAATTCGTGATAGACCGGCAGGCCGATGGTGCCGTCGCGATGGAACACCGGCGCGTTGCGCACGAGCGTGCTGATGTTCAAGAAAGGAGTCGTAATCAACTGCTTGGGCGCAGACCAGTTTTCACCAAGGTCATCCGAGTACATGGCGTTGATCGCGCTGCCAGCCCAGCCACCAATGGACACCGAAACGTAAAATAGCCACAGCCGGTTATCGGGAGCCAGCGCGATAACAGGGTTGCCCAGTTTGCGTATGTGTTTCTGGGTCGCACTCTCGGTAGATTCCCGCGTAGCGAGAACTATCTCCTCTCCCCACTCGGCTTCTTGGGCGTCGTAACGCGAGCCGCGAACCTGAACATCTGCGGCGCCCTCTCGGGAGCCGGCAAACCAGACTGCCATCAGCCCGCCGTCAGGCAGAGATGCTACTGAGGATGCATGAACGAACTCGTCAAGATCCGAAGAGGCAAAACGGCTGCTGTAGAAGGGAGCCTGGACGCTACCAATCAGTTCACCGGAACGTTCCGCCATGGCAAAACCGAGCACGTGACGATCAGGATTCAGCCACCAGGCGGAAGCAAAGACAGCGAAGAGGGAGACAACAGCCAAGCGAGAAGGCAGAGAACCGAATTTCTGAGAGCGCATTGAAAAACCATATGTTGCATAAACACATAAAGCCTCCTGCGGATAGCAGGAAACGACCAGACACCAGCCTCAGAGACAAGGCGTGGCAAGAGGGAGTGTTTGGCTGGTTTTTACAAGGGTCTGACTCGACTGCAAATAGACTGGGAATAGGCCAATTGACATGCAACGGCAGCCCGGGATCATGGCGCAGTGAGTTCGCGGATGCAACCGCGAACGCAAATGTTCAACTAGCGGAAGATCGTGCCCACCCCGACTCTACTCAACTGAAGCCCCATATGACATGGGCTCCAGGCCAAGCCTGGAGGTTCATAATTGGACAACCACGCAACATTTGGTCAAAAAAACACCCACAACCTAGCAGTTGCTGCTAAGATGTCGCCCCGCCCAACGACCCGATGCCTAAAAGTATCCCGTAGCGATGATGAATTTCTGTTCCCTCCCGGCTGTTACGCCGCCATAAGTTACCCTTCCGCTTTTTAGCGCCCTTGCCTGTTGCCGCTCCGCTACAGGCCACAGGTGTGCACCGTCGACCATGCACGACGGTTCTTCTTATCACTTATCGCTAGCCCTGCTGAATTTCGGCCTGATCGTATTCGTTCGCCTGCATTTTCTGGGTTGTGGTGTTGCGCCGATTTCATTCGCAACGACTAGAAGAGGCTTCCATGCCCCCAACAACAACCGCTGCCTTTGCGCACAATGCCCTTGATCATGCGCCAACTTGGCACAAACAGCTGACTGTCGAGTTCATTTTCACCCTGATCAACGGCGTACTGTTGACGATCAGCGACAACGTGTTCGTTGCCACCGTCTATATCAGCGAAATCAAGCAGGTGCTGGGTGTCGGCACCATCGACCGGGACTTCGAGCGCCTGGCCATCAACACCGGCACCTACCTGCCCAGCGTAGCTACCGCCAATGGCCCAGCAGCCCTCCTCCTCCTGTTGACATCTGCCAACGCATCGCCAGCACGACTGCACTACAGACGCATGGCGGTCATGGCATTGCCCTATACCTTGGCTATGGGCGGAGTAGGCCTACTGTCAGTGATCTTTCTCGTTTAACCCGACTTGGCGCCTCTATTGCTAGGCACCCCGTCATAACCTTCAACCTACGGACATATACATGCTTCAGAAACTCAAGCAAGACTGGTTCTCAAACATACGCGGCGACTTGCTCGCAGGCATCGTCGTCGCTCTGGCCCTCATTCCCGAAGCTATCGCCTTCTCCATCATTGCCGGCGTCGACCCCAAAGTGGGTCTGTACGCCTCGTTCTGCATATGCGTGGTCATTGCATTTATTGGCGGTCGGCCCGGCATGATCTCGGCTGCTACCGGCGCCATGGCACTGCTGATGATCACACTGGTGAAGAACCACGGCCTCGAATATCTACTCGCGGCCACTCTGCTCTGCGGCGTACTGCAGATCATCGCCGGCTACCTCAGATTGGGCTCACTCATGCGATTCGTTTCGCGGTCAGTGGTTACCGGCTTCGTCAATGCACTAGCCATCCTGATTTTCATGGCCCAGTTGCCCGAGCTGACCAACGTCACCTGGCATGTATACGCCATGACCGCCGCAGGTCTAGGCATTATTTACCTGTTCCCCTATGTACCGTGGGTAGGCAAAGTCGTTCCCTCGCCGCTAGTTTGCATCGTAGTGCTGACGGCCATCGCCATGTATTTCGGCATGGATATTCGTAATGTGGGCGACATGGGCCAACTGCCGGACACTCTGCCTATCTTCCTTTGGCCGGACGTACCTTTGACCTTCGAGACCCTGGCCATCATCTTCCCCTACTCCGCTGGCCTAGCGGTGGTCGGCCTTCTGGAATCGATGATGACCGCGACTATTGTCGATGACCTGACCGATACCAACAGCGACAAGAACCGCGAGTGCAAAGGACAGGGCGTAGCCAATATCGCCTCCGGTTTGTTGGGCGGCATGGCCGGTTGCGCCATGATCGGTCAATCCATCATCAACATTAAGTCCGGTGGCCGTACCAGACTTTCAACGCTCTCGGCGGGTGTATTGCTGCTGCTGATGGTGGTGTTCCTGGCCGAATGGCTGACCCAGATCCCAATGGCTGCCCTGGTCGCCGTGATGATCATGGTATCGATCGGTACCTTCAGCTGGGATTCGCTGCGCAACCTGAAAAAACATCCGCTGTCGACCAATATCGTCATGGTGGTCACCGTCATCGTCGTCGTGGCCACGCACAACCTGGCCTATGGCGTGCTGGCCGGCGTACTGCTGGCGGCCATGTTCTTCGCCAACAAGGTCGGTCATTACATGCATGTAGGCTCCACCGCTGAAGACGACGGCATGAGTCGAATCTACAAAGTTACCGGCCAGATCTTCTTCAGTTCGGCGGACAAGTTCATCGCCGCATTTGATTTCAAGGAAGCCTTGGAAAAGGTCACCATCGACCTTACGCATGCGCATTTCTGGGACATCACTGCAGTGGCAGCGCTGGACAAGGTAGTCGTCAAGTTCCGCCGCGAAGGTACTGAGGTCGAAGTGCTCGGTCTGAACGAGGCAAGCGCCACCATCGTCGACCGCTTTGGCGTACATGACAAACCAGACGCCGTGGACAAGCTGATGGCCCACTAGGCCTTCATTAAGTCCAGATAGCCGCTCCCATAAGGAGCGGCCCCTACAACTCACGCTCTCCATTCCAAATGGAGGCAACGAGGAACTCTCATGACAGCTGTCATTTCCTGTATTGACGGATCGCCGTCTTCAGCCGCCGTGTGCGACTACTCCGCCTGGGCCAGTGTGCGCCTCGCCGCCCCCCTGACCCTGGTTCATATCCTGGAAGAAACGCCGCAAGTCCCTACCGACTTCACCGGCAGCATTGGCCTGGGTAGCCGCGAGCATCTGCTGCAAGAGCTGGCGGAACTTGACGAGAAACGTGGCCGCCTGGCGCGCGAGCACGGCCAGCATCTGCTGGACGCAGCCAAGCATCGCCTCGACCGACTCGGGATCATGCATCCCAAAGCGCTGCAACGACATGGCAACCTGGTCGACAGCCTGAAAGAAATGGAAGACGACATCCGACTGCTGGTCATCGGTCGCCAGGGCGAGCAAAGTGGAAGTCTTTTCGAGCACATCGGTGGTCACGTCGAGAACGTCATTCGCACGCTACACCGCCCCGTCCTCGTAGTACCGACCGACTTCGCAATGCCACAGCGCTTTCTGATCGCTTTTGATGGCAGTGCCAATGGCCGTCGCGTGGTTGAGCGCCTAGTGCAAAGCCCGCTGCTCAAGAGCCTGGACTGCCACCTGCTGATGGTCGGCGAGCCGTCGGCCGAACAGCAGGCACAACTCGACTGGGCAACCAGCCAGTTGCAGCAGGCCGGCTACACCACATACTCGAAAACCTGCCAGGGTGAGGTCGAGGATGCCCTGGAAAGCTATTGCCAGGACCAACTCATCAGCCTCCTGGTCATGGGAGCTTACGGTCACTCGCGGATCCGCCAGTTCCTGGTGGGCAGCACCACCACCAACATGCTACGCCGGGCCAAACTGCCCCTGCTGATGCTGCACTGATCCTCAAACTCAAACTGACGGGTCGAACCAAAGAGGGGCTCGCCACAACGGGCGCCTCTATCGGCTTTGGCTGGGTGCAGCCCGATGCGGTTTGCCGTCAGCAGGCCAGACCGGTGATGCCGCGGACAACCGTAGTCGAGGATCTGTATCACTTCGACGCGGACTTATGGCCGTACGCTCACGGCCTAGTAAGAGAATTTCGAACTAGCCTGGCTTGGTTCTCTGACGAATTCGGCAAGCGTTTCTATCGCATGTAGCGTTATAACCTGCTGCCGTGCGCTGGAGCCTTTCACGCGCGACATCCAACTTTGGCAGTGAGTGATGAGCACAGAGGGTGTCCCTGGAAGCTACTCGCGCCCTGTGATGTAGCACCGAGATTGCGGGATGCCATTAACCGATAGCTCTGGTAGGTTTGCGGCATGGGGCTGCCAATTCGCTGCGGCTTCTGACCGCGCGCCCCCATGACGCAATGCACCAATACAAGGAAAACCTTATGACCTATGTGATGGCTTGCATCGACGGCTCTCCCTCTGCGACCGCAGTATGTGACTACGCGGCCTGGGCCAGCCTGCGACTCGATTCGCCCCTGGCATTCCTGCATGTTCTCGATGAGAACAGCTACCCAACCAACAGCAACCTCAGCGGCAACATAGGCCTCGGCAGCCGCGAGATATTGTTGGAGGAACTCGCCGAGCTGGATGCTCGGCGCAGCAAGCTCGCCCTTGAAGAGGGGCGCATCATGCTGGAGGCTGCGAAACAACGAGCCCTGGAAGACGGCATCGATAGTCCGCTGATCAAGCAACGTCATGGCGACCTGGCTGAAACCCTGGTGGAGCTACAAGAAGAAATTCGCCTCGCAATCATCGGTAAGCAAGGCGATCACGCCAGTGCCGGCGCGCAGGTCGGCAGTCACCTGGAAAGTGTATTGCGTACACTCAGCCGTCCGGTGCTGGTGACCCCCACCGCCTTCAAACAGCCTGAAAGCGTGATGCTCGCCTATGACGGTCGTCCGACCATGGATAAAGCTGTTCAACTGATTACAGCAAGCCCATTGTTCAAGGGCTTGCCCATTCATCTCGTGCAGGTCGGCGCAGATACCAACGACGCCTGGGAGCAACTGAAGTCTGCGAAAGAGAAACTCAAGGCTGCAGGCTTCGATGCTCAGATTGCTATTCGCGCGGGCGAGGTGGAACCGACCCTGCATGCCTATCAGAACGAGCACGCCCTCGACATGGTCGTGATGGGTGCGTATAGCCGTTCTCGCATTCGCGAATTCCTGGTCGGCAGTACCACCACCAAGATGCTCAGCACCTCACGCACGCCTATACTGCTCCTGCATTGAGGGGTTGCAGCCATGAGCGATGAGATCGACCTGGCACACTTCCACAGCTCGTTACAGGCGCGCCTGGCGGAACTGGATAGCCTTGATTCCGCAGCGCAATCGCGAGACTCCATCGAGCTGGATCAGAGCAAGGTAGGTCGACTCTCACGCATGGACGCTCTCCAGCAGCAAGCCATGCTGGATGCCAACCGAGCACGCGGCAGACGGGAGCGGTTACGCATAGAGGCCGCACTACGCCGTATTGCCGAAGGCGATTATGGCTACTGCACCCAGTGTGACGAACCCATAGCGCTCGGCAGGCTAAATTTCGACCCGGCGACGCCTCTGTGCATTGAGTGCGCGAATAACGCCAATCACGACGATTAGGCCCTCACTATCCTCCCCTGAAATTACCGGTTCCTGAGTCTCTCGGCGCCTGAACCAGTTTGATCTGACGACCCCATGCAACTAATTACCGAACTGATCCATCCCGAACTCACATCCACGCAGGGCAGAGTATTTCGTCGACACGCCGCTCGCGGCATCGTGCTGCGAGAAGAACAAATCCTGCTGTTGTTCACCGAACGCTACAACGACTTCAGCTTCCCCGGTGGCGGCCTCGATGCCGGCGAGGACATCATCGCCGGCCTCACACGCGAGCTCGAGGAAGAGACTGGCGCCCGCGATATACAAGTACTCCAGAACTTCGGCTACATCGAAGAGTACCGACCTTACTGGAAGCCGCAATACGATCTGATGCACATGACCTCGCACTTCTATGTGTGCGAGATAGCACCTCAGCTGCGGCCGGTCAGAATGGAAAGCCACGAGGTCGCCAATGGTATGCGTCCCATCTGGGTCGATCTGCATGAAGCCATTGCGCATAACGAGGCAGTCATGCGACGCCAGGAATCCTCGATGGGCCAATCCATCCAGCGCGAGACCTTCATGCTAAGAAAAGTGGCTACAGAACTCTCGACGACCTGCTGAGCACCTCTGTTTCAGTTGACTGTTAAAACAGGCCAGGAAGGAGGGTGCTGGGCTAATGGTGTTGCACAGGGGGGTCGACACCCTGCCGATTCGCACTTCGTTAGCCCAATGTTCGGAGAGCATTTCGTTAGCGGCCATCTGCCAACCTTTCAAGCAGGGAAGTCTCAGAATAATACCTTTTAAAACAATAACTTGCCTCGCTACCTGTTCCGCAATCGACCGGCACCAGGCTCACTGCAGCCCCCAGATTTCGGGGGGCTGCAGAAAATTGCGGAACGGTCGTGATGCTGCTTTTTAGGCAGACCCTCGATACGGCCGGGCTAAAATATCGACTGGCCAAGCGTCAATCTTCACCCTTAGCTGTATGCGCCATCGGAGGGGCAGCTATTTTCCGCACGAGGTCTAGGAAGCTTCGACCTACATGCCTGCTTGGCATCCTTCCTCTATGACACTTAAGCGGCACCGACGAGTCCAGGCGAATGCGGCTACATCATGAACAACAGCGTACTTGCCTTGAACTAGAGCCTGTCCTCAATTCGGGGCGGCACGCGTCGAGCTAATTGTTATTGGAAACCTTTGAGCAAGCGGGATAAACGTCTAGAGCACCACTACGCTCAAGAGACCTCCGCTTCCCGATGCACTCGAACAGAAGAGATATCCAGCTCCTCCACTAGCGCTTCTTGATCCCGCTGGCCGGTTAGTTGGCCGACCAGCTCCCACTGCTGATCCAGCTCTTCATTGATAGCCTGCATGCGCTCGATCATGCGCTTGGCTGAATTCTGCAACGCTGCATCCTGGCTTCGCAGCTGTTCGAAGGCCATAGCGGTTATGGATGCGGTCATGTGGGTCATGCTGCGAGCCATGAGGCCTAGCAACTGTATCAACTGCTCGTCCTTGGCAGACATGGTGTACTCCTCCAGAGGCTGATTATCAGAGTAGCTGGTGGGTTCGCTGATTCCGAAGGTAGGGCTGTAAGCCAATAACCATAGCTGGAGTGAGATCTCTGCCCTCCTACCCCATAAGCCTCTAGATTGACGGGCTCGACACCTCACTAACTACGCCACAGTAGGTTGCCATCCTGAAACCCTCGGGCTAGAGTGCGCCCGTCGTGGTAAATCCCACGGCCGGGAGTCGAAACCCGCTTTGTCTGAGGGCGCGGCAGCGTTCATAGCTGTGTAGCAGGTACCTTGTACCCTGCTACTGCATTCTATGGCGGGCCGAGAGTGAGCCTCCTCTCGCTGCGCTGACGCAGCGTCCTTGGCTTTCTGAGCCTTTATCCTGTAAACATTCTGCACATACCTCATGTCAGGGTACACAGCCATGCCCACGGGGCGTGCCACTGCTCAACGTACTCTCGCTGAAATCCGAAACTACGCCACAGTAGGTTGCCATCCTGAAACCCTCGGGCTAGAGTGCGCCGGTCGTGGTAAGTCCCACGGCCGGGCGTCAGAACCCGATCAATCGAGGGCGCGGTTGCGTCATAGCGAAGCGGCAAATGCCCCAGTATTTGCTATCGCTTTCTATGGCAGGCCGTGCGGGGCAGGCTTTTGCCTGGCCGGTTCCCTTGGTTCCCGGTTGTCACCCCCGTGCGGTCCACCACCAATCCGCGTGACAACGGTTGGTAGTGGCTCCTTAATCGAACCAAGGAGCATAAGGAAAATGCGCTACCCCTTTTTTACCCGAGAGCTCCGCCTTGGGCGTCAGGTCTTGCTGTCCACCTCTAAGCAGGAGGTGCGCCATGGCTGAGTTCGAATCCTGCGTTGTACCTTTTCCGCTGCAGCGAAGCCCGCTGCATGAATCCGAACGCTCTCCCCTACCCTCTGAAGCTGCCGCTGAACTGCGTGGCGTGATGCTCGGCAATCTGCTCGATCAACTGGCCGAACCTGACGGTTTGCAGCCTGCAGATCTGCGTGTGCGTATCGCGGCTTATTCAGCGCTGGCTCTGCTCGATGAAATGGTCGTGCTCTATCGCCGCGCCCTCTCTGATGCTCGAGGAGGTGCCAGATGAGCAAGGGTGTGATGACCTGCCTCCCACCTAACGACGGCCATCTTGGTATGGAGATCACCTGGGCTGCCGATTGCAGAGAGGCATTCGATCAGGGCGTGAAGCTGGCACAGACCTGGCTCGATAACGCCCGCAGTGGATGGCTCTGGGCAGTGATGATCGCCGAACGCGATCTGCTGCCCTGCGCTATTGAAAGGAGAGCTTTTGAAGTGGGTTTCCTGAGCCGTATCCACCAGCGTATGTGCTCGCATCTTCGCTGCGGCGAGCAGGCCGAGATCTATACGGCGGGTGATTGTTTTGGCCACAGAAAGACCCTGACGCTTGCAGGAGCGAGCTGTCAGGGCTGACCTGAGCCATGGCAAATGCCAAGAAGTGGCCTGTTAAAACAGACCAGGAAGGAAGGTTCTGAACTAACGGAGTGCAGGGGCAGCGTACTGACTGTTTGCACTTCGTTAGCCCAGAGACCGGAGAATATTTCGGTAGCGGCCGTCTGCCAATGGTGTTGATGGTGCACTGACTATAAGTGGCGACCAGCCTCGTTCCTTTCTCGTTATTGGTGCAGGCCACGTCTGCCGTTCTACTACTCGCCAACAACGCCTCTGGGCGTTTTAGACCGTATCGATAGAGCCTGCGCGCTGCGCTTGCTGGAGGCGCCTGTGAGATCGGTGGAATGGCGGTCTTGCTGTTTCCTCTCACCCTATCACGGCGTTCTCGCCGTCAAGGGCTGCATGCGCTTCGCGCATTTGCGGGGGCCGGCTATCGCCCCATGACTGCTGCGCTGCGCCGTGCTGGGCCGGTTCCGGGCAATTCCGCCCGAGCAACTGGAGCATGATCATGTCGCAGCTTTCTCTCGCCTTTGACGCTTCTCTGATGATTCACGACGAGCAAGGTCGCTATCTGCCTGCCACTGCAGAACAGATCCTGGACGCTGCTCGCAAGGTGATCGACCAGAAGGTTCAGCGAGGCGCAGCCTTCACGTCTTCGGAGCTGGTCAAGGAGTACCTGATCGCGAAGCTGGGTGGCTTTGAGCACGAGGTTTTCGCAGCGCTGTTTCTGGATGCCAAGCATCGCCTGATCCAGTACGTCGAGATGTTCCGCGGCACCATCGACAGTGCGTCTGTGTACCCACGTGAGGTAGTCAAGGAAGCGCTGCGCTTGAATGCAGCTGCAGTGATCTTCGCGCACAACCATCCAAGCGGAAATCCAGAGCCAAGCCAGGCTGACAAGGTGCTAACACAACGCTTGAAGGAAGCCTTGGCGCTGATCGATGTCCGCTCGCTAGACCACATCATCGTGGCAGGCCAACGCACCGTATCTTTCACTGAGCTTGGGATGCTATGAACCAAGGGGGCTGAGCCCCCTTTTTGCTGCGCCCGGTCAGGCGTGCGCAGCGTGTTCAGCCTGTTCATCCTCCTTGGCTGCTAACCCCACGGTCCGGTGATCACCATCTCTTGAAACAGATATAGCAGGTCGTAGGTTCTGATCTGTCGAGAAGGCCGGAATGACGGTAACCGATATAGATTCAGTCCACCCCTTGCCCGAGCATCACGCCGTTGACGACCTTGCCGTACAGGTTCACACCATCATCAGCGTGGTACTTGTCTCGGGTTTTCTCGATGGAGCCGTCGATCAGCCGAGGGTCCTGCGGGCGCTCGTGGCTGTTCATGTAGGCCGCCACATGCCAGGCATCGGCATCGCTGAGCGTACCGCCCTTGCCCAGCGGCATGTTGTGACGGATGAAGCCGGCGGCGGTGTTGATACGGTGCATGCCCGCCCCCCAGTTGTAGGAGTCCTTGCCCCATAGCGGCGGCAGGACATAGTCCTTGCCGGCTTTCTGCCCCTCACCGTTATCGCCATGACAAACCGCGCATTGCTGCTGATAGACCTGCTCGCCACGGGCCAGGTCATAGCCACCCGCCGGTTCCTGCACCACTGGATACAGCCGCCCCGGTAGCGCCTTGCCCACCGGGGCACCGGTCGCCAGCCAGTACGAATAGGCAGTGATGGCGTTGATGATGTGGCTGTCCACCGCTGGCGCGGTGCCGTTCATGCTGAACTGGAAGCAGCCCTGGATACGCTCGGCGAAGCTGTTGACCTTATCGTTCTTCTTTCGATAAGCCGGATACATGGTGTAGGCACCCCACAACGGCGCCGAGTTGGCCTTGCGCCCCTGATCCAGATGGCAGTTGGTGCAGTTCATGCCGTTGCCGACATACTCGCTCGCCTGGTTGCGGGTATCGACGAAGATCGCTCGTCCCTCACGTACCAGCTGGCCGAATCCATCGTTGGGCAGGTCTTTCTCATGCGGAGGCTGAAACCACTCGCTGTGTTCGGCCTTGGCCGGCGCTGCGGATAGCTGACTCTGGTCCTCCATGGCGATGGTCGCGGCATGGGCGGTGGCAGCGTTGGCCAGGCAAAGCGCGAACGGGATCAGGTGTTTCATCGGGCACCTCCGACAGGCAGGCCGGCAAAGTAGTCGGACACGGCTTGGATTTCTTCTTCGTTGAGGGCCTTGGCGATATGCCCCATCAGATCGTTTGGATCATTGCGACGCACGCCCTTCTGCCAGTCGCGCAACTGGTTTACCAGATACAGCGCCGGCTGCCCGGCCAGCGGCGGGAAGGTATTGCCAACACCTACGCCGCCTGGCCCGTGACAGGACACGCACTCGGGGATATTGCGTTCCCAGGCGCCACGTAAAGCCAGACGCGCACCAAGATCTTCGGCCGCTGAGGCACGGCTGGGTCTTGCGTATTGTGTCGTTGGTAAAGCGGCGAAGAACCTTGTAACAGACTGAATATCCTGATCACTCAGCCCGGCCGCGAACTGCTGCATGTATGGGTTAAAACGCTTGCCGGCCTTGAAATCATAAAGCTGCTTGCTTAAGTAATCAGCAGACAGCCCGGCCAGCCGCGGAAATCCGGCAGCCGCAACGCCCATCAAAGCCTCGCCGTGACAGCCCGTACAGGTCAACATCACCTGACTGACACCACCATGCTGCGCAATCGGCAGTGGCTCGGAGGCGAACGCGCCGCCACTCAATGCGATAAATAATCCCAACAGGTTTAAACGAGAGACTCTCATGGGCATTCTCAACAATTGTTGTTATCAGGCTTTTCTAGGCGCACAACCCAGGCTGCACGCCGACACTCAGGGCTTGGCAGAGCCCATGATGGTTTCCAGCATGTCCGGACGTGGCGCACCGTTCTGCTGCTGCAGACGGCCCGCATCATCGAGGTAGTAGATGGCCGGCGTCGCGGAGGCACCCATTTCGTCCATCAGCTCCATGTTGGCGTTCAGTTGCTCCGTGATCTCTTCGGGGATCTTGCCCAGCGGTTTGAGCGTGCTTTCGCGTCCGGCCGATTCATGCTCGCCGAGCGCCTTGCGCTGATCACTGGCAGCGAGCAGCGCCGCCGCCTTGCCGGGGCTGTCCGGGCGCAGCATGCCGACCATGACGTGGCGTACCTGCACACGCCCGGCCTCGACCCAAGGCCGCGCCTGACGCCAGAACATGTTGCAGTAAGGGCAGTTGGGGTCGGAGAACATGTAAACGACGCGTGGTGCCTTGTCGTTGCCGTCAGCGATCCAGGTGCTGTCTTGCAACTGCTGCCACATCTCCTGACCCAGCGGCTGGTAGACCAGACGCTCCAGTGGCTCCTTGGTCAGGTCCTCACCCGTGGCATCGAGCAAGGTACCGATCAGTACATGCTCACCATCGGCCGTCAGGTACAGCGCCAGCCCCTGGCCGTTGTAGCGCGCGGCATAGCCCTTGAGTCCACCAGGCGCGTCGAAGCTACCCACTACCTTGGCCCCACGGCCTTCGACAGCCTTGATCGCCGCAGGCAGCTCATCGGCCTGGGCCAGTGGCGTCAGCAACAAGCCGAGCAAGGCTAGAGACTTGATTGAGTTCATGATCATTCGTCCGTCTTCAAGGTTTCCAGGGCCCGGGCCAGGCTGGCGCGGGACAGTTCACCGAGGTGGCTGCCAACCTGGCGACCCTCGGCGTCGTAGAACAAGGTGGTGGGCAGCGCCCGTGAGCCGACCAGTTGCCCAAGGCGGCCGCCACTGTCGAGCAGCACGTTGTCCAGTTGCAGCGCCTGGCTAGTGAGAAAGGCACTGACCTCGCCGGCACCCTCGCCCTGGTTAGCGAAGATGAAGGTCACACCCGGATGCTCACGCTGCGCCTCGGCCAGTACCGGCATCTCCCGCCGGCAAGGTGGGCACCAGGTCGCCCAGAGATTGATCACCATGGGTTGCCCAAGCTGTTCGCGCAGCACCACCGACTGCCCCTGGACATCGCGCAGGGCCAGTTCCGGCAGCCGTGTGCCCTGCTCCAGCGTGTGCAGCACCAGGCTGCCCATGCCCCAGATCAGCAGCCCCGTGGCCATCCCACCGCCCAGCGCCACACGCAACTGCGCGTGACGCCACAGATACCAGGCGCCCAGCAGCCCTGCCGCCAGCACACCGCCCCAGGCGATGAAGCCGCCATCGCGGATGTCGATCACGCGCCAGGGCGCATCCTGATAGTGCTCGAAATACAGCGCGACGAAAGCCAGGCGCGCCCCCAGCAAGGCGGCCAGCAGCAAGCGAAAGATCAGTTTTTCCGGATTGACCTGACGCTTGCGCCCCAGCCACCAGCCGACCAGGGTCGCCAGCAGCAGGCTCACCAACAGCAATACATGGCCGACGCCCAGCGCCAGCGGACCCACACCTATCGTCAACATCAGCCACGCTCCATCGTGCTATCCCAGACCCGCAAAAACTGCTGTGCATCCGCCTCGCCGGTGATGCGCTGCTGGCGCCTCTCCTCGCCGTCCGGGCCGATCAGCAGCAAGGTTGGCGGCCCCAGTACCTGATAACGGCTGAGCAGTTCACGGCTCGCCGCTCCCGACGCGGTGACATCCAGACGCAGCTTGCGCGCATCGGCCAGGCGCGCCTGCACCTCGGTGTTGCCGAATACCTCGCGCTCCATGACCTTGCACGACACGCACCAGTCCGCGTAGTAATCCACCAGCACCCATTGTCCCTGCGCCTTGGCTTCATCCAGTTCGCGCTGCAGGTGTTCGGGCTCGCGCACATCGACGAAGCTGGCCGGGCGTACCTCGGCCTGGGGCGCAGCGACAGCAGTGAACACCCCCAACGGGCGTAAAGGGTCGCTGCCGCCAGCCGCCGCGCCCAGCAGCATCGCGACGCCCCATAGCCCAAGCAATGCCGCGCCGGCATGGGCAAGCGCACGCTGCGCCTGAAGCTGAGCAGCCAGGTGCACGAGACTGCTGGCCGCCAGTATCAGCCAGGCGCCGCTCAGTC
This sequence comes from Pseudomonas sp. AA-38, assembly GCF_029457475.1. Taxonomy (NCBI): domain Bacteria; kingdom Pseudomonadati; phylum Pseudomonadota; class Gammaproteobacteria; order Pseudomonadales; family Pseudomonadaceae; genus Pseudomonas; species Pseudomonas sp. AA-38. The sequence goes on from NZ_CP120359.1 coordinate 3,441,333, forward strand.
CCAGCCAGATCGACTCGGCCAGCAGTGGCCGCAGCAGGTACAGCGCCGTGGCCAGGAAGAGAAAACCGAACACCACCTTGACCCGCTCCATCCACAGCCCCGGCTTGGGCAGCAGGCGATTGCCCAGCGTTACCAGCAGCACCAGCGGCGTACCGATGCCCAGCCCCAGCGCGAACAGCACCAGGCCGCCCTGCAACAGGTCGCCACTCTGCCCGATGAACAGCAAGGCAGCCGCCAACGGTGCGGTCATGCAGGGGCCGACCAGCAGACCAGAGAGCACGCCGAGCAAACCGGCCCCCACTAGGCTACCGCCCTGCTGCCCGCGCCCGACCCGCTCCAGGCGATCCCGCAGCGCGGTCGGCAATTGCAACTCGAAGAAACCGAACATCGGCAGCGCCAACAGCACGAACAGCGTCGCGAACGAGGCAATCAACCAGGGTTGCTGCAACAGACTCTGCAGATTGGCGCCGAGCGCGGCCGCCAGTACGCCGAGCAGCGCATAGACCAGCGCCATGCTCAGCGTATAAGTACCCGCCAGGGCAAAGCCACGTGATGGCGAAGCACGGCTACCCACCACGATACCCGCGAGAATCGGCAGCATCGGCAGTGAACAAGGGGTGAACGCCAGCAGCAGACCCAGGCCGAAGAACACAGCCATGCTCAGCCACAGCGCCTGCTGCTGCAGACCATCGAGCAAGGCCAGGTCATCGGCCCGACCGGCTTCGGTGGCGCCAGTACCACCGAGATCGAGCATCCGGGTCTGCGGTGGGTAACACAGGCCGGCATCGGCACAGCCTTGCCATTGCACCTCGATACGCCCGCGCGCCTCGGCTGGCAGGGTCAGTTGCAGCCGCTCACGATAGATCTGCGAGGCACCGAAATACTCGTCCTCATGAGCCAGGCCCGACGGTAGCTCTGGCGCCTGTTCATCGCTCAGGCCAGTGAACTTGAGCCGTTGCTGATACAGGTAGTAACCAGGCGCTATGTCCCAGCTCAGCGTCGTTTCACCTTCGCTCTGCTGCTGCACGCCGAGCACGAATGCCTGCTCGGCAGCGAGAAAGTCATCGCCCGAGCGCAGGCCGTCGATGGGCAGCGAGGCAAACGCGGCGCTACAGAACAGACTGAGTAGAACAACGAGCAAACGCATGACGGCACCGCGAAACTGAGGAGGTGTCGAGGATGCCAAAGTGCAATTAACAGCCGATTAACAGCCCGCCAATCAGCGCCAATAATCCTGCCTTAATCGCGATGAGCGATACTATCGACTCGCCATCTGCCGCCACTACCGCCCATGCATGTTCTGCTTACCGAAGACAACTCGCTGATCGCCAGCGGCGTGATCGCCGGCCTGCAAGCCCAGGGGCTCACCGTCGCCCATGCGGCCAGTGCGGCGGCGACCCAAAGCCTGTTGCAGCACAGCCATTTCGACCTGCTGATTCTCGACCTCGGCCTGCCCGACGAAGACGGCCTGGCCTTGCTGCAACGCCTGCGCCGCGACGGCATGGTGCTGCCGGTCCTGGTCCTGACCGCACGCGACGCCATCGCCGAGCGGGTTGCTGGTCTGCAGGCCGGCGCCGACGACTACCTGACCAAACCCTTCGATCTGCGCGAGCTAGCTGCCCGCCTGCACGCCCTGCTGCGCCGCGCCGCAGGCCGGACCACGCACCTGATCGATCACGGACCATTGCAATACGACCCGACCACCTGTGCGGTGAGTCTTTGCGGCCAGCCCATCGATCTTTCGCGCCGCGAACAGGCGCTGCTGCAGGCGTTGCTGCAGAATCCGGGGCGCATCCTCAGCAGCGAACACCTCAAGGACTCGGTCTACGGCCTCGATGACGAAGTCGAGAGTAACGCCCTCAACGTGCATATTCATCACCTGCGGCGAAAGCTCGGCAACGGCATCGTCGAAACGGTGCGCGGCCTGGGCTATCGCCTCGGCCCTGCCGGACATGAGGAGCAGCAGCCATGACCTTGCGTCTGCGCCTGACCCTGGGCCTTGGCGCCGCCTTCGTCCTGCTCTGGTCGCTGGCCGCCACCTGGATGCTCTATGACCTGCGCAACCAGCTTATGCAGTCGCTCGACGAACGCCTGGCTGCCTCCGCGCGCATGGTTGCGGGCTTGCTGGTGCAACTACCGCAGGCACGCACGGCCAATGATGGCGTGCCACATCTGAGCGCAGAACAGTTGGGCATTCCCAACGGTCTGGCCTGCCAGATCAGCTCGCTGCGCGGCGAGGTACTGGCGCGCAGCCATTCGACACCGGACGACCTGCTCGACGCGGGTCAGAAAGGCTTTCGCGACCAGATCATCGGTGATCGCCCCTGGCGCAGCTTCACCCTGATCCAGGGTGATCTGCGCATTACCACGGCCGATCGCCTGGATGAGCGCGCCACGCTGAAACGCTCGATCCTGCTAGCTGCGGCGCTGCCCGTCGTAGTCGCCCTGCTCGGTAGCCTGGCCTTGCTGTGGATCGGGCTCGGTCGCGGCCTGGCGCCACTGGAACGCATCCGCGCCGCACTCGCCGGGCGCAGCGCCAATACCAGCGAGCCGCTGCCCTTGACCGGTCTATCAGCAGAACTGGCGCCCCTGGTAGAGGCGCAGAACCAACTGTTCCAACGCATCGGCGATACCCTGGAGCGCGAACGCAGGTTGACCGACGACGCCGCACACGAACTGCGCAGCCCGCTGACGGCGGTGAAAACCCATCTGCAAGTGGCGGCAATGACCGAGGGCGACAACGCACGCACGGCCATCGCCATGGCCGAACAGGGCGCCGACCGCCTGCAACGCATCCTCGAACAGTTGCTGATGCTGGCACGGGTCGAGGGCAACCTGCCGTTCGATGAAGGCCTGCCCTGCCGACCGTTGCAGATAGCTCGTCAGGCCATCGCCGATGCCACGCAGAAAAGCGGTGCGGCTATCGAGCTGAGCTGCGCCGACGATCTGCCCGAACGCTGCCTGGCGATGCCACCGGCCCTGGCCATCGCGGCATTGCGCAATCTGCTGGAAAACGCCCGCCGCCACACCAAAGCAGGAACCTCGGTGTCTCTGCACATAGCCCTTGATGGCCCGCATGGCGTGCTGTTCAAGGTACGCGATCAGGGACCGGGCATTACCCCTGAACGCCTGCAGCGTTTCACCGAGCGCTTCTGGCGCAGCGCCGACAGCGACGGCAGCGGCCTTGGCCTTTCCATCGTCAAGGCCATCGCTGAACGTTGCGGCTGCACCCTGCAGTTCATCGCCCATGGCGATGGCCTGGAAGTACAACTGGGCGCAGCGCTACGCCGCGAAACACCCTGAGCCCTCACTTGCGCGGCTTGGCCCGCGCAGTGGGCTCGGCAATCAAGGGATCGTCCGGCCAGTAGTGCTTCGGATACCGGCCTTTCAAATCCTTCTTCACATCCAGATAGGTGTTGGCCCAGAAGAATGGTCGTTGCTTCGTTGAAATACTCCAAGTGCCAGAAGTGCTGTGCTGGCACTTCTGGCACGGGAAAATATACTCGGAGTGAGCAGCACTCGCTGCCGGCGATGAATATTCTAGCTCTACGGTCTGCTGCTAAAGCCGGTGCTGGTGCGCATCAGCAGGCTGCGTTAAAGGCAACACGATACTTAACGTGCTGGCTTGTCCATCGATGAAAGCAACGCGGCCACCGGAGTTCTCCACGATACGGCGCACGATGGCCAGGCCAAGCCCCGTCCCCTCACTGCCCTGGCGCCCCTTGCTGAAACGCTGGAACATTGCTTCCCGCTGATCTTGTGCGACCCCCTCACCCTGATCGCAAACCTCAATGACGACATTCCCGGCGGACTTCCGCCCCCGCACCCGGACTGTCCCTGCGCCATGCAGCAGGGCATTCTCCAGCACGTTGAGCATCACCTCGCGTAATTCATCGTGATTACCCCGGCAAACCAAGCCATCCTCAACGTCAACGCTCAGCTCACGATCCCTGGCCTCGAACAAGGGCAGCATGCTCGCCACCGACTCACGGATCACACGTGACACGCGACTCGTCTGCTCGCCCCTCTGCTGCGTACCCGCCATTCCCTCCTGACGCGCCAGTTCGAGCAGTTGCCCGACCAAACGACGCATCTGACGCATTTCACCCTCCAAGGCCGGCCAATCCGGGCGTTCACTCTCGCGAGCCTCCTGCATGCGCAGGTCGAGCACCGTCAGTGGCGTGCGCAGTTCGTGAGCCGCATCCGCCACGAAACGACGTTCACCAGCAAAGGCCTCAGCCAGACGATCGAGTGCTCGATTGGCCGCTTCGGCTAAGGGCCGGATTTCCACGGGCAAATTGGTGAGAGGGATGCGTCGGTTCAACTCCCCGGGCCCAATGGAAGCAGCCAGATCGGCAGCACGCCTCACCGGGCGCAACGTCCAGTTGAGTAACCAGAGGATCAACAGCACTGACAACAGACCCAGCGGCAGCATGATCAAGAGGCTCTGCCGTAGACGTTCGAGCAGCAGACGATCAATCGTCCCGCGCTCTTTCGCATCGTTGCGCGTCACCATCAACGTCGCACCATCAGGCAGGCGCACCGGAACATTGATCACACGCCCACCGATTGGGCTCCAGCGCCACCAGCGACTTCCCTGCTCCAACATGGCAGTACGCAAACGGCTTGGTCGATCCAGGTTTTCCGAGAACCACAGCACTTCTCCCTGCGCCGAATAAAGGGTGTAGCCCAATGGCTCTCCGGCATAACTGAGCGGCAGCCGGCTCATGTCTCTCTCGTCCCGTATCCCCTCTGTGACGGCATGCGCCTGAAGCTCCAGCATCGTCCTTCGCAGCTCGTCACGGGTGCCATAGAGGTGAATCGCCAGGTTGCCGAAGCCCAATGCGAACACCAGCAACAGAGCAACCAGGATGCGCAGGCGCAAGCTTCTCCGCGTCGGATTAGTTCTCTCCCCCGTCAGGTTGGCGTCAGCGATCGCTGGCATAGTCGCCGCCCATAATAATGAGATCACTTATCATTTGTATTATCCATTAAGGGGAGTTCAGCAATAATGTCTATGCGACATGCCAATCGTCTACTGGGTTTTCGTCCTACGGTTCTCGCCGCGGCCATTTCGCTGGCACCAGCAATCGGATACGCCGCTGAGGGTACAGAGGCGCTGAACCTCAAAGACGTAGTCGTCACAGCATCTGGTTACGAGCAACAGTTGATCGAGGCCCCAGCCTCGATCACGGTCATCACCAAGGAGCAACTGGAAGGTAAGTACTACCGCGACGTCACCGACGCCCTACAGGACATTCCCGGCGTATCTATCGAAGGTGGCGCAGGCGGAAAGCTGGAGAGCACGTCGATCAACATCCGTGGTCTGGGTGAGGCCTACACGCTGTTCATGGTCGACGGCAAACCACTGGGTTCCTCAGGTGAGGCCTACTACAACGGTTTCGGCAGTGCGACTCAGTTCGGCTGGCTGCCGCCGATGTCGGCCATCGAACGTATCGAGGTGATTCGCGGCCCGATGTCTTCTTTGTACGGCTCCAGCGCCCTGGCTGGCGTGATCAATATCATTACCAAGAAGACCACAGCCGCGAGTTGGTCCGGCCAGATCAGCTATGACCACCTGCTACATGAAGATGACGCCGCCGGCACGGCGGGACAGACTCGCTATTACCTGAGCGGTCCGCTGGTCCAGGAGCATCTGGCCCTGAGCCTCTATGGCTCGCGCTACAAGCGCGACGAGGACGACATTGTCGGTGGTTACCCCGAGAAGACCAGCGAGAACAATACCGCCAAACTCGATTTCGTCCTGAACGACATGCACAGCTTCCAGCTGGAAGCCGGTCGTGCCAAGAGCGACAACCTCAAGACCGAGATCAGTGGTGCCCCTGGTGAGATGAACAATGACCGGACCCACTACGGCATCACCCATGATCTGAACTGGGGCAACGGCTTCCGCACCACCACGTTCGCGACCCAGGCTCGCGAACAGATCGAGAACGGCAGCTCGGAATCCGAGTACAGCGACGACCTGATCAACAGCAAGACCTTCATCCCGCTAGAACGCCACACCATCACCCTGGGCGGTGAGTACAAATGGGAAACCATCGATCATGACCAGGGCCGCTTTTACGGTGCCGATATGACACTGGAGCGTTGGCAGCGCGCCCTGTTCGTTGAAGATGAGTACGCACTGACCGACGCATTCTCGGTAACAGCTGGTCTGCGTTTCGATGAGAACGAACACTACGGCGAAGAAATCATTCCTCGCCTCTATGGCGTGTACCGCCTGAGTGACGAGTGGGTGCTCAAGGGCGGAGTCAGCGGTGGCTACAAGGCGCCTTCATTGAAGCAGGCCGACTCCAGCATTGTCGAGAATGCCGGCCGTGGCCGCTCTTATGACATGGGCAACTCGGATCTCAAGCCGGAAAGCAGTATCAACTACGAGATGGCTTTGATGTGGGATGCGGACAACGGTATCCAGTCCGGCGTCACCGTGTTCTTCACCGAGTTCGAGGACAAGATCGGTAAAAAATTGTGGTGCACCAGCCCGGCCAACAACCCGAGCTGCACCGTCAACGGCATCGCGCCGCGGCAGACCATCAACCAGTACGTGAACCAGGATCAGGCCGAATTGCGCGGCATAGAAGCATTCTTCAACGTGCCATTGAGCGCCTCAGTGGACCTGCGCACCAACTACACCTTCTCCGACAGCGAGATCACGGAGTCCGAAGCCTCGCCAGAGGACGTCGGCAAACCCTTCAACAACCTGCCCAAGCACATGTTCAACGTTGGCCTGGACTGGCGTGCCACCGATGCCCTGAACTTCTGGACAAAGGCCCGCTACAAGAGCGAGACCGTTTCGGACGAAGACCTGGAGCGACGCCCAGCCTATACCCTGGTCGATCTCGGCGGGCTGTACCGGGTCAGCAAGCACATGAACGTCTATGCCGGTCTGTACAACGTCTTCGACAAGGAAATTTCCAGCGAGGAATACGGCAAGACCCTGGACGGACGTCGTTTGAATCTGGGCGTCGCGCTGAGCTTCTGAGCAGTCACCCTGCGTTAAGAGTCAGGCGATAGCCCAGCCCACGCAGGGTCTCGATGCCGCTGTCGGCACCGGCATCCGCCAGCTTGCGCCGCAAGCGTGAAACCAACGCCTCGATGGCATTGGGTGTGACGGCCTCGCTGAGCGCATACAGGCGCTCCTCGAGGTGGTCCTTGATCACCACGCGCGGCACATTACGCAATAACTCCTCAAGCAGGGCCAGTTCACGTTTGGACAACAGCAAAGGGCATGTCCCCACGCAGACGTCTCGACTGTCCTGGCACAGGCTGAGATTTCCCAGTTGCAGGCGGCGCTCGCGGCGCGATCCAGGGCGTCGAAGAACAGCGCGCAAGCGCGCCTGTAACTCAGCCATCTCGAACGGCTTGAGCAGGAAGTCATCGGCTCCCGCATCAAGCCCGGCAACGCGCCTTTCAAGCGCATCGTTGGCCGTGAGGATGATGCAGGGCAGATCGTTGTTGCGGGTCGCAGAACGTGCAGCCAGGAGCGACAGGCCATCCATGTCGGGCAGGCCGAGGTCAAGAATCATCGCGTCATAGCGGCTCAGCTCCAGCATCGCCTGAGCCTGCCGCCCGCGCTCTGCGATATCGACCACAAAGCCGGTGCGCTGCAGGTGGCGCTGTAACAGTTCACCCAACGCCGGATGGTCTTCAACGACAAGCAATTTCATGACATGCACCGTGCGCTTGTCAGCCTTCGGTCAGCAAAGGCTGGGATAGTGAGAGCATCTTAGGACTAAATCATTATGATTAGCATTATCATAAATATACAAACGTATTTCGCTTCCCAAGGCCTCACAATCAGTCGGTGGGGCTGCTAATGGCACGTACTCATTCGTCTGAGAACGCCTTCCGCTATCGTCTGACGATTGCAGCCCGAACACTGCTCGCAGTCCTGGGGGGCTACGGCTTTGCCGCTCTGTGCTGCGCCAGTCTGGCCCTGGCACTGCCCCTGCCAAAACCGCAGGCGGTGCTCGCCGCCACGCAGTTGTCCTTCGCGCTGTACTGCGCCTTGGCGATATGGGCCTTCAGCGCCAAAAGTGTGCGACGTGCCTGGTGCGTGGCGACGCTGCTGTGTGCCATCCCTGCCGCACATCTGCTGATGCGGAGCGCCAACCTATGAAGCCATTGGCCTTCCGCCAGGCGAATGCCTGGCTGCACACCTGGACCGGCCTGCTGCTTGGCTGGCTGCTCTACGCCATATTCCTCACCGGAACGCTGAGCTTCTTTCAGGAAGAGATCAGTTACTGGATGAAGCCTGAGCTGCACACCGCTGGCCCAAGGGACGACAGCGCCAGACTTGCATTGGCGCAGTTGGAGAAGCACGCGCCTGATGCCGCGCAATGGAACGTAAGCCTGCCCGGACCACGCAATGCGGCATTGCAGATCCAGTGGTTCGAGCCGGGCGAACGCATCGGCAAGGGCGGCGGGCAGCGCCTGACGCTGGATACGAGCAGCGGCGAACCTGTGCAGGTGCGCGAAACACGCGGTGGTAGCTTCCTCTACCGCTTTCACTTCGAGCTCTACGCCATGCCTCGCGAGGTGGCGCGCTGGATAGTCGGTATCGCGACCATGCTGATGCTGGTCGCCATCGTCAGCGGCGTGATCACCCACAAAAAGATCTTCAAGGACTTCTTCACCTTCCGACCAGCCAAGGGACAACGCTCCTGGCTAGATGCTCACAACGTAACCGCGGTACTCGCCCTGCCCTTTCATTTCATGATCACCTACAGCGGCTTGCTGCTGCTGATGTTCATGCTCATGCCCTGGGGCGTCGAAAGCGCGTACCAGGGTGATCGTCAGGCGTTCTTCAGCGAAGCCGGTGGTCGCGGAGGCGGTGGTCGGGGAGCCCCAACCGATGCGCCGCGACAACCAGTCAAACCGGCGCAGATGACCGATCTCGCTCCCCTTCTTGCCCATGCTCAACAGCGCTGGCCGCAGGGTATCGCCAGCCTCTCGATCTCCGCCCCCAATACCGAGCGAGCCGTGGTCGAACTGCGACAGCGCGGTGGCGACAGCCTGCTCGAACGCGGCAATGGCGAGCGTTTGCGCTTCAACGGCGTGACCGGTGCGGCCATGAACGCCCCCAAGGCGACGCCAACGCCAGCAGCCAGCGCTGTCTACAACGTATTTACCAGCTTGCACCTGATCCGTTTCGCGGGGCCACCGTTGCGCTGGATGTTCTTTCTCAGCGGCCTGCTGGGTACGGCCATGATCGCCACCGGGCTGGTGCTGTGGGTGGTCAAACGCCTGCCTGAGCGCAAGAAGCTGAGCGGTACCCCGTTCGGTCATCGCCTGGTCGAAATGCTCAACGTAGGCTGCATTGCCGGCCTGCCAGTGGCTATCGCCGCCTACTTCTGGGCCAACCGCCTTTTGCCAGCAGGGCTGGAGCAACGGGCCGACTGGGAGATTCGGTGCTTCTTCATCGCATGGGCCCTTTGCCTGCTGCATCCCCTGCTGCGCTCGCACAAGCGTGCCTGGCTCGAGCAGACCAGCTTTGCCGCATTGCTGTTCGGTGGCCTGCCCTTCTTTGCTCTGCTCCAACCAAGCAGCAGCCTGATAACGACAGTGAGCCAGGGCCACTGGTTACTTGCCGGTATGGATCTGGCCCTGCTGGCCAGTGCTGCCCTGCTAGCCCTGGCGACCTGGCATATCGCCCGTCACCAAGCCATGCCGAGCAAACTGCGCCTGACGCGCAAAGTAACTCAGGAGGCCGCAGCATGATCGTGCTTTGCCTTGCCTTGTGCTTCAGCGGTTTCGGCTCGCTGTGTCTTGGAGTCGATCGTCATCATGAGCAGGTATACGGACATAAACCTGCTCCCCTCAGGCGCCAACTGCTGCGCCTGCTTGGCTGGCTGCTTTTGGCTAGTGCTGCTGTACCCGCGATCTTCGCGCTCGGCACCTCGATAGGACTGGCGCTGTGGGCATCGGTGCTGAGCCTTGCTGCCTTTGCCCAGATAACGCTGCTCAGTTATCGACCCAACCTGGTCCCGGCGCTGAGCATTGGTGCCCCGCCGCTCGCCCTTTTCCTACACCTCATCTGATGGAGTTTCCCAATGCGTATCTTTTTACTCGCCAGCCTTTTGCTGGCCCCCCTCGCTGCCCAAGCACACACCTTTCTGGTCAAGCCCGAGCAAACGGACGATCAGCTATCGATAGCGGTGCTGATGACGGAGAAACTCTTCCAGGGCGAACGCCTACTCAGTAGCGGCGATGTCAGCCTGCGCTTACTTAGCGCAGAAGGACAACAAGACATCACCTTACACGCCGACGAAACAGCCAAAGCCCTCATCGGCGAGATCCCGGCGCCGGCCAGCAGTGCCATCGCCGTCGCACGTAGCGCCCCGCGCTATCGCGCCATTGAGAAAGGTCAACAGACCAAAGACCCGGCCAAGACGCTGCGTATAGAAGCCTTCGCCAAGGCGCTGATCAACCCGCAAGGTTCGGGAGAGGCCTACACCATGCGCGCGGGTGATCGACTGGAACTGGCCCCGCTGGATAACCCTGCACACCTGAGCTCAGGCGATACCCTGCGCGTGATAGTGCTGTTCGATGGCCAGCCATTGGCCAATGCCCGAGTGGCTGCCATGGCACCACAGCAGGATCGCCTGGTGGCGCATACCGACGCCAATGGTGTCGCCAACCTGCAATTGCCTGCAGCTGGGTCGTGGGTCATTCGCAGTAGGCATCATATCGATGAAGTAGATGCGCGTAGCATACGTTACGAGGCCAATACCAGTATGCTTATTAAAATAAACCCAGAAGACACACTAGTTTCACAATGACCATCTTATCCAACCACTTCGCCTATTTACTGCCAGTTAAATAGGCCACACACTTTGCGGTCAAAAAAATAGGCAGCCATATGAATGGCTGCCTGCCTGAATTGCTTTCTGAATAAGACTATGGAATCAATTCAAGTCAAAGCGATCAGCATTCATAACTTTCGCCCATGCAGCAACGAAATCACTGATAAACTTTTCGTGGTTATCATCCTGAGCATAGACCTCAGCATAGGCACGCAGAATCGAATTGGAACCGAACACCAAGTCTGCACGCGTTGCTGTCCATTTCAACGCACCTGTTTTGCGATCACGGATCTCGTACAAATTGCGACCTGCCGGTTTCCACACGTTTGCCATATCGGTCAGGTTGACGAAAAAGTCATTGGTCAGCTGGCCTTCGCGGTCAGTAAATACTCCATGCTTGGTTCCACCATGGTTAGTACCCAGCATACGCATGCCACCAACTAGCACGGTCATTTCAGGCGCAGTCAGACCTAGTAGTTGGGTACGATCAAGCATCAACTCTTCCGCACTCACCGTATAGTCTTTCTTCATCCAGTTGCGATATCCATCGGCAACCGGCTCCAGCACCTCAAAGGATTCGACATCAGTCATCGCCTGGCTGGCATCACCACGGCCCGGCGTGAACGGTACGCTAATCGCAAAACCAGCCGCCTTGGCAGCATGCTCAATCCCCACATTACCCGCCAGCACTATTACATCAGCAACGCTAGCCCCCGTTTGTGCAGCGATGCCCTCCAGCACGGTAAGCACCTTAGCGAGACGCTCAGGCTCGTTGCCTTCCCAATCCTTTTGCGGAGTCAGGCGAATGCGTGCACCGTTTGCACCGCCACGCTTATCAGAGCCCCGGAAGGTTCGCGCGCTGTCCCAGGCGGTGCTGACCATTTCACTGATACTCAAACCACTGGCTGCAATCTTTGATTTTACTAGAGCAACGTCATAATCACGCCGACCAGCAGGAACTGGATCTTGCCAGATCAGATCTTCTTGTGGCGCCTCCGGTCCGATATACCGACTTTTCGGGCCCATATCTCGGTGAGTCAACTTAAACCAGGCACGAGCAAAAACATCCGAAAAGTACGCAGGATCCTTGTAGAACCGCTCGGAAATCTTGCGGTATTCAGGATCCATTTTCATGGCCATATCGGCATCAGTCATGATTGGGTTGTAGCGGATCGTTGGATCCTCCACGTCTACCGGCTTATCTTCTTCTTTGATATTAATGGGCTCCCATTGCCATGCTCCAGCGGGGCTCTTCTTTAGCTCCCAGTCATAGTTGAGCAGCAGATAGAAATAACCGTTATCCCACTGAGTAGGATGGGTGGTCCAAGCACCTTCAATACCGCTGGTCACCGTATCGCGGCCAATGCCCCGGGTAACATGGTTGTTCCAACCAAGGCCTTGCTCTTCAACATCTGCGGCTTCCGGTTCAGGACCAAGATTCTTGGCATTACCGTTACCATGGCATTTACCTACAGTGTGCCCACCTGCAGTAAGCGCAACGGTTTCTTCATCGTTCATTGCCATGCGAGCAAAGGTAACACGGACATCATGGGCGGTCTTAAGTGGATCAGGTTTGCCATCAACACCCTCAGGGTTGACATAGATAAGTCCCATCATGACTGCAGCCAATGGATTATCTAGGTCACGCTCGCCAGAGTAGCGGCTACCTTCACTACCAGTGGGGGCAAGCCATTCCTTTTCTGAGCCCCAGTAAGTGTCCTGCTCGGGATGCCAAATATCCTCACGACCAAAAGCAAAACCGAAGGTCTTCAGGCCCATGGACTCATAAGCCACGTTGCCAGCCAGCACGATCAAATCAGCCCAACTGATCTTGTTGCCGTACTTTTTCTTGATAGGCCAAAGTAGCCGACGCGCCTTGTCCAGATTGGCATTGTCCGGCCAAGAGTTCAGTGGAGCAAAACGCTGGTTACCGGTGCCGGCACCACCGCGCCCATCCGCAATCCGATAAGAACCTGCCGCATGCCAAGCCATTCGAATCATCAAACCGCCATAGTGCCCCCAATCAGCCGGCCACCAGTCCTGGCTGTCCGTCATCAGTGCGGTGAGATCACGCTTTAGAGCCGCCACGTCTAGTGTTTTGACGGCTTCTCGATAATCGAAGCCTTGCCCCAGCGGATTGGTCTTAGTGTCATGTTGGTGCAGGATTTCTAAATTCAGGGCGTTCGGCCACCACTCCATGTTCGACTTACCAACAGATGTATTGCCTCCGTGCATCACAGGACATTGACCTGCAGATTTCTGACTTTTCGGATCCATCTCATACTCCCAGGCTTTGTGTAAACCAGCACGCAACGTACGCCGCAAGCTGATCGGGTTCACAGTTGGCGCTTGGCCAACTGTTCATGATCGCCACTAACCATAGCTGAAAACGAGCGCATAGGTACTCCCCAGGGTATTCATACTTTCTATAAGCGCTGTAGGTTTTTTTATTACTTCGCCTACTGGCGGCGTCATTTGAGGAAATACTGCAGGCGAGAAAGCATGGCTTCTGGAATGCTGTGCCAGAGTAGGGATCATCGCGAGGGAAGGCCGATTGTGGCGGTTTTACGCTCTTTTGCAGCGGTGCTGCCTCGCGAATAGTCGCTCAAATCAACAAAAATGAGCGGAATAATTAAAACTCCGGGTTTCCGCAGTAGGTGTGTCTGCTCTCGCACAGCCCCCTAGGCCCGTCCCGCCAGAGCCATTCGTACACCGAAGCCAATCAGAATGGACGCAAACAGCCAGCGCTGGAGGGTTTGGGCCAGTGGTCGCTGTGCCAGCCAGCGGCTGAGCGCGGCGCCTGCAGAGGCGTATAGCAAATCGAAGCACAGCCCCGTGAATACCAGCACGATACCGAGAAGGGCAAATTGCCCGGCGACTGCGCTCTCCTCCGGGCGAATGAACTGCGGTAATAGAACCGAGCAGAACAGTAGTGCCTTGGGGTTGCTTATGTTGGTGATCAATCCCTTACACAATGAAGCGCGCCAGAGTTGCACATCACTGCGGCTGTTTCCTACAGGGCATGCTGCTATCAGTGACGGCGCCCGAAAGATCCTGATAGCCAGCCAGACCAGATAGGCGGCGCCCATAAGGCGCAGCACCTCGAAGATCTCGGGCGAAGACTTGAGCAACGCCCCCAGCCCCAACGCAGCTATCAGCACATGCGCGCCTCTGGCCAATCCCAGGCCAGCGGCAACAGCCATGGCATGAGCACGCCCTTGGGTAGCCGCAGTCTGCAACATCAGCACCATATCTGGGCCCGGTACCAGATAGACAACCACCAGCGCCCCGACAAACATCCATAAATCAGCCATCACGCCTCCCGCGACTTTCGCCTAGCAGCCAGATAAGTCATTACATATCAATCAGTTACAGATATTTATTGCGAGTCGCAAGATCATCACTTCTTTATATTCTTTTTTATTCTAAGCATAGAACCAAATAACAGTTACGCTCTAGCTTAAATGAATACCCCCACGGGTATAGCTCCGGAGTGTAATCATGCAGCCTCATGTAGAAGCTTTTTTCGACCCAGCAACTTACACCTACAGCTACGTCGTGACCGACCTGGCGAGCAAGCACTGCGCCATCATCGACTCGGTACTCGACTACGATCCCGCCGCGGGGCGTACTTCCTACAAGAGCGCGGATCGCCTGATTGCCTATGTGCGCGAGCAGCAACTGCAGGTGGACTGGCTGTTGGAAACCCATGTACACGCTGACCACCTCTCCGCTGCTCCCTACCTGAAACGCGAACTGGGCGGGACGCTGGCCATCGGCGAAAACATCACCATAGTTCAAGACACCTTTGGCAAGCTGTTCAACGCCGACGCCGAATTTGCTACCGACGGCCGTCAGTTCGATCACCTGTTCAAGGATGGAGATACCTTCAATCTGGGCAGTATTGAGGCCCGCGTCATCCATACCCCGGGCCATACCCCGGCGTGCATGACCTACTTGATCGGTGATGCCGGCTTTGTCGGCGATACCCTGTTCATGCCCGACTACGGCACCGCACGTTGCGATTTCCCCGGGGGTGATGCGCGCACGTTGTTTCAGTCGATTCGCAAGCTGCTTACCCTGCCCGACACAACGCGCCTGTTTATGTGCCACGACTACAAGGCACCGGGGCGTGATGACTTCCGCTACCAAACCAGCGTTGCTGAACAACGCGAGCTGAACGTGCATGTGCATGAAGGCATCAGCGAGGCTGACTTTGTTGCCATGCGCAGCGCCCGTGATGCCACCCTGGGCATGCCGACCCTGATTCTTCCGTCAGTGCAAGTGAACATGCGCGCCGGCCAATTGCCTCCCGCCGAGGACAACGGGACCCGTTACCTGAAAATCCCCCTCGACGTGCTCTGAGGAACTGCCCATGGATACCCTAAAGCACCTGAGCCCATTTATCGCCGTAGCCGCGCAATTGCAGCCAGCGGACATGGGCACCCTGGCCGCTGCCGGCTTTCGATGCGTAATCAACAACCGTCCTGACGCTGAAGGGGAAAACCAGCCCAGCTCCGCCGAGATGCAAGCGGCAGCCTTGGCCAGTGGGCTGCAGTACCATTACTTGCCGGTGCTTTCCGGGCAGATCAGCGATGAAAACATCGCCGCGTTTACCGCGCTGCTCAACCAGGTTCGTGGCCCGGTTCTGGCCTTCTGTCGCACCGGCACCCGTTCCACAAGCCTGTGGGCGTTGAGCGAGGCACATCATCTTGACCCGCTGGTACTACTCAATACTGCGCGGGGCAATGGCTACGACCTCAGCGGCTTGGCCCCACGCCTTGAACAGCGTTGGCAGCAAGCGCCCGTCAGCCAGCCGCAGAGCAGCGCATCAGCCACCCAACGCTACGATGTCGTAGTGGTGGGCGGCGGTGCGGCAGGTTGTGCGGTCACCGCCAGCTTGTTGCGCCGATCGCCAGAGCTGCGCATTGCCGTGGTTGAACCCCGCGACCAGCATTACTACCAGCCTGGTTGGACGTTGGTGGGGGCTGGTATTTTTGAACGCGCCCGCACAGAACGCGCAATGGCTCGTTGCATCCCCAATGGAGCGCAATGGATTCGAGCAGCTGTGGCTGGCTTTGAGCCCGAGAAGCAATGCATCGTGCTTGAAGATGGCAACCGCATTGGGTACCGCGCCCTGGTGGTATGCCCAGGCTTGAGCCTGGACTGGGATGCGGTCGAGGGCCTCAAGGCGACCCTAGGCAAGAACGGCGTCACCTCCAACTACCAGTTCGAACTTGCCCCCTATACTTGGCAACTGGTGCAGAACCTGCGCCGCGGTCTCGCCCTGTTCACCCAACCACCGATGCCGATTAAGTGCGCCGGTGCACCGCAAAAAGCGCTGTACCTGTCCTGCGACTGGTGGCGCAAAGAAGGCGTGCTGAAGGATATCGAGGTGGAGTTCTCCTCGGCCGGCGCCGTGCTATTCGGCGTACCGACCTTCGTGCCGCCGCTCATGAAATATGTCGAGCGCTACAACGCCCGTCTCAATTTCAACACCACCCTTACGGCAGTGGATGGCCCTGCACAAAAAGCCTGGTTCAAACAAGTCAATGCGGCCGGCAACAGCCAGATCATCGAAAAAGACTTCGACTTTCTGCATGCCGTGCCATCTCAGCATGCACCGGACTTTATACGCCAAAGCCCTCTGGCCAATGTCGACGGCTGGGTTGAGGCCGACCATGAAACCCTGCGCCACCCGCGCTACGGCAACATCTTCAGCCTGGGCGATGTGTGCGCCGCACCCAATGCGAAAACGGCAGCGGCAGTTCGCAAACAGGCCCCGGTGGTGGCCGAGAACGTGATCGCCGTGCTGACCGGCAAAGGGCCACGTGCCCTCTATGATGGGTATGGCTCCTGCCCGCTCACTGTTGAGCGCGGCAAGGTGGTACTGGCCGAATTCGGCTACGGCGGCACGCTTTTGCCCACCTTCCCACTTGATCCCGCTGTGCCGCGTCGCCTGGCCTGGGAGCTGAAGGTGAAGATGATGCCGAGTATCTACTTCGACATGATGTTGCGTGGCCGCGAGTGGCTGGCAGAACCCAAGCACCTACCCCATGAACCCATGCCGGTGGAAGCCACAGCGGCCTGCAACTTCGAGAAGGACGCCGGCCAATGAAACTAAGCCGCTGGCTGCCATGCCTCGACTGGAGCCAAAGTTACGACCGCAGCAGCGCCGCCCAGGACGGTCTGGCGGCACTGATCGTGACACTGATGCTGATTCCCCAGAGCCTAGCCTACGCCATGCTTGCCGGGCTGCCGCCGGTAACGGGCCTGTATGCCAGCATAGTGCCACTGCTGGCCTATGCCCTGTTCGGCTCCAGCCGCACCCTGGCGGTCGGACCCGTGGCCGTAGTCTCGCTGATGACCGCAGCATCACTGGCCCCGCTATTTCCTGCTGGCAGTGCCGAGTATATCGGCGCGGCCATGTTGCTGGCCCTGATGTCCGGCTTGCTGCTCGCACTGATGGCGGTATTGCGCCTAGGCTTTCTCGCCAACTTCCTCAGCCATCCGGTGGTTTCCGGCTTTATCAGTGCCTCGGGCATTCTGATTGCCGTAGGCCAGCTCAAGCATCTACTGGGGGTATCGGCCTCCGGGGAAAGCCTGCCGCAAATCCTGCCGCAGCTCTGGCAGAACCTGCCGAAAAGCCATTGGCCCACCCTGCTGATCGGCCTGCTCAGCCTGGCCTGGCTGTGGTGGTCAAGGGCCCGGCTGAAGGCGCTGCTGCAGCGCCTAGGGCTATCGGCACAGAGCGCTGGCAACCTGGCCAAGGCCGGGCCGGTGCTGGCAATAGTGGCGGCCATAGTCGCCGTCACCTTACTGCAGCTGGACCAGCTTGGAGTCAGGGTGGTCGGCGCCATTCCCCAGGGCCTGCCCGGCCTGACCCTGCCCACACTCGACCTGAACCTGGCCTTGCAACTGCTGCCGGCAGCGGTACTGATAAGCCTCGTGGGCTTTGTCGAATCGGTCTCGGTTGGCCAGACTCTGGCCGCCAAACGCCGCCAGCGCATCGAGCCGGACAATGAGCTGCTCGGCCTCGGCGCAGCCAACCTCGGCGCTGCCTTCAGCGGCGGCTTCCCGGTTACTGGCGGCTTTGCCCGTTCAGTGGTCAACCATGATGCCGGCGCACAGACGCCCATGGCCGGGGTCTTCACCGCCGCCGGCATAGCCCTGAGCGTAATGCTCCTGACCCCGCTGCTGCACAACCTGCCCCAGGCCGTACTGGCCGCCACTATCATCGTCGCGGTGCTTAGCCTGGTCGACCTGAGCTCGCTGCGCCGCACCTGGCGCTACTCGCGCCAGGACGGCACTGCGCAACTGGCCACCCTGCTCGGCGTGCTGCTAATTGGCGTGGAAGCCGGCATCCTGATAGGTGTGGCGCTCTCGCTGCTGCTATTTCTCTGGCGCACCAGCCAGCCCCATATGGCAGTGGTCGGCCAGGTACCGGGTAGTGAGCATTTTCGCAATGTCGAACGCTTCGCCGTGATCGAGTCTCCCAGCGTGCTGTCGCTGCGGGTCGACGAGAGCCTGTACTTCCCCAACGCCCGCTACCTGGAAGACCGCATTGGCGAACTGATCGCAAGCCGGCCCCAGGTTCGCCATCTGGTGCTGATGTGTTCCGGGGTCAACCTGATCGACGCTAGTGCCTTGGAGTCGCTGGAAGCCATAGTCGATCGCTTGCATACGGCCGGTGTGCAGTTGCACCTGTCCGAGGTCAAGGGCCCGGTGATGGATCAATTGCGCCGCTCCAGTTTTCTCGAGCAGTTTGGCGGCCAGGTATTTATCAGCCAGTTCCAGGCCCTAAAAGCCCTAGCCCCACAGATCGCTTTTGAGACACTTGGGCAAGGCTCACACAGAGCAGATTCAACCGTTCAGTTCACAAGGAAAACCCCATGAAAAGTGCGCATGACTTGGTCACCGAAGCCAAGGCCCGCATCCACGAAATCAACACTGATGCCGCTGACGCCGCAATCCACGAAGCAGACGTTCTGCTAGACGTACGAGAGGCTGACGAGTTCCACGCAGGGCACATACCTGGCGCGATAAACATTCCGCGCGGCTTACTGGAATTCAAACTGAGCAACGATCCGAAGCTATCAGCTCGTGACATGAAGATTGTGCTGTACTGCAAAACGAGTGGCCGGGCAGCCTTGGCTGCTTGTTCCTTGCACGATATGGGCTACCTACAGGTGCAATCAATCGAGGGTGGTTTTGATGCTTGGTTCGCTGCCGGCAAGGACTTGACTACACCTAGCCTGCCGACCTTTGACTGAGAGGAAGAAATAAATGAAACGATTGTTGCTATCTACTGCATTGAGCTTGCTCGCTCTTACTGCGCAGGCCGCTGATATTGGCGTCACCGCCCATGAGGTACATGCTCGAGTCCAGCAGGCTGACGCCAAAGTTCTGTTCGTCGACGTCCGCGACCCAGTTGAGATCATGTTCGTCGGCTTCACCGACGCCGTGCATATCAATGTTCCCTACCTTCTGGTTGACCGCAGCGCCTGGGACGAACAGCGTGGCACTTACAAAATCGCGCAAAACCCAAACTTCATTACCGAAATCCGTGCCGAGTTGAAAAAACGAGGCCTCGATGAGAATGCCGAGATCATCACCATGTGTCGCTCCGGCAGCGAACGGGGCGAACCAAGTGCGGCTTTTCTCCGTGAGAACGGTTTTCCCAATGCTCGTTATGTAATCAATGGATTTCAGGGCTCGGCAATTAAGGAAGGCGCACATGCAGGCTTTCGTTTGCAGAACGGCTGGCAAAACTCCGGCCTGCCGTGGAGTCCGAAGATGAACCCGGAAAAGATGTACCGCCCATAACGTCGGCACCAAAATAACCATCACACACAGAGGGAATACATCATGAAATCAAACGTTGGCGGCATCGACAAGATTGCTCGAATCGTGGTTGGTATCGCGCTGATCGTATGGACATTCTTTGGCGGCCCAGTATGGGCTTGGATCGGTGTCCTGCCATTGGCCACCGGCCTACTCGGGTGGTGCCCGGCTTACACTCTACTTGGCATCAAGACCTGCCCGATCAAGAAATAGACCTACTGCCGGGCCGTCTTCTCAGGTCGTCCGGCCTATCAAAGTGATAGTAAGTCTCAGGTTTTCTTTTCACGGAGAGTTGTTAGCTCGCCTGAAACCGGGTAGGAAACTTAGTCATTAAGAAATTTTAAACTTGGTGCGATTCTCAAAGACCTGATAGCCGCCCCCCACCATCACTCTGCCGACCTTGCTACGGGCAAGTGTATTTTTGTGCTGACTCAACTCACATTTACTAGGAAAAAAGAATGACTACAGAAACCAATGAATCAATGCCCATAAATATCGGCATTAGTGCCGATGACCGTAAGAAAATTGCTCACGGCCTATCTGGGCTGCTGGCTGACAGTTACACCTTGTATTTGATGACCCATAACTTTCACTGGAATGTAACCGGACCCTGAGGAATCCCCACAAAAATCCCATTTTTATCAATGGGATAGCTTGAAGAAGCCTGCATGAGTCGGGCAGTTTGGTAGTCGCCAAACAAACCAACCCCCGAGACTCATGCAGGCAGTACGATTCTTACACAAGGCATTTTCCCAAGCACTCCCCACGATCCACAGCAAGCGGCTGAACGCCTTGATGAGCAGCGTCAGTGCCTTGCTGCATGGGCATCGCCTGACCCTGACCGACCTTGGCAGGGCCATGCCCAGCGAGGCTTACACCAAGCATTCGATCAAGCGCGTGGATCGCCTGCTTGGCAACGCTCACCTGCAATACGAACGCACGCTGTTCTACTGGAAAATGCTGACTGCGCTGATTGGCTCCCTGCGTCATCCATTGATCCTGGTGGATTGGTCGCCGATCAATGCGGCCTCTGACCTTTACTTGCTGCGAGCTTCAATCCCGCTGGCTGGTCGAGCGTTTCCTGTGTACGAGAGCGTGCATGACCGTGAAGGCTGCCCTCAGCGTCAGAGACAACTGCTCGATGCACTGGAAGCCATGCTTCCCAACCAATGCGTGCCGATCTTGGTAACGGATGCCGGATTTCGCCGCCCCTGGTTCCAGGCTGTCGAAGCCAAGGGGTGGTATTACGTGGGACGCGTCCGCAATCGTGATCTTTATCGCGACGAGCAAGGTCAATGGCAGCCGATCAAGCAGCTCTACCAGCAGACGACATCTCGTGCGCGGTCACTCGGCCAAGTCGAGATGACGCGCAGTGCACCGCACAAAGTTGCGTTGTACGGCATTCACCAACCGCCCAAGGGCAGAAAACATCGACGCGTGACGGGCAGCATCGCACGCAGCAAGCTCAGCCGGCAGAATGCGCGTCGTGAACAGGAGCCCTGGCTGCTCGCCAGCAACCTGCCACAAGCCAACTGGACGGCACGTCAAGTCGTGGGTATCTACCGAAAACGGATGCAGATTGAGGAAGGTTTTCGGGATGTGAAAAGCCTACGTTTCGGCTTTGCTTTCGACCTACACCGGACGCGCTGCCCACGGCGTATCGAGATCCTACTGCTGATCGCAGCACTGGCGTGTTACGTGCTGTACTTGGCTGGCCTCCAGGCTCACATGACAGGCAAGTCGCGCCGCTTTCAGAGCAACAGCGTCAGGCATAAAACCGTACTGTCGCTCTGGCGTATCGGTCTTGAATACCTCAGGCGCTCGGCCAGCGATTTATCCTACTCGGCACTCACAAAGATGGAGCTATTGCTGCGTGACGAGGTGCACCGGCAAGCTCGGGCGCTGGAGTAGATTTGTGGGGATTCCTCAGAACCGGACCACAATTCAACGGGTTGCATCAGATGTTTATGACGCAATATACCGAGCAATGGAATGCTCTGGACATGATTGCGGAACGCATCCGTGCACTCGGGCATCCCGCACCGGGAACCTACAAAGCGTTTATCCAACTCGCGTCCATTGCTGAAGTTGAGGGAGTACCGAAGTCTAACGATATGGTTCGGCACTTAGTCACAGCGCACGAGGCAGCCGCACGAACCGCACGCAAGATGTTCCCTCTGGTCGATGCTGCAGATGATCAGCCGACTGCTGATCTACTCACCCAGCGAATTGAAGTTCATGAGAAAACAGCATGGATGCTGCGTAGCCTTCTGGAATAGTAAAAATGGACGCCCTTAGCCTAAATAAGGGTTAAGGGCGACTACTTTCAGGTTGAGCCGGCTGCTGAAGTGCTCAAGCTTGGTTAAAAGCTGAATACCTTGCGCTGCTTTTCAAGCATGGCGCTTGCCATGGCGTCAGGCTTGGCGACTGAGACACCCTCCTTGAGTTGCGCCTGGGTATAACCGGTGTTGGGCAAATAGAGCGCACAGACCGACGCAGTGGCACCTTTTTGCATGGCGGCATTTAGCAGTTGCGCCGGAGTCACATCATTGGGTTTCAGGGCTTCACCTCCTGCCTCCTTGAGCGCCAGAGCACCCGCCTGGTCGCAAAGCAGAATATCCACCTGAGCCCCCTGCGCCTGCATCTGGTTGGCCAGTACCATGGCCATACCCTGGGTCATATTGCTTGCGTCACTGACTATGACTGTTACCGCTTGGGTTTCGGCCATGGCCATGGTGGTGAGACCAGACAAGGCAATAGCTGTTAGTAATTTTTTCATGTGTTTCTCCTTGATCAGAAAAAGATGCGGTGGCGTCAGTCAGACCAGTTGCTGTAACTAACCACACAATACCCCCGTGGGTATATTGCTCATCCTAGACTTTATGCTGCCCCGTGCCCAGTAACGCAGCCGCGACATAATGTCCGAAGTTCTTGTATGAGCCACCACCTAGATCGAGCGTAAACATCTTCTCCATAATTAGAGCAACACATGCCTGCTCTCCAGTTGATGCCAGCGCAGCAGTCGATCAGCCGTAGGCAATGCGTCGGCACTATGACCGAGCAGCAACACCGTGCGCCCCTGCAGCCAGGTATCGAGGCCTGGTTTGATGCGCTCGCGGGTGACCTGATCGAGGCCAGAAAAGGGCTCGTCAAGGATCACCACAGGCACAGTGCGAAGCAGCACCCTAGCCAGGGCAAGGCGTCGTCCTTCGCCACCGGACAACTGCCTACCGCTCTCCCCGACCCAGGTATTCAGGCCAGCGGCAAAGCCTTCCACCGTATCGGCCAGGGCAACCATCTGTAGAACCTGCCAAAGTTGTTCATCACTGGCATTTGGGTTACCCAGCAGCAGGTTATCGGCGATGCTGCCATGCAACAGCTCGGTTTCCTGAGTCAGGTAGGCCACCTGGCTACGCCAGGCGTCCAGATCGAACCGGGGCAAGGGGATACCCGCCACGCTGACCTGGCCGGAATCCGGGTCAATCAGACGCGCGGCCAGCGCCGCCAGGGTAGATTTGCCGCAGCCTGAAGGCCCGACTACAGCAAGGCGCTCACCGGCGGACAGGTGCAGATCGAGCTGGGCAATGCCGGCATGATCGACTTCAACCGCCTGCCAGCTTAGGCTGATTTTCTCAGGAATGGGATCCGGTTTATCTGGGCTGTGCAGGCGTCCGGCCAGGGCCACCTGCTGGTTAAGGCGGGCCGCCGCTGCACAGGTGCCCCCCCATTGGCCAAACGCCGCCGGCAACGACGCAAAAGCTTCGTTAAGGGCCATCAATGCCAGGGCAATCAGCACCACAAACGGCCCGCTGAGCAGCCCCTCCTGATAAGCAAAAACCCCGGCAAACAGACCCAGCAGACTCGCCCCCAGCACACCGAACAGCACCAATGACTGGGCCAGTAACACACGCCCCTGCAAGGTCAGCTGTTCATCCAGCAGTTGCTGGCTTCGTTCCAGCAGGGCTTGCCGATGCAGCCCCAGGCTCGCGGCGGCCGACAGTTCAGCTAGCCCCTGTAACTGCTCGATGCACTTCACGCGTAAGCCATCAAGCTGCTCGACACGCCTGGCACTCAGGCGCAATCCGGCCACGGCCATACCAACCGTCACCAGCAGTAACAGCGACAGCAGGAGTAGCAGCAGGGTCAACGCTAGCCCAGGGTGCGCCAGCGCCAGCAAGGCGCAGACCAGCCCAATCGCTAACAGCGCCACGGCCGGAGGTGCCAGTAGGCGCAGGTAGAGGGTGTCCAGGGCATCGATATCGGCGGTTAGGCGATTAAGCCACTGGGCGGCCCGCAGCTGCCCCAGGGTGGCACCATCCAGCTGCGCCAGGGCGCTGAAGTGACGCACGCGCAGATCCGCCAGCAAGCCAAGTACCGTGTTGTGGTTGAACACCCGTTCGCAGTAGCGAGCTAGGGTGCGCGACAGGGCAAAAAAGCGGATACCGCCACCCGGCACATAGATATCGAACAGCACCTTCTCCCCTGCAGCCCAGAGCAATGCGGTGACCCCAGTTGCAGTGATAAACCAGCCCGACAGAGCCAGCAAACCAATGGCGCTGAGCACAGTCAGCAACATCAGCAGCGCGCCCACCAGCAGCCGGCCACGCCATTGGCGCATATGCTGCAGCCAGGGCCATAACTCACGCATCGGTCAGGCTCCCGTTGCTCAGGCGCAGCACCCGATCGGCCATGCCTATCAGAGCCGGGTGATGGGTGGCCATGATCAGGGTGCGACCGGCGGCGGCCAGGCCCTGCAGGGCCTCGACCACTTCCGCTTCGCTCTGTTCATCGAGGCTGGCGGTGGGCTCGTCGAGCAACAGCAGCGGCGAATCGCTCAACCACACCCGGGCCAGGGCCAGGCGCTGGGCCTGGCCTCCGGAAAGCCCACGCCCACCCTCACCCAGCGGGCTGTCCAGACCACTGGGTTGAGCCGTCAGCAGCTCAACCAAGCCAACCGCGGCCAGTGCCTGATGCATGGCGGCTGGCTGCGCATCCGGAGCGGTCAGGCGCAAATTTTCGGCCCAGCTGCCCTTGATCAAAAACGGCCGCTGCCCCATCCAGGCCAGCGGCTGCGCACCGGGGGTATGGCCAAAGATGCTGATAGTGCCGGCATCCGGCTGCACAAAGCCGGCCAGGCAATGCAGCAGGCTCGACTTGCCCGAGCCCGAGGGGCCGACCAGGGCAATCACCTCCCCCGCCGCCACATGCAGATCAAGCCCGCGCAGAATAGAGCCACGCCCGACATAGCCAAGACTCAGCCCCTGCACATGAATACCCACGCAGTCACCGGTCCGTAGCTCAGCCGGCAGCTTAGTGGCGGGCGCCTCCAGTCCTTCCAGTTCGGCCAGGGTATCGGCCGCCGCCAGGGCCGCTGCGCGGTCGTGGTAATGCTGGGCTAGGCTGCGCAGCGGCTGAAAGAACTCGGGGGCCAGCAGCAGGATAAACAGGCCACTGAACAGGCTTAGCGCAGGCGAAGGGCCATAGCTGATATAGCCAAGCAGACCGAAACCGATATACATGGCCACCAAGGCAATGGCCACCGAGGCAAAGAACTCCAGCACCGCCGAGGACAGGAACGCCACCCGCAGCGTCTCCATGGTGATGGCTCGATAACGCTGGGTAGCCTGCTCGACACTGGCAATCGAGCGTCCGACCTGACCGAACAGCTGCAGGCTGGTGAGGTTACGTACCCGGTCGAGAAACTGTCCGGCCAGACGCCCAGCCTGAAGTACATGACGCTGGCTGATGCGCTCCGCACTCATCCCCACCAGAGCCATAAACAATGGAATCAGCGGCGCGGCGAACAGGAGAAATAAGGCCGCCAGCCAGTCGAGCCAGAACACCACGGCCAACAGGCACAAAGGCACCAGCAGGGCCAGCCATTGCTGCGGCAGGTAGCGGGCATAAAAACCATCCAGGGCGTCCACCTGCTCGACCCACTGGTTACTCAGGCTGGCACTGGGCTGAGCTGCCAGGCGCACCGGCCCGAGCCTGGCCCAAAGGGCACTGAGCTCAGCGCGTACCCGCTGCCGCACACGGGCACTGGCATACTGGCCCAGGCGCTCCTGCACGGCCTGGGCCAGCACCCGCAACAACACCGCCAGTACCAGCCCAAACATCATCGGCCAGAGGCTGGCCGGCGCGGCGGCCTTCATCAACAGAGCGTGCACCAGAGCGGCCATCAGGCCCATCTGCAGGATAATCGCCAGTGCTCCCAGCAGGCCCGCCGCTACGGCCCCCAGCAGTAGGGGGCGTACCGCTCGCTGGTGGCGGGCCAGCCAGCGACGGCTGCGCTGTTTACGCGCGCGGTCAGTGATAGCCTTCACCCGCCCGCACCTTGCCGCGGAATACCCAGTAGGTCCAGGCGGTATAGGTCAGCACGATGGGGATAACAAACAACAGGCCCAGCAGCAGGAACAGCTGCGATTCCGGCGCCGAGGCTGCATCCCAGATGGTGTGGTTGGGCGGGATGATATAGGGCCACTTGGTTACCAACAGGCCCAGATAGGTGAAGACAAACAACCCCATGGTCGCCATAAAGGGCATGGCCTCACGACGCTTGCGCAGGCTGCGGAAAATCTGCAGCGCACACAAACCGGCCAGCAGCGGGAATATCCAGATCAGACCGATGGACGAGAACCAGCGGGCGTAGGCGGACGGATCGACCCAGGGAGTCCAGACGCTGATGGCAACAAACACTGTCAGCACGGCGGTCAGCAGCTTGGGGGCCAACTTATAGGCCCAGTCCTGGATATAGCCTTCAGACTTCATGATCAGCCAAGTACAACCTAGCAGCGCATAACCGGCCAGAAGCCCCAGGCCGGTGAGTACCGTAAAGGGCGTGAGCCAATCCAGGGGGCCACCCACGTACACCAAGCCTTCGGTATTGAAGCCCTGAATATAGGCCCCCACCACAGCACCCTGGGCAAAGGAGGCGACAATCGAGCCACCAGCAAAGGCCCAGTTCCAGAGGTAGCGCGAGGTATTGGCCTTGAAGCGGAACTCGAAAGCCACGCCGCGGAAAATCAGACCCGCCAGCAGCAGGAAGACACCGATATACATGGCTGGCAGCAGCACCGAGTAAACCAGCGGAAAGGCCGCTAGCAGCCCGGCGCCGCCGAGCACCAGCCAGGTCTCGTTACCGTCCCAGACAGGTGCCACCGAGTTCATCATCACATCGCGGGCCTGCTCGTCCGGGGCGAAGGGAAACAGAATACCCACCCCCAGGTCGAAGCCATCCATCAGCACATACATGATGATGCCGAAGGCGATGATCACCGCCCAAATCATGGAAAGATCAAACGGCACCATATCAGTGCTCCCCCTGTTCCAGACGTACGTGGGTTGCCGATAGCGGACGCGATGCCCGCTCCACCTCATGGGTTGCCTCGGCGCTCAGGTCTTCTTCCAGACCGTCCTGCAGCACGCGCATCAGGTAATACAGGCCGGCACTAAAGACCACGGCATAAACCAGGATGTAACCGATCAGGGTAAACAGCGCCATGCCCCCGGTCAGCGAGGGCGTCAGGCCCTCGGCATGGGTCATCACCCCATAGATCAACCAGGGCGCCCTCCCCGCTTCGGTCACCACCCAACCGGCCAGCACTGCCAGGAAAGGCGTGATGCTCATCCAGCGCATGCCATTGAGGAACCAGGGGGTTCGCCAGTAGCGGCCACCTCGGCGCAATACCAAGCCGGTCAAGCCGAAGGCGATCATCAGCAGACCGATACCGACCATCACCCGGAACGACCAAAACACGATCCACACCGGCGGCTGTTCTTCGTACGGCACCTCGGCGATACCCGGCAGCTCACCTTCCCAGTCGTGGGTCAGGATAAAGCTGGCCAGCTTGGGGATAGCAATCTCGAAGTGGTTGGTCTGCGCCTCTTGATCAGGCCAGGCGAACAGCAGCAGCGGCACGCCGGATCCACGCTGCCAGTTGCCCTCCATCGCCGCAACCTTGGTTGGCTGATGTTCTAGGGTATTTAGGCCGTGGTAATCCCCTACCACTGCCTGGGTCGGGGCAATCAGCAGGATCAGCCACAGGCTCACCGACAGCGCCTTGCGGTTCAGATCCACTTCACGCTGGCGCAGCAGATACCAGGCACTGACCCCGGCCACCACAAAGGCACCGGTCAGGAAGGAAGCCAGGGCCATGTGCATGAAGCGATAGGGGAAGGATGGGCTGAACAGCGCCTCTGACCAAGAAAGCACATGGATCATACCGTCACGCAGTTCGGTACCCACAGGGGTCTGCATCCAACTATTGGCAGAGAGAATCCAGAACGACGAAATAAAAGTGCCCAACGCCACCATGCAGGCAGACAGCAGATGCATGCCCTGAGGCACCTTGCCGCGACCAAAGAGCAGCACGCCAAGGAAGGCCGCCTCAAGGAAAAAGGCCGTAATCACTTCATAGCTCAGCACCGGGCCGAGGAAGTTCGATGCCGCATACGAGAAATTGCTCCAGTTGGTGCCGAACTGGAAGGCCATGACGATGCCAGAGACCACACCCATGCCGAACACCACAGCAAACACCTGTATCCAGAACTTCGACAGGCGCTCCCAGGCAGGGTCACCGGTACGGAAGGACATACCTTCTAGAAATGCAATAAAAGAGGCCAAGCCGATGGTAAATACGGGAAAAATCGCATGAAAGCAGACTACAAATGCAAATTGCAGCCGGGAAAGGAAAAGCGGGTCTAATTCCATCTGAGCATGCCCTGTAAGTGGAAGGGACGGGGTAACGAAGCTAGGCACAGCCTTTGCTTACGCGATCTAGGCTCTGTACGAAAAGTGCCTGTGCTCGGTGATGCTTCATTGAAAATGGGTTCGGAATGCTCATCTGCCGATTGTAAACTCTGGTGCGAGCCCGATCCGTTCCACACCCGTTTTTACGGAGCCACCATTCGTATCGTCTGACCTACGTTCTGCGACTTTTCGTACAGATTCTAGTGTAGCTCAGTAAACCCCCGGGGGTATGTAGGCCAATTGCCGCACCCAGGTAACAACGCAACAGCACTATCGCGAACACCTTAGCCCATTCAAAGCAAGAAGCCTGATAATCACACCATTAGGAAGCATCTTTTCAGCAGAATCACCGCTGGTTATATCTGCAGAAAAAATGAGAGAGACCTATGCAAGATGCCTCAGGTGTACTTTGTAAAGATGTCGCGCACCTGAGCCAGTTTTTCACTGTTGCTATGATCAGGGCTGAGAATGGCATCCTCGGCCAAACACACCAGCATCTGTTGGTAGGCCTTGTCTAGGGCCTTACGTGCTGCACTGAACTGTTGAGCAATACCCTCGCATTCGTCACCTCGACGGATCATTGCCTGAATACCCCGTATCTGCCCCTCCACCCGAGCGAGTCGTTTGAGAATGGCATCGCGACTTTTAAAATTTTGCTCTTGCATACCCTGCTCCCGCAATAAATAGCCCCTGCTTTGAAAAGGGCATTTCGCCTAAACCAGAGCAAATACGCTGGCCAAACCATTGATGAAGAGTTTGCCTCAATCCGATCACCTGGGACGAGGTCTTCCCACAAAGATTTTCTTTGTAGAGGGCGAAGAATTTTTCGATCGCGCCCAGTTTCCTTCACCGAGAACATATTCAACACTGAAGAATAAGCTTCGTCCCAGTGTCGGAGCGGGACACCACCTCATCCAACCCCGACTACCCTGGTGGGGCTCAGTAACAGGCCAAGCCATGACTCCAGAACGATTGAATGACGATCTTTTACTACCGGCGATCATGCACGGTGCTAGCTTGCAGTGGATATCCAGCCCTATCCCTGGAGTAAAACGACGCCCGTTTTATCGAGTTGGTGGAGAACAGGCCCGCGCTACCAGCCTGGTGTGCTACGTGCCAGGTAGCCACTTCAGCGCGCATCAGCACTCAGGAGGCGAGGAGTTCTTGGTCATCGAGGGTGTGTTCGAGGACGAGAATGGCCGCTATCCCACTGGCACCTATGTGCGCAACCCACCAGGCAGTGGTCATACGCCGGGGGCTAGTGAGGGATGCATGATCTTCGTGCGACTTCGCCAATTCCATGTTGATGATCGCAAACAGCTCGTCACTAGGATAAATGTTCAAGGCGACCAGCTATTGTTCGAAAATCCCCATGAGAAAGTCTGGATACAGTCTGTGCAATCCAACTTGCGCATAAAAATACTCAATCCTCGCGGACTGGAACTGCTGGTTCTTGACGGCACACTTGTAGGTGAGGATTTCCTTCTGCAGCCACTGAGCTGGATGCGGCTGCCATCGGGCATGACCTTCGAAGCCGAAGCAGGCGTGGACGGTGCGCGTCTGTGGTTGAAAGATGCAGCACCAACTCTAGGTTTCTGACGCCTTATCTACTTCACTGAGCAACCAGTCGCGGAAAGCCTGCACTTTCGGCAACTCGCCACTTTCCGGGCGATAGACTACGTAATAGGCCTGGGTCAGCGGGCAATCCAGGCCTTCGTCGGCAAACGGACGAATCAACCGACCCGCAGCCAGATCGTCTTTGACCATGACGCTGCGTGCCAGTGCCAATCCTTGCCCATCTATCGCTGCCTGCAGCACTGCAGCTGAGTTGTTGATGCGCAATCCGTGCTCGGTTTTCACGTGCCCATATCCAGCTGCATCCAGCCACATTCTCCATGTGGGATAGTCGGCGTAGTTGGCCATTGAAAGATCATGGATAAGCATACAGCGCGCTACCACCTCAGGCCGAAGGCGGTCTCCATCTAGCAGTGGATAGCCGGGTGAACAGACCGGGAAAATAACCTCATCCATCAGGTGAATAGCGCTAAGGCCAGACCAATTACCAGCACCGTAACGTACTCCGACATCAATCCGCTCAGCCTGGAAGTCCACCGACCGCGAATTTGTATCGAGTAGCACATCCAGATCCGGATAGGCCTGCTGGAAACGTTCGATACGTGGCAGTAACCATTTCGAGGCGAATGCCGGGCTCACGGTGACCGTTAGCTCCGCATTCCCCCCGGCGTCTTTCAATCTTGCCAGCCCTAGGCTCAATCGCTCGAAGCCTTCTCGGATATCGGGCAGAGCGGCTCGTGCTGCATCGGTCAGTAACAGTCGTGCCGAGCCGCTAGTAGCGCGATAGAACAGCGGGATACCGAGCCACGATTCCAGATTACGTACCTGTTGCCCCACAGCGGCTGGGGTAACGTTCAGCTCGGCTGCGGCGGCAGAAAAGCTTTGGTGGCGGGCGGCGGCTTCGAAAGCACGCAGAGAATTGAGGTAAGCGGGTGTAGTCATTGAAAGAAATTCTATCTTAACAGACAAAAACATATGCGTTGTTGGTGGTGTCTGCCAAATCAACAATACACATCAGCTTTGGAGCCATATATAACGAATTTAGCATATTTTTGGTTCCTTCGAGGCCTTTGGCATTATCTATTTCTTGCGTTCAATAGGACTGAGGAGATCAGAATATGAAAAGTTTTTCTAACAAGGTTGCCATCGTTACCGGCGGAGGTTCAGGTATCGGTAAGGAAGTTGCAAGGCGTCTGGTCGAGGCAGGAGCGTCGGTTGTAATTGGTGGTCGCGACGTCGCCAAACTGACGCAAGCAGCCCTTGATATAGACGTCATTGGTGGCCATGTCCGTACACTGGCTGGTGATATCGCTCAACCTTCAACCGCTCAGGCGCTGGTCGACTTGGCTGTGAGCGAATTCGGTGGCGTGGACATCCTGGTCAATAATGCAGGTGTCTTTAATCCGAAGCCCTTCCTAGAGGTAAATCCAGACGAGTACGACTGGTTCCTTGATACTATTCTGAAGGGCAAGTTCTTCATGGCTCAGGCGGCGGCCAAAGCCATGCAGCAACGTGGTGGTGGTGCCATTGTACAAACAGGTTCGCTCTGGGCTATCCAGGCTATCGGCGCTACACCCTCGGCGGCCTACTCCGCTGCCAATGCCGGCGTACATGCACTCACCCGCAACTTGGCCATCGAGTTGGCCAGTTCGAACATCCGCATCAATACAGTAGCTCCGGCTGTGGTAGAAACTCCTGTGTATGGCACCTTCATGGATGCTGAGCAGATCAAGGAAGTGCTGCCAACCTTCAACGCTTTCCACCCGCTAGGACGCAATGGCCAACCTGCTGATGTAGCTTCGGCAATTCTCTTCCTCGCATCACAAGACGCGTCTTGGATTACCGGAACCATACTGCCAGTAGACGGCGGAGTCACCGCTGGACGGAACTGAGGGGCGGCTAAGCAAGAAATTGCCGAGGCTCTCTGGTCTGGTTATCCCAATGAACCCCGGAGCGGCGTTAACGCGGACGCCTTAAGGCGTCCGCTGTGTTTGCTGGAGCCCATATATGTACAAGAAGAAGATTGCCATCGTCGGCGGCGGCTTAGCCGGTGTCTATGCCGCCTACCGTCTAGACCAAGCTGGTATCGAATTTGATCTATTTGAGGCCCGCAATCGTCTAGGTGGGCGCATCCTTTCGACTGAGACTGGTTTGGATCTGGGGCCAACCTGGTTTTGGCCTGACGTCCAACCCCGGATGTCTGAGATAGTGACTCAGCTGGGTTTAGTCGCATTCGCCCAGCACGAATACGGAGACGCGTTGCTAGAGCGAGGTTTTGGACAAGTATCGCGCCGCCAGGGCTATCGCTCGGGCAATACTACAATGCGAATCGAAGGCGGTACGACTCGTCTGATCAGCACGCTGTCTGCCAGCTTACCAGCTAATCGAATCCACCTCGGTACCGAGGTGGTCGCAGCCAATCTTGATGAAAACGGCGTGGCACTTCGTCTGGGCGCCAATCATTCCGAGCTGCATTCGTACAGCCACATTTGGTTAGCAATACCTCCGCGCCTCACACAGCGCATTGCCTTTGATCCTGTGCTTTCAGAACACTGTGTTAGCCGCCTGTACTCTGTTCCAACTTGGATGGCAGCACATGCCAAGTATGTGGCGCGCTACTCTCATCCGTTTTGGCGTGAGCAGGGTCTCTCGGGCGATGCCTTCAGCTCCACGGGCCCGCTTGGAGAGATCCATGATGCAAGCAATGGTGAGACTTCTGCGCTGTTTGGATTCTTCGCCATAAGTGCCTTGCAGCGTGGGCGATTCGGTGATGCAGAACTCCGCAACCACTGTCGAGAACAGCTTAACCGCCTATTCGGTGACGAGGCAGGCAATCCTTTGGAAGACTGGATTCAGGACTGGGCCGCAGAACAGTTTACTGCTTCAGCGGATGACCAAACGCCTCCTCGCTGGCATGGCCTCTACGACTTAACAAATGTGATTGATAACACTTGGGATGATCGACTGGTCCTGATCGGGAGCGAAGCTGGCGGTGAATACGGAGGCTATATGGAAGGGGCACTTCTGGCGGTAGATGTAGCCCTAAGTCGGGTACAGGAACCACGCCCGGCGCCGATCTGAGTGATCACCTCTGGTCGGCTCCAGTCAGAAGCTAGCTGAAGAACCATGTTGCAATCACCACACGTGGTTGCTATCCACGGAGCAAAAGCAGGGGTTCTTGCCCCCTCAAAATCAAGAAAAATAGACGGTTTCCACCCGGCCGCTGCGCTGGGTGGAGCCTCCGCGATTTTTCCTGATTTTTTCACGACCGCCTTAGTCGCCCTAGTCGGCAGGGGTTCATGCGCAGCGCAAGCGCAGAACCCTGAAGACGAAGGAGCGAAAGCCATGAGCGAAGAAATCAGGATCTACGTTGCTGACCTGGCCGCCTACAACGCCGGTCATCTGAATGGCGTCTGGATCGATGCCACCTTGGAGCTTGACGATATCCAAGCGCAGGTCGACGCCATGCTGGCGGCCTCGCCGGTCGAGGGCGCGGAGGAGTATGCCATCCACGACTTCGAGGGCTTCGACGGCTACCGACTTGGCGAGTATGAGGGCCTCGAGAACGCCCATGAGATTGCGTGTTTCATCGAGGAATACCCCGAGTTCGGCGGCGCCCTGCTCGCTCACTTCAATGACCTGGAGCAGGCGCGCAAGGCGGCCGAGGAGGATTACTGCGGCTGCTACAGCTCGCTGGCCGACTACGCCCAGGAGCTGACCGAGGAAACCACCAGCATTCCGCCGCACCTGGCCATGTACATCGATTACCACGCCATGGCCCGCGATATGGAATACAGCGGCGACCTGTTCACTTTGGAGACCGGCCTCGAGCAGGTGCATGTTTTCTGGAATCGCTAAACCAGCGGAAGGCACCGGGGCGACCCGGTGCCTTGTTTTTTGCGCCCCTGTCCTGCCAGCCACCCGCGCGCCCCACCCGGAAGGCTGATGCACGGGGGCGCGCCCCCGGCGATCAGCCTGGAACAACCACGTTGTGCCGCCAGCTGATTGAGACCGTTACGGTCTTACGGTTTTACCCAAATCCGTCGATCCGTATCCACGGATTTACGGATTGGTGGGGAAGCGGATTTACGCTTTCACGGATTTACGGAAATCCGCCGATGCGGTTTTCCGGTTTTGTGGAAAGCCGTAGGCCCGTAAATCTGTAGGCTTCGCGCGTGGAGCTTGGCGAGCTTGGGCACTGTGGCCAGTGAAGCGCGTAAATGGGCGTACACGGTCAGCGTCCAGACCTTCCCGGTATCAATCCTCGCCCCTCCTGCCTGCGCATTCGCCCAGACCCAACCGGGCATGATCGAGCGCGATGGCTGCCGCACGGTGCACCTCCCACGTCAACGGAGGACACACCATGTCGCACTCAACCAATCTTTCCCATCACCCGCGTCGCATCGATCTCGGTGCCCCGCTGCACCGCAAGGCCGGGCCGACGACGCATGCCATGCGACCCGTGGAGGGAGCTATTGATGCGCAAGCGCCACAGGCCAGCCCTGCCCCTCGCTACCTCACCAACAACGAAGCCGCGGCCTTCCTGCGGCTTTCGCCGCGCACGCTGGAGAAGCAGCGAGTGATCGGCGGCGGGCCGCGCTTTCACAAGTTCGGCCGGCGGGTGATGTACGCGCTCGCCGATCTCGAGTCTTGGGCCGGTGAGCGCAGCTTCGAGACCACCTTCGATCCCGAGTACATCGACCGCCACCCGGGAGCGCAGCGTGATGATCAGTGAAACCTTCGCCTATGAATTGTCGGCATCTCGATTTGACTTCGCAGAGCGAGCAACTGGATCTGTTCCGCGCCCTGCCGGGAGATATGGCGCCACGCGATGCCCAGGATCTGATGGCGCATCCGTTCTTCTCGCTGGCCAAGTCGCGCAGAACCGTGCCGATCGACTTTCGCTCGGGCGAGGTGACGGTGCGCGTGGAGGGCACGCTGGAGCATGGCATCGCCACGATCTGGGATGCCGACATCCTGATCTGGGCGGCCAGCCAGCTTGTCGAGGCGCGCGATGCGGGCATCCCCACTTCCCGACTGATGCGTGCAACGCCTTTCCAGATCCTGCGCTTCATCGGCCGCGGCACCTCGCTGCGCGACTACCAGCGCCTGAAAGCGGCGCTGGATCGGCTGCAGTCGACCAGCGTAGCTACCTCGATCCGCGAGACCACTGGCCGGCGCCTGCATCGTTTCTCCTGGATCAACGAGTGGAAGGAGCTGGCCGCGGCGGATGGCCGGCCACTGGGTATCGAGCTGATCCTGCCGGACTGGTTCTACAGCGGGGTTCTGGATCAGGCCCTGGTGCTGACCATCGACCCGGCCTACTTTCGCCTCACTGGCGGCATCGAGCGCTGGCTGTACCGTCTGGTGCGAAAGCACGGCGGCAAGCAGGAGGACGGCTGGCAGTTCGACTTTCGCCACCTGTACCGCAAATCCGGCAGCTCTGCGCGCTATTCGGACTTTGCTTTGGATGTGCGTGCTCTGGTCGCCCGGCAGCCACTTCCAGGGTATCGCCTGGAGGTCGTTCACCTGCCCCCATCGACCGAGCTGCTCGCCTTCCGGCGCGTGCCGTAAACGGCACGGGGATAACTTGCGGAAAAGCTGTGAATGCAGTCGTGCTATCAGGCGCAACCGGGCTCGTGCTATCAGGCGCATCCCCATCGTGCTATCAGGCGCACGGACTCCGCTACAGGCCACGACTGGCGCGGCTTTCAGCTCCCCTTAACTTAACTAACTTAAAAGCTCTAACTTGTTATTGGGGCAGCGCCTATGTGTGGACAGGTGCTGATCAGGGCAGTCTGGCCGGGGAGATCCGGCCATGATCGTCGCCCTTCTCAACCAGAAAGGCGGGGTGGGCAAGACCACCCTCGCCACCCATATCGCCGGCGAACTGGCCCTGCGTGGAAAGAACGTCATCCTGTTCGATGCCGACCCACAGGGCTCGGCACTGGACTGGACACAACGGCGCAGCCAGCAAGGTTTGCCGAGATTGTTCAGCGCCGTCGGCCTGGCGCGCGAAACGCTGCACCAGGAAGCACCGGAGCTGGCTCGTCGCGCCGATCACGTGATCATCGACGGACCACCGCGCATCGCCGCCCTCGCCCGCTCGGCGCTGCTGGCAGCGGATCGCGTGTTGATCCCGGTGCAGCCTAGCCCCTACGACCTGTGGGCCAGCGCGGAGATGGTCAACCTGATCCGCGAGGCGCAGGTCTTCAGGCCCACGCTGCGCGCGGCGTTTGCCATCAACCGCCGCGTCAGCACCACGGTGATCGGCCGCGAAGCGCGCGGCGCCTTGGCCGACCAACCGCTACCAGCACTGCAAGCCGAAGTGCGCCAACGCATCGTCTTCGCCGAGAGCGTGGCAGCCGGTCGCCTGGCACGCGAACTGGCACCGGATAGCGCTGCTGCACGCGAGGTCAGCAGCCTAGTCGACGAGTTGCTGAGGTGGTCGCCATGAGAAGCAAGCGCATCGGTATCGGTGCACGTCCACTGGCCGATCCGCAGGCCGAAGCCTGGATACGCCAAGGCGCTGGAATCGACAACGGCAAGGTCGAGCGCTATAGCGCCCGCCTGACATTGGATGTCACGCCAGCACTGCGTACGCGCATCAAGCTGGCGGCCTTCGACCGTGGCGTAACCATGGCAGAGATGCTGCGCGAAGTGCTGGAGCGGCAGTTTCCGGAGGCTACGACATGACGCTGGGTGCTCTCGGCGTACGGTGGCCACTGGCGCTGTTCGCCTGCAGCTTGTTTGCCCTGGGTTGGGCAGCAATTGCGACGTCGCCACCACGACTGGTCTACAACGCATCCGACAGCGTGCCTGTCGGCTGGTACCGCATTTCGCCGGCCAACTCGTTGGCGCCGGGAGATCTGGTGTTGGTAGATCTGCCATCGGAGATGAGGTCACTGTCGGCGCAGCGCGGCTATCTGCCGGCGAACGTGCCGCTGTTGAAGACCGTGGCGGCGATGGCACCGCAGCGGGTATGTGCTCTGGGCAGTCAGGTGCGTATCGATGGCGTCGTGGTTGCCAGGCGCATGAGGTGGGATCGACAGGGGCGCGCGCTGCCAAGCTGGCAGGCCTGTCGGCGCCTGGTTGGCGATGAGCTGTTTCTGCTCAGCAGCAGCAACCCGGCGTCGTTCGACAGCCGCTACTTCGGCCCGGTGTCTGCCGACGCGATGATTGGTCGGGCGCAGCCCTTGTCGCTGGAGTCGCGTCGATGAACAGACCCTCTCCGTGTCGATCCACCTGCCGACTGCATGCGCTCGGTGTGCGCACTCGCGCGCCGCCAGGCTGCAGATACCTCTGCCCTCGCCTGCCGGCCAGGAGCTTTGGAAGTCGTCGTCCCGCCTCTCCTGATTACCCAACTCAGCAGCGCAAAGGCACGAAAAAAGCGGAGGGCAAGATAAAAGGGGGCGGCACTTCGTTGGCCCGGAAAGCAGTCTGCACGGGGGTTGGTGGCGACACAGAGCCTACGTCGCTAGGTGCCGAAATCGTGTTCGCCCCACAGCGACACTGGCTTAGAAGCGTGCCTGACACGCCGTACTGCGATCAACTTGGAGGAGTCTAAACATGAGCAAGGGAAGTCGTCAGGACGACGAATTGCGCTTTCGCCCGCAGCCGGGCAAGCCGCAGCAACGCGGCCAACCCTTCGTCAACCAGGTGCTGCGCCAGGCCAACAAGGCCGGCACCGGCAAGCTGCGCAAGGCGAGCCACCAGCCCGGTGCACGACTCGGCCGCGGGCATGTCGCCGCGCGTTTCAGCGCGCAGCAACTGCCGTCCAACGCCCGTCGCGTCACCATCAAGGCGCGCCTGGTAAACCTGCGCCGGGCCGGCAAGCGCTCGACGCTCAGCCACCTGCGTTACATCGAGCGCGACGGCGTCAGTCGCGAAGGCGATCCGGGCCAGGCCTATGGGCCACTGACCGACCAGGCCGACCTCAATGCGTTCGAGGAACGTGGCCGGGACGACCGCCACCAGTTTCGCTTTATCGTCTCGCCCGAGGATGCCGAGCAGCTCGACAACCTACGCACCTATACCCGCCACCTGATGGACCGGATGGAGGCCGACCTCGGCACCCGCCTCGACTGGGTGGCGGTCGATCACTGGAACACCGATAACCCGCACACCCACATCGTCCTGCGCGGCAAGGACGACACCGGCAAGGACCTGGTGATCGCCCGCGACTACATCGCCGAGGGCATGCGCAACCGCGCCTCGGAGCTGGCCACCGAATGGCTGGGACCGCGTACCGAGCTGGAGATCCAGCAGAGCCTGCAGCGCGAGGTGCAGCAGGAGCGTTTCACCAGCCTGGATCGCACCCTGTTACGCGAACGCCTGGCCGGCGGTCTGAGCCTGAAGACACTTGCCAACCACCCACGTCGGCAACTGCTGATCGGCCGCTTGCAGCAGTTGCAGAAGTTTGAACTGGCTCATGAAGTTCGGCCCGGGCAATGGCTTCTGCGGGAGGACGCTGAGTCCACCTTGCGCGCCATGGGTGAGCGCGGCGATATCGTGCGTACGATGCAGCGGGCCATGGGTAGCCTGCAGCGCGAGCTGGCGGTCTTCGAGCCGGGCAAGGGCACTCCCGGGGTGGTCGGCCGGATCGTGGCCAAGGGGCTGGCCGATGAGCTAAACGACCGTGGCTATTTGGTGGTCGACGGGCTCGACGGCAAGGCGCATTACCTGGCCCTGCCCGCCCGCGCGGAGCTGGCTGACTACCCCATCGGCGGCGTGGTGGAAACACGCAGCCTGAGCGAGCCGCGCGCGGTGGATCGCTCGATTGCTTCGCTGGCTGCGGACGGCCTGTATCGCAGCGATCACCACCTGGCCCTGGCACGATCACAGGCATTCGAGGGACAGGATCCCGAGGCACTCGTCGAGCGCCATGTGCGGCGCCTGGAAGCCCTGCGCCGAGCCGGTATCGTCGAGCGGCTGGACGAGGGCGTCTGGCGGGTGCCGGCCGATCTGCCCGAGCAAGGCCGGCAGCATGACGCCCGCCGCCTGGGCGACGTCGCCGTCGAGCTGCGCACGCCGCAGCCCCTTGAGCAGCAAGTGCGCGCCCTCGGTGCGACCTGGCTGGACCAACAACTGATCGGCGGCAACCGCGAGCTGATCGACAAGGGCTTCGGCAAGGAGGTGCGTGAAGCGTTGCGACAGCGTGCCGACTTTCTGGTGGAACAGGGGCTGGCCGAACGCCTGGGCCAACGCGTGGTGCTCGCACGCAACCTGCTGGCCACCTTGCGCGGAAGGGAGCTGACCGCGGTAGCGCGCGAGATCTCGGCGCAGACGGGCCTGCAGTACCGCCCGGCAGTCGATGGCCAGCGCGTCAATGGGATCTACCGACGTAGCGTGCAGTTGGCCAGCGGCCGTTATGCCCTGCTCGATGATGGCATCGGCTTCAGCCTGGTGCCGT
Source organism: Pseudomonas sp. AA-38 (assembly GCF_029457475.1). Lineage (NCBI taxonomy): Bacteria > Pseudomonadati > Pseudomonadota > Gammaproteobacteria > Pseudomonadales > Pseudomonadaceae > Pseudomonas > Pseudomonas sp. AA-38. Next base: position 3,480,745 of record NZ_CP120359.1, read on the forward strand.
GGAAGCCGGTGATCGAGCAGAGGCTCGGGCAGAGCGTATCGGCAGTGATTCAGGGCAACAGCGTCTCCTGGCAACTCGGCCGCCAGCGCGGGCCGTCGATTGGTTGAGCAATCGGCGCTTGGGCTTATACCAGCGCCGGCTCCTGCTGAAGCCACTGCTCGAAGTCTCGGCTTTGCGGCATGCCTTCCTTCGCCGCGTAGTAGACCAGGCGCAGGTGGCGGTCCTCGTCGATGGTCAGCGTGGTGTGTTCGAACACCACCTGGCCAACTGCTTCGATGTACAGGTGGCGTATCCCCTGGCACGGGCCGTGGATGTCCTGCTGCCGCCACCAGTCCCTGAAGTCCGGCGAGGCCTTTTCCAGATCCTTCACCAGCGCGGCGATATCCGGATCCTGGGTCGCCCGCACGAAGTCGCGGCGGAAGCTGGAGAGTATCTGTAGCGCCTGCTCATCCCAAGGGTTGAACAACTCGCGCATGGTCGGGCTGGTGAACAGCATCCACAACAGGTTGCGGCGGTCGCCGGCAGCGCAGAGAAACCGAACACCCGATCTGCCGCAGCGTTCCAGGCCAGCACATCCCAGCGCAGGTTGAGCACGTAGGCCGGACGAGACGGCAGATCCCCCATCAGGCGATGAATCAGCGCTGGTACCGTGCACCAGGTCTTGCCCGGCTCTGGCGGCAGACGCTGGTGAGCCAGCAGGAACAGGTGGCGACGCTCGGTGGCATCCAGCTTGAGCGTGCGCGAAAGGTTGTCGAGGAAGGTCGCGGACACGCTGATATCCCGCCCCTGCTCCAGCCAGGTGTACCAGGACAAACCCACCCCGGCCAGGGCCGCGACTTCCTCGCGGCGCAGCCCAGGCGTGCGTCTCCGGCCACCTGAAGGCAGCCCCACCTCCGCCGGCGAAATTCGTTCGCGGCGACTACGCAGGAATTCGGCCAGCTCTACCCGGGTGCGTTCAGCTGTGCGAGGCGCGCTCATCCGGTTATCTCCAGTACTAGGATAAACAGTCAAATTGTAACCCCTATAAATCCCGAGAAGAATACCCCGACCTGGCCGCGAATGCCCGAGCCAGGGCTCTCGCTAGATGAGGAAGTCAGCAGAGACGTGTCACCCATTTGCTAAGGAGATAAACGGATGTACCAAGCCCTTCTTCGGGAACAACTGGAGACATTGAAGTCCTCCAACCAGTACCGCACCTTCACCACCCTCAGCCGCATCTGCGGCCAGTACCCGCTGGCCAAACTGGATGGCCGTGAGCAAGAACCGGTGGTGGTCTGGTGCAGCAACGACTACCTCGGCATGTCACAACACCCCGCCGTACGCGAGCAAATGCACGACGCGCTGGAGACCTACGGCGCCGGCTCCGGCGGATCGCGCAATATCGGTGGCTCGCACGAGCTGTATGCCAGCCTGGAGGCGAGCCTGGCCGACTGGCATTGCAAAGAAGCGGCGCTGGTCTTCCCCACCGGCTTTGGCTCCAACGATGCCACCCTCCAGTGCCTGCTGCGGCGCATCCCCGACTGCGTGGTGATCAGCGATGAGCTAAACCACGCCTCCATCGTCAACGGCATTCGCTCCACGCCCAACGAGCGCAAGATCTTCCGCCATAACGATGTCGAGCATCTGGAGCAGATTCTCGCCAGCTACCCGCTGGGTCAGCCGAAGATTGTGGTGTTCGAGTCGATCTACTCGATGGATGGGGACATTGCCCCAATCGCCGAGATCGTTGCGATCGCCAAGCGCTACAACGCCCTCACCTACCTCGACGAGGTGCATGCAGTGGGCATGTACGGCCCGCGCGGCGCCGGTATCGCCGCCGAGCTGGGCGTAGCCGATCAGGTCGACATCATCCAGGGCACCATGGCCAAGGCCATCGGTGTAATCGGCGGCTATATCGCCTCGACCCAGGTGATCGTCGATGCGGTGCGCTCCTTCGCCACAGGTTTCATCTTCACGACCTCACTGCCGCCGGCCATCACCGCAGGCTGCCGGCCAGCGTCGAGCACCTCAAGGCCAGCAGTACCGAGCGTGATCGCCTGCATGCCCAGACCGCCAAGCTGCGCGAGCGGCTCAAGCACCATGACGTGCCGGTGATGCCCTGCTCGCAGACCCACGTGCTACCGGTGCGGGTAGGTGAAGCCAAGCGCTGCAAGGCAGCGGCCGAACGCCTGCTGCATAACCATGGTGTGTACCTGCAGCCGATCAACTATCCGTCCGTGCCGGTAGGGACGGAGCGCTTCCGGGTCAACGCTACGCCGAACCACAGCGATGCGCAGATCGAACATCTGGCGGTGTCGCTGCGCGAGACCTTCGACTACTTCAGCATCCCACTGGCGTCCGAGGTGTTTGCTGCGGAGGTGGCCTGAGATGGAACAGTCCTTCTTCACAGTACGTCCGGCGAACCAGGCCGACCTGGCCCGTTTGGTGGAGCTGCGCGCGTATCTGCTGGACGGCACCAACGCCAGCTATTCGAGCAATACGCCGGAGGACGCGGCGCGCTGGCGGGTGGCCTACCGCACCTGGCTGAATAGCCGCCTGAACGACAGCGACTGCGTGCAGATCCTCGCCGCCGAGCACAAGGAATCCGGCCAGGTTCTGGGCTGCGCGACGGCCATCATCGACCAACGCGCGCCGGCGCCGGGCTGCCTCAACGGCCTGTCCGGCTGGGTGCAGTCGGTGGTGGTGGAGCCGCAGTGGCGCGGTCGCGGTATCGCCCGGCAGCCTGATGCAGCACCTGCTGCGCTGGTTTGCCAACCGCGGCGTCGGCTGCGTGGTGCTGCAGAGCACCGCGGCGGCCAGCACGCTTTACCAGGCCCTGGGCTTCGCCGCCAGCGATGAGCGCCTGCTGATCCGCCAGGAGGCCTCGGCATGAAGATCCTGATCATCGGCCTGGGCTACGCCGGCAACCGCTACCGCCGCGCCTTCGAGCATATCGCCACAAGCACCGGCCTGCCGCTGTCGCTGGCCTATGTCGGGCGCAGCCAGAAGACGACCGAGTTGCCCTACTTCGACAGCGTCGACCGGGCTCTGCAGGTGTTCGAGCCGGACATCGTGGTGGTCAGCGTCAACGACCACAGCCATGCGCCCGTGCTCAAGCAACTGGCCGGCTACCGGGGCTTCGTGCTCTGCGAGAAGCCGCTGGTCACGCCCAGTGACGATCTGGCCGAGCTGCTCGGTGCGCTGGAGCAGGTCGGCGGCTTTGCCCTGGATCTGGTGGAGCGCTACTCGGACGCGACCCGGCAGTTGCGCGAGTGGGTCGAGCGCCACGACTGGCACTGGTGCGGGCCAGCTTCCATTGGGGCAAGGGCCGCATCAACGACTACCGCCCGACCTGCGGCGTGACCAGCGAGGTGATCCATGCCCTGGATCTGCTCGGCTGGGTCTGCCCGCGCGCCGGCCAGCTCCGGCTCGATGGCGTGCTCGGCGTGCGCTCGGATTTCTCGATCTCCGGCGCAGAGGTGCTCGACACCGTGCAGCTCACCGCCAGTCTGGGCGAGGCGCGGGTCACCGGCTACGCCAGCTTCGTCAACATCGCGCGCCAGCGCACTGTGGATTTCAGCTTCGTCGACCGCGACGCCCGACTGATCCATGCACGCCTGATCTTCGACACCCCACGCTGGGATCACGACCAGTTGCGCATCTGGACGCGCGGCGCCAACGGCGTCGAGGAGCTGCTGCACGCGTTCGCCACCGCCCCCGACGAGCCTGGCCTGAACACCCTGCACAAGCTCTCGCGGCTGTGCCGGCAGGTGGTGCGCGCCGTGGCGCTAAAGGAACCGCCCCGCCAGCCCTTCGCCGGCCTTGATACCGCCGTGGCGCTGCAGCGACTGCTCAATGACCTGGAAACCCATGCCCAAACCCCAGCACCGGCGCGCTACGCCCATGGCGAGACGCGCGTGCTGCTGGCCGAGGACAGCGACCTGGAAAGCCTCGGGTAACCCAATCACAAGGAGAACGATTATGTGTGGAATCACTGGATGGCTGTCCTACAGCCAGAATCTGGAAACGCAACGCGACACCCTGCAGCGCATGACCGACACCATGGCCCTACGCGGGCCGGATGCCGGCGGGCTGTGGATCGATGGCCCGGTCGGCCTGGGTCATCGGCGCCTGTCGATCATCGACCTGGAGGGCGGTCGCCAGCCGATGACGGCGATGCACGGAGGCCCGCGCGAGGTTGCCGCGATCACCTACAGCGGCGAGGTCTACAACTTCCGCGAGCTGCGCACCGAACTGCAACGACTTGGCCACCGTTTCGAGACCCGCAGCGACACCGAGGTGGTGCTGCGTGCCTATGTCGAATGGGGCGAGGCCTTCGTCGAGCGGCTCAACGGCATGTATGCCTTCGCCATCTGGGACCTGCGCTCGCAGGAACTGCTGCTGATCCGCGACCGCATGGGCGTCAAGCCGCTGTATTACTTCCCCACCACGGACGGTGTGGTGTTCGGCTCCGAGCCCAAGGCGCTGCTGGCCAACCCGCTGGTACCGCGCAAGGTGCGTGCAGACGGCCTGCGCGAGATCCTGGAGATGGTGAAGACGCCGGGCCATGCCGTGTTCGACGGCATGCGCGAGGTGATGCCAGGCGAGATCGTGCGCATCCACCGCCAGGGCCTGGGTCGCCGACACTACTGGAAGCTGGAGGCACGCGAGCACGAACACACGCTGGACGAGACCATCCGCCACACCCGCGACCTGCTGGAGGACATCGTCGATCACCAGATCGTCGCCGACGTGCCGCTGTGCAGCCTTCTCTCCGGCGGCCTCGACTCCTCGATCATCACCGCGCTGGCATCGAAGAAGCTGCTGGCCGCCGGCAAGGAGAACATCCGCTCCTTCTCCGTCGACTTCGTCGATCACGGCAGCGGCTTCACCGGCGACGCCGTGCGCGGCACCCCGGATGCGCCCTTCGTGCGCGACCTGGTGGAGAAGATCCGCTCCAGCCACCAGGAGATCGTCCTCGACAGTCGCGAGCTAGCCGATCCGGCGCTGCGGGCACAGATCGTTCGCGCCCTCGACCTGCCACCGGCGTTCTGGGGCGACATGTGGCCATCGCTCTACCGGCTGTTCCAGGAGGTGCGCAAGCACTCGACGGTGGCGCTGTCCGGCGAGAGCGCGGACGAGGTGTTCGGCGGCTACCGCTGGTTCCACGATCCGGAGGCGATCCAGGCCGACACCTTCCCCTGGCTGACCTCGGTCACCGGCAAGTACTTCGACGGCAAGACCCTCTTAGACCCGGGCCTGCTGGCCCAGTTGGACATGCAGAGCTTCCTGCGCGACAGCTACGTCCAAGCCAACGCCGAGGCGCCTGTACTGCCCGGCGAAAGCGCGGTGGCACCAGCGCATGCGGCAGATGAGCTACGTCAACCTGACCCGCTTCGTGCAGACCCTGCTCGACCGCAAGGATCGCATGAGCATGGCCGTCGGCCTCGAGGTGCGGGTGCCGTTCTGCGACCACCGCCTGGTCGAGTACGCCTTCAACATCCCCTGGGCGATGAAGGCCTTCGACGGGCGGGAGAAAAGCATCCTGCGCGCGGCGACCCGCGACCTGCTGCCCGAATCGATCAGCGAGCGGGTCAAGAGCCCCTACCCCTCGACGCAGGATCCGGCCTACGAGCAGGCGCTGCGTGACGCCCTGGCCGCCATCCAGGCGGATCGCAATGCGCCGGTGACGCCCCTGCTCGACAGCGGCCGTATCCAGCAAACCTTGGCCAAGCCGCTCGGCGGTGTCTCGCCCATGTACGAACGCATGGGCATGGAGCTGGCGGTCGGCCTCAACACCTGGCTGAACGAGTACGACGTCAGCCTCGAACTCTAGTCCCCAACCGGATGCGGCCCCGGTGCGGGGCCGCATCCATTCGCTGTACCACCCACGCGTTCCTGCAACGCAAGCGAGTCCGAGCATGCACACACCCAACCAATCACCCATCTACCTCATAGCGCTGGGGGCCTTTGCCCTCGGTATGGCCTCCTACGTCACCGCCGGGTTGATCCCGATGATCGAGGCCTCGTTCGCAGTCTCCGTCGCGGTGGCCGCACAACTGGTCACCGCCTTCACCCTGGCCTACGGACTGGGTTCGCCGATCTTCGTCGCCCTGACGCCGGCGCATCGCCAGCGCGCCGGCCTGCTGCTGGCCCTGGGCCTGTTCGTCATCGCCAACGCCGCCAGCGCGCTGGCCGAGAGCTTTACCGCGCTGATGGTCTGGCGCGCCATCGCCGGTATCGGCGCCGGTGTCTACCTGGCCATGGGCATCGGCGCCTCGGCCGCCGTGTCCACCCCGGAGCGCCGCGGCAAGGCCATCGCCATCATCATGGGCGGTATGGCCAGCGGCGTGGTGCTGGGCGTGCCGCTCAGCCTGTTGATCGCCGAACAGCTCGGCTGGCAAGCCGCCCTGTGGCTGGTCACTGTGCTCGGCCTGGTGGCCTTCTTTGGCCTGCTGCTGAAGCTCCCGTCCCTACCGGCAGCCACCGCCACCACGCTTGGCCAGAAGCTGGCGATCCTCGGCGATGGCCATGTGCTGGTCATCCTGCTGGTCTCGCTGCTGGCCGCCATCGCCAGCCTGGGCATGTACACCTTCATCGCCCCGCTGCTGGCTGACCCAGCCTACGGCGCGGTGCGTTCGGTCACGCCCTATCTGTGGGTCTGGGGCATCGGCGGCGTGCTGGGCAGCTTCCTGATTGGCCCGCTGGTGGATCGCATCAAGGGCCCGGTGCTGACCTTCGCCATCATGCTGATCCTCGCCGTGTCACTGTTTGTACTGCCGCTAGCTGCTGCCCTCAGCACCTGGCTGGTGATGCTGCCCATCGCCCTGTGGGGCGCGGTCGGCTGGGCGCTGCAGGTGCCGCAGAACAACGAGCTGATCCTGGCGCGCCAGGCCCAAGGCGACGGCAACCTGGCCATCGCCCTGAACGAGTCGGCGCTCTACTTGGGCAGCGCCATCGGCGCCGCGGCCGGCGGCTTCGTGCTGCTGTTGCAGATGCCCACCTGGACCCTGGCCGCCAGCGCCGGTGGTGTCGCCGCGCTGGGCGCCCTGCTGCAGATCGTCAACCTGCGTCGCCAGCCAACCTGGAACGGCGACGTGCAAGCCGAACCCTACAACTGACGGAGGAAAGGCCGTGGAACTGCGCCACCTTCGCTGTTTCATCGCCGTCGCAGAAGAACTGCACTTTGCGCGTGCCGCCGCGCGCCTGCATATCGAACAGTCGCCCCTATCGCGGATCATCAAGGAGCTGGAGTACCGCCTGGGCGTCCAGCTGTTCGAGCGCACCACTCGGCGCACGCGCCTGACCTGGGCCGGCAAGGTGCTCTTGGAAGAAGCGCGCCGGGTGCTGGCCGTGGTCGACCAGGCCAAGGCCAGCGTCAAGAGCGCAGCGGCCGGCTACCGTGGGCGTATTCGCGTAGCACTGTCCGACGGTATTCCCCAGGCGCGCCTGGCGGCCCTGCTCGCCCAGTGTCGCGAGGAAGAACCGGAAGTCGAAATCTGTCTGTCGGAAGTCACCTTTAGCGAACAGGTCAGAGGCCTGAGCGACGACCTGTACGACATCGGGCTTGCACAGTCCGAAGAGGTTGGCGATGGGCTGGTGGCCGAGCCGGTCTGGTTCGACCCACTGGTTGTGGCGGTACCTGCGCGCCACCCACTGCTGAGCTACCGGCGCGTGCCGCTCAACGAGGTGGTGCGCTACCCGTTAGTCCTTTGCGATCCGCAAGTTTGCGAAGGTTTCTGGCAACAGTTGCAGCGGGTGCTTGGCGCCGTAGATACGCGACTGACTATTGCCGACCGCGTTCCAACCCTGGATCTGATGATGGCGTTGGTGGCCGCGGGTTACGGCCTGGGTTTCTCCAGCCTGGCGCGCATCAACGAACTCAACAATCCGGACGTCGTGGCCAGGCCGCTAGACGGCTGCGCATCGATGCTAACCACCTACTTGGTAAGGCGCGAAGGCGAACCGACCGAACAATTGGCGCGGTTTATCGGGCGGGTGAGCCCGGCGGAAAGCCAGGCGTTGCTGCCGGATCACACATCACAGAAGGAAATCGCCTGATCGCCCCAGGCACTAGATCTCCCCCTCGCGGCGAGCCCTCTCAGAAGAGCGTCTTAGCGGCAGCCCAGCCAGGCTGCCGCATTTCTTATATCTGGCCACCTGCTCATTTCTTGACAAGAAGATAGCCACCATTAAACATACGCAAATAGCGTACACATATGAAAGCATTGTTCGTTGAGCTGTCACCCTTGAGCGCAACCGAAAAGTCCACCTGGATGACGACGAGTACTCGCTATTCCAGCAGATGCTCTTGGCCAACCCGGAGGCAGGCGCAGTCATCGCCAACAGCGGTGGTCTACGGAAGGTCCGTTTCGGATCGGTCAGGCGCAACAAGGGGAAGCGAGGTGGCGTTCGGGTGATTTACTACTACTGGCTCCGCGGTCTGCAGTTCTGGCTCTTCACCCTGTATGACAAAGACGAACTCGATGACCTGAGCAGTGACTGCGGATTCCACGGTCATCTGGCCACCCATTCCATGAACATCTGACCACCGATTCCACGCTGATCCGGCCACCCATTCCACGCGCATCCGGCCACTGATTCCACGGCCATCCGGCCACTCAACCGGGCAGGCAGCTACGCAGGATTTCTTCACTACCATCGACCTCTTTTTCGAAGCAGAGAGGTCGTCGTGGAGCGTTTATCCATGCGTAAGATTCGCGAAGTACTACGTCTCAAGTTCGAGGTCGGACTATCAGCTCGCCAGATTGCGGTCAGCGTGCAGGTCGGTCGTGTCACCGTCGGCGACTACCTCAATCGTTTTGCCGCCAGTGGTCTCAGTTGGCCCTGTTCGTTGTCCGATGCCGAGTTGGAGCAGCAACTGTTCCCGCCGGCCCCGGCGGTTGCCAGCGAGAAGCGGCCTTTACCCGATTGGGCATGGGTGCATGCCGAACTGCGCCGCCCCGGGGTGACCCTGGCGCTGCTCTGGCAGGAGTACCGCCTGAGCCAGCCGCAGGGCTTTCAGTACAGCTGGTTCTGTGAGCATTACCGAGCCTGGCAGGGCAAGTTGGACGTGGTGATGCGTCAGGAGCACCGCGTCGGCGAGAAGCTGTTCGTCGACTATGCCGGCCAGACGGTGCCGGTTATCGATCGCCACAGCGGCGAGATCCGCCAGGCGCAGGTGTTCATCGCAGTGCTCGGCGCGTCCAGCTACACCTTCGCCGAAGCCACCTGGTCGCAGCAGCTGCCGGACTGGCTAGGCTCCCATGCCCGCTGCTTTGCCTTCCTCGGCGGCGTGCCGGAGATCGTGGTGCCGGACAACCTGCGCAGCGCGGTAAGCAAGGCCCATCGTTACGAGCCGGACATCAACCCCAGCTACCGCGACCTGGCCGAGCACTACGGAGTGGCGGTGGTGCCGGCGCGGGCACGCAAACCGCGCGACAAGGCCAAGGCCGAAGTCGGCGTGCAGGTGGTCGAGCGTTGGATCCTCGCGGCCCTGCGCAACCGTCAGTTCTTCTCCTTGGACGAACTCAACAGCGCCATCTCCGTGTTGCTGGAGCGGCTCAACCAACGCCCGTTCAAGAAGCTGCCGGGCTCGCGCCAGACGGCCTTCGACAGCCTGGATCGTCCGGCGCTGCGCCCCTGCCGGTGCAACCCTACGTCTACGCCGAGTGGAAGAAGGCGCGGGTGCACATCGACTACCACGTCGAGGTCGATGGGCATTACTACTCGGTGCCGTATCAACTGGTGAAGAAGCAGCTGGAGGTGCGCCTGACGGCGCGCACCGTCGAGTGTTTCCACGCCAACCAGCGAGTGGCCAGCCACCTGCGCTCAATGCACAAGGGCAGGCACAGCACGCAGGCCGAGCACATGCCCAAGAGCCATCGCGAGCATGCCGAGTGGACGCCGCAGCGGCTGATCCGCTGGGCCGAGCAGACCGGGCCGAACACCGCCGGCGTGATCCGGCACATCCTCGAACGGCGCATCCATCCGCAGCAGGGCTACCGGGCCTGCCTGGGCATCCTGCGCCTGGGCAAGACTCATGGCGAAGTGCGCTTGGAGCTGGCCTGCCGACGCGCCCTCAGCCTCGGCGCGTGCAGCTACAAGAGCCTCGAATCGATCCTGTGCCAGGGCCTGGAAAGCCTGCCGCTGGCTCAAGCCAACCTGCCGCTGCTGCCGGACGACCACGCCAACCTGCGCGGCCCCGGCTACTACCACTGAACCCAAGGAAACTCACCATGCTGCCCCATCCGACCCTGGACAAGCTGCAAACCCTGCGCCTGCACGGCATGCTCAAGGCGCTGAACGAACAACTGAAAACCCCGGACATCGACAGCCTGAGCTTCGAGGAACGCCTCGGCCTGCTGGTCGACCGCGAGCTGACTGAACGCGACGATAAGCGCCTGAGCAGCCGCCTGCGCCAGGCCCGGCTCAAGCACAACGCCTGCCTCGAAGACATCGACTACCGCAGCCCGCGCGGGCTGGATAAGGCGCTGATCCTGCAACTGAGCGGCGGCCAGTGGCTACGCGACGGCCTCAACCTGATCATCGGCGGCCCCACCGGCGTGGGCAAAACCTGGCTGGCCTGCGCCCTGGCCCACCAGGCCTGCCGGGACGGCTACAGCGTGCGCTACCTGCGTCTGCCGCGCCTACTGGAAGAGTTGGGCTTGGCCCATGGCGACGGGCGCTTCGCCAAGCTGATGAGCAGCTACGCCAAGACCGACCTGCTGATCCTCGACGACTGGGGCCTGGCGCCGTTCACCGCCGAACAGCGCCGCGACATGCTGGAGCTACTGGACGACCGCTACGGCCAGCGCTCGACCCTCGTGACCAGCCAAATGCCCGTGGACAACTGGCACGAACTGATCGGCGATCCAACCCTGGCCGATGCCATCCTCGACCGCCTGGTGCACAACGCTTATCGGATCAATCTGAAGGGTGAATCAATGCGCAAACGGACGCAGAAATTGACGACGCCAGCCAACCCAGACTAACAATGCCACCCCTGCGTCGCTGCGCTCCGACTGCCCGGCCGGATGGCCGTGGAACAGGTGGCCAGATGGCCCTGGAATGCCTGGCCAGATGAGAGCGGACTGGGTGGCCGGATGGCGTGGAATCCGCACAGTGACCAGCGTAGGCAGCTGAAAGCGCTCCTTGAGCGCGAAGTGAAGGCGAGGCAAGCACCATGACCAAACGCGATATTTTTTCCGAGCTGATCGAAGGCTTCGACGACCTGGCCTCGGCACGCGAAGGCAAGCGTACGCTGCGTACTCACAAGGTTGAATACAAGCCAATTGAACCCGCAACAGGCGCGGAAATCGTCGCACTGCGCGAAAAGCTGCAGATGTCCCAGGGTGTATTTGCGCAGGCCATTCATGCCAAGCCAGCGACACTCAAGAACTGGGAACAGAACCGCTCAAAGCCCAACGATCAGGCCACCGTCCTGATCCGTATCCTGAGCAAGCATCCAGAGCTCATTCGCGAACTGGCGTAGATCACCAGAGCGCAGATGGTCCCTGTAACAACAGCAAACGGGCAGAATCACTCGCCGGGTACTCAAATAGATTGGGAAGCGATGTGAGGCGAGCCGCATGCACAGCCCTTCACCACAACTCGTTCGCCCTCCGTCAGCGTCTACAGGACACTGATGGCTCTGCGCGCTGTCACCTTGATCATCCAGCCTACCCATCTCGATGATGATCTGGAGCGGAAAGCAATCAGAGTCAACCGGCTTACAACGTTGCTAGCCGAATAGTTCCCAGCGCTGAGAGTGAACCCTACAATCAGGTAGGGAGCGACCTCCGGCCACGGACTGCCGATCACAACCGGCAGAAATCGGCCAGAAGCGGACGTTAATAGCCGTCGGCCTAGGCAGCGCGTCTATGTTGCAGACGACTGCCTGAGTGTCTGGATCAACAGGCTGTGAAGTCTGTCGACAGCCGCCGATGCTTGTGAGGCCCTGCTTCGATAGACCGCCACTTCCATCGGTTCAAGCGGCCCCAGCCCGTGCTCAGCACCCAAGGTTTCCAGGTGGGCAGGCGCACTGCATTGGGTCAGCACCGCAATGGCCAAACCGCTCTCAACCGCTGCGAGTTGCCCAGCCAGGCTGGAGCTGTTGTAGACCACCTTGTAGCGGCGCCCCTGCAAAGCGAGCGAGTTGATGGCGCTGCGCTTCGCCAGGCTGGTGCTTTCGTAGACGGCAATCGGCAGCGGGTCGCGCCGCCATGTCTGGAACTGCGCCGAGCCAACCCACACCAGTGGTTCATGAAACAGCAGGGTTCCGTGCCGGGGATGGTCGCGTGATACCAGCGCGAGGTCGAGTTCCCCTTTCTCGACACGAGGAATCAAGGCGGTCGACTGTTCGCAATTCAACTCGATTTCCACACTGCCATGGTGCTGTGCGAAACGTTTGAGCACCGGCGTGAGATAGCGGGCGGCGTAATCATCAGGAACACCCAGACGAATCTGCCCGGTCAGCTCCTGGCCATGAAAGGCAGCCTGAGTTTCTGCATGCAGGTCGAGCATGCGTCGCGCATAGCCCAGGAGTAGTTGTCCTTGTGGCGTCAACTGATGCTGCCTGGGGCCGCGCCTCAGGAGCTGACAGTTCAGCGCTGCCTCCAGTTTTTTCAACTGCATGCTGACGGCAGATTGAGAGCGATGAACCTCGGGCGCTGCGCCTGACAGCGAACCGGCATCCACCACGGCGACAAAGCATTTCAGCCAGTCGATCTGAAGATCCTGATAGTTCATGGTCTCGGCGTATGGATTCGATTAGTTGATAGCTTATAACCGAATTATTCGTTTTTCTTTAGCTGATGCGCGCCGCATATTGCCGCCGAGATAAAACCTGCGAGCTTGGAGCAAGTGTGGGATGCAAATAAAGTTTCATCCTAACCCTAAAAACAGGGCGGCGGCGCGCTCTCCTATTCATAAAAAATCCATTTTATATCAGTATGTTGTGAGCACTTACACCCGAGACTGGATCGTTTTGCCTTTCATGGGAGAATGATTAAGGGCGCTAAAGTATCATCCTAATTTTCGCCCAGGCTCGAAAAATACGGTAAATGGTGAGAATAAAGATTCATCCTTTTCCGATGTTGCCCGTTCCAACACGTAAGCAGTCAGTCAGAAAAAACACATAGATCCAATCCCTAGCGAGCATTGAGCTCTCTCATCCGTGCCAACTGCTCCAACCCTTGGACGCCCTAAATGCTTACCCAAAAAAATCAACACCTTCTTTTAAAAACACAATCAAAAATGACTCCCTTATATCCATTTAACCTAAACAGCCTTCTCCCCACTGCACTAGCTAGGGCTCGTAGTTCGGCGCAAGGCTGAAGTCGCTTGGCTGCTTCGCTGTGCAGATCCATGACCCACTTTCCATCAAACTCCCGGTTGTAGTTCCACAAGCATCTCGCGAGTCTTGCCGGCCCGCTCCACTAACAAGACCACAACATCTCCAACGTTCTTGTCGTCTAGCCGGGCCTGTAATGTGGTGACGTCGTCGACGGCGATACCGTCGATGCTGATAACGCGATCGCCGGGCACGATGCCGCCTGCGGTGACCTCGACGCCGACGAGCCCGGCCCTGTGCGCCGCCGAGCCCGGCGTTACGCGCAATACGAATACGCCCTTACTGCCGGTCAGCGCCTGCAGACGCGCGTTGAGCTGCTCATCCACCTCGATGCCCAGCGCCGGACGGATGTACTTGCCGGTCTTTATGAGTTGCGGCACCACGCGCATGACGGTATCGACCGGCACCGCAAAGCCGATGCCGGCCGAGGCGCCAGACGGACTGTAGATGGCGGTATTGATGCCGATCAGCCGCCCAGCCGAATCGAGCAGCGGGCCACCGGAATTGCCGGGGTTGATAGCGGCGTCGGTCTGGATCAGGTGGTCAATGGCCGGGCCACTGGCGTCGCCGGAAAGGGTGCGGTCAAGCGCCGAGACGATGCCGGTGGTGAGCGTCCAGTCGAGCCCGAAGGGATTGCCAATGGCAAAGACCTTTTGCCCCACCTTGAGATCGGCACTGGTGCCCACCGGCACCGCCGGCGGGCGCTTGAAGCCGACGCCAATCTTGAGTACCGCGATGTCGTGCGCAGGACTGGCGCCAACGAGCGCAGCCTGATAATCGCGACCGTCGGCCAGTTTGACCGTGGCAGACGATGCCCCCTGGATCACGTGGAAGTTGGTCACCACGTGGCCGGCATCGTCCCAGATGAAGCCGGAGCCGGTGCCGCGCGGCACGGAAAAGACATTGCGCGACCAGACGTCACGCACTAGTTGTGCCGTGGTGATGTAAACCACCGACCCGCGCGATTTCTCGAACAGCTCGATGGTGGTTTTTTCGTCGGCGGCCAGGTCGCCGCGCGGCGTCACCGTGCGCTCCTGCGTTTCGTGGGGACTGAACCAGGCTTCGATGGCGGGCAGGAACTGCCACAGCAGCATGAGTGCGGCGATGCAGCCAGTGATGACGAGCCAGCGCCGGATGAATCGATCCGGCGCCGGGCGGCTGTAGGGGTCGGGGTAGGTCACGTCATTCTCCATGTTGAAATCAGCGCCAAAGGCCGCCGGTGCGCCAGCGTGGCGGACGTGGTGATACGGTCACCTCGGGGACGAAACGGGCCGATGGAAACGGCGGCATCGCGGGCGGCGGAGCAAGTTCCAGCAAGCGCTCAATGCGTTCAGCTGTCGCCGGATGCGTGCGCAACCAGGAGGGTTCCGGATTGCCCCATCCGGGCAGCAGCCAGGCGCGCCAGGAGCGGCTCACCCGCTCGATCTTGGCGAGCGCCGAGGCCAGCCCGTGCGGGTCGCCGGTCAATTCGGCAGCGAGCCGGTCGGCGTCGAATTCGCGCACCCTGGACAAGCCCAACTGAGCCAGCAAGGCCAGCTGTGGCGCGACCGCCAGTAGAAGCAACGCGGGCCAATTGACTTCCGTGACTCCAAGCAATAGCGCTGGCAAGCTGAGCACGATCGCAAGCTGCCCCAACAAGGCCAGAAGATGGGTGAGCCGACTGATGGAATCGGCCAAGCCCATGACACGCATATCCTCGTTCGCAATATGCGCGATTTCGTGGCCGAGCACGCCGGTCAACTCGCGGGGCGTGAGGCTACGCAGCAGGCCGTCGGTCAGCGCGATGGCCGCGTGATGCTTCGAACCGGTGGCGAAGGCGTTGACGACCCCGCTGGGCACGTAGTGCGGTACCGGCACGGCAGGCAGCCCGGCCCGCGCCGCCAGTTCGCGCAACACAGCCCAAAGATCGGGCGCTTCATCCGGGTGCAGGGGGCGTGCGCCATACAGCCGCAAGGTCAGCCCGGAGGCGGCCGCCGGTTCGAGCAGCAGGGTGAACCCCGCGGCCGCAAGCGCCAGCCAAAGCCCGCCGTCACCCAACAGCAGGCTGCCAGCGACGGCGGCAATCCCGAGCAGGGTCAGCACCAACAGCGCGGTTTGCAGGCGATTGAGCCAGCGATGCCGCGCGCCGACATTCTGCGCGTGGCGCAGATCACGACTGATCATCTGAGCTTTCCCCGGCTGTCCGGTCATCGCGCTCGCGCAGCAGCCAGTAAGTCGCCCCGAGGGCCAGTGTCGCGCCTGCGAGCGCCGCGACCTTGGCGGGGCCGGTCTCCGGGTCGAGGATCACGAATTTACGCGCCAGGGCGATCAGCCCGATCAGGATCACCGTCTTGACCTGGATGATGCTGTCGCGCCGCAAGGCCACCCGCACGATGGAATGCTTGAACTCCATGGCGATGAGCAGCGTCATGATCATGCCGAACACGGTCTGGAAGACCTTGTGATCGAGCGGATTGAACGCATCAATGATCAGCAGGCTGAAGACGATCGAGATCAGCTGCAGCAGCGAGACCACGATGATCACGGCAATGATTGCGGACAGCGCGAGCGCGATCACCTGTTCGAAGCGCTCGTAGAACGTCATCACTGCCCATTGGGCGCGAAATGTTTTGATCGGGTCTGCTTGCTTTTCCTTCATCGCCACTCCTCTCAATTCTGAAATACTTGTGCACCCACAACTTAGTTGCGCCCTTGTCTTTTTGCCTGGTAGAGCGCGCTGTCCGCCTGCTGCATCACCTGCTCGACAGAGCGCAAACGGGGGTCAAGGAGAGCCACCCCCATGCTGGCGCTATAGCTGATCGACACATCTCCACACACCACCGCTGTCGCCGCAGTGTCCTGACGAAATCGCTCCGCCCATACTTGGGCGTCTTCTATCGATGCCGCTTCCAACAACACAGCGAATTCCTCCCCCCAATCCGGGCAGCCATGTCGGTTGCGCGAACATGTTCCCTCAACCGTGAAGCAAAGTGCTTGAGCACCTCATCGCTGCATCCGTGTCCATAGGTGTCATTGATACGCTTGAAGTGATCGATGTCGCAGAGCACAAGTGCTGCTTGTATCTCGGGGCTGCGTTTGAGGCGCTCCCATTCCAGCTGTAATCGTTCGTTAAAAGCCCGCCGGTTCGACAAGCCGGTCAAGGGGTCGGTGATCGCCATACGCAGCAACTGCTGCTCCATTTCCTTGCGAGAAGAGATGTCGAGCAGAGTGCCGACTATCAGTTGCCTGCCCGCGTCACCCAGCCAACGGCCGCGATCCAGCACCCAAATCCAAACGCCAGATCGATGACGAACGCGGTACTCGCACTCCAATCGCTCCGACGGGTTTTCTTGGTAAGCGCGTACCTTTGCCAGAACGACCGGTAAATCCTCCGGGTGAATACGCGCTTGCCATGCGGCATGGGTGGCGCCAACCTCCTCGTCGGAGGTCAAGCCGAACATCGCCAGACTGCGGGCAGAAAGCCTGAAGCTGTCGGTAGCGATATCCCACTCCCAGAATCCCAGCCCTGCGCCCTCCAGGGCGATGGCGATCCGTTCCTTGTCATCGATTTGCGCTTGTTGGCGATGCTTCAGCTCGTCACGCCTCTGGCGATTGGTACGAACAAAACGCCATATTGCAACCGCCATGCCAATATTGGCAAGTAGCGACACCATCAGCCAAATGGTCGGCCCGTTCATGGTCTATCCCCACCTGACTCACTGAGTGTCTGCCGTAATTCCTCGATCCGGTGGTCGACTTGGTCGGCGTTGATGCCCAACATCAACAGTACCTGCTCGGCCAGTCCCAGTCCCGCAGCCAGGTACAACGGGTACAGTCTGACATTGGGCAGATTACGCAAAAGCTGGGCATCCGTTACGCGCTCAGTGGCCACCACCACGGACAAGCTCAGGCGGCGGCCAGGGTGTCGAGCCGACTGGCATCGCCATACGACACCGGCGCCCCCATCGCACGCCCCGCTTCGACCCGTTGGCGGTCCGATTCCAGCAGCAAATGCGGTATGCCTGCCAGGCGCAGCGTTCGGCTCAGCAGCAGCCCGACGTCATCCGCCTCACAGATGATCACATGGTCGCGCAACGACCGCGCCCGCTCGGCGACTTCGCCTTCTTCGGCCTGCGGTGGCTGACCGAGTGCGCCCGAGCAGCTGAAAGCCCGCGCCCATCGGTCATGGTGTCGGATCAGGAGCGGTGCCAACCCCATGCTCAACACCAGCGCCACCAGCATCGGTTGCACCATGGTGGCGGCGATCAGGTGCTGCTGCATGACCATGCCCAGGAGCAGAAGCGCAAACTCGCCGCCATGACCCAGCACGATGCCTGCGCGCCAGGCGTCGAGCGCCGACAGGCGGGTTGCGCGCAGCGCCAGAAAGTTCAGCCCCATCTTGAGAGGCACCAAGGCCAACAGCCAACCCAGTACCGCCAGCGGTGCGGCCACGATCTGCGCGGTGTCCAGCTGCAGGCCAATGGTCACGAAGAACAGGCCCGACAGCACATCACGAAAGGGCTTGAGGTGGTTTTCCATGTGGTACCGGAAATCGCTCTCCCCCAGCACCATGCCGGCAAGAAAGGCACCGAGCGCAGCCGACACACCCAGTGCATGGGCCGCTGCCGCAGCCGCCACCACCAGACTCAGCGAGACCAGCACGAAGGACTCTTCGTGCCCCTGCCGCGCCACCCAGCCCAGCAAACCATGCAACAGGCGGCGCGACGCAACCGCCGAGACGGCAAACAGCAACAGCACGCCCGCCACCTCCCCAAGCACACGGCCAAGCCCGGGAGCATCGCCGCGCGCCCAGATCGCCAGCAGCGCCAGCAAGGGCACACTGGCCAGATCCTGGAACACCAGCACGGCAATGGCGCCGCGGCCGTGGCGTGTGGTCAACTCGCCCTGATCGGCCAGCTGCCGGCTGACCAGCGCTGTCGACGACATGGCCGCCGCCGCGCCCAGCAGTGCGGCGCTGTCGAGCGGCAGCCCCAGCCACAGCAAAGCCAACGCCACCGGTGCGGCGACCATCGCCAGCTGCAGTGTCCCGGCCACCAGCACGGTCTTGCGGGTGAGCCAGAAATGGCCGAGCGAGAACTCCAGCCCGACCATGAACAGCAGCAGCGCCACCCCCAGCTCGGACAGGAAATTCAGCGCCGGTCCCGGCATGATCCAGGCCGTGACCGGAGGGCCCAGCAAGACACCGACCAGCAGATAACCCAGCAAGGTCGGGATATTCAGCCTGGCCGTCAACGCAGCCGCCAGACTGCAGGCGACCAGCAGAATCAGCGTCGTACCGAGCAAGTCCTGCATCGGCCCTCAACTCACCACAGCCGAGGATGCCCAGCGCACGATGTCCTTTGCCCCCATGGCGCCGGCCTGACGCGCGATCTCCCGCCCGCCCCGGAACAGCGCCAGGGTCGGAATGCTGCGGATGCCGAAGCGGGTGGCCAATTGAGGCTCTGCCTCGGTGTCGACCTTGGCCAGCCGTACCTTGGGTTCCAGCAGGCGCGCGTCCTGCTGGAACTGCGGCGCCATCATCTTGCAGGGGCCGCACCAGGGGGCCCAGAAATCGACCAGCAGAGGAATGTCGCTGCGCTCCACGTGGCGCGTGAATGTCGCCGTGGTCAGCTCGATGGGCGCGCCCGTGAACAAAGGTTGCTGGCAACGGCCGCAGTTCGGGTGGTCGGCGAGTTTGGCCGCCGGTACGCGGTTGACGGGTTGGCAATGCGGGCAAACATGTGCAGGCTGTCGCTCATGTCGAGACTCCGGGATGGGTTGTAGATGCGGGTGGGGCCGGCTCGGCCGCCGTAGCCGAGGTGGCGCGCTGGAGCCCCTCGGTCAGGCGACGGATATCGGCTTCATCCAGCGTTTCCCGCGCCAGGAGCTCGCGAGCACAGCGCTCCAGCACCGCACGATTGGCATCGAGAATCCCGTAGGCGCACTCGAACACGCCCATCACGATGTCGCGGATGGCCTGATCGATGCGCGCCTGGGTCGATTCGGCCACCCGGCAGCCACCGCTGGCCAACTCGGGCGTGTCGAGGAAGCGCGGTCGCTGCGCTTCGAAGGCGATGTAACCCAAGCCTTCGTCCATGCCGAAGCGAGTGATCATGTCGCGGGCGATGTCGGTGGCCCGCGACAGGTCGTCGGCCGCCCCCGTGGAGAGTTCGCCAAACACCAGCTTCTCGGCCGCGCGTCCGCCCAGAAGCACGGCGATCTTGTGTTCCAGATCCCTGCGCGTCATCAGGAAACGATCTTCGGTCGGACGCTGCAGGGTGTAACCCAAGGCGCCGATGCCACGCGGGATGATGGAAATCTTGTGCACCGGGTCAGTGCCCGGCAGCGCCAGCGCCACCAGCGCATGGCCCATCTCGTGATAGGCCACGGTCTCGCGCTCTTTGGGGTTGAGCACGCGGTTTTTCTTTTCCAGGCCGGCCACGATGCGCTCGATGGCGGCAGTGAAGTCCTGCAGCTCCACGGCCTGCGCGCGGCGGCGGGTTGCGGCCAGCGCCGCCTCGTTGACCAGATTGGCCAGATCCGCGCCCGAGAAGCCGGTGGTCAGCGCGGCCACCTGTTCGAGGTCGACCTCGGGTGCCAGCGTGACTTTCTTGACATGCACCTTCAGGATGTCGAGCCGGCCCTTCTTGTCGGGTCGGTCCACCAGCACCTGGCGATCGAAGCGGCCGGCGCGCAAGAGCGCCTGATCGAGGATTTCAGGGCGGTTGGTCGCGGCCAGAATGATGAGCCCCACGGAGGCATCGAAGCCGTCCAACTCGGTCAGCAACTGGTTGAGCGTCTGCTCGCGCTCGTCATGGCTGCCGATGGGGCCTCCGACACCCCGCGCCCGGCCCAGCGCATCCAGTTCGTCGATGAAGATGATCGCCGGCGCCTGGCCGCGTGCCTGCTCGAACAGGTCGCGCACGCGCGCCGCGCCCACCCCGACGAACATCTCGACAAATTCCGAACCCGAAATGGAGAAAAACGGTACGCCCGCTTCACCCGCCACAGCCTTGGCCAACAAGGTCTTGCCGGTGCCGGGCGGACCGACCAGCAGCACGCCCTTCGGAATGCGCGCCCCAAGACGACCATAGTCCTGCGGGTTCTTCAGGAAATCGACGATTTCGACCAGCTCCGCCTTGGCCTCATCGACGCCGGCCACATCGGCAAAGGTCACACCGGTGTTTTTCTCCATGAACACCTTGGCGCGGCTCTTGCCGATGCTGAGGAACCCGCCCATGCCCTGCTTCTCGGCGAAGCGGCGGAACAGGAAGAACCAGACGCCGAAGAAAGCCACCGCCGGCAGGATCCACGACAACACATCGCGCAGCCAGGTGCTCTCCACCACGCGGGCATAGGGCACGTCGTACCTCGACAGGCGATCGGCAAGATCGGGTTCGACCCGGGTCGCCACGATCGTCGTCTTGCCCCGGCTGTCCGGCGACTTCAGACGCCCGGTCACGCTGCGATCCGACACCAGCACTTCCGCCACTCGACCCTCGGCCAGCGCCTTCTCGAACTCGCTGTAGGGCACGGGCTCGACGGTCTTTGCCGTTTGCCAGTAGTTCTGCAGCGTCAGCAGCAGCAATACGGCGACGATCCAGTAGCCGGTGTTCCATTGATTCTTCTTTTCCATGACGCGTTGCTCCTCGACAAACTGTCGTTAGAGAATGGGTGTGAACAGGCGTGCCAAGCCATCGCGCAATCGCACCGCCAGCGGGCGCTCCCGCAGCATCCTGGGCAACACCGGTACCGATGCATTGCGGACCCCGTCGAACAGCGCCTCCAGCTGCGTGCACAGTGCAGTGTCATAGACTTCAACGTTGAACTCGAAGTTGAGCCGTAGGCTGCGCGCGTCCCAGTTGGCTGACCCCAGGCAGCACCAGAGACCATCGACCAGCATCAATTTGGTGTGATCGAAAGGCCCGGGTCGCTCAAAAATGCGGGCACCATGTTCCATCACCTGCCAGTAATGGGCGCGCGCGGCCCACTGCACGCCCGGGTGATCACCATTGGCAGGCGTCAGCACCTCGATGCGTACCCCCCGCAAAGCGGCTGTGTTCAAGGCGGCGATGATTGGCTGATCGGGCACGAAGTAAGGCGTCCAGATGCGCACCGAATGTCGCGCCGCGCTCAGCGCGCCCGTGAAGATCCACCGCATGCGGTCCAGGGTTTCATCGGGACCGGCCTCGATGCCTCGCGCCAGACTGCCTCCAGCCTCCTCGACTGACATGGGCTCATTGGCCCAGAAACGCTCATCGAGCTGCTCGCCCGTGGTGTCGCACCAATCCTTGGTGAAACAGTGCATGAGCTGCACCACTACCGGCCCTCGCAGCCGAAAATGCAGATCACGAAAAGCCTGCGCGGGTGCATCGGGCTGCCAATAGGGACAGGCGATGTTCATGCCGCCGGTGAAGCCCAACGCGCCGTCGATCACCAGCAGCTTGCGGTGGTTGCGCAGGTGCACTGCATGCAGACGGGCAGGGATCAGCGTCGGGTTGAAAGCGGCAACCGTCACGCCGCAACGCTGCAATCGCTTGTAGGCGCTGTGACGCGCCCATCGGGCGTAGACATCGTCGATCAACACCCGTACCTGTACGCCACGCGCACGCGCCCGGTTCAGGGCATCGACGAACTGCTCGCCGATACCCACGCCGTCAAAGATGTAGGAGGCCAGCACGATGCTGTGTCGGGCCGACTCGATGGCGGCGAGCATGGTCGGGTAGGCCTGTTCGCCACCCACCAACGGATCGATACGGTTGCCACGCGTCAGCGGCTGGCCAGTGGTGCGGCCGACCAATGCAGCCAGACCGGCAAGCGCCGCCGGCTGCGCGTCGTCTCCCTGCGCCGGGCCGGTCGCCCGGGTTGGATGGCTGGCGCTCGGGTAAAGCCGTCGTGCCCGTCGCTGGTAGCGGTTGATGCCGAACAGCAGGTACAACAGCGATCCGAGCAGCGGCAGCATCCCGATCAGCAGCACCCAGAGCGTGGCCGACCGCGGATCACGCTTGTAGACGACCGCGTGACCCGCGGCCACGACCGCCACCGCGATCGAGGCCAGGGAGGCTGCCCATGCCAGGCCGATGGGATCGGACACGGCAGCCTCTCCCAACATTAAGACGCGTCGCTCGCCGACTTCTTCTTGCGCGAGCCCTTACCCGCGTCGCCATGCGGCGCCTCGGCCGCCTTCGCGGCATCCGGCTGCTCTGGCTCGGCCGGAGTCTGCGGTGACTCATGACGTTCGAACACCACGCGTTCGGCCTTGTCGTCCCAGCGTGCGCTGGCGTGATCGCCCTTGCCGATTCCGCCGCCGAGCATCTCGCGTGCCAGCGCGGTTTCCAGCTCGCTGCGGATCAGGCGCTTGAGTTCACGCGCACCGAACTCGGGCTTGTAGCCTTCTTCCGCGAAATGATCGATCAGCGTCTGATCGAAGGTGAGCGTCACGCCCTGGCTGGCGGCGCTGCGTGCCACGCGATCGAGCTGCAGGCCGACGATGTGGCGAATCTCCTCCTTGCCCAGCGCATGGAAGACGATGATCTCGTCGATGCGGTTGATGAACTCGGGACGGAAGTGGCTGCGCAGCACGTCCATCACCTCGGCCTTGGTCTTTTCGTACTCCTCGCCGGCCGCCCCGCGCGCCTTCAGCCGCCGCTGGATGATGTCCGAACCCAGGTTGGACGTGGCGATGATGATGGTGTTGGTGAAATCTACCACCCGGCCCTTGCCGTCGGTGAGGCGGCCGTCATCGAACACCTGCAGCAGGATGTTGTAGACGTCGGGGTGTGCCTTCTCGATCTCGTCGAGCAGCAGCACGCTGTAGGGCTTGCGCCGCACCTTCTCGGTGAGCTGACCGCCTTCGTCGTAACCGACATAGCCCGGAGGCGCGCCCACCAGCCGCGCCACGGTGTGGCGTTCACCATATTCCGACATGTCGATGCGCAACAGGGCGTGCTCATCGCCGTAGATCGATTCGGCCAATGCCTTGGCGAGCTCGGTCTTGCCCACCCCGGTCGGGCCCAGGAACAGGAAGGTAGCCACCGGTTTGCTGCCTTCGCGCAGACCGGCGCGAGACAGCCGCACGGCATCGGCCACGGCACGGACCGCCTCGTCTTGTCCCACCAGACGCTCGTGCAGCCGTTGCTCCAAGTGCAGCAGCTTTTCGCGCTCTTCCACCGTCAACTCGTTGACCGGGATACCGGTCAGGCGCGAAACGATCTGGGCCACATGTTCCGCCTTGACTTCGGCACTGCCGGAGGCCCGCTCCCGCTCCCAGTCCTCGATCAGTTTCTTGAGCTCGGCCTCCTTGGCTTCGATGCGCTTGCCGAGCTCTGCGGCCTTGTCGTACTGCTTGCGCGCGGCCACGTAATCCTGTTCACGCCGCAGCTGGTGCAGTTCGGACTCCAGCTCCTGCACGGCCACCGGCCGGGCCGTGGCCGACAGCTTCACGCGCGCGGCCGCCTGGTCGAGCAGGTCGATGGCCTTGTCGGGCAGGAAGCGGGCGGTGATGTAGCGGTCGGACAACTCAGCCGCCGCGATGATCGCGTCCTCAGAGATGCTGACCTTGTGGTGCGCCTCGAAGGTGTCGCGCAGGCCGCGCAGAATCATGATGGCCTGTGCCACTGTCGGCTCGGGCACCGTCACCGGCTGGAAGCGACGCTCCAGCGCGGCATCCTTCTCGATGTATTTCTGGTACTCGTTGAGCGTGGTGGCGCCGATCAGGTTCAGTTCGCCGCGCGCCATCATCGGTTTGAACACGTTGGCCACGTCCAGCCCGCCTTCGCCACCGCCCTGGCCGGCGCCAACGATGGTGTGTACCTCGTCGATGAACAGGATCAGCTCGCCCTGGTGCTCGGAGATTTCCTTCAGCACCTTCTGCACGCGCTCCTCGAACTCGCCCCGGTACTTGGCGCCAGCCACCATTGCGTTGATGTTGAGTTCCACCAGGCGCTTGTCGCGCAACGTCTCGGGCACTTCGCCCGCCACCATGCGCTGCGCCAGCCCCTCGACGATGGCGGTCTTGCCCACGCCCGGCTCGCCGATCAGCACCGGGTTGTTCTTCTTGCGCCGGGCCAGCACCTCGATGGTGGTCTCGATCTCCTGCGCGCGGCCGATCACCGGGTCGAGCTTGCCGTCGCGCGCCATCTTGGTCAGGTCACGCGAGTACTTGTCGAGTTCCGGCGTGTTGGTCGGCGTCTCGGCGCGACCATCCTCGGCGCCCTTGCCGACCACCTTGCTGACCTGTTGGCGCAGCGCCTGCGGCGTCAGGCCGTAGCGGCGCAGCAGGTTGGCGGCCAGACCTTCGCCTTCCTCGGCCAGACCGACCAGGAAGTGCTCCGGACCGACATAGGAATGGCCGAGTTCATTGGAGGCCACGAAGGCGCGGCTGAGCGCATCCTTCACGCGGGGCGACACGCCGATCTCGCCCTCGAATGGCTTGTCTCCGCGCTTGGCCTCGGACTCGATCTGCCGCTTGAGGTCATCGACCTTGATCTTGAACTGACCCAGGATGGTCTTGACCACGTCGCTGTCGGCCAGCGCCAGCAGCAGATGTTCGGTATCCACCTCGGAGCGGCCAAATTCGGCAGCGTGTTTGGCGGCCTCCTGCAGCAGGGCTTCCGACTGTTCGCTGATGCGGCTGGCCAAACCACTGCCGCGACGGCGCGGCGCACCCGAACCTGCGGCGGCGGGCTCGCCGAACGAGGCATCGACCACGTCATCGGTATCGGCGGCAACGGGCGTCGCGTCGTCGCCGATGCGGAAGAAATCACTGCCGAGGAAGTCCTCGAACAGGCCGCTGCGCGAGCCGAACAAGGCTTCCAGCGGCGAGACGGTGCGCTTTTGCTGGCGCACCAGTTGGCGGTAATGGTCGTCACACAACAGCATGGTGCTGTGACGCCCGTTGAGATTGGCTTCCACCCGCACGGTGGCGGGTTGGCCGCAGACCTGGCATTGTTTTCTGGCCATGCTGATGCTCCTGAGAAGGTTGACAAGGTTGAGGCGACGAGGCATCGCGAGTCGCGACACCTCGTCTCGTGCCGGGTTTTTCTTGTGACGAACGAGCCGGCGACGTCAGCTGTTGATCGCGATCGAACGTCCCTGCTTCGGCGCGCTGACCTCGCGCTTGTCGATCGTGACCGTGAGCACCCCGTTCTTGAACGATGCCTTGATCGAATCCTGGTTGGCGTCGTCAGGCAGGTTCAAGGCGCGCTGAAAGCTGCCGTAGGAGCGCTCCACACGGTGGAAGCCACCTTCCTTCTTCTCTTGTTCCTGGCGCTTCTCGCCATGCACCACCAGCACATCGTCGTTGAGGGTGATCTGGATGTCCTTCTCCTCGACACCGGGCACTTCCAGGGCAATCTTGTACTGCTTGTCGGTTTCCTGGATATCCAGGGCCGGCTTCAGCATGCCCGACCAATCGGATGGCAGCCGCGGCATGGCCAGCGCCGGAAAACCGAAGCCCCGGAACGCGTCATCGAACAGCCGGTCGATCTCGCGATGCAGTTGCAGGATCGGGCTGACTGGCCCGCTCGCCGCTGGCAGGTCATTGCGCTGCACCGGCAGGGAAGAGGCGGTCTGCTGCTCTTGCTGCTCGTTCTTGAACCAGTTCCAGGGAGCCAACTTCTTGAAATCAATGTCCATGTCATACCTCCAGAAAAATTGAAAAACGAGTTACTCAAGCCCTTTGCCTGCTGCGACGGGCAGTGCGCCCAGGCGACACGGGCTGCTCGGATGACTGCTGCTGTTCACGCTTGCGCATCACCTCCTTCTTTGCTCCGGCTCGGGTCTGATCATTGATCCACTGATCGATTTCACTTTGACGAAACCGCCACGTCCCGCCCACCTTGAAAGCCGGAATTTCCCCGTGCGCGCGAGCCGATAAAGCGTCCGCTTGCCGACTTTCAAGTACGCAGCCAATTCATCGAGCGTGAAAATCACCTGTAGGTGCGCTTTCATCTCACCCTCTCCAATCGCGTCGCTTTGCGGTTCCGGCCAAGGAAATCCTTACAAGACTTTGCAAGATATTGCGCCTACCAGGACAAACATCAAGAGTCAATGTACAGCGATCTCCCGCCCCATTGATGCAGGTCAACTGCTCAGGCAAGGCGCAGCGGGGCGGCCTGATCAGGCCATGGACAGCGCCTGGCTCGTCAGCCTGCGTGTGCCACAGGCGCCTCGATCAAACACCGATCCTCACGTTGTAGCCGAGTGCCCGCAGCCCCTTGCTCGTCTGCATGTTCCTTGGCGGAAACTCGTCTGGGCGCGCCCAGCCGACGATTTCCCCGAGGCTGCTCAGGCCAACGTGCGGAATTGCCCAGTCGTCGCTGCGGATCGCGTTCCAGAGTCGGGCCGAAACACTTCCGTTGCCCCAGACAACGTAGTTCAACAGTATCCGTCCGGCCAACACACCTTCCCGACACCGCCGCCGAAGGCCATGGCCCATCAAGCGGATTTTCCATGCCCCCTCAGCGCCGTACCTACAGCAAATCTTTCAAGGCCCAGGTCATTCAGGAGTGTTCTGAACCCGGTGCCTCCATCGCAAACATCGCCTTGGGCTACAGCCTCAATGCCAACCTCGTCCACAAATGGATTCGGCTGCATACCCAGAAAACCACGGCTATCCAGCCAGCGTTCATCCCGTTGCCTTCTCAAATGCTCGGCGCGGGATCGCATGCTCAAGTGCGCTGCTGCGATCATGAGTTTGATCCAGTCGGCCCGTAATAATGGGCACGATCCGTATGCCTATCTCAAGGATGTGCTGACACGGTTGCCGACGCAGCGGGCGCCTCAGACTAACAATGCCACCCCTGCGTCGCTGCGCTCCGACTGCCTGTCCGAATGATCGTGGAACAGGTGTCCGGATCAGCGTGGGCTGAGTGTCCGAATGGCGTGGAATCCGCACTTCTTCAGCGGCCAATACAGTTCGGCTGGGCTATAAAGACTCCCAGGTTGGCGTCCAGAGCCAAGCAACAATTTGATCTACACGAGGAAGGAACCACATGGCCCTTAGTGACTATTGGAAGGGACCTGAGCACCGGAGGCGGGCCGATGATCTTGACCTGCAACTGACTGACCTTCAGGCGCGCTATCAGCAACTTCAGGCACTCACCAGGCAGATCGGCGCCATGGAAGTCGTAGAGGTCAAAAATCTGATCGCTCAGGAGAAAAGAAAGCTGGCGGCCGTGCACCAGGAGGTTCAGCGAGCTGAGCAAGATGCAGCTGCGCTCGCGCAACGCTCCTCTGACTTGCAGAGGGAGATCCTCGTCTGGGAAGAGACACTGCTTCTTGAAAGCTTTGCGCTCTACGAGCCCAAGTTCAAGTTGAACTCCAGCCATGAGTACAAAGCCCGACTGGTCGGGGTTCGCGAGCAGCAGAAAGCCTTAATCAAAAGTGGAACGGCAGCGAGTGGAAACACTAACTGGGAGGTGAATGGGAGCAAGGTAGAAGGTCGGAAGCTGGTCAACGACATGATCAAGTTGGTGCTCCGATCATTCAACAATGAAGCTGACTACTGCGTCGACAATGTAAAATTCGACAACGTAGAGCTGGGCGAAAAGCGCATTCTGAAGTCCTTCGAAACCTGCAACCGTCTCGGCAGAGTGATGTCCGTTGAGCTATCTCGGAAGTACCTGAGCCTCAAGATTGACGAACTGCACCTTGCCCATGAGTTTCAGGTTAAGAAGCAAGAGGAAAAGGAAGATGCCAAGCGCGCCCGAGAAGAGCTGCGGGAACAGCAGAAGCTAGAGCAGGAGATTCGCGCCGCTCGGGAGAAGATCGCTAAGGAGCGCAAACACTTCGCGACCGCAATGCGCGAGCTACAGGCTCGCTTGGAAAAGGCACAATCGGAGGAGGAACGCGCGCCGCTTGTGGCCAAGTTGGCAGAGATTGAAGCAGGTCGCGCTGCGCTGGAAAGCGAAGAGAAACTTATCGACTATCGCGAACAGAACGCCAAAGCTGGCTACGTTTATGTGATCTCCAACGTCGGAGCATTCGGGGAAGGAATTTACAAGATCGGTATGACCCGCCGCCTGGAGCCAATGGATCGCGTCGATGAGTTAGGTGATGCGTCGGTGCCATTCTGGTTTGACGTACATGCGATGGTTTTCTCGGATAACGCCCCAGCATTGGAAGCAAAGCTTCATGAACGTTTTGCGGCCGGTCGGTTAAATAAGGTTAACGGGCGCAAGGAGTTCTTCCGCGCCGACATTGCTGAAATAGAGGCGGTCATTCGAGAAAACTACGATGCTGCTGTCGAGGTCACTCACGAAGCTCCAGCAGAGCAGTATCGAGAGAGCCTACGGATGGAATCACCCAAGGCTACAGTTCAGCAATTAGAACCAGCTGCAGCACAGAGCTGAATCCCCGGTTTCGTAGGTACCTTCAAGCCTTAAATGGAAGTCCTCTAAGTCTCTGCATGATCGGCCGCTTCTGGCCGAAAGCAGAGGATACGGCAGGTTGCAATCGGCCAGAAGCGGACAAACGCCCTTTCAGGGGCTCACCAGGTATATGGCTGCCAGGTGACCTGGATAGAACCAGTATCCCCATCGTCCAACAGGCCAAGGACGGAGAGAGCTGGATTGCCGCAACAGGGCAAGGCCAAATGGCGCAGCGGCACCAGCCATAACGAACATCGCCACCGTCTCCGGTGTGACCCCCCAGCCTTCCAACCAGCGATTACGACTGTTGGCCAGAATGGCTAGTACGGCAGGCAGCCACCACCAACGCATGCCTCGCAGCCCAAGCATAAAGGCAGCAGGCAAAATCACACCGACTAAGCCGTACATCAGTTGATGATGGAAAAGTATCGCAAGGACCAGCGCTCCAGTAGCCAGTAGCAGGCTGTTCCGGTCCGCGTGATGGACGCCCCAAGCGACCAGCAGACCAAGTAACAAAGTCGGCATCACGTTGAGCGTCGCACTTTCCGGTGAGAGTTCACGGTACGGCAATTCCGAAATCAGGGAGAACACCAGCAACCAGCCGAGGTAGCGCGCATTTCCTTCGCTGAATAGTTCGCCGGGGCGGGTTCTGGTGACGTTGGCTGCGATGCTCAGACAGAACAACGGAAAAGCGAGACGACCTATGATGAACAGGCCGTAAGCGTCAGGCCACAAATAGCGCAGGTGGTCGATCAGCATGCTGAACATGGCCAACCACTTGACCAGATCGAGCCCCGCATCGCGCCTCATCCCAACACCCCGAACGCCAACGCCGCCAGCGCCAGGTAACGCCCCGCCTTGGCCACCAGTACGATCAGCAGAAAGCTCCAGAACGGCTCACGCAGCATGCCGGCAATAACGGTCAACGGGTCGCCAATGATCGGCGCCCAGCTTAGCAGCAGTGACCAGCGCCCATAGCGGTGGTAGGCCCGCTGAGCACGTAGCAACTTGTCATCCGCTACCGGGAACCAGCGTTTATGGCGGAAGTGCTCGATGTAGCGCCCCAGTAGCCAGTTGATGATCGAGCCAAGTACGTTGCCAACCGTAGCCACTACCAGCAACAAGGCCGGAGATTGCTTGCCTGCCAGCAGCAAGCTGGTCAACACCGCTTCGGACTGCATTGGCAGCAGAGTGGCGGCCCCAAAGGCTGCGACGAACAACCCCAGGTAGGCTGAGAAGTCCCACATTTCAGGTATTCAACCCTGCCCACCCGTGCAGGCCGACATAGATGCCCACTCCGATGATCAGCAGGCTGGACAGGTACGGAGCGCGGCGCGCTACCGCACCCAACCAGGGCCAGCGGTTGGAGGCATGACGCGTGCCAATGGCTGCCGCTACACCCACAGCCACCAGGGTCAAGGCCAAACCGACACTGAAGCTGAGCACCAACACCGCACCAAGCGTGACTTCCTTGACCTGTAGGCAGAGCAGTAGCACGGTGATAGCCGCAGGACAGGGAATCAGTCCTCCCGTCAGGCCGAAGAGAATGACCTGCCCAGTACTCACGTTGCGGCTGGAGAATCGCCGACGAATATCGTTGGCATGGGCTCGCTCATGGGCGTCCTGATAGCCATCCAGTGACAGCTCCAAGCCGTCCAGGTCTGCATGGGCATGTTCATGAAACGCCAGGTCATAGTCGTGGGAGTGGCCACCATGACCGAGGCTCAATCGCACGTCGAATTCGTGCGGTTCTGGGATCTCATCCACGGACTCCAAATAGCCATCGCGCTCGGTAAAAGCGAAGCGCCGCATGCGGCCGTTGGCGCGGGTCGTCTGTAGCCAGGCATCTGTGGCCTTCCAGGGCTGACCGCTGATCGTACGTAATCGCCAACGCGGAGCGACACCTTCCTCGAAAATTGACAGCTCGAT
The DNA here is from genome assembly GCF_029457475.1 of Pseudomonas sp. AA-38. Lineage (NCBI taxonomy): Bacteria > Pseudomonadati > Pseudomonadota > Gammaproteobacteria > Pseudomonadales > Pseudomonadaceae > Pseudomonas > Pseudomonas sp. AA-38. The sequence goes on from NZ_CP120359.1 coordinate 3,511,357, forward strand.
GCGCCCGTGACCGGTGTCGATACGTCGCGTTTCGTCGTGCGCATGGTCATGCGAGTGAGGATGATCACCTTCCTGTTCGAAGCGCCACATCTGCTCTCCACGCCAGGTGCGCCAGAGCATCCACAGGGCGATGCCGATGATCAGAACCGCCGAGGCTAGCTGGAAGTATGGCTCGGTCGTCTGGGCGTCGAGGTTTTGACCCAGATACATACCGCCGATGGCAACCAGCCAGACCACCGCTGTATGCGAGGCCGTCGCAGCCAGACCCAATAGGATGGCCTGACGGACAGAGCCACGGATCGCCACGATGAACGCCGCCATCATGGTTTTCGAGTGCCCAGGTTCCAGGCCGTGCAGGGCACCTAGCAGGATGGCGGTGGGAACATACAGCCAAGCCTGGCTGGCCCCCTGTTGCAAGAGTTCGGCAAAGGACGACATGGCGGGGGCTCAGAGGTACTTGGTGATCTGCTTGAATTCTTCAAGTGGCGCCCGCTCACCGTTGGTGAGAGCGCCGACCGTGTGCTCCAGGCAGTGGTCGATGTGATCCTGAATCAGCGTGCGTTTGGCCTGACACACCGCTTTCTCAACCGCATGCAGTTGCTGGGCAATGTCAACGCACGCGCGTCCATCTTCGATCATGCCAACAATGCTGCGCAGATGGCCTTCGGCACGCTTCAACCTTTTGATGATTTCCTTATGACTTTGGTGCTGATGTTCGTGTTCGTGCTTGCTCATCGCGGAGCCTCGTGCAAGGATAATCGCCATCGCATCCTATCCCCCTGGGGGGGATGCGTCAAACCAGGCAATCCTCCTGTCGAGTCGCAATCAGTCCGTCGATGCTGAGCCAAATTGCTACATGCCGATTTCTTTCCGCTCTGGCACTACTGTCGATGTTGCTGTGGGCGGGGCATGCGTTTTCCGGCTACGGAAAAATTGCGCAAGTGGGCACCATCTCTCATCAGCACAGCCATGATGAGGACCTGAGCGAACAAGATTTTCAGCTCTGGGGAGACCATCAGCACTCGTCGTTGATGGCCGACCATGTCCATGAAACCCCGCACCTCTCGGCCTGGCTGCCGACGCCTCAATACCTAGCGGCGGAGCAGCCATTGACTGCCGGCCCACTGCGCTTGCCCAGTGGCCACAGCACGCGGATAGAACGTCCCCCTCGATTCTGAGTATCTCTTCGACTCTGGCCCTCGTGGCCCAGACTTCATCAACTCAGGATCTACCTATGCATTCGCTATCTCTTCGCGGTAATGGCGCCTTGCGCCGACCGTTCCTGCTCCCCCTATTGGCATTCGTTCTGTTGCTGATAGGCATGCCAGAGGCTCTTGCCCATGGTGTTCCCGAAGGCGACAAAGGCTTCATCCAGGAAAGCACAGGGGTGTTGCTGGTGCCGTTCGTGTACATGGGCGCCAAGCACATGATCACCGGCTACGATCACCTGCTGTTCCTGTTCGGGGTGATCTTCTTCCTCTACCGCCTGAAGGACGTGGGGCTGTATGTCACGCTGTTCGCGGTCGGCCACTCGATCACTTTGCTGTTCGGAGTGCTAAGCAGCATCAGCATCAGCCCCTACGTGATCGACGCCATCATCGGCTTTTCGGTGGTGTACAAGGCACTGGATAACCTGGGTGCCTTTCAGCGCTGGTTTGGCTATCAGCCCGATACCCGTGCGGCCACGCTGATATTCGGCCTGCTGCATGGCTTCGGCCTGGCGACCAAGATTCAGGAGTTCGAAATCTCGCCGGATGGCCTGATCGCCAACCTGATCGCCTTCAATGTCGGCGTCGAGATCGGTCAACTGCTGGCCCTCGGCACCATCCTCATTCTGATGGGCTACTGGCGGCGTACCGCCAGCTTCTGGCGCCATGCCTATACCGCCAACGTTGCCATGATGAGCGCCGGTTTCCTGCTGATGGGTTACCAGCTCACCGGCCTGATCGTCTCTCAGTAAGGAATTTCCATATGTTCAATAGCAAAGCCCCAAGCCTCAACGAACTGCCGAGCAGTCAGCAGTTGCTGCGCTCCACCGTCATTGCCCTGATTGTCGCCATCGTCCTGTTGGTCACCGTGGTGATGCCTTCGGAATATGCCATCGACCCGACTGGTGCGGGACGCATGCTGGGCCTCACTCAGATGGGCGAGATCAAGCAGCAGCTGGCCGAAGAGGCCGCTGCCGAGGTCGCCGCGCTGGTCGTGCAGGCGCCTGCGGTGGTTCAGCCCAGCACGCAGCCAGCCCCCGAGGTGACAACCGAAGTTGCTCAATCGTCCGCGCCCGTAGCGCCGGCAGCGCCGGAAGTGGCAGGTCTGAAGCACGAGATGAGCATTGACTTGGCTCCCGGCCAGGGCGCCGAAATCAAGCTGGAGATGATCAAGGGCGCCAAGGTCAACTACTTCTGGACGGCCAATGGCGGCCAGGTCAACTACGACACCCACGGCGACCCCTACAACGCACCGCGCGACTTCTACCACGGGTACGGCAAAGGGCGCTTCACCCCGGAAGACAGTGGCGTTCTGGAGGCGGCTTTCGACGGCAAGCACGGCTGGTTCTGGCGTAACCGAACAGACAAGTCGGTCACCGTCACTCTGCGCACCCAAGGAGATTACATCGCCATCAAACGCGTGATCTGAAAACAAAACCGGCCCCTCATGGGGCCGGTTCTGCCAGCGTCGTGCGATGATCTTAAAGCCGCTCCAGGCAACCGGCCAGATTGCTCCCCAGCGCCTCCAGTAGACGCTCATAGCCCAACGCGTCGACCTTCACGTCATAGCCAAGCGGATCAAGCTCGGCCAGCCTTACTGGCAACCCTTCGCTGAGCGTCTGCGCCAGACGAGGCGGAATGGGCGGCTCGCTGAACACGCAGCTGGCTCCTGCCAGTTCCAAGCGCTTGCGCATATCGGCAACTTTTCTCGCACCTGGCTGAACATCGGCGCTTACAGCGAATACCCCTGCATGCCTCAGGCCGAATGCCTCCTCGAAGTAGTCGAAAGCTTCATGGAAGACGAAGAAGGGTTTGCCGGCCAACGGTTTGAGGCGATCCTCGATCTTTTCGTCCATGGCCGCCAGACGTTGATCGAATGCTGCCAGATTTGCCTGGTAGCGAGCAGCGTTCGCAGGGTCGATGCTGGACAGATCGCTCGCCATACGCGAAGCGATCTTGCGTGCATTGTCGGGATCAAGCCAGAGGTGAGCATCAAGTGCCCCTGGGCGATGTAGTTCGTCGTGCTCGCCAGCCTCTGTCCCTTCGTCATGCACATCAGTGTGCTCCTCTTCGTGCTCGTCAGCGGGTTCTTCGTCGTGCCGATGTTCTTCACCAAAGCGACGCAGGTGCAGCCCACTGATGTCCTGGACAGCCAGAGTCATTGCCCTACGGACTTCCAGAACTCTTGGCAGGAACGTTTCAAGATCCGGCCCGATCCAGTAGAGCAAGTCTGCCTCTCGCACGTTGCGAATGTCAGAAGGACGCAGTGTGAAGTGATGGGGAGATGCCCCTGGCGGCAGGAGTACACCGGGTTTGCCGACTCCGTCCTGTACGGCAGCGGCAATCAACTGGAGAGGCTTGATACTGGTCAGTACGCGGACTTCTGCAAAGGCAGGCGCAGCGAACAGCAATCCCAGCATCACGCTGGAGAAGTGGGTCAGTAAGCGGTGCATTGAGGCTATCTCGCAAGGATATCGTTACGGAATAACATATCAAAATTACTTGCAGTCTTCAGCCATCCCTGAATGACATGGCGATCTCACAGAACCCCAAAACCTTTCAATCGGGCTAGCTCCAAGGACCGCTTGTGGCCGGTTTCTGCCTGTCGCCAGGCGCAGCTTCGGATAGACATCTACCTCGTGTACACACCCTGCTGAGCTTTTCCACCGACCGCCCCAGCCTGCTGTGTTGCCCCTACCTTCTTAGTCCTCGCCGAAACGGTCTTTGACCCCTCCTCCCCCAGTACCGAACCTCTCGCCCGCGGCACATCGGCGTGCCGTGCGTTATGTCAGGGAGGTTGGATTCAGGGATGCAAGCGACGACGGTGCTGTACGGCCAGGTGCTGGTGGTGTTGGCCATTACCCTGTCCGGGGTGTGGGGTGCCACGCAGTGGACGGCTGCTGCGCTCGGTTACCAGGCTCGCCTTGGCGCGCCCTGGTTCGAGTTGCTGGGCACGCCGGTCTATCCCCCCTGGCGTCTGTTCGAGTGGTGGTTCGTCTTCGATGCCTATGCGCCGGAGGTCTTCAACGTCGGCGGCGGCATCGCCGCTTGCAGCAGCCTGCTGGCACTGGTGGTGGCCATCGGCATGGCGATCTGGCGGGCGCGCCAGGCACGACAGGTCACCACCTACGGCTCGGCGCGCTGGGCCGATGCCGATGAGGTGCGCAAGGCTGGCTTGACCCAACCAGCGGGTGTGTTCCTCGGCCAGTTCGACGATCAGTACCTACGTCACGAAGGCCCCGAGCATGTGCTGACCTTCGCGCCGACGCGCTCGGGTAAGGGCGTCGGCCTGGTGGTACCCACCCTGCTCTCCTGGCCCGCTTCGGCGGTCATCCACGACATCAAGGGCGAGAACTGGAGTCTGACCGCCGGCTGGCGTTCACGCTTCTCTCACTGCCTGCTGTTCAACCCCACCGACCTGGCCTCGGCAGCCTACAACCCACTATTGGAAGTGCGTCGCGGCGCCCATGAGGTACGCGACGTACAGAACATCGCCGACATCCTGGTCGACCCTGAGGGTGCGCTGGAGCGGCGTAATCACTGGGAGAAGACCAGCCATGCGCTGCTGGTCGGCGCCATCCTGCACGTACTCTACGCCGGCCAGGACAAGACTCTGCGCGGCGTTGCCAACTTCCTTTCCGATCCGGCCTGCACCTTCGAGCTGACCCTGCACCGGATGATGACCACGCCGCACCTGGGCGATGCACCGCATCCGGTGGTGGCCTCGGCCGCGCGGGAGGTGCTGAACAAGAGCGACAACGAGCGCTCGGGCGTGCTGTCCACTGCAATGTCGTTCCTCGGTCTGTACCGCGACCCGACAGTGGCCGAGGTCACCTCGCGCTGCGACTGGCGCATCGCCGACCTGATCTCGGCCGAGCATCCGGTGTCGCTGTACCTAGTCGTGCCGCCCTCGGATATCAGCCGCACCAAGCCACTGATCCGTCTGATCCTCAATCAGGTCGGCCGACGCCTGACCGAGTCGCTCGACGGCTCCGACGGCATCGAGCGCCGGCACAAACTGCTGCTGATGCTTGATGAGTTTCCGGCGCTGGGACGTCTGGATTTCTTCGAGACGGCCCTGGCCTTCATGGCCGGCTACGGGTTGCGCGCCTTCCTGATCTCGCAGTCGCTGAACCAGATCGACAAGGCCTACGGCCAAAACCATTCGATCCTCGACAACTGCCATGTGAGGGTGACCTTCGCCACCAACGACGAACGCACCGCCAAACGCATCTCCGAGACCCTCGGCACTGCCACCGAACTGCGCGCGCAGCGCAACTACGCCGGCCACCGTCTGGCGCCCTGGCTGGGCCATCTGATGGTGTCGCGCCAGGAAACCGCTCGTCCACTACTGACTCCAGGTGAGGTGATGCAACTGCCCAGCGACGAGGCCGTGGTGATGCTCTCAGGTCTCGCACCGATCCGCGCGAAGAAGCTGCGCTACTTCACCGACACCAACTTCCAGAGCCGGGTACTGCCGGCGCCGCGCTTGCAGCCGGGCCGCTACGCAGACGTACCAGCGACACGCCCAGACGACTGGAGCGGCCTGGCCGTGCCTGCGTCCGTTGCTGTGTCGACGACCGATCTGGACGACGACGAGACCGTCGAGGACGGCGGCCCACGCCGTCAGCCCGAACTGGCGGAACTCGCCCAGTTGCCAAATCACGACGAGCTGACCAGCGACCTGCTGTTGCTCGACGAGGACGACATTCCCGCCCCCTTCCCCACCCAGCCGGACCCACGCCTGCAACGCGTGGCGCGGCTGGCAGCCCTCGACCCTGACGATGGAATAGCCCTATGAGCCGAGCCCGCCTCAACCTATTTATCCAATCTGAGCATGCCAAGCGCCTGAACGAATTGGCGATCACCAAGGGCGTGTCGAAGTCCTCAATCATCGCCGCGGCGCTGGCCTCCTGGCTGTCGCCCGAGTCCGGCGAGCAGCGCGAGGTGGCCATGGCCAAACGCCTGGATCGCCTGTCAAGTCAGTTCGAGCGCCTGGAGCGCGACCAGCACATCCTGATCGAGACTGTGGCGCTGTATGTGCGCTACTACCTCACGGTCAGCACACCTGTACCCGAGGCTCACCAAGAAGCAGCACGCGCGCAGGGCAAGCTGCGCTTCAGCCAGTTCGTCGAGCAATTGGGGCGCCACCTGCAGCGCGGACGCAGCCTGGTCAGAGACGTGCACGAAGAGGTTCAGGCAGAGGCTCAGGTCTCGGGAGAGCGCCCATGACTGTCGCCTCTTCCCCTGTGCTGAGTGCGGCGGCAACTTCTCTGGATCGGCGCACGCGCATGTTGCGCACGGCAATGGGCCCACTGATCGCTGCCGCCCTGGACGACCCGGACGTGGTCGAGGTGATGCTCAACCCCGACGGCGCGCTCTGGCTGGATCGACTGTCCGCTGGCCGCGCCCATCTAGGCACGCTAGCGGCTGCCGATGGTGAACGGATCATCCGCCTGGTGGCTGCGCATGTCGGCCAGGAGGTACATCGCAACAAGCCTCTGCTGAGTGCAGAGTTGCCAGAGACTGGTGAGCGCTTCGAAGGTGTACTACCGCCCGTAGTGGCTGGGCCGACCTTCGCTCTGCGCAAACGCGCCGCCGGCGTCATCCCGCTACAGCAGTACGTGGCCGACGGCATTCTCAGCGCCGCGCAAGCCGAATACCTGCGCGTGGCAGTGCACGAGCGGCAGAACATCCTGGTGGCCGGCGGCACCAGCAGCGGCAAGACCACCCTGGCCAACACGCTGCTGGCCGAGGTGGCCGGCAGTGGTGACCGCGTGCTGGTGCTGGAGGACACGGTCGAACTGCAGTGTCCGGCCCTCGATCACGTTGCTCTGCGCACCAAGCCTGGCGTGGTCTCCATGGCTGATCTGGTGCGCAGCACGCAGCGTTTGCGCCCCGACCGCGTGGTGGTCGGCGAGGTGCGCGGCGGTGAGGCACTGGATCTGATCAAGGCCTGGGGCACCGGCCATCCCGGCGGTATCGCCACCATTCACGCTGGATCTGCACAGGGCGCACTGCTGCGCCTGGAGCAACTGATTCTGGAAGTCGCCTTGACCGCGCCGCGGGCGCTGATCGCCGAGGCGGTCAACCTGGTGGTGTTTCTCGCCGGGCGTGGCCGCACGCGCCATGTCCAGCAGATCGCCCGCGTCACCGGCTATGACGAGCGCGGCTATCAACTCACGTCCATCGCCCCCGCATTCATTCCTTCGCCAACCCAGGAAAACAGTCATGACTGCCTGCCATCCCCGCGTTGCTAATCGTCGTCGCCTCATCGGCGCCTTGATGCTCGGTGTCCTATGCCTGGGCGCCTCCCTGCCTGTGCTCGCAGCCGGCTCCGGCATGCCATGGGAAGGACCGCTGCAATCGATCCTTGACTCGGTACAGGGTCCGGTGGCGCGCATTATCGCAGTGATCATCATCATTACTACCGGCCTGACGCTGGCCTTCGGCGACACCAGCGGCGGCTTTCGCAAGCTGATCCAGATTGTCTTCGGCCTGTCGATTGCCTTCGCCGCGTCGTCGTTCTTCCTCAGCTTCTTCAGCTTTGCTGGCGGGGCGGTGATCGTATGAACGGCGAGCGCGACCTCATCCCCGGTTTCGAGGTGCCGCTGCACCGTTCGCTGGCCGAGCCGATTCTTCTTGGTGGCGCTCCACGCAACGTGGCGATCCTCAACGGCACTCTGGCGGCAGTGGTAGGCCTGGGCCTGCAGCTGTGGCTGCCGGGCTTGGCGCTCTGGTTGGTCGGCCACTCGCTGGCGGTGTGGGGTGCCCGCCTGGACCCGCAGTTTCTGCAGGTTTTTGCCCGGCACATCAAGCAGCCGTCGCTGCTGGATGTGTGAGGAGGCCGCCATGTTGAACCTCACCGAATACCAGCGCCGCTCCGCCCAACTCGCCGACTGGCTACCCTGGGCCGGCCTGGTCGCACCCGGCGTCGTATTGAACAAGGACGGTTCGTTCCAACGCAGCCTACGCTTTCGCGGGCCAGACCTGGACAGCGCCACCCAGGGCGAGCTGGTGGCCACCTCGGCGCGCCTGAACAATGCCCTGCGTCGCCTTGGCTCGGGCTGGGCGCTGTTTATCGAGGCCGAGCGCCTAGCGGCAGCCAACTACCCGGACAGCGACTTTCCTGAACCCTTGTCCTGGCTGGTGGACGAGGAGCGCCGCGCCGCCTTCGAGGCCCAGGGCAGCCACTTCGAGAGCAGTTATCACCTGACGCTGCTCTACCTGCCGCCGGAGGAGTCGCGCTCGCGTGCCGCCGGCCTGCTCTACGAGCACCGTGCACAACGCGGCGTCGACTGGCGCGAGCGGCTGGCCGCCTTTGTCGCCGAGACGGATCGCTTCTTCGATCTGCTGGGCGGGGTGATGCCGGAACTCGCCTGGCTCGACGACGACCAGACGCTGACCTACCTGCATGCCACGGTTTCCACCCACCGCCAGCGGCTGGCTGTGCCCGAGGTGCCCTTCCACCTCGATGCCCTGCTGGCTGACAACCCGCTGACCACCGGCCTGGCGCCGCGTCTCGGTGAGCAGCACCTGCGCGTGCTGTCGGTACGTGGCTTCCCGACCTCGACCTGGCCAGGTGTGCTGGACGACCTCAACCGCCTGGGCTTCGCCTATCGCTGGTCAACCCGTTTCATCTGCCTGGACAAGGACGAGGCCGAGAAGGAACTGGTGCGCCTGCGCCGGCAGTGGTTCGCCAAGCGCAAGGGCGTCCTGGCGCTGCTGCGCGAAGCGATCTTTCAGCAGGAAAGCCCACTGCTCGACAGCGACGCGGCGAACAAGGCCAGCGACGCCGACGCGGCGCTGCAGGAGCTTGGCGCCGACCAGGTCACCTTCGGCTATGTGACGGCCACCGTGACAGTGAGCGATGCCGATGCCCAGGTCGCCGACGAGAAGCTGCGCCGGGTCGAGCGGGTGATCCAGAGCCGCGGCTTCGTCACCATCGCCGAGAGTCTCAACGCGGTGGAGGCCTGGCTCTCGTCGATCCCCGGCAACGCCTACGCCAACGTCCGTCAGCCGCTGATCTCCACTCTCAACCTGGCGCACCTAATGCCAGTCTCGGCAGTCTGGGCCGGCCCCGCGCGGAACGAACATCTGGATGGCCCGCCATTGGTGATCACCCGCACCGATGGTGCCACGCCGTTTCGCCTGGTCACCCACGTCGGCGATGTCGGCCACACCCTGGTGGCCGGCCCCACCGGCATGGGCAAGTCGGTGTTGCTGGCGACCCTGGCCCTGCAATTTCGCCGCTACCCGGGCTCGCGCCTGTTTCTCTTCGATATGGGTCGTTCGCTGCGCGCAACGGTGCTGGGCCTGGGTGGCGAGCACTACGACCTCGGAGGCGACGGCGACCTGGCCTTCCAGCCTCTGGCGCGCATCGATCAGCCGGGATACCGAGCCTGGGCCGCCGAGTGGCTGGAGGCTCGCCTGCTGCAGGAAGGTGTGGCCGTCGGCCCCGAGCAGAAGGCCGCGCTGTGGACGGCGCTGGACAGCCTGGCCGGCGCACCGGAGACGCAGCGCACACTGACCGGCTTTTCGGTGCTGCTGCAGGACAACGCCCTGCGCCAGGCGCTGCAACCCTATGTGCTGGGCGGCGCGCATGGCGCATTGCTGGATGCCGACCAGGATCGTCTGGGCAGCGCCGACGTGCAGTGTTTCGAGATGGAGGAGCTGATGCACAGCAAGGCGGCGGTAGCCGCCGTGCTGAGCTACCTGTTCGCCCGCTTCGAGGAACGCTTTGACGGCGCGCCGACCCTGCTCATCCTCGACGAGGCCTGGCTGTTTCTCGACGACCCGTTGTTCGCCGCGCGCATCCGCCAGTGGCTCAAGACCCTGCGCAAGAAGAACGTCAGCGTCATCTTCGCCACCCAGTCACTGGCCGACATCAAGGATTCCAGCATCGCTGCGGCAATCATCGAGAGCTGCGCCAGCCGCATCTTCCTGCCCAACCCACAGGCGGGCGAGCCGCAGATCCGCGGCATCTACCATGGCTTCGGCCTCAACGACCGGCAGATCGAGATCATCGCCCAGGCCACGCCCAAGCGTGATTACTACTATCAGTCGCGCCTGGGCAACCGCCTGTTCGACCTCGATCTGGGGCCGGTGGCGCTGGCCTTCGCCGCCTCGGCCAGCCAGGTCGAGCAGCGTGAGATCGACCGCATCCTGCTGGCGTACGGCACCGCCGGTTTCGCCCCTGCCTGGCTGCGTCACCGCGGCCTGGACTGGGCTGCCGACCTGCTCACCGCTTATCCCTCGTCACGCAAGGAGTGCCTGCCATGAGATCCCCTTCCCACCGCTTTCCCGGCGCAACGCTGCTGGTACTGGGCCTGCTGGCCGTGAAGCCGGTAAACGCCTTCACCGTAATCGATCCGACCAACTTGGTGCAGAACACCCTGACTGCAGTACGCACCCTGGAGATGGCGAACAACCAGGTTCGCCAGTTGCAGAACGAGACCCAGATGCTGCTGAACCAGGCACGTCACCTGCAGCGCCTGGACTACAACGTCGTCAGCCAGTTGCGCGCGAGCTTGGCCAATACTGAGCGGCTACTCGCCGAGGCGCGAGGGCTGGCCTACGAAGTGCAGCGCCTGGATCAGGAGTTCAGCCGACTCTACCCGAGCGAGTACACCGGCGACGTCAGCAGCCAACGCCTGGCAGAAGAAGCACGCGAACGCTGGCAACAGGGCCTCGACGGGCTGCATACGGCGCTGCGTGTACAGGCTCAGATGAAACAGAGCCTGGCCGTGGATGAAAGCGCCTTGGCCGCGCTGGTGCAGCAGAGCCAGTCCGCGGGTGGCGCCTTGCAGGCTGCCCAGGCCACCAACCAGTTGCTGGCCTTGCAAGCCAAGCAGTCGATCCAGTCGCAGCAACTGCAGATCACCCAGAACCGCGCCGTCGCCCTGGAGCTTGCCCGTCAGGCTGCCGCGGCCGAGGAGGCACGGGAACGGCGGCGTCGCTTTATGGGTAACGGCACGCCCTATACCCCCTACCCCGTGCAGTTCTATCGATAGGGAGGTCGCCCCATGAAAATCCTGGTACTGCTGCCGCTGCTCGCGCTGGCCGCCTGCGGACATGGCGACGATGGCGTCGTGGCACGGCAAGACGATTCGGCCGAGCGCTTCTACTCCGGATGCGCCCGGCCCGGCGAGTTTCTCCGGCCTACCGACTTGCCCGCGATCCCGCCGAGCTTCGATGAGGACGTGCGATGAACGACGTCAGCGTGATCGACCGTTTCCTCGAGGTGTTCGGGCTCTATATCGACACCGGCTTCGGCTTGCTCGGCGGCGAGGTGGCCTTTCTCACCATGACCCTGGTGGTGATCGACATGACCCTGGCCGGGCTGTTCTGGGCCATGGGCGGTGAGGATGTCAGCGCCAAACTGATCCGCAAGACCCTCTATGTCGGTGCCTTCGCCTTCATCATCGGCAACTTCAATGCCCTGGCGAAGATCGTCTTCAACTCCTTCGCCGGATTGGGTCTGCTGGCCTCAGGTTCCGGGTTGAGTCATGCGGAGTTTCTGCAGCCAGGGCGGTTGGCCGCGATTGGGGTTGATGCCGGAGGGCCGCTGCTTGAGCAGATCAGCAGCCTCAGCGGTTTTCCCGAAGTCTTCAGCAACCTGCACAGCATCCTGGTGTTGTTTCTGGCCTGGCTGGTGGTGATCGTCAGTTTTTTCTTCCTGGCCATTCAGCTGTTCGTGACCTTGGTCGAATTCAAGCTGACCACCCTCGCCGGCTTCGTGCTGGTGCCCTTTGCGCTGTGGAACAAGACCGCCTTTCTCGCCGAGAAGGTGCTCGGCAACGTGGTCGCGGCCGGCATCAAGGTGCTGGTGCTGGCGGTGATCGTCGGCATTGGCAGCGGGCTGTTCGCCGAGTTCCAGGCCGTACCGGACGAGCCCTCCATCGACCATGCGTTGGTGGTCATGCTCGCCTCGCTGGCCTTGCTCGGCCTGGGAATCTTCGGGCCGGGCATTGCCACCGGGTTGGTCTCTGGCGCACCGCAACTGGGTGCTGGTGCAGCAGCCGGTACTGCACTCGGCGCAGCAGGCATGGCAGCAGGTGCTGCTGCAGTAGCAACAGGTATCGGCGGCGCGGTGCTGGCCGGTGCACGCATGGCGCCCAGTGCGGCGCGCCTGGCCATGGGTGGAGCCCGTTCTTTGGCTGGTGTGCCCTCTGGAGCTGCAGCCGGCGGTACTGCGGCTGGTGGAACGTCCGCCGCCGCTGGCTCATCGGCGGCCCCAGCCAAACAGCCCGACTGGGCCAGGCGCCTGCAGCGCAGGCAACAACTCTCACAGGCCACCAGCACGGTCGCCCACACCCTTCGTGGTGGCGATGGCGGTGGTTCATCACCTGGGCCGCAGATTCGCGACCCATCGAATTCGTAAAGGAGGACGAAGATGCGATTCAGACGTCCACGGGGGCGCTACAGCGACACCCCTCAACCTGTCACCCCTTACCAGGCAGCGGCACAGGCCTGGGACCTGCGCATAGGCAGCAGCCTGGCGCAGGCACGCAACTGGCGGCTGATGGCCTTCGGTTGCCTGGGCCTGGCGCTGCTGATGGCTGGCGGACTGGTCTGGCGTTCGGCGCAGTCGACGGTGACGCCCTACGTGGTGGAGGTCGACAACCTCGGCCAGGTGCGCGCCGTCGGCGAAGCCGCCAGTCCCTACCAGCCCCAGGATGCGCAAATCGCCCATCACCTGGCGCGCTTTATCGAGCAGGTGCGCTCGCTGTCGATCGATCCGGTGGTGGTGCGGCAGAACTGGCTGGAGGCCTATCACTCCACCACCGACCGAGGCGCAGCCACCCTCAACGACTATGCCCGTGCCAACGATCCCTTCACCCGGGTCGGCAAGGAGTCGGTATCGGTCGAGGTCACCAGCGTGGTGCGTGCCAGCGACAGCTCGTTCCAGGTGCGCTGGATCGAACGCCGTTTCGTGAATGGTACGGCAGCCGGCCTGGAGCGCTGGACAGCGGTCATCTCGCTGGTACTGCAGCCTCCGCGCACCGAGGAAAAACTGCGCCGCAACCCGCTAGGTATTTACGTCAACGGCCTGTCCTGGAGCCGTGAGCTGGACACTACGGAAGGAGCCAAGAAGCCATGAGAACTACCCAGAGCATTTACATCTGCCCTCTGCTGCTGAGCGTGCTGGCCGGCTGTGCCAGCCAGCAGCCGCCAGTGATCGCGCTGGATGAACCGGTCGAGGCGCAGCGTCTGCCGGAGCCGCCCAAGCCCATCGAGGTAGTGGAAGTACCCAAGCCACTGGCCCTACCCGCCCAGCTCAAGCCACTGCCGGAAGCTCAGCGCAGCAAGCCGGCCAAGGAGCCGGCCGACGAGCGCGTGCGGGTCTCGCGCGCCAATCGCGAGGCTCGGGTGGCACCGAGCCGCGAGGGCTATATCAATGCCATCCAGGTCTGGCCCTACTCTGATGGCGCGCTGTACCAGGTGTATGCCAGTCCGGGTCGGGTAACAGCGATCAACCTGCAGCCCGGCGAAGAGTTGATCACTGTTGCCGCTGGCGACACCGTGCGCTGGATCGTCGGCGACACCACCAGTGGTAGCGGCAATGAGTTGCGCACCAGCGTGCTGATCAAACCGACGCGGGTCGATCTCAAGACCAACCTGGTGATCACCACCACGCGCCGCACCTACCTGATCGAGCTGAGTTCCACCGAGCACGCCTGGATGGCGTCGGTGTCCTGGAACTATCCGAAGGATCGCATGCTCGCCCTGCAACGCCGTGCCAGTGCCGCTCAGGCCGCGGCGCCAGTGGACGCAGGCTTGGTCTTGGAGCAGTTGCGCTTTCGCTATGCGATCAGCGGCAGCAATCCACCCTGGAAGCCGCTGCGTGCCTTCGACGACGGCCAAAAGGTGTATATCCAGTTCCCCGCCGGTATCGCCCAAGGCGAGCTGCCACCGCTGTTCGTAATTGGCCCCGAAGGTGACGGACAGCTGGTCAACTATCGCTTCCGCTCGCCCTACTACATCGTCGACCGCCTGTTCGGCGCGGCCGAGCTGCGCCTTGGCGCCGACAAGGGTGACGTGGTGCGGATCGAGCGCACCGACGGCGTGGCACGGAGGCCATGAGCATGACGGCCAAGAACGACAACCAAGCCGCAGCAACCTCGCTATCGCCCAAGGAGGCGCCGGAGTCGCTGGAGCTGCGCGCCAAGCCGCGTCCGGTCACCCGACTCAATCCGCGCATGCTGGCGGTAGTAGTCGGCGGCCTATCGGCTGCGGTACTCGGAGCCATGCTGTGGTCGCTGCAGCCGCAGCAGCGCCGACAGGGCGCCGAGCCGAACGAGCTATACAACGTCGACCGCGTGGCGCGCTCCGAGGGACTGGAGCAGTTGCCGGCAGATTACTCGCAGTTACCGCCTCCACCGGCTCCCGAGATACCGCAACTGGGGCCGCCGCTGCCCGGCGATCTGGGCGGGCCAATCCTCAGGGCGGAGCAGCAGGCGCAAGGTTATGGATATGGGCCAGATGCCGCCGAAGCTGAGCGCCTGGCTCTGCTCAAGGAAGCCGAGGAGGCGGCGCTGTCCTCGGTGTTTTTCCAGACCAGCAGCGCGCGGAATTCGAATATCGCATCTGGTGGTCGCGCTCAACTCGATTCCCCGGCTCTGGGTATGGCTTCGTCAGGCGCAGTAGCCGCCGCAGGAACACCAACCCAGCAGGAACGGAACGAGGCGTTTCTCAGTAAATCCGTAAATGCACAAATCCGTAATTCCGGATTGCTGCAGATGCCTGAGTCGCCCTACCAGGTGATGGCCGGCACCATCATCGCGGCGGCGCTTGTCACCGGTATCAAGTCGGATCTACCCGGCGACGTGATCGCCACGGTGACCGAACCGGTCTACGACAGCTCCACCGGCCAGCATGTGCTGATTCCGCAAGGTGCGCGCCTGCTGGGTCGCTACAACAGCCAAGTGAGCTACGGGCAGAGCCGCGTGCAGGTGGTGTGGCAGCGGGTGATCTTGCCGGACACCTCGTCCTTCCAGCTCGACAACCTGGTGGGTACCGACGCCGCCGGCTATGCCGGCCTCAAGGATAGCGTCGACTGGCATTGGGATCGCATTGTCGCCGGCGCGGCCATGACTAGCCTGCTGGGCATCGGTGCCGAGCTGGCGGCACCGGCCAGCCGCACCGACGGCGACCGCGTCATCATCGCCGGCCGCGACAGCCTGCAGGACACGGTGAACCAGGTCGGCCAGGAGGTCACCCGCCGCAACCTCGATATCCAGCCCACGTTGACCCAGCGCCCTGGCCTGCCCCTGCGCGTAATCGTCAACCGCGACCTGGTGCTGCGTCCCTATCAGCCTTTCTACACTCAACAGAGGAACCTGCAATGAGCACGACCAAGCTGCGTCTCGGCCCACTGCCGAAAACCGAAAACATAAAGCTGACCTTCACCTGCCCCGCCAGCCTGAAGGCCGACCTCGAGCGCTATGCGGCGCTTCACTCGCAAACCTATGGTGAAGA
Organism: Pseudomonas sp. AA-38; assembly: GCF_029457475.1. NCBI lineage: Bacteria > Pseudomonadati > Pseudomonadota > Gammaproteobacteria > Pseudomonadales > Pseudomonadaceae > Pseudomonas > Pseudomonas sp. AA-38. Next base: position 3,527,046 of record NZ_CP120359.1, read on the forward strand.
GATCGATGCCCTGAGGCTCATCCCGCAGATGCTGGAAGCTTTCATGGCGAGGGATCGGGTATTCAAAAGAACTAACAAGCCTGCACTACCCGCTGCGCCACAAACCACCGATCCACGCTAAACGCGGAAAGTGGATTTCTTCATGCGCCAGACTGAATTGATAAAAATCCTCAAGATCGTGATGTTTCCGATGCTATCTATGGTCCACCACCATTAATCCTCACGACCATGCGGATTTATGGCTAGAATAGAATTACGACAGCATAATCCGCTCGATCATGAGGATTTAGGCATGCAGTTTCAGATCGACACACCCGAGAAAATTGGCATGGTGATTCGCTCAAGCCGCAAGGCCATGGACATGCGCCAGGACGATGCCGCGGGCAGCATAGGCGTGTCCGAGAACTTCCTCGGCAAAGTGGAGCGTGGCGGCGAGTCTGTTCATTGGGGAAAGCTTTTCCAGGTCCTGCGGGAGCTGGGACTTCAAGTCTACGTTGATGTCCCGGATGAAGTCGCGGAACAAACTCAACAGAATCTGGAAAGGCTTCTCGAAAAAGCTGAACAACAGCAATCTGCCCAGAGATAGAAAACTGCAATGGATCGCCAATTAAACGTCTGGATCAACCACACACTGATCGGCACCTTATCCGAACAGAACGGGCTTTGGAGCTTCGCCTACACCCAGCAATGGCTACGCCAACCGGGTGCCTACCCTCTTTGCCCTAACCTGCCCCTGCAGAATGAACCGCACATGGATGGCGCCTCGGTGCGTCCAGTACAGTGGTACTTCGACAACCTGCTGCCCGAGGAAGGCCAGCGACAGTTGATCGCTCGAGCCGCGCATACATCAGTAGCCGATGCCTTTGGCTTGCTTACCCAATTCGGAGCTGAGTCGGCCGGCTCTATCACCCTCCTTCCACCAGATCAGCAACCTACACCTGGTGAACTTCGGGCATTACCTGATGAAGTACTGTCGCAGCGCATTAGCGATATGCCCCGCGTACCTCTAGCTGAGCAAGCTGCCAAGCGTATGTCGCTGGCAGGCGCTCAGCACAAGATGGCCATCATCTTAGATGGAGAGCAACTGCTAGAGCCCACCGGCAACATGCCATCGACCCATATCCTCAAGCCTGACCACCCAGACTTGACCTACGCACATTCGGTAATTAACGAGTGGTTTGTCATGACTCTGGCAAAAAGAATGGGCCTTCAAGTTCCAGAAGTCACTCGCAGGTATGTTCCACAACCGGTCTACCTCATCTCCCGTTTCGATAGGCGGCAAACACCAAAAGGCTGGGAGCGGCTGCATTGCATTGATGCCTGCCAATTGCTTGGACTCGACCGAGCCTACAAGTACGATCAAGGCAGCGTGCAACGCCTGCTGGATATCAGCAAGATGTGCAACATCCCGGCAAAAGCTCGCCTCGAGCTATTCCGCTGGCTAGTGTTCAACATCTTGGTGGGCAACGGCGACGCCCACCTGAAAAACCTCAGTTTCTTGGTCACGGCCAAGGGAGTAAACCTTTCCCCCTTTTACGACTTGCTGAGTACCGCGGTGTATACCACTCGTGCGTTTGACCAGAATGGCTGGCCAGAACAGGTCAGAATGGCCTGGCCAGTAGGAGAAGAGGATCGGATTACGCACCTCAATCGCAAAAATCTCGTTGCCGCTGCCGAGGCCATGGGTATAAAAGCCAGCGCAGCACTGGCATCAATCGACAAAATGACATCGGGGATCCAGGCCACTGCAAATCAGTTGCTTGAACAAGTCGTCCGCGACAATCAGGAACTGGCGCAGAAAAAGCCAAATCTTCAAGCAACTCTTGCAGGTGAAACGCGTTGCCTGAGAACTATCGTCAGCATCGTGATTGGCGAAATGTGTAAACAGCTTTCCTAATATCCAGACGGCAACTGCCGAGTAGCATTCCCCCGCATAGTTATTGAAGCTATAGTCGGGAATCCAACCTACCACTCATAAAGGAAAAATTACAGCATGTCGAAACTTGCCGAATTCCGTGCCCTTGAACAGCAACTGGCCGCTCAACTGGCAGAACTGGACGCTCTCAAGAAAGATGATGGACTGAAAAAAGAGATGGAGTTCGAGGAAAAGCTCCGCGCCCTGATGTCGAAGTATGACAAAGACCTGCGCGAAATCATCGCTATCCTCGATCCTCAAACCAAAGCCGGCAAGCTCAGCAAACAGGACTCTGGAGCACGCCGCCCTCGCCAAGTAAAGCGCTACAAGAATCCCAAGACCGGCGAAGTTGTTGAAACCAAAGGCGGCAACCACAAAGTCTTGAAAGCTTGGAAAGAAGAGTTCGGCGCTGACGTCGTCGAAAGCTGGCTGCAATAACGATTTACAGAACCGTCGGCGCCGTTTCACTAACGGCGCCGACGCCGTCCAAGGCGTCACCCGCTCCCCCCCGCCCATCTACGACTTAGCTTGTTTGCCATCAGACCAAACGCCAATAGGCTGACTTCAATTGAAATGGCGCTATGGCATGGAGCAATGAAGACACTGTTTTTGCTGATGGCTCAGTATGACGGACAAGCCGTAATTCCTATCGAATGGGTGTGCCGAGATTTCCTCGGCCTTTCAGTGGACAAGTTCAAACGCAAGCGCTTGATGGGAGAAATAGACCTTCCCGTGATGCGACTGGGAGCTAACTCGCAGAAAGCCAACCTCGGCGTGCATTTGGAAGATCTCGCTGCCTACATCGATAGACAGCGCGAGGCCGCAATCAGAGAGCAGGATCAGTTGATGGATCGACGGCGCCTGGCCTGAAGCACACCCCTTCTATTTTCTGCGGACTCAGGCTCTACACGTGCCCCGAGCGCCACAGGGGCCCTGATTATCTTCTCCAACCAAGACCAATCCTTGTAAGGATCTCCTCGCCCATTCAGATGCGTATAACGACGCAAAGAGTTCCAGTCGCGATGACCTGATACGCTCGCAACCCTCGGTATATCCCACTCCATCTCGAATAGCCGGCTAATGCCGTCATGGCGCAGATCGTGGAAATGCAAATCCGTGATAGCCAAAAACTTACCAGCACGAGTGAACGCCGCAGAAATTGAGTCAGAATAGTAAGGGAATATCTCTCGGCAAGACTTAGGCATGCTCTGCACAATCCGCCAGGCCTCATCCGGCAGATGGCACCAGACATCATTACCAATCTTTTGTCCGGGATTTTTCATATCTCGAACAAGCACCGCCTGCCGCCGCTCATCCAGATCCTCCCAGCGAATCCGAGTGATCTCTTCCTGCCTGCGTGTAGAGAAAATCGCGAAAGCTATGACCTTAGGCATGTGAATAGCGCTTGGCCTACGCGCCTGGAGATCAAAAAAGTAGGTGAGCAATTTGTCCAATTCATCCTTGCTAGGTCGCCGATCACGCTCTCGACTTCGAGACACCATGCCCAGTTTACGCAGCACCTTGCGCGCATCAGCCATGGCGCTCGCGTCGACCTCATATCCCCAGGCAGGCTTAGCGACTGACAGGACAGCGCCAAGATGTGCGAGATCGTTTCCAACCGTCTGAGCCTGAACACCACCTCCCTCCTGGCTCATCCGCCATTGCGCGTACTCGACCAATTTCTGGCTCGTCAGATCGACATCAGCAATTTCACCTAGCCAGGTTTCGCTGATCGCTTTCAACGTAGCTCGCTTGGTTTTTCCGAGCGGACGCATCAGCTCGTATTCATCAAGATAGCGCTCAATGATTTTCTTGAGCGGCACATCCTCCCGCGAAGCCTTCTCAAGAGCTCCGGGCAACGCCAGCTCAGCCTCCCTCCTCATCATCCAGGCGCGAGCAACCGGCTTACGGTCGAAGGACTGGCTTTCTTGGTAGACTATGACACCCTTACGGCGCAGCCGAATCTGAACCGTGTACTTGGTCTGCCCGCTTTTGTTCACGCGCCGAGTGATCGTTCCCACATCGTTCACCATCAGTGCTAAAAATGCATTTAACAGTGCTAAATTTTAGCACCACATGCGCAAAAACGGGCAAAAACAAGCCTTTTTGGCCTCTAACCGACCTAAACAAATGCCTCAAGAATCAGCTTCAAACCCAGCAACTACAGGCCCTATCCTGTCCCGCCGCTTCTCCGTGGCGCCGATGATGGACTGGACGGATCGCCACTGCCGCTACTTCCTGCGCCAGTTGTCACGCCATGCCCTGCTCTACACCGAGATGGTCACCACCGGCGCGCTGATCCATGGCGACCGTGAGCGCTTCCTGCGTTACAACGAGTGCGAACACCCGCTGGCGCTGCAACTGGGCGGCAGCAACCCGCAGGGCCTGTCAACCTGCGCGAAGATGGCCGAGGAACAGGGTTACGACGAGGTCAATCTGAACGTCGGCTGCCCCAGTGACCGGGTGCAGAACAACATGATCGGTGCCTGCCTGATGGGCCATCCGGCGCTGGTGGCCGACTGCGTGAAGGCCATGCAGGACGCCGTGAGCATCCCGGTGACGGTCAAGCACCGCATCGGTATCAATGGCCGCGACAGCTATACCGAGCTGTGCGACTTCGTCGGCCAGGTGCGCGAGGCCGGCTGCCGCAGCTTCACCGTGCATGCGCGCATCGCCATCCTCGAAGGGCTGTCGCCCAAGGAAAACCGCGAGATTCCGCCGCTGCGCTACGACGTGGCGGCACAGCTCAAGCAGGACTTCCCCGACCTGGAGATCATCCTCAACGGCGGCATCAAGACCCTGGAGGAATGCGAGCAGCACCTGCAGACCTTCGATGGCGTGATGCTCGGCCGCGAGGCCTACCACAACCCCTACCTGCTGGCGCAGGTGGATCAGCGCCTGTTCGGCGCGGCAGGCAACGGCATCACCCGCCTGGACGCCCTGCTCGCCATGCGCCCATACGTGGAGCAGCACCTGCGCGAGGGTGGCAACCTGCACCATATCAGCCGTCATGTGCTGGGCCTTGCCCAGGGCTTTCCCGGCGCGCGGCGCTTTCGTCAGTTGCTGTCGACCGACCTGAACAAGGTGCAGGATCCACTGGGCCTGTTCGATCAGGCCGCCGAGCTGCTGCGCGGGCACTGACCCTCGACGCTCAGGCGATAGCGGCTACGCCCGGTAGCCTCGACCAGGCCGTGCGTCTGCATGCGCCGCAGCACCTGGCGCACGCTGACCAGCGACAGCGGCTCGCCCGCCTCGCTCAGGCGGCGGTGCAGCTCACGGCTGGGCAGCCCCTGCTCGCCAGCCCCATGCAGCATCTCCACCACCTTCAGGCGCGGCATGCTGAAGCGCAGCCCGGCAGCCTGCAGCCATTGCCGACAGCGCTGGTTGTCCGGCACGCTGGCGATTGAACGAGAAGGCGGGGTCTGGGTCGACATGTTCGGGCTCCTGGGTTGCTCGTTGAAGGTCGGCTCCACCGACCCAGGCGCATTTCATGCGCCGTCTTATACAAAGACGAACGAGCAGGCCAAAAGCACCATCGGCACCGATGAACTTCCTCGGCAGGCTGACCGTTGAGCGCGCGCAGCGCCTCGGGTATGGTCAGTGCATCCGCAACGACAAGGCTCCGTCATGACCTCCAAGCTGGAACGACTCAAGCAATTCACCACCGTGGTCGCCGATACCGGCGATCTCGACGCCATCGCCCGCCTGCAACCGGTGGACGCCACCACCAACCCCTCGCTGCTGCTCAAGGCCGCTGCCCTGCCTCGTTACGCCGACCTGCTGAGCCAGGCCGTGAGCGCCGGCCAAGGTGACCTCGGCCTGGCCTGCGACCATTTCGCCGTGGCCGTGGGTCAGGAAATCCTCAAGGTCATTCCGGGGCGTATCTCCACCGAAGTGGATGCGCGCCTGTCGTTCGACACCGCCGCCACCCTGAACCGCGCGGAACGCCTGATCGGCCTGTACGAGAAGGCCGGCATCGGCCGCGAGCGCGTGCTGATCAAGATCGCCTCGACCTGGGAAGGCATCCGCGCTGCCGAGCAACTGGAGAAAGCCGGCATCCAGACCAACCTCACCCTGCTGTTCGCCTTCGCCCAGGCCCAGGCCTGCGCCGATGCCGGGGTGTTCCTCATCTCGCCGTTCGTCGGCCGCATCTACGACTGGTACAAGAAGGCCGAAGGCCGTGACTTCGCAGGCAGCGAGGATCCGGGCGTGAAATCGGTCACGCGCATCTACGACTACTACAAGGCCAATGGCTACGACACCGTGGTGATGGGTGCGAGCTTCCGCAATATCGGCCAGATCGAGGCGCTGGCCGGTTGCGATCGCCTGACCATCAGCCCCGAGCTGTTGCAGCAACTGGCCGAAGACGAAGGCGCGCTCGAGCGCCAGCTCGCTCCGGGCGCCACTGGCGAGCCGCGCCAGAGCCTGGATGAAAGTGCCTTCCGCTGGGCGTTGAACGAAGACGCCATGGCCACCGAGAAGCTGGCCGAAGGCATCCGCCAGTTCGCCCGCGATCAGGAAAAGCTCGAAGCGCTGCTGGCCGCCAAGGCTTGAACGAAAAGGGGGCGTCAGCCAAGCTGACGCCCCTTTTCAACTCCGTAGGGTGTGCCGTGCGCACCAATCGCTCGCTGTACGAGAATCGGTGCGCACAGCGCACCCTACGCGGGAAAAACTCAGTGCCGCTCCAGCGCGTTGACCAGATCGTGGAAGGCGGCGCGGTTGGAATCGTTCAGGCCCATGAGGATACGGTGCGCCTCCAGTACCTTGGCCTTCACCACTTCCTCGGACTGATCTTGCGAGGGCAGATCGTCCAGGCACTCAGGACAGGGCGCGGGGCCTTCGACGATATTGAATACCTGATCGAAGCCCATGGACTGCAACAGCCGGGTGATGTCGTCGTGAGTGGTCACCACGGTGGGCAGCAGGCCAACTTTCTGCCGCGACAGGATGGACAGCTTGGCCAGCAGGCCAAGGGTGGTGCTATCGATACTGCGGGTTTCGGTCAGGTCGATGACGATGGCCGAAAAATTCAACGCGGTAAAAATCTTTTCAATCGTGGCATCCAGTGCCGAGCACAGCGTCAGACGAACTTCCCCGACGAACTTGAGGACGAACGTGCCATCCTGCTCAGCGAATTGGATACGACCGGGGCTCATCCCAGGGTTCATGCAAGGTTCCTGCTCAACACCAGCAAGGCAATATCATCCGGCATCTCGCCCAGATTGGCCAGACCGAGAACTTGACGCAGCCCGTTCAAGGTACCGCCAGCCTGGCTAACCAGTTGAGGCAGCGCCAGTTCCTTCTCTTTCAGCGTAGCACCCGGTAACAGATCGAGGATGCCGTCGGAGAGCAAGGTCAGGCTGAACGCCTCCGGCAGCTCCATCACCAGATCGCCGTACTCGGCCTCCTCGAACAGGCCCACCGGCAAGCCACGACCCTCCAGGTAGCGCGCCTGGCCCTTCTCGAACAACACCGGCAGCGGCAGATGTCCACCGATGCTGTAGGTCAGGGTGCCCTTCTCCTGGTCGATCACCCCGCCAAGCATGGTCACATGCTTGCCCAGCTTGCAGTTGATCAGGCCACGGTTGATGTGCCCGAGCACATCGGAGGGCTTGAACTCGGGCAAGGTGCCGCCGCGGCGCCACTCGTAGAGCAGACGCGTGGTCATGAACTTGAGCAGCACGGTGACGAAGGCCGAGGAAGCGCCATGCCCGGACACATCGGCCAGGTAGAAGGCGATACGCCGTTCGTCGATGCGGAAGTAGTCGACGAAATCACCGGACAGGTACAGCGACGGGATAATCTGGTGGGCGAAGTTCAGGTCGTCGACCTGCCAGGGCGTTACCGGCAGCATGTTCATCTGCACCTGACGACCGGCGTTCTGGTCTTCCTGCAGCAGGTGCAGGCTGGCCTGCAGCTCACGGTTGGCCGCTTCCAGCTCTTCGCGGTAACGCTGGTTCTCCTGGCGCAAGCGATAGCGGTCGAGCGCACGGCGCACCGAGTGCTCAAGCACGGCCAGGTCTTCCAGGGGCTTGATCAGGTAATCGGCGGCACCGAGGCGTAGCGCCTCCACCGCATCGCTCATCACGCCAGCACCGGACACCACGATGACCGGTACCTCGACGCCCATGGCGTTGATTCGGCGAATGAGTTCAAGGCCGTCGACCTGCGGCATGCGCAGGTCGCAGATCATCAGATCGGGCTTGGCCTGCTGAAACACCTCCAGCCCTTGCAGGCCGTTGTTGGCCTGCAATACCTCGAAACCACTGTCTTCGAGATAGGCCGCGAGGCTTGCACGCACGACATCGTCGTCGTCGATGATCAGCAAAGTGGCACTGGTTTTGTGCATGGGTCATCCAGGCAAACTGCGCCGGAGCAATAGGATTGCAGCCAAGGCGCAGCGCCGCGAAAGGGGTGCCAGGGCAATTTCAAGGGGCAGACGGTACTCCCATCCGCCGGGCGATTCAAGCCGGTGCCGGTCGTCGTTCGGTGGCTTTACAGGGTAAATCGGCGGGGGTTATAAGGGCCGGTAGGACAAAACACAAGCAGAGGGCAGCGTCCATGAGTCAGAACGATCGAGCGTACAGCGAGAAGCGCGACTTCATCCGCATGCGGCTGGAAACACCGGTTACGCTGCACCATGCTGGCGGTGAAACACCGGCAATGTGCCTGGATCTGTCGAGTACCGGCATGCAAATCGAGGCCGAAGTGCAGCTCACCATGGGCAGCAAGGTGCGTGTGCACATCCCATCCGACCACAACGAACTGGCAGGCCTGGATGCCGAGGCCGAAGTGGTGCGCGTCAGCGACCTGGGTGACGGCCGGCAATCCCTGGGCCTGGCCATCATCTCGATGAGCTGAAACGCCTGGCAACGAAAAAGGCGGCTCGAAGCCGCCTTTTTCATGTTCACAGCAATCAGAAATCGTCTTCGACCTGCCCATCCTTGATCTTGAACTCGCGCGTCTGCAAGTAGGCGTTGCGGATGAAGGTGTACTTGTCGCCACTGATCAGACGCTCGGCCTTCAGCAGGCTGGCGCGGGTATCGATCACCTCCACGCCACGCGTCACGTTGCGGGTGGGGACGTGATCCATGTAGGGATAGGGCGTGAGGAAGCTATCCGGTACACGACCACCCGCATCGCGCACGGTGCTCGGGCCGAGGAAGGGAATGACCAGATACGGGCCGCTGTCGACGCCCCAGACGCCGAGGGTCTGGCCGAAATCCTCGTCGCTCTTGGCCAAGCCCATGTGCCTGGCCACATCGAAGAAACCCAGCAGGCCGAAAGTGGTGTTGAAGATCAGACGGCTGGTATCGACGCCGGCGTCATGCAATTTACCCTGCAAAAGGTTGTTGGCCAGATTGCCGACATCGCCGATATTGCCGAAGACATTGTGCACCCCATCCTCGAGGAATTGCGGCGTGACGGCCTGATACCCCTGCGCCACGGGCTTGAGCGCGTAAGTGTCGAGGGTATCGTTGAAGCGGAACATGGCGCGATTGAAGCCCTCCCAGGGGTCTTCTTCCGTGGCGGCCTGACCCATGCCAGGCAGCAGCGCACCGACCAGCAGCATCAGGCTGCCCAGGCGCGCCATCCAGCGAGCACCGTTCACATGCATTGATTCTCTCCTTGAGGAAAAGGTAGCCGCACCAGCGGCCTGAAAGCCGCGCAGTATAAAACCTGAAGCCCAGATTGGGCAGCATAGCGGAGATTGGCGATGACCGATAAGCCACTGCTACACACCGCCACGATTCCCGTGCGCTGGGGCGACATGGACAGCTATGGGCACGTCAACAACATCCTCTACATGCAGTACCTGGAAGAAGCCCGGGTCGCCTGGTTCGAGCGTGTCTGCATCCCCATGAGTGGCGCGGCGCAAGGCCCGGTGGTGCTGCAAACCCAGCACACCTACCTGAAACCCGTGGTGCACCCGGCTACCGTGCTGGTGGAACTGCGCGCCGGCACGGTGGGGCGCAGTAGCCTGGTCATCGAGCATCGCCTGAGCACGCTGGAAGACCCACATACGCTCTATGGCGAAGGCTACTGCAAGTTGGTGTGGGTCGATCATGAAAGCGCCCGCCCCATCGCACTGCCGGAACATCTGCGCGCCCTGCTCGCTGTCATCTGACCGTCACCTTTCAGTCATCCGGCAGGGCTAGAGTGATCCTGGCCCCTGTCACGGATGCTCTCATGCCACATTCCCCCCCTACCGCTCTGCTGTTCGAGCTTTCCGGCTGCCTGGTCGACTTCGGCGCACGCACCCTGCCAACCGCGCTGCAGCGCCTCTACCCGGAGCACACACTACCCAGCCCTACCAGCACGCCAGAGCTGGCTCTGGCCGAGCTGCTCGGTCAGGCGCCAACGAGTGCGCAACTGCAGGCCTTGCAGCAGGCCCTTAGCGAAGTGGCTGCCACCTATGCCCAACTCACCCCCGGCAGCCAAGAGCTGCTGCAAGGCCTGGATAGAAGCGGCATCCCCTGCGCCTGGCTAGATGCCCTGCCAGGTGATGCCAGCCTGTTGCTGGCCGAACACCTGCCAACCTCCATCAGAGCCGTGCTGACGCGCCACTCAAGACCCTGGCCGGCGCCGGACAGTTGCTGGCAAGCCCTGAGCCAACTGGGTGTCGAACGCCTGGATGGCTGCATCCTCATCGCTAGCCACCCGTTGCTGCTGCAGGCCGGCCTCAACGCTGGCTGTTGGACCATCGGCCTGGCCGTCTGCGGCCCGTTGTGCGGCCAGGCCCCGGCCGACTGGCAGGCGCTGACGGCCAGCGAGCGGGAGCGCCTGCGCGCCGAAGCCACCCTGCAGCTCTATCGCCTGGGCGTGCATTCGGTGGTGGATCACCTGGGCGAAATCGGCGCCAGCCTGGAAGATATCGGCATGCGCCGGAGCAAGGGCGAAAAGCCCTGAAGGCTTGACCCGAATCAGGCAAAGCTACCGCGCTTGGATTACCCTTGAAAGGCAGGTTGAAAACTTCCAGCATCGCCTGGGGTCAATGCCTAAGCCCATTGGACAAGGAGCACTCTATGCCAGCAAACGATCTGCAGCAGCAATTGGAAGCCCTTCACCAACACCTGGCCCAGGACACGCCGCTCAGTGAAGAAGAGCGGGCATCGCTGTATCTGTTGACCCAGGAGATCGAGGTGCAACTGGCTCGCGAAGCCGCAGCAGCCCCCGACGCCACCCTGGTCGACGGTGTCAACCTGGCGGTGGAACGTTTCGAGGCCAGCCACCCTACCCTCGCCGGCACCCTGCGCAACATCATGCAAAGTCTGGCCAATATGGGAATTTGAGCGGCAAGCTTCAAGCTGCAAGCCTCAAGGGCCATGCCTCTACTGGCGGGGCAGGCGGGCGTTTTCCGGCGTGATCGCCTCGGTGCTGCGGTACGGGTTGATGTCCAGCCCGCCGCGGCGCACGTAACGGGCGTAGACGGTCAATGACTGCGGCTGCAGCAGACGCTGCAGATCGAGGAAGATGCGCTCCACGCATTGTTCGTGAAAGTCGGCATGCTGGCGGAAGCTCACCAGGTAGGCCAACAGGCTGGCGTGATCCAACGCCGCACCACGATACTGCACCACCAGGCTGCCCCAGTCCGGCTGGCCGGTGACCGGGCAATTGGACTTGAGCAGATGGCTGTGCAGGCTCTCCTCCACCACGCGCCCGACCTCGCAACGCAAGAGTTCCGGCTGCGGATGATCGTACTGGCTGACGCTGATATCCAGCTCGTCGATGCACTGGCCCGGCAGCCTCGCCACGCCCTCATCCGCTACCTCCGCCAACGAACGCAGACGCACCGCCACCGGCTTGCCGGCCACGGCCGAGAGATCCCGCGCCAGCGTGGCCCGTACCTCGTCCCAGGAGGCGAAAGCCGTCTGATTCAGCGAATTGAGATAGAGCTTGAAGGATTTCGACTCGATGATGTTCGGCGAGTCGGCCGGGATGGCGAACTCGCCGATGGCCACCACCGGCTTGCCAGAAGGCAGCAGCCAGGACAGCTCGTAGCAGTTCCAGTAATCCACGCCCCGGTATGGCAGGTTGGCGCCATCGAGGCCCAGCTCCGCCCACTTGGTGGTACGAGCGATGGGAAACAGCAGCTCGGGGCTGTACTCGGCGATGTACTGGCTGGACTTGCCCAGCGGGGAGTGTTCGGCGGGGTGCTGCATGGTGCGCAATCCAGGGTGGCGAAAAACCGGCCGAGTTTAGCCGGTTGGCCGCTACGTCGCACCCGCGAAGCACCCTGCAGACCACTCGTAGGAGCGATCAGCAACCCGACGGGCCGCAGGCTGCACCCGGCATCCCGGATTGCATCCGGGCTACGGCTTTACACCTCCACCGTACGCAGCGGCGCCCAGCGGCGCAGCAGCAGGTACAGCGTCGGAATCACGTAGAGGGTAAAGAAGGTGCCGACCAGCAAGCCGCCGACGATCACCAGGCCGATCTGCTGGCGGCTTTCCGCGCCTGCTCCCGTGGCGATGGCCAGCGGCAGCGAACCCAGCACCATGGCGCCGGTGGTCATCAGGATCGGTCGCAGGCGCTGCACCGACGCTTCGACCAGCGCCTCGCGCAGCGCCTTGCCTTCGCGCAGTAGCTGATTGGCGAACTCGACGATCAGGATGCCGTGCTTGGTGATCAGGCCGATCAGGGTCACCAGGCCGATCTGCGAGTAGATGTTCCAGGTGCCGCCGAACAGCTTCAGCGCCAGCAAGGCGCCAGCCATCGACAGAGGCACGCTGAAGAGGATGATCAGCGGGTCGCTGAAGCTCTCGAACTGCGCCGCCAGTACCAGGAAGATGAAGGCCAGCGCCAGGGCGAAGATCAGCAGGATGCCCGAGCTGGATTCCTTGAAGTCACGCGAGGTGCCGGTGTAGTCATATTGCGTCTCGGGCGGGAATACCTCGCGCGCCACCGACTCCAGATGAGTCAACGCCTCGCCCAGGGTGTAGCCGGCACCGACGTTGGCGCTGATGGTCACGGCACGCAACTGGTTGAAGTGGTTGAGCTCGCGTGGCGCCACCGTCTCGCGCACTTCGATCAGGTTGGAGAGCTGCACCATGCCCCCTTCCCGATCACGTACGTAGACGCGGTTCAGGTCTTGCGGGTTGCTGCGGTCGAGCTCCTGCAACTGCACCAGCACGTCGTACTGCTCACCATTCTGCTTGAAACGGGTGACCTGGCGGCTGCCGAACAGGCTCTCCAGGCTGCGACCGATCACCGAAACGTCGGTGCCCACGGCTGCGGCCTGCTCGCGATTGACCACGATCTGCAACTGCGGCGCATTGAGCTTGAGGTCGCTGTCCAGCCCCTCCACCCCGGGGTAGCCGCGCATGCGCTCCATGAGCTGGTCGACGTACCCCTGCAATTCGGCGTACTCCATGGAGGAACGGACGACGAAGTTGATCGGCTGGTTGCGCGCGCTCTGCCCCAGCGGCGGACGGTTGACCGGCGTGACACGCATGCCGGCGATGTCCTGCAGCTTGGGTAGCAGTTCGTTGCGAATCTCGAACTGATTGCGCGCACGCTCCCCCCAGTCCTCCAGCTTCATGAAGGAAATGCCCTGGGCCACGGTGGGGAAGCCCGCCACCACCAGATAGCGGTTGGTCTCCGGGATGCTGGCGTAGGCCGCCTCCACCTCGCGGGCATAGCGCGCGGTGTAGTCGATGGTGGCGCCGTCCGGGCCGTTGAACACACCCACGATAGTGCCGGTGTCCTCGGTCGGCGCCAGCTCCGAACGCAGGCCGCCGAACAGCCAGGCGCAGAGCACGAAGGCGCCAAGCAATATACCGAACACCAATGGCCAGGCCTGCAGGGCGCGCTGCAGGCTGCCCTTGTAGCCATAGGTCAGGCCATCGAGAAAACCTTCGATCAGGTTGTACACGCGGCCATGACGCGGCTCGTGCTGGTGCGATTTGAGCAGCAACGCGCACATCATCGGCGTCAGGGTCAGGGCAACGAAGCCGGACACCAATACCGAACCGGCCAGGGTCCAGGCGAATTCGGTGAACAGCTTGCCGGTGGTGCCCTGCATGAAGCCGATGGGGGCGAACACCGCAGCCAGGGTCAGGGTCATGGCGATCACCGCGAAGGCGATCTCACGGCTGCCGGTGAAGGCTGCCTGCATGGGCTTCATCCCCGCCTCGATATGGCGGTGGATGTTCTCCAGCATGACGATGGCATCGTCCACCACCAGGCCGATGGCCAGCACCATGGCCAGCAAGGTCAGGGTGTTGATGGAAAAGCCCATCAGCGACATCAGGGCGAAGGCGCCGATCAGCGACACCGGGATGGTCACCAGCGGAATCAGCGTGGCGCGCAACGAACGCAGGAAGATGAAGATGATCAGGATGACCAGCGCCACCGCTTCCCAGATGGTGGTGAAAACGTTGTCGATGGATTCGCGGATAAACTGCGAGTTGTCGTTGGCCACGGTCATCTGCATGCCGTCGGGCAACAGCTTCTGCACGTCATCCCAGGCGGCAGCCAGACCGTCGGAAATATCCAGCGGGTTGGCCGTGGCCTGCTTGACCAGACCCAGGGTCACCGCCGGCAGGCCGTTGAAGCGTACTACGCTACGCTCGTCACGCGGGCCGATCTCGGCGCGGCCGACATCGGACAGGCGCAGCAGATAACCTTGCGAGTCATCCAGGATCAACTCGTTGAACTGCTCCGGGGTGCGCAGATCGGTTTCCGAGAGCACGCTGAACTCACGCTCGCGCGACTCGATGCGCCCGGCCGGGATCTCCACGTTCTGCCGACGCAGGGCATCCTCCACGTCCTGCACGGTGAGGTTGTGCGCAGCGAGCTTTTCCGGATCCAGCCAGATGCGCATGGAAAAGGTGCGCGCGCCGCGCACCTGCACCTCGGATACGCCGGGAATGGTCTGCAGACGATCCTTGATCACCCGCTCCAGAACATCGGTGATCTCCATGGCACTGTGCTGCTGGCTGTGGAAGGCGATCCAGATAACCGGCTGGGCGTCGGCCTCGACCTTCTGCACGATGGGTTCGTCCACCTCGTCCGGCAGCAGGCTGCGCACCCGCCCCAGGCGATCGCGCACGTCGTTGGCCGCCTCGTCGGCGCTGCGGCCGAGACGAAATTGCGCGGTAATCTGAGTGTTCTCCGCGCGGCTGATGGAGGTGACGAAGTCCAACCCCTCGATGCCGGAGAGTACATCCTCCACCGGCTGCGCTACCTGCGACTCCATGATCTCCGGGCTGGCGCCGGGATAGGTGACCTGCACGGTGACGATGGGCACGTCGATATTGGGGTACTCACGCACGTTGAGGCGGTCGTAGGCCATCAGCCCCAGCAGCACCACGATCAACGACAGAACGGTGGCGAACACCGGGCGGCGGATGCAGATGTCCGACAGGGTCACGGCTGGCGCTCTCCGCTCTTGCTGCGCACGGCCAGCCCCTCACGCACGCGCTGCCAACCAGCGCTGATCACGGTTTCGTTGCCCTGCAGGCCTTCGCGCACTTCCGCCAGGCCGTCGAAGCGCTTGCCCAGCAGCACCTGGCGCCGCTCGACCTTGCCATCGACCAGCAGATTGACCAGCAGCTTGTCGCCCTGCGGCATCACCGCCTCCTCGGGGATCACCAGAGCGTTCGGGCGCTCCTCGAGGATGACCGACACCCGCACGAACTGACCGGGGCGCAGGCGCCGATCGGCATTGTCGATATGGGCACGGATCGCCTGGCTGCGTCCGGCTTCGTCCAGGCGCGGATTGAGGGCATAGATCTCGCCGCGAAAACGCTCATCCGGGTAGGTGTCGAGGGTGATTTCCACGGCCTGGCCAAGGCGCACCTGAGCCACGGCCTTCTGCGGGATGCGAAAGTCCACCTTGAGCGGGTCGAGCACTTCCAGATTGACGATGTTCTGCCCAGCACTGAGGTAGTCGCCGACGCTGGCCTGGCGCAGGCCGAGCACACCGTCGTGCGGGGCCTTGATCTGGGTCTTGTCCAGGCGCGCCTGGGCCAGGGCCAGGCTGGCACGGGCGGCCTGTAGCTGACTCTGCGCCTCATCCAGCGCCTGGGCGTTGCTGGCACCGCGCTGGAACAGCATCTGTGTGCGCTGGTGATTCTTCTCGGCGAGATCGAGGTTGGCGCGGGCCTGGGCGAACTCGGCGCGGGTGATGGCATCATCGAGACTGACCAGCAGATCACCCGCACTGACCGCCTGACCCTCGCGAAAATGCAGGGTGGCCAGGCGCCCCTCCACTTCCGGCCGGATCATCACCGACTCGTCGGAGCGCAACGAACCGAAGGTCACCAGCTCGTCGCGCACCTCCATTTGCCGCACGGGGACGACCTCGACCATCGGCCCTTCGGCTGCACTCGCTGGTAAAACGAAAAACCCCAGCAACAACCATGGAAGAGCACGTAACAGCACGGTCATGATCAGCCCCTTTTTCTCGGTAGAGGCGGAGTCTAACCGGCTGCCGCGCCACTGCCAGCCGTGCAAGTTATTTCGCTATGTTTTTTCGCTTACCGCCGCATATTGCAGGAGCGGCTTTAGCCGCGAGCATTCAACCGTAGCCCGGATGAAATCCGGGGAGCACAGCAGCCATCCCCCGGATTTCATCCGGCTACGCATGAACGTTCAAGCCCGGTTGCGCCGCGAAATCGCGGATACATCCGCAGCAACATGAGCGGCAAACGTCACTGGCGCATGCCCCGGCCGCTGACCAGCAGGCGGATGCACAGGGTATAGAGCACCACGGTGGCCAGCAGCATAAAGCCGATGGCCACGCCGATGCGAATGTCGGACACGCCGAGAATGCCGTAGCGGAAGGCGTTGACCATGTGCAGGATGGGGTTGCCCAGCGACACCGCCTGCCAGAACGGCGGCAACAGGGTGATGGAATAGAACACCCCGCCCAGGTAGGTCAGCGGCGTCAGGACGAAGGTGGGGATGATCGAAATGTCATCGAAGTTGCGCGCGAACACCGCGTTGACGAAACCGCCAAGGGAAAAGATGGTCGCGGTCAGCAGCACCACCAGCACCGTCACGCCCAGGTGATGCACCTGCAGATGGGTGAAGAACAGCGACAGGCAGGTGACGATCACCCCTACCGCCAGGCCGCGCAGCACGCCGCCGATGACGAAGCCGATGAGGATGGTGTGCGGCGACACCGGTGACACCAGCAGTTCCTCGACGTTGCGCTGGAATTTGCTGCCGAAGAAGCTCGACACCACGTTGCCGTAGCTGTTGGTGATCACCGACATCATGATCAGCCCCGGCACGATGTACTCCATGTAGCTGAAGCCTCCCATGTCGCCGATCTGCCGGCCGATCAGGTTACCGAAGATGACGAAGTACAGCACCATGGTGATCGCCGGCGGCAGCAGGGTCTGTGGCCAGATGCGCACGAAGCGCCGCACCTCGCGATGGACGATGGTACGCAGGGCCACCAGGTTGGCGGCGAATTCGCTATTGAGGTACTGGGTATTCATTGCGCCACCTTGGCCAGGTTCTTTTCCACCAGAGAGACGAACAGCTCCTCCAGGCGATTGGTCTTGTTGCGCAGGCTGAGCACCTGCACCTGCTGCTGCGCCAGTTGCTGGAACAGCGCATTAAGGCCCTGGCTCTTCTCCACCTGCACCTCCAGGGTGTGATGATCCACCAGGCGCACCGGATAACCGACCAGGTTCGGCGCCTCGCTGTAGGAATCCTTGAGATCGAGCAGGAAAGTCTCGACGTGCAGCTTCTTCAGCAGATCCTTCATGCTGCTCAGCTCGACGATGCGACCGTGGTCGATGATGCCGATATTGCGGCAGAGCTGCTCGGCCTCCTCCAGGTAGTGCGTGGTGAGGATGATGGTGATGCCCTGCCGGTTCAGCTCGGTGAGAAAGCCCCACATCGAACGGCGCAGCTCGATGTCCACCCCGGCGGTGGGTTCGTCAAGGATCAGCAGGCGCGGCTGATGCACCAGGGCGCGGGCGATCATCAGACGCCGCTTCATGCCGCCGGACAGCTCGCGCGAGGCCACGTCGCGCTTGTCCCACAGGCCGAGCTGGGTCAGGTACTGCTCGGCACGTTCCTTGGCGATCGAACGCGGAATGCCATAGTAGCCAGCCTGAGTGACGACGATGTCGAACACCTTCTCGAACTGGTTGAAGTTGAACTCCTGCGGCACCACACCCAGGCAACGCTTGAGTGCGTAGGGCTCGCGGTCGAGGTCATGGCCGAATACCTCCACCGTACCGCTGCTCTTGTTCACCAGCGTGGAGAGAATGCCGATGGTGGTGGACTTGCCGGCGCCGTTGGGGCCGAGCAAGGCAAAGAAGTCACCTTCGGCGACGTCCAGATCGATGCCATGCAAAGCCTGGAAGCCGTTGCCGTAGGTCTTGGTCAACTGGCGAATGGTCAGGGCGGAGCTCATGAAGAAAGGGTTTCCCGCACGAAGGTGTGATGGTGATAGATGAGGGCAGGCGCGTCCGTTTGCAACCGCTTATGTCATCCCGCGTGTGTTGGCATGCACCCTAACCATCCAAGCAGCAGGAGAAAAGACCGGTGCACCGATCTTGATTATCGACTGCGTCGATACACCCGGCAAAAGGTTGGGGCGAACTCGCCCCAGACACGGCGGTCACTGCATTGAGCCCAAACGCTTGCATCCTGGACTTACCGACGTCATTCACGACTATGCTCGAAGACGTCACCCGCACGCATCATGGAGAAATGCACATGCCCGTCATCTGGTTGCTGGTTCTACTGATCGGAGTCGCCTACCTGGCCCATAGCCGTACCGCGGCCCGCCCCGCCCTCGGCATCACGGCAGCCTACCTGCTGGCCATGGCCCTGTTCAGCCCGGTGCCTGGCTGGTTGCAACTGCTGCTATGGATCGTCACCGGTGTCGTTGCCGCCTTCATCCTGCTCGGCGATCTGCGTCGGCAGTGGTTCACCGGCCCCCTGTTCAAATGGTTTCAGCGCGTGCTGCCGCCCATGTCGGCCACCGAGCGCGATGCCATCGAAGCCGGCACGGTGTGGTGGGATGGCGAGCTGTTCAGCGGCAAGCCGGACTGGGACAAGCTGCTGGCCTACCCCAAGGCCAGACTCACCGAAGAAGAACAGGCCTTCCTCGACGGCCCCACCGAAGAGCTCTGCGCCATGGTCAGCGACTGGCAGGTAGGCCAGCAGATGGACCTGCCGGAAAAGGCCTGGGAGCACATCAAGCAGCACGGCTTCTTCGCCTTGATCATCCCCAAGGAATACGGCGGCAAGGGCTTCTCCGCCTATGCCCACTCGCAGGTGGCGATGAAACTGGCCACCCGCTGCGGTGACCTGGCCTCCACCGTGATGGTGCCCAACTCCCTCGGCCCGGCCGAGCTGCTGCTGCACTACGGCACCGATGAACAGCGCCAGCATTACCTGCCGCGCCTGGCCAGCGGTGAAGACATTCCCTGCTTCGGCCTCACCGGCCCGCTGGCCGGCTCCGACGCCGGTGCCATGCCGGACAACGGCATCATCTGCAAGGGCCAGTGGAACGGCGAGGAAGTCATCGGCCTGCGCCTGAACTGGGAAAAGCGCTACATCACCCTGGGCCCGGTGGCCACCCTGCTCGGCCTGGCCTTCAAGGCCTATGACCCCGACCATCTGCTGGGCGACAAGGAAGAGCTGGGCATCAGCCTGGCGCTGATTCCCACCGATACCCCCGGGGTGGAAATCGGCCGCCGCCATCTGCCACTGGGCGCCGCCTTCATGAACGGGCCGAACTGGGGCAAGGACGTGTTCATCCCCCTCGACTACCTGATCGGTGGCCAGGAGTACCTGGGCAAGGGCTGGATGATGCTGATGAACTGCCTGTCGGTGGGCCGCTCCATCTCGCTGCCCGCCGTCGGTACCGGCGCCGCCAAGTTCACCAGCCTCACCACCGGCCAGTACGCCCAGTTGCGCGAACAGTTCAACGTGCCGCTGGCCGCCTTCGAGGGCATTCAGGAAGCCATGGCGCGCATCGGCGGCAACGCCTGGCTGATGGATAGCGCGCGCATCCTCACCGCCAACGCCGTCGACCTGGGCGAGAAACCCTCGGTGCTGTCGGCGATTCTCAAGTACCACCTCACCGAGCGTGGTCGCGAATGCATCAGCCACGCCATGGACGTGCACGCCGGCAAGGGCATCATCATGGGCCCGAACAACTACCTGGCCCGCTCCTGGCAGGGCGCGCCCATCTTCATCACCGTCGAAGGCGCCAACATCCTCTCGCGCAACCTGATGATCTTCGGCCAGGGCGCGATCCGCTGCCATCCGTACGTGCTCAAGGAAATGGCCCTGGCCGACCGTGACGACAAGGATCAGGCCCTGGCCGAGTTCGACGAGTTGCTGATGGGCCATATCGGCTTCGCCGTCGGCAATGCCGCCAGCAGCTTCCTCCTCGGGTTGACCCTGGGTCGCCTGGGTGCCGTGCCTGGCGACGACCTCAGCCAGCCCTACTACCGTGCCCTCAACCGCCTGGCGGCGGCCTTCGCCCTGTGCGCCGACAGCAGCATGATGCTGCTCGGCGGCGACCTGAAGCGCCGCGAGCGCCTCTCCGCGCGCCTTGGCGACGTGCTCAGCCACCTCTACCTGGGCTCGGCCGCGCTCAAGCGCTACCACGACCTGGACTATCCGGAAGCCGTTCGTCCGCTGCTGCGCTGGGCCATGGAGGAAAACCTCCACCAAGCCGAAAACGCTCTGGCCGAGTTGCTCAGCAACTTCCCCAACCGCCTGTTCGGTTGCCTGCTCAAGGTGCTGGTATTCCCGCTGGGCCGTCGCCATCGCGGCCCCAGCGACGCCCTGGACGCCGAAGTGGCCGAGATCATCGGCCGCCCGGCCGGCGACCCGGCGCTGGAATCGGTGCTCGAAGGCTGCTACCGCCCGCAGGATGAGCAGGATCCCGTGGGCGCGCTGCAGCATGCCATCAACCTGGTACAGGCCAGCCAGGATGCACGCAAACGCCTGCACCAGGCGCTCAAGGACAGCAGCCTGCAACCGGCACCGGGCCAGGATGCCATCGAAGCGGCGGTAGCCGCCGGCCTCCTCGACGGCGAACAGGGCCAACGCCTGCAAGCTGCCGAAGCGGCACGTCGACGGGTGATCGACGTCGACAACTTCGCCAAGGAAGAGCTCAAGCTCGGTCGCGGCAAGGTACGTTGAAACCTGGGGGGGCAATCCGCAATGGATTGCCCCCTGCTGATCCCCTGCAGGCATTCTCATGGGCAGGCGCGGAGCCAAACGCTAGCGCGCCGCACGGGGAAATCAGCCTTAACACCGGACTGGCAAGTTTGTGTATGGTCTTGTTTGTCATGGTTTGGTGTTCTGGACGCCGCTTCGGTGTTTTCGGAAGCTTCTTGTTTCGCCCCCTCGGGCGACTCACTTTTCTTTGAGCTGCGCAAAGAAAAGTAAGCAAAAGAAACGCACCCCCGCCATCCGGGTCTCGCTTCGCTCGACTCCCCTCACTCCGGCACCGCTCCGGGGTCGGCGTACATGGGCCATCCCTGGCCCATTACGCCTCTCGTGGCATCCATGCCACTCGCCCCCTGCGCAATGCCTACGTTCGGCCTCCTGAAGGGGGCATTTACGCGCCTGAACGAACGGGCAATCCATAGGTTGCTCGGCGTGTTCTAGTAGCGATGAAGTCGCGATTGGGTCGTCGAGTTAAACCAATACTTTCATTCGTGTAGTTTCAGCTTGCCGGCTTGCAGCCGGCATCCCGGTCAGCCCTAAGGCTGACCCATGTTCAAGCACTCCACGCTAATTCTGGGTTACCTAGGGTTCAGGCGCGTGCAGAGCCCGCCCAGGAGGGCGAACAGAATCGCCGTGGAAGAGGTTGAGCGACATGGATGTCGCGAAAGCCGCGATGGGCCAGGGATGGCCCACCGCGGCGGGCCTCTGGAGCGGCGATGGAGTGAGCGGACCCTCGCGCAGCGAGGGCCGGATGACCGGGCGGAGGGTTTTGGTTACTTTTGCCCGTCAAAAGTGACTCGCCCGGGAGGGCGAAACCAAAAACATCAACAAAAACGCGGCAATTCGGAACAGACCAAGAACAACCGACAAGCCAACACACAAGCTTGCCAGTCCGATATCAAACCAGCACTGCCCTAAAAATGCGATAAGCCATAAATTCGCGCCTACGCCTTTGATGCCCCACTGCCTCTGCTAACCGAACAACTCCAGTTGCTCCTGCCGCCCACGCAGATCATGCAGACGCACGCCGACGCCGAGCAGGCGCACCGGCTTGTCGCCGCGGGCATGGGCCAGGCTGAGCAACTGCCGATAGCTGTCCAGGTCACGGCTGGCGCCGGCCTGCTCCAGGGTGGTCTGGGTGAAATCGTGGAACTTGACCTTGACAAAGGGTTTGTCCGGCCGGTAGCTGGCATCCAGCCGCTGCAGACGCTCGTTCATCTCCTCCAGCAACGCTGGCAACTTGTCCAGACAGCTTTGCAGATCCGGCAGATCCTGCTCGTAGGTGTGCTCGACACTCAGCGACTGACGGCGGCTGTCCACCTTCACCGAGCGCTCATCCAGCCCCCGTGCCAGGCTCCACAGGCGCTCGCCGAAACTGCCGAACTCACGCACCAGGGTCAGCTTGTTCCAGTCACGCAGATCCAGGCAGGTGCGTATGCCCAGGCGCGCCAGCTTCTGCGCGGTGACCTTGCCCACCCCATGCAGCTTGCTAACCGGCAAGGCCGCGACGAAATCCTCCACCTGATCCGGAGTGATCACGAACAGGCCATCGGGCTTGCGCCAGTCACTGGCGATCTTGGCCAGGAACTTGTTCGGCGCCACCCCAGCGGACACCGTGATGCGCAGCTCCTGGGCCACACGTCGGCGAATCTCCTGAGCGATACGCGTGGCGCTACCGGCGAAATGCGGCGATTCGCTGACGTCGAGATAGGCCTCGTCCAGTGACAGCGGCTCGATCAGGTCGGTGAACTGACGAAAGATGCCGTGAATCTCCCGCGAAACCGCGCGGTACACCTCGAAACGCGGTTTGACGATCAGCAGGTCCGGGCACAGCTTCAGCGCATGCCGCGACGACATCGCCGAGCGCACGCCATAGGCACGCGCCTCGTAGTTGCAGGTGGCGATCACCCCGCGCCGCTCGGCCGAGCCTCCCACCGCCAGCGGTCGGTTGGCCAGGCTCGGGTCATCGCGCATCTCGATTGCGGCGTAAAAGCAGTCGCAGTCAATGTGAATAATCTTGCGCACGACACCCTCGAAAGCCTTGCCCGGCCTGGCCTGGAGCACTGAAGTCTAACAGGTGTTTGAGGCTAAGCATCTGACTTGAAAACACTTTTATCGCAATCGACGGTTGACAGATGCGCCGCTGACTGTAGAATGCCGCCCCACAGACGCGGGATGGAGCAGTCTGGTAGCTCGTCGGGCTCATAACCCGAAGGTCGTAGGTTCAAATCCTGCTCCCGCAACCAGCTTCATGAAAAGACCACTCGATCGAGTGGTCTTTTTGTTTGGGCGAAAATTAGTTTTTTCGATCAAAAGCAAGAAATCGATTGACAAGGCTTTAAGCAAGCGTAGAATTGCCGGCGCGGGATGGAGCAGTCTGGTAGCTCGTCGGGCTCATAACCCGAAGGTCGTAGGTTCAAATCCTGCTCCCGCAACCACCTTCAGAAAAAGGCCACTCGATCGAGTGGCCTTTTTCGTTTCCGCTGTCGGCGCTCATTGCACCGGCCGCATCCCGGCAGTAGCCTGACCCTCCCCCTATCCGCCAGGGAGCCCGGCATGCCCACTCACGAAAAGATCGACTACGTCGAATACCCCAGCCGCGACCTGCCCGCCACCAAGGCTTTCTTTGCAGCAGCCTTCGGCTGGCGCTTCAGCGACTATGGCCCGGACTACACTGCCTTCAATGGCGAAGGCCTGGATGGCGGCTTCTTCAGCGCCGACGTTGCCGCGCGTACGGAAAACGGCAGCGCACTGATCGTTTTCTACAGCGACGATCTGCAGGCAACCCTGGCCAAGGTCGAGGCCGCCGGCGGGCAGATCGTCAAGCCGATCTTTTCCTTCCCTGGCGGCCGGCGCTTCCACTTCATCGAACCGGGCGGCAACGAGTTCGCGGTTTGGTCGCAGCCGTGCGCAGAATAAGCGCCTAACTGTATCTGTCGGCCCCCAGGCAAGCGCGGCATGCTGATGATCCCTCCACAGAGAGCAAGCCGTCATGCAACGCCTCGAACACCTGCGCCAGATGGTCGCCTATAACACCTGGATGAACGCTCGGCTGTACGAGGCGGCGCAGACGCTGCCCGATAGCGAGATCAGCGTCGAGCGGGGGGCCTTCTTCGGTTCGATCCTGGGTACGCTCAACCACCTGGCAGTGGCCGACCTGATCTGGCTCGGCCGCTACACCGGACACCCGGCGGGATTCGCCGCCCTGCAAGCGCTCGACAGCCTGCCCCGGCCCAGCCGGCTGAACCAGCCGCTGGCTGCGGATATCCGTGAACTGGCCGACTTACGCACGCGCCTGGATGCCTGCCTGGAAGCCCTGGCCCAGGAGATTCGCGAGGAGCATCTGGATCAGCCGCTGAGCTATCGCAACACTCAGGGCGCGGAGGCGCGCAAGAACTTCTTCGCCCTGCTGATGCACCTGTTCAACCACCAGACCCACCATCGCGGCCAGGCCACCACGCTGCTCATGCAGGCAGGCGTGGACATGGGCGTAACCGATCTGCTGGCGCTGATCCCGAACCACCCCTGAAGCGTCAGGCCTGCTGCCGGGCTACCATGGCCGCGATCAGGCTGCCGGCTGGCGGACGCTCGCGGAAGTAGCCCTCGACACCGGCGAAGATGGCTTCGGCCACCTTGCGCTGATGACGGCCCTCGTGCAGACGCTTGCAGTCACCGGCATTGGAGATGAAACCGGTCTCCACCAGGATCGAGGGCACGGCAGCGGACTTGAGCACGGCGAAACCGGCCTGCTCGACCCGCGACTGATGCACGCCTGCCACCGCGCCCAGGTGCTGCAGCACCTGATGGCCAAGATCCAGGCTGGTGGAAATGGTGGCCGTCATCGACATGTCCAGCAGTACGCCGGCAAGCATTGGGTCGCTCTGCTGCATCGCTGCCGGCAAACCGCCACCGATGAAATCGGCCTCGTTCTCGCGCTGCGCGATCCAGCGCGCCATCGATGAGGTGGCGCCACGCTCGGACAGGGCGAACACCGAAGCGCCGGATGCCGAGCGCCGCGGCGCGGCATCGGCATGCACCGAGACGAACAGGTCGGCATTCAGGCGCTGGGCCAGCTCAGCCCGCTTGCGCAGCGGGATGAACACGTCGCTGCTGCGCGTCAGGCGCGCCTTGTAGCCCTTCTGCCTATCGATATGTCGCGCCAGCAAGGTGGCGATCTGCAGGGCGACGATCTTTTCCTTCTCACCCTTGGCGCCCACGGCGCCAGGATCCTTGCCGCCATGGCCGGCGTCGATCACGATCAGCAGGTCACGATTGCTCGGCCGCCCCGGCACAGGCGGCACAGCGGCGGCGACCGAGGCCAGTGCTGACGACACGGGCAACTGCAGGCGCAGGTCGTGTCCGACCTGCTGCATGGGGGGCATGCTGGCCAGCAGTTCGGCCGAGACCAGATCCAGCACGATGCGCAGATCACCCGACGGCGTCAGCCCGCTACGGATGGCATTGATCGGCGTACCGGCGAGCGACAGGCCGTCGAGCGAGGCAGCCAGCCTGGCATTGTGCAAATCGATCACCAGGCGTGGCGGCGCGTCCAGGCTGAAGCTGTTGGCCTTGACCGGTCCACTGAGCTCCAGCGTGAGAATGCTCTTGCCGCCTTGCTGGGAGAGGCGAACGCGGCGCACCGACTGGGCAGCCTGAGCGCTGAAGGAAGCTGGCAGGGCAACGCCAGCGACCAGCAATTGGAGAAATTTTCGTCTGTCCATGCGAGTTCAAAGCCGGAATTGCGGAGGCAGTAAGGCGACCGGATGAGAACCACCCGCACCGCGCAAGCGCTACTTTATAACATCTTGTTACCGGATCGCGACAAGTCCAGCCTGCTAACTAAAGCCCGGCCAGCCTTAACCAATGGGTATAGAAGCCGTCGGCCACCTGGTTCAGCGCCTTCACTTTCTGCGTGATTTGCTCGCGCATCACGGCAGGTGCCTGCTGGCTGGGCTGGCTCGGGTCGAGCAGATGCGACCAGTCATCGAGCCACTGCTCGATCAGCGCCTCGGTCATCTCCGGGTGGCCCTGCAGCGCCAGCACCTTGTCGCCCCAGGCGAAGGCCTGATTGGCGCACCAGTGGCTGGCCAGCAGCGGCTGGGCCCCTGGCGGAAGCGCGAAGGTGTCGCCATGCCATTGGAAGATCTCGAAGCGCTCCGGCAGATGCATCAGCCAGGGGCTTCGCCCGGCGCCAGGCAAGCGCTGCATGGCCTGCCAACCCGACTCGGTGTAGGGCATGCGCGTAACCGCCGCGCCCAGCGCCCGGGCAAGCAACTGACCACCCAGGCAGTGCCCGATGATGGGGACGTCACGGGCGATCAGGCACTGCAGCGCCGCCACTTCCTCGGCAATCCAGGGCAACGCATCGTTGACGCTCATCGGCCCGCCCATCACTGCCACGGCCTTGGGGCGCTGCAGGTCGTAGCCTTGCAGCTCGCCCAGGTCGACGCGCAGCACGTCATGGGCGATGCCCCGCGCGCGCAGCACGTCGGCCAGGTGCGCGGGCGAGCAGTAATCGATATGGGTAAGGATGAGCACGTCTGACATGGCGCGCAGTGTGCGCGATGCCAGACGGCAAGTCGAGGCGGCGTGAACCGGCAGAGCCGATCCACGCCATATCGCTAGCTGGCTACTGCCTGTAGGTCGGCCTTGGTCGGGCGGACTTCCTGGGTGACGCCCCAGCCATCGAGCATGCCGCCAAGCGGTACGACGATGGACTCCAGGCTCTGCTCGAAGGCACCGATACCGGCCTGCGTGGCGTACATCACCTTGCTTACCTGCAAATGCCAGATACCGTCCTCGCGGGGGGTGATCTGGGCATTGAGCGATTCGCCACGAAAGTTGCTCGCCGCCATTCTGGCCCGCTCCTCATCGGGGAATATGGCGTAGAACTCGATGGGGTGGAATTGGGCGAAGTCGAAACCGCCCTCCTTCATCCGGCGCAGCACCGAGGTGCTGGCATCGTCATGCAAGGCTGTGCTCATGAAACGACCTCCTCTCCTGCGATGGATGGATTAACCGCTTTCCCATTGCAACCGTTTCTATCGAACGGTGGCACGGCAACCCAAGGTGCCGCGCCGAGAATCAAGCTAGCTTGATACGTGTTCCGAAGCGCAACGACGACCGCCCAAGAACGGGGCGAACACCTACAGGCTAGACGCTTTTGTGACACTTCGCTCGTTTACTTGCACAGGGCACGACAGGCGGCTCAAGGCCGGCTCAACCAGGCCATCAACGCTCGGGTGATGAAGGCCGGGGTGATCTGCCCGAGGCCATACAGCAGGCGAAACTGCAAGCCGACCGGGCGATGCACACGGTTGACCTGCGCCTGTTGCCAGGCGGCCTCGGCAATGTGCTCGGCCAGCAGGCGCACTCCCATGCGCCGAATGATCGGCGGACGCTGGGTTTGGCTAGCCACCATCGGCGTGTCGACGAATGGCGGCATGAGGTCGCCCACGCGGATGCCATGGGCCCGCCACTCCAGTTCCAGGGCTTCGCTCAGGCCGCGCACGGCGAACTTGCTGGCCGAGTAGCTGGCCATCAGCGGCACGCCGTACAGGCCGGAAGCCGAGCCCATGTTGAGCACCTGGGCATCGGCCGTGGCCTTGAGATAGGGAAAGGCCAGATGGGTGAAGGTCAGCAGCCCCTGCACGTTGATCTGCACCAGGCGCAGGTGCTCTTGCAGCGCGATCTGCTCGAAAGCCCCGGTACGCAGGATGCCCGCGCAATTGAACAGCAGGCGCAAGCGCCCTTGCTGCAGGGCACAGAACGCATCAATGGCCTCGCTGGCGGCTGCCACATCGGTAACGTCCAGGGCACGATGCCAGGCACCACCGAGCTCAGCGGCCAGGCTCGCCAGGGCCACGCCATCCACATCGAGCAGCCCGACCTGCCAGCCGCGCGCATGAAACAGGCGCGCCGTGGCCGCCCCGATGCCGGACGCCGCTCCGGTAATCAGAATATTGTTCATCACCACCCCCGCACGCGTAGAAAGTCGACGACTCGGCCTATGGCCTGATCCGCCGCCTGCAACAGCCCGACATGGGCCTGGAATACATGCCAGAGCTGCGGATAACGCTCCAGACGCACATCACCGCCCGTCGCTCGCACCCGCTCGGCCAGGCGCAAGCTGTCATTGCGCAACAGCTCATCTTCGCCCACCTGCAGCAACAATGGCGGCAGCCCGGCCAGGTCGGCATACAACGGTGATAACGAGGGGTCACGCTCAGACAGATGGGCCGGCCGATAGAGTTCGACCGCCTGCTCCAGCCAGCGCGGATGCAGCAGCGGGTCGCCGGCAGGAGGATCGTGTCGGCTTGCCCCGGACAAGTCAGCAACGGGCGACAGACACAGCAGCGCCGCAGGTGCGGGCAGCCCCTGTTGCTGGGCCTGCAGGCAAGCGACCAGGCACAGATTGCCACCGGCTGAGTCGCCGGCGAAGGCAATCTGCGCGGCGTGATATCCGCGCTCCAGCAAGGCGCGATAGGCCGCCAGCACATCATCCCGAGCGGCCGGAAAGGGATGCTCCGGTGCCAGGCGATAATCCAGCGCACACACCGCAAAGCCACCGCGCTTGGCCAGGCTGGCGCAGATACCGCGATGGGTATTCGGCGCGCCGATCATGAAGGCGCCGCCATGCAGATAGAGCAGCACCCGCTCATTCTGGCCGGGTGGTCGGTGCCATTCGCAGGGCACTCCGGCCAATGTCTCGCGGCTGCGCAGCACCCCGCGCGGCACCAGGGTGACGGCTGTCAGCGCGCGCAGGATCAGGCGCTGGGCGGCCACCGGCATGGGCGGTCGGATCAGCCCGCGAAACAGCACTCGCAACAGCCCACGCAGCAAGAGGCGCAGGGCTTTTTGCCCAGGCACGGGCGCGACGAAATCAGCGGATGCAGTCATAGTCGGCAAGCTCCGGGGCACGGGTCTGCTGGCGATAGGTGAAGGTGAAGCCCGGCCAGTTGTTGGTGTGCTTGCCAGCGGCCGTCTGATACCAGCTTTGGCACCCCTGGGCCCAGATGGTGCGCTGGGTCTGTGTCTGCAACGCCTCGTTGTAGCGGCGCTGGGGCGCGGCCTTCAGGTCGAGGTAGCGCAGCCCTTGCTCGCGTAGCGCCTGCAGGCAACCCAGAACGTAGGCGAACTGGCTCTCCAGCATGTAGAGAATGGAGTTGTGCCCCAGGTTGGTATTCGGACCATAAAGCAAAAACAGGTTGGGGAAGCCACTGACGCTGATGCCCTTGAAGGCTTCGGCGCCGTCCTTCCAGGCCTGGTTCAGCTCCAGCCCGCCGAGCCCGCGAATCTGCATCGGTGCGAGGAAATCGCTAGCGGTGAAGCCCGTGCCATAGATCAGCACATCGCAGGGATGCTCACGGCCATCGGCCGTTACCAACGAATGTTCACGCACTTCGAGAATCGGTGAGTCGACGATCTCCACATTGGCCTGCGCCAGTGCCGGGAAGTAATCGTTGCTGATCAGGATGCGCTTGCAGCCCATGGGATAATCCGGCTGCAAGCGGGCGCGCTTGTCGGCATCGGGCATCTGCCGCTCTAGATGCTGGGTGAAGATGCCGCGCAGCAATCTCATCAGCCAGGGCCAGTGCACGAAAGCCAGGGCCCGCGCCTCGTGATGCAGATACTGCAACAGGCGCACACCGCGCTGCAGAAGTGGCAAGCGGCGCATCAGGGCGATCTCCCAGGCGCGGTAGGCACGGTCGGGCTTGGGCAGAACATAAGCCGCCGAGCGCTGAAACAGGCTCAGCCTGGCCACCCTGGGCTGGATCTGCGGGACGAACTGGATAGCCGAGGCGCCGGTGCCGATCACCGCCACACGCTTGCCGCTCAGGTCGATGTCGTGCCGCCAGCGTGCGGAGTGAAAGGCCTCACCGCAAAAACTCTCCAGCCCCGGCAGTTGCGGGTAGGCCGGGCGATTGAGCTGGCCGCAGGCACTGACCAGCGCCTGTGTCTCCAGGCATTGACCGTCGCTCAGTTCCACTCGCCAGATGCCGCGTACCTCATCGAACTCGGCACCGCGCACCTCGGTGTTCAGGCGGATGTGCCGGCGCAGGTCGTACTTCTCCACGCAGCTCAGGATATAGGCCTGGATTTCCGCCTGCGGGGCGAACTTGCGCGACCAGTCCGGCTTGGGCTCGAAAGAAAAGGAATACAGGTAGGACGGCACGTCGCAGGCTGCGCCCGGGTAGCTGTTGTCCCGCCAGGTGCCACCGACCTCGGCAGCTTTTTCCAGGAGCAGGAAATCCTCCTCGCCCTGCTTGCGCAACTGCATGGCCAGGCCCAATCCGGCAAAACCGCTACCAATGATCAGCACTCGCCATGTACGGGGGTTGTTATGCATTGTGGTCTCCCCGACCCATTGATGACGCTTGCCATGCTACTGAGCCAAACAGCGCCGGGTTATGGCATAGTCGGCCAGCAGATTGTGCTTTTCGGACAACCTCATGCCTGCCTCCTGGCCCAAACGCCGCAGCGTCACCAGCTTGCAACTGCTGATTCAGCTAGGCCTCGACCTCGGCCTGGATCTGCCCACCTGCCTGGCCGGTACGGGCATCAGCCCGGCGCGCTTGCCGACGCTGCTGGGTGAGATCGACGCCGACTGCGAGCTGAGGCTGATCGCCAATCTCGTTCAGGGCCTGCCCGACATCGAGCACCTCGGCCTGCTGGCCGGCGAGCGCTACCGCCTGATCAGCTACGGCGCCTGGGGCTACGCCCTGCTCAGCAGCGCCACGGTGCGCGAAGCTGCCGCGCTCGGCCTGCGCTACCTGGGCCTGACCTTTGCCTTCACCCATATCAGCCTGGCCGAACAGGGCCAGGACGCCTGCCTGCTGTTCGATGATAGCCAGACGCCGACGGCGCTGCTGCCGTTCATTGTGCAACGGGACATGCTCGGCGCCCTGGTGGTGATCCGTGAATTACTGGGCGACAAGCTGCCATTGCTACAGGTGCGCATGCGCCAGCCAGCCGCACGAATGCCCCAGACCTTCGCCAAGGCGTTCGGCCACGCCGTGCAATTCGCAGCCGACGACAACTCGCTCATGTTCCCTGCCACCCTGCTCGACAGGCCCCTGCCCTTTGCCAACCCGGCTCTGGTACAAGCCTGTGAACAGCAGTGCCAGGCGATACTGGCCCGCCACAAGTGGGACGAAGGCCTGACCGGGCAGGTGCGCCAGTTGCTGCTACGCACGCCAGGGCAGCTCGACGACATGGAGCGGGTCGCGGCCAACCTGCACATGAGCAGCCGTACCCTGCGTCGTCGTCTGAACGAAGAAGGCATCGGCTTTCGCGCCCTGCAGGATCAGGTGCGCCAAGCCCTGGCCGAAGACATGCTCGAGGCCGGCGGCCTGAGCCTGGAGGAGATCGCCGAACGCCTGGGCTATGGCGAGCTGTCGAACTTCATCCACGCCTTCAAGCGCTGGAAGGGCACCACACCGGGGCGCTACCAGCGTGGTGACGGCTGAACTTTGAAAGTCATCTTCGCGCTGACAACGACAGGCTCCGGGGCTATTTTGCAGGCATGGCTAATTTCACTCTCCTGCTGCCCTACCAGCCGCCCTGGCAATGGCAGCAATTTCAGCGGCATTTCGCCTTGCGTGCGGTTCCTGGCCTGGAAGCGCTGACGCCGGACAGCTACGCCCGCGGCTTCGCCATCGACGGCAGCAGCGGCTGGCTGAGGGTCACTCCACTTCCAGGTCAGAATGCTCTGGAGCTGCGCTGCAGCCTCGGTTCGCCTCGCCACCTGGATCATCTGGAACAACGGGTGCGGCGCATGTTCGACCTGGATGCCGAGCCGCAGGCCATCGCCCAACACCTGAGCGGCGACGCGTTGCTCGCGCCCCTGGTGCAACGCAATCCGGGCCTGCGCTTGCCGGTGGCCTTCGACCCGTTCGAGCAGGCGGTGCGCGCCATCGTCGGCCAGCAGGTGACGGTCAAGGCGGCGGTGACCCTGGTCGGGCGCCTGGTGCAGCGCGTCGGTACGCCTTTGCAGATGCCCGGAGCACCGGCCATCAGCCATCTGTTCCCGAGCCCACAAGCGCTAGCCGAGGCCGATCTGACCGGCATTGGCATGCCCGGCAAGCGCGTGCAGTGCCTGCAGCACTTCGCCGCGCGGGTCGCCGACGGCAGCCTGCAGCTCGACCTCACCGACGGCAGCGCGAGTCTGATCGAGCGCCTGTGCAGACTGCCCGGCATCGGCCCGTGGACGGCCGAGTACATCGCCCTGCGCGCCTTTGGCGAGGCCGATGCCTTTCCCGCCAGCGACCTGGGTTTGCTCAAGGCCCCCGTATGGGGCACGGCGGGCATCGATGCGCGGCGCCTGACCGCCCGTGCCGAAGCCTGGCGCCCCTGGCGGGCCTATGCGGCGGCGCATCTGTGGCACAACTACGCAGGAGATTAGAGGCATGCACTACCGCTTTCACGACAGCCCGCTCGGCCCCTTGCTGCTAGCCGCCGACGACAACGGTCTGCAACTGCTGCTGATGGAACTGGATAGCCGCCCCTGGCGCATCGAACCGCACTGGCAGCCGGCCGGGCAGCAACTGGATGAGGCCTGCCGGCAACTCGACCAGTACTTCGCCGGCCAGCGGCGCCACTTCGAGCTGCGCCTGGCGCCGCGCGGCACGGCGTTCCAGCAGCAGGTCTGGCAGGCGCTGCTGGCCGTGCCCTACGGGCGCACCTGCAGTTATTCAGAGCTGGCCAAGCGCATCGGTCGTCCCCAGGCGGTGCGCGCGGTGGGTACGGCCAACGGGGCCAACCCCATCTCGATCATCGTGCCCTGCCATCGGGTGATTGGCCGTGACGGCAGCCTTACCGGCTATGCCGGCGGCCTGCCACGCAAGCAGCTTCTGCTGGAACTCGAAGGCGCGTTGCAGACGAGCCAGACATCACTGGCGTGGTGACGGGCGGATCGCCCTGCCCCCCCCTATTTATTGGTTCTTCGCGGAATCTCGGGGAAATCAGTATTGGCACCGGAGTGGCAAGTTTGTGTTTTTCTGGTGTTTGTTCCGAATTGCCGCGTTTTTGCTGATGTTTCTGGTTTCGCCCTCCCGGGCGAGTCACTTTTGACGGGCAA
The DNA here is from genome assembly GCF_029457475.1 of Pseudomonas sp. AA-38. Classification (NCBI taxonomy): domain Bacteria; kingdom Pseudomonadati; phylum Pseudomonadota; class Gammaproteobacteria; order Pseudomonadales; family Pseudomonadaceae; genus Pseudomonas; species Pseudomonas sp. AA-38. The sequence continues at coordinate 3,560,204 of NZ_CP120359.1, forward strand.
AAGTAACCAAAACCCTCCGCCCGGTCATCCGGCCCTCGCTGCGCGAGGGTTCGCTCACTCCATCGCCGCTCCAGAGGCCCGCCACGGTGGGCCATCCCTGGCCCATCGTGGCTTTCGCGGCATCCATGCCGCTCAACCTCTTCCACGACGATTCCGTTCGCCCTCCTGGGCGGGCTCTGCACGCGCCTGAACCCGAGGTAACCCAGAAGTAGTGCGGAGTGGTTGCACATGAAGTCAGCCTTAGGGCTGACCGGAATGCCGGCTGAAAGCCGGCAAGCTGAAACTTCGCGAATGAAAGTTTTGGTTTAACCCGACGGCCACATCGCGACTTCACAGCTACCAGAACACGCCGCGCAGCCCCTGAAATGCCAGTTCGTTCAGGCGCGCAAATGCCCCCTTCAGGAGGCCGAACGTAGGCACTGCGCAGGGGGCGAGTGGCATGGATGCCACGAGATACCGATGGCGGCCCCGCGAAATGGGCCAGGGATGGCCCATGTACGCCGCCCCCGGAGCGATACCGGAGTGAGGGAAGTCGAGCGAAGCATGACGGGGACGCCTAGTTCCGGATGGCGGGGGTGCGTTTCTTTTGCTTACTTTTCTTTGCGCAGTTCAAAGAAAAGTGAGTCGCCCGAGGGGGCGAAACAAGGAGTTTCTGAATACACCGAAGCGGCGTCCAGAACACCCATCAGCACACAAACTTGCCAGTCCTGTGTTAAGGCTGATTTCCCCGTGCGGCGCGATAGCGTTTGGGCTCCGCGCCTGCCCATGATCGCGAATGAATTCGCCTACCAGGAACGTTCGGCGTCAGGCAGGTTTCTTCTTGGCTTGCAGCAGGTGCGAGAACACCGCGTGCAGATCGTCCGAAGCACCGTCCTCGTCGAGATTGAGCTTGCTGTCGATATGATCCATGTGGTGCATCATCAGCTCCACGGCCTTGTCGACATCGCGTGCCTCGACGGCATCGATCAGCTCGTTGTGCTCGTCGTAGGAACAGTGCGAGCGGTTGCCATTCTCGTACTGGGCGATGATCAGCGAGGTCTGTGACACCAGGCTGCGCTGGAAGCTCACCAGCGGTGCATTACCCGCCGCCTCGGCCAGCTTGAGGTGGAACTCGCCGGACAGGCGAATGCCCGCGCCACGGTCGCCACGGGCGAAACTGTCGCGCTCCTCCTTGACCATCTGCCGCAGCTCGTTGAGTTGCTCGGCGCTGGCATGTTTGACCGCCAGCTCGGTAATGGCACGCTCCACCAGACGCCGCGCATAAAAGGTCTGTCGCGCCTCCTCGACGCTGGGGCTGGCCACCACCGCACCACGGTTGGGCCGCAACAGCACCACGCCTTCATGCGCCAGGCGCGACAGCGCGCGGCGGATGATGGTGCGGCTGACGCCGAAGATCTCCCCCAACGCCTCTTCGCTCAGCTTGGTGCCGGGCGCCAGGCGCTGCTCAAGAATGGCATCGAAGATGTGCACATAGACGATATCGTCCTGAGTCCCGCTGCGGGAGCCCTTGCTCGCACGCGGCTGCTTCTTTAGGGGCTGCAATTGATCGTTCATGCTGGCTCGTATGAATGAGAGGCGCGATGGCGCGACTCTACTGCGTTCTGTCGGGAAAGAGGCAGGGGTGACAGGCCTTTTCCCGGAAAATGTCGTTCTGATTGTACACAAGCCATACAACCCCAACATCTGTCCATCTCCTCCATGGACGAAAGCACCACCGATGCCATCGCCAGCACTGCCATGCGCAGATCGCAGCACCACGAGTCCGCCCATAGCAGAGGGCGATAAGCGCCACGGCAAAACATGAATTGCATTTTTTGTATACCCCCCCATAATCGCAGCCAGGCAATTCCTGACCGAAAGATCAAGAATCTGCCTCAGCTTCGCATGCAGCCAACCTTGCAGATCGGCCAGCGCCGCCTCTCGGCCACATACAAGAAAAACAATGGGAGCCTCCTGTGGAAAGCATCGAACAAGAACGACAGGCTGCGCACGTGACGGGCCAGGCACCGAGCGGCCTGCTCGATCGTTTCTTCAAGCTCAGCGAGCATCGCACCAGCATCAAGACCGAATTGCTCGCCGGCCTGACCACCTTCGTCACCATGGCCTACATCATCTTCGTCAACCCCAACATCATGGCCGGCGCCGGCATCGACCACGGGGCGGCCTTCGTCGCCACCTGCCTCGGCGCCGCGCTGGGCTGCTTTCTCATGGGGTTGTACGCCAACTGGCCGGTGGGCCTGGCGCCGGGCATGGGACTCAATGCTTTCTTCACCTACACGGTGGTCGGCGAGATGGGCTATAGCTGGCAGGTGGCGCTGGGCGCGGTATTCATCTCCGGCGTGCTGTTCATGATCATGAGCCTGTCGAGAATCCGCGAATGGTTACTCAACAGCATCCCCATGAGCCTGCGCTTCGCCATGGGTGCGGGGGTCGGCCTGTTCCTCGGCCTGATCGGCCTGAAGACCGCCGGTATCGTGGTCGACAGCCCAGCCACCCTGCTGACCATGGGCTCGTTCAGCGACCCTTCGACGCTGCTGGCCGCAGTGTGCTTCCTGCTGATCGCTGTGCTCAGCCATCGCCAGGTGTTCGGCGCCATCCTGCTGAGCATGCTCGGCGTCACCGCGCTCGGCTGGGCGCTCGGCCTGGTGCACTACCAAGGACTGGTGTCGATGCCGCCGAGCCTGGCACCGACCTTCATGGCCATGGATATCGCCGGGGCCTGCAACCTGGCCATGGTCAGCGTCATCCTCGCCTTTCTCTTCGTCAACATGTTCGACACGGCCGGCACGCTGATGGGCGTGGCCCATCGCGCCAACCTGGTGGACGATGACGGCAGGATTCAGAACCTGTCACGGGCACTGAAAGCCGACAGCACCTCCAGCGTGGTCGGTGCCGTGGTCGGTTGCCCGCCGGTGACCAGTTACGTGGAGAGCGCCTCCGGTGTCGCCGCAGGCGGGCGCACCGGCCTGACCGCCGTCACCGTGGGCCTGCTGTTTCTCGCCGCGATGTTCTTCGCCCCACTGGCCGGCATGATTCCGGCCTATGCCACGGCTGGCGCGCTGATCTACGTGGCCATGCTGATGATGAGCGGCCTGGCGCACATCGACTGGCAGGATCACACCGACACCATTCCCGCCATCGTCACCGTGGTGATGATGCCGCTGACCTTCTCCATCGCCAATGGCATCGCTCTGGGCTTTCTCACCTACGCTACGCTGAAGCTGCTGACCGGCCAGCGCGACAAGGTGTCATTGAGCTTGTATGTGCTCTGCGCCATCTTCATCGCCAAGTTCGCCTTCCTCTGAATCGCGAGGCGCTTGGGCCAGAAACAGTGCAAAGAGACATGAAAAAGCCCGCAACCAGTGCGGGCAAGGAGCAGAAAGGAGATGCTCAGCTACCACGATAGGTGGAGTAGCTGTAAGGGGAAAGCAACAGCGGTACGTGGTAGTGCTCCTGCCCGGCGTCGATACCGAAGCGCAACACCACCACGTCGAGGAAGGCCGGCTCGGGTAATGCGACACCGCGCGCCCGGTAATAGTCCCCGGCATGGAAATGTAGCTGATAGACGCCGTTGCGATAGCCGTCGCCCTGTAGCACCGGCGCATCGCAACGGCCATCGTGATTGGTTCTGAACCGGTTGATCAGCGTCAGTTGAGTGCCTTCGACACGATACAGCTCGACCTCGATGTCACTTCCGGGGCAGCCATGAGCGGCATCCAGTACGTGGGTAGTCAAACGTCCCATGATCACCTCGTTGATTGAGTTCACCGGCCCCTGGGGCCTGTCAGGGGTTGGCAGCAACGCAGCGAACCCGGGCGCAGAATAGCATGCCCCGCAAACCACGAAACAATCATGCGAAAAACTGTACACAAGAATACTGAAATGAATTTTTCACCAGCGCCGCAGTAATGCCGACCAGATAAGGTTTTCCGCTGTAGAAGAGAATGTATTCGCGATCATGCTTGGCCACTGAGAAACCCCATCGCGAAGAAAGGCTGGGCGCCCCTTCGTTCACATAGAAAGATTGGCGTGGCAGAAAGGCCCTGATCAAGCGCTTCAAGAAGAAATAAACTGACCAAATGGGCAAGTTTCTTGCTTGTTCAAAAAGGCCAGAACATGATGCAGTGCCGACTGACAAAGCGATAAAAACTTTGTATACAATTCCTTACCTGGTCTCGCTTGCGTAGCTTCATGCCATGACCACCACAATCCAGACAGGAAGACTGCAGTGAACGCTGATTACCCACGCGACTTGATCGGCTACGGCGCCACCCCTCCCCATCCGCACTGGCCGGGCGACGCCCGCATCGCGCTGTCCTTCGTGCTCAATTACGAAGAAGGCGGTGAACGCAACATCCTGCATGGCGACAAGGAATCGGAGGCCTTCCTCTCCGAGATGGTCGCCGCGCAGCCGCTGCAGGGCCAGCGCAACCTGTGCATGGAGTCGCTCTACGAGTACGGCAGCCGCGCTGGCGTCTGGCGCCTGCTGGGCCTGTTCGACAAGCACGACATTCCACTGACCATCTTCGCCGTGGCCATGGCCGCCCAGCGTCACCCCGAGGTGATCCGCCAGATGGCTGCTGCCGGTCACGAGATCTGCAGCCACGGGCTGCGCTGGATCGACTACCAGAACGTCGACGAGGCCACCGAGCGCGAGCACATGCTCGAAGCCATCCGCATCCTCAGCGAGATCACTGGCGAACGCCCATTGGGCTGGTACACCGGCCGCCTCGGCCCGAACACCCGGCGCATCGTGCGCGAGGAAGGCGGTTTCCTCTACGACAGCGACACCTACGACGACGATCTGCCCTACTGGGATCCGGCCAGCACGGCGGAGAAGCCCCATCTGGTGATCCCCTACACCCTGGACACCAACGACATGCGCTTCACCCAGGTGCAGGGCTTCAACAAGGGCGACGACTTCTTCGAGTACCTCAAGGACGCCTTCGACGTGCTCTATGCCGAGGGCGAGGCCGGCGCACCGAAGATGCTCTCGATCGGCATGCACTGCCGCCTGCTGGGGCGCCCGGCACGCCTGGCCTCGCTGGCACGTTTCATCGAATACGTGAAGCGCCACGACAAGGTCTGGTGCGCCCGCCGCGTCGATATCGCCCGCCACTGGCATGCCACCCATCCCTTCCGCGCGAGCGAGTGAGAGAACCGTTCATGAGCCGCTTCCAGACCCTGACGCCCTCCTCGCTGAGCCGCGACGCCTTCGTCGAGGCCTTCGCCGATATCTACGAACACTCGCCCTGGGTCGCCGAGCAGGCCTATGACCAGGGCCTGGATGCTTCGCTCGACGAGGTCGAGACGCTGCACCAGCGCATGGCCGCGATCCTCCTGGATGCGAGCCGCGATGCCCAGCTCGCGCTGATCAAGGCCCACCCGGATCTGGCCGGCAAGGCCGCCATCCGTGGCGAGCTGACCGCCTCCAGCACCTCGGAGCAGGCCGGTGCCGGCATCCACGAATGCAGCGCCGAGGAGTTCGCCCGCTTCACCGAACTCAACGACGCCTACAAGGCCCGGTTCGGCTTCCCCTTCATCAAGGCGGTCAAGGGCAGCAACCGCCACCAGATCCTCGCCGCCTTCGAGCAGCGCATTCACAATACCCCGGAGCAGGAGTTCGCCACCGCCCTGGCGGAGATCAACCAGATCGCCCTGTTCCGCCTGCAGCAGCTCTGATGCCGCACCACCCATTCGAGAACAAGTAGAACAGCCATGCGTAGCCTGACCATCGAGCCCTTGAGCAAGGAAGCCTTCGCGCCTTTCGGTGACGTGATCGAAACCGAAGGTAGCGACTTCTTCATGATCAACAACGGCTCCACCCGCCGCTATCACAAGCTGGCCAGCGTGGAGACCGCACAGCCGGAGGATCGGGCCATCATCAGCATCTTTCGCGCCGAGGCGCTGCAGATGCCGCTGACCATCCGCATGCTGGAACGCCATCCGCTGGGCAGCCAGGCCTTCATGCCGCTGCTCGGCAACCCCTTTCTGATCGTGGTCGCGCCACTTGGCGATGTACCTGTATCAGGCTCCGTCCGTGCCTTCCTCAGCAATGGCAGGCAGGGCGTCAATTACCATCGCGGCGTCTGGCACCATCCGGTGCTGACGATCGAAAAGCGGGATGACTTCCTGGTGGTTGATCGCAGTGGTTCGGGTAACAACTGCGACGAACATTTCTTCGCCGAGGACGAGCTTCTTCTCCTCGATCCCCACCAATAAGAGAAGCCTGCAGCCGCTCTGCTGGTTGCAGGGAGAGGTACGGAACGTGGAAGCACATTTCACCGAATGGCTAAACCTGGGCATCCGCTGGATCCACATGATCACCGGCATCGCCTGGATCGGCGCATCCTTCTATTTCGTCTGGCTGGAGAACAACCTCGACCGGCGCAACCCGCGCGAGGGGCTGGCGGGCGATCTCTGGGCCATTCACGGCGGCGGCATCTACCACCTGGAAAAGTACAAGCTGGCACCGCCGAAAATGCCGGAGAACCTGCACTGGTTCAAATGGGAGGCCTACTTCACCTGGCTCTCGGGTGTGGCCCTGCTGCTGGTGGTGTACTACCTCAACCCCAGCCTGTATCTGGTCAAACCGGGTGTCGATCTGGCACCGGCCGCCGCCATCGCCATCGGCCTCGGCTCCATGGCTGTCAGCTACCTGATCTATCACCTCCTCTGCGACTCGCCACTGGGCAAGCGCCCGGCCCTGCTCGGTGCCGTATTGTTCGTGCTGATCATTGCCGCAGCCTGGGGCTTCTCCCAGGTGTTCAGCGGCCGCGCGGCCTATATCCATGTCGGCGCCATCATCGGCACCATCATGGTCGGCAACGTATTCTTCACCATCATGCCGGCGCAGCGTGCTCTGGTTAAGGCCATCGAAACCAACACCACGCCCGACCCACTGCTGCCGGCCAAGGGCCTGCTGCGCTCGCGACACAACAATTATTTCACCCTGCCGGTGCTGTTCATCATGATCAGCAACCACTTCCCCAGCACCTACGGCAGCCACTACAACTGGCTGATCCTCGCCGGCATCGCGGTTCTGGCGGTGCTGGTGCGTCACTACTTCAACACCCGCCATGCCAGCCAGCGCTTCGCCTGGACGCTGCCGGTCGCCGCCCTGGGCATGATCTGCCTGGCCTATGTCACTGCGCCGAAGCCACCTGCTGTCGTCGCCACGCCACTGGCTCAGGCCGAGCAAGCCGCCACGGCAAGCGAGCAAGCACCAAGCACCGCAGCCACCGAACGGCCCGCTGCCACGCAGGCCGACGGCACCCGCTTCGCCCAGGTCGAAAAGGTCATCCACGAGCGCTGCACCGTGTGCCACTCGGCCAACCCGAGCAGCCCGATGTTCAGCGCCGCACCGGCCGGCTTCATGCTCGATACGCCCGCGCAGATGCAGGCACAGGCGGCGAAGATCCAGGCCCAGGCCGTGGCCTCGCAGATCATGCCGCTGGGCAACATCACCCAGATGACCCAGGACGAACGTGACCTGATCGGCCGCTGGATAGCAGAGGGTGCGCATATAGCGCGCTAGAAGGCATAGTCAGGGTATGGCTGAGTCAGCGGAACTCAGCCAATGCACAGGTCGATCACTCGGCCACCAATGCCGCAGGATGATTAGGGTAGGTCTGCAAGAACTCGGTAGCGATCGCTCGAATGCGCGATGCGCACTGGGTTCGGCTGGTAATTTCTCTACTCGTGCCAAGAAAGTCCCTGAGGAAGGTCTTGGTGATATGCGGGTTGTTGATCGTAGAGCCTCGCTCGGCAATGTATTGCGCGCGCCGCTTGAGAATCTCCAACATGCGGCCCTGAGAGATGCGTGGCAAACCATCCACCAGCAGATCAGCGGCCTCACTGTATTGCTGGGCGCTGTACTGCAACTTGTGCAAACGCTTGGCGTCTTCGATGGAATAGTGGGCCTGCTCTCCACAAACGGCAAACAAATCCGCTAACTGCAGATGACTCGATACTCTTGCAGCCAAACGGAAGTCGATCTGCATCTGCTCTTCCTTCGCCTGCAACCAGGGCTCCATATCCACCGGAGTCAGGCACAAGCTGCGTTGCAACTCAGGCCTGCCGCGCTCCCTGGAGTAGAAACCGAACACGAAAAACATTTTCCGCCAGCGCTCAATGTGCGCCATGCCGAAGTCACGCGCCGTACCGACATCGAGACTCGTGGAGGATTTAACCTCCACCTCAAGCTGATAGGTCACGCCATTTACCTGGATATCGGTCAGCAGCGCATCTACCCCATGGCGTTCGTGCGCAGCGTCCCACTCCAAACCGAACAAAGCGGACAGCTCACGTTCGCGCTCATCATCCTGAACCGTCACCGCAGCACTCCCAATGCCAATGCGACTTGCCGTGCCACGGCATAGGCGACCGGCGGGCACACGCTATTGCCAATCTGCCCAAGCGCCTGATAGACCGCACCGGAAAAACGCCAATCAGCGGGGAAGCCCTGCAGTAACGCGCAGTCGGCCACGCACAGCCGAAAATGGTTGTTTTCAGGTGGATAGGCCATGGCCAACTCATGCGTTAGCTGAACCCCATTGGGCCAGAGCTGCAACTCGTTCCAGACCTTCAACGACGCCTTGCTATTGACCACCCCTGTGGTATTTCTCGGTCCGGTGAAGCCAGAACGCAGCGTCGGTGCGACAACATCGAACCCGATATCGGGCAAACCCAGACTCCGCCGTGCCGTGTTGTGCGGTAGCAGCTCGCCCGTATCGCCGTGAGTCGGCTGCGGCTCGTGAAACCGTACAGCATCGCGTGCTGCTCTGAACCCGACGAAGAAAACCCGGCGGCGCGCCTGCGGCACACCGAAATCATGAGCTGCCAACTTGAACTTGAAGATTACGTACTGATCGCTCAATGGATCGAGGATCGTCTCGCGCACGAATGACTCGAACTTCTTGTCCAGCAGCCCCACGACGTTCTCAGCGATGAAAGCACGTGGTCGCGTCTGCCTCACACAACGAACGAACTCACCCCACATGTTCCTGGGGTCATCAGCGCCCGCTTGCTTACCGGCAACGGAAAACGGCTGACAAGGCGGCCCACCGTGGACGATGTCCACCCCCCGAAAGGCAGAGAAGGAGGCGTTACAGACGTCTCCCGCGAGAACGCCTGAGCGGATGTCCCACGCCGGACGATTGCTGCGCAGTGTTTCACCGCATACCTCGAGAATTTCAAAGGATGCGACATGTTGGAAACCTGCTCTCTCGAAACCAACATCCAAGCCGCCACCACCCGAGAACAGGGAGAGGCAAGTCAAACCATGGCTCGGGCACTCTGGCATCAAATCCAGAGTATTGAGTCTCCAGTCCTCAATAGGCGACGGCAGCGATTGGCTAGGGTCTGCGAGCAGCGCCAGCTTGCGCTTCTGGGAGCGAATCGAGGTCGCCCGGTAGCGCTCTCGTTGTTCCTGCGTAAGCTCGTATCCCATCTGTTCCTCACCAACAGCCAGCAAATACTGTTCAAAAATACAGTATCAGTACAGCGAAATCTATTTTCAGGGGGCGATTATGGGGACTCTCCCCTCTCATGCCTAGCGCGGAGCATGCATCCAAGCTGAGTCGCAGCAACGCTCCCCATTAAAAACGACCAGGCCCCGCAATCGCGGGGCCTGGTCGTTTCAGCTTCGCGATCCTCGCATCAGGCGCTCTGCGCCAGATCCATCAGCTCACGGTTGGCCACGGCGTACATGGCATAGTCGCTGCCAGTGGCGGCACGCAGCTCGGTGAGCATGGCCTTCCAGCGATCCACCAGGCGCTGGTGCTGCTCCAGCCATAGGGCCAGACGTGCTTCCAGTTCCTGCGGGCCGTCGGCCATCTGCAGCACCGACACGGTGACGGCACGCTGCTGCCAGTCCAGATCGTCGCGGAAAGCCTCACGGGCCAGCGCCTGCCAGTTGCTCTCCACCGCCAGGTTGGTGATCTGCTGCAGATACCAGGACAGATCCAGCGCACTGCCGACGGCGAAGTAGACCGCAGCCACTTCGCTGGCGTCCTTTCCGGTGACGTCCGCCGCCTCGATGATCGGCAACAGCGTGTACAGATGACTGGTACCGGCGACCACACGGGCCAGCTCTTCCGGCGCGCCAGCTTCGACATAGCTCTGATAACGCGCCAGCCATTGCTCGCGGGCCGGCCCTTCGAGCAATTCGTCCAAACGCCCTACCAACGCCTCGATACGCGGTGCGAAGTGCGCCACGTCACGCGCGGCGTCCAGGTCGTTGCGCCGGCTGCGCAGGAACCAGCGGGTGGCACGACGGCCCAGGCGCATCAGTTCGTCCATCAGTTGCAGTTGCAGCTCGGCCGGCACCTGGTAATCCAGCGCCTCGATCTGCGCCCACCAGTGCGGCAGGCGGAACAGGTCACGAACGATGACGTAGGCACCGGCGACGTTGGCCGCACTCATGCCGGTGGACTCCTTCAGGCGCTGCACGAAGGTGATGCCCATGTGGTTGACCAGATCGTTGGCGATCTGCGTGCTGACGATCTCGCGCTTGAGGCGGTGACGGCGCATGGCGTCGCCGAACTTCTCGGTGAGGATGGCCGGGAAGGCGGTTTCCATCTCGCGCGCCAGGTAGTCGTCGTCCGGCACCTGGGACTTGAGCAGCGACTCCTTGAGGTCGATCTTGCTATAGGAGATCAGCACCGACAGTTCCGGCCGGGTCAGGCCCTGGCCGCTGGTGACACGCTCGTTGAGCGCCTCGTCCGAAGGCAGGAACTCCAGGGCCCGATCCAGCTTGCCGGCGCTTTCCAGAGCATTCATCAGGCGCTTGTACTCGCCGATGCGCTCGCGCGCGCGGCGCTCGGCCAGCGACAACGCCTGGGTCTGCTTGTAGTTGTTGGCCAGCACCAGTTCGGAGACGTCATCGGTCATCTCGGCCAGCAGCTTGTTGCGCTGCTTCTCGGTCATGTCGCCAGCGGCGACGATCTCGCCGAGCAGGATCTTGATGTTCACTTCATGGTCGGAGCAGTCCACACCACCGGCGTTGTCGATGAAGTCGGTGTTGCTGGCACCGCCATGCAGGCCGAACTCGACGCGGCCGAGCTGGGTCATGCCCAGGTTGCCGCCCTCGCCCACCACCTTGGCACGCAGCTCGCGGCCATCCACGCGCAGGGCGTCGTTGGCCTTGTCGCCGACGTCGCCATGGCTCTCCTGGCTGGACTTGACGTAGGTGCCGATGCCGCCGTTCCACAGCAGGTCGACCGGTGCCTTGAGCAGCGCATTGAGCAGCTCGGTGGGCGCCAGCCTGTCGGCGGCGATGTCGAAGCGCGCCTTCATCTGCGGACTGATGGCGATGCTCTTGGCGCTGCGCAGGAAGATGCCGCCACCCTCGGAGATCAGCTTGCTGTCGTAGTCGGCCCAGCTCGAGCGCGGCAGCTCGAACAGGCGCTTGCGCTCGGCGAAGCTCTTGGCCGCATCCGGATTCGGGTCGATAAAGATGTGCAGGTGGTTGAAGGCGGCCACCAGTTGCAGCTTGTCCGACAGCAGCATGCCGTTGCCGAACACGTCGCCGGCCATGTCGCCGACGCCGATGACGGTGACGTTGTCCTTCTGCACGTCGATGCCGCGTTCGCGGAAGTGCCGCTGCACGGAAACCCAGCCGCCCTTGGCGGTGATGCCCATGCCCTTGTGGTCGTAGCCGGCCGAGCCGCCGGAGGCGAAGGCGTCGCCGAGCCAGAAGCCGTATTCGGCGGCGATGCCGTTGGCGATGTCGGAGAAGGTCGCGGTGCCCTTGTCTGCCGCCACCACCAGATAGGGGTCGTCGGCGTCGTGGCGCACCACACCCGCCGGCGGCACCACCTCGCCTTCCTTGAGGTTGTCGGTGATGTCGAGCAGGCCGCTGATGAAGATGCGGTAGCAGGCGATGCCCTCGGCCATCACCTCGTCACGCGAACCGCCGAGCGGCACCTTGCGCGGCACGAAGCCGCCCTTGGCGCCCATCGGCACGATCACCGCGTTCTTCACCTGCTGCGCCTTGACCAGGCCGAGCACTTCGGTACGGAAGTCCTCTTCGCGATCCGACCAGCGCAGGCCGCCACGGGCGACGTCGCCGAAGCGCAGGTGCACGCCCTCGACGCGCGGGCTGTAGACGAAGATCTCGAACTTCGGCACCGGGCGCGGGATGTCCGGGATCAGCCGTGGGCTGAGCTTGAAGCTGAAATAGCTCTTGCCCTGACCGTTCTCGCCCGGCTGGTAGAAGTTGGTGCGCAGGGTCGCCTTGATCAGATCCAGGTAGCGCCGCAGGATGCGATCCTCGTTGAGCACGGCAACGTCGTCGAGGGCGGCGAGGATGGCCTGTTCGAGCTTCTGCTGCTTGTCTTCCAGGTCTTCGGCGCTGAGCTTGCGCGCCAGGTAGAAACGGGTGCGGAACAGGCGCACCAGCTCCTTGGCAATATCCGCATGGTTGACCAGGGTGGCGGCGATGTAGCTGAGCGAGAAGCCCAGACGAATCTGTTTGAGATAGCGCGCATAGGCCCGCAGCAGCGCCACGTCGCGCCAGGGCATGGCAGCGGTCAGCACCAGGCGGTTGAAGGCGTCGTTCTCGGCATCGCCGCCAACGATATGGATAAAGGCATCCTGCAAGGTGTCGTTGAGCTGCTGGATATCGACGTCCAGGCCTTCGGCATAGGTGAAGGCGAAATCGTGAATCCAGAACTCGCGGCCGTCGGCACGGCGCAGCTTGTAGGGGAACTCGCCGAGCACGCGCAGGCCCAGGTTCTCCAGGATCGGCAAGACGTCAGACAGCGGCAGCGGCGTGTCGGCGTGATACAGCTTGCAGTGCAGTTGCTGCTCGTTCTGCGCCAGCGGCTGGTAGAAGCTCATCACCAGCGGCTTTTCCGCGCTCAGGCTGAGCAGGTGCTGCATGTCCACCACCGCTGAATGGGCGGCGAAGCGCTCGCGGTAGCCGGCCGGGAAGCCTTCCGGGAACTCGGCCAGCACGTTGGTGCCCTGGGCTTCGCCGAGGCTTTCCACCATCAGGCTGACGTAGTCGTCCTTCCACGAACGGCAGGCCTGGATGACTTCCTTCTCCAGGCGCACGGGATCGATGTGCGACTTGTTCTTCGGGTCGACGCGCAGGATGAACTGCACCCGCGCCAGCACCGATTCGGAGAAGAAGGTCCAGAACTCGCAGTCGGTCGCCTGCAGGCGCTCCATCAGCACCTGCTGGATCTTCACGCGGGTTTCCGTGGAATACACGTCACGCGGCACGTAGGCCAGGCAGTAGCAGAAGCGGCCATAAGGGTCGCGCCGCAGGAACACGCGGATCTTGTTGCGCTCCTGGATCTGCACGATGGCGATGGCGGTGCTGAGCAGGTCGTCCACCGGGGTCTGGAACAGGTCATCGCGCGGCAGCACTTCCAATACCTGGGCCAGTTCCTTGCCCAGGTGCGCGCTGCTCTCGAAGCCGGAATGCTGCTTGATCACCGCCACCTTGCGGCGGATGTAGGGGATGTTCCACACGCTCTCGGCGTACACCGCCGAGGTGTACAGGCCCATGAAGCGGCACTCCTTGACCACGCGGCCCTTGGCGTCGAGCTCGCGGATGGAAACGAAGTCCGGGTAGGCCGGGCGATGCACGCGACTGGGCACGGCGGCCTTGGCGAAGGACAGCAGTTGCGGCTCGCGCAGGTAGGCCACCGCGTCCGGCTCGATCTGCAGTTCTTCGGCGCTCAGCCCCGGGCGCAGGCGCTTGGACAGCCCCAGCAGGGACTTCTCGTCATACTGCAGTTGGCCGCCCTCGGCGTTGTCGGCCACGGTGAACTCCTCGTAGCCGAGGAAGGTGAAATGGTTGTCCAGCAGCCAGCCGAGGAACACCTTGATCTCTTCCAGCTCGCTCTTGTCCACCTTGAGCTTGGCGCGATCGAGCCAGGCCAGCAGCTCGCGGGCCTTGGCCTTCATCGGCTGGAAGTCGGTGACCGCCAGGCGCACGTCGCTGAATACCTCGTCGATGGCCCTCTCCAGCGTCTTGAGTTCGCTGGCGCTGGAGCAGCGGTCGATCTCCAGGAACATCAGCGCTTCCTGCAGCACGCCGTCGCCCTGGGTGCCCTTGGGAAGGATTTCCTTGAGGTCGCCGTTCTTGTCACGGCGCACACTGAACACGCTGTTCTGCAGGGTATGGATGCTGTAGCCGCGACGGTTGAGCTCCATGCGCACCGAGTCGACCAGAAACGGAATGTCGCCATGGAGGATCTCCACGGCCGTATGGGTCGATTGCCAGCCGTGCTTCTCGTAGTCGGGGTTGAACGCCCGCACCTGCGGCCTGGCCTGGTCGAAGCGCTCGAGCATGCGCCAGGCCGACAAGGTGCAGCCGACCAGATCGGACAGGCGCCGCTGGGTCAGTTCATCAAGGGCGACGATACCGAAGAACTGTTCGGCGAAGAGGGAAACTTGTGCTAACGCCTGCTCACTCACGTGCTGCGCCAGGGCCGCTTGCAGTTGCTGCTGGAAGTCGGCTTTGCTGGCCGCCGTAAAGAACGCCATGGTTTTGCTCCATTGGGCTGGTGGTTCGACAGATGGCGCCCGGAAAAACCAGTGGTTCTTCAGTGGCGTCTCTGGTAGAGGCAGTCGCGAGACTTGATCGTGCCATCCACCCGTTAGTTCAACGTTAGCCCATGAAACGACGATGACACGGGCTGAAGCCGGACGATCATGGCGGAAACTGGCGACCGATGGGTCACGCTTGGCGGGCCAGCTTAACGAGGCTTGCCCCTCTGCGGCTTGCGGAGCTGCGACATTTTCTTTCAAGGGCGCACCGTTACGGTGCAAGTTCTGTTCTGACGTTGCCCATCCAGCGCCGACCCTCGCTCGTCATTGCAGTCGAACCTCGACGGCTTGCGGCCATCGCCGTGATGCCCGACATAGCAGCTGACACGGCAAATGGATTAAAGTCGACGACCTGCCCGCGCCGGGCAACCGCACTCGCCTACCGCCATTAAGAGTCCGCCGATGGAACACCGTGAAGCGCTGGTCGCGTTACGCCAATTTCTCTCCACTCAGATACTCGGCCAGGATCGCCTGATCGACCGTCTGCTGGTGGCCCTGCTCGCCGACGGACATCTGCTGGTGGAGGGTGCGCCCGGCCTGGCCAAGACCAAGGCGATCAAGGAACTGGCCGAAGGCATCGAGGGCGAGTTCCACCGCATCCAGTTCACCCCCGACCTGCTCCCGGCGGACATCACCGGTACCGAGATCTACCGCCCGGAAACCGGCAGTTTCGTGTTCCAGCAGGGGCCGATCTTCCACAACCTGGTGCTGGCCGACGAGATCAACCGCGCACCGGCCAAGGTGCAATCGGCACTGCTTGAAGCCATGGCCGAGCGCCAGGTGTCGGTAGGCCGCTCCACCTATGACCTGTCACCACTGTTCCTGGTGATGGCCACGCAGAACCCCATCGAGCAGGAAGGCACTTACCCGCTGCCCGAGGCCCAGCTCGACCGTTTCCTGATGCACGTGAAGATCGGCTTTCCCGATGCTGCCGTGGAGCGCAAGATTCTCGCCCAGGCCCGTGGCGATGCGCTCAACGGCGAAGCCAAGCCCGAGCACCGGGTCAGCCAGCACGCGATCTTCGCCGCACGCAAGGAAATCCTCGGCCTGTACATGGCCGATGCCGTGGAGGAGTACCTGGTGCAACTGGTGATGGCCAGCCGCACCCCGGCCAAGTTCGACGCCGAACTGGCCGAGTGGATCGCCTACGGCGCCAGCCCCCGTGGCTCCATCTCCCTCGACCGCTGCGCGCGTGCCCACGCCTGGCTGGCCGGGCGCGACTTCGTCAGCCCCGAGGACATCCAGGCGGTGCTGTTCGACGTGCTGCGCCACCGCATCATTCTCTCCTTCGAGGCCGAAGCCTCGGGGGTCGACCAGGATCGCGTGATCCAGCGCATCCTCGATGTGGTCGCGGTGGCCTAGATGCAGCCGCAAGCTGCAAGCCACAAGCTGCAAGCTGGCATTCAGCCCCGCGTAGCCCGGATGCAATCCGGGAGGGTTCGCGCGCTGTCGCAGGCTTGCATCCGGGCCATGGACTGAAGCCATGCAAAGCCAGGCCAGCCATCCCGGCATCCATATCGCCCTCGGCGAGCTGATCGACATGCGCCACAAGGTGCATGAAGTGCCGCTGTTCTCCACTCCAGCACGGCGCAGCCCACTGATCGGCCTGCACCACTCGCGTCTGCGCGGGCGTGGTGTGGACTTCGACCAGGTGCGCGTGTACCAGCCCGGCGACGACGTGCGCACCATCGACTGGCGCGTCACCGCGCGCACCCAGGAGCCGCACACCAAGCTGTTCCACGAAGAACGCGAGCGGCCCATCTTCATCATCGTCGAGCAGAGCCAGCGCCTGTTCTTCGGCAGCGAACAGTGCTTCAAGTCGGTGCTCGCCGCCCAGGCCGCCGCCTTGGTCGGCTGGGCCGCCCTGGATCACAACGACCGCATCGGCGGCCTGGTGTTCGCCGATCAGGAGCACCATGAGGTCAAACCCAGGCGCAGCAAGCAGAGCCTGTTGCAACTGCTCAACCTGCTGGCCCGCGCCAACCAGGCGCTGACTGCCGAGGTCGCCGCCGCCAGCACCCGCGATACCCTCGGCCTGGCCCTGCGCCGCGCCCGCGAGGTGCTGCGCCCCGGCAGCCTGGTGATCGTGCTGTGCGACGAGCGCGCGCTGAACGACAACGCCGAACAGCAACTGACCCTGCTCGCCCGGCATACCGACCTTCTGCTGTTGCCGCTGTCCGATCCGCTCGACCATGCCCTGCCGGCAGCCGGCCTGCTGCGCTTCACCCAGGGCGGCGCCCGGCTCGAACTCGACAGCCACAACGACGCCTTGCGCCAGGCTTACCGCAGCCAGGGACAAGCCCGTGAAGCGCGCTGGCAGCGCCTGGCACAGAAACTCGGTGTGCCCCTGCTGCCACTGAGCACCCAGTTCGAGCTGGTGACGCAGTTGCAGGAGCAACTCAGCGCCCTGCACCCGAGGAAGGCGCCATGAATCCCCTCGATCAGTTGCAGCCGCTGATCGACCCGCCACCGGTGCCCTGGTGGCCGCCGGCGCCTGGCTGGTGGCTGCTGGCCGCTCTGCTGCCGCTGCTGCTCTGGGGCCTCTGGCGGCTGCTGCGCCGCTGGCGCCGCCGGCCCCGCCAGGTGGCCGCCGAGCAGCCGCTCGATGCCCTGCGCCAGGCTGCCCTGGATGAGCTGGCCACCTTGCGCAAACCCTATGACGGCGCGCCGGCCGGCCCCTGGCTGCAACAGCTCAACGCCCTGCTCAAGCGCCTGTGCCGCGAGCACTACCCGGACAGCGCCAGCCACACCCTGAGCAGCCGTGCCTGGCTGGCCTTCCTCGACAACCGCTGCCCGGCTGCCGGGCTGACGCGCTGGATGATCCTGGTCGAAGGCGCCTACAAGCCGCAGTGCAGCCTCAGCGACAAGGCCATCGAGGAACTCGAGCAGGCCATCGCCACCTGGATTCGCAAGCATGTTTGAGTTCGCCTGGTGGTGGGTCTTCGCCTTCGCGCCGCTGCCCTGGCTGCTGCGCCTGCTGCTGCCGCCCGCCGACAGCGGCGATGCGGCGCTGCGCGTCGGCTTTCTCGACGAGTTGCAGGCGCTCAGCGGTCGCCGCGCCCGTGCTGCCCTGCCCGGTTGGCGCCAGCAGGTGCCGCTGGCGTGCATCTGGCTGTTGCTGCTGTGCGCGGCGGCACGCCCGCAATGGGTCGGCGAGCCCCTGCCGTTGCCGGCCACCGGCCGTGACCTGCTGCTGGCGGTGGATGTCTCCGGCTCCATGGATTACGCCGACATGCAGTGGGATGACGAGCCCATCAGCCGCCTGGAGCTGGTCAAGCGCCTGCTCGGCGACTTCATCGAAGGCCGCCGGGGTGACCGCGTCGGCCTGATCCTGTTCGGCAGCCAGGCCTACCTGCAGGCGCCGCTGACCTTCGACCGCCACACCGTGCGCACCTGGCTGGACGAAGCGCTGATCGGCATTGCCGGCAAGAACACCGCCATCGGCGATGCCATTGGCCTGGCCGTCAAGCGCCTGCGCCAGCGCCCAGCCGACAGCCGCGTGCTGGTGCTGGTCACCGACGGCGCCAGCAACGGCGGCACACTGGAGCCGATGACCGCGGCACGCCTGGCCGCCGAGGAAGGCGTGCACATCTACACCATCGGCATCGGCGCCGACCCGCAGCAGAGCGGCGTGCTTGGCGTGTTCGGCTTCAGCAGCGGGCTGGATCTGGACGAACCGACCCTGCGCGGCATCGCCGACACCACCGGCGGCGAATACTTCCGCGCACGCAACCTGGCCGAGCTGCAACAGATCGAGGCGACCCTCGATCGCCTCGAGCCGGTCAGCCAGCAGCCCATTCTCGCCCGCCCGGCCCAGGCCCTGTATGCCTGGCCACTGAGCCTGGCTCTACTCGGCAGCCTGCTGCTGGCCGGCCAAACGCTCTGGCCGCAGTGGCCGCAACGCCTGCGGAGGCGAGGATGAGCCTGCTCTGGCCCGACTGGTTGCGGCCCTGGTGGCTGCTGGCGCTGCCCCTGCTGGCCTGGCTGCTGTGGCGCCTGTGGCATCGCGAACGGCAGAGCGGGCGTTGGCAGCAACTGCTGCCGCCGGCCTTCCATGCGGTGTTGCTCAGCGGCAGCGGCCAGCGTAGCAACCGCCTGCCCCTGCTGGCGCTGGCGATGGCCTGGCTGCTGGCCGTACTCGCGCTACTCGGCCCCAGTTGGCAGCAGGTGCAGCAGAGCAGCCAGAAACCGGCCGACCCGCTGGTGGTGATGCTCGAACTCACCCCGCGCATGCTCGCCGGCGACACACCGCCGACGCGCCTGGAACAGGCCCGACGCAAGCTGCTCGACCTGCTCGAAGCACGCCGCGACGCGCAGACCGCCATCGTCGTCTACGCCGGCAGCGCCCACAGCCTGGTGCCGCTGTCCGACGACCTGGCCACCAGCCGCAACCTGCTCGAATCGCTCAAACCTTCGCTGATGCCCGAACCGGGGCAGCGTGCCGACCTCGCCGTGGAGCGAGCCCTGCAACTGCTGGAGCAGGCGCAACTGGGCCAGGGCCGCCTGCTGCTGATCACCAGCAGCCTGGACGAACAGGAGCGCAGCGGCATCGCCCAGGCCCTGGCACGCCGCGCCACACCCTTGCTGATCCTCGGCGTCGGCACCCGCGAAGGTGCGCCGGTCACTCAGGAGGACGGCAGCTTCCTCAAGGATCGCGACGGCGGCATCGTCATCCCACGCCTGGATGCCCGGGGCCTGCGCCAGTTCGCCGAGGCGCAGGGCGGGCGCTACGCACAGATTCGCCTGGACGACGGCGACCTGAAACGCCTAGGCCTGCTCGATGCCCCCGCCGCGATGCGCGATGCTGATGAACCCACGCAGCTCGACGCGCGCATCGACCAGGGCTACTGGTTGCTCCTGCCGCTGTTGCTGCTGGCCGCCTGCGCCGGCCGCCGTGGCTGGTTGCTGGTGCTGCCCCTGCTGCTGATGCTGCCGGCGCAGAACAGCTACGCCTTCGACTTCGACGACCTCTGGCTGCGCCCGGATCAACAAGGCCAGCACCTGCTCGAGGCGCAGCGCCCGGCCGAGGCGGCGCAACGCTTCGAGGATCCGCAGTGGCAAGGCAAGGCGCTCTACGAAGCCGGTGAATATGGCACCGCCGCCGAGCGCTTCGCCCAGGGCGACGAGGCCCGCGACCACTACAACCGCGGCAATGCCCTGGCCAAGGCCGGTGAGCTGGAAGCCGCGCTGGATGCCTACGAACAGGCCCTGGAGCGGCAACCCGAGCTGGCCGCTGCGCAGCACAACAAGGCCCTGGTGGAAGAGGCCCTGCGCCAGCGTCAGGCTGAACAGAACGACAGCGGGCAGACGCAGAACCCGCCGCCTTCGCGCAACGACCAGGCGCAAGCCGCTGAGCAGGCCAGCCAGGGCCAGGCCGCTCAGCCGAGCGAACCTGAGAACAACGCCGCCAAGCCCAGCGATGACGCCAAGGCCGGCGCCGAACAGCCCCAGCCGGAATCGAACGAAAGCGCCCCCGGCAACGACCAGAGCGCCGAGAACGAGGCCCAGGCCGATGCCCAAGCCACCCCGCAGACACCCATGAGCGATGCCGACCTGGGCACCAACCAGGAGCGCCGGCAGGCGCTGGAACAATGGCTGCGGCAGATTCCCGATGACCCGGGCGAGCTGCTGCGGCGTAAATTCTGGTACGAACAGCAACAGCGTCAGGAACGATCCCGATGAAGCGTCTCGTCAGCCTGCTTTTTCTCTTGCTCCTGGGCGGCCTGGCCCACGCCGACGCCTTCGTCGCCAGCGTCGACCGCACGCACCTGAGCGAAGGCGAGACCGTAGTGCTGACCCTGGAGTCCACCGACCCCACCCGCTTCGGTCGCCCCGACTTCAGCCCGCTGGATGCCGACTTCGAGATTCTCGGCAGCAGTCAGGTCAATCGTCTGACCACCCTCGGCGACACCCCACGCACCACGACGCGCTGGATTCTCACCCTGCAACCCAAACGTAGCGGCCAGGTCGAGATTCCACCGATCCGCCTGGAAGACGCCGCCAGCCTGCCCATCACCCTGCACGTCGAGCCAGCCAGGCAAAGCGGCAAGAGCGAGAAGCTGGCGCCCGTGTTCATCGATGCCAGCCTCGATCAGGAAAGCGTCTACGTGCAGGCCCAGGCCATGCTCACCCTGCGCATCTACCACTCGGTCTCGCTGTATGACGACAGCAGCCTGACGCCCCTGCAGATCGACGATGCCCGCGTCGAGCGCCTGGGCGAGCCGCGCACTTACGAGAAGGACATCGGCGGCGTGCGTCATGGCGTGATCGAAGTGCGCTATGCCATCTACCCGCAGCGCAGCGGCCAGCTCATCATCCCCGGCCAGGTATTCAGCGCCACCCTGGTCGAGCGCAGCGGTAGCGACTTCAACCCCTTCGGCCCGCGCCCTGGGCGCGTGACGCGGGTGAAGTCACCCGACATCCCCTTGCAGGTGCGCCCCAAGCCCGCCGATTACCCGGCCGACGTGCCCTGGCTACCGGCACGCGCCCTGGGCCTGGCGGAAAGCTGGAATCCGCAGCCGGAGCAGGCCAAGGTGGGCGAATCCCTGACCCGTAGCCTGACCCTGAAGGTAGATGGCCTGTCCAGCGCCCAGTTGCCGCCACTACCCGCCACCCAGGTCGACGGCCTGCGCCGCTACCCGGATCAGCCCCAGCTCAGCGACCAGCCCAGCGAAAATGGCATGCTCGGCAGCCGCGAGGATCGCGAAGCGCTGGTGCCGAGCCGCAGCGGCAGCTTCGAGCTGCCGGCCCTGCAAGTGGTGTGGTGGAACACCAAGACCGACAGCCTGGAACGCACCACCCTGCCGGCGCGCACCCTGCAGGTGGCAGAAAACCCGGCGCTGCAGGTGGACGAGCCGGTCACGCCGATTCCCAGCGAAGTACAGCGCATGGAAGGTGCCCCGTTGTGGCCCTGGCAACTGGCCTGCGCCCTGCTCGCCCTGACCACCCTGCTCGGTTTCGGCCTGTGGTGGCACGCGCGTCGCCAGCCGGCGATCCAGCGGGCGGCGCAGAGCGGCCCGAGCCCACGTACCCTGCTCGACGATCTCAAGCGCGCCTGCCTGATGGGCGATGCCCAGGCCACCCGCCACGCCCTCGACGCCTGGGCGCGTCAGCAGCCGGAAACCCTGGCGGACATGGCCGCGCGCGACGTGCCGCTGTCCGACGCCCTCGATGGCTTGAATGCTGCGCTGTACAGCGAAACCAGCCAGCAATGGCAGGGCGAGGAACTGTGGAAAGCCATCCGCAGCCTGCCCGCCGCCCAAGAGCCGAGCAGCGCAACACCGGAGAACAGCGCCCTGCCACCCCTCTACCCACGCTGACGGCAAGCCTCACGGCCAAACACCGCACCAAGACAAGGCGCAAGCCTGCTCTGCGCCCTTAAAAGGCGCAGCCAGCGCCTTATTCTCCTTCCTCTAGCCCATGCCGCCCGGTCAATCCGGCGGCATTCATGTGCTCAATAAAGATTCATTTTGTACACAAAACACAAACAAAACATGTTCATACGCAGCATTTATGTGTACAAATTCACTCATAAAAATCCTTTCAGTTAGTCGACCGCCTGTATACAGCAACCTTTTCAGCCGGAAGCGACAAAACGGAACGGAAACTGCAGACAAACCTCCTAAGGGCACCTCTAAAAACGTAGGCGAGGCAGGCAGCGCAAGGCAAAAACAGGCGAAGAAGCGCAGTTTACGTGTTGTAAATGAGCATTCTGAGCCTGTTTTTAACGCAGCGATGGCAACGCAGGTAGTTTTTTGAGGTGGCCTAAACGCCCTTGGGCACAACAACAATCAGGGAGCTGCCATGTCCACCGCCGAAGAGTTCCGCATCCAGCACATCGACCCGACGCTGCACAATGAGGATCTCGCCCCGCTCGCCCCGGAGAAACGCACCTGGGGCTGGTTCGAGATCTTCAACGTCTGGTCCAACGACATTCAGAGCCTGTTCGGCTACACCCTGGCCGCCACCCTGTTCATCTCCTACGGGCTCAATGGCTGGACGGTGCTGGCCGGCATCGTGCTCGCCGGCTTCATCGTCATGGGCCTGGTGCAACTCACCGGCAAGCCCAGCGTCAAGTACGGCATTCCCTTCCCGGTGTTCGCCCGCGCCAGCATGGGCGTGCGCGGCGCCAACTTCCCCGCGCTGATCCGTGGCATCGTCGCCATCTTCTGGTATGGCGTGCAGACCTATTTCGCCTCCACCGCCGTGGCGCTGCTGCTCAACTCGCTGCTGCAACCCGAAGCACCTGCCATGTACCTGGGCCTGACCGCCATCGGCTGGCTGTCCTACGTGATCGTCTGCCTGTTCCAGGTTGGCTTGTTCGTCTGCGGCATGAGCTGGATCACCCGCTTCCTCAACTGGGCCGGGCCGCTGGTGTACGTGGTCATGATCGCGCTGATGCTGCTGATCTGGTACAAGGCCGGGCCGAGCCTGCTCAGTGAACTGGGCAACATCTTCGCCGGTACCGGTGAGTACAAGGCGGGTCCGGTGGCGGCGTTCTTCGCCGTGGTCGGCACCATGGTCGCCTACTTCGCCGCAGTGGTGATCAACTACGGTGACTTCGCCCGCTTCGTCAGAAGCGAGAAACAGATGACCCTGGGCAACTTCCTCGGCCTGCCGGTGAGCCTGGCGTTCTTCTCGCTGATCGCCCTGGTGATCACCGCCGGCACCGTGGTGGTGTTCGGCGAGACGCTGACCAACCCCACCGACATCGTCGCGCGGGTGGACAACCTGACCCTGACCATCATCGCCGCGCTGACCTTCTTCGCCGCCACCGTGGGCATCAACCTGGTGGCCAACTTCATCCCGCCAGCCTACGACCTGGCCAACCTGGCACCGGCCCACATCAGCGCGCGCACCGGCGGCTTCATCACCGCCGCCATCGCCTTCTTCATCGGCGCGCTGTGGGTAGCCTTCATCAGCAATGTCGGCATCGCCGCCTTCGTCGACACCCTGGGCGCGGTGCTGGCGCCGCTGTACGGCATCATCGTCGCCGACTACTACCTGGTGCGTCGGCGCAAGCTCGACCTGCAACAGCTATTCAGCGCCGAAGCCGACAGCGCCTACTACTTCGACGGCGGCTGGAACCGCAAGGCGCTGATCGCCTTCGCCGCCGCCTCGCTGTTCTCCGTCTCCACCGTCTGGATGCCGGCACTGGCGCAGCTCTCGGGCTATGCCTGGCTGCTCGGCGCCCTGCTCGGAGCCCTGCTGCACTACGGCCTGATGCACGGCCAGGCACGCGCCCTGAAAAACGCCGACGCCCCGGTCTGAAACCGGCGCCGCACGCCCACTCACCGAAACGAGAGCCCTCATGAAGATTCGCGTCATCAACCCCAACACCACCGCCAGCATGACCGAGAAGATCGGCGAGGCGGCCAGCCGTATCGCCGCACCGGGCACGCAGATCGTGGCGAGCAACCCGGTCAGCGGGCCGGTCTCGATAGAAAGCCATTTCGATGAGGCCATCAGTGCCGTCGGTGTGCTCGAGGAGGTGCGCATCGGCGAGCGCGAGGGTACCGACGCGTACATCCTCGCCTGTTTCGGCGACCCCGGCCTGCTCGCCGCGCGCGAGCTGACCCGTGCCCCGGTGATCGGCATTGCCGAGGCGGCCTTCCACATGGCCACCCTGATCAGCACGCGCTTCTCCATCGTCACCACCCTGGGCCGTACCGGCATCATCGCCGAGCACCTGCTGCAGAACTACGGCTTTGCCCATCACTGCCGACGCGTGCGCGCCGCCGAGATTCCGGTGCTGGATCTGGAAGACGACGGTGACAGCGCCCTGCAACGGATCATCGACGAATGCCTGCGGGCCAAGGCCGAAGACAACATCGGCGCCATCGTCCTCGGTTGCGGCGGCATGGCCGACCTGACCGCACAGATCAGCGACGCCGTCGGCCTGCCGGTGGTCGAGGGCGTGACGGCGGCGGTGAAGCTGGCCGAATCGCTGGTCAGCCTGGGCCTGGGCACCAGCAAGCATGGCGACCTGGACTTCCCACGGCCGAAGGCCTTCAGCGGCCAGTTCGATTACCTCTCGGGCAGTTGATACCCGATACAAGCCTCGGCTCATCGAGCCGCAGGCGCATGGCCCCTGCCGAGTTAGCAGGCCGTTGGAAAACGTAGGCGAGGCAGCCAGTGCAAGGCAAAAACAGGCGAAAAAGCGGAGTTTACGAGCTGTAAATGAGCATTTTGAGCCTGTTTTTAACGCAGCAATGGCAACGTAGGTAGTTTCAACAGCCTGCTAGGGCACGACAAGACAATTACAAGAAAAACCGTTCTGATCCCTCCTGAGAGGCTCCTGCAATGAACAGTGAAAACGTCGTCTCGCAAGCACTCGATTACCCTGAGCAACCAATCGCCAGCAAGGCTGCTGGCGCGGAGTCCCTGGCACCACAGCAGACCCGCATCATGGGCCGGATGTCCTACCTGCTGGCCTGGTTCGGCGGCTGTGTGTCCATCGGCACCTTCGCCATGGGCTCAAGCATCGTCGGCACCCTCAACCTGCTGCAGGCGACCCTGGCCATCGCCATCGGCTGCTTCATCATCGGCATCGCCCTGGCCATCAACGGCGCCGCCGGCTACAAGTACGGCATTCCCTTCATGGTGCAGGCGCGCAGCGCCTTCGGCTTTGCCGGTACGCGCTTTCCCGGCCTGGTACGGGCGGTGCCGGCCATCGTCTGGTACGGCTTCCAGAGCTGGATCGGCGCCGCAGCGATCAACACCGTGTCGGCCTCCATGTTCGGCTTCGACAGTCTGGTGTTCTACTTCATCGTCTTCCAGTTCCTGCAGATCGGCCTGTCGATCTTCGGCTTCCAGGGCATCAAGTGGCTGGAGAATGTCGGTAGCGTGTTCATCCTGTTCTCCCTGGTGTACATGTTCTACAGCGTGATCAACCGCTATGGCGACGAAATCATGGTCAATCTGGTGAACATCGAGGGCACCTGGGGCCTGCCCTTCTGGGGTGCCACCATGCTCTTTCTGGGCATCTACAGCACCATGATGCTCAACGTCAGCGACTATTCCCGCGAGCTGAAGAAAGGCAGCGGCCCGGGCCTACTGACCACCCTCTACGCCATGTCGATCCTGCCCTGCACCCTGTTCATGGGCCTGATCGGCCTGATGGTGTCCGGCGCCACCGGGGTCAACGACCCGATCCAGGTGTTCGCCAACGCGGTGGACAACACGCCCCTGCTGATCATCACCCTGCTGTTCATCGCCTTCGCCCAGGTGACCACCAACGTGCTGAACAACGTGGTGCCACCCACCTACATCCTGATGGACGTGTTCAAGCTGCCGTTTCGCAGCGCCACCGTCATCGTCGGCCTGCTCGCCTTCGCCACCTTCCCCTGGGAGCTGGTCAAGGATGAGTCCTCGGCGGGCCTGCAGATCTTCGTGCAGACCTACTCGGCGTTTCTCGGCCCGATCTTCGCGGTGATGGTGGTGGACTACTTCATCCTGCGCCGCCGGCAACTGGACATCGCCAAGCTGTACGACGAGAACGGCCCCTATCGCGGGGTGAACTACGCAGCCATCGCCGCCTCGCTGCTCGGCGCCGGCGTCGCCCTGAGCCTGCCGGCGGTGTCCTGGTACGCCAGCCTGCTGCCCGCCGGGCTGAGCTACTACCTGATGATGCAGTACCTGCCCGCCTGCGCTCGCTTCCGTAGCTGAAGCAGGCCTGCGCCGGGTCTGGCGACCCGGCGCCTCAGGGCACCTCTAAAAACTTAGGCGACGACTGCATGGATGCAGGAGGTAGAGCGAAGCAGGAAGCCCGAGCCGAGGCAGGCAGCGCAATACCGATGGCGGCCCCGCAAAAACAGGCGAAGAAAGCACTGGGCCCGCATTCGGGTTTACGTGTTGTAAATGAGCATTCTGATGGGGGCGCCTAGCTCGGACTCGCGCACGAGCCTGTTTTTAACGCCGCGATGGCAACGTAGGTAGTTTTTAGAGGTGCCCCTTAGCCGCCGGTGACGCTCATGAAGCGCACCACCTGCACCTGCTCGTCGCTGGCGAAGTGGTGCTGCTGCGGCTTGAGGCGCAAGGCATCGACCAAGGCCTGGCGCAGGCGCTCGCTGTCGCCCGGATGGCTGCGCAGCAGGCGCTTGAGGTCCAGCGCATCGTCATGCCCCAGGCAGAGCACCAGCTTGCCTTCGGCGGTGACCCGCACGCGATTGCAGTCGCCACAGAAGTTGTGGCTGTGCGGCGAGATGAAACCGATGCGCGTATCGCTGCCCGCCACCTGCCAATAGCGCGACGGCCCGCCGGTGCTGGCGCTGCTGCGCACCAGGGCATGGCGCTGTTCGATACGCTGGCGCACCTCGTCGCTGCTGCAGAAGGTCTGCTCGCGGCTATGGCTGACCACGCTGCCCAGCGGCATCTCCTCGATGAAGCTGATATCCAGGCCACGGGCCATGGCGAACTCGACCATGTCCTGCACTTCGTCGTCGTTGCGCCCAAGCTGCACCACGCAGTTGAGCTTGATCCGCGCGAAGCCTGCCGCACGCGCCGCCTCGATGCCCGCCAGCACCTGTGGCAGGCGGTCACGCCGAGTGAAGGCGGCGAAGCGCTCGCGTTGCAGCGAATCCAGGCTGATGTTCAGGCGCTTGACCCCGGCCGCACGCAACTGCGGCGCCAACTCGCAGAGCTGCGAACCATTGCTGGTGATGGCCAGGTCTTCCAGCTCCTCGCGTTGCCCCAGGCGTTGCAGCAGGCTGAGCAGGTTCTTGCGCACCAGCGGCTCGCCCCCGGTGATGCGGATGCGCTTCACCCCCAGGCCGATGAAGGCGTCGGCCACCGTGTACAGCTCCTCCAGGGTGAGGATCTGCGCGCGCGGCGCGAAGACCATGTCCTCGCTCATGCAGTAGGTGCAGCGAAAATCGCAACGGTCGGTCACCGACAGACGCAGATAGGTGATGCGGCGACCGAAGGGGTCGACGAGCTGGGTGCTGGACAAAGCCGGACTCCAGAGAATGCGAGGTAGAAAGCAGAGTTTAGAGGCTATCGCCCCATCGTGGCGAGCCGGCAACGGCACTCGGCCATAGCCGAAACGGCATCTCGAGGAAAACGCAAAGCCTCTGCGGCGGTTGACCGAATGCGGCCTAAGCAGCCGCACGCCCCCTCGCCTTGAGGCCGCGCAAAGGCCAGTGCTACCATGCCCGACCACCCTTCGGGGCGCCTCTAAAAACGTAGACGACGACTGCATGCAGGAGGTAGAGCGAAGCAGGAAGCCCGAGCCGAGGCAGTCAGCGCAATACCGAGGGCGGCCCCGCAAAAACAGGCGAAGAAAGCACTGGGCCCGCATTCGGGTTTACGTGTTGTAAATGAGCATTCTGATGGGGGCGCCTAGCTCGGACTCGCGCACGAGCCTGTTTTTAACGCCGCGATGGCAGCAGGTAGTTTTTAGAGGTGCCCTTCGGTGGCCAGGGAAATCAAGGGTTTTATGACCAGCATTCGCGAGCGTAACAAAGAGCTGATCCTGCGCGCCGCCAGCGAGGAATTCGCCGACAAGGGCTTCGCCGCCGCCAAGACCAGCGACATCGCCGCCAAGGCCGGGCTGCCCAAGCCCAACGTCTACTACTACTTCAAGTCCAAGGAAAACCTCTACCGCGAGGTGCTGGAAAGCATCGTCGAGCCCCTGCTCGCCGCCTCGGCCCCGTTCAACCAGCCGGGCCAGCCTGGCGAAGTGCTCACCGCCTACATCCGCTCGAAGATCCGCATTTCCCGCGAACTGCCGCATGCCTCCAAGGTATTCGCCAGCGAGATCATGCATGGCGCACCGCACCTGTCGCCTCAGCAGACCGAACAGCTCAACGCCCAGGCCAGCCACAACATCGCCTGCATCCAGCGCTGGATCGACCAGGGCCTGATGGCCAGTGTGGATCCGCACCACCTGCTGTTCAGCATCTGGGCGGCTACCCAGACCTACGCCGATTTCGACTGGCAGATTTCCGTGGTCACCGGCAAGGCCAAGCTCGACGATGCCGATTACGAAGCCGCCGCGCAGACCATCATCCGCCTGGTGCTCAAGGGCTGCGAGGTCGCACCTGCGCCGGCGTCCAGCGAGCGGGTAAGCGGCGATTGATGGCCTGACGAGCAGCCCCGTCTCACCCTGGAGATGACAAAGCGTATGGATAGCAAACGACTCAACGAAACCAGCAAGTTTCTCAGCTACGTGCTCAGGCATGAGCCACAAGCCATCGGCCTGCGACTCGACAGCGAAGGTTGGGCCGATCTCGAGTCGCTGATAAGCGGGGCAGCCAACGCTGGGCGAGCCCTGGACAAGGCCCTGATCCAGGCGGTGGTCGACAGCAGCGACAAGAAGCGCTTCAGCATTTCCGCCGATGGCCTGCGCATCCGTGCAGTCCAGGGCCACTCAACCAGCAGCGTGAGCCTGCAACACGTCGAAAGGACGCCACCGGAGTTTCTCTACCACGGCACGGCAACCCGCTTTCTCCAATCGATTCGACAACAGGGCCTGATCCCAGGCTCGCGCCACCATGTCCACCTGTCGCAAGACATCCCCACCGCCGTTGCGGTCGGCCAGCGTTATGGAAAACCTGTGGTGCTGAAGGTTGCGGCGCAACGCATGCATGCGCAGGGCTTCTGCTTCTATCAGGCAGAGAACGGGGTGTGGCTGACCAGCCATGTGCCCACGGATTTCATCGCAGAAGAAACCCTGTAAACACAGGCTTCGGGCCGCTGCCCCGCTCAATCCCCCAAAGGCTTCAGAAAGTCACGCCAGCGATCAGGGCGATATTGCTGTAGGGCTGGCACTCACCCGTGCGGATCTGCACGCGCGCCGTGCGGCAGGCCGCCTTGAGTTCGTCGTGGCTGAGCAGTTGCCGCTCGCCCAGCTCGCCATCTGCCGTCAACGCCTCGATCTCCGCCAGCGCTGGTGGCGCCACCTCCAGAGTTTCGCGGGCCAGCAGATGGCCCTGCACCTGCATTTCGCTGAGCAGCACCTTCAGGGTGGTGACGAAATCCGGCACGCCGGCGGTCAGCGCCAGGTCGATGCAGGGCGTGCCGGGCGGCACCGGCATACCGGCGTCGCCGATGACGATGACATCGCCATGGCCGAGACGGGCGATGGCGGCGGAGAGTTCGGCGTTGAGCAGCGGGGTCTTCTTCATGCGGGCAACTCGTGACGATAAGGGATCGAAGGCTGGGCACCTGGCCGGGTCACCGCCAGGGCTGCGGCTTGCTGGCCCAGAGCGATGGCCGCCGACAGCGGTTGGCCGGCCGCCAGGGCAGCGGCGAAACCGCCGACGAAGGTGTCGCCGGCTGCCGTGGTGTCCACGGCCTGCACCGGCGTCACGGTGAAATGCCTCTGTTGCTCGGCATCGGCATAAAGCACGCCCTGCGCGCCAAGGGTGATCAGCACGCGGCAAGCGCCGGCCTGCAACAGGCTATGCGCGGCAAGCTGCGCCGACTGCGGCGAATCCACCGGCATGCCGGTCAGGGCGGCGGCCTCGCTTTCATTGGGGATCAGGTAATCGGCCATGGCGTACCAGTGCGCCGGCAACGGCCCGGCCACGGGCGCCGGGTTGAGGATGACCGTACAGCCGGCCTCGCGGCCCATGCGCATGGCGGCCTCGACGCAGGCATCCGGCACCTCCAGTTGCACGATCAATACCTGCGCTGCGGCCAGCAAGTGCTGCTGGGCCTCCAGATGCGCAGGCGTCAGCGCGCCATTGCCACCGGCGACGATGACGATGGCGTTCTGCCCGGCATCATCCACCAGAATCGAGGCGATACCCGTGGGTACGCCATCAACCGTTTCGACGCCCGCGCAATCGATACCCTCTTCGATCAGCCCGCTGCGCAGTTGCTGCCCGTATGCGTCAGCCCCGACGCAACCGATCATCGCCACCTGCGCGCCAAGCCGCGCGGCGGCCACGGCCTGGTTGGCCCCCTTGCCGCCAGCGGCGGTGGAGAAATCGTGCCCGGCCAGGGTCTCGCCGCCACGCGGCAGGCGTGGCGCCCGCACGATCAGATCCATGTTCAAGCTGCCGACCACCAGCACTTTGCCTTGCATCTGCCTCTGCCTCAGGGCGCCTTGCGCCCACTGGAATAATGTTCAGCGCTGGACTCGCGGACGATCAGGGTCGGTTCGACCACATGCTGTTCGGCCGGCAGCCCAGGCTCGCGCACCCGCGCCAGCAACCGCTCGGCGGCCTGCTCGCCAAGTTGGCCGATGCGCTGGCCAACGGTGGTCAGCGCCGGATGCAGGTAACGGCTGACCTCGATATCGTCGAAGCCCACCAGCGAGAGCTGCTGCGGCACCCTCACCTCACGTTCGGCAGCGGCGCGCAGCACGCCGAGGGCGATCATGTCGTTGCCGGCGAAGATCGCCGTGGGTGCATCGGCGCTGTTCAGCAGCGCCTGCGCAGCGGCGTGCCCACCCGGGCTGGTGAAGGCGCAGTCCACCACCGGCAACGCCTCGATGTCCGCCTCGTTCAGGGCGCGTCGGTAACCGGCCGCGCGCAACTGCACCACCTGGGTACTGGCGGGCCCGCCGATGCAGGCGATACGCCGGTGCCCCAGTTCCAGCAGATGCCGGGTCGCCAGGTAACCGCCGAGTTCATGGTCGACCTGCACGCGATCGGCCTGCACCCCGTCCAGGGAACGGTCGACCAGCATCAGCGGCACCTTTACCGCCGCCAGCGCCTGGACGAAGGCCGGGTCGCTGGCCACGGTGGCGACGATCAGCCCGTCGATACGTCGCTCCAGCAGCACCCGCAGGTAACGCAGTTGCTTGTCGCCGTCATCGTCGGAGTTGCACAGGATCACGCTGTAACCGTTGCGCTCGGCGTGGTCTTCGATGCCCCGCGCCAGCTCGGCGAAATAGGGGTTGCTGGCGTTGGGCACCAGCAGACCGATGGTGCCGGTGGCGCGCACGCGCAGCGAGCGCGCCACGCCGCTGGGCACGTAGCCCAGTTCGGCGATGGCCGCCTCCACCTTGCGCCGCACCTGATCGCTCACCGGGCGGGTGCCGTTGACCACGTGGGACACCGTGGTGAAGGAAATACCGGCCAGTGCGGCGACGTCCTTGATGGTGGCCATGCGCGCTCAGGCCCGACGCTTGGCGCGGTAGCTGCGATAGGTGTCGAGGATCACCGCCACCACGATCACTGCCCCGGTGATGATGCGCTTGGTCGGCTCGCTGGCGCCGATCTGCGCCAGGCCGGCGGCCAGCACGGAAATGATCAGCACGCCGAAGAAGGTGCTGATCACCGAGCCACGGCCGCCCATCAGGCTGGTGCCGCCGATCACCACGGCGGCGATCACTTGCAATTCCAGGCCAGAACCGGCGTTCGGGTCAGCCGCTTCCAGACGGGAAATCTGAAATAGCGCAGCCAGGCCGGCGAGCAGGCCCATCAGGGCGAATACGGAAATCTTGTAGGGTTTGGGGTTGATGCCGGCCAGGCGTACGGCCTCTTCGTTGGTGCCGATGGCCACCAGGTAACGGCCGAACACGGTGCGCGTCAGCAGCAGGTGCGCGGCCGCGATCACCAGCAAGGCGATGACGAACGACGGCGAGATGCCGGCAGCGAACGGCGTCGACAACCAGGCATAGGCATCGCCGATATAGGCGGTGCGCGAGTCGGTAAGCTGATAGGCCACACCACGGGCCATCTCCAGTACGCCGAGGGAGACGATGAACGAGGGAATGCCCCAGGCCACGGTAATGATGCCGGTCACGCTGCCGGCCAATGCCGCGCAGGTCATGCCCAGCAGCGCGGCGGGCAGGATGCCCCAGCCGAGGCCAAGGGTGGCGACGCTGACCACGGCTGCCGCCAGGGCCAGCACCGAGCCCACCGACAGGTCGATGCCGCCGATGATCAGCACCAGGGTCATACCCACCGCCAGCACCATCAGGTCGGGAATCTGGTTGGCCAGGGTGGTGAAGGTGGCGTAAGAGAGAAAGTGGCTGCTCAGGGTCGAGAACAGCACGATCATCGCCAGCAACGCGCCAGCCAGGCCCAAATAAGTGCCCAGCCCCTGGTGAGTACCACTGCGCTTGCTGGCAGTGGCGGACGAAGTGGTCATCGGGAAAGCTCCTGTAACGGGGGAACGGCCTCGCCGAGCAAGGCCTCGCGGCTGCGATAGCCGGCAAATGCGGCAGCCAGCAGACGATCCTGGCTCCAGTCATCGCGGCCGAAGGTTTCAATCAGGCGACCGGCCGACATCACGCCGATACGGTCGCAAATCAGCATCAGCTCACGCAGATCGCTGGACACCACCACCAGTGCCTTGCCCTGGCGCGCCAGCTCGCCAAGCAGGCCGTAGATCTCGAACTTGGCGCCAACGTCGATACCACGGGTCGGCTCGTCGAACAGCAACACCTGGCAGTCGCGCTCCAGCCAGCGGCCAATCACCACCTTCTGCTGGTTGCCACCGGACAGCTCGACCACGGCTTGCTGGCCACCATTGCAACGGATGCGCATGGCATCGATCTGCCGCTGCGCCAGCGCCTGCTCCGCCGCCGGGCGCAGCACGCCGTGCCGGGAAACCGCCGGCATGTTGCCCAGCGCCAGGTTGGCGGCAATCGGCTGGCCGAGAAGCAGACCTTCGCCCTTGCGGTCTTCGGTGATCAGGGCGATGCCGTTGCGCACCGCTTCGGCGGGCGAACGCACCTGCACCGGCACAGGAGGGTTGCCGATGGCCACCTCGCCGCTGTCGGCACGGTCGGCGCCGTAGATCAGGCGCAGCAGTTCGGTACGGCCGGCGCCGATCAAACCGGAAATGCCGTAGATCTCCCCTGCCCGCACGCTGAACGACACATCGTCGACCTTGCCACGACGGCTGAGATTCTTGACCTGCAACAGCGGCGCGCCGATCTGCCGCGCCCCCAGGTCGATGGCTTCACCGACCTCGCGGCCCACCATCAGGGTGACCAGCTCGTCGCTGCTGTAGCGGTCGATGGGCTCTACCGCCACCAGTTGGCCGTCGCGCAGCACGGCCACGCGCTGCGCCACCTTGGCCAGTTCTTCGAGGCGGTGGGAGATATAGACGATGGCCACACCGGCGTCGCGCAGGCGCTGGATCTGCTCGAACAGCAGATCCACCTCGCGGGCGGTGAGCATGGCCGTAGGCTCGTCCAGCACCAGCACGCGGCAGTCACCGATCAGGTTGCGGGCGATCTCCACCATCTGCTGATGGCCGACGCCCAGCGCCGACACCGGTGTGTCCGGGTCGATGGCCTCCAGGCCAACCCGGGCCATGGCCTCACGGGCCATCTCGCGCAGGCGACCACGGGCAATCCAGCCAGCGCGGCTGGGCAGGTTGTCGAGAAACAGGTTCTCGGCCACGGTCAGGGTGGGCAGCAGGTTGAGCTCCTGCAGCACCATGCGCACGCCGAGGCGCTCGGCCTCGCGGCGGCTGGCCGGCGCGTAGGGCTGGTCGAGAAAGCTCAAAGAGCCCGTGGTCGGCTGCTCCAGGCCGCAGAAAATCTTGGAAAGGGTGCTCTTGCCGGCGCCGTTCTCGCCGGTCAGCGCCAGCACTTCACCGGCGCGTAGCTCCAGCTCGACCCCACCCAGCACCGGCTGGGCGTAGGTCTTGCCGATATTGCGGGCGGCGAGAACGGTCTCGCCGGCCACTACCGCGTGGGTCACGGTTTGGTCACGAGTTCGACGGGAGTTTCGATCACACCCTCTTTGGCGTCGGTCGGCTCACCCTTGACCAGCTTGAGCGCCGCCTGAATGCCGAACACCGCCTGGCGCGCGGCGAACTGGTCGGCGGTGGCGAGTACACGGCCATCCTCGAGCATCGGCTTGATGGCATTGATGTTGTCGTAGCCCACCACCTGCACCTGGCCCTTCTTGCCCGCCGCACGCACGGCGGACACCGCGCCGAGGGCCATGCTGTCGTTACCGGCCAGCAGTGCCTTGAGGTTCGGGTATTCGTTGAGCATGGCCGAGGCCACGGCGTTGCCACGGTCGATTTCCCAGTTACCGGACTGCACACTGACGATCTTCATGCCAGCCGCTTCCATGGCGTCCTTGAAGCCGGCAGTGCGCTGCTGGGCATTGGTGGTGGTGGAAACGCCTTCGATGATGCCGACCTCGTCACCGGCCTTGAGTTTTTCCTTGGCCAGGTATTCACCCACCAGGCGCGCGCCCTTGCGGTTGTCCGGGCCCACGAACGGCACGTCCAGGCCTTTGCTCTTGACCACTTCGGGGTCGAGGCGGTTGTCGATGTTGACCACCTTGATGCCCGCGTCGCTGGCCTTCTTGATCACCGGCACCAGCGCCTTGGAATCGGCGGGCGCGATGACCAGGGCATCGACCTTGGAAACGATCATCTGCTCGACGATGCGGATTTGCGCCGAGGTGTCGGTTTCATCCTTGATGCCATTGGCGACCAGCTCGAACTGATCGGGATGTTCCTTCTGATAGGCCTTGGCGCCATCCTCCATGGTGCGGAAGAACTCGTTGGCCAGAGACTTCATCACCAGCGCCACACGCGGCGGCTCGCCTTCGGCTGCATGCACGGTGGAAAAACTGACAAGGGCAGCGGCACCAAGGGCGATGGCAGCGCAGAGACGGGCAGGACGGAAACCGGACATGAGGGAGTACTCCGTGGTTATTGTCGTTCTTATCGATACGCAAACGTTTGCGAGAGGCAGAAATTATGAAATGGACGGTGCCTTGTCAAATTTTCGTGAGGGGAACAACACGGCGCCACGGCACATCGGAGCGCGCGAACGCCAGGGAGCAATGGGGGCTCCGTGTAACATTGCCATGGCCTGCGTGGCTGAACCTGCGGCACTAGCAGGCCGTTGAAAAACGTAGGCGACGACTGCATGGATGCAGGAGGTAGAGCGACGCAGGAAGCCAAAGCCGAGGTAGTTTTTCAACAGCCTGCTAGCTGCATACCGTCACCGCTGAACGAAAGCAGGAGTTCGTCAATGAGCGCTCGAATGCTGGCTATCCATGCCGATATCACCACGCTGAAGGTCGATGCCATCGTCAATGCTGCCAACACCTCGCTACTGGGTGGCGGTGGCGTGGACGGCGCCATCCACCGCGCGGCCGGCAGCGAACTGCTGCACGAATGTCGGCTACTCGGCGGTTGCAAAACAGGGGAAGCCAAACGCACACGCGGTTATCGCTTGCCCGCCGCGTTCATCATCCATACCGTCGGGCCGGTCTGGCGCGGCGGCAGCGAGGGTGAACCCGCCCTGCTGGAAGCCTGCTATCGCAACGCATTGCACCTGGCTGCCGAATGCAACGCCCGCTCCATTGCCTTTCCCAGCATCAGCACCGGCATCTACGGCTACCCCATCGAAGCTGCGGCCCGCCTGGCCGTGATCACGGTTCACGAGGAACTGCCCCGCCATCCGGGGATCGATGAAGTGCTGTTCTGCTGCTTCTCGGCCAGCGATCTGGCGATCTACCAGCAGGCACTGGCCGAGCAGCAACACTGAATCAGCGTGGCAACGGCGCATCCTCGGGCAGGATGCCCTGCTCACGTAGGGCCTGCCAGAAGTCTGCGGGGATCGACGCCTCCAGCAGGCTCACATACTGCGCCGGGCGAGCCGGGGTGGCGGTACCGGGGATGACCGACTGCACCACCGGGTTGGCCAGGCAGAACTGCATGGCCGCCGCGCGGATATCGACACCGAAGCGCTCGCCCAGCGCCTGCAATTGCTCGGTTCTGCGGCGGATATCTTCGGGGATGCGGTCGTACTCATAATGCTCGCCGCCGGCCAGCACCCCCGAATTGAACGGCCCGCCGACGACGATACCGACATCACGCCGGGCGCATTCGGGAAACAGGGTATCCAGCGCTTCACGGTGATCGAGCAACGTGTAGCGTCCCGCCAGCAGGAATACATCCGGGTCGGCCTGCTCCAGCGCCAGACGACAGGGCTCGACCAGATTCACGCCAAGACCCCAGCCACGGATCATGCCATCTTCGCGCATGCGGGTAAGCGCCACCGCCGCTCCCTGCATGGCCTCGGCGAAGTATTCGCGCCATTTGGGGCCGTGCTGGTCTTCGGAAACGTCGTGGATGAACACCACATCGAGGCGATCCACACCCAGTCGTTGCAGACTGCTCTCGATGGAGCGCCGCGCACCGTCGGCCGAATAATCGATCACCCGACGGTTGGGCAGCTCCTGGGTGAAGGGCTTGGCGTTCTCGGGCTGATCGGCTGGCTGCAACAGCCGGCCCACCTTGCTGCTGAGCACGAACTGGTCGCGCGGCTTGCCGCTGAGCAATTTGCCGAAGCGCATTTCCGATAATCCCGCGCCGTAATGGGGTGAGGTGTCGTAGTAGCGAATACCGGCCTGCCAGGCGTTTGCCAGGGTGGCTTGAGCCTGGTCTTCGGGTACCGCCTTGAACATGTTGCCGAGCGGCGCGCCACCGAAGCCGAGCGTTGGGAGCGTGATACGCATACTGCCTCCTGATCATGAGTGTGTCTGCTGAGGACAGGAACAGGCGACCATTCGTTCGGCCGTTGTGCTCGACCGCTCGTCACACCGGAGGGGAAACCCGACAGACACTCCCTCCCTTGCTCAGCCAGCCGCTTCCTGCCTAGGCTGTGCCCCTTCGCCCACTCAGGACATGGCCATGGATAAGCAGCAGAGCTGGCGCCAACGCCTCTACATCATCATTTTCGAGACCAGCACACCGGCAGCGCAGCGCTTCGACAACTGGCTGCTGGTGACCATCCTGGCCAGCCTGGTGGTGGTGATGCTCGATAGCGTCGAGCGCTTCCATAGCCAGCACGCCGAGCTGTTCAGCACGCTGGAGTGGTTCTTCACCGCGCTGTTCGCCATCGAATATGGTTTGCGCCTGTACTGCTCACCCAAGCCCATGCGCTATGCCTTCAGCTTCTTCGGCCTGGTGGATCTGCTCGCCGTGCTGCCGGCCATCCTGGCGCTGGTATTCGCCGATGCGCAGTACCTGATGATCGTCCGCGCCATCCGCATGATCCGTATCTTCCGCGTGCTCAAGCTGCGCCAGTACCTTAACCAGGCCAATTTCCTGCTGGTGGCGTTACGCGGCAGCCGGCAGAAGATCGTGGTGTTCCTGGTCACTGTGTCCACCCTGGTCACGGTGTTCGGCGCGCTGATGTACGTGATCGAGGGGCCGAGCAACGGCTTTACCAGCATTCCCATCAGCATCTACTGGGCGGTGGTGACGCTGACCACGGTGGGCTTTGGCGACATCACCCCACAGACACCCGTGGGCCAGATGCTGGCGACCATGGTGATGATCACCGGCTATTCGATCATCGCCGTGCCCACTGGCATCTTCACCGCCGAGCTGGCCAACGCCATGCGCCAGGACGGCTCGATGGAACATGACTGCCCGCACTGCCGCAAACCCTTTCACGAACACAGCGCAGCCTTCTGCAACCGTTGCGGAGGGCCACTGTTCAGTCGCAAGCATGAGGACGTGGACACAGCTTGAAGTAAAACCATGGGCTCCATGCGTGGTCTGAAAGGCGCTCACTGAGCTATAACACCGCCTTTTTAGCTGAAGGATGCGCCTGATGGCAGTCACCACCAACAATGCCACGGCACCGGCCAAGGCTGCCTGGATCGGTCTGATCCTGGGGCCCTTGCTACTGCTGGTGTGCTTGATCACCGACCCGCCCGGCGGATTGTCTGCCACCGCCTGGGCCACCGTTGGCCTGACGCTGCTGATGGCCACCTGGTGGTCGACCGAGGCCATTCCGATTCCGGCCACCTCGCTGTTGCCGATCCTGCTGGTGCCCGCCCTGGGCATCGACAGCCTCAACGCTGCCACCGCCCCCTATGCCAGCCCGACCATCTACCTGTTCCTCGGCGGTTTCATCCTCGGCCTGGCCATGGAGCGCTGGAACCTGCACAAGCGCATCGCCCTGATGACCCTGCTGGCAGTAGGCAGCAAGCCGAGCCGGCAGATCGCCGGTTTCATGCTGGCCACCGCCTTTCTCAGCATGTGGGTGAGCAACACCGCCACCACCATCATGATGCTACCCATCGGCCTGTCGGTGATCGGCCTGCTGGCGGGCGAACAGGCTGCCAGCAACGCCGAGCGTGAACGTTTCGCCACCGCCCTGCTGCTGGCCATCGCCTATGCCGCCAGCGTCGGCGGTATCGCCACCCTTATCGGTACGCCGCCCAATGCCCTGCTGGCAGCCTTCCTGGCAGAGAACTACGACGTGCAGATCGGCTTCGGCCAATGGATGCTGCTCGGCCTGCCGGTGGCGAGCCTGATGCTGGTATTCATCTGGTGGTGGCTGACCCGTGGCGGTTTCAACCTGGCCGGGCACGACAGCACGCAACTGATCCGCAGCGAGCTGGCCGAGCTCGGCCCCTTGAGCCGTGGCGAGAAACTGGTGGCCCTGGTATTCGTGATCACCGCACTGGCCTGGGTATTCCAGCCGCTGATCGGCGAGTGGGTGTCAGGGGTCAATGACACCAGCATCGCCATCGCCGCGGCGCTGGCCTTGTTCATCATTCCGGTGGACAGCAAGCAGCGCGTGTTCCTGATGAACTGGGAAAGCGCCAGCAAACTGCCCTGGGGCGTGTTGTTGCTGTTCGGTGGCGGCCTGTCCCTGGCCGGAGTGATCCGCAGCACCGGCCTGGCCGAGTGGATCGCGCAGAGCCTCGGCGCCCTCGGGGCGCTGCCGGTAATCGCGATGATCGGCGTGGTGGTGCTGGTGATCATCTTCCTCACCGAGGTGACCTCCAACACCGCCACCGCGGCCGCCTTCTTGCCCCTGCTGGGCGCACTGGCGGTATCGCAGGGCATGCCTGCCGAGCTGCTGGCGATTCCCGCCGCCATCGCTGCAAGCTGCGCCTTCATGATGCCGGTGGCGACGCCGCCCAATGCCATCGTGTTCGGCACCGGGCACATGCGCATCCAGTCGATGATCAAGGCCGGCTTCGCCCTCAACCTGTTCGGGGTGCTGTTGGTGACGGTGCTCAGCTATCTGCTGGTGGGGTTGATCTGGGCGCATTGAGCCGGACTCAGCAGAGATGACAACGGCGCCCGCAGGCGCCGTTGTCATATCGGGTGTTTGCCGGGTTTCGCCTCAGCGATTCTGATAATGCCGAAACAAGCCCGGCGGAATGCCGGAGCTGTCGGTTTCCGTCCAGGGCCCACCGGCTTGCGGCGACCAGCTCCAGCCACCATTCCAGCGGTAGAAGATACGCTCGCGGTAGAACAGATCACGCGCGCCCTCGACCACATAGACGCCCAGCGCCGGGCTCCAGTGGCTCCTGACCCCGGGCGGCGGCGCGTAGCGCGGGTGCGCCGGTTGCTGCACTTCAGGCACGGAAGAACCCGGCGCCCCTGGCTGCAGGCCGGCACAGCCAACCAGCGCCAGGCTCAGCGCGCACAGCAGCGCCAGCCGTTTCATTGTGCCTTGGCCTCGGGGCTGTCGATCAGCAGCTTCTGCACATCACGAGCGGTGCTGGAAACCGGCCCGACCTGCCCCGTCCACTCGCCCTGGGTGGCATTGCCAGCGCGCGAAACACGAGCGACCAGTTGCACCTGCTGGAAACGCGACAGCTTCAACTCCGGCATCATCGCATCGACATCGGACAGGCTGACCTGCGCCGGCAGGTCGGACACCTTCAGGCGCTTGACCGCCAGCGGCATCGGTGGGCCACTGAGGGCACGGGCGAAGATGAACACGGCATCGTCTGGCTTGACCTGGGCCTGCACCTGGGGCGCCAGCGAGACGGCGACCTCCAGGGCCTGTACCTTGGCCGCGGGCTCGGCGGCGGCGGCGCTGGCCTGCTCGCCTTCGCCCATCTGCTGACGGGCACGCTCGATGCCGCTGGCGATGGCGGCACGCGACGGATCCTGCTCGGGCAATACCGCGACCAGGCGCTCCCAGTAGCGCACGGCATCGGCATAGCGCTGGCTTTCATAGGCGGCGATACCGAGCAGGCCGAGGCTGGTGACTTCTTCCGCATCCGCCTTCAGCGCCTCGTCGGTCAGCGCCTGCAACTGCGCGTTCCACTGCTTGCCATTGGCGAAGTACAGCGCCTGGGCCCACTGCCCCAGCAGTTCGGGGGCGCGGCCTGCCAGGCCCACCGCTTTCTCGAAGGCCTTGGCGGCGTCGG
This sequence comes from Pseudomonas sp. AA-38, assembly GCF_029457475.1. NCBI lineage: Bacteria > Pseudomonadati > Pseudomonadota > Gammaproteobacteria > Pseudomonadales > Pseudomonadaceae > Pseudomonas > Pseudomonas sp. AA-38. The sequence goes on from NZ_CP120359.1 coordinate 3,600,838, forward strand.
CGGCACGATCCTGCGCCATGTAAGTACGGCCGAGGAAGTACCAGGCCTCGGCGGACTCCGGCTGCTCCTCCACCGTACGCTCCAGGCGGGCGGTCATTTCCTCGATACTCTGCGGTTGCTGCGCAGCCATTTCGCGGGCCTGCTGCAATTGCTCCAGGGCGCCCCAGTGCATGTACAGACCCACGCCGAGCACCGGCACCAGGATCGCCGCCAGCAGCGGAATCTTGCTGCCCAGCACGCTGCTACGGCGCTGCACGCCTTCGGTGTCGGTGAGCAGCTCGCGCGCAGCCTCGGCACGGCCGGCTTCCAGCCCGGCATCGTCGAGCACGCCGCGCTGGTGCTGCGTCTGCAGCTCCTGCAGGCGCTCCTGATAAAGGGTGACGTTGAGCGCGGTACGGTCTTCCTCGGCCTGCAGCTTGCGCACGCGCAGCACGGGGATCAGCAGGAACGCCAGGGCAGTGAGCAACAGCAGCCCGGCGGGCAACCAGAAATCGATCATCGGTCTTTCTTGTCCTGAGAGGCTTGTTCGAGCAGTGCGGCGAGGCGCTGCTGTTCGTCAGTGCTGAGGCCATTGTCCGGGCGCGCCTTCTGGCCACGGCGGCGCAGGACGATCACCCCGAGCACGCCGAAACCGATCAGCAGCAGGCCGGCCGGGCCGTACCAGAGCAGCAGCGTGCGGCTGGTCACGGGCGGGTTGTAGAGGACGAAGTCACCGTAGCGGGCGACGAGAAAATCGATGATCTGCGCGTCCGTCTTGCCCGCTTCGAGCATCTGGTAGACCTCGTTGCGCAGATCCATGGCGATCGGCGCATTGGAGTCGGCGATGTTCTGGTTCTGGCACTTGGGGCAACGCAGTTCCTCGACCAGGGTGCGATAGCGCTCACGCTCCGCTTCGTTGGCGAACTCGTAGGTGTCGATGGCGGCATGGGCACTGGCCAGCAGGCCCAGCGCCAGGCCGGTGGCGATCAGCAGACGTTTAGGCAGGCGCCATGAAAACGTCGCGAGCGAAGAGCAGGCAAGGCGAAAGCAGGCGAAGAAGCGGAGTTTACAAGTTGTAAATGAGCATTCTGAGCCTGTTTTCAACGCAGCATGATCGAGCGCAGTAGTTTTCATGGTGCCTGTGCCTCGTCGACCAGTTCTCGATAGATCGGCGCCAATTGTTCGCGCCAGATGCGCTCGTCGATGGCGCCGACGTATTTGTGGCGGATGATGCCCTTGGCATCGATGAAGAAGGTTTCCGGCGCGCCGTAAACCCCCAGATCCAGGCCCAAGGTACCCTTGGCATCCTCGATGTTGAGCTGATATGGGTTGTGCAAGTCGCGCAGCCACTTCTGCGCAGGCTCACGTTCATCCTTGTAGTTGATGCCATGAATGACCACGCCAGCTTCGGCCAGCTTGTTCAGCACCGGATGCTCATGGCGGCAGGATGGGCACCAGGTGCCCCAGACATTGACCAGAGCCGGCTTGCCCTTGAGGTCGTCCTGGGTCAGGGTGCGCGATGGATCGGTCACCGACGGCAGACTGAACGCCGGGAACGGCTTGCCGATCAGCGCCGATGGCAGCTCGGAGGGATCGAGGAACAAGCCGCGATAGAGGAATACGGCCATCGCCAGAAAAGCCAGCAGCGGCAGCAGCAATAACAGGCGTCTCATGCAGTAGCCTCCATGCCCAGCGCTTCACGCACCCGGGTTCTGACCTTGATCCGATAACGCTTGTCGGCCGCGGCGAGGAAACCGCCGAAGGCCATCAGCAGGCCGCCGAGCCAGATCCAGCGCACGAAGGGCTTGATATGGATGCGCACGGCCCAGGCGCCCTGCTCCAACGGCTCGCCGAGGGCGACGAACAGGTCACGGGTGAAGCCGGCGTCGATGCCCGCTTCGGTCATGGTGGCCTGCTGCACGGTGTACAGGCGTTTTTCCGGGTGCAGCACCTTGATCTGCCGCTCGCCGTCGAAGACACGCACCGTGCCCTTGTCGGAAATGAAGTTGGGGCCTTCGTGGTGCACGGCACCGTCGAACTGGAAGCGATAGCCGCCCAGCTCCACCGAATCGCCCGGCGCCATGCGCAGGTCACGCTCGTAGCTGCCCAGGCTGGTGAGCACCACGCCGAGGGCGCAGAAGGCGAAGCCGAAATGTGCCAGTTGCATGCCCCAGTAGCTGCGGCCCAGGCTCGGCAAGCCCTTGAGCAGGCCCTTGTGACGGGTCTTGTCGAGCACGTCGCGCACGCCAGCCAGAACCACCCAGAAGGCCAACAGGCAGACGGCCAGCACCGCCCAGTGGAAATCGCCGTGGAGGAAGGTGGCGATCACGGCCAGCACCACGCTGGCCACCAGTACCGGCGTCAGCATGCCGACCAGCCATTTCAATGGAGTGTCCTTCCAGCGCACGATCACGCCAACGGCGATCACCGCCATCAGCAGTGCCATCAGCGGCAGGAACAAGGCGTTGAAGTAAGGCGGGCCGACCGACAGCTTGGCGCCGAAGAGAATATCCAGCATCAGGGGGTAGAGGGTGCCGAGCAGGATCACCGCCGCCGCAACCATTAACACGATATTGTTGACCAGCAGCAGCGTCTCGCGCGACCACAGGCCAAAGCCCACCTGGCTCTTGACCACAGGCGCGCGCACCGCGAACAGCACCAGAGAGCCACCCACAACTAAAAACAGGAAGGCGAGGATGAACACGCCGCGCTCCGGGTCGGTGGCGAAGGCATGCACCGAGGTCAGCACGCCGGAGCGCACCAGGAAGGTTCCCAGCAGGCTGAGGGAGAAGGCAGCGATGGCCAGCCATACCGTCCAGCTCTTGAACACACCACGCTTCTCGGTCACGGCCAGCGAGTGAATCAGCGCGGTGCCCACCAGCCAGGGCATGAACGAGGCATTTTCCACCGGATCCCAGAACCACCAGCCGCCCCAGCCCAGTTCGTAGTAGGCCCACCAGGAACCGAGGGCAATGCCGATGCCGAGGAAGGCCCAGGCGACTATGGTCCAGGGCCGCGACCAGCGCGCCCAGGCGGCGTCCAGCTTGCCGCCGAGCAACGCGGCGATGGCGAAGGCGAAAGCGACGGAGAAACCGACATAGCCCATGTACAGCATCGGCGGATGCACGATCAGGCCGAAGTCCTGCAGCAGCGGGTTGAGGTCGCGACCGTCGACCGGCACGTTGGGCAGCAGGCGCTCGAAGGGGTTGGAGGTGATGATCAGAAACAGCAGGAAGCCGACGCTGATCATGCCCATCACCGCCAGCACGCGAGCGAGCATTTCCTCCGGCAGGTGGCGCGAGAAGATCGCCACGGCGAAAGTCCAGCCCCCCAGGATCAGCGCCCAGAGCAGCAAGGAGCCCTCGTGCGCGCCCCATACGGCACTGAACTTGTAGAACCAGGGCAGCGCCGTGTTGGAGTTGTGCGCCACGTAGGCCACGGAGAAATCGTCGACCATGAAGGCGTAGGTCAGACAGCCGAAGGAGAACGCCAGGAAGGCAAACTGCCCCCAGGCCGCCGGTTGCGCCAGGCTCATCCACTGGTGGTCACCGCGCCAGGCGCCGATCAGCGGCAAGGTGGCCTGCACCAACGCCAGGCACAGGGCCAGAATCATTGCCAGTTGGCCCAGTTCAGGGATCATTGCGCGTTCTCCTGCTGGTAACTCTGCTTGCCGGCGGTCGCGGCATCGTGTTTCTGCTTCATCCCGCTCTTTTCCAGCGCCTGCATCACTTCCGGCGGCATGTAGTTCTCGTCGTGCTTGGCCAGCACCTCGTCGGCCACCAGCACACCCTGCTCGTTGACCCGGCCGAGGGCGACGATGCCCTGCCCTTCGCGGAACAGATCCGGGAGGATGCCGTGGTAGCGGATGGTCACCTCATGGGCGCCATCGGTGACCACGAAGTCCACTTCCAACGAATCGGCCGAGCGCTTCACCGAGCCCTCCTCGACCAGGCCACCGGCACGGATGCGGGTGCCTTCCGGCGCTTCGCCATTGGCGATCTGCGTCGGGGTGTAGAACAGGTTGATGTTCTGCTGCAACGCACTGAGCGCCAGCGCCACGGCGATACCTACGCCGCAGAGGATGGCCAGAACGATGTACAGGCGTTTCTTGCGAACCGGATTCACTTGGACTTCTCCCGGCGCAAACGACGCGCCTCGTCTTGCAGATAACGGCGGCGCGCCAGGATCGGCAGCGCCACATTCAGCAACAGAACCACCAGGCTGATGCCATAGGCGCTCCACACATAGGCACCATGGGTGCCCATGGCGAGGAACTCGGCAAACGAGGAAAAGCTCATGCGCGGCCCTCCACCAGGTTCTGCACTTCGCTCTTCACCCAACTGCTGCGCGATTCGCGCTTGAGCACTTCAAGACGCATGCGATAGAGCAGCACGGCGCCGAAGAAGCAGTAGAAGCCCAATACCGCGAGCAGCAGCGGCAGCCACATTTCCACCGGCATGGCCGGCTTCTCGGTGATCTTGAAGGTGGCGGTCTGGTGCAGCGAGTTCCACCATTCCACCGAGTACTTGATGATCGGGATGTTGACCACGCCGACGATGGCCAGCACGGCGCAGGCCTTGGCGGCGCTGTCGCGGTTGCTGATGGCGTTGCCCAGGGCGATGACGCCGAAGTAGAGGAACAGCAGGATCAGCATGGAGGTCAGGCGCGCGTCCCACACCCAGTAGGTGCCCCAGGTCGGCTTGCCCCAGATGGCGCCGGTGATCAATGCGATGAAGGTCATCCAGGCGCCAATGGGCGCAGCCTGCTGCAGGGCGACGTCGGCCAGCTTCATCTTCCATACCAGCCCCACCAGGCCGGCGACGGCGAGCATGACGTAGATCGATTGCGCCAGGAACGCGGCCGGCACATGGATGTAGATGATGCGGAAGCTGTTGCCCTGCTGGTAGTCCGGTGGCGCGAAGGCCAGGCCCCAGACCAGGCCTGTGATGATCAACAGCACGGCGGCGACGCTGAGCCAGGGCAGCCAACGACCGCTCATCTCATAGAACCACTTGGGCGAACCCCATTTGTGAAACCACGTCCAGTTCATTCGCTCGACTCATCATCTACACGTAGCCCGGAGGAACTCCGGGGAGGCTATCGAGAGCTCCCGGATTGCATCCGGGCTACATCACGGTTCGTTCTTATTCACCGACGCTGATGGTCAGGCCGGCGGCAATCGCAAAAGGTGTCAGGGTCACCGCCAGGGCAGTGAGGCTCGCCAGCCACAACAGGTGGCCGCTCGCCGGCAATCCTTGCAGGGCCGCCTGCAACGCCCCGCTGCCGAGAATCAGCACCGGGATGTACAGCGGCAGAATCAGCAGCGCCAGCAGCAAACCGCCGCGCTTGAGACCGACGGTGAGCGCCGCGCCCACCGCGCCAAGCAGGCTCAGCACCGGAGTGCCGAGCAGCAGGGAGATCAGCAGCACCGGCAGGCAACGCCCGGGCAAGCCGAGCATCAGCGCCAGCAGGGGCGCCAGCAATACCAGGGCCAGGCCGCTGAACAACCAGTGTGCCAGCACCTTGGCCAACACCAGAAGAGGCAGGGGGTGCGACGAAAGGACCCACTGTTCCAGCGAGCCATCCTCGAAATCACTGCGAAAAAGCCCATCCAGCGAGAGCAGCACGGCCAATAGCGCCGCCACCCAGACCAGGCCGGGGGAAAGGGTTTGCAACAATTGCGTCTCCGGCCCCACCGCCAAGGGGAACAGGGCGATGACGATGGCGAAGAACACCAGCGGGTTGGCCAGGTCGGATGGGCGACGGGCCAGCAGGCGCATCTCGCGGCTGAGCAATTGCGTGAAGACGTTGCTCATGCGGCGTGCTGCCCCAGATCGAGTTCGCGATAGGTGGCCGGCTTGTGCTGCAGGCTGTGATGGGTGGTCAGCACCACCACGCCGCCACGCTGGCAATGGCTGGCCAGGTGCGCTTCGAGTTGTGCCACGCCATGTTTATCCAACGCGGTGAAGGGTTCGTCGAGCACCCACAGCGGCGGCGTATCGGCCAGATACAAGCGCGCCAGAGCCACACGGCGCTGTTGGCCAGCGGACAGGGTGTGGCAGGGCACGTCCTCGAAACCGCGCAGGCCGACGGCCTCCAATGCCTGCCAGATCGCCTCACGGCTGGCTGGGCGATGCAGCGCGCAGAGCCAGGCCAGGTTCTCCTCGGCCGTCAGCAAGCTCTTGATGCCAGCGGCATGGCCAATCCACAACAGGTTGCGCGCCAGTTCGCTGCGCTGCTCGGTGAGCGCCCGTCCCTGCAGCAGGATGTCCCCGGCAGTCGGCTGACGCAGCCCGGCGATCAGGCGCAGCAAGCTGGTCTTGCCACTGCCGTTGGGGCCACTGATCTGCAGCATGTCACCGGGCTCGAGACGGAACGCCAGGTGCTCGAAGAGCATGCGCCAATCCCGCTCACAAGAGAGCGCCACGGCTTCGAGAAGAGGAACGGAAGAGGTCATCGATACCTGGCAGGGTTCAAGTCGGCGATGGTTCGGCCGCTATACTGAGGCGTGCCGGAAGCGCTGTGCGCAACGGGGCGGCATTATACATGTCACGGCACGGCACCCGCAGTCAGCATTTTCGACAGGGTGTGAATCGAGTAGGGTGAACCCGGTATCGTGCCCCCTGCAAACAGACGAACCAGCCGCAGAGCGTACTTGCGTAGCAGTACGCCACCCGACACCTGAGAGCCCATGAGCGAGATCAGCAGCCCACGCCCGCTTCCCCCCTCCCCGCCACCGATTCGCAGCAGCGCGACGGCGGCGGACATGGCCGTGCGCCTGCTGCAGCCGTTGGAGGGCATGCTCGCCGCCGGGGAAAGCGCCAAGGCCGAAGTGGTGGCCGTGCGCGAACAGGCGCAGAGCTTCCAGTTGCTGCTGAAACTGACCCTGGAAGGTGGCAAGCAGACCACCCTGCAAGCCGAGAGCCCACGCCCGCTGGCCCAGGGCAGCGCTCTGGTGGTCACCGCGCTGTCCGATACCCGTCTGGCCCTGGCGCTGCAAGCCGGGGGCGACAAAGCACTGACCAGCCTCGACCTGCAACAACTGCCTCTCGGCACTCTGGTGCAGGGCAAGGTGATCAGCCGTGAGCCCTTGCCTCTGCCCGCGCAGAACGCCCAGCAGGTCTACCGTCTGCTGGTCAATCTGCTCAACACGCCGCTGGCCGGCAGCAAGCTGGCCGTCGACAGCCCCATGCCATTGCCAGTCGGCAGTCTACTCAGCGCTCAGGTGCAAGGCAGCCAGAGCCTGAGCTTCCTGCCTTTGAGCGGCCGCCTGGATCAACTGGTGCTGGGCCAGCAACTGGCCGCCCAGCAGAACCGCCAGGGATCCCTGGAGGGCCTGTTCAAAGGCTTGCAGAATCTGGCCGGTGGCGACGAAAGCCTGCGCACCAGCATCGACAAACTGCTCGGCGCCCTGCCCAGCAGCGACCAACTCAGCACCGCCAAAGGCCTGGCCAAAGCCCTGGAAAGCAGCGGCGCGCTGCTCGAAGCCAAACTGCTGCATGGCCAGACTAGCGCCCTGCCACAGGATCTGAAGGCCAACCTGCTGCGCCTGATCGCGCAGATGCTGCCGCAAACGCCGGGCGGCGCCGCCACCCTGGCCGGGCTGCAGGGCGCCATCACCCAGAACCTGCCCGCCATGGCGCGACAGATGCTGGGAATCAACAGCAGCGGCAGCTCGGCGCGCCAACAGGCGCTGAGCTTCCCCCTGCCCTCGCGCCTGCTGCAGAACATGGAAGAAGGCGAAGCCGACCTGGAGGCTCTGCTGAAATTGGCCGCCGCCGCCATTTCCCGCTTGCAGACCCACCAGTTGTCGAGCCTGGCGCAGACCCAGGTGGATGCCAACGGCAACCTGCTGACCACCTGGCAACTGGAACTGCCCATGCGCCACCAGCAGGAGATCATCCCGCTGCAGATCAAGCTGCAACGCGAAGAAGGCAATGCCAAGGGGCAGAAGAACGAACAGAAGGAAACCCTCTGGCGCATCGACCTGGCCTTCGACCTGGAACATCTGGGCCCGCTGCAGGTACGTGCGCAATTGTTGCGCGGCAGCCTGTCCAGCCAGCTATGGGCCGAGCGGGCCGAGACCACGGCGCTGATCAACGCCGAGCTGGGCAACCTGCGTGAGCGCCTGCAGGCTGCCGGCCTGGAAGTCGGTGAACTGGCCTGCAGCCAGGGCATGCCGCCTCAGGGGCCGAAGACCTCGCTGGAACAACGCTGGGTGGATGAAACCGCATGAGCCGCAAACAACAACCTGCCGCTCGCCAGGCCATCGCCCTCAACTACGACGGGCAGAGTGCGCCGCTGCTCAGCGCCAAGGGTGACGACGAACTGGCCGAAGCCATCCTCGCCATCGCCCGCGAATACGAAGTGCCGATCTATGAGAATGCCGAGCTGGTGCGTCTGCTGGCACGCCTGGAGCTGGGCGACGCCATCCCCGAATCGCTGTACCGCTGCATCGCCGAGATCATCGCCTTCGCCTGGCACCTCAAGGGCAAGACGCCACCAGGTTTCCAGGCGCCAGAGGACGAGCGCGACGTCACCCCTCCCCTGCCCCGCCTTTCTGGCCCGGCGCCCGAATAAGTGAATATTGGTTCTTCGCATTTTTGGGGGAATGCTTGGTTGACACCGGGCTGGCGAGTTTGTGTGAGTGCTTGTTCGGGGGCTTGTTCCGGATTGCCGCGTTTTTGTTGATGTTTTTTGTTTCGCCCTCCCGGGCGAGTCACTTTGCGGGCAAAGTAACCAAAACCTTCCGCCCGATCATCCGGCCCTCGCTGCGCGAGGGTTCGCTCACTCCATCGCCGCTCCAGAGGCCCGCCACGGTGGGCCATCCATGGCCCATCGTGGCTCTCGCGACATCCATGTCGCTCAACCTCTTCCACGACGACTCCGTTCGCCCTCCTGAGCGGGCTCTGCACGCGCCTGAACCTGCGGTAACCCAGAAATAGTGCGGAGTACCTGAGCATGGGTCAGCCTTAGGGCTGACCTGAATGCCGGCTGCAAGCCGGCAAGCGATCCAAGCGCATGAAACTGCGCGAATGAAAGTATTGGTTTAACTCGACGACCCAGCAGCGACGTCACAATCACTAGAGCACGCCGAGCAACCTATGGAATGCCCACTCGTTCAGGCGCGCTAACGATTTCAAAGAAAAGTGAGTCGCCCGAGGGGGCGAAACCCGGAGTCGCTGAAAACACCCAAAGCGGCGCCCAGAACACCAACACAAGACAACACAAACTTGCCAGTCCAGTGTCAATACTATTTTCCCCGAGACTCCACGAAGAACCTAAATATTGGGAGTTACGACTGCTTGCTGCGTGGTTGGTGCAAGCGGCTGATCAGCTCGGCCTCGGCCTTGCTCAGGCCACAGGACTGGGTGAGGTCATCGACGCTGGCGCCCATCCCCACCAGGCGCGCCGCCTGGGTGAAGGACAGGCTGTTGGGGTCGCGCTGTTCGATCTGGCTGACCTTGTCCGGCAGCGGTGCCACCACACGACGCAGCTCGTGCAGTTCCTCACCCATGCGGATGCTGCCGGTCAGGTAGGCGTCCAGGCGCTTGGTCAGCTCGCGAATCCGCGCATCGCGCACGGCGTCGCGCTTGGCCTGCTCCACCAGCAAACGCTGCTGACTGCGGTACAGGCCGTTGCAGACGATGCCCAATGCCACACATAGCAGCGCCACCAAGGCCAGGGCCGCAGCGAGCATGGCGAACTCGGACATGGCTCAGATGCTCTCCAGCTCCGACCACTCTTCCTCGGACATCATCTTGTCCAGCTCGACCAGAATCAGCAGTTCGCCGTTCTTGTTGCACACGCCCTGGATGAACTTGGCCGTCTCGTCGTTGCCAACGTTCGGCGCCGTCTCGACTTCCGATTGGCGCAGGTAGACCACCTCGGCGACGCTGTCGACCAGGATGCCCACCACCTGCTTGTCGGCCTCGATGATGACGATACGGGTGTTATCGGTGACCGGCGCCGAGCCCAGACCGAAGCGCTGGCGGGTATCGATCACCGTGACCACGTTGCCGCGCAGGTTGATGATGCCCAGCACGTAGCTCGGTGCACCCGGAACCGGCGCGATCTCGGTGTAGCGCAGGACTTCCTGCACCTGCATCACATTGATGCCGTAGGTCTCGTTGTCCAGGCGAAAGGTCACCCACTGCAGAATCGGATCTTCGGCACCTTGTGCAGAACTTTTCTTCATGTCCCTAGCCTCGTCAAAAACCGCTCAGTGCGGCACGCGCGGTTGAACCCGCTTGTCATTAACTATAGAGCCCGTTTGCCCGGACTCACCAATTCTCAGTGTGCTTTTGTGCCGGCCATGCTTTTGACGGCACCACTGGCGATCAATTCGGCTAGGGCCTCGACGTCGAGCAAGGCGCACATCTGCTCGATCACCGTGCCCGCCAGCCAGGGGCGTTGCGTGCGCTGACTGCGCCACTTCACCTCGCTGGGGTCGAGGCGGATCGAGCGGCTGACCTGATGCACCGCCAACCCCCACTCATAGCCACCCACCGAAATCACGTACTGCAGGCCTTCACGGAAGTCGTCACGATAGCGGTCAGGCATTACCCAGCGCGCCGTATCCAGCACCTTGAGGTTGCCGGACTGGCCGGGCAGTAGCCCGAGAAACCAGTCCGGCTGGCCGAACAACGGGGTCAGCTCCTGGCCCTCGAGCGGGTAGATCGAACCCAGGCACACCAGCGGCACAGCCAGGGTCAGACCAGCGACATCGAACAGCAGGCACTCGAACGGTTCCTCGGCCCAGGCCGGCCTGCCATCGAGTGAAGGGCCAAGCGGCGGCGTGGGAGCTTCGCCTTGAGCCGCACTCACCGGCGGTGCCAACTCGATCACTCGCGCAGGCGCCTGCACCTCGGGCTCCACGGGTACCGAGCGCACCTCGGGCACGACCGCTGCTGGCTGCGCCAGTGGCTCGACGGGCGCCGGCTTCGCCAGCGGTTCGACCAGCACGGGCTTGGCCACGGGCGGCACCATGCGGGCATCGCGTATCTGTTCTTCGAGCACGGCAGCCTCGAACTCGTCGAGGCTGACGGACATTTCCAGCTCGACGGCGGCTTCCTGCAGCAAACCGTCGAGGTAGGACTGCAGGGCCAGTTGCGAGCGCGTAGCGGTGGCGAGGGGACGACTCATGGATGGATCCCGTGATGAAAAGCTGTACAGCTTATCGGCCGCACAGTGACCCGGCTTGAGTGCAGTTCAGCATAGACCGGCATTTCAGGCTACCTGCGCGGCGGGCTGATGGTTCAGCAGATGCTTGAGCAGCGCGCGATAGGCGATCACGCCACGACTGGTGGGGTCGAACTGCGACGGCGTGCGGCCTGCACGACTGGCATCACGCAGACGGGTATCCACCGGTACGTAAGCCGGCCAGAGGTTGTCGGGATAGGTGTTGCGCAACAGCTTCAGGGTACTCATCGAGGCCTGGGTACGCCGGTCGAACAGGGTCGGCACGATGGTATAGGGCAGCGCCTGCTTGCGCGAACGGTTGATCATGGTCAGGGTGGTGATCATCCGCTCCAGGCCCTTGACCGCGAGAAACTCGGTCTGCACCGGGATCACCAGTTGCTGACTGGCGGCCAGGGCGTTGACCATCAGCACGCCGAGCAGCGGCGGGCTGTCGATGATGGCGTGGTCGAAGTCTTCCCAGAGCTGCGCCAGACTCTTGGCGATGACCAGGCCGAGGCCACTCTGTCCAGGCGACTGGCGCTCCAGCGTGGCCAGGGCGGTGCTCGACGGCAACAGGGCGATGTTTTCGTGGCTGGTGCCATGCAGCAGTTGCCTGGGCAAGCCCTGCGGCACGTTGCCCTGATGCAGGAACAGGTCGAAGCAACTGTGCTCCAGTGCATCGGGATCGTGCCCGAAGTAACTGGTCATGGATCCATGCGGGTCGAGGTCGACGACGATCACACGCTTGCCGGCATCGGCCAACAGGCCAGCCAGGGCGATGGACGTGGTGGTCTTGCCGACACCACCTTTCTGATTGGCTACTGCCCAGACTTTCATGTTCTCTCATCCTCCCGGCGCGACGCGTTGAAGCCGAGAATGGCTGTCACCGCTACTGCACGGTGACCGATAAATTGACGGCTCACGGTTGCGAGGCCCCCTGCCCTGGCGCTATAGCAGGTTGCGTGCCAGCTCCGCCTTGCTGCGCCGCCGTACTGCCGCTGTTGCGGCGATTGTCCAGATCACGCGAGATTACCAATACCACACGACGGTTACGCGCACGCCCCTCGGGCGTGGCGTTGTCGGCGACCGGCTGGTACTCACCATACCCCACTGCAGACAAACGTGCAGGGTTGACACCATCCATGGCCAGCATACGCACGATGCTGGCAGCGCGTGCCGCAGACAGCTCCCAGTTGGTGGGGAACTGGCTGGTCTGAATCGGCAGGTTATCGGTGAAGCCTTCCACCTTCACCGGGTTTTCGTAGGGCGCCAGAATCTTGGCAACCTTTTCGATGATGTCGAACGCCTTGTCGTTGGGCAAGGCATCGCCGCTGGGAAACAGCAGGCTGGAGCTCAACTCGATCTCGATCCACATCTCGTTGCCGCGAATGGTCAACTGATCGCTCTGCAGCAGATCGCCAAAGGCGCTGCGCACGCTGGAGGCGATGCTGCGCAGGGTGGTGTCGGTCATCTCGCTGTCGTCGTCCGGCGTGTCGTCCTGCGCCTGGGAACTGCGCGGGCGCTCCTCGCCGACGGGGATAGGCTTGACCGAACGGTCCGGCTGGTTGAACACCCCGGTCAGGGAGTCCGACAGAATCTTGTACTTGCCTTCGTTGATCGAAGAGATCGAATACATCACCACGAAGAAGGCGAACAGCAAGGTGATGAAGTCGGCGTAGGACACCAACCAGCGTTCGTGATTCTCGTGTTCTTCCTGATGCCGTCTGCGCGCCATGCCATGCCTCCATCAGTCCATGAAGCCTTGCAGCTTCAGCTCGATGGAACGCGGATTCTCGCCTTCGGCAATCGACAGGATGCCCTCCAGGAGCATCTCGCGATAACGCGACTGGCGCAGCGCGATGGACTTGAGCTTGTTGCCCGCTGGCAACAGCAGCAGGTTGGCAAAGCCCACACCGTAGATGGTCGCCACGAAGGCCACGGCAATGCCGCTGCCGAGCATAGCGGGATCAGCCAGGTTGCCCATGACGTGAATCAGCCCCATCACCGCACCGATGATGCCGATGGTCGGCGCGTAGCCGCCCATGCTCTCGAACACCTTGGCCGCCTGGATGTCGCGCGCTTCCTGGGTGTAGAGATCGACTTCGAGAATACTGCGGATGGCCTCCGGCTCGGCGCCATCGACCAGCAGTTGCAAGCCTTTGCGCGCATAGGCATCGGGCTCGGCGTCAGCCACCGCCTCCAGGCCGAGCAGGCCCTCCTTGCGCGCCACCGTGCTCCATCCGACGACGCGCTCGATACCGCCGAGCAGGTCGATGCGCGGCGGGAAGAAGATCCAGCGCAGCACACTCATCGAGCGCTTGAAGACGTTGATCGGCGTCTGCAGGAAGGCAGCCCCCAGGGTACCGCCGATGACGATCAGCGCTGCAGGGCCATTGAGCAGCGCCGAAGCATGCCCACCTTCGAGGTAGTTGCCGCCGAGAATGGCGACGAACGCCAGGATGACGCCAATGAGGCTCAGAACATCCATGCAGGCTCGCCCGCATCAAGCATCATCACTGACAGGCCTCGGTCAGGTGGCGACCGATCTCGTCGAGGTCGTAGACCGCATCGGCCAGATCGGCCTTGACCACCGCCATCGGCATGCCATAGATGACGCAACTGGCCTCGTCCTGAGCCCAGACCTGACTGCCACTCTGCTTGAGCAGACGCGCGCCCTCGCGACCATCGGCACCCATGCCGGTGAGCACCACGGCCAGCACCTTGTCATGGAAGGACTTGGCAGCCGAACCGAAAGTGATGTCGACGCAAGGCTTGTAGTTGAGACGCTCGTCACCCGGCAGGATTCTCACCGCGCCGCGGGCATCGACCATCATCTGCTTGCCGCCCGGCGCCAGGAGCGCCAGGCCAGGGCGCATGATGTCGCCATCCTCGGCCTCCTTGACCTGGATCCGGCACAGCTTGTCCAGGCGCTCGGCGAAGGCCTTGGTGAAGGCCGCCGGCATGTGCTGGATCAGCACGATGGGGGCCGGAAAATTGGCGGGCAATTGAGTCAGCACCCGCTGCAGGGCCACCGGCCCGCCGGTGGAGGTGCCAATGGCCACCAGTCTGTAGGCCTTGCGCTTGGGCGCAGCAGAATGCCCACCAGTTGCCGAGGTACGCACGGGCGCTGTGGGAGCCGGTGCCGGTACCGGCCGGGCAGGCGCGGCTGGGCGCGGCTGGGCCGGTGCGGGTGTAGCAACGGCTGTCGGCGCCACGGCTGCGGAGCTGAAACGACGATTGCTGCGCGCGATGGTGTGCACCTTCTCGCAGAGCATCTGCTGAACCTTCTGCGGGTTGCGCGAGATGTCCTCGAAATTCTTCGGCAAGAAGTCCACCGCCCCCGCATCCAGCGCATCGAGGGTGACCCGCGCGCCTTCATGAGTCAGCGAAGAGAACATCAACACCGGGGTCGGGCAACGCTGCATGATGTTACGCACGGCCGTGATGCCATCCATCATCGGCATCTCGTAATCCATGGTAATCACGTCCGGCTTGAGAGCCAGCGCCTGATCGATCGCTTCACGCCCGTTGGTGGCCGTACCCACTACCTGAATGCTGGGGTCGGCGGACAGAATTTCCGTAACACGCCGGCGAAAGAAGCCGGAGTCGTCCACCACCAGAACCTTGACAGCCATACACTCTCCTAGACGACGCGGGCACGGCCCGCGCCGCGAACCATCAGAAACGTCGAGCGTAGCGCTTGAGCATGCTCGGAACGTCGAGAATCAACGCGATGCGGCCATCGCCCGTGATCGTGGCACCGGACATACCCGGGGTGCCCTGGAGCATCTTGCCCAGCGGCTTGATCACCACCTCTTCCTGGCCGACCAACTGGTCGACGACGAAGCCGATGCGTTGGCTGCCCACGGTGAGGATCACCACATGGCCCTCACGCTGCTCCTCCTGGAACGCCTGCGGTACCAGCCAGCGCTTGAGGTAGAACAGTGGCAGAGCCTTGTCGCGCACGATCACCACTTCCTGACCGTCGACCACGTTGGTGCGCGACAGGTCGAGGTGGAAGATTTCGTTGACGTTGACCAGCGGGAAGGCGAAGGCCTGGTTGTCCAGCATGACCATCAGCGTCGGCATGATCGCCAGGGTCAGCGGCACCTTGATGATGATCTTCGAGCCCTGGCCCTTCTGCGAGAACACGTTGACCGTGCCGTTGAGCTGGGAAATCTTGGTCTTGACCACGTCCATGCCGACACCACGGCCGGACACGTCGGAGATCTCGGTCTTGGTCGAGAACCCCGGGGCGAAGATCAGGTTGTAGCACTCGAACTCGTTGAGGCGATCGGCCGCATCCTTGTCCAGCAGCCCTTTCTCCACGGCCTTGGCACGCAGGATGTCGGCATCCATGCCCTTGCCGTCATCGGTGATCGACAACAGGATGTGGTCGCCTTCCTGCTCGGCCGACAGCACCACGCGACCAGCACGGGCCTTGCCCGCCTTCTCGCGCTCTTCCGGAGTTTCCACGCCATGGTCGACGGCGTTGCGCACCAAGTGCACCAGCGGGTCGGCCAGGGCCTCGACCAGGTTCTTGTCGAGGTCGGTTTCCTCGCCTACCAGCTCGAGGTTGATTTCCTTCTTCAGGTTACGCGCCAAGTCGCGCACCAGGCGCGGGAAGCGGCCGAACACCTTCTTGATCGGCTGCATGCGGGTCTTCATCACCGAGGTCTGCAGATCCGCCGTGACCACATCGAGGTTGGACACCGCCTTGGACATGGCCTCGTCGCCACTGTTGAGCCCCAGGCGCACCAGGCGGTTACGCACCAGCACCAGTTCGCCGACCATGTTCATGATCTCGTCCAGGCGCGCGGTATCGACCCGCACGGTGGTTTCGGCCTCACTGGCGGGTTTCTCGGCAGCAGCGGGCGCTGCCGACGCACGAGCAGCGGCGGGCTCACTCTTGGCGGCGGGCTCGACCTTGGCAGCAGGCTTGGCCACGGGCGCCACAGGCGTTATCGGGGCAGGCTTGGCCGGTTCTGGCTTGCTTGCCGCAGGAGCAGGCGCCGATACGGGGGGCGGCACGAACTTGCCCTTGCCATGCAGCTCGTCGAGTAGCGACTCGAATTCACTGTCGGTGATCTCGTCGCTGGCTGGGGCTGCCGGCACAGCCTCGCTGGCCGGAGCCGCAGAACCACTGGCCGGTGCGGCTGGCGCAGCGAACTGCCCCTTGCCGTGCAACTGATCGAGCAGTGCCTCGAACTCGTCGTCGGTGATTTCATCACCGGCAGGCTCGTTTGCTGGCGCACTGGCAGCCGCGGCGGCTGGCGCAGTTGCGGCTGCCGGTGCGGAGAACTGGCCCTTGCCGTGCAACTGATCGAGCAGCGACTCGAACTCGTCGTCGGTGATTTCATCGCTGGCACTCGAGGCGGCTGCCGGCGACTCGGCAGCCGCCTCCTCGCCCAGGGCATCGAGCAACTGGGCGAACTCGCTGTCGGTGATATCGGAAGAGGCCGGCGCCGCTGCGACAGGCTCGGGCTCGGGTTCCGGCTCAGGTTGCGTCACCTCTTCGACGGCAGCAGCGGGGCCGGCCGCCTGCTCGGCACCGGCTGGCTCGGCCAGGCGTGCCAGTGCCGCCAACAGCTCGGGCGAGGCCGGGGTCAGCTCGGTACGCTCACGTACCTGGTTGAACATGCCGTTGACCGCATCCAGCGCAGCCAGCACCACGTCCATCAGCTCGGCATCGACGCGGCGCTCGCCCTTGCGCATGATGTCGAAAACGTTCTCGGCAATGTGGCAGCACTCCACCAGCTCATGGAGCTGGAGGAAGCCCGCGCCACCCTTGACGGTGTGGAAGCCACGGAAGATGGCATTGAGCAGGCTCATGTCATCCGGTCGACTTTCCAGTTCGACCAACTGCTCGGACAACTGCTCGAGAATCTCTCCGGCCTCTACCAGGAAGTCCTGGAGAATCTCTTCATCGGCGCCGAAGCTCATGGGGGTGCTCCTTAGAATCCAAGACTGGACAGCAGGTCGTCGACATCGTCCTGACTGGAGGCGACATCATCACGCTTATCGGCATGAATCTGCGGACCTTCACCATGAGATGGCGCTTTCTGTTTCTGTTGTTCGGCACGCAGTACTTCGTGGTCATGCTCGATGCCGGCGAAGCGATCCACCGAGCTGGCCATCAGTACCAGCTTGAGCAGATTGCTCTCGACCTCGGTAACCAGTTGAGTGACACGCTTGATCACCTGACCAGTGAGATCCTGGTAGTCCTGCGCCAGCAGGATGTCGTTGAGATGGCTGGACAACTTGTTGCCATCACGCTCGCTGCGCGCGAGGAACAGCTCGATGCGCTTGGCCAGCTCACGGAAACCGTCGGCACCGATTTCACGGCGCATGAAGCGGCCCCACTCGGCACCCAGGCTCTGCGCTTCATCGGCCAGGTCATTGACCAGAGGCGCGCTCTGCTCGACCAGATCCATGGTGCGGTTGGCCGCCCGCTCGGTCATGGTGACCACGTAGTTCAGGCGCTCGGTGGCGTCGGCGATCTGCGACAGCTCCTTGGCATGCGGCATGCGTGGATCGAGCTGGAAATTGACGATGGCATTGTGCAGTTCGCGGGTCAGCTTGCCGACTTCGTGATACAAGCCACGGTCACGAACCTTGTTCAGTTCGTTGATCAGTTGCACCGCATTGCCGAAATTGCCTCTTTCGAGGCTATCGACCAATTCGCGGGCATTTTTCTTCAGGGACGACTCGAGTTCGCCCAGTGTGGAATCATCGTGTTCCATAGCACCCTCGCGGCCGACATCAGCCGTTGACCCGCTCGAAGATCTTCTCGATCTTTTCCTTCAGCACCTGGGCGGTGAAGGGTTTGACCACGTAGCCGTTCACACCGGCCTGAGCGGCTTCGATGATCTGGTCACGCTTGGCCTCGGCCGTGACCATCAACACCGGCAGATGCTTGAGGCGCTCGTCGGCGCGCACCGCGCGCAGCAGGTCGATGCCGGTCATGCCGGGCATGTTCCAGTCGGTCACCAGAAAGTCGAAGCTGCCGCTTTGCAGCATGGGCAACGCCGACGTACCGTCATCAGCCTCCGCCGTGTTGGTAAAGCCCAAATCACGCAAGAGGTTCTTGATGATCCGTCGCATCGTCGAGAAATCGTCAACGATGAGGATTTTCATGTTCTTGTCCAAGTCGACCTCCGTACAGTCCCAAACGTATTGCGCTTGCAAATACGCCTTCTAATCGTGAAACCGGCCCAGCAATATCGTTGCTTCTGCCTCAACCCGCCCGCCATTCCATCAGGCGCGAGCGCAAACGCGCCGCACACTGACTATGAATCTGACTGACTCGCGACTCACTGACGCCAAGCACTTCACCGATTTCCTTCAGGTTCAGTTCTTCATCGTAATACAGCGCCAGCACCAGACGTTCACGCTCCGGCAAGCCGGCAATGGCGTTGGCCAAAGCCGCCTGGAAACGTTCATCTTCGAGATCCCGCGAAGGTTCGAGGTGGGTGTGCCCGGCTTCTTCATGCAACCCGCCGTGTTCGCCGTCCTGCAGCAGGTCGTCGAAACTGAACAGGCGGCTGCCCAAAGTGTCGCCAAGGATGCCGTAGTAATCTTCCAGACTCAATTGGAGTTCGGCCGCAACCTCGTGATCTTTAGCGTCTCGCCCCGTTCTGGCCTCCACGGCGCGGATCGCATCGCTGACCATGCGGCTGTTGCGGTGCACCGAACGCGGCGCCCAATCCCCCTTGCGCACCTCGTCGAGCATGGCGCCACGGATGCGAATACCGGCGAACGTCTCGAAACTGGCGCCCTTGCTGGAGTCGTATTTGCGTGAGGCTTCGAGCAGGCCGATCATGCCGGCCTGAATCAGGTCGTCGACCTGAACGCTGGACGGCAAGCGCGCCAACAGGTGATAGGCGATGCGCTTGACCAGCGGCGCGTAGCGCTCGATCAACTGATACTGGGAATCCTGCGCCTGAGCCTTGTTGTACATACGAAGTCCAGAGGCTGCTGTCATACGGCCGAATCTGCAGTCGGTTGTTTCACCAGGCGCTCGACGAAGAACTCCAGATGACCGCGCGGGTTGGCTGGCAAGGGCCAGGTGTCGACCTTCTGCGCGATCGCCTTGAACGCCAGCGCACACTTGGAGCGTGGAAAGGCCTCGTAGACGGCGCGTTGTTTCTGCACCGCCTTGCGTACGCATTCGTCGTAGGGCACGGCACCGACGTACTGCAAGGCGACATCGAGAAAACGATCCGTCACCTTGGTCAGCTTAGCAAAGAGATTGCGACCTTCCTGCGGACTGTGCGCCATGTTGGCCAGAACGCGGAAACGGCTGATGCCATGGTCACGGTTGAGCAGCTTGATCAGGGCGTAGGCGTCAGTGATCGAGGTGGGCTCGTCGCACACGACGACGAGAATCTCCTGAGCCGCGCGAACGAAGCTGACCACCGCATCGCCGATGCCGGCAGCGGTATCGATCACCAGCACGTCGAGGTTCTCGCTGATGTCGCTGAAGGCCTGGATCAGGCCGGCATGCTGCATCGGTGACAGGTTGACCATGCTCTGCGTACCGGACGCTGCCGGCACGATGCGAATGCCACCAGGCCCTTGCAGCAGTACTTCACGCAGCTCGCACTCACCGGCGATCACGTCGGCCAAGGTGCGCTTGGGGGTCAGCCCCAGCAACACGTCGACATTGGCCAGACCCAGGTCGGCGTCCATGAGCATGACTCGGCGACCGAGATCGGCCAGGGCCATGGACAGATTCACCGACACGTTGGTCTTGCCGACGCCACCCTTGCCGCCGGTCACCGCGATCACCTGTACGGGATGCATACCCATGTTCTCTACACACCTTGTCTAACTTCGACTTGGCCTAGCGGCCGTTAGTCCCTGCGGAAAAAACGCAGGGCTTGCAACACTTTAGCGCGTCAGCCGACTCGCCGCGCGGTTCCTTGATAAAGACCGGCGAACAATTGCGCCATGGCATCCTCGCTCGGCTCTTCGGCGGCTTGCAGACTCACGGCGCGGCTGACCAACTGATGGCTACGCGGCACCTGCAGGTCATCCGGAATACGTGGCCCATCAGTGACATAGGCTACCGGCAGACGCTGGCCTATGGCCAGGCCCAAAACCTCGCCCAGGCTCGCCGCCTCGTCCAGCTTGGTCAGTATGCAGCCGGCAAGACCGCAGCGCTTATAACTATGGTAGGCCGCTTTCAGCACTTGGTTTTGACTGGTAGCAGCCAGAACCAGATAATTTTTTGCCTTCAGTCCACGTGCGGCCAGGCTCTCGAGCTGCAGGCGCAGGGCCGGGTCATTGCTTGGCAGGCCGGCGGTATCGATCAGCACCACGCGTTTCTTCGCCACAGGCGCCAGGGCTTGCAGCAGAGACTGCCCTGGGTCGACCTGAGTCACCGAGACGCCAAGGATGCGCCCCAGGGTCTTGAGCTGCTCCTGCGCGCCGATGCGGTAACTGTCCATGCTCACCAGGGCGACCTGCTGGGCGCCATGCTTGAGCACGTAGCGCGCCGCCAGCTTGGCCAACGTGGTGGTCTTGCCCATGCCAGCCGGGCCGACCAGGGCGATCACCCCGCCCTCTTCCAATGGCTCGACCTTGGGCGTCTTGATCGCATGGGCCAGGTGCGCCAGCATCATGCGCCAGGCCTGGCGCGGCTCGTTGATGGTGTTCACACGCTCGAGCAGCAGTTGCGCCAGGTCGGCCGACAGGCCCATGCGTTGCAGGCGGCGCCACAGGTTGGCCTGCTGTGGGCGACGGTTCTGCATCTGCCCCCAGGCGATGCTGCCCAGTTGCACTTCGATCAGCTCACGCAGGCCGTGCAGCTCGAAGCGCATGGCGTCCAGCGCGCGCGGATCGACACTCGGAGCAGGTGCAGGCTTTTCCGCCAGCGGGCGCTGCGGTTTGACCGGAGTGACCGGCAACTCCGGCGCCACCAGCGAGTCATTGGCAAAAAGTTGACGGTCTTTCAGGGCATCTTCTTCGCCACGGGTGGCCAGC
This sequence comes from Pseudomonas sp. AA-38, assembly GCF_029457475.1. NCBI lineage: Bacteria > Pseudomonadati > Pseudomonadota > Gammaproteobacteria > Pseudomonadales > Pseudomonadaceae > Pseudomonas > Pseudomonas sp. AA-38. The sequence continues at coordinate 3,621,985 of NZ_CP120359.1, forward strand.
TCGGCCTGGGCGTTGGCGATGCGTGCCTGGGTCTTGCGCAGCTCGGCCTCCAGGGCCGGATTCGGCCGCACTGGCGTAGGCGTGACCTGATAGTCCAGCGCAGCGGTCAGCTCGACGCCACCGGCCACACGACGGTTGCCGATGATGGCAGCGTCGGCGCCCAGCTCATCGCGCACCAGTTTCATGGCGGTTCGCATATCGGCAGCGAAGAAGCGTTTGACCTGCATGACCCTTTACCTCAGTTCTGGCCCACAGTGGCGACTATGGTGACCTGCTTGTTGTCCGGAATTTCCTGGTAAGCCAGCACGTGGATGCTGGGTACTGCCAGCCGCGCGAAGCGCGACAGCATCGCCCGGATCGGGCCGGCCACCAGCAGGATCACCGGTTTGCCGAGCATTTCCTGGCGCTGCGCCGCATCCACCAGGGAACGCTGCAGCTTGTCGGCCATGCCAGGTTCGAGGAGGATGCCATCCTCACTGCCCTGACCGGCCTTCTGCATACTGTTCAGCAATATCTGTTCCAACCTGGGCTCGAGGGTGATCACAGGCAGCTCGGGCTCAAGCCCGACGATGCCTTGGACGATTGCACGGGCCAGCGAGACGCGCACTGCCGCCACCATCGCGGCGGGATCTTGACTCTTCGGTGCGACGTTGGCGATGGCCTCGGCGATGGTGCGGATATCCCGTACCGGCACCTGCTCCTGCAGCAGCGCCTGCAGCACCTTGAGCAGCGTGGACAGCGACACCAGCCCCGGTACCAGTTCCTCGGCCAGCTTCGGCGAGCTCTTGGCCAGCAATTGCATGAGCTGCTGCACCTCCTCGTGCCCCAGCAACTCGTGGGCATGCTTGTGCAGGATCTGGTTGAGGTGAGTGGCGACCACGGTACTGGCATCGACCACGGTGTAGCCGAGCGACTGCGCCTGGTCGCGCTGGCTGGGGTCGATCCAGACCGCCTCCAGGCCGAATGCCGGATCCTTGGCGGCAACCCCGTTGAGCGGGCCGAACACCTGCCCTGGGTTGATCGCCAGCTCGCGATCCGGGTAGACCTCGGCTTCGGCGACGCTGACACCCATCAGGGTCAGACGGTAGGCGTTGGGCGCCAGGTCGAGGTTGTCGCGGATATGCACCGAGGGCATGAGAAAACCCATCTCCTGCGATAGCTTCTTGCGAACCCCCTTGATCCGCGCCAGCAACTGCCCGCCCTGGTTGCGGTCGACCAGCGGGATCAGGCGGTAGCCCACCTCCAGGCCGACCATGTCCACCGGGGTGACATCGTCCCAGCCCAGTTCCTTGACCTCCTGGGCCTTCTGCGCCGGCAGCAGCTCCTGCTGGCGCTGCACTTCCTTGACTTCCTCTTCCTTGACCTTGCGGTTCTTGTGCGCAATCCAGTAGGCGCCGCCTGCCGCTACCAGGCCCAGGCTGATGAAGGAAAAGTGCGGCATGCCCGGCACCAGGCCCATGGCGATGAGGATGGCCGCGGCCACCGCCAGCGCCTTGGGCGAGGCGAACATCTGCCGATTGACCTGCGCGCCCATGTCTTCGGAGGTGGATACGCGGGTCACCATCACCGCGGCGGCGGTGGACAGCAGCAACGAGGGAATCTGCGCCACCAGGCCGTCACCAATGGTCAGCAGGGTATAGACCTTGCCCGCTTCGGCGAACGGCAGGCTGTGCTGCAAGACACCGATGGCGATACCGCCGATGAGGTTGATGAAGAGGATCAGCAGGCCGGCGATGGCATCGCCACGGACGAACTTGCTGGCACCGTCCATGGAGCCGTAGAAGTCGGCCTCCTGGGCTACCTCACTACGACGCTTCTTGGCTTCGACCTGGTCGATCAGGCCGGCGTTGAGGTCGGCGTCGATGGCCATCTGCTTGCCGGGCATGGCGTCGAGGGTGAAGCGCGCACTGACTTCGGAGATACGCCCGGCACCCTTGGTGACCACCACGAAGTTGATGATCATGAGGATGGCGAAGACCACGATACCAACCACGTAGTTGCCGCCGATCACCACCTCGCCGAAGGCCTGGATCACCTGCCCCGCCGCGCCATGCCCCTCGTGGCCGTTGAGCAGCACCACCCGGGTCGAGGCCACGTTCAGCGCCAGGCGCAGCAGCGTGGCGGCCAGCAGGATGGTGGGAAACACGGCGAAATCCAGCGGCCGCAGCGCGTAGATACTGACCAACAGCACCACGATCGACAGCGCGATACTGAAGGTGAACAGCACGTCGAGCAGAAATGCCGGCACCGGCAGCATCACCATGCCGAGCATCACCAGCAGCAGCAATGGAATACCCAGGTTGCCCTGGCGCAGGCCCGCCAGATTACTGCGAACATCACCGATGATTTGTGCGCGATCTACTGCCACTTGCCTACCCCAGCCGAATCAAACTTTTGACGCGAAACTGCGTCCTGATTGGCTAAGGGCAAGAAGTGTTCCAGAAAAGCAGCTACAAGCTGCAAGCCTCAAGCTGCAAGCAAGAAAGAGCAAAAGCGCCCGCCCTCAAAGCGGGTCTTGCTTGCAGCTTGCCGCTCACTCATCCCTACGCAGATCCTGGGGAATCGGCAAGTCCGGCAACGGGCCGGGGCGTTTGGCCTTGCCCGCCTGGAACTGGCGGAGCTGGTAGACATAGGCCAGCACCTGGGCCACGGCCAGGTAAAGACCGGCGGGAATTTCCTGCTCCAGTTCGGTGGAGTAGTAGACCGCCCGCGCCAGAGCCGGCGACTCGAGCACCATGACCTTGTGCTCATTGGCGATCTCGCGAATCTTCAGGGCGATGAAATCGTTGCCCTTGGCCAGCAGTACCGGGGCACCGCCCGAGTTGGGGTCGTACTTCAGCGCCACGGCGAAGTGGGTCGGGTTGGTGATCACCACGTCGGCCTGCGGCACGGCCTGCATCATGCGCCGTTCGGCCATCTCGCGCTGCAACTGACGAATGCGCCCCTTGACCTCTGGCTTGCCCTCGGAGTCCTTGTATTCGTCCTTGACCTCCTGCTTGGTCATCATCAGCTTCTGCTTGTGGCTCCAGAGCTGGAACGGCACATCCACCGCCGCAATCAGGATCAGCCCGCAGGACAACCAGAAGGCGCTCCAGCCGACCACGGTGAGGCTGTGCAGGATCGCCGGCTCCACCGGCTCGTTGGCGATGGCCAGCAGGTCGTCCTGATCCGTGGCCAGCACCAGCAGGGCCACCGCCAGGATCACCAGGAACTTGGCAAAGGCCTTGAGCAGTTCCACCAGCGCCTGTACCGAGAACATGCGCTTGAGGCCCGCCAGCGGGTTCATCCGACTGCCCTTGGGCAACAGTGCCTCGCTGGAGAACAACCAGCCGCCCAGGCCGATGGGGCCGATCACCGACGCGATCAGCAGGACGATGAAGAAGGGCTGCAGGGCCAGCAAGGTCTGCTTGCCGTAGGCCAGCAGGTAGAGAGCCATGCTGTCTTCGCGCATCAGCACCTCGCGCGGCAGGCTGAAGGTGCCGCGCATCAGATCCAGCAAGGCGCCGCCAATCTGGGCGCCGAACAGGATCAGGGCCGCCGTGCCGGCAAAGGTCACCGCCAGGGTGTTGAGCTCCTTGGAACGCGCGATCTGGCCTTTTTTCCGCGACTCTTCGAGCCGCTTGCCTGTGGGTTCCTCGCTCTTGTCGGCGCCGCTCTCGCTTTCCGCCATGGCTACCTCGTCTGGGCGAATTCGCCCAATTGCTGCAGGGCATCACTGGCAATGGCCTGGAACAGGCTGCCGAAGTCGGAGAGGCTGATCCAGAAGATCACCAGGCCCATGGCCAGGGTCAGCGGAAAGCCGATGGAGAAGATGTTCAGTTGCGGCGCCGCCCGTGTCATCACGCCGAAGGCCAGGTTGATTACCAGCAGCGCGGTAACGGCCGGCAGGGTGAGCAACAGCCCGGCGCCGATCACCCAGCTAAGCTTGCCGGCCAGCTCCCAGTAGTGCTGCACCATCAGGCCCTGCCCTGGCGGCAAGCTGACGAAGCTCTCGGCGAGCACTTCCAGCACCACCAGATGGCCATTGATGGCCAGAAACAGCAGGGTCACCAGCATCAGCATGAACTGGCCCAGCACCGGCACCGATACACCGTTGGTGGGGTCGACCATGGAAGCGAAGCCCAGACCCATTTGCATGGCGATGATCTGCCCGGCGACGGTGAAGACGTGGAAGAACAACTGCAAGACGAAACCGAGCATGACCCCGATCATGACCTGCTCGGCGATCAGCAGCAGACTGCGCAAGCTCAGCGCATCCACCTGCGGCATCGGCGGCAGGGTGGGCACCAGCACGACGCAGATGGCCAGCGCCAGGTACAGGCGCACGCGGGTCGGCACCAGTTGCGTACCGATGATCGGCATGACCATCAGCATGGAGGCGATGCGAAACAACGGCAGCATGAACTGGGCGATCCAGCCGCTGATCTGCGCGTTGCTCAACTCCAGCATCGTGCCCGCCCCATCAGCCTATGAGGTACGGAATGTTCTGGATCAGGTTCTGGGTGTACTCCATCAACTGGCTGACCAGCCAGGGGCCGGACCAGATCAGGGTCAGCAGCATGATCAGCAGGCGCGGCAGGAAGCTCAGGGTCTGTTCGTTGATCTGCGTGGCCGCCTGGAACATGGCGACGATCAGACCGACGACCAGGCTCGGCACCACCGCCAGGCCTACGATCAGCACGATCAGCCAGAGCGCTTCGCGAAACAGGTCAACCGCTACCTCGGGAGTCATGCACGCCTCGCTATATGGTGCCGAAACTGGCGGCCAGTGTACCCATGATCAACGCCCAGCCATCGACTAGAACGAACAGCATGATCTTGAACGGCAGAGAAATGATCAAAGGCGAGAGCATCATCATGCCCATCGCCATGAGGATACTGGCCACCACCATGTCGATGATCAGAAACGGAATGAAGATCATGAAACCGATCTGGAAGGCGGTCTTCAGCTCCGAAGTGACGAACGCCGGCACCAGGATGGTCAGCGGCACGTCCTCGACACCGTTGAGGTCGGTGCGCTTGGACAGGCGCACGAACAGCGCCAGGTCGCTTTCGCGGGTCTGCGCCAGCATGAAGTCGCGTATCGGCCCCTCGGCACGGCTCAGCGCCTCCTGGGCGATGATCTCTTCGTTGAGATAGGGCTGCAGGGCATTGGTGTTTATCCGGTCGAACACCGGCGCCATGATGAACAGGGTGAGAAACAGCGCCAGGCCGACCAGGATCTGGTTCGATGGCGTGCTCTGCAGCCCAAGCGCCTGGCGCAGGATGGAAAAGACGATGATGATGCGGGTGAAGCTGGTCATCAGCATGACGAACGCCGGGATGAAACTCAGCGCCGTCATGATCAGCAGAATCTGCAGGCTGACCGAATACTCCTGCTGCCCCTCGGCATCGGTGGACAGGGTGATGGCCGGGATCGACAGCGGATTGTTGCCTGACTGAATCAGCGAGCTCGCGCCAGGCGGATCCGCGGCGAACGCCAGTGAAGCGGCCAGGCTCAACACCAGCACCAGCAAGAAACGCAGCATCAGGACTTGTCCTTCTGATCCTTGCCCAGCAGCTCCATCAGGCGCTGGGCGAATTCCGGGGTGGCGGGTTCGGCATCGGCCAGATGCACCGGCTCCTTGAGCACATGCAAGGGGGTGATGCGCCCGGCCGACAGGCCCAGCAGGATCTGCTCGCTGCCCACCTGCACCAGCACCAGACGATCACGTGGGCCCAGGGGCTGGGTGGCCAGCAACTTGATCACCTGGCCAGTGCGCGGCGTCAGTTGCTGCACGCGGCGCAGCAACCAGGCCAGGGCGAAGATCAGGCCGATCACCAGCAACAGGCCCAGCAGCATCTGCCCCAATTGCCCGGCCAGCTCACCGCCCGCCGACGGCATGGCCTTGGCCGCGGGCTCGGCGGCCTGCGCCACCCAGGGCAGGCACAGCAGCAATGCGAGTAGGCGGCTCATGGTCAGCGCAGCTTCTTGATACGTTCGCTGGGGCTGATCACATCGGTCAGGCGAATGCCGAACTTCTCGTTGACCACCACCACTTCGCCATGGGCGATCAGGGTGCCGTTGACCAGCACGTCGAGCGGCTCGCCGGCCAGGCGATCCAGCTCGATCACCGACCCCTGATTGAGCTGCAGCAGGTTGCGGATGGTGATGTCGGTGTTGCCCACCTCCATGGAAATGGACACCGGTATGTCCAGGATCACGTCCAGGTTCGGCCCTTCCAGATTGACCGGCAGGTGACTGGTGGGCGGTGCACTGCCGAATTCTTCCATGGGCGCGCGGGGCGCTTGCGGCTTGGCAGCCTCCTGCGGCGCCTGCGCCGCGAGCATGGCATCGATGTCCTCTTGGCCGGCATCGCCGGCTTCGGCCAGGGCTGCTGCCCACTCGTCGGCCAGCGCCTGCTCTTCGGGGGAAGTGTTTTCTTCGTCTGCCATGGTAGTTCCTCGCCTGGCTCCTGAATCTGTTTGAAATCTGTCGGGGTCAGGTCTGCCTATGCAGACCGGCCTGAGAAACCGTGCCCATCAGCGCGGTCGTTCGATCGGCTCCAGCACCTGCAGGGCCAGATTGCCACGGTGCGCGCCCAGCTTGACCTTGAAGGTGGGCACGCCATTGGCACGCATCACGATGTTATCCGCCATGTCCACCGGGATCACGTCACCGGGCTGCATGTGCAGGATATCGCGCAGCTTCAACTGACGTCGCGCCACGGTGGCCCCCAGCGGCACGCTGACGTCAAGGATGTCCTCGCGCAGCGCCTTGATCCAGCGCTCGTCCTGAGCGTCGACGTCGGACTGGAAACCGGCGTCGAGCATCTCGCGGATCGGCTCGATCATCGAATAAGGCATGGTGACGTGCAGATCGCCACCGCCGCCGTCCAGCTCGATGTGGAAGGTGGACACCACCACCACCTCGCTGGGGCTGACGATGTTGGCCAGCGCCGGGTTGACCTCGGAGTTGACGTACTCGAAGTTGATGTCCATGACCGCGTGCCAGGCCTCGCGCAGGTCGACGAAGGCCTGATCGAGCACCATGCGCACCACGCGCAGCTCAGTGGGGGTGAACTCGCGCCCTTCGATCTTGGCGTGGCGGCCGTCGCCACCGAAGAAGTTGTCCACCAGCTTGAACACCAGCTTGGCGTCGAGAATGAACAGCCCGGTGCCACGCAGCGGCTTCATCTTCACCAGATTGAGGCTGGTGGGTACGTACAGCGAGTGCACGTACTCGCCGAACTTCATCACCTGTACCCCGCCGACGGCGACATCCGCCGAGCGACGCAGCAGGTTGAACATGCTGATGCGGGTGTAGCGAGCGAAGCGCTCGTTGATCATCTCCAGAGTCGGCATGCGCCCACGGACGATGCGATCCTGGCTGGTCAGGTCGTACTGTTTGACGCTGCCCGGTTCGGCTGCATCCTCGGTATCGACCAGGCCATCGTCCACACCGTGGAGTAGCGCGTCGATCTCGTCCTGGGAAAGCAGATCCTGAACGGCCATGATGACTCCCGCTTACTGCAATACGAAATTGGTGAACAGCACCTGTTCGACCACGGTGCTGCCGGTTTCCTTCTGCGCCACTTCCTGCACGCTGGCCAGTGCCTGCTGCAGGAGCATCTCCTTGCCCAGCGGCGTCTGCAGGGCCTTGAAGTCCTGGCCGGACAGCAGCATCACCAGGCGGTTGCGTAACACCGGCACATTGCTCTTGAGCTTCTCCATGCCAGCGGCATCGCGCCCCATCAGGGCCATGCTCACCTGCAGATAGCGGGTGCGCCCATCGACGTTGTAGTTCACCACGAACGCCGGCTGCAGATCCTGATAGATCGCCGGCTGATGCACCGGCGCAGCCGCAGCGGCCGCATCCTCGTGCGCGGGCTCCTCGGCCTTCTTGTCCTTGCTCAGGAAGAACCAGGTACCCCCGATGGAAAGGCCAACGGCCAGCAGCAGAACCACGACGATGAGAATGATGAGCTTGAGCTTGCTCTTGCCGCCGGGTTGCCCGTCCTCGGCTGGTGCTGCTTCTTTCTTAGCCATGCCAATAATCCGTCGCTATCGAGGTTCTTTCTGCAATCAATGGGTTGGGAGCAAGTGTTATGCCAGCCTGTGAGGCCTGTTGTCCAACCTTGGGCTGCGGATTTAACAGCGCCAGCGGCCTGCTGTCATCCAAAATGCATGCGCCCGAGTGATCTTGCGAACACTCGGGCGCTTGTCAGTCTAGGGTCTGTTGCCGCTTCACGCACGGCGCGTCTTCACAACGACGGTTCCGTGCGGCCGTGTAATCCAGCCGGCAGGGGCCGCCTGGTCTTCAGGCGTAGTAGTCCACCAGCCCGCGGCCCATGCTCGTACGCTCGCTACGAATCTCCTGCGGCACGCCTGAGATCAGCTCGTCACCGCCGCCCATGAGGCCGTCCCCTCGCCTCGACCCTGAACGCTCGTCGCCTTGCGCCTGCCCCTGCCAGCCACGGTTGAGCGACTGATCGGAAACGTTGGCGTCTGCCAGGTTCATGCCTTGCTGAGCAAACATGTCACGCAGGCGATGCATCTGCCCTTCCAGAGTTTCCCTCACAGCCGCGTTGGGGCTGGCGAAGGTGACCTGAGCGGCGTCCTGAGACATGTGCACGCGCACCTCGAGACGCCCGAGATCGGCAGGATCGAGCTGGATCTCCGCCGACTTGAGGTTCTGGCTGGACATCCACATCACCTTGTCCACCACCGCCTCGCTCCAGCCGCCCTGGTTCATCGCCACCGGCTGACCCGGCACCACCGGCACGCGCGTGGCCACCCCGCTCTGCTGATTGATCGCCTGGGTCAGCGCCGAGAGCTTGCTGACGAACTGATCCGGGCGATTGGGCTGGGCGCTCTCCTTGAGGCTTTCCAGCAGATCGCTGGCGCTCTTCTCGAGACCGACCTCCAGGGCCGGCTCCTCCCCTTCCGGGCTCGTCTCGGCCTGCTGCTTGCCCATGCTGGCCATGGCAGCCGCGAAATCCGTGCTGCTGGCCGTACGCGCGGCCTTGGCCTGGGTATCGGGTTGCACCGTCGCCTGCGTCTTGGCCTGCTCTTCCAGTTGCGGCTGCAAGCGAACCATGGCATCGAGCGTCTCGCCGTCGGTTTCGGACTCGGCGGCGGCCTGGGCCGTGAGGTCGGTGCTCACCTTGGCCTCCTTGGTGCCATCGATCAGCAGGGTCGGCAAGGCATCGCCCTCTGCGTCCGCAGTGGGCAACGGCTCTTCGCTGGGCTGCGGCGCCGTGCCGGTGAGGGCCATGGCCAGCAACGGATCGAGCGTCTCCTTCGACTCGTCCTCGGCCGGCAAGGTCTTGCCGTCGGCGGCAACCTCGGGCTGCTCGGCATCGCTGGCTTTTGCCGGTTCAGCCTCATCCTTGCTGGATGGCGCGCGCGCATCGGAGGACTTCCTGGCCTCGACGTTGCGCTCGCCGGCTTGCGTCTGGCGCTCCTTGGCATACACCTTGTCGAAGCTGGAAGGCTCGTTCTTGCTGGGCTCCGGCGCTCTCGCCGGGGGCTTGGCTCTGTTCTTTACCTCAGGCGCAGCCTGCAGGAGTGGTTCGGGCATCACAGGCATGGACGCTCTCCGTCTGTTGGGTCGTGACGGTATCAGAGCAAAGGACGGGCCAACTGCGCATGAACAGGCGCACATGGGCCTCTCGGCCGCTTCGGGGATCAGGGACGATAACGTTGACGTTCGCGCTTGAGCAGGATGCGCACGATGGCGAACTCACGCTCGATCTGCTCGATCAGCTCCGGCGCCAGCTCCAACGCCTCGCGCCGGCCGGCATCTTCGAGCTGCTTGCACAGCCCCGCCAGCATGGGCGCCCCCATGTTGCTACAGCTTCCCTTGAAGCTATGGGCAGCCAGGCGCAATGCCTGGGCATCGGCACGCTGCTCGGCCTGACGGATCAGGCGCAGGCGCTCTTCGGAGTCGACCACGAAGGTATCGAGCAACGAGGGATATTCGCCTTCCATGATGTCCTGCAGGGACGCAAGCACCGCGTCATCTAGATGAATATCGGACACTACTGAGTCACTCCATGAACGACAGCCCGGCGGATTATGCCTCAGCGACCCAGCAAAACTCCACGCTGATCCCTTGCCGATCCCAGTAGCAGACATCGCTCAACTCGCGCACCAGCGCCAGACCACGCCCACATAGCGCAGAATCCGGGGTCGCTGGCGGCAGCATGTCAGGCAAACCCGGCCCACTGTCCTCGACCCGCACGATCAGGCGCCCACCGCCGTCCTGCGGGCACAACTGCAGGTGGAAACGCACATAGCCTTCCTGCAGTTGCATCAGGCGCAGGCGGCGCTCACGGTAATACTCGGCAAAACCGCTGGCGTCACGCTTGAGCGCCGAATCCAGGCCCATCACGCCATGCTCCAGGGCGTTGGAATAGAGTTCGGTCAGCACCGTGTAGATTTCCCCGCCGCGCGGCCGTAGCGCCTGCACTTCCATCAGCAGTTGCAAGAGGTAAGGCAAGGGATTGGAATGACGTAGACTCTGTGCACGAAACTCGAAGCGGGCCGACCAGTTCAACGGGCTGCTCTGCCCGGAATCGGCAAAGGCCAGCGAATGCGGCCGCGCTTCGTCCTCGTCGAGGCCGACCTGCAGCATGCTGACGTCATCGCGTTGCTCGCCGCGGAAGGCGGCCAGGGCCTCCTGGATTTCCTCGAACAGGGCATCGGGCTGCCGGTTGGCCTCCAGCACCCCGAGCAAACGGCTTTCACCGAACAGTTGCCCTTGGCGATCACTGGCCTCCAGCACACCATCGGTGAGCAGGAAGATGCGATCGTCCGGCTGCAGCGGGTACACCTCGCAGCGGTCGATGAAAGCCGCTGGTTCGAGAATGCCCAGCGGCAGGTGACGTGATGCCAGCACCTGATGCGGCCGCCCATCGCCATGCAGCAGATAACCATCCGGCAGACCGCCGTTCCATACCTCCAGCATCCTGCGCTGGCTGCCGATATGCAGCAGCGTGGCGCAACAGAACACGCCGACAGGCAGGATGCGCTTGAGCTTGGCATTGATCTCGCGGAGCACTTCGGCCAGGGCATGGCCCTTGGCCGTCATGCCATAGAAGACTTCGGCCAGCGGCATGGCGCCGATAGCTGCCGGCAGCCCATGCCCGGTGAAATCGCCGAGCATCACATGCATGCCCCCGGAGGGCGTATAGGCGGCCAGCAGCAGGTCGCCGTTGAACAGCGCATAGGGTGATTGCAGGTAACGAATATTGGGGGCGTTGAGGCAACCGGCATGCGCCACCCGATCGAAGACCTCCTTGGCCACGCGCTGCTCGTGCAGGAGCTGCTCGTTGTGCCTGGCGATCATGTCGCGCTGCTCAAGCACGGTGGCCTGCAGGCGCCGCAGACGATCCATGGCCTTGATCTTGGCTTCGAGAATCACCCGATTGTAGGGCTTGGCGAGAAAATCGTCGCCGCCTGCCTCCAGGCAACGCACCAGGGCCTCGTTCTCGGTCAGAGAGGTGAGGAAGATGATCGGCACCAGCGCGTCGCCGGCCTGCTGCTTGATCCGCCGCGCCGCCTCGAAACCGTCCATCACCGGCATCAGCGCGTCCATCAGGACGAGCTGCGGACGCTCCTGCTCGAACAACGCGACGGCCTCCAGGCCGTTGCTGGCGGTGAGCGCGCGATGCCCCTGACGGCTGATGATGGTCGACAGCAGCATGCGATCGGCTGCGTTGTCCTCAGCGATCAGGATGGACAGACGCTCAGGCATGGTCAGCCGATCTGGAAGAGTTGCTCGAAATTGGAGATGGCGAGGATCTTGCGCACGTCGCCGCTGCAGTTGAGCAGGCGGATCTGCGCCGAGTCGCCACCGGCGTGATCGCGCAACAGCAGCAGCATGCCAAGCGCGGAGCTATCCAGATAGCTGGTTTCCTTCAGATCCACCAGATAGCGTTTAGGCGTAATGCTGACGCGCTCGTAGGCATCGCGAAACTCCTGATGCGAGGCGAAATCGAAACGCCCGCGAATGGTGATGGTCAGCTCCTGGCCGTCGGCCGATGCTTGCGAGGTAATGCTCATACCGGGTTCCTTATCACAAAACTGTTCTCAGCTTAGCCGGTTTATCGGCTGGAGAGGATGACAGGCAAGCGTTTTGTTTGACAGCCTCCAGGCCTCGCAGCGCGAAACGGCAACAGACCCTAGCAGACCGTTGAATAACGTAGGCGGCGACTGTATGGATGCAGGAGGTAGAGCGACGCAGGAAGCCCAAGCCGAGGCAGGCTGGCCCGAAGGGCGAGCGCAGTGAGTCAAAAAGCACTGGGCCCGCACTCGGGGTTACGTGCTGTAAATGAGCATTTTTGAGGTTCTTCACGGAATCTCGGGAAAGTCAGTCTTGATACCGGACTGGCAAGTTTGTGTGAGTGTGCTTTCGTTTTCGGTGTAAAGCTGCTTATCGGCGTTTAGTTGATATCTCCCGTTTCGCCCCCCGGCGACCTTCTTTTGTCAAACGCCACAAAAGAAGGCAAAAAGGCTTGGCCCCGCCATCCGGCCCCGGCTTCGCCGGGGTTCGTTCGCTCCATCGTTACTCCGAGGGCCCGCCGCGAAGGGCCATCCCTTGCCCATCGCGGCTCTCGCGGCATCCATGCCGCTCAACCCTCTACGCAACGATTCCCACTCACCCTCCTGAAGGGGCCATTCGCGCGACTGAACGAATTGGTATTTCAAGGTATAGACGGAGTGTTCTGGTAGCGGTGAAGTGTCGGGTTAAATCAAAACTTTCATTCGCGTAGTTTCAGCCGGCATCCCGGTCAGCCCTACGGCTGACCCATGTTCAAGCACTCCACGCTAATTCTGGGTTACCGCAGGTTCAGGCGCGTGCAGAGCCCGCCCAGGAGGGCGAACGGAATCGTCGTGGAAGAGGTCGAGCGACATGGATGTCGCGAGAGCCACGATGGGCCAGGGATGGCCCACCGTGGCGGGCCTCTGGAGCGGCGATGGAGTGAGCGAACCCTCGCGCAGCGAGGGCCGGATGATCGGGCGGAGGGTTTTGGTTACTTTTGCCCTACAAAAGTGACTCGCCCGGGAGGGCGAAACCAGAGACATCAACAAAAACGCGGCAATCCGGAACAAGCACCCGAACAAGCAACAAGCCCCCACACAAACTTGCCAGTCCGGTGTCAACCAGGCATTCCCCACTGAAAGTGCGATGAACCTGTTTTTAACGCAGTATTATCAACGCACGACTGCATGGATGCAGGAGGTAGAGCGACGCAGGAAGCCCGAGCCGAGGTAGTTTTTCAACAGCCTGCTAGGCTCAGCGCTCGCGGCCATCGAGCAGGCGTTGCGCCAGCTCGTCGAGCAACTTCTGCTCACGCCGATCCTCGGCCTGGCGGGCCTCGTCGCGGTAGCGCTGCACCAGCTTGCGCAGCCCTTCGAGTCGGGCGTAGCGCTGTTGCCAGATGCCCCGAGCCTTGTCCAGATTGGCGCGGTGCCAATCCAGGCTCTGGTTCTGCTGGCCGATGGCGGTTTCCAGCTGCGCCAGAAAGCGCTGATAGTTCATCAGCCACTGCCCGGAAACACCCTTGCTGCCCTCGCTGATCCACTGCTGCTGGTAGTCGCCGCGAAAGCGTTCCAGTTCGCCGAGCTTGGCTTCGGCCTGGCTCACCAGGCCCTGACAGTGGCCAAGTTGGCGGGCCGCTTCGCGCTCGGCCTTCTCGGCCATTTCCACCACCGGCTGCAGGCGCTTGGCGCGGCTGAGGCTCATCGAGCCCAGGCTCCGATGCAGACGGCGCTTGGTTCAGGCACCTTGCTCACTGGCCCAGCACCGCGCTCAGTTGTTCACGGCTCTGGGCCATGCTCACGCTCTCGTCGAGCCCCTGGCGCAGGTAATGCGCCATCTGCGGCTGGCGGGCGATAGCCAGGTCGGTGTCGGCATCGCCACCGGGCACATAGGCACCGACGCTGATCAGGTCACGACTCTGCTGATAACGCGACCAGAGCTGCTTGAAGCGCTGTGCCTGCTTGAGCTGCTCCGGCGGCACCACCTGCGGCATCACCCGGCTGATGGACGCCTCGATGTCGATGGCCGGGTAATGCCCCTCCTCGGCCAGCCGCCGTGACAGCACGAAGTGGCCATCGAGCACGCCGCGCGCCGCATCGGCAATGGGATCCTGCTGGTCGTCGCCTTCGGAAAGCACCGTGTAGAAGGCGGTGATCGAGCCGCCACCAGCTTCGGCATTGCCGGCACGCTCCACCAGCTTGGGCAGCCTGGCGAACACCGAAGGCGGATAGCCCTTGGTCGCCGGCGGCTCGCCGATGGCCAGGGCGATCTCGCGCTGGGCCTGGGCATAACGGGTCAGCGAATCCATCAGCAGCAGCACGTTCTTGCCCTTGTCGCGAAAGTATTCGGCGATACGGGTGCAGTATTGCGCGGCACGCAGGCGCATCAGCGGCGCATCGTCAGCGGGCGAGGCGACCACCACGGAGCGTTTGATGCCCTCCTCGCCGAGAATCTCGTCGATGAATTCCTTGACCTCACGGCCCCGTTCGCCGATCAGGCCGACCACGATGATCTCGGCCTCGGTGAAGCGGGTCATCATGCCCAGCAGCACCGACTTGCCCACGCCGGTGCCGGCGAACAGGCCGAGGCGCTGACCACGGCCCACGGTGAGCAGGCCATTGATGCTGCGGATGCCGACATCCAGAGGCTGACTGATGGGGTCACGGTTGAGCGGGTTGATGCTCGGGCCATCCATCGGCACCCAGTCCTCGGCCTTCATCCCGCCCTTGCCATCGAGCGCGCGCCCGGCGCCGTCGAGCACCCGGCCGAGCATCGACATGCCCATGGGCAGACGCCCGGTATCCGGTAGCGGCACCACGCGCGCACCCGGTGCGATACCCGCCAGGCTGCCGACCGGCATCAGGTAGATCTTGCCGCCGGAGAAGCCCATGACCTCGGCCTCGACCTGCACCGGATGGTAGCTGTCGCTGTTGATCACCAGGCAGCGGCTGCCGATGGCGGCACGCAGACCTTCGGCTTCCAGGGTCAGGCCGACCATGCGCAGCAGGCGCCCCTCGACCACGGGTTGACTAGGCAGGCTGATGGCGTCGACATAGGCATCCAGACGCCTGGCGAAACTGATTCGGTCAAGGCGCATCGACGGCGTCCAGATCCAGGCTGATGTCCGCTTCCGGTGGCTGGCCGACCTGTGCGCGCTGCTGCTCGAACAACTGCTTGAGCGACTGCGCCAGGCGCGTCTCGACGCTGGCGTCGATCAGGCTGTGCTCGGACTCGATGCGGCAACCGCCGGGCAGCAGGCTCTCGTCCTCGAGGATGCGCCAGCTTTCCTCGTGGCGCTCACGCAGGGCCTTGATGGTGTCGAAATCCTGCGGATTGACCTGGATGCGCAGGTTGTCCGCCCCCATCGGCAGCAGTTTCAGCGCCTCACGCAGCACCTGGCGAATCTGGCTGGAGTCGGTGTTCAGCTCGCGCTGCACCACCTCGCGCACCATGTGGCTGACCAGCTTGACCAGCGCCACTTCCAGTTGCTGATCCTGCTCGGCAATGGGCTCGAGTAGCTGACTCATCAGCTTGTCCAGGCCCTGCAACTTGAGCGCCAACGCGGCATCGGCCTCCTGCTTGGCCTTGAGCTGGCCGGCATGGAAGCCATCTTTCTCGCCTGCGGAGAAACCTTCGTTGTAGGCATCCTGACGAATGGCCTCTAGCTCGTCGAGCGTCAGCGGCTTGACGTCCTCCAGAGCCACCTCTTCGGACTGTGCCGCCTCTTCGGCGGACGCCGGCTCGCTGGGCGCTTCGTCGACCGCCTCTGCCGTCTGCGCAGGCTCGTCCCCGGCATCACCAGGCTCGTCGAAGCTGGGCAAGGCCCAGCGGTCGAACCCGGTCAGATCCTTAGCGCGGATCAGTTCGCTTTCCGGCTCCTTGGGCGCCATGCTTTAGACCATCTCTTCGCCGCCCTTGCCGCCAAGCACGATTTCTCCGGCTTCGGCCATGCGACGGGCGATGGTGAGGATTTCCTTCTGCGCGGTTTCCACGTCGCTGACGCGCACCGGGCCCTTGGCCTCCAGGTCGTCGCGCAGCAGCTCGGCGGCACGCTTGGACATGTTCTTGAACACCTTGTCCTTGATCGCATCGTCGGCGCCCTTGAGCGCCAGCACCAGCACGTCGGAGGACACCTCGCGCATGAGCGCCTGGATACCGCGGTCGTCGACGTCGGCCAGGTTGTCGAAGACGAACATCAGGTCTTCGATCTGTGTCGACAGGTCTTCATCCACCTCGCGGATCGAGTCCATCAACTGGCCTTCGACCGAGCTGTCGAGGAAGTTCATGATGTCCGCCGCGCGCTTGACCCCACCCATGGTGGCACGCGAGGTATTGGCACTGCCGGAGAACTGCTTCTCGAGGATCTGGTTGAGTTCCTTGAGCGCCGAGGGCTGCACGGTGTTGAGCGAGGACACGCGCAGGATGATGTCCAGGCGCACCTTGTGGTCGAAATGGCTGAGCACCTCGCCCGCCTGGTCGGGGTCGAGGTAGGCGACCACGATGGCCTGGATCTGCGGGTGCTCGTAGCGAATCACGTCGGCCACGGCGCGTGGTTCCATCCACTTGAGGCTGTCCAGGCCACTGGTGCTGCCACCGAGCAGGATGCGGTCGATCAGGTTGCCGGCCTTGTCCTCACCCAGCGCGGCGGTGAGCATCTTGCGAATGTAACCGTCGGAGCCCACGCCCAGGCTGGTCTGGTCGCCGACGATGTCGACGAACTCGGCCATCACCTGCTCGACCTGTTCGCGATGCACGTTGCGCATGCCGGCCATGGCCAGGCCCACGCGCTGCACTTCCTTGGGCCCGAGGTGGCGCAACACCTGCGCGGCATCGGTCTCGCCCAGCGACAGCAGAAGAATGGCGGCCTTGTCGACCTTGGTCAGCTTGGTAGCGGTACGGTTGTCACTCATCGGCGTTGATCCACTCTTTCACCACCAGAGCCACACGGCCCGGATCTTCGGCGACCAGGCTCTTGATGGCATTCAGTTGTGCATCATACCCCTCGGTGGGGCTCGGCAACATGATGCTTTGCGGCCCACCCAGGCTCACGCGATCATCGGCCAGTTCGCCATCCAGACCCGCCATGCGGCCCAGCTCGACATCGCCGCCCTCGCCTTGCCCCTTGCCCTTGCCGGCGCCGGTGATGTTGTTGAGCACCGGACGCAACACACCGAACACCAACGCCACAATCAACAGGACACCGATCAGTTGCTTGCCGATGTCCCAGAACCAGGGCTGGGTGTAGAACGGAATGTCCGGAATCTCCTCGCCCTGGGCAGCGCTGAATGGCGTGTTGATCACGCTGACGCTGTCGCCACGGCTGGCGTCGAAACCGACCGAGTCCTGTACCAGGCGGGTGAAGCGCGCCAGATCGTCGGCACTCCAGGGCACTCGCGTGGTTTCCCCGGTGGCCGGGTCGACACGCACCTGGTCATCCACCACCACGGCCACCGACAGGCGACGCAGGCGCCCCTGCTGCTGCTTGGTGTAGCTGATGGAGCGATCCAACTCGAAATTGCGCGTCGACTGCTCGCGCTTGTCCGCCGGATACGGCGCCAGCATCGGCTGGCCGGTGGCCGGATCCATGATCTGTTGACCATTGGCATCCACCAGCGGCTGACCGGCAGCGACCGGGCCGGCTGGTGCGGCGGCGCCAGCGGCTTGCTGCGGTGCGGCGGCCGGGCCAGGCGGCTGATTGGACAGCGCCCCCGGCACTCCTTGCGGCGGCAGGCTGCTCTGACGCTGTTCGTTGACCTGCTGCTCGCTACGCAGCGCCGGCTGATCCGGGTTGAACATCTCGGAGGTGGATTCCACCGCGCTGAAGTCGACATCGGCGGAGACTTCGGCCTTGTAGCGGCCATTGCCGAGCACCGGCTGCAGGATGTTGTGCACGCGCTGGGTGAACAGACTCTCCATGCGCCGGGTGTAGTCGAACTGCTTGCCGGCCATGGTCAGCTCGGAAAGCTCCTGCTGATCGGACAGCAGGTTACCCTTCTGGTCGACGACGGTGACCTGGCTCTTGTCCAGCTCCGGCACGCTGGTGGCGATCAGGTTGACGATGGCCATGACCTGGCTCGGCTCCAGCGCCCGCCCCGGATACAGCTCGACCAGCACCGAGGCGCTGGGCTTGCGCTCGTCACGTACGAACACCGACGCCTTGGGCATGGCCAGGTGCACGCGCGCGCCCTTGACGTTGTTGAGGCTGGAGATGGTACGTGCCAGCTCACCTTCCAGGCCGCGACGGTAGCGCGTGGCCTCCATGAACTGGCTGGTGCCCAGGCCCTGCTCGCGGTCGAGGATCTCGAAGCCGACACTGTTGTCGGTCGGCGCCACGCCGGCCGCGGCCAGGCGCATGCGAGCGTTGGCCAGATCATCGGACTTGACCAGCAGCGCGCCGGAATTGGGTTCCACGGTGTAGTCTATACCGGCATTGCTCAGCACATCGAGCACCTGACTGGTGTCCATGCCATTGAGGTTGCCGTAAAGGGGGCGGTAATCGGGCTGCTGCGACCACAGCACCACGGCAAAACCGATCGCCACGCTGGCGGCCAAACCGACCAGCAGGCCGAGCTGACGCAACACCGACATTTCGGCGAGGTTTTCCAGGAAGCTCAGTCCGAACAACGGCTTCTTGGGTTCTGTCGCATCGGCCTTGGCCGGGACGTTCGCTACTGCTGCTTCAGCCATGAATCAATCCTCAGACCGGCATCTGCATGATGTCTTGGTATGCCTGAACCAGCTTGTTACGCACCTGGGTCATGGCCTGGAAGGATACGCTGGCTTTCTGCGAAGCGATCATCACATCGGTCAGGTCGACACCGCTCTGGCCCATCTCGAAGGCAGTGGCCAGCTTGTTGGACGCCTGCTGGGTCTCGCTGACCTTGTTCACCGCCTGCCCCAGCATCTCCGAGAAACTCGGTGCACCTGGCACGGGTTCGCTGGCAGCCGGCTTCTGCCGGGCCATGGCCTCGGCCTGCATGGCACGCATTTCCAGCATCAAGCGATTGAATTCGACACCCTGACTCATGACTTCCTCCACTGCCCGCTTTTTGACACTTGCGGTGCTTTGCGAGGGTATTTGCAACAAGGGTGCCAAGAGAGCAGCTACAAGCTGCAAGCCTCAAGCTTCAAGCAAGAGCAAGCCGCGGGTGACAGGCATGCACGGTCGGTAGGGATTTATCCGCGAAAGGGACAGCACCGCGCCCGCCAGAATCGCGAATGAATTGGCTCCTACACGAAGAGCCAGGCGATGGCGAACGCGGCTTTACCAGGGCTGGATCAACTGGCGTAGAGATAGGCCTCGACATCCATGCCGGCATCACGCATCTGCGCAAGCTTGTAACGCAGGGTGCGCGGGCTGATGCCCAGGCGCTCGGCGGCTTCCTTGCGCCGACCGCGTTCGGCCCGCAGGGTGTCGATGATGACCTGGAACTCGCGGCGACGCAGATCCTCCCCCAGGCCGGCATCCACCGTCGACAATGCGTCGCTCGTCGGCACGGTTGGCGGCATGACGCTGGGCACCACGGCCAGGCGCGGCGCGGCGGCCTGAACGCTGTGACCGATAGGCGCGCTCAGGCACAGATCCTGCGGTTGGATGAGACCGCCCTGCTGCAGGATCAGCGCTCGCTGGATGGCGTTATCCAGCTCTCGCACGTTGCCCGGCCACTGGTGCTCGACCAGGGCCTGAGCCGCCGCCGGGGAGAAACGCACCGGGGCATGATTCATTTTCTTGACGTGCTTGCCGAGCAGACGTTCGGCGAGCGGCAGAATATCGGCGGGTCGCTCGCGCAGCGGGCGCCAGGCCAAGGGGAACACTGACAGGCGATAGTAGAGATCCTCGCGGAAACGCCCGGCGGCCACCTCACTGGCCAGGTCACGGTTGCTGGTGGCCAGCACGCGAATGTCCAGGGTGACCGGCTTGCGCGCCCCTACCCGCTCCACCTCGCGCTCCTGCAAGACGCGCAGCAGCTTGGCCTGCAGCCCCAGGGGCATTTCGGAAATCTCGTCGAGCAGGATGGTGCCGCCATCGGCCAGCTCGAACTTGCCAGGCTGGGCCGTCACGGCACCGGTGAAGGCGCCCTTTTCATGGCCGAACAGGGTGGCCTCGAGCATGTTGTCGGGAATCGCCGCGCAGTTGATGGCGATGAAAGGGCCAGTGGCACGCGGCGACTGCTGATGAATGTAGCGCGCCAGCACTTCCTTGCCGGTACCGGACTCGCCGGTGATCATCACCGTCGAATCACTCTGCGCCACTCGCGTGGCCAGCTCCAGCAGTTGCACGCTGGCCGGTTCCAGCGCTACCGGGCCGTCGCGATCACTGGCGCACATCTGCCCCAGGGCATGCCGCGCCACCAGCTCCAGCAGCGCGCGCGGCTCGAAGGGTTTGACCAGATAATCGACCGCCCCCTGGCGGATCGCATCCACCGCACGCTCGACGGCGCCATAGGCGGTCATCAGCAGCACCGGCAACTGCGGGTGGCGCTGGCGGATCTGCACCAGCAACCGGTGACCATCCATGCCCGGCATGTTGACGTCGCTGACCACCAGACCAAAGGACTCCTCGCCCAGGGCGACCAGCGCGGCCTCGGCGCAGTCGACGGCGCGGTAATCATGACCGCCCAGCATCAAGGTATCGGCCAGGGCTTCGCGCAGCGCGCGGTCATCTTCCACCAACAGAACTTTGGTCGTCATGGGGTCACTCCTGATTCAGGTGGGTTGCCGTGCCCAGCAGCGGCAGCGAAATGATGGCGCAGGTACCACGACCGGCACGCGACTGCAGCAGCAACTGGCCCTGATGGGCCTTGGCCACGGCTTTGACCACCGCCAGGCCGAGGCCGGTGCCGGTGGTCTTGGTGGTAAAGAAAGGTTCGCCCAGGCGCGCCAGGGTGGCAGCATCCATCCCCGGGCCATTGTCACTGACGCACAGGCGCAACTGGCTGCCACGGCGATAGAGGTGGATCTTCAGACGCACATCACGGCCACTGGCCTGGATGGCATTGTCGATCAGGTTGAGCACGGTGCCGACCAGGGTGTCGCGGTTGCACAGCAGTTCGCCCGATTGGGTGTCGCACTGCCAACGCACCGCCATCCCAGCCAGATGCGGCTCGGCAGCGGCGCGCAGCGAGGCGAACAGCGCCGGCGGCGCCAATCGATCCGGCAGCGGCAATTCACCACGCGCGAAGATCAGCATGTCACGCACCTGGTTTTCCAGTTCGTGCAGGCGCTCCTTGAGGCGCCCGGCGAAACGTTGCTGCTGCTCGGCTGGCAGCACCTGCTCGTTGAGATGGCTGGCATAGAGCAAGGCGGCGGACAGCGGCGTGCGAATCTGATGAGCCAGCGAGGCGACCATGCGCCCGAGCGCAGACAGGCGCTCGTGGCGCGCCAGTTGATCCTGCAGGCGACGGGTTTCCGTCAGGTCGGTGAGCAGGATCAGTTGCCCCGGCTCGGCATTCAACGAACGGGTGGCAATGGACAGCCGGCGACCGTCCTTCAGCGAAATTTCATGTCCATCGTCCTCGCGCGGGGCGAAATTGCGTGCGATCACCTGGCGCCAGAGCATGCCCACCAGCGGCTGACCGAGCAGTGAACGCGCCACGGGGTTGGCCTCACGCACCACGCCCTGGCCATCGATGACGATGACCCCGCCCGGCAGAAGATCCAGCAGGCTCTGCAGACGATTGGCCAGGCGCTCTTTCTCAGCCAGTTCCTGCATGCGCTGAGCGCTGACCAGGGCCAGTTGCCCCTTGAGCTCGCTGACCCGCGCTTCGAGCAGGCTGTAGGACTCGCTAAGCTGGCTGGACATCTGGTTGAACAGGGCAAAAGCCTGTTCCAGCCCGGCACGACTGGCTTGCTCCAGCGGAGCCGAAGGCACCGGCTCGGCTGGCTCGGCGGGGCGGACGCTTGTATTCATCTTCATCTCTCGCACAACACACCGTCAGAGGACGGTCAGGTTGGGAGTGCTGAAGCAATCCGCGTGCCCACTTTTTTCTTATTATTTTTCAATCACTTAAAAAATAAAGCCGGAGCTGCGTCAAAGCTCCGGCTTGCTTTCCGCGATGGCGGCGAGCCATTACGGCAGTTCCATGGCGACTCAGTCGTCGCCGTTACCCTCGTCGTCACGGCGGCTCATGCCGTACTTGCGCATCTTCTCCACCAGAGTGGTACGGCGAATGCGCAGACGCTCGGCGGCACGCGCCACCACACCACCGGCATCATCCAGCGCCTGCTGGATCAGCCCTTGCTCGAGGTTGCCCAGGTAGTCCTTGAGATCCAGCCCCTCGGGCGGCAGCATCGCTGGCGTGTCGAGCCCCGGGAGGCCGGCGACGATGGCGGCGCGCTCTTCGAGCTCATCGCGCAGGGTTTCGGCCAGTTGCTCGTCTTCATCGTCGACGTGGCGAAACTTCTTCGGCAACTCACCCACGCCGATCACCCCATAGGGATGCATGATCGCCATGCGCTCGACCAGGTTGGCCAGCTCACGCACATTACCCGCCCAGTCATGGCGGCACAGCGACATGATGGCGGCCGAGTTGAAGCGGATGGAGCCACGCTTCTCGTGTTCCATGCGCGAGATCAGCTCGTTCATCAACAGCGGGATGTCTTCGATGCGCTCACGCAATGGCGCCATCTCGATGGGGAAGACGTTGAGGCGGTAGTACAGATCCTCACGGAAGCTGCCGTCCTCGATCATGCGTTCGAGATTCTTGTGGGTGGCAGCGATGATGCGCACGTCGGCGGTCTGCGTCTTGTTGCTACCGACCCGCTCGAACGTGCGCTCTTGCAGCACGCGCAGCAATTTGACCTGCATCGGCAGCGGCATGTCACCGATCTCATCGAGAAACAGGGTGCCGCCGTTGGCCAGCTCGAAACGCCCGGCGCGGCTGGTGATGGCCCCGGTGAAGGCGCCCTTCTCGTGGCCGAATAGCTCGCTCTCCAGCAACTCGGCCGGAATGGCGCCGCAGTTGACGGGCACGAACGGCGCTTCGCGGCGCTTGGAATGGTAATGCAGGTTGCGCGCGACCACTTCCTTGCCAGTGCCCGACTCGCCCAGGATCAGCACGCTGGCCTCGGTATCGGCCACTTGCTGCATCATCTGCCGCACCTGTTGAATCGCCCGGCTGGTGCCAACCAGACTGCGGAACAGATTGGGCTCGCGCTGGCGGCCACGATCACGCGCCTGATCGTACATCTCCCGGTAGATCTGCGCACGGTGCAGCGAGTCGAGCAGTTTGTTGTAGCTCAGCGGCATTTCCAGGGAGGCCAGCACGCGCCGACGCAGATCCTCGGGCCAGTCGCCGGTCGCCGTTTCGTTGAGCGTCAGCAACGGCAGGAATTCGTCCCAGGCGGAAATCTGCTTGGTCAACTCGAGGGCGCCACCACGGCTTTCAACCTCGCCGAGCAGCACACTGAGCACTTCACGACTGGAATCGAGGGCAGCCACTGCCTCCTTCCAGTTCAGGCTACTGCAACTGAGGTACTCTTCCCCTAGAAAATTCAGAATGATCGCCAGCTCATGGCGGCGCGCGGCATTGTCGTCAATCAGCAGGATCTTGGTTTCACGCCACATCTTGTCTACGTCTGGCCCGAGGAGTGAAGGAAATGGTACGCCAAAGACTCAGCGAAAACCGGCAATTAGCCAGTAGTAAAGTCAATATAGCGGATGCAGTCAATTTTATGGCGTGAATATTTACCATGGCCAGTGGTGCGTAAATACAGCCGTTTGCATCAAGAAGGAAAATTGCATGGGAAAAGACGGCATTTGCCGCTTATTGTCGCGACCAGGCGCGCAAGCGGCAAAGCTGAACGACCGCGACTCAACCGAACAGTTGATAGACCTTGGCGCCCTGATGCGCCTGGTTGAGCTGCAGCAGCTCGCCGGCCAGACGCTGCTGCTCGGCCTGACATACGCTCACCAGCTCGCGGTACAGATCGAGCAGTTGTTGCAGGTTCGAGCGCAGTTGCTCCTCATCCTGCAGACCCTCGACCATGGCGGCATCCACCGCCATGCGGCATTGCAGATCAAGCTCGCCGATGGCGCTCCAGTCCTGATTGGCCAAGGCATCGCGTAGCGCCACACCTGTCGCTTGCAAACGCTGGACGGATGAATTCATTGCCTTTCTCCTCCGATACCAGGCTTATTGAGCGATGGCATCCCAGCCAGCCTTGACGTTACGCAGCAAGCCGGACACCTCTTCGAGGATAGCCGGCTCGTTGCTGA
This sequence comes from Pseudomonas sp. AA-38, assembly GCF_029457475.1. NCBI lineage: Bacteria > Pseudomonadati > Pseudomonadota > Gammaproteobacteria > Pseudomonadales > Pseudomonadaceae > Pseudomonas > Pseudomonas sp. AA-38. The sequence goes on from NZ_CP120359.1 coordinate 3,646,230, forward strand.
CGTTCGCTTCAGTCAGGCGGTTGATCATGTATTCGTAGAGATTATCGAGATTGCTGGCCACTTCGCCACCCTGCTGGTGATCCAGACTCTCACGCAGCCCGGCGATGATGGCAATGCTCTTGCCGATCAACTCACCCTTGAGCGCCGTCTGCTCGCGCTCCATGGCACCACGCGCCTGGGCGATACGTGCCAAGCCACCTTCCATCAGCATCTGGATCAGACGATGGGGGCTGGCCTCGATGGCCTGAGCCTGGGTGTTGACGGTCTGGTACTGTCTGAGGGCCGCCATGGCATTCATAATCGCTCTCGCTCTACCTGTGGGCTGATACTTCAGCTATCGGCCCAGACAGTAAAAGCTTTAGCGAAAATCAGCTGGCCGCTGCCGGCTCCACTTCCGGGCCTATGGCATCCCAGGCGCCCTTGATCCGGCCCAGCAGGGACTCGACCTCATCGAGGGTGCGCGGAGTTTCATCCAGCGCCACACCAGCCAGACGGCGAGTCATGTAGTCGTACAGGGCATCGAGGTTCTCGGCGATCTCGCCGCCCAGCTCCTTGTCCAGCGACGCCTGGAGCACGCCCAGAATAGTGATGGTGCTGCCCACGGCCAAGCCGCGGATTTCCGTATCGCCTTCGGCCTGCGCCTGCCTGGCCAGCATCACCCGCTGCAAGGCGCCTTCGAGCAAAAGCTGCACGGTGCGATAAGGCGATACCTCCTGGCTGGTCTTGACCTGCTTGTAGGCATCGATGGGGTTCTTGCTCATGGCTTATTCCTTCTTGACGAAGCCTGGCAGGCTGGCCAGCATGCCGCCGAGACTGTCACTGGTTTGTTTGAGGCGCCCCACCAGCGAGTCCATGGCGTTGTACTGCGCGTAGAGGCGGGTTTGCAGGCTTTCGACACGCCTGTCCAGCGCCTTGCGCTGCTTGTCGACATCCTGTTTGGTGACCTGCAACGCATCGTTGCGCTGCTTGAGTACACCATCGGTGGCAACATAGGTGCCGGTAAAGCTCGACAGACGCCCCATCAGCCCGTTGTCGCCGGTGAGGTAAGCACCCACCTGATCGAAGTTGTTCTCCAGCGCGTCCGTCAGTTTACTGTCATCCAGTGACAGCTTGCCGTCCTTGGCTGTGGTGATGCCCAGCTCGGCCAGGGCCTGAATGCCGCCATCCTTATTAGGTGAGCTCACCAGTTCGTTACGCAGCCCAGACAGCAGGCTACGCACCGAGGTATCACCGAACAGCGGGCCGGTAACCGGCGCGGAGCCATCGACCGGTACATAGGCAGTCAGTTGGGAGGTAGTGGAAATCAGCGCGTTGTAGGCGCTGACGAACTTCTGCAGGCTGCTCTTCACGCTGCCCTTGTCGACCCCCACGGTGAGGCTGATGGTCTTGCCATCGGTCAGATCGCTACTGCTCTGCGCGGCGAGCAGATCGAGGGTGACCCCTTCCAGAGCATCTTCGATGGTGTTGCTGGAACGCTCCAGTTGCAGGCCATCAATGGTCAGCTTGGCGGACTTGGCTTGGGTGATGACCCCGCCAGCCCCAGTGCTGGAGTTGGGCTTTAGAAAGGCACCTGGGTTATCGGGATCCGCTGTCGCGGTGAACGCCAGGGTAGACAGCGCATTGTCACCACTGGCTGCTCCGGCAGGCGGCGTGGGTACCGTTACCTTGACGTCGTTGCCCTGCCCGGTCTTGGTGGAGCTCAGCACCAGGCGCGAACCGGAATCATCGGTGATGATGGAGGCACTGATGCCGCTGCTCTTGCCGGCCTCGTTGATCGAGTCGCGTATGCCGGCCAGGGTGTTGTTGGCCGCCGTAACATCGACGCTGATGTTGCTCGAACCGGCAGAAATTTCCAGCTTACCGCCACCGAAGGTCGCCTTCGTCCCACCGGATACGGCCTGCAGGGCCACCTTGCTGCTGCTCGCCAACTGCTGCACCTGCAGGTTGTAGCTGCCAGCAGGGGCGGTAGAAGTCGCCGTGGCCTTGACCACACTGCTGTTGGAGGTGCTGGCCGTGCGTGACTCGAACAAGGAGGCCTTGTTCAAGGGATCGATGGCGCTCTTGAAGGTATTCAGCGCCCCGGTCAACGTGCCGATGGCCGAAATGCGCGTGGTGGTCTGTTTCTCGAGGCGATCGAGCTGGTTGGTCTTGGGTGCTTTCTCGGCATTGACCAATACCTCGACGATGCTCTTGATGTCGATGCCTGAGCCGATTCCTGGAATACCCGCCATGTCGCGTTACCTCGTCAATAATTCGACTTCACTCGTCCTGTGGACGAGTAATAGTCAAAACCCATGCCAAGGTTTACTGCTTATGCCTCAGCCTTGAACAGCAAGCTGCGCACTTCCGACAGATTCTCTGCCAGCTTGAGCGCCTCTTCCGATGGTATCTGTCGGATCACGTCACCCGATCCGGCATCGGTCACCTTGACCACTACACGACCGGAGCCATCGTCGACCGCGAAATTGATGCTGCGTCGCACCGACTGCACGAACTCCTGGATGGTAGCCACCGCATCCTCGACCTCTTCGCGGCTCACTTCCTGAGTGGGCTCGACGATACGTGCTTCAGCCTGGGCCTTGTCATTCACGCCCTGGGTAACGGGAGCAACGATGCCTGCACTGCTGCCGACGGGCTGCCGGCGCGAGTCCATCGCAGCCGAAGAGCCAGCATCACGTGCAATGACAGGGTTTACTGGAGGTTTGACCGAACCGACGTCCATAAATTAATCCTCACAATGAGGTAACGGGGAGAAGAGCCTGCAGGCCCTTCCCCCCGTAGTTTAGCGCCTTCGACCTTAGCCCAGCAGACTGAGCACAGCCTGCGGCAACTGGTTGGCCTGGGCCAGGATAGCAGTACCGGCCTGCTGCAGGATCTGGTTCTTGGTCAGCTCCGAAGTTTCGGCAGCGAAGTCGGTGTCACGAATCCGACCACGAGCAGCCGAGGAGTTTTCCGAGATGTTCTGCAGGTTCGAGATGGTGTTCTCGAAGCGGTTCTGCACCGCACCGAGCTGGGCACGCTGGCTGTCGATGTTGGAAATCGCGCCGTTGATGATACCCAGAGCGGTCTGTGCACCTCCCGCCGTGCTGATGTCCACATCCTTGACCGAATCCAGGGTACTGAACTTGTCTGCACCCAGACCAGCGGTCATGCCAGTGACCTCGAAGGCATCGGCGGCTTCCAGCTGAACCTGACCATCGGCACGGGCACCTGCACCACCGTTGATGGTAGCCGCAGTACCGACGTTCTCGTCGCCCTCGAAGTTCTTCGCCTGCAGGGTAGCGGTGGCACCGCTGCCGCCCTGGTAGTTCTTGATGGCGATGGCATCGCCGCGGGAGCTGACCAGTTCGATCTTGTCACCTTTGGAGACAGCCGAGATACCCGTCTTGCCGGTTTCCTTGTTGATGGCGTCAGCCAGTGCACCCAGGTTCTTGGTGTCGGTCACGACCGCGGAGATGACGGTCTTGTCGGTCGACTTGGTGTTGCTGTTGGCACCGTAGAGCTCGAAGGAGATGGTGCCGCTGGCGGAGATGGCGCCCAGTTCGGCCACGGTACGGGCATTGGCGGTCACGCCGGTTTCGTCGCTCTTGGCATTGACGGCACGGGCAATCTCGCTGGCGGCTGCACCACTGGCCGGACCGGTGATGGTCACCTTGCCGCTGGCAGCATTGGTGGTGAACTTCGAGGAGATCTCGAAGGACGCATCCGAGTAGGCAGTGCTGCCAAACTCGGTAGCGCCACTGGCACCACTGGTGATGGCACCGGCTGCACCGCCGGAAGTGGTAACGCGGTTGATACCGATACGATCGGTGGCAGCAGAGCCGATGGAGACGCTGATGGTCTCGTAGGCGTTGGCACCGACCTGGAAGCTCTGCGAACCGAAGCTGCCGTCGAGGATCTTGCGACCACCGAAGCTGGTGGTTTCGGAGATACGGTTCAGCTCCTGTTGCAGTTGGGAAACTTCGGACTGCAGGGCGGCACGCTCGGTGGCTCCGTTGGAGCCGTTGGCCGATTGCAGTGCCAGGTCACGCATACGCTGCAGAATGCCGGTGGACTGTTGCAGGGCACCTTCAGCGGTCTGCGCCAGAGAGATACCGTCGTTGGCGTTACGGGTCGCAACGCCCAGGCCATTGATCTGGCTGGTCAGACGGTTGGCGATCTGCAGACCGGCGGCATCGTCCTTGGCGCTGTTGATACGGGCACCGGTGGACAGGCGCTGGAGGGAAGTGTCCAGGCCTTTAGCCGAGGCGTTAAGGTTACGCTGAGTGTTGAGGGACGCAACGTTGGTGTTGACTGTAAGGGCCATGGTATTGCCTCCAGATGACCTTGAGTACCGATTGTCTGAGCCTGCGAGCTCGGGCCTGCTTGCTCAGACGCCCAGATAGTTCGCATTCGATCTCTTTATCGGCGACTCCCTGGGGAGCTTTAGGGACTTTTTTCAGCTTTTTTTTATTCTTGCCGGTCAATCACTTAGCCAAAAAATCCTGACCTGCATGGAATTTTGACTGAAAACCGTCGAGCCATTGGCCTGGCCCGACGGTGATCATCGCTCACTCAGTCCGGCATCCAGGCGTCGCGCCAGCGCTGCAGGCCTGCGCCCTCGAGCATCCAGTCGCGGTAAACCGCCGCGCGCAAGCGATCCCCCGCCACGGCTGCCGCATCGAGGTCGTTGATATACATGCGGATGGCTTCGACCCAGTCGCGGAAACGGTTCTTCACCCGGGTCACAGGCAGGTCACCCTTGTAGCATTCCAGATCGCTGCACACCACGGGGAAGCCACAAGCGCCATATTCGAGCAGACGCAGATTGCTCTTGCATTCGTTGAACAGGTTCTGCTCGACCGGCGCTACCGCCAGATCCAGATCCAGACGCGCCAATGCAGCCGGATACGAATCGATCTCGACCCCGGCATGCACTTCATGCACATAGGGACGGATGGCGGCTGGGCACATGCCGAAGAAGACCCACTCCACCTCCCCTGCCAGCTCCTTGACCACATCCGCGATCAACTCCAGATCTCCAGTATGGCTGACCCCGCCGGCCCAACCGACCCGTGGTTTGCGTCCACGCCTGCGCTTGGCCTCCAGGCCCTGCCACCATTCGAGCGGCAAGCGGTTCTCCACCACGCGAATATCGTCATGCAGCCCGGAGAAGGCTTCGGCCAGCGGCGCGGTGGAAACCACGAAGCGATCGACGAAGCCCAGCCCACGGCGCAGGGACTTGAGGATGTCCCGGGGCATGTGCTCGCGGTGCACGCTCTTGATAGGCAGGTTGGGCAGATAGTCGTCCAGCTCGTAAACGGTGAAGGCCGAGGAGAACTGCTTGATGCGGCGCATCGCCTCCAGGCGTTCGTCGCCGATCTGCCGCTGCAGCACGATCACGTCAGGGTTGTAGCGCTCCAGCTCGACCACCTGTAGCAGCCCCTCGGAGAGCATGCCATCGACCAGAGCGTCGCGCTGCATGGCGCGCAACGGCCTGATTACCCGGTAGTTGCCGCAGCCCCAGGGATCGGCCGGGTGCGCCAGCACCACCGGCAGCGGGCGCCAGGTCAGCGGGCGCCAGGTCAGGTTGCTGTCGGCCTCCAGCTCGAACCCCTTGCCGTTGAGCGAGAGATTGCGGTTGTAGGCCGGGTCGTTGGCCAACGCCGGCAGCCATTTTTCATACATCGCATCCTGTTCGCCGACGAAGCGCTTGTACTTGGCCTCGGCGGCCTTGGGATCGATACGCTTCTGGCTCACGCTGCCCTCGTGCATCAGCACGGCATGCGGTGTCCAGACGATCAGGTGGCCGGCCTCGCGCACCTTGAGGCACAGGTCGACGTCGTTGTAGGACACCTTGAACTGCTGCTCTTCCAGCCCGCCGACCTCTGCATAGATCGATTTGCGGATCATCAGGCAGGCGGCCGTGACCGCGCTGTAGTTCTGGTCGACCTGCAGGCGCTGCATATAGCCCGGCGCGTCCATCGGGTCACCGATGAAGGGGTGCTCGGCCGGGCCACGCAGGCCCAGCAACACGCCGGCATGCTGAATCCTGCCATCCGGGTAGAGCAGCTTGGCGCCGACGATACCGACTTCGGGGCGCAGAGCGTGATTGAGCAACTCGTCCAGCCAATGTTCGCTGATGATCGCAGTGTCGTTGTTGAGCAGCACCAAGTAGTCGCCGCGCGCCTGGCGCGCCGCCATATTGTTGATCGCCGAATAGTTGAACGGGTGCGGATAGCGCAGGATACGCACCTTGCTGTCGCCCAGCGCCTCGACCCCCTCGAACCAGGCCAGGGCTTCGGGCGTTTCGCTGTTGTTGTCGACGATCAGCAGCTCGTAGTTGCCGTAGGCCGTCTTCTCCAGCAGGCTTTCGACGCAGCGCTGCAGGATGGGGAGCTGATCCTTGGTCGGGATGATGATGGAAACCAGCGGCACATCCTGGTGGCCATAGTGGATCCGGTAGCGTCCCGGCAGATGCGGCACCAGCCGCGCTGCCGCATAGCCGCGACGCTGCAGATGGCCATGGATGATGGCCTGCTCGTCGGGGCAGTCCTTGAGCACCGGGGCCTGGGTAATCAGCAGCGGCTCATCGACATGGCCAATACCGCCCCAGCCCTGGTTTTCGATCAGGCGCAGGATCAGGCCGAGTTCCATGGCGCCGGCATCCTGTTCAGCGAAGCCGCCGAGCTGCAGCAGGACGTCACGACGGAACAGCCAGTGCCGCGCCATGCCCACGGGAAAGCTCAACAGCAGATCAAGGTTGAACGCCGGTCGGAACGCCGCCCCGAGGTCACCGGAGGGCAGGCGCTGCAGCTCATCACCATAGACAGCCGTACAGGCACTGGCCGAAACCAGCTCGAGGCCGGCGATCAACAGCCCGGTGGGGGTGAACAGTTCCCCGGCCTGAACGACCATCGCCCAAGCGAAATCCATCTCGCCCAGCTCGGCGTTGAGCGTATGGATATAACTGTCGGCGTCCACCTGCAGCATGTGCAGCTTGCCGCCTCGTTGCGTGGCCGGAACGTCAGCCACGGACAGCACCAGGATGCGCACCGAGGCATACCAGTTGTCCTCGGCCCCCAGGCTCTTGATGGTGGCCGCCAGCGCTTCGGTATCGCCGACCAGGTCGACGATCACCACCGCGATCAACGGCCCGCCGTCATGGGCCTGCAGGTAGGCATCGATCAGGGTGCGCTGCGCCTGGGTGGGAATTCGCTCCGCCAGCCAGGTGTTCAGCTCACCGCGCAGGCCGCTGGCATCGCCCAGCGCCAGACGCGGCTCGCCGAACCAGGCGCGCCCCTGCTGCCAGGCGCAGGGCTGCCACTGCGCATCGAAGCCGTTTTCCAGACTGCGTTCGATATGCTGTTTCGCCAGCTTGGCCAGCTCGGGATACAGACGCCCGGCCTGCAGGGCGAGCTGATAGGCATGGGCAGTGCCCAGGGCCGGTTTGCCGAAGAACTTGCGATCGACCAGTTGCAGCACACCCGCCAGCTCAAGCAGCGCCGCAGCACGTTCCTGATCATGCTCCGGCTGGCGCAGCAGCAGCGATTCCAGGGGCCACTGGCGGGCGAAGCCGACGATGGTTTCGAGCGTTTCGCTGCGAGCGGAGAAGTTCGGCCCGCGATCATCGAAGATACTCAGGTTCGAGCCATGCACGCGATATTCGGTCAGGCACTCCGGCAACCGGGCGATGCTGCCCCGCGCCAGCAAGCGTCCCCACAGCTCGAAGTCCTGCACGTAACGCAGCAGCGGGTCATAACCACCAAGCGCGAGCAAGTCGCTCCTGCGCACCATCGCCGAGGGCGCATTGAGAAAGTTGCCGGTCAGCAGTTGACGGCGCAGGTGGGTGATCGGCTGGTTGAAGAACGCCTCGGTGTCCCCCCCTGCCCTCGCCCCCTGGGCGTCGATGACCGCGATTTCGCTGAACAGCGCGACGCACTCGGGGTCGCCGCGCAGGTACTCCACCTGCCGGGCGATACGCTCCGGCAGCATGCGGTCATCGGAGCCGAGCAGGGCGACGAATTCACCCTGAGCCATCTCGAACAGACGATTGGCCGCTCGCGAGGGGCCTTCGTTCTCTGCCAGCAGCACGGTGCGGATCCGCCCCGGATGGCGCAGCGCGAATTCCTCGATGACGGCGGCCGTGCCGTCCTTGGAGGCATCGTCGGCCACCAGGATCTCGATGTTCGGGTAGCGCTGCGCCAGTACCGAGTCGATCGCCTCGGCAATGTAAGCCTCATGGTTGTAAGCCGCGATGCAGACGCTCACCAGCGGCGTTGCGCGCCTGGCATCCTTGAATTCGCGCAAGCGCGTCAGGCCGGCGCGCAAATGATCGAGGGCGGGCGTCGCGATCGACCCCTCAGGACGCTCACTCATGCGTCACCTCCCCCCGTGACGACCTGGCGGAACTCATCGTAGTCCCGGTAGTAGTCATCCTCCAGATAGTGTTCCGAGGCCAGCACCATGCACACCGAACCACTGGAGAAGTTATCGATCTCGCGCCAGATCATCGGCGGGATGTAGAGCCCATAGTAGGAGCGGTTGAGGTGGTACTTGAACTTGGTGCGGCCATCGTCGAGGGTGATGTCGAAACTGCCGGACATGGCGATCAGCAACTGGTGCAAGTCCTTGTGCGCATGGCCGCCACGGTGCGAGCCGCCCGGTACGTCGTACAGGTAATAGGCCCTCTTGATCTCGAAGGGTATATGGCGGCCGCCCTCGATGAAGGTGAGGTTGCCACGCGGGTCTTCTATTTTCGGCAGATCGATGATCTTGCAATGCTGCAGTGACACGTCAGTGCTCCCGTGCAGATGTATGGGGTTCGATGGCGGCAAAATCATTGCAGGCATCGATAACGCGGTTGACCTGCTCCGGCGTCAGGCCCGGGTAGAGCGGCAGGCTGAGCACCTGCTCGCTGAGCCCTTGCGCCACCGGCAGGTTCAGCGCACTGAACTCGTTGTACGCGGCCTGACGGTGGATAGGTGTGGGATAGTGGATCAGCGTCTGCACCCCGGCGCGCGCCAGATGCGCTTGCAAGGCATCGCGCTGGCGGCTGCGAATGACGAAAAGATGCCAGGCATGGCGCTCACCACTGCCAGGCAGGGCCGGTAAGCGAATATGTGGGTTGTCGATGGCCGCGCAGTAACGTCTGGCCAGCGCATCTCGCTCGGCCACGTCAGCATTCAATGCACGCAACTTGATACGCAGAAAAGCGGCCTGCAGTTCATCGAGCCGGGAATTCACGCCCTGCATCTCGTGGAGGTACTTGCGGCTGGAGCCATAGCTGCGCAACTGCCGCACGCAGGCTGCCAGTTCGGCATCCGCCGTCAGCACCGCCCCGCCGTCGCCCAGCGCCCCGAGGTTCTTGCCGGGAAAGAAACTGAAACCCGCTGCCTCGCCGAAACTGCCGGCCCGCCGCTCATCCAATGCTGCACCGTGGGCCTGAGCCGCGTCTTCGATCAGCAACAGCCCATGGTTGTCGGCCAGCTCGCGCAGTGCGCGCATATCGGCCAAACGACCATACAGATGCACTGGCAACAGGGCCCGCGTACGTGTCGTGAGCGCGGCACCGACCGCTGCCGGCGAGAGATTGGCGGTGGCCTCGTCCGGTTCCACCAGCACCGGCACCAGGCCGGCCTGGGAGACCGCCAACGCGGTGGCGATAAAGCTGTTGGCCGGCAGTATGACCTCGTCACCCGCCGTCAACCGGCCGAGCTCCACGTAGCCGCGCAGGATCAGGGTCAAGGCATCGAGCCCGTTGCCGACCCCCACGCAGTGGGCTACGCCGCAATAGGCCGCGAACTCCTCCTCGAACGCCGCCAGCTCCTCGCCCTGGATGAACCAGCCGCTGGCCAGCACCCGCTGCAAGGCCGCGACGAATTCCGGCTCGAAGCGCTGGTTCAAACGCTGCAGATCGAGAAAGGGAATCATGCCTGCACCAGCCCATCATCCAGCTTGCGCACGACCCGCGCCGGATTGCCCAACACCAGGGTTCCAGGCGGCACGTCACGCGTGACCACCGCCCCCGCGCCGACCATCGCGCCCTGCCCGATTACCAGCCCCGGGAGGATCACCGCACCGGCGCCAATCGAGGCGCGCGCTTCGATAATGGTAGTCTCGAAACGCTCCGGGTATTCACGCGAACGCGGATAGCGATCGTTGGTGAAGCTGACGTTGGGGCCTATGAAGACATCGTCGGCCACGCGCAGCCCGTCCCACAATTGCACGCCGCTCTTGATGGTGACGCGATCGCCGATCAGCACATCGTTCTCGATGAAGCAGTGCGAACAGACATTGCAGTCCTTGCCGATACGCGCGCCGGGCAGCACCACGACGAACTGCCAGATACGGGTGTGCTCGCCTATGGCGCTCGACTGCACGTCGGCCAGTGGATGAATCGAACTCATAGGCTCAACGCCGACTTGATGTGATTGACCACACGCTCTCCGGCATGACCATCGAAGCCGGCGAAGAAATGCTCGATAAACGCCTTGCGTCGCTGGGCATCATCGGCTGGGCGCTGGCTCAAGCCATCGAGGAACAGCTCGACCCCGGCCATGTCCGCGGCCCGATCATAATGCTGAACCACGGCTTCACCCTCAGCGTTGAGGCCGAGACCATGGGGATTCTCCAGATACAGGACCGGCTTGCCGGTTACCAGGTACTCCATCAGGAACGAACCGACATCGCTCATCATCGCATCACTGGCGGCAAAGGCATGTCGATGATCGGCGCGCTCGTCGATGATCACGCCAAGCGCTTCCAGTTCGCCGCGCATGGCTGCGACGCCAGCGGCATCCAGCAGCCCCAGGTTGACCAGTTTGCGCCACAGTAGCGGGTGCGGCCGGAACAGCAGCGCCAGGTCCTTGCGCGCAGCGAACGCCGCGACGATGTCCAGGCCGAGACGATCGAAGGTGGACCACTGATCGGCGTCGAAGGAAAAGTGCGCATTCCACAACACCGCCCGGCGCCCGCCGATCTGCTCCAGCAAGTGCGGATCCACCGGGAAGCGTTCGAGCTCGACCAGCCCATCCATGCGCGGATGGCCGGACACCACCACATGGCTGTCTCCCGTGGGGCAATGGCGACTGAACAACGACTTGGCCCCTTGCGAACGCACATAAACGGCGGAGGCATGCATTTCCGCCGGCTGGCCGAACTGCATGGCCATATTGGCCTCGCCACCGCCCACTTCGAGCCCGTAGGGGATATAGGCAGTGAAGGCTACACGCCGGCGTACCTCGGCAAACTGGTAAGGCAGCGGCCGGGTGGCGTCGTAGGGCGAGGTGAACAAGGCGACATCAAAGTGTGCCGTGTCCGGATCCAGTTCATCCCAGTAGACGTAAGGCACGCCCAGGGCGTCGAGATGCCGCTGCGAGTCCTGCCGGTTCCAACTGTAGTCGACGTGCAGGAAAGGCAGGAGCACCACCGTGGTGTGAATCGACTCGTCCTTGCACAGGGCCGCCCAGACGCTGCTGACATTGCCCCAGGAGGCCGGTAGCTGATAGAAGATCGCCACGCTGAGCTTCTTCCCCACGCTCAGCGCAGTGGCCTCGGTGTTTGCCGGGCAATGCAGCAGGTACAGCACCCGGCCCTGCCCCTGCTGCCCTTCGGCCAGCACGAAGCGCTGCACCAGACGCAGCCCCTGCTGGGTAAAGGCTTGCAGATACGGCGCCTCCTGCCGGTAGAGGGTCTCGTACTCAGCGTCGCAGTGATAATGCTCGGCTGCGCCGTCGAGCATCAGCCAGTCCTCGAGTACCAGATAACCACCGGGCTGCAGGGCCTGCACCAGCGTATTCACGGCGCGAGTGAAAGCTGCAGGCTCGATCAGACAGGCCAGCAAGCCCATGCTCGCCACCCGTTCGTAACGACCATCGATCTCCAGCCCCGTGATATCGCCCTGGGCAAAACGCAGCCCCTGCACCTGGCGTTTACAGGCCTGCTCGATCAGGTGCGGCGAAAGATCCACGCCCAGCGCCTCTCGGCAGTCCTTGGCCAGCACCTGGGTAATTTCGCCATCGGCGCAGCCCAGATCGAGCAACCGTCCACCTTGAGGCAGCAACGGCAGTATGTAGGTGTTCAACACGAAATGTTGCTGAGAGTAGATCTCGGGCTTGTCCAGCCGGCCACTCCTGGCCTGGCGCCAAAAGCGCTGGGAGACTTCACCCCTGCTATCGCTCATACGGGTTCAACCTTGTAATGGGTGTTTCTCGTTACGTCCAAGATCACGCTCGATCCCTGTTATGTGGCTCGCCTTTGCGCCATCTTTTGCGAGGCGCATGCATGGGGCTGGCTATCGATTCTGTCCCCATTGGCTGGCCAGTACATTGCGCGCCATATCGAGATCCGCCGTGGTGTCGATATCGAACGCCTTGAGCTCGAATGCAGGCAAAGGCAGATGTGTTTCAATCGCCTGGTAGACATAGATAGGCTCGTTACGCACGAGCTCGGGGCGCAGTACGGCGATCCCCGTCCACTCCATTGCCGGACGCGGCTCACGGGTAAAGCCCTGCACCAGCGCCCCCGAATCGTCGAGAAGCACCCTCACCCCATCGCTGGTGATATAGGGTGACACTCCGATCAATTGCTCATGATCAGCGCTGGCCTCAAGAAAGGCAGTGAAACTGCGCGGCTCGACCACGGTATCCGCATCAAGAACCAGAAAGCGCTCGCCCAGATGACGCGACACGCGATAGATACTCTGCAAGGTGTTGGTACGTGCATAGTCGGGATTACGCACGATGATCAGATCCGGGCGTAGGGAGACGGCATGCTCGATCACTTCGTCTTCATGAAAGCCCACTACCAGCCAGACGGTCTCGGCCCACTGCAGACGCTCCAGATGCCAGTCCAGCAGTGAACGCCCAGCCACCTCGACCAGACACTTGGGCTTGTTCAGCCCCAAACGCGAGCCGATACCGGCCGCACTGATCACAACGTGCTTAACAGGCGACATAGGGCTTTCCCGTCGTAGGTAACGAAATCGCTGAGTTTGACCAGCACCTGGTTGGGGGCATGCACCCCGCCGTAGGCAATGCGCCAGTCGGCGGCCTCGAACATCGGTACATCGTTCATACCCTCGCCGACCGCAACGATACGCTCGAAGCGCCCGCGCAAACTGCTGACGGCATCGCCTTTATGAAGGATATGCTCGACCCCTTCCAACTGACCGTCCTGACCCAGCCGCGCCCGCGAGGTGAAGCTCTGGATCCCCAGCTTGTCGAGCACGGGCCTGACCCAGAGATCGAGGTTGCCGGTGACCACGAATGCCTGCTGTGGATGTCGCGATATGAACTCGAGTATGGCCGGGTCGAATTCCACCTGTTCGTCGAGGGCCGAATGAATCCAGTCCAGCCTGGCATCACGCAGCAGGCGCACGCGAAGCTTGAAGGATTTGTCGAAGGGCAACAGGCCGTCGATGGTGGCCTGCGTCAAGACACTGATTTCATCTTCCAGCCCCACAGAGGAGGCAATCAGAGGCAGCAGTTCCTGGCGAGTCAGGGTGCCATCCAGATCGAAACAGTAGGCTGTCGTCATCCCTGCTCTCCCTCACAGCGCAGCACGAAGAAATACTGACGGGTTTCCACCCGTTTTTCCAACCCATCGGGAAACAGGAACCCCTCTCGCTCGATCCTTATGGCCTTTCCGGCAAAGGCCGCATTCATCATGGCCTGCAGCTCGTCGACGGTACGATAGATGGCCGAGTATTCATCTGCCAGTTCTTCAGAGTAATAGCGATCGAGGGTGAAACGCTCGCTGACACCAACCGGCTCACGCAGGTAGATGGCACCACCTGGGGCGCAGAAGCAGGCAGCATCGCGGAGCACTTTCACGCAGTCCTCATCGTTCAGATAGATGAGCAGGCCGGATATGAGAAGAAGATCGAAAGGCCCCGGTACGGCAAGCTCGTCAGCGCGAATATCGGTTGCCGACATGACCTGAAAGCTGAGCCCTGCGATACCACGCTGCTCGGCCTCCTGTCGTGCCTTGCCAATCAGGCTGGACGAGAAATCCAGCCCGAGATACTGCAACCGAGGACAGTGCTCGACGAGAAACCAGCCCCAGCGACCGATGCCACAGCCGATATCGAGCGCACTTTTGACGCCACTTAGACCCAGCACGGCTGCCACGGCGGCCTTCTCGGCCAGATCACGCGCCGCCACAAGATCAGGCTCGCGATCCTGGTACATGGTTGCACTGAGCAGATTGGTGTATTCGCGCTGTCCGCGGGACTCGAAGAAAGACTGCGTAGCATCGTAATCGATGGCTACCTGTCGTCCCTTGATGCGTCGAGAGTCAGTCAAGATATGCCCTCACAGGTCGTCGGTTCTGACACTATCAAGCGTAGACCGGGAAATGCCTGCGCCGGATAGCTGGCACAAGCACGATCTTTTTCCCAGTAGAGCAAGAAGTCGGCCAACCCGCAGCAAGCAAATCGATGCAACGAGCGTTCAACGCAATTGATTGAACAGATTCAGCCCGGCGATCTTCACGTAGCTCTGCTGCGCCGCCTCGAGGATGATGCTCTGGAACGACAGGCGCGACAGGGCCTCAGCGTAGTCCAGTTCGCGCAACTCGGCCTGCACGGACTTGTTCACCAGAGCCACGTCCTCGTTGTCGACGCTGGTGGTCTCGATCAGACCGAGGCGCGCGCCGATCTCGGTATGCACTTCATCGACGTTGGCCATGCCGTTGTCGAGGTTCTTCAGGGCGATGGCCACCTCATTGCGCACGGCCAGGTTGCCGGCCGGCGAGGTGGGCGAGGATTCCAGCGCCTGACGCAGACGCGAGATGGTGTTGAGGATGCCGCGCTGTTCCTGGAACTGCGGTTTGACGCCGAACTCGTCACCGCCGGCAGCACTGGCCGGCCCGGACAGGGTGAAGTCCACGCCATAGACGTTGAAGGTCGACGGATACGGCCCCGCAGCCGTGCCCGTGGTCAGCACCGGGCTGTTGGGGCCGACGGGCTGAGCATAAACCTCGTAGTTGGTATCGTCGGTGAAGCGCAGCACCACGCCGGAGGTGGGGAACTGGCTGTCGAAGGTGTTCTGGTTGACGATGGTGCCGCCGGCCACCACGGCCGCCGAGGCATTGGTGGAGGAGCGGGTCACGGCGAACTCGGTCGGTGCCGACTGCAAGGTGAAGCTGTGCGTACCGAGCCCAGGCGAGCCAGCGGTGGCCGGTGGCTGGATATCGGCCAGCAGGTTGTCCAGATCCAGCGGGTTGTCGCCCTCCTTGAGGGCCACATCGAGCTGGAAACGCATGCCACGAAAGTTGATGGAGTTACCGCCGCTGACCAGCGGATCGATCTTGCCGCCGCCAGGAATCTCCGAGGTGACGTCGGCGCCGCTGGCATCGTAGATGCGAAACTCGTTGCCACTGACGAAGGCCAGCGAATA
Source organism: Pseudomonas sp. AA-38 (assembly GCF_029457475.1). Classification (NCBI taxonomy): domain Bacteria; kingdom Pseudomonadati; phylum Pseudomonadota; class Gammaproteobacteria; order Pseudomonadales; family Pseudomonadaceae; genus Pseudomonas; species Pseudomonas sp. AA-38. The sequence goes on from NZ_CP120359.1 coordinate 3,661,610, forward strand.
GGGTTCGCCGCTGCGGAAGCTGGCATTGAAGGCGCGCTCGTCCTCCACCAGCCCCGGCGACATGAACACGCGCTGCTCATCCTCGGGCACGGCAGCGATGGTGGTCGCGGGCAAGGGCGGGGTCGGCAGAGCCGGATTATTGACGCCGCCTGCGTTGATCACCCGATCGGCGTTGCTCACGTCCTCGAACAGGCGCTTGCCGTTGTCGTTGATCGCCACGTTGGTGGAACTGGCCACCTGCAGGCTGCGCTGGCCCTCGTCGCCGAAATAGGAGTAGGTGCCATCCGGGTTGCGTACGAAAGGCTCGGTCTTACCCAGGTTACCGGAGAACAGGTATTCGCCACGGGCGTTGCGGCTGTTCATCAGGTTGAGCAACTCGGCCTCGCGCTCGGACAGCTCCTTGGCGATGGAATTGCGGTCAGCCGAAGACAGAGCCCCGCCACCGGCCTGTACGGCCAGTTCGCGCACCCGCTGCAGCACGGTATTGACCGAGTTGAGCGTGGTTTCCTCCTGAGACAGGCTGTTCTTCGCTGCCGTCAGGTTGTCGTTGTACTGCTTGAGCACCGACTGCTGCTGCTCGAGCTGCAGCAGGCGCACCGAGGCGACCGGATCGTCCGCCGGGGTCAGGATGCGGTTGCCACTGCTGATCTGCTCCTGGGTGCGGATCACGTTGGCGTAGTTGTTCCCCAGGCCTGAGACGCCGTTGTTGAACGCCTGAACGGAGGAAATGCGCATGACCATAAGGCTTGCCTCTTGCGGTACCTGCCATCGGAGCAGGCTTGACCCTCCCGCATTCAGGAGGGTCGCTATCAGAATGTATTGATCAGGGTATCGAACAGGCTACGCGCAACTTGAATGATCTGCGCGGAGGCCTGGTAGTACTGCTCGAACTGGATCAGCTTGGCGGCCTCCTCGTCCAGGTTCACCCCGGAGACCGAGTCGCGGTTGTCGGTGGCCTGCTTGAGGATCGCCGAAGTCGCCTGGCCATCCACCCGAGCCTGGCTGGTCAGAGTACCGACCCGCTCGACCAGGTCACCATAGGCATCGGAAAAACTCGAGCCCGTGGTATCCGGCGCGGCCGGGTTGATGCCGATGACCGATTTCTTTTGCAGGTCGACCAGGTTCAGGGCGTTGCGGTTATCGGACACACCATTGGTGTTGAACGACACCGAGAAATTGTCGCCTGCTGCCGGCCGGCCGCTGATGTTCACCTGATACTCGAAGGCCACCGGAATCCCCGGCGGATTGGCCGGCACGTTGATGGTCAGGGCGTTGTCCTGACCCGGCACGATGTTGCCGGTATTGATCACGTTGCCGTTGATGTCCACCACGTTGTAGCTCTGCGTAGCACCACCGGCGGCACCCATGACGATACGCAGCGGCGGCGCGTTGCGCAGGCTGGTTTCCAGGTCGGCTTGCGCCGCCGGGTCATAGATGTCGATCTCGGTCTTCAGGGTCGGCTGGCTGATCTTGCCGGTGCCGATGTTGCCCGGGCTGGTTTCGGCCTTCAGCGGCGCGGCGAAGGCCAGCTCTTCGGGGTTCTTCATGTCCGCGCGGATGTCGCGCCCGGCATTGCGGGTGGGCATGATCTGGAAGCGGTCGCCCGCGGCGAAGGTGCCGGCGGCGACGCCCAGGCTGAAACCGTCGATTTCCGGCGCTGGCACCGTGGTGATGTCGAAGGTGGCCGGGGTCGGCGGAAACAGGGTGCCATCGGATTGCCGGCGCACCACGTATTCGGTGGCGCTGGTGAACTGCACCTCGTAATCGCTGGTGGTCAGTTGGGTGGTATCGGTGATGCTGACATTGAGGTTGGCCGAGGGGTCACTGTTGCCCACCCGTGCCAGGCTGCGCTGAGCGAGCAACAGCGGGTCGTTGAGCGGACGGAACAGCTCGTTGCCGAACTGGCCGTTGAGATCGAGCCCCTGCCCGAGCTGGACGTTGAGCTGGTCGGCCACCGACAGCGCCAGGCGCCCCACCGAGTTCATCGAAACGTCCAGCACGTCCTGGCGATAGCGCAGCAGGCCGCCCATCTCACCGCCGGTGATCAGCGAGGTGACGTTCTGCTGGGAATTGCCGCTGACGAACTGGATCTCGCTGCGCAGCGGGTCGGACAACCCAGGAGTGATCTGCAACTTGGAAGCCGTGCTGCCGACCACCAGAGGCTGGCCGGAGCCGATGAACAGGTTGTAGCTGTTGTCGTCCTGCGGCACCACGCTGACGCCAACGAACTCGGACAACTTGCGCACCGCCTCTTCGCGCGCGTCGAGCAGATCGTTCGGTGCCCGCCCGTTGGCCGAAGCGATGGCGATGGCGTCGTTGTAGCCGGCGATGGAGGTCGCCAACTGATTGACCTGGTCGGTCACCGCCGAAAGCTGCTTGTTGATGAAGCTGTTCTGCTCGAACAGACGGTCGTATACGGTGTTGAAACGCTTGGCCAGACCTTCGGCCTCGGACAGCACCAACTGCCGTGCGGGAATGTTGGCCGGGTCTTCGGCGGCGGTCTGCAGGGCGCTGAACAGCTTCTGCAAGCCGGGCGTCACCCCGGTGGTACTGCCGGCCAGCAGCGAGTCGAGCTGGTTGATCTGGCTGAGGTAGGACTGCGTATCGGAGTTCAACGCCGTGCTGCTACGCACCTGGGTGGTGAGAAAGTCGTTGTAGATGCGCCGCACGTCCACCAGCGTGGTGCCCGAGCCGATGTAACCGGCACCGCTGAACTGCGGCACGCGCGTGGCCTGCACCGAATCCTGGCGGGAGAAGCCGGGGGTGTTGACGTTGACGATGTTGTGGCCGGTGACCGACAGCGAGGTCTTGTTCGCCGACAGGCCGGACAGGCCGATGTTCAGTAGGTCAGCCATGCTTCAATCTCAGGTCCTGGTAGTCGAGCCATCGGCAGCCGCGACCGCCTGATAGGTCTGCATCTGACGGGCGATCTGGGAGATCTTGCGCGCGTAGTTGGGGTCGGTGGCATAACCGGCCTGCTGCAGTTCCTTGACGAAGCGCTCCGGGTTCTCGGTAACGTTCAGCGCCTTCTCGTAGCGACCGTTGTCCTGCAGGAAGCGCACGTAATCATCGAAGCTGTGGGCGTAGGACTCGTAGGTACGGAAGCTGGCGGATTCCTTCACCGCCTTGCCGCCCTTGAACTCGGTGGTCAACACCCGCGCCGAGTCCCCTTCCCAGCCGCCATGGGCCTTGATGCCGAACAGGTTGTGGCTGCTGTCGCCATCGCGGGTGCGGATGATTGATTTGCCCCAACCCGTTTCCAGCGCGGCCTGAGCCACCAGATAACGCGGGTCGACACCGATTTTCTCGGCAGCCGCCTCGGCCATCGGCAACATGGTGGCAACGAATTCCTGTGGCGAGGCGAAGGCGGCCTTGCCCGGCGCCAGCGGCGGCTGGGCGATGCGCCGGCCAGCGAGGGCATCGATGTCCAGCTTCGGTGCCGTGGTCTTGGCCGTGCTGACCTGCGCCGGAATCCAGTCCTCGCCAGCCAGTGTCTTGCCATCGCCAGCGGCGGGCACAATGCCGGCCAGCAGGCGATCGGTCAGTTTGCCCGGCAGCGCCAGGCGCCGACGATTGAGTGCGGCCACATCATCGCTCTCGCGAAAGCCGGAGACCCCCTTGACGCTCTGCTCGGCACTTTGCGCCGCGACCGGCTGCTGCACCTGGGCAAAGGGGTTGGGGCGATCGGAGTGCTGCTTGAGCTTGGACATCTGCCGCGTCAGTACATCGGCCAGGCCGATGCCGCGACCTTCCTTGGACAGGGTGACCGCCAACTGCTGGTCGTACATGTCCTGGTAGGTCTTGCTCTCGTTGCTGTTCATGAAGTTGCCTTCGCTGAACACGGCATTGGCCGAGCGCATGGCCTTGAGCATTTCGTTGACGAACAGCGACTCGAACTCCTTGGCCACCTTGCGAATGTTCTGCTCGCTGTCACCGCCCACCTTGAATTGGTTGAGACGGTTCAGGTCGTTGAACGAGCCGCTGTCGACCGGGCTCTTGGCGCCGAGCAGACCGGCTGAGAGTCGAGAATCCATACGCTTTTGCCTCTTTAGATCACGATCAGGTCAGCCTGCAGGGCGCCGGCTTGCTTGAGCGCCTCCAGGATGGCCATGAGGTCGGAAGGTGCGGCACCGACCTGATTCACCGCACGTACGATTTCGTCGAGGCTGGTGCCTGGGCCGAACTTGAACATCGGTTTCTTTTCTTCCTCGGCACCGACGCGCGAGCGCGGCACCACGGCGGTCTGGCCACCGGAGAGTGCTTCGGGCTGGCTGACGATGGGGTCTTCGGTGATGGTCACGGTCAGGCTGCCGTGGGTCACGGCCGCTGGCTGCACCTTGACGTCCTGGCCGATGACGATGGTGCCGGTGCGCGAGTTGATGATGACCTTGGCCACCGCCTTGCCCGCCTCCACCTGCAGATTCTCCAGAATCGACAGGTAATCGACGCGCTGATTGGGGTCGAGCGGCGCGCTGACGCGGATCGAGCCACCATCGATGGCCTGAGCCACGCCGGGGCCGAGCAGGTCGTTGATCTGATCGACGATGTTCTTCGCCGTGGTGAAGTCGGGGCGATTGAGGTTGAGAGTCAGGGTATTGCCCTGATCGAAACCACTGGGCACAGGGCGCTCGACCGTGGCACCGCCGGGAATGCGTCCGGCCGAGGGCACGTTGACGGTGATGCGCGAACCATCGGCGCCACTGGCATCGAAGCCGCCGACCACCAGGTTGCCCTGAGCGATGGCGTAGACGTTGCCATCGATGCCCTTGAGCGGCGTCATCAGCAGGCTGCCGCCGCGCAGGCTCTTGGCGTTACCGATGGAGGAGATGGTGATGTCGATGGCCTGGCCCGGCTTGGCGAACGCCGGCAAATCGGCATGCACCGAAACCGCGGCGACGTTCTTGAGCTGCACGTTGCCACCAGCCGGCACCTTGATGCCGAACTGCGCCATCATGTTGTTGAAGGTCTGCACGGTGAAAGGTGTCTGCGTGGTCTGGTCGCCGGTGCCGTTGAGACCGACCACCAGGCCGTAGCCGATCAGCTGGTTGCTGCGCACGCCCTGAATGGAGGCCAGATCCTTGAGACGCTCGGCCTGGGTCGGCAGGCTGATCAGCAAGCTGCACAGCATCGTCGCCAGCAGCAGCCAGTCGTTGGCACCACGGCGGCGATAGCCACACTGCGCTGCGGCGAACTGCTGACGACAGGAGTACTGCGGCTTGCTCTCACGAACGGCCGGGCGCAGGGCGCTGATCCAGGATGTCATAACGGCTCTCCAGCTCAGAACGGCCACAACGGGCTCATGAAGAAGCGGCTCATCCAACCCGGCTGGTTGGCATCGGCGAAGGCGCCCGTGCCGGAATAGGTGATGCGCGCATCGGCCACACGGGTCGAGGCCACGGTGTTGTCGGTGGCGATATCGTCGGCGCGCACCAGGCCGGAAATACGTACCAGCTCGTCGCCGGTATTGAGGGTCATCCATTTCTCGCCGCGCACGGCGAGGATACCGTTGGGCAGTACTTCGGCAACGGTCACGGTGATCGAACCGGACAGACTATTGCTCTGCCCTGCCTGCCCGGAGCCGGTGTTGGCGCGTTGCGAATCCCAGCTCGAATCCAGGCTCAGGTTGTTGTTGGTCATGCCCAGGGCGCTGAGGCTGCGCAGCGGGTTGTCAGGGGCCACGGCCATGCCGAACAGGTTGGGCACGCCTAGGGTGCCGCTGCTGTCCTTCTTCAGTGCGCTGTTGGCGTTCTTGCTGGCCTGGGTACGCTCGTTGAGGGTGATGGTGATGATGTCGCCGACGCGGAAGGCCTTGCGGTCGTCATACAGGCCGTTCTCGAACCCGGCCTGATAGATCGCGCCGTTGTTCTGCGCCGCCGGCATGGGCGTGCGTGGCAGCACCGGCGCGTAATAGGGATCGTCCGGCTTGGCCGTCGGCGCCACGCAGCCACTGCTCAGCAGCACGCTCGCCAACAGGGGAAAACAGATCAATTGCCGGTTCATAACCTCTACCTCACGGTGTAACTAGTCGGGCTCGATGGATCAGAGGTTCTGCGTCACGAACGACAGCATCTGATCGGCGGTGGAAATCACCTTGGAGTTCATTTCATAAGCGCGCTGGGTGGTGATCATGTTCACCAGTTCCTCGACCACGCTGACGTTGGAGTTTTCCAGGGTGTTCTGCAGCGTGGTGCCGAGGCCGTTGAGTCCCGGCGCCCCTACCTGCGGCGCACCACTGGCGCCGGTTTCCAGGAACAGGTTGTTGCCGATGGCTTCCAGGCCGGCGGCGTTGACGAAGTCGGCCAACTGGATGTTGCCGATGACCTGCGGCTGCGGGTTGCCGGCAGTGGTCACGGAGGCGGTGCCGTCTTCACCCACGGTGAAGGTACGCACCTCCGCCGGCAGGACGATGGCAGGCTCCAGCGCGAAACCCTGAGAAGTGACGATCTGGCCATCGGAATTGAGATGGAAGCTGCCGTCGCGGGTATACCCCACGTCACCATTGGGCATCAGGATCTGGAAGAAACCGCGACCGTTGACCGCCAGATCCAGCGGCTGCTCGGTGGTCTGCAGGCTGCCTGCAGTGAAGATCTTCTGCGTGCCCACAATGCGCACCCCGGTACCGAGCTGCAGGCCGGAGGGCAGTTGGCTGTCCTGGGTGGACTGGCCACCCGGCTGACGGCGAATCTGGTACAGCAGATCCTCGAACTCCGCGCGGTCGCGCTTGAAGCCGGTGGTCGCCACGTTGGCCAGGTTGTTGGAAATGGTGGTCAGGTTCATGTCCTGGGCGGACAGGCCTGTCTTGCTGACCCACAGAGCCGGAAGCATGTCGTTTCTCCTCGGGCGCCGGTTTTACGGCGCCGCGTACTGGTAATTAGCTAAGTTGCAAAACCCGAGCCACGGACGATGCATTGTCCTCGGCGGTGCGCATCATCTTCACCGACAGCTCGAACTGGCGGGACAGCGCGAGGATGGCGGTCATCTCTTCGACGGCATTGACGTTGCTCGACTCGAGAAAGCCCGAGGTCAGGGTGACGGTGGCATCGGGCTCGACCTGGGGCTGGCCCTTGACCCGGATAAGGCCATCGGTGCCCTTCTCCATCTGCTTGGGATCGGGATTGACCAGCTTGATGCGGTCGACCTCGGCCAGGGTATTGGGTGCCTCGCCCAGCGCGCGGATACTGATGGTGCCGTCCTGGCCGATCTCCACCTTCTGCTCCGGCGGCACGGCGATCGGCCCGGCATTGCCCATGACCGGCAAGCCATTGCCGGTGCGCAGGACGCCAAGGGCATCGATGTTGAGGCTGGCAGTTCGCACATAGGCTTCGCTGCCATCGGCAGCCTGCACGGCGATCCAGCCCTTGCCGCCGACGGCCACGTCCAGATCACGCCCGGTTTCCTGCAACGAGCCTGGCCGGAAATCCGTGGCCGGGCGTTCGCTCATGGCGAATACGCGGGCCGGGAAGGTTTCGCCGAACAGCGGCATGGAGCGCGCCTGCTCGAAATCACGGCGAAAACCGGTGGTCGACACGTTGGCCAGGTTGTTGGCGTGGGCGCGCAGCCCCAGGCTGTTGTTCTGCGCACCTGTCATGGAGACGTACAGCATCTTGTCCATGGAAATCCTCCGAGTGGGCGACGTGCCCTTGGCTCTTTGCATGCTCTACAGCAAGTGCCGTGCCATTCCCGAAAAACAACCACAAGATACTGATTTAAAAGGAGTATTAGAGAAGATAAAAAGGCTTTGAGGATCTTGGCGGCGAAGTTTTGCCGGGCCGGAAGCAGCAAAGCGGCAAGCCAGGCTTGCCGCTTTGCCAGGCGCGCCAGGGATCAGCGCAGGTTGATGATGGTCTGGGTGATGGCGCTCTCGGTTTCGATGGTCTTGGCGTTGGCCTGGTAGTTGCGCTGCGCCACGATCAGGTTCACCAACTGGTCGGAGATTTCCACGTTGGAATCTTCCAGCGCGCCGGCCTGCAAGGCCCCCAGGGTACTGCTGCGCGGCGTACCGATCACCGGCTCACCCGACTCGAAGGATTGCACCCATTCGGTCTTGCCGTTGGGCGTCAGACCCTGCACGTTGGCGAAGTTGGCCATCAGCACCTGCCCCTGAATCTTCGACTGGCCGTTGGTGTAACGGGCGAAGATCACCCCGGTATCGTCGATTTCCAGGCCCGCTAGCTGGCCTGTGGTATAGCCGTCCTGACTGACGCTGTTGACGCCAAAGGCCGTGGCGTACTGGGTCGAACCGCGCATGTCGAAGGTAAAGGCAGAACTGTCGGCGCCGTTGGGCACCAGCGCGCCAGGGTTGGCCGGATCCTTCTCGGCCGGCACCCAGTCGGCCTGGGCCAGGACGAAGGTGCCGTTAGCCGCGGCTGCCGGAATGGCCGGCGCATCCAATGCCGGGTTGGCCGGGGTGCTGGCGATCGGGGTGAAAGCCGGGTTGGCAAGCTGACCGGCCGCATCGTAATTCATCGTATAGCTGAATGGCTGGGTACTGGTCGGATCACGCGGGTTCACGCCATCGATCAATACATGCATGACCCAGCCATTGTTGGCCGGCGCCTCGTTCTTCACGAAGTACTGCGACATGACGTGGGCATTGCCCTGCGTATCGTAGATATTGGTGGAGGTCGACCAGTTGAAGGATTTCGAGTCACTTGGATCGAAGGTCGGCGCAGCCATGGTGCCGGCATTGGCCGGGCGCACGGCGTTGGAGTTGAGGTTGATCGATTGCGTGACCGAGGTGGTGGCCCTGGGCTCCTGCTGACCGGCATTGATGCGCAGGTCGCTCTGAATCGGCAGGATGTTGCCCGACTCGTCGGCCGAGTAGCCCTGCAGGCGATAGCCGAAGTTGTTGACGATGTAACCGTCACGGTCGGTGCCGAAATAACCGGCGCGGGTGTAGCTCATGCTGCCGTTGTTGCTGGTCATGAAGAAGCCGTTGCCGTTGATCGCCAGATCCAGGGCATTCTGCGTGTAGTTGATGTTGCCCTGATTGAACAACTGCGACACGTCGGCAAGCAGCACACCACTGCCGCGCGGGTTCTTGCCGGTGCCCAGCACCGAGGATGCATAGACATCGGCGAACTCGGCACGCGACTGCTTGAAGCCTGCAGTGCCGGCGTTGGAAATGTTGTTGCCGGTGACGTTGAGGTCATTGGTCGCGGCACGCAGACCACTGAGACCGATATTGAACGACATGGAAAACTCCTTTGCCGGGATGGCCGGCAACAATAATTACTGGCCGATGATCTGCACTTGGGAAAGCGGAACGCTGCCGAGGCCGGCAAGATTGAGCATCAGTTCCTTGCCACCCAGCGCGACACTGTCGACATTGGCCGGCAACTGGGTGTACAGCCCCTTGGTCTCGCTGCCATAGGTGGCATGCGCCTCGAACTTGTAGGTGCCGGGCGGCATGATCTTGCCGCTGTCGTCCTTGCCGTCCCAGATGAAGCTGGCATTGCCGGCCACCTGCTCGCCCAGGTTGACGCGCGTCACCAGGGCACCGGAATTGTCGAAGACGTTGACATAGACGTTCTTGCTGCTTACCGGCACCGTCACGCTGCCCTTGAAGCTCTCGCTGGTGTCGACCACCGCCTTCTCGCCCTGCACGATGACCTTGCGCCCCACCAGCGACGAAGCCTGCAGCGCCTGCGAGGACTGGAAGTTGGACATCATCGAGTTGACGCTGCTGTTCAACTGCTGGATCCCCTCCAGGCTGCTGAACTGCGCCAACTGGGCGATGAACTCGCCGTTGCCCTGAGGCTCCAGCGGGTTCTGGTTGTTGAGCTGAGCCACCAGCAGGTTGAGGAACTCGTTCTTGCCGAGATCCTTGCTCTTGGTGGTGTCCTGCTTGAGCTGGTACTGATCCAGTACCGAGTTGGTGCCGCTGACGGTGCTCATGACCTGCGCTCCTCGTATTGGCTTACTGACCCAGGGTCAGCACACGCTGCAGCATCTGCTTGGCGGTATTCATCATTTCAACGTTGGTCTGGAAGGCACGACTGGCGGAAATCATGTCGGCCATCTCCTCGACCACGTTGACGTTCGGGTAATAGACGTAACCATCGGCGTTAGCCATTGGATGGTCAGGCTCGTAGCGCGGCATCAGGCTGCTCTGATCTTCGATCACACCCAGCACCTGCACGCCACGGCCGGCCTCGTCCTGCTCGGCGAACAGCGAGCCACGATCGCCGTTCTGCGCCTGCTGGAACACGGTGGCGAACACCGGGTGGCGGGCGCGGTAGGTCTGATCCAGGCTCGAGGAAACGGTCTCGGCGTTGGCGATGTTGCTGGAAATGGTATTGAGGCGAGTGCTCTGGGCGCTCATGCCGGTACCGGCGATGTTGAAAACACTGGCTAGGGACATGATCGCGCTCCTTATTCGCCGCGCAGGGCTGCGGTCAGCCCTTTGAACTTGCTGTTGAGGAAGGTGAAGCTGGCCTGGAACTGCACGGCGTTCTCGGCGTAGTTCGCCTGCTCGACCTGCAGGTCGACGCTGTTCTGATCCAGCGACGCCTGGAACGGCGTGCGGTAGGGCAGCTCGGCTTCGCCGCTAGGCACACCATCGGCGGCGATGTGGCGGCTGTCGGTACGGCTCAGGGAGACAGGGCCGCGCTGCTGACGCGAATTCTCGGCAGCCAGGACACTGGCGAAGTCCAGATCACGCGCCTTGTAGTTCGGCGTGTCGGCGTTGGCAATGTTGTTGGCCAGCACCTCGGCGCGCTGGGCGCGAAAACCGAGTGCCTGTTCGTGGATGCCAAGGGCTCTGCCGAAGTTGATGCTCATGCTCTGAACCTTTGCCGCTAGGGCCGTCTGTCACTGTTGGCAGACATACAGCAAAGGCTGTGCCATTTATTTAAAACCTTATATATCAATGACTTGAGATTAAGTTGCCGGCTCGAAAGCGGCAAAGCGGCAAGGCTTTACCGCCTGCTGGCAAGCCAGCGGCAAAGCCGGCCAGAGGCTTTGCCTCCTCTGCCAAGGGTTCGCTCGACAGCAGACTGCGACAGGCACAAACGCCGACGGGAGGCCAAGGCCTCCCGTCGTCTGAGCGTGCTGCGCCTGGCCTTACTTGGCCTTGTAGATGATCCCCGGACTGCACTGCACCATCTGGTACTTGTCCGGCAGGCCGTTGAGCGCCTCGGAAGCCCCCAGGAACAGATAGCCGCCCGGCTTCAAAGTGGCATGGATGCGCGTGAGGATGTCCTTCTTCACCTCGGCGGAGAAGTAGATCAGCACGTTACGACAGAACACGATGTCGAACTTGCCCAGCGCCGCATAACTGTCCAGCAGGTTCAGCGGACGGAACTCGACACGACTCTTGATCGGCGCCTTGACCTGCCAACGCCCAGGCCCCTTGGGATCGAAATAGCGCTGCAGGCGCTCCTGAGACAAGCCACGGCCCATGGCCAGGCTGTCATACTCGCCAGATTTGCAGTTGGCCAGCATCGACGGCGACAGATCGGTCGCCACGATCTGAATGCCCGCCTTGAGCTGCCCCAGGTTGCTGCGCTCGAACTCGTCGATGGACATGGACAGCGAATAAGGCTCCTGCCCCGACGAACAGGCCGCCGACCAGATGCGCAGACGCTGCCCTGGATAGGACTTGATCATCTCAGGCAAGACCCGGTTCTTGAGTACCTCGAACGGGTAGGTATCACGAAACCATAATGTCTCGTTGGTCGTCATGGCATCGACGACCTGCTCACGCAGGCCGCCACGCGGCTGGCTCTGCATGCGCTGCACCAGCTCGCCCAGGGTCTTGATGCCGTTCTGTTCCATCAGCTTGTTCAGGCGACTGGAGACCAGATACTGCTTGTTACTACCCAGCAGAATACCGCAGGCCTTTTCCAGAAACGTCCGGAACTGCTCGAAATCCAAATTACCTGAAGACACTAATGCCGCCTCACCAACCCTAACGTTCGCCAAGAGTTACCCCTGAGCCCCATCCGCTGCACGAATGCGATCGACCACGCGTGATGCCAGATCGTCTGGCTTGAACTTGGCAAGGAAGTCATCGGCACCGACCTTCTTCACCATCGCCTGGTTGAACACACCCGAAAGTGAAGTATGCAGGAGTATGTGCAACTTCTGCATGCGGGAATCGGCACGAATCTCGGTCGTGAGCGTGTAACCATCCATCTCCGGCATCTCGATGTCGGAAATGATCATCAACAGCTCCTGCTCAGGGCGTTTGCCTTCGTTGGCCATGCCCTTGAGGTAGTCCAGGGCTTCGCGCCCGTCGTTGAGCGCGATGACCTCCACGCCGACGCTCTGCAGGCAGCGCGACACCTGCTTGCGCGCCACCGAGGAGTCATCGACGATCAGCACCCGCTTGGACACCGCGCTGCTCTGCACCTGCTCGTCGATCACCCCTGCGGAAATCACCTCGGACGTGGGCGCGACCTCGGCCAGAATCTTCTCCACGTCGATGATTTCCACCAACTGCTGATCCAGACGGGTCACGGCAGTCAGATAATGGTCGCGGCCGGTGCCCTTGGGTGGCGGATGGATCTCCTCCCAGTTCATGTTGACGATGCGCTCCACCGAGCGCACCAGGAATCCCTGCACCTTGGTGTTGTACTCGGTGATGATGACGAAGCTGCTCTTGAGGTCATCCAGCGGCTTGCGACCGATGGCGATGGCCAGGTCGAGAATGGGAATGGTGCCGCCACGAATGTTGGCGACGCCACGCACCACGGCATTGGACTTGGGCATGATGGTGAGATTGGGGCATTGCAGCACCTCCTTCACCTTGAATACGTTGATCCCGTACAACTGCGGGCCATCCAGGCGAAACAGCAACAACTCCAAGCGGTTCTGCCCCACCAACTGCGTACGCTGGTTAACCGAATCCAGTAACCCGGCCATGCCCGGACTCCTTTGTCTTTATCGTCAAGTAACGCTTGTTGTAACAGCCTAGCAGGCGGCACGCGGCTTGCTTCGTCAATGAGCATGAAACCTAGAACGTCATCATCCCGTCAGCCACTGGCAATCTGTCGCAGCCTGCGCCCCGTTTTACTCGCTTTGCCATTGCTCGGCTATAGCGTAGGCGCGCCGGCGAGCGTCACCACGCCCGAAGAACTTATCGGCGCTGCCGAGTCGTTTCTTGAGTCGGCCGTGGTGGAATATTTACAGCGTAGCGAAATTCAGGGACGCCATGAGATCAGCATCAATCGAATCGATCCGCGCCTGCGTCTGCCGCAGTGCGACCAGGCCCTGAGCGTGCGCCTGGAAAGCCCTGCGCAACCGATGGGCCGCGTCACCTTGCGCGTACGCTGCGACGGCAGCGCGCCCTGGACGGTCTTCGTGCCGGGCGAGGTGCGCCTGTTCCGCCCGGTGCTGATACTCACGCGCCCCATGAAGCGCAAGAGCGTGCTCAGCGCAGCCGATGTGAGCCTGGTCGAACGTGACGTTGGCCAGCTCAATCAGGGTTACCTGACCGACCCCGTGCAGGCCATCGGCAAGAAATTGACGCGACAGTTACAAAGCGAGCAGGTACTGGCCCCCAACTATCTGGAGATTGTCGATGCGATCCGCAAGGGTGATCAGGTGGTGATCAGCGCTCGCAGCAGCACGGTGAATGTGCGCATGCCTGGTGAAGCCCTGTCCAACGGCGCACCCGGCGAGCAGATCCAGGTGCGCAACCTGCGTTCGCAACGGGTCATTCGCGCCCGGGTGATCGGTCCCGGCCAGGTGGAAGTAGCCATGTAGGTATCTTTGCTATGGCGCAACAGGCGGGTGATTTCCTACACTGTCCAACGACGCCGAATTTTTTCCTAAAGTTTTTCCGCCATGGGCCGAAAAGCTTGGCAAGCGTCCAACAATCGTCCGAGGTTCTGCATCATGGTCATCGACTTCAACCGGCTGAATAACGCCACTACCCCCGCGAACACGGGGCGTGCGGGCTCGACTCAGGCTGGCCGCAACGAGGCCACGCAATCGAATCAGGCGCCCGTCGCCAAGGGCGAAGAGAAACAGAGCCCGGTCAAGAGCGGCGAATCCGTCGAGCTAAGCAGCCAGGCACGACAATTGCAAAAGGCAAGCGAGAAGCTGAACGATCAGCCGATCGTCAACAAGGAGCGTGTGGCCCAACTGAAGAAGGCCATCGCCGAAGGCAGTTACCAGGTCGACGACCAACGCGTCGCCCAGAAGCTGCTCAACTTCGAGTCCCAGCGTTAAGCCTAAGGCGCTGGGGGTGTTGGACGCCCGTCTCCCCTGGAGCCCAAGATGCTAGATACCAACCTGCTGCACCTGTTCACTTCCGATATCGGCATTGCCGAGCGACTTCTTGAACTGATCGACGACGAATTTCTGGCACTGGGTGAACGCGACCTCGCCCGTCTCGACAGCCTTCTCGGCGAAAAACAACCCCTTCTCAGCCAACTACAACAGCACGGCAATGAACGCAGCCAATTGCTGCGCTCGGTCGGCTTGAGCGCTGATCGCGCTGGGCTGCACGCTCTGGCTGCCCGCTCCAGCCTCGGCGACGAACTGCTGACGCGCAGCGAAGAGCTTTCCACCCTGCTGCAGCGCTGCCAGGATGCCAACCTGCGCAACGGCAGGCTGATCCGTGCCAACAAGGCCAGCGTCAGCCAGGTGCTGGGCATTCTGCGCGGCAGCGATACGCCCGGCATCTATGACAGTCGCGGGACTACCGCTAGAATCGCGCAGCACCGACCGCTCAGCCAGGCCTGAGCCTCAGCACAATAACAGCACAGGGACATGCAGCCCACGCCGGCCTGCCAGTGCCCCGGCACGCTAGCACCTATAGCGGCCGAAGATTTGGAGAGCTTCAAACTGTGTCCAGCGCATTCCAAGAGGAAAGTGGCCCGCAACCACCCAAGCTGCTCAAGGCCCAGGTGGAAATCATCGCCACGCTGCGCCAGCTCCTGCAGAACCATGACCCTCTGATCATTCAATTCCATGAGCGTAGCCAGCGTTTTCAGAGCTACGTGGTGGAGATCGACCAGCAGCGCGCGCGTATCGCCCTAGATGAAATCATCCCCACCGATGGTGAGCGATTTTTCAAGCAAGGCGAAAGCTTCTCCGTGGAAGCCTTCCGCGATGGCGTGCGCGTAGCCTGGAAATGCGAGCACAGCGTGCAAGTTGGCCAGCACGAAGGAGCCCCCTGCTACTGGGCGCCCTTGCCCACCGAGGTGATCTATCACCAGCGCCGCGGCGCCTTCCGCGCCTCGTTGAAGCAGACCGACCTGATCAAGGTGGTACTCGCTGGCGACAAGTTGCGCGAACCCCTGCAAGGACAGTTGCTCGACATCTCCGCGACCGGCTGCAAACTGCGCTTCGCCGGCGACCTGAGCCAGCAATTGCAGAACGGCCAGGTACACGAGAACCTGACCGCATATCTGCCGTTCGGCACCGTGACCACCGCCGTCGAGCTGCGCCACGTGGACTACCAGGCGAAGATCGACACCACCTTCGTCGGCACCCGCTTCTACCACATCAATGGGCTGGAGCAGCGCCAGGTGGAGCGCTTCGTCTACCAGTTGCAGCGCGAGGCCCGACGCACCGAAAGCGACTGAGGGACAGGCCCTCAGCCTGCAGCGCCAGCGCTGCGCTCGCGATCCTCATTCTCTGCAGCCTCGGCAGCCACCGCCACCGCTGGTTCCTGCATCTGCTCCTGCACGGTCTGCTCATCGACCCGTGGATCCAGCGCGGCGACCAGCGGGGAACTGGCCACGTTGCCCGGCATGGCCATGTGTTGCAGCGGTGCATCATCGACCTGGTGCAGATGGGTGACCACCTCAGGGCGAATCCGCCAGATCAGGATCAGCGCGCAGAAACAGACGAAGGCATACAGCATGTTGGCGCCGAAGAAGCGCATCAGCAGCCCCGTCAGCAACGGCCCGATGCACGCGCCCACACCGAAGGTGACCAGCAGCATGGCCGTCAGCGATACCCGACGTTCCGGCTCCACATGGTCGTTGGCCAAGGCCACCGCCAGGGGATAGAGGCTGAACTGCATCAGGCTGACGAGAAAACCAATGCCGATCAGCAGCCCGAGAAACACCTGTGGCAACGCAGCAAGTGGCGCAGCGGCGAGCAGCAGCAGCACGGCGCAACCACGAATCAGGCGCACCCGGTCTCGGCGGTCGGACAGCCAGCCCAAGGGCCACTGCACCAACAGCCCCGCCAGGATGCAACTGCCCATGAACAGGCCCACCTGCTCGGTGGCCAGCCCCATGCGCGTGGCATACAGCGGCGCCAGGCCATAGAAGGAGCCGATCAACAACCCGGCCACCACCACGGTGGTCAGCGAAAGGGGTACTCGCTTGAGGAAAAAGCGCAGCTCCAGCGGCGCCGGGTACAAGGGCGCAGGATGCAGGCGCCGAGTCAACGCCACCGGTACCAGGCACAGGGCGAAACACAGGGCCACCAGCATCAGCAGCTCCAGACCCAGGGTCGGGTGCACCACCAGCGCCAGTTGCCCCAGGATCAGGCCCAGGTAGGAAGCCGCCATGTAGCCGCTGAACACCAGGCCGCGCTGCTTGGCTTCGGCCTGCTCGTTGAGCCAGCTCTCGATCACCATGTACTGGCACATCATGCCCAGGCCGACCAGCATGCGCAGCAGCAGCCAGAACGGCAGCCACTCCACCAGACCATGACCGAGTACCGCTGCAGTAACCACCCCGGCACAGGCGACGTAGGCACGAATATGACCGACCCGGGCAATCAGCCGATGCCCCAGCTTGCCGCCGAGCACCAGGCCGAAATAGTTGGCCGCCATCAAGGCGCCCACCCACAGACCATCTACGCTATCGGCCAGACGCAGGGCCAGGTAGGTACTGAGCAGGCCGGAGCCGAGCAGCATCAGCAAGGTGGCGAAATACAGTGAGCGGAAGGATTTCCAGATCAGGCGCACAGTGGGTAGAGCTCCTTTTGCGTAACGTGGCCAACGGCTCACGCCCAGTACAGCGGAATGTCGTGAAACGGCGATAAGGGAAGGCCCTTGACTGGCGTATGCAGCGATTCTGAGCTTCGACGGGCTCGGGCTCGAACAGTTCGCAACCGACAGCGCCGCTAACGCGGCCACGCATGGTCATAGGGTAGCGCCAATCGCCAGGGCACGTCTGTGGCGGATGCGGTGAAGGCATGCACTGCTCGCGACACAAGCCCAGCCGGCGCAGCCTTGGGCCGTCAGGTTTCCGTGGATGCGACAGAGTGTTGCACCCGTTCGCCCAGCGCCCTGGGGCAAGGCAACTGCCTGCCAAGACTGTGCTAGAGTCGCGCGCTTGTTTTTCCGCCCCTAGGGTCTGTTGACGTTTCGCTCGCGGCCGCGCCGAAACGTCAACAGACCCTAGCCGGAAAGCCTCTGAAAAGGCCAGCGAATCACGCGCGGCCAACAAGATAGAGACCTGCGTCATGCCACAAGCCGTCACCCCGTTCCTGCAACTGCTCAATCGCACCAGTCTGGTGGTGCAAATCCTCACCGGCCTGCTCATCGGCATCGGCCTGGCCCTGGTCGCCCCACAGGCCGCGCTGGCCGTAGGTTTCATCGGTGACGTATTCGTTTCGGCGCTCAAGGCTGTCGCCCCGGTTCTGGTGTTCATTCTGGTCATGGCCTCCATCGCCAATCACCAGCAAGGCCAGCAGACCCATATCCGCCCGATCCTGCTGCTGTACCTGATCGGCACTTTCAGCGCCGCACTGGTCGCGGTCGCCGCCAGCTTTGCTCTGCCCTCCACCCTGGTACTGAGCGGCTCGGCGGCTGAACTGACCCCACCCGGCGGCATCGGCGAGGTGCTCAAGACGCTACTGCTGAACATCGTCGACAACCCGGTCAACGCCCTGCTCAAAGGCAACTTCATCGGCATACTGGCCTGGGCCATCGGCCTGGGCTTCGCTTTCCGCCACGCCAACGCCAGCAGCAAGCAACTGCTCGGTGACCTGTCCCATGGTGTGACCGCAATCGTCAAACTGGTCATTCGCTTCGCCCCGCTGGGCATCTTCGGCCTGGTGGCCTCCACGCTGGCCACTTCCGGCCTGGATGCCCTGCTCGGCTACCTGCACCTGCTGCTGGTACTGGTTGGCTGCATGCTGCTGGTGGCACTGGTGGTCAACCCGCTGCTGGTGTACTGGAAGATTCGCCGCAATCCCTACCCGCTGGTTTTCACCTGCCTGCGCGAAAGCGGCCTGACCGCCTTCTTCACCCGCAGCTCGGCGGCCAACATCCCGGTCAACCTGCAACTGTGCCAGCGCCTGGGCCTGCACGAGGAAACCTACTCGGTGTCCATCCCGCTCGGTGCCACCATCAACATGGCCGGTGCCGCCATCACCATCAGCGTGCTGACACTGGCGGCCGTGCACACCCTGAACATCGCGGTCGACCTGCCCACCGCCCTGCTGCTCAGCGTCCTGGCCTCGATCAGCGCCTGTGGCGCCTCAGGCGTAGCCGGCGGCTCGTTGCTGCTGATTCCGCTGGCCTGCAGCCTGTTCGGCATCCCCAACGACGTGGCCATGCAGGTGGTGGCCATCGGCTTCATCATCGGCATCGTCCAGGATTCGGCGGAAACCGCGCTGAACTCCTCCACCGACGTACTGTTCACTGCGGCAGCCTGCCTGGCAGAAGAACGCCGCCAGGGCTGAAACGACAGAAGGCTTGTACGCTACCGCACAAGCCTTCCATGAAAAGGGGCTTGCCCCTGCCGCTATCGGGCTCAGGTCATTGCTGCGCGGCGAAAGCGAATCCCTGAACGGACTGGGCAGCCTGGTAGAGAATCTGCCCGACGAGCTCAATCTCGGCCTCACTGATGATCAGCGGCGGCAGGAATCTGACGGTCGCGCCATGTCGCCCACCCAGCTCGACGATCAGGCCACGCTCCAGGCAGGCCCGCTGCAGCTTGCGCGCCCTGTCGCCATCGGCGGCCGGCCGGCCCAGGGCATCCTGGCTGGCAGGATCGATGATCTCCATGCCCAGCATCAGGCCACGCCCGCGCACGTCGCCGACCCAGTCGAACTCGGCCTGTAGCCCCTGTAGCAGCCCCTGCAGGCGTGCGCCGACACTGCGTACATGGCCAGTGATGCCTTCACGCTGAATGAAACGCAAGGTGGCATCACCAGCGGCCATGGCCAGTTGGTTGCCACGGAAGGTGCCGGCATGGGCGCCAGGCTGCCATTGATCCAGCTCGCCCCGATAGACCACCACCGAGAGCGGCAGACCACCGCCGATGGCCTTCGACAGCGTCATGACATCGGGTGTGATCGCACTGCGCTCGAAGGCGAACAGATCGCCCGTACGGCCGATGCCGCATTGAATCTCGTCAAGAATCAGTGGAATGCCGTGCTCACGGGTGATCGCCCGCAGCCCCTGCAGCCAGCGATCGGGCGCGGGAATCACGCCGCCCTCGCCCTGCACCGTTTCCAGGATCATGGCCGCCGGCTGGGTCACTCCGCTTTCCGGGTCGCTCAGCATGTGGCGGATGTAATGCAGGTTGGCATCGATCGATTGCTCGCCGGATAGCCCAAACGGGCAACGATAGTCATAGGGATACGGCAGGAACTGCACGCCCGCCAGAAGCCCGCCAAGGGCATTCTTCGGCCCGAGGTTGCCACTCAGCGACAAGGTGCCAAGGGTCATGCCATGGTAGGCGCCATGGAAAGCCAGAGCGCTTTGCCGCCCGGTGGCCGTACGCGACAGCTTGAGCGCCGCCTCCACTGCATCCGCCCCGGTCGGGCCGCAGAACTGGATGCGCGCGTCCTTGGCGAAGTCCCCCGGCAGCAGCTCGAACAGGGTCTGCACGAAGGCATCCTTGACCGACGTGCTCAGATCCAGAGTGTGCAGCGGGATGCCCGATGCCAGGGTTCGCTGAATGGCCTCGACCACCACCGGATGATTGTGCCCCAGCGCCAGGGTGCCGGCGCCAGCCAGGCAATCGATGTACACCTGCCCGCGCGAGTCCTCGACGTACACCCCCTGCGCCCGCTTGAGCTCCAGCGGTATGCGCCGCGGGTAGCTGCGCGCATTCGATTCGCGCTGCATTTGCCGCTGCAGCGCCGGCGTGCTGTCCAGACAGTAGCGTTGACGGAGCCCGCTGTGCCGGCTCTGTAGATCGACTACGGTGGTGGAAATCGGGGTGATCGCATTCATGAGTGCATCCTCGTGTCGCGCGGATAGCGCGTTATCTGACGACGCCGCCGGATCGAGCGTAGTGCAACGAACGATCAGTCAACTCAGGCGATTCCAAGTTGCTGCTATCGGATGTCAGACAGCGCCCCGTGCAAAGTCCATGGCCAGCGTCAATTTACAAATGATAATTACTATCATTATATTAATCAAATGACACAAGTGAGACATGCAGCACGAACGTGCAAAGTATACGGGTCGGCAGCAGCCGGCGATCTCAACAGAAAGTTTGAGGTAGGAATGCGATAGCCCTGGGCTCAGCCAACCGCCCGTTTGAGCGACTCGCCTAGTAACAGGCGCTGCATGAGCGCGAGCAACTCAGCCTCCTGCTCGAACAGATAGAAATGACCGCCGGGAAACAGCCATGTCCGGCAGTCGACCTGGCTTTCCTGAGCCCATCCATCGAGCAGTGACAGGGGTACACTGGCGTCCGTCTGCCCAGCCAACACATGGATGGGACACGACAAAGGTGGCGCAGCGCTGTAACGGTAGTCTTCGCACAGCGCGAAATCATCACGGATGATCGGCAGGAACAGCTCGACCCACTCAGGGTTGTCCAGCAACTCCCGAGGCATCCCGTTCATGTCACGGATGACCTCGAGAAACTGTGCAGGCGGCAGATCCGCCACCCGCTCGCGCCAGCCATGGGCGACCGGCGCGGTGCGGGCCGAGGCCAGCAACAGGGTCGGCGACAGCCCCTGCCGAGCCAGCCGGCGCGCCGTCTCGAAAGCCAGCAACGCGCCCATGCTGTGGCCGAAGAAAGCGAAGGGAATGCCGTCGGTACTGGCCTGGGTGATGGCCACGGCCAGGGCTTCAGCCAACTCGGCCAGCGCAGCCGCGCGAGGCTCGCCGAAGCGCGCCCCGCGCCCCGGCAACTTGACCAGAGCCAGCTCGATATCACCCGGCAACCCAGCGCGCCAATGCTGGAAAACCGTATGCCCTGCCCCGGCATAGGGGAAGCAGTACAAGCGCAGCGCGGGTGCATGGCTGCCGCTCGGCAACAGGGAAAACCAGGGGCTGGATGCACGCTGCATCAGCCGCGCCCCTGCCCCTGCATGGCTTTACGCAGGCTCAAAGGCCGCATGTCGGTCCAGACCGACTCGATATAGGCCAGGCACTCCTCCTTGCTGCCCTGTTTACCGGCCGCGCGCCAGCCTTGCGGTATCTCCTTGTAGTCGGGCCAGATGGAGTACTGCTCCTCATCGTTGACCACAACCAAAAATCGCGTTTCAGGACTGTCCAGACTCATTTTCCACTCCGTTTTTCACTGACGATGCGAATGCCCGTGGGCCCGCTTGAGCCTTGTACACGAGCGTTGGCAGAATAATACAGTTAATAACAATTATCATTAACCAAATTTAACCTTCCTCTCACCCCGACACCACTGTCCGGTTCGCTTGCAGGATGAGGTGTGTTTATACTGCCGCCACCTCAAGTGATAACGAGTCTCACCAGCAAATATCAAGCATGGCTCAGATAACCCTTTCCCCTCTCGACCCACCTCCAACGCTGCCTTGCGGCGGCAACGAGCGCCTCTGATGATCGCCAGTCTTGCCCCGCTGTTCAGCGGCCCGCTGGCGGCCTATGGGGAAAACCTGCAACTGGCCAGTGATCAACAGCAGGCAGTTGCCGGCTCGCAACTGTTTCAGCCGGACTATTTCGCCGCGTTCATTGGTGACCTGGCAGCCCGCCATGGCACCAACGATCTGCTGGCACTGACCTCCATCTGGTCGAAATGGTATTTCTGCTTCCTGGCTCCCACCGTGGCGGCCAGCTTGCTCTTGCAGCGCGAACTGCCTATCGCCCTGAGTGATGTCGGCGTCGCCCTTTCGGCAGAAGGCAAACCGCTTGGCCTGCGACTGCCCCATGACGGCAGCAGTCTGTCGCCCTGCCCGCCCTTCGAGCGCTTCAGTGCCTTGATACAAGGGCATCTGGAACCGGTGATCGAGGTGATGGCCAGGGTCTCGAAAGCCTCGCCACGACTGTTCTGGAGCAACGCCGGCAACCTCTTTGAATCCGCCACGACGCAAATCGAACTGCATCCACTGGCAACGCCCGATTGCTCCGCCCCGGCCAGAGCCGTGCTGGAAAGCCGCCTGCGCCCCGATGGCCGACGCAACCCGTTGTTCGCCCCGGTGTACTACAAGGACGTCGGCACCAGCGAACCGCAGCGGCTACGGCGCATCTGCTGCATTCGCTACCGCCTGCCCGGCGTCGACTATTGCAGCAGTTGCCCGCTCGATCGCGACAAGACGCCCGAGTAACCCACTACCTGACCAACTGGAAAGGGCTCTCGCTGCTGCGGTCGTAATCCACCAACTGGCCGTAATCGAGGCGATAGATGCGATCGGCCACGTCGAAGTAGCGGTCATCGTGACTGATGGCGATGACCGTCTTGCCCGCAGCCTGCAACTCGGGCAGCAGCTCGTGGTAGAAGACGTGACGGAACACCGGATCCTGGTCCGCCGCCCATTCGTCGAGCAGCAGCACTTCGCGCCCTTCCATCATCAACAACAGCAGGGCCAGGCGCTTGCGCTGCCCCTGGGACAGCGCCGTGGTGGACAGGCGCCCCTCCACGAACTGCACCTTGTGCGCCAGCCCCAGGCGTTGCAGGTAGTGCTCGACCCGCTCCTCCAGCCCATCGAGCTGGCCGTTCTCCCCCAGCACATCGGCGAACAGATAGAAGTCGGCGAAGATCGCTGCGAAATGCTCACGGTGCCACTCGCTGTGCGCGGCCTCCAGCGTCACGCCATTGAGCGTGACCGTCCCTTCGCTGGGCTGGTAGAGCCCGGTCAGCAACTTGGCCAGGGTCGACTTGCCGCTGCCATTGCCGCCAACGATGAAGATCAGCTCGCCACGGCGAACATGCAGATCGATGGGACCCAGCTGGAAGGCGAACTCGTCGCTCTGCCCGGGGTAGCGGTATTGCACCTTGCTCAGGCGCAACTCACGGAAAGGCTCGGCGGCCTTGGCCGGCAGGGTGAATTGCACCGTCTCGCCCAGGGCCAGGTCATCGATGGCCTGCAAGGCGACATGGCCGCGGATCACCGCCGGCACGGCATCGAGGATCATCGAGATCGGCGTGCGCAGGAACATGATCGCCAGCACGTAGCCCACCACCACCTGCTGGCTCAGCATCCCGAGGCCCTGGCCGAGGAAGAACAGCGTGCCGATCAGCAGGAACACCAGCAGCGAGGTCCAG
Source organism: Pseudomonas sp. AA-38 (assembly GCF_029457475.1). Taxonomy (NCBI): domain Bacteria; kingdom Pseudomonadati; phylum Pseudomonadota; class Gammaproteobacteria; order Pseudomonadales; family Pseudomonadaceae; genus Pseudomonas; species Pseudomonas sp. AA-38. The sequence goes on from NZ_CP120359.1 coordinate 3,684,952, forward strand.
TTCAGGTTGATCGCCCACAGGGTATCGGCGCGTACCGAGGCCTGCAGCGAGGCCTGCGCGATCGGCTCCAGGCGCTGGTTGTAGAGCAGTTGCCGACGCTCGCGGCTCAAGGCCAGTTCGCAGCGACCGTTGATGGTCGCCTCGAACTGTTCGGTCAACTGGTCATCCTGCTGCCGCACCTGCTGCATCAGGCGCTTGACCTTGCGCCCGAGGAGCACGTCGAGCACCACGCCGAAGGCGATCACCGCCAGGGTCAGGGCGAAGAACGGCAGGCTCAGCCAGGCCATGTAGGCCAGGCCAGCCAGCAGCAGCAGGCCGTTGTACAGGGAGATCGGCAGTTGCTTGAAGGCCGTGGCCACGGTGGTCACGTCCTTGGTCAGAGCGTTGTAGATGCGCGGGCTGCCCAGCCGCTCGATGCGCTCCAGTGCTGTGCCCAGCACCTTGCCCACCAGGCGCAGGCGCAACTGATAGACCAGGCGATGGCCGATCTGCACCAGCAGCCACTGGGCCAGGGTGCCGCTGACGAACAGCAGCAACAGCAGACCGGCGAACAGCGCCAGCGCCTGGCTCAGGTCATCCAGCCCCTGCTCCAGGCTGCGGTTGATATAGCCGATCAGGCCGATGCTGCAGGCCGCACTCAAGGCACTGCACAGCACCGCCAGGAAAATGCGCCAGCGCGCGTCAATCAGCAGTTCCTTCAATAACATCATCAGCTCGACACCTTCTCGGCTTGGTGTTGCGGCGCAATGCTCGGCGCCAGCAAGGACAACAGATCCGCACTCAGGCGCGGCTCGGCAAGGATCGCATGATGACCGACATCCAGGCTCAGTTCATGCAGCGCCTTGCGCGTATGTGCCTGCCAGGGTGTACGCAGATCACGGTGGGCATTGCTGCGCCACAACCAGATGGGCACGTCGACCACCGGTAAGGCCTGTTCGTACAGGCGCGTCTTGATCGTCCGGTAGCGCACCATCGCGGCCTGCAACTCGGCCTCAGCGCCCTCCCATTGCAGATGCTCGAGCACTTCGGCGTCGGCCAGCAGGCGGGTCACCCCCTCGGCATAATCGCAAGCGACCAGTTGCCGGGCCAGACGCTCACGCAACCTGTCGCCAAGCGGCCGCGCACGGCTGCCGCAGAGGAACACCAGGTCGGCGAGCAACTGGCCACCCTCGTCGCCGTCGCCAGCAAGGCTGCGCTGGGGGTCATGATCCACCACCGCCAAGGCCTCGATGCTGAAGCCGGCTGACTGCAGGTGCGCAATCAACAGCAGCGCCAGGCGCGAAGCCAGGCACCAGCCCAGCACCACCAGCGGCCGCTGCTTGAGCGACTCGGGAATGCTCTGCACATAGCGCTGCAGCAACGCGTCCAGATCCTTGCTTTGCCAACCCTCTTCAAATGCCGCCAGGCCATAAACGGCCTGGTTTTCGCCCAGTTGCGCCAGCAACGGTCGGTAGTCTTTCAGGTGACCATCCGCGCCATGTACCAGGAGCAAGGCCGGCGCATCTCCGGGCACATCGCTCAGCACCTGCCAGCCCTCGCTGCTCACGCCCTGATCGAGGCTATGCACCAGTTCGCGCACGGTCTGCCGCTCGAACAAAAGATTGGTTGGCGGGTTGAGCCCCAGTTGCTCGCGAATCAGCGCCACCACCTTGATCGCCGCCAGGGAATGCCCACCCATGGCGAAGAAGTTGTCGGTCACGCCGAGATCCTCGACACCCAGCACGCGGCACCAGATTTCCAGCACCGCCCCCTCCAGTTCGCCGACCGGGGCCACCCGCGCGCCCTGCATGCGCTGCCGGGCACGCTCCAGCAGCGCCTGACGATCCAGCTTGCCATTGCTGTTCAGCGGCAGGGCTTTCAAGGCGAAGATGCCGGCGGGCAGCATATAGTCCGGTAGTTGCCGGGCCAGGTCGTCGCGCAGCAGGTTGGCTGCCCGGCTTTTCCCCTCTTCCTCCACGACGAAGGCCAGCAGGCGTTCGCCATCGAGCAGCACCGCCGCCTGTTGCACACCCGGCAGGCCGCGCAAGGCCTGTTCGACTTCCGCCAGCTCCAGGCGGAACCCGCGAATCTTCACCTGCTGATCGTTGCGCCCGAGGATACGCAAAGCACCATCGGCCTGGCGCAACGCCAGGTCGCCAGTGCGATACAGGCGCGCGCCGGATAGCGGGTCTTGACCGAATGCCGAGCTACCGACATTGCCCAGGTAGCCACGACCGACACTGGCACCGGCCACGCACAGCTCACCCGCCTGCCCGGAAGGTACGGGGCGCTGCTGTTCGTCGAGCAGGTAGATACGGTTGTTGCCCAACACCTGATTCAGTGCCGTGCCGCTACTCCCCAGCTCGCTGTCGATGGCGCGCCAGAGCACGCCCACCGTGGTTTCGCTCGGCCCGTAGTGGTTGTACAGACGGCAACCGGGCGCGGCCTGTGCCAGACGCGCCAGCAGGCTCTCGCCCACCGCTTCGCCGCCAAGCACCAGCACCTGACGCGGCAGCACACCCTCCAGCGGATGCTCGCCGATCAATGCCTCGAGGTGCGACGGCACGATCTTCAACACATCCAGCGGATGTTCGCGCAGTTCCTCGGCGAAGGCCTGCGCATCGGTAACGCTGGCCTGGCTCAGCAGGTGCACGCAGCCGCCCTGCAACCAGGCCGGGTACAGCACGGTATTGCCCAGATCGGCGAGCAGCGAGGACACCAGCCCGTAGTGCGCACCGGCCGGCAGATCCAGTGCATGGGTGATCTGGCTCACATAATGGCGTAGCTGCCCCTGCTCGATCTGCACACCCTTGGGCTTGCCGCTGGTACCCGAGGTGTAGAGCACATAGGCCAGGTGCTGCGACGCACTGACCACGGGTTCTGCCAGTGGTGCAGCGCTGCTGGCCTGCGACCAGGCCAGGCCAGGCACCTCACTCGGGTTCGCCTGCTCATCCAGATGCAGCACGAGCGCAGGTTTGGCATCGTCGAGAATGCTGGCCAGGCGCAGCGGCGGCAGCGCCGGATCCAGCGGCAGATAGGCCGCGCCGGCCTTGAAGCAGGCGAGCATGGCCACCAGCATCTGCGCGCCGCGCGGCAGCAGCAGCGCCACCACCTGGTCAGGGCCGACACCGGCCTGCTGCAGGCTGCCGGCCACCCGCTCGCTCAGCTCGTCCAGCTCGGCGTAAGACAGCACCTGCCGGCCATCGCGCAGCGCCGGGCTGTGCGGCTGGTTGCGCGCATGAGCTCGGAAGCGCTCGACGATATCCACGTCCACAGGCAGTTCCCCGGCAGTCGCCGCCGGCTGCGCCTCCTCCGCCAGCAAGGCACTGAGGCTGTCCAGCGGCGCTTGCGGCGCCTGCAGCAGTTGGCCGAGCCAATGCACATAGCGGCGCAGCAGCAGTTGCATCTGCTCACGGCGATACAACCCGCTGTCGTACACCAGCGCCAACTGGCCCTGGCCGGCTTCATCCAGCAGCCAGTGCAGTTGCAGCTCCAGCGGCGTATCGAAGGACAAGGCCTGCAGCGCCTGCACATCGGCCAGGTGCTGCACGCGCAGCCCGGCCTGATAGCTGGCGCGCCACTCCGGCAGCAGCTCGGCCTGGCCGAGGTATTCCTGCCAGAGCACGGCGTTTTCCAATTGCCGGGCCAGTTGCCGCGCCAGGCTGAGCCAACTGGCGTGCTCGGACAGATGCACCTGCATGGGCAGGGTCTGCTCGAACAGCCCGTAGGCACCTTGCAGCTCTTCATAATCGTCGCGCGGATCGTGCTGCAGGCCCAGTTGCGCATGACGCTGACCGTTGAGGCGGCCGAGCAAGGTACCCCAGGCTGCCAGGGCGAGCGGCTCGACGGCCAGCGCCTCGCCCTCGGCCAGTGCTTGCACGGCCGAACGCAATGCAGGGTCGAGCGCCTGCTGCACGCAGCCACGGGCACCGCTGGCCATGCCGTAGCGTTCGATCAGACGCAGCCCCGGCACCTCCTGCAAGGCCAGGTTGCGCCAGAACTGCACGCCCTGCTCGGCGTCCTCGTCCAGTTGCAGGCCGGCGATCCACTCGGCGTAGTCGCCGTACTGCATCGGCTCGCCCTGCAGTGCCGCGCCCTGCCCCAGCAGCTCACGGCGCAGTTGCTCGAGGCTGCGCAGATCCAGCGAGTAGGCTGGCAGTGCCAGCCATAGCTGTTCGTCGCGCCACCAGGCCAGCAGGTCGGGTTGCTGCGCCTGGCACTGGGTCTGGGCCTCGCGCTGCCAGGCCTGCGCATCGGTGTCGGCAGCGGCCTGGCGCCAGTCCAGGCGCAACTCGCCCGACTCGGCCACGCGCTGGCGCAGGCCAGTGGCGCCGAGCGGGCGCTGGTAGCGCAGGCGCAGCGCCTCATGGCTGTTCAGCAGCTCACGCAGACGTTGTTCGACCCGCTCCGGGGCAACGCCGGCGAGCGTCATGCGCACCCAGCGATACGCCTGCGGGTTGGCCTCGGCCAGTTGCTTCTGAGCCGGGGAAAGCGGCAGACCAAGATCCATCATGGTGTCATCTCCAAAGCGTTTTCCTCAGGCGTAGCCGGTGCCGCCGCCACCTGATCGCGGCGGTAGATGTCGCCCATGGCGACGACGATGCGTCGCTCGCCCTCGAAGGGGTCGCGGGCATGGGCGGCGAGCATGTTGTCGAGCATCACCACATCGCCGCGCTGCCAGTCGAAGCGCACCGCGCAACGCTCGTAGGCGGCGTTGATCGCCTCGATGGCCGCCTCTTCCAGCTCGCTGCCATCACCGTAGAACACCTGCCGGGGCATGACGCTGTCGCGGCCCTTGAGGAATTGCTCACGGATATCGGCATCGAGAAACGCCGGGTGGTAGAGCTGAATCTGGTTGAAGAAGCTGGCATCGCCGGTCAGCGGATGGAGGATCACCGCCGGGCAGACCTGGCGCGTGTGCAGCTCGTTGGCGCCACGCCACTCGAACTCGATGCCACCCTCGCGGCAGATGCGCTCGGCCTCGGCACGCTCCTCGGTCTGGAAGAAGTGCTGCCAGCTGACGTCCAGGCTGGCGCTGAAGTTGCGCACGTACATCAACTGCTTGCGGCGCAGCTTGTCCTGCAGCCATGCCGGCAGCTCGCGGTACACCTCACGGCTGTCGACGATGGGCGTGGCCCCGCCGCTGGCAGCCGGCGTCTCGCAATAGAACCACTGCCGTCGCGGCCAGCGATGCTGGTGGGCGCTCTCGTTGTGGAACATGATCATGCGGTCTTTCGGGTAAGGCGTGGACTTGTAGATCTTCTTGCCACCCTCCTTCTTCGGCAGGTCGCCGTACTGGCCGTACAGCTCCGGGCACAAGGCCTGGCAGAACTGCTCGAAGTCCGCCGGGGTGGGCAGATCGAAGCCGCGGAAAAGAATCCCGCCGTGCTCGCGCAGCCAACCTTCCACCTGCTCACGATTGGCTTCGGCCCACACCGCTGGCGCCAGCTCGCGCTCGCGCAGTTGCACCAGCAAGGGGAAGTTGGAGCCGGCGCGCAGCGGCCGGGTTTCGATCGGTGTGGCAGCGGCAGCCGGGCCGTTCTGGCGCAGCTTGCCGAGCTTGCTCATCTTGCGTTGCATCGGGTTGTCCGTGGGGGTGGACATGGCAGCGGCTCCCTTGGAAGGCAGAGGTAAGGCATCGATGGGGCTGTCCGGCGCCCCGAGGGCTGCGTCGAGCAGCGCCAGGAAGCTGTCGCGCAAACGCTCGATGGTGGCCGGGCGGAACAGGCTGGTGCGGTACACCCAGCGCAGGCTGAGGGCATCGCCGTCGGCACTGGCGAACAGCGCCATGTCGAACTTGGAGTGTTGTTGCTCGCCGCTCAGCGGCGTCACCTCGAGGTTGCCGAGGCGGCGCGGCTGACGCGGCGTGTTGTCGAGCACGAAGAGGGTCTGCAGCAGCGGATGCTGGTTGGCCACGCGCGGCAGGTCGAGGCATTCCACCACCTGCTCGAACGGCGTGTCCTGCCAGGCGAAGGCATCCAGGCAGACATCGCGCACCAAGGCCGCCTGCTCACGGAAGCTCAGTTCCGGTTGCACGCGGATGCGCAAGGCCAGCAGGTTGACGAAGAAGCCGATCAGCGCCTCGGTGGCCGGGTGTTCGCGGTTGGCCACGTCGGTGCCAATGACCAGATCGCGGCCCTGGGTTTCACGCTGCAACACGGCGGCATACACAGTCAGCAGCAGCATGAACAGCGACAGGCCGCTGTCACGCTGCAAGGCCTCCAGGCGCGCCAGCGTCGCCGCCGACAACTGGAAGTCCAATGCCGCACCACCGCTGCCATCGCGCTCGCCACGCTGGAAGTCGAACGGCAAGGGCACCTGGCTCGGTATGCCGGCCAGGGTACGTTGCCAGAACTGCTGGCCCTGGCGCTGACGGGCACGCAGCGCCGGCGAAACCTGCCAGGCGGCATAGTCGACGTACTGGATCGCCAGCTCGTGCTCCACGGGTGCCTGGCCCTGGCTATAGGCCTCGTAACCTTCCACCAGTTCAGCGATCAGCACCGAGCCGGACCAGCCGTCGGAGGCGATATGGTGCAGCACCAGTTGCAGCACATGCTCCTGCTCGCCCAGGCGATAGAGCACCGCGCGCAGCGGCGCCTCGGCACTCAGGTCGAACGGGCGCGTGGCCAGTTCATGAGCCGCCTGGGCCCACCGGGTTTCACTGCTGCTCTCCACCTGCAGCGTCAGCGCCGACTGCGCATGGATACGCTGGCGCGCCTCGCCCTGCTGCTGATGGTAGGTAGTGCGCAGGATCGCATGGCGCCGTACCACGCGCTGCAAGGCTCGCTGCAACGCCTCGACATCGAGCTGGCCACGCAGGCGCACGTTGCTACTCATGTTGAAGCTGCTGTCGTCCGGCTGCAGTTGCTGCATCAGCCAGACCCGTTGCTGCGCAGGCGACAGCGGCTGGTCGATGTGCTGATCGACCCGCGCGATGCTCAATGTGGCCGGGTCGATGGCGGCGGCCTGGGTCTCCAGGCGTGCTGCCAGCTCCGTCAGCACGGGCGTCTCGAACAGCCAGCGCAGCGGCACCTCGAAACCCTGCTCGCGCAGCCGCGAACGCACCTGCGCGGCCATCAGCGAATGCCCGCCGAGCTGGAAGAAATGCCCGTCGAGCGGCACCTGCTCGAGCTGCAGCACCTGCGCCCAGATCTCGCTCAGCAACGCCTCGCTGGCGCTTATCGGCCGCTGCACGCTACTTGCCGTGCGAGGCGCGTCGCTCATCTGCGGCAATTGCTTGCGATCCACCTTGCCGTTGCTGTTGAGCGGCAATGCGGCCAGCGCTTGCAGATGGGTCGGCAGCATATACACCGGCAGGCGTGCCTGCAGATGCTCACGCAGCGCGTCTGCGCTCGGCTCGGCACCAGGCTGCACGACCCAGAACGCGGCCAGGTGCTCGCCCTGCACCGCCACTACCGCTTGGGCGACCCCTGGATGGCTGAGCAAAGCCGCCTCGATCTCGCCCAGCTCGATACGGAAGCCGCGCAGCTTGATCTGATCGTCGCTGCGGCCCAGGTAGTACAACTGTCCATCAGCCTGCCAGCGCGCCAGATCGCCGGTGCGGTACAGGCGCCCGCCAGCGCCGCCGAACGGGTCGGCGATAAAACGCTCGGAGGTCAATCCCGGCTGCCCGGCATAACCACGGGCCAGTCCTTCACCAGCGATATACAACTCGCCAACACGGCCCGGCGGTACTTCGCAGAGGTGTTCGTCGAGCACATGGCAACGGGTGTTGAGCAGCGGCCGGCCAATGGGCACCACCGGCTGGCTCAGCTCATTTACCGGCGCCTGGGTCGACCAGACACTGGTCTCGGTCGGCCCGTAGACGTTGATCAGGCAGCCGACGAGTTGCTTCAGCTCGCCCGCCATTTCCGCCGCCAGGGCCTCGCCACCGGCCAGGGCGATGCGCCCGGCCAGCACCTGGCGGTTGCCCTGCAGCAGCATGGCCCAGGTCGCCGGGGTGGCCTGGATCAGCTCCACCTCACGCTCACGGATCAGTTGCCCCAGCAGCAGCGGGTCCTGGCGTTGCTCGTCATCGGCCAGCACCACGCTGCCGCCACGCACGAGCGGCAGGCACAGCTCCAGGCCGCTGATATCGAAGGTCACGGTGGTCAACGCCAGATAGCACTGCACGCCGTCCAGCGGCAAGGCGCGCTCCATCGCCAGGAGGAAGTTGGCGAAGTTGCCCCGGCTGATCTGCACGCCCTTGGGCTGCCCGGTAGAGCCGGAGGTATAGAGGGTGTAGGCCAGTTGCTGCAGGTGCCTCGGCAACGCCGGCCCATGCGTGGGCTGCGCCGACAAGGCCAGATCCTGCCAGCGCTGACAGCGCAGCTCGGCCGGGAAATGCTCATCCTGACGCTCGCACAGCAGCAGGTGCGGCCGTGCCCGCTGCAGGATGGAAGCCTGCCGCGCTGGCGGATGGCTGGGGTCGAGCGGCAGGTACTGCGCCCCGGTCTTCTGGATGCCCAGCAGGCAGACCAGCAGACGTTCGTCGCGCGGCAGGCAGAAGGCGACCGTCGATTCCGCCGTTACACCCTGCGCCAGCAACCAGTGCGCAAGCTGGTTGGCCTGTGCCTGCAACTGTCCGTAGCTCAGTTGCCGGGCGCGGCAGAACACCGCGGTGCGCTGGGGATGCAAGGCGGCCTGCACCTCGAAGCGGGTCACGAAATCCGCCTCGACCTCCAGCTCGGCAGCTTCACCCGCGCTACGCAGGCGTTGCACCGAGGGCAGTGGCAGCGCCAGCAGCGGCTGCTGCAGATCGAGATGCGCCAGGCTGGCCAGTACGCCTAGGTAGTCGTCCACCAGGCACTGGATGCGCGCCGGATCGAACAGCGCGGTGGCGTATTCGACGATCAGTTGGCTGCTGGCCTCCTCGCCGCGGCCCTGGCTGAACAGGTTGAAGGTGAGATCGAACTTGGCGCTGATCGCACCCTGCGGCAATGCCAGCGGCGCTACCCTGACGCCCGGCAGTTGCAGATTGCGCTCGCCGAGGTGATCGACCTGGTAGTTGAACAGGGCCTGGAACAAGGGCGTGCGGTCGAGACTGCGCTCCACCTGAAGCACGTCGAGCAGGCGCTCGAACGGCAGTTGCTCGTGGGCGCGGTCATCCGTCAGGCGCTGGCCAAGGCGTTGCAGGAAATGCTCCAGGCTTTCCAGCTCGTCGAGCTGCACGCGGTAGGCCAGGGTGTTGACGAACAGACCGACCAGCGCCTGGCTGTCCACCGCTTCGCGCCCGGACACCGGCAGGCCGATGGCGAAATCGCGGCGCCCGGAATGTTTCCACAGCAGCAGTTGCTGCGCGGCGAAATACAGCACGAAGGGGGTCACCCCGAGCTGCCTGGCGCGGGCCGCCAGTGCCGAGGTCAGCTCGCCTGGCAACGGGAACTGCTCACGGGCGCCGGCATATTCCTGCGATGCGGGGCGCTGAGTTTCGCTGAGGGTCAGCGGCTCATCGCTCAAGCCCTGCAGGCGCTGCTGCCAGTAATTCAGCAGTGCCTGGCCGGCATCTCCTTCCAGCGTCTGGCGCTGCGCTTCGATCACCTGCAGCAGGCCTGTTCTGGGCGCTAACTGACGGCCCTCGTAGAGTGCGGCCAGATCCTGCACCAGCAACCCCATGGACCAGCCGTCCACGGCGATATGGTGGGCATTGAACAGCAGGCGATAGTCGTCTTCGGCGAGCTGAAACAGATCGATGGCCACCAGCGGCCCTTGGCCCAGATCGAAGACCCGCTGCGCGGCCTGGGCGATCGCCGCCTCGCGCACTTCTGCCGGCGAGGCGCGCAGATCGTGCAGGGCAAAGCTGGACTCAGGTGCCGTGTCCAGGCGCTGACGCACCTGCCCGTTGTCCTCGAAGAAGCGGCAACGCAGGGCTTCGTGACGTTCGATCAGGCTCAGGCAGGCGCTGCGCAGGCGTGGCACGTCCAGCTCGCCGTGCAAGGCCAGCAGTTGGGTGACGTTGTAGGCGGTGGCATCGGGTTCGAGCTGCTGCATGAACCACAGCCGCTCCTGAGCATGGGACAGGCGCGCCACGGTGCTGACCTGTGCTGGCGGCGCCGCTGCCGGTTCAGCTGCTGGCTCCAGCGCGGCCGCCAGTTGCCGTGGCGTGGGGTTTTCCAGCAACTGGCGCGGCATCAGGCGCAGGTCGGCCTGGCGCAGCCGGGCGATCAGTTGCAGGCTGAGGATCGAATCACCGCCAGCGGCGAAGAAGTCGTCGTCCAGCCCCAGTTGCGGCTGGCCGAGCAGTTCGCGGAAGGCCGCCAGGATGCTGGCCAGGCGCGGTTGCGCGCGGCAATCGGCGCTCGCCGCCATGGCCGCTAAGGTTGATTGAGTAAGCACATCGCGCGGTTGCAGGCGCAGCCCTTCGCGCGCGGCCCGGCCAATCAGTTGCAAGCTGAGAATCGAGTCGCCGCCGAGGGCGAAGAAATCGTCCTGGCGGGTGACCGAGGCGCAACCCAGCACCTGGCACCACAAGCGGGCCAGCAATTGCTCACTGGCACTCTGCGGCGCCTGCCCGCCCTCTTCTACCATCACCTTCGCTTCAGGCTCGGGCAAGGCGCGGCGGTCCAGCTTGCCGTTGGCGGTCAACGGCAAGGCATCCAGGCTCGACCAGTACGCCGGCTGCAGCGGTTCGGGCAGTTGCGCCCGGGCCTGCGCCTGGAGGGCACTCAGTTCGTCCGCGCTCAGGCGCGGCGCGACATAGGCCACCAGTTGCATACGGCCCTGGATCTCGCGTGCCAGCACGGCGGCTTCGCGCACCAGCGACTGTCGGCTCAGCCAGGTGCTGACCTCACCGGGTTCGACGCGGAAACCGCGAATCTTCACCTGATCGTCCTGGCGCCCGAGGAACGCCAGACGCCCATGGTGATCCAGGCGTACCCGATCACCGCTGCGGTAGAAGCGCCGCCCTGCGTCCTCGATAAAGGCAGCGGCCGTGGCTTCGGGTTGGCCGAGATAGCCCAGCGCGACCTGCGGGCCGCCGATCAGCAACTCGCCCGCCACGCCACGCGGCACCGGCTGGCCCGCCGCATCGACAATACGCAGCTCGGCACCGGCCAGCGGCTGGCCCAGGGGCAGGTAAACGCCCTGCCCGGCTTCCGTCGCCTCGCCACAGACTACGCCGACGGTGGTTTCCGACGGGCCATAGTGGTTGAACACACGCAGTTCCGGCGCCAGTTCGCGGATACGGGCGAACAGCGCCGCATCGAAGCCTTCACCGCCGAGGATCAGCAAGCGACGCGGCAGTACCCGCCGGGCATCGTCCAGCGCCAGCAGGCCACGCAAATGCGAAGGGGCGATCTTCAGGCAGTCCACGGGATGTTGCGCCAGGAAATCGGCCCAGCCGGGTGGATCGAAGGCCAGCGCGGCCTCCGGCAGGATCAGCGGATCACCGCTGTGCAGCGCGGCGAATACGCAGGTCAGGCCCAGGTCGGCAGCCACCGTGGCCAGGGTCGCCCAACGACTGCCGGCGCTGGCCTGCAAACGCTGGCTGACGGCGGCGGCGTAGTGCGCCAGGTTGGCATGGCTGACCAGCACGCCCTTGGGCTGGCCGGTGGAGCCCGAGGTGTAGATCAGGTACGCGGCCTGCTCGGGTTGGCTAAGGCTGGGCACAGGCTGCTGCGTGGCGGGGGCGGCAAGATCGGCGGCGTTCAATTGCATACGCGCCACCGCGCCGTTCAGCGCCGGCGCCTCGGCCAGGGTCAGCAGCAGGCTCGCCGCGCTGCTTTCCAGCAGTTGCTGCAAGCGTTGCACAGGCTGCGCCGGGTCGAGGAACAGGCAGGTAGCGCCACATTGCCAGCAGGCCAGCATGGCCAGCACCTGCTCGGCACTGCGCGGCATGCACAGGGCCACTACCTGGCCCGGGCCGACGCCCTGCTCGGCCAGACGCAGCGCCAGTGCCTGCACGGCATTGGCCAGCTCGCCATAGGCCAGCGACTGCCGGGCATCGCACAGGGCGGGTGCCTGCGGCGTGCACGCGGCCCACTGCTGCACCTGGCGATCCAGCGGCTCGGGGCTGGCGTCCAGCGCAGGGCCCTGCAGTTCGCTACGCGGCGAGGCCAGGCGCAGTGCCGACAGGCGCTGCCCGGGATTGACTGAAGCGTCCTGCAGGATGGCCTGCAGATCGTCGAGCAGTTGCTCGATGGTGGCCGCCTCGAACAACTCGTCGCTGTATTCCAGCTCGCAGCGCAGGCGCTGGTCGGCGCTGCGTACCAGGCGCAGGGTAAGGTCGAAACGGGCATGGCGCTGCGGCGGGTCGAGTACCTCGACGCTGACTCCCGGCAGGCTCAGGGTGCGGCTTTCCGGCAATTCGACCTGCACGAACATGGCCTGGAACAACGGGCTGGAACGGGGCCGGTCGAGGGCTTCGAGGATCTTTTCATACGGCAGGGTCTGTTGGTCGAACGCCGCCGCCACGCTGTCGCGGGTGCGCAGCAGGGCGCTGCGAAAGTCCGGGTCATCCTCCAGGCGCTGGCGAATCACAAGGGTATTGAGCAGCGGGCCGATCAGTGGCGCCAGCTCGGGGCGATCACGTTGCGCCACCGAGGTGCCCAGGCACAGGTCGCGCTCGCCGCTGTAGCGCGCCAGCAGGCAGGCGAAGGCGGTCAGGCCGAAGATGTACAGGGTCACGCCCTGCTCGCGGATGGCCGCATCCACCTGCGCCGACAACGCAGCCGGCAGCTCACGCACTCGCACCGCGCCGCTGTGACGGCGCTGGTTGGCCGGCGGCTGCGGGTGGTCGTATGGCAGTGGCAACGGGCCGGGCGCATCGGCCAACTGGCTGCGCCAGTAGTCGAGCTGCTGGCGGCAGGCATCGCTGGCCAGCCATTCGTGTTCCCAAGCCGCGTAATCGGCGTACTGGATATCGAGCGGCGGCAACTGGGGCGGCTCACCCAGGCTCAGGGCACGGTAGCCCTCGGCCAGTTCGCGGGTCAGTTGCTGGGCCGACCAGGCGTCGTAGGCGACGTGGTGGATGGTGAAGAACAGCCAGGTGCAGCCCTGCTCGGCATCGCTGAACACACGCCAGCGCCAGGGCACCTCGCGGCTCAGGTCGAAGGGCTCGGCCAGTTGCCGGGCGTACTCGTCGGCGCACCATTGCTGCGGGTCGGCAAGCGCCTCGTGGGGCAGCAGCTCGACCGCCGGCAGGCCCGCCGTCCAGGGCTCGCAGTGCGCCTGCAAACGGCCCTCGGCATCGGCCAGGTAGCGGGTGCGCAGGATGGCGTGGCGCTCCACCAGTTGCTGCATGGCCTGCTGCAGGCAGGCCAGATCCAGGCGGCCATCGAAGCGCAGCACCGAGCAGAGGTTGTACAGCGCACGGCTGCTCAGGGCCTCGGCCGAGAGAAAGCGCAGTTGCGCATGGGCCAGCGGCGCGGTTTCACCCTCCCCGCCAGCGGCCGGGACTATGGGCAGGCGCCAGCTATCGATGCCCTTCTCGGCCAGGCGCTGGCGGAATAGCTGCTTCTTGTCCGCCGGCAGTGAGGCCAAGCGCTGGGCGATCTCGACAAAGGCCTGTTGGTTGGTCGCATTCATCTTCAGTCTTCCATCTCTGCCAGCAAACGCTGCATCTCATCCAGTGCCTGATCGGTCGAAGGCCGCTGCGGGTTTTCGATCTGTTCGGCCAGGCCGGCAATGGTCGGGTTATGGAACAGGCTGCGCAGCTCGACCTTGACGCCGAAGCGGCTCTCCACCCGGGTCATCAGTCGCATCGCCAGCAGCGAATGGCCGCCCAGCTCGAAGAAGCTGCTGAGCACGCCGACCTGCGGCAGGTCGAGCAGCTCCTGCCACAGCTCGGCCAGTTCGCGCTCCAGTGCCGTGCGCGGCGCTACGCCTTGCTCGGCCTGCGCTTGCGGCGCCGGCAGGGCCTTGCGGTCGATCTTGCCGTTGGCATTGAGGGCGAAACGAGGTAGCTGGATGAAACCGGCCGGCACCATATAGGCCGGCAGCAGGTTTTCCAGATGGCGGCGCAGCGCCGCCTCGTCGACCGGGCTCGCGGCCTGCAGCCAGGCGAACAGGCTGTGGCTGCGACCATCGAGCATGACCACCGCCTCTTCCACGCCGGGGTAACGGCGCAGCAGCGATTCGATCTCCCCCGGTTCGATACGGAAACCGCGCACCTTGACCTGAAAGTCGGCACGGCCGACATAGGCCAGGCGCCCATCGCTACGGCGGCGCACCAGGTCGCCGGTGCGGTACATGCGGCTGCCAGGCTCGCTGGCGAACGGATCGGGCAAGTACGCTGCGGCGGTAATGGTCGGCGCATGCTGGTAGCCGCGAGTCACCCCGCTGCCGGCGATATACAGCTCGCCAGTGCTGCCCAGCGGTACCGGCCGCAGGCATTCGTCGAGCACGTAGCAACGGGTGTTGAGCAGCGGCATGCCGATATCGGCGACGCCGGCCGGCACCTCGCGCAGCGCCTGGGTGGTCGACCAGACGGTGGTTTCCGTCGGGCCATAGGCGTTGATCAGTTGCACGCCCTTGGCCTGCAACACCTTGACCAGCTCGGCCGGCACCGCTTCGCCACCGATCAGGCCGCGCAGGGCCGGCCAGTCGTCACGCCCGGTTTCCAGCAGGAGCTGCCAGCCAGCCGGGGTGGCCTGGAACACCGTGGCGCGACGCAGCAGCTCGAACAGGCGGTGCCCATCGACCACCTGCTCGCGGCGCGCCAGGAGGATGGCCGCACCCTTGAGCAACGGCAGGAACAGCTCCGGCTTGCACATATCGAAGGCGTAGGTGGTGCTGGCCAGCCAGACGTCCTCGGCGCTCAGCGGCAACTGGCGGTCGAGGCCGGCGAGCAGGTTGCTCAGGTTGCCACGGGTGACTTGCACGCCCTTCGGCGTGCCGGTGGAGCCGGAGGTGTAGATCACGTAGGCACGCTGCAGCGGCGCCACCGACAGTGCCAGGTCGTGCGCCGGCTGCTCGGCCAGCGGCAGGTGCTCGACGAGCGTGCTGTCGACAGCGCCGAGCACCTCGGCGCAGGCCTGCTCGCTGAGCACCAGGGCCGGCCGCGCATGCTCGATGATGAAACGCAGGCGTTCGCCCGGTTGCTGTGGGTCGAGCGGCAGATAGGCCGCACCCGCCTTGTGGATCGCCAGGATGCTGGGCAGCAGCCAGGGGCCACGGCTCAGGCACAGGGCGACCAGATCATCGCAACCGACACCCTGGGCGCGCAGCCAATGGGCCAGGCGATTGCTCAGGGCATTGAGCTGGGCATAGCTGTAGCGCTGCTCCTGGCAATCCACCGCCAGTGCGTCCGGGGTCAGCGCGACCTGGCGCTCGAAGCGGGCGATCAGATCCTCGGTCTCGCTCAGCGCGTGCGCCGGCAGGTTCCATGGGCGGCGTGTCAGGGCGTGATCGGCATTGGCCAGGTCGATATCCCACAGCCGCGCCTCGGGCCGCGCCAGCATGCCGTCGAGCAGGTGACGGTACTCGTCGGCGTAGCGCTGCATGGTGCTGGCGACGAACAGCTCGGTGTTGTACTCCAGCACGCAGTGCCAGGCGCTGCCGTGCTGCTCGATATGCAGGCCGATGTCCACCAGGGCGCTGTCGCTCTCGACATCCAGACGCTGCGCCGGCAGGCCGGCGAAGCCCTGGCCGACCGCGGCCACGTCGTCGCGCTGGATCAGGTTGAACAGCGCCTGGAACAGCGGCGTATGGCTCAGATCGCGGCGTACCTGCAAGGCCTCCACCAGCCGCTCGAAGGGCACATCGCCATGCTGCTGCGCGGCCAGGTGGGTGGTTTGCAAGGCCTGCCAGAACGACGCCACCGATTGCAGCGGGTCGATCTGGCTGCGCAGCACCTGGGTGCTGGCGAAGTAACCGATAAGGTTGTCGGTGTGCGCCTGCTGACGCTGCGCCACCGGAAGGCCGATCCACAGCTCGCGCTGCCCGGAATGCCTGGCCAGCAGCACCTTCCACGCCGCCAGCAGCGGCGCGAAGGCGGTCAGGCCATGGCGCTGCGCGGTGCTGCGCAGGCGTTCGACCAACTCGACCGGCAACTCGAAACGCAGGCGCCGCCCGTGGTAGCCCTGTTCGGCAGGGCGCGGCAGGTCGGTGGGCAGATCCAGCACCGGCGGCTCGCCGGCCAGGGCCTGCCGCCAGTAGTCCAGTTGCGCGTCGATGCGCGCCTGCCCGGCAGGGCTCTGCCAACTGGCGGCAACATCGCTGAATTGCAGCGGCAGCGGTGCCAGCGCCGCCTGGGCTCCGCTCAGCTCGGCCTGGTAAAGGCGTTGCAGCTCGTCGAAGAATATCTCCAGCGAACGGGCGTCGGCGATGATGTGATGCAAGGTGGCCTGCAGCACGCTCTGCCCTGCGCCCTGATACAGGCGCACCCGCCACAGCGGCGTCGCGCCGAGGTCGAAGGCGCGCTGCGCTTCCTCGCTCAGGGTGCGGGCGAAGGCCGGCGACTGCACATCCTGCTGCAACGGCTCGACGCTGAGTAGCGGGCCGTGCAGTTGCACGACCTGCTGCCGCGCGCCTGCCTCCGTCTCGCTGAACACGCTGCGCAGGCTGTGCTGGCGCTGCACCAGTTGCGCCAGGGCGCGTTCCAGTACATCGGCTTGCAGGTTGCCGTGCAGGTGCATGGCCAGGGACAGGTGGTAGGCCTGGGTATCGCCCTGCAAGCGGTCGAGGAACCACAGCCGCTGCTGGGTGAAATGCAGCGGCGCCGCAACCTCGCCGAATGGTCGCAGGATGCTTTCGTCTGCCCCCTCGGCAGTGGCCAGGCTGGCCGCCAGTGCGCCCAGGGTCGGGCACTCGAATACGCTGCGCAGCGGCAGTTGCCGCCCGTGGCGTTCGGCGATACGTGCTACCAGCCGTGCCGCCAGCAACGAATGGCCGCCGAGGGCGAAGAAGTTGTCGCCGGCGCCCACCGCATTGCAACCAAGCAGCTCGCACCAGAGCTCGGCCAGTTGCGCCTCCCAGGGCTGGCTCAGTTCACCATCGCGCTGGCCTTCATGTTGCGTGGGCGCCGGCAGCACCTTGCGCTCCACCTTGCCACTGGGGCTCAACGGCAAGCTGTCGAGGCGCACGAACTGGCTTGGCAGCATGTAATCCGGCAGGTGCTGCGCCAGTTGCGCGCGCAGCGCGGCGTCGTTCAGCTCGGCGCTCGCCGCCTGGGTGACCGAGTAGTAGGCCACCAGGCGCGCACTGTCGCCGCTGCCGAGCAGCACCACGGCCGCTTCGCGCACTCCGGCGATACGCGCCAGCAGGGCTTCGATCTCACCCAGTTCAATACGGAAGCCACGCAGCTTGACCTGGAAGTCCAGGCGTCCCTGGTAGTCGAGGCTGCCATTGGCATTGCGCCGCACACGGTCGCCGGTGCGGTACATGCGCGCGCCCGGCACGAAGGGATCGGGCAGGAAGCTGGCCGCGCTCAACGCCGGCGCGGCGAAATAACCACGGCCCAGGTTGGCGCCGGCCAGGTACAGCTCGCCGGACACGCCCGGCGCCACGGGTTGCAGGTCGGCGTCCAGCACATAGGCAGCGGTATTGACCACTGGCCGGCCAATCGGCACCTCCACCCCGCCGCTGTCGCCCTGACGCACCTCGAAGGTGCTGTAGACGCTGGCCTCGGTCGGCCCGTAGCCATTGATCACCCGCGCGCCACGCTGCTCCATGGCCTCGGCCAGCGCGCTCGGCAGGGCCTCGCCGCCGGAAATGGCGCGCACGCCCTGCCAACTGCGCTGGGTGTGCGCCACCAGCATGCGCCAGGTGGCCGGGGTGGCCTGCATCACCGTCGGCTGGCCGGCCTCGATCAGGCGGTCGAGGGCTTGCGGGTCGCGTGCCTGCTCACGGTCGGCGAGCAGGATGCTGGCCCCGCGACCGAGCGGCAGCAACAGCTCGACGATGGCGATATCGAAGGTCGCGGTGGTCAGTGCCAGCACCCTGTCCTGCGCCGTCAACGGCAGCACCTGCTGCACGCCGAGCATCAGGTTCATCAGGTTGCCACGGGCGATGGCCACACCCTTGGGCTGGCCAGTGGAACCCGAGGTGTAGAGCACGTAGGCGAGCTGGGCGGGATGCACGCTCGGCGCGCGATAGGGCTCGCTGCTGCTCAGTGCATCGATATCCAACAGCTCGACATCGCTGCCCCACTCGGCCAGTTCCGCCAGGGCCTCGGCATTGCTCAGGCACAGCCGCGGCTGCGCGTGGGCGAGAATATAGCGGCCGCGCTCGGCCGGGGTGTCCTCGGCCAGCGGCACGTAGGCGGCGCCCGTCTTGAGAATGGCCAGCATGGCCATGGGCAGACGCGCATCGCGCGGCAGGCGCAGGGCCACGCGATCCTCGGCGCCGACGCCACGGGCCTGCAAGGCAGCGGCCAGGCGTTCGGCGGCCTGGTTCAGCTCGGCATAGCTCAGGCGCCGTTGGCCGGCCTGCACGGCGATGGCCTCGGGCTGCTCGGCGACCTGCCGGGCGAAAGCCTGCAGGATGTCTTCGCGGCCCTGCACAGGCTCGCCGTGCAAGCGGGCCAGCGCGCGCTGCTCGGGCTGCCAGGCGAGCTCACCGAGTACCTGCTGCGGTTGTTCGAGCACGGCCTCGAGCAGCGCCAGGTATTGCTCGAGCATCGCCTGGGCGGTCTGCTCGCGGAACAGCTCGCTGCTGTATTGCAGGCTCAGGGCAATGCCGTGCTCGCTGTCGCGCACGTCCAGATGCAGGTCGCACAGGGCGCTGTCCGGACGATTGTCGAGGGGTTCGGCGATCAGGTCGGTCAGCTCGAAACGCTCCAGGGCATGGCCCGGGAAGTAGTTGAACATGGCCTGGAACAGCGGGTTGTAGCTGACCTGGCGAGCCACGCCGAGCTGTTCGATCAGGTAGTCGAAGGGCAGATCCTGGTGCGACTGCACTGCCACGGACAGCGCCTGCAAGGCGTTCATGTGCTGCAACAGGCTGGTCGTGCCGGAAAGCTTCTGGCGATACACCAGGGTGTTGACGAAGCAGCCCACCAGCGGCTGCAAGGCCGCGTGATGACGGTTGGCGGCCGGCACCCCGACGAGGATGTCGTGCTCGCCGCTGCGGCTGCGCAGCAGCAATTGGAAGGCGCAGAGCATGGGGATGAAGTTGCTCCAGCCGTGGCTCGCGCTGAATGCCCGCAGGCGCGCCGCCAGCTCATCCGGCAGGCGCTGCTCGACGCGCCCGCCAGCCTGGCTGGCATGGGCCGGACGGGGGAAGTCCGCCGCCAGTTCGAGCACCGGCAGTTCGCCGGACAACTGCTCGCGCCAGTAGGCCAGTTCGTCCTGGCAGGCGGCGCTGTCCATCCACTGGCGTTGCCACAGGGCATAGTCGGCGTACTGCATCGGCGCCTCGACCAACGCCGGTTTACGCCCCTGGCGCAGCTCGCGGTAATGAGCGCAGAGACCGTCGATGATCAGTTGCAGCGACCAGCCATCGGCGACGATATGGTGGCAATTGAGCGCCAGCACATGCGCCTGCGGGCCCAGGCGATACAGGCAGGCGCGCAGCAGCGGCCCGCTGTCCAGGGCGAACGGGGTCATCGCGTCCTGGCGCAGCAGCTCGTGCAACTGCGCCTCGCTGGCCACCTCGATCAGCGGCAGGGCCAGCTCGGCCCTGGCGAGGATGACCTGCACCGGCTCGCCGCCGTCGCTGACGAAACGGGTACGCAGGACTTCGTGCTGATCGACCAGGGCTTGTAGCGCTGCCTGCAGGTCAGCCACATGCAGGTCGCCGCTCAGGCGCACCGCGCCGGCCAGGTTGTAGGCCGGGCTTTCAGGCTGCAGTTGCTGAAGGAACCACAGGCGCTGCTGAGCGAACGACAGCGGCAGGGTCTGCGGACGCGGCAGACGCTTCGGTGCGTTACCCTCGCCAGCCTCCTGCTGCTCCAGCCACTCGGCCATGGCGGCGATGGTCGGGCGCTCGAAGACCACGCGCAGGGGCAGTTCCTTGCCGCTGAGCTTGCCGATCTGGCCGATCAGTTGCGTGGCCAGCAGCGAATGCCCGCCCAGCTCGAAGAAGTGATCCTGGATGCCGACCCGCGCCAGCCCCAGCACGCCCTGCCAGGCTTCGGCCAATTGCGCTTCCAGCTCGCTGCGTGGCGCCACATAGCGCGCCTCGCTCTGCGCTGCGAAATCGGGCGCCGGCAGCGCCTTGCGGTCGATCTTGCCGTTGGCGTTGAGCGGCATGCGTTCGAGCAGCATGAAGGCGCTGGGCAGCATGTAGGGTGGCAGGTTGGCGGCGACGAACTCGCGCAGCGCCTCGATGGAGGGCTGCGGCTCGGCCACCACGTAGGCCACCAGCACCTTGGCGCGCTGCTGGTCGTCACGGGCCAGCAGCACCGCCTCACGCACACCGGGGTAACGGGTCAGACAGGCTTCGATCTCGTCCAGCTCGATACGGTGGCCGCGAATCTTCACCTGGTGGTCGGTACGCCCGACGTACTCCAGCTCGCCATTGGCCAGGAAGCGCGCCAGGTCGCCGGTGCGATACAGGCGGCTGCCGTCGTTGGCGATGGGGTCAGGCAGGAACACCGCCGCCGTGCGCGCCGGGTCGGCCATATAGCCACGGCCAACCCCGACACCGGCGACGAAGATTTCCCCCACCGCACCGCGTGGCACCGGTTGCAGTTCGGCATCCAGCAGATACAGGCGGTTGTTCAGGGTGGCGCGGCCAATCGGCACGCTGCTGCGTGATTCCGCCAGGCACTCGATGAGCGGATGGAAGGCCACGTCATCGGAGCATTCGGCCGGGCCGTAGGCGTTCATCAGCGGGATACCCGGGTAGCGCTCGAACCAGCGCCGCGCCAGCGCCGGTGGCAGCGCCTCGCCAGTGGCCAGTACCCAGCGCAGCGCGGTGCGCTCCAGACCGGCGTCGAGCAGGCTCTGCATCAGCGACGGCACCGCTTCGAGAATGCTCACGCCATTCCGCGCGATGGCCTCGGCCAGGGCCTCGGGGTTCTGCATCACGCAGTCGCCGAGAATCACCGTGCGTGCCCCCAGCACCAGGCCGGCGAGGGTCTGCCAGACGGAGATGTCGAAGCACTGCGGCGCGCTCTGGGCGATCACGTCATCTTCATTCAGGCCCAGGCCCGGCAACTTGCCGAGAATGTTGTTGAGCATGCCGGCGTGGGCCACCATGGCGCCCTTGGGCGTGCCAGTGGAGCCCGAGGTGAAGATGCAGTAGGCCAGCGACAGATCGTGCACTGGAATGTCCAGGTCGGCATCGCTGTAGCCGCTCAGGGCCGCCGGCTCGTAGCGGATCGCCGCCGGTGGCTGGGCCATCTGCTGCAGCGCCTGCTGGGCCAGCTCGCTCTGCTCCGCGCCATGGATCAGCAGCGGCGAACGGCTCTGGGTGAGCACCTGGGCCAGGCGCTGCGGCGGGTTGCGTGGGTCCAGCGGCAGCCAGCCGGCACCCGCCTTGAGCACGGCGAGGATCATCACCACCAGGTCGAGGCCACGCTCATCGAGCAGCGCCAGCAGGTCGCCGTCCTGCACGCCATTGGCGCGCAGATGGCGGGCCAGGCGGTTGGCCGCCCGGTTCAGCTGATCGAAGCTCAGGCTGCGCTCGCCATGCACCACGGCAATGCGCTCGGGGGTGCGGCGCACCTGCTGTTGCACACGCTCGACGTACAGCGGCTGCAACTGCGCTTCGTCCGCCGCCAGGCCACCTGCGGCCCAGGCATGCTGCTGGGCGATCTCCGTGGCATCGAGCATGGCGATGCGCTGCAGCGGGATATCGGCGTCGCTGGCCAGGGCCTCGCCCATATTCAGCAGCAGCGTGCGGAAATGGCGCAGCATCTGCTCGACTTCCTCGCGCAGGAACCAGTCGGTCTGGTAGGTCAACTGCAGGTGCAGGCGCTCGCCGGGCACGATCACCACGGTGATCGGGTAGTTGGTGTGGGTGCGGTTGGCCATGTCGCTGATCAGGTAGTCCAACTGGCCCTGACGCAGGCTGGCGGAGATCGGCGCATTCTCGAAGACGAACAGGCTCTGGAACAGATCCTGGCGCTGCACCTCGCTCCAGCCCTGGATCTGCGCCAGCGACACGCTTTCGTGCTCGCGCAGGCTGAGGTTCTCCGCCTGCAGGGCCTTGAGCCAGGCACCGAGTGACTGCTGCGGCTGCCAGTTCCAACGCAGCGGCAGGCTGTTGATGAACAGCCCGACGATGCTCTCCATGCCCTGCATGTGCACCGGGCGCCCGGCCACGGTGACGCCGAACAGCAGGTCGCGATTGCCGCTGTAGCGCCCCAGCAGCAAGGCCCAGGCACCCTGCACCAGGGTGTTGAGGGTGATACCCAGGCGGCTGGCAGCCTGCTGCAGGCCCTGGGTCTGCTCCAGGCTCAGGTGTTCGACGCAATCCTCCACCGGCTCCGGCGCATCGAGCACACGGCCAGCATGGCCGAAACCAAAAGTGGTGGGCGTGTCGAAACCGGCCAGGCGTTGCTGCCAGAAGGCCTGATGATCCTCGGGCTTCTGCTGTTCCAGCCAGCGGATGAAATCGCGGTACGGGCGTGGCTTGGGCAGTTCCAGGCGCCGACCCTCACGCGCGGCGCGGTAGCCGTCGAGGAAGTCCATCATGATGATAGAGAAGCACCAGGCATCCATCAGGATGTGGTGATAGCTGCGCACGAACTGGTAGGTGTCCGGCGCCAGCTTGAACAGGCGCACGCGCATCAGCGGCGCCTGGGTGAAATCCAGCCCCTCGCGACGCTCCTCGGCCAGCAGATGCTCCAGGCGCGCCTGCTGCTCGGCCTCGTCGATAGCCGACCAGTCCTCGTAGGTGATCGGCAGTTCGACCTGCTTGTGCACCACCTGCATCGGCCGCTTCTGCTGCTTCCAGACGAAGGAGGTGCGCAGCAGCTCGTGGCGCTCCACCACCTGTGCCCAGGCCTGGCGGAAGGCGTCCAGGTCGAGCTGCGGCAGCACCATCACGTGGCGGTACTGCAGCAGGTACATGCCCTTGCCCGGGTGCATCAGGCTGTGGAACAGCAGCCCCTGCTGCATGGGCGCCAGCGGGTAGATGGCCTCGATATTGCGGGAAAGTGCTTTGACCTTGTCGTTCATGCCGAGGGTCTCCTTGCCGTGGGCTGGGGATGTGGGGGCGCCAGGGGTGGTCATTGCAATTGCTCGAGCAGGCCGAGGAATTCGTCGTCGGAAAGCCCCGAATCGGCGAAGTCGGCAGCGGTGGCGCGACCGGCTTCGGGATCCAGGCAGTGTTCGAGCAGGGCTTCGATACGCTGCTGGAACTGCTGCGCCAGTGCGCCGATCAGGGTCTGCTCATGCACCTGCGGGGCGTAGCGCCATTCGATGTGCAACTGACCCTGGTCGACCAGGGCGGTGACGTCGAGCAGATGGGTGCGGCGGGTGTCGGGGGCACGCATGGCCGGGCACAGCGTCTGCGCCAGGCGCCACAGGCGCGAGCCACCCAGCCACTGGTCGACCCGCCCCAGGTAGTTGAAGGTGAGCAGCGAAGCGGCGCCGAGCCCGTGCTGGGGATCGAGGCGCAGCAGGCCGTAACCGATGCCCTGCTCCGGCACGCGGCGCAACGCCTCCTTGGCGGCGATGATCGCCTCCTCCGGTTGTTCGGCGGCATGCACGGCCAAGGGGTAGCGGCTGGTGTGCCAGCCCACCGAACGCGACAGATCCGGGCCCTGTTCCCAGCCGCTGCGACCGTGGCTTTCCATCTCCAGGGTGACCTGCTCGCGCCCCAGCCATTGGCCGATCACACCCGCCAGTGCCGCGACTAGCAGATCCTGCACCTGGGTGCTGTAGGCCTCATGGCAGTCGCCCAGCAACAGTTCGGTTTTCTCGACGGACAGCTTGGTTTCCAGCGTGCGGCTTTCGCCGTACAGACTGACGTCACGGGCGACCTCGCCCTCCTCGGCCAACTGCGCTTGCCAGTAGTCACGCTGGGCCAGCACCTCTGCGCTCTCGCGATGTCGCTGCAAGGCCTCGCTCCAGCCATGGAAACTGGTGGAAACCGCCGGCAGCGAAGCCTGCGGGTCGAGGTAGAGGCTTTCCAGTTCTTCCAGCAGCACCTGCCAGGACACGGCGTCGACCAGCAGATGATGCGCCGTGCACAGCAGATGCCCACTGCCGGTGAAGTACACCCAGCGGATCAAGGGCGCGCGATCCAGTTGCCAGCCTTGTTGCCACTGCTCCAGCAGCGCGTCGTCCAGCGGTTGTTCGACCACCTGCAGCAGCTTGCCGGCCATGTCCGCCGACAGCGGCTGATAGCGTTGCTGCCAGCCCTGCGCGCTCTGCTCGAAGATCAGCCGCAGGCTGCTGTGACGCTGCAGCAAGGTGGCCAGTGCCTGGGCCAGGCGCGCCGGCTCCAGCGGTTGCTGAACGGCCAGCAGCAGGGACTGGTTCCAGTACTGCGGGGTGTTCTGCTGCTGGTCGAAGAACCAGGCCTGGATCGGCGTCAGGGCGAAAGCGGCGCTTGGCTCGGCGTTATCGACCTTGGCCGGCTCGGCCACACTGGCGAGCTCCACGGCCTGCTCGGCCCAGCCGCTGACCGATGGGAACTCGAAGATCTGCTTGGGCTTGAGCTGCAGGCCCTGCTGCTTGGCGCGGGCGATGATCTGCAGGCTGAGAATGGAGTCGCCACCGACCGCGAAGAAGTTGTCGTCGGCTTGCAGGTCGGGCTTTTCCAGAATCTCCCGAGCAATCGCCAGCAGGCGCTCGACCCTGGCCCGCTGCGGCGTTTGCGCCACCCGCGCCAGCGCCCGCACGCTGGGCTCGGCGAACAGTTGCTTGGGCGTGAGGGTGATCTGCTGCTGGCGCGCGCGGGCGATGATCTGCAGGCCGAGAATCGAGTCGCCGCCCTGGGCGAAGAAGTTGTCGTCCGGGCCGATGTCCGGGTTGCCCAGCAGTTCGCGCCAGATATCCAGCAGGGTGCTTTCCACGGCATTCAGCGGCTGTTCGGCACGCGCCTCGACGCTGCGTGGTGCTTGCTCGGCCAGGTTCAGCAATGCCTGACGGTCGACCTTGCCATTGGCCAGCAGCGGCATGGCCTCCAGGCAATACCACTGCGCCGGCTGCATATAGTCCGGCAGGCGGGCCTGCAAAGCGGACTGAATATCCGCCAGTGCGCTCGGCGCGGCGACCAGGAAGGCCACCAGGCGGTTGCCGGTCAACGGCGTCGGTGCGTTGAGTACGCGCACGTCCACAACCTGGGGCAACGCGCGCAATTGCGCCGCCACTTCCGAAGGCTCGACGCGGTAGCCGCGAATCTTCACCTGTTCATCCAGGCGCCCGAGGAACAGCACCCGCCCCAGATGATCGAGGCGAACGCGGTCGCCCGTGCGATAGCCGTGCTCACCGAAACGCGCCTGATCGATCTCGCTGGCACTCAGGTAACCACGCGCCACGGTGGCGCCTTCGATATACAGCTCGCCGCTGACGCCAGCCGGCAACACCGCGCCATCCGGCCCACGCACGCTGATGCGCACGTTGCCCAGGGGCCGGCCGAGCGGTGCGTCACCCTCGCCTTCGACTTCGTGGGTCAGCACGCCCACCGTGGTTTCGCTGGGGCCGTAGTGGTTGACGATGCGCAGGTGCGGGCTCAGGGCGCGCACCCGTGCCAGCAGATCGGCGCCCAGGGCTTCGCCGCCGAGCACCAGGCACTGGCGCGGCAATAGGCGCTGTGGTTCGCTGGCCACCAGCAGGGCATTGAGGTGCGAGGGCACGATCTTCAGCATGTCCACCGGCTGCTGGCCGAGCTGCGCCGCCAGCTCCTCGGCATCGAAGGCCAGCGCCTCGTCCAGCAGGCGCAAGCGCCGGCCGCTGAGCAGCGCACCGAACAAGGCGGTGTGGCCCAGATCCGTGGCGCAACTGGCCAGGCTCGTCAGGCTGGCATCGCTGCTCAGGTGCAGTCGCGCCAGGCAGGCGCTGACGTAGTGCACGAGGTTGCCCTGGGTCACCTCCACGCCCTTGGGTCGTCCGCTGGAGCCCGAGGTGTAGACCACGTAGGCCGGCAAGTCCGCCGGCACGCTGGTGCGCAGCGGCGCCTCGCTGAGGCTTGGACTGCTCGGCACAGTCAGCCACTGCACCTGCTCTGGCAACCAGTCTGGCCGCTCGCCCTCACCCACGCAGACCCTGGGTGTGGAATCCAGGCAGATGTCCTGCAGACGCGACTCGGGCCACTGCGGGTCGAGGGCCAGATAGGTAGCGCCGCACTGCCAGGCAGCGAGCATATGCATCACCAGTTCACGGCTGCGCGGCAGGCACAGGGCAATCCGATCACCCAGAACGCTCAGCAAGCCTTGCAGGCGCTCGCCACGGGCGACCACGGCACTGGCCAGCTCGGCATAGGTCAGTTGGCCCTGCCGATCCTCCAGGGCGATGGCCTGTGGTTTTTCCAAACAGTGTTTGACGAAGGCCTGCCAGGCGCCCTCCTCTGACACCGGCAAGGTTTCGCCAGACAACTGCGAACGCTGCTCGAATGGCAGCCAGTCCAGTTCAGCGAACGGCACGTCCGGCTGCTCCATGGCCGCCATGACCAGGGCCAGGAACTGCGCCTGGAAGCGCTCGACGCTCTCGCGCCGATACAGCGCCTTGCTGTAGCGCCAACGGCCGATGAACTCAGGCAGATCATCGATGACCACCAGGTTAAGCTCGTGAGCCGCGCCACGCTGCTCGCCGATCATGCGCTCGATGTAGCGCTCGAAGGGTACGTCACGCTCCTTGTTCAGGGTGAACATATGCTGGAACACCGGCGCCCGGCCCATCTGCCGCGGCAGATCCAGGTGCTTGGCCAGGCGCGCGAAGGGATAGTGACGGTGGCGCAGCGCCTGTTTGACGTTGGCCGCCACCTGCCTGGCCCAGTCAGCACTGGACAGGTCGCGACGCACCCGGCAGCGCACCGGCAAGGGGTTGACCAGGTAGCCCGGCAGTTCGGCCTGCTCGCGCTTCAAGCGCCAGCCACTGGGGGTGCCGAGGACGAAATCATCCTGCCCGGAGAGCATGCCGAGAAACTGCTGGAACAATGAGAACCAGTAAACGTAGGGCGTCACGCCCAGGCTCTTGGCCACCGTGCGCAGCCGCTCGCTGTTGTCCGCGCCAAAATGGAACGACAGCTCGCCGCCCTCGAAGCCCTGGGTGCTGCCATGGGCGAAGTCGGTGGGCAGTTCCAGCGTTGGTGCATCGGCCAGTTGCGCCTGCCACCAGGCCAGCTCCTCGGCCTCGATCGCCTCGCTGCGGATATGCAGGGCGCTGCACCAGTTGCGATAGGCCTGGGGGTCGACATCGGCAAGCACTTCGCCATCGACCAGGGCGAACAGTTCGCTGAACAGCACATCGAAGGTGGTCAGGTCGGAGACGATATGGTGAATGCCCAGCAGCACCGTGTGCTCGACGCGGTCATCCAACTGGTTGCTCAACAGCACCAGCCGGCTGACTTCACCGGCAGCCAGATCGAAGGGTTTGTCAGCCAGTTCGATCACGCGTTGCTGCACGCTGGCCGCATCCGCGCCCTGCCAGGTCTCGCATTGCAGCGAGGTGGGCTGTGGGCGGCTGTCCCACTGCAGCAACTGGCCATCACGCTCGACATAGGCACTGCACAGGTGCGGATAACGCCGCTGTACGGCCTGCCAGGCCCGCTCCAGACGCTGCGGCAGATCCGCCCAGAGGTATTGCGGCCTGACTCGCCCAGCCAGGGCGATGTTGTAGGCGCAACTGTTCGGCTCCATGCGCTGCAGGAACCACAGGGCCTGCTCGTTATCGCTGAGCGGACGCGCCTCGAAGTAATCCGGATGACGCTGCAGCCACGGCAGAATCTCGCCTGCGCGTGCCTGCAGCTCCTGCTCCAGGGGCGAATTCAACGCCTCTGGCGAGCCAGCGGAAATCATCAGGCGGCCTTCACTGGCGGACAGGCGAATACCGCGCAGCCAGCAATCACGCATCAGGCGATCGAGCATATGTCGTCCTTCATCTTGCAGAGTCGAGTTCTGCCGCCTTCGCGGCGGCATCGAGAGTGAGGGGCGTCAGCCCAATGGCGCAGGCTCGGCCATGGCCACCACCACCTTGCGCGCCCCCTGGAAGGTGGAACGCCCATGGGCAACCAGCATGTTGTCGAGCATCAGCGCATCGCCCGCCTGCCAGGGGAAGCTGATCTGGGTGCGTTGCAGCACGTCGCGCACATGCTCCAGCGCCTCCAGCTCGATGGGCGAGCCGTCGCCGTAGAAGACGTTACGCGGCACGCCCTCCTCACCGACGATGGACACCAGTGTTTCGCGTAGCGCCGCCGGCAGGTTGGAGATGTGGAACAGGTGCGCCTGGTTGAACCAGACCCACTCCCCGGTGACCGGGTGCTGCGCCACGGCCTGGCAGACCTGGCGCGTGCGCAGCTCGCCGTCGTCCTTCCACTCGAAGTCGATATGGCTGAGCCGGCAGAAGCGCTCGACCTCGCTGCGATCCTCGGTACTGAACGCCTGCTGCCAGGTGAGATCCAGACCGTTGCCGTAATTGCGCACGTACATCAGGCGCTTGTCGGCAAAACGCTGGCGGATGACGGGATCGATGCGCTGGTAGACCAGGCGGCTGTCGGCGATGGGTGTTTCGCCGCCGACCGGCGCGGCCTGAATGCAGTGAAACCAGATCTTCATCGGCCAGTTCAGCGAGTAGGACTGCTCGTTGTGCAGCGGAATGACCTGGTGAGCGGGGTACTCGGTGGAGGTGTAGACGCGGCTGTTGAGCTTGGTGCGCGGCGTGGAGGCGTAGTCGTAGGTCAGCAGCTCGTGACCGAAACTACGGGCGAAATCCTCGAAATCGCCGGCATCACGGAAGGCGAAGTCGCGAAAGAGGATACCGCCGGTGGTGTGCAACTCGCGGTCGACGGTTGCCTTGATAAGTTCCGCATGATCGCGCCAGGAGTCGCCTGACACAGGGGCGCGCAAGACGAATGGCAGAGCCCCCTCGATATCTGCTTGAACCGGGGCGTGGTCTGCGCGGAAGAGCGAGTCGGTGAGCATCTGGATTCCTTGGCGCTACTGATGAGGCGCACCAAATTATCGCAAAACACACTCACTATCAAACAGGAATTAATATTATTTGATAATAAGCCATGAATCGCTCACACCTTTGCGAAAAGCCCGAGCTAGAAGGCTCCATGGCCATTATTTGGCCACCCCACAAGCTGCTATCTACGGCCAGCCCCTTACTTTTCCTGCAGGTTGTAGGCACGCTCACCGATATGCGACAGCAGCAGGTAGGCCGAGCCGATCATGCCCTGCATGGTGTCGGCGAAGCGGCTGCGGTTGAAGTAGAGGAACTGATGGTTCTTCACCGCGAACAGGTTCTGCCACTGCGGCGAACGGCGGAAAGCCTCGGTGTCAGCTTCCGATCCGAGCATTTCCTCATAGGTGTCGATGATGAAATCACTGTCGAAGTCGCCGATACGCTCCAGGCTGTACGGCACGTTCTGCCGCGCCTCCTTGTAGGCCGCCACACGCCCGAGGCCGAAGTCGGCGATCACGTCATCCATGCCGGATCGGCCGATTAGCTGGAAACCATCCGGGTAGACCTCCAAAGTAGTCACGGTAATGCGCCCTGGATCCTTCACCCGCTTGGCGAACTCGCCGACGATCCACTGGTACTCCTTGAGCATCTCCTCATAGCGCTGCTGCTTGCCCACCAGGTCGGCCAGCTCCCTGGCATAGGTCTTGATATCGGCCTCGCGCGCTGGCAACAACACGACCGGAGCGATCTTGCTGAGCCGCTCCTTCAGTTCCTCGTGATAGGAGAGCCCGACGATCAGATCAGGCTTGAGCGCGGCGATGGCTTCGAGATCGGGCGACTGGTGCGAACCGACATAACTGATGCCGGAGACATCGAAGCGTTGCTGCGCACCGCGAAACAAGGCATCGGAAAACAGCTTCTTGCGCCCGGTGGAGCCGCAAGGCTTCACGCCCAGTTCGAGTAGCTGGGTGGTCAGGCTGAGGTCATGCAGAGACACAACGCAGCGTGGCGCCACCGGTACCTCGACACGGCCGAAACGGTTCTCGAATACACGGGTATCGGCGGCGACAGCCTGCATCGAGGCCAGGCCGAGCAGCACGCAGGCCATTGGCAAAAGGGCTTTGAGCTTCAGCATCATTTTCCTCATGAGCTTGTATGGGGGCGCGTCAGCGGTTGCGTTGTCGCGCCAGCAAAACCAACAGATAAGGCGCACCGATGAGCGCCACCACCAGGCCGGCCGGCAGTTGCAGCGGCGGCAGCAAGGCACGGCCCAGGGTGTCACCGAGCAGCACCAGCACGGCCCCGAACAGCGCCGACAGCGGCAACAGCGCGCCGTGTCGTTCACCACAAAGTTGCCGCGCCAGATGCGGCGCGACCAGGCCAACGAAGGTCATCACGCCGATATTGGCCACCGTCGCCGCAGTCAGCATCACGCTGCACAGCAACAGCAAAAGCATCAGCCAGGTCAGGTTCAGGCCTCGGCTGAGCGCCACGCCCTCGCCCAGTTGCATGAGATTGAGCTGGCGATGGCAGAACAACAGCGGCAGACCAGCGATCAGCAACCACAGCGCCAGACTCTGCACCTGCGGCCAATCCCCACGATGCAGGCTGCCGCCGAGCCACATCAGCGCCGACTCGACGCGATCGATATTGCCGTAGGTGATCAACAGATCGGCGACGGCACCGAGCATGGCCGTCAGGCCCACGCCCACCAGAATCAGACGCAGCGGTGCAATGGCACCACGCCAGGAAAGGCCGACGATTAACAGCGCCACCGCCAGACCACCGAGCAACGCTGCCAGGGGATAGAGCGGCAGCGGCAAGGCCTGTGGCCAGAGCACCAGGATCAGCAACATGGTGACGCTGGCGCCCGCCTCCACCCCGACCAATCCCGGCGCCGCCAGCGGATTACGCGTCAGCGACTGCATCAGCACGCCAGCCAGGGCCATCGCCGCCCCGCCGAGAATCGCCAGCAGGATGCGCGGCAGGCGCAGCTCCCACAGCACATTGGCCTGCGCTGCGCTGGCATCACTGGAGAACAGGCTCCGCCAGAGCTGCGCCATGTCCATCGAATAGCTGCCCACGCTGGCGGCATACAGTGCCAGCCCCAGCAGCAGCGCAATCAGCAGCAAAGCCGATAACAGGTCGATCGGCCGCCCGATCCAGGGCAGCCCGGCCAAACGCCTCGGGGTCGTCAGCCAGCGGCTCATTTCATCTTCCTCAATACCAGCACGACGAACACCGGACCGCCGATCAGGGCAGTGACGATGCCGGTGTTGAGTTCGTAGGGGCTGACCAGGGTACGCGCGACCACATCGGCCAGGATCAGCAGCAAGCCACCGAGCAGCGGCGCCGCCAGCAGCAGACGGCGCAGATCGTGCCCGAGCAGCAGCCGCGCCGCATGCGGCACCACCAGGCCGACGAAACCGATGGGCCCGGCCAGCGCCACCGCGCAACCGGACAGCAGCACCACGGCGGCCAGGCTGAGCAAGCGCATGCGCAGCAGATTGACCCCCATGCTGGAGGACACCTGCGCACCGAGGCGATAGGCATTCAATGCCCGCACATTCACCAGACACAGCAGCAGGCCGGCAGCGACATAGGGCCAGAGCCAGGTCGGCAGGTTCGCACCGGTGATGCCGAGCGAGCCGGTCAGCCAACGGCGCAGGCTGTCGAGCCCCTGCTGATCGAGCAGCAGCAGGATCGCGGTGATGGCGCCGAACAACGCGGCCATCATCGCCCCGGACAGCGTCAGGCGCACCGGATTGGGCGTGCGCCCGGCCAGCAGCATGACGCCGACGGCGGCCACCAGGGCGCCGCTGAAGGCGAACAGAGGAATCATGCTCATATCGTTGCCAGGCAATACCAACAGCCCGACCACCACGAACAAGGCCGCACCGCTGTTGATGCCGAGAATGCCCGGGTCGGCCAAGGGGTTGTCACCCACCGCCTGCATCACGGTGCCCGCCAGGCCCAGGCAGGCTCCCACCACCATCGCAATCCACAGGCGTGGCAGGCGCGAGCCGCGGATGACACTGTGATCGGCATTGCTCGGGTCGTAGGCCACCAGTGCCTGCCAGACATCCGCCCAGGGAATCGACTTGGCCCCCACCGCCAGGTGCAGCATCGACGCCAGACCGATCGCCAGCAGGATCGACAGCCACAGTGGCCAGCTCCACGCCCGGCTCATGAACAGACCTTGGCTTCGACTGCTCGTAATCGAGCGGGCGCCACCGGCACGCACAAGAGATCGCCCGAATGCGGGTCGCTGATGATGTGCGCATCCAGGTCGAACACGGCCTTGAGATTGCTCGCCGTGAACACCTCGGCAGGCGCCCCCTGCGCATGCACCTTGCCCTGGCACAACATCACCAGGTTATCGGCGTAACGTGCCGCCTGGTTCAGGTCGTGCAGCACCGCGACGATGGTGCGGCCCTGGTCACGCAGCACAGCCAGCAACTCGAGCAGGGCGATCTGATGGGCGATATCGAGAAAGGTGGTGGGCTCGTCGAGCAGGATAATGGGCGTGTCCTGCGCCAGGGTCATGGCGATCCAGCAACGCTGGAGCTGCCCGCCGGAAAGGGTGGACAGGGTGCGATCCAGCAGCATGGCGATATCGGCCAGTTCCACCGCTCGATCCACCGCCTGCTGATCCTGCTCGCTCCACTGCTGCCACCAGTTCTGCCAGGGGTAGCGCCCCTGCATGACCAGCTCGCGCACGGTGAGGCCTGCCGGCGAGGTGGTGCGCTGCGGCAGCAGGGCAACGCGCCTGGCCAACTCACGTCGTGAGAACTGCGCATGGGGCTTACCCTCGAGCAACACCTCACCACTGGCCGGCCGCTGCATACGTGCCAGCACGTTGAGCAAGGTGGTCTTGCCGCAGCCATTGGCGCCAATCAGCGCGGTAAAGCAGCCCTCTGGAATCGTCAGGCTGATGTCATCCAGCACCTTCAGCTCATCGAACTGGAGCCGAAGTCGCATCGCTTTCAACATGCACACACACTCAATTCGGATCGCATCACCACCTGCCCAACGCGCATGGCGTGCAGGCTCGGAGGCATACGGGATTCACCAGGAAAAATCTTGCTCGGCTCCTTCGCGAACGTCGCGTTCTTCGAGCCAGCGTCCGAGCCATGAACATCCGCGCGTAGCTTGCAGCAATAGCTGGGTGATGACAATAAATTGTGAGCTAGTACAAATCTTTCTCATTTAGATGTACAGTCCACACCGCCAGAGCAATCTGCCACCTGCGCGACGGCATGCAGGATCACCAGAAAATCCTCAGCCTTGCACCGACACCTAACCAGACGACAACAGGACTCGTTCGCCATGCGCCATTTCATGCAGAACCGCCCGAAACAGGATGCTCGCCGTCCCGCCTTCAGTCTCTCCGCTCTGGCTCTGGCCATGGCCAGCCTGAGCTCAGGCAACCTGGCCGCCGCAGAAGCTACTCTGGCAAACCCAGCAGATCCCGTGGAAATCGGCAGCATCAATGTCACCGGCCAAGTCGTGGAACAACCCACCGAGCATGTGACGGGCTATGTTGCCAAGCGCAACATGAGTGCCACCAAGACCAACACACCGATCACCGAAACGCCGCAGTCGCTGTCGGTGGTGACCAGCGACGAGATTCGCGACCGCCAGTCGGAAACGCTGGCCCAGGCACTGAGCTACACCCCAGGGTTCACCGCCAGTTCGACCGCTTTCAACCGCACTGCGGATCGCTTCCGCCTCCGCGGTTTCTCGGTCGAATCCGCCACCGGCGGCTCGCTGCGCGACGGCCTGCGCCTGCAGAACAACTCCTACGACGGCATTCAGGAACCTTATGGCCTGGAGCGCGTCGAGGTCATTCGCGGCGCTGCCTCGGTGCTCTATGGCCAGCTCTCGCCCGGCGGCATGATCAATGGCGTCAGCAAGCGCCCGACCGAAACGCCCTTCCATGAGCTGAACCTGCAAGTAGGCTCCCACGACCGCAAGCAACTCTCTGCGGACTTCAGCGGCCCGCTGGCTGGCAGCGACACCCTGAGCTATCGCCTGACCCTGCTCGGCCGCAACAGCGACACCCAGCAGGATCATATCAACGACGACAAGTTCTACATCGCCCCGGCGCTGACCTGGCGCCCCAACGAAGATACCTCGCTGACCCTGCTGTCCTTCTACCAGAAGACCGATACGCGTTTCCTCGCGCCCCTGCCCTATCAGATGGTGAAAGGCGTGGGCGATGGTGCTTTCAAGATTGGTCGCCATGATTTCGTCGGCGAGCCGGACTACGACGACATGAACGGCGAGATGTCGGCGCTCGGCTATGAGTTCACGCACAGCTTCAACGAAAACATCACGCTCAATCACAAGCTGCGCTATTCCGAGTCCGACGTGAAGTGGAATTACCTGCAGATTCAACCCTCGACCGCCGCCATCGACTTCTCCGCACGTACCGGCACCCTGCTGCGTCGCTACAGTGATCGCCACGAACGTGCTCGAACCTGGGCCAGCGATACCAACATCGAGTCGAAGTGGCAGCTTGGCAGCGTCGAGCACACCGTACTGGTCGGTTTCGACGGCTACGACAGCTCTTATGACTCGCATAACTTCCGTGGTAACGCCCCTAGCCTGGATCTGAGAACTTACAACTATGGCCAGCCGGTGGTGGTCAACAAGAACCCCGCAGCGGATCGCGGCTCGCAGCTCGACACTCTGCAAAAAGGCATCTATCTGCAGGATCAGATCAAATTCGACGACAAGTGGATTCTGCTTCTGGGTGGTCGCCATGACTGGGCCGATCAACAGCAAACAGCGCATCGCAATGGTGACAAGGCGAGCCAGAGCGATGAAGCCACCACCTACCGTGCTGGCCTGGTCTACCTCGCGGATAATGGCCTGGCGCCCTATATCAGCTACAGCGAGTCGTTCTTCCCGGTTTCGGTTGCGTCGGTCACCGGCCAGACTTTCGACCCCACCGAAGGCAAGCAGTATGAAGTCGGGGTGCGCTATCAGCCCAAGGACAGCAACATGCTGCTCAGCGCAGCAGTCTACGAGCTGACCCAGACCAACGTGCTCAAGCAGGATCCAATTACCGACCAATACCGCCAAACCGGCGAGGTACGCTCCCGCGGTCTGGAGCTGGAAGCCAAGGCGGATGTCACCCAAGCACTCAGCGTGATCGCCACCTACGCCTATACCGATTCGCGCACCACCAAGAGCAGCATTGCCTCCGAAGTGGGTCAACGCACCGACGAAACGCCCTACCACCAGGCCGCCCTGTGGGCCAGCTATGACTTCGTCCACTGGGGCATGCCGCAACTGACCGTAGGCGCCGGCGCTCGCTACATGGGTACAACGCAGGCCTCGGAAATGGATTCGTCCATGCCAGCCTACACCCTGTTCGACGCCATGGCGCGCTACCAGATCGACGACAACTGGGCCGTAACCCTGAACGCCAGCAACCTGACCAACAAGCACTACACGCAGTGCAGCTTCTCCACCTGTGCCTACGGTGACGAGCGCACCCTGCTGACCTCGGTGAACTTCAACTGGTAAGTGAGTGAGAGGGTCACTTCGATCGAGGTGGCGCTCGACCTGTTCCACACCCAAAACGAAAAAGCCGGCTGCGATAGCCGGCTTTTTCGTTGCTGAGTCGATGGCCCTGCTGGAATCGAACATAGCCAATCAAGGCCACGCAAAAAAGGCCTTGAGAGTTTCGACATTGCCGCCATACCCCCAAACGTACCCCTAAAGCCGAAAGTACCCCTGCTTTGACAGCCAAGATGACCGATGCTTGATCCTGCTGCGGGCAATCAAAAATCAGCCCGCCGGATCGGACATACTGAGCGCAGCAGGTCGTCCAGTGAACACAGCATTCCTACTCATGGCCCAATACGGGGCCGACTCGATAGATGCGCTGCGCACTGGCGCCAACGTGGTGAGCATCAAGCGCAAGGCGTGACTATCCTCTCCTGATACATGCTCAGGGCGAGGCCAACTCATGGAACGACTGCTAGCTTTCGCCGTGCTTCTTCTGCTACCTCTTGGGGCGATTGCCAGGGGTGGAAGAGGCTCATCAACAGATGGTGCGATGTTGCTCGCACTCGCATTCCTCTTTGCGGTCGTTGCGATCGGAACCTATTTGCGCAAACGCTATCCGACCTTGCCGCAGTTATTGGGCGGGCTGTTCGTTTTCTTGATGATAGGCAATATCGCCGCGCTGGCTCTGGCCGCCACCGGGATTATCAGCAGCTCCGCGATACCGCTGACAGGCTTGCTCATAGCAGTTGCGGCACCTTTCGCACTCACCTGGCTGACAGGCAAGAACAAGTCGTAACGCGCCGCAGGCGCGGATGACTTACCGCTCCAGCTATTCCGGCGGCCTGGTTTCTCTAACCAAGACAACCACGGTAGACCCGGCCTCTGCCCGGCTATACCCGCCACATAGAAGCTCATTGCGAACACTCGCCATGCGTATCTCGCAAGGCCGCTCCTGAACGGTACCGAAGTAGTAGATCCAGAGCTCATCGCTGTGCGTGTAGCGCCCTATCCTGAGCGGGCCTGCTACCTCATCGAGGTATTGCTCGCCAGGACGGCAGACTTCGTGCTCGGGTTTCATTCTGATCATGGTGGTGCTCTCCTGTGTTGGAGCCACCAGACTGCATGCGGTCAACAGGTAAATCGAACCCTACAGGGGGTCAGACGCTAAATTCCTGGCTTTGTGGGGATTTAGCTACTCCCCCAGCAGCCGCCGCAATCGCTCTTCGTAGGGCTCGTCATGCTCCTGTTCGTCGAGGTTGTATGCCTGGCGCTCGAGGGTAATCAGCGTCTTCAGCGTCTCGGCCAGCTCTCGCATGATCTTGGTGCGGTTCGGTAGCGCGATGATCTTGTGGTAAAGGTCGTTCAGCCGGTCGTTTCCGAAGGCGTCCGGGCTGCGCATCATCTCGCCCAGCGACTCGGCCAGTTCGCGGTGATCGATCAGTTGTTCCAACTCTTCCAGCAGCTTGTTGGTCAGGCCGCGCGAGCGCCGGATATCAGCCCGGTGCGCCATCCGCACGTTGACGATGGCCTCGGCATTGGCTTCGATGATCTGCCGCTCAGTTTCCGCTGATTTGCTGGAAACCTCGCTGGAAACCTCCCGCTTGGAAACCAGTGCATCAGCTTTCGCCCGGATCTTCGCCTTCAGGTCGCGCGCCCACCCTTCGGCCTTGGCCCGCTTGCCGATCGCCGTGTGCGTGCAGCCATGGCGACCGGCGATCTCTCGAATGGAAAGCAGACCGGCGCGGTAGTCGCGCTCGATCGCTTCCCAGTCGAAAGCCTGCTTACTGCCCATCAGGTTGGGCCTCCATGTCGGTACCAGGTCGATGGGCATTCGCTGCCAGCGCTCTCAAGACCTCGAACAACCGCTCGCCCCGGGCACTTTCCAGCCCAAGCTGCCGACGCTCGAGGCTGATCAGCTCTCGCAATGCGATCGACAGGTCACGCAGCACAACAGCTCGCCCGGGCAGAGCGAGCGACTGCTGCAGGCGAAGCTCAGGCCCGGCCAACTCTCTCGTCTCAGCCTCAAGCTCCGCAGCCAACTGATCCAGTACCGTGCGCACCAGTTCCAGCGCGCGTTGGGTGTCCCCAGTTTTGGGGAGACGGTCGAGCACCCCGGCTCTCTCCAAGATATCCATCAGTGCAGCCCTCGATCATTGAAGGTGGTTTTTCTGAGGCGAGGATCCAGAGCTTCCGTCCATGACCAACCACGGTAACGCCGCTTCCTGACGGTCTCCCAGTTCACACCAAGCGCTTCGGCCCACTCCTTGGCCGTCTTGGTTACCTGCAGGGTCACCGCTCCCTCCTTCGAGCCAAGCTCCCTGATCCACTCCTCTACCGTCTTGGTGATCGGCAGCGTCAGCGGGAGCTCCTGATGGCAGAACACGTCCTCACGATGCTGTCTCATCTCTTCCCCTCCTACTCCGCTTTCGCTTGAATGCGCCATTCACGGTCGCCGGTCTTGGCCACTGTGTAGGCATCGGGATCGAGCAGGCCGCGCCGAGCCTGATTGGCTCCCGGCACGCTCTTGTAGGTCTTGGCCATGGCCTGCTGCTCACGCTGCGCGAGGGCGATCGCTTGCTTGGCTGCTGCCCTGGTAGAGCCCGTCTCCCGCGCTATTTCGTCAGCATCGAGCGGATAGTCGGCGCGCATCCGCTCGCGCACGGTCGGCAGAAGGGATTGCACCGTCGGGCGGGCCTCACGTCCGGTGGTACCCTGGACGGCGCCAGCACTGGCCCCGCCAGTGATCAGCAAGGGCGGCGACGACGGCCTGGTGGCCTCCGCTGAAGCTCGCTGTGCACGTCCGAGCCCATCAGGGCGGGTCAGCACATCAGCCACGGCCTGATCGGAACGAGAGCGAATGGTGTCACGCAGACTGCGGCCGGCCTTGCCAACGAACTGGCTGAACAGATTCCCGACAGGGGTGCCAGCCAGGGCACTCAACACCAAGTCGCCGCCCATGCTATCGGCATCGGCCATTTCTGCTGCACGCCGGGCAGTGGCGCTATTGCCCAGGCTGCGCCCGGCCGTGGTAGACGCGTTCACCTCGAAGTCCAGCAGATCGCTCCAGCGCTGGCGGGCAGCGTCGTCCGGCAGCATGGCCGCCACCTTGGCGCGCATCTCCGGCGACCTCAAATATTTGGTCGTGTCGCTCAATTTCGCTGGGTCATTGCGTAGCTTGTTGGTGATCGCTGACACCGCGCCAATGCGGAAGCCTTCGAGCTCGGACGGGTTCAGCCGACCGAGGTTAGCGGCCAGTTCCTCTGCACTGATGTTCCGGCTCAGGATCGTCCGGCCATTCTCTATCGCGTCGATGAACTGGGACGGGCCGGCCCAGGCCGCTCGAGCCTGACGATAGGTCGGGCTGTGCTTATCCATGATGCTGAGCAGTCGCTCTCGGATATCCTTGATGACCCGAGCCTCACCGTAGTCACCAGCACGCTCAAGGGTGCCGATTTTGCTATCAAGCGATTTTTT
Source organism: Pseudomonas sp. AA-38 (assembly GCF_029457475.1). Taxonomy (NCBI): domain Bacteria; kingdom Pseudomonadati; phylum Pseudomonadota; class Gammaproteobacteria; order Pseudomonadales; family Pseudomonadaceae; genus Pseudomonas; species Pseudomonas sp. AA-38. The sequence goes on from NZ_CP120359.1 coordinate 3,723,828, forward strand.
GACCAGATCCAGATCACCAGTCGACGGGACGTCCTTCACAGTGAAAGAACCGTCCTCTTTCAGGTCGATGAATTTACCTTGAAAAGTTCTGCCCTCGTTCGCCGCACGACGTGCCGCCAGCCTGTATCCCTCCTGCATCGCCGGGCGCTCAAATAGTTTTTCTAACTCATGCGACCAGGGCACAGCCTCACTGTAGGCCCGCTCGTAGAGCGGCTGGGCATCACGTGAACGCTGCGCCATCGCCTCTTCCACTGCCTGATAGGCGCTGCGCTGATTGCCAGTGGCGCGACCAAGGTCGTCGGCCGCACGGTTGAAGCTGTCGCGCTCGCTCTTGGTCAACTCCTGCAGCGCCTCGGTTATCCGTTGGGGCTGCCCCTGCTGCCGCTCCGTCAACGCTGGGATGACTTGCGAGCGGCCAGCACCTGGCGTCTGCGCCACGCGCTCAAGCAGCCCCTGGACGTTCTCCCCGCCGGCGTCGACGGGCATGGCAGCACCAGGGTAGCGCTGCTGCAGCTCATCCGACTGGCGGCGGAACTGGTCGACGCTCATGCCGTCACGCTCCAGCGCGCGCTCCACCTGCTGCACCGCCGAGCGCTCAGGTGATCGCATGGCGCCAGCCGCAGCCCGGCCACCCATCAGCGCCAGTGGAATACCGGCACCGATTGCTGCGCCAGTGGTCATTCCATCAACAGCGCCTGGCAGTCGCTCCAGCAAATCCCCTTCAGCAGAACCAAGGCCGTAGGCAGCACCATACGCACCGCCCACAGCAGCCCCTTCACCGGCCGTTCGCAGAAGGCTCGGGGCTGCCTGGGTAACTGGTATTTGAGAGGCGGCACGCGATACCGGCCCAGCGGCAGTACGGCCTGCAGATGGCAGCAGAGAAGCCCCACCAGTGGCCGCCATCGGCAGCAGCCCACCCGCAATACCGCCGGCGGCGCTGGCCATGGGATGCTTTTCACGCGCCTGGCGATCAAGTGCACGCTCGCCCTCGACGTTGCGGTCGTAACGCTCGCGCCAGGTATCCCCGTCATTGCCACTGCCGATGACGGGGTTCAGTGTTGCCGACAGCGCACTACTGATCTCGTCGGCAAAGCCCAGGGTCAAACCATCGTTGACACCACGCAACAGCGAGCGGCCGGCACCGATACCGATATCCGAACTCTGCTGGCCTGCTTGCTGTTCAACCGGGGCGCTTTTCCACGCCGGCTGCTGCTCGTTCTCTCCCTCCACCAGAGGGGCATCTTTCCAACCGGCCATCATGGCTTCCTCCGAGTGGTGCCATCGGGGGCGACGAACAACGCCCCAGACGGAAGCGCTTCATAATCGCTATCGGTTTCGATCGGTACCGGGCGCCCTGTGGAGGCAGAGTGCGACTGAGCAGAGTTCGACACCTCACGCCCCAGTACCGAGTCGACGTCCAAGGGAGCCGCCCCTTGGCCTGTGCGACGGTTGTTGATAATCCCGGTACGGATGCCAATAGCCCGATCATTCAACGCCCGGATCTCGGCCAGTCGCTGCCTAACCAGCTCGGGACTCTTCAGATTGGTCACCAGCTCATTCCAGGCGCGCTGGGCGTCGCCTTCGGTCTGTACCCCGGTGTTCAGTCGCAGGCTCTCGTTGCGCAGTTTTTCCAGAGTGCTGTTGAGGGATGCGTAGTTGCGGGCGTTCTGATCACCGGCGCCAATGGCATTCAGTGCGGTGCTCTTGGCGTTAGCGAAAAGCCCCAGATTGAGCTCACCGCTGGCGATTTGCTTGTCGATACGAGATAGCTCGGTATTCATCGTCATGGCACTGCCGATGGCAGAAAGATCTTCGTCCTCAAGCCTCTGGACAGGTGCAGTAAGAGGGTTCGAGCCCTTGCCCTGCAACGAGGCATAGGCGTTCGGTGCGGTCTGCAGCAGATAGCTACGCTCAGCCCGGGCACGGGCGTCGCCCTGCAAGGCAGGGTCATCGAGACCAGCCAGAATGCCGCCCAGCGCCTGCTGACGCTTGATATCCACATCGCCGGCCTGGATCTGCTGCTGAAGACGCTGCCGCTCCAGTTGGCCGGTTAAACGTTCATCCATGCCGGAGATGATGCTTTGCTGGGTTCGCTGCCTGGTGAGTTCGGTATTGGCCTGGCGTTCCTCAAGGCGAGCACGTTGCCGATCAGCGAATATGGGGGCGCGGGTGGAATCAGGAACGATCGTCAGACCGCCGCCGCGCCTCTCGTTCTGCAGGGCCTGGGCGCGGATTTCGTTTGCCCGGCCGAATCGCTCGATGGCCAAGCGACTGTCGCCCGGCTGCATCTGACTGAAGGTGCCGAGGCCGTTGCCCAGATTGTTGATGGATCCGCGCTGCGCCAGCGGCACATCGTCGGGCATGTTGGCACCGATCGCGGGTACATCCTGGCGCATGCCGCCTTGGGGCATTGGCGTTGAGGATGCTGAAGCCGTAGGAGTGGCCAGGTCGTTGGTCAATTCCAGGCCACCAGCCGAGCCGCGGCGGGCATAGATCTCACCGCCTTGGAGGCCATCACCTATACCCGTGCGGCGCCAATCCTCCAGTCGCTCCTTGCGTTGCCGGCTGGGCATTCCCAAGCCTTCGTCGATTGCTGGCATCTGATAGCCCTCTTTTCCGTTGATTCGAGGGCTCTGGTTATGTCACTGGCTCATGCGCGCAAGCGCTAATTTGTGGGCTTTCACTGTCACGCAGACGATGGTTTACTTGATGCATCGCATGCGAGGCCTTTTCATCGTGGGTAAGCGACTGACAGACATGCTCAGAGAGCTCACCGACCAGCGAGATGACTGGGAGAGGCGTGAGTTGCCAAACCTCCCCACAGGCGAGATCGATATCAGCGCGTGGGTGAAGATCACTGGCGTCGGCCTGGGCAGCTATGGCCAGTACCTGATTTCCGAGCGCGGCGTGTCTTTCAAAGGCTGGACGACCGACCAGATTGCTGAAGCCCCGGCTTGGCAGCAGTCCGATATGCTCGCCGAAAATGAGCACCGCCTATCCTTTCCTTGCACACCACAGGAGTTCCTTGATTTTGTCAGGGGCGATGTATCTGGCTGCCTGGCTCAACTGGAGCAGTTGGCAGATGCGCTCATTGGCACCAAGCCAGACATCACTGAAGAGCGCATCAAAGTGATACTTGCAGCCTGCGGACGCCTCGGATACGACCCGCTAAGCATCCCGTATGCGGGCAAGATCGCTATCAAAAATATTTGTCTCGACACCCCTGGGCTGTACTTCACCGAAGAAACCTTCAAAAAGGCCTACAGCAAGGCCTCCACGACCAAACGAATACGCCACTCCGGTCGCGAAAAGTACGCTGGGAGAGGGAAATAACCCACTTTTCCCACTTTGCGGCCCACTCCCCACGATGCTGCAGCCTTTGCCCCGTCACCAAAACGGAGCAGATGTCATGCAACAACATCAATCATCCCCTACCAAACCCATTGCGAATGAACTGCTGACCAAGAAGGAGACAGCGGAGCTATTCCGACGCACTACGTCTGGCCTGGACAAGCTGATAGCCAGGGAACCGGACTTCCCCAAGCCCTTGAAGGACGGCAACGACCGCTCCAGCCGGGTTTATTTCGTGCGAGTCGAAATAGAGGCATATCTCGCTGCGAAGTTGGCTAGCCGTGGGGAGGCTGCAGCATGAGCGAGCTCATCATTAGCCATCACCAACAAAGCGTCATGGCCATCGATCCGGCAGACGGGATGGTCAACGCGAGCCTTCTGGTCAAGCGCTTCAGCGGCCGCAATCCTGTCGAGTATCTGATGCTCGATGGCACACAACCGACCCTCGCCAGCATTGCCGAAAACAATGGCAAGCTACTGGCCAGCCATTGGCAGGATGGCCGGCTGCGCTCCAGCCGACGCCCTGAGTTCCTTCGCGAGTTGACCGCCGTCGGCATCATCCGCCAGACACCCGGAACGGTTGATGGCCACAAGGCAGCAGCACCAGGCGTGCCTGGCAACGGCGTTCGTGACTTCGCCCCAGGCCTGTGGCTTCACCATGACCTGGCTGCTGGCTTGGCCCGCTGGGCCGAATGCCGCGGAGAAAGCTGGAAACCGAGCCCACTGGCTGAGTTCGTCAAGCAGGCACTGGCAGAGCATGCCGGTGGTAAAGCACCCAGCCAGAAGGGTGCACCGGAGAGCGCAGCCGAAGCCTTCGCCGGCCTGGTGAATGCCACCACCTTGCAGAACCTGCGCGCGATGGATCAGATCCTGATCGAGGGCGGCCTCTCTTTCAGCGAGCGCCAGCAGACGTTGCACGCCCGCCTGGAGCAGAAAGCGCAGCAAAGGGGGAAAGTATGAACCTGCAGCCCATCCATCGGGGCCGCGAAGCATTAGCGATGGGGCCGTCTACAGTGTTGCGAGTACTCCCACGACAACACAGGACAGAACCGCATGGAACGAGAACAGCCGATCAACTTGCCAGACGATTGCGTAATCATTCGCCTACCCGAAGTGATCCGCATGACAGGGCTTTCAAAATCGACTATCCGGCGCCTAGTCATGTCGGGCGACTTCCCCAAGGCGGTGCCGCTCATGGGAACCAGTCACCCCAAGGCACCTGTTGGTTACGTACTGGCCGAGGTGAAGGCCTGGGTCAAGCAGCGAATTGCTATGCGGGATTAAGTTCCAGGGCAGTTGCTCAGCAGCAGAACTGGCGCTATGGTTCGTCTGTCGCGGTAAATCCCGCGACCGACCTTGGCCGGTCGATCAGCAAAAGGCGCATAAGCGCCCACCATGTGCATGCAGGCGCTTTTTTTGTGCCCGCAGCATCGTGTTATGGCGGCTGTGCGTGGGACACCTTCGGGTGTGCCGGGTTCCTTTTGCCCCGGTCGGCCAACCCGCGTACAGCCGTCACCATTACTCGCTTGGCCGCGAGCGGTGATGGCTCCTCAGCAAAAGGAGCTACACCCATGAAACACGCCATCAATCCGTCTGCACTTCAGCAACACGCCGCCGCCTGGCGTGCCCGCGCTATCGCCGCGCTCCGCGGTAACTCATCCCTGTCCGTCCGCCTCCGGCGCTACAACCAAGCCATGGCCCGTGCTCGTGCCCTGGAGGTTCAGGAGGTGGCCAATGTCTGACTTTCTCCGCATGGTCGACCTGACCGGCAACGACCTGACCAGCGCCGGCATCGGGCTGGAAACTATCGCCAACCTGCTGGGCGTCGACGGGATCGAACGGCACCTTAGTGATAACGACGTAAGCGGCCTGCGGCATGCCCTGCTGGCGCTTGGCACTCACATCAAGAACGCCGGTTACGACCTGTGCCAGGCCGTGGAAGATACTCAGGAAAGTCAGGAGGTGGCCAATGCGTAACCAACTGACCACCCGCCCCACCTGCATCCCCGAACTGGTGTACGCCGTAGAGGGCAAGCTCGACGGCCACCCAGTCGAATTGCACGCCTGGAGTCAGGGCCGCATCACGCTCGAGCTGGGGATTTGCAGCCTGTCGCTGAGCCCGGCCGCCGCCGCCGAACTGACCAATAACCTCTCGGCAGCTCTGGCTGCAGTACAGGAGGTGCGCCATGCATAACGCAATCCGCCCCTTCGATGGCATTACTGGTGAGCTTGTGCAGGAAGCAACGCTGAACGCCCTGCGCATGGCACAAATGAACTTCGCTCGCGAGGAATACGACCGCCTGGAACGGTTGATCCTGCAGCAGATCGTCCCCGCTCTCGGTGGCCGCACCTCTCCTATTGCCGAGGATCTTTGCCGCCATCTGGAGCAGGTACGAACCTTCAGCGGCAACTTCTGCTGGCGGCATCGCGCCGTCGGCGCTGCGCACGTTGCTCGGGAGGTTCGGCCATGAAGTACTTTGTCGAGCGTGCTGTGGGCGTGACGTACTACTTCGTACTGGATGAACGCAGGCCGTCATTTCCCTTCGGTGTCTGCGGCCCCTTCGCCAAGCGGCGCGAGGCCAAGAAGGCCGCCGCCAAACTGCGGGGATGCCTTCCAGGCCGTAACCTGGGCGTGCATGCCGGGTGGTTCGCTGATCGCGTTCCGAGCGGTTTGCTGATCGAAGCCAGGGCCGATGCCAGGGCCAAGCTGAAAAGCACGCTGCGCCTTCATGCAGGCAGCCAGGGCACCGCTGCGGATCGCAGCCGGAAGGAGGTACGGTAATGGCCAGCCCAGATTGGAGAGAGCTGCTGCTCTCGATAGATGACTTCCCCTCCGTTCTCGGCAAGCAGTCTCTGTCGCCCGAGCAGGTGGAGCGACTCGGGAGCATCGCCAACGCCTCGAGCAGCTACAGCGGCATCCTGAACAGCGGTATCTCAGCCATCGGCTGGGCTATCGCTGCATCCGCCGACAATGAGGACTTCGGCATCGATGCCAACGAGGTTCGCAACCTGGGGTGGCTCATGCAGGCGCTGGGGAAGCTGTCTCAACACCTGAGCGACCTTCACGGCGAAGCGGAGTATAGGCTGCAGCACTGCCCGCGTGCCGAGAACGAGGAGAGCCAACCATGAGAAGCCTCCCCGAACTCTTGGGCGAGCTTGGCGAAAGCCATCTCGCCCTGTTCGTAGACCGTGCTGACGATCTCCGTTTGATCAGCGCTGGGCGCGAAATGGCCGGCGATTGGGCTTTCGGATACCTGTGCGCCTTGCGTGATCTCGGGCGCATCAGTGCCGAGGAATACGATGCTCTGGCATCTGAACCGCGCCGGCGGGCCTTAGCCGCCAAGCCCAAGGAGTAACCCGATGAACCGAAAAAACGGCGCCTCTGCGCCGACGGCCTCACTCGGCCTGGAGAAAGTTGAAATCGCTTTCCGCAACGCCCTGCAAGGGGTATTCGGCCGGCTCGACTGGTTGCCGCTGGCAGATGGTGAGATTCATCGCTTCCACGTCCCCGGTGACCGCACCGGCAGCATGAACGGCTGGTACGTGCTGTACCCAGATGGTATCGCCTCTGGCTGTTTCGGCAGTTGGAAGGCTGGCGGCTCGCACACCTGGTCTATCCGGGAGCCGGCCAACCCACTTGAGGTCGAGCAGATGCGCCAGCGCATCGAGCAGACCAGGCGCCAGCGGGAAGCCGAACAGCAACAGCGCCAGCAGGCCACCGCCGAGCGAGCGTCCAGGCTGTGGCGAGACGCCCGCCGAGCCGACCCGGCCCATCCCTACTTGGTCGCCAAGCAAGTGCGTCCCCACGCCCTGCGGCAGCGCGGGAGCGAGTTACTGGTACCGCTATACCACGCCGGCCAACTGGTGAACCTGCAACGCATCGGCCCGGACGGCAAGAAGCGATTCCTGCCGGGTGGCCAGGTGAAAGGCTGCTACTCGCCGCTCGGCTGCATTGAGCCCGGGCGGCAGCTCTACATCTGCGAAGGTTGGGCCACTGGCGCCACGCTGCACCAACACAGCGGCTGCGCTGTGGCCTGCGCCATGAATGCCGGAAACCTCCTGTCCGTCACCCAGGCGCTACGCGCCAAGTACCCGGCCACCGACCTGGTGATCGCCGGAGACGACGACAGGCAGACAGATGGCAACCCAGGCAGAACTGCCGCAATGGCTACGGCGGTCGCCGTCGGCGCCCTCGTCACTTTCCCCGCCTGGCCGGTAGACGCGCCCAAAACGCTCACCGACTTCAACGACCTAGCCAACTGGGAGGCCGCGCATGAGCTCGCTTGAGCTGAAAGCCAAGAGCCCAATCCAAGAGGCACTGCATAACCTTTCCAGCGACGCCGGCGCGCTCTTCGAGCCGGCCATCCTCGAGCAACTGCGTGCCATGCGCGGGAAAGACCCTGCAGCCTTTGCCCGCCTGCGCCTGCAGGTGAAGGACGCCAGGATGGTCAGCATGTCGGAGTTCGATCGGCTGACCGCACCTGGTGGAGAGGAAGGTCAGCCGGCAGCCAATGCCGGAATCTTCATTGAGGTCGAACCCTGGGCCATGCCAGTGGATGGCGCCGACCTATTGGACGATATCACTCACGCCCTGGCCCGCCATGTGATCGCGGACAAGGAGACGCTACGCGCGGCCGCACTATGGGCCGCTTTCACCTGGTTCGTCGACGTGGTGCAGGTGGCACCGATCGCCAACATCACGGCACCGGAGAAACGCTGCGGCAAGAGCATCTTGCTCACAGCCCTGAGCAAGCTGGTGCATCGGCCGCTGCAGGTCTCCAACATCGCGCCGGCGGCGCTGTTCCGCTCCATCGAACTATGGGCGCCGACACTGTTGATCGACGAGGTGGACGCCTTCCTGGCCGCGCACGATGACGCCCGAGGCATCCTCAATGCCGGCTTCACCCGAGACAGCGCCATCGTTATCCGCTGCGTTGGCGATGATCACATGCCCACCCCATTCAACGTGTGGGGCGCCAAGGCGCTGTGCGGTATCGGCAAGATCGCCGACACCCTGGCCGATCGCAGCGTGCCGCTGCGCCTGCGCCGGCGTACTGCCGGCGAAAGCGTAGAAAGCCTGCGCCACTCCGACCCGATGCTCTGGGAGCAACTGCGCTCACGTCTGGCGCGCTTCGCCTTGGACAACTGCGAGGCCATCGAACGGGCCAGGCCAACGCCCATCACCGGTCTGAACGACCGCGCCAACGATGCCTGGGAACCGCTGCTGGCGATCGCAGAGGTGGCCGGCGAGCACTGGCCGAAATCGGCCCGCAATGCCGCCATCACGCTGCACGGCCTGGAGGGCGAAGCGCCGAGCATCGGCGCCGAGCTGCTGGCCGACGTGAAAGCGGTCTTCGACGCCAAAAAGGCCAGCAAGATCTTCAGCGCGGATCTGCTGGAAGCACTGGTCGCCGATGAGGAGGCGCCTTGGGCGACCTGGAACCGCGGCAAGCCCATCTCCCCCCGGCAGCTATCGGCCAAGCTCGCCGACTTCGGCATCAAGTCGAAAGACATTCGGATCGGCTCAGCCAACAAGAAGGGCTACGACCTCAGCAGCTTCCTCGATGCCTTCGGTCGGTACCTGCTCACCGATACCCCCGTCCATCCGCGACAGCGCGACAAACCAGCAATGGCGCGGCCTCTAGCGATTTTTTATCCGCGACACCGAGCCACTCTGTCGCGGATAAAAAAGCGTCGCAGACCAGCAGTGACGCGGGTTGTCACGTTGTCACGGATGAAACACCCCCTCAAGAAAGTGCCCCTGAATGGGACGAAAGCGATGTGGAGGTTTTCTGATGAGCGCAGCTACCGACTATCTCCGTGCACATGGCCTGACCGCCAAGGTCACGGGGAAACGCCTGGTCGTCTCCCCAGCCTCGAAGCTCACTCCGGACGTGCGCAAGTACATCAAGGCCCACCGTCTCGAACTACTGGCCGAGCTGGCGGCGAACGACGGACGGGAACGGCGCAGCCACTGGCGCATCACCCAAGACGGAAAACCGCTCTGCATCATGATCTGCGACCCGCTAACGCACACCGAGGCCGTCAGCGCGGCACGGTGGCGCTGGCCTGATGCAGACGTAGAGCACAACTGAACACCCCCTACAGTAACGCGCCCAACTGGGGGCGCAACTGCAGACCGCAGAAGCAAGGAGAACGAGCGTGACCGACCAGAAGAACGATCAGTCGACCGCGAAAAGCTATATTGGCTTCAAGCATTTGGCGCTAGGGCCTGAGCTCACCGAAGCTCTGGGCGCCAGACCTCTCACAGCCAGAGAACTGGTGCAGTGGCTTTGCCGGTGTCAGGAACAGGCGACGGATCTGCACCAGCTCCAGTTGATAGCTGATCACGCAACAGGCGTTCTGCACGCACTTTTTCTCTGCTGGCTGATCAGCGCCGCCGAATCAGAGAGGATGGTGGCCGAACTGAACGCGGTATACGCCGTCCGGCAGCGGGAGCTATCTCGGGCGCCAGTCCACTGACTGGCCTGCGCCGCTAGAAAAGACAAAAGAAGCCCCGGCAGCCTCTCCGCGCGAGATGACCCCGTGAGGGTCAGAGGTCGACATCGGCCAATACCGGGGCTCCAAGGCCGGTGTTCCTATGGGGCGCCTGGTGCGCCGAAACGCCCTCTAGGTTGGCCCCCTACACCGGCCTCCCATGCGTTGTACGCCCGGCACCAGCAGCCGTCAATTCAGCCGGCCACCTTGAGCCGACCACCTCCCGCGACTACCGTGATCAGGAGCCCAGTTAATCTGTCTCAGGGACACCTATAGAGAATGGACACTACCACTCCGGCACTACTGGACGCGGCAGCCGCCGGCGACTTCGAGCGGGTGCGGCAGTTGGCCCAGGCCGGCGTGGATCTGAATGCCCTGGATGACGGGGAGACTCTGCTTGATCGTGCCGTTGCCGTGCTTACCCTCCCCGACCCGGTACCGGCATTCGCCGCCGACATGCTGCGCCTTCTCCTGCAGCTTGGGGCTGATCCCAACCGGCCGGGTGATGAAGGCATGACGGCGCTGCACACCGCCATGCTGGCCCGGAACGTCGAGTTGATGCGCATCCTGCTGGAGAGCGGCGCGGAGCCAAACGGCATGCCCGGCTTGAGCCCTGGTGAAACCCTGTACGACTGGGCCGAGTTCGATTATCGCTACAGCACCTGGGATGAGCCTTTTGGGCTCCAGGGATCGCTGACGCCACCGGACGCACCAACCGCCGCCGACAAAGCCAGCGCAGACGCCTGGCTTCTCTACCTTGATCGTTGCGCGATCAAGCATCGCGTGCGGCGACCTGATTACCTGTTCCTGTTGCGGGAGTTCGGCGCCCGGACGGCTGTAGAGTTGGGATGACGGTAGCTTCAAGCGCTACTTGGAGTGGTTTCAACGCGGTTCCCAGGTTTGAATCTGCTGCAAAGACTCGAACAATAGAGGCTCAGGCAAAACGCTCAAAGCTCATAGGTACAACATTGGTGGCACTCTGAACGCCATGGGCGAAGTCATAAGGCGTGATGTGCTGCTGCCGGTTGGCATCAAGATAATCAGCCCACCACTGGCACATCAGCCGGCGCTCCTGCAGGTGCTCGGCCTTATGGATATAGGCACCGCGCACCGTGTCACGCTCTTGGTGGCTCATCTGCCGTTCGACGGCATCCTTCGTCCATAGCCCCGACTCCACCAGGGCGGAACAGGCCATGGTGCGGAAGCCGTGGCCGCACAGATCCACCTTGGTGTCGTAGCCCATACGGCGCAGGGCCTTGTTGATGGTGTTCTCGCTCATGGGCTTGTGGTGGTAGTGGTCGCCAGGGAACACCAGATCGAAACGGCCGGTGAGCTGCCGAACCTGCTCCAACAGCTCCAGAGTCTGGCGGCTCAGCGGTACCAGGTGCGGGGTACCCATCTTGGCGCCACGGTGGGAGAACTTGACGCCCTCGATAGCCTCGCGCTGGCCAGGTATCTCCCACATGGCCCGGCCGCTATCGATCTCGCTCCAGCGGGCAAAGCGCAGCTCACTGGAGCGGATGAACACCAACAGGGTGAGCGATACCGCGTGCTGGGTCAGCGCCCGGCCCGAGTCAGCTTCGATCCGCTGCAGCAGCTCAGGCAGCCGATCCAGTGGCAGAGCTGGGCGATGGGTGCTCTTGCGAGTGGCGGTAGCGCCAACCAGGTCGTTGGCCGGGTTGCTGTCGATCAACCCATGCTGCACGGCCATACGCATGATGCCGGTGATGTACTGGCGCAGCCGGCCGGCCAGTTCCAGGGTGCCGCGCTTCTCTACTGCCTTGAGAGGCTGCATCAGATCCCGGGTTTTCAAATCGGCCAGCGGGCGCGCACCCAGCGCCGGCAACACATGCAGCTCAAGGTTGCGCCATACCGTGGAGGCATGCCCAGGCGACCACTTGAGGGCGCAGGCGGCATGCCACTCCAGAGCCATGGCCATGAAGGTGTTGGCACGAGCACTGGCCGCATCGGCCTTCGCCTGCCTAGCCGCATCTACCGGATCTCGGCCCACCGCCAGTTGCTCCAGGGCCTCGGCACGACGATCCCGCGCGGCCCGTAATCCAATGGCCGGATAGTTGCCGAAGGTGGCCAGCCCCTCGCGTCCGTCCGGGCGCCGGTACTTCAAGCGCCAGGTCTTCACCCCGGAAGCCTTCACCAGCAGGAACAGGCCCTGACCATCGAACAGCTTGTAGTCCTTTTCACGGGGCTTGGCTGCTTCGCACTTCGGATCAGTCAGCGGGGTCACAGTGCGCGCCATGGGGGTACGCTCCAATATCGAACCAACACACCCCTAAACATACCCCTAATCAGCGGGGTTATCTAGGAGCATTCGGGAGCATTCAGGTAAAAGAAAACCGGCTCTAGTGGCCGGTTTATCTTGGTTCCCGTCTTATTCGGGAGGATGCGGGAGCATTCGGGAGAATGTCTATGGCGTCCCCTGCTGGAATCGAACCAGCATCTAGCCCTTAGGAGGGGCTTATTCTATCCGTTGAACTAAGGGGACAGGGCCGTATTCGCAACGGCCGGGCGGCATCTTAGCGGCGTTGATGCGGTTTGTCATGCCGCCTACCCCTCCTCTTGTTCAGGCTGCCGGCTCGAACAGGCTCACGGCGTGGATCTCGCTGACCAGCATGCGCGCCTTGAGCTGCTCGGCCTGTTCGCGAGCCTGGCGCGCCGCCGCTTCGCGTACATGACCGTAGCCACGGATATGCTCGGGCAGCTCGGCCAGCGCCAGCGCCGTGCGGTAGTTGTCGGGCTTGAGTTCAGCCAACAGGTAGGCCACGTTGGCCTCGTACTCTTCGATCAGCTCGCGATCCTGGCGTCGCTCGGCACTGTAGCCGAACAGGTCAAACGGCGTACCGCGCAGGAAGCGCAGGCTCGCCAGCAGGCCGAAAGCCTTGAGCATCCAGGGCCCGAAGCTGCGTTTGATGGGTTCGCCGGTGACCGCATCGGGCTTGCTCAGCCAGCTAGGTGCCAGGTGGAACTGCAGGCGGTAATCCCCCTCGAACTGCGCTTCGAGCTGCTGGCGGAAGCTGCCATCGCTGTACAGGCGCGCCACTTCGTACTCGTCCTTGTAGGCCAGCAACTTGTAGTAGTAGCGCGCCACGGCCTTGCTCAGGCGCTGCTCGGCATCGTTGTCGACTTGGCGCACGCGCGCGACCAGTTCGCGGTAGCGTTCAGCATAGGCGGCGTTCTGGTAGGCGGCCAGACGCTGAGCACGATCCTCGACGATCTCGTCGAGCGTGCTGCAATGCGGCGCCTCGACCACCTGGGGGGCGACGAGTTTTTCCACCGCTGCCCGGTCGTGGGCGGTGCGCCGCCCCCAGAGGAAGGCCTGCTGGTTGAAGGCCACGGCCACGCCATTGAGTTCGATGGCCTTGTCGATGGCCTCGGCCGATACGGGCACCAATCCTTTCTGGTACGCGAAACCGAGCATAAACAGGTTGCTGGCGATGCTGTCGCCAAGCAGCCGGGTGGCCAGGCGGGTGGCGTCGACGAAGTGGGTCTTGCCTTCGCCCACCGCCTCGCTGATCGCCTCGCGCATGGCGGCGCCGGGCACCTGGGCATCGGGGTTACGGGTGAATTCGGCGGTCGGGGTTTCATGGCTGTTGATCACCGCATGGGCGATCTTGTCGTTGAGCTTGGCCAGGGCATCTTCGCTGGCGGCCACCACCAGGTCGCAGCCCAGCAGCAGGTCGGCTTCGCCGGCGGCGATGCGCACGGCGTAGATGTCCTGCTGCCGCTCGGCGATGCGGATATGGCTGATCACCGGGCCGAATTTCTGCGCCAGGCCGGCCTGGTCGAGCACGGTGCAGCCCTTGCCTTCGATATGCGCGGCCATGCCCAGCAGCGCGCCGACCGTAGTCACGCCACTGCCACCGACACCGGGCAGGAGGATGTTCCATGGCCGAGCCAGAGCTGGGCGACGAGGCTCGGGCAGCGTCACGAAGAGTGCCTTGGCGCCCACCGCCTCAGGCTTGCGCAGGCTGCCGCCATGCACGGTGACGAAGCTCGGGCAGAAGCCTTCCAGGCAACTGAAGTCCTTGTTGCAGGCGCTCTGGTCGATCTCGCGCTTGCGCCCCAGCTCGGTTTCCAGCGGCAGCACCGAGAGGCAGTTGGATTTCACGCTGCAATCGCCACAGCCTTCGCACACCGCCGGGTTGATGAACACCCGCTTGGCCGGGTCGACCAGCTTGCCGCGCTTGCGTCGGCGGCGCTTCTCGGTGGCGCAGGTCTGGTCGTAGAGGATCACCGACACGCCCTTGAACTCGCGCAACTCGCGTTGCACGGCGTCCAGTTCACGACGGTGATGGAAGGTCACGCCTGGGGCAAAGGTGGCGCGACTCGGGTATTTGTCCGGCTCGTCACTGACCAGGGCGATGCGTTTCACCCCCTCGGCATGCACCTGCTGACTGAGCTGATCGATGCGCAGCTCGCCGTCGATGGGCTGGCCGCCGGTCATGGCCACGGCGTCGTTGTAGAGGATCTTGTAGGTGATGTTGACCCCGGCGGCCACGGCCGCACGCAGCGCCAGATGACCGGAGTGGAAGTAGGTGCCGTCACCCAGGTTCTGGAACACGTGCGGGGTGTCGGTGAACGGCGCCTGGCCGATCCAGGTGGCGCCCTCGCCGCCCATCTGGGTGAAGGTGTCGGTGCTGCGATCCATCCACTGGGTCATGTAGTGGCAACCGATGCCGCCGAGAGCGCGGCTGCCTTCCGGCACCTTGGTCGAGCTGTTGTGCGGGCAGCCGGAGCAGAAATGCGGCGTGCGCAGGGTCTTGTGCTTGGGCGCGGCCAGGGCCTGTTCCTTGGCATCGAGGAAGGCCAGGCGCTCTTCGATGGTGGGGCTGCTGTAGATCGGTGCGAGGCGCTTGGCGATCACTCGGGCGATCATCGCCGGGGTCAGCTCGCCGAGGTTGGGCAGCAGCGAGTTACCCTGCTCGTCGAACTCGCCGACCACACGCGGACGCTTGCCTACCGGCCAGTTGTAAAGCTGGCCGGTGAGCTGATCCTCGATCACGCTGCGTTTTTCCTCCACCACCAGGATCTCATCCAGGCCTTCGGCGAAGCGATGCACGGATACCGGCTCCAGCGGCCAGCTCATGCCCACCTTGAGCACGCGCAAGCCGACCCTGGCGCACAGCGCTTCGTCCAGGCCCAGGTCATCCAGGGCCTGGCGCACGTCGAGGTAGGATTTGCCGGTGGTGATGATGCCGAGGCGCGGGTTGGGTGAATCCAGCTTGACCTGGTTGAGATCGTTGGCCAGAGCGAAGGCGCGGGCGGCGTAGATCTTGTAGACGTTGAGGCGCTTTTCCTGGGCCAGGGGCGGATCGGGCCAGCGGATATGCACGCCGTCTTCCGGTAGCTGGAAGTCCTCGGGAATCTTCACCTGGATACGCAGCGGGTCGACATCCACCACGGCCGAGGAGTCGACGTTCTCGGCGATGGTCTTCAGCGCCACCCAGCAGCCGCTGTAGCGCGACAGCTCCCAGCCGATGATTCCGTAATCCAGCACCTCCTGGACGTTGGCCGGATTGAGCACCGGGATCGACGCGGCGATGAACGCATGCTCGCTCTGGTGGGCGATGGTCGAGGACTTGCAGCCGTGGTCGTCACCCGCCAGCAGCAGCACGCCACCGTGCTTGGAAACACCAGCCGAGTTGCCGTGCTTGAACACATCACCACTGCGGTCGACGCCCGGCCCCTTGCCATACCACATGGCGAACACGCCGTCGTAGCGTGCCCCAGGAAACAGGTTGGCCTGCTGGCTGCCCCACACGGCGGTGGCGCCAAGCTCTTCGTTGACGCCGGGCTGGAAGTGGATGTGGTTTTCCTTGAGGTACTCGCGTGCGTCCCACAGGCTTTTGTCCAGGCCGCCCAGGGGCGAGCCGCGATAGCCGGAGATGAAGCAGGCGGTATTGAGTCCGAAGGCGGCATCACGCTTCTTCTGCAGCATGGGCAGGCGGGTGAGCGCCTGAGTGCCGGTCAGATAGAGGTGACCAGTAGCGAGGCGGTATTTGTCATCCAGGCGGATTTCGGCCAGTGACATGGAGCGCTCCTTTTATTCTTATGCGAGCACAAGGAGCGCGACGGTAGACACGCTCCGCTGGAAGCCGTCACAGGATCACTGCGACAGATTTTGTCTAAATCATGACCGCGAGGTTCGGCTTTTTTCTTTCTATTTTCGGGCTTACACGCCAATACTGCGCATGAACCTTCCAACAATCACAAGAAAATGGAAACAATCATGCAGGACAAGCTCAGTCCCATCGACCGCCGCATTCTCCGCCTGCTGCAGCACAATGCGGATCTTTCCGCCGCCGAGGTGGCGGAAAAGGTCGAGCTGTCGCAGTCGCCCTGCTGGCGGCGCATCCATCGCATGCAGGAAGAGGGGTTGATCGAGCGCAAGGTCGCCCTGCTCAATCCCAAGCGCCTGGGCTTCGGCATCACGGTGTTCGTCGACATCAAGCTGTCGGCCCACGGGCGCGGCAATCTGGAGGAGTTCGAGCAGGCGGTGGTGGGTTATCCGCAGGTGCTGGAGTGCTACAGCATGGCCGGCGGCTCGGATTACCTGCTCAAGGTGGTGGCCAAGGACATCGGCGACTACGAGCGCTTCCTGCGTGACCATCTGCTGCAGCGCCCGCACGTGCAGGAGGCGCACTCGCACATCGCCATGAGCGAGGTCAAACGCACCACCGAGCTACCGCTGGATTGAAGCAGCCTGCGCCCTGGCCAGGCGCCGCGCCTGGCGCGCCCGCACACTGGCCAGCAACGAGGGGCCGAGTGCCGTCAGAGAGGAGCCCAGCACGACGATCACCGCGCCGGCATACGCCAGCCCGTTGGCCTGCTCGGGCTGCACGTGCGTAGGCCACCAGCTCGCCGCCAGCGCCACCGAGACGAAGGTCACCAACGGCGTCAGCGCCAGGGTCGCGCTGACCCGCGAAGCCTCCCAGTGCGCCAGCGCCTCGGCGAAGGCACCGTAGGCCACCAGGGTGTTCAGGCAACAGGCCAGCAACAGCCACCCCTGCAAAGGGCTCAACTGCAGCACCTGCAACGGCTGCGCCCAGGGCGTGAGCAACAGGGCGCAGGCCAGGTAGATCACCATCATCACCTGCACCGAATTCCACAGGCTCAGCAACTGCTTCTGCGCCAGGCCGTAGAAGGTCCAGACGAAGGCTGCAGCCAGTACGATCAACACGCCGGTGGTGTAGGTGGTCAGCGAGCCGAGCAGTTCATCCAGGCGCTGGTTGAAGAACAGGCCGAAGCCCAGCAGCATCACCAGCAGGCCGATGCCCTGGCCCAGACTGAAGGACTCGCGAAAGACGAATACGCTGCTGATCAGCAGCAGGATAGGCGCCACCTGGATCACCAACTGTGTGGTGCCAGGGCTGAGCAGGTTCAGGCCCATCAGGTACAGCACGTAGTTGGCGGTGAGCCCGCCGACTGCCAACAGCAGCAGCCAGGCGCCCTTGCGCCCCAACGGACGAAAGCGTGGCAAGCGTCGGGCAGCGGCGAGATAAGCGAGCAGCAGGGAACCGGCCACCGCCAGGCGATACCAGGTGACCGTGATCGGATCCATTACCTGCAGCACTTCCTTGAGCTTGATCGGCAGGATGCCCCAGAGCAGCGATGTGCTCAGGGCGAGCGCCAAGCCGTAAAGCCAACGGCCGGAGGAGATATGCATGACGACCTCGAACAGGCAGCCAGGCCTGATGCCAGGGCTGCGGGCACCATTGTAGTGCAGTGCCCGGGACCACCACAGTAACAGTTCGTCGAGGCCTGCTGCCGCAACTGTACCGATCGACGCGCCAGCAGTGTCATCTTTCAGGCGCCAAAATTCATTAAAAACCCTGAAAAAGCAGGTAAAAAGCAGAAAACGGCAACCATCTATCGCTTCGCTTGATGCTGTGAACTGACGCACATTAGACTCATCGCTCAGACCTTCCCTTTCTCGGGAGTCCACCATGCATATCCAGCGCAGTGTCGATCAGCAGCCTGGCACCTACTTCCGTAGCGCCCGCGTCAGCTCGGTCAATGGTCGGTATTTCTTCTCAACCCGGGAAGGCACTCTGGAAGGCCCCTTTCGCTCGCTACAGGACGCCGAGCGCGGCATCGCCGATTACATCGAGCGGGTATTGCTCGCCGAGAAGCTGTTCAAGCACTGCAGCGAGCATATCGACAGTCTCTATCGCAAGGCGCCGCGCAAGCCCGAGTGAACGCCCGTCACAGGTGCGCCAACTGCGCCCCGTCGCCACGATGCCCGGCCAGATAGGGCAACACCGCCGCCAGCAACGGCTCCTTGAAAGCATCCTGGAAGCGATGCGCCAAACCGGGGATCAGCTTCAGTTCCGAGCCCTTGATATGCGCCGCCACGTGCACGCCATGCATCACTGGCAGCAGCGGGTCGGCCGTACCATGCACCACCAGGGTCGGTACACGCAGACGGTTGAGCAGTTCCACACGGCTGGGCTCGGCGAGAATGGCCAGCAGTTGGCGCTGCACCCCCTCCGGGTTGAAGGCGCGGTCATAAGCCACCTGCGCCTGCTTGAGCAGCGCCTGGCGATCATCCCTGACTTCCGGGCTACCCAGCGCGGCCAGGAGATCGGCCTGCTGCTGCAGGGCCTGCTCGCGGGTACTGGCTTCGCGGCGGGCCAGCAACTTGAGCAGCGAGTCACTGGGTGCTGGCAGGCCTTCGGCGCCGGAGCTGGTCATCACCAGGGTGAGGCTGAGCACGCGCTGCGGCGCCATGTCTGCCAGGTGCTGGGCGATCATGCCACCCATGCTCGCACCCAGCACGTGGAAATCGGCGATACCCAGGTCGTCCATCAGGCCCAGGGCGTCGCCGGCCATGTCCCGCAGATGATAAGGCGCACCCAGCGACAGGCCCAGGCGATAGCGCACCACCTCGTAGCCCAGGTTGATGCTCGGCACCGGGCGCAACCAACTGCTCAGGCCGACATCGCGATTGTCGAAACGGATGACCCGGAACCCCTGCTGGCACAGACGCGCCACGACTTCGTTCGGCCAGTGGATCAGTTGCCCGCCCAGGCCCATGATCAACAGCAACGTCGGATCGCGTTCGCTCCCGACGCTCTGATAGGCCAGGCGCACGTCGCCGACATCGGCATACCGGGTTGGCTCACTCAGGTCACAACGATTGGCCGCAAAGGACGGCAGGCCGCACAGTAGCGCGGCGAGAAAGATCAATGCACGCATGGAAAACACCAGAAACGCAGAACCCCACTGAAATGCGAGTCTGATGAAAGTCATTCGACGGCGCTGCCACATAAGCATGACAATTTGATGAAGCAGGACGAACGGTTGCTCAGATGGTGACCAAAGGCGCCATCCAGAGCGTCGCGCCAGAGTCTCGCCCCCCCACGGAGGGATGCAGCTTCCGGGGACGCTCGAAACCCCGCCGAAAAATTCAGGTTGAACCACCCGCCCTGGCCACTGCCGGATTCTTTAAAGCAGTCAGCGGATGGTGCTCCCCATGTACACGAATCTCTATACCCTGCTCACCCGTCCCGATCAGGCCTGGACGCGCATTCGCCAGGACGAGGAACGCAACAGCGCGAACTACCTGCCGTACCTGCTGCTGATCAGCCTGCTGCCGGCGCTCTGCCTGTTCATCGGCACCCATTGGGTCGGCTGGAGCCTGGTCGAACGCGAACGCATTCGCCTCGACGCCTCTAGTGCCTTGCAACTGAGCGTGCTGCTGTATCTGTCGATCCTGCTGGGCGTGGCCATCATGGGTTACTTCATGCGCTACATGTCACGCACTTTCGAGGCCAGGCCGACCTTCAACCAATGCGTCGGTTTCATCGCCTACACCTGCACGCCCTTGTTCCTCGCCGGTATCGCCGCGCTGTATCCAACACGCTGGCTGGCGCTCACCGTACTGCTGATCGCCGGTGCCCATGCCAGCTACCTGCTGTATGTCGGCCTGCCGCGCTTCATGCGCATCGACGAGCAGCAGAGCGTGCTCTATGCCGCCTCGGCCTGGGGCGTGGCGCTGCTGGTGCTGGTCACCATCCTGGTCAGCATGATCCTGTTCTGGAGCTACAGCCTGGAGCCGGCCTACCAGCGCAGCGTGCAGCAGGATCAGAGCTACGGCACCCAGGAGGAACGCGCGCAGCCCCCCGGCGACGAATGAGGCCTGCGCCTGGCCGCGGCTTGCGGCATAATCGGCCGACCGCAATACCTCGGCAGCGATCATGCCCGAACAGCTCCACGCCCGCGTCGAAGCCTGCTACCAACTGGCCGAGGCCTTCTTCAAGCAACGCTTCGCCCGCCCCGAGATCAGCTTCAAGCTGCGTGGGCAGAAGGCCGGCGTCGCTCACCTGACGGAAAACAAGCTGCGCTTCAACCTGCAGCTCTATCGTGACAACCGCGAGGATTTCCTGCGCCAGACCGTGGCCCACGAAGTGGCCCACCTGGTCGCTCATCAGTTGTTCGGCCCGCGCATTCAGCCCCATGGCGAGGAGTGGCAACTGATCATGCGTGGCGTCTACGAATTGCCAGCGCACCGCTGCCACAACTATGAGGTGGAGCGGCGCACGGTCAGCCGCTTCATCTATCGCTGCAGTTGCGCCGATGGCGAATTTCCCTTCTCCGCCCAGCGCCATGCGCTGGTGGCCAAGGGCCGACGCTACTACTGCCGGCGCTGCAAGGCGACGCTGCAGTTCACCGGCCAGCAGCGCCGGGAGTAGCTGTCAGCCAGCGCGCAGGCTCAAACGCGCCACCACAAGGTTGTCTTCGGCGCGATCGAAACCGGCTTCCTCAACGCTCACGCCCTGGGCCTCCAGGGTTTCGATCCAGCGCAGCAGTTGCTCGAAGGGCACCGGCTGCAGACCGACCTGCACGGCACCCTGGCTTTCGGCATCCAGGCGCTCGATGACCAGCCCCTGCTCCGCCGCCGAGGCGGTCACCAGGCCTTGCAGGCGGGCCGGGTCGAGGCTGGCGCGGGCCTGCAGGTCACGGCCGCGCAGCTCGGGAGCGCGGCTCTGCAAGTAGCCATACAGCGCCCGTTGCTCCTCGAAGGCGGCACGTGCTTCGCGCGCCTGGCGCTGCGCCGGCTGCCACAGCAGCAGGTAAAGCAGCACCAGCAGCAGGAAGGCGCCGAGCAGCAACAGCGCCAGACGATCACGCGGCGGCAGGGTCTGCAGGCGTTGCGCCAGGGTCGAGCGCTGCCACTGCTGGTGCAGCGTCTGATTGAGGTCACGCCAGGTCGCCATGCTCATCCTCCTATCACCATGCGCGCGCTGACGCCGTCGTCCTCGCGGCTGGCCGAGCCCATCTGCACCGCGCGGCTGGTCTGTTCCAGGCGCTCACGCAGGCCCTCCAGTTCGGCGAATCCCGGCGCCTGCAGTT
This sequence comes from Pseudomonas sp. AA-38, assembly GCF_029457475.1. NCBI lineage: Bacteria > Pseudomonadati > Pseudomonadota > Gammaproteobacteria > Pseudomonadales > Pseudomonadaceae > Pseudomonas > Pseudomonas sp. AA-38. The sequence goes on from NZ_CP120359.1 coordinate 3,745,050, forward strand.
GCAACGCCAGGTCGCCACGGGTGGCGCTGTAGTCCACCTGCCTGACCTGTACCTGAGCCGCCCCACCCGCCTGCAAGGCGCTGGCGACGTCGCCGAGCACACCGAGCAGCGGGCTGTCACGCCCCTGCGCTTCGGCCAGGTGCTGATCGAACTGCGCACGCAGGTTGATCAGCTTGCTGTCCTGCGGGAACAGCTCGCGGTACAGCGCTTCGCTGGCATCGGCATAGGCGCCGGCCTCACGCTGCAGATACCAGCCCTGGGCCAGGTTGAAGCCCCACTGCAATAGCAGACACAAGGCCACCACGCCGCCCAGCGACTGCCAACGGCGCCAGCCGCTACCGGCCTCGCGCACGGTGAACTCACCCTGGGCCAGATCGACGCCCTGCCCCACCTGAGCCAGCCATTGAAAGGGATGCGCCAGGCGCCGCAGTTCGTCCACCGGGGCCGGAGCGCTCATGCCCTCGGGCAAATCCGCCACCTGGGGCGTCGGGCAGCGTGCGGCCAGCAGCGGCCAGTCCTCGGCCTGCAACGCCAAGCGTACCGCCGATTCGCCGCCGAGCAGCCAGCGTTCGTGCAACCAGAGCAACTGGCTGCCCTCATGCGGCAGCATATCGGCATCCATGCGAATCGCTTCGGGCGGCCGTGCGGCGCAGAGCGCCAGGCATTCGCGCAGCCAGGCGGCACGCAGGGCATAGACCCGATGACGACCATCGGCCAGGGCCTCGCCCAGCGCCAGGTGCATCGCCTCCACCTCCTCGGCCAGCAGTTCCTCCACGGCGAACGGCAGGGCCTGGCGCAACCAGCGCGCCTTCTGCGTCGGCAATTGCACCGCGCAGCAGGTCACGGCCTCCACCGGCAGCACCAGTTGCCACGGCCCGTCCAATGCCTGCAACGCGGCCTGCAGGCTCAACGCCCGGCTGCTGTCGGCGGTCACCAGTTGCACCGGCAACTCGAGGTCGAGCCCCTGACAGGCCTGGGGCGGCAGAAAGATCCATCGTTGATTCATGGTTGCGGTTCCTCGACGGGCGGCGGCGCGGCGCCGCCCTGCCCCAGATCACGGGCCAGTACGCTGACCTGGCCATCATTGCTGCGCTGCAGCAGGCTGCGCAATACCACGCGACGCTCACCGAGGCTGACCTCGCTGATCACCTCGAAATGATTGCTGCCCACCGCCACACCCTGGCCGATGCCCGTGCCCAGACCAGCCAGCATGGGCTGCGCGGTGAACGCCGCCAGGCTGGCAAAGCCCTCGCGGCCACGCGCCGCGACCAAGGCCGTCGCTGCGTTGCCATCGAGGCCATCGGCCAGGCTGGAAAGCACCAGCGCGCTGGCGGTGTTGACGTTGAGGGCCACCTCGCTCGGCAGGGCCGTGACGAAGGGCAGCAGGCGGCGATAGTCAGCCTCGTCCATCTCCAGCAGCAGGCGCAGTTCGGAGGCGTCGGTCAGGGAGCGGTTGGCGGCCCGATAAGGCGGCGTGGCCAGCAGGTATTGGTTGTCTTCGGCGCCCTGGCTTCCGAGCGGTTCGCTGTCGGCATCGAGCCAGTCGGCCAGGCGCTCGGCATAGGGTTTGTCGATCTGCAGGCGCAGCAGCAGGCGACGAAAGCGTTGCAGCGCCAGTTGATTGACCTGGCCTCGGCGCACCAGGCCATTGAGGTTGAAACGGCCACTGGGGTCGAGGATGCGCACGCGCAGTTCGCCGCCTTCGTCCAGCGGGAAGCTCATGGGCTGTGCCCAGGGCTCGCCGAGGTGATCCACCGGCAGGCGCGGATCGCCCCGGCGCAGGTCGCGTTGCAGAATCGCCTTGGCCAGGGTCTCGCCGCCCAGGGCGTACTGCCAGGCCTGGTTGACGTGCAACTGGTTGGCGCTGCTGCGGATCGATAGCTGCTGACGGGCGATCAGGCCGGCGCACACCACCGTGACCACGGCCACCACCAGCAGCACGGTAATCAGGGCCACGCCGCGCTGAAGCCTCATGGCTGCACCTGCGTGCCGGCGGGCGCCGTTTCCGGGGGCAGATCCGGCAGGCGTATCAGCCGGCGCAGCTCACCGTAGCGACGATGTTCCAGGCGCAGCTCCAGCGCGCGCGGCAGCTCGACGAGCCGCGCCTCTCCGCTGCGCTCGGGCGGCGGCCAGTCGGTCTGCCACTGCCCGTCCTTGTCGAGGTAGCGCAGGCTCAGGCTGGTCACGCCATCGAGTGCACGCTGCACCTGCGGCAGGCTGTCCTGGGCGCGGTCGAGCACGCGCCAGTAACGCCGCTGCCATTGCTCGCCGCTCAGTTGCCAGCGCACCCGCTGCAGCTCGGCGCGTGGCTGGCCGAGCGGGTTGCGCCAGCCGGCGCGGGTCAGCTCCAGCGCCGAGGCATCGTTCAGATCACTGTGCAGGGCCGGTTGTGCATCGCCGAAGCCGTCGCGAATGGGGCGCACCGCCACTTGCCGCACATCGCGCTCGAAAGCGGAAATGGCGCGGGTCAGTTCGCGCAACTGGCGTTCGTGCTCACGGGTGACGGCATCGGCGCTGAGCACGCTGTCGAGCATGCGGTAAGTGGCCAGCCCCAGCAGGGCGAAGATGGCAATGGCGATCAGCAACTCCAGCAGGGTGAAGCCGCGTTGCAGTGAAATCGTAGGGAGACGGATCACTGCGGCGTCTCCAGGAAGCCGCTGAGGCTGACCACCGCGCGCTCGCGCAGGTCGCCGCTGGCGCTGCGCTGCTCGGGCGCCACCCACAGGGTCACGCGGCGCATGGCCGGCTCGCTGGTGGCCTCGATCTCGCTCTGCCACACCCAACGGCGCCCGGCGAACTCCACCTGGCCCTGATCACGACCATCGGCGGGCGGTGTGTCGGCCAGTTGCAGCTCGGTCAAGCGGTTGTCGGCCACCCACATGGCCAGGGTCTTGTCCTCCAGTTGGCCAGCGGTGCGCACGCTGCGGGCGCTGGCCGTCAGCACGCTGGCGGCGACCAGGGCGAAGATGGCCAGGGCCACCAGCACTTCGAGCAGGGTAAAGCCGCGTGCTGATTTCATCCGCTGCGCCCCGTGCCCAGCTCCTCGACACGCGGCAGGCCGAAGCCATCGCTGGACAGTTGCAGGCGCAGGCCATCACGCCGGCGTTCGCCCAGGCGCAGCCGGAAAGGGGTCAGCTCGCCGCTGGAGAGAATCAGCAGTTGCGGGTTATCGGCGCTGGCCTTGGCCGGCAGGCTCGCGGCCTGGTCGGCATCTTCGCCCTCCACCTCGAGCGTCAGCTCGGCCCAGCCAGGCAGACGATGGGCCTGCTCATCCAACGCCTGCCACTCGGCACGTTGCGGGTCGTAGCGCAGCACCCGGTAGCCTTCGCGGGTGAAACTCAGCCCGTACTCACGGTTGTCCAGCACCGCTTCGTCGGTCAGTACGCCGATCAGCCCGCTGAGGCGCTCGGCCTCGCTACGCAGCTCGCGTGCCGGGCCGGCAATGCCGGTACTGAGCACCGCCAGGCCGATCAAGCAACCGAGGATGACCAGCACCACCAGCAGCTCGATCAGGGTGAAGCCGCGCTGGCCAAAATGTGTAGGGGCGAGCGACGGCATGATCGGGTCAGAGGTCCCAGTTGCCGATGTCGGCGTTCAGGTCGCTACCGCCCTGCTTGCCGTCGGCGCCGAGGGAATAGAGGTCGAAGGCGCCGCCCTTGGTACCGGGTGCCAGGTACTGGTAGGGGTTGCCCCAGGGGTCGATGGGCAGGCGTTTGAGGTAACCGTCCTTGTTCCAGTTCTTCGCCGGCGGGTTGCCACCCGGCTTGCTTACCAGCGCCTCCAGGCCCTGCTGGGTACTGGGGTAGTTGTGGTTGTCGAGCTTGTACATGTCCAGCGCCGCGCCGATGGCGCGGATATCGTTCTGCGCGGCGGTGACCTTGGCCTGATCCGGCCGGCTCATCACCTGCGGCACCACCAGGGCGGCGAGGATCCCGAGGATCACCACCACCACCATGATTTCGATAAGCGTGAAACCTGCTTGTCTGCTTTTCACCTAGTTACCCCACCATTTGGTTCAAGGAAAGAATCGGCAGCAGGATGGCCAGTACGATCACCAGCACCACTGCGCCCATGAAGACCAGCATGAACGGCTCGAACAATCCGACCAGCAAGGCGATCTGTGCGCTCAGGTCGTTTTCCTGATTCTTCGCCGTGCGCGCCAGCATCTGATCCAGCTCGCCGGAGCGCTCGCCGCTGGCGATCATATGCAGCATCATCGGCGGAAACTGCCCGGTGGCCTCCAGCGAACGGGTCAGGCTGCCGCCCTCGCGCACCTTCTGCGCCGCTACCAGCACCTCGCCACGGATCACTCGGTTGGCGATCACCTCGCCGGCAATCGCCAAAGCTTCCACCAATGGCACGCCACTGCGGGTGAGAATGGCCAATGTCGAGGCGAAGCGCGCGCAATCGGTGGCGCGTCCCAGCCGCCCGATCAGCGGCAGACGCAGCAAAAAACCATGCCAGCGCAGGCGCAGCGCTTCGTCGCGCAAGGCCATGCGCAAGGCCACCACGCCGAGGCCCAGCACCAGTACCGCCAGCAGGCCCCAGGCCTTGACCCAGTCGCTCAGGGCGATCAGCCCACGGGTCAGCAGCGGCAGGGTTTGCCCGGAATCGACGAACACCTTGACCACGTCCGGCACCACGTAGCCAAGCAGAAAACCCACGATCAGCAGGGAGGCACACATCAGGATCACCGGATAGAGCAGCGCCAGTTGCACCTTCTGCCGCGACTGCTGGCGCTGTTCGGTGTAGTCGGCCAGTTGCTCCAGCACCGGGCCGAGGTGCCCGGCATGCTCGCCCGCGGCCACCGTGGCGCGGTACAGCTCGGGGAAGGCGGCGGGAAACTCCTTGAGGCTGGCGGCCAGGCTGTGGCCCTCCAGCACACGGGCGCGCACCGCCAGCAACATGCCCTGGATACGTGCATGGGTGGCTTGCGCCGCCGCGGCGCGCAGGGCTTCTTCGATGGGCAGCGCCGCCTGGATCAGGGTCGCCAGTTGCCGCGTGACCAGAGCCAGGTCGCGTGCCGACAGGCCACGGGCAAAGCCCAGGCGCGTGCCGCCACTGCTCTGCTCGCGGCTGCGCGTGGCCTTGACCTCCAGCGGTGCCAACTGCCGCTCACGCAAAAGCTGACGCACCTGGCGCGCACTGTCGGCCTCCAGCACGCCCTTCTGCTGGCGACCGCGACCGTCGAGGGCGATGTACTCGAAGGCGGCCATCTATTCTTCTCGCGTCACGCGCAGCACTTCCTCCACCGTGGTCACCCCTTCCAGCACCTTGCGCCGACCATCGTCGCGGATGCTCGGGCCCAGGGTGCGGGCGTGGCGGGTCATGTCCTGCTCGGAGGCCCGGCTGTGCACCAGGGTGCGCATGGTTTCGTCGAACACCACCAGTTCGTAGATGCCGGTACGCCCGCGATAGCCCTGCTGATGGCACTGGGCGCAACCGCGCGCATGGTACAGGGTCGGCGGCGAGTTGGCCGGCACGCCGAGCAGCACGCATTCGGTGGCATCGGCGGTATAGGCCTCCTTGCACGCCGGGCACAGCACCCGTACCAGGCGCTGGGCCAACACGCCGAGCAGGGATGAAGACAGCAAAAAGGGCTCCACGCCCATGTCCACCAGACGGGTGATGGCACCGATGGCGCTGTTGGTGTGCAGCGTCGACAGCACCAGGTGACCAGTGAGCGAGGCCTGCACGGCGATTTCGGCGGTTTCCTTGTCGCGGATCTCGCCGACCATCACCACGTCCGGATCCTGGCGCAGGATGGCGCGCAGGCCACGGGCAAAGGTCATGTCCACCTTGGCGTTGACCTGGGTCTGGCCGATGCCTTCGAGGTGGTACTCGATTGGGTCTTCGACGGTGAGGATGTTGCGCGTATGGTCATTGAGGCTGACCAGGCTGGCGTAGAGGGTGGTGGTCTTGCCCGAGCCGGTGGGGCCGGTGACCAGCAGGATGCCGTGCGGCTTGCGCACGGTTTCTTCCATCAGCGCGCGGTCTTCACTGCGCATGCCCAGGTGTTGCAGCGACAGGCGCCCGGCCTGCTTGTCGAGCAGACGCAGCACCACCCGCTCGCCATTGGCCGAAGGCAGCGTGGAAACACGGATGTCCACCTCGCGCCCGCCCACCTTGAGGGAAATGCGCCCGTCTTGCGGCACGCGCTTCTCAGCGATGTCCAGGCGCGCCATCACCTTCACCCGCGACACCAGCAAGGCGGCCAGCTCACGCTTGGGTTCGAGCACTTCACGCAGGATGCCGTCGACGCGAAAGCGCACCACCAGGCGTTTCTCGAAGGTTTCCAGGTGGATGTCGGAAGCGTTTTCCTTGATCGCCTCGCCGAGGATGGCGTTGATCAGGCGGATGATCGGCGCGTCGTCTTCCTGCTCCAGCAGGTCTTCGGTTTCCGGCACCTGCTCGGCCAGCGAGGCCAGGTCGAAACTGCCGCCGATGTCCTCGGCCAGTTGCATGGAGGCCGAATCATGCTGGTAGGCAGCGCCCAGTGCCTGGGCGAACTCGCTGGCCCCGAACGCCTGCAAAGGTAAGCTACGCCCAGCGAAGCGCTGCGCCTCGGCCAGGGCTGCCAGCTCGCAGTCGGCGCGGTGGATCAGGCAGACGCGCCCCTCGTGCAGGCCGAATACCACGCCATGGCGTTTGGCAAAACTGAAGGGCAAGCGGCGCAATGGCGTTTCCGGCAGCGAAGCATTCATGCAGCGAACCTTGAATCTGAACCTGATGCCTGGAGTCTCGCAGCCTAATGCGACAACTGATACACAGAGTTGTCACCCAAGTCCGGCAGCATCGAAGGGTTCAACGCGCCGCACATGTGCTGGCCAGGGTTTCTTGTGGTAATGATGCAGCCATCTTTAACACATTGCCGAGAGCCATTCACCCACCTAACAGGCTGTTGAAAAACTACCTGCGTTGGCAATACTGCGTTAAAAACAGCCTCAAAATGCTCATTTACAGCGCGTAAACTGCGCTTTTTCGGCTGTTTTTGCCTTGTCTTGCCTGCCTCGCTTACGTTTTTCAACGGCCTGTTAACTCAGGGGATACCAAGCGGGTTCAGGCTGCTATGATCGGCCCGCGCCGTCTCCAAGAAGAACTAGAACGCCGTTTCCGGAGTGATGCATTTGCCCGTTCACCTGCGCTTGAAGGACAGAGCCCCAACCCTGATTGGCGCCTCGCTGCTGATCATCATGAGTCTCGCCCTCGCCTGGCAGAGCGCCGACCTGCTGCGCCTGGTGCGTGGCCCGTTGCCCACTGCCAGCAGCGCCAGCAACAGCGCCCCGACACCGACCACCAGCGCCCCCATCGCCCAGCTCTTCGGCACGGCGCAACGGCCCGAGAGTGGCCCGCCGCCAGCCACCAACCTGCAACTGACCCTGCTCGGCAGCTTCGTGCACAGCGACCCGCAACGCTCCAGCGCGCTGATCCAGCGCCAGGGCCAGCCGGCGCAGCTTTATCGCCTGGGCAGCGAAGTGGACAACGGCGTACGCCTCGACGCGGTCTACGCCGACCATGTTGAGCTGCTGCGCAACGGCCGCCGCGAAAGCCTAGGTTTCCCTCGTCCCAGCAGCAGCTCGTACAGTGTTCCGGCCATGCCCGACGCGACCACCGACAGCACCCTCGACCAGCTCGAGCAACTGCAGCAGGACAACAGCGAAGAACTGCGCCAGCGCATGCAGGCGTTGCGTGAACAAATGGAAGCCGGTGCCGTCGAGCCGGAAAACCCCACCGATCAGCCCCAGGAAAGCGACTGAACCGATGCATGCCCTCCGTAGCCGATTGACCTTCGCCCTGCTCCTGGCCAGTCTCGCCAGCGCCCCTCTGCCGCTGTACGCCGAAATAACCCCGGCCGCCGGTGGCAACCAGCAGCAAGAAAGCTGGACCATCAACCTCAAGGGCGCGGACATCCGCGAGTTCATCGACCAGATCGCCGCCATCACCGGGCAGACCTTCGTCGTCGACCCCCGGGTCAAGGGCCAGGTCACCGTGGTATCCAGCACGCCGCTGGGGCTGTCCGAGGTCTACCAGCTCTTCCTCTCGGTGATGGCCACCCATGGCTTCAGCGTGATGACCCAGGGCGACCAGGCGCGCATCGTGCCCAATGCCGAGGCCAAGGCCGAAGCCGACAGCAGCCGCCCCGCCCCGGATCGCCTGGAGACCCGCCTGATCCAGGCGCAGCAGACGCCGGTGGCCGAACTCATACCGCTGATTCGCCCGCTGGTGCCGCAGTACGGCCACCTGGCCGCCGTCACCTCGGCCAACGCCCTGATCATCAGCGACCGCAGCGCCAACATTGCGCGCATCGAAGAGCTGGTGCGCCAGCTCGACCACAGCGGCGCCCAGGACTTCACCGTGGTCACCCTGCAGAACGCCTGGGTGATGGACGCCGCCGAGGTGCTCAACAACAGCATCGCCCGCGGTCAGGCCAAGGGCACCAGCGCCACCCAGGTGGTGGCCGACGCCCGCACCAATCGCCTGATCCTGCTCGGCCCACCGGAAGCCCGCGCCAAGCTGGCCGACCTGGCCCGCTCGCTGGACGGCCCCAGCAGCCGCTCGGCCAATACCCGAGTCATCCGCCTGCGCCACAACGACGCCAAATCCCTGGCCGAAACCCTCGGGGAAATCTCCGAAGGCCTGAAGAACCAACAAGGCAGCGATGCCACCAGCAAACCGGCGAATATCCTCATCCGCGCCGACGAGAGCCTCAACGCCCTGGTGCTGCTGGCCGAACCGGACATGGTGGCCACCCTCGAAGACATCGTGCGCCAGCTCGACGTACCCCGCGCCCAGGTGATGGTCGAGGCGGCCATCGTCGAGATTTCCGGCGACATCACCGACGCCCTCGGCGTGCAGTGGGCGGTGGATGGTCGCAGCGGCAGCGGCGGCCGTGGCAGCCTCGGCGGCGTCAACTTCGGCGGCACCGGGCTGTCGGTCGGCACCGTGCTGCAAATCCTGCAGAGCGGCGAAATCCCCGACAACACCAGCCTGCCCGATGGCGCCATCATCGGCGTCGGCAGCGACCGCTTCGGCGCGCTGATCACCGCGCTGTCGGCCAACAGCAAGAGCAACCTGCTGTCCACGCCGAGCCTGCTGACCCTGGACAACCAGAAGGCGGAAATCCTCGTGGGGCAGAACGTGCCCTTCCAGACCGGCTCCTACACCACCGATGCCGCCGGCTCCAGCAACCCCTTCACCACCATCGAGCGCAAGGATATCGGCGTCACCCTCAAGGTCACCCCGCACATCAACGAAGGCGCCACCCTGCGCCTGGAAATCGAGCAGGAAATCTCCTCCATCGCCCCCAGCACCGGGCTCAACGCCCAGGCGGTGGATCTGGTGACCAACAAGCGCTCGATCAAGAGCACCATCCTCGCCGACGATGGCCAGGTGATCGTGCTCGGCGGGCTGATCCAGGACGACGTCACCCAGGCTGTGTCCAAGGTGCCGCTGCTGGGTGACATTCCCCTGATCGGTGGGCTGTTCCGCTCTACCCGCGACTCGCACATCAAACGCAACCTGATGGTCTTCCTGCGGCCCACCGTGGTGCGCGACGGCGCCGGCCTGGCGGCGCTTTCCGGCAAGAAATACGGCGACATCCGCATTCTCGGCAATGGCGGCGGGCAAGACAGCCCGAGCATCCTGCCGCGTAACCCGACGCAACTCTTCGACGGTCAGGGCACACCGGCGGTGGATTTGCGCCAGTGAGGGCAAACGGCTTGCGAGTGCGCCAGCACGACCTGCAAAGCGTGTTTGCGTGAGCCGGCGCAGCAACGCCAGTGACTGGGTGCGGCACAGCAACCTGCCAGGCAGGATAGAGCGTATCGAGGCCTACTTCAGCGGCCACGGCTACGATCCGCACCGACATGACACCTACGCCATAGGCCGCACCCTCTCCGGCGTGCAGAGCTTTCGCTACTGTCGCTCGATGCGCCACAGCCTGCCCGGCAGCACACTGGTGCTGCACCCCGATGAATTGCATGACGGCATGGCCGGCACCGACGCAGGCTTTCGCTATCGCATGCTGTACATCGATCCGGCATTGATTCAGCAGGTGCTCGGCGGCAAACCATTGCCTTTCGTCGAGGGCGGCATCAGCGATGACATACGCCTGCGCCAGGCCACGGAAGCCTTCATGCAAGCGATGGAGCACAGGCTCGACCCACTGGAAGAAGACGACGCCATCTACGACCTGGCCCAGGCGCTGCAGGCCGTGGCCAACTGGCGGCGTGGACGCCGGACGCCGGACTACCACGCCGCCAGCCGTGCTCGCGACTACATCCACGCGCACCTCGACAGCACCATTTCGCTGGATGATCTGGAGCATGCCTGTGGCCAGGAGCGCTGGAGCCTGTCGCGAGACTTTCGTGCGCTGTTCGGGACCAGTCCCTATCGCTATGTGACCCTGCGTCGCCTCGACCACTGCCGAACGCTCATGCGCTCTGGAGTGAGCCTGGCCGATGCCGCCCTGATTGCCGGCTTCTTCGACCAGAGCCATATGACGCGCCACTTCATGCGCAGCTTCGGCCTACCTCCGGCACGCTGGCTAGCCATGCTGAAGCGGTAGGATCGTACAAGACGCCGCCATCGCACCTCGTTAGTCTGAAGAAAACCACAACGAGGATCCCCCGATGTCTCACCCCGTCGATAACCGTGCTACTGGCGCGATCAACCTTCAGCAGAAGCTCTCACTCATCCGCGAACACTGGTCGCCTCGGGTGGTAGCGGAAATGAACGACTACCAGTTCAAGGTGGTGCGCGTCGAAGGCGACTTCGTCTGGCATTCCCATGCCGACACCGACGAAGCCTTTCTGGTGCTCGAAGGACAACTACGTATCGATTTTCGCGACGGCCATGTCGTTCTGCAGGCTGGCGAACTCTACGTGGTGCCCAAGGGAGTCGAGCACAAACCTTATGCGGCCGAGGAAGTGAAGATGATGCTCATCGAACCCCGTGGGGTTCTGAATACGGGCAACGAAGGCGGCGAACTTACGGCGGAAAATGACCGTTGGATCTGAACGAGCCGCCCTGGGCCATCCCTGCTGCATTCCGCACTGTGCCCAAACGACCAGATAGCCACTCCATTCCGGGCGCCTTACGGCGCCCTGCTCTCATCCGGCCCGACGCTCAGGGCCGCACTGCGTAGCGATTCTCCTGAGCGACTTGCGCCAGCCCCCGCTCGACCCTTTCCAAGCCTTCGCTGGCCTGGCTGGCGCCGAGTGCCTGAGCGTGCAGAAACCAGCTATGGGCATACTCCAGGGCCACGATGCGCTGCGTATTGTCACTGGCCTGGGCCAGGTAGCAGTTGCCTGCAGCGAGCGCAATCTGTGCCGTGATCGAGCCGGGCTCCAGCTCATTGGTGAGGCAGGTTTGCAAAGGGGCGGCATGGGCCGTCGTTACAACGATGAAGGCCGTTACGGCCAGAAAATGCTTGATCATGAGCGGAACCTCGGTCGGACTGGATTTAAAGGTTCTATAAAAGAACCATGCAAGCCAAACATTAGGTGCTATCATGAAACCTGTCAACCGCTTTCTCGCCAGGCACTGAAAAGGCCTGCATACCCGGAGACCTTCATAGTGGAACGAGTCACCTTCGAGGATCGCAATTGCTCTATCGCCCGCTCGGTGGACGTGCTGGGCGACTGGTGGAATCTGATGATCGTGCGCGAGCTGTTCTGGGGGACGAACAAGTTCGATGACTTCCAGCGCAACCTGGATATCTCCAAAGGCATCCTGTCCAAGCGCCTCAAGTCGCTGCAGGAGTACGGCATCGTCGTGAAGAACGCCGTCGGTGCCGGCACCGAATACGCCTTGACCGACAAGGGCCGGGCCCTGCACGTCATCATCATTGCCATGCTGCAGTGGGGCGATGAGTGGAACCCGCTGCCCGAAGGATCGCCGGTGCTTCTCGTCAATCGCCGCACGGGGGCACCACTCGCTCCCGTGCAACTGCGTGATGTCGACGACCGGCCGGTCGGCCTGAAGGATCTCGGGCTGCTGCCCGGGCCAGGTGCGGACGCGACGACCCGCGCGCGCCTGGATCAGCTACGCCAGGCTTCGCCAGCCAAGGCAGACACTTGAAACACTAGGGCGCTGCATGATCGCTACCCTGCGCCGGCAGATAGCGCTGCACGATGCGCTCCAGCTCGCCCGAGCGGCGCAGTTGGTTCAGCGCGTCGGCCCAGGCAGCGACCAGGGCGTCGTCGCTGTCGTGGCTGAAGGCGATGTACAGGGGGGCGCGAAACAGTTCGAGGGGGATGCGCCGCAGCGTACCGGGCGCGATGCCCAGCTCTCGGCTGTAGTAAGCCACCCCGGCAGGGGTGTCGCCGATGATGATATCGGTGCGTCCGGCCAGCAACATGAGATAGAGCTGCATGCTGCTCGTGGCGCTCTTGTCCAGATTGCGAAACCCCAGCTCCTGCAGCAGTGCAGGCACCAAGCCGGCGTGCCGGGTGCTGATTCGCGGGGCATGCATCAATTGCTCCAGGGAGTTGATCGGCTGCGCGGTAGCGGCCAGTTGGTAAGGGTAGATGGACTCCTCCACGATGGGGCCCACCCATTTGTAGAGTTCCTCGCGCTCGGGCGTGCGGAACAGGGAATACATAATGGTGCGTGGCCGGTTACGCAGGGTGAGCGTGGCACGCATGGAGGGCATTAGCTGAATCTCGAAATCATCCCCGGTCAGCGCCATGATGGCACGCACGATATCCGTGGAAATACCGGTGAGCCGGCCGTTCTCCTGATAGTTGTAGGGTGCCCACTCATCCATGACGACCCGATAGGGCTCGGCAGCGAAAGCGGAGCCGAGAGCTAGGTAGAGCAACGCTGTGGTGATGATCCTGTGCTTCACGTAGTCAGCCTGGAGCCTTGAGGAGGGCGAAGAGCTCGACTAAGCATAGCCGTTGCTTGGCCACCAGCCTGACCCAATGCAGCGAATCTGCCAAGGGATCAAGGCTCTGGCCTGGGTTTCGTGCGCGCAGCCGCAAAAGACAGTAGCCTGGCGCGCTCGCCCGCATCGTCATAGAGGCCAACCTTGGACACTCCGGTATTTCTCGCCGTCATCGCCGCAGCCGCCCTGCATGCCGGCTGGAACGCCCTGCTCAAGATCGGCCTGGATCGTTTCCTCAGCGCCACCCTGATCCAGATAGGTGCCGGCCTGGTGGCACTCTGCGCCCTGCCCTGGGTAGCAGTTCCACAGAGTTCGGCCTGGTTCTGGATCGGGCTTTCGGCGCTGCTGCACATCGGCTACAACGTCTTTCTTGCCCGCGCCTACCAGTACGGCGACCTCGGCCAGGTCTACCCCATCGCTCGCGGCAGCTCGCCCTTGATGGTCGCCCTGCTCTCGCTGCTGTTGCTGCATGACGACCTCAGCCCATGGCAACTGTGCGGTTTGCTGATACTGGTGATGGGCATCTGGCTGATGGCGTTGCGCGGCGGGCAACACAAGGCGCCACAAGCGGCGATGCTGTTCTGCACCCTGATGACGGCACTGTTCATCGCCGGTTACACCCTGAGCGACGCCATGGGCGCCCGCGCCAATGGCGATGCGCTGAGCTATTCGCTGTGGCTGTTCGCCGTCAACGGCGTGGTAATGGCGCTGGTGTTGGCCATCAGCCGCGGGCCGCGCGCCTTTCTGCAACTGGGACCACACTGGCGCGGCGGGTTGGCCGGTGGGGCGATGTCGATGACGGCCTACAGCATCGTCATCTGGGCCATGACCCAGGCGCCGGTGGCACTGGTCTCCGCCTTGCGCGAAACCAGTGTGCTGTTCGCCGTGCTGCTGGGGGTGGTGCTGCTCAAGGAAACCCTACGCCCCATTCGCCTGCTGGCCTGCGCGGTGATCATCGTTGGGGTGGTGGTGATGAAACTGGCGTAAGGCCGCCGCCTTCCCCGGATTACATCCAGGCTACGGACAGGCAGGGGCAATCACCCGGTCAGGCGGCGATTCGTTGCATCGGGTCGGCCTGATTCGGCATTCGGTTCGGGAACCCAACACCTAGTTTGCCGTTCTGTTGATCAACGGGTGCTGAGCCATCGCGCGTTTTTCCGTCATCTGTCTTGTGTATGCTGGCCAGGCTGAACGCACGGACGCGAGCGTTTTTGGTGACTTGCCAAAATCGTTCCCGACGATTTTTTGCCCGTCTGCCGTGGCTTGCGGCACACTAGCGCCCTTCCCGAGCATGCGCTCGTTTAATCGTTCAAGAGCCCGTATGACCCGTTCCCCCTTCCGCCGCATGGCCTTCAGCGCGTTGCGCCGCCTGCTGTACCTCTGGGTACGCTCGGAAACCATCAACCAGTCCGCCTTCACCCTCAAGCTCGACCGCAGCAAGCCGGTGTTCTACGTGCTGCAGCAGCCCTCGGTGAGCGACCTGGCGGTGCTCGATCGCGAATGCACCAAGGCTGGCCTGCCACGCCCGGTGCTACCGCTGGCGGTGGGGGAACACATCGAGCCGGCGGCCTTCTTCTACCTGACCCCGGAGCCGGACTGGTTCGGCCGCCAGGACAAGCGCGGCATCTCGCCGACCTTGGCACGGGTGGTCGCCGCCCTCGCCCGACATGACGTGGATGACGCGCAGATCGTGCCGGTCAGTGTGTTCTGGGGGCAGTCGCCGGATCGCGAAACCAGCGCCTGGAAGCTGCTGTTCGCCGATAGCTGGGCCGTCACCGGGCGCCTGCGCCGCCTGGTGAGCATTCTGATTCTCGGGCGCAAGACCCGCGTGCAGTTCTCCAGCCCCATCCACCTGCGTGAACTGGTCGAGCAGGACAAGGGCCACGAGCGCACCCTGCGCATGGTGCACCGCATCCTGCGCGTGCACTTTCGCAACCAGAAGGCCGCGGTAATCGGCCCGGACGTGTCGCACCGGCGCAACCTGGTCAAAGGCCTGGTGCACGACCCGATGGTGCGCCAGGCGATTGCCGAGGAAGCCGAACGCGAGAAGATCAGCCTGGAGAAGGCCGAAGCCCAGGCACTGCGCTATGGCAACGAGATCGCCTCGGACTACACCTACACGGTAATCCGCTTCCTTGAGCTGGTGCTTTCCTGGTTCTGGAACAAGATCTACGACGGCATCAAGGTGCATAACGTCGAAGGCGTGCGTGACATCGCCCAGGGCCACGAAGTGATCTACGTGCCCTGCCATCGCAGCCACATCGACTACCTGCTGCTGTCCTACCTGCTGTTCCGCAACGGCCTGACGCCACCGCACATCGCCGCCGGCATCAACCTCAACATGCCGGTGATCGGTGGCCTGCTGCGCCGTGGCGGTGCCTTCTTCATGCGCCGCACCTTCAAGGGCAACCCGCTGTATACGGCGGTGTTCAACGAATACCTGCACACCCTGTTCAGCAAGGGCTTCCCGGTGGAGTACTTCGTCGAGGGTGGCCGCTCGCGCACCGGGCGCATGCTGCGGCCGAAGACCGGCATGCTGGCCATCACCCTGCGCAGTTTCCTGCGCAGCCACCGCCTGCCCATCGTCTTCGTGCCGGTATACATCGGCTACGAACGCGTGCTGGAAGGCCGCACCTACCTGGGCGAACTTCGTGGCGCGAGCAAGAAGAAGGAGTCGATCTTCGACCTGTTCAAGGTGCTCGGCGCGCTCAAGCAGCGCTTCGGCCAGGTTTCGGTGAACTTCGGCGAGCCGATCAAGCTGGCCGAGTTTCTCGACCAGCAGCAGCCCGGCTGGCGCCAGCAGGAGCTGGGCCCGCAGTATCGCCCAGCCTGGCTCAACGACACCACCAACCGTCTGGGTGAGCGCGTGGCGCGTCACCTCAACGAAGCGGCGTCGATCAACCCGGTCAACCTGGTGGCCTTGGCCCTGCTGTCCACCAGCAAGCTGGCCCTGGACGACCGCGCCCTGGCCCGTGTGCTCGACCTGTACCTGGCGCTGCTGCGTGCCGTGCCCTACTCGCCGCACACCACCCTGCCTGAGGGTGACGGCGCGGCGCTGATCGAGCACGTCAAGGACATGGACCTGCTGGCCGAGCAGAAGGACGCGCTGGGCAAGATTCTCTATCTGGACGAGCAGAATGCCGTCCTGATGACCTACTACCGCAACAACGTGCTGCATATCTTCGCCCTGCCGGCGCTGCTGGCCAGTTTCTTCCAGAGCAGCGCACGGATCAGCCGCGAACAGATCCTGCGCTACGCCGGCGCGTTGTACCCCTATCTGCAGTCCGAGTTGTTCATCCGCTGGGAGCAGAGCGAGCTGGAAGGCGTGATCGACCAGTGGCTGGCGGCCTTCGTCGAACAGGGTCTGCTCAAGGTCGAGGGCGACGTGTACGTGCGCCCGGCGCCCAGCTCGCGCCAGTTCGTGCTGCTGACCCTGCTGTCGCGTTCGGTGGCGCAGACCCTGCAGCGCTTCTACATGGCCATCGCCCTGCTGCTCAACGCCGGGCAGAACGCGATCAGCGCCGAAGAGCTGGAAGACCTGTGTACGGTCATGGCTCAGCGCCTGTCCATTCTGCATGGCCTGAACGCGCCGGAGTTCTTCGACAAGAGCCTGTTCCGCCACTTCATCCAGAGCCTGCTGGATCAGGGCGTGCTGCGTCAGGACGAAGCCGGCAAGCTCAGCCATCATCCGCTGCTCAGCGAACTGGCCGAAGGCGCCGCCAAACGCGTGTTGCCGGCGGAGATTCGCCTGTCGATCCGCCAGGTGGCGCTGGATCGCAACGAGGACGAGCCGACACCACCGTAATGTGTGTAGGGTGTGCTGTGCGCACCTTCAAATCACCGTAGCCCCGGTGCGCACGGCGCACCTTACCGAACTACTGGCCAAGGTGCGCGCAGCGCACCCTACGGAACGAACCCCTGCCATGTTTGGCGGTCAGCCATTAAGCCACTCCCGGCAGGAGGCCATTGCCCATGATCGACTCCCTGATGCTCAGCGCGGCGCGTATCACCACCCTGGCGGGTGGGCAGGTTCTGACCAACGCCAGTGGCTTCTTCTTCCAGCGCGATGGCCGCCTGTACCTGGTGACCAGTCGCCATGTCGTGCTCGATGAGCCTAGCGGCCACCACCCGGACAGCCTGTGCATCGAGTTGCATACCGATGCCGACAACCTGGCCAGCACCGCCGATTTCGGCATCCCCCTGTACAACGGCGATCAGCGCCAATGGCGCCAGGCCATCGATAGCGCCGGGGAGATCGATGTGGCGGTGATCGAACTGCAGCAACCCGCCCTGCCGCCGGGCAGCCTGTACCAGGCCTTCACCCCGCAGCATCTGTTGCAGGCCGATGAGTCCGTGGAGATTGGCTCGACGCTGCTGGTGGTGGGCTTCCCCCTGGGTTTCCAGGACACTCTGCACCGCATGCCGGTGGCGCGCCACGCCGGGTTGGCCTCATCGTTCGGCCTGCGCTTTCATGGCCTTGGCTACTTCCTCACCGATGGCCGCACCCATCGTGGCCTCAGCGGCGCCCCGGTGGTCAAGCGCGCCAGCGTCGATGGCGAACTGCCCTGGCATCTGCTGGGTATCCACTCCACCCGCCTGCTGGGCAATCGTGACGAGGAACAAGACGAAGCCCTGGGCCTGAACTGCACCTGGTACGCCGATATTCTGATGACCCTGACCGAGTGAATGCCTGGGGGGATCACCGCCCCGATCGCCGGCAAGCCGGCTCCCACAGAAAACGCCATGCCCCCGCTTGCGGGCGATCCCCCGTCCTGGCCCGGATGCGGCGCCCAAAAAAACCCGCCATGCGCATAACGCAGGGCGGGTTCTTGCAAAGCACTTTATGCCTTACAGGGTCACGGCTTTCGGCTCAGGCTCGGCGACCACGTCTACGTCCGGGGCCACTTCGACATGCAGCAGGCCAAGACGCTCGCTGCTCCACTGGCGGATGCGGTTGGTCAGTTCCAGGTCATCGTTGAGCTTCTGCCCATAGGACGGAATGATCTCCTTCAAGCGCGCCTGCCACTCGGGGGTCGCGACCTTGTCGGCGAAGGCCTTCTCGATCAGGTGCAGCATGATCGGTGCGGCGGTGGAGGCACCCGGCGAAGCGCCCAGCAGCGCGCTGATGCTGCCGTCGGCGGAGGTCACCACCTCGGTGCCGAACTGCAGCACGCCACCCTTCTCGGCGTCTTTCTTGATGATCTGCACGCGCTGTCCGGCATTGATCAGTTCCCAATCCTCGTCACGCGCCTGCGGGAAGTATTCGCGCAGGGAGGCCATGCGCTCTTCCTGGCTCAGCATCAACTGGCCCATCAGGTAGGTGCTCAGCGACCAGTTGTCCATGCCGGCGTTGACCATCGGCAGGAAGTTGTCGGTGGTCATGGCGCTGAACATGTCCAGCAGCGAGCCGTTCTTGAGGAACTTGGTGGAGAAGGTGGCGAAGGGGCCGAACAGCAGCACGGTCTCGCCATCGATCACGCGGGTGTCCAGGTGCGGCACGGACATGGGCGGCGAGCCCACCGAGGCCTTGCCGTAGACCTTGGCCAGGTGCTGGGCGACCACGTCCTGGTTGCGGGTCATGAGGAACTGGCCACCCACCGGGAAGCCGGCGTAGCCCTCGGCTTCTTCGATGCCGGACTTCTGCAGCAGCTTGAGTGCGCCACCACCGGCGCCAATGAAGACGAAGCGCGCATTGACGCTCTGCTCGACGCCACCCTTGGCCAGGTCGGCCACGGTCACGCGCCAGGTGCCATCGGCGTTGCGCTGCAGGTCACGCACCTCGTGCTCCAGGTGCAGGCTGGCCTTGTCCTTGCCGATCAGCGAGTCGATCAACTGGCGAGTGATCTCGCCGAAGTTGACGTCGGTGCCGATGGCCATGCGCGTTGCCGCGACCTTCTGCTGCGGATCACGACCTTGCATGATCAGCGGCACCCATTGGGCGATCTGCGCGTGATCCTCGCTGAACTCCATGCCACGGAACAGGTTGCTGTGCTGCAGAGCGGCGTGGCGCTTGCGCAGGTATTCGACGTTCTCGTCGCCCCAGACGAAGCTCATGTGCGGGGCGTTGTTGATGAAGGTCTTGGGCTTGCTCAGCACGTCGCGCTCGACCTGGGTGGCCCAGAACTGCTTGGAGATCTCGAACGACTCGTTGATGGCGATGGCCTTGCTGATGTCGATACCGCCGTCGGCGGTTTCCGGCGTGTAGTTCAGCTCGCAGAACGCCGAGTGGCCGGTGCCGGCGTTGTTCCAGGCATTGGAGCTCTCACCGGCGACGCGGTCGAGACGCTCGTAGATGTCGATGCTCCAGTCGGGCTGCAGCTCGTTGAGGTAAGTGCCGAGGGTGGCGCTCATGACGCCAGCACCAATCAGTACGACGTCGACGGTTTTCTCGGGCTCCTGGGTTTTGGAGCAACCGATCACGCTGAGGCAGAGTAGCGCCAGCAGAGTTCTTTTCATGAGACAGTCCAGTGTTGACGCACGACAGTTAGCCGTGCGCGCAAGGTTTCAGGTTGTGGCGGGTAAGCCGAACAGGGCGATAGCCGTATCGCTACGGCGCGGCGGAATGTTTCCGGACCTCTTGGCGGGCCTGTTCCGATCGCGTCGCCGACTAAAGCAAATTGCGTGCCGCTGAAAGGATTTAGCTGTAACTGCGCGGCTTTCTGTCGCATACCAGGCTCAAGATCTGGCGAGAACTCGCCAGATGCCTGAGCGGCAGCCGTGACAGATGGCGGGATTCCGCCCGCTCAAGCCAGCAGTAACGGCAGGAGCAACCCGTGGCGATGCCCAGCAGGCTCATGCCCAATGCGGCGAAGGCGCCGCACTCTTCGCCTTCCTGCAGGGCGTGGGCGGTACCGATGGCATGGGCGTTGATGCCATAGCTCAAGCCACGGGCTGCCGGATGTTCGACCCCAGCCCAGCGCAACAACAGCGGCCCCATGGCCGTGCCAATCACCCCGGTGAGCATCACCATCACCGCCGCCAGCGAGGCCACACCGCCGATCTGCTCGGCCACCGGCATGGCAATCGGCATGGTCACGAACTTGGGCGCCAGGCTCATCACCACGCTCCAGTCGGCGCCCAGTGCCCAGCCAATGGCCAGGGTCAGCACCACCGACAGCACGCCACCGGCACAGAGGGTGATCAGCACCGGCCAGAACAACTGGCGAATGCGCGCGATATTGTGCTGCAGCGGCACGGCCAGGACGATGGTGGCCGGCCCCAGCAGCCAGGCGATGGGCTCGGCACCCGCGCGGTAGGTGGCGTAGTCGATGCCGCAAGCCAGCAGTGTGCTGACGATCAGCACCACGGACACCAGCACCGGTTGCAACAGCAGCCAACCGCTGCGCCGATAGAGCCAGGCAGCGATCAAAAAGGCCGCCAGGGTCAGGGCGACGGCGAACAGCGGATGCTGAGTCAGCACGCTCATCGCTTGCGCTCCTGGCGGCGGATCAGGGTTTGCAGCAACCAGCCGCAGAACGGCACGGTGATCAGCAGCGACAGCACCAGCGCCGTGGCGATCACCGGCAGTTCGGCGAGCAGCAGATCACCGCTGGTCATGATCCCCGAGGCCGGCACGGCCAGCAGCAGCGGCAGAAATGGCAGCAAGCCCCCTGCGGCCTGCTGCAGCGGCTCGGGCACGCTGCCGCGCCACATCAGCCACACCGACAGCAGCAACAGACCAATGATCGCCGCTGGCAGCATGGGCAACAGCCAGTGATTGAGCACGACACCGGCGAGCTGCAGCAGCACCAGCCAGAACAGGCCGCGCAGCAGCGTCATAACGACTCCTCCTTGAGCCGTCCGCGCCGGAACAAGGGGCGCGGTTCGATTGCCGAGCGACCGTAGAGCACGCTCAGGCCTGCCAACCCCTTGAGTGCATCCTCCACCGATTTGTCGGCGCGCACGGCAAAGGCATCGAAGCCGCACTGGCGCATGTGCGCCAACTGGTCACGCAGCACGTCACCCACCGCGCGCAACTCGCCGCGCCAGCCCAGGCGGGTGCGCAGCAGGTAAGCCTGGCTGTAGCCACGGCCGTCGCGGAAGCTGGGAAAGTCGATGGCGATCAGCGGCAGGCTGGCGAGAAACGGCTGCAGCACTTGCGGCTCGTCATCCACCTGCAGCAGCAGGCCGTCGGAGCTCATCGCCCTGCCCTCCAGCACCTCGGCCGATTGCCGTTCGCGCCAGGCGGCCAGCGGCAGGATCAGCGACGCGCCGCTCTCTTCGCCCAGCAGTTTCCAGGGGTCGTCGCTGACGATGCAGGCCTGGCCGTCGATCAGGCGTATCAGGTTGTTCATGCCACCTCCTCGCGGCTGTACACGCGCTCCTTGAACGGCTCCAGGCCGATGCGCTGGAAGGTGTCGAGAAAGCCCTCGCCCACCTCGCGATAGTCCACGTACGTACCCACGATGCGCTCGATCACCTCGGGCACCTGCTCGGCGGCGAACGACGGGCCGATTACCTTGCCCAGCGCCGCCTGCTGGCCCTGGCTGCCGCCGAGGGTGAGTTGGTACCACTCGCTGCCGTTCTTGTCGACGCCGAGGATGCCGATGTTGCCGATATGGTGGTGGCCACAGGCGTTCATGCAGCCGGAGATGTTCAGGCTCAGCTCGCCCAGGTCATGCAGGTAGTCGAGGTCGTCGAAACGCTGCTGAATGGCCTGGGCAATGGGGATCGACTTGGCGTTGGCCAACGAGCAGAAGTCGCCCCCCGGGCAGGCGATGATGTCGGTGAGCAAACCGGCGTTGGCGCTGCCCAGTCCAGCGGCCTGGGCCTCCAGCCACAGCGCATGCAGATCGGCCTTGCGTACATCGGGCAGCACCAGATTCTGCTCATGAGCCACGCGGATCTCGCCAAAACCATAGCGCTCGCTCCACTCGGCCACGGCCTGCATCTGCTCGGCGGTTACATCGCCAGGCGGCGCGCTGATGCCGGGCTTGGTCGACAGCACCACGCTGACGTAACCCGGCACCTGGTGCGCCATGACATTGCGCGCGACCCAGCGGGCGAAACCGGCGTCACGCGCCAGGTGGGTGCCGAAGTCCAGATCGGTCTGCGCCAGCGACGCATAGGCAGGCCGACGGAAGGAAGCGGCAACACGCTGATACTCGTCCTCGGTCAACTGCGCCGGGCCGTCCTTGATCATCTGCCACTCACGCTCCACCTCGGCGGCGAAGGCCTCGATGCCGAGGGCCTTGACCAGAATCTTGATGCGCGCCTTGTACTTGTTGTCGCGCCGGCCGTGGCGGTTGTACACGCGCAGGATGGCCTCGACGTACGACAGCAGGTCGCGCCAGGACAGGCCCTCACGCAGTTGCTGAGCGATGATCGGCGTACGTCCCAGACCGCCGCCGACCAAGACGCGCAGCAGCAGCTCGCCGGCAGCGTCGCGATAGACCTGCAAGCCGATATCGTGCACCTGCACCGCGGCGCGATCCTGCTCGGCGGCGCACAGGGCGATCTTGAACTTGCGTGGCAGGAAGAGGAATTCCGGGTTGACCGTCGACCACTGGCGCAGAATCTCGGCCAGCGGGCGCGGGTCGAGGTACTCGTCTGCGGCGACGCCGGCGAAGGCCTCGGTGGTGATGTTGCGCACGCAGTTGCCAGAAGTCTGAATGGCGTGCATGTCGTGGTCGGCCAGCCAGTCGAGGATGTCCGCCACGCGCTCCAGCTCGATCCAGTTGAACTGGATGTTCTGCCGCGTGGTGAAGTGGCCGTAACCGCGGTCGTATTCACGGGCGATATGCGCCAGCGCACGCATCTGCTTGGCCGACAGGGTGCCGTAGGGGATGGCCACGCGCAGCATGTAGGCATGCTTTTGCAGGTACAGGCCGTTCTGCAGGCGCAGCGGCAGGAACTCCTCCTCGCTCAGCTCGTCAGCCAGGCGCCGCTGTACCTGGTCGCGGAACTGGGCCACGCGCTCGCGCACCAGCGCGCGGTCATAATCGTCGTATTGGTACATGCAGGCATGCCTCCTGATCACGGGGCGTCGACTATGCCTGCCAGGCGTGCACTGAAAACAGCGCCAGAAAAGCCTTAAAAAAGCGGATCAGATGGGTGCGGTAGTGACCAGCACAGGTCACTGATTGGCGTGGCGCGATGTCGCAGGGCGACCTCTGTATTGTCAGCCAGCAAAGCTGCAGACGCCAGAAATGGCGCGGGCTGGTGACCTGCCAGGCACTTTTCCCTGCTTTCGACGCCAGCATCTGATCCGCTTTTTTATCGAAAACCTGAGTCTGTTTTGCGAACAGCCCCACTCGGATCATGCTGCCAGCCTGAATAAACGCCTGATGAGGGCAACGACATGACCGATCTGATCCCCGTGCGCAGCGTCGAGACCATCGACCCGAGCAAACCCATCCGCCTGACCCCGGCCCAGGCCGGCGGCCCGATCCACACCCGCAGCTTCACCGGACGCTTTCGCAACCTGCGCCTGCTCGGCGCCGGCCTGCTGTTCCTGCTGTTCTTCGGCACCGCCTGGATCGACTGGAACGGCCGCCAGGCCGTGCTCTGGGATCTGCAGAACCGCCAGTTCCACATCTTCGGCGCCACATTCTGGCCACAGGATTTCATCCTGCTCTCGGCCATCCTGATCATCGCCGCCTTCGGCCTGTTCTTCATCACCGTGCTGGCTGGCCGCGTCTGGTGCGGCTACGCCTGCCCGCAGAGCGTGTGGACCTGGGTCTTCATGCGTGTCGAGCAGATCACCGAGGGTGACCGTGGCCAGCGCATCAAGCTCGATACCGCGCCCTGGTCGCTGCAGAAACTGGCCCGGCGCTGCGCCAAGCACGCTCTGTGGTTGACGGTGAGTCTGGTTACCGCGCTGGCCTTCGTCGGCTACTTCACCCCGATTCGCCAACTGACCCTGGATCTGGCGACCCTTGAAGTCGGCGCCACCACGGCCTTCTGGGTGCTGTTCTTCACCGCTGCCACCTACATCAACGCCGGCTGGCTGCGTGAGAAGGTGTGCCGCGACATGTGCCCCTACTCGCGCTTTCAGAGCGTGATGTTCGACAGCGATACGCTGGTCATCTCCTACGACGCCGCCCGTGGCGAGAACCGTGGCCCACGGCGCAAGGACGCCGACTACAAGGCCGAGGGCCTGGGCGATTGCATCGACTGCACGATGTGCGTGCAGGTCTGCCCCACCGGCATCGACATTCGTGACGGCCTGCAACTGGAGTGCATCGGCTGCGGCGCCTGCATCGACGCCTGTGACAGCATCATGGACAAGCTCGGCTATGCCCGTGGCCTGGTGCGCTACAGCTCGGAGAACGAGCTGGCCGGCGGCAAGACCCACTGGTTGCGCCCACGCCTGGTCGGCTACGCGGCGATGCTGGCGGTGATGATCGGCGCCTTCGTCTGGGCACTGGCCGAACGCCCACTGATTTCCCTGGACGTGACCCGCGACCGTGGCTTGTTCCGCGAGAACGCCCAGGGTCAGATCGAGAACATCTACAGCCTGAAGATCATCAACAAGACCCAGCAGCCACGCAGCTATGCCATCGCACTGGTCGAGCCCGGTGACTTCGAGCTGCACGGCCCGCGCACGTTGAACCTGGCACCGGGGGAGATTCGCGATTTGCCGGTAAGCGTCGCGCTGACGGCCACGAGCAATGGCGCTGGGCCACAAACCGTCCGCTTCGAGGTGCGTGACCAGGCCGACTCGCAAAGCCATGTGAGCACCAAGAGCACCTTCTTGGCGCCGCTGCGTTGAACCTGTAGCCCGGATGCAATCCGGGGAGCGGACATCGAGCCACCCCGGATTGCATCCGGGCTACATCCGCCATACCCCTCCTGAACGATTCACGAGGCACTGCCATGTCTGCCGCTCACCCCGTAAAGTGTCCGCCCATACCCTTTGCGGCGGTGAACCAGGACAGGATGAAACGCTACGAAAAATTCGCCGACGAGATCGCCGAGCTGATCCGCACCGGCGTACTCGGCCCCGGCGAGAAAGTGCCCTCGGTGCGCCACGCCAGCCGCACCTATGGCGTCAGCCCGTCCACCGTGTTCCAGGCTTACTACCTGCTGGAAGATCGCGGGCTGATCCAGGCGCGGGCACGCTCCGGCTACTTCGTCCGTGAGCACGCAAAGCGCCCACTGCACGAACCCGAGCTGACCGCCCATGCCGCGCAGACCACCGATGTCGGCGTCAGCGAGCTGGTGTTCTCCGTGCTCGCCTCGCTCAAGGATCCGCACACCGTGCCCTTCGGCTCGGCCTTCCCCAGCCCCGACCTGTTCCCCCTGCCGCGCCTGGCCAAGAGCATGGCGCACGCCCTGCGCAGGCTCTCGCCGCACGAGATCATCGCCGACATGACCGCCGGCAACGCCGACCTGCGTCGGCAGATCGCCCTGCGCTACATGGTCAGCGGCGTGATGCTGCCGATGGAAGAGCTGGTGATCAGCAACGGCGCCATGGAGGCGCTCAACCTCTGCCTGCAGTGCGTCACCCAGCCGGGCGACCTGGTGGCGATCGAGTCGCCCACCTTCTACGCCTGCCTGCAGGTGCTGGAGCGCCTGCAACTCAAGGCGGTGGAAATCCCCGTGCACCCGCGCGAGGGCATCGACCTGAATGCCCTGTCACAGAGCCTGGGGCAACTGCCGATCAAGGCCTGCTGGTTCATGAGCAGCCTGCAGAACCCGCTCGGTGCGAGCATGAGCGAGACCAAGAAGCAGGCGTTGTACGAGCTGCTGGTGGAGCATCAGGTGCCGCTGATCGAGGACGACGTGTACGCCGAGCTGTACTTCGGCAGTCACCCGCCCAAGCCGGTGAAGAGCTTCGACCGTGACGGACTGGTGATGCATTGCAGCTCCTTCTCCAAGAGCCTGGCGCCGGGTTATCGCATCGGCTGGGTGGCCGGCGGGCGCTATGCCGAGCAGATCGCCCGGCTCAAACTGATGACCACCATCTCCCCTTCGGTGCCGGCCCAGGCCGCATTGGCCGACTACCTACAGCACGGCGGCTACGACCGCCACCTACGCAAGCTGCGTCATGCGCTGGAAATGCAGCAGAGCGCCATGCTCGCCTCGGCCGCCCGGCACTTTCCGGCCAGCACGCGGGTGACAAGGCCAGCGGGCGGCTACTTCCTCTGGTTCGAGTTCCCCGAGCGCCTGGACTCGCTGCAACTGCTGCGCCTGGCACTGGCCCAGGGCATCAGCCTGGCGCCAGGGCCGATCTTCTCCGCCAGTCAGGGCTTTCGCCACTGCGCGCGGCTGAACTACGGCCACCCCTGGAACCCCCGCAGCGAACAGGCCATGGAAGTGCTCGGGCGCCTGCTGGCGGGGTTGCTGTAGCCCGGATGAAATCCGGGGGCCGCTGGAGGGATTCCCCGGATTGCATCCGGGCTACAGCGCTGGTGCGCACGGCGCACCCTACACCCGCCCGCGCCATGCCTAACCCGTAGGGTGCGCCGTGCGCACCGGAAACAACGCCCATGATCCCGAACCATATCCCCCGTACCTCTCCAGCCTAGTTGTAGCCCGGATGCAATCCGGGGCCGGAAGGTGGATTTTCCCGGATGGCATCCGGACCAAACCGCTGGTGCGCACAGCGCACCCTACAATCGTCCGCGGCCATGCCCAACCCGTAGGTGCGCCGTGCGCACCGAAAACAAGGCCCGCACTGCCGACATGATCCCGGACAATATCCGCGCCTCTTCTGCAGCCTAGACTCGGCTCTTTCCGAGTTCGCAAGGAGAGCAGCATGTCACCCGATATCGTCATCGTCGGTGCCGGCCCCGCCGGCCTGTGTCTGGCACGCGCCCTGTCCGGGCAAGGCCTGTCCATCGTCGTGCTGGAGCGCCAGACCGAGCAGGCGTTGGCGGAACCTGCCTTCGACGGCCGCGAGATCGCCCTCACCCATGGCTCGCAGGCGCTGCTCGAACGCCTCGGCCTGTGGGCACGCCTGCCCGCTGAAGAGATCGCCGTGCTGCGCGATGCCCAGGTGTTCAACGGCCCCTCGCTGTTCGCCCTGAAGATCCGCGCGCAACAGGCCGGCGCCGAACGCCTCGGCCATCTGGTGGCCAACCAGGCCATTCGCCGCGCCGCCTACCAGGCCGTGAGCGAGTGTGCCGATGTGCAATTACTGTGTGAAAGCAGCCTGCGCGCCATTGAGCAAGGTCAGGACGAGGTAAAGCTGGTACTCAACGACGGCCAGGTGCTGCAACCGCGCCTGCTGGTCGCTGCCGACAGCCGTTTCTCGGAAACCCGCCGCCAGCTCGGCATCGGCGCGCAGCTCAAGGACTTCGGCAAGACCATGCTGGTGTGCCGCATGCAACATGAGCAGGATCACCAGCAAGTGGCCTGGGAATGGTTCGGCTACGGCCAGACCCTGGCCCTGCTGCCGCTCAACGGCCGCCAGTCGTCCACCGTGCTGACCCTGCCACCGCGCGAGATCGAGCGCTTGCAGAAGCTGGACGAAGCCGCCTTCGCCCGCGAGATGGAGCAACGCTTCGACCGCCGCCTGGGCGCCATGCAACTGGTCAGCAGTCGCCATGCCTACCCGCTGGTGGGCGCCTATGCGCGGCACATGGTCGGCAACCGCTGCGCCCTGCTCGGCGATGCCGCCGTGGGCATGCACCCGGTCACCGCGCACGGTTTCAACTTCGGCCTGATCGGTGTGCAGCTATTGAGCGACGCCCTGCTGGCGGCTCAGGCCAAGGGCCAGGACATCGGCGCAGTCGCCCCGCTGGCGCGCTACGAGCGTCAGCTACGCCTGGCCACCTGGCCACTGTACCAGGCCACCAACCTGCTGGTGGAGTTGTACACCAACGACCATCTACCCGTGCGCCTGCTGCGCGGCGCCGGCCTGCGCCTGGCCCAGGGCCTGCTGCCATTGAAAAAGGGCATCGCCCGTCATCTGACCGCCCAGGCCTGAGGGCTCACACCCACTGATCGTTACGCTTGCGCCGCACCCGCAGCATGGTCGGCAGGATCAGACCGAGCAGCAGGCCAGCGCCGGCGATGCTGCCGCCATAGACCATGTAACGCATCAGCACCTGCTGCTGTTCGTTGCCCAACTGCGCCTGGGCATCGCGCAGTTGCGAACGGGTGCTGGTCAGCTCGGCATCCAGGGCACTGCGTGCGGCCTGCAACTCTTCGATCAGTTGCTTGCGCGAATCCAGGGTTTCCTGCATGCCTTGTACCCGTGCCTTCCAGGCATCGTCGATACCCTTGAGCTCGGCGGTCAGGTCGGCGACCTTCTGTTCCAGTTGTGGCAGGCGCTCGGCCTGCCCCGGCACCGACTGCAGATCGCGGCTGGGAATCCACACCGTATTGCCACTCTCGCTGCGCACCTGGCTGTAATCGCCCTGGGTACGCAGCAGTTCCACCTTCTCACCGGAGGTCAGGGTACCGACGATGCGGTAGCCGTCGGTGGGCCCACTGCGCACGTAGGTATTGAGGCTGTCGCTGACCCAACGCTGATTGCTGGCGGCTTCTTCGGCCTGAGCCGGGCTGACTGTGCCGAGCAGACCGCCGAGCAGGCAGGCCGCCAATGCGCGGGAGGGAAGCGGAGAGAATCGAACGGGAAAAGGGCGGGATGGGAACATGAGCAATCTTCGACTGAGTGGTACGAAGCCCGGCTGACGGGCATGGCAATGGTCGACATGCGCCCGGCAACCGGAAGTTGCATACAGGATCACCGCTGAAAGCCACGCGATGGCGGCCAATAGCCATCAAATCCTGCCCAGACAAGTCGACAGCAGACAGACATTGCTGACGCCCCCGGAGTTCATTCGAGCAGCGAATGCGGGATGGGC
Organism: Pseudomonas sp. AA-38; assembly: GCF_029457475.1. Lineage (NCBI taxonomy): Bacteria > Pseudomonadati > Pseudomonadota > Gammaproteobacteria > Pseudomonadales > Pseudomonadaceae > Pseudomonas > Pseudomonas sp. AA-38. Next base: position 3,773,697 of record NZ_CP120359.1, read on the forward strand.
GGTTCAGGTGTCGAGGCGACGGACGAAAGGGACGAAATCCGCCAGCGGCATCGGTCGGCCGAACAGATAGCCCTGGAACTGGCTGCAACCATTGTCGACCAGGAAAGCGTGCTGAGCCTCGGTTTCCACTCCCTCGGCGATCACCATCATGCCCATGCTCTGCCCCAGCGCGATGACGCTGCGCACTATGGTTGCGCTGCTGGCATCGCTGAGCACATCGCAGATGAACGAGCGGTCGATCTTCAGCTTGCCCAATGGCAGACGCTTGAGGTGGCTGAGGGAAGAGAAGCCAGTGCCGAAGTCGTCCAGGGAAAAGCGCACGCCATGCTCGACCAATAGCGCCATCTTGCGAACGAGGTCTTCCATGTCCTGCACGATCAGGGTTTCGGTCAGCTCCAGCTCCAGACGCTGCGCGTCGATACCTTGACGTTCGATCAGCGCCAGTATCTCGCTATCGAAACCTGGCCGGTGAAACTGCTTCTGGCTGATATTCACCGCCAGACTGACCTCGCGCAGTGCAGGGTCGCCTGACCATTGGCGCAGGCAGGCACAGGCCTGCTCCAGCACCCACTGGCCAATGGGGATGATCAGCCCGGTCTTCTCGGCGTGATCGATGAACTCGCCCGGGCCAAGCAGCCCCCGCTGCGGGTGTTGCCAACGGATCAGTGCCTCGGCGCCGATCACTCGGCCGGCGTGATTCACTTGCGGCTGGTAGTGCAGCACGAACTGCTCCTCACGCAGCGCCACCTGCAGGTCACGCTCCAGCCCGGAACGCTCGGCAGCATCGCTCTGCAGGATGTGCAACAGCAGAAAGAGCAGCAGCGTAGCCGTCCCCGCCTGCACCCAGGAGCCGACCATGCGCAGATCGTCAGGCAAGACGTAGAGATCGCTGGGGCGCCAGGTGGATGCCGCCAGGCCGACGAACAGCAGCAGGCCTGTCAGACAGACGCCGTAGCGCAGCCAGAGCGGCTCGTCACGAAATGCCATCAGTGCGCCCACCGCCACCGGCAGCAGGTACAGGTGAGTGGCGCGGGGTGCCGCCAGAGTCTGCGGGTCGAGCAGCAGGGTTGAACCGACGATGAGCAGCAGCAAGGCGCCGAACAGCACCAGGTTGGCGCTACGCGGCCGGTGGTTCAGGGTGAGGATGAACACGACGATGCCGCAGAGGATGATTGCCAGATCCATCAGCACGATGGGCCAGTAACCGCGAATGGCGAAGAACAGCCCCCAGCCCAGCCCCACCAGCGGCATCATCAAACTGGCCAGCAGGCGCATGCGCCGCTCACGGCGCTGGCCGATCAGGGCGAGATCGGACGCCTCCCAGAGCAAAGCCACACGCTTGAAGAATGTCTGGAGCATGCAGGTGATATCCAAGGTGCCATCACTTCATTCTCGAAGGTCGCTGGCCGAATGCAAGTCACTGACGGTGACTTCTCCTGCTGCCAATGCGCGCTGCTCGACAAGCAAACCGGCAGCAGGTATCCGGCGCCGTTTCGGGCAGGAAAAAAGCTGAACCACCTGGAGAAGAATCAGACTGACTCATCGGTCATCATCGATACCCAAGCAAAAGAGCTTGCAATACGCCCCAAATAACTCTACAAAAACTGTACACACGAATAAATTGTACAGCTTAGGGTAAAACACCATGCCGTCTTACCACGCTCCGCTCCGTGATATGCGTTTCGTCTTCGAGGAACTGCTCGAAGCCTACGAGGTGCTGCAAGCGCTGCCCGAGCAGCGTGAGTTCAGCGCTGATCTGGGCGGCGCGATTCTCGAAGAGGCAGCCAGGCTGGCCGAGAACGTGCTGGCACCGCTCAATGGCCCTGGTGACAAGCAGGGTTGCCAGTACGACCCGGAAACCCACTCCGTGCGCACGCCGGAGGGCTTCAAGGCGGCCTACAGGCAATTCGCCGAAGGTGGCTGGACGGCACTGGCCTGCCCGCCCCGGTTCGGTGGCCAGGGGCTGCCCCATGTGCTGAACATGCTGGTGGAGGAAATGACCTGCTCGGCCAACCTGGCGCTGGGCATGTACCCCGGCCTGACCCACGGCGCCATCAACGCCCTGACCAGCCATGGCACCCCCGAGCTGCAGGAGAAGTACCTGCCGCGCCTGATCAGCGGCGAGTGGACCGGCACCATGTGCCTCACCGAACCGCAGTGCGGCACCGACCTCAGCCTGATCCGCACCCGCGCCGTGCCGCAAGCCGACGGCAGCTACGCCCTGAGCGGCACCAAGATCTGGATCACCAACGGCGAACATGATCTGGTGGACAACATTGTCCACCTGGTACTGGCCAAGTTGCCGGATGCGCCGGACAGCGTGAAGGGTATCTCGCTGTTCCTGGTGCCCAAGTTCCTCGACGACGGCAGCCGCAACAAAGCCTTCTGTGGCGGACTGGAGCACAAGATGGGCATCAAGGGCTCGGCAACTTGCGTGATGAACTTCGAGGGCGCCCGGGGCTGGCTGATCGGCGAGCCGAACAAGGGCCTGAGTTGCATGTTCACCATGATGAACTCGGCGCGCCTGATGGTTGGCATGCAGGGCCTCGGCGTGGCCGAGAGTGCCTACCAGATCGCCTTGGGCTTCGCCCGCGAGCGCCTGCAGAGCCGATCCATCGCCGGGCCGAAAGCGCCCGACAAAGCCGCCGACCCGATTCTGGTGCACCCGGACGTAAGGCGCATGCTGCTACGGCAGAAGGTGATGATCGAAGGGTGCCGCGCCCTGGCCTATTTCGCTGGCCTGCAACAGGACATCGCCCACGGCGCCGAGGATGCCGAAGCGCGCAGCCGTGCCGATGACCTGGTGCAACTGCTCACCCCGGTGGTCAAGGCCTTCCTCACCGACGAGGGCTTTGCCTGCGCCAACGAGGGCCTGCAGGTGCTTGGCGGCTCCGGCTTCACCGAAGACTGGGGCATCGAGCAACTGGTGCGTGACTGCCGCATCACCCGCATCTACGAGGGCACCAACGGCATCCAGGCGCTCGACCTGGTGGGCCGCAAGCTTGCCCTGGGTGGCGGCCGCGCGGTGCGCGCCTTCTTCGCCCTGGTCGACGACTGGCTCAAGCGCAACGCCGAGGCGCCGCATGCTGCTGAGGTGACCCAGGCGGTCAAGCAACTCCAGCAAGCCACCCTGTGGCTGGCCAGCGAAGGCAGCAAGAATCCCGAGCAGGCCGCTGCGGCCGCCACGCCCTACCTGCGCCTGTTCGGCCTCACCAGCCTGGCCTGGCTGTGGGCGCGGATGGCCCAGGTGGCACGCCGGCAACTCGATGGCGGCAGCTCCGAGACCCACTTCTACAACGCCAAGATCAAGTCAGCCGACTTCTTCATGGCGCGCATCCTGCCGGAGGCCGGCACCTTGCTGGCTGAGATCAAGGCCGGCAAGGAGACCCTGATGGCCTTCTCCGACGAGGAGTTCGCCGCCTGACGACAAGCTGCGCAATCCGGCAACCCACCACTCCCCTTTTGGTTGTCGGATTTTTTTATTCCAGAGCCGTGACCATGACGGGTCGCGGCCACCACCCGCGGAGGGATGGCTCATGAAGACGCTGCTAGCGCGTCTGTGTTCGGCCTCGTTGCTCGTTCTGGCACTCAGCGTTGTGGCGCAGGCCAATACCCAGAACGGCTGGCGCGAACAACTGCCACGGGCCGAGTTGATCGGCAGCGGTGATTTCACCTGGTTCGGCTTCTCGGTCTACAACGCCAAGCTTTGGAGCCCGGCGCAGCCAGTGAATTTCGACCAGCCCTTCGCGCTGGAGCTCACCTACCGCCGCAACATCAGCCGCGAAACCCTGGTGGAAACCAGCCTCGACGAAATTCGTCGCATCGATGCCAAGGCCCTGCAGGGCGGGCGCGAAGCCCAGTGGGCAGAAGAGATGCGTCAGGCCTTCGTCGATGTTCGCGATGGCACGCACATCACCGGCGTCTATCTGCCCGGCCAAGGCTGCCGCTTCTATGTCGACGGCAAGCTGCAACACGTCATCGAAGATCCGGCTTTCGCCCGTGCCTTCTTTTCCATCTGGCTCGATCCGCAGACCCGCAGTCCGAAACTGCGTGCGGCGCTGCTCGGCCGCAACCCTTGAGGTAGCCCATGAAAGCCCTTGTGATTGTGCTGACCAGCCTGTTGCTGATCAGTTGTGGCCAGGTTCCGGTGGAACGCTATGCCCACGAGAAACCCGTGCTGGATCTACCCAGCTTCTTCTCCGGCCCGGTACAGGCCTGGGGCATGTTCCAGGATCGCTCCGGAGAGGTGATCAAACGCTTCCATGTCGATATCCAGAGCCGCCGCGATGGCGACAAGCTGATCCTCGACGAGCGCTTCCTGTATAGCGACGGCACCCGCCAGCGCCGCGTCTGGACGCTCACCCCGGATGAAAGCGGGCGCTGGATCGGTACCGCCAGCGATGTGGTCGGCGAGGCCATCGGCGAAGTGGCCGGCAATGCCCTGCACTGGCGCTACCACCTCAACCTGCCAGTGGATGACAGCACCTACGTCGTCCATTTCGATGACTGGATGTACCTGATGGACGACGACACCATGATCAACCGTTCGGTGATGAGCAAGTTCGGCGTCGAGCTTGGCCAGGTCACCCTGTTCTTCCGCCGTGGCGCCGCCCAGCCGTGAGTCTCAATAGCCTGGGCAGCGGCTACAAGGCGCTGGTGATCGGCGCCAGTGGCACCCTTGGCCAGGCCTTCTGCCAACTGCTGCGTGGCGATGGTAACTGCACCAGCGTGCGTGAGCTGAGCCGCGGCAGCACGCCGGCAATCGATATGGAAGACCCGAGCAGTATCGCCGTCGCCGCTGAGGCCCTGGTCGAGGAAGGCCCTTTTCAACTGATCCTGCATACAGCCGGGCTGTTGCATCGCCCTGGCATCGCCCCGGAGAAGAGCCTCAACGCCATCGAGGCCGATGCCTTGCAGGCGGTGTTTCAGGTCAATGCCCTGGGCCCGGCACTGGTGCTGCGTCACTTCCTGCCGCTGCTCGACAAGCAAGGCGCCATGGCCATGCTCTCGGCCAAGGTCGGCAGCATTGGCGACAACCGCCTGGGCGGCTGGTACGCCTACCGCGCCTCCAAGGCTGCGCTGAACATGCTGATCAAGACCGCCGCCATCGAACTTGCACGCAGCAAGCCCAAGGCGCGCCTGCTCAGCCTGCATCCCGGCACGGTGATCTCACCGCTGTCGCAACCCTTTCGCGGCGCCACAGCCGCGCGCCCCGCCGAACTGGCCGCCGCGCAAATGCTGCAGGTGATCGACAGCCTGGGGCCCGAGCACAGCGGTAGCTTCCACGCCTACGATGGGCAGCCCCTGCCCTGGTGAGAGCCGCTACAGGCCACCAAACAGATCGAAGGAATCCAGCAGGCGCCAGGCGATTTCCGGGTTCTTTTCCATGGCCCGGCGGATCGCCGCCGGAATGCTCTGCCGCGTCTTGCGGCACAACCCTGGGTGCGCGTCGAAGCGCATGTGAATGCCGCGCATGCTGCGCACCTCGCCATGGCTCGGCTCGATATGCAGGCGAATGCCCAATTGCTCGAACATACGCTGCTGCATGCGTTCGAGGTCTTCCAAGCTTTTCAGGTTTTCCAGGCGCTCGAGCAGGCGCTGCTCCTCATTGCGGGTCAGCAGCAGCACGCGCGTGTCGGCGCCCGGCACATCCAGCAGCTCATCGCGCTGGCAGTCACAGGCGCCCGGTGGGCAGGGATTGCGCAGGGGTAATGGGGAATTCATGGTTCTGATCATAGCCATAGCGGCGCGTGCTGCCCATCCACGGCTATCGGCTGGCTGATACCGGGCTGGTAAGTTTGTGTTGTTTTTTGTGCCTGTTCCGAATTGCCGCGTTTTTGCTGATGTTTTTGGTTTCGCCCTCCCGGGCGAGTCACTTTGCGGGCAAAGTAACCAAACCCTCCGCCCGATCATCCGGCCCTGGCTGCGCCAGGGTTCGCTCACTCCATCGCCGCTCCAGAGGCCCGCCGCGGTGGGCCATCCATGGCCCATCGCGGCTCTCGCGACATCCATGTCGCTCGACCTCTTCCACGACGATTCCGTTCGCCCTCCTGGGCGGGCTCTGCACGCGCCTGAACCCGAGGTAACCCAGAATTAGTGCGGAGTGCTTGAACACGAGGTCAGCCCTAGGGCTGACCGAGATGCCGGCTTCAAGCCGGCAAGCTGTTCAACGTATGAAACTGCGTTAATGAAAGTTTTGGTTTAACTCGATATTTCACAGCCACTAGAACACGCCGAGCAGCCTATGGAGTGCCCGTTCGTTCAGGCGCGCGAATGCCCCCTTCAGGAGGCCGAACGTAGGCATTGCGCAGGGGGCGAGTGGCATGGATGCCACGAGAGGCGTAATGGGCCAGGGATGGCCCATGTACGCCGACCCCGGAGTGGTGCCGGAGTGAGGGAAGTCGAGCGCAGCGAGACCCGGATGGCGGGGGTGCGTTTCTTTTGCTTACTTTTCTTTGCGCATTTCAAAGAAAAGTGAGTCGCCCGAGGGGGCGAAACCCGGAATATCTGAAAACACCCAAAGCGGCGTCCAGAACGCCAACACAAGCCAACAAGACCGCATACAAACTTACCAGCCCAGTATCAACCCCAACTTCCCCGCCATTTCAGAAAGAACCTTGCAAGCCTGCAGCACCAACGCAGCCGTTTTCCCAACAGCCTGTTAAGCTCAAAACACTCCCCCGATACAAGGATCACCCTCATGCTGCGCCTCACCACATTCGCCGCCGGCCTGCTGCTCTCGGCCAACGTCTTCGCCCTGTCCCTCTCCGACCTGAGCCAGCAGGACGCCAGCGGCGGCCTCAAGGATGCGCTGATCCAGGGCGCCCAGGTGGCGGTCAAGCAACTGGGCACGCCTGGTGGCTTCAGCAACAACCCGGACGTGCGCATCGAGCTGCCCGGCAAGCTCGGCAAGGCTGCCAAGACCATGAAGATGATGGGCATGGGCGCCCAGGTGGAACAGCTCGAAGAGAGCATGAACAGGGCCGCCGAAGCCGCCGTGCCACAGGCTCAGGCACTGCTGGTCGATGCAATTAAGAAGATGACCGTGGCTGACGCCAAAGCGATTCTCGCCGGCCCGCAGGATTCCGCCACCCAGTACCTGAACAAGAGCAGCCGCGAGCAAATTCGCGCCAAGTTCCTACCCATCGTCAAGCAGGCCACCGACAAGGTCGGCCTGGCACAGCAGTACAACGCCTTCGCCGGCCAGGCGGCCAGTTTCGGCGTGGTCGATGCGAAGAACGCGACGGCCGAGGGTTACGTCACCGAGCAGGCGCTCAATGGCCTGTTCGAGATGATCGCCAAGCAGGAAGCCAGCATCCGCCAGAACCCGGCAGCAGCCGCCACCAGCCTGGCGAAGAAGGTGTTCGGCGCCCTCTGAAACCTCGCAGGCCAATGAAAACGCCCTGATCATCAGGGCGTTTTCCATGGGTGGCTCAAGGTAAACAGAGCCTGTCGGTTTGCGGCCTGGCGAAGAGGAAGCCCTGCATGTAGCGGATGCCCAGATCGAGCAAAGCATCGCGCTCCCCTGCACTTTCGATGCCCTCGGCGATGATGCGGATGCCCAGTCGCTGCGCCACCAGGACAATGCCGGCGACGATGGCCTGGCGCACTGCATCACGGTCGATACCACGGGTAAGGGCCATGTCCAGCTTGAGAATGTCGGGCTGGAATTCGGCCAGTAGGTTGAGCCCCGAATAGCCGGCACCGAAGTCATCGATGGCCGTGGTGAAGCCTTGGCGCCCATACTCGGTGAAGATTTGCTTGAGGTGCTCGGCGTCGTGGATTCGCTCCCCCTCGGTCACCTCGAACATCAAGCGCTCCTGTGGAAAGGCGAAGCGCCTGGCGGCTTCCAGCGTCGCGCGAATGCAGGTTTCGGCGCGATAGACCGCATTGGGCAGGAAATTGATGCTCAGCAGGCAGTCGGGGATGTCGAGCAGGCCCAGATTGGCGGCTTGCTCGATGGCCTTGACCCGGCAGGCCTGGTCGAAACGATAGCGATTACTGTCGTTGACCCAGCCCAGCACCTCACCGGCAGACTCTCCGTTGCAGCCCCGCACCAGCGCCTCATAGGCAAACGGCCGTCGTTCCTCGATATCGACGATCAACTGAAGCGCCATAGTGAAATCAAAACCCAGGGCCTCAGCGTTTCGACACTCGGCGCATCCCACGGCCCGAAATGGCTGAGGAAATATGCTCTGGCTGGCAATACCCATCTGTGCTTCCTTCTCAGGATCAAACTTGGTGGCTTGCTATTGTGAGCCTAGTCAAAAGCGGAAGAACGCAACATTTTTCTCCAGAGACACGGCCAACTGCTGCAGATCGTGCGCCGTTCGCGAGGTGTCGCTGACCGCCTCGCTGTTCTGCACCGACATCTGCGCGATGCGCTCGACGTTGCGTGCCACGTCCTGGCTGGCGACGGTCTGTTCGCGCAAAGCCAGGGAAATCTGATCGACCACCCCGACTACGCGAGCAGATGCCGAACGGATGCTGACAATGGCGTCGCCCGCCTGACCGGCCTGCTCCAGACCGCCGTTGACCTGCTCCACACCCACTTCCATGTTGCTCACGGCATTGCGCGTGCCGCTCTGAATCTTCTTGATCATCTCGGTGATCTCCTGGGTGGAGTTGGCCGTGCGCTGCGCCAGCAGACGCACCTCGTCGGCCACCACGGCGAACCCGCGCCCCTGCTCGCCGGCCCGCGCCGCTTCGATGGCTGCGTTGAGCGCCAGCAGGTTGGTCTGATCGGCGATATCCTTGATCACGTTGACGATGGAGGAAATCTGATCGGAATGCTGACCCAGCTCGGCAATCTGTGCCGCCGCACCCTGCACGGTATCGGCGATGCGCTGCATGCTGCCCAGCGTCTCCTGGATCACCGCCCCGCCTTCGGCCGATTGCCGCCCCGATTCGCTGGACAGCTCGTGAGCCTCGTTGGCGTTGTCCGCCACATGGTTGATGCTGACGGTCAGTTCTTCTACCGTGGCCGCCATGCTCGATGCGGCATGCGACTGCTCCTGCACGGCCACCGTTAGCTGGCTCGACGCCGTGGAGATGCTCTGCGCCGAGGTCACCAACTGGCCGGCGCCACTACGAATCTGTCCGATCATCTCGCGCAGACGCTCCTGCATGGTGACGAAGGCATCGAGCAGAACGCCGATCTCATCGCCCCCTGCCCGTTCGATCTTCGAGTCCAGGCGACCCTGTGCGATATTGCGCGCCACCTCCACCACCTGTTGCAGACGCCCGGCAATACTGCGCGACAGGGTAAAGGCCACGCTCATGGCGAGCACCGTGGTAATCGCGCCCCCCACCAGCAGGATGATCAGCGACAGCGACTTGGCGGCGTTCATGGAGTCCGTGCGGCGCTCCAGCAAGGCGCTTTCTTCACCCTGAATCTCGTTGATCAGCCGGCGCATGGCATCCATCTTGACCTTGGCGCCGCCGGCCGCAACGTGCTCGACCAGCGTATCGAAAGTCTTCTGCCCAGCCGTCACCTGACGACGCAGTTCGAGATTGGCGTTGATCTCTTCGTGCAACCATTGCTCGTGCAACGCCTGCAATTCGTCGAAGCGGCGCTGCTGGGCCGGATTGTCGCGGGTCATCTGGCGCAGTTCGGCGATGTGCTCTTGAAAGTCTCTTTCACCAGCCTCCAGCGGGCCGAGGAACTGATCGCGCCCGGTAATGATGAAGCCACGGGCGCCAGTTTCGATATTGATCAAACTGGCCAGCAGATCGGCCGACTCGTTGATCACGGTATAGGTGTGAATGTTGCGCTTGACCGTGCTATCGACCTGATCGAAGCCACGCCAGGTAGACAGCACCAATACGAGAATCACCAACAGGACGACACCAAAACCCGCATACAGCTTTTGAGACATGCTGAGGTTGGCAAACATGAGAGCCTCTTTTTCTGGGCAATTGAAGGGCGCACGAAATCCTCGTGCCAACGCGCATGGGCGCGGCAACGCAAAGCACTGAAACGGGATGGAACGGCCACTGAAGATGGCACAGTGCGATTATGCACAAAGCAAAAAATTGTACAAACAAAATTATTCTGTACAACTTGCGCATAAGAAAGATAAAGAAAGAAAAGGTTCCCCGAGCTGTAGGGAGCCTCTAAAACCTAGGCGACGACTGCAGGGATGAAGGAGGCAGAGCGCCGCAGGAAGGCAAAGCCGAGGTAATTTTTAGAGGTGCCTGGGCATGCTCGATAGCCCTGCCCCACCTGCAATGCACAAAAGAAAACCCCGCCAGGCGTTAGCCGGGCGGGGTTTTCGCCGTGCCGTCAGCGATCAGGCGCAGGCGGCCTGCATCTGCTTGTGGGTGTCGATGAGGTGCTGCACCACGCCCGGGTCGGCCAGGGTGGAGATGTCGCCGAGCGCATCGTATTCGGCGGTGGCGATCTTGCGCAGGATACGGCGCATGATCTTGCCCGAGCGGGTCTTGGGCAGGCCAGGCGCCCACTGGATCACGTCCGGCGTGGCGATCGGGCCGATCTCCTTGCGTACCCAGTTCTTCAGTTCCTGACGCAGTTGCTCGGAAGCCTCCTCGCCGGCATTCAGGGTGACGTAGACGTAGATGCCCTGCCCCTTGATGTCGTGCGGCACACCGACCACTGCGGCCTCGGCCACTTTCGGGTGGGCGACCATGGCGCTCTCGATCTCGGCAGTGCCCATGCGGTGGCCGGAAACGTTGAGCACGTCGTCGACGCGACCGGTGATCCACCAGTAGCCGTCTTCGTCGCGGCGCGCGCCGTCACCGGTGAAGTACATGCCCTTGAAGGTCTTGAAGTAGGTATCGACGAAGCGGTCGTGGTCGCCGTACAGGGTACGCGCCTGACCCGGCCAGGAGTCGATGATCACCAGGTTGCCTTCGGCCGGCCCCTCGATGATGTTGCCCAGATTGTCCACCAGCGCCGGTTGCACGCCGAAGAACGGCCGTGCAGCAGAGCCCGGCTTCATGGCATGAGCACCCGGCAGCGGGGTCATCAGGCAGGCACCGGTTTCGGTCTGCCACCAGGTATCGACGATCGGGCAACGGCTCTGGCCGACGTTCTCGTAGTACCACTGCCAGGCTTCCGGGTTGATCGGCTCGCCCACCGAGCCGAGCAGGCGCAGGCTGGAACCGTCGGCGCCAGCCACGGCGGCCTTGCCTTCGGCCATCATGGCGCGAATGGCGGTCGGGGCGGTGTAGAGGATGTTGACCTTGTGCTTGTCGACGATCTTGGCGACACGGGTCACGTCCGGGTAGTTCGGCACGCCCTCGAACATCAGGGTGGTGGCGCCGTTGGCCAGCGGCCCGTAGATCAGGTAGGTGTGGCCGGTGACCCAGCCGATGTCGGCGGTGCACCAGAAGACTTCGCCCGGGCGGTAATCGAATACCCGCTCATGAGTCAGCGAGGCGTATACCAGGTAGCCGCCGGTGGTGTGCAACACACCCTTGGGCTTGCCGGTAGAACCGGAGGTGTAGAGGATGAACAGGGCTTCCTCGGCGCCCATTTCCTTGGGTGCGCAAACGCTGCCGGCCACCTTCATCAGGTCTTCGTACCAGATGTCACGGTGCTGGTTCCACTTGATCTCGGATCCGGTGCGCTGGACCACGATGACCTTCTGCACGCTATGGGTTTCCGGGTTGGTCAACGCGTCATCGACGTTGGCCTTCAGCGCCACCTTCTTGCCGCCACGCACGCCCTCGTCGGCGGTGATCACCACTTTCGACTGGCAATCGATGATACGACCGGCCAGCGCCTCCGGGGAGAAGCCGCCGAACACCACCGAGTGGATGGCGCCGATACGGGCGCAGGCCAGCATGGCCACCGCAGCTTCGGGAATCATCGGCATGTAGATGGTCACCACGTCGCCGCGGTGAATGTCCTGACCACGCAGGGCGTTGGCGAACTTGCACACCTGCTCGTGCAATTCACGGTAGGTGATTTCCCGGTGCTCGGACGGGTTGTCGCCTTCCCAGATGATGGCGATCTGATCGCCGCGCTCTTCCAGATGGCGGTCGAGGCAGTTGTAGGAGACGTTCAGGGTGCCGTCGGCGTACCACTTGATGTCGACGTGGTGATCGTCGAAGGAGGTCTGCTTGACCTTGCTGTAGGGCTTGATCCAGTCGATGCGTTTGCCCTGCTCGCGCCAGAAGCCCTCGGGGTTGACCACCGACTGCTGATACATGGCCTTGTAGGTGGCCTCGTCGGTCAGGGTTCGCGCGGCCACCTCGGGGCGTACAGGGTAAAGGGACGCAGCACTCATGGAATCACCTCGGCGAGTTAGTTGTTTTTCTATGCTGCCTTTTGTATCCCCCGCCCCTTCGTGAGGCCATTCGACCATGGTCTTACCAGGATAAGACCATGGTCGTGCAGGCCTGCCCGGCGCATGCAAAGCCAATTCGGCAGCGCCAAGGATATGTCGTAAATACAGGGCACTCTCAGGCGCAGCAGCCTGTCACGACCGCTCGGATCGTCGTCAAGCCAACGGGCAAAACGGCGCGATATGCGCCGTTTTGAGCCGATCGCCGCCCGAACCTGGGGTCAAGGCTGGTTGGCGGCCTGCGCAGCCTCGATCACGTCGGCACCGATCTCCGCCTCGAACTTCTTCCACGCCGGACGCACGGCGTCACGCCACTTGCCACGCTGCTCGGGCGTGAGGGTGATGATCTCGCTCTTGCCGGTAGCAAGGATGGCCTGACGGGCTTCGGCGTTCAGTGCCTCGGCCTGTTTGTTCACCTCGACGGTGACCTCGTCGACGATCTGCTCCAGCTCGCTGCGGATGTCCGCCGGCAGGCCGTTCCAGAACCGGGTGTTGGTGATCAGCAGGTAGTTGCCGATGGCATGGTTGGACTCGGTCATGTACTTCTGCACCTCGAAGTACTTCTGCGAGTAGATGTTCGACCAGGGGTTGTCCTGAGCATTGACCACACCGGTCTGCAGGCCCTGGTAGATCTCGGCGAAGGCCATCTTCCGTGGCACGGCACGCAGGGCGCTGTACTGCGCGGCCTGCAGGTCGGACGGCTGCACGCGGAACTTCAGGCCACGGGCGTCGGCGGGTTCGAGCAACGGCTTGTTGGCGGTGAGCTGGCGCATGCCGTTGAGCCAGTAGGCCAGGCCGGTGATGCCCTTGCTCTCCATCGACTTGAGCAGCGCCTTGCCCTTTTCCGAGGCCTGGAAGCGCTGTGCGGCGGCCACGTCGTCGAACAGGAACATCAGGTCGAACAACTGCAACTGCTTGGTGTACTGCTCCAACTTGGAAGGTGCCGGCGCCAGCATCTGCACCTCATTCAGCAACAGCGCCTCCATTTCCTTGCCATCGCCATAGAGCGAAGAGTTGGCATAGACGTCGACCTTGACCTTGCCGGCCAGGCGCTCCTCAACCAGCTTCTTGAACAGCAGCGCACCCTGGCCCTTGGGCGTGCTGTCAGCGGTGATATGGGAAAACTTGATCAAGATCGGATCGGCTGCGTGGGCCGTCAGCGCGCCAAGCAGTGCGCAACCGGCGAGCACGCCGGCCAGGCCACGGCGGACGAATGAGAACTTCATGGAGAGCTCCTGTTGTTTTTGTCTGAGCCTCGAGGGCGATCGCCGTCGATTGGGCGGAACTCTACTGCGCCCTTTCCCCGGGCTGAAATTCACATTTGGACAAGCGAGCCTTCGGCATTCACGAAGGCAGCGCCAAATCCCCCTCTGTTGATGAGCTATGGCGCAGGTGATCGAGCATCTGCTTCGCGGTCAGCGAAAGGTTGTCCTGGTTGCGCACCGCCACCTTGAGTTCGCGCCGGGCCCAGGGGTCGTGCAGCGGGATCACCCGCACATCCAGCGCCGGCAGGTAGGTACGCACCGCCAGATCCGGCAACACGCCGACGCCCATGCCGGTGTGGATCATCCGGCAGATGGCCTCGAAGCTGCGCACCTGGATGCGCAGGCGCAAGTTCACGCCCTGGCTGTGCGCCGCCTGCTGCAGCAGGCCGTGCAAGGAGGCGTCCTGCTGCAGGCCGATGAAATCGAAGCCCACCGCCTCGCGCAGGAACAGGCCGTCGCGTTCGGCCAGGGGATGCGCGCGCGGAGTGACCAGCACCAACTGGTCGTGACGATAAGTGAACACCTGCAGATCCTCGGCTGGCACATGCCCGGCGAAGATGCCGATATCGGTCAGCCCCTCGCGCACGGCGCGGATGGTTTCGCTGCTGACCCGCTCCTCCAGGTCGATCTTCACCTGTGGGTGCAGGCGGCTGAAGCTGGCCAGATCCTCGGGCAGGAATTCGATCACCGCCGAGGTGTTGGCGTGGATGCGCACATGGCCTTTCACCCCTTCGCTGAATTCACTGAGGTCGGCGTTGAGCTGTTCGAGGTTGTCCATCATGTTGCGCGCATGGTGCAGCAGCGCGTGGCCGGCCGGGGTCAGCTCGACACCCTTGGGCTGACGATAGAGCAGCGCGATGCCGAGCTGGCTTTCCAGATCGCTGACGCGTTTGCTGACCGCCGCCAAAGCCAGGTGCTCGCGCTCGGCGGCGCGGGTCAGGCTGCGCTCGTCGGCGATGGCGACGAACAGCTTGAGGGTGACGAAATCGATGCGGCGCATGAGGGTCTCCATTTCGTGCCTGGCGAAGCGAAGTTGCCAGAAAGCTGATTTACAGCATGCCACTTCGCGATACGCGAAGCCTAGCTTGGCCATTGGGCAATTGTCGCCACCGCGCCGCTGCGCCATCCTGCGCACCACGAGAAACGCACAGGCATATCAGGTGCAGCCATGACTCAGAGCAACACCAGCAACATGGCCCTGCAGGGGCTCAAGGTGATCGAGATGGGCCAGCTCATCGCCGGCCCCTTCGCCAGCAAGCTGCTCGGCGAATTCGGCGCCGATGTGATCAAGATCGAGCCGCCGGGCGTCGGCGACCCGCTGCGCAAATGGCGCAAGATCAAGGACGGCACCTCGCTCTGGTGGCATGTGCAGTCGCGCAACAAGCGCTCGCTGACCCTCGACCTGAAGCAGGCCGAAGCCCAGGACATCGTGCGCAAGCTGGTAGCCGAGGCCGACGTGCTGGTGGAGAACTTCCGCCCTGGCACACTGGAAGGCTGGGGCCTGGGCTACGAGGCGCTGAAGGCGATCAACCCGCGGCTGATCATGCTGCGCATCTCCGGTTACGGGCAGACCGGCCCCTACCGCGACCTGCCCGGTTTCGGCGTGATCGGCGAAGCCATGGGCGGCCTGCGCCACCTCTCCGGCTACCCCGGCCAGGCGCCGGTGCGTGTGGGCATCAGCATCGGCGACTCGCTGTCGTCGCTGTACGGGGTGATCGGCGTGCTGCTGGCCCTGCAGGAACGTGCACGTAGCGGCGAGGGCCAGGAAATCGACGTGGCGCTGTACGAATCGGTGTTCGCCATGATGGAAAGCCTGATCCCCGAATACGATGCCTTCGGCTACATCCGCGAGCCGGCCGGCAGCGCCCTGCCCGGCATCACCCCCTCCAACTCCTACCCCTGCAAGGACGGCAGCTACGTACTGATCGCCGGCAATGGCGACAGCATCTACAAGCGCCTGATGAGCCTGATCGGCCGCGACGACCTGGGCAACGACCCACGCCTGGCGCAGAACGACGGGCGCAGCCAGCACGCCGAGCTGATCGACGGCGCCATCGCCGAATGGACCGCCCAGCGCGGCCGCGACGAGGTGATCGAAGCGCTCAAGGGCGCCCGCGTGCCGGCCGGCTACCCCTATACCGCCGCCGATATCGTGCAGGACCCGCACTACCTGGCGCGGCAGATGATCGAGCAGGTACAGACCAGCGTCGGCCCGCTCAAGGTGCCGGGCGTGCTGCCCAAGCTCAGCCGCACGCCAGGCCGTATCGGCAGCGGCGGCCCGCAACTCGGTGAGCACAACGACGACATCCTCGCCGGCCTCGGCCTGAGCGATGAGCAGGTCGCGGGGCTGCGCGAGCGCGGGGTTATTTAACGGCAGCTACCGCGTAGGGTGCGCCGTGCGCACCGGAACAGCCGCACCAGAACAACCGCAGCCCAAGCCGGTGCGCACAGCGCACCCTACGCCGCTACAAGCTTTTACTTGCAGCTTGAAGCTTCTCTTGAGGATTACCCATGAACAAACGCCTCTATATCCAGGACGTCGCCACCCGTGACGGCTTCCAGATCGAAGCCGCCTTCGTGCCCACCGCAGACAAGATCGCCCTGATCGACCGCCTGTCCCACACCGGCTTGGCGAAGATCGAGGTCACCTCCTTCACCTCGCCCAAGGCCATTCCCAACCTGCGCGATGCCGAAGAGGTGATGCGCGGCATCCAGCGCGTGCCAGGCGTGGAGTACACCGTGCTGGTGCCCAACGTGAAGGGCTGCGAGCGGGCATTGTCCTGCGAGGTGGACGAGATCAATCTGGTGATGTCGGCCAGCGACACCCATGGCCTGGCCAACCTGCGCATGACGCCGGAGCAGTCGCTGGCGCAGTTCGCCGAGATCATCGAGGTCACTCGGGGCAGCGGCGTATTTATCAACGCCTCGCTGTCGACCACCTTCGGCTGCCCCTTCGAGGGTGAAGTGCCCAAGGCCCGCGTGCATGAGCTGACCGAGCGATTGCTGGCAATCGGTGTGCAAGGCGTGACCCTATGCGACACCACCGGCATGGCCGACCCGGCGCAGGTCGAGCGTATCTGCCGCGCGGCCCTGCAGCGTTGGCCCGAGGCGGTGTTCACCGCGCACTTTCACAACACCCGCGGCATGGGCCTGGCCAACGCCCTGGCGGCGCTGAATGCCGGCATCGACCGTTTCGATGCTTCGCTCGGCGGGCTCGGCGGCTGCCCTTATGCACCCGGCGCCAGCGGCAATATCTGCACCGAGGATCTGGTGCACATGTTCCAGCGCATGGGCCTGGATACCGGCGTGAATCTCGACGCCCTGCTCCAAGCCGCCGCCACCCTACCCGAGCTGATCGGCCACGACGTGCCCGGCGCGATTCTCAAGGCCGGCAAGGCGGATCGTCGCTATCCCAAGCCCAAGTGGATGAGCGAAGCGCAAGGCTGAGACGCGAACGCCGTGTTCAATGCCCGCCACTCGCCTCCGCGCCCTTGGCCGAGAATGGCGGCTTGGCCAGCCAGATGATCAGGATCAGGCCGAGGAACAACCAGCCCAGCAGGGTGAAGTAGTCCACGGTGGAGAGCATGTAGGCCTGGCTTTCCACCACCCGGTCGATCTGCGCATAAGCCGATTGCGAAGCGCCACCAAGTTGCTCGAGATAGTGCTGGGTGGTCGGGTCGTAGGCCGTGATGTGCTCGGTCAGTTGCGCGTGGTGGTAGATCTCCCGACGGTGCCAGATCCAGGTGGTCAGCGACGAGGCGAAGCTACCACCCAGCACGCGCAGGAAGGTGGCCAGGCCGGAACCGTCGGCGATGTCCCTCGGCGGCAGGCTGGAGAGTAGGATGCTGGTGGTGGGCATGAAGAACAGTGCGACGCCCAGCCCCATGAACACCTGCACCTCGGCGATATGCCGGTAATCCACCTCGGTATTGAACGAGGCGCGTATGAAGCACGAGACGCCCATCACCAGGAACGAGGCACCGGACAGCAGGCGCAGATCGACCTTGTGCGCGTACTTGCCCACCAGCGGCGACAGGAACAACGGCAGGATGCCGATGGGCGCCGCCGCCAGTCCGGCCCAGACCGGCGTGTAGCCGAGCTGGGTCTGCAACCACTGCGGTAGCAGCAGGTTGATGCCGAAGAAGCCGGAATAGCCGAGCACCAGCGCCAGGGTGCCGAAGGTGAAGTTGCGATACATGAACAGGCGCAGGTTGATGATCGGGTGCCTGTCGGTCAGCTCCCAGATCACCAGGGCCACCAGCGAGACCACCGAGATGGCGGTGCCGATCTGAATGAAGCCAGACTCGAACCAGTCCAGGTCGTTGCCCTTGTCCAGCACCACCTGCAGCACGCCGACGCCGAGCACCAGCAGCATCAGCCCTACGTAGTCGATGGGTTGATGCTCGGTGACTTCCGGGCGGTTGCGCATCTGCGCCCAGACCACCAGGGTGGCGAGAATGCCGATGGGTACGTTGATGAAGAAGATCCACGGCCAGCTATAGCTGTCGGTGATCCAGCCACCGGCAATCGGCCCGATGATCGGTGCCACCACCGTGACCATCGCCAACAAGGCCAGGGCCATGCCGCGCTTGGCACTGGGAAAGATCGCCAGCAGCAGCGTTTGCGCCATGGGGTAAAGCGGCCCGGCCACCAGCCCCTGCAGCGCACGGAACACCACCAGCTCGGGCATGGAGCGGGCGATGCCGCAGAGGAACGAGCTGATCACGAACAGCACCACCGCGGCGAGGAACAGCTTCACCTCGCCGAAGCGCCGCGCCAGCCAGCCGGTCAACGGCAAGGCAATGGCGTTGCACACGGCGAAGGAAGTGATCACCCAGGTGCCCTGCTCCGCACTGACCCCCAGGTTGCCGGAGATGGTCGGCAGGGCCACGTTGGCGATGGTGGTGTCGAGCACCTGCATGAAGGTCGCCAGGGAGATGCCGATGGTGGCCAGCAGCATGCTGGCCGGGCGGAAATTGGCGTCGCTCATCTCAGTTCTGCCGTGCCGGCTCGGCGCTCGAGGCCTGTGGCCCGTTGGCGTGGATGATGCGTTCGATCAGCGCATCGGCCTCGGCCAGCGGCTCGTCATAGACCGCCGTGCTGAAGCGCACCTGCTTGGGCATCTGCGTCGAGAGCTGAGGGCCGCTCTGGTCGTGCAGGTCGACGGTCACCGTGGTGGACAGGCCGATGCGTAGCGGATGCTTGTCCAGGGCCTCTTCGTCTAGCTGGATGCGCACCGGCAGGCGCTGCACGATCTTGATCCAGTTACCGCTGGCGTTCTGCGCCGGCAGCAAGGAGAAGGCACTGCCGGTGCCCACGCCCAGGCTCTCGACATGGCCCTGGTAGATCACGTCGTCGCCGTACAGGTCGGCCTCGACGGTCACCGGTTGGCCGATGCGCATTTCGCGCAACTGGGTTTCCTTGAAGTTGGCATCGACCCAGATGTCATGCAGCGGCACCACGGCCATCAACGCCGCGCCCGGCTGAATGCGGCTGCCCACCTGTACCGAACGCTGTGCCACGTAACCGCTGACCGGCGCCAGCAGCGTGGTGCGGGCATTGTTGAGGAAGGCCTGGCGCAACTGCGCAGCGGCGCTCTTCACCTCCGGGTGGGAGGCGATCACTGTGTCGTCGACCAACGCCTGGTTGCTGTCCAGTTGCTGCTGGGCGGCGACCAGTGCGCTCTGGGCACTGTTCAGCGTATCGCGGGCGTGGGCCAGCTCCTCGCGGGAGATCGCCCCCTTGCTGGCCAGAGCCACCCGGCGTTGGTAATCGGCCTGGGCGCGTTGCACGTCGATCCTGCGCGAGGCCACCTGCGCCTTGTAGCTGTCGACGTTGCTGTACAGCCCGCGTACCTGGCGCACGGTGCGCGCCAGGTTGGCCTCGGCGCTCTGCAGCGCCACCTGGGTATCGGCCGGATCCAGCCAGACCAGTGGCTGGCCGGCCTCGACGTAGTCGCCATCGTCCACGGCGATACGGGTGACGGTGCCGGTGATGCGTGGGGTGATCTGCACCAGGTTGCCGCCGACATAGGCGTCGTCGGTTTCCTCGTAGAAGCGGCCATAGAGCTCGTGGTAGGCGAAGACCGCCGCGCTGCACAGCACGACGATGGCCCCGAGGCCCAGCAACAGGCGTTTGCGCTTGCCCGAGTTATCGGTGGCAGAAGTGGCTTGAGAGTCGGTCATGGCGAGTACTCAGCGTGCGGAAGTGGATGACACAGTGGCGGCCTCGAAGCCGCCACCGAGGGCCTGCATCAGCAGCACCGAAGCGTCGATGCGCTCGGCCTGCAGGCTGGCCAGTTGACGTTCGCTCTGCAGCAGTTGCTGCTCGACGCTCAGGGCATCGAGGTAGTTGCCGATGCCATCGGCATAACGCTGCATGGCGATGTCGTAGGAACTGCGGGCGATGTCGCGGGCCCGTTGTTGCTGCTCGATCTGCCGTTCCAGGGAATGGATGCGCTGGATAACGTCACCGATGTCCCCCAGCGCAGTGACCAGTGTCTGGTTGTACTGCGCCACGGCCAGGTCGTAGTCGGCATTGCGCCCGGCCAGCGCTGCGCGGCGCGCACCACCGTCGAAGATCGGCAGGCTTAGCGCTGGCGCGATACTGAAGAAGCGGCTGGCCCCACCGAACATGGCATCGCCGAGCAGCGACTTGCTGCCAGCGGCAACACTCAGGTTGAGATTGGGGTAGAAGTCGGCCTTGCTGGCCTCGATGTCACGGCTGGCGGCCTCGACGCGCCAGCGTGCCGCCACCAGGTCGGGACGCCGACCGATCAGCTCCGCCGGCACGTTGGCCGGCAGGCTCACCGCGCTGGGTGCGATCAGTTGCGGGCGCGGCAGCGTGGCGCCGCGATCCGGGCCCTGGCCGAGCATCACCGCCAGGCGAATGCGCGCACTCTCGACCCGCTGGGAGGCAGCGGTCAGGTTGGCTTCGGCGGCGGCCTCCAGGCTCTGGGTCTGCTGCAACTGGTATTCGCTGTCGAGGCCAGCCTCGACACGGCTGCGGCCCAGTTCGAGCATGTCACGGCTGCGCTGGAGATCCTGCTCGGCCAGATCCTGAGTGGCATAAGCCAGGCCCAGATCGTTGTAGGCGCGGGTCACCTCGGCAGCCAAGGTCAGGCGCGCGCCCTGGCGATCCACCTCGCTGGCATGGGCGCGGCCGAGGGCCGCTTCCCAGGCGGCGCGGTCGCCACCCCACAGATCGAAGTGGTAGCCACCCTCCAGCGACAGGCTGCGCAGGGTGCCATAGCGCCTGCCCTGCCCAGTGGGATCGTCGACCCGTGCCGAGCGAGAACGGGTCACACCCGCCTCGATGCCCAGGGTCGGTTGGCGCTGGGCATCGGCCGCCAGCACCGTGGCATTGGCCTGACGGGCGCGGGCGTCGACGACCTGCAGATCCGGATTGCTGCGCAGGGCCTCGTCGATCAGTGCGTTGAGCTGTGGATCGCCGAGGCGGTTCCACCAGTCACTGGCCGGCCATGCCGCCGGCGACAGCTCGCCGCTGAAGGTAGGCCCCTGCAGGCTTCCGGCATCCAGGGTCTGGCCTTGAGTAAGCAGTCCTTGCGGCGAAGCGCAGGCAGCCAGCAGCAGCGCGCTGAAAATCACGGATAAGGGAGTACGCAACGGCATGGTGTTCTTCATTCTCCTGGCAACTGCGGCAAGGCGTCGGCAGCCATCAGCATCTTCTTCATCAGGCGTTGGAATTCGTCGAGTTCGCTGCGCGTCAGGCAGCCGGTCAGCTCATTGATGGCGTCCGCCGCGATCTGCGGCCCCAGCACGCCCAGCGCCTCGCCGGCTTCGGTGAGGCGCAGGTGCACCTGGCGGCGGTCGGCCTGGCTGCGCTCACGGGTCAGCAGGCCCTTGTGCTCCAGGCGATCGAGCATGCGGGTCATGGCCCCGCTGTCGAGGTTGAGCAGGCGCACCAGATCGGCTGGTGAACTGGCGCGCTGCTGGCTGATCAGCAGCACCACCTTGAATTGCGCCGCGGTGATCTGATGATCCACCACGTGGCGCTCCAGAATCCGATCCTTGAGCTGGTTGATCAGGGCGATCAGGTGGCCGGGTGAATGCTGCAGCGAGAAACGTTCACGGTCGAAATGTGGCATCAGTGTTTACCTGCCCAGGCAGTTAGTGCCATGCACAATACTGCCTAGGCAGATATCTGCCCAATCACACTTGGTAATGTTCGACATCGATATCAGACATATTTGGAAATATTCAGGGACAGAAGACTGACCCTTGGGCGCCACACGAGTTCAGCGCATCTGCTGCGAGGCCAGGCGGACGCCTGGCTCGGATGATGAGAGGAGCCCTTCGCGTTCTCTATGGGCGTTTGCCAGAGGTGAAACGGGCACGATCAGTGAAAGGCTCGAACCGTATTGCCAGACCGATGCCAGGACTGCCCCTGCGAACAGGCAAAAAAAGGGCGACCAATTCGGTCGCCCGCCCATTCAAGGCATTCCAGGGGAGGAATGCAGAAACGCTTGCACCCAGATCACGCAGGATGATCAGGACAACCTCAGTGTCGCCACCCGAGCACGCCCTGCCTATTGCACCAAGGTCGTAGAACGCCGGCCAAACGGCAGGCCATACTCCCGCGACACCCTGCCCCCAGGAGACGCGCATGAACCCCGAGCATCTCGCCCTGTTACAGCAGGCGCCCACCAGCACCCATGCCGATGACACCTGGGCCAGGCTGTGCTGCGAACAGGCCCTGCTGGCCATCGAAGAAGGCTGTTATGCGGTCGGCGCCCTGCTGGTGGATGAGGCAGGTGAGCTGCTGTGCAGCGCCCATAACCAGGTATTCGCCGCAACCTACGCCAGCGCCGCCCACGCCGAAATGCAGGTACTCGACCAGCTCGAAGCCGAGCATGCGCAGGTCGACCGCCGATGCCTGACCCTCTATGTCAGCCTCGAGCCCTGCCTGATGTGCTACGGCCGCATCCTGCTGGCCGGCATCACCCGTGTACGCTACCTGGCACGCGACCGCGACGGCGGCTTTGCCTTGCGTCACGGCCGCTTGCCGCCAGCCTGGGCCAATCTCGCCTCCGGCCTGTCGGTGGTGCAGGCCCAGGCCGATCCCTACTGGATCGACCTGGCCGGGCGGATGATCGACCGCCTGCAGGATCGCCGAGCCATGCGCGAGCGCGTGGTCGCGGCCTGGCACGGCGGTCGTTGAAGCGGATACCCCATGGGATGTAACCGCCCCTACTCCTTGCCCAGCCCGTGCTGACGCAGCTTGTTGGCGATGGTGGTATGTGAAACCCCGAGCCGCTTGCCCAGTTGCCGGCTGCTCGGGTGCTCCTGATACAGACGCTCCAGCACCGCCTTCTCGAAACGCCCGAGGATATCGTCGAGGCTCCCCTCCACTGAAAACTCGCCCAGGGGCTGTGGCGCGCCGTAGTCCGGCAGGCGGATATGCTCAGCCTTCACCGTACCGCCGTCGCACAGCGATACCGCCTGGAACAGCACGTTCTCCAGTTGCCGCACATTGCCCGGCCAGTGGTAATGAGCCATACGCTCCAAGGCCTGTGGCGCCAGCTTGGGCAGCGCGCAGCCGATCTGTCGGCTGGCCGAATCGAGAAAATGCGCCACCAGCGGCTCCAGGCCGTCCAGGCATTCGCGCAACGGCGGAATGTGCAAGCTGAGCACATTGAGGCGGTGGTACAGATCCTGGCGAAATTCGCCACGGGCACAGAGTTCGGACAGATCGACCTGAGTGGCGCAGATTACCCGCACGTCCAGATACACTTCTTCGTCGCTGCCCACGCGACGGAAGCAGCCATCCTGCAGGAAGCGCAGCAGCTTGGCCTGCAGCCTGGGGCTCATCTCGCCGACACCGTCGAGGAACAGGGTGCCGCCGGCCGTCAGCTCCAGCAGGCCGAGCTTGCCTTCCGGGCGCGCGCCCTCGAAGGCGCCGGGGCCGTAGCCAAACAGCTCGGTTTCGGCCATGGACTCCGGCAGGCCGGCGCAGTTGAGCGCCATGAACGGCGACTGCCCACGTGGGCTGGCCAGGTGGCAGGCACGGGCCAGCAATTCCTTGCCGGTACCTGTCTCCCCTTCGATCAACAGCGGCGCATCCAGCGGTGCCATGCGCCGCGCTTCGCGCACCACTGCGGCCATCACCTTGGAGCTCTGGAAGATCGAGTCGAAGCCACGCAATTCCTGCTTGCGCACGTGGTAGATGCGCTCGCCGACACGATCGGCGCGGTGCAAGGTCAGCACTGCGCCCGCCAGCGCCTCGCTGTCATCGTGTTCGTTCTGCAGCGGGGCGATATCGGCCAGAAACACGTCGCCCTTGATCGTCACGCGCAAGCCATTGATCCGCGCCTTGTTCGCACGCACCAGTTCCGGCAGGTCGAAATCCTCGATGTAGCGCGACAGCGCCATGCCCGGCACCTCGTCCACGCGCACGCCCAGAAGCTGGGCGGCGCTACGGTTGGCAGCGACTATGGCACCGCCCATGTCGATGGACAGCACAGGGAAATCCAGGGCGCCGAGCAGTGCATTGAGCTCCAGATGGCGGCGCTCGCTGGGCATCAGCCCCACGCGCCTGACGCCGAACACGCCAGCGATGGCCTCTATCCTGGGCCGCAGCGACTGGAACTGCAGGTTGATCAGGTTCGGGCAATGCAGGTAGATGGCATTGCCCTGCTCGCCGCCCACTTCCCCACGGGCCACGTTGATGCCGTAATCGGCCAGCAGGTTGAGCATGTCGCGCAGGATGCCGACACGGTTTTGGCAATGCACCTTAATGCGCATGGCAGCCCTCCTGAGCAGCTCTAAAAACCACCTCGGCTTCCTGATCCCTGCAGTCGTCGCTTAGGTTTTTAGAGGCGCCCTCCTGTCGATATGCCGCTGGCAAGGCACGGCAAGTCACTCGCAAATCAACAACTCTCAATGGTCTTTTGTCCTTGTGTGAGAGAGTGCCACGCCCGCAGGCGCAAACCCATGACCATCATCGCGCGCTCATGCATCAGCGGGCACCTGATCGACCGCGCGGCTCTGCCCCTCGTCATGCGCATGGCAGACCAGATAAAGGGCAGGCAGGAAGATCAGGGTCAACACCGTGGCCACGGCGATGCCGCCGATCATGGCGTAGGCCATCGGCCCCCAGAACGCCTCGCGGGCAATGGGAATCATCGCCAGGCCGGACGCTGCCGCCGTCAACAGAATCGGCCGACAACGATGCTCGGTGGCACGCACCACGGCCGCCTGCAAGGCGAGCCCCTGCCGACGGAACAGCTCCACCTGGCTGACCAGGATCACCGAGTTGCGCACGATGATACCGATCAACGCCAGTACCCCGAGGATGGCCACGAAGCCCAGCGGCGAGCCGGTCATCAGCAAGGCGCCCACCACACCGATCAGCCCCAGGGGCGCCACGCTCAGCACCAGCAACACCTGTTTCACACTCTGCAATTGAATCATCAACAAGGTCACCATCAGAAACAGCATCCACGGCACCACCCGCAGGATAGGCTGTTGCGAACGCGCACTGGCCTCGACCGCGCCGCCCACCGCCACCCTGTAGCCTGCCGGCAACTGCGCGGCGAAGTCATCGACCGCCGAGCCCAGCCCTTCTACCAGCGCATCGGGCTGCAGGTCGCCGATGATGTTCGCTTTCAGGGTGATGGTCGGCAGGCGGTCGCGCCGCCATACCAGAGGCTGCTCCTGCGCGTAACCGATACTAGCGAATGCCAGCAGCGGAATCGATTCACCCGTACGAGCAGAGGGTATCTGCAAGCTACCGATCAGCTCCGGGGACTGCCGTTCATCGGCCTGCGCCCGCGCCACCACATCGACCAGATGAATGCCGTCGCGGATCTGCGTGATGCTCGTACCGGACACCACGCTGTGCAGGATTTGCGCGGTGTCCTGCGTGGACAGGCCGAACTGCCTGGCCTTGTCCTGCTCGATGTCGATGCGCAGCACCTTGGCTGGCTCATTCCAGTCGTACACCACCTGGCCGATGTGCGGATGGGCATCGATGATCGCCGCCAGCCTCATGGCCTGAGCCCGCACCTGCTGGATATCCGCGCCGCTGATGCGGTACTGGATCGGCCAGCCCACCGGCGGCCCCATGTTCAGCGGCTGCACGTTGAAGCCGATGCCGACGAAGTCCTGGCGCAGGCGCTGGCGCAACCGCGCGAGCAGGCGGTCACGTGCCGCGCCGCCCTGGCTGACGACCACCACCTGACCATAGAAGGGGTTGCTCAATTGCTGATCCAGCGGCAGGTAGAAACGCACCGCCCCCTTGCCGACATAGGAGCTCCAGCGCAGCACGTCCGGGTCATCGCGCAGGGTCTGCTCGAAGCGATCCATCAGCGCCTGTGTGGCCTCGAGCGAAGCCTGCTGCGGCAGGTGGAAGTCCACCAGGATCTCCGGGCGATCCGAGTCGGGAAAGAACTGTCGCTGCAACAACGGCGTCGCCGCCAGGGAGAGGGCGAAGGCCAGCAGGGTCAGCCCCACCGTCCAATTACGATGACGCAACGCCAATGCCAACCAGCCAGAGAACAGCCGCTCCCAGCCACGCTGGCCATGCACCTCGGCCTGTGCCGGCCGGCGCAACAGGTATACCCCCAGCAAGGGTGCGAAAACCACTGCCACCAGCCAGGACAGCAGCAGTGCCACGGCGATCACCGCGAACATGGTGAACACGTACTCCCCGGCCGAGCTGGAGTTGAGACCGATGGGCACGAAACCGGCGACCGTGACCAGGGTGCCGGTGAGCATGGGAAAGGCCGTCGAGGTGTAGGCATGGGTCGCTGCCTTGGGCAGGGAGTCGCCCAGCTCGATGCGCTTGATCATCATCTCCACGGTGATCATGGCATCGTCCACCAGCAGTCCCAGAGCGATGATCAAGGCCCCCAGGGAGATGCGCTGCAGGGTGATGCCACTGTAGGCCATGAACAGAAAGACCATCGCCAGCACCAGCGGAATGGAACAGGCCACTACCAGGCCGGCGCGCAGACCGAGGCTGATGAAGCTGACCAGCAGCACGATCAGCACCGCCTCGAACAGGGCCTTGGTGAAGGTGCCGATGGCCTTGTCCACCACCTGCGCCTGGCTGGAGACCTGATGCACATCCAGGCCCAGCGGCAGGTCGGCGGCGAGCTGGTCGATACGCTGCTGCAGGGCCGCGCCAAAATCCTGGATGTTGCCCCCGGCCTGCATGGCCACGGCCAGGCCGATGGCCGCCTCGCCGTTGTAGCGAAACAGCGAAGTCGGTGGCTGCGCATAGCCGCGCTCGATGTGCGCCAGATCGCTCAGACGCAGCAGGCGATCACCGAAACGCAGGCTGACGGCCTCGAGATCCGCCTCGCTGGCGAAAGCGCCGCTGGCCTGCACGGCGATGCGCTCCTGCGCGCCGTCGATGAGGCCCGCCGGAGTGACCGCATTCTGCGCCTGCAGGCTCTGGATCACCTGACGCAGATCGATGCCCAGCGCCGCCAGGCGACGGATGGAAAAGTCCAGATAGATGACCTCGGGCTGGCTGCCAAGCAGTTCCACCTTGCCCAATCCAGGCACCCCCTTGAGGCCCAGGCGCAGGCGCTCGGCGTAGTCGCGCAACTGGCGCGGGGAGAAGCCCTCGCCGGTCAAGGCATAGATGTTGCCGAAGACATCGCCGAACTCGTCGTTGAACGCTGGCCCCTGCACGCCGCCGGGCAATTCGCCACGAACGTCCTGCATCTTCTTGCGCACCGCGTACCAGGCATCGGGGATCGCCCGTGCCGGTGTCTCGCTCTTGAGAAAGACGAACAGCGTGGCCTCGCCGGCCAGGGTGTAGCTGCGCACGTAATCCAGCGCGTCGATCTCCTCGAGCTTCTTCTCCAGGCGATCGGTGACCTGCTGCAGGGTTTCATCCAGAGTCGCACCGGGCCAGCGCGCCTGGATCACCATGGTCTTGATGGCAAACGCAGGATCTTCCTCGCGGCCCAGTTGCAGATAGGCAAAGGTTCCCATCAGCAAGGTGACCAGCATGGCGTACCAGACCAGCGTCCGGTGGCGTAGCGCCCAGCCGGACAGATTGAAGCCTTCCTTCATGAACCACTGCGCTCCTCGAGCCTGACCTGCTGCCCCTCGCGCAGCCGCGTGACCCCGGCCCTGACCACACGATCGCCCGGCTGCAGGGAGCCACGCACACGCACGTTCGTGCCGGTCTCACCCAGCACTTCCACCGCAACGGCATGCACCTGCGAACTCTGCCCGTCGATGCGCCAGACGAAGTGCTGCTCGGCCTCCATCCACAGCGCCGAAGCTGGCAACTCCGGCGCAAGTGCGGTCTGCGGCGCAACGAGCTGCACACTGACCAGCGACCCCAGGTGAACCTCAGCCGGCAGCCGCTCCAGCGCCAGCCGAACCCGTTGCACACGGGTGCCAGCATCCAGCACCGGATCGATCTGCCGCACCTGCGCCCAACTGCCCTCGCCCGCGCCGTTCAGCGCGGTCACACGAATACGCGGCGGTGTTGCCACGAGCGCGCTCAACCACTGCGCGGGCAAATCGACCCAGACCTCCAGGCTGTCCAGCCGCGCCAGGCCGAGCACCGGCGTACCACTGGCCAGTACCTGGCCAACCTCGGCATGCCAGGCCGTGACCACGCCATCGATATCCGCCAGTAGCTGCGTCTGCTGCACATGCTCTTCGGCACGACGCCAGGCGATGCGCGCCTGGCGCAAGGTCGCGGCGCGCACCTGCAGCTCACTGTGCAACTGTTCGAGGCGGGCCAGGCTGCCAACGCCCTGCCGATACAGGCCCTGGTAACGCGCCAGCTCGTCCTGGGCATTGCGCCACGCCACCTCGGCACGCTGATACTCGCCCTGGCGACTGCGCACCTCGCTGTGCTGATCGGTGTTTTCCAGGCTCGCCAGCAATTGCCCACGGCGCACTCGCTGGCCGACCTCCACCTGCCGGCTGAGCAGGCGACCGCTCTGGCGAAAGGCTGCTGCCAGTTGCTCACGCGGCTGCACGGTACCCGTGAAACGCGCCTCGGACTGGTGCTGCTGATCGGTGATTTCGGCGAACGATACCGGGCGTTCAACCGACAGCGCCGCCGTCTGTTCGCGGCAGCCCAGCAGCAGCCCCAGCAACGTCAGCCAGCACGGCGCCCACCTCATGGCTGCACCTCGTCAGCGCTGGCTGCAAGCACGCCGGCCACCTCGACTCGCTGCCCCGGATAAAGCAACTGCCCGCCCTGGGCCACGACCAGATCGCCGTCCTGCACACCGGCGGCCACCAGCACCCGACCGCTTTCGTAACGGGCGACCTCGACCGGCGCCAGGCTGACACGCTGCTGCGCATCGATACGCCAGACCGCTGGCTGGCCCTGATCGCGACTCAGGGCCGCCCAGGGCAACACGGCCACCGGCCCCAAGGGTTCGCTCAGGCGCGCCACCACCACGGTTCCCAAGGGCCAGCGCGCGGCCTCGTCCGACAGACTGACACGGATGCGCAAGGTGCCCGAACGGGCGGAAACCCGTGGGGCGATTTCGCGCACCTGCCCGATGATTTCGCGTGCCGGTTCGTTCAAGCTGTACAGATGAATGGGAGCACCGACCTGCAGGCCTGCCGGCAGCTTCTCGTACCAGTCGAAAACCGCTTCGGGCGCCGCGTCATGGGCCAGTGACAGCACCACCTGCCCGGCCTGCACCACCTCGCCGGCAGCCACCGGACGCGCGACCACCACGCCATCGGCCAGCGCCAGCAGGTCAGCGTCGGCCAAGGCATCCCTGGCCACCTGGCGCCGCGCCGTGGCCGTCCGCAATTCGGCCTCGGCGCCTTGCAGGGCAGCCTGCGCACGCTCGTACTCGTTGCGATTGGTGTAGCCCTTGGGCAGCAGGCGTGCCTGGCGCGCATGATCGGCGCGGGCGAGCTCGACCCGTGCCTGCAAGGCCTGAACGTCGGCCTCGCTGAGTTCCAGGGTCGCACGCAACTCGACCGGATCGAGCCGCCCAAGCACCTGCCCGGCCACCACCCTGTCGCCGACATCGACCGCGAGCTGCACCACCTTCCCCGTGCTGGGAAACGCGAGATCGCTGACGAAGCGCGCCTGCACATCGCCGCTCATCAGACTGTGCGCCCGCCCCGGCACCTGCACGACCCGCTGCGCCAACACCCGCACGCTCGGCTTCTCGGGCACCGACTCGGCAGAACAACCCAGCGTCAGCGCTCCTATCAACCCCAGCACGACAAAGCGACGCCAATCCAAGCGCATTGCAGCTTCCAATCCCAGACCCATTGCCTGCCGATCCCTCCAGCGATCACACCAGCGAAGGTGACAGCTCCCTATGCACAGGCGCCCTGACTTCGGCCTCCAGGAAGGCCAGCACCGTCTTGCGAGACGTCAACCAGGCCGACTTGCTCTCCAGGTCGAGGAAATGCCCGGCCCCCGGCACCACCGCGAAATGACTGTTGGCCACGTACTGGGCGAACTGCCGTGCGTCCTCAGCGGTCGTGTACTCATCCCGCTCACCGTTGACGAACAATACCGGGATTTTTATCTGGGCAAAGCGCTCCACGTAATTCTTGGCACTCAGTTCACGAACCTGAGCGATATGGAATTCGATCTGCTGGTATTCGTGCTCGGCCAGACTGATCAGATGCTTGAAGTTATAAAGCTTGAACAGCCTGGGCAAATACTTGCCCACCGTGTCGTTGAGCAGACTGCCGATCTTGCGCTTGTCACGCGCAGCCAGATAAGCCTGGCCATTGTCGAGATAATCACGCATCGGCTCGTTGATCACCGGAGAAAAGGAACTGATGATCGCCCGCTCGACACTCGATGGTGACTCAGCCAGCGCCAACATCGCCGACACTCCGCCCCAGGATACCGACAACAGATAATTGATCTGAAAGCGCTCGATCAGATCGAGAATGATCCGAACTTCGTCTTCCTTGCTCACCACACTGGCCAACTTGTTGTGCTCGCGCGACTTTCCAGCGAAAGGAAGATCGAACAGTACCAAGTTGAAGTGTGGTTGCAGGTATTTGACCGTTTGCCCGAATGACCCGGTGGTGGATAGCGCGCCATTGATCAGCAACAGGGTCTTGGCATGCTCACCACGCCAGTACACCTCCGTGTACACATTGAAACCTGCCGCAGTCAGTATCTTAGTTTCCATGCCCCAGCCTCCATAAATACGAAATGTAAAGACATTCATTCTCATCGATGAGCTCGAGCAAAACGTCAAGAAAACGTCATAAACAGGAATGAAAGCTTCGTGAAAGGTTTGGAATTCCGCTCCCCCCCAGCAGAATTCCAAATTTTTATAGCGCAGCTAGATTGTGACCGACAAGTCAATGACGCCATTTTCAAGACGCTCGCCCAGAGCAGAAGCTGACCCTGGAGACAGCTTCATCACTCAGGCAAGGCAGACCAAAAGACGGCATCGTCAGCCATGATCGGATGCACGGAGGAGAAGGCGCCTTTTTTCCTCGGCAGACTTTCTCGCACCACTGAAATATTTTGTTACACAAACAAATAACAATAACAACGTGCCTTTTCGGCACTGTACAAGTTACTTTCCACCCAACGGAGCGCGTAAAGTTTTCATGACGTAAAAATAAACTTACAGAACACCTGAATTTGTTCGTTAAATTGCCACGCGCATTGTCAGGATATCTGTACAGCCTGATCGCCTCCCCCAAGCCAGTGACCTCAGGACACTCTATTCACCACGCCTACGCAGCCTGACTGTTACTTGCTCAACAAGAAGCAATAGTGCAGACAGTAAAAGAGCAACAGTATTGGCTACGATTCTTTCACGAGTCGACGTAGCGAATAAGTCATCAACTTCCAATGAATATCTAGTCACTGCTCCCTCAACAAAACTTGAACTTAGTAAAAAGCCATTATCCATGTCAGGAATGACGCCCCCGTTTCGCCTTAATAACGCCGAACACCAATAACTATTGGCACAACAAGAACGAAGGAGACTGCACCTTGCCCTTGTCTCGCATGAGCAAAACGCCAGGGCGCAGAACCATGGGGCGAACGCCTCACCAATAGCCTTCATCAAAAAACATCAGCAACAAGCCGACGCTAGAAAAGCCCCAGACGCGCAATCGACAGTAAAGAAAACTGTACGAACCAAGGAGCTGGAACCGAGAAAAAGCAAGGAATCGGCCAGTACGTAAAGAAATTTTTACAGAAACCTGCTAGCACCGTCCGCCGGCGCACCCTGCAGGCCCTGGCTGCAGCCGCCTGCCAGGGCCAAGCTGCGAGCGAACAAGAACAACAGCGCCCCACAGGAGGCAGCGATGAAGAGCACGCAATACCTGGCCCGAGAACCGGACGAGAGTGGCTTTATCCACTACCCCGAAAGCGAGCATCGGGTATGGAATACCCTGATCACCCGCCAGCTCGAGATGATCAACAATCGTGCCTGCCAGGAATACCTGGATGGCATCGAGCAACTCGACCTGCCCTTGGAACGCATCCCCCAGCTCGGTGAAATCAACCGCGTGCTCGAAACCAGCACGGGCTGGCGCGTGGCGCGGGTACCAGCGCTGATCCCCTTTCAGACCTTCTTCGAGCTGCTGGCCAGCAAGCAGTTTCCGGTCGCCACCTTCATCCGCACGCCCGAGGAACTGGATTACCTGCAGGAGCCGGACATCTTCCATGAGATATTCGGTCACTGCCCTCTACTGACCAACCCCTGGTTCGCCGAATTCACCCACACCTACGGCAAGCTCGGCCTGCGGGCCACGAAAGAACAGCGTGTCTACCTGGCGCGCCTGTACTGGCTGACCATCGAGTTCGGCCTGCTCGACACGCCAGCCGGTCGGCGCATCTATGGCGGCGGCATCCTCTCCTCCCCACGGGAAACCCTCTACGCCCTGTCCGATGTACCCGAGCACCTGGCCTTCGACCCGCTGGAGGCGATGCGCACGCCCTATCGCATCGATATCCTGCAACCTGTGTATTTCGTCCTGCCACAACTCAAGCGCCTGTTCGAGCTGGCGCAACAGGACATCATGGCGCTGGTGCAGCAGGCCATGCAGCTCGGATTGCACGCGCCGAAATTTCCGCCGAAGGCCGCGTGAGCGTTTGACGCCCTCGCCTGTCCATGCAAGGGGGCGAACGCTTCACGCCATGCCCCCCAAAGGTCTCGCCGGTGACGACTGCCCAGTGGCCGTCACCAGGCGGCGATCCATACCACCCAGAACCCTACTCAGGAGTAGTGCCATGAGCCTTGCCCAAGCCCAATGCGAAGCCTGCCGAGCCGACGCGCCGAAAGTCACCGATGCCGAGCTGGCCGAGCTGATCCGCGAAATTCCCGACTGGAACGTCGAGGTACGCGGCGACCATATGGAGCTGGAGCGCGTCTACCTGTTCAAGAACTTCCGCCACGCCCTGGCCTTCACCAATGCCGTCGGTGCCATCGCCGAGGAAGTCGGCCACCACCCTGCCCTGCTCACCGAATGGGGCAAGGTCACTGTGACCTGGTGGAGCCACGAGATGCGCGGCCTGCACCGTAACGACTTCATCATGGCGGCGCGTACCGATCTGCTCGCCGCCAGCACCGAGGGCCGCAAGTGAGCCATTTCGCCAGCGTCGCCCGCGTGCCAGGCGACCCCATCCTCAGCCTGATGCAGGCCTATCTCCTCGACACCCATCCAGCCCGGCTGGATCTCGGTGTCGGCGTCTACAAGGACGCCCAGGGCCTGACGCCGATCCCACGTGCGGTGAAGCTGGCCGAGCAGCGCCTGGTCGATAGCGAACTGAGCAAGACCTACATCGGCGGCCATGGCGATGCGCTTTTCGCCGAGCGCCTTAGCCAGCTCGTACTGGGAGCCGACTCCCCACTACTGGCCGAGCGACGTGCCGGCGCCACGCAGACGCCGGGCGGCACTGGCGCCCTGCGCCTGGCCGCCGACTTCATCCGTCACTGCCTACCGGGGCGCGGTATCTGGCTCAGTGACCCGACCTGGCCGATTCATGAAACCCTGTTCGCCGAAGCCGGGCTGGTGGTCGGCCACTACCCCTATGTCGACTCGAACAATCGCCTCGATGTGGAGGCCATGATCGGCGCCTTCACCCACCTGCCCAAAGGCGACGTGGTGCTGCTGCATGCCTGCTGCCACAACCCCACCGGCTTCGATCTGACCCAGCAGGACTTCGAGCGCGTGCTGGAGGTGGTCAAGGCGCGTGAGCTGCTGCCCTTGATCGACTTCGCCTACCAGGGTTTCGGCGATGGCCTGGAGCAGGACGCCTGGGCCGTGCGCCTGTGCGCCGCCGAGCTGCCGGAACTGCTGATCACCAGCTCCTGCTCGAAGAACTTCGGCCTGTACCGCGAACGCACTGGCGCTCTGATCGTCTGCGCCGCCGATGCCGAGAAGCTTGTCGACATTCGCAGCCAGCTAGCCTTCATCGCCCGCAATCTGTGGTCGACGCCACCGGCCCATGGCGCCGCCGTGGTTGCCAGCATTCTCGGTGATGACGAACTCAAGTGCCTGTGGCAAGAAGAGCTCGAAGACATGCGCCTGCGCGTCGCCAGCCTGCGGCGCGGCCTGGTCGAAGCCCTGGCACCGCACGGTCTGAGCCAGCGTTTCGCGCATATCGCCGAACAGCGCGGCATGTTCTCCTACACCGGCCTCTCACCTCTGCAGGTGCTACGTCTGCGCGAAGCGTTCAGCATCTATTTGGTCGGCAGTGGCCGCGCCAACGTCGCCGGCCTGGACGCCAACCGCCTGGAGTATCTGGCGGCCGCCATCGCCCAGGTCTGCAACTGATCGATGCGCAGCAGGTTAAGCCCGTCCTCGCGACGGGTTTTTACTGCGCCAACGCAGTGGCTTGAGTGAGCCAGCCCCCCCTGCAGCAACCCACTTCAGATGCTCGCAGGCCGACCACGACAACGATAATGCCGTTTCGCTCGTTGCATGCACGCAACAGTTAGTTACAAACACAACGACTTAATTAGCTTGCTAACGAGGCGTATAAAAGAACTGCGACATATCGCCGCATCCGCATTTCGAGGAGACAGGCATGAACGTGATCGTGCATGAGCGTGACAACGAACATATTTCCCACGAGGCCCGCGCCATGGGGATCGAGGTCTGGGATGTGCTTCAGAATGGTGAACTGGTCGGTATCTTCCGCTCTCAGGAAGAAGCCGATGCCTACCGCCAGGCGCTGGAAGAGGCGCAAGAACAAGGATGAACGGAAGCCGTTGCCGTTTCCCTCGAAACGGCAACGGCTTCGCCCAAGAGCACGATGCCGATGGACAGCATCGACATCGATACAGAGGCCTTGACAGGCCCAGCTAGATGGTCAGTCCCAACTGGATGACGGCTTAGCAACCAAACGCCCCGATTGATTCGGGGCGTTTGCATTGAACGCCAAGACCTGCAGGCTGCCTCAGAGCAGCAAACTGCCGATGAAAGCCAGCAGGAAGGCGATGCCACCCAGCAGCGTCTCCATCACCGTCCAGGTCTTCAGGGTGGTCTTCTCGTCCATCTGCAGGAAGCGGCTGACCAGCCAGAACCCCGAGTCGTTGACGTGCGAGAGCACCGTCGCCCCACCGGCAATAGCGACCACGATGAAACACAGGTCGAACTGGCTGAGCCCCGGCGTCACGGCCACGGTGGGTGCCATCAGCGCTGCTGCGGTGGTCAGCGCCACGGTCGCCGAGCCCTGCGCCACGCGCAGTGCGGCGGAGATGACGAATGCCGCGACTATCACCGGCAAGCCGGTATCGGCCAGCAGCGACGACAACGCATCACCAATGCCGCTGGTGCGCAGCACGTTGCCGAACATGCCGCCGGCGCCGGTCACCAGCACGATCGAACAGATCGGCCCGAGTGCTCCTTCGCAAGCTTTCTCCAGATGCCTGGCGCTGTAGCGACCGCTGAACATCGCCAGCGCCAGGAAAGTGGTGAGCAACAGCGCCACGGGGGTCTTGCCCAGCATGCGCAGCAACTGCACCCAGGCGTCGCTCGCCTGCACGTAGCCCATCACCGTCAGGGTATTGAGCCCGGTATCGAGGAAGATCAACAGCAACGGCAGCAAGAGGATCGCCAGCACCAGGGCGAAGCTCGGCGGCGCCACCGAGGCATCGCGCTCGACATCGGTGAGGAAGGTGCTCGGCAGCTTCACCTCGAAGCGCTTGCCGGCCCATTGCCCGAACAGATAGGCGCCGACGTACCAGGTGGGCAAGGCGATAAGGCCACCGACCAGTACCAGCAAGCCGATGTTGGCACCGAGCAGATCAGCGGCGGCGACTGGCCCCGGATGCGGTGGCACCAGTGCATGCATGGCGGCGAAGGCACCGGCTGCCGGCAAGGCATAGAGCAGAGTCGAGCCACCAAAGCGCTTGGCCACGCTGAAGATGATCGGCAGCATCACCACCAGCCCGGCATCGAAGAAGATGGGGAAGCCGAACAGCAGCGAGGCCACCCCCAGCGCCAGCGGCGCGCGCCGCTCACCGAAGGTACCGATCAGGGTATCGGCCAGCACCTGGGCACCGCCGGTCATTTCCAGCAGGCGCCCGATCATGGCGCCCAGGCCAACCAGCAAAGCGACCGAAGCCAGGGTATTGCCGAAGCCGGTCAACAGCGTCGGCACCACCTGATCGTAGGGTATGCGCGTGACCAGCGCCGTGATGACGCTGACCAGCACCAGGGCGAGAAAGGCATGCACCTTCAAGCGCATGATCAACAGCAGCAGCAAGGCAACGGCACCTGCAGCCGTGAGCAACAACAGCGTGGCGTCGGGCGTGGAAGCCAGTGAGTTCATGGTCTACCTCATTATTCTTGTCGTAGAGCAATGCAATGGAACGAGGCGTGGTCAGGCTGGCCTCGCGAGGGCGTCCGTCGACTTCCACCAGCGCTCGGCCTCGAGGCCGAGTTGGTCGACGGGCAAGGTGGCGTCGAGCACTAGAGTCAGTGGCTCGACGTGTGGGGGTTCGAGGGCGGCGAACTGACTGTCGATCAGACTGGCCGGCATGAAGTGGTCGGGGCGATTGGCGACCCGCTGCCCGGCCATTTCCCGGCTCAGCTCCAGATAGACGAAGCCCAGCCCGGGCACCGCCTGGCGCAACTGGCGGCGATAGCACTGACGTAGCGCCGAGCAGGTCAGCACGGCGCGCCGACCGCCACGGGTGGCGCTGCGCAGCTCCTCGCCGAGGCGCTGCAGCCAGCCGGCGCGGTCATGATCGTCAAGGGGAATGCCGGCACTCATCTTGGCGATGTTGGCGGCAGGGTGAAAGGCATCGCCTTCGATGAACAGGGCATCGCTGCGCTGGGCGATGGCCTGCCC
Organism: Pseudomonas sp. AA-38; assembly: GCF_029457475.1. Classification (NCBI taxonomy): domain Bacteria; kingdom Pseudomonadati; phylum Pseudomonadota; class Gammaproteobacteria; order Pseudomonadales; family Pseudomonadaceae; genus Pseudomonas; species Pseudomonas sp. AA-38. Next base: position 3,810,535 of record NZ_CP120359.1, read on the forward strand.
GACACTGCTCTTGCCGCAGCCGGCAACACCCATGATCACCAGGGCCTGGATAGGTGGATGCATAAGCACCTCGTAGAAGTAGCGCTATCTCAGATAAAACAACGGAGAAAGCGCTCCATGAAATTGTATTTGTTCTCGCCACGGCAAAAAAATGCAGGATATCGCTGCTTTTTAGGCCTTCATGAGGTGTCAGAGCATTTGTAACACCCCAAAGACAGCGCTATCCTAGAACCGATATTTCACCTTGGCAAGCAGGCCCACCCCGGGCCGATGAACGCGCAGGGCTCGCGATACAGGGCTCGAGTGCCGCAAAATATAAAAAACACGACAGGCGATAAGCCCTGATGAGCACGTCCAAGACAGGTAGAAGCACCCGTACCACGGGGCGCCCGACCCTCAACGAGGTGGCCCGCCACGCCGGCGTCAGCCCGATCACCGCATCGCGCGCGCTACGCGGCATTCCCAGCGTCGCCGAAGAGCTGGTGCAGAAGGTACGCGAGGCCGCCAGCAAGCTGGGCTACGTGGCCAACCCGGCCGCCCGTGCCCTTGCCTCCTCGCACAGCCAGAGCATCGCGGTGATCGTGCCGTCGCTGACCAACCAGTTGTTCGTCGAGACCCTGGAGGCCATCCACGCCGTGATGCGCCCACGCGGCCTGGAAGTGCTGATCGGCAATTCGCACTACTCGCGTGACGAAGAAGAAGACCTGATCCGCAACTACCTGGCTCATCAGCCGCGCGGCATGCTGCTGACCGGCTTCGAGCGCACCGAGAGCGCGCGGCGCCTGCTCGAATCCAGTGGCATTCCCTGCGTCTACATGATGGACATCGACCCCGGCGCCGGCCTGCACTGCGTCGGTTTCTCCCAGGTGCAGGCCGGTGCCTGTGCCGCCGAGCACCTGATCGGCCGGGGCCGTCGCCGCCTGGCCTTCGTCGGCGCGCAATTGGATCAACGCACACTGCTGCGTGGCGAAGGCTTCCGCCGCGTACTGCAACGCGCCGGCCTCTATGACCCGACCCTGGAGGTGCTGACGCCACGGCAATCCACCGTCGGCCTGGGCTGCGAGTTGTTCGCCCGCCTGCTGGCCGAGCACCCGGATCTGGACGCCATATTCTTCGGCAACGACGACCTGGCCCAGGGTGCCCTGCTCGAAGCTCTGCGCCAGGGCATCCGCATCCCCGAACGCCTCTCGGTGCTGGGCTTCAACGACCTGCAGGCCTCAGCCTTCAGCGTGCCGCGCCTGAGCAGCATTCGCACCCCACGTGAAGCGATCGGCCGCCGCGCTGCCGAGATGCTGCTCGGCCTGATCGCTGGCGAAACACCGCCCGAGCAGGTGCACGACCTGGGCTTCGAGCTGATGCTGCGCGAAAGCACCTGAACCACAGGCCATGCCGCCACGCCCCGTTACGTAGCGGCATGGCAATCAAAGATAGCGCTACCTCAACCTGGCCGCTACGAGCGCGCCACAGCACAGGAGGCCTGGCCTCCGAGGATTGAAGATGAACCACCCGCAACGCCACCCGCTCCTCGACACCCCGGCAACGCAGATGACCCGCCAGATCGCCCGTATCGACCAGATATGCACGGCGGCGCGCATCCTCCCGGTGATCAGGATCGAGCGGGAAGCGGACATTCTGCCCTTGGCCGACGCCCTGGCTGCCGGCGGTCTGCACACCCTGGAGATCACCCTGCGCTCGGCGCTCGGCCTGAACGCCATCGCCCTGCTGCGCCAGCAGCGCCCACAGCTCTGCATCGGCGCTGGCACGGTGCTCGATGAACACATGCTGCAGCAGGCAGTGGCGGCAGGCGCCGAGTTCATCGTCACTCCCGGCTGCACTCAGGCATTGCTGGAAGCCGGCCTGCAGTCGCCTGTCCCCCTGTTGCCCGGCATCAGTAGTGCTTCGGAAATCATGCTCGGCTATAACCTGGGCTACCGCCGCTTCAAGCTGTTCCCCGCCGAACTGGCCGGCGGCGTCGCGGCCCTCAAGGCCTTCGCCGGCCCCTTCGGCAACGTGCGCTTCTGCCCCACCGGCGGGCTCAACCCGAGCAACCTGCAACACTACATGCAACAACCCAACGTGATGTGCGTCGGCGGCTCGTGGATGCTCGACGACACCTGGGTACGCGGCGGCGACTGGCAGCGCATCACCCAGGCCAGCGCCGAGGCCTTGCAATTGCTGGTCTGAACCAACGGCCTGCGGAGCATGCAGGCCTCTCTCTCGTAATGACTGAAAGGACTGGAAGCATGAACATAGAGAAGCGCTTGCACACCCTCTTTCCCAGCGCCGCCGAGATTCCCGAGGCCTACCGGCTGGACATGCCGATCGAGCAGCGCGACTACCTGCTCGATGGCCAGTTGCACACCTGGCAAGGCCCCCTGGCCAGCGTGCGTAGCCCGGTGTGCCTGACCCGTGAGGACGGCCAGACCGAACAAGTGGTGCTCGGCAGCGCCCCACTGATGGACGCCGATGCCGCCCTGGCCGCGCTGGATGCCGCCGTGCGCGCCTACGACAACGGCCAGGGCCTGTGGCCGAACCTGCGAGTGGCCGAGCGTATTCGCCACGTAGAGGACTTCCTCGCGCGCATGCGCCAGCAGCGCGAAGCCGTGGTGCGCCTGCTGATGTGGGAAATCGGCAAGAGCCTGAAAGATGCCGAGAAGGAATTCGACCGTACCTGCGACTACATCGTCGACACCATCGACGAGCTGAAGAAGCTCGACCGCCGCTCCAGCCGCTTCGAGCTGGAACAGGGCACCCTCGGCCAGATCCGCCGCGCACCGCTGGGCGTGGCGCTGTGCATGGGCCCCTACAACTACCCGCTGAACGAGACCTTCACCACCCTGATCCCGGCGCTGATCATGGGTAACACCGTGGTGTTCAAACCGGCCAAGTTCGGCGTGCTGCTGATCCGCCCGTTGCTCGAGGCCTTCCGCGACAGCTTCCCGCCCGGCGTGATCAACGTCATCTACGGCAAGGGCCGCGACACCGTCAGCGCCCTGATGGCCAGCGGCAAGGTGGACGTGTTCGCCTTTATCGGCACCAACAAGGGCGCCAGCGACCTGAAGAAACTGCACCCGCGCCCGCACCGCCTGCGCGCCGTGCTCGGCCTGGATGCGAAGAACCCCGGTATCGTCCTGCCGCAGGTGGATCTGGACAACGCCGTGGAAGAAGCCGTGACCGGCGCCCTGTCGTTCAACGGCCAGCGCTGCACCGCGCTGAAGATCCTCTTCGTCCACCACGCCGTGCTGCAGCCCTTCCTCGAACGCTTCAGCGCCAAGCTCGCTGCGCTCAAGCCGGGCATGCCCTGGGAGCCGGGCGTGGCCCTGACACCGCTGCCCGAACCGGGCAAGGTCGACTACCTTAACGGCCTGCTGCAGGACGCCCTGAGCAAGGGCGCCAAGGTGATCAACGAAGGCGGCGGCAGCCAGCGCGAAACCTTCTTCTACCCGGCACTGCTAAGCCCGGTCAGCGCGGACATGCGCCTGTACCACGAGGAGCAGTTCGGCCCGCTGATTCCGGTGGTGCCCTACGACGGGATCGAGGAAGTGATCGACTACGTGCTGCAATCCGACTACGGCCAGCAGCTCAGCCTGTTCGGCAACGACCCGGCGCAGGTGGGCCAGTTGATCGACGCCTTCGCCAACCAGGTCGGCCGCATCAACGTCAACGCCCAGTGTCAGCGTGGCCCGGACAGCTACCCGTTCAACGGGCGCAAGAACTCGGCCGAGGGCACCCTGTCGGTGTATGACGCGCTGCGCGTGTTCTCCATCCGCACCCTGGTGGCCACCCGTGACCAGGAGGCCAACAAGGCGCTATTCAGCGCCATCATCCAGGGCCGCCACTCGAGCTTCCTGACCACCGACTACATCTTCTGATACCCCTGCCCCGCGCGCCAAGTTGGTGCGCGGGGCCAGGACTCCCCCCCTGCCACAACGTCGCAGCCGAAGGCCGCGCATGCCCATCAAGACTGAACTATCCTCCTTTCAATTGAAGCTTTCGGCCCTTTCGAGATGCCTGAAAACAGATTCGATCCCACCCCGGTCATACTGATCGTCGACGATCAGCCCAGTGACGCCAGAATCCTGCAAGAAGCGGTTGGCGAACTGGCTCAGGTGCATATCGTGCATGACGGCTACCAGGCGCTGGAGGCGGCCCGCTTTTACCGCCCGGATGTGGTGCTGCTGGATATCGAAATGCCCGGCATGGGCGGCTTCGAGCTGTGCAGCCTGATCAAGGCCGACCCTAAGCTCTGCGATGCGGCGATCATGTTCGTGACAGCACATACGCAGACGGATAATGAAATTCGGGCGCTGGATTTCGGCGGTATCGACTTCATCCAGAAGCCCCTGAGCATCCCGGTGGCACGCGCCCATATCCGCGCTCACCTCAACCTGCGCGCCGAGGCCAAGCGCCTGGCCTATGTCGATGCCCTGACCGGCTTGCCCAACCGCATGCTGCTGCGTGATCGCGCCGGACAGATGCTGCAGAAGGCGCGACGTAATGGCAGCCAACTCGCCGTGCTGCTGCTGGATCTGGACAACTTCAAGGGCATCAACGACTCCCAGGGGCATTCCACCGGCGACCTGATTCTTCGCGAAGTCGGCCAACGCCTGAATCAGGCAGCTCGTGACCTGGATACCGTCAGCCGCCAGGGCGGCGATGAGTTCGTGATCCTGGTGACCGATATCCAGCGCTCCGAAACCATCAGTGACCATGTGGAACGCCTGCTGGAGATCATCACCAGGCCGATGGAGGTGGCCGGCAATCGCTATGACCTCTCCGCCTGCATCGGCATCAGCGTCTTTCCCGATGACGGTACGGATATCGAAACCCTCTATCGCCAGGCGGACTCGGCGATGTACCAGGCCAAGCAGGAAGGCCGTAATCGCTACCGTTTCTTCTCCAACAGCATCGAAAGCACGGCCCGTGCTCGCCACCTGCTCGAACGCCACATGCGCAATGCGCTGGAATCGGGCGTGTTCGAGGTGTACTACCAACTGCGCGTCGACGTGAGCGACGGGCAAAGCTGCGGAATGGAAGCACTGATCCGTTGGCGACACGAAGAAAACGGCATGATCTCCCCGGCCGAGTTCATTCCCCTGGCCGAAGAAACCGGCCTGATCGTACCGATAGGCAAACTGGTACTGCGCAAGGCCTGCCGCGACGCCAAACGCCTGCTCGACCTCGGCAAGCGCCTGTGCGTGAGCGTCAATATCTCGGTGGTACAGTTCCGCGAAGCCTCCTTCATCGGCATGATCACCGAGGCGCTCAAGGAATCAGGGTTGCCCCCGCAACTGCTCGAACTGGAAATCACCGAAGGCGTGCTGGCCCGCGACGTGGATCAGGCGCGCAGCCTGCTGGAGACACTCAAGCAGATGGGCGTACGCATCGCCATCGACGATTTCGGCACCGGCTACTCCAGCCTCTCCTACCTCAAGAAACTACCGATCGACGTGCTCAAGATCGATCAGAGCTTCGTCCGCGACATGCTCACCGACCCAAGCGATGCCGCGATCATCGAAGCCATCGTGCGCATGGGCCAGGCGCTAGGCATGCAACTGGTGGCAGAAGGCGTGGAGCAACACGAGCAATCGCAGAAACTGCTGGCCCTGGGTTGTGAGCTGATGCAGGGTTTCCATTACTGTCGGCCCATGCCCTTCGCGCAGCTATGCGACACCCTGGGTCTGCAAACCGACCTGGACAAGCGATGAAGACAGGGACACTCTCCGTGCGGCGTGCCGTCCTGTTCAGCTTCGCTGCGGGCATGGCACTGACCGCACTGGTGACCGGCCTGCTGCAACAAAGCAACCAACAGCGCCTGCAAGACGCCTTGAGCACTGCCACCGAGCGTGCGGCGGACGTGGTCACCAAGCGTATCGAGCTCTACCAGTATGGGTTGCGCGGCGCGCGGGGGGCGGTGCTGGCCAGCGGCGAGAATGGCATCAGCCGCCAGGGCTTCATCAACTACAGCAAGACCCGCGATGTCGCTCGGGAATTTCCCGGAGCACGGGGTTTCGGCTTCATTCGTCGGGTGCCGGTGCAACAGCAGGAGCGCTTTCTCGCACAGGCCCGGGCCGACGATATGCCCGACTTCCAGATCCGCCAGCTAGCCGCGCATGACGGTGAACGCTTCATCATCCAGTACATCGAACCCATAGAGGGCAATCGTCAGGCGGTGGGGCTCGATATCGCTTCCGAGTACAACCGCCGCAGCGCCGCCATGGCCGCCATGGCCAGCGGCGAAGTGCGCATTACCGGCCCCATCACCCTGGTGCAGGCCACCGGCAATCCCTTGCAGTCCTTTCTGATCCTGCTGCCGATCTACCGTGGCGCGGTCACCCCCGATACCGTCGCGACACGCATGAGCAAAGGCATCGGCTGGAGCTACGCGCCCCTGCTCTCGGAGGAAGTGCTCCAGGGTCTGAAACTCGATCGCGAAGGCCTGCACCTGCAATTGAGCGACATCACCGACGCCGATCAGCCGGTGAGTTTCTTCGATCAGCACCCCGCTGCACAGCCTGAGGAAGACGTTGCCAGGCATGCGGTATCGCGGCAGGTCTATGGTCGGCAGTGGCAGATCGAACTGCACGCCACCAGCGCCTTCGTCAAACAACTGAATCTGCTCCCCACGCACCTGGCGGCATTGATCGGCACCCTGCTCAGCCTGCTGCTGGCGGCGTTGACCGGTGTGATCCTGGTCAACCGCCAGCGCCATCGGCAGATCCTCGTCGAGCAGGCCCGCTCGGCAGCCATCGTGGACAACTCCAGCGACGGCATCATCGGCCAGAATCTCGATGGCACGGTGGTGAGCTGGAACCATGGCGCCGAGCGCATCTTCGGTTACAGCGCCGCACAAGCCATCGGCAGGCCACTGCTGGGCCTGACCATTCCCGAGCACCTCGCCGATGAAGAACGCAGCGCCTTGCAACGTATCGCTGCGCGCCAGCCGGTGGACAATTTCGACACCCAGCGTCGGCACAAGGACGGCCACCTGCTGGACGTTTCCGTCTCGGTGTCACCGCTGGTCGATCACACCGGCGCTCTGATCGGCCTGTCCAAGACCGTGCGTGACATCTCGGCACAGAAAGCGGCACAGGCGCGCATCCTCGAACTCAACGCCAGCCTCGAGGAGCAAGTAGGCGAACGTACCCAGGAGCTGCGCGAGCTCAACGTGCTGCTCAACACCGTACTGCAGTCGGCATCGGAAATATCGATCATCGCCACGGACCTGGATGGCGTGATCAGCGTCTTCAACCGCGGTGCCGAGCGCCTGCTGGGCTATGCCGCCGAGGACGTGATCGGGCTGCAGACTCCGGCGATCTTCCACCTCGCCGAAGAGCTAGAGGCCCGTGGCGAAGAACTCAGTGCGGAATATGGCCAACCCATCAGCGGCTTTCGCGTGTTCGTGCACAAGCCCGAGCGCGGAGAAGTCGAAAACCGCGAATGGACCTATGTGCGCAAGGATGGCTCGCGCATCACCGTGAAGCTGCTGGTCACCACCATGCGCGATACCAATGGCGGCCTGATGGGCTACCTGGGCATCGCCCTGGATCTGTCCCAGGAGATCAGGCTGCGCCGCGATGCGCTCGCGGCACATGATCAGATGGCACTGGCAGCCAAGGTCGCGGAGCTCGGCATCTGGTCCTGGACACCGGCCGACGGCCATCTGCAGTGGAACGACCGCATGTTCGAGCTGTACGGCTACCCGCTGCAATTGCGCGAACAAGGTCTCGACTACCAGCATTGGCGCAACCGTGTTCACCCCGAGGATCTGGCAGCCACCGAGACCAACCTGCAGGACGGGCTGGCTGGCCGGGCGCCCTTCGACCAGGTGTTCCGTGCCATCAGGCCCGACGGCCAGATTCTGTATATCCAACCTGGCGCCCATGTCGAGCGTGACGACCAGGGCAACCCCGTCCTGATCACCGGAATCAACCGCGATATCACCGCTCAACTGCATCTGGAAGCGGGTCTGCGCCATGCCAAGGAACAGGCCGACGCGGCCAGCGCGGCCAAGAGCGCCTTCCTGGCCAACATGAGCCACGAGATTCGTACACCGATGAATGCGGTGCTGGGCATGCTGCAACTGGTTCAGGCCACCGAACTCAATCCACGCCAGCTCGACTATGTGCTCAAGGCACAGGGGGCAGCGCATTCCCTGCTCGGCCTGCTCAACGACATTCTCGACTACTCGAAGATCGAGGCCGGCAAGTTGCAACTGGACCTGCACGACTTCGAGCTGGAACCCATGCTGCGTGACCTGGCGGTAGTACTGGCCGGCAATCAGGGCGGCAAGGACATCGAGGTGATGTTCGACATCGACACCGCACTGCCCGAGGTGCTGCGAGGCGACAGCCTGCGCCTGCAGCAGGTGCTGATCAACCTGGCCGGCAATGCCCTCAAGTTCACCGAACATGGTCAGGTGGTGGTCAGCCTGCAGCAACTGCAGCGCAGCGCCGAGCAGGTCAGAGTGCGCGTGGCCGTCAGCGATACCGGCATCGGCATCAGCGAGCACCAGTTGCAACGCATCTTCGACGGTTTCACCCAGGCCGAAGCCTCCACCACCCGCCGCTATGGTGGCACCGGGCTGGGGCTGGTGATCTGCAAGCGTCTGGTGGAATTGATGGGTGGCACGCTGCAGGTGGAGAGCCGACTCGGCGCGGGCAGCCGCTTCTGGTTCGACATCGACCTGGGCACCAGCAACGGCAGTGACCTGCTGGTACAAACCCGCAGCGATTCGGAGCACCTGCGCGTGCTCATCGTCGACGACAACCCGATGGCGCTGCAGCTACTGCAACAGACCATCCTCGACCTGGGCTGGCATGCCGACATCACCACCAGCGGCGATGAAGCCCTGCGCTGCGTGCAACAGGCGCAGCCTCCCTACGACATCGTCCTGCTGGACTGGCGCATGCCCGAGATGGATGGGCTGGAAGTGGCGCAGCGCATGCACGCCAGCAGTGTGGAGCATCGCCCGCCGCCCACCGTCATCATGATCACCGCCCATGGCCGTGAGGTACTGGCCGACCGCCATGGCGAGGCCGATGCGCCCTTCGCCGGTTTTCTCACCAAGCCAGTCACACCGCGCCAACTGGTTGCCGGTATCCTCCAGGCGCGCCATGGTAGCAACGGTGAGACGCCGACCCCTGGATACAAGCTGGGTCAGCGCCTGCAGGGGTTACGCCTGCTGGTAGTGGAAGACAACGCGCTGAACCGCCAGGTCGCCCGCGAATTGCTGGCCGGTGAAGGTGCCGAAGTCAGCCTTGCCGAGGGCGGGCTGGAAGGCGTGCAACTGACCCTGAACGGCCACCCCGCCTTCGATGCCATCCTCATGGACATTCAGATGCCGGACATCGATGGCCTGGAGGCCACGCGGCGCATCCGCCAACATGCGGCGCACCAGGCTCGGCCGATCATCGCCATGACCGCCAACGCCTCCAATGCCGATCGCGAACAATGCCTGATGGCCGGCATGAACGATCATGTCGGCAAGCCGATCGACATCGACAAGCTGGTCGCGGTGATCCGCCAGTGGTGCGGTCTGCAGGCCACGCAGACGACACCGCCTACGGAGCAGAATGCTCCTCTGGAAGACCAGGCCGCCATCCTCAAGCGCTTCGGCGGTAACCTGCCACTGCTGCGCTCGATGCTGGAGGTGCTACCCACCGACCTGCAGCAGCAACTCGACCAGTTGCAGACACACCTGCAGCAACGCGACCTGCGCTCCGTGCTCAGAAGCCTGCATACCCTCAAGGGCAGCTCCGGCACCATGGGCGCACAACGCCTCTCGGCCCACTTCGCCGAACTGGAACGCCAGGTCGCGCAGGACGCCGCCCCCTTCTTCGAGGACAGCACCTGGCTCGATAGCCTGCGCCAGCAACTGGCCGAGAGCTGTGAACGCCTGCGGGCGATGTTCGCCTGCGCCCCTGCGACAGAGGAGCCAGCGGACACGCCAGTAGCAACCGACGGCGAATGGGAACAGGCACTGCAAGCCCTTGACTTGCAATTGCAACAGGGCAACCTGAACGCCCTCGAGTCGGTACAGGCCCTGACCGCGCAGATACCACGAGAATGGCGCGGCAGCGTCGAAGCCATACGTCAGGCCGTGGACGCGCTGGACTTCGCACAGGCGCGGCAACTGCTTCATGCATTACACCACTCGATACAAGGTGATTGATTTGGAGCGTCTCAAACCCTATCTCCACGAGCGTCCGAAACTACTGGTCGTCGACGACCAGACGCTGAACATCCGTCTACTGCACGAGCTGTTTCGCGCCGACTGCGAGGTCTACATGACCACCAGCGGCGAACAGGCGCTGCAGATGAGCCGTGACCTGGCCCCGGACCTGATCCTGCTCGATGTGATGATGGCGGACATTGACGGCCATGAAGTGTGCAGGCGCCTCAAGGTGACGCCCGAAACCCGCGATATTCCAGTGATCTTCGTCACCGGCAAGGATCACGAGGACGACGAAGCCATTGGCTTCGAGCTGGGCGCGGTGGATTACATCCGCAAGCCCTTTCACTCGCTGGTGGTACGCGCCCGCGTGATGAACCACCTGAAGCTGAAACTGCAGAGCGACGTACTGCGCAAGATGGCGGTGCTCGACGGGCTGACCGGCATCACCAATCGCCGCGGTTTCGACGAACGCTTCGCCGCAGCCCGGGCACATGCCCTGCGCGAGCAACAGCCGCTGTCGCTGCTGATGATCGATGTCGACTACTTCAAGAAGTACAACGACCTCTACGGCCACCTGCAGGGCGACCAGTGCCTGCGCGAGGTCGCCCAGGCGCTCAACACCACGGTGCGCCGCCCTCACGACCTGGTGGGCCGCTTGGGCGGCGAGGAATTCGCCGCTCTGCTGCCGGACACCGACGAAGCCGGTGCCCTGACAGTGGCGGAGCAGTTGCAGGCGGCGATCCAGCAGCTCGGCATCGAGCACCGCGCCTCCGAAGTGGCCGACAAGCTGACCCTCTCCATCGGCGTAGCGACCCGCTTGCCGAGTTCGACGGCCAGCCTCGAACAACACCTGAAATGGGCCGATGAGCAACTCTACCGGGCCAAGAGCGCAGGGCGTAATCGCATCAGCATCCAGGCCTACGGCACCTGAAGCCCATCAGAGTTCTAGCTGCAGCGGCTCGCCTGCAGCCGGCACTGCACAGCAGATCAGCACGCTGCCATCATCCCGAGGTAACTCGGCCGGCGGATTGGGGTAATGCACCTGACCGCTGACCAGGCGCGTCCTGCAGGTGCCACAGGAACCACTCCGGCAACTGAACTCGGGGCTCAGGCCACGGCCTTCCGCCAGCTCCAGCAGGCTGCCACTGCCTGGCGTCCATCGCGCCTCCTTGCTCGAAGCCGTGAAGTACACCGGCACCGCCTTGATCGCTGCAGGCGGCTGCATGACGCTCTGACCATCCGTACGGCGTTTGAGCGTCGAAGGGCCGAAGGCCTCGGCATGGATGCGCTCGTCAGCAACATCGAGATCACGCAAGCCATCATAGATCGCCTGAGTAAAGGCTGTCGGACCGCACAGGTAGAAGTCCTGCCCCTCGAGTGACAGGGCCGCCTTGATCTGCTGCATATCGAGGCGCCCCGGCTGCTCGTAGTCACGCCCGAGCACCGCGTCCGCCTCCGCGGCACTGAGCGCCCGATGAACATGCAGCAGGCCGGCGGCGCGCTGCACCAGCTCAGCCAGTTCAGCCTGGAACGGCAAGTCAGCCAGCGTGCGCGCACCCTGGAAGAAATGAATGGGCCTGCCCTGCCCCAGCGCCACCTGCTCGCGCAGCATCGACAACAGCGGCGTGATGCCGACACCCGCGCCGATCAGCACCAGCGGCCGGCGGCTTGCGCTGTTCAGGGTGAAGCTACCCTGCGGCGCACGCACCTCCAGCACATCCCCCACCTGGACCTGCTCGTGCAGATGCCGCGAGACCAGGCCCTGTGCCTTGACGCTGATGCGCAGGAAACCATCGGACGGCGCGCTGGACAAGCTGTAGGTACGCTGCAGGGTTTCGCCCGTGGCGCTGACGATGCGGATGGGCAGATGCTGGCCGGCGACGAAGCTCGGGGCAGGGCCCTGTTCCGGCGCCAGCACGAAGGAGCGGATATCGGCACTCTCCTGCTGCTGGCTCTGTACGCGCCAGCGCTGCCACTGAGTACGCCGCTCACGCAGACGCGCCTCGGTCTGCTCCCAGGTGCCAGTCATCAGGCTGGTGGGCGCGTATTCGTGGAATTCCCAGCGCAGCGAAGTCGCCGCCGGGCGCAACACCACCTGCTCGATATCGAAGGTCCATAGCCGTTCGGCACCCTCGAAGGCCTGGATCAGCGGGCTGTCGAGGATGATCTCGGCGCGGCCGGCCAGTTGCAGCACGTCACCTGTGGCGAAGTCGACGAACAGCAGGCCAGCGCGCGGATTGACGCTGAGGTTGCCCAGGGTATTGAAGTGCAGGTTGCCGGCGTAGTCGGGAATGGTCAGGCGCTTGCCCTGCACCCGCACGAAGCCGGCACGCCCGCCCCGGTGGGAGACGTCCACCGCACGGCAGCCATCGTCGTACTCGACGTAACTGGCGACGAAGAAGGTGTCGGCGCCCTGGATCATCGCGCGGGTACGTGCATCCAGTTCGGTGGCATCCAGGCGCTCGTCGCCCCGCTCGTTCCCATGGCGGTATTGGCGCAACTGGATGTACTGCGGGCAGTTGCCGAAGGCCTGCTCCACGGCGATGTCCAGGCGTTTTGCCGAGGCCTGGCTGACATGCCCGTTGAGGCGATTGCGCCGCCGGCTGTGCAGCTCGATACCCAGCAGGCCGATGGCCTCGCCAGCACCCAGGCCGAGCGTGGCCGGGTCGCGCGGGTCGAGTGCCATGCGGGAAAGATCGAAGGACAGCAAGCGCGGGTCGGGCGAGCTGACGAAGCCTTCCTCGCCCTCGATCAGGGTGGCCCAGGGCTGGCCGGCAGCATCCACGGTGCCGGCGATGATGAACGGCAGTTGCTGATAGAACTCGCGATGCTGATCCGGCATGTAGTCGCGAATCACCTTCTGCCCGAACACTTCCATGCGTTCGGCGACGCCGACCTGTTCCTGCAGTCGTCTTTCACCGGCGTGCCAGGGTGACTGTCGATGGCTGGGGAGCCGTTGCATGCTGCGCCCTCCTTAACAAGGTGCTGCCGGTATGCCCGGCAGCGGTTGTGATCAGGCTTGCAGACCAGCGGCCGTACGCGGCATGGGCACGAACCCCGGTAGCGCCTCGATGCGTGCCAGCCAGGCGCGGATGTTCGGATAGGGTTCGAGCGAGACGTTGCCCTCCGGCGCGTGGGCGATGTACGAGTAGTTGGCGACATCGGCGATGCTCGGCTTGTCGCCGACAAGGAAGGGGCTGGCGCTCAGCTCGCCCTCCATCACGGCGAACAGCACATGGGCGCGGCCGATCACTTCCTCGGTGTTGAACGAGTAGCCGAACACGGTGACAAGCCGCGCCGCAGCCGGGCCGAAGGCCACAGGCCCGGCGGCAACCGACAACCAGCGCTGCACACGGGCGGCGGCGGCCGGCTCCTGCGGTAGCCAGTCGTCGTTGCCGTAGCGCTTGGCCAGGTAGACCAGGATGGCGTTGGAATCGCTGACGATGGTGCCGCCATCGTCGATCACCGGCACCTGACCGAAGGAGTTGAGGGCGAGGAACTGCGGTGTCTTCTGCTCACCCTTGGCCAGGTCGACGAAGATCAGCTCGGTGGGCAGTTGCAACAGTGACAGCATCAGCTCGGCGCGGTGAGCGTGGCCGGAGCGAGGAAAGTTGTACAGCTTGATGGCGGGACGGGACATGGGATGGCTCCTTGGCAAAGTTCGGATGAACGCATCGCGAGATAACGCCAGGCATTCGCGACGATGGAGCCATGTTCACCTCATCCATCCCCGATAAGAATCACCATATCGGGCAATCCACCATTTCATTTTCTGCAATCGACTCAGACCTGAAAGGCCGGGTGAGCGCGCAGGCGCGGCACGGCGAAATCGAGGAAACTGCGTACCCGCGCCGCCGCCCGGCGCCCCTCGCGGTAATGGAGCTGCACCGGCACGGGCGCATCGGCGAAGGCTTCCAGCACTCTCAGCAATTGCCCGCTGTGCAACTCCTGATGGGCCTCGTAGCTCAGGCAGCGGGTCAGGCCGAAGCCGGCCAGCGCCGCACGGATGGCCGCCTGCGGCGTGTTGCAGATCAGCCGCGGCGCGAGCTTTACCACCGAGCCCGCGAAAGGCCACTCGCCGCCATGGCCGGTCGATGATGTGGCAATGGTACGGTGGGCCAACAACTCATCCGGGCTGGCGGGCCGGCCGCAGCGTTCCAGGTAGGCTGGCGCCGCGCAGACCAGCGGCCGTACCTGCCCCAGCGGTATGGCGAAACCGGACGAACTGGGCAGATGACCGACCACCACCGCCAGGTCGATGCCCTCCTCCAGCAACCTGGGCAGTTCTTCGCGCGCCAAGGTGGCCAGGCTCACCTCGGGGAAAGCCGCCAGGTAGTCGACGGCGATAGGCATGAGCACCTGGTGCGTCATCAGCAGCGGCAAGGCCAGGGTCAGTTGTCCGGCGGGCCTGGCGTGCAGCCCGGTCACCGAGCGCTCGGCCTCCTCCAGGCGCTGCAGGATGCGCTGGCAATGGCTGGCGAAGCGCGCGCCCAGCGGGCTTAGCTGGACGCCCCGTGGCCCGCGCCGCAACAGCCTGCTGCCCAGGCGCTGCTCCAGGGCATTCAGGGTGCGCATCACCGTGGCCTGCGACAGTTGCAGTGCCCTGGCCGCAGCGGCCAGGCTGCCTGCCTCGGCCACAGCGAGAAACACCTGCATCTCCCGGTGCTGGCTCATGCGGCAGGCGCTGCCCCGGCTGCGCGCAGGGCCGGGTCGGCACGAAAGCTCGCCGCGCAGAGGTCGACGAAGGTGCGCACCTTGGCCGCTACCTGGCGCCCGCCCTGATGAATGATGTGCACCGGCAAGGCTGGAGGCTCGAAGGCTTCGAGCACCAGCTCGATCTCACCACGGGCCACCGCGGCAGCCACCTGGTAGGACAGCACGCGGGTATAGCCCCAACCCAGGCACGCGGCACTGATCGCCGCCTGGTTGGAGCTGACGGTGAAGCGCGGTGCGGGGGTGAAGCCGAACGCACCATCGGCGCCGACGAACTGCCAGTGGCTGAGCAGACCGCTGGCAGTGGACATGACGATGGGCGCAGCGCGCAGCTCATGCGGATGGCACGGGCGCCCTACGCGGTCGAGAAAGGCTGGCGAAGCGCAGACCACCGGGCGAATCTGCCCGACCTGCTGCGCCGTATGATCGCCCTCGGGCAATGAACCGATGCGCACGGCGACATCGATGCCCTCCTCCAGCATGTTCACCACCCGATCGACCAGCAGCGCGTTGACCTCCACATCCGGATAGGTATCGAGGTACTGGGCGATGCGCGGAATCAGGAACAGCTCGCCGAACATCACCGGCGCCGTCACGCTCAGCCGCCCGCGCGGCCGCACGCTGCCGCCGGCGGCCTGTTCCTCGGCCTCCTCCAGTTCCAGCAGGATGCGCCGGCAGTCCTCGACGTAGCGCTGGCCGGCCTCGGTCAGGCGCAGGCTGCGCGTGCTGCGGGCCAGCAACAGCGTGCCGAGGCGCGCCTCCAGCGCCGCGACGGCGCGGGTCACGCTGGCCGGCGAGACGCCCAGCCGCTTGGCGCCAGCAGCGAAGCTCTCGGCCTCGGTCACCGCCAGCAGCACCCTCATTTCCTGAAACCTGTCCATCGTCACCGCCTGGTTCACCGTTCGCCGGCACAGAATAAGGCTCTTCGTGGAATTTCGGGAAAAGTCAGGCTTGGCACCGGGCTGGCAAGTTTGTGTGTTGGTGTTCTGGGCGTAGGTTGTGGTGCCGAGCCTGACATTGACCGGCGGACTGTTCGCTGGCGCTCCTGAGTCCGTCCTACGAGTTGCTTGTACATGTGTCAGCCCTGGGGCTGACCGAGATGCCGGCTAAAAGCCTGCAAGCTATCCATGAGTGTGAAACCACGCGAATAAAAGTATTGGTTTAACTCGACGACCCAGTCGCGACTTCACGGCTACTAGAACACGCCGAGCAACCTATGGAGTGCCCGTTCGTTCAGGCGCGCGGATGCCCCCTTCAGGAGGCCGAACGCAGGCATTGCGCAGGGGGCGAGCGGCATGGATGCCGCGAGAGGCTTAAAGGGCCAAGGATGGCCCTTGTAAGCCGACCCCGGAGCAGTGCCGGAGTGAGGGAAGTCGAGCGAAGCGAGACCCGGATGGCGGGGGTGCGTTTCTTTTGCTTACTTTTCTTTGCGCATTTCAAAGAAAAGTGAGTCGCCCGAGGGGGCGAAACCCGGAATATCTGAAAACACCGCAGCGGCGTCCAAAACACAAAAAACACACAAACTTGCCAGTCCAGTGTCGACCAAGCATTCCCCCTAAGATGCGAAGAACCCGGAATAAAGCATGCCGGCGGCAGGACTCAGCGCCGGCTCAAGGCCAGGCGTGCGGCGAACAGCACGAAGATCAGGCCCGTGCCACGGTCTAGCCAGCGGATCACCGCCTCGCGCCGCAGCCAGCGGCCGAGCGGCCGGGTGGCGCCGATCAGCACCAGCGCCCAGATCAGGCTGAGCGCCACGTGAATGCCCACCAGGCCGAAGGTCCAGGGAATCAGCGGCTGCCCTTGCGGGATGAACTGTGGCAGGAAGGAAACGTAGAAGATGCCCACCTTGGGGTTGAGCGCGTTGCCCAGCAGGCCACGCAGGAACCAGTTGGCACCGGGCCTGCCGCTGGCCTGCGCGGGGGCCAGCGAGCTGCGCGGGCGCAGCAGCAGGTTCAGCCCGAGCCAGGCCAGGTAGGCCGCGCCGCAGTACCTGAGCAGGTTGTAGGCAAACTCGGAAACCGCCAGCAGCGCGCCCAGGCCGAAAGCCACGGCGGCGCCCCAGAGCAGGCAGCCGGCGTTGATGCCCAGGGCCGCGCGCAACGCCTGCTGCCGCCCCTCGATGGCAGCGGTGCGCAATACCAGCGCGGTGTCGATACCTGGCGTTAAGGTCAGCAGGATGGCCGCCAGGGTGAAGGCGATGAGGGGTTCAGCAAAGGGCATGAGGCGCCTCGAAGACGATGCAAACGGACGGCAACCCTGCTGCTCAGAGGCCATCCTCTTCCAGGTGGTCGAAATTCACCGACTCTCCAGGCTTGGCGTGCAGCTTGGCGCGAATGTCCTCGAAGATCGCGTCGTACTCCTTGTGCTCGCGCATGATCGGGCTGTGGTTGGGAGGCAGGCCGTGCTTGGCGACCAGGCGCGAGATCACGCTGGCGAAATTGAAGGCGGTGTCGCGATGCATCTCGAAGGTCTCCTCGAACGGCTTGCCCTCGATCTCACCGACGAGCCGCCCATGCAGCATGGGGCCCTCCTTGGCGTCCTGGCGCACCTCGTAATAGAAGTCGATGCTGTACTCGGGCTGCCCCGGGAGGCCTGGCAGGTTGTCACGATGCAAATGACCGGGCTCGTACATGTCGCCACTCCTTCACCTGTTCACGATTGCATGAGGCAAGCAGTCTAGACCGGGCATACGCTTCGTGCCCGCACCTTGTCAGTGCAACGAAACGCTCGATGCTCTTTCCTGAACCAGCACCCAGGGCGCCACCACCACGGCCCAGAGCTGCGGGTCACGCGACAACAGATCCTCAGCCTGGCCATCTTCGAGCTTGCCCAGCACGCCCTGCGCCATCCACTGCGCGACCCTGACCTGGTCATTACTGGCCACGGCCTCGGCCACTGCCACCAGATCCTGCCCGCCTTCGACCCAGAGCAATGCGCCACGGGCGAAGAAGGGTTGCAGCTCCTGCCAGGTGATGGCGGCGGTTTCGCCAAGCAGCTTGGCATAGAGGGTGCTAGTGTGTTCCGTCATGGCATGCCCTTTGTCGGTCGGCGTATGGAAGCGCGCAATGATAGCGCCGACCTACCCGCTGGCAAGCCGCGAGGCGCTCGGCGCCTGCAGCAGGACACGCCGTGTTTCTATACGTTCCTTGCAATTTAGCGACACCCCTCCTGCCGCCTCCAACTGCTGGCTTTTCAAGGCGTAAATTGGCGCTCTACACTGTTCCGGTACAGTTGCCGGTGGCCTGGACGGGTTTTCCAACCCGGTTCTGCTGCCAAGGCTGCAAGAACTAAAACAACGAAGATATAAAGAGTGGAGCACTATGAAAAAGGCTACTAAGCAGATTTCCAAGCTGTTCGCCGCAATGGCACTGGCTGGGGCGGCCAGCTATTCGATGGCAGCCGACACCATCAAGATCGCCCTGGCCGGCCCGGTCACCGGCGCCGTCGCCCAGTACGGCGAAATGCAGTTCATCGGCGCCAAGATGGCCATCGAGCAGATCAACAAGGCCGGCGGCGTCGACGGTGCCCAGCTCGAAGGCGTGGTCTACGACGATGCCTGCGATCCCAAGCAGGCCGTGGCCGTAGCCAACAAGATCGTCAACGACGGCGTCAAGTTCGTGGTCGGTCACCTGTGCTCCAGCTCCACTCAGCCGGCGTCCGACATCTACGAAGACGAAGGCATCCTGATGATCACCGCGGCTTCCACCAGCCCGGAAATCACTGCCCGTGGCTACAACCTGGTGTTCCGCACCATCGGTCTGGACAGCCTGCAAGGCCCGACCGCCGGTAACTTCATCGCCGACCACGTCAAGCCGAAGACTGTTGCCGTGATCCATGACAAGCAGCAGTACGGCGAAGGCATCGCCACTGCGGTCAAGCAGACCCTGGAAAGCAAAGGCGTGAAGGTCGCCATGTTCGAGGGCATCAACGCTGGCGACAAGGACTTCTCCGCGCTGATCGCCAAGCTCAACCAGGCCGGTGTCGACTTCGTCTACTACGGCGGCTACCACCCGGAACTGGGCCTGCTGCTGCGCCAGACCAAGGAACGCGGCCTGAACATCAAGTTCATGGGCCCGGAAGGCGTGGGTAACAAGGAAATCTCCGCCATCGCCGGCCCGGCCTCCGAAGGCCTGCTGGTGACCCTGCCGAAGTCATTCGACCAGGATCCGAAGAACCAGGCACTGGTCGAGGCCTTCAAGGCCAAGAACGAAGACCCGAGCGGCCCGTTCGTGTTCCCGGCCTACGCTGCTGTGCAGGTCATCGCCGAAGGCATCGAGAAAGCCGGCAGCACCGACACCGACAAAGTGGCCGCAGCCCTGCGCGCCAACAGCTTCGACACCCCCACCGGCACCCTGGCCTTCGACGAGAAGGGCGATCTGAAGAACTTCAGCTTCGTGGTGTACGAGTGGCACCAGGACGGCACCAAGTCCGAAGCCAAGTAAGCTACCCGTCTGAGCTCAAAGCCCACTGCATATCGCAGTGGGCTTTTGTCTATTGGAAGAATTCCGGCCTCGCGTTGCGCCACAAGCGCCGCTTTACGCGCTGCCCAGGAGTTAGGCTATGCCTGATCTTTATCACTACCTACAACAACTGCTCAATGGCCTGACCATTGGCAGCACCTATGCCCTGATCGCCATTGGCTACACCATGGTCTACGGCATCATCGGCATGATCAACTTCGCCCATGGCGAGGTGTACATGATCGGCGCGTACGTCGCCTTCATCGTCATCACCGGCCTGGCCATGTTCGGCATCGACGCCGTCCCGGTGATCATGATCGCCGCCTTCGTGGTCACCATGATCGTCACCAGTGCCTACGGTTACAGCATCGAACGGGTGGCCTACCGTCCGCTGCGCGGTGGTAACCGGCTGATCCCGCTGATCTCCGCGATCGGCATGTCGATCTTCCTGCAGAACGCCGTGCTGCTTTCCCAGGACTCCAAGGACAAGGCCATCCCCAGCCTGCTGCCGGGCAACTTCGTGCTCGGTGAAAGCGCGGCCAATGGCGTGGTGATTTCCTACATGCAGGTGCTGATCTTCATCGTCACCTTCATCGCCATGGTCGGCCTGACCCTGTTCATCTCCCGCTCGCGCCTGGGGCGTGCCTGCCGCGCCTGCGCCGAAGACCTGAAGATGGCCAACCTGCTGGGCATCAACACCAACAACATCATCGCCCTGACCTTCGTCATCGGTGCGGCCCTGGCGGCCATCGCCTCGGTGTTGCTGAGCATGCAATACGGCGTTATTAACCCGCACCTGGGCTTTCTCGCCGGCATCAAGGCCTTCACCGCTGCCGTGCTCGGTGGCATCGGCAGCATCCCCGGCGCCGTGCTCGGCGGCCTGCTGCTGGGCGTGGCCGAAGCCTTCGGTGCCGACATCTTCGGCGATCAGTACAAGGACGTGGTGGCGTTCAGCCTGCTGGTGCTGGTGCTGCTGTTCCGCCCCACCGGCATCCTCGGCCGTCCGGAGGTTGAAAAGGTATGACGCGCAATCTCAAATCCGGCCTCTTCGGTGCCCTGCTGGTGCTGATCATGGGCTACATGGTGCTGGGCCTGAAGCTGACCACCGTGGGCATCAACCTGGAGGTCCATGGCGCCACGCCGTTCGAGCTGTGGTGCATCGCCGGTGCCGCCGCGCTGGTGTTCCTCTGGCAACTGCTGCGTGACCGCATCACCCCGGCCTGGGCCAGACTGCCCAGGCTACCGGCCGGCTCCGGCCAGCTCGGCAACTTCCTCACCCTGCCCTCCACCCAACGCTGGGTCATCCTGGCCATGGTCATGGTGGCGCTGGTCTGGCCGTTCTTCGCCAGCCGCGGCGCGGTGGACATCGCCACGCTGATCCTGATCTACGTGATGCTCGGCCTGGGCCTGAACATCGTCGTCGGCCTGGCCGGCCTGCTCGACCTGGGCTATGTCGGCTTCTACGCCGTGGGCGCCTACAGCTACGCCATCCTCTCGCACTACTTCGGCCTGGGCTTCTGGATCTGCCTGCCGATCGCCGGGATGATGGCCGCGCTGTTCGGCTTCCTGCTCGGCTTTCCGGTACTGCGCCTGCGCGGCGACTACCTGGCCATCGTCACCCTGGGCTTCGGCGAGATCATCCGCATCCTGCTGCGCAACCTCACCGACCTGACCGGCGGCCCCAACGGCATCAGCATCGCCAACGAGTACAAACCGACCCTGTTCGGCCTGTCATTCGAGCGCCGCGTGCCAGCGGACATGCCCACCTTCCATGGCTTCTTCGACATCGCCTACAACTCGCAGTACAAGGTGATCTTCCTCTACCTGATCGCCCTGCTGCTGGTGCTGCTGACCCTGTTCCTGGTCAACCGCCTGCTGCGCATGCCCATCGGCCGCGCCTGGGAAGCCCTGCGCGAGGACGAGATCGCCTGCCGCGCGCTGGGCCTGAACCCCACCGTGATCAAGCTCTCGGCCTTCACCATCGGTGCCAGCCTGGCCGGTTTCGCCGGTAGCTTCTTCGCCGCGCGCCAAGGCCTGGTGACACCGGAGTCCTTCACCTTCATCGAGTCGGCGATGATCCTCGCCATCGTGGTACTCGGCGGCATGGGCTCGCAGCTCGGCGTGATCCTCGCCGCCATCGTCATGGTGATGCTGAACGAGATGCGCGAGCTGAACGAATACCGCATGCTTTTCGTCGGCCTGATCATGATCTTCATGATGATCTGGCGCCCGCAAGGGTTGCTGCCGATGCAACGTCCCCACCTGGAGCTGAAGCGATGAGCCGCACGATTCTCGAAGTAAGCGGCCTGTCCATGCGTTTCGGCGGCCTCCTGGCCGTCAACGGGGTGGGCCTGAACGTCAAGGAAAAGCAGGTGGTGTCGATGATCGGCCCGAACGGCGCCGGCAAGACCACCGTGTTCAACTGCCTGACCGGCTTCTACCAGCCAAGCTCAGGCAGCATCCGCTTGAACGGCGAAGCCATCGAAGGCCTGCCGGGACACAAGATCGCCCGCAAGGGCGTGGTGCGTACCTTCCAGAACGTGCGTCTGTTCAAGGACATGACCGCGGTGGAAAACCTGCTGATCGCCCAGCACCGCCACCTCAACACCAGCTACCTGGCCGGCCTGTTCAAGACCCCGGCGTTCCGCCGCAGCGAGCGCGAGGCCATGGAGTACGCCGCGCACTGGCTGGAGCAGGTCGACCTGCTGGAGTTCGCCAACCGCAGCGCCGGCACCCTGGCCTACGGCCAGCAACGCCGCCTGGAAATCGCCCGCTGCATGATGACCCGCCCGAGCATCCTCATGCTCGACGAGCCGGCCGCCGGCCTCAACCCGCGCGAGACCGAAGACCTCAAGGCGCTGATCGCCATGCTGCGTGACCAGCACAATGTCACCGTGCTGCTGATCGAGCACGACATGAAGCTGGTGATGAGCATTTCCGACCACATCTACGTGATCAACCAGGGCACGCCCCTGGCCGATGGCACGCCGGAGCAGATCCGCAACAACCCGGACGTGATCAAAGCCTATCTGGGGGAGGCGTAATCCATGCTCAGCTTCAACAACGTCTCCACCTTCTACGGCAAGATCCAGGCACTGCACGACGTCAGCATCGAAGTGCAGAAAGGCGAGATCGTCACCCTGATCGGTGCCAACGGTGCCGGCAAGTCCACCCTGCTCATGACCCTGTGCGGCAACCCGCGCGCCACCAGTGGCAGCATCCGTTACCTGGGTGAAGAGCTGGTGGGCATGGACACCCCGGAGATCATGCGCAAGAGCATCGCCATCGTGCCGGAAGGCCGTCGCGTGTTCGCCCGCCTGACAGTCGAGGAAAACCTGGCCATGGGCGGCTTCTTCGGCAACAAGGCGGACAATCAGGCGCAACTGGACAAGGTGCTGCACCTGTTCCCGCGCCTGAAGGAACGCTTCGCCCAGCGCGCCGGAACCATGAGCGGCGGCGAGCAGCAGATGCTCGCCATCGGTCGCGCGCTGATGAGCAAGCCCAACCTGCTGCTGCTCGACGAGCCGTCGCTGGGTCTGGCGCCGATCATCATTCAGCAGATCTTCGACATCATCGAGCAACTGCGGCAGGACGGTGTGACCGTCTTCCTGGTCGAACAGAACGCCAACCAGGCGCTCAAGCTGGCCGACCGTGGCTATGTGCTGGAGAACGGCCATATCGTCATGCGCGGCAGCGGCGAAGAGCTGCTCAACGATCCGAAAGTACGCGACGCCTACCTCGGCGGTTGATCCGCAGCAGAAGCAAACCGTGGGAGGGGCTTTAGCCGCGACAAAAGCTCGCCGCTAAAGCATCTCCCACGGTCACCCACCCGCGTGCCGCCCCTCTCTACTCCGGCACCTCGACGCTGACGTGAATGGCGTCGTGTCGCCAGAATTCCACATCGCAATCGATGATGCGCCCGTGCTGATCGCGGTTGACCCGAGTGATGCGCAATGCCGGGCTGCCCGGTGCCACCCGCAGACTGGCCGCCGCCTCGATGTGCAGCGCCGTGGGCACCATGTCGAAACGCACCCGCCCGTAATGAATACCGTACTCGCTGGCATACAGGTCGGTGAGCGAGCGGGTCAGGTCGAAGTCGAGAATCCCCGGAAAATACGCCGGGTTCAGGTAGTGCTCGACGTACAGCACCAGGCGCCCGTCGATACGCCGCGCCCGGCACACCTGATAAACGCTGGAAAGAGCCGGCAATTCGAGAATCTGACAGACCTGCGCTGATGCAGGAATCAGTCGCGCGCTCAGCACCTCGGTGGCTGGCACCCGCCCCTGTCCCGCCACCATGGCGTGAAAATGCGTGCGCACCAGCGGGTTGTAGGCAATGCGCGTCGGTGACACGAACCAGCCCCGCCGTTCCTCGCGGTAGACCAGCCCCTGCGCTTCCAACTGGCCCAGTGCCTCACGCAAGGTGATGCGTGTGGTGTCGAACAATTCACTGAGTTTGCGCTCGGCGGGCAACTTGCTGCCCGAGGGCAACAGGCCGCGGTCGATCTGTTCCTGTAAGGCACGGCAGATGGTGGTGACGGCACGCGGCGCTTCTATACGCATCAATTTTTCCCTTTTGGACTAGTCCAGCCCCATTACAGGGCAAAGACCTGCAGCTCATGCTTGTGACAAGCCTAGGCAAAGCAGATGACCAAGCGATGACAATGAAGCTACAAGCATCGCTCATGCCAGGCTCCAACCTAGAAAAATCAAGGCTCTAGCCATGGTCTACGCTTGCTGGAAGCGCCTCGCTGGCGGCACTGGACATCTGCCGTCGGCGCCTGGACACAAAACTGTCATCGAAGGCGCCTAAATTGGCTCAGGTATTGCTGATCTAGACCAACACTCACATGCAAAGGAGTTTCCGATGAAACAACTGCTGCTGGCTTCTCTGATGGGTTCGGCCATTGCTCTGGCCACCTCCGCCATGGCTGCAGGCCCCGACCTGCAGGCGCTGGAAAAAGCCGCTCGCGCCGAAGGTACGGTGAACAGCGTGGGCATGCCCGACAGTTGGGCCAACTGGAAGGACACCTGGAACGACCTGAGCACCAAATACGGCCTCAAGCACAGTGACACCGACATGAGTTCGGCGCAGGAAATCGCCAAGTTCGCCGCCGAGAAGGACAATGCCACCGCCGATATCGGCGACGTCGGCGCCGCCTTCGGCCCCATCGCCGTGCAGCAGGGCGTGACCCAACCCTACAAGCCGAGCACCTGGGAGCAGATTCCGGACTGGGCCAAGGACAAGGACGGCCACTGGATGCTGGCCTACACCGGCTCTATCGCCTTCATCGTCAACAAGCAACTGGTCAAGGACGTGCCACGCTCCTGGGCCGACCTGAAGAACGGCAAGTACCGCGTCGCCATTGGTGACGTCAGCGCCGCCGCCCAGGCGGTCAATGGCGTGCTGGCCGCCGCCATCGCCAATGGTGGCGACGAGAAGAACATCCAGCCGGGCCTGGACTTCTTCGCCGCCATCGCCGAGCAGGGCCGCCTGTCGCTGTCCAACCCAACCATCCAGACCCTGGAGAAGGGTGAAGTGGAAGTCGGCATCGTCTGGGACTTCAACGGCCTGTCCTACCGCGACCAGATCGACCCGAGCCGCTTCGAGGTGCTGATCCCGTCCGATGGCTCGGTGATCTCCGGCTACACCACCATCATCAACAAGTACGCCAAGCACCCCAACGCGGCCAAGCTGGCGCGTGAGTACATCCTCTCCGACGCCGGCCAGATCAACCTGGCCAAGGGCAATGCCCGGCCGATCCGCGCCGAGCACCTGACCCTGCCGGCCGAGGTACAGGCCAAGCTGCTGCCCAACGAGCAGTACGCCAAGGTCAAGCCGATCAAGGATGCTGCCGCCTGGGAAGCCACCTCCAAGGCCCTGCCGCAGATGTGGCAAGAGAACGTGATCATCAATATGGAATAAACCACGCTCGGTGGGAGCGCGCGTAGGGTGGACGACGCTGCATCCGTCCACCTTGCCATTTTGGCGTTTACCCATACGGTGGATCGATAAAGCGCGATCCACCCTACGCTTTTTAGGACATCCCATGCCCTCCAAGGTCATCCTCGTCGTGCTCGACGGCCTCAGCCACTCGGTCGCACAACACGCCATGGGCCATCTGCACGCCTGGTGCGACGCCGGTCGCGCCGCCCTCTACCGCCTCGACTGCGAACTGCCGGCGCTGTCGCGCCCGCTCTACGAGGCCATCCTCACTGGCGTGCGCCCCATCGACAGCGGCGTGGTGCACAACGATGTCTCGCGCCTATCGCGCGAACGCAGCATCTTCCATTACGCCCGCGATGCCGGCCTGAGCACCGCCGCTGCGGCCTATCACTGGGTCAGCGAGCTGTACAACCGCTCGCCTTTCATCACCGTGCGCGACCGGCATACCTGCGATGAGTCGCTGCCGATCCAGTACGGCCATTTCTACTACGCCGACCATTACCCGGATTCGCACCTGTTCGTCGACGCCGAAAGCCTGCGCCTGCAGCACGCGCCCGACCTGCTGCTGGTGCACCCGATGAACATCGACGACGCCGGGCACAAGCACGGCCTGGACAGCCCGCAGTACCGCAACGCCGCGCGCATGGCCGACGTGCTGCTGGCCGACCACCTGCAGAACTGGGTCGATGCCGGCTACCAGGTGCTGGTCACCGCCGACCACGGCATGAACGTCGACCGCTCGCACAACGGCCTGCTCCCCGAAGAGCGCCAGGTGCCGTTGTTCGTCATCGGCGACGCCTTCAGCCTCGATGCCAATGCGCGCCCAGGGCAGCTCGAGCTGTGCGGCAGCATCTGCCAGTTGCTCGGCGTGCCCCACGACAAACCCTACTGCGCGGAGTTGCTGAGATGAGCGTGCCCTATTCCCGGCGGCGCTGGCTGCCGCTGCTGTTCGTGCTGCCCTTCGCCGCATTCTTCCTGGTGTTCCAGGTGGCGCCGCTGGTGTGGGTGGCGCTCAACAGCCTGAACAGCCCCACGGGCTGGGGCCTGGGCAATTTCGAGAAGATCTTCGCCTCGCGCTTCTACCGGCAGGCGATCCAGCACAGCCTGGAGATCGCCTTCTGGTCGAGCCTGTTCGGCATGGCCATCGCCATCCTCGGCAGCTACTCGCTGCGCCAGGTGGACTCGAAGCTGCGCGACTTCGTCATCGCCTTCTCCAACATGACCAGTAATTTTTCAGGGGTACCGCTGGCCTTCGCCTTCATCATCCTGCTCGGCTTCAACGGCGCGCTGACCCTGCTGCTGATCCAGCTCGGCCTGATCGAGAGCTTCAACCTCTACTCGAAGAACGGCCTGATCGTGCTCTACACCTACTTCCAGATCCCCCTCGGCGTGCTGCTGCTCTATCCCGCCTTCGACGCTCTGCGCCAGGACTGGCGCGAGTCCGCCGCACTGCTCGGCGCCGGCACCTGGGATTTCTGGCGCCACATCGGCCTGCCGGTGCTGACCCCGGCGCTGCTCGGCACCTTCGTCATCCTCCTGGCCAACGCCCTGGGCGCTTACGCCACGGTGTACTACCTGACCACCGGCAACTTCAACGTGATGCCCATTCGTATCGCGGCACTGGTCTCCGGTGACATCTCGTTGGACCCGAACCTGGCCAGCGCCCTGTCGATGGTTCTGGTCGGGCTGATGGTGCTGATCACCGTCGTCCACCAGCTACTGCTGAAAAGGAGCCAGCATGTCACGCGCTGATGTCAGCCTCTACCACCGCATCGTGGTCTGGCTGCTATTCCTCATCCTCCTGCTGCCCCTGGCCGGCACCCTGCTCTACTCACTGGCCACCACCTGGTCGGCGACCATCCTGCCGGACGGCCTGACGCTCAAGTGGTACGCCGCACTGTGGAGCGACGAGCGCTTCCTGCGCGCCTTCGGCCAGTCGCTGCTGGTGTGCTTCGGCGCCCTGGCGCTGTCGGTGGTGCTGATCCTACCGCTGATGTTCGTGGTGCACTACCACTTCCCCAGACTCGACGCGCTGATGAACGTGCTGATCCTGCTGCCGTTCGCCGTACCGCCGGTGGTGTCCTCGGTGGGCCTGCTGCAACTCTATGGCTCCGGCCCGCTGGCGATGACCGGCACGCCGTGGATCCTGCTCGGCTGCTACTTCACCATCGCCCTGCCATTCATGTACCGCGCCATCGCCAACAACCTGCAGGCGATCAACCTGCGCGACCTGATGGACGCCGCCCACCTGCTCGGCGCCAGCACCTGGAAGGCCGCGTTTCTGGTGGTACTGCCGAACCTGCGCAAGGGTCTGATGGTGTCGTTGTTCCTCTCCTTCAGCTTCCTGTTCGGCGAATTCGTCTTCGCCAACATGCTGGTGGGTACCCGCTACGAGACGTTGCAGGTGTACCTGAACAACATGCGCAACAGCAGCGGCCACTTCAACAGTGCACTGGTGATCTCCTACTTCTTCTTCGTCCTGGTGTTCACCTGGGCGGCCAACCGTTTGAACAGGGACAAGGCATGAGCTTGCTGAGCATCCAGAACCTGCATAAAAGCTACGGCGACACCCGTATCTTCAGCGACATCAACTGCGAGATCGGCCAGGGCGAGTTCGTCACCCTGCTCGGCCCCTCCGGCTGCGGCAAGTCCACCCTGCTGCGCTGCATCGCCGGCCTGACCGATGTCGACGGCGGGCGCATCGTTCTTAGCGGCGAGGATTTGGTGCCACTGCCGCCGCAAAAACGCGGCATCGGCATGGTGTTCCAGAGCTATGCGTTGTTCCCCAACATGAGCGTGGCGCAGAACGTCGCCTTCGGATTGCGCATGCAGAAAGTGGCCAAGGCCGAAAGCGAGCAGCGCGTGCGCGAGGCACTGGAGATGGTCGAGCTGGGCGACTTCGCCGCCCGCTACCCGCACCAGCTCTCCGGCGGCCAGTGCCAGCGCGTGGCACTGGCCCGCTCGCTGGTTACCCGCCCACGCTTGCTGCTGCTCGACGAACCGCTGTCGGCACTCGATGCCCGTATCCGCAAGCACCTGCGCGAGCAGATCCGCGCCATCCAGCAGGAACTGAACCTGACGACGATCTTCGTCACCCATGACCAGGAAGAGGCGCTGACCATGAGCGACCGTATCTTCCTGATGAACGCCGGGCAGATCGTCCAGAGCGGCGACGCCGAAACCCTCTACACCGCGCCGGTGGATGCCTTCGCAGCCGGCTTCATCGGCAACTACAACCTGCTCGAGGCCGACGCCGCCAGCCGCCTGCTCGGCCAGCCGCTAACCTCGCGCGTGGCCATCCGCCCCGAGGCCATCGCCTTCGCTGACAGCGGCATCGCCGCGCAAATCCTTGGCCACAGCCTGCTCGGCAACGTCATCCGCTACCGCGTCGAGGCGCAGGGCTGCCAGTTGCTGGTGGACGTGCTCAACCGCTCGGCCGCCGACCTGCATGGCAACGGCCAGGCGGTCAGCCTGCAGATCGACGCAGCCGCGATCCGGGAGGTGGCGTGATGGCGCTGGCGATCTTCGATCTCGACGAAACCCTGATCCATGGCGACTGCGCCAGCCTGTGGACGGAGGAAATGGTGAAGATCGGCTGGGCCGATGGCGAATCCTTCATCGCCCAGGAGCAGGAGCTGATGCACCAGTACGCCGCCGGTACCCTGGCCATGGAAGACTACATGGCCTTTACCCTGTCGCCCCTGGTTGGCCGCACGCCCGAGGAAGTCGCCCATGTGGTAGAGCCCTTCGTCGAGGACGTGATCGAACCGATCTTCTACAGCGACGCCAGCCGCTGCCTGGCCGCGCACCGTCAGGCCGGCGACCGCCTGCTGGTGATCTCCGCCTCGGCGCATTTTCTGGTCAGCGCCATCGCCGAACGCTTCGGCATCAGTGATGCGCTGGCCATCGACCTAGAGGTGCAGCACGGGTTCTACAGCGGGCGTACCGAAGGGGTACTGACCTACCGCGAAGGCAAAGTGACGCGCCTGCATGCCTGGCTCGCCGAACAGGGCGAGAGCCTGGCCGGTGCCAGCTTCTATTCCGATTCGCGTAACGACCTGCCGCTGTTGCAGGTGGTGGACAGGCCGTTCACGGTCAACCCCGATCCTACCCTGCGCGCCCACGCCGAGCGGGCTGGCTGGCCGATCCTGCATTGGCGCTGAGGCGCGGTTCGGTGGCCATGCCGCGGGATCCTTTCGGTTTCATCTCGTAGCCCGGATGCAACCCGGGGAAACCTGGCACAGCCACCCAGCCCGCCGTCAGCCGTGGTGCGCACAGCGCACCCTACAGGGCTGAGGCGCGGTTTAGACTTCAGGTTATTTGAGGAGTGTCGGGGAAAGTCAGCGTGATACCGGACTGGCAAGTTTGTGCTGGCTTGTTGGTTGTTCGGGTGTTTGTTCCGAATTGCCGCGTTTTTGCTGATGTTTCTGGTTTCGCCCTCCCGGGCGAGTCACTTTTGACGGGCAAAAGTAACCAAAACCTCCGCCCGGTCATCCGAGCTAGGCGCCCCCGCCCTGCTACGCGAGGGTTCGTTACTCGCTTCGCTCGCCCTTCGGGCCAGCCTTCGGCTGTTACTCCGCTTCGCTACGTTTCACTCCATCGCCGTTCCAGAGGCCCGCCGCGGTGGGCCATCCCTACCTAGGCGGCCCCGGCCATCGCGGCTCTCGGCTTTGGCATCCTGCGTCGCTCTACCTCCTGCATCCATGCAGTCGTCGCGACATCCATGTCGCTCAACCTCTTCCACGATGACTCCGTTCGCCCTCCTGGGCGGGCTCTGCACGCGCCTGAACCCGAGGTAACCCAGAAGTAGCACGGAGTGGTTGCACATGAGGTCAGCCTTAGGGCTGACCAGAATGCCGGCTGGAAGCCGGCAAGCTATTCAAGCGAATGAAACTACGAGAATGAAAGTTTTGGTTTAACTCGATGGCCCAGTCGCGATTTCACAACTACCAGAACACGCCGGGCGTACCTTGGAATGCCGGTTCGTTCAGGCGCGCGAATGTCCCCCTTCAGGAGGGTGAGTGGAATCGTTGCGTAGAGGGGCGAGCGGCATGGATGCCGCGAGAGGCTTAAAGGGCCAGGGATGGCCCTTGTAAGCCGACCCTCGGAGCAGCGATGGAACGAACGAACCCCGGCGCAGCCGGGGCCGGATGGCGGGGTGCGTTTCTTTTGCTTACTTTTCTTTGCGCATTTCAAAGAAAAGTGAGTCGCCCGAGGGGGCGAAACCCAGAATATCTGAAAACACCCAAGGCGGCGTCCAGAACACCAACCAAGACAACACACAAACTTGCCAGTCCGGTCTCAAACCATGTCGCAGATCAGCCATGCTCTTCCAGCCGTGGTGCGCGCAGCGCACCCTACAGGGCCATGATCCTTTCGCAGGCCTGGATCAGCGCCGTGGCCAACTCACGGGCATGCCCAGGTAGCTGGGCACGGGCATGCAGGGCCACCTCCACCGGGGCTACCGTGGGAAACCCCTCGGCCTCGCCCAGCTCGCGATGCGCCGGGCTGATCAGCCGGCGCGGCAGCAGGGTCAGCCCAAGCCCCCCTTCGGCCGCAGCGCTGACGCCAGGCAAGCTGCTGCTGACGTAAGCGATGCGCCAGGGCTTGCCCATGACATCCAGCGCATGGGTCATCTCCAGGCGGTACAGGCCATTGGGCGGGAACACCGCCAGCGGCACCGGGTTGCGCGCCAGCACCGGGCGCTCGCGGCTGTCCAGCCAGGCCAGCGGTTCGGCCCAACTGGCCAAGCCCTTGACGCTGCCGGCACGCTGCTTGATCAGCGCCAGATCCAGTTCGCCAGCATTGAAGGCACGCCACACGTCATGGCTGAGACCGCTGGTGATCTCCAGGCGAATGCCGGGGTAGGCCTCGGCGAAGTCGGCCAGATAGGGCGTCAGACTGCTGGCGGCAAAATCGTCCGGCACGCCAAGACGCACCTCGCCCTCCTCCGCGCTGCGCCCCAACGCCTGCTGCGCCTCGTCCAGCAGCGCGACGATGCGCTGGGCATAACCGAGCAGACGTTCGCCCTCGGTAGTGGTGACCACGTAGCGCCCGCTACGGTCGAGCAACTCTGCACCGACCTGCATCTCCAGACGGCGGATCTGCTGGCTGATGGTGGACTGGGTCAGGTGCAGGCTGGCGGCGGCACGGGTAAAGCCGCCGGTCTGCACCACGGCGAGAAAGCTGCGCAGAAGAACCGGGTCGAGCATGGATATACCCATCATGAAAGCCACTGCCAGGCATTCTACTATTTAATTTCCGAATCCAGCCGTCGCTTCCTTATAGTGCTGGCACGTCAGTTTCCCCGCCGGGCGCCCGCCCGACGCTTCACCATCGCCGAGGCCTCTTCTCGATGAGCAAAACCCCCTTCTACTACGCCCCGCATGGCGGTCATCCCGGTCAGGAGCAACTGCTGACCGACCGCGCCATGTTCACCGAAGCCTATGCCGTAATCCCCAAAGGCGTAATGCGTGACATCGTCACCAGCCATCTGCCGTTCTGGGACAACATGCGCATGTGGGTCATCGCCCGCCCGCTGACCGGCTTCGCCGAAACCTTCTCGCAATACATCGTCGAAGTCGCCCCCAACGGCGGCAGCGACAAGCCGGAGCTGGATCCAACTGCCGAGGGCGTGATCTTCGTCGTCGAAGGCACCTGCGACCTGACCTTGAACGGCACCGAGCATGCCCTGCGTCCGGGCAGCTACGCTTTCATCCCGCCGCAAAGCGATTGGTCGCTGCGCAACAAGAGCAGCGAGGCGGTGCGCTTCCACTGGCTGCGCAAGGCCTACCAGGCGGTCGAGGGCGTGCCCTACCCGGAAGCCTTCGTCACCCACGAACAGGACATCGAGCCCATTGTCATGCCCGGCACCGAAGGCCGCTGGAGCACCACCCGTTTCGTCGACATCAGCGACATGCGCCATGACATGCACGTCAACATCGTCAATTTCGAGCCGGGCGGCGTGATCCCCTTCGCCGAAACCCACGTCATGGAGCACGGCCTCTACGTGCTGGAAGGCAAGGCGGTGTATCGCCTCAACCAGGACTGGGTCGAAGTGGAAGCCGGTGACTTCATGTGGCTGCGCGCCTTCTGCCCACAGGCCTGCTACGCCGGCGGCCCGAGCCGCTTCCGCTACCTGCTGTACAAGGACGTGAACCGCCACATGCCGCTGACCCTGGGTGGCCTGAAACGCTGAGGCAGCCCTCGCCACGACACCAACGCCGCGCTCTTCGCAGAGCGCGGCGTTTTTCGTTGCAACGTGGGCGAACCTCGCGCCCAGATTACTCGCCCGATGCCAGCTCCTTGCCCGGGCGCCGATGCGCACCGAACACCGACTTCGGCGCCTGGCCGAAGAAGGCGGAAAACGCCGCACTGAAGTTGTTCGGGTAGCGATAGCCAACGCGGTACGCCACCTGCGCCACCTGATGACCGCTCTCCAGCAGGACATGGGCCTTGCGCATGCGCATCTCGTGGAGCATGCGGTGGGGCGTGGTGTTGAAGCGGTAGTGGAAACCTTCCTTGAGCTTGAATTCGTTCAACCCTACCGCTGCGCATAGATAGGCGATGGTCAGTGGCTGGTCGAGCTGTTCGATCATCAGGTCGCGAGCGCGCTCCAGTTTCTCGATGTCCTGAGTGCTGAATTGCAGCGTTTTGGGCGTTGCCGGGCAAAGCAGATTGAGCTGCTCGGACAGCAGACTGAGCGTGTGGATATGCATATCCAGCGCTGCGATACGCTGCGGGTCGTTGAGATACCGCTGCAGCGCTCCGGCATGGGCACTGCTGGCCCCGCTGGTCTTGCGAAAGGCCAGTTGGCGGATATGCCCCGAGCCCAGCAACGTCCCGGCACGCTCCGCGCCCAGGTACCTGACCAGAGTGTTCTCACCCACCAGCAGACGCAGTTGGGAAACCGTGGTGCCGGCTTCGTAGCAGCGTTCCCCCTGGCTGCCATGGAACGCGGTGACGGTGGTGAAGCCGGCACGGAAACACAGCGTGTCACCATTGCGTGCCTTGTAGCCGGACTGCCCCTGCAGCCCCAGGGTGATCACCAGCATGTGGCGGTCATGAGGATCGACCGTCTCCTCGATCAGATCGCGGGTCGGATGGTAGCGCGAGCGAACCACCAGCAGATCGTGATCCAGCACGAAACGCTCCGAATGGCAGTCGCCCAACTCTTCCGGCAGTTGCTGGCGCTCCCAGCCAGAGGTTTCCCGGCGTACCAAGCGTGCCTGGCTCATCGCCAATCGATGCGGCTGGGAGATCCGTTGCACAACGGCCATGGGTCCTTCCTCCTGTTCAGATACGGGAAAATCCAGATTTCATACCAATCTATATGATACTCATTCTTATCTATCTATAGCATTGGTATCAAATCAATAGCACGCCATGTTGCGAAGGTATCTGCCTACGGGGGCATCTGCGGCCCCGTTCGTCATTTACCGGGTTCGGGGGGATAGATGGGAAAGATGGGTATCCGTTTGCCGGCCGGCATGCTGGGAGGCTTGCTGGCGCCGGCTCTGACGCTGGCGGCAACGCAGCAGTTGCCGGACATGACCGTTACCGCCAACAAGATCGAACAGGATCTGCAGGACGTACCGGCCAGTGTGTCGGTCGTACAGGGCGAGACCTTGCGCGACGCCGGGGCCGACGAGCTGCAGGCGCTGGCCCGGCGCACGCCGAACTTCGTCTTCCAGCCGTTCGGCCAGTCCGGCACCAACGTGCCGGTGATGCGTGGCATCAGCTCCAGCGCCACGGCGTTCTCCTCCTCCGTGCTGATGCTGGTCGATGGCGTGCCCACCCTGATGGGTCAGGGCTTCGACCACAACCTGCTGGCGGTGGAGCGAGTGGAAATCCTCCGTGGCCCGCAATCGACCCTGTACGGGCGCAACGCAGAGGCCGGCGTGATGCACCTGCATACCCGCCCCATCGACGACGCGCCCTACGCGCGGATCGATGCCACCCTGGGCAACCGCGACAAGCGCGTGCTGCGCTTCGATCTGAGCCAGGCGCTGGTGGCCGATACGCTGTACGGCGGCATCGCCGGCGAATGGCTCGAACAGGACGGTTTCATCGACAACGCCTACCGTGGCCGCGACGAGGATGATCGCGAGCGCCACAACGGCCGCGCCGTGCTGCGCTGGACACCCGCGTCAGCGACCAGCGCCACCTTGCGTTACAGCCGCCAGGACTACCGTGATGGCGGCTCGCTATGGGGCGCGGCCGGCTCGTCGCGCCGCGAGGTGCGCTCCGGCACCCGTAGCTGGAACCATTCCAGCGGCCGTAGCCTGTCGCTGGATATCGAGCATGAGCTGGATTCCGGCCTGCGCCTGCGCTCGATAACGGCACGCAACGACTTCTACGATCGCGTGCGCCAGGACACCGACTTCCTGCCGATCGACGCCCTGCACCTCGAACGCGACTACCACCTGAGCACCCTGTCCCAGGAGCTGCGCCTGGAAGGCGAAGGGGCCGAGAGTCAGTGGCTCGTCGGCCTCTATGCCGATCGCGACGACCACTCGCTGGATTATCGCCAGAAGCTGCCCATGGCCATGACCCGCACCCAGGTGGATCTGGGCGGCAACACCGCCGCCCTGTTCGGCCAGTGGACGCAAGCGCTGACCTCGCACTGGTCCCTGACCCTGGGCGCGCGGATGGAGCGCAACGAGGTCAGCCTGTCACCCCGTGACAGCGGCAACCGCAGCGACCAGTGGCAACGCTTCACCCCCAAGCTGGCCTTGCAGTATGCCTGGAGCAGCGACACCCAGGCCTATGCCAGCTATTCGCAAGGCTTCCGTGCTGGCGGCTTCAATGCCTTCTCCGCCTCGGCCGGCTACCCAGGGTACGACCCGGAGCAGGTCGACGCCTATGAACTCGGCATCAAGGGCTGGGCCGCGGAACGTCGCCTGCGCTATTCGGCCGCCCTCTACTGGATGCAGATCAGCGACATGCAGGTGCAGCAGATCGTGCAGCCCGTGATGGTCTACATCACCAATGCCGCCGAGGCCCGCAGCAGCGGCCTGGAACTGGAGGCCGACTACCTGCTCGGCGCCCATTGGCAACTGCAGGCTTCGCTTGGCATCAACCGCACGCGCTTCGAGCGCTTTCAGGACGGCAGCGCCGACTACCAGGGCAACCGCGCCCCCTTCGCGCCCGACCTGACCAGCTACCTGGGCCTGCGCTACGACGCCGATAGCGGCTGGTTCGCCCAGGCCGGAGTCAGCGGAGTGGGTCGCACCTATCTCGATTCGGCCAACCGCTACGCCCGCGCCGGCTACGCCCTGCTCGACCTGAGCGCCGGCTATGACTTCGAGCACCTGGGCCTGAGCGCCTACGTGGAAAACGCCACCGACAAGCGCTACGACGCCGTCGGTTACCTCAATGGCATGGCCCGCGTGTACAGCGAGCCACGCGAGATCGGCCTACGCCTGAGCTATCGATTATGACCCCACACACCGACGCGACCAGCGGCCACCCGCTGCAACCCTACTGGAACCTGGCCCTGGCCTCGGTCCAGGCCGACGCCCTGCGCGTGGCCCTGGAGCTGAAGCTGTTCCGCCTGCTCGCCGAGCCGATGCCGGCCGGCAGCGTGGCCGAGCGTCTGCGCCTGCACCCGGACAACACCGAGCATCTGCTGGAAATACTCTGGAGCATGCGCCTGCTGGATCGTCAGGAAGCCGCAACGCCTGCGCAAGGCTGGCGCTACCAGGCCTCCTGGCTGGCGAGCCGCTACCTGGATCACGAGTCGAAGCAGCATTGCGGCGACGCCTGGAGCCTGCGCCTGCAGGCGCTGCGCCATTTCGGCCAGCACCTGGACGAACAGCTACGCACCGGCGAGGCAAGCACCGCCCCCCGGCTCGCCGGCACCGCAGCCAACTGGCAGGCGGCAGCGCGCCTGCAGATCGCCCAGGAGCAACGGGCGGCAACGGCCGAGGCGGCGCTGGCGGTGTTCTCGCAACTGCCCGAATTCCCCCGTGCCCAACGCCTGCTCGACCTGGGCGGCGGCCCCGGGCTGGTCGCCATCGCCCTGGCCAAGGCCAACCCGAACCTGCGCGGCGAGGTGTTCGACCTGCCAGAGACCATCAGCGTGGCCGAAGAGAACATCCACGCGGCCGGCCTCGGCGGGCGTCTGCGGGGCCGCAGCGGCGACCTGATCCGCGACCCGATCGGCGAGGGCTATGACCTGATCTGGTGCTCCTCCGTGCTGCATTTCGTGCCCGATATCGATCAGGCCCTGGGCAAGATCCACGCCGCGCTGCGCCCAGGCGGCGTGCTGGTCTGCGTCCAGGCGGAAATTCCCGACAGCCAGGATGCGGCGCGGCAGATGCTCTCCTACTACCTGTCCATGCGCATGCTCGGGCGCCAGCTGACGCACGCCGGCGGCCTGCGCCAGGCCATGCAGCGGGCCGGTTTCAGCGCCTTGCAGACGCAGCACGAGGTGCCGTTCCCGGTGACCCCGGTCACCGCCGTGATCGGCCGCAGGAGCCTGCAATGAACCCCCAGGCATTGCATCTGCTCGGGCGCCAGGCGCTGTTCGGCTGGCTGAACTTCGTCCTGGCGGTGCCGAGCATCTACCTGTTGCTCGGCATGCCGCTGGTGATGCGCCAGCACGGTTGGTCGGGCACCGAGATCGGCCTGTTCCAGCTGGCCGGGCTGCCGGCGGTGTTCAAGTTCCTGCTGGCGCTGCCGGTGGAGCGCTGGCGCTTCGCCGGCGCGCATTACAGAAGCTGGGCACTGCTGCTGAACCTGGGGCTGGCGGTGGTTCTGCTGCTGGTGGGCAGGGAGGCACTGCTCGACAGGCACGGCCTGTTCTTCGCCCTGACGCTGCTGGCCGGGGTGCTGGCAACCTGGGCCGACATTCCGGTCAACGCCCTGGCGATCAAGCTTCTGCCGGAAGACCAACGCGTGCGCGCCGGGGCGATCCGCTCGGCGGCGCTGTTTCTGGCCGCCATCGTCGGTGGCGGCCTGATGCTGCTGGTGCACGCGCACTGGGGCTGGCAGGCTCCCTTCGTGCTGATGGCGGCCGCTCTGCTGCTGGGCGCGCTGCTGCTGCCATTGCTGGGCGAAGGGGCGCCGCAAGGCCCGGCAGACGCTGCGCAGAGCAGGTACGAGCCGAACTGGCGCGGCTACTTCGAGCAACCCGGGGCAGCGCTGTGGATCTGCCTGCTGCTGTCCTGCTTTCCGTTCATTGGCGCCAGTTGGCTGTACCTCAAGCCGTTGCTGCTCGATCAGGGCATGCCGGCCACCCAGGTGGCCTGGGTGGCCGGCGTCGGCGGCGGCGTGGTCGGTGCCCTGGCCAGCGTGATGGGCGGGCGCCTGCTGCGCCGGCTCGGGGTCGCCCGGGCCATGCCGCTGTTCACCGGCTTCGCCCTCTTCGCCCTGGCCAGTCTGACCGCCGTGCTCTGGAGCCAGGCCGGCCCGCTCGGGCTGATCATCGGCGCAACGCTGGTGGCAGCGGCCATGGGCGCGATCTCCGCCATGGTCTTCGGCCTGATGATGTACTTCACCCGCCACCAGCGCCAGGCCGTCGATTACGGCCTGCAGGCCAGCCTGTTCGTGGTCTCGCGCCTGGCGGTGCCGGTGGCCGCCGGCGTGCTTCTGGATCGCCTGGGCTACACCGGCATGCTGCTCGGCCTGACCTCGGCCATGCTCGGCGTCTACCTCCTGACGCTGATCGCCGGCCCCGCCCTGGCACGCATCACCGAAGGCGAGCGAATCATGGCCGAGTGCGACCTGAAGAATTGATAGATACAGAGTGGTGGAAATATCGTTTCATACCGTCGTCATGAAAAAGCTCTGCTGGGTAGGTTTGAAACGTAGATAAACCGTACACAAACGAAAAAGGCCATCCCGGAGGATGGCCTTTCTCGTCTCTGCGATGCCCGATCAGCTATGGCGGATCAGGTAGTCGAAGGCGGACAACGAAGCCTTCGAGCCCTCGCCCATGGCGATGACGATCTGCTTGTACGGCACGGTGGTCACGTCACCGGCGGCGAACACGCCGGGGATGTTGGTCGCGCCCTTGGCATCGACGACGATCTCGCCGAAACGACTGAGCTCCACGGTGCCCTTGAGCCAGTCGCTGTTGGGCAGCAGGCCGATCTGCACGAAGATGCCTTCCAGCTCGACGCTGTGCAGCTCCTCGGTGGTGCGATCCTTGTACACCAGGCCAGTGACCTTCTGCCCGTCGCCCTTGACCTCGGTGGTCTGCGCGCTCTTGATCACGGTGACGTTGGGCAAGCTGAACAGCTT
This sequence comes from Pseudomonas sp. AA-38, assembly GCF_029457475.1. NCBI lineage: Bacteria > Pseudomonadati > Pseudomonadota > Gammaproteobacteria > Pseudomonadales > Pseudomonadaceae > Pseudomonas > Pseudomonas sp. AA-38. Next base: position 3,849,080 of record NZ_CP120359.1, read on the forward strand.
CTTCTGCAGCACGGCGTCGGCACGCAGGGTGTCGGCGAACTCCAGCAGGGTGACGTGGGCGACGATGCCGGCCAGGTCGATGGCCGCCTCGACGCCGGAGTTGCCGCCGCCGATCACCGCCACGCGCTTGCCCTTGAACAGCGGGCCGTCGCAGTGCGGGCAGAAGCACACGCCCTTGGCCTTGTACTCCTGCTCGCCGGGCACGCCCATCTCGCGCCAGCGGGCGCCGGTCGACAGGATCACGGTCTTGGCCTTGAGCGAGGCGCCGTTGTCGAACTTCACCTCGTGCAGGCCGCCTTCGCTGCTGGCCGGCACCAGCGCGGTGGCGCGCTGCAGGTTCATGATGTCGACGTCGTATTCCTTGACGTGCTCTTCCAGGGCACGCACCAGTTTCGGGCCTTCGGTCTCCTTCACCGAGATGAAGTTCTCGATGGCCATGGTATCGAGCACCTGGCCGCCGAAGCGTTCGGCGGCGATGGCGGTGCGGATGCCCTTGCGCGCCGCGTAGATCGCAGCGGCGGCGCCAGCCGGGCCACCACCGACCACCAGCACGTCGAAGGCTTCCTTGGCGCTCATCTTCTCGGCGTCGCGGTTGGCGGCGCCGGTATCGATCTTGGCGAGGATTTCCTTCACGTCCATGCGGCCGGAAGCGAAGACTTCACCATTGAGGTAGACGCTCGGCACGGCCATGATCTGGCGCCGCTCGACCTCTTCCTGGAACAGCGCACCGTCGATGGAGACGTTGCGGATGTTGGGGTTGAGCACTGCCATCAGGTTCAGTGCCTGCACCACGTCCGGGCAGTTCTGGCAGGAGAGCGAGAAGTAGGTCTCGAACTCGAACTTGCCCTCGATGCTCTTGATCTGCTCGATGGTCTCGGCATCGAGCTTGGACGGATGGCCACCCACCTGCAGCAAGGCCAGCACCAGCGAGGTGAATTCGTGGCCCATGGGGATGCCGGCGAAGGTCAGGCCGATATCCGCTCCAGGGCGGTTGAGGGAGAACGACGGACGACGGGCGTCATTGCCATCGGTCTTGAGGGTGATCTTGTCGGTCAGGCCGACGATGTCTTCGAGCAGCCCGAGCAGTTCCTTGGACTTCTCGCCGTCATCCAGGGACGCGACGATCTCGAACGGCTGGGTGACCTTTTCCAGGTAGGCCTTCAACTGGGTTTGCAGATTGGCGTCCAACATGACGGGAATCCTCTAGAAATAGCGAATTACGGGCGAAAAAACGCCCGGACGGATCGCGCCCGGGCGTTCGGGCACCTTTGAAGGCCTTTTAGGCCTCGTAAGGCGAAAAATGGGATGAAGAGCGTCGCGAGCGACGGTAGTGCAAGGCGAAATCAGGCGAGGGCGCGGAGTTTACGAGCTGTAAATGAGCAGCCCGAGCCTGATTTCAACGCAGCAATACCTAGCGCAGCAGCTCTGCGCCCATTTTTAGATCTTGCCGACCAGGTCCAGGGAGGGAGCCAGGGTCTTCTCGCCTTCTTTCCACTTGGCCGGGCAGACTTCGCCCGGGTGAGCGGCGGTGTACTGAGCAGCTTTCAGCTTGCGCAGGGTTTCGCCGACGTCACGAGCAATCTCGTTGGAGTGGATTTCGACGGTCTTGATCACGCCTTCCGGGTTGATCACGAAGGTGCCACGCAGGGCCAGGCCTTCTTCGGCGATGTGCACGTCGAACGCGTTGGTCAGTTGGTGAGTCGGGTCACCGATCAGCGGGAACTGAGCCTTGCCAACGGCCGGCGAGGTTTCGTGCCAGACCTTGTGCGAGAAGTGGGTGTCGGTGGTGACGATGTACACCTCGGCACCGGCCTTCTGGAACTCGGCGTAGTTGTTGGCGGCGTCTTCGATCTCGGTCGGGCAGTTGAAGGTGAAGGCAGCCGGCATGAAGATCAGCACGGACCACTTGCCCTTGAGGCTCTCCTCGGTCACTTCGATGAACTTGCCGTTGTGGAAGGCGTTGACCTTGAACGGTTGCACTTGAGTGTTGATGAGGGACATCTCTGACTCCTTGTTGAGTTTCACTGAGGGTTGATAACTTCGATGGGGCGTATATTAGCCCCCTATCGAAAAAAAGCTTATTGATTACACCCATGGTATCGATTGAATGTGGCAATCGCAGCATTCATTCAATCGATGAGCGAAGGCTCTATTGGGCGCCTCTAAAACGTAGGCGAGGCAGCCAGCGCAAGGCAAAAACAGGCGAAAAAGCGCAGTTTACGCGCTGTAAATGAGCATTTTGAGCCTGTTTTTAACGCCGCGATGGCAACGCAGGTAGTTTTTAGAGGTGCCCTATTGGGCCAGTTCGGGGTCAATCAGCAGTACCACCTTGCCGTTGACCTGATTGCTGGCAAGCGTCTCGAAAGCGGCCTCACTGTCTTTGAGTGCAAAAGTGCGCTCCAGTTGCGGCTTGATGCGCCCTTCGCCGAATAAAGGCCATACCTGCTGCTGCAGGTCGTGCAACAGCTCGGCCTTGAAGCGGTCGTCGCGGTTGCGCAGCGTCGAGCCAATCAGTTGGATGCGTTTGCCCAGCACCTGAGCCAGATCCAACCTCGCCTCGCGCCCACCCATCAGGCCAATGTTGACCCAACGCCCATCCTGCGCAAGCAACTCCAGATTGAGCGCCGCATACTGGCCGCCCACCGGGTCGAGAATCACGTCGAACGGGCCGAAATCGCGCAGGGCCTGCAGATCCTCGCTACGCAGCACACCGCCCTGGGCACCGAGCGCCTCGCAATAGGCCAGCCGCTCGGCCGAGCCGACGCTGACCCAGCAGGGGTTACCGAAGGCCTTGCATAGCTGGATAGCCGCCGAGCCGACACCGCTGGCACCGGCATGCAGCAATACCCTCTCCCCTGGTTTGAGGCCAGCGAGCTGGAACAGATTGAGCCAGGCAGTGGCATAGACTTCCGGCACGCCAGCCGCTTCGGCCAGGCTGAGGCCCTCCGGCACCGGCAGCGCATGGCGCGCATCGACCACCACCTCCTCGGCCATGCCGCCTCCGGCCAGCAGGCAGCAGACGCGATCACCCACCGCCCAGGTGCTACCGGGGCCAACCTCGGTCACCACACCGGCACACTCCAGACCCAACGCCTGGCTGGCTCCGGGCGGCGGTGGATAGAGCCCGGCACGCTGCAGCAGATCGGCCCGGTTGAGCCCGGCTGCCGCCACTTTCACCCGAATCTGCCCCACGTCACATGCCAGCGCGGGTTGCTCGAGCCACTCGGCCCGTCCTTCGACGCCTTGCAATGCCTTCATGCTGCCTCCATAGTGCAAACGAAACCTAGCTCAGCGCCAACGGAACCTGGCGCCCTCATATACGGCCTAATATGCGTTATCACTTGCCACTACGTCGAATCAGCATGAAGCGCTCTATCGCAAGCACCGCACTCGCACTCGCCCTCGGCTTCAGCGCCTTGCCGCTGGCGGCCAAGACTACCAGCGCCGACTGGCAATACCTGCAGCCGGATCGCGATCAGGTGGTCGCCAGCCTCAACGTGGTGGAACTGCTACGCCGTCATCACTACAACAAGCCGCCGCTCAATGACGAACGCTCGATCAAGATCTATGACAACTACCTCAAGTTGCTCGATCCCACGCGTAGTTACTTCACGGCCGCGGATATCGCCGAATTCGACCAGTGGCGCACCAAGTTCGACGACCTGCTGAAAAGCGGTGATCTGGAGCCCGGCTTCGCCATCTACCGTCGCCATTTGCAGCGCCTGCAGGAGCGCCTGGACTATGCCCTGGCCATGCTCGACAAGGGCGTTGACAAGATCGACTTCACGGTCGACGAGAGCCTGCAGGTGGATCGCGAGAATGCGCCCTGGGCCAAAGACAGCGCCGAACTCGACGAACTCTGGCGCAAGCGCGTGAAGGACGAAGTGCTGCGCCTGAAGATCGCCGGCAAGGACACCAAGGCCATCCAGGAGCTGCTGACCAAGCGCTACAAGAATCAATTGGCGCGCCTCAAGCAGACCCGTGGCGAGGACGTGTTCCAGGCCTATATCAACGCCTTCGCCACCACCTATGACCCGCACACCACCTACCTGTCGCCGGATAACGCGGAAAACTTCGACATCAACATGAGCCTGTCGCTCGAAGGCATCGGTGCGGTGCTGCAGAACGACAACGATTACGTCAAGGTGGTGCGCCTGGTGCCGGCCGGCCCGGCGGAAAAGAGCAAGCAGATCGCTCCTGCGGACAAGATCATCGGCGTCGCCCAGGGCAATGACGACATGGTCGACGTGATCGGCTGGCGCCTGGACGAGGTGGTCAAGCTGATCCGTGGCCCGAAAGGCTCTACCGTACGCCTGGAAGTCATCCCGGCGAGCAACCCACCGAGCGACCAGACCAGCAAGGTGGTCACCATCACCCGCGAAGCGGTCAAGCTCGAAGAACAGGCCGCGAAGAAGAAGGTGCTGCACCTGACCCAAGACGGCCATGACTACAAGCTCGGAGTAATCGAACTGCCGGCCTTCTACCTTGACTTCAAGGCCTTCCGTGCCGGCGACCCGGATTACAAGAGCACCACGCGCGACGTGAAGCGCCTGATCGACGAGTTGCAGAAAGAGAAGGTCGACGGTCTGGTGATCGACCTGCGCAACAACGGCGGTGGCTCGCTGCAGGAAGCCACCGAACTGACCAGCCTGTTCATCGACCAGGGCCCCACCGTACTGGTACGCAACGCCGACGGTCGCGTCGACGTGCTGGCCGACGAACACGAGGGTGCCTACTACAAAGGCCCGATGGCCGTACTGGTCAACCGCTTGTCCGCCTCTGCCTCGGAAATTTTCGCCGGTGCCATGCAGGACTACCATCGCGCCCTGATACTCGGTGGCCAGACCTTCGGCAAGGGCACGGTGCAGACCATCCAGCCGCTCAATCACGGCGAGCTGAAGCTGACCCTGGCCAAGTTTTATCGCGTCTCCGGGCAGAGCACCCAGCACCAGGGCGTGCTTCCGGATATCGCCTACCCTGACGTGATGCACACCAAGGACATCGGCGAGAGCGCCCTGCCGGCCGCCATGCCCTGGGACAGCATCCGCCCGGCGATCAAGCCGGAACTGGATCCGATCAAGCCGTTCCTCAAGCAGCTACAGAGCAAGCACGATCAGCGCACCGCTCACGACCCGGACTTCCTCTTCACCCGCGCCAGCATCGACCTGTCGAAACAGTTGATGGCCGAAACCACCGTCAGCCTCAACGAGGCCAAACGCCGCGCCAGGCAGGCTGAAATCGAGGCCAAGCAGCTCAAGCTGGAGAACAATCGACGCCTGGCCAAGGGTGAGGAACCCCTCAAGGAGCTGGCCAAGCAAGACGAAGATGCACTGCCCGTCGAAGACGACAAGAGCACGCCGGAAGACGATGCCTACCTGGCCGAGTCCGGGCACATCCTCATCGACTACCTGAACCTCAATCCGGCCTTGGCGCAACATTGATGAAAGCTGTCGCAACTCGTCATCAAACAGTCATTAAACTGTCGTGAAATACAGGGGCCGATCATTGATCGGCCTTTTTCGTTTCCGGGCATAACGAGACCATCATGACCGTCACCGAGCAGTTGAGCGCCCTGGGTAACATCCTCGCTCACGGCGACCTCAACAGCCTGTTCCAACCCATCGTATCCCTCTCGGAGCAGCGTATCCTCGGCTACGAGGCGCTGACCCGCGGGCCATCCAACAGCCCGCTGCACTCGCCGCTGACCCTCTTCGCCGTGGCCCGCCATGCCGGTCGTCTCAGCGACCTGGAAATGCTCTGCCGCAAGAGTGCCTGCAAGCGTTTCAGCAACCTGGGACTGGAAGGCAAGCTGTTCCTCAACGTATCCCCCGAATCTCTGCTCGAAGCCAGCCACCAGCCAGGCCGTACGCTCAAGCTGCTACAGGCCTTCGGCATTCCACCGAGCCAGGTGGTCATAGAACTCACCGAGCAATCCCCGACCGAAGACTTCGCCCTGCTCGACAACGCCCTGCATCACTACCGCGCCATGGGTTTCTCCATCGCACTGGACGACCTCGGCGCCGGCTACTCCAGCCTGCGCCTGTGGTCGGAACTGCGCCCGGACTACGTGAAGATCGACCGCCACTTCATCGACGGCATCCATCAGGACGCGGTCAAGCGCGAGTTCGTCGGCTCCATCCTGAAGATGGCCCAGGCTTCGCGTGCCCAGGTGATCGCCGAGGGCATCGAGCGCGTGGAGGAATTCACCGTGCTGGCCGAAATGGGCGTGGATCTGATGCAAGGCTACCTGCTTGGCCGTCCACAGGAGCGCCCGCCGCGTGATGTCCGCCAGCAGCTCACCAGCCTGCAGGACAACCAGGCCGTCCTCAACGACGACCACCATGACCTTACCCCGCTGCTCAACGAGCTGCCTGCGGTGAACCAGCACACGGCCACCGCCGAAGTGCTGGAAATGTTCCGTGCGCAACCGAACCTGAACTCCCTGGCCGTGCTCGACGAAGCCCAGCAGCCCATCGGCATCGTCCACCGCCACTCGCTATCGGAGGCCCTGCTCAAGCCCTTCGCCACCGATCTGTTCGCGCGCAAGCCGATCAGCCGCCTGATGAGTCAGGACTTTCTCGCCGTGGAGCTCTACCAGTCGCTGCAGAAGGTCAGCCGCCTGCTCACCAGCCGCGCCCGACAGCGTATCGAAGAAGACTTCATCATCACCCTGCAGGGCAGCTATCGCGGCCTGGGCCGCGTCATCGACGTGCTCAAGCTGATCACCGAGCAGAAGCTGCAGCAGGCACGCCACGCCAACCCACTGACCCTGCTGCCCGGCAACGTGCCGATCCAGCAATGCCTGACCCGCCTGCTGCAGCAGCAGCGCTCGGCAGCGGTGTGCTACGTCGACATCGACAGCTTCAAACCCTTCAATGACCTCTATGGCTATGCCAAGGGCGACGAAGTGCTGCTGTGCCTGGCCCAGTGCCTGAACGAGCGCGTCGACCCGGCGCGCGACTTCGTCGGCCATATCGGCGGCGACGACTTCATGCTGGTGCTGGGCAGCGAGGACTGGCGACAGAAACTCAGCCGCCTGCTGGACGACTTCCAGAACCAGTGCCGACGCTTCTACCGTGAGGAGCATCTGCAGGCTGGCTGCTTCGTCGCCCATAACCGCCAGGGCCAGCGCCAGGAATACCCGCTTCTGTCACTGTCGGTGGGCGTGGTGCAGTTGCAGGGACAGGACTGCGCGCATCTGGACGCCGCCCTGCTCGCCGAGATGGCCTCCGATGCCAAGCGCGGCGCCAAGGCCATGCCCGGTTACAGCGTGCACATCATCGAGGCGGCTCAGCGCTCCTGAGCGTCCAGGCGAGCGTAGTGCTCGGCCTGCGCGGAGTCAGCCGCCACCCCTGGCGCGCCCTCGCGATACAGCACAGCCAGACGCCCGGCCGCCAGCGGATGTCCCGCTGCCAGCGCCATCCCCCACCAGCGCACGGCCTCCTGGCCGTCGGGCGGTTGCCGGGTATCGCCCTTGAGCGCCAGTTGCCCAAGCTGATAGGCCGCCTTGCCATCACCGGCCTGGGCCGCCAGGCGCAGCAGGCGCAGGCCCTCCTCGCGGGCGCCGAAGCCCTGACCGCGAAACAGCAGGATATGGCCATAGAAGCTCTGCGCCCCACGATCGCCCAGATTGGCCATGCGCCCATATTGCCCCTGCATCCACTGCCAGGCGCGCGGCTGGCGCATCAACCATGGCCAATGGAACAGGCGCCGTGCCAGCCAGTAGCCCAGGCGCGCCCGTAACTGCCAGAGCCACCTAGACATCGTCGGGGTACTCGAACTCGAAGACACGGGTCACTTCGGCAGCGTGCCAGGAGGCCGCCGCGACCCCATCGGGCGCGCCGCTGAAACGGGCCAGGCGGGCCACACAGTCGAAGAAACCGGTTCTCGGCAGTCGGCTGGCGCCCTGGCTGATCACCAGCGCGCTACGCAATGGGCGATCGGCACGCGCATCCAGCGCCGCGAGATGTTCCAGCGCCGCCGTGAGCGTCTGCATGGCCGGGCTGGGCAGTTCCAGACGCTCGATCAGGGCGCGATAGGTAAGCAGGTGGCGCTGACGGCGGGCATCCTCCAGCTCGGTAAGCAATGCCTGCCAATGCTGACGACTGATGCGCACGCTCAAGACCAGCCCTCCAGGCCGAGCTGCCAGGCCAGTGAACGGAGGATGGCGGCATCGGGTTGACGCTCGCCACGTTCGATCATTGCCAGGTAATGGGGGCTGATACCGACGCTGCGCGCCAACTCCTCGGCGGCCAGGCCCTTGGCTTCACGCAGTTGCTGCAACTGGCTCAAAGCCGGGCGCGTGGCGTTGCCCTGCGCCCCCGCATCCTGCATCACAGGTGCCTGCGTGCTCTGCCCGGCGGCCTGCAGCAAGGCCTGGTAATCGGCCCAGGGCAGCACGGCGTATTCCGGCTCGCCGTCGCGGGCAATGATTTGCACTGTCATCGTCTCTCCAGAAAAATGCGCAACCGAAGGCTCGGGGCATCTTAACAGGCGGCCGACTCAGATGGTCGCCCGAGGCGAAACGTCCTTGGCATCGCTCGGCGCAGGCAGCGCTTCGATGACGGCAAGCCGCTCTGGCGATTGCTGCTCGCGCCAGAGGCGAAACGCCTGCAGCTCGTCCCTCCAGGTATTGAGTACCCAGGCCAGTACGGCGAGGTCGTCGACGAACCCCAAGCCCACCAACCAATCGGGTATGGCATCGAGCGGTGTGATGAAGTAGAGCAACGCCGCCACGGCCATCAGCAAGGCCTGCTTGCTGACCTGTCGGTATTCGCCCTTGAACCAGGCCAGGCACAGCGAACGCAACAGTTGCACGTCCTCTCTGAGCGCGGCGAAGCGGGCGCCAACCGGGGTCTTCTTGTCGGCAAGCTGGCGCAACAGTTCGGGCAGCTTGCCCTCACGCACGAAGCGCGCCGCAAGCGGAAGGTAACGCGCCAGTTTCCAGGGAGTTTTCATCATCGCTCCTTGGCAGCCCAGTGACTGCCTGGGGTTGCCGGTTTATCCACCGAAGCTGTGGATAAACCTGTGCAAAGACTTTCGACAAGCTTACCAAAGCCCCGTGCTATGGGGCCTTCAGTCAGATCGGGCATTTTTTGCCCAGCCCACAAAACCCAATGAAATCAATAAGTTGTGAGTTGACGAAAAAGTCATTCAAGTGTAACGGCGATCACTTGGGAGTGATTCGCACAATGTGCATAAGCGTAACACCTGGATCAGCTCGCCCCGCTCAGGTCAAGCGCAAAAATGCAAACGCCCCATCAAGAGACGGGGCGTTTTTTTCAATCAGGGCAGGCTGTTACTGAGCGACGTCCTGATCCTTGGCGTTCTTGTCCTTGATGCCGATCAGTTCCAGATCGAACACCAGCACCGAGTTGGCCGGAATGGCCGGCGACGGGCTCTGCTCGCCATAGGCCAGCTCGCTGGGGATGTACAGCTTGTACTTCTCGCCCACGTGCATCAGTTGCAGACCTTCGACCCAACCTGGGATCACGCCGCTGACCGGCAGATCGATGGGGCTGCCACGGGCGACCGAGCTATCGAAGACGCTGCCATCGGTCAACTTGCCTTCATAGTGAACGGTGACCACATCGTCAGGCTTGGGCTGAGCGCCATCGGTCTTCTTGATCACTTCGTACTGCAGGCCGGAGGCGGTGGTCACCACGCCTTCACGCTTGCCATTCTCTTCGAGGAACTTCTTGCCGGCTTCGGCGGTTTCCTTGCTCAGCGCAACCATGCGCTCCTGGGCACGGTTCTGCAGGAAGGTGAAGGCCTCGACCATCTCTTCATCCTTGATGCGCGGCTCCTTCTTCGCCATCGCGTCTTCGATACCTTGGGCGACGGCCTTGGAATCCAGATCGTCCATGCCTTCCTCGGAGAGGCTGCGTCCCATATTCAGGCCGATACCGTAGGAAGCTTTCTGCGCCGGGCTCTTGAGTTCGACTTCGCTGGTCTGCGAATCACAACCCGTGAGTACCAGACCCACCAGGGCAACCGCCGCCGCCAAACGATGCTGTTTCATGCTTGTTCCTTTGTTGATGCGCCCGAAGGCCGTCGTGTGAAAGCGCGAGCTTAGGGTCTGTTGGCGCCTCGACGCAAGCAGACATCACAGGATCGAGGCCTGCGAAGCAGCACGCTGCTGGCTACGGCATTAGGAGCCCGGCAAAGCGCACAAGTTCAGGCGTACAAAGGATTTCTTGAAGTTTTCGGCGAACGCCGAAGAATTGTCACAGGAGGGGATGAAGCGAGGAGAAGAATGGCGCAGCGGACGGGACTCGAACCCGCGACCCCCGGCGTGACAGGCCGGTATTCTAACCGACTGAACTACCGCTGCGCGTAACTGCGAGATTGGTGGGTGGTGACGGGATCGAACCGCCGACCCTCTGCTTGTAAGGCAGATGCTCTCCCGGCTGAGCTAACCACCCCATTCACTCTCGAAGTGGGGCGCATTCTAGTGAGCGCAGATGACCTTGGCAAGCCTGGATGTGAAAAAAATTTATCGAGGCAGCAAGAACTTAGCGAATGCCCAGGAATTATCCAGACGGCCACTTGCCAGGGTTGGCCTCGCCGCTCTAGGCGACAATAATGCGCGCTGCATATCGGCAGGCAGCCCCTGCCCCCCGTTCGTTGGCGCGCCCGCCTGGTCGGTCAGCGCCCCCTCAAGCCAATGGAGAGTCACCCGCTCATGTGGTTCCGCAACCTGCTGGTCTATCGCCTCACCCAGGACATCCCCTTCGACGCCGACGCACTGGAAGCTGCTCTGGCCAGCAAACCGGCACGCCCCTGCGCCAGCCAGGAACTGACCACCTACGGTTTCACCGCCCCCTTCGGCAAGGGTGCCGATGCCCCGCTGGTGCATGTCAGCGGCGATTTTCTGCTGATCGGCGCACGCAAGGAAGAGCGCATCCTGCCGGGCTCGGTGGTGCGTGATGCGCTCAAGGAGAAGGTCGACGAGATCGAGAACACCCAGATGCGCAAGGTGTATAAAAAGGAGCGCGACCAGATCAAGGACGAGATCGTCCAGGCCTTCCTGCCACGCGCCTTCATTCGCAAATCTGGCACCTTCGCCGCCATCGCGCCGAAACAGGGCCTGATCCTGGTGGACAGCGCCAGCGCCAAGAAGGCCGAAGACCTGCTCTCCACCCTGCGCGAGGCCATCGGCTCGCTGCCGGTGCGCCCGCTGTCGGTGAAGATCGCCCCGACCGCCACCCTTACCGACTGGCTGAAGAGCCAGAGCGCCGCCGAGGGGTTCTTCGTCCTCGATGAATGCGAGCTGCGCGATACCCATGAGGATGGCGGTGTGGTGCGCTGCAAGCGCCAGGATCTCACCAGCGAGGAAATCCAGCTGCACCTGTCCACCGGCAAGCAGGTCACCCAGCTATCGCTGGCCTGGCAGGACAAACTGTCCTTCGTCCTCGACGACAAGCTGACCATCAAGCGCCTGCGCTTCGAGGACATCCTTCAGGAGCAGGCCGAACAGGATGGCGGCGACGATGCCCTGGCTCAGCAGGATGCCAGCTTCACCCTGATGATGATGACTCTGGTGGAGTTCCTGCCCGAGCTGTTCAGCGCCCTCGGCGGTGAAGAGATTCCGCAGGGCATCTGAGGCCCTGGCGGATGTGTGGCGGGGCGCCAGGCGCGCCCCGCCATACTCTGCACGAGCGTCCTGTGCAGACGCAAAAAACTGGCCCGCGCAAGGCTGCCAGCAGAATCCCCCCGCCACTCACTCCCGCCGTGCAATAGATGCATAATGGCTATTGGCCATGTAGCCACTATTCACTGTAGTGCCGTCGCGGCGCTCCCTAGAATCACCCTCATCTTCTTCGTCTGCGCGCTCATAGGAGCATCGTCCATGCACGCCCCACTCAGCATTGCCCAACGCCTGGGCCTGGGCTTCGGCCTGATCCTGTCCCTGATGCTGCTGATCAGCCTGATCGGCGTGCAGCGGGTTGGCTTCATCGACTCTACGCTCACCGAGGTCAACGAAGGCGCCGCCCTCAAGCAGCGTTACGCGATCAACTTCCGTGGCAGCGTGCATGACCGTGCCATCGCCATTCGCGACGCCGTACTGGTGGACGACAGTGCCCTGAACGCCTACCTGCAGACCATCGAGCGCCTGCGCGGCGACTACCAGAAATCGACCACGCTGATGCAGCAACTGCTCGCCAGCCAACCGGCCACCGCCGAGGAACAACGCCTGCTCGAAGCCATTCAGGCCACCGAGCAGCGCACCCTGCAACTGACCGAGCAGTTGCTGAACCTGCGCCGCCAGGATGATCGCGCCGGGGCGCAGGCCTTGCTGCTCAAGGAGGTGTCGCCGGCCTACAGCCAATGGCTGAAGGACATCAATGCCTACATCGACTTCCAGGAGCGGCAGATCGCCCAGCACATCGATGCGGTGCGTGCCACCGCGGGCAGCTTCCAGTGGCTGATGCTGCTGGCCACGGCGGTGGCCATCCTGCTCGGCATCGGCATTTCCCTGCTGATCATCCAGCGCCTGAAGTCGACGCTCGGTGCCGAGCCGCACGAAGTTGCCGAGGCCATTGGGCGCCTGGCCGATGGCCAGCTCGACCAGCGTATCGACACCCGCTACCCACAGAGCGTGATGGCCGCTCTGGGCAACACCACCCGCCGCCTGGCCGACACCATCACCCAGGTACGCAGCGCGGCGGCCGAACTGCTGCAGGCCTCCGAGCAACTGCTGCACACCTCGAGCAACAACAACCAGCAGATCCACCTGCAGGCCAGCGAGGCAGCGCAGATCGCCAGTGCCATCCAGCAGATGGCGGCGACGGTCAACGAAGTGGCCGGCTATGCCACCCAGGCGGCAGATGCCACGCAGAGTGCCGATATCGAGGTGAGCAAGGGCAATGAGGTGGTGACCAGCACCGCAGGTGCCATACAGAACCTGGCCAACACCCTGGAGAGTGCCGCACAGAGCGTGCTGCAGGTGGCCCAGGACAGCGAGAACATCGAGAAGATCACCGACGTGATCACCGCCATCGCCGAGCAGACCAACCTGCTGGCGCTCAATGCCGCCATCGAGGCCGCCCGTGCTGGCGAGCACGGCCGTGGTTTCGCCGTGGTGGCCGACGAGGTACGCTCCCTGGCCAACCGTACCCAGGAGTCGACCCGCGAGATTCGCGGCATGATCGCCACCTTGCAGGCTGGCACCAACAAGGCCGCAGAAGTGATGCAGGACAGCCGCGAACTAGCGCAGCAGACGGTGGAGCAGACCCGCATCGCCGAAAGCTCGCTGGGCAAGATCCACCAGGAAGTCACCGCCATCAACAGCATGAACGCGCAGATCGCCAGCGCCTCGCTGCAGCAAAGCAACGTCGCCGCGGATGTCAGCGCCAACATCGGGCGCATTCACCAGGCCACTCAGGAAACCTCGGCCGGCTCCGAGCAGGTGGCCGTGGCCAGCCGCGAACTGGCCAACCTGGCCACGCGCATGCAGGAGAAGGTGAGCTTCTTTAGGCTGTGAGCATCAGATTCTTCGCGGGGCTCGGGAAAGCCCGTACTGACACCGGACTGGCAATACGGTGTGTGTCTTATGCCTGTTCCGAATTGCCGCGTTTTTGTTGATGTTTTTGGTTTCGCCCTCCCGGGCGAGTCACTTTTGACGGGCAAAAGTAACCAAAACCCTCCGCCCGATCATCCGGCCCTCGCTGCGCGAGGTTCGCTCACTCCATCGTCGCTCCAGAGGCCCGCCACGGTGGGCCATCCATGGCCCATCGTGGCTTTCGCGACATCCATGTCGCTCAACCTCTTCCACGACGATTCCGTTCGCCCTCCTGGGCGGGCTCTGCACGCGCCTGAACCCGAGGTAACCCAGAATTAGAGTGGAGTGCTTGAACATGGGTCAGCCTTAGGGCTGACCGGGATGCCGGCTGCAAGCCGGCAAGCTGAAACTACACGAATGAAAGTATTGGTTTAACTCGACGACCCAATCGCGACTTCATCGCTACTAGAACACGCCGAGCAACCTATGGATTGCCCGTTCGTTCAGGCGCGCAAATGCCCCCTTCAGGAGGCCGAACGTAGGCATTGCGCAGGGGGCGAGCGGCATGGATGCCGCGAGATACCGATGGCGGCCCCGCGTAATGGGTCAGGGATGGCCCATGTACGCCGACCCCGGAGCGGTGCCGGAGTGAGGGGAGTCGAGCGAAGCATGACGGGGACGCCTAGTTCCGGATGGCGGGGGTGCGTTTCTTTTGCTTACTTTTCTTTGCGCTGGACGGCAATCCGATTTCAAAGAAAAGTCAGTCGCCCGAGGGGGCGAAACAAGGAGTTTCCGAACACACCGAAGCGGCGCCCAGAACACCAAACAACACACAAACCTGCCAGTCCAGTATCAACCAAGCCCTCCCCCTAACATGCGAAAAACCAACCATCAGAGACTGTCGACGTTACGCGTACGGCCGCGCCGAAACGCCCGAACGGTATAGCCCCCTAGTAGTCAACCCGCCCCCGCCCAGCCTTGATCGCCCCACGCTTGCTCTTGCCGTCCAGACGGCGCGTCTGTGAGCCACGGGTCGGTTTGGTCGGGCGGCGCTTCTTCTCGGTCTTGGCTACGCTGCGGATCAATTCGACCAGACGCTCCAACGCATCGGCACGGTTCTGCTCCTGAGTGCGGAACTGCTGCGCCTTGATGATCACCACGCCGCCCTCGGTGATGCGTGAGTCGCGAGCGGCCAGCAGGCGCTCCTTGTAGAACGGCGGCAGCGACGAAGCCTGGCTGTCGAAGCGCAAATGCACGGCACTGGACACCTTGTTGACGTTCTGCCCGCCAGCACCCTGGGCGCGGATGGCGGTCAGTTCGATCTCGTCCAGCGGGAGGTGGACAGCGTTGGAAATGATCAGCATGGAAGAATGGCCTGGCTGGTGCGATGCCTACTGTAACCTTTGCTTGAAATTTCGCTACGGCAGCGGCGGCGGCGCTCCGCTAACGTAGCGGCCTCGTCATTCATGGATCGACGCAATGGATTCGATTACCCAGGCCGTTCTCGGCGCCAGCATACAGGGCGCGTTGCTCGGTCGCTGGCAAGGGCGCAAGGCCCTGCTCTATGGCGCCGCGCTGGCCACCCTACCCGACCTCGACGTGGTCATCGACTACGGCGATGCAGTGGCCGAGATGACCTATCACCGCGGCTTCAGCCACTCGCTTTTCGTGCTCAGCGGCCTGCCGCTGCTGCTCACCTGGCTGATCCGGCGCTTTCGTCCTCATCCCGGCTACAGCAGCAGGCGCCTGTTGCTCACCCTCTGGCTGGTGCTGATCACTCACCCGCTGCTGGATGCCTTCACCAGCTACGGCACCCAGCTCTTCTGGCCCTTGATGCCAACGCCCACGGCCTGGTCGAGCCTGTTCATCATCGACCCGCTATACAGCCTGCCATTGCTGGTGGCGGTGATCGTCAGCCTGTTCAGCGGCCTGCGCGAGCAGAGCTGGCGCGTACCGGCCGTGGCCCTGGCGATCTCGACCCTGTACATCGGCTTCAGCCTGGCCGGCAAGTTCATGGCCGAACAACGGGTGGAACGTGAGCTGGCCCGCCAGGGCATCCAGGCCGAACAGTTGTTCGTCACGCCGACGCCTTTCAATACCCTGCTCTGGCGCGTCATCGTGGTGGATGGCGAGGACTATCACGAGGCGCTGACCGGCTGGTTCGACAGCGCACCACCGCAACTGCAGCGCCTGCCCCGTGGCACCCACCTGCAGGCAGCGCTGGCCGACTCGCCGATGCACCAGCGCCTGCATTGGTTCACCAACGGAGTGCTGCGCTATGACCGGGTGGAAGGGCATCTGATCGTCACCGACCTGCGCCTGGGCATGACCGGTTACCACCCCTTCCGCTTCGACTTCGCCCAGTGGCAAGAAGGCAAGTGGCAGGTACACGAACGCATCGACCGCCAGCCCTTCGCCCGTGGCGAGCCCGAGCAACTGCTGCTGTTGCTGCGGCGCATCTGGCAACCACAGACCGAAGTGCCACTACTGGCCTGGGCCAGTGAGCTGAAGAGAACACTGCCACCTGAGACAGGTTCGCGTTAGGATCGGCGTTCGCTTTCTGGGCAGGACGCCGCCTCCATGTTGTTTCGCCGCTTCGAGTCGTTGATCGACGTCTTCAAACCCAGCCCCGATGTCGCACCACCAGCGGGGCTGCTGCGCTTTTACGGCCACTACCTGAAACAGGTGTGGCCGCTGATGCTGGCCATACTGATCATCGGTTTCTTCGCCGCGCTGATCGAGGTGGCGTTGTTCGCCTTCCTCGGCCAGTTGATCGACATGGCCCAGGCCAGCATGGATGCCAACAGCTTCTTCGCCGAACATCGGGGCGACCTGCTGTGGATGCTGCTGGTGGCGCTGATCATCCGTCCCGTGGTGTTCGGCCTGCACAACCTCTTGGCACACCAGGCGATCAACCCGGGGCTGAGCAACCTGATCCGCTGGCAGAACCACCGCTACGTGCTCAAGCAGAGCCTGAGCTTCTTCCAGAACGATTTCGCCGGGCGCGTCGCCCAACGGGTGATGCAGACTGGCCCATCACTGCGCGAGTCGGCCATGCAGGTGATCGACGCCCTGTGGCATGTAGTGGTCTATGCCGGCAGCGCACTGTACCTGTTCGCCGCCGCCGACTTGCGCCTGGTGCTGCCGCTGCTGCTGTGGATAGTCGGCTATAGCGCCGCGCTGTGGTACTTCGTGCCGCGCATCAAGGCGCGTTCGGCTGCTGCCTCTGCCGCGCGCTCCAAGGTCATGGGGCGGGTGGTGGACGGCTACAGCAACATCGCCACGCTCAAGCTGTTCGCCCATTCGCAGGAGGAGGAAAGCTACGCCCGCGAGGCCATGCAGGAACTGCTCGACAAGTTCCGCCTGCAGTCGCGCACCATCACCGCGCTGGATTTTCTCATCACCTGCATGAACGGCGTGCTGATCGTCGGCACCGGCGCCCTGGCCCTGTGGTTGTGGAGCCAGACGTTGATCAGCACCGGCGCCATTGCCCTGGCTCTCGGCCTGGTCATCCGCATCAACAACATGTCCGAGTGGATCATGTGGGTGGTCAACGGCATCTTCGAGAACGTCGGCACCGTGCAGGACGGCATGCAGACCATCGTCCAGCCGCGCCAGGTGCTCGACCGCGAAGACGCCCAGCCGCTCCAGGTAACCCGAGGTGAGGTACGCTTCGAGGACATCCACTTCCACTACGGCAAGCAAGGCGGCGTGATCGCCGGCCTCGACATCGCCATCCGCCCTGGCGAGAAGATCGGCCTGGTCGGCCCGTCCGGCGCGGGCAAATCCACCCTGGTCAACTTGCTGTTACGTCTCTACGACCTGGAAAGCGGGCGCATCCTGATCGATGGCCAGGACATCGCCACGGTCACCCAGGAAAGCCTGCGCGCGCATATCGGCGTGGTCACCCAGGACACCGCCCTGCTGCACCGCTCGATTCGCGACAATCTGCGCTACGGCAAGCCTGGCGCCAGCGATGAGGAACTCTGGGAAGCCGTGCGCAAGGCGCGTGCCGATACCTTCATCCCCAATCTCGACGATAGCCAGGGCGGGCGCGGCATGAATGCGCAGGTGGGCGAACGCGGGGTCAAGCTCTCTGGCGGTCAGCGCCAACGCATCGCCATCGCCCGCGTGCTGCTCAAGGACGCGCCGATCCTGGTACTGGACGAAGCCACCTCGGCGTTGGATTCGGAAGTGGAAGCGGCCATCCAGGAAAGTCTGGACAGCCTGATGCAGGGCAAGACGGTGATCGCCATCGCCCACCGCCTGTCCACCATCGCGCGCATGGATCGCCTGGTGGTGATCGACCAGGGCCAGGTGATCGAAACCGGCAGCCACGCCGAGCTGATCGCCCGTGGCGGTCTGTATGCACGCCTGTGGCAGCACCAGACCGGTGGTTTCGTCGGGGTGGATTGAGCCCCCCCTCTCCCGCAAGCGGGAGAGGGGCCGGGGGAGAGGGCCTATCTGACAGATCCGAATGGCCTGAGCCACCCTCTCCCCAGCCCTCTCCCATAAATGGGAGAGGGGCAGACCGTGCGTTACCAGCGTAGAACGGTGGACGAATGAAGCGTCGTCCACCCTACACCGCTACTCTGCCACCGGCTTCTTGCGCTTGAGCGGCGCGCTGCCGTCGGCGCTGACCAGGGCGGAAGGCTTGCCGGCCGGGCGTGGGCCGGTCTTGCGCTTGGGCGCGGCGGCCTTCTTCGGGTCTTTCTTCTCAGTCTTTTTCTTCTTGCTGCCAGCGGCCTTGCCCGAGGCCTTGAGGTTCTTCGGCCCCTGGTAGGCGCCTTTCAGTTCCTTGATGGTACGACGCTCGAAACGCTGCTTGAGGTAGCGCTCAATACTCGACATCAGGTTCCAGTCGCCATGGCAGATCAGCGACACCGCCAGGCCTTCGCCACCGGCGCGACCGGTACGGCCGATGCGGTGCACGTACTCATCGCCGGAGCGCGGCATGTCGAAGTTGATCACCAGATCCAGGCCATCGACGTCCAACCCGCGCGCCGCCACATCGGTGGCCACCAGTACCTTGACCGCGCCCTGGCGTAGGCGCTCGATGGCCAGCTTGCGATCCTTCTGATCCTTCTCGCCGTGCAGCACGAAGGCCTTGACCCCGGCCGCCACCAGCTTGCCGTAGAGGCGGTCGGCCTGCACCCGGGTATTGGTGAAGACGATGGCCTTGTCATAGGTTTCGTTGGCCAGCAGCCAGTCCACAAGCTGTTCCTTGTGATGATTGTGGTCGGCAGTGATGATCTGCTGGCGGGTACCCTCGTTGAGCTGGTTGACGCTGTTGAGCATCAGGTGCTGGGGCTCCTTGAGCACCTTGGCGATCATCTCGCGCAGGCCGTTGCCTCCCGTGGTGGCGGAGAACAGCAGGGTCTGGTGCGGCCCGCAGGCCTCGGCCAGACGCTGGGCATCCTCGGCAAAGCCCATGTCGAGCATGCGGTCGGCCTCGTCGAACACCAGCACTTCGACTTCGTCGAGCGGCAGGTTACCGGCGTTGGCATGCTCGATCAGGCGGCCCGGCGTGCCGATCAGAATGTCGATCTTGCGCATCATCGCCGCCTGCACCTTGAAGTCCTCGCCGCCGGTGACCAGGCCGGCCTTGAGGAAGGTGTACTGGGCGAAACGCTCGACTTCCTTGAGGGTCTGCTGCGCCAGCTCGCGGGTCGGCAGCAGGATCAGCGCGCGAATGCTCAGGCGCTGGCGGGAGTTGCCATCGCCGAGCAGGCGGTTGAGCAACGGCAGGACGAAGGCAGCGGTCTTGCCACTGCCGGTCTGGGCGATCACGCGCAGATCCTTGCCCTCCAGCGCCAGTGGAATGGCAGCCGCCTGCACGGGTGTCGGCTCGACGAAATTGAGCTCGGCCACGGCTTTGAGCAGACGTTCATGCAGGGCGAATTGGGCAAACACGGCAACACTACCTCGAAGGATCGACAAAACGGTGCATAGCCTAACGGTTTCCGGCGTCCGGGCCGAGTTTCTTTGCACTCGCCCCCCGATTAACAGCGCGATCAGGGCTAACCTTCACAGGCACAGGAACCGAAACCGCATACCGAGCGTCGAATTGACATCACACCACGGGAGCGTCCCTCATGCCGAAGAAACCTCACGCCGCTGTATGCCTTGGCCTGTGCGCCTTGCTGGCTGCCTCCCCGCTGCTCGCCGCACCACCGCCAGGCAAGGGCAATCCGCATAAGGGCGGTCACGACGAGGTGCAACTCGACATGCGCGGCCCCAGCGTGGACATCGGCCAGGTGCGTATCGTGCTGGGCGAAAATCGCCAACTGATCGGCCCGAGCCCCTCCCTGCCGCCCGGTATCGCCAAGAACCTGGCCCGCGGCAAGCCTCTGCCACCCGGTATTGCCAAGAACTTCGACAGCCGCCTGTCGGCACGCTTGCCTCACTACGAGGGTTACGAGTGGAAGCAGGTGGGCAGCGACGTGGTGCTGGTAGCGGTGGCCACGGGCATCGTCTACGAGATCCTGCGCAATGTGCTGAACTGACAGGCTGCTCCTGCCGACCAGCGGTACGGCGGCTGGCGAACTTGTCCTCGGTGTACCACTCCAACGCCAACACCCGCCCTTCGCGGAGGCAGGATGCAGCCCTCACTGATCTACCACGTCACCTCCAGTCTGGACGGCTATATCGCGCGTCCGGACGGCAGCCTCGACTGGCTCGAGAGCGAACGCCAGGCGGACGAGGAAAACTGCTTCCAGCAGTTCTACGCCGGGATCGACTCGCTGCTGATGGGGCGCATGGCCTATGAGGCCCTGCTGGCCAAGGGCGGCCCCTGGCCCTACCCCGGCAAGCCCTGCGTGGTGCTGACCCGCTCGGCCCTGCGGCGGCCCTGCGCAGAAGTGCAATTGACCCACTGCACCCCGAGCCAGGCCATGGCGGTATTGCGCGAGGCAGGCCTGCAGCGCACCTGGCTGCTGGGCGGCAGCACCCTGGCGGGCAACTGTCACGCTGCCGGATTGATCGACGAAGTGCTGATCAACCTCACACCCTGCCTGCTCGGCGCCGGCATCCGCCTGTTCGCCACCGGGCTGGAACGCAACCTGGAATTATGCGAACAGCGCCGCTTCAACAGTGGCGTCATCCAGTTGCACTACCGGGTGAACAACCCCTACAGCCAACTCATGCCGCTGTCCGACGCCCGCCACAGTGCCGCCTGATCAACCCGCGCCCTGCTTGCGCAGCAAGCGCGCACTGTCCCAGCCCACCAGCAATACCGCCAGCCAGATCGGCAGATAGGTCAGCCACTGCGCGGCATCGAAGCGCTCCCCCAGCACCAGCAACGCCACGGCGAACAACAGCACCGGCTCGACGTAGCTGAGGATGCCGAACAGCCCCATGGGCAACAGTCGGCTCGATGCCATCATCGAGGCGAACGCCAGGGTGCCGATCAGCGCCATGCCCGGCATCAGCAACCAGAGTTCAGGCTTGTTGGCGAAGGCATTGGCCGGGCCATACGCGACGATCAGCCAGATGGCCAGTGGCGCCAGTATGAGCATCTCCAGCACGAAGCCGGACAGCGCATCCAAACGCATCCAACGACGCAGCATCATATAGGGCGGGTAACCCACTGCGGTGATCAGCGTCAGCCAGGAAAACGCCTGAGTGCGCCATAGCTCGTGCAACACGCCGAGCACGGCGCAGATTACCGCCAGGCGCTGCAAGGGACGCAGACGCTCGCCGTAGAACAGCCGGCCGCTGAGCACCAGCGCCAGCGGCAGGAGGAAATAGCCCATGGATACGTCCAGCATCTTCCCCGCCAGCGGCGCCCAGAGAAACAGCCCCCACTGCACGCCGATCAGTGCAGCGGCCAATGGACAGGCGGCCAGCAGCAGCGGCTCACGGCGCAAACGGCCGAAGGTTTCGCGCAGCAACGCACTCTGCCGCGTCAATACCACCAGCAACAATACCAGGGGAATCGACCAGAGCACGCGCTGGGCGAAGATCTGTATGCCGTCGAGCGGCGCCAGCCAGGGCACATAGCCCGGCATCATGGCAAACAGCACCGAGGCGCCTACCGACAGCGCCACGCCGCGCCCGGACAAATGCATCAGGCTACGCTCCCGTGCACGGCCCGGGCCCGTCCGAGCCGTGCCAGCGGCAGCGAGGCAGCGATCACCAGCCCGCCCAGGGCCAGACGCAGCAGGTCGGCGTCATGGTTCCAGATCAGCAGGTTGACCAGCAGCCCGGCCGGTACCAGGGCATTGTTCATCACCGCCAGAGTGCCGGCATCGACCAAGCTGGCGCCCTTGTTCCACCAATACAGACCAAGCCCGGACGCCATCACGCCGAGCCAGCCGAGCACACCCCATTGCAGCGCCGTCGTCGGCAGGCGCTCGGCATTGCCCAGCAGCAGGAAGGCCGGCAAGGCCACCAGCAAGGCGCCCAGGTAGAAGAAGCCGAAGCGATGGTACTGCGGCCCCTCACTGGGATGGCGCAGCAGCAGATGTTTGTACAGCACCTGGCCGGCGGCGAAGGTGAAGTTGGCCAGTTGCAGCAGCAGAAAGCCGAACAGGAAACCCGGGCTGATGCCGTCGTAACGGATGATGCCTGCGCCGAGCACCGCCACCCCCGCCGCTACCAACGCCCAGGGGTTGAAGCGTCGGTTCAGGGCATCCTCGATCAGGGTCACGTGCAAGGGAGTGAGGATGGTGAACAGCAACACCTCCGGCACGCTGAGCACGGCGAAGCTCAGGTACAGGCAGACGTAGGTGATGCCGAACTGCAAGGCACCGATCAGCAGCATGCCGCGCACGAAGGCCGGCGCATGGCCGCGCCAATGCGTCAGCGGCACGAACAACAGGCCGGCAATGAGAATGCGGGTGAGCACGGCGAAATAACTGTCGACCCGGCCAGCCAGGTATTCACCGATCAGGCTGAAGGAAAAGGCCCACAGCAGGGTCACAATCCACAGATATCGCACGGCCACCTCCGGAAGAAGGCGGCGACCATAGCGCGTTCGGCAAAGGCGGACAATCCACAACTGCACAGCTTATGCAGGGCTACAGACTCGCCAACCGAGTAGCCAGGATGCAATCCGGGACGGCCAGGCGCGGTCTTGTGTATCGGTGCGCACAGCGCACCCTACAGGGCAGCCCCCGCACCTGCGCGAAGCGACAACAAAAAGCCGGCCACCCCAAGGGCATGACCGGCAGCAATACCCGCAAGCGGGCACTCAGGAGAGTCGAACGTGATCAGGCCACTTCGGCCAGCTTGGCCTTGGCCTGGGCCAGGCCCTTCTCCACGAACTCGCCACCCATGTTCATGCCTTCGGCATGGATGAACTGCACATCGTGAATACCAATGAAGGCCAGTACCTGGCGCAGGTAGGGTTCCTGGTGATCCAGGGCGCTGCCGGCATAAATGCCGCCACGGGCAGTCAGCACGATAGCACGCTTGCCGGTCAGCAGACCTTGCGGGCCGGTTTCCGTGTACTTGAAAGTCACCCCGGCACGCAGCACGTGATCGAGCCAGGTCTTGAGGGTGCTGGGAATGGCGAAGTTGTACATCGGTGCAGCCAGCACCAGCACGTCAGCGGCCAGCAGCTCTTCGGTCAGCTCATTGGAGCGTGCCAGCGCGGCCTTCTCCGCCGCGCTCTGCTGCTCGGCCGGGGTCATCCAGCCCCCCAGCAGAGTCAGATCCAGGTGCGGCAGCGGGTTGGCCGCCACGTCACGTACCTGAACCTGGTCGGCCGGGTTGGCGGCCTGCCACTGGGCGATGAACTGCTGGGTCAGCTCGCGGGACACCGAGCCTTGTTGACGAGCACTGCTTTCGATAACCAGAACGCGGGACATGATAAGGACTCCATCGAAGTGGGTGGGTGTCGATGGAGCGCAGGTTACGCCCACACCTATCGATGAAAAAGAGCAAATATCCGCTTACATATATCGATAAAGTTGATTTGATCAACAAGCAGCGCTAGCCTCGACTTACTTGGGCTTGCAGGTCAGATCCACCCTTAGACGGATGACGCTACGGCTGAACCTGACCACCAGGTTGTTGTTGGCTCCGGGTGCCAGGCTGGCCTGACGGATACGCGGCGCCTCCGGGCCATTGCGGAACACGGCCTTGCACTCGGCATCGCGCTGGCCGTAGTTGTAGAGCATCAACCCCGCGATGTTGTGGTCGATGTCCTGGGTGGTAGCCGATACCTCGGCGCCATTGAGCTGCTTCTCCAGTTCGATGGGATAAGCATGGGCACCCAGTGGCAAGCCCATGAGCAACAGCAGACAACCTAGTTTTTTCATGCGCTGTTCTCCGACAGAAGAATGCCAGTTTAACTGGCAATGAGCGCCAATGGGCGCCTCTAAAAACGTAAGCGAGGCAGTCAGCGCAAGGCGAAAACGGGCGAAAAAGCGGAGTTTACGAGCTGTAAATGAGCATTTTGAGCCTGTTTTTAACGCAGCGATGACAACGCAGGTAGTTTTTAGAGGTGCCCCAACAGCAGGATGAGGTAATGAAGGTACCCCGCGTAACCCTGGATCAATGGCGAACCTTGCAGGCCGTGGTAGATCAGGGCGGCTTCGCCCAAGCCGCCGAAGTGCTGCACCGCTCGCAATCCTCGGTCAGCTACACCGTGGCGCGCATGCAGGAGCAGCTCGGCGTGCCGCTGCTGCGCATCGATGGACGCAAGGCGGTGCTCACCGAGGCCGGTGACGTGCTGCTGCGCCGCTCGCGGCACCTGGTCAAGCAGGCCAGCCAGCTCGAGGAACTGGCCCACCACATGGAACAGGGCTGGGAAGCCGAAGTGCGCCTGGTGGTGGATGCCGCCTACCCCACGGCCAACCTGGTGCGCGCCCTGTCGGCCTTCATGCCGCAAAGCCGTGGCTGCCGCGTGCGCCTGCGCGAGGAGGTGCTTTCGGGAGTCGAGGAAGTGCTGCTCGAAGGCACCGCCGACCTGGCCATCAGCGCCCTGAACATCACCGGCCACCTGGGCATCGAGCTGAGCGAGGTGGAATTCGTCGCCGTCGCCCACCCAGAACACCCGCTGCATCGCCTGCAACGCGAACTGAATTTCCAGGATCTGGAAGGCCAGATGCAGGTCGTCACCCGTGACAGTGGCCGCCTGCAACCGCGTGATGCCGGCTGGCTGGGTGCCGAGCAACGCTGGACGGTGGGCAGCCTGCCGACCGCGCGCACTTTCGTCAGCAGCGGCCTGGGCTTTGCCTGGCTGCCGCGCCATCTGATCACCCGCGAATTGCAGGAGGGCCTGCTCAAGCCTCTGCCCCTGAGCCAGGGCGGCGTGCGCAAACCACGCTTCTTCCTCTATAACAACAAGGATCGTGCGCTCGGCCCGGCCACGCAGATCCTCATCGAGCTGATCAAGAACTTCGACTGCGCGCCTCTCGATGCCCCCTTCGCCGCACCGCAGTCGAGCACCTGAG
This sequence comes from Pseudomonas sp. AA-38, assembly GCF_029457475.1. Taxonomy (NCBI): domain Bacteria; kingdom Pseudomonadati; phylum Pseudomonadota; class Gammaproteobacteria; order Pseudomonadales; family Pseudomonadaceae; genus Pseudomonas; species Pseudomonas sp. AA-38. The sequence continues at coordinate 3,873,986 of NZ_CP120359.1, forward strand.
GCGCCCCATGCCCTACTTCGACAATGACGGTTGCCAGCTCCACTACGAGGATCGTGGTCACGGCACACCCGTGCTGCTGGTGCACGGCCTGGGCTCCAGCACCCTGGACTGGGAAGCGCAGATTCCCGCGCTGAGCGCCCATTACCGCGTGCTGGCCCTGGACGTACGCGGCCATGGCCGCTCGGACAAACCTCACCAGCGTTATCGCATGCTCGACTTCGCCGAAGATGTCGCGGCATTGATCGAACATCTGCAACTGCCACCGGTGCACCTGGTGGGCATTTCCATGGGGGGCATGATCGGCTTTCAGCTCGGTGTCGATCAGCCGCATCTGCTGCGCAGCCTGACCATCGTCAACAGTGCTCCGGAAGTGAAGCCGCACAACCTGCGCGAGCGCCTGGAAATCGCCAAACGCTGGCTGCTGGCTCGTCTGCTGCCACTGGACACCATCGCCAAGGGCCTGGGCAAACTGCTGTTCCCCCTGCCGGAACAGGCCGAACTGCGGCGCAAGGTAGAGCAGCGTTGGCCGCAGAACGACAAGCGTGCCTATCTCGCCAGCCTCGACGCCATCATCGGCTGGGGCGTGCGGGAACGGCTGCAACGCATCACCTGTCCTACTCTGGTGATCACCGCCGATCGCGACTACACCCCGATCGAACTCAAGCAGGCCTATGTGAAAGAGCTCCCCGACGCGCGCCTGCAGGTGATCGATCATTCACGCCACGCCACACCGCTGGATCAACCGCAACGCTTCAACACCGTCCTGCTCGACTTCCTCGCCGAAGTCGACGGCTCTGCCAACAAGGAAAACTGACCATCATGCTCAAGCAACTCGCGCTCGCTGCCTGCACCCTGCTGCTGTCCTCCAGCCTGCTGGCGGCAGAAAATCCCAAGGTGCTGCTGACCACCAGCCTGGGGGAAATCGAAGTGGAGCTGGCGGCCGACAAGGCACCGATCAGCACGCAGAACTTCCTCAAGTACGTCGACAGCGGCTTCTACAATGGCACCCAGTTCCACCGGGTGATGCCCGGCTTCATGATCCAGGGCGGCGGCTTCGATGCCGACATGCGCCAGAAGGACACTGACTCGCCGATCAGGAACGAGGCCGACAACGGCCTGCACAACGTCCGCGGCACCCTGGCCATGGCCCGCACCCAGGTGCGCGACTCGGCCACCAGCCAGTTCTTCATCAACCAGAAGGACAACGCCTTCCTCGACCACGGCTCGCGCGACTTCGGTTATGCCGTGTTCGGCAAGGTGATCCGTGGCATGGACGTGGTGGACAAGATCGCCCAGGTGCCCACCGGCAACCGCGGCATGCACCAGAACGTACCGCGCGAGCCGGTGCTGATCCTCGACGCCAAGCGCTTGTAAAACCGTAGCCCGTAGCCCGGATGAAATCCGGGGAACATGTATCGCCATCGCCCGGATTTCATCCGGGCTACGCATGCATGAGCCACCTGAAACGACAAAGCCGCCCATCGGCGGCTTTGTCGTTGAGCGGAAACGCTCATTTTTGGTTCATCGCATTTTCAGGGGGAATACCTGGACACCGGACTGGCAAGTTTGTGTTTTTCTGGTGCTTGTTCCGAATTGCCGCGTTTTTGCTGATGTTTTTGGTTTCGCCCTCCCGGGCGAGTCACTTTTGTAGGGCAAAAGTAACCAAAACCCTCCGCCCGGTCATCCGGCCCTGGCTTCGCCAGGGTTCGCTCACTCCATCGCCGTTCCAGAGGCCCGCCACGGTGGGCCATCCCTGGCCCATCGCGGCTCTCGCGGCATCCATGCCGCTCAACCTCTTCCACGACGATTGCGTTCGCCCTCCTGGGCGGGCTCTGCACACGCCTGAACCTGCGGTAACCCAGAATTAGCATGGAAGTGCTTGAATATGAGGTCAGCCTTAGGCTGACCAGAATGCCGGCCTCAGGCCGGCAAACTATGCAAGTGGGTGAAACTATGCGAATGAAAGTATCGGTTTAATTTGATGGCTACATTGCGACTTCACAGCCGTCAGAGCACGCAGCGCCAACCTGGCATACCTGTCCGCTCAGGCGCGCAAATTCCCCCTTCAGGAGGCCGAACGCAGGCATTGCGCAGGGGGCGAGCGGCATGGATGCCGCGAGAGGCTTAAAGGGCCAGGGATGGCCCTTGTAAGCCGACCCCGGAGCGATGCCGGAGTGAGGGAAGTCGAGCGAAGCGAGACCCGGATGGCGGGGGTGCGTTTCTTTTGCTTACTTTTCTTTGCGCAGTTCAAAGAAAAGTGAGTCGCCCGAGGGGGCGAAACAGGGAGTTTCTGAACACACCGCAGCGGCGTCCAGAACACCAAGCAAACACACAACCTTGCCAGTCCGGTATCAAAACCAACTTCCCCGCGATCCCGCGAAAAACCTTATTTTTCCACGAAGGCACGCTCGATCAGATAGTCCCCCGGCTCACGCATACGCGGGGAGATCTTCAGGCCGAAGCTGTCGAGCACCTGGCTGGTCTCGTCGAGCATGCTCGGGCTGCCGCAGATCATGGCGCGGTCGTCCTGCGGATTGATCGGCGGCAGGCCAATGTCGGCGAACAGCTTGCCACTGCGCATCAGGTCGGTCAGCCGGCCCTGATTCTCGAACGGCTCACGGGTCACCGTCGGGTAATAGATCAGCTTCTCTTTCAGCGCATCGCCGAAGAACTCGTTGCGCGGCAGATGCTCGGTGATGAACTCGCGGTAGGCCACTTCGTTCACGTAGCGCACGCCATGCACCAGGATCACCTTCTCGAAACGTTCGTAGGTTTCCGGATCCTGGATCACGCTCATGAACGGCGCCAGGCCGGTGCCGGTGCTGAGCAGGTACAGGTGCTTGCCGGGGTTGAGGTCATCGAGCACCAGGGTGCCGGTGGGTTTCTTGCTGATGATGATCTCGTCGCCTTCCTTGAGGTGCTGCAACTGCGAGGTCAACGGGCCATCGGGCACCTTGATGCTGAAGAACTCCAGGTGCTCTTCCCAGTTCGGGCTGGCGATGGAGTAGGCGCGCATCAGCGGGCGACCATTGGGCTGTTGCAGGCCGATCATCACGAACTGGCCATTCTCGAAGCGCAGGCCCGGGTCACGGGTGCACTTGAAGCTGAACAGGGTATCGTTCCAGTGGTGGACGCTGAGCACGCGCTCGACGTTCATATTGCTCATGATGATGTTTTCCTCGAGAAACACAGCGCCCAAAGGCGCGATTGCGCGGCATTCTATTCGCGGCAACAATATCTGTTAAGTGGATTATCAAGATATAGGTTATCGGTTATATCGATATGCGATTTACCCTCAGACAGCTTCAGGTCTTCGTCGCCGTGGCGCAGCATGAGAGCGTTTCCCGCGCCGCGCAATCGCTCGCATTGTCGCAGTCTGCCACCAGCACCTCGCTCACCGAGCTGGAGCGCCAGTCCGATTGCCAGTTGTTCGACCGGGCCGGCAAGCGCCTGGCGCTCAATGCCCTGGGCCATCAACTGCTGCCCCAGGCGGTGGCCCTGCTCGACCAGGCGCGCGAGATCGAACGCCTGCTCGGTGGCAAGAGCGGTTACGGCTCGTTAAACGTCGGCGCCACCCTGACCGTGGGCAACTACCTGGCCACCCTGCTGATCGGCAGCTTCATGCAGCATCACCCCGAATGCCGGGTGAAGCTGCAGGTGCACAACACCGCCCACGTGGTGCAGCAGGTGGCCCACTACGAACTGGATCTGGGGCTGATCGAAGGCAACTGCCAGCACCCGGACATTGAGGTGCAGCCCTGGGTCGAGGACGAGCTGGTGGTGTTCTGCGCGCCACAACACCCGCTGGCCCAGCGCGGCAGCGCCAGTCTGGAAGAGTTGACCCACGAAGCCTGGATCCTGCGTGAACAGGGTTCGGGCACCCGCCTGACCTTCGACCAGGCCATGCGCCATCATCCAAACCGCTTGAATATCCGCCTGGAGCTGGAACACACCGAAGCGATCAAGCGCGCCGTGGAATCCGGCCTGGGCATCGGCTGCATTTCCCGCCTGGCCCTACGCGACGCCATCCGCCGGGGCAGCCTGGTGGCGGTGGAAACCCCGGCGCTGGATCTGCGTCGGCAGTTCTACTTCATCTGGCACAAACAGAAATACCAGACCGCCGCCATGCGCGAGTTCCTCGAGCAGTGCCGTGCCCTCACCGCAGGTGTGAGTCGCAGCGATCAGATCGTGCTGCCTCCCATCGTCTGAACAGACTGGGCTTGGGCTCAGTGCGCCGGGATCGACTCCATCTGCTGCAACAGCAAGGCTGCCTGAGTCCGGGTACGCACCCCCAGCTTGCGGAAGATGGCGGTAACGTGGGCTTTGACCGTGGCCTCGGAAACGCTCAGCTCGTAGGCGATCTGTTTGTTCAGCAAGCCCTCGCAAACCATGGTGAGCACGCGGAACTGTTGCGGCGTGAGGCTGGCCAGCCCGGCACTGGCGGCCTTGGTTTCCTCCGACACCGGCGCACTCTCCTCGGCCAGCGGCGGCCACCAGGTGTCGCCATCGAGCACCTGGCGCACGGCCTGCTGCAAGGTTTCCAGCGGGCTGGATTTGGGAATGAAGCCACTGGCGCCGAACTCGCGAGAGCGATTGACCACCGACGCCTCTTCCTGAGCGGAGATCATCACCACCGGGATTTGCGGATACTGCCCGCGCAGCAGTACCAGGCCGGAAAAGCCATAAGCGCCGGGCATGTTCAAGTCGAGCAGCACCAGATCCCAGTCGCCCTTCTCGGCCAGGCGGCCTTCCAGCTCGGCGATGCTGGCAGCTTCCACCAGACGTACATCGGGCCCCAGCCCCAGGGTCAGCGCCTGATGCAGGGCGCTGCGAAAAAGCGGGTGATCATCGGCAATCAGGATTTCATAAACGGCCATTGGCGGATCCTGTTGTTTTTATGAGCGGCGCCCTGTAACAGCGCCTCGACTCCCTTGTCCGCTCAGCGTAGCGCATCTGGCACGCCGCCTCCCCTCGCGGAGCCAGGGCGGCGCTCAGCATGCCGAGACGTGACGAGGTGGTCAAGCTCGATACTTTGCGGCAGGATGCTGCGCTTTGCACCGAGAACTGCCATGCCAAATCCCGCCCTGCGTGCCGATCTGCTGATGCTGTTGACCGCGATGATCTGGGGCAGCGCCTTCGTCGCCCAGCGCCTGGGCATGGACAGCATCGGCCCCTTTCTCTATACCGGCCTGCGTTTCGCCCTCGCCTGCCTGGCCCTGCTGCCGGTACTGATGCTGCTGCAACGCGGCAAGCGCCAGCGGCCCGTTGCGCTCGATCGCAGCACATTGCTTGGCGGCGTGAGCATGGGCCTGGTACTGGCGCTGGGGATCAATCTGCAGCAGGTCGGCCTGCTGTTCACCAGCGTGACCAATTCCGGCTTCATTACCGGACTGTACGTGATCGTGGTGCCGCTGCTCGGTCTGTTCATCGGTCAGCGCAGCAGCCTGGGCATCTGGCTGGGCGCCAGCCTGGCGGTGCTCGGCATGTTCCTGCTCAGTGTCGGGGAAGGCTTCAGCGTCGCGCCCGGCGATTGGCTGCAACTGGCCGGCGCCTTCGTCTGGGGCATCCATGTGCTGCTGGTGAGTTTTTTCGCCAGCCGTCATGACCCGCTGCGCCTGGCCTTGATCCAGTTCGTCACCTGCGCGCTGATCAGCCTGCTGCTGGCAGCGATCTTCGAGACGGCAACGCCAGACGGCATCCTTGCCGCCGCACCGGCCATCCTCTACGGTGGCCTGCTCGGTGTGGCGGTCGGGTTCACCCTGCAGGTGGTGGCGCAGCAGCACGCCATCGCCTCGCATGCGGCGATCATCCTGTCGCTGGAAGCGGTGTTCGCCGCCATCGCCGGCGCCCTGCTGCTGGGCGAAGTACTGGCCTTGCGCGGCTACCTGGGTTGCGCCTTGATGTTCGCCGGCATGCTGATCGCGCAGTTGTGGCCGAAACCGCTGGTCGTCAGCGGTACGCCTGTAGACGCTGGTGCAGCGCGTCGTTGAGATCCAGCGGCAGGCGCCGCTTGGCTGCCAGGTAGTGCTGGCTGAAGGCATCCAGATAATCGTCCAGTGCGGCACTGGCCTGGTCATCGCCGGCCAGCTCCAGGCACAACGCCGCCACCTCGGCAGTGCACAGGTGGTCGCCGCGCGTCGAGCGGCGCAGGCGATAGCGCGAGAGCTGCTCCGGCTTGAAGCTGAGCACCGGCAGCGCATCCAGATAGGGGCTCTTGCGAAACATCTTGCGCGCCTCGGTCCAGGTGGCATCCAGCAGCACGAACAGAGGCCGTTTGCCGGGCGCCAGATTGACCTCCTCGACCACGCGTTCCTGGCCGGCATATTCACCGGGAAATACCAGATAAGGCTGCCACTGTGGTTCGGCCAGCAGCGTCGGCAAGGCCGGATCCACCTCGGTACGCGCCCAGCCGAAGGCGTGGGTATCGGGCACCACGTCGGCGATCAGCCAGCCGGTATTGCTTGGTTTGAGCGCCTCGATATCGTGCATCACCAGGCACATGCCCGACTGCGCCGCAACCTGCGGGCGCCAGGCGCACAGGCAATAGGCCGGCTGGATGCGACAGGCCGGGCAGCGCTCGGCTCGCGAGCCACGGGCGATGAAGGGTTTCAGGCTACGCGCCAGACGCTCGGCGCGCAGGCGGGCAACGGCATGCTGAGGCGCAGGAGAAGAAGGTAAGGTCATGACGCGATGGGCCGGCAAAGGGGGCGCAAGTCTAACACCCCCTGCCGCCCGGCTTCAGAAGCTGTGATTCAGCGCCAGACCGACGAAGTGGATGCGCGTGCGATATTCACCCGTGTAATTACCGCCATTGCCGGTGCAGCGTTCGCCACTGTCCACGTACAGACCGCCACTGCCCGGCACCCAGCCGGCAGGCGAACAGCCGTCGCGGTAGTCCATCTTGCCGCTGGAGAACTGCACGAAGCTGTAGGCCAGATCTACCGAGGTATCGGGGGTGAACTTGTAGTTGGCACCAAAGGACAGCCAGTAGCGGTCAGCATCCGGGAAAGCCGGATGGCGCAACTCGGGGGAGTTGACCGGCGACTTGTCGTAGGCCACCCCGGTACGCAACAGCAGGTCGTCGCTGTACTGGTAGTTCATGCCCAGGGAAATCTTGTAGGTGTCCTTCCAATCCTGCTTGACTGCCAGATCACCCTCGGTGACGCCATTGAAGTAGGGATAACCGGCAACCTGGTCGATCCCTATGCGCACTTCGTCGAGCCGGGAGTGGCGAGTGAAGGTCAGGTCAGCCATCAACGCCACCTTGTCGTTTAGCTGATGGAAGGCACTGAACGAGAGGGTTTCCGGGGTATCGATGGCGGTCTTGGCCGTGGAGTTCGGGTGCAGGCGGGTTGCGGCGAAGTCGCCGGGGTTGACCCAGTTGTTCTCGTCAAAGACCTGTTGCAAGGCGTCCGTGGGGGGCACATAGATATTGAGGAGAGGGATGGTGAACCCACCCTCCAATGAGGTTGCAGGCGAAGGCACGGCTCCCTGCACATCGGCGAAGCTCCACTTGGTCTCACCTTCCAGGGTATGACGGATGTGTGAACGGTAGGCCACGCCGAAGCGCGTCGACTCGGTCGGCTCCCACATGTAGCCGATATTCCAACCGAAGCCCCAATCGTCACCCTTGACGCGGAAATAGCCATCGCCCTGCACGTTGTTGGCGAAGTTGTTCGCCACGCAATCGACGAAGCCATCGCGATCCGCCACACCTCGACAGGAGGTGATTTCCTCGGGCACTGGAACCCCGGCAATGCCGCCGACGATCGGCCCCAGAATCGGATCGGCGGCGTTACGAGTGCTTTCATAGTTGGCATCGACGAACTGCCCGGCCAACTGCCGCGAAGCCCCCTTCACATCGGCAGCACCACGTTGAATCGACTTGATGTACTGCGCCGAGACGCCAAAGCCGATGCTGTGGTGTTCGTTGAAGCGAAAGGAAATACTGGGGTTGAAGGTCACGGTTTCCAGGCTGGCGGACTGGATGCCGTAGCGCCCGGCCCAGTCTTCCTTGTAATCGAGCTTGGCGCCGTAGGGCGTGAAGATGCCCAGACCGATGGTCACCCGGTCGTTGATCTCATGCGAGATATAGAAATTCGGCGCCCCGGCCGCATCCGGCAGGAAGTCACCGGCATCGCCCTGCACCGGATTGCCGAATACGTCACGACTGCCTTTGTCCTCGTACTCGCCATCGGGCAACACCAGGGTCAACCCGGAGGTCACCTGAGTGCCTCTGAGCCGTGCCAGGCCTGCCGGGTTGTAGAAAATGGTCGAAGGGTCAGCCGCTTCCGCACCGTTGGCATGGGCAGTGCCCTGAGCGGCAACGGACTGGGAACCAAAGTGATAACCGGAGGCCTGCACCTCTAGGCAGGGCAAAACCAATAAACTGCCAGCCATCAGAGACGATGGCCAGCGCCGAGAGAAAGTTGTCATTATTATTCTCCTGCACTGCACGCTGTCTTGAACGCCGCTTGCACAGCGGCTAGTTCTTCGGACGGACGTACTATGAGGACGATCCCCAGCCTTTGGTCGTGACGGCGACTGGCAGCCAAATGCCATCAGGTCTCATTTGGTAACACCGGCTTTGTTACGAGCAAATGGCCAGCAGCCGAACAATGGCCACGCCATTCTGTCCAACCCCTTGTCCTTGTTTTCAGGAGTCAACCCAGATGCTGCGTTACATTCTTCCCGCGTTCGCGCTCAGCCTGACGCTTCCGCTCGCTCAGGCGGCATCACTCAAGGAAATGGAGTTGACGCGAACGCTGGAAAAGGTCGCCCAGGAAAGCAGCGTGGGCACGCCGCGGGCGATCAACGAAGACATTCTCGATCAGGGTTATACCGTCGATGGCCACACCCTGATCAACCACCTCAGCGTGCGCCCGGCACATGCGGCGAAAATGCGCGGCAATCCCGACATCGTCAGGAGCCAGCTAGCGGCCAGCGTCTGCCGCAATCCGGGTTACCGCCAACTGCTGAGCCAGGGCGCGCAGTTGCGCTACCAGTTCAGCGAATACCGTAGCAATCGGCCGATCACCACCGAGGTATTCGAGCGCAGCGACTGCGGCCTGTGACACCGCTCGGACGGCGCCACGCCCAGCCCGTGCCAGCAGCCCGCCAGGCTGAGTGGCGTCCGCCCTCAGCCCTTAGCGCGACGCTGCGCATCGCCGGCGCGCAATTCCGCCAGCAGCGCATCCATGTAGCGCGAGCGACGCACGCCGCCTTCGAGGCGACGCAGGCATTCGTCTTCCAGGCTTAGCTGGTTCACCCGTGCAGCTTCCTGCAGCATCTGGTAAAGCTCTTCATCCACTTCCACGATCAGCTTGGGCATACCTGCCCCCCTTTACTCTTCAATATCCGTTACGACCACTAAGGCTGCCGCGCCAACAGTACGCGATAGCCACGAAGTGCGGTTAACAATCTGCCATATGACTTCCACCACAGGCACGGTGCCGATGTCCAGAGAGGGGTAAAGCCAACGCCTGCTTTCCCGTCTCTGCAAGTAAATCAGACGTCAGACTTTCCCCAAGTTCCCCAGACGAACGGCTGCAAGACACCCGACTGTGAACGAGTCGACATCAGCGTAGTGGGCCGCTTCGATATCGCCATTCGCCAGAGGGTACCCGTGGATTGTCATAAAGGCGAACTGACCTGCATCAAGACCAGCCGAGCATGAATTCGCCAAGCTCGATAGTCCCTCCTGACAAGGACAGAACCATGGCCCTGCTTACCTTCCTCGGCGCGATCCAACAGGTCACCGGCTCCTGCTACCTCATCGAAAGCCGCGATGGCGCCAGGGTGCTGCTCGAATGCGGCATGCATCAGGGGCGACGCGAAGATGAGAATCGCAACCGTAGCGCCTTTGCCTTCGATCCGCGCAGCCTCGACGCCGTCGTGCTCTCCCATGCCCACCTCGACCACAGCGGCCTGCTGCCACGTCTGGTCGCCGAGGGCTACCGTGGCCCCATCCATGCCACCGAGGCCAGTTGCGAACTGCTGGAGCTGATGCTGATGGATTCGGCCTTCCTGCAGGAAAAGGACGCCGAATGGGAGAACCGCTGGCGTGCCCGCCAGGGCAAGCCAGCGATAAAACCACTGTACACCATCGCCGACAGCGAACGAGCGCTCAGCCAGACACGCCGCCATCCCTATGGTCAAAGCAGCGAAGTGGCCAAGGGTATCCATGTGACCTTTCACAATGCCGGGCATATTCTCGGCTCGGCCATCGTCGAGCTGTGCGTGGAGGATCATCATCTGCACCGACGCCTGGTCTTCTCCGGCGACCTGGGCAATACCTGTTCGCCTCTGATGCAAGCGCCCACGCAATTGCACGAGGCCGACGTGCTGATGCTCGAATCCACCTACGGCGACCGCGACCACCGCTGCAGTGAAGACACCCTCGAGGAACTGGCCGACATCCTCCAGCGAGCCCACCGTGACGATGGCAACGTACTGATCCCCTCCTTCGCCGTGGGCCGCACGCAGGATCTGCTCTACTACCTCGGACGCTTCTATCAGCAAGGCCTGCTGCCGCAACAGGCAGTGTTTCTCGACAGCCCCATGGCCATTCGCGCCAACGCCATCTATAGCCGTTACCACGAGCAGTTTGCCGAGAAGGATCGGGCTGCCTTGGCTGCCAAAGGGGTACAACGCGTCGAGGACTGGCTACCGGTGCTGCGCTGCACCCCAACCGTGGAAGAGTCCATGGCGATCAACCGGGTCAAGAGCGGCGCGATCATCATTGCTGGGGCCGGTATGTGCAATGGCGGGCGTATCGTCCACCACTTCAAGCACAACCTGTGGCGCGAGAACTGCCACCTGGTCTTTCCCGGTTTCCAGGCCAGCGGCACGCTCGGCCGCCTGATCGTCGACGGTGCCGACACAGTGAAAGTGCTGCACCAGCGCATCGCGGTGAAAGCCCAGGTGCACACCCTGGGTGGCTTTTCCGCGCATGCAGGACAATCGCAGCTACTCGACTGGGCCAGCCAGTTCGAGCACCACCCCGAGCTGTACCTGGTGCATGGCGAACTGGAAAAAATGCAGGCGCTGCAGCAGGCTCTGCGCGGGCACCTGAACTGGATCGCCAATATCCCCGAGCCAGGCGAGCAGATCGCCCTGTAACCCGCGCTTACGAAAAGATTGCAGCCCGACTGCAACCTGACTGTGGCAATGTTCCGAGCACTCCATAATCAAGGAACCGGAAAAGGCGCGAGCGTGATCCGCTCACGTCGGCCGCAGAAAAGGAGCATGTCCATGCCTTATGAAACGGACGACTATCTGTCGCGCCATGTGCAAACCAGTGAAGTCGATCTGAGCAGCAAGCTCGACGAACTGATCAACCTCAGCGTGCCCAACGCCAGCCCCAATCTGCCGCTGTACCGGGAAATGCTCACCACCGTGATCCGCATGGCCCAGGCCGACCGCAACCGCTGGGACGCCAAGATCATGCTGCAGACCCTGCGCGAGATGGAAAAGGCCTTTGCCGTGCTGGAGCAGCTCAAGCGCCGACGCAAGGTCACGGTATTCGGCTCGGCGCGTACACCGGCTGATCACCCGCTCTACCAGCAGGCTCGCGAGTTGGGCGCGATGCTGGCTCGCCGTGATCTGATGGCGGTTACCGGCGCCGGAGGCGGCATCATGGCCGCCGCCCACGAAGGTGCTGGCCCGGAAAACAGCCTGGGTTTCAATATCACCCTGCCCTTCGAGCAAACGGCTAACGCCACCATGCGCGACAGCCAGTATCTACTGTCATTTCACTTCTTCTTCCTGCGCAAGCTGTTCTTCGTCAAGGAAGCCGACGCCCTGGTGCTCTGCCCTGGCGGCTTCGGCACGCTGGACGAAGCCCTGGAAGTGCTGACCCTGATCCAGACCGGCAAGAGCCCGCTGGTGCCAGTGATACTGCTCGACCAGCCGGGCGGCAGCTATTGGAAGGATGCTTTGGGCTTCATCCGCCGCCAGCTCGAAGGCAACGGCTACATTCTGCCCACTGACCTGAACCTGCTGCACCTGGTCTACAGCCCCGAAGAGGCGGTGGATGAAATTGCCCGCTTCTATCGCAACTTCCACTCCAGCCGCTGGCTCAAGGATCGCTTCGTGATTCGCCTCAACCACCCCCTGAGCGAAGCAGCCCTGGAACGCTTGAACAGCGATTTCGCCAGGCTGTGCAAGAGCGGCGGTTTCAGCCAGCAGCAGCAGTGCGAGCAGGAGCACGACGAACCCGAGCTACGTCACCTGACGCGCCTGGCCTTCGCCTTCAACGGCCGCGACTACGGACGACTACGCGCCCTGCTCGACCTGGTCAACGAGCCGCAGAACTGGGCAAGCTGAAGTAGCCCGGATGCAATCCGGGCTACGTGTTTGCCTCCCCTCTCCCATAAATGGGAGAGGGAGCAGTTTTTCAACGGCCTGCTACAGCTCGTGGCTTGAAGCTTGTCGCTGCTCCTCTCAGGCGTTGCCGGCCACCTTGAGCCTGGCGGCCTGGGTAAAGTCGAGCATGCGCTTGAGCGGCTTGATCGCCTTGGGGATCAGCGCCGGATCCACCTGAATCTCGCCAGTGCCTTCACGCAGCCCGGTCAGCACACGCTCCAGGGTATTCATCGCCATCCAGGGGCAATGCGCGCAACTGCGGCATGCCGCGCCGTTACCCGCAGTGGGCGCTTCGATGAAGGTCTTGTCCGGGCATAACTGCTGCATCTTGTAGAAGATGCCGCGATCGGTGGCGACGATGAAGGTGGAATTGGGCAGGGTCTGCGCCGCCTTGATCAACTGGCTGGTGGAGCCCACCGCGTCGGCCAGCTCCACCACGCTCTGCGGCGACTCCGGGTGCACCAGGATGGCGGCGTCCGGATAGAGTGCCTTCATGTCCATGAGCTGCTTGGACTTGAACTCCTCATGCACGATGCAGGCCCCGTCCCACAGCAGCATGTCGGCGCCAGTCTCGCGCTGGATGTAATTGCCCAGGTGCTTATCCGGTGCCCAGATGAGGGTCTCGCCGTTGTCCATCAGGCTTTCGACGATCTCCAGGGCGCAACTGGAGGTCACCACCCAGTCGGCGCGCGCCTTTACCGCTGCCGAGGTGTTGGCGTAGACCACCACAGTGCGCTCCGGGTGCTGGTCGCAGAAAGCCGAGAACTCGTCCACCGGGCAGCCCAGATCCAGCGAGCAGGTCGCCTCCAGGGTCGGCATCAGCACGCGCTTTTCCGGATTGAGGATCTTCGCCGTCTCGCCCATGAATTTGACTCCGGCCACCATCACGGTCTGCGCCGGGTGCTGGTTGCCGAAGCGGGCCATTTCCAAGGAGTCGGCAACGCAACCGCCGGTTTCCTCGGCCAGGGCCTGGATCACTGGATCGCAGTAATAGTGCGCCACCAGCACCGCGTTCTGTTTCTTCAGTTCGGCGGCGATCTCGCGGCGATAGACAGCCTCCTCCTCGGCCGTCAGCGGCTTGGGCTGCTTGGCATCGAGATGGGCTTGAACGAGGAGACGTTCGGAAATCTGCGTCATTTCATCAGGCTCTGATTGTTGTCCGGCGCGCCGAGTATACCTTCCCAAGAACCCCGGAAAGAACGAGCTGACCAACGAATCAGAGGAAAGTCGGCTTATGCCAAGGCGCCAAGCGAGGTCGTGGGTGGTCGCCAGACGCCTGGCAGTGCCTCATTGCGTTACATGCTTCAACTCGACGGTTCTTGGATCGAGTTCCAGCGCCCGATGATCTCGGGCCAGCAAGCTGTAGGCCGTGGGCAGGATGAACAGGGTGAAGGCGGTACCCACGAGCATTCCGCAGACGATCACCAGCCCCAGGCCCTGCCGGCTGTGCGCGCCAGCCCCGCTGGCGAACAGCAGCGGGATGAGGCCCACCACCATCGCCGCGGTGGTCATCAGGATCGGGCGCAGGCGAATGCGCGCAGCACGCAGTATGGCGGCGTGGCGGTCGAGCCCTTCCCTGACCTGTATCTCGTTGGCGAAGACCACCATGAGAATACCGTGCTTGCTGATCAGGCCGATCAGGGTGACCAGACCGATCTGGGTGTAGATGTTCAACGTCGCCAGCCCCAGGGCCAGGGGAATCAGCGCACCGCAGATCGACAAGGGCACGGTGAACAGGATGATCAAGGGGTCCACCAGGCTCTCGTACTGGGCGGCCAGCACCAGATAAATGACGATCACCGCCAGACCAAAGGCTAATACCAGGGTATTGCCTTCCTGGACGTACTGCCGTGAATCGGCCTGCCAGTCCAGGGTGAAGCCGACCGGCAGATCGGCACTGGCCTTCTCCAGGAAATCCACGCACTGACCGAGGCTGACCCCGGGTGCGGGAATGGCCTGCAGCGTGGCCGAGTTCTGCTGGTTGAACTGGGTCAGTTTGTTGGGGTCGATCTTCTCCTCCACCTGCACCAGGGAGGACAACGGCACCAGTCGCCCTTCGCGGCTACGCACGTATTGTTGCCCGAGGGCTTCGGCGCTCATGCGCATTTCGCGGGTGCCCTGCGGGATGACGTCATAGGAGCGCCCCTGAAAGCCAAAGCGATTGACGTAGTTCTCGCCGACCAGCACGGCCAGGGACTGGCCGATGTCGCTCATGCGCACGCCGATGGCATTGGCCTTGTCACGGTCGACACGCAGGCGCAGCACCGGATTGTTGTAGTCCAGGTCGCTGTCCACCGCAGCGAACAGGCCGCTTTCACGGGCCTTGCGCTTCAGCGTCTCCATGCTGTCATACAGCGTGCGGTAATCCTGCGAGGTGCGCAGCACCAGTTGCACCGGCATGCCACCCGTGGAACCCGGCAAGGGCGGCAACTGGAAGACGAAGATGCTGGTGCCTTCCACCGCACCGACCTTCTGCTGAAGCTCGGCCTGAATCGCCGAGGCGTCGCGCTCGCGCTCATCCCAGGCAGACAGGTTGATACCGCCGAAACTGTTGGCCGGCCCGTCGGTGCCGTTGATGATCCAGCGGCTGGTGGTTTCCGGCAGTTCCTGGAAAACCTCGTCGAGCTTGAGGGAAAACAGTTCGCTATAGGCCAGGTTGGCGTACTGCGGCGCCTTGATGGCGGCGAGGATGCTCGCCTGATCCTCCACGGGCGCCAGTTCGCGCTGCGACTGCTGGTAGAGCAAGGGCAGGCTGACCAGCACGATCACGGCGACCACCAGGGAAATACCTCGATGCGCCAGCGAGCGCTCCAACAGGTTGCCATAGCGCTGCGCGAGCGACTCGAAGAAGCGGTTCGCGGCCTTCGCCACGCGGCTCTCATGATCGTTGCGCAGCAGCATGGAGGCCATCACCGGCGAAAGCGTCAGAGCCACGATACCGGAGATCAGCACGGCGCCGGCCAGGCTCAGGGCGAATTCGCGAAACAGCGCACCGGTGAGCCCACCCATGAAGGCAATCGGGGCGTATACCGCAGCCAGGGTCAGGGTCATGGCGATCACCGGCCCGGCCACTTCCCGCGCGCCGAGCAGGGCCGCGACCACAGCCGATTTGCCTTCGGCCATGTGCCGATGGGTGTTTTCCACCACGACAATGGCATCGTCCACCACCAGACCAATGGCCAGCACCATCGCCAGCAGGGTCAGCAGGTTGATGCTGAAGCCGAAGGCCAGCATCAGCCCGGCGGCACCAAGCATCGACAGGGGGATGGCCATGATCGGAATGAGCACCGTGCGAAACGAGCCGAGGCAGAAGTAGATGACCACCACGACGATCAACAGCGCCTCGATCAGGGTGTGCATGACCTCATTGATGGAGGCCTGGATGAAGCGCGCGGTCTCGAATGCCAGCTCGACCTCGACGCCGGGCGGCAGCGTCTTGCGGATTTCCGGCAAATGCTGCTTGATCCCCTCGACTATCACCAGCGGGTTGCCGCGCGGTGCCGCGAACACCCCCAGGTGAACCGCCGGCTGGGCGTCCATCAAGGCACTGGTTTCGCTGGCAGCCGCGCCCAGCTCGACGGTACCTACGTCCTTGATCCGCACCAGGCCACGCGAATCGCTGTGTATCACCATCTCCCGGAACTGCTCGACGCTGGTCAGATCGGTATCCACTTCGATAGCGGAAACCTGGTACTGACCTTTGACCTTCCCGGGCGCGGCCTGGTAGTTCTCCGCGCGAATCGCCGCTGCCACTTCCTCGGCGGTGAGACCGCGCGCGGCCAGGCGTGCCGGGTCGAGCCAGAGGCGCATCGCCATGCGCTGGCCGCCGAAGATTTCCACCTTGGCCACGCCATCGATGGAAGAGAACATCGGCTCCACCACCCGCGACAGGTAATCGGTCAGCGCCGGGGTGGCCAGCTCCTGGCTCGAGAAGCCAACGTAGGCGACCGCGGTGGAGTCGCCACTGGAGCGCTCGATCACCGGATCGTACGCTTCTTCCGGCAGGCGGTAGCGCACCTGGTTGACCCGGGCCATGACCTCGACCAGTGCCTGAGTGGAGTTCTGCCCCAGGCGCAGGCGCACGTCGATTGCGCTCTTGCCCTGAACCGAGGAGGAACTCAGGTAATCCACCCCCTCCACCGACGCCAGCACCTGGGCGATCGGTTGGGTGACGAAGCCTTGCATGAGCTCGGCCGGTGCCCCTGGGTATTCGGTGGTCACCCGGATGGTGGCATTTTCCAGCAAGGGGTATTGGCGGATCGGCAGATGCTCCAGCGCCAACACCCCCAGCAGCAGAATAAGCGCGTTGACCACCAGCGACAGAACCGGCCGCTTGATGAACAGGTCGGTGAACTTCATGACCGCGTCCCCTGCCCGGCGGCAGCGGCCAGGCTGTCCTGGGGCAGCGCTTCCAGGGGCGTATCGTCGCTCAGCTTGTTCTGCCCGGAGACCACCACCTGGTCGTCCGCCTGCAGGCCTTCGACGATCTCCACCCGGCCGTTCCACACATCACCGGTGCGCACCGCCACGCGCTTGGCACGCAGCACGCCGTCTTCCTCACGGGCGACGAACGCCATGTCGCCATAGGCGGTCGCCACAACAGCGGTTTGCGGAACGCTCAGCGTCTTGCCACGGCTGGGGCGGCGTACCCGAGCATCGGCGAACATCCCGGCGGCAAGATGGTTGTCGCCACCGTCCAGGCTGGCCTGGACGCGAATCATCCGCGCCTCGTCAAGAATCGGGTCGATGGCATTGATGCGCGCCTCGAAGACCTGATCCGGGCGTGCATGGAAGCGCAGCTCGACGCTTTGCCCCAGTTCGAGTTCGGTACGGGCCTGCTCGTCGAGCGAGAAGTTGACCCGCAACTGGCGATTGTCGCTGAGGTTGGCGATGGGATCGCCAGGATTGAGGTATTGCCCCAGGTGCACCTGGCGGATGCCCAATTCGCCGCTGAATGGCGCACGGATGTTCTTCTGCGCGATCAGCGCGTTGACCTGATCCAGTTCGCCTCGGGCCGCATCACGGTCGGCGCGGGCCTGATCGAGCTGCTCGCGGGTGGCCGCACCACCGGGCGCCAGTCTGGAAATGCGTTGCAGACGCTGCTCGGCATTGCGCAGCACGGCCTCCAGGCGTCGTCTTTGCGCCTTCTCCGGCTCGTCATTGAGGCTGATCAACAGTTGCCCGGCCTCGACGCGCTGCCCCGAGTCGAAATGCAGGGCGGCAACCCTGCCCGGCACTTCTGCGCTCACCTGCACCTGAGTGACGGCTTCCAGGGTACCGACACTGTTGTAGTAGCGCGGCATGTCCTGGCGCTCGACCCTGCTCAAGGCGACCTTCACCTTGGGCATGCTGTGCACCTCAGCCTCCTCGGCCTGCACCGGCCAAAGGCTCCAGGTCGCCAGCGAAGCCGCACTCAGTACGGCCACTGCAAGAGCGAGCGAGGTCTTCATCCTGTAAATCTCCCGCGTTTGACGATGCGTTGATGATGGTGTGCGCGACGAACGCCCAGTCGTTGGCTCCTGCCAGCCGCTAATGATTGGTGAACCACTGCACCATAAGCATGCCGGCGAAGATCAGCAGAACACCGCCGACACGGCCCAGATTGGCTTCCTTCACAGGCAGCCCCATCAGACCGAAGTGATCGATGAGCAAGGAGGTGAGCATCTGCCCCGCGATCACGCAGACGATGAAACCGGTCGCGCCAAGGCGCGGAGTCAGTATCAGCGCCGAGGTGATGTAGATGACCCCGGCGACGCCACCGAACCAGGCCCACAGAGGGAGCGCACCAGCCTGATTGAGCAATGGTGCGGGCGCCCTCATGGCCAGAATGACCGGCAGCACGACGAGCAGGCTGACCAGCAGCGAGGCCACGGTTGCCCACAAGGGATGGCCGAGTGCCCGTCCCAGCGCAGCGTTGCTGCCGGCCTGAAAGGGCACCAGGGCTCCGGCGATCAGGGCGGCCAGGGCCAGCGCTGCGCCAGCGAGAGAAAGCGGAGAAGACATGCGATCACTCCAAGTTCATGGGTTGTCCTGGGAAGAACTTTTACGTATTAATATCCTGAATGGAAATTCATATTTCTTTTAATGGATATTCTTCAAATGAATAAACTTAGGCGCATCGATCTCAACCTTCTGGTCACCCTGCACGCCTTGTTGCTGGAGAAACACATCTCACGGGCGGCCTTGCGCCTGCACAAGAGCCAGCCGGCGGTCAGTCACTCACTGGCCCATCTGCGCAAATTGTTCGATGACCCCCTGTTGGTTCGACGCTCAGGCAAGCTCGAGCTGACCACGCGGGCGAGCGAGTTGATGCAGCCGCTGACCGACTCCCTGGATCAACTGGGCGCCCTGCTCGATCCGCCACAGTTCGATCCCACCCGCGCGCAACGGGCATTTCGCCTGGCCATGTCGGATTACGGCGCACGCGTGCTGCTACCAGGCCTGACCCGCGCGCTACGCGCCATCGCCCCAGGCATCGACCTCGTCGTCAACCAGGCCAGCCGGGAGTCGATGCTGGCCGATGTGATAGATGGCGAAACGGATATGGCGCTCGGTGTATTTCCGGGGCAGAACTCGGACAAGCTGCGCATGCGTACGCTGTTCGTCGAGCGCTTCGCCTGCCTGGCCGACTCGTCGACCCTGCCAGAAAGCGGCGTACTCGATCGCGAAGCCTGGCTGGCACGTCCGCACGTCCTGGTCGCCATGCGCTCGGGCGGTGACAACGAAATCGACCGCGCCCTGGCACGGGAAGGTTTGCACAGGCGCATCGCGATGATCCTGCCGCACTGGGGCGTGGCCAACGAGCTGATCGCCGGCACCGACCTGATTCTCACCGTGGCCCGGCGCAGCCTAGAGTCGGTTGAAGTGGATCCGCGACTGCGGGTGTTCGAGCCACCGCTGGCGATCGAGCCTTTCGACTTCGACCTGATCTGGCATCAACGTCGCGAAGGCGATCCCGCCCATTCGTGGTTGCGACAAATGATCATGCGCGTGGCGAATGATGGCTGAGTTGGGTATGGATATCGATTAAATAAAACCTTCATTTCCCATAAGCGCCGATCCTCGCTTTTTTGCCCAGGGCGGCCATCCATTACTGTTCTTTTATCGCAGTTCAGTGCTGCGCCCCACCCCGCGCTGCATATCGCGCGCTTTTATAAAGCAGCGCAACAGTCGATTAACTTGCGCATTACAAACGACGCTTGATTCGCCGCAAGAATATTCATGATGCAGCAAAAGAATTGGAACCCCCCAAAGAACTCCCCTATATCTATTCGCGTCGCGAATGATTTCGCTTCAATTAACTGCCTGCCAGAGATGTGAACTGACAATTACTTTGCCATTACACCCTGGCGCACCCTTACCTTGAATGTTTGCGCCCTGCTCTGTCAGTGCAAAACAAAGGCCCACTATTTCAATGCCATGACAAGAGATACTTGAGATGAAAAAGAAATCGACCTACGACTCGATCGGCGGACTCTTCGAGAACTTTACCGACACCGCTGCGCAACGTGCGGTTGAAGTACGCACGCTGATGCACATGGCAGGCGACGTGAAAGGCCAGAGCGTTCTGGATCTGGCCTGCGGCTATGGTTTCTTCGGCCGTGAACTGCTCAGGAAAGGCGCGAGCCGCGTGGTCGGCGTGGACATTTCGGAAAAGATGATCGACCTGGCTCGAGAAGAGTCGCGCAAGAACGGCGACACCATCGAGTTTCATGTACGTAACGTCTGCAACATGGAGTCGTTTGGCAAGTTCGACATGGTGATGGCGGCCTGGTTGTTCAATTACGCCGAATCTCTGGATGACATGAAAAAGATGTTCAAGGCCGTGGCCAACAACCTGAAACCTTCAGGGCGTCTGGTCGCCTATACGGTCGAACCGGACTTCCAACTGGCCAAGGGAAACTTCACCAATTACGGAGTCAATGTACTGACCGAAGAGCCGTGGGCGGAAGGTTTCCGTCATCAGGCCGAGTTCGTCACCACCCCACCCAGCCCCTTCACCTTCTTCCGCTGGAGCCGCGAAGACTATGAAGCGGCCATGGCCGAAGCCGGACTTCGCGAAGTGCATTGGCAAAAGCCCATGCTCCTGGACAGCGATATCAAACGTTATACCCCGGGCTTCTGGGACATCTTCCAGGAAAACTGCCTACAGACCGGCTTGACCTGCCGGCTTTAAGCCATAGTCGTTGCCTGATATTCATTTAATAGAGAGCGATAAGATGGCAATGGAAAAGCATTTCCACTCACCTCCTTTCCTGGCGAAGGCGTCACCGGAATTGAGCGACCGGGCCTTGCTGGGACTTCCCGAGTCCTACACCGCCACGCGTGAACTGCATCTGCCAGAAGATCAATTGCGGGCCCTGGCCCAGCTCGACAGGCTGCGCCTGGTGGCACTGCTGGAAAGCCGAGACGAGCCACTGGCTCAGCGCTATCACGCCGGACGTCTACTCGCCCTATACGGCGACCCGCGCCTGGATCCCCTCACCCCACAGATGCTCGATGTGCCGGGCGGTGAGGTATGCATAGGCCTGGACACGGCCGAGCTGGATACGGTCATGGATAGATTGGCAGACCTCAATCTCGACCGCCAATGGATCGTCAAGGAGACGCCACGCCACCGCGTGCGGCTCGAACCCTACCGGATCGCCCGTTATCCGGTGACCAACCTGGAGTACCGAACCTTTCTGCAGGAAAGCGGCGAACAGCGCCTGCCGGACAACTGGTTCCTAGGGCGCTATCCCGCCGAGCAGGCCAATCACCCGGTCAGCGGCCTACGCGCGGAAGACGCCGATTGCTATGCCGCCTGGCTGGCAGAGACGACCGGCCGGCGTTTTCGTCTGCCCAGCGAAGCCGAGTGGGAGTATGCCGCCGCCGGCCCGCAGAACCTCGAATACCCCTGGGGACAGCAGTTCCTGGCAGACCATGCCAATACCGCCGAGGCCGGCCTGTTGCAGACCACGCCCGTGGGCCTGTTCGCCTGCGGCGCCTCCCCCTTCGGCTGCCTGGACATGGCCGGCAATGTCGAGGAGTACGTCGCCGACGATTACCGCCCATATCCGGGAGGGGAGCAGGTGAACGACGACCTGATCGCCGCCGTAGGGAACCATCGGGTCGCCCGCGGCGGGAGCTTTTCCCGTTTCCGTGATCTGGCGCGCGCCACACGGCGCCACGGAAAGTTTCCCAGACCCATCTACGTGATGGGCTTTCGCCTGGCCGAGAGCCTCTGAGCCTGGCAGCCAGCACATCCGCTACCTGTTTCCAGAGAGATTCGCTATGTGTGCATACCGTATAAGAAATTGCGTCGAAATCCCGATCCTGCCCAATGGCCATGTAGGAAAGTTCTTTTCCTTCGATGGGCTTGAATCCCCCGAAGAACATGTCGCCATCGTCATGGGTTCCCTGGAGCAGGAGTCACCTCTGGTCAGAGTGCACTCTGAATGCCTGACGGGCGATATTTTTGGCTCCCATCGCTGCGACTGCGGCGCCCAGTTGAACGAAGCCCTGGAGCGCATGAGCGAAGAAGGCGGCGTGCTGCTCTATCTACGCCAGGAAGGCCGGGGCATCGGGCTGTACGCCAAGCTGGCCGCCTACCGCCTACAGGACGGCGGGCTGGATACCTTCGAGGCCAATCGCCAACTGAGCTTCCCCGATGACGGCCGCGACTTCACCGTCGCGGCGCAGATGCTCGCGGCGCTGGGTGTCAAACGCTGCCGCCTGATGACCAACAACCCGGAAAAGGTCAAGGCGCTGCACGCCTTCGGCCTGCAGGTCGACGAGGTGATTCCCACGGGCATCTTCGTGACCGCGCACAACCGTAACTACCTGCTGGCCAAAGCCCAGAAGAAGAATCACGCCATCAAGCTCGATCTGCCGGTTTGACATACAAGGAGTTCTGCGATGAAACATTTTGCCCCCATCAGCGGCATCGCCAGTTTTCAGGAGCGCTACATCGCCACTGCTGGTTATGACAACCAGGTCATCCTGTGGGATGCCCAGACCAAGCAAGCCATCCACCGGGTCTTCCACGACCACCTCGCCAACCAGTGCGCCTTCAGCCCGGACGGCAAACTGCTGGTCAGCGCCAGCAGCGACTACAGTGCCCGCATCTGGGAAGTCCCGAGCATGCGCTTGAAAGCGGCGCTCATCGGCCATGAGGACGATGTCGAAATGGCTGTCTTCAACCCAGCCGGCGATACCGTCTCCACCTGCTCACGGGATCACACGATCCGTCTGTTCGATGTCGCCAGCGGCCAATGCCGTCATGTGCTGCGCGGCCACCAGGCCGATGTCATTTCGGTGAGCTGGGCAGCCGACGGCGCCAGCCTGGTTTCCAGCAGCGACGACGGCACCATTCGCCGCTGGGACGTCCAGCGCGGTGTTCAGATCGAGAGCATCGACCTGGGCGGAGTGGAAACCGACACCATCGCCCTGGCCAGCGACGGCACCATCTTCGCCGGTGACGATGAAGGACGCCTGACCCTCATCGACAAGAGCGGCCAGCGTCGTCATCAGGCCCATGCCGCCGGGGTCAAGCGAGTCGTCTGGGATGATCGCAAACGCTGGTTGATCAGCCTCAGCTACGATCGCTCGGTGGTGCTCTGGCACGCACTCGGCAACGGTGAGCTGAGGAAACTCGCCGAAAGCTCCCTGCCCAATCTCATCTGGCCACGTAGCTGCACCTTTCTCGGCGAACGGCATATCGCCTTCGTCACCTTCGGTTCGTCCTACGGCGTGTGGAACCACGTCACCAACGAATGGGATCTCGATGGCATCGAGCAGGCCATCAGTCTGAATGCCGTCGCCGTGCATCAAGGCAATACCTACGCCATCGGCGATGCCGGCCTGTTGCTGGTCAACGGCAAGCCAAGCACCCTGATCGGCAGCCTGTGCAATTTCCTCCTGCCCTTTGGCGACACCATTCTGACCGGTGGCCAGATGGGCCAGGTGTTCGATGCGGTGAGCGGTAAGATGATCTACCAGCACCGCTCGCCACTCAATTGCGGCACCGCCTTCATGCGCGCCGGTAAACCGCACGCGGCAATCGGTACCTATACCGGCGAGGCCCTGGTGTTTGCCTTCGATGACAAGGGCGAAGTGGCCTATCAGGGCGAGATCCTGATGCACGACAACGCGATCAAAGGCATATCCGCCGACGAGGAATACCTTTTCAGCGTTTGCGCCAATACGGCCGCCGCCTTCCATCGGATTTCCGACTTCACCGAGCATGCCTACAACGAGCTTGCCCATGAACGCATCTCCAATGCCTGCACCACCATCGAGGGTGGCTTCGCCAGCGTTGGACGGGATCTCAAGCTGCGTCTCTGGCGTGCCGGCAAGAGCGAGGTGTTCAAGACCCCGCACCTGCACTCGGTCAAATGCATCGCCGCTTCACCGGACCGCAAGCTGATCGCCACCGGCAGCTATGGTGGCACGGTGGCATTGTTCGACCTGGAAACGCAGCGCTGGATCACCCAGCGCAAACCCACCACCAGTGGCATCTCCTGCATCACCTACTCGCCGGAGACGGAAACCTTCATCGCCAGCTCCTACGACGGGCATCTGTACCCCATCGAGGCTCGAGCCTGAAACGCCACCCGCCTGCGGGGTGCAAGCACCTCGCAGGCACCACGCACCCTGCGCCGCCCCGGCAGCGCAGGCATGGATCACTGCAATGTATTTCACCGAAACAGATCGACGCTGCATGTCCCGTGCTCTGGAGCTGGCCAGCCGAGGACGTTACAGCACCCATCCCAACCCTCGTGTGGGCTGTGTCCTTGAGCACGAGGGGCGGATCATCGGCGAAGGTTGGCACCAGCGGGCAGGTGACCCCCATGCCGAAGTCTTCGCCTTGCAACAGGCCGGTGCCGCGGCAAAAGGCGCTACCGCCTACGTCACGCTCGAGCCGTGCGCCCACTATGGGCGTACCCCGCCTTGCAGCCTGGCCTTGATCGAGGCCGGTATCCGCCGCGTCGTGGTGGCTTGCCAGGACCCCTTCCATAAGGTCGATGGCAATGGCCTGCGACTGCTGCGCGAGGCGGGTATCGAGGTGGACGTGGGTTTGCTGCGCGAAGAGGCGGAAGAGCTCAACCTGGGCTTTCTCTCCAACGCTCGGCGCGGTCGGCCCTGGGTGCGCCTGAAATATGGCATGAGCCTGGATGGACGTACCGCCCTGGCCGATGGTGAATCCAAATGGATCACCAGCGAGGCCTCCCGACATGACGTGCAGCTATGGCGACAAGCCAGCTCGGCCATTCTGACCAGCAGCGCAACCGTACTGGCGGACAACCCGCAACTGACCGTGCGCATCCCTTTCGATCATCCGGTACCGCCGGTGAAACGAATCGTGCTGGATCGCTGGTCGCGCGTCCCGGTGCAGGCCAGGGTATTCGACACCCAGGCCCCGACCCTCGTCGCCCATCGTTACGACAACCCTCCCGCCACGGATCTGGCTGATCACGTCGAGCGCTTGCCGCTGCTGGCCAGGGATGACGAGAAGATGCTCTGGGAGTTGATGGAGGTGCTTGGCAACCGCTCCATCCACGACCTGTTCGTCGAAGCGGGAGCTCGCCTGGGCGGAGCGCTGATCAGGGCCGGCCTGGTCGACGAGCTGCTGCTCTATGTAGCGCCACGCTTGCTGGGAGCCAATGCCAGGCCCTTGGTCGAAGGCTTGTCGCCAGATTCCCTCGCACTGGCCCCGGGCTTCGAGCTGTACGAATGCACGCAGCTCGGCGAGGACGTGAGGTTGCGTTTGCGTGCCAAGGCGCAGGGCATCGAACAGCACAGAGCACAGGCCTGGGTAGCCGCCGATGAAATCGGCTCGCTCAGGCAGGCAAGATGATAAGGAGGCGCAGAAACAAAAAAGTCCGCCTGCAAGGGCGGACTTCTCTGTGCTGGGACTAGCCAGTGAAAAGACTGGAAATCCCTGAAAAGGATGGTGGGTCGTGTAGGATTCGAACCTACGACCAATTGGTTAAAAGCCAACTGCTCTACCAACTGAGCTAACGACCCAAGGCGAGGCGCATGATACTGATTTAATTCAGGAAATCAACACTTCGCGAAAACTTTTTCAGCAGTAGCGGGTAGCATCGGGCACACCAGCAGCGGCGAACCCGGCGGCGCGTAGGCGACAACTGTCGCACTTGCCACAGGCGCGGCCATCCTCGTCGGCCTGGTAGCAGGAGACGGTCAACGCATAATCCACACCCAGACGCATGCCAGCCTGGATGATCTCGCCCTTGCTCATCTGCTGCAGCGGCGCGCAAATATTGAAGCCCTGCCCCTCCACGCCCGCCTTGGTGGCGAGGTTGGCCATGCGCTGGAAAGCCTCGACGAACTCCGGGCGGCAATCAGGGTAGCCCGAGTAATCCACCGCGTTGACGCCAATGAAGATATCGCGCGCCCCGAGCACCTCCGCCCACCCCAAGGCCAGAGCAAGGAACACCGTGTTACGGGCCGGCACGTAGGTAACCGGGATGCCCTCGCCTGGGGCTTCGGGCACCGCGATACTGGCATCGGTCAGCGCCGAGCCGCCGATACCGTTGAGGTTCAGGCCGATGACCTTGTGCTCGATCACGCCCAACTGCCTGGCCACACGCTCGGCCGCCTGCAGCTCGGCGCGATGACGCTGGCCATAGTCGAAACTCATGCTGTAGCAGGTGTAGCCTTCAGCCTTGGCCATGGCCACCACGGTGGCCGAATCCAGGCCACCGGAGAGGAGGATGACCGCTTTCTTCTCGTTCATGTTCAGTGTCCCGGCTCGTCGTTCCAGAGAATCTTGTGCAGTTGCAGTTGCAGGCGTACCGGCAGGTTGTCCGCCACTATCCAATCGGCCAGCGCGCGGGCATCGACCTGCTTGTGGCTGGGCGAGAACAGCACCTCACCGGCGCGCGCGGCCAGGTCGTGCTCGATCAGCTTGGAAACCGCCCAGTCGTAATCCTCGCGCGAGCAGATGACGAACTTGACCTGGTCGTTGCGCGTCAGCCACTGGATGTTCTCATAGCGGTTGCGCTGCATTTCGGCCGAGCCAGGTGTCTTCAGGTCGAGCACCTTGCTGACCCTGGAATCGACCCTGGAGACATCGAGCGCGCCGCTGGTTTCCAGCGACACCTCATAACCGGCCTCGCACAGGCGAGCGAGCAAGGGGATGCAATTGGGCTGGGCCAATGGCTCGCCGCCCGTGACGCAGACATAACGCGGCCGGTAGGCGGCCACTTGTTCGAGGATGCTATCGAGCGTGACGATCTCGCCGCCACTGAAGGCATAGGCGGTGTCACAGTACTGACAGCGCAGGGGGCAGCCGGTCAGGCGCACGAATACCGTCGGCAAGCCGGCGGTACGCGTCTCCCCCTGCAACGAGTAGAAAATCTCGGTGATGCGCAGGGTTTCTTGCATGGTAGCCACGGGCGTGATGACGAAACAGGCCATCCGCCTCCGTTGCGTTGAAGGAAAGGAGCATCGCTACGGAGCAATGCTCGATGAAGCCGTGCGGCAAGGACATCAGCCGAGCTGAAACCCTGCCACGCAAACAGCGCCGCATTCTAATGGAAGTCGGTGAACGCGGACAAAAAATCGTCGGGAGTGCTTTTTAACGGGTTCTTCGCGGAATCTCGGGAAAGTCAGTATTGACACCGGACTGGCAAGTTTGTGTGTTGTTTGGTGTTCTGGGCGCCGCTTCGGTGTGTTCGGAAACTCTTTGTTTCGCCCCCTCGGGCGACTCACTTTTCTTTGAAGTGCGCAAAGAAAAGTAAGCAAAAGAAACGCACCCCCGCCATCCGGCCCCGGCTGCGCCGGGGTTCGTTCGTTCCATCATTGCTCCGAGGGCCCGCCGCGAAGGGCCATCCCTGGCCAGTCGCGGCTCTCGCGGCATCCATGCCGCTCAACCCTCTACACAACGATTCCACTCACCCTCCTGAAGGGGGACATTAGCGCGCC
Organism: Pseudomonas sp. AA-38; assembly: GCF_029457475.1. Taxonomy (NCBI): domain Bacteria; kingdom Pseudomonadati; phylum Pseudomonadota; class Gammaproteobacteria; order Pseudomonadales; family Pseudomonadaceae; genus Pseudomonas; species Pseudomonas sp. AA-38. Next base: position 3,901,283 of record NZ_CP120359.1, read on the forward strand.
TGAGCGAACTGGCATTCCAAGCTACGCCCGGCGTGTTCTGGTAACGATGAGGCCAGGATATGGCCACCGGGTTAAACCCAAACTTTCATTTTCGCAGTTTCATTCGCTTGAATAGCTTGCCGGCTTTCAGCCGTCATTCTGGTCAGCCCTAAGGCTGACCCATGCTCAAGCACTCCGCACTAAATTCTGGGTTACCGCAGGTTCAGGCGCGTGCAGAGCCCGCCCAGGAGGGCGAACGGAATCGCCGTGGAAGAGGTTGAGCGACATGGATGTCGCGACGACTGCATGGATGCAGGAGGTAGAGCGACGCAGGATGCCAAAGCCGAGAGCCGCGATGGCCGGGGCCGCCTAGGTAGGGATGGCCCACCGCGGCGGGCCTCTGGAGCGGCGATGGAGTGAGCGAACCCTGGCGCAGCCAGGGCCGGATGAAAGGGCGGAGGTTTTGGTTACTTTGCCCGCAAAGTGACTCGCCCGGGAGGGCGAAACCAGAAACATCAGCAAAAACGCGGCAATTCGGAACAGACACCAGAACAACTCACACCGTATTGCCAGTCCGGTGTCAGCCAGGCATCCCCCCTGAAAATGCGATGAACCTTTTAACGTCGCTGTGCGATGGCCGCCAGATGCCAGGCCACAAGAAAAACCCGCGACAGGCGCGGGTTCTTGGCAAGCGTTCAGGCTTACAGGCGTTGCAGGTCGCGTTGCGCCAACTGCGCAGCCGAACTGCCCGGATACTGGGCGATGACCTGCTGGAGAATGCCACGCGCCTTGTCGTTGTGGCCCAGACGCCGCTCGACATCGGCCAGCTTGAACAGCGAATCCGGCACCTTGGCATGGTTCGGGTAAGCCTGGCTGACCTTGGCGAAGGCCTGACCTGCGGCCTGCAGATCCCCCTTGGCCAGGTTCACTTCGCCCAGCCAGTATTGCGCGTTACCGGCGTACTGGCTGTTGGGGTAGCGATTGAGGAAGGCGGTGAACGCTTGCGACGCCTTGTCGAAGTCCTTGGCCTTGATCAGGTCGAAGGCGGCCTCGTAGTAGAGTTTTTCCTTGGCCGGGTCACCCGGCTCGGCGCTGGCCTGCTGCTGAGCAGCCGGCGGCGGCGTCGGCGTGCCACTGGCGTTGTTCGTGCCAGTGGTAGGAGAATTCTGTGCGGGAGCACCGGCAGCAGCACCGGCGGAAATACGTTGATCCAGATCCTGGTAACGCTCCAGACCTTCCTGCTTGAGGCGCTGGATTTCATTCTGCTGCTCTTCGACCATACCCCGCAGTTGCGCCAGTTCCTGCTGCAACTGTTGAAGCTGATTGAACAGCATGCCCTGCGCCGAGACGGGCGCTTGCGCGCCCGCCCCGACGGAGGCGCCAGCCGTACCATAACCCGCCGGTGGATAGCTGCTCCCTTGCATGGAGCTGCTATCCAGTACGGGAACCTCAGCCATTGCCGCAAGCGGCAAGGCCAGTGCCAGAAGGGTCAGAGTACGGCGGCAGTTCAGCATGGCAAATTACTTGCGCAGCTCTACGCGACGGTTCTGAGCCCAGGACTGCTCGTCGTGGCCGGTAGCGACCGGACGCTCTTCACCGTAGGACACCAGTTCCAGCTGAGCCGGGGAAACGCCCTGCAGAACCAGGTAGCGCTGAACGGCCTTGGCACGACGCTCGCCCAGAGCCATGTTGTACTCGCGGGTGCCGCGCTCGTCGGTGTGACCTTCCAGAACGACACGGTTGCCGTTGGCTTTCAGATCCTTGGCGTGTACGTCCAGAGCGCGCATGGCTTCGGGCTTCAGGTCGGAGCTGTCGAACTCGAAGTAGAAAGTGGTGATAGCGCGCAGAGCGGCTTCTTCGCTCAGGCTGCCGTCCATGCCAGCGTTGGCGTTGGCATCGTAGCCAGCGTTCGGGTCGACCGCGCCTTCGCCAGTAGCGTCACCGCCTTTGGAGGAGCAACCTACGGCAACGGCGAGAGCCAGGGACAGTGCAGCGAACTTACCGAATTTCAGCATTTCCATCATGTAACTCCTAAAGAACCCCAGTGTGTTAAGCAATTAAGGTAAAGCACCGCAATCAGTTCAGGTAAGGGGACCAAGAAGGCTCTCGAACTTCGCCTTGAGCGGTAGGAAGAGGGAGCCTCACGCGTCCATTGGTGGACGCCAACATCAAGACTCCCCGGCCCTGCTGGCGGGTGGCGTAGATTAGCATGGTGCCATTGGGCGCAACAGTGGGCGACTCATCCAAACTTGTGTCGGAAAGAATCCGCAGGCGGTTGGTTTCCAGATCCTGAGCGGCCACCTTGAACACGGTGAAACCCTCCTGACGATGGATCATCACCAGCAACTTTTCATCCGCCGAAAGTTTCGGGTTGGCGTTGTAGTTGCCGACGAAGGTCACACGTTCCACCGCACCTGAATTGACATTGGTTTTGTAGATCTGCGGCTTGCCAGCCCGATCCGAGGTGAAGTACAGGGTCTGACCGTCCTTGCCCCAGAAAGGTTCGGTATCGATGGCATAGTGGTTGGTCACCCGGCGCATCTGCCGGCTGCCCAGATCCATCACGTAGATTTCCGGGTTGCCGTCCTTGGACAGCACGAAGGCCAGGCGCGAACCATCCGGCGACCAGGCCGGCGCGCCATTGAGCCCCTCGAAGTTGGTGATCTGCTCACGGCGACCGGTGTCAATGTGTTGCACGAAGATACGCGGACGACGCTGTTCGAACGAAACATAGGCGATACGACGGCCATCCGGTGCGAACGACGGCGACAGGATCGGCTCGCGCGACTGCAGCAGGGTCACCGCACGCGCACCATCGTAGTCGGAGCGTTGCAGGGTGTAGCGAGTGTTGTTGGCACCGAAGCGCTCGGCAGTCACGTAGAGCAGTTTGGTGGCGAACGCCCCCTTGACCCCGGTGAGTTTCTCGAACGACTGGTTGGCGATATGGTGGGCCATGTCGCGCAGTTGCTCGGTGCCGCCGCCGACATTACCGGTCATCAACTGCTGCTCGGTGGCAACATTGAACAGCGCGTACTGCACCTGCAGGCGACCGCCGTTGGGCACGACGTTGCCGACCAGCACATACTGCGCGCCGAGGGCTTTCCAGTCACGGTAGATGACTTCGCTGGCCTGGGTCGGCAAGCTGATCATGTTCTGCCGCGGGATCGGCTCGAAATAGCCTGAGTTGCGCAGGTCATTACCGACAATTTCGGCCATGTCCTGCGGCAGGACGCTGCCGCCTTGCCAGCCGAAAGGCACCACGGCGATGGGGATTGCACGATCGGCCCCACTCGTTACTAGGATATTTTTTTCTTCTGCCCAGACATTCATTGAAATGCATGTGATCAGCAAGAAAAATGTTTGCATCAGCTTTTTCACAGCGACAGATCCTCTGGTGTGAATGTCATTTTGAATGAGCGATAAGGTGCGAAATCAGCTGCCGGTATTTCTCGCATCTCGGGAATGCGACCGACAGCGCGTACCGCTGAAACCGCCGAACTATCAAACGCACTGTCCCCACTCGATCGAGATACAGAGGCATTGGTGATAGTTCCATCAGGCAACATGTTGATTTGAATCACGACACTCATTCCATTACGCGCAGATGGCGGACGGCTCCAGCTTTCAGACACTAGGCGTCGGATCAAATCGTCGTAGCTACCGGCAACTTGGTCACCGTGTGTATCGGCAATAGTTTGCTGCCTTTCTACGTTGTCCGACAGCAAGTCAGCCAGGGCTGCTGCCTTCTGATCCTCGGCCGCCTTGCGCTTGGCTGCCTCGGCTTTCTTCTTGGCCTCCTCGGCCGCCTTTTTCTTCGCTGCTTCGGCAGCGGCCTTCTTCTTGGCCTCTTCCGCCGCTTTCTTCTTCGCTTCTTCGGCTGCCTTTTTCTTGGCTTCCTCGGCGGCTTTCTTCTTCGCCTCTTCCTCGGCGCGCTTCTTGGCGATATCGGCCTGGCGTTTCTGCTCGGCGGCCTTCTCGGCCTCCGCCTTCTTCGCCGCTTCGGCCTTGGCCGCCTCAGCTTTGGCCTGTTCGGCCTTTCGAGCCTCCTCGGCCTGCTTTTGTTCCTCGGCCTTCTTGGCCGCCGCCACCTTCTGTTCCTCGGCTTTCTTCTGTTCCAGACGCTCGGTCTCGAACTGCGGTGCCGAGGTCTTCTGCGCCTCGCCAGCGATCTTCTGCGTGGTCTGGGTGGTGGCCTGGCTTTGCGACTTGAGCTGATAGAGCGTGGCCTGCACCACCGGACGCGCCGGCGGCAGCTCAGGCGAGAAGGCGAAGCTGACGAACAGCATGGCGAACATCAGGACGTGCAAGCCCACGGCCCAGACGATGGGCCAGAAGTAGCTTTCCGATTGCGGACGCTCGGGCTGCTGCATCAGGGGGCCTCGGTGATCAAGCCGACGTTGCCCACGTCGGCCTGCTGCAGACCGCCCATGGCCGCCATCACGGTGCCGTAATCCACGGATTTGTCGCCGCGCACGAACACTTGCACCTTCTTACCCTGACGACGGTTCTCGGCAATGATCGCCGAGACGGCCTGGGTCATCTGTGCCAGCGTGGAGGCACGCTCCTGCTCGGTGTCGATGTCCACTTCGCTGCCCATGTTCCAGTAATAGGTCTTGTCGGCCTTGATGGAGATGGTCAGCACCTGGGCGTCATTATCCTGCGGCAGCACCTCGCTGCTGACCTTGGGCAGCTCGACCTTGACGCCCTGGTTGAGCATCGGCGCGGTGACCATGAAGATGACCAGCAGCACCAGCATCACATCGATGTAGGGCACCACGTTCATCTCGGCGACCGGTTTGCGTCTGTTGCGAATTCTCGCCATGGTTAAAACCTGTCCTCTTCGCTCGCCTTAGTCTTCCGAGGTGTGCACCTTGCGGTGCAGGATGGCCTGGAACTCGTCGGCGAAGGTGTAATAACGGCCGATCAGCATTTCACCGCGTGCGGAGAAGCGGTTGTAGGCGATCACCGCCGGAATGGCCGCGAACAGACCGATGGCGGTGGCGATCAGCGCCTCGGCGATGCCCGGCGCGACAGTGGCCAGGGTGGCCTGCTGCACCTGCGCCAGGCCACGGAAAGAGTTCATGATGCCCCATACGGTGCCGAACAGACCAATGTAAGGACTGGTGGAGCCGACGGTGGCCAGGAACGGCAGCGCGGTTTCCAGCTTCTCCTCCTCACGGGAGATGGCCACGCGCATGGCACGGGCGACGCCGTCCATCACCGCATCGGGGTCGACGCCCGGCTGCTGACGTAGGCGGGAGAACTCCTTGAAGCCAGCACGGAAGATCTGCTCCAGACCCGAGTCCGGATCGGGATTGCTACCAGCCTGGCGATACAGCTTGGACAGGTCGATACCGGACCAGAAACGATCCTCGAAGTTGTCCAGCGCGCGTTTGGCCGCGCGTATGGCGTTGCTGCGCTGAAAGATCATCACCCAGGAAATGATCGATGCACTCACCAGGGTGAGCATCACCAGCTGCACCACAAAGCTGGCGTTGCTGATCAGACTCCACATCGACATATGGTCAACGGCGTTGGCTTCCACGCTTACTCTCCTGCTGCAATTTGACCGGACACCTGGGAACCGGCGAACGCTTGGCGCATCGGTTCGGGTATGGCCCGGGGCTTCAAGTTGTCGGTGCGCACACAGGCCACCAGGAACTGCCCTTCGCAGAGCAGCACATCATCCGCAGCTCGCCTGACCTGTTGACGAAAACGCAGGCTGGCACGGTTCAATTCGATCACATCGGCGCTGATCAACAGCTCGTCGTCCAGGCGTGCCGGCGCGTGGTAGCGCGCTTCGGCCGAATGCACGACGAACAACAGGCCCTCACCAGCCAGCGTCGACTGGGCATAACCCAGCTCACGCAGACGCTCGGTGCGAGCCCGTTCCATGAATTTGAGGTAATTGACGTAGTAGACGATGCCACCGGCGTCGGTGTCCTCGTAGTAGACACGACAACGATGACGAAACGGCTGGACTCCGTTTTGCGAGGGCATACTCTAGTCCCGCCTCCGAGACTTGCCAATCCGGGTCGGTAACAATTTTTTCGTCATGGCTCACCTGCTGAGAAAAGATCAGGCGCCGGCGACTCGCCAAGGCGCTTGGGAATGTTCAGGCCGAAGTGCAGATAGGCATGGCGGGTGACCACCCGCCCACGTGGGGTACGCATCATATAGCCCTGCTGGATCAGGTAGGGCTCCAGCACGTCTTCGATGGTGTGGCGCTCTTCGCCAATGGCGGCGGCCAGACTGTCGAGGCCCACCGGGCCACCGTCGAACTTCTCGATCATGGCCAGCAGCAGGCGGCGGTCGGAGTGATCGAAGCCGTGCTCGTCGACATCCAGCAGGTTCAGCGCCTGGTCGGCAATGGCCTGGGATATCTGCCCATTACCACGCACCTCGGCGAAATCGCGCACGCGACGCAGCAGACGGTTGGCGATACGCGGCGTGCCACGCGCGCGACGGGCGATTTCGTAGGCGCCCTTGGCCTCGATGGGCAGGCCGAGAATCCCGGCGGAACGCGAGACGATGGTGGCCAGGTCGTCGATGCCGTAGAACTCAAGGCGCTGAACGATGCCGAAGCGATCACGCAGCGGATTGGTCAGCATGCCGGCACGAGTGGTGGCACCGACCAGGGTAAAGGGTGGCAGATCCAGCTTGATCGACCGCGCGGCGGGCCCTTCGCCGATCATGATGTCGAGCTGGAAGTCTTCCATGGCCGGATACAGCACTTCCTCGACCACCGGGGAAAGACGGTGAATCTCGTCGATGAACAGCACATCGCCGCTTTCCAGATTGGTCAGCAGCGCGGCCAGATCCCCCGGGCGTTCCAGCACCGGGCCGGAGGTGCTCTTGATCGAGCTGCCCATTTCCTCGGCGATGATGTTGGCCAGGGTGGTCTTGCCCAGACCGGGCGGGCCGAAGATCAGCGTATGGTCGAGCGCCTCTGCCCTACCCCGGGCAGCCTGGATGAACAGCGACATCTGCTCGCGCACCACCGGCTGGCCGATATAGTCGGCCAGGCGCAAGGGGCGAATGGCCCTGTCCTGCTGTTCTTCACGCTCTCGCGGGCTGGCGGTGATCAGGCGATCGGCTTCGATCATCGAAGGGTTCCACTAAGAGTCCGTTGAATTGCAATGCAGGGTGGAAAACCGCGCAGCGTTTTCCACCAAAAAGCCGGTGGATGAAAAAGGCGTCATCCACCCTATGCCATGCCGCGCAAGGCGCGACGAATCAGATCTTCACTGCTCAAGCCATCCTCCTTGACCGCTGCGACTGCCCGGCTGGCCTCCTGCGGCTTGTAGCCCAGGGATATCAGGGCACTGACGGCGTCATTCTCCGCGCTTGAGACTGCCTGAGCCAGTTGAGGTTCAACGACCAGGGGCGCGATGGACGGGATCGACTCCCAGGCCTTGAAGCGATCCTTGAGCTCCACCAGCAAGCGCTCGGCGGTCTTCTTGCCGACCCCCGGCACCTTGACCAGCACGGCGGTATCCTGCGCCTGCACGCAACGCACCAATTCGTCCACCTCCAACCCGGACATCAAGGCCAAGGCCAGCTTGGGGCCGACGCCGTTGAGGCGAATCAGTTCACGAAACAGCTCACGCTCGCGCTTCTCGAAAAAGCCGTAGAGCAGGTGCGCATCCTCGCGTACCACCTGATGGGTATGCAGGGTGACCGGCTGGCCCACAGCAGGCAGACGATAAAGGGTGGTCATCGGCACTTCCAGCTCATAACCGACGCCATTCACATCCAGAAGCAAATATGGCGGCTGTTTTTCCGCCAGGGTGCCGCGCAAACGTCCGATCACCAGCGCTTTCCTTCAATCCGATTACAAACGAAGACGACCGCCACGCCGCTTGGCGCCAGCCAGTCCATGGGGAATGAGACTCTGCCGGTGGTGGGCGTGACACAGGGCGATACCCAGGGCATCAGAGGCGTCGATCTGCGGCTTCTGCACCAGCCCCAGCAGGTGCATGACCATCATCTGCACCTGTTGCTTGTCCGCCGCGCCAGTGCCGACCACCGCCTGCTTGACCTGGGTGGCGGTGTATTCACTGACCTCCAGCCCCGCCTCCACCGCCGCGACTATGGCCGCGCCACGGGCCTGGCCGAGCTTGAGGGCCGAATCGGCATTGCGCGCCATGAACACCTGCTCGATACCCATGGTCACCGGCCCATGGCTACGGATCACCTCGCTGACGCCGCGAAAGACGATCTGCAGGCGCTCGGCCAGCGGCCCGTTGCCAGTGCGAATGCAACCGGAAGCCACGTACTCGCAGCCGCGCCCGGTGTCGCGTACCACGCCATAGCCGGTGATGCGCGAGCCGGGGTCGATGCCTAGGATCAGGGTCATGTCAGCAACTGTCTATTTATCCAGTTGGCGAGTATACGGGGCACTCCGCATGCCGTCATCCGTGACGCGCCATCAATCATGAAAAAGCCGGAAGCACTGCACAGCGCTTCCGGCTTCCTCGTTCGTGGCCCGGATCGCATCCGGGCTACACCTCAGCCGAGCTGTTCCATGATCTCGTCGGCCACTTCGGCGTTGTGGTAGACGTTCTGCACGTCATCCAGGTCTTCGAGCATGTCGATCAGCTTGAACACCTTCTGCGCAGTTTCCAGATCGCCGATCGGTGCACTGATCGAGGGGATCATGGCGATTTCCGCCTCCTCGCCCTTGAAGCCGGCAGCGCTCAGCGCCTCGTTCACCGCGTGGAACTCGGTGAAGCTGGTGGAGACCATGGCAGAGCCGTCTTCGCCCATCTCCACATCATCGGCACCCGCTTCCAGCGCCGCTTCCATCAGCGCGTCCTCATCGACGCCCGGCGCGAAGCTGATCTGCCCCTTGCGCTCGAACATGTAGGCCACCGAACCATCGGTGCCGAGGTTGCCACCGCACTTGCTGAAGGCATGCCGTACTTCGGCGGCGGTACGGTTGCGGTTGTCGGTCATCACTTCGACGATGATGGCCACGCCACTCGGGGCGTAACCTTCGTAGCTGAACTCGATGACGTTGTCGGCTTCGTTGTTGCCGGCGCCACGGGCGATGGCGCGGTCGATCACATCACGCGACATGTTGTTGGTCAGCGCCTTGTCCACGGCCAGGCGCAGACGCGGGTTGTCCGCCGGAATCGGGCCGCCGTGCTTGGCGGCGACCGTCAGCTCACGAATCAACTTGGTGAAGATCTTACCCCGCTTGGCATCCTGACGACCCTTGCGGTGCTTGATATTGGCCCATTTGGAATGACCAGCCATAACTCACTCCTATCAACTTCTAAGCTGCAAGCCGCAAGCTACAAGCCTCAAGTAAAAGCTCTTGCAGCCTGAAGCTTGCCGCTTGCCGCTTGCCGCTGCCTTTATTCCGCTTTGGGTTGCTCGCGCAGGCGGATGTGCAGCTCACGCAGCGACTTGGCATCCACCACACCCGGTGCCTGGGTCATGACACAGGCGGCGCTCTGGGTTTTCGGGAAGGCGATCACTTCGCGGATCGATTGCGCACCGGTCATCAGCATCACCAGGCGATCCAGGCCGAAGGCCAGGCCACCATGGGGCGGCGCGCCGAACTTCAGCGCATCGAGGAGGAAGCCGAACTTCTCTTCCTGCTCCGCTTCGCTGATGCCCAGCACCTCGAAGACCGCCTGCTGCATCTTCTTGTCGTGGATACGGATGGAACCACCACCCAACTCGGTGCCATTGAGCACCATGTCGTAGGCCCGCGACAGCGCCGCACCCGGGTTGGCCTTGAGTTCTTCCGGGCTGCACTTGGGCGAGGTGAAGGGGTGGTGCATGGCGGTAAGGCTGCCGTCGTCGTTTTCCTCGAACATCGGGAAGTCGACGACCCACAGCGGCGCCCATTCGCAGGTAAGCAGATTCAGGTCATGACCGAGCTTGATACGCAGCGCGCCCAGTGCTTCGGACACGATCTTGGCCTTGTCGGCGCCGAAGAACACGATGTCGCCGTCGACCGCACCGACGCGGTCGAGGATGACGTTGATGTTGTCCAGCGGGATGTTCTTGACGATCGGCGACTGCAAGCCTTCGACGCCAGCGGCGCGCTCGTTGACCTTGATGTAGGCCAGACCCTTGGCACCGTAGATGCCGACGAACTTGGTGTAGTCGTCGATCTGCTTGCGCGGCATGCTCGCCCCGCCCGGAACGCGCAGCGCGGTGACGCGGCATTTCGGATCGTTGGCCGGGCCCGCGAAGACCTTGAATTCCACGTCCTTGAGCTGGTCTTCAACGTCCACCAGCTCCAGCGGAATACGCAGATCCGGCTTGTCCGAACCGAAACGGCGCATGGCTTCGGCCAGGGTCATGTGCGGCAGTTCGCCGAACTCGACGTCCAGCACTTCCTTGAACAGGTTGCGCACCATGGTCTCGGTGATGTCCATGATGTCCTTTTCATCGAGGAAGCTGGTCTCGATGTCGATCTGGGTGAATTCCGGCTGGCGGTCGGCCCGCAGGTCTTCGTCACGGAAGCACTTGGCGATCTGGTAGTAGCGGTCGAAGCCGGCCACCATCAGCAGTTGCTTGAACAACTGCGGCGACTGCGGCAGGGCGAAGAAGCTGCCGGCATGGGTGCGGCTCGGCACCAGGTAATCACGCGCACCTTCCGGGGTGGCGCGGGTCAGGATCGGCGTTTCCACATCGAGGAAGCCGTTGTCGTCCAGGTAGCGGCGAATGCTCGAGGTGATGCGCGAACGCAGCTTGAGCTTCTCGGCCATTTCCGGGCGACGCAGGTCGATGAAGCGGTAGCGCAGGCGGGTTTCCTCGCCGACGTCGGTGTACTCGTTGAGCGGGAACGGCGGGGTTTCCGCCTCGTTGAGCACGTCCAGCTCGTAGCCCAGCACCTCGATGGCACCGGACGCCATGTTCGGGTTCACCGCACCGGCCGGGCGCAGGCGTACCTTGCCGGTGATCTTGACCACGTACTCACTGCGCACGCGGTCGGCCTTGGCGAAGGTCTCGGCACGATCCGGGTCGAACACCACCTGGGCCAGGCCTTCACGATCACGGATATCGAGGAAGATCACCCCACCATGGTCACGGCGACGGTGTACCCAGCCGCAAAGGGTGATTTCCTGGCCATCCAGGCTCTCGTTCAACTGGCCGCAATAGTGGCTGCGCATCATGATCGTGGTTCGCTTCTCTAATTAGGTCTTGGACAGGTCAGGTCTTGCCCTGCGCACTCAGGCCAGGAGCAACGCCGGCCACACGCCTTGGCGCACACCCGGCTTTGACAAAGGGCGGGATTATATCGCCTAAATTGACAGGACGCAGCCGCCAGTGCAGCACACCGCGACAGATCGACCGGAGCCAGGCGCAACATAGCCACCCTCGATGAGCAGCCAAAGGCATGCGGGCAATGAACTCCAGGCCATCGATAGCCTCTAAGCATGCACTCGATTGATACAAGCCCAAACCGGCTCGCCCGCCCTCCGTGATAGGCTTGCCCCATTAACTGAGGCAAGACATCCCGAGCCATACCACAGGAGAAGAGAATGGACATCAACATCGGAATCGCCGAACAGGATCGTGCCGCCATCGCCGAGGGTCTCTCGCGCCTGCTGGCCGACACCTACACGCTGTATCTGAAGACCCACAATTTCCACTGGAACGTCACCGGCCCGATGTTCAACACCCTGCACCTGATGTTCGAGGGGCAGTACACCGAGTTGGCGCTGGCGGTGGACGCCATCGCCGAGCGTATCCGGGCACTGGGCTTCCCGGCGCCAGGCACTTATGCCGCCTACGCCCGCCTGTCCTCGATCAAGGAAGAGGAAGGCGTACCGAGCGCCGAGGGCATGATCAAGCAACTGGTCGAAGGCCAGGAGGCCGTGGTGCGTACCGCTCGCGGGATCTTCCCGCTGCTGGACAAGGTCAGCGACGAACCCACTGCCGACCTGCTGACCCAGCGCATGCAGGTGCACGAGAAGACCGCCTGGATGCTGCGCAGCCTGCTGGCGGTATGAGTTTCTACAAGGCCCGGCTCGCCGGGCCTTTTCATTAGCCGATTGCAATCCATCTGCTCTATGCTGTGTATCTATGTCGCCAAGCGCCTGTGCACGCATGTCCCAGATACCGAAGCCCCCCACTCTCCTCGAACTGTACCCCGAGGAAACACGCACTGCGGCTGCACTCCTCAAGCAAGCCGTACCTCTGATGATGCGCCATGACATTCCGCCAAGCCCCGTGCACTATGCGCTGTGGTACACCTACAGCCGTGGCGAGAACACTGAGCTGAACAAGCGCCTGAACAGAATCGTCGAGGATTTCGACGCCTTCCCGGGAGAGGTCGCGCGCAAGTTGTTCCGCGAACACATCATCCATGGCGAACTCGAAGAGGCGCGCGCTGGACAGCAGCAAGTCATCGAACTGGTGGACGACATAGAAGGTGACGTCTCGCGCAGCGTGACCAGCAGCCAACACTACCAGCTAAGCCTGGCCCAGAGTCTGAGCGCCCTGCACGAGCCCCTCATCGAAGACCTGCCTGGCGTGATCGGTGAGCTGCAGGAAAGCACGCAGCAGATGCAGGATCAGCAGCAACAACTGCTTTACAAGCTGCGCGCCGCCCAAAGCGAAATACAGCACCTGCGCAACCAACTGGAACGCGCCCAACTGGCCGCCACCCTCGACAGCCTGACCCACCTGCTCAACCGCCAGGCATTCACGCGCCTGCTCGAACAGGCACTGAACGAGTCCACGGACGGATTGACCCTGATCATGCTGGATATCGATCACTTCAAGCAGTTCAACGACCAGTATGGCCACCCACTGGGTGACCGCGTGCTGCAGCACGTCGGTCGTCTGCTGCGCGAGAACTTGCCCAATCGAGCCTTTGCCGCTCGCTACGGCGGCGAGGAATTCTGCGTGGTCTTGCGCGAGTGCCAGAGCCTCGAAGCAGCCCGGCACTTTGCCGAGCACCTGCGCAACAAGATGCACGGCCTGCGAGTCAAGGTGCGCAGCACCGACCAGGTACTCGACAGCATCACCGCCTCCTTCGGCTTCGCCCTGGCCATGGCAGGCGACGGCCTGGAAAGCCTGCTCACACGCGCCGACGACGCGCTCTACCAAGCCAAGCGCAATGGCCGCAACCAGGTTCACCCACGCATAGACGAAAGTACGCTAAGCGCTTGATTTGAGTAGCCCCATCCTTTGCGGTTAAATAGCTTCGCTAGCCGCACTCTCGATCCGCAGCGGCAAGCAATCTGGCAAAAACGGCTTGCGCCGCCCTCTGTTATTCACCAGCACCTCGTCATTCAATCAGTGAGTTACTCAAACATGTTGAAAATCGCCCATCTCCTGGTGGGGCTCGCCGCCCTGCTACTGTCGCTCTTTTCCGGTATTTCCGCCCCGCAAGGCCTCCTGGGCACGCCCGATGCGCTGTACCTGGCACTGATCGCCCTACTCAACCTGACCCTGGCCCCAGTACAGAGCAACGCCACCAGCACGCTACGCCAACAACTGCAAGGTCTCGCCTCTGCCCTGCTGATTCTCGCCGCCGTACTGCAGGCATTGGTGCTGCTGGCACCGCTGCCGAGCATTGGCGGCCATCCCGCCATCTGGCTGAGCCTGCTGATCACCTTCGCCGCCGTCACTCTGCACCTGGCCTGCCAGTTACCAGCCGCGGCGAGTGCCCCCGCCATTCGCATCAGCACACGCGATGAGGCCGTGGCACACAGTGCCCCGCAAGAAGACCGCGAAACCGGCACGGTCAAGTGGTTCAACACCTCCAAGGGTTTTGGCTTCATCTCCCGCGATTCCGGCGAAGACATCTTCGTGCACTTTCGCGCCATTCGCGGTGAAGGTCACCGTGTGCTGGTAGAGGGGCAACGCGTGGAATTCTCGGTCATGCAGCGCGACAAGGGCCTGCAAGCCGAAGACGTGATCGCTGCAGCACCCTCGCGCCACTGACCCTCAAGCACCAGAAAACAAGAAGCCCGCGAATCGTCGCGGGCTTCTTGTTTTAAAACTCAGTAATGTGGCGGTGGCGCCTCGCTCTCGATCACCCCCACCTGCCCCTGCAACTCCTCCTGACGCCGCGCCAGAGCCGCCAACTGCAACTGCAGGCGCTCAATACGCCGCTGCTGCTCGACCAGCTCATCGTTGAGCGCCTGAATCGTGTCGTCCTGAAAGGCCAAGCGGCTCTCCAGTTCGGTAATGCGTGCTTCCAGACTCATGCGTCCTCCTCGGCGAAACGAAAGTCCTCGGTCAGAACCAGGCGCAGCTTGCCCTTGAGCGCCTCGACCTGCGCGGAGGTATAGGGTACTGCCGCATGCCTACCCCAGACAGGGGCCGGCCAGGCAATATCATCGCGACGGCGCACGATCACGTGCATATGCAACTGGCTCACCATATTGCCCAGCGTCGCCACGTTCATCTTGTCGGCAGCGAAGGTGTCCTTGAGCGTTTCGGCCAGCCAGGTGGTTTCCTGCCAGAGCTGGCGCTGATCCTCGGCATCGAGCTGGAACAGCTCGCTGACCTCCTCACGCCTTGGCACGAGAATGAACCAGGGATATTGCGCGTCATTCATCAGCAACAGACGCGACAACGGAAAGTCCCCCAGCAGCAGGCAGTCCTGCTGCAAACGCGAATCCAGGCTGAACATGGCAGCACTCCTCTGGCGATAACCTGCACAGTTTGACATCGAGGCATCGCCCCGAGCCACAAGGCGCGCAGCATACGCAGCCTGCCCCGACAGGTCACCTCGAAAAGAGCGCACCAACAGAATGCACCCACGTCACGAGCGCGCACCATTTTGTTTCCTTGGGTAATACCTCCTGCTACCTCGTTACCAGCAAAAGCCTACCCCCGGTAGCCAAGGCCTGACCGAGTGAACCGAGCAACACCCATGCCCCACGCCAGCAGACCAACGCAGCTCATGAAAATAGAGCCAAACGTGACGAAATTCCCGCTTTACACCCGGATGCCTCCACGAGAATCAACGGATTAGCCTGAGAATGCCATTTTGAGCACGACTCTTGCTAATGCACTGCACAATGCCCGGTACACCGTGCAGTCAACCAATAACAGCGGTATCCGGCACGACAGAACCGCGAGAGCGTCGGCTTGCCATAGCACGTCAAGAGCAGCTACAGATTTGCGACATCCTTCCCAACTCCATGCGACATGGAGCCACAGAAGCCGCAAGGAATAGACTGAAACTATCGCCAACACTGGTTGCGTGCTATAAGTTACCGCCGACACAAAAAGAAAGAGCCGCCCATATAACAAAAGATTGGGCAGCGCAACTCTTCCAAACCCCAAGGAGCATTCACGATGCAAGTGATGAAGTGGAGCGTAATCGCCCTGGCAGTCGCCGCGGGCACCAGCCAAATGGCCTTCGCCAGCGCGCAGTCCGAATCCAATGGATTTATCGAAGACAGCAGCTTCAACATTTTCAATCGCGCCCTGTATCACAACCGTGACTACAAAAACGGCGCTGACACCACTACTGACGGCGCCTCCAGCAAGCGCAATGGCTACAGTGAAGAGTTCGGCCTCGGCATCCGCCTGCTGTACGAATCTGGTTTCACCCAAGGCACCGTAGGTGTAGGTGTAGACGCACACTCACTGAGCAGCATCAAACTGGATAGTGGCAAAGGCCGCGCAGGTATCGGTCAGTTCTCGAAAAACGGTGATGGCCAGCCCGAGGACACTCAGAGCGAAGTTGGCGGTGCTGTCAAATTCCGTGTATCCAACACCGTATTGAAGTACGGCAACCAGATGGTCGCCAGTCCGGTATTTTCTACTGATGATGCACGTATCCTGCCTGAAGTCGCTACTGGCGCTCTGATCACCAGCAATGAGATTGAAGGCCTGGAACTAACTGCCGGTCGTTTCACTGCCCTGAGCAGCCAAACTGCAACTGGTAGGGACAGCAAGACTCAAGGGAACAGAACCCTGAAGTCAGCTAACATCGTGGGTGCCAGCTACAGCTTTACCGACAATTTCAGTGGTGCCATTCACGCATCCGATGTCGAAGATTTCTGGAAGAAGAAGTACGTTAACCTGAACTACACTCTGCCCTTCGCAGAGGAGCAGTCGATGAACTTCGACTTCAACTTCTATAAAACGGACGACGATGGCCAAGCACTCGCTGGCAAAGTCGATAATAAGATCTGGAGCCTGGCAGCAGCCTACTCTCTGGGCGCCCATACCTTCACCATCGTTCATCAGCGCTCCACCGGCGACACCGGCCATAACTATGGCATCGATGGCGGCGGTACCGTCTGGCTGGGTAACTCGGTTCAGTATTCCGATTTTAACGGCAAAGACGAGCGTTCCTGGCAAGCTCGTTACGACATCGACATGGCTGCCTATGGCGTACCGGGTCTGAGCTTCATGGCTCGCTACATCACCGGTGATAACGTCAGCTACGGCGCTGGCACT
Source organism: Pseudomonas sp. AA-38 (assembly GCF_029457475.1). Classification (NCBI taxonomy): domain Bacteria; kingdom Pseudomonadati; phylum Pseudomonadota; class Gammaproteobacteria; order Pseudomonadales; family Pseudomonadaceae; genus Pseudomonas; species Pseudomonas sp. AA-38. The sequence goes on from NZ_CP120359.1 coordinate 3,917,660, forward strand.
GAAGACGGCGAAGAGAACGAATTCAACTTCGAGACCAAATACGTCGTTCAAGAAGGCGCCGCTAAAGACCTGTCTTTCCGCGTTCGTAGCGCCATCTATCGCGCTAACAGCTCGCAGAATGCTAACTATGGCTCTGACAACAACGACTTCCGCCTGATCGTGGAGTACCCGCTGAGCGTTCTGTAATCCCTGCGATTACTTAACGACTCACGTAAAAATCAGCCCGGCTTTTGCCGGGCTGTTTCATTTCAGGCAGAACCCTTTCGCCAATCAACCCGGCAACACATAGGTGCCCGTGACATGGGCTACCAACTCCTCCTCGTTGCCCGCCGAATAGATAGAGACCTCACACACCGCCTGCCGCCGACTGAGGCGCAGAACGGTGGCATGCGCCAACAGATCCACCGGCCTGGGCTTGACCAGGAAATTGATATTCAGATTGGACGTCACCGCCATCTCCACACGCCCCAGGCGCCCGAGCACGACGGCATACATGGCGGCATCCCCCAGGGCCATCATGGTCGGGCCGGAAAGCGTGCCGCCCGGGCGAACCAACCTGGCGTGAAACGGCACACGCGCCACTACACCCTCGGCATCGAGCCGGTCGATGCGCAGGTCGATATCCTCCGCCATGGGCAGCCCGGCCCGAATCAGCGCCTGCACCTCTGGCGCGGTCAATGTCGACATCCTCCACTCCCCCGTACGATCACGCCAATGGGCCTGCCCACGTCCTGTACGGCACTGTGCAGGCACCGTACAATGCCGGGCTACTACACGCCCTAGCAACCGACAGAACGGCCAAACATGCGTACCAGTCAGTTCCTGCTCTCGACCCTGAAAGAAACCCCTTCCGATGCCGTGGTGATCAGCCACCAGCTGATGCTGCGTGCCGGCATGATCCGCAAGCTGGCCTCCGGCCTGTACACCTGGCTGCCGATGGGCCTGCGCGTGCTGCGCAAGGTGGAGAACGTGGTACGCGAGGAAATGAACGCCGCCGGCGCCCTGGAAGTGCTGATGCCGGCCATCCAGCCGGCCGAACTGTGGCAGGAATCCGGCCGCTGGGTGCAATACGGCCCTGAGCTGCTGCGCGTCAAGGATCGCCACGACCGCGAATTCTGCGTCGGCCCGACCCACGAGGAAGTGATCACCGAGCTGGCCCGCAACGAGCTGAACAGCTACAAGCAGTTGCCGATCAACTTCTATCAGATCCAGACCAAGTTCCGTGACGAGATCCGTCCACGCTTCGGCCTGATGCGTGGCCGCGAGTTCATCATGAAGGACGCCTACTCCTTCCATGCCGACCAGGCGTCCTTGCAGGAAACCTACGACCGCATGCACCAGGCGTACTGCAACGTCTTCACCCGCCTGGGCCTGAACTTCCGCCCGGTGCAGGCCGATACCGGCTCCATCGGTGGCACCGGCTCGCACGAATTCCATGTGCTGGCCGACTCCGGTGAGGACGATATCGCCTTCAGCGACAGCTCCGATTACGCCGCCAACATCGAAAAAGCCGAAGCGCTGCCGCGCGAGAAAAGCCGCCCGGCGCCGACCGAAGAACTGCGCCTGGTCGATACCCCGAATGCCAAGACCATCGCCGCCCTGGTCGAAGGCTTCGACCTGCCGATCGAGAAGACCATCAAGACCCTGATCGTGCACGCCGCCGAAGAAGGCAAGCTGATCGCCCTGGTGGTGCGTGGCGACCACGAACTCAACGAGATCAAGGCCGCCAACCTGGAGCAGGTCGCCAGCCCGCTGACCATGGCCAGCGATGCCGAACTGCGCGCGGCCATCGGTGCCGGTGCCGGTTCCCTCGGCCCGCTGAACCTGCCGTTGCCGGTGATCATCGACCGTTCCGTGGAGCTGATGAGCGACTTCGTCATCGGTGCCAACATCGACGACAAGCACTACTTCGGCGTCAACTGGGAGCGCGACCTGCCGGTGCCCACCGTGGCCGACCTGCGCAACGTCGTCGAAGGTGACCCCAGCCCGGATGGCCAGGGCACCCTGGTGATCAAGCGCGGCATCGAAGTCGGGCATATCTTCCAGCTCGGCACCAAGTACAGCGAGGCGATGAACTGCCAGGTGCTGGGTGAGAACGGCAAGCCGGTGACCCTGACCATGGGCTGCTACGGTATTGGCGTTTCCCGCGTGGTGGCAGCCGCCATCGAACAAAATTTCGACGAGCGCGGCATTCGCTGGAACGACGCCCTGGCACCCTTCCACATCGCCCTGATACCGCTGCGCTACGAAACCGAGCAGGTCCGCGAGGCCACCGACAAGCTCTATGCCGAGCTGACCGCCGCTGGTTTCGAGGTGCTGCTGGATGACCGCGACAAGAAGACCAGCCCCGGCATCAAGTTCGCCGACATGGAGCTGATCGGCATTCCGCACCGAGTCGTGGTCAGCGATCGTGGCCTGGCCGAGGGTAACCTCGAGTACAAGAGCCGCGCCGAGACCGAGCCGCAAGCCGTCGCCCTGGCCGATATCCTGCCCTTCCTGCAAGCCCGTATCAGCCGCTGATCACAGCGCACCGCCGAGCCATCATGCACACGAGCTACAACCTTCGCCTCATCGGCGCCGCCTTGTGCGGCGCCCTCTTCCTCGGCGGCTGCGCCAATCAATTGCCGCAGCGCAGCGAACACGAGGAGCGTATCGAACGCAAACTGCTGGATCACAGCCTGCAGATCGATGTCGGTGAACCCAAGGTGCTGGAGCTGCCGCAACGGCGCGTGCGCGTGCATGAGCAGAAGAGCTTCGAGGTCACTGCCTTCGAGGTTACCCGTCGCTACGACCGCTACACCCCCTACCAGCCCTGGCGCGAGCTCTACGAGGTGCCCATGGGTGCGGTGGCGGTGGTCGCCGGTGTCGGTGCCAACGTGCTCAACGTGGTGCTGCTCGGCAGCCTGCCGGAAACCGCGACCCGTGACTGGATCAGCTACGGCATGGCCGGCCTCAACCCCTTCATGAACGTCGAGTCCAACGGCCGCGCGGAGCAGAACCTGGCCAGCATCAACGAAACCCAGCGTGATCGGCGCATGGAGTACAGCAACCTGCCATGGGCCGAACGCCCTGTGCAGGTCAAGGCCAACCAGCAACAATTCGAGCTGCTCACCGATCGCAATGGCGTGTTACGCCTGAACCTGCTCGACAGCCCCTTCAGTGAACAGGACATCGGCCGCATCGGCACCCTGCTGCTGAGCGTCGAGGATGAACAGGGTCAGGCCCAGGCGCAGGCCAGCCTGCTGGTCAGCCATACCCTGCGCAGCAAGTTGCGCGAAGCCCATGACCTGATCTTCGACGACCTGGAAGGCGACGACGTGGCCCAGTGGGTGCATCGGGTCAAACGCCTGTCCGACCTCGGCCTGGAAGAAGAAGCCAGCGAGCTGGAACAGAGCCTGATCGAGCTGACCCGCAATGATCCGGAATTGCAGGAGGCCTTCCTCAAGGCGCTGCTCAAGGACGCCGGACGCCTGGCGGCCGATCCAGCCAACTGATTGCCGGCGGCAGATCCTGTCGCCTTTCCGTTCCGGGGCAATGCCACGCTGCCAGCCCCTTCAGACCATTTCCAGCGGTCGCTTGCCCTGCGGCGGTGCGAAGGCCTCATCCAACAAAACCAGGTCATCCGCCTGCAGGCTAATGGCAGCCGCCGCGGCGTTATCGCGCAGATGCGAACTGTCGACCGCCTTGGGAATGGCAATCACGCCGTCCTGCCTGAGTGTCCAGGCCAACGCTACCTGAGCCGGCGTCCCCCCATGCCGCTCGGCGACCCGGCGCAGCCTGGGCTCATGCAGCAAGGCACCCGCCTGACTCAGCGGACAGTAGGCCATCAGCGGCATGCCAACGCGCTGCTGCCAAGGCAACAGATCATGTTCGATGCCACGTGCTTCCAGGTTGTACAGCACCTGATTGGTTCGGCACGCCGGCTGATCCAGTTCGAGCAGGTCGTCCAGATCGAAGTTGGAAACGCCCCAGGCCGCGATCTTGCCCTGCTCACGCAGCCGCTCGAAGCCTTCGACGGTCTCCGCCAGCGGATGGCGACCGCGCCAGTGCAGCAGGTAGAGATCGATACGCTCGCAACCCAGGCGCTTCAGGCTGCGCTCACAGGCCGCCTGGACACCGTCCAGACTGGCGTTGTGCGGATAGACCTTGCTGACCAGAAACACCTCGTCACGGCGCCCGGCAATGGCCTCGCCCACCACTTGCTCCGCGCCACCCTCGCCGTACATCTCGGCGGTGTCGATCAGGCTCAGCCCCAGATCCAGCCCTTCACGCAGTGCGGCGACCTCACGCGCGCGCTGGCGCTCATCCTCACCCATACGCCAGGTGCCCTGGCCGATCACCGGCACCTGCACGCCTGCCAATTCAATTCTGCGCATCGCTTTCTCCCACAGGGCTTCTGACCAGGTCATACCCCTCACCACGCCATTGCAGTAGACACAGTCCGTGGCCAAAGGGATCGCTCAATGTGACCAGACGTCCCCAGTCATGTTCACTGATCTCACCTTCCTGTTGTGCGCCAGCAGCGAGCGCCCGCGCAGTGTCCAGATCATCGACGAGCAGATCCAGATGCAACGGCATCCAGTGCCGCTGATAGTCGCGCCGCACGTCGGCCTGCGAACACGCTGGAGTGGCTGCGGCCTTGTGCAACAGGTAGAGCGGTACGCCTGCGCCGAGCAGCTCGACGACCGTGCCATCAAACAACACTCGCCCGACGCTCAGCCCGAAGGCCTGCTGATAGAAAGCCACCGCAGCCGGCAGATCGGGAACGTCGAGATTCAGCAGCAATTGCATGATCAGAGCGGCTTGAGCAGCAGCAGCAGCGATACCGGCTGCACGCTTTCCGGGTGCAGTGGCTCCTGCAGCCACTCCAGGCGCCAGCCAGTGGCCGCGATCAGACTCAACCAGGACTGCAACGTGCGGAAGAACCAGGGCATGGGCGCCTTGAAACCTTCACCGAAACCGGCGAAATCCTCGACCCGCCAGCCGTCCTGATAGGGCTCCCCGTGGCTGGCGCGCCAGGGGTGCAGGGTCTGGATCAACAGGCTGCCACCCGGCGCCAACAGCCCGTGCAGGCTCTGCATGAAGGCTTCGAGCGGCTCTTCGAGCAGGGCGAAATTGCACACCAGCACCTCGAAGCGCCCCAACTGCTCGGCATGGTTCTGCAATTCGGCATAGCCGCACACACGGTACTGGCTGCCGCCCTTGCAGGCGGTGCGCGCCTGTTCGATCAGGGGCGCCGAAGCATCCACACCCACCGACTCGATGCCATGCTCGAACAGGCCACGGCATAGCCAGCCTTCGCCACAGCCGATGTCCAGCACGCGCCTGGGCTGCAAGGCCAGCACGGCCTGGAGGATCGCCGCATCGGTCACCAGGCGACGGCTCTCGATGCGCTGCTCACGTACCGCCGCCGCCCAGGCATCGGCATTGGCCTGCCAGCTCAACTGCAATTGTTCACGGTGATCGCGTTGCATGGGGGAGTCCTTGCGCGAGGCGTGCTAGGGTCTGTTGCCGTTTCGCGCACGGCCGCGACGGAACGGCAACAGACCCTAGGCATTCTAGGGCCTATTGCAGAGGCACGCACGGCTCCCGGCAACTATCGGGTAGACGGGCTAGACTGCAGTTACACGACAAGCATCTGATAGCTGAGCGTGGCACGAGTGGTGGGTCATGGGCGTATCAAGGCACTCCGCTTTTCAGCGGTACGACCATTCGCAGCAAGGAATGCAGGCGCGCAAAAGGAGACGGCACAGACGCCGGCTCTGCTATGCGTTGTTGGCGCTGCTGATACTGGGCGCGGCCCTGCTACTGGCCTTCGAGCTACGCAGCGCGCATTTCCAGTCCCGTGAGCTGAGCCGCTATGCCGCCACTCTGACCTACCAGTTGGCGCCGGGGCCGAGCCCGGCCATCGTCTACCCCAGCGACGGCCCGTTCGACAAACGCCAGGGCTACGCCTATCTGCCCCTGCTGCTCGAGCGCCTGCAGCAACGCGATTTCAGCATCACCGAGCAGGTGCGCTTCTCTCCGGCACTGCTGCGCTACAGCCAGAGCGGGTTCTTCCCGCCCTATGTGGAGAAGAGCAGCAGCGGCCTGACGCTGACCGACTGCCGTGGCCTGCCCTTCTATGACTTCCACTATCCCCGACAAGGCTACGCCAGCTTCGCGGACATCCCACCCCTGGTTGTCAGCAGCCTGCTGTTCATCGAGAACCGTCATCTGCTGGATCCCACGCAACCCCTGGCCAACCCAGCCGTCGACTGGCCACGTTTCGCCATGGCGGCGCTGTCGCAGCTCGGCAAGCTGCTCGACATGCAGGATCAGTCCGCCGGTGGCAGCACCCTGGCCACGCAACTGGAGAAGTACCGCCATTCCCCGGACGGGCTGACGTTGTCTGGCGGGGAAAAACTGCGCCAGATGATTTCCGCCAGCGTGCGTGCTTACCAGCAAGGCCCGCAAACCCTGGCCGCACGCCAGCGCATCGTGCGCGACTACCTCAACAGCGTGCCCTTGTCGGCGGCGCCCGGGCATGGCGAGGTGCATGGTCTGGCCGATGGTCTGCACATCTGGTACGGCGCCGACTTCGCCCAGGTCAACGCCCTGCTCGACCCTGCACGCACGCCCCAGGCCAGTGCCGCCGAGCGGGGCCTGGCGTTGCGTCAGGTGCTGTCGCTGATGATCGCCCAGCGTCGCCCGACCTATTACCTGGCCCAGGGTCGCAAGGATCTGCAAGCCCTGACCGACAGCCATATCCGCCTACTGGCCAGTGCCGGGGTGATTGACTCCAAGCTGCGCGACGCCGCACTGGATCAGCCCATGGAGTACCGCGACTGGGCACTGCAGCCCAACCTGCGCACGGTGGAGAACGACAAGGGCATCAGCGTGGTGCGCTCGCGCCTGTCCAGCCTGCTGGGCATGCCGCTGTATGACCTCGACCGCCTCGATCTCAGCGCCCACAGCACGCTGCAACATGATCTCCAGCAGGCCGTCAGCCGCTACCTGCAACGCCTGGCCGAACCGGGCTTCGCGGAAGACATCGGGCTGTTCGGCGAACGCCTGCTGTCACCGCAGAAAACCGCCGCCGTGCGCTACAGCTTCACCCTGTTCGAGCGCACCGCCAATGGCAGCCTGGTGCGGGTGCAGACCGACAGCACCGATCAGCCGTTCGACATCAACGAAGGCAGCAAGCTGGAGCTGGGCTCCACCGCCAAGCTGCGGGTATTGACCACCTATCTGGAGATCATCGCCGAGCTGCATCGCCGCCATGCCGGAAAATCCGCCGCCGAGCTGGCTGCGCTGGATATCGCCGAACAGGATCCGCTAAGTCGCTGGAGCATCGATTACCTGCGCCGGCATCCTGATGCCGACCTGGCCAGCATGCTCGATGCCGCGCTACAACGGCGCTATTCGGCCAACCCACACGAGCGTTTCTTCACCGGCGGCGGCGTGCATACCTTCGGCAACTTCCGACGCCAGGACAACGACCGCAATCCCACAGTGCGCGAGGCGCTGCGCGAGTCGATCAACCTGCCCTTCGTACGCCTGATGCGCGACCTGGTGCGCTACAGCACCTACCAGAACAGCGCCGAACTGCTCAAGGACGACGAGGATCCACGCCGCCTGCAATATCTGCAGCGTTTCGCCGACCGCGAAGGGCGCACCTTCCTCCTGCGCTTCTGGCGCAAGTACCAGGGCCAACCCGAGCAACTGCGTTTGGAAACCTTCCTCAGCGGTCTGCAGCAAACCCCAGTACGCCTGGCCGCCGTGCATCGCTACCTGCACCCCGACGCCGAGCGCGACAGCTTCGCCGCCTTCCTGCGCGCACAGCTACCGCAACAGGCGCTGAGCGACGCACGCATCGAGCAGCTCTACACGCGTTATGCCCCCGGTGCCTACAGCCTGCCGGATCAGGGCTACATCGCCCGGGTGCATCCACTGGAACTGTGGCTGTTGGGCTTTCTCGCCAGCCACCCGCAGGCCAGCTTCGAGGATGCCGTCGCCGCCAGCTTCAGCGAGCGTCAGGAGGTCTACGGCTGGCTCCTGCGCAGCCGGCACAAGAGCGCCCGCGACAGCCGCATTCGCATCATGCTGGAGGTGGAGGCCTTCTCCGACATCCACCGGCGCTGGCGCAACCTGGGCTACCCCTTCGGCCATCTGGTGCCCTCGCTGGCCACCGCCCTGGGCAGCTCGGGTGATCGCCCAGCGGCCCTGGCCGAGCTCATGGGCATCATCCAGAACGACGGCATCCGCCAGCCGGTGCTACGCATCGAAAGCCTGCACTTCGCCGTCGGCACACCCTACGAAACCCGCCTGCACAACGAAGGAAGCAAGGCGCGCCGGGTCATGCCTTCGGAGGTCGCTGCGGCGCTGCGCGAAGCCCTTTCGCAGGTGGTCGAAGGCGGCACTGCCAGGCGCCTGCAGGGCAGTTTCCAGCCGGCGGACGGACAACTGCTGACCCTGGGTGGCAAGACCGGCACCGGCGACAACCGCATCGAAAGCGTGGGTTCTGGGGGCCGCGTGCTCAGTTCACGGGCGCTCAACCGCACGGCCACCTTCGTCTTCTACCTCGGTCCGCGGCATTACGGCACCCTCACCGCCTTCGTGCCTGGGCGCGACGCCGAGGGGTTCTCCTTCACCTCGGCACTGCCGGTGCAAGTGCTCAAGGGTATGGCACCGATCCTGGCCCCCTACCTCGAAGCCGCCAGCACCACGCTGTGCACAACGCCTACCAGCACCACCCGGATCAGTTGGCAGTAAACCGACGCCAACGCATCACGCTGCTGGCAGGTACTCAATCGCCTACACGGAAGGTCTGCAGGTACAACGCCTCGACCTTGGCCCGTGCCCAGGGCGTCTTGCGCAGGAAGGTCAGGCTCGACTTGATGCTCGGCTCATGCTTGAAACAGCGCACGTCCACCTCGCGCGCCAGCCCCTCCCAGCCGAGACGCTCGACCAGTGCGGTGAGAATTGTCTGCAGGCTGAGGCCGTGCAAGGGATCGTTGCTGTGCATGAGGCAGTTCCGTGTTCAGATCGCATGAAATGAAAAAAGGCGATGACTGCCGTGCAATCATCGCCTTCTGTACAGCCTGCCGGATTATACCGACTTGTATTCCTGCTCGGCCTTGTCGAAGCGGCTGATCATCGAGGCGCTCGGCGCCTGACCGATACGGCTGAAGACGACGATGGCCAGGGTGGCGAGGATGAAGCCCGGAATGATCTCGTACAGACCCAGGCCGATCCAGTTCTTCCACACGATCACGGTAGCCGCACCGACCAGCATACCGGCCAGTGCGCCGTTGCGGGTCATGCCCTTCCACACCAGAGAGAGGATCACCACCGGGCCGAAGGCAGCACCGAAACCAGCCCAGGCGTAGGACACCAGGCCCAGTACGCGGTTATCCGGGTTGGCGGCCAGAGCGATGGCCACCAGAGCCACCAGCAGCACCATGGCGCGGCCGACCCAGACCAGCTCGGTCTGCGAAGCGCCCTTGCGCAGGAAGGCCTTGTAGAAATCTTCGGTCAGGGCGCTGGAGCACACCAGCAGTTGGCAGCTCAGGGTGCTCATCACCGCAGCGAGGATGGCGGACAGCAGGATGCCGGCGATCCAGGGGTTGAACAGCAGTTTGGCCAGCTCGATGAACACGCGTTCCGGGTTCTCGCCGACCGGGCCGGCTACGTCAGGGTGTGCCGAGAAGTAGGCGATGCCGAAGAAGCCCACAGCAACAGCGCCAGCCAGGGTCAGGATCATCCAGGTCATGGAGATGCGACGGGCAGCCGGAATCGAGCGCACCGAGTCGGCCGCCATGAAGCGCGCCAGGATATGCGGCTGGCCGAAATAGCCCAGGCCATCAGCGAGATCACGCCGACGAAGGTAGCGCCCTTGAGCATGTCGAAGTTGGTCGCGTCCACCGCCTCGATGGCGACCATCGCCGGGTCGAAGCCACCGGTGGCGATCATCACCACGATGGGGGTCAGGATCAGCGCGAAGATCATCAGCGTGGCCTGCACGGTGTCGGTCCAGCTCACCGCCAGGAAGCCACCGATGAAGGTGTAGGCGATGGTGGCGGCAGCGCCGGCCCACAGTGCGGTTTCGTAGGACATGCCGAAGGTGCTCTCGAACAGACGGGCGCCGGCCACCACGCCGGAGGCGCAGTAGATGGTGAAGAACACCAGGATCACCAGCGCCGAGAAGATACGCAGGATGCGGCTGTTGTCCTCGAAACGATTGGTGAAGTAGTCCGGCAGGGTCAGCGCGTTACCATTGTGCTCGGTCTGCACACGCAGACGGCCGGCCACGAACAGCCAGTTCAGGTAGGCGCCGATGACCAGGCCAATGGCAATCCAGCTTTCCGAGATACCGGCAACGAAGATGGCGCCCGGCAGGCCCATCAGCAACCAGCCGCTCATATCCGAAGCACCGGCGGACAGCGCGGTGACGAAACTGCCGAGGCTGCGGCCACCGAGGATGTAGTCGGAAAGGTTCTTGGTACGCAGATAGGCGATCAGACCGATCAGCACCATGGCGGCGATGTACACCACGAAGGTGACCAGCATTGGAGTACTAGCTGTCATTTGGGGGGCTCCCCTCTCGTTTGTTGTTATAGGGCGTGGACTCGGCCACTCCCAGCATTGGCAAAACGCATTCGCTCGGGGCGAACACCACGCAAGCACCACGCCGTGTTGATACGGATCATGGGAGGTGGTACCCGGTTCATCCTAGGCTATCTACGAAAAGCATTAGCCTTCGGCGTTCTTTCGTACAGAGCCTAGCAAGACACCGGCAAAAACGGCCTGATAACAGCCGACGGCGGAATGTAGAGGTTGCACCGCGTCTGCTTCTTGCAAAAAACTCTGGATTTTTTGCAGGAAACTCCAGCACCGGGCACTTACCGACGTGCGTGCCATCACCGCGAGGCGCGCGATCATAACTACCGGAAGGGCAGATAACCACGGGCCTCTTCGGCATAGGCGCGCACGCCTGGGCGCTCTTGCTCGAGAAAATCCGCCACGGCGGCACGCAAGCCAGGATGGCAGAGACGGTGCCAGGAATGCGTGATGACCGGCTCGAATCCGCGAATCAGCTTGTGTTCACCCTGCGCCCCGGCATCGAAGCGTGCATAACCGGCGTCGATGGCCAGGGCCATGCCCTGATAGAAACAGGTCTCGAAATGCAGGCGGTCGAACTCGGCCAGGCAGCCCCAGTAGCGCCCATAGAGGGTATCGCCGCCCACCAAGCAGAAGGCCATGGCCACTGCACGGCCATGCTGGCGCGCCAGCACCAGGCGAATCGCCTCGGGCATGCGCTCGGCCAGCAGGCTGAAGAAAGCGCGCGTCAGGTAGGGTGCCTGGCCGCGCACATGGTAGGTATTGGCATAGCAGTGGTAAACGAAATCCCAGTCCGCCTCGCTCAGCTCATGGCCCTGGCGCCAGTCGAACTCGATGCCCTGCCCGGCCACCTGCTCGCGCTCCTTGCGCATCTGCTTGCGTTTGCGCGAGCTGAGCGCATCGAGAAAGTCCTGGAAGTCGCGATAGCCACGGTTGTGCCAGTGGAACTGGCAACCCAGGCGCTGCAACCAACCGTCACGCCCGGCCAGCACCTGATCGCAAGCCGGCGAAGTGAAGTTGACATGCAGGCTCGACAGCCCCTCGTCCTCCAGGGCGATGCTCAGGGCATCGAGCAACTGCTCCGCCGCCTGCGCCGCGCCGAGCAGGCGTGCACCAGCGACTGGCGAGAACGGCACGGCACCGAGCAGCTTGGGATAATAGGCGATACCGGCGCGCCGACAGGCATCGGCCCAGGCATGGTCGAACACGTATTCGCCATAGGAATGCTGCTTGAGATAGGCCGGCAGCGCCGCCTGCACCTGCCCACTCTCATCGCACCAGAGGCGATGCGATGGCTGCCAGCCACTGTGCCCGCCGACGCTGCCGCTGTCCTCCAGTGCGGAGAGAAAGGCATGGCGCACGAAGGGCTGCGGCTCGGGCAACAGCGCATCCCAGGTAGCGGCCGGCAGCGCATTGAGTGAGTCGAGGCTCTGTAAGGGCATGGCGAAGATCTCGTGGCGCGAACGACATCGGCACAGGATGACAGTCCGCAGGTGGCCTGTCAGCGTTCAGGCGAGCAGGCTGCGGTCGAAGATGAAGGCGCCCGTCGCCACCGGGCGGTGCTCCAGCAAGTTCTGGGGTCGACCCATCTTCGGGTAGTTCTTCTCGCCGGTGTCATGGATCCAGCCTTGCGCCTTCATTCTGTCCAGGCGCCCGCGCAAGGTGGTGTGCTGCAGCGGCTGGCCCAGACAGGCCTGGAACGCACCGAGCGCCTCGGTCACGGTGAAGCGCGACGCCAGCAGGTATAGCGGCAGCGAGCTGTACACCGACTTGCCCTGCAGGCGCTCCACCGCCAGGCGTACCAGTTGCGCATGGTCGAAAGGCAACGCCTGCGCGCCGCGGGTGACCGCCTGCACCTCGACGAAGCGCAGGTTTTCATCCTGCGCCTCGGCACCCGGCGCCAGCAACGCCAGGTAGCAGGTGCTCAGCGACCAGCCACGCGGGTCGCGCACGCCATTGCCCACCGTCGCCACCTGTTCCAGATACTGTGGCTGCAGCCTGGCCTTGTCCGCCAGGGCACGGGCGGCGGCGGCATCCAGGCTGGCATCGGCACAACGACCGTTGACCAGCACACCCGGCAGTGCCCATTGCCCGGCATAGGGCTCACGCTGGCGGCGCAGCAGCAGCATCTGCAGACCACCTTCGTCGCCCAGACGCAGGGCCACGATATCCACCCCGGCCAGAACCTCCACTGCACTCATCGCGTCCCTCAATTTTCCTTACCACTTACTTCATCTTGACCAATAATCCGCCATCTTTCACGCCCCGATGAGAAAAACCTCTTGACTACATATTTCACCAGATGAAATATGTAGTCACCCCATGCGCAAGAAGGAGGCGCACCATGAAGATCGCCAGCTTCGACGTAGACGCTCAGAAAGGCTTTACCCCGCTGTGCCCCGACGAACTGCCCGTACCCGAAGGCGATACCATAGTGCCGGCGCTGAACCAGATGGCCATGCGCGGGCAGTTGCGCCTCGGCAGCAAGGACGCCCATAGCCCGCAGGCCGCCTGGGTGGTGCCGGAACCTGCGCAGATGCTGCAACCCCTGCCGCTGGCCAATGCCGACCTCACCTGGGTCAGCCATTGCGTACCCGGCACCCCGGTTTCGAGCTGCTGGACGGATTGCCCGCGCCTCTGGATTACGACTATTTCGTGTGGAAAGGCGTGGAGCCGGATCTGCACCCCTACGGCGCCTGCTATCACGACCTGGGCGAGAAACGCAGCACAGGCGTGATCGAATTTCTTCGGCAAAATGGCGTCGACCTTGTATTGGTCGGCGGCCTGGCGCTGGATTACTGCGTCAAGACCACGGCCCTGCAACTGCGCCGTGCAGGCTTCGAGGTGATCGTCCACCTGCCGGCCTGCCGCGCAATCGCCAGCGAAACTGCCGAAGCCGCCTGCATCGCCATGCGCGAGCGCGGCATCACCCTCAGCGCCAGCCTGGAACAGCTAGACAGCCTCTTAGCCAAGGAGAATCCGCGATGAGCGAGAGCATCTTCGCCGAGCGTATCGTGCAGAACCTGCTGGACACCGACTTCTACAAGCTGACCATGATGCAGGCAGTGCTGCACAACTACCCCAACGCCGAGGTGGAATGGGAGTTCCGCTGCCGCAGCAGCGAGGATCTGACCCCTTATCTGGCCGAGATCCGTTACCAGATCGAACGTCTGAGCGAACTGAGCCTGAGTGTCGACCAGCTCGCCTTCCTCGAGCGCATCTCCTTCATCAAACCGGACTTCATCCGTTTCCTCAGCCTGTTCCGCTTCAACCTGCGCTACGTGCACACCAGCATCGAAGATGGCCAGTTGAGCATCCGCCTGCGCGGCCCCTGGCTGCACGTGATCCTCTTCGAGGTTCCGCTGCTGGCCGTCGTCAGCGAAGTACGCAACCGCTATCGCTACCGCGAAGTCCTGCTGGAGCAGGCCGCCGAACGCCTCTACGAGAAATTCGACTGGCTCAAGGCCGAAGCCTCGCCGAGCGAACTGGCCGGCTTCCAGCTCGCCGACTTCGGCACCCGCAGGCGCTTCTCCTACCGCGTGCAGGAGCAGGCGGTGCATATCCTCAAGCGCGACTTCCCTGGCCGTTTCGTCGGCACCAGCAACGTGCACCTGGCACGCGAATTCGACCTCAAGCCCATCGGCACCATGGCCCACGAATGGCTGATGGCGCACCAGCAACTGGGCCCACGCCTGATCGACAGCCAGATCGCCGCGCTCGACTGCTGGGTACGTGAGTACCGTGGCCTGCTCGGTATCGCCCTGACCGACTGCATCACCATGGACGCCTTCCTGGCGGATTTCGACCTGTACTTCGCCAAGCTCTTCGACGGCTTGCGTCACGACTCCGGCGACCCGCTGGTGTGGGCGGAAAAAGCCATCGCCCACTACGAGAAGCTCGGCATCGACCCGATGAGCAAAACCCTGGTGTTCTCCGACGGCCTCGACCTGCCCAAGTCGCTACGGCTCTACCGTGCACTTAGCGGGCGAATACACGTAAGCTTCGGCGTTGGCACCAACCTGACCTGCGACATCCCCGGCGTCGAGCCGATGAACATCGTGATCAAGATGATCGCCTGCAACGGTCAGCCGGTGGCCAAGATCTCCGATACACCCGGCAAGACCCAATGCCGCGACGAGAATTTCGTCCACTACCTCAAACACGTCTTTCGCGTCCCTGACGCCCAGTGAGGACACCGACATGAGCAACCGCCAAGCCGAAATCGCCGCCGCCCTCGATGTGGTGCCGCCCTTCGCCGACGAGGCCGCGCTGATCGCCCAAATCGAGAAGCGCAAGACCTTCATCAAGAACAGCCTGAAGAATGCCGGCCTCAAGGTGCTGGTGCTGGGCATCAGTGGCGGCGTCGACTCGCTGACCGCCGGGCGTCTGGCCCAGCTCTCGGTCGAGGAACTGCGGGCGGAAACCGGCGATAGCACCTACCGCTTCATCGCCGTGCGCCTGCCGCACAACGCTCAGCACGACGAGCACGATGCCCAGGATTCGCTGAAATTCATCCGCGCCGATGAAGAGGACACGGTCAATATCGCCAGCAGCGTGACCGGCCTCGGCGAGCAGGTCACCCATCTGCAGAAACTCAGCGATGCACGCCGCGACTTCGTCGTCGGCAATATCAAGGCGCGTATCCGCATGGTCGCCCAGTTCGCCATCGCCAACGCCAACAATGGCCTGGTGATCGGCACCGACCATGCTGCCGAAGCGGTAATGGGCTTCTTCACCAAGTTCGGTGACGGCGCCTGCGACCTCGCCCCGCTGTCCGGCCTGGTGAAGAAGCAGGTGCGCGCCATTGCCGCACATCTGGGCGCACCGCAGCACCTGGTGATGAAAACCCCGACCGCCGACCTGGAAGAGCTGCGCCCAGGCAAACCGGACGAGGAAGCGCACGGCGTGACCTATGCCGAGATCGACGCCTTTCTGCATGGCGAAAAGGTCAGCGACGAAGCCTATGCCACCATCGTGCGCACCTACGACAACACTCGCCACAAGCGCGAGCTGCCGCTGGTGCCCTGATAATTCGCAGGCATAACGAAGAAGCCGGGCATTACCCGGCTTCTTCGTATTCGGCATGGGGATGGAGCGCCCTCTCAGAACCGTCCGTTGACCACTCGCTCGGCCGGACGTGCGCTGCGCTCGCAGATTTCTCGAGGGCGGCAACCGGCAACCGGCGCAGGAGGCGGCTGATCAGGCAAGGTCGGCTCGCCCGGCTCCTGCGGCGGCACGGGTTTACCGGGCTGATCCGGCACGTCGGGATTGGGCTGGCCGGGAATGGCGGCAGCATTGAGGTCGACAAGGGACATGGCGGGCTCTCCTGAGCGTGGGCTGTAGCAGGTTGAGTGCTGCCCGCTCGGGAAGATTCAGCCTTTTCGACCAATGACTTCGCCCATGAAAAAGCCGGGCATGGCCCGGCTTCGTAGCGCTGCCAGGCATTCAGGCCTTGGGCAGGGTCACGCCGGTCTGGCCCTGGTACTTGCCACCCCGGTCACGGTATGACACTTCACAGGCCTCGTCGGACTGCAGGAACAGCATCTGCGCCACGCCCTCGTTGGCGTAGATCTTCGCCGGCAGATTGGTGGTGTTGGAGAACTCCAGGGTCACGTGGCCTTCCCACTCCGGCTCCAGCGGCGTGACATTGACGATGATGCCGCAACGCGCATAGGTGCTCTTGCCCAGGCAGATGGTCAGCACGTCTCGAGGGATGCGGAAGTATTCCACGGTGCGGGCCAGGGCGAAGGAGTTCGGCGGAATGATGCAGACGTCACTCTTGATATCGACGAAGCTCTTCTCGTCGAAGTTCTTCGGATCGACGATGGCCGAGTGAATGTTGGTGAACACCTTGAATTCATCGGCACAGCGCACGTCGTAGCCGTAGCTGGACACCCCGTAGGAGATCACGCGGCTGGCATCGGCGCCACGCACCTGGCGCTCGACAAAGGGTTCGATCATCCCCTGTTCCTGGGCCATGCGGCGAATCCACTTGTCCGATTTGATGCTCATGGCGAAGGTCCTGAATTGGGTCGTTGCAAGAAAAGTGAGCGCATCTTACCGAGGCTGGTGCCACGCTTCAAAGACCGGCAACAGGCTCATTGCGCAATATTTGCGAAAAAAGCTGCATCCAGCATTCGCACTTGGCGATAAAAACACGTATGGTGTGATCACTGTGCTGCATGTGTCACCGCGAATCGCTACTTGATGCCTAGATCTCGATCCAAACATCGTCCGACTCCTAGTACTCGTTGCACTCAGTCCCGGCCTGGGCTTTTCCGAGGCTGTTATCAATTCTGTTTAGGAGACATCACATGTCCAATCGTCAGAACGGCACCGTCAAGTGGTTCAATGATGAGAAAGGCTACGGCTTCATCACCCCGCAATCCGGTGACGACCTGTTCGTACACTTCAAAGCCATCCAGGCTGACGGCTTCAAGACCCTGAAGGAAGGCCAGCAGGTCTCCTTCGTGGCTACCCGTGGCCAGAAAGGCATGCAAGCTGAAGAAGTTCAGATCGTTGGTTGATCTGCGCTGATCGCTTGAAAAAGAGCCCCGCCTAGTGCGGGGCTTTTTTATTGCAGCGCAAAAGCGAATCCATGCTCGCCCGGAGCCTGGCTAGCGCCGATCCCGCAAGAAATAAAAAACCCGTCGATCTTGCGATCGACGGGTTTCGTATATGGCGCAGCGGACGGGACTCGAACCCGCGACCCCCGGCGTGACAGGCCGGTATTCTAACCGACTGAACTACCGCTGCGTGTCGGTTGGACTTGCGTCCAAGTAACTCATGAAACTCTGTAGCATCCGATGGCACCCTGCTGGGTTTACCATCTCGAACCGACCCAAGGTCGATCCGGGAAATAATGGCGCAGCGGACGGGACTCGAACCCGCGACCCCCGGCGTGACAGGCCGGTATTCTAACCGACTGAACTACCGCTGCGCGTCGGCTGGACTTGCGTCCAAATTCGCTAATGGTGGGTGGTGACGGGATCGAACCGCCGACCCTCTGCTTGTAAGGCAGATGCTCTCCCGGCTGAGCTAACCACCCATGTGCCTTAGCGAGGCGCGCACTTTATGCAGGCGGCGGTGCTAAGTCAACACCCTGCTTGAATTTTTCTGAAATAAAGCGCCTTGCCTCAGTCCATTTCACCGCACAGCTCGGCCGCCCTCAGCAAGGCCGCTGCCAGACTGTGGCGCTCCCAATCGGCCAAAGCGGCGAAACGCTGGTTGAACTCCGGTGGCATCAGCGACGAAGCCTGTTTGATCAGTTCGCGGCCGGCATCGGTGATCAACAGCCACTGGCGGCGGCGATCCTGGTCGTCGCGCTGGCGTTGCAGCAAACCGCGCTCCTCGAGGCGATCAAGCAGACCAGATAGCGTCGCGGCCGTCAGGCTGACGCGACTGCTGAGCACACTGGCGGTCAGCCGCGTCTCGCTGGCCAGCACCTGCAGCACCATCAGTTGCATGGGCGTCAGCCCACCGAAACGAGACAGGCGCTTGGCGTGCACCTCCCCTGCCTGCTGGAGGCGCCGCAGGGCCTGAAACAGGGGCATCTCGAACGCCATGACGGATGACAATTCTATTTCATCAGGAACTTTTTTATCACTCATAAGCACCAATTCATAACAACCAAAACTTTGACATGAAAGCATTATTTTGTTTTGGTGTAAAAGGCCCGATGACGGGCCACTCCCCAACGGCAACACCGGTAAGGAACTTATGTGCGCAATAGCTGGAGAACTACGTTTTGATCGACGCCCCGCGGATCTGGCGGCAGTCGAACGCATCACCCACCACCAAGCCCCTCGCGGCCCAGACGCCCATGGCTTCCACAGCCAAGGCCCCATCGCCCTCGGCCATCGCCGCCTGAAGATCATGGATCTGGCCGAAGCCTCGGGCCAGCCGATGATCGACAGCGATCTCGGCCTGTCCATGGTATTCAACGGCGCCATCTACAACTACCCCGAATTGCGTGCCGAGCTGGAAACGCTCGGTTATCGTTTCTTCTCCGGCGGCGACACCGAAGTGCTGCTCAAGGGCTACCACGCCTGGGGCGAAAAGCTGCTGCCCAAGCTCAACGGCATGTTCGCCTTCGCCGTCTGGGAGCGTGATAGCCAACGCCTGTTCATAGCCCGTGACCGCCTCGGCATCAAGCCGCTGTACCTGTCGCGCACTGGCGAGCGCCTGCGCTTCGCCTCGTCGCTGCCAGCCCTGCTGCAAGGCGGCGACATCGCCAAGACGCTGGACGCCGTAGCGCTGAACCACTACCTGAACTTCCACGCCGTGGTGCCGGCACCGCGCACCATTCTGGCGGGCGTGGAGAAGCTGCCGCCCGCCACCTGGATGCGCGTCGACGCCGACGGCCAGGTCGAGCAACAGACCTGGTGGACGCTGCAGTTCGGCCCGCAGGGCGAGGAAGTGAACTACGGCCTGGAAGAATGGCGCGACCGTACGCTGGAGACCATGCGCGAAGCGGTGGAGATTCGTCAGCGCGCCGCCGTGGACGTTGGCGTGCTGCTCTCTGGCGGCGTCGACTCGAGCATGCTGGTGGGTCTGCTGCGTGAAGCCGGCGTGGAAAACCTGCTGACCTTCTCCATCGGCTTCCAGGATGCCGGCGGCGAGCGCGGCGACGAATTCCAGTATTCGGATCTGATCGCCCAGCGCTTCGCCACCCGTCACCACCAGTTGCGCATCGGCGAGCACGAAATCCTCGAGCAACTGCCGCAGGCTTTCCGCGCCATGAGCGAGCCGATGGTCAGCCATGACTGCATCGCCTTCTACCTGCTCTCGCGCGAAGTGGCCAAGCACTGCAAGGTGGTGCAGAGCGGCCAGGGCGCGGACGAACTGTTCGCCGGCTACCACTGGTATCCGCAGGTCGATGGCGCCGACGATGCTTTCGCCGCCTACCGCGCCGCCTTCTTCGACCGCGAGCACGACGAGTATGCCGCCTGCGTGCAGCCGGCCTGGCTGACCGGCGACATGGCCGGCGAGTTCGTCCGCGAGCACTTCGCCCAGCCTGGCGCTGAGGCCGCCGTGGACAAGGCGCTGCGTCTGGACAGCACGGTGATGCTGGTGGACGACCCGGTCAAGCGCGTGGACAACATGACCATGGCCTGGGGCCTGGAGGCACGCACGCCGTTCCTCGACTACCGCGTGGCCGAGCTATCGGCGCGTATCCCCGCGCAGTTCAAGCTGCCTGAAGGCGGCAAGTACGTGCTCAAGGAAGCAGCGCGCAAGGTCATCCCCAGTGAGGTGATCGACCGGCCCAAGGGCTACTTCCCGGTACCTGGCCTCAAGCATCTGGAAGGCGCCACCCTCGGCTGGGTACGCGACCTGCTCCTCGATCCCAGCCAGGATCGCGGCCTGTTCAATCCGAAGATGCTCGACCAGTTGCTGACCAACCCGCAGAGCCAGCTCACGCCGCTACGCGGCTCCAAGCTGTGGCAGCTCGCGGCGCTCAACCTGTGGCTGAGCGAGCAAGGGCTGTAATGACAAGGGAGCGGCTCGCGGCCGAAACGGAATGTCGCCCAGCCGCTCCTACGAGCTAAAGAACGGTCGCAGCCCGGATGCAATCCGGGATCGGCACGACTCAACACTCGATCCGGCTCAGACCGGCGAAGGACAACTCATGCGCTCCCCTGCCTTCAAGCAACGCCTGATCCGCGGCCAGACGCCTTCCTACGAACGCCTGCAAGCGCGCCTGGCCGAAGATCACACCAGCGAGCCGAGCCAGCCGCAGGCCATCCATTGCGGCTGGGGCCGGCTGCTGATCGGCCACACCTACCCGGATGCCACGGCACTGGCCGAAGCGCTACTAGGCGAACAGACCGGCGAGCGTGACATCGCCCTGTACGTCGCCGCGCCGCATCAGGTGCTGGCCCACGCCCCGCAGCAACTCTTCCTCGACCCTTCCGACACCCTGCGCCTGTGGTTCACCGATTACCGCCCGGCACGTCGCAGCTTTCGCGGTTTTCGCATTCGCCGGGCGCAGAACGACGCCGACTGGCAGGCCATCAACTGCCTGTACCAGACCCGCAACATGCTACCCATCGACCCGGCCAAGCTCACCCCCTACAACGAAGGCGGCCCCACCTACTGGCTGGCCGAGGACGAGGACAGCGGCACGGTGATCGGCAGCGTCATGGGCCTCAACCACCAACGTGCCTTCCGCGACCCGGAAAACGGCAGCAGCCTCTGGTGCCTGGCGGTCGACCCGCAATGCAGCCGCCCTGGCGTCGGCGAGGTGCTGGTGCGCCATCTGATCGAGCACGGCATGAGCCGTGGTCTGAACTACCTCGACCTGTCGGTGCTGCACGACAACAAGCAGGCCAAGAAACTCTACGCCAAGCTGGGCTTTCGCGAGTTGCAGACCTTCAGCCTGAAACGCAAGAACGGCATCAACCAGCCGCTGTTCCTCGGCCCCGGCCCGCAGGCTGAACTCAACCCCTATGCGCGCATCATCGTCGACGAGGCGCTGCGTCGCGGCATCGAGGTGCAGGTGGATGACGCCGAAGCCGGGCTGTTCACCCTCAGCCATGGCGGGCGCCGCATCCGCTGCCGCGAATCGCTGTGCGACCTGACCAGCGCCGTGAGCATGACCCTGTGCCAGGACAAGCGCCTGACCCACCGTGCCCTGTCGCGCGCAGGCCTCAGCGTGCCAGCGCAATGCCTGGCCGGCAGTGCCGAAGAGAACGCTGCCTTCCTTGCCGAACACGGTGCGGTGGTGGTCAAGCCGGTGGACGGCGAACAGGGCCAGGGGGTGGCGGTGGATCTGCGCACGCCGGGCGAGGTGCAGGAAGCCATCGAGCGCGCCAGCGTGTTCGATCAGCGCGTACTGCTGGAGAGCTACCACGAAGGCCATGACCTGCGCATCCTGGTGATCGGCTACGAAGTGGTGGCAGCCGCCATTCGCCGCCCGGCCGAGATCATCGGCGACGGTCACCACAGCATCGGTGAACTGATCGATGCACAGAGCCGCCGTCGCCAGGCCGCTACCGGCGGCGAGAGCCGCATCCCCAAGGACGCCGAAACCCTGCGCACCCTGCACGGTGCCGGCCTCGACTACGACAGCGTGCTGCCGGCCGGCCAGCGCCTGGCGGTACGCAAGACCGCCAACCTGCATACCGGCGGTACTCTGGAGGACGTCACCGAGATCCTTCACCCGACCCTGCGCGACGCTGCCATCAAGGCCGCGCGCGCTCTGGAAATTCCGGTGGTCGGCCTCGACCTGCTGGTGCCGGCCGCCGATCAACCGGAACACGTGTTCATCGAGGCCAACGAGCGCGCCGGCCTGGCCAACCACGAGCCGCAGCCGACCGCCGAGCGCTTCGTCGACCTGCTGTTCCCGCTGAGCCAGGCGACCGGCTGATGCCGTGGGTGCAGGAACGGATTCATCTGCGGCGTCACGAAACGATCGGCGCTGAATTCGTTCCTACCTAGAGACAGCCTCCGCAAGCAATACAGACCAAGGAGACTCCATGCAGCCACTCCCCGAACCCGACCTCGAATACCTGCAGAAGGTACTGCTGGAGATGCTCGCCATCCCCAGCCCGACAGGTTTTACCGACACCATCGTGCGCTACGTCGCCGAGCGTCTGGAAGAACTGGAAATCCCCTTCGAGCTGACCCGCCGTGGCACCATCCGCGCCACCCTGCGCGGGCGCCAGAGCGAGTACGAGCGCTTCGACCGCGCCGTATCCGTGCACCTGGACACCATTGGCGCCATCGTCCGCGAGATCAAGGACAACGGCCGTCTCGGTCTGGCGCCTGTGGGCTGCTGGTCGAGCCGCTTCGCCGAAGGCAGCCGCGTAAGCCTGTTCACCGACAACGGCGTGATCCGTGGCAGCGTACTGCCGCTGCTGGCCTCGGGGCACGCCTTCAACACCGCCGTCGACACCCTGCCGGTGAGCTGGGATCACGTCGAGCTGCGCCTGGACGCCTATTGCGCCACCCGCGCCGACTGCGACGCCCTGGGCATCGCCGTGGGCGACTTCGTCGCCTTCGATCCGCTGCCGGAATTCTCCGAAAGCGGCCATATCAGCGCCCGCCATCTCGACGACAAGGCCGGTGCGGCGGCGCTGCTGACCGCGCTCAAGTCCATGCGCGATCATGGCCTGCAGCCGATGATCGACTGCCACCCGCTGTTCACCATCACCGAGGAGGTCGGCTCCGGTGCCGCCGCCGCCCTGCCCTGGGACGTCAGCGAATTCGTCGGCATCGATATCGCCCCGGTCGCCCCGGGCCAGCAGTCCAGTGAGCACGCCGTCAGCGTGGCCATGCAGGACTCCGGCGGCCCCTATGACTATCACCTGTCACGCCAGCTCCTGCGCCTGGCCGCCGAGAACGAGATCGCGGTGCGCCGTGACCTGTTCCGCTATTACCACAGCGATGCCCAGTCGGCGGTCGCTGCCGGCCACGACATCCGTACCGCCCTGCTGGCCTTTGGCTGTGACGCCACCCATGGCTACGAACGCACCCATATCGACAGCCTCAAGGCGCTGACCCAGATCCTCACCGCCTACGTACTCAGCCCACCCGTCTTCGCCAGCGACGCGCAACCCGCGCAAGGCTCGCTGGAGCGTTTCAGCCATCAACTGGAGCACGAAGCGCAAATGGAAAGCGATACCCGTGTTCCCCCCGTGGACAGCCTGCTCGGCCAGCGCGAACAGGACGCTTGAAGGCGGCACTGCATAAAGGCAAAGTGACACGAGACTGGAGGGGGGACGCGAGTTCCCCCTTTTTCAGCCCTGCCAACCCGAGCTGCCTGCTCGCGATAAGAATGACTCTGGCCCAGAGGTTCGTGGATGCCTCGTTTCTGCCTGGCTTTTTTGCTCTTCTGGCTGGCCTGCCCGAGCTGGGCAGGACAATCCATGCCGCTGGACAGGGAAGACATGCGCCTGTCCCTGAGCCCCTACCTGGGCTATCACGAAGACAAGAGCGGCAAAATGAGCGTCGATCAGGTGCTGGCCCTGGATGCGAACGCCTTCGCCCCCATCCAGGCCACCCAACCGAATCTGGGCAAGAACGCTTCGGCCTGGTGGTTCAAGGTCAGCCTGGATAACCGCCTCGGCCATGCCTTGGGCGGTTATCTGGAAGTCAACTACCCGCTGCTCGATCATATCCAGGTCTATCAGCTCGGCCCCGATGGGCAGCGCCTGGAACAGGAAAGCGGCGACCATTTCGCCTTTGCCCAGCGTCCGGTGCAAGTGCGCAACTTCTGGTTTCCCCTGCAGCTCGAACCCGGCACCAGCACCCTGCTGATCAGGGTGGAAACCACCAGCACGGTATTCGTGCCGATGTACTTCGCCACCTATGGCGCCAGCGCCGCCGCCCAGGAAAACCTCATGGGTCTCAACGGCGCGTTCTACGGCGTGCTGTTCGCCATGTTCTGCTACAACCTGTTCCTCTACCTGTCGCTGCGTGAATCGGCCTATCTCTGGTATCTGGCCTACAGCCTCAACGTCGGCCTGCTGGCCACCTGCTTCGACGGCATGCTGTTCAAGCTGCTGCCCGAACACGTGGCGCTGCAGTCGGTGGCCATCTATATCCTGATGTACCTGCATTGCCTCACCGCCATCCAGTTCAGCCGGCATTTCCTCCATATCCGCCAATACTTCCCACGCCTGGATATCGGCCTGCGCCTGCTGATGCTGGCGTGCGTCGGTTGCCTGCTGTCGGTGCCGCTGATCGGTTTCGCCGCCTGGAACATTCTCGCCAGCCTGACCGTCTCGCTGGTGTCGTTGATCCTTCTGCTGACCGGCCTCTACGCCTGGCGCCGTGGTGTGCGCTACGGCTCCTACTACACCCTGGCCTGGGCCATATTGCTGTTCGCCTTCATCCATGCCACCACCGGCTCGCTGGGCCTGGAGCTATTCGGCGTGTTCGGTGGTGCGGCGGTGAAGATCGGCGTGACCATCGAGCTGATCACCCTCTCCATCGGCCTGGCCGACCGCATCAACCTGCTCAAGGAAGAAGGCTTCCAGTCGCGCCGTGCAGCCGAGCAGGCGGAGTTCGAGAACCAGGCCAAGAGCCGTTTCCTGGCCAAGATGAGCCATGAGATCCGCACCCCGCTCAATGGCGTGCTGGGCATGTTGCAATTGCTGCGCGAAACCCAGCTCGACCGCAGCCAGCGCTTCTACGTGGACACCATCGCCAGCTCCGGTAGCTCGCTGATGGCGGTGATCAACGACATCCTCGACTACGCCCGTATCGAGTCCGGCAAGCTGAGCCTGGAGCAGATCGACTTCGATCTCGAAGAGATGATTTCCGAAACCCTCAGCCTGTTCACCGGCCAGGCTCTGGACAAGCATCTGCGCCTCTACGTGAGCCTGGAAAATGGCGTACCGCGACGTATCCAGGGCGACCCGACACGGCTCAAGCAGGTACTGATGAACCTGCTCAGCAATGCCCTCAAGTTCACCGCCGAAGGCCACGTCGCCCTCAGCATCAGCCGGCGCAACGACAGCCAGGGCGCCGCCAGTCTGGTCTTCGCCGTCAGCGACAGCGGCATCGGCATCAGCGAGCAGGTGCTGGCCAAGCTGTTCGACTCCTTCGCCCAGGGCGACTCCAGCACCACGCGCCGCTATGGTGGCAGCGGCCTGGGTCTGGCCATCAGCAAGGAGCTGGTGGAGATGATGGGCGGGCGCTTCGAGGTGCAGAGCACCCTCGGCCAGGGCACGCGCTTCGCCTTCGAGATAGCCCTGCCGCAGACCATCGAGCCACCGGACGAACTCGCTCGCCTGCTCGCTGGGCGCATGGCCCTGCTCGCCTCACTGGATGGCCTGGGGCTGGATGCCATGAGCCGCCTGCTCGGGCGCTGGGGCATGCGCACCGAGCGCTGCCAGACACCGGAGCGCTTGCACGAATATCTGGAAGACTTCAAGGTCGCACCACTGCTGGTATTGATCGCCCCCTGGCCCGGCAGTGTCACGCACTGGCTGGAATCCTTGGCGCCGCTATTGCAGCCGGGCCAGCGCGTGCTACTGGTGTGCCCGCCGGAGCACTGCCATACCCTACCCTCCGGCCAGGGTCTGCGCCTGCAGCACCTGGCCCAACCCGTTGCCGTCAACAGCCTGCGCCAGGCCCTCGACGAGCTCTATCAGGAACCCCGCGCACAGGTGCATACCTTGGTTCGAGAAATACGCAGTGAAAACGGCGATGCGCCGTGCATTCTGGTGGCCGAAGACAACCCGGTGAACCAGTTGGTGGTTCAGGGCTTTCTCAAGAAGCGCGGCTATGACGTGCGCCTGGTCAGCAACGGCAAGGCTGCGGTGGAAACCTACAGCCAGGCACCGGAGGCCTTCCATCTGGTGCTGATGGACTGCGAGATGCCGGAAATGGACGGCTTCGAGGCCACCCGCGACATACGCCGCCTGGAGCGCAACCGGCAATTGCCGGCGGTGCCGATCATCGCCCTGACTGCGCATATCCTGCACGAGCACCGGCAGCACGGCCTGGATGTCGGCATGAACGACTTTCTCAGCAAACCCCTGGACAGCACACTGCTGTACGACACCCTGGAGCGCTACCTGAGCCCACGCTCGGAGCCCTGACAGCGCAACACCGGAGCCCCACCGTGCTGATACCGCCTCATCTGCTGCAAGCCGATACCCTCACCGCCCTGATCGAAGACTTCGTCACCCGTGACGGCACCGACAATGGTGACGAGACGCCGTTGGAAACCCGCGTACAACGGGTACGCCGCGCCCTGGACAAGGGCGAGGCGGTAATCGTCTTCGACCCCGACAGCCAGCAGTGCCAACTGGCGCTCAGACGCGACGTGCCCAAGGAGTGGATCGACGCCCTGCGCGAAGAATCCTGACCTCATCCACGCCAGGACACTTCTAAAAACGTAGACGAGGCAGCCAGCACAAGGCAAAAACAGGCGAAAAAGCGGAGTTTACGAGCTGTAAATGAGCATTTTGAGCCTGTTTTTAACGCGGTGATGGCAACGCAGTTAGTTTTTAGAGGTGTCCGTAGCGCCGCGCCAGCCAGTAATCGACGCTCAACCAACTCCCCGCCCCGCTGAAGAACAGCGCCACCAGCATCACCAGATAAGTGGCGGCGAACTCGATGCCATTGTTCAGCACCACGAACTTGCCGCTGCTCGTCAGCCAGTCGTAATTGCCGTGCTCACGCAGAATCGCCCGCGCCCGTTCGAGCTTTTCCGCCGCGGCCAGCACGCGCTCGTTGGCGAAGGGCGCGGACGGATCGGCAATTGCCTGCCAACCATAGGGCCAATGCACGGTGAAGATCGCCACCAGCATGGTGATGCTCAGGGGAATGCTGATCCAGCGCACGGCAAAGCCGAACAGCAACAGAATGGCGCCACCGGCCTCGGTCAGCGCCGCCGCCCAGGCCAGCAGCTCGGGAAATGGCAGGCCCAGGCCCCAGTCCGGGTTACCGAACCAGGCAGCGGTGGCGTCGATGTCCTTGAGTTTCTGCGTGCCAGCCATCCAGAACACCGGCACCAGATACAGGCGCAACAGCAGCGGGCCGAGAAAATCCAGGCGCCGGGACGCCTCCAGGGCATCCTGGCAGCGATTGAGTAGAGCGATCATGAGTCAGTCCTCGGCGAGGGGAAACCAGATATCCCGTGCCTGCCAGTTATCCAGCAGCGCGCGGGCGTTGTCGAAATAGGCACCGTCAGCAAGCAGGCCGTGGGCATTGGCCAGGCCTTGCAGTGCCTGCATCACCGGCTCACCGGTTTGTAGACGCAGTGCGAGCTGATAGGCGAAAGGCGTCAGCTGCATGAAGCGCACCTTGTCCTGGCTATCGCGCCAGACCAGCAAACAGGTTGGCTGTGCTGGCGGTTGCAACGGGCGGTGCTCGCCCCCTATCAATTGCACCGGCCAGCGGTAGGCCAACGGCCAGGCCAATGGCGACCAGCCTTGTGCAGGCAGTTGCGCCGCGCTGACGTCCAGCGCCAGCTCGACCCACTCGTAATGCGCCAGCTCCAGCATGAACGGCGGATCCTCCGGCTCGGCGCGATACCCCTGCTGCAACCAGGCGATGAACTCCTGGCTGATCTGCGGAAAGTACGGGGTCGCCGCCCGATGCTCGGCGAAGAAGGCGCGCAGCAGCCTCTGCCAACGCTCGCTTGCTAAAACCGCGCGCAGCACCGGAAAGGCACTGCCAACCAGGCTGGCGACATTGTTGAAGAACAGCTCCTCATAGATCGCCATGCGCTCGCCAGTGATACCCGGCAACAGCGCCTGAGCCTCGGGCTGGCGGATGCGCGCGGCGAAGTCGCGCTGTAGTTGTACACCGCTCATGTGCCGTACCTGCTCAGCGGTTGCGCAGCCTGCTGCAGGCTGCGGATATGTGCCAGCTCGGCATACAGCTCGGCCAGCGGCGGGAAGTTGAAATCGCGCTCCAACAGCGTCGGGCGCACGCCATGCTGCGCATAAGCGCTGCTCAGCAGTGCCCACACCGGGTCGATCACCGGCGCACCATGGGTGTCGATCTTCAGGTCTGCCGCCTGGTCGTAATGCCCGGCGACATGCAGATAGGCGATGCGCTCACTGGGCATCGCCGCGATATAGGCAGCGGCATCGAAGCCGAAATTCAGGCTGTTGACGTAGACGTTGTTGACGTCCAGCAACAGTTGGCAGTCCGCGCGCTCCAGCACGGCGCAAACGAAATCCGCCTCGTCCAGCTCGCCCGGCAGGCGTGCATAGGCCGAGACGTTCTCGATGATCAGCGGCCTTCCCAGCACGTCCTGAACGATGCGCACGCGCTCGGCGATGCGCTCGATAGACTCCTCGGAAAACGGCAACGGCATCAGGTCATAGAGCTGACCCTCGTCGGCGCAGGCCGACAGATGCTCGCTGTAAGCCAACACACCGTGCTCGTCGAGAAAGCCCTTGATGGCGTGCAGCAGCTCCATGTTCAGCGGCGCAAAGCCGCCGAGGTTGAGGGACAGACCATGACACAGCAGCGGACGACGCTCGCTCAGGGCGCGCAACTGCTTGCCCAGTCGACCACCGACACCGATCCAGTTCTCCGGTGCCACTTCCAGGAAGTCGGCACCGCTGGCCTCGTCATCGAGCAACTCGGCAAGCAGCCCACGGCGCAAACCCAGGCCGGCCCCTTCCAGTTCTGCCAATTGCATGGCCCGTCCCCCTCTCTGCTTACTCGCTCTTTTCGCCGCCGCATTTACCCTCGGCACCGGCTTTCTTCTCGGCACCGCACGAGCCTTCCTTGTCGGCCTTCATCTCGCCGCCGCACTTGCCTTCACCGCAGGAACCTTCCTGGCTCTTCTCGCCAGCAGCCAGGCTGTAGCCGCTGCTCAGCTCCTGTGCGGCAAAGGGATTGCTCGCGGCCTGCGCGGTAAAGGCCACGGAAGTCAGCAGCGCAGCGCCCAGGGTAGCGGTCAGGGTATTGAGTGGTTTCATGGCATCTCTCCATCGTTTCGGAATGCGGGGCCGGATTGGCGCCCTCGCAGCAATGGACGAGGCAGAGATGTGGGCGTTACAGCGAGGCTGAAAATTTTCGTAGCCCGGATGAAATCCGGGGGCGCTTTGCCCGCTACCAATCGCGGCTACGACTGCATGGATGCTGGAGGTAGAGCGAAGCAGGATGCCAGAGCCGAAAGCCCCTCCCACAGGCACAGGAACATCCAGTACACCGTGGGAGGCGCTTCAGCGGCGAGGCTTTCGATAGCCAGTAGCCCGAACAGCCAGCGCAAACGGTGGATAAGAAAAGCGTCATGCCCCTACGCGCTGCGACTCTGTGTCGACCGTTGATTTCGACACGATCCCTCGCGCACCTTGCACCTTTCCAGTGCCTTTGTGTATACCTACCCAGTAGTAATGAAAGCGTGAAATGTGGAAGTCAAGCGAATACGCGCTGGCGCATACCTCGTTTGCCAAGTCATTGAAAAATTTAAATCTTCCTGAACTTTAAGATTTCATTTTTCGGAGTTATACCGTCTTCCATGCTATTGGATTAGTAGGGAAGACTATCTAATCACTGTTAATTTAATCTCGCTGAGGAGCATATGGATAAAATTCTTGAATCAGCTTTGAGCAATCAAATATTCCAGTGGATCATTGCTGGGTCGTTTGTCATCTTGGCAATAATGCTGATTGTGCTTTTCATCCAGTACAACATAGACAGGGCGCGCGGTCGGCATGCCAAATTCCTTTGGTTTGAAGTAAATGCGGTTCAGCCCAGCCCAGCCTCAGAACCTCTCTCACAACAAAAAACCATCACTGGGAAAAATATAAATACCGGCACCAATCATGGTGAGATTGGAGATAAATACACAGGTCTTCAGCAGCGCGAAGTGACCCAGGAAGATATCGAATTTCTGAAGCAAGAAATATCACGCTTCTCAACACAACATTCCGAAAAGATTGTTCGCTCTCACATAACTCTGGGATATCCAGGCTGCAAAGAGACAACTTTTTTAGCGAATCAACTGGCTGCCGTGCTGCAAAAAATGGGCTTCAATAAGATCGTACCTATGAATCTTCAGACGTTTGGCGTCATTGGTAAGAAGTTCGGCGTTTCTAATGCTCCTGACAACTCACTGATGATAGAGATCTATCCAGCTGACAACGTCGAATAAGCAATTAACAAAACCAAACACAGCGACAGCTTTTCCATTGCGGCTTCGCCTCCACTATACAGATGCGCGTGTTGGCAACGTTAGACAACACAGGAGACGCCTCGATATGCCCCCTCTTTGGATTACCTACGCTTGGGCTGACAACGCTGAAGGAGATTTTGACTACCTCATTCAGCAGCTTGCTGCCGCCGGAGTCGTAGCTTTATATGACCGAGTAGCTCTCATCCCAGGACAGCACCTATGGACACAGCTCGGCGAGCGCATCTGCTCCGATGCGCTCGCCGGCTGGGCATATCTAATTACACCGGCAAGCCTTGCGAGCAGGCCATGCCAAGAGGAACTTGCCTACGCGTTGCAACGGGCAATTGAGACCAAAGAAGAAGCGTTCCCGCTCATTGGCCTTCTACACAATGTATCAATCCGAGACGTTCCACCGGCCTTGCGAGCCCGACTCTGCGTGAACCTAGCGAGTCCGGATTGGATTGAGGAAATTCGTGCTGCCGTAGAACAACGCCCACCTACAAGACACACTGCGACTCAGACTAACCTGATTATTCGGCAGCACGATGCCTACTTGGGCAATGCTGGAATTAAGGCTATCGAGGTACGTCCACGCTTTGGAGACCTTCGGTTCTGGCGCTTCGCTTTTCCAGCGTCTGGACCGCAGCCAATGAGCTTCGGATATGGGCCGGCTAATGGTGGTGGAATATCGGCCACTATGAGCACCGTTATTCGCGGCGAGATCCCGCAAGTGAGCGGTATACCAATGAAGATCTATGGCGCTGGAGATGCAATATCTGCATCCACGTCCGCCTACGCAATCTTCAGTGGTGAAACCCCTGCCAGCTTCATATTCGGTACAGCACGCGAGGGCTTCGGTTTGTTGGATCAAGTTCACGCCGAGTTTCCCTGCAGCGTGGCCTAATCAAGGTATATGGACTCTCCCCACAAGTAGTGAGCAATAGCTTTTCGATCCTGTCGTCAGCGCGGTTGCATTCGTATATCCGGCCTGTTGTGGGCGCTCACGCCCTGGCAACTCTATAATTCGCACGCGGGAGCCAAGCGTTCAAGCGATCACGGGGATAAGAATTGTTATCGGCCTTGTTCCTCTGCCGGACTCGCCTGTTCGACAGCAAGTAGCCTCGGTAGAGCACAGCGAAACCCGGGGGAAATTTGATGGGTTTCGCGTTGCTCTACCCATCCTACGGTGCTCAAACATGGCCACGTTCAGCAACTGGTGTATTGGCCCTATTCGAGCTTCCATCGGGTCGTGGCGATAGGTATTTATGCGAAGGATTGGTGTGGATCGCCGGAACAGGTCGAGGCTGATTGTGGCGACTGAGTGACCCGGTCAGTCGCCAGGTGGTGGATGAAAAAGCGTCATCCACCCTGCGCGAGAGGACGCAACCAAGCCATCCAACAAGGGCGCAGTTCACCCCTGATTGCACCGGTTCTGCGCCAGGCGTTCGGCCAGGGGGTCGAGTTCGGGTAACTCGCCCTCCGACATCTGCCGGATCACCGCCTGGGTCAGTTTCATCTGGCGGATAAAGCGCCGGCAATTGCCGTACATAGCCAGCAAGTAGCCTGGGTAGAGCACAGCGAAACCCGGGGGAAATTCGATGGGTTTCGCGTTGCTCTACCCATCCTACGGTGCTCAAACATGGTCACGTTCAGCGGCTGGTGGATTGGCCCTATTCGAGCTTCCATCGGGCCGTGGCGATGGGTATTTATGCGCAGGATTGGTGTGGATCGCCGGAACAGGTCGAGGCTGATTGTGGCGAGTGCGTGACCCGGCCAGTCGCCAGGTGGTGGATGAAAAAAGCGTCGGCTACGCGCCCCGATCCACCCTACGCGTGAGGACGCAACCGAGCCGTCCAGCAAGAACGCGGTTCACCCCTGATTACGCCGGTTCTGCGCCAGGCGCTCGGCCAGGGCGTCGAGTTCGGGCAGCTCGCCCTCGGGCATTTGCCGGATCACCGCCTGGGTCAGTTTCATCTGGCGGATAAAGCGTCGGCAGTTGCCGCACATGGCCAGGTGCGCGCGCACGGCCAGGCGCTGGCGCAACGTCAGTTGGCCATCGAGAAAATCGCTGGAGTGAGCGACCAGTTCCTTGCAAGTCAGCATTGGCCCGTCTCCTCGAAATGTTCCAGGGTGGCGAAGACTTTCAGGCGTGCCCGGTGCAGCAGCACACGAACATTGGAGAGCGAGATGTCGAGAAGATTACAGATCGCCTCCAGCTCCAGCCCCTGGCGCTCACGCAGCAGCAGGACGCTGCT
The DNA here is from genome assembly GCF_029457475.1 of Pseudomonas sp. AA-38. Taxonomy (NCBI): domain Bacteria; kingdom Pseudomonadati; phylum Pseudomonadota; class Gammaproteobacteria; order Pseudomonadales; family Pseudomonadaceae; genus Pseudomonas; species Pseudomonas sp. AA-38. Next base: position 3,950,111 of record NZ_CP120359.1, read on the forward strand.
CTGCAGCTCGGACAGGCTGGTGAGCGTATGTTCCAGGCACTGGCGCAGTTCGTCTTCGGTGAGCAGCGCGTCGGGGCTGTCCTGATGCCAGGTATGGGGGGCCAGCAGCCAGTGGCCGTCATCGGCGAAACGCTCGTCGCCGACCGTGCCATGAGGGGCGGGCAGGTCGTCGAGCAGCACTTCGCGGCGGCTCTGCTTGAGCCGGGTCTTCGCAGTATTGGCGGTGATGGTCAGCAGCCAGGTCTTGAGGCTGGCGCGCCCCTGAAAGCCCGCCAGGTTGCGCACCACGGCGAGCCAGGCATCCTGCACCACCTCGTCGACATGGCGGCTGCCGACGATGGCATAAGCCACCGCTCGCATTGCGCCCTGGTAGCGAGCGACCAACTCGCGGTAGGCCTTTTGCTCACCGGCGAGCAGGCGCTCCAGCAGATCGGATTCGGACATGGCACTCCCGTAGATCGAGCCTGCGCACGCAGCCGAACGCTCCGTGCAGCTCAGGCACTCCTACAGAGAGTTCAACGCTTGCGCAAAATTACACTGCCGATGGAATAACCGGCACCGAAGGAGCTTAGAACACCCAGGCTACCGGCAGGCAAATCATCCTGGTTCTTGTGCAGGGCGATCACCGAACCGGCCGAGCTGGTGTTGGCGTAGGTGTCGAGGATCACCGGCGCCTCGTGCGGCTCGGCATCGCGACCGAGCAGCTTGCGGGCGATCAGCAGGTTCATGTTGAGGTTGGCCTGGTGCAGCCAGAAGCGCTTGACGTCGCCAACGTTGAGCTGGTGCTCGGCCAGGTGCGCGGCGATCAGGTCGGCCACCATCGGGCAGACGTCCCTGAACACCTTGCGGCCTTCCTGCACGAACAGCTTGTCGCGGGCACCGATGCCCTCTTCCGCCGCGCGGTTGAGGAAGCCGAAGTTGTTGCGGATGTTGTTGGAGAACTGGGTCAGCAGCTTGGTGCCGACCACGTCGAACTGGTGCTTGGAGGTGGCCTGGTCGGCGCGCTCGATGATCACCGCGGTGGCGGCGTCACCGAAGATGAAATGGCTGTCGCGGTCGCGGAAGTTGAGGTGACCGGTGCAGATTTCCGGGTTGACCATGAGAATGGCGCGGGCCTGGCCGGTCTGGATCGCGGTGGTCGCGGCCTGGATGCCGAAGGTGGCCGAGGAGCAGGCCACGTTCATGTCGTAGCCCCAGCCCTGAATCCCCAGCGCCGCCTGCACTTCGATGGCCACCGCCGGGTAGGCGCGCTGCAGGTTGGAGCAGGCGACTATCACCCCGTCGATATCGGCGACGGTCTTGCCGGCGCGCTCAAGCGCCTGCTTGGCAGCGCCCACGGCCATCTCGCAGAGGATGCCCCACTCTTCGTTGGAGCGCTCGGGGATGCGCGGCACCATGCGTTGCGGGTCGAGGATGCCGGCCTTGTCGATGACGAAGCGGCTCTTGATGCCCGAGGCCTTCTCGATGAAGGCCGTGCTCGATTCGCTCAACGCCTCCATCTCGCCACGGGCGATGGCCTCGGCGTTATCGGCGTTGAACTGCTGCACATAAGCATTAAAGGACGCCACCAACTCTTCGTTGGAAATGCTGTTGGCCGGGGTGTAGAGGCCAGTACCGCTGATCACGACGTTATGCACGCTCATTCCTCTTCTCGGCCGCGGGCGGCCTCAGGCAGTAGGCCGGCGACAAGCGCGCCGGCCGAAAATCGGGGAGGTGGGCCAAGCTTTGGCGATGGTTGGCTCCGGGCCACTGAGTGTGCCACAGCGCAACGCCTTTCGTCCTCAGCCCTTGAGAGTGTCTGCAAGGACAGAACATGACCACATATAACCTTTTAGTCTAGAGTCTGCGCTTCAGCCAAGCTCAGGAGGCCACATGACCCTTTCCTTGCTCAGCCGCTACGCATTCTTTGCCCTCTGCGTGCTGTTCACCCTGGCCAGCCTGCCCTTTCTGAGTCACGACTGGTTGTGGCCTTTCACCCTGGTCACCGCAGTGCTCAGCCTGATCGGCATCTTCGATCTGTTGCAGACCCGTCACGCGGTAAGGCGCAACTACCCGATCCTTGGCAACATCCGCTATATGGTCGAAGGCATCCGCCCGGAGATCCGCCAGTACCTGCTCGAAGGCGATGCCGAGCAACTGCCGTTTTCCCGCGCGCAGCGTTCGCTGGTCTACGCCCGCGCCAAGGATCAGGGCGCCGACAAGCCCTTCGGTACGCTGAACGATGTGTACCAGAACGGTTTCGAGTTCATCAGCCATTCCATGCGCCCGGCCCCGCTGAGCGATCCAGACGACTTTCGCGTGGAGATCGGTGGGCCGCAGTGCCGCCAGCCGTATTCGGCATCGATGTTCAATATCTCGGCGATGAGCTTCGGCTCGCTCAGCGCCAATGCCATTCGCGCGCTGAACGAGGGCGCCAAGCTGGGCAACTTCTATCACGACACCGGCGAGGGCAGCATTAGCCCCTACCATCGCGAACACGGCGGCGACCTGGTGTGGGAGCTGGGCAGCGGTTACTTCGGCTGCCGCACCGAGGACGGTCACTTCGACCCCGAGCGCTTCGCTGAACAGGCGTGCACGGCGCAGGTGAAGATGATCGAGATCAAGCTCAGCCAGGGCGCCAAGCCGGGCCACGGCGGCATCCTGCCCAAGCACAAGATCACCGCGGAAATCGCCAGCACCCGTGGCGTAGCCATGGGTGAGGACTGCGTCTCACCCTCGAGCCACAGCGCCTTTTCCACGCCTACCGAACTGCTGCAGTTCATCGCCCAACTGCGCGAGCTGTCGGGCGGCAAGCCGGTGGGTTTCAAACTCTGCCTGGGCCACCCCTGGGAGTTCATGGGCATCGTCAAGGCCATGCTGGCTACCGGCATCCTCCCCGACTTCATCGTCGTCGACGGCAAGGAAGGCGGCACCGGCGCCGCGCCGCTGGAGTTCACCGACCATATCGGCGCGCCACTGCGCGAAGGCCTGTTGTTCGTGCACAACACCCTGGTCGGCAGCAATCTGCGCGACAAGATCAAGCTCGGCGCCAGCGGCAAGATCGTCAGCGCCTTCGACATCGCCCGGGTAATGGCCATCGGCGCCGATTGGGCCAACTCGGCACGCGGTTTCATGTTCGCCATCGGTTGCATCCAGTCGCAGAGCTGCCACACCAACAAGTGCCCCACCGGCGTGGCCACTCAGGATCCACTGCGCCAGCGCGCCCTGGTGGTAGAGGACAAGGCCCAGCGGGTTCACAATTTCCACCGCAACACGCTCAAGGCGCTGGCCGAGATGCTCGCCGCCGCCGGCCTCGCACATCCCTCGCAGATCGATGCCAAGCACCTGGTGCAGCGCCTGTCGGCCAGCGAGATCAAGCTGTTCGCCCAGCAACACGTGTTCCTTGCACCGGGTGAGCTGCTCAGTGGCGAGATCAGCGGCGAGTTCTATCAGCGCATGTGGCAGATGGCGCGCGCCGACAGTTTCGAGCCAGCACCGGCTTGAACAGGGTTCGTCCCCTTATCCTGCGCGGCAGCGGCATGCGCCTTCCGCTTCTCGCCTCCTCGCTCCTGCTCAGCCTTGCAGCCTTCGCACAGGAGCAGCGCCCACTGCGTTTCTCGGTGGCCGAAAGCTGGGCCATGCCATTGATGAAAGTCGTCGACGGCCAGGCCACGGACGGGATCGTCTACGACCTGCAGATGCGCCTCGCGCAGAAGGTCAGCCGCCGCGCGCAGATGCTGGTGCTGCCGCGCCTGCGTATCCAGCAGTTGCTGGTCACAGGAGGCATCGACGTGCGCTGCTACCTCAACCCGAGCTGGCTCGGCGCATCACATCACCAGTACATCTGGAGCCTGCCTTTCATGCTCCAGCGCGACCTGATCGTCGCGCGCGATGCCGACCCCGACTTCAGCCTGGAACGGCTGCGGGGCGAGCGCCTGGGGACAGTGCTGGGTTTCAGCTATCCCACTCTGGAGCCGCTCCTGAGCAACAGCGACATACACCGTGAAGATGCCCGCACGCAGGAACTGGCCCTGGAAAAACTCGAGGCAGGCCGTTATCACTACGCGATCAGCAGCCAACTCAGCCTGGACTGGTTCAACCGCAACCAGCCCCAGGAGAAACGCCTGCATGCCCTCGCGCAAGTCAGTGCCGACCTGATCTCCTGCATCGTCCGCGACGCCCCGGACGTGCCGACCCAGGCCCTGCTGCGGGCGCTGGTACAAATGAAGCAGGACGGCGAGTTCGAGGCCATCCTCGAACGCTATCGTTAAGGCCTGATGCGTACGACAAGCCTCAGTCTGGAGCCGTCACTCCCACGCCTGCCGCTCCCCCGTCCATACATGCAGATCGCGCTTCTGCCCGCCAGACCACAGCCAGCCGTTGCGCGCACCGACCAGGGTGCTGACGGCATGCTGACGACCAAAGCGGTTGTACCGAGCGAGCGTCAGGGCGATATCACGCAGTACCGCAAGGGCACTGCTGTTGGACTGGAACAACGGCGTCAACAAACGGCTGGCCTGGCGGTAATAACGCAGGTGAGCGCGGCGGGCTGCGCCGTAGCGGCTGAAGATGGCCGACCAGTTCAGCGCCTGCTGCGCGCTCGTATCGCTCGCACCCAGGGCGTCGGCCAGCGCGGCGGCATCCACCAGCGCCATATTGGCCCCCTGCCCCAGTTGCGGGCTCATGGCGTGGGCGCAGTCACCTATGGCCAGAACGCGGTTATCGTGCCAGCGCTGCATGCGCACGTCGGCATAGGCGGCCAGGGTCAGTTGCGCGGGGTCATGCAATTGCTGCAGATAAGGCTCGACGGCGTCGCCGGCAAGGGCGCGCACACGTGTCTTCCAGGCATCGAGTCCGGCCTCGCGACAGGCGTCATGCTCACTCAATGGCAGGCTCCAGAACAGGCTGGTCAGGGCGCTGTCACGCGCCTGGTGGGTGCAGCCGCTGGGCATCAGGCCGAACATCTCACGACAGCCGCGATACCACTGGCGCAATTCACGGGACTCCAGAGCCGAGGGCATCGGCAGCATGCTCCACAGCGCGCCCCAGGGATAAGGCCGCACCCACTGCCTGACCTGCATCTGAGCACGTAAGGCCGAACGCGTGCCGTCGGCCAGGATCAGCGCGGCGAAATCCCCCAGAGGTTGTTCGCCTTCACCCAGCAGGCGAACGTGCATGGCACTCTGCTGGAATCGGGTAACGTTGATGCCGCTTTCCACCTGCACGCCGGCCCGTTGCGCCGCGCTGAGCAGCGCCGTCATCAGGACGCCACGGTGAATACCGAGGCCATAGCTGCCGGGCTGCCAGTGGTGATAGCGGGTATCGAGAATGGTGCGTCCCTGGCAATTGGTGCCATACAGGCGGCTGATCGGTGCCCCCAGTGCGGTGCATTCGGCAAGCAGGCCGAGGCGCTGCAGCACGGCCAGGCCTGAGGGCTGCAGCAGGATGCCGGCGCCCACGGGCTGCAGATGCTCGACCCGCTCCAGCAGGCGAACGCTGTAGCCCTGGCGGGCAAGGAAGATGGCACTGGCCAGGCCAGCCGTCCCCGCCCCCACTATCGCTATCGGTAATCCCATCGGCTCGACCTCCCTGTGCAGACCCACCGATTGTAAGCGCAACGGCACCTGAAAGTGAGACTGCGACGCCGGCCAGGCGAATCAGAGGAACATGCCGCCTGACGCCTCGATGCGCTGCCCATTGATCCAGCGCCCGGCATCGCTGAGCAGCAATGCGAAGGCGGCGCCGATATCATCGGGCAAACCGACCCGCCCCAGCGCCGTGTTGCTGGCGAGGAAGGCATTGACCTCGGCATTGTCGCGCACCACACCCTGGCCGAAGTCGGTCTCGATGGCACCGGGCGCCAGCACGTTGGCGCTGATGCCACGTGGCCCAAGCTCCTTGGCCAGATAGCGCGTCCACACCTCGACACCGCCCTTCATCGCCGCATAGGCGCCGTAGCCCGGCAGCGTGAAACGGGCCAGGCCGCTGGAGACATTGACGATGCGCCCGCCGTCGGCCAGCAACGGCAACAGGCGCTGGGTGAGGAAGAACGGCCCCTTGAGCTGGACGTTCAGCAACGCGTCGAACTGCTGCTCGCTGGTGTCACTGCACGCGGCATGAATGCCGATGCCGGCGTTGTTGATGAGAAAGTCGAAACGCTCGCTGGCGAAGGTGTCGCGCAGGCCCTGGGCGACGCGCTCGGCGAAAGCGGCGAAGCGGCTGCTGTCACTGACGTCCAGTTGCAGCATCAGGGCGCGGCCGCCCTGCGCTTCGATCTCCTGAACCAACTGCTGTGCTTCGTCGGCCTGGCTACGATAGGTGCCGATGATGTCCACGCCCTGTGCGGCCAGGTGCAGCGCAGCACTGCGACCAAGGCCACGGCTGGCGCCGGTGATGAGTGCGATCTTGCGAGTCATGAGCAATCTCCTGGGGTGATTGATGAGGTTCGCTCACAGGTTATTGCTGGCGTGGATGGTGATAAATCCAGCAAATCCGGAAATACTGATCGCTATAAGCGAACAATGAGGGCTGCCTTGATGAACAAGCTGGAACTGCTGCGCACCTTTCAGCGCGTCGCCGAACTGAGCAGTTTCACCCAGGCTGCCGAAAGCCTGGGATTGCCGCGCTCGACCGTGTCGGAACAGGTTCGCGACCTGGAACGCCTGCTCGATGCCCGCCTGCTGCACCGCACCACGCGCCGGGTGCGCCCGACCCAGGACGGCCAGGCGCTCTACCAACGCGGCCGTGAACTGCTGGCGCAGATGGACGAGCTGGAGCATATGTTTCGTCATGAAACCCAGGGGCTGAGCGGACGCCTACGGGTGGACATGCCCACGGAAATCGCCCGGCGCCTGGTAGCGCCACGCCTGCAGGAGTTTCTCGCCCCACACCCGGCCCTGGAGATCGAACTGGGGTGCAGCGACCGACGCGTAGAGCCCTTGCGCGAAGGCTTCGACTGCGTATTGCGCATCGGTGCCGTCGATGACGACAGCCTGGTGGCACGCTGCCTGGGCCAACTCTCGATGGTCAACTGCGCCAGCCCGGCCTATCTGGCCGCGCATGGCACGCCCGAAAGCCTGGACGACCTCGCCCAGCACAGCCTGATCCACTACGTCACTGCCTTCGGCACACGGCCTGAGGGTTTCGAGTACCTGCGCGACGGCAAGCTGCATCGCCTGGCCATGGCCGGACGGGTCACGGTGAACAACATCGACGCTTACGAGGGCGCTTGCCTGGGTGGCCTGGGCATCATCCAGGCACCCTTGATCGGCATGCGCAGCCACCTGCAGAGTGGGCGTCTGCTCCGTCTGTTGGACGACTGGGTGGCAGCGCCGATGCCGGTGCATCTGCTGCATCCACACGGTGCGCACCTGCCACGGCGAGTACGCGCCTTCATGGACTGGCTGGAAGCGCTTATGGCCGAAGAGTTCGAGCACTAGCTCTTCGACCTGAGCGAAGGATCTCCGCTATCAGCGCTGGCTGGGATCATCCAGCAGAATGTCGAAACCACCCTTGTTCTGGCTGACGATGCGCAGATGCTGGGTTTGCCCGGCCGCGAGCGGCACGGCGACCTCGCGCAGCAGGCGCCCCATGCCGCACAGGGTATCGTCCATGCGATCCGGGGTGATGCCGACGATATGCGTGCCCGGCGGCACCTGAAAGCTCGCCTCCTCCCCCACACCGATGCGCGCGGCAACCTTACGATCCACCTCGATGGCGACGTAACAGCCGCCCCCCATCAGGCCGAAGTCACGCGTGACCACGATGTGCGCGCTACTCGCCTCGGCCTTCTGGAAGGCCAGCAGGCGATCCTCCGGCACCGGACGAACGTGCTCGGGATCGGCGCGAAACGAGGAGCAACCAGCCATCAGCAACAACGGTACAGCGAAAAGGAACGAACGCATGTAGCCCTCCGTGGGCGTCTCGGGTGCGCCATGAGTATTGGCGTGATCAATGCCTTGAGCAAGTTTCATCGATCTGGATGATGCCCACTAGCAAGGGCTTCGATTTCAGCCAGGCGGCGCCGAGTGGTTTCATCGGAAACCTAGCCACTGCACCACTGGGTGCAGGTCAACCCATGGAGAAACACCGATGAAAATTGCCACTTTCGTTTCCGCCGTCATTTCCAGCCTGGCTCCCATGGCGTTCGCCGATGACACCGGCAAGGCCGGCCATGGGCTGGCCGTGGAGAACTACCACTACGGCATGCAACTGGATATCGCCAGCGTGCTCGAACGCACCGACAACTCCAACAAGAGTGGCGTGGTGCCGACCATCATGGTGTACCGCGACAGCCAGGGCGAACTGCACAAGGTGCGTTTCCTCGAATGGGGCGGCAAGACCAGCCAGCAAGGTTGAGCCGAGTGGCGCCGCTACCGGCGCCCTCGCCCATCATTCCTGCAGGCGCTGACTCAGGCGCGCCTGAAGCTTCTCCAGCTCGGCCGGATCGGCCTTGTTGGCGGCGTGAATGCCGAGCCCCTCGCCCTCGAAACGCGGAATCACGTGCATGTGGATATGGAACACGGTCTGCCCGGCCGGCGCGCCATTGAACTGTGCCACCTGCACACCGGCCGGCTGCAGTTCGTCCACCAGGGCGCGGGCGACTTTCTGCACCGCGGCCATGACCTTGGCCAGGTTGTCCGTATCGATCTCCAGGATGTTGCGCGCCGTGGCGCGCTTGGGGATCACCAGGCTATGGCCGTAGGACTGCGGGAACAGATCGAGGAACGCCAGGACATCTTCGTCCTCATAGATCTTGTAGCAAGGTGCTTCGCCACGAATGATCTTGGCGAAGATGTTGTCGGAATCGTACTGGCCCATCAGGCTCATGAAGGCGCTCCCTATGCTGTATGCGAGGGTCGCAACATACCCCGACCAGGCCCCTGTTGGAAACCGACCCGCCACATGCCACGAACCTTCAACGCCGCCGCGAAAGGAAACCCCATGACCGATCTTTCCAGCTACCCCATCACGCACAAATGGCCGGCAAGCCATCCCGAGCGCCTGCAGCTCTATTCGCTGCCAACGCCCAACGGGGTCAAGGTGTCGATCATGCTCGAGGAGACCGGCCTGCCCTACGAGGCGCACCTGGTCAGCTTCGAGCACAACGAGCAGTTCAGCCCGGAATTCCTCTCGCTGACACCGAACAACAAGATTCCCGCCATCCTCGACCCCAATGGGCCGAACGGCCAGCCGCTGGCACTGTTCGAGTCTGGCGCCATCCTCGTCTACCTGGCGGAGAAGACCGGGAAGTTGCTCGCCGAGGAGCCAGCGGCGCGCTACGAAACCCTGCAATGGCTGATGTGGCAGATGGGCGGGGTCGGGCCGATGTTCGGTCAGCTCGGTTTCTTCCACAAGTTCGCCGGCGCCGAGTACGAGGACAAGCGCCCGCGTGATCGCTACGTGGCCGAATCCGCACGCCTGCTCGGCGTGCTCGACCAGCGCCTGCAGGGCCGCGACTGGATCATGGGCGACTACAGCATCGCCGACATCGCCGTACTGCCCTGGGTACGCTGCCTGGTGGATTTCTACGGAGCCGACGAACTGGTGCAGTTCGAGCGCTTCGGCAACGTCAGCCGTGTACTCGATGCCTTCCTCGCACGCCCGGCGGTAAAGCGCGGCTTGAACACGCCGGCACGCGACTGAGCAAACAGCCTGTTATGGGGTCGCCAGCAGTCGCTGCTCGGTCGCCTTGCGATCCGCCTGGGTGCCCAGGTACCAGCCAAGCAGCCCCCATAGCGCAGCGCTGGCTGCGCCCACCAGCGCCACCAGCCAGGCGCCCTGGCCAAGCATGTCCAGCAGGCTCTTGAACCAGCCACTGATGGCATCGCCCGCACGGTAGACCACGGTGTCGATGAAGTTCTTCGCCTTGTACTTGCTCTCGGCATCCAGCGGCGCGAAGAGCATCTCCCGCCCAGGCCGCACGAAGGCATACTCACCAATGCGGCGCACGATCATCAGCGCCGCCAGCGTGGCGAAGGTCGGCATCAGCAGCAGGCCGATAAAGCCGATGCACACCAACAGCGGTACGCAGGCCAGCAACACCCTCACCCCCATACGCCGGGCGATGCGCCCGGTGATGAACACCTGGGCGACCAGCGCGCCGCCCTGCACGATGAAATCGATCGTGCCAAACACGCGCACCTGATCGGCGCGCTGCGGGAACAGCTCGGCCACCAGGCGCGCCTGCTCGAAATACAGAAAGGTACTGGCCGTGGCCAGCAGGATGACGAAACCGGCGATGCCCAGCAGGTAGGGCGAAGCCAGCACCCGCTGCAAGCCACTGAACGGATTGCCCGGCACCGGGCGCCGCGGGCTTTCCGCCTGCACCGCGCCTGCACGCCCAGCCCCACCTTGCTCGCGCCAGCGCATCAGCACCTGCTTGAGCGACAACGCCATGGCCAGCAGTACGGCGGCCAGCAGGATCAGGCCGCTCTGCCCGAGCAGACCGACCAGCGACGCACTCAGCGCCGGCCCGACCAGGCCGCCGACACTGGCACCGGCAGCGATGAAGGCGAACAGCCGCTTGGCCTGCTCGCTGTCGAACACATCCGCCATCAGGCTCCAGGCCACCGAAACGACAAACAGGTTGTAGACCGAGATCCACACGTAGAAGCTGCGCGCCAGCCACAGGCTCTCAGCCGCCGAGAAGAACGCCAGGGCGAACAACGCCAGGTTGAGGGTGAAGAAGCCATACACCCAGTCGATGAAATGAATCCGCGGCACCCGCGAACTCAACCAGGCGAACAAGGGCACCGCCACCAGCATGACCACGAAGGTAGCGGTGAACAGCCACTGCAGATTCTCCACCCCGGAGACGATGCCCATGGCCTCGCGGATCGGCCGCAGCATGAAATAACCCGAGAACAGGCAGAAGAACAGGGCAAAGCCGGCCAGGGCTGGCCACAGCTCGCCGCGCTGCGCGTTGATGGCCAGGGCCACGCGCTGCGACAGGGTTGACGATGACATGGGAAATTCCTCGAAGGGGGGCGCCCACCTGGCGCACGGGTAATGACTCAGCCGTAGCGAACGCCCGTCAGGCGCTCGGCCACCGACCACAGGCGCGCCGCGTCCTCGGCATCCCCTGCCGCAGCCGGCACCCTGGCCAGGCCAAGCGGGCCGCGTTTTTCCTCTTCGCCGGTGGGCCCGTAATAACGGCCACCCTCGGCTTCGGCAGCCGTTGCCGCGAACAGCGACGACAGCGCCCCCTGCGCGGCCGAGTGGTAAGCCTCGCGATCCTCCGCCCACTGGCGGCCGAACTCGCTCTGCAACCCGGGCCCGCGCTCGACCAGCTCGGTGACGGCAACCCCCGGGTGCGCGGCGATGCTGCGAATGCCCCAGCCATTGGCCTGACTGCGCCGCTGCAGCTCGAACGCCATCATCAGGCAGGCCAGTTTCGACTGGGCATAGGCTGCATAGGGGTTGTAATTGTTCTCCGACTGCAGATCATCGAAATTGATACGGCCACGGTGCACGGCGATGCTGGCCAGGGTCACCACCCGCGCATCGGCGGATTTGAGCAGCGACGGCAGGAGCAAGCCGGTAAGGGCGAAGTGGCCGAGAAAGTTGGTGGCCAGTTGCAGCTCGAAACCATCACGGGACACGCCACGCTGCGGCGGCGCCATGATCGCGGCATTGTTGATCAGTACATCCAGCGCTTCGTTCTCGTCGTTCAGACGCTGGGCGAGGTTGCGTACCGAGGCCAGATCAGCCAGATCCACCTGCTCGAAACGCAGGCGCGCATCCGGTACCTGGGCACGGATGCGCTCGATGCTCTCGACGCCACGCTGGGCATTGCGGGCGGCGATGATCACCTGCGCGCCAGCCCGGCTCAGCGCGAGGGCATCCTCGAAGCCCATGCCACTGCTGCCGCCGGTGACCAGCATACGCTTGCCGCGCAGCGCTGGCATGTCCGCCGCCTGCCAGTGCGGCGCCACATCGGCCCAGGCAACCGAGGTGCCGAGCGCCCCCAGGGCCAGTCCGCCGCCCACCATCGCGAACAGCTTCAGAGCATCACGGCGCGTATGGCCCTGGCCTAGTGCAACTTTCTTTTTCATCACCGATTCCTCGTGTCCGTTGACTCGATGCGCCAGACAGGCGCAGCTACAGGACATAGGGTGCGGGCAGACGGCCTGTACGATAAGCCGTCCAAAGCCGAACAGCGTATACGGCCAGGCGGACAGTTACCCGATGTGTCAAAGGCGCGCCCCCTAGCCCGGATGCAATCCGGGAATGAGCGCCGTAACGGCGAAGCTCACGGCTGAAGCCGCTCCCACACGAACCACCCAGTCTCCCCTTCAGGATTGGCAAACCCGCCACGACGCCGCATCATCCAAGGCTTCGCCATAGTCCGGCCGCCCCCCATGCGCCAACCGAACCTCTCCGATATCGCCCTGTTCGCCGCCGTGGTCGAGGCCGGCGGCTTCCGTGTCGCGGCGCAACGCCGTGGCATGTCGGCCTCGTCACTGAGCGATTGCGTGCGGCGCCTGGAAAAGGAGTTGGGTGTACGCCTGCTCAATCGCACCACCCGCGGCCTGACGCCCACGGAAATCGGCGCGCGGCTGCTGGAACGCCTGCGTCCCGCGCTGGACGAGATCAACGCCGCGCTCAACGACCTGCAGGAAGACCCGCAGCATCCGGTCGGTTCGTTGCGCCTGCATGTGCCGGGGGTCATCGCGCGGCATATCCTGCCGCACCTGCTGGACGGTTTTCTCGCGCGTTACCCCGGCATCGCGTTGGAGGTGAACATGGACAACACCTTCATCGACGTGATCGGTGCCGGATACGACGCCGGCATTCGCTACGAGGAAAGCCTGGCCAAGGACATGATCGCCATTCCCATCGGGCCGCGTCGGCAACGCTTCATGGCAGTCGCCGCGCCCAGCTATCTGCAGCGCCACGGCACGCCGCAGCACCCTAGCGAACTGAGCGAGCACCGCTTGCTCGGCTACCGCTTCGCCAGCGGCAAGCTGGGCGTGTGGGAGTTCGAGCAGGCAGGACGCACCTTGCGCATCGCCCCCGAGGGCCGCCTGGTCAGCTCCTCGCAGGATCTGCTGATCGCCGCGGCCTGTGCCGGTCATGGCATCCTCTATACCTTCGAGGAATACATTGCCGCGCATCTCAGCAATGGCCAGTTGCAACCCCTCCTGCAGGACTGGTGGCAACACTTCGAGGGCCCGTATCTGTACTACCACAGCAGGCGCCACGTGCCAGCGCCGCTGCGCGCCTTCGTCGACTACGTGAAGGCGCAGAACAACCTCGACCATTCGTCACAAAGCCCGAAATAGAGCGGCCGCCAATACCCAAGCAAGGCACTGGGAGAATATAATCCTGCGCCCCGCTCCACCCAATCCAAGGTTTTCCATGAGCCACCCTGCTCCCAGCGCCGCGACCTCGCTGTCGCCGGGCGCGATCCTTCTCATTCAACTTGCCCTGGCCCTCGGCGGCTTCGCCATCGGCACCGGCGAGTTCGCCATCATGGGCCTGATGCCCAACGTCGCCCAGGATCTGGGGGTCAGTGAACCCCAGGTCGGCCATGTGATCAGCGCCTACGCCCTCGGCGTGGTGGTCGGCGCCCCCGCGCTGGCCCTGCTCGGCGCGCGCCTGCCGAGGCGCATCCTGCTCCTGTTGCTGATGGCCTGCTTCGCCCTCGGCAACTTCGCCAGCGCCCTGGCGCCGACCTATGAGCCGCTGCTGATCTTCCGCTTCATCGCCGGCCTGCCGCACGGTGCCTATTTCGGCGTCGCCATGCTGGTGGCCGCGTCCATGGCACCACCGCACAAGCGCGCCAAGGCGGTCAGCCGAGTGCTGGCCGGCCTCACCGTGGCCATTCTGATCGGCAACCCGCTGGCCACCTGGCTCGGCCAGTTCATGAGCTGGCGCTACGCCTTCGCCCTGGTCGGAGTGATCGCCCTGAGCACCATCGCCATGGTGGCGATCTTCCTGCCAGCCGATCCGCACGAGGAGCGCAGCAGCCCGACAGGCGAGCTGCGCGCCTTCAATCGTGCGCCGATCTGGCTGGCCCTGGGCATGGGTGCCATCGGCTTCGCCGGGATGTTCTGCGTGTTCAGTTACATGGCGCCGACACTGCTTCACGTCACCCAGGTCGGCCCAGGCTGGATTCCCATGGCCATGGCCGTGTTCGGTGCCGGTTGCATCGTCGGCAACAGCGCCGGTGGCTGGCTGTTCGACCGCCTGCGCCTGCGCGCGGTGGCCTGGATCCTGGCCTGGAGCACCCTGGTGCTGCTGGTCTTCCCGTTCGCCGCGCACAGCCTGTGGAGCATCCTGCCGGCGATCTTCGCCCTGGGTACCATGATCGCGCTCGGCCCGGCGTTGCAGACCCACCTGATGGACGTCGCCAGCGGTGCCCAGACCCTGGCGGCAGCCTCCAACCATGCCGCCTTCAACGTCGCCAACGCTCTCGGCCCCTGGCTCGGCGGCCTGGCCATCAGCGCCGGCATGAACTGGACGGTCACCGGCTATATCGGCGCCGCCACTGCCATCGGCGGCCTGGTGCTGTTCGCCTGGGCCTGGCGCGTGCAACGCGCAACGCACTGACAGCCCAGAGGTGCATGACGGTGCGCGCGCAGGTATCTTCTGCCTCCCCAGCCACCGTCATGACCCATTCGATGATTGCCCAGTTTCTGCGCCTCACCCTGATCGGCACCGCCCTCCTTACCTCACTGCCGGCCCAGGCCAAGGTGACCGTAGAAGCCCATGACGGGCTGTTGGCGGCGAAGGTTTCCGAAGAGATAGTGCCCGGCGATTACGAAGCCCTGCTCAAAGGACTGCGCGCCCACCCAGGCCACTTCACGCGCAAGATCGTCTTGCTCGACAGCCTCGGCGGCAGCGCGCCGGAAGCCATGCGCATGGGGCGCCTGCTGCGCGAAACCGGCTTCGAGGTGCTGGTGCCGTCCGACGGGCTGTGCCAGGGCAGTTGCATCTACCTGCTGGCGGCCGGCAAGAAGCGCACGATCAAGGGCGCCGTGGCACTGCGCCGCCCACCCTTCGCCAATGGTGACTCGGCACTGGCCCAGACGGCCGGCCCACGCGCCTTCGTCAGCCCGGCCAGCTACTTCCGCGAAATGGGGGTGAACACCAGCCTGGCCGAAGCCATCGAGCAGGTACCGGAGGGGCGCATTCGCCTGCTGAGCCAGAGTGACCTGGCGCATTATCGATTGCAGTAGGGAGGAGGTGCCGCCGCGTTGGTGCGCCGTACGAGCGGCACACCAACGCGGCAGGCTTGCATCAGAACAGGAAGGTCAGCGCCAGGTTGAACAGCATGGCGGCGACGAAGCCGATGGGGGCGGCGCGCAGCAGCAGTTGCGAGAACAGCGTGGCGCGCGCCTTCTCTTCGGTGCAGGAGCCCAGCAGCAGGCTGCCACCGGAGGAGAACGGCGAGATCGAGGTGGCCTGAGCGCCGACCACGATGGCGATGAAGATGATCATTGGGTCGATCGACATCGAGGCTGCCAGCGGCAGCACCATCGGGAACAGTGCCGGGGTCACCACACCCAGGGTGCTGGCGAAGATCGACATCAGCGCCGCCACCACACCGAAGGCCACCGGAATCATCACGGGCGGAATGTTGCCGCTGATCCACGACGCCAGGGCAGCGATGGTGCCGGCCTTGATCGCGACGGTAATCAGCATGCCGACACCGCAGATCATGATCAGCGTCGACCAGGGCACCGAGGCGATGGCCTTGCGCTCGTCGCCCAGTTTCAGCAGCAGCGCGATCACCGAGAACAGGCTGGCGATCAGGCCGATGTCCACCTTGCTGTTGATGAACTTGACCGTGGCATTGTCCGGGAAGGCCAGCAGCGCCAGCGGCGCAGCCAGTACCAGCAGCATCATCAGCACGGTCAGCAGCAGGGTCAGTTTCTGCTCGCGGTTGAAGGGCTCGGGCAGGTCGGCGTTGATCACCGCGTTCTTCAGGTTGCGGCCATGGCCACCGAGGAAGACGAAAGCGCTGATCACCAGCACCGGGATGATCGCCGTGCTGGCGAAGATCGCCAGGGCATTGACGAAGGCTTCGCTCTCCGGCATGCCGGCGCTGGTCATCAGGCCGCGGAAGATGATGCCGCTCTGGCTGGACACGAAGTTCGCCCCGGCCAGGGCGCCGTAGTTCACCGCCATGCCGCCGAGAATCAGGCTCATGCCGGTGCGCTGGCACAGCAGCAGGGTCAGCGGTGCCATGAAGGCCAGCACGGTGTAGTAACCGGCGCCCATGCCGGCGATCACGCTACCGGTCACGAAGATGGCGTAAGGCAGCAGGTGCGGCACGCCACGGCAGCGGTACAACAGGTGGCCGGCGAGCTTCTCCAGGGTGCCGTTGACGGTGGCGAAGCTGTAGAACAGGCAGACCGAGAAGATCACGAAGAAGATCTTCAGCGGCCACATGCTGATGATGTCGCCCGGGCTCAGGCCCATGCCGAAACAGCCCAGCAGGTAGGCGAAGGCAATGGCGAACAGGCCGATGTTGATCTTGGTGGTGTAACCCAAGGCGACGGCAAGAACGATCGCGCTGACGACGAGCAAGCTCATCATGATGGTTTGACTCCTTTTGTTGTTCTGATGTGAGCGAAGGCCTCGCTTACGCGAAGCCGAACAGGGTTGCAGGGTTATCCACCAGAACGCGACGGCGCTCCTCGGGGTTGGGCAGCAGAGCCTCGAGCAGCGCGAACTGCTGATCGTAGCGGGTCTGCGACTCGAACTGGGTGTTGGGCCAATCGCTGCCCCAAAGGAAGCGCCCCACCCCGCCACAGGCCGCGCGCAAATGCGCGGTGATGGCCTGGGCGCGGGCCAGGTCGGATTGGCTGCGGTAGGCGGCAGACAGCTTGATCCACAGCGGCGCCTGGCCGAACAGAGCGAAGAAGGCCTCGTGCCGTGGATCATCCAGATGCAGGCTGGGCTGCGGCAGGCCGAAATGATCGATCACCAGGGTGACGCCGGATTCGAGAATCACCGGCACGATCGACGGCAGATCATCGAAACCGCGCTGGATCTCCACCTGCCAGCCACGCCGGGCCAGGCGGCGGAACAGCTCGTTCCAGGCCGCGCCGGTGTAATCCTCCAGAGCCTTGCCGATCAGGTTCAGGCGCACGCCTACCACGCCGGCGGCGGCCAGGGCGTCCAGCTCGGCATCGCTCACCTGCGCATCGACCACCGCCACGCCACGCAGGCGCTCGGGGAAACGTTGCAGCGCTTCGACCATGTAATGGTTGTCGGTGCCGAGAAAGCTCGGCTGGATCAGCACGCCATGGGACAGGCCACAGCCATCCAGATGAGCCAGGTACTGCTCCACCGTGGCGTCATACGCAGGGCTGTAGCGACGGCCGGGCACCATCGGCAGATCCTGGCGAAAGATGTGGGCATGGGTGTCGATGCCGGTGAAGCTGGCAGTAGGCATGGGCGTCACGAAACTACCTCTGTCGTTCATTGTTCGAGCCGCGCGTCGAGGCGACTGCTTTTTATACAGACATTCAGTCATATATATGAATATATGACTCTATCGAGAGAGTTCCACTGCTGTCAACGCGACACCCAGTGGTAAAGTGACGGCCGGTCGAGATTCGGATGCGTGATCTATGAGCGTTACACCCCTGGGACAGGATGAACGTCTGCCGCTGTACCAGCGGCTACGGGACGAGATGCTGGCGAAAATTGCCGCTGGCCAGTGGCTACCGGGCGAGGCCATCCCCACCGAAGCGGAACTGACCCGCCAGTACGGCGTGGCGGTGGGCACGGTGCGCAAGGCCGTGGAGACCCTGGTGGCCGAAGGGTTGCTGGTGCGTGCTCAGGGGCGCGGCACCTTCGTGCGGCGGCCGAATTTCGACGGTTCGCTGTTCCGTTTCTTTCGTCAGGTCAGCGCCAGTGGCCTCACCCAGGTGCCGCTGAGCCACATTCTCGACTGCCAGCGTGTCCCCGCTGAAGAGGCCGCGCGCCAGGCACTGCGGTTGGCCGAGGGCGAAGCCTGTATTCACTTGCAGCGTCTGCGCCTGGTGGAAGGTCGTCCGCTGTTCCATGAGCGTATCTGGCTGCCAGCCTCACGTTTCGGCGCCCTGCAGGAGATCGCACCGAACGACTTTCCCCAGTTGCTCTACCCCTTCTACGAGGAGCACTGCGGCCAACGTATCGCCTCGGCACAGGAAACCCTCACCGTCTCCGCTGCCGATGCCTCGCTGGCGGCCACGCTCGACGTCGACGAAGGCAGCCCCATCGTGGTCATCGAACGCATCGCCCTGGGCTACGATCGCACCCCGCTGGAGTACCGCCTGTCACGCGCCGCCGCAGAGAATTTCCGCTATCAGGTGGAGATCAGCTAGAAACCTGCCGCTGCAGCAGCAAAGGCCATGCTGCGCATGGCGCCCCTTTCTTGTACGACTGAGGGGCGCCAGCCCCTGGGGCCCAGGTTTCGGCGCGAACCGCGAGCGAAACCTCAACAGGCCCTAGAACATGCCCAGCCCCCAGGCCGCGCCGAACAGCACCAGCGAGAAGCCCCACATCCACCACAGCGAGTAGCGGATATGGCGGCCCAGATCCAGCCCGGCCAGGCCCAGGGCCAACCACAGCGCCGGCGAGAAGGGGCTGATGAAGGTGCCGATGATATTGCCGATGGTCAGCGCGTAGACCACGCTGGCCGGCTCCACGCCCTGGGCACTGACCACTTCCAGGGTCACTGGCAGCAGGCCGAAGTAGTAGGCGTCGGTGCTGAGCATCAGCTCCATGGGCAGGCCGAACAGGCCGAGCACGATATGCATCTGCCCTACCAGCGGCGCCGGCAACACCTGCGCCAGATCCTGGGCGATGGACGTGAGCATGCCGGTGCCGGTGAAGATGCCGAGCATTGAACCCGCCGCCAGGATGATCATGCCCATGCTCAGTGCAGCCGGTGCATGCGCCGAGATACGCTGCATCTGCGCCTTGCCACCCGGATAGTTGATCAGCAGCGCCAGGCACAGGCCGATCATGAAGATGTAGCCGGCCGGCAGCACGCCGGAGAACAGCGACACCAGTACCGCCAGGAACAACGCGGCGTTGGCCCAGAGCAGGCGCGGGCGTTCCAGCTCACGCTCCTCGGCGCTCGGCTCGTGCAGGTCGCTGCTGGTTTCCACCAGTACGCCTTCGTCACCCGTCTTGCCGGCGACGATGCGACGTTGCTCGCGCCAGCCCAGCAGTGCGGCCAGGGCAATCAGCAGCACCACACCGATGGCCTGAATGGTGATCAGGGGGCGCCACAGTTCGGTGACCTCGATGCCGGTCACCGCCGAAGCGCGGCCCAACGGCCCGGCCCAGGGCAGCATGTTGAAGATGCCGGCGCCCAGAGCCAGTAGCAGGAGCATCAGATAGGGGCTCATGCGCAGTTGCTTGTACAGCGGCAGCAGAGCGGGAACGGTCAGCAGGAAGGTGGTGGCACCGGCGCCGTCGAGGTGGGCCAGCATGCCGATCACCGCCGTGGCCACGGTCACCGCGATGACGTTGCCGCGGGTCAGGCGCACCATACCGCCGATCAACGGGCGGAACAGCCCGGTGTCCTGCAGCACGCCGAAAAAGGTGATGGCGAACACGAACATGGTGGCAATAGCGGTGACGCGACCGATGCCATCGGTGAAGAAACCGGAAATCGCCTCGGGGCCGAAGCCCGCAGCCAACGCACCCAGCAGCGGCACCACGATCAATGGCAGAACGGGCGACATGCGCCCAACGAGCAACAGCACAACCAGGCAGCAAATGGTCAACAGACCAATCAGGGTCAACAAACCGCTTTCTCCTCTTTTTCTTGTCGGCACGCGAAAAGCACGCCCGGAGGCTAAAAGGCCAACCTTTCAGCAACCTTTAAGCGGCAGACACCAGGAGGAGGAAATGTCAGGGGATATGTCGCGACGAAGAGGACATGGGGGAGGCCACGCGCGCCTATGCGCCGCGCGTGCTGCGCTGCTGCAGAAGCAGCGAGGCCTCGTTGTAGGCACTCTGGAAGGCTTCGCTACTGATCCAGGCGATGGCGGCGTCCTCGTCTTCATCATGGAAGAAGGCACGATAGGCAATCAGCAACGCCATGATGAAATCGGTGGCCGAGTCTTGCGACTCTTCGGCCACCACCAGCTCCAGCACCGGGTATTGCAAAAATACCAGGCACAGCGCCAGCAGGCTGGTGCGCTCGGCGTACTGCATGCGCACGAACAGCTCGTCGAACAGCGCCGGGTCGAAACCGTTCTCCTCGATGTCCTGGAAATCGAAGGTGCTCAAGTCGAACTCGATATCATCGAACGGCTCGTCGATCAGCGGATCGGCCAGCACCGGATGAAGGAGACTGCCCTTGGCCCTGGTCTTGCCCATACGGTTCTGCCTGGCCTTGGTCTTGGCCCGCTGGGCGCGTTTCTTATGCTTGTCGGGGGATGCCATGGCGGCAAACTCCTTGCTCGTGAGCGCCATGTGCATGGCGGGAGAATCGGGGCCGTGGCTGAGCCTGGCCGAGGAAGAAGGGAGCCCTCCCCGGCCGCAGCGGTTCAGGCCAATGGCGGTGTGCGCGGTGGAATCAGGCGTTTGCTGCCGGTCGACTCGTAGGCAGCCGCCAGTCGCAACAACGACGAGTCATCGTAGGCGCGACCGGCGAAGGTCAGGCCCACCGGCATGCCGATATCGGCCATCACGCCCATGGGCACGGTGACGGTGGGCACGCCCTGATGGCGAATGGTGAGGTTGCCGTTGGCGACCCAGATGCCGTTGCTCCAGGCGATGTCGGCCGATTGCGGATTGACGTCCGCATCGGCCGGGCCGACATCGGCCACGGCGGGGAAGATCACCGCATCGAGCTCGAGCGCGTCCATCCAGTCTTCCAGATCCAGCTTGCGGGTCATCTCCAGGGCACGCAGGCCGTCCGGCACGCTGGGGATCTCGTTCCAGGGCGTGATGCCGCGCTGAGCCATGCGCACGTATTCGTCCATGCCAACGGCCAGGTCATCCTCGCGGTTGGGCAGGGTGCCGGGGTCGTGGGGGAAGATCTGCGGGCCATCGACGTCGGCCAGGCGATTGAGCTTGGGGTCGCCATTGGCGCGCAGGAAGTCGTCGAAGGCCCAACCCGACAGCTCCCACAGCTCGTCGTGCAGAAACTGGCGCGGCACCAGGCCTCGGTTGTACAGCGTCGGCGCACCGGGGCGGTCGCCTTCGCAGTTGGAGACCAACGGGAAGTCCACCTCGATCACCGTGGCACCGGCCTGTTCCAGGGCAGCACGAGCCTGTTCCCAGAGATCGATGACCGAGGCGCGGGTGTGGATGCGTTGCCCGGTCGGCCCGCCGATGCCGGGATTTTCGCTGGTACCGGCCAGCTCGTCCTTGTTGATGTACATGCGCGGCACGCCCAGGCGTTTGCCTTTCAGCGCATCGGCGCTGGCGGCCAGATCGAGGTAGGAGGCCGGGCGCACTTCGGAGGCTTTCGGGATCGGCACCCAAGGCTGCAGGCGCCACAGATCGCCACGGGTGTCCGGATCATCGGCCACCACCACATCCAGCACTTCGAGCAGATCGGTCATGCTGCGCGCGTAAGGCACCACCACATCCATGGTCGGCGTCAGCGGCCAGTTGCCACGCACCGAGATGACCCCGCGCGACGGCGTGTAGGCGCATAAGCCATTGTTCGAGGCGGGGCCACGCCCGCTCGACCAGGTTTCCTCGGCCAGGCCGAAGGCGGAGAAGCTGGCGGCGGTCGCTGTGCCGGCGCCATTGGACGAGCCAGAGGCGAAGGGAGCGGTCAGGTAGTTGGCGTTGTACGGGCTCTCGGCACGGCCGTAGACGCCGCGCTGCATACCGCCATTGGCCATCGGCGGCATATTGGTCTTGCCCAGGCAGATGGCACCGGCCGCACGCAGGCGCTCGATGGTGAAGGCGTCGCGCTGCGCCACCAGATCCTTGAACGCCGGGCTGCCGGAAGCAGCCGTCAGCCCCTTGACCAGGTAGCTGTCCTTGGCGGTGTAGGGAATGCCGTCGAGCGGGCCGAGGGTTTCACCACGAGCACGGCGTGCATCGGAGGCCTCGGCCTCCTTGAGCGCGTCGGGGTTGTGTACCACCACCGCATTGAGTCGGGTCGCCGTATTCGGCCCGTCGTAGGCCTCGATGCGGGCCAGATAGGCCTTGACCAACTCGACCGCCGTGGTGCGGCCGGACTCCAGCGCGGCACGCAGCTCGGCAATGGAAACTTCGGTTACCTCGATCATGCTGTCATCACTCGCAAAAGGTTGGGCCTGCCAGCGGCACGACCCCAGGTACGAATACGGCATGCCTGCAGTCAATGCTGAGAAAGCCGCGACACTCTACCGTCGATGATACAGGGCAAAGGATTGCCAGAGGGAGCAGAACGGCAGTACTCAGTCACCGCCGCAGCCACCACTGTCACCGCCGCCACAGTCGCTACCGAAGAAGCTGCCCCCGCTGTCCAGGGTCGGACTGCCAGCGTCGCTCGAGTGGTACGTGCCTGTATGCTTTTTGCGCGCGGCCCACATCACTACCAGCAGAAAGACGATGAGTCCGGCAATCCCCAAGTACAGTCCCATCACGAAATCTCCATGCTCATGACAAGTAGCGGCATGATAGCCCATGCCCTCACCTGGGCTACGAAGGCGATGGCGGCGTCAGCCAGGCATATTGCGACATCCTTCACAGCGTCACAGGCCAACCGACATACCGCCTTCTCAGGGCTTTGCTAGGGTCGCAGCCAACACGCCAGAAATGGAGTACATCCTATGCCACACATCACCGGCGGCTGCCTCTGCGGCCAGGTACGTTTCACAGCCAGCGGCCAGCCTTACCGGGTCGGCCTGTGCCACTGCCTGGACTGCCGCAAGTATCACGGCGCCCTCTTCCATGCCTCGGCGATATTTGCACAGGATGCGGTGACGATAGAAGGCGAAACCGGCCAGTACGGCGGCCGTCATTTCTGCCTGCGTTGCGGCTCGTCGGTGTTCTCGCGCACGGCGGATGAAATCGAGCTGAACCTTGGCTCGCTGGACGAACCGAACCAGTTCACCCCCACCTACGAACTCTGGACCATCCGCCGCGAAGCCTGGTTGCCGCCCTTCCCCCTCGACCGACACTACCCGCGCGACCGCGAGCACGGCAGCCGAACGGAGTGAATGGCCGCGGCGTTCAGCCCTCGGCCAAACGCCGGCAGCCCCAGCCCCCCATCAGCCCGGCCTGGAAGAACTGCACTGGTGCGCTGAACCCCGCCGCTTCGATGATGCCGGCCACCTGCTGCGCCGGCAGCACGGCCACATCCCGGGCATAGGCAGCTCGCGCCCGTTCGAGCATTTCAGGCTGTACGCCGGCGGCAGACATCAGGGTCATCCACTGGCGCAGCAACACCTCGTAGGCGGGCGTTCGGGTATCGCAGGTCAGATCCGCGTTGGCCAGCAATGCGCCGGGTTTGAGGCGCTGCGCGATCTGCCGAAAGAAGTCGGTGCGGGCCGAGGTATCGAGGAAAAACTGCGAGACCAGGAAACAGGTGGCGCCGTCATAAGCGGATTGCGCCGCCAGCGTATCGAGGTAACCCTCATGGAAGTCGCAACGCTGCAGAAAACCGCCGCGCTGCGCTCGTTGCCGACACTGCTCGAGCATCGCCCCCGAGGGGTCGAGCGCCGTGAAGCGCCAAGCGGGAAAGCGCTCGGCCAGGTAGCCGATCTCCGCCCCCGTGCCCACCCCGACGCAGAGAATCCGCGCATCGGCCGGCAGTTCGGTGAACAGCGCATCGAGCAGCAGATACAGCGTCTGGCGGATCGGCGCCATGCCCGCCCACTGCTGGTCGTAACCCGCCGCCTGCTGATCGAACAGCGTCTTGAGTTCCTCGTCACGCATGGCCAAACCTCCTCGATTGATGATCCTCGTGCCATCCAGTATCCCAGAGCTGTCAAGAGCCGCACCGACCTCGAAAACTGTTCGTCACGCTGGAGCTGCTTTGCTGGAGCGATGCACCGGCACCAGACTCACGTTGGCGCGAGTGCAGCCTGAATCGCATGTCAGCCAGCCGTCACTGTCATGCCACCATCGGCCATGACCACCGCCCCGACCATGAAGCTCGCCCGCTCGGATGCCAGAAAGGCGACCACCTCGGCGATCTCCTGCGGTTGAGCCGCACGGCCGATCGGTGCTGCCTCGCCATGCTGTGCCAGAAAGGCAGGGCCATCCTCCACAACATCGTTGAGTATGTTGGTCACCACATCGCCCGAACCGACGGCGTTCACCCGGATGCCATGCTCGATGGCCTCCAGCGCCAGGGTGCGCGTGAGCTGGGCCAGCGCCCCCTTGGAAGCTGCGTAGGCAGCAATGGTGGGAAAGGCGAAATAAGACGCATAGGAGGCGATATTGACGATGGAGCCCACCTTGTTCGGCATCATCGCCTTCATCGCCTCACGGCAATGCAGGAAGGCAGCAGTGGCGTTGACAGCCTGAATGCGCTCCCAGTCCTGCCGGCTCATGTCCACCACCGCTTTGTTGATGATGATGCCCGCGTTGTTCACCAGGATGTCGAGCCGGCCGAACTGCTCGACCGCAAGCGCTACCGCGCGCTCAGCGGCGCCGTCCTCGGTGATGTCCGCGACCAAGGGTACCAACCCCGGCTGGGCCAGCGTTTTCACGGCGGAGTCGATGTCCTCCGCGATGACCCTGGCACCGCGAGCATGCAACAACAGCGCGATGGCCTTGCCGATGCCGCTGGCGGCACCAGTGACCAGGGCAACCTGGCCTTCAAAATCCTGCGTGATGGTGTGCTTGATGTCAGACATGTCGGCTCCTTATCTAATCTATCAGGGCGAAGCGAGCGACAAATGCAGGTGCGCTCGAATACGGTTTCATCTTCCCTCGCTTGACCATGCCAGGCTTTCGCCGTCTTGCGCTGGCTGTCGCGATCTTGCGCTCGATCTGCTGAAGCATGGAGGGATGGCAGCCCAGCGCCCACGCGCTAACCTCTAACCCTGCCCCCTGGCACCTGGCATCGATGGAGACGTTACTGATGAAGCAATCCAAACCTGCCGACTCGTCCAACGCCTTGCGGATTCCGGCCGAAGCCATGTGGCGATACATGCCCGGCGACAATCCTGTCTCGCCACAGTCGCCCGACACGCAGGATGTGGTGTTGCACCTCTTCATCCACCGCAGCATCGCCGAGCCGATCCTGGTGCCGGCTGTGGCCGAGCCGCTGCTGGTGATGGTGCTGGCAGGCTCGGCCATCGTCGAAGAGCGTGAACCAGGAGGTGCATGGAAGCAGGCCGAGGTGTGCGTCGGCGATTTTTTTCTGACCAGCACCACGCAGCCCTATGAAATGCGCTGGCAGGCCACCAATGGCGACAGCTTCGAGGTGATGCACCTTTATCTCGCCCCCGCCCTGATCGACAATGCAGCCCGCGACCTAGCATTACCGCACGCCGCGATGGTGAGCTTCGTCGATGTCTCTGGTGGCCGTGACGAATGGGTACGGCTGCTGCTCGAACGACTTCGTTCGGAACTCCTCGACAGCCGCCCCACCAGCCAACTCCTCGTGCACAGCCTGGCCCAGGCCTTGGCGATTCACCTCGTACGCAACTATCGAGCCCCGCCGAGTATGGGCAGGTTCCGCAACGCCCTGCCGACTTACAAACTGAGGCGCGTGATCGAACTGATGACCGAGCGCCTAGCACAAGACTTTTCCCTGGCCGCCCTCGCGCAGGCCGCGCAACTGAGCGAATACCACTTCAGCCGGCTGTTCAAGCGCGCCACCGGGCTGTCGCCATCGCATTACTTCATCCGCCTGCGCATGGCACATGCACGTAAATTGCTGCTGGAAACCGACCACAGCGTTATCGATATTGGCCTGGAGGTAGGCTACTCAAGCCCCAGTCACTTCTCGCAGGTCTTTCGTCGCGAGGTGGGCGTTACACCCAGTGCCTACCGCTCGCCAGAGCGGAGCTAGGAGCGACAAGACGGCAGCGCCCTTGCACGAACGGGCCAGCCCTGCAACGCAAGGCTGCCAGCAGTCCACCACCCGCCATTTTCAGCCGCAGTCGATCTCACCCAGGCGGATGTCAGCCAGCACTTGGCAACCTACAAATTTCGCATGCCCTCTTCCCATTTACCCCGCGCCAGGATAAACATAAGCATCGCTCATGTTTCTCTCCTGACTCACCCGCGAGGTTCATACAAGAAATGGGTTACCCCAGCCAAAACCCGACCGACAGCCTCGCGCCAACCACCGTCCGCCCCATGAGCCAGTGGCGCTGGGCAGTCGCTGCCCTGTTCGCCCTGGTGCTGTGCAGCAATCAGGCACAGGTCAGCTTTCTCATCCCCCAGCAGGCCCAGATCCAACAGCACTATGGCCTGGGCGAGCTGGCCAGCAGCCTGAGCATTCTGGTCATACCGCTGCTGTGCATCCTGTTCTCCATACCCTGTGGCCGGCTGATCGACAGGATCGGCTTCCGCCGAGGCGCAGCCTGGGGGTGTGGCCTGCTGGCGCTGTCACTGGGTTTCAGGTTCGACAGCAGCTTCTTCAGCCTGATGGCCGGGCAGGTGCTCATCGGCCTGTCGCAACCGATGCTGCTCAATGGCGTGGCGAAAATGTCCATCGAGTGGTTCGACGACGCCGAGCGCGGCACCGCCATCGGCATCAGCACGGCCGGGTTGTTCCTCGGTCTGGCCCTGGGCCTCGGCCTGCCGCCCTTGCTGGTCGAAGCCTATGGCATCCCACAGGCACTGGCGCTCACCGGCCTGGTGGGCCTGATACCAGCAGTGCTGCTGTGGCTCTGCACCCACAGGCCGGGCCATGACCTCACTCCGTCAGGCATCGAGGGCGGCTTGCTGCCACTGCTGCGGGCGCCGGCCATGGCGCCTGTGCTGATCACCACCGTCATCGGCTGCGGCCTGTTCAATGCCCTGGCCCTATGCCTGGAGCCCATGCTCAGAGAACACGGCTTCGCCCTCGAAACCCTGTCGGCAGCCGGCGCACTGATGATCACGGGCGGCGTGGTCGGCTCGCTGTTCGTCGCACCACTGGCCGAACGCCTGGGCGGCAAGTTCATCGTGCTGGCCGCCTGTGGCGTGGCGGTGATGCTGAGCATCTGCCTGCTCTACCAGGCCAGCACATCGTCTACCGTATTGCTCTATGCCACGCTGTTGGGCGCCTTTCAGTTACCCGGCTATGCCCTGCTCATCACCATGTCCGAAGAGATCGCCGGCAAGGATCACGCGGCCCAGGCCAACTCGCTCATCACCCTGGCCGGCAATATCGGTGCCGGTGCAGGCATCGGCTCGGTGGTACTGATTCATGCCGAACTG
Source organism: Pseudomonas sp. AA-38 (assembly GCF_029457475.1). Classification (NCBI taxonomy): domain Bacteria; kingdom Pseudomonadati; phylum Pseudomonadota; class Gammaproteobacteria; order Pseudomonadales; family Pseudomonadaceae; genus Pseudomonas; species Pseudomonas sp. AA-38. The sequence goes on from NZ_CP120359.1 coordinate 3,977,381, forward strand.
GGCCATTGGGCCTACGTGGCCACCTTCCTCATCGCCCTGGCGCTGATGCAGACGCTGATCGTCACGCTGTGCCGCTCCATTCGCCGGCTGTGAGCGGGCACCGGCAACTTTTCTGCACTTTGCCGCCCATCGGGGGGACTAAGGGGCATGAACCATCGCCCCGAACCGCCCATGCCCCTCGAACGCAAAGCCTTCGTCCTCCTGCTCGTCCTGGTGACGATCGCCTTCTTCTGGATCCTGCTGCCCTTCTACGGTGCCGTGTTCTGGGCCATGGTGCTGGCCGTGGTGTTCGCGCCGCTGCAACAGCGCCTGGTGCAACGCCTGGGCGGCAAGGATAACCTGGCCGCCCTGCTGACCCTGACCACCTGCCTGCTGGTGGCGATCCTGCCGGTGATCTTCATTACCTCGGCGGTGGTAGCCGAAGGCACGACCCTGTATGAAAAACTGGAGTCGGGTGAGCTGGATATCGGCACCTACGTCACCCAAACCGTGCAGACGTTGCCCCCCTCGATGCAGGAGCAGCTCGACCGTTTCGGTGTTTCCGACCTCGATGGCCTGCGCGAGAAGATCTCCCAGGGCGCCATGACCGCCAGCCAATACCTGGCCACCAAGGTGTTCGCTATCGGTCAGGGCACCTTTGAATTCCTCATCAGCTTCGGCGTGATGCTGTACTTGCTGTTCTTCCTGCTGCGCGATGGTCGCAGGCTGGTTCATGACATCCGCGCCGCCATTCCGCTGGGCGAGACCACCAAGCGCCGCCTGCAGATCAAGTTCACCCGCGTGGTGCGCGCCACGGTCAAGGGCAACGTGGTGGTGGCGGCGGTACAGGGCACCCTGGGCGGCCTGATCTTCTGGGTGCTGGGTATCTACAGCCCGCTGCTCTGGGGCGTGCTGATGGCTTTCCTGTCGCTGCTGCCAGCGGCCGGCGCCGGCATCGTCTGGGCCCCAGTGGCGATCTACCTGATGCTCAGCGGCAGCCTCTGGCAAGGCATCGTCCTCACCGCCTTCGGCGTGCTGGTGATCGGCCTGGTGGACAACATCCTGCGCCCCATTCTGGTCGGCAAGGACACCCGCCTGCCAGACTACCTGATCCTCATCTCCACCCTGGGCGGCCTGGCCCTGCTCGGCATCAACGGTTTCGTGATCGGGCCTTTGGTCGCAGCACTGTTCGTGACGAGCTGGAATCTGTTCGGGAGCAAAGGCAAGGCGGTGCAATTGCCGGAATGAAGCTTATCTACAGAGGGCACGATACCGACCTCTGGTAAACGGACAAGCACCTACATGCCTTGCATGTGCCTGGCAGTTACGGCATGGACTCAAACCAATCCATGACATCATATTGACATGACCCAATAGCCTTCTACGCTGAAGACTCCATCTCCTTCACGGACGAACCAGCATGACGCTTCAGCGCCCCCTTTACCTGCTCCTGATTGCGGTCTTCGTCAGCGGCTGCGCCAATATGTCGGCCCCAAGGCATATTGCAGCCGCCTCTTGCAACGATGGCCGGGCAAGCTCCATCTGCCTGCTCGATCGCTTGCAACTGGAATACGAGTCCTACAGCACGGGGGCCGCCAAGAGTCAGGCGGCCAGTGACGGTCTCATGCTGGCCAGTGCCGCAATAGGCGCGATAGGTGCGGCGGTGGGTAGCGGCTCCGAGCTGTACAAATCAGCCGGAGCCATCGGCCTTTCCGCGCTCGGTTTTTCCACCTATGGCAACTTCAAGACTCAGGATCGACTGGTACGGGAAGCGAACAACCGCCTTGCGTGTGCCAGACCCAACCTTCAGGAACTGTTGGATGCCGCGAAAAACAAGGCCCCCCTGCTGGAGCGCTTGCAAGAACATTCATCCGACTTCAAGGCAAAACTTTCGGCCCCTAAAAGCAAGGCTTTGGTAGCCAGCCTGCACAAAGACAACGGCGCTAGCTTTCTGTCTGCGGCGAAAAATCTCGTCAACCTGCAGAGCAATACGGATAACGCACTGAAAATCCTCAACACGATCAACTCGAACGCCACCAGGCTGATCATCAAGTTGCAGGACGACGTCACCAAGCAGATCAACGACGAATCCTTCGATATCGAGAAATCGATAAAGGTAATCGCCGCGAAAACCAAACTCCCAACCACCGATGCATCAGGCCAGGCAGAAGCTTTCACTGCAAGCAACGCCTTGTCGGCTGAATATGTAATAGACACCTACAACGCCTTCATCCACTGCATGGCAGGAGAAGAAAACCCCGAGGAGGGCTGAGGTGTACTTGCCACCACGCCGCAGCCTACAGCCATGACTAATCGATTGGCAGAGGAGCAACCTCTGCCGATCAACGCCCTCCCGATTGCGAAGCGATACCCTCTGGACAAGCCACGCCCGTCGCTCGATGCGAACTTCTGCGCTGCCCGCCTCTCAACCCTGATACATACCGCGTTCTGCAACGCGATCATTCAGCCGCGCCCCTGTGGCGCATCAGCGGAGGTTTTCCGGATGAGTACGAATCTGCAAGGCAAGAAGGTGCTGTTCATCACCGCCAATACGGGTATCGAGCGCGACGAGTTGCTCAAGCCCATGCAGGCGTTGAAGGATCAGGGCGCCACGGTCACCCATGCCAGCATCAAGGGCGGCCAGGCCGAGACCTGGCTGCAGGACAAGGAGAAGGACGTCAGCGTGCAGTCGGATACGCAGATCGCCGGCCTCGCTGCACCGGACTATGACCTGCTGGTGATTCCCGGCGGCACGGTGAACGCCGATACCCTGCGCCAGGACGGCGATGCCCAGGGCCTGGTGCAGGCGTTCCGCGAAGCAGGCAAGCCGGTCGCAGCGATCTGCCATGGCCCCTGGCTGCTGATCGACGCCGGCGTGGTGCCCGGCAAGGTGCTGACCTCCTATTCCAGCGTGCGCACCGATCTGGTCAACGCCGGGGCGGAGTGGGTCGATACCCAGGTACAGGTCTGCCCGGGCCAGAACTGGACGCTGATCACCTCGCGCAACCCTGGCGACATACAAGCCTTCAACGAGGCGTTGGGCAAGGCGCTGCTGGCGGCCTGAGGCTGAGCGCACGGACAGGCTGCCGCCATGGCGCACCGACCTTATGGTGGCAGCAACGCAAAGTGTTAAACGAGTCGAATTACCGGCGATGCGCGGTCGCGAGAACTCTTGAGCCCTGCTAGGGTCTTCATGACTCGCCCCACGACTACGAAGGGAACTCGTATGGCCAAGCCTGCCGCCCGCTTATCCGATACCCACGCCTGCCCTCTGCCCGGTCACGGTTCCAACCCCATAGCGGTGGGTTCTGCCGATGTGCTGTTCAACAACCTGCCCGCTGCCCGCGTCGGCGACAACAGTAGCTGTGGCGGCGCCATCACTCAGGGAGAAGGCACCATCCTGGTCAACGGCAAGCCGGTCGCCTTCCTCGGCAGCCCCACCAGCCATGGCGGCAGCATCGTGACCGGCTCGGGCGACATTCTGGTCGGCTCGTCAGTGAGCACGGCCTCCTTCACGGCCCCGGCGCCGATCCCCAGTCAGTTCGACGAGCATTTCGTGCTCAGCGACAGCGATACCGGCCAGCCCTTGGCTGGCCGCCCGTACAAGCTGAAGACGGCTTCCGGCAAGGTCATCGAAGGCGTTACCGATGAGCAGGGCAAGACCAAACGCGCAGCGGCCTATGCGGCCGAAGTCGTGTCCGTCGAGTTCGAGCCACAAAGCGAAATCTTCATCGGTTGAGGTAAGGACATGTCGAGCGCCGAGCCAGTCGTTGCACAATCGAACCTGAGCCCAGCGAGCCAGACGCAAGGCACGCCGGTTCAAGCCAGGCTATTCAAGATCACCGACATTCCAGACGCCATGGAGGCCATCGACTGGCCGGTTTCCGCCGCGCTGATGCGCCACTGGTTTCAGGGGCAACCCTGGCCGACGGAAAATGGCGGCATGTCGACACGGGTCAAGGAACACGCCGAGTGGCCCCCGGCGCAGTACATCGAGGAAAGCATCGTCAAGATGAGCTGGGTGGCCAGCTTCGACAAGGTCAAGCCGGTGCTCGCCGAGCTACGCCGAAGCTGGAACAACGCCGCCGCCATGGGGCAGATCCGCAAGCATCTGCTCGCAGCCTATGGCGACAAGGCCCCTGGCTGCTACCCCCTGGTGTTCCCCAACCTGGCCAGCGCGGTGGAACGCTTCGGCTACTTCAACTCACGGCCCATCACCTTTGCCAAATGGGGCAGCGAAGGCCTCAACGACCTGCGCGGAGCGCTGGCTGACTTCAACCTGCGGGTGGCAGCCGAGGGCGAAGTGCGGGTGTATGCCGAGCGCATCGAGTTTCAGCCGCGAACCCTGCTGTTCTACGCCGAGGACAACTACGACTTCAACGACGATGGCACGGTGTTCAGCCAGCCGCTGGGCTTCTGGAACTTCGATGGCATCGCCCCCAGCCTGCTGCAAGCTTTCGCGCACAATGCCGGTGTGGATGCGGTCTCCCAAGGCATCATGCAGCAGTCGTTGTTCGGCATGAACACGGAAAACCAGAGGCGCTACATGGATGAACAGAGCAAACGCTACATGCTGGTGCTCAACAGCCATTTCGCCGAGTACCGAACCCGGTACAACAAAGGCGGCGATTTCCGCGTGTTTTCCGATCTGCTGCGCGAGCCGCTGCCGCCTGGCACCTCCGCCATCAACATAGCCAAGCCCTGACATGAAGAAGATCCTTGTCGCAGCCTGCGGCCTTTTCGCGACACTTGCATTGTTCCTGGGCTGGAGCCTGAACGAGGCGCTCGACGCGCCGGCCTCGGTTTCCCAGGTCAGCCCGCAAGGTGGCCATCTGATCGAAAGCGTGCCGGTGCGCGGCCTGCTCACCCCTGGCGGTGGCCTGTCGTACCTGCGCATCGTCGACCGCCAGGATCCGACCCAGGTATTTCGCAGCCCGCTCTACCTCAGGCAATCCGTGGACATGCGGGTCAGCGAGGATGAACAGACCCTGGGGGTGACCTGGATCGAGTTCGACAAGCGTGAACGGCGCTTCGTCCTCAGCATCCCCCAATGGCGCCCGGACTGGCGCAACCTGTTCATCAGCAACACGCCTTATGAGGTGGTACCCAACGGTTGAACCGGCCCCCCGGCATTCAGCGGTCGTCCCAGGGCCAGGTCATGTCCTCGGGAGTGAAACGCTCGCGGGTGTCCATCCGTACCCCTCGCAAGGCCATGCTCTGCAGGTGCGACTCATACAAGTTCGCCGAGAAATAGCTGATCAGGATGCTACGCCGCCGCGCGCCACTGGGGTTGAGGCTGCCGGCATGCAGCAGGTCGACATCGAACAGCAGGATGTCACCCGCGCGCCCCGCTAGCTGAATGACAGCGGACTCATCATCGAAATCGACCTCTGGCGCGCCGGGCAACGGGCGATGACTGCCGGGCACCAGGCGGGTCGCACCGTTGTCGGGGCCGTAATCGTCGAAATAGGCCAGGGCGTTGGCGATATCCCCTGGCCGCTGAGCCGACAGATCACGATGCAGGCGCTGGTGACCACGGCCTGCCAGGGGCTCGCGGCCTTCCACCTGAGCGAGGAAGAAGCGCTCACCGATCAACGCCCCGACCACGGCCAAGACCTGCGGCAAACGGCACACGGCCTGCACGCTCGGGTCATCATCCAGCAGCGAGTGGCGGTAATCCGTACCGCGCGGTACGGGCCATTGATCCGCCGGTTTCACCCCGGCATCGAAGGCGTCGCGCAGGCCATCGAGCCACTCGGGGGCGATGGCCTGACGCAGCAGGGTATAACCATCACGATGAAGTCGTTCACGTTCGAGCACGGCGTCTAGCCCTCTCCTTGTCCACTGCCCATGGCACAGAACAATGGCATGAGCAGTCAAGCCTTGCAGGCGCTTTACCCCGGCACAATTCGACCATTTCATCAGGTAATCGCCCGGCGCGTCCCACCAAGTTGGCTTATAACTAAAAGGACGTACCAGTGAGATATCGGCCCCAACCTCGAGCGGCTACAGGCTCGGAGGTCGGCAGATCTCGAGATGGAACTCAGCCCCTGGAGCAGAGTAACTGCCAAGCCATGCCGAATAGCCCCATACACCCCAACCGCTTCACCCGATATCTGTACGCCATGCTGGCTGTGGTGCTCATGCTGGGCCTGGCGTTCGTCGTACTGCTGCTCGAGCAGGCCAGGTATCAGGAGGCGGTCGAACAACGGCGACTCTCTCTGAATCTGGCCGAGGAGTTGCGCCAGTCCTCGGCGGATCTGGCGCGCATGATGCGCAGTTACGTGATCACTGGCGAGCGCCGCTACCTCGATCACTTCGACAGTGTGGTGGCGATCCGCGATGGCCTGCAGCCGCGTCCGGCCCATTACAACCTGGCCTACTGGGAGCTGAAGGCCATAGAGGGCAATGACGCCCAGAGCGCGCACGAAGAGCTAGGTGAGCGTATCGCCCTGATCGAACTGATGCGCCGTACCGGCTTCACCGAGAGAGAACTGAGCAAGCTCATCGAAGCCAAGCGCTACTCCGACGAGTTGGTCGAGATCGAAAGAGCCGCCATGCAACTCGCCGATAGCGAGCCTCGTCAGCCTCACAACCGTGACAGAGCGTTGACCACTCTCGCCGATCAGCACTTCATCACCCTCAAGGCCAAGGTGATGCAGCCGATCATCGAAGCGCAGCAGATGATCATCACCCGCACGCAGAACGCGGTGGACATGGCGCAGCAACGCCTGTCGATCGCCACGCTCTTCCTGTTCGTCATGTGCGGCACGCTGCTGGCCCTGATCCTGCTGCTCGGCAGAGAGATTCGTCGGCTACTCGGCTGCTCGATACAGGATCTGCAGAACACCCTGAATCGGCTCGGACACGGCGACTTCCTCACCCCCATAAAGGCGCAGGACAACAACAGCGTACTGGGCTGGATCGCGCGCACGCAACGCCAATTGGCCTCGCTGAACCTGATGCACTTCAAGGCCCTGGTCGAATCTTCCGACGACGCCATCATCAGCAAGAGCACCGAGAGCATCGTCGCCAGCTGGAACGCAGGCGCGGAGCGCATGTTCGGTTACAGCGCCGAAGAGATGATCGGCACCTCGATTCGCCGCCTCATCCCCGAGGAGCGTGCCTTCGAGGAAGACGAGATCCTCGAGAAGATCACCCGAGGTGAGAAAGTCGAGCATTTTCAGACTCAACGCCTGCACCGTGACGGCCATCTGATCGACATTTCCGTGACCATTTCCCCCATCTACAACGAGGACGGTCGCATCATCGGTGCATCCAAGATCGCCCGGGACATATCCAGCGCCAAGGCGGCGCAAGCCGAGATTCATCAACTGGCCTTCTACGACACCCTGACCGGCCTGGCCAATCGCCGGCTGCTGATCGAGCGGCTGACGCAAGCCATCGATCGCTACAGCCGCGACCAGGCGAGCTTCGCGGTACTGTTTCTCGACCTCGACAACTTCAAGCAGCTCAATGACACGCTCGGCCACGAGGCCGGTGATGCCCTGCTCGAAGAAGTTGGCCAACGCCTGCAGGACACCCTGCGCAAGACCGATACGGCAGCGCGCCTGGGCGGTGATGAGTTCGTGCTGCTGATCAACCTGCACCAGTCGTACATCTGCGACAACCAGTGGCTGCTCAGCGTGGTGGAGAAGGTGAAGACCCGCATCGCCGCGCCCTACTCGATCCATGGCACCGCGCACAGTTGCACCACCAGCATCGGTGGCGTGATCTATGCCGGCCAGGATTGCACGGCCATGGAACTACTGAGCCAGGCCGATCAAGCGATGTACCAGGCCAAGCGCCAGGGCAAGAACCAGTTCCACCTCTATGACGGCGAGTAGCGCCATCGCCGATCCGAGCTGAGCCAAATCTGCCGGTTCTGAGCGCGTCGGGATTTCCGCACAAAACGTTATGGTATAACATATTTTATTGATTCGACTTGTCCCGGTGCAGCCCAGCCCGGGATCAAGAGGCGCGCATGACGACTCGACGACGAATCCGCTCCCAACGCGAAACAACCTCTGCCCACTCAAGCAAGACAACCACTAGGAAGACCCATGAAAGCCACCTCGGCCTCCCTTGCCGTTCTGACTGCCCTAGTCACCACCGACCTCCACGCGGCCTCTGCAGGCGACTCCACCATCTCGCTCGGCGAGCTCTACGTCACCCCCAAGGAAAGCGGCACGCTGCGTACCGACAACATCCTCACCTCGGTCGACATCATGGGCAGCGACAAGATCGAGGACAAGAACGTGATGAACAGTTGGGAGCTGCTGGGACAGATGCCCGGCATCCAGCTGACCGAAACGCGCATGGGCGCCGAGTCCGGCAAGGTGACCTTCCGCGCCTTCAATGGTGAGGGCTACATCAATGGCATCAAGACGCTGATCGACGGCATTCCGAGCAACGTCAACAGCGGCAACCAGCGCTTCATCGACATGATCTTCCCGCTGGAGCTGGACTACATCGAGGTGGTACGCGGCACCAATGACCCGCGTTACGGCCTGCACAACATCGGCGGCAACGTCAATATGGTCACCCGCCAGGGCGGCAATTACACCGACGGCCGCGTGACCTACGGCAGTTTCGACACCCGCGAAGTGCAGCTGGCGGTGGGCCATGAGCAGGGTAACTTCGCGCAGAACTACTTCCTCGCCAAGCAGGACTCGCAGGGCTTTCGCGAGCACAGCGAATCGAACAAGTACTCGCTCGGCGGCAAGTGGTTCGTCAGCGACGACGAGCAGAGCATGAAGCTCGGCGTGATCGCCCGTCTCTACCACCACCAGGCCGAGGAACCCGGCTTTCTCACCGCCGAGCAACTGGCCGCCAGCCGCACCCGGTCGCCGGCCAAGAACGCCAATGACGGCGACGACCGCGACATGAAGCAGCTCAGCCTGCATGCCGACTTCCAGCTCAGTGACGCGCTCGCCCTGAGCAACAAGCTGTACTACAACAGCTACGATGATGACCGCAAAGTGACCTTCACCGACTACCCCGTCGGCAATGCCCCGCGTCAACGCCGTCAGTGGCAGGAACGCCAGACCGGCATGCTCAGCAACCTGACCTGGCGTGCCCACGAGATGCTGACCCTCGACGGTGGCATCAACTACGAGCAGCAGAACAACGAGTACCGCCGCTACCGCTACAACTTCAGCATCCCCACCGACTTCGACGCAGCGCCGGCGCGCATCCAGAACGACGACCACTACACCCTGTACAACACGGGTGCCTACGTACAGGCGATCATCCAACCCATCGAGCAGTTGAAGATCATCCCGGCGTACCGTGTGGACACCTTCTCCGGCAACACCGAGCTGGCCAACGGCACGAAGGCGGAGCTGCAGGATTACGGCTGGATCAGGCAACCCAAGCTCAGCGTGGTGTACAGCATCACACCGGACATCAACGTCTACGCCAACTGGGGCCGTACCTTCCAGATCCTCACCGGCTCCGATAAACCGGCCTACCTGACGCCCGGCCAGGCGGCATTCAAGCCTTCGATCAACACTGGCAAGGAAGTGGGCGTGAAGTTCAAGCCCTTCGCCGACTCCGAAGCCCGTATCGCCGTCTGGCAGCAGGACGCCACCGATGAAGTGGCCAACATGCCCAGTACCGGCACCACAGTCGGCCTGGGTGAAACCCGTCGCCGCGGCGTCGACATGCAGCTCACCGTGCAGGTCAACAAGCAGTGGACGCTGTGGGGCTCGCACGCCATCCAGGAAGCCAAGGTGGTCAGCGCCTTCACCGCAGGTGGCCAGTCGCTGGCCGGCAAGGAAGTGTTCTCCACCCCGCGCTATATCAGCAACCTCGGCGCCGACTACCAGTTCAACGATGCCTGGCGCTTCGGCCTGCAGGCCCGCGCTCAAGGCGACTACTACATCGATGAACTGAACCAGCAGGGCAAGTACGGCGGCTTCGCGGTGCTCGATGCCAACGTGCGCTACCAGCTCAGCGACACCACCAGCCTCGACCTGCAATTGAAGAATCTGACCGACCGTGACTACGAGTACGTGTGGTTCGACAACTTCTTCTGGGGTGGCGACGACCAGCCGATGTTCTCCCCGGCGCCGGGCCGCTCGGCCTACCTGTCGGTAAACATGAAGCTGTAAACGCAGAAACGCTGAAAACCGACCCGTAGGGTGCGCCGTGCGCACCACTGGCCACCGCGAAACAGCCGGTGCGCGCAGCGCACCCTACAACAGGAAGCTCCCTGCGATTACAGCAAGCAGGTTCCTGCAACGTACGGCATCCTGTCGATGCCGAGCAGCGAACCTAGCCGTAGGGTGCGCCGTGCGCACCAATTGGCCACCGCGAAACAGCCGGTGCGCGCAGCGCACCCTACAACGGAAGCTCCCTGCGATTACAGCAAGCGGGCCCCTGCAACGCACGCCATCTTGTCAATGCCGAGCAGCGAACCTAGCCGTAGGGTGCGCCGTGCGCACCAATTGGCCACCGCGAAACAGCCGGTGCGCGCAGCGCACCCTACGACAGGCACTCCCTGCGGATTACAGCAAGCGGGCTCCTGCAACGTAAGGCATCCTGTCGATGTCGAGCAGCGCACCTAGCCGTAGGGTGCGCCGTGCGCACCAATTGGCCGTCTCGAAAACAGCCGGTGCGCGCAGCGCACCCTACGACAGGCGCCCTCAGAGGTACTTCAACCAGCGAATGTCCCGCCGCCGCGCCTTGAGCCGGGCGAACCACTGCGTGGGCAAGAACAACAGCACCGCCAGCACCAGCATCGTCACCCAGACCCAGGCCACCGAGTCGAAGCCGAAATAATGCCCCTGATTCGCCCCCCAGATGGCGAACGCCGCGATATAGAGCAGCTTGAGCACGTACAGGTGCAGCAGGTAGAAGAACATCGGCGCGCTGCCGAACACGGCCAGAGAGCGCACCACGCGGCCAGCGTTGTGCCGCTCGAAGTACGCCAGCAGCAACAGGCCGATCCCCAGGGTCAGCGCCAGGAACAGCAGCGACGGCGGATACTTGGTGACATTGAACAGCCCCATCAGGGTCTGCTGCCAGGTGGCCTCGACCGCCCAGGGCTTCTCGCCATAGACATTGGCCAGGCGCAGCATCACGAACACGCCCAGCGCGGCAAAGCCGAACCTGCGCAAGGCTTGCAGACGTTGTGCAGACTCACTCGACCAGCGAAACCAGGGACCGATCACGTAACCCAGGGCAATCACGCCGATCCAGGGCAGCAGCGGGTAGGAGGTGCGCAGGCGCAGCGAGTCGGAGAATTCGAGCCAGCCCCGATCATGCAGCACCGCCCAGGGGATGTGCATGGCCGACTCCGGCGCGAAGTGCAGCCCATCGAGCAGGTTGTGCCCGGCCACCAGCACCAGGCCCAGCGCCGCCAGCAGCGTGCGCGGCAACCACAGCAGCAACGACAGCGCCAGCATGCTCAGACCGATGGCCCAGATCACCTGCAGGTAGATCACCGTGGGCGGGAACTGGAAGGTCCAGGCGAAATTCACCAGGGTGAATTCCAGCACCACGAGGAACAAGCCACGCTTGAACAGAAAGGCGCTGGTCGCCGCACGGCTCATCTGCTTCTCGCCATAGAGAAATGCCGAAAGCCCGGTGAGCAGAATGAATACCGGCGCGCACAGATGGGCCAGGGTACGGCTGAAGAACAGCGCCAGGTCGGTGGCCGTCACGTCCATCGGATCGCCCACCTGCTGATGCATGTAGAAGGTTTCTCGGACGTGATCGAGCAACATGAAGAGGATGACCAAGCCGCGCAGGGCATCGATCGAGAGCAGGCGATTGGAGGACATGGAAGGCTTCGCGTAGACCGGGAAAGATAACGTAATACTGTAACTTTTTTCCGAGCATTCGGCTCGATCGAGATACAGCCTGCCGCGTCTTTTCAGCTATCCCCGACCTGAACGAAGCACGCCCCAGGCAGTCGGAACAGCAGGAATCGCCACGGAGTCTTTACCCATGCTGCCCAACCGTGCCCTGCTCTGCGCTTTTTCCATGGCCCTGCTCAGCCCGCTGGCCGAGGCCGAGGAGCCCTTGCGCATCCACAGCCTGCAACGCTGCGGCGACCTGCTCGCGCAGGAACGCCAGGACTGGTGCCTGCAGGTGCGAGGCCTCGGCGAGAAGCTGCCCCGGCTGCACCTGGGCGAGCAGACCCTGCCAGCCTCGGCGGTCACACGCAGCCACGACGAGCTGCGTATTAGCCTCAATCGCCGTGAGCAGCAGAGTGCGCCGCTCTGGCTGGAAGACGGCCCGCGCGCCAGCAACCCGGTATGGCTGTCGCTGCACCGCAGCCACGTACTGGCCGCCACCCCCGATGAGGTGGCGAAGAACATGGACGGCCTGATCACCTACGTCGATCTCGTCAGCCTGCTGATCGAGGAAAGCCATGACGGTCTGGAAGAGGCCACCCGCCTGGCAAAGAAATACGGCGCCAAGGTGGTCGGCGCCATCCCACCGCTGAATGTCTACCAGTTGCGCCTGCCGGTGCACAACCTCACCGAACGCGATGCCCTGGTGCTGCGCATCGGCAACGAAACCAGCGTCGATGCCGTAATCGTGGAAGAAAGCGCCCCTGAACGAGGCGAAGAAGCCGAAGCGGCGCGCGCGCCAACGCCACAACCGGAAAGGAACTCCGAGGAATGGGCGGCGAACCGTTTTGCCGATGCAGTGAACTACTACCAGCGGCGCATTCGCGCCGATGCAGCTCCCATCGAGCCCAAGCCGATCCGCGTAGGCGTGATCGAGCGCAACGTCGATTTCGATGCCCCTGATTTCGCCGACTACCTGGGCGCCTGCGCACACGGCGAACCCCGTACCTGCCTCTACGCCCGTGATGCCGAGCAACCAGACAACCACGGCAGCACGGTGGCCGGCATTCTCGCCGCGCACTGGAACAAGGGCGGCAACACCGGATTCCTGCGCGGCCTGGACAAGGCCAGCAAAGGCTTCGAGGTCATAGTCGAGCGCAACTCCGATGCCGGCATCACCGCCAATATCGCCGCCTCGGTCAACCTGGTCGAGGATGGCGTGCGTGTGCTCAACTGGAGCTGGGGTATCCACCGCGTCGGCACGCGCAACGTCGAGGGCGACGAGATCGACTCGCTGGTGCGCTCGGGCATCGCCATGAGCGGCTACGAGGAATTGCTGGAGGAGTTCTTCCTCTGGCTGCGCAAGGAGCATCCGGACGTGCTGGTGGTCAACTCCGCTGGCAACGGCTCGTCCTTCTCCGGGCGCGACGAGTACCGCCTGCCCTCCTCCTTCATCACCGAGCAGTTGCTGGTGGTCGGTGGGCACCAGCGCAGCGAACGCCTGGACGTCGCCGTGGACGACCCGGCCTATGTGGTCAAACGCAACTCGTCGAACGTCGACATGCGCGTCGACATTACCGCCGCGGCCTGTGCCCGTGCCTCTACCCGCAAGGCCGATAAGAGCGGCGACGTACACTGCGGCACCTCCTACGCCACACCGATGGTCACCGGCGTCGTCGCCGCCATGCTGTCGATCAACCCGGATCTGCAACCCGAACAGGTGCGCATGCTGCTGCGGCGCAGCGCCATGACCATCGGCGGCGACTACGACTTCGAGCCGATGGATGCCGAAGACCTCACCGCCCCCATCCTGCCCTCGGAACGCAACTACCAGTTGAGCGACAAGGACGTCGGCCGCTCGGCACGGCTGGACATGCAGAAGGCGCTGGATCTGGCGGTGCAGAGCCGGGATCGGGTGCGCTGAGCCAGCGCCGCCTACTCGCCGGATACCCGTTCGTACAGCTCCATCGGCTCCCCGCTCGCGCTATGGCCCAGGCCCAGGTGACGGAAGCCGGCCTTGAACAACACGCGCCCGGATTGCGGATTGCGCGCCAGGTGGCTGGCATGCAGGCGGCGCAGACGCAACTGGCGGAAAGCGAAATCCACCAGGGCATTGCAGGCCTCGCTGGCGTAGCCGCGACTCCAGTACGGCACGCCGATCCAGTAGCCCACCTCGGCCTCGCCTCGCGTGATGTTCTCGAGCGACATGCTGCCGATCAGTTGTCCGCTGTCGGACTCGATGATGACGAAGTTGGCCGCCGCTCCGCTGGCCCAGCCCTGCACACAGCGTTCGATCCACTGCTGCGCCAGCTCGGGGGGATAGGGATGGGGGATGCTGCCGGTGACGTCGGCGATACGAAAATCACCTGCCAGGCGCTGCACCTCGGCGGCGTCCAGGGCCTGAGGCGCCCGTAATGTCAGGCGTGCGGTTTCGATGCGCTGCTCCTGCATGTGCCTCTCACCTCAAATCCGTAGGGTGCGCCGCGCGCACCGGTGCCTTCGCTCTCAGCTCGGCATCGGCCCTATGGGATAGAACTGCCCACTGCTCCATACACCCAGCCAGGGCTGCCCGTCGATCTCGCGCTGCATCGCCAGTTCCACCAGTTGATAGAACACGTTGCGGTGAATCAGCGCCTCGAGATTACGCCTTACCAGAATGTACGGCGAGGGCTCCTGTGTCGCAGGGTCGAGCTCGACCCGGATGGGGTGCTCGGCATCTGCGATGACCTCATCCTCGACATTGGTGGTGAAGCGTAGCACCTGTGCCTCGCCCTCTCCCTCGACCTGCAGGGTCACCGCGACGAAGGGCGCGTCCTCCACCTGAATGCCCACCTTCTCCACCGGGGTGATCAGAAAGTAGTCGTCGCCATCGCGGCGGATGATGGTGGAAAACAGGCGCACCATGGGCTTGCGACCGATGGGCGTACCCAGGTAATACCAGGTGCCATCGCGGGCGATGCGCATGTCGATATCGCCACAGAAATCCGGATTCCACAGGTGCACCGGGGGCAGGCCCTTGCCTTCGCCCTTGGGAATCTGTGCCAGCAGGTCGCCGGCCTTGCCTGGATCGCTCATGCGCTGTCCTCCTCCACATCGCTACGCCCCCTGGAGCATACAACATCGCACGCCTGGCCCCCGGCAAAGGCACGACTCGTTCAGTGCGCCACGCCCAGCAGGCTGCGGGCGTATTCCTCCAGCGCTGGGCCGATGAGATCCTGCGGCTGGGCGTCGTAGAACGTCAGGAAGCCGCCACGGCTGCGAATACGGGCGGTGTCCACCAGAAAGCGTGTGTTGGTCTCGATCAACATCAGCTGGATCACGGCGCGGTCGGTACCCAGGCGATCCAGGGCCTCCTGATCCGCCCATTCATCCTCGTTACCGATGCGGTCGTCGCTGTAGGCGAAGCGGCTGTAGAGCAGGTAATGGGCGCCCGCATCGCGAGCCTCAGCCATCGCCTGTTCCAGGCCCAGCGGCTGCTTGGCGCGGCGCACCAGGGGGAAGTACTGGACGAAGCCCTTGAAGGCCTCCTCGGCCACCACGTTGGGCCGGGGATAGCCATGCCCCGGCGGCACGAAATGGCCCTGGGCGATATAGATGAAGGAATCCTGCTGCAGACGCCGCGAGGCCATGCGCTCGGTACGGCCATGGTCGAGGAACCCGGCGTCGCGCAGGTGGTACTCGGCACCACTGGCCAGGTCGCTGACCTTCATGCAGCCGGCCAGGCCCAGCAGCGCCAGCAGGAGAAACAGGTTACGCATTCATCGATCCTCCACGAGCCGGTGACGGAAAACCGGCGGACAAGGCAGGGATGCAGATTCTGCGCCAGCCTGGTCAGAGTCCGCGCTGCCACTCCTGGCGCAGATTCGCCTGCTGCGGCTGCTCGATAGCATTGCGCACCTGGGCCAGCAGGCGTTCCTTGTCGCGCCCCAGGGTGCCCTTGAGCACCAGATAGTTGGAGGCGTGATCACTGCGAAACACCGTCTGCCGCAACTGCAGCCCGTCGAGAAGACGCTCGATCTCGCGGAACAGTTGCACTTGGCTCTGCGGCCGATAATCGACGAAGCGCTGGCGAAAACGCGCCTCGCCCATGGGGAAACTGACCACCAGGGTGGACAGATATTCGGGCTGCGCCTCGTTCATCAGCCGTGCCGAGTTGTCCGCGTGCTGATCGCTGAGCGCCTCACCACCAAGCCCGTTGAGGATCATCACCGAGCGACTGATGCCGGCCTGGCCAAGCTTGTCCAGAGCGCTCAGGCTGGAAGCGTAGGTTTCTCCCTTGTTGACCCGCGCCAGCACCTCGTCGTCACCGGACTCGCAGCCGACGTAAGCCATCTTCAAGCCAGCATCGGCCAGTTCTCTGAGTTCCTCGACCGACTTCTTGCGCAGGTTGCGCGGCAGGCAGTAGCTGGAAACCCGCCTTACCTCGGGCATGTAATCGCCGATGGCGCGCAGGATCGCCAGCAGGCGCCGGGTCGGCAGCACCAGTGCATCACCGTCGGCGAGAAACACTCGATTGACGATCAACTGCTCGCCGGCGCGGCGAATCTCTTCCAGCACCTGCGTCTCGTCACGGGCACGGAATTTCTTCTGCTCGGCAGTGTACATCTCGCAGAAGGTGCACTGGTTCCAGGAGCAACCGTTGGTGACTGGCAGAATCAGCGACTGGGCTTCGCTCGGTGGGCGAAAAACCGGTTCGATGTAGTCGATGGGAAAACGGGCAGACATCCGCAGCACACTCGCAAGGGAAAAGCCGGCACAGTTTATCCGGGCATGGCGTGACTGCCGAGCCACACAGCGGCGACTCAGCCGCCGATGATCTTCATCACCGTGGCACCGCCGGAAAAAGCCAGATCCTGCTTGTCCCCCAACGCCTTGACCAGCAGCCGCTGCAGCGCCGGCAGGGCCTGGTGGCGTGGTTTGTCCAGCAGATCGCCGACAAAGTGGCGGTTGCTCGACGACAGGCAGCCATGCAGCCAGCCGGTGGAGGACAGGCGCAAGCGCGAGCAGGTGCGGCAGAAAGGCACGCTCTCATTGGCGATCACGCCGAAATGGCCGACGCCCGGAATGGCATAGCGCATCGCCGTGGCATCCACCGGGGCACTGGCCTGCACGTACTGGTGGCGGCTGCCGATCAGTTCGAGCAACTCGGGCAGGCCGACGAACTGCTGGTTGAAGGCATTGCCATCACGGGCCAGGTGGCCCATGCGCATCAGCTCAATGAAGCGCAGCTCGAAGCCGCGTTCCAGACAATAGTCCAGCAGGGGCAATACCTGATCGAGGTTCTGCCCACGCAGCGGCACCATATTGACCTTGATCTTCATTCCCGCCTCGCGCGCCGCCTGCATGCCGGCCAGCACCGTGGCCAGGTCGCCACCACGGGCGATGCTGCGGAAGGCGGCGGCATCGAGGGTATCCAGTGAGACATTGAGACGGCGAATACCGCACTCGCTCAGCAGTGGCAGCTTGCGCTCGAGCAACTGACCATTGGTGGTGAGGCTGATGTCGTCCAGGCCCATCTGGCTGACCTGGCGCAGAAAGGGCTCCAGCCGCGTGCTGACCAGCGGTTCGCCACCCGTGATGCGCAAACGCTCGATGCCCGCAGCCTCGATCAGATAGGCCACGCCACGCGCCAGGGCATCGGCGGACAGTTCGTCCTGGGCGGCGACCAGGCGCTTGCCGTCCGGTACGCAATAGGTACAGGCATAGTTGCAGGCGGCAGTGAGGCTGACACGCAGGTTGCGAAAACGTCTGCCCTGACGGTCGACGATCATGAAAGGCTCCGATGGCTCGATGCCCGGAGTATATCGCGAGGCCGGCCGCCTCATAGATGCAGGCCGGCTTCGGAAGCGGCGAGGTCGCAATCGCTGTGCCGCGAGGTCGCGCTCAGTCGCGTTTGCGCTTGTTGCCCATGCGCACGCCGATATCCATGAGGAACTGGAAGAAGCCTTCCTGATCCTCCAGCACATTGCTCCAGAACGGCGAGTGGTACAGCGCCACGGCGCCGTGCACCAGTGCCCAGGCAGCGCAGTAGTGGAAGTACGGCGGCACGTCTTCCAGCTTGCCTTCGGCGATACGGCCCTTGATCAACTGGGTCAGGCGCTCGAAGTTGGAGGCGCGGATCTTGTGCAGTTGCTCCACCATCTCCGGCACCTGATTGCCCTTGACCACCTTCTCTTCCAGGCGGTCGAACAGGCGATAGCGCTGCGGATCGCGCATGCGGAACTCGAAGTAGGCGCGCGACAGCGCTTCCTTGTCGCGATCCACGTCGGAGGAATGCAGCAGCTCGTTCAGGTCGCGCTCGTAGTCGAGCATCAGGCGCAGGTAGATCTCCGCCTTCGACTTGAAGTGCTTGTAGATGGTGCCTTTGCCGATGCCCACCGCGTCGGCGATCATTTCGACGGTGACGCTGTCTTCCCCTTCATCGAGGAAGAGTTTCAATGCGGTGTCGAGAATCTCTTGTTCGCGGCGGCGAAATTCGCGGACCTTACGGGGTTCTTTCTGCATAAAGGGACTGTGGAGTCAAAATTTGAAGGCGCACATTATGCCTAAATGTAGCCAAATTGCACGGATCATCCGACCATGTACGTGTTTCATGATGAGTTCCCCCAAGCGCCCGATCTGCGTTATCTGAACCATGCGGCGGTCGCCCCTTGGCCCAGACGCAGTGCCGAAGCAGTACGACGGTTCTCGGAAACGAACGTGACCCACGGCGCGCGCGACTATCCCGACTGGCTGAAACTTGAGCGTAGCCTACGCGAACGCCTCGTGCGCCTGATGAACGCACCAAGCACCGGCGATATAGCACTGGTCAAGAATACCTCCGAGGCACTTTCCTTCGTCGCCTTCGGTCTCGACTGGCGCCCCGGCGATCAGGTGATCATCAGCGACGAAGAGTTCCCCTCCAACCGCATCGTCTGGCTGGCCCTGGCGCCCAAAGGCGTGGAGGTGATCGAGGTGAACCTCAGCGGCGCCGATCCGGAGGGCGCCCTGCTGGCCGCCATCACCCCGCGCACGCGGCTGCTGTCGATCAGCGCGGTGCAATATGCCAGCGGTTTGCGCCTGGATCTGCCACGTCTCGGTCAGGGTTGTCGACAGCGAGGCGTGATGTTCTGCATCGATGCCATCCAGCAGCTCGGCGCCCTGCCCTTCGACGTACAGGCCTATGACTGCGATTTCGCCATGGCCGACGGCCACAAATGGATGCTCGGCCCGGAAGGGCTCGGCGTGTTCTATTGCCGCAACCCGGTGCGCGAGCAGCTCGCCCTGCAGGAATATGGCTGGCACATGCTCGAGCATGCCGGCGACTACACGCGCCAGGACTGGCAGCCGGCACGCAGCGCACGGCGTTTCGAGTGCGGCAGCCCGAACATGCTCGGCGCCTTTGCCCTGGAGGCGAGCCTGTCGCTGCTCGAAGAAGTCGGCATGGAGCGCGTTGGCGAGTTGCTGGAGCAGCGGGTGCAACGCCTGACCGCTGGAATTCACGCGCTACCTGGCGCGCAGATCCATAGCCCGCTCGACCCTGCACGGCGCGCCGGCATCGTCAATTTCAGCCTGGCCGGCTGGGACAATCAGGCGCTCTACCAGCGGCTGCGCGAAGAGCAGGTGATCTGCATCCAGCGCGGCTCGGGCGTGCGCCTGTCGCCACATTTCTACACCCGCGAGCAGGTGATCGAGGACACTTTGGGCTTGCTGGCCCAGTTGGCAAAAGACTGAGGACTCAACAGCGGCTGGGGTATTCCAAATCCGTTTAAGAAAGATTCCATTTGGCCTGGACGCTCGGCGAGGCTGGCCAATACTGAAACTGCTGGTGTGCGGCATATCCCCCCAAGTGTCCCGCCAGTATGGGCACGACTGTGCCTTGCTTTACTCCTAATGGTCTTAACCCGGATTCATCCCCCAGAATCCGGGTTTTTTTTGGGTGCTTGGTGGGGTGTCGTGCATGCCGGCCTTGATACTGGACTGGCAATACGGTGTGAGTTGTTCTTGTGTCTGTTCCGAGTTGCCGCGTTTCTGCTGATGTTTTTGGTTTCGCCCTCCCGGGCGAGTCACTTTTGCCCCGGATGGCCGGCCCGACAAAAGTAACCAAAACCCTCCGCCCGATCATCCGGCCCTCGCTTCGCGAGGGTTCGCTCACTCCATCGCCGCTCCAGAGGCCCGCCACGGTGGGCCATCCATGGCCCATCGTGGCTCTCGGCTTTGGCATCCTGCGTCGCTCTACCTCCTGCATCCATGCAGTCGTCGCGACATCCATGTCGCTCAACCTCTTCCACGACGATTCCGTTCGCCCTCCTGGGCGGGCTCTGCGCGCGCCTGGAACTGCGGTAACCCAGAACTAGCGTGGAGTGCTTGAACATGAGGTCAGCCGTAGGGCTGACCTGAATGCCGGCTGAAAGCCGGCAAGATGAAAGTACGCGAATGAAAGTTTTGGTTTAACCCGACTGCCATGCTGTGACTCCACTTTTACCAGAACACGCCGGGCAGCCCATGGCATGCCAGTTCGTTCAGACGAGCGAATGGCCCCTTCAGGAGGGTGAGTGGAATCGTTGCGTAGAGGGTTGAGCGGCATGGATGCCGCGAGAGCTGCGATTGGCCAGGGATGGCCCTTCGCAGCGTGCCCTCGGAGCGACGATGGAGCGAACGAACCCCGGCGTAGCCGGGGCCGGATGGCGGGGCCAAGCCTTTTTGCCTTCTTTTGTGGCGTTTGACAAAAGAAGGTCGCCGGGGGGCGAAACAAGAGGCGTCAGCTAAACACCAATAAGCAGCTTGAACACCAAAAACAACCGAAACCAACACACAAACTTGCCAGTCCGGTGTCAGGCCGAGTTTTCACGGAACCCAAATCTCATGGCGTCTCGCGAAACGTAGCCCGGATGCAATCCGGGTATATCCAATTCCCCGGATGGCATCCGGGCTACCTCATCACGCCACGCCAGCCAACGGAAACAGGCGCTTGAAGTTGTTACCGGTCTGCTCGGCCAGAGTCTCGTAACTCACCCCACGCAGCACCGCCAGGTACTCGGCCACTTCCCGCACGTACTGCGGCAGGTTGGGCTTGCCCCGGTGCGGCACGGGCGCCAGGTAAGGTGAGTCGGTTTCCACCAGCAGGCGGTCGGCCGGCACCTGGCGCGCCACCTCGCGCAGCGCTTCGGCATTGCGGAAGGTGACGATGCCCGACAGGGAGATGTAGAAACCGATATCCAGCGCAGCCTTGGCCATCTCCCAGTCCTCGGTGAAGCAATGCAGCACGCCGGCCTGTGGCAACCCCGCTTCGCGCAGCAACGCCAGGGTATCGGCGCGGGCTTCGCGGGTGTGCACGATCACCGGTTTGCCGGTGATGCGGGCCGCCTCCAGATGCAGGCGAAACGAGGCTTGCTGCAACTCGGCGGATTCGGGCTCGTAGTGATAGTCCAGGCCGGTTTCGCCGATGGCCACCACCTTGGGATGAGCCAGTTCGCCCAGCAGCCAATCCAGCGCCGGTTCGGCACCCGGTTCGAGATCCAGCGGGTGCACACCCACCGAGCAATCGACATCGGCATAGCGCTCGGCCAGGCTCTTCACCGTGGCGGCGTTGTCGGCGCTGACGCCGATGCACAGGAAGTGCCCGACACCAGCAGCACGCGCGGCATCGAGCGCCGCGTCGAGAGAGCCGCCATGGGCCGCGAGGTCAAGACGGTCGAGGTGGCAATGGGAGTCGATAAGCATGGGAAAGCCTCTAGCGGCAAGCTTCAAGCCGCAAGCAAAAGCGGGCACCAGCGCTGCCGCTTTCTTGTCGCTCGTGGCTTGCCGCTTGCCGCTGCCGTTACATGGTATGAGTCGGACGATCGGACTTCAGCGCACCAGCCAGGTAGGTCTCGATCTTGTTGCGTGCGGTGGCGTCGCCCTCGTTGAACTGCACACCGACGCCGGCGGCACGGTTGCCCTGGGCTCCCTTGGGGGTGATCCATACCACCTTGCCGGCTACCGGAATCTTCTCCGGTTCGTCCATCAGGTTGAGCAGCATGAACACTTCGTCACCGAGCTTGTAGCTCTTGTTGGTGGGGATGAACAGACCGCCGTTCTTGATGAAGGGCATGTACGCCGCATAGAGCACGGACTTGTCCTTGATGGTCAGGGACAAGATTCCGTTACGAGGACCCAGATTGGGAGGCAGGCTCATTTGGCGTATTCCTGGCGGTTATTGCTTAGCTGCTCGATTCTAGGGCCTGCGCGGGTTCGGGTGCAAACCGCTGGCCAGCATAACGATGGCAAATGTGACGCCCTGCCCCATCCACAGGTGCAGCGGCTCAACCGCGCTCGCTGCTCGGCAATGCTGCCCACTGCACCAGTAGTGCTTCGAGCAGCAACACCGGGTTGAGGTTGGCCTTGCCGATCACCTTCTGCCGTTGCTCCAGCAGCCAGCTCTGCACCACCAGCACCTTGGGCTGGGGCGTCTTGTCCGCCAGGTATTGCAGCACCTTGCGCATGTCGGCCAGGCCAAGCCCCTCTTCGTCCTGGGTCAACTGATAGCGCAGCATCAGTTGCGCCCAGTCGCAGAACCAGTCGAACAACAGTTTCATCGGCAAGGCCTTCCAGCTTTCCGCTAGCTGGCTCGGCGTCGCCTGCTGTTTGAGCAGTTTCTTCACCCCCTCGACCACCTCTGCTCGCTGCTCGCGCACGCCCTGTTCCTGCAGGCGCAGCGCCATCAACGGCGAGCCGGCGGCCAGGGTCAGCAGTTCGCGACGTTCCTCTTCGCTGGCCTGCGGCAGCGCGCCGGCCAGCCAGGCCAAGCTCTCGCCCGGCCCTGGCAAGGGACAGGCCTGCTGCACGCAGCGACTCTTGATGGTCGGCAACAGACGGCTGGGCTGATGGCTGATCAGCAGCAGCACGGTATTGCCCGAAGGCTCTTCCAGGCTTTTCAGCAGGGCGTTGGCGGCGTTGAGGTTCATCGCCTCGGCCGGTTCCAGCAGCACCACCTTGCGCCCGCCAAGCTGCGCGGTCTGCACCACGAACTCCACCAGCTCACGCACCTGGTCGACCTTGATCGGCTTGTCCGCTTCCTCGGGCTCGAGGACGAAATTGTCCGGGTGGGTGCCCGCCGCCAGCAGGTGGCAGGACTTGCACTGCCCACAGGCATCCAGGCCATTCGGGCTCAGACACAGCAGACGTGCCATCAGGCGCTCGGCCAGGGCACGTTTGCCGATACCGGCCGGGCCGTGCAGCAGGTAGGCGTGGGCATGCTGGGCGCGCCCGGCAAGCTGCTGCCATAGGCTTGTCTGCCAGGGGTAGATCTCAGCCACGGCAGGCCTCCAGCAGGCTCGGCAGCAGGGCGTCGAGATCGGCCTGTACCTGAGCCAGGCTCTGCCCGGCATCCAGCACGCGGTAACGTTGCGGCGCCTGTGCCGCACGCTGCAGATAGGCCTGGCGAACCGCCTCGAAGAAGCCCCGCCCTTCCTGCTCGAAGCGATCCAGGCGACCACGGGCAGCGGCACGGGCCAGGCCCACCTCCACCGGCAGGTCGAAGATCAACGTCAGATCCGGGCGCAGCTCGCCCTGAACGAACGCCTCGAGCTGGGCAATGCGCTCGATGGGCAGGCCGCGCCCGCCGCCCTGGTAGGCATAGGTAGCATCGGTGAAACGGTCGCACAGCACCACGCTGCCCCTGGCCAGGGCCGGGCGGATGACCTGTTGCAGGTGCTGGGCACGGGCGGCGAACACCAGCAGCAGCTCGGTATCCACGGCCATGGGCTCGTCACTGGGTGCCAGCAGCAGTTCGCGAATGCGCTCGGCCAGGGGCGTGCCACCCGGCTCACGGGTCAGCAGCACCTCCACGCCGCGTTCGCGCAGGCGTTCGGCGAGGTAGTCGCGGTTGGTGCTCTTGCCGGCGCCTTCCGGGCCTTCGAGGGTGATGAACAGACCGGTCACGATAAAACCTTATTGGCTGTCAGCCGCGCGCGGCGCTGGGCTGGAGCGATAGTCGGCTCGACGCTTGAGCTGATATTCGCGCACCGCGCGGTTGTGCTCGTCGAGGGTGTTGGAAAATACGTGGCTGCCGTCACCCTTGGCGACGAAATACAGCGTTTTGCCTTCACGTGGATGCAGCGCCGCGTGGATGGCTTCACGACCGACCATGGCGATCGGCGTTGGCGGCATGCCGTCGATGGTGTAGGTATTGTAGGGCGTCGGCGTCAGCAGATCGGCGCGGGTGATGCGGCCGTTGTAATCCTCGCCCATGCCGTAGATCACCGTCGGGTCGGTCTGCAGGCGCATGCCCAGGCGCAGGCGCCGGATGAATACCCCGGCGATCTCGTCACGCTCCTCGGGGACGCCGGTTTCCTTCTCGATCATCGAGGCCATGATCAGCGCCTCGTAGGAATCGCGGTACGGCAGCCCCTCGGCGCGCTGCCGCCATTCCTCCGCGAGCACGCTTTCGAGCCGGGCATTGGCCTTCTTCAGCAGATCCTCGTCGCTCATGCCGCGCACGTAATGATAGGTATCGGGGAAGAAGCGCCCTTCCGGATGCTGCCCGGCCAGGCCAAGGCGCGTCATCAGCTCGGCATCGTCGAGGCCGACCAGCTTCTGGGTCAGTGCTTCCTGCCTGGCAAGTGCGGCCCGCAACTGGTGGAAGTTCCAGCCCTCCACCAGGGTCAAGCTGTACTGCACCACCTCGCCACGCTGCCACAGACCGAGCATGTCACGCGCCGTCTGTTGCGGCAGCAGGCGGTATTCACCGCTGTGCAGGGACGGCGCCTTGAGGTTGAAGCGCCAATACAGGCGCAGCCAGAAGGCGCCATGGATCACCCCTTCGCTTTCCAACTGATTGAGCAGCCCGCTGGGGGTGGAGCCAGGTGGCACCTGCAACAGGCGCTCCGCTTCCAGCCCCAGCGGTTGCTCCAGGGCCTCGTGCTGCAACCAGGCGGCGCTGACGACCAGCAGCGCGGCCAACAACAGGCCGCATTGCAGCAGCAGTAATAGCTTGCGTAGCACGGATCAGGATTCCAAGAGACGGCGAACGATGGCCTGCAGTTTACGGGTGAGCGTACCGACCGGCCAGTGCTGCGCCTGCAACGCGCGCACCGGCCAGATGCCGTACAGGCTGTTGCAGAGAAAGACTTCGTCAGCCGCCAGCAGTTCGTCGAAGGCAACATCGCGTAACTCAATAGGCACTCCGAGCACCTGCGCCTGCTCGATGATCTCGGCGCGCATCACCCCTGCCACGCCACAGCGCGACAGTTCGGCGGTAACCAGGGTGCCAGCGCTGATCAGGAACAGATTGCTATAGACGCCCTCGATGACCCGGCCACTGCCGTCACGCATCAGGCCTTCGGCACACTCGGCATCCTGCCACTCGGCACGTGCCAGTACCTGTTCCAGACGATTGAGGTGCTTGAGCCCAGCCAGCAGAGGCTGCTCGGCCAGACGGGTGGAACAAGGAAACAGGCGCACACCCTGCTCGGCATGGGTGGCGGGATACTGCGGCAAGGGGGCTGCCTGAAGGATGCGCAGCGGCTGGCAGGGCTGCGGCGGCGCATAACCACGCTGGCCTTCGCCACGGGTGAGGATCAGCTTGGCAACGCCCGTGCCCAGTTGCCCAGCGAAGGCTTGCAGCTCGCCTTCCATCAGCGCCAGGTCGAGGGGAATGGACAGACGCCGGCAGCCTTCGCCCAGACGCGCCACATGCCGTGCCAGCAGCGGGATGCGGCCGCCACGCACGGCGATGGTCTCGAACAGGCCATCGCCATAAGCCAGGCCACGGTCGCGAACCGACAACTGCTCGCCGGGCGCACCGTTGACCCAGCTCAGCATCAGCCGTGGTACCGACGGAACAGCAGCGAACCGTTGGTGCCGCCGAAGCCGAAGGAGTTAGACAGGGCAATCTCGATCGGCATGGCCTTGGCCTGGTGCGCAACGAAGTCCAGGTCACAGCCTTCGTCCGGCTCGTCCAGGTTGATGGTCGGCGGCGCGACCTGATCGCGCAGCGCCAGCACGCTGAAGATCGCCTCCACCGCGCCCGCCGCACCCAACAAGTGACCGGTCATGGACTTGGTCGAGCTGACCGCCAGCTTGTAGGCGTGATCGCCGAACACGCGCTTGACCGCTTGCGCCTCGGCAAGGTCGCCAGCCGAGGTGGAGGTGCCATGGGCGTTGATGTACTGCACCTGGTCGGCATTGATGCCGGCATCGCGCAGGGCGTTGGCCATGCAGCGGGCGGCACCGGCGCCATCTTCGGGCGGCGAGGTCATGTGGAAGGCGTCGCCACTCATGCCGAAACCGATCAGCTCGGCATGGATGGTGGCACCACGCGCCTTGGCGTGCTCCAGCTCTTCCAGCACCAGGGCGCCGGCACCATCGGAGAGCACGAAGCCGTCACGCCCCTTGTCCCAGGGACGACTGGCCTTGGTCGGCTCGTCGTTGCGGGTCGACAGTGCGCGGGCTGCGCCGAAGCCGCCCATACCCAGGCCGCAGGCCGCCATCTCGGCACCACCGGCAACCATCACGTCAGCCTCGCCATAGGCGATGTTGCGCGCAGCCATGCCGATGCAATGGGTGCCGGTGGTGCACGCCGTGGCGATGGCGTAGTTAGGCCCCTGCAGGCCCAGGTGGATCGACAGGAAACCGGAAATCATGTTGATGATCGAGCCTGGCACGAAGAACGGCGAAATGCGCCGCGGCCCCTGCTCATGCAACACCTTGCAGTTGTTCTCGATATTGGTCAGGCCGCCGATACCGGAGCCCATGACCACACCGATACGCTCACGATTGGCATCGGTGATGTCCAGCCCGGAATCGCGCACGGCCTGGAAGGAGGCAGCGAGACCATACTGGATGAACAGGTCGAGCTTGCGGGCTTCCTTGGCGGAAAGGTACGGCTCGACATCGAAATTCTTGACCGACCCACCGAAACGGGTGGAGTAGGCGGACAAATCCATGTGCTCGATCAGGCCAATGCCACTGCGGCCGGCCAAAATGCCCTGCCAGCTGCTCGGCACATCGTTACCCAGTGGCGATAACATGCCCATACCGGTAACCACGACGCGTCTACGCGACACAGCAATCTCCTCTTGTTCTACTACTCAGGCGCACAGGCGCCTTGCACGTAAAGAAAAGCCGCACGCCTGTTGAGGGCTGTGCGGCTTCTGCAGCTCGGGAAGCTGACGGTGACTTATTGCGCGTGGGCAGTCACGTAGTCGATGGCTTCCTGAACGGTGGTGATCTTCTCGGCTTGCTCGTCCGGGATCTCGGTCTCGAATTCTTCTTCGAGAGCCATCACCAGCTCAACGGTGTCAAGAGAGTCGGCACCCAGGTCTTCAACGAAGGAAGCACTGTTGGTCACTTCCTCTTCCTTGACGCCAAGTTGCTCGGCAACGATTTTCTTGACGCGTTCTTCGATGGTGCTCATACCTTGTTTTCACTCCTAATTGGACAAATCCAGGCAGCTGGTAGCGGCCAAGTGTATAGAAAGGGTTTTTAGCATTTCAAGCTGAATGCCGGGGAGCCCCCAGGAACACTTCAACGATCTGTCTATAAACCTGTTGCAGCTTTATAACGGATTTTAGACAGCGACTATGACAGTTTTCTGATGGCTCGCGTCACATTCGAGAGCCTCCGGACGTTCGGAGGCCCCATTATCAGCTCATGTACATACCGCCATTGACCGGAATGGTAGCCCCGGTCACGTAACCTGCACCGTCGGAAGCCAGGAAGCCGACCACCTTGGCGATCTCCTCGGCCTGGCCCAGACGGCCCAGCGGAATCTGCGTCAGCAGCGCATCGCGCTGGCCTTCCGGCAGCTCACGGGTCATATCGGTGTCGATGAAGCCCGGTGCCACCGAGTTGACCGTGATACCGCGCGAACCCACTTCACGTGCCAGGGCGCGGCTGAAGCCTTCCAGCCCCGCCTTGGCCGCAGCGTAGTTGACCTGACCGGCATTGCCCATGGCTCCGACGACGGAACCGATGTTGATGATGCGCCCGAAGCGCGCCTTGGTCATGCCACGCAGCACGGCCTTGGACAGACGGTAGAGGCTGTTCAGGTTGGTATTGATCACGTCGTGCCACTCGTCGTCCTTCATGCGCAGCATCAGGTTGTCACGCGTGATACCAGCGTTATTGACCAGGATCAGCGGTTGGCCAAGATGTTGCTGAATATGTTCGAGCGTGGTGGCCACGGATTCGTCGTTGCTTACGTCGAGCACCAGGCCGGCACCTTCGACACCATTGGCCTTCAGCGTTTCGGCGATACGCTCGGCGCCCGAGGCGCTGGTAGCGGTGCCGATAACGATAGCGCCCTGACGGCCCAATTCCAGGGCGATTGCCTGGCCGATACCACGGCTGGCGCCGGTGACCAGCGCGACCTTACCTTGCAGACTCATGTTTGTTCTCCTTTCCTAAACCGTTTCAAGCCAACGCTGCGCGGGCGGCGGCAAAGGCATCGGGGGTGTCCAGATTATGGGTATTGATGCCTTTGACGCAGCGCTTGTTCAGACCGCTCAGCACCTTGCCAGGGCCGCACTCCACCAGGTCGGTGACACCCTGTTCGGACAGGCGCACCATGGACTCTACCCAACGTACCGGGCTGTAGAGCTGGGCCAGCAGGTCGGCCTTGAGGGTAGCCAGATCGGACACCACGGCGGCGCTGACGTTCTGCACCAGCGGGATCTGCGGCGCCTGCCAGCTCAGCGCCTCCACCGACTCGGCGAAACGCTCGGCGGCCGGCTTCATCAGGGCGCAGTGCGACGGCACGCTGACCGGCAGCGCCATGGCGCGCTTGGCGCCACGCGCCTTGCACGCCTCGATGGCACGCTCGACGGCAGCCACGCTACCGGCGATCACCACCTGGCCGGGGGCATTGAAATTGACCGCACTGACCACGTCACCTTGCGCGGCGTCGGCGCAGGCAGCCAGCACGTCGGCATCTTCTAGACCGAGGATGGCAGCCATGCCGCCCTGCCCGGCCGGTACAGCCTGCTGCATCAGTTGGCCACGGCGCTCCACCAGCTTCACCGCATCGGCAAAACCGATGCTGCCAGCGGCAACCAGCGCGGAATATTCGCCCAGACTGTGTCCGGCAACGAACGACGGTTGGGCGCCGCCCTCGGCCTGCCACAGGCGCCACAGAGCGATGGAGGCGGTGAGAATGGCCGGCTGGGTCTTGTCGGTCTGGTTCAGTTGCGCTTCCGGGCCTTGCTGGGTCAGCGCCCAGAGGTCATAGCCGAGGGCTTCGGAGGCTTCGCCGAAGGTGTCGAGTACCAGCTTCTGCTGGGCACCGTGATCGGCGAGCATGGCCAGGGCTTGCGAACCCTGACCGGGGAAGACGAATGCGAGGGATGCAGACATGGATAGGTCCCTTGAGTCGAAAAACCAGCGCCAGGCGAGCCTGGCGCAGCAAACTGACAGTTGGATGACAGGCCGCGTGCCGCAGTCACATTCCGCTACGGCCAGCGCTCTGAAAACGTGACGAGTTTACAGCAACATGTCCTCGAGGCGACCATGCAGTCGCTGCGGCAGATTTTCCTGCACCTCGCGCAATGCGCAGCGAATGGCACTCTGAAAACCCTCCTCGCCAGCGGCACCATGGCTCTTGACCACAATGCCCTGCAAACCAAGAAAGCTCGCGCCATTGTGCTGGGCCGGCGCCAGATCATCCTTCAGGCGGCGCAGCAAGGGCATCGCCAGGGCGCCGATGGTCTGGGCGAACAGACCCTCGCTGAACAAGCGCTCGAGCCGCCCGGTGATCATCCGCGCCAGCCCCTCGCTGGACTTGAGCAGGATGTTGCCGACGAAACCGTCGCACACCACCACGTCGGCCTCTCCGCGATACAGGCCATCACCCTCTATGTAACCGATGAAATTCAGCCCCGAGGCCTGGCGCAACAGGCTAGCAGCCAGCTTGACCTGCTGGTTGCCCTTGATGTCCTCGGTGCCGACGTTGAGCAGCGCTACGCGCGGCTGCTCGATGCCCAGCGTCTCGGCCGCCACCGCGCCCATGATGGCGAACTGATAGAGATGCTCGGCACTGCAATCGACATTGGCGCCGAGATCCAGCAGGTAGCAATGACCCTGCTCGGTGGGAAGCGGGCTGACCATGGCCGGTCGGTCGATGCCCGGCAGGGTCTTGAGCAGGTAACGCGACAAGGCCATCAGCGCGCCGGTATTGCCGGCGCTGACACAGGCATGGGCGTGGCCCTGACGCACCAGCTCCAGCGCCACACGCATCGAGGCATCGGGCTTGCCGCGTAGGGCTTGGGCCGGGCGCTCGTTCGCGGTGATCACTTCGCTGGCGTGATGAATCTGCAGGCGCGCGCGGTCGACATCGCCGGACTGGCGTTCGAGCTGCTCTTCGATGAGGGAGGCTTGACCAACGAGGGTCAGGTGCAGCGAGGGAAATTCGGCCAGCGCGGAAATGCAGGCCGGAACAATGCAGTGGGGACCGAAGTCCCCACCCATTGCATCAATCGCGATGATCGAGGCGGACAAGATTACTCGTCAGCGCCCTTGTCGATCACCTTGCGACCACGGTACACGCCTTCCGGAGAAACGTGGTGGCGCAGGTGAACTTCACCGGTGCTCTTCTCTACGGACAGGGTGTTCGCGTCGAGCGCATCGTGGGAACGACGCATATCGCGGGCGGAACGGGATTTTTTGTTCTGCTGAACAGCCATAACTCATCAACTCCTAAACGTTTGGGTCACGCTTTAACTGCGCCAATACACTGAACGGGTTGGACCGCGATACCTCGTCCTCGCCTGGCTCGGGCTCATCGAGACCGGCCGGCTGCTGGCATTCACCTGGGGCATGAGCGGGAACGATCGGCAAGGCAAGGAGCAGTTCATCCTCGACCAGACCAAGCAGCTCCAGCGGCTCTTCACCCACTTCCAGCACGTCGTAGCCCTTCGGCAAGGACTGAGTGTTCGCTCCAACCCGAACCACTGCGTATTCACATTCGCTGCGGATGGGTAGCGCGACCAGCTCCAGACAACGCTGGCAGACCATTTTGACCTCGACCTCGAGCTCACTGCGAATCACCACAGTTTTCTGCTCATCACGTGCGAAATGAAATTTCGCCTGCACTCTACCTGCCGTATCGGCAAGCGGGTCGCAGAGACGCTCCAGGCTGGCCAGTTCGAGCTGCCCTTCTAGGGTAGCTTCGCGGTCGGCGAGCTTGCGCGGATCAACGTGAGGTGGAATCGGCCCATTCAACATAGGCGCAGCATTCTAGGGATGCACCCTGCCCGTGTCAAAGGAAATTCGGCCTGTTTTAAGGCTCCGGCGATCAGTAGAATTTCCCGCCCGCCTATATAAAGGAAGAGAACATGCCCGCGCTGCTGCTCGCCTCCAGCTCACCCTATCGCCGCGAGCTGCTCGGCCGCCTGCAACTGCCCTTCACCTGGCAGTCCCCGAGCATCGATGAAAGCCGGCGAGAAGGCGAAGCAGCCGTAGACCTGGTCAAACGCCTGGCGGAAGAAAAAGCCCGCGCCCTCGCCGCCAGCCATCCCGACCACCTGATCATCGGCTCGGATCAGGTCGCCGTGCTCGGCAGCGGCGAGATTCTCGGCAAGCCCCACGACCTGCCACGAGCCCAGGCGCAACTGCGCGCCGCCAGCGGCAGCAGTGTCACCTTCCTCACCGGCCTGGCCCTGCTCGACAGCACCAGCGGCAACTGCCAGGTAGACTGCATACCCTTTACCGTGCACTTTCGTGAGCTGAGCGACGAACGGATTCTGCGCTACCTGCAGCGCGAACAACCCTTCGATTGCGCCGGCAGCTTCAAGTCCGAAGGTCTGGGCATCAGCCTGTTCCGCAGCACCGAAGGCGAAGACGCCACCAGCCTGATCGGCCTACCACTGATCCGCCTGGTGGACATGCTGCTAAAGGTTGGCATGGAGGTTCCCTGACAATAGCGGCAAGCTTCAAGCGACAAGCCTCAAGTCGAAGCAAAAGCAACTGCGCTTGAAGCTTGCCGCTGCCTTTATCGCAGCGTCGGCCCCTGGAAGCCCATCCACAGGGCAATACGGTCGGCAACACTGGCACCCAGGCGCTTGGCGAAACGATCGAAGGGCGTATCACGCTGAGTGAAGTCGACCATTTCCTTCTCGCCGATCACTTCACGCGCCACGTAACTGGCACTGCCCAGAGCATCCACCAGGCCGAGCTGCAGCGCCTGCTCGCCCGACCAGACCAGGCCGGAGAACAACTCCGGATGCCCCTCCACCTTGAGCCGGTCGCCACGCCCTTTCTTCACGCTGTCGATGAACTGCTGATGGGTGGTGTCCAGCACGGTTTTCCAGAAGCGCGTTTCCTCCTCCTTCTGCGGCTGGAAGGGATCGAGAAAGGCCTTGTGCTCGCCCGAGGTGTAGACGCGGCGCTCGACGCCCAGCTTCTCCATGGTGCCGACAAAGCCGAAGCTGGCCGCCGTGACACCGATGGAACCGACCAGGCTGGCCTTGTCGGCGTAGATCTCGTCGGCCGCGCTGGCAATGTAGTAGGCGCCGGAAGCACCCAGGTCGCTGATCACAGCATAAAGCTTGATCTGCGGATACTCGCCACGCAGACGACGGATCTCGTCATAGATATAGCCGGACTGCACCGGACTGCCGCCTGGGCTGTTGATGCGCAGGATCACACCCTTGGTGTTGGGATCCTCGAAGGCGTCGCGCAAGCTGCCGATCACCTTGTCGGCACTGGCCTCCTCGCGGTCGGCGATCATGCCGCGAATCTCGATCAGCGCAGTGTGCGACCCGGTCGTGGTCACCTTGCTCTGGTACAAGGTCGACAGGAACAACCCCAGCGCTACAAAAAGGTAAATGAAGGTCAGCAGCTTGAAGAAAATGCCCCAACGCCGCGAGCGACGCTGCTCCTGCACACCAAGCAGCAGAACCTTCTCCAGCAGCTTCCAGCTCTTGGCATCCTCACCATCCGACGACGATGACTTCCACTCATCCGACATCTTCACTCACCTCCATAGAAGGCTGCACATGCCGACCTTGCAGCCAGGCACGCAGCTCGTTGAACTCATTGATCGCCAGACATGGCGCACATTCACGCAGCACCGACAACGGCTGCGCCCCGAAACCCACCGCCACCGCATCCATGCCGGCATTGCGCGCCATCAGCAGGTCGAAGGTCGAATCCCCCACCATCAGCGCCTGCTCCGGCTGCACCCGGCAATGCGCAAGAATTTCGTGCAGCATCAGCGGATCAGGCTTGCTCGCCGTCTCGTCAGCGCAGCGGGTAATGTCGAAATAATCCAGCCAGCCCTTGTCCGCCAGCACCCGATTCAGACCATTGCGCCCCTTGCCGGTCGCCACCGCCAGACGATAGCCCTGCTCACGGAAGACCTCGAGCGACTCCTCCACACCCACAAACAACGGCGAAGGCTCGGTTTCCAGCGCCAGGTACTGCTCGCTGTAGGCACGCCGGATGGTTTCGATACGCAACGGCTCGTCGAGTTCCGGATAGAGGGTACGGATTGCCACCCCCAACTCCAGCCCGATGATGCCACGCACCGCGACATCACTGCAGCGCGGCACGCCAGCCGTGTCGGCAGCGCGATGCATAGCCTCGACGATACGGCCGATGGAGTCCACCAGCGTACCGTCCCAGTCGAAGATCAGCAGTCGATAGTCAGGCACTCAGACGCTCCAGGGTCTTGGCCCACATTTCGTCCACGGGCGCTTCCAGCTTGAGCACCCCGCCCTCGGGCAACGGCACGTGCAGCTCGTAGGCATGCAGGAACAGACGCTTGCCACCCAGCTCGCGAATCTCACGGGTGAAGTCATCGTCGCCATACTTGGAGTCGCCAGCGATGGAGTGCCCAGCATGCTTGGCGTGCACGCGAATCTGATGGGTACGCCCGGTCACTGGCTTGGCCTCGACCAGGGTGGCGAAATCGCCGAAGCGGCGCAGCACGCGAAACAACGTCAGCGCCTCCTTGCCCTCGTCATCGACCTCGACCATACGCTCACCAGAGCGCAGATTGCTCTTCTGCAGCGGCGCATTGACCTGCTTCCTGGCCGTCGCCCAGTGGCCACGCACCAGCGCCATGTAGCGCTTGTCGACGCCATCGCCACGCAACTGCTCATGCAGATGACGCAGCATGCTGCGCTTCTTGGCAATCATCAGCAGACCGGAGGTATCACGATCCAGACGGTGCACCAGCTCCAGATCCTTGGCCTCAGGGCGCAACTGACGGAAGGCCTCGATCACCCCGTAGTTGAGGCCGCTGCCACCATGCACGGCGATGCCAGCGGGCTTGTTGAGCACGATCAGCGCCTTGTCCTCGTAGACGATGGCCGCTTCCAGGCGCTCGAGCAGCCCCTGCGCCAGCGGTTCGGGCTCGTCGCGCTCGGGCAGACGCAACGGCGGCACCCGTACCACATCGCCGGCCTGCAGCTTGTATTCGGGCTTGATGCGCCCCTTGTTCACACGCACCTCACCTTTGCGCAGGATGCGGTAGATCAGCGTCTTGGGCACGCCCTTGAGCTGAGTCCGGAGGAAGTTGTCGATGCGTTGGCCGGCAAGTTCCGGTGCAACCTCGATCAGCTGGACGCCGGAGGTTGGAGAGGCAGGAGTAGTCATCGCGCAATCATAACAATTTTTTATGGAATTGAAGCACTTAATCATTACTGCTATAGTCGCGAACGCCGCCAAAAGCGGCCTGGCTTGCGGATGATCGCCAAACTTGCCATCCCCTGCCCGCGCAATCCTTTCGGGACGTGAGGCCGTCCGACGGATTCCTCGGTTTAGAACGGCCAAAAAGGCTGCGAAGAATTCGGAAATAAAGCCTTGAGTATGATGCGCGACTCGCCCGCCGGGCGGTCGTGATAATGACAACCGCTGCGGAATCCGCGCGGCACCCGATTTTCAGCGATACGTGTAGGGTGGAGATGTACAACAGCAGGCCTGCGTAGCCTCTGGCTTGATCAAAGACGCCTTATCTCGTCCGCGACCTGCAGTTGATTCCTCCTCCTGATTGAGTGCTTTCTGTCACCACAGCAAGCAGGAGACGTCCGTCGCGACCGCAGCCTCTAATGGCGCCGTCGCTCGACAGGGGAACGATTTACGACCGTTTCTGACGCGCCTGACACCGACCCTGAGAGTCGTGTGTGCCTAACGTGGCTTCCGCTAGCCCCGGAACCCATTGGTACCACATGAAAAGAATGCTCATTAACGCAACTCAGCCCGAAGAGTTGCGTGTTGCCCTGGTAGATGGCCAAAAACTCTACGACCTGGACATCGAGTCCGGTGCCCGCGAACAGAAGAAGGCCAATATCTACAAAGGCCGCATCACCCGCGTAGAACCCAGCCTCGAAGCCGCCTTCGTCGATTTCGGCTCCGAACGCCACGGCTTCCTCCCCCTCAAAGAAATCTCCCGCGAATACTTCTCCAAGGCCCCCGAAGGCGGCCGCGTCAACATCAAGGACGTGCTCAAGGAAGGCCAGGAAGTCATCGTCCAGGTCGAGAAGGAAGAACGCGGCAACAAGGGCGCAGCCCTGACCACCTTCATCAGCCTGGCCGGTCGTTACCTGGTGCTGATGCCCAACAACCCCCGTGCCGGTGGCATCAGCCGCCGCATCGAAGGCGAAGAGCGCAACGAACTGCGCGAGGCACTCAATGGCCTCAACGCTCCGGCCGACATGGGCCTGATCGTGCGCACCGCCGGCCTGGGTCGCTCCAGCGAAGAAATGCAGTGGGATCTCGACTACCTGCTGCAACTGTGGAGCGCCATCAAGGAAGCTTCCACCAGCCGCCCTGCCCCGTTCCTGATCTACCAGGAATCCAACGTCATCATCCGCGCCATCCGCGACTACCTGCGCCAGGACATCGGCGAAGTGCTGGTCGACAGCGTCGAAGCCCAGGAAGAAGCCCTGTCCTTCATCCAGCAGGTGATGCCGCAGTACGCCAGCAAGATCAAGCTGTACGAAGACAGCGTGCCGCTGTTCAACCGTTTCCAGATCGAAAGCCAGATCGAAACCGCCTTCCAACGTGAAGTGAAGCTGCCCTCCGGTGGCTCCATCGTCATCGATCCGACCGAGGCCCTGGTTTCCATCGACATCAACTCGGCGCGCGCCACCAAGGGCAGCGATATCGAGGAAACCGCGCTGCAGACCAACCTGGAAGCAGCCGAAGAAATCGCCCGCCAGCTGCGCCTGCGCGACATCGGCGGCCTGATCGTCATCGACTTCATCGACATGACTCCGGCGAAGAACCAGCGCGCCGTGGAAGAGAAGGTGCGTGAAGCCCTGGAAGCCGACCGCGCCCGCGTGCAGGTCGGCCGTATTTCACGTTTCGGCCTGCTGGAAATGTCCCGTCAGCGCCTGCGTCCGTCTCTGGGCGAGACCAGCGGCATCGTCTGCCCGCGTTGCAACGGCCAGGGCATCATCCGTGACGTAGAATCCCTGTCGCTGGCCATCCTGCGCCTGATCGAAGAAGAAGCGCTGAAGGATCGCACCGCCGAAGTCCGCGCTCAGGTACCGATCCCGGTCGCCGCCTTCCTGCTCAACGAGAAGCGCAACTCGATCACCAAGATCGAACTGCGTACCCGTGCACGCATCGTCATCCTGCCCAACGATCACCTGGAAACCCCGCACTTCGAGGTGCAGCGTCTGCGTGACGACAACCCCGAAGCGCTGAGCGGCCAGACCAGCTACGAAATCGCCGCCACCACCGAAGCCGAAGACGCCGCTGCCCAACCGGCCACCGCGACCCGCACCCTGGTTCGCCAGGAAGCCGCGATCAAGGCCGCGCCGCGCAGCAGCGCACCGGTCGCCGCCGAGCCGCAACCGGCTCCGCTGGCGCCGACCAAGGCGCCTGAGCCGAGCCTGTTCAAGGGCCTGGTCAAGTCGCTGGTCAGCCTCTTCGCCGGTAAGGAAGAAGAAGCCCAGCCGGCTGTGGTAGAGAAAAAGAGCAGCGAGCGCCCGCCGCGCGAAGAGCGCCGCAACGGCCGTCAGCAGAGCCGTAACCGTGGCGGTCGTCGCGACGAAGAGCGCAAGCCCCGCGAAGAGCGCGGCGCGCGTGAGGAACGTGCTCCGCGCGAAGAGCGTCAGCCTCGCGAGGAGCGCCAGCCACGCGAAGAGCGTCAGCCGCGCGAAGGCCAGGAAAACCGTCGTGAGCGTCGCCCACGCGAGGAACGCGCACCGCGTGAAGAGCGCGTGCGCGAACTGCGCGAGCCGCTGGACAACAACGCCGCCGAATCGCGCAAGGAAGAACAACGCACCGAACGTCAGCCACGCGCCGAACGCCAGGAGCGTCAGCGTCCGCCACGCGAAGAGCGCCAGCCACGCCCGGAACAGGCCGAGGCCCTGCAGGACGAAGCGCTGCCGAACGACGAGCAACAAGGCGATGACGAGCAGGAGGGGGGTAACGAGAACGAGCGCCCACGTCGCCGCTCCCGTGGCCAGCGTCGCCGCAGCAACCGTCGCGAACGTCAGCGTGATGCTGACGGTAATCTGATCGAAAGCGCCGAGAACAGCGAGGCAGCCGGTAACAACGAAG
Source organism: Pseudomonas sp. AA-38 (assembly GCF_029457475.1). NCBI lineage: Bacteria > Pseudomonadati > Pseudomonadota > Gammaproteobacteria > Pseudomonadales > Pseudomonadaceae > Pseudomonas > Pseudomonas sp. AA-38. The sequence continues at coordinate 4,014,634 of NZ_CP120359.1, forward strand.
CACAGACGGTCACTCCGGCAGCCACTGCCGCAGCCGCTGCCGTGGTTGCCGAAAGCGTCGACAGCAGCGAAAACCTGGCCAGCGAGGCTCCTGCGAGCGACGCTCCGGTTGCTCAGGCCGAAGCACCTGTCGCCGAAGCCCCTGCTGCTCAGGCCGAAGTCCCAGCAGCAGAACCCACAGCCATGCCGAGCGAAGCGGTCGAAGCCCCGGTGAGCGAGGCGTCTGCTGCCGAGGCCGAGCCTGTCATCGCCAGCGAAGCACCTGCCGAGGTTGAAGCGCCTGCCGAGCCTGAAACGCCGTCCGCCGAACCGCTCGCTCCAGCAGAGCCGGTGGTCGAGGCCGCTCAGGAGCCGGCTCCAGCTCCGGCGCCGGTCGAAGAGGCTGCTCCGGCTCCTGCGCCGGTTCCAGCCAACGCCACCGGCCGTGCCCCGAACGACCCACGAGAAGTGCGTCGTCGCCAGCGCGAAGCCGAGCGCCTGGCTCGTGAGGCCGCCCAGGCCGAGCAGAACGCTCCAGCACAGGAGGCTGCAGCCGAACCCGCTGCCAGCCAAGAGCCTGCCGAGCAGGCAAGCGAGCAGCCCAGTGAAGCCGTGGTGAACGACGAAGCGAAGCCGGAGGACATCAAGCACAACGCTTGATGGCCGCGCTTGCAACGCAAAAGGGGATGCTTCGGCATCCCCTTTTTCATGGACAAAAAAAGGGGCGGGAAAAACCCGCCCACTTTTTGTCCCTAGTCCCTCTATTTCCCAACTCATCGTCCTGATGAATCGCTTCGTGCGATATTCCTGACCATCTTCCTGACGACCTGTGCTTCTCCCTAAGCACGGGCTCGATATTACTCGCGCCCGTTTCGCGCTCAACCCCATACAAATCACCGGCATGTCATTTCGGCAAACAGAGCGTTTATAAAAACTCCCTTAGTATCAATCGCTTGAAAATTTCACACAGACGAACCGGAAAGAATCAGAGCCCGTTTGCCCTGAAGACTGACGCCTCATGTAAGCGATGACTGACAAGCAGCATCGAAGATCTGCTGCTCGACCGCCTGAACCTCTCAACAAGAAAGCTCTTCGGGCGATGTGACAAACGGCCGGTTTTGCGCTTCGTTCGCGATGCTTGCCGACCAGTCCAGCGCAGGCACGCCAGGAGTGCGTGCAGCGCTTAGGAATGCAGGAAAAAAGGAATGGCGACCAACAGGGTACCGGCCATCACCAGCCAGAGCGTGCTGCTCATCAGGTAGGGAGCGCCCATCAGGCCCATCCCACAGAGGAAAGGAATGGGCTTGCGCTGACGCCGCCCGTAGATGACGAAGCCCAGGCCGATGCTACCGAACAGCAGGCCCCAGAGCAGAGCTGCGCTGTCCATCAGGCGAACCTCGAAAAATCTGGCTTTCTGCGCTGCATGAACGCCGACAACGCCTCGACGGCCTCCGGCGAGCGCAGCCGCTGACTGAACAGAACGCCCTCCTCTTCGATCACCCGGCGCAGGGCCTCACGATCCGGTGCTCGCATCAGGCGCTTGCTGTCGGCGACTGCCGAGGGCGCTAGCTCGAGAAAGCGCAACGCCATCGCCCGGGCCTTGGCCAGCGTGGCAGGGCCATCGTCGAGTGCCTGATTGGCGATGCCCCAGGCGGCAGCCTGCTCGCCGCTGAAGCTCTGGCCAAGCAACAGCAGCTCGGCGGCCCGCGCATGCCCCAGAAGGCGTGGCAGGATCAGACTGGAGCCGTATTCGGGGCACAGCCCGAGGTTGACGAAAGGCATCTTCAATTGCGCGTCGCGGCTGACGTAGACCAGGTCGCAGTGCAGCAGCAAGGTGGTGCCGATCCCCACCGCCGGCCCGGCAACGGCTGCCACCACCGGCTTGGGAAAATCGAACAGAGCCCGCATGAACTGGAACACTTCGCTGTTCAGGCCGGAAGGCGGCGCCTGCAGGAAGTCGGCGACATCGTTGCCGCTGGTAAAGCAGTGTTCGTCTCCGCTCAACAGCACCACGCGTACTGCCGCGTCGCGGGCCGCCTCGTCCAGCACTTCGGCCATACCGGCGTACATGGCTCGGGTCAGCGCATTCTTCTTGTCCGGACGCTGCATGCGCAGGGTCAACAGGCCAGCGTCGCGTTCGATATGCAGATGTTCACTCATGCAATGCTCCGAAGCCGTAGGCACCTGGGTCTACGCGTGGGTGAGAAAGGCGTCGGCAAACATCTGGCCGCGCGGCAAACCCGCCATGTACAGGCGCCGCGCAAAGCTGTCGAGTGCCTTGGGTTGGCCGCAGAGTAAGGCGAGGGTCTGCCGCGAAACAAGGCGCAGTTCGGCCAAAGCAGCCGGCAACTGCGCCGCCGTGATCAGCTCGACCTGCAGGTTGGCATGCGCCTCGGCCAGTGCTTCGAGCTCGCTGGCCAAATAATGCTCGGCCGGTTCGTGCGCCAGATGCAACAGGCGGATGGCGCCCCGATGTTCCTGGCGCAGCGCCTCACGCAATACGCCATAAAGAGGCGCCAGGCCGGTGCCGGCGGCCAGCAGCCAGATCGGCCGCGTCTGCCAGTCCGCGTCATACTGCAAGGCGCCGCCACGCAGCTCGCCCAGACGCAGACTGTCGCCCACCTGCAAGCTGCGCGCGGCATCGCAGAAGGCCCCTGGCTGACGACAATCGATATGGAACTCCAACCAGTCATCCTCACCGGGCAGGCTCGCCAGCGAGTAAGGGCGAGCCACATCGCCATGCCAGAGCAGCAGATGTTGCCCGGCGCGATAGCGTAGCGGCCTGGCCGGCTGCAAACGCAGGCGCAATACCTGCGGGCTGGGCCAGTCCACTGCCATGACCTTGGCCGCCAGGCCATCGCGCTGCGGGTCGAAGGGCTCGACGCTCAGATCACCGACCACCTGACACTGACAGGCCAGGCGCCAACCTTCGGCACGCTTGTCTGTAGCCAAGGCCTCGGGCTGACGATCATGCGCCTCACCCTCGACGCAGCGCACCAGGCAGGCATGACAACTACCGGCGCGACAGCTATGCGGCACATTGATACCGTTACCCAGCAAGGCATCGAGCAGATTGCTCTGTGCGGCCACCTGAAATCGCCGCTGGCCGACCCGCAACTCAGGCATCGGCCTGTTCCCAGGTGGCCTCGCAGCGGTTACGTCCGCTGCGCTTGGCGTGATACAGGGCCTGATCGGCGCGGTGTAGGGCTTCGTCGAGGTCATCCCCGGCATTGAGCAGGGTCATGCCCATGGACAGGCTGAGCTCCCCCACCTTGACGCCTACCGGCTCGGCCTTGGAGAAGACCTCACGCAGGCGCTCGCAGCAGGCCGAGAACTGGTCGGCGTCGGTATTGGGCAACAACAGCACGAACTCCTCACCGCCATAACGGGCGATCACGTCACCGTCACGCAGGCAGGAGCGCGCGACCGAAGCGAAGGTCTGCAACACGCGATCTCCAGCGGCATGACCGTATTTGTCATTGATGCGCTTGAAATGATCGAGATCGATCAAGGCCAGACCATGCTGCCGTTCCACCTGCATATGTTGCAACTCGCGACTGGCCATGCGCAGGAAATGACGGCGATTGAACAAGCCGGTCAACTCATCGGTCGCGGCCAGATCCTCGAGCTGGCGCATCATCCCGCGCAAGGTGTCCTGATGCGCCTGCAGGGCGAAACGACGCTGACGCATGCGTTGGCGCATGGCCTGCATGTAACCGGAAAACAGGCACAGCCAGACCAGCAATACGAACAGGATCGACACCTGCAGCCAACTCAGCCCCGGATCGCTCAGGCGCATGCGATAGGCCTCGACCAGTACCATCGTGGCAAACCCCAGGAAGGCGAATACAGCACAGCGCACGAACACGCGCGGCGTTAGCTGGAAGACACCGAACAGCAGGATCAATACGTAGAAGACCAACAGACTGCCGCGTGCGCTATCGAAGCAGGCCTGCACCAGCGGTTGCCACGCCAGCGCCACCAGCACCTGCGCCTCGGTGAGGCTGGGATCCTCGAAACGCAGGTTCTGCCCCGAGAGGAACAAGGCCAGGAACACCAACTGACTGGCGAAAACCCCGAGCGTCAACCATGCCGCACTGCTGACGGAGCCCACGAACAGATCGTTGAGCACAGCGAGCCAGCAAACGAGCGCCATCATCACATAGGTCGTGAATGCCATAGCGAAGCGTTTGAGCAGAAGATTTTGCAGGCTGCTTTGCGTGGCTCGTCGTCTGGTTGAGCTCATGGGCTCCGCCCCATACTGGCATCGTGCCTTACTCTACAGATGTGCCCGACAAAAGCCTAGGGAAGCGATAAGCAGGCGTTACGATCCCCAGCGGCTGTGCCCGTTACAGCGGGTGCGTTATACTGCCGCGCCTTTTTCGGCCCCACTTCGAGCATCAGGGCGACACGGCGCGACTGCAGCGTCGGCCCGCCCGGGTAATTGCTGAGGGTGCCCTTTTGCCGTTGCGCCGAGTCACGACTCGGCGCTTGCCTACCGATGTTCCCAGCCAGAGGAGCGCCCCATGACCGTGATCAAGCAGGACGACCTGATTCAGAGCGTCGCCGACGCCCTGCAGTTCATCTCCTATTACCACCCCGTCGACTTCATCCAGGCCATGCACGAGGCCTACCTGAAGGAAGAGTCGCCGGCCGCCAAGGACGCCATGGCGCAGATCCTGATCAACTCGCGCATGTGCGCCACCGGCCACCGCCCGATCTGCCAGGACACCGGTATCGTCACCGTGTTCGTCAAGGTGGGCATGGACGTGCGCTGGGACGGCGCCACCATGAGCGTCGACGACATGATCAACGAGGGCGTGCGCCGCGCCTACAACCTGCCGGAAAACGTGCTGCGCGCCTCGATCCTGGCCGACCCGGCAGGCGCGCGCAAGAACACCAAGGACAACACCCCGGCAGTGATTCACTACTCCATCGTCCCCGGTGACAAGGTGGAAGTGGACGTCGCAGCCAAAGGCGGCGGCTCCGAGAACAAGTCGAAGATGGCCATGCTCAACCCGTCCGACTCCATCGTCGACTGGGTGCTCAAGACCGTGCCGACCATGGGCGCCGGCTGGTGCCCGCCGGGCATGCTCGGCATCGGCATCGGCGGCACCGCCGAGAAGGCTGCGGTGATGGCCAAGGAAGTGCTGATGGAGCACATCGACATCCACGAGCTGAAGGCCCGCGGCCCGCAGAACCGCATCGAGGAACTGCGCCTGGAGCTGTTCGACAAGGTCAACCAACTGGGCATCGGCGCCCAGGGCCTGGGTGGCCTGACCACCGTGCTCGACGTCAAGATCATGGACTACCCGACCCACGCCGCCAGCCTGCCTGTGTGCATGATCCCCAACTGCGCCGCCACCCGTCACGCCCACTTCGTGCTCGACGGCTCCGGCCCCGCTTCGCTGGAGGCACCGGATCTGGACGCCTACCCGGAAATCGTCTGGGAAGCCGGCCCGAGCGCGCGCCGCGTCAACCTCGACAGCATCACCCCGGAAGAGGTGCAGAGCTGGAAGCCGGGCGAGACCATCCTGCTCAACGGCAAGATGCTCACCGGCCGCGACGCCGCGCACAAGCGCATGGTCGACATGCTGAACAAGGGCGAGCAGTTGCCGGTAGACCTGAAAGGTCGCTTCATCTATTACGTCGGCCCGGTCGATCCGGTGGGTGACGAAGTGGTAGGCCCAGCCGGCCCCACCACCGCCACCCGTATGGACAAGTTCACCCGCCAGATCCTGGAAAGCACCGGCCTGCTGGGCATGATCGGCAAGTCCGAGCGCGGCCCCATCGCCATCGAGGCGATCAAGGACAACAAGGCCGTATACCTGATGGCCGTGGGCGGTGCCGCCTATCTGGTGGCCCAGGCGATCAAGGCCTCGAAGACCGTCGCCTTCCCCGAGCTGGGCATGGAGGCAATCTACGAGTTCGAGGTCAAGGACATGCCGGTGACCGTCGCGGTCGACACCAACGGCGAGTCGGTGCACAACACCGGCCCGGCGATCTGGAGCAAGAAGATCGCCGACAGCCTGGCGGTCGAGATCAAGTAAGCCTCACAGCGCTACCCCACGAACCCGGCCCAGTGCCGGGTTCGTCGTTTCTGGCAGGCATGCCCGCCCGTCATGCCCGCCCCGCTCCCCGTGACAGCCTGCCACCAAAATGCCATTATCTGCACCTAGAGTGTCCATTACGTGCGATCTCGCTGCATGAGGTCATGGGTTTCAGCAGTCGAGATCATGAAAACACTGCAGATCACCAGCCGATCTCAGGCCCAGCAAGCCTTTCGCTAGCGTCTCCCCAGGCCATGGGGAGCAAAGATCGAGCGCCAATCTGCTTCCCTGGAGCGGCTTGCAAGATATCGAGCGCTCCCTGAAAGCCTGCCCATACATCGTTCATCGAGATACCTGCAGGGCAATGGATAGGCGGTTGTCCTGCCAGCCCTGATCAATCTCTTCGCCCCCAGCAGGCCCCCTGCAGGGGCCTCGAGCGGAACCAAAGAGCATCAGCATGACCCTTGAATTGGCAGCAACCAATAGAGCCCACAGCCCCGCTCTGCATGCGAGCGGACAGACAGACGAGGCCCTGGCCGGGGGCGTGAGACGCCTGGCGGCATTCGCCGCATTCGCGGCCGCTCTGCTGCTCTCGGGCTGCGCCACCAAGCCAGAGGCCGAGACCTCAAACCAGGAGGCCAAGACTGGCCTTGCTCACAGCGAGTATCAGGCACTGCTGGATCAGCCCTATATCGACCCACTGGCGGACTATCTCGTGCGCTACCGCACTGACCCGAGCCGCGCCGAGTACCTCAAGCTGGTCAGCGAGGAACGGGAAAAGCGTTGCGCAGTGATCGCCAGGCGCTACCAGGGCAGAGCGCTGAACCCGGCTAATCTGAGAAAGCTCAGGAGCGGCTACGGCATCGCTTGCCCAGCCGTCGTCGCCGACTTTGCCGCACGCCTGCCTGCGCAGGCCGGCAACGTCGAAACACCCAGTCCGCGCACGCCAGCGCCCGAGGCACCCAAAGCAGCGCCTGCCTCGTCGAAAGAGCTGCAGAACTGCTATTTGCTGTTCTCCATCGCCAACTACCGCGAAGCCGAGCGAGTCTGTCGCGACCCGGCCCAGGCAGGCGATGCCAGAGCCCAATACAACATGGCCGCCATCGCCCAGGTACTACAGCGCCCCCTGGAGTCGCTCGAATGGACGCGCAAGGCCGTGGCCCAGGGTTTGCCAGAAGCCGAGCTGCACCTCGGCTTGTTGTATCTGGAAGGCAAGGGCCTGCCCAAGGATGCCGGCCAAGCATTGAAATGGTTTGAAACCGCAGGCGATCACGGACTGGCCGAAGCGAATTACCGCGCCGGCCTGATGCATTACCGAGGCGATGGAGTTCCGCAAGCCTCCGACAAGGCCAGGCAACGCTTCCTGGCAGCCGCACAGGAGGGTAATACCAAGGCTCAGATGCTCCTCGCCGAGCTATACGAGAAGGGCCTAGGCGGTGCTGCCGACGCCGACGCCGCACGGCGCTGGTTGCGCAAGGCAGCGGAGAATGGTCTGGCGCAGGCGCAAAGCCGCCTGGGAACACTCTACGCCAAAGGTGAAGGCGTGCAGCAAGACGACGCGGAAGCCTTCTATTGGCTAAGCCTCGCCACGGCCGGTGGAAACGCTAGCGCGAGGTCGCTACGTGACGATGTCGCCCAGGCCCTCACTCCCGAGCAACTCGAAGCTGCCCGCGAGCGCCTGAACCAGAGGCTGGAGCGCCGACCATGAACGCCAATCGCCTGGCCGGCCTGATGCGCTGGATACGCGTGCCATCAGCAATTGGCGACCGGGGGGACATGAAGTCCCTGAAAAAGCTGATCATGGCCATCCTGCTGCTGTTGGTGACCCTGTTCATGTCCGGCATGGGCCTGATGTCCTGGTTGAACCTGAGCTACTCGCAAGAAGCCATGTCAGCCCTGAGGATGCGCCAGATCGAGGATACCTTTCACGCCAACCTCGACCGCATCGACAGCCAGCACAAACTGCTGGAGATGCATACCAGCGCACTGGCGCGCCTGGGTGAGCTTTTCTATCGCCAGCGGCACAAGGGCGCCAGCAACACGCAGACGTTCGAGCGCGCCCTGATCGAACGCGTGCGCAACTTTCCCGAAGCCTACGGCGGCGGCATCTGGTTCACACCCTTCACCTATACGCCCAGGCAGCGTGCGTTCGCCCTGTTCGCCCATTGGGACAAGAATGCCGTCGCCATCGACCCCAGGTACAACGACGAGTCCTCCCCTTACATGGAGCAGGACTGGTACAAAACGGCCCTGCCGACCGAACAGAATGCCCCTTGCCCGCAGAGCTTTCATTGGACACCGGCCTACTACGACCCCATCGCCGAGAATGCCATGCTGGCGGTCACGACCTGCATGTATGACGATCAAGGCAAGTTCATCGGCCTCGCCAGCACCACCTGGCGCAACGATGACATCATGCGCCTGGTGCGCTCGGTGGATGTGACGCAGAGCAGCTTTGCCTTCTTCATCGATGGCAACGATCGCAAACTGTCCAGCCTCACCATGGGCAAGAACGCCGATACCAGCCAGGCGATCATGGACTCGCTGTCCAACGATTACTTCTCCTCGCCAGCCGCCGCGCCGGAAATCTCCTCTTCCGGGCGTTTTCGCGTACCGGTGATGGTACACAAGCTATCGATAGAAGGGCGCGACTACAGGCTGTTCGTTTCCAAGACACGGGCCAACATGACCTTCGGTATCGGCGTGCCGCAAGACGAAATCGACTCCGTGCTAACCCCCATGCGGCAGAGCAATCTGCGCATCGCCATCGCCACGGGCATCGTGCTGCTCGTGCTGTCGATGGTCATTCTGTACATAGTCGCCACCATCATGCGCCTGCTCCAGGCCCTCTACACCGATGCACTGACCCAGCTCGAGAATCGCGCGAAACTGTTGCACGACACGCACGTGCCGGGCCGCGAGAGCCTCATTCTGGTCAACATCGACGCCTTCAAGGAAATCAACGACTTCTACGGTCACCAGTGTGGCGACAACCTGCTGCGCGAACTGGCCGAGGCCCTGAGCGCGTTCGTCGCCCGCGAGTCGGCCTGGTCGGACTGCGTGCTCTACAAGATGCCTGCCGACGAGTTCGCCGTGCGCTTCCCTGTCCCCCTGGATCCGGATGATCTGGAGGCACGCATGGCAGCGCTGGCGGCCTTCGCGGGCACCCAGGTATTTCGTTGGGACGGCCAGGAATTCGGCATTTCAGTGACCCAGGGCGCTGCCACCAGTGCCCGCGGCCCGCACACGGCCAATGGCGCAGAGCTGCTGTCCTGCGCCAATATCGCGCTCAAGCTCGCCAGGCGCCAGCACAGGCATTTCGGCGTCTATGATCCCGCGCTCAGGGTCAGGGAAGAATACGAGCACAATCTGCTCTGGGCCTCCCTGCTCAGAGCCGGGCTGCAGGAAGACCGTGTCGTGCCCTTCTTCCAGCCGATCCTCAACAACCACAGCGGGAAGGTGGAGAAGTTCGAGTGCCTGGTGCGTCTGATAAACGAGCAGGGCCAAGCGGTGAGCCCGGGCCTGTTCCTGGACATTGCCAAGAAGCTGCGCATCTATGGCCAGATTACCCGGATCATGGTGGACAAGAGTTTCGCTCAGTTCCGCGACGAACCCTTCGATTTCTCCCTCAACCTGTCCTATGAAGACCTCACCGACCCTGCCACCATCAGTTTCATCAGGACGCGCCTGAAGGAGACCGGCATAGGCCCCCGAGTGATCTTCGAGATTCTCGAATCCGAAGGCATCAAGAACTATGACGAGGTCAAGTCCTTCATCGACGATGTGAAAACCTTCGGTGCCAGAGTAGCCATCGACGACTTCGGCGCGGGTTACTCCAACTTCGAGCATTTGCTACGCCTGGGCGCCGACATCATCAAGATCGACGGCAGCCTGATCCACAATCTGGACAACGACGCCAACGCCCGCACCATCACCCGCGGCATCGTCCAGTTCGCCCGCAAGTTGCGCATGCAGATAGTCGCCGAGTTCGTGCATTCACGCTCGGTGCAAGAGCGTGTTCTGCACCTGGGCATCGACTACTCTCAGGGCGCCTGGCTCGGCATGCCTGCCGCACAGCTCTGTGACCGCGTGCCCGAAGCACCTTCTGGTGAGGCGTACAAGCCCGTAGCACCGCAGGACTGAGCCCCCGGCGCAAGCCTCGGCGCTTCACGAACCCGCTCTAGAGCCGGGCTCGTACCTTTGCAGGGGCACTCAAGGCAATAGCTGTCGACCACGCGCCAGGTAACCGTCCATCTCTGCCTGCGGCACCATGCTGCCGCCCGTGGCCCAGACCAGATGGGTCGCCCGCGCCAGACGCTGCGGCGTCAGGCCCATGCGCTGGCGATAGCCCTGCTGCTCGGCCAGAACACGCAAGACACCGGGCATGCCGGCCAGGGCCGAAGGCTCCAGACGCTGGCCCTCGCTGCGCTCCAGTAGTGCCAGATAACGGAACATTTGTTCATCACTGACAGTGTAGTAGCCATCGATCAGCCGCTGCATGGCGCGGCCGACGAAGCCGGATGGACGGCCGACCGCCAGACCGTCTGCGGCAGTACGGTTGTCGATGCCGAAGTCCTGCACCGCCAGTTCGTCGTGCCGGCCCGTATGCACGCCGAGCAGCATGCAGGGCGAGTGCGTCGGCTCGGCGAACAGGCAATGCACTGCATCGCCAAACGCCAGCTTGAGCCCGAAGGCCACACCACCTGGCCCGCCGCCGACGCCACAGGGCAGGTAGACGAACAACGGATGCTCGGCATCGACCACGACGCCGGCCGCCGCCAGTTGCTGCTTGAGGCGCTCGCCGGCCACTGCGTAGCCGAGAAACAGGTGCCTGGAGTTCTCGTCGTCGACGAAGTGGCACCGCAAATCAGCCTCGGCCTGGCGCCGTCCCTGCTCCACCGCGACGCTGTAGTCGCTGGCGTACTCGACCACCGTCACGCCATGCTCGCGCAGCTTGTCCTTCTTCCACTCGCGGGCATCGGCGGACATGTGCACCGTGGCCTGAAAGCCCAGGCGCGCGCTGATGATGCCGATGGACAGGCCAAGATTGCCGGTAGAGCCGACCGCTACCTGATAACCGCTGAAGAAGGCGCGCATCGCGTCGCTGTCGAGGCAGGCATAATCGTCGTCGAGGCTGATCAGCCCGGCCGCCAGCGCCAGATCCTCGGCATGCTTGAGCACCTCGTAGATACCGCCACGGGCCTTGATCGAACCGGAGATGGGCAGATGGCTGTCGCGCTTGAGCCACAGCGTGCCGATCTCGCCTTCGGCCTCTTCACACAGCAGCGCCTGCATCTGCGGCAAGGGCAGAATATCCGACTCGATGATGCCGCCACTGCCGGCCGTCTGCGGGAATACCCGGGCCAGATAGGGTGCGAAACGTGCCAGCCGGGCGCTGGCCTCGACCACATCGGCCGCGCTCAGGCCGACGTCGGCCAGCGCCTCGACCGCAGGCGCCACGACAGGGTTGAACCAACTGGTTTCGCGCAGGGCGATCAGCTCGTCGAGCAGCGGATATTCCGCACACCAGTCGGCGAGCGGTTTGCCAAGGATCATGGCGGTACTCCTGATTGCATGCGTTGGACTGCGCGCATTAGACGCTGCCCTGCCTGATCAGGCAAAACCAACCAAGCGGAACGATACCCGTCCCGGCCTGGCCTAAGCTGAAAATCGCCGAGGAGCCGTCATGACCTTTTCCCTTATCGCCCGCTGCCCGCGTAGCGGACAATTCGGCGTTGCCGCTGCCACGGCCATGCCGGCGGTGGGCAAGCTGCTCAGCCATGCCGCTGCCGGCGTGGGCGCGGTGGCGACCCAGGCACAGGTCAATCCCTATCTCGGCCTGGATGGCCTGCAACTGCTGCGCCAGGGGCTTTCGGCCGCCGAGGCGCTGGCGCGTTTGCACGACACCGATCCCTGCATGGCACTGCGCCAATGTGCGCTGATCGATGCCCGTGGCGATACCGTCTGCTGGACGGGTGAGCGCTGCATTCCCTGGGCCGGCTCACTGAGCGGCGAGCAGTTTTCCGTGCAGGGCAATCGCCTGGTCGGGCCGCAGGTGCTGGACGCCGTGGCCGAGGCCTTTTGCCGCGAAGAGCAGCGCCCGCTGATCGACCGCCTGATCGAGGCGCTGGCCGCTGGCGATCACTGCGGTGGCGATCGTCATGGCGAGTCGTCCGCGGTGATCTACATAGTCGATCAGGAGCAATACCCGCTCTGGGACATCCGCGTCGATCACCACCGCGACCCGCTGGCCGAACTGCGCCGCCTGCATGCCGTATTCGCTCGCGAAGTGCTGCCGGAGATACTCGCCATGCCCACCCGGCAGAACCCGGCGGGCAAAGCGGCGGAAGAGTCGGTCTAACAGGCCGTTGAAAAACCTAGGCGACGACTGCATGGATGCAGGAGGTAGAGCGACGCAAGAAGCCAAAGCCGAGGTAGTTTTTCAACAGCCTGCTAACGCGCGGCGGTGCCGAAGCGCCGACGATAGTCGCCTGGCGATAGGCCTACCAGGCGGGCGAACACCTTGCGAAAAGCACCACTGTCGCGATAGCCCACCTGCCAGGCCACCTGATCGATGCTCTGGCGAGTGAACTCAAGCAGCTCACGGGCCTTGGTCACGCGCAACTGCTGGCAGTACTCGGTGGGTTTCAGCCCGGTGGCAGCACGAAAACGTCGCAGAAAGGTACGCTCGCCCAGGCCGGCACGCGCGGCCATGTCCGCCAGCACCGCTTCGGCGCTGGCCTCGCCCTGCAGCCAGTGCTGCACCGCCAGCACGGCGGCATCGCCATGGTCGAAGCTGGGCACGAAATGGCTGAAGTGCCGCTGTGACTCCCGGTTCAGATCCACCACCAGAAAACGCGCGGTTTCCGCGGCGACGGTCGGCCCCAGCAGGCGCGTCACCAGGGCCAGGCCCAGGTCGGTCCAGGCCATCAGGCCACCCGCTGTGATCAGGTCGCCGTCATCGACCACCATGCGCTCCGGTAGCACCTGCACCTGCGGGAAGCGCGCCGCCAGTTGCGCCGCCAGCGCCCAGTGCGTGGTCACCCTGCGCCCATCGAGCAGGCCGGCATGCGCCAGCGGGAAGGCACCAGCGCAGACCGAGGCCAAGGTCACCCCTACGCCATGCTGCTGGCGTAACCAGTCGCCATAACAGGCCGCCAGCGGTTGCTCGGCATCGCCGCCCAGGCAGGGCGGCAGAATCACCACCTGCGGCGCCCCGACGGCCTGCGGCTGGCTGTCGAACACGCGTACCAGAGCGCCCGTTGCATCCGCCTGCCAGTGACTGATGCGCAAGCTCGGCAGTCCCTGCCGCTGCTGCTCGGCAACCATGCGGTTGGCCACGGCGAACAGATCGCCCAGGCCATGAACCGCCGCCAGTTGCACACCGGGATACAGCAACAGCCCGATCTCCAGGCAACGCTCGCTCATTGTCAGTTTTTCCCCGCAGATTGTCGGCCTCGCCCATCCTCGCCTCAGCACTGCAGCGCTAAGGTGGGCGCACATCATCCCACGGAGAGTCCCATGAGCAAGCGTGCCCTGATCCTTATCGATATCCAGAACGATTATTTTGCAGGTGGCAAGTGGCCCCTGGCGGGCATGGACAGCGCCGCCAGCAACGCCGCACGCGTGCTCGAAGCGGCTCGCGCGGCAGGCGATACGGTGATTCACGTTCGCCATGAGTTCGAGAGCGACGACGCGCCCTTCTTCGCCCCCGGCAGCGATGGCGCGCGTCTGCATGCCAGCGTGCTGCCGCAGGTAGGCGAAGCCATGGTGCTCAAGCACAAGGTCAACGCCTTCCTTGGCACCGATCTGAAAGCGCAACTGGATGCCGCCAGCATCGAACAGGTGATTCTGGTGGGCGCCATGAGCCACATGTGCATCGCCGCCGCCGCACGCGCCAGCGCCGACTTCGGCTACGCCACCACCGTCATTCACGATGCCTGCGCCACCCACGACCAAGCCTTCGAGGGCAGCACGATCCCCGCCGCCCAGGTGCATGCAGCCAATATGGCGGCGCTGGCGTTCGCCTACGCCACGGTGCTCGCCACCGAACAGTATCTGGCTGGCTGATGGCTCGCCAAGACGACGGTTTGCCTCCATTGGCAAACCGTCGTTCGCGGCCTGGCGCTGCCAAGTGCAGCAGCAAAACGCCAATATCCAGGCGCAGCAAAACGCCATCAAACCGTCAGTCGCCTGATCGCTGCCCTCCATCCGCAAGCAGACCCAGCGCACATCAGCGCCAGCCTGCCGCTCCTATGCTGCTACTCCGATCACCCTGCAAGGGGGAGCAGCCATGTTCCACTACCTGTACAAAGGATTCGCCACCCTCCTGCTGGCCGCAGGCGTCGCCTTTGCCGCCCAGGCCGGCCCTTCCTATTCGATGAAAGCACCGCGCACGGTAGCCTGGGCCGACTTTCTCGGCCTCAACGTGCAATTGCCCTGGTTTCCCGAAGCGGCCTATCGCCAGCAGATCGCCAAGCTCAAGGAGCTGGAGCTGCAGTGGATTCGCATGGGCCTGCACTGGGATCGTCTGGAGCCCGCCCCCGGGCAATGGCAATGGGCGGAGGTCGACCGCGTGATGCAGGTGGTCGAGCAAGAGCAACTCAAGCCGCTGATCTATCTGGTGGGCTCGGCGCCCTTCGCCACCTCCGCACCCAGCGGCGTGAGCAATCGCGACCAATACCCGCCGATCAACGCCCAACTGTTCGCCAGCAGCTTCGCCACCCTGGCCAGCCGCTACCCTTACGCCAAGGCCTGGCAGGTGTGGAACGAGCAGAACATTCCCTCCTTCTGGCAACCAGCGGAAAACCCGCTGCAGTACCAGCAGTTGCTGGAAAGCAGCCTCAACGCCCTGGCCAGCGCCCGCCCGGACGCCACCCAGGTGATCGGTGGCAATGCCTACTACAGCCAGATGCCGGTGCGTGGCGGGCTGATGCTCGAAGCGCTGCTGCGCCTCGGCAGCGTCAAGCGTGACCGCGTCACGGCCTATCACCCCTACAGCCAGGAACCGGAAGGCGACGTGCCCGGCGCGGGCGACTTCATCAGCAACGCCAATACCGTCAACCAGTACCTGCGCCAGTACGGCAGCGGGCCGATCTGGGCCACCGAGTTCGGCTGGTCGAGCTACCCCGGCCCAGCGGAACTGCAGCCGATCATCGGCGAACAAGGCCAGGCCGACTACATGCTGCGGCGCCTGGCCCTGATGAGCGCGATGGATTTCGACCGGGTGTTTCTCTTCACCCTGAGCGACCTGGATGCCCGCGCCACACCGCGTGATCGCTACTACGGTCTGCTGCGCCTGGATGGCAGCGAGAAACCCGCCTACCAGGCCCTCAAACGCTTCCTGCAGATCAGCGGCCCACGCCTGACGCCGCTGAACCCACCGAGCTTCGCCAACGCCCCGGCCGGCATGCTCAGCATCGCCTGGCAGCGTGCCGACGGCCGCTGGCTGTGGTGGTTCTGGGCACAGGAGGAAGGCAGCGTGCGCCTGCCGCGCAACGGCAGTGGCACCCTGTACAACCCGCTGCAGGGCACCAGCCAGGACGTGCAATCCAGCAGCGGCGGCATCACCGTCAAGGTCAGCCGTGAGCTGCAGATGCTCTTGCTATGAGCGGCCGAAGCGCTCCAACTGCATCTCGCGCAAACGGCTGAGCGTACGGCGAAAGGCAAACTCGAGGTAGCCCTGGGTGTACAGCTCATCCAGCGCCACCTCAGCCTCGATATACAGCGGTACGCGGCGGTCGTAGCACTCGTCGACCAGGGCGATGAAGCGGCGCACCGTATCGTCGTTGCGTGCCAGCGCCGGCAGTTGACGATCCCCGGCATCGACCCGCTCGGCAGCGTCCTCGGTGCCACGGGCGATACGCCCCTCGCGTGGCTCGCCACCCAGGCGCGGTACCCCGTCAAGCAGGATGGCCGGAAAGCGCCCGCACAGTTCGATGAAGTCCGGCGCGGCCAGCGGCTGTTCGCATAGATCGCTGAAACGGCACCACAGCGCTGCCGGGCAGTTGCCCAGATTGGCGATATGCCGATGGCTCAGTTCGACCGGCTCACGGCTGACCACCTGGCCCTGACTCAAGCGAGCGAACAACTCGGCCAGCGCCTGCGGCTGCTGCACCCAGTAGCGCTGCACCTCGGTGCCGGGGTGCAGGCGATGATCCTGCTCGCCGTCCACGGCCACCACCTGCATATGCGCCTCGAGCACGGCGATGGCCGGCAGGAAACGCTCGCGGTTGAAACCGTCGGCATAAAGCTGATCCGGCGGCTGGTTGGAGGTGGCCACCAGCACCACGCCCTGCTCCACCACCAGGCTGAGCAGACGGCCGAGCAGCATGGCGTCGCCGATATCGCTGACGAACAGCTCGTCGAAGCACAACACACGCACCTCGCGCCCCAGCTCCTCGGCCAGCAGACGCAGTGGGTCGGCATTACCGGTCAACTCGAACTGGCGGCGATGCACCCACTGCATGAAGTGATGGAAATGCTGACGCCGTGCTGGCACACACAGGCTGTTGTAGAAGCTGTCCATCAGCCAGGTCTTGCCGCGCCCCACCGGCCCCCAGAGGTACACACCGGGCGGGCATTCCCCTTGATGCAAGGCCTGGTGGCAAAGCTGCAGCGCCTCGACCGCACGGCGCTGCGCGGCATCGGCGACGAAACCACCCGCCAGTGCCTGCTCATAAGCAGCCAGCGGCGAATCAGGCAATGCCTCTGGCGCGTTCAACGCAGCACCAGCCGACCATCGTCGAACTGCCGCGGCCAGTCGCGCCGGGTGAACACCTGACCCTGCTCGCGCACCCGGCGCACCTCGGCCAGATCCAGCTCGGCGATCAGCCAGTGACTACGCGTGGGGCACAGCGCTTCGCTCTCGGCAATCACCCCAGTGGCCGGCATGCCATAGTCCGACGGCACGTACAGCGCGGCTAGGCCGATATTCTCGTCCAGCGCGGGCGACCAGGGTGCCAGGCCCACCGTGGGCGACTGCAGCACTGCAATCTGGTTCTCCAGCGCTCGCGCCTGGGCGCCGATGCGCACACGGTAGAAGCCGGCCTCGGTATCGGTGCAACTGGGCGCCAGGATCAGATCGACTCCGGCTTCGGCCAAGGTGCGCGCCAACAGCGGAAACTCGTTGTCGTAGCAGATCAGGATGCCCAGCTTGCCCAGCGCCGTGTCGAACACCTTGAGCCCGCTGCCGGCAGCGATCTGCCATTGCTCCAGCTCGAAGCGGGTCATCATCAGCTTGTCCTGGCTGCCCAGGCAGCCGTCGGGGCCGAACAGCCAGGCGCGATTGCGGTAGACGCCGTCATCATCCAGCACGGCTACCGAGCCGGGTTGCAGATATACCTGCAGCCGCCGCGCCAGGCTCTCGCACAATTCCAACCAGCGCGGCAGCAGCGCCTGGATGCCAGCGATGGAGCCATGCAGGTCACTGCGTTCTGCTTCCGACAACTGCCCGGTCAGCACCAGCCCGGCATATTCCGGCAGCAGCAACAGCTCGGCGCCCTGCCCGGCCGCCTCCTCGCAGAGCCTGGCGAGGTGCTCGGCGTAAGCATCCCAGCTCGTCAGCAGGTCGATGTGATATTGGCAGGCGGCAACCTTGATCATGACTGGAGTTCCTTGAGCCAGAACGACATGGGCTTGGCCGATTCCTCGGCTTCGTCCAGGTCGCGCCAGTGGTACTGGGTATGCAGTTCGGGATGATGGCGATAACCCCGGCGCGCCCAGAAGGCGTCCAGCGGCTGGTAGTCGGCGGGCCGCCGCGGATGATCGGCCGGGCGCTGCACGGCGCAGAAGGTGCACCAGTCGAAGCGACCCAGCTTGCGCGCATGGGCCTCGCGCTCGGCGAAGAAGCACACGCCCAGGCCATGGCCGCGCCAGGCCGGCAACACCACCGACTCGGCGCAGTAGAAAATGCACGCAGGGTCCCAGCCCGCCGAGAGGAACGGCTGCTGGAATTCCACGGTTTCATCGGCCAGCGGCAGTGCCGTGGAGGCGCCGACCACCCGGCCCCCGTCCCGTACCAGCACGCACAGGCTATCGGCACTGCGCACGTAGGTGTCGAGGTATTCGGCCTCGTAGTCGAGGCTGCCGTCGTAGAGGTAGGGGAATTCGCGGAAGACCGTGATGCGCAAATGCGCCAGGTCTTCGATATGGGGCGCTATCTGCCGCCCCTGGAGCAATTCGATATCCATCTGGAGTCGTTCGCCAGCAGCAGGGTGACGCCGGCGGCTATGCCGGCATGAAAGCGCGAACTTATCATGCGAGCCATTCCACCACTAACCACGCTACGAAAGGAACTTAGCCATGACCGCCACCGAACTGGTTCAGGCCTACTACGCCGCCTTCAACGCCGGCGACATGCCCACCTTCCTCGACCTGCTGGCCGAGGACGTGGTGCACGACATCAACCAGGGCGAGCGCCAGGTCGGCAAGGCCACCTTCGCCGCTTTCATGGACAAGATGAACCGCTGCTACCGCGAGCGCCTGGCCGACATCGTGGTCATGCAGAACGCCGCAGGCGATCGCGCCGCTGCCGAATTCGTGGTGCATGGCGAGTACCTGGCCGACGACGAAGGCCTGCCACCGGCCAACGGCCAGACCTACGTCCTGCCGGCCGGCGCCTTCTTCGAGATCAAGAACGGCAAGGTGGCGCGCATCAGCAACTACTACAACCTCAACGACTGGGTTGCGCAGGTAGGCTGAATTTGCTCAGGCAAGGGGGCCGGGCCAGTCAGGTGCTCGGCGCTCTGGCACAGCAGGCGCAGGTAATGCTCCAGGCTCAGTCAATCCAGTACAGGCCACGTTGCTCGGCCAGGCGCGCTCGCTCTCGATCCAGCTCGGCGCGTAACTCCTCTTCGCTGGGCAGCACCAGCTTGTACTTGCTGGCAAAAAGTTGCTCGCTGCCCTGCAGCACCGGATCGCGCACGAACTCACGCGGGCTCTTGCCCAAGGCCCGCAGTTTGCTCGCCGCCTCCTGCTCGACCGCCGCGCGATCCTGACTGGCCAGCAGGCGCTCGTAATACAGCGTGCCAATCTGGCGTTCCAGCGCGCGAGTGCTCCAGTTCTGCGTGGCGGCTTCGTTCATGTACCACTGCCGCACGCTGTCGCTGTCCAGCTTGAGAAGGGTGCGATAGTGCGTCCAACTCAATTCGTGACGCAGTGCGTCACGAATTGGAAAGGCTTGGTAGAACAGACGCATATAACGCAGGTTAGAAGCATCGAAGCCCTTGCCGAACTCGGCCGTCAGCCCCTTGGTCGGTAACAACTTCTTGCCGTAGGCGGCACGCGTCTGCCCGCCTTGCTCGAACTCGACGATATGTCGGCCGATTTCCCAGCAGGTTTGCACCTGAATCGCATCCACGGCCCGCACTGCTTGTTGCCGCGCCTGGCGAATCAGCTCGGCCAGTTCGGCGAGCAAGGGTTGCAGCCTGGGGTCAGCGTTGGCTGGCGTCATCTTTCCTCCTTGAATGCCCAATCTTGATCCTGTCAGCAATGGCCTGCCCAGCGCGAACCTTATCCGCTGGAGCAAATTCCTTCGTGATAGTGCAGCGCCCGAAACATTCTGCAAAGCCTTAATACAGCGTTAAGCCAGCCCCTCGCACAATCGGCCCCAGGTTCATTACCGAGATCCCGACGATGGAACTCCCCTGGGCACAGCATGATCGTCCCGTGGCCCGTATCGGGCGCGGGGATACTTACGAACTCCACCTGGCTTCCCCCGACAGCGCGCGGCGCGCGGCGCTGGAGCATTTCATCCGCCAGCGCTTCGAGTTGCAGCATGGCGCGCACATCCGCCACTTCATGCCCTGTCTGTTCGGCCTGGAGAACCCAGCCGGGCAGTTGCTCGGCGCGGTGGGTGTGCGCAGCGCAGGCAATGGCTCGCTGTTTCTCGAGCGCTATCTGGACGAGCCGATCCACAAGACCATTGGTGCACGCCTGGGCCACACCGAGCCTGGCCGTGGCGAACTGGTGGAAGTGGGCAACCTGGCCGCCGACAACCCCGGCGCCGCACGCCTGCTGATAGTCGCCCTCACCGATCTGCTGGTGGCGCTGGGTTTTCGCTGGGTCACCTTCACCGGCACACCGACCCTGCTCAACAGTTTCCAGCGCCTGGGACTGACCCCAATCGCACTCGGCGAGGCCGACCCGGCGCGCATGGGCGCAGAGCTGGCCGACTGGGGCAGTTACTACGACAGCCGCCCACTGGTGATGGCCGGCGATATCCATGGCGGCCATCAGCGCCTGCTGCAACTGGGCGCCTACCCACGCCTCGGCCATCAACCGCTCTATGCTCTGGAGGAGATGCCCGATGTGGTCTGTAGCTGAGCCTTTCTTCACGCGCCTGGCCCAATATGGCGAGCATGTCGCGCTGATCGAGGGCGAACGTACGCTGAGCTACGCCCAACTGCTCGACGCGGTGGCAAGCCGCGGCAGGCACCTGCGTGACCTGGGCGTGCAGCGCGTGGCGCTGGCCCTGGACAACGGCATCGACTGGGTGCTGTGGGATATGGCGGCGCTGCATGCCGGCCTGGTCTGCGTGCCCGTGCCGGGGTTCTTCTCCGCCGATCAGCGACGTCATGTGCTCGACAGCGCCGGCATCGATTGCCTGATCGGCAGCGCAGCCCCCGGCTTCGTCTGCCTGGAGGGCGAAATCCATCGCCGCCACGTGGCGCAACCGGCCACGCTGCATCCGAATACCTGCAAGATCACCTACACCTCCGGCACCACCGGCCAGCCCAAGGGCGTGTGCCTGGATCTGGTCACGCAACTGGCGGTGGCTGGCAGCCTGGTCGAGGCCAGTGCCAGTCGCAACGTCGAGCGCCACCTGTGCATCCTGCCGCTGGCGACACTGCTGGAGAACATCGCCGGCGTCTACGCACCGCTGCTGGCCGGGGCGCGGGTGGAGCTGATGCCCATGGCGCAAGTCGGTCTGAGCGGCGCCAGCGGCTTCGACCTGATGCGTTTCCTGCAGGCGCTGCAAGCGGCCCAGCCGCACAGTCTGATCCTGCTGCCACAATTGCTGCTGGCGCTGGTCAGCGCCGCCGAGCGCGGCCTGCCACTGCCGAGTTCGCTGCGCTTCGTCGCGGTCGGTGGTGGGCGGGTCTCTGCACAATTGCTGGAGCGGGCCGAGGCGTTGGAGCTGCCGATCTTCGAGGGCTACGGGCTGTCCGAATGCGCCTCGGTGGTGTGCCTGAACACGCCCGAACAGCGCCGCCTCGGCAGCACCGGAAAGCCGCTCGGCCATCTGCAGGTGACGCTGGCGGACGATGGCGAAGTACTGGTCAAGGGCGCACGCATGCTCGGTTATCTCGGTGAGCCGGCACCGCAAGGCGAATGGCTGGGCACCGGCGACCTCGGCCATTTCGAGGACGGTTTCCTGGTGCTGCATGGGCGCAAGAAGCACCAGTTCATCACTGCCTACGGGCGCAATGTCAACCCGGAGTGGGTCGAATCCGAGCTGGTGCAGCAATTGCCCATCGCCCAGGCCTGGCTGCATGGCGAGGCGCTGCCGGCCAACGTCGCGGTGCTGGTGCCACGCTTCCCCAATACCCCCGACGCGCAGCTACAGGCAGCGGTGGACGCGGTCAATCGCGGCCTGCCGGATTACGCCCGCGTGCACCACTGGCTGCGCGCCGATTCTCCCTTCAATGCGAGCAACGATCTGGCCACGGCCAACGGTCGTCTGCGTCGCACAGCCCTGTTCACCCATTACCAAGCCGCCATCGATGAGTTGATGGCAGAAGGAGTACCTGCATGAGTTTCTACCAATCCCTGCTGGAGCAGACCCAGGCCGAACGCGACTATTTGCTCGGCGCGCCGATCATCCAGCAGGCCATGACCGGCCAGGTGGCGCTGCACAGTTACATCGCCTTCCTCACCGAGGCCTATCACCACGTCAAGCATACCGTACCGCTGCTGATGGCCTGCGGCGCACGTCTGCCCGAACGACTGGAATGGCTGCGCGAAGCCATCGCCGAGTACATCGAGGAGGAAACCGGCCACCAGGAGTGGGTGCTCAATGACATCGCCGCCTGCGGTGTGGACAAGGAAGCCGTACGCCATGGCACCCCACGCCTGCCCACCGAGCTGATGGTGGCCTACGTCTACGACCACATCGCCCGGCACAACCCGGTGGGTTTCTTCGGCATGGTCAACGTCCTCGAAGGCACCAGCATCGCCCTGGCCACCCAGGCCGCCGGCATCATCCAGGACAAGCTGCGCCTGCCGAGCCAGGCCTTCAGCTACCTCAACTCCCACGGCAGCCTGGATCTGGATCACATCGAGTTCTTCAAGAAGCTGATGAGCCGCCTGGACAACGACGATGACAAGGCCGCCGTGGTGCACACCGCCAAGGTGGTCTACCGCCTCTATGGCGACATGTTCCGCAGCCTGCCGCTAGCGGGCGAGGAGTAAGCTCATGCAACCGACGGATTGCCGTGCCTTGCTCACCGGGGCCAGTGGCGGTATCGGCCTGGCCCTGGCCGAGCGCCTGGCCAGCGAGGGCGCCCATCTGCTGTTGGTGGGCAGACGCCTGGAGCCCCTGCAGGAACTGCTCCAGCGCTACCCCGACCAAGTGCAACTGGTACAGGCCGATATCGGCAGTCGTGCCGGGCGCGATGTGCTGGTAGCCGCTGCGCAGAACTTCGGTGGGCTGAACTGCCTGATCAACGCTGCCGGGGTCAACCGTTTTGCCTTGTTCGACCAGCAGGACGAACAGCAGATCGCCGAGCTGATCGGCCTCAACGTCACCGCCACGCTGCAGATCACCCAGCGCCTGCTGCCGCTGCTGCGGGCACAACGGCGAGCCCTGGTGATCAACGTCGGCTCCACCTTCGGCGCCATCGGCTACCCCGGCTTCGCCGCCTACTGTGCCAGCAAGTTCGCCCTGCGTGGTTTTTCCGAGGCCCTGCGGCGCGAACTGGCCGATACCCATGTGCGCGTTCTCTACTTCGCTCCGCGCGCCACCCGCACGACGATGAACGCCCCCAGCGTGGTGGCGATGAACGATGAGTTGGGCGTGGCCATGGACGACCCCGAACAGGTCGCCAATGAACTGCTCGACACCCTTCGCCGCGAGCAGGAAGAACGCCATCTCGGCTGGCCCGAGCGGCTGTTCGTACGCCTCAACGGTCTACTGCCCAAGGTGGTCGACCAGGCTCTGCGCAAGCAATTGCCGATCATCCAACGCTTCGCCCGTCATAAACCCTGAGGAAGAAACTCGTGAACGCATTGCGTACCCTGCTCATCGCCACGCTCGGCTTCACCACCCTGCCCGCCTTCGCCTTGAGCGCCAGCGGCGAAGCGCAGTTGCACCAGTTGCAGACCCGCTGGGCCGAGATCAACTACCAGACGCCGGAAAAGCAACGTGAAGAAGCCTTCGCCAAGCTGGTCAGCCAGGCCGACGCGGCCCTGGCCAGCGAGCCCAAGGCCCCCGAGTTGCTGATCTGGCGCGGCATCATCCTCAGCACCGAGGCTGGTGCCAAGGGCGGCCTCGGCGCCCTGAGCCTGGTCAAGCAGGCCAAGGCCAGTCTGGAACAGGCCCTGGCCATCGACCCGCAGGCACTGGCCGGCTCGGCTTACACCAGCCTCGGCAGCCTCTACTATCAGGTTCCGGGCTGGCCGATCGGTTTCGGCGACGACGAAAAAGCCGAGCAGATGCTCAAGCAGGCGCTGGCGATCAACCCGGATGGCATCGACCCGAACTACTTCTACGGCGACTTCCTGCAACGCCAGAAACGCTACGACGAAGCCCGCACCGCGCTGGAAAAGGCCCTGGCCGCCAAGGATCGCCCTGGCCGCGAGCTGGCCGATCAGGGGCGCCGTGCAGAAGCCAAGGCGCTTTTGCAGCAGGTCGAGAGTAAACTCCGCTAACTCGGACCGCTTACAGGAGTTGCCATGCGCATTCTTCTCGTCGAAGACGACCCGGCATTGGGCGAAGGCATTCGCACCGCGCTGAAACCCGAAGGCTATACCGTGGACTGGCTGCAGGATGGCGCCAGTGCCTTGCACGCCCTGAGCCACGAGAGCTTCGAGCTGGCCATACTCGACCTCGGTCTGCCGCGCATGGATGGCTTGCAGGTGCTCAAGCACCTGCGCGCCGCCGCCAACCCGGTGCCGGTGCTGGTGCTGACCGCGCGCGATGCCACCAGCGACCGTATCGCTGGCCTCGATGCCGGCGCCGACGACTATCTGATCAAGCCCTTCGATGTCGCCGAACTCAAGGCGCGCCTGCGCGCCCTGCTGCGGCGCAGCTTCCAGCGCCCACAACCGGCACTGGAATACCGTGGCATCCGTCTCGACCCGGCGAGCCAGATGGTCGAATACCAGGGCCAGAGCCTCAACCTGCCGCGCAAGGAATTCCTTCTGCTGCACGAGTTGCTGATCCAGCCCGGCCGCGTGCTGACCCGCGACAAGCTGCAGCAGGCGCTCTATGGCTGGGACGAGGAAGTGGAAAGCAACGCCCTGGAAGTGCACGTGCACCACCTACGCAAGAAATTCTTTCCGGAGCTGATCCGCACCGTGCGCGGCGTTGGCTATCTGGTGGACAAATGAGGCTGCTGAAAGTCTTCGGCTCCATCCGCACCCGCCTGCTGGTTCTGTTGCTGCTGATGCTGGCCGCCAGCTTCGGCCTGATCAGCCACAAGATCTACCACGACTCGGTGCATGAGGTACGCGAGCTGTTCGACGCCCAACTGTCGCAGACCGCACGCCTGCTGATGGGGCTGGTGCGCCATGACCTGAACGCAAACGAGCGCCGCGAGATGCAGGCCGTACTCGACGAAGCCTTGCTGCTGCGCAACGTGCGCAATCCGGACAACCTGTTCGGTCATGAGTATGAAGGCAAGCTGGCCTTCCAGATGCTCAACTACGATGGCGAAGTGCTGTTCCAGTCCGCCAGTGCGCCACCCGGGCTGCTCGACGACATGATCAAGCAGCTCGGTCTGACCCTGCCCGATGAAGGCCAGCCGATGCACGAACGCTTGACGCAACTGGCACGCTACCTGATCGGCTACCACACCGTGAGTATTGGCGAACACCGCTGGCGGGTGTTCGTTCTGCAGGATGTGCGTGACAACCACTGGGTACTGGCTGGCGAGCGCGAGGACGTGCGCGGCGAACTGATCGACAAGATCGCCCGGCGTAGCCTGCAGCCCTTGTTGTACGGCCTGCCCATCGTCGGCTTGTTGTTATGGTTGGTCGTGGGCTGGGGCCTGAGCCCGCTGCAACGCATGGCCCAGGCCATTCGCGGGCGCGCTCCGGACAACCTGGCGCCGCTGGTCTTTCCGCCACTGCCGGGCGAGCTGGAACCGATGGCGGCGGCACTGAACCGGTTGCTGCTGCAGGTCAACCAGTTGCTCGATCAGGAGAAACGCTTCATCGCCGACGCCGCCCACGAGTTGCGTACGCCGCTGGCGGTGCTGCGCATCCACGCACAGAACGCCCTGGAGGCAGCGGATGCCCGCGACCGTGATGAGGCCCTGCGCCAGCTCGCCGGCGGCGTCGACCGTGCCACCCGCGTGGTGGCGCAACTGCTCACCCTGGCCCGCCTGGATCCCAACAGCGTGCGCCTGAGCATGAGCAATCTCGATCTGCTGGCCTTCCTCCGCGGCGAGCTGGCCGAACTGACGCCCCTGGCCCTCGAGCGCCAGCAGGATCTGGTGCTGGAGGCCAGCGACAGCGGTGACTACCAACTGATCGCCGACGCGCCGAGCCTGGGCATCCTGCTGCAGAACCTGGTGAGCAATGCGGTGCAGTACACCCCGCTCGGTGGCAGCATTCAGGTGCAGTTGCTCAGCGATGCGCAGGCGCTGACCCTGCAGGTGCACGACAGCGGCCCCGGCGTGCCGGTGGACATGCACGAGCGCCTGTTCGAGCGTTTCTTCCGCCTCGGCGAAGGCCAGGGGGCGGGGCTTGGCTTGTCCATCGTGCGTCGAGTGGTGGAACTGCATCAGGGCAGCATCGCCCTGCAGGACTCGCCTTTAGGCGGCCTGCAGGTCAGCGTGCGCCTGCCTCGGCGTTGAAGGGGCGCTTAAAATAGGTAGTAATTATCGATTAAATAGGATTAATCCACTTTTACTATGAACGCCTGACGTTGATCATGCTCACCTGTTTCCCCTACCTACAGGAGCCCGGCCATGAGCCTGATCAGACGTTTCTTCCAGTCAAACCGCCCCACCCAGCAAAGCGTTGCGCCGAGCGTGCAGGAACACCCGAACTTCTGGATGTATCAGTGATTCAGGCGCTGCTGCCGACCAGGCGTAACGGCACCTGGCGGCCGGCCTTCTGCGCCAGGTAACGGGTGCAACTGACGCGCAGGAAGGAAGCGAAGTTGACTACCTCGCCGCGAAAATCCATCACCTCTTCATAGAGTTTGGCGATCAACTGGTTGGTGGTCATGCCATCGACCTCGGCGATCTCGCGCAGGATGTCCCAGAACTGGTTCTCCAGGCGCAAGGTGGTCACCACACCACGAATGCGCAGCGAACGTGAGCGCGATTCGTAGAGGATGGGGTCGGCCTTCACATAGAGTTCGCACATCTTTCTGCTCCCTGTCGT
Source organism: Pseudomonas sp. AA-38 (assembly GCF_029457475.1). Classification (NCBI taxonomy): domain Bacteria; kingdom Pseudomonadati; phylum Pseudomonadota; class Gammaproteobacteria; order Pseudomonadales; family Pseudomonadaceae; genus Pseudomonas; species Pseudomonas sp. AA-38. The sequence goes on from NZ_CP120359.1 coordinate 4,041,218, forward strand.
AGCCCGCATGCAATCCGGGAAATCCAGCCCATCATGCGCCCCCGGATTGCGTCCGGGCTACGGGTTTACAGGCGAATTTCCGTGCCCAGCACCTTGAGAAACGCCGCCAGCCAGGCCGGATGCGCAGGCCAGGCCGGTGCACTGACCAGCTTGCCATGCACATGAGCCTGATCCACCGGGATCTCCACATAGGTGCCACCCGCCAAGCCGACTTCCGGCGCGCAGGCCGGATAGGCGCTGCATTCACGCCCCTGCAGCACGCCGGCTGCTGCCAGTAGCTGGGCACCGTGACAGACGGCGGCAATGGGTTTGTCGGCGGCAGCGAAGGCCTTGACCAGGGCCAGCACCTCGGCATTCAGGCGCAGGTATTCCGGCGCGCGGCCACCGGGGATCACCAGGGCGTCGTAATCCTCGGCGCGTACCTTGGCGAAGTCGAAGTTCAGCGCGAAGTTGTGCCCCGGCTTCTCGCTGTAGGTCTGTTCGCCCTCGAAGTCGTGGATGGCGGTACGCACCGTCTGCCCGGCGGCCTTGCCTGGGCACACCGCATGCACGCTGTGGCCGACCATCTGCAGGGCCTGGAACGGCACCATGGTTTCGTAGTCTTCGGCGTAGTCGCCGACCAGCATGAGAATCTTCTTGGCTGCCATGATCGTCTCCTGAAGTGGAATGGAGCGAGCTGATTATTCGCCCTCGCTCCCAGCAGCAGGTAACAGCCGGGTACTACGCCTCTCAGATGCCGATCTTGTCCAGCGCCTCGCCGACTGATCGCCAGAAGCCGCGCTGCGGGCGCTCGGGTTCTTCCTGGCTGGCAGCGACCTGAGCCAGCGGCTGCACCTGCCGTGTCACCGGCAGCTCGCGCTCGGCCAACTCTGCCGAGACCAGTTGCAGCGGCCCCTCGCCGCCGCCCTCCATGGCCGTGCCCATGGGGGGTGGGCCGTCCTCGTCGTAGCGCAAGTAGTAGGTGCCGCCCACGGCGGCATCCAGGGAGAAACTGGTGATCAGGGTGAAATCCAGCGGCCCGTCGGCCAGCAGCGTCCAGAAGCTGCCGGCCAGTGGGCGGCGCATCTCCAGCTTGTAGTTGGCGGCCTCGAAATCCAGGGCCAGGTAGCCATTGCTCGGCAGACTGCCGATCAACTGATTGTCGATGAACAGCGCCGGCGCCTCCAGTTCCTGATCCGCCCAGTCGTTGCGCGGGCGGTAGAGATAGACCATGGCCCGGTTCTCATCGCTGAGCTGCTGGGGGGTGAAGGGTTCACCGTCGAGATCACCGAAGAAGGCCCCCGGCGTGGAGCAGCCGGCGAGCAGGACGAAGGGCAACGACAGCAGCAGACGGCGCATCGGGGGCTTCCCTGTTGTTGTAGGTATGCAACGAGCTTAGCCCCCCGCAGAGATGCCAGCACCCGACGAAAGTGGGGGCAAAGGGTGACGCGCAGCCTGGATGCCATCCTTGGCGCTAAGCCTATCGCTGCATCAGATCGCGTATTTCTGCAGGTTGGCCATCATTTCCCGCAGCGCCTCGACGTTGTCCGCCGGGTGGGCGGCACCGTCGAAGTCGCAGATACGCTGCCACTGCGCTGCAACATCAGCGGGGCTGAAGCCGGCCTGGGGATCGAAGCCGACGCCCAAGCTGCGCTCCCAGCGTACCTTGCCGATCCAGCCTCCACCGACCTCGTAGAGGCCACCGCTGTCCTGGCAGGCAGCGCTGCCGAGGTATACCACCAGCGGGCTGACCAGCTCGGGTTTGAGCTGCTCGAACACCTGCGGCGGGATCAGCCCTTCGGTCATGCGGGTGGCGCCAGTCGGGGCGATGGCGTTGACCAGGATGTTGTTCTTGCGCCCTTCGATGGCCAGGGTACGGGTCAGCCCATAGAGGCCGAGCTTGGCCATACCGTAGTTGCTCTGGCCGAAGTTGCCGTAGATGCCGGAGGTGGACGAGGTGAAGATCACCCGTCCGAAATTCTGCTCGCGCAAGTAAGGCCAGGCGGCGTGGGTGGTCTTGTAGGCCCCTTCGACATGAACCTTGTAGACCAGATCCCAGTCGGCATCCTCCATCTTGTGGAAGCTCTTGTCGCGCAGGATGCCGGCATTGTTGACCAGCACGTCGATACGGCCGAAATGATCGAGCGCGGTCTGCACGATCCGGTCGCCGTCGGTCACCGAGTCGTGGCTGGCCACCGCCGTACCGCCGAAGGCACGGATCTCTTCCACCACCTTGTCGGCGGCCGAAGCGTTGGCACCTTCGCCGTGGGTGCTGCCACCGAGATCGTTGACCACCACCTTGGCGCCATGGCGGGCGAACAGCAGCGCATGAGCGCGACCCAGGCCACCACCCGCCCCCGTGACTATCACCACTTGATCTTCAAAACGAACGGTATCGCTCATCGGGCTGGCTCCTCGGGCAGGTTGCGAATGTCCCGAGTGTCAGGCAGCCCCGCAGGCTCTACAAGAGCGTGCGGGGCACCTGAATGACGGCCGATAATGCGACCTTATGCGGCTCGACCGTCAGTTGCCGGAACCAGACCCCGAGCTGGAGCCAGACCCAGAGCCAGTGCCAGAACCAGAGTCGGCACCATCATCACCCGAGCCCATGCCATCGCCTCGCCCCGGACCACCGTCGTTACCCGGGTTGCCATCGCGTGCGGGGCCACCGGCCTTGGGCACGGCCGGCGGAATCTGCGAGCCATCGTCATCGCCCTGCATCGTCGGATCGTCCTGGCCTGGTGTGGTCGGCAAGGTCTGCGCCGGCGCCGGCCGGATGTTGTCTTCATCACCAGCGGCCAGAGCCGGCAATGTCAGGGTGCTGAGCATCCCACCGAGCAGAAAAGCGGACAGTAACTTGTTCATGGATCACCTCGACTTTTTCTGTGATTGACAGAACTAGTGAGTGACGCGCGAGGCAGGTCGTTCGATAAATATCTTCATCGCTGACGCACCCTCCGCTGCTGCCGCTGCGCTCGCCCTGGCCCGCCTTGCCGGCCAGCAAACCGCTATGCAGGCGAGCCCATGGCAGCGCGAAAGCGCAGGTAATGCTCGAGCACCTCGGCCGGTGCCTCGAGCTGCGGATAGTGGCCGATGCCTTCGAGCAGGACGGTATCGGCATCGGCGATCAACTCCCGATACCGCGCCACCATATGCGCCCCGGATATGGGATCGACAGCGCCATCGATCACCCGCATCGGCACGTCGGTGGCCTGCATGGCGGTCACCCAACGCTCACGCTGCTGACGACGTTCGGGCATGTAGCGGATCAACCGATGCATCACCGCCGGGCCGTTGTCATGGGCGATCAATTGCCACAGGGCATCCAGCTCGGCGTCGCTGGGCTGGGTCTGCGGGCCGAAGATACGGGCAAAGCTGCGCGCCAGCGAACGCCGCGAAAACAGACGACCGATCAAGGGCCCGAGCGGCCCCAGCAGCAGTTTCTGCACCCGCACCGGATGGTGCGTTTCGGGAAACAGGCCACCATTGAGGAACACGCAACTGGCCAGGTGCAGGCGTTGCTCCCGATGCCGGGCAATCAGCTCCTGCGCCACGCTGTCGCCATAGTCGTGGGCCAGCACGTGCAAGGCCCGCCGCTCGCCCAGATGCTCCAGCAACGCCTGCTGCAGATCGGCCTGCTCCAGCAGACTGTAGGCATGACCACGGGGCTTGGCGGAATAACCGAAGCCGAGCATGTCGCAGGCGATCACCCGGTAGCGCTCGGTCAGTGGCGTCCAGAGGCGATGCCAGTCCCAGCTCGCGGTGGGAAAGCCGTGAATCAGCAACAGGGGTTCGGCAGCCTCATCACCGCCGACCCAATAGCCGATGGCATGGCCGCGAAAGTGCAGGGTCTGGCCCTGGGCACGCCAGGCGCTCAGCTCGATCCCCGTCAGCGTGCTCACTGATCGTAGCCTGGCATCTGCTGGTCGAGCTTGCGCAGCAAGGCCGGCCAGGGCAGCGCGCCACCCATGCCCTGCGGCGTCTTCATCACCCCGGCGATCATCGCCTGGGCACCATCGAGCACGCTCTGCGGGATATGAATGAGTTCGGCGCCACCGCTCTGGGCCATGACCTGGATCTCGCAGGCACGTTGCAGGACGAACATGCCGAGAAAGGCATCGGCGATGCTGCCGAAGGCCGTCAGCAAGCCATGGTTGGGCAGAATCATGAAGTTCTTGTCGCCCAGATCGGCCTGCAGGCGCGCCTTCTCGTCATGGTTCAGTGCCACCCCTTCATAACCGTGGTAGGCCAGGCTGGCGAGGACGAACAGCGACTGCTGCGACAAGGGCAACAGGCCCTGCTTCTGCGCCGACACGGCGATGCCGGCAGCCGTATGGATATGCAGCACGCAGCCCACATCAGGGCGTACCTCGTGCACCGCACTGTGGATGGTGTAGCCCGCCGGGTTGATGTCGAACGGGCTGTCCATCAGCTTGTTGCCAGCCAGGTCGACCTTGATCAGGCTCGAGGCGGTGATCTCGTGAAACATCAGGCCGTAGGGATTGATCAGGAAATCTTCCGTACCCGGCACCTTGGCCGAGATATGGGTGAAGATCAGATCGTCCCAGCCATACAGCGCAATCAGTCGGTAGCAGGCAGCCAGGTCGACGCGGGCGCGCCATTCGGCTTCGGAAACCTGATTCTTGACGACGGGCAGTTGCAGCGGAGCGTTCACGGCTGACACCTCGGTCTTGTTGTGGGTCGGTGGTGTCCGCAGTCTAGCCGTGGTGCCAAGAAGTGGTAATCGCTCTGGCAGCCCTCTTCATGGCTTTGCAGGCCAGAGGCCCGCCGGGCCGTCGCGATAGCAGGATATTCGCCGCCGTTATAGAAGCAGGAGCAACAGTGGCGCGGCGAAGAAATTCAGCAAGCCCATCAGCACCATCACCAGCCCGGCGACGGTTCCCTCCTCGCTGCCCACCTCCAGCGCCCTGGCCACGCCGGCACCGTGGGCCCCAACACCGAGCAGCGCGCCGCGCGCCAGCGCCGTCTTCAGCGGCAACCAGCGCAGCAGCAGGCCACCGGCTGCCGCACCGAAAACGCCGGTGAGCATGACGAAGATAGCCGTCAGCTCGGCCACGCCGCCGAGGCGCTGCGCGATGGGCATGGCGAAGGGCGTGGTGATCGAACGCGGCACCAGCGAGCGACTGACCTCGCTATCCAGGGCCAGGGCACCAGCCAGCCACCAGGAACTGAGGATGGCCACCGCGCTCCCCACCAGCATGCCACCGAGCAATGCCGGCCAGTGCCGCGCCAGCAGCGCACGCTGCTGCCAGATGGGCACGGCGAAGGCGACCGTGGCAGGACCGAGCATCACCATCAACCAGTGGGTGTTGCCAATGTACTCCGCATAGCGCGTGTGCAGCGGAATGGCCAGCGCCAGCAACAGCAGCGGCACCAGGATCAGTGGCGACAGCAGATAACGCCCACTGCGCCGATACAGCCAGCGGCTCAGGCCATAGGCTCCCAGGGTCAGCGCCAGCCACATCAGGGGCATGGGCTCAAGGCTCATGGCGCAGGCTCCGGCGGCACAACAGCTCCACGGTCAGGGCGGTGAATAGCATCACCAGCAGGGTGCTGCTGCCGATCACCAGCAGGATGCGCCAGCCCTCGGTGCGCAGCAGACTGCCATAGTCGAGCAGGCTCATCAGCGCCGGTATGAAGAACAGCAGCATCTCCGCCAGTAGCAACCCCGCCCCCAGTTGCAGTGCCGCCGGTTCGACCCGACCACTGGCGAAAGCCGCCAGCAGCAGGCCAAGCCCGATGACGCCACCGGGAACCGGCCAGCCCAGATGAGCAGCCAGCCAGCTACCGAACAGGTACAGGCCGATCAGGATCGCCAGTTCAAAGCACAGCCGGGAAAGATGGCGGATGCGAGCCATGTGTAAAGCTCCAAAGGATATGGCTAACAGCTTATTCCCGGGCCTATCATCACCAAAGCGAATTGTTAGAATCGAGGCCATTCCATAATGGAATTCAAACAACTGCGCAGCTTCGCCGAGGTGGTACGCCAGGGTGGTTTCACCCAGGCCGCCGCCGTGCTGCACACCAGCCAGTCAGCCGTGAGCAAGCAAGTCGCCCAACTGGAGTCTCGCCTGGGTGTACGCCTGCTGGAACGACACGGCCCGCACCTGCGCCTGACCGATGCCGGCGAAGTGGTGCGCCGTCGCGCCGAGGACTTCCTGCGCCTGCAGCAGGAGCTGTCACGCGAACTCGATGACCTGGAGCAACTGGTTCGTGGAGAACTGCGCCTGGGCCTGCCCATGCTCGGTAGCGATGCACTGTTCGCCGGCCTGTTCGCCGAATACCGACGCCGTTATCCGAAGATCACCATCAGCCTCGCCGAGGGTGGCAGCAAGATGGTCGAGCGCATGGTGCGCAACGGCGAACTGGAGATCGGCGCAGCCCTCAAGCCAAGCGATCCGGACTTCGCCTACCAGCCGTTCTGCAACGAACCACTGGATATCCTCCTGCCCGCCCAGCATGCGCTGGCAAGCCATCAGGGCCTGCACCTGCAGCAGTTGGCCGAGACGCCCTTCCTGCTCTACCAGCAGAGCTTCACCCTCAATGATCGCCTGTTACTGGCCTGCCAGCGCCTGGGCTTCACCCCGCAGGAGGGCGGACGCAGCGGCCAGGCGGACTTCCTCGCAGCACTGGTGGCCGCGGGTCAGGGCGTGGTGTTGCTGCCACGCGTGGTGGCGCGCAGCCTCGAGCGACCTGGTGTGGTGAGGAGAACACTGCTGGACTCGGATCTGCGCTGGGATATCGCGTTCATCTGGCGCCGCGACGCCTACCTGTCGCGGGCAGCGCAGGCCTGGCTCGACCTGCTCCCACCTCAGAGCAGATCGCCGTAATCGCTCAGCAGCAGCGGCCAGTGCGCCTGCGCGGCGGATCATTGGCGAGCAGGCGGAAGCCCTGGAACTGGAACTCCGGCGCCACAGTGCAACCGACCAGGCTGAAGGCGCCAGTGCAACGCGCTGCCTGCCAGGCCTGTGCCGGCACTGCGCGCTGCGGCAACTGCCCGCTGTCGACCGGGCCGACCCGCTCGATGCGTACCACATCGGGCACTTCGGCGATCAACAGCTCCAGCGGATCGCCCTCATGGAAGTGCCACAGCTCATCGGCATCGACCCGGTGCCAGCGACTGACCACACCCGCAGGCAATAGGAACAGGATGGCGCTCGACGCTGCTCGCCCCTGCGCATCACATTGTGCCGAAACGAACAGGCGACGGTAGAAACCGCCCTCTGGATGCGCCTCGAGCCCGAGGCTGTCGATCAACTGGCGAGCGCGCGGGTGCATCTCAGGCCTTCAGCGCCGCCGCGAAGGCTTGCAGCCAGGGTTCGGCATCGCTTTCCGGGGTGACCGTTTCACTGGCATCCAGACGCAGCATTTCCACCACTTCACGCAGGCCCAACTCGGCATAGAGTTCGCGGATCAACTCGCCAGCGCCACAGAAGCTGTCGTAGCTGGAATCGCCCAGCGCCAGCACGGCGGCAGGCTTGCCGCTCCAGGCCGGCAGGCGCTCGCGAAGTTCGCAGTAAAGCGGCAGCAGGTTGTCCGGCAGCTCGCCCATGCCGGTAGTGGCAGTCACGGTGAGCACGGCATCAGGAGCGAAGGCCAGCAATTCATCGAGATTCATGTGGTTCTTGTACCAGGCCTGCAACCCGGCCGCCTCGAGCAGCCGTTCGGCGTGGCGGGCGACTTCTTCGGCGGTGCCGTAGACCGACCCCGAAACGATGGCGACTTTCATGACAACTCCAGATACAGGAAAAACGCCGCGCATTATGCCGCAAGTGGACAGCGCGACTCGATGACTTAGAATGCAGCGCACATCCATCGAGGAATCACCCCCATGATCAATGCCAAGCTGCTGCAACTGGTAGTCGACGCCTCCAATGATGGCATCGTGGTGGCCGAGCAAGAGGGGGAAGACAACATTCTCATCTACGCCAATGCCGCCTTCGAGCGCCTGACTGGCTATGTCAGCGACGACATCCTCTACCAGGACTGTCGTTTCCTGCAGCGCGACGACCGGGCCCAGGTGGGTCTGCAGGCCATCCGTGAGGCGGTGCGCTCACACAAGCCATGCCGACAGATCATTCGCAACTATCGCAAGGACGGCAGTGCCTTCTGGAACGAGTTGTCGATCACCCCGGTGTTCAACGAAGGCGATCAACTGACCTACTACATCGGCATTCAGAAGGATGTCACCGAGCAGGTCGAGGCGCAGCAGCGCGTGCGCGAGCTGGAAGCCGAGGTGGCCGCACTGCGCGCCGAGCTGGCGAGCGTGAAAAGCTGACGAACGTACAAAACTAATGGCCTGAAGCGCGGTCTGCAGTAGGTGAATCACCATGCAGTGACCGTCATGAACCACGACCCGCTCCTGACTCAGGCTGAAATCGACTTCATCCAGCACCTAGCCACGCAGACATCGCGCGAACGCCGTGCACCGTCGGATATCGGCGCCCAACTCGGTGAACTCCTCGAACAACTGGGTACCGACGAGTACCTGAGCCTGGACGCGCGCAGCCAGGACAAGCACCTCAGCTACCCGATCCGCCTGATCCGCAAGGGGCGCCAGGCGCCACGCCTGGAAGTGGGGGCGCCTCTGATTCTCGAACCCGGGGAAGTCGAACGGCCCTGGCGCCTGACCCTGTTACAGCCTCTGGCCCTGCTGGACGGCAAGAACCGTCCCGGCGGTCTGGAAGTCATCGAACTCTCCAGCAATGGCATGCTGGTGCGTAGCGCCAACAAGGGCAAACCGGCGCACACCCTGCACGCCAACCTGCAACTGCCGGACGAAGCCTGCATCCATCTGCAGGCTCGCCTGGTACGTCGCGTTACCGGCACCTGCTACGCCTATCGCCTGCAATCCCTGCACGACGAAGATGAACAGCACCTGCGCCAGTTCCTCTTCGACCACCATGCAGCCAGTCAGACCAGCCAGGCCAGCGCCTAACAGGCCGTTGAAACACTACCTCGGCTTTGGCTTCCTGCGTCGCTCTACCTCCTGCATCCATGCAGTCGTGCGCTGGCAATACTGCGTCAAAAACAGCCTCGCGTGCGAGCCCAGGCTAGGCGCCCCCTCAAAAATGCTCATTTACAGCACGCCAACTGCGCTTTTTCGGCTGTTTTTCGCTTTTCAATGGCCTGCTAAGCGGCTCAGGTATCCAGATGCCCGGCGAGGAACTGCCGCATGCGCCGCTGCATCAGGCGCCCCTCGCTGCCCAGGCAGGCGATGGGTGAGCCTGTCAGGCTTTCTTCGGCCAGATCGGAGCTATCGCCGGCTAGCATCAACGGACAATCCAGCCCCAGCGCCAGGCGCGCCAACTGACGCGGGAAATCCTCCGCGGGCGGCTGGTTGCTGAACAGCACCAGCGCCTGTGGCTGCATCCGCTCGCAGATCAGTGGCAAGTCGAGCAACGCAATGCCAGGGCCAATGACGCTCACCTCGGTTTCCAGCGTGCTCAGCATCAACGCCGCCACCAGCAATTCCAGCTCACGGCAATGCCCCGGCAGCGCTGCCAGCAACACTCGCCCGCTCGCCTCCTCGCGCGCCCCCATCTGCAGGCGTTGCCAGCAACGTGCCCGCAAGAGGCCATCGAGCAGCAGCCATTCGGCGCGCTGCCCCACCTCATCCTGGCGCAACAGCAACTCCTGCCAGAGCGGCATGAAGATTTCCTGAAACACTACGGGCAAGGGGTAACAGGAGAAGATCTGCCCGTACAGACGCTGCAGGCGTGCCTCGTCGAACCCCTGCAGCGCCTGACGTACCTGCGCCTGCCACTGATTCCAGTCATCGCTACTGACTTCGTCGTGAACGGGCGTGGCAACGCTGCGATTGCTGGCACTCTTGGCCAGGATGCTGCCGACCTTGCTGACCGATACACCACGCTCGATCCAGGCCAGAATGCTGCGCACGGCATCGATGTCGGCCTGTGAATAGAGGCGGTGACCGCTGTCGGTTCGGGTCGGCTGGATCAGGCCATAACGCCGCTCCCAGGCGCGCAGCGTGACCGGGTTCACCCCAGTCAGGCGCGACACCTCGCGAATCGGGAACAGCTCTTCCTGCTTCAGCGCACTGGACGCTAGTGATATGGCACCGGCGGGTTCGGTCATGGCGTGGGGATCGCGGCAAGAGAAAGTTCGGACATTGTAACTCAGCAACGGCCACCTTACATTGGACAACAACTATACAGAGCCCCCTCATGCACAACCCAGAAGCCTGGCCCCTGACGCTCTATTACGACGGCGACTGCCCGCTCTGCGCACGGGAGATCCGTTTGCTGCGCAAGCATGCAAGCCCAACACGCCTGCTGCTGGTGGATATCAGCGCGGCAAACTTCGACCCCGCCGTATTGGGCCTCAGCCTGACAGCCATGCGCGAGCGCCTGCACGCCCGCTGGGCCGACGGCCAGTGGCTGCTGGGGCTGGATGCCAGCCTGTGGAGCTGGCAGGCCGCCGGCCTTGGAACCTGGGTCGCGCCCTTGCGCTGGCGCCCATTGCGCCCCTTGCTGGAATGGGGCTATCGCCTGTTCTGTCGCCTGCGCCCTCATCTGGCACGCTTGCCGCACCCCGACGGTGCAGCGCGCTGTCGGGGTGGCCAGGCCTGCCCGCTGCGAAACCCGTCAGATGGCGAGGCTGGCTAAGCTCGGAAAAACCGGAATAATCCTTGCTGAATTTTCATCGAGCACAACACCCCGTGCTCGATCACGCCCAATGCCATACCCCGGCAAGGGGCAACAGTCGAGGAGATACACCATGTCCCCCGTTACTCTCATGGTGGCGCGCCGCGTCGCCAATGGTCGCTACAACGACTTCATCAACTGGCTGCACGAAGGCGAACATCTGGCCACCGACTTCCCCGGCTATCTCGGCTCCGGCGTGCTGGCCCCGCCGCCAGGCGACGACGAATTCCAGATCGTGTTCCGCTTCAGCGACGAACGCACCATGGCTGCCTGGGAGCATTCGGCCTCACGCCGGGCCTGGCTGAAAAGGGGCGCAGGCCTCTACGCCCAACCCCAGGAAAAGCGCGCCATCGGCCTCGATGCCTGGTTCGGCAACGGCCTGCGCCAACCGCCACGCTGGAAGCAGAGCATCGCCATCTGGCTGGCCTTCTTTCCGGTTTCGCTGGCCTTCAACCTGTTCTTCGGTCCCTGGCTCGCCGACTTCTCGCTGGTCATCCGCGTGCTGCTCTCGACCCTGGCCCTGACGCCATTGATGACCTACCTGTTCATCCCGCTGTCCACCCACCTGCTGGCGCCTTGGCTGCACGGCACCGATGCCGCCCGCCTGGACAGGCGCCCGGCCAGCATCGGCAAGCTCTGACCTCCCCCTCTCTCCTTGCCCATCGGTCAGCCTCGTGCTGACCGATGTCAGCCGGCAAAACCTATACAAACCACCAAATTCGTACAGCAAAAGTACAAAAACAGAGAATACAGGATCACAAGAAAAAGCCTTTCAAGTCAGGCAAATAGGCCAATCTTGCCCCTGCAACAATAAAACCATGCGCTTCGCATGGTTGTACAAGATGCAGCTCTGGTATAGCTTTAATCACGGTCTGGTTCGTACTGCCTGCCACTGGTCAGGTATCCCGAGGCAGTACAGCCAGGCCTTCATCGTCTTATTCATGAGCCGCAAATGAGCGCAGCCAGCTTCCCCATACTGATCACCGGTGCCAGTCAACGAGTCGGCCTGTACTGCGCCGAGCGCCTGCTCGACGAGGGCCAAGCCGTGATCATCAGTTACCGCCAGGAACGCGATAGCGTCGCGCATCTGCGTGAGCGCGGCGCCATTGCCCTGCAGGCCGATTTCAGCGAAGAGGCCGGCATCCTGGCCTTTATCGAGCAGCTCAAGGGGCATTGCGACGGCTTGCGCGCCATCGTTCACAACGCCTCACAATGGCTGGCCGAAACGCCCGGTGAAGAAGCCGAGGCCTTCCGCCAGCTATTCAACCTGCACATGCTCGCGGCCTACCTCATCAACCTGCACTGCAGCGAATTGCTGCTGCGATCGGAGCAGGCCGACATCGTCCACGTCAGCGATGACGTGGTACGCAAGGGCAGCGCCAAGCGCCCGGCCTACTGCGCCAGCAAGGCCGGCCTGGAAAGCCTGACCCTGTCGTTCGCCGCGCGCCTGGCGCCACGCATCAAGGTCAACGCCATCGCCCCGGCGCTGTTGATGTTCAACGAAGGCGATGACGCGGCCTACCGCAGCAAGGCCCTGGCCAAATCGGCGCTGGGCATCGAACCCGGCCCACAGGCCTTCTACCAGAGCCTGCGCTACCTGCTCGACAACCCCTATGTGAGCGGAACCATCCTCAGCCTAAACGGTGGCCGTCACCTCAAGTGAGGCGACCGCCCCAGGACACTGCCATGAGCCATCCTCTTTCCCAGCATTACCGTGAAATCCTTGTTGGCCTCGGTGAAAACCCCGAGCGCGAAGGCCTGCTCGACACCCCCAAGCGGGCCGCCAAGGCCATGCAGTACCTCTGCCACGGCTATCAGCAATCGCTGGAAGAAATCGTCAACGGCGCCCTGTTCGCCTCCGACAACGACGAAATGGTGATCGTCAAAGACATCGAGCTGTACTCGCTGTGCGAGCACCACCTGCTACCCTTCATCGGCAAGGCGCATGTGGCCTATATCCCTACCGGCAAGGTACTGGGTCTGTCCAAGGTGGCGCGTATCGTCGACATGTACGCGCGCCGCCTGCAGATTCAGGAAAACCTCACCAAGCAGATCGCCGACGCCATTCAGAACGTGACCAACGCCGCTGGCGTCGCCGTGGTGATCGAGGCCAAGCACATGTGCATGATGATGCGTGGCGTGGAGAAGCAGAATTCGGTGATGAGCAGCTCGGTGATGCTGGGTGCTTTCCGCGAGTCGTGCAACACGCGCCACGAATTCCTGCAACTGATCGGACGGAACAACTGATGCCACGACTGGAACCCGGAATGGCGCGCATCCGCGTCAAGGATCTACGCCTGCGCACCTATATCGGTATCAAGGAAGAAGAGATCAACAACAAGCAGGATGTGTTGATCAACCTGACCATTCTCTACCCAGCCGTCGATGCCGTGCAGGTCAACGACATCGAGCATGCGCTGAACTACCGCACCATCACCAAGGCGATCATCGCCCATGTGGAAGGCAACCGTTTCGCCCTGCTCGAACGCCTGACCCAGGAGATCCTCGACCTGATCATGCGCCACGAGGCGGTGCGTTACGCCGAAGTGGAAGTGGACAAACCGCATGCCCTGCGCTTCGCCGAGTCGGTGTCGATCACCCTGGCCGGTCATCGCTAAAGCCGCGTCGCGCTCGGCTTGCCGGCCCAGGTGGGGGCTTTTATCATCGCCGCCACCGCCCTGCCCTGGAGAATCCGCCATGACCGAGCAAGAACGCCTCGAACTGGAAGCTGCTGCTTTTCGCGCCCTGGTGCTGCACCTGCGCACGCGCCCGGACGTGCAGAACATCGACCTGATGAACCTGGCCGGTTTCTGCCGCAACTGCCTGTCCAAATGGTACAAAGCCGCCGCCGACGACATGGGAGTGGACGTCAGCGTCGACCAGGCCCGTGAAACCGTCTATGGCATGCCCTATGCCGACTGGAAGGCCAAGTACCAGAAAGAAGCCACGGCCGAACAGAAAGCCGCATTCGACAAAGGAAAACCCGCATGACCGCCCTCGCCGAGCTGCGCAAGCGCCTGCAGCAAGACGACTTCGTCTTCAGCGAAACCCTGGCCTTCATTGCCGAACACTACGACTACCAGCCCAGCGCCTTTCGCAACGGTGACGTGGAAAACGCTGCCGGGCAGAACGAGGGCTCCTGCAAGACCCTGGGCCTGGCCCTGCTCGAGGGCCTCAGCCAGGACGAAGCCCTGCGTGCCTTTGGCGAGCACTACCGTAGCGTGCTGGCCACGCCGCAAGGCCACGACCACGGCAATATCCGTGCGCTGATGAGTCATGGTCTGCCAGGGGTGGAGTTCGAGCGCCCGCCGCTGACCCGCAAGGGCTGAAAAAAGCGCAAGAAATTGCGCACCTGTAGCAAAAGGCTGACAGACATCACATCGCCATCAATTTATGCTGCGCGCAAACAACTGATGGAACACGAGGGAACGTGTTCGGCGCGCAGCTTGCCCCTTCCCTTCTGTTTCGCGCTCGGCATGGAGTCGTCCGATGCAGCAAACGCTGGTATGGAAACCTTGGCACACCCCTGGCGTGGAATCCCTGCGCCTCACCCATGACGACAAAGGCATTCATGCCGCCAGTCACCTGATGCAGGTGATCAGGGGCGAAAGCGTCGCCGCCAGCTATCTGATCGATTGCGACCCGCAATGGCAATTTCGCCGTCTCTGGCTCAAGGTAGAAAATCATGGCCAGCGCCGCCTGTGCCTGCGCCGCGACGAACAAGGCAACTGGCTGGTGGACGGCGTGGCACGCCCCGATCTGCAGGGCTGCCAACACATCATGCTCTCGGCATCGCCCTTCACCCACACCCCCATCCTGCAGTGCTGCGACCTGCAAGCCGGGCAGAGCCAGGACATGCAGGTCGTTTACATCGACCTGCCCAGCCTGCAGATTCAGGTACGCCAACAACGCTACGAGTGCCTGAGCACGAGCCCCGAAGAAAGCTTCTATCACAGCCAGACCGAAGGCTGCTTCGGGGAAGAGCTGGAGGTCGACGGGCAGACGCTGCTACTCAACGCCAACGAGCGCTACATGTGCTTTAGCCAGCGCGAACTGAAGCTCAATGCGCTGGCGTAGGGTGCGCCGTGCGCACCACCAAACCTAGCAGGCTGTTGAAAAACTACCTACGTTGCCATTGCTGCGTTAAAAACAGCCTCGCGTGCGAGCCCAGTCAAAATGCTCATTTACAACACGTAAACTGCGCTTTTTCGGCTGTTTTTGCGGGGCCGCCATCGGTATTGCACTGGCTGCCTCGCCTACGTTTTTCAACGGCCTGCTAGATCGGCAGTTGACCAAAGGCCCAACGCAACAGGAAGAACACCAGCAGCCCCCCACCGATGGTTGCCAGCAGGTGCCGACTCCAGGCAGCGATGACGATGGCGGCCAGGCCCGCCAGGAGGTAGGCATTGTTCCAGACCAACGCCCAGTGCTGGCCGTCTGGCAGCAGCATGCCCGGCACCACGATGGCCGTCAGCACTGCCGTGGGCACGTAATGCAGGCCCTGGCGTACCAGCGGCGGGAAGCGTAGGTCGGGGAAGGCGAACAGGCTGTAGCGGGTGGCGAAGGTGATCGCCAACATGCCCAGGATCAGCAACCAGATATCCATCAGCCCACCTCCTGCTGCGGCTGGCGTCGCTCCAGCCACACGCCGACGACTATGCCACTGGCCGCTGCGGCCATCAGCCCCAGCTTGTACGGCAGTTCGTGACAGGCCAGGGCCACGCCAGCGGCGACCAGCGCCGCCGCGACCTGTGGGCGATTGCGCAGCATCGGTACGACGATACCGATGAAGGTCGCCAGCATGGCGAAATCCAGCCCCCACTCGCCGATGTTGGGGATTGCCTGGCCGAACAGCACGCCGATCAGCGTACAGACCTGCCAGTTGAGGTACATGGCCAGTGCTGCGCCTAGGAAATACCAGTGCCGATACGCGCCGGCGTCGCCAAGCAGGTAACGTTGCTGCACCACGGCGTAGGCCTCGTCGGTGAGCCAAAAGGCCAACGGCATGCGCCAACGCTTGGGCAGATGACGCACGTGGGGTTGCAGGCTGGCGCTGTACAGGGCATGCCGCAGGTTGACCACCAGGGTGGTCAGCAGCACCACGGCGATGCCGGCGCCACCGGCCAGCAGGCTGATGGCGATGAACTGCGCCGAGCCGGCGAACACCAGCGCCGACATGCCGAACGTCTGCCATGGGGCGAGCCCGGCGGCCCCCGCCAGGCTGCCGAAGATGATGCCGAAGGGCATGGCACCGAGCAGCATCGGCAGCATGTCGCGGGCGCCCTGGGTGAATTCGTGATGACGAGACATGGAACCTCCTTGGTGCTGCGAGCGTAGCCGCTGCTCGACGGGAGGTCTTGAACGATCTTGCGCTTCAGGTCTGGCAAGCCCGTCGATATTCGCCGGGGGCAATACCGTAGGCCTGCTTGAACTGGCGCGACAGGTGACTCTGGTCGGCAAAGCCCAGTTGCATCGCTACCGACAGCGGTGCACTGCCCTGTCGCAACAGGGCCCTAGCCTGCTCCAGGCGTCGCTGCTTGAGCCAGGCATGGGGTGGCAAGCCGGTGGCGCGACGAAAGACCCGGGCGAAATGAAAAGGCGAGAGATTGACGCTCTCCGCCAGCATCTCCAGTGACGGCGGCTCGTACAACCGACTGGCCAGAAGCTCCTTGGCCATGGCCACTACCCGTGGCTCGCGCCCGGCTGCGCGCGGCACCGGCAGGCGCGCATAGCGCTGCAACAGTTCGAGCATCACCTCACGCCACAGGGTCTGCCGTTGCAAGGCATCACTGCGCGGAGTCTCCAGCAGGCGGTGCAGAACGCTCAGCCGTGTAGCCAGCAGCGGATCATGGTGCACGCTGTCCTGAAACATCGGCGTGCTCGGCCGCAGCTCCAACTCCTCGAGCAGGGTGTCGAAGGTGCCAGGCTGCGGATAGAACACCCGATACTGCCATCCCTGCTCGGCCCCCTTGGAGCCTGTGTGCACCTCATCCGGGTTGAGCAAAGCGATGCAACCGGCCCCCGCCAGGTGCTCGATACCACGATAGCGATAACGCTCGGCGCCCGCCTCGAGCACCGCAATCACATGCCCATCGTGCACGTGAGGGGCGAAACGGTGCTCGATGAAACGCGCGGACAACAGCTCGACCCCCTGCGCATCCGCGCTGGTGCTGAAACGTACGTGCTCCCTCGTTGCATCCGGTTGCATGATTCAGGCGCCGAAGCTCGCTTCCAATGCCTGACGCACCTGCGGCCATTCCTGGTCGGTGATGCTGTACAGCACCGTATCGTCGAGGCGGCCGTCGGCCAGGCGCCGATGGTTGCGCAGCAAGCCTTCGCGCACGGCACCGAGCTTTTCGATGGCGCGCTGCGAGCGCAGGTTGCTGGCGGCGGTCTTGAGCTGCACACGCACCATGCCCCAGTTGTCGAAAGCATGCTTGAGCATCAGGTACTTGATGGTGGTATTCAGGCCACTGCCATGCTGCTCACGATCGAGCCAGGTCCAGCCGATCTCGCAAGCCGGCAGTGCATTGAGGAAATCGGCGAAGCGCGTGGTACCCACTAGACGATCGCCCAAGCGGATGACGAACGGCAGCGCCCGTTGTTCACGCTGGTCGGCCAGCGCACTGCGGTACCAGTCCAGGCGCAGGGTGCCATTCATGTACAGCAGCTCCTCACGGTTGGCCTCGGCCAGCGCCACCAATGCCGGGATGTCGTTATCGGCCAACGGCTCCAGGCGCAGCGCACCCCGTTGCAAGGTGACCAATTGCGGTTTGAACATGATGCCCTCTGACGCAGTCGTGAGCCGATCACGCTATCAGGCACGAGCGTGCTACACAATTGTCCCTGCGGCAATCGGCCCGTGCGACCTTGGTCGCAACTGACGCGCGCGCGCTTTGATGCAACACTGCCCCATGACCCGCCATATCGAGACGCGGGCTCCTTTCGTTACCCCTGCGTTCCGGAGTGTCCGCATGTCGCTGTCTACCGGGCTGATCGCCGCCGTCGCCCTGCTCTACATGACCGTACTGTTCGCCATCGCTTTCTATGGCGACCGGCGCAGCACGCCCATGCCGCCGAAGATTCGTGCCTGGGTCTACTCGCTGTCGCTGGCGGTGTACTGCACGAGCTGGACCTTCTTCGGCGCAGTGGGTCAGGCGGCCGAGCAACTCTGGTCGTTCCTGCCCATCTACATCGGCCCGATCATCCTCATGCTGAGCCTGCCCTGGGTACTGCAGAAGATGGTGATGATCAGCAAACAGGAGAACATCACCTCCATCGCCGACTTCATCGCCGCGCGCTACGGCAAATCGCAGTCGCTGGCAGTGGTGGTGGCACTGATCTGCTTGGTCGGCGTGCTGCCCTACATCGCCCTGCAGCTCAAGGGCATCGTCCTGGGCGTCAACCTGCTGATCGGCGTCGAGGCGCAGAGCACCGGCACCAGTGCCCAGGACACCGCGCTGATCGTGTCGCTGGCACTGGCTCTGTTCACCATCCTGTTCGGCACGCGCAACCTGGACGTCACCGAACACCACCGCGGCATGGTGCTGGCCATCGCCTTCGAGTCGCTGATCAAGCTGCTGGCCTTCCTCGCCGTCGGCGCTTTCGTCACCTTCGGCCTGTACAACGGTTTCAACGACCTGTTCGCCCAGGCCCGCCACACGCCGGAGCTGGACGCCTTCTGGGCCAAGGCGGTGAACTGGCCAGCCATGCTGGTGCAGACCGGCATGGCCATGATCGCCATCGTCTGCCTGCCACGGCAGTTCCATGTCACCGTGGTGGAAAACATCGAGCCCAAGGATCTGCGCCTGGCGCGTTGGGTGTTCCCGGCTTATCTGGTACTGGCTGCGCTGTTCGTGGTGCCCATCGCTCTGGCCGGGCAGATGCTGCTACCCGCCGGCATCGCCCCGGACTCCTTCGTCATCAGCCTGCCACTGGCCGAAGCCCACCCAGGCCTGGCAGTACTGGCCTTCATCGGTGGTGCTTCGGCGGCCACCGGCATGGTGATCGTCGCGTCCGTCGCCTTGTCGACCATGATCTCCAACGACATGCTGTTGCCCTGGCTGCTGCGCCGCAAGAACACCGAGCGCCCCTTCGAGGCCTTCCGCCACTGGATGCTCACGGCGCGGCGCGTCAGCATCGTGCTGATCCTGTTGCTGGCTTACGTCTGCTATCGCCTGCTCGGCGAAGGCACCAGCCTGGCCACCATCGGCCAGGTGTCCTTCGCCGCCATCGGGCAACTGGCACCGGCCATGTTCGGCGCGCTGGTGTGGAAGCAGGCCAACCGCCGTGGCGTGTTCGCCGGGCTGATCGTCGGCTCCGCGCTGTGGTTCTACACCCTGGTGCTGCCGCTGGCCGCGCGCGGCATGGGCTGGTCGCTGTCCGGCTTCCCCGGCTTGACCACCTTGCTGCATGCCCCCATCGGCCTGCACGTCGACCCGCTGACCCGTGGCGTGGTGCTGTCGCTGGCCGGCAACATGCTGCTGTTCGCCTGGGTCTCCTGGTTCTCCCGCACCCGGGTATCGGAGCACTGGCAGGCCGGGCGTTTCATCGGCCATGACCTGGGCATCAAACCCAGCGGTCGCAGCCTGCTGGCGGTGCAGGTGGAAGACCTGCTGATGCTCTCGGCGCGCTTCGTCGGCGAGGAACGCGCCCGCCAGAGCTTCATGCGCTTCGCCCAGCGCCAGGGCAACGCCAAGACCTTCGACCCCAACCAGCCGGCCAACAGCGACTGGATTGCCCACACCGAGCGCCTGCTCGCTGGCGTGCTCGGCGCCTCGAGCACCCGCGCGGTGGTCAAGGCGGCCATCGAAGGCCGCGAGATGCAGGTCGAGGACGTGGTACGCATCGTCGACGAAGCGTCCGAGGTGCTGCAGTTCAACCGTGCGCTATTGCAAGGCGCCATCGAGAACATCACCCAGGGCATCAGCGTGGTCGATCAGAACCTGCGCCTGGTGGCCTGGAACCATCGCTACCTGGAGCTGTTCGAGTATCCCGACGGGTTGATCTACGTGGGCCGGCCGATTGCCGAGATCATCCGCTTCAACGCCGAGCGCGGCATGCTCGGCAGCGGCGATGTCGAGGAGAGTGTGGCCAAGCGCCTGTACTGGATGCGCCAGGGCACCGCACACAGCTACGAGCGGGTATTCCCCAACGGCCGGGTGATCGAGCTGATCGGCAACCCCATGCCGGGCGGCGGCTTCGTCATGAGCTTCACCGACATCACCGAATTTCGCCAAGCCGAGCGCGCCCTCAAGGAAGCCAACGAGAGCCTGGAACGCCGCGTTGCCGAACGCACTCAGGAGCTGTCGCAACTGAACCAGGCACTGACCGAGGCCAAGGCCCATGCCGAAGCCGCCAACCAGTCCAAGACGCGCTTTCTCGCCGCCGTCAGCCATGACCTGATGCAACCGCTGAATGCCGCCCGGCTGTTCTCCGCCGCCCTGTCGCATCAGGAAGGAGCCCTGCCCGACGAAGCCCAGGAACTGGTGCGCCACCTCGACAGCTCGCTGCGCTCGGCCGAAGATTTGATCACCGACCTGCTGGACATCTCGCGTCTGGAGAACGGCCGCATCACCCCGGATCGCCACCCCTTCGCCCTGGCCAACCTGTTCGATACCCTCGCCGCCGAGTTCGGCGTGCTGGCTGCCGAACAGGGCATCGACTTGCGCGTGCACGGCAGCCAGCAGTGGATCGACAGCGATATCAAGCTGCTGCGCCGGGTGCTGCAGAACTTCCTCACCAACGCCTTCCGTTACGCCAAGGGCCGGGTGGTGCTGGGCGTGCGCCGCGAAGGCAATCAGTTGCGCCTGGAGGTCTGGGATCGCGGCATGGGCATCCCCGAAGACAAGCGCAGGGTGATTTTCGAGGAGTTCAAGCGCCTGGACAGCCACCAGACCCGTGCCGAAAAAGGCCTGGGGCTGGGGCTGGCGATTGCCGATGGCCTGTGCCGGGTACTCGGTCACGGCCTGCAAGTACGCTCCTGGCCGGGCAAGGGCAGCGTGTTCAGCGTCAGCGTGCCGCTGGCCCGCAAGCCTGCACCGAAAGTGCAAGGCACTGGCGCGCCGGCCAGTGACGCACAACCGCTGCAAGGCACCCAGGTGCTATGCATCGACAACGAGGACAGCATCCTCACCGGCATGCACAGCCTGCTGTCACGCTGGGGCTGCCAGGTGTGGATCGCGCGCAACCGCGTGGAATGCGAACACCTGCTCAGTGAGGCAGTGCGCCCACAACTGGCCTTGATCGACTACCACCTGGACGAAGGCGAGACCGGCACCGAACTCATGGCCTGGCTGCGTACCCGTCTGGGCGAGCCAGTGCCCGGCGTGGTGATCAGCGCCGACGGCCGCCCCGAACTGGTGGCCGAGGTACACGCCGCCGGCCTCGACTATCTACCCAAGCCGGTCAAACCGGCCGCCTTGCGTGCCCTGCTCAGTCGGCATCTGCCGCTACGCGGTTGAGTCGGACTGACCTGGCGCAAGGTGCGCCAGGCAAGGGGCGCTAGACTGTCAGAAGCCCCCATGCTCAAGGATGCGCCATGTCCGATGCGCTGCAACTGCTGCTCAACTTCGCCAGCGCCCTGGCGGCCGGTCTGCTGATCGGCGCCGAGCGCGGCTGGCAGGAGCGTGACCAGGACGATGCACGCCTGGCCGCAGGCATCCGCACCTTCGGCCTGAGCGGCCTGCTCGGGGGCTTCGCCCTGCTACTCGGCGAGCACTTCGGCGTATTGGCCTGGGCCGTGGTGTTCCTGGGCTTCAGCGCGCTGGTACTGACCTCCTACATCGGCGACCTGACCCAGCATCAGGAATTGGGCATGACCAGCGAGGTGGCACTGCTGATCACCTTCGCCCTCGGCAGCCTGGCGGTGGCGGGTCAGGCGCCCTTGGCAGCCGCGGGTGCGGTGGCGGTGGCCTTGCTGCTCAGCCTCAAGCGCACCTTGCACAGTGCGCTGCAGCACCTGAGCGAGAGCGAGGTGCTGGGCGCCCTGAAGCTGCTGTTCATCTCCCTGGTGCTGCTGCCCGCACTACCCAATCAAGGTTATGGCCCCTGGGGCGTGTTCAATCCCTACGTGATCTGGTGGATGGTGGTGGTCATCGCCGCCATAGGTTTTGCCGCCTACGTCGCCATTCGCCTGGTGGGCACCCGTCACGGCCTGCTGATCATCGCGCTGCTTGGCGGCATCGTCTCTTCCACCGCCATGACCCTCACCCTCGCCCGCCTGCAGGGGAACACGCGCTTGCGGGCCATGCTGGTCTGCGGCCTGCTGGCCACCTCGGCGCTGATGTTTCCCCGCGTGCTGCTGGAAGTGGGGGTGATCGAGCATGCTCTGCTCGCCCAGTTGTTCTGGCCACTGGCCGTGCCCATGCTGATATATGCCGCTGGCGCGCTCGCTTTCTATCGCCTGGCCGGTCGCACACCGGAAGAAGGCGGCGAACCACCGCTGAAGAACCCTTTCGAGCTGGCGCCAGCACTGCGTTTCGCTGCGCTGTTGGTGTTAATCCTGGCGTTGGTCGAGGGGGCCAGGCACTGGCTGGGGGATGCCGGGGTGTATCTGGTGGCACTGGTGTCAGGGCTGGCAGATGTCGATGCCATTACCCTGTCACTGGCACGCAGTGCCCAGGCGGGGCTGAATCAGCAGGTGGCCGTGCACGGTATCTTCCTTGCCGCGCTGAGCAACAGCCTGGTCAAGGCCGGGTTGATCCTGCTGATTGGCGGTCGTCATCTGGCGCTGCGCTGTCTGCCGATCATGTTGCTCGGGCTGCTTACCGGCGCCGCCACGCTGCTGTACTCATGAAGAGCGCTGCAGGAAGCCCTGCAGCAACTGATTGACCCGTTCACTCAGTTCCCGATTGGCAGCGAGCGGCAGACCACGGCTCAGTTCGGCCTCGATCACCTGCTCCACCAGGGGGCGCAACTGCAGCAACTGGGCGCTGAGGTGTTCCAGTTCGCGAGCATGCGGCAGCGGCGCTTGCAGACGGGGATTGACCAATTGCTCGACGATCATCCGCACGATGCCGGTCGACACCCGTTCGATATGGCCACGTATGGTCGCCAGCTCATCGAGCAGTATCGGCAAGGGAATGCCCGCGCGGTAAAGCGCCACCCCGGCAGCCAGCAACCGTGGACTGGGCACGCGCAGATGATCGCCAGCGAACTCCAGCAGGCCGAGGGCCTGGGCGCGTTCGATCAATGAATCGTCCAGCGCTTCGCCGAACAGCTCCTGCAGCTCGCTGAACTCCAGACGCGAGGCGACCTCCGGCTGCCCTGGGCCGCGAATGGCTTCGTCCAGACCCAGGACATGGGCCAGGTCACGCCCCTGCTCCCAGGTTTCCAGCAGCTCACGAATGCTGGCGATGGTGTAGCCGCGCTCGAGCAACTGACCGATCAGGCGCAAGCGCGAAAGATGCTCGGCATTGTAGATGCCGACCCGGCCACGCCGCTGCGGCGGCGGCAGCAAGCCGCGATCCTGATAGGCACGCACGTTGCGCACGGTGGTCTGCGCGGCGGCAGCCAGTTGCTCGACGCTGAATTCAGCCTGCGTCGCCTCGGCAACCGGGTGACTCATGCCGAGCAGACGTTGCACCAATGGGGAGGAAATTTTCATCGGCCGATCATAGCCCCGCTCAATGAGGTGCAACAACCGCATGGGCCACCCGAACCAAGGGCTGGACTTACCGCCTTCAGGTGTCAGCGGTAAGCCTCCATCAGGCCGGGAAACCCGCATGCCAGAGGGCTTTCGCCCGGAGGTAACACAGCAGGCCAGCAACCAGGGGCGCTAGGCAAGGCCTGCCAGGCGCACAACAATGACATCGAACGATGTAAGAAACCTGCACCTGGAGCCCCGATGCCGACCTGCTTGCCTCACACCTGCCACACCGAGGGCCTGTCATGAACGCCGCCCTGCCACTCGAACCACCTGCGCTGCAACGGCTGACCGTCCGTGGCGATGGCCTGAACCTGGCCGTGCAGCGCTGGGGCCGGGCAGATGCCACTCCCCTGCTGCTGGTACACGGCTACCCCGATCACCATGGCGTCTGGCTGCCGTTGATCGCTGCGCTGGCCGCCGACTATCAGATCATCACCTATGACGTGCGCGGCTTTGGCGCTTCGGATAAACCACGCCAGCGCCAGGCCTATCGCCTGAAACACCTGGCGCGTGATCTGGAGGCGGTGATCCTGGCCACCAGCCCGAACCGCCCGGTGCATCTGGTGGCCCACGACTGGGGCTCGATCCAGGCCTGGGAAGCGGTGACCGAGCCACGCATGCAGCCGCTGCTGGCCTCCTATACCAGCCTCTCCGGGCCCTGCCTGGATCACGTCGGTCACTGGCTGCGCGAACGTCTGGCGCAGCGTCGCCTGCGCCCCTGGCTACAGGCCGCAGGGCAATTGCTCAGCTCCTGGTATATCGCTTTCTTTCACCTGCCGCTGCTGCCCGAACTGACCTGGCGTCTCGGCCTGGATCGCGCCTGGCCCTGGCTGCTGCAACGCCTGGAGGGCATCGCCCAGCCGCAAAGACACACCAGCCAGCGCGCCGATGGCATCCACGGTGTACAGCTCTATCGCGCCAACTTCATCCGTCGCCTGTTCCGCCCGCGCATTCGCACCACCCCCGTGCCGGTGCAGTTGATCGTGGCGCTGCACGATCGCTTCGTGCGGCCACAGCTATTCGATGATCTGCAGCGCTGGGCGCCATCGCTGACCCGGCGCAAGGTAAGGGCCGGGCATTGGCAACTTCTGGCCGAGCCAGGTGAGCTGGCCGGCTGGTTGCGGGAGTATGTGGAGCGTATCGAACAGCAACGGCGCCGTTAGCAGGGCGTTGGACAACAGCCGTGACATTGCTGCGTTGAAAGTGGGTTCTCTGCATAGGATTGGTTGATACCGGACTGGTAAGTTTGTGTGATGTATCCGGTCATTTTCGGTGTTCAAGCTGCTTATCGGCGTTTAGTTGATATCTCCCGTTTCGCCCCCGGCGACCTTCTTTTGTCAAACGCCACAAAAGAAGGCAAAAAGGCTTGGCCCCGCCATCCGGCCCCGGCTGCGCCGGGGTTCGTTCGCTCCATCGCTGCTCCGAGGGCCCGCCGCGAAGGGCCATCCCTGGCCAGTCGCGGCTCTCGCGGCATCCATGCCGCTCAACCCTCTACACAACGATTCCACTCACCCTCCTGAAGGGGCCACTCGCGCGCCTGAACGAACGGGCACTCCATAGGTTGCTCGGCGTGTTCTGTGGTTATGAAATCGCGATTGGGTCCTCGAGTTAAACCAAAACTTTCATTCGCCTAGTTTCAGTTTGCCGGCCTGCAGCCGGCATCTCGGTCAGCCCTACGGCTGACCTCATGTTCAAGCACGCAGAGTCCCAAAGAGTTACCGCAGGTTCAGGCGCGTGCAGAGCCCGCCCAGGAGGGCGAACGGAATCGTCGTGGAAGAGGTTGAGCGACATGGATGTCGCGAAAGCCACGATGGGCCAGGGATGGCCCACCGTGGCGGGCCTCTGGAGCGGCGATGGAGTGAGCGAACCCTGGCGCAGCCAGGGCCGGATGATCGGGCGGAGGGTTTTGGTTACTTTTGCCCTACAAAAGTGACTCGCCCGGGAGGGCGAAACCAGAAACATCAGCAAAAACGCGGCAAGCCGGAACAAGCACCCGAACAAGCACTCACACAAACTTGCCAGTCCGGTATCAAGACTGCCTTTTCTGATATCCCGAAATGCTCACTTACCGCTCATCCAATGCCGGCAGGTCGGCCGAACGTTCGAGCAGGTCAGCCGGCAGGTTCTTACTCGCCCGCGCGCCGAGCAGGCGCAGGTTCTCCACCCGCCCGACCAGATTGCCGCGGCCATCGATCAGCTTGTTGCGCGCGGCGGCGTAGGCCTTGTCCAGTTGCTGCAGGCGGCTGCCCATCTCGTCCAGATCGGCGATGAAGGCGACGAACTTGTCGTAGAGCTGGCCGGCACGCTCGGCGATCTCGCGCGCGTTCTGCCCCTGGCGCTCCTGGCGCCAGAGGCTGTCGATCACCCGCAAGGTGGCCAGCAGAGTGGTCGGGCTGACGATCACCACCTGCTGCTCGAAGGCCTCCTGGAAGAGGTTCGGCTCGGCCTGCAAGGCAGCGGCGAACGCCGCCTCGATGGGCACGAAGAGCAGGACGAAATCCAGACTGTGCAAGCCCTCCAGACGCTGATAATCCTTGCCGGACAAACCCTTGAGGTGGCTGCGCAAGGACAGCAGGTGCTGCTTGAGCGCCTGCTGGCGGCTGGCCTCGTCTTCGGCAGCGATGAATTGCTGATAGGCGTTGAGGCTGACCTTGGCATCGACTATCACCTGGCGCTCGCCTGGCAGATTGACCAGCACATCCGGCTGGTAGCGCTCGCCACTGGCGCTCTTGAGGCTGACCTGGGTGCGATACTCACGCCCCTTCTCCAGGCCGGCATGCTCCAGCACCCGCTCGAGCACCAACTCGCCCCAGTTGCCCTGGGTCTTCTGCCCTTTCAGGGCACGGGTCAGGTTGGTCGCTTCGTCACCCAGGCGCTGGTTGAGCTGTTGCAGGCGCTCCAGCTCCTTGCCCAGGGAAAAACGCTCGCGTGCCTCTTGCTGATAGCTCTCGTCGACACGCTTCTCGAAGGCCTGGATGCGCTCCTTGAGCGGGTCGAGCAGTTGCCCGAGGCGCTGCTGGCTGCTCTCGGCAAAACGCTGCTCGCGCTCGTCGAAGATCTTCGTCGCCAGCTCTGCGAACTGCGCGCGCAGTTCGTCGCGGGCGCCTTGCAGGTCGTCCAGGCGTTGCTGCTGATTGTCGCGGTTCTCCTGCAGCTCCGCCGATAGCGCCGCACATTCGGCGGTCAGCCGCCGCACTTCGCTCTCGCTGCGCTCGCGCTGCAGGTTCCAGCTCTGCGCCGCTTCGCGGGCGATCTGCCGCTCCTGCTGCAGCAGCTCGTTCTCACGGCGCAGACCGGCCAGCTCGGTCTGCTGCTCGACCTTGATCTCGCTGATCTCGGCCAGCTCCGTGCGGCAGGCGTCGAGCTGGGCATGCAGGCCCGCCTGGCTCAGTTGCGCATGTTCCAGACGCTCCTGCAGCAGCGCCTGTTCGCCCTGAGCCTGGACAACGCGCCGCTGCAACGCCCAGAGGCCGGCCAGCAGCGGAATCAGGGTGACGGTAGCGCCAATGGCGAGGGATAAGGGATCGATGGGCATAGACACTCCAGGTGCGAGTGCCGGGCAGTATACCCAGACGGCAGCCTACACAGGGCCAGCAGCCGTGTTCAGCGCGACAGGCGCTGCAGCTCCTGTTGGGCGCCACGATCACCGGCACGGGCCGCCTGACGCAGCAGTTCGTAGCCGATACGGCGATCACGGGTATTGCCACAGTCACGGCAGAGCAACTGGCCCAGGCGGCTTTGCGCCTGCACGCAGCCTCTGCGTGCCGGTTGCTTGAGCAGGTTGCCGGCGATGCGCTTGACGCTGGGCGCTTGCCCCAGACGCGGACGGTCGAGGAGCCAGAGCGCGACACGCATGGGCAAACGGGTGCGGCCAGAGGGGGTGACAGCGGCTACTGCAGGGAGAACACGAGGCATAAATCAACAGAGGGTTACTGCTGGGGCGCGCCACTCTACTCTTTTTTTCGCCAAGGTAAAGACTTGCCAGACGAGGTGAATTCGGTTCCTGCGCGATGTCTCGACACAATCCACAGAACCTGTGGATAACTCAGTGAACAAGTTGCGCGAAAGGGGCTTGAGTGCCTAAGAATCGGGGCTTCGAGACAAACTGTCGATTTTTTCACCAGCTAAAAAATTTCATATTTTTCATTGACTTAATAAAGCGCTACGAAAAATCAAACGCTTACGGCGCTTTTTGACAGTGACATGACAAGCTGCGCCGTCATTGTGCACAACTCCGTGCGGCAAATCCGCGCAGCGCTCTGTTTCGGGGCATTGCAGGCAGTTCGTCGAGTATTTCAGGCCAGCTGCGGCAACTGCCCCTGCAGCAGAAATTGCACTCGACGGAACAGCCGCGGTTGATCGGGCGTCTGCGCCTGCTTGAAGGCCCCGTAGTCGGCCGTGGTTCGCACAACCACAGCCGAAGATTACGGGGTTTGTTCTCGGCAAAGGCCCAGATACGTACAGCGCCACCTTGTTACCGCCTGCCGGACAGCGCGCCGAGCGGAACCGGAAAGTCTGCACCTGCCCTGCACGCATGGCCGAGCCCAGCGCCTGAGTCGCCCGGTAATCGCCGGGGTTGCCAACAAGGCCTGATATTCGCTGAACGGCGGCAACTGCGCGGTAGAAGCGGATCAGCAGCAATGCCCGTTCGCCCCGGCTTGGCACCTTCGACACCTTGGGTTACCGTCGCCGACTGATGCGCGGACGAGGAGAGAGCATGGGCAGCCGGCGATTCTGGCTGAAAAGCCTGGCAGCATTGCTGGTACTGCTGCTGATGCTCGCCGGCTACGCCGCTTACCGCGTGCATGGCCTGCTGGACGCACAAGGCCTGCAGCTCGACTGGCGCAGTCTCGGCCCCACCTGGCAGGGCCTGCACGCCGAGGATCTCAGCCTGCTGCGTGACGATGGCAGCCTGCGCCTACATGCCGAGCAAGTACGGCTGCGCCTGTGGCCACACTCCAGCCTGTCGCTGCATGGCCTGCAGGTGGAAGTGCAGGCCAGCTCCGGCGAAAGTCGCAGCGAGCCGCCTCTCGACCTCGGCCAGCTAGCGGCAATCCTGCCCTGGCTGCCTGCGCACATTCAACTGCAGAGCATCGACGCGCACCTACCCTGCGCCAGGGGCCGCTGCACGCTGGCAGGCGACCTCGAACTGCGCCAGCAGGGCGACGCCCTGCAACTGAGTGCGCAACTGCTGCGCGGCGAACACCACGCCGAACTACGGGCAACGCTCGAGGGCCTGGCGCCAACGCGCGACACGCCGCGGCACCTGACCGCCAGCCTGCTGCTCGATGAACAGTTGCAGATGCTCCTGGATACCCGCCTGCAACCAGAGGCTGCCGGCCTGCGCTGGCAGGGCGAACTGGGCACCCCGGGTAGCGGGGATCTTGCCTGGGTCGTCGACTGGCTGGGCGAATGGCTGTTGCGCGATGACACCGCCCTGCCCCAGGCCCCGCGACAGATGGCACTCAATGCCCAGTGGCAGGTGCAACTGGGCGACACGGCGGCCTTGTCGCACCTGCTGCAAAGCCCTGGCTGGCTGCAACTGGATGCACAATTACCCGAACCCTGGCCAGTGCCAAGGCTCGGCCTGCTCAGTGGCACGCTGGCGCTGCACCTGGAGAACCTGGGCACGCGCTGGCAGGCGCGGCAACTGCAAGGCGAACTGCAGCTCGACCCAGGCGCCGCGCCCTGGCAGGCTCAGATAGCCGAGGGCCTGGACAGCGGCCCACTGACGCTGCGCCTGAGCCCGGTAGCCAAGCAGGACGAAACCGATATCGCCCTGCACCTGGCCCTGAGCAGCCAGGGCCCGCTGCGCCTGGAGGCCGAAGCCGAACTGGCGCTCGGGCAGTGGCCGGGCTGGCAACTCCAGGTCAGACAGGCGCACCTGCATGCCCGCAGCGAACGCCTGCAACTGGCCGACAGCCAGCTCGGGGGCATCGACCTGAAACTGCAGCTTGCCGGCATGCTCGCCGAACAGCATGTGGATCTGCAGCTCGAACCCGGCTCGCAACTGACCCTCGAACGTGTGCAACAAGCAGAAGTGCAAGCCAGGCGACTGCATGCCGAACTGGCCGCTCTGAAACTGACAGGCTCACCCCAGTCGCCGCAATTGAGCGGCCCGCTCAAGCTGGAACTGGGCGAACTGCGGCAGGCGGTGCTGAACCCCCAAGGCTGGCGATGGCAAGGTGAAGTGCAGGCCACTCTCGATGAGCAGTCCGCCACGGGTTCGCTGGCGGCCGACTCCGGCCTGCAACTGGGCCTGCAACTGCAACGTGATGCGGCAAGCGGCATGCGCCTGGACGCCCGCCTGGACGAGTTGTTCCTGCGCGCCGGCAACCCCTTGCCAGCCACCCTGCGCCACTGGCCACCGCTGCTGTCGCTGGATCAGGGCCGCCTGCACGGCCAGGCCCACTTGGCGCTACCCGTTGGCCAGCCGCTGCACCTGAATGCCGAGCTGAGCGGCAAGGGCCTGGCCGGTATCTACGACCGCAGCAGCCTGAGTGGGGTCGACGGCACGCTGCGCCTGGCTCTCGACGGTGATCGTCTGAACCTGCAGCTCGCCGATCTGCAGGCCGCCGAAATCGATCCCGGTATCGTGCTCGGGCCACTGAAGCTACAGGGGTCTTACCAGGCGCGCCTGAACAAGCCCGGAGTCGGCCAGGTGCACCTGCAACAGGCGCAACTGGGCGTGCTCGATGGTCAGCTCAGCCTGGATGCCACCCGTTGGGATCTGGCGCAGCCCGAACAGGTGTTGCCCTTGCAGCTACGCGGCCTGAATCTGGAAACCCTGTTTCGTGTCTATCCCACCGAGGGGCTGGCCGGCAGCGGCCTGATCGATGGCACCCTGCCCGTGCACCTGGGCACAGGCCTGAGCATCGAAGGCGGCCAGATCCAGGCCCGCCCGCCCGGTGGGCGCCTGCGCTTTGACTCACCGCGCATACGCGCCATGGGCCAGACCAACCCCGGCATGAAGCTGGTCACCGACGCGCTGCAGGACTTCCACTACGATCTGCTCAGCAGTAGCCTCGACTACGACAGCTCCGGCACACTGCGCCTTGGCATACGCCTGCATGGACAGAACCCGGCCATCGAGCAGGGCCGCCCCATTCACTTCAACATCAATCTGGAAGAAGACATTCCAGCCCTGCTGGCCAGCCTGCAACTGACCGGCAAGGTCAACGACATCATCCAGCGACGGATTCAGCAACGGATGCGCCAGCGCGTCCCCCAAGCACCCAAGGAGTAGCGCCATGCGCCCGTATCGCCTCCTCGCCGCCCTGAGCCTCGGGCTACTGTGCCAGGCCTGCACCCCGACGGTGCAACTGGCCATGCCCAACGAGCCGATCAACATCAACCTCAACGTCAAGGTCGAGCATGAAATCTACATCAAGGTGGACAGGGCGCTTGACGAGGTCTTCAACGAAGACAGCGGTCTGTTCTGAGCCCCCTGCCCGACCGGTTCCACGGAGAAAGACGATGATTCGATACCTCTCGACGCTGCTGCTGGCACTGACCCTGAGCCTGCCGGCCTATGCCATGAGTCTCAACCAGGCCATGAGCGCCCTGAGCGAAGCCAAGACCAGCGGCCAACTGGGCGAGCAGCCCAATGGTTATCTCGGCGTGGTCAGGCCCGGCGGCCAGGCCGAGGAGATCGCCCGGCTGATCAACCAGGCGCGCCGCGCCGAATACCAGAAAGTGGCCAAGGACAACGGCATCGGCCTCAGCGATGTGGAGGCCATCGCCGGCAAGAAGGCCATCGACCGCACCCCAAAGGGCCAGTACATCCAGTTGAACGGCCAGTGGCTGCAGAAATAGAAAGCTGATGGCAGAAAGCAAAGAACCCGCCGAGGCGGGTTCTTTGTCGTGCACGGCTGGCGATCAGGCGCTGGCCTTGCTCACGGCATCCTTGATCAGGGTCTGCAGCTCGCCCTTCTCATACATCTCGCTGAGGATGTCGCTGCCGCCGACCAGTTCACCGGCCACCCAGAGTTGCGGGAAGGTCGGCCAGTTGGCGTACTTGGGCAGGTTTGCGCGGATTTCCGGATTCTGCAGGATGTCGACGTAGGCGAACTTCTCGCCGCAGCCCATCACCGCCTGCGCGGCACGGGCGGAGAAGCCACACTGCGGAGCGTTGGGCGAGCCTTTCATGTACAGCAGAACGGTGTTGTTGGCGATCTGCTCTTTGATGATTTCGATGATATCCATGGGGCACCTCGGCATAGACTTCGCGACCCGAAGGTCGCCACGGTGGCGCGATTGTAGCGAAAAGCCGAGCATAATGCTCGGCCTTGCCGTCGCCACATTGTCTCAATGCGACCTTGGATCTTAGCGGCCTACGCAGCCACCACCTGCACCGGCACGCCATTGAGCACGGCATTGCCGGACAGTGCATCGAGCCGACGCTCGTCGGTCAGGTCGTTGGCACTGGCACCCGGTTGCGCACGGGCGATGTCCAGTTGCACGCCCGGACGGGCATGTCCCCAACCATGGGGCAGGCTGACCACACCGGCCATCACCTCGTCGCTGGCTGCCACCTCTACCTCGATGCTGCCGACCCGCGAACGTACCTGTACGCGCTGACCATCGGCCAGACCACGACTGGCCAGATCGGCCGGGTTCATCAACAACTGATGGCGCGGCTTGCCCTTCACCAGGCGATGATAGTTGTGCATCCAGGAATTGTTGCTGCGCACATGGCGACGACCGATCAGCAATAGCTCATCGGCAGCCGACGCGGCCTGCTCGGCAAAACGCGCCAGATCGGCCAACAGCAGCTCGGGTGCAGCCTGCACCGCCTTGCTCGGAGTCTTCAGACGTGCCACCAGGTTCGCCTGCAGCGGCCCCAGGTCGATACCGTGCGGCTGCTCGCGCAGCGCCGCCAGGCTGAGCTTGCGCTCGCTGCGATCACCATAGGGGCCGAAGCGCAGGCCCATGTCGATCATCTGCTCCGGGGCCAGGGTCGGTTTCAGCTCCAGACCATTGTGCTTGGCGAAGGCCTGGGCCAGGCCGACGAAGATCTCCCAGTCGTGCAGGGCGCCCTGCGGCTTGGCCAGTACCGCCTCGTTGAAGCGGGTGACGTTGCGCACGGCCAGCAGGTTGAAGGTGGTGTCGTAGTGGTCGTGCTCCAGCGGCGCGGTCGGCGGCAGGATCAGGTCGGCATGGCGGGTGGTTTCGTTGATGTAGAAGTCCACCGCCAGCATGAAGTCCAGCCCCTCCAGCGCCTGCTCCAGCTTGCGCCCGTTGGGTGTGGACAGCACCGGATTGCCGGCCACGGTGATCAAGGCACGCACCTGCCCCTCGCCAGGGGTGAGCATCTCTTCGGCCAGCGCCGCTACCGGCAGCTCGCCGCCGTACTCCGGCAACCCGGACACGCGACTCTGCCAGCGGTTGAAATGCCCACCCGAAGTGCTCGCCACCAGATCCACCGCCGGCTGGGTGCAGAGCACGCCACCCGCGCGGTCGAGGTTGCCGCTGACCAGGTTGATCAACTGCACCAACCACTGGCACAGGGTGCCGAAGGCCTGGGTGGAAACCCCCATGCGCCCGTAGCACACCGCCTTGTCGGCGGCGGCGAAGTCCCGTGCCAGTTGGCGGATTGTCTCCGCCGGCACCCCGCAGCGCGCGCTCATCGCCTCGGCATCGAAGGCTGCGATGGCTTCACGCACCTGCTCCAGCCCTTCGACCGGCAGGTGACTGGGGCGGGTCAGCCCCTCGTCGAACAGGGTGTTGAGCATGCCCAGCAGCAAGGCGGCGTCACTGCCGGGACGCACGAACAGATGCTGGTCGGCGATCGCCGCGGTCTCGCTGCGCCGCGGGTCGACCACCACCAGCTTGCCACCACGGGCCTGGATGGCTTTCAGGCGTTTCTCCACGTCCGGCACGGTCATGATGCTGCCATTGGAGGCCAGCGGGTTGCCGCCGAGGATCAGCATGAAGTCGGTGTGATCGATATCGGGCACCGGGATCAGCAGACCATGGCCATACATCAGGTGGCTGGTGAGATGGTGCGGAAGCTGGTCGACCGAGGTGGCGGAGAAACGGTTGCGGGTCTTCAGCAGGCCGAGGAAGTAGTTGCTATGGGTCATCAGCCCATAGTTGTGCACGCTGGGGTTGCCCTGGTACACGGCCACCGCGTTCTGCCCATGAGCGGCCTGGATCGCGCTCAGACGCTCGGCGACCAGGGCGAAGGCGTCCTCCCAGGCAATGGCCTGCCATGTGTCGCCGATACGGCGCATGGGTTGGCGAATGCGGTCGGGGTCGTTCTGGATGTCTTGCAGCGCCACGGCCTTGGGGCAGATATGGCCACGGCTGAAGCTGTCCTGGGCGTCGCCCTTGATCGAGCGAATCTGCGTGCTGCCGTCAGGCTGGGTCGCGGTTTCGATGGCGAGGCCGCAGATGGCTTCGCACAGGTGGCATGCACGGTAATGGAGGGACTGGGTCATGGCCGGGCCTCTTGTTCTGATCCATGTCGACCATCGTGGTCGCAGGTCTGGAACTATGGGCCGGGCGAGACGACGACGCCAGCAGCGTTCGTCTCATGAATCGGCAGGCATCAAGCCTGCCGATTCAGACAGCTACCCTGACTATCCGAATTAACGGATGGAGGTCACGGTGCCTTTCTTGCCGGTAACGTTGACGTTAACGGTTTTGTACACGAAGTAATCCTGAACGTTCACTTCGTAACGCGGGGCGACGATCAGGTCGGCACCCGAGGCCTTGACTGCCTTGTAGGCAGCTGCGGACTTGGCGGAAGCAACCGGGTCGAGACCCAGCGCGAAACCACCCTCGCCACCACCGTAGGTCACGCCGTCGGCGAACTGGGTATCACCACCCAGCTTGAACACACCGAACAGGATGTTCACCGAAGATTGACCGGAGATGGGCTCGCCCACTTTCACGTCCGCCTTGAGGTTAGTCTCGACAGCGCCAGTCAGCGGAGCGGTCGGTTGGCTAACGTTCTGGCTGGCACAGCCAGTCAGCAGGGCGAGAGCGGAGAAAGCGGCGGCGTAGGCTACGTGTTTCATGCAAAACTCCTTTGCACAATATTTTCCATGGGAACCCCATTACGGGGGCAATGCATTGCCTTGGAAAGGCGGCGGCATCCTAGAAGGCCGATCTAGAGCGGCGCAAGCTTCAATGTCATTTTTGTGACAGGTCGCACAAGGGTTTAGGAAATAGCTTACAAAACAGCGATTTGTCCATTATGGGGCGGCAATTTGCGCCGCCTCGTCATTTCCTTATAAGATCGCGCCTTCCCCCTGTTTCGTCGCATCCTGCGGCCTCCTGCCGCAAGCTTCGCCGTTTTCAGCACTTATGCAGCGGCACCAGCTTGCGAACTGTAGTGATAAAGGTAGTTAACGATGAGCGTCAGACATTTTCTCTCGATGATGGATTACACACCGGACGAACTGGTGGGGTTGATCCGCCGAGGCATCGAGCTGAAGGATCTGCGCAATCGCGGCGTGCTGTTCGAGCCGCTAAAGAACCGCGTGCTGGGCATGATCTTCGAGAAGGCCTCGACCCGCACCCGCCTGTCGTTCGAGGCCGGCATGATCCAGCTCGGCGGCCAGGCCATCTTCCTCTCGCCGCGCGATACCCAACTGGGCCGTGGCGAGCCGATCGGCGACGCCGCCATCGTCATGTCGAGCATGCTCGATGCGGTGATGATCCGCACCTTCGCCCACAGCAACCTCACCGAGTTCGCCGCCAAGTCCAAGGTGCCGGTGATCAACGGCCTGTCCGATGACCTGCACCCCTGCCAGCTACTGGCCGACATGCAGACCTTCCTCGAACACCGCGGCAGCATCGCCGGCAAGACGGTGGCCTGGATCGGCGACGGCAACAACATGTGCAATTCCTACATCGAGGCGGCGATGCAGTTCGACTTCCAGTTGCGCGTCGCCTGCCCCGAAGGTTACGAGCCCGATGCACGCTTCCTCTCCCTGGCCGGCGAGCGCGTGCAGGTGCTGCGTGATCCGCGCGAGGCCGTGGCCGGCGCCCATCTGGTCAGCACCGATGTATGGGCCTCCATGGGTCAGGAAGAAGAGGCCGAGCAGCGTCTGGCGCGCTTCCGACCCTATCAGGTCACCCCGCAATTGCTCGACCTCGCCGCCGACAACGTGCTGTTCATGCACTGCCTGCCGGCGCACCGTGGCGAGGAAATCAGCGTCGACATGCTCGATGACCCACGCTCGGTGGCCTGGGATCAGGCCGAGAACCGCCTGCACGCGCAGAAGGCGCTGCTGGAACTGCTGGTCGAGCCGGCGTACCACCACGCATGAGCGCGCTGCTGCAGCTACGCGGGCTGAGCTGTGGCTACCAGGCGCACAAGGTGGTGCAGGCACTCGATCTGCACCTCAACGCCGGTGACATCGGCTGTCTGCTCGGCCCTTCAGGCTGCGGCAAGACCACCACCCTGCGCGCCATCGCCGGTTTCGAGCCGATCCTCAGCGGCGAGATCGAGCTAGGTGGCGAGGTCATCTCCCGCCCCGGCTTTACCCTGGCACCGGAGAAACGCCGCATCGGCATGGTGTTCCAGGACTACGCCCTGTTCCCCCATCTGAACGTGGCGCAGAATGTCACCTTCGGCATTCGCCAGCAGCCCGATGCCCAACGCATCACTGACGAGTTGCTCGAACTGGTCAAGCTCGGCCACCTGGCCAAGCGCTACCCGCACGAGCTGTCCGGTGGTCAGCAACAGCGCGTCGCCCTGGCCCGTGCCCTGGCGCCTTCGCCACAACTGCTGCTGCTCGACGAGCCGTTCTCCAACCTCGATGGCGAACTGCGCCGGCGCCTCAGCCATGAGGTGCGCGAGATTCTCAAGGCACGCGGCACCAGCGCCATCCTGGTCACCCACGACCAGGAAGAAGCCTTCGCCGTCAGCGATCAGGTCGGCGTGTTCAAGAGCGGCCATCTGGAACAATGGGACACGCCGTTCAACCTCTATCACGAGCCGCTGACGCCCTTCGTCGCCAGCTTCATCGGCCAGGGCTACTTCATTCGCGGCCAGTTGCTCGCCCCGAACAGGGTGCAGACCGAGCTGGGCGAGATCCGCGGCAACCGCGCCTACACCTGGGCACAGGGCAGCGCGGTGGACGTGCTGCTGCGCCCGGACGACATCGTGGCGGATCCGGATAGCGCGCTGCAGGCACGCATCGTCGGCAAGACCTTCCTCGGCGCCGCCACCCTCTACCGCCTGCAACTGCCCACCGGCACTCAGCTGGAATCGATATTCCCCAGCCATGCCGACCATCTGCCGGGGGACGAAGTGGGCATCCGCGTCGCCGCCGACCACCTGGTGGCCTTCCCGGCCCAGGGCAGCGTCGCCGCCCAGATCAGCCTTGGCGAATCCAGTGGCGTGCGCCGGGTCAGCAGCGACTGAACCTCAGACGAACAACCGACCGCTGGCGACATGCCGGGCCTGCCCGGCGATCTTCACCCGCTCGCCCTGCAGTTGGCAGTGCAGCTCGCCACCGCGCGCCGAGCACTGGAAAGCGCTGAAGCGATCACGTCCGAGCCGTTCTGCCCAGTAAGGCACCAGCATGCAGTGGGTCGAGCCGGTGACCGGGTCTTCATCGATGCCGATGGCCGGGGCGAAATAGCGCGAGACGAAATCGTGCCGCTCGCCCGGCGCACTGATCAGCACCCCCAGCCCAGGCAACGCCGCAAGAGCCGGCAGATTGGGCACGAAGGCGCGCACCTCGGCCTCGCTGGCCATTACCGCCATCAGCTCCTGCACGCTGCCATCCGGGTTGAGCAGCGCCCGCACCTCGCCAGCCGACTGCCCCAATGCCGCCTCGACATCGGCTCGTAACGCAGGCGTCACCGGCACGGTCGGGCGCACCGGGAAGTCCAGCTCCAGCCGCTCGCCCTGGCGGGTCACGCGCAACGGGCCGGACAGGCAGGTGAAATCCAGTACCTCGCCCGGCTCGTCATAGAGATCGAACAGCACCTTGGCCGTGGCCAGCGTGGCGTGACCGCACAATGGCACCTCGCTGCCGGGGGTGAACCAGCGGATATGCCAGACGCCCTCCTCCTTCACCACGAAAGCGGTTTCCGCGAGGTTGTGCTCGGCGGCGATGCACTGCATCAACGCCTCATCGAGCCAGGCGTCGAGGCGATAGACCATGGCCGGGTTGCCGGCGAAAGGCTGTGCGGTGAAGGCATCGACCTGATGGAATTCGAGGGGCATGACGGATGTCCTGGCTACTTGGGTAACCACGAGCATGCCGGCCCGAATCCTCCGCCACCAGACACAGTTGCAACCGAACAGTTGCCTCAGGCTTCGCTGCGCACTCGCTGCACGGCGTCCAGCCAACCTTCATAAAGTTGCCCCCGCTGCGCTTCGTCCATCTTCGGCTCGAAGCGCTGCTGGCGGTGCCAATGGCTGGCGATGGCATCCAGATCGGCATACAGGCCCAGTTGCAGACCGGCCAGGTAGGCCACACCGAGGGCCGTGGTTTCGGTCACCTCGGGGCGCTCGACGCTGACACCGAGGATGTCGGCGAGAAACTGCATGACCCAGTTGTTTTCCACCATGCCGCCATCCACACGCAGGGCGCTGGGCGCGGCGGCGCCGTCCTGGCGCATGGCTTCGAGCAGATCGCGGGTCTGGTAGCACACCGATTGCAGGCCGGCGGTGACGATCTCCTTGATGCCGGTATCGCGAGTCAGACCGAAGATCGCGCCACGCGCCTTGGGATCCCAATAAGGCGCCCCCAGCCCTGTGAACGCCGGTACCAGATACACACCACAGGCCTGGCCGGTCTGCTCGGCCAGCGCTTCGCTGTCGCGGGCATGGCTGATCAATTTGATACCGTCACGCAGCCACTGCACGGCAGCCCCGGCCACGAAGATGCTGCCTTCCACCGCGTAGGTGACCTTGCCGCCGAGGCGATAGCCGACGGTAGTGAGCAGACGATTCTTCGAGCTGACCGGCTCGCTGCCGGTGTTCTGGATCATGAAGCAGCCGGTGCCGTAGGTGCTCTTGACCATGCCCGGCTGGAAGCAGGCCTGGCCGATCAGCGCGGCCTGCTGGTCGCCGGCCATGCCCAGCACCGGAATGCTGGCGCCGAACAGCTCGGCGTCGGCGTGGCCGAACTCGGCGGCGCAATCGAGCACCTCGGGCAGCAGGCTGGCGGGAATCTCGAACAGCTTCAACAACTCTTCATCCCAGCGCTGCTCGTGGATGTTGAACATCAGCGTGCGCGAGGCATTGCTGGCATCGGTGCGGTGCACCTTGCCGCCGGTCAGACGCCACAGCAGGAAGCTGTCGACGGTACCGAAACGCAGCTCGCCGCGCTCGGCACGCTCACGGGCGCCAGGCACGTTTTCCAGGATCCAGCGCAGCTTGGTGGCGGAAAAGTAAGGGTCGATCAGCAGGCCGCTGTTGGCCGACACCAGCGCCTCGTGGCCTTCGGCCTTGAGCCGTGCACAGTAATCGGCGGTGCGCCGATCCTGCCAGACGATGGCCGGATGGATCGGCTCACCACTGGCGGCATCCCACACCAGGGTGGTTTCGCGCTGGTTGGTGATGCCGATGGCGGCGATCGCCTCGACAGCCAGGCCGCTGCTGGCGATGGCCTCCCGGCAGACCGCCAGGGTGGACGACCAGATTTCCTCGGCATCGTGCTCGACCCAGCCATCCCGGGGGAAATACTGGCGGAACTCCTGCTGCGCCCGCGCCACGGGGCGGCCCTCGGTGTCGAAGACGATGGCGCGGGAGCTGGTGGTGCCCTGGTCGATGGCTAACAGGTACTGAGACATGGCTTTTCCTTGTTGTTATCAATGGCTCTCGCCACTTTTGTCTGCATCATGGGCCGCCTGCCTGGAGGCGAGCCCCATCGAGAGGCTGTTCATGAATCGATCTAGGCGCGTCGGGTCGTCAGACCTTGCCGATGGCCGCGAAGTGCCCCTGGGTGTAATGCGCCAGCACCTCGGCCGAAAGCTCCAACTCCAAGCCACGCCGCCCGGCGCTGACGTGGATGCTCGCATGCTGACGTGCCGAGTTGTCGATGAAGGTGCGCAGGCGCTTCTTCTGGCCAAGCGGGCTGATGCCGCCCACCAGGTAACCGGTTGCCCGCTGCGCGGCGGCCGGGTCGGCCATATCGGCCTTCTTCACCCCGGCGGCGCTGGCCAGCGCCTTGAGATCGAGACTGCCGGTCACCGGCACCACCGCTACCAGCAACTCACCTTTCTCGGTCACCGCCAACAGCGTCTTGAACACCCGTTCCGGCGCCAGCCCCAGCTTTTCCGCCGCTTCCAGCCCATAGGAAGGAGCCTTGGGGTCATGCTGATAACTGAGCACACGGTGCTCGGCCTTGGCCTTCTTCAACAGATCGATCGCAGGAGTCATGTTCGGATGTGAAAATACAAAGAAAGATGCCTTACAGTAGCAGGCCGAAAACGCTCATCGCTACACCCTATAATGAGGAAACCTCACAGGAAGCGCTCATGAACCTCGCTCCCCGCCAGCACGACATCCTCAACCTCGCCCGCGAGCGCGGCTACGTCAGCATCGACGAACTGGCCCAGGCCTTCGCCGTGACGCCGCAGACCATCCGCCGCGACATCAACCAGCTTGCCGAACAGGGCCTGCTGCGCCGCACCCATGGCGGCGCCGCCTGCGAGGCCTCGAGCATTCAGAACACCGCCTACGGCATGCGTGCCGGGCAAATGCGCGACGAGAAGCAACGCATCGCCGAAGCCGTGGCGGCACAGATTCCCGACCATGCCTCGCTGTTCATCAACATCGGCACCACCACCGAGGCCATCGCCCGTGAATTGCAGAACCACAAGGGCCTGAAGATCATCACCAATAACCTGCACGTCGCCGCCCAGCTCAGCGCCAAGGCGGATTTCGAGGTGCTGGTGGCTGGCGGCACGGTGCGCGCCGATGGTGGCGTGGTCGGCCAGGCAGCGGTGGACTTCATCCAGCAGTTCAAGGTCGATTACGCCATCGTCGGCATCAGCGGCATCGACGAAGACGGCAGCCTGCTGGATTTCGACTATCAGGAAGTGCGCGTCTCCCAGGCCATCATCGACAACGCGCGGCAGGTCTTTCTCGCCGCCGACTCGAGCAAGTTCGGGCGTAACGCCGTGGTGCGCCTGGGTTCGATCAGCCTGGTCGACCGCGTGTTCACCGACAGTCAGCCCCCCGCTCCGGTGTTGCGCCTGCTGCAGGCCAACAAGGTGCACCTCGACCTGGTCTGAGACAGCAGGTCGACCGCTCGGCGCGAAAACGCACGAGCACCTGGCACGTATGCGCACATTCGACTAGAGTATGTTCGGAAACGAACATAACCCAGTCGATTTCATGCCGAGTGTGCCGCCATGCCCCATGATCATCTCGCCAGTCCTGTTGCCGAAGTCTATGACCTCGCCGTCGTCGGCGGCGGTATCAACGGGGCTGGCATCGCCGCCGATGCCGCCGGACGCGGCCTGTCCGTGTTCCTGTGCGAGAAGGACGACCTGGCCAGCCATACCTCCTCGGCCAGCAGCAAATTGATCCATGGCGGCCTGCGCTATCTCGAACATCATGAATTTCGCCTGGTGCGCGAAGCCCTGGCCGAGCGTGAAGTACTGCTGGCCAAGGCGCCGCACATTGTCAGCCCGATGCGCTTCGTACTGCCGCACCGCCCGCACCTGCGTCCGGCCTGGATGATCCGCGCCGGCCTGTTCCTTTATGATCACCTCGGCAAGCGTGAGCGCCTGCCGGCCTCGCGCAGCCTGCGTTTCGGCGCGGGCAGCCCGCTCAAGGCGGATATCACCCGCGGCTTCGAGTATTCCGACTGCTGGGTCGACGATGCCCGCCTGGTGGTGCTCAACGCCATGGCCGCACGGGAAAAAGGCGCGCATATCCATCCGCGCACCCGCTGCGTCAGCGCCCGCCGCAGCAAGGGCCTGTGGCACATCCATCTGGAGCGTGCCGATGGCAGCCTGTTCTCGATTCGCGCACGCGGCCTGGTCAATGCCGCCGGCCCCTG
The DNA here is from genome assembly GCF_029457475.1 of Pseudomonas sp. AA-38. NCBI lineage: Bacteria > Pseudomonadati > Pseudomonadota > Gammaproteobacteria > Pseudomonadales > Pseudomonadaceae > Pseudomonas > Pseudomonas sp. AA-38. Next base: position 4,082,518 of record NZ_CP120359.1, read on the forward strand.
GGTGGCACGTCTGCTGCGCGAAGACCTCAAGCAGGAATCGCCCTACGGCATCCGCCTGATCCAGGGCAGCCATATCGTGGTGCCCAAGCTGTTCGACGGCGAGCAGGCCTACATCCTGCAGAACGAGGATCGCCGCATCGTCTTCGCCATCCCTTACCTGCAGCGTTTCACCCTGATCGGCACCACCGACCGCGAATACCAGGGCGATCCGGCCAAGGTGGCGATCAGCGAAGAAGAAACCGACTACCTGCTCAAGGTGGTCAACGACCACTTTCGCAAGCAGCTCGTGCGCGGCGACGTGCTGCACAGCTTCGCCGGTGTGCGCCCCCTGTGCGACGACGAATCCGATGAACCTTCGGCGATCACCCGCGACTACACCCTGTCGCTGGCCGGCGCCCCTGGAGAGGCACCCTTGCTCTCGGTGTTCGGCGGCAAGCTCACCACCTACCGCAAACTGGCGGAATCGGCGATGGCACTTCTACAGCCGAGCTTTCCGCGCATGGGGCCGAGCTGGACGGCCGGCGCCCCCCTGCCCGGTGGCGAGGACATGGATGACGTTGCCAGCCTCACCGAACAACTGTGCAAACGCCATGGCTGGCTGCCCGCACCGCTGGCCCAGCGCTGGGCCAACAGCTATGGCAGCCGGGTATGGCGCCTGCTCGAAGGGGTCAACAGCCTCACGGATCTGGGCGAACACCTGGGCGCCGGTCTTTACACCCGCGAAGTGGACTACCTGTGCCGCGAGGAATGGGCACGCAGCAGCAGCGACATCCTCTGGCGCCGCAGCAAGCTGGGGCTGTTCATGAGCAGCGCCCAGCAGCTACGCCTGCAACATTACCTGCAACAACACCATCCTTCGGCCTACGCGGCCTGAGCTCGCCTGCGGGCCTCGTCCAGAGGCTTGCAGCCAAGTTGCTAAAAATATTTTCACAGCATCTCGGCATTCCCGTGCCAAGGGGCTGCCGTCGTTTATTTTTTATTATTTGAATTCAAGCGCTTGGCGTCTCGATGCAGATTCTAAACATTCTTATTAAGTTTAATTTTCGTTTAAAATTCAAATAGTTAGGTTTGACAGAGGATTGATCAAGGCTGAAAATCCAGCCTTATCGACAACTCGACATGCCTTGCAGGAGCGCCCATGAAAGGTGACAAGAAAGTTATCCAGCATTTGAACAAGATCCTCGGTAATGAGCTGGTCGCCATCAACCAGTACTTCCTGCATGCGCGCATGTACGAAGATTGGGGCCTGAAGAAGCTCGGCGAGCATGAGTACCACGAGTCCATCGACGAGATGAAGCATGCGGACAAGCTGATCAAGCGCATCCTCTTTCTCGAAGGCATTCCCAACCTGCAGGATCTGGGCAAGATCCTGATCGGTGAGAACACCAAGGAAATGCTCGAGTGCGACCTGAAGATCGAGCACAAGGCCCATGCCGACCTCAAGGCGGCCATCGCCTACTGCGAAAGCGCCGGCGACTACGCCAGCCGCGATCTGCTGGAAGACATCCTGGAGTCCGAGGAAGAGCATATCGACTGGCTGGAAACCCAGCTCGGCCTGATCGAAGCGGTCGGCCTGCAGAACTACCTGCAGTCGCAGATGGACGAATAAGTCTTATCCGCTGCAATGAACAAACGGGAGCCAGTGGCTCCCGTTTTTTATGGCGCTTTCCCAGCAGTCCGGCTTCGCAGGCTGCGCCGTGCGCATCGCCCCCGCCTTATTGGTGCTCACGGCGCACCCTACATTTCCCGCTCCTTGACCCTGAACCAGGCGGCGTAGAGGGCCGGCAGGAACAGCAGGGTCAGCGCCGTGGCGACGATCAGCCCGCCCATGATGGCCACCGCCATGGGCCCGAAGAACACGCTGCGCGACAGCGGGATCATCGCCAGCACCGCCGCCAGGGCGGTCAACACGATGGGGCGGAAGCGCCGCACCGTGGCCTCGATGATGGCATGCCAGCGATCCAGCCCATGACTGATGTCCTGCTCGATCTGGTCGACCAGGATCACCGAGTTGCGCATGATCATGCCGGCCAGGGCGATGGTGCCGAGCATGGCGACGAAGCCGAACGGCTGGCGGAAGATCAGCAGGAACAGGGTCACCCCGATCAGCCCCAGCGGCGCGGTGAGAAACACCATGGCCGAGCGCGAGAAGCTGCGTAGCTGCAGCATCAGCAGGGTCAGCACCACCACGATGAACAGCGGCATACCGGCGTTGACCGACTTCTGTCCACGAGCCGAATCTTCCACCGTGCCCCCCACTTCCAGCAGGTAACCGCTGGGCAGCTCGGCGCGGATCGGTTCCAGGGTCGGCAGTATCTGCGCCGTCAGGCTGGCCGGCTGCTCCTTGCCATAGACATCGGCACGCACGGTAACGGTCGGCAGACGATTACGGTGCCAGATGATGCCTTCCTCGAAGCCATACTCCAGCGTCGCCACCTGTGACAGCGCCACGCTCTGGCCGCTGTCGGTGGGCACCGCCAGACTCGGCAACTGGCTGAGCGCCGTGCGCTCCTCCGGCGTGCCACGCTGCAGGATCTCGATCAGCTCGTTGTCCTCGCGGTATTGGCTGACGCTGGTGCCGGACAGCGAACCACGCAGGAAGCGCGACAGGTCCGAGGTGTTGACCCCCAGCGCCCGGGCGCGATCCTGATCGATATCGAGGATCACCACCTTGCTCGGCTCCTGCCAGTCCAGGTGTACGTTGGCCACGTGTGGATTTTCCCGCACCTTGTCCGCCACCTGGCGCGCCAGCGCACGCACCTCGTCGATATGCTCACCACTGACCCGGAACTGCACCGGATAGCCCACCGGTGGGCCATTTTCCAGGCGGCTGACGCGGCTGCGCAGGCTGGGGAACTCGTCACCCATCACCTCGATCAGCCAGGTGCGCAGGCGCTCGCGCTCCTCGATGCTGGAGGCCAGCACGACGAACTGGGCGAAGCTGGCGGCAGGCAACTGCTGATCCAGCGGCAGATAGAAGCGCGGCGAACCACTGCCCACGTAAGCCACGTAGTTGTCGATGCCGGATTGGCTCTGCAGCATCTTCTCCAGGCGTTTGACCTCGGCTTCGGTAGCCTTCAGCGAAGCGCCCTCCTCCAGCTTGATGTCCACCATCAGCTCCAGCCGCCCGGAGGCCGGGAAGAACTGCTGCGGCACGAAGCGAAACAGCAGGATGGAGGCCACGAACAAACCCAACGTCAGCACGATCACCGTCTTGCGCCGGCGCACGCACCACTCCACCAGCCCTCGCACCCGCCGGTAGAAGGGCGTGGCATAGGGGTCGTGCGCACCATCGCCGCCATGCTTGGCCGCATGCAGCTTGGCCAGATCCGGCAGCAGCTTGTCGCCCAGATAGGGGACGAACATCACCGCGGCGATCCACGAGGCCACCAGGGAGATCACCACCACCTGGAAGATCGAGCGGGTGTATTCGCCGGTGCCCGATTGCGCCGTGGCGATGGGCAGAAAACCGGCCGCCGTGATCAGGGTCCCGGTGAGCATGGGAAAGGCGGTGCTGGTCCAGGCGAAACTGGCCGCCTTGAAGCGGTCATAGCCCTGCTCCATCTTGATCGCCATCATCTCCACCGCGATGATCGCATCGTCCACCAGCAACCCCAGGCCGAGCACCAGCGCGCCGAGGGAAATCTTGTGCAGGCCGATCCCCAAGTAGTACATGGCGGCGAAGGTCATCGCCAGCACCAGCGGAATCACCAGCGCCACCACCAGGCCGGTACGCAGGCCGAGGGAGAAGAAGCTGACCAGCAGGACGATGGTCAGGGCCTCCACCAGCACCTTGACGAACTCGCCCACACCGGCTTTCACCGCTGCCGGCTGATCCGACACCTTGCGCAGCTCCATGCCCAGCGGCAAAGTCTGCTGCAGGCGAGCGAACTCACCCTCCAGTGCCTTGCCCAGCACCAGGATGTCGCCGCCGTCCTTCATCGATACGGCAATGCCGATGGCATCCTCACCCATGAAGCGCATGCGCGGTGCAGGCGGGTCGTTGAAGCCGCGTTTGACCTCCGCCACGTCGCTGATACGGAAGGTGCGATCGCCCACGCGGATGGGGAAACTGCGAATCTCCTCCACCGACTCGAAGCGCCCCGTGACGCGAAGCTGAATGCGCTCGCTGGCGGTCTCGAAGAAGCCGGCAGGCGCCACCGCATTCTGCGCTTCCAGCGCCTGCTGCACCGCCGCCAGGGGCAGGCCCAGGGTAGCCAGCTTGGTGTTGGACAGTTCGATCCAGATCTTCTCGTCCTGCAGGCCGACCAGCTCCACCTTGCCCACGTCCTTGACCCGCTGCAATTGCAACTGGATGCGGTCGGCATAATCTTTGAGCACTGCGTAATCGAAGCCACTGCCGGTCAGCGCGTAGATGTTGCCGAAGGTGGTGCCGAATTCATCGTTGAAGAATGGCCCCTGGATGCCGACTGGCAGGGTATGGCGGATATCGCTGATCTTCTTGCGCACCTGATACCAAAGCTCGGGAATCTCGGCGCTGCGCATCGAGTCGCGGGCCATAAAGGTAACCTGCGACTCCCCCGGCCGCGAGAAACTGACGATGCGGTCGTACTCGCCGGTTTCCATCAGTTTCTTCTCGATACGCTCGGTGACCTGACGTGCCACCTCTTCGGCACTGGCACCCGGCCAGTTGGTGCGAATCACCATGGCCTTGAACGTGAAGGGTGGATCCTCGCTCTGCCCCAGCTTGGTGTAGGAAATACCACCGACTATGGCCAGCAGCAGCATGATATAGAGCACGATCTCGCGGTGGCGCAACGCCCAGGCAGACAGGTTGAAGCTCATCGGCTTACTCCTTGGCGGCCATGTCGACGTTGCGATTGTCACGATCGACCGGGCGTACCTGCTGCCCCTCACGCAGCATGTGCACGCCGGCAGCCACGACCCAGTCGCTGGCGCTCAGCCCTTCGAGCACCGGCACCTGGTTGTCACCATAGGCGCCCACACGCACCGCCCGCCGTTCCACCTTGTGCTCGGCAGATGTGACCACCCAGACGAAGGGCTGATCCTGCTCGGCGCTCAGGGCAGACAGCGGCACGGCCAGCGGCACCAAGCCGTCGCTGGCGATGAACACCCGCGCACTCTGGCCCAGTTCGGCTGGTATATCGCCTTCAGCGAAGGCCACTCGCGCGGCGAAGGTACGCGACTGCGGATCGGCCGCCGGTGCCATCTCGCGAATGCGCCCGGGGAAGCGCCGCCCCGGCTGTGACCACAGCTCCACCTCGACGCTCTGGCCGAGCTGGAAGCGGCCGAAATTATGCTCGGGCAGGCTGATCGCCACTTCACGCTCACCATCGGCTGCCAGAGTGAACACGCCCTGCCCGGCCGCCACCACCTGCCCGACTTCGAGCATGCGCCGCGCGATCACCCCGTCCTGCGGAGCGCGCAGCACGGTGTAGTCGGTCTGATTGCGCGCCACATCGTATTCGGCCCGCACCTGCTTGAGTCGCGCTTCGGCAGAACGGAACTGGTTGTCGAGATTGTCGTATTGCGAGCGGCTGACCAGGTTGCGTGCCAGCAACGCCTTGTAACGTTCACGCTCGGCACGCAGGGTCTGCAGATTGGCCTCGGCCGCCGCCACCTGGGCCCGTGAGGCCTGCAGTTGCAGACGCACATCCTGCGGATCCAGTTCGGCCAGTGGCTGATCGCGCTTGACCCGATCCCCGACGTCCACCAGGCGCTTGCTCACCTTGCCAGCGATACGGAAAGCCAGTTCAGGCTCCAGGCGGGCGCGTACCTCCCCTGGGTAGCTGTCGACCAGGGCGGCGGCTGGCTGGGGGTGTACTACCATGGCAGGGCGGATGGACAGCTCGTTCTGCTCGCCGTTACCACAGGCAGAAAGCAGGACGGAAAGACCCAGGGACGCAAGGAGTGCGATGACATGGCGGGACATGATGACGACCTTTCAAAGAAGGTTTGGAATATTTGTACTGCCGAGTATAGTAGAAATAGCAAACTCACCAGTCCAGTATTAAAAGCCATCAATGCCTGACAAGTTGTTACAGCCTTCCGGCCCCGGCCGCCCCAAGGATCCCGCCAAGCGCCGCGCCATTCTCGACGCTGCCAAGACGCTGTTCCTGCGCCATGGCTACGACGGCAGCAGCATGGATGCCATCGCCAACGAAGCCGGGGTTTCCAAGCTCACGGTGTACAACCATTTCACCGACAAGGAGACGCTGTTCTCCGCTGCGATCAAGGCCAAGTGCGAAGAGCAACTGCCCGAGCTGTTGTTCAAGCTGCCGGATGACGTGCCGCTGGAAAAACAGCTACTCGAGATTGGCCGTGGCTTCCTCGCGCTGGTCAACAGCCGCGAGTCGGTAGAAATGCATCGCATGATGGTCAACCTGGCCAGCCAGGGCTCGAAGCTGGCGCAGATGTTCTACGAAGCCGGCCCCCTGCGCATTCAGGAAGAGATGGAACTGTTGCTGGGCAAAGCCGCACAGCGCGGTCTGCTGGCCATCGACGACCCGCAACGCGCGGCCGATCATTTCTTCTGTCTGCTCAAGGGCGGCGCGCATTTCCGCCTGCTGATCGGTTGTGGCGAACCGCTGCAAGGCAAGGCCGCCGAGCTGCACATGAACGACGCGGTGCAGCTCTTCCTGCGCGCCTATCGGCCAGGATCCGGCGCGCAGTAACGAGACGCCATTCGAGACTCAGGCTTCCAGCTTCTTCTTCGGATAGATGTCATAACGGCTGGATTTACCTTCCAGCACATAGCCTGGCTTGCTGCCCTCGATGGCCGGCGCCTTGCGCGGGCGCTTGACCACCACCCGATGACTGGCCAGGGCCAGGGCGGCCTGCAGCAATGCCGGGGCATCCAGATCATCGCCGACGAAGGGACGGAACAGGCGCATCTCCTTCTTCACCAGGGCGCTCTTGTCGCGGTGCGGGAACATCGGGTCTAGGTAGATCACCTGCGGCGCCTCCCCCTGCCAGGCCTGCATCAGTTCGATGGCATTGCCGGTGAGTAGGCGCATGCGCGCTACGATGGGCGCCACCTCGAGATTCAGGGCGGCACGCTGCAGGCCGTCTTCCAGCAAGGCCGCGACCAGCGGCTGACGCTCGATCAGGGTCATCTCGCAACCGAGGCTGGCGAGAACGAAGGCATCGCGGCCGAGCCCGGCCGTGGCATCGAGCGTGCGCGGGCGAATGCCCGGCTGCAGCCCCACGGCCTTGGCGATCATCTGCCCGCTGCCACCGCCGAACTGACGGCGATGCGCCGCCGCCCCCTCGACGAAGTCCACACGCACCGGCCCTGGCGCCTTGTCGCCGATCTCCACCAATTGCAACCCTTCTTCACCCAGTTGCAGGGCGTATTCGCTGTCACCGCTCTGCGCCAGGCCCAGGCGTGTGGCCCACTGCGCGGCCGCTGCGGCGTACTGGGGATGCAAGGCGTGCATGCGGATGCTGGCGTTGTGCCGCTCGTCGGTCATTGGCTCATTCTGCTCAAGAATCACTCAAAGCATCGGCGACTCGGCCGATATCGAAGAGGTGACATTCTGCCAGAGCCGGCCAACGACAGCCGCATCGAGTGTGATCATGTTTGACGCTCTCTCCGCTCCACGCCCCAGCAGCCTCCCTGCCAGCCCGCGCCCAGCGGACGATACGCTCGACAGCGCCACGCGCGAGTCCGTCGATTACCAGATACTGCGCCGTACCCTGGGTATCGAAGATCAGCAGACGCCTGGCGACATCACCCGCGAGCTGCGTCAGAAGGACGAGCCGCCAGCCGTGTCCAGCGCTGCCGAGGCGCTCAGCCAGGCCGTGGTCGAGCAGCGCGGCCTGGAGCTGGAGGTCAGGGTCGAGCAGACACCCCAACAGGTCGACCCGCTGGTGCTGGATCTGGCGGGCAATGGTTTCTCCACCAGTGGCCTGGATCGCCCGCTACGTTTCGACCTTGATGCCGATGGCCGCCAGGATTCGATCAGCGCCCCTGTCGGCGACGACGCCTTGTTGGCCCTGGATCGCAATGGCAACGGGCACATCGATGACGGCCGCGAGCTGTTCGGCGACCAGCACGGCGCAGCCAACGGTTTTGCCGAGCTAGCCCGCTTCGACGACAACGGCGATGGCCGTATCGATACCGCCGATGCCATGTTCGACAGGCTGCGCCTGCTGCGTTTCGATGCTCAGGGTCGACAACAACTGCAGACACTGGGCGAGGCCGGCGTCAGCGCCATCGACCTGCGTCCACGGAATGTGAATATCGCCCTCGGTGCTTACGATCAGATCGCCCAGTTGGGCCAGTTCGAGTTCGCCGATGGGCGCAGCGGCCAGGCGGCCGACCTGCTGTTGGCCAAGCGCTAGTCGCGCCACATCGACATGCGCGTAGGGTGCGCCATGCGCTCCGGGAATGCCGCAGCACTTGCCGAGCACGCAAGCCCCCTAGCAGGCCGTTGAAAAACGTAGGCGAAGACTGCAGGGATGCAGGAGGTAGAGCAACGCAGGAAGCCAAAGCCGAGTTAGTTTTTTAGGTGCTTCGCGGAATCTCGGGGAAATCAGTATTGATACCGGACTGGCAAGTTTGTGTTGGCTTGCTGGTTGTTCTTGTGTCTGTTCCAGTTTGCCGCGTTTTTGCTGATGTTTTTGGTTTCGCCCTCCCGGGCGAGTCACTTTTGGGGCAAAAGTAACCAAAACCTCCGCCCTTTCATCCGGCCCTGGCGTAGCCAGGGCCGGATGGCGGGGCCTTTTTGCCTTCTTTTGTGGCGTTTGACAAAAGAAGGTCGCCGGGGGGCGAAACAGGAGCTATCAACTAAACGCCGATAAGCAGCTTGAACACCGAAAACAACACACAAACTTGCCAGTCCGGTCTCAACCACGCATTCCCCCTGAAAATGCGATGAACCAGTTCTTAGAGGTGCCCGCTAGCGGCACATCCGCCACATGCCCATGTCCACGTGAAAATGATCACGGTGGGCGGCGTTGTAGTCCGGCCCCAGGGTGATGTTGAAGCTGTCGCAGGCTGCCTCATGAACCCGGCGCAGAAAGCGTGCCTTGTCGCCCTGCCCCGACCAGTCGTGCAGCACGCTGATGCGTCGGCCATCGCGCAGGCGGAAGCCGACGATGTCCAACGCGTTGGCGTAGGAGTGCTGGCTGGGCCGTTGGCTGCCGGCGATGCTGCGGCAGGCGAAGCTGCCGATATGCTCCAGGCGCGCTACCGGCTGGCCGAACACCTCACGCGCGGCAGGCTGCAGACCATGGCGCTCGAACAGGGCGAAACTCACGGCCAGGGGACAGGTAGCCATGAAACTGCTGTTCAGGCCGATGCCGGCGCCCTGAATGCGCACGGCGTTTTCCACCGGGCACCCAGGCCGCGGCGTGCTATCGCCCAGGCGGGTGAAGCGCAGGTCGGAGCTGGCCAGGGCCTGATCACACAAGGCGCGATCCTCTTTCAGACGCCAGAGCTTGAAGCCGGTCAGCAGGTTAGGCGCCTCACGCACGTCCAGGGGTGCCCAGGGATTGAAACGCGGCGCTACCTCCAACCAGCCGCGCCATAACGCTAGCAGCACGAGAGCACTCGACAGCAGTGCAAGCAGAAACAAACGACCGATCTTCCCTGTTCGCATGAGCGCTCCCGTCATAACAGCCCGAGCTGCTCCAGCTCCGGCTCGGTGTGCAATGCCGGCAACTCGGCCAGACCGGGCAGGCGTTGGCTCAACTGCTCATGAAAACGTCGCGCCAGCTCCGGCGCCAAACGGTTGTCCGAGGTATGGGCGAAGACATATGGACGCAATCCCTGCTCGATCCAGCCGGCCACCTTGTCCAACCAGGGCTGCATGAAAGGGTCGTTGGCCAGCAGCTCCGGGTGGCCGATGAAACGCAGTTGCGGACTGCCGCTGAAGGCCGTGGGGCGGGTCGGCAGGCGCGGCTTCTTGGCCTGGGCATGCAGCACCGCTGGCGTCTGCTCGGTGCAGCTAAACAGCGCCCGTGAATCCAGGCAGATACGCTCGATACCACGTGCTTGCAGCAGGCGATTGAGTGCTCGCTCGGCCTCGCCCTTGGCGAAGAACTCCGGGTGGCGCACCTCGATGGCCAGCGCCGTATCGCCCCAGGCCTCGATGAACGCCGCCAGCTCGGCCAGGCGCGGCGGCCCGAAGCTGGCTGGCAGTTGCAACCAGTAAGGCGCCACCCGCTCGCCCAGTGGTGCCAGCAACTGGCGAAAATCCGCGCTGGCTTCGAGTTGCAGGCAGAGATCGTCGCTGTGGCTGATATCGCGCGGCAGCTTGGCGCAGAAGCGAAAGTTCGTCGGCATGGCAAGTGCCCAGCGCGCCACGGTCTGTTCGCTGGGGCGGGCATAGAAGGTGGTGTTGCCCTCGACGGCATTGAAGACCTGGGTGTAGCGGGCAAGAAAATCCACCGGCCGGGTGTCGGCGGGATAGAGCGTGGCGCGCCAGGCGGCCTCACTCCAGGACGGACAGCCGAGGAAATAGGGGAGCGCCGCAGTCATGCCAGCCGGAAGCGCATCGCAGACGCTCAGGCGTAGAGGTCGAGCCCGAGCACTTCCTGCGCGTCGGATTCGTTGGCATAGGTGGCGGTGGTGCTGTAGCTGGCCAACGCTTGGGCGACGCGGTCGCTGAGACGCGGCTGGGCGTAGGTGGCGCTCTGCTCACGGCTCGGCAGGCTGTCGCTGTTGGCGCTACTGGCCTGCACGCGACGAATCTGCGGCTGCTGTTCCAGCCCCTGGCTGCTCGACGGTGCCGCCGGTTGCTCACGCTGAACCTCGATCTCCCGCTGCGCCTCGCGATAGGGCGTGACCGCGGTGCCCGAACGGGGGCCACGATCTGGCGAGTAGGAAGGTAGGTAACCGTCGATGCGCATCTAGGAAGTGCTCGGGGGCTCGGCTGAACAGTGGGCAATGCTGGCAATGTAGCGGTGAGTGCCGGCCTTGGCAAATGCCAAGGGGATCTTGACGCCAGGCATCCGACCAGTTGTCATGCCGGCGGTGCTTTCGGCGTGGCCACCTGGTCCCGCAGGTACACCGGCTGCGCCTGATCGGCTGGCAACGCTTCGCCGCGCGCCCAGGCGAAACGCGCCAGGCTCAACAGGTCTTCGGCATGGGGCAGCAGGCTGCCATCCTGGGCCGAAGGCTGCAGGGCGATACGTGCGGCATGGGTGCCCCAGCCGGTGCCTGCACCGAACCAGTCGGCGCTGATCCCGCGCGGCGCCTCGGCCTGCTCCGGCTGCAGCACCGCCTCCTGGCCGAGCAGGCGCATCTCGCCCTGCTCTTCGCCATAGCAGCCCCAGTACACCTCATCCATGCGCGCATCGATGGCCGCCGCCACATGCCGTGCGCCCTGCTCACGAAAAGCGCGCTGCGCCAGCACGGCCAGGTTGGATACCGGCAATACGGGGCGGTCGAGGGCGAAGGCCAGCCCCTGCACCACGCCTATGGCGATGCGCACCCCGGTGAAGGCCCCCGGGCCACGGCCGAAGGCGATGGCATCGAGGGCGTTAGCGGCAATACCAGCCTCGCCCAGCAACTGCTGGATCATCGGCAGCAGACGCTGCGCGTGCAGGCGCGGCGCCACTTCGTAGTGACTGAGCACGCGCCCCTGGTGCAACAGGGCAACGGAGCAGGCTTCGGTGGCGGTATCCAGGGCCAGGAGAGTGGTCATCGGTTTCGTATGGCTGCAGAAAAAGAGCCGGCATTAGACCGGCTCGGCGTTTTCCAGCCCGCAGGGCGTGAGCGGCAGCCACAGACGGCTGTCGGCCAGGCGTTACCAGGGCTGAATTTCCATCTTGGCGTCCCAGGGTTTGAGCGGTGCCTTGGACCAGGTGCCATAGCCCGCGTTGGGGAAAACGATCCACTCGGTGCCCCATTTGCCGGTCTCTTCGGCGACGGTCTTGCGTTGCGCGTCGAGCGGCGTCTTGCGAAAACGCGCATCGAAATCGTGCAGGGTGTCACCGAGCAGCAGCACGATCTGGTGATCGGCGCTGACCAGGGCACGGCGCTCCACCTTGGGCGGGCCAAGCAGCAGCACGCTGTCTGCGGACACCTGCGGCAAGCCCAGTCTCTTCAGGGTGGCCAGGGTGTAGGACTTCTGTTCGTCGGAACGATCGGAGATGTAGCGGATGGTCACACCCAGCTTGTCGGCATGCTCGAGGAATTGCTTCGCGCCGGGAATCAGCGCCGGCGTGCCTTCACGCTCCCAGGGCAGCCAGGTGTCCCAGGCGTCGTACTGGTGACAGTTGCTCAGGTCGCGCGCCAGCAGCGCGCTGTTGTCGATCACGGTTTCGTCCAGGTCGGTGACGATGGCCAGCTTGGACGGATCTTTGGCGGCCGCCACGGCCTTGTCCAGCTTCTCCGTAGCGATGTTGTAGGCCTGCAGTTGCAGTGCCTGGATCTCCGCCGACTGCTGCTGGAAACGCAGGCCCATGGTGAATTCGGCCACGGCGCAATCCGGCTTGGCAGCTTCGTCGGCCTGCACGCTAGCCAGGCTCAGCAGCGATATGGCCAGTCCTAGCCAGATAGGACGACCTTTGCATGTCTCGCTCATCGAATGTCCTCTTTCAGGGGGAAGATGACCCAGGCCCATATACCCAAGGGTCGAAGGATCAGCGTAGCGAGGCTCAGCGATACGGGCCAGGCCGGCATGCGCAACAGAAACGACAAAGGCCCGAAACGGGCCTTTGCGCAAGGGAGCTTGCTCCCCCTGGGAGCCGGACTCAGGCCAAGGCGGCGAGGGTCTTCTCGGTGATCTGCTCGACGCTGCCGACACCCGGAACGTGGGTGTATTTGGGCGTGCCGGTTTCGGCGGCGAGCTTCTGGTAGAAGTCCACCAGCGGCTTGGTCTGCGAATGGTAGACGGACAGGCGATGACGCACGGTCTCTTCCTTGTCGTCTTCACGCTGCACCAGCTCCTCGCCGGTGACGTCGTCCTTGCCAGCCACTTTCGGCGGGTTGTATTCGGTGTGGTAGACGCGGCCGGAAGCCGGGTGCACACGGCGACCGGACAGGCGCTTGACGATCTCTTCGTCGTCCACGGCGATCTCCACCACGTGATCCAGAGCGACGCCAGCGTCACGCAGGGCTTCGGCCTGCGGAATGGTGCGCGGGAAGCCATCGAAGAGGAAGCCATTGGCGCAATCGGGCTGAGCGATGCGCTCCTTCACCAGGTTGATGATCAGGTCATCGGAGACCAGACCGCCGGCATCCATCACGCTCTTGGCCTTGAGCCCCAGCTCGGTACCGGCCTTGACCGCTGCGCGCAGCATGTCGCCGGTGGAGATTTGCGGAATACCGAACTTCTCGGTGATGTAGCGAGCCTGGGTACCTTTGCCGGCACCGGGCGCCCCCAGCAGAATCACGCGCATCGATGTGCTCCTCAAGATTTGTGTAGTGATCGTCGGACTCGCCTCGTGGGGCCAATCTCTGGAAAGGTCTGCGGCAGCCGTAGCGGCCAAAAGGCTGCCCAAGATACACAGCGCTCCGTTGCTGCACAAGCAGCCAAAAGTCGGATAAATCCCCTACTCCTGGCGGCATGAAGCGGCCGTTACCCACCTCGCACAGCCTGCTTTCACACCTTCAGCCAGTGTTACGCAAGCCGGCGGCAATGCCTGCCACGCTGACCAGCAGCGCCTGCTCCAGAGGGCTCTCCGGCGCTTGTTCGCGCTGCCGGCAACGGGCCAGCAACTCGGCCTGCAGGACGTGCAGCGGGTCGAGATAGGTGTTGCGCACGCTGATCGACTGCAGGGTCTGCGGGCTATGGGCGAGCAGCCTGGACTGGCTGGTCACTTCGAGTACGGCGGAGCAGGCCTGCGACAATAGGTCGCGTAATTGCGCGCCCAGCGGGCGCAGGTTCGCCTCCACCAGACGCTGGTCATACAGCTCGGCGATGGCCAGATCGGCCTTGGTCAGCACCATTTCCAGCATGTCGATGCGGGTGCGGAAGAACGGCCAGCGCTCGCGCATCTCCCTCAGCAGATCGCCCTCGCCCTGGCTCAACGCCTGCCCCAGGGCACGTTCCCAGCCGAGCCAGGCCGGCAGCATCAGACGGGTCTGCGTCCAGGCGAAGATCCACGGGATGGCACGCAGGCTTTCCACGCCGCCGGCACGCCGCTTGGCCGGACGACTACCCAGCGGCAAGCGCCCGAGTTCCTGCTCCGGCGTGGCCTGGTGGAAATAGTCGACGAACTGCGGATGCTCGCGCACCACGCTGCGGTAAGCCGTCACGCCATCCTCGGCCAGACGATCCATCATCGCCCGCCAGGCGGGTTCCGGCGCCGGTGGTGGCAACAGCGTCGCTTCCAGCACGGCAGCCAGGTAGAGGTTGAGGTTGTGCACCGCGATATCCGGCAGGCCGAACTTGAAGCGGATCATTTCCCCCTGCTCGGTGGTGCGGAAGCGCCCCGCCACCGAGCCCGGCGGTTGCGACAGGATCGCCGCGTGAGCCGGGCCGCCGCCACGCCCCACGGTGCCACCGCGGCCATGGAACAGCAGCAGCTCGACCTGATGCTCGCGGCACAGGCGCACCAGTTCCTCCTGCGCCCGATACTGCGCCCAGGCCGCCGCCGTGGTGCCGGCATCCTTGGCCGAGTCGGAGTAGCCGATCATCACTTCCTGCGGGCCATGCAGGCGTGCACGGTAGCCGGGCAACTGCAGCAGGCGGTCGATCACCGGGCCGGCGTGATCCAGGTCGGTGAGGGTCTCGAACAGGGGTACCACACGCATCGGCCGGCGCAACCCGGCCTCCTTGAGCAGCAGTTGCACCGCCAGCACGTCGGAGGCGGCGCCAGCCATGGAAATCACGTAGGAGCCCAGCGAGGCAGCCGGTGCAACCGCCACCTCGCGGCAGGTGGCGAGCACTTCGGCGGTGTCCGCACTGGGTCGGTAGTCGCTCGGCAGCAAGGGCCGGCGACTGCCCAGTTCGCGTTGCAGGAAGGTCAGGCGGGTGTCCTCGTCCCACTCGGCATAACGCCCCAGGCCGAGGTATTCGGTGATCTCGGACATCGCTGCGGCATGCCGCGCGGCATCCTGGCGCACGTCCAGACGCACCAGGAACAGACCGAAGGTGGCGGCGCGGCGCAGGCAGTCGAGCAAGGGGCCATCGGCGATCACGCCCATGCCGCACTCGTGCAGCGAGTGGTAGCAAAGCTGCAAGGGCTCCAGCAGTTCCTGGTTGTCATGCAGCACCGCATTGGGCGCCGGCACCTCGGCAGCCAGCGAGTCATGCGCCCACTGACGGGTGGCGCGCAGGCGCTCGCGTACCTGCTTGAGCAAGGCCCGATAAGGCTCGGCGACATCGCCGACCCGGGCCTTCAAGGCCGCGCTGGCCTGCTGCATGGAGAGTTCGGCAGCCAGGCTGTCGACATCGCGCAGATAAAGGTCGGCCGCCATCCAGCGCGCCAGCAGCAGCACTTCGCGGGTGACGCTGGCGGTGACGTTGGGATTGCCGTCGCGGTCGCCGCCCATCCACGAGGCGAAGCGAATCGGCGCCGCGCTCAGCGGCAGGCGCAGGCCGGTGGCAGCCTGCAGGCTGCGATCGACGCCACGCAGGAATTGCGGCACGGCATGCCACAGCGAATGCTCGATGACGGCGAAGCCCCACTTCGCCTCGTCCACCGGGGTCGGCCGGCTACGGCGAATCTCCTCGGTGTGCCAGGCCTCGGCGATCAGCCGGCGCAGGCGCTCGACCACGGCCTCGCGTTCACGTGGCAACAGGTCGTCATGATCCAGCGCCGCCAGTTGCGCGGCGATGGCATCGTATTTCTGGATCAGGGTACGCCGCGCCACTTCGGTGGGGTGCGCGGTGAGCACCAGTTCGATGTCCAGCCGGGCGAGTTGCCGGGCCAGCTCGTCGGCATCCTGGCCGGCGCCGCACAAACGCGCCAGCAGCTCATCGAGCACCACGGCCTCGAACGGCTCCTCTTCATCCGCTCGGCGGCGCCGCACCTGATGTTGCTGCTCGGCGATGTTGGCCAGGTTGAGGAACTGGTTGAAGGCCCGCGCCACCGGTAACAACTCCTCTTCGCCGAGCCCGGCCAGGGTCGCCCCCAGGCGCTCCGAGTCGCCACTGCGATCGGCCTTGGCACTGTGGCGGATGGCTTCGATCTTCTCGACGAAGGCATCACCATGCTGTTGACGAATGGTTTCGCCGAGCAGCTCGCCCAGCAGATGCACGTCCTTGCGCAAGCGCAGATCGATATCGGTCATCAGGCCTTCCCCCGCCGGTGGCAACGATTGCTTCACAGAGTGGCCCAGTCAACGCCGTCTTTTCAAGGCTTTGCCGTATGACCATGGGCCTGAAGGGCTCGATACGAGCGCAGAAAAATGACCAACCGGTCAGACAGAAATCCCCAATCACATTGCCATCTTTTTTGAACTCTCGCGCGAACGCCTCAGTCAGTAAAGACAGGTCGCCGCATTGAATTGCCGTGAATCTCGCGCACTGCGGCCCAGGCCGAACGTCTCGAACTTCATCGTTCACAGGAGTGCTGAAAAATGGATTCAACCCTCACCAAGACCCTCGATGTGAAAGGTTCTGCCACGCCCCTGCGTGGTTTCAAACTGGCCGCCCTGCTACTCGGCAGCAGCCTGCTCCTGGCGGGTTGTGCCGGCAATCCCCCCAGCGAGCAATACGCCGTATCGGAGTCGGCGGTGAATTCGGCGGTCAGCGCCGGTGCGACCGAGTTCGCACCTGTGGAGATGAAGGCCGCGCAGGACAAACTCAAGGAAGCCGAGTTCGCCATGCATGACGAAGACTACGAGAAGGCACGTCGTCTGGCCGAACAGGCCGAATGGGATGCCCGCGTTGCCGAGCGCAAGGCGCAGGCCGCCAAGGCTGAGCGCGCCCTGCAAGATGCCCGTCAAGGGATTCAAGAGCTGCGTGAGGAAGGCATGCGCAACGCCCAGTAATGGGCTTGTCGACGCCTCCATTCACCGACTGATCAAAGGATGAACGCCATGCGTAAACACATCATGCTTCCCACCCTGCTGGCCCTGAGCATCGGCTTGGTGGCCTGCGCCAACCAGCCCAACCCCAATCTGGAGTCGGCACGTAGCAATTTTTCCACGCTGCAGAGCGATCCGCAGGCCAATCGCCTGGCCGCGCTGGAGACCAAGGAAGCCAAGGAATGGCTGGACAAGGCCGACAAGGCCTACCTGGACGACGCGGACAAGCAGAAGGTCGACCAATTGGCCTACCTGACCAACCAACGGGTGGAAGTAGCCAAGCAGACCATTGCCCTGCGCGAGGCCGAAGCTGAGCTGCAGAACACCTCGTCGCAACGCGCCCAGGCCCTGCTGGACGCCCGCGATGCGCAGATCCGCAAGTTGCAGGACAAGCTCAACGCCAAGCAGACCGAGCGCGGCACTCTGGTGACCTTCGGTGACGTGCTGTTCGACTTCAACAAGGCCGAGCTCAAGAGCAGTGCCTACCCGAGCATCACCCAACTGGCGCAGTTCCTTCAGGAGAACCCGGAGCGCAAGGTGATAGTCGAGGGCTACACCGATAACGTCGGCTCGGCCACCTATAACCTGGGCCTGTCCGAACGCCGCGCCAACGCGGTGCGCATGGCCTTGGTGCGTGCGGGTGTCGACCCGTCGCGTATCGTCGCCCAGGGGTATGGCAAGGAGTATCCGGTGGCGGACAACAGCACCGATTCCGGTCGGGCGCAGAACCGTCGGGTGGAGGTCACCATCTCCAACGACAACCAGCCGGTGGTACCGCGTTCGGCCAGTGGGGCCTGATCCCCTCCCCGCTGTGGCAGAAACCCGCCTCATGGCGGGTTTCTTTTGATTCATCGTATTTTCAGGGGGAATGCCTGGTTGACACCAGACTGGCAAGTTTGTGTGATCTTGCCGTCTTGTGTGGGTGTTCTGGACGCCGCTTTGGGTGTTTTCAGAGATTCCAGGTTTCGCCCCCTCGGGCGACTCACTTTTCTTTGAAATGCGCAAAGAAAAGTAAGCAAAAGAAACGCACCCCCGCCATCCGGGTCTCGCTGCGCTCGACTTCCCTCACTCCGGCATCGCTCCGGGGTCGGCGTACATGGGCCATCCCTGGCCCATTACGCCTCTCGTGGCATCCATGCCACTCGCCCCCTGCGCAATGCCTACGTTCGGCCTCCTGAAGGGGGCATTTGCGCGCCTGAACGAACTGGCATTCCAAGGTACGCCTGGCGTGTTCTGGTAGCTCTGGAGCCGCGACTGCGTCGTCGAGTTAAACCAAAACTTTCATTCGCGTAGTTTCATTCTCCCGGATAGCTTGCCGGCTTTCAGCCGGCATCCCGGTCAGCCCTAGGGCTGACACATGTACAAGCACTGCGCACTACTTCTGGGTTACCTCGCGTTCAGGCGCGTGCAGAGCCCGCCCAGGAGGGCGAACGGAATCGTCGTGGAAGAGGTCGAGCGACATGGATGTCGCGAGAGCCGCGATGGGCCAGGGATGGCCCACCGTGGCGGGCCTCTGGAGCGGCGATGGAGTGAGCGAACCCTCGCGCAGCGAGGGCCGGATGACCGGGCGGAGGGTTTTGGTTACTTTTGCCCGTCAAAAGTGACTCGCCCGGGAGGGCGAAACCAAAAACATCAGCAAAAACGCGGCAATTCGGAACAGACACGAGAATAACTCACACCGTATTGCCAGTCCGGTATCAATACTAATTTTCCCGAGATTCCGCGAAGAACCTTTCTTTTTACCCCTGCCAGGGGGCCTGAACGCCCTGCGCCGCCTTACTGCTCCAGCGCTGGCGTTTCCTGCCCCAGGCAACGTACGGCCTGCTTCTTGCTGTCCACCAATACACCAGTCAGGCCCTTCTGCTGGGTGTCGAACAGCACCAGCACGCCATCGACACACTGCGCCACCTGGTCGGCAGGCTTGAGCGACACCTTGTAATCCTCCCCCGGGATGGTCTTGAGCATGGTGAACTCCGACAGCAACAGCGCGTCCTCAGGCTTGGCGAAATGCAGATAGCCGTAGTACCAGAGCACGCCGATGGTGCCGACGATGCTGGCCACGCCGGTGAGGATCATGGGGATGGGATCACGTTCTTTCATTGCGAGGTCTCGGAAACGGAAGCGGGAGGAATGGGCGAGTCGACTAAGGCCAGTGGGTCTTGCAGAAAGGTCAGCAGCACCTGGCGCCAGGCATCCTCGGCGAAGGTCTGCACGTGCCCACCACGGGTTTCAATGAAGCGACGTGGCGAGCGGGCCGCCTGGTTCAGGCGCTCGCCATTGGAAAACGCCACGACCTCGTCGTCAAGGCTGTGGAAGATCAGCAATGGCAAGGGCTCGAGCTGGGCGATGGAAGCAATGGCGCTGTCGCCGTCCGGCACCAGCCAGGACAGCGGCACCTGCAACGGCCAGGTCAGCCAGGATTGGCTCAGCACGTCACGCGCCACATCGCGATAACTGGCCGGCACGCCGTCGAGCACCAGCCCGTGCAGCCGCGCTCGACGCTCGGGATGCAGGGCCAGATAATGCACGGCCAGGGCGCCGCCCAGGCTCTGCCCGAGCAGCGTCAAGGGTTTACCCTGCGTCTCGGGCGCCTGATCCAGCCAGGCGAACGCGGCGTCGATATCCTGATACACCGCCGGCAGGCGCGGCACCCCTTCGGACAGGCCATAACCCCGGTAATCGAGCATCAGCACCTGATAGCCCTGCTCCGGTAGCCAGTAGGTGCCGCCCAGGTGCCAGGCCAGATTGCCGCCATTGCCATGCAGATGCAGCACGGTGCCTTTGACGGCCACACCCGGCTTGGCCGGCAACCACCAGGCATGCAGACGCGTGCCATCGGCGGCGCGCAGTTCGATATCGCGATACTCCAGGCCAGCCCGCTCGGGAGTGAAAGGCAGCCCTGGCTCGGGGTAGAACAGCAGCCCGCTACACCCGCCCAGCCATAGGCTGACGATCAGCAGGCTCAGTGCGCGCAGCCTACTTGCCACCCGCACGCACCTCTTCGCGGGCTTGCACGGTTGCCGCGTAGACCCGCTCGGCCAGGCGCGAGAAAGGCAGGCTCTGGATCCACACCGTACCCGTGCCCTTGAGCGTGGCCAGCAGCAGGCCCTCCCCACCAAAGAGCATGCTGCGGAGGCCACCGGCCAGAGCGATGTCGTAATCGAGACCGTCGCTGAAGGCCACCAGGCAGCCGGTATCCAGACGCAGAGTCTCGCCGTTCAGCTCCTTGCGGATCACCGTGCCGCCGGCATGCACGAAGGCCAGGCCATCGCCTTCGAGCTTCTGCAGGATGAAGCCTTCGCCGCCGAAGAAACCGGCGCCGATGCGCTTGGCGAAGCTGATGCCGATGCGCGTGCCATAGGCGGCGCAGAGAAAGGCGTCCTTCTGGCAGATCAGCCGGCCGCCAACCTGGGCCAGGTCGATGGGCACCACGGTGCCGGGATAAGGCGCGGCGAAGGCGACCCGCGCCTGCGTCTTGCCGGCATTGCTGAAGTGGGTCATGAACAGCGACTCGCCGGTTAGCATGCGCTTGCCGGCACTCCACAGCTTGCCGAGCAGGCCGCTGGACGAGCCATCGCCCATGCGCGTCTCGAAGCGCACGCCCTCGGTCATGTAGTTCATCGCCCCGGCTTCGGCGACCACCGTCTCGTCAGGGTCGAGAATGATCTCCACCGATTGGGCGGAGCTGCCGAGAATTTCGTATTCGAGTTGATGGCTGGGCATGGGGAACCTTCGGTTAGCGGCAAGCTTCAAGCCACAAGCGGCAAGTTGATCGAGCAAACCGCCTGCCGCTTGCAGCTTGCAGCTTGCAGCTTGCAGCTTTAAAGAATATTGGCGTAGTCCGCTTCGATGCGATCCAGGCTCAAATGGTTGAGGAAGTTGGAGAAGCACATCCAGGCCGACAGCGCGTTCATGTCCTGGAACTGCGGCGGCAGATACTTGGGCGGCAGCACCAGGCCCTCATCCACCAGTTTGCGCAGGGTGCGCATGTCTTCCAGGGTGGTCTTGCCGCAGAACAGCAGCGGAATCTGCTCCAGCTTGCCCTTGCGCACCGCCAACTGAATGTAGTTGTAAATCAGGATGAAGCCCTTGAGATAGGACAGGTCCTTGGTGAAGGGCAAACCGTTGGGCAAGGCGCCACGGAATACCCGGCTGGCGTTGCTGTAGCTGCCCTCCTGCCCATAACCCTGCTCGCGGAAGAACTCGAATACCTCGATGAAATCCGCGCCCTCCTCCGCCATGTGGATGGCACGGGTGCGGTTGGTCAGCTTGCGCAGGCGCGTCGGGTAGGAGGCGAAGGCGATCACTTCCATGAGGATGGCCAGGCCTTCCTGGGTCACGGTGGACGAAGGCGGCCCCTTGGCCAGGAAGGTGCAGATCGGCTGATTGAGGCCATTGAGCGTGGTGCCGACGTGCACCAGCCCTTCATGCACTTCCAGGGCCTTGACGTCACGCTCGTTGAAGCGCGCGTCGCTGCGGATCTTGATGTAATCGGCGCCCGCCGCGGCATCGGCGAGAATGCCGTCGGACTCCAGCACGCGCACGGTATCGTCGCCGAACACCCCAGCCAGGCGCTGCTGCAGGATGTTCACCGCATCGCCCGCACCGAGGGTCTTGGGCTCGTCTTCCAGATCGCCACGGGTGGCGATGTTGTTGAGGTAGTCCGAGAGCATCAGACCGAGGTCAGCCAGGGTTGGATCACCGGCATGGAAGGCATCGGAGGCTGCGCCGTAGAGTTCCTGGCTGATCAGGCCGAAGTCTTCGGTGCCGCGCGCTTCGAGCATGCGGATGACCATGCGGTATTCCTTGCACATGCGCCGCATGATCTGCCCGACCGGGTTGAACTGGCCGAGCTGGCGGGTGATGTCGCGCTCGATGTTCTGGAATTCCAGCTTCTTGGCCTGGGCATCGAAGGCCAGTGGTCGGCTCAGGTAATAGTCGCGATCCACGGCGGGCAATACCTTGCCCTTGGCCTTGAGGAAGGCGTCGCGGATGCCATCGTCCCACTTCACCGCATCCAGCACGCGGATCGGCGTCTGCGCCTCGACGATACGGTCGCTCAAGGCGCGAATGCAGAGTTGATAGTCGTCCAGTTTCTGCTGGCTGTTCATTGCACTTCCTATTCGGCCACCCGCTGATAACGCGCCACCTCGACGAACAGGTCGGCATTAGCCGGGTCATCGAGGTAGGCCAGCACCTTGTCCAGCGGGCTGGTGATCAGCACGCCCTCTCCCTCCGGCATGTCGATGGGGTGGCCTTCCAGCAGGCCCTTCTGCATATCGGCGAGCAGGTGTTCGCTGTCGAGGTTGAAGATCACTAGCTCGTTGCCACGGGTCAACTCGAAGCCGGCAATGGCGAAGTTGGCGCCCAGGCTCTTGGGCAATCCGGCGGAAAGATACCAGCGCCGGCCATGATGAGCCACGGTGAAGCCGAACTGCTCGAGGTTATCGAGGCTGTCCGGGCTGTCCTCGTACAGGCGTGCCTCGTACAGATTGGCGCCAGCACGGGTAATTTCCAGAAAGAGCCGTTCGCCCCATTCGTCCTCGCGCGTCCACTGCCCCAGCAGAGGAATCGGCGCCGCCTCGTTGGCCGGGATCGGTTCCCTGAAGGTGACCAGGCAACCACTCAACAACAGAAAGGACAAGGCGGCCAGTACGCGCCAGGCTTTCATTTCGCTCTCCTTGTGCACCGCCCCAGCAGGACCGCGTCAGCGCCCCAGAGCCAGATCGATATAACGTTTGAATATGGCCAGCATCGCCTGCCTGTCCTGTTGCTCGATACCTTCGAGCAAGCCTCGATACTCCATCTGCAGGATGAGGGCCGTCAACAGTTCTCCATCCTCTTGCGGCTGACTGGAGCCCAGTATTTCAAAGAAGTGCGTGACACCCTGCAAAAGTATCCACCGATGCGCCTGCGCCAGGCCATACAGACGTGGGTTGAGCAGTGACTCGAGGAAAAAGGCTCGTTCGGCGATCAGATGCTCGCGCCGCTCCTGCAACTGGTTGTGGATGTACTGCATGGCGAGTTCGGCAAGTTCGTCCACCACCTGCTGGCGAGCCTCGGCGCTGCCATCGAGTCGAGCAGCCAGTGCCACCACGACGGCTTGCATGCTTTGCCAGAATTCGGCCATGTACTCTGCGCTACGTTCGACGAACTGGGCGAAGGTGTCGGTAATGAGATCGTTGATGTCTTTGAAATAGTAGGTGGTAGCCGAGAGCGGCACATTCGCCTCGCTCGCCACCGCACGATGACGCACCGCGCGCACGCCATCGCGGACGATGATGCGCATGGAGGCGTCGAGGATGGCCTGGCGGCGCTGCTCGCTGCCCTTGCGGCTGGTCTTGCGACCCTGGTACTGAACGCTTTCTGCGACTGCGTTGGCCGCCTCGGCGGCACTCGGGGGGAACGGTATATGGTTCACGACAAGGCAACCCTCTGGGTACAAATCATGCCTGGAGAGTAATGGCTTAGCGGGACGACCAAAAGATTCCGCTGCGCGGAATGATGCTATTTTGATGGCGAATGTTGAATTTGGCCGGAATTGACCGGAAAAAAGCGGCTAAAAGGCGAATAAAAGGTGCTCCGATGCGCACCGACCAAGGTGTAGGAGCAAGTCACCTGCCAGCCGAACCCCACAAGCCGCTCGAACACCGAAAAAGGTTCATCGCATTTTCAGGGGGAATGCCTGGTTGACACCGGACTGGCAATTTTGTGTGAGTGCTTGTTGTTTGTTCGGGTGTTTGTTCCGGATTGCCGCGTTTTTGTTGATTTTTTTTGTTTCGCCCTCCCAGGCGAGTCACTTTTGCCCCGGATGGCCGGCCCGACAAAAGCCCATGCCTTCTTTTGTAGCGTTTGACAAAAGAAGGTCGCCGGGGGGCGAAACGGGAGGCATCAGCTAAACACTGATAAGTAGCTAGAACACCGAAACCAACACACAAACTTGCCAGTCCGGTGTTAATACTGATTTCCTCGAGATTCCGCGAAGAACCGAAAAAAAACGCCGCACTCCGTTACCGGATGCGGCGTTCTTTTCTACGAATCATTAGCAGGGTTCACAGTGAGCCCCTGCCAAGGCATCAAGCCTGTGGGCGCATGTGCGGGAAGAGGATGACGTCGCGGATCGATGGCGAGTTGGTCAGCAGCATCACCAGGCGGTCGATGCCGATGCCTTCACCGGCGGTGGGCGGCATGCCGTACTCCAGGGCACGGACGAAGTCGGCGTCGTAGTGCATGGCCTCGTCGTCACCGGCATCCTTCTCCGCCACCTGGGCGAGGAAGCGCTCGGCCTGGTCTTCGGCATCGTTGAGCTCGGAGTAGGCGTTGGCGATCTCGCGGCCACCGATGAACAGCTCGAAGCGGTCGGTCACAGCCGGATTCTGGTCGTTGCGACGGGCCAGCGGCGAGACCTCGAACGGATACTCGGTGATGAAGTGCGGCTGCTCCAGCTTGCTCTCCACCAGCTCCTCGAAAATCATCACCTGCAGCTTGCCCAGGCCTTCGTGGCCAAGCACCTTGGCGCCGGCCTTCTTGGCGATGGCGCGGGCCTTCTCGACGTCGTTCAGGTCAGCTTCGCTGATGTCCGGGTTGTACTTGAGGATCGAGTCGTACACCGACAGGCGCACGAACGGCTCACCGAAGTGGAACACCTTGTCGCCATAGGGCACGTCGGTGCTGCCCAGCACGGCCAGGGCCAGTTCGCGGAACAGCTCCTCGGTCAGGTCCATGTTGTCGCGGTAGTCGGCGTAGGCCTGGTAGAACTCGAGCATGGTGAACTCGGGGTTGTGCCGGGTCGAAACACCTTCGTTACGGAAGTTGCGGTTGATCTCGAAGACCTTCTCGAAGCCACCAACCACCAGGCGCTTGAGGTACAGCTCCGGGGCGATACGCAGGAACATGGGCATGTCCAGCGCATTGTGGTGAGTCTCGAATGGCTTGGCCGCCGCGCCACCGGGAATGGTCTGCAGCATCGGCGTTTCCACCTCGAGGAAACCGCGCTCGTTGAGGAAACGACGGATGTGGGCGATCACCTGCGAGCGCACTCGGAAGGTGTGGCGAGTTTCCTCGTTGACGATCAGGTCGACGTAGCGCTGGCGGTAGCGCTGCTCGGTGTCGGTGAGGCCGTGGTGCTTGTCCGGCAGCGGGCGAAGCGACTTGGTCAGCAGACGCACGTTGGTCATGTGCACGTACAGGTCGCCCTTGCCGGAGCGCGCCAGGGTGCCTTCGGCGGCGATGATGTCGCCCAGATCCCAGGTCTTGATCGCTTCCAGGGTTTCGGCCGGCAGGCCCTTGCGGTCGACATAGACCTGCAGGCGACCGGAGGTGTCCTGCAGCACCATGAAGGCGCCACGGTTGAGCATGATGCGACCGGCGATCTTCACCGGGATGGCAGCGGCTTCCAGCTCTTCCTTGCTCTTGCCCTCGTACTGTTTCTGCAGGTCGGCGCACAGGCTGTCGCGGCGGAAATCGTTGGGGAAGGCAATGCCCTGCTCACGGACGGCAGCAAGCTTTTCCTTGCGCTGGGCAATCAGCTTGTTTTCTTCCTGTTGCAGTTCGTTGTGGTCGAGTTGTTGGTCGCTCATTGCGGGTCGTCCCGGTCAAATCATCATTCTGGAAAGATCGCTGCAGGTTGAAACGAATGCCTCCTCAGAGGCTCATCCGCTTCACTTGCGGCTTGTAGCTTGAAGCTTGCGACTGCTCTCAAAGCCCCTGCTTGAGGCTGGCTTCGAGGTAGCCGTCGAGGTCGCCGTCGAGCACCTTCTGGCAGTCGCTGCGCTCGACGCCGGTACGCAGGTCCTTGATACGCGAGTCATCGAGCACGTAGGAACGGATCTGGTGGCCCCAGCCGATGTCCGACTTGCTGTCCTCCAGCGCCTGCGAGGCGGCGTTGCGCTTCTGCATCTCCAGCTCGTACAACTTGGCCCGCAGCATCTTCATGGCGGTGTCCTTGTTGGCGTGCTGGGAGCGTTCGTTCTGGCAGGCCACCACGGTGTTGGTCGGCACGTGGGTAATCCGCACCGCCGAGTCGGTGGTGTTGACGTGCTGACCACCGGCACCGGAGGAGCGGTAGGTGTCGATGCGCAGGTCGGACGGGTTGATCTCGATCTCCACCTTGTCGTCGATCTCGGGAGAGACGAACACCGCCGAGAACGAGGTGTGGCGACGAGCACCAGAGTCGAACGGGCTCTTGCGCACCAGGCGGTGCACGCCGATCTCGGTGCGCAGCCAGCCGAAGGCGTACTCACCCTTGATGTGCACGGTGGCACCCTTGATGCCGGCGACTTCGCCCTCGGACAGTTCGACGATCTCGGCACTGAAGCCGCGCTTGTCGGCCCAGCGCAGGTACATGCGCAGCAGGATGTTGGCCCAGTCCTGGGCCTCGGTGCCGCCGGAGCCGGCCTGGATGTCCAGATAGCAGTTGTTCGGATCCATCTCGCCGCTGAACATGCGGCGGAATTCCAGCTTCTCGAGGATCTCGCGCAGGCGCTCGACTTCGGCGACGATATCCTTCACCGCACCTTCGTCGTTCTCTTCGGCAGCCATTTCCAACAGGTCGCGGGAGTCACTCAGGCTGCCGGTGAGGTCGTCGATGGTTTCGACGATCTGCGCCAGCATGGCGCGCTCACGGCCCAGGGCTTGCGCGTACTCTGGCTTGTTCCAGACGCTGGCGTCTTCCAGCTCGCGGTTTACTTCGACCAAACGATCATGCTTTTGATCGTAGTCAAAGATACCCCCGAATGGTCTGGGTGCGTTCGGACAGATCCTTGATGGCGTTGAGGATCGGATTGATTTCCATGGTAGTAGGCACTCGCGGCAAATCGGACGGAAAAGCCGCAGAGTATACCTGAGCGCGAACGCGCCTGGCAGCCCGCCTGCGCTAAGGATTCTCCAGACGCGGGATCAGCGGCTCTCTATACTTGGCCCCATGCTCCCTACGGATGAATCGTCTCGATGCCTCTCTCCTACAGCCTGCGCAGTCGCTTCGCCCTCGTCATTGCCCTGCTGGTGGGCGCCCTTAGCTGGATGCTGGGGACATTGATCGGCCAATACAGCAGCCAGCAGTTTCGCGAGGATACCGGCCGCAACCTGGCCGAGCTGTCCTACAGCATGGCCGATCGCCTAGACCGTGACATGGCCAGCCGTGCGGCAGTGCTACGAGTCCTGGGCAGCTTGCAGGCCCTGCGCCAACCGGACGATCTCGATGAAGTCCGCCAGTTGCTCGACAATCTGCAGAAAGAGATACCCAGCATCGCCTGGATTGGCTTCGTCGACCCTCAGGGCACAGTGCTGGCCTCCAGCAACGGCCTGCTCGAAGGCGCCAGCGTCGCGCAACGCCCGGTTTTCCTGGAGGCCCAGAAGAACATCTTCATCGGCGACGTGCACGAGGCGGTACTGCTGGCCAAGTTGCTGTCGAACCCCTCGGGCGAGGCAATGAAGTTCGTCGACATCAGCCTGCCGATCAAGGGCAGCAATGGCGAACTGGTCGGCATACTGGCCTCGCACCTGTCCTGGGCTTGGGCCTACGAGGTGCGCCGCTCGCTGCTCGAACCGATACAGGAACGGCGCAACGTCGAGTTCTTCGTCATCGGCAAGGAGGGTTCGATACTGCTCGGCCCACGCGAGATGCTCGGCCACCCCCTGGAGCTACCCAAGCTCGCCGACCTGCAACCGGGTAGCAGCCAATGGGCGGTGCAACGCTGGCCGGACGGCAACGAATACCTCACCGGCATGACTCGCAGCCAGGGTTATCAGGACTATCCCGGCCTGGGCTGGACGGTGGTGGCACGGCAATCGGTGGAGCAGGCCTATGCCCCCGCCCAGCGTATGCTGCTGAACATTCTCATCTGGGGCAGTGCCCTGGCCCTGGCCTTCGCCTTCTTCGGCTGGTTGATCAGCGGTTACTTCACCCGGCCGCTGCAGGAGATCGCCGAGGCTGCCGACCGCCTCAGCGCTGGCGAGGTCAGCGAGATTCCAGAGATGCAGGGCAGCCGCGAGATCACCCAGCTAAGCCAGTCCATCCGCCATCTGGTGGAAAGCCTGACCCTGCAGAAACGCGCTCTCGGCGCCATGGAAACCCTGGCCCACCACGACCCGCTGACTGGCCTGCCAAACCGTGTGGCCCTGGAGAAGTACCTGCCCCGGGCGCAGCAACGTTGTCAGGCGCAGCAGCAGTGCCTGACCCTGCTCTACCTCGATCTCGATGACTTCAAGCCGATCAATGATACCTATGGTCACAGCGCCGGCGACCACCTGTTGCGTGAGCTGGCACAACGTCTCAAGAGCAACCTGCGCGACGGCGACATGGTGGCACGCCTGGGCGGTGACGAATTCCTCATGATCATGCTGGTCAACGAGGCGGATGCCCGCCAGCAGGCGCGCCAGGTGGCCGAACGCGCCATCGCTAGCCTCGGCCAGCCCGTGCAACTGGAAGAGGGCCAAGTGCGCATCGGCTGCAGCATCGGCGGTGCCATCTGGCCGCTGGATCACGCCGACCTCGGCGAGGCGCTGGAGCTGGCCGACCAGGCCCTCTATCGGGCCAAACAGGAAGGGCGCAACCGCGCCCAGTTCCAGGACGGCGCGATCACGATCTCATGATCCCGGGGCGTCGGCCACGATCATCTGCGCGGCCTTCTCGGCGATCATCAGCACCGGCGAGCAGGTATTGCCGGAAACGATGGTCGGCATGATCGAGGCATCGACCACACGCAAGCCGCCGATGCCGTGCACGCGCAGGCGCGCATCGACCACGGCGTCACGCCCCTGCCCCATGGCGCAGGTGC
Organism: Pseudomonas sp. AA-38; assembly: GCF_029457475.1. Taxonomy (NCBI): domain Bacteria; kingdom Pseudomonadati; phylum Pseudomonadota; class Gammaproteobacteria; order Pseudomonadales; family Pseudomonadaceae; genus Pseudomonas; species Pseudomonas sp. AA-38. The sequence goes on from NZ_CP120359.1 coordinate 4,111,207, forward strand.
CGGCAGGATGGAAGATGGTGGTGCCGATCTCCCCCGCCGCACGCTGCAAATCCTCTTCGCTGTCGTAGCCCGCCCCCGGCTTGTATTCCTGCGGCCGGTAAGGTGCCAGTGCCGGTGCAGCGACGATGCGCCGGGTCAGGCGAATGGCAGCGGCCGCCACCTGCAGGTCGCGGGCATCGCTCAGGTAATGCGGGCTGATACGGGGCGCATCCTCGAGCTGCGCCGAAGCGATCTCGACACGCCCCCGGCTGTATGGGCGCAGGTTGCATACCGAGGCGGTGAAAGCCGGGAAATCGTGCAGCGGCTCGCCGAAACGATCCAGCGACAGCGGCTGCACGTGATACTGCAGATTGGCGCGCGCCTGGCCAGGATCGGACTTGGCGAAGGCGCCAAGCTGGCTGGGCGCCATGGACAACGGGCCGCTACGCTTGAGCAGGTATTCCAGCCCCATGCCCAGCTTGCCCCAGGGCGTGGCGGCGATGCGGTTGAGCGTCTTCACCCCCTCGACCCGATAGATCAGGCGTAGCTGCAAATGATCCTGCAGGTTCTCGCCGACACCAGGCAGTTCGTGCTTCACCCCGATACCAAGCCGCTCGAGCAAGGGCCGCGGGCCGATGCCGGAGCGTTGCAACAACGCGGGCGAACCGATGGCACCGGCGCACAGCAACACTTCACGGCGCGCCGCCACGCGCACCTGGCGCCCCTGCCAGCGCAGCGACAAGGCCTGCGCCCTGGCTGCATCCAGCTCCACCCGCTCGGCCTCGGCATCCGTCAGCACGTGCAGGTTCGGGCGCTGGCGAATGCCACGCAGAAAGGCCTTGGAGGCATTCCAGCGCACACCGCCTTTCTGATTGACCTGGAAGTAGCTGCAGCCTTCGTTGTCGCCGCCGTTGAAGTCCTCGATGCTGGCGATACCGCTCTGCGCCGCAGCCTCGCGAAAGGCTTCGAGAATCTCCCAGGACAGGCGCTGACGCTCCACCCGCCACTCGCCATCGCCGCCGTGCAGCGCACTGTTGCCGGCGAAGTGATCCTCCGTGCGTTTGAACAGCGGCAGCACCTCGTTCCAGGCCCACCCCGGATTGCCCGCTGCGGCCCAGGCATCGTAGTCGGCAGCCTGGCCGCGCATGTAGATCATGCCGTTGATCGACGAGCAGCCGCCGAGCACGCGACCACGCGGGTACTTGAGGCTGCGCCCGTGCAGGCCGGGATCGGCCTCGGTGGCATAGCACCAGTCCGTGCGCGGGTTGCCGATGCAGTAGAGGTAACCGACGGGAATGTGAATCCAGGGGTAGTTGTCGCGCCCGCCTGCCTCGATCAGCAGCACGCTGACGCCCGGGTCGGCGGAAAGCCGGTTGGCCAGCAGGCAACCGGCGGGGCCGGCGCCGACGATCAGGTAGTCATAGGCATCCAGGGGTGCTTGCGACATGGGCATCCTCGCGTGTCGTTCTTGTCGTTGGCCCACAGCCTAAAACAAGCACAGCGCGAGGATGAATGATCTTTTGGTCTGAGAGCACAGCTCTCAGACGTGCTGCAGCTCGGCTCGCACCTGCGCCTCCAGCTCACCCTTGAGCGCTGGCGGTAGCTGTAGCTGGCGCGCCAGCTCTTCCAGGTAGGCGCGCTCCATGAAGTGCTCCTCGTCCACCATCAGCACGCTGGCCAGGTACATTTCCGCGGCCATTTCCGGCGTGCTGGCGGCGCGCGCGACGTCGGCCGGATCCAGTGGCTTGTTCAGCTCGGCATGCAGCCAGGCCTGCAGCTCGGCATCCTGCGCCAGCTTGCCCAGCTCCTCCTCGATCAATTGCCGCTCACGCTCGTCGACATGGCCGTCGGCCTTGGCCGCAGCCACCAGCGCCTTGAGAATCGCATGGCTGTGTTGCTCGGCCTGCGGCGCCGGCAAACGATCCAGGGTCTGCGGTTCGACCGGCTGCGTGCCACCCTGCTGGGCCTGTTGCGCCTGCCAGTTGCCGTAGGCCTTGTAGGCCAGCACGCCCAGCGCGGCCAGGCCGCCATAGATCGCCACCTTGCCACCGACCTTGCGTACCCGCTTGTTGCCCAGCAGCATGGCCAGCGCCGCACCACCACCGGCGCCCTTGAGCATCGAGCCGAGATCGCTGCCACCGCCCTTGCCGGACTTGCCCCCAAGCAGACCGCCCAAGGCGCCACCCAGGCCGGACGAGGAAGCACCACCGCCCTGCTGCTGCAGCATGTCTTGGCCGGATTTCAATAATTGGTCGAGCAGGCCGCGCGTGTTCATGGAGGCTCTCCGAGAGTTGAAAGCCCTGAATCTACTGCGAAGCCACGCTGACGTCGGTTCGAGATTGCGTCAGGATATTGCGCGCGGATCGGCAGCGGACTCAGCGTGGAGCGATATGCGCCACCATCAACTGCACGCTCTCGTTGCCACGGAACTCGTTGAGGTCGAGCTTGTAGGCCAGTTCGGCCCAGCGCAGCGTGGGATTGGGCCAGACCTCGCGGTCGATGTTGAAGGCGATGCCATCGAGCTGCACGCTGCCGCATTCGGTCTTGAGTACCAGCTTCAGATGGCGTTCGCCGACGATGCGCTGATTGACGACCTGGAACACACCATGGAACAGCGGCTCGGGGAAATGCTGGCCCCAGGGCCCGGCATTGCGCAGGGCACGGGCCAGTTCCAGATGGAATTCGGTGGCGTCGAGCTGGCCATCGGAGAGCAGGCGCCCGGTCAGGTCGTCCTCGCTGAGCTGACGGCGCACTTCGGCGTCGAAGGCGGCGGCGAAGGCGCCGAAGTTGGCCTGCGGCAGCGACAGGCCTGCGGCCATGGCATGCCCGCCGAACTTGCTGATCAGCCCCGGATGCCTTGCGGCCACGGCGTCCAAAGCATCACGAATATGCAGCCCCGGCACCGAACGCGCAGAGCCCTTGAGCATGCCCTCACCGGCGTCGGCGAAAGCGATGGCCGGGCGGTGGTAACGCTCCTTCAGACGCGAGGCGAGAATGCCGATCACCCCCTGATGCCAGTCCGGCTCGAACAGGCACAGGCCGAACGGCATGTCGTCCAGGGACAGATCCTTGAGCTGGGCCAGCGCCTCGCGCTGCATGCCCTGCTCGATGGCCTTGCGATCCTGATTGAGCTGGTCGAGTTGCACCGCCATGTCGCGGGCCAGGGCCTCGTCGTCGCAGAGCAGGCATTCGATCCCCAGGCTCATGTCGTCCAGGCGCCCGGCCGCGTTCAGTCGTGGGCCGAGGATAAAGCCCAGGTCGGTGGAGGTGATGCGCCGATGATCGCGTCCGGCCACTTCGAGGATCGCCCGCAGGCCCGGCCGCGCCCGCCCGGCACGAATGCGCGCCAGGCCCTGGTGCACCAGGATGCGGTTGTTGGCATCCAGCGGCACCACGTCGGCCACGCTGCCCAAGGCCACCAGATCGAGCAGCTCACCCAGATTCGGCTCCGCACGGCTGGCGAACCAGCCGCTTTCACGCAGGCGCGCACGCAATGCCAGCAGCACGTAGAACATCACCCCGACGCCTGCCATGGCCTTGCTGGGGAAGCTACAGCCCGGCTGGTTGGGATTGACGATGGCATCGGCGGCCGGCAGTTCCGGCCCCGGCAGATGGTGATCGGTGACCAGCACCTTGAGCCCGGCGGCCTTGGCTGCGGCTACGCCATCGACGCTGGAGATGCCGTTGTCCACGGTCAGCAACAGATCGGGCTGGCGCTGCAGCGCCACGGCGACGATTTCCGGCGTCAGGCCATAGCCGTACTCGAAGCGATTCGGCACCAGATAGTCGACATGCGCCGCACCAAGCAGGCGCAGACCGAGCACACCGACCGTACTGGCCGTGGCGCCGTCAGCGTCGAAGTCACCGACGATCAGGATGCGCTGGCGCTGCGCCAGCGCCTCGACCAGCAGTTCGACCGCTGCATCGATACCCTTGAGCTGCTGGTACGGGATCAGCCGTGCCAGGCCCTTGTCCAGTTCCTCGGCGGACTGCACGCCACGGGCGGCGTAGAGACGGGTGAGCAGCGGCGGCAGGTTGCCCAGGTCAGGCAGTTGTGCAGGTAGGGGACGGGCTTCGATACGCATGGGCGAGGTGTCGCTTTTTCAAGATGGTACGGTTTTTTCTCCCCTCTCCCATTTATGGGAGAGGGGCTGGGGAGAGGGCCAATCCAGCAACACCGAGCCGCCGAAATCCCCCTCTCCCTAGCCCTCTCCCCGAGGGGAGAGGGAACTGCATCCGGCTACGGTTTCAACGCTGGCCAGCCAACCACTCCAGCGGGATTTCATGCTGGCCACGCTCGTCGGTGACGAACAGCTCGCCATCGCTGATCATCACGCTCCAGGACAGCGAACGCGGCATGTCCAGCGCCAGGTCGGCCAGCGCCTCCTGGCCCAGAGCGACCACGTTGATGTTCTTCAGGCTGCGCACCGGGTCGAGGCACTTGCCCTGCCACACGCGCAGGTTGCCATAGGCCACCAGGCTGAACTTTTCGGTACGCCGCGAGCACCAGGTGATGCGCTCGCTATCGGGCTGACCGACTTCGATCCAGTGCAACACGCGATCGTCCAGGCTCTTTTCCCACAGCGCCGGTTCGTCGACGTCCGACAGGCCACGACCGAAGGCCAGTTGCTCGTGATAGAACAGTGCATAGGCGATCAACCGCGCGGCCAGGCGCTCTTCGGTTTCCGAGGGGTGGCGGGCGACGGTGAAGCGCAGGTTCTCGTAGACGCTGCGATCCATGTCGGTGAGGTTCAGTTCGATCTTGTAGGTGGTCGATGGCAGGGCCATGGCGGGCTTCTTGGCTGGTCGAAAGAACGCCAGTCTACCGCGAAAGCATGGCCCCGCCGACCATCAACAGGTCATGCGGGTGATCCGCAACTGCTCGTCGGTGTAATCGATGATCGCCTGTAGGCTGTTCAGATCGAGGTGCAGGCGGCAGTAATGCTCACCATGGCGCCAGGCCAGCAGCAGTTGATCATCCGTCGAATAGTTCAGCTCGAAGCGCCCCTCGAAGGCCGGGTGCTGGCAACGAAAGCGCATCAGCGCCAGCAGGCGCTGCACCAGCGGCTGCTGCAAGGCCTGCTCGGCCTCCTCCAGGCTGTAGTAATGGCGATTGACGTCACGCGCCTCGCCGGTCTGCTCGAGCAGGTCGAAGTCGTTGCAGCCGCACAGCAGGCCGACGTAGTACACCTGGGGGATACCGGGCACGAAGAACTGGATGGCGCGGGCAGCGATATAGGCCTCGTCATTGCGCATCAAGGCCTCGTAGAAGGTGCAGGTGAGTTGGTAGATGGCGCCGACGCTGTGCACGTTCACCGCCGAGCGACGCAGGATGGGGTCGGCGCTGCGGGTCGAGACTTCGTCGATCAGGTACTGAATCTGCGCCTCGGGCAGCATGCCTTCAACATCCGGGATGCAGATGCCGTCATGGGTATCGAGCACGGTGACCTGGTTGCGCGGGCACATGCGCAGCCAGTTCTTCAGGTAGCGGCTGCTGCCACTGAGCAAGGCATGCAGCACCAGCGGCGGTAGAGCGAAACCGTAGGGGCGCATCTGCCGCCGCGAGATGGCGTACTGGTAGCTGATGTGATCATGCACTTCCGGCATCATCTCGGCATCGTACTTGGCCCCGGTTTCGCGGAACCACTCGAGGATGCGGTAAACGTTCGGCTCCACCAGGAAGCAACTGGTACCGATACGCTTGGTGGTGTAACCGAAGGCATCCAGACGGAACAGCTTGACCCCGCGCGCGGCGAGAAAGGCCATGTACTGCTCCATCAACTGGTAGGTCTGCGGCGAATCGTAATTGAGGTCTATCTGCCGCTCGGTGAAGGTGCACCAGACCCGACAGGTCTCGCCACTGGCCAGACGCACCTCGCGAAACGGTTCCTTTTCCTTGCGGATATGGATCTTGGCCAGGTCGTCGTGAGTGATCTCGCCAAGGCTGTCGACCTGCACGAAGAGATCCGCATAGCGCGAATTCTGGCCATGGGCGAGGAAGTCCAGGAACTCCGGCGACTCGTCGGCGATATGGCTGATCACCAGGTCGACGCACAGGTCGAAACGCGCGGAGATCCGCTCGACATCCGCCCAGTCGCCGTAGCGTGGATCCACCTCCATATGGGTGAGCGGCGAGAAGCCACCATCGGCGTTGGAGGGGTACAGCGGCAGGATATGCACGCCGCCCAAGGCATCGCCCAGGTGCCGATCGAGGAATTGGTAAAGTTCCCCCAGGTTACGCCCCAGGCGGTCGGGATAGGTGATCAGTTGAACGGCATTGCGCAGCGTCATGAGCCCCCCGGCGTCTTCGATGGTCTGACAAAGGCGTACGCCAAGATCACCAAGCCTGTCAAGGAAACAGCGCCATGCCGTGGGGCTAACGCGCCGGCTCTGCTACCAGCAGCCAATCGCCGGTCGGCAGGCACCGCACGCGGTTGCGCCCCTGATGCTTGGCGCTGTACAGGGCCTGATCGGCCTGCGCCAGCAGCCATTGCAGATCACACTCAGCATCCGCACAGAAAGAGACGCCAATGCTGACGCTGCGCGTCAGGCCGTTGCTTTCGAGGGTAAAGAAGTCAGCGCGAATGCGTTCCGCCATCGTCATGGCCTGCTGCCGATCAGCCACGATCAGGCAAGCGAACTCCTCACCGCCAATCCGCGCGAAGATGTCTTCCTTGCGCATCTGGCCCTGCACCAGCTTGGCAAAGTCGACCAGCACCTGATCCCCGGCGGCATGACCGAAGCCATCGTTGATCCGTTTGAAATGGTCGAGGTCGAACAGCAACAGCGCCAGCGGCCGTTGCTGGCGCCGGCACAGCGCCAACAGGCGCTCACCACTTTCGAGAAATCCACGCCGATTGGCGACACCGGTCAGCACGTCACGATAGGCCGCCAGGCGCAGCCCCTGCTCGGCACGCTCCTTGACCATCGACAGCATGACGAAGGCCATGCCCACCGCGTAGAGCAAGCTTTCGATCAACAGATAACCGAACAGTGGGCTGTTCTGTAGCGCACCTGCCGACTCATCGAAGCTCAACAGTGCCCGCATGGTCATGAAGGCGAGGTGAAAAGCGATCAGGATCATGGCGGGGAGTGGCGAAACATCCAGCTGCGAACGTGCTCGCCACAATTCCAGCAGCGCAGCCAGCAGGTACGCCCCCATCAGCAAGGTATTGAACAACACACGAGCCTGCAGGCTCTGGAACGGCGGCCAGAAGCAAGCCGCCAACCACAGTAGAGCACCGGCAAGCACCCATGCATAACGGGGGCTGCGCCCACAGAACAGGCGCATGGCGGTCCAGTTCATCGCGCCACAGAGCAACAGCAGCATGTTGCCAACGATGACCGGCAGCCAGTCCATTCCCATGCCACGCAAGGCATTGAGGATCAGTCCCGCGCTGGCCAGCAGCAGCATGATGCCTGCCCACAGCAGCAAGCGCTGCTCGCGGCCTCGCAGCCAACTGAACAGCAGAAGCAGGCCACACAAGGTGATGACCGAGGTATTGGCGACCAGCAGCGAGGGCAGGTGAAACTGGAACATCAATGGAACTCGATCAAGGCATGATGCGATTCGAGATTATGGCAGATAGCCACAACCGTCAGTTCAAAGCAGTGTGGCAATCAGCTTTCGCGCCCTCTGGCGACCGAACCATCTCGGTTGAGCAACGCCGCTAAGTCACAAGCCAGGTTTTACTCAGTTGCCTGCATAACGCGCCCAGAGCGACTCGAACTCACGACTGTAGGCCGCCACCAGTTGCGGGTGGTCGATGACCAAGAGGTTTTCCTCGTTGCTGGTGCTGGCACTGCGCGTCCAGTTGAAGCTGCCGTTGAGCAGCAGACGGCCGTCGAACAGGGCGAACTTGTGGTGCATGTGAAAGGGGCCGGCGTCGATGCGCAGCGGCACGCCCTTGTCGCGCAACCACTGGATATCGCTGCCGACATCGAACTGTTTTTCGTTGTCGGTGATCACCCGCACGGCGATGCCGCGTTGATGGCAGGCGAGAACTTCCTCGCTGAGCTGATCATCGGAGATGGTGTAGACGCAGATCTCCACACTCTTGCGCGCCTGGCGGCACAGCTCGCGGATCTTGCGCCGGCAGCTCTCACCGGGGCTGAAGTGCGCCGTGGCATGCTCGACGCGTGGCGCGCTGCCAACGCTGTCGAGGGTCTTGATGACTTGCTCCAGCCATTTCAGCGCTGGCTCGACGTTCTCAGGCTCGCGCATCAGCTCGCGAGCAAGGCCAAACGCGCGGTTGCGCATGAAGCGCACCTGATCGCTGCTCAGTTCACTACCCAGTTGGCGCAGCTCGTCGCGCTCCTCGTTGCTCAGGCGCAGATCGGCGAGGCTGTCACGCAGTTGCTGGTCGAGGCGGTTGAAGTCCATGGAAAATCCCTTTTATCGATAATTGCGGCGACGGCGAGACAAGGCGGCATAGAGAACGCCACAGCAAGCCCCCGCCAGGTGGTATTCAAAAGAAACGCCGGCACGCGGCAGCAGGCCGAAGAACCAGCCGCCGTAGAGGAAGAACACCAGCACCGCCAGCAGCAGGTCGAGCAGGCTGCGCTCGAACCAGGCCCGCGCCAGCAGCAGCCCCCAGAAACCGAACAGCCAGCCACTGGCCCCGACGTGCAGGCCGGTGCGGCCGAACAGCCAGACCAGCGCCCCGCTACCAATGATGATGAAGGCGCTGGCGAAGAAGAAATCACGACGCGAGCGCAGCAGCACCAGGCTGCCGAGCACCAGCAAGCCACTGAGGTTGCTGAGCAGATGCGCCCAACTGCCATGCAGCCAGGGGGCGAGAAGAATGCCCGGCAGCGCCTCGATATGCCGGGGCACCAGCCCCCAGACGTTCAAGGCGCCGCCAAGGGCGCCATTGACCAGCTGCACCAGCAGCATCGCGCCGCTGATCAGCAGCAGCGGACGTAGCTCGATCAGCCAACCTCGCCTCACGGCGCCTCGTCGTCCGCGGCATCGCTGCGCTGCTCCTGGCCGAGCAGCGTGCCGAGATCACGCAATTGGGTGGAGATTTCCAGCATGCGGTTGTGGGTACGCAAATCGATGTCGATTTTCTTGTCCATCGCCTTGATCAGCGGCAGGAAGCTGTTCTCCAGGCTATCGGCCAGGCTTTCGAGCAATTTTTGCGTACCCGGCTGCGGCGGCGCAACCACCTCCACCTGTGGTCGCAGCTTGCCGAGGTTGTCCAATCCAGCCAGCAATTGCTCCCAGGGAATGCTCGGCGCCTCGCTGGCCGGCTTGCCGCCGGCCCCCAGGCCACGCACGCTCTCGACCAGATCATTGAGCTGCGCCACCACGCGGCCGCCAACGTCCGTATCGCTGCCGCCCATGGCCTTGTTGCGCATGAAGTCGCGCTTGATCTGCGCCCAGCGTTCGGCCTGCTCGGGCGTCATGTTGCCGCGCAGCTCGGCGAGCTTGAGCAGGTTCTCCTCGGCACCGGTGGTGAGCAGTTGCGACTCACCCTGGTAGTGGTCGGCGATCAGTTGCAGCAGCTCGGCGTCGTTCATCACCGCACTGATCTTCTCGGCCATCTTGTTCATGTTGCGGTAGCTGCCCTGCAGCTTGAACGGCGGCTCGGTACGGTAGCTGTCGGCCTGCGCGGCGCTGACGATGTACTGCTGGTTGACCCGGCCGACCACATCGCGAATCTGCATCAGGCGCTGCAGGGTCGAGGTGATCTCGTTGATCTCGGCGGCGCTGTAGGTGTGGCTCAGCTCGTTGGCCGAGAACGGCTTGCCCTCGGCCTTGGCGACGAAACGATAGACATCGGCCATATCGCGGGTGGCCAAGGGCGCCAGCACCGGGTTGGAGGTCAGGCTGTTCTCGATGTAGCTCAGCGCGAAGGCTTCCTGCATGCCGCCCAAGGTGTCGCCGAGGTTGTAGATGTCGGCGCGGTTGGCGAGCATGTCGGGGATCTTGAACACATCGCCGGACTCGGTGTACGGGTTGCCGCTCATCACCACGCAGAACTTCTTGCCGCGCATGTCGTAGGTCTTGGTCTTGCCCTTCCACACGCCTTCGATGCGCCGCGTGCCGTCACAGAGCGAGATGAATTTCTGCAGGAACTCGGGGTGGGTGTGCTGGATGTCGTCGACATAGAGCATCACGTTGTTGCCCATCTCCAGCGCCAGGTTGAGCTTTTCCAGCTCCTGGCGCGAGGTGGCGTCCGGCGCCTGCGCCGGGTCGATGGAGCGCACTTCATGGCCGAGAGCGGGGCCGTTGATCTTCATGAAGATCAGGCCCAGGCGGTGCGCCACGTATTCCATCAGTGTGGTCTTGCCGTAGCCGGGCGGCGAAATCAGCATCAGCAGGCCCATCAGGTCGGTGCGCTTGTTCTCGCCGGCGGTGCCCATCTGCTTGGCCAGGTTGTCGCCGATAAAGCCCAGGTACACGTCGTTGATCAGCTTGTTACGCACGAAGGACGACAGCGGCCGCGGCTTGAATTCGGACAGGCGCAGGGCCTGGCGCTCACGGTTGATCACCTCCTGGCGCAGCGCCTGGTAGCGCTGCAACTGCGGTACGAAGTGATCCAGGTGCTGCTGCAGGCGCGCGAAGTAATCGTCGATGGCCAGCACCAGGCTGCCATTCTGCAGTCGCGGATGATCGCCGAGCAGGCCGCTGACGGTGAAACGCAGATCGACCTCGGTGAAACGCCGCGGGAATTCGTCATCCAGCAGGCTCACCGCAATCGCCTCGGGAACGTAGTCGGCCAGCTCGGCCATGGCGGCGTCCTGCGCACACAGGCCGTCGAACCAGGTCTGCGCCAGCGACCAGCGCTGCACCGGGCGGCCACGCAGGTTGTCCAGCGCGGCGCGGTAGTCGTCCCAGACATGGCTGGCCTGCATGCGTTGCTGCAGGCTGTCGAGCAGTTGCCGGGCGTACTTGCTGAAGCTGAATTCGACCGGCTTGGCTGCCAACTCCTCCACCAGATAGGCCGCAGCCGCCTGGCGCTGCGCCGCACCCACCGGTAACGGATGCAGGCCGAGAAAACGCTGCATGGCCGCGTCGATCTCTTCGCGCAGGCGCTGCACGCCATCCTCGCTGCCGAACAACTGCCGCAGGTGCAGGCTGCTGCGCGCCCGCTCCGGCCACAGCTCGGCCTCGATGTCCTGCCCCCAGCGGTTCCAGAACAGCGCGGCGAAGCCCCTCGCCGCCGGCGCGTAACGCAGCAGCCCGGCGCTTTCGCGCAGCGGCAGCAACTGGCTGAGGATCAGCGCCGCATCATGATCGTGGATGCCCTTTTCAAAGGCATCCTTGTAGCGCGGTGCGGCGAAGTCACGAATCAGCCTGGTCAGGGTTTCCGGCTGCGCCAGGTGGGTCTTGAGCAGATCCAGGCTCAGACCTTCACGGCCGGCCACGGCGGCGTCGAGCACCAGGCCGGCGAGGTATTCGGCGCGGTACAGCGCAGGCGACTCGGACTCCAGCGACACCTGCCAGTAGTCGCGCAGGCCTTCCAGCGTCTCGTCATGCAACGGTTCGAGGAAATCGGTGCCGGTCAGGTGCAGATAGAGCTGATCACCGCGCGGCATCAGGGTCAGGTCGAGCTCCTGGGTGTTGACGCTGAAGCGATGGCGCGGGCCGAGCTTGATGACGTTGCCGCCCTCCTCGAACAGCTCGCTCTTGTCGCGCAGGGCGCGCACCGCCTGGTCACGGGCGGCCTTGAGGCGCGCCTCGACGTCATCGGCCTTGACGCTGTCTTTCAGCTCGCGTAGGCGCTCGGCCATCTCGCGCAGCTTGAGAATCAGCGGGTCGGCGGCGAAGAAGGCGTTGAGCTCCTCCATCTGGGTCAGGCGCGCGGTGCGCCGGCCCAGGCTGTCGAGAATCCGCTGGGCAGCATCGAGCACACCCTGGGCGCGGCGCTGGCGGTCGTCGAGCAAGCTCTGCTTGTGCGACTCGAAGGTCTCCAGCAGCTCTTCGCGCTTGCCGAGGATGTCGCTGAGGAACTCCTCGTGATCGCCAAACTGACTTTCCAGCTCTTCGAGCTGCACCAGCAGGCGCGACAACTGCTCGTCGCACTTCTCCGGGTCTTGCGCCAGCGCCAGGGCGTTGGTGATGCCCTGGCTGAACAGTTTGAACTGGGCGCCGAACTGCGCCACGGTCTCGGCCGAGCCAAGGCCCTTGCGCCGCTGTTCGGCACGCGCCTTGGCCTGGTTGAGGTGGGCGTAAACCTCGGAAATCGACTCGACGATGGCGGTGCGCTGGGTGGCATCGTCGATCTTCAACGAGGCCATCAGGCTGGAGAGCATGTCCAGATTGCCGGCCATGGCCTGCATCTCGGCCAGCGGCTCGTTTAGCTGGGTGACGCTTTCGGCCTTCTGCGCCAGGCCGTCCAGCTCACCGAGGCGCTGCACGTAGGGTTGCAGCGCGGCGTCGCTGGCGAGGAAGGCGGAGGTGGCGGTGGCCACGCGCTCCTGCGCTTCCAGCAGTTCGGCTTCCATGGCGTCGATGCGCGCCACGTCGATGTAGCGGTAGTCACGGATGGTCAGCAACTGGCCGCGTTGGGCATTGATCGCGTTGAGCGCTTCGACGAAGTGCTGCACCTCGTCCCAACTGTCCACCAGCAGGCCGGAGAGCAGAGTCTTCTGCCGCGTTTCGGCCTCGGCCATGGCGCGGGCGGACTGCTGGCGAATGCTCTCGACCTTCTCGAACTCATCGAGCACCAACTCGCCGGTAGCGGCGATCTCGCGCAGCAGCGGCGCCAGCTCGGCGCACTGGGCGTCGCCCAGCCAGTGGTAGAGGTCGAACAGACGGCGAGTGTTCTGGCACAGCTGGGTGTAGCGCGCCACCGACACTTCGCGGCTGTCGATCTCGCGGCTGAGGTTGAGCAGGTCGGACACGCCACGCACCAGCTCGGCATTGCCGATACGCCCGAAGAAGCCGCTGCGCGTCGGCTGGCGGGCGGCGTAGTCGTCGCTCTCGAACGGCGTCTGCCAGATCTGCATCGGGTGGATGCGGGTCGGCTCGCTGCCCTCGGCGGAGAAGATCACCATGCGCCCGTCTTCCAGGCGCGCGTAGCCGTGGCCGAAGATCGGGTTGTGCAACTGGCGGTTGATCATGTTGTAGGTGAACAGCGCCGCGCGGCCTTCTTCCGGGTGGTAGAAGATGTACTGCACGTCCTCGCCGTTGGGCGAACGCACCGAGCGCTTGAAGCGCATGCCGCCCATGGGCTGCTCGAATGTCTTGTACTCACCGCTCTGCAGGTAGTAGCCACCGGGGAAGATGATGCCGTGGTCTTCCGGTAGCTGCACGCAGGCCAGGCCGATGGCATCGATGCGCTCGACCTTGCTGGTCAGGCTGTTGAACACCAGGTAGCGCCACTGCTCCTCGCGGTACGGCAGGATCTTCAGCAGTATCAGGCTGCCCAGACGGGCATATTCGATCTGCGCGTCGTCCAGCGACTGGGTCTTGTCCACCACCGACTCGCGGTAGATGCCCAGGCCATCCTGGGTGTTGTTCTCCACCTTGATGGTCAGATCGCCGCCAACGGTCTCGACGAAAACGGTATCGAGGATGTTCAGGTGCGGATGGCGGCCCATGACCACCATCTCGCGGGTGGTCTTCTGCCACTCGAAGTCGAACGGCGCCGGCAGCGCGATATCGCGCTCACCACGGTTGTCGATGTAGCGCACTTCGCGCCCATCGACCGAGATCGACCAGCGGAACACGCGGATGTCGCTGACCCGCTCGCCGATCTGGAAGCTCGCCAGCAGCTTGCCATCACGGATGGCCAGTTGCAGCAGACGGGTGTTCTTGTAGTAGGTGTACAGCTCGTTGAAGTCGGCGACGAAACTGGCCTGAGACAGGAACGAACCCTCCAGCGGCACCGGCTCGGCCTCATAGCCCTCGGCGCCCTCGACCAGGCGGTAGAGGGAGAACACGTCGGCGACGCTGGTTTCCTTCTTCAGGCCGATGAACACGTTGTAGCCGAACAGCAGGCAGTCACCGACCTGGACGATATCGCGAGCAATGCAGTTGTTCTCGGTGCGGATGCGCACTCGGCCAATGGCCTCCATGGCGCTGCTGCCGAACTCGGCCAGGCGCTGGCCGTTGAGTGCTTCGGTCAGCGCACGCAGGCGCTGGCCCTGCTCCTGCAGGCGCTTGTGCAACACCTCATAGGCGCCGCCCTCGGCGACGGCCTTGTCCAATACATCCTGTGCTTGTGCGTCCGACATCGTGTTCTTCCTGGATATTCGGCATCGAGCCCCCTCGCCCGGTCAGCCAGGCAAGGGGGCTGGAAAATGCGTGGGAGGTTCGCGGCTGAAGCCCCTCCCACAAGGCTCGGCATGCTGTGGCCGGTAGGGTGGACAACGCTCTTTTTGTCCACCATTGGCGACGCAGAGCGGTGGACAAGCTACGCGTTGTCCACCCTACAGGCAGGTCGCTCAGGCCTGCTCCGAACCGGCGCTCGGCGCGACCACCGGCGCGGCGGGCGCTGCCTTGCCAGCCAGCAGGCGGGAGATCACGTCCTGCACCACCGGGCTCTTGCCGACCACACCTTCGATGGCCTTGCCCACCGACAGCGACTTGGCGAAGGAGTTGAAGAAGTCGCCCTCGCCGCCGACGATCTCGATCTTCGCCTTGGCCATGGCGGCGGCCAGCACCTCGGCCTGGTCCTTGGCGATGTCCTTGTTGGCGGCGATGGCGGCCATGGCCTCCTCGAAGCTCTTCTCCAGTTGCATGCGGAACTCTTCGTGGGCGCGGGCAGTGTCGCTGAGCGAGTCCAGCGCGCCGAACTTCTTGCCCAGACCTTCGGCTTCGGCGCTCAGGCGCTCCAGCAGGATCGAGGCTTCTGCTGAACCCTGTTCCTTGGTCGCCTTGGCCTTGGCCAGGCCCAGTTGTTCTTCGCCGCGCGCCTGGGCGCTGAGTTTTTCTTCCAGCACCTTGGCTTCGGCCAGACCATCCTTTTCCTTGGCAGCCGCCTGGGCTTCCAGCACACGGGCTTCGGCCAGCCCCTTTTCCTGCTCGCCTTTGGCTTCGGCAATCAGGCGCTCGGCTTCCACGCGAGCTTCGGCCAGGCCTTCCTTCTCCTTCGCCGCAGCGGTGACTTCACGTACCTTGGCGTCGGCCAGACCGGGCGCAGCGCGCTCAGCTTCGATGCCTTCGGCCAGTTTCTTCTTGGCCTCGGCGCTTTTGGCTGCAGCCTCCAGCTCGGCCTGGGCCAGATTGTTGATTTCCACGGCCTTGTGCTTGGAGCGAGTCTCGTCGGCCTCGGCCTGCTTGACCTGGCGCACCAGCTCCTGCTCGGCTTCGGCCTGGGCATTGAGCACGGCGACCTGCTTGAGGCGCTCGGCCTCGGAAACCTCGCGCACTTCCTTGATGCGTTCTTCTTCCTGCGCCACGGTCTTTTCCACCGCCACCCGCTCGCGGATCACCCCAGCGATATTCTTGCGCTCTTCTTCCAGCGCCTTTTCCTTCTCGATGCGCTGCAGCTCGACCTCGCGCTCGCGGGCGACCACTTCCAGATCCTTGGCGCGGGTGACCTTCTCCACCTCGATGACCACGGCACGCTGGCGGTTCTGCTGCGCCACTTCCACTTCGCGCTGGTGGTTCTCGGCGCGGATGTCCAGCTCCTGCTGGGTCTGGATACGCGCCTGTTCGGCCTTCAGGCGCTCTTCTTCGCGCACCTTGAGGGTTTCCGCTTCCTCGCGGGCGCGGATGGTCTCGATCTCGCGCTTCTGCCGCGCCTCGGCGTCGGCCTGCTGGCGCTCCAGGGCCAGGGTGGCCTCGCGGGTCTCGACGTTCTTCTTCTTGATCGCCAGCTCTTCGTTGCGCTCCAGTTCGTTGGTGATGACGTTCTGCGCAGCGGTCAGCTCGGTGATCTTGCGGATACCCTCGGCGTCGAGGATGTTGCTCGGATCCAGCGAAGCCTTGGAGGTCTGCTCCAGGTAGTCGATGGCCACGTCTTCCAGCACGTAACCGTTGAGGTCGTTACCGATGACCTCGACGATGCGGTCGCGGAAGTCCTGCCGATTCTCGAATAGCTGGACGAAGTCGAACTGCTTGCCGACGGTCTTCAGGGCCTCGGAGAACTTGGCGTTGAACAGCTCGTTCACCGCACCACGGTCGGAGGCTCGATCCACACCGATGGCCTTGGCCACCTTGAGCACGTCCTCCTGGGTCTCGTTGACGCGCAGGTAGAAGGCCACGGTGATGTCGGCACGCAGGTTGTCGCGGCAGATCAGACCATCCTTGCCACGACGGTCCACTTCCAGGGTGATCAGGGAGATCTTCATGAACTCCTTGAGGTGGATCACCGGATACACCAGGGAACCGGTGAAGTGCACCTTGGGCGTCGAGCTCATGTCATTGACGATCAGCGCGGTGCCCTGCGGAACCTTGATGTAGAAGGCCTTGAACAGGGCGATCAGGGCGACCAGGAAGAGGACGACCAGCCCGGCCCCGATGATGAAGGGGATGAGGTTTTCCATTACAGCTTCACTCCTTTGCGAATTGTGCAGGCAGATTCGGCCACGCCTAGGCTGCCAGCCCTCTGTTACGTGGGGATTGTCGGCTAGACGCCGCGAAACTCTTCTTCGGTAATGATGCGATAGGCGTGCTCGGCCGCCAGGTACTCCAGCAGTACCACGCGGTCGCCACGCTTGAAGCCCAATGCCTCGTCGGCGCGCACGCGCAGGATCAACCCGGCGCCGCCATCCTCCAGCACGGCCTCGCCATGGCTGGCGGTGACGCGACCACTGCGCACCACTGCCACCTGGCCCAGCACCGACTTGCTGCTGATCGCCTCCACCTTGTGGAACAACGGCCGTAGCGGCCGGCAGATCGCCGCGCACAGCGGCGCAGCAACGACCAGGGCGCCGGCGATGACCACCAGCCCCAGCGGGTAGCGCAGAATGCCCAGCGGCAGATGGCGCAGTAGCCACAGCTCGATGAAGTAACAGATGAACCAGGCGAAGAAGAACAACAGCGTCAGCACCAGGGTGACCGGCACGCCGTCGAGCTTGAACTTGTACAGCAGGCCGGCGAGGCCTTCGGTCTGGCCGCTGCCTTCCATCACCGAATCGGCCTCGATGTCGAGCAGATCGACCTCGAGCAGGCCGGCGGCGACCACCAGCCAGTAGATGACCGCCACGCACAGCAGGAAGCTGTAGATGACGGTAGGGAATGACAGCGAAGTCTGCAGGAAGAGTTCCATTTTTTCCTTTCCCGAACCAGGGAAACGGGGCGCGAACGCCCCATGTCTTTCACACCAGGATCAAGCCTTGGACTTGTCCTTCAGGCGTGCCAGCACGCTGTCGGCGCTGGCGTTGTCGGCCTTGATGCCGGCGGCACGCAGCTTGGCTTCCAGCGAATCGTCCGGCGCGCTGGTAGCGGCCAGTTCGGCCGAAGCCTCCATCTTCGCCGCACGCTCGGCCTGCTGCTGCTTGATGCGCTCAAGCGACTCCACCGCGGTCTGCAGTTTGGCCTGGGAGCCACCGTAGCGCTGCGCCACGGCCATCTGCGCCTTCTGCACGCTTTCGGTGGCCTTGACCGTATCCACCTGCTGCTTGAGGCGTTTGATATTGCCCTCGGCCTGGCTCACGGCCTTGCGCAGTTGCGCCACGCTGGCGGCGAAACCTTCGGCCTGCTCGCGCTCGCTGGCCTGCTCGACTTCCAGATTGGCGATCTTCTCGGCCACCTCCTTGGCCAGGGTCTCGTTGCCGGCTTCCAGGGCCTTGAGGGCGTACTGTTCGTACTCGGCGATGCTCGCCGCGCTCTTGGCCACCTTGTCGCTGGCCAACTTGTGCTTGGCCATGATCTCGGCCAGCGCTTCCTTGGACTTGCGCAGCTCGACATCGGCGTCGCGGATTTCCTGATCGAGGATGCGCAGGGCCTGGCTATCGACCACAGCCTCCCCCATCTCGTTGGCGCCGCCACGCAGCGCGGTCAGCAATTTGCTCCAGACATTCATCGCGTTTCTCCTCTCAGGCGCCAGACTTGAGGAAGCCTTCGTAGGCTTCGGTGGCCTTGATCACGTTGTCCGCCAGCAGTTCGATCTCGAACACCACGTCGGACAGGCTCGAGGACGAACTCAGCGCGCCAAACATGGTGTAGCAGTCGCGCCCGTCGGCCATTTTTTCCAGGCCGATGGACGACAGCGGGAACAGCTTGTGGGTGCGCAGCACTTCTTCGTTGAACGCAGCGGCATCGCGCACGTCGCTGGCCGGCCAGAGCAGCGCCTCGACGATGATCTGCTCGCCGAACACGGCGACGAACAGCGGCAGATCGCCGTATTCGCGCATGCTGATATGCAGGCTGGCGTCGGCGCCGTCGATCAGCTCGATGCCAGCCTGGCCGCTCTGGAACAGTTCCGTTGCCGCCAGGGCTTCGTGCAGCGCCTTGGCAGTCCAAACCTGAGGCATGTTCATACCCTCCTCCTTTTCCATCGAAGCCAGCAGCGACTGTGGCTGGCGCAGTTTGCGCTCGAGCGCGAGCAACAGCGGCGCATGCTCGGGCAAGATCCAGACTTCCTTCTTGACCAACCCCTGCTCACGCAGACGCTGACGGTAAAGACGCTGGTAATGAGCGGATGATTTGCTGTCCATGAAACGCAGCCTAGACCCTCACATGTAAAACGTAAAGTCATTACATGTGATAAATGTGACATCGTTCGTCAGACGCGCGCGCAGGCATCCGCCGCCGCCCCGAGCAGGCGACACGAAGGTGGACAGGCAAGAAAAAAGAGAATCGCGATAGGATCATCCATGTCCAACACCAGTGCTTCCCTACAGAGGAGTTCGCATTAAAGCGCAAAGCTGCCGACCGCGCACAGGCAAAAGCGCCAACCAGGTCGCAGAACCGGCCCATCACCCGAACAGGCTTCATGCCATGCAGGAACTACCAGAAGACGTGCGTCAGCTATTGCACGTCGACCGACGCCAAGCCGCCATCACCTTGCTACGCGATGCTCATGGACTCTCAGCGGACGAAGCCGAACGGCGAGTCGACCAGTACCTGGAAGACAATCCTCCGCTGCGCCCGCGCGGCGCAGCCATCGTTCGCGCCAGTCGAGCCAACGCCCTGATCTGGCTGACACTGATCATACTGATGGCGCTGCTGGGTCTGCTATTCGCACACTGAGCAGTGCACAAACGAAACCGGCGCCACAAGGGCGCCGGCTCGGTTACGCAAAAACCTTACAGAGGCTTGCCACGATTACCATGAGCGGCAACGAACTGCTGCACGGCCTTGAGGTCATTGGCCAGCACCGTGCAACGCTCTTCGCGCTGGAACAGATCGGTCAGGTGCGCAGGCAACGTCGGCACCGCATCGATACCGGCCTTCTCCACCGCTTCGGGGAACTTGACCGGGTGCGCGGTACCCAGCACCACCATGGGTGTGGCCAGACTGCGACGGCACTCACGCGCTGCGCGCACACCGATGGCAGTGTGCGGATCGAGCAGCTCGCCGCACTCCTGATACACCTCGGTGATGGTCTCGCAGGTCTGCTCGTCATTTACCGCCAGCGAATCGAACAGCTTGCGCGCCTCGGTCCAGCGATCTTCCTCGACGCTGAAACCGCCGCCCTGCTTGAAGCTGTCCATCAGGCCAGCGATGGCCGCCCCGTTACGCCCGTGCAGGTCGAACAGCAGGCGCTCGAAGTTGGACGAGACCATGATGTCCATCGACGGCGACAGGGTCGGGTGCAGGGTTTCCTTGACGTACTGATTGCCGCTCATGAAGCGGTGCAGGATGTCGTTGCGATTGGTGGCAACGATTAGCTGGCTGACGGGCAGGCCCATGTTGCGCGCTAGGTAGCCGGCGAAGATGTCGCCGAAGTTGCCGGTGGGCACCGAGAAGGCGATGGAACGCGCCGGCGCACCGAGCTGCAGCGCAGCGTGGAAGTAGTAGACGATCTGGGCCATGATTCGCGCCCAGTTGATCGAGTTGACTGCCACCAGGCGGGTGCCCTTGAGGAAACCCTGGTCGGCGAAGCTGGCCTTGACCATCTCCTGGCAGTCGTCGAAGTTGCCTTCGATGGCAATGTTGTGGATGTTGTCGCCGAGGATGGTGGTCATCTGCCGGCGCTGCACCTCGGACACACGGTTGTGCGGGTGCATGATGAAGATGTCGACGTTATCGCAGGCCTTGCAGCCTTCGATGGCCGCCGAGCCGGTATCGCCGGAAGTAGCGCCCATGATCACCACGCGTTCGCCGCGCTTGGCCAGCACATGATCGAGCAGGCGGCCGAGCAGTTGCAGGGCGAAGTCCTTGAACGCCAGGGTCGGACCATGGAACAGCTCCAGCACCCACTCGTTGCCGTTGAGCTGACGCAGCGGCGCGACAGCATTGTGCTCGAACACGCCGTAGGTTTCTTCGAGGATCTTCTTGAAGTCGGCATCGGCGATGGAACCGGCAACGAACGGGCGCATCACCCGGAAGGCCAGTTCGTGATAGGGCAGGCCCGCCCAGGAAGCGATTTCCTCGACGGTGAAACGCGGCAGATTCTCCGGCACGTAGAGGCCGCCATCGCTGGCCAGGCCTGCCAGCAGCACGTCTTCAAAATTCAGGGCCGGCGCCTGGCCGCGGGTACTGATATAACGCATGACTTTCAAACCTTCGGTTCGAGCCGCAAGCTACAGGCTACAAGCTACAAGTGAAGCAGCGCTCCGCTTGCAGCTTGGGGCTTGAGGCTTGCAGCTACTGTTAATTGAGCTGCTCGACGCGCAGGCGCATGACCGGCGAGGTCACGCCATCCAGCGCTTCCATGGCGGCGATGGCTTCGATGATACGCGCCTCGACCACGCGATGGGTCACCAGGATCATCGGCACCAGGCCGTCCTGCTCCTCGGCTTCCTTCTGCATGATCGACTCGATGTTGATGCCACGCTCGGAGAGGATGCTCGCCACCTGGGCCAGCACGCCCGGGTGATCCTTGGCCTGGATGCGCAGGTAGTAGGCGCTCTCGCACTCCTCGATGGGCAGGATCGGGTGATCGGACAGCGAATCCGGCTGGAAGGCCAGGTGCGGCACGCGGTTGGTCGGATCGGTGGTCAGCGCACGCACCACGTCCACCAGGTCGGCCACCACCGCCGAAGCGGTCGGCTCCATGCCAGCACCGGCACCGTAATAGAGGGTGCTGCCAACCGCATCGCCGTTGACCATCACCGCGTTCATCACACCGTTGACGTTAGCGATCAGACGGTCAGCCGGAATCAGCGTCGGGTGTACGCGCAGCTCGATACCGGCATCGGTGCGACGCGCGACACCCAGGTGCTTGATGCGATAGCCCAGCGCCTCGGCGTAGTTCACGTCGGCCGTGGTCAGCTTGGTGATGCCTTCGGTGTAGGCCTTGTCGAACTGCAGCGGGATGCCGAATGCGATGGACGCCAGGATGGTCAGCTTGTGCGCGGCATCGATGCCTTCGACGTCGAAGGTCGGATCGGCTTCGGCATAACCCAGCGCCTGCGCTTCCTTGAGCACGTCGTCGAAGGCACGACCCTTCTCGCGCATCTCGGTAAGAATGAAGTTGCCGGTGCCGTTGATGATGCCGGCCAACCAGTTGATGCGGTTGGCCGCCAGGCCTTCGCGGATCGCCTTGATCACAGGGATACCACCGGCCACGGCGGCCTCGAAGGCAACGATCACGCCCTTCTCGCGCGCCTTGGCGAAGATCTCGTTACCGTGCACGGCGATCAGCGCCTTGTTGGCGGTGACCACATGCTTGCCGTTGTCGATGGCCTTGAGCACCAGCTCCTTGGCCAAGGTATAACCACCGATCAGCTCGATGACGATATCGATCTCGGGGTTGTTGACCAGCTCGAACACATCGCGGGTCATGGCAATGCCGGTGGTGTCGTACTGCGGCTTGGGCGAACGAATGGCGATCTGGGCAATCTCGATGCCGCGACCGGCACGCCGAGTAATCTCCTCGGCGTTGCGCTTGAGTACATTCAAAGTACCGCCACCGACGGTGCCCAACCCACAGATGCCCACTTTGACCGGCTTCACACTCAATTCCCCATCAGCACTGCACGAAACGGCCGGAGCATGCTCCGGCCGCAGATAAAGAGCCGCACCTTACGAAGCGGCTGTTTGTTAGTCAATCCAACTCAGTCGTTCGACTCCAGGGCAATCTTGGCCAACTGCGGCGCCGGCTGATAGCCCGGAATCATCTTGCCGTTGGCCAGCACGATGGCCGGCGTACCGTTCACACCTATCATTTGCCCGAGGTGGTATTGCTTGGCCACCGGATTGTCACAATCGGCCTCCGGCACGCTCTGGCGGGTCTTGGCGAGATTCATCGCCGCCTGGCGATCCTTGGCACACCAGACGCTGGCCAACTCCTTGGCCGCCGGGCTGTTCAGGCCCTGACGCGGGAAAGCCACGTAACGCACTTCGACGCCCAGACGGTTGAGCTCCGGCACTTCGCTGTGCAGCTTCTGGCAGTAGCCGCAGTCGGTATCGGTGAACACGGTGATATGGGTTTTCGGCGCCTTGGGCGCGAAGACCACCATTTCCTTGGCGGGAATGGCGTTGATCTCCTTGGCGACCGAGCGGCTTTCCTCGATTTCGGTGAGGTTGACTGCCTTGCCGTCCTTGACCTGGAACAGATAGCCCTGAATCAGGAACTGACCGTCGGCGCTGGTATAGAGCTGGCGACCGCCCTTGAGCTGCACCTGGTAGATACCCGACATCGGGCTCTCGGCGATGGCTTCGATCGGCAGGTCGGCGTCCAACGACTTCAGGCTCTGACGAATGGCCTGATCCGGATCGGCGGCCAGGCTGATGCTGCTACCCAGTGCCAGAGCCAGGGCGACGGAAAGACGAATCGGGGACATGAAAACTCCTGTCGAACGACGAGCGGCGAAATCGGCACAGCCTACCACATAAGCACCCTCCGGCAGCGAGACGCTGCGCCAGCGGTGTGAACGGGCAGACGGATCGTTCTCTTCGAGTCCGCCGCGCATGGGATGTTCCCCCTCAGCCCCTGGGATGGTGCTGGGCATGCAACTCCTGCAAGCGGGCGCGGGCGATATGGGTATAGATCTGCGTGGTGGACAGGTCACTGTGGCCCAGCAGCATCTGCACCACGCGCAGGTCGGCACCATGGTTGAGCAGGTGGGTGGCGAAGGCATGACGCAGGGTATGCGGCGATAGGGCCTTGGCAATACCCGCGACACGGGCCTGGTGCTTGATCCGATGCCAGAAGGTCTGCCGGGTCATCTGTTCACCACGCAGGCTGGGAAACAGCACATCACTGGGCTTGCCGCCGAGCAGCAACGGGCGCGCCTCGCGACTGTAACGCTCGATCCAGGCGATGGCCTCCTCGCCCAGCGGAACCAGGCGTTCCTTGCTGCCCTTGCCGAACACTCGCAACACCCCCTGACGCAGGTTGACCTGCTCCAGGGTCAGCCCGACCAGCTCGCTGACGCGCAAGCCACAGGCATAGAGCACCTCGAGCATGGCGCGATCACGCAGGCCGACGGGATCGTCCAGATCCGGCGCCTGCAGCAGGGCCTCGACGTCCGCCTCGGACAGCGACTTGGGCAAGGGCTTGCCGATCTGCGGCAGTTCCACCTGCAAGGTGGGATCCTCGGCGATCAGCGCCTCACGCAGGAGAAACCGGTAGAAACCGCGCACCCCGGACAGGAAACGCGCCGTGGAGCGGGCCTGGTAACCCTGCTCCAGGCGCCAGGCCAGGTGATCGAGGATGGCATCACGCCCCGCATGCTGCAGGACCAAGCCGCGCCCGTCGAGCCAGGCATTGAAATGCTCCAGGTCGCTGCGATAGGCGGCCTGGGTATGGGCAGAGAGGCCCTTTTCCAGCCACAGCGCCTCGAGAAAGCGCTCGATCAGCGGATCGGGTAATGTTGCCATCGAAGACTCACGCACAAGTTAGTCGCCTAGTGTTCCACAGCCCAACGGCGATAGGGAGATCCGATGAGCGAAACACAGATCCTGCTGAGCCTGGGCGGTATCGGCCTGCTGGCACTGGCCAGCCAGTGGCTGGCCTGGCGCATCCGCCTGCCGGCGATTCTCTTCCTGTTGTTCGGTGGCATCCTGGCCGGCCCACTACTGGGCCTGCTCGACCCCCAGGAGCTGTTCGGCCCGCTGCTGTTTCCCTTCATCTCCCTGGCCGTGGCGCTGATCCTGTTCGAGGGCAGCCTGACCCTGCACCTGTCGGAGTGGCGCGAGATCGGCAAGGTAGTGCAGCGCCTGGTCACCCTCGGCGCCCTGCTGACCTGGGCAGTGATCAGCCTGGCCAGCCACTATCTGCTGGATTTCTCCTGGGATCTGGCGTTGCTGTTCGGCACCCTCACCCTGGTCACCGGACCGACGGTGATCGCCCCCATGCTGCGCGTGGTACGCCCCACCTCCGCCGTGGCCAACATCCTGCGCTGGGAAGGCATCGTCATCGACCCCATCGGCGCCCTGCTGGCGGTGGTCACCTTCGCCTTCATCGTCAGCTATGCAGAAGGCAATGCCTGGAGCGAAAGTCTGAGCACCTTCGCCGCGGTGATCGCCTGCGGCAGCCTGCTCGGCGCAGCCGCCGGCTGGGCCTTCGGCATCGTTTTGCGGCGCCGCTGGCTGCCCGAATACCTGCACACCTTCGCCGCTCTGACCGCTGTGCTCGGCGTGTTCATCGCCGCCAACCTGATCGAACACGAGTCGGGGCTGCTGGCCGTCACCGTGATGGGCATGTGGCTGGCCAACATGCGCGGCGTGGATATCCGCCCGATCCTGCATTTCAAGGAAAACCTCAGCGTCCTGCTGATCTCCGGCCTGTTCATCATCCTCGCCGCCCGCCTGGATCTGCACGCCCTGCTGGCGCTCGGCCCGGTGACCCTGATCCTGCTGGCGGTGATCCAGTTCGTCGCCCGCCCCCTGAACATCCTGGCCTGCACCCTCGGCTCTGCCCTGAACTGGCGCGAACGCGCCCTGTTGGCCTGGATCGCCCCGCGCGGCATAGTCGCTGCCGCCGTCTCGGCCATCTTCGCCCTGCGCCTGGAGCAGCAGGGCAACCCCCAAGCCCAGTTGCTGGTGCCACTGACCTTCATGGTGATCATCGGTACCGTGGTCATCCAGAGCGCCACCGCGCGTCCGTTGGCGCGCCTGCTGAAAGCGACCGAACCTTCACCGAGCGGCTTTCTGATCATCGGCGCCAACCCGGTGGCGCGCGCCCTGGGCAAGGCCATCCAGAGCCTCGGCAACCAGGTGCTGCTGACCGATTCGAGCTGGGAGAACATCCGCGCCGCACGCATGGCCGGGCTGCCCACCTACTTCGGTAATCCGACCTCGCAGCACGCCGAAGCCCACCTGGATCTGGTGGGACTTGGCCACCTGCTGGCGCTGTCCCCTTCAGCGGAACTCAACGCTCTGGCCTGCATGCACTTTCGCCATGATTTTCCCGGCAACCGCCGCTTCACCCTACCCGCGGGCGCGGACGGCAAGCGCAGCGACAAGCATCGCAGCAGCGACGAGGTACGCGGCCTACCGCTGGGCAGCCAGGCCTCGAGCTATCCACGCTTCGCCAGCCAACTGGCGCGTGGCGACGAAGTACGCAGCACCACCCTGACACAGACCTTCGACTGGGACGCCTATCAGGCGCTGCACGGCAAACGTGCCACACTGATCCTGGCCCGCGATCCGAGCGGCTGGCTGCATGTGGCCACGAACCCTCTGGACTTCACTCCGGGTATTGGCTGGACACTGACGGCACTGATCGAAACAGAGGAAACGCCCACCCGCTCATCCGAGCAGGAAGAACCTGAAGTCACAGCATGAAACATAGGGCAGCCTATCTTTGGTTGGGTGACGGATAGGCACACCAAGCGCATGATTTCAACACGCCATCACCTCGCCCGGTAGCCTAGCCATGTCCAATCACACCCAATCTCGTCTGGGTCAGATCCTGATCAACAAGGGCCTGATCACCTCCAAACAGCTGGATGCGGCCATCCAGATACAACTGGTCAGCCGTAAACGCCTGGGTGAAGTCCTGGTCGAGCAAGGCCTGCTGACCGAGAAACAACTGGCCAAAGCGCTGAAGAAGCAGACCAACCTGCGCCTCACCGCCACCCTGGTCGCTGCCCTGCTCAGCCCCTTCCAGATGGCCAGCGCGGACATCCAACGCATGCAACCGAGCAGCAGCATCAGTCGCCAGGAACTGCCGCGCGGCATGCAGAGCCTCAGCGACAGCGAAATGAGCGACGTCAGCGCCCAGGGCCTGGACAACGCCCTGCAAGGCCTGCTGCTGCAAGCCGAGAGCGGCGATGGCATCGGCACCGTCAAGCAACTGGCCAAGCTGGTCATGCCGGCGCTGGAAAGCCTGGAAGCGGAAAACAGCATGAGCGACGTGCATTACGACACCAGCAAGCTGCGCTCGACCATGAATGCCGACGGCTCGATCAACGTCAACCTGCCCAGTTCCATCGGCGAGATGCGCTTCGACAACATTCGCGTCAAGGGCGCCCCGCAGAGCCAGAGCCTCGGCAGCCTGCAACTGAACGACATCGACCTGTCGCAGGCCAGCCTGAAGATCAGCCTGCGCCCCTGAAAACAGCCACGCAATAACGAAAAAAGCAGCCCGAAGGCTGCTTTTTTTTTGCGAGAAGCGTCCGAACTTAGGACAGCTTTTCCTTGATGCGTGCGGCCTTGCCGGACAGGTCGCGCAGGTAGTACAGCTTGGCCTTGCGCACGTCACCGCGGCGCTTGACGCTCAGACTGTCGACCAGCGGCGAGTAGGTCTGGAAGGTACGCTCGACGCCCACACCGCTGGAGATCTTGCGCACGGTGAAGGCACTGTTCAGGCCACGGTTACGCTTGGCGATCACCACGCCCTCGAAGGCCTGCAGACGCTGACGGTCGCCTTCCTTCACCTTCACCTGAACCACTACGGTGTCACCCGGGGCGAAGGTCGGGATTTCTTTGTTCATCTGCTCGGCTTCGAGCATCTGGATAATCTTGTTGGTCATGCTGCGCTCCTAAGACAAGCCTCCCGGCCTGCCATCGATACGTTAACTATCGTCCCGCTGGCGGATGTATTCCTCCAGCAGCTTCTTCTCTTCTCCAGAAAGCGAGCGGCTATCCAGAAGATCGGCGCGGCGTTCCCAGGTCCGACCAAGGGACTGCTGCAAACGCCAGCGCCGGATGTGTTCGTGGTTGCCACTAAGCAACACTTCAGGAACACGTTTATCCGCATACACCTCCGGGCGGGTGTAGTGCGGGCAGTCGAGCAGGCCATCCGTAAAGGAGTCCTCCTCGGCCGAATCGGCATGACCCAATGCACCAGGCAAAAGGCGCGTTACCGCGTCGATCAGCACCATGGCCGGCAGCTCACCGCCGGACAGGACGTAGTCGCCAATCGACAATTCCTCATCCACATGCGCTTCGATGAAGCGCTCGTCGATTCCTTCGTAGCGACCGGCAATCAGGATCAGAGCCTGCTCCTGCGCCAGTTCGCGCACCGCAGCCTGGTTGAGCTGGCGGCCTTGCGGCGAGAGGTAGATCACCTTCGCCGTCTCCCCTGCAGCCTGCCTGGCACTGGCCAGAGCGTCTTCCAGAGGCTTGATCTTCATCACCATGCCAGGGCCACCGCCGAAGGGGCGATCATCCACCGTATGATGTCGATCCGTCGTGTAGTCTCGCGGGTTCCAGCAATTGAGCTGGAGCAGTTCCTGCTTCACCGCGCGACTGGTGATACCGTACTCGCCAATAGCGGCAAACATTTCCGGGAACAGGGTGATGACTTCTACGCGCATGAGCCTTAGAAATCCGCATCCCAGTCGACCCGCATCTCGCCGGCTGCCAGATCCACCACCAGCACGCATTGCTCCGTATAGGGCAACAGGCGCTCGCGATCATCCAGGCTGCCCGCGCAGGGCTTGACCACCATCACATCATTGGCACCAGTCTCGAACAGATGGTCGACCACACCGAGCAACTGCCCTGCCTGATCGATGACCTTCAATCCTTGCAACTGGTACCAGTAGAACTCGCCATCATCCAGGTCTGGCAGCTCGCTGCGAGGCACGCAGATCTCGAAGTCGGCGTAGGTACGCGCGATTTCGCGATCATCCAGACCCTTCAATTTGGCCACCAGCACCTTGCCTTGCAGGCGGCCGCTGGCCAGTTCCACGTGTTTCACCTCGCCTGTACGCCTGAGCGTCCAGCGCGGGTAATCGAGCACGTTATCGATGGGATCGGTAAAGGAATAGACCTTCACTTCACCCCTGACGCCGTGCACCGAAACAATCTTGCCGAGAACCACCAGATCCTCGGCTACGGCCGGCGTCGTACTCATGAGCGTGCTTAGGCAGCAGCCTTGGCAGCTTCCTTGAGCAGCTGAGCAACGCGCTCAGACGGCTGGGCACCCTGGCTCAGCCAGTAGGTAGCGCGCTCTTGATTGACGGACAGCTTGACTTCGGCACCCGAGGCGATCGGGTTGAAGAAACCGATACGCTCCACGAAGCGACCGTCGCGCGCATTGCGGCTGTTGGTCACGGTCAGGTGGTAGAAGGGGCGCTTTTTGGAGCCGCCACGAGCGAGACGAATAGTTACCATGAGAACATCGTTCCTGTTGTCGGTGCTAACTTGAGGCACACATCAAAAATGGGCCTAGGCCCGAAAGGCCGCATATTCTATGAGCAAAAGCGGCAAGCTTCAAGCCACAAGCTACAAGTAAAAGCAGATTTCCAGACTGCGGCTCTTTCTTGCGGCTTGCAGCTCGTCGCTTGCGGCTGCTTTCCTAGGGCCTGTTGACGTTTCGCTCGTGGCCGCGACGGAGCCAGTTTTTGCGTGGAGCTAGGCGCGAGACGCGAAGTTTGGTCGCCCAAATGAGCCGTCGAGCAACAACGCACCACGCAAAAACTGGCCCGTCCCTTCGGGTTGCGCGGCAAATTGCGCCATGCGTCGTTGCGGGATTAGGCAAGGGAACGACCATTACCTGCATCCCGCGCCTAGCCTGGCGCAATTTGGCGCAGCAACGCGGCTCACGTCGAAACGTCAACAGGCCCTAGAACTTCGGCATCCCACCGCCGCCGGGCAGCATACCGCCCATGCCGCGCATCATCTTGGCCATGCCACCTTTGGCGGTGAATTTCTTCATCATCTTCTGCATCTGCTTGTGCTGCTTGATCAAGCGCCCGATGTCCTGCACCTGGGTGCCGGAGCCCATCGCGATACGACGCTTGCGCGAGCCGCTGATGATGTCCGGGTCGCGACGCTCGGCCGGAGTCATGGAGTTGATGATCGCCTCCATCTGCTTGAACTGCTTCTCGGCCGCGCCCTGGGCGTTGCCCATCTGCGAGAGGTTGACGCCACCGATGGACGGCAGCTTGTCCATCAGGCCGCCGAGGCCACCCATATTCTTCATCTGTTGCAGTTGGTCGCGGAAGTCTTCGAGGTCGAAGCCCTTGCCCTTCTTCAGCTTTTTGGTGAGCTTCTCCGCCTTTTCGCGATCGAGGGTCTGCTCGGCCTGCTCGATCAGACTGAGCACGTCGCCCATGCCGAGGATGCGCGACGCGATGCGATCCGGGTGGAAGGGCTCGAGCGCATCGCTCTTCTCGCCCATACCGATGAACTTGATCGGCTTGCCGGTGATATGCCGTACCGACAGCGCCGCACCGCCACGGGCGTCGCCGTCGACCTTGGTCAGCACCACGCCGGTCAGCGGCAGCGCCTCGCCGAATGCCTTGGCCGTGTTGGCGGCATCCTGGCCAGTCATGGCGTCGACCACGAACAGGGTCTCGACCGGCTTGACCGCCGCGTGCAACGCCTGAATCTCGGCCATCATCTCGGCATCCACGGCCAGACGACCGGCGGTATCGAGGATGACCACATCGATGAACTTCAGCTTGGCTTCGCGGATCGCCGCATTGGCGATGTCCACCGGCTTCTGGCTGGCATCGGAGGGGAAGAAGGTAACACCCAGGTCGCCGGCCAGGGTTTCCAGTTGCTTGATCGCCGCCGGGCGATAGACGTCGGCAGAGACCAGCAGCACCGACTTCTTCTTGCGCTCCTTGAGGAACTTGGCCAGTTTGCCGGCGGTGGTGGTCTTGCCCGCACCCTGCAGGCCGGCCATCAGCACCACGGCAGGCGGCGCGGCGTTGAGTGCCAGATCCTCGTTGGCCGCGCCCATCAGCTCTTCCAGCTCGGCGCGCACGATCTTCACGAAGGCCTGGCCCGGGGTCAGGCTCTTGGACACCTCGGTGCCAACGGCGCGCTCCTTGACCTTGCCGACGAAGTCCTTGACCACTGGCAAGGCCACGTCGGCCTCGAGCAAGGCCATGCGCACTTCGCGCAGGGTGTCCTTGATGTTGTCTTCGGTCAGCTTGGCCTTGCCGGTGACGCTACGCAGCGTCTGGGAAAGGCGGTCGGTGAGATTCTCGAACATGCACGTTCCTTACGAATGGGGTGCGACCCGGCAACCCGGGGGTGCGACAGGCGGCCGATTATAGCCAAGTCGCCGCCTCATCGACACCGCCGGCGGTCTTTCGTGCAGGCAGGCATCTGTGCCACACTCAGCGCTTTTCGGGCTCGCCCTACACGGATTTATGCACCCTCTGTTGCCCAGCCTCGCCGCCGCCCTCCTCTATGCCGGCGCCACCGCCTATCAAGGTCTGCGCCTGACCCAGCGCAGCGTCGCCGACAAACGCCTGCTGGCGCTGCTCGGCGTGCTCGCCCTGTGCTTCCACGGGGTCAGCCTGTTCTACCAGTTATTTGACGTGCACGGCCTGAACCTGGACTTCTTCAACGCCGCCAGCCTCATCGCCTGGGCGGTGATCGCCCTGATTCTCTTGGCCTGTCTGCGCATTCCGGTGGAAAACCTGCTGCTGTTGCTCTTCCCCCTGGGCACCCTGACGGTGCTGGCGGCAGAGTTCATGCCCAGCGGCACGATCGATCCGATCGACGAGCACCCCGGCATCCTTGCCCATATCCTGCTGTCGATCCTGGCCTACGGCATGCTCACCATCGCCGTTTTCCAGTCAATCCTGTTGCTGCTGCAAGACCATCAGCTCAAGCACAAGCACCCCTCCGGGCTGATCAAGAACTTCCCACCGCTGCAGACCATGGAGAGCCTGCTATTCGGCTTCCTTTTCGCCGGCTGGCTGCTGCTGTCGCTGTCGCTGCTCTCCGGGGCCCTGTACATCGATGATCTGTTCGCCCAGCACCTGGCGCACAAGACCATCCTTTCCTGTTTCGCCTGGGTGGTATTCGCCGTGCTCCTGTGGGGGCGTCATCAACTGGGTTGGCGTGGGCACAAGGCCATCCGCTGGACGCTGGCCGGCTTCTGCCTGCTGATGCTGGCCTATTTCGGCAGCAAGCTGGTGCGCGAATTCATCCTGCACATCTGAGAAAGCCGTCATGGACGCCCCCCATTCGAGCCACCTGATCGGCCTGCTGATCTTCCTGATCCTCTGCTCGGCCTTCTTCTCCAGCTCCGAGACCGGCATGCTCAGCATCAACCGTTATCGGCTCAAGCACCTGAGCAAGGAAGGGCACAAGGGCGCCAAGCGCGTTGCGCGCCTGCTAGAACACCCCGATCGCATGCTCGGCACCATTCTGGTGGGCAACAACGTGGTCAACATCCTCGCCGCCTCCATCGCCACGGTACTGGCGGTGGAAATCTGGGGCGAAGCGGGTATCGCCATCGCCACGGCCGGCCTCACCATCATCGTGCTGATCTTCGGTGAAATCACCCCCAAGACCCTGGCCGCGCTGCGCCCGGAAATGGTGGCCTTCCCCGCCAGCCGCGTGCTCAGCCTGCTGCAGAGCCTGCTCTATCCGGTGGTGTGGCTGACCAGCGCCATCAGCAACCTGCTGCTGCGCCTGGTTGGGGTCGATCCGTCGCAGCGCGCCAGCGATAGCCTGTCCACCGAGGAGCTGCGCAGCGTGGTGCGCGAGTCCGGCCCGCAGATGTCAGCCAATCGCCAGAGCATGCTGCTGAGCATTCTCGACCTGGAACGGGTCACCGTGGATGACATCATGATCCCGCGCAACGAGGTGGCCGGCATCGACCTCGAGGACGATCTGGAAAGCATCATCGAGCAGCTACGCACCACCCATCACACCCGTCTTCCGGTGTATCGCAGCGACATCAACCAGATCGAGGGCGTGGTGCACATGCGCCAGATCGCCCGCCTGCTCAGCCATGACCAGTTGAGCAAGGAATCCCTGCTGGCAGCCTGCAACGAGCCTTACTTCATCCCCGAAAACACCCCGCTGGCGACCCAACTGATCAACTTCCAGAAGGAAAAACGCCGCATCGGCATCGTCGTCGACGAATATGGCGAAGTCATCGGCATCGTCACCCTGGAAGACATCCTCGAAGAAATCGTTGGCGACTTCAGCAATCAGGACAGCCTGCGCAGCCCCGACATCCACCCGCAGGACGACGGCACCCAGGTAATCGATGGCGCCGCCTACATCCGCGAGGTGAACAAGGCGCTCGGCTGGCACCTGCCCAGCGACGGCCCCAAGACCCTCAACGGCCTGATCACCGAGGCCCTGGAGAGCATTCCCGACAGCGCCGTGTGCCTGAAGATCGGCCCCTACCGCCTGGAAATCCTCCAGGCAGCGGAAAATCGGGTGAAGAGCGTGCGCGTCTGGCAGGCGGAAAAGCTCAGGCCGCAGACGCCAGCAGCGGACTGACACGCAGCGCCAGCCCCTCGCCCCAGCACTGATAGCCCAGCGCCGAAGGATGGTAGCCATCCTCGGCCAGGTAGCGCGCCTCGAACGGCAGATCCAGGGCGCAATGCAGCGCTCCCAAATCCCGCGCCACCCGCTGCAGCTCCTGATCGAGCATGCGCGCCCGCCAGCCCATCAGTTGCTGCAACAACCAGGGCAAGGCGCTGAAGTGCTGCAGCGGCGGCACTGCACTGAACGCCACGCGGCAGCCCTGCCCGCCCAACGCACGGGCCATCCCGGCCAGCGCTTGCATCCAGACTTTGCTCGGCGTGAGGTGAGTGGTGTCGTTGACGCCGAATACCAGCAGCGCCAGATCGGCCGGCTCGCTCAGCGCCTGCGGCAACAGACGCTCATGAGCCTGAGCCGCGGTGATGCCGTTCTCGCCGCAGGCGCGCCAGCGCACGGGGCGCCCCAGGTGCTCGGCGAGGGCTGCCGCCAGGCAGGCGGCCAGGGACTGCTCGAAGTGTGTGACGCCGACACCCGCCACGGTCGATTCACCGACCAGCAGCAGGCGCAAGGGCTCACCCGGCAGATGCGCGGCAGCGACGCCATTCGGCTCGCCCTGCGCAACCGGCAGGCGCAACGCCGTGCGCCGGGTGTGCAAGGCCAGAGGCAGCGCCAAGGGCAGCAGCGGCACCGCCGCCAGCCACCACAGCGCCTGCCGACTCACAACTGGACGCGAACCGCCTGAGCGCTGCGCAGCGCTTTCGCGCGCGCGGCTTCGATGGACTCGTCACGCGCCAGCGCCACGCCCATGCGCCGCTGGCCCTTAACCTCAGGCTTGCCGAACAGACGCAAGGCAGTATCCGGCTCACACAGGGCCTCGCCGAGATTGGCGAAGCTGGCCTGCTGCGAGTTGCCTTCGACCAGAATCACCGCCGAAGCCGACGGGCCCATCTGGCGGATCGCCGGAATCGGCAGGCCGAGAATGGCGCGGGCATGCAGGGCGAATTCGGACAGATCCTGGGAGATCAGCGTCACCAGGCCGGTATCGTGCGGGCGCGGCGATACCTCGCTGAACCACACCTGATCGCCCTTGACGAACAGCTCGACGCCGAACAGGCCACGGCCGCCCAGCGCTTCGGTCACCGCCAGGGCAACGCGTTCGGACTCGGCCAGCGCCTTCGCGCTCATCGGCTGCGGCTGCCAGGACTCCTGATAGTCGCCATTCTCCTGGCGGTGGCCGATCGGTGCGCAGAAGCTGGTGCCACCGGCGTGACGCACGGTGAGCAGGGTGATTTCATAGTCGAAGTCGATGAAACCCTCGACTATCACCCGGCCCTTGCCGGCACGCCCACCTTCCTGAGCATAGTCCCAGGACTTCTGCAGGTCGGCGTCGCTTTTCAGCACGCTCTGGCCCTTGCCGGAGGAGCTCATGATCGGTTTCACCACGCAGGGATAGCCGACGGACTTCACTGCCGCCACGTAGTCCTCGAAGTTGTCGGAAAAGTGGTAGGGCGAAGTGGGCAGGCCTAGCTCCTCGGCTGCCAAACGGCGGATGCCCTCACGATTCATGGTCAACTGCGCAGCACGCGCGGTCGGCACCACGTTGAAACCTTCGGCCTCCAGCTCGACGAGGGTGGCAGTGGCGATGGCCTCGATCTCCGGAACGATGTAGTGCGGTTGCTCCTGCTCGATCACCGCACGCAGAGCCGCACCGTCGAGCATGTCGATGACGTGACTGCGATGAGCCACCTGCATGGCCGGCGCATTGGCGTAGCGATCCACGCCGATGACTTCGCAGCCCAGACGCTGCAGCTCGATCACCACTTCCTTGCCAAGCTCACCGCAGCCACACAGCAGTACACGGGTTGCGGAAGAAGACAGGGGGGTTCCAATACGGGGCATGAGTGTTCCTCGAACAGTGAATCAGGAAGTCATTAAGAGGCCGGAAGCACGCGCGCGCTCCAGGCAGTGTTGCAGCACCACGCGGCGCTCGACGTTGTCCATGCGGCCCCAGCGAGTGATTTCATCCGCCGTGCGCTGGCAGCCGATGCAGATATCCTGCTCGTCCAGGGCACAGACCTGCACGCAGGGCGAACGCACGGGTTTCTCGTCACTCATCGTCCAGTACCAGGTCGCGGGCAAAGCGCTGCGCATTATGAACGTAATGGGCGGCGCTGGCCTCCAGCATCTTCTTCTGCTGCTCGGTCAGCTCGCGCACCACCTTGCCGGGGCTGCCCATCACCAGACTGCCATCGGGAATCACCTTGCCCTCGGGAATCAGGCTGTTGGCGCCGATGATGCAGTACTTGCCGATCTTCACGCCGTTGAGAATCACCGCATTGATGCCGATGAGGCTGTAATCGTCCACCGTACAGCCATGCATCATGACGTTGTGGCCGACGGTGACGCCCTTGCCCAGGGTCAGCGGAAAACCCATGTCGGTATGCATGACGCTGCCGTCCTGCACATTGCTGTTCTCGCCAATATGGATCAACTCGTTGTCACCACGCAGCACGGCGCCGAACCAGACGCTGGCACCGGCCTCCAGACGCACCTTGCCGATCAGGTCGGCGCTCGGTGCTATCCAGCTCTCGGGGTGAGCCTCGACACGAGAGTTTCCCAGGCGATATTTCATGAGCGTCAGTCCTCAGCGCAGATGGATGAAATGTTCAGGCGACTGGTGCAGGGAAATCTGTGCGTCGTCGAAAAGCAGGTTGACCAGCTCCACCACCATGATCGCGGTCAGGCCCCAGATGCGGTACTCGTCGTAGGTATAGGACGGCACGTACCAACTCTGCCCGAGATAATCGATGCGATGGGTGACCTCGCGCGGGTCGCTGCGGAAGAACTCCAGTGGCACGGAAAACACCGCGGCGATCTCGGCGTCGTTGGCCTTGTACTCGACGTAGTCGGGCACCAGCCCGACATAGGGCGTGACCCGTATACCATGGCGCGAAACCAGTGGGCTGAGCGGCCCGAGCACTTCCACCAGGCCGGGTGGCAGACCGATCTCCTCCTCGCTTTCGCGCAGCGCGGTATGGATCAGGTCGACGTCCTCGGGATCTCGCCGGCCACCGGGGAACGCCACTTCGCCACCGTGGGTAGACAGGCCACTGGCGCGTAGCGTCAGCACCAGCTCGGGTTCATCACTGCGAGTGATCGGAACCAGCACCGCCGCCTCGGGGAAGCTGCGCTCGGTCTCCAGAAGGCGCGGGCTGTAGCCGCGCAGGCGATGGAGCAACTCGTCCAGCATGGGCATACTCGGAATCTTGTTTTGCCAGGCATCATGGCATGAAAGCAGCCAACCACCCAACCCCGACGACAGGACGATTCAGCCCCGATGGCGGCCTTGCCGGCCACCACGCAGGCCGCCAAGATAGCGCCAGGAAAGAGGACAGCGCATGAAATTCTGCAGCCAGTGCGGCAACCCCGTCACCCATATGATCCCGCCCGGCGATAACCGTCTGCGCCATGTCTGCGGCCACTGCAGCACCGTGCACTACGAGAACCCACGCATCGTCGCCGGCTGCCTGCCGGTATGGGGCGAGCAGGTGCTGCTGTGCCGCCGCGCCATCGAACCCCGTCGCGGCTACTGGACGCTGCCGGCCGGCTTCATGGAAAACGGCGAGACCATCGAGCAGGCCGCCGCCCGCGAAACCCTGGAAGAAGCCTGCGCACGGGTGCGCGCCCTCAACCTCTACACCCTGTTCGATCTGCCACATATCAGCCAGGTGTACATGCTGTTCCGTGCCGAACTGGTGGATCTGGACTTCGCCGCCGGCGAAGAAAGCCTGGAAGTGCGCCTGTTCGACGAAAACGAGATCCCCTGGTCAGAGCTGGCTTTCCCCACCATAGGCCGTACCTTAGAATGCTTCTTCGCCGACCGGCGACAGAACGTCTTTCCGGTGCGCAACGAGCCGCTGGCGCCGCTGCGTGCCCACTCCACACCCCGTTGACCTTTGCGGATACCTTCGATGCGTTGGCTGCTCACCCTGTTTTGCCTGACCCTCAGCCTCAACACCCTGGCCAGCAGCCCCGTCGTCGACGGCAGCCGCACGGTGGACAAGGTGCTGGTGATGAAATCCGAGCGCAAGCTCTACCTGCAGCAACGCGGCGAGACCATCAAGAGCTATCGCATCTCCCTGGGCAAGCAGCCCAGTGGCGCCAAGCAACGCGAAGGCGACCTGCGCACCCCGGAAGGCTTCTACTGGATCGACTGGCGCAAGCCCAGCGACAAGTACCAACTATCGCTGCACATCTCCTACCCCAACGCCCGCGACCTGGCCAAAGCCAAGCAAGCCGGCGTGCCTCCAGGCAGCATGATCATGATTCACGGCACGCCACTGGACGAGGAATATCCGGAATGGTTCTTCCACACCCTGGACTGGACCGAAGGCTGCATCGCCATGAAGAACGACGACATACGCGAGGTGTGGAGCCTGGTCAGGGATGGCACGCTGATCGAGATAAGGCCCTGAGATCAAAGGCCGGTAGGAGCAGAGACGGCATCGCGCTGCTGCCGCCTCTTGGGGATCGACTCAGAACTGCAGGTCGGACAGGCGCCAGACATCGAAGGCAGGCGTCTCGTACGGGTGACTCTTCTTCAGGGCCTTGACCGCATCGTGGATCAGCTCGTCGGCGACGACCATTTCCACCTTCCACTCCGCGACCTCCTCGATTCTGCCAACCTGGCCGATGAATGGCTGACTGCCCTCCAGCGCACGGAACTGACCTCGCCCCAGAACCTGCCAGCAGCAGTGGTCATAATCACCGACACGCCCACCACCGGCGGCAAATACCGCTTTTTTCACCGGATCCAGATGGGCTTCCGGTACGTAGAAACACAGTTTGTACATCAGGCTCTCCGCAAACCACAGGCACTCTTTGACGCCAAGATGATGGCATTTTGCCTCACCCTAATACAGAGACCGCCTTCTAAAAATGACTGACGCGTTGCCGCATTCTGTTTTTTTCGACCGCAACCTGGCCTGGCCTGTTCACTCGCCGCGGAGAAATCGCCGCCACTTACCGCGCC
This sequence comes from Pseudomonas sp. AA-38, assembly GCF_029457475.1. Classification (NCBI taxonomy): domain Bacteria; kingdom Pseudomonadati; phylum Pseudomonadota; class Gammaproteobacteria; order Pseudomonadales; family Pseudomonadaceae; genus Pseudomonas; species Pseudomonas sp. AA-38. The sequence goes on from NZ_CP120359.1 coordinate 4,148,811, forward strand.
AACCAGGCGCCGGAGGGCTATGGCTGCCGTCGCAATAAGGCAGGTCGGCGGAGCGGCCGCAGCGACATAACAGCAGGCGCTGCTCGCGCTCAGGTCGCAGGATCAGGGACTGGCAGCAATCGGGTGTGCAGTCCGGCAGCTCGGGAGAATGACCGCAGCGGCACAGGCAATGAGTTTCACCGGGTTTGACCAGGCGGACTTCGGGGAGGATGGGGCGAGCGTCTTCGGCCATGGCAGCGTAGCCCGGATGAAATCCGGGGAGTGTGGCAGGGATCATTCCCGGATTGCATCCGGGCTACGTGCTGTAAACGCGTCTGAGAGGCTTCTAGAGGCGCGCAGATATTTGGCTTGAATATCCGCCGTTCCAGCTTAATGGCCCGGAAAGAGCGCTGTTTTTCTAGCAGGCGGGAAATGGGGGATTATTTTCCGCACAGCCCAGCGTTTATGAGGGGGGGGGCAGTGGGCCTTGTGCGGAGAATGATTTGCCTCAATCAGCAGGGATAAGTCTCTCTCGAATCAAGTATTTTTCTACATGTACAGCCATCCGAAGGATACAGTTTCGATAGTAGAAGAGAATCCCTAGAAACGCTTGGAATACGAAATAGCTGAAAACACCCGAACCTATGATTCTATCGAACTCATCTCTTTTCCCCACATTCTCATGGACTACCCCACCGTAAAATACCACATCGAATAATTCGCGATTTGTAGTTCTCCGGTTATCATGTATCCGTACAAGACATGGTTCATCCAGCCTCTGAGAAAGTATTGCTCTAGCTTCTCGAACCTCATTCCTCAGATCATGGTGTTCTTCCGCCCACTTTTCGGCTATGTCTCCAACAAGTTTCATTGAATAACCGTCGGTGTTTTGAACCATCTGCCTCAGGTTTAAGCAAAACGATTCGAAAGCCTCCTGATTTAATCCGTCGTGAGCAAGCCACTCCCCCTTAAAGATTCTTTCCATATCGGATGCACCCCGCCTTGTTTGCATCCACCCCCAAAACGTGCTGTTGACCAAACGTTCAGCCCGCTTCACAAACCGCTGAAGATTGTCTAAATCTTTTGAGTCTATATCACCCATAGTGCACCCCACGAGTTTGACTTAGACAGTCTCCCAGATTCCCGCCCGCACTGGTAGCATCCGGCCATCGCATGTAGCACTTAGCGTTTTCTGGAGGTCGGCACGAATGGAATTTGTAGCAGAAGCCACAGAGCAGCACCTTGCCCAGTTTACTGAGTGGCTGAAGGCCGAGTGGATTGCAACAGAGCATCAAGGTGTCAGCAGGGGCTTCTACTGCAATCTGAACATTATCCAGAAAGCCTACGCAGAAGGTCGCCTGTCTTGCCTGATTGCGGATGGCGAGTGTATTGGCTTCGTCTCTTACAATGACTGGAGCGCTGTAGTCCGACTGGATACCGTCGAGGTACACCCCGGACATAGGGGAAAAGGCGCTGGCCGCCTGCTAGTCGAAGAGTTCATCAACCACCAATTATCCAAAGGAAGCGTGGCTGCTGAGGTTGAGTGCGTGCCATGGGAGTCTCATTATTTCTGGCGAAAACTCGGCTTCTTGGACATTCCCGAGGGAGTCGACACCAACCACTACTTCTACGAAAGGCTGAAGCTCTACCGCCCCCTTCACCCACAACCTGCCGCAGTACAGTTCGGGGAGCACTGCTTTGAATTGTGGGACAAGCCAGCATGGGAAGCTGACGACTCTCCTGCACGCTGGGAGTGGGCTGTATCATCAGAGGACGGAAGGATTCATCCCCCCCTGATTTACCCGTGCAACAGAGAATGGAAATTCAGATGGTGCACGGCGGGTGTAGTTCGGTTTGAGGGAGCAGTCAAGCGACTGAAATACAATAACCTCACGTATGACGACGAATACCTCACACTGACCCACTTCCCCGGCAGTCAGTTCTGAACCAATCGCTACACGACTTTGATTAGAAATTACCAGCCTCGTGCTTTTCCACTCCTGGGGGATCAGACACAACGGCCAATATCTCTTGCGTCTCCGGGTGTTGTAAGCACGGGTTCCCATAGAAATCCGTGCTCGGGGTACGCTCGTAACCCTTACCCAGCAGGTCATCGATGATGTTTTTTACCTCAGCCGACGAAATCATGTAATCGAGTTTGTAGCTCCCTGCGCTTCCTTCCATCACGGCGCTCTTGATCTCTCCTGCGTCTTTGTTCCACGAGCTTTTTCGAATCTCTCCAAGTTCGAAAATCGCAAGCTCAAGAAGCCTGTCTAGGTGGTCGTCACTCTCAGCGTGTAGCTCAAGCTTTACAACTCTTTGCTGGTGTCCCATGGCATTCCCCGTTAATCAAACTCTTCAATCGTAACAGCAATGGCCAGCCAAATTGCACAGAGCGCAGAGTAAGCAAAAAACACTCTGCCCCGCTGACAACCGCCTACCTCCCACCAATGCTACGGGTGCAAGATTGCCATATTACTGGATATCCACACAGGCCAACCCAGCAGGATAGACCTTGCCGTCGATCTATCAAGGTAGAGCATTTGGGTAGAATTTCTGGGTAAGACCAGAGAGAAGAAACCAATACAATTTATTGATTTATAACGATTTTACCGAAAAATCGAGAAACACAGTTTGTACATCAAGCTCTTCACAAACCACAGCCACGCTAGATAAATGTCCGAATAGTGGCATTTTGCCTAGATCTAATACAGAGACTGCCTTTCAAAAATGACTGACGCGTTGCCGCATTCTGCTTTTTTCGACCGCAACCTGGCCCGGCCTGTTCACTCGCCCCGGAGAAATCGCCGCCACTTGCCACGCCAACCAGGCGCCGGAGGGCTATGGCTGCCATCGCAATAAGGCAGCTCAGCGGAACGGCCGCAGCGACAAAGAAGTAGATGCTGCTCACGCGTAGGGCGCAGCTCTAGAGACTGTTGGCAATCGGGCGTGCAGTCCGGCATCTCGGGCGAATGCCCACAGCGGCACAGGCGATGGCTTTCACCGGGTTTGACCAGGCGCACTTCGGGGAGGATGGAGCAAGCGTCTTCGGCCATGGCAGCGTAGCCCGGATGAAATCCGGGGAGTTTGGCAGGGATCATTCCCGGATTGCATCCGGGCTACGCGCCCTGCCCCCCTCTCTGGCTTGAGCGCCCTGAGCTCTGCGAAGGGCTGGGGCGTGGAGCGGGGGCTGGGGGAGAGAGTTCGGCGCGGGGCACAGCACCCTCTCCCGCCCTTCGGGCACCCTCTCCCATAAATGGGAGAGGGTCATCAGAAGGCCGCTGCGCGGCCGCTATTAGTCCACCCAGACGCGGGCGTTGCGGAACATACGCATCCAGCCGCCGTCTTCCTGCCACTCGTCCGGGCGCCAGGAGTTCTGCACGGCGCGGAACACACGCTCGGGGTGCGGCATCATGATGGTGACGCGACCGTCGCGGCTGGTCAGGCCGGTGATCCCACGGGGCGAACCATTGGGGTTGGCCGGGTAGGTCTCGGTGACCTTGCCGTGGTTGTCGACGAAGCGCAGCGCCACGGTGCCGGACAGATCGGCCTCGAGTAGAGCTTCCTCGCTCTCGAACTCGGCATGGCCTTCGCCATGGGCGATAGCGATGGGCATGCGCGAACCAGCCATGCCCTGTAGGAAAATCGACGCCGACTCCTGCACCTGCACCATGGCCACACGCGCCTCGAACTGTTCGGAGCGGTTGCGCACGAAGTGCGGCCAGAACTCGGTGCCAGGGATCAGCTCGTGCAGGTTGCTCATCATCTGGCAGCCGTTGCACACACCGAGGGCGAAGCTGTCCTTGCGCTCGAAGAAAGCCTGGAAGCCTTCGCGGGCACGGGCGTTGAACAGGATGGACTTGGCCCAGCCCTCACCAGCACCGAGCACGTCACCGTAGGAGAAGCCGCCACAGGCCACCAGGCCTTTGAACTGCTCCAGGCTGACACGGCCGGCGAGGATATCGCTCATGTGTACGTCGATGGCGGAGAAGCCGGCGCGGTCGAAGGCTGCCGCCATTTCCACCTGACCGTTGACGCCCTGCTCACGCAGGATCGCCACCTGCGGACGCACACCCTTCTTGATGTAGGGCGCAGCGATGTCATGGTTGACGTCATAGCCAAGCTTGACCGACAGACCGGGATTGTCCTCTTCCAGCAGCAGATCGAATTCCTGATCGGCGCACTGGGCGTTGTCGCGCAGGCGCTGGATGCGATAGCTGGTTTCCGCCCACTGACGCTGCAGCAGGCGACGCTCGCCGGTGAACACCGCTTCACCCTGGAAGCTGATGACGATTTCGCCGTTGTTGACCGGCTGGCCGATCACCGCCACGCAGTCATCGAGACCAGCAGCGCTGAACTGCGCCAGCACTTCGGCGGTAGCATCCTGGCGCACCTGGATCACCGCGCCGAGCTCTTCGTTGAACAGCACAGCCGGCAGCTCCGTCACGGCATCGGCCAGAGCATCGAGGCTCAGGGCCAGACCACAGTGACCGGCAAAGGCCATTTCCAGCACGGTGGTCAGCAGGCCACCGTCGGAACGGTCATGGTAGGAAAGGATGTGGCCATCGGCATTCAGGCCCTGCACCACGGCGAAGAAGGCCTTGAGGTCTTCGGCATCGTCGACGTCCGGCACGCTCTGGCCGATCTGCGCATGGGTCTGCGCCAGGATCGAGCCACCCAGACGATTCTGCCCACGGCCGAGGTCGATCAGGATCAGGTCGGTCTCGCCTTTGTCCATGCGCAGTTCTGGGGTCAGGGTCTGACGCACGTCCTGTACCGGGGCGAAACCGGAAATCACCAGCGACAGCGGCGAGGTCACGCTCTTCTCGCCGTCTTCGTCCTGCCAGCGGGTCTTCATCGACATGGAGTCCTTGCCCACCGGGATGGTGATACCCAGCGCCGGACACAGTTCCATACCCACGGCCTTGACGGTGTCGTACAGACGCGCGTCTTCACCTGGATGACCAGCGGCGGCCATCCAGTTGGCCGACAGTTTGATGTCGGAGAGTTTTTCGATGCGCGCGGCGGCCAGGTTGGTGATGGTTTCACCCACCGCCATGCGCCCGGAAGCCGGGGCATCGAGCAGCGCCAGTGGGGTGCGCTCGCCCATGGCCATGGCTTCGCCGGTGTAGACATCGAAGCTGGTGGCGGTCACGGCGCAATCGGCAACCGGCACCTGCCAGGGGCCGACCATCTGGTCGCGCGCTACCAGGCCAGTGATGGTGCGGTCGCCAATGGTGATCAAAAAGCTCTTGCTGGCCACGGCTGGGTGACGCAGCACGCGCGATACCGCGTCCTGCAGATCCACACCAGCAGCGTCGAAGTCATCGCCCTGCTCCGCTTCGCGGCTGACGCTGCGATGCATGCGCGGTGGCTTGCCCAGCAGCACGTTGAGCGGCATGTCCACCGGGGTGTTGCTGAAATGGCTGTCGGTGACGGTCAGGTGGGGCTCGGCAGTCGCCTCGCCCACAACAGCGAAGGGGCAGCGCTCACGCTCGCAGATGGCCTGGAAGCGCTCGAAGTCGGCGGCGTCCACGCTCAGCACGTAACGTTCCTGCGACTCGTTGCACCAGATTTCGTGCGGGGCCATGCCCGGCTCGTCGTTGGGCACGTTGCGCAGCTCGAAGCGACCGCCACGGCCACCGTCGTTGATCAGCTCCGGCAGAGCATTGGAGATACCACCAGCACCGACGTCGTGGATGAACTTGATCGGGTTGGCTTCGCCCAACTGCCAGCAGCGGTCGATGACCTCCTGGCAGCGGCGCTCCATTTCCGGGTTCTCGCGCTGTACCGAGGCGAAGTCCAGATCGGCCGAGCTGGCACCGGTGGCCATCGACGACGCGGCGCCGCCGCCCAGGCCGATGAGCATGGCCGGGCCGCCGAGCACGATCAGCTTGGCGCCGACCGAGATCTCGCCCTTCTGCACGTGGTTCTCACGGATGTTGCCGAGGCCGCCGGCGAGCATGATCGGCTTGTGATAACCGCGCACTTCCTCGCCACGCGGGCTGCTGACCGCCTGCTCGAAAGTACGGAAGTAGCCGTTGAGGGCCGGGCGACCGAACTCGTTATTGAACGCGGCGCCGCCCAGCGGGCCTTCGATCATGATGTCCAGCGCGCTGACGATGCGCTCGGGCTTGCCGTAGGGCTTTTCCCAGGGCTGGAGGAAGTCGGGGATGTTCAGGTTGGAGACCGAGAAGCCGGTCAGGCCGGCCTTCGGCTTGGCGCCACGGCCGGTGGCGCCCTCGTCGCGAATCTCGCCGCCGGAGCCGGTGGAAGCGCCGGGGAACGGGGCAATGGCGGTCGGGTGGTTGTGGGTTTCCACCTTCATCAGGATATGCACGGGCTCGACGCTAGCACCGTACTCGCGGGTATCCGGATTGGGGAAGAAACGCCCAGCGGTGTGGCCGACAATGACCGAGGCGTTGTCCTTGTAGGCGCTCAGCACGCCTTCGCTGTGCATCTGGTAGGTGTTCTTGATCATGCCGAACAGCGACTTGTCCTGGCTCTCGCCGTCGATGTCCCAGCTGGCATTGAAGATCTTGTGGCGGCAGTGCTCGGAGTTGGCCTGGGCGAACATCATCAGTTCAATGTCGTGCGGGTTGCGCCCCAGGTCATTGAAGCTTTTCACCAGGTAGTCGATTTCGTCCTCGGCCAGGGCCAGGCCGAGGTCCTGGTTGGCCTGCTCCAGCGCGGCGCGGCCACCGCCGAGCACGTCGACGGCGGTCAGCGGCTTGGGCTCGGCGTGGCTGAACAGCGCACCAGCGTCCTCCATCGCGCCCAGCACGAGCTGGGTCATGCGGTCGTGCAGCAGGCTGGCGACGGCGGCGCTGTCGGCCTCGCTCAGCTCACCACTGACGTAGTAGGCGATACCGCGCTCCAGGCGCTGGATCTTGCTCAGGCCACAGTTGCGGGCGATGTCGCTGGCCTTGCTCGACCAGGGCGAGATGGTGCCGAAACGCGGAATGGTCAGAAACAGCTTGCCGCTGGGCTCCTGTACCGGCACGCTCGGGCCGTACTTGAGCAGGCGGGCCAGCACCTGCTCTTCATCGGCAGTCAGAACGCCGGTGACATCGGCGAAGTGTGCGAACTCGGCGTACAGCCCGGTCACGGCCGGCACCTTGCTGGTCAGTTGCTCGAGCAATTTGCCATGGCGGAAAGCGGAAAGAGCGGGAGCGCCGCGCAGAATCAACATCGTCGGGACAGCCTCTGGAGAAGGGGGTGTGCTTAGAGGCCGTGCATTCTAGCCTAAAGCCGCGCGTACAGCACCCGTGCCAGGAGCTTTGAAGACAAGCGAGCACTAGCAGAGAAGCGCCTCGCTGTCGAGATATGGCACGACCTGCGCTTTGCGTATACTGCGCCGATGTTTGCACGACCTGCGATACGCATGCGTTGCGCCACAAGGCTGTTGGCGATTGGAACCCTCCTGATGCTTGCTGGCTGTGGCGAAGATCACAAGCCCAGCGTACTCGAGCAGGTAAAGGCGGCGGGTGAGCTGCGCGTGGTCACCCGAAACAGCCCATCGACCTACTTCCAGGATCGCAACGGCGCCACCGGCTTCGAGTACGAACTGGCCAAGCGCTTCGCCAAGGATCTCGGCGTGGAGCTGAAGGTGGAAACCGCCGACAACCTCGACAGCCTGTTTGCCAGCCTCGGCAGCAAGGACGGCCCGGTGTTGGCCGCCGCCGGATTGATCGACACGCCGCAACGCAAGCGCCAGGTGCGCTTCTCCATCCCCTATCTGGAAGTCACCCCGCAGGTCGTCTATCGCCAAGGCGATACTCGCCCGACCAAGGCCGAAGACCTGGTCGGCAAGCGCATCATGGTCATGGCCGGCAGCAGCCACGCCGAACAACTGGCCGCGCTCAAGCAGCAACTACCGGAGTTGCAGTTCGAGGTGTCCGACGCGGTTGAGGTGGTCGACCTGTTGCGCATGGTGGATGAAGGGCAGATCGACCTGACCCTGGTGGACTCCAACGAACTGGCGATGAACCAGGTGTACTTCCCCAACGTGCGCGTCGCCTTCGACCTCGGCGATACCAACCGCATGCGCTGGGCCGTGGCCGCCGGGGACGACGACAGCCTGCTGCAGGAAATCGACGCCTTCCTCAAACGCGCCGAGAGCAACGGCACCCTGCAGCGCCTCAAGGAACGCTACTACGGCCATGTCGACGTGCTGGGTTATGTCGGTGCCTATACCTTCGCCCAACATCTGCAGCAGCGTCTGCCACGCTACGAACAAATGTTCCGCCATGCCTCGCGCAGCCATCAGGTGGATTGGCGCCTGCTGGCCGCCATCGGCTACCAGGAATCGCTGTGGCAACCCAACGCCACCTCCAAGACCGGCGTGCGCGGCCTGATGATGTTGACCCAGCGCACCGCGCAATCGGTCGGTGTGTCCAACCGCCTCGACCCCAAGCAGAGCATCGACGGCGGCGCCCGCTACTTCCTGAAGATGCACGAACAACTGCCGGAGAGCATCGCCGAGCCGGATCGCACCTGGTTCGCCCTGGCCGCCTACAACGTCGGCGGTGGTCACCTGGAAGACGCCCGCCGCCTGACCGAAGCCGAAGGGCTGGATCCAGACAAGTGGGCCGACGTCCAGAAGATCCTGCCGCGCCTGGCGCAGAAGCAGTGGTACAGCAAGACCCGTTACGGCTATGCCCGTGGCGGTGAGCCGGTGCACTTCGTGCGCAACATCCGTCGCTACTACGACATCCTCACCTGGGTGACCCAGCCGCAACTGGAAGGCACGGAAATCGCCGAGAGTGGCATCCACATGCCCGGCATCGACAAGCGCAAGCCGGACGAAGACGCCCCGCCGTTGTGAAGGGGCCGGCGCTCAGCCGCGCCGCGCCTTGAAGAACGCCTTGAGCAGCGCACCACTCTCCTCGGCCAGCAGCCCGCCCTCCACCATCACCCGGTGATTGAGAAAGCCCTGCTCGAAGAAACGCCCCTGACTGACCGCCATGCCCGCGCGCGGCTCGCTGGCGGCAAACACCACACGGGCGATACGTGCATGCACGATCAGCCCGGCGCACATGCTGCACGGCTCCAGGGTGACATACAGGGTGCTGCCCGGCAGACGGTAGTTCTGCACGCGCTCTGCGGCCGCGCGGATGGCCACCATCTCGGCATGGGCACTGGGGTCGTGGCGCGAAATCGGACAATTGAAGCCACGGCCGATGATTTCACCCTCCTGCACCAGCACCGCGCCCACCGGCACCTCGCCCAGTTCGGCACCCTGGCGTGCCAGCGCCAGCGCCGCCTGCATGAAAGGCTCGTCGAGGGATCGGTCGATGATGTGCGGTCTGTTCATGGCTCAGTCAGGTGGCTTCGAGAACGCTGGCGGGTGCCGTTGCCTGTGCGCAATGTACAGACAACGGCGTGGAAAGAAAGCCCCGCCTTACCAACCGGACGGCAATAGCTGCAGAGCACTGAGCACGGCGTACACAGCGCTGGCCAGGTAGATCAGCACGATCATCACCTGCAGCGCCGGATGAGCGATCCAGCCGCATTGCCAGGCCGGCTGCAGATCACCACTGCGGCGCGCCTGGCGCAGCATCAGGATCGGCATGATCGAGAGGATCACACCACTGAAGGCACCGGCGAAGTACAGCGCGTTGACGAAGCCGACCATGCCGCTGTACGCCAGCACGAACGGTGGCACGCACACTAGGCCGAGCACCATCAGACGGGTCTTGGGCTGCGACTCGGCGCCAAGCGACTGGAACTTGTCGAAGATGTTGGTCAGGAAGCTACCGCCGAGGCCCCAGTACGAGGTCATCATCGCGCACAGGGCGAAGGTGTTGGCGGTGTAGAACGCCCACTGCCCCAGCGCCTCGCCCCAGGCCAGGGTGGCCACCTCGGACTGATTCTCCAGGCCGGTCAGGGCGATCACCGAAGCCGGCACGATGGCCAGCAGGACGAAGGTGCTGATCATACCGGTGATCACCGCACGCGGCAGCAGTTGCGGGCGGTCGGCGAAGCCACGGGCCATTTCCGGCACGATGTACTGCGCCGAGAAGCAGAACACGGCGATGTTGAACACCGGCACCATGTAGACCCAGTCGCCGTCGAGCAGGCGCGCCGCATCGGTGTTCTCGTTGATCAGCGTCGCGACCACCAGGATCAGGATCATGCTGACCATGCCGATGCTGATGAACTTCTCGCCCTTGCCGATGGCACTCAGGCCCAGATACAGCACCAGTGCCGCCGGAGCGAAGAACAGCAGGCTGCCCAGCGCCGGACTGATACCGAGGAACGCCGAGAGAATCTTGCCGCTGCCGCTCATGTAGGCGATCAGCGCACCGATGCTGTTGACCGCTACCGAGAGGAAGATCGCCCAGGAACCGAACGAGCCGACGTAGCGCTTGGCCAGGCCACTGAGCTGGCTGTGCGCACGGGTGCGCAGCGCGGTTTCGGAGACGTAGAGCATGGTGATGGTGGTGAAGATGCCGGCCACTGCCAACCAGAGCAGCAGGGGCGCGAAACCAGCCTTGCGACTGGCATAGGCCATCGACAGCACACCGGCACCGATATTGGTGCCCACGATCATCGCCACGGCTTCGAGGAAGCTCAGGCGCTTGACCTCCAGCCCAGATGCGGCGACCGGCTCGGCACCGGCTTGCCCCGCCACGGAGCGGATCTGCGTTTCACTCATCACAACACCTCTACAACGAAATCAACGTATCAGGAGGGCCTGAACCGAACTGCCACGGCCTTTGTTCTGAACGGTGAACGGGCATTGCGCAAACGAAACGGACATCCAGGCCCCGCCCGGCGACTGCCCGGAGGACGTCCCGCACGCCACCGACCTGGGGCTGGCCGCGAACGGGGCGCGCACCTTACCACAAGGTTCGCGGTGCGCGGGCCAGCAACACGGCCTCAGGCCACCTCGATGGCGGCCATCAGCCCCGTTTCCATATGGTCGATCACGTGGCAATGGAACATCCACACCCCTGGGTTATCGGCGACCAAGGCGATGCGCGCCGTCTCGTTCTTGCCCAGCAGGTAGGTGTCGGTGAAGTAAGGGATGATCCGTTTGCGGTCGGAGTCGAGCACCTTGAACGACATGCCGTGCAGATGGATCGGATGCTGGTACTGAGCCATGTTGCGCAGCACGAAGATGTAGTGCCCACCGCGCTTGAGCGTGGCGATGGGGCGGTCGGCGCAGGTCTTGTCGTTGATGTCCCAGGCCTGGCCGTTGATCTGCCAGTACTTGTAACGCCCAGCCGCCTCATCGGCCGGTGAGGCCAGCGCCGCCGCCCACTCGAAGTTGAAGCGCAGGGTCTCGGCCTTGGCCAGGTCCGGCTCGGCCACCGGGTTGGCCGGCAGCGCTGGCGGCCAGTCACCCGGCACCTGGCTACTGGCCACGCTCTTGATGGTCGCCAGGCGCAGCGGCCCGTTGCGCAGGGACAGTTCCTGGCCGGCAGCCGGCACCTTCAAGGCCAGATCCAGGCGCATGCCCGGCCCCAGCCAGTACTCCTTGCCCAGCGGCCTGGGCTGCACCGGGTTGCCATCCAACGCATAGATGCGCGCCTCGCCGTCCGGCAGGTTGAGGCGGTAGGTGACGGTATTGTCGAGGTTGATCAGGCGCAGGCGCACCACCTGTCCGGCCGGCAGTTCCAGGGTCGGTTTGGGCACGCCGTTGATGGTATCCAGCCGCCCGCGCGTGCCTTCGCGCGCCGCCTGGCGTGGCACCGTGAAGGGCGTGAAGGCGCCTTGCTGGTCGATATGCCAGGTCTTCAGGCTCAGCGTGCGCTCGTGCAGGAAGCCCGTGGGCTCGCGTTCTTCGACTATCAGTGGGCCGACCAGGCCACGGCCGAGCTGCTCGGCGCTGCTGGTATGGGGGTGATACCAGTAGCTGCCGGCATCCGGGCAGATGAAGTCGTAGTCGAAGTATTCGCCTGGCAGCACCGGCGCCTGCGACACGTAGGGCACACCGTCCATTGCCAATGGCAGACGAATGCCATGCCAGTGGATGGTGCTCTGCTGCTCCAGCTTGTTGATGAAGCGCACCCGCAAACGCTCACCCTGGCGGCAGCGCAGCTCGACACCCGGCGCCTGCCCGCCATAGCCCCAGGCCGGCGTCAGGTGCCCAGGCACCAGTTCCAGATCCAGCGGTGCAGCGATCAGCTCGTAATCATGGCTGGCGACATGTTCCGGCCGCCCCAGCCAGTACCGCACCCCACCGGCACCCAGGCCGACCACACCCAGGCCAGCCAGCCCCGCCAGCACCTGTCTACGGGTAAATGCCATCTACGACCTCGACGATTCGTGCGCTTCACTCATTTGCAATATCTTCTCATTATCGCAAGGGTGTTGCCCAGAATCGCCCCTGTCAGGCAGTGACATATCGCCACATCAGCCGACGCAGAGGGTTTCAGTTATCGCTCAGCGCGAAACGCGCGGCGCGCTCGATCAGCTCGGCATCGGGGCGCACGCCGGTATAGAGGACGAACTGCTCCACCGCCTGCAGCACGATGACTTCGCCGCCGGTGATGACCGGCTTGCCCAGCGCCCGGGCCAAACGGATCAAGGGCGTTTCCACGGGGACGGCCACCACGTCGAAGATCCATTGCGCAGCGGCGACGGCGGCCTCGTCGAAAGCCAGTTGCTCAGCCTGGTCACCACGCATGCCCAGCGGAGTGACATTGACCAGCAGCCCGGCCGGCTGCCCGCCCAGGCTCTCGTACCAGGGCACGCCACACTCGGCGGCCAGCGCTCTACCCGTGCGTTCGTTGCGGGCGAGGATGCAGCCGCGGACAAAACCGCTGTCGCGCAAGGCGCAGCCCACGGCCTTGGCCATGCCGCCGCTGCCGCGCAATGCATAGGGGATATCACGCGGCACACCATGCTGCGCCAGCAACTTCACCACGGCACTGTAATCGGTGTTGTAACCGGTCAGCCGGTCGTCGTCAGCGACTATGGTATTGACCGACTGCAAGGTGGCCGCCGAGTCGTGCAGGTCATCGAGATAGGGGATGCAGGCTTCCTTGAATGGCATCGATACCGCACAACCACGCACGCCCAGAGCCCGGATGCCACCGATCGCAGCCGGCAGATCCCTGGTGGTGAAGGCCTTGTACAGGTAGTCCAGCTCCAGGGCCTGATACAGGTAGTTGTGAAAGCGCGTGCCGAAATTGCCCGGCCGCCCGGACAACGACATGCACAGACGGGTGTCCTTGCTGATGCGCAGGCTCATCAGCGCTATCGATCCAGCAGCGCCAGCGCCTCGGCACTGGTCTGGCGCACGGCATCCCAGCCCTGTGCGCTGTTCAGCATCCAGCTACCGCCGACGCACATCACGTTGGGCAGGCCCATGTAGTTGCGCAGGTTGGCCGGGCCGACGCCGCCGGTCGGGCAGAAACGCACGTCACCGAAGGGGCCGGCGAAGGCCTTGAGCGCGGCCACACCGCCACAGACCTCGGCCGGGAACAGCTTGAAGCGACGATAACCCAGGGCATAGCCAAGCATGATTTCCGAAGCGCTGGCCACGCCAGGCAGAAGCGGCAGCGGGCTTTCCAAGGCAGCGCGCAGCAGCTCGTCGGAGCTGCCGGGGCTGACCACGAACTGCGCGCCGGCCTCTTCCACCGCCGCCAGCATCTGCCGATCCAGCACCGTGCCGGCGCCGACGCACAGGTGCGGACGCTCCTGGCGCAGGCGGCGGATGGCACTCAGGCCGTGAGGCGAGCGCAGGGTGATTTCCAGCACCTGCAGGCCACCGGCATCCAGAGCGTCGGCCAGCGGCAGGATGTCCTCCTCGCGGGCAATGGTGATCACCGGCATGATCCGTGCTCGGGCGCAGAGCGCGTCGATGCTGGCGATCTTCTCGGCCATGCGGGGAACCGTGCGGCTGATGGCATCTGTCATGAAATTCGTTCCTTACGGGCACCAATAGATGTTCAGGGGCGCGTCGATGAAGGCGCTGATCGGCATGCTGTGCAGATCGCGCTGTTGCAAGGCCTGCTCCAGTACCGCCAGCTTTTCCTGGCCTTCTATCGCCAGGATTTGCAGTCGCGCGGCCTTGAGCACGGGCAGGGTCAGGGTCAGGCGCTGATGCGGCACGCTCGGCGCCAGCATCGGCAGGCAGCGGCGCGGGCAATCAGCCTGCAACGCCTGCGGCAGATTGGGGCTGCCAGGGAACAGCGAAGCGGTATGGCCGTCGGTGCCCATACCCAATACCAGTACGTCGATCGGCGGCAGCTCGCGCAGGGCCTGCTCGGCTAGCTCGGCGGCCTGCTCCAGACTGCCGGCACTGCGGTAGAGGCCGAGCAGTTGCGCCTCGGCAGCCGAGCCTTGCAACAGATGGCGGCGCACCAGCGCCTCGTTGCTGTCTGCATGGCTGACCGGCACCCAGCGCTCGTCGGCCAGGCTCACCAGCACCTTGCTCCAGGGCAGGGCCTGCGCCGACAGCGCCTGGAAGAAAGCCACCGGGCTGCGCCCGCCGGACACCACCAACGTGGCATGCCCGCGTTCGGCGACTGCCTCGCGCAGGGCCGCAGCCACCTGTTCGGCCTGCGCCTTGGCCAGTTGCTGCGGGCGCTCGAAGCCCTGTGCCACGACGCCGGCAGGGAGTTTCAGGTCAGAGATCGCCATACCAGGCCCATCCATCACGAGTGGTCAGGGCAATGGAACTCATTGGCCCCCAGGTGCCGGCGACGTAAGGCTTGGGTGAGTCGCCGAGTTTCTGCCAGCCGGCGATCAGTTGATCGCACCAGTGCCAGGCATGTTCGATTTCATCCTTGCGCACGAACAGGTTCTGATTACCCCGCATGACTTCCAGCAACAGCCGCTCGTAGGCATCGGGAATCCGCGCGCTCTTGTAGGTGGCGGAGAAATTCAGTTGCAGCGGGCCGCTGCGCAGTTGCATGCCCTTGTCCAGGCCCTGATCCTTGGTCATCACCTGCAGGGAGATGCTCTCGTCCGGCTGCAGGCGGATGATCAGCTTGTTGCCGATCAACTGGCGCTGCTCGGGGGCGAAGATGTAGTGCGGCGGCTGCTTGAAGTGAATGACGATCTGCGACAGCTTCTGCGCCATGCGCTTGCCGGTGCGCAGGTAGAAGGGCACGCCCGCCCAGCGCCAGTTGCGGATGTCGGCACGTAGCGCGACGAAGGTCTCCGTGTTGCTCTGGGCGTTGGCATTTTCCTCCTCCAGATAACCCGGCACCGGCTTGCCATCGCTGATGCCGGCCACGTACTGGCCACGCACCACGCGCTGCGACAACTGCTCGGCGCTAATCGGCTCCAGTGCGCGCAGCACCTTGACCTTCTCGTCGCGGATGGCGTCGGCCGAGAGATCGCCCGGCGGGTCCATGGCGATCAGGCAAAGCAGTTGCAGCAGGTGGTTCTGGATCATGTCGCGCAGTTGCCCGGCCTTGTCGAAATAGCCCCAGCGCCCCTCGATGCCGACCTTCTCCGCCACGGTGATTTCCACGTGGCTGATGTGGTTCTGGTTCCACTGGGTCTCGAACAGGCTGTTGGCGAAGCGCAGGGCGATCAGGTTCTGCACAGTCTCCTTGCCCAGGTAATGGTCGATGCGATAGACCTGGCTCTCCGGGAAGTAGGCGGCCACCGCATCGTTGACCGCGCGCGAGGATGGCAGGTCATGGCCGATGGGTTTTTCCAGCACCACCCGGGTGTTCGCGGCGAGACCGACGGCGGCCAGGTTGGCGCAGATGCCGCCGTACACCGAAGCAGGCGTGGCGAAGTAGGCAATCAACGGGCAATCACGCGCCACCATCTCGGCAAGCTGTGGATACGCATCTGCCGGCAGGAATTCCATGCTCAGGTAGCGCAGGCGTGCCTGAAAGCGCTGCAGCACGGCTTCATCCAGCTCGTTGGCCGGCAGGTAACGGCGCAGGTGACGCTCGATCACGCCCAGGTGCACGGCGGCATCGCCCGTCTCACGGGCCAGAGCCAGGAGCTGGGTATCAGCATGCAGCAGGCCGGCACGGTCGAGCTGATACAGCGCCGGGAACAGCTTGCGCAGCGCCAGGTCGCCCAGGGCGCCGAACAGGGCAAAGGTACAGGGTTCAACGGGCATCACAGGCATGATCTTTGTTCTTCTATCAAGTTGCGTTATTGATAGCGGCTAAATCCGGGCCTTGCAACCGCAATGTAGTAATAAAAACAACATTTACCAGAAAATCGCGTAGCGGTAGCCAGCCAGCGAGCCCCGGCTTAGGATTGACTCCGCATTTCATCTGACAAGGACAACAATGGATCGCGTGCGCAATCTTCTCGAGCAGATTCAGGGCCGCCTGGAAAGCCTGAACAAGGCCGAACGCAAGGTCGCCGAAGTGATACTGCACAACCCGCAGCAGGCCACCCGCCTGAGCATCGCCGCCCTGGCCCAGACCGCTCAGGTCAGCGAACCCACGGTGAACCGCTTCTGCCGTTCCTTCGGCGTCAACGGTTACCCCGAGTTGAAGATGCAATTGGCACAGAGCCTGGCCAGTGGCGCGGCCTACGTCAGCCAGGCGGTGGAGGCCGACGACGGCCCCGAGGCTTACACGCGCAAGATCTTCGGCAGCGCCATTGCCTCGCTGGACAGCGCCTGCCAGAGCCTCGATCCGAACCTGATCAGCCGCGCCGTGGACATGTTGATCCAGGCCCGGCAGATCCACTTCTTCGGCCTCGGCGCCTCGGCCCCGGTGGCGCTCGACGCGCAGCACAAGTTCTTCCGTTTCAACCTGGCGGTATCGGCTCATGCCGACGTGCTGATGCAGCGCATGCTGGCCTCGGTGGCGCACACCGGCGACCTCTTCGTGATCATCTCCTACACCGGACGCACCCGTGAGCTGGTGGAGGTGGCACGCCTGGCGCGGGAAAACGGCGCCTCGGTGCTCGGCCTCACCGCCGCCGGCTCGCCGCTGGCCCAGGCCAGCAGCCTGAGCCTGGACATCCCGCTGCCCGAGGACACCGACATCTACATGCCGATGACCTCGCGCATCATCCAGCTCACCGTGCTCGACGTACTGGCCACCGGCATGACCCTGCGCCGTGGCGTGGACTTCCAGCCGCACCTGCGCAAGATCAAGGAAAGCCTCAACGCCAGCCGTTATCCGGCTGACGAGGAACCGATGTAGCAGCCGCAAGCTTCAAGCTGCAAGCCGCAAGAGGAGCCGCCCCTTGCTCTTGCTTGCAGCTTGAGGCTTGCCGCTCACTTCCACCAATATTCCACCTGCACCCCGAAGTTCGAGCCGTTGCGCGAGCTGCCGAAGGCGCCGGTGTCGGACAGGGCCGAGCCCTCGGCCAGCAGGTTGGCCGCCTGCTGCGCGGCCTTGTTCCAACTGGCATAGGTGTAGTACAGGCGGAACTCCGGGCGCGCCCAGAAGCCAGGGCCGGCGGGCGACCAGGTCGGCGCGATGGTGAACTTGGTCAGCTTGCGCGTGCCACCGGGCGCATCGACCTGGTCGCGGCCGATCTCGCCCACCAGCTTGAACTGTTCGGTGAAGGCGTAGCTGGTGCGGCCACCCACCGACAACCAGTTCTGATCCGCCCCGTCGGAGCGCTTGTCCTTCTGATAGACCAACTGCACCTGGCCGCCGAGACGCGGGGTCATCTGAAAGTCGAAGAACTCGACCATGCGCCAGCTCTTGGCGCTGCGATCCAGGGTCGGGTCGCCGGTGTAGCCCAGGCCCGTGCCCGGGCCCTCGCCGTATTGCAGGGCGAACTTGTTGTCGCCGCCCAGGCCAAGGAAGTTCTTCTGCACGTGCTGGCCGGTCACTGCCCAGCCGCTGTGCGAGTCATCCACCGATGATGGCTTGTCGATGTAGCTGACGCCCACTTCGACCTCGCCGCCCGGGTTGGTGACGAAACCGCCGACGTTGAAGTCGTGGCGGTTGATGTATTCCTTCTGGTCATAGCTGTCCTTGCGCGAGAACACATAGCTGTACTTGTAATCACCGATCTTCATCTCGTCGATACCGAAGCCGGTGGCGCTCTGGTTCCAGTAGTAGAAGTCGCTGATGTGGATGTCGTTACGCTTGTAGAAACGCCGCCCGGCCCACAGCGAACCGCCACCCAGCGCCGGCATCTTGCTCCACTCGGCGTACATCTGGTTCATCCGCGCGGTGCCGTAGTCGCCGGTGAATTTCGGCGTATGGCCGTATTGGTTGTAGAGCTGCGCCATGCCCTCAATGCTCAGCACCGAGCCATCATCGAGGGTAAACAGATCCTGGCGCAGATCCAGCTCGGCGTACTGCTCGCACTCGTTGCCCAGGCGATACTTGGACTGTGCCCCTGGCAACTGGAAGCATGATTGTCGGCCATTGCCATCGGCCGTGCCGGCACCACTGCGCACGTAGCCGGTGAACTCCAACGCCATGCCGGTCATCGGCAGTGCCAAGGAACCCAGCGCCATGGCCAGGCCCAAACCCGTTGCTCGCTTCATATCCTCTCCTGCTGTTTTTATTGTTGTTACCGCTTTGCAAAACCGGCATCAGGACTACGCAGCCGGCTCCTTGTGACGATCATTCGCTGCACTGGCTGCGCCGGCCTGTGCTTGCAGCGGGCGCACGCGCTCACCAGTCTCGGCATCGAAGAGCAAGGCCCGCGCGGCATCGATCTGCAGTTCCAGGCGCTGGCCAACCGGCGGCGCCTGGTCGGGGGCCAGGCGGCAGCACAACTTGCTGTCGTTGACGCTGACGAATACCAGGGTGTCCGGGCCGGTGGGCTCGAGTACTTCCACCTCTGCCGCCAGCACGCCTTGCGCTTCACTGGCGCTGAGCTGCACCTGCTCCGGGCGGATGCCGAGTAGCAACTGGCGCTGCTCACTGCCCGCCGGCAACTGCCCGAGCGGCAGCTCGCAATGCCCGACCGACGACGCCAGGCGGGCCCAGAACTGGCCGTCACGCTGCTGCAGTTGCACCGGCACGAAGTTCATCGGCGGCGAGCCCATGAAACTGGCAACGAACAGGTTGGCCGGCTCGTTGTAGATCTGCTGCGGCGTGCCGAACTGCTGGATCACCCCCTCCTTCATCACCGCCACCTTGTCACCCAGGGTCATGGCCTCGATCTGGTCATGGGTGACGTACACCGTGGTGGTCTTCAGGCGCTGGTGCATCAGCTTGATTTCGGTGCGCATCTCCACGCGCAACTTGGCGTCGAGGTTCGACAGCGGCTCGTCGAACAGGTAGATCTTCGGCCGCCGCGCCAGCGCCCGGCCCATGGCCACGCGCTGCTGCTGGCCACCGGAAAGCTGGCCGGGCTTGCGGCTGAGCAGGTGCTCGATCTGCAGCATCCTGGCCACCCGTGTCACTTCTTCGTCTATGGCCGCTGGCGCCATCTTGCGCATCTTCAGGCCGAAGGCGATGTTGTCGCGCACGCTCATGGTCGGGTACAGCGCGTAGGACTGGAACACCATGGCGATGTCGCGATCCTTGGGGCTCATGCCACTGATGTCCACGCCGTCGACCAGGATCTCCCCCTGGCTGATGTTCTCCAACCCGGCGATGCAGTTCATCAAGGTGGATTTGCCGCAGCCCGAGGGGCCGACCAGGATCAGGAACTCGCCATCATCGATCTGCAGGTCGATGCACTTGAGGGTGTCCGCCAGGCCGCTGCCGTAGGACTTGTTGACGTTACGCAGTTCGAGCGTTGCCATTCACTTCTCCACTACTGCCAGCGCAGCTTTCAACCTTTGACTGCGCCGGCCGTGAGGCCACGCAGGAAATACTTGCCCGCCAGGATGTACACCAGCAGGGTCGGCAGCCCGGCGATCATCGCCGCGGCCATGTCCACGTTGTATTCCTTGGCTCCGGTGCTGGTGTTGACCAGGTTGTTCAGGGCCACCGTGATCGGCTGCGCGTCGCCACTGGCGAACACCACGCCGAAGAGGAAGTCGTTCCAGATCTGGGTGAACTGCCAGATCAGGCAGACCATGATGATCGGCACCGACATCGGCAGCAGGATGCGCCCGAAGATGGTGAAGAAACCGGCGCCATCCAGGCGCGCCGCCTTGACCAGGGCCTCCGGCACGCTGACGTAGTAGTTGCGGAAGAACAGCGTGGTGAAGGCGATGCCGTAGACCACGTGCACCAGCACCAGGCCGGTGGTGGTGTTGGCCAGGCCCAGCTTGCCGAGGGTGAACGAGGCCGGCAGCAACACCGTCTGAAACGGCAGGAAGCAGCCGAACAGCAGCAGGCCGAAGAACAGTTGCGAGCCGCGGAAGCGCCACATCGACAGCACGTAGCCATTGAGCGCACCGATGGCAGTGGAGATCAGCACCCCCGGCACGGCGATCTTCACCGAGTTCCAGAAGTAACCGCCGACCACGTCCCAGGCCTTGACCCAGCCGATCAGGGTGAAGGCATCGGGCAGCGACAGCAGGTTGCCAGTACGCACGTCCTCGGGGGTCTTGAAGCTGGTCAGGAGCATCACCACCAGGGGCACCAGGTACAGTGCGGCGGCGAACAACAGGGTGGCGTAGATCGCCACGCGGCTGAAGCTGAAGGCTCTAGTCATGGCGCTTGCCTCGCAATTCCGAGTAGAGATAGGGCACCAGAATCGCCAGGATCGCGCCGAGCATCAGCATCGCGCTGGCCGAGCCAATGCCCATCTGGCCGCGGCTGAAGGTGAAGTTGTACATGAACATCGCCGGCAGGTCGGAGGCGTAGCCGGGGCCACCGGCGGTCATCGCCGCCACCAGGTCGAAGCTCTTGATGGCGATATGAGCGAGGATCATCACCGCGCTGAAGAACACCGGGCGCAGGCTCGGCAGCACGATGCGCAGGTAGATGGTCGGCAGGCTCGCGCCGTCCACCTGGGCGGCGCGGATGATCGACTGATCGACGCTGCGCAGCCCGGCCAGGAACAACGCCATGACGAAGCCCGAGGCCTGCCACACGGCGGCGATCACCAGGCAGTAGATGACCCGATCCTGATCCACCAGCCAGTCCAGGCGAAAGCCTTCCCAGCCCCAGTCGCGGAGCATCTTGTCCAGGCCGAGGCCCGGGTTGAGCAGCCACTTCCAGGCGGTGCCGGTGACGATCATCGACAGCGCCATGGGGTACAGGTAGATGGTGCGGATGAAGCCTTCACGACGGATGCGCTGATCCAGCAGCACCGCCAGCAGCACGCCGACTACCAGGCTGATGCCGATGAACAGGCCGCCGAAAACCATCAGGTTCTTGCTCGCCACCCACCAGCGGTCGTTGTCCAGCAGCCGTGCGTACTGCTGCAGGCCCACCCACTTGTAGCTGGGCATGAAGCTGGAATTGGTGAACGACAGCAGCGCCGTCCACAGGATGTAGCCATAGAAACCGACCAGCACCACCAGCATGCTCGGCGCCAGCACCAGCTTGGGCAGCCAGCGTTGCAGCGCGTCGAAGGGTGAAGCCTTGGCGGTTAGCGTCGTGACACTCATCGGGCATTACCAGTGTGTGGATGAATTCGGGCCGAGCGCTGCCCGCGACAGCGCCAGGGCCTGTCGTGCTCGTGATGGGATAGGGAAGCGGGCCTGCAGCGCAGGCCCGCAGCGCCTTACTGCGCGGCCTTGATCGCCGCGTAGATCTGCGCGCCCGCCTTGCTCGGGTCGGCGTTCTTGTCGGTCATGAAGTTGCTGACCACATCGAAGATCGCCCCCTGCACCGCCAGGTTGGTGGCCATGCTGTGAGCCATGCTCGGCTCCAGCGTGCCGGCCTTGTCGGCCTCCTGGAAATCCTTCATGGAGGCCTGGGCGCAACTGTCGAACTTGCTCATGTCCAGATCGGGGCGCACCGGGATCGAGCCCTTGTTCTCGTTGAACACGTACTGGAACTCGGGCTCCAGGGCGATGCGCGCCAGGGCACGCTGGGCGGCGATGTCGCCTTCGTCCTTGAGCTTGAACATGGCCAGGGAGTCGATGTTGTAGGTGTAGCTGCCAGCGGTGCCTGGCATCGGCACGCACTGGTAGTCCTTGCCAGCCACCTTGCCGGCGGCCGTCCACTCGCTCTTGGCCCAGTCGCCCATGATCTGCATGCCGGCCTTGCCCTCGATCACCTGCGCAGTGGCCAGGTTCCAGTCGCGTCCGGCACGGTTGTCGTCCATGTAGGTGGAGAGCTTCTTCAGCGCGGTGAACACTTCGGTCATCTGCGGGCTGGTGAGGGTCGCCTCGTCATGCTCGACGAAGGCCTTGTGGTAGCCGTCGGCACCCATGATGCCGAGCACCAGGCCCTCGAACACGGTGCTGTCCTGCCACGGTTGGCCACCATGGGCCAGGGGCACGAAACCGGCGGCCTTGAGTTTGTCACCAGCGGCGTAGAGCTCGTCGAGGGTGGTCGGCGCCTTGTCGATGCCGGCCTTCTTGAACACTTCCGGGTTGATCCACAGCCAGTTGACGCGGTGGATGTTCACCGGCACGGCGACGTAATGGCCGTCGTATTTCATGGTGTTGGCCACGGTCTTGGAGAGCAGGCCATCCCAGTTGTTGGCCTTGGCCACGTCATCCAGCGGCGCGAGCAGATCCAGCGCGCCCCACTCCTGCAGATCCGGCCCCTTGATCTGCGCCGCACCGGGCGGGTTGCCGGAGATCACCCGGGTCTTGAGTACGGTCATGGCGGCAGCGCCGGCACCACCAGCCACGGCGCTGTCCTTCCAGGTGTAGCCGTCCTTCTCCACCAGCTCACGCAGCACCTTGACGGCGGCGGCCTCGCCACCGGAGGTCCACCAATGCACGACCTCGACCGTACCTTCGGTGTTGGCAGCCAGGGCGGAGAACGGGATCAGGGAAACGAGAGATACGGCAGCGGAGATACGCGTAATCGAGTTCATCGGAAATACCTTTCTTGTTGTTATCCGGCAAGTCATGGCGCTTGCGTTTGGATGGAGTGTAATCAGCCTTCGAGGGCGCTCAGGTAACGAAGCGACGCGCGAATGTCACCAGCCCGTTACAAAGCCGCCAGGGCACTGGCCAGGCTCGGCGCCAATGACAAATTCGGCAGTAGCACGGCCTGATAGGCGTGATAGAGGTCGGGTTTGCCCGCCCAGATACTCCCTGCCGGGCGGTTGTCGCTGTCCAGCTCGTGATGCCAGCTACCGCCTTGCAGGTCGATGAAGTGGCGCGCGGCGAACTCCCACAACTGTCGATACCAACGCTCGTAGTCGGCCTCGCCGGTGCGTCGCAGCAAGGCCGCAGCCGCCGCGATGGCCTCGGCCTGCACCCAGTGCAGACGCGCACGCACCACAGGCCGCGCCTGCCAGTCCAGGCTATAGACCAGCCCCGGCGTGCCGTCGGCCTGCCAGGCAGCGCGACTGGCGCTGGCGAACAGGCCACGGGCGTCCGTCAGCAGCCAATCGGGCGCGACCAGCCCGGCGCGCAGCAAGGCCGCTTCCAGATGCAGCAGCAGGCGCGCCCACTCGAAGCTGTGGCCCGGCGTGCTGCCGTAGGGGCGGAAGGGGTCGGCACGGTTGTCGGCGTTGTATTCCGGCAACGGCTGCCAGTGGCGGTCGAAATGTTCGACCACCACATGGCCGCTGGCCACGGCATGAGCATGGATCAGCCGCTCGGCGATGCGCAGGGCGCGCTGCAGCCACAGGGCATCGCCGGTGACATCGGCCAGGGCGAGAAAGGCCTCCACGCCATGCATGTTGCTGTTGGCACCGCGATAGGCCTCTTCCTGCGTCCAATCGCGGCTGAAGCTTTCGCGCAGGGTGCCCTCCTCCTCGCTCCAGAAATGCCCTTCGAGCACTGCGATGGCCTCGGCCAACAGCGCCTCGGCGCCAGGCCGCTGAGCCACCCGTGCGGAGCTGGCAGCCAGGGCGACGAAAGCATGCAGGTAGGCGCTCTTGTCGCCGCTGCGGCGGGCATCGGCGAACCAGCCGCCATGCACCTCGTCACGCAGCGCCCCGCATAACGCCGCGATGCCGTGGTCGACCAGATGGGCATGGCCGGGCAGCCCCTGGATATGCGCCAAGGCGAAGCAATGGGTCATGCGCGTGGTGTGGATCAGCTCGGCGCAGGCGTCGGCCGGCAAGTTGCCGCGCTCATCGAGGGCGGCGAAGCCCTGTTCGACGCGCGCGGCCCTGGCGAAGGCCAGCAGGCGCTGGCCTTCGGCGTCCAGCCAGGCCCGGTGGCGGGCTTTGCTCAGCCAGCTCGTGGCGGGCAGTTCAGGCAGGTTCATGGCAGTGACTCCAGACTCATGGCAAACACCCGGGTTACGCCTTGGGCTAACCCAGGCTACGAAACGACGACACCTGCGCTCACCGCAGCCTGGGTTGAGCGCAGCGATACCCGGGAACCCACTGGCGCCAACGTATCGCCCGAACGAAGCCCACACCCGCTGCAGGCAGTCACTCCACCGAACGCGGCAACTGCAGGGTCACCCGCAGACCACCTTCGCGCAGGTTCTGCAGGCTCACCTCGCCGCCATGGCTGTGGGCGATATTGCGTGCGATGCCCAGCCCCAGGCCGTAGCCCTGCTGCTGCCCAGCCAGGCGGAAATGCGGCTCGAACACCTGCTCCAGGCGCTGTTCGGGCACCCCTGGGCCATCGTCATCGACGTGCAGCACATAGGCCTGGGCATCGTCCTCGACATGCAGGTGGGCGCTGTGGCCGTACTTGAGCGCGTTGTCGATCAGGTTGCCGATGCAGCGCCGTAGCGCCAGCGGCTTGCCCGGGTAGGCAGCCTGGGCCTGGCCATGCACCGTCACTTGGCCCGTCCCCGTTGGCGCCAGGTAGGGTTCGACCAGGCAATGCAGCAACTGGTTGAGATCCACCGGCTCGATGTTCTCGTGGATGTCGGTGTCCTTGACGCATTGCAGCGCGCCCTTGACCAGCAGTTCCAGCTCGTCCAGATCGCGGCCGAACTTGGCTTGTAGCGCCTCGTCCTCCAGCAGCTCGACCCGCAGACGCAGGCGCGTGATGGGGGTGCGCAGGTCGTGGGAAATGGCGCTGAACAGTTGCGCACGCTCGGTCAGATAACGGCTGATGCGCTCGCGCATGGCATTGAAGGCGCGGCTCACCTCCACCACCTCGCGCCCACCGCCCTCGGCCACCGGCTCCACCTCGGCGCCCAGCGACATGTGCCGCGCCGCCCGCGCCAGACGCTTGAGCGGGCGGCTCTGCCAATGCACCAGCAGGCCGATGAACAGCAGCAAGAAGGCGCTGCTGAAGAGCATGAACCAGAGTTGCTGGGCCGGCAGCACCGGCTCCTCCAGACTGGTGTAGGGCTCGGGCAGCAGCGAGGCGATATACAGCCATTCGCCGGGGGCTAGCTGCATCTGGGTGACCAGCACCGGCGGTTTGACCGGCTCCAGGGTCAGCGCGTAATGCGCCCAGGAGCGTGGTAGCTCTTCGAGCTTGAGACCGCCATTGAAGATCAGCAGGTCGTCCGGGCTGACGAAGTTCACCGAGATGTCCGCACTGCCGCCCAGCGAAGCGTGCAGCACCTCGCTCACCGCCTCGGTCACCGCCTGCTTGCGTGGCGTGGCCGGCAGCAGCTTCATCTGCAGGGGACGATCATTGAGGCTGACCACGAAGCGCGTGCCGCCCATGCTGCGCAACTGGTCGAGCACCAGCGGCCGATAGGCCACCGGCAACGAGCGGAAGTAACGCACGCTGGCCGACATCGAATGAGCCAGGCTGCGCGCAGCGGTGACCAGGCCTTCGAGCTGGGTGGCGCGCAACTGCGACAGCCAGATGGCGCTGGACAGCGCCTGTGCCACCAGCACTGCGAGCAGGGTCAGCAGCAGCATGCGCCCCAGCAGCGAACGCGGAATCGGCAACAGCCGCCGCCACTCAGCGCGCATGGCCGGCCTGGGCGGTGACCGTTGCGGCCAACTGGTAACCACTGCCGCGTACGGTGCGGATCAACCGTGGGGGCTTGTCGGTGTCGCGCAGACGCTGGCGCAGGCGACTGACGGCCATGTCGACGACGCGCTCCAGCGGCATCATCTCGCGGCCACGAGTGGCGTTGCCGATGGTGTCGCGGTCGAGAATCTGTTGCGGATGATCGAGAAACAGCTTGAGCAAGGCAAAGTCGGCGCCGGAGAGCAACACCTCCTCGCCATCGAGGTGGAACAGGCGGTGACTGACCATGTCCAGGCGCCACTCATCGAAGGCCAGCACCTCGGGGGCGCGCTCCTGGGCGAAGTGCACCCGGCGCAGCAGGGCCTTGATCCGCGCCAGTAGCTCACGCGGGCTGAAGGGCTTGCCGAGGTAATCATCGGCGCCCAGCTCCAGGCCGATCACCCGGTCGGCCTCGTCGGAGCTGGCGGTAAGCATGATGATCGGCACCTGGGCGAAACGCCCGTGCGCGCGCGTCCAACGGCACAGGCTGAAGCCGTCTTCGTCGGGCAGCATCACATCGAGAATCAGCAAGTCCGCGCCGCCCTCCTCCAGCGCCTGACGAAAGCCGGCGCCATCGGCCACGCTGCGCACCTGCAGGCCGGCGCGGCCCAGGTAGGTTTGCAGCAGCTCGCGGATTTCCTGGTCGTCGTCGACCAGCAGGATGGATTTTCCGGTCGGGCTCACATCGATAGTCCTTGATCTTGTTGTTATGCAACGCCGCGTGCGGCTATCGCCTGCGCGCCAGATGCTGCTCCGCCGCCACACCAGCGCCCATCAGCCCCGGATACTCGGCCGTCACCAGCCACACCGGCAAGCCGTCGAAATAATCGCTCATGCAGCCCTTGTCGCGCAGGCAGCGGGAAAAGCCGCTGGCCAGGAAGAATTCGGCGAAGCGCGGCACCATGCCGCCGGCGATATACACGCCACCGCGCGCGCCCAGGGTCAGCACGTTGTTGCCGGCCACCCTTCCCAGCAGGCAGCAGAAGGTTTCCAGCACGCTGGCTGCCAGCGCGTCGCCCTCCAGAGCCGCGCCGGTAATCTGCGCGGCACTGTGCAACAGCGGCGGCTGGCCGTCCACCGTGCAGGTAGCGCGGTACAGCGCCAGCAGGCCATTGCCGCTGAGCGCGCCGGCCTCGGCGCTGACATGCCCGAGCTGATCATGCAGCGCCTGCCAGATCTGTGCCTCGCGTGCTGAGCCCACCGGCAGGTCGACATGCCCGCCCTCGCCCGGTAGCGCATGCCAGCCGCCACCCGGCAGCTCCAGCAGGGTGCCGACACCCAGGCCGGTGCCCGCACCGATCACCACACGCGGACGACCAGGCTCGGACACGCCCGGGCAGACGCTGATGCGCTCATCGTCGCGCAAACAGGTCATGCCCAGGGCCATGGCCGAAAAGTCGTTGATCAGCAGCAACTCGCGCACCTGCAGCTCGGCGCAGAAGGCCGCACGACTGATGCGCCAGGCATTGTTGGTAAAGCGAAACGGATCGATCTCCACTGGCCCGGCGCAGGCCAGGCAGACGGTCTGTACCTCACCCGGCGCCAGCCCCACGGCGGCCATGTAGGCGGCCACGGCCAGCTCCGGCGTGGCATGCTCGGCCGTGGCCGATACCCTCACGGCCTCGATACGGCCATCGCGCCACAGGGCGAAACGCGCGTTGGTGCCGCCGACATCGCCGACCAGCACCAGGCTCATCGCAGCGACTCCAGTTCCGCCGTGAAGGCACTGGCGCCCTGCTCAGCCGGGCTGAAGGCGGCGCGCATGAAGGCGAACAGCTCACGCCCGCAACCGACACCGGTGCCCTGCGGGCGCGGTGCCAGCTCGCGGGCGGCCCAGTCGGTCTCATCCACCAGCACCTGCAGGTGCCCGGTCACGCCATCGACACGAATCAGATCACCGTCGCGCACCTTGGCCAGCGGCCCGCCGTCCCAGGCTTCCGGGCTGACGTGAATGGCCGCCGGCACCTTGCCCGATGCCCCGGACATGCGCCCATCGGTGACCAGCGCCACCTGAAAGCCTCGATCCTGCAGCACGCCCAGGTAAGGCGTGAGCTTGTGCAGCTCGGGCATGCCATTGGCCTTGGGCCCCTGGAAGCGCACCACGGCGACGAAGTCGCGTTCCAGCTCACCGGCCTTGAAGGCATCGGCCAGCTCGGCCTGAGTCTCGAACACCCGCGCCGGCGCCTCGACCACCTGATGCTCCGGCGCCACCGCCGACACCTTGGCCACACCGCTGCCCAGATTGCCCGTCAACACGCGCAACCCGCCTTCAGCCGAGAAGGCCTCGGTCGCGCCGCGCAGGATAGTGCGATCCAGGCTCTGCGCCGGGCCTTCGCGCCAGACCAGGCGGCCATCATCGAGGAAGGGTTCCTGGGTGTAGCGCACCAGGCCGGGGCCGGCCACGGTATGCACGTCCTCGTGCAGCAGGCCGGCTTCGAGCAGGGTACGCACCATGAAGGGCACGCCACCGCTGGCATGGAAGTGGTTCACGTCGGCCTGGCCGTTGGGGTAGACCTTGGCCAGGGTCGGGGTCACGGCGGAGATATCCGCCATATCCTGCCAGGTCAGGTGAATACCGGCAGCACGGGCGAACGCGGGGATATGCAGGGTGTGGTTGGTCGAGCCGCCCGTGGCGTTGAGCGCTACCACCGAGTTGACGATGGCCTTCTCATCAATGATCCGGCACAGCGGCGTGTACTCGCCGCCCTGGCGGGTCAGACGCACCACCTGGCGCGCGGCCTCGGCGGTCAGCGCGTCACGCAGCGGCGTGTAGGGGTTGACGAAGGACGAGCCCGGCAGGTGCAGGCCCATGATTTCCATGACCACCTGATTGGTGTTGGCGGTGCCGTAGAAGGTGCAGGTGCCGGGGCTGTGGTAGGACTTCATCTCCGATTCCAGCAGCTCTTCGCGGCTCGCCTTGCCCTCGGCGTAGAGCTGGCGCACGGCGGCCTTTTCCTTGTTGGGAATGCCCGACGGCATCGGCCCGCCCGGCACGAAGATCATCGGCAGATGGCCGAAGCGCAGCGCGCCGATCATCAGCCCCGGCACGATCTTGTCGCAGATGCCCAGCAGCATCGCCGCATCGAACATGTTGTGCGACAGCGCCACGGCGGTGGACATGGCGATCACCTCGCGGCTGGCCAGGCTCAGCTCCATGCCCGGCTCGCCCTGGGTCACGCCATCGCACATGGCCGGCACGCCACCGGCCACCTGGCCGACCGAGCCGACCTCGCGCAGCGCCTGCTTGATCATCTGCGGGTAGTGCTCGTAGGGCTGGTGCGCCGAGAGCATGTCGTTGTAGGCGGTGACGATGCCGACGTTGGCTTCGTTCATCAGGCGCAGGCGCTGCTTGTCGCCAGCGGAATTGCAGCCCGCCACGCCGTGGGCGAAGTTGGCGCACTGCAGGGTGCCACGGTGCGGGCCCTGGCTGTCGGCGGCAGCCATCTGCGCCAGGTAACGCGCGCGGGTCGCAGAGCTACGGGCAATGAGGCGCTCGGTGACCTCAAGAATGCGGGGATGCATGGTTTCGACTCCAGGCTATCGGACAGCCATTAAATTGTATTTTTATCAAAATACTGACATTCAAAGCGCTTGATTTCTAGTCTCATGGGAATAATCTTGTTTTAAAACAACAAACCGAGATCATCACCATGACACTACGAATTGCCATCAACGGTTTCGGCCGCATCGGCCGCAACGTGCTCCGGGCACTCTATACCCAGAACTACCGCGACAAACTGCAGGTCGTCGCGATCAACGACCTGGGCGACAGCGCGATCAACGCCCACCTGCTCAAGTACGACAGCGTACACGGCATTTTCGATGCATCGGTCGAGGTCGACGGCCAGAGCCTGATCGTCAACGGCGACGTCATCGCTGTCAGTGCCGTGCGCAACCCAGCCGAACTGCCGTGGAAGGCGCTTGAGGTGGATGTGGTATTCGAGTGCACCGGCCTGTTTACCGAGCGTGACAAGGCCGCCGCGCACCTGGCCGCTGGCGCCAGCAAGGTGATCATCTCCGCCCCGGCCAAGGGCGCCGATGCCACCATCGTCTACGGCGTCAATGAAGGCAGCCTGCGCGCCGATCAGCAGATCATCTCCAACGCCTCCTGCACCACCAACTGCCTGGCGCCGGTGGCCCAGGTGCTGCAGCGCGAACTGGGCATCGAAAGCGGACTGATGACCACCATCCATGCCTACACCAACGACCAGAACCTCTCCGACGTCTACCACAGCGATCCCTTCCGCGCCCGCTCGGCCACCCAGTCGATGATCCCCACCAAGACCGGCGCTGCCGAAGCCGTCGGCCTGGTGCTACCGGAACTGGCCGGACGCCTGACCGGCATGGCGGTGCGGGTGCCGGTGATCAACGTGTCGCTGGTAGACCTGACCGTGCAGGTGCAGCGCGACACCAGCACCGAAGAGATCAACACCCTGCTGCGCGCCGCCGCCGAGGGCTCGAAGGTACTGGGCTACAACCCACTGCCGCTGGTGTCCTGCGACTTCAACCACAACCCGCTGTCGTCGATCTTCGACGCCAACCACACCAAGGTGAACGGCCGCCTGGTCAAGGTGCTGGCCTGGTACGACAACGAATGGGGCTTCTCCAACCGCATGCTCGACACCTGCCTGGCGGCGTATGCGGCGGAGTAAGGACATCGACTGCCTGAAATCGGCAAGGGCTCGGGACGCGAGCCCTCAGGCTTGTCTGCGCCGATATCGCTGTGTCGGGCTGCGGGGTGATGCTGGGTCGGTCATTTCGATCAGCCCCGCGGCCAAGGCTGGATTAAGGTAGTTCCGAGTAAAGGTCGGACGATGTGATAACCCCAGACGCAGCATCAGCTCGCTGGATTTGAGCGCGACACCAGGCGGAAGAGCCTGCAGCAAACGCGCTACTTGATCGGTTACTTGATCGGTTACTTGATCGCTCTGACCAGCCTCGCTTAGTGCCTGGCGCAACGCCGCCAGCATGAACTCCACGAACGGCGTGGCCTCAGCCGCCTGATCGGCAGCGGCCAACGCAGCGTAGTAGGCCTCCTGCTGATCGCGGATCACCGTTTCCACCGGCAGATAGGCCAGCACCGGTCGCCACCGGCTGAGGATCAGGGTCTGCCACAAGCGCCCCATACGCCCGTTACCATCGGCAAAGGGGTGGATGAACTCGAATTCGTAATGGAACACACAACTAGCGATCAGCGGGTGCCAGTCACTCGCACCTAGCCAGCGCAGTAGGCGCTGCATCAATACGTTCACCCGACTGGCCGGCGGCGCCATGTGCAGCAAGCGCCCCTCACGATAAATGCCGACACCGCCACGACGGTAACGCCCGGCATCGTCAATCAGGCCCAGCATCAATAATCCATGAGCCGTCAACAGATCTGACTGGCTATGCGGCTGCCAGCCCGGCATCGCGTCATAGGCTGCGAAGGCATTGCGCACTTCCTGAATCTCCCGCGGTAGCCCCAGCACCCGCTTGCCCTCAAGCACCGCCGTCACCTGCTCGACACTCAAACTGTTGTTCTCGATGGCCAACGACGCCTGGATGGTACGAATACGATTACCGCGACGCAGTTGCGGAGTAAGCGCTGCTTGTTGCTGCGCAGCCAGACGCCCCACCTGCTCGCTGATCTCGGCAACCAGCGCCAGCATTGGCGCGGTCAGGGTCAGCGGCGGATGATACGAGCTCATGCGATCAACTCCACTGGTGCAGTAACAGGAAGCCCCGCTGACAGGCTGCCCAGCAAACAGTCAGCGTCCAGATCGAACGGTAGCACCCAAAGCGCCATGCCCTCCCCATAGTCGAACACCGGTAGCGCCTGCTCGAAGCGTGACCACCGGGGATAGATCAGGGCCAGACCAGGCACCTCGCCGTCTCGGCGGTATTTATGGCCATAGGCGAACAACTGGTAGAAGTCCCCCTGGCTCAGCTCGTAGTTCCTCTCCGGCTTGCCGGCATCGATACGCTTCCACTTGGTATCGAGAATCCAGCGTTGCCGGGGCGCATCGATCAGCAAGTCCGGTTTCAGGCGAAACATCTGCCCGCTGCTGTGCCCGCACAGATGCTGCTCGTTGGCTTGCGGCTGCAGTTGCACGCCGGGCTTCAATGCCTTCGCCAACCAACCCTCAACGTATTTCTCGAACAGCTTTTCCATCGGAAACAACAGGCTCACACCACGCCACTGGCCGCTCACGGCAAGCGGCATCTGCTGTTTGAGGATCAACTCGCACCAGGGCTTGACCGCCTGGTAATGGGCCATCAGCCGGTCACGACTCCAGGCACGCAGATCCTCGCTGACCTGCTGGCTGGCCGGCACCTCGACGAGCATGGCGCGCAACTCGTGAGCCAGGCGCCAGTTGGCGGCATCGCGGGTACTCTTGGCCACCTGTTGCAGCGCCAGCTTGAGCAAGCGGTTCTCGGCGCGATCCGGCAGGAATACGTCATGACGAATCTGGAAATGATGCTGACGCCCTGGCGGCTGACGCATCTGCGCCACCACGTCGAGCTGCCCCCGCAGAAACCGCTGTTCCTCTTCGATACGCCGATAGTCGAAGCGCATGCCGCGCTTGACCAGCCGATCCAGCTCCGCCAGAAACTGTCCCATCACCCACTCACTAAGCGGTGCATCGAACAACTCCAGGCTCGCCACCGAGGCTTCACGCGGTTTCAGCTGCAAGGCATGAGCGATGAGCTTACGCAGCAACGCGCGGCTCTTGCCCACGCAATCGCCCTGCTCGTGGTGCTTGGGCAGAATCTCCAGCCTCGTGCCGCAGGGTGTTTCCAGCACACCCACGTAGGAATCCCAGCGAAGATCGCAGCGCCCCTCAACCTGCAGCAGCGTGGCGCCACTGCGCTTGAAGCGAGCACTCTGCTCGCATAGCCACTTAAATGCACTGTCAGAAATCTGCGCGCAATCGAGGTCACCGTGAGCGACCTGTGCCGTGGTCAGGCGAGCATATTCACGCACCGTGACACATGGATTCACGCATCCGCCTCCACAGGCTCGGCAGCCGGCATCTCGCCTCCAACCTTGGCCCCGATGATCCCGGCATAGGCCGAAGGCCGCTCGAACGCCGCCTCATTGACTCGCCACGTCTGGCCTTGCGCCGGCACGCTGATGGAGCCGAACAGCGCCTCCATATTCTGCTCGCCCTGCACGACGAAACGATCCTGCTGCGGCTTGCGATGGTCGTTGAGCACCCACTGGATGCGCTGCCAATCCTCGAAGAAGTATTCCTGCAACAGCGGCAGAATCTGGTTGCGGAAGATCAGCGCGAGCGCGGCCAGCCCCTGCTCATCCGTAAAGTCCTTGTCTTTCAGCGGCATGAAATAGGCATGCCCCAGGCAATGCTCGCGATCGAGCAAGACCTCGATGCGCTGGTTCATCACCCACAGCAGTTCGCTGATCTCCACCCCCGCCACCTCGACGCCCTGCAACAGCTCGGGCCGTGGTGGCATCTCACGGAACACGAAGCGCCGGCGCAGGGCAATGTCCAGGCCTGCCAAGGAGCGGTCGGAGGTATTCATCGTGCCGATGATGTAAAGGTTGTCCGGCACACTGAATGGCTTACGCGAGTAGGGCAAAACGATGGGCAGGCACTCCTCGTGCCCCTGGCGTTTCGAGGGTTCGATCAGGGTGATCAGCTCACCGAAGATACGCGACACATTGCCCCGGTTTATTTCATCGATGATCAACACGTAAGGCTTGCGCGCCTGGCCATGGGAAGACGCCGCCGGGCTTGTCGGCAGCGCCGCCTTGATATGGTCAGCGATGCCTCTGACATAGCTTTCGCAATAGAGGTTGTCAGGCCGTACGCCATTGAGTAACTGGCGCACATGCTCGATGTTGGCGGGCAACTCTCGTTCGGATCTGGAGGCTTCGGGGATGCAGGTCAGCGTCGAGTTGCCATAGCGATGCTCGACCGAGAAGCGCTTGCCACGAGAGGTTTCCAGCGTGATCGGGGTTTCCGCCACCTGCTCGACGAACTGCTGCAGCAACTCGTCCAGGCTGGGCGTTCCGTCGACAGACTGGGCATCCGCCACGATCTGTTTAAACACTCCATCTTCCGGGCGATAGTGAATCTGCCCGTTCTCCGTGCTGGCACGCAGGCCCTCGATGAAGTCCTCATAACTGAAGCTCTGATGAAAGGTCACGAAGCGAATGCGCTTTTCCTCGACCAGCTCATCGAAGCGGTCTTTCAAGCACCTACGCGCCTGCGCATCGTCACCTCGATTGCTGGCGAAGCAAACCGGGTCGAGGATCTGCAAGGCATGATCGATGGTGGCGTAGGTCTTGCCCGTACCCGGCGGCCCAAAAAGAATCTGGTTCAAGGGTGGTTTGCCCATCTCCTCGATCACGCGCCCGTCCGCCAAACTCTCCACCTCCTCATCGTCAGGCTCTGCCACCTCAGCGGCTTTCCACAGATCGAAGCCATAAGCCAATACCGGCGTGTCACCGCGCCGTTTCATCAGCCGTGCATAAAGCTCGGCCTGAGTCACCTGCCTATCCGTCTCGCCTGCAATTTCAAGAAGACGCTTGTGGTTGTAGATCGGCAGCACGCAAGGGGCATCGGGATTCTGGTAGATGAACGCGACCTTCCACTTCAGCACATGCTCCAGATCGATGGCTTGAATGCGCTGCAAATCGCCTTTGCTGGCTGCTCGGGCAACCTCGACGAGACGTGAACGAATGGTGGCAAAGGCCTCATCGACAGAAGAGCCGTATTTCTTTTTCCAGGAATAGACTTCGCCGGCCTGCACATGAGCACGCGCCCCCTTGGGCTCATTCTTGCGTTCGTACACACCCAGCTTGGACGAGTCGCCCCCTTTTATCGAGCCAAGCAGCCGGCCTGGGCCGAACTCCAGCCAATAGGTGAAGGTATCGTGGTCACCGCTCTTGTTGTAGGTGCTCAAGTTCAGCTTATTCAGCGCTTGCAGCGGCCAACGCTGGAGAAATTCTTCCCAAGCCTGTTGCCGTTCATCAAATGTCGCCATGAGATCGTTCCTTAGTCTTTTGGCTGTCGAATCGGACGCGGTAAGCCCTGCTTACCAAGCCGTCGGTAGTTCTGCAGAAGGCAAGGCACGAAGGAGCATCCCTGCACTTCTGGCTGTTGGTTAAGCCACGGCCTGCTCGACCAGGGCTGTGGCCAGTTGCTCATGCACCTGGTGGGCCTGGTTAAGGCGGGCTGGCGCGACGCAAATCTCGCCATCAGCCGCCGCTGGGCTTGCCAGGTCGATATAGATCGATCACTGCCATATCAGCGCCATCCTCCTGAAATGCCTGAGAAACGGCATCGATGATCTCGGCCCATATCCCCGGACGTGTGAGGATCGGCATTTCTTTGGCCAGCACGTTGCTCAATTGGCCACTGTTCTGCTCGATGGAACGCAGAAGGCGATCAGCCTGGTGGTCGGGCATTTCGACCACCTCTTTCAATGCCGCACGTGCCCGCAGATGGCTGCGCAGGTAACGGGACTCTTCGCGCATCTGCTCACTCAGCGTCCGAGCGATGATGTTGGCGAGAAAGATCACATGCGTCCCGAGATCGGGATATCGCCACAGAGGTCTGGCCTGGTCGGCAGCGTGAAAAACGAAATTGGACACCACACCATCGGGGTAGGTGGTTTGCGTAAGCTCGAACTCGACATGCTCGCGCACGGCCAGCATCAAAGGCCTGGAGACTTCATCCAGCACTCGGTCATAACTGCGCCGCTCGCCCGCATCGTCCATGATCACCGCCGAGATGGGCAGGATCATTGGCTCCGGGATTATGCCGTCACGCCGCAGAATGTCGTTGACCAGAAAACGATGCACACGGCCATTGCCATCAGCCAGCGGGTGGATATACACGAAACCGAACGCGGCAACGGTACTGCGCATCACCGACGACTGCCCTTCGGTTCGCTCGAGGAACACACGCAGCCCTTCGAGCATCGCACCGACTTCAGAAGCCGTGGGCGCGACGTAATGCACAACCTCCTGGTAACGCAACGTCTCGCCCACGAACACGGGAGACTGGCGTATACCGAAATGCGCAATGACGGATCGATCTCCCAGTATTTCCTGCTGCAACGCAGCCAATGCCGCATCGCTCAATGGCACCTCACCCTGGCCGGTACGCCGCGCCATCACATCAGCGAAGCGCTGCACCCGGCCAACCCGATCACCCTCGCCTTCGATGGCGAAACTGGCCTTGCTCTCGCGCAAGGTCATCCATACCGCCGCTCGCAGCAGCAGCTCTTCACCGAACTCGTCCGTCAACTCTCCAAGCAAACGCGGAATATCCAGCGCAGCCGCTTGCTCCAGCGCTTCGGTCTTAACCACGATGGGACAAAATGCGCGCGTGCCGGGCAGGTTGTCGTTCACTCGCCAGCGTTGCACCTTGATCACTCGCTCAGCGCTCGCTGCAACCAGCTTCCCGGCGTCGATGGCATCAACGTAATTGCCCCCCAAACGCTCGGGCACCTGAAGAGCATCTCCAGTCAACCACTCATAGAGAAAGGCTGCACGGCGTGCGTACTGCCCGGTGGGCTCAGCCGTCACCCAGGTCTGGATGACCCCTGGCCCAGTCCGCTCGAACAGACGCGTCAGAAACTCCAGATGAGGAACCTCATGTCGCAGGTGAAACTGCAGGTGTGCAGCAGCCTCTGCATTCGGCCGCATGGACTCGGTATAGGTTTCCAGACGGACGCCTTCGCTTAGCAGAGTGGCGCGCCGCCCTCCCACCTGACTGATCACTGGCAGTTGCCCTAACGGCAGCACCTTATACGCCTGAGCCAACCAGGCGGCACCGATAGGATCTGCGGGCAGGTCATTCATAAGGCGACTCTCAGCACGCTCATGTCCATGCTCAAAAATGATGATAGAAGGATCATCCAGCCTAATAAGGATTAGGCAAGAAAAAAAATAGATATAAAGCGCCTTTTCTGCACAAAAATGATTATGAGCAATGAATAAGTTTGGTGCCAGAACAGGGGAAACGACCCAAAACCGAGCATAGAACCCAGGGCGCAGAGCCGAATATCGCGACGCGAAGTCCGATAACGCCAATTCGCTGTCCGTCTAAGCCCCCTTTTCCGTCCCTTACGCCCCTTATCGACCTGGCCAGCGCCTGAATAAGCTAGCCGGCACAGCATTGCGCTGCCTGATAACGACGCTCGCTCCATCGCGGCCAAAGCCCGCGCGCTCACGCGCAGGGCCGATGGCTGTGCGAACCGACCCGCGCCAAAGAGGAGTTACGCCATGGCTGATACCGTATTGGTCACTGGTGGCAGCGGCTATGTCGCCTGCCACCTGATCCAGCAATTGCTCGCTGCCGGCAACCGCGTTCATGCCACGGTGCGCAGCCTTGGCAATGCAGCCAAGCTGCAGCCGTTGCTGAATCTGCAGAAGGAATTTCCGGGGCGCCTGCATCTGTTCGAGGCCGACCTGCTGGCAAATGGGGCCTTCGATAGCGCCATGCGGGGTTGCTCGGTCGTGCACCACGTCGCCTCGCCATTTCTGCTCCCCGAGAAGATCAAGGATGGCCGCAGGCAGATGCTCGAACCAGCCCTGCAAGGGACTCGCAACGTGTTGGGCAGCGTGGAAAGAACCCCCAGCGTCACACGGGTGGTGATGACCTCCACCGTCGGGGCGATCTTCGGTGACTACATAGATGTCATGCAGATGCAGCGCCAGACCCTCTCGGAGGCCTACTTCAACAGCAGCAGCACCCTGGAAAACAATCCTTACCACTACGCCAAGACCGCAGCCGAAAAGGAAGCCTGGACCATCTGCGCCCGCCAGGATCGCTGGACACTGGTGACGATCAACCCCGGCCTGATCCTCGGCCCGTCGCTGACGCCTGCCTCGGATTCCGGCAGCCTGTTCCTGCTGGACGAGATGTTCAGGGGCTATTTCTTCTATGGCATGCCCGACCTGAGCATCACCACAGTGGACGTGCGCGAAGTGGCGCAGGCGCACATCGCCGCGGCCAACAAGCGCAACGCGCAGGGGCGCTATATCCTGGCGGAAAAACGCATGCTGTCCTTCGCCGAGGTGGCCAGGATCGTTCGCCCGCACCATCGCCGTCCCTGGATGCTCCCCACCTACAGCCTGCCCAACGGGCTGATCCGCCTGATCGGGCCGCTCTTCGGACTGGATGGCGACTACCTGCGCAAGCACCTGGGCATTCGCTTCGCCATCGACAACCAGCGCAGCATCGACGAACTGGGCATCACCTATCGCCCGGTCGAACAGACGCTGATCGAGCACTATCGCTGCTGGGAGCGCCAGCGCTCGGCTCGCTAAGCGAGCCCACTTATCCGAGCCATGAAAAAACCGGCCGAAGCCGGTTTTTTCATTTACCGCAGCGGGATCACTCCCACTCGATCATCAACAAGCCGCCTAAACCCAAGTGGTCAAAAGAATTTTGCGTGAACATTACTGGCCAACACCGTCATCATTACCGTCAGCGGCTGCTTCTAACTAAGAGGGTCATGAGACGACGTGGACATCACGCCGAATCGGTATGCTACCTGAATCTTCCCCCTTGGGTTTGCCAAAGACCAACCCTAATATCAAGGGCAAACACTTCGCGGTGCCCATCAAGCCGACAGCGACTTTGCAAGAGTCTTAGCTCCCTCGAAGTCCAAGTGCATTGTAGAGTACGAAAGCATGAGCAACGTAGGCGGAAGCGCCCAGTCCCATTTTTCCTGGGCCATGTTCTGTACGCTGCTCAAAACGCTTGCATCATCAATAGACCAGCCTGCTATCTCTTGCAGCTTCGCTTCAAGTGCAATCCGCTCCCCTAGGATCTCAATGACCAAGCCGGTATTTTCACTCGGAAGCCCTAGATGGGTCAGCAAAATGGCTAAGGCATCATTCGTCCAATCCCCTTGCCAGGTGAAAAGGTACGTCTTGTCAGCACTCTCGACCATGCTCGAGTTCGCTAAACCAAGCTCTGTAAATGAGCTACGAGCCTCTGCCAATAGCTTTTGAGCTTGGACATCGAGATATGGATAGGCCTCCGTCTCAAGTAGAACTGCTTTCATCTCTTGCCTGACACGGTCATGTACACGAGCTCCAAGACCATCGAAGGACGGTGGAGCGCCACCAGGGTCAGACCTCACAACAATAACCTTGGCCTCGTTATCTACGTCCATGACGCGCCAACGACGCCCCGCAAAGATGATGCGCTGGCCAATGGTCAGAGGCCTGGATACCGGTAATGCTCCAAGCGGCTTGCCATCACAAACCAGCCGAAATTCCTCGTTGCTTACGAAAGCGCTATAAAAATCGTAGTGGTTGACTAGGCGCTCCCCTAGCACACCGGGCAGCAGGAGACCCGAGGCCTCCTGAGTAATTAAATCGTGATCGCCTAGGGCCCGCAGCAAACTGAGGAAGCCATCTTGCTCCACCCCATTGAATGGGCCATTTCGAACCAGCACTCGCCATAGCTCTGCTGCCGTTGCCCCTCCTCGCTGGGCGATCACCGAGAGGCATTGTTGTACAAGCGTCGACATATGTACGCCCTGAACGCGAGGTGGCTCAAACCAACCCTGCATCAGCAGCCTGATCATAGCGATGCTCTGTACCAGGCCCTGGCGCAATCGATCTGATAATGGCGAGCCAGCCTTTAACTGCCGCTCCTTGCAATAGCTTCGGAGAATGGCCGCTTCACCGGGGCGTCGCCCAGATCGTCCTAAACGCTGACGGAGGCTAGCAACCGATGGCGGTGGCCCAATCTGCGCTACCGTTTTGATGCTGCCAATATCCACCCCAAGTTCCAGTGTCGTCGTGCAAACTGCAGTAGCAGGGCGGTCACCTGCTTTCAGGGCTTTCTCGGTTTCCTCACGGATGTCTTTGGCCAAGCTCCCGTGATGCGGCCAGAACTCGTTAGGAACGCCATCCTGCTCACAACGCCGCCGGAGGTTATCAGCGAACCACTCCACTTGAGAGCGGCTGTTGGGAAAGATCAGGTTGTTACTACCCCGCAATACCTGAAAGAGGTGCTCTGCAATCGCATGATCTGCAGAAAATACCTCTTCTCCCTCAGGCACCCCAGACACGTCCTGATGAGTCTCCTCATACCCTCTAATTTGAACCTTCAGTACCTGGCTAGACCCCTTCGACTCAATCACCGATACATACTGGGGCGCGCTGGGTCGCAGGAAGCCCGCAGCTAGCGTCATGTCTCCTAGTGTCGCGGAAAGGCCTACTCTGGGCAGAGGACGATCGATGACCAACTCAACGCGATGCATGAGCGACTGCAGCTGCTTACCTCGTTCACTACCAATGAAGGCATGCAACTCATCCACTATTAGGTAACGCAGATTAGCAAATAGCCCCGCCAGGCTGGTTCCCCTATTAACGAATAACGCCTCAAGTGACTCTGGAGTGATCAGCAGAATACCTTGTGGAGACTTTAGGAACCGATGTTTACGGCTTGCAGATATGTCTCCATGCCAAGCGATAACAGGCAGCTCTAGTTCATCGCAAAGCCTTTCCAGCCGATCCCATTGATCGTTGATCAATGCCTTAAGCGGACTGATATACAGCACTGCGCCGGGCGAGTCCTGATCCTGCAGGAGGTTAGTTAGAATGGGCAGAAAAGCAGCTTCGGTTTTCCCCGCGGCCGTCGCGGCCGCGATGATTACATCCTGATCAGCTCCGAGAAGGGCTGGAATAGCGCGTTCCTGAGCATCTCTCAGGGAAGTCCAGCCCTCAGACCAAATCCAGCGTTGGATTCTGGGTTCAAGCAGTATGAATCCAGCGGACTCAGAGCTGGAAGGTGGCAAGCTCATCATCAGCATCCACTTGGGTATCGGCTTCCCCGCCTCTATCCGGCGCAATTTCTACAGCTCCGAGAAGGCTTCGCCAGTCAGCACCAGGGTTCTGCTCCAGCACCGCTAGGAGGTTAATAAATGCTGTGATAGTCGTTCTCGGTGTTCGAAAGTATGCCTCTCCCAATCGCTGATTACAGTGCCCCATGAACAGCGGCAACGCCTCGTCAGGTAGCAAATACCGTTGACTGTCACCCCCGG
This sequence comes from Pseudomonas sp. AA-38, assembly GCF_029457475.1. Classification (NCBI taxonomy): domain Bacteria; kingdom Pseudomonadati; phylum Pseudomonadota; class Gammaproteobacteria; order Pseudomonadales; family Pseudomonadaceae; genus Pseudomonas; species Pseudomonas sp. AA-38. The sequence continues at coordinate 4,189,582 of NZ_CP120359.1, forward strand.
CATAAACGTGACGTAATTTTTGAAGCAGCACGTAAAAGTCTTCGGGTGTCAGGCTGACGAGCCGGATAACCGGCCCGGAAAGATCCACCAACCCAGACTTGGCGAAGTTATTCTCAGCCAGACGCGACTGCAGGGCCGGATAGCTGTATAGGCCACGGCGGGTATCCATCAAAAACTCGGGCGTCCCCCCCAGCACAAAGCCTAACCCTTCAGCAGAGCCCTGCAATGAGTCGTTGAGGATGCGTAGGATCTGCTCATAGTTGGCGTTGCGAGCCTGAGTATTCGAGAGTTTGTATAGATTGACCAACTCATCAAGGCACACCATCAGACCACTAAAACCAGCCAATCGGACGAACCGAGCCAGCAGCTTGAGCTGATCGTAGACGGATGCATCGTCGACAATGGTTCGCACACCCAGCGCAGATCTCGCATCGGTTTTGGTGGTGAACTCGCCACGCAACCAACGAATCGCATCGGCCTTGAGCTGCTCGTTGCCTTCTTCAAAGCCCTTGTAGTAAGCGGCGATCACCTCGGCAAAATCGTAGCCATTGACCATCTCCGTCAATTGGGCGAGATGATCACGAATCACTACCTCAATATCTCTACCGGACGCCTTCGCCTCAGTCTTAGCTTGGGAGATGAACTTCTCGACGATTCCCTGCAAGGCTCCGCCATCTGGCTTAGTACGAGTAGCCATGTTCTTCGCAAGCTCGGCATAAAGCGAACGAGCTTGTCCGCCGGTTGCATGCAGACGGCGATCCGGATTCAAGTCAGCATGCATAGTGACGAGCTTGCGTTCCATTGCAATAGAGCGCACCAGGTTCAGGAAGAACGTTTTCCCTGCACCGTACTCACCGATCACCACTCGAAAAGCAGAGCCGCTCTCGGCCAGACGCTCAACGTCACGAATGAGCGCTTCAAGCTCACCGGCACGCCCGACCTGAATCAAGTGTTGACCTGCCCGCGGAACAACGCCAGCTCGCAGGGATTGAATGACCGCATCGCGATCCTTGGCTCTGATGCTGCTCATAGAGGTAGTTTTTCCATGATGTCTGGGTTGATTTCGAAAGGATCTTCACCTTCGGTAACGGGCATATCGAAGTGTTCGAAGGCCATGTCATTGATGTGCTCGAGAGCCCCATCAAGCATGAGGTCCATATCGCTCGCCACCGCCTCAAGCTCGTCTCGCGTCCATTCATTACGAGATACAAGCACGCGCAAGAAGGCGGACAGGTCGGCATCCAATCCGCACACGCCAGAGGAGTCTTCGCCTGCCTCCTCCAGAGAAGTATCCGGCTCAACAGACTCATCGACAAAGACTTGAGCCAACAGCGCTGAAACCTGTTCGGTTTCACGCTGCAGTTGGGCAATCCGCTCATGATCTAAAGTAAAGCCGCCCGGACCACTGGACTTGGTCGCGATTGAAATAGCCGGGACAACCTGCGATGAGCCAACAGGGCTGCCATTAGCAGCAATATGAAGGTCGCTGTACAACGATTGAGGATCTAACTGTAAAACCTTATAGACGCGCTCAAGCAGCTTCACCTCTGCAGGGCTTACCTCTCCATCCACTTGTGCCAAGTGGGCTAGGAACGATGCCACTGCCTTCTTCGCCGATTCGGCCAGCGGCTCCAACTTCTTCTTAAGACTCTGCAAAGTAGGAGGCTGGCTGAGCTGCAGACGCAGATGGGCTTTCAGCCTCTTTCGATGTGCACCGCTCAAGTGACTCCAAGAGTCGACATGCTGGGATAGCAGCATGATTTCCTTCGGCGAAGTGTCACCATCGGCGGCTGCCACAGCGCAAGCTAAATCCAACGTCACAGACGCTGCGCTATACGCCGGAGAAGACCGTAGATCACCATCTTCAACGGTGGTCGCGAAAAGCGCCACGTGGTCCTCGGACTTGGGCGTTCTGCTGCCAGCCAGCACATCCGGCTCCATACCAATGTGCAATGACTCCAAAGCCCGAGCTAGCGTGAGGACTTTGTCTCGCGACAAGGCCCCTGCGCTTTTCAACCGCCCCGCCAACTCGCTAAAACTCATGACCACCATGCCGTCGCCGATGCGTTGCTTCAACTCATCAAGCTCCAGCCGGGCACTCGCAGGCCAAAGGCTAATAGGTAGCTGCAGGAGCCCCTCAAGTGCATCTGTCGCACCGGGATTACGCCCCAGATAGCGGCTGTATGGCTCCAACTGCACCGTACATTCGTCGACCAGTTGCTGCAGTTTCTTCCGCGCAACGGAAGTGGCAGTGACATCCGGAAGCCCGGATAGACCACCCAGGTCCTGGGAAGGTAGCCCGGCAGAGGCGGTGTTGTACTGGAACTTCAACCGAGTCTTGTTCTGCGGGAGGACTATTCCTGCACCGTACCGCTCTTCGTAGCGCATGTGAAACAAACGGGCAAATGCATCCTCACAGCGAGTTACAGGGGTCCGCTTTCCGATACTGTGATCGGATAGCACCCAGGCCAATGCCCAGTTTGCCGGTAGCGGCTGCTTATCGACGGCCAACTGCCCCAAACCGATACGCAACTCGATAGGCATTTCATAGCCATAAGGCAAAGGTGCTGGCGGTGTTGCCAGATAGCGTCGAGCAGGCACCGTGCCCTGACGGAGGAAATCCACGAAGCGACTCGCATAATTGTTGAAGGAATGGTTGCCACCGTAAATGGAGAGCAGCCTTTCAACTTCAGCAATGATGGAAGGAATCTCGGCCACCGCAGTTTGATCCTTCTTTGCGTCGACAAAGGCCCTGCGCTCCAGACCATAGAAGAATAAAAAGACATAGCCGATGTTGGCATTCGGAGCCTTGCGGCCGCTGGACAGCCATTGAAGATAAGCGCGACGCGCCTCAGGGGAAATGCTGTCGTAACTCGGCCAATAGGACGTGAGGCGCTCAGCGATATCCACAACGCTTCGCGCCACCTTAAGTTTGGGGTTGATCAGGCTCGGTTCCGAGGAACCATAGCGGCTGTTCCGATCTTCGCCGACATAAACCATCCCGCCTGAGATTTTCTCTCCAGCTACCTCGATGAATTCGCCCTGAGATACCCAGCGTGCGTGCGTAGCGGCCAAATCAGCAGGCGCGGTCGGGATGCGATGAGACGGCTGTTGAGTCACCTCAAGCATTACGGTGAAGAGCCCAGAGCTGTCTGCCTTGTCAGGGAGTGGCACTGGGGCCTGATACGAAGCAACGCCCATAGTGCGAGTAGAAGAGCTCGGCTCCGAAGGAACCACCTCCACCTCGTCTAGAGAAAATGTCAAACCGCGGGACGGGAGGTCCCCGATAGAGTCTGACCGTGCGGCCTTCACAGACTTTACCGCGTGCCGCGGCTTGGTGGGGGAGGGAACCGAGGGTTTATCAGCGAACCTTACAATAAGCCATACACCAAAGCCGATAATCGCTACTCCAATCATCACCATCCAGGCCTGCTTTGGAATGGAGGCGAGCAAACCTAGCAGAATGGCGCCGATGATAAGACCTCCTGATGCCTTCGGTTTGACTCCTCCTCTGCGCTTCCTTGCCATCAAAACTACCCTCTGCTCAGTACAGGCCGAGTGCCAGTATCAAAGATTCTGACCTCAGAGCCAACTCTCCTTTACGCAAGAAGCTCAGAAGTCTCAAGCAATAGTAAATTAGAACTACGCCACAGTTGGTTGCCATCCTGAAACCCTCGGGCTAGAGTGCGCCCGTCGTGGTCAATCCCACGACCGGGTGTAGCAACCTGGGATACCAAGATGCGGCAGCTCCATAGCGCGTAGCCAGTGCCTCGGCACTGCGTTACCGCGTCTCTATGGCGGGCCGTACGGGGCAGGCTTTTGCCTGGCCGGTTCCCTTGGTTCCCGGTTTGCTACCCCCGTGCGGTCCGCCTCCATATTGTGTAGCAACGATTGGTGGCGGCTCCTTAATCGAACCAAGGAGCATAAGGAAAATGCGCTACCCCTTTTTTACCCGAGAGCTCCGCCTTGGGCTGCTATTCTTTCTGTCCACCTCTGATCTGGAGGTGTGCCATGGCTGAGCTCGAATCCTCCGTTGTACCTTTTCCGCTGCAGCGAAGCCCGCTGCATGAATCTGAACGCTCTCCTCTACCCACTGAAGCTGCGGCTGAACTACGCGGCGTAATGCTCGGCAATCTGCTGGATCAACTGGCTGAACCCGACGGTTTGCAACCGGCAGATCTGCGAGTTCGAATTGCAGCTTACTCAGCCCTGGACCTGCTTGATGAGATGGTCGTGCTCTATCGCCGAGCCCTCTCCGAGGTTCGAGGAGGTGCCAGATGAGCAAGGGTGTTATGACATGCCTGCCACCTCAGGATGGCCATCCAGGTGTCGAGATCATCTGGGCTGCCGACTGCAGGGAGGCGTTCAATCAGGGCGTGAAGCTGGCCCAGACCTGGCTCGACAACGCCCGCAGCGGCTGGCTCTGGGCAGTAATGATCGCCGAGCGCGACTTACTGCCATGCGCGATCGAACGAAGGGCCTTCGAAGTGGGCTTCCTCAGCCGTGTCCACCAGCACATATGCTCACTCAGGTGCTGCAGCCAGTCGGCCGCCCCCCTTTCCTTGGAGCTGTAAAGCGGATGTTCGCGAGCCGGCCTACCGGCTCGCGCTAACGGTCACATGTCGTCAATTTTTTGGGCCGCACCCATAACGCAGGCGCCCTAGAACAGGCCGAGAGCGGCCCAGACGGTGTAAAAACGCAGCAAGCGATGGCAATCAGCTGCTGAGTGATTTTTTCAGTGTCCAGGAGGCCCTCGGGGGCTCAATCAGGCGCAGTCGGTGATTCTGGTTGCTATGGCACTTTCGGCTTCGGTGCAACTGCTGGAGGGCGGCAAGAATGGTAAAACAGGCCTCAGGCCTTCATCGTTGCCATCAGGGCACCGCTGCCCAGCACGTTCAACACGCGTTTGAGATTGTAGGCGAGCACATGCAGGCTCATCTCGGTACTCACTCGGTCGAGAGTCTTGGTGAGGAAGCGGGTGGCGCCCATCCAAGACTTCAACGTGCCGAACGGGTGCTCAGGGAGATCTGCTTATCCGGTGTTTCGTTGAGCTGAACCTCGATTTCCTTGAGCTCCTGCATCTTGGTTTTCAAGGTCGCGATCTTTTCGTGGAGGAGTTCGGCTTTGACCTGCGCCACGGCAGGTTCCTGACGATCAGCGGTATCCAGTGCGCTCAGGTAGCGATTGATGCTGGACTCGATCTCCTCCATTCGCCGCTGAAGCTTGGCGCTGGTGAAGTTGCGGTCGCGGTTGTTGACCGCCTTGAACTTGCTGCCATCGATGGCCACAAGTGCTTCAGAGAACAGGCCAAGCTGCTGGCACAGCACCACGAACTGCCGACAGACGCGGCGGATTGCCTTGCCGTTATCTTTGCGGAAGTTAGCGATGGTCTTGAAGTCCGGCATCAAACGCCCGGTCAGCCACATCAACTCAAGGTTGCGCTGAGCCTCACGTTCGAGACGGGGGCTGGACTGGATGCGATTACGATAGCCGTAGATGTAGATCTTCAGGAGGTCAGCAGGATCGTAAGCGGGCCGACCTGTTTCAGCCGGGACGATACCCTCGAAACCCAGCTGGCCAAGGTCGTTCATCGACGAAAACATCGACCACCCGCACCGGGTTGATGTCCGCCACGTAGTCATCCAGGCTCTCGGGAAGTAGCGTGCTTTGGCCTCGACATTCGCCCTGGATGAAACGCTTCATGGAATGCCCCTGCTATGAAACCCGCCGGCAGCATAGCAAGGGCGTGGGCTATGCTCACCCCTCTACTCGCCTCAACCACGGCCAGCGTTCCTGGTAGCTTAGAGCCTTCTGGAGGAATAGGTCTGGCTGGTGGTTTAGGGGATTGATGCGCAGCAGTCCAGCCTCCAGCTTGGCAAGACCATATGAGGCGTGCAACCTGCCCGTCGCAATCTCCATGCCGAGACAGGTCGCCGTGACGAGATATCGGTCGACGCCATCGGTCACTGACTGAAGCTGAGGATAGCTCCGTCCGAACTTCTGCTGATACCAGAGGTGAACCCGAGCCTGGTTGCGTACTTCGATATTCGCATTCAGGTCACCACATGCTTGTTGCACCTGATCGATAACCCGATCTTCCGCTTCCCAAGACAAGTCTTGATCGAAGTAAATGACGTCGTAATCTTTCACTCCTCAGCCTGCTGGACGCCCGACGCGCTGATTCCACACCGCCTGGAAAAGGCAACCCGCGGTCAACATGCACTCCGGAATATCCAGCTCGGTCAGGCGCCGGGCCAGCTCCAGGCTGATCGGGTTGCTCATTGCCATTTCCAATACGCGTTCACTCGTCAATGCAGTCATCTATCCATCCTCGGAACGTTCAGATATCCACTAATACTCTGCAGCAAGCATTTCCCTGGTTTGCCTGCTACACAGATCCACCCTCCAGGTAGGACTTCAGTTTAGCGCTCATGTGTTTGTAGTCGGACACGTTACCCACCTATGAAGCCCGCCGGCAGCATAGCAAAGTCGCTGGACACGTTTTTACACAGCCTGGGCCAAAAACAGTCATCGAGAGACTAGGAAAGTCGGCGCGCTTTATCGTATTTGTGCGTTCGATTCAGGCACAATGTAAGCTTCTTTCGACCTGTCGTTTCTAATACCCTGTAGCTACTTAATATCTCTTCGACACACCCCAAAAACTAGGGAAATATCAATGTCAATCATTGCCGAATACAAAGCTCTGGAAGCCCAAATCGCCGAGCAGCAAAAGCGCCTCGAAGCCCTGAAAGGCGACGAGAAACTCAAGCGTGAAATCGAGTTTGAAACCAAACTGCGCGCCCTGCTGGCCGACTACAACTACTCCCTGCGCAACGTTATCGCCCTCCTCGATCCGAATGCCGCCAAGACCGCCGCAGCGCCGGTGAAAGGTGCTCGTCGTGAGCGTGTTCTGAAGCGTTACAAGAACCCAAATAACGGTGAAGTTGTAGAAACTAAAGGCGGCAACCACAAGGTACTGAAAGCTTGGAAAGAACAGTATGGCGCCGAGACTGTTGAGAGCTGGCTGCAGTAAGCTTAAAGCTGCACGGTAGGGCCGCGACTGCGGCCCTTGTTGTTTCTGGGTTAGGTAGCAATGGTGTTCATAGATTTGTCCTCTGCCTACGGGAGGGCAAGGATGATTTGGTCTGCCCCGGAACTGGTGGACAGGTAGTTAAGAGCTACTGCTCGCATTTTGCCGCTCAAATTCCATCGGACTGAGATAGCCCAACGTCGAGTGGCGTCGGCGGTGATTGTAAAAAGCGGATGTAGTCGAACAGGTCGGTTTTTGCCTCCTGGTAGCTGGCGTAGCGCGTCAGGTACACCCGCTCGGCCTTCAGCGAACGGAAAAAGCTCCCCATCGCGGCGTTGTCCCAGCAGTTCCCCGGACGTGAATGGCTGGGCCATGATGCGATGGTGCCGAAGCAAGGCCTGGTAGTCGTACGCGCAGTATTGGCTGCCACGATCCGAGTGCAGCAGCACCTCTTCTTTCGGCTGTCGGCGTGCCACGGCCATCTCCAGCGCGGCATGTACCAAGGCCTGCTGCATCCGGTGGTGCATCGCCCAACCGACGACGGCGCGTGAATAGAGATCGAGCACGACGGCCAGATACAGCCAGCCTTGGGGCGTCCGCACGTAGGTCATGTCCGAGACCCAGTGCCGATTGGCGCGATCCGAGGCGAACTGGCGATCCACGTGATTCGGGGCAATCGGCAGAGCATGACGACTGATGGAAACCAGCCGCCAGCGCTTGCGCGAGCGAACGCGCAGACCGGCTTCGCGCATCAGTCGAGCAACCCGGTGTCGACCACACGCATGCCCCATGGCCGCCAACTCGGCCTTGATGCGGCGATGGCCATAGATCCCATTCACCTCATGGTGGATGGTGCGGATCTCCTTGCTCAGACGCCGATTCGCCATCTCTCTAGCCGAAGGTGGCCGCTGCTGCCAGGCATAGAAGCCGCTGCGGGATACACGCAGCAGCCGGCACATCGGCGCTACGGGATAGCGACCGGCCAACGCCTCGATGGCGCGGAACTTCACTTCGTGGGCTTCGAGAAGATGGCGAGCGCCTTTTTAAAACATCGCGCTCCATGGTGACCTGAGCCAGTTGCTGGCGTAGCCGACGCAGCTCCGCACTCTCACCGCGCTGCTTGCCATTGCCCGGAAAGGCATCGTTACCTTGCTGTTCGTACTGGCGCTTCCAGTTGCCCAGCAGGCCTTCAGCGATGCCGAGCGTCTCAGCGACATGACGAAGCGGTGTACCGGCAAGCACCTGATCTACCGCCTCGCGTTTGAAGGATTCGGGAAAACGTCGTCTGGTCTGGGTCATGAACACTCCTTGCGGTGGGCATTATCCACCTTAAGTCAGTGTCCACTCAGCTCGGGACAGACCACCCACTAGACAATGGACAGAGACTAATTACGGCACCAATCAACTGTTAATGACGAAAAATCAAAAACATAAGGATGTAAGGGAATGCTGACATTGCATGCAGCGATAAGAAACAGTTAACAAGACATACAACTGTAAAAATTACACCATGATAGCAACCGGACACTAACCGTTCAGTTAGTTGCTTGCAAGATCTATCTAAGCGAGTCTGATGGTGGCGGCGAAATTCTTCCCGCCCTCACTAAAGTCAATGGAGTATTCGCCATGAACGAGCAAAAACCCGATATGACCAGTGAAGCCGGCTTCAGCTATCCGCCTCTCGTCTGGGCGCCTGAAGTGTGAAAGTACTCGGGGGGGCTCCCCCCCCCCCGGTACCCCAAAAGTCTAATCCGGAGACTGGAGATGAGCAATCTCGGACAACTTCGTTGCCTATTCGATACTGATGACATTGTTGTCGTAGGAGATAATTCAGAGTTCTTACGAGCAGTATCTGAGCGAGGAATAAGCGGCGCAGACATACGCACAATGGAGGCCTTTCCTGATACAGTCGTATCGATCTCTTTCTCCGACGATGCTGCAAGGCGAACATTTGTACTAGCATCGCAAAACCCTAATACAAAAATGATATTCTGTGCGGCTCATGTTTTTGATGACAGCATCGAAAGTGCTATTTACAGCCTCGACCTCATGCGCAAAAGTAATTTCAAAGCAGCTCTTGCCAAGCAGAAGGGTGTAATTTCTTTTCTTGAGACGACTCAGGACATTCAGTTATCCGGTAATGGGGCTGATTGTACAGTCACGCTTGACGGCACGACGAAGCCTTTCGCGCTCAGGAAAGACATTAATAGCCCCTACGTGGCTTCTGTGGCCGAATTTTTCGAAGTGCATTTTGCTCACATCAAGAAAAACGAACCATGCCCCTTCCATATATCAGGCGAACTCCAAATTGCAGGTGCACTTTCAGTTCTTCGCCCAACAGGAAAAGACCCCTACCAAGGCTCAAGAGACGATGTGAGCAATTTTTTAAAGGAAATCGCTGCTGCGAAGACAGTCAACTTGGTTGCAGATAACAATGAGATCGTCTCCTTTAAAATTGAAAATCGGGAGTGCGTGGATTTTGTGCGCAAGATCGGCGGGGAGCGAGGCAGCCAATTAACGGAATTTGCGGTAGGTGTAAACCAATCGATTTCTGATGAAATTGACTATAGAGTTAACTCTCAGATCAACGAAGGAATAGAAGGTATTCACGTCGCAATTGGGGATGCGGTAACTGGCTATCATATCGACCTCTTGTGCCCAGGAGTGCAGATAAACAACGCATCTAGATAATCTCTGCGCAGCACTATTCTATATGCCTAGAAAAGCCCGCAAGCATCCCTTTAAGATTTTACTTCTGCTTCTCTCTGAATTGGCTCGATCACCAAAACTATTGGTGATCGCAGCCTCAATCGTGCTTCTAGAAAAGTCTGCCAACATTTTCATAGCTGTGAGCCTGAAAGAGATTATCGATGCGCTCAACTCTCACCCAGCAGATTTCAAATTAGTCATTCTCCTGATAGGAATCTATGGAGCTCTCCGCGCCTCCGCACCGATATTCGCTGAGATTCGTGACTTATTATTTACAAAAACCAGTGAAAATATTGCACGAGACACCAGCAAAAAGGTTTTCCGTTACATCCTTGGGTTAGGCGAGGAATTTCACTCCACACGCTCACCAGGAGCAATTGCCAGAGATATCGATAGAGGCGCCAATGGCGTTAGCTTTGCCCTTCGATACCTTATATTTAGTGGAATACCGACACTACTAGAAATTGCTCTCATTCTTTTAGTGACAGCCACACTTTTATCTCCCATATACTCAATCATTGCGATGACCGGGGTCTGCATCTACTTTTCAATCTCATATAAAGGAAACGAATGGCGCTCAAAATATATCAAAAACGTAAACAAGCACAATTCAAAAGCAGGGGCAAATATTACGGAGAGCATACTAAACCATCGAACTATAAGCCTTTTCAACCTAGTTTCTTGGGCCATTAATAGGGTCGATGCGACGTTAGAAGAATGGGTAGAAGCACGAGTAAACGATCGTCGCAGCCTAGCAATAGTAACCTCGCTACAGGCAATTATTATTGCCATAACGATTACCACGCTTTTAGCGCTTGGAGCACATGATGTAAATCAAGAAACCATGTCAACTGGTGAACTTATAATGCTGACGGTATTCACCGCACAATTATTTGCCCCACTAAATCTACTTGGTTTTGTTTACAAAGAAATGAGACAATCTTTGGCCGACATTGACCAAATGCACAGTTATTTCGAAGAAATACAGCAAGTAGAAAATAAAAAAGAAGCAATTAAGCCTGATTTTCCATTCAACCGCATACAATTTTTGAATGTGAATTTTCAATACACAAAAGATAAAGTCTTGCTAAAAAACCTGACCATGTCCATCTCAGCAGGTCAACACATCGCAATAGTCGGCCCGAGCGGAAGTGGAAAGTCTACCGTTGCAAAATTGCTTGTAAGAGCGCACGATCCTACGGACGGAGTCATTCAGCTTAATAGACAGAATATACGAGACCTGGACATTATCGCCCTCAGAAACGGCATCGGTATTGTAACTCAGGATATATCTCTATTTAACATGTCTCTCTCGGATAATATAGCGCTGGGATTACCTGGGGCTTCAAGGGAGCAAATTGCTGAAGCTATCAAGCAAGCAGGCCTTAAAGATTTAGTATCCTCGCTTCCCCTGGGGATAGACACACCAATCGGCGAGCAGGGCTGCTTACTATCAGGTGGCGAACGCCAACGAGTTGGTCTTGCACGGGCTTTGATTAAAAAACCATGGCTATTAATCTTGGATGAAGCAACCGCTTCATTGGACAATGTCAGCGAGGCGGAGGTCCTTCGCTCTCTAAATGAGAATCTCAGCGAAGTTACCACCAGAGTGACAATTGCACACCGCCTATCAACTATCGTTGATGCAGATATCATTTATGTCATGGAGAAAGGCTGTATCGTTGAGTGCGGAAAGCATAACAAGCTATTAGCACTTAAAGGCCTTTATCATTCGCTATGGTTTAGCCAACTAAAGCCTAAAAAACTTTCACCTCAAAGCCCGACCTCAACCGACCCGCAAGTTTAAGCACCTGTACTTATAGAAACAAGGTGCAAGCGAACATCCCCAAACTCAGAAAAACCAACTTTTTCATAAACACCTCTTCCAGCCAGCGTCGAACTCAGAACAATAGGGCTAGCCCCCCTGAAAAGAACATCACTACAAAGACTCCGAACACAGTTCAATGCAATCCCCTGCCCTCGGTAAAGCGGACTTGTTCCTATCCAGTCTAGCGTAATAGCAGAACCTGTTTTGATGGCAATCCCTGCACCGACAGGAGTGTTGTCTTTATAGATAAGCCTACCAGCCACTAGTGAACTCATAACGCGTGACCGCTCCTTGAACAAGGCATCGAGATATTCCGGTTTATATTCGAACGCCGAAGCGCAAACAGCTAAGAACTCATCAAAATTAGAGAGAGTCAGTTGTTCCCCCTGTTGAGTAAGCGATGATGGGTTCTGCAAAAGCTGCATTCGCTCTGATCTGCCTAGTTGCTTAGCGCCGGCGCGGCCTAATAAGTAGCGCAGATCATCATCTTGTCCGTCTGCAGTGACTACTACGAACTGACGCTTGTGCCTTGAGGCGAACCAACGTTTCGCATCCGTGAAAAACTGATTGGCTCTCAGATGTGGATCCGTCCGCATCCCGAATGCAAATAACGGATGAAAATGGTGCACGTCATTTGAAAATAATAACACTGAGTCCGTTTCACAAGTCTCGCCAGTAACCTGCCAATTGGCATATAACCGAAACAAAATGGCCAGAGTCGACCTCAGAGAGGTGCTCTGGCCCGACCGATTGGTTACAGTTCTAGCGAAGCTCAAGGCCTGACGCCGAAAGCGCAGCAACGATAGAGTTAACCAAAATATCAACGCTATCATCACGCATAGATCTGTCTTGTCGCCTGAAGACCAAGCGCAAGCCAAGACTAATCTTGCCAGATTCTATTTGCTCACCTTCATACCGATCAAATAGCAAGATCTGATCTAGGTCTTCTCCAGAAGCATCGCGAACAAGGCGCTCAACCTCCGCAAACGGCACATTCGCTGGAGTTATTATAGCTAGGTCTCTTTCAATGGCTGGCTGGCGGCTAAACTCCCGATACAGAGACTGCTGCTTGGGTAGTGGCAAACGAAGCTCAGCGATATAAAGAGGGCCTGTCTTATACTGCCCTTCGATTTTAGGATGCAAACGTCCAATGCAGCCAATGCAATTACCTCCCCATCGAATCTCACCAGAAACGCCAGGGTGAAGCACAGGAATAGCGTTCACTGAGGCCACCACCTCGGCTCTCACCCCTTGGAGCGTAGCGAGAGTTTCTATAACTCCTTTTAAAATAGAAAAATCGGCTTGATGATACCCTCCCCAAGTTGAACCGAGCCAGCCCCCTCTAATGAGCAAGGCGAGGCGCTCCTCCTCTTTATCACCAACAAAAACATTTCCAACTTCGAATATCGCCAGGCTAGATTCAGCCTTATTCCGCTTCGCCACCTCAATCAATCCCGGCAACAAAGTCGTTCGCAACGAAGTACGGGTATTTAGAGCACTCTCGAGCGTTACATACGGCCCTTGCTCACCCATTTGGTCTAAAGTATCGGGAGCAATAAAGACATAGTTTATAACTTCTTGGAACCCTAAAACAGCGAGCGCGCGCTTTAAGCCTTCGTGCAACAAATCATTCTGAACCGGCACATAATCTACAGAAGCCCGAGTCTCAGGGATATTGTCATACCCAACAAGTCGCAAAACCTCTTCAATAAGATCAGCTTCGATTTCCAAGTCATATCGCCACGAAGGTGGCGTGACGAACCAGGTTTCAGAAGTGGACTCTACATTGCAACCTAGAGCGGTTAATAATCGCGCTTGAGTATTTAGACTTACATCGAAACCAGCAAGGAATTCGACCTGCGAAGGTCGGAACTGAATAGGCTCGCGTAGGAACTCTGCCGTTGATCCGCCTCCCCAAACCTTGATAGGAACATCTCTGCCATTCGATAACAAAGCAACAAGACGGGCCAGCGCTATTTGCTTAATGCTGGGATCGACCCCACGCTCAAAACGATAGCTGGCATCAGTCCCCATCTTGTGTCGTCGCGCAATGCGCCTTATTGTTGATGGGTCAAATGTCGCGACCTCTAAAATAACAGAGGTCGTTTCCACATTAATCTTAGTCTTTTCACCGCCAATAACCCCGGCCAATGAAAGCGGCCGCTCACACATAGAAGTTGATACTACTATGTCATCTGGTGACAGCGTTATTTCATCTCCACCAAGCACTACCAACCGTTCACCGCTGGTAGCGTTGCGAATTGTCAAAGCAGAGACGCCAGACGCATCATAGCAGTGAGAAGGCTGCCCTAGTTCTAACATAACTAGATTCGAGGCATCGACAACATTATTTATGGGCGTGAACCCACAAAGCATCAGCCTTCTCTGCATCGAGAGTTTTGATGGTCCGACCACAATCTTCGGTACCGTCGCTGCGATGCAGCCAGAGCAATGGGAAGTATGTATCGGAACTAGCGACAGTAGTTCTGGAAGCTTGGCGTTGCCCGCCTTGTAATTCTCTAGACACTGCTGGAAAGACGCCTCACTGCCTAGCTTCGCCGATAAGTCTCTAGCGACACCCAAGACACACAGCGCGTCAGCACGATTAGGGGTCAGTTCCAGTTCTATTAGGTAGTCATCAACCCATATTTCTTTTAACGACGATCCAATCGATACATCTACACCTATCCGGATTAATTCATCTGGCAAGTTACTCCAAAGGTCTGAAAACTTACAGATTCTTCTTTGTCGACCGGCCTCTCCAAACCTCGAAAAATCATAGGCCAACCTATCTCCAACATTAAAAAACCCCTGCTCGGTAACGATGAACGGCGGTACGGAACCATCGCTTATAGTAAGATGAACTGTATCTGCTCTTTGAGTATCGACATCCGTCTCAACCACCTCGACGCAGCGCACAGTGACAGCACAGCCTGGTACTTTCTCGACGCGTTCAACCGAAAGCCCAATACTGGTTAGTATCTCACTTAGCGCGTCGATCTCTGGCAGTTCAGTTAACCAGTCCGACAGCCACGAATATAGTATTTTCATACGACGCCCCCTGTAAACTGACGAAGGAAACGCATATCGTTGTGATGAAAATAACGTATGTCCGGTATACCGTGAGTTATGATCGCCAAACGCTCTACACCAAACCCAAAAGCGAATCCGGTGACATCTGTGTACCCAACAGACCGCAGTACGTTAGGATGCACCATCCCGCAACCGCCGAGTTCAAGCCATTCACTCTGACCTGTGCGTGGATTTTCCCACCAGATGGCAAATTCAGCGCCCGGCTCAACGAAAGGAAAATATGACGGCTGCAAGCGTGTCTTTATTCCATCACCGAATAGCTCCTTGGCCATGGATGCGATCGCACCGCGCATATCACCCATCGTAATCCGCTGATCTACAACCAAAGCCTCCAACTGATGGAACTGGGCCTCATGTGTGATATCCGTTGCCTCATTCCGAAATACTTTGCCTGGAGCGACAACTTTAAATGGCGGACGATGAGAAAGCATGTAGCGTACCTGCATTGGACTAGTATGAGTCCGCAATAGCCGGCCATCCGTCGTCCAAAAGGTATCTTGTGCATCCCTCGCTGGGTGATCAGGAGGAAAGTTCAGCGAAGTAAAATTTAACTCATCGGTTTCAAGTTCCGGCCCTGTCACAAGCTCATAGCCTTGACCTTTAAATATTTCAACAAGCCTGCTTATAGTCTGCGTAAGTATATGAAGTCCACCTGTCCCAGCCCGCGTACCGGGAAGTGTTACATCAATGCGGTCGACCTCTAGAACCTTTGCTAACGCGACAGATGCAAGTTGCTCTTGTCGGAGCTTAATTTTCTCTTCAATATTTTTTTTGTCGCGATTCAGCTCAAGCCCTTTAGCTTTTCGCTCGTCGACAGGCAGACTTCCCAGCTTAGCAAGCTCGCTACGCAGAAAACCATTTTTCCCCAAGAGCTCAACCTTAATCCCCTGAAGCTCTTCTTCATTCTTCGCCGAAGCAATTCTATTAATGATATCTGGTCTCATAAAGACTATTCCACTTACTTTTTGAAAGTTAACACCCCAAAACAAAGCCCCAACCAAGCGCAATCCTGCCTAGCTGGGGCTTAGTAAATCGAAACATAGTCTTTATGTGATTAAGCATCGAGACACCTAAAGCTTTGCCCCCGATGCTAGCACAGTCAATCGGCGCAAGCAAAATACTCATAACCAGCCCATTTGTATCGCATGACTAATTGCTTGCGCTCTAGTCGTTATATTTAACTTACGATAAACGTTACTTAGATGAAATTTTATAGTGGCTTCCGATATATTCAATACAGCACCAGCCTCCCAAGATGTTTTCCCTGCAGCAACCCAGCGAAGCACCTCCACCTCACGCAGTGATAACGGACAATCTTCCGCTGGCTCATCAAATATCTCTCCAGCAGCAACCTGTAAAGCCGGAACGATATTTTCTAGAACAAATTGACTCAACTGCGTTTCTTTACCATCATCCTTAATAGCCATCGAACAGATAGATGATCTCTCATCCTCTTCTCCAGAGCGCGCCGCGCTACATACAAGCCCACTTGTTAACCCATAATCTTGAGCTGCCTCAAGAAAAATTTTCTGCTCCATTGGTATTTCGCCAGTTTGTCCAGGCCAGGAGTGTAATCCGTAGCGACTTTGCGCCTTGCTAATTACTGGATCAACCTGATGAAAACCATGACCAAAGTATTCCTTAACCCAATCCTCACTATAAGAGCAATTCACAAATCTCTTTAACTCGCTATTCGACGAACCGACTTCACAATAAACTATTCCTGTGCAATCCGTAATTTCCATCGTCCAACTTAAAGCTTTTTCAATCGATTCTACACCCCTGTACAAAATGCAATCATTGATCACTTCAATGAGTTGTCTGTAATACAGATCCGGGATGCGGATCATGCCATATCCTTTGAGCATGAGGACCTCACTCTACTATTTTTAGCTTTACGCCTAACCGTTAACAAATTACAAGCAGAAGCTCAACTAGCCGACCGGATAGGTGATATTTTCAATTTATGCAGATGACCCTAAGGCTTCCTCCTGGAACCTAAAGGGTCACTCATGTCCATTAAGTGTAGTCGTTCGCTAAATAGCTCGTTCCACTTCGACGTACAGCATTCTGGTTTCCGTATCACCTGCAGACCATCGCCCGCACTACTGCGTTCAGCCTTCCAGCTACGAGCCAAGGTTTTCTGCCGCGAACTGGGATGGGTCGGCACTCCTGAATCTCAGATAGAGATGGATGTCTTCGACGATGGCGTTGTGCATCTCTGCGTGGAGAAAGAATCGCATGCGGTTGCATATCTTCGTATCCACCCTTGGTGGTCGAAGTGGATGCTCCGTACCGTTTTTTCAGATGCGCTTCCCCCAGATTATGAGGGTAAAGGCCGATCTTCATGCGAGGTATCGCGCCTAGCGGTAGATCCTGCTTTCAGATCCCCTTGCCACAACGACGGCGCTAGCCCAACAGGATTGCTCTATAGCTACCTGAATGCCTTCTGCATGATCAATCACTACTCGACAGTTGAAATGATTGTCAGTCACACAATCCTAAAGAGCTTGCGGAGATCTGGTTTACCCTGCAAAGCAAACACCTTTGAAATTAAATCCAATCATTCAGACGTACCAATATACGCATATTTAGATTGGCACGACCTTTTAAAAGAAAACAGCGCTTCATCGTCGAAACTGGCAGCCACATGCTCTGAAGCTCTAAAAAAAGTAACAGAAGGATCTGATCAAAACGATTACGCAATGACCAAGTATAGAAAGGCAGTTAGCGCATATTAATTACACTTTTCAGCTTGAGGCAGCTGGGATCAAATTTGCGTCTCACTGCCCCTTATTTATAAACCCATTTTTTAACAACGACGCTGCAAGGAAGCCTTTATGTTTCACTTCGAAAACCACTTCCCAAACTTTAAGGTCAATCGATAGATTTCCTTCTCTAGCGTCTTGTGTTCTGGATGCAGGTTAGTGATATGCCCTCCTCGCTCGTGACATAGTCATTTAGCGCCTGCCAAATCTGGCCATTCTTCTCTACAGCGTTATGATTACGCCTGGCTCATCTCCAGCGCCGGACTTACACCCGGATCGAAGATGTTCTGTCCCATGTAAAAGCAGGGGTTCTTGCCCCCCTCAAAACCAAGAAAAATAGACGGTTTCCACCCGGCCGCTGCGCTGGGTGGAGCCTCCACGATTTTTCCTGATTTTTTCACGACCGCCTTAGTCGCCCTAGTCGGCAGGGGTTCATGCGCAGCGCAAGCGCAGAACCCTGAAGACGAAGGAGCGAAAGCCATGAGGATCTACGTTGCCGGCCTGGCCGCCTACAACGCCGGTCACCTGCATGGCGTCTGGATCGATGCCACCCTGGAGCTGGACGAAATCCAGGCACAGGTCAGTGCCATGCTGGCAGCCTCACCGGTCGAGAGTGCAGAGGAATACGCCATCCACGACTTCGAGAGCTTCGACGGCTACCGCCTCGGCGAATATGAGGGTCTCGAAAACGCCCATGAGATTGCGTGTTTCATTGAGGAGTACCCCGAGTTCGGCGGCGCCCTGCTCGCTCATTTCAATGACCTTGAGTGCGGATTCCACGCCATCCGGCCACCCAGTCCGCTCTCATCTGGCCAGGCATTCCAGGGCCATCTGGCCACCTGTTCCACGGCCATCCGGCCGGGCAGTCGGAGCGCAGCGACGCAGGGGTGGCATTGTTAGTCTGGGTTGGCTGGCGTCGTCAATTTCTGCGTCCGTTTGCGCATTGATTCACCCTTCAGATTGATCCGATAAGCGTTGTGCACCAGGCGGTCGAGGATGGCATCGGCCAGGGTTGGATCGCCGATCAGTTCGTGCCAGTTGTCCACGGGCATTTGGCTGGTCACGAGGGTCGAGCGCTGGCCGTAGCGGTCGTCCAGTAGCTCCAGCATGTCGCGGCGCTGTTCGGCGGTGAACGGCGCCAGGCCCCAGTCGTCGAGGATCAGCAGGTCGGTCTTGGCGTAGCTGCTCATCAGCTTGGCGAAGCGCCCGTCGCCATGGGCCAAGCCCAACTCTTCCAGTAGGCGCGGCAGACGCAGGTAGCGCACGCTGTAGCCGTCCCGGCAGGCCTGGTGGGCCAGGGCGCAGGCCAGCCAGGTTTTGCCCACGCCGGTGGGGCCGCCGATGATCAGGTTGAGGCCGTCGCGTAGCCACTGGCCGCCGCTCAGTTGCAGGATCAGCGCCTTATCCAGCCCGCGCGGGCTGCGGTAGTCGATGTCTTCGAGGCAGGCGTTGTGCTTGAGCCGGGCCTGGCGCAGGCGGCTGCTCAGGCGCTTATCGTCGCGTTCAGTCAGCTCGCGGTCGACCAGCAGGCCGAGGCGTTCCTCGAAGCTCAGGCTGTCGATGTCCGGGGTTTTCAGTTGTTCGTTCAGCGCCTTGAGCATGCCGTGCAGGCGCAGGGTTTGCAGCTTGTCCAGGGTCGGATGGGGCAGCATGGTGAGTTTCCTTGGGTTCAGTGGTAGTAGCCGGGGCCGCGCAGGTTGGCGTGGTCGTCCGGCAGCAGCGGCAGGTTGGCTTGAGCCAGCGGCAGGCTTTCCAGGCCCTGGCACAGGATCGATTCGAGGCTCTTGTAGCTGCACGCGCCGAGGCTGAGGGCGCGTCGGCAGGCCAGCTCCAAGCGCACTTCGCCATGAGTCTTGCCCAGGCGCAGGATGCCCAGGCAGGCCCGGTAGCCCTGCTGCGGATGGATGCGCCGTTCGAGGATGTGCCGGATCACGCCGGCGGTGTTCGGCCCGGTCTGCTCGGCCCAGCGGATCAGCCGCTGCGGCGTCCACTCGGCATGCTCGCGATGGCTCTTGGGCATGTGCTCGGCCTGCGTGCTGTGCCTGCCCTTGTGCATTGAGCGCAGGTGGCTGGCCACTCGCTGGTTGGCGTGGAAACACTCGACGGTGCGCGCCGTCAGGCGCACCTCCAGTGCTTCTTCACCAGTTGATACGGCACCGAGTAGTAATGCCCATCGACCTCGACGTGGTAGTCGATGTGCACCCGCGCCTTCTTCCACTCGGCGTAGACGTAGGGTTGCACCGGCAGGGGGCGCAGCGCCGGACGATCCAGGCTGTCGAAGGCCGTCTGGCGCGAGCCCGGCAGCTTCTTGAACGGGCGTTGGTTGAGCCGCTCCAGCAACACGGAGATGGCGCTGTTGAGTTCGTCCAAGGAGAAGAACTGACGGTTGCGCAGGGCCGCGAGGATCCAACGCTCGACCACCTGCACGCCGACTTCGGCCTTGGCCTTGTCGCGCGGTTTGCGTGCCCGCGCCGGCACCACCGCCACTCCGTAGTGCTCGGCCAGGTCGCGGTAGCTGGGGTTGATGTCCGGCTCGTAACGATGGGCCTTGCTTACCGCGCTGCGCAGGTTGTCCGGCACCACGATCTCCGGCACGCCGCCGAGGAAGGCAAAGCAGCGGGCATGGGAGCCTAGCCAGTCCGGCAGTGCTGCGACCAGGTGGCTTCGGCGAAGGTGTAGCTGGACGCGCCGAGCACTGCGATGAACACCTGCGCCTGGCGGATCTCGCCGCTGTGGCGATCGATAACCGGCACCGTCTGGCCGGCATAGTCGACGAACAGCTTCTCGCCGACGCGGTGCTCCTGACGCATCACCACGTCCAACTTGCCCTGCCAGGCTCGGTAATGCTCACAGAACCAGCTGTACTGAAAGCCCTGCGGCTGGCTCAGGCGGTACTCCTGCCAGAGCAGCGCCAGGGTCACCCCGGGGCGGCGCAGTTCGGCATGCACCCATGCCCAATCGGGTAAAGGCCGCTTCTCGCTGGCAACCGCCGGGGCCGGCGGGAACAGTTGCTGCTCCAACTCGGCATCGGACAACGAACAGGGCCAACTGAGACCACTGGCGGCAAAACGATTGAGGTAGTCGCCGACGGTGACACGACCGACCTGCACGCTGACCGCAATCTGGCGAGCTGATAGTCCGACCTCGAACTTGAGACGTAGTACTTCGCGAATCTTACGCATGGATAAACGCTCCACGACGACCTCTCTGCTTCGAAAAAGAGGTCGATGGTAGTGAAGAAATCCTGCGTAGCTGCCTGCCCGGTTGAGTGGCCGGATGGCCGTGGAATCAGTGGCCGGATGCGCGTGGAATGGGTGGCCGGATCAGCGTGGAATCGGTGGTCAGATGTTCATGGAATGGGTGGCCAGATGACCGTGGAATCCGCAACCTTGAGCAGGCACGTAAGGCAGCCGAAGAAGATTACTGCGGCTGCTACAGCTCGCTGGCCGACTACGCCCAGGAACTGACCGAGGAAACCACCAGCATTCCGCAGCACCTGGCCATGTACATCGACTACCGCGCCATGGCCTGCGACATGGAGTACGGCGGCGACGTGTTCCCCCTGGAGACCGGCTTCGAGCAGGTGCACGTGTTCTGGAATCGCTAACAGCGGAAGGCACCGGGGCGACCCGGTGTCTTTTTGCGCCCCTGTCCAGCCGGCCACCCGCGCGCCCCACCCGTAAGGCTGATGCTCGGGGACGCGCCCCCGGCGATCATCCTGGAGCAACCACGTTGTGCTGCCAATTTGATTGAGACCGTTACGGTCTTACGGTTTTGCCCAAATCCATCGGTCCGTATCCACGGATTTACGGATTGGTGGGGAAGCGGGCCTGCGCTTTTACGGAGCTACGGAAATCCGCCGATGCGGTTTTCCGGTTTTGCAGAAAGCCGTAGAACCGCATCTTCGGAGACTGCAGCCGCACACGCCATATGCCGCCCGTTGGGCGAGACTGCGAGACGCGAGCTCGCACACGAACAGGCCAGGGTCTACCAGTGAGGCCCGCCTGTTCACCCTTGAGCTACGCTTACCGACAGCGGCTAGAAACGCCTCCAGAGCCCCTTAGAACGCTCCAGCCGCTTTACCCCATCTGCGCCCCCCAAGTCATCTGAAGCGTTTCAACGCGCTCCTAGGCCGTTCCCTGCAAACGCGCACAGACCCGGGGGCGACCATCGGCGCTAACACCAGCAAGAGGACGACGCGCCGCAGATCGCAACGCATCCCCTCGGCGAGATTATCTGGAGCCGCCTGCGCCCAGCTTCGGAGCGACGCCCTCTCCTGCCTCGGAAACCGCTGAAACATCGCAGCGCTTGCCCACCAGGCGACCGGATCTCCGGCGCGTGCCGTCAACGGCACGGGGATAACTTTGGGAAAAGCTGTGAATGCAGTCGTGCTATCAGGCGCACGCCGGCACGTGCTATCAGGCGCATCACCCTCGTGCTATTAGGCGCATGAACTCCGCTGCAGGCCACGGCTGGCGGGGCTTCCAGCTTCCCTTAACTTAACTAACTTAAAAACTCTAACTTGTTATTGGGGCAGCGCCTGTGTGTGAACAGGTGCTAGTCGGGGCAGTCTGGCCGGGGAGATCCGGCCATGATCGTCGCCCTGCTCAACCAGAAAGGCGGGGTGGGCAAGACCACCCTGGCCACCCATATCGCCGGCGAACTGACCCTGCGCGGGCAGAACGTCATCCTGCTCGATGCCGACCCGCAGGGCTCGGCGCCGGACTGGACGCAGCGGCGCAGCCAGCAAGGTTTGCCAAGATTGTTCAGCGCCGTCGGCCTGGCGCGCGAGACGCTGCATCAGGAAGCCCCGGAGCTGGCTCTTCGCGCCGATCACGTGATCATTGACGGGCCATTGCGCATCGCCGCCCTCGCCCGCTCCGCGTTGCTGGCGGCAGATCGCGTGTTGATCCCGGTGCAGCCCAGCCCCTACGACCTATGGGCCAGCGCGGAGATGGTCAACCTGATCCGCGAGGCGCAGGTGTTCAGGCCCACGCTGCGCGCGGCATTTGCCATCAACCGCCGCGTCAGCACCACGGTGATCGGCCGCGAAGCGCGCGGCGCCTTGGCCGACCAACCGCTACCGGCACTGCAGGCCGAAGTGCGCCAACGCATCGTCTTCGCCGAGAGCGTGGCAGCCGGTCGCTTGGCACGCGAACTGGCACCGGATAGCGCTGCTGCACGCGAGGTCAGCAGCCTGGTCGACGAGTTGCTGAGGTGGTCGCCATGAGAAGCAAGCGCATCGGTATCGGTGCACGTCCACTGGCAGATCCCCAGGCCGAAGCCTGGATACGCCAAGGCGCAGTCGACCACGGCAAGGTCGAGCGCTACAGCGCCCGGCTGACGCTGGACGTGACGCCGGCGCTGCGCACACGGATCAAGCTGGCGGCCTTCGACCGCGGCGTGACCACGGCGGAAATGCAGCGCGAAGTGCTGAAGCAGCAGGCCACGTCATGACGCCGGGGACTCACCAGGCATGGCGACCGCTGACACTGCCCTCAGGCAGCATATTCGCCATGGGTTGGGCAACGCTCGCAACGCCGCCACCGCAGCTGGTCTACAACACGTCCGACAACGTGTCTGCAGGCTTGTATCGCACTTCGCCGGCCAATGCACCGGCTCCTAGCAATCTGATGGTGGTTCACCTACCACCGGAGGCAATGCAATGGCTGCGCAACACGGCTACCTGCTGACGAACGCACCGTTGTCGGCGGCGATCGTGCCGCAGCGCATGTGTATGCAAGAGGGCCAGGTGGGCGCGCATCAATGGCGTCATTGTTGCCAGGCTCTTGCGCAGAGATCGACAGGGTCGCGCGTTGCCAGCCTGGCGAACCTACCAACGCCTGGTTGGCGATGAATTGCTCCTGCTCAGCAGCATCAACCCGAAGTCATTCGACAGTCGCCACTTCTTTCCGCTGTCTGTCGGCGGGATGATCGTTCTGGCGCAGCTCTTGTGCTCGGACTCATGTCGATAAGCTGTCCATTATCGCGTCGCTCTAGATGTCGATAGCGTGTGCTCAGCCTGCGCATTCAAGCACCGCGGACCCGCGGATACCTCTGCCCTCGGCTACCGCCCAGCGGCTGCGAGATCCTTAACATCACCCTGCCTGTTTGCCCTGCTCAGGAACACAAAAGCACGGAAAAAGCGGAGGGCAAGATAAAAGGGGGCGGCACTCCGTTGGCCCGGAAAGCAGTCTGCACGGGGGTTGGAGACGGCACTCAATGCATGCATAGGCGTGCCGTGCACAACGCAAACGCCCGCCAGTTCTGGCTTTGGCGCGTGCCTAACACTCCTCATTGCGATCAGCTTGGAACTTGAAACCTAAGCCTGAAGCCTTGGGCCGATATAGACCCCTGATAGTCTGGCCCGATCAAAACTGAACACGTGCGTGTGTGGACTTTCACCGCACCTACCAACAAGAGGCACTGGGTGATCTGGCCTTCCTTCTGCTAACAAAATCCGGCCACCACAGAAGGGACAGTCACTTGAAAAGCGCACGAACCTTGTCCAAGGCCTCTTCTCATCATCACGGTACATTTCGAGTTCGGCAGAATCCTCCTTGAATGAAAGCAACGGAGCCGGTGCCTTTACGACTCGGTTGTCTACCAACTCAACCCATGGTTGATGTACACCACGCCATATGCACCAAGCCAGAAAGCCCACTAAAACGCTGATGACGAGCTGCCGTAGCGTAAGCGCCTGATCAATTGCGGAAAGACTCCATAGCGATGCAAAAACCCAAAGCGACAGAAACCCCATACCAAGCAGCACTGTGAGTAGCATCATCACACCCCGCCAACTGCGGTTCTCCAGCACACCCTCGCGGAAAATAAGCCGTAAAAACAGGGCTGGCTTAACCTCACCATTTTCCGTCCTGGTGTAGATGATCTGTCGAAATGCCTGCCCTGTAAGCAAGCCGCCATCACTGTTTTCAATCGGCTGAGTTGTAAGCCAGTAGACTCGCTGGTTACCTGCCCCGCCCTTCGCATCACTGCTTGCGATCACCGGTAAATGCTTCAAGCCCATTTGCTCTGCACGTTTCCGAATCGAGTTCATCCGGGAGTCTAGGAATGTTTCCAGCGCGGTGGTTGGCAGCCAACGCGCAGGGTCACGCCCGGCCGCTTTCACTTTCGGGTCGCATATATCTAGCAAGGTCGCGCGGTCAAACGTCTGAGGGTCCTGGTTGCCCTTTTCCAGGGCATTAATGCTG
Source organism: Pseudomonas sp. AA-38 (assembly GCF_029457475.1). Classification (NCBI taxonomy): domain Bacteria; kingdom Pseudomonadati; phylum Pseudomonadota; class Gammaproteobacteria; order Pseudomonadales; family Pseudomonadaceae; genus Pseudomonas; species Pseudomonas sp. AA-38. Next base: position 4,214,221 of record NZ_CP120359.1, read on the forward strand.
GCCTCCAGCAAAACTCGGATCACCTTGTAGGCTTTTACATCTGGTGCAGGCGACTGCCGCAGCTCTTCATCCAGACAACGCATTACTTTCAGCACAAACCCTCCCTATGCCCCGAAAATAAAGGGACCTAAGCATCTCCATGAACCCTCCCGAACCCTTTATGTAGGGTTCGGGGGAGGTTTTAACCAGCTCGAATCATGACTCTTGAAGCCGTCTTAACACCAGAGGCTTAACCCATGAGCATGTTCGTTGCACTCAATCCAAACGGCCAACTGATAACCATTGAAAACGCCATGCGTGGGCTTGCGTGCAATTGCTCATGCGCATGCTGCGGTGAGCCGGTGGTCGCTCGCAAAGGCCTGATCCGTGAGCATCATTTCTCCCACCACTCGAACAAGGAAAGCTGCTTCATCCAACGCGAAAGCCTGCTGCACCTGTACGCCAAAGAAGTCATCCGCAACCAGCTCGGTCTGCAGCTGCCACCTATGCCTGGTGTCTGGCCGGACAGCGAAGACAAAAGCAGCTGGTGGGATTTCGAAAGGGTGGCAGAGGAGGTCCCACAGCAAGGATTCCAGCCAGATCTGGTCGCCCACCTGAAAGATGGCAGTCAGCTATTCATCGAGGTAGCGGTCACCTCATTCATTGGCGTCGAAAAACTGGAGCGGATCAGAAGCGCCGGCATCAACACCGTCGAGATTAACCTCAGTGAACTATTGCTCAACAAGCAGCCAATTCCCTCAGAAGAGGTGAAAGCCCATGTATTGGAGCAGACACGCAACAAATCCTGGATCTTTCCCGAACCGCCCCCATTACCTGCGCACCCGGCAATTGACTGGCAAGCCATTGCAGCCAAGCTCCCTTCAGCTGATCCCCAAGCCAAATGTACCGAGCACCGCTATACGATTATGGGGATGTGGTTATCCGCCCGAATACTGCCTACAGGCTCAGTTGCCGTGCGCTCCTGGTCATTCAACCCACAAATCACTGAGCTGCTTAAAACCTGGCGAAATGAGCTGGGAGGCGAGTACAACCCCAAGTACAAGAATTGGATTTTCTATCCTCAGTGTCGAAACGAAGTACTAAAGCGCCTTCAAGAGTTGAACCAGGAGCACTGATTAGGCATGCCACTCAAGCCAGGCCAGCCCGGTTGGAAATTGGACAGTGAGCCGAATAGGCTCGCTAATCGGCTCATAGATGAACACCCCTTATGAATGACCCGCTCTGGATCTGGCAGCAGCCCAACTGGCAACAGTTCAGTTGGCAAGCCGAAGCGCTTGCACCGCTGCTGCGCGCCTGCAGCCAGGCTCAGGGACGTTTGTTAGGGATGCTCGGTGCTAAGTGCAGAGCAGCCTGGATGCCATGCTGCAGAACATCGTCACATCTTCAGCCATCGAGGGTGAGCAGTTGAATGTCGGTTCGGTACGCTCATCACTGGCTCGGCGCTTGGGGCTGAGCGAAGAAGGTCGCACCACCTCACGTTCCGAAGGTCTGACGGAACTGCTGCTCGATGCCACCCGCCTGCACCAAAAACTGCTAGACGAACAGCGACTCATCACCTGGCACCACTGGCTATTCCCCAGCGATGACCAACTGCTGGCCAGACCACTGCAAATCGGCGCACTGCGTGGCGAAGAGCCCATGCAAGTCGTTTCCGGACGTATCGACCGCCCTACCGTACATTTCGAAGCCCCTCCTCGCGCCGGGCTGAAAGCGCAACTGGCGGACTTTCTGGCCTGGTTCGAGAGCAGCCGCAGCGATGCCAGCCTTGATCCCTTTCTGCGCGCCGGCATCGCCCATTTCTGGTTCGTTACCCTACCCACTTCGATGACGGCAACTGCCGCCTCACGCGCGCCATTACCGACCAGGCATTGGCTCAGGGCGAGCAGCAGGCTATTCGCTTCTATGCCATGTCCGCGAGCATCCTTGATGATCACGCTGGTTATTACCGCATCCTTGAAGCTAGCCAGAAAGGTACCCTGGACATCACCGCCTGGCTGCAGTGGTTTCTCAGAACATCGCTTAATAACCTGGAGCAAGCCCTTGCTCGTATCAACCGTATGCTGGTCAAGGCGCGCTTCTGGCAGGCACACCGCAGCCAAAGGAGCAGATCAAAGTGCTTAACCGCCTGCTCGATGGCGGCGAGCGCGGTTTCGAGAACGGTATCAGCGCGGCGCAGTACCAAGCCGTGGCCAAGGTATCCAAAGCTACCGCAACCCGTCATCTGAGCGACCTGCTGGGAAAAGGCTGCATCGAGCGACTTCCCGGTGGTGGGCGCAGCACGCGTTACCAGATAGCACGCTGAGCACCCTAGCCGAGCTAGTCAGCCTCTAGTGCGTCATCGCGCCATAGGACAATGGTCGTGATCCCCTTGAGCGATTGAAAGCAATTAGCCATTATCCAGACCAGTGCCAGTCAACTGGATTTCGGCACGCCTGCCCGCCCAGCCATCAAGCAGCTTTGCTCAAGGAAGAAAATGGATTACAGCCCGATAGTCGCCCAGGTCTGGGGCATGCTGACCTGGTTCATCCCGGCAGCCCTGCTGATCGGCCTGCTCAAATCACCTTGGGCCAAGGGGCAGATCGGCGAACTGCTGGTGCGCCTGTTTACCCATTGGCAGTTGGACAAGCAAACCTACCGCCGCCTGCACAACGTCACCCTGAACACGCCGGACGGCACCACGCAGATCGACCACGTATTCCTTTCGCCCTACGGCATCTTCGTACTGGAAACGAAGAACATGAGCGGCTGGATCTTCGGCAGCGAGAAGCAGGCGCAGTGGACGCAGAAGCTCTACAAGCGCAGCTTCAAACTCCAGAACCCGCTGCGGCAGAACTACAAGCACCTCAAAGCTCTGGAAGCCACCCTAGGCGTCAGTCCCGAGCATCTGCACTCGGTCATCACCTTCGTCGGCGGCGGCACGTTCAAAACAGAAGTGCCTGCCAACGTCACCCAGGGCAGTGGCTTTATCCGCTACATCCAGTCATTCCAGCAGCCGGTATTCAGCGAGGCTGAAGTCGACACCATGCTGCACGCCCTGCAAACCGGCCGCCAAGCGCCAACCCTAGCCACACACCGCGATCATGTACAAAACCTAAAGCGCCGTAGCGACCCGACGGCGGAGCGGCAATGCCCAAATGCGGTAATGCGGTAATGCGGTAATGCGCGGCTGTTCCGCACGGTGAAGACTGGTCCGAAAGTGGGGCAAGAGTTTTGGGATGCTCGGGGTTTCCGAAGTGCTGGACGATGCAGAGTCTGTTAAAGGTAGAGTTGGCAGCCCATTAAGATGCCTACGTTTCAAAATTAACTCTCCCTACCCTCATTGAACCATGCAAGAAAAGCGAGAGACCTTTCGCTGAAAACACTTAAGAAAAAGACAGAGATTTAACCAGGATTAATAATGGATAGACATGAAGCATTGAGGCGGCTAGACAAAAAAACAAGAAACAAGCTACGAGCATTACTCAGCGAGAAAGATGAAAACGTCATAAACCGACTTGCTGATTTACGTAGCAAACTAGGGAAAGATCAAGTCAATGCCATAGAAGTGATTCTAAATAATCCTTCAATGACTAGGGCAGTGAAAATACCTAAACCTTTTCCCAAAAAGCCACCTTTCGCTGACACCCTACAAGAACACAGGGAGATGACTCTTCAGCAGTTACTCTCATCTATTAACGCCGACACCATTAAACATACGGCGCAGCTAAACCGACTAGCAGCCTCTTTTGAGGAGCTAGACACACTGTACGCAGCTAAGAAATTCAACTCATGCATAGATGTAATTCACAAGATCCTTAAAGAGGATGGCTGGAGCCATGCTCTTTTGCGACGAATAATTCTAATCCGTGAAAACCTCGAAGAAGATGCCATTGACAATAGAATTGAAAGCCTGGTGCTGCAAGCTGGAATCAAAGGAATAGTAGTCTCATCACTAATTCACTCTTACGATAAAGACCAGAGCATCTTGATGATCAAGCGCTCAATTATGAACATAGTCGATCGCGGAGGAGTCAACCGATACACTCGCACCTTGTCCAAACTGACAGTTCAACCGCTAGCATCATCGCATAGCGAACTAGAAGAGTTTCTTAGAGAAGTAATAAAATGCTCACTAATTGATGCTATTATTCTGGCGAAATATAATTCCCATCTCTTTTTGATATCTGAATATCCTGCCATCTCAGAAATCTCAGGAAGGCTTGGAAAGCAAAAAATATTTGAACCTATAGTTTTGACTTATGACGCTAGTAATAGCGAAGGCGAATATTCATTCTTTAAGCAGTCAAGTGCATGGCTTGAGTACGAACCTGTACGACAATACAGAATGCTAATTGATAGCTATTACGATGCATCCAGAGAGGAAGTGGGTGAACTACCTGCGGAAATAGAACTATCAATACAAGCTAGTGTTGGAGGAATTACTCTTAAGGATCTTATAGGTAACTCACAATTCACACGACATAATTATTCAACACTGGCTAGACTGGAGTCTTCTGGAACAGTTACAAGGTCAGCAATTTTTAACTACTGGCTAACTACTTCAGGCGGCCAGATCGGTTTCCAAAAAGAAGAATTACTCACTTTAATGGGACTAACTAGAGATTTATCTCGGACTGTACCTATCAAAGCAGTCAGAACAGCCGCAAAACTCGCAAAAGACGAACTAGTCAAGCTCATTCTTCTTTTACTACTTGCAAAACGCAGCAAAAATGAACTTGATAGTTTTCTTCTTAGGAAGCTATTGGAAGATCTCGCCTTTAAGTATCATGAAGGATGCTTAGTCAAGCTGGTAGAGGCATATCAATTTACCCACCCTTATGTAGCAGAGTATATCTATGATATATCTACAGAGGATTTTCTGGCCAAACTCAACAAACTTGCACCACACCGTTCTGATATTCCAGAAATACGTGCATCACTTCATGAATGGATGGCTAGATTTACAAAGGATGATCACTACCTTCAACGTGCAAGAGCAGTGAGAATCGATCATCAAATCAATAGGGTCCGAAATGAAATCGACGACCATCGGATCTACGTAGATCCTTCGCGTTTTTCGTCATGGCTCGAAGACGAAATGATGATCGAATTAAATAACGCAATAATATCTACAGGCACAGACAAGAAAGGACAATCAGTAACTTGTGACGAAACAGTAATATCACTCGTCATGACCCAGAGCTACTCTGCTTTTTGTTCTAACGCTGTTTTCGGGATATCATCCTACATCGGCCGCAGGATTAGACATGGGACCTTTCACGGCCACTTGTATTCAAGCGTAATAAATTCCTTAGAAAAATCAGAGAAATTCAAGAGTTTATTCTCCAACAACCAATTTATGGTGAAATGGAGCTTATGGAAAGACAACTACAATAGAATAGTTGAGGAAATAATTTCGGAGCGTTTGCATGTCCAGTCTCGGTCGAAGCCGTTAGGGCTTTTAACTCCAGAGGTGTATGGTGCAGGCAAACAAGAGGTATTGGCAGCTGCAGTAACTAATATTAGCAAGAACTATGCTGAGACGACTTCAACAGCGGACATTTGCCAAACCATCATAGACTATTGCTGGCGTCTTGCAGAAATAGATCTTGTATCTGTTGTTAGATATCTTAAAGCGCAGCAAGTGCCTCTAAAAAATGAGTTTTTCCTAGACGAAGAGTTAGTTCCCGCGGCTGCGCACGTCAGCCCTGTGCTTGCGGACACTTTTCGACGAGACTTATGCTTATCAATTGATAGAAAACTTTCAACCATGTTTGGGTGGTTCAAGCGACCTTCCATCATCGCTCCCACAGCATCAGTATCACTTCTATTTTCTGCAACAGTCGAGGAAGTAAAGGATACAATTCATGACTTTGACCCTCAGTCTGCCGATGAAAGCAAAGAAGAAATTGATCTAGTAGGTGGGTTTTATCACTTAATCTATGACTCCCTTGCTATTGTAGTAAGTAATGCAGCCAGACACTCAGACCGTAGCCGCCCCCTAAAAAGAAAATTTGAAATAGTACCTGGAAAACCTAAATACTTAACCGTAGAAATGAGTTCTTTTATAAAGCCATCAGACAGCATCATCGAAGTCTCCAACAACATAGAAGCAAGGAAGAGAGCCAGCTTTCAAGATGCAAATCTATACGATAAAAAAAGCGGAATATCAAAATTATTACTTCTAGAAAGCAGCCGACAAGATTTTAAGCTTGAACAATATGAAGTGATAGGGAACGAGGTTAAAGTGAGGCTCGTATATGCTCTTGAGCACTGAAGTAATAAAATGCTTAATTGTAGAGGACGACCCCTTCAAGATGGAGGGAGTTCACTCTCACCTATCAGATCTTTTTGGAAATAAGATTAATATATTCCAATGCCAGGCCCTTGCCTCTGCCACTACGCTACTTACAGAGCAAACGTTCGATTTGGCAATTATTGACATGTCTATTCATAGCCACGAGCCCAAGGCTGGAGCCGGATCTCCATTCCCATTATCGTCAGGCGGGCTAGATGTGTTATTTGAAGTGGCGCATCTAGACAACAACACGCCCTGTATTATTTTAACGCAGTACCCTGACATCGAAATAGAAGGGCTTCCAATTCCAGTCGAACTTGCAAAAGAAGAAATATTCAACAAGTTCGGAATAGACATGGCTGGTTGCGTCCGATATTTAGAGAACGACAACCAATGGAAGAAAGAATTAAATAAGATTTTGGAGAGCCTATGAAAATTTTAATACTAGAAGACGAAGACGGAAAATTCGCACAGATTAGTGATCACGTGACTAGTGTAGTACCCGACGCATTGATTCAAAGAGAAAAAAACTGGCTTGACTACTCTCGAGCAGTGGCCAACATCAAGTTTGACTTAATTCTGCTCGACCTCATAGTGCCGCGTTCCTCTAAAGATGATACGTTAGAAGATCATCACTCCTCACTAGTAGAAACTACCCGAGATTATCAGAGCAAGTCATTTAAAACACCTGCAATTGTCTTGACGCGACACAACCTGAATGATGGTGATTTTGTTCACAACCTGAATCTGGTTGATATAAATGTTATTCCATTCAATGATCATGGCGAATGGCAAGAGGCGCTTAGAATTAAATTACTTGCATCTCAGCCGACAAAGAAATTCGACATTGTCATTGTGTGCGCCCTGGAAAAAGAGGCCGATGCCTACAAGCATTTAGTTGATAGCTGGGGAGAGTGGAAGTCTTTATCAGGATTGGTTTGTTGCGAAGTTAGCATTGACAAATACAATGCCGTCATCGTTAAGGCAAGCCGAATGGGACTCGTGTCTGCGGCGGTATGCTCTGCGTTCGCATTAGATAGATTCGAACCTCGACTAATATGCATGAGCGGCATCTGCGGAGGCGTTAAAGGTGAGTCTAGTTTGTATGATATATTGGTGAGCCAGACTTGCCACCAGCATGATGCTGGAAAGTGGGGTGCCAAGGGGTTTAAATCTGAACACTATGATGTACAACTAGACGTTGACGTACATAACAAGCTAATAGAAGTTTCTTCAGATGCCGGTGTGAAGAAAATGCTGCTGACAGATCTTGATCCGGCAAAGTCTGAGATCCCGAGTGGTATAGAGCGGATCAATTGCAACATTAAGACTGATGCAGCAACTAGTAGTGGAAGTGCTGTTCTTGCTCAGGCAGGTAAAACTGCCACATTGGCGGTCGGGCAGCGGAAGTTAGCAGGCTTTGATATGGAAGTTTATTCAGTTTATGAGGCGGCGAGACATGCACGCAAGCGCACTGCATTTTTTGCTGCTAAGACTGTTGTAGATGATGGTGATGAAAATAAAGGAGACTCATTCCATAGGATTGGTTGTTTGCTGTCCGCTAAATTTGTCGTAGCAACGATAAAGGCAGGAATTGCCGACTTGAGTGGAGATTAGTATCAAATCCATCAAGTTTTATTATTGGATAGATGAATGTTAAATCTCTGATTCGGTCATCAGCGGCTTTGCCGCGGTGCCCGCTACTAGGTTCGCTTAATGTTCACTGGACTGATAAGTTAAATCCACTCGTGTAGGGGGGGGCGGATAGCTGTGAGCTAACAGTACAGTGCTCAGTTTTCGCCCCCTCCGCGAATTAAGCCCCCAAGCAACGACAATATGGGCAGCCAACTGTAGCTACGCACGGTTTTACTAGGCTTGTAGCGTTTATAATACCTTGAGACATAGTCGCAATGCGAACCCCAGAACTGAGCGGTAGCTTCAACAAAGCTTGGGACGGAAGCATTTCCTACACCAGACTACGCCACAGCAAGTTGGCTCATCTGGTATTGAAACTCACCATCTCCCCATGGAGCGTAATCATGGAGATAGAGATGGATACTTCTGCGCGTACAACCGATGCCCTCGACACTGCGTCTGAGCAGTCCCTCCCCTTACCGGGCACGGAAGCCTACGAGTCGCTTCCGCAGTTCCCAAAGGGTAGCCCCCTGCCCTTCAGGCGGACAATTCGCAAGCATGAGCTGAGACAGATCGTCCCGCTAGCCGAATCAACAATCTACGAGATGGAGCGCCGTGGAGAGTTCCCACGGCGCTTCAACCTGACACCGCGTTGCGTGGTCTGGGATCTGGCCGAAGTGGAGGCCTGGATTGAGGAGCGCAAGCGGGCACCTCGGCTCAATATCAGCAAGCCGGATGTTTACCTCAGGAAAACCCGCCCTGTCCGGGTGGGGTCACACCAAGAATGAAGCTGGCGCCGTCCTCACCCAACAAGGGCCTGCAGCTCATTGAAGGCTGGACGTGTTAGCCGCCGTTCTGCACCTGGGCCACCTGAGCGACGTCCAAGTCACCGCCAGGTAGCAGATAGCTGCCCCTGGCCTACAAGCCAGGGCAGTAGGTCCGCCCGGTGCCAGATCGACGCACTGCCCTCATGTACTGGTATAGGGAAGCTGCTCGGATACGCCAACATCAGCTTGCGCATGTTCTGGCGCAACACGCCGACGATCTCTGCAACGTCGGTGGGACCTATCAGATCCGGCGTCACTCGATCAGCCTTGGAGTCTATAGGCAGTTCGTCATGCTGTGCCGGAAGCTCGGTCTGGTCGATAAAGTGCTCTTAGGTAGATCCAAGAGAGGCTATCAGGGAGGCTCTGACGCTCCCGGCAAGTTATGCAAAGCCATGCGCTGGACACTTATAAGCGCTATGCTCGTATTCTCGAAAAGGAGCGGAGGTAGATGGTGAGCATACAACAATCTGACAATGCACTATCCACATTATTGGACGAGAAAATACGTAGCTTTGTAGCGTCATTCATCGAAAGTTCTCGGCGACTATTCGTAGATGAGCAAGGCACATTAGTACACTCGCTAGAATTTGGCGTGTACCGCGAACGGATTGTCGGTGACTTCCTCAAATTATTCACACCAGAACGCATGGGCTTAGATACTGGATTCGTTGTTAACTCGAATGGCCGCATCAGTACACAATGCGATATCATCATATATGACAAAACAGTCACTCCATTGATTCGAGACGACCAATTCCAACGTTTCTTTCCTATCGAGTCAGTCTGCGCAGTTGGTGAAATCAAATCACATATGTCGCTGACGGAATTGAAGAAGGCGCTCCGCAAGCTAGCAAAGCTGAAATCGCTTAGAGACTCGCTCTACGAGCCGTCCTACTCTTATACACTTAAGTCAGGTGGGATACACGGCAGTACGTTCGAACCTGAACGAGACGAGCTGGATCAAATTTTCACATTCCTAATATGCGAGTCGTTTAAATTTAATGTACAGCACCACCTGCAAGATATCGTGAATTGTTATAATGAGGAGCTTCCCAATCATCCGTTTTGCCACCGGCACAATATAATTCTCAGCCTGCACGATGGGATGCTTGCGTATTTGCACCCCAACGGCTCAATATTTCAATTTCCATCCCACTTGCTGACACTCATCGACGAAAATGGTTCTCGCTCAAGTCAAGCACTGCGTTTAAAGCATCGCTTAATTCTTCCAGTTGAAGAACAATCAATCGAGCATTTAAGACACTTCTGCACACTGTTCCACCAAGGGCTAACAACAGTGTCCGTGCTTTACCCAGATATGGGACGTTATATTCAGAGCCGGGAGGATGTGGTGTTTATTGATCTTGAGCAGGAGTATTAATAGATAGATACAGAACTATCTCCCTCAAGACTTTGAATTACTCCGATCCACCTTGAATCCAGTTCAAAAATTCAATTGGCAGGTCACGCATAGACTGAAGCATGCATACCAAAATAGAACAGCTACCCGGCATGGTTCTTCATGCGCCGTATCAACGATTAACGAAATGGAGCGCCGTGGCGAGTTCCCCAGGCGCTTCAACCTGACACCACATTGCGTGGTCTGGGATCTGGCCGAGGTGGAGGCCTGGATTGAGGAGCGCAAGCGGGCGCCTCGGATCAATATCAGCAAGCCGGATGTTTACCTCACGAAAACCCGCCCTGTACGGGCGGGCTAAAACCAAGCATGAAGTCGGCACCGGTCTCACCCGACAAGGGCTAGCAGTTCCTTGGAGGTAGGGCGAGTGAGTCGTCGTTCTTCCTTGGCTAGATTGACCTGCAGGGCCACCTGAGCCACGTCCAAGACACCACCAGGCAGCAAATAGCTACCTTTGGCTTGCAGCCAGGTCAGCACGTCTGCCAGGTGCCAGATCGATGCACTGCCCTCATGTACTGGTGCAGGAAAGCTGCTCGGATAAGCCAACATCAGCTTGCGCATGTTCTGGCGCGACACGCCGACGATCTCCGCCACATCGGTGAGACCGACCAGATCTGGTGCCACCTCAATCAACCTTGCCGACGGTAAGGCACTGCGCACGTCGGCAAGGGCACTGCGCACAGCCACCTCAGCGTTCTCCGCTTCACGGGTGAACTCCAGCGCCAGCCGGCCTGGCTGACCAATGCCGATCAAGGCATCGTCGCAGCCGGCCTCTCCGAGGCGCTCGACCAACACTTCCGGGTCACGGTCATCGTCGGCCAGTTGGTATTTCAGGGTGAAGGTGTATTCCATAGCGCTATTCCTCTGCACCCTCAGCGGCCTGCCGCTGCTTACGGTGCGTGGTGCAGTTGTCGACGACGCGCCGAAGAGCACGCGCATGGTTGCCAGGGTTCTTCGGTGTGCTCCACACACTGGTGATGCAGAATTCGCCACAGCGGCAATCGTCATCGTTGTAGGGACAGTAGATTCGTCCCCAAGCGTGGCTACCACCCAGCTCTATGCGCCAGCCCTGCTCTTCGGCATGCCTGAGTGCTTCTTCGACCTCTTTCTTCGAGTGAGAAGGACGGGTCATCAGTGATCTCCAGTATTCGCATGAACGGCAAGGTTGTCAACTGACAACCTTGCGTTTTCCTTAAACCGTGGCACTCAACACCGGTACTACAACGCTATCCGGCAGCAGTTGGGGAACATGAGTGCGGCCATCGATCCAAGCGTCGATCATGTCCGCCCACTCCTGCAGCATGTGCCGGCGCTGCTCCGCGTACTCGGCCTTGTTGTAGACCGAGCGCGAGGAACGGCCATCTTCGTGAGCCAGGCATTTCTCGATCCAGTCGCCGTTGAAGCCCACCTCGTTGAGCAGCGTGGAACCCGTCCTGCGCAGGTCGTGGACGGTGAACGGCTCCAACGGCAGGCCTGCTTCCTTCGCGCGGGAGGCGATGAGCTGGGTGATACGGTTCAGGGTGGCGTGCGACATGCAGCGGTAGATGTCATAGCGCGAGGGCAACACATAGCGGGAACCGGCCGCACAGGTGTGCAGGGCCACGAAGATGTCCAGGGCCTGGCGCGACAGGTAGACAACGTGCGGGTTACGCCCCTTCATCCGCTCCTTGGAGATCGTCCAGGTGGCGTTCTCGAAATCCACTTCGTCCCAGGTCGCCTCGATCAACTCGCTCTTGCGAACCAAGGTCAGCAGCACCAGCCGCAAGGCCAGCTTGATCGTGGGATACGCGGCGATAGTCTCCAGTTGATGGAAGGCCAGCCGAATTTCGGTCGGGCTCAGCGCCCGGTCCTTCGGCACGAAAGTGGCTATGGAGGAAGCCTTAACGTCGTCAGCCGGATTCTCGACCTTCTCGCCATGCAGGATCGCGAACGCATAGACCTGTTTCACGATGTCGCGAATATGGACCGCAGTTGCCGGCGCCCCACGAGCCTTCACCTTGGCACACAGGGCTCGCAGATCGTCAGGGGTGATTTCGGTCAGCAGCCGGTTCTCGAAGACCGGCAGGATGTCACGGTCGATGATGCTTTTACGCATCGCACGCGTGCTGTCGGCCATGCGCGCACCGGCCAACCACTTCGTCAGCGTTTCACCGAAATTCTTGGCGGCGTTCAGGCGCCGCTTAGCGCGCTGCTTCTCCAAGGAGGGAGACTTGCCCAGGGCGACCATGCGCTTGGCATCGAGCAGCTTCTCGCGCGCCATGGCCAGGGAAATGCCAGTTGGCCCATAGCGGCCGATGGTCAGCGTTTCTCGGCGCCCATTGAGACGGTAGTCGTAGCGAAACGTGACGGTACCGGTAGGCGATACCGTCACGTACATACCATCGCGGTCGAAAGCCTTGTACAGCTTGGACTTGGGCTTGAGATTGCGCAGTTTGGTATCAGTAAGCATCGAGGTTTTTACTCCTGTTCATGACGGCTTTTACCGTCAAGGGTCAGGAGACCTGTTGATGCCGGGAAAGCCGCACAGGGCAAGCTTTCCCAAGGAGCGATTTACCGTCAAAGACCGGTTTTGACCGGATAGTAAACAGAACGGTCTCAATCCGACCGCTGTTTACTACCGTCCCCGCTACCGCCAATCCGTTCTGCTAATCGGCGATAGGCCTCGATAACCATTGCAACGAATTTTCTTTTAAATCAACACGTTGCAATTGGCTATCGATACATCTCAATGAGCCCAGAAGGACCCGACATCACTCCCACTCGATGGTCGCTGGCGGCTTGCTCGACACGTCGTAGGTGACGCGGGAGATGCCGTCGATCTCGTTGATGATGCGGCCGCTGACGGTTTCCAGCAGCTCATAAGGCAGGTGCGCCCAGCGTGCGGTCATGAAGTCCACGGTTTCCACGGCGCGCAGGGCGACGACCCAGGCGTAGCGACGTCCATCACCCACGACACCGACCGACTTCACCGGCTGGAACACCACGAAGGCCTGGCTGGTCTTGTGGTACCAGTCGGCCTTGCGCAGTTCTTCGATGAAGATGTGGTCGGCACGGCGCAGGATGTCGGCGTATTCCTTCTTCACCTCGCCAAGGATGCGCACGCCCAGGCCCGGCCCCGGGAAGGGGTGGCGGTAGACCATGTCGTAGGGCAGGCCCAGTTCCAGGCCGATCTTGCGCACTTCGTCCTTGAACAGTTCACGCAGCGGCTCGACCAGCTTGAGGTTCATTTCCTCCGGCAAGCCACCGACGTTGTGGTGGCTCTTGATCACATGGGCCTTGCCGCTCTTGGCGCCAGCCGACTCGATCACGTCCGGGTAGATGGTGCCCTGGGCGAGGAACTGGATGTTGTCCAGCTTGCTGGCCTCGGCATCGAACACGTCGATGAAGGTGCGGCCGATGATCTTGCGCTTCTTCTCCGGGTCGGCTTCGCCGGCCAGATTGGCGAGGAACTGCTCTTCGGCATTGGCGCGGATCACCTTGACGCCCATGTTCTCGGCGAACATGGCCATCACCTGGTCACCTTCGTGCAGGCGCAGCAGGCCGTTGTCGACGAATACGCAGGTGAGCTGGTCGCCGATGGCCTTGTGCAGCAGCGCCGCGACCACCGAGGAATCCACGCCGCCGGACAGGCCGAGCAGCACGTTGGCGTCGCCGACCTGGGCGCGCACAGCGGCCACGGCGTCCTCGACGATGTTGGCCGGGGTCCACAAAGCCTCGCAGCCACTGATTTCCAGCACGAAGCGCGAGAGGATGCGACCACCCTGCTTGGTGTGGGTCACTTCCGGGTGGAACTGCACGCCGTAGTAGTGGCGACTGTCGTCGCTCATGGCGGCGATCGGACAGCTCGGGGTGCTGGCCAGGATGTGGAAGCCTTCCGGCAGGCGGGTGACCTTGTCGCCATGGCTCATCCACACGTCGAGGCCGAACACGCCGTCGGCGTCGACATGGTCTTCGATGCCGGCCAGCAGCTCGCTCTTGCCGACCACGTCGACACGGGCATACCCGAACTCACGCAGGTCGGAGCCTTCCACCTTGCCGCCGAGCTGCTCGGCCATGGTCTGCATGCCGTAGCAGATGCCCAGCACCGGCACGTTCAGGTCGAACACCGCTTGCGGCGCGCGCGGGCTGTTGGCTTCGTGCACCGACTCCGGGCCACCGGCGAGGATGATGCCGCGCGGCGCGAAGGCACGAATGTCCTCGTCGCTCATGTCCCAGGGGTGCAGTTCGCAGTAGACGCCGATCTCGCGCACGCGACGAGCGATCAGTTGGGTGTACTGGGAACCGAAGTCCAGAATGAGGATGCGGTGGGCGTGAATGTCGTGGGCCATGGGTGCCTCTGCGAGGCAGCTGCAAGCCTCAAGCTGCAAGCTGCAAGTTGAAGAAGAAAGCGGCAGCCACAGGCGCGATGGCTTGTAGCTTGCCGCTTGGAACTTGAAGCTGGTGGGCTTTAGCCCACCCGGTAGTTCGGCGCTTCCTTGGTGATCTGCACGTCGTGGACGTGCGACTCGGCCATGCCGGCGCCGGTGATGCGCACGAACTCCGGCTTGGTGCGCATCTCTTCGATGGTGGCGCAGCCGGTGTAACCCATGGAGGCGCGCAGGCCGCCCATCAACTGGTGAACAATGGCCGCCATCGCGCCCTTGTACGGCACGCGGCCTTCGATGCCTTCCGGCACCAGCTTCTCGGCACCGGCCGAGGAATCCTGGAAGTAACGATCCGAGGAGCCCTGAGCCTGCGCCATGGCGCCCAACGAACCCATGCCACGGTAGGCCTTGTAGGAACGACCCTGGAACAGTTCGACCTCGCCCGGCGCCTCTTCGGTACCGGCCAGCATGGAGCCGATCATCACAGCCGATGCGCCGGCGACTATGGCCTTGGACAGGTCACCGGAGAAACGAATGCCACCGTCGGCGATCAGCGGCACGCCAGTGCCGGCCAGGGCGGCGGCAACGTTGGCCACGGCGCTGATTTGCGGCACGCCAACACCGGCGACGATGCGGGTGGTGCAGATCGAGCCAGGGCCGATGCCGACCTTGACGCCATCGGCGCCGGCCTCGACCAGCGCCAGAGCAGCAGCGCCGGTGGCGATGTTGCCGCCGATCACCTGAACCTCCGGGAAGTTCTGCTTGACCCAACGCACGCGGTCGATCACGCCCTTGGAATGGCCGTGAGCGGTGTCGACGATGATCACGTCGACGCCAGCGGCAGCCAGTGCCGCCACGCGGTCACCGGTATCAGCGCCGGTGCCGACGGCAGCGCCGACACGCAGGCGACCCTGGTCGTCCTTGCTCGCCAGCGGATAGGCCTTGGCCTTCTCGATGTCCTTGACGGTCATCATGCCCTTGAGGTTGAAGGCGTCGTCGACGATCAGCACCTTCTCTATGCGGTGCTTGTGCAGCAGCTCGCGCACGGTTTCCTTGTCCGCGCCTTCCTTGACGGTGACCAGGCGCTCTTTCGGCGTCATCACCTCACGCACCAGGGCGTCCAGGCGGTTCTCGAAACGCACGTCGCGGGAAGTGACGATGCCCACCAGGTCACCATTGGACAGCACCGGCACGCCGGAGATGTTGTTCTGCCGAGTCAGCTCGAAGAGGTCACGCACGGTGGCATCGGCTTCGATGGTGATCGGATCCTTGACCACGCCAGCCTCGAACTTCTTGACCTTGCGCACCTCGGCAGCCTGCTGCTCGATGGTCATGTTCTTGTGGATGATGCCAATACCGCCTTCCTGCGCCATGGCGATGGCCAGGCGAGCCTCGGTGACCGTGTCCATGGCGGCGGACAGCAGCGGAATGTTCAGTTCGATCCCACGGGTCAAGCGGGTCTTGAGGCTGACGTCCTTGGGCAGCACCTCGGAGTAACCGGGGATGAGCAGGACGTCGTCGAAAGTGAGTGCTTCTTGGCTGATGCGCAGCATGGCGGGCTCCCGAGCGGGAAAATAAGAAGCGCGACATTATACCCACCGGCCTCGCTGCACTCAATGCAAAGTATCGATTCAAAGTCCGCTCCGTGTCGCCCCGATCAGTCGAAACGACACCAGGCCCTAGCCAGCAACTGGCCACGAACCATAGAATAATGATTCTCAAAAACACCCGCACCTGAGTCACGAATGAAATCCAACCGCCCTTCCCTGAGCCGCCCTCGCGTCGCGTTGCTCGGCCTTTGCCTGCTGCCCACCGGCTCCCTGCTCGCCCAGGAGCTGGAATTACCCAATCAGGACATAGTCGCAGCCCCCATGGCCGACGAGAATGGCTACCAGGCGAAGCGTGCCAGTACGGCGAGCAAGTCCTCCGTGCCGCTCAAGGAAGAGGCCCAGTCGGTACAGGTGGTCACCCCGCAGACCATCGAAGACTTCCAGCCCCACACGCTGGACGATGCGCTGAAGTTCGTCAGCGGTATCAGCCAGGGCAACACGCTGGGCAATACCCGTGACGCCCTGGTCAAGCGCGGCTTCGGCAACAATTCCGACGGCTCGGTGCTGCGCGATGGCGTGCGCTCCAACCTGTCGCGCAACTTCGGTGCCACCACCGAACGGGTGGAAGTGCTCAAGGGCCCGGCTTCGCTACTGTATGGCGCGCTGGAGCCTGGCGGGCTGATCAATGTGATCAGCAAGCAGCCGCAGTACATGCAACGTAGCGAAATCGGCGGCACGGCGTTCGGCGAAGGCGGCGGTAGCCTGAGCCTGGATACCACCGGCCCAGTGGGTGACAGCGGCCTGGCCTATCGTCTGGTCGCCGAACGGCAAAGCCGCGATTACTGGCGCAATTATGGCGTCGACCAGCACACTCTGGTCGCCCCCTCGCTGAGCTGGGTCGGCGAGCGCGCCAGCCTGACCCTGGCCTACGAGTACAACGACTACGGCACACCCTTCGACCGCGGCACGGTGTTCGTCGACGGCCACCCGGCCGATATCGACTACCACAAGCGCCTGGGCGAGAAATGGGAAGGCAACGAGGGTATCGGCGAAAGCGCCAGCGCGCGCTTCGAGTACGAACTGAGCGACGCCTGGAAGACCCGTCTGACCTACGCCTGGAACAACGACCGTTACGACCTGGCCATCGCCCAGCCGGTCTCGCTCAACGGCAACCAGCTACTGCGCACGGCCAACGGTGGCCAGTATGACTATGAAACGCGCTACGCCAGTCTGGACTTCATCGGCCAGCAGACCCTGCTCGGCCAGACCCACGAGCTGCTGCTGGGCATCGACAACGAGGTCAACGACAACTTCCGCGGCAAGACCTATCGCAACCCGAACCGAACCCGGCGCAACATCGACATTCGCGACCCGCACTACGGCGATCTCGGCGAACCGAACGTCATCGACGCCAACCGCAGCAACATGCGCAACGAGCTGACCTCTACCTCGCTGTACCTCAAGGACAACTGGCACCTGTACCAGCAGTGGATCCTGGTGCTCGGCGGCCGCTACCAGCACTACGACCAGTACAGCGTGCAGGGGCTTTCCGCCAACCGCGAACCGAGCCTGGACAATAACGACCAGACCTTCATCCCCTTCGCTGGGCTGGTCTACAAGCTCGACGACGCGCTATCGCTGTACGGCAACTACAGCCGCTCCTTCGTGCCGAACACCACTGTCGACGACCAGAACAAGGCGTTCGACCCGGAGGAAGGCCGCAGCTACGAAGTGGGCGCCAAGTACGACTTCAACCCGGACCTGAGCCTGAACCTGGCGCTGTTCGATATCGTCAAGAAGAACGTGGTCACCAGCACCAACGTCGGCGGTTTGAGCATCAGCGAGGCAGCCGGCAAGGTCGGTTCACGCGGCGTGGAGCTGGATATCAGCGGGCGCCTGGCCGAGCGCTGGCAGATGATTGCCACCTATGCCTACACCCACACGGAAATCCTCGATGACCCACAAGACAAGGGCAACCGCCTGACCCAGGCGCCGCGCCAGACAGCCAGCCTCTACCTCACTCACCACCTGCGTGCGCCTGCGGCCTTCGGCCAGTGGCACCTGGGCGCCGGCACCCGCTACGTTGGCGAGCGCGCTGGCGACAACGCCAACAGCTACTACATGAGCAGCTACACGGTGAGCGACGCTTTCCTGCGCTGGGATCTGCCGACCCACGACTACGAGACGCGCCTGCAGCTCAATGTCGACAACCTGTTCGACAAGCACTACTACCCGTCGAGCACCGGCAGCCCGCTGCAGGTCAATGTCGGTCAGCCGCGCGCGCTGCGCCTGTCGGCCAGCATCGCCTTCTGAAAAACCGTGGAAGGCGCTTCAGCGACAACTGAAAACAGCAAAAGCCGCTCCCACACACCCGACTGAAAAGCCGCTCAGGCCGGATCGTCGACCTGCACCTGCCTCACCGCAAAGCCCAAGCGTTCGCCGAGTTCTTCGACGAACGCCGGGCGCAGGCCGGCTTCCGTCCAGCCGTTGAAGATGAAGCCCAGGTTGGAAAAACCGCAGGGTTGCAGGAACAGAAAACCGTTGATGTCATCTTCATGCCCGCACTCCGGGCAGGTGAAGTTGTCGGTTTCCCCCGGCCACCAGACCTCCAGGCTGTCGAACAGCGGCACGCCCACTTCGCGGCGGCATTCGGGGCAGCCGGCCTCTTCGAGAAAGTTGCGCGTCGGCATATAGATGCAACGCTTGGTGATGATTTCCAGACCATTGTGCGGCTGCCCGTAAGGCAGCAACTCGGGACGCTGAGCGATACGCCGCGCGCCCGAGCCGATGGCATAGGCCATGCCGTTGCCACCCTGCCCACAGGTGGTCGGCAGCGCCGCGACGATCTCCCGCTTGACCAGCCAGCGCAGCATGGCCTGGGCCTTTTGCTCATGGGCGGGAAGCGTGGATATCTGCGGGACTAGGATCAGTTGTGCGGTCATGGTGCTCGAACGATGGGGCCAGGAAAGCCGGCAGCTTAACAGGCGTCGCCATCGGTTGGCTCAAGCCCCACGACAGACCGCTGTGCCCGCCTGCGCCTCACGGCGCGCCAGCCAACGGGCGCGCAGCACGTCGTAGACCCAGTTGAACGCCATGGTGTAAGGCAGGAAGAACAGGATCAGCCCGATATCCAGCAGCAGCGCCTCGAGCAGGCTGATGGACAACCACCAGGCCGCCAGCGGCACCAGCATGACCACCAGGCCGCCCTCGAACAGCAGTGCATGGATGACCCGCGCCCGCAGCCCGCGCTCGAAACCCAGGCGACTCTGCGCGCGGTCGAACAGGTAGTTGAACAGCATGTTCCACAGCATGGCGACAGTGGAGAACATCAGGGTCAGCACGCCGAGCTGCAGCAAAGGCTTGCCCATGAACCAGGCCATGGCCGGCGCGCAGATGAGCACGGCAATGCCCTCGAAGGCCAGGGAGTGGCCAATGCGCTCACGCAGGGAACGCGGCAGGGGCTGAGTCATGGAACGAACCTCGTGATGGGTGAAGATGGGCGCTATCATCATCGGTATACCAGCCAAACCCAAGGCAGCAGCCATCGGCCAAACCGATATGAACATTTCCCCCGAATCCCTCCAGGCCTTCGCCCAGGCCGCCAGTTGCGGCTCGCTGAGCGCTGCCGCCCGGCGCCTGGGCGTGGCCCTGTTCGAGCGTGGCCCGCGCACGCTGCAACTGACCGCGGCCGGCGCCAGCCTGCTGGCTCACGCCGAAGAGGTGCTTTGTGCCGCTGACCGCCTGGCGCGACATGCCGCGAGCCTGGCCCAGGGCCAGGAGGCACGCCTGACCCTGGCGCTGTCGGACGCCTACCAGCCCAAGCGCTTCGAGGCCCGCCTGCAGGAGCTGGATCAGCGCTTCCCCGATCTGCAGTTCGAGAGCCTGATCGCCGAGCAGGCCGACGTGCTCGATCTGGTCAGCCAGGGCCGCGCGCAACTGGGCCTGATCGCCGCACTACCGGTCTACCCACCCCACATCGCCCACGCCCGCCTGGAAATGAGCAGCGAGTTCGGCCTGTTCGTCGCCAGGGATCATCCGCTGAGCAAGCTGGCCCAGGTACGCCAGGAAGACCTGTCGCACTGGCGCCTGCTGCGCCTGAGCAGCGTCGCCCACGACGACGCCAATACCGACGAGCTGCCCGGCAGCGGCGGGCGCTGCTGGGCCGCGCCGGATTACCTGATGCTGCTGGAGATGGCGCGTCTGGGCTTCGGCTGGGCCGAACTGCCCAGGCAACTGGTCGACGCTTACGGCTTCGGCGGCTTGCACGAGTTGCCCTGCAGTGGCTGGCCACGGCGGGTGGCGGTGGATGCCATCTGGTCACGCCAGCACGAGATCGGCCCGGTGGCGGCCTGGCTGCTCGACCGCCTGCTCGAAGACCGCTGAGCAGGGTCGCGCCGACGCCGCTGTCGACTTATCATGCCGCCCCATGATCAAGGATCCATTCGCGCGCCTGAACCTCGACCGAGAGGTACTCAGCGTCAGCCAGCTCAACAACCGCGCCCGCCTGCTGCTGGAGGACGTGTTCGCCAGCATCTGGGTCGAGGGGGAAATTTCCAACCTCGCCCGCCCGGCCTCCGGCCACATCTATTTCACCTTGAAAGACAGCCAGGCGCAGGTGCGTTGCGCGTTGTTCCGGCAGAACGCGGCGCGAGTGCGCCAGGCGCTGCGCGACGGCCTGGCGGTGAAGGTGCGCGGCAAGGTCTCGCTGTTCGAGGGCCGCGGCGACTACCAGTTGATTCTCGATGCAGTCGAGCCCGCTGGCGACGGCGCCCTGCGCCTGGCCTTCGAGGCGCTGAAGGAAAAGCTCGGCGCCGAGGGACTGTTCTCGACCGAGCGCAAGATCGCCCTGCCCGCCCACCCCAAACGCATCGGCATCGTCACCTCGCCCACCGGCGCGGTGATCCGCGACATCATCAGCGTGTTCCGCCGCCGCGCGCCGCAGGTGGAGCTGAACCTGATTCCCACCGCCGTGCAGGGCCGTGAAGCCACCGCGCAGATCCTCCGCGCCCTGCAACGCGCCGACGCGCAGGGCTTCGATGCGCTGATCCTGGCCCGTGGCGGCGGCTCGCTGGAAGACCTCTGGTGCTTCAACGAGGAAGCCGTGGCCCGCGCCGTGGCCGCCTGCGTCACGCCCATCGTCAGCGCCGTGGGCCACGAAACGGACGTGTCCATCGCCGACTTCGTCGCCGACGTGCGTGCGCCGACACCTTCGGCCGCTGCCGAGCTACTGGCCCCGGACAGCAGCGAGCTGGTACAGCGCCTGCACAATCTGCAGCGTCGCCTGGTGCTGCACATGCAAGGCCGCCTGGCCCGCGAACGCCTGCGCCTGGAAGGCACCAGCAAACGTCTGCGTCACCCGGGCGAGCGCCTGCGCCAACAGGCCCAGCGTCTGGACGATCTGGACATGCGCCTGCGCCGCGCCTTCAACCAGCAGCTCGGCGCTCAGCGCGAACGCCTGGCGCGCCTCGATGCGCGCCTCGCCGCGCAGCATCCGGGGCGCAACCTGGCGCTGCTGCGCCAGCGCCTCGATGGCCTGGCAGCCCGCCTGCCTCGCGCCATGCAGGGGCAACTGCGCAGCCAGCGCCAGCAACTGGGCGCGCTGGCCACGCAATTGCAGATCGTCAGCCCACTGGCCACCCTCGGTCGTGGCTACGCCATCCTCCTCGACGAACGCGGCCAGGCCGTGCGCAACGCTGCCCAGACCCAGCCGGGCCAGCGCCTCAAGGCACGCCTGAGCGAAGGCGAGCTGGACGTGCGCGTCGAAGACAACCACATACAACCGGCGACCCTGTCGCTGCTGGATTGAACAATGTCGGCCTCTCCCCGTAGGAGCGAGCTCTGCTCGCGAACGTTGATACCCCAG
Source organism: Pseudomonas sp. AA-38 (assembly GCF_029457475.1). Lineage (NCBI taxonomy): Bacteria > Pseudomonadati > Pseudomonadota > Gammaproteobacteria > Pseudomonadales > Pseudomonadaceae > Pseudomonas > Pseudomonas sp. AA-38. The sequence goes on from NZ_CP120359.1 coordinate 4,236,154, forward strand.
AAGCTTCGCGAGCAGAGCTCGCTCCTACACAGGCTGTGCGCAGGCCTGCTGGCCCTGTGCCTGGCCCTGCCCGCCCATGCCGAAGGCTTTATCACCCGCCTGCTGAACAAGCCGGTGCCCGGTGGCGTGGCGGTGGTCGATCTGGGCAACCCGGCGCAGGCGCCCGGGGTGCGCTACCAGGGCAAGCCGGTACTGACCGTGCACGAGGATGGCCAGCGCTGGATCGCCATTGTCGGCATACCGCTGAGCGTCAAGCCCGGCACCCAGCACATCGAAGTCGAAGATGGTCGCCGTCTGGCCTTCCAGGTCAGTGCCAAGCATTACGCCGAGCAGCGCATCACTCTCAAGAACCAGCAGCAGGTCACGCCCAACGCCAGGAACCTCGCACGCATCGAACGCGAGCTGGCCGAGCAGACCCGCGCCTACCGGCAGTTCAGCCCGCGCCAGCCGAGCAACCTGTTGTTCGACAGGCCGGTGAACGGGCCGCTGTCGAGCCCCTTCGGCCTGCGCCGCTTTTTCAACGGCCAGGAGCGCAATCCGCATTCGGGCCTGGACTTCGCCGCCAACCGTGGCACGCCGATCAAGGCGCCAGCGGCCGGCAAGGTCATCCTCGTCGGCGACTATTTCTTCAACGGCAAGACGGTATTTCTCGACCACGGCCAGGGCCTGATCAGCATGTTCTGCCACCTGTCCGAGATCGACGTGAAGCCCGGTGACGAGATTCCGCGTGGCGGCCATGTCGGCAAGGTCGGTGCCACGGGCCGCGCCACCGGGCCACACCTGCACTGGAACGTCAGCCTCAACGACGCCCGCGTCGATCCGGCGATCTTCATCGGCGCGTTCAAGCCCTGACACGACGCAAGCGGCAACAACTGCCGTTTCGATCAGCAAACCTTTTTTGCTAGGGTACAGCGGCTCGCATGACCGGCCCTGTCACTCCGGTCTGCCTTACCGCCTGCTTCGGAGCCGGATATGCCGAATGAGCTCACAACCTGGATGGATTGGCTGCAGCAGCAGCCGAAACTGCTCACCCTGACCGCCAGCCTGACCCTGATCGTCGCCGCCTGGCTGTCGAACTGGATCGTCAAGCGCATACTGGTGCGCGCCATCTACCGCGTGGTCGGCGCCACCGCACTGGGCCGGCATGGCCAGATCAAGGAAAGCGGCCTCATCAAGCGCCTGCCAAACATCGTCCCGGCGCTGGTGCTGACATCCGGCGTGGCAGTGGTGCCGGGTATGCCGACAGCGGTGGTAAAGGTCACGCAGAACGTCTGCAGCGCCTTTATCGTATTGACCATCGCCCTGGCCATCGCCGCCCTGCTGGATATCCTCAACACCCTCTACCAGCGCCGCCCCAACGCCCACCTCAAGCCGATCAAGGGCTACCTGCAGGTGGTCAAGATCGCCCTCTTCGCCATCGCCGCCATCCTCATGGTGGCCACACTGATCGATCGCTCGCCACTGATCCTGCTGTCCGGCCTCGGCGCCATGGCCGCCGTGCTGATGTTGATATTCCAGGACACCCTGCTGTCGCTGGTGGCCAGCGTGCAGATCTCTTCCAGCGACATCATCCGCGTCGGTGACTGGGTGGAAATGCCCCAGCTCAATGCCGATGGCGACGTGATCGACATCGCTCTGCACACGGTCAAGGTGCAGAACTGGGACAAGACCATCACCACCATTCCCACCAAACGTTTCATCAGCGACCCGTTCAAGAACTGGCGCGGCATGCAGGAATCCGGTGGCCGGCGGATCAAGCGCTCGCTGTATCTGGATCAGACCAGCGTGCATTTCCTAAGCGACGAGGAGATCGCCCGTCTGCGCCGCTTCATGCTGCTCGACGAGTACCTCGACCGCAAGGATCAGGAACTGCGCGAGTGGAACCTCAAGCTGGCCGAACATGGCAAGGAAGCGGTCAACACCCGACGCATCACCAACATCGGCAGCTTCCGCGCCTATGTCGAGCACTACCTGCGGCACAACCCCAACGTGCACCAGAACATGACCCTGCTGGTGCGCCAGCTCAGCCCCACTGCCGATGGCCTGCCGCTGGAGGTCTACTGCTTCACCAACACCACGGCGTGGAACGCCTACGAAGGCATCCAGTCGGATATATTCGACCACCTGCTGGCCATCCTCCCCGAGTTCGGCCTGCGTGTGTTCCAGCACCCCAGCGGAGCCGATATGCGCGAGCTACGGATGAGTCTGCCAACGGCCGGCGAGCCCCCTTTGCACGCCCCCACGCGCGCGCCTGAACGACTCGCCGAAACCGCCCCCTGACCCAGCCGGAGCTTGCCATGATCACCGTGCATCACCTGAACAACTCGCGCTCGCAGCGCATTCTCTGGATGCTCGAAGAGATCGGCGTCGACTATCAGATCAAGCACTACCAGCGCGACCCGCAGACCATGCTGGCTCCCGCCGAGCTGCGCCAGGTGCACCCCCTGGGCAAATCGCCCTTGATCACCGATGGTGAACTGACCCTGGCCGAATCCGGCGCCATCATCGAATACCTGGCCGAACGCCATGGTGACTGGCTACTGCCGCCCCCAGGCAGCCCGGAGCGCTTGCGCTGCCGCTACTGGCTGCACTATGCCGAAGGTTCGGCGATGCCGCCGCTGCTGCTCAAGCTGGTGTTCGACAAGCTGCGCAGCTCACCCATGCCCTTTTTCATCAAGCCCATCGCCCGTGGCATCGCGGACAAGGTCGGCCAGGCCTTCATCACGCCGCAACTGAAGCTGCATTTCGATTACCTGGAAAGCCAGTTGAGCGAGCATGAGTGGTTCGCTGGTGACGCCTTCAGCGCCGCCGACATCCAGCTCAGCTTCCCGCTGGAAGCGGCCGCTGCCCGTGGCGTGCTGCCGAACCACCCGCGCCTGCACGACTTCCTGCAGCGCATCCACGCCCGCCCGGCCTATCGCCGCGCCCTGGAGAAGGGTGGCGCCTACGACTACGCCGACTGAGTCAGGATCAGGTCTGACCAGCGAGGAGTCCTTCGTCGGCCAGGCACAGCAAACACGATTCGCTGAAAACACCTCGATTCGAGCAATAAAATCCACCGATAAAAACCAAATCGCAATAAATCGGCGTTTTTCCGGCAAGCATTGCCATATCCACGCACGGTGGATAGGGTTTCCCCATGAAAAACGTCAACGTCCTCTTTCTTGTCCGCCAGCTCGCGTGCCTGCGACTGGTCAGCCCGCGACTGCGAAGCCTCGCCTGAAGCTCCGTTTCCTGGCCGCTGTGGCCTCGTGTTCGCCTCCCTATTTTCGCAGGGCCTGCTCATGACCATGCTCAAAGACCCGTCGAAGAAGTACCGCCCCTTCACCCAGATCCAGATTCCGGATCGCACCTGGCCGGACAAGATCATCGACAAGGCGCCGATCTGGCTGTCCACCGACCTGCGCGACGGCAACCAGTCGCTGATCGAGCCGATGGATGCCGAGAAGAAGATGCGCTTCTTCAAGTGCCTGGTCGCTGTGGGCCTGAAGGAAATCGAAGTGGGCTTCCCGTCCGCTTCGCAGACCGACTTCGACTTCGTGCGTGAGCTGATCGAAGGCGGTCACATCCCCGATGACGTGACCATCCAGGTACTGACCCAGGCCCGTGACGACCTTATCGAGCGCACCTTCGAGTCGCTCAAAGGCGCCAAGAAAGCCATCGTTCACTACTACAACGCCTGCGCGCCGAGCTTCCGCAAGATCGTCTTCAACCAGGACAAGGCCGGCGTCAAAGCCATCGCCGTGGCCGCCGGCACCACCATCAAGCGCCTGGCCGAAGCCGCGCCGGAAACCCAGTGGGGCTTCGAGTACTCGCCGGAGGTGTTCAGCAGCACCGAGATCGACTTCGCCGTCGAGGTGTGCAACGCGGTGATCGAGGTGTTCCAGCCGACCCCGGCGAACAAGCTGATCCTCAACCTGCCGGCCACCATCGAGTGCGCCACGCCGAACAACTACGCCGACCAGATCGAGTGGTTCGGTCGTCATGTCGACCGCCGCGACAGCGTGCTGATCAGCGTGCACACCCATAACGACCGTGGCACCGGCGTCGCCGCTTCGGAACTGGCCGTGATGGCCGGCGCCGACCGTGTCGAAGGTTGCCTGTTCGGCAATGGCGAGCGCACCGGCAACGTCTGCCTGGTGACCCTGGCGCTGAACCTCTACACCCAGGGCGTCGACCCGGAGCTGGACTTCTCCGACATCGACGCCGTGCGCAAGGTGGTCGAGGACTGCAACCAGATTCCGGTGCACCCGCGCCATCCGTATGTCGGCGATCTGGTGCACACCGCCTTCTCCGGCTCGCACCAGGATGCCATCCGCAAGGGCTTCGCCCAGCAGAAGGAAGACGCGCTGTGGGAAGTGCCGTACCTGCCGATCGATCCGGCCGACATTGGTCGCGACTACGAGGCGGTGATCCGTGTGAACAGCCAGTCCGGCAAGGGTGGCATCACCTTCCTGCTCGAGCAGGAATACGGCATCAGCCTGCCACGCCGCATGCAGATCGAGTTCAGCCAGGTGGTGCAGCGTGAAACCGACCGCCTCGGCCTGGAAATGACCGCAGCGCAGATCTACAAGCTGCTGGAAACCGAGTTCCTGCAAGCCACCCAACCCTATGCCCTGAAAGGCCACCGCCTGCAGGAAGAGAATGGTGAAAGCAGCGTCGAGGTGAAGGTTCAGGTCGACGGCCAGGAACAACGCTGGAACGGTACGGGCAAAGGCGCGCTGGAAGCGCTGGCGTCGAGCCTGCCGGTCACAGTCGAAGTCATGGACTACCATGAGCACGCCATCGGCGCCGGTGCCAACGCCAAGGCCGCCTGCTACATCGAGATCCGCCTGGACGGCCAGCGCCCGCTGCACGGCATCGGTATCGACGAGAACATCACCACCGCCAGCTTCCGCGCCCTGTTCAGTGCGCTGAACCGTGCGGTCAAGCAGGCCGAGCTGAAAACCGAAGCAGCCTGATCCGCTACGGAGCATCAAACACGAACCCCGCCGACTGGCGGGGTTCTTCGTTTCCATGTCGAAAATCAGGCACTTATGGGCATTGATGGAACAGGATCATGCAACCTGCCCATCACGCTCATGCTCTAACCTGCTTACCTGATTTTTTTGCACCCCAAGGAGAACTTCATGAGCACGACCCTCGCCTATGCCGCGCAGAGTGCACAATCGCCGCTGGCTCCGCACATTATCGAGCGCCGCAACGTTGGCCCGGACGATATCGCCATCGACATCCTCTACTGCGGCGTCTGTCACTCCGACCTGCACACCGCGCGTAACGAGTGGAAAAACACCCTGTACCCCTCCGTACCCGGCCACGAGATCGTCGGCAAGATCAGCGCAGTGGGCAGCAACGTCAGCGCGTTCCAGGTGGGTGAGATCGCGGGTGTCGGCTGCATGGTCGATAGCTGCCAGCACTGCGCCTCCTGTGGCGAGGGCCTGGAGCAATACTGCGAGAACGGCTTCACCGGCACCTACAACGGCCCGGTATTCGGCGGTGAGAACACCTTCGGCGGCTACTCCCAGCGTATCGTGGTCGACCAGCGCTTCGTGCTGCGCATCAGCCACACCGATAACCTGGCCGCCGTGGCACCGCTGCTGTGCGCGGGCATCACCACCTACTCGCCGCTGCGTCAGTGGAAGGTGGGCCCGGGGCAGAAAGTGGGCATAGTCGGCCTCGGCGGGCTCGGCCACATGGGTGTGAAGATCGCCGCCGCCATGGGCGCGCATGTGGTGCTGTTCACCACCTCACCGAACAAGCGCGAAGACGCCCTGCGCCTCGGCGCCAGCGAAGTGGTGGTGTCGAAGAACGCCGAGGAAATGGCCGCCCACCTCAACAGCTTCGACTTCATCCTCAACACCGTTGCGGCGCCGCACGACCTCAACCCCTTCCTCAATCTGCTCAAGCGCGACGCCACCATGACCCTGGTGGGCGCCCCCGAGTCAGCGCACCCATCGCCGGATGTCTTCGGCCTGATCTTCAAGCGCCGCCGGCTGGCCGGTTCGCTGATCGGCGGCATCGCCGAAACGCAGGAAATGCTCGACTTCTGCGCCAAGCACGACATCGTTTCGGATATCGAGATGATCGCCATGCAGGACATCAACCAGGCTTACGAACGCATGCTCAAGAGCGACGTGAAGTACCGCTTTGTGATCGACATGGCCAGCCTGCAGGCCTGATGAGCCGGCGCCGGGTCACTGTTGCTGGCCCGGCAACAATCCGCGAACGGCTCAAACAAACAGCAGCATCAGCACGCCGACCAGCAGCGCCGTCACGCCAAGGAAGAACAGAATGGCGATACCGGCGGCGCGCCAATTGGACAGGAAGGCACCGCCGGCTGCCGCGTGTCGCAGCAGATCGGCCTGGATCAGTTGCTTGGCCAGCAGCAGCATGCCGAGCAGTTGCAGGATGGCGAAGGGCAGGGTCAGGGTATCTTCGGGCAATACGAAGGACAGCACCGTGGTCAGCACCAACATCGCCAAAGCAACGCTCCAGACCATCGCCACATGCTTGGCCTTGCCTAGCTGCCGCAGGTTGTAGGCAAGCAGCCAGGCACCGGCCAGCGGCGTTCCGAGGAAGGTGCCGATGCCAATGGCGGTCATACGGTAGAGCGGCTGCCCACTGCTGAAAACATGCGGCTGCAGATCCGCCTGCGGGGGCTGAAACGGATTGGCCTGTTGTACATCCATGTCTTGCAGCTCCAAGATCAGTTCAGGGTGAAGGTATCGGCATCCAGGTGCGCTGGAAAACGCTCGCGGTAGCTGAGCAGCGCCTCGCTCGACAAGTGCACGCGGAATACGCCATCGCCTTCTCCTGCCGCCAGCAGCACCTCGCCCTGGAAATCCAGCACCTGGGAGTCGCCACTATAGCCATGCCCCTTGCCATCCTCGCCGACACGGTTCACGGCGGCGACATAACACAGGTTCTCGATGGCTCGCGCCGGCAGCAGGCGGTTCCAGTGCTGGCGGCGGGCTGCCGGCCAGTTGGCGGTGTACAGCAACAGGTCGGTGCCACCGATATCGCGGCTCCAGACCGGGAAGCGCAGGTCATAGCAGATTAGCGGGCGCACGCGCCAACCCTTGAGCTCCAGCACCACCCGCTCGCCACCTGCGCTGTAATGCTTGTGCTCGCCGGCCATGCGGAACAGGTGGCGCTTGTCGTAATGCGCCAGCGAGCCGTCCGGGCGCGCCCAGAGCAGGCGATTGCGGTAGCTGCCGTCGGCGGCCTGGATGATCAGGCTGCCGCAGATCACCGCGCCGATAGCCTGCGCCTGCTCACTTAGCCACTGTGTGGTGGGGCCATCCTCGGCTTCGGCCAGGGCCGCCGACTCCATGGAAAAGCCGGTGCTGAACATCTCCGGCAGGATCACCAGCTCGGCGCCGCGCGCCTGCTCCAGCAGGGCCTGGAAATGTTCACGGTTGGCCGCCGGATCCTGCCAGGCCAGTGCGGTCTGGATCAGCGCCAGTTCGAGATCGGGTCTGTCGTTCATCTCATCTCACTCGCCGTAGGGTGGATGTCGTTTTTCACATCCACCAAGCTTTGCTGGATAACACCGCTACACCGCGCAGAGCTTCTCGGCAGCCTGACGCAGGGTCTCCTCGCGCTTGGCGAAGCAGAAGCGCACCAGGCGCATGTCCTGGGGCGCAGACTGGTAGAACACCGACACGGGAATCGCCGCCACACCGTGCTCGCGGGTCAGCCATTCGGCCATGGCCACGTCGTCCAGATCAGGGCGAATGGCCGAGTAATCGGCGAGCTGGAAGTAGGTGCCTGGTGCGCGGGTGAAGGTGAAACGCGAGCCAGCCAGCAGGTCGCAGAACAGGTCGCGCTTGGCCTGGTAGAAGGCCGGCAGTTCCTCGACATGCTCGGGGTGCGCGGCCATGAAATCGGCCAGGCCATGCTGTAAAGGGGTCACGCCGCAGAAGTTGACGTATTGGTGGATCTTGCGCAGCTCGGCGGTCAATGCCGGCGGCGCCACCACGTAGCCGGTCTTCCAGCCGGTGACGTGATAAGTCTTGCCGAAGGAGCTAACCACGAAGGCGCGCTGATACAGCTCCTCGTGGGCCAGCACGCTGGCGTGCTGCATACCGTCGTAGATCAGGTGCTCGTAGACCTCGTCACTGATCACATGGATATCACGCCCGCGAATCAGCTCAGCCAGTTTGTCCAGATCGGCACGGGTCAGCAGCGCACCGCTGGGATTATGCGGCGAGTTGAGGAAGATCAGGCGGGTACGCGGCGTGATCGCATCGGCCAGGCGTTGCCAATCGACAGCGAAATTCGGCAGTGCCAGTGGCACATGTACGCAACGACCGCCTGCCAGTTCCACGGAGGGCTCGTAACTGTCGTAGCAGGGGTCGAGAACGATGGCCTCATCCCCGGCACGAATCAGCGCCTGCACCGCGCAGAAGATCGCCTCGGTGGCGCCAGGGGTGATGGTGATCTCGCTGTCGGCATCGCGCTGCACGCCATAGCTACGAGCGATCTTCGCGGCCACCTGCTGGCGTAGGCTCGGCAGCCCGGTCATTGGCGAATACTGGTTGCGTCCATCCATTACATGGCGCGCGACTGCCTCGCGCAACGCCTGCGGTCCGTCGAAATCGGGAAAGCCCTGAGAGAGGTTCAGCGCGCCTACATCGGCAGCGAGCTGCGACATCCGCGTGAAGATGGTGGTGCCGACGTTGGGCAGCTTACTGGTGAGCATGGCGCGCTCCTGATCGCGGGTATGCAGAGAGCTACAAGCTACAAGTTTCAAGCCGCAAGAAAAAGCCGGCCTGCACGCCTGCGCCTCTGCTTGCAGCTTGTGGCTTGCCGCTTAAAGCTATTTTTTCTTGTCCCTGCGCTTCTTCTCAGCCTTCTTGTGGTGGCTCATCAGGCGGCGCTTCTTGTTCACCTGGCGGTCGGTGAGGGTGTTCTTCTTGCCCTCGAAGGGGTTCTCGCCGCCCTTGTACTCGATACGGATCGGCGTGCCGACCAGCTTGAGCACGCGCCGGTAGGTATTTTCCAGGTAACGGGTGTAGGCGCGCGGCACGGCGTCGACCTGGTTACCGTGAATCACGATCAGCGGTGGGTTGGCGCCTCCCAGGTGGGCATAGCGCAGTTTGATGCGGCGGCCATTGACCAAAGGTGGAGCGTGGTCGCTGACGGCGTCTTCGAGAATCTGCGTCAGGCGGCTGGTGGGCCAGCGGGTGATGGCCGACTTGAACGAGGCCTGCACCGACTTGTACAGGTGGCCGACGCCGGTGCCATGCAGGGCGGAGATGAAGTGGATGTCGGCGAAGTCGACGAAGAACAGCCGGCGTTCCAGCTCGGTCTTCACGTAGTCCTTCTGCCCCTGATCCATGCCGTCCCACTTGTTCAGGGCGATGACCAGGGCGCGGCCGCTCTCCAACACGAAGCCGAGCAGGTTGAGGTCGTGATCGACCACCCCTTCGCGGGCGTCCATGACGAACACCACGACGTTGGAGTCCTGGATGGCCTGCAGCGTCTTGACCACGGAGAACTTCTCCACCGCCTCGAAGATCTTGCCGCGGCGGCGCACGCCCGCGGTGTCGATCAGGGTGTACTTCTCGTCGTCACGCTCGAAGGGGATGTAGATGCTGTCACGGGTGGTGCCGGCCTGGTCGTAGACCACCACGCGCTCTTCACCGAGCATGCGGTTGACCAGGGTGGACTTGCCGACGTTGGGCCGACCGATGATGGCCAGCTTGATGCCGTCCTTCTCGCTCGGGCCGGGGATGCGCGCGGCCTCCTGGCCTTCGAGCACCTCCTCTTCCTCGGCGCCCTCCTCCGGCTCGCCGGCATCCTTGGGGAAGCTGCCGAGCACGGCTTCGAGCATCTGAGTGATGCCGCGGCCATGGGCGCCGGCGATGGCCAGCGGCTCGCCCAGGCCCATGGGGCTGAATTCGGCGCGGGCCAGGTCGACGTCGAGGTTGTCGACCTTGTTGACGATCAGAAAGCTCTGCTTGTTACGCCGGCGCAGGTGCTCGCCGATCATCTGGTCGGACGCGGTCATGCCGGCACGCGCGTCGACCAGGAACAGCACGGCGTCGGCTTCTTCGATGGCCTGCAGCGACTGCTCGGCCATCTTCGCGTCGATGCCTTCCTCGTCACCGGAAATACCGCCGGTGTCGATCACGATGTAGGTGCGCCCCTGCCACTTGGCCTCGCCGTACTGGCGGTCGCGGGTCAGACCGGAAAGGTCGCCGACGATGGCGTCGCGGCTGCGGGTCAGGCGGTTGAAGAGTGTGGACTTGCCGACGTTCGGCCGGCCCACCAGGGCAATTACGGGAACCATCAGGCTCTCCACTTGGTTGATTCAGAAAATGCAAAGGCCGCTGCAGGGGCAGCGGCCAGGATATTGCGTGCTACCGGAGGCTATCCGGCAGCATAGCGCGTCATTTGATCTTGAGGCCGACCAGCTTGCCGCTGTTGCCGTAGACATACAGCCAGTCACCCACCACCAGCGGCTGGGCACGCAGGCCGTCGCTGTCGATACGGGTACGACCGACGAAACGCCCATCGACCTGGCTCAGCAGGTGCAGATAGCCCTCGAAGTCACCCACGGCGACATAGCTGGAGAACACCGCCGGTGCCGACAGTTGACGGCGCGCCAGCGACTCGTTGCTCCACAGCGCCGAAGCGCTACGCTCGTCGATGGCCTCGACGGTGCCACTGGCCAGACTGACGTAGACGTTACCGAAGCCCTGGGCGACACCCACGGAGCTGGACGCCTCGCGTTGCCAGAGAATGCGCCCGGATTCCAGATCCATCGCCGCCACACGGCCCTGGTAGCTCACCGCGTAGACGGTGCCACCGGAGAGCAGCAAGCCGCCGTCGATATCGACCACGCGATCCAGTTCGGAACGCCCTTGCGGGATGGCCACACGCTGTTCCCAGACCGGCAGGCCGCGCTGGGCATCGACGGCAATGACCTTGCCGCTGGACAGGCCCGCGACCACCAGGCGGTTGGTCACCAAGGGCGCACCGGTGCCACGCAGGGTGAGCACGGCTGGCGTATTCTCGACGATCCAGCGCTGGTTGCCGGTATCGGCATCGAAGGCGATCAGGCGGTCGTCCTGGGTCTGCACCACGACGATGTCACCGTTGCTGGCCGGCGGTGCCAGCACTTCGCTGGTCACCTGCGCGCGCCACTGCTCGCCACCGTCGGTGGCATCCAGGGCGACCACTTCGCCCTTGAGCGTGCCCAGCAGCACCTGACCATAGCCCGCGCCAATGGCACCGGACACCGGGATATCCAGCTTCTTGCGCCAGATCACGTCACCGCTGGTGCGCTCGATGGCCATGACCAGACCGTCGACATCGGCAGCGTAGATGACGTCGCCATCGATGGCGGGCACCAGCATGTTGAAGGTCTCGCCCTGGCCATCGCCAACGGAGCGGCTCCACTCGGTGCGCAGTTCGACCTCTTCGTCGAACTTGGTCAGTTCGGCTGGCGGCAGTTCCTTCTTGCTATTGCTGCTGCAACCCACGGCCAGAAGGGCCAGGGCCAGCAGTGCGGCATTCTTCCAACGCATCACGTCACGCATCCCCTTTTGCCAGGTCGTCCAGCTTCATCTGCAGGCCGCCAACGGCGGCGTCTTCGGTCAGGGCATCCTTGGCCTTCTGATAGGCGGCGTGCGCATCATCGCTACGCCCCAGTTGTACCAGCAGGTCACCCTTGAGCTCTTCACGGCTGGCGAGGAAGGCATCGTCGACCTTGGCATCGAGCAGTTTCAGCGCGGCATCGGTCTTGCCCTGCGCCGCCAGCACACGGGCCAGACGCTGACGTGCCAGCTCGCCAAGGGTAGCATCGGCAGGCTTGTCGACCACGGCCTGCAGATCGACTGCCGCATCGTCCAGCTTGCCCGCCTCGACCGCGACCTTGGCCACGAACAGGCGGCCGTACTGGGCATAATGGGTGCTACCGTACTGGCTCTCCAGCTTGCTGCTGATATCGGCGACCTTGGCCGCATCCGGCTTGCCGGACGGATCCAGCGCCGTTTCCAGCAGTTGCTGATAGAGCACGGAGGCGCCCTGGGACTGATTGAGCTGATACTTCTGCCAACCCTGCCAGCCAACCACGGCCACCAGCGCCAGCACGCCACCGGCGAGCAGAGGCTTGCCGTTGCGGTTCCACCAGTCCTTGAGTTGCGCGATCTGTTCGTCTTCGGTCTGCATGTCTAACCCCGTACTCCTAATCGAGAGCCTGCTCAGGCCTGCTGCAGGCAGGCAGCCAGATGCTCGGCCAGAGCATCCCAGGCAACGCTTTGTTGTTCACTGTCGTCGCGCAGCGGTTTGCAACCTACCACGCGGCCTGCCAGTTCGTCGTCCCCCAGAATCAGCGCATAGCGTGCACCGCTCTTGTCGGCCTTCTTGAACTGGCTCTTGAAACTGCCACCACCGGCATTGAGCTGCAGGCGCAGGCCCGGTAGCTCGTCGCGCAGACGCTCGACCAGGGTCAGCGCCGCCAGCTCCGCCGCCTCGCCAAAGGCGCAGACATACACATCGGCGCCGCGGTTGAGCTCGTCCGGAAGCAAGTCCAGGGTTTCCAGCAGCAGCACCAGGCGCTCGACGCCCATGGCGAAGCCGACACCCGGCGTGGCCTTGCCACCTAGCTGCGCCACCAGGCCGTCGTAGCGGCCACCGGCGCACACCGTACCCTGCGCGCCGAGCTTGTCGGTGACCCACTCGAACACGGTGCGGTTGTAGTAATCCAGACCGCGCACCAGCTTGTGGTTGATCTGATAGCGAATGCCGGCCGCATCCAGGCGCGCCTTGACGCCCTCGAAGTGCAGACGCGACTCCTCGTCGAGGTAGTCGCCGAGAGTCGGGGCACCGACCAGCACGGCCTGAGTCGCCTCGTTCTTGCTGTCGAGGATGCGCAGCGGGTTGGTGGTCAGGCGGCGCTGGCTGTCTTCGTCGAGCTGATCGAAACGCTCCTGCAGGTAGGCCACCAACGCATCGCGATAGGCGGCACGCGCCTCGCTGGAACCCAGGCTGTTGAGCTGCAGGGTCACGGCATCGGCCAGACCGAGCTGCTTCCACAGGCGCCAGGTGAGCACGATCAATTCGGCATCGACATCTGGCCCCGGCAGATTGAAGGCTTCCACACCCACCTGGTGGAACTGGCGATAACGACCCTTCTGCGGTTTCTCATAGCGAAACATGGGGCCGGCATACCATAGTTTCTGCACCTGACCGCCACCGGCCAGGCCATGCTCGAGTACCGCCCGCACGCAACCGGCGGTGCCTTCAGGGCGCAGGGTCAGGGATTCTTCGTTGCGGTCGAGGAAGGTGTACATCTCCTTGTCGACCACGTCGGTGCCCTCGCCGATGCCCCGAGCGAACAGCTCGGTGTATTCGACGATGGGCAGACGGATTTCCTTGTAGCCATAGCCGTCGAGCAGGCTGACCAGGGTGCTTTCCAGGTAGCGCCAGGCAGGGGTCTGCTCCGGCAGGATGTCGTTCATGCCACGAATGGCTTGTAGGGACTTGCTCACAAAGAATCCTTAGCAGGCCGTTGAAGAACCACCGGCGTTGTCTGGCCGTCGTTGAACAGCCTCGAAATACTCATGTACAGCGCTTGAACGGCGCTTTTCGGCCATTCTTGCAAGCCTATCGGCCAGTCAGCACACGGCGATCAGCCGCGCACGATCACGGCCGCATCGGCGGCGACCTTTTCGGCCGCCTTGTCGCGGATGAGCTTTTCCAGCTCGTCCACCAGGTTTTCGTTGGTCAGCTTCGAGGCCGGTTTGCCGTCGATGTAGACCAGGTTGTTCGGGCTACCACCTGTGAGGCCGATATGCGCCTCCTTGGCTTCACCCGGGCCGTTGACCACACAGCCGATCACGGCGACGTCCAGCGGCACCAGCAGATCCTCGACGCGGGCCTCCAGCTCGTTCATGGTCTTGACCACGTCGAAGTTCTGCCGCGAGCAGCTCGGGCAGGCGATGAAGTTGATGCCACGCGAGCGCAGACGCAGGGACTTGAGGATGTCGAAGCCGACCTTGATCTCTTCCACCGGGTCGGCCGCCAGGGAGATGCGGATGGTATCGCCAATCCCCTCGGCCAGCAGCATGCCCAGGCCGACCGCGGACTTCACGGTACCGGAGCGCAGGCCACCGGCCTCGGTGATGCCCAGGTGCAACGGCTGCTCGATCTGCTTGGCCAGCAGACGGTAGGCCTCCACGGCCATGAACACGTCGGAGGCCTTTACGCTGACCTTGAAGTCGGGAAAGTTCAGGCGGTCGAGGTGCTCGACGTGCCGCAGCGCGGACTCGACCAGAGCCTCGGGAGTCGGCTCGCCGTATTTCTTCTGCAGATCCTTTTCCAGGGAGCCGGCGTTGACGCCGATGCGGATCGGGATGCCCTTGTCGCGCGCCGCCTCGACCACCGCCTTGACGCGATCCTCACGGCCGATGTTGCCGGGGTTGATGCGCAGGCAGTCGACACCCAGATCGGCCACACGCAAGGCGATCTGGTAGTCGAAGTGGATGTCGGCCACCAACGGTACGCGCACCTGCTGCTTGATCAGACCGAAGGCTTCGGCAGCCTCCATGTCCGGCACGGAAACGCGCACGATATCGGCGCCAGCATCCTCCAGGCGACGAATCTGCGCCACGGTGGCGGCGACATCGTTGGTGTCGGTATTGGTCATGCTCTGTACTGCGATCGGTGCATCACCACCTACCGGCACGGAGCCAACCCAGATCTTGCGCGACAGGCGGCGCTTGATCGGCGATTCGCAATGCATGCTTTACAACCCCAGTTTCAGGCGCGCGGTTTCGCCGCTCATGTGCGGCGTCACGTTGACGGTTTCGCCGTTGAAAATCACTTGGGCGCCACGGGCAAAGCCCAGACGTAGCTCCAGCGGTGCCTTGCCGGTCACGTCCAGGCTGTCGCCACCGCGCTTGAGGGCGCTGACCAGGATCTTGCCATCGGCATCGGTCACCTGTGTCCAGCAATCGGCGCTGAACTGAATCTTCAACAGGCCTTGGCCGGGCGCAGCCGCCACGCTCGGGCTCGGCTCGGCCTGCGGCGCAGGCGCAGGTGCAGCGTTCTGCGCAGGTGCCGGAGCCGGAGCGCTGGCAGCGCCTTGGGCGGCAGGCGCGGTAGCCTCGGCTGGAGTGCTTGGCTCAGCGTTGGGCGCACCCGGCTCGGGCTCTGCACCCGCGTCTTCCGGCAGAAGCAACGGCATGGAAGGCTGCTCCATGGCCTCAGCCACGGCCTGATCCTCAGGCTCGGCCAGTGAGTGAATTTGCGTGGAGCCATCGGCGGCCTCCACCTCGACATGCTCGATCCCCGGATCGAGCAGACGCCGAGCGGTGTCACTGCCCTGCTCCTGCCACCAGAAGAAGCCGGTGCCGATCAAGCCCAGCAGCAGCAGGAAGCTGACCAGGCGCAGGATGCTCTGCGAATAGCGCACGGGCTCCTCGATACGCCCCAGGGCATGCACTTCGCTGCCCGTGGCATCGGTGCCGGTGTACTGGTCGAACTCCAGCACCAGACGGTTCTGGTCCAGCTCCAGCAGCTTGGCGTAGGCACGGATATAACCACGGGCGAAGGTGGTGCCCGGCAACTTGTCGAAGTCACCGGTTTCGATCTGCGTCAGACGCTGGGCGGTCAGGTTGAGCTGGGCGGCGACCTCGGCGACGTTCCAGCCCCTGGCCTCCCGCGCCTGACGCAGGGTCTCGCCAGGATTGCTGGCCACTGGCTTGCTGATTTCGGTATGCGCCGTGTTCATCGTTTCCCCGACAGATATTGCTGGTATTCCTGAGACGCCGGATACAGGCGTTTCAACTGCAGGCCCAGACTGGCAGCTCTATCACGATCCTCGAACACCTCGGCCAGGCGTGCACCGAGCAGCAGGCTGCGAGCGTTCTGCGGCGCCAGCTCGCTGTAGGCCTCGTAATAACTGCGGGCCGGTACGTAGGCGCGATCCTCGTAGGACAGTTGCGCCATTTCCAGCAGCGCGCGTGGTTGGCGGCTGCTCAGACGCAAGGAGCGCTGGAAGTATTCCTTGGCCTGCTCGCGCTGGCCAAGTTGCAGGGCGGTCAGCCCAAGGTTCTCGAACACGCGGGAACGCTCGGGGTAGAGGTTGTCCTCGGCCGCCTTGAGATAGGTTTCCTGAGCTTCCTTGTAGCGTCCTTGTTCATAGAGGAAGCCGCCGTAGTTGTTCAGCAGCCGCGCATCGTCGGGGCGTTGCGACAGGGCCTTGCGGTAATGCTCATCGGCCAGCTTGGGCTCCATCTCCACCTGGAAGGCCAGGGCCAGCGCGGCATGTGCGTCGGCATTGGAGGAGTCCAGGTCGAGTGCGTTCTTCAATGGCACCTTGGCACGCTGGGTGTCACCTTGCTGGATATAGGCGATACCCAATTGCACGTAGGCATCCACCGCCTCCTTACGCCCCTTGTCGGTCTTCATGGGATTCACGTCGCCGGTGGTCACGCATCCTGTGAGCAAGGCGGCAATCAGCAACAGCAGACTGGGTCGCAAGGGCATCGGCATCCTCTCTTCAGCTTCGATTGGCGGCAGCAGGTGCAGCATCACCGGCCAACTGGCGCACGGCGATGTAGCGCTCACTGCGGCGGGTACGATCCATGACCTGGCCAACCAACTGGCCACAGGCAGCATCGATGTCATCACCACGAGTGGTGCGCACCGTGACATTGTGCCCGGCCTTGTGCAGCAGATCCTGGAAGCGGCGGATGGCGTTATTGCTCGGCCGCTCGTAACCCGAGAAGGGGAATGGATTAAACGGAATCAGATTGATCTTGCAAGGGATATCGGCCAGAAGTGCGATCATCTGCTCAGCATGCTCGGGCTGATCGTTGACGCCCTTGAGCAGGGTGTATTCGATGGTCAGCACGCGCTTCTCGCCCAGCTTGGAGATGTAGCGCTTGCACGCCGCCAGCAGCATGTCCAGCGGATACTTCTTGTTGATCGGCACCAACTGGTTGCGCAACTCGTCGTTGGGCGCGTGCAGGGACAAGGCCAGGGACACGTCGATCACCTCGGCCAGCTTGTCGATCATCGGCACCACGCCGGAGGTGGACAGGGTCACCTTGCGCTTGGAGATGCCATAGCCAAGGTCGTCCATCATGATCTGCATGGCGGAGACGACGTTGTCGAAGTTCAGCAGCGGTTCGCCCATGCCCATCATCACCACGTTGGTGATGGCACGGTCGATCTTCGCCGGCACGGTACCGAAGGATTTGTTGGCGACCCACACCTGGCCGATGATCTCGGCGCTGGTCAGGTCGCTGTTGAAGCCTTGCTTGCCGGTGGAGCAGAAACTGCAGTCCAGGGCACAACCGGCCTGCGACGACACGCACAGGGTGCCGCGGCCATTCTGCGGGATGTATACGGTTTCCACACAGCTACCCGACGCCACACGCACCACCCACTTGCGCGTGCCATCGGCGGAAATATTCTCGCTGACCACTTCCGGGCCGCGAATCTCGGCAGAGGCCTCGAGCTTTTCGCGCAAGGCCTTGCCGACATTGGTCATGGCGGCGAAATCATCGACGCCAAAGTGGTGAATCCACTTCATCACCTGGCCGGCACGAAAGCGCTTCTCGCCAATGGACTCGAAAAAGCGCTCCATTTCCGGCTGGGTCAGGCCCAGCAGGTTGATCTTGCCGGTGGTATTGGTCATGGCTTCACCCTCGCTTCATTCGCCAATCAGCGGATGCGCGCGCACAGCTCGGTAGCGGAGAAGAAGTAAGCGATCTCGCGGGCAGCCGAAGCTTCGGAGTCGGAACCGTGCACGGCGTTCTCGTCGATGGAAACGGCGAAATCGGCGCGAATGGTGCCGGCAGCGGCTTCTTTCGGGTTGGTGGCACCCATCAGTTCACGATTCTTGGCAACGGCGTTCTCGCCTTCCAGAACCTGCACGATAACCGGGCCGGAGGTCATGAAGGCAACCAGATCCTTGAAGAAGCCACGCTCGCTGTGCTCGGCGTAGAAGCCAGCTGCTTCACGCTCGGACAGTTGCACCATCTTCGATGCCACGACGCGCAGGCCGGCCTTCTCGAAACGGGTGGTGATCTCGCCGATGACGTTCTTGGCAACGGCGTCAGGCTTGATGATGGAGAAAGTACGTTGAACAGCCATGTGAAGCTCCAGAAACTTTAGGGTTAAAGCGAAAAATTAAACCCGCGAATTATACGCGGGTTCCGGTTAAAAGCGTAGGGCATGCGCCATGAGCGCCCCTTGTCAGTCCTGCTCTTCGATCCAGGCGGCCTGTATCGCCTCCAGCACCTTCTCCCCACCGCGCTGCGGATCGTCGGAGAATTGCGGCAAGCTCACGACCCAGCGATGCAGGTCGACGAAGTTCACGTAGCGCGGGTCGACGTCCGGCTTCTGCTCGCTCAGTTCGATGGCGATATCCAGCACATCACTCCATTTCAGACTCATGATGACGCTCCCTGGGGATCAGTGCGGCGCTTCGGCCGCATGGTTGAGCGAATACTTGGGAATCTCGATGGTGAGATCCTCTTCACCGACTATGGCCTGGCAGGCCAGGCGCGAGTGCGCCTCCAGCCCCCAGGCCTTGTCCAGATAGTCCTCTTCCAGCTCGTCGGCTTCGTTCAGCGAATCGAAGCCCTCACGCACGATGCAATGGCAGGTGGTGCAGGCACATACGCCGCCGCATGCGCTTTCCATCTCGATATGGTGTTCATGGGCCAGTTCGAGAATCGAGATACCGGGTTCGGCCTCGACTACCAGGCCATCCGGGCAGAAACGCTCGTGCGGCAGAAAGATCACCTGTGGCATGGGTTATTTATTCCTCAATCTCGTTAAGGCTGCGACCCGCCAGGGCCGCCTTGACGGTGGCGTTCATCCGGCGCGCCGCGAAGGCATCGGTAATCTGACTCAGGCGCTTGGCCTGCTGCTCGATGGCCTGCACGTCGGTGCCGGACACCTGCTCACGCAAAGCCTCCATCTGCGCCTCGATGGCCAGACGCTCCTCGGCCTCGAGCAGGCGCTCACCATCGGCATCCAACGCGGCCTGCACGGCTTCGAGCAGACGCTCGGCATCCACCTGCTGCTCACGCAGGGCGCGGGCGGCCTTGTCGCCACCGGCATGCTGGAAGGAGTCCTGCAGCATGCGGGCAATCTCGCCATCGGTCAGGCCATAGGAAGGCTTGACCTGAATGCTCGCCTCGACGCCGGAGGCCAGCTCACGGGCAGCGACGCTGAGCAGACCATCGGCATCGACCTGGAAGGTCACACGGATCTTCGCGGCCCCCGCCACCATCGGCGGAATGCCACGCAACTCGAAGCGCGCCAAGGAACGGCAGCCGCTGATCAGTTCGCGCTCGCCCTGCAGGACGTGAATCATCATGGCCGTCTGGCCATCCTTGTAGGTGGTGAAGTCCTGGGCACGGGCCACGGGGATGGTGGTGTTGCGCGGAATCACCTTCTCCATCAGCCCACCCATGGTTTCCAGGCCGAGCGACAGCGGGATGACATCGAGCAGCAACAGCTCTTCACCATCACCGCGCTTGTTGCCCGCCAAGGTATCGGCCTGGATCGCGGCGCCGATGGCCACCACCTGATCCGGGTCGATATTGGTCAGTGGCTCGCGCCCGAACAGCTCGCCCACTACCTGACGCACACGCGGTACACGGGTGGAACCGCCCACCATGACCACGGCACTGACTTCTTCCAGCTCGACGGACGAATCCCGCACGGCACGCCGGCAAGCCTTGAGGCTGCGCGCCAGCATCGGCTCGATCAGGCTCTCGAAATGCTCGCGCGACAGGCTGCCACGCCAGTCGCCGTAAACGACCTCAACCTGCGCCTGCTCGGTCAGTGCTTCCTTCGCCGTACAGGCAGCCTGCAGCAGCCTGCGCTGGGCAGCCGGATCAAGGTCATGGGACAGCCCGGCCTCCTCGATGATCCAGTCCGCCACGGCGTGATCGAAATCGTCCCCCCCCAGCGCACTGTCGCCACCCGTGGCGAGCACCTCGAATACCCCGCCACTCAGGCGCAGGATGGAGATGTCGAAGGTGCCGCCGCCCAGGTCATAGATGGCCACCACGCCCTCAGCCTTCTGATCCAGGCCGTAGGCCACGGCGGCAGCCGTCGGCTCGTTGAGCAGGCGCAGCACATTGAGGCCGGCCAGACGCGCGGCATCCTTGGTGGCCTGCCGCTGCGCGTCGTCGAAGTAGGCCGGCACGGTGATCACCGCACCCACCAGCTCACCACCCAGGGCCTGCTCGGCGCGCAGGCGCAGCGTCTTGAGAATTTCGGCGGAAATTTCTACCGGGCTCTTCGCTCCCTGCACCGTTTCGATGAAGGGCATGTGCGATTCGCCGGCACTGAAACGGTAGGGCAACTGCTCGCCCAACTGATGGACATCGGCGAGACCACGCCCCATCAGGCGCTTGACCGAGACCACGGTATTGAAGGGATCCTGCGCGGCGGCGGACTTGGCCGCTTCGCCCACCTCGATGGCGCCGTCGGCGCCGTCGAGGTAGCGCACGGCCGAAGGCAGGATGACCGCCCCTGCGGCATCGGCCAGGGGCTCGGCCAGACCACTGCGTACGGCGGCGACCAGAGAATTGGTGGTACCCAGGTCAATGCCCACCGCCAGCCGACGCTGATGGGGTTGCGGGCTCTGTCCTGGCTCAGCGATCTGCAATAAGGCCATGGTCGTTGTGAAATCATCGGGCAGGCTGCCGAGGCAACCTACAGGTTAATCGTCGAGGCGCTCTTCTAGCTGGCGCACTTCATGAGACAGCTTGTCGAGGAACTGCATGCGGCGCATCAGGCGTTCAGCTTCCTCGCGCTGGGTATCGTCGTCCCAGCAAGCGGCGAAGCGCTCGGCCAGTTGTTCCTGGGCACTCTTGAGTCGACGCTTGAAAGGCGCAACGCCATCGAGATCGGCTTCGTCCTGCAGCTCTTCCAGCTCTTCGCGCCACTGCATCTGCTGCAGGAGGAAGTCCGGATCCTGCACCGTGACCTCAAGCGGCACCTCGCCACCTTGCAGGCTCAGCAGATAGCGGGCGCGCTGCGATGGGCTCTTGAGCACCTGATAGGCCTCGTTGAGGCTGGCCGAGCGCTCCAGCGCCAGACGCTGCTCGCGCTCGTCGGCATCGGCGAAACGATCCGGGTGCACCTGGCGCGCCAACTCGCGGTAGCGAGCGCCTAGCTGATCGAGATCGATACGGAAGGTCGGCTGCAGCTCGAACAGAGCGAAATGACAGGGCTTACCCACATCGACCTCAGACGTTGAAGCTTTCGCCGCAGCCGCATTCGCCACGCACGTTGGGGTTGTTGAACTTGAAACCTTCGTTCAACCCTTCCTTGACGAAATCCAGCTCGGTGCCGTCGAGATAGACCAGGCTCTTGGGATCGATGATCACCTTGACGCCATGGTTCTCGAACACCTGATCCTCGGCCGCCAGCTCATCGACGAACTCGAGCACGTAGGCCAGGCCGGAACAACCCGTGGTGCGAACACCGAGGCGAATGCCTTCACCCTTGCCACGTCCCTCGAGGGAACGCTGCACATGGCGAGCGGCAGCTTCAGTCATGGTGATGGCCATTGCGTACCTCGTGTCAGAGCAAACCTTTCTTCTGCTTGTAGTCGCGCACGGCCGCCTTGATGGCGTCCTCGGCGAGTACCGAGCAGTGGATCTTCACCGGCGGCAGCGCCAGTTCTTCGGCGAGCTGGGTGTTCTTGATGCTCTCTGCCTCGTCCAGGGTCTTGCCCTTCATCCACTCGGTGGCGAGGGAGCTGGAGGCGATAGCCGAACCGCAGCCGTAGGTCTTGAACTTGGCGTCTTCGATCACGCCGCTCTCGCTGACCTTGATCTGCAGGCGCATCACGTCGCCACAGGCCGGCGCGCCGACCATGCCGGTACCGACATCGGGATCCTCGGCATCGAGCTTGCCGACGTTGCGCGGGTTTTCGTAGTGGTCGATGACCTTGTCACTGTATGCCATGTCGTACTTCCTCTCTCATCAGGTGCCGCTCTTCAGGCAGGCCGCCCATCGAGCGATCCGCCTCGGCAGCTTTTCAGTGTGCTGCCCATTCCACGCTGGAAAGGTCGACACCTTCTTTGAACATATCCCACAGGGGCGACAGCTCGCGCAGCTTGTCCACGGCCTCGCGCACCTTGGCGGCGGCGTAGTCGACCTCTTCTTCGCTGGTGAAACGGCCGAAGGTGAAGCGGATCGAACTGTGCGCCAGCTCGTCGTTACGACCCAGGGCACGCAGCACGTAGGACGGTTCCAGCGAAGCCGAGGTGCAGGCCGAACCGGACGATACGGCGAGATCCTTGAGCGCCATGATCAGCGACTCGCCCTCGACGTAGTTGAAGCTCAGATTCAGGTTATGCGGTACACGAGCGGTCAGACTGCCGTTGACATAGAGTTCTTCCATGCCTTCGAGCTGACGGTAGAAACGGTCACGCAGGGCCGTGATGCGCTGGTTTTCCGCGGCCATTTCTTCCTTGGCGATACGGAAGGCCTCGCCCATGCCGACACACTGGTGCGTGGCCAGGGTACCCGAACGCATGCCGCGCTCGTGACCACCGCCGTGGGTCTGCGCTTCCAGACGCACACGCGGCTTGCGGCGCACGTACAGGGCACCGACGCCTTTGGGGCCGTAGGTCTTGTGTGCGGAGAAGGACATCAGATCGACCTTCATCTTTTCCAGATCGATCTCCACCTTGCCGGTGGACTGGGCGGCATCAACGTGCAACAGCACGCCACGGGAGCGAGTCAGCTCGCCGATGGCGGTGATGTCGTTGATGGTGCCGATTTCGTTGTTGACGTGCATGAGCGACACCAGCACGGTGTCCTCGCGCAGCGCTGCTTCGACCATCGCCGGAGTGATCAGGCCGTCTTCGCCCGGCTCCAGATAGGTGACCTCGAAGCCTTCGCGCTCGAGCTGGCGGGTGGTGTCCAGCACCGCCTTGTGCTCGATCTTCGAGGTGATGATGTGCTTGCCCTTGCTGGCATAGAAATGCGCGACACCCTTGATGGCCAGGTTGTCGGACTCGGTGGCACCACTGGTCCAGACGATTTCGCGCGGGTCGGCATTGACCAGCTCGGCGACCTGACGACGGGCGTTTTCCACCGCCTCCTCGGCCTTCCAGCCGAAGACGTGGGAGCGCGAAGCCGGGTTGCCGAAGTTACCGTCGACCAACAGACACTCGCTCATCTTCTGCGCCACGCGCGGGTCGACCGGCGTGGTAGCGGAATAATCGAGATAGATCGGTAATTTCATTGCGTTTCTCCTATCAGGCAACGCCCTGCTCACTCGATGGCGGACGCTTCAATCTTATCCAGATCCAGACGCGGGGCTCTGCCAGTGCAGCGACGCTGATCCTGGCGCAACGCGACTTCCTGCACCTCATGACGCGCAACCAGATCGGCCAGGCTGATGCCACTGAGGAACTCATGAATCTGCTGGCTGAGGTCACACCACAGGTGGTGGGTCAGGCAGGTGTCACCGGAATGGCAATCGCCCTGCCCTTGGCAGCGCGTGGCATCGACCGACTCGTTGACCGCATCGATCACCTGCGCAACCTGAATGCTGCGCATCTCGCGCGATAGCTGGTAACCACCGCCCGGACCACGCACGCTGGAAACCAGACTGCTGCGGCGCAACCTGGCGAACAACTGCTCCAAGTAGGACAGGGAGATACCTTGACGCTCGGAAATATCAGCGAGAGAGACGGGCCCATGCTGCGCGTGCAGCGCCAGGTCGAGCATGGCGGTAACGGCGTAACGGCCTTTGGTGGTCAGTCGCATGGCTCTCTACCACGATTCACTTGAATGGTGGCGAGTATGCGCTTTTCCGAGTATTTAAGTCAACTATAAGACCTATCAATTTACTCGGATTTGACCGGCAGAAGAGGCGGCATGATAGCAGAGGCCGCCCCGACACGCATCAGGCTGCCGGCTTGTCATCCGCCCGCTGCTGATCCTTGCAGACCCCGGCGAAATCCTCGTCGCGCAACACCGGCAGATCCTTGGCGCAGTAGTCGCTACCCAGCGCGGTCAAGGCCTTGCACATGCCCTCCAGACGGCCATCGACGGCATGCAGGTGATCGAGCAACTGGCCAATGGCACGCGCCACAGGGTCGGGCATGTCCTGACCGACGCCATAGGCATCGAAGCCGATCTTCTCGGCCATGGCCTGACGCTTGGCTTCCTGCTCGTCATCGGACTTGACGATGATCTTGCCGGGAATGCCGACCGCCGTGGCGCCAGCCGGCACCGCCTTGGTCACCACGGCGTTGGAACCGATCTTGGCCCCGGCACCGACGGTGAACGGGCCGAGCACCTTGGCCCCGGCACCGACCACCACGCCATCTTCCAGCGTGGGATGGCGCTTGCCCTTGTTCCAACTGGTGCCGCCCAAGGTCACGCCCTGATAGAGCGTCACGTCGTTGCCGATCTCGGCGGTCTCGCCGATGACGATACCCATGCCGTGGTCGATGAAGAAACGCCGCCCTATCCTGGCGCCCGGATGGATCTCGATGCCGGTCATCCAGCGACCGAAGTTGGACACCACGCGCGCCAGCCACTTCCAGCCCGACGTCCACAGGGCGTGAGCAATGCGATGCAGCCATACGGCGTGCAAGCCGGGATAGCAGGTGACCACCTCGAAGGCATTACGTGCCGCCGGATCCCGATGGAATACGCTCTGAATGTCTTCCCGCATGCGCTCAAACATCTATCTTTCCCCGCTTGTGATGCTCCCCGCGCGCCGCCTTCTCGGTTTCGGTCAGGATGCCGCGCAGAATGTTCATTTCCAGCTTGCTCACATCACTGCGCCCGTACAGGCGACGCAGACGGCTCATCAGGTGCCGCGGT
Organism: Pseudomonas sp. AA-38; assembly: GCF_029457475.1. Classification (NCBI taxonomy): domain Bacteria; kingdom Pseudomonadati; phylum Pseudomonadota; class Gammaproteobacteria; order Pseudomonadales; family Pseudomonadaceae; genus Pseudomonas; species Pseudomonas sp. AA-38. The sequence continues at coordinate 4,260,997 of NZ_CP120359.1, forward strand.
TTCTCCGGATCGAGAAAACCGATGGTCACCAGCGTACGCTCCAGGTGCCCATAGAAGGACTCCAGCTCATCGGCCGTGGCCAACTGGGTATTGAGCATGGCCGTGGTTTCCAGCTTGGCCACCTTGGTCGGCAACTGCTCGGCCGCCAGCCAGGCCATGCGCACTTCGTAGCTCAATACCTGCACCGCAGCCGCCAGATTGAGCGAACTGAATTCAGGATTCGATGGAATGTGCACGTGATACTGACATCGCTGCAGCTCTTCATTGGTCAGGCCGGCATATTCACGACCGAACACCAATGCCACTTCGCCACCGCCAGCGGCCTGCTCGCAACTGGTCACACCGCACTCGCGCGGATCAAGCATAGGCCAGGGGATACGCCGATCCCGAGCACTGGTACCGATCACCAGGGTGCAGCCCACCAGGGCCTCTTCCAGGGTGCCGACCACCTGCGCGGCATCGAGGATATCGGTGGCACCCGAGGCACGCGCCACGGCGTCGCTACTAGGAAAATCTTCCGGCGCCACCAGCACCAGCCGCGAAAGGCCCATGTTCTTCATTGCCCGCGCCGCACCGCCGATGTTACCCGGATGACTGGTACCGACCAGCACAACACGAATTCTTTCCAGCAAGGCCAAACCATCCACGCAAGCAAAAGGGCCACCGATCTTACCGAAGCCACACAGTCATTACCATGCAGCGGCACCTCATGCAGGCCAGCGACATGATGACCGGACTGCAGCCGACGCTTCATCGGCCACGCTTTTCTGCTAACATGGCCGGCTTTCTTTAACGCCCCAGGTGAACCTCCCATGCAGCCCATGCTGAATATCGCACTGCGCGCCGCCCGCAGCGCCGGTGAAATGATCTTTCGCTCCATCGAGCGCCTGGATGTCATCTCGGTCGACGAGAAGGATGCCAAGGACTACGTCACCGAAGTCGACAAGGCCGCCGAACTGATGATCGTCCAGGCCATTCGCAAGGCCTACCCGACCCACGGTTTCCTGGGCGAGGAAGGCGGCGTGCTGGAAGGCAGCGGCGAAGGCGCCGATTATCAGTGGATCATCGACCCGCTGGATGGCACCACCAACTTCGTCCGCGGCGTACCGCACTTCGCCATCAGCATCGCCTGCAAATACCGTGGGCGCCTCGAGCACGCCATCGTCCTCGACCCGGTGCGCCAGGAAGAATTCACCGCCAGCCGCGGCCGTGGCGCCGCCCTCAATGGCCGCCGCCTGCGTGTGAGCAGCCGCAAGAGCCTCGATGGCGCCCTGTTGGGTACCGGCTTTCCGTTCCGTGACGGCCAGCTCGACCACCTGGAAAACTACCTGGGCATGTTCCGCAGCCTGACCGGCCAGACCGCTGGCATCCGCCGTGCCGGCGCCGCCAGCCTGGATTTGGCCTACGTCGCTGCCGGCCGCTTCGATGCCTTCTGGGAGTTCGGCCTGTCGGAGTGGGACATGGCCGCAGGCGCCCTGCTGATCCAGGAAGCCGGCGGCCTGGTGAGCGACTTCACCGGCGGCCACGAATTCCTCGAAAAGGGCCAGATCGTCGCCGGCAATACCAAGTGCTTCAAGGCCGTGCTGACCGCGATCCAACCGCACCTGGCGCCCTCGATGAAGCGCTGACGCTGCCCGAACCCGATACAACGCCAATAAAAAACGCCCCGAAGGGCGTTTTTTATTGCAGTGAACTCATTGCGCCTGCTGCACCAGCACCAGTTCACCTTGTTTGTTGACCGGAATCTGGCTGCCGGGGTCGCGATCCATGCGCACATTGCCGACCTTCTCACCCAGTTGATACTTCACGTCATAGCCGACCACTTTCTCGCTGGTGTCGGTAACCGTGTTGCAGCGGGTTTCCGTGGTGGTATAGGTGTCACGGGCCTGCATGCCTTCCTGAACCTTGTTGCCGGCATAACCACCACCGATGGCACCGGCCACGGTAGCGATCTTCTTGCCGTTACCACCACCGATCTGATTGCCCAGCAGGCCACCGGCAATGGCGCCGATCGCCGTACCGGCGATCTGGTGCTGATCCTGCACCGGACGCTGGCGCGTCACGGTGACGTCCTTGCACACCTCGCGCGGGGTCTTGATGGTTTCCTTGACTGGCGTGACCGCCAGCACCTCCGCATAGGACGGGCCACGATCCACCAGGCTGTAAGTGGCAACCGCCCCACCCGCCGTCACACCCACAGCGCCCAGTACGGCACCTACCAACATCGACTTGTTCATGGTTATTGTCTCCTCGCACGGCGCGGCGCGCCCTTCTCCCTGCCTAGGACAGCCGAAGGCCGCGACAAGTTCGACTTGCCGCGGCCTTCGTCAGGTTTCATGAACTGCATCACATCACCTGAGCCCCTCTTTCGAGCGCCAGGTGATACAGGTCTCAGGGCCGTCCGTCGTCAGCCTCGACCTCGACCGCAGGCGGGATCAGATCTTCCACGGTCAGCTTCAGCCACACCAGCACCACAGCCCCGATGTACACCGAGGAGTAGGTGCCGACCACCACACCGATCAGCAGCGTCAGAGCAAAGCCTGCCAGCGCGTCGCCACCGAAGAACAGCAGCGCCAGCAGGGCCAGGGCTGTGGACAGCGACGTGGCGATGGTACGCAGCAGGGTCTGAGTGACCGAGATATCGATGTTCTCGATCAGCGACGCCTTGCGCAGCATGCGGAAGTTCTCGCGGATACGGTCGTAGATGATGATGGTGTCGTTGAGCGAGTAACCGATCATCGCCAGCACCGCGGCCAGCACCGTCAGGTCGAAGGGCACCCGGAAGAAGGCCAGCACACCCAGAGTGATGATGACGTCATGCACCAGCGAGGCGATGGCGCCCATGCCGAACTTCCACTGGAAGCGGAAGGCCAGGTACAACAGCACACCACCCAGCGCCAGAAGCATGGCGATACCACCCTTGTCGCGCAGCTCTTCGCCGACCTGCGGGCCGACGAACTCGACCCGCTTGACCTCGAACTTGGCACTGCCAGCCGTGCGCAACGCCTCGGCGACGCGCTTGCCAAGATCGACCTCGTCACCAGCCAGGCGCACCAGCACGTCGGTGCTGGCACCGAAGTTCTGCACGATGGCATCGGCATAACCGGCCTGGCCCAGCTCGGCCTTGATGTTATCCAGGTTGGCCGCCTGCTCGTACTGCAGTTCGATCAGCGTACCGCCGGTGAAATCCAGGCCGAAGTTGAGGCCCTTGGCGAACAGCGCGCCCAGGCCGATCAGCGTCAGCACGACCGTAATGGAAAAGGCGATGTTGCGCACCGCCATGAAACGAATGGTTGACTTGATCATGGCTGGCCCCTCAGATCCACAGCTTCTTGAAGTTACGACCACCGAAGATCAGGTTGACCATGGCGCGGGTGAACATGATGGCAGTGAACATCGAGGTGATGATGCCGAGCGACATGGTCACGGCGAAGCCCTTGACCGGGCCGGTACCCATGGCGAACAGGATGCCGCCGACCAGCAGCGTGGTCAGGTTACTGTCGAGAATCGCCGAGAAGGCACGGTCGAAACCCTCGTGCAGCGCACGCTGCACTGGCAGGCCATTGGCCAGCTCCTCGCGTATGCGCGAGAAGATCAGCACGTTGGCATCCACCGCCATACCCAGGGTCAGCACGATACCGGCGATACCCGGCAAGGTCAGGGTGGCGCCGATGGCCGACATCAGACCAACCAGCAACACCAGGTTGAAGGCCAGCGCCACAGCCGCCAGCATACCGAAGAAGCGATAGATGGCGATGATGAACAGGGTAACGAAGATCATCGCCCATTCGGTGGACTCGATGCCCTTGGCGATGTTCTCGGCGCCCAGGCTCGGGCCGATGGTGCGCTCTTCGGCGAAGTACATCGGCGCGGCCAGGCCACCGGCACGCAGCAGCAGAGCCAGTTCCGAGGACTCACCCTGGCCGTTCAGGCCGGTGATGCGGAACTGACTGCCCAGCGGCGACTGGATGGTTGCCAGGCTGATGACCTTCTTCTCCTCGACGAACGATGGCACCGCCACTTCCTGCTCGACGCCGTCGACGGTCTGCCGCACGTAGCGGGTCACCGGCTTCTGCTCGATGAACACCACGGCCATGCTGCGCCCGACATTGTTGCGCGTGGCGCGGCTCATCAGGTCGCCACCATGCCCGTCCAGACGAATGTTCACCTGCGGGCGGCCGTTCTCGTCGAAGCTGGCCTGAGCATCGGTGACCTGATCCCCCGTGATGATCAGCTCACGCTCGAGCTGCACCGGCGGGCGTCCCGCCTCACGGAACTCGAAGGTTTCGGTCGAAGCCTTGGAGGCATCCAGGGGGGCTTGCAGGCGGAACTCCAGGTTCGCGGTCTTGCCCAGGATACGCTTGGCCTCGGCGGTGTCCTGCACCCCCGGCAACTCGACCACGATGCGGTTGGCGCCCTGACGCTGCACCAGCGGCTCGGCCACGCCCAGTTCGTTGACCCGGTTGCGTACCGTGGTCAGGTTCTGCTTGATCGAGTATTCACGAATCTCGGCGATCTTCGCCTGGGTCAGAGCCAGTTGCAGCACCTGCTGGCCACCGCGCTCGACGGTGCTCAGCTCGAAGTCCTTGTAGTCCTTGCGGATCAGGCGCTCGGCCTTGTCCAGCGTCTCGCTATCGGCAAAGCCGAGCTGAATGCGGCCATTGCTTTCCGGCATGCTGCGGTAGCGCACGCGCTCCTTGCGCAGCAGGCTCTTGATCTCGCCTTCGTAGACCTTGCGGCGTACGTCCAGCGCCTTGTCCATGTCGACTTCCAGCAGGAAGTGCACGCCACCGGACAGATCCAGCCCCAGTTTCATCGGGCTGGCGCCCAGGCTGCGCAACCAGTCGGGCGTGGTCTGCGCCAGGTTCAGCGCCACCACGTAGTCATCGCCGAGCACACGACGAACCACGTCCTTGGCCGGCAACTGGTCATCCAGCTTGGTCAGGCGGATCAGGCCGGCATGGCCGCTCTGGGCCAGGCTACTGGCCTTGACCACGATGCCGGCTTCCTGCAGCGCCTTGCTGGCACGATCGAGATCCGCCTGCTCGACGCTCAGCGCCGTGCTGGCACCACTGATCTGCACGGCAGGATCGTCCGGATAGAGGTTGGGAATGGAGTACACCAGGCCCACCGCCAGTACGGCGAGGATCAGCAGGTACTTCCACAGAGGATATCTATTGAGCATGAACGGGCTACCCGTCTAAGACACGGGGCGCAGAAAGCGCCCCGTGGAATGGAAAGAACCAATAACCGAATCAGATGGCTTTCAGCGTGCCCTTGGGCAAGGTCGCGGCGATGGCCTGCTTCTGGAACTTCAGCTCGACGTTGTCGGACACCTCGATCACCACGAAGTCGTCGGCCACCTTGGTCACCTTGCCGGCGATACCACCGCTGGTGACCACTTCGTCACCCTTCTGCAGGCTGCCGAGCAGGTTCTTGTGCTCCTTGGCACGCTTGGCCTGCGGGCGCCAGATCATCAGGTAGAAGATGACCAGGAAACCGATCAGGAACACCCACTCGAAACCAGTGCCGGCAGGGCCTGCAGCCGCAGCGGTGTCAGCGTAGGCGGCGGGAATGAAAAAGCTCATGTAACACTCCTAAATGGGAAAGGACTTCTTGAAAACGTGAGAGGGTCAGTCCAATGGCGGCACAGGGAGGCCGCGCTTGGCATAGAAGGCTTCGACAAAGGCGGCCAATGTACCCTGTCCGATAGCCTCGCGCAAACCAGCCATGACCCGCTGATAATGCCGCAAGTTGTGGATGGTATTGAGCATGCTACCGAGCATTTCGCCGCATTTGTCCAGATGATGCAGATAGGCGCGCGAGAAGTTCGTGCAGGTGTAGCAGTCACAGGTTGGATCCAGCGGCGAGTCGTCGTGCTTGTGCACCGCGTTGCGGATCTTCACCACCCCGGTATCGACGAACAGGTGGCCATTGCGCGCATTGCGCGTCGGCATCACGCAGTCGAACATGTCCACGCCACGGCGCACCCCCTCGACCAGATCCTCCGGCTTGCCCACCCCCATCAGGTAGCGCGGCTTGTCCGCCGGCATCTGCGGCGGCAGGAAATCCAGCACGCGGATCATCTCCTCCTTGGGCTCGCCCACCGACAGACCGCCGATGGCCAGGCCATCGAAACCGATTTCGCAGAGCCCTTCGAGCGAGCGCATGCGCAGTTCTTCATGCATGCCGCCCTGAACAATACCGAACAACGCCGCCGTACTCTCGCCATGGGCGACCTTGGAGCGCTTGGCCCAACGCAGCGACAGCTCCATGGAGCGCTTGGCCACGTCGAACTCGGCCGGGTAGGGTGTGCACTCGTCGAAGATCATGACGATGTCCGAACCCAGGTCACGCTGCACCTGCATCGACTCCTCCGGCCCCATGAACACCTTGGCGCCATCGACCGGCGAGGCAAAGTACACGCCCTCCTCCTTGATCTTGCGCATCGCCCCCAGGCTGAACACCTGGAAGCCGCCGGAGTCGGTGAGGATCGGCCCCTGCCACTGCATGAAGTCGTGCAGGTCGCCATGCTTCTTGATCACCTCCATGCCCGGGCGCAGCCACAGATGGAAGGTGTTACCGAGGATGATCTGCGCGCCGATGCCCTCGACATCGCGCGGCAACATGCCCTTGACCGTGCCATAGGTACCCACCGGCATGAAGGCCGGGGTCTCGACCACGCCACGCGGGAAGGTCAGGCGGCCACGGCGGGCCTTGCCGTCGGTGGCCAGCAACTCGAAGGACATGCGACAGGTGCGCGACATATTCAAACCTCGGGCCCGCACGCGGCGGGATTGCGGGTGATGAACATGGCATCACCGTAACTGAAGAAGCGATAGCCCTGCGCCACCGCCTCGCGGTAGGCCGCCATGGTCTCGGCGTAGCCGGCGAAGGCCGACACCAGCATCAGCAGGGTCGACTCGGGCAGATGGAAGTTGGTCACCAGGGCATCGACCACATGGAAGGGGCGCCCTGGGTAGATGAAGATGTCGGTATCGCCGCTGAAGGGCTTGAGCTCGCCATCGCGCGCCGCCGTCTCCAGCGAGCGCACGCTGGTGGTGCCAACGGCGACCACACGACCGCCACGGGCGCGACAGGCCACCACGGCATCGACGACGTCCTGGCTGACCTCCAGCCATTCGCTGTGCATGTGGTGATCCTCGATGCGCTCGACCCGCACCGGCTGGAAGGTGCCGGCGCCGACATGCAGGGTAACGAAGGCGCTCTCCACGCCCTTGGCGCGGATCGCTGCCAGCAGCTCGTCATCGAAGTGCAGGCCAGCGGTTGGGGCCGCCACGGCACCAGCCTTCTGCGCATAGACGGTCTGATAGCGCTCGCGGTCAGCCTCGTCATCCGGCCTGTCTATATAAGGCGGCAGCGGCATGTGCCCGACACGCTCCAGCAACGCCAGCACCGGCTCGGCGAAGTCCAGCTCGAACAGGGCATCGTGACGCGCCACCATCTGCGCCTCGCCACCACCATCGATGAGAATGCTCGAGCCCGGCTTGGGCGACTTGCTGGCCCGCACATGCGCCAGCACCCGGGTCTGATCCAGCACGCGCTCGACCAGGATCTCCAGCTTGCCGCCCGAGGCCTTCTGCCCGAACAGCCGCGCCGGAATCACCCGGGTGTTGTTGAACACCATCAGATCGCCAGGACGCAATTGCTCCAGCAGATCGGTGAAGCGGCCATGGCGCAGCGCCCCTGTCGGCCCGTCGAGCTGCAGCAGGCGGCTGGCTCGACGCTCGGCCAGAGGGTGACGGGCAATCAACGACTCGGGAAGATCGAAATGGAAGTCGGCAACACGCATGGGCAATGGAGGGTCATTTTGCAGGGCGGCAAAGCTTACCGGAATTCACCCTCCCCGACCATGCGGGCCTGCCAGTGGTCAGGGCGCGTAGCGGGCGACGATGCGCGCCAGGGTGCCGTCTTGCTGCATGCTGCGGATGGCCGCATCCATGCTGCCGAGCCACTGCCGGTAATCGCGGTGCAGCCTGAGCCGCAACTGCGAGCTGTGGATGACAGGCCCCTCCTCGACGCGCCAGCGCGGCAATTTCAAGCGCGCGTCCTTGCGCAGCAGATAGCGCCACTCCAGGCGGTCGATGATGCCAGCGTCGCTACGCCCCTGCGCCACCAGATAGATCAAGGCAGCCGCATCGGCACCATCGACCCGCGTGAAGGTACCTGCACCGGCATAGCCATAACCGCGCACCGTGGCGATGGCGCGCCCGCGCAAATCTTCGAGCGTTCGATAGGAAAAGGCCTTGCCGGGAGGAAACAGCAGGATCTCCTGCGCCTCGAGCACCGGCACCGTCCACAGGGACACCTCGGCCTGCTCTGGCTCCGCGCGCCACAACTGACTCACACAGCATTCGATCTGCAGATGCCCCTCACGAAACAGCTTCTGCGCACGCAGTGGCGGTAGCGGATGGCTGGCGTCGAGCTGCACGGGTAGACGCTCGCCCAGAGCGAGCATGACATCGTGCAGAATGCCCTCGACACGCCCGTCCTCCACGATCCAGTAGGGCTCCCAACCTTCGTCCGTCACCGCATAGGTCAGGGTTTCGGCCTGCACCAGCGGGACGAATGCCAGCAGCATAACGAACACGGACTGTCGCCAAACATTAGCCAAGCACCCCTCCCCCCTGAGAGCGAATTCCACTTCCGAGAGCACCGCTATAAACGAGATGCCCGCCATTCTTTATGACAGGTCAGATTTTATTCCTTGGCTCGTCATGCAGCGCGTATAAGTTATCAACCCTGCACAGCACTTCAGGTGCGACAGATCGAAGCTGCAAATACGCCGATTGACCGGCGCCAGGCGCATCCCTATACTGCGCCGCCATTGTGCCCCGGTGGCGGAATCGGTAGACGCGGCGGATTCAAAATCCGTTTTCGAAAGGAGTGGGAGTTCGAGTCTCCCCCGGGGCACCATCATCTTCTCGAGGCTCTTCAGCAGTCTTGCGCAACACCTCTTCAGTACGCATTCGACAAGGCACGTCGATACCCTTGCAAACCCTGGCGCAGCAGCGCTGGCAGGGGGTTGGCAAGTGCATAAAAGTTAGCGTAGAGTGGCCTAACTGTTTGCATGGGTCGCCGTGAATCGTGACTCAGGTGCGGCAGATCATTTGATCCGCTACATCCCGCTCGACTTCTATTACTCCTTGCAACCAGTCTTCAGTCCTCCACGGCATTTCGCTGGAGGCTGTCATCAACTACTAGTTTCAAGGAAAAAGACATGTCGAATCGTCAAACCGGCACCGTCAAGTGGTTCAACGACGAGAAAGGCTTCGGCTTCATCACTCCCGAAAGCGGTCCGGATCTGTTCGTGCACTTCCGCGCTATCGAAGGCACTGGCTTCCGCAGCCTGAAAGAAGGCCAGAAGGTCACCTTTGAAGCCGTGCAAGGCCAGAAAGGCATGCAGGCTGACAAGGTTCAGGTAGTCAGCTAAGACTTCCTCGAAAACCCCTGATGGCAACATCAGGGGTTTTTTATATCCTGCCAGCAGTCCCGGTTAGAATGGCGCGCAGTCCATTACAGCGAGCCCATCATGCCGAGACATCAGCTACGCCCACAGGGCGACTTCCCTTCTGCCGGTCCGATCCGCCGACTGGCTGCTCTCTTTTACGATTCCCTGCTCTGCGTCGCACTGATGATGGTGGTCACGCTCATCTATCAACAGGGCATCCTGCGCCTGATCTTCGGTAGCGAAAAGCTGATGATCATGTCGCAACAGGGTGCGCTCGACCGCGACCCCCTGCTGGCCAGTCTGGTGTTGTTGAGCCTGTTCGGCTTCTTCGCCAAGTTCTGGACACACAATGGCCAAACCCTGGGTATGCAGGCCTGGGGGCTGCGCATCCAGAACGCCGATGGCACGGCCATCGACCTGTGGCAGGCACTGCTGCGTTTCGTGGTCGCTATCGGCTCCTGGCTGTTCGCCGGCCTCGGCTTCCTGTGGATGCTCTGGGACAAGCAGGGGCGCACCTGGCATGACGCCTATTCGGACAGCCGCATGGTGCAACTGCCGAAGAACGTGCACAAGAAATAGCCCAGCACAGACATGAAAAAGCCGGTTCAGTGAACCGGCTTTTTCATGTCTACCAACCTCAGCCGGCGCGTCGCAACAACCAGACCCCAGCCAGGGCACAGACACCGGCCGGCACCAGCACCGCAAGCAGCGGCGAGAAGCCGAACACCAGGCTGGACGGCCCCAGCAGATCCTGAGCGATGCGGAAGATGAAGCCTACCAGTACGCCGGTGAAGACCCGCTGCCCCAGCGTCACCGAACGCAGCGGACCGAAGATGAAGGAAATCGCCATCAATACCAGCGCAGCGGTAACCAGCGGCTGCAGCACCTTGCTCCAGAATGCCAGCCAGTAGCGCGCGTTGTTCAAGCCCTGATCCGCCAGGTAGTGGATGTATTGCCACAAGCCGGTGACCGACAGAGCCTCTGGCTCCATCACCACCGTGCCCAGCAGTTGCGGATTGAGTTCGATGTCCCAGCGCTCCTCGTCCTGCTGGCTGACCTCGGAGTGATCGGCATACAGGTGCGTGGTCTTCACGTCGCGCAGCAACCAGTGACCGTCATTGAATTCGGCACGGCGCGCGAAGCTGGAGGACTGCAGGCGGCGCTCGTCGTCGAAGCGATAACGGGTCACCCCCAGCAGGGTGCCATCGGCGCGCACCACGTTGATGTGCACGTACTCCTGCCCCTGGCGATGCCACATACCACGTTTGGAGCTCTGCGCCTGGGCGCCGCCCTGGGCGATGGCGCGACTGGCCTGGGCCTGGTTCTCGGTCCAGGGCGCCACGTATTCGCCGATCAGAATGCCAACCAGCAGCAAGGCCAGCATGGGTTTCATCACCGCCCAGGAAATACGCCCGATGGAGACACCCGCGGCGCGCATGACGGTCAGCTCGCTGTTGCTGGCCAGGGAGCCGAGACCGATCAGGCAACCGATCAACGCCGCCATCGGCAGCATCTCGTAGGCGCGGCGCGGCGCGGTGAGCAAGACGTACCACAAAGCCTGCGGCAGGCCGTAGTCACCCTTGTTCAGATCACCCAGTTCGTCGATGAAAGCGAACAGCAGAGCAAGCCCGAGGATGATGCCCAGCACCGCCAGGATGGCGATGAATACCTGCACACCGATGTAACGATCCAGCTTAGCCATGGGCCACCTCCGACACGCGACGACTGGCCCACCACAGGCTCAAACGCTCCCAATAAAGCAGGGTCAGGCCGATGGCCAGGAAGATCAGGTGCACCCACCACAAGCCCAAGGCTGGCGGCAGCTTGCCCTTGTCCAGCGCGCCACGGGCGGCGATCAGCAGGCCCAGGTAGGTCATATAGAGGAAGATCGCCGGCAGTAGCTTGAGAAAGCGCCCTTGGCGCGGATTGACCTTGGACAGCGGCACCGCCAACAGAGTGACCACGAATACCAGCAAGGGCAGCGACAGGCGCCATTGCAGCTCGGCCTGCATCACCGGATCGTCGCTGCCGAACAGGTCGCGGGTCGGGATCGCCTCGCGCTCGTTGGCCTCGAGCGCCACCTCGGGCTTGGGCAGCAGCACGCCATAGGTGTCGTAACGAATGGCACGGTAATCGGCCTCGCCCGGCTCGCCATCGTAGCGATAGCCATTTTCCAGAATCAGGTAGCGGCTGCCGTCCGGGTGAATTTCCTGACGGCCACTTTCAGCCACCAGCACGGTGGTGCCGCGTTCGGAACGGCCATCGGAGGAGAAACGCTTCTCCGACATGAACACACCACGCAGCTCGCTGCGATCGGCCGACAGCTCCTGCGAGTAGGTCACCCGCGAGCCATCGCGCAGCGACTGGAAGCGCCCAGGCACCAGGGTATCGAGCTCGGTCAGGGCATCCTGCTCGTTGAGGATGCGCGCCACCCCGGCCACGCCTTGCGGCGCCAGGCCCATGCTCAGCCAGCCGACCAGCAGGGCGACGATCAGGGCCGGCGCCATGCTGTACACGGTCAGGCGCTGCTGGCTGACGCCCGTGGCCGACAGCACGGTCATTTCGCTGTCCAGGTAGAGGCGCCCGTAAGCCAGCAGAAAACCGAGGAACAGACCGAGCGGCAGGATCAGTTGCAGGAAACCGGGAATCCGGTAGCCCATGATCAAAAACAGCACGCTCGGGTCGAGCACCCCCTGCGCCGCCTGGGCCAGGTACTTGATGAAACGACCGCTCATGATGATCACCAACAGCACGGCGCTCACCGCACTGAGGGTCAACAACACTTCGCGGGACAGATAACGGAAGACGATCAAACCGGACGCTCCAGGGTTGTCAGGCTCAGGCGCGAGCGCTCAAACTAGCCGCACCTACTTGCCGGCCCACCGCTGGGTGGGCCCTCGAAAAAATGGCGGCCATTATCCGTCAAACCCGACTCTTTGTCTTGGGGACAGCTCAATATGGAATTTCTCGTCAAAAGCACCCGCCCGGAAACCCTGAAGACCGCCACCCTGGTCGTCACCATCGGCGAGGGCCGCAAGCTGGGTGATGCCGCCAAGGCCGTCGACCAAGCCAGCAACGGCGCGATCACCACGGTACTCAAGCGTGGCGACCTCGCCGGCAAGCCGGGCCAGACCCTGCTGCTGCACGGCCTGCCGGGGCTCAAGGCCGAGCGCGTGCTGCTGGTGGGCTGTGGCAAGGGCGATCTGTCCGACCGCCAACTGCGCAAGTTGGTTGCCAGCGTGCACGGCGTACTCAAGGGACTGGGCGGCAGCGACGCCTTGCTGGCCCTGGGCGAGCTCAAGGTCAAGGGCCGTGATGCCTATGGCAAGACCCGCCTGATCCTGGAAACCCTGGCCGACGGTAGCTACCTGTTCGAGCAGTTCAAGAGCAAGAAGAGCGACCCGCGTGCCCTGAAGAAAGTCACGCTGGTGGTCGACAAGGCCGAGCTGGCCGATGCCGAGCGCGCCCTGCAGCATGCCCGCGCCATCGCCACGGGCGTGGCCTTCACCAAGGATCTGGGCAACCTGCCGCCGAACCTGTGCCACCCCAGCTACCTGGCCGAAGAGGCCAAGGCTCTGGGCAAGGCACACAAGAACCTCAAGGTGGAAATCCTCGACGAGAAGAAGCTCAAGGAGCTGGGCGCCGGCGCCTTCCTCGCCGTGGCCCAGGGCAGCGAGCAGCCGCCACGCATGATCGTCATGCACTACCAGGGCGGCAAGAAGGACGACAAACCCTTCGCCCTGGTCGGCAAGGGCATCACCTTCGACACTGGTGGTATCAGCATCAAACCGGCCGCCAGCATGGACGAGATGAAGTACGACATGTGCGGCGCCGCCAGCGTCTTCGGCACCCTCAAGGCGGTGCTCGAGCTGCAACTGCCGATCAACCTGGTGTGCCTGCTGGCCTGCGCCGAGAACATGCCCAGCGGCCGCGCCACCCGCCCCGGCGACATCGTCACCACCATGAGCGGACAGACCGTGGAAATCCTCAACACCGACGCCGAAGGCCGCCTGGTGCTGTGCGACACCCTGACCTACGCCGAGCGTTTCAAGCCGCAGGCGGTGATCGACATCGCCACCCTCACCGGCGCCTGCATCGTCGCCCTGGGCAGCAATGTGTCCGGCCTGATGGGCAACAACGACACGCTGATCAAGCAGATCCTCAAGGCGGGTGAAACGGCCGACGACCGCGCCTGGCAACTGCCGCTGTACGACGAGTATCAGGAACAGCTCGACAGCCCCTTCGCCGACATCGCCAACATCGGCGGGCCGAAGGCCGGCACCATCACCGCTGGTTGCTTCCTGTCGCGCTTCGCCAAGAACTTCCACTGGGCGCACCTGGACATCGCCGGCACCGCCTGGATCAGCGGCGGCAAGGACAAGGGCGGCACTGGCCGTCCGGTACCGCTGCTGACCCAGTACCTGCTGGATCGCAGCGAAAGCAGCCGCAAGCGGCAAGCCGCAAGCGACAAATAACAGCCCTGCAACCCAGCCACCAGGGCACTTCGGTTCATCGAAGTGCCCTTGCTTTTTCTTGCAGCTTGCCGCTTGAAGCTTGAGACTTGCCCACCATGCCCAGAATCGAGTTCTACGTCCTCTCCTCCGCTGACGCCGAAGGTCGCCTGCGCGCGGCCTGCCAGTTGGCGCTGAAGGCCTGGAGCGTGGGCCTGCCGGTATTTGTGCGTGGCAGCGACGAAGCACAGTGCGGCGAGCTCGACGAGATGCTCTGGCGTTTCAAGGCCGAACGCTTTGTGCCGCATGATCTGCACCGCGATGCGCCGCTGTCGCCCGTGACGCTGGGTATCGACGACGTGCCCAGTGTCGAACAGGGCGTGCTGATCAACCTCGGCAACAATCTGTCGCCCCATGTCGAGCGCTTCTCGCGCATCATCGAGATCGTCAACCAGCAGCCCGAACTGCTCAGCGCCTGTCGCGAGAATTTCCGTATCTATCGTCAGCGCGGGTATGATCCCAAGCGCGTCGAACTTTAGTCTGCAGCGACGCTCACACCTCTCGTCACCCTAGCCCTCTTACCCGCTGCGTCGATCACCATGGACACCCCCAAGCCTCCGCAAAAGCCCGCTCAGCTACTGCATGACCTGGAGTCGATTCGCGAGCTGCTGGGCGACAGCAGCAGCGAGCCGTCACTGCTGATTGACTCGCTCGACCCGGACAGCATTCCCGTGCTCTCCGACATCGTCAGCGCGCCGCCAGGGCCGCCGCCGCCCTTCCACACCACACCGCCTGCCCAACCCGCGCCAGCGCCAACGCCCAAAGCCACGGGCACCGCGCCGACCAGTGACGCCGTGCGAACCAGCCTGGAGCCGCGCCTGCACGACAGCGCCCGCGAGCTGCAGCACCTGAGCGGCGAACTGCGCGCCGCCGCGCAATTGATCCTGCAAGACGTGATCGACGATTTCGTGCCGCAGATCGAAGCCGAGCTCAAGCGCCGTCTCGAAGCCCGCCTGCCGCGCCTGTTGCCGCCGCGCAAACCCTGACGCACGTCCCAGCCCTGCCCGCCCCCCTGGGGCTGGCAAGCCCTGGATCTTGTAGCTTGAGGCTTATGGCTTGGCGCTCATAAGCGTTATACTTGCCGGCTTTTCCGATCAGCCGTCACAAGGGTCCCGCCGCGCATGGACAAGACCTACCAGCCGCACGCCATCGAATCCAACTGGTACCAGACCTGGGAGAAGAACAACTACTTCGCCCCGCAAGGTAGCGGTGAGCCTTACACCATCATGATCCCGCCGCCGAACGTCACCGGCAGCCTGCACATGGGTCACGGCTTCAACAACGCGATCATGGATGCGCTGATCCGCTTCCGCCGCATGCAGGGCCGCAACACCCTGTGGCAGCCGGGCACCGACCACGCCGGTATCGCCACCCAGATGGTGGTGGAGCGCCAGCTCGCCGCGCAGGGTATCGGCCGTCACGACCTGGGCCGCGAGAAATTCCTGGAGAAAGTCTGGGAATGGAAGAACCAGTCCGGCGGCACCATCACCCGCCAGATCCGCCGCCTGGGCAGCTCGGTAGACTGGTCGCGCGAGCGCTTCACCATGGACGACGGCCTGTCCGAAGCGGTCAAGGAAGCCTTCGTCCGTCTGCATGAAGACGGCCTGATCTACCGCGGCAAGCGCCTGGTCAACTGGGACACCAAGTTCCACACCGCCATTTCCGACCTGGAAGTGGAAAACCACGACGAGAAAGGCTCGCTGTGGAACCTGCGCTACCCGCTGGCCGACGGCAAGAAGACCGCCGAAGGCAAGGACTACCTGATCGTCGCCACCACCCGCCCGGAAACCATGCTCGGCGACAGCGCCGTGGCCGTGCATCCGGAAGACGAGCGCTACAAGGCGCTGATTGGCAGCTACGTCGAACTGCCGCTACTGGGCCGTCGTATCCCGATCATCGCCGACGACTACTGCGACCCCGAGTTCGGCACCGGCTGCGTGAAGATCACCCCGGCGCATGACTTCAACGACTACGAAGTGGGCAAGCGCCACAACCTGCCGCTGATCAACATCTTCGACAAGAACGCCGCAGTGCTGGCCACTGCCCAGGTGTTCAACCTCGACGGCAGCGTCAACGAGCAGGTCGAGGCCAACATTCCAGCGCAGTTCGCCGGGCTGGATCGCTTCGAGGCGCGCAAGCAGATCGTCACTGCCTTCGAGGCTGCCGGCCTGCTGGAGAAGATCGAAGACCACGCCCTGAAAGTGCCGAAGGGCGACCGCTCCGGCACCGTGATCGAGCCCTGGCTGACCGACCAGTGGTACGTCTCCACCAAACCGCTGGCCGAGAAAGCCATCGCCGTGGTCGAGAGCGGCGAGATCCAGTTCGTGCCCAAGCAGTACGAGAACATGTACTTTAGCTGGATGCGTGACATCCAGGACTGGTGCATCAGCCGTCAGCTCTGGTGGGGCCACCGCATCCCGGCCTGGTACGACGAAGCCGGCAACGTCTACGTCGGCCGTGACGAAGCGGAAGTACGCGCCAAGCACAACCTCGGCGACGCCAAACTGCGCCAGGACGAAGACGTGCTCGACACCTGGTTCAGCTCCGGTCTGTGGACCTTCTCCACCCTCGGCTGGCCGCAGCAGACCGACTTCCTCAAGACCTTCCACCCCACGGATGTGCTGGTCACCGGCTTCGACATCATCTTCTTCTGGGTCGCCCGGATGATCATGCTGTCCACCCACCTGACCGGGCAGATTCCGTTCAAGACCGTGTACGTGCATGGCCTGGTGCGCGATGGCCAGGGGCAGAAGATGTCCAAGTCCAAGGGCAACGTGCTCGACCCACTGGATATCGTCGATGGCATCACCCTCGACGAACTGCTGGAAAAACGCACCAGCGGCATGATGCAGCCCAAGCTGGCCGAGAAAATCGCCAAGCAGACCAAGGCTGAGTTCCCCGAAGGCATCGCCAGCTACGGCACCGACGCCCTGCGCTTCACCTTCTGCTCGCTGGCCACCACCGGCCGTGACGTGAAATTCGACATGGGCCGCGTCGAGGGCTACCGCAACTTCTGCAACAAGCTGTGGAACGCCGCCAACTTCGTCATCGAGAACACCGATGGTCAGGACACTGGCGTGAATGGCGAAGAGGTCGAGCTGTCCTCGGTGGATCGCTGGATCATCAGCCAGTTGCAGCGCACCGAGGCCGAAGTCACCCGCCAGCTCGATGCCTTCCGTTTCGACCTGGCCACCCAGGCGCTCTACGAGTTCGTCTGGGATCAGTACTGCGCCTGGTACCTGGAGTTGGTCAAGCCGGTGCTGTGGGACGAGAACGCGCCGATCGAGCGCCAGCGCGGCACCCGCCGCACCCTGGTGCGCGTGCTGGAAGTGATCCTGCGCCTGGCTCACCCGTTCATGCCGTTCATCACCGAAGAAATCTGGCAGCGCATCAAGGGCCAGGCCGGCGTGCAGGGTGAAACCCTGATGCTGCAACCCTGGCCGGTGGCCAATGAGAGCCGCATCGACGCTGCCGCCGAAGGCGATATCGAGTGGGTCAAGCAGTTGATGCTCGGCGTACGGCAGATCCGTGGCGAGATGAAGATCTCCATGGCCAAGCGCATCGACATCATCGTTGCCAACGCCAGTGCCGAGGATCAGCGCCGCCTGGCCGACTTCGAGCCGCTGCTGAACAAGCTGGCCAAGCTGGAATCGGTACGTGTGCTGGCTGCCGGTGAAGAAGCGCCGATGTCCGCCACCACCCTGGTGGGCGAGATGGAAGTGTTGGTGCCGATGGCCGGGCTGATCGACAAGGACGCCGAACTGGCGCGCCTGGACAAGGAAATCGGCCGCCTCGATGGTGAGGTCAAGCGCGTCGGCGGCAAGTTGGCCAATGAAGGCTTCGTCGCCAAGGCCCCCGCCGAGGTGCTGGAGAAGGAGCGCGCCAAGCTGGCTGAGGCCGAGCAGGCCCTGGCCAAGATGGTCGAGCAGCGCGGCAAGATCGCCGCGCTCTGATAGCGGCACTTTCCTGCTTCAGCCCGACAAGGCCCGCGCCCACCACGGCGCGGGCCTTTTCGTTCCTGCACTTTTAGCTATAAAAGCCTTCCCTTTTACAAGGTGTTTCAGGCATCTTCCTCCGCCTACCGACCTTTACCTCATCGATAAGAAAGAACAGGCGGATCCCCATGTATGCGTTGATGGCACTCGTGTTCGTCCTCGGTTATCTGTGCATAGCCCTGGAACATCCACTGAAGATCGACAAGGCCGCGTCCGCGCTGCTCACCGCCGTCATCGCCTGGACACTGCTGGTGATGGGCGCCGACAGCATCCTGCCGATGATCGGCTCGGGCACCGCCGGCTCCAGCACCAATACCCATCGCGCTATCGAGGAACTGCGCCATCACCTGGGCGAGATTTCCGAGATTCTGTTCTTCCTCATGGGCGCCATGACCATCGTCGAGCTGATCGATGCCCATGAGGGCTTCAAGGTCATCACCGATCGCATCCGTACCCACAAGCGCGTGCATCTGCTGTGGCTGGTCGGTCTGATCACCTTCTTCCTGTCCGCGGCACTGGACAACCTGGCCACCACCATCGTGATGATTTCGCTGCTGCGCAAGCTGATCGCCGAGCAGCACGAACGCTGGTTCTATGCCGGCATCGTGGTGATAGCCGCCAATGCTGGCGGCGCCTGGTCGCCCATCGGCGACGTGACCACCACCATGCTGTGGATCGGCGGCCAGATCACCGCCAGCGGCATCGTTGCCCAACTCTTCCTGCCCAGCCTGATGTGCCTGCTGGTGCCACTGATCGTCATGAGCTTCATCCTCAAGGGAGAAGTCGCGCCACCTCGGCTCAAGGAAAGCAGCGAAAGCCGCCGCGACCCGACCACACCCTTCGAGCGCAACCTGATCTTCGGCCTCGGCCTGGGCGCACTGATCTTCGTGCCGATCTTCAAGACCATCACCCACCTGCCGCCGTACATGGGCATCCTCTTCGGCCTCGCCCTGTTGTGGATCACCACTGAGGTCATCCACCGCAGCAAGAACAGCGAAGAGAAGGATCCGCTGTCGGTGGTGGGCGTGCTGCGCCGCATCGACATCACCAGCGTGCTGTTCTTCCTCGGCATCCTGCTCGCCGTGTCAGCGCTGTCCAGTGCCGGCCATCTGACCCAGGTGGCGACTCTGCTCAAGGAAAGCCTGGGCAACGTCTACAGCATCACCCTGTCCATTGGCATGCTGTCGGCAGTGGTGGACAACGTGCCCATGGTGGCCGGGGCGATGAAGATGTACCCGCTGATCAGCGCCGAGGCACTGCAACTGGCCGATATCGCCGAGCAATCCTGGCTCGGCAGCTTCGTCGTCAACGGCCACTTCTGGGAAATGCTCGCCTATTGCGCAGGCACCGGCGGTAGTTGCCTGATCATCGGCTCGGCCGCTGGCGTGGCAGCCATGGGCATGGAGAAGATCAATTTCATCTGGTACCTCAAGCGCATCAGCGGCCTGGCCCTGCTCGGCTACCTGGCCGGCGCCGGCACCTATATGCTGATTGCCAGCCTGTAACCAGGAGCACGACATGGACGTGAGCAAGACCAGAACCAGCTTCTACCGCCGCCTCTACGTGGCCTGGCTGATCGACAGCGGCGAGGCCGTCAGCGTACCGGCGCTGATGGCGGCCACCGGCATGCCAAGGCGCACCGCCCAGGACACCCTCGCTGCCCTGGCCGAGCTGGATATTGACTGCCAGTTCGAGCAGGCCGAAGGCGAGCGCAACAATGCCGGCCACTATCGCATCCGCGACTGGGGCCCGTTCGACAAGACCTGGATCGCCGCGCACCTGCAGCAGATCAAGGCCACGCTCGGTTATCCCTGAGATAATCGCCTCCTTACTTCAGGGCCCTTCTAAAAACGTAGGCGAGGCAGTCAGCACAAGGCAAAAACAAGCGAAAAAGCGGAGTTTACGAGCTGTAAATGAGCATTTTGAGCTTGTTTTTAACGCAGTGATGACAACGCAGGTAGTTTTTAGAAGCGCCCGTCATGGGAATCGCGATGAATTTGGATCTGTTCTGGGTGCTGGGCCTGCTGGCCGGCGCCGTCACTCTCTTCATCACTGGCAAACCGCGCATGGACGTGGTCGCCCTGCTGGTGCTGATCGCCCTGCCACTGACCGGCGTGCTCGACCTGCAACAGACTCTGGCCGGGTTCAGCGACGCCAACGTCATCCTCATCGCCGCACTGTTCATCATCGGCGATGGCCTGGTACGTACCGGCATCGCCTACCGTCTGGGCGACTGGCTGGTGGCCAAAGCCGGCAACAGCGAAACGCGCCTGCTGATCCTGCTGATGCTGGCGGTGGCCGGGTTGGGTTCGGTGATGA
The DNA here is from genome assembly GCF_029457475.1 of Pseudomonas sp. AA-38. NCBI lineage: Bacteria > Pseudomonadati > Pseudomonadota > Gammaproteobacteria > Pseudomonadales > Pseudomonadaceae > Pseudomonas > Pseudomonas sp. AA-38. The sequence goes on from NZ_CP120359.1 coordinate 4,281,294, forward strand.
GTTCCACCGGCGTGGTCGCCATCTTCATCCCCGTGGTGCTAGGCGTGGCCGCACGCCTGCGCATCGCCCCGGCACGGCTGATGATGCCGCTGGCCTTCGCTGGGCTGATCAGCGGCATGCTGACGCTGGTGGCCACGCCACCGAATCTGGTGGTGCATGCAGAACTGCGCCGCGCCGGGCTAGATGGCTTCGACTTCTTCGCCTTTACCCCCATCGGCTTGAGCATCCTGCTGCTCGGCGTCGGCTACATGCTGCTGGCGCGTCGCTGGCTGGTGCGCAGTGCGTCAGGTGGCAATGCCGAGCCGCCACGCCTGACCCTGGCCGACCTGGCCGAACGTTATCGCCTGAGCGAGCGCGAACGGCGCCTGCGGGTACGCACTGACTCGCCGCTGGCCAACCAGGTGCTCAACGAGCTGCAACTGCGCCGCGAGCACGGCATCAACGTCATCGCCGTCGAACGCCGCCAGCGCCTGCGCACCCTGCTGCTGATGGCCAGCGGCAACACCCAGCTGGAGCCGGGCGACGTGCTGCTGGTGGACATCGCCAGCCCCGCCATCGGCCTGCTCGGCAGTTACCAGGCACTGGGCCTGGAGCCCATGCCGCTGCCGCACTCCTATTTCAGCCTGCACGCCCACGAACTGGGCCTGGCCGAGGTAGCGCTGCCGCCGGAGTCGCAACTACCGGGCAAGACCATTCAGGAGCTGGGCTTTCGCTCGCGGCACAAGCTCAACGTGGTCGGCCTGCGCCGTCAGGGCCAGGCGCTGGAAGGCGTGCTGGTGGACGACAAGCTCACGGCCTCCGACACCCTGCTGGTGGCCGGTGCCTGGCGCGACATCCACCGCCTGCAGGGACTGAGCCGGGATTTTCTGGTGCTCAGCCTGCCGGCGGAAGTGGCCGAGGTGGCGCCTGCTGCACGCAAGGCGCCCTACGCCCTGCTCAGCCTGGCGGTGATGGTGGGGCTGATGGTCAGCGGCCTGGTGCCCAACGTGCAGGCGGCGCTGATCGCCTGCCTGCTGCTGGGTGCGTTTCGCTGCATCGACCTGGACAGCGCCTACCACGCCATTCACTGGCCAACGCTGATCCTCATCGTCGGCATGCTGCCCTTCGCCCAGGCATTGCAACAGACCGGCGGCGTCGAGCTGGCGGTGCAGGGCCTGGTCGGCGGCCTCGGCGATGCCGGGCCACGGCTGATTCTCGCCTGCCTGTTCGCGTTGACCGCCGTGATCGGCCTGTTCATCTCCAACACTGCCACGGCGGTGCTGATGGCGCCGGTGGCCATCGCCACCGCGCAGGCGCTGGGCGCCTCGCCGCTGCCCTTCGCCATGACCGTGGCACTGGCCGCCTCGGCGGCCTTCATGACACCGATTTCTTCGCCGGTGAACACTCTGGTGCTCGGCCCCGGCCAATACCGTTTTGGCGACTTCGTGCGCATCGGCGTGCCCTTCACCCTGCTGGTAATGCTGGTCAGCGTGGTTCTGGTGCCGCTGCTCTTTCCGCTCTGAAAGCGCTCACGCGGCACCATGGAAGAAGCGTCGTCCGGCGCGGCGTAGCCATCCACCTTCGGAAACATCGCTGCTCAGCCGACGCAGGTTATCGTTGACGGCCTCGACGTAGTTGCGGTCGTCACTGCGGATATGGCTGAACAACCAGCGTCCCAGTAGCCCCTTGAGTTCGTCGGCGATATCCTCAGCGCTGTTGAAGCGCTGTCGGTAGTCTTCCACACGCTTGATAAACAACGCGTGTACCCGCTTGTGCGCCTTGGTGAAGGCATAGCCAGCCTCTTCGAGCATCGCTTCCTCGAAGGCGAAATGTGAGACGGTATAGTCGATCAACTCGTCGATGACTGCGCCCACCTTCGCCTTGCTGGCGCTACGCTGAGCGTCGTCTAGCTGATTGATCATCGCGACGATACGTTTGTGCTGATCGTCGATTACCGTGATGCCGGTATCGAGGTCGTCACTCCACTGCAGATATGCCATGTTGCCTCCTTGCTGCAGATAGAAGATGTGGCAGTCTAGAGCCTTAGGCCGGCGCCAAATTGACCTGAGTCAACGCAAGCCCCGCTGTTTTATGGCATTTGCGAAATTCCGTTAACCAGAGCACAGATCACGTGCTTCTTCGCCGGGCTACGGTTTGCGGGCAAAGCATGGGAAAATCCCGCGCCCGCCAGACCAGATGACCAGCATGCCGCAATCACCGAAGCGCCCCCGCAAGCCCACCCCCGCTGCCGTGAAGACGGCGCCGGCCAAGGGCGAGCTGCACCCACGCAATCGCCACAAGGGGCACTACGACTTTCCCGCGCTGATCGAGGTCAGCCCCGAACTGGGCGACTTCGTCATCACCAATCCCTACGGCAAGCCGAGCATCGACTTCGCCGACCCGGCGGCGGTCAAGGTGTTCAACCGCGCCCTGCTGCGCCAGTACTACGGCATCCAACACTGGGATATTCCCGAGGGCTATCTGTGCCCACCGATTCCCGGCCGTGCCGACTACCTGCACAACCTCGCCGACCTGCTGGCGAGCGACAATGATGGGCTGATTCCCCGTGGCGAGCGCATCCGCGCGCTGGATATCGGCGTCGGCGCCAATTGCATCTACCCGTTGATCGGCCATTGCGAATACGCCTGGCATTTCCTCGGTGCCGATATCGCAGCCGCCGCCCTGGACTCGGCGCGCGCCATCGTCGAGGGCAACCCGCAACTGAGCGGCGCCATCGAACTGCGTCAGCAGGCCAATGCCGAGCAGATCTTCGTCGGTCTTTTGCGCAGCGAGGAGTATTTCGAGCTGACCCTGTGCAACCCGCCCTTCCATACCAGCGCCGCCGAAGCCAGCAGCGGCAGCACGCGCAAATGGCGCAATCTCGGCAAGCTCGACCCCAAGCGCAAGCTGCCGGTGCTCAACTTTGGTGGTCAGGCAGCCGAGCTATGGTGCCCAGGTGGTGAGGCCGGCTTTCTCAAACGCATGGCCAGCGAGAGCACACAGGTGGCCGGGCAGGTACTATGGTTCAGCAGCCTGGTGTCGAAGGTCAGCAACGTCGAGCTGCTGCAAGGCTGGCTGACTCGGGCCGGCGCGGTCGAGGTGCGCATCCTCGGCATGTCCCAGGGGCAGAAGCAGAGCCGCCTGGTAGCCTGGACCTTCAAGGACGGCGAGGCGCGCGGCGCCTGGCGCAGGGAGCGCTGGAGCTAGTCGATCAAGGTACAGGCCATCACCAGCGCATCTTCGCGCCCACCCACGGCCGGGTAGTAGTCACGACGGCGGCCCACTTCGTTGAAACCGAAACGCTCGTACAGCCGATAGGCCGTCTGGTTGCTCGCGCGTACTTCGAGGAAGCATTCACGACCACCCAACTTACAGGCCTCCTGCATCAGGTGTTCGAGCAGACGCAGGCCGAGCCCGCGCCCCTGGCTCTCCGGCTTGACGGTGATATTGAGCAGGTGCGCTTCGTCGAGAATCAGGTTGATCACGCCATGGCCGACCTGCTGTCCACCCTCGAACATCAGCCAGCAGTCATAGGACTTCAGCGCATCGCTGAAGATGCCACGGGTCCAGGGGTGACTGAAGGCGGCATATTCGATCTTCAGCACGGCATCGAGATCCGCCTCGGTCATCGGGCGGAAGGAAATCGCATCGCTCATTGGGCGTCACTCAGGCGCAAGGACAGTATTCTCAGGAGTGAGCGGGAGCCAGCCAGCGCTGACGGATTCGCCGCATCGCCTGCCACAGCTCGCGCTTGCGCGCGGGCTCGTCCATCAGCAACTCCAGACCCGGCAAGGCCCAGCAGGCGCCGAGGCCTTCGACCTGCAGTTCGCGGTTGTAGCTGTGCTCGTCGCCCTCGCCAGCGAAACGGATGGCCGGCAGCCCGACCAGCCACAGGCAGGCGCTGGGCTGCTCCTCCAGACGTGCGGCGACGAAGCTCTGCACGAACTCAAGCGCCGCCTCCGGGCCCTGATCCATCTGGCCGCGCACCAGCAGCGGCCAGCGCACCGGCTCGCCAAGCAGTTGCGGGCTGTCTGGCAGGCCGGCGGCGCGCAGCAGATCCTTGAGCAGGATATAGGCCGGGTCGCGGCTCTGGAAAGGTTCGCCAGTGGGCAGCTCCACCAGCAGGGCGCAGTCGCCGGCACGCAGCAACTGCAGGGAGAAACGCGGCGGCGGCACGCTGACGCGAGCCGGTTTTTCCTCGGCCGCTTCCGGCTCTGCCGCTGGCGTTTCGACAGCCACCTGACGTGGCTGGGCGCCCGGGCGTGGCACCTCGATCTTCGGCCGCTCGGCGGGTACCTCTCGCACCGCCTCGGCAACCTTCACCACAGACTCGACTGCCACCTCCTGCGGCGCTTCGGCCGAGGGTGGGGCGAGCAGTTCGGCGCGCGATGGCGCGGCAAAGGGCAGCACGGTACGCGGCAGCCAGGTGGTCACCTGCATGGCATCGAGGTAGGCGCGGCGGCGCAGCTCGGCGTTCAAAGCAGAAGTATCCCGTGCAGTCATTTCAGAGGGGGCGATTGTCGCGTGAATCGGCGGTGGCGGATAGCCCCTGAGCGGTGCCCGTCTGCTGGCGCAACAGGGCGACGAAGGCCTGCGCCGGTGGGCTCAGATAGCACGGCTTGCGCTGCAGCAGGCCGATGCTCCGCGCTGGCGCCTCGCTCAGCACCTGCACGGTGAGGCTGCCGTCGCTGTTGAAGGTGTCGGCGACACTGGCCGGCAACAATGCGAACCCCAACCCCGCGCGAGCCAATGCAGCGGCGCTGCTCATGTACGCCACCTCCCACGCTGGTTCACGCAGCAGCCCCATGCGCTGCAACGTTGCATCGGCCATGCCGCGCAGGCTGGTGTCACGTGTCGTGGCGATGTAGTCCTGCTCGCGCAGCGCAGCGAGCAACGCCTTGCCGCGCAGACGCTCATGGCCGCGCACCAGCAATACCAGGCTGTCGTCGTACAGCGGCTGGAAATCCAGCGCGCCGAGATCGTCCACCGTCGAGGTGATGGCGAAATCCACCTCGGCGGCGCTGACCCACTGGCGGATCTCCCCGGCACGGCCGTCGCTCAGGCTGATGTCGATGCCGGGATAACGCCGCCGATACTCCTGCAGCACCCGCGGCAGCGGGTCGATGGCCACCGAGGGCAGCACGGCGATGCGCAGCGAACCACTCTCCAAATGCAACTGTTCACGCGCATCGTGCACGGCGTTGTCCATGTCGCGCAGCAGCAGCCTTGCCTGTTCGAGAAAGCGCAGCCCGGCCTCGGTCAGCTCCACGCTGCGCGTATTGCGCGCCAGCAAGGCGAGCCCGAGGGCGTCCTCCAGCTTGCGCAGACTGTAGCTGAGCGCCGGCTGCGACAGGTGAATGCGCTCGGCGGCGCGGCTGAAACTACGGTGTTCGGCGATCAGCACGAAGGCCTGCAATTGACGAAAGCTGACGTCCACGGCGCCACCTCTTATAAAAATATCTTATCAATTGATACCACATTTCTAATTCACAACTTAATCCAGCCCGCTCAGGATGGTGCCCTACCGAATTGCCAACGGGCTCGACCATGACAAAAACCGTGCATATCGGCTGTGGCGCTGGCTTTGCCAACGACCGCCCCGATGCCGCTCTGGCGCTGGCCAACGACCTGGCAGGTCGCAACGGGCAGCGCTTCCTGTTCTTCGAGCTGCTCGCCGAGCGCACCCTGGCCGAGGCGCAACTGCGCCGCCTGCACGATGCCGACAGCGGCTACGCCGCGCGCCTGTTCGAGTTTCTCGAACCGGTACTGGAAATCTGCCTGGACGCCGGCATCCCGATCATCAGCAACGGCGGCGCGGCCAACCCGGCAGCCGCCGCCCGACGCCTGCGCCAGCACCTGCAGGGCACGCGCCACGCGGCAGCACGTATCGCCTGCGTATTGGGCGACGATCTGCTGGCCAGCGACATCGACCTGCAACACTGGCTACCGGAATGCCTGGATGGCGAGGTGGTGTCGGTCAACGTCTACAGCGGTGCCGAGGGCATCACCCAGGCGCTGAACGAAGGCGCCGATATCGTGCTCTGCGGCCGCGTCGCCGACCCCAGCCTGGCAGTCGGCCCTCTGTGCCATGCCTTCGGCTGGCAGGCCGATGACTGGGATCGCCTGGCGCTGGCCACCACCGTTGGCCATCTGCTCGAATGCTGCACCCAGGTCACGGGCGGCTACTTCGCCCATCCGGGCCTCAAGGACGTGCCGGATCCGGCCAACCCTGGCTGCCCCATCGCCACGGTGACTGCCGATGGGCAGATCATCATCGGCAAGGCCGCAGGCACCGGCGGATGCGTCACCGAGCAGACGGTCAAGGAGCAACTGCTCTATGAAGTCCACGACCCGGCGGCCTACCTGACCCCGGACGTGACCCTCGACCTGAGCCAGGTACGCGTGCACCAGGTGAGCACCGATCTGGTCGCGGTCGAAGGCATGCGCGGCCATCCACGCCCGGCGCGCCTAAAGGGGCTGGTGGGCCTGCGTGGCAAATGGTTCGCCGAGGCGGAAATCTCCTACGCTGGCCCCGGAGCCCTGGCCCGCGCCGCCCTGGCCCGCGACATCCTGCTGCAACGCAGCGCCCGCCTGGCGCCACAACTGACGCCCTGGGTCGACCTGATCGGCGTCGCCAGCCTGTTCAACGACCGCGCAGGCCAGTGGCTGGACGCACGCCTGGCACAGGCGCAGGAGGCGCAGGACGTGCGCCTGCGCATCAGCTTCATCGACCGCGACAAGGCGCTGCTCGAACGCCTGCTGCTCGACGCCGAATCGCTCTACACCAACGGCCCGGCCGGCGGTGGCGGCGTGCGCCGTTACCTGAGCGAATCGCTGTCCACGGCGAGCTTTCTCATCGAGCGCGACCGGGTTCAACAACATGTGGAGTGGTTCTGATGAGTGCCAAAGTGCTGCTGTGCGACTACGCCCACGCCCGCGCGGGCGACAAGGGCAACACCCTGAGCGTCGCGGTATTCGCCTATGACGCCGCGCATTACCCCTGGCTGGCCGCCGAACTCACCGCCGAGCGCGTCGCCGCCTGCCTGGCGCATCGGCGCATCGGCCAGGTGCGGCGTTACGAGCTGCCCAACCTGGGCGGCCTCAACTTCGTCGTCGACGACGCCCTGGAAGGCGGCGTCAACGCCAGCCCCGGCATCGACCGGCACGGCAAGAGCCTGAGCTATCTGCTGCTCGACCTGAGGCTGCCGCCGCCAGGCTGATTCGCCCTTCCCCGCTCACCTCGACTCCAACAACAATAAAACCGGAGACACCGGCATGATCACTGCCCTCGGCTTTACCCTGATGTTCGTCATCGTCGCCCTGATCCTGATGCGACGTATCACCCCGCTGGTCGCCTTCACCCTGCTGCCGGTCATTGCTTGTGCGCTGGCCGGGTTCACCCCGGCCGAAATCGGCAAGTTCATCACCGAGGGGCTGAAGTCCGTGGCCCCGACGGCAACGCTGTTCATTTTCGCCATCCTTTACTTCGGCATCATGCGCGAGCGCGGCCTGTTCGCCCCGCTGGTCAACTTCCTGCTGCGCAGCACCGGCGGCAAGCCGCTGGCAGTGGCGGTGGTGACGGTTGCGGTAACGGCGGTCACCCACCTGGACGGCATCGGCGCCGCCACCTTCCTGCTGGTGATTCCTGCCCTGCTACCGCTGTACCTGCGTCTGGGCATGAAACGGGAAATGCTGCTGTGCCTGGTGGTGCTCAGTGCCGGGGTAATGAACATGGTGCCCTGGGGCGGCACCACCGCACGCGCCTCGGCCGTGACCGGCATCGACGCCTCGCAGCTATGGATCTCGCTGATCCCGATTCAACTGATCGGCCTGGCGATGGTGATGGGCCTGGCAGTGTTTCTCGGCCGCCGCGCACAGCGCAGCCTGGCCGGCATTGGCGACATCAGCGAGCACGCAGCGACAACCTCGGCCAACGACGACACGACCCAGCTCAGCCCGCGCACCTGGCGCTACTGGGGCAACCTGGGGCTCACCCTGGCCATTCTCGCCTGCCTGTTCACCGGCGCCTTCCCGCTGTTCGCCTGCTTCATGGTCGGCCTGGGCCTGGCTCTTGTGCTCAACTATCCCAGCCTGAACGAACAGAATGCAGCGCTGATGCGCCATGCCAGCGATGCCCTGCAGATGGCCCTGGTGATGCTCGCCGCCGGCATCCTGCTCGGCGTGCTCTCGGGTGCGGGGATGTCCGAGGGCATGGCGCACTGGATGATCAACGTGCTGCCGGAGGGCTCGGCAAGTTGGCTGCATGTGATCATCGGCGCCTTCGGCGTGCCGCTGGGCATGCTGTTCTCGCCGGACGCCTACTACTTCGCCCTGCTGCCGGTGATCCGCGATGTCGCCGTAGCGGCGGGCGTCGACCCGGCGGCGGTGGCCAAGGCCATGCTGATCGGCGAGAACACCGGCTTCGGCGTCAGCCCGGTGGTGCCGAGCGTATACCTGGCCATCGGCCTGGCCGGTGTCGAGCTGTACAAGCACATCCGCTACACCGTGCTATGGGCCTGGGGCATCAGCCTGGTGATGCTGGCTGCGGCCGTGTTGTTCGGCGTGGTCACGGTCTGAGGTCAGACACTGCAACGAAAAAAGGATCGCCGAGGCGATCCTTTTTTAATGCTGCGGGGCGAATCAGGCAGGCTGATCCCACAGACGATCACCGTGCTCGTCCTTGATGCGGGTGGGCAGGCCCATCACATCGAGCAGCTTGAGGAACGGCTCGGCCGGCAGCTCTTCGACGTTGACCATGCGCTTGGCATCCCACTCACCACGCGCGACCAGTAGGGCAGCAGCAACCGGCGGTACGCCAGCGGTGTAGGAAATACCCTGGCTGTCGGTCTCGGCGAAGGCTTCTTCGTGATCGGCCACGTTGTAGATGAACAGCTCGCGCGGCTGGCCATCCTTGGTGCCCTTGACCAGATCACCGATGCAGGTCTTGCCGGTGTAACCCGGCGCCAGCGAGGCGGGATCCGGCAGCACGGCCTTGACCACTTTAAGGGGCACCACTTCCAGACCCTCGGCAGTCTTGACCGGCTGCTCGGAGAGCAGGCCGAGGTTCTTCAGTACGGTGAAGACATTGATGTAATGGTCGCCGAAGCTCATCCAGAAGCGGACGTTCGGTACGTCGAGGTGCTTGGACAGCGAGTGCACCTCGTCATGGCCGGTCAGGTACAGGTTCTGTTCGCCCACCACCGGCAGATCGTCGGTGCGTTTGACTTCGAACATGCGGTTACTTACCCACTGGCTGTTCTGCCAGCTGTAGACCGTGCCGGTGAATTCGCGGAAATTGATTTCCGGGTCGAAATTGGTGGCGAAGTACTTGCCGTGCGAACCGGCGTTGACGTCGAGGATGTCGATCGACTCGATCTTGTCGAAGTACTGTTGTTGCGCCAGAGCGGCATAGGAGTTGACTACGCCCGGGTCGAAGCCGACGCCGAGGATGGCGGTCACGCCCTTTTCCTGGCATTCGGCCAGGTGCTTCCACTCGTAGTTGCCGTACCACGGCGGGGTTTCACAGATCTTGCTCGGATCTTCGTGGATGGCGGTGTCCAGATAGGCGACGCCGGTGTCGATACAGGCGCGCAGCACGGACATGTTGAGGAACGCCGAGCCGACGTTGATGACGATCTGCGATTCGGTTTCGCGGATCAGTGCCTTGGTCGCTTCCACGTCCAGGGCGTTCAGCGCATAGGCCTTGATCTCGCCGGGCTGCTTGAGGCCGCCCTTTGCCTGCACGCTGTCGATGATGGCCTGGCATTTGGAGATGTTGCGCGACGCAATTGCAATGCGACCTAACTCGTCATTGTGTTGCGCGCACTTATGGGCCACCACCTTGGCAACACCTCCTGCTCCAATGATCAGAACATTCTTCTTCAATTGTTTCACCTCCAGAGAACTGCGTTGTTGAAAGCGTTTTGATGCGTATTTTGGGTGGTGGGCTGAAGCCCACCCTACATGACCCGTAGGTGGGTCGGGCGGCATTCCGCGTCAGCCCCGTAGGGTGGGCCTGGCGGCGTTCCGCTTCAGCCCACCGCAACAATGTCAGGACAGGCTCGACAGGTAGTCGTCGAACTCGAACTGGCGAACCACTTCAACGCTACCATCGAGTTGCTTGACCACGATGGACGGCATTTTCAGGCCATTGAACCAGTTCTTCTTGACCATGGTGTAACCGGCAGCGTCGATGAACGACAGGCGATCACCGATCTTGAGCGGCTTGTCGAACTGGTACTCGCCGAAGATATCGCCGGCCAGGCAGCTCTTGCCGCACACCATGTAGCTGTGTTCGCCGTCGTTCGGCGCCATCTTGGCGTTGAGGCGATAGATCAGGAGGTCGAGCATGTGCGCTTCGATGGAGCTGTCGACCACCGCCAGGTTCTTGCCGTTGTACAGGGTGTCGAGCACGGTCACTTCCAGCGAGGCGCTGAGGGTGATCGCCGCTTCGCCCGGCTCCAGGTACACCTGCACGCCGTATTTTTCCGAGAAGGCTTTCAGGCGCGCGCAGAAGGCATCGAGCGGATAGCCCTCGCCGGTGAAATGGATGCCACCGCCGAGGCTGACCCACTCGACCTGGGCGATCAGGTGGCCGAAGCGCTCCTCGATGGTGCTCAGCATCTTGTCGAACAGCTCGAAGCTGCCGTTCTCGCAGTTGTTGTGGAACATGAAGCCGGAAATCTGCCCCATGACCTTGGCGATCTTTTCCGGGTCCCACTCGCCGAGGCGGCTGAACGGACGCGCCGGGTCGGCCAGCAGGTAGTCGGAGCTGCTCACCTGCGGGTTGACGCGCAGGCCGCGGATGGTGCCTTCGGTCCGCTCGGCGAAGCGTTCGAGCTGGCCGATGGAGTTGAAGATGATCTTGTCGCAGTTGGCGACCATCTCTTCGATCTCGTCGTCGGCCCAGGCCACGCTGTAGGCGTGGGTTTCGCCGGCGAACTTCTGCCGGCCGAGCTTCAACTCATAGAGGGACGATGAGGTCGTGCCGTCCATATATTGCTGCATCAGGTCGAACACCGACCAGGTGGCGAAGCATTTCAGCGCCAGCAGCGCCTTGGCGCCCGAGTTCTCGCGCACATAGGCGATCTTCTCCAGGTTGACCAGGAGCTTCTGTTTGTCGATGAGGTAGTACGGCGTCTGGATCATCTCGTCGCTCCAGCAAGGTCGGCCAAGGGGTGCCTTGTGGCCCCCGGAAAAAAGTGGACGCGAATTGTGCCGATAACCGATGAATATCGAAAGGGCATTGGAGATTTTTTGTACAACCGGCGATTACCGGTTGCTTCGGCAACGAAGCAGGGTGCGCCGTGCGCACCGGCGACCTGTGAGACATCGGTGCGCATGGCGCACCGTACGGCTCGGCGATGACAGCAGCGTGACCGCCGCCCCTAGTTGATCGGCGTGGCGGTCAGGTTGGCGCGGATATCGGCATTCTGCAGCTTGATGCCGTACATGGAAGTGACCGCGCCGCCCGTGGGGTGCACGTTCTGGATGCGGTCGATATTGATCTCCTTGAAGTGCACCCGCCCGTTGACGGCGAAGCCCAGCGGGTCAGGCGACACCGGCGGGCAGCCGCTGGCGCCCTTGTCGCAGACCCTGGTCGGTGCCACGTCGAGGTTGAGGTCGACGCGCACGCCGTAGCTGTTGGCATTAGCATCGGTCGGATTGGCGTCCGAGGTGTGGAAGTTGTCCACCACCAGTTGCGCGCCGCTGCCGTTGACGCCGTTCACCCGGTCCGTCTCGATGATCAGCTGGTTGCGCTTCTCGCTGGTGGACACGCTGCTGGCGGGATTGCCCGAGGTATCACGCACGAAAACGTTCTTCAGCCCCGCCGTCAGCCCTTCGTTGCCACGATCCTCCCAGCGCCCGCCGCTGGCCGAGCAGGCCGCGGCGTTGCTACCGCTGCCACCGACGCACAACGCGCCTGCACCACCGGAGCTGAGACTCAGCGTGGAGCCCTGCTCGTAGCGACGCAGCACGATGCGGCCCAGGCTCTGCCCTGTACTGCGATCACCCCAGCGTACATCGTGCACATCCAGGGTGGACCAGTAGGTGCCCTTGCTCAGCTGCACGCCGTTTTGCGTCACGTCCAGCGAGCCGTCGCGAAAATGCATGTCGTAACGGGTGCCGGCCAGCCACAGGCCCTTGCCGCCCTCGTCGACGGTGATTGCCGCATTGGCATCGCTGACCACGAAATCGGCGTTGTAACGCACCCCATCGCCGCTGGCGCCACCCGGGCGCAGGGTGAGCTGACCGTTGAGGGTGAAATCGTAGGCCGGAAAAATCTCCAGCAATACCAGCAATTCGGTGCCGCCCTGCAGCGGGGCATCGGCGCTGCCGACGCGCAGGCCGTCGAAGCTGTAGCTGCCGTTAAGATTCTTGAGGCCCAGGCGCAGGCCGTCGAAATGGCCGTCGTAACCGCCGCTGCCCGGCTGGGTGTTGAGACTGCCGGCATAACAGCCGGTGCTGATGCCGCCGGCGCAGCTCCTGGTCAGATCAACGCTGAGCTGGCCACTGCCATGGGTGCGCAGGCCGCTGAACCACATGCTGTTGCCGTTATCGGTGAGCGAGACCGAACTGCTGACCATGTTCCACGATACGTCCGCAGTGATGCCCTTGAGCCCGGAATTGGGATCGCCGCCGGGGCGCAGTCTGAACCAGTTCTGCCGCGCGCCCTGGTCCTGGAAGTTGAGGTCCAGCGCCAGACTGCCGATCTTCTGATTGCTGGGGTTACCGATGATCAGCCCGCCGAGGCTGGCGTTGAGTTTCAGATCCTGGAAGGCCAGCTGGGCGTAGCGGCCGCTGCCGTCCTCGCCCAGGTCGAGGGTGATGCCGTTCTGGCTGCTGAGCACGCCGGCGAAGTTCTCGGCGCGCAGCACGCCATCGTCCTCGTACTGGAACAGGCTGTTGGCAATGGTGATCTGCGGGATCAGGCGCACGCCCTCGCCACTGGCACCGCCACCGGCGATGCGGATGCTGCCGCCGAGGCGCAGATCCATATCCAGCTGGCCGAAACTGCGCGCGTGATCGGGGTGCCGTGGATCCGGCGCGCCGGGCGTTACCGCAACACCGGCCACGGGATCGCCGTGCGCCAGGTCCAGCCCGATACCGCCGACATGCGCGACGAAGCGCGTGTCGCCCAGATCGAGGCGCACCGCCGAGCCGTTGCCGCCGCTGACGATATCCAGATAGGCATTGTTCAGGTAGGCATCGAAGGAGGCGTTGCGCACGATCAGATCGAAGCCGTTGTCGCGGTAATAGAAGGTCACCGCGTCCAGGCTCAGGCGGCTGCCATCGACGCTGAAACCAGCCACGCCATCGGCGCCGCCACCGCTGAGTTTGAGGCTGGCGCCCAGGGTATAGAAGGCGCGGAAGGCGCCGAAGCTCTTGTCGCTGCCGGCGAAACCTATGTTGTTCACCGCCAGTTGATTCGGTCGCCCCTGATGCTCGACATGCAGACGATCGTCGATCACGTCGATCTTGGTGGTGGACACGCTGCCCGGCTGCTGCGGGCGGCTGGAAACGCCCTCGATTCGCAGGCTATGACCGTCCTCGCGGTATTCCAGGCTTTCCGCCGACCAGCCACCACCGGCTGTTTCGAGGCTGATGCCACCGCGGCCACTGACGCTGGCCAGGCTGTGATCATCCAGTGCCTGCATGGCCCAGACCGGTGAGCTGCCGAGAAGAAACGCCGAGAGCCATCCATAACGCTGCATGATCCGGCTCCTCAATTGGTCGGGAAGATCAGCACACTGCCCTGCATGCGGATGCTGCCGTCGATCTTGGCCGAGAAGATATTGGTCTGCTGGTAGCTCGGGTCGCCGCCATTGGCGGCGCTCAGCGCCTTGTTCTTCCAGCCGCCCTGACTGGCCACGCCGAAGGCGAAGTTGCCGTCCTTGAAACGGATCTCGTTGGGCAACCCCAGCGCCAGCACCTCGCGTTCGCCGCCGGCGCTGGTGAGGGTGCGGGTATCCAGGGTCAGGCCCTCGAAGCTGAAGATGCCCTTGAGGTTGTCCAGCACGTACCAGCCGGCATTGGCGCCGGAACGTATCGCCACGCGCAGGCCGCAGCTCTCCGGCGTGGCTGCGCCGGCCAGGGCGCAGCTGCGCTGGTTGGCCGTCCACTGCGCCGGATTGTTGGTGGTGGGCGTGCCCCAGAGCACACCACCGTCCTTGTTGATGCTGAACTCGCCGGACAGATAGACCCCGCCCTGCCCGCTCATCTCGCTGAGAGCGCTGTCGTCCAGCGCCTGCATTTCCGCCAGGGCCAGCGCCGGCAACAGCGATAGCAGAACTCCAGCCGTTCTAGCGCAGGTCATAGCTGCTCACCTTCAGGTAGTTGAAGCTCAGTCCGGAAATCTCGTTGCGACCGAAGTTGTAGCCGCCGGTGGGAATGGCGGTCGGGCTGCTGCGCGTACCCCCGACCGTCAGGTTCTCGAATACCAGATTGGTACGCGCCGCGTTGGCATAGAAATCACTGGCCAGGGCCTGGCGCTGCGCCGCCGTGGTGCCGCCCGCCGTTGGATTCTGCAGTTCCAGGACGAACTGACCGTCGGCGCTGGAGCGCAGGCGCAGCGGCTGCGACTTGCCGTAGCCCAGGGCGATATTGGCGTAGCCGTTGGTGATGTATAGGGTGCGCGCGCCGCGCTGGGCGGCCGTCTCGCCCGCGGTATTGCAGTTGGCCTGGGCGCAGGACATCACTTCCAGGGTCTTGGCGAAGATGTTGATGCGCGCCTCGCCGACCAACTCGCCGTTGCCGTTCTGCCCGGGGTCGCCCCACAGACGCAGATAGGAGCCGTCCATCACCAGCTGGTGGAAGTCCAGCGCCAGCATCTCGGTACGCCCGGCTGCCACCTGGAAATCGAAGCGCACACCCAGATCGGCGCGCCCGCTGGCGGAAGTCGAGCAATTGGAGCCTGCCGCCGCATAACCATCGATGCAGGGATTGCCACCAGCGACCAGCCGCTCGGGAAACTTGAACGACAGTACGGTGATGTTGTTCGGGGTGGTCTGTACCCACTGCCCGTCGTCGCGCAGGCTGCGCAGTTCCTCGCCCTTGGCCAGTTCCAGCTCGAAGGGATGATCGAGGCTGCCGATGGTCACCGGACTCAGGTTGCTGCCCTTGTTGCTGCCGGCAGCGCCGAGGTAGAGGTTTTTCACCGAGATCGGCACGTTGCGCCCCTGGCCGTCGGTAATGTCGTTGATCACGATCTGCGCGCCGGAGCCATCGAGCAGCACCTGATCGAGCACGAAACCCAGGCCTGCGCCCTGCACGTCGGACAGCTCGGCCTCGCTCAGGGGCTCCATGGCCTGAGCGGAGACGCCAAGCCCTGCGAATATCATCAGCGAAAGACAACGACTGATCATGCTCAGCACCCCGAGATGGCGCTACCCAGGCAGGTATCCTGACGCGGAATGCCGTTGAGCGCCTGATCGAAATCGAACTTGATACCCGCCACCAGGTTGCCATTGGCATCGCGGTACTTGGGGATATTGAGAAAAGCACCCGCGACGGTATTGATCAGCGCAGAGGTATCCATATCGCGCCACTGCAAGTCTTTGACTTGCAGCGAGATGAAAACGCCCTTGGCGGCTTGATCCATACCGGGAGCGCTTACGTTACCGATGTTCAGGGATTGGAACTGACTGAGGTTGAAGCAGGTTGCAATGCCGATGATCTGACAACCCTGCGAGGGGAAAGCGGTAAGCAGTCCCCCAAGCAGGTTGCAGTTGGCCACACACTGTACGACCGAGCCGTCTTTCAGCCCGGCCTGACTGGCGCGCACTGAATCAGGCGTCCCATTGCTGACCAGCTCTGCCTCGGAGCGGATGGTGGAGTTCTCGTTCACCGTCGCGCCGAGCAGCAGACGCTGAAAGAAATTAGCTTCGTCGAGCAGCGGCTTGGCCTTACCTTCCAGGTCCACTGCGATCTTGCCAGTCAGATGGGAGATGTCACCAGATAACACGCCCTTGGCTTGGCCGAAGCCGATGCGCACGCCTACGACCTGATTGCCCTCATAAGCCAGTTCCAGATAAGGGTCGACAATCTGAAACGGGTTGATGCTGTCGTTGGCACCGACCGTACCCAAGGCGAAGTTGTTAATCAGAATGTCCGAGGGGCGAGTCTCACCAGCCCGTGCGTAGCTACCCAGCTCCAGCTTCTTGATATTGAGCTGGGTGTCGACCTTGAGTCCAAAGTTGACCCGGGTGTAATTGATCTGTCCGGCCGTGTCGGTGGTCAGGTTGATGAAGGCCTGACCGGTGATATCCGACAGCTCTCCGTCCTCCAGCTCGACCATCTTGGCCTGGGCCGGACCGCTCAGGGCCGCGGCGCAGACGAGTGCCAGAGCATGTTTGGCGAAACGAACGGACTGGCGCATGGCAAAACCCCTTTTCTTGTAATGGCTGTCGAGCATTCCGACTCGAGTCCTTGTGGCCACTATAAGGACAGCAGCGCCAGAGCGGCCCGACCCATAGTCGAGAAAGTGCCACTACAACGCCGCCATCCCGCTCATCGACGCGAGGCGGGTGTTACCAGCCGCCACAACGACGTAACACCGTTTCGTCCATACCAGAAAAGAACCGGCAAACCTCGTCTCGCCAGCTCGTCTGTCGACTTGCCCGCCTCTGATCGATTGGGACTCAAAACAGGCATCCAGCTTGCAGTACAATCTCTCCTTTTGACTTGCCTGGAACCCGGCGCCTCGATGATCGATCCCAAGCGCGTTTTGCGCGCCCTCGCCGAACACTGGACGTTGCTCGAACCGCTCTGTGAGCGCTTCGACGCCGGCACCCTGAGCCTGGTGGAGCTGCGCAGCCAGCTCGCCACGCAGTTGCCCGACGCCACGCCCAGCGACACCACCGCCCTGCTCGACACCTGGATTCGCCTGGACATCCTGGTGCCGGTGGCCAAGAGCCCCAACCGCTTCGAGCTCAACGCGCAGATCCACGACTTCCTGGCCTATCTGCGCCGCGAGCACCGCCTCGGCCTGTGTCTGGAGATCGAAGCCTATTTACGCCATCTGGAGCGTCTCGCCGGCTATATCCAGGACGCCTTCGAAGTGCGTGACGCCAACGACCTGGCGCGCCAACTGCGCCTGCTCGATATGCGCGTGCGCGACGTGCTGAAGAAACTGGCCAACGACGAACAGGCGCTGGTCGGCGTGGCCGACCGGGCCAAGACCAGCGACCGGCAGATTCCCCTGCGCCAGCGCTACGCCGAGGTGCTGGCCACCTGGGACGAATACGTCGAGCCAATGATCCAGCTGGTCGCCGCCGACGGCGCCTTCGAGCAAGGCGTGCGCCGCGTCGAACAGGTGCTGCTGCGCCTGCTCGGCGACCAGCAGCGCCTCGGCCAACTGGTCGACGACGACCTGCTGCTGCGCACCCACGCGCGCATCCTGGAAATGCAGACCACCGCCCAGTTGACCCTGCGCAAGGCCCGCGAACTGCTGCTGCCGCTGCGCGAGGAAGCGCGCCGACACAACGCCGTGACCCGTGGCGCCGCACTGGCGCTGTCGGTGATCCGCAAGAAGGGCATCGACGCCGTGCCGCAGGCGGCTATGCCGCTGTTCACCCGGCCGCAGAGCAACTTCCTCGGTTCAGCCAGCCAGGTCGAGGCCTACGTCTATGCCCTGGCGCGCTTCGAAGCCAAGCCGGCGCACTTCCCCAAGGCCAGCGGCAGCCGCAAGGGTGGCGCGCCCAAGGCGCCGAAGACCGCGCGGGAGATGATCGAGCGCTGCGAACAGGCCCTGCCGCTGCCGGACCTGATGGCCTGGCTGCTGGAACAGGAGCCGGAAGGCGCCACCGACGAGCTGCTCTACTGGTTCTCTCGCCTGTCGCGCGAGTCGCGCTTCCAGCGTGAACGCCTGGAGCGTCGCCAGTACCTGACCCGCGACCATGAGGTCAGCCTTGCCTCCTTTGCCCTGGTAGGCCAGCCCAATGGCTGAGCTGCCCGTAGGGTGCGCTGTGCGCACCGCAACCGACGACATGGTGCGCACAGCGCACCCTACGACTGCCCGTGAGCATTGCGTATGAACATCGATCTGAAAGAAATGACCCAGCTCGCGGCCGCCTTCCGCGACCTGTTCAAGGGCTACCACATCTCCCGCAGCGAGCCGGAGTGCTACGCCCAGCTGTCCAGCATGCAGGACCAGTACCGCGCGTTGTTCCGCGCCCTCGGCTTCGAGCTGGTGTGCGACCCGCGCGGTTTCTACTACTTCGTCCCCGAGCAGGTGGCGCCGCAGGTGAACAAGACCGCCCAGCGCCTGGCGCTGTTCACCTTCATCCTGGTCGAACATCTGGCCGACCAGGGCCGCGACCCGCTCTCCGTGCTCGACGGCGGCAGCATCGGCCGTGACGAGCTGCCGGCGCTGCTGGAGAAATACCGCGACCTGTTCCTGCAGGCCGAAGTCACCACCTTCGAGGAGCTGGAGGACAAGATCATCCGCCGCCTCACCCAGCTCGGCTTCGCCGAGGACAGCAACGGCGTATACCGCTTCCTGCCGCCGATGCACCGTTTCCTAGACGTCTGCCTGTCGGTGCAGCACGACCGCGACCTGGCCGCCAGCCTGCACAGCAGCGACCTGCCGCTGCCGGCGCCGGTGCTGCTGGACGATGACGGCGACGCCGACGCGACCGCTGCCATCGATATCGAAGAATCCGAGGAAGACGCCCTGGCCCGCGCCATGGCCGAAGAACGCGCCGCACAGGAGATGGACGCATGAGCCAGGAACGCTACGGCATCCGCCGCTTCGCCCTGCTGAACACCGCCGGCTACAGCCTCGGCCTGTTCCCGTTGGAAAACCCGCTGTCGGTCTACGGCGCCAACAACCTGGGCAAGTCCGCCTCGATCAACGCCCTGCAGTTCCCCATCCTGGCGCGCATGTCGGACATGAGCTTCGGCAAGTACAGCCTGGAAGCCTCGCGCAAGTTCTACTTCGCCAGCGACACCAGCTACATCCTCGTCGAAGTCGCCCTGCCCCATGGCCCGCAGGTGATCGGCGTGGCCGGTCGCGGCCCGGGTGGCGGCTTCGGCCACCAGTTCTTCGCCTACGCCGGCGAGCTGGACCTGGAGCACTACCAGCAGAACGGCACCTGCCTGCGCCAGCGCGAACTGTTCAAGAACCTTGGCCAGGCCGGCATCACCGCCTACGAACTCAAGCCCGACGAACTGCGTCGCCTGCTGGTCGGCGGCCACACCAGCATCCCGCTGGACCTGACCCTGATCCCGCTGCGTTCGACCAGCGAACAGAGTCTGAAGACCTTCCGCGCGCTGTTCATCAACCTGCTGCACATGCGCGAGATCACCGCGGCCAAGCTCAAGCAGCTATTCCTCGATGCCTTCGAGCACAGCCTGCGCTCGGGCAGCGTCGACTATATCGCCGCGACGGAAGAGGCGTTTCGCGATGTGCGCCGCATGGAGCAGGACTACCAGGCGCTGGTCACCGCCGGCCCCTTGATCGAGGCGCTGGCCTCGGGCGTGGCCCAGCGCGAAGTGCTGCGCGGCAAGCTGCATCGCCTCTCGCCGCTGCTCGACAACCTGCTGGGCACCTGGCACGACTACGCCGATGCGCGCAAGGAAGAGCTGGTGATCCAGGCCGAGCACTATCGCAACGAGCAGGACGGCCTGCAGAACGAGCAGCGCGGCGGCACGGCCGAGCTGATGCGCCTGGAGCGCGAGATCAGCGAGATCCAGCGCTGGCTGGGCGAGCTTTCCGTGCTGAAGAACCGCTTCGCCCTGGTCAACGATGCCAAAGTGCTGGAAGAGCAACTGCTCGCCGCCAAGGACGCCCACGACGAACTGGCCGGCGCCCTGGCGCAGTCGCGGCAGTTCTCCAGCGAAGACCTGGACGAGCGCCTGCGCGACCTGGAAAAACGCCTCAAGTCGGTCAAGCAGCAGCTCGATCACGCCGACAACAACAGCTACTCGCGCCTGCGCGAGGAATTCAGCCAGCAGGACGTCGACCGTCTGATGCGCCTGTTCAACGGGCAGTTGTTCAGCCTGCCGCTGGGTGAGAAAGGCATCCAGGCCGAGGGTGACGACTGGGTCAAGGCGGTCGAAGCGGTGCTGGATCGCTTCAAGGGCGACACCTTCGCCGTGCCGGGCCTGTCCATCGACCTCAGCCATATCGAGCCCCCGGCGCTGCAGGCACTGGCCGACCGCGCCGCCCTGCGTGATCAAAAGGATCGTCTGGAGCGCGAGCTCAAGCAGCTCAAGACCCAGCAGTCGGTGGCCGCCGACCGCGCTGCCAGCAAGGCCCAGGCCGAGACGCTGTACCAGGCCGTGCTGGATGCGCAGAAAGCCCTGGAAGACTTCCGCAAGAGCCAGACCCTGGCTGCCGAAGAGCCGCAGAAGCTGGAACGCCTGGCCGAACTGGAAGGCGCCCAGGATGAACTCAAGCGTGCCAGCGATGCCTTCGCCGAGCGTGTGCAGCAACTCTCCGCCAAGCTGCAACTGGTCGGCCGTCAACTGGCCGATCTGGAAGCCAAGGAACGCACTCTGGAAGATGCCCTGCGTCGCCGCCAGTTGTTGCCGTCCGACCTGCCCTTCGGCACGCCGTTCATGGAGCCGGTGGACGACTCGCTGGACAACCTGCTGCCGCTGCTCAATGACTACCAGGACACCTGGCAGGCCCTGCAACGCATCGACGGCCAGATCGAAGCGCTCTATGCCCAGGTACGCCTCAAGGGTGTAGCCAAGTTCGATAGCGAGGACGACGTCGAACGTCGCCTGCAACTGCTGGTCAACGCCTACGCCCACCGCCAGGACGAAGCCCTCACCCTGGCCAAGGCGCGCCGTGCGGCGGTGACCGACATCGCCCGTACCCTGCGCAACATCCGCAGCGACTACGACAACCTCGAGCACCAACTGGCGCTGTTCAACCGCGAGATCAACAAGCGCCAGGTCTCCAACCTGCAGAGCTTCCGCATCGTCCTGGCGCCGAACAAGGAAGCCCTACGCCACATCGACCAGATCATCCACAGCGCAGGCCAGTACGAAGAAGGCGAGACCTTGTCGGTGTTCGACCTGTCGCAGTCGGCCGATCAGGACGCCAAGAACGAGGAGGCCAAGGACTACCTGTCGCGCCTGGTGGCCGCCAACGGCAACCAGCTGGGCCTGAAGGATCTGTTCGAGCTGGCCTTCGAGATCACCAAGGTGCACGGCCAGCCGATCATTCACACGGACATCGACGGGGCCGCCTCCAACGGCACCACCATGACCATCAAGGCGCTGACCAACATGTACCTGCTGCTGCACCTGATGGATCGCGAGCAGGCCGGGCGCGTGCGCCTGCCCTACTACCTCGACGAGGCGGCGGACATCGACGAACGCAACCAGCAGGCGCTGATCGAAACCAGCCTGCAGCTCGGCTTCGTGCCGATCCTGGCCTCGGTAAAGCCGCAGGTCTCGGCCCACGTGGCCATCGACCTGGAAGGCGGCAGCGGCCCCAACGGCATCTACATCGACGAGGCGGACTGGAAGTTCATCAAGCCGCGCGAGAACGCCAAGGCACAGGCACCGCAGCAGGAAGAAGTCACCGAGCCCGTCTGACTCGTCGCGGCTGAAGCCCCTCCCACGGTGCAGGATGCAACTGTAGGAGGGGCTTCAGCCGCGAGCTTTTATAGCCGCCCAAATGAAAGGGGCCGCTCACTCAGACCGTGTGAAAACGTAGCGAGCGAAGGTCAAGCAAGGCAAAAAACGGCGAAAAAGCGCAGTTTACGAGTTGTAAATGAGCATTTTGAGTCGTTTTTTAACGTAGCATGACCGAGCGCAGTAGTTTTCACACAGTCTGTCACTGCGGCCCCTTTCGTTTCTATGACGGTCTTACTGCTCCAGCACGATCTTCGGTGCCCAATCCAGCCAGCCCTGTCCCGGCTCGTCGAACAAGGCGAAGGTCTGACCTGGCAGCGCCGGGCCACCCATCTCAGCATTGTCCGGCGTGGCGAAGGCGATGCCACCCTCGATCAAGGCTTCCAGCGATTCGGTACGCACCTTCACCCCCTTGAACAGCCCCGCGTCCACACCGATGCCGCTGGCATTCCAGAAGCGGCTGCCGCTGCGCACCAGCGGCGCATAACGTGGCTCAATCAGGATATGGATCAGCACGCGGTCGGAAGTCGGCCCCAGCTCGAAATCCACCACCTTGCCCACCGGCACCTCACGGTAGCTGACGATCACCCCCGGCTTGATCGAACCACGCCGCGGCGCACTCAGCACCAGGCGCAAACCCTCCTCACGTACTGCCTGATTCGGCGGGCCGTCCAGGGCAACGAACTGGGTACGACGCGGCCCTTTTTGCAGTGCCGGTTGCACTTCCAGATATTGGCCGCTGACCAGGGTGCCGAGGTTGGCCGCACGGGTCAGGCTCAACTCCGGCCGCACCACCCAGAACTGTGTGCCCTCACGGTTTATCTGCTCGGCCGCCTGGGTGATGCGCACGTTGAGCATCACCGCCTGCAAGTCGTCGGTCAGGCTCAGGTTCTCCACCTTGCCCACCTCCAGGCCCTTGTAACGCACCGCCGTACCCGGTTGCAGGCCCTCGCCATCGGCCACGCGAATGCTGATCTGCTGACCCAATTGCAAGGCACTGTCGCGATCCGGGTGTAGAGCGAAACGCTGAATCTGCCGATCCGACCTGGCCGCGTTCAGATCAGGTGTCTCGAAGACAATGCCGCCGGCCAGTAGCGTCTGCAGCGATTCGCTCTTTACCTCGACTCCCGACAGCCCGCCCTTGAGCGTGATACCACTGGCATTCCAGAAGCGGGTCGAGGTGTTCACCAGGTGCACGTAATCCGGCTCGATATGTACGCCCAGCACCACCTGCTGGTTATCCCGAGCGAGCTGATAGCTCTGCACCGAGCCCACCTTGAGCTGCCGATAGAGCACCGGGCTGCCCACCTCGATGGAACCGAGCTGATCGGTGAACAGCACCAGATGCAGCCCGGGTGCGCCGAGATCCAGGGGCGGCGCCTTGCTCCGCGCGACGAACTTGCGAGCCGGAGTGCCGCCCTTTTCGCCAGGCCGCATGGCGATATAGTTGCCCTTGACCAGAGCCTCCAGCCCGGTGATGCCAGCCAGAGAAATGGAGGGCTTGACCACCCAGAAGTCCGAACCCTCGACCAGATAGTCTTCGGCCAGGGGGTTGATGGTCAGCTCGGCGGTGGCGCTGGTAAGGTCAGCATTGACCTTCAGGGTTTTCAGCGTCCCCACCTGGATGCCCTTGTACATCACCGGCGTCCTTCCTTCCTGCAAACCCTCGAAGTCACTGAAGGTCACGACCACCTTGATGCCCGCCTGTGCTTCATCGTAATCCTGGTAAAGGCGGAACGGCAGACTGGGATCGGTAGGCGGGCTATCCTTGCGGTTTTCCGGGGTGGCGAAGGCGATGCCGCCAGCAACGATGCTGGCCAGTGACTCGCTGCGCAGCTTGAAGCCGGACAGATCGGCGTCGACACTGATGCCGCTGGCATTCCAGAACCGCGTGTGTTTGCGTACCAGATGAGCATATTCCGGCGCGATGAATACCTTCACCTCGACAGTGCTCTGATCCTCGCCCAGCTTGTAGCTCTTCACCCGTCCGACCTGAATCTGCTTGTAGAACACCGGACTGTCGCGATTGAGCGAGCCGAGGCGCTCCGCCTTCAGGGTCAGGTGCAGACCGGGAACGTCGTCGCCCATCGGTGGCTCCTGCTCCAGGGCGGTGAAGCTGCGCGAAGGCTCACCTTCCCCTGGGCTGAAGGTGATGTAGTTGCCCGATACCAGCGTTTCCAGGCCACTGATGCCAGCCAGGCTCACATTGGGCTTGACCAGCCAGAAGCGCGTCTCGCTGCGCAGGAACTGCTCGACATCCTTGTTGACCTCCAGCTTCGCGACCACGCCACGGTTCTTGCCACTGGTGTCGAGACTGATGTCCGTCACCTTGCCCACAGCCATGCCCTTGTATATCAGCTCGGTCTTGCCGGCCTGGATGCCCTCGCCACTGGCGAAAACCAGCTCCACCTCGATACCCGCCTCACTGTAGGCGCGCCAGGCCAGCCAACCACCGATGAGCAAGGCGATCAGCGGCAATACCCAGATGGCAGACCAGTTCGAGGCAGGACGCGTCTTGGCCAGAGGAAGGTCAGTCATATTCGGTTTCCGTATTGTCCCAGATGAGGCGGGGGTCGAACGTCAGGGCTGCAAGCATGGTCAGGATCACCACGCTGGCAAACGCAGCAGCACCAGCACCAGCTTCGATACTGGCGAGGCTGCCAAAATTCACTACGGCCACCAGAATCGCGATGACGAAGATATCCAGCATCGACCAGCGCCCGATCCATTCGATGAAGCGATACATGATGATGCGCTGACGCGCCGACATTGGCTGGTGACGCTGTACCGAGTACAGCAACAGCGCGATGCCCACCAGCTTGAAGGTAGGCACCAGGATACTGGCGATGAACACCACAGCGGCGATGGGCAACATGCCATGGTGCAGCAGTTCGACGACACCGCTCATGATGGTGGACGGCTCCCCCTTGCCAAGGCTGTTCACCGTCATGATCGGCAACAGGTTGGCTGGAATGTAGAGAATCGCCGAAGTCAGCAGAAGCGCCCAGGTATGCACCAGGCTGTTGGGTCTGCGTGCATGCACCAGACCGCCGCAACGGCTGCAGTACTGATGCTGGACATCTGGCTCGATGGGGTTGAGCTGATGGCACTCATGACAAACCAGCAAACCGGCATCAATCGCCCGCATGGCTATCCTCCCCCGACAGGGCTTCCCAGATTTGCTGCGGTGACATCGTCACCTCCAGCCATACCTGCACCAGCAACAACGTGACGAAGCAGAACAGACCCAGGCCGAGACTCAGATCGGCCAGATCCTTCAGCTTCACCATGGCAACCAGAATGCCCATCAGATAGACCTCGAGCATTCCCCATTCGCGCAAGTGGTGATAGATGCGATAGAGCAGCAGACCATAGCTACGCCACAGATCCAGACGGATGCTGAGCAGCACCAGCAACTGACAAAGCAGCTTGAGCAACGGCACGGCCATGCTGCACAGAAACACCACCACGGCGATTCCCTGCATGCCGCTTTCATACAGGCCGATCACGCCACTCCAGACCGTGTCCTGAGAAGTCTGCCCCAGCAGATTGAGCTGCATGATCGGCAGGAAGTTCGCCGGGATATACAGCAACAGTGCGGTAAGCACCAAGGCCAGGCTACGCCGCACGACGTATAACCGGTGACTGAACAGCTCATAGCCACAACGCGGACATTGCGCACGCTCGCCATCCTGCAGAACAGGCTTGCGCATCAGCAAATCGCACTCGTGGCAAGCGACGAGCGCACTTACCGGCAGCGAGCACAGCGGGATGTCAGGGGGCGAGTCAGCCATGGAGCCTCCGCACAGGGAGGCTCATTCTAACCGAGTGCCGAGCACTCAGAGAGACTTGGCATGTGGATCGAATAGGAGGCTTTGTCCTGGCTGGCGGCTCAGACCTTGAATCGACGAATCAGTTGATCCAGCTCGCGCGATAAGCGCTCCAGATCCCGACTCATATCGTTGTTCTGCGCGGTCATACCCTGCGTCTCACTGATATGGCGGGATATCTGCGCGAGGCTCTGATTCACCTCGGCACCAATGCTCGACTGCTCTTCGGCGGCCGTCGCAATCTGATTGTTCATGCCGGCGATATCCGAGACGGCCTGGCTCACGCCAGCCAGAATCTGCCCCGTCCCGTTGGCCTTGGACACTGCAGCCTCACTGCCCTTGAGACTGTTCTGCATGGTCACCACTGCAGCACGCGCGCCCTGTTGCAACTGACTGATCTTGGCCTGGATCTCTTGTGTGCTCTGTTGCGTACGCGAGGCCAGGGAACGCACTTCGTCAGCCACCACGGCAAAGCCTCGTCCCTGCTCACCCGCGCGAGCTGCCTCGATCGCAGCGTTCAATGCCAACAGATTGGTCTGCTCGGCGATGGCACGGATGACATCGAGAATGGAGCCAATGGACTCCACATCGTTGCCAAGCGTCTGGATGTCCTCGGCTGCCTTCTCGATATCGATGGCCAGGCCACTGATCGCCTCGATGGTCTCGTCCACGTTGAGTTGCATCGCGCGTGCCTGATCATCGGTATCGCGGGTGACCTGAGCGGCACTCTGCGCCGCCTCGGCGACATTGTGCGTCGCCAGCGCCATCTGATCCATGGCATGGGTAACCTGCTCGGCATCAGTGGTCTGGCGCACCAAGGCATCAGCGGCCTGCTGGGTGCTCATGCGCAGTTGCTCGTTACGCTCCTGCAGAGCATGCACGCAACGCGTCAGCTCCAGAATCATGTCACGAATCTTGCCCACGAAGAGGTTGAAGGCACCGGCCATCGACGCAGTTTCTTCGTTGCCATCGACAGGCAGATGGTGAGTCAGATCGCCCTCCTCCGAGGCCAGCAATTGCAAATTGCTCGTGAGCTGACGTATCGGCCGCACGATCGACGCAGCTACCCATACGGCCAGCCCCGCAAGCACCGCCAAGAGAACAGCCAGAGTCAGCCACTGCTTCAGGCGCAGCTCGTCCAGCGCTTTCTGTTGTTGCTGCAGTTGCTCATCGATCAGCCTGTCGACCCCATCGATATAAAAACCCGCCCCCACCGTCCAACCCCATTTCTCCAGATAGCGGGAGTAGGACAACTTTGGGTAGGAGGTCGTATCGCTACCAGGGCGCGGAAAGTAGTACGTCACGAAATCACCGCCGCGCTTGGCAGCAGCAATGAGCTCGCGAATCAGGTAAGAGCCTTGGGTATCTTGCAGATCCCAGAAATTCTTGCCCTCATCTTTCCCGGCAAGAAAGATGCGATCACCCTTGTCGTTGTAGCCAAAAAAATAGCCGTCAGAGCCATAGCGTAGCTCTCGTAGCTGATCAGCCGCCTGTTTCATGACCTCGGGCGTTTGCGCATCTGGACTGTCATAGAGCGGTTTGATCGCGCTAAAAGCAATATCCAAATAGCTTAGTAACTCGTCCTTGCGCGTTTTCAACAAGGTTTCTCTAGTCTCCTCGAGACTACGCTGGCTCAAGGACTGTTGTTCGGAGAAAGCCAGTAACTGTACGACAAGGGCAGTGAGAAAGGCTGGGATGAGCGATAACAACAGGACTTTATTGCGAATATTCCATTTCATGGCATGGCCCTGAACATTGGATTTAGGACGCCAATATATCGGCTTTACCCGAATAAATCTTTATCTCGGTAAAGGTTTACGCAGAAATAATCCGCGGTCATGAGGCTAAAGAGACGCACGAATGACGGCCAAGATTGATCAGCCCCCAGATACACCAAGGCCACCTTCAAGGTGGCCTTTTCATTGCGCAGTCAGCGTAGGGTGCGCCGCGCGCACATGGCCCATGCCCCCGGTGCTTCGGTGCGCACAGCGCCCCCTACGCCAGGCTTCGGCTTTTCCCGGCGCAAAGAAGAAACCCCAGACCGCGTTGGCGATCTGGGGTTTCGTATAGGAGCTTGACGATGATCTGGCCGGCACTCCGGGACTCTCACCGCCACCTGCCATTTTTCGCGCACATAGAAGAACGCCCCGACCAGTTACCTGATCAGGGCGTTCGTATAGGAGCTTGACGATGACCTACTCTCACATGGTGAAGCACCACACTACCATCGGCGATGCGTCGTTTCACTACTGAGTTCGGGATGGGATCAGGTGGTTCCAACGCTCTATGGTCGTCAAGCAATTCGGTTGGGATCTCGTCGTTAGACGCTATCCCTTGGATACGTGATAGAGGCTTTGTAGTTCTTGCAAATTTTCGGCTTTCTGTCGACTTCACCATCGACACCCTCTGCACGAGGGCAGATTGTTTGGGTGTTATATGGTCAAGCCTCACGGGCAATTAGTATTGGTTAGCTCAACGCCTCACAGCGCTTACACACCCAACCTATCAACGTCGTAGTCTCCGACGGCCCTTTAGGGAGCTCGAGGCTCCAGTGAGATCTCATCTTGAGGCAAGTTTCCCGCTTAGATGCTTTCAGCGGTTATCTCTTCCGAACATAGCTACCCGGCAGTGCCACTGGCGTGACAACCGGAACACCAGAGGTTCGTCCAACCCATCCTCTCGTACTAAGGTCAGCCCCTCTCAAATCTCAAACGTCCACGGCAGATAGGACCGAACTGTCTCACGACGTTCTAAACCCAGCTCGCGTACCACTTTAAATGGCGAACAGCCATACCCTTGGGACCGGCTTCAGCCCCAGGATGTGATGAGCCGACATCGAGGTGCCAAACACCGCCGTCGATATGAACTCTTGGGCGGTATCAGCCTGTTATCCCCGGAGTACCTTTTATCCGTTGAGCGATGGCCCTTCCATACAGAACCACCGGATCACTAAGACCTACTTTCGTACCTGCTCGACGTGTCTGTCTCGCAGTCAAGCGCGCTTTTGCCTTTATACTCTACGACCGATTTCCGACCGGTCTGAGCGCACCTTCGTACTCCTCCGTTACTCTTTGGGAGGAGACCGCCCCAGTCAAACTACCCACCATACACTGTCCTCGACCCGGATGACGGGCCAGAGTTAGAACCTCAAGGTTGCCAGGGTGGTATTTCAAGGATGGCTCCATGAGAACTGGCGTCCCCACTTCAAAGCCTCCCACCTATCCTACACAAGCAAGCTCAAAGTCCAGTGCAAAGCTATAGTAAAGGTTCACGGGGTCTTTCCGTCTAGCCGCGGATACACTGCATCTTCACAGCGATTTCAATTTCACTGAGTCTCGGGTGGAGACAGCGCCGCCATCGTTACGCCATTCGTGCAGGTCGGAACTTACCCGACAAGGAATTTCGCTACCTTAGGACCGTTATAGTTACGGCCGCCGTTTACCGGGGCTTCGATCAAGAGCTTCGCTTGCGCTAACCCCATCAATTAACCTTCCGGCACCGGGCAGGCGTCACACCCTATACGTCCACTTTCGTGTTTGCAGAGTGCTGTGTTTTTAATAAACAGTCGCAGCGGCCTGGTATCTTCGACCGGCATGGGCTTACGCAGTAAATGCTTCACCCTCACCGGCGCACCTTCTCCCGAAGTTACGGTGCCATTTTGCCTAGTTCCTTCACCCGAGTTCTCTCAAGCGCCTTGGTATTCTCTACCTAACCACCTGTGTCGGTTTGGGGTACGGTTCCTAGTTACCTGAAGCTTAGAAGCTTTTCCTGGAAGCATGGCATCAACCACTTCGCATTCTAAAAGAACGCTCGTCATCAGCTCTCGGCCTTGATCTCCCGGATTTACCTAAGAAACCAGCCTACCGCCTTAAACACGGACAACCAACGCCGTGCTGGCCTAGCCTTCTCCGTCCCTCCATCGCAGTAACTAGAAGTACGGGAATATTAACCCGTTTCCCATCGACTACGCATTTCTGCCTCGCCTTAGGGGCCGACTCACCCTGCGTCGATTAACGTTGCGCAGGAAACCTTGGTCTTTCGGCGTGCGAGTTTTTCACTCGCATTGTCGTTACTCATGTCAGCATTCGCACTTCTGATACCTCCAGCAAGCTTCTCAACTCACCTTCACAGGCTTACAGAACGCTCCTCTACCGCTCATCCAAAGGATGAACCCGTAGCTTCGGTGTATGGTTTGAGCCCCGTTACATCTTCCGCGCAGGCCGACTCGACTAGTGAGCTATTACGCTTTCTTTAAAGGATGGCTGCTTCTAAGCCAACCTCCTAGCTGTCTAAGCCTTCCCACATCGTTTCCCACTTAACCATAACTTTGGGACCTTAGCTGACGGTCTGGGTTGTTTCCCTTTTCACGACGGACGTTAGCACCCGCCGTGTGTCTCCCGTGCTGGCACTTGCTGGTATTCGGAGTTTGCATCGGTTTGGTAAGTCGGGATGACCCCCTAGCCGAAACAGTGCTCTACCCCCAGCAGTGATACACGAGGCGCTACCTAAATAGCTTTCGAGGAGAACCAGCTATCTCCGAGCTTGATTAGCCTTTCACTCCGATCCACAGGTCATCCGCTAACTTTTCAACGGTAGTCGGTTCGGTCCTCCAGTCAGTGTTACCTAACCTTCAACCTGCCCATGGATAGATCGCCCGGTTTCGGGTCTATACCCAGCGACTAAAGCGCCCTATTAAGACTCGCTTTCGCTACGCCTCCCCTATTCGGTTAAGCTCGCCACTGAATATAAGTCGCTGACCCATTATACAAAAGGTACGCAGTCACCCAACAAAGTGGGCTCCCACTGCTTGTACGCATACGGTTTCAGGTTCTATTTCACTCCCCTCTCCGGGGTTCTTTTCGCCTTTCCCTCACGGTACTGGTTCACTATCGGTCAGTCAGTAGTATTTAGCCTTGGAGGATACCCCCATGTTCAGACAAGGTTTCTCGTGCCCCGTCCTACTCGATTTCATTGATAAGAGCGTTTCGTGTACGGGGCTATCACCCACTACGGCGGCACTTTCCAGAGCCTTCCACTACACTCAAATCAACTTAAGGGCTAGTCCCCGTTCGCTCGCCACTACTTAGGGAATCTCGGTTGATTTCTTTTCCTCAGGGTACTTAGATGTTTCAGTTCCCCTGGTTCGCCTCTTGCACCTATGGATTCAGTACAAGATACCTAGGTTATCCTAGGTGGGTTCCCCCATTCAGACATCTCTGGATCACAGTCTGTTTGCCGACTCCCCAAAGCTTTTCGCAGGCTACCACGTCTTTCATCGCCTCTGACTGCCAAGGCATCCACCGTATGCGCTTCTTCACTTGACCATATAACCCCAAGCAATCTGGTTACTGTCTCAATCGTGAAGACGACATTCGCCGAAAATTTGCGTCTTGAGAACTACAAATTTTACCTTGACCAGATCAATTGCCAGTGAAAGCAATCAATCAGTCACTTCTATCACATATCCAAATTTTTAAAGAACGATGTTTCTACCGGTCAAAAGACCAGAAATCAGCACTCACCAGGTCTACCCTGAAGCGCTCATTTCTGAACTCTTTCCTTCTACCGCAACGCGCGAGAGTGGTGGAGCCAAGCGGGATCGAACCGCTGACCTCCTGCGTGCAAAGCAGGCGCTCTCCCAGCTGAGCTATGGCCCCGTAATCTTCTGCACCAAGCAATTGGTAGGTCTGGGCAGATTTGAACTGCCGACCTCACCCTTATCAGGGGTGCGCTCTAACCAACTGAGCTACAGACCTATAACAGGGTCGCGTTACAGCATCGTCTTCGACTATGAATCAAGCAATTCGTGTGGGAACTTATGAAGAAGCTGATGTCTTCGATTAAGGAGGTGATCCAGCCGCAGGTTCCCCTACGGCTACCTTGTTACGACTTCACCCCAGTCATGAATCACTCCGTGGTAACCGTCCCCCCGAAGGTTAGACTAGCTACTTCTGGAGCAACCCACTCCCATGGTGTGACGGGCGGTGTGTACAAGGCCCGGGAACGTATTCACCGTGACATTCTGATTCACGATTACTAGCGATTCCGACTTCACGCAGTCGAGTTGCAGACTGCGATCCGGACTACGATCGGTTTTATGGGATTAGCTCCACCTCGCGGCTTGGCAACCCTTTGTACCGACCATTGTAGCACGTGTGTAGCCCTGGCCGTAAGGGCCATGATGACTTGACGTCATCCCCACCTTCCTCCGGTTTGTCACCGGCAGTCTCCTTAGAGTGCCCACCCGAGGTGCTGGTAACTAAGGACAAGGGTTGCGCTCGTTACGGGACTTAACCCAACATCTCACGACACGAGCTGACGACAGCCATGCAGCACCTGTGTCTGAGTTCCCGAAGGCACCAATCCATCTCTGGAAAGTTCTCAGCATGTCAAGGCCAGGTAAGGTTCTTCGCGTTGCTTCGAATTAAACCACATGCTCCACCGCTTGTGCGGGCCCCCGTCAATTCATTTGAGTTTTAACCTTGCGGCCGTACTCCCCAGGCGGTCAACTTAATGCGTTAGCTGCGCCACTAAAATCTCAAGGATTCCAACGGCTAGTTGACATCGTTTACGGCGTGGACTACCAGGGTATCTAATCCTGTTTGCTCCCCACGCTTTCGCACCTCAGTGTCAGTATCAGTCCAGGTGGTCGCCTTCGCCACTGGTGTTCCTTCCTATATCTACGCATTTCACCGCTACACAGGAAATTCCACCACCCTCTACCGTACTCTAGCTCGCCAGTTTTGGATGCAGTTCCCAGGTTGAGCCCGGGGCTTTCACATCCAACTTAACGAACCACCTACGCGCGCTTTACGCCCAGTAATTCCGATTAACGCTTGCACCCTTCGTATTACCGCGGCTGCTGGCACGAAGTTAGCCGGTGCTTATTCTGTCGGTAACGTCAAAATTGCACGGTATTAACGTACAACCCTTCCTCCCAACTTAAAGTGCTTTACAATCCGAAGACCTTCTTCACACACGCGGCATGGCTGGATCAGGCTTTCGCCCATTGTCCAATATTCCCCACTGCTGCCTCCCGTAGGAGTCTGGACCGTGTCTCAGTTCCAGTGTGACTGATCATCCTCTCAGACCAGTTACGGATCGTCGCCTTGGTGAGCCATTACCTCACCAACTAGCTAATCCGACCTAGGCTCATCTGATAGCGCAAGGCCCGAAGGCCCCTGCTTTCTCCCGTAGGACGTATGCGGTATTAGCGTTCCTTTCGGAACGTTATCCCCCACTACCAGGCAGATTCCTAGGCATTACTCACCCGTCCGCCGCTAAATCAAGGAGCAAGCCCCTCTCATCCGCTCGACTTGCATGTGTTAGGCCTGCCGCCAGCGTTCAATCTGAGCCATGATCAAACTCTTCAGTTCAATACTGCTTGGGTTTTGAGAAAACCCTAAACTTGGCTCAGCAATCGCAAATCTCTTACTTAAAAGAGTAACTCTCGAATTCACGAGTGTTGCTTTGTGATGCTGATAATCTGTCGACTATCAGGCTTACCTCACAAGCACCCACACGAATTGCTTGATTCAGTTGTTAAAGAACAGTTGGTTAAGCCTCTCGCCTCAACCAGGCCGCGCATTCTACAGCAGCCTTCCTTTCTGTCAAGTCGTTTTCAAAAGAATTTTTTCTTTCTACTCAACCACTTGCGCCTTCGATCAGAACTTCTTCTCTCCAGCGGGAGGCGCATTCTACAGCGTTCAAAACCGCTGTCAACCACCTCTTTCAAACCGCTTTCGATCCATTCGATCGAACCACCAACAAGACTCAACCACCGCCCTGTCGACCGGCGCGCATTCTACACGCCATATCCAGCTTTGCAAGCCCTTCATTTAACTTAACTTATTGATTAACAAGCAGTTTTTGAAGCGCTTCATCGCTGAAGTGGCGCGCATTCTACCGCCAGCAGCATGCGCGTCAAGCTTAAATTGCAATTTTCTTTGCATTATCTCGCCAGGCGCTGCCAAGCCGCTGCATTCCACTTGCCACCACCGGCAGGCGCATCAGCAGCAAGGCGCCGCCCAGCAAGGCATAGACGAGCCACTCGCCCAGATCCGCGCGCACCACCCAGAGCATATGCAGCAACGCCAACAGCAGAATCAGGTAGACCAGACGATGCAATGCCTTCCACTTGCGCCCGAGCTTCCTGATGCTGAAACGGTTGGAGGTCACGGCCAGCACCACCAGGCCGATAAAGGCCAAGGCTCCCACGATGATGTAGGGGCGCTCAGTAAGGTCACGCAACACCGAATCCAAACGCAGCCCGGCGATGAATAGCAGGTACCCCGACAGGTGCAGGGCGACGTAGGCGAAGCACCACAACCCCAACTGTCGCCGCACGGCGATCCAACCGCCCCAGCGAGTAAGCTGCTGCAGCGGCGTCATGGCCAGAGTGATCAACAGCAGGATCAACCCGCCGAGCCCGAGGTTGTCTACCAGCACCTTGCCGGGATCAGGCCCCAGCAACCCGAACATGGCCAGATACAACCAGTACGATGGCGGCAGCAGGGCCACTACGAACACAGCGACACGCCACAACGGATACCGCATCAGTAGTACTTCCTCAGATCCATGCCAGCGTAAAGCCCGGCCACTTCGTCATAACCATTGAACATCCGGGTATCGATCACGTTCGGACTGAACAGGCCACTGGGCAAGCGCCGCTCGGTGGCCTGCGACCAGCGTGGATGATCCACCTGCGGATTGACGTTGGCATAGAAGCCATACTCGTTCGGCGCGATACGCTCCCAGGTGGTCTTGGGCGCCTCCTCCACCAGACTGATGCGAACGATGGACTTGATGCTCTTGAAGCCGTATTTCCACGGCACCACCAGGCGCAGCGGAGCGCCGTTCTGGTTGGGCAGCACGCGCCCATACATGCCCACCGCCATGAAGGCCAGCGGGTGCATGGCCTCATCCATGCGCAGACCTTCCACATAAGGCCAGTCGATCAGGGAAAAGCCCGAGCGCTGTCCGGGCATGTGCTCAGCATCCACCAGTGTCTCGAAGCGCACGTAGCGCGCCGCGGAAGTGGGTTCGACCTGCTTGAGCAGATCAGCCAGGGGAAAGCCCAACCAAGGAATGACCATGGACCAGGCCTCGACGCAACGCAGCCGATAGATGCGCTCCTCGAAGGCATGGGGCTTGACCAGATCCTCGATGGCATAGCGGCCCGGCTTGGCCACTTCGCCATCGACCATCACCGTCCAGGGCTCGATCTGCAGCTTACCGGCATTGGCCGCCGGGTCGCCCTTGCCCGTGCCGAACTCGTAGAAGTTGTTGTAGTGCGTCGCGTCCCTGAAAGGGGTGATGCTCTCACCCTGCGCAGTCACCGCCTGCCAGCGCGTACCTGCCAGCTTGCTCTGGAACCAGTCAGGCGCCTGGGCAGGCGCCACATCGGCATAGGTTCCCGGCGTATCGGCGCGCACCCACCCCGGCATGGCAGCCAGCCCCGCCAAGGCCAGCGAGCCCTGCATCAGCTTACGCCGAGAAAGATAGACGGACTCAGGGGTAACTTCGGACTCAAGGGCCCGAGAAGAAGGAGGGACTCGGATGAGCATGGCAACTCCGCGACTACGGTTCTAGAAACGAACTGTAGACCACGGAGCGCGGAAGAAATTACAGCGTCACTGGGTTTTGCGACGACGTAGCTGCAACAGGTACTGGATCGGCCCGGAGACGGCATAAGCCGTGAAGATCAGCAGCAGGATGCGTGGCGGGTCACTGAACACCACCGCGAAGACCAGCACCACGACCAGAATGGCGACGAAAGGCACACGGCCTTTCAGGTCGAGATCCTTGAAGCTGTAGTACTTGATGTTGCTGACCATCAGGCAGCCCGCAGCGGCGACCAGCAGCGCCACGAGGAAGGCCATGTTGGAACCCTGAATGCCGAAATCGCTGAAGGCCCACACGGTGCCGGCAACCACACCGGCCGCCGCCGGGCTGGCCAGGCCGATGAAGTAGCGCTTGTCGACACTGCCGATCTGGGTATTGAAGCGCGCCAGGCGCAAGGCAGCGCCGGCCACATAGATGAAGGCGACCATCCAGCCCACCTTACCCAGGCTGCCCAGCGCCCACTCGAAGGCGAGCAATGCCGGCGCGACGCCGAAGGCGACCATATCGGAAAGGGAGTCGTATTCGGCACCGAACGCGCTTTGCGTGTTGGTCAGACGGGCGACACGCCCATCCAGGCTGTCCAGCACCATGGCCACGAACACGGTCGCAGCCGCGACGTAGAAGTTGCCGTTCATCGCGTTGATGATGGAGTAGAACCCGGCGAACAGATTGGCCGTGGTGAACAGGTTCGGCAGCAGGTAGATGCCGCGATGGCGCACCTTGCGCCCTTCGGCGTCGTGCCCCTCTTCCACATGCTCGTCGATGGGCAGCAGGCTTTCGATATCCTCGCCCGACCGCTTCGGCTCTTCGTGACCTTCACTCATGAACAACACCTTGCTACGGATTTGAAGAATGGCCGGCGACCCTTGCAGCAGCCCCGACGCCCAGGCTTTATACCAGAGCCTTGCCGCAGAATGAAAAAACGCGGCATAAAGCCGCGTTCTTTCGCACATCGCAGACCTTAGTTCTTGGTCTTGTCGACGATCTTGTTGGCAGCGATCCACGGCATCATCGCACGCAGCTTCTCACCGACCACTTCGATGCCGTGAGCGGCATTGTTGCGGCGATAGGCTGTCATCGACGGGTAGTTGGCGGCGCCTTCGGTGATGAACATCTTGGCGTATTCGCCGTTCTGGATGCGCTTCAGAGCGTTACGCATGGCAGCACGGGATTCGGCGTTGATCACTTCCGGGCCGGTGACGTACTCACCGTACTCGGCGTTGTTGGAGATCGAGTAGTTCATGTTGGCGATACCGCCCTCGAACATCAGATCGACGATCAGCTTCAGCTCGTGCAGGCACTCGAAGTAGGCCATTTCCGGCGCGTAGCCAGCTTCGACCAGGGTCTCGAAACCGGCCTTGACCAGTTCGACGGTACCGCCGCAGAGCACGGCCTGCTCACCGAACAGGTCGGTTTCGGTCTCGTCCTTGAAGGTGGTTTCGATGATGCCGGTACGGCCGCCGCCCACGCCCGAAGCGTAGGACAGGGCGACGTTCTTGGCGTTGCCGGAGGCGTCCTGATAAACGGCGATCAGGTCAGGGATACCGCCGCCCTTGACGAACTCGGTACGTACGGTGTGGCCCGGGGCCTTCGGCGCGATCATGATCACGTCGAGGTCGGCACGCGGAACGACCTGGTTGTAGTGGATGGCGAAGCCGTGAGAGAAGGCCAGGGTAGCGCCCTTCTTGATGTTCGGCTCGATCTCGTTCTTGTACAGCTGGCCCTGGAACTCGTCCGGGGTGAGGATCATGACCAGGTCGGCAGCGGCAACGGCGCTGGCAACGTCGGTCACTTTCAGGCCATGAGCTTCAGCCTTGGCAACGGTGGCGGAGCCTTTGCGCAGGCCGATGGTGACGTCGACACCGGAGTCCTTCAGGTTGCAGGCCTGGGCATGGCCCTGGGAGCCATAACCGATGATGGCGACTTTCTTGCCCTGGATGATGGAGAGGTCGCAATCTTTGTCGTAATAAACTTTCATGTTTCTGGCTCTTCTGAATCGAAAGGAATGGGTGCTGGCACCGCGACCCAAGCACCTTATGTGATCTGAACCATTGCGTAAAATGATATATTTGCAACACGACATGCCGATATACGAAACGTAATGGACAGTCACTCCCTCAGACTCTTTCTCTCCCTGGCAGACAACCTGCACTTCGGCAAAACCAGCCGCGAACTGCACGTCAGCCCTTCAGCACTGAGCCGCAGCATCAAGCAGCTCGAGGCCGAACTGGGTGCCACCCTATTCGTCCGCGACAATCGCTCGGTTCGCCTGACCCGCGAGGGTCAGCAGTTCCGCGAATACGCGAGCGAGGTCATGAATGGCTGGCAGGCCATCCGTCAGACCTTCATGCAGGATCAGTTGAACCTGCATGGCGAGCTGTCGCTGTATTGCTCAGTGACCGCGAGCTACAGCTTCCTCTATGACATCCTCAGCAACTTCCGCCAGGACTACCCACGCATCGAAATGAAGCTGCATACCGGCGATCCGGCGAAAGCCGTCGAGCGCGTGCAGCAGGGCCTGGAGGATCTGGCCATTGGCGCCCTCCCCGATAGCCTGCCAGCCGGCGTGGAGTTTCAGTCGATTACCCGTTCGGAGTTGCGCTTTATCGGCCCGCAAGCGCCGCAACTGTTGAACGAGGAACAGCTTCGGCAGCCGACAGCGCAGAGCTGGAAGGACGTGCCGATGATTCTTTCGGAGGAAGGCCTGGCACGGACGCGCACCGATCGCTGGCTCAAGCACCACAACATCAAGCCGCGTATCTATGCCCAGGTCAGCGGCAACGAAGCCATCGTCAGCATGGTCAGCCTGGGTTTCGGCATCGGCGTGGTGCCGCAGATCGTTCTGGACAACAGCCCGTTGACTGCCCGCATCCGTATCTACGACATCCAACCACCGCTCACCGCTTATGACATTGGCCTGTTCGCGCTGGAGAAACGTCTAAAGGATCCGCTGATCGCGGCTTTCTGGAATCGTCAAAGCTGACTTTCAGGCAATAAAAAGCCCCGCACCAGGCGGGGCTCTCTTTAGCCGTAGCGATCAGATACTCAGTACCTTGTCGCCACGGGCGATGCCAGTGACACCGCTACGCACGGTTTCCAGGATCGACGCAGTGCCGACTGCCTGGATGAAGCTGTCCAGCTTGTCGCTGGTGCCGGTCAGCTGCACGGTATACACGCTGCTGGTCACATCCACGATCTGGCCGCGGAAGATGTCAGTGGTGCGCTTGACCTCAGCACGCTGGGCGCCGGTGGCCTTGATCTTCACCAGCATCAGCTCGCGCTCGATATGGGCGCTTTCCGACAGGTTGACCAGCTTGACCACCTCGACCAGCTTGTTGAGGTTCTTGGTGATCTGCTCGATCACCTCGTCATGACCGACCGTGGTCAGGGTCAGGCGCGACAGCGTCGGATCCTCGGTCGGCGCAACGGTGAGGCTTTCGATGTTGTAGTTACGCTGGGAGAACAGACCGACCACGCGGGACAGTGCACCCGGCTCGTTTTCCAACAGCAGGGAAATGATGTGTCGCATGTTAGGTCCGCTCCGTCTTGCTCAGCCACATGTCACGCATTGCGCCATCCCGAATCTGCATGGGGTAGACGTGCTCGCTGGTATCCACTGCGATATCGAGGAACACCAGGCGATTCTTCAGTGCGAAGGCCTCTTCGAGACCCGGCTTGAGATCTTTCAGCTCGGTGATGCGCATGCCCACATGCCCATAGGCCTCGGCCAGCTTGACGAAGTCAGGCAGCGACTCCATGTAGGAGTGCGAGTAGCGACTGCTGTACTGCATGTCCTGCCACTGGCGAACCATGCCCAGCGCGCCGTTGTTCAGGTTGACGATCTTCACCGGCAGGTCGTACTGCAGGCAGGTCGACAGCTCCTGGATGTTCATCTGGATGCTGCCTTCGCCGGTCACGCAAGCTACGTCGGCCTCCGGGAAATTCATCTTGACGCCCATCGCCGCCGGGAAACCGAAGCCCATGGTGCCCAGGCCACCGGAGTTGATCCAGCGGTTGGGTTTGTTGAAGCGGTAGTACTGCGCCGCGAACATCTGGTGCTGGCCCACGTCGGAGGTGATGAAGGCATCGCCTTTGGTCACTTCGCAGAGGGTCTCGATCACGGCCTGCGGCTTGATGATCGAACCGTCGCCCTCGTTGTAGGGGAACAGACGGCCACTGCCGCGCCACTCGTCGATCTGCTTCCACCAGCTAGCAACCGTGTCCTTGTTCGGGGTTTCGCCGATTTCCTTGAGGATGGCGACCATCTCGGTCAGCACGCTATCCACCGGGCCGACGATCGGAATATCGGCCTTGATGGTCTTGGAGATCGAGGCCGGGTCGATGTCGATGTGGATGATCTTGGCATTCGGGCAGAACTTGGCCGCGCCGTTGATCACCCGGTCATCGAAACGCGCACCAACGGCCAGGATCACGTCGGCATGGTGCATCGCCAGGTTGGCGGTGTAGCTGCCGTGCATGCCGAGCATGCCGAGGAACTGGCGATCGGTGCCGGGGTAACCACCCAGGCCCATCAGGGTATTGGTCACCGGCAGGTTGAGCATCTGCGCCAGCTCGGTCAGCGGCGCGGAGGCATTGCCCATGATCACGCCACCACCGGAGTACAGCACCGGGCGCTTGGCCGCCAGTACCATCTCGGCTGCCTTGCGGATCTGCCCGGAATGACCACGTACGGCCGGGCTGTAGGAGCGCAGCTTGACCTTCTTCGGATAGACGTACTCGAACTTCTGGGTTGGATCGCCCATGTCCTTGGGAATGTCGACCACCACCGGGCCGGGACGACCGGACTCGGCGAGGTAGAACGCCTTTTTCAGCACCTCGGGAATTTCCGCCGGGTGCTTGATGATGAAGCTGTGCTTCACGATCGGCCGGGAGATACCGACCATGTCGGTTTCCTGGAAGGCATCGGTACCGACCATGTTGCTCGGCACCTGACCGGAAATCACCACCATGGGAATCGAGTCCATGTAAGCCGTGGCGATACCGGTGATGGCATTGGTCGCACCCGGGCCGGAAGTCACCAGCACCACGCCGGCCTTGCCGGTGGCGCGGGCATAACCATCTGCCATGTGGGTCGCGGCCTGCTCGTGGCGAACCAGGACGTGAGTCACTTCCGGTTCCTTGAACAGGGCATCGTAGATATGCAGGAGGGCACCACCCGGGTACCCATAGATGTACTTAACGCCTTCGTCACGCAGGAAGCGGACGACCATTTCAGCGCCAGATAAGAGCTCCACGTTTTTCACCTCTTGAACGCCAGTGTGCCACCCGACAGACGAGCGGCCCTTTAAGTAGGTCTTACTGTCAGCGGACATGCACGACGGTGATCGTGGATTCGGAACATCTGCTAGACGAGTAACGGAACAGCCCATGGTCTTGCGGGGCTGAACCTCCCAGCGCGAGGTAACGCGTTGCGGGTGTCACGGTTCGGCGCGGGTAGCGCCTCTTTGCACCGAGCTGGAGGACGCTTGCGGCGGACTCCACTACGGTGGAAGGCAAGATTGTTCGGGTTAGTCGCAGGCAAGTCAAGCGATGCGTGGCGATATCTTCCATCTCGCCTGTGACGCAGCGCAGGATGAACAATCAGCGCTTTTGGTTATAGTAACCAGCAGTACCGCAGTGCTCGATAAAGGAAAACGCATGCGCCTCATGATTCTTACCGGCAGTCTGTTGCTCGCCCTGAGCACCTCGACCCTGGCCAGCCAGGTGTACAAGTGGGTCGACGACAAGGGCGTGACGCACTTCGGCGCGCAGCCACCGCAAGGCCAGGAGGCCACCACCATCAACACGGCCAACCCACCACCGCATTCTGTCGCGCCTGCCGAGCCGGTCCCGGAGGTCGACAGGCAGCAGCAGGCCATCGATGAGAAGGTGAAGGATCAGGTGGCCAAGCAGGAAGCCGAGCGCAAGAAATACTGCGAGGGCGCCCGCACCAACCTTGCGCAACTGGAAAACAACCCTCGCGTACGCATCGAGGGTGAGGATGGCGAGTTGCGCCGCATCGGCGAGGACGAGCGCCAGAAGCGCATCGCCGAACTGAAGAAATCCATCGACGAGAACTGCCGCCAGTAACAGACCGTGTGAAAACGTAGCGAGCGCAGGTCAGGCAAGGCAAAAAACGGCGAAAAAAGCACTGGGCCCGCATTCGGGTTTACGCGCTGTAAATGAGCATTTTTGATGGGGGCGCCTAGCTCGGACTCGCGCCCGAGCCGTTTTTTAACGCAGCATGAGCAAGCGCAGTAGTTTTCACACAGTCTGAGTAAGGCGGGCATGCGCCTGGATCAGGCGCGTGTCAGCAGGCGGTCGAACTCCCCCAGCAGTTCGAGCAACACGCGCGCCCGGTGCGGCTGCTCGCGATAGGCCATCTCGGCCATTTCCTTGATCCCCGATGCCCTCGGCAACGGGCTGGCGCTTTCCAGCAGCATTTTCATGCGCGGCAGAAAGATCCACTGCAACCATTGCTCGAAGGCCAGGGTATCGACGCAGAACGGCGCCTGGCTGGCCAGTGCCTCGGCACTGGGCGCCTCGCTCTGCCACCAGCCTAGCTGACGCAACTCGCGCTCGATCAACAGCAGTTGCTCGGCAACCTGAGCGGTTCGTTTATCCATCACAGGGTGACCCGCGCTTGCTCACGCGCCTTGGCTGCGCCTGCCGGGTCGCCCTGACGCTCGCGTGCCTGGGCGATGAGGTTCCACAGGCTGGCCTGCAAGGCAGGGCGCCCCGAGGCGTAGGTCAGACCACGCCGCGCGAACTGCTCGGCCTGTGCCGCATCGCCCTGGGCCAGGCGCACCTCGGCCAGACGGTAGAGCACCTGCGGCTCGCGCGGGGCGATACGCTGGGCACGCTCGAGACTGGAGGAGGCGCCATTGAGGTCGCCGCTACCCTGCTGCTGCTGAGCGGTGGTCAGCAAGGCCAGTACCGGGCCATCGAGCTGTTCGTCCGCCGCCAGCCCACCGCCACTGGGAATGCCGCTGGGCGCACTGGGCGCCGGGCTGTAGACATTGCCCTGCGGGGCGCTGATCGGTGGTTCGTCGAAGGTCAGACCACCGCTGGACGGGGCAGCCTGCGGGCCGGTCTGCAGGGGCGTGGAAACGGCGCCCTGCGGCACCATCACCACCACGCCGGAGTCTTCTTCGATCTGTTGCGTTTGCGCCTGCGCCGGCGTTGGTGCGCTGGCACCGGCAATGCGCCCAGCCGACAGCGGCGTACCGGCATCGACCACGGGAATCGAACCCTGCGGCACGCTGCTGCAACCACCCAGAGCCGCTGTCAGCAGGGCGACAAGCCACTTCTTGTTCACATCCAGTCCTCTTCAGTAAGCGTGAAAACGGCCCGACCGATCATTGCAGCCAGCCACGTACCCAGTCCATCACCGAGTCGACCGGTGCCTGGATGCCACAGCCGGGGCCGGGAGTCGGTTCACTGCCGCGAATATAAGGCATCTGTATGGCATTCGGGCACCCGGAAGCGGAGCCTTGCCCGGTGCTGCGGTCGACCCAGGCCATGGTCACGTTATCCGGCTGGGGCATGTCCAGCGGCAAGGGATCGGCTTTGCGCATGAAGCCTGTCCAAACCTGCAGCGCGCCAGTGGCGCCGGTCAGAGGGGTCGGGCCGTTGTCGTCACGGCCGAGCCAGACCACTGCCAGCAGATCCTGGCTGAAGCCGGCGAACCAGCTATCGCGCGAGTCGTTGCTGGTGCCGGTCTTGCCGGCCAGGTTCAAGGAGCTGGGCAACTGGCTGTAGACCGAACGCCCGGTGCCCTCGCGCATGACGCGCTGCATGGCATTCTGCACCAGATAGATGGCCCCCGGATCGAAGCGCTGCTGGATCTTGAACGGGTAACGGCCCAGTGGTTGACCATCGGCGGTCAGCACGCTGCGAATACCACGCAGCGGCGTGTTGAAGCCGCCATTGGCCAGGGTCTGGTACATCTCCGTGACTTCCATCGGTGTCAATGCGCCCGCCCCCAGTAACATCGACGGATAGGCCGGCCACTGGCGTTTCACTCCCAGGCGCTCGAGGGTCTGGAGCACCTTGGGCACACCGATTTCCAGGCCGAGCTTGGCCGTCGACAGGTTGTAGGAGTTGGCCAAGCCCTGATACAGGAAGATATTGCCATGGGCCTTGCGATCATAGTTCTGCGGCGTCCACACCTGACCGTCCTGCCCTTTCACGGAGAAGGGCTCATCCTCGAGCCAACTGGTCAGAGTGTACTGACTCGGGCGCTCCAGTGCCGACAGGTAGATGGCCGGTTTGACCAGCGAGCCGATCGGCCGTACCGCGTCCAGCGCACGGTTGAAGCCGGCGAAGCGCGGCTGACGGCTACCGAGCAGTGCCTGGATCTCGCCGGTTTCCGGATTGGTCACCACCATGCCGGCCTGCACCTCATCCACGCCCTTGCGGCCGGCCAGGCGTTTCATCGTATCAGCCAGGGCTTCCTCGGCCTTGAGCTGCAGAATGGGGTCGAAACTGGTGAAGATGCGCAGCCCCTCCTCGGTCAGATCCTGCTCGCGGTAATCCTCGCGCAACTGGCGCTTGACCAGATCGAGGAAGGCCGGGAAGGAACTGTCGGCCATGCGCCCACGCTGCGTCACGCCCAGTGGCTTCTGCTTGGCTGCGGCCGCCTCTTCGGGCGTGATCGAACCCTGCTCGGCGAGCAGATCGAGCACCAGGTTGCGCCGTGCCAGCGCCCGCTCTGGGTTGCGCCTGGGGTTGAAGTAGGTCGGCCCCTTGA
Source organism: Pseudomonas sp. AA-38 (assembly GCF_029457475.1). Taxonomy (NCBI): domain Bacteria; kingdom Pseudomonadati; phylum Pseudomonadota; class Gammaproteobacteria; order Pseudomonadales; family Pseudomonadaceae; genus Pseudomonas; species Pseudomonas sp. AA-38. The sequence continues at coordinate 4,325,070 of NZ_CP120359.1, forward strand.
CCATGCCCACCAGCAGCGCGACCTGCTCCAGCTTGAGCTCGGAAATCGGCTGACTGAAAAAATACTGGCTGGCCAGACCGAAACCATGGATGGCGCGCTGGCCGTCCTGGCCGAGGAAGACCTCGTTGAGGTAGGCCTCGAGAATCTCGCGCTTGTCGTAATGCAGCTCCAGCAGCACCGCCATCATGGCTTCGGTGGCCTTGCGCAGCAGGGTGCGCTCGTTGGTCAGGTAGAAGTTCTTGACGAGCTGCTGGGTCAGGGTACTGCCCCCCTGCACCAGGCGCCCGGAGGTGGCGTTGATCCAGATGGCACGGACGATGCCCTTGGGCGATATGCCGAAGTGCTCGAAATAGTCACGATCCTCGACGGCCACCAGGGCATCGATCAGATAAGCCGGCACCTGATCGATCTTAATCAGGATGCGATCCTCCTGATGCGCCGGGTAGAGACCGCCGATCAGCAGAGGTTCGAGCCGCGCCACCGCGAGGTTGGCGCCACCGGCCTGGGTCAGGCCGGCCACGTAGTCACCGGAGAAGCGCACGCGAATCTGCCGGGCGGGCTCAGCGCCCTCGTAGAACTGGAACCCCCGGCTGTACATGTCGATGGTATTGCCGGCAACGGCCACCGCTCCAGGGCCGTCGGCACTGCTCTGGCGGCGGTAGCCGAGTGCGTCGAGTTCGCGCAGGAAGTCGTCCTTGCTCAGTTTCTGCCCAACGAACAGCTCCAGCGGTCTGGCATAGACCTTGGCCGGCACGGTCCAGCGCTTGCCGGAGAATTTCTCCTGCACCACGGCATCGAGATAGACGGCGAAACCGGCGAGTATCACCAGGCCGACGAGGCCCAGCTTGAAGCCCCAGGCAAGCCAGGGACGCAGGCCGGAAGAACGGGTTTTCTTGCTGGAGCGAGAGGAGCTTTTTCGAGTCATGGCGGGATTATACGCACTTTACACAGGGGCCAGCAGGACTGGCCGAATGGTTTGCATGGCCGTTCACAGCGGCCATAATGCCCAGCTCGAACAGCGTAAAGACAAGGAACGAACGTGAGCCAAAGCCTGATTGCCGCGCTACAGAACCCAGCCCTCTATCCACACCCGGTGGAAGAGTTTCGCGTGATTGAGACACACATTTCCTGGGTTTTGCTCACGGGCCCCTATGCCTACAAGATCAAAAAGCCGGTCAACTTCGGCTTTCTCGACTTTACCGAGCTGTCTGCACGGCAACATTTCTGTGCGGAAGAACTGCGCCTCAACCAACGCCTGACCCAAGGGCTTTACCTGGAGGTGCTGTCGATCAATGGCAGCGAACAGGCACCCACCCTGGGCGGCGAAGGGCCTGCCATCGAATATGCCCTGAAGATGCGCCAGTTTCCGCAAAGTCAGCTCCTCAGCGCCATTCAGGAACGCGGCGAGCTGGATGAACGGCATATCGATGCCCTGGCCAGCCAGATCGCGCGCTTCCACCTCAGCGCCCCGCAGGTCGCCCAGGATCATCCGCTGGGCACGCCGGAGGCGGTTATGGCACCAGTGCAACAGAATTTCGAGCAGATTCGCCCGCTGCTCAACGACAAGAACGACCTGTTGCAGCTCGACGCCCTGGAAGCCTGGGCCCAGTCCAGCTACGATCGCCTGCAACCCTTGTTAGCCGAGCGCAAGGCGCAGGGGTTCATCCGCGAATGCCACGGCGACATCCACCTGGGCAATGTCGCCCAGATCGATGGACAGGTGGTGTTGTTCGACTGTATCGAATTCAACGAGCCGTTCCGCCTGATCGACATCGCCTCGGATGCCGCCTTCCTGGCCATGGATCTCGAAGATCGTGGCCTCAAGTGCATGTCGCGACGCTTCATCAGCGCCTGGCTGGAACAGACCGGCGACTACCAGGCCCTGCAACTGCTCAATTTCTACAAGGCCTATCGCGCCATGGTGCGCGGCAAGGTAGCACTGTTCCGCCTGAGCCAGGAGCAGGACTCGGTGCAACGAGCAGTGATCCTGCGTCAGTACCGTGCCTATGCCGCCCTGGCGGAAAGCTACAGCGCCATTCCCACGCCCTTCCTGGCCATCACCCATGGCGTCTCGGCCGTCGGCAAGAGCCATGTCGCCATGCGTCTGGTGGAAGCCCTGGGTGCCATCCGCCTGCGCTCGGATGTCGAACGTAAACGCCTGTTCGGTCAGCAGCAGGCCTCCCAGCAAGGCCAACTGCAGGGCGGCATCTACAGCGCCGATGCCAGCAAGGCCACCTACGAGCGCCTGCACCAACTGGCGCAACAGGCATTGCAGGCCGGTTTCGCCGTGGTCATCGATGCCACCTATCTGAAGGCAGCGCAACGCCAGGCGGCCTGGCAGGTGGCGGAAAGCACCGGCACGCCCTTCCTCATCCTCGACTGCCAGGCACCGGAAGCCGTGATCGCCAGTTGGCTAAGCCAGCGGCAGAGCGAAGGCCAGGATCCATCCGACGCCACCCTGGAAGTGATCCAGGCTCAGCAGGCCAGTCGCGAGCCACTCGATGCCCAAGAGCTGCAGCATACCGGCCATGTCGACACCCACGACAGCGCCAGCCTGGATGGCCTGCTCGAGCGCATTCGTCAGAAACTGCCGGGCATCTGACGCCCGACCACTGGCGCTGCACACCAGGCAAAGTGTGCGGCACCTTCTATACTGGCGGTAAGCCCGCAATCGGTACATGCCATGAACCAGCCACGCCAGCTCGATCATCCGCTCTATCGTCTGCTGCACAACGACGACATCAAAGGTTTCAATGCCCAGAAACCCAAGGATGTGGAGGTCGATCTGTCGGGCGGAGACTTCCGCGGCCTCGATCTGCGCAACATGGATACCGAATTGGTCAATTTCACTGACGCCTACTTCCGTGGCGCAGACCTACGCGGCCTGGATTTCCGTCATACCAAGATAGAAGGCGCCAGCCTGGCCCATGCGCAGATTTCCGGTACCTATTTCCCCGTCGAACTGACAGCCGATGAGATTCTCATGTCGGTGAATTTCGGCACACGCCTGCGTTATCGCACCAAATAGCGGCATAGACTCTAGACCACCCGCAGCCCCTGGCTGACGAATAGCGCATAGACGCAGGGAGGCCCGGTGAACGACGAACTGCAACGCCTGAAGAACCTCGGCAAGACATCTGCCCAATGGCTGCATGCGGTCGGCATCCATACCGCTGGCGACCTGCGCCGCCACGGTGCTGTAGGCGCCTATCGAGCGGTACGTTCCAGAGGGTTTCGCGCCTCGAAGGTATTGCTCTACGCCATCGAGGGCGCCCTGCTCGACATCCATTGGAGCGAGTTGTCAGCGACACACAAGGCGGCGCTCAACGGCGAATTGCAAGAAGCCCCGCCACACAACAAGAGTTAGCTCACAACACCTGAGCGCAAGGATTGCCGAGGCAAGCGCCACCGCCTATTGTTTCAGGGACGTCCGTACCCTTCGCCAGCCCAGCCCGTTCAAGGAATTACCGTCATGTATTTACTCGGGGAGCAACCGGCCTACGCCAATCAGTTGATCAATCGCCTACAGAGCATCCCCGCTCAACTGCTGGCCGGGCTCGAGCCCATAGGCGAACCACTGCTCATCGAGCGTACGGACGATCTGGCCAAGGTTCTGCCAGGCAATCAGCTATTCATCATCGAGAGTGGTCTGCTTCATGCGCTGGTCGACGAACGTCCGCTGTTCTATCTGCAGGAAGGCGACCTGGTCGGCCTGCGCCAAGGCATCGAACTGCCCAGTTGCCGTTACAGCAGCGAAGAACCGCTGAGCCTGACGCCCTATTCCCGTAGCGAAGTGTTCCAGCACATCCATGCCGACGAACAGCGCCAGGAGCAGTTCATCCATTACCTCATCGGTCAAACGGCTCTGCTCTCCGATGCCCTGGTACGCCTCAAGCAGCCGGAAATTCGCCCCGCCACCGGCTTCCAGCACTTCGCTGCCGGCGAGGAACTGATTCATCAGGGCGACGATGCCGACCATGTGTTCATCATCATCGAAGGCCATGCCGAAGCCTATGTCGACGGGCAGAAGGTTGGTGACGTGCAGAAGGACGAAATCTTCGGTGCCATGGCCGTCTTCACCCGTGAGAAACGCAGCGCCACCGTAGTGGCCAGCGAGCCGTGCACCGTCATGGTGATTCCCAAGGATCAGTTCCTCGGCCTGATGCAGAGCAATCCACGCATCGCCCACAGCCTGATCGAGAGCATGGCCCGGCGCATCGACCTGCTGAACAAGGAAGTCACTCAGTTGCGTAGCTAGCTCGCTGCCTGCAAGACAGAGCCCCGGCCATGTGCCGGGGCTCTTTATTTTGAGGGCCTGGGAAAAGTTGAGAAAAATTCTCAAAAAGGCGTTGACTCCAGAATGAGAATTGTTATTATTACCTCAACTGGTCGCGAGATCAGCCGATAAGCTAAAGAGACCATTCAGTCGGACTCTTCAGATTATCTCCTCATCAGGCTAATCACGGTTATTGACCCGGCTCTTGCCGGGTCTTTTTTTACCTGCAGAAAAGCAGTGCCCCGTTCAGCGCTTGAAGTGGGCGCAGAAATCCTCTTGCGGCATGCGCGCCGTGTACCAGACGTAATCAGCCATCTGCGCATCCACCCGCTGGCCCACCTCGGCCAGCAGCAACACCGCCTGGCTTCCCGGTGCCTGCAGATCCGCCAGGTGCAGCGGCACGCCGAGATCCTTGCGCACATGAAAGGCGCCAGCCAGCAGCAGGCTCGGCTGCGGCGCCGCCAGCAGCGCCTCGGCCATGCGTCGATCACGCTGTTGCTGCACGGCAAGCATGGCAGGCAACTGGCTTTGCGGCAGCATGTCGCAATGCGAGAGACGAATGTCCTGCAGCAGACGCTGCTGTACCTGCGTGGCATTGGAACGTTCGCCGACCAGCGCCGGCCGCTGCCGATAGATGCGCTGAATCTCGTCACGATCCAGGTTAGCCGCCAGCAGCGGATAAGGCTGACGCAACTGGTACAGCACCAGCGGCCCGTACAGCGACCAGCTCCAGCCGGGCTGCCAGGCCAGTGCCGCGATGGGATCCTGCGGCGGCGTGCCGGCACGGCTGTCGCCTTGCGCCTGGGTGACACGCACCTGCTGATCCGGGTTGATCATTTCCATCAGTACGCTGCCTTGCGCCCGGTACGCGGCCAGGCCACGCGACAGCCAGAGCTGCAGGGCATGGTGATCCGGATTGTCGTGCCGTTCTCCCACCAATACCCGCTGCACACTGGCCAGACGTTCGAGCAAACGCTCCGGGGAGATTCGCTCGCCCGTACGCAGGTCGTGGATCTGCCCGAGTTCGGCATGTTCGCGCGCCAGAGGCGCCAAGGGCTGCGGGGGCGGCAGGATGACGTGCGACTGACAAGCAGCCAGCAACAACAGGCCGCACAGGAAAAGAATGCGCATGAGGCAGGCTCCAGCAGGTTTCAACGCGCGACGATCAGCGGATGATCACGCTCGGGATGGCGCTGGATCAAGACCTCCAGCCCGAACACACTGCGCAACAGGTCGGCCTGCAGCACCTGGTCGGGCGAACCCTGCGCCTGCACACGGCCCAGATGCAGGAGCACCAGGTGATCGCAGTAACGCGCGGCCAGATTGAGGTCATGCAGGATCACCAGCACGGCCGCGCCGCGCTGGGCGAACGCACGAACCGCCGCCAGGGTGGTGTGCTGATGCAGTGGGTCGAGCGCCGATGTCGGCTCGTCGAGCAGCAGGCTGCAGCTCTGCTCACCCGGCCATAACTGCGCCAGAACGCGAGCCAGGTGCACACGCTGGCGTTCGCCGCCGGAAAGCGTCAGATAACTGCGCGAGGCCAGGTGTTCGATATCGGCGGCACGCAGCGCCTGTAGCACGATTTCAGCGTCGCGCTGGCGCCCGCTGGCATGCGGCAGGCGGCCCATGGCCACCACCTCACGCACGGCAAAGGCGAAACTCAGACTGGAGCTTTGCGGCAAGACCGCCAGACGCTGCGCTCGCGCCTGCCCTGGCCAACTGGCCAAGGGCCGCCCGTCCAGACTGACGCTGCCCTGGCACGCCGCCACCTCGCCGCTCAAGGCCGCCAGCAGCGTGCTCTTGCCGGCGCCGTTGGGTCCGAGTACCCCGAGTACGGCGCCAGGCTGCACCTGCAGATCGATGCCCTGCAGCACCAAATTATCGCCACGGCGCACGCCGAGATCGTCCGCGCGCAGCATCAGGCTCGTCCTCGCACCAGCAGATAGAGAAAGAACGGCGCGCCGATCAGTGCGGTGACAATGCCGATCGGCAACTCGGCGGGCGCCAGCAGCATGCGCGCCAACAGGTCGGCCAGCAGCAACAGGCTGGCGCCCGCCAGCAGCGAAGCAGGCAGCAACACCCGGTGATCCGGCCCCACCAGCAGACGCATCAGATGCGGCACCACCAGGCCGACGAAACCGATCAATCCGGCTGCCGCTACCGCCGCGCCGACACCCAGTGCCGTGCACAGGACCAGCTCGCGCTTCAGACGCTCGACCTCGAAGCCCAGGTGGCGGGCCTCCGACTCGCCCAACAGCAAGGCATTGAGCGCCGCCGCGCGGCGCGGCAGCCAACAGGCCACGCCGACAGCGACCAGCAGCAGCGGCCACAGGCGCGAATAACTGGCGCCATTAAGGCTGCCCAGGTTCCAGAAGGTCAGGCTGCGCAAGGTGGCATCGTCGGCCAGGTAGGTGAACAGGCCGACACCAGCACCAGCCAGGGCGGTCATCGCCACCCCGGCCAGGAGCATGGTGGCCACCTGAGTCTGGCCATCGCGGCGGCCCAGGCGATAGACCAGGGCCGTGACCAGCAGGCCACCGAGGAAAGCGCTCAGCGACAGTACGTAAGGCGACCAGGTCGGCGGCAGACTGCCCAGTTGGCTGCCCCCGACTATAGCCAGGGCAGCTCCCAGCGCGGCACCACCCGAGACCCCGACCAGGCCCGGATCGGCCAACGGATTGCGAAACAGCCCCTGCATGGCCACCCCGGTCAACGCCAGCACGGCGCCAACGCAGAGCCCCAGCAAGGTACGCGGCATGCGAATCTGTGCGACGATCAGCGCGGCCTGCTGCGAGCCCTCACTGCCAACCGGCGCACCGAGCAGTCGCAGCAGGGCAAGAGCCGTGTCCGCCAAGGGCAGGCTCACCGCCCCCAGGGTCAGCGACAACCAGATGCTCAGAAGCAACAGCGCGCTCAGCGCCAGCAACAAGGTGCGAGGTCGACACGATGACATCAGCGGCTGCCGCCATAGAAAAGATGTAGATGGAACGCGGCCGCCAGTTGCACCAGGCGCTGCGGCAAGGCGTCGGCAAGTGCCATCAGGCCGAACAGCACAGGTTCCAGCATGAGGGTCATCCCATCTCTCCAGGATCCTTCTAAAAACCTAGGCGAGGCGGCCAGCGCAACCGATGGCGGCCCCGCAAAACAGGCGAAAAAAGCGTAGCTTACGCTTTGTAAATGAGCATTTTGATGGGGGCGCCCAGCTCGGACTCGCGCACGAGTATGTTTTTAACGCTGCGATGGCAACGAAGGTAGCCATTAGAGGTGCCCTCCACTGCAGCCAAGGATTCGCCACAAAGGGAAAGTTTATTCGAGATCATGGCCAGGTACGAACCCAAAGCCTGTCGCAACTGAACTCGCTACAGGATTGAGGAAAAGGTCGCCCTGAACGCTCGAGTGATGGAATCAGCGAAACGCGATAAGCAACCGGATTGTCGAAAACGACCTGATGCTCAGGCCACTTGACCTTCCATCATCAAAGCCAGGAGCGCTCGCATTGCAGCCCTGGACTGCTGACCGACCGGCGGCACTTGCGCCATAATCCGCCACCAGCCCTGGGAGGTCACCATGATCCGCCTATGCGCCTCGGACGAACTGGCCGAAAGCCGGAGCCGGGGCTTCAACCTCGATGATCTGCATCTGCTCGTGGTGCGCAAGGACGGCCAGGTGCATGCCTACCGCAACCGCTGCCCGCATCGTGGCGTGTCCTTGCAATGGCAGCCGGACGACTTTCTCGACGACAGCGCCAGCCTGATTCGTTGCGCCACCCATGGTGCACTGTTTCTCATCGACTCCGGTGAATGCGTGGCCGGCCCCTGTGCCGGGCAGGCACTGCAGGCCCTGCCCTGCCGCGAGGAAGCCGGCAGCATCTGGCTGCTGGGCAGCGAATCTTGATCCCTGTCAGGCTCGGGCCCAGCCAAGCGACTAGACTGCAATCAGGGTCATCGCGCGGGAGACGGGCAATGGATCACTATCATCTGATGTTGGCACTGCTGATTGGCGGCTTTCTGCTGCTGGGGGTGGGTTTCAACTTTCGCGAGCACGAGTGGGGCGTGCGCCTGCTGGGTTTCGGCGTACTGATCATGCTGGTGCCCATTGCCCTGCGGGTGCACCTGGCGTTGGCATAGGGCTCTGACCACCGTAGGGTGCGCCATGCGCACCGATCGCTATTCATGCAGGCATGGCGTTACGAAGAGCCGGTGCGCGCAGCGCACCCTACGGCCGTTGCCAGCGCTCGGCAGCGACCTGATCGCTGTCGCGCCCTTCCACCCAACGCGGGCCCTCGGCGGTATCTTCCTTCTTCCAGAAGGGCGCCCGGGTCTTGAGATAATCCATGACGAAGTTGCAGGCATCGAACGCGGCCTGTCGGTGAGCGCTGCTGACGCCGACGAAGACGATGGGCTCGCCCGGCTCCAGGCGACCGATGCGGTGAATGATCTCGGTACCCAGCAACGGCCAGCGCTCGCGCGCTTGCTCGGCAATCTTGGCCAGGGCCTTTTCGGTCATGCCGGGGAAGTGTTCGAGAAACATGCCGCCGACTTCGCGCCCCTCGTTGAAGTCGCGCACGTAGCCGACGAAGCTGACCACCGCGCCGATGCCGAGGTTGGCGGCATGCAGAGCATTGAGTTCGCTGCCGGGATCGAAGGGTTGGGCTTGGACGCGGACGGTCATGCGCTGGTTCTCTCGAGGGTAGCGATGGTCAGGGGCGGCATCAGCCACCGGTAACGGTGGGAAAGAAGGCCACCTCGTCGCCTTCGGCCAGCGGCTCGTCGAGGCTGCACAGTTCCTGATTGCGCGCGCACATCAGGTTCTGCTCGCTGAGCACCTCCCACTCGCCGCCACGGGCCAGCAGGTGCAGGCGCAGGTCGTCGAGGGTGACGAAGTCGCCGCTGACCTGTTCCTCGTCACGGCCCAGGGCTTCACGGTAACGGGCGAAATACTGCACGCGGATCATGCTTGCTCCTCCAGCTTGTAGTGACCGCTCTTGCCGCCGAGTTTTTCCAGCAAGCGTACTTGCTCGATCACCATGCCGCGATCCACCGCCTTGCACATGTCGTAGATGGTCAGCGCGGCGACGCTGGCAGCCGTCAGCGCTTCCATTTCGACCCCGGTCTGGCCGGACAGTTTGCAGCGCGCGACGATGCGCACCGCGTCGTCACCCTCGGCGCTCAACTCGACCTTGACCCCGGTAAGCATCAGCGGGTGGCACAGAGGGATCAGATCGCTGGTTTTCTTCGCCGCCTGGATGCCGGCGATGCGCGCCACGGCGAACACATCGCCCTTGGGGTGCTCACCGGCGACGATCATCTGCAGGGTGGCGGGCAGCATGCGCACGCGCGCTTCGGCGCTGGCCTCACGGAAGGTGGTCGCCTTGTCGGTGACATCGACCATGTGCGCACGGCCTTGGGAATCGAGGTGGGTCAGCACGGCAAAACTCCTGACGGGAATCGACCGATTGTAGCAATAGCAGGCGGCAAGTACCGTAGCCCGGATGCAATCCGGGGATTGGGGTGCCAAGCGTCCCCGGATTGCATCCGGGCTACAGGCTGAAAACGAAGACCCGGAGCCTGCGAAGGCTCCGGGTCTTTTACTTGCAGCTTGTAGCTACATGTGGCTTTCGGCGTACTCCGCCAGGATCGAGCGCGGTACGCCTTGCAGGGTGATGTGAACGCCGTGGGGGAAATCCTTGAAGCGTTCGGTGAGGTAGGTCAGGCCCGAGCTGGGCGCCGACAGGTAGGGGGTGTCGATCTGCGCCAGGTTACCCAGGCACACCACCTTCGAGCCGCTGCCGGCGCGGGTGATGATGGTCTTCATCTGGTGTGGGGTGAGGTTCTGGCACTCGTCGATGAGGATCAGGCTCTGTTGGAAGCTGCGCCCGCGGATGTAGTTGAGGGATTTAAATTGCAGCGGCACCTTCTGCAGGATGTAGTCGACGCTGCCATGGGTGCTCTCGTCGTCCATGTGCAGCGCTTCGAGGTTGTCGGTGATGGCGCCGAGCCAGGGCTCCATCTTCTCCGCCTCGGTGCCGGGCAGAAAGCCGATCTCCTGATCCAGCCCCTGCACGCTGCGGGTGGCGATGATGCGCCGGTAACGCTTGCTGACCATGGTCTGCTCGATGGCCGCAGCCAGCGCCAGGATGGTCTTGCCGGAGCCGGCGGCGCCGGACAGGTTGACCAGATGGATGTCCGGGTCGAGCAGCGCGAACAGCGCCAGCGCCTGGTGGATATCGCGCGGTTTCAGGCCCCAGGCTTCCTGATGCAGCAGCGGCTCCTGGTGCATGTCGAGGATGACCAGTTCGTCACCCTTGATCGCCTTGATCCAGCCGACGAAGCCTTGCTCATCGAGGATGAACTCGTTGACGTGCACCGCCGGCAGGTTGTCGGTGAGCTGCACGCGATGCCAGGTGCGGCCGTGATCCTGGCGCGTCTCCACCTTGCTCACGCGATCCCAGAACGAGCCGGGCAGATCGTGATAGCCTTTGGATAGCAGCGAGACGTCATCCACCAACTGGTCGGTGTGGTAGTCCTCGGCATCGATGCCACAGGCACGAGCCTTGAGGCGCATGTTGATGTCCTTGGTCACCAGCACCACGGACAGACCGGGATTGCGCGTCTTCAGCTCGACGAGCTGGTTGATGATCTTGTTGTCGTTGAGGTTCTCCGGCAGCCAGGTCACCGGCGAGGCACTCTTGCTCATGAGGATCGACAGGCTGCCGCATGGGCCGCTCTTGCCGCGCTGGATGGGTACACCGAACTCGACGTCTTCGGGTTCGGCCCCGGCGAGGATCTGATCGATCAGGCGGATCGCCTGGCGGCATTCGGCGGCGACGCCATGTTTGCCGGATTTCAGTTTGTCGAGTTCCTCCAGCACCGTCATCGGAATGGCGACGTGGTGTTCCTCGAAGTTCAGCAGGGCATTGGGGTCGTGGATCAGGACGTTGGTGTCGAGGGCGTAGAGGGTTGGAGCGGTGGGCTTGGAGCGTCCGTGGTCATCCATACGTCGGTCACCTTCTTGTCGTAGCCGGGCGACGCAATACCTAGGGCGGTGCTGCGCCGGACAGAGACCGCCGATTTTTCAGATCGGGGCCGAAAGGTGGCAAGCAAGGTGAGGGCCAATGGCCGCCACCTGTCTGCAGGTTTCGGCGGTCTTGCTTTTTAGATACTCCAAAAAAGATGACAGGCAAAAGAACTTTTCAGCTTTTTGAACTTTATTTTTCTTCTCGACGAAAAGCGCTTGGCGACCCCAGGTGACAGGGTTACAGTCCGAAGTCCTACCTGCTGCGATTCGTTTCACCCACCCGCCCCCATTTGCAGCACGCCGTGCCAATCGGGTGCAGGGCACCTCTAAAAACTACCTGCGTTGCCATCGCGGCGTTAAAAACAGGCTCGTGCGCGAGTCCGATCAAAATGCTCATTTACAGCGCGTAAACTGCGCTTTTTCGCCTGTTTTTGCCTTGCGCTGGCTGTCTCGCCTACGTTTTTAGAGGTGCCCTGCAGAGGGTGCTCCACCCGAATCCTTGCCAGCCCCTTCGCGAGCAGAGCTCGCTCCTACAACGCCTTGCTCAATCGCACCGATAGGTGGCCTTGCCTATCGCCATGCTTCTAGAATCGCCGTCACGTTTTCTGGAGACCTGCACATGCTGATGGTGATTTCACCGGCCAAGACCCTCGACTACGAGACACCGCCGGCAACCCCGCGCTTCACCCAACCCGAATACCTCGACCACGCCCAGGAACTGATCGCTCAGCTACGCGACTTCAGCCCGGCGCAGATTGCCGAGCTGATGGGTCTGTCGGATAAGCTCGCCGGCCTCAATGCCGCACGCTTCGGTAGCTGGCACCCCGAATTCACCCCAGAGAACGCCAAGCAGGCCTTGCTGGCATTCAAGGGCGACGTCTATACCGGCTTGAATGCCGAGGATTTCTCCGAGGCAGATTTCGACTTCGCCCAGGCGCACCTGCGCATGCTCTCCGGCTTGTATGGCGTGTTGCGCCCGCTGGATCTGATGCAGCCCTACCGCCTGGAAATGGGCACCAAGTTGGCCAACCCACGCGGCAAGGATCTCTACGCTTTCTGGGGCGAGCGCATCAGCACCTGGCTGAACGAGGCACTGGCCGCACAGGGCGATGACGTGCTGCTCAACCTGGCGTCCAACGAGTACTTCGGCGCGGTCAAGCGCAAGGCGCTCAATGCACGCATCATCGACACCGAGTTCAAGGATCTGAAGAACGGCCAGTACAAGATCATCAGCTTCTACGCCAAGAAGGCCCGCGGCCTGATGGCGCGCTACGTGATCAAGGAACGCCTGCGCGACCCTGCTGGCCTCAAGGACTTTACCTATCAGGGCTATCGCTACTCGGCCGAACACTCGAAAGCCGACAGCCTGGTGTTCCTGCGCGATCATCCCGAGGGCTGATCGCTCACACCTCCCCCCGTGCCGCGTCCTTGCGGCACGCCCCTCCCCGCTCAAACCCCGCACTACTTCACACTTTCAGCTTTAACTTCCCAAACATAGAACTTATCCGCACGGGTTTTATCCCATAACAGCCAAGGCATTAATACGGCGCGTGCCATCATGCAACTTGCAAAGTTGCCATCATGCAAGCTGCAATAATGCCATTATTTTAATAGCCACTACCGTTCAGCTCCGGTTCAGCATTTTGACGAACGGTCGGAACTATCAAGGAAGCCCCGAACTCATACAGCGCACACCATGATCGCTCGTAACTTCTCGTTACGCCTGATAAGCCAAGCGCTATTAAGGTGATATCGAAAGTTCCAACCGAGCCAACTTCAACTGCGCATAAGGGAGAGACCGAAGCACTGCAGACCATTGATATAGAGCCCTCCATCAGGGCAATCGAAACAATATCCAAGGGCCATCACCCAGTATAAAGGCCCCATTCTGGTGCTCCATCCAGCACCACCCTCTACTTATGCCTAAACGAACTCGCTGACTGCCGTACAGCAAGTTCAAGGACTCGCTTGGCCTAAATAAAGTGGCCAGGTTTTAAATTGCATCAAACGGACGAGGTGAAAACCATGCGTATCAGTATCTTCGGTTTGGGTTATGTGGGCGCAGTTTGTGCCGGCTGTTTGTCGGCTCGCGGCCATGACGTAATCGGTGTGGATATATCCGCGAACAAGATCGACCTGATCAACAATGGCAAATCGCCCATCGTCGAGCCGGGCCTGGAAGAACTGCTGCAACAGGGTCTGCGCCAGGGTCGCCTGCGTGGTACGACCGATGTCATCGCAGCCGTACTGGAAAGTGATGTGTCGTTCATCTGCGTCGGCACGCCGAGCAAGAAGAACGGCGACCTGGAGCTGAACTACATCGAAGGCGTGTGCCGCGAGATCGGCCTCGCTCTGCGCGACAAGGCCGAGCGCCACACCGTGGTGGTACGCAGCACCGTACTGCCGGGCACCGCGAAGAACGTGGTACTGCCGATTCTCGAAGACTGCTCGGGCAAGAAGGCCGGCGTCGACTTCGGCCTGGCGGTGAACCCCGAGTTTCTCCGCGAAAGCACCGCGATCAAGGACTACGACTTCCCGCCGATGACCGTCATCGGTGAGCTGGACAAGGCCTCCGGCGACCTGCTGGAAAGCATCTACAGCGAGCTGGACGCGCCGATCATCCGCAAGGACATCGAAGTCGCGGAGATGATCAAGTACACCTGCAACGTCTGGCATGCGGCCAAGGTCACCTTCGCCAACGAGATCGGCAACATCGCCAAGGCAGTCGGCGTCGACGGCCGCGAGGTGATGGACGTGGTCTGTCAGGACCACAAGCTCAACCTGTCCAAGTACTACATGAAGCCTGGCTTCGCCTTCGGCGGCTCCTGCCTGCCCAAGGACGTACGTGCCCTGAACTACCGCGCCAGCAGCCTGGACGTGGAAGCCCCGCTGATCGGCTCGCTGATGCGCAGCAACGCCGCCCAGGTGCAGAAGGCCTTCGACATCATCGCCAGCCACCATTCGCGCAAGGTCGCCCTGCTCGGCCTGAGCTTCAAGGCCGGCACCGATGACCTGCGCGAAAGCCCGCAAGTGGAACTGGCGGAAATGCTCATCGGCAAGGGGTTCGACCTGAGCATCTATGACCGCAACGTCGAATACGCCCGTGTCCACGGCGCCAACAAGGACTACATCGAGTCGAAGATCCCACACGTTTCCTCGCTGCTCAACAGTGATCTGGACGACGTGGTGGCGAAGGCCGACATCATCGTCCTGGGCAACAGCGACGAGCGCTTCGCCAAGCTCGCCGAGCAGGCACCGAGCGGCAAGCGGGTGATCGACCTGGTGGGCTTCATGCCTCACGCCAGCAATGGCGTGGCCGAAGGCATCTGCTGGTAACGAGGCCGCGAGCTACCGCCTGGTCAATCCCGGGCGGTAGCCGGAGACGCATATGGACAAGCTCAAGAACGGCCTCAATCAGGCCAGCGGCTGGATACTCTATCTCAGCCTGCTGATGCTCCTGGCACTGGCTCTGCCCCGTACGGTGTTCGACCCCGATTCGCGGAATTTCCTCCTGCTCATCGGCATCGTCGGCATCTGGCGTTATTCCATGGGCGCCATGCACTTCGTGCGCGGCTGCCTGTTCCTTTACCTGGTGTACCCCTGGTATCGCCGCAAGGTGCAAAAACTCGGCAAGGACGCCGACCCCTCTCATGTATTTCTGATGGTCACCAGCTTCCGCATCGAGGCGCTGACCACCGCCATGGTCTACCGCTCGGTGATCCGCGAAGCGATCGACTGCGGCTACCCCTGCACCGTGGTCTGCTCGATCGTCGAGCTCTCCGACGAGCTGCTGATCAAGAACCTCTGGGCCCAGGCCCAGCCGCCAGCACGGGTCAAGCTGGACATC
This sequence comes from Pseudomonas sp. AA-38, assembly GCF_029457475.1. NCBI lineage: Bacteria > Pseudomonadati > Pseudomonadota > Gammaproteobacteria > Pseudomonadales > Pseudomonadaceae > Pseudomonas > Pseudomonas sp. AA-38. The sequence continues at coordinate 4,340,210 of NZ_CP120359.1, forward strand.
GTACGCATTCCCGGCACCGGCAAGCGTGACGGCCTGGCCCACGGTTTCCGCGCCATCTCCCGGCAGATGCCGGATCGCGATGCGGTGGTGGCGGTGATCGATGGCGACACCGTGCTCGAAGCCGATGTGGTGAAGAAGACCGTGCCCTGGTTCAAGCTCTTCCCCAACGTCGGCGGCCTGACCACCAACGAGTTCTGCGAGGTACGCGGCAGCTACATCATGAGCGAGTGGCACAAGCTGCGCTTCGCCCAGCGTCACCTCAACATGTGCTCCATGGCGCTTTCCAAACGCGTGCTGACCATGACCGGGCGCATGTCCGTGTTCCGCGCCAGCGTGGTGACCGACCCCGAATTCATCCGCGACGTCGAAGCCGACCACCTGGAGCACTGGCGCCTGGGCCGCTTCCAGTTCCTCACCGGTGACGACAAGTCTAGCTGGTACAGCCTGATGCGCCTGGGCTACGACACCTTCTACGTGCCGGACGCCGCCATCAACACGGTGGAACACCCGCCGGAGAAGAGCTTCATCAAGGCCAGCCGCAAGCTGATGTTCCGCTGGTACGGCAACAACCTGCGGCAGAACTCACGCGCCCTGCGTCTGGGCATGGGCCGCCTCGGCGCCTTCACCAGCCTGGTGCTGTTCGATCAGCGCGTGTCGATGTGGACCTGCATCCTCGGCCTGTGCGTGGCGATCATCGCCAGCATCAAGTACAGCGTGATGTACCTGCTGGTCTATCTGCTGTGGATCGGCCTGACCCGCCTGATCCTGACCCTGCTGCTGATGCTGTCCGGCCACCGTATCGGCCCGGCCTACCCGGTGCTGCTCTATTACAACCAGATCGTCGGCGCCCTGGTGAAGATCTACGTGTTCTTCCGCCTCGATCAGCAGTCCTGGACGCGCCAGAACACCAAGCTCAACCGCGGCCTGTCCAGCTTCGCCAACTGGTTCAACAGTTGGTCGTCACGCGCCATGACCTTCTCTGCTGCCTCTGTATTCATCGCCGCGCTGCTGGCGCTGGTATGACCGAACTCGAATAGGAATTAGCCACCATGAACTCCGTCGCCAATCTCAACGTCGTCCATGAGTCCGAAGCCCAGCGCCAGCACGCCCGTGTCAAGCTGCCCGGGCGCCTGCGCTACACCACCGCCAAGGGCGAACGCGTCGATGCACGCCTGCAGGATGTCTCTGCCGGCGGTTTCAGCTTCACCAGCGAGAAAACCACACACAAGGTCGGTGACTATCACCGTGGCCAATTGCAGTTCCAGCTCGACGGCCTGGTGCTGGGGCTGGATGTGGAATTCCAGGTCAACGCCGTGCAGGCCGAACACAACCGTGTCGGCTGCCAGTTCCATAACCTTGGCGCACGTGAAGCGGCGGCCCTGCGCCACCTGATCAGCGCGCATCTGGGGGGTGAGCTGATCAACGTCGGCGAGGTGCTGCACATCCTGCAGCGCGACAACTTCACCAAGGCACGCAAGAACGGTACGGGCGGCGGCATGAGCATGCTCGGTCGCCTGCGCGCCGTGACCTTCAGTGGCGCCATCTTCCTCGTCGGCCTGGCGGCCTTCGGCTACATCGGCAAGTCGGTGTATGGCCTGTACTTCGTCACCCATGCCAAGTCGGCGCAGATCAGCCTGCCCGCGCTGCAGGTCACCATGCCGCGTGAAGGCAGCGTGCAGGCCCTGGTACAGCCAGACGCCGTGGTGGAAAAAGGTGCGCCCATCGCCACCTTCACCACCAGCATGCTGGAGATGCTCAAGGGCCACCTGGGTGAAGACCAGCTCGAACCGAGCCAGATCGAGGCCCTGTTCGCCCGCGAGATGCAGGGCACCCTGACCAGCCCGTGCAACTGCAAGGTTGCTCGCCAACTGGTGGCCGACGGTCAGTTCGCCAGCAAGGGCGACGTGATCTTCGAGCTGGTGCCACAGGACGGCGTCGCCACCGTCGCCGCCAGCTTCCCCTATCGCAACCTGGAACAGGCACGCCCCGGCACCCCGGTGACCTTCAAGGTGGCCGGCGAGGACGATGCCCGTCATGGCCAGATCATCAGCACCAGCCTGCACGACGGCGGCCTGAGTTCGGACATCCGCGTGGTGATCAAACCGCAGGACGTGCTGCCGGCCAACCTCGCCGGCCAGCCGGTGGACGTGGTCATCGACCGTGGTCCGTCCCTCGGCGGTCTGGTCGACCACGCCGTAGCCGCCGGCCGCTGAGGAGATCGCCGTGAGCATGCCTCTACTTCGCCCTGCCCTGCTCGGCCTGGCCGTCAGCGCCACGCTGGTCGGCTGCGCCGGCCTGCCGGACGAGCGCCTGGCCCGCGAAGCCCTGCAAAGCGGCGATCAGCAGACTGCCGAATGGCATTTCCGCCAACTCGCCGAGATGGGCTACAGCAACGCGCAGATCGGCCTGGCCGATATCTACGCGGCCAGCGGCCAGAACCAGGACATGCAGGAAGCCGAGCGCATCTATCGCCAGGCCCTGGATGGCTCACCGCGCGCCGAAGCGCGCCTGGGCAAGCTGCTGGCGCGCAAGCCCGGCAGCACCCTGGTCGAGCGCCGCGAGGCCGCCGAACTGCTGGAACGTGCCAACCGCGCTGGCGAGCCCAGCGCGCTGCTGCCCCTGACCGAACTCTACCTGTTCTACCCACAGGACTTTCCCACCATGAACGTTGCCCAGCGTATCCATGACTGGCGCCAGCAGGGCCTGCCGCAGGCCGAACTGGCGCAGATTCTCCTGTACCGCAGCGAAGGTTCCTACGATCAGCACCTCGGCGAGATCGAACGCATCTGCCAGGCGCGCCTGACTCAGGAAGAAGCCTGCTATGCCGAACTGGCCACGGTCTATCAGAAGCAGGACCGCGCCGATGCCCGCGATGCCCTGACCGAGCGGCTGCTGGCCGGCTACCGCGCCGGTCGCGTCTCGCCCAACCAGGTCGAGGCCGTGGCCGGGGTGCTGAGCGACCCCGAACTGGGCCAGCCGCAACCACAACGCGCGCAGGAGCTGCTGGAAGCCATCGCCCCGGATTACCCCGCCGCCTGGGTCAGCCTGGCCCGCCTGCTCTACGACTACCCGCAGCAGGGCGATACCGAAACCCTGCTCGGCTACCTGGACAAGGGCCGCGAAGCCGCCCTGCCGCGCGCCGAACTGCTGCTCGGACGCCTGTACTACGAGGGCAAGCTGCTGCCCAAGCAGCCGCACAAGGCCGAGGAACACCTGCGCAAGGCCGCCCCCAGCGAGCCCAGCGCCAACTACTACCTGGGGCAGATCTACCTGCGCGGCTACCTCGGTGAGGTCTATGCGCAGAAGGCCCTCGACCACCTGCTCAGCGCCGCCCGCGCCGGCCAGCTCAGCGCCGACTTCGCCCTGGCGCAGATGTACAGCCAGAAACGCGGCATCAAGCCGGATCCGGTCAATGCCTACGTCTTCAGCCAACTGGCCCTGCCCCGCCAGACGCCGCAGACCCAGGAGCTGGCCGACGCCATCGCCGCCAGCCTGACCCCAGCCCAACTGGCCGAAGGCCAGCGCCTGCTGCGCGAAGAGCGCGAGGTACGCGGCAACGTCCTGCAGCAGCAGGCCGCCCTGCAGGTCAGCCAGCCATGAACAAGGATTTCTGCATGCAGTTAAACAGGATCGTCAGCCAGCTAGGCCTGAGTGCCAGCCTGCTGGTCGCCAGTGCCGCCAGCACCGCCTGGGCGGCGGAGGTACCGAGGAATTTCGGCCTGGACGTGAAGATCACCGCACAATCGGAAGACGACCGTGACCTCGGCACCCGCGAGGGTGGCGACGTCAGCGGTCTCGGCCTCGACCTGCGCCCCTGGGTCTATGGCGAGCGTGGCGACTGGAGCGCCTTCGCCATGGGTCAGGCGGTCACCGCCACCGACACCATCGAAACCGACCCGTTGCAGGACGACGGCGAAGACAGCACACAGCGCGGCGACGCGCGCCAGCCGGACAAGAGCTACCTGGCCATGCGCGAGTTCTGGGTCGACTACGCCGGCCTCACCGCCTATCCCGGCGAACACCTGCGCGTGGGCCGCCAGCGCCTGCGCAGCGATGACGGGGCCTGGATGGACACCAACATCGAAGCCGTGCAATGGCAATTCGATACCACCCTGTTGCGCGCCAAGGCTGGTGTCGCCGAGCGTTTCTCCGAATACCGCACCGATCTCGATGACCTGGCCCCCGAGGACGAGGATCGCCGCCACTACTTCGCCGGCCTCGACTACCAGTGGACGCCCGGCCACCGCATCGGCGCCAACCTCCATCACAGCCGCGACGACGGCCATCTGGCGCGGCCCGGCGAGCGCCTCGACGAACTGAGCAAGCGCTACACCGGCGACCTGACCTGGTACGGCTTGCATGCCGATGGCGGTTTCTTCGAGCGCAACTCGCGCAACCGTCTCAACTACTGGGCGCAGTTCACCTGGCTCAAGGGCGACACCGATCAGTTGCAACAGCAGGTGGTCGGCAACGAACGCCAGGCCACCGGCTCGCGCAGCCAGGACGTGGATGCCTGGGCCGTGGATCTGGGCCTGCGCTACGACCTCGACGACAACTGGAAGGTCGGCGCCGCCTACTCCCGCGGCAGCGGCGGTGGCGACGAGGACAAGTCGCGGCAGTTCATGCAGACCGGCCTGCACAGCAACCGCGCCAATTTCACCGGCGTCGAATCGCGCCTGCACCGTTATGGCGAGGCCTTCCGCGGCGAGCTCTCCAACCTGCAGGTGGCCAGCGCCTTCAGCTCCTGGGAGCTGAACGAGGACTACGACGCCAGCCTGGTCTACCACCGCTTCTGGCGCGTCGACGGCGATCAGGACGTCGGCGACAGCGGCATCACCGCACCGCTGGTGGCCGGCGAGAAAGACCTCGGCCAGGAAGTCGACGTGGTGCTGACCCGCTACTTCAAGCAGGGCCTGCTGCCGGCGGCCGTCGCCGAACAACTGGACGAGCGCTCGGCCCTGGTACGTCTGCGTGCCGGCGTATTCCGCCCGGGCGATGCCTATGGCAGCGGCACCGACTCGGTGATGCACCGCGCCTTCGTCGACTTCATCTGGCGCTTCTGAGGGATCGGATCATGCAACCCAATGGCTTAGCCCTACCCCTGCTGCTCAGCGCGCTGTGTCTCACGGCGCCGCTGGCACAGGCCAACCCGCAGGACAACCTGCTCGACTACCGCGTGCGTAGCGCGCCGGCCGACGAGCTGCACATGGAAGCGCCCAAGCTGCCGGACCTGTCCGGCTACACCAAGGAGGCCGTGCTGGCCAAGATCCCGCACGGCGCCAAAGGCAAGGTGGTGGTGCGGCGCATGCTGCGCCAGGACGCGCTGAAGGATTTCACCGGCGGTAACGAACGCCTGCGCGAATGGATCAAGCGTCAGCAGGGCATGCCCCAGGCGATCTTCATCGAAGGCGGCCTGGTCACCGCGCAGGATCTGGCCGATGCCCTGCCCGACAGCCAGTTCGCCGAGCAGGCACCGGGCGTGTACCTCGCCCGTCTGCCCATCGTCGTGGCTCAAGGCGCGGCGCTGCACGTCGGCAAGGACACCCGCGAACTGCGCCTGTCGCAGGAGCGTGGCGCGTTCCTGATCAACGACGGCCTGATGTTCATTACCGATACCCGCGTCACTGCCTGGCGCGAGGCCGACAACGGCCCGGCCACCTTCCGCGATCCCAAGGAGTTCCGCCCCTTCCTGGTGTCCTGGGGCGGTAGCGAGCTGTACATCGCCAGCAGCGTGATCACCAGCCTGGGTTACGACAACTCCAAGTCCTATGGCGTGTCGATCACCCAGTACACGCCGAACATGCATGCACGCCTGCAACGCCCGGAACCGACCGGCTGGTTGATCGACTCGGAATTCGTCGACCACTGGTACGGCTTCTACTGCTACGAGGCGCAGAACGTGGTGATCAAGGGCAACACCTACCGCGACAACATCGTCTACGGCATCGACCCGCACGACCGCTCGCACGGCCTGATCATCGCCGAGAACGAGGTGTTCGGTACCAAGAAGAAGCACGGCATCATCATCTCGCGCGAGGTCAACGATAGCTGGATCATCAACAACCAGAGCTACGACAACAAGCTCTCGGGCATCGTCATCGACCGTAACAGCGTGCGCAACCTGATCGCCCACAACCGCGTGCACGGCAACCACTCCGACGGCATCACCCTGTACGAGAGCGGCGACAACCTGCTGTGGGGCAATCAGGTGCTGGGCAACCAGCGCCACGGCATCCGCATCCGCAACAGCGAGAACATCCGCCTGTACGAGAACGTCGCGGCGCTCAACCAGCTCACCGGCGTCTACGGCCACATCAAGGATCTGTCCGACACCGACCGCAACCTGAAGCTCGACCCGTTCGACACCAAGGTGTCGATGATCATCGTCGGCGGCACCCTGGCCGGTAACGGCTCCAGCCCCATCAACATCGACTCGCCGCTGTCGGTCGAGCTGTACCGCGTGAAGATGCTCGCCCCGAGCAAGAGCACCGGCATCCAGCTGGCCGGCATTCTCGGCGAGAAACAGGACGAAATCCTCGACCTGCTGCTGCGCAAGCGCCAACCCGTGCTGATCGACCCGGTCGGCCCTGCGCAGATGACCAACTGACGAGGCCCAAGCATGAGCGTATCCAAACTCAAGACCCTCGCCCTGGCGGTGACCTGCGCCGCCTACGGCAGCCTGCTGCAGGCCGCCGAACGCCCCGCTCCAGAGTATCAGGTGCAGGACTGCTGCTCGCTGTGCCCGGCCGCGCACGATGCCAGCAACTACACCACCAACTACATGAAGAACTTCGTCACCCTGCTCGACGCCCGCGATGGCTGGCTGTTCCGCAGCGTGGAAGACCTGCGCACCGAGTTCGGCACCAACGAGACCGGCTACCGCTACCTCAAGGAACTGCGCGACGGCCTCAAGCAACGTGGCGTGGAACTGGTGGTGGTCTACCAACCCACGCGCGGCCTGGTCAATCGGGAAAAGCTCGCCCCCGAGGAGTACCAGCGCTTCGATTACGACAAGGCCCTGCGCAACTACCGCCAGACCCTGGCGCGCTTCGAGCAACTGGGCATCTGGGTGCCGGATCTGACGCCGCTGACCGACGAGAAGGACGCCAAGGAGTTCTACTTCCGCCGCGACCAGCACTGGACCCCCTACGGCGCCGAACGCACCGCGCGCCTGGTGGCCGAGACGATCAAGCGCATCCCCGGCTTCAGCGATCTGCCGCAGAAGGAGTTCGTCACCGAGCGCATCGGCCTGATGGGCAAGACCGGCACCATGCAGAATGTCGCCAGCCAGCTCTGCGGCACCGGCTATGCCGTGCAGTACGTCGACCAGTTCCTCACCGAACCCAAGGATGCCAGTGGCGGCGATGCCCTGTTCGGCGACGAGAGCAGCCCGCAGATCGCTCTGATCGGTACCAGCCACAGCGGCAAGAACTACAACTTCGGCGGTTTTCTCGAACAGTACCTGGGCACCGACGTGCTCAACGCCGCCTTCCCCGGCGGCGGCCTGGAAGGGGCGATGCTCGAATACCTGGCCAGCGATGCGTTCCAGAATGACCCGCCGAAAATCATCGTGTGGGAATTCTCACCGCTCTACGACCTGGCCTCGGACAAGACCCACCGCCAGCTCATGGCGGCGCTGAACAACGGCTGCAGCGGCCAGACCGCGTTGCTGAGCAGCGAGAAACGCCTGCGCCCCGGCAGCAACGAGGTGCTGGTCAATGGCCAGAACAAGTTGCTGACCCTGCCCGGCAACCGCCACCAGCTTGACCTGCGTTTCAGCGACACCTCGATCAAGCGCATCGACGCGACCATCTGGTACCTCAATGGCCAGCGCGAACAGCTCAAGCTGGAAAAGCCCAACACCGTCGACACCGACGGGCGTTTCACCTTCGAGCTGCGCGACGGGCCGGGCTGGGGCGAGGAGAACTTCTTCGCCCTGGAACTCCAGAAGCCCGAGGACAGCGCCGACGACGTCAAGGTGCAGGCCAGCCTGTGCCAACGTCCCTCCGGCCCTGCCCAGCAGGTCGCCCACAACGCCACCGAAAGCTGAGGTTCGCCATGCACAGACTCTCGCCACTTGCCCTGCTCAGCGCCCTGCTGCTCAGCAGTGCGGCGCATGCCGCCCTGCAACCACCCGCCGGTTACCGCGCCCCCGTGGAGCAGCGCCAGGGACATGCCGCGCCCTGCTCGGCAGCGCCGCAGCCGTACATCGGCGAGATGCACTTCACCAGCAAGTACGCCGGCTCCGACAGCGCGCGCGCCACGCTCAATGCCCGTGCGGAGAAGAGCTTCCGCCAGCAGACCTCCGACATCACCCGCCTGGAGAAGGAAGCCGGGCGGCTGATCACCGGCTACATGCGCACCGGCCAGCGCGAGCGCCTGGACTGCGCTATCCAGTGGCTGGATCGCTGGGCCAGTGCCGATGCCCTGGAATCCGAGCGTTTCAATCACACCGGCAAGTCGATCCGCAAATGGGCGCTGGGCAGCCTCGCCGGCGCCTGGCTACGCCTGAAGTTCTCCGAGTCGCAGCCGCTGAAGGACTACCCCGAGCAGAGCGAGCGCATCGAGCGCTGGTTCCTCAACCTGGCCGAACACACCGTGCGCGAGTGGAGCGACCTGCCGCTGAAGAAGATCAACAACCACAGCTACTGGGCCGCCTGGTCGGTGATGGCGGTGGCGGTGGTCAGTGACCGGCGCGACCTGTTCGACTGGTCCGTGGAGCAGTTCCGCGTCGCCGCCAACCAGGTGGACGACGAAGGCTTTCTGCCCAACGAGATACGTCGCCGCCAGCGCGCCCTGGCCTACCACAACTACGCCCTGCCACCGCTGGCGATGATCGCCGCCTTCGCCCAGGCCAACGGCGTCGATCTGCGCGGCGAGAACCATGGCGCCCTGCAGCGCCTGGCCGAGCGAGTGCTGGAGGGGGCGCAGAACCCGAAGATCTTCGCCCAGCGCAGCGGCGCCAAGCAGGACATGGGCGAACTGCGCAAGGACTACAAGTACGCCTGGCTGGCACCCTACTGCAGCCTTTACGACTGCGGCCCGCAAGCCCGCGAACTGAACAAGGACATGGGGCCGTTCAACAGCTTCCGCTTAGGTGGCGAGGTGACCCAGGTGTTCGGCAAACCGTAGGAGCCGGCTTGCCGGCGATCTGCCTTGCACAGCGTCGCCGGCAAGCCAGCTCCTACAGGAAGTAGCAAAAACAAGCCCCTCGCAGGCGGGGGGAAAGGGGGGCGCTGCCCCGAGTCTTCACGGAGAAGCAAGGATGGTCTTTTCATCCAACGTCTTTTTGTTCCTGTTCCTGCCGATCTTTCTCGGCCTGTACTACCTGTGCCCGAACCGCGGGCGCAACCTGCTGATCCTGATCGGCAGCTACATCTTCTACGCCTGGTGGCGGGTGGACTTCCTCCTGCTGTTCGCCGCCGTGACGCTGTGGAACTACGTCTTCGGCCTGCGCATCCAGGCCAACGCCGGCACCGAGGCGGCGCGGCGCTGGGTGGTGGCCGGGGTGGTCGGCAACCTGGCCACGCTGGGCTACTTCAAGTACGCCAACTTCGGGGTGGCCAACATCAATGCCGTACTCGAATCCATGGGTTTCGAGCCCTTCGTGCTGACCTCGGTGATCCTGCCAATCGGCATCTCCTTCTACATCTTCCAGTCCATCAGCTACCTGATCGACGTGTACCGCAAGGACACCGAGCCGACCCGCAACCTGATCAACTTCGCTGCCTTCATCGCCCTGTTCCCGCAACTGATCGCCGGCCCCGTGCTGCGCTACAAGGATCTGGCCGACCAGTTCACCGACCGCACCCACAGCCTGGACAAGTTCAGCGAAGGCGCCACACGTTTCATGCAGGGTTTCGTCAAGAAAGTGTTCATCGCCGACAGCCTGGCGCCGCTGGTGGATCACTGCTTCGCCCTGCAGAACCCCAGCACCGGCGATGCCTGGCTGGGCATGATCGCCTACACCGCGCAGCTCTATTTCGACTTCTCCGGCTACAGCGACATGGCCATCGGCCTGGGCCTGATGATGGGCTTTCGCTTCATGGAGAACTTCAACCAGCCCTATATCAGTCAGTCGATCACCGAGTTCTGGCGGCGCTGGCACATCAGCCTCTCCACCTGGCTGCGCGACTACCTCTACGTGCCCCTGGGCGGCAACCGCCATGGCACCTTCAACACCTATCGCAACCTGTTCCTGACCATGCTGCTCGGTGGTTTCTGGCATGGCGCCAACTGGACCTTCCTGATCTGGGGCGCCTGGCACGGCACCTGGTTGGCCATCGAGCGAGCCCTGGGGGTGAAGGCCGCACCGACCGTCTTCAACCCGCTGAAGTGGGCCTTCACCCTGCTGCTGGTAATGCTCGGCTGGGTGATCTTCCGCGCCGAGAACCTTGAGGTGGCCGGGCGCATGTACGCGGCGCTGTTCGCCTTCGGCGACTGGCACCTGAGCGAGCTGACACTGGCGCAGATCAGCAGCCTGCAGATGGCCACCCTGGCCCTGGCCTGGGTGGTGATCGCGGTCAATGGCGCGCTGCAGTTCCTCAAGCAGCACCAGACGCAGACCGGCAATGGCGCTCCCGTGCAGTGGCTACCCAGCGGGGCCGGAGTGATGAGCCGCGTGCACCACCGCACCCTGCTGCTGCAAGGCGCCCTGCTCCTGCTGTTCTGCGCCTCGCTGCTCAAGCTCTCGGCGCAAAGCTACTCCCCCTTCCTCTACTTCCAGTTCTGAGCGGAGGCCCGCCATGACGCGTTCATTCAAGACCCTGTACGTCGCCCTGTTCCTCCTGGCGCTACTGCCCACCAGCCTGCTGGCCCTGTCCAGCCTGGCCAGCTACGACATGCCGGCAGACCCCGAGGTGCTCGACGGCGAGCTGGCTCGCAGCATCGAACATCACTACGACGAGGAGTTTCCCCTCAAGCAGTTCGGTATCAACCTCTGGGCCGCCCTGGAGTACCTGGCCTTCGGCGAGGGCCGCGCCGGCCTGGTGATAGGCAAGGATGGCTGGCTGTACTCGGACGAGGAATTCGATGCGGTGGCAGACGGTCAACGCCAGATCCGCGACAACCTGGCGTTGATCCGCGGTGTGCAGCGCCAGCTCGAACAGCGCGACATCCACCTGCTGCTGGCCATCGTCCCGGCCAAGACCCGTCTGTACCCGGAGCACACCGGCAGCCATAGCCCCAGCGCTCTGCAACGCAACCTCTACCCGAGCTTCCATCAGGCCGTGCAGGCTGCCGGCATCGCCGCACCGGATCTACTCGGCCCGCTGCAGGCGGCCAAACGGGACGAACAGGTGTTCCTGCGTACCGACACGCACTGGACACCGGAAGGCGCCGAGGTGGCCGCCCGCACCCTCAGCGAGGTGATCCGCAGCGCCGTACCGCTGCGTGGCGAGCCGCAGCAGTTCGTCACCGAAACCGTGGAAACCCGCGATCACCAGGGCGACCTGACCCGCTTCCTGCCACTGGCGCCGCTGTTCGACAGCCTGATGCCGCGCGCCGACCGTCTGCAGCAGCGCGAAACCCACGCCGCCCAGGCCGGCGGTGGCGATCTGTTCGGCGACCGCGACATACCGGTGGCCCTGGTCGGCACCAGCTACAGCGCCAATCCCTCGTGGAACTTCGCCGGCGCCCTGCGCCAGTACCTCGAGCGCGATGTGGTCAACCACGCCGAGGAAGGCCAGGGCCCGCTGGTGCCGATGCTCAAGTACCTGCAGAGCGATGAACTGAAGAACAACCCGCCGCAGGTGGTGATCTGGGAGTTCCCCGAGCGCTACCTGCCGATGGCCGGTGACCTGAACGATTTCGACCCGAACTGGCTCGCCGCCCTCAAGGCAGACGGCGAGCAGCAAAAACTGGCTGCGGCCAATCGCTGATCCATCCCAAGGAGGACTACCCATGAAGACTCAAACCACCCTTCGTCGCTTCACCCTCGGTGCCTGCGCCCTGGCTCTCGGTCTGGGCATGCTCCAGGCTCACGCTGGTGACGCGGCCCTGTACGGGCCGAAAGCGCCCAAGGGCTCGGCCTTCGTCCGCGCCTACAACGCTGGCAATGCCGAGCTGGACGTCAAGGTCGGCGAGGTGCAGCTCAAGCAGGTCGCGCCGCTGGGCTCCAGCGACTTCAAGTTCCTGCCCGCGGGTAGCTACCAGGCTCAGGTCGGCAGCAACGCCCTGCCGGTGAAACTGGAAGCCGCGCACTACTACACCCTGGTCAACCAGACCGGCAGCGCGCCGCGCCTGGTGGAGGAGCCGGCCTTCAGCAACAAGCAGAAGGCCATGCTGCGCGTGCAGAACCTCAGCGACAGCAAGCTCAGCGTGAAGACCGCCGACGGCAAGACCCCGGTGGTCGCCGACGTGGCGCCGAACGGTCGCGGTGAGCGCGAGATCAACCCGGTCAAGGTCGGCCTGGCGCTGTTTGCCGGCGACAAGAAGATCACCGACCTCAAGCCGGTCACCCTCGAGCGCGGCGAAGTGGTCAGCCTGTTCGTCACCGGCGGCCAGGGCAAGTTGTCGCCGGTGTGGGTCAAGCGCCCCATCGACGGTTGAAGCAACAGGTTTCTAGAACAAGGAAAACGGCGGGCACACGCCGCACCGACACGACACGGGCATCCATCTCGCAATGAACGTTAAGGAGAGACACATCATGACCCCCATCATCCTTTCCGGTGGCAGCGGCTCCCGACTCTGGCCTCTTTCGCGCAAGCTGTATCCCAAGCAGTTCCTCGCCCTGACCGGCGAGCAAACCCTGTTCCAGCAGACTCTGCAGCGCCTCGCGTTCGACGGCATGCAGCCGCCGGTACTGGTGGCCAACCAGGAACACCGTTTCATCGTCCAGGAGCAACTGGAGCAGATCGGCCAGCAGGCGCAGTTGCTGCTGCTCGAACCCTTCGGCCGCAACACCGCACCAGCGGTGGCCATGGCCGCCCTGCAACTGCTGGCCGAAGGCCGTGACGAGCTGATGCTGGTACTGCCGGCCGACCACGTGCTGGATGACCAGCAGGCCTTCCGCCAGGCCCTGGCCCTGGCCACCGTGGCCGCCGAGAAAGGCGAAATGGTGCTGTTCGGCGTGCCGGCCAACCGCCCGGAAACCGGCTACGGCTACATCCGCGGCCAGGCCGACGAGGAACTGCCCGAAGGCGTGGCGCGGGTCGCCAGCTTCGTCGAGAAACCCGACGCCCAGCGCGCCAGCGAATACGTGAAGAGCGGCGACTACTTCTGGAACAGCGGCATGTTCCTGTTCCGCGCCAGCCGTTTCCTGGAAGAACTCAAGCATCACGACGTGGACATCTACGACACCTGCCTGCTGGCCCTGGAGCGCAGCCAGCGCAAGGACGTCGAGATCGCCATCGACCCGGCCACCTTCGCCTGCTGCCCGGACAACTCCATCGACTACGCGGTGATGGAGAAGACCAGCCGCGCCTGCGTGGTGCCGCTGGCCGCCGGCTGGAACGACGTCGGTAGCTGGTCGTCGATCTGGGAAGTGCACGACAAGGACGACGCTGGCAACGTCACCAAGGGCGACGTGGTGGTCGAGGACAGCCGCAACTGCCTGATCCACGGCAACGGCAAGCTGGTCTCGGTGCTCGGCCTGGACGACATAGTCGTGGTGGAAACCAAGGACGCCATGATGGTGGCGCACAAGGATCGCGTGCAGGACGTCAAGAAGCTGGTGAGCAGGCTCGACAAGCAGGGCCGCAGCGAAACCCAGAACCATTGCGAGGTGTACCGCCCATGGGGCTCGTACGACTCGGTGGACATGGGCGGGCGCTTCCAGGTCAAGCACATCACCGTCAAACCGGGTGCGCAGCTCTCCTTGCAGATGCACCACCACCGCGCCGAGCACTGGATCGTGGTCTCCGGCACGGCCAAGGTGACCTGCGACGACCGTGAGTTCCTGCTCACCGAGAACCAGTCCTGCTACATCCCGATGACCTCGGTGCACCGCCTGGCCAACCCGGGCAAGATCCCGCTGGAAATCATTGAAGTGCAATCGGGCACCTACCTGGGTGAGGACGACATCGAGCGCCTGGAGGATGTCTATGGGCGCAGCGATGCGCTAGCCGTCGGCGCCGCCCATTGAGCTGTTCGTAGCCCGGATGCAATCCGGGTCGATCCCGGCCCCGGATTGCATCCGGGCTACGCCTCTCCCACCGTTCATGCCCACCTACGGGCCTGTCACACCCTGCGACAGCCCATGCGGTTACCCTGACCTGACAGCTTGTGTAGGATGAAGGCAGACTTTGCAAAAGGTTGCTCTCATGCTGTTCGGTGCCGTACTCGTCATCACCTGGCTGATCCTGCTGATCCGCTACCCGAGCAAGGCCCTGCCCGTCTCGGCAGCGGCGCTCATCGGCCTGGGCCTGGTGGCGACCTGGGTGATCTGGCAGGAAAGCCGCGAGGCCCGCGATCTCGCCCATCTCGAACTGCGCATCCAGTACGCACCACAACAATGCCCGGCTGACCGACCATTGGCCGTGGAGCTGAAGAACGGCAGCGACGCGGCTCTGCAGGAACTGCATTGGCAAGTGGCCGCCTACCGCCCCGGCACCAGTACCAACCTGGCTCAACGCCTGTACGAATCGCCGCGCTACGACGGCCCTGGCGAGCTGTTACCCGGCGAAACCTGGGAAGACTGCCTGCCCCTACCCGACTTGCGCAGCGGCTACCGCCCGCAAACCCTGGAGTTCCGAGCCGAACGCCTGCAGGGCAGGTTCGTCCGTTGATCCGCGCCGAACGTCTGCCGAGCCGGTCCGAACACTCGCTCCTACCTGTACAGGGGCTAGCCAATGCCGGGCATGCCCGAGGCCTGCCAGCTAAAGTTGAGTCTGCTCTCATTTTTCCCTTTGCGACCCAAGCGGCCTGCTAAGCTGATCGTCCATCACTTTTTCAGGGAGTCTTGCGCATGGCTGATCAACCCAACGTCCTTATCACCGGCTGCTCCAGCGGCATAGGTCGCGCTCTGGCCGATGCCTTCCAGGCGGCCGGCTACGCTGTCTGGGCCACCGCACGCAAGGAGGCGGATTTGGCCAATCTGCAACAGGCCGGCTTCCATGCGCTGCACCTGGACGTCAACGATGCCGAGGCCGCGCAAGCCCTGGCCAAGCGCCTGGAAGGTGAAATCGGCGGCCTCGACGTGCTGATCAACAATGCCGGCTACGGCGCCATGGGGCCGCTGCTCGATGGCGGCGTGGAAGCCATGCGTCAGCAATTCGAGACCAACGTCTTCGCCATCGTCGGCGTGACCCGCGCCTTCTTCCCGCTGCTGCGTCGCAGCCGTGGTCTGGTGGTCAACATCGGCAGCGTCTCGGCAGTACTGGTCACACCATTCGCCGGCGCCTACTGCGCCTCCAAGGCCGCCGTGCATGCCTTGAGCGACGCCCTGCGCATGGAGCTGGCGCCTTTCTCCATCGATGTCATGGAAGTGCAGCCGGGCGCTATCGCCTCCAGCTTCGGCAGCAACGCCACCCAGCAGGCCGAGGCGCTGATCCGCCAGGACTCACCCTGGTGGCCGCTGCGCGAAGGCATCCGCGCCCGCGCCAACGCCTCGCAGGACAAACCTACGCCGGCCAGCGATTTCGCCACGCAGCTTCTGGCCGCCGTGCAGCGTGACAAACGCCCGCGCCTGCTACGCCTGGGCAATGGCAGCCGTGCCCTGCCGCTGACCGCCACCCTGGTGCCCAAGGCACTGCTGGAACGGATACTGCGCAAACGCTTCGGCCTGGCTCGCGCGCTATGACCCCCGCGGTGCAGGTGCGCCATTACGCCCTGGCCGGGGTGATCGCGGCCGTGCTGCTGAACCTGCTGCTGCGCACCTTCGTGCGTCTGGGCGGGGTGTTCACCACCCTGCTGATCGCCGCCGCCATCGCCACTGGCCTGGCCCTGGTGTTCCACTGGCGCCAGGGCCGCGCGCCGAGCGCTGCCGAACGCTGGCGCTTGACCCTGCTCTACGGCGGCATGCTGGGTTTGCTCTATCTGAGTCTGCTGGGCATGATGGCCCTGCAGGACACGCCCAGCCCCATGGGCCTGCTTCTGTTCAGCCTGCATTACCTGTGCTACCCGCTGCTGGCCTGGCTGGCGTTCTCGCCACGTTACGGCCGCTGATCTCCCGTCAGGACGACACTCATGCTGCACACCCTTGCCGTTGCCAACTACCGCTCGATCAACAACCTGATCCTGCCGCTGGGCCGGCTCAACCTGATCACCGGCGCCAACGGCAGCGGCAAGTCCAACCTCTATCGCGCCCTGCGTCTGCTGGCGGAAACCGCCCAGGGCGGCGTGGTCAACGCCCTGGCCCGCGAAGGCGGGCTGGAGTCGAGTTTCTGGGCCGGGCCGGAGAAGATTTCCCGACGCATGCTCAAGGGCGAGGTACCCGTGCAGGGCGGCCCGCGGCAGAACGTGATGCGCCTGCGCCTGGGTTTTGCCGGTGAGGATTTCGGCTATGCCATCGCGCTGGGTCTGCCCGAGCCGAGCAACTCGGCCTTCTCCCTCGACCCAGAGATCAAGCGCGAGTGCATCTGGGCCGGCGCCAACTACCGCCCCGCCTCGCTGCTGGTGGATCGGGGCGGGCCTCTGGTGCGCATGCGCGAAGGACGCAGTTGGCAGGTACTGGCCCAGCACGTGCCGAACTACGACAGCCTGTTCGACCAGATCGGCAACGACCCCAATTGCCCGGAAGTCTTCCAGCTACGGGAAACCATTCGCCGCTGGCGCTTCTACGATCACTTTCGCAGCGACGCCGAGGCACCCGCGCGCCAGCCGCAACTGGGCACGCGCACGCCAGTGTTGCACCACGATGGCCGCGACCTGGCCGCCGCGCTGCAGACCATCCGCGAAATAGGCGACCGCGCTGCGCTGGACGCCGCCATCGACGACGCCTTTTCTGGCAGCCGTCTGCACATCGATTTCCAGGCCGGTGGGCGCTTCGCCGTCGAGCTGCGCCAGGAAGGTCTGCTACGCCCCTTGAGCGCCGCCGAGCTGTCCGACGGCACCCTGCGCTATCTGCTGCTGATCGCCGCCCTGCTAACACCCAGGCCACCGTCGCTGATGGTGCTCAACGAACCCGAAACCAGCCTGCACCCGGATCTGCTACCGGCGCTCGGGCGCCTGATCATCGCCGCCTCGCACCACACGCAGGTGTGGGTGGTATCTCACGCCAGCCGCCTGATCGCCACGCTCAAGCAAGACCCCGGCTGCAATACCCTGGAACTGGACAAACCACTGGGGCAGACCTGCATCCGCGGCCAGGGCATGCTGGATGAGCCGCTCTGGCGCTGGCCGGACTAGCAGGCCGTTGAAAGCCACCTAGGTTGCCATTGCTGCGTTAAAAACAGGTTCTTGGCATTTTCAGGGGGAATGCTTGGTTGATACCGGACTGGCAATAAGGTGTTGGTTGTTCTTGTGTCTGTTCCGGCTTGCCGCGTTTTTGTTGATGTTTCTGGTTTCGCCCTCCCGGGCGAGTCACTTTTGACGGGCAAAAGTAACCAAAACCCTCCGCCCGGTCATCCGGCCCTGGCTTCGCCAGGGTTCGCTCACTCCATCGCCGCTCCAGAGGCCCGCCACGGTGGGCCATCCATGGCCCATCGTGGCTCTCGCGACATCCATGTCGCTCGACCTCTTCCACGACGACTCCGTTCGCCCTCCTGGGCGGGCTCTGCACGCGCCTGAACCAGCGGTAACCCAGAAGTAGCACGGAGTTTTGAGTACAGGGTCAGCCTTAGGGCTGACCTGAATGCCGGCTGCAAGCCGGCAAGCCGTTCAATACATGAAACTGCGCGAATGAAACTATTGGTTTAATTCGACAGCCACGTCGTGCTTCCACTGCTACCAGAACACGCCGCGCATGCTCGGAACAACTGTACGTTCAGGCGCGCTAACTCCCCCTTCAGGAGGCCGAACGTAGGCATTGCGCAGGGGGCGAGCGGCATGGATGCCGCGAGAGGCTTAAAGGGCCAGGGATGGCCCTTGTAAGCCGACCCCGGAGCGATGCCGGAGTGAGGGAAGTCGAGCGAAGCGAGACCCGGATGGCGGGGGTGCGTTTCTTTTGCTTACTTTTCTTTGCGCAGTTCAAAGAAAAGTGAGTCGCCCGAGGGGGCGAAACCCGGAATATCTGGACACACCCAAGGCGGCGTCCAGAAGACCAACACAGACCAACAAGACAACACACAAACTTGCCAGTCCGGTATCAAGCAAACGATCCCACGCAAAATAAAAACAGGCTCGTGTGCGAGCCCAAGCTAGGCGCTCCCGTCAAAAATGCTCATTTACAGCTCGTAAAGTCGAGCGCGACTCCGACCGTTTTGACTCACTGCGTTCGCCCTTCGGGCCAGCCTTCGGCTGTTACGCCCGTTGGTCGTTTCGCCTGTTTTTGCGGGGCCGCCATCGGTATTGCACTGGCGGCCTCGGATCGAGCTTCCTGCTTCGCTCCCTGCATCCATGCAGTCGTCGCCTACACCAGGCTCAGCGCATCCAGGGCGGCGTGGGCTCGGCATCCTTGGGCGCGTCCTCGGCTTCCAGCAACGCCTTGCGCCGCGCCTCCTCGGCCAGCGCAGCCTTGATCTCGCGCATCACCGCATCAATGTCGGCGGCATCTTCTGGCTCGGCGAACTCGCCGGTGAGCTGGCTATCGGGCTGCAGCTTGCCGGCCTCGTAGAGCGCCCACATCTCCTTGGCGTACTTGGTGTACCTGAGCTCCGGAGCGAACTGGCCGAAATACTCGGCCATGTTGCGCACGTCGCGCTCGAGCATGGCGAAGGCATGGTTGTTGGCAGCGGCATCCACCGCCTGGGGCAGGTCGATGATCACCGGGCCTTCGGCGCCGAGCAGCACGTTGAATTCGGAGAGGTCGCCATGCACCAGGCCGGCGCAGAGCATCTTGACGATCTCCTGGATCATGAAGGCATGGAATTCGCGGGCGTCGTCCGGGTGCAGCTCGACATCGTTGAGGCGTGGCGCCACATCGCCCTCGCCATCGTCGACCAGCTCCATCAGCAGCACGCCGTCGAGAAAATCGTAGGGCTTGGGCACGCGCACACCGGCACTGGCCAAGCGGAACAGTGCAGCCACCTCGGCGTTCTGCCAGGCCTGTTCCTGTTCCTTGCGCCCGTACTTGCTGCCCTTGGCCATGGCGCGCGCCTGGCGGCTGCCACGTACCTTGCGGCCTTCCTGATACTCGGCGGCCTGGCGGAAGCTGCGTTTGTTGGCCTCCTTGTAAACCTTGGCGCAGCGCAGCTCGTCACCACAGCGCACCACATAGACCGCGGCTTCCTTGCCGCTCATCAGCGGGCGTAGCACTTCATCCACCAGTCCATCCTCGACCAGGGGTTCGATTCGTTTGGGCGTCTTCATCGGTGTGAATCGTGGCTCCTGCGTGGCGAAAAGCGTAAAGGCTGGTTGCCATCGTCTCACAGCCTGGAGGCGATGCCGACCCTCGATCTGCATGAGCATCCCGACGATGGTCGGAGCCGCGCGGCGGAACATCCACGCCGACAGCTACGGGCAGAAACGCGAACGCCCACACGAGGTGGGCGTCGCTGACCTGCAAGGCGTTACAGGTAGTAGGACTTCAGCGGCGGAAAGCCATTGAACTCCACGGCGCTGTAGCTGGTGGTGTAGGCACCGGTGGACAGCCAGTACAGGCGGTCACCGCTG
Organism: Pseudomonas sp. AA-38; assembly: GCF_029457475.1. Lineage (NCBI taxonomy): Bacteria > Pseudomonadati > Pseudomonadota > Gammaproteobacteria > Pseudomonadales > Pseudomonadaceae > Pseudomonas > Pseudomonas sp. AA-38. Next base: position 4,359,860 of record NZ_CP120359.1, read on the forward strand.
GCCAGGTTCAGCGGCAGGCCGTACTTGTAGTTCTCGTACATGATGTCGGCGCTGTCGCAGGTGGGACCCGCGATCACCACTTCTTCCATCTCGCCCTTCTTCTCGGTCCAGATGGGGAACTTGATGGCCTCGTCCATGGTTTCGATCAGGCCGCTGAACTTGCCGACGTCGGCATACACCCAGCGCTCCACGGCGGTACGCGACTTGCGCGCCACCAGCACCACTTCCGATACCAGCACACCGGCGTTGGCGATCAGCGAACGGCCCGGCTCGAGGATGATTTCCGGCAGCTCGTCGCCGAAGTCTTCCTTGAGGAAGCGGGTGATTTCCGCCGCGTAGGTTTCCAGGTCGTTGGTGCGCTGGATGTAGTTGGCCGGAAAGCCACCGCCCATGTTGATCATCTGCAGGGTGATGCCGTCTTCTTCCTTGAGGCGCTCGAAGATCACCTTGACCTTGGCGATGGCCGCGTCCCACACGTCGATGTCGCGCTGCTGGCTACCAACGTGGAAGGAGATGCCATAGGGCACCAGGCCCAGTTGCTTGGCCAGGATCAGCAGATCCAGGGCCATGTCCGGCTGGCAGCCGAACTTGCGCGACAGCGGCCAGTCGGCGCTGGTGGAGCCTTCGGTGAGGATGCGCACGTAGACCTTCGACCCCGGTGCGGCCTTGGCGATGTTGCGCAGGTCGGCTTCGGAATCGGTGGCGAACAGGCGCACACCCTTTTCATAGAAGTAGCGAATGTCGCGCGCCTTCTTGATGGTGTTGCCGTAGCTGATACGCTCGGGGCCGACGCCGGCGCCCATCACCTTGTCCAGCTCGTAGATCGAGGCGATGTCGAAGCTCGAGCCCTTGTCGCGCAGCAGTTCGATGATCTCGATGGCCGGGTTGGCCTTGACCGCGTAATAGGTCTTGGCGAAGGGGAAGCAGGTGCCCAGTTGGTCATAGGCATCGGCGATGATCTTCCGGTCGATCACCACGAAAGGGGTGTCGTGCTGATCGGCGAACGCCTTCATGCGCTGGAAAGTGGCGGGTGCGTAGTAGTCTTCGACCTTGATCGACATGCGGGACTCCATTGGCTAAACCGGGAACACATGGATTCGGGCAGCGAAACACCTGACAGGTTCCGCTACGTGTAGGGGGTGGCCGCGCAACGCGCGTGCCTGAACGTCTGACAGTTTCCCCACTTTGGTTCGCCTACTTCCCAAGGCATGTCGCCGAGCATCGCCGATCGCGGTGAGCCACCTGCGATCTCTCGTCGTCAGTACTTGAGCCGGATGGATCGTTTCCAGCATGGACGTTCGGGCGCGGACTTTAAGACCATGCGCCCCTCCAGATCAACCGGAAATTCCCGCTAATTTCACATCGTTCCGGATATCGCACGAAATGCCCTGGAATGCTGAACAGGCGCGGCTTTCAGCCAGTTTGGCGCAGCCGTGTTTCAATGCCATTGCAGTGCCGTTTCAACCAGCGCATCGACCCGCCCGGAACACAGGCCAGGCCAGCGGGATCAATACACGTCGCGGCGATAACGCCCGTCCTCGACCAGCTCCTGCACCACCTGCTCACCGAGCAACTCGCGTAGCGTCGTATCGACGCCGCCGGCCATGCCCTGCAGGCTGCCACAGACGTAGATGGCCGCCCCTTCGGCCAGCCAGGTGTGCAGGCGCTCGTGCTGTTCGCGCAGCAAATCCTGCACGTAGCGCCTTTCGGCCTGGTCGCGGGAGAAGGCCAGATCCAGATGCTGCAACTCACCCGCGACCAGCGCCGCCTGCAGTTCGTCGCCACAGAAGAAGTCGCAAGCGCGGTTGCGCTCGCCGAACAGCAGCCAATTGCGCCCCTGCCCGGCCAGGGCGCGTGCCCGCAGCAGCGAACGCAGTCCGGCCAGACCGGTGCCACTGCCAATCAGGATCAGCGGGCAGTCGTCCTCCGGCAGATGGAAGCCACGGTTACGCCGCACCCGCGCCAGCAACTGGCCGCCCTCGGGCAGGTGCTGGCTCAGCCAGCCGGAACCGAGGCCCAGGCTGCCGTCGGCTAGCCGGGTCTGGCGCACGATCAGTTGCAACACGCCGTCGGCCACCACCGAAGCGATGGAATATTCCCGTGTGCTCAGCGGCACCAAGGCATCAACCAGAGCCTGGGCATGCAGCCCGACCAGATGGGCGAAGCTGTCCGGCAACTGCCGTTCGGCCAGAGCCTCGCGCAGCTCGAGATGCTGCCCATCCAGCGTCACCGCCTCGCCACCGGCTAAACCGGAATGCTGCAGCCAGGTCTGCACCCGCGCTGACGCATGGCGCGGGCGTATCTCGAGAATGTCGCCGGCCTGCCAGGTGCTTTGTGCCGGCGGCGTCAAGCCGATGAAATACACCGGCGCGCCCTGGCTACCGGGGTTGAGCAAACGGCGCTCGGCCAGCGTCCAGCGCTGCCAGGGCGCCTGCTCGAAGTGTACCGGCGCGGCACCGGTCAACTCGCTGAGGTGCTGCTGCCAACGCTGCAGCGCGGCCTGATCGGCACCATCGACCTCGACACTGTCGAACAGCCGCTGCGCGCCCTGCAGCCCCAGCCAGTGGTTGATACGCCGGGCGAAGCCGCAGAAGTGCTGATACTGCCGATCCCCCAGGGCCAGCACGGCGTAGCTCAGTTGCTCCAGCGGCAGCGAAGCGCCGAGTACCTTGCGCTCGAAGCCCTGGGCGGCGTCCGGCGCCTCGCCATCGCCGAAGGTGCTGACCACGAACAGCGCCTTGCGCGTCTTGCGCAAACTGTCGGCATCGACCCGCGACAGCGGCTCGACCCGTACCGGGATGCCGGCGGCCTGCAACTGCCCGGCGCTCTGCCAGGCCAGTTGTTCGGCGAAGCCGCTCTGACTGGCGAAGCCCACCAGCCAGCCTTCACCTGAATCGTCAGCCTGCAGCCCGGCGCGAGCCGCCAGCGCCGCACGTTTCTTGCGTCGCCGATCCAGGTACAGCAGCCAACCGGTGATGAAGAACAGCGGCATGCTTGCCGAGGCCAGCAGCATCAGGATGCGCCCCGGCATGCCGAAATATTCGCCGACGTGCAGCGAATACAGACTGACCAGCAACTGTGCCTTGAGGCTCTTGTCGGCATAACGCTCGTGGCCGCTGACCTCGCCGCTCTTCGGGTCGATCTGCAACTGGTTGAAGGCCCGTGGGTGCTCGGCGTCATCAAGCAGGTAGAAGACGGTCGCTGGCTCCCCGGCAGCGGCCGGCAGACGCAGGTTCCAGGCCACCAGATGGGGCCCGGCCGCCTGCTGGATGCCCTGCCACATGGCCTCGTAGCCAACCTCGGGCACCGGGCCATTGGAGACTTTATGGGCACCCCGACCGCCACCCTGCTGTTGCGGCGTATCGGCGAGCAGTCGCGTCAGCCCTTCGCGGTACCAGTCATAGGACCAATAGAGGCCAGTGAGGCCGGCACAGAGGTAGAACAGCAGCGCCCAGGTGCCCGCGACGGCATGCAGATCCCAGTTGAAGCTGCGGCCTTTCTTCTTCCAGTCCAGGGTCAGCCAGACGCGCCAGTTCAACGCCTGGCGCGGCCAGCGCAGGTACAACCCGGACAGACAGAAGAACAGCAGCGCCAGGGTGCTGGCGGCAGTGATCTGCTTGCCCACCTCGCCCATGGCGAGAAAGCGATGCAGGTTCAGCATCAGGCGGAAGAAACCCTGACCGACGGGCTCGGCCAGCACCTCACCAGTGTAGGGGTCGAAGACGATACGCGGGCCGCGCCGCTCGCCCGGCGGCGGCGACAGGAAGGCCGTGCCGGGCCCGTCATGCCGACCATCGACCCACAGGCTGGTAACACGGTCGGCGGTGGCGGCCTCGATCCGTGCCGCCAGTTCGGCGGGTGTGAGGTAGCCCTGCGCACTGGGTCGGCTCTGCTCGGCGTTCAGCGCTCGGGTGATCTCGCCCTCGAAGCTGTAGAGCGCGCCGGTGATACCCATGATGGCCAGCACCAGCCCCGCGCTGATGCCGAAGAACCAGTGCAACTGGAAGACGATTTTCTTGAACACGACGGAGCCACCCCTGCCTGACCCTCACGACGGGCGGCTACTCTATATAAGAATAATTTTCATAACCATTCATTTACGTGTTTTTTACGCATCGCGAGTCGCCTGCCAATGCCCGCACCGCAGGCCTATCCACGCCCCTCGGCCAGAGCCTGCAGTTATCGGTATAATCGCCAGTTTTCCGGGCGCCAGGTTCCATGCTAGGGCGTCCTCAACGATTCAACCCAGGCACGCATCCATGACCACCCAGGCCGCCGAAGTCGCCAAGCGCCGTACTTTCGCCATCATTTCCCACCCCGACGCCGGTAAGACCACCATCACCGAGAAGCTGCTGCTGATGGGCAAGGCCATCGAAGTGGCCGGCACCGTGAAGTCGCGCAAGTCCGACCGCCACGCCACCTCCGACTGGATGGAGATGGAGAAGCAGCGCGGCATCTCCATCACCACCTCGGTGATGCAGTTCCCCTACCGCGAGCACATCATCAACCTGCTCGACACCCCCGGCCACGAAGACTTCTCCGAGGACACCTACCGCACCCTGACCGCTGTGGACAGCGCGCTGATGGTGCTCGACGGCGGCAAGGGCGTGGAGCCGCGCACCATCGCGCTGATGGATGTGTGCCGCCTGCGCGATACGCCCATCGTCAGCTTCATCAACAAGCTCGACCGCGACATCCGCGACCCCATCGAACTGCTCGACGAGATCGAGGCGGTGCTCAACATCAAGGCCGCACCGATCACCTGGCCGATCGGCTGCTACAAGGACTTCAAGGGCGTCTACCACCTGAGCGGCGACTACATCGTGGTCTACACCCCGGGCCACGGCCACGAGCGCACCGAAGCCAGGATCATCCAGAAGCTGGATTCCGACGAGGCCCGCAACCACCTTGGCGACATGTACGAGCGCTTCGTCGAAGAGCTGGAGCTGGTGCAGGGCGCCTGCCACGAATTCGAGCCTGACGCCTTCCTCAAGGGCGAGATGACCCCAGTGTTCTTCGGCACCGCACTGGGCAACTTCGGCGTCGACCACGTACTCGACGCCGTGGTCGACTGGGCGCCGCGCCCGCTGGCGCGCGCCGCCAACGAGCGCAGCGTGGAGCCGACCGAAGAGAAATTCTCCGGCTTCGTGTTCAAGATCCAGGCGAACATGGATCCGAAACACCGCGACCGCATCGCCTTCATGCGCATCTGCTCGGGCAAGTACACCCAGGGCATGAAAATGCGCCATGCCCGCCTGGGCAAGGACGTGCGCGTCGGCGACGCGCTGACTTTCTTCTCCAGCGAGCGTGAGCACCTGGAAGAGGCCTATGCCGGCGACATCATCGGCCTGCACAACCACGGCACCATCCAGATCGGCGACACCTTCACCGAAGGCGAGAACCTGGGCTTCACCGGCATCCCGCACTTCGCCCCGGAGCTGTTCCGCCGCGTGCGCCTGAAGGATCCGCTGAAATCCAAGCAGTTGCGCCAGGGCTTGCAGGAACTGGCCGAAGAAGGCGCCACCCAGGTGTTCTTCCCCGAGCGCAACAACGACATCATCCTCGGCGCGGTCGGCGTGCTGCAGTTCGACGTGGTGGCCAGCCGCCTGAAGGAGGAATACAAGGTGGAATGCGCCTACGAGGCGATCAACGTCTGGTCGGCGCGCTGGATCGAATGCAGCGACGAGAAGAAGCTCAAGGAATTCAAGGACAAGGCCCATGAGAACCTGGCCGTGGACGGCGGTGGCCACCTCACCTACCTGGCGCCGACCCGCGTCAACCTCAGCCTGATGGAAGAGCGCTGGCCGGACGTGAAATTCCGCGCGACGCGCGAGCATCACTAAAGGTCTGCACGACTACTCTTTGTAGGAGCCGGCTTGCCGGCGATCATGGCTGACGAAAAAGCATCGCCGGCAAGCCGGCTCCTACGAAGAGCGTGGCCTTACCTTCAGGCCATCGTGCTCGCAGGTGCAGAGCAGTCGCGTCGTTGCTGGATCGTCCAGCAGATGCTCGGCGACTGCCGGTTCCAGTTCGGTGCGTATGCGGCGCGCTAGGGCGCGAGCACCGAAGCGGATGTCATGCTCGCGGCACAGCCAGGTGCGGGCGCTCTGTTCCACCTGTAGCGAGCGTCCCTGGCGACCCAGGCGCTGGTTGAGCTTTTCCAGTTCGATATCCAGCAAGGCATCCAGCCATTGTTCGTCGACACGCTCGAAGACCAGGATGCGGTCGAGGCGGTTGAGCCATTCCGGCTCGAAGCGCTCGTGCAGTACTTTCTCCAACAGCGCCGCTTCGCCTTTCGGAGCAAGCCCCAGACAACGCCGCCAGCCATGGGCAAAACGCTCGCGGTAACGCTGCGCCTGCTGCGCACCGAGGTTGCTGGTCATGAAGATCAGGCTGTTGCGAAAGTCCAGGGTGCGACTGCCGGCGGTAAGCGTCAGGCGGCCATGCTCGAGAATGCCGAGCAGACTGCGCAGTACCTCAGGGCTGGCCTTCTCCAGTTCGTCGAACAGCACGATGCCAGGCCGCCCGAAGCTGCCGGCGATGGCTTCTGCATCGAACAGCGTGGTGCCTTCCTTGCTGCCAACGTAACCGGGCGGCGCACCGGTCAGGGCGGCGGCGTAGTGTTCCTGGGCCAGGGTATGCATGTCGATGCGGCACAAGGCATCGGCGCGGCCATGAATGGCTTGGGCCAGCAAGCGCACGATCTCGCTCTTGCCCACGCCGGTCGGGCCCATGAACAGGTTGACCGCCAGTGGCCGCTCACGCTCGCCGATGTCGGCCTTGATCACCTTGAGCATGGCCTCGACCTGCGCCAGCACCGCGTCCTGGCCGACGATACGTGAGCGCAGCAGGGCCATCACGGCAGCCGGCTCGAACAGGAAACGTGATTGCAGTCGAGTAACGCCTTGGTGCTCCAGGCGCTCGCGGTTGCTGTCGATCAGGTCGTTGGCAAAAGGCATGAGACGATCACCGGTAGGGTGCGCCGTGCGCACCAATGGTTCTCATGGTGCGCACGGCGCACCCTACGCGAAACGTTCCTTGCCCGGATGCGGCAACTCGCCCACCGGGCAATCGGCCACCCCGACGGTCGAGCGGGTCATCTTCTCCACGTCTTCCTGGGCCTTCTGCGCATCCAGCACCCAGGTGCGGTAGAACTCGAACGGGCAGTCGGCCACACCCTTGTCGCCGTCGCCGGAGTTGTACACGCCGGTGTAGCCACGATGGAGCAGCTTGAACAGGTGGTTCTGCGACTGGTCATTGGCGCGCGCATCGCGGATCTGCGACACCGACAGTTGGGCGTACTGGATGCCCATTTCCTCTTCGCCGCACTCGCCCAGGGTGCGGCCGTCGAAGCCGATCAGCGCCGAGTGGCCGAAGTAGCTGTACACCCCGTCGAAGCCAGTGGCGTTGGCCACCGCCACGTAGCAGTTGTTGGCCCAGGCCATGGTCTTGGCCATCAGCACCTGCTGCTCCTTGGCCGGGTACATGTAGCCCTGGCAACGTACGATCAGCTCGGCGCCCTTCATCGCACAGTCGCGCCAGATTTCCGGGTAGTTGCCGTCATCGCAGATGATCAGGCTGATCTTCATGCCCTTGGGGCCTGCGGACACGTAGGTGCGGTCACCCGGATACCAACCCTCGATGGGGCACCAGGGAATGCACTTGCGGTACTTCTGCACGATCTCGCCCTGATCATCGATAAGGATGAGCGTGTTGTAGGGGGCCTTGTGCGGGTGCTCTTCATGGCGTTCGCCAGTGAGCGAGAAGATGCCCCAGGTCTTGGCCTCGCGGCAGGCGGCGGAAAAGATCGCCGTTTCCTCGCCTGGGATAGTCGCGGCGGTGGCCATCATCTCGTCCTTGTCGTACATGATGCCCATGGTGCTGTACTCGGGGAACACCACCAGATCCATGCCGGGCAGGCCGAGCTTCATGCCCTTGATCATCTCGGCGATCTTGCGCGCGTTGTCGAGCACCTCGGCCTTGCTGTGCAGGCGCGGCATCTTGTAGTTGACGACGGCAACGCCAACGGTATCTGGGCTGCTGGAAATATCGCCATGGCGCATAAAAAACTCTCCTGAGCTTCAAGCCGCAAGCTGCAAGCCTCAAGCAAGAGCGCGCCCTGCTTGCCGCTTGTGGCTTGCAGCTTGCCGCTGCTTTTCAGTGACTGATCATCCACGGCCGTGCCGAGGGGCTGGCCTTGAGGCCGTGGGGGTTGGCCTTGGTGCGCTCGACCGGCTTGCTCGGGCCGCAGCAACTGCAACCGGCCGGGTGCTTGCGGTTGGCCTTGTACTCTTCGAGGCTTTGCGGCGCGTGGGCGCTGCGCTCGTTGGTTTCGTGGGCGCGGCGCTGGCTGCCGGCCATGCTGGCCAGGCCCGGCGCACTGAGGATCACCCGCTCGCTGACAGTGTCGCAGTGCGGGCAGGCACAGGGCTGGTCACGCTCGGCCATTGGCCGCAGCAGGGTGAAATCACCACAGCTTGGGCAGTCGTATTCGTAGATGGGCATGGCAATACCTCGGTAAATTCGGTGCGCACGGCGCACCCTACGGCGGCCGTGCGCGCGGGCATCATTTGTCGTAGGCGATGGGCAGGTCGATGCTGCCGTCGAGGAACCTGGTCGGGCCGCTGGCACTGGGGTTGATGTCGAACTCGAAGATGTCGGTCGGCAGCCACAGCGTGGCGCAGGCGTTGGGGATATCGACCACGCCGCTGATATGCCCTTGCACCGGCGCCGAGCCGAGCAGCGAGTAGCTCTGGGCCGGCGAGTAGCCGAACTTGGTCAGGTAGTTGATGGCGTTGAGGCAGGCCTGCTTGTAGGCCAGGTTGACGTCAAGGTAGTGCTGCTTGCCCTCGTCGTCCACCGAGATGCCCTCGAAGATCAGGTAGTTGTTGTAGGTGGGCACGATGGGGCTGGGCTTGAAGATCGGGTTCCTGATGCCGTACTTGGCCATGCCGCCCTTGATCAGTTCCACCTTCATGTGCACCCAGCCGGCCATTTCGATGGCGCCGCAGAAGGTGATTTCGCCGTCGCCCTGGCTGAAGTGAAGGTCGCCCACCGAGAGGCCGGCGCCATCGACGTAGACCGGGAAGAAGATCTTCGAGCCACGCGACAGGTCCTTGATGTCGCAGTTGCCGCCGTGCTCACGCGGCGGCACGGTGCGCGCGCCGGTGGCGGCGGCTAGGTCGCGCGCCTCGCCCGTCATCTTGCCCATGTGCGCGGTGCTGGCGAACGGCGGGTTGGCCAGCGGCGGCACGCGGGTCGGGTTGCTGTCGATCAGCGCCTGCTCGCGCTTGTTCCACTCGGTGAGCATCTTGTGATCCGGCAGGCAGCCGATCAGCCCCGGGTGGATCAGGCCGGCGAAACGCACGCCGGGAATGTGCCGGCTCCTGGTGAACATGCCCTCGAAGTCCCAGATCGACTTCTGCGCCGAGGGGAAATGGTCGGTGAGAAAGCCACCGCCGTTGTTCTTCGAGAAGAAGCCGTTGAAGCCCCAGAGCATGTCCTGCTTGGCGCCGATATCGAGCAACTCGACGATCAGCAGGTCGCCCGGCTCGGCGCCCTTGACCCCCACCGGCCCGGACAGGTAATGCACGGTGGACAGGTCGACGTCGCGCACGTCACTGGCGTCGTCGTCGTTCTTGATCGCCCCACCGGTCCAGTCGTAGGTCTCGAGGATGAAGTCATCGCCCGGGTTGACCCAGCAGGCCATGGGAATGTCCGGGTGCCAACGGTTGTGTACCTGCTCGTTAGCGGTCGCAGCCTGGTTGAGGTCGACCTTGATCAGCGTATCGGTCATGACAGAGCTCCATAACACCTGTGAGGAATGCCGGCCTGTGCCGGGGTACGCAGCCAGTCTCGAACGCGCCGAGAAATCGGCCAATACGTTGGATGACGTATGCCTGGAGGCCAGGTTTCACGAGGCCTGCAGGCCTTTCTCGCAGGTGCTAAAAAGCGGCCGCTGCATGGAGAACACAGCGACCGTAAAGCGGGAATTTGTATGTGTAGGAGCCGGCTTGCCGGAGATTGATTACAAACGACAGCATCGCCCGCAAGCGGGCTCCTACAGATGCATCACACCGACAGATAGCGGCTGATACTGGCCTCGTCGACCTTGTCGCGGCTTTCCTCGACCACGAAGCGGCCCTTCTCGATGACCAGGAAGCGGTCGGCGATTTCCAGGGTGAACGACAGCACCTGCTCGGACACCACGATGGTCAGGTCGCGCATGTTGCGGATCTCCTTCAGGCTACGGGCAATGTCCTTGATGACCGACGGCTGGATACCCTCGGTGGGCTCGTCGAGCAGCAACACCTTGGGGTTGGTGGCCAGGGCGCGGGCGATGGCCAACTGTTGCTGCTGGCCGCCGGAGAGGTTGCCGCCCTTGCGATGGCGCATCTCGTGCAGTACCGGGAACAGCGAATAGAGATCGTCCGGCACCTTGCCACTGGCGCTGGCCGGCAGCCCGGTCTGGATGTTTTCCAGCACGGTCATGCTGGGGAAGATCATCCGTCCCTGCGGCACATAGGCAATGCCGCTCTCCACCCGCTGGTGGGTCTCCAGCGTCGACACCTCCTTGCCGTCGACGCTGATCTGCCCGCCCCACTGCGGCAGTATGCCCATCAGGCTCTTGAACAGGGTGGTCTTGCCCATGCCGTTGCGGCCCATCACCGCGACGATTTCCTTCTTCGCCACGTCGAGGTTGAGCTCGTGGAGGATCTGGCTCTGGCCGTAGCCGGAAGCGAGGTTTCTGATCTGGAACATGGATGACTCCTTGCTGAACAGGTCCCGGATTTCATCCGGGCTACGCGGCTCGGTCGCTTGGTGCGCACAGCGCACCCTACGGTCGGTGGCGGGCTCGGCGGATCAATGGCCGAGATACACCTCGATCACCTTGGGGTTGCTCTGCACCGCGTCCATGCTGCCCTCGGCCAGCACCTTGCCCTGGTGCAGCACGGTGACGCGGTGGGCGATGCTCTTGACGAACTCCATGTCGTGTTCGATGACCAGCACCGAACGGCCTTGGCTGATGCGCCCCAGCAACTCGGCAGTGGCCACCCGTTCGGACACGCTCATGCCGGCCACCGGTTCGTCGAGCATCAGCAGTTGCGGGTCTTGCATCAGCAACATGCCGATCTCCAGCCACTGCTTCTGCCCATGGGAGAGCAGGTCGGCCTGCAGGTGCAGGTGATCACCGAGCATGATCTCCTGCGCCACCTGTTCGACCCGCTCGATCACCTCGCGCGTGCGTTTGAAGAACAGCGCACCGAACACCTTGCGCCCGGCCGGGTAGGACATTTCCAGGTTCTCGAATACCGTCAGGTTTTCGTAGATCGAGGGGTTCTGGAACTTGCGCCCAACCCCAGCGCGCACGATGTCGTACTCACGCATGCGGGTCAGCTCGCGGTTCTCGAACTGGATGCTGCCGGCAGTGGCCTTGGTCTTGCCGCAGATCAGGTCGAGCACCGTGGTCTTGCCGGCGCCATTGGGGCCGATCACCACCCGCACCTCGTTGCGGTCGATGTACAGGTTGAGGTCGTCGACGGCCTTGAAACCGTCGAAGGACACGGTCAGCCCTTCGATGGCCAGCACCGGCTTGGGCATCTGGAAACCGCTGGGTTGGCTCATGGCGTGCTCTCCAGTTCGGGGGCGGGTTGTTTGCTCGAGGTGGCGCTCCTGGCCGCTGGCTGCTCGGCGATCCGGGCCTGTGGCTTGCGCTGCAGGCGTGCCAGCCAGCGCTTGCCATGGCTGTCCCAGAGGCCGGCCAGGCCATTGGGGAAGTACATGACCACGACGATGAACAGGCCACCCATCAGGTACAGCCACAGCTCGGGGAAGCTCTCGGAGAAGTAGGTCTTGCCGAAGTTGACCAGCAGCGCGCCATACACCGCGCCGAGCAGCGACAGGCGCCCGCCGACAGCGGCGAAGATGACCATTTCGATCGACGGCACGATACCGACGAAGCTCGGCGACATGAAGCCCACCTGCAAGGTGAACATCGCCCCGCCGATGCCGGCGAAGGCCGCGCCGACGCAGAACACGAAGATCTTGAAGCTGGCCACGTCGTAGCCGGAAAAGCGCACTCGCTCTTCCTTGTCGCGCATCGCCAGGAGCAACCGGCCAAGCTTGGAGGCGATGATGAAACGGGCAATGAGGATGCAGCCGATCAGCAACGCCGCGCTGACGAAATACAGGATCAGCTTGGCCTCGTCGCTGCGGATGTCCCAGCCCTTGAGCGTGCGCAGGTCGGTGATGCCGTTGACCCCGCCGGTCAGCCCCTGCTGGCCGATGATCAGCACGGTGAGGATCAGCGCGATGGCCTGGGTGACGATGGAGAAGTACACGTCGCCGACACGGCGCTTGAACATCGCCAGGCCGATCACCAGCGCCAGCAGCACCGGCACCGCCACCACCGAGATCAGGGTGAAGCTCAGGCTGTGGAAGGGTTCCCAGAACAGCGGCAGCTCGGTGATCTGGTTCCAGTCCATGAAGTCCGGGATGCCGGGGGTGGACTGGATCCTGGTGCTCTCCGGGTCGGACGCCTCGAGCTTGAGGAACATGGCCATGCAATAGCCACCGAGGCCGAAGAAGATGCCCTGCCCCAGGCTGAGGATGCCACCATAACCCCAGCACAGCACCAGGCCAACGGCGACGAAGGCGTAGGTCAGGTACTTGCCCACCATGTTCAGGCGAAAGGCATCCAGCGCCAGCGGAAACACCACCAGGATCAGCGCGGCGAGCAACGCTAGGCCGATGGCGCCCTGCTTGCCGCCGAGCAGTTTGTCGAGTGTCGGATTCATGCTCGTGCCCTCACTTCAATAATCCTGTAGGAGCCCGCTTGCGGGCGATGAACAGCGTTGCAATCGCCCGCAAGCGGGCTCCTACCTTTCATTTGCGCACCTTGCTGGAGAACAACCCCTGCGGGCGCAGCATCAGGATCAGCACCACGGCGGAGAGGGTCAGCACCTTGGCCATCGAACCACTGGTGAAGAACTCCAGCAGCGACTGCGCCTGGGCGATGCCGAATGCCGAGGCGATGGTGCCGAGTAGGCTGGAGGCGCCGCCGAAGACCACCACCAGGAAGGTGTCGACGATGTACAGCGAACCCGCCGTTGGCCCGGTAGAACCGATGGTGGTGAAGGCCGCGCCGGCCACCCCGGCCACGCCGCAACCGAGAGCGAAGGTCATGCGGTCGACGCGCTTGGTATTGATACCGACCGCGCGCGCCATCACCCGATTCTGCATGGTGGCGCGTACCTGCAGGCCCCAGCGCGAGCGGTACAGCATGAGAAACAGCAGCGCGGTGAGCAGGATGGTCAGGCCCATGACGAACAGGCCGTTGCGCGGAATGTCGATGGCCTCGGTGGGGTTCCACGAGCCCATCAGCCATTCCGGCAGGGTGGCGCTGACCTCACGGGCGCCGAAGATCGAGCGAAAGCCCTGCTGCATCACCAGCGACAGGCCCCAGGTGGCCAGCAGGGTATCCAGCGGGCGCTGGTAGAGCTTGCTGATCATCGCCCACTCCACCAGCCAGCCGATGGCGCCGGCGATGAAGAACGAGAGGACGATGGCGAGGAAGAAGTAGTAAGGCCCGAAGGCCGGCGCGTACTGCTCGGTGAGTATCGAGACCACGAAGGTGGTGTAGGCGCCGATGGTGAGGAACTCGCCATGCGCCATGTTGATCACCCCCATCTGCCCGAAGATGATCGCCAGCCCCAGGGCCATCAGCAGCAGCACGCAGAACACGGACAAGCCGTTGAACCCCTGCATGGCCGCGATGGCGCCGAATTCCGATAGCCATTCCATACAAGCCCCCTCAAAAGAAGTTGCAAGCCTCAAGCTTCAAGCCGCAAGCAGAGCCCGCTCCACTTGCCGCCTGAGGCTTGCCGCTCGTCGCTGCTGTTACTGGTAACCTTCTGGGAAGGGGTTCGGTTCGATCAGGTCGGACTCGTAGACCACCTTGAACTGGCCGTTCTTCTGCACTTCACCAATACGCGTCTTGCTCCACAGGTGATGGTTTTCGTGCACCTTGACGTAGCCTTCCGGTGCAGTGGTCAGCTCGATGCCCGGGGAGGCAGCAACCACCTTGTCCACATCGAAGCTGCCGGCCTTTTCCACGGCGGCCTTCCACAGCCAGGGGCCGAGGTAGGCGGCCTGGGTCACGTCGCCGATCACCGCGTCCTGGCCGTACTTGGCCTTGAAGGCTTCGACGAAGGCTTTGTTGTTCGGGTTGTCCAGGCTCTGGAAGTACTTCATCGAGGCGTAGAAACCTTCCATGTTCTCGCCACCGATGCCGAGCAACTCGTCCTCGGTTACCGACAGGGTGAGCAGGGTCTGCTTGGCCGAGGTCACGCCGGCCGCTTTCATCTGCTTGTAGAAGGCCACGTTGGAACCGCCGACCACGGCAGCGAAGACCACGTCAGGCTTCTTCAGCTTGATCTTGTTGATCAGCGAGCCGAACTGGGTGTTGCCCAGCGGGTAGTACTCCTCACCCACCACCTTGCCGCCGAGCACCTTCTCGATGTGCTTGCGCGCGATCTTCATCGAGGTGCGCGGCCAGATGTAGTCGGAGCCGATCAGGTAGAAGGTCTTGGCGCCCTTCTCCTTGGCCACCCAGTCGAGGCCGGCGAGGATCTGCTGGGTCGCCTCCTGGCCGGTATAGATGACGTTCTTCGATTGCTCCAGGCCCTCGTAGAAGGTCGGGTAGTAGAGCAGCCCGTTCTCCTTCTCGAACACCGGCAGCACCGCCTTGCGCGAGGCCGAGGTCCAGCAGCCGAACACGCTGGCGACCTTGTCGCCGACCAGCAGCTTGCGCGCCTTCTCGGCGAAGGTCGGCCAGTCGGAAGCCCCATCTTCCTGAACGACCTTGATCTGCCGACCGAGCACGCCACCGCTGGCATTGATCTGCTCGATGGCCAGACGCTCGGCCTGGATCGACCCGGTCTCGGAGATGGCCATGGTGCCAGTGGCCGAATGCAGGATGCCGACCGTGACCTCGCTGTCGGTCACCGCCAGGCCGGTAGTATTCACCTCGGCATGGGCCATCTGGCCGAACAGGCTGGCGGCCACCAGCGACAGCGCCGCAGCCCCTAGCGCCAACCGGCGCGGTAGAAGTCGAATCGGTTGAGAATCCATGGTCGTGCTCCTGTGCTGGTTATTCGTGCCGAACCACGCCGGCTTCGCAGCTAGGATGCGTTTGCCCCCGCCGCGCGGGGTATACGCAGCATGACGTAAGGGCATACGTCATCTGACGTACAGCGCCGCGCGCCAGGCTGGTGCAAGCTGGCCCGCAAGCAACCAGGCAGACAGAAGCTCGCGCGCGCGGTAGAGGGCTTGCCGCAGTAGGGCATGGAAGTTGCTGATATCCGCCCTGTAGGAGCCCGCTTGCATGCGATGCGTTCTTGCTGGTCACACAGATCGCCGGCAAGCCGGCTCCTACAGGGACGCGCGACAGGGACGGGCTCAATAACCGATAACGTCAGCAGGACTTCGCCCGTGCAGCCAACCGGCACCCAGCGCATCATCAAGATTCGCCGCGACTACAACACCTGGGTCGCCGACGAGACCATGGAAGACTACGCCCTGCGCTTCACCCCCAGGTCGTTCCGCAAATGGTCGGAACTGCGCATCGCCAATACCGCCGTGGGCGCCGTGTCGTTCCTCGCCCTGGAGGCCATCGGCGGCGCCCTGGCGCTGTCCTACGGCTTCACCAACACCCTGTGGGCCGTGCTCGCGGTGAGCCTGGTGATCTTCCTCACCGGACTGCCCATCAGCTACTACGCCGCCCGCTCCGGCCTGGACATGGATCTGCTGACCCGTGGCGCCGGCTTCGGCTACATCGGCTCGACCATCACCTCGCTGATCTACGCCAGCTTCACCTTCCTGTTCTTCGCCCTGGAAGCGGCGATCATGGCGCTGGCCCTGGAGCTGTACTTCGACATGCCGCTGGCCCTGGCCTACGTGGTCTGTTCGGTGATCATCATTCCGCTGGTGGCCTACGGCATCACCCTGATCAACCGCCTGCAGATGTGGACTCAGCCCCTGTGGCTGTTCCTGCTGGTGCTGCCCTATGTGTTCGTCATCGCCAAGAACCCCGAGGCCCTGTCGGACTGGACCAGCTTCGCCGGCCGCGAAGGCGACCCCGGCAGCTTCAACCTGCTGCACTTCGGCGCCGCCTGCACCGTGGCTCTGGCTCTGGTCACGCAGATCGGCGAACAGGTCGACTACCTGCGCTTCCTGCCGGAAAAGACCCGCGCCAACCGCGTGCGCTGGTGGACGGCGCTGTTGCTGGCCGGCCCTGGCTGGATCATCCCTGGCGCCCTGAAGATGCTCGCCGGCACCTTCCTGGCCTTTCTCGCCCTGCAGCACGAGATCCCCATGGAGCGCGCCGCCGAGCCGACGCAGATGTACCTGGTGGCCTTCAACTACGTGTTCGCCTCGCCGCAATGGGCACTGGCAGCCATGGTGCTGTTCGTCATCGTCAGCCAGGTGAAGATCAACGTCACCAATGCCTACGCCGGCTCACTGGCCTGGTCGAATTTCTTCGCCCGCATCACCCACAGCCACCCAGGCCGCGTGGTCTGGCTGGTGTTCAACGTGGCCATCGCCCTGATGCTGATGGAACTGGGGGTGTTCGACGCCATCGAGGAAGTGCTCGGCCTCTATGCCAATATCGCCATCGCCTGGATCGGCGCGCTGGTGGCCGACCTGGTGATCAGCAAACCGCTGGGCCTGTCGCCCAAGTACATCGAGTTCAAGCGCGCGCACCTCTACGACATCAACCCGGTGGGTGTCGGTGCCATGCTGATCGCCTCGCTGCTGTCGATGCTGGCCCATGCGGGGCTGTTCGGCGCCCTGGCGCAGGCGGCCTCGCCGATGGTGGCGCTGGGTTCGGCCTTTGTCCTGGCACCGTTGCTGGCCTGGCTCACCGGCGGGCGCTACTACATCGCCCGCGAGCGCCAGCCGCAGTTGCTCTACCCCTACGCCGAGGCCGGCATGGTGCAGTGCTGCCTGTGCAGCAACCGCTTCGAGGAGCCCGACACGGCCCACTGCCCGGCCTATGGCGCGCCGATCTGTTCGCTGTGCTGCTCGCTGGATGCCCGCTGCGAAGACCGCTGCAAACCCCGTGCCCGTCTGGCCGATCAGCTCGATGACTTCATCGGCTGGGTCTTTCCACGGGGCACCATCGCCCGCCTGCACAGCCGTCTGGCGCAATACCTGGGCCTGCTCAGCCTGCTGGTGCTGCTGCTGTCCGGCGCCCTGGCGCTGATCTACAGCCAGGTGTCGCTGGGCCTGCCGACGCAGGAACCGGAGATGCGTCAGACACTGTTCCAGGCCTTTCTCAAGGCCTTCCTGACCCTCTCGCTGTTCGCCGCCATGCTCGCCTGGTGGCTGGTGCTGACCCGCGAAAGCCGACGCGTGGCGCAGGAGGAGTCGGATCGCCAGACCCTGCTGCTGATGCAGGAGATCGAGGCGCACCGTAAGACCGACGAGGCCCTGCAGCAGGCCAAGGAGGCGGCGGAAGCGGCCAACGCGGCGAAGAGCCGCTACGTCACCGGCTTGTCTCACGAGCTGCGCACGCCGCTCAACAGCATCCTCGGCTACACCCAGATCCTGCAACGCGATGCGGCCATGCCGGGGCAGTATCAGGATGCCCTGGCCACCATCCTGCGCAGCGGCTCGCACCTGCTGTCACTGATCGATGGCCTGCTCGACGTGGCCAGGATCGAAGCCGGCAAGCTGCACCTGGAGCTGGCGGAAATCCCCTTCCCGGAGTTCATCCACCAGCTCGAACGCATGTTCACCCCGCAGGCGGCGGAAAAGGGCCTGCACTTTCGCCTCGACTGTATCGGCCGCATGCCGGCGGTGGTGCGCGGCGACGAGAAGCGCGTGCGGCAAATCCTGATCAACCTGCTGGGCAACGCCGTGCGTTTCACCGAACGCGGCGAGGTGCGCCTACGGGTCGGCTACATGCGCGAAACCGCCACCTTCGAGATCATCGATACCGGCGTCGGCATCGCCGCCGAGCAGATCGAGCGCATCTTCCAGCCCTTCGAGCGCGGCGACCTGATGCGCCAGGACAACGGTGTCGGCCTCGGTCTGACCATCACCCGCATGCTCACCGCACTGATGGGCGGCGAGCTGTCTGTGCATAGTCAGCCTGGCCAGGGTACGCGTTTTCAGGTGCGCCTGTTTCTCTCCGAAGTGCGTGTGCCGCAGGCGGTGGTGCATGTCGAGCACGACATCGTCGGCTATCAGGGTGAACGCCGGCTGATTCTGGTGGTGGACGACCATCTCGAACACCGCCGGGTACTGGCCGGCATGCTCGAACCGCTGGGCTTCGAGGTGATCCAGGCGGCCAGCGGCCAGGAGGCGATCCGCCAGGTAGCGCTGCACAATCCGCATCTGATCCTCATGGATCTGTCCATGCCGCAGATGGATGGCTGGGAAACCAGCCGCCTGATCCGCCGCAACACCCAGTGCCCGGCGCCGATCATCGCCATCTCCGCCAATGCCTTCACCGACGACCGCGAGCGCAGCGTCGCCGCCTCCTGCGACGACTACCTGGCCAAGCCCGTGCATACCCCGCAGTTGCTCGAACGCATCCAGCAGCAGCTCAGCCTGACCTGGCTGCACCGCAGCGCGCATCCCGCGCCGCCGCCCCAAGCCCTGGTACTGCCGGGCAGCGACGACCTGCAAGCGTTGCGCGAGCTGGGCGCCCTGGGCTATGTGCGCGGCCTGCAGCAACGCCTGGACGAGATCGATCAGCGCCAGCCGGCCTGCGCCAGCTTCACCGCCGCCCTGCGGGTGCTACTGAAAAGCTTCCAGCTCGACGAACTCAACCGCCAACTCAAGGAGGCCGAACATGAATGCGCCGCTCCACACGACTGAGTCGAGGACGCCAGCCTGCCTGCCCAGCGAACGCGGCATCATCCTCATCGTCGACGACACGCCGGACAACCTCGCCCTGCTCTCCGACGCCCTCGACGATGCCGGCTACATGGTGCTGGTGGCGCTGGACGGTGCCAGTGCGCTGACGCGCATCCAGCGGCGGCGCCCTGACCTGATCCTGCTCGACGCGATGATGCCGGGCCTCGATGGCTTCGAGACCTGCCGGCGGATCAAGGCCGAGCCGAGCAGCGCCGACATCCCGGTGCTGTTCATGACTGCGCTGACCGACAGCGAACATGTGGTGCAGGGCTTCGAGGCCGGTGGCATCGACTACGTGACCAAGCCGATCAGCCCCGAGGAAGTGCTCGCCCGCGTCGCCTCGCACCTGCGCACCGCGCGTGTCCTGCAGGCCGCGCGAGCGGCCTCGAAACCGCTCAGCCTGAGCCTTGACGACGCCACCGCGCACGCGCGCCTGTCAGCGCGCTTCCAGCTCACCGAGCGCGAGGTGCAGGTGCTGCGCTGGGTGGCCTGCGGCAAGACCAACCGCGACATCGGCGACATCCTCGGTCTCAGCCCGCGCACGGTGAACAAGCACCTGGAGCATGTCTACGTGAAGCTGGGCGTGGAGACCCGCACCGCCGCCGCGTCGGTGGCCTTGGCGGCGCTGAGCGAATCCTAGGGCCTGCTGCCCTGATCATGGACAGCACTCATTTCTCGTCCTCCAGCGTCCAGGCTACCAACGAGTCGCCCATGCGGGTGCCGAACGAGCCGTGGCCGCCCGCCATCA
The DNA here is from genome assembly GCF_029457475.1 of Pseudomonas sp. AA-38. Classification (NCBI taxonomy): domain Bacteria; kingdom Pseudomonadati; phylum Pseudomonadota; class Gammaproteobacteria; order Pseudomonadales; family Pseudomonadaceae; genus Pseudomonas; species Pseudomonas sp. AA-38. Next base: position 4,379,535 of record NZ_CP120359.1, read on the forward strand.
CCACCACGTACTGCTTGCCGGTCTTGCCTGACACATAGCTGATCGGCGTGGCCTGGCCACCGGCTGGCAGGCGGTCTTTCCACAGTTCCTCGCCAGTGTGCATGTCGTAGGCGCGCAGGTAGTAGTCCAGGGTGCCGCTGAGAAAGCCCAGGCCACCGCCGGTGATCAACGGCCCGCCGAGGTTCGGCACGCCGACGGTCAGGGGGATACCCAGCGGCGCGCTGTCACGGCTGGTGCCGTTCTTGTGCTGCCAGACCTTGTCCATACTGCGCAGATCCACCGCCGTCACATAGCCCCATGGCGGCGCCTGGCAGGGCAGGCCAAGGAGCGACAGGAAGGGTTTCAGGCTGACCATGTAGGGCGCCCCGCGATTGGGTTGCAGGCCGTGTTCGCTGCCACCGGCAACGGCCTGTTCATCGCCCCCCTCACGCTTGACCAGACGCGAGACGAACGCCAGGTAGTTGGGCGCGCCGAAGAGGATCTGCCGCTGCGGATCGACCGCCACCGACGGCCAGTTGAATACGCCGACGTTGCCCGGGTAGATCAGCGAGCCCTGTTCCGACGGCGGGGTGAAATCGCCCTCGTAGCGCAGGCGGTGGAACTGGATACGGCAGGCCAATTGATCAAACGGAGTGCCGCCCCACATGTCGCGCTCGCGCAATGGCTCCTGCGGGGCATAGCTGAGCTTGGACGCCGGCTGGGTCGGCGCGGTGAAATCGCCCTCCACCGTGCCCTGCGGCACCGGATGCTCGCTCACCGGCACGATGGGCTGGCCGTTGCGCCGGTCGAGCACGTAGAGGTCGCCGCGCTTGGTCGGCTGGATGATCGCCGGCACCGGGCCGTCGGGGCCTTGGATATCGACCAGGGTGGGCTGCGACGGCAGGTCGCGATCCCAGAGGTCATGGTTGACCGTGCGCAGCTCCCAACGCACCTTGCCGGTGGCCAGGTCGAGGGCCACCAGCGTCGCGGTGAAGCGCTCGGCCTCGGGGCTGCGCTGCACTGCCCACTGGTCGGGCGTCTGGTTGCCCATGGGGATGTACACCAGGCCCAGCGCCTCATCCGCCGTGGCGATGGTCCAGGAATTGGGCGTGCTGCGCACGTAGGTTTCACCGGCCGGCAGCGGCTCGGTGGCGTCTGGACGGCCGGGATCGAAGTTCCACACCAGCTCGCCGCTGTTCACGTCGTAGGCACGGATCACCCCGCCAGGAGAATCCACCGAACCATTGTCGGTGATCGAACCACCGACTATGACCAGGTGCTCGGTTACCACCGGCGGCGAGGTGGGCAGGTAGACGCCGAGGGCATCGTCGCCCAGCCCCACCTTGAGGTCGACCTTGCCACCCTCGCCGAAGTCCTCGCAGGGCTTGCCGTCGTACAAGTCGAGGGCATAGAGGGTAGCGTCGTTGGTTGGCAGGAACAGGCGCTGGGTGCAGCGTGGCGGTGCCGCGCTGCCAGCGGCGGCCACGGCGTCAGGCTTATCCGCAGCGTAGGCGGCGGCATCGTGGTAGGCCAGGCCACGACAGGTCATGTGCTGGTAATACTCGGCCTGGCGGTTGATCGCCGGGTCGAAACGCCAGCGCTCCTTGCCAGTATCGGCATCCACGGCGATGGCGATGCTGTGCGGGGTGCAGATGAACAGGTTGTCACCGATCTTCAGCGGCGTCACCTCGTTGGTCAGCTCGGAGGGGTCGCCCTCACCGGGCAGATCGCCGGTATGGAACTCCCAGGCCTTCTTCAGGCGGCCGACATTGTCCGGGGTGATCTGCGCGGCGCTGCTGTAGCGGTCACCCTGCGCCGAGCCGCCGTAGGCCGTCCAGTCTCGGGCCGAGGGCTCGCCTGGAGGCGCGGCCATGCGCTCCGCCTCGAAGCTGCCCGCCAGGCGATGGTAGTCCTGCGTCAGCGAATAGCCCGCCATGCCTGCCCCTGCCAGTAGGCCGAGGCCCAGCAGAACGCTGGCACCATCGCGCCAGGAACGTCCCGGTGCGATATGCCGGTTGATCCACGGCAGCAGCAACCACAACCCCAGCACGCACCACAGGTCGATGCGCGGTGCCAGTTGCCACCAGTCGAAACGGACTTCGTAAATGGCCCAGGCCAGGCTAGCCAGTAGCAACAGGGCGTATAGCCATAGTCCTGCGCGGCGACCCTGGAGGATCAGCACCGCCACCGCCAGCAGGCCGAGACCAGCGAGCAGGTAATACCAGGAGCCACCCAGCCACGCCAGATAAGCGCCACCGAGCGCCATCAGCACACCCAGGATACCGGCCACCCAGGCCGTGACTCTTACCCGCAGGGGCTGGGTCATCTTGTTTTCAGTCATTCTCCATTCCCCTTGCCACGGCCCCGCCGGGAATCGGGGCCCTGGTCAATGGATACGGAGCTGGGGTGAGAGTTCAGCGATTCTGAACGATTGGCGAGGTTTACAGGCCGTTAGATTCTTTGCGGAAGCTTGGGAGATCAGTCTTGATAGCGGACTGGCAAGTTTGTGTGTTGCTTGGTGTCTGGACGCCGCTGCGGTGTATTCAGATATTCCGGGTTTCGCCCCCTCGGGCGACTCACTTTTCTTTGAAATCGGATTGCCGCCCAGCGCAAAGAAAAGTAAGCAAAAGAAACGCACCCCCGCAATCCGGAACTAGGCGTCCCCGTCATGCTGCGCTCGACTTCCCTCACTCCGGCAATGCTCCGGGGTCGGCTTACAAGGGCCATCTCTGGCCCTTCAAGCGGGGCCGCCATCGGTATCTCGCGGCATCCATGCCGCTCGCCCCCTGCGCAATGCCTGCGTTCGGCCTCCTGAAGGGGGAGTTAGCGCGCCTGAACGTACATTGGCTCCGGACATGTCCGGCGCGTTCTGGTAACAGTGGAACCACGACGTGGCTGTCGAATTAAACCAATCGTTTCATTCGCGTAGGGCGTACTCGCGAAGCAGTACGCCGTTGGGAGTACGGGACGTAGGTTGTGGTGCCGAACTCGGCATGGCCCGGCGGACTGTTCGCTGGCGCTCCTGAGTCCGCCCTACGGCTGGGCTCTCAAACATTCTGTGCTAATTCTGTGTTACCGCAGGTTCAGGCGCGTGCAGAGCCCGCCCAGGAGGGCGAACGCAATCGCCGTGGAAGAGGTTGAGCGACATGGATGTCGCGAAAGCCGCGATGGGCCAGGGATGGCCCACCGCGGCGGGCCTCTGGAACGGCGATGGAGTGAGCGAACCCTCGCGAAGCGAGGGCCGGATGATCGGGCGGAGGGTTTTGGTTACTTTTGCCCGTCAAAAGTGACTCGCCCGGGAGGGCGAAACAAAAAACATCAACAAAAACGCGGCAATTCGGAACAGGCCCCCGGACAACCAACACGAAACACAAACTTGCCAGTCCAGTATCAACCCAGCACTCCCCCCCTAAAAATACGAAGACCATTGAAAACCACAGACGATTGCACGAATGCAGACATCAGCGCGGCGCAGGATGCCAAAGCCGAGGTAGTTTTCAACGGCCTACCGAGGCACAGGCCCTCAATGCCCATCGAGATAACGCTCCACATCCAGCGCCGCCATGCAGCCGGCCCCCGCGGAGGTAATGGCCTGGCGGTACACCGAGTCGGCCACGTCACCAGCCGCGAATACGCCGGGGATATTGGTGGCCGTAGCGTTGCCGTCGCGCCCGCCGTTGACCACCAGATAGCCGTCCTTGAGAGTCAGTTGCCCCTCGAACAAGGCGGTGTTGGGCGTATGGCCGATGGCGACGAACAGCCCTTCCACCGCCAGCTCGCTGCGGGCGCCATCCTGGTGTTTCAGGCGTACGCCGGTGACACCGCGGGCATCGCCCAGCACCTCCTCGACCTCGGCATTCAGGCGCAGCTCGATCTTGCCCTCGGCGACACGCGCCTGCAGCTTATTCTGCAGGATCTTCTCGGCACGGAAGGCGTTGCGGCGATGGATCAGGGTCACCTTGCTGGCGATGTTGGCCAGGTATAGCGCCTCTTCCACCGCCGTGTTACCCCCACCCACCACAGCCACTTCACGGCCCCGGTAGAAGAAGCCATCGCAGGTGGCGCAGGCCGACACACCACGCCCCATGAAGGCTTCCTCGCTGGGCAAGCCCAGGTAGCGCGCGCTGGCGCCGGTGGCGATGATCAGGGCATCGCAACTGTAACGCCCACTGTCGCCGATCAGCGTGAAGGGCTTGCCCGCCAGATCCACGGCATTGATATGGTCGAAGACGATCTCGGTGTCGAAGCGTTCGGCATGTGCCTGCATGCGCTGCATCAGCGCCGGGCCGGTCAGGCCATGGGGGTCACCCGGCCAGTTGTCCACTTCGGTGGTGGTGGTCAACTGGCCACCGGCCTGGATACCGGTGATCAACAGGGGCTTGAGGTTGGCTCGCGCGGCATAGACCGCCGCGCTGTAACCGGCCGGGCCGGAACCGAGGATGATGACCCGGGCGTGACGAAGGTTGCTCATGCAGTGACTCCTGGCTGGCGCGAACGGCCAGCACGTAATAAAAAGGGGACTCTCGAAGCACTTGGGGAAGGCTTGCGGGGGTGAGAGCCCCCGGAAAGCGAGGCTGCGCCCAAGGCTACCGAGCCGCTCTGGCGCCAGGAAATTTGCATTGCCAATTTCCGGCATAGAGCGGCCCTATCGCCGCCCGCTGGCGCGCTGAACTTTCGCCGCAACGATGAAGTCGGTATGGTCGCGCCAAACCATCATCAGGAGGCCATCATGCCCGCCGCTCCCGTCCTGTCCGGCCCGCAATACCTGCGCGAAGGTCTGAAGCTGGTGCTCAGCCCTGGCTTGCGCCTGTTCGTGCTGCTGCCCTTGGCGGTCAACCTGCTGCTGTTCAGCCTGCTGATCGGTTTTGCCGTGCGCGAATTCGGCGGCTGGGTGGATACCTTCATGCCCACCCTGCCGAGCTGGCTGAGCTTCCTGCAGTACATCCTCTGGCCCCTGTTCGTGGTGTTGGTACTGCTGATGGTGTTCTTCACCTTCACTCTGCTGGCCAACATCATTGCCGCGCCGTTCAACGGTTTTCTCGCCGAGAAGGTGGAAGTGGTGGTACGCGGCGAGGATCACTTCCCGCCGTTCAGCCTTGCCGAGCTGACGGCCATGGTGCCCCGCACCCTGGGCCGGGAGATGCGCAAGCTGGCCTACTTCCTGCCGCGCGCCATCGCCCTCTTGATCCTCAGTTTCATCCCGGTGGTGAACCTGGTGGCCGCGCCCCTATGGCTGTTGTTCGGCGTGTGGATGATGGCCGTGCAGTACATCGACTACCCGGCCGACAACAACAAGATGAGCTGGCAGGACATGCTCGCCTGGCTGCGCGAGAAGCGCTGGCAGAGCCTGAGCTTCGGCGGCATCACCTACCTGGCCTTGCTGGTGCCGGGGCTGAATATCCTGATGATGCCGGCAGCGGTGGCCGGTGCCACGCTGTTCTGGGTGCGCGAGCGCGGCTAGCCGGCGTCGTCACAAAAGCGCCACGACAACGACACATTGGTTACATCGGCCAGGCAGAGACTGCTCCCATGAACGCATCCTCTCTGCATATTGCGCTGATCAGCGAAACCTTCCCGCCGGAAATCAACGGCGTCGCCAATACCCTCGGCCGCCTGGTCGAGGGGCTGCGCGGGCGCGGCCATCGTGTGCAACTGGTGCGCCCGCGCCAGGCGGACGACGCAGGCACGCAAAGCGATGCCGAACTGCTGCTGACACGCGGCTGGCCATTGCCCGGTTACCCCGGCCTGCAGTGGGGCCAGTCGTCCTTGCACAAGCTCCTGCGTCGCTGGCAGCGGCAGCGCCCGGATGTGCTCTACATCGCCACCGAAGGCCCGCTCGGTCTTTCCGCCCTGCGCGCTGCGCGGCGTCTGGGGGTTCCGGTGGTCAGCGGTTTCCACACCAACTTCCAGCAATACACCGGGCACTACGGGGTCGGCCTGCTGACCCGCGCGCTGACCAATTACCTGCGCTGGTTCCACAACCGCACGCAATTGACCCTGGTGCCCAGCGTCGGCCAGAAGGTGGAACTGGAACGGCGTGACTTCGAGCGCCTGGCCCTGCTCGCCCGTGGCGTCGACAGCCAGTTGTTCAACCCCGGCCGGCGCAGTGATGCGCTACGCACAAGCTGGGGTCTGGGGCCGGATGAGCTGGCCGTGGTGCATGTCGGCCGCCTGGCGGCGGAGAAGAATCTCGGCCTGCTGGTCAAGGCCTACGAGCGCCTGCAGGCAGCCTATCCGCAGCGGCGCATGCGCCTGATTCTGGTCGGTGACGGCCCGCTGCGCAGCAGCCTCCAGGCGCAACTGCCGGAGGCCCTGTTCTGTGGCCTGCAACGGGGCGAAACCCTGGCGGCACACTATGCCTCGGGCGACCTGTTTCTCTTCCCCAGCCTGTCGGAGACTTTCGGCAACGTGGTGCTCGAAGCCCTGGCCTCGGGGCTAGCGGTGGTCGCCTTCGATCAGGCCGCAGCGGCCCAGCACATCCACCACGGTCACAATGGCGCCCTGGCCCGGCCCAGCGACGAGCAGGGTTTCTGCGAGGCCGCCATCTGGCTGCTGCACGATGCTGAAATGCTGCGCCGAGTACGCCTCAATGCCAGGCGGCATGCCAGCCACCTGAGCTGGGATGGCATCGTCAGCCAGTTCGAGCAGCACCTGCACAGCGCCCTGCAGGCGCCTGCACAGGCCAACGGCAACGCGGCCATCGGCAGCCGTGTCTCCAGAGGCTGAAGGCCGGCTCAGTCGATACCGAGTTTCTTCAGGCGATAGCGCATCGAGCGGAAGGTCAGCCCCAGGCGCTGGGCCGCCGCCGTGCGATTCCAGCGGGTTTCCTCCAGCGCCTGCATGATCAGCTTGCGCTCGATGTCCTCTAGGTAGTCCTCGAGGTTGTCGATCTGCGCCAGGCTGGCCTCCCCGGCCTCCCCCGCGGGGCTGCAGGCATCGGCCAGGCGCAGGTCAGCGGCGCTGATCTGGTCGTCCTCGCAGAGGGTGTAGGCGCGCTCGAGCATGTTCTCCAGCTCCCGCACGTTGCCAGGGAAGCGGTAGTTCTTCAGCTTTTCCAGGGCCTCGGCTTGCAGCCTGGCTGGCTCCAGGCCGCTGCCTTCGGCCAGCCGCGCCAGCATCACTTCGGCCAGTTGGGCGATGTCCTCGCGGCGCTCGCGCAGGGGCGGCACGCGCAGCTCGATGACATTGAGGCGGTAGTAGAGATCCTGACGAAAACGCCCCGCCGCCACCTCGGCTGCCAGATCCTTGTGCGTGGCGCAGAGGATGCGCACGTCGACCACCACTTCCTGCTGCCCACCCACCGCGCGCACGGCCTTCTCCTGGATGGCACGCAGCAGCTTGACCTGCATCGGCAATGGCAGGTCGGCCACCTCATCGAGGAACAGGGTGCCGCCGTTGGCCGCCTGGAACAGGCCCTGCTTATCTTCGATAGCGCCGGTGAAGCTGCCTTTCTTGTGGCCGAAGAATTCGCTTTCCATCAGCTCGGTGGGAATCGCCCCGCAGTTGACCGGGACGAAGGGCCGCTCGGCGCGCGGGCCCTGCTCGTGAATCAGGCGCGCCACCAGTTCCTTGCCGCTGCCCGACTCGCCGCTGATGTACACCGGCGCCTGACTGCGCGCGAGCTTGTGGATCTGCTTGCGCAGTGCCTTCATCGGCGGCGACTCGCCGAGCAGGCGGCTGTCGACGGGTGCCTCCTGATCCTCCGGGGTGCGCAGGCGCATGGCAGCGGCCACCAGTTCGCGCAGCCGGCCCAGCTCCACCGGTTTGGTGACGAAGTCGAAGGCGCCAGCCTTGAGCGCATTGATCGCGGTATCGAGGCTGCCGTAGGCGGTGATCATCGCCACCGGCACCTGTGGGTGACGCTGCTGGATGTGCTGCACCAGATCCAGACCGGTGCCATCGGGCAGGCGCATGTCGGTCAGGCACAGGTCGAAGGGCTCGCGGGCCAGCCACTCGCGCGCTTCCTTGACGTTGCGTGCGCTACGGGTGTCCAGCTTCATGCGGCCCAGGGTGATTTCCAGCAATTCGCGGATATCCGGTTCGTCGTCGACGATCAAGGCTCTCTGGCGGGTCATGGTCAGCTCAGTTTGCGCGGATGGGCGAAGGTGATGCGGAAACAGCTACCGCCCTCTTCGCGGGGTTTGTAATCGAGGCGGGCCTGGTTGCTTTCGCACAGCTCGCGGGAGATGTACAGGCCCAGGCCGGTGCCCTTGTTCTCCGTGGTGTAGAACGGCTCGAAGATATGTTGCTTCTGCTCGGGCGGCACGCCTGGGCCGTCATCGAGTATCTCCAGCACCGGCAGGTCGCTGGCCTCGTCGCGGAACAGGCGCAGCCAGACCTGGCCGAGCCGGTGCTTCTGCGCGCTGTAGCGCAGGCCGTTCTGCACCAAGTTGGTCAGCACCTGGTTCAGTTGTTGGGGATCCATGCGCGTCTGCAGGCTGCCGCTCTGGGTCTGCAGGTGAAGCTGCCGGTCGGCCGGCGCCGAGCTGCGGAACTCGCTGGCGAAGCGATGCAGCCAGTACTTGAGGTCGAGCAGTTGCGGCTCGGCCTGGCGCCGCCGGGAAAGCTGCAGCACGTTCTCGATCACCAGGTTCATGCGCTTGGAATGATCCTGAATGATCTGCGCCAGACGCTGATCCGGCCCCTGCAGATCCTCGGACTCCTGCAGCAATTGCGCGGCATGGCTGATGGCGCCGAGCGGGTTGCGGATCTCATGGGCAATACCGGCGGTCAGGCGCCCGAGCGAGGCCAGCTTGAGTTGCTGCGCCTGCTGGGCGATCTGCGAGATATCGTCGAGAAACACCAGGGTGTGCTGCTGCATGCCGCGCTGCAAGGAGATGAAGCTGGGTTGCAGCACCGGGCCGTCGATCTGGGCCTGCAGGCTTGCCGGGCGCAGGGTGGGGTTGTGCTGCCATTGCTGCAGGCGTTTGACCAGCTCCGGGCAATGCGGGTCGAGGATCTTGCCGGCCAGTTCGCCCTGCCCCAGCAACTGTGTGGCGCCCTGATTGGCCAGCAGCACACGATGCTGGGTATCGAGCACCAGGATGCCGGTGCGCATGCGCTGGATGATCTGGGTGTTGAGCTCTTCGAGGTTGGCCACATCCGCTGCGCGCTGTTCGGCCAGGGTCTCGCTCAGGCGCAGGCGCCGGGTGATGCCCTGAATGAACAGGGCGCCGGCGAAACACAGCGAGCCCAGGGCCCCCGCCTGCACGTACTGGGACGAAGCGGCGGGGTAGCGCAGACTCAGGTAGAAGGTGGTGAAGATCAGCGCCAGCGCGGCGATGGCGGCGATCAGCAGACCGATACGGCCGCGCAGAAGGATATTGGCAATGGCCACCGCCACCACCAGCAAGTTGCCGATACCGCTGGGCGTGCCACCGGCGGCGTAGAACAGGGCCGAGAGGAAGATCACATCCACCAGCGCCAGGCTGAACAGTTGCAGCATGTGCCGGGGTTTGTGCACCAGCACGGCGATGAAGATATTGGTGATCAGGTAGATCCAGCTACCGGTGCGAAACAGCTCGATATGCACCAGATCGAGCAACTGCTCGTCGAGCTTACTGGAAATCAGCAGCACCAGCGCCAGGCCGATGCTCAGCCGATAGAAATGGTAAAGCCTGAGAATCCGCCGGGCCGGTACGCTGTCCAGGCCTGCGAAGCTCTCAGCGATCACCGGCATGCGGGCCTTGCTCGAGGTGTGCCTGGCTGCAGAACCACTGCTGATCCTGGCTCAGCGCCTCGCTCTGGGGGACGTGCACGCCACAATGAGCGCAGCGCACCATGGGCGCGGCGGCATCGGCCGGCGGCGCCTGCCGGCTAGGTTTGGGCGCGCTGATGTAACGGCGCCAGACCCAGACCGCCGCGCAGATGATGGCGATCCAGAACAACAGGCGAAACAGTCCCATGGTGCATGCTTTCCTTTGGTCGAGGCTGGCAGTTTAGCCAAGCGCAGGCCGTCGGCACAGAGGCCAAATGGCAAGCCGTGCGCAGTTCGGCAAAGGCAGCGCGCCACTGGCGCTTCATCACGCCCATGAAAAAGGAGGCCGAAGCCTCCTTTGTCTGCGGTGATGCCTGAATCAGTCGAACAGGCCGAAGGTCAGGTAGCTCCAGAAGGAACGCTTCTTCTCGGTCTGGCCGGTCTTGGCATCCTGCTGCAGCTCACGCGGAATCTGCTGCACAGCGTCTTCGTACTGACGGATCACGTCCTGGCTGGCGCGGGTCTCGCCCGGCGGCAACGGCGCTTCGGAATCGAGCAACCCGAGGGTGGCCTTGGCCAGCCAGGAGTGCTCGTCGTCACCCTCTTCCAGCGGTACGAACTGGCCGTCCTGCAGGCTGGGGTGATCCGGGTAGTTGAGCTTGAGGGTTTCCAGGCTGGTGGCAGCCAGGTCATCCAGGGAAAGGTGCTGGTAGGCCTCGGTCATGATCGCCAGGCCATCACCGACCGACGGCGTTTCCTGGAAGTTCTCCACCACGTAGCGACCACGGTTGGCAGCTGCTACGTAGGCCTGTCGCTTGAGGTAATAGTGAGCGACATGCACTTCATAGGCCGCCAGCAGGTTACGCAGGTAGATCATGCGCTGCTTGGCGTCCGGCGCGTAGCGGCTAGTCGGGTAGCGGCTGGTGAGCTGGGCGAACTCGTTGAAAGAGTCGCGCGCCGCGCCCGGGTCACGCTTGGTCATGTCCAACGGCAGGAAGCGCGCCAGCAGGCCGCGATCCTGGTCGAACGAGGCCAGGCCCTTGAGGTAGTAGGCGTAGTCGACATTGGGGTGCTGCGGATGCAAGCGGATGAAACGCTCGGCCGAGGACTTGGTGGCCTCCGGCTCGACGTTCTTGTAGTAGGCGTAGATCAGCTCCAGTTGCGCCTGCTCGGCATAACGGCCGAAGGGGTAGCGCGACTCCAGCGCCTTGAGTTTGGCGATGGCCTGGGTATAGCTGCGGCTGTCCAGGTCGGCCTGGGCCTGCTGGTACAGCTCCGCCTCGCTGAGGTTTTCATCGACCTCCGGCTGCTTGGAAGAGCAGGCGGCGGTAAGGGCGAGGATGGCGATCAGCAGCAGGTGTTTCACTTGCATAGCGGCTTGCGTCCCTGTGACGGCTGCAGGGCCGTCCTGTTATGATGAGCGCCCCCTGGAAACCCCTGGGGCAAAGACGCCGTATTTAACCACAAGCCTGTCGCCGAAACCAAAGGCCGGGCGCCCGCCGTTGCCGAAGATGACTTCCACGATCAAACAGCCCATCCAACTCCAGGCCGAAGTGCCCTTCGAACTGGGCGGCCAGCGCCTCGATCAGGTCGCCGCACAACTGTTCGACGAGTTCTCCCGCTCGCGCCTCTCCTCCTGGATCAAGGACGGCCGCCTGACCGTCGACGGCGCCGTGGCGCGCCCACGCGACACCGTGCATGCAGGCTCCAAGCTGGTGCTCGATGCCGAGCAGGAAGCCCAGGGTGAGTGGCTGGCGCAGGACATCGAGCTGAACATCGTCTATGAGGACGAACACCTGCTGGTGATCGACAAGCCGGCCGGCCTGGTAGTGCATCCGGCCGCCGGGCATGCCGACGGCACCCTGCTCAACGCCCTGCTGCATCACGTGCCGGACATCGTCAACGTGCCGCGCGCCGGCATCGTTCACCGCCTGGACAAGGACACCACCGGCCTGATGGTGGTGGCCAAGACCCTGCAGGCGCAGACCAACCTGGTCGAGCAGTTGCAGAAACGCAGCGTCAGCCGCATCTATGAATGCATCTGCATCGGTGTGATCACCGCCGGCGGCACCATCGACGCGCCCATCGGCCGTAGCTCCAGCCAGCGCCAACGCATGGCGGTGACCGATGGTGGCAAACCGGCCATTAGCCATTATCGCGTGCTGGAGCGCTATCGCTCGCACACCCATGCACGGGTCAAGCTGGAAACCGGGCGTACCCACCAGATCCGCGTGCACATGAGCCATGTCGGCTATCCGTTGGTGGGCGACCCGGTGTACGCCGGGCGCTTCCGCATTCCCCCAGCAGCCAGTCAGAGCCTGGTGCAGAGCCTCAAAGAGTTTCCGCGCCAGGCCCTGCATGCACGCTTCCTCGAACTCGACCACCCGGCCACCGGCCAGCGCATGAAGTGGGAGTCACCGTTGCCGGACGACCTGGTCTGGCTGCTCACCCTGCTGCGTCAGGATCGCGAGGCCTTCGTCGGGTGAGCGCCCACGACTGGCTGCTACCCGACTGGCCCGCGCCGGCCAACGTACGCGCCTGCGTGACAACGCGCAGCGGCGGGGTCAGTGCGGCGCCGTTCGACAGTTTCAACCTCGGTGACCATGTCGACGACGACCCGGCTGCCGTCGCCGCCAATCGCGTGCATCTGGTCGACACCCTCGGCTGCCAGCCGGCCTGGCTGCGTCAGGTGCATGGCATTCTGGTGGCCGAGGCCGATCCCGCCACAGTGATCGAAGCCGACGGCAACTGGACAACCACGCCCGGTATCGCCTGCACGGCGATGACTGCCGACTGTCTGCCAGCCCTGTTCTGCGACCGCGCCGGCAGTCGTGTGGCAGCGGCCCATGCCGGCTGGCGCGGGCTGGCCGGGGGCGTGCTGGAAGCCACCGTGCAGGCGCTGAACGTTGCACCGCAGGAACTGCTGGTATGGCTCGGCCCGGCCATCGGCCCGGCTGCTTTCGAGGTGGGTGGCGAGGTGCGCGAGGCCTTCGTGCGCCAGCATGCCGAGGCCGAGCAGGCGTTCGTGCCAGGAGCGGTCGCGGGCAAGTTCATGGCCGATATCTACCAGTTGGCGCGCATTCGCCTGGCGGCCATCGGCGTCACGGCCGTCAGTGGCGGCGGGCTGTGCACCTATCACGACCCACGCTTCTACTCCTACCGCCGCAGTGCCCGCACCGGGCGCTTCGCCTCGCTGATCTGGCTGCAACCCTGAGCCATGGGCGCCCGGTGCGGCCCAGGCTTAGGCGCTGCCATTGCGCCCCCACACGCACTGAACCTTAATCACTGCCATCAATAGTGCTGTGCCTGGCACAGCGACTAACCTTATTCTCGCCGGCATCCAGCGCATCAGCCCTGCGCAGCCTGACCAGTAAGAGGAAAGATGATGAGCGCCTCCGTACAAGCCCTGTTCACCCCCTTCCAGCTCGGCAAGCTGGAGCTGCCGAGCCGTGTGGTCATGGCCCCGATGACCCGCTCCTTCTCGCCGGGCGGTGTGCCGGGCGCCAATGTGGTCGAGTATTACCGCCGCCGCGCTGCAGCGGGCGTAGGCCTGATCGTCACCGAGGGCACCACCGTCGGCCACAAGGCCGCCAACGGCTACCCGAACGTGCCGCGTTTCTATGGTGAGGATGCCCTGGCCGGCTGGAAGCAGGTGGTCGAGGCAGTCCACGCCGAAGGCGGCAAGATCGTCCCGCAGCTCTGGCACGTGGGTAACGTGCGCCGCCTGGGCACCGAGCCGGACGCCAGCGTGCCCGGCTATGGCCCCATGGAAAAGCTCAAGGACGGCCAGGTGGTGGTACACGGCATGACCCAGGCCGACATCGACGAGGTGATCGCCGCCTTCGCCCAGGCTGCGCGCGATGCCAAGACCATCGGCATGGACGGCGTGGAAATCCACGGCGCCCATGGCTACCTGATCGACCAGTTCTTCTGGGAAGGCAGCAACCAGCGCAGCGACCAGTACGGCGGTGACCTGGCGGCACGTTCGCGTTTCGCCATCGAGCTGATCCAGGCGGTGCGCGCTGCGGTCGGCCCGGACTTCCCGATCATCCTGCGCTTCTCGCAGTGGAAGCAGCAGGACTACAGCGCGCGCCTGGTGCAGACCCCGCAAGAGCTGGAAGCCTTCCTCAAGCCGCTGTCCGAAGCCGGCGTGGACATCTTCCACTGCTCCACCCGTCGCTTCTGGGAGCCGGAGTTCGAGGGCAGCGACCTCAACCTGGCCGGCTGGACGCGCAAGCTCACCGGCAAGCCGACCATTACCGTGGGCAGTGTCGGCCTGGATGGCGAGTTCCTGCAGTTCATGGTCAAGACCGACAAGGTGGCCGAACCGGCCAGCCTGGAAAACCTGCTGGAACGCCTGAACAAGCAGGAATTCGACCTGGTGGCCGTGGGCCGTGCCCTGCTGGTAGATCCGGACTGGGCACTGAAAGTGCGCGAAGGTCGCGAACAGGACATCCAGCCCTTCAGCCGCGAAGCCCTGAATACCCTGGTGTAAAAGCAAAGAACGCCGCGCCCATGCGCATGGGCGCGGCGTTCTTTCATGCGTCAGGCCAGGCGGCCATCGACTGCATAAGGACGCGGATCGATGATCGGCCTGTTGCCCAGCATCAGATCGGTCAGCAGTCGACAGGACGCCGGCGCCAGCACCAGTCCGTTGCGGAAATGCCCGCAGTTGAGCCACAGTCCCGGGTGCGACACCAACTCGCCAATGAAGGGAACCCCGGCTGGCGAGCCGGGCCGTAGCCCCGCCCAATGCCCGACCACCTCGGCATCCGCCAGCGCCGGCAACAACCCTTCGGCGGAAGCCTTGAGGCTTGCCAACGCGCTATCGGTCGGGGTCTTGTCGAAGCCTTCATATTCCAGAGTGCTGCCCACCAACACATGACCATCGCGCCGTGGGATGGCGTAGCGCCCCTTGGCCAGTACCATGCTCGGCAGGAAATCCTCGGCGCATTTGTAAAGAATCATCTGTCCCTTCACCGGCTCGACCGGCAGCGCCAGACCCAGCGTCTTGAGCAGCTCGCCGCTCCAGGCCCCGGCCGCCAGCACCACGCGCTCGGCACGCATCTCGCCGCTGTCGGTGAGCACGCCGCATACACGCCCCTGCTCCTGAATGAAGCCACGCACCGGGCAATGCTCATGCACCTGCACGTTGGACAGACTCGCCAACGCCGCACGCAACGCCCTGACCAGACGCGGATTACGCACATTGGCCACGCCCGGCATATGAATGGCGCGCTCGAAGCCAGGCCCCAGAACCGGCACCTGCCGATACACCTGCGCCATCGCCACCGGATCCAGCGCCCGCCCCTGCCGCCGCGCCCAGGCCAGGGCCTCGGCCTCGTCGTCCAGATCGAGCCAATACAGCCCCGTGACATGCACCTGCGGGTCGATCCCCGTCATGGCCAGCAGCTCATCGGCCAGACGCGGGTAGAAATCCTGCGACCAATGCGCCAGCGCCGTCACCGCCGCGCTGTAGCGCCAGGGATAGAGCGGCGAAACGATGCCACCACCGGCCCAGGAGGACTCACGGCCGATTTCGCCAGCTTCAACGACCGTGACAGAAGCCCCGCTAGACGCCAGCAGAAGAGCAGTGAGCGCACCCAGGGCTCCACCGCCGACAATTAATTCCTGTCCAGCACTTTTCATACGACCATCCTGAGCTAATATCTTCAGTTCCGAACAACTAGCAAGGATGCTGGAACATGGCCTGGAAAAGCTATGGGCGGACGCTCATCGAAACGATGAGTGTGCTGGCTCTCATCTCGATCCTTCTGACAATCTCCCTCCCCAACCTGCAGCCCCTGCTCGATGGCAATCAGCGCATCCAGACCAACAACCAGATGGCTGCTGCGCTCCAACATGCACGTAGCAGTGCTGTATTCCTGCGACAAGTCATCACCCTCTGTAGCGGTCAGAACGATTGCTCAGGCAAGCAGAGGTGGCGAGACCAGCTTCTGATATTCATCGACAAGAATGCCAATGGCAGGCTCGACGATGATGAGGAAGTACTGCACCAAGCCATTATCAACAAAGATTTCTCCTGGCATTGGAACAGAACAGCAGGATACGTTCAGTTTGAAGCCGACGGCTCCACTAGATCCCTGAACGGCACCCTGACCCTGTGCAAGGACAACGCCCCTCAAAGCCAGATCGTGATCAGCTTATCGGGGCGAATCCGTACGGAGCAGGCCAGGGGGAAATCCCGTTGCTAATACTCGCGTGACCACCATCACAGTGCGGACAGACGGTGTGCTCCTCATCCGCCAATATGTCCGCCTGTCTGGCTCCAGCAGGTTTGTGGAGGCGCCGGTTGCTACATTACCAGCGTATTTTCAGGTTAGCTGCGACCGGAGCATTCATGGAGTCGAGTAGAGGGTTCACCTTGATAGAGCTGATGGTGGTGCTTGCCATTATCGCAATCGTTGCGGCCGTGGCCGTGCCCAGCTACCAGAGCAGCATCGAAGCAGGTCACAAGACATCGGCTATCAACAATCTCCTGGGTGCCCTGCAATTTGCTCGCAGTGAAGCCGTTACCCGTCGCAGCGACGTGAAGGTATGCGCCAGCGGCGGCGGCACTAGCTGCAACGGCAACGACTGGAGCGCGGGCGGCGTAGTGCTGGATGGGACGACACTCCTACGCACCATCCCACCGGCCCCTGAAGTCGTGATCACCGGTAATGCCATCACCTTCAATGACGACGGAACCACGACTGCCAGCAGCATCAGCATCGCGGACAAGAGCATTTCCGTGAACATTGTCGGCGCAGCCAAACTCAACTGATAGGAGTACGACTGATGTACAGACCGCTCTCCTCGAGTCAACGAGGCTTCACGCTGATTGAGGTGATGGTTGCCGTGGTCATCCTGGCCGTTGGTCTATTGGGCATGGCCAGCCTGATGGCTCGCAGCCAGAAGTCCAATGAAGGGGCCTATGCCCGCGGCCAGGCGACATTGATGGCCTATGACATCGTCGAACGCATGCGTGCCAACATCGTGGATCCAGCCAGTAGCGACAAGAAGTACAAAGTGCTGTTCGTTACCCAGAGCAGCAGTAACGCCGCTGAATATGCATTGAGTAGCCTGCCAGATTGCACAGCGCCAACGGGAGCCGTTCCAGCCGGTGGTGAAAGCAGGGCCAGCTATGACATTGCATCCTGGTGCGCATCCTTGAAGTCCAGCCTTCCCAGCGTCGATGCAGCCAATACCAAGATTTCCTTCGATACCAGCAAGCTGGATACGCTCGGAACGGCCATGGTTACCGTCAGGATCCAGTGGCAGGACAACAGCAAAGACGGCAGCCAGAGCCAATACGTTGAAGTGGTGACCTCCCTATGAAAGCCCTCAAACAACGTGGTCTGTCCTTGATTGAGGTGATGGTCGCCGTGGTGATCAGCTCCATCCTGATTCTAGGGGTCACCGATCTGTTCCAGAGTTCGTTCATGTCCGGCAGAAGCAACTCGGAGCTCGCACGTATCCAGGAGAATGGCCGCCTTGCAATGGAGGTCATCGGTTCGGACGTTCGCCTGGCAGGCCTGTCGACTTGCACGACCAACAACTGGTCTGCCTCATCAATCCAGGACGCCGTTGCGCTCGACAGCACCAAGAAGACTCTCAGCCTGAAGTACATCGACCCGCAGAACTGCGACGACATTGGCGCAGCCGAACAAACCATCACCTATACCTTCGCCAATAACGGCCTGAGCAAGGCGGTCAATGGCAACCCCGCCCAACCCCTTCTGGGCGACGACAAGGAGCCAGTCGAAGGCAGCTTCACACTATTACCGGATGACAGCGATCCTGATACGGCCAATGCCGTGCAAATCACAATCAAGGTGAAAAGTTCGCAAGAAAACTTCAGCGCCCGTGAATTCAGTTCTACCTACGAATTCAAGAATCGCCTCATTGTCCGGGATTGAGCTCATGAATGCATCCAAACAAAAAGGCATGGTTCTACTGGTCAGCCTCGTTCTTTTACTCATGCTGACCCTGATCGCCATCACCGCGTCGAACCAGGCCACCTTGCAATTGCGTATTTCCTCCAATAGCGAACAACGCACGATGGCTTTCCAGGCGGCAGAGGCCGGTATATCGAACTGGGTCGGCGCCTATCTTGCCGGGCAGAAGAACTCACAACTCCCGACCACAGGCACCGTCGGTGATACCTCATTCAATATCGTCTCGAGCAAGTCCCGCTGGGATGTCGCCTGCCCCGGAAGCGAAATCCGCGAAGGTAGCGGACTACCACGAATGGACTGTTTCGATCTGACAGTCGAAGGCGGCAGCGTTTGCGAAAACGGCGTCTGCGCAGTGAAAACCATTCATCGCCAGGGTGGACAGCGCCGGGGGGATATCCAATGAAGCCATCACATATCTTTTATCGCCACACTCTCAGGACATCTGCAATGACGCCCTTCCAGTTCGCGCGCCGCACCAGTTTCTTCGGCCTGGCCGGAATCCTGATACTGCACAGTGCAGTCAGCGTGGCCGACGATACCGAGATTTTCTTTGGCACGCAGCCGGATAACGATACACGGCCAAACGTTCTGTTCATCCTCGATGATTCGGGCTCCATGAATTGGTGCATCAACAGCAACAAGACCTGTAACCCCGACAACAGGATGAAAGCTCTCAAGGAGACAATGACCAACCTGCTCAATACCACCAGTGGTGTCAACGTCGGCTTGATGGTGATGAACAACTCGGCGGGAACACCCGGGGATAGCAGCGTACCGCGCCTCCTGCAGCCGGTCGACGACATCGATGCGCCGATAAACGTCAAGGTGTCCAGCCCGGAAATCAAAGTCAGCGCCGACGATGCCAGCCGCTACAACGGCAGTAATAACATCAGCGACCCTACTCTGGTGATGGGCTACATCAAGAATCCCAGCACTACAGGCACTGTCGTGCGAAGCCTGGGTGCCCCCAATACCTACTCGAACAACAACACCACTTACTACGTACGCAACGGCTTCACCTGCTCGGTGAAAATGGATGCGACCAGTGAGTGTCCTGCTGGCAAGATCACCGAGATCAACTCAGGCAGTGGTAATGCGGGGCAAGACGGCCTGCTGCTGTTCCGAAACCTGAATATTCCCAAAGGTGTAACCATCACCAGTGCCACGCTCGACCTGACTCCGGTTATAGCAACAGGATCCACCACATTCAATCTGAGCCTGGTCAACTCAAAAACCCCCGAAGCGTTCAACCACAGCTCTCCGCTGGTCAGTACATTCACCGCCAATACAGCTAGAGCCAGTGCTGTCAGCGCCGGAGTACACAGCCTTAACGTCACCAGCCTACTGGCAGACCAGCAGAACCTGACCCCGACCCTGAACCCTATTGGAGACTTGGCGATACGTCTGCGTGCCACGAACCGAAATGACTTTTCCTATGCTGTAGGGGATGTTGAAAATGCTCCGCAACTGACGATTACCTACACTGGCGCAGAAAATACTGATCGCACCACTGGCCTGCGCTTTCAGACGGTCAATATTCCGCAAGGTGCCACCATCACCCGTGCCACCCTGAACTTCGTACCTGCCAGTTCGGATGACCGCACGGTAAGTTTCAATGTCGCGGCAGAAGCCAGCGACAACGCCAGCGACTTCAGCGGCGGTGATTTCTCCTTACGCCCCAAGACCAGCACCAACACCTGGACACCAGCTCCCTGGAGTACCGCCAACCCGCCGGTCTACACGGAGAGTGGCGCTGATGTCACCTCACAGGTACAGGAGGTAGTGAACCGAGGCGGTTGGTGCGGTAACAACTCCATGGCCTTTTTCCTGACCCCCAGCAGTGGAGACGGCGGCCGCACGGCAGTCAGCCAAGATGGCAATGATGGTTTCAAACCCACACTCAGCATCAGCTATACGGGTGGCGATAATGGGTGTACCAAGCCCATCGTCGACCTGAGCCTGGTCGACGATAAAGATGATGCACGGCAATTCCGCACCGGCTCGTGGTGGAACAGGAACAACAGAGCGGTAAGCGTGAATGAAAGCATCCTGTACTTCGATGACGATTACACATATGTCGGTGCCCGTTTCCAGCAGGTTCCCTTCAAGAACGGTGCGACCATCGAAGAAGCCCGCCTGATCGTCACCCCCAGCAGTGCGAAGAACACCACTGTCACGGCCAATGTTTATTTCGAGAACGTTGGCAATTCAGCCGCCTTCAATACCAGCAATAACAACCTGGGCCAGCGAGCTGCAACTACTTCGGCGACCTGTACCTTCACCAGTCAGGGCCCAGGTATCCCAGTTTCCTGCGAAGCCGCAAATCTTAAAACAGCTCTGCAGAACGTTTTAGCCCGTAGCGATTGGAAGGATGGTAACGCCCTGAGCGTACTGATCAAACAGACCTCCGGCTCATCCAATCTGAGCATTAACGCCTTCGAGAGCAGCAAGGCAGCGGCCATCCGCCTGCAAGTCAAGTTGGCCAAGGGCACGGATCTGAGCGACAACACCTACAAGGTGCGCGATTACCTGAAGGGTGTGGTCAACGACATGCAGGCCAATAATGGCACCCCCATCGTCGAACTCATGTATCAGGGCGCCAGCTACTACACCGCTCTTTCCGGCAAGCACAAAGGCCCAACCAGCCCGATCCAGAGCAGTTGCCAGGCCAACTATCTGGTGCTCATGACCGACGGCCAAGCCAACAGCAACAATGCGACCACCGTCAGCAACGCCAAGAACCTGACTGGCGGCTCCTGCGTCCCACGTGACAGCGGCGAGCAGACGAACGGTGAAACCTGCGGTGTCGAACTTGCCAAATGGCTGAACAGCACCGACCAATCCAGCACTCTGGATGGTGACAACCTGGTCACCACCCACACGGTAGGCTTCGCCTTGCAGGCCAGCGAGGGTGCCAAGAAATACTTGGAAGACATTGCAACCGCCGGTGGCGGCAAGGCCTATACGGCCAATGATGCGAACGCTCTGGCAAACGCCTTCAACAGCATCATTCAGGAAGCATTGGCGACCGACACGACCTTCGTCAGCGCAACAGCGCCGGTGAACTCCTTCAACCGCCAGGATCACAAGGATCAACTTTATTTCTCCCTGTTCCGGCCATCCACCACCGACCGCTGGCCCGGCAACCTCAAGCGCTACCGCATGGGCATCCAAAACGGCTCGCCATTGGTTCTCGATCAAGACGACACGCCTGCTATCGACGTCAATACCGGCTTCTTCCGCAGTAATGCACGTAGCTGGTGGACAAACGGCAACGACGGCAGCAACGTCGCAGCGGGTGGTGCGGCCAACAAGCTGCCGACTCCTGACAACCGTAACCTGCTGACCAATATCGATGGCAATACTACGCTCAACAGGCTCGATACTAACCTGACACCCGCGCAGATTGGCGCGAAAGACAACGCCGAGCGTGATGCTCTAATCAATTACATCAGAGGCTATGAAACCGGCACCACCAGCCTGCGCATGGCTCTGGGCGACCCTATCCACTCCACCCCCAGCGTGGTGACCTACGGCTGCTCGGCTAGAGACAACGCCGGCAACTGCATCAGCGAAATCGAGAGTGCAATCCTCGGAACCAATGAAGGCTTCTTGCAGATGTTCGATACCAATACGGGCATCGAGCAATTCGCCTTCATGCCGAATAAACTCCTGGGCAATATCAAGCGTCTGTCGGCCAACGCCAATACCGGCGATCTTGACCACGTATACGGCATGGACAACAGCGTGACCGTATGGGCAGAAGACACCAACGAGAACGGCGAAATCGACAGTGGTGAGTTCGTCTATGCCTATGCCAGCATGGGCCGGGGTGGGCGCAACCTTTATGCGCTCGATATCACCAACCCCACCTCACCGAAGATCATGTGGATCATCCAGGGTGGCAGTGACAACTTCACCAGGCTGGGGCAAACCTGGTCTGCCCCGATCAAGACCAAGATCAAGGTCGGCGGTACCATCACTGACGTCCTGATCTTTGGCGGCGGTTATGACCCCAACCAGGATCCGCTGAAGAACCAGACCAATGTGCGCCGTACCGACACACAGGGTAATGACTTGTTCATCGTCAACGCCAAGACAGGTGCCAAGCTGTGGTCAGCTTCTTCGGCCGGCATCGACATGAAATACAGCGTGCCCAGTAAGGCTGCCGTTATTGGCTTGCAGACCGACGCTACCGGCCAGCCCGCCCTCAACCCGGAAGGCCTGGCCACGCAGATATTCGTCGGCGACATGGGTGGTCAGGTATGGCGCTTCCTGATCAATAACGGCGGTTCAGGCAATAACCTGGCCAGCGGTAACGTATTCGCCAACGTTGCGGGTGACGACGAAGCCAGCGCACGTCGCTTCTATAACGAACCGGCGATTGCCTTGCTCAGCGCCAACAACAAGGTCTATCTGACGGTCAATATAGGCTCTGGCTATCGTGGCCATCCACTCGATAAGGTTATTCAGGATCGCTTCTATTCCTTCCGTACGGAAGAGCTGAACAAACTGGATACGACCCTGACCGAAAGCAGCCTCTACAACGCGACGAGCCTGTTGACTGCCGGCCCGGATCAGCAGCAGGCGATTCTCGACAAGAAAGGCTGGTTTATCACCCTGGCCAGCAATGGGGAAAAGGCGTTATCCAATACGTTGGCAATATCCGGGAATCTGTACTTCAACACCTACCAACCCGTACCCGCGCAGAGCGCCTGCAGTGCCACATTGGGCATCTCGCGCGGTTATCGCGTGAATCTGCTCGATGGTACTGCTGTTGATAACACGCGTTTCACAGTGCTGAAAGGAGCGACACTGCCGTCCAACCCCCAGGTCTACTGCAAAGGCGACACCTGCTGGGCGTACAACGATCCATCCCAGTTGGTACGCCAACCTGAAAATGAGTGCAAAGAAGGTGAATCTTGTGATCAGGAGGTGTGCAAAGCGGGCCAACCCTGCGCATATGACATGGCCAGCAAGAGCCGCCTGTATTGGACTGACAAATCCGAAGAGAAGTAACTGATGAACAAGCAGAATGGCTTCACCTTGATCGAGCTGATGCTCACCTGCGTCGTGCTGGGGATTCTTGCTGCAATCGCAATACCCAGCTATATCAGCTACGTGGAAAGAGCACAGTGCGAAGATGGCAAAGCGCTGCTCAGCAGCGCAGCCCAGCAGATGGAACGGCGCCGGGCGGAAAATGGCGGGAAGTACGATGCAAATACTCCGATCAACAGCAGCAGCACCGTTTTTTCGGTAAGAGCCAGCGATGTAACGGCCACAGCCTATACATTAACCGTATCGACAACCGCCTCAGCCCGTATCGATGGCAATATGACGCTTACCGCAGCTAACGCACACGGCGGCACGCTCATGGATAAATGTGGTTGGTAAGGCTTAGCGTCTTGAAGTAGTCGAAACGCCGAAAGAATAACCCCCGGCTCTCCAACGGAGGCAGGGGGTTATTTTTTGCCAACACTCAAACCGCCTTCACCCGCAACTCCTTGGGCATCGAGAACGTGATGTTCTCCGGCCTGCCATCGAGTTCCGTCTCCCCCACCGCGCCCCAGGCGCGCAGGCGTTCGACCACACCGCGCACCAGCACTTCCGGGGCAGAGGCGCCGGCGGTGATCCCTACTCCGCCGACACCCTCGAACCACTCGAGCTGGAGATCCTCGGCGCCATCGATCAGATAGGCCGGGGTGCCCATGCGCTCGGCCAGCTCGCGCAGGCGGTTGGAGTTGGAGCTGTTGGGGCTGCCCACTACCAGCAGCACGTCGCATTCGCTGGCGAGCTGTTTGACGGCATCCTGGCGGTTCTGCGTGGCGTAGCAGATATCGTCCTTGCGTGGCCCGCCGATGGCGGGGAACTTGGCACGCAAGGCGTCGATCACCTTGCTGGTGTCATCCATGGACAGGGTGGTCTGGGTGACGAACGCCAGGTTCTGCGGGTTGCGCACCTGTAGCTCGGCAACATCCGACTCGTCCTCCACCAGGTAGATGGCGCCGCCGTTGCTGGCGTCGTACTGGCCCATGGTGCCTTCCACTTCCGGGTGGCCTTCATGGCCGATCAGGATGCATTCGCGCCCTTCGCGGCTGTAGCGCACCACTTCCATGTGCACCTTGGTCACCAGCGGGCAGGTGGCGTCGAAGACCTTGAGGCCACGGCGCGCGGCCTCGTCGCGCACGGCCTTGGAGACGCCATGGGCGCTGAAGATGACGATGACGTCGTCCGGCACCTGATCCAGCTCCTCGACGAACACGGCACCACGGGCGCGCAGGTCTTCCACCACGAACTTGTTGTGCACCACTTCGTGACGCACGTAGATCGGTGGGCCGAAGACTTCCAGGGCGCGATTGACGATTTCGATGGCGCGGTCGACACCGGCACAGAAGCCGCGGGGGTTGGCGAGTTTGATATGCATGATGACTCTCGGCACGCGGTCGTTGCAGGAGAAGGCAAGTGTAACGCGGGAGCGAACATCGTTCCCGCTTGGCATGGCCCGGACGCATCCGAGGCATTGATGGCAGCACCCGGATTGCATCCGGGCTACTGACGCTTACAGCGCTTTGACTTCGATGATCTCCACCTCGAAGTCCAGCACCTTGCCGGCCAGCGGGTGGTTGAAGTCGATGGTCACCTGCTGGTCGTCGAAAGCCTTGACCACGCCCGGCAGCTCGGCATTGGCGGCGTCGTTGAAGATCACCAGCAGGCCTTCGGAGAGCTCCATGCCCTCGAACTGGCTGCGCGGCATGACCTGCACGTTCTGCGGGTTGGGCTGGCCGAAGCCCTGCTCGGGCTGCACCTGCACGCTGCGCTTGTCACCGGCCTTGAAGCCGTACAGCGCCTGCTCGAAGCCAGGCAGCAAGTTGCCATCGCCGACCTTGAAGGTGGCTGGCTGCTTATCGAAGGTGCTGTCCACCACGTCGCCGTTTTCCAGCTTGAGGGCAAAATGCAGGGTCACCTGCCGGTCCGGGCCGATGCGTACCTCGCTCATTGCGCCACCTCCTTCTTCGCCGACTTGTCGCTCTTGAACATGTCCAGCGCCAGCAGGATGGCGCCAATGGTGATGAAGCTGTCGGCCAGGTTGAAGGCCGGGAAATACCAGCGGTTCTGCCAGTGCACCAGGATGAAGTCGACCACGTGGCCCAGCACCACGCGGTCATAGAGATTGCCCAAAGCGCCGCCAAGCACCATGGCCAGGGCCACGGCCAGCAGGGTTTCGCTGGGTTTGAGGCGCTTGAGCCAGATCACCAGCACGGCGCTGACCAGCACGGCGATGCCGGCGAAAAACCAGCGCTGCCAGCCAGCGGCATCGGCCAGGAAGCTGAAGGCGGCGCCGGTGTTATAGGCCAGCGTCCAGTCCAGATAACCGGGGATCACTTCGATGCGCTGATACATGCTCAGGCCGCCCTCGAAGATATCCTTGGTGATGCGGTCACCGATCAGGATCAGCAGGCTCAGCAGCAACCAGGGCAATTTGCCGAAACGGGCTTCACGCATGCTTGCGCACCTCGCCGCTGCCTTCGATGTTGCTCACGCAACGCCCACACAACTCCGGGTGCTCGGCATGGCTGCCGACATCGGCGCGGAAGTGCCAGCAACGACCGCACTTGGCGTGAGCCGACTTGACGATCTTCAGCTTCAGCCCCGGCGCCTCGGTGACCACGGCATCGGCCGGCGCCTCGGCTAGCGGTGCAGCCTCGGCAGCGGAGGTGATCAGCACGAAGCGCAGCTCGTCACCCAGCTTGGCCAGGTCGGCCCGCAGGGCGTCATCGCCATACAGGGTGACTTCGGCCTGCAGGTTGCCGCCAATCGCCTTGGCCGCACGCAGGTTCTCCAGCTCCTTGTTCACCGCCCCCTTGACCGCCATGACGCGCTGCCAGTAGGCCTGATCCAGCTCGAAGCCCTGCGGCAGGCGGGGGAGGTTCTCGTACCAGGTGGCCAGCATCACCGACTCGGCGCGCTCGCCCGGCAGGAACTGCCAGATTTCCTCGGCGGTGAAGGCCAGGATCGGCGCGACCCAACGCACCAGCGCCTCGCAGATATGGAACAGTGCGCTCTGGCAGGAGCGACGCGCCACGCTGTCGGCCGCGGTGGTGTACTGACGATCCTTGATGATGTCCAGGTAGAAGCCGCCCAGCTCCTGCACACAAAAGTTGTGCACCTTGGAGTAGACGTTCCAGAAGCGGTACTCGGCGTAGGCCTCGGTCAGTTCGTCCTGCAGCCGTGCAGTGGCGTCCACCGCCCAGCGGTCGAGGTCGAGCATCTGCTCGGGTTGCAGCAGATCCCGGGCCGGCTCGAAGCCGTTGAGGTTAGCCAGCATGAAGCGTGCGGTATTGCGGATACGGCGATAGGCGTCGGCGCTGCGCTGCAGGATCTGGTCGGAAACCGCCATCTCGCCGGAGTAGTCGGTGGAGGCTACCCACAGGCGCAGGATGTCGGCGCCCATGCTGTCGATCACCTTCTGCGGGGCGACCACGTTGCCGAGGGACTTGGACTGCTTGCGGCCCTGTTCGTCGACGGTGAAACCGTGGGTCAGCAGTTCCTTGTAGGGCGCGTGGCCGTCGATGGCGCAGCCGGTCAGCAGCGAGGAATGGAACCAGCCACGGTGCTGGTCGGAGCCTTCCAGATAGAGGTCGGCAACCGGGCCTTTAGCATGTGCCAGCTCGGCGTGGGAGCCGCGCAGTACGTGCCAGTGGGTGGTGCCGGAGTCGAACCACACGTCCAGAGTGTCGCGGCTCTTGTCGTACTGCTCGGCCTCGGCGCCGAGCAGCTCGGCGGGATCCAGCTTGAACCAGGCCTCGATGCCCTCCTGCTCGACGCGCCCCGCCACTTCTTCCATCAGTTCGACGGTGCGCGGGTGCAGTTCGCCGCTTTCCTTGTGGGTGAAGAACGGGATCGGCACGCCCCAGTTGCGCTGGCGCGAGATGCACCAGTCCGGGCGGTCGGCGATCATGCTGTGCAGACGCGCCTGGCCCCAGGCCGGGACGAACTTGGTCTGCTCGATGGCCGCCAGGGAGCGCTCACGCAGGGTGCCGCCTTCCTTCGGCTGGGTGTCCATGCCGACGAACCACTGCGCCGTGGCGCGGTAGATCAGCGGCGTCTTGTGGCGCCAGCAATGCATGTAGCTGTGATTGATGGTCTCGTGCTTGAGCAGCGCGCCGACTTCCTCGAGCTTGGCGACGATGGCCGGGTTGGCCTTCCAGATGAACTGGCCACCGAAGAACGGCAGCGAGTCGACGTACACGCCGTTGCTCTGCACCGGGTTGAGGATCTCGTCATTGCTCATGCCATAGCGCTTGCAGCTATGGAAGTCGTCCTCGCCATAGGCCGGCGCCGAGTGGACGATGCCGGTACCGGCGCCCAGCTCGACATAGTCGGCCAGGTACAGCGGCGACAGGCGGTCATAGAACGGGTGGCGGAAGTTGATCAGTTCCAGTGCCGCGCCCTGAGCGGTGGCAACCACCTGGCCTTCGAGGCCATAGCGCTGCAGGCAGCTTTCGACCATTTCCTCGGCTAGCAGCAGCAGGCGGTCGCCCACGTCCACCAGCGCGTAGGTGAATTCCGGGTGCACGTTCAGCGCCTGGTTGGCCGGGATGGTCCAGGGCGTGGTGGTCCAGATGACGATGGCGGTCGGCTTGCTCAGGCTGGCCAGGCCGAAGGCGGCGGCCAGCTTGTCGGCATCCGCGACCGGGAAGGCCACGTCGATGGCTTCGGACTTCTTGTCCATGTACTCGACCTCGGCCTCGGCCAGTGCCGAACCGCAATCGAAGCAGAAGTTGACCGGCTTGAGGCCCTTGAACACGAAGCCGTTCTTGACCATCTCGGCCAGGGCACGGATCTCGCCGGCCTCGTTGGCGAAGTTCATGGTCAGGTAGGGGTTGTTCCAGTCCCCCAGCACACCGAGGCGGACGAAACCGGCCTTCTGCTCCTCGACCTGCTCGGTGGCGTAGGTGCGGCAACGCTCGCGGGTCAGGCCGGCCGGCTGGTTCTTGCCGAAGGTGGTCTCCACCTTGTGCTCGATGGGCAGACCATGGCAGTCCCAGCCCGGCACGTAGGGCGCGTCGAAACCGGCCAGGGTCTTGGAGCGGGTGATGATGTCCTTGAGGATCTTGTTCAGCGCGTGGCCGATATGGATGCTGCCGTTGGCGTAAGGAGGGCCATCGTGCAGGATGAATTTCGGGCGACCTTCACCCGCCTTGCGCAGCTTCTCGTACAGGCCAATGTCAATCCAGCGCTGCAGGGTCTGCGGCTCGCGTTGCGGCAGGCCAGCCTTCATCGGGAAGGGGGTGTCGGGCAGGTTCAGCGTGGCTTTGTAATCGGTCATGTCGGGCTCTTCATCAGCGGGTGGCTCTGCCAATATTCACGGGCAGCGGCAATATCGGCGGCAATCGCCGCCTTCAGGGCCTCCAGCGAGGCGAAACGCTGCTCATCACGCAGCTTGTGGTGGAAAGCCACCGAGAGGCGCCGGCCATAGAGGTCGCCGGCGAAATCCAGAAGGTGTACTTCCAGATGGGCGCTGCCGTCGCCGGCAACGCTGGGGCGCACGCCGATATTGGCGACGCCCTGTTGAACCTTGCCGTCCACTTCACAGCTCACGGTATAGACGCCGTTGAGCGGCACCTTGCGCCGTTTGAGCTGGATATTGGCGGTGGGTGCCGCGAGCTGGCGGCCAAGCTTCTGCCCGTGCAGCACCCTTCCGGCGATGCGAAACGGCCGCCCCAGCAGGGCTTCGGCCAGGCCGAAATCGCCAGCGGCCAGCGCCTCGCGTACGCGGGTGCTGCTGACGCGGCCACCGCGCACCTCGATGGTGGTCGAGGCATCGACGCTGAAGCCATGGCGCTTGCCAGCGGCCTTGAGAAACTCGAAATCCCCGGCACGGTCGCAGCCGAAGCGGAAGTCGTCGCCGATCTCCAGATCCTTCACCCGCAACCCGTCCACCAGCACGCGCTGGACGAACTCAGCCGCCGATAGCTCGCGCAGGCGGCGGTTGAAGGCCAGGCACAGCACCAGGTCGACGCCCTCGGCCGCCAGCAAGGCCAGCTTGTCACGCAGCCGGGTCAAGCGCGCCGGCGCGGTGTCGGGGCCGAAGTACTCACGTGGCTGTGGCTCGAAGATCACCACGCAACTGGGCACGGCCAACTCCGCCGCACGCTCACGCAGACGCGCCAGGATGGCCTGGTGCCCACGATGAACGCCGTCGAAATTACCGATGGTGACCACACAGCCCCGCTCGGGCGGCTGCAGGTTATGAAGACCTCGAACCAGCTGCATAACAGGCTTCTTGTTCACAAAGTGGCCGATTATACGCACAGCGCGTGGCGTACAACAGGCATCACAGCGCCTTGCGGGCAAAGTCGCGCGGGCGAAAACCCAGCAGCAACAACATGCTGAAGTATACCGCCGCGCCCACCGTCACCAGCGCGCCGAGGCGCAACAGGCGCACAGGCATCTCGCCCTCGGCCCAGGCCGGCATGACCTGCAGCAGCCCTAGCAGCGCCGCGACCATCACCGCCACCGCCAACAGTAGCTTGAACAGGAACAGGCCCCAGCCCGGCAACGGCTGGAAGATATTGGCACGGCGCAACTGCCAGAACAGCAGGCCGGCGTTGAGGCAGGCCGCCAAGCTGATGGAAAGCGCCAGGCCGACGTGCGCCAGCTCCAGGCCGAAGACGAACAAGGCATTCATCGCCTGGGTCGCCAACAGGCTGATCACGGCGATGCGCACCGGCGTCTTGATGTTCTGTTGGGCATAGAAGCCAGGGGCGAGGATCTTGATCAGGATCAGCGCCAGCAGGCCCACCGCATAGGCCATCAGCGCCTGCTGGGTCATCAGCGCATCCTCGGCGCCGAACTTGCCGTACTGGAACAGCGACACCACCAGGGGTTCGGCAAGGATCGCCAGCGCCAGGGTGCAAGGCAGCACCAGCAGAAAACATAGGCGCAGCCCCCAGTCGAGCAGGCGGCAGTACTCGTCGCGATTCTGGCTGGCGTAGGTCTTCGACAGGGCCGGCAGCAGGATGGTGCCGAGGGCCACGCCGAGCACCCCCGAGGGCAACTCCATCAGGCGGTCGGCGTAATACATCCAGGACACCGAGCCGGCCACCAGAAAGGAGGCGAATACGGTATTGATGATCAGCGAGATCTGGCTCACAGAGACGCCGAAGATCGCCGGCCCCATCTGCTTGAGCACACGCCACACCCCCGTGTCGCGCAGGTTCAGGCGCGGCAGCACGAGCATGCCGATGCGCCTGAGGTGCGGCAGTTGCCACAGCAGTTGCGCCAGGCCACCGGCCAGCACCGCCCAGCCCAGGGCCATGATCGGCGGGTCGAAATAAGGGGCGAGAAACAGCATGAAGAGGATCATGCTGAGGTTGAGCAGAGTCGGCACGAAGGCCGGCACGGAGAAGCGGTTCCAGGTATTGAGGATGGCCCCGGCCAGCGAGGACAGCGAGATCAGCAGGATGTAAGGAAAGGTCACCCGCAACAGGTCGACGGTCAGCGCGAAACGCTCGGCATCCTCGGCGAACCCCGGCGCGCTCACCCACACCACCCAGGGCGCGGCCAGCACGCCGAGGGCGGTGACCAGCGCCAGGGCCAGGGTCAGCAGGCCGCTGACATAGGCGACGAAGGTGCGCGTAGCCTCCTCACCCTTTTGCATCTTGTACTCGGCGAGAATCGGCACGAAGGCCTGAGAAAATGCACCTTCAGCGAAGATCCGCCGCAGCAGGTTGGGCAGCTTGAAGGCGACCACGAAGGCGTCGGAGGCCACGCCGGCGCCGAAGGTACGGGCGATGAGGGTGTCGCGCACGAAACCCAGCACGCGCGAGACCATGGTCAGGGAACTGACGGCAGCCAGGGATTTGAGCAGATTCATGAACGTGGGGCTTTCCCGATCGAGCGCGAGAGCGGAGAATCCCCTGTTCGCGCAAAAGCGTCGAGTGTAGCGAGCCGCCATTGGTCAGGCCAGCGGCGAAAACTGCCAGCGGACTTGACATCGGCCCGGCAGCCCGGCAAGATTCGCGGCCTTAATTTGTGTAACCCCCCAGTTTTCGAGGAGCTTGACGGTGGCCAACTCACCTTCTGCCAAAAAACGCGCCAAACAGGCTGAGAAGCGCCGTAGTCATAACGCCAGCCTGCGCTCGATGGTTCGTACCTACATCAAGAACGTGGTCAAGGCTATTGCTGCCAAGGATCTCGAGCTTGCCAAGACCGCCTACACCGCTGCCGTTCCGGTCATCGACCGCATGGCTGACAAAGGCATCATCCACAAGAACAAAGCCGCTCGTCACAAGAGCCGCCTGAACGCGCACATCAAAGCGCTGGGCGAAGTTGCTGCCGCCTAAGTCGCGCGCAGGTTCTTGAAAAACCGGCCCTCGCGGCCGGTTTTTTATTGGCCGTAGTAAACCCCGTGCAGGCACGAAATTATTCGAGCTCCCGACGGGCGCGGTGCCAGCCCTTTCACGGATAAATCCGCTCCTACCAACCGCGCCCCCAGGCACCCACGGGCGGGAAACCCTGTAGGAGCGAATTTATTCGCGATCCCGACGAGCGCGGCGGCATCGCAGATCGTTTCTAGAGAGCCCCTTCAGCGGCGCGCCGCCTCGATCACCTCGATATAAGGCTCGGCATTGCGCTGATCCTGAATCAGGGCGACGAAGTCGTTGCCCTGCGCATCGCGCGCCGAGAGGTCGTAGCCGGCCTCGACGAAAAAGCCGACGAAACGCTCGAAGTCATCGACGCGCAGGCCACGATAGGCCTTGATCAGCTTGTGCAGGGACGCGGGCGTGGCATCGGCCGGCTCCACGTCGAGGAACAGCTTGATGGCGTCGTCGCTGATCTCTTCGCCAATCACCTGCTTCTTGTCTTTACGCATCGCCCACTCCGCCAACTGTAGAAAAGGGGCGGCAGTGTAACGCCGCCGCCCGCCACGCTCAACGCACCCACATGCCACAACGCCCGTGACAGAGGCGATCCAGGTCAATGCAGGTTATAGGGCCACTGGCTTTATAATGTCGGCGAGCTTTCAGGGGGCCCTCATGTCGCGCCGATCCTTACCGCTGTTCTCCGCCTGGCGCCAGGTTCTGCGCGTCGGCTATTCCTGGCCGGCCCTGCGCGGCGATCTCAGCGCCGGGCTGACGGTGGGCATCATCGCCATCCCTCTGGCCATGGCGCTGGCCATTGCCGTTGGCGCCCCGCCGCAGCATGGGCTGTATACCGTGCTGATCGCCGCCCCCCTGATCGCCCTGTGCGGCGGCTCGCGCTTCAATATCTCCGGCCCCACCGCAGCCTTCGTGGTGATCCTGCTGCCCATCACCCAGCAGCACGGGCTTGGCGGTCTGTTGCTGTGCACGCTAATGGCCGGGCTTATCCTCATTGCCATGGGCCTGCTGCGCGCCGGGCGCCTGATCGAATTCGTACCCTACCCGGTCACCCTGGGCTTCACCGCCGGCATCGGCATCGTCATCGCCGTGTTGCAGGTCAAGGATCTGCTGGGCCTGACCCTGCCCGGCAGTGCCACCCACCTGACCGACACCCTGGTGCTGCTGGTGCGCGGCCTGCCTAGCCTGAGCCTGGGCGATAGCCTGGTGGCACTGTGCAGCCTGGCCGTTCTGCTGCTCTGGCCGCGCCTGGTGCCCAGGGTGCCGGCACATCTGGTCGCCCTCACCCTGGGCGCCTTGCTGGCGCTGCTGCTGGAATATTTCGGCCTGCATGTGGCCACGCTGGGCGAGCGTTTCAGTTACAACCTCGATGGCATCGAACATCCCGGCATCCCACCTTTCCTGCCCAGCCTGGCACTGCCCTGGACACTGCCGGGCGCCGATGGCCAACAGCTAGTGGTGAGCTTCGAGCTGATCCGCCAGCTTATCGCGCCGGCGTTCGCCATCGCCATGCTCGGTGCCATCGAGTCACTGCTGTGCGCCGTGGTGGCCGATGGCATGACCGGCAGCAAGCACGACCCCAATGCCGAACTGATCGGCCAGGGCCTGGGCAACCTGGCCGCGCCCTTCTTCGGCGGCATCACCGCCACTGCTGCCATCGCTCGCACCGCTGCCAACGTGCGCGCCGGGGCCTTCTCACCACTGGCGGCCATCGTCCATGCCGGCGTGGTGCTGGCCGCCATCCTGCTGCTGGCGCCCTTGTTCAGCTACCTGCCGATGGCAGCCTTGGCAGCCTTGCTGCTGCGGGTGGCGTGGAACATGAGCGAACCCCAACACGTGGCCCACACCCTGCGCATCGCACCACGGGGCGACGTGCTGGTGCTGCTCACCTGCCTGGTGCTGACGGTGCTGTTCGACATGGTGCTGGCGGTGGGCGTCGGCCTGCTGTTGGCAGCCGGCCTGTTCATCAAGCGCATGAGCGAGCTGACCGACACCGCCGCGCTGGATCGCCAACAACGCCAGGCACTGCTCGACATGCCCGAGCAGGTGCTGGCCTACAGCATTCGCGGCCCGCTGTTCTTCGGCGCGGCGGAAAAGGCGCTGAGCGTGCTGCGCCGCTTCAGCCCCGGGGTGAAGGTAGTGATCGTCGACATCAGCGCCGTGCCGCTGCTGGACATGACCGCCATCGCCGCCCTGGACAACGTGCTACGGGACTATCGCCAGCAGGGCGTGGCGCTGATTCTCAGCGGCTCCACCGCGCAGGTGCGCCTGCAACTGCGGCGCGCCGGGGTGCAGCGTCACGAGGGCGAGCTAGCCTACGTGCGCAACCTGGCGCAGGCGCGGGAGAAGGCCCTGCGCTGGTTGGGCGAGCGGCAGCCGGAATAGCCCAGCGGCAGCCGGCCCCGGATTGCATCCGGGCTACGCGCTGGGTGAGCAGCAGCGCTGCGGCAAGCGTAGGGGTGCACCGTGCGCACGCTCCCCTTGCGAGCGCCCGGTGCGCGCAGCGCACCCTACTGCCTTACAGGCCCTTGACCGCATAGATGCCGGCGGCGTTGCGCCAGTAGCCCTTGTAGTCCATGCCATAACCAAAGATGTAACGGTCGATGCACTTGAGCCCGACGTAATCGGCCTTCAGATCCGGGCGCGCCTTGCGCTCGTGCTCCTTGTCGATCAGTACCGCCGTGTGCACGGCACGCGCGCCGGCATGGCGGCAGAAGTCGATGATGGCGCCAAGGGTGTGCCCCTCGTCGAGAATGTCGTCGATGATCAGCACATCACGGTCGATGAACGAGACCTCCGGTTTGGCCTTCCAGAACAACTCGCCGCCGCTGGTTTCATTGCGATAACGGGTGGCGTGCAGGTAGGAGGCTTCCAGCGGGAAATCCAGTTTGGTCAGCAGCTTGCCGGCAAAGATCAACCCACCGTTCATCACGCAGAACACCACGGGGTTGCACTCGGCCAGCTCGGCATTGATGCGTGCCGCCACCTGGTCGATGGCAGCCTCCACCTGGGCTTCGCTGAACAGGCAATCGGCTTGTTCCATGACTTGGCGTATGTGCGCGAGATCGGCGGACATGAGGTTTTCTCTCTTCGGCTGGCAATGGCGGCGGCCGAGCAGCATGAAAGCTGATCGAGCCGTCAGATAAAAGCGGGCAAAGGTACAGACCCGCGCGGCCCTGAACAAGCCCGGACGGACAAGCGTAGCGCCTTGCCAGAGTTTTGCCGTGTGCCGGGCCTGTCGGTCAACACTTGGCCGCAGCAATGCTTTACTCTATCGCGATTTTTTCAAAATCCGCCCATGTCCTGCCATGATCGCTCGAATGCCCCGGCGCGAGCAGGCGAGGCCGTGGGCGGACGTTCAGCCAGCCGGAGAGATACCCCCATGCCCATTCGCGAGATTCGCCATCCGCTGATCCGCCACAAGATCGGCCTCATGCGCCGCGCCGACATCAGCACCAAGAACTTCCGCGAGCTGGCTCAGGAAGTCGGTGCCCTGCTCACCTACGAGGCCACCAACGATCTGCCCCTGGAGCATTACGAGATCCAGGGCTGGGCCGGACCGGTACAAGTGGAGAAGATCGCTGGCAAGAAGATCACCGTGGTACCGATCCTGCGTGCCGGCATTGGCATGCTCGACGGCGTGCTCAGCCTGATTCCCGGCGCCAAGGTCAGCGCCGTGGGCGTGGCGCGCAACGAAGAAACCCTGCAGGCGCACACCTACCTGGAGAAGCTGGCACCGGAGATCGACTCGCGCCTGGCGCTGATCATCGACCCGATGCTGGCCACCGGCGGCTCCATGGTCGCCACCATCGACCTGCTGAAGAAGGCCGGCTGCAAGGAAATCCGTGCCATGGTGCTGGTCGCTGCCCCAGAGGGCATCAAGGCGGTGAACGACGCGCACCCGGACGTGGTGATCTACACCGCCTCCATCGACCAGCGTCTCAACGAACAGGGCTACATCATCCCCGGCCTGGGCGATGCCGGCGACAAGATCTTCGGCACCAAGCAGAAGGACGCCTGAGCATGAGCGAGTACAACGATCCGCTGCCACGGCAGATCATCTCCGGCGCGCAGATGCTCTTCGTGGCCTTCGGCGCCCTGGTGCTGATGCCGCTGATCACGGGCATGGATCCCAACGTGGCGCTGTTCACCGCCGGTATCGGCACCCTGCTGTTCCAACTGGTGACCAGGCGCCAGGTGCCGGTATTCCTGGCCTCCAGCTTCGCCTTCATCGCGCCGATCCTGGCGGCCAAGGGCCAGTTCGGCCTGCCGGCGGTAATGGGCGGCATCGTCGCCGCTGGCCTGGTGTACATCCTGCTCTCGGCCTTGGTGAAACTGCGCGGGCCGAGCTTCATCGACCGCCTGCTGCCGCCGGTGGTGATCGCCCCGGTGATCATCTCCATCGGCCTGGCGCTGTCGCCGGTGGCGGTGAACATGGCCATGGGCAAGGCCGGTGACGGCAGCGTGGCGCTGGTGCCCTACGCCACGGCGATGATGATTTCCATGCCGGCACTGATCACCACCCTGCTGGTGGCCGTGCTCGGCCGTGGCATCTTCCGCCTGGTGCCGATCCTCGCCGGTATCGCCGTGGGCTGCGCCATCGCCGCCTTGCTCGGGGTGATCGATACCAAGGCCGTGGCGGCAGCCTCCTGGCTCGCCATGCCCAACTTCATCGCCCCCGAACTGCACTGGGGCGCCATCCTGTACATGGTGCCGGTGGCACTGGCGCCGGCCATCGAGCACATCGGCGGCGTGGTGGCCATCGGCAACGTCACCGGCAAGAACTTCATCAAGCAGCCCGGCCTACACCGCACCCTGCTCGGTGACGGCCTGGCCACCTCGGCAGCCGGCCTGTTCGGCGGCCCGCCCAATACCACCTATGCCGAAGTGACCGGCGCGGTGATGCTGACCAGGAGCTACAACCCCAAGATCATGACCTGGGCGGCGCTGTTCGCCATTGCCCTGGCCTTCATCGGCAAGTTCGGCGTGGCCCTGCAGAGCATCCCGGTGCCAGTGATGGGGGGCATTCTCTGCCTGCTGTTCGGCTCCATCGCCGTGGTCGGCCTCAACACCCTGATCCGCCATCAGGTGGATCTGTCCGAGGCGCGCAACCTGATCATCGTTTCGGTGACGTTGGTGTTCGGCATCGGCGGCATGGTCATCGGCGGCGAGGAGTTCGCCCTCTCGGGCATTTCCCTGTGCGCCATCAGCGCGCTGCTGCTCAACCTGCTGTTGCCCGGCGGCAAGGGCTGGAACAAACGCCAGCCGGAAGAAGATCGAGGCTGAAAACGCAAAGGCCCGCGAACAACTCGCGGGCCTTTTGCATTACAGACGACATGACGCTTACCAACCAACCCCGAACCCCAGGGTGTAGCGCGTCTCGTCCAGATCGCCCTCGGCACCGCTGACCACATCCTTCTCGGCCTTCATGTTCAGCGATGCCCAGTCGGTGACCTTGTAGCGCAGGCCCACCTCGGCATCCAGGCTGAAATCGGCAGCGCCACTCAGCGGCCTACCCACCTCGCCAGTGCTGAACAACTCCACCGTCTTGCCGATCAGATAACGGTTGTAGTCCCACTTCACACTGAGCTCGTAGAAGCGATTCTGCTCGCCGTTGCTGAAGCTGTAGTCGCTGCGGTTGACCAGCGTGGCCACCGACAGCGCGCCCAGCTCGTCATCCCAGAACTGGTAACCCGGGCCGGTACCCAGGGTGCGCTGGCGCTCCAGCTCCTCGACCCGGTCACGCTTGTATTCGGCACGCCCCTGCCAGAAGAGCTTTTCCCCCAGGAAGCGATCGAGGGCATATTCGGTCGACCAGTTGTCGGTACTGACCACCTCGTTCTTCAGCTCGCGGTTGTATTCGACCTGCGCGTTGTGCCGCCACAGCCCATGGCGCGCCTTGGTGTTGATATCGACGTTGTAATCGTCGGTATCGCTCTCGGCCCGCTTGTAATCCAGTGCCAGATCGATATTGCCCTTCCAGACGAAGTCCTCGACCAGTGGCTTGGGCTTCATGATCTGCTCGATCTGCGCCAGTTCCACGGTCTTCGGCGCCTCGCCGTTGGCCAGGGTGACCTTGCCCGGCTCCGCCGCAAGCAGTGACTTGGCACGCTCACCATCGATCGGCCCCATCTTGACCAGCAGTTCATGGTCGCTTTCCAAGGTGGCGACCTTCTTCCAATCCAGAGGGATGGAGCCACCGTAGTCGGTCTGCAGCAGCAGCTTGCTGCCATCGAAGACACGGATGGTGCCGCTGAGGCGGTCACCATTCTTCATCCAGACGGTATCGGCAAGGACGGGGGCGCTGAACAGGACGATGCTCAGACTGAGCAGGGATAACGAAGTTGGGCGCGACATAAGAGACAATCAGCTCGGTTGGGCGAAAAGCCGGGGATTATGCGGATACCCGGCAGCAGAGCAAGAGCTGACCGACGTAGCGCAGCAGAGTTCAGCACCGCCCGCCCAATGGCAGTGTCGAATGCGCGGCACCGTGCAGAGTATGATCGAAGCGCAATCCCTCCGAGACGAGCGCATCTGCGCCCTGTGAGCGCCCCACATGACAGGACGAGAACACATCCAGGAGTTGGGCATCGCCAACCCCGACACTCGCCGCGAAGCCCTGTACCTGGCACTGGCGCAGATTCCCCCTGGACGAGTGATCAGCTATGGCGAACTGGCGGCGCTGGCAGGGCTCGGGCGCGCCGCGCGCTGGGTCGGACGCACCCTCAGCCAACTGCCGGAAGGCACACGCCTGCCCTGGCACCGCGTGATCGCTGCTGGCGGGCGCCTCAGCCTACCGGCCGGCAGCGCCTCCGGTGCCGAACAACGCGCCCGCCTGCGCGCCGAGGGCATCAGCATACTGAACGAACGGGTGGATATGCGTCGTCATGGCTGGCGCCCGATGGAGCACAGCAGTTAGAGTGCGCTACCGATCCGCTGACCCAGCCCTGATTCGAGTCTGATGCCACGCAAATCCTGGCGAGAAGCTCTCGCTACCTATGCCAACCCCGCCACGCTGGCGTTATTGCTCCTGGGCTTCGCCGCCGGCCTGCCCTACATGCTGGTGTTCTCCACCCTTTCGGTCTGGCTGCGCGAGGCCGGCGTGGCGCGCGAGACCATCGGCTTCGCCAGCCTGATCGGCCTGGCCTATGCCTTCAAGTGGGTGTGGGCGCCGATGCTCGACCAATGGCGCCTGCCGCTGCTCGGCAAACTCGGCCGCCGCCGCTCCTGGCTGGTACTGTCGCAGGGCCTGGTCGCCATCGGCCTGGTCGGCATGGCCAACTTCGACCCGCAGACGCACCTGTCCTGGCTGATCGCACTGGCCGTGCTGGTGGCCTTCGCCTCGGCCACTCAGGATATCGCCGTCGACGCCTACCGTCTGGAAATTCTCGGCGACGAGCATCAGGCCGCCCTGGCCGCCGCCTACATGACTGGCTACCGGGTCGCCGCCCTGCTGGCCACGGCCGGCGCCCTGTACTTCGCCGAAGGCTTCGGCTCCACCGCGCAGAGCTACCAATTCAGCGCCTGGACCGGCACCTACCTGGTGTTCGCCCTGCTCATGCTACCGGGCCTGCTGACCTCGATCTGGATGCGCGAGCCAGCGGCTCCGCCACATATCCACGCAGCGCCACCCAAGCACGGTTTCTTCCACCAGTTGCTGTCGATCCTGGCAGTGATCGTACTGGTGATTTCCGTGCCGACCCTGTTCATCCAGTTCTACCAGAGCGACTTGGTGCCGATGCTGCTGGGCGA
The DNA here is from genome assembly GCF_029457475.1 of Pseudomonas sp. AA-38. Lineage (NCBI taxonomy): Bacteria > Pseudomonadati > Pseudomonadota > Gammaproteobacteria > Pseudomonadales > Pseudomonadaceae > Pseudomonas > Pseudomonas sp. AA-38. Next base: position 4,418,306 of record NZ_CP120359.1, read on the forward strand.
CGTCAGCGCCCAGGAGCTGCTGTACAACGACCGCGCCTTCCTGCGCGCCATGCTCTACACCACCCTGGCCTGCGTCTGCGCCTCGGGGTTGTTCTGGGGTGGTCTGGCGCCGGTGCTGAAGACGGCGGCGGCCAAATACGGCTTCTTCCACCAGTTGCTCTCGGTGCTGCTGCTGATCATCCTGCTGATCTCGGTGCCGGCGATGCTCACGCAGTTCTACGAAAGTGATCTGGGCCTGGTGTTCCAGGGCCAGATGAGCCTGCAGGAGCTGCTGTACTACGACCGCGCCTTCCTCCGTGCCCTGCTCTATACCCTGCTCACCGGGCTGTCGATTTCCAGCCTGTTCTGGGGCGGCATGGCGCCGGTGCTGACGCCGGTCAACGACTTCATCCTGCGCTACCGCTGGCAGGCCCTGCTGCTGCTGACGCTGATCGCCACCTATCGCCTGTCGGATACGGTGATGGGGGTGATGGCCAACGTGTTCTACATTGACCAGGGCTTCACCAAGGAGCAGATCGCCAGCGTCAGCAAGGTCTTCGGCCTGATCATGACCCTGCTCGGCGCCGGCGCCGGAGGCCTGTTGATCGTGCGCTTCGGCATCATGCCGATCCTCTTCCTCGGCGCCCTGGCCTCGGCGGCGACCAACCTGCTGTTCATGGCCCTGGTGGGCATGGGCGCCCACCTGCAGATGCTGGTGGTGACCATCAGTTGCGACAACTTCAGTGCCGGCCTGGCCACCTCGGCCTTCGTCGCCTACCTGTCGAGCCTGACCAACCTCAAGTTCTCCGCCACCCAGTACGCCCTGCTCAGCTCCATCATGCTGCTGCTGCCCAGGTTGATCGGCGGCTACTCGGGGGTCATGGTGGAGAAACTGGGTTATGCCCACTTCTTCCTGGCCACTGCGCTGTTGGGTATTCCCACGCTCATCCTCATCGTCCTGCAGTGGCGCCGCGACCAGCAGGCGCCCAGCCAGCCGAGCGACACGCCCGACCTTGTAGAGAAAACCTGAGCTCGAAATGACAAGCGTCAGATGAAGCCCCTTGGAAGATTTGTGCGTTGTCTTGCTTTGGTGTTCTTGACGCTACTTCGTTTTTTTTAGGTATTCCGGGTTTCGCCCCCTCGGGCGCCTGAAATTATCGGTTCGATTCGACGACCACAGTCGTTCGCTGTTGCTCTTGCCAGAGTATTCCGAGCTCCACCTGAGTTACCGCAGGTTCAGGCGCGTGCAGAGCCCGCCCAGGAGGGTGAACGGAATCGTCGTGGAAGAGGTTGAGCGACATGGATGTCGCGACGACTGCATGGATGCAGGAGGTAGAGCGACGCAGGATGCCAAAGCCGAGAGCCACGATGGCCGGGGCCGCCTAGGTAGGGATGGCCCACCGTGGCGGGCCTCTGGAGCGGCGATGGAGTGAAACGTAGCGAAGCGGAGTAACAGCCGAAGGCTGGCCCGTAGGGCGAGCGAAGCGAGTAACGAACCCTCGCGCAGCGAGGGCCGGATGATCGGGCGGAGGGTTTTGGTTACTTTTGCCCGTCAAAAGTGACTCGCCCGGGAGGGCGAAACGAGAGCCATCAGCGAAACGCCGATAAACAGCTTAAAGACTAAAACAACCAGTCACACAACCTTGCCCACCCCGAAAACAAAAAATCCGATGCCAGAACCTGACATCGGATTTTCGAGGAAGCCCCAGCAGGGTCTTCAGTCGGCCTTGGCCATATGCACCACACGCTGCGGGAAGGGAATACCGATACCGGCAGCGGTCAGGCGCTCCTTGGCCAGTTCGATGAACTCGAAGGTCACCGGCCAGAAGTCACCGGTGTTGACCCACACGCGCAGCGACAGGTTCACCGCGTTGTCGCCCAGTCCGGTGACGAACACCACCGGGGCCGGATCGCGGTGCACGCGCGGGTCGTTGGCGATCTCCAGCAGCACTTCGCGGGCACGCTTGATGTCGCTGGAGTAATCGATACCGACGACGATCTCGGCACGGCGTGTGGCCTCGCGCGAGTAGTTGGTGATGTGGCCATTGGACAGCGAGCCATTGGGCACGATCACCACCTTGTTGTCGGCGGTCTTCAGCGTGGTGTGGAAGATATGGATGCTGTCGACGCTGCCCGACACACCCTGGGCCTCGATCCAGTCACCAGCGCGGAACGGGCGGAACAGCATGATCAGAACGCCACCGGCGAAGTTCGCCAGGCTGCCCTGCAAGGCCAGACCGATGGCAAGACCGGCCGCACCGATCATGGCGATGAAGGAGGTGGTCTCCACGCCGATCATCGAAGCCACGCTGATCAGCAGCAGAATGCGCAGGATGATACTGACCAGGCTACCGATGAAACTGCTCAGGGCGCGGTCGACCTTGCGCGCCTCGAGCAGGCGGCCGACGTTGCTGGTCAGTTTGCCGATCAGCCACCAGCCGATCAGCAGGGTGAACAGTGCCAGGGTCAGCTTGCCGCTGTACTCCAGCACCACGGGCAGCCAGGCTTCGGACAGCTTGACCAGTTCATCGACGTTCATCTCCATGGGGTGCTCCTGTTTCCCGTACATGAAACGAAACCGCCATGGCAGGCCATGGCGGTCAAAGTGCTATCAACCTAGAGTGCGATAGCGAAGCGGCGCAAAGGTTCAATCGCGGAAGTTGTTGTACTGCAGCGGCATGCCGAACTCGTGACCACGCAACAAGGCGATGGCTTCCTGCAGATCGTCACGCTTCTTGCCGGTGACACGCACCTGCTCGCCCTGAATGGCGGCCTGCACCTTGAGCTTGGCATCCTTGATGTGAGCGACGATCTTCTTCGCCAGCTCCTTGTCGATGCCTTCGCGGAAAGTGACTTCCTGCTTCATCACCTTGCCCGAGGCATAGGGCTCCTTGGTCTCCATGCACTGGCAGTCGATCTTGCGCTTGATCAGGCTGCTGCGCACGATGTCGAGCATCTGCTCGAGCATGAATTCGGCTTCGGCGGTCAAGGTCAGCGCCTTGTCCTTGCTCTCGATGCTGCACTTGCCGCGCAGATCGAAACGACGGTCGAGTTCCTTGATGGCGTTGTCGACCGCATTGGTCAGTTCGTGTTTGTCCAGTTCCGACACCACGTCGAACGAAGGCATGAGTAAGCTCCTGATGGACGGCGCGATCCGCTTCACGGAGGGAGCACGCCTGACTTGACGATAACTGTAGCCGGCTCATTATACCCGGACTGATTATCGCCGTTTGGCGTCCTTCCTTCTGCCGTGAGCCAGCCCCATGCCCAACCCCCATCTCAGCATTCTGGTGGTGGACGACGCCAAGTTTTCCAGTGCCATGATCGGTCGCGCGCTCGCCCAGGCCGGTTATCAGGACGTGCGCTTCGCCAGCAGCGCCGCCGAAGCCCTGCAGCAACTGGAGCAGCGCCCGGCCAGTGTGCTCCTGGCCGATTGGCTGATGCCGGAAATGGACGGCCTGGCGCTGACCACCCGGGTACGCCAACTGGACGAAACCGCCGATCACTACACCTACGTCATCCTGCTCACCGGCAAGGAAGGCGAGAACGTGCTCGGCGAAGCCTTCGACCGTGGTGTCGACGATTTCATCAGCAAGGCGGCGATGAACGAGCAACTGGTGCCGCGCGTGTATGCCGCTGACCGTCTGTGCAATACCCTGCAGCGCCTGCTGCAGGAAAACCGCATGCTCACCCAGAGCGTCGCCAGCCTGGAACGGCGCAATCTGGTGGATCCGCTTACCGGCCTGGGTAACCTGCGCTATCTGCGCCAGAAGATGACCGACAGCCTGCGCCAGATCGAATCGCGCGGCGGCGCCCTGTGCTACCTGCTGATCGGTCTGCAGGAGGTGGAGCAACTGCGCAGCAAGCATGGCGAGCGCTTCTACAACGAACTGATCCACGGCGTAGCCCGACGCCTGCAGCAACTGGTGCGCCCGCTCGACGTATTGAGCCGCCTGGACGGCAACCACTTCGGCCTGCTGACCCTGCTCGAAGACCTCCACGAGTGCTCACCGAGCAGCTTCAAGCGCTTGCACGAGGGACTCAACCTCAAGGCCTTCAAGACCAGCGAGGGCTTCATCACGCTGAAGGCCGGCATCAGCCTGGTAGGCCTGGATGCCAAGGCACTGCCACTGGAGGCCGACAACCTGATGCAACATGCCGAGAAGGCGCTGCCCGACGCCTATGCCAGCGGCCGGGTCGCCGCCACGCGCCTGCCGCTGGCATGAGCTGGCACGTACTCGGCGCCGGCAGCCTGGGCACCCTGTGGGCCACCCGCCTGGCCCGCGTCGGCCTGCCCGTACGCCTGATCCTGCGCGACCGCCAACGCCTCACCGCGTTCGTGCAGGCCGGTGGCCTGACCCTGGTCGAGCAAGGCCAGGTGCAACGCCATGCCATAGGCGCCGAGCTGGCCGATGCCGAGACGCCAATCCAGCGCCTGCTGTTGGCCTGCAAGGCTTACGATGCCGAAGCGGCGATCCTCGAAGTACTGCCGCGCCTGCAGCCTGACGCCGAGATCCTCCTGCTGCAGAACGGCCTCGGCAGTCAGGACGCCGTGGCGCGCCATCTGCCGACTCAACGCTGCCTGTTCCTCTCCAGTACCGAAGGCGCCTTTCGCCAGGCAGATTTCCAGGTGGTGTTCGCCGGCGCCGGGCATACCTGGCTGGGCGACCCGCAGGATGCCAGTCCGCCCGCCTGCCTGGCCGATCTGCAGGCCGCCGACATCCCCCATCAGTGGAGCCCGGACATCCTCGGCCGGCTGTGGCGCAAGCTGGCACTGAACTGCGCGATCAACCCGCTGACCGTGCTGCATGATTGCCGCAACGGCGGCCTGCACGAGCATGCCGACGAAGTCGCCGGCCTGTGCCAGGAACTCAGCGAGCTGCTGCAGCAATGCGGCCAGGCAGCCGCCGCCGAGCAGTTGCACGAAGAGGTGCTGCGCGTCATCGACGCCACCGCCGCCAACTACTCATCCATGCATCAGGACGTGACGCAGGGGCGCCGTACCGAGATCAGCTACCTGCTCGGCTACGCCTGCACCGCAGCCCGGCAGCAGGATCTGCACCTGCCACGGCTCGAAGCCCTGCTGCAACGGCTGCGTGCCCACCTGGCCAAACGCGGCCTGCCCCTGGATTAGGGGCTGTTGCCGTTTCGACGCGAGCCGCATTGCTGCGCCAAATGGCAACAGACCCTAGATGGCAATGACGACGCGAGCGCGCTAACCTGCCAGTTCGCCCGACGACGCCCCCAGCCATGACCCTGCGCCAGCACCTCGAAAACCTGCCCGTCGGCCGCAAGCTGCTCGCGGCCTTGCTCGTACTGCTCAGTGCGGTGCTGCTGATCGCCAACCTGGCCTTCATCAGCGCGGCCTACTGGATCACCCAGCAGAGCATGGCACCACAAGCCCTGCACACCCTCGGCCGGCTGATCGCCAGCCCGGCGCTGAGTGGTGAGGCGCTGCACTCGGCAAACTCGGCGCAAGCCGTGCTGCGTCGCCTGGACGACTATGCGCCGCTGCGCGCGGCGGTGATCTACGACAGCAATGGCGACAGCCTGGCGCAACTGCAACGCGGCGAGAAACTGAAACTGCCACAACACCTCGGCGAACTGGAAAGCTGGCGGGAAACGGCCTTTCGCACCAACCTGCTGGTGGAGCTGCCGCACCCCAGCGGCCGCCCGGGCGCCCTGCTGCTGGTGGCCTCCAGCGAGCTGCCCGGCGCCTTCTACACCGGCACCCTGACCGCCAGCCTGGCGATCCTGGCGCTGAGCGTGGCGCTGTGGTTCCTGGTAGCGCGGCAGATCCGCCGCCTGGTGACCAAACCCATCCGTCGCCTGGAAGAACTCTCGCGCCAGGTCACCCGCGAGGAAAACTACGCCCTGCGCGCCCAGCGTGGCCACAAGGACGAGATCGGCAGCCTGGCCGACGCCTTCAATACCATGCTGATGCGCATGGAGGCGCGCGAACAACAGCTCAAGCGCGCGCGCGACGATGCCCAGCAGGCCTTCGATCAGGCGCAGAGCCTGGCCGAGGAAACCCGCCACTCCAACCGCAAGCTGGAACTGGAAGTGCAGGTGCGCAGCAAGATCGAGAAGAAACTCACCGGCTTCCAGAACTACCTCAACAGCATCATCGACTCCATGCCCTCGGCGCTCATCGCCCTCGACGAGCAGCTCTACGTCACCCAATGGAACCAGGAGGCCAGCGCGCTTTCCGGCACCCCCATGAACGAGGCGCTGAATCAGCCGGTGTTCCTCGCCTTCCCCCTGCTCAAACCCTTTTTGCCGCAACTCAAGCGCACCGCCGAGCAGCTACGAGTGGAAAAGATCGAGCGCATCACCTGGCCCAAGGACGATGAACCACGCTACTACGCCCTGACGTTCTACCCGCTAATGGGCGGCATTGGCCATGGCGTGGTCATTCGCATCGACGACATCACCCAGCGCCTGTCCCTGGAAGAAATGATGGTGCAATCGGAAAAGATGCTTTCGGTCGGCGGCCTGGCCGCCGGCATGGCGCACGAAATCAACAACCCGCTCGGCGCCATCCTGCACAACGTGCAGAACATCCGCAGGCGCCTGTCGCCGGAGCTGGAAAAGAACCTGGAGCAAGCCGAACAGACGGGCGTGAGTCTGCAGGCCATCGACCAGTATCTGCAGGCGCGGGACATCCCGAGACTGCTCGACGGTATCCAGCAGGCAGGCCAGCGTGCGGCCAAGATCGTCAGCCACATGCTCAGTTTCAGCCGTCGCAGCGACCGGCAACTAGCCCCTTGCGATCTGCCCGGATTGATCGACCAGGCCCTGGAGATCGCCGGCAACGACTTCGACCTGGCCGATCGCTTCGACTTCAAGACCCTGCAGATCGTCCGCGACTTCGACCCGCACCTGGGCCCGGTACCGGCCACCGCCAACGAACTGGAACAGGTGCTGCTCAACCTGTTGAAGAACGCCGCCCAGGCCATTCACCAGGTCGAGCAGCGCAGCGAACCGGGGCGCATCACCCTGCGTACACGTCAGGTCGGGCATTGGGCGGAGATACAGGTAGAAGACAACGGTACCGGCATGAGCGAGGCCACCCGCAAGCGCATCTTCGAGCCCTTCTTCACCACCAAGGAGGTCGGCCAGGGCACCGGCCTGGGCCTGGCCGTGTCGTATTTCATCATCACCAACAACCACAAGGGGCAGATGGAAGTGCACTCGCGCCAGGGCCAGGGTACCTGCTTCACCCTGCGCCTGCCCCTGAATGCTCCTCACGACAGCAGTACAGGACTCTGAACCATGGGTTACCGCCTTTCCAAGATCTACACACGTACAGGCGACAAGGGCGAAACCGGCCTCGCCGACGGCCGCCGGGTCGGCAAGGATCACCCACGCATCGAAGCCATCGGCGAGCTGGATACCCTCAACAGCCAGTTGGGGCTGTTGCTGGCCGAGCTGGCCGAGGCGACAGCGCAATACCCGGCGCTGAATGAGCTGATCGAGGTGCTCGGCCCCTGCCAGCACCGCCTGTTCGACCTCGGTGGCGAACTGGCGATGCCCGAGTACCAGGCATTGCAACCTGGCGAAGTGGAGCGCCTGGAGGCGGTGATCGACCGCTGGAACGAAGAGGTCGGGCCGCTGGAGAACTTCATTCTGCCAGCTGGCTCGCGACTGATTGCTCAGGCCCACGTCTGCCGCAGTTTCGCCCGCAGCGCCGAGCGCCGCTGCCAGCACCTCAACGCCGTCGAGCCGCTGCGCGCCGCAGGCCTGGCTTACATCAACCGGCTCTCCGACCTGCTGTTCGTCGCCGCACGCCTGATTGCCAGGCGCCAGGGCATCGACGAAGTCCTATGGAAAGCCGCAGACAAACCGTAGAAGCGATTACGCCCGGCACGCCAGGCCTGTAGGAGCGAATTCATTCGCGATCATCACGGCCTCGGCGCCAACCGCTCTTCGCGGATAAATCCGCTCCTACCGAGCGTGCGGCCAGAACGCGCGGATGCCCGCCACCCCCTGGGCGCCAACCTGCCAGGCACGCTCGATATCCGTCGGGCCGACGCCACCGAGCAGGTATGTCGGCAGATTGCAGGCCAACAGCATCTCGCGGGCTGCCTCCCAGCCCAAAGGCTGCGCCTCGGGGTGAGTGGCGGTCGCCTGCAACGGGGAGAGGGTGACGAAGTCCACCCCCATCTGCGCCGCCAGGGCCAGCTCCTCGGCGCTGTGGCAGGACGCAGCCAGCCAACGCTGCTCAGGGAAGGGTCGGCCACCGGCGGCATACTTGCGCAACTGCTCGGCTGTCAGATGCCAGCCGGCTGCCGGGAAATCCCCCAGCCACTCCAGCGGCCCCTTGAGCATCAGTTGCGCCTTGCCGGCACACAGGCCCTGCACGTCCACCGCCAGGTCACGGTACTGTGCATCGAACATCTTCGGCGCGCGCAACTGGATCAGCCGCACGCCTTCTGCCAAGGCACTGCGCACCCCGGTCAGCAACTCGCCCGGCTCCAGCCCATCGGGGGTGATCAGGTAGCGCTCGGGCAAGCGTGCCGCTGCCACTATGGGTTTGTTGGCCGCGGGAAATTCGTACTCCAGCAACTGCCGCTCGCTGACCCAGGCCAGCGGCTGACCTTCGGCGCCGTGCGGTTCGCCGGTGAAGGCCGTGACTTCCCAGACATCCAGCAATACCTGCTTGTCGGGGTAGTCATGGCGAATCTGGATCAGCGGACGCGCCGCCGTGGGGCGAATGGCCAGCTCCTCCTCCAGCTCACGGGCCAGAGCGAGGCTCACCGCCTCGCCCTCCTCCACCTTGCCGCCGGGAAACTCCCACAGGCCGCCCTGGTGTTTGTCCTGCGGACGTTTGGCGATCAGGATGCGACCATCGACACCCCGAATCACCGCCGCTGCGACATGTACACGCTTCACCCCTTTATCTCCTGCAACGCTGCCTGGTACCAGCGTTGGAAGGCCGGCCAGCGGTAGATGGTTTCGACATAGGCCGCTGCTGTCTCCGGCAGCGCCACCCGATAGCTGCGCAAACGCGCCGCAACCGGCGCGTAGAAGGCATCGGCGATGCTGGCCTGGCCGAACAGGTAGTCACCCTGATCGGCGAAACGTTCGCGGCAGTCAGCCCAGATCGCACACACGCGCTCGATATCGGCCTTGGCATCCGCCGGAATCTCGGCCAATGCCTGGTCACGGGCCAGATCCATCGGCAGGTGGCTGCGCAAGGCGACGAAACCGCTGTGCATTTCCGCACAGACGCTGCGTGCCAAGGCCCTGGCAGCAACGTCCCGGGGCCACAGCCCGGCCTCGGGAAAATGTTCGGCCAGGTACTCGGCAATCGCCAGTGAGTCCCACACCGGGCCATGCTCGGTGAGCAGCACCGGCACCTTGCCCGCCGGCGAATGGCTGAGCAGGCGGGCGCGACTGTCAGGCTGGTAAAGCCGCACCCGCACCTCATCGCAGGCAGCCCCCGCCAGCTCGACGACCAGCGCCGCACGCAACGACCAGGAAGAGTAATTCTTGTCGCCCACCACCAATTGCAAAGCCATTTCGCGCCCCTGTCAGATGAAAGTCCTGATTCGACGTTAAAAGTCCGCCGCCGCAATAGCAAATTCCCGCGCCTCATGGGGTCATGAGGCGCGGGAATGGCAGAGCAGCTGCAAGCTGCAAGCTGCAAGCTGCAAGCTGCAAGCTGCAAGCTGCAAGCTGCAAGCTGCAAGCTGCAAGCTGCAAGCGAAGGGCGATTCCGACTTCAGTGTCAAGTATCCAGGCGTTTACTTGCAGCTTATGGCTTGCAGCTTGTAGCTGCTTTTAAGTCCGGTATTCGGCGTTGATCTTGACGTATTCGTGAGACAGGTCGGTGGTCCAGATGGTTTCGCTGCAGTCGCCACAGCCCAGCTCGATGCGGATGGTGATTTCCTCGCGGGCCATTACCGCCGCGCCCTGCTCCTCGGTGTAGGTGATGGCACGGCAGCCCTTGCTGGCGATGCAGACCTCGCCGAGGAAGACGTCGATCTTGCTCACGTCCAGTTGCGGCACGCCGGCATAGCCCACAGCGGCGAGGATGCGCCCCCAGTTAGGGTCAGAGGCGAACAGCGCGGTCTTGATCAGCGGCGAGTGGGCCACGGCGTAGGCCACGTCCAGGCACTCCTGATGAGTGCTGCCGCCATTGACCTGCACGGTGACGAACTTGGTCGCGCCTTCACCATCGCGGACGATGGCCTGCGCCACTTCCATGAACACCTCGAACACCGCCTGCTTGAGCTTGGCGAACAGCTCGCCACTGGCCTCGGCGATTTCCGGCAGTGCGGCCTGACCGGTGGCGATCAACATGCAGCAGTCGTTGGTGGAGGTGTCACCGTCGATGGTGATGCGGTTGAACGACTTGTTCGCCGCGTCGCGTACCAGATCCTGCAGCACGCCCTGGGCGACCTTGGCGTCGGTGGCGATGTAGCCGAGCATGGTGGCCATGTTCGGGCGGATCATCCCGGCGCCCTTGCTGATGCCGGTGACGGTGATGGTGATGCCATCGTGCTGGAACTGACGGCTGGCGCCCTTGGGCAGGGTGTCGGTGGTCATGATGCCGGTGGCGGCCGCTTCCCAGTTGTCGGTTCTGAGATCATCCAGCGCCGCTTGCAGAGCGGACTCGATCTTCTCCACCGGCAGCGGCTCGCCGATCACCCCAGTGGAGAACGGCAGCACGGCGCTCTCCGCCACGCCGGTCAGCTCGGCCAGGCGCGCGCAGGCACGGCGTGCGCGGGCCAGGCCATCGTCGCCAGTACCGGCGTTGGCGTTGCCGGTGTTGGTCAGCAGGTAACGCACCTCACCCCCCAGGCGCTCACGAGTGAGCAGCACGGGCGCGGCGCAGAAGGCATTGGTGGTGGTCACCCCGGCGATGCGCGAACCTTCGGCGCAGCGCATCACTACCACATCCTTGCGCCCGGGACGCTTGATGCCGGCCGAGGCGATGCCCAGCTCGAAACCGGGAACCGGGTGCAGGGTAGACAGCGGGCCAAGACCAACAGCCATGAGATGCGCTCCTTCAAGTATGCGGTGATCGCCTCGGCGACCGGATGAGATGGTAAAACGCCGCGAGCGGCTAAGAGACCATTCAGAATCTTGCGAGCTAGAGCCATGCGAGGAAAAAGCAAGCGAGGAAGCGCAGTTTACGAGCTGTAAATGAGCATTCCGAGCTTGCTTTTGACAAAGCATGGCCGACGCGCAGCAGATTATGGATAGTCTCTGGCCGTTCGCGGCGTTGTCAGGGCGCTGGCAGCATAGCCGAAGCGCCCGCTACTGCAAGTGGCGCGATCAGCCGATCTGACCGTGGCAGTGCTTGTACTTCTTGCCCGAGCCACAGGGGCAGGGCTCGTTGCGGCCGACCTTCTGCTCGGCGCGCACCGGGGCGGTAGCGACTGCGACATCGCCCTCCTCGGCGGCACCTTCGGTAGCGGCCAGGGCCGAGGCGTCGGCGTGCTGGAACTGCATGCGCTCGGCCATGGCCTCGGCTTCGCGGCGCAGACGGGCCTCTTCCTCGGCCGGGTCTTCGCGGCGTACCTGCACGTGGCAGAGCACGCGGATGGTGTCGCGCTTGATGGAATCCAGCAGTTCCTGGAACAGGGTGAAGGACTCGCGCTTGTATTCCTGCTTGGGGTTCTTCTGCGCATAACCACGCAGGTGAATGCCGTGACGCAGGTGATCCATGGTGGACAGGTGATCCTTCCACAGGTCATCCAGCACGCGCAGCAGGATCTGCTTCTCGAAGGTACGCAGGGCTTCGGCGCTGGCCTGGGTTTCCTTCTCGTTGTAGGCGGCGATCAGCTCGGCGAGGATGCGCTCGCGCAGAGTCTCTTCGTACAGCTTGTCGTCTTCGTCCAGCCACTGCTGGATCGGCAGCTTGAGACCGAAGTCGCTCTGCAGGGTGGATTCCAGGCCAGCGACATCCCACTGCTCGGGCATCGACTGCGGCGGAATGTGGCCGTTGATGGCAGCGGTCAGCACTTCCTCGCGGAACTCGGCGATGGTGTCACCCACGTTCTCGGCCGCCAGCAGGCTGTTGCGCATGTGATAGATCACCTTGCGCTGCTCGTTGGCCACATCGTCGAATTCCAGCAGTTGCTTGCGCATGTCGAAGTTGCGGCCCTCGACCTTGCGTTGCGCCTTCTCGATGGCGTTGGTCACCATGCGGTGTTCGATGGCCTCGCCGGACTGCATGCCAAGGGCCTTCATGAAGTTCTTCACCCGGTCGGAGGCGAAGATGCGCATCAGGTTGTCTTCCAGCGACAGATAGAAGCGGCTGGAACCCGGGTCACCCTGGCGGCCGGCACGACCGCGCAACTGGTTGTCGATACGCCGCGATTCATGACGCTCGGAGGCAATCACATGCAGGCCGCCGGCCTCGATCACCTGCTGGTGACGCTTCTGCCATTCGGCCTTGATCTGCGCGATCTGCTCGTCGGTGGGGTTTTCCAACGCGGCGACTTCCACTTCCCAGTTACCACCGAGGAGGATGTCGGTACCACGACCGGCCATGTTGGTGGCGATGGTCAGTGCCCCCGGACGACCGGCCTGGGCGATGATCTCGGCTTCCTTGTCGTGGAACTTGGCGTTGAGCACCTTGTGCTCGATGCCTTCCTTGTTCAGCAACTGGCTGACGTACTCGGAAGTCTCGATGGTCGCGGTGCCGACCAAAATTGGCCGGCCCTGGGCCTGGCAGTCCTTGATGTCGGCGATGATGGCTTGGTACTTCTCTTCCTGGGTCAGGTAGACCAGGTCATTGAAATCCTTGCGCGCGACCGGCTTGTTGGTCGGAATCACCATCACGTCCAGACCGTAGATCTGGCGGAACTCGAAGGCCTCGGTATCGGCGGTGCCGGTCATGCCGGAGAGCTTGGTGTACAGACGGAAGTAGTTCTGGAAGGTGGTCGAGGCCAGGGTCTGGCTCTCGGCCTGGATGTTCACCCCTTCCTTGGCCTCGATGGCCTGGTGCAGGCCCTCGGACAGGCGGCGGCCCGGCATGGTACGGCCGGTGTGCTCGTCGATCAGGATGACCTGGCCGTTCTGCACGATGTACTCGACGTTGCGGTGGAACAGCGTGTGCGCACGCAGGCCGGCATAGACGTGAGTCAGCAGACCGAGGTTGTGCGCCGAGTAGAGGCTCTCCCCCTCGGCCAGCAGACCGACTGCGGTGAGCATTTCTTCGACCTGCTGGTGGCCGGCTTCGTTGAGCTCGACCTGACGCGATTTCTCATCGACCTTGTAGTGCCCTTCCTGGGTCACCACGCCTTCCTCCTCCTCGATGTGCTGCTTGAGGCGCGGAATCAGCTTGTTGATCTCGATGTACAGCTTGGAGCTGTCTTCGGCCTGACCGGAGATGATCAGCGGAGTACGGGCTTCGTCGATGAGGATGGAATCGACTTCGTCGATCACGGCGAAATTCAGCTCGCGCTGGAACTTGTCTTCCAGACTGAAGGCCATGTTGTCGCGCAGGTAGTCGAAGCCGAACTCGTTGTTGGTGCCGTAGGTGATATCGGCAGCGTAGGCAGCGCGTTTCTCTTCCGGCGGCTGGAAGGGAGTGACGATGCCCACGGAGAGGCCGAGGAACTCGTACAAGGGACGCATCCAGTTGGCGTCGCGGCGTGCCAGGTATTCGTTGACCGTGACCACGTGCACGCCCTTGCCGGAGAGTGCGTTGAGGTAGACGGCCAGAGTGCCCACCAGGGTCTTGCCCTCGCCGGTACGCATCTCGGCGATCTTGCCTTCGTGCAGGGTCATGCCACCGATCAGCTGCACATCGAAGTGGCGCATGCCCATCACCCGCTTGCCAGCCTCACGAGCCACGGCGAAGGCTTCGGGCAACAATTGATCGAGGGTTTCGCCCTTGGCCAGACGGGCCTTGAACTCTTCGGTCTTGCCCCGCAGTTGCTCGTCCGAGAGCGCGATCATCTGCTCTTCCAGGGCGTTCACGGACTGCACCGCTTTGAGCATGCGTTTGACTTCACGCTCATTCTTGCTTCCGAAAAGTTTTTTCAACAAAGGCGCAAACATATCGGCAGGGTCTTCCGGCGAAATGGATGGAGGTCGGCGCAAATCGCGACCTGGCAGCCAGCATGGCTGCTGGACGAAGGGAGCATTCTACCCGGAAAAACCCGGGAGGAAAGTGACGTTCTCAGCTCGCTACAGGCATCGACCGAGGTACGCCACACCGCCTCGGTAGCGCCGAGGCGAGTGATCACGGGGTTCTAGATGGGGGCGCGCAAGGAGAATTCAAGGTCGTGACAGGGCAAGGCATCACTCGACACCGCTGTTACGGGCGATGTACAGCGCCGGGTTGACCGCACGGCCGTTCTTGGTCACCTCGAAATGCACGTGCGAGCCAGTGGAACGCCCGGTGCTGCCCACCTTGGCGATGGTCTGGCCACGCTGCACCAGATCGCCAACCTGCACGACGTTACCGCGGTTGTGCGCGTAGAGGGTGGTGTAGCCGTCGGAGTGGCTGATCTCCACGACATTGCCGTAACCCGATTTGCGCCCGGCGAAGGTCACCACGCCTGCTGCCACGGCCACCACATCGCTGCCGGGCTTGGCGGCGAAGTCGATGCCCTTGTGCACGCTGACCCGTCCGGTCAGCGGATGCACCCGCCGGCCGAAGGGCGAAGAGATGTAGCCCTGCAGCACGGGCCGCCCGGAGAGGGTTTCCGCCTCATTCAGGCGACGCTCGCCAAGCAGTTGTTCAAGTACTTCCAGTTGTTGTTCGCGGCTATCCACGCGCAGCGCCAGTTCATCGAGTGCAGTCATGAAAGGCGGCGGCGCATAAACCGAAGCGCCGAGCGAATCCTCGGCACCACCCTGACCGACATCGAGAGAGAAGTCGAACTCGCTGGAGTCGAGGTCGGCCAGCTCGGTGAGACGCTCACCCAGGGCATCGAGACGGGTCAGGCGGGCCTGCAGCTCGGCCACGTGCGCGGCGAAGGCGTCCAGTTGGCGCTGAGCATCCTCGCGCACCGCACCAACCTGCTGGCGCTGCTGATCGAGCGCCGCGGCCAAGCGGCTGTCGGACAGCGGCTCGGCGGTCAGCCACTTGGCGCCCAACGCGGCACCTGCCGCCAGGCTCGACAGCACCGCCAATACGGCAGCCAGCGCCAGCCAGCGCAGATTGATATGAATGGATCTGGCCGAACCCTGTCGACCATTGAGCAAGATGATGTGCATGGCTTCCCCTAATGACGGAGGATCAGCCGATGGAGGGTTCTGCTACCATGGCGACTCCGTAACTCAAGGCTTCCTGCCATGTCGTTCCGTCCCTTGCCGGCCCAGGCACCCGCTACGCTGTTACGCGAAGCCAAGCCCCTGAAAGCGCTGTTCGATGAGGCCCAACGCCTCGCGCATCTGCAGCGTCTTGTCGAAAGCCAGCTACAACCTGCCGCCCGGGAACACTGTCATGTCGCGTCCTGGCGAGGCGGTTGTCTGTTGTTGATCGTGACCGATGGCCACTGGGCAACACGATTGCGCTACCAGCAACGCCGACTGCAGAGGCAGCTACAGCTACTGGAAGAGTTCGCGACCTTAACGAAAATACTGTTCAAGGTGCAACCACAAAGCGGACATAATCGTGGAACTCGTCACGCCCCTTACCTGTCAAAGGGCGCCGCGCAAGGTATCCAGACCAGCGCCGAAGGCATCAGTGACCCCAGACTGCGCGCGGCTCTCGAGCGGCTGGCCAGTCATGTCCGTGAAGACGAATGAGGCTGTTGCCGCTCGTCGGCAAATTTGACGTCAAATCGCCATCAGGCACCGGATTGATCTGATTGAGGCCGACTGGCCATGGCTAGTGGCCTGATTTCGTTATGGTCAGGGGTCGGTTCATGCTGGGCTGGCGAGCTTGTGTTGGTTGTTCTTGTGCCTGTTCCGGATTGCCGCGTTTTCGTTGATGTTTTTGGTTTCGCCCTCCCGGGCGAATCACTTTTGGGGCAAAAGTAACCAAAACCTCCGCCCTTTCATCCGGCCCTCGCTACGCGAGGGTTCGCTCACTCCATCGCCGTTCCAGAGGCCCGACCGGATGCGGCCCACCGACGAAGGGCCATCCCTGGCCCATCGCGGCTCTCGGCTTTGGCATCCTGCGTCGCTCTACCTTCTGCATCCATGCAGTCGTCGCGGCATCCATGCCGCTCAACCTCTTCCACGACGATTCCGTTCGCCCTCCTGGGCGGGCTCTGCACGCGCCTGAACCTGCGGTAACCCAGAATTAGCGTGGAGTGCTTGAACATGGGTCAGCCTTAAGGCTGACCAGGATGCCGGCTGGAAGCCGGCAAGCTGTTCACTGCATGAAATTGCGCGAATGAAACTATTGGTTTAATTCGACAGCCACGTCGTGGTTCCACTGTTACCAGAACACGCCGAGCATTCTTTGGAATGCCGGTTCGTTCAGGCGCGCGAATGGCCCCTTCAGGAGGGTGAGTGGAATCGTTGCGCAGAGGGGCGAGCCGCAGGGACGCGGCGAGAGGCGTAATGAGCCAGGGATGACCCATGTACGCAGACCCTCGGAGCGACGATGGAGCGAAACGTAGCGAAGCGGAGTAACAGCCGGAGGCTGGCCCGAAGGGCGAGCGAAGCGAGTAACGAACCCCGGCGCAGCAGGGCGGGGGCGCCTAGCTCGGGTGGCGGGGCCAAGCCTTTTTGCCTTCTTTTGTGGCGTTTGACAAAAGAAGGTCGCCGGGGGGGGGCGAAACGGGATATATCAGCTAAACGCCGATAAGCAGCTTGAACACCAAAACACACAATTGCCAGTCCGATGTAAAGATTGGCCTTCCCGAAACTCCGCAAAGAATCATAAAAAAAGGCCACCCGAAGGTGGCCTCAAATAAAGCTGGAAAGAGAGTTTTTTACACCGCCGCAGCCGGGCGCATGTAGGAGATCGGCGCGAGTGTGGCGTCCTCGAAGGTCACCATTTCCCAGGCATCGGTCTGCTCGATCAGCGTACGCAGCAAACGGTTGTTCAGTGCGTGACCGGACTTGAAGCCCTTGAACTCGCCGATCAGGCTGTTACCCAACAGGTACAGGTCACCGATGGCATCGAGAATCTTGTGTTTGACGAATTCGTCCTCGTACCGCAGGCCGTCTTCGTTCAATACGCGATACTCGTCGACCACGATGGCGTTTTCCACGCTGCCACCGAGTGCCAGGTTCTGCGAACGCAGGAACTCGATGTCACGCATGAAGCCAAAGGTGCGGGCCCGGCTGACTTCCTTGACGAAAGAGGTGCTGGAGAAATCCACACTGGCGCTCTGCGTGCGATTGCGGAACACAGGGTGATCGAAATCGATCTCGAAGCTCACCTTGAAGCCATCGAAAGGCACGAAGGTGGCGCGCTTGTCGCCCTCCTCCACCGTGACCTCACGCAGGATGCGGATGAACTTCTTCGGCGCGTCCTGCTCCTGCAGGCCAGCCGATTGAATCAGGAATACGAAGGGACCAGCGCTACCATCCATGATCGGCACTTCGGATGCGGAGAGCTCGACGTAGGCGTTATCGATGCCCAGGCCTGCCATGGCCGAAAGCAGGTGCTCTACCGTATCTACCTTGACATCACCGTTGATCAATGTGGTCGACATGGTGGTTTCGCCGACGTTCCCGGCCAGTGCGCGGATTTCCACGACAGGGTCGAGATCGGTGCGACGAAACACGATGCCGGTATCCACCGGAGCCGGCTTCAGGGTCAGGTAAACCTTTTCCCCCGAATGCAGGCCAACGCCGGTGGCACGGATGATGTTCTTCAGGGTGCGTTGTCTGATCATGGCTTGGCCGCTATATCGCTAGTTGCGAACTGTTTTCAACAATGGTCGGGGATGATAGCAGAACCGACCTTTGCTGAACACCAATCACCTTCATACTCCTGATACATTCCATCAATCGGCCTGACGACGCAGGAAAGCCGGAATATCCAGGTAATCGAGATCGTCCTGGGTATTGAGCTTGGCTGCAGTGGCCGCACCACTATGACTCTGACGCTGTACGGTCGGGCGCTCGTAGTCCTTGTAGTTGACCGACTGCTCGCCGCGCGGCTGGGTCACGGGCTGCTGGGCAACCGGCTGGCTGGCAGCGACCTGCACGGTATTGTCGACCACCTTGACCGGCTTCTCCATGCGCGCACCGAGGCCGGTAGCGACCACGGTGACGTGCAGTTCGTCGCGCATGTCGGCGTCGATCACGGTACCCACCTTGACGGTGGCGTGCTCGGAGGCGAACTGCTCGATGATGTTACCCACGTCGGAGTATTCACCCAAGGACAGATCCGGGCCGGCGGTGATGTTCACCAGGATGCCACGGGCGCCCTGCAGGTTGACGTCTTCCAGCAGCGGGTTGCGGATGGCCGCTTCGGTGGCTTCACGCGCACGGTTCGGACCGCTGGCGCAGCCAGTGCCCATCATGGCCATGCCCATCTCGCTCATCACGGTCTTCACGTCGGCGAAGTCGACGTTGATCATGCCCGGACGCTTGATGATGTCGGAGATACCGCGCACGGCACCAGCCAGTACGTCGTCAGCCTTGGCGAAGGCGGACAGCAGGCTGGCGTCCTTGCCGAGGATGGTCAGCAGCTTCTCGTTGGGAATGGTGATCAGCGAGTCGACGCTCTCGGCCAGCGCGCGGATGCCTTCATCGGCGATCTGCATGCGCTTGCGACCCTCGAAGGGGAACGGACGGGTCACCACCGCAACGGTGAGGATGCCCAGCTCCTTGGCCACTTCGGCGATCACCGGGGCAGCGCCGGTACCGGTACCGCCGCCCATGCCGGTGGTGATGAACACCATGTCGGTGCCCTGCAGGACTTCGGCGATGCGCTCACGGTCTTCCAGCGCGGCCTGACGACCGACCTCCGGATTGGCGCCAGCGCCCAGGCCTTTGGTCACGCCTGGGCCGAGCTGCAGCACGGTGCGCGCACCGATGTTCTTCAAGGCCTGCGCATCGGTGTTGGCGCAGATGAACTCGACGCCCTCGATGTTGCTGACCGCCATGTGATTGACCGCGTTACCGCCGCCACCACCGACACCGATGACCTTGATCACCGCGCTTTGTGGAACGTTATCTACCAGTTCAAACATGATCTCTCTCCTTCCCTTCTAGTTGTGTAACGCCTACTGCAAAAATCAGAAATTGCCTTGTACCCAGCGCTTGATGCGCTCGAATACCGGGGTCTTGCCTTCGTCCTGATAAGGACTGCCAACCGACATGGAAATGCCGTCGTGCTGCTTCTGCAGCCCGTACAACAGCAAGCCCACACCAGTGGAATAGATCGGGTTGCGCACCACATCGGCCATGCCCTTGACGCTATGTGGCACGCCTAAGCGCACCGGCATGTGGAAGATCTCCTCGGCCAGCTCTACTGCGCCTTCCATCTTCGCCGTGCCACCGGTCATGACGATGCCGGCGGGAATCAGGTCTTCGTAACCGCTGCGACGCAGCTCGGCCTGGATCAGGGTGAACAGCTCGTCGTAACGCGGCTCGACCACCTCGGCCAGGGACTGGCGCGAGAGGTCGCGCGGCGGACGATCACCGACGCTGGGCACCTTGATGGTTTCGCCGGCGCCGGCCAGCTTGGCCAGGGCGCAGGCATAGCGGATCTTGATTTCCTCGGCGTACTGGGTCGGCGTACGCAGGGCCATGGCGATGTCGTTGGTGACCTGGTCGCCGGCAATAGGAATGACCGCGGTGTGGCGAATGGCGCCCTCGGTGAAGATGGCGATGTCGGTGGTACCACCGCCAATGTCCACCAGGCACACGCCCAGTTCCTTCTCGTCCTCGGTCAGTACCGAGTAGGCCGAGGCGAGCTGCTCGAGGATGATGTCGTCAACTTCCAGGCCGCAGCGGCGCACGCATTTTTCGATGTTCTGCGCGGCGTTCACCGCGCAGGTGACCACATGCACCTTGGCCTCCAGGCGCACGCCGGACATGCCAAGCGGCTCGCGCACGCCTTCCTGGTTGTCGATCACGTAGTCCTGCGCCAGGGTGTGCAGCACCCGCTGGTCGGCCGGAATGGCCACGGCCTGGGCGGCGTCGAGCACGCGCTCGATATCCGCGCCACTGACCTCACGGTCGCGAATGGCGACGATGCCATGGCTGTTGAGGCTACGGATATGGTTGCCAGCCACGCCGACGAAGGCCGAGTGGATACGGCAGCCGGCCATCAGTTGCGCCTCTTCCACGGCGCGCTGGATCGATGCCACGGTGGACTCGATATTGACCACCACGCCCTTCTTCAGCCCGCGCGACGGATGAGTGCCGATGCCGACGATTTCCAGTTGGCCATCGGCCGTCACCTCGCCCACCAGCGCCACTACCTTGGAGGTGCCGATGTCCAGGCCGACGATCATCTTGCCGCTTTGCGCGCTACTCATAGTGTCCTGCCTCTTCTCAATTCACTTTCTGCTCGGCCGTGGCCGGCTCCACCGGCTCACGCCAGGCCACGGCCAGGCCGTTGGCATAACGCAGGTCGATGCGCGCGATGTTCGCGCTCTGTTCCTTCAATTCGCGTTCGTAGATGGCGGCGAACCGACGCATCTTCTCCACCACATGGTCGCGCCCCAGGAGTATCTCGATGCGCTGCCCGCTGGCATTCTCGGTGGCCGAGAGGTACCAGCTACCACGCTCGCGCAACTGCAGCCCGACCACGGTGAACCCCATGGGGCGCAGCAACTGGCTGAGCATCTGGTACTGCTGCATCACCTGCGGCTGCGCCCGCTTGGGACCGGACAGTTGCGGCAGGTGCTGATAGTTGTTCAGCTCCTGCGGGGCGAAGGCCTGGCCCTGGTTGTTGAGCAGCGCCTCGTCGCCCCAGCGGGCGATGGGCAGTTGTTCTTCCAGGCGCACATCGATCTGATCCGGCCATACCCGGCGCACTTCGGCATGGGCGATCCAGGGCATGCGCTCCAGTTCCTCGCGCATGCTGCGCAGATCGACGCTGAAGAAGCTGCCCTGGGTAAAAGGCGCGATGCGCCGCTGCACCGCGTCCTGGCTGACATAAGCCAGATCGCCCTGCACACTGATGCGCGCGATCGGCCGATCCATGTAAGGCAGCAAACGTTGTGCGCCTTCGTAGGCACCGAAGCCGAGGCCAACCAGCAACAACGGCCAGGCCAGACGGGTAACCCAGGAGAAGTCCGCCTTGGGCAGGCGCAGACGCACCGGCTCCTTGGCCACCAGACGGCTGGCGCCACGCGGCACGGGCTTGCCGCGTAGCGGAGCCCTCAGCGAATCCTGATGACGCACGGCGGTGACCATGGCTTAACCCCTCGCCTCGACGCTGTCGGCCAGGATCGCCAGCACCAGTTGCTGGAAATCCAGTCCGGCGGCGCGCGCGGCCATCGGCACCAGGCTGTGATCGGTCATGCCCGGAACGGTATTCACTTCCAGCAGCCAGAACTGGCCATTGGCGTCCTGCATCACGTCGGCGCGCGCCCAGCCCTGGGTACCCACGGCTTCGCAGGCACGCGCGGTGAGGTCTTTCAGCTCGGCCTCCTTCTCCGCAGACAGGCCGCAGGGAATGCGGTACTGGGTGTCATCGGCCAGGTACTTGGCGTCGTAGTCATAGAAAGTGTGCGGTGTACCCAGGCCGATGGGCGGCAGCACCTGGCCACGCAGTACGGCGATGGTGTATTCCGGGCCGGCGATCCACTGCTCCACCAGCACCTGGCTGTCATAACGCGCGGCGTCCTGCCAGGCCGCGATCAGCGCCTCGACGCTGTCGACCTTGGCCATGCCGATACTGGAACCTTCATGGGCCGGTTTGACGATCAGCGGGAAGCCAAGTTCGAGCGCAGCGGCCTCGCAATCGGCCTGCGAGCTCAGCACGGCATGGCGCGGTGTCGGCAGACCGAGGCTGTGCCAGACCTGCTTGGTACGCAGCTTGTCCATGGCCAACGCCGAAGCGAGGATGCCGCTGCCGGTGTAGGGAATACCGGCGCATTCGAGCAGGCCCTGCATGGAGCCATCCTCGCCACCACGGCCATGCAGCACGATGAAGGCACGGTCGATCTTCTCGCTGGCAAGGCGAGCCAGGAAGTCATCGCCCACGTCGATGCCGAAGGCGTCCACGCCGGCCGCCTGCAGGGCACTGAGCACGGCATTGCCGGATTTCAGCGACACCTCGCGCTCGGCGCTCTTGCCGCCGAACAGCACGGCGACGCGACCGAAGGCCTTGGGATCGAGGGTACTGTGCAGGCTCATTTCGACTCCCCGACGAACAGTGGGTGCTTGATCAGTTGCGGCGCCACCGCGCCGATATCGCCGGCGCCCTGGCACAGCAGGATGTCGCCGGCACGCAGCAGCGGTTTGAGCAGCGGCGCCAGATCCACGCCGCGCTCGACGTAGATCGGGTCGAGCTGGCCACGCTGGCGAATGCTGTGACACATCTGCCGGCTGTCGGCACCGGGGATCGGCTCTTCGCCGGCCGGGTAGACCTCCACCAGCAGCAACACGTTGGCCTCGCCCAGCACCTGCACGAAGTCGTCGTACAGATCACGGGTGCGGCTGTAGCGGTGCGGCTGGTAGACCATCACCAGACGCCGCTCCGGCCAGCCACCACGTACGGCCTTGATCACCGCGGCCACTTCGCGCGGGTGATGGCCGTAGTCGTCCACCAGCATCACGCTGCCGCCGTCCACCGGCAGTTCGCCGTAGACCTGGAAGCGCCTGCCGACACCCTGGAAGCCCGACAGCCCGGCGACGATGGCGCTGTCGTCGATACCCTCGTCGGTGGCGATGGCGATGGTGGCCAGGGCATTGAGCACGTTGTGGTTACCCGGCATGTTCACCGACACATCGAGCGGCTCGCAGTCCGGGCGCAGCACGGTGAAATGGGTGCGCATGCCTTCCTGGCGCACGTTGATCGCGCGCACGTCGGCGTCCTCGGAGAAACCGTAGGTGACGGTGGGGCGGCCCACCTGCGGCAGCAACTCGCGTACCACAGGGTCGTCCACGCAGAGCACGGCCAGGCCATAGAACGGCAGGTTGTGGAGGAACTCGATGAAGGTTTTCTTCAATACATTGAAGTCGCCGCCATAGGTGCTCATGTGGTCGGCGTCGATATTGGTGACTACCGAAACCATCGGCTGCAGGTGCAGGAAGCTGGCGTCGCTCTCGTCGGCCTCGGCGATCAGGAAGCGGCTGGAACCGAGCTGTGCGTTGGTGCCAGCGGCGTTCAGCCGGCCACCGATGACGAAGGTCGGATCCAGGCCACCGGCAGCGAACACCGAAGCCAGCAGGCTGGTGGTGGTGGTCTTGCCATGGGTGCCGGCCACGGCGATGCCGTGGCGGTAGCGCATCAGCTCGGCGAGCATCTCGGCGCGGCGCACCACCGGGATACGGCGTTCCAGAGCAGTGGCCACTTCCGGGTTGGCGGTGTTGATGGCGCTGGACACCACCAGCACGTCGGCCTGCTCGGCGTTTTCCGCACGGTGGCCGATGAAAATGGTGGCGCCGAAGTTCGCCAGGCGCTCGGTCACGGCCGAGGCCTTGAGGTCGGAGCCGGACACTTCGTAGCCCAGGTTCATCAGCACTTCGGCGATGCCGCACATGCCGGCGCCGCCGATGCCGACGAAGTGAATGCGGCGGATGCGGCGCATGCGCCGGACTTCGGCCTTGACCGCAGCGGGAGACTTAGCCACGGGCCACCTCCAGGCAGATGTCGACCACCGTGCGGGTGGCATCGGGCTTGGCCAGGCGACGCGCGGTGGCGCCCATGACAGTGAGTTTTTCCAGGTGCATCAGAACCTCGGTGAGCTGCGCGGCGAGCTTGGCCGCGTCAGTGGCATGTTGCGCAAGCAGGACGGCAGCGCCCTCCTTCGCCAGGTATTCGGCATTGCGGCTCTGGTGATCGTCGATGGCGTGCGGCAGCGGTACGAGCAGCGAGGGCAGGCCGGCGGCGGCCAGTTCGCTGACGGTCAGCGCACCGGCGCGGCAGATCACCAGATCGGCCCAGCCATAGGCCCGCGCCATGTCCTTGATGAAGGGCGCGACCTCGGCTTCGACCGCAGCATCGCGATAACGCTCCGCGGTGATCTCGGCGTGTTGCTTGCCGGCCTGGTGGAAGACCTGCGGACGAATCTCGCCAGGCAGTTTTTCCAGCGCGGCGGGCAACAGCTTGTTCAGCGGCTCGGCGCCCAGGCTGCCGCCCAGCACCAGCAGCTTGGGCTTGCGCCCGGCCAGCGGCTCGCGCGGGGTTTCCAGGAACAACTCCTCGCGCACCGGATTGCCGGTGGTGCGACGCTTGGCGGAAGCCGCGAAGGTGTCCGGGAAGGCCTCGCAGATGCGCGTGGCGATACGTGACAGCAAACGGTTGGCGGTACCGGCGACGGCATTCTGCTCATGGATGATCAACGGCACGCCGGCCATGCGCGCGGCCAGACCGCCCGGCCCGGTGACATAACCGCCCATGCCGAGCACGCACACCGGCTGCAGCTCACGCACGATGCGCCGCGCCTGCAGCAGCGAGCGCAGTAGCTGGAACGGTGCCTTGAGCAGGGACAGCTTGCCCTTGCCACGCAGGCCGCTGACATTGATCAGGTGCAACGGCAGACCGGCCTGCGGCACCAGCTCGTTCTCGATGCCGCGCGGCGTGCCCAGCCAGTGCACGGCATAGCCACGGGTCTGGAATTCGCGCGCGCAGGCCAGCGCCGGGAACACGTGCCCGCCGGTGCCGCCGGCCATGATCAGGACGTTACCGCGCATGACGAGGCTCCTCCAGGACGAAGGAAGGCGGCTCGATGGCGAAATCCGATTCGTCGAACTCCACATCCTCATTGCCCAGCACGTGACGGCTTTCCCACTCGATACGCAGCAGGATCGCCAGGCTGATGCAGCAGATCACCAGGGACGAACCGCCATAGCTGAGGAACGGCAGGGTCAGGCCCTTGGTCGGCAGCAGGCCGGTGTTCACCCCGATATTGATGAGGAACTGGCCGATCCACAGGAACGACAGGCCATAGGCGACATAGGCGGAGAACAACTGCTTGGCCTTCTCGGCCCACAGACCGATGTACAGGCCGCGCACGCAAACGAAGACGAACAGCACCAGGGTCGCCAGCGAGCCGATCAGCCCCAGCTCTTCGGCCAACACCGAAAACACGAAGTCGGTATGCGCTTCGGGCAGGTAGAACTGCTTCTGCACGCTGTTGCCCAGGCCGACGCCGAACCATTCGCCACGGCCAAAGGCGATCAGCGCCTGGGTCAGCTGATAGCCGGCGCCATACTGATCGGCCCAGGGGTCGGTGAAGGTGATCAGACGCTGCAGGCGGTATTCCTGAGTCTGTACCAGCACGAACACCGCGCCCACGGCCAGCGCCACCATCAGGCCGAAGCGCAGCATACCGACGCCGCCGAGGAACAGCATGGCCATGGCCGAGCCCATCATTACCACAGTGGCACCGAAGTCCGGCTCCAGCAGCAGCAGCCCCGCCATCGGCAGCAGGACGATGAAGGGTTTGAAGAAGCCCATCCAGCTCTCGCGCACTTCTTCCTGGCGTCGCACCAGATAACCGGCCAGATAGACCACCACGAACACCTTGGCGATTTCCGAGGGCTGCACGTTGAACGCACCGAAGCCGATCCAGCGCCGCGCACCGTTGACCTCGCGGCCGATGCCGGGAATCAGCACCAGCACCAGCAGGGCAAAGGCGGCCAGCAGCATCATCCAGCCATAGCGCTGCCAGAAGCTCATGGGGATCATCAGCACCACGCCGGCTGCCCCCAGCCCGATCAGCAGGTAAACGATATGGCGGATCATGTAGTACAGCGGATTGCCGGACAGCGCCGCCGCCACTTCCGAAGAAGCCGAGGTGATCATCACCAGACCCAGGCCGAGCAGGCCGAGGCAGCCGGCCAGCATGGGGAAGTCGACATCGAAGCCACGACCCAGCAAAGGTGAAGGACGAACGCGCAGGAAGCTCAACATCAGGCGAGCCCTCCCACGGCCTGGGCGAACAGGCGCCCGCGTTCCTCGAAATTCTTGAACATGTCCAGGCTGGCGCAGGCCGGCGACAGCAGCACGGCGTCGCCATGCTCGGCCAGCTCGCTGCAGCGCTGCACGGCTTCGTCCAGGGTTTTCACCCGCACCAGCGGCGTGGCGTCACCCAGCGCCTCGGCAAGGCGCTCGGCATCGCGGCCCAGCAACACCACGGCGCGGCAGAAGCGCGCGGCCGGCTGCTTCAGCGCGGAGAAATCGGCGCCCTTGCCGTCGCCACCGGCGATCAGTACCAGCTTGCCGGCGATATCCGCACCGAGGCCTTCGATGGCTGCCAGCGCCGCGCCGACATTGGTGGCCTTGGAGTCGTCGTAGTAGTTCACGCCGGCGCGTTCACCGACCCACTGGCAGCGGTGCGGTAGCCCGGCGAACTGGCGCAGGGTGGCCAACATGGCCTCCATCGGCAGGCCGACGGCATGGCCGAGGGCCAGCGCCGCCAGGGCATTGGACTGGTTGTGCGCGCCGCGGATCTTCAGTTCGCTCACCGGCAGCAGGGCCTCGAAGCGGAACGCCAGGCACTTTTCGCCGTTCTCTTCCAGCAGGCCGAAACGTTTGAAGTCGGGTTTGCCCAGGCCAAATTCCCAGCAGCTCACCTGGTCGGCGATCAGCGGCCGCGACAAGGCGTCGTCACGATTCACCACCACCTGACGCGCACCACGGAAGATGCGGTGCTTGGCCTGATGGTAGGCCGGCAGGCCGCTGTAGCGATCCATGTGGTCTTCGCTGAGGTTCAGGCAGGTGGCCACTTCCGCGTTGAGCTGATCGGTGGTTTCCAGTTGGAAGCTGGACAGTTCCAGCACGTACAGCTCGATGTCGTCGGCCAAGAGATCCAGCGCCGGGGTGCCCAGGTTGCCGCCCACGGCGACACGCTTGCCAGCGGCGGCGGCCATCTCGCCCACCAGGGTGGTGACGGTGCTCTTGGCGTTGGAGCCGGTGATGGCGACGATCGGCGCCTTGGCGTGGCGGGCGAACAGGTCGATATCACCGGACAGCTTCACCCCGCGCGCAGCCGCTTCGGCCAACGCTGGAGTCGCCACAGCCAGGCCCGGGCTCACGTACAGTTTCGAGGCGCGGCAGAGGAAGTCCACGTCCAGCTCGCCGCAACGTACTTCCACCTGCGGGTAGTCACGCTTGAGCGCTTCCAGCTCCGGCGGATTCGCGCGCGTATCGGCCACGGCAAAACGCACGCCCTGACGCGCCAGGAAGCGCACCAGGGACATGCCGCTCTTGCCGAGGCCGACAACGATGCGGAATTGGTCGGAAGCGATCAACGACACGCGTAATTACCTCAGTTTCAGGGTGGCCAGGCCGATCAGCACGAGAATCACGGTGATGATCCAGAAACGGACGATCACACGTGGCTCGGGCCAGCCCTTGAGTTCGAAATGGTGATGGATCGGCGCCATGCGGAACACGCGCTTGCCGGTCAGCTTGAAGCTGGCGACCTGGATGATCACCGACAGGGTTTCCATGACGAAGACGCCGCCCATGATGAACAGCACGATTTCCTGACGCACGATCACGGCAATGGTGCCCAGTGCTGCACCCAGCGCCAGCGCGCCGACGTCGCCCATGAACACCTGCGCCGGATAGGTGTTGAACCACAGAAAGCCCAAGCCGGCCCCCACCAGCGCGGCGCAGAACACGATCAGCTCACCGGCACCCGGTACGTAGGGAATCAGCAGATACTGGGAGAAATTCACGTTACCCGACAGGTAGCAGAAGATGCCCAGGGCACCACCGACCATCACCGTGGGCAGGATGGCCAGACCGTCGAGGCCATCGGTGAGGTTCACCGCGTTGCTCGAGCCGACGATGACGAAGTAGGTCAGGACCACGAAGCCGATGCCCAGCGGGATGCTCACGTCTTTCAGCAGCGGCAGGATCAGGGTGGTTTCCACCGGGCTCTGCGCAGTCATATAAAGGAAGGCAGCAGCGCTCAGGCCAAATACCGACTGCCAGAAATATTTCCAGCGGCTCGGCAGGCCACGCGAGTTCTTCTCGATCACCTTGCGGTAGTCGTCGACCCAGCCGATGGCGCCGAACGCCAGGGTCACGGCCAGCACCACCCAGACGTAGCGGTTGGACAGGTCGGCCCAGAGCAGGGTGCTGACGGCAATGGCAGTGAGAATCAGCGCCCCGCCCATGGTCGGCGTGCCCTTCTTCGACAGGTGCGATTGCGGGCCATCGTTGCGCACGGCCTGGCCGATCTGGCGCACCTGCAGGGTGCGGATCATCCAAGGGCCAAGCCACAGCGAAAGCGCCAGGGCGGTGAGCACGCCGAGGATGCCGCGCAGGGTCAGGTACTGAAAGACCGAGAAGCCCTTGTGGAACTGTTGCAGGTACTCCGCCAGCAGCAGCAGCATTTATTGATTCTCCCCAGCTACGTCGCACAGCGCCGCCACTACTTTTTCCATGGCAGCGCTGCGAGATCCCTTGATTAGTAATGTGCTGCCGGCCTGCTCGGCGCGAAGCGCTTCGATCAGCTCGGCCTGGTCGGCGAAGTGGCGGCCTGCGGCGCCAAATGCCTCGACTGCGTGACGCATCAGTGGGCCAACCGCATACAGCGCGTCGACCTTGCCCACGGCATGGCGGCCGACATCGCGATGGCCCTGTTCGGCCCACTCGCCCAGCTCGCCCATGTCCCCCAGCACCAGAACGGTGCGCCCGGAAAAGCCGGCGAGTATGTCCACCGCCGCGCACATCGACACCGGGTTGGCGTTGTAACTGTCGTCGATCACCCGCACACCGCTCGGCGCCAGTTGCGCGACGGCGCGGCCCTTGACCGGCTGCAAACCCTGCAGACCTTCAACCATCGCCGTCAGCGGCATGCCCAGGGCATGGGCTGCGGCGCAGGCGGCCAGGGCGTTGGCGACGTTGTGCTCACCCAGCAGATTGAGCTGGATACGCGCGCTGCCAGCCGGGCTGCGCAAGGTGAAACCCTGGCAGCCGCGCTCGTCACGGGCCAGATCGACGCCGTGGAAATCGGCGCGGCTGTCGTGCAGGGCGAAACTCAGCACCTGGTGCCCAGCGACACGGCGTTGCCAGATGGCGAAAGCCTTGTCATCGAGATTGAGCACGGCCACGCCCTGTTCGGAAAGCCCATCGAGAATCTCGCCCTTGGCTTCGACTATCTTCTCCGGCCCACCGAACTCGCCGACATGGGCATTGCCGGCATTGGTGAGGATGGCCACCTGCGGCCGGGTCAGGCTGACGGTGTAGGCGATCTCGCCGACATGGTTGGCGCCCAGTTCGATCACCCCGGCGCGATGCTCAGGCGCCAGCTCCAGCAGAGTCAGCGGTGCACCGAGGTCGTTGTTGAGGTTGCCACGGGTGGCCAGCACGGCGCCGCCCAGGCCAGCACGCAAGATGGCGGCGAGCATTTCCTTGACGCTGGTCTTGCCGCTGGAGCCGGTGACGGCGGCCAGCGGGCCGGTGAAGACCTGGCGATTCAAGGCACCGAGCTGGCCGAGGGCCAGGCGGGTATCGGCAACAACCAATTGCGGCAACGCCACGCCTGCGACCTCGCGCTCGACCAGCGCGGCAACGGCGCCCTTGGCGGCTACGTCGGCGAGGTAATCGTGACCGTCGAAACGCGGCCCGGTGAGCGCCACGAACAGTTGCCCGGCAGCGATGGTACGGCTGTCGGTGCCGACGGCGGAAAAGGCCACATCGGCACCGACCAGGCGCGCACTGAGGTCGGCGGCGACGTCGCTGAGCAGCCAGGATTTAAGCATGAGCAGCCTCCCAGGCCGCCAGGGCCTTGTTCGCTTCGATCAGATCGGAGAACGGCTGACGCACGCCCATGATTTCCTGGTAGTCCTCATGCCCCTTGCCCGCCAGCACCAGCACGTCGCTGGCTTCAGCCTGGGCGACCAGACGGGCAATGGCATCGCCACGGCCGTGAATGAACTGCACCTTGTCCGGCGCACCGAAGCCGGCACGGATGTCCGCGATGATCTGCGCCGGATCCTCGCTGCGCGGGTTGTCATCGGTCACCCACACCCCATCGGCCAAGCGTTCGGCCACCGCCGCCATCAGCGGGCGCTTGCCGCGATCACGGTCGCCGCCGCAGCCGAACAGGCAGAGCAGACGGCCTTCGACATGCGGGCGCATGGCTTCGAGTACTTTTTCCAGGGCATCCGGGGTGTGCGCGTAATCCACCACCAGCAGCGGCTTGTCGCCGCCACCGAGGCGCTGCATGCGGCCAGCCGGCCCCTGCAATTGCGGCAGCACCTTGAGAATTTCGTCGAGGGGGTAATCCATGCCCAGCAGTGCGCCGACCACGGCCAGCAGGTTGCTCAGGTTGAAGCGGCCGAGCAGATTGCTGCGCAGCACGCCCTCGCCACGCGGCGTGACCAGGTGGGCACGTACGCCGTGATCATCGAACTGCGCATCGCGGCAATAAAGGAAGGCGCTGGCATCGCTGAGGCTATAGCCGATCAGGCGTGACTCGTGCGTTTGCGCGGCGAGCTCACAACCAAAGGCGTCATCGAGGTTGATCACTCGACAATGCAGGTTCGGCCAGGCGAACAGCTTGGCCTTGGCTGCGCCATAGGCCTGCATGCTGCCGTGGTAATCGAGGTGATCGCGCGACAGGTTGGTGAACACCGCCACGTCGAACTCCAGCGCCGCGACGCGGCCCTGATCCAGACCATGGGAGGAAACCTCCATCGCCACGGCGCGTGCGCCGGCCTGCTTGAGCGAGGCCAGGGTGGCCTGCACCCCGACCGGATCGGGGGTGGTGTGCTTGCCCTGCTCCAGCGCGCCATGGAAACCGGTGCCCAGGGTACCGACGATGCCACAACGCTGACCGAGCAGATCCAGTGCCTGCGCCAGCAACTGGCTGACGCTGGTCTTGCCGTTGGTACCCGTAACACCGATCAGATGCAAAGCGCGGCTCGGCTCACCGTAGAAGCGCCCGGCGATGGCCGAGAGCTGGCCAGCCAGGCCCTTGACCGGCACCAGCACGGCACTATCGGCATGCATGGGCGCAGCCCCTTCGGCCTCGAAGGCCACCGCAGCGGCACCGCGGGCGATAGCATCGGCGATATGCACACGACCATCCTGCTGGGTGCCGGGCACGGCCAGGAACAGATCGCCCGGGCGCACCTTGCGGCTGTCCAGAGTCAGCTCACGCACCAGCACACTGCTCTCGGCAACAGGCAACAATTGATTGAGCGGCATGGGCATCAGTTGCGCCCTCCCTGACTAGCTGCGGCCACTTTCTGCTCGTCCGACGGCAGGTTATCCGGAGCGATGTTCATCAGACGCAGGGAACCAGCCATGACCTTGCTGAATACCGGCGCCGAAATCAGACCACCGAAGTAGGCGCCCTTGCCCGGCTCGTCGATCACCACCACCAGGGCGATGCGCGGATCCTGCGCCGGGGCGAAACCAGCGAACAGCGAGCGGTAGGCGTTCTCACGATATCCTCGGGTGCCGACGCTGCTCTTGCGCGCAGTACCACTCTTGCCGGCCACGTGATAACCCGGCACCTGAGCACGGAACACGCCGCGCGGCGCCTCGATCACCTGCTGCAGCATGCCTTGCAGGGTGGTCGCGACATCCTTGGGCACCACCTGCATCGAGCTCGGCTTGCCATCCATGCGAATCATCGACAGCGGCACCATGGCGCCGCCATTGGCCAGGGTCGCGTAGGCATGAGCCAGTTGCACCGCAGTAACCGACAGGCCATAGCCGTAGGACAGCGTGGCCGTTTCCGCCTCGCGCCACTTGCGATGGTTGGGCAGGTTGCCAACTCGCTCACCAGGGAAGCCCAGGCCGGTATCACGGCCGAAGCCCAGCTTGCTCATGGTGTCGTAGATGCGCTCACCGCCGACATCGAAGGCCACCTTGCTCATGCCGACGTTACTGGAGTTGATCAGGATGCCGGTCAGATCCAGCGCCGGCCCTTCGGTGCGGGATACGTCACGGATGGTGTAACGACCGATGCGCAGCGTGCCGTTGCCGACCTGCACCACATCGCTGGGCTTCCAGCGCCCGGTTTCCAGGGCTGCAGCCATCGACAGCGGCTTCATGGTGGAGCCCGGCTCGAACACATCGATCATGGCGCGGTTGCGCATCGCCGCCGGCGTCAGGCTGCGACGGTTGTTGGGGTTGTAGGTGGGATGGTTGACCATCGCCAGCACTTCGCCAGTCTTCACGTCGACCATCACCAGGCTGCCGGCCTTGGCGTCGTTCTCCAGCAGCGCGTTACGCAGTTCGCGATGGGCCAGGTACTGCAGGCGCAGGTCGATGGACAGCGCCAGGGACTTGCCGGCCTTGGCGTTCTGCGCCACCTGCACATCCTTGATCAGCTTCCCGCGACGATCCTTGAGCACCTGGCGCTTGCCCGGCACGCCGGCCAGCCAGTCTTCGTAGGCCAGCTCCATGCCTTCGCGGCCACGGTCGTCGATGTCGGTGAAGCCGACGACATGGGCGGCCACTTCGCCTGCCGGATAGAAACGGCGGAACTCTTCGATGGAATAGACGCCCGGCACTTTGAGATCGAGCACGCGCTGACCGTTCTCCGGGGTCAGACCACGCACCAGGTACATGAACTCGCGTTCCTTGTTCTGCTCCAGGCGCTCGGCGAAGCTGGCCGGATCCTGACCCAGCGCGGCAGCCAGCACCGGCCATTTGTCGCGCGCGCTCTGCAGCTCCTTGCCATTGGCCCAGAGGGTGATGACCGGTGTGCTGACCGCCAGCGGCTCGCCGTTGCGGTCGGTGATCAGGCCGCGGTGCGCCGGAATCGGAATGTGTCGCACGCTGCGCGCATCGCCATGGGCCTTGAGGAAGTCATGGTCGAGCACCTGCAGATCGAGCATGCGCCAGGCGATGGCGCCCACCATCAAGGCGAGCAGCGCCAGCACCAGGCGGAAACGCCAGGGATAGAGCGCGCCTTCGAGACCGATCATGGCTGCACCATGCGCACGGCGGCGGGATCGGGAATGTGCATCTTGAGCTGCTCGCTGGCCAGCGTCTCGATGCGGTTGTGCGCCGTCCAGGTGCTCTGCTCGAGAATCAGGCGCCCCCATTCGGCCTGCGCCTTGTCACGCACGCTCAGCTCGCCATAAAGGTCATTGAGCAACTGGCGACTCCAGTGGGCGCTGTAGGACACGGCCACCGCCGATACCAGAATGGCGAGAAACAGCGCCAGCAACAGCAGGCTGCCGCCGGGCATGGACTTGCCGAAACGCCGGCTCATCGCAGCTTCTCCGCGATGCGCATGACTGCGCTACGCGAACGCGGGTTGGCCTTGAGTTCGGCCTCGCTGGCGAATACCGGCTTGCCGATCAGCTTCAGGCGTGGCTCGAAGGCCTTGGGGATGATCGGCAGATCACGCGGCAGCTTGTCCGCCTCGCCTTTGGCCTGACGCTTCATGAACTGCTTGACGATGCGGTCTTCCAGGGAATGGAAGCTGATCACCACCAGGCGGCCACCGATTTCCAGGGCGTCCAGCGCCGCATCGAGGCCGCGCTCGAGATCGCCCAGCTCGTTGTTGACGTGAATGCGAATGCCCTGGAAGGCGCGGGTTGCCGGGTTCTTGCCTTTCTCCCAGGCTGGGTTGGCATCGGTCAGCACCTTGGCCAGATCGGCGGTGCGTGTGAACGGCTGCTCGGCACGGCGCTGCACCACGGCGCGGGCCATGCGCTTGGCGAAACGCTCCTCGCCGTACTCCTTGAGCACGCGGGCGATTTCGTCCTCGTCGGCGCTGGCGATCCAGTCGGCAGCACTGACCCCGACCTGCGGATTCATGCGCATGTCCAGCGGGCCGTCATTGAGGAAGCTGAAGCCACGCTCAGGGTCATCCAGTTGCGGCGAGGAAACCCCCAGATCCAACAGAATGCCCGAGATAGAGCCGGCCAGCCCACGGACAGCAACTTCCTCGGCAAGTTCCGCAAAACTGCGCTGTACAACGACAAAGCGGCCGTCATCGGCCGCCAATGCTTTCCCGGTGGCTATTGCCAGGGGATCCTTGTCGAACCCCAGCAGCCGTCCTCCCGGGCCAAGCTTGTGCAAGATGAGCCGGCTGTGCCCTCCACGACCGAAGGTGCCATCGATGTAGCAGCCATCGACGCGCACCGCCAGGCCCTCGACGGCTTCGTCGAGCAGCACGGTGATATGGCGGAAGTCGCTATCGGTCATGGTCACAGGATCAGGTCACGGAGGTCATCGGAAAGAGCACCTGGTTCCTTGATGGCAGCCAGGTCGGCTTCAGCTACGGCATTCCAGGCATCTTCATCCCAGAGTTGAAACTTGTTCAGCTGGCCAACGAGCATCGCTCGCTTGTCCAGCTTGGCGTAGCCGCGCAAGCGCGGCGGAACGAGAAAACGGCCACTGCCGTCGAGTTCGAGGTCGACGGCATTACCGATCAGCAGACGTTGCAGGCGGCGGTTCTCCTCACGAAAGGAAGCCAGCTCACGCAGCTTGCTCTCGATCAGTTCCCATTCGGGCAGGGGATAGACGCAAAGACAGGGATCGACGGCATCGATGGTCACGATGAGCTGCCCAGCACAACGCGCAACGAGCTCATCGCGATACCGACTCGGCATCGCAAGGCGCCCCTTGGCGTCAAGACTGATGGCGTTAGCTCCGCGAAACACGGCTGCGCTTCCCCTGTAATTAGCTTCCCATGCCCATAAATACCCACTTCGTACCACTTTTCACCACTCGCGCACACTATAGGAACGCAGCCGCCCCACAGTCAAGGCGCGCCAGAACGGAAAAATCCTTACAGGACGGAGATTTAGCGAATAAAAGCGAGGAAGAAAGCGATGCCAGAACAGGCAAGACTGTACAAAATCCAGCCAATCCATAGAGCTGAATTTCAAACTTAAAGTAATTTGTTAAGAGTAAGATTTTTTCGGTATCAAACCGACGAGAACTAGAAGCGCATCACAAAGGAAGGAGGGAGGAGAGTCGATCTGTAAGCCGGGTTCTGTCGAGGACAGCCATTCCTCTACGGCGTACATCACTGCACGCCTTTAGCAACCTACCCGGTTCCAGCGCGGGCCACGCCGATGGAACCCTATTTGGTCTTGCTCCGAGTGGGGTTTACCTAGCCACGGACTGTTGCCAGCCGTGCGGTGCGCTCTTACCGCACCTTTTCACCCTTACCGGCACTTGCGTGCTTAGGCGGTTGTTTTCTGTGGCACTTTCCGTAGGCTCGCGCCTCCCAGGCGTTACCTGGCACTCTGCCCTATGGAGCCCGGACTTTCCTCCCCCTTCTTGCGAAGGCAGCGACTGTCCGATCGACTCTCCGCCGACAAGGGTAACAAAGCCGCAAGCCGCAAGCCACAAGCTTCAAGCGGAACGCGTGCCGACCTCTGCTCTTTCTTGCAGCTTGAAGCTTGCCGCTTGTGGCTTAATTCTGGCGCTCCAGCGCCACCTGATAGAGCAGGTTCTTGCGCACTCCGGTGATCTGCGCCGCCAGCGCGGCGGCGCGCTTGAGCGGCATCTCCGCCAGGAGCAGGTCAAGCACGCGCAGAGCTTCGGCACTGACCGCTTCCTCACCTTCCGGCGCCTGCCAGCCGGCCACCAGCACCACGCACTCGCCGCGCTGTTGATTGCTGTCAGCAGCCACCCAGGCGCACAGCTCATCCAATGGCAGCCCCTTGAGCGTCTCGAAGGTCTTGGTCAGCTCACGCGCCAACAAGGCCGGGCGCTCACCACCGAATACCGCACGCATGTCTTCCAGGCATTCGAGGATACGGTGCGGCGCTTCGTAGAAGATCAAGGTGCGCGACTCCTCACGCACCTGCTCCAGACGCGCACGGCGCCCCGCCGCCTTGGCCGGCAGAAAGCCCTCGAAGATGAAGCGATCCGAAGGCAGCCCCGCCGCCGACAGCGCGGCGATCAGCGCACAGGCCCCGGGCACCGGCACTACCGGCATACCCGCGGCGCGCACCTGGCGCACCAGGTGGTAACCCGGATCAGAGATCAGCGGTGTCCCGGCATCGGAAATCAATGCGACATCCTCGCCGGCCTGCAACCTGGCGAGGAAACGCCCCCCCTGCTCACGCTCGTTGTGCTCATGACAGGCCGCCAGCGGCGTCTGAATGCCGAAGTGCTGCAGCAATCGCGCCGAATGACGGGTGTCTTCGGCGGCGATCAGCGCCACCTCGCGCAGGGTCCGCAATGCCCGCGCGCTGATATCGTCGAGATTGCCAATGGGCGTGGCGACCACATAGAGGGTGCCGGGCTGGGCACTGGTAATGGCGCTCTGACTCATGGGGCCTGCAGCCCCGCTAACTGATACATGTCTTTCTCCGCTATGAAGCCGCAGCTTACCTGATCCAGGCGTCCGGCCTCGTTCATCAGGGCGACAGCTTGCCTGCCAATCCAGGCGATTGCGACCCGACCACTGCCTATTATGCGTGCTCATCCATGGCAAACGAGCCTGGGCTCATCGAGGCCTGCATGCGAGCACCGAGCGTGGCCTCGTAGCAAGCGGCCTCATTCTCTCCTGACGCGGCCATACCGGCAGTCATCATGACTGTGCCGGCGTCTGGAGCAACGCTTCGACCGCCCAGATCCATTGGCCAATCAGCCTCTGGTCGTGCTCAGGATGGCTGACCAGGACGCTCGAGAGAGACAAGCCGCGCAGGAAAGCGATGCTCAAGGCCTTGACTGCCGCGTAGTTGGGATTGTCGACAATGGCCGAGAACAGGCTGTCGACCACTCTCTCCCGCTCGATTCGGGCATCGCGCTCCGCGCTTCTGACTGCGGCCTGCAGATCAGGGTCGGTTCTGGCCGCTCCCCAGAGCTCCAGCTCCGCCAGATAGGCGGGCTGTACGCTCATGCTGGCCAGGGTGCGGACGGCCCGCTCCACAGGATTCTCGATATGGCTCATGGCCGACTCTGCCCGGCGCACCGCCTCGTCGTTGCGCCGCACCAGTTCGGCGATGGTGGCCGACAGCAACGCTGCATGGGTCGGGAAGTGGTGCAACAACGCACCACGACTGGCTCCGCAGCGGCGCTGCACTTCCAGCGTGGTGGTGCGCGCAACGCCGCATTCGATCAATGAAGCGACCGCCGCATCCAGAAATCGCTGGCGCGTGGCCTGTGCCTTGGTAGTGAGGGGTGTGGCGTTCTGCATGAAGACTCATCAAAGAAGTGAATGAGACAAACAGTCAGCATTGACTGTTTATCGGCGGACTCCTACAGTCAATTCTGACTGTTCCATCCCCGAACGAACAACACTGGAGCCTCCGATGCCCGTCTTCACTACCGTCACCATCGAGCAAGACCCACAGTCGCCCCGCGTAGCCCGCCTCCTGCTCAACCGCCCCGAACGCCTGAACGCGATCACCGAGCAGACGCCCGGCGATATCCGGGCGGCGGTGGAATGGGCGGAGGCCAAAGAGGAGGTTCATGTCATCATCGTCGAAGGCGCCGGCAAGGGTTTCTGTGGCGGCTATGACCTGAGCGACTACGCCGAACAGCTCACCGACCACCCGTGCCAGCAGGAAGGTCATCCGTGGGATCCGATGGTCGATTACGCCGCCATGAAGCGCAACACCGAAGATTTCATGAGCCTGTGGCGCTGCAGCAAGCCGACCATCGCCAAGGTTCATGGCCATGCGGTAGCCGGCGGCAGCGATATCGCGCTGTGCTGCGACCTGCTGGTGATGGCCGAGGATGCCAGGATCGGCTACATGCCCACCCGTGTGTGGGGCTGCCCGACAACCGCGATGTGGACGTACCGCCTCGGCTTCGCCCGGGCCAAGCAACTGATGTTCACCGGCGATGTGATCGATGGCAGGCAAGCGGCGCAATGGGGGCTGGCCAACGAAGTGGTGCCAAACAGCGAGCTGGAATCAGCCACCATGGCCCTGGCCAATCGCATCGCCGGAGTGCCCAAGTCGCACCTGGCGATGCACAAGCTGGTGGTGAACCAGGTGATGCTGAACATGGGCATCGAACAGAGCCAGATGATGGCCACCCTGTTCGACGGTATCACCCGCCACAACCCGGAGGGCCTCTGGTTCCGCCGCTACGCCCAGGCCGAAGGCTTCAAGGCTGCCGTCGAATGGCGCGATAGCGGCCGACCGATTCCCGAGCGCGACGAAGCCCGTGAACGCATCCGCGAACTCGACCAGCGCCGGGGCCAATAACCCGGTAATTGGCCTGCCCGCCCTGAGCGATGCCGTACCCCGGCAGGTTCGACCACTCCACGCAGCGCTGCGGGCTGACCAAGGCTCGCTCGCAGCCTGCCTGCACGGCCCGCAGCGCGCCTTGCGCAACGAAGGAGACTTCTGTGTCAACGACCCTCCCGAACACCAGCGTCTGCCTGCAACAGCGCATGCAGTCGTGCCCTACTCCCTTCGACCTGCTTGCCTGCTCGGCGGCGCAGCATCCCCATCACCCAGCTCTCGAGTACCTGTGTGTCGACGGCATGGGAGCCGGCGCAACGCTCGACTATGCTGCACTGCTTGCCGAGGTTCGGGCGGTCGCCCAGGCGCTGGCGGCACGCGGCATCCAGCGCCACGATTGCGTGGCGATCCTGCTGCCCTTCGTGCCCCAGGCGGTAACGGCCCTGATTGCCGCCACCTGCTTAGCCGTCGCGTTCCCGGTCAACCTGTTGCTGTCGGCAGAGGCTCTGCGCAGTCAATTGGCACTCTCGGGTTGTCGTGCGGTGATCAGCATGGGGCCGCATCCGGCGCTGGATGTGTGGGAGCGCCTGCAGATGGCCCTCGACGGCATGCGCAACCCGCCTGAGGTCATTGCAGTCTCCGTTGGCGGCGGCAGCGGCACGGCGCAACCCTGGGATGAACTGCTCGCACCATCGACAGCGGCCCTGCCGGCCAACAACCCCGAGCGCGTGGGGTTGCTGATTCATACCGGCGGCACGACAGGTCTGCCGAAACTGGCCCGGCTCTCCCTGCGCAACATGGCCTCAGCCTCGCTCATGGCTGCGTCAGGCCTGGGCCTGGGCACTAGCGAGAGGTTGCTCAGTGGCCTGCCGCTGTTTCACGTCGGCGGCGCCATCGACGCGCTGCTCGCCACCTTGTCGACAGGTGCGACCCTGGTATTCCCCTCGCTGCTCGGCATGCGCAGCCGCAAGGTCATCGATGACATATGGAAGATCGTGGATGCCCAGCGCATCACCTTGCTCGCCGGAGTGCCCACGACCCTCGCAGCCATCGCCGAAACCTCAACCGAAGGGGCCGATCTCCATGAGCTGAGGGCGCTCATGACAGGCGGCTCACCTTTACCCCAGGAGCTGTTCCTGCGTCTGCAGGAAAAGACCGGCAAGCCGGTTTGCCAGCTTTACGGCATGACCGAATCCAGCGGCATCGCAACGGCGCAACGCACCGATGGCCGTCCCGTTTCACACAGCACGGGCAAGCCCGTGCCGAACGTCGAGATCTGTCTGGGGAGCCCCGACAGCGGTTTTCACCCAGGAGCCAGAGGGGAAATCCTGGTGCGTGGCCCCAATGTGTTCAAAGGCTATCTGACCGCCGAAGGGATCATGGGGGATCCCAACGGGAGTTGGCTGTACTCGGGGGATCTGGGCGAAGTCACAGCGGCAGGTGAACTGCGAGTGGTAGGCCGCGCCAAGGACGTGATCATACGCAGCGGCCATAACATCGACCCGCAGATGATCGAGGACGCCGCCCTGGCGCATCCGGGTGTGCTACAGGCAGCCGCCGTCGGCATGCCGGATGACTATGCCGGTGAAGTGCCAGTGCTGTACCTCGTGCCCCGAGCAGAGGCTGCGCTCGCGCTGGATGAGCTGATGACCTTCATCGCTGCCCGGATCGCAGAACCGCCTGCGCGCCCCCGCCATGTGTTCATGCTCGATGAACTCCCCCTGACCCCGTTCGCCAAAGTGGCAAGATTTCGCCTGCGCCAATTGGCCGTGGAATATCGCGCGAACGAGATCATCGCAGGCCTGGCGGCAGGTATTGGCGTTAGCTGCGACGACCCGGCAGCGAAAGAGATTCAGCTCTATGGCGGCTCGAGCATCGCACCGCAACGACTTGAGGAGATCGGGCGGGCACTGGCCAGGTTCGACCTTCGGATAAAGGCCTGCGACAAGGGCTGCGCGGGAGGCGATGAACCGAGAGAGCGCTGAGGGCAAGGCTCTGCGCTCGAAACGCCCATGGCGCCCGGCGCCATCGGCGAACCACCCTGCTTCCTCGATGGCTTCGGCATATACGATCGGATAGCCGCCAGCACCTTCGGCACGCAAGGCCTCGGCCATTCGCAGGTCGCACATCAGGGCGCGTCCAGCCCGCCCGCGACCGCGAAACAACTCGTTGCTTGAATGGGTGCTCAT
Source organism: Pseudomonas sp. AA-38 (assembly GCF_029457475.1). Classification (NCBI taxonomy): domain Bacteria; kingdom Pseudomonadati; phylum Pseudomonadota; class Gammaproteobacteria; order Pseudomonadales; family Pseudomonadaceae; genus Pseudomonas; species Pseudomonas sp. AA-38. The sequence goes on from NZ_CP120359.1 coordinate 4,458,562, forward strand.
TCTGATGGCTTGCACACCCAGCGACATCGCGCCGATCTCAGCCCTTGGGTACAATCGCCGCTCGTTTTGCTCAAGTATCAGGATGACCCGATGATCGCTAGCCTGCGCCCTCTCTCAGCACTCTTCCTAGCGGGCTTGCTCGCCGCCTGCGCCAGCTCGCCCTCCAACAACCTGGGCCAGCTACCGCGTACGCCACAAGCCAGCATCGAGCAGATGCTGCAACAGGCTGCCGAGAGCAAGCCGGAACAAGCCGCCCTGCTGCGTCTGTCGGCTGCCGACCAGGCCTACCAGCAGAAAGACATCGCGCGTGCCTCGCGCATTCTCGAGCAACTCGACCTCAATGGCCTGCAACCGGCGCAGCAGATCTTCGCCAGCACCCTGAGCGCCGAGCTGGCCATGGCCCGCAAGCAGCCCAAGAGCGCCCTGCAGGCCCTGCAGCACCCCAGCCTGGAGCGTCTGGCAGAACTGCCGGTGGAGCAGCAGGTGCGCACGCAACTGGTTCGCGCCCGTGCCCTGGAGGCCGACGGCCAGATACTGGCCGCAGCCCGCGAGCGCGTGTTCATCGCGCCGCTGCTGAGCGGCCAGGTCGCCAGTGATAACCAGGAGAAAATCTGGGAACTGGTTTCCAGCCTGCCCCCGCAGACCAGTGCCGGTACCGACAACGACCTGGCCGGCTGGCTGGAGCTGGCCCGCCTGATCAAGGAAACGCCGACCCTGGAGCAACAGCAGGCCGCCATCGACGACTGGGTGGCGAAAAACCCGCAACACCCAGCCGCCGAGCAATTGCCGCAAGCCCTGGTCAAGCTGCGTGAGCTGGCCAGCCAGCCGCTGACTCGTGTCGCCCTGCTGCTGCCACAGGAAGGTCAGTTGGCCGGCGTCGCCCGCGCCCTGCGTGACGGCTTCCTGGCTGCGCACTTCCAGGCCGAGCAAGCCGGGCAGAACCCACCGCAGATCAAGCTGTACGACAGCTCGCGCATCGGGTCGCTGGACGCCTTCTACCAACAGGCGCAGGCCGATGGCGTGCAACTGGTGGTCGGCCCGCTGGAGAAGCCGCTGGTCAAGCAGCTCAGTGAACGCGAGAAGCTGCCGATCACCACCCTGGCGCTCAACTACAGCGATGCCGGTCAGGAAGGCCCGGCGCAACTGTTCCAGTTCGGCCTGGCCGCCGAGGACGAAGCCCGTGAGGTTTCCCGCCGCGCCTGGGCCGATGGTATGCGCCGCGCCGTGGCCCTGGTGCCGCGTGGCGAATGGGGCGACCGCGTGCTGGATGCCTTCCGCCAGAGCTGGCAGGCCCAGGGCGGCACCCTGATCGCAGCCGAGCACGTCGACCAACCCGTCGAGCTGGCCCGGCAGATCGCCGACCTGTTCCAATTGCGTGAAAGCGAAGCCCGCGCCCGTCGCCTGCAGAATACCCTCGGCACCAGCCTCGACGCGCAGCCGGCACGGCGCCAGGACATCGACTTCATCTTCCTTGCTGCCACCCCGCAGCAGGCCCAGCAGATCAAGCCCACACTGGCCTTCCAGTACGCTGGCGACGTGCCGGTGTACGCCACCTCGCACCTGTTCACCGGCGCCCACAGCCAGGCGCAGTATCAGGATCTGGAGGGTATCCGCTTCTGTGAAACGCCCTGGCTGCTGGATGCGCAGGACCCGCTGCGTCAGCAGGTCGCCGAACAGTGGCCGCAAGCTGGTGGCAGCCTGGGCCGCCTGTACGCCATGGGCGTCGATGCCTACCGCCTGGCACCGCGCCTGGGCCAGCTCAAGGCCCTGCCGGAATCCCGCGTCGACGGCCTCTCCGGCACCCTCAGCCTGAGTGCCACGCAACGCATCGAGCGTCAGTTGCCCTGGGCCGAGTTCCACGACGGTCAGGTGCAACGCCTGCCCGACAGCCTCAATTGAGCGCCCATAACGAGCTGGGCCGAGCCGCCGAACAGGCGGCTCGGCAGCATCTGGAACGTAATGGCCTGCGCCTGATCGAACAGAACTGGAGCTGTCGCCGCGGCGAGCTCGATCTGGTCATGCTCGATGGCGATACAGTAGTATTCGTCGAAGTCCGCGCCCGTCGTCACAGCGCCTGGGGCGGCGCCCTGGAAAGCATCGATGCCCGCAAACGCAACAAGCTGATCAGCGCGGCCGAACTGTTTCTCCAGCAACACGTTCGCTGGACTCGCCACCCCTGCCGCTTCGACGTGGTCGCCATCAGCACTGGCGATACCGCGCACCTCGACTGGATCAAGAACGCCTTCGACGCCTGACGGCCGCACACTCAAGGTTTTAACCGATGGACATGCAATCGCGAATCCGCCAACTCTTCCAAGCCAGCATCGACACCAAGCAGCAGGCCATGGACGTTCTGGTGCCTTACATCGAACATGCCAGCCTGATCATGGTTCAGGCGCTGCTCAACGAAGGCAAGATTCTTTCCTGCGGCAACGGCGGCTCGGCCGGCGATGCCCAGCACTTCTCCTCCGAGCTGCTCAACCGCTTCGAGCGTGAGCGCCCCAGCCTGCCGGCCATCGCCTTGACCACCGACAGCTCGACCATCACCTCGATCGCCAACGACTACAGCTACAACGAGGTGTTTTCCAAACAGATTCGTGCACTGGGCCAGCCCGGAGACGTTCTGCTGGCCATTTCCACCAGCGGCAACTCAGCGAATGTCATCCAGGCCATCCAAGCTGCCCATGATCGCGAGATGACCGTCGTGGCCCTGACCGGCCGCGACGGTGGCGGCATGGCCTCGCTGCTGCTGCCGGAAGACGTGGAAATCCGCGTACCGGCGAAAGTCACTGCACGAATCCAGGAGGTTCACCTGCTGGCCATCCATTGCCTCTGCGACCTGATCGACAGTCAATTATTCGGGAGTGAAGAATGAAGCGTTCCGCAGTTATCCTCGCCACCCTGGCCGTTGTCCTGACCCTGGCCGGCTGTGGCAGCCGCAGCATCGGCAACAAGATCGACGACCAGTTCCTCGGCCCCGACGTGGCCACCAGCATCAGCAACGCCAACCCCGACCTGAGCAGCCCCACCTCGCGCATCGTGGTCACCGCCTACAACGGCGTGATCCTGCTGGCCGGGCAGACGCCGCGCGCCGAGCTCAAGGATCTCGCCGCGCAGCGTGCACGCAGCGTGCAGGGCGTGAAGAAGGTCTATAACGAACTGCAGGTGCAACAGCCCGCCTCGCTGCTGGCACGCAGCAACGACTCGCTGCTGACCACCCGCATCAAGGCGCAGATGCTGACCGACAGCAGCGTCCCCAGTGCCGACATCAAGGTGATCACCGAGAACGGCATCGTCTACCTGATGGGCGTGGTCAACCGCGCCGAAGCCAACGCCGCCACCAACGTGGTACAGGGCGTCTCCGGGGTGCAGAAGGTGGTGCGACTGTTCGAGTACACCAACTGATAGCTACAAGCTGCAAGCAAGAGCAAGAGCAAGAGCAAGAGCAAAAACAACGGGCGCCTAAGGGCGCCCGTTTTACTTGCAGCTTGAAGCTTGCCGCTTATTTGACCACTTTCAGGCTCGGCCGCCCGCTCGGGCGTGGCGGTTCGCCGCCATCATCCGGGCCATCGTCTTCCGGGCCCTGCTCCTCGGCCTGAGGCGCGGTATGTGGCTCGGCATCGAAGACCATGCCCTGGCCGTTCTCCCGCGCATAGATCGCCAGGATCGCCTGGGACGGCAGGTAGAGGCTGTGCGCCACACCACCGAAACGCCCCTCGAAGCTCACCGCCTGGTTGTCCATGTGCAGGTCGCGCACCGCAGTGGGCGATGCATTGAGCACGATCTGCCCATCATTGGCGAAACCTGGCGGCACACGCACGCCGGGGTATTCGGCATTGACCAGCAGGTGCGGGGTACAGTCGTTATCGACGATCCATTCGTACAGGGCACGGATCAGGTAGGGACGACTGGAATTCATGGTGTCTCCTCCTCGCGCGTCAGCGCATGTCTCGTTCGACGCTGGAAAGGCTGGCCCGGAAGCTTTCACGGGCGAACTGGCGCTCCATGTAGTCGAGCAACGGCTTGGCCGGCCGTGGCAGTTCGATGCCCAGCACGGGCAAACGCCACAGTATCGGTAACAGGCAGCAATCGACCAGGCTCAGTTCTTCACTGAGAAAGAAAGGTTTGTCGGCGAACAGCGCCGATACACCGGTCAGACTCTCGCGTAGCTCCTTGCGCGCCAGGGCCTTGTCGGCCTCCTTGCTGCGCGCATCGAGAATCCGGTCGACCAGCGAACACCAGTCGCGCTGGATGCGATGCATGAGCAGACGGCTGTTGGCCCGCGCCACCGGATAGACGGGCAACAGTGGCGGGTGTGGATAACGCTCGTCCAGATACTCCATCACCACGGAGGATTCGTACAGCGCCAGATCACGATCGACCAGAGTGGGCACGGTGCCGTAGGGGTTGGCTTCGGCCAGCTTGGGCGGGCAGCGCCCGGACTCGACCTCGATGATCTCGACGCTGACGCCCTTCTCGGCGAGCACCAGACGCACCCGATGACAATAATGGTCGGCGGGGTCGGAGTAGCAGGTCAACCTATTGGTCACCGCCATGGCGATCCTCCTCGCTTTTATATTCCAGAAACACGAAAAATGATCAGAAGCGGTTTTGCCATCGCCCGCCACGGCAAGCGATGAGAGACGCAAACGCTTCGAGCAACTCCTGACTCGCAGGCACTTGCCATGCTAGGCAGCACCAGGATCCTCAAGCACAAAAACCTGCGCGCCCATCAGGGCGCGCAGGTTTCGGGCAGAGTCGCAACGACTTAGTGAACGTCCTTCCAGTACTCGCGCTTGAGCAGGTAGGCGAACACGAAGAAGAACGCCAGGTACAGCAGCACGTAGGTGCCGATGCGCTGGGACTTCAGCTTGACCGGGTTGGCCGAGTAGGCCAGGAAGGTCACCAGGTTCTTGATCTTGTCGTCGAACTCGGCCTCGCTCAGGGTGCCGGTGTTGGGCTCGACGACGAGTTGATCGCAGGCCTCATGGGTGATCGGCGTGCCGGTCAGCGGGTCGAACTGCTTCTTGCCGTCGGTGACCACCTGAACCTGCTTGCAACCGATGACCTGGTTGCCCTGCAGACCAGCCAGCACGTTGGGCATGCCCACGTTCGGGAATACCGTGTTGTTGACGCCCAGCGGACGGGTCGGGTCGGCGTAGAAGCTGCGCAGGTAGGTGTACAGCCAGTCGTTGCCACGTACACGAGCCACCAGGGTCAGGTCGGGCGGAGCGGCACCGAACCAGACCTTGGCATCTTCCGGATGCATGCCGTTCTTCATATGGTCGCCGATCTTGGCGCCGGTGAAGACCAGGTTTTTCATCATCACTTCTTCGGGGATGCCAAGATCCTTGGCAACCCGCTCGTAACGCTGAAACTTGGCCGAGTGGCAACCCATGCAGTAGTTGGCGAAGGTACGTGCGCCGTCCTGCATGGCAGCCTTGTCGGTCAGGTCGATATCGACCTTGTCCAGATGCACATCCTCACCACCAGCAGCGAACGCCAGAACAGGCATCGCAGCGAATACAAATGCAGCAAATAGCTTTTTCATCAGCCAGTCACCCTTTCCGGAACCGGTTTGGTCTTCTCCATCCTGGTGTAGAACGGCATCAGGATGAAGTACGCGAAGTACAGGACGGTGCACACCTGCGACAGCAGGGTACGGCCCGGAGTCGGAGCCAGCACACCCAGTACGCCGAGGATGACGAAGGAGACGCAGAAGATCAGCAGCCAGATCTTGCTCAGCCAGCCCTTGTAGCGCATCGACTTGACCGGGCTACGATCCAGCCAGGGCAGGACGAACAGCACGGCAATGGCCGCGCCCATGGCGATGACACCGAGCAACTTGTCCGGCACCGCGCGCAGAATCGCGTAGAACGGGGTGAAGTACCAGACCGGGGCGATGTGGGCCGGGGTCTTGAACGGGTTGGCCTGCTCGAAGTTCGGCTTCTCGAGGAAGTAACCGCCCATCTCAGGGAAGAAGAACACCACGGCGCAGAACACGAAGAGGAAGACCACGACACCGACGATGTCCTTCACGGTGTAGTACGGATGGAACGCGATGCCATCGAGGGGCACGCCGTTCTCGTCCTTCTTCTTCTTGATGTCGACGCCGTCCGGGTTGTTCGAGCCGACTTCATGCAGCGCCAGGATGTGCAGCACCACCAGGCCGAGCAGGACGATCGGCAGTGCGATCACGTGCAGGGCGAAGAAGCGGTTCAGGGTGATGCCGGAGATCAGATAGTCACCACGGATCCACTGGGTCAGGTCGTCGCCGATGACCGGGATGGCACCGAACAGCGAGATGATCACCTGGGCACCCCAGTAGGACATCTGGCCCCAGGGCAGCAGGTAACCCATGAAGGCTTCGGCCATCAGGCACAGGTAGATCAGCATGCCGAAGATCCACACCAGCTCGCGCGGCTTCTGGTAGGAGCCGTAGAGCAGACCGCGGAACATATGCAGGTAGACCACCACGAAGAACGCCGAAGCGCCGGTGGAGTGCAGATAGCGGATGATCCAGCCGTACTCGACATCACGCATGATGTATTCGACGGAGGCGAAGGCCTCTTCGGCGGACGGGGTGAAGCTCATGGTCAGCCAGATGCCGGTGAGGATCTGGTTGACCAGCACCAGCAGTGCCAGGGAGCCGAAGAAGTAGAAGAAGTTGAAGTTCTTCGGTGCGTAGTATTTGGAGAGATGGTCTTCCCACATCTTGGTGGCGGGGAAGCGCGCATCCACCCATTCCATGAATTTGCTCATCAGGCCTTCTCCTGGTCCACACCGATGACGATGACGTCATCCGTCTCGTAGCTATACGGCGGCACCGGCAGGTTCAACGGCGCCGGCTGGGCCTTGTAGACGCGCCCGGCGAGGTCGTAACGGGAACCGTGACACGGGCAGAAGTAACCACCCACCCAGTCAGGCCCCAGATCGGCGGGCGCCACTTCCGGACGGAAGGACGGCGAGCAGCCCAGGTGGGTGCACAGGCCAACCAGCACCAGCAGCTCGGGCTTGATCGAACGGGTCTTCTTGTCGACGTAGGGGGGCTGTACGGAAGCCTCGGAGTCCGGATCGGCCACGCGATCTTCGATCTTGGTCAGGTTGTTCAGAATCTCCTCGGTACGGCGCACGATGAACACCGGCTGACCGCGCCACTCAGCAACCATCTGCTGACCCGCCTCGATCTTGGCGACGTTCACCTTCACCGGTGCCCCGGCCGCCTTGGCCTTGGCACTGGGGAACCATGACCCCACGAACGGAGTCGCAGCACCTACCGCCCCTGCAGCGCCCACCACGGAGGTGGCCGCTACCAGGAAGCGACGCCGGCCTGCATTCACGCCGTCATTGCTCATTCAGTCGTCTCCCATCAGCTTTGTGGCCTGTTGTTCAGGCCTCTACTAAGTAAAAATCGGGCCGCGCAAAAAATTCGCCAAATGGTAAAGAAAACCCCCTTTTCTGACAAGGTAATTACCTAGCACAAGGCCAGCGAAAGCCTTGTCGGGCGCGGCCTGCGCATATGCGGCACGTTGTCGCAGGATTTTTCCAGCCCCATAAAAAACGCCCAGCTCCGTAAGGAAACTGGGCGCTTCTGACAAGCGTAGTCGCGATTAACGCTTGGAGTACTGCGGACGCTTACGCGCTTTGCGCAGACCGACTTTCTTACGCTCGACCTCACGGGCGTCACGAGTGACGTAACCGGCTTTACGCAGCGGGCTGCGCAGGGTCTCGTCGTACTCGATCAGAGCGCGGGTGATACCGTGACGGATCGCACCAGCCTGACCGCTGACACCACCACCGGCGACGGTGACGAAGATGTCGAACTTCTCGACGGTCTCGGTCAGCTCCAGCGGCTGACGCACGACCATGCGAGCGGTCTCACGGCCGAAGAAGGTATCCAGGCTGCGGTTGTTGATGGAGATGTTGCCAGTACCCGGACGCAGGAAAACGCGTGCGGTTGCGGTCTTGCGACGGCCAGTGCCGTAGTTTTGAGTCGCCGACATAGTGAACTATTCCGTTAAATCTTCAGTTCTTGGGGCTGCTGAGCGGTATGCGGGTGAGCGGCACCCTTGTACACCTTCAGCTTGCGGTACATGTCGCGACCCAGCGGGTTCTTCGGCAGCATGCCTTTGACCGCGGTCTCGATCACACGCTCAGGGGCACGAGCGATCAACTTCTCGAAGTTGATCTCTTTGATGCCGCCCGGGAAACCGGAGTGGGAGTAGTACTTCTTGTCGCTCGCTTTGGCGCCGGTAACACGAACCTGCTCGGCGTTGATCACGACGATGTAGTCGCCGGTGTCAACGTGCGGGGTGTACTCGGGCTTGTGCTTGCCGCGCAGACGGCTGGCGATTTCGGTGGCCAGACGACCCAGGGTCTGACCTGCAGCGTCGACGACGTACCAGTCGCGCTTAACAGTTTCCGGTTTTGCAGTAAAAGTCTTCATTCGCTATAGCCTCAGGGGCCGCCCTGAAAATAAGACGGCGGATCTTACTGAATAGTGCTTGCTTTGACAAGTCAAAGACAGCCGGAAACAGACGCTATCGGGGGCTCGGGTCAGCGCGTCCGCCACGGCAGGGGGTTCGGTGGGCTAGGCATCCCCACCTTCTCTGTCGGCGAGCTAGGCGTTCCCGCGTCGAGAGCCGCGGAATTATGCCGATTGCAGCGAAAATAGCAACCTGCTTTGATGGATCCTTTTTTCCATGAGCAAAAAACGAGGAGATCGCCATGCAATACCGTCAGCTCGGCCGCACCGACCTCAAGGTCAGCGCCATCTGCCTGGGCACCATGACCTGGGGTGAGCAGAACAGCGAAGCCGAGGGCCATGCTCAGATCGAACGCGCCAAGGCCTGCGGCATCAACTTCATCGATACCGCCGAGATGTACCCGGTACCGCCTCGCGCCGAAACCTACAGCAAGACCGAGCAGATCATCGGCAGCTATTTCAAGCACCGCGGTGACCGCGCCGATTGGATCCTGGCCAGCAAGATCGCCGGCCCCGGCAACGGCATCACGCACATTCGCGACGGCCAGCTCAAATTCAATCGCCAGCACATAGTCGCGGCGCTGGACGCCAGCCTGAAACGCTTGCAGACCGACTGGATCGACCTCTACCAGTTGCATTGGCCAGAGCGCCCCACCAACTTCTTCGGCCAACTCGGCTACACGCACCGGGACGCCGACTTCACCCCGCTGGAAGAAACCCTGGAAGTGCTCGACGAGCAGATTAAGGCAGGCAAGATCCGCCATATCGGCCTGTCCAACGAAACGCCCTGGGGCACCATGAAGTTCCTGCAACTGGCCGAGAGCCGTGGCTGGCCGCGTGCGGTGTCGATCCAGAACCCCTACAACCTGCTCAATCGCAGCTTCGAGGTGGGTCTGGCGGAAGTGGCGATTCGCGAACAGTGCGGCTTGCTGGCCTATTCACCGCTAGCCTTCGGCATGCTCAGTGGCAAGTACGAAGGCGGCGCCCGCCCCGCCGGTGCACGCATCAGCCTGTTCAGCCGCTTCGCCCGCTACACCAACCCGCAGGCGGAGGCGGCCTGCTCGCGCTACGTGGCCCTGGCCCGCGAGCATGGGCTGGACCCGGCGCAGATGGCGCTGGCCTTCGTCACCGCGCAACCCTTCGTCACCAGCAACATTATCGGCGCCACCAGCCTGGAGCAACTGGACAGCAACCTGGCCAGCGCCGAGCTGAAGCTATCCGAGGAAGTGCTGGCCGGCATCGAAGCGATTCACAAGGAGCAACCCAACCCGGCTCCCTAAAGAAGTGAAGGCTGATCGCTGCTGGCATCGCGTCGCGACGCCAGGCGATCGGCCAGGCGGGTCGGTTCGGGCAGGCGATGACGTCTGACACAGGCCATCACCAGCTCAGGCGCACGCTCGAGGCTGACCCGATTACCCGGCGAGACGATCAGCGGCCGTACACGATCCTTGCTGCGCAACACCCAGCCGATTCGCTCGCCCCTCCTGCTCAGCAGCTCGACGCATGCACCCTGCGTCTCATCCAGCTCGGCGTGATGCCCCGTAAGAATCTTCTTGGCCACGCCAATGGTCGGCAAGCCGCTGACCACACCCAGGTGCGCAGCGATGCCCAGGCCGCGCGGGTGGGCGATGCCATGGCCGTCGACGAAGATCAGATCCGGCTCCTGCGACAAGCCGGCCAATGCCTGCAGCAAGGCCGGCAGCTCACGAAAGGATAACAGCCCAGGCACGTAGGGCATGCGAGTGGGGATACGCGCCACGCACTCGGCCAGCGGCTCCAGCGTTGCGGCGTCGAGCAGTACCGCCGCCGCGCGGGTGATGGCACCGCCCTCCTCGAAGCCGACATCAACGCCCGCCAGGCGCCGCAGCGGCGGATAATCGTCCTCCAGCCGCACTTGCTGGGCCAGGCGCGCCTGCAGTTCACGGGCAGCCGCCGGGCTGCCGTCCCAGCCCGCGAAGGGGGACGCTGCCAGTTCACTCAATCGGGTCATGAGGTTCTCCAGGCCTTTATGCCTTGGAGCCCTGCGCCGATGGCCGAGTTCGCCACGTGACGTGCAGGCTCAAAGAGCGCGGGCGATGATCTCTTTCATGATCTCGTTGGTGCCGGCGTAGATGCGTTGCACCCGCGCATCGGCCCAGGCGCGTGCCACTGGATATTCCCACATGAAGCCGTAGCCACCATGCAGTTGCACGCATTCGTCGAGCACCTTGCATTGCAGATCGGTGCTCCAGTACTTGAGCATCGCCGCAGTGGGTACGTCGAGCTTGCCCTCAAGGTGCAACTCCAGACAGCGGTCGATGAACACCCGGCCAACCTGAAGCTCGGTGGCCATCTCGGCCAGCTTGAAGCGGGTGTTCTGAAAATCCGCCACGGCTTTGCCGAACGCCTTGCGCTCGCGGGTGTAGTCCAGTGTCCATTGCAGCGCTGCCTCGGCCGATGCCAGCGCGCCGACACCCACGGTCAGGCGTTCCTGCGGCAACTCCTGCATCAGGTAGGCGAAGCCCATGCCCGCCTGACCCAGCAGATTCTCCTTGGGCACACGCACGTCCTGGAAGAACAGCTCCGAGGTGTCCTGCGCCTTCATGCCCACCTTCTCCAGGCGCTTGCCCTTGGAAAAGCCCGGCGTGCTGGCCTCGACCAGAAACAGGCTGGTGCCCTTGGCGCCAGCCTTGGGATCGGTCTTGGCCACGACTATCACCAGATCGGCCAGCCAGCCATTGGTGATGAAGGTCTTCGAGCCGTTGATCACGTACTCGTCACCATCGAGCACAGCGCTGGTCTTCACGCCCTGCAGGTCGGAGCCGGCCCCCGGCTCGGTCATGGCGATGGCGGTGACCATCTCGCCACTCACCAGCTTGGGCAGGTAGTGCTGCTTCTGCGCCTCGCTGCCGTAATGCAGGATGTAGGGCGCAACGATATCCGAGTGCAGGGAGAAGCCGATGCCGGTCAGCCCCAGACGACCTATCTCCTCGATCACCACGGCGCTGTAGAGAAAATCCGCGGCCATGCCGCCATATTCCTCGGGGAGGTGCGAGCAGAGCAGGCCGGCCTCGCCCGCCTTGTTCCACAGGGTTCGATCGACATGGCCGTCCTTCTCCCACTGCGAGTGATAAGGCACGGCTTCGCGCTCGAGAAACTTGCGCACGCTATCGCGGAACAGTTCATGGTCGGAGCTGAATATCGTTCTGGGAATCATGGCGCTACCTGAAATCCGGGGCAGAGAAGGGTTGCTCGACTTTAGCCAAGCAAACGCTTGGTCACACTGGACACATGCGCCAAAAAATAAGACGATCCAGCCAGTGTATGACCACTTAGCCTTCAACAAGAATAAAAAACATGGTTACCCCAGCCCCCCACGCGACCTTGCGCTGTGTCAGCATTCTCGCCACCGACGGTGTATTCGCTTCAGCCATGCTGCAGGCCAAGGACTTCTTCCACATGGCCGGCATCCGCTACGCCAGGCAGCAAGGCCTGGGCTTTGAACCGCCCTTCGAGATCCGCCTGGTCAGCCCAGACGCCCTGCCCATGAACAGTTTCAGCAAGGTTCAGGTGCCCGTGGATGGCGGCCTGGATAGCTGCGACGTGATCATCCTGCCAGCCTTCTGGGACGACTTCGACGCCCTGCGTCAGCGTTATCCACAGGTATTGGACTGGCTCAGGCGCCAGCATGCGGCCGGCACGGCGATCTGTGGCGAGGCCACGGGGGTGTTCTGGATGGCCGAGGCCGGCCTGCTCGACGGCAAGGAAGCGGCTACCTACTGGCGCTTCTTCGGCGAATTCGCCGAACGCTTCCCGAAAGTGCAACTGAATCGGGACAAGCACCTGTCCGATGCCGACAACCTCTACTGCGCCAGCGGCGCCACCTCGGCCTGCGACCTGTACATCTACCTGATCGAGCGCTATTGCGGTGTCAGCGTGGCACAAGGCGTGGCCCGCGACATCCTCTACGAGGTGCAGCGCAGCTACACGCCGGGGCGCATCGGTTTCGGCGGTCAGAAGCTGCATCAGGACGTCGCCATCCTGCAGATCCAGCACTGGCTGGAAGAGCACTACGCCGACAAGTTCCGCTTCGAGGACGTGGCCCGCGAGCACGGCATGAGCATCCGCAATTTCATGCGCCGCTTCCAGGCTGCCACCGGCGACAAGCCCCTGCACTACCTGCAGCGTCTGCGCATCGAGACCGCCAAGAGCCTGCTGTCCTCCACCCGCAAGAGCATCAAGACCGTCAGCTACGAGATCGGTTACGACGATGCCAGCTTCTTCGCCCGCCTGTTCCGCCAACATACCGGGTTGTCTCCCAACCACTATCGCCGGCAGTTCCAGCAGCAACCGTGAAGATGCAGCGCGGCAGTCCATCTCGCCGCGCTCGTTCGGCTCGGTAACGCCTGCTACTAGACAGCCTGTCTACCGACAGGCCACACCCACCAGAAGATTGGGTATCAGCCCAACCCGCTGCCAGTAGAGTGATTGCCGTAAGTCGCCCGCTGCCGCGTGGTAGACACATGCGACCGTGCGCTTGGATGCGCGCTCACAACAACAATAAAGAAGGAGAGTGTCATGGGAGTTTCTCGTGCGCTGCGCCTGGGTGCCATCGTATCCCTGGTGCTACTGACAGCCTGTACCCCGATCAAACGTTTTGGTGCCAACCAATCGTTGCGCTTCGTGGAGAACAATCTGGTCGGCCCCATGCTGGAAAGTCATGATGCCGACATGGCCTGTTATTCCGGCGCGGCAGTCGCCCCTCTGATCCAGTCCACCAGCGGCCTGGGGGCAGACAACCATCAACTGCTCACCCTGCTCTACCTCACCGCCGGTAGCTGTGCCGAGCAGACCGCCTTCGAGCAGGAACTGCGCTACCTGCGCGCCTCGCGCAGCAAGCAGGTCGAAGAGGCGCAGGACGCACGCATCACCCAGAAGCGCTATGCCGAACTGGCAGCACGGCGCCAGTACCAGTCCTATCAGAATTTCGTCCGTTATTACGAGCAGCGCTTCGACATCAGCATCGGCGCCGGCTGCCCGGCCTTCGACAAGGACATCGACGAACTCGTCTACCTGCTCGGCCTGATCCAGGGGCTGCAGGCCATCCAGAACGACATCAACTCGCAGAACGCCGTCGGTGTGCCCAAGGACATCGCGGCCAAGACCGAACGCGCCATGGCCTGCCTGGACAACGAAAAGTGGTGGGGTGCGCCGATGGCAGCCCGTGCCCTGGTCTGGAACATGCTGCCGGGCAGCGGCGATGGGCAGGATCCCTGGCAGGTACTCGAACAGTCGCGGCAGATCGCCGAGCGCCATGGCGTGCGCCTGGCTCACGCACTGTATGCGATCTCCGCCACGGCGAAGAACGATGAACAGCACCTGCGCACCGTCCTGCGCGCCTTCGGCGCCACCGAAGCGCCGAGCAGCAGCTTCAAGCTAGACCAGACCTATGCCCAGGTCGACGCCATCAGCAGCAGCATCGTCATGAACAATGCCGATCGCTACTGGACGGCCAACACCGGCACCCGCACGCCGATCGGTGGCCTGCTGCGTTTCTGGGACGAGAAGCAGCCGGTCGATACCGGCATCGAGATCGACGACCTGCTCTAAGGCAGGTCGTCACAAGCCATCCGCCTCAGCGGCATGACCCGGAGTATCTGCCATGAAGTTTGCCAACCTAGCCGCCCCCGCCCTGCTCAGCCTGGCGCTGGGCGCCGCCCCGCAGGCCTTCGCTCAGAAGATTTGCGTGTTCGACATCCTCGGTGCCCAGGGCGATATCTACAGCATCATGAAGGACTACCAGCTAGCGGCCAATAATTTCGGCGCCAGCATAGAGCTCAAGCCCTACACCGACGAGAAGATCGCTGCAGAGGACTTCAAGGCCGGGCAATGCGACGGAGTGATGATCATGGGCCTGCGCGCCCGCCAGTTCAACACGTTCACCGGCAGCCTGGAGGCCCTGGGCGCCCTGCCCAGCTACGCGGCACTGAAGACGGTGATCACCACCCTGAGCGCCCCCAAGGCCAGCAAGTTCATGATCAACGGCCCCTACGAAGTGGCGGGCATCGTCCCCATGGGCGCGGCCTACCTGTTCGTCAACGACCGCACCATCGACAACATCAGCAAACTGTCGGGCAAGAAGTTCGCGATCATGGACTACGACAATGCCCAGGCGAAGATGGTGCAGCGCATCGGCGCCCAGCCAGTCGCCTCCGACGTCACCAACTTCGCCGGCAAGTTCAACAACGGCTCGGTGGATGTGGTCGGCGCACCGGCAGCCGCCTACAAACCGCTGGAATTGCAGAAGGGCATGGGTGAACGCGGCGGTGTGGCGCGCTTCCCGGTATTGCAACTGACCTACCAATTGGTCATCCGCCCGGATCGCTTCCCCGAGGGTTTCGGGCAGAAGTCCCGCGAATATGCCCTCGGCCAGTACGACCGCGCCATGAGCATCATCAAGCAGTCGGAAAGCGAGATCGACAACCGCTACTGGATCGACATTCCGCCCGAGGACATGGAGAAGTACACCGTGATGCTGCGTGAAGCACGTATTTCGCTGACCGAAGAAGGCATCTATGACAAGCGCATGATGGCCGTAATGAAGCGCGTGCGCTGCCAGCTCAACCCGGCCGATGCCGAGTGCGCGCAGAACCTCGAATAACGACAACGAAACGGGGCGCTCGCGCCCCTCTGCCTTGACCGTAGAGCCCGCCATGTCCATTGCCTCGACCATGACCAGTCATGACCAACCTGCACCGCCCCAGGCCCTGGAGCGTCCTCGGCTTGGCCGATGGCTTTCCACCCTGCCAGTGTTCCTTCTGCTGACCCTCACCCTGGTTATCGGCACCGGGGAAATGCTCCATGGCCAACTGTTGCGCATGGGTGAGCGCCTGTTCGGTGATCCGGCTGCCGGCGTGCAGTACTTCATGCTGCGCGCCGACCCGGTGGCGCCGACCTGCGACCCCAACCCCGACATCGATGCCTTGATGGCCAAGCAACCCGCCCAGGCCAGCAGCGATATCGACGACCTGTTCGGTGATACCCAGGTCGATCCGCAAGCGCAGCGCAGCGCCCTGCAGCGCGCCGCTCAGCTCTGTGCCCAACGCCATGAAATGTACGGCACCGTCGTCGCCCACATCACCCCCGAGCTGAAGCTGTACCGGGGCCTGGAAACTTCGTTCTTCGGCATATTCCGCTTCGGCACCGACAATCGCGCGCTGCTCCTGCTGCTGCTCATTTCCATCGCCGGTATCACCACCACCCTGCGTCATCACCATATCTCGCTGCGCCCAGCCAGAACCCGGCTCGACCACCGTGTTTCGTCCGCTGGCATGGTCATCGCCAACGCCTTGCTGGTGTTTTCCTGCAGCCACTACCTGCATACCCTGCTCAACGCCGACCTGCCGCTGAGCAAACCCTATCTCAATGGTTTGTGGATCGCCCTGTTCAGTTGCCTGTTCCTGATCAGCGTCTATCACTTCCTGAAACCACCGGCAGATGCCGAGCCTGGCGGCAATTTGGGGCTGGCGCTGCTCTCCACGCCGCTTTACGCCGTCATGGCAATCAGTTCCTTCACCTCATTCTCGATGAAGGGCCACTATGGCGGCATCGCC
Organism: Pseudomonas sp. AA-38; assembly: GCF_029457475.1. NCBI lineage: Bacteria > Pseudomonadati > Pseudomonadota > Gammaproteobacteria > Pseudomonadales > Pseudomonadaceae > Pseudomonas > Pseudomonas sp. AA-38. Next base: position 4,474,639 of record NZ_CP120359.1, read on the forward strand.
ATCTACCTGGGCCAGCTCGTCGAGCTCTCGGGCATCTTCCTCAATCTGGCGCTGTTCATCTGGTCCGGTATGCTGCTCAAGCAGACCAACGTGGTCGATCGTTTTCTCGATCTGGTTCGTCCCTGGCGTCTGTCGCCGGAACTGCTGACCTGGATCCTGCTGATCGGCGCAGCGGTGCCGACGGCCTACACTGGCGCGTCGGGTATCTTCGTCATCGCCGCCGGGGCCATCATCTACCGCGAAGTGCTGCTCTCAGGCGGTCGTCGTCAGTTTGCCCTGGCGGTGTCGGCGATGTCCGGCTCGCTCGGCGTGGTGCTGCGCCCCTGCCTGCTGATCGTGGTGGTCGCGGCCCTGAACAAGCAGGTGACTACGGCCGAACTGTACAACTGGGGCATCGCCGTTTTCGTCCTGACCTCGACGCTGTTCTTCATCGCCTCGCAGGTGTTGCGTCAACAGCCCATCAACATCGCCCACCCACGTGACGCCATGCCCGCCATGGCCCGCGCCCTGGTGCCAGTAGCGCCGTACCTGCTCATCGCCATCGTGGTGATCTGGATCTACGGCTACATGCTCGACACACGCCTGAACGAATTCACCGCCCCGGTGATGCTGCCAGTGATCCTGCTGGTGGTGCTGATCTTCGACAAACTGCGTGGCGAAAAGCTGGTGGAAGCCCCCAGCGCCGTCGAGAACGACCAGGGCAACAGCCAACGCAACTTCACCCAGGCCGTGGGCGCAGCGACCTACGACACCGTCGGCCATATCGGTGCGCTGACCCTGCTGATGGCCTTGTCGGTCTCCACCGGCGGGGTAATCGAACGCTCCGGCCTCATGGAACTGATGCCGCAGGACTTCCAGAGCATCTGGCTGGCACTCACCGCATTGATGCTGGTGCTGTTCCTCATCGGCATGGTGATGGACGCCTTTGGCGTGGTAATCCTGGTGTCGGCCACCATCGCACCGATCGCCTATGCCAACGGTATTCACCCGGTGCATTTCTGGATGATCACCCTGACCGCCATGGAGCTGGCCTACCTCTCACCACCCGTGGCACTCAACCACCTACTGGCCCGGCAGGTGGTGGGCGAGGCGGAGATAGACGCCGCCAACGCGGAGGTGCGCGACAAGAGCTTCTACTACCGCTATGAGCGCTGGATCCTGCCGATGGCGGTGATGGTCGTGGCGCTGCTGATCGTCACCTACGGTGGTGAACTGATCGTCCAGCACGGCGCGCAGGCGCTGGAACTGGGGCGAAGCTTGCTGCCCCAGTGACCGCACTACGCCCGCACTGGACAGTGCGGGCGTTTTCCTTCAGGGACGGTGCGGGCGGGTGAGGAACTCGTGCGACTGCATCTCCAGCAGACGGCTCAGCGTGCGCTGGAACTCGAAGCTCAGACGACCGCCGGTATAAAGATCCTTGAGCTCCACCTCGGCAGAGATGATCAGCTTGACGTTGCGGTCGTAGAACTCGTCCACCAGATTGATGAAGCGCCGCGCCATGTCCTCCTTGGCCACCCCCATCTGCTCGACGTTGGCCAGGATCACCGCATGGAAGATCTTGCCCAGCTCGATGTAGTCGTTCTGGCTGCGGGGCCCGTCGCACAGCTCGCGAAACTCGAACCAGGCCACGTCCTCGCACACACGCACGGCATTGATCGTGCGGTTTTCGATCATCAGCGCCTCGTTCTCCACCATATGGGTGCAGTCCGGCAGCAGGCTCTGGAAGCTCTTGCGCAAGCTCTCCTCGGCTTCCGGGCCGAGCGGGAAGTGGAACAGCTCGGCCTGTTCCAGCGCACGCAAGCGGTAATCGACGCCGCTGTCGACATTGACGATGTCGGTGTGCTGCTTGAGCAGGGCGATGGCCGGCAGGAAACGCGCGCGCTGCAGGCCGTCCTTGTACAGGCCGTCCGGCACGATATTGGAGGTGGCCACCAGCGACACGCCGTTCTTGAACAGTTCTTCCAGCAAGGTGGCGAGGATCATCGCGTCGGTGATGTCGCTGACGAAGAATTCGTCGAAGCAGATCACCCGCGCCTCGTCGGCGAAGCGCTTGCCGATGATGGTCAGCGGATTCTTCTCGCCCTTGAGGGTCTTCATCTCCTCGTGCACGCGTTTCATGAAGCGGTGGAAGTGGGTGCGCATCTTCTGCTCGAAGGGCAGCGCATCGAAGAAGGTGTCGACCAGATAGGTCTTGCCACGCCCCACGCCGCCCCAGAAATACAGCCCCTTGACCGGCCCCTGCGGCTTCTTGCCGAACAGTTTGCCGAGCAGACCGGATTTGTCCTGGTCACGCGCGATCAGATCATCGTACAGACGCTGCAAATGGCGGACGGCATTTTCCTGAGCCGCATCATGGAAGAAGTCGGGCCGCTTGAGGTCGGCCTGATAACGCTCGAGGGGAGTCATGATTCGTTAGCCGGGCAAGTAAAAACGGGGGCGTCACTTTAGCGACGCCCCCGCTGCTTGGCAATCTGCCCGTAGCCGGATGCAATCCGGGGAATGCTGGCGATGCTCGTCCCGGATTGCATCCGGGCTACTTCATTCCTGCGGCGCCAAAGCCTCGCGCAGGCGGGCAATGGCCGCTTCCAGCGCCTGGCCATCGGCGAACTCGGGACTGCTCGCCACGCTTTCGCCATCAACCCACACCGAGAACGCCAGGCCTTCGGCGCGCACATCCAGTGGCTCGCCAGACTGCAGGCGCTTGTTGACCAGACCCGCCGACTTGCCATCGGCGAAGGCTTTCGACAGCAGCAACTGCTCACCATCGGCATCCAGCAGACGGAAGCGGAAGCTGCCATCCTCGTCGCGGAAGCTGACGAAACGCGCACTCTTGGCCGCTTTCTTCTTCTCGCCAGCGAAAACCTGCACTTGCTCGCGGAACGAACGCAGGCCTACGGCCTCGCGCAGTTCGCCGAGGAACGGTGTGGCGATCTTGCGCGCCTTGGCCGCACCAGCGAGGAGGATATCCTCCAGATCGGCCGGCTTGGCGATCAGCGCGTTGTAGCGCTCGCGCGCCTCGCCCAGGGTGTCTTCGAGCAGCTGGTACAGACGGTTCTTCGCCTCGCCCCAGGCCAGGCCGCCTTCCAGCTCGGCACGGAACTCGGCCTGCTGCGCGTGGCTGGCGAAAGCCTGGTACAGGGTGAACAGGTGCGAGCCTTCGGCATCCTTGGGCTCGCCCGGCAGCCTGGAGTCGGTGACGATGCGCGCCACGGCCTCTTTGAGCTGCTTGGCCGTGCCGAACAGCGGGATGGTGTTGTCGTAGCTCTTGCTCATCTTGCGCCCGTCGAGACCGGGCAGCGTGGCCACTTCTTCCTCTATCACCACCTCCGGCAGGACGAACAGATCCTTGCCCTGGCCGAACAGATGGTTGAAGCGCTGGCCGATGTCGCGAGCCATCTCCACGTGCTGGATCTGGTCACGACCGACCGGCACCTTCTGCGCGTTGAACATCAGGATATCCGCTGCCATCAGCACCGGGTAGCTGAACAGGCCCATGGTCACGCCGGCATCCGGGTCTTCACCGGCTTCGACGTTCTTGTCCACCGAGGCCTTGTAAGCGTGGGCACGGTTGAGCAGGCCCTTGCCGGTAACGCAGGTGAGCAGCCAGCACAGCTCGGGAATCTCGGGGATGTCGGACTGGCGGTAGAAGGTCGCCTTGTCGGTATCCAGGCCCAGCGCCAGCCAGGTCGCGGCAATCTCCAGGCGCGAGCGCTGGATGCGCGCCGGGTCATCGCACTTGATCAAGGCGTGGTAGTCGGCGAGAAAGTAGAAGGAGTCCATCTGCGGATCGCGGCTGGCGGCGATGGCCGGGCGGATGGCACCGGCGTAGTTGCCCAGGTGCGGCGTGCCGGTGGTGGTGATGCCGGTAAGGATACGGGTGGTCATGATCAGATTCGCTTTGCTTGAACTGTTTCGGCGCTCGCGCGGGTCGCCTCGCGGAATGCCTCGAATGCCAGGTTGGTCGTAGGGTGCGCCATGCGCACCACACGAATGCAGGTGCGCGCAGCGCACCCTACGCCAGGCTCACAGACGCGGCAGAAGAAGTTCCTTCAGATCCGTCAGCTTGCCGTGAAAGAAGTGACCGCATTCTGCCACTTTCAGCAGCTCATGGGCACGCCCGAGCTTGGCCGACCAGTCATACACGGCCTGGGGCTCGACCACTTCGTCCGCTTCGGGCTGGATCACCACCAACGGGCACTGACTGGCCGGCGGCGTCTCGGCGGTCAGGCGATGCACGGCGGGGGCGACCATGAACAGCTTGCTCGGCACCCGGCCTTGCGCCTCCAGGCGCGCGCCCAGTGCAGCAGCGACGAAGCCGCCAAAGGAAAAGCCCAGCAAGGTGATGGGCAGGTTCGGGTAGTGTGCCTGCAGCCAGGCGGCGACGGCTTCGGCATCATCCACTTCGCCAGTGCCCATATCATGGCTGCCAGCGCTGGCGCCCACGCCACGATAATTGAAACGCAGGGTGTTGTAGCCGCAATCGCGCGCGGTACGCTGCAGCGTGGAGACCACCTTGTTGAGCATGGTGCCGCCCTGCACCGGGTTGGGATGGCAAACCAGCGCCACGCCTCGGGCGTTCGGCACTTCCAGTTGAAGGGCTTCGAGTTCGCCCACAGGGCCTCGAATGAAAAGAGGGGTTTCGCGACTGAGCAACACTGAACTCCGTGACCCCGCAACGGGTCGACTCGTCTAGCAAACTGCCTGCGCGGTAAACATATACAGCACAGGCTCAAGCCGCTAACGTAAAGCAAAGCCGTTTTGAGAGGAAGGACTCGTGGAACAGACCGTTACAGCCTGGTTGATACCTGCCCTGACCCTGGTGGTCGGCATTGCCGTGGGCTTTGTGCTCGCCCGCCTGGCGCCCAATGCCGCGCCGAGCCGGACGCAGCGGCAGATGGATGAAATGCAGGCGCGCTTCGAGGCCTACCAGAACGAAGTGGTGACTCACTTCAACACCACCGCCAACTTGGTGAAGAAACTCACCCAGAGCTACCAGGACGTGCAGGAGCACCTGTCCGACGGCGCCAACCGCCTGGCCCTGGACGAGCTGACCCGGCAACGCCTGCTGGCCAGCCTCAACAATGCCGAAAGCGGTGAGAAGCGCGAGCGACTGACCCCGCCGAAGAATTATGAAATGCCCAAGGACTATGCGCCCAAGAGCGATGGCCCAGGCATGCTCGATGAAAGCTATGGCCTGAAGAAGCCCTGATCATATCTGCATGACCAACAACGCCCCGCTCTGCCGGGGCGTTGTTTTTGGTTCTTCGAGGAATCTCGGGAATTCAGGCTTGATACCGGACTGGCAATACGGTGTTGGTTGTTCTTGTGCCTGTTCCGAATTGCCGCGTTTTTGCTGATGTTCTTTGTTTCGCCCTCCCGGGCGAGTCACTTTTGACGGGCAAAAGTAACCAAAACCCTCCGCCCGATCATCCGGCCCTGGCTTCGCCAGGGTTCGCTCACTCCGTCGCCGTTCCAGAGGCCCGACCGGATGCGGCCCACCGACGGTGGGCCATCCCTGGCCCATCGCGGCTCTCGCGACATCCATGTCGCTCGACCTCTTCCACGACGATTCCGTTCGCCCTCCTGGGCGGGCTCTGCACGCGCCTGAACCTGCGGTAACCCAGAAGTAGCACGGAGTGCTTGAACATGGGTCAGCCTTAAGGGCTGACCAAGATGCCGGCTGCAGGCCGGCAAGCTGAAACTACACGAATGAAAGTATTGGTTTAATTCGATAGCCAAATCGCGGTTCCACAGCTACCAGAACACGCCGAGCAACCTATGGAGTGCCCGTTCGTTCAGGCGCGCGAATGGCCCCTTCAGGAGGGTGAGTGGAATCGTTGCGTAGAGGGGCGAGCAGCATGGATGCTGCGAGAGGCGTAATGGGCCAGGGATGGCCCATGTACGCCGACCCTCGGAGCGGCGATGGAGCGAACGAACCCCGGCGAAGCCGGGGCCGGATGGCGGGGCCAAGCCTTTTTGCCTTCTTTTGTGGCGTTTGACAAAAGAAGGTCGCCGGGGGGCGAAACAAGAGACGTCAGCTAAACGCCAATAAGCAGCTTGAACACCGAAAACAACCGAAACCAACACACAAAATTGCCAGTCCGGAGTCAACCAGCTATTCCCCTGAAATTGCGAAGAACCTTATTTTTGCCCCATACATGCTCTGCCGGACAAGGCCAGCTATGATCGGAAGCGTTTCCCTTCCCAAGGACACCTCATGTCGCGCTGGCAATGGCTCCTGACAAGACTGACCCGGCAGCTCTGGTTTCGCGCCACGCTGATCGGAGCACTGGGCATCGCCGCCGGCCTGGCCGCGCTGACCGAACACCTGGCGCCCTGGGACTTAGCCACTACCATCGGCTCCGATGCGGTCGACAGCATTCTCAATATCATCGCCTCGAGCATGCTCGCGGTAACCACCTTCAGCCTCAGCGTGATGACCTCGGCCTACAGCGCTGCCACCAGCAACGTCACGCCCCGCGCGATCAAGCTGCTGATCGAAGACCGCCTGACGCAGAACGTACTGTCCAGCTTCATCGGCTCCTTCCTGTTCAGCATCGTCGGCATCGTCGTGCTCAAGACCGGCGCCTATGGCGACAAGGGTCGCTTCGTCCTGTTCATCGTGACCATCGTCGTGATCGCCCTGGTGGTGGTCAGCCTGCTGCGCTGGATCGATCATCTGACCCGCCTGGGTCGCGTCGGCGAAACCACCGAGCGCGTCGAGGAGACCACCCAACGCGCCATCGACTGGCGCTGTGCCAATCCCTACCTGGGCGGCAGCCCGGCGCCCGCCAACCAGGCGATCCCAGAAAGTGCCCTGTGCCTGACGGCTGATACGGTCGGCTATGTGCAGCATGTCGACATGGCCGCTCTGGCCGAACAAGCCGATTGCCTGGACAGCGATATCCACCTGCTGGCAGCGCCCGGCACCTTCGTCTATCCCGATACGCCGCTGGCCTGGATCCCAAGCCCGTGCCAGGACGACGAAGCCCCGCACGCGCTGAAATGCATCCGCGAGGCGTTCACTATCGGCAAGGAACGCAGTTTCGAGCAAGACCCGCGCTTCGGCCTGGCAGTATTGAGCGAAATCGCCTCCCGCGCCCTGTCACCGGCGATCAACGATCCGGGCACAGCAATCGACGTGCTGGGCCGCCAGGCGCGCATTCTCTGCACCTGGGCACGGGATCAGAAAACCGACCAGGAACCACGCTTTCCCAGGGTCTGGGTGGAGGCGCTGCACACGCAGAGCCTGTTCGAGGATGCCTTCAATCCCATCGCCCGCGACGGCGCCGCCCTGATCGAGGTGCAGATGAAGTTGCGCAGAACGCTCCTGGCGCTCAGCCAGATGGGCGATACGGTTTTCCGCCAGGCCGCCTTCGAGCAAGCGCAGCGCGCGCTCGAGCGAGCCGAGCAGGCCCTGAGCCATGAGGCGGACAGACAACGCCTGCGTGACCTTCGTTAGCGGCTGGCAGATAGCACAACGCCAGGCATGAGCCCGGCGTTATGAAGGTACAGCGGCGAGTCAGATCGCGCCGCGGCTGCGCAGCAACTCCAGCACCGCCTTGACGCCCTCCTCGACCGACTGCGTCTGGGTGTCGATCACCAGATCGGCATCCAGCGGCACATCGTAGGGGAAGCCCTCGCCCGGGATATTGTCACCGCCGGCGGCATACAGGCCCTGCGGGTCGCGCTCGGCGCAAATCTGCGGCGACGCCTGAACGTAGACAGTGACCAGACGTTCGCTACCGATCAGCGCCTTGGCCTGCTCACGCCCCTCGGCATCCGGGGCGACGAAGGCCGCCAGAGCGATCAAGCCGGCCTCGTTGAACTGCCGCGCCACGTGAGCGGCGCGGCGCCAGTTCTCGGCACGCCCGGCGCGATCCTGCGGCAGGCCCTTGTTCAGGTCGTGACGCAAATTCTGGCCATCGAGCACGTAAACGGCACGGCCCATGTCGAACAGCTTGCGCTCGACCGCATAGGCCAGGGTGCTCTTGCCGGCGCCGGACAGGCCGCTGAACAGCACGGTGGCCGGCTGCTGGCCGAAACGCGAGGCGCGCTCTTCGGTAGACACGTGGGCCAGACGACCATGCTGACCACCACCATGGCCGACCGGGTCGGCGATGATCATGCCGGCACCAACGGTGCCATTGGTCAGGCGGTCTATGACGATGAAAGCGCCAGTGGTGCGGTTGTGCTCGTAGCCATCGAGGGCGATCGAGGCATCCAGCGCCACCTTGACCCGACCGATTTCGTTGAGCTTGAGCTCGCTGGCCGCGCCCTGCTCCAGGGTGTTGACGTCGACGCGATGGACGATGCTGGGGATCGAGCCCGGCACATAGCTGGTGGCGCGCTTGATGTCGTATTTCTTGCCCGGCAGCATCGGCTCTTCGCCCATCCACACCAACATGGCCTCGAAGCTGTCGGTGACCTGCGGGCGATTGTCGGCATGCACCAGCATGTCGCCACGGGACACGTCGATCTCGTCCTCCAGGGTCAGGGTGATGGCCTGGCCCGGGCCGGCGTGCTCCAGCTCGCCCTCGAAGGTGACGATGGACTTGACCCGACTGCTCTTGCCCGAGGGCAGCGCCATCACCTCGTCGCCCTTGCGCACGATGCCGCTGGCCAGCGTGCCGGCGAAGCCACGGAAATTGAGGTTGGGGCGGTTGACGTACTGCACTGGGAAGCGCAGGTCGTCGAAGTTGCGGTCGCCCGCCACTTCCACGCTCTCGAGAATCTCCATCAGCGACTGGCCGGTGTACCAGGGCGAGCGCTCGGACTTGTTCACCACGTTGTCGCCCTTGAGCGCCGACATCGGCACGAACTCGAGGGTGGTCGGACGCAGGTTGATCTTCTCGGCGAAGGCCAGGTAATCGGCCTTGATCTGCTCGAACACGCCCTGATCGAAGTCTTTGAGATCCATCTTGTTGACGGCGACGACGATGTGCTTGATGCCCAGCAGCGAGGCGATGAAGCTGTGCCGACGGGTCTGGGTCTGCACGCCGTAGCGGGCGTCGATGAGGATGATCGCCAGGTCGCAGGTCGAGGCACCGGTGGCCATGTTGCGCGTGTACTGCTCATGGCCGGGGGTGTCGGCGATGATGAACTTGCGCTTGGCGGTGGAGAAGTAGCGGTAGGCCACATCGATGGTGATGCCCTGCTCGCGCTCGGCCTGCAGGCCGTCGACCAGCAGCGCCAGGTCGATGTCATCGCCGGTGGTGCCGACCTTCTTCGAGTCCTTGGTGATGGCTTCCAGATGATCCTCGTAGATCATCTTGGAGTCGTGCAGCAGACGGCCGATCAGCGTGCTCTTGCCGTCGTCGACGTTGCCGCAGGTAAGAAAGCGCAGCAGTTCCTTGCGCTCGTGCTGGGCCAGGTAGGCGAAGATGTCCTGGCTGATCAAATCGGATTGGTGACTCATCTTTCTTAGCTCCAAGCTGCAAGCTTCAAGCGGCAAGCCAAAGCGGTGGCTAACCTGAGATTCTGTTGATCAACCCGCTGAGCATTCTGGAAAGCTCTCGGGTTTCCTGTATCCACGCTGCTGCAAGCGAGTCGGGAACGTAGCCTATTTCACTGCCTATCATCAGCTAGGTTCGCAGTTCCGCACACGAGCCCTTGGCAATGCGCAGGTAGTGGCACTTTTCCTTGCCGCTACCTCGCTCCATGCCCTCGGCGATATTGCTGGGAATGGACAAGGCCGAACGCCCTAGCTGATCACGAAAGCCATAATCACGGCAGTCCTGAAGCCCTCGGTAGATCTGCACGGCCAGTGACTTCGACCGTTGCCAGACATCCAGCTTCTCGAAATCCATTTCGCCCTGCTCCATTCCACTTGAAGCTTGTCGCTTGCAGCTTGTGGCTTAGAAGTATCCCTGACGTTTCTTCTCTTCCATCGATCCGGCTGCATCGTGATCGATCACGCGGCCCTGACGTTCGGAAGTACGGGTCAAGAGCATCTCCTGGATGATGTCCGGCAGCGTGGTGGCGGTGGATTCCACGGCGCCGGTCAGCGGGTAGCAGCCCAGGGTGCGGAAGCGCACCATCTTCTTGGTGATGCTGGCCTTCTGCTCAGGTGTCAGGTGTTCGAGAATGCGCTCGTCGTCGATCATGATCAGCGCACCGTTCATCTCGATCACTTCGCGCTCGGCGGCGAAATACAGCGGCACGATGGGGATCTGCTCCAGATAGATGTACTGCCAGATGTCCAGCTCGGTCCAGTTCGACAGCGGGAAGACGCGGATCGACTCGCCCTTCTTCACCTTGCCGTTGTACACGTTCCACAGCTCGGGGCGCTGGTTCTTCGGATCCCAGCGATGCTTGCTGTCGCGGAAGGAATACACGCGCTCCTTGGCGCGCGACTTCTCTTCGTCGCGGCGCGCACCACCGAAAGCGGCGTCGAAGCCGTACTTGTCCAGCGCCTGCTTGAGGCCCTCGGTCTTCATCACGTCGGTGTGCTTGGCACTGCCGTAGGTGAAGGGGTTCATGTCCTGCGCCACACCATCGGGGTTGATGTGGGTGAGCAGATCCAGACCGTATTCACTGACCATCTTCTCGCGGAAGCGGTACATATCCTGGAATTTCCAGCGGGTGTCGACGTGCAGCACCGGGAACGGCAGCTTGCCAGGGAAGAAGGCCTTGCGGGCCAGGTGCAGCATCACGGCGGAATCCTTGCCGATGGAATAGAGCATCACCGGGTTGTCGAATTCGGCGGCCACTTCACGAATGATGTGGATGCTTTCCGCCTCTAGCTGCTTGAGATGGGTCAGTTTGTCGAGCATGGCTACTCACGGTTTGCTGTTATGGGCCGGCGGGCCGTGGACGAGCGGGCACTCTAACACAGCGTCTGCTTATAGCCAGGACGCTGGTTAGACCAAAAGGTTCTAGTGTTATATCGGGAGGAAAGCCCGGTTCACACCGGGTTCGGACAATCGACGAACAGGTGCTCGAGGGCGAAACGACGCGCCAGGTAGTCACCCAGCGCCTGTACCCCGTAACGCTCGGTGGCGTGATGGCCGGCGGCGATGAAGCTCACGCCATTCTCGCGGGCGCTGTGGAAGGTCTGCTCGGAAGCTTCGCCGGTGAGGTACAGGTCGACACCCGCGGCAATCGCCTGGTCGATATAGCCCTGACCGCCGCCGGTGCACCAGCCGACCCGACGGATCGGCCCGTCGCCCTCGACCAACAGCGGCTCACGACCCAGTACCTGCTGCACGTGACGGGCGAAGTCGGCGGCACTGAGCGGCTCCTCCAACGAACCGACCAGGCCGACGGTACGCGGATTGTCCGGCTCCAGCGGGCCCTCGACGACGATGCCGAGCTGGCGCGCCAACTGCACGTTGTTACCCACCTCGGGGTGCACGTCCAGCGGCAGGTGATAGGCCAGCAGGCTGATGTCATGGGCCAGCAACGCCTTGAGGCGTCGCTGCTTCATGCCGGTGACGCAGGGGTTCTCACCCTTCCAGAAATAGCCATGGTGCACCAGCAATACATCGGCCTCGGCCTCGATGGCCGCTTCGATCAGCGCCTGGCTGGCGGTCACCCCGCTGACGATGCGCAGCACCTGGGGCCGCCCCTCGACCTGCAGGCCATTGGGGCAGTAATCACTGATGCGCGATGAATTGAGCAAACGGTCAGCTTCGCCAACCAGGGTAGACAAGGCAATGGCCATTAAGATTCCTCTCAAGCTATTGCGAGGCCGCTGCCTTATTGCGGCGTACCTCACTATAATGCGCCACCTTAAGGGGCGCCTCTAACCCCCGCAACCCTCAGGATTGTCTCGATGCCACAGGCACTGCGTTTTCTCGGCTGGCCCCTGCTGGTCGGCGTGCTCATCGCCCTGCTGCTGATTCAGCGCTACCCGCAATGGGTAGGCCTGCCCAGCACGGATGTGCAACTGGTGCAGGCACCTGCCTCCAAACGCGCGCAGGCAGGCCCGGTGTCCTATGCCGATGCCGTGGACATCGCCTCGCCCGCCGTGGCCAACCTGTACACCACCAAACTGGTGAGCAAGCCGAGCCATCCGCTGTTCGAGGATCCGGCCTTCCGCCGTTTCTTTGGCGATAACCTGCCCCGCCAGCAACGCATGGAGTCGAGTCTGGGTTCGGCCGTGCTGATGAGCAAGGAAGGCTATCTGCTGACCAACAACCATGTGGTCAGCGGTGCCGACGAGATAGTCGTGGCCCTCAAGGACGGCCGTGAAACCCACGCGCGCCTGGTCGGCAGCGACCCGGAAACCGATCTGGCGGTACTCAAGATCGACCTCGACAACCTACCTGCCATGACCCTGGGACGCTCGGACAGCCTGCGCATCGGCGACGTCGCCCTGGCCATCGGTAACCCCTTCGGCGTCGGCCAGACCGTGACCATGGGCATCATCAGCGCCACCGGGCGCAACCAACTGGGCCTCAACACCTACGAGGACTTCATCCAGACCGATGCCGCCATCAACCCGGGCAATTCCGGCGGCGCACTGGTGGACGCGCGTGGCAACCTGGTGGGCATCAACACCGCGATCTTCTCCAAGTCCGGCGGCTCGCAGGGCATCGGCTTCGCCATCCCGGTCAAGCTGGCGCTGGAAGTGATGCAGGCGATCATCGAGCACGGCCAGGTGATTCGTGGCTGGCTGGGCATCGAGGTGCAGCCACTGACCCCCGAGCTGGCCGAGTCCTTCGGCCTGGAAGGGCGCCCCGGCATCGTGGTGGCCGGCCTTTACCGCGATGGCCCGGCGCAGAAGGCTGGGCTGCAACCCGGCGATCTGATCCTCAGCATCGACGGCCAGCCGGCAGGCGATGGACGCCGCTCGATGAACCAGGTCGCGCGCACCAAGCCAGGCGACAAGATCCGCATCGAAGTCCTGCGCAATGGCAAAACCCTCGACCTGACTGCCGAAATCGGCGTCCGCCCTCCCGCCAACGGTAATTGACTCAACGCGACCTGACCTCAGTCAAGGTCGCTTGCAGCACAAATGAAACGTTATTACATTTACATTCCTGCATCAGCCCGACCAGGAACTGATGCCCCGCCCCTATCTGGAGATTGTTCATGCGTCTGAGTACCTGCCTGCTGCTCACCGGCCTGTTCGCCTGCGGTAACGTCCTGGCCCACGGTCTGTGGACGGAACAGCGGCGCGGCAATATCGAAACGGTTTACGGGCATGGTGAAGAAGACAATGCCTTCGACGCCACGAAGATCAGCGGCGCCTGGGCCTATGACAGAAACGGTAAGATGATTCCGGTGACGGTCGAGCGCCTGGCCGACCACGCCCGCCTGCAACCGCTCAAGCCACCGGCGATCATGGCCGTGGCACTGGATAATGGTGCCTGGTCGAAGACCCCGGATGGCCAGTGGATCAACCAGGGGCGCAGCCAGGTGCCGGACTCCACGCAGTCGCTGCACACCTACAAGTACAGCCTGGCGATCTACAGCGAAGGCGCCAGGCTGCCGGAATTGAAACAACTGAAAATGGTGATCGTGCCGGAAGTCGATCCCCTGCAGGTTGGCCCGGGCAAACCGCTACCGGTGCGCGTGCTGGTGGATGGCAAGCCCATGGCCGGTATCAAGCTGGTGGGCGATTACCGGGGGGCGCCGGACGAGATCAGCGCCACCACCGATGCCGAGGGCCGCGCCAAGGTACTGGTGCGCAACCAGGGCCTCAACATCATCGCCGCCGAGGTCGAGCTGCCGGTCAAGGATGACGCCGATATCGAAACCCGCGGCCTGTTCGCCTCCCTGACCTTCGTCGGCCAGGGTCATCATCACTGATAGAGCGCTGCAGGAGCGACTTCGCGCGCTCCTGCAGCGAGCCGTTACAGGCCCTGCAATGCGTCCAGCAGGGCCTGGTTCTGCTCCGGCGTACCGATGGTGATGCGCAGGAACTGAGCGATGCGCTCCTGCTTGAAGTGACGCACGATCACCCCTTGCTCGCGCAGGCCGGCCGCCAGGGTGGCGGCATCCTTGCCCGGATGGCGGGCGAAGACGAAGTTGGCCGCCGACGGCAACACCTCGAAGCCCAACCCTTGCAGGCCAGCTACCACCGCTGTGCGGCTGTCGATCACCTGCTGGCAGGTATTCTCGAAGTAGGCGCGATCCTCGAACGCCGCCGCCGCACCGGCAATGGCGATGCGATCGAGCGGGTAGGAGTTGAAGCTGTTCTTGATCCGCTCCAGCGCTTCGATCAGATCCGGGTGACCGACCGCGATACCGACGCGCAGGCCAGCCAGCGAACGCGACTTGGACAGAGTCTGGGTGACCAGCAGGTTGGGGTACTTGTCGACCAGGGCGATCGCCGTCTGGCCGCCGAAGTCGATATAGGCCTCGTCCACCAACACCACGGAATCCGGGTTTGTCTGCAGCAGGCGCTCGATGGCGTCAAGCTGCAGCAGACAGCCGGTCGGCGCATTGGGGTTGGGGAAGATGATGCCGCCATTGGGCCGGGCATAGTCGTCGACGCGAATCTGGAACTGCTCGTCCAGCGCCACCTGCTGGTATTCGATGCCATACAGGCCGCAATACACCGGATAGAAGCTGTAACTGATATCCGGGAACAGCAAGGGGGCATCATGCTGGAACAGGCCGTGGAAAGCATGTGCCAGTACTTCGTCGGAGCCGTTGCCGACGAATACCTGCGCTGGCTGGATGCCGTAATACTCGGCCACCGCCTGCTTCAGCCGATCACCGTTGGGATCGGGGTACAGGCGCAGGTTGTCGTTGACCTCGGCCTGCATGGCTGCGATGGCCTTCGGCGACGGGCCGTAGGGGTTCTCGTTGGTGTTGAGCTTGACCAGCTTGCTCAGCTTGGGTTGCTCGCCTGGCACATAGGGCACCAGGTCTTTGACGAAGGGGCTCCAGAATTTGCTCATCTGCCCTTCTCTCCTCGAAATGCGTTACATGGGCGATGGATATCGCTTCGTTCAACCTGCGAAGCGTGATCCCGTAGGGTGCGCCGTGCGCACCAAAACATTCACAAGGTGCGCACGGCGCACCCTACCCTCAGGGTTTGATGCGGTATTCGGCGCTACGGGCGTGCGCGGTCAGCGACTCGCCACGGGCCAGCACCGAGGCGCTCTTGCCCAGCTCCGACGCGCCATCCGGCGAGCAGAAGATGATCGACGAGCGCTTCTGGAAGTCGTACACCCCCAGCGGCGAGGAAAAGCGCGCAGTGCCAGAAGTGGGCAGCACATGGTTCGGCCCGGCCACGTAATCACCCAGTGCTTCTGCGGTGTAACGGCCCATGAAGATGGCGCCGGCATGGCGAATCTCGGGCAGCCAGGCCTCCGGATCGGCCACCGACAGTTCCAGGTGCTCGGGGGCGATGCGGTTGGCCACCTCGATGGCCTGGGCCATGTCGGCCACCTGGATCAGCGCGCCACGCCCTTCCAGCGAGGTGCGGATGATCTCGGCACGCTCCATGCTCGGCAACAGCTTGGCGATGCTTGCAGCCACGCGATCGAGGAAGGCGGCATCCGGGCTGACCAGAATCGACTGGGCGTCTTCGTCGTGCTCGGCCTGGGAGAACAGATCCATGGCGATCCAGTCCGGGTCGGTCTGGCCGTCGCAGACCACGAGAATCTCTGACGGGCCGGCAATCATGTCGATGCCCACCTTGCCGAACACATGGCGCTTGGCGGTGGCGACGTAGATATTGCCGGGCCCTACGATTTTATCGACCGGCGGCACGCTCTCGGTGCCATAGGCCAGCGCGGCCACGGCCTGAGCGCCACCGATGGTGAACACGCGGTCGACGCCGGCAATGGCGGCGGCAGCCAGGACGATCTCGTTGATCTCGCCGCGCGGGGTCGGCACCACCATCACCACCTCGGGGACCCCGGCGACCTTAGCCGGGATGGCGTTCATCAACACCGAGGACGGATAGGACGCCTTGCCGCCCGGCACGTACAGGCCGGCGCGATCCAGCGGGGTGACCTTCTGGCCCAGTACGGTGCCATCGGCCTCGGTGTAGCGCCAGGAATCCTGTTTCTGCTTCTCGTGGTAGCTGCGCACGCGCTCGGCGGCGACTTCCAGCGCCTCGCGCTGAGCCGGGCTGATACGGGTCAGGGCCAACTCCAGGCGCTCGCGCGGCAGGATCAGGTCGGCCATGGAAGCGACCTCCAGGCCATCGAAACGCTGGGTGTATTCCACCAGGGCAGCATCGCCACGCTGGCGTACGGCCTGGATGATTTCCAGCACGCGCTGGTTGACGCCATCGTCGGACACACTCTCCCAGCTCAGCAGATAATCCAGGTGCTGGGCGAAATCCTGGTCAGCGGCGTTGAGTCGGCGAACAGCAATGGGAGCGGTCATAGCGAAAGCCTCATTAAATGGCGGTTTCTAGGGCGCCCGTAATGTAGCAAGCCCACCGTGCGGGCACCCAAGAAAAATGGCTATGACACGGATAGGCTGCCGCGACCAGAGGTCGCGGTGAGGAATCAGCCTTGGTGTCGCGCCTCGACGGCGCCGCGCAGGGTCTCGATCAGCGCCTGGATGCGTGCGTGCTGCATCTTCATCGACGCCTTGTTGACGATCAGCCGCGAACTGATGGTAGCGATCAGCTCCTGTGGCTCCAGGCCGTTGGCACGCAGGGTGTTGCCGGTGTCGACCACGTCGATGATCTTGTCGGCCAGGCCCACCAGCGGCGCCAGCTCCATGGAGCCGTACAGTTTGATCACCTCGACCTGACGGCCCTGCTCGGCGTAGTAACGCTTGGCCACGTTGACGAACTTGGTGGCCACGCGCAGGCGCCCCTTGGGCTCCGGCGCCCCCACCTTGCCGGCGGTCATCAGCTTGCACTGGGCGATCTGCAGATCCAGCGGCTCGTAGAGGCCCTGACCGCCGTATTCCATCAGCACGTCCTTGCCCGCCACGCCGAGGTCGGCAGCACCGTGCTCGACGTAGGTGGGTACGTCGGTAGCCCGCACGATCAGCAGGCGCACGTCATCCTGGGTGGTGGGGATGATCAGCTTGCGGCTCTTGTCCGGGTTCTCGGTCGGCTCGATACCGGCCGCCGCCAGCAACGGCAGGGTGTCGTCAAGAATGCGGCCTTTGGACAGGGCAATGGTGAGCATGGAACGGTTTCCTTGAGCGGAAGCGGCCACTCCAACGGGAGCGGCCCTACGACAACGGACGCAGGCAATCAGCCCGGGACGCGACGAATTTTAGCGCCGAGTAGCTGCAGCTTCTCTTCGATGCACTCGTAGCCACGGTCGATGTGGTAGATGCGGTCGATCAGCGTGTCACCGTCAGCCACCAGCGCAGCCAGCACCAGGCTCGCCGAAGCGCGCAGGTCGGTGGCCATCACGGGCGCGCCCTTGAGTGCCTCGACACCGGTGACGACGGCGGTGTTGCCCTCGACCAGGATGTTGGCGCCCATGCGCAACATCTCGTAGACGTGCATGAAGCGGTTCTCGAACACCGTCTCGATGATGGTGCCGGTGCCTTCGGCAATGGCATTGAGGGCGATGAACTGCGCCTGCATATCGGTGGGGAATGCCGGGTAAGGCGCGGTGCGCAGGTTGACCGCCTTGGGCCGCTTGCCCTTCATGTCCAGCTCGATCCAGTCGGCGCCGGTGGTGATCTCCGCGCCCGCTTCCTGCAGCTTGGCCAGCACGGCCTCCAGAGTCGACGGATCGGCGTCCTTGACCTTGACGCGACCACCAGTGACAGCGGCGGCGACCAGGTAGGTGCCGGTCTCGATACGGTCGGGCATGACGTCGAAGCGCGCACCATGCAGGCGCTCGACGCCATCGATGATGATGGTGTCGGTGCCAGCGCCCTGGATCTTCGCGCCCATGGCGATCAGGCAGTTGGCCAGGTCGACCACCTCAGGCTCGCGCGCGGCGTTTTCCAGCACGCTGCGGCCCTTGGCCAGGGTCGCGGCCATCATGATGTTCTCGGTGCCGGTCACGCTGACCACATCGAAGAAGAAGTGCGCACCGCGCAAGCCACCTTCCGGCGCCTTGGCCTTGATGTAGCCGCCTTCCACGTCGATTTTCGCCCCCATGGCTTCGAGGCCACGGATGTGCAGGTCGACCGGGCGCGAACCGATGGCGCAACCGCCAGGCAGGGCCACTTCGGCCTCACCGAAACGGGCGACCATGGGGCCGAGCACCAGGATCGAGGCGCGCATGGTCTTGACCAGCTCGTATGGCGCGACCAGGGTCTTGATGGCGCGGGCGTCGACTTCCACCGCCAGCTTCTCGTCGATCACCGGCTCGATGCCCATGCGCCCGAACAGCTCGATCATGGTGGTGATGTCGTGCAGGTGCGGCAGGTTGCAGATGGTGATGGGCTCGTCACCCAGCAGGGTAGCAGCCAGGATCGGCAGCGCGGAGTTCTTCGCACCGGAGATGCGAATCTCGCCATCGAGGCGCACGCCACCGGTAATGATCAGTTTGTCCATAGGAGTCTCGTCGCCCGCAGGCTCAGGAACGCGCGGCCCAGTCGGCCCGGCTGAAGAATTTCATGGTCACGGCGTGGATGCTGCCATCGGCGATCCAGGCGTTGAGATGGGCATAGATCTGCTGCTGACGCTTGACCGGGCTGAGAGCGGCCAGCTCGTCGCTGATCAGGTTGAGCTGGAAGTTGCAGCCTTCGCCTTCCACTTCCACCTGGGTATTCGGGAGTTTTTCCTCTAGGAGGCTTTTCACTTCTGCAGCCTGCATGCTCGACCTCGTTTGACGCAGTTGGGCCCTGGGCCCGCGGGTCGGCCATCATACAAAAAAGCCCCTCGCCTGCGAAGCCCGCATGATGCGCCAGCGACGGCAGGCCTGCCGACCCGTTCGCAGATTCAGCCCTGCAGCGGCAGCAGCTCCAGCAAGCCGCTGACCTCGGCCACCTCGCGCATGTCTTCGGGCAGCTCGCTGATCACCAGCTCACGCCCGGCTTGCCGCGCATCGCGCATGAAGGCCAGCAACAGGGCCAAGCCAACGCTGTTGGACTTGCTCACCGCACTGCAGTCGAGCTGCAGCCGGGCAGCGCCACTGGCGAGGATCAGCCGGCCACCCTGCTCGCGCAAGGCAGGCCCACTGAGATGATCGATCACACCGCTGAGCACGAGCTGCCCAGGGGCACGCTCGACGATCTCGGCCCGACTCACGATTGGCCCCGTGCCTGACGCGCCTTGGCCACGGTGTCGGCCCAGGTGTCGATGACCTTGTCCAGGTCGTTGCGATTGGCCTGCATGGATTGGGCGAACTGATCGCGGAACAGCTTGCCGACGTTGATGCCATTGATGATCACGTTGCGCAGCTTCCAGGTGCCATCCTCCGCGACCATGGTGTAGGACAATGGGTAGACCACGCCTTTGCCGTCACGGATTTCCATGCCGACCGAAGTCCGCTGCGGCTCCTCCGCGGCGCCTGGCAACACACGGATGTCCTGGTTGTCGTATTCGAGCAGGGCATTGCCGTAGAACTGCATCAGGCTACGCTTGAAGTTTTCCTGGAATCGGCTCATCTGTTCCGGCGAGGCCTGGCGCGAATAGCGCACGGTCATCACCCCACGAGAGATGCCTTCGACGTCCACCACGGGCCCGAGGATCTCGTTGAGCGACTCATAAAAGGCATTGGGGTCGCTGCGATAGCGCTCCTTGTTGGCCTTGAGATCGGCCAGCAGGGTCTCGGTGGTCTGCTGCACCACCTCATGCGCGCTGGGCGCAGCGAACGCCAGCAGCGGCAATACCGCCAGCATGGCCAGCAGGGAGTTACGCAGGGTCTTGAGCATGGTTTTGCCCCTCATCACTTGGCTTCGTCTTTATTGACCGAATTGAGCAGGAACTTGCCGATCAGATCCTCCAGCACCAGCGCCGACTGGGTGTCGTGGATGGTGCTGCCGTCCTTGAGCACGGCCTCCTCTCCCCCCACGCTAATGCCGATGTATTTCTCACCGAGCAGGCCAGCGGTCAGGATCGAAGCGGTGGAATCGTCCGGTAGATTGTTGACCTTGCTATCGAGTTCCAGGGTGACACGCCCCATGTAACTGTCGTGATCCAGGTCGATCGCACTGACCTTGCCGATGGTCACACCGGCCATGGTCACCTTGGCCCGCACCGTGAGCCCGGCGATGTTGTTGAAATAGGCATAGACCTTGTAGGTATCGCCAGCGGTACCGACGCTCAGGCCACTGACACGCAGGGCAAGCAGCAGCAAGGCCAGCAGACCGGCCAGGAGGAACAGGCCGACACCAATCTCCAGCGTGCGGTTTTGCATCAGAAATCTCCAAACATCAAAGCGGTCAGAATGAAGTCCAGCCCGAGCACGGCCAGCGAGGCGTATACCACCGTACGCGTGGTGGCGCGGCTAATGCCTTCGGATGTGGGCTCGCAGTCGTAACCCTGGAACACGGCGATCCAGGTCACCACGAAAGCGAAGACGACGCTCTTGATCACACCATTGAGCACATCGTCGTAAAAGGAAACGCTGTTCTGCATGTTGACCCAGAACGAGCCCTCGTAGACACCGAGCCAGTCCACGGCGACCATCGCCCCACCCCAGATGCCCACCACGCAGAAGATCATGGCCAGCAATGGCATGGAAATGAAACCCGCCCATAGGCGTGGTGCGACGATGTACTTGAGTGGATCGACGCCGATCATCTCCAGGCTGGAGAGCTGTTCGGTGGACTTCATGTTGCCGATCTCGGCGGTCAAGGCCGAACCGGCACGCCCGGCGAACAGCAGCGCCGTGACCACCGGGCCCAGCTCGCGCAGCAGGGTCAGGGCGACCATCTGCCCCACCGCCTGCTCCGAACCATAGCTGACCAGGATGTTGTAGCCCTGCAGCGCCAGCACCATGCCGATGAAGATGCCTGACACGACAATGATCGCCAGCGACAGCACGCCCACGGCATAGAGCTGCTTGATCAGCAGTTGCAGGGGCTTGCCAGCCCGACTGCGACCGAACACGGCATGCCCGAGGAATAGCACCGAACGCCCCAGCGTGGCCACCACATCGATACCCGCACGGCCGAACAGGCGCACCCGCTCCAGCGGAGAAGTTCTACGCATCAAGGTTTCCCCAACAGGTCATCGCGATAATCGGGAGCCGGATAATGGAACGGCACCGGGCCATCCGGAATGCCCTTCATGAACTGGCGAATGCGCGGGTTATCGGAATTCATCAGTTCGTCCGGCGTGCCATGCCCGAGCACCTGCGCATCGCCGACCACGTAGAGGTAATCGGCGATGCTGGCGGTTTCCGCCAGGTCATGGGAGACCACGACGCTGGTGATACCCAGCGCATCGTTGAGCAGGCGGATCAGGCGCACCAGCACTCCCATGGCGATGGGGTCCTGGCCGACGAACGGTTCATCGTACAAGAGGATCTGCGGATCCAGGGCAATCGCCCGGGCCAGAGCCACCCGCCGCTTCATGCCACCGGACAGCTCGTCCGGCATCAATTCGACGGCACCGCGCAAACCGACCGCCTGCAGCTTCAACAGGACGATGTCACGAATCATCTCTTCCGGCAGCTTGGTATGCACGCGCAAGGGAAAGGCCACGTTCTCGAACACATCGAGATCGGTGAACAGCGCACCACTCTGGAACAGCACACCCATCTGCTTGCGCATGTCGAACAGCTCATCGCGCGACAGCTTGGGCAGACTGACCCCGGCAACCCGCACGTCACCGGCGGACGGGCGCAGCTCGGCGGCGATCAGGCGCAGCAGCGTGGTCTTGCCACAACCGGACGGCCCCATGATGCCGGTGACCTTGCCGCGCGGAATGCGGATGTCGACCTTGTCGAAAATGGCTCGCGAACCACGCTGGAAGCTGACGCCCTGCAGCTCGATCGCGTAATCGTGTTCGGCGCTCATCTGAACTCCTTGAGAATCAAGCCTTCCTGGCAGACGCCACCTCCCATGCTCGGAGACACAACTGCTGGATGGCCGAAATGGCCGCGGACTATAGCATTTGCAGCCCCCAGGGCCCAGAGTACGGATTTGTAACGTTCAGATTCATGACAGCTTTGCGAGCCAGTTTGCGAATTGGAAAAGGTGAGCACGTCATCCTTTATCGGTATAATCCCCGCCTTTTCACCCGAAGCAGCCGCCGTACATGAGCCAACGCCCCGATCTGATCGAAACCGCCCGCCGCACCATCCGCATGGAAATCGAAGCCGTGCAGGATCTGCTGCCACGCCTCGACACCAGCTTCGTCAAGGCCTGCGAGATGATCCTCGACTGCAAGGGGCGCGTGGTCGTGGTGGGCATGGGCAAATCCGGGCACATCGGCAACAAGATCGCTGCGACCCTGGCCAGCACCGGCACCGCCGCCTTCTTCGTCCACCCCGCCGAAGCCAGCCACGGTGACATGGGCATGATCACCAAGGACGACATCGTCCTGGCCCTGTCCAACTCCGGCACCACCGCCGAGATCGTCACCCTGCTGCCGTTGATCAAGCGTCTGGGCATCCGTCTGATCAGCATGACCGGCAACCCCGAGTCGCCGCTGGCCAAGGCCGCCGAGGCCAATCTCGATGCCCGCGTGGCGCAGGAAGCCTGCCCGCTCAACCTGGCCCCCACCTCCTCGACCACCGCCAGCCTGGTCCTGGGCGACGCTTTGGCCATCGCCCTGCTGGAGGCGCGCGGCTTCACCGCCGAGGACTTCGCCTTCTCCCATCCCGGTGGAGCCCTGGGCCGACGCCTGCTGCTCAAGGTGGAGAACGTCATGCATGCCGGCGATACCCTGCCGCAGGTGCAACGTGGCACCAGCCTGCGCGACGCCCTGCTGGAAATGACCCAGAAAGGCCTGGGCATGACCGCCGTGCTGGAGCGCGACGGCCGCCTGGCCGGCATCTTCACCGACGGTGACCTGCGCCGCGCCCTGGACAAGGGCATCGACGTACGCCAGGCGCTGATCGACGAGGTGATGACCCCACACGGCAAGACCGTACATGGTGAAATGCTCGCCGCGGAAGCCCTGAAAATCATGGAAGACAACAAGATCAGCGCCCTGGTGGTGGTCGATGCAGAAGACCGCCCGGTGGGCGCCTTCAACCTCGGCGACCTGCTGCGCGCAGGAGTGATGTGATGAATACCTTGCTGCAGCGTGCCCGCGCCGTGAAACTGGCCGTGTTCGATGTCGACGGCGTGCTCACCGACGGCCGCCTGTACTTTCTCGAAGACGGCAGCGAGTTCAAGACCTTCAACACCCTCGACGGCCATGGCATCAAGATGCTCATGGCCTCGGGCGTGCGCACCGCCATCATCAGCGGGCGCAAGACCCCGGTGGTGGAGCGGCGTGCCAACAACCTCGGCATCCAGCATCTGTTCCAGGGCCGCGAGGACAAGCTCGTGGTACTCGACGGCCTGCTCGCCGAACTCGGCCTAAGCTATGAACAGGTCGCCTATCTGGGCGACGACCTGCCGGATCTGCCGGTCATGCGCCGCGTCGGCCTGGGCATGGCCGTGGCCAGCGCCGACGGTTTCGTCCGCCAGCACGCCCATGGCGTGACCCAGGCGCGTGGCGGCGAAGGCGCTGCGCGCGAATTCTGCGAACTGATCATGCGTGCCCAGGGCACGCTGGACGCGGCTCAAGCCGCTTACCTGTAGGGCACGACATGCCACGCAAAGCGCTCAACCTGCTGATATTCGCCTTGATCGCCGTACTCGTCGGCGCACTCGGCTACTGGAACATCGCTCCGGAAACCAGCCGCACGCCGCAACAGACGGACAGCGACGAGACCATCGACTTCTACGCCATCGGCGCGCACACCGTGCAGTTCCAGGACGATGGCAAGCTGCACTACCGCATGACCGCCGACAAGCTCGAGCACGTCAAGAGCACCGACATCACCCAGGTGCAAAACCCCAAACTGGATCTGTACCGCGGCACCAACCTGCCGTGGAAGGTCACCAGCCAGCGCGCCGAGGTATCCCCCGGCGGCAAAGAGGTGGAACTGATCGACGACGTGCGC
Source organism: Pseudomonas sp. AA-38 (assembly GCF_029457475.1). Taxonomy (NCBI): domain Bacteria; kingdom Pseudomonadati; phylum Pseudomonadota; class Gammaproteobacteria; order Pseudomonadales; family Pseudomonadaceae; genus Pseudomonas; species Pseudomonas sp. AA-38. The sequence goes on from NZ_CP120359.1 coordinate 4,498,545, forward strand.
ATTGCCCGTACCGATGCCAAGAACCGCCCCACCATCATCACCAGTAGCCGCATGACCGTAATTCCTGACAAGGAATATGCGCAGACCGAGCAAGCCGTTAGAATCGTCGCGGCCAACGGGGTGACCACGGCACAAGGAATGAAAGCGTACTTGAATGACGGCAGGATGCTCCTGCTGTCCAACGTAAGAGGCCAGCATGAGGTTCGTTAACACCCTCCCCCTGATTCTCAGCCTCGGCGCCGCATTTGGAAGCGCGGCCGCCTGGGCTCTGCCCTCCGATCGCGACCAGCCGATCCGCATCCAGGCCGATACCGCCGAACTGGATGACAAGCAGGGCGTGGCGGTCTATCGCGGCGACGTGATCATCACTCAGGGCACCCTGAAGATCACTGGCGACACCGTGACCATCACCCAGACCGCCAGCGGCGACATCGACGTGTTCACCTCGGTCGGCAACCTCGCCTACTACGAGCAGAAGCCCGCCGTGGACAAGGAAATCGTCAAAGCCTACGGCAAGACCATCCAGTACTTCGCCAGCAACGAACGCATCGTACTGATCGACCAGGCCAAGGTGATCCAGGAAGGCAATACCTTCGAGGGCGAGAAGATCGTCTACGACACCCGCCGCCAGATCGTCAACGCAGGACGCGCCACCGGCAACAACGTCAGCGTGCCGCGTCCGCGCATCGACATGGTCATCCAACCCAAGAACAAACCCGCGGATCAACAGCAGTAATGGCCATTCTCAAAGCCCAACACCTGGCCAAGAGCTACAAGGGCCGCCAGGTCGTACGCGACGTCAGCCTGAACATCGAGAGCGGCCAGATCGTCGGTCTGCTCGGCCCCAACGGTGCCGGCAAGACCACCTGCTTCTACATGATCGTCGGCCTGGTGCAGGCCGACCAGGGACGTGTGCTGATCGACGACCTCGACGTCAGCCACCAGCCCATGCATGGTCGTGCCCGCGCCGGCATCGGCTACCTGCCGCAGGAAGCCTCGATCTTCCGCAAGCTGTCGGTGGCCGACAACATCATGGCCATCCTCGAAACGCGCAAGGATCTCGACCGCGCCGGGCGCCAGGCGGAGCTGGAGAACCTGCTGCAGGAATTCCACATCCACCACATCTCAGGCAACCTGGGCATGAGCCTGTCCGGTGGTGAACGACGCCGCGTGGAAATCGCCCGCGCCCTGGCCACCAACCCCAAGTTCATCCTGCTCGACGAACCCTTCGCCGGTGTCGACCCGATCTCCGTGGGCGACATCAAGCAGATCATCCATCACCTCAAGACCAAGGGTATCGGCATTCTCATCACCGATCACAACGTACGCGAGACCCTGGACATCTGCGAAACGGCCTACATCGTCAACGATGGCCAACTGATTGCCGAAGGCGACGCCGAGACCATCCTCGCCAACCAGACGGTGAAAGAGGTTTATCTGGGCCACGAGTTCCGTCTGTAAACATCCATATTTAGATGACGGAAATAGGACAGCCCCTAGGCAAGGACGAGATTTTCAGGCATATAATTTGCTTCCTGGCGGCGCTTCGGCGCCCTGATGTGGAAGGCGTAACTCGCCGGTAAATTAAGGTCTGCAATGAAACCATCGCTAGTCCTCAAGATGGGCCAGCAGCTGACGATGACCCCGCAGCTGCAACAGGCCATCCGCCTCCTCCAACTGTCGACTCTGGATCTGCAACAGGAAATTCAGGAGGCGCTGGAATCCAACCCCATGCTCGAGCGCCAGGAAGACGGCGACGACTTCGACAACAGCGACCCGATGGCCGACGGCGCCGAAAGCGCTGCTCCCGCGCCGAGCAAGGAAGAGAGCTACCAGGAAGCCACTCCGACGGTTGATAACCTGGAGGAAGGCGAGTGGGGCGAACGCATTCCCAACGAGCTGCCGGTCGATACCGCCTGGGAAGACATCTACCAGACCAGCGCCAGCAGCCTGCCAAGCAACGACGATGACGAGTGGGACTTCACCACCCGCACCTCCAGCGGCGAGAGCCTGCATAGCCACCTGCTCTGGCAACTGAACCTCGCGCCCATGTCGGACAAGGATCGGCTGATCGCCGCCACCCTGATCGACTGCATCAACAACGATGGCTACCTCGAAGAAACCCTCGAGGAAGTGACCGAGTCCTTCGACCCGGAATTGGACGTCGAACTGGACGAAGTGGAAGTGGTGCTGCACCGCATTCAGCAGTTCGAGCCGGCCGGCATCGGCGCCCGCGACCTGCGCGAGTGCCTGCTGCTGCAACTGCGCCAACTCCCAGCCAGCACGCCCTGGCTCAACGACACCCAGCGCCTGGTCAGCGAACACCTGGAACTGCTCGGCAGCCGCGATTACGCCCAGCTCATGCGCCGCACCAAGCTCAAGGAAGACGAGCTCAAGCAGGTCATCGAGCTGATCCAGCGCCTCAATCCGCGCCCGGGCTCGCAGATCGAATCCAGCGAGCCGGAATACGTGGTGCCGGACGTCATCGTGCGCAAGCACAACGGCCGCTGGCTGGTGGAGTTGAACCAGGAAGCCATGCCGCGCCTGCGCGTCAATGCGCAGTACGCCGGCTTCGTCAAACGCGCCGATTCCAGCGCCGACAACACCTTCATGCGCAACCAGTTGCAGGAGGCGCGCTGGTTCATCAAGAGCCTGCAGAGCCGCAACGAGACCCTGATGAAGGTAGCCACGCAGATCGTCGAGCACCAACGCGGCTTTCTCGACTATGGCGACGAGGCGATGAAGCCCCTGGTGCTGCACGACATCGCCGAGGCGGTGGGCATGCACGAGTCGACCATCTCGCGCGTCACCACGCAGAAATTCATGCATACCCCGCGTGGCATTTACGAGCTGAAATACTTCTTCTCCAGCCACGTCAGCACCTCCGAAGGCGGCGAATGCTCGTCGACGGCGATTCGCGCCATCATCAAGAAACTGGTGGCCGCGGAAAACGCGAAAAAGCCGTTGAGCGACAGCAAGATCGCTGGTTTACTGGAGGCACAAGGCATCCAAGTCGCCCGTCGCACGGTGGCCAAGTACCGTGAATCCCTCGGTATCGCCCCCTCCAGCGAACGCAAGCGACTGATGTGAGCAAGATCGACTGCTCGTCCATGGCGAGCAGGCCACAGTGTTCCGGTGGTGGGCCTCGTTAAGGCCTATCTCTTACACAAGGCAACAAGGAGAAAGCGGTATGCAAGTCAACATCAGTGGACATCAGCTGGATGTGACCGACGCCCTGCGTGACTACATCGGCGAGAAACTCGGCCGACTGGAACGCCACTTCGACAAGATCACCAATGTTCAGGTGATCATGGAGGTCGAAAAGCTCAAGCAGAAGATCGAAGCCACCCTTCACGTTGCTGGCGGTGAGGTCGTCGCCAACGCCGAACATAACGATATGTACGCTGCCATCGACCTGCTGGCAGACAAACTCGACCGTCAACTCATCAAGCACAAGGAAAAGCAGCTCGATCGCCTGCAAGGCGCCACAGCCCGCTGACATTTCCCTTCCATGATCCGACTTGAAAATATCCTGACCCCCGGCCGTTCCCTGGTGAACGTGCCGGGCGGCAGCAAGAAGCGTGTGCTCGAACAGATCGCCAGCCTGGTCGCCCGCGACCTCGATGAGCTGGACAATCAGGACATCTACGAGAGCCTCATCGCCCGCGAGAAGCTTGGCTCCACCGGCTTCGGCAACGGCATCGCCATCCCTCACTGTCGCCTGGCCGGCTGCAACGCACCGATCAGCGCCCTGCTGCGCCTGGACACGGCAGTCGACTTCGACGCCATCGACGGCGCGCCGGTCGATCTGCTGTTCGTCCTGCTGGTGCCGGAAGCCGCCACCGACGCCCACCTCGAACTCCTGCGCCAGATCGCCAGCATGCTCGACCGCCAGGACGTGCGCGAACGCCTGCGCCAGGCGCCGACCAGTGAAGCGCTCTACCAGGTGGTCGTGGACATCCAGAACGGTCAATAACCATGCGCCTGATCATCGTCAGCGGTCGCTCCGGCTCCGGCAAGAGCACTGCCCTCGATGTACTCGAAGACAACGGTTTCTACTGCATCGATAACCTGCCGGCTAGCCTGCTACCGGATCTGGCCGAACGCTTCCTGCCGCAGAGCGATCTGATGCTGCCTCAGGTCGCGGTATCCATCGATGCGCGCAACCTGCTCAGCCAGCTACGGCGCTTTCCCGAACTGCTCGACGAAGTGCACAAGCGCGGTATTCGCTGCGAGGTGCTCTACCTCGACGCCGAAGACGACACCCTGCTCAAGCGTTTCTCGGAAACCCGTCGGCGCCACCCGCTGACCAACGACAACCGCTCACTGGCAGAAGCCATCGCTTACGAAAGCCAGTTGCTGGCGCCGATCATCGACCTGGCCGACCTGAAGATCGACACCACGCGCCTGAACCTCTACCAGTTGCGCGACACCCTCAAGCTGCGCCTGCTCGGGCAAACCCAGAGCGGCACGGCCTTTCTCGTCGAATCCTTCGGTTTCAAGCGTGGCATGCCGGTCGATGCCGACCTGGTGTTCGACGCCCGCTGCCTGCCCAACCCCTACTGGAAGCCGGAGCTGCGCGACTTCTCCGGTCTCGATCAGCCGGTCATTGACTACCTGGCCGCGCAGCCGGAGGTCGAAGATATGTATCAAGACATCCTCACCTACCTGGAGAAGTGGCTGCCGCGCTTCGCCGCCAGCAACCGCGCCTACGTGACCATCGCCATCGGCTGCACGGGTGGACACCATCGTTCGGTGTACCTGGCCGCACGCCTGAGCGAAGCCCTCAAGCATTCGTTGAAGAACGTCCAGGTTCGCCACCGCGACCTCAGCTAAGGAATCCCTGCCGCGATGCCAATCCGCGAAGTCACCATCATCAACAAACTCGGCCTGCACGCTCGTGCTGCCGCCAAATTCGTCGGTGTTGCCAGCCAGTACCCCTGCCAGGTGCGTATCGGCCGTAGCAGCGACAGCCTGGTGGACGGCAAGAGCATCATGGCGGTGATGATGCTGGCGGCCGGCAAGGGCACCCCGGTGCACCTGCACACCGAGGGCGAGCAGGACGAAGCGGCCATGCAGGCGCTGATCGCACTGATCGACAACTATTTCGACGAGGGCGAGTGAGGCAGCAACAAGCTGCAAGCCCCAAGCTTCAAGACATCCATTGCCATTGTTGCCACCGTGCACGGCGCCCCCGGAATACACGACACCGTAGGGTGCGCCGTGCGCACCAAGCCCCTGCATCCGAGGTACAAGCGGTGCGCACAGCGCACCCTACGAACTATTTCGACGAGGGCGAATGAGGCAGCGACAAGCTGCAAGCCCCAAGCTTCAAGACATCCACTGCCATTGTTGCCAGCGTGCACGGCGCCCCCCGGAATACACGACACCGTAGGGTGCGCCGTGCGCACCAAGCCCCTGCATCCGAGGTACAAGCGGTGCGCACAGCGCACCCCACGAACTATTTCGACGAGGGCGAATGAGGCAGCGACAAGCTGCAAGCCCCAAGCTTCAAGACATCCACTGCCATTGTTGCCATCGTGCACGGCGCACCCGGAATGCACGACGCCGTAGGGTGCGCCGTGCGCACCAAGCCCCTGCATCCGAGGTACAAGCGGTGCGCACAGCGCACCCTACACAGATCGGGTGTACCCCTACGCCAAAGCCGTATCCAGCACCATCATCAAGCAAAAGCCAGCGGCCAGGGCCAGACTGGCTTCGCTGGCATGCCCCTCGCGCTGCGACTCGGGCACGACTTCATGGATCACCACGAACAGCATCGCCCCCGCCGCCAACGCCAAGCCCCAGGGCAGCAATAGCTGGGAAATGCCCACCAACCAGGCACAGAGCACCGCGAACAGCGGCTCCACCAGGCCCGAGGCCACGCCGATCAGCACCGCCTTGCTGCGCGCCATGCCGGCACTGGCCAGGCCCAGTGCCACAATCAGCCCCTCGGGCATGTCCTGCAGGGCAATGCCGATGGCCAACCCCTGCGCACCACTCAAGCCCGCAGCAGCCGCCACGCCGACCGCCATGCCTTCGGGCACGTTGTGCGCGGTGATGGCGATGACGAACAGGATGAGACCGGAGGCCAGGCTCTGCTCACCGTGCCGTTGCGCCAGGCGGCGCCCCAACAGGTGCATGGCAACCCCCCCCAGCAACACGCCAATACTGGTCAGAGCGCCCGCGCCCCAGGCCGAGAAACCTTGCTCCCTGGCCACCTCGAGTGCTGGCACCAGCAGGGAAAACACCGTGGCCGCCAGCATCACCCCGGCGCCGAAGCCCAGCAGGCTGTCACGCATGCGTGCGGACAGGTTGCCCATGCACAACACCGGCAAGGCCCCCAGGGCCGTGCCAGACGCGCACAGCAGGCCAGCCTGTAGCGCTTGCAGCAGGCGCGGTTGCGCGCCCTGGTCGAGCAGCACCAACGCCTGGATCAGCAGCAGCAGGCCACCACAGAACAGGATGGTGCCACCCAGCAGGTAACGAAAAATGCGGCCATTACGGCCAAACGGAACAGCCTGCGTCATTCGCATACCCTGCTGGCTCAGCTCATGGCCTGACGGTATCGACGCGCCACTTCATCCCAGTCGATGACATGGTAGAAGGCGCCGATATATTCCGGGCGACGGTTCTGGTAGCGCAGGTAATAGGCGTGCTCCCACACGTCCAGGCCAAGGATCGGCGTATTGCCGTGCATCAGCGGGCTGTCCTGGTTGGCGCTGCTTTCCACCACCAGACACTTTTCCGGGGTCAGGCTCAGCCAGGCCCAGCCACTGCCGAAGCGACTCAGGGCAGCCTTGGTGAAGGCCTCCTTGAAGGCAGCAAAACCACCCAGTTGACTGTCAATGGCCGCAGCCAGCTCGCCACTCGGCTCACCGCCACCACTGGGCGACATGACCGTCCAGAACAGGCTGTGGTTGGCGTGCCCACCGCCCTGATTGATCACCGCTGCATGCAGCGCTTCGGGCAGCTCAGCCAGTTCGCGCAGCAGGGTTTCCACCGGCACCTCCTCGTACTCGCTGCCCTGCAGCGCGGCATTGAGGTTGTTGATGTAGGTCTGATGATGCTTGCTGTGGTGGATCTCCATGGTCTGCGCATCGATGTGCGGTTCCAGGGCGTCGTAGGCATAAGGCAGGGCTGGCAGACTGTGCGGCATGGACGAACTCCTTCAGTGATAGACAGGGCCCGGGCCGCACGAGCAGCTCGGATGAGGCGTACAGGCATGACGCCGGGCAGCACCGAGCAGGCGATCAGTGCGCGGAAAGGTGCCGTACTCGGCGATGAACTGCAGCAGCTCGAGATAGGTGCGCTGGCTGTGCCTGAGCGCCGCTTGCTGCAGTGCTTCGGGCAGCGCGCCATTGCCAAGGATGCTCAGCAGGCGCTCATGGCAGGCACAGAGGTTTTCCGCAGCCGACTCCGCTTGCTCAAGCGTCAGGTGCAGGTCGGCCAGGTTGTGGTGGGAAACGACGAACGCCGCCACTGCCTGCTCGTGATCGGCCCAGCGCCCCAGCAACACCTGCGCCTCGGCCAGCGCCTGCAGGTACAGCTCGCGCGCCTGAACCCAGTTCCCCTCGGTAAAGCAGCGATTGCCCGCTTCGATGACGGTCTTCCAGTGCTCCATGACAGCCCCTTGCCGAAATGGCAGTTGCGATGAACGAATCGAGGGCAACGGCGGTGGCCGACCACGCGCTGCCCCTGTCAGGCCTTCAGAGTCCGCCTTCGGTGAGCCTTTCCGGGTTCAGCAACTGCTCCAGTTGCTGGCGCGACAGATCCGTGTGCTGCAGCGCGACCTCGATGATCGGCCGCCCCTCTCGGTAGGCCTGCTTGGCGATTTCGGCTGCCTTGAGATAACCAATGATCGGGTTCAGCGCCGTGACCAGGATGGGGTTGCGCTCCAGCGCCTCCCTGAGCTTGGCCTGGTTGACCTTGAAGCTGGCGATGGCACGATCAGCCAGCAGACGGCTGGCATTGGCCAGCAGGTCGATGCTGCCCAGCAGGTTGTCGGCGATCAGCGGCAACATGACATTCAGCTCGAAGTTGCCGGACTGCCCGGCGATGGCGATGGTGGCGTCATTACCCATCACCTGCGCGGCGACCATGGCGGTGGCCTCGGGAATCACCGGATTGACCTTGCCCGGCATGATCGACGAGCCCGGCTGCAGGGCCTCCAGCTCGATCTCGGCCAGGCCAGCCAGAGGGCCTGAGTTCATCCAGCGCAGATCGTTGGCAATCTTCATCAAGGACACGGCCAGCGTCCTGAGCTGCCCAGACAACGCCACGGCGGTGTCCTGCGAGCCGATCAAGGCGAAGAAATTCTGCCCAGGGGTGAAGGTAATGCCACTCAGAGCGCTCAGCTCCAGGCAGAACGACTCGGCGAAACGCGGGTGCGCATTGACCCCCGTGCCCACCGCCGTACCGCCCTGCGCCAGTGCCTGCAGGCTCGGTTGCAGAGCGCGCAGATGCTCGATGTTGGCCTGGATCTGCTGGCCCCAGCCGTCGAGCACCTGGCTCATGCGCACCGGCATGGCGTCCATCAGATGGGTGCGCCCGGTCTTGACGTAGGGCTGCACCTCCAGGGATTTCTCGCACAGCACCTTGAGCAGATGGCCCAGCGCCGGCAGCAGACGCTCGTGCAACTCGAGAGCAGCGCTGACGTGGATGGCCGTGGGGATGATGTCGTTGCTGCTCTGGCCGCAATTGACGTGGTCATTGGCGCTGACCGGGCTGCCCAGAATACGGCTGGCCAGGGTGGCGATCACCTCGTTGGCGTTCATGTTGGAGCTGGTGCCGGAGCCGGTCTGGAACACGTCCACCGGAAAGTGCTCGAGGCAATCGCCGGCCAGCAGTTCCTGGCAGGCCGCGACTATGGCATCGCCCATGGCCGCATCGACCTGCTGCAGCTCGACGTTGGCCCGTGCCGCTGCCGCCTTGGCCAGCAGCAGGGCGCGGATGAAGGCCGCCGGCATGCGCCGCCCGGACACTGGGAAATTGTTCACTGCACGTTGCGTCTGCGCGCCGTACAGGGCTGCGCTCGGCACCTCCAGCTCGCCCATGCTGTCGCGCTCGATGCGCGTGGCCATGTCATTCATAGGGATGTCCTTGTGCGGGTTCATCGAAACGGAGGGAAGGCTGCAGACGCAGGGTCGCCAGCCGGTTGCGGAGATGGTTCAGGCGCTGCTGACGCTGGCGCGTGACGGCCAGTCGATCCAGGGCATAGAGCGGCCGCCAGGCATGGTCGAGACACAGGCAGCGCCAGTGCCAGGGCAAGGCCCGATCCATGGCGCTGTCGAGAAGCAGTTCGAGCAGGCGCTGCCACATGCTCCAGGCCTGCAGTTGGCCACTGCGCACCAGCTTGCAGCCGTGGAGTTGATGCAGGTCGAGCAGACGCGGCTCGTCAGGCTGCAAGGCGCAACGAATGCGCCAGCCTTGCCAATGCCAGCAATCCAGACAGGAAGAGGAATGATGAGGGAACATGACGACCCACACGACGATTACGTAATGATATTTATTACCATTTGGTAAGCATAATCAACACGCAATCTGTGTGGGCTTGTGCTGATCCGGCGCCCGCAGGGCGCCGGAGCATTCGAGGAAACTCAGCTACCAGCGACGGTCATCTTGTCGATCAGCACCGAGCCAGTGCAGATGTTGCCGCGCCGCTCCAGGTCGCTGCCGACCGCGAGGATCTGGCGGAACATGTCACGCAGGTTGCCGGCGATGGTCACCTCCTGCACCGGGAACTGGATTTCACCGTTCTCCACCCAGAAGCCCGCTGCGCCGCGGGAGTAGTCGCCGGTCACCAGGTTCAGGCCCTGCCCCATCAGCTCGGTGACCAGCAAACCACAGCCCATGCGGCGGATCAGCGCCTGCTGATCTTCGTCGCCATGGCTGACGAACAGGTTGTGCACGCCACCGGAGTTGGCCGTGCTGGGCAGCCCCAGCTTGCGCCCGGAGTAGGTGCCAAGCACGTAGGACACCAGCTCGCCCTTGTCCACGAAGGGCTTGGCGTAGGTAGCCAGACCGTCGCCGTCGAAGGCGGCACTGCCCAAGGCACGCGGCAGGTGCGGGCGCTCGTCGAGGCTCAGCCACTCGGGGAACAGACGCTGGCCTAGCGCCCCTTCGAGGAAGGAAGAATGGCGATACAGGTTGCCGCCGGAAATGGCCGCCAGCAGATGGCTGAACAACCCACCGGCCAGCTCGGCGGCGAACAGCACCGGCACCTCGCAGGTCGGCACCGGTCGCGCGCCCAGACGACTGACCGCCCGCTCGGCGGCGCGCTGGCCGATACCGGCCGCATCGGCCAGCAGCTCACCCTGGCGATTGACGTCGTACCAGTAGTCGCGCTGCATCTGTCCCTCACCCTCGGCGATCATCACGCAGCTCAGGCTGTGCCGGGTGCTGGCGTAACCGCCGATGAAACCGTGGCTGTTGCCGTACACGCGGCAGCCCTGATGGGTGTTGAGGCTGGTGCCATCGGCATTCTTGATGCGTTTGTCAGCCGCGAAGGCTGCCGCCTCACAGACCAGCGCCTGCTCCACGGCCTGTTCCGGCGTGATCGACCAGGGGTGGTAGAGATCCAGCTCCGGTAACTCGCGCGCCATCAGGGCGGCATCGGCCAGGCCCGCGCACTCGTCCTCGGAAGCATGCTTGGCAATCGCCAGGGCCGCCGCCACGGTCTCGCGAATGGCCGCCGCGCCAGTGGCCGAGGTGCTGGCCGAGCCCTTGCGCTGGCCAACGTACAGGGTGATGCCAAAGCCCTGGTCACGATTGAATTCGACGGTTTCCACCTCGCCCTGGCGTACCGTGGTGGACAGCCCCTGGCCAGCCGACACGGCCACCTCGCAGGCACTGGCGCCCTGGCGTGCGGCCTCGGCGAGAATCGCCTCGACCTGCTCCTGCAGCGCCGGCAAGGCCTGCGGCCCGATCAGTTCTACGTCACTCATAACCTCTCCTAAAAAGCAGCTTCAAGCTACAAGCCTCAAGTAAAAGCCAAATCCGCTCCTGGCTTGAAGCTTGCCGCTTGTAGCTGCTGTTATCATGGCGGCGTTTCCCTCTGGACCCGCCCCATGTCTGATTCCTACGACGACTTCTCCCTGGAGAAAAGCAAATCCCAGGTCAAGCGCGAGCTGCATGCTCTGCAGGATCTCGGTGAACGTTTGACCACCCTCAAGCCGGATCTGCTGGCCAAGCTGCCACTGACCGACGCCCTGCGTCGCGCCCTGGCCGAAGCCCCCAAACATACGGCCAACGCCGCACGCAAACGTCACATCCAGTTCATCGGCAAGCTGATGCGTGAACAGGATGTCGAGGCGATTCTCGCCCTGATCGACCAGGTGGACAGCTCCACCCGTGAATACAACGAGCGCTTCCATGCCCTCGAACGCTGGCGCGACCGCCTGATCGGCGAAGGCGACAGCGCCCTGGAAAGCTTCGTCGAGCTCTACCCCGAGGCCGACATCCAGCACCTTCGTGGGCTGATCCGTCATGCCCAGCACGAAGCCGCACGCAACAAGCCGCCGGCCGCCGCACGCAAGGTGTTCAAGTACATCCGCGAGCTCGATGAGATCCAGCGCGGCTTGCGTTAGAAGTAGCTGCAAGCCGCAAGCTACAGGCCGCAAGTAAAAGCGGCTTGTCGCTTGCAGCTTGAAGCTGCCTCATGCGCCGGTTCCACCGACTGTTATCGCGTCGATCTTCAGCGTCGGCTGGCCGACGCCCACCGGCACCGACTGGCCGTCCTTGCCGCAGGTGCCGACACCGCTGTCCAGAGCCAGGTCGTTGCCGACCATGGACACCCGGCTCATGGCCTCCGGGCCATTGCCGATCAGGGTGGCGCCCTTGACCGGCGCGGTGATCTTGCCGTCCTCGATCAGGTAGGCCTCGCTGGTGGAAAAGACGAATTTGCCGCTGGTGATGTCCACCTGGCCGCCGCCGAGATTGGCGCAGTAGATGCCCTTCTTCACCGAACGGATGATTTCCTCCGGCTCGCTCGCGCCGGCCAGCATGTAGGTATTGGTCATGCGCGGCATCGGCAGGTGCGCGTAGGACTCGCGGCGGCCATTGCCGGTGGCGGCCACGCCCATCAGGCGGGCGTTGAGCTTGTCCTGCATGTAGCCCTTGAGCACACCGTTCTCGATCAGCGTGGTGCACTGGGTCGGCGTGCCTTCGTCATCGACACTGAGCGAACCGCGTCGCCCGGTCAATGTGCCATCGTCGACAATGGTGCACAGGCTCGACGCCACCTTCTGCCCGATCTTGCCGCTGTAGGCCGAACTGCCCTTTCGGTTGAAATCCCCCTCCAGACCATGGCCGACCGCTTCGTGCAGCAGCACGCCGGACCAGCCGGCGCCCATCACCACCGGCAGGGTGCCGGCCGGCGCGGCAATGGCTTCGAGGTTGACCAATGCCTGGCGCAGCGCCTCGCGGGCATAGCCCATGGCGCGGTCTTCTTCGAGGAAATAGCGGTAATCGGTGCGCCCGCCACCGCCATGGCCGCCGCGCTCGCGACGGCCGTTGTGCTCGACGATGACGCTGACGTTGAAGCGCACCAGCGGGCGGATGTCGGCGCTGAGGCTGCCGTCATGGGCGGCCACCAGAATGCGATCCCAGACACCGGCCAGGCTCACGGTGACCTGCTTGATGCGCGGATCGAGCGCCCGCGTGGCGCGGTCGATACGCTGCAGCAACTCCACTTTCTCCGCTCGGCTCATCACATCCAGCGGATTGTCTTCGCCGTAGAGCTGGCTCACCTGCGGGCTGACGAAGGCCTGCACGCGGCCCTGCTGGCCGGCGCGCGAGATCGAACGCGCGGCACGGGCTGCCTGGTTCAGCGCATCGAGGCTGATGGCGTTGCTGTAGGCAAATCCCGTCTTCTCACCGGACTGGGCACGCACGCCAACGCCCTGATCGAGGTTGAAACTGCCTTCCTTGACGATGCCGTCTTCCAATACCCAGGTTTCCGATACCTGGCTCTGGAAGTACAGATCGGCGGCATCGATGCCCGGCCCGGCGACCTCGCCGAGCACGCTGCCGAGACTGTCGAGCGTGAGATTGCCGGGGGCGAGCAGGTGCTCGCTGACGGATTGCAACATCGTATTCATGGTCACTCCACAACGGACGCGGGAACGTCCGACAAATCGAATCGGCGGTGCTGCTGCACCGGCATGCGTTGACGAATGGCCGCCTGTTCAGCGGCATCACGGGCGGCCAGCAAGGCGCCCTCGCCCTGATCCTGTTCGACCAACACCTTACCCCAGGGATCGATGATCGCCGAATGGCCGAAGGTCAGCCGCGATCCCGGATGCTCGCCACCCTGCCCGGCCGCCAGCACATAACACTGGGTCTCGATGGCGCGGGCGCGGGTCAGCACCTGCCAGTGCGCTGCACCGGTCACGGCAGTGAAGGCCGCAGGCACGCTGATCAGCTCGGCGCCGGCGTCGCGCAGCAGCGCGAACAGCTCGGGGAAGCGCAGGTCGTAGCACACCGTCAGGCCCAGGCGCCCCACCGGAGTATCCGCCACCACCACACGCTGACCATGGGCGAAATCATCCGACTCACGGTAACGGCCACGGTTATCGGCCACGTCGACATCGAACAGGTGCAGCTTGTCATAGCGAGCTGCACGCTCGCCCTGCTCGTCGATCAGCAGCGAACAGGCGCGCGGCTTGCCTTCGGCATCATCATCCGGTGGCAACGGCAAGGTGCCGGCCACTATCCACAAGCTGAGGTCACGGGCGGCGCGTTGCAACCAGGGCAGGATCGGCCCCTCGCCCAAGGCCTCGGCACGACCGATGGCAGCGAGGTCACGGCGGCCCATGGCGGCGAAGTTCTCGGGCAGTACGGCGAGGCGCGCCCCGCCCTGGGCGGCACGCTCCAGCATGCGCCGCGCCAGGCGCAGGTTGGTTTGTACGTCGTCCTGGCTGACCATCTGGATCACGGCGAGGTTCATGGCTGGGCTCATGGCTTAGGGTTGCCCCAGGGTACGCCAAGACGCGACCTCATTGCGGTTTTTCAAAGGGTTTGTCGAAGGTGATCTCGGGATTCTGCAGGGGCCCCTTGACGTCGTACTGCACGCTGGCGAAGCGGGCCACCTTGTCGCCCAGCAGTTTGTCGACGACGAACAGCGCACCACCGATGGCCGGTGCCCCGACGATCAGGGCAGCCAATGGCAAGTTGTTGGTCACCGGCAGGGTCACCAGCAGCTTGGCATCGATCTGTTCGTTGCGCATGTCGAGCTTGCCATCGAGTTCCAGGTTGCTCGAAGGGCCGGTCAGGGTGATGGGCTCCCGGGTGACGAACAGGCCGTCGGTAGCCTGCAGGTTGCCCTTGACCCGGTCGTAACTCAGGCCCTTGCCCAGCAGGTCGGAAAAGTCCAGACGCAGACGGCGGCCGATGGAATTGAAGTTGAGCAGGCCGAATACGCGCAGGGCCTGCGCCGAGCCCTGCACCTCGACGAACTGCCCCTTGCGCAGGGACGGATCGAGGTTGCCGGAGAAACGCTTGAGCGAGAGCCAGGCGGGCGATCCAGGCCAGCGACCATCGACATCCACGCGGAAGCGTTCACTGGTCACGCTCGGTGCGAAGTCCCAGGCCAGCAACACCTTGCCCAGGTCTTCGCCCTGCACGCGCCCCTTGTACCAACTGCTGGTATTACCCGGCGTGCCGCGCCAACCGGCGCTGCCACCGATCTTCAGCCCTTGCAGATCGAGGTCGAGATCCTCGAAACGCACCCCTTGCTCCTCCGGCCGCACCTTCAGCGACCAGGCACCGAGCAGTTTGTCGCCACGCCAGACCTGGTCGATACGGATATCCAGAGCCGGAATCCGCCGCAGGTCAAAATCGCCCAGAGGGTCGGGGGCATCGGCCTGCTTGGCAACGCTCGGGTCGGCAGCAGGCAGGCGCAGATGCTGCAGGTCGGCGGTTATCGGCGTGGCCTCGGCATCGGGCAACAGCACGAGCCCGCCGGCCAGCTCGCTGTCGAGCTGCAACGCCCAGGCCTTGCCTTGCCGGCGCAAACCTACACTCAGCCCCTGGATCTCCTGACCAAAGCCACGGAACAGGTCGATATCCAGTTGCGCGCCTCGGAACAGGCGCTGGCTCTGCTCGTCGACCGCCACCTGGTGCTTGCTCAACACGCCCTGCCAGGCGTCCCAGTCCAGCTCGTCCAGATGCCCGCGCAGGCGCAGGCCCGGCTGGCTCGGCAGGGTCGCCGTGGTGTTGCCCAGCAGCAGCTCACCGCGGCCTTCGGCCAGGGCGCCCGGCGGCGCCGCCAGGCTCAGGCTGGCCAGCTCGGCGTATTGCGCCCAATAGCGCCGCTCATTGCCGGAGAGGGTCATGCGCCAGTCGGCATAACGCTCCTCGCTGGCCGCCTTGCCGAACGGCGCCGGTAGCTCGATGGCCACGCCACGCAGATTGGAGTCGACCCGCAACTGGCTGTCATCGCCCGCCAGCGTCAGGCGCAGCCGATAGGGCAGCAGCCCGCTCACGGGCAGGCTCGGCGGTGCCTTGAGCCATTGCTGCAGGGCGGCGACCTCCACCTGGCCGCGCAGATCGAAGCGGGTGCGTGCCTGGCCACGCGAGCCGTCGGCGCTGATGCGGCCGCTGAGCGGTCGGCCGAACACCTCGGCACTCACTTCAGGTGCACTGAGGCCCTTGGCGCTGTCGAAACGAAACGCCCCCTGGATCCGCTTGAGCTGCAGATCGGGGTTGGCCATCGTCAGGCTCGCCCCTTCGCTGGCGAAGTCGACCACCACGCCAGGTGCCGGGCCTTTCTGCAAGGGGATGTCCAGTTGCAGACGCCCGCTCAGCGGGCCTTCGCCGCGCCAACCGGCGAATATCTGCTGGGTACCCAGCGGCGCCTCCTGCAGCAGCTTGAGGGCGTCGGGCAGGCTACTCTGCACCTGGCCTTCGAGTTTCAGGTGCGGCGGCTTGCCGTCGTGCAACAGGGCGATATCGGCAGCGACGTCAGTCACCTGGCTGTCGAGCAGGCGCCCCTGTTGCAGGCGCACGCGCACCGCATCCGGCTCGATCAGCACATCGGCACGCCCCTCGCGCAGTGCCGGCCAGCCAGGCTGGAAGGCCAGCTCGGCATCGCTGACGCGGAAGAACAGGCTCATGCTGTGGGCTTCACGCGGCGCCCCCTTGTTGATCGAGCCCTGGTACTGGAAGTAGCCCTCCTGCACCTTGCCGCCCTTGATCGCCGTCTGCAGCCAGTGGGCGAGCGCTTCGTTCATGGCCGTCGAACGGGTCGGCAGGTACTTGCGAGTATAGGCGGCATCGCCATCGCGCAGGCCCACGCGCAAATCCATGTAGTCCTCGGCCTCGGGATCGCTCATCAGGCGGATGAGCATATCGCCGGCGAGTTGCCCTTCCTCGCCCTCCACACGCATGTAAGGGCTGGCCAGAGTCAGCCCCTGCGCGTTCCATTGCCAGGTCAACCGCGCCTGGGCGTGACGGTAACGCCAGGGCTCGGGAAACAGATGATCGAGGTGCAGGGCGAAATCATCGGCATTCAGGCGCAGCTCGCCATTCTCTAGATCACCCGAGACGCTACCGGTGACGTTTTCCACGGCCGGCGCGCCTTGATAGGCCGATACGCCCACACGCTCGAGATTGGCGGCGAACTTGAGGCGCTCGGCGCCGCTGGCCACCGGGAAATAGTCGAGCGACAGATTGCTCACCGTGCCGACCGGCGCCAAGCCCGCCAGCGCCTGCTCGCCGGCCTCCGGCATGGGCGCCAGGGCTGCCACCAGCGGCGCCCAGGCGGCCAGGTCGAGATGATCGGCGGTGAGCGCCCAATGTGGCTGATCGGCCTCGCCACGGCGCGACAGCCCGATGTGCAGCTCGCCGAGGCGCTGCTGTCCGTGCGTCAGCGCCAAGGAGTCGATCTGCGCGGTGAGGCCATCGTCGTCCTGCTCGAAGAAGGCGTTGAAGGCCAGATCCTCGAGGCTCAGCGGTGCGCGCTTGGCATAGCCGACCTGCACCTGCGGCGCGTGCACGCGCAGGGCGCCGCGCTGCACCTGAGTACCCTGCGCGGTCAGCCACAGTTCGCCACCGCCCTGCAGGCGTTGCAGGTGCCAGTCGCCGGTCAGACGCGGCGGCAGCCAGGTGGCCCAGTCGCTCTGCGGCAGGCTGAGGTAAAGCTCGGAGGCCGCCTCGCGCCAGTGCTGTGGCTGCATGCGAGTGCGCAGACGCAGCGCCACCGGCTGGCCATCGGGTAGCAGGAAACGGCCATCGAGTCGCTGGCTGGAACCACCGTAACGCAGGCTCAGGTTGACATAGCTGAACAGCAGCGGCTCGTGCTGGTAGGGCTGCAGCACCACACGGCTGTCGAGCAGGGTGGCGCGCTGCAGCACCTGCAAGCGTTCGAGTAGCTGCGCCACGTCCAACGAGGGAGTCGCCCGTTGCGGCATGCCGCGCAGGTGCCAGGCGCCCTGCTCGTCCTCGCGCAGGTCGAGCTGCAAGCCTTGCACCTGCAGGTGGGCGAGACGCGGCGCACGCGCCAGCAGGCTGGCCAGCACGTCGGGAATCACCTGCACCTGATCCAGGCTCAGCCCTTCGCCAGCGGCGCCCAGTTCGACATCATGGGCCACCAGCAAGGGGGCAAAGCCCTGCCAGCGCCCCTCCAGACGGCCGATGCGCACCGGCATGCCCAGCTCGGCGCTGGCGCGATCCTCCAGTTCCAGGCGGTACTCGGCCACCAATGGCAGCAGTTGGCGACCCAGGCTGACATAGAGCGCGGCCAGTACCAGCAACGCCGCGCACAGGCCCAGGCCCCAGCGCAGCAGCGTGGCCAGCAGAACTGCGAGACGATTCATCTCAACCCCCACGCTCAGAGCAGCACCACATCGTACTGTTCCTGGGAGTACATGCTTTCCACCTGAAACTTGATGGTGCGGCCGATGAAGGCCTCGAGGTCGGCGACGTTGCCCGATTCCTCATCCAGCAGGCGATCGACCACCTTCTGGTTGGCCAGCACCCGGTAGCTTTCCGCCTGGTAGGCGCGGGCCTCGCGCAGGATCTCGCGGAAGATTTCGTAACAGATGGTTTCCGCCGTCTTCAATTTGCCGCGTCCCTGGCAGGCGCTGCAGGGCTCGCAGAGAATCTGTTCGAGGCTCTCGCGGGTGCGCTTGCGGGTCATCTGCACCAAACCCAGTTCGGTGATGCCGATGATGTTGGTCTTGGCATGATCGCGTTCGAGCTGCTTCTCCAGAGTGCGTAAAACCTGGCGCTGGTGCTCTTCGTCGATCATGTCGATGAAGTCGATGATGATGATGCCACCCAGGTTGCGCAGGCGCAGTTGCCGAGCGATGGCCGTGGCCGCTTCCAGGTTGGTCTTGAAGATGGTTTCTTCGAGGGTGCGATGGCCGACGAAGGCGCCGGTGTTGACGTCGATGGTGGTCATCGCCTCGGCCGGATCCACCACCAGATAACCGCCGGACTTGAGCGGCACCTTGCGCTCCAACGCCCGCTGGATCTCGTCCTCGACGCCGTACAGGTCGAAGATCGGCCGCTCCCCCGGATAGTGCTCCAGGCGGTCGGCGATTTCCGGCATCAGTTCGGCGACGAACTGCGTGATCTTGCCGAAGGTTTCCCGCGAGTCGACGCGGATCTTCTCGGTACGCAGGCTGACCAGGTCACGCAGGGTGCGCAATGCCAGCGACAGATCCTCGTAGATCACGCTGGGCGCCTTGGCGCTCTGGATCTGCGCGCCGATCTGGTCCCACAGGCGACGCAGGTAGCGGATGTCGATGAGGATTTCATCGGCCCCGGCGCCTTCGGCCGCGGTACGCAGGATGAAGCCGCCGGCCTCCTCGATACCCTCGGCGGCCACGCAATCGGCGACCACCCGCTTGAGGCGCTCACGCTCGGCCTCGTCCTCGATCTTCAGGGAAATGCCCAGGTGGCTGGTGCGCGGCATGTACACCAGATAACGCGAGGGAATCGACAGTTGCGTGGTCAGGCGCGCACCCTTGCTGCCGATGGGATCCTTGGTCACCTGCACCACCAGGCTCTGGCCTTCGTGCACCAGGGCGCTGATCGGCTCCACCGCCGAGCCCTCACGAGTGGAGATTTCCGAAGCATGGATGAAGGCGGCGCGTTCCAGGCCGATATCGACGAAGGCCGCCTGCATGCCCGGCAACACCCGCACCACCTTGCCCTTGTAAATGTTGCCGACGATGCCACGCTTCTGCGTGCGCTCGACGTGCACTTCCTGCAGAACGCCGTTTTCCACCACCGCCACGCGCGACTCCATCGGCGTGATATTGATCAGAATCTCTTCGCTCATGCATCCGTCCTGATGGATTAGCTGCCCGCTCGGCGTGGCAGAAAGTTTAAGTCGCGGGCCGAGTTTGCCAGCAGGCGATGCCGAAATCGCCCAGCAATTGCGCCGTTTCGCACAGCGGCAGGCCGACCACCGCCGAGTAACTGCCCTCGATGCGACTGACGAACACTGCCGCCAACCCTTGAATACCATAACCACCGGCCTTGTCGCAGGGCTCGCCACTGGCCCAGTAGGCCGCGATCTCGGCCTCGCTCAGGGCACGAAAGGTGACATCGCTGCTCACCACCTGCGCCACCTCACGCTCTCGACTGACCAGGGCCACGGCCGTCATCACCTGATGAGTACGTGCGGACAGCCTGCGCAACATCTGCTGAAAGTCGGCGAAATCCTGCGGTTTGCCAAGAATCTCGTCATCGATCACCACGCTGGTATCCGCACCCAGCACCACGGCATCGGCAGGCGCGCCCAGCGCCTGCAGGCCGGCGCGCGCCTTTTCCCGAGCCAGGCGCTCTACATAGGCCTTTGGCAGCTCATCTGGCAATGGGGTTTCATCTATCGAGGCGATTTGCGTGACGCAGGGCACGCCGATCTGGACCAACAGTTCACGACGGCGGGGCGAAGCGGAGGCCAGGAACAGCTCGGCCATGCGGGTATCTCCCTTGGCGAACCGCGACCGGCCCGGAGGCGGGTCGCGCTCAGTTGACGTTGAGGCGCAGGTGCAGGCTACGCAGGGCGACGCACACCCAGGGCCAGAGCAGCGCACTGACCACGGCAGGCAGAATGAACGCCAAGGTCGGCGGGCGGTTGCCGGTCAGGGCGTTGAGCCATAGCTGCACCAGTTGCGCCAGGCCGAACACCACCAGCAATACCATGCTCTGCTGCCACATGGGGAACATGCGCAGGCGCTGATGCAGGCTCAGCACCAGGAAAGTGATCAGGGTCAGGATCAGCGCGTTCTGCCCCAACAGCGTGCCGAACAGCACGTCCTGCGCCAGGCCGAGTATCCAGGCGGTGGTCATGCCGACGCGCTGCGGCAACGCCAGCACCCAATAGGTGAGAAACAGTGCAACCCACAAGGGCCGGCCGATCTGCATGAATTCCGGCATGGGCGATACGCTGAGCAACAGGCCGATGGCCAGGCTGAGCCAGATCACCCAGCCATTGCGTGCTTGGCTTGCGACCATCAGTGGGCCTCCTGAGCGGGTGCGCCCGCGGCCGGCGCGGCGGCCTCGGCAGCCGGGGCCGGCGTGCGCCCCTGCTCGGCCTCGCGGTCGGCGGCCTCCTGAGCCTCGGCCGAATCGGTGGCGCGCTGCTCCGGGGTGCGCCGATCGGAGAACACCAGCAGCAGGTAACGGCTGCGGTTCAGCGCAGCGGTCGGCGTGGCGCGGACGATGGCGAATGGTTGGCCGGAATCGTGGATGACCTGCTTGACCGTGGCCACCGGATAACCCGCCGGAAAGCGCTGGCCCATACCGGAGCTGACCAGCAGGTCGCCTTCCTTGATGTCGGCGGTATCGGCGACATGGCGCAGTTCCAGGCTCTCAGGGTTGCCGGTGCCGACGGCGATGGCGCGTAGGCCATTGCGGTTGACCTGTACCGGAATGCTGTGGGTGGTGTCGGTGATCAGCAGCACGCGCGCGGTGTAGGGCATGATTTCCACCACCTGGCCCATCAGCCCGCGGGCATCGAGCACCGGCTGGCCGAGGAACACGCCATCCTTCTCACCCTTGTCGATGAGGATGCGGTGGGTATAGGGGTTGGGGTCGACACCGATCAGCTCGCTGACCAGCACGTCCTCGTCCACCAGCGCGGCGGAATTGAGCAGTTCGCGCAAGCGCACGTTCTGCTCGGTGAGCGTGGCCAGTTTCTGCAGGCGACGTTGCAGCAGCAGGGCTTCGGCCTTGAGCTTCTCGTTCTCGGCCATCAGCTCGTTGCGCGAGGAGATCTGCTGCGTGGCATTCTCCCAGGCACGCACCGGTAGGTCGGCCATCCAGTAGAAGGGCGTGAGCACCAGGCCCATCTGGCTGCGCACTGGCTTGAGCGCATCGAAGCGCGCATCTACCACCATCAGCGCAGCCGACAGCACGGCAAACACCAGCAGGCGGATACCCAGCGAGGGGCCTTTGGCGAAGAGCGGCTTAATGACCTGCTCCTTGGGCGCCAGTGGATTGAACAGCGCGCGAAATCATGCGTACGGCGAACCAGTCAGCGGAAATAGGGCCGAGTGTACTGCAATGCTTGAATGTGCGCGTGCCGCCCGGAGGCGGCACGACAAGCGAACCAAGGCAGCACCACTCACTCGGTGGAGAGCAGGTCCATGGCATGGCGATCCATCATCTCCAGCGCCTTGCCGCCACCGCGGGCGACGCAGGTCAGCGGGTCTTCGGCGACGATCACCGGCAGGCCGGTTTCCTGGGAGAGCAGCTTGTCCAGGTCACGCAGCAGCGCGCCACCGCCGGTCAGCACCAGGCCGCGCTCGGCGATGTCCGAGGCCAGCTCGGGCGGCGACTGCTCCAGGGCGCTCTTGACCGACTGCACGATGGCCGCCAGGGATTCCTGCAGTGCTTCGAGCACTTCGTTGGAATTGAGGGTGAAGCTGCGCGGTACGCCCTCAGCCAGGTTGCGGCCACGCACGTCCACCTCACGGATCTCGCCGCCCGGGTAAGCGGTGCCGATTTCCTGCTTGATGCGCTCGGCGGTGCCTTCACCGATCAGCGAGCCGTAGTTGCGGCGCACGTAGGTGATGATGGCTTCGTCGAAACGGTCGCCGCCAACGCGGACGGATTCGGCATAGACCACGCCATTGAGGGAGATCAGGGCGATCTCGGTGGTGCCGCCGCCGATATCGACGACCATCGAACCACGGGCTTCCTCCACCGGCAGGCCGGCGCCGATGGCGGCGGACATCGGCTCTTCGATCAGGAATACCTCGCGGGCACCGGCGCCCAGAGCGGATTCACGAATGGCACGACGCTCCACCTGGGTCGACTTGCACGGCACGCAGATCAGCACGCGCGGCGAGGGCTGCAGGAAGCTGTTCTCGTGCACCTTGTTGATGAAGTACTGCAGCATCTTCTCGCAGACGCTGAAATCGGCGATCACGCCGTCCTTCATGGGGCGAATCGCGGAAATGTTGCCAGGGGTACGGCCGAGCATGCGCTTGGCCTCGGTGCCGACGGCGACGACGCTCTTCTGGTTGCCGTGGGTACGGATGGCGACCACGGAAGGTTCGTTCAGGACGATACCGCGCTCGCGCACGTAAATAAGGGTATTGGCAGTACCCAGGTCGATCGACAGATCGCTGGAGAACATGCCACGCAGTTTCTTGAACATTCGGAGAGGACCCTAGGCAACGCGTGGGTAAAAGTCAGACGCGGAAAAAACGCGCGGGTAAAAAGTGCGGCAAACTCTAACAACGGCAGGGATTTTGAGCAAGGCGGCAATATGATAGATTGCCTGTTTTTCCGGGCCTTGCAGCCGCACGCCGCGGCCTTTGACCGCCAGCACGCGATATCCGTTCCCTGCAGCCTGTACTGCGCAGCCTTTCTGCCAATCTTCCACTGGAGACCCCCATGGCGCTTGAACGCTCCGAGGTGGAAAAAATCGCCCACCTGGCCCGCCTGGGCCTGAATGAAAGCGATATTCCGCAAACCACCGAAACCCTGAACAGCATCCTCGGCCTGATCGACCAGATGCAGGCCGTCGACACCCAGGGTGTCGAGCCCCTGGCTCACCCGTTGGAGGCCACCCAGCGCCTGCGCGCCGACGTGGTCAGCGAGAGCAACCAGCGCGACGCCTATCAGGCCATCGCCCCGGCCGTGGAAAGCGGCCTGTACCTCGTGCCGAAAGTCATCGAATAAAGGAAAGGGCCCGCCATGCATCAACTGACCCTCGCCGAGATCGCCAAGGGCCTCGAGGCCAAGCAGTTCTCCGCCGAAGAGCTGAGCCGTGCCCTGCTGGCACGCATCAAGCAGCTCGACCCGCAGCTCAACAGCTTCATCACCGTCACCGAAGATATCGCCATCGAACAGGCCAAGGCCGCCGACGCGCGCCGCGCCGCCGGCGAGAATGGCGCCCTGCTCGGCGCCCCCATCGCCCACAAGGATCTGTTCTGCACCAACGGCGTGCTGACCTCCTGCGCCTCGAAGATCCTCACCGGCTTCAAGGCGCCCTACGACGCCACCGTGGTGGAGAAATTCAAGGCCGCCGGCAGCGTCATGCTCGGCAAGCTGAACATGGACGAGTTCGCCATGGGCTCGGCCAACGAATCCAGCCACTACGGCCCGGTGAAGAACCCCTGGGATCTAACCCGCGTGCCAGGCGGCTCCTCGGGCGGCTCGGCTGCCGCCGTGGCCGCGCGCCTGCTGCCGGCCGCCACCGGCACCGACACCGGCGGCTCGATCCGCCAGCCGGCGGCGCTGACCAACCTCACCGGCATCAAGCCCACCTATGGCCGCGTGTCGCGCTGGGGCATGATCGCCTACGCCTCCAGCCTCGATCAGGGCAGCCCGCTGGCCCGCACTGCCGAAGACTGCGCCCTGCTGCTCGGTACCATGGCCGGCTTCGATGCCAAGGATTCCACCAGCGTCGACCAGCCGGTGGACGACTATCTGGCGGCGCTGGCTCAGCCGCTGGCTGGCCTGCGCATCGGCCTGCCCAAGGAATATTTCGGTGCCGGCCTCGACGCGCGCATCGGTGAGAAGGTAATGGCCGTGGTCGAGGAGCTGAAAAAGCTCGGCGCCAGCGTCAAGGACATCAGCCTGCCGAACATGCAGCACGCCATTGCGGCCTATTACGTGATCGCACCGGCCGAGGCCAGCTCCAACCTGTCGCGCTTCGACGGCGTGCGCTTCGGCTATCGCTGCGAGAATCCGGTCAACCTCGAAGACCTGTACAAGCGTTCGCGCGGCGAAGGCTTCGGTGCCGAGGTCAAACGCCGCATCATGGTCGGCACCTACGCCCTGTCCGCCGGTTACTACGACGCCTACTACATCAAGGCGCAGCAGATCCGCCGACTGATCAAGAACGACTTCGTCGCTGCGTTCAACGACGTCGACGTGATCCTCGGCCCGACCACGCCGAACCTGGCCTGGAAACTCGGTGAGAAGAACGCCGACCCGGTGTCCGCCTACCTGGAAGACATCTACACCATCACCGCCAACCTGGCCGGTATTCCTGGCCTGTCGATGCCGGCCGGCTTCGTCGATGGCCTGCCGGTGGGCGTGCAATTGCTCAGCAACTATTTCCAGGAAGGTCGTCTGCTCAACGTCGCGCACCAGTACCAGCAGGTCAGCGACTGGCATAAACAAGCACCGAGCGGCTTCTAGGCCATGGCGCAGCCATGCGGCCTTTTCCTCTCTCCCACTCTTTGCTTATGAAGAGTGGGAGAGGGTGGCGCGTAGCGCCGGGAGAGGGCTTGTCCATGCCATACAGGATCGAGGAACACTAAAGATGCAATGGGAAACCGTGATCGGGCTCGAGATACACGCTCAGCTCAGCACCCAATCGAAGATTTTCTCCGCCAGCGCCACCAGCTTCGGCGCCGAGCCCAACACCCAGGCCAGCCTGATCGACCTGGGCATGCCCGGCACCCTGCCGGTGCTCAACGCCGAAGCCGTGCGCATGGCCTGCAAGTTCGGCCTGGCCATCGACGCAGAGATCGGCCCGCGTAACATCTTCGCGCGCAAGAACTACTTCTACCCGGACCTGCCCAAGGGCTACCAGACCAGCCAGATGGATCACCCCATCGTCGGCAAGGGCCATCTGGACATCACCCTGGAAGACGGCACCGTCAAGCGCATCGGCATCACCCGCGCGCACCTGGAAGAGGACGCCGGCAAGAGCCTGCACGAAGACTTCCACGGCATGAGCGGCATCGACCTCAACCGCGCCGGTACGCCGCTGCTGGAGATCGTCTCCGAGCCGGACATCCGCTCGGCCAAGGAAGCCGTGGCCTATGTGAAGGCCATCCACGCCCTGGTGCGCTACCTGGGCATCTGCGACGGCAACATGGCCGAAGGCTCGCTGCGCTGCGACTGCAACGTGTCCGTGCGCCCGAAAGGCCAGGAAGCCTTCGGCACCCGTGCCGAGATCAAGAACGTCAATTCCTTCCGCTTTATCGAGAAGGCCATCAACCACGAGATCCAGCGCCAGATCGACCTGATCGAGGACGGCGGCAAGGTCATACAGGAAACCCGCCTGTACGACCCGAACAAGGACGAGACCCGCTCCATGCGCGGCAAGGAAGAAGCCAACGACTACCGTTACTTCCCCTGCCCCGACCTGCTGCCGGTGGTGATCGAGCAGAGCTTTCTCGACGAGGTACGCAGCCAGTTGCCGGAACTGCCGACGCAGAAACGCGAGCGCTTCCAGAGCCAGTACGGCCTGTCTGTCTACGACGCCAGCGTGCTCTCCGCCAGCCGCGAGATGGCCGAGTACTTCGAGCAGGTGGCCAAAGTCTGCGGCGATGCCAAGCTGGCGGCCAACTGGGTGATGGGCGAGCTGTCCAGCCTGCTCAACAAGGAAGACCTGGAGATCGAGCAGTCGCCGGTTTCCGCCGAGCACCTGGGCGGCATGATCCTGCGCATCAAGGACAACACCATCAGCGGCAAGATCGCCAAGATGGTGTTCGAGGCCATGGCCGCCGGTGAAGGCAGCGCCGATGCCATCATCGAAAGCAAGGGCCTAAAGCAGGTCACCGACTCCGGCGCCATCGACAAGATGCTCGACGAGGTACTAGCCGCCAATGCCGAGCAGGTCGAGCAGTACCGCGCCAGCGACGAAGCCAAGCGCGGCAAGATGTTCGGCTTCTTCGTCGGGCAGGCCATGAAGGCCTCCAAGGGCAAGGCCAACCCGGGGCAAGTGAACGAACTGCTGAAGAAAAAGCTCGAAGACTGAGCCTCGAGCCAACGAAACGACGCCGGGCCTGCCCGGCGTCTTTCTATCTGGAGAAAGCACGATGATGATCCGTAGCCCGGATACAATCCGGGAAATCGCCAGCCCCCGGATTGCATCCGGGCTACAGGCCTGGGCCTTGCTCGGTGCGTTCGCCCTGCTCGGCGGCTGCTCCACCTTTGGCGGCGGCGCGGGCAGCAGCGAAACCGGCAAGGCGTCCTACTACGCCCAGGCGCACCATGGCAAACGCACCGCCAGCGGCGAGCGCTTCGACCAGCATGCACTGACCGCCGCCCACCGCACCCTGCCCTTCGGCACCCGGGTACGGGTGACCAACCTGAACAACGAGCGCAGCGTGGTGGTACGCATAAACGACCGCGGCCCTTTCGTGCGCGGGCGCATCATCGACGTATCGCGCGCCGCCGCCGAGCGCCTGGGCATGCTGCGCTCAGGCGTGGCGCCGGTACGTATCGAAGCGCTGGACTGAACAGAGCCTGTAACAAATCGCTGCGCCGCCCCTCTGGCGCCGTGATAGGCCATGGCTACACTAGCCGCACTTTTCTCGGAGCTTCCCTGCAATGACCCTGATGACCTACGTCTACCTGATCGCCGGCCTGGTGCTACTGGTGGCCGGTGCCGAAGTGCTGGTGCGCGGCGCCGCCAAGCTGGCGGCCCAGTTCGGTATTCCACCGCTGGTAATCGGCCTGACCGTGGTGGCTTTCGGCACCAGCGCGCCGGAAACCGCAGTCAGCGTGCAATCTGCCCTCAATGGCAGCGGCGACCTGGCCATCGGCAACGTGGTCGGCAGCAATATCGCCAACGTTTTGCTGATTCTCGGCATGACTGCCCTGATCGCGCCGCTGATCGTCTCGCGCCAACTGATCCGCCTCGATGTACCGATCATGATCGGCGCCAGCCTGCTCACCTTCGGCCTGGCCTGGGATGGCGAGCTGAGTCGCCTCGACGGTGCTTTGCTGTTCGCTGGCGTGCTCAGCTACACCGGTTTTCTGATCTACAGCGCACGCAAGGACAAGGGCAGCCAGGACGATGAGTTCGCCAAGGAGTTCGGCCTCGACGAGCAGCCAAAACCCTACGCCTGGGCAATCAATCTTGGCCTGGTCATCGTCGGTCTGGTACTGCTGGTGGCGGGCTCCAACTTCCTGGTCGAAGGCGCCGTGACACTTGCACGAGCACTGGGTATTTCGGAGCTGGTCATCGGTTTGACGGTGGTCGCCGTCGGCACCTCGCTGCCGGAGTTGGCCACTTCGATTCTGGCGGCCATCAAGGGCGAACGCGACATCGCCGTCGGCAATATCGTCGGCAGCAACATCTTCAACCTGCTCTGCGTGCTGGGTCTGGCCTCGCTGGTGTCACCAGCCTCCATTGCGGTATCACCCAATGCCCTGGCCTTCGACTTCCCGGTGATGATCGCGGTGGCCGTGGCCTGCCTGCCGATCTTCTTCGCCGGTTACCGCATCAACCGCTGGGAGGGTGCGCTGTTCCTCGCCTACTACGTGGCTTATACCCTCTACCTGGTGCTGTTCAGCACAGGTCGCCCATTCGCGCAGACCTTTGGCGAGGCGATGCTCGGCTATGCCCTGCCGCTGACCGCCATCACCCTGGTGGTGATCGCCGTGCGCGCCTGGCACAAGCAACGCGGACAGGAACTGCAGCCATGAGCGACGACCAGGATCGTGGCCTCCAGGTGCGCAGGGAAGTGATGGGCGATGACTTTGTCGACCGCGCCCTGGGCAATGCCAGCGCCTTCACCCAGCCGCTGCAGGACTTCGTCAACGAGCACGCCTGGGGCGGCGTCTGGACGCGCGAAGGCCTGCCGCGCGCGACCCGCAGCCTGATCACCCTGGCCGCGCTGACCGCACTGAAATGCCCACAGGAACTCAAGGGCCACGTGCGCGGCGCGCTGAACAACGGCTGCACGGTCGAGGAAATCCGCGAAACCCTGCTGCACTGCGCGGTGTACGCCGGCGTACCGGCCAGCATCGACGCCTTCCGCGCCGCGCAGGACGTGATCGAGGAATGGCAGAAACAGTAGGGTGCGCTATGCGCACCAGTTCTTGCTAGCAGCCTGGCTGTAGACCTTCGCTAGAACCAGGCTGCGCTCTCGACAGCGATGCCAGGCGTCATGCATGGGCATGAACCTGCCGCACGTCCGCCCCCAGTTCCGCGAGCAGCGCCTGGGTCAGGGCTTCATCCGGCCACCAGTTACAGAAGCCCACCCCCAGGTTACCGAACGCCCAAGGCATGGGCAGGAACTGCCAGTCATGCAAGCGGCTGGCGTGGCTACAGGCTGGACAGCTCAGCGTCACATCATCTTGCCCAGCGAACCAACTGCCGACAGCGTCGTCCCAGGCAATCGCTTCAACGGCTGCGACCTGCCGACAGCTCGGACAGGCCAAGCCATCCAGACCACTGTCGCCGGCATGGAACACAGTACGCTCCGGCACGAGCTGAACGCCGCAGTACTCGATGCGCGGATCATACCCCTGTGCCCCGGCCCCCGGCGGATAAAGGCCGGTATTGGGACAAGGTGACGCCACGACTATCTTGTGCTCGATCAGCCAATTCAGTATTCGACTGGCCCGTACCTGCGCCTCATCCTCGGAGGCACACTGCACAACGAACCAATGAACGGAATCCCCCATTTTTCTCTCCTTGAAAAAACATCCAGGGCCAATGCTGAAAGCCTAGCAGGCCGTTGAAAAACGTCGGCGAGGCAGGCAAGACAAGGCAAAAATGGCCGAAAAAGCGCAGTTTACGTGCTGTAAATGAGCATTTTGAGGCCATTTTTAACGCGGTATTGCCAACGCAGGTAGTTTTTCAACAGCCTGCTAGATCCAGCCACCCCACTGCAACAACAGCAAACCGGCGTTGATGCACAGCACCGCCGCCAGGGTGGTGATGACGATGATCGCCGCTGCCAGTTCGTGGTTGGCGCCCACGGCGCGGGCCATGACGAAGCTGGCGGCGGCCGTGGGGCTGGCGAAGTAGAGAAAGAGGATCGCCAGATCCGCTCCGCGAAAGCCCCACAACCAGGCGCCCAGGGTGCTCAGCAGCGGCAGCCAGACCATCTTCATCAGGCTCGCGCCGATGGCCACACCACTGCTGCGCCGTAGCGAGGCCAGGCTCAGCGTGCCACCAATGCAGATCAGCGCCAGCGGCAGGGTCATCTGCGCGAAATATTCCGCCGAGGTCAGCAGCCACTGCGGCAGAGGGATCTGCCAGTAGGCGAAAGGCACGGCCAGCAGCACGCCGATGATCAGCGGGTTCTTCAGGATGCTCAGGGCGATGACCTTGATGCCGGGCTTCACCCCTGGACTGTAGATGGCCAGGACGACCGCCGAAAGCGCGTTGTAGCAGAGGATCACCACCGCTGCGAGCAAGGAACCGACCGACAGGCCGTAGTCGCCGTACATGCTGGTGGCCAGGGCCAGGCCGACGATGCCGTTGTTGCCGCGAAAGGCCCCCTGGGTGTAGATGCCGCGCTCGGCGAACGGCACCCGCCAGACCGCCCAGGCCCAGGCGACGAAGAACGAGACCACGGTGGCCAGGAAGAAGTAGCTCAGCAGTTCCGGCTGCAGCGCCGTATCCAGATCGGCCTTGACCACTCCGAGGAAAAGCAAGGTCGGCATGGTGCCGCGAAAGACCAGGCTCGAGGCGATATCGATGAAGGCACCATCGATCCAGCGCAAACGCTTGAGCACCACGCCGAGAAACAGCATGGCGAATACGGGGGCCGTGACGGCGAGGGTTTGGGCAGCGACGGCGAACATAAGCACACCAGCGGGAGGTCTGGCGACCTATGTTAGCTGGCTAAGTATTTATCGGCCATGGGCAAGCCGGAGGAACCTGCCTGCCAGCTTGTAGGGTAGAGCGAGCGGCGATCCGCGTAGCCCACGCCGAGCAACGCTGGCGGGCTAAAGCCCACCCTACGGCCTAATGCCCATCCCACATCTCAGCGCCGCACCGGGCGTTTCTGCAGTTTGCGCTGCAGGGTGCGGCGGTGCATGCCCAGCGCGCGCGCGGTGGCGGAAATGTTGCCCTCGTGCTCGGCCAGCACGCGCTGGATGTGCTCCCACTGCAGACGATCCACCGACATCGGGTTTTCCGGCACCAGGCTGTCGAGGTCGGCATGTTGTGACAGCAACGCGGTGAGCACGTCGTCGGCGTCGGCCGGTTTGCACAGGTAGTTGGCGGCGCCACGCTTGATCGCCTCCACCGCCGTGGCAATGCTGGAGTAGCCGGTGAGGATCACCACGCGCATTTCCGGATCCAGCTCCAGCAGCTTGGGCAGCAGCACCAGGCCGGAGTCGCCTTCCATCTTCAGGTCGACCACGGCGTAGTCGGGCAGGTCTTCCTTGGCCAGGGCCAGGCCCTCGTCGGCGCTGGAGGCGGTGGAGACGCGCAGGCCGCGGCGGCTCATGGCGCGCGCCATGACGCGGGTAAAGGTGGGATCATCGTCCACCAGCAGCAGGTGCGGGTGTTCTTCACCCTCGAACAGGGATTCTTCGCTCATGCTTGGTTTTCCTTGTCAGGCCACGCCGTAGGTACGCGGCAACTTCAATTCGGTGAGGGTGCCGCCTTCTTCGTGGTTATACAGCTTAACCGTGCCGCCGGCGCGGGTCACGCTGGCCTGGCTGAGGAACAGCCCCAGGCCGAAGCCCTTGCCCTTGGTGGTGAAGAAGGGCCGGCCAAGCTGTTCGGCGATGGCCAGCGGCACGCCGACGCCATGGTCGCGGATGCTCAGGCGCAGCCATTGATGGTCCCAGTCAAGGCGGATATCGAGCTTGTCCGGGCAGGCGTCGGCAGCGTTGTTGAGCAGGTTCAGCAACGCCTGGGTGAGATCGGCCGGCGGCATGATGCGCGGTGGCGTACCACGGCCCAGACACTGGTAGCGGTAGCTGGCCTCGGGGCGCATCAGGTGCCAGCGATTGAGGGTGGTTTCCAGCCACTCGACGCTGGATTGCTCCACCACCGCCTGGCGCCGGTCATTCTCGGCGGCGCGCACCAGTTGCTGCAGGGTGTACTTGCACAGCTTGACCTGTTCCTGAAGCAGGGCCAGGTCGTCCTGCAGGGCCGGTTTGTCGCTGTATTCCTGGCGCAACTCCTTGAGCAGCACGCTCATGGTGCCCAGCGGCGTGCCCAGCTCATGGGCAGCGCCAGCGGCCTGGGTGGCCACGGCCAGCAGTTGCTGGTCACGCAGGCTTTCCTCGCGGCGTTCGGCGCGCATTTCGTCCTGGCGGCGCAGTTCCTCGGCCATCTTGGCGACGAAGAAGGTGATCAGCGCAGCGGCCAGGGCGAAGCTCAGCCACATGCCGTAGACCAGCAGGCTCTCGCGGGCGGCGGGCAGCTCCAGCGGGTGCGTCCAGATCAGCAGCAGGGTGTAGCCGGTCAGGGCCAGGCCGGAGAGGGCGATGGTGAACATCCACGGCAGAATCGCGGCAGCGATGGTCAGCGGCACCAGATAGTAGGAGACGAAGGGGTTGGTCGAACCGCCTGAGTAGTACAGCAGAACGCTGTGGATGATCAGGTCGCAGGCCAGTTGCACCGCGTACTCCACCTCGGTGACCGGCCAGGGCCCGCGCAGGCGCAGAGCCGTGCCCAGGCACAGCAGCAGCGAGATGCCGAGGGTCACCGACAACTGCAGCCAGGGCAGCGCGAGGACGCCCGACTTGTAGGCCAGGCCCACCGAGCCGGCCTGGGCGGCGAGCACGAGAATACGGATGAGGGTCAGGCGCCAGAGGTTCTGGCGGCTGGCGGACAGTAGCTGAACGGGTTCGAGCATGACGACTCCATTGAATGCAGGCGAGTATAACCAAGCCTGTCGCGGCCTTCCGCCGCTGCGGCAACCGGACGCATACCTTGGCGGCAAGCCCCGCCAGAACCAAAATCCTCATGCGGGTTTAACCCGAATGCACAACTGCTTTCGTCTACCCTCTGGAAACGGCCATCACGGCCACTGAAAAAGGAACTGCCTCATGCGAAATCTGACCCGCCTCGCCACTGCCCTCGCCCTGACTGCCGCCAGCCTGGCCAGCAGCGCCCTGTTCGCCGACGAGGCGCGCTACAACCAGATATCCCTGCGTGCCGAGGTCAATCAGGAAGTGGCTCACGACCTGATGCACGTCGCCCTCTATACCGAGTCGCAGAACACCGACCCGGCCAAGCTAGCCGCCGAGATCACCAACACCCTCAACAAGACCCTGGAGCAGGCGCGCCAGGTCAAGGGCGTGGCGGTCAAGCTGGGCAGCCGCAACAGTTACCCGGTCTACGATGACAAGGGGCAGAAGATCACGGCCTGGCGCGAGCGCGCCGAAGTGCGCCTGGAAAGCGCCGACTTCGCCCGCCTGTCCACCCTCACCGGCGAGTTGCTGCAATCGATGAAGATGGCCGGCATGGATTTCAGCATCGCCAGCGATACCCGCAAGGCGCGCGAAGATGCCATGCTCAAGGACGCGGTAAACGCCTTCAAGGCACGCGCACAACTGGCCACCGAGGCGCTCGGCGGCAAGGGTTACAAGCTGGTCAGCCTGAGCCTCAATACCGGCGGTTTCCAACCGCCGATGCCCATGCGCGCCTACGCGGCCAAGGGCCTGGAAAGCATGGACGCAGCGCCAACGCCGCAGATCGAAGCCGGCACCAGCCAGGTCACGGTCAGCGCCGATGGCGTCATCGAAGTGCAGATGCCCTGAGCCACGCCCCATGTCGAAGCAACGCCGCTATCGAGCGATAGCGGCGTTCTGCCACCTGGCACCGCTGTTCTTTCATAAATGCGACAACGGGTTACAGAGTCGTCACACAACCCGAGCTGAACGCCGCCTGCCTCTTGCCTCAGGCACATGCCCTGCATAGCTTGCCAGGAGGCCCTCACAAGGGGCTCCTCGCCAACAAGCAAAAAAACGATGAGGTCATGATGCGCAAGAACGCCATTATCCAGGCTTTGCTTACCGCTGGGCTGATTGCCAGCGCCCCCCTCGCCAGCGCCGCCAACCTGGTGTTCTGCTCCGAGGGCAGCCCCGCCGGCTTCGATCCGGCCCTGTACACCACCGGCACCGATTTCGACGCTTCGGCGGAAACCATCTTCAACCGCCTGACCCAGTTCGAGCGCGGCGGCACCAAGGTTCAGCCCGGCCTGGCAGAAAGCTGGACAGTCTCGGACGACGGCCTGATCTACACCTTCAAGCTGCGCCCCGGGGTGAAGTTCCACACCACCGACTACTTCAAGCCCAGCCGCGAATTCAACGCCGACGACGTGCTGTTCACCTTCGAGCGCATGCTCGACAAGGGTCATCCGTTTCGCAAGGCCTACCCCAGCGAGTTCCCCTACTTCACCGACATGGGCATGGACAGCAACATCGCCAAGGTGGAGAAGCTAGACGACATGACCGTGCGCTTCACCCTCAACCAGGTGGATGCCGCCTTCATCCAGAACCTGGCCATGAGCTTCGCCTCGATCCAGTCCGCCGAGTATGCCGACCAGCTTCTCAAGGCTGGCAAGGCCGCCGACATCAACCAGAAGCCCATTGGTACCGGCCCCTTCGTGTTCAGCCGCTACCAGAAGGACGCGGTGATCCGTTACAAGGGTAACAAGGACTACTGGAAACCCGAGGACGTGAAGATCGACAACCTGATCTTCGCCATCAACACCGACGCCTCGGTGCGCATGCAGAAGCTCAAGGCCGGCGAATGCCATGTCACCCTGTTCCCGCGCCCGGCGGACATCGAGTCGCTGAAGAAGGATGCCAACCTGCAGATGCCCGAGCAGGCCGGTTTCAACGTCGGCTATATCGCCTACAACGTCACCCACCCGCCGCTGGACAAGCTGGAAGTGCGCGAAGCGCTGGACATGGCGGTGAACAAGCCGGCTATCCTCAACGCGGTGTACCAGAGTTCTGGGCAACTGGCGGTCAACGGCATGCCGCCGACCCAGTGGTCGTATAACGAAGACATCCAGGATCCGCCCTTCGATCCAGAAAAGGCCAAGGAGCTGCTCAAGGCCGCTGGCGTCAAGGAAGGCACCGAGATCACCCTGTGGGCCATGCCGGTGCAGCGCCCGTACAACCCCAACGCCAAGCAGATCGCCGAGATGCTGCAGGCCGACTGGGCCAAGATCGGCATCAAGGCGCGCATCGTCAGCTACGAATGGGGCGAGTACCTCAAGCGTGCCAAGGCCGGCGAGCACGACGCCATGCTGATCGGCTGGAGCGGCGACAACGGTGACCCGGACAACTGGCTCGGCACCCTCTACGGCTGCGATGCGGTCGACGGCAACAACTTCTCCAAGTGGTGCTTCGAGGACTACGACAAGCTGGTCAAGGCCGCCAAGCGCACCACCGATGTGGACAAGCGCACCGAGCTGTACCAGCAGGCGCAGGTGATCCTCAAGCGCGAGGTGCCCATCACCCCGCTGGCGCACTCCACTGTGTACCAGCCGATGCGCAAGGAAGTGCATGACTTCCGCATCAGTCCCTTCGCGCTGAACTCCTTCTATGGCGTAAGCATCGACAAGTAGTGATGCGTGCGGCGCCCGTGAGGGCGCCGTCTTGAGGAGTTCCCATGCCAACCCTGCCTTTTCTACGTGCCGGCCTGGTGCTGGCCGCGCTATTTACCGGGCCCGTGCTGGCTGCCAGCGACAGCCTGGTGGTGTGCACGGAAGCCAGCCCCGAGGGCTTCGACATCGTCCAGTACACCGCTGCAGTAACCGCCGATGCCTCGGCGGAAACCCTGTTCGAGCGCCTGGTAGCCTTCGCTCCCGGCAGCAGCGAGATCGTCCCGGCCCTGGCGCAGAGCTGGACGATCAGCGATGACGGCCTGAGCTACATCTTCACCTTGCGCCAGGGAGTGAAGTTTCACGGCAACGCGGATTTCACCCCGAGCCGAGACTTCAACGCCGACGATGTGCTGTGGAGCTTTCAGCGCCAGCTCGACCCCAACCACCCCTGGCACAAGCTGTCGCCACGTGGCTTTCCCTTCGCCGAGGCCATGGGCCTGGCGCAGTTGATCGAGCGCATCGACAAGCTCGACGAGCACCGCGTACGCTTCGTACTCAAGCATCCGGAAGCGCCCTTCCTGGCCAATCAGGCCATGGGTTTCGCTTCCATCTACTCGGCCGAGTACGCCGATCATCTACTCGCCGTCGGCACGCCCGAGCGCCTCAATAGCCAGCCAATCGGCACCGGCCCATTCATCTTCGAGCGCTATGCCAAGGATGCCCAGGTGCGTTTTCGCGCCAACCCCGACTACTGGGACGGCCCGCCCCAGATCAAGCGATTGCTGCTGGCCATCACCCCCGAGCCCAACGTGCGCCAGCAGCGGCTCAAGGCCGGCGACTGCCAGGTCGCCCTGTACCCGCGCCCGGTAGACATCCCCGAACTCAAACGCGACCCGCGCCTGCAGGTGCTGGAGCTGGACTCGCTGCTGACCGCCTACATCGGCATCAACACCCGCCACCCACCGCTGGATGACGTGCGCGTGCGCCAGGCGCTGAACCTGGCCTTCGACAAGGCCACCTATGTTCGCGCGCAGTTCGGCGAAGGCAACGCCACTCCTGCCGTGGCGCCCTATCCGAGCACGTTGTGGGGCAGCGACCCGACGCTGCAGGACTGGCCACACGCTCCCGAGCGCGCCCGCCAGTTGCTGGCCCAGGCCGGCCTTGGCGAGGGCTTCAAACTGTCGATCTGGACCCGCCCAGGCGGCGGCCCGACCAACCCCAACCCCGGCATCGGCGCGCAGATGCTGCAGGCCGATCTCGCCGCCGTCGGCATTCAGAGCGATATCCGCGTGTTCGAGTGGGGCGAGCTGATCAAGCGCGCCAAGAACGGCGAGCATGACCTGGTGTTCATGGGCTGGGCCGGCGATAACGGCGACCCGGACAACTTCCTCACCCCCAACCTGTCCTGCGCCGCCGCTGAAAGCGGCGAGAACCAGGCCGGATGGTGCGACGAGTCCTTCGATGCCCTGATCACCCAGGCGCGCCGGGAACCCGAACAGAGCAAACGCGCCGCACTCTATCGCCAGGCCCTGGCGATCTTCCATGAGCAGGCGCCGTGGATTGCCCTGGCCCACCCCAAGCAGTTCGCAGTCATCCGCAAGGGCATAGAGGGCTTCGTCCTCAGCCCGCTGGGCTCGAACAATTTCGCTCGGGTGAAGTTGCCGTGATTAACCGATCCCCGGATTGCATCCGGGCTATGCGAACGCCACAAAAACGCCGAGCCATGCAGCCCGGTGCATACATCCCGCAACGGAGTAGAACCGCCTGATGCTGTCATTCATCGCCAGACGCCTGGGACTGCTGATCCCCACCTTCTTCGGCGTCACCCTGCTGACCTTCGCGCTGATCCGCCTGATCCCCGGTGATCCGGTGGAAGTGATGATGGGCGAACGTCGCGTCGACCCCGAGATGCATGCCCAGGCCATGGAGCGCCTGGGCCTGAACAAGCCGCTGTATGCGCAGTATCTCGACTACATCGGCCAACTCGCCCAAGGCGACCTGGGCAAATCGCTGCGCTCGAACGTGGGCGTCTGGAACGAGTTCATCACCCTGTTCCCGGCCACCCTCGAACTGGCCCTGGCCGCCCTGCTGTTCGCTGGCACCCTGGGCCTGGTAGCCGGAGTGGTCGCCGCGCTCAAACGCGGCTCACCGCTGGATCACGGAGTGATGGGCATAGCCCTGACCGGCTACTCCATGCCGATTTTCTGGTGGGGCCT
Organism: Pseudomonas sp. AA-38; assembly: GCF_029457475.1. Classification (NCBI taxonomy): domain Bacteria; kingdom Pseudomonadati; phylum Pseudomonadota; class Gammaproteobacteria; order Pseudomonadales; family Pseudomonadaceae; genus Pseudomonas; species Pseudomonas sp. AA-38. The sequence continues at coordinate 4,535,449 of NZ_CP120359.1, forward strand.
GCTGCTGATCATGTTCTTCTCGGTGAACCTGGGTTGGACGCCGGTTTCCGGGCGCATCGACCTGCTCTACGACATCCCGCCGGTGACCGGCTTCATGCTCATCGACACCCTGCTGGCCGATGAGCCCGGCGCCTTCGGCGATGCCCTGCGCCACCTGATCCTGCCGGCCATCGTGCTCGGCACCATTCCGCTGGCGGTGATCGCCCGCATGACCCGCTCGGCCATGCTCGAAGTGCTGCGCGAGGACTACATCCGCACCGCGCGGGCCAAGGGCCTGTCGCCAGCGCGGGTGGTCTTCGTGCATGGCCTGCGCAACGCACTGATCCCGGTGCTGACGGTGTTCGGCCTGCAGGTCGGCACCCTGCTGGCCGGCGCCGTGCTGACCGAAACCATCTTCTCCTGGCCGGGCATCGGCAAATGGCTGATCGAAGCCATCGGCGCCCGCGACTACCCGGTGGTGCAGAACGGCATTCTGCTGATCGCCTGCCTGGTGATCCTGGTCAACTTCACCGTGGACATCCTTTATGGCCTGGCCAATCCACGCATTCGTCATCAGAAGTAAGGAAGGCGTGATGAATCGTCTCGTAGGGTGTCGCGGGGCCGCCCAGGCTGTGCGCACCATGATTGTGGGTCAACATTCGGTGCGCACAGCGCACCCTAGCAAGTTCATCCTCATGGAGGGGGCATACCCATGACCACCGCCACTACCCTCGACCAGAGCCTGCTCTACCCCTCGCCGCTGAAGGAGTTCTGGCAGGCCTTCGCCCATAACAAGGGCGCCCTTGGCGGCCTGGCCTTCATGCTGCTGATGGTGTTCTGCGCGCTGTTCGCGCCCTGGGTCGCGCCACATGATCCCAGCGAGCAGTACCGCGACTTTCTGCTCACCCCGCCAGTGTGGCTGGAAGGTGGCCAGTGGCAGTTCCTGCTCGGCACCGACGAGCTGGGCCGCGACCTGCTCTCGCGGCTGATCCATGGCGCGCGCCTGTCGCTGATCATCGGCCTGGCCTCGGTGCTGCTGTCGCTGATCCCCGGCATCCTCCTGGGCCTGGTTGCCGGCTTCTTCCCGCGCCTGTTCGGCCCCGGCATCATGCGCCTGATGGACATCATGCTGGCCCTGCCCTCGCTGCTGCTGGCGGTGGCCATCGTCGCCATCCTCGGCCCAGGGCTGATCAACACCATCTTCGCCATCGCCATCGTCTCGCTGCCGTCCTACGTGCGCCTGACCCGCGCCGCGGTGATGAGCGAGCTGAACCGCGACTACGTCACCGCCGCGAAACTGGCCGGTGCCAGCCTGCCACGGCTGATGTTCGTCACCGTGCTGCCCAACTGCATGGCGCCCTTGATCGTGCAGGCCACGCTGAGCTTCTCCTCGGCCATTCTCGATGCCGCCGCCCTGGGCTTTCTCGGCCTTGGCGTGCAACCGCCGACACCCGAGTGGGGCACCATGCTGGCTTCGGCGCGCGACTACATCGAACGCGCCTGGTGGGTGGTGAGCCTGCCCGGCCTGGCCATCCTGCTCAGCGTACTGGCGATCAACCTGATGGGCGACGGCCTGCGCGATGCGCTCGACCCAAAACTCAAGAATGCGCAATGAGGAGCCCGGAATGAGTAACCGCATAGTCCGGATGCAATCCGGAGCATTCTCGGTGCGCACGGCGCACCCTACCTCTGCAGTGATGCCAATACCTCGCCGCTCCGTAGGGTGGATGACGCTCTGTTCATCCACCCTGAACGCACGACGGTGGACGGGTGAAGCGTCGTCCACCCTACGCCTGGAGGCACGCCCATGAGCCTGCTGAATATCCGCAATCTGTCCGTACGCTTCGGCTCCGCCATGCCGGTGGTCGATAGCCTCGACCTGAGCGTGGACAAGGGCGAGGTGCTGGCCATAGTCGGTGAGTCCGGCTCCGGCAAGTCGGTGACCATGATGGCGCTGATGGGCCTGATCGATGCCCCCGGTATCGTCCAGGCCGACTGCATGCAGTTCGACGGCACCGACATGCTGCGCCTGAAAGGCCGGCAGCGTCGGCATATCGTCGGCAAGGACCTGGCCATGGTATTCCAGGACCCCATGACCGCTCTCAACCCCAGCTACACCGTGGGCTTCCAGATAGAGGAAGTGCTGCACCAACACATGGGGCTGAAAGGCAAGGCGGCACGCGCCCGCGCTCTGGAGCTGTTGGAGCGGGTAGAAATTCCCGCTGCCGCCAGCCGCCTCGACGCTTACCCACACCAGCTTTCCGGGGGCATGAGCCAGCGCGTGGCGATTGCCATGGCGATTGCCGCCGAGCCCAAACTACTGATCGCCGACGAGCCCACCACGGCGCTGGACGTGACCATCCAGGCGCAGATCATGGAGCTGCTGCTGAGCCTGCAACGCGACCAGGGCATGGCCCTGGTGCTGATCACCCACGACCTGGCAGTGGTCGCCGAGACCGCCCAGCGCGTCTGCGTGATGTATGCCGGCCAAGCGGTGGAGCTGGGCCAGGTGCCGACCCTGTTCGACGCCCCCAGCCACCCCTATACCGAGGCGCTGCTCAAAGCCATCCCGGAACACAGCGCAGGTGCCAGCCGCCTGGCCACCCTGCCCGGCATCGTCCCCGGCCGCTATGACCGCCCACTGGGCTGCCTGTTGTCGCCGCGCTGCCCCTACGTGCAGGAGCGCTGCCACCAGCAACGCCCGACGCTGGACGAACATGCCCGTGGCGCCGCGCGCTGCTTCTTTCCCCTGGAGGTGGCCTGATGAGCAACGTACTCGAAGCCCGTGAGCTGACCCGCCACTACAGCGTTTCGCGCGGCCTGTTCAAACCGGCAGCCACGCTGCAGGCACTCAATGGCGTGTCCTTCACGCTGGCGGCCGGCAAGACCCTGGCGGTGGTCGGCGAGTCCGGCTGTGGCAAGTCCACCCTGGCCCGCGCCCTGACCCTGATCGAGCAGCCCAGCGCTGGCAGCCTGCAGATTGCCGGGCGCGAAGTGGCCGGTGCCAGCAAGGCCGAGCGCAAGCAACTGCGCCGCGACGTGCAGATGGTGTTTCAGAACCCCTACGCCTCGCTCAATCCCCGGCAGAAGATCGGCGATCAACTGGCCGAACCGCTGCTGATCAACACCGAGCTGTCGCGCGCCGAGCGCCGCGACAAGGTGCAGGCGATGATGCAGCAGGTGGGCCTGCGTCCCGAGCACTACGCGCGCTACCCGCACATGTTCTCCGGCGGCCAGCGCCAGCGCATTGCCCTGGCCCGCGCCATGATGCTGCAGCCCAAGGTGCTGGTGGCGGACGAGCCGACCTCGGCGCTGGACGTGTCGATCCAGGCGCAGGTACTCAACCTGTTCATGGATCTGCAGGAGCAGTTTGACACCGGCTACGTGTTCATCTCGCACAACCTCGCCGTGGTGCGCCATGTCGCCGACGAGGTGCTGGTGATGTACCTCGGCCGCCCGGCGGAAATGGGCCCGGCCGAAGCGCTGTACAGCCGGCCATTGCACCCCTACACCCGTGCTTTGCTGTCGGCGACGCCGGCGATTCACCCCGACCCGAACAAGCCCAGGGTGAAGATCAGCGGCGAGCTGCCCAACCCGCTCGACCCGCCGTCGGGCTGCGCCTTCCACAAGCGCTGCCCACACGCCGACGAGCGCTGCCGCGGCGAACGGCCAGAGCTGAGGCTGATCGATGCGCGGCAGGTGGCCTGCCACCACGTGGAACGCATCGCTGGCTGAGGCCCTCCTTAGCGGACGGCTCCGCTCCTGCCAGCACGGTGCGCAGTGGCAAGCGCATGGAGTTATCCGCCAAGCGGTTTTGAAAGCGCGATGCGGATTGGCAGGTGGCGATGGCCGCAGGACAATCCCGCCATCGCCACCTCCATGGAGCACGCCCCCATGCTCGACCCGGATCGCTGCTGGCAGGCCGTCTGCGACCGCGATGCGCAGCACGATGGCCGCTTCGTCTTCGCCGTGCACAGCACCGGCATCTACTGCCGGCCCAATTGCCCAGCGCGCAGGCCGCGACGCGACAACGTCAGCTTCCACATTGACGCCGCCAGTGCCGAAGCCGCTGGTTTCCGTCCCTGCAAACGCTGCTCGCCGCAGGGCCAGAGTCCGGCGCAGCAGCTCGATGCCCTGGTCGCGGCTGCCTGTGAGCTGCTGCGCGGCGAACAACGCCTGACCCTGACGCAACTGGCCGCGCGCATCGGCCTGTCGCCGTCGCACCTGGCCCGCGCCTTCAAGGCGCGCACCGGGCTCACCCCCAATGCCTGGGCAGCGGCCGAGCGGCGCCAGCGTCTCGACGCCCAATTGCCCGGCGCCCCCAGCGTGCTGCAAGCAGCCCTGGCCGCCGGCTATTCCGGCACCCGTGCCCTGTACGAAGAGCCCCAGGCCATGAGCCCAGGCCTGCGTCGCCAGCAAGGCGCCGGCGAACATCTGCGCTATGCCATCGCCCCCTGCCCGCTGGGCCTGGTACTGCTCGCCAGCAGCGCCCAGGGCGTCTGCGCCCTGCTCTTCGGCGACAGCGCCGATGCCCTGCGCGCCGAGCTGCAACAGCGCTTCGCCGCAGCCCATCTGGAGGAAGACGCCCCCGGCCTGCAGGCCTGGCTGCAACAGGTGCTGGATCAGCTCGAGGAGCCCGAGCGTGCCGCCCACCTGCCGCTGGACATTCGCGGCACGGCCTTCCAGCAGCGCGTCTGGCAGGCCCTGCAGGGCATCCCCAAGGGCGAAACACGCAGCTATGGCGAACTGGCCGCGCAATTGCATAGCCACCCTCGCGCCGTGGCCCGGGCCTGCGCCAGCAACGCCATCGGCCTGCTGCTGCCGTGCCACCGGGTGGTGGCCAGCGACGGCAGCCTCAGCGGCTACCGCTGGGGATTGGCGCGCAAGCGACAATTGCTGGAGCAGGAAGGCGCCTGAGAGTGGCTCGGCAGATGCTGACCTGAGGCAGCGCAGAGCCGCGACTCACGGGTAGTAAGCTGTCCGCCTGGTCATAAATTCACCGGGAAAAATCTTGCTGCTATGATGCGCGGCTTTCGCGGAACCAAGCCTGTTCGAGGCGCATTCTGGTGGATGTGCTTTGCTTGGATTCTGACCATTGCCGCGCGCTCGCGCACCGGGGAGCCCCACATGCTGGAAAGACTGTTCCAACTCCAAGCCCACAACACCAACGTGCGTACCGAGGTACTGGCCGGGGTCACCACCTTCCTGACCATGGCCTACATCCTCTTCGTCAACCCGAGCATCCTCGGCGAGACCGGCATGGACAAGGGCGCGGTGTTCGTCGCCACCTGCCTGGCCGCAGCCTTCGGTTCCGTGGTCATGGGTCTGATCGCCAACTACCCGATCGCCCTGGCACCGGGCATGGGCCTCAACGCCTTCTTCACCTACACCGTGGTACTGGGTATGGGCCACACCTGGCAAGTGGCACTGGGCGCGGTATTCCTCTCGGCGTGCCTGTTCTTCCTGCTGTCGATCTTCAAGATCCGTGAATGGATCATCAACAGCATCCCGCTCGAGCTGCGCTCGGCCATCGCTGCCGGTATCGGCCTGTTCCTGGCGCTGATCGCCCTGCAGAACGCCGGTATCGTCGCCGCCAACCCGGCGACCATGGTCGGCCTCGGCAACCTGGCCAGCCCGCAGGCGATCCTGGCGATCCTCGGCTTCTTCCTGATCATCGGCCTGGAAGCGCTGCGCGTGACCGGCGCGGTGCTGATCAGCATCCTGGTGGTCACCGGCCTGAGCATCCTGCTGGGCGTCAGCCAGTTCGGCGGCCTGGTGTCGATGCCGCCGTCGCTGGCCCCGACCTTCCTGCAACTGGACATCGCCGGCGCACTGGACGTGGGCCTGATCAGCGTGATCTTCGCCTTCCTCTTCGTCGACCTGTTCGACAACTCCGGCACCCTGATCGCCGTGGCCAAGAAAGCCGGGCTGATGCGCAAGGACGGCCACCTGCCGAAGATGGGCCGCGCGCTGATCGCCGACAGCACCGCCGCCCTCGGTGGTTCGCTGCTGGGCACCAGCACCACCACCAGCTACATCGAATCGGCGGCGGGCGTCAGCGCTGGCGGGCGCACCGGCCTGACCGCCATCGTCACCGCCGTGCTGTTCCTCCTGGCCCTGTTCTTCGCTCCGCTAGCCGGCAGCGTACCGGCCTTCGCCACCGCTCCGGCGCTGCTGTTCGTTGCCGTGCTGATGGCCTCGGGCATGGCCGAGATCGAGTGGGACGACATCACCGTCGCCGCCCCGGTGGTGGTCACCGCGCTGGCCATGCCGCTGACCTACTCCATCGCCACCGGCATCGCCTTCGGCTTCATCACCTGGGTCGCCGCCAAGACCCTGGCCGGGCGCTTCCGCGAACTGAACGGCATGCTGGTGGCGCTGGCCATCTTCTGCGTGATCAAGCTGTCGCTGTTCTGAAGGCAGGCGCTCATGTCATCGCAGGTATCGGTGGGCTGAAGCGGATCGCTGCCCGGCCCACCCTACATCTGTGCGGATCGGGACGCTGGCCGCTCGTAGCGCCAGGCGTAGGGTGGACATCGTTTTTCATGTCCACCAACACCTTCTTTCCGGCCACGCAGAGGGTGGATGAAAAAAGCGTCATCCACCCTACGACTCAGGGGCTTGCGCGCCGCCGACGAGCAACCCCAGGCACGCGACCATCGCCTCCGCTACAATGGCGCCCCGTTTTTCAGCCTGCATGAGTGACCGATGAGCCGCCCCGCATTCGACCCCGCCACCTACGACGCCCAACTCGCCGAGAAGAAGGCCCGCCTGGTCGCATTGCTGGCACCCTTCGCAGCACCCGAGCCCGAGGTGTTCGACTCGCCGCGCGAACACTACCGCCTGCGCGCCGAATTCCGCCTGTGGCGTGAAGACGGCCAGCGCCACTACGCGATGTTCGCCCCGGGCGACAAGCACACGCCGATCCTGCTGGACGACTTCCCCATCGCCAGCCGGCGCATCAACGAGCTGATGCCGCGTCTGCGCGCCGCCTGGCAGACCAGCGAGGCGCTGTCGTTCAAGCTGTTCCAGGTGGAGTTCCTCACCACCCTGGCCGGCGATGCGCTGATCACCCTGGCCTACCACCGCCCGCTGGACGCAGCCTGGCAGGCCGAAGCCGAACGCCTGGCGACCGAACTGAACGTCAGCCTGGTCGGCCGCTCCCGTGGCCAGCGCCTGGTGATCGGCCGCGATTACGTGGAGGAAGAATTGAGTGTGGCCGGGCGCAGCTTCCGCTACCGCCAGCCGGAAGGCGCCTTCACCCAGCCCAACGGCGAGGTATGCCAGAAGATGCTCGGCTGGGCCCATGAGGTGCTCGGCGAGCGCGCAGACGACCTGCTGGAGCTGTACTGCGGCAATGGCAACTTCACCCTACCGCTGGCCACCCGCGTGCGCCGTGTGCTGGCTACCGAGATCAGCAAGAGTTCGGTGAACGCGGCCCTGGCCAACCTGGCCGACAACGGCGTGAGCAACGTCGAGCTGGTGCGCCTGTCCGCCGAAGAGCTGACCCAGGCGCTCAACGGCGTGCGCCCGTTCCGCCGCCTGGCCGGCATCGACCTGCCGAGCTACGACTTCGGCAGCGTCTTCGTCGACCCGCCACGCGCCGGGATGGATCCGGACACCTGCGAGCTGACCCGACGCTTCGGGCGCATTCTGTACATCTCCTGCAACCCGGAAACCCTGGCGGCCAATATCGCCCAGCTCGCCGACACCCACCAGGTGACGCGCAGCGCCCTGTTCGACCAGTTCCCCTACACCCACCATATGGAAGCCGGGGTGCTGCTGGAAAGGCGCTGAGTGTCGGGAACCTGGTCGCGTGGAAATCCCCGGATTGCATCCGGGCTACACAACATGGCCGATGAGTAGGATGGACAACGCTTTTTGTGGTTCATCGCATTTTCAGGGGAATGCTTGGTTGACACTGGGCTGGCAAGTTTGTGTGAGAGCTTGTTCGGGTGCTTGTTCTGGATTGCCGCGATTTTGCTGATGTTCTTTGTTTCGCCCTCCCGGGCGAGTCACTTTTGACGGGCAAAAGTAACCAAAACCCTCCGCCCGATCATCCGGCCCTGGCTGCGCCAGGGTTCGCTCACTCCATCGCCGTTCCAGAGGCCCGCCGCAGTGGGCCATCCCTGGCCCATCGCGGCTTTCGCGACATCCATGTCGCTCAACCTCTTCCACGACGATTCCGTTCGCCCTCCTGGGCGGGCTCTGCACGCGCCTGAACCCGAGGTAACCCAGAATTAGAGTGGAGTGCTTGAACATGGGTCAGCCTTAGGGCTGACCGGGATGCCGGCTGAAGGCCGGCAAGCTATCCAGGCGAATGAAACTGCTCGAATGAAACTATTGGTTTAATTCGACAGCCACGTTTGGGTTCCACTGTTACCAGAACACGTCGAGCATTCTTTGGAATGCCGGTTCGTTCAGGCGCGCGAATGGCCCCTTCAGGAGGGTGAGCGGAATCGTTGCGTAGAGGGGCGAGCAGCATGGATGCTGCGAGAGGCGTAATGGGCCAGGGATGGCCCATGTACGCCGACCCTCGGAGCGACGATGGAGCGAACGAACCCCGGCGAAGCCGGGGCCGGATGGCGGGGCCAAGCCTTTTGCCTTCTTTTGTGGCGTTTGACAAAAGAAGGTCGCCGGGGGGCGAAACGGGAGATATCAACTAAACGCCGATAAGCAGCTTGAACACCGAAAACAACACACAAACTCGCCAGTCCCGCCCCAATACTGATTTTCCCGAGACTCCGCGAAAAACTTTTTCTGTCCTCCATCCCCTACCGCCCGATGGCTAATCAGGCCTCGCGTTGCAGGCCACGCAACGCCCACCAGGCCAAACCAGCCGATACCACCTCCAGTAGCAGCGCGGTGAGGTTGAAGGTCTGTTGCGCACCGCCGTCCAGCCACAGCCCGGCGACACGTGCCAGGGCCAGCGCGGCATAGAGCAAGACCAGCAGCATCAGGGCCGGGCGCAGCAGATCCAGGCGCGTCAGCGCCATCGCCAGGTAGGCCGCCAGGCCCAATTGCAGGCCACCGTAATAGGCGCGCACCTCGGTCACCGCGGCATTGCCCATCAGCAGCGCGCCGCTGAAGCTGGCCATCTCCTCGGGGCGAATGAAGTAGGCCAGTCCCAGGCCGGCGAGGACGACGATCTGGATCGTCAATACGATTCGGGCGAACAGCATGCCAGGACTCCTCGTTCGGTTGAGACACAGAGCATACGACGAAAATCGCCATGCCCTGCACCAAGCTTGGCTCGATTGCACTTTCGCCAGGGTGATCTACACCTAAGGGTGTAACCGTACTCGACAAGGAGGTCGACATGCCTGCCCGCGAGAAGTCCGTAGTACGCCTCCAGCGTGACCCCTCAGTTCCTGTCGAGTGCATTCTGCCACCTGCCTCCAGGAGCCCCCACGCAACACCGTGAAGCGGCCCTGCGCCGCACCTAGCCGAAAACCATAAAGGACGCCCCGCCAACGGACGACCCGGCAGGCGCGTTCCATCAAGGAGATGATCATGCGTAACGTACAAGGAACCCTGATCCGCGCGTTGGCAATCACCACGCCGCTGCTCACCACTGCCGCCCAGGCCGGGGTCTATCCCGACTTCGGCTTCAAGCCATCGGAACAGGAATACGATGGCCCGCTGTTCCAGCTCAGCCAGACCTACCCCACCTCAGCGCCACCGGCCTCGGCCCTGCCGGCCTTCTTCAAGCTGCTGCCCAAGGAGCGCAACAACGACTTCGAGACCTGGCGCGCCTACATGGACGCAGTGAAGGACTATTGCCTGGAAGGCAACGTGGAAAACGACTGGAACGTGCAGAAGAACAAGGTACGCGGCTGGTTTCACATGCCCTGGCAGCACTACGGCCCACTGGGCCGCGAAGGCATCCACGGGCTGACCAAGGAAGCCCAGATCCAACCCAAGCAGCTCGCCCCGACCCAGACCACCTCCGGGCAAACCTACGCGGTGGGCATCTACAACGATATCGGCGCCTACACCATCGGCCAGGTGTGGAAGGATCCCAGCAACCCCAACCCGGACTTCACCTCCAAGCCCAACAGCTTCGCCAACGGCACCGTGGTGTGCAAACCGCTGTTCGCCGACGTCGACCGCAGCCAGGTGCCCTTCCTGCAGAACCCGGTGCTGTGGCAGGGCTACATCACCAAGACCTTCGACTCGGGCGATCGCGTGGTGAAGGAGGTGGCGCTGATCCAGATGGACATTGCCGTGCGTGATACGCGCATCGACGAAACCGGCTGGATCTTCGGTACCTTCCAGTACAACGGCGCCATCACCGGCAAGCCGGGCTGGGACAATCTGGTGCCGGTGGGCATCATGTGGGGCAACGACCCGCAGGACAACGGCAACGATTACAGCAACCCGAAGCCGACCGAGACCCGCATCAACCCCAACCTCAAGCAAACCGCGATCAACGCCAACACCCGCGAGCTGCCGCCGACCCACCTGGGCTGGAACGGTCGCCTCAACGGCCCGGTGGACAACCCGGTAAGCTCCTGCATGAGCTGCCACATGACCGGTGAGTACCCGCAACTGGCAATCATGAACCCGACCTTCCAGGCCAACCCGCCTGCCGTCGGCTCGCCGGAGTGGATGCGCTGGTTCCAGAACATCCCGGCCGGCCAGCCCTTCAGCGAAGGTACCAAGAGCACGGACTACAGCCTGCAACTGGCCGGTGGCCTGGCCAACTTCTATGACTGGAAGTGCAACCAGGGCGGCGTCTTCGTCGATGGCAAGAACGCCTGCCAGAAAGCCAGCCAGTTGAAGCTGATGCTCAAGGGTAGCGTGGATATGGACGACATCCAGCCGGTGCAGCGTGATCCGAGCCTGATGGAGCTTCTGGAGTGACCTAGAACCTGTTGAGGTTGCGTAGCAACATCAACAGTCCCTACCCGTGGCTGCGAAGCCTGGCTTCGCAGCCACGGATGCTTGGGCCTGCTCAGCCATGGGGTTATCCTCGACACCATCGCCCTCAGGAGCCCCATCATGCGCCCTACTCTTCTCGCTCTCTGCCTTTTCAGCTCGCTGGCCCAGGCTGGCGAAACGCTGACCATCGACGTGCATCGCGACGCCAACTGCGGCTGCTGCACCGCCTGGATCGATCATCTGCAAGCCAATGGTTTCGTGGTCAACGACCATGTGGAAAAGGACATGAGCGCGGTCAAGCAGCGCCTCGGTGTGCCGCCACGCCTGGCCTCGTGCCATACCGGGGTGATCGACGGCCAGTTCGTCGAAGGCCATGTTCCGGCCGCCGACATCCTCAAACTGCGCCAACGCCCCGACCTGCTCGGCGCCGCCGTGCCGGGCATGCCCATGGGCTCGCCCGGCATGGAATACGGTGGGCGGGTGGACGCCTACCAGGTCATCGGTCTGGATCGCCAGCGCCAGGATGTGGTGTTGAGCGACCATCCCGCCAACTGAGCAAACGGGGAACACAACCATGCGCTGGCAACGGGGTAGACGCAGTGACAATGTCGTGGACGCGCGCGGCCGCTCGGGCAGACGCATCGGTGGCGGCCTGAGCCTGGGGGCGGTGGCGCTGATCGTCGCCTTCGGCCTGCTCACGGGGCAGGATCCGCTGCAGATTCTCGGCCAGATCGCCGGTCAGGCCAGCCAGCCGCAGGTCAGCCAACCCGCCAATACGCCGCCGGCTCAGGATGAGCAGCGCGACTTCGTCAGCGCCATCCTCGGCGACACCGAGGACACCTGGCGCGAGCTGTTCCAGCAGGCCGGCAAGCAGTACCGCGACCCGCAACTGGTGCTGTTTTCCGGCGGTGTCGATTCGGCCTGCGGCTTCGCCAGCTCGGCAGTCGGTCCCTTCTACTGCCCGGGCGACCAGCGCGTTTACCTCGACATGGCGTTCTTCCGCGAAATGGAGCAGCGCTTCGCGGCCGCCGGCGATTTCGCCCAGGCCTACGTGATCGCCCATGAGGTCGGCCACCATGTGCAGACCCTGCTCGGCGTCTCCGCCAAGGTCAACGCTGCGCGCCAACGCGGCGAACGCATCGAGGGCGACGGCGGTCTGCTGGTACGTCAGGAGCTACAGGCCGACTGCCTGGCCGGGGTCTGGGCCCATCACGCCCAACGCCGCCACGCCTGGCTGGAGCCCGGCGACCTGGAAGAGGCGCTGAACGCCGCCAGCGCCATCGGTGATGATCGCCTGCAAAAACAGGCCCGTGGCCAGGTGGTGCCGGACGCTTTCACCCATGGCACCTCGCAGCAGCGCGTGCGCTGGTTCAGCACCGGCTTCGACACCGGCCAGCCAGGGCGCTGCGACACCTTCAAGGCGACGCGCCTGTAAGCGGCTCGGCTCAGGCCTGCGAAGGTGTCAGCCGCGCCGCCCGGCGTGCCGGCAACAGCAGCAGCAAGAACAGCGCCGCCACCACGAACACCAGGGCGAACCAGCCATACAGCTCCAGCGGCTGCCAGCCACCATCGAGCATCAGCCCGGCCACGGTGGGTGAAAGTATCGCCCCGCCACGGCCGATACCGATGGCCCAGCCCACGCCGGTGGCACGGATCGAGGCACCGTAGAGCAGCGGCGACAGCGCATACAGGCCCGCGACGCAGCCGTTGGAGAACAGCCCAATCAGCAGCCCCATGCCCAATGCCGCCAGGTAGGACGAGCCGATACCGGTGAACAGCAGCAGCAACAGCGCGGTGATCAGCATGAAAGCGGCCAGCACCCGGGGCAGGGCGAAACGTGCCGAGAGCAAACCCAGCAGCGTGGCGCCGAAGATGCCCCCGATGCTCAGCAAGACCCCGCCGGTGACGCCCTGCTGCACCGACAGCCCGGACGAAGTCAGCAGCTTGGGCGTCCAGCTCATGATGAAGTAGAAGCCGAACATCACCAGGAAGAACAGCAGCCAGATCAACAATGTGCCGCGCAGCAATGACGGCGTGAACAGCCGCAGTACGGCATTGCCGTTGCTCTCGGTGGCCTGTGCGGGCCTGGCCGGCAATGCCGCCAGGCCCGGCTGGCGCAGGCGTGCGGCCAGGGCATTGACCCGCTGCAGCGCATGGCGCGGCTGCTTGCTCAGAAGAAAATCCAGCGACTCTGGCAGCCATGGCAGCACCAGGGCGATGGCGGCGAAGGTGATCAGCCCGCCGGTGAGGAATACCGAGCGCCAGCCCCAGTGCGACAGCAGCCAGACCGCCAGCAGGCCGCCAAGCGTCGCGCCCAGGGCGTAGCCGGTCGATTGCAGACTGACCGCCAGGCCCCGCCAGCGCGTGCTGGCGTACTCACTGGCGATCACGTTGCTGCTGGCCAGGATGCCGCCGATGCCCAGCCCGGTCACCCCGCGTAGCCAGGCCAGTTGCGTGGGCGACTGGCTCAGCGACGACAGCACCATGCCAGTGCCGGACAACACCAGGCACAAAAGGATCAGCGGACGCCGGCCAATGCGGTCGGCCCAGGGGGCGATGAACAGCGAGCCGAGCGCCATGCCGAGCAGACCGGCACTGAGCAGCATGCCCAGTTCGCCCCCGCTCAGTTCCCACTCCGCCGTCACGGAGGAAGCGGTGAAGGCCATTACCAGCACGTCGAAACCGTCGATCATGTTGAGTACCACGCACACGGCAATGGCCACCCACTGGAAGCCACGCATCGGGCCTTGATCGACGACCTGTCGCAGATCGCTCATGGCGCCCCCCCTTCGCCGGTTACCGGCAGGCGCACAGCCAACGAAGGGAGAGAGGAAGACGGCCAGGCACGGCCTGCCGCCGGGAAGAAGGCGTGAGTCATCAGCGCAAACCCTTGATTGTTCTTGTCGGGACTACTGCTGCGAAGCTGGCAGAGTTGGATCCAAAGAACAATTCATCGGCACCGCAGCGGCGCCAGGCCGACTCGATTGAAAACGCTCGGAAGGCGCGTGAATCCTGACTGAAAGCCCTGTTTTAGGGTAACGATATTGTGTTCGCTGATCGAACGGCGGCTCCTTGAAGGAAAGACCAGACGGTATTTCCTTCCATGGCCCAGGCTCCACTGGATCCAAACCATGACCCGCATGCAATCCGGGAATGCCTGCCACTCTGTCCCCGGATTGCATCCGGGCTACGCTGCCAGGGATCGCCTCAGCCCAGACGGGCCAGCAACTGCGCGCAATCCACGGCATGCAGTTCGGTCAACTGCGGCCAAGGGTTGTCCGGCAGGTTGACCAGCACGCTGCGCGCGCCGGCGGCCTGGGCGCACTCCAGGTCGAAACGGTAGTCGCCCACCATCAGCAGCTCGCTCGGCGCCACCTGCCAGCGCTCGGCCAGGTGCAGCAGGCCACCGGGATGGGGCTTGGGCGGTGCTTCGTCACGGCCGAGGATGTCCTCAACGGCGAAGCAGTCGTCCAGGCCGATGGCCTGCAGGGTCAGCAGCGCCAGCTCATGGGCGTTGCGGGTGAGGATGCCGAGCCGGCAACCGCGCTCGCACAGGCTGCGCACCAGCTCGATGGCGCCGGGTGCCGGGCGCGAGGCCACGGCCAGCTCGCGCTCGTGCTCCAGCAGCCAGGCATGCTTGGCTGCTGCCTCCTCGGCCGGCAGCGCGGCCAGGTAATGGAGGATGTCGGCTTCCTGAGGGATGCCCAGCACCCGCTTGATCGCCGGGAAGTCGTGCACCGCCAGGGTCAGGGTGCCGTCCATGTCGAACACCCAGTGGCGCACGGCCGCGAGGCTCACTTCCAGTCCTCGCGCACGCGGGTCAGGCCCTCCTGCGCCACCGAGGCCACCAATTCGCCCTGGCGGTTGTAGATGCTGCCGCGCGAGAAGCCACGAGCATTGCCGGCCCAGGGGCTGTCCATGGCGTACAGCAGCCAGTCGTCCATGCGCAGATTGCGGTGGAACCACAGCGAATGATCAAGGCTGGCCACCTGCATGAACTTCTGGAACACCGACACGCCATGGGGCTGCATCGAGGTGGTGAGCAGGTTGAAATCGCTGACGTAGCCCAACAGGTACTTGTGCAGTTGCGGGTCGTCCGGCAGCGCGCCAGCCGCGCGGAACCAGACATGCTTGACCGGCTCGCAGGGCTTGGGCGCGAAGGGGTTGATCAGGGTGACAGGGCGAATCTCGATGGGCTTGTCGCTGGTCGCCTGCTCCCGCATGCGCTCGGGAATCATCGGCGCCACCATGCGCGCCAGCTCGGTTTCCGATTTCAGCCCCTCGGGGCCAGGCACGTCGGGCATGGCGCTCTGATGGTGAAAGCCCTCTTCGTCGTACTGGAACGAGGCGCTGCAGAAGAAGATCGGCTGGCCCTTCTGCACCGCCGTGACGCGCCGCGTGCTGAAGCTGCCGCCGTCACGGGTACGGTCGACCTGATACACCACCGGCAGGCGGGCATCGCCAGGGCGCAGGAAATAACCATGCATGGAGTGCACGTGGCGCGCTTCTTCCACCGTCTGACTGGCGGCGGAAATGCACTGGCCCAGCACCTGACCACCGAACAACTGGCGAAAGCCCAGATCCTGGCTACGGCCACGGAACAGGTTTTCCTCGATCTGCTCCAGGCTCAGCAGCGCGACCAGATCATCGAGCACCTGGGTCATGGGGTCTCTCCTCGTGCAGGGGGGAATAGGTTGGCAAGGTGTGCGATGGTAAAGAATTTGCGTGCTGCTGTCGGCATCGGTTTGCCACTAGCCAGCAATACCCATCGAAGCGCCTGCCTGCCACTCGCTGCGCTGGATACGGTAGAGCACATGCGCCTGCAAGGGATGGCCGCTCGGCAACAACGGATGCAGGAAGTCGCCGGCCTGGTCACGACGCATACCGATGGTGCGCATCACCGCCTGCGACGGCAGATTGGCCGGTACGGTAAAACTCACCACCTGCTCCAGCCCGAGCCGCTCGAAGGCCACGGCCAGTGCCGCACGCGCCGCTTCGCTGGCATAGCCCTGGCGCCAGTGGGCGCGGGCCAGGCGCCAGCCGATTTCCACGGCCGGCACGAAGGGTGCCTCGAAACCGACGTGCGCCAGGCCAGTGGCGCCGATCAGCTCGCCACTGTCGCGCCGCTCCAGCGCCCAGAAGCCGAACCCGTGCTCGGCGAAATGCGCCCGTATGCGCGCCAGCAATTGTGCGCTCTGCTCGGCATCCAGGGGCGCAGGGAAATGGCGCATCACCTCGGCATCGGCATTGAGCGCGACCAGCGCGGGCAGGTCGGCATCGCGCCAGGCGCGCAGCAGCAGGCGCTCGGTGGAGGTTTCGATCAGGGGCATGGCGATTGACTCATGAGACTGCGACCATAGGTCGTCGATTCAACAGGATAACGACGGCAGGTAGCATGTACCACGGAGAAAGATTCAACGCCTGGAGCCACCTGATCGGCGCCGTTCTGGCCGCCATCGGTGCAATATGGCTGCTGGTACTGGCCAGTGCCACGGGCGACGCCTGGAAAATCGTCGCAGTGGCCATCTACGGCGTCACCCTGATACTGCTGTACAGCATCTCCACCCTCTACCACAGCATGCGCGGCCCGGCGAAACGGGTGATGCAAAAACTCGATCACCTGTCGATCTACCTGCTCATTGCCGGCAGCTACACACCCTTCTGCCTGGTAACCCTGCGTGGCCCCTGGGGCTGGACCTTGTTCGGCATCGTATGGGGTCTGGCACTGATCGGCATGCTGCAGGAAATCAAACCCCGCTCCGAGGCACGTGTGCTGTCGTTGATCATCTACGCGGTGATGGGCTGGATCGTGCTGGTGGCGGTAAACCCCTTGATCGCCGCTCTGGGCATGAGCGGTTTCAAATGGCTGGCCGCCGGTGGCGTGCTCTACACCGTGGGTATCATCTTCTTCGCCTACGACAGCCGCTTTCGCCATTGGCATGGCATCTGGCACCTGTTCGTGATGGCTGGCAGCCTTCTGCACTTCGTGGCGATTCTGTTCTACGTGCTGTGAGGTTTTTCTTGGTTTATCCCGTTTTCATTGATACTGGACTGGCAAGTTTGTGTGGTCTTGTTGGTGGTTTGGACGCCGCTTTAGGTGTCCTCAGAGATTCCGGGTTTCGCCCCCTCGGGCGCCTCACTTTTCTTTGAAATGCGCAAAGAAAAGTAAGCAAAAGAAACGCACCCCCGCCATCCGGGTCTCGCTTCGCTCGACTCCCCTCACTCCGGCATCGCTCCGGGGTCGGCTTACAAGGGCCATCCCTGGCCCTTTAAGCCTCTCGCGGCATCCATGCCGCTCGCCCCCTGCGCAATGCCTGCGTTCGGCCTCCTGAAGGGGGAGTTAGCGCGCCTGAATGTACATTGGTTTCGGGCATATCCGGCGTGCTCTGGTAGCTGTGGAGCCATGACGTGGCCGCCGGGTTAAACCAAAACTTTCATTCGCGTAGTTTCATTCTCCCGGATAGCTTGCCGGCTTTCAGCCGGCATCCCGGTCAGCCCTAGGGCTGACACATGTACAAGCACTGCGCACTACTTCTGGGTTACCTCGCGTTCAGGCGCGTGCAGAGCCCGCCCAGGAGGGCGAACGGAGTCGTCGTGGAAGAGGTTGAGCGACATGGATGTCGCGAGAGCCGCGATGGGCCATGGATGGCCCACCGCGGCGGGCCTCTGGAGCGGCGATGGAGTGAGCGAACCCTCGCGCAGCGAGGGCCGGATGACCGGGCGGAGGGTTTTGGTTACTTTTGCCCGTCAAAAGTGACTCGCCCGGGAGGGCGAAACCAGAAACATCAGCAAAAACGCGGCAATTCGGAACAGACACAAGAACAACCAGCCAACACAAACTTGCCAGTCTGATATCAAAACTGGCTTTCCCGAGATTCCGCGAAGAACCTTTTCTTCCATCGCTTGAAGGACGTTCAACGCGACAGCGCCAGTGGCTGCCCGACGAAGAGGCGACGGCCTGGTGATTGCCTCGATTGGCTGCGACCATAGGGCGTCGTCGACTCGATGAATACAGTTCCTATGCCCCTACCGCTGGTCTACCACGAGGATTACAGCCCGCCCTTCCCCGCCGGGCATCGCTTCCCCATGGAAAAATTCCGCCTGCTGCGCGACCACCTGGTGGACAGTGGCCTGACCACCGATGCCGAGCTGCAACGCCCCGAACTGTGCCCAACGGAGATTCTCGCCCTGGCCCACTGCCCGGACTACATCACCCGCTACATGTCGGGCGAACTGTCCCAGGAAGAGCTACGCCGCCTCGGCCTACCCTGGAGCGAGGCGCTGGCGCGGCGCACGGTGCGCGCCGTGGGCGGTTCGCTGCTGACCGCCGAACTGGCCCTGCGCCACGGCCTGGCCTGCCACCTGGCCGGCGGCACGCACCATGCGCATTACGATTTCCCCTCCGGTTTCTGCATCTTCAACGACCTGGCAGTGATCGCCCGTTACCTGCTGGAGGCGGGGCGCGTGCACCGCGTGCTGATCTTCGACTGCGACGTGCACCAGGGCGACGGCACCGCACGGCTGTTGGAAAACGAGCCGAATGCCATCACCGTGTCGCTGCACTGCGAACAGAACTTCCCGGCGCGCAAGGCGCAGAGCGACTGGGACATCCCCCTGCCGCGAGGCATGGGCGACGCCGACTACCTCAAAGTGGTGGACGACACGCTAAATTACCTGCTGCCGATCTACCAGCCAGATCTGCTGCTCTACGATGCGGGCGTCGACGTGCACAAGGACGACGCTCTGGGTTACCTGCAACTGACCGACGCCGGCCTGGCGGCGCGCGACGAAGCCGTGCTGCAGCACTGCCTGGGCCGCGACATTCCGGTGCTGTGGGTGATCGGCGGCGGCTACTCGAAGGATCACGTCGCCCTCGCCCGCCGTCACGGCATCCTCCATCACAGCGCGGCGAAGGTATGGGCGGCACGAGGCCTGAGTTGACGAGCACGCCCGGCGCTTCGTCATAATCGCGCTTCGCCCCCTCATGGAAACAAAAGCCTCATGGACGATTCATTCGAGCTGAACAAGGCCAACTGGAACGAGCGCGCCGCGCTGCACGCTGCCTCCCCCGACTATCAGGTACAGCGCTTCATCGACTCGGACGAGCACCTATCCGATGTGGTGCGCTTCGATCTGCCGCGCCTAGGCGATATCCGAGGGCTGGATGCACTTCATCTGCAATGCCACATCGGCACCGACACCCTGTCACTGGCGCGCCTGGGCGCCAGGATGACCGGCCTGGACTTCTCCAGCGCCTCGCTGGAACAGGCGCGCTGCCTGGCCGAGGTCTGTCAGCAACGCATCCGTTTCGTCGAAGCCTCGGTTGATGAGGCCACACAGGTGCTGGGAGAACAGCGATACGACCTGATCTACACCAGCATCGGCGCCCTCAACTGGCTGCCGCGTATCGACGACTGGGCACGCAACGTCGCCGCCCTGCTCAAGCTAGGTGGACGCCTGTTTCTACGCGAGGCCCACCCGATCCTGATGGCCCTGGATGAGGAATGCGAGCACGACCTGCGCATCGCCCACCCCTATTTCGAGCAGGCCGAGCCACTGGTCTGGAACGACGAGCAGAGCTACGTGCAGACCGATGCGACGCTCAGCGCCAGCGTCACCCACGAATGGAACCACGGCCTGGGTGAGATCATCACTGCGCTGCTGCAACAGGGCATGCGGCTCACCGCGCTGGAAGAACACGACTGCCTGCCCTGGGAAGCCCTGCCAGGGCAGATGCAGCCAGGCACCGACGGTGAATGGCGCCTGCGCGAGAGGCCCGAGCGCCTGCCGCTGAGCTACAGCCTGCAGGCGGTGAAGCAGGGCTGAGAATCAGCCCTGCACCTTGTCCAACGCCTGCTCCAGCATCTTCACCGTGCGCTCGATATGGCCCAGCTTGTCCAGCCCGAACAGGCCGAGGCGGAAGGTCTGGAAGTCCACCGGCTCATCGCATTGCAGCGGCACGCCAGCGGCGATCTGCAGACCGACGGCGGCGAACTTGGCGCCGGTCTTGATCTGCGCATCGTCGGTGTAGCAGACCACCACGCCAGGCGCCTCGAAGCCCTTGGCTGCGACGCTCTTGAAGCCACGCGCGGCCAGCAAGGCGCGCACCCGGTCACCGAGTTCCTGTT
This sequence comes from Pseudomonas sp. AA-38, assembly GCF_029457475.1. Classification (NCBI taxonomy): domain Bacteria; kingdom Pseudomonadati; phylum Pseudomonadota; class Gammaproteobacteria; order Pseudomonadales; family Pseudomonadaceae; genus Pseudomonas; species Pseudomonas sp. AA-38. Next base: position 4,555,440 of record NZ_CP120359.1, read on the forward strand.
GTTGCTGGCGCACCTTGGCGAAACCGAGGTTCTTGGCCTCCAGCATGGCGTCGCGGAAACGCGCCAGGGCATCGCTGGGCATGGTGGCGTGGTAGGCATGGCCACCCTGCTCGTAGGCCTGCATGATCTGCAGCCACTTCTTGAGGTCGCAGGCGAAGCTGGTGCTCTGGGTGGTCTCGACGCGCGCCTTGGCCGCTTCGCTGAGCATCACCAGGGCGCAGCAGGGCGAGGCGCTCCAGCCCTTCTGCGGGGCGCTGATCAGCACGTCGATACCACAGGCCTGCATGTCCACCCAGAGGGTGCCGGAGGCGATGCAGTCGAGCACGAACAGGCCGCCGACGGCGTGCACCGCGTCGCTCACCGCACGCAGGTAGTCGTCCGGCAGGATCATGCCCGAGGAGGTTTCCACGTGCGGGGCGAATACCACCTGAGGTTTCTCGGCGGCGATGGTGGCCAGCACCTCGTCCAGCGGCGCCGGGGCGAAGGCGGCCTGCGGGCCTTCGGCTACCGGGCGCGCCTTGAGCACGCGCGCCTCGGCAGGAATCCGGCCCATGTCGAAGATCTGCGTCCAGCGGTAGCTGAACCAGCCGTTGCGCAGCACCAGGCACTTCTGCTCGGTGGCCAACTGGCGCGCCACCGCCTCCATGCCATAGGTGCCACTGCCGGGCACCACCGCCACGGCGTGGGCGTTGTACACCTGCTTCAGGGTGGCGGAAATCTCGCGCATCACGCCCTGGAACGACTGCGACATATGGTTCAGCGAGCGGTCGGTGTAGACCACCGAATATTCGAGCAGGCCATCGGGATCGATGTCGGGGCAGATCTGGGACATAACGGGCTCCAGCCGAAAAGGTTCGAGCTGAACCTGCCCCAACCCGGGGCAAATGACAAGGCCGCAAGGCACTCGGGTAGAATGCGCAGCCTTTCTCGAACCGTTCCGCCGCCATGATCACACGCACTTCACCCAACGCTTATCACGTCGCCATCATCGGTGGCGGCCCTGCCGGGTTGATGGCTGCCGAAGTGCTGGCGCAGGGCGGCGTGCGCGTGGAGCTGTTCGACGCCATGCCCTCGGTGGGGCGCAAGTTCCTGCTGGCCGGTGTCGGTGGCATGAACATCACCCATTCCGAGCCCAAGGACGCCTTTATCGGCCGCTACGGCGAGCGCCAGGCCGAGGTCGCGGCGCTGCTGCGGGACTTCGACGCCGACGCCCTGCGCGCCTGGATTCACGGCCTGGGCATTGACACCTTCGTCGGCACCTCCGGCCGCGTATTCCCCAGCGACATGAAGGCCGCGCCGCTGCTGCGCGCCTGGCTACGCCGCCTGCGCGAGCTGGGTGTGGTGATCCATACCCGTAGCCGCTGGCTGGGCTGGAACATCGATGGCAGCCTGCGTATCGTCGGCGCGGACGGCGAACGCGCACTGGCCGCCGACGCCTGCCTGCTGGCATTGGGCGGCGGTAGCTGGGCGCGACTGGGCTCCGATGGCGCCTGGGTGCCGCTGCTGCAGGCACGTGGCATCGACGTGGCGGCACTCAAGCCGAGCAACTGCGGTTTCGAGGTGGATGGCTGGAGCGAATATCTCAGGGAGAAATTCGCCGGGGCGCCGCTGAAGAACGTATCCCTGAGCCTGCCCGGCCTGGCTCCTCGCATCGGTGAGTTCGTGCTGACCGCTGGCGGCGTCGAAGGCAGCCTGGTGTATGCCTTTTCCGCCGCCATTCGCCGTGCCATCGAGGCCGACGGCCAGGCCCTGATCCACCTCGACCTGTTGCCACAGATGCCGCTGGCCAAGCTGCAACAGGCGCTGGGCAAGCCGCGCGGCAAGCACTCCATGGCCAAGCACCTGCACCGCCAGGCTGGGCTGGACGGGGTGAAAGCCGCATTGCTGCGCGAATTGGCCCCCGCCGAAGCTTTCGCCGAGCCAGCCGCGCTGGCGCCCTGGATCAAGGCGCTGCCGATCACCCTGCTGCGCCCCCGGCCACTGGACGAAGCCATCAGCAGCGCTGGTGGCGTGCCTTTCGCGGCGCTGGATGACAACCTGATGCTAAAGACCCTGCCCGGCGTGTTCTGCGCAGGGGAAATGCTCGACTGGGAAGCCCCCACCGGCGGCTACCTGCTCACCGCCTGCTTCGCCAGCGGCCGGGTGGCGGCGCAGGGGGTAATGAAGTGGCTGCGATAGCGATCTACACGACGAGCGCTCCTCGGTAGGGTGCGCCGTGCGCACCGAAACCACAGGCCACACCGGGTAACGCGGCGAAGCTGGTGCGCGCAGCGCACCCTACGAACTGGCAGCAGTAGTCTGGGAAGCGCCCACCGGCGGCTACTTGCTCACCGCCTGCTTCGCCAGCGGCCGGGTGGCGGCGCAGGGGGTAATGAAGTGGCTGCAATAGCGATCTACACGACGAGGGCTCCTCGGTAGGGTGCGCCGTGCGCACCGCACAGGCCACACCGGGTAACGCGGCGAAGCCGGTGCGCGCAGCGCACCCTACGAAGGAACCTGGTCGGCAGACACGCGTGGATTTCATCCGGGCTACGCTTGAAAAAGCGCTGTGACACGCCACGGCATGCAGCTATGCTCAAATCCAGCGCTTCTTCACACAGGTAATCCCCCACCGTGATTCCCCTGCTGGTCTGCGACGACTCCAATATGGCGCGCAAGCAACTGATCCGCGCGCTGCCGGCCGAGTGGCCGGTCACCCTCAGCCAGGCGAGCAATGGCGAGGAAGCTCTGGCGCTGATCCGTCAGGGCCAGGGCCAGGTCATGCTGCTCGACCTGACCATGCCGGTGCTCGACGGCTACCAGACCCTGGCCGCCCTGCGCGCCGAGGGTCTGAGCGCCAAGGTGATAGTGGTCTCCGGCGACGTGCAGGACGAAGCCGTGCGCCGCGTGCGCGAGCTGGGCGCCCTGGCCTTCATCAAGAAACCTGCCGACCCCGAGATCCTGCGCCAGACCCTGATCGAGCTGGGCCTGTTCAACCCCCAGGGCAGCCCGACGGCACAGGCGCAGATACAGGCCCTGGCTGAGCTCAAGGTGAGCTTCCGTGACGCCTTGCGCGAGGTCACCAACGTCGCCATGGGCCGCGCCGCCGCGCTGCTGGCCAAGGTGCTCGGGGTGTTCGTGCAGCTTCCCGTGCCGCAGGTGAACATCTTCGAGGTCAGCGAGCTGCACATGACCCTGATGGACGCCCAGCGTGGCGAGCGTTTCAGTGCCATCTGCCAGGGCTTCATCGGCGAGGCAATCGCTGGCGAGGCGCTGCTGCTGTTCCATGATTCGGAAGTGAACGACATGGCGCGCCTGCTCGGCTGGCAGCCGAAGAACGAGGCAGAAACCTCGGAGATGCTCCTGGATCTGGCCAGTATCCTCACTGGCGCCTGCCTGGCCGGTGTTGCCGAGCAGCTCGACCTGCGCTTCTCCCAGGGCCATCCGCAACTGCTCGGCCAGCACGCCAGCCTCGACCAGCTCATCCAGGTCAACAAGCAACGCTGGCGCAAGACCCTGGCCGTGGAGATCAGCTACAGCCTTGAGGGCCACGCCATCCACTTCGACCTGTTGCTGTTGTTCACCGAAGACTCGATCAAACGCCTGACCGGCAAGATCGGCTACCTGATGGAGTGAGGCGATGCCCGCGCAGATCGATATCAAGGAAGTCCACTGGCTGCTGGACATCGTGCAATGCATCGACGTCGGCGTGGTGGTGCTCGACCGCCAGTACCGCGTCGAGGTGTGGAACGCCTTCATGGAGAACCACTCCGGGCTGGGGCCGGATCAGGTGCAGGGGCGCTCGCTGTTCGAGCTGTTCCCGGACATCGACCGCCCCTGGCTGGAGCGCAAGGTGGAAAGCGTGGTGCAACTGGGCACCCGCGCCTTCAGCCTGTGGCAGCAACGCCCCTACCTGATGCGCTTCAAGAGCTACCAGCCGATCACCGGCCAGGCCGATTTCATGTACCAGAACGTCACCCTGCTGCCGCTGGCCGGCCAGCCGGTGGAGCATGTGTGCCTGGTGATCTACGACATGACCGACGCCGCCGTGGCGGCACAGGCACAAGCCACCCGTTGAGGCCGTAGCCCGGATGCAATCCGGGGCAGCAACCATGGACTCCCGCCATCTTGCGCCAGCCCTCAGTCGATCAGGCCATTGTCGTCATAGAAGGGATAGGGCCCAGGGTACTGGCCAAATACCCCACTGTGCGTCACCAATCCCTGCTCGCCCTGCCAGTGGTGCAGCAGGTAACCCGGCGGCTCCAGATTGAAATGCGCGGGCGCATCGGCCTGCAGATCCAGCACGATCTGGTGCGAGGCACCGGGGCATACGCAGCACAGGCTGCCGGCGAAACGTCGCTGCATCGAACGATGCAGATGCCCGCAGAGCAAGCGCTCCACCTGGGGATGCGCCGCGATTACCTCGTGCAAGGCCGCCGCGTTGAGAAACGGCTCGCGATCCATATGGCCGATGCCACTGGCGAACGGCGGGTGATGCAGGATCAGCAGCGTCGGCGCCTGCGGGCGCGCCGCGAGCTGGGCGTCCAGCCAGCACAACTGGCTGTCCTCCAGTTGCCCGCCGTGGCGCCCTGGCGTGGTGCTGTCCAGGCCGATCAGGCGCAGCGGATGGTCGTCGACCACCCAGTCCAGCGGCCCCTGGGCTGACGCAGGCAGATAGCCCTGGTCGGCGAATGCCGCCAGCAGGTGGGCGCGATCATCGTGGTTACCGGGCACCAGGTAATAGGGCATGTGCAGGCGCTCCAGCTCGGGGCGCAGCACGGCGTATTCCTCGGCCTGGCCGAAGTCCACCAGGTCACCGCTGACGACCACGATATCCGGGCGCGGCCGGCTGGCATTCAGATGCTCGACCGCCTGGCGCAGCGCTGTCAGGGTATCGACCACACCATAGCTGAGCTTGCCGTGGGCCTTGAGGTGCAGGTCGCTGATCTGCGCGATGAGAAAGGTCTGGCCAGGTACCTGGCTGGTGATGGCATCAGACATGGAGGCTGAACACCCGTTGTGGCTCGACGGCCAGATTGATCAGTTCGCCAGGTGCCAGCAAACGGTCGTCGGCGCTGTCCACGGTCAGCGGCTGGTCGCTGCCCACATCCACCAGCAGGCGGCTCTGCGCGCCCTGGAAGAACTGCCCGAGCAGGCGCCCGCGCATATGGCCAGGCTCGCTGGTGACCCGCAGGTGTTCGGGGCGGCAGTACAGGGTGCTGGGCAATTCGCTGCCCGCCCACGGCAGTTCACCGCCGCTGACCTGCACGCCATTGGCCGTGCGCCCCAGCACGACGAAGGTGTTGAGGGTGCCGACGAAGCTGGCCACGAAGCGATTGGCCGGCTGCTGATAGAGCGCCCGTGGCGTGGCCAACTGGGCGATACGCCCACGTTCCATGACCAGGATGCGATCACCCAGGGCCATGGCCTCGCCCTGATCATGGGTGACGAACACGGCGGTGATGGCCAGCTCACGCAGCAACTGGCCCAGCTCGCTGCGCAGGCGCTCACGCAATTGCGCATCGAGGGCCGCCAGCGGTTCATCGAGCAGCAACACGCGCGGACGCGGCGCCACGGCACGGGCCAGGGCCACGCGCTGGCGCTGGCCGCCAGACAGCTCGTGGATGGCGCGATGACCATACCCCTGTAGCCCTACCAGCTCCAGCAACTCGGCGCAGCGCCGCTCGCGCTCGACGCGCTCCACCTTGCGCACCTTGAGGCCATAGACGATGTTTTCGGCCACATTGAGGTTGGGGAACAGCGCGTAATTCTGGAACACCATGCCCACGTCACGCCGCTCGATGGGCAGCGCCGTGACATCCTCCCCGGCGAACAGCACCTGGCCGGCGTCCGGGCGCTCCAACCCGGCGATCAGGCGCAGCGTGGTGGTCTTGCCGCAGCCGGAGGGGCCGAGGATGGCCAGGGTTTCGCCGGCCTGGATATCCAGGCTCAGGTCATCCACGGCGACGGTGCCATCGGCGAACGCCTTGCGGCAGTGGTACAGGTGAATCGAAGTTGCGCTCATCGTTTGTCTCCACGGGACAGGCGATTGCTGATGGCCTGCAGCGCGATCAGCAGCGGCACGATCATCAACAGGAACAGCAAGGTGTAGGCGCTGGCCACTTCCAGCCGTGCCGAGGCGTAGCTGTCGGCCAGGCCCACCGGCAGGGTCTTGGTCAGCGGCGTATGCAGCATCCAGGTCAGGTTGAACTCACCCAGCGACAGGGTGACCACCATCAGCACCCCGGCGAGGATGCCGGCGCGGCAGTTGGGCACCACCACGCTGAAGAAGCGCCGCAACGGCCCGGCGCCGAGGCTGGCGGCGGCCTCTTCCAGAATCGGCAACTGCTGGCGCTGCATCACCGCCATTACCGGGCGCACCAGAAAGGGCAAGGTGAACAGCACGTGGCCCACCAGAATGAACAGCCAACTGCCGCGAAAGCCGCCGAGGTGGCCGTAGGTCAGCAGCAGCGCCAGGGCGCTGGCCAGGCCGGGCATCGCCACCGGCAGCACCATCAGTTCCTCGAAGGCGCGGCTGAAGCGGTTGTTCATGCGCACCAGGGCGTAGGCCGCTGGCACGCCGATCAGGCACACGCACAGGGCGCAGGCCAGGGCCAGTTGCAGCGACAGCCACACCGTTGGCGAGTAGGCCTGCCACACCTGTTGCAGCCAGGCCAGGGTCAGGCCGCTGGACAGCCCCTGGAAATAGTTGCGCGTCAGCCCGGCGAGCAGCGACAGCAGCACCGGCACCAGCATGAAGGCACAGACCAGGCAGGTGAACGCCAGTTGCGCGAAGAACAGACGCGAGCGCTTCATAGCAGCCCCCCGGATTGCCGCACCCACTTGCGCACCAGTAGCAGCACACCCCAGGTCAGGGCGCCGAGGATCACCGACAAGGCGGCGGCCACGGCGAAGTTGGCGTAGTTGGTGAACACGTTGTAGATCGCTACCGGAGTGACGTTCAGCCGCGTACCCAGGGTGAAGGCCGTGCCGAAGGCGCCCATGGCCGTGGCGAAGCAGATGGCGCCACAGGACACCAGCGCCGGCGTCAGCCCCGGCACCAGGACATCCCGGATCACCCGCCAGTGGCCAGCACCGAGGGAATGCGCGGCCTCCTCCAGGCTGACATCCAGGCTTTCGCTGGCCGCCATCACCGTGAGAATCACTCGTGGAATGGAGAAATACAGGTAGCCGATGAACAACCCGGCCAGCGAATAGGCGAACACCCAGCGCTCGCCCATCAGGCTCAGCCCCAGGCTGGCGAACAGGCCCTGGCGGCCGGCCAGGAGGATTACCAGAAAGCCCACCACCACGCCGGGAAAGGCCAGCGGAAAGGTCAGCAAGGCCACCAGTGCCGAGCGCCCGAAGAAGCGCTGGCGGGCGAGAAACACCCCGCTGATGCTGCCCACCAGCAGCGCAGCCAGGGTGACCATCAGCGCCAGTGCGCAGGTCTGCGCCAGGCCGCCCAGATACTGGGTGCTGCTCAGCACCTGCCAGTAACCGCTGCCCGCCTCGCCCCGGCTCTCGCCGCCGAGCACGATCAGGTGCGCCAGCGGCAGCAGCCAGAAGGCCAGCAGCAGCACCGCAGCCGGCAGCAAGGCGATGGCCGCGCCGGGTCGCCACCGCCTGGCTGGGCGGCGGCTGACCTGAGCGGCAGCAGGGGCGCGCAACGTGCTGCTCACCTCAGCGAATCTCTTTCAGGTAACGCGCGGCGAAGGCTTCCTGCACATCGGCCATCTTCTGGTAATCCACCACGCCGGCGCGAGCATAGTCACTTTCCGGCAGGAAGCGCGCGCTCACTTCGGCCGGCATCGGCACCGGACGTACCGGGCGCAGGTAGGCATTGGCCCACAGCGCCTGGCCCTTGTCGGAGAGCACGAAGTCCAGCACCTTCTCGGCATTGGCGCGGTGTGGCGCGTTGTCCACCAGGCTCATCACATAGGGCACGCTGATGCTGCCCTCGGCGGGAATCACGAAGGCGACGTTGGCCTTGTCCTTGTAGCGCGCGCGGTAGGCATTGAAGTCGTAGTCCACCAGGATCGGCAGCTCGCCGGACAGCACCCGTGCATAAGCGGTCTGCTTGGGCACGATCGGCGAATTGGCGGCCAGCTTCTTGAAGTAGTCGATGGCCGGGGTGAAATCGTTCAGGTCACCGCCCATGGCGCGGTTGACCGCCACCGCCGAGACGTAACCGACGAAGGCGCTGGACGGGTCGAGGTAGCCGACCATGCCCTTGTACTCGGGCTTGAGCAGATCGGCCCAGCTTTGCGGCACCGGCAGGCCGCCCAGGGCATCGACGTTGACCATGAAACCCAGGGTGCCGGAATGGATGGCGAACCAGTGTCCTTGCGGATCTTTCAAACCGGCCGGAATTTCCTCCCAGCCCTTGGGCTTGTAGCTGTCGACCACCCCGGCCTTCTGCGCCTGCAGACCGAAGGTGACGCCGTAATAGACCACGTCGGCCATGGGCGCGGCGCGCTCGGCCACCAGTTGCGCCAGGGCCTGGCCGGAGTTCTTGTTGTCCAGCGGCACCTGCACGCCGGTGTCCTGGGCAATGGCCTCAAGCTGCGTGCCCCAGTCCGCCCATTCCGGCGGGCAGTTGTAGCAGATCGCCGTTTCGGCGGCATGGCTGAGGCTGACGGCGCCGCAAAACAGCAGGGCCGCGAGGGTTTTACTGAAGCGGATCATGGGGTGTGTCCTCGTAGGGGCGGATACTCTCGCCTGGCCGGATATGGCAAGGCAGGCAGTAGGTAATGGTCGGGGCGCCAGCGATCAGCCCCAGTAACTGGTCAATGACCGTGCGCGCCAGCTCGGCGATGGGCTGCACCACGCTGCACAGCGTCGGGTGCATCTGCGTACCCAGGGCGATGCCGTCGAAGCCCATGACCGAGAGCTGCTGCGGCACGCTCCAGCCATTGCGGCGTAGTTCGTTGATCAGGCTGATGGCCAGCAAATCGTTGGAACAGAGCAGCGCACTGGGCGCCTGTGGGCCTTGCAGCCAGGGCTCGATGGCGGCGAAATCGGCCTGGGTGTGGGCCGGCATCTCGATCAGCGGCAGGGCCGGCAGCCCGGCCTCCGCCATGGCCTGCTGATAACCGACATAACGCAGGCGCGCGCGGTCGGACTGCAAGGCCGAGCCGGCCACCATGCCGATACGCCGATGCCCGACGGCCAGCAGATGACGAGTGGCGAGCGCCATGCCGGCGCGGTTGTCCACCGAGACGGCGCTGTAATGACGATTTTCCGGCTGGTGGTAGGCCAGCACGAAGGGGGTGGCCTCCTGGGCCAACGCCTGCAGAACGCGATTGCTCTGGGCATCGGTGACGGTCAGCACCAGGCCATCGACACGTTGGCGCAGCAGTTCCTCGACCACCTCGCTTTCGCGCTCGGCCTGGTAATCGGTGGTGGCCAGCAACAGGTTGTAGCCGCGCGCACGCGCCGCCTGCTCCATGGCCTGGAACTGTTCGGCAAATACCGGGTTGAGCAGGTTGGGCACCACCACGCCAATGAGGTTGGTGGTTTGCAGACGCATCTGCCGGCCCAGACGATTGGGTCGAAAGCCCAGCTCACGGGCCGCCGCCAGCACCCGCTCGAGGGTGTCGCGACGCAACAGCCCGGGCGAAGCAAACGCCCGCGCCGCCGTCGCCCGGGAAACCCCCGCCAAGCCTGCCACTTCTTTCAGATCCGCCATGTTCGCTCGCCTGAGATCGATCTCATTGGCGAGCAAATTAACGGGAGCACATGGCATTGGCGCGACATGAGCGTGACAGTTCGGTTGCAGACGGCCCCACAATTGCCCAACGCGACAAGTATCACTAAAGTGACACTCTCACCTAAGCATCGAGCCCTCCTCATGAAAGTCGAACTGGTCACCAACCTGAAGCGACAAGCCACCAAGATTCTCGCCGACCTTCACGAGACCAAAGAGCCCGTGCTGATCACCGAGCATGGAGTGCCCTCGGCCTATCTGGTGGATGTCGATGATTACCAGTTCATGCAGAGGCGCCTCGCCCTTCTGGATGCCCTGGCCTGCGGTGAACGGGCCGTACTGGAGGGCAATACCCTCAGCCATGAACAGGCCAGGGAACGGCTGGGCAAATGGCTGAAATAGTCTGGACGAATCCCGCCCTCGAACAACTCGACGAGCTGGCGCACTACATCGCTCTCGACAAACCCGACGCCGCTCGCGCGTTGGTCAGGAAGGTCGTCGAAGCCGTCGCGCGCCTGGCGGAGTTCCCCTTGTCAGGCCGGGTTCCTGGCGAGCTACCGGACTCCGTGTATCGCGAAATCGTCGTCCCGCCCTGTCGGGTCTTCTACCGCCCGGCAGAGGGCAAGGTGTTCATCATCCACATCATGCGAGAAGAGCGCCTGCTGCGCGCTCATCTGCTCGAGTGATGGTCACAAGGTCAGGGTAAAGCGCGACAGCAGCGCCCCCGGCAGCGCCATGGAGCCGGTCTGCCGGGCGCCGTAGGTGCCGCTGGGCAACAACAACTCGGGCTCGCGGGTCAGGGCCTCCAGGTTGGCGCCGAAAAAGTCGAACAGCGAATCGTCGAAGCGCATGGTGTCCACCGGCGCCTGAATCTGCCCGTCCTCGACCCAGAAGGTGGCGAAGCGGGTCATGCCGGTCAGGCGCCCGGCGGGCAGGTCGGAGAAATTGCCGTACCACAGGTTGCCGATATACAGGCCCGTGCCGAGCCGTTGCAGCACCTCGGCTTCCTCCAGATCGCCGCCCTGCATGCGCAGCGCCAAAGGGTATTCGCCACGCCCCGCGCCATTGGCGCTCAAGCCATATTCGGCGGCGCTGCGCGAACTGACCATGCGTTCGCCGGGCCGGCCCTGTTCGACCAGGCGCAGCGGCTGGCGCGGCCCCTCGGCGGTGAAGGCCGGGGCCAGGCCGCCTTCGATGCGTTCGTCCAGGGTCACCTGCGCATTGAGTTCGGCCTTGCCATTGAACAGCCGCTGCAGGGGGCTGCCACCGGAGGCCAGCGCCTGAGCGCCGAAGCCCCAGCAACACAGGCCGATCAGTTCCTCCAGCGCCGCCGGTGCCAGGTAGGCGCGGTAGCTGCCGGGCTGCAACGCCCTGGCCGGACGACCGAGAAAGGCCAGTTGCTGCCGCGCAGCATCGAGCTTGCGGGCAAACGCCTGGGCATCCCACTGCTCGCCGGCATAGGTGGTTTTCACCGCCTGGCCATTGCCATGGAACAGGCTGAATTCCAGATTGAAGCTGCTGGCGGCATACCAGCCGAACGCGCCCCAGGAGCTGGCAAAACCCTGGTACTGCGGGCCGGCAGCCAGGAAGCCGACCAGATCCAGGCCAGCCGCGGCGCTGACGATCTGCTGCGCCATGGCCGCGCCATCCAGCAGCACCGTCACTGCCGTCGACTCGCTACGCCAGGCCTCACGGTTGAGCCGCAGATAAGGGTCATCGACCAGGCTCGGCAGCAGCGCACGCAGGTGCTGCAGGGCCTGTTGCAGCGATACAGCGTCCTCGTCGAAGGTTCCGCTCAACACCAGCTTGTGCTCGGCATGGCGCTGGCCCTGATACAACGCCAGAGTGACGTACACCTGCTGCACCTGCCCGGCCTGACGTACCCGCCCCTGGTTGAAGCGGATGAAGGTGGACTGCTCCGCCGCATAGGCCAGGGTGAAGCCCTCTTCGCCTGCCACCTGCCCCTGCAGGTGCTCCAGCAACGCGGAAAAATGCTGACGTGCATCCATCAGGCAGCTCCTCCGAAAACGTCGACATCGGCGAACACGCAGGCCGGCGAGGCGTGCCCGACACGAATCACCTGATTGGGCTCGCCCTTGCCGCAGTAGGGTGTGCCCAGCACCTCGAAGGTGCTGGCATCGCCCACCGCCTTGAGGCTGCGCCAGAACCGCGCGCTGATGCCGCGATAGTTGGGGTTCTTCACCACACCCTTGAGTTCACCGTTCTCGATCAACTGGCCCCACTCGCAACCGAACTGGAATTTGTTGCGCGCATCGTCGATCGACCAGGAGCGGTTGTTGCTCATCAGGATGCCGCGCTCGATACCGCCGATCAGCTCGGTCAGGCTCTGGTCGCCCGGCTCCAGATTGAGATTGGCCATGCGGTCGATGGGGGGCCGGTTCCAGCTACAGGCGCGGCTGTTGGCCACGCCCGGCAGGCCGCTACGCCACTGCGATAGCGCGCCGCCCAGCGGGCGTTGAAGGATTCCGCCTTTGATCAGGTACTGGCGCTGCGCCGGGGTGCCGTCGTCGTCATGCCGGTAACTGGCCAGCTCGCCCGGCAGCCCTGGGTCGAAGGTCACGTCCAGCAGCGGCGAGCCGTACTGGTACTGCCCGAAATCCTCCTGGCGGATAAAGCTGGTGCCGGCGAAGTTGCGCTCGTCACCGAGGATGCGATCGAGCTCCAGCGGGTGGCCGATGGATTCGTGAATCTGCAGGATCATCTGATCCGGCAGCAGCAGCAGATCACGCGGGCCACTGGGGGTATTGGGCGCCAACAGCAGTTGCAACGCCTCGTCGGCGATACGCGCGGCGCTGCCGAGCACGCCGAGTGTTGGCAACACCTCGGCACCACCCTGGCGCGCCAGGTGGGTGCCACCGAAGCTGCGGCTCTGGCTATCGCGCTCGTCGCTGGCGGTCACGCCGATCTGCGGGAACACATAGCGCTGAGCGCGGCGCAAACAGGCGCCGGCGCTGTTGAGGTAGATCTGTTCATGGTTGGTGAAGGTCAACCCGACATGGCTGTCCACCAGGCGCGCGTCGCGGGGAATCAGCGCCGACTCGGCCATCAGCAGCTCGAACCAGTGCGCAGCGCTGGCCTGCGGCTGCTCGTAGCCCGGCAGCACATCATCGGCCTGCTCGGCAGGCTGCGGCAGCTCAGCAAGATTCAGCAGGTTATGCCCGGCCAGCGCCCGCGCCATCTGCTCGGCCCGTTCCAGCGCAGCCTGCAGGCCGGCCTGGCTAAGATCACTGGTGGCCGCATAGGCTTCGACGCCGCCGACGCGGGCCGTGAGCATGGCACCGCCGTCATCGACGAAGGACGGCGCCTGCGCCACGTGTCGGCGCACCCAGTAGGATTGCCTACGCTCCTGTACATGGCGCAACGACCAGAAGTCGGCAGTGGCATGCAGCGCGGCGAAGCGGCGTTGCAGGGTTTCGCTGAAGGCGAACATTGGGCACCCATCGAATGGCGGCAAAAGGAACAGTCTAACAACCCTGCAAGGCCGCACGTGACAGAGGCTATTGCGTGTCACTGTAACGCCTGAAACTCAGGCAGGCAGGAGTCCGGCCTTCCGATAACCCTCCAGAAGCGAATCGAACAACGTGATATCGGCGCGACTGCGGGCCATAAGCTGGGCACCGGCAATGGCAGCGAAAATAGCCTTTGCTCGTTCCTCGCACGCTGCCGGCTCACCGACACCGGCCGCAAGCAGAACCTTGGAAAGCCAGGCCACGTTGACGGTGGCGAACGCCTGCACCTCGCTCTTCACTTGCGAGGGAAGGTCTTCGTACTCCGCGGCCATGAAGCTGCACAGGCACAACCTGTTTTCGCTCTCGAGTGATCGTCGAAAAATCGAGGGATATCGTTGCAGGCATTCAAGCGGACTGTCAGCCCCTTCCAGCATCGCCTGCAGTGCGGCTGCCGTATCTTCCCAGTAGCGCCTGGCTACCGCAGCACCGAGATCGGCCTTACTGGGGAAGTGGTAGTAGATACTCGCGCTCTTGATACCGACCGCAGCCGCCAGATCACGGAAATTCAGCCCGCTATAGCCATGAGACTGTGCCGCCTTCCTTGCAGCCGCCAGGATGGCCTCTTTTGCGTTTGCACTCACGCCATCGCCTCACCGGTTAAAAGATGACCGGAATGCTAACCGCCCCCCTTAAACCTGCCAACTGATAGATAGGCGTTGACAGCAAGTAAATGGCGCCTATAACTGAATCTACCAATTGATAGGTAGATATACATATGAACACTACTCCACATCACCAAACCGACACCCGCCAGTTACCGATGAAAATCTACGATTGGTACAACGGCCCCTATCCGGCGCGAGTTCGCATAGCGCTCGCAGAGAAAGGCCTTTTATCAAGAGTTGATTTCGTGTCGATCAACCTCTGGAAAGGTGAACACAAGACGCCTGAATTTCTCGAAATGAACTACTCGGGCACGCTCCCGGTTCTGGAGCTGGAGGACGGCACCCACATCGCGGAATGCACGGCCATCACTCAGTATCTGGACGACCTGGAGGGCTCACCGACGCTTACTGGTAAAACCGCCGTTGAAAAAGGGCTGATCCACATGATGACCAAGCGCGCCGAGATCGAGTTTCTCGATGCCTTAAGCCTGTACTTTCACCATGCCACCCCAGGCCTGGGCCCACAGGTCGAGCTTTATCAGAATGAGGAATGGGGCCTGCGCATGCGTGACAAGGCTTTACGAGGCATGCGCTATTTCAATGGCGTACTGAAGAACCAGCCATTCGTTGCCGGGGCATCCTTTTCCATGGCGGATATAGCCGTCATTGGCGGCATGATCTTCTCGACGCTGGTGAAGTTACCGATCCCCGACGAGTGCAAGGCACTTCGCGAGTGGTATGCCCGGATGCAAAAGCGCCCCAGCGTAGCTGCATGGGCAGCGATGGTTGAAAAAGGCGAGCCGCTAGCAGGCCGTTGAAAAACGTAGGCGAGGCAGGCTGGCCTAGGCAAAAACAGCCGAAAAAGCGCAGTTTACGTGCTGTAAATGAGCATTTTGAGGCTGTTTTTAACGACGGCCAGGCAACGCAGGTAGTTTTCCAACAGCCTGCTAGGCTGATGCTTGCAGCCGACACACCTCATCGCCACAGCAAGTAGGCTGGGCAACGCGAAGTTTGCCCACCCTCTCGGGGGAGGCTGACACGTCAGCCCCTAGCGCCCGCAGGGTTAAGCGACTACGGCGTGCTCAACCCCGCCGCACTCATGAACAGGCGCAGCAGCCAGGCCACCACGCCCAGGGCGGTGACGCTGCAGGCCCAGATCAGTACCAGCCAGCCCAGGCGCTGCCACAGCGGTTTCTTCTCTTCGGTTTCGGTCATGGCCGAGCCCTCAGTGATAACCGTCATCCACCGTCACCTTGCCTCTGAACACGTAATAGCTCCAGGCGGTGTACATGAGGATGAACGGGATGATGAACAGCGCCCCGACCAGCATGAAGCCCTGGCTCTGTGGCGGCGCAGAGGCGTCCCAGATGCTGATGGATGGCGGAATCACGTTCGGCCACAGGCTGATGCCCAGGCCGCTATAGCCGAGAAAGATCAGCACCAGGGTGAGAATGAACGGCGCGTAATGGGCATTGTTCGCCACCGCCCTGAGCAGCGCCCAGGTACACAGCAGCACCAGTACCGGCACCGGCATGAACCAGAACAGGTTGGGCAGGCTGAACCAGCGCTCGGCGATGGCCGGATGGGCAAAGGGCGTCCACAGGCTGACGATGCCGGTCACCCCCAGCAGCACCAGCACCAGCGGCCGTCCCAGGTCGTGCATCTGCTGCTGCAGACGGCCCTCGGTCTTCATGATCAGCCAGGTGCAACCGAGCAGCGCGTAGGCGGCGATCAGCGCCACGCCACAGAATACCGAGAACGGCGTCAGCCAGTCGAAGGCGCCACCGGCGAAGCGCCGATTGACCACCTCGAAACCGTCTATGTACGCCCCCAGCGCCACACCCTGGAAGAAAGTGGCAGTCAGCGAGCCGCCGATGAAGGCCTTGTCCCACAGATGGCGCTTGGCGGCCTTGGCCTTGAAGCGGAACTCGAAGGCCACGCCGCGGAAGATCAGCCCCAGCAGCATCAGGATCAGCGGCAGATAGAGCGCATCCAGCACCACCGAGTAGGCCAGCGGGAAGGCGCCGAACAGCGCCGCGCCGCCGAGCACCAGCCAGGTTTCGTTGCCGTCCCAGACCGGCGCCACGGTGTTCATCATCACGTCGCGCTCACCCTTGTCACGGACGAAAGGAAAGAGGATGCCGATGCCCAGATCGAAGCCATCCATCACCACGTACATCATCACCCCGAAGGCGATGATCACCGCCCAGATCAGCGCAAGGTCGATACCCATGTTCAGTTCCTCTCCGGCAAGCTGTCGGTTTCACCCTCGTCCATGCCCTCTTCGGCCGCAGACAGCGGTCGCGCCGGCGTACGCGGCTGCCCCGGACCACCGGACGACACTTCCTTGCCCTCGTCGAGCTTCGGCCCCTTGCGCACCAGGCGCAGCATGTAGCCGATACCGGCCCCGAACAGCAGGAAGTAGACCACCACGAACAACACCAGGGTGAAGCCAAGTTGCGTCGCACTGTGCCCGGAGGCGGCATCGGCGGTGCGCATCAGGCCATGCACGATCCAGGGCTGGCGGCCGATTTCGGTGGTGTACCAGCCGGCGAGAATGGCGATGATGCCGCTCGGCCCCATCCACAAGACCATGTGCAGGAACGGCCGGTAGCTGTACAGCCGGCCACCACGGCGCAGCCAGGTGCTCCACAGGCCGACGAAGATCATCAGCAGGCCCATGGCGACCATGATGCGGAAGGTCCAGAAGACGATGGTGGAGTTGGCTCGATCCTCCGGCGGGAACTCCTTGAGCGCCGGCACCTGCTTGTCCAGGCTATGGGTCAGGATCAGGCTGCCGAGCGCGGGAATCTCCACCTTGAAGCGAGTTTCCTCACGCTGCATGTCCGGCCAGCCGAACAGGATCAGCGGGGTCGGTTCGTCACCGACGTTCTCCCAGTGGCCCTCGATGGCGGCGATCTTGGCCGGCTGGTGCTTGAGCGTATTGAGGCCGTGCAGGTCACCGATGAAGGCCTGCACCGGCGCCACCAGCAGCGCCATCCACAGCGCCATCGACAGCATCTTGCGGATCGCCGGGTTGTCGCGCCCGCGCAGCAGGTGCCAGGCCGCCGAAGCGCCGACGAAGAAGGCGGTGGCGAGGAAGGCCGCCGTGGCCATGTGCGCCAGGCGATAGGGGAACGAGGGGTTGAACACCACGGCGAACCAATCCACTGGGATCACCCGCCCGTCGACGATCTCGAACCCCTGCGGCGTGTGCATCCAGCTATTGGAGGCAAGAATCCAGAAGGTGGAGATCAGCGTGCCGATGGCCACCATCACCGTGGAGAAGAAGTGCAGCCCCGGCCCGACACGGTTCCAACCAAACAGCATGACGCCGAGGAAGCCCGCTTCGAGGAAGAACGCGGTGAGCACCTCGTAGGTCAGCAGCGGCCCGGTGACCGCCCCGGCGAAGTCGGAGAAGGCGCTCCAGTTGGTGCCGAACTGGTAAGCCATGACCAGGCCGGACACCACCCCCATGCCGAAGTTGACCGCGAAGATCTTCGACCAGAAATGGTAGAGATCGCGGTACACCGTGTTGCTGGTCTTCAGCCACAGCCCTTCGAGCACGGCCAGATAGCTGGCCAGACCGATGGTGATGGCAGGAAAGACGATATGAAAGGAAATGGTGAAGGCGAATTGAATCCGGGCGAGTTCGAGCGCCTCTAGACCAAACATGACACGTCCTCATTCAGGGTTATCTCGGCCCCGGCACGCAAAGCCGAGCCACAGGCTCCAGACGTTGGAGTCACACGAACGGTAGTTGTTCTTATCGAATGAAACGGCCCGCAGGCCTGAGATGCTATGCGCGAAACATGACATTGATCTGGATCAATGCACGTTAGAAGACTAGCTGTTAACCGCGCAGCCTGCGCTGTGGTCATTTGCCGCGCGACAGGCCACCGCAGCGAGGCGGCCTGCATGAGCACGCGGGGAAAAGCCGCTGGGGCTACTGAGCATCTGGCGTGTGATCGTCGGCACAGGCCGAGTCTGGCCCCTGCAGCAATGCACTGCGCCTGCGTCTCATGTTGTCCTGGTGCTCAGAGGCCAGTTGCCCCCGGCGCCTTCGGTTCTGCCAGATGACCCATTCCAGCAGTACCGGATCCTGCTGCCCGATAAGCTTGAGAAAACGTGGTCGCCAATTGCGATCCCGATTCGTGCCTTTGCTTTCGGCTATTCCTAGTAGCAACACACAGTCCTGATGAGTGAAGCCCTGCAGCATGAGTTCTACATAAGGGCGCCATAGCTCCATCTGCCCAAGCCATTTCAGAGGGGTATCACTCAGGCGATTGTGCATGCGCCCGCAGGCCTTGCATCGCCAGCGCGGCAGTCCATTGCCATACCCATGGGCGATCAGCGCTGACGAACCACAGTGAGGGCATGCACTGGAGGGCTCGAATGGGAAACGGGCCAGCCAGTCCAGGAAGCGTTGCGCACGCTCCTGGATATGAGCCGGCAGAGCCACCTCCTGGCGGTACAGATAGGCGCTCCACCAGCGATACAGCTCAGGATGCGTCTGCTCCATCAAAAGCAGAAAGCGCTTCACCCAAATTCGCCCCGTGGTTCCATCCATGCCCAACCGTTCAGCCACCAAATGCGCAGGCTCGCCGGTCAGCCAGCCCTCGACGAAAGGCAGAAAACGCTCACGGCCTTGCAGCCTGTTGAGAGGTGTTCCGGTCAGCGCATTGAAGCTCTTGCCACAGGCACTGCATAAGCAATGGCGCTTTTGCTTGACCTTGAATGCCGTGCAATCACAGTAAGGGCATACCTTGGGGAGTTGATTGAGCAGGCTATCCAACAACCGCAGGAAGCTGCGTGCTTGCGACTGCTGATCTTCAGGAAGCAAAACTGAACAGACAGAAGATGTGGTAGCCGTCACTGCCTCAGTAACCCAGCTTGTCGGGGAAGAACGAGAGTGGCGGGTGGGTGGCTTTCCATTCCTTGGCAAAGACCTTGGCTTGCTCGATTTGGTCAGGTGTCATCTTGGCTGCGATTTCAGGGAGAGTGTCATCGACATAAACCTGCATATTGCCGCCACCATCCAGCTCCTTGAGTAAATACGTCAGTGCATACCCCTTTACTAAATTCAATTCATAGCCAAGCAAATCTGGCGTATGGGCAACATACGCGGCATAGCTGGAAATAGCGTCCACATAACCTAGTTTGCTTGCCTCTTCCATCCAGTAGCGTACACCTGCCTTGTCGTGCTTCTCGTAGAGCAAATGTGCATAGCGCATCATCGCCTTTGGATATCCTCCCTTCGACGAGGCCTTGAACCACCTTTCCACCGACTCCTGACGTTTGCCAGGCAGGAAGAAAAAGCCTTCGCCCTGACTGTCGCCAACCGCCATCCAGTACTGCGCGATGGCATGCCCAGCGTTCGCTGACTTCTCCAACCAGTCCCGATTGCCGGTAATGTGGTACATCACATACATGGCCTCTGCATCGCCCTGCTCGGCTTTGGGCTTGGCCTGCTTCAACGCCTGCCTCAGCCATTCCACCGGGGTCTTTTGCCCATCCGCGCAGTTGCCCATCACCGCACACAGATCCTTGCCGCTACGGCCCAGACGGATCATGGCGTAGAAGTCTCCCTGGCTCGCCGCCGCCTCGTACCACTTGTGTGCTTCTGGCGTGATGTAGCGATTCATCTGGCGAAGCTCTTCGGCCAAGTAAAACTGAGCCTCGGCATCACCGGCTTCGGCGGCAATACGCAGTTCGGGCTCGGCGATCTTGTACTGTTTGAAAAGCATCACTCCCCTTTCCTTGGCCTGCTGCTGCTCGGGCGTCAATGCAGCCAAAGACGAGCTGGCGAAGAAGGTAAGCAGAGTGGCGAGTAGGGCTTTCACTACCTCAGTAACCCAGCTTGTCGGGGAAGAACGAGAGCGGCGGGTGGGTGGCCTTCCATTCCTTGGCAAAGACCTTGGCTTGCTCGATCTGCTCGGGCGTCATCTTGGCTGCGATCTCCGGCAATACTTCGTCTACGTAAACCTGCACATTGCCGCCACCATCCAGTTCCCTGAGCAGGGAAATCAGGCCATAGCCTTTGACCACATCTAACGGGAAGCCAAATTTTGCAGGGGCATGTCCAGAATAAGCACCCAAGCTCGTAACGCCGCTTTCAAAACCTGTCTCTGCTGCTTTAGTGATCCAGTGCCGGGCTGTTTCCATATCGCCCTTCTTATAGAGAATCCCTACATACGCCATCATCGCCTTTGGGTTGCCCCCTTCCGCCGAGGCTTTGATCCATTTCTCATAGGACTCTTTACGATTTCCAGGCAGGAAGAAAAAACCTTCACCTTCCTGATAACGATTGGCCAACAACCACTGGCCTTGGGCGTAGCCTGCCTCGGCCGATTTTTCCAGCCATTCGAGTTCCGCCGTGGCCAAGTACATGACGTACATGGCTTCGGCGTCGCCCTTTTCGGCGTTCACACCCGCGATCGCTCTGGCCTGCTTGAGCCAGTCCAAAGGTGTCTTGGTGCTTGATGGGCAGTTGTTCATGATGGAGCACAGGTCATTATCTGTGCGAGAGAGCCGTAACATGCTGTACAAATCTCCTTGGTTAGCTGCCGCCTCGTACCACTTGTATGCCTCTGCCGTCATATACCGGCCCTTTTTTACTAGCGCCTCAGCTAAAAAAAATTGTGATTCACGATCCCCAGCCTCAGCTGCTATCTCCAAAAACGGCTTGGCTGAAATAGCCTTGAATTGGTTGTACAACATAAGTCCATGTGCCTTCGCCTGCTGCTGCTCAGATGTCAGCTCAGCATAGGCCGTACAGGTAAAGAACAGGATTAAGGTCGCAAACAGAGCTCCTAATCGCATCGTCAACTTCCTTTTCATTCTCCCGCCCCCACGTAGTCTGCGAGCCCGCCAGGCCTGCGGTTTCGTCCGCTGTGGTTGTAGCGCATGCAGTATCCGTCCAGTTGTGCTCCCAAGGCTGCAACATGATTTTTATAGCGAGCCCGCATTGGATCGCTTCGTGGATCATCATGGCGCATCACTGCCTCCGCCATAAAGTGATCCAACCTGACCCTGTTATCGCAGTAGGTCTGCCCTGGTGTGGCGGACTTGGTGCCAAAGCGATTCATGCTTATGCAGGCGTCCTCGAACTGCCGTTGGGCATCGGCCAGGGTGCCATTGCTCTGGGCTCGCCGAAGAATCCATCCCAGCACACGTTCGATTGCCTGCTGCTGAAATAGATGGGCCTGAACAGCGGTGAACGCTTCCGCTTGCCCCTGAGGCATACCTGCTACCGGGTCTGTTTTCGATGAATTGATCTTGAACGCTTTCGGCGTGTCGATCAGCGTCATCAGCATCGGGCCCAACGCCGCTGGCGTTGCCTCGACGAACCATTGCTCCAGTTCGGCTGCGTTTTCATACTCCATGATCGTATAGGCAATCGGCCCACCCTTGCCGCCGCTGGTCAGCACTTCGTAGAGCGACATGACCATATCCACTTCCATCAGGTAGAGCATGGAGACGCTGAGGCCTGCACTGCCAAGCAGGTTGAACACGGACATGCGCTCGGCGGCGTCCGGCGCGACCCAGCTCAAGGGTTTGCCCTGATTCTTGTGCAATTCGCGGCGAAACAGGTTGATCAACTGTTCCACGGATTCATAGCCGACCTCGAAGGTGAACATGCCGTCCACGCCAGGGCCGGCGATCAAGGCGGCCTTGATCCGCAGGACGAAACGCCCATTCATCAGTGAAAGGGTCACATCACCTTTGGCCCCTATACCCACTGCGCCACTCAAGTTGGCGGTGAGCCGAGCCAGGGGCAGCCATTGGTTATTTTCCGTAGCCAGCGTGTCGGCATCATTGCCCGCTGGGATAGCACGCAGGGCCGCGAGCGCAGCGGGTGGCGCCCAGTTAAGGGAACCATCGATCTTGATGCCTGCTTGAACGCCAGCGAACGCGACGAATTGCGCGCTAAGGCCATCGTCTAAGCGCGCGTCGGCAGCACGGCCAGGCAGGCGGTCTTCGGTCACATCGGTGCGCTGAATGATACTGCGACGGGCCGGGCGTGGAGGTCCGATGAGATCATAGGAAGATTTGTTCGGCCCGAGGCGCAAGGTGCCGGCGAGCATCAGCGACGCACCAGCATAGCCCCAGGCCTTGACGCCAAGGTATATGGAAAACCGGCCAAGGCTCATCGTCTGCTTCTGGTCTGCATGATCTAAATACGTGAACGTTAGATCCTTGGCTTTAGCTCTTTCAGGCAGATCGACCTTGAGCAGTTCGACCTCCCCACGAGCCAGGTCGATGTCCAGCGTGGCACGAACGCCCGTAGAGAAACCGTCGGCCATGCTCAGGGTCGGAGCGACGATGGAGACGGCCCCATGAACACTCGCTTGTGGTGGCGTCAGGCAACGTACCAATTGTGCTTGCGGGCTGCGGTCGAACAGGCGCAATGCGCTGCGAACCTCCTCCTTGAACAGTATTTGCCGCAAACGCTCCCCCCAGGCTTGACGGGTAGCGGCATCCTCCAGCGTGTCGACCTCGATCTTGTCGCGCTGCAGGTACTGGTGAAAGATCTCGACATCGAACCAGCCCTGGCTGTCGAACCAGTCGCCATGCTGGTCATCGATTACGAACGCACCTTGCTCCATCAGCCAGTTGCCAAAATCACTTCTGGCGGAGGCGGCCACGCTGCCTGTTTTCTGCGGGATCTTGTTGCGCAGGTTCTTTACCGAGTCCTTGACGACTTTGGCAGCATCCTCTTTCAGAGCCTTGTTGATGTTGTGGAGGCTAAAATGGCTGAGCAGGCCCTTGGTGTCGGAGAAACTGACCTCGCGCAACGGGAAGTTGCTCTTGACCAATCGCTCCAGCGGCTTGGGCTGAAACTCTTCGGGGTGCCACAGCAGGTGGCGGCGCGGATACATGCTGGCCACATTCTGCTCGGCCTGCAGGCGTAGCTTGTCCTTCTCGGACTGTATCCGCTCCCATGCCGCACGTTCGGCATCCACCAAGCCGGCGGGTGCTGGGGCGTTCTCTCCCGTTGCCTTCAGCCAGGCGCGGTATTTGTCACGCAGTCGGGTATGCACCTCAAGCTGTTGCTTTTCCAGATTCAAGTATTGCTGCAACAGCCCGACGCCACCGCTCAGATCGGTCAGACTGGCGTCGGCAGGATAGTCACCACCGACCAGGGCAAATTCGGGTAGCGCGATACCGTATTGGGCAGCTTCGATAATGCTTTCCAGATATTCGCGCTTTTCCCCTAGTTTCTTCTTCTGGGTATTACGCCAGCTCACATAGCTGGCGAATGGGGCGAGGCAGTTGGTACGACAATCCATCGCCTCGTTGTAGCGCCTCGCACTCTCGGCCACGAAATCGGCCAGTTCTTTTTGATAGTTTTCCGGTAGCTTGCCGTCCGTGCTCTCGAGCAAGGTTTTGCGCGCATCGAGATAACGCTGCACAGCGTCGCGAGCCTCGATTGCCTCCGGCGTGAAAAGCATGCCCTTCTCTAGGATGTACCCTTTTTCCTGCGCTATAGCCTTCGCTTTGGATTCGAGCTGACGCTTTTCGTCTCGCAACTGGAGCAAGCGTTCGCCTTCGGCCAATTGCTGACGGTCATAGTCCGTCTGGTCTATCTGGTCGATAGGACTCATGCGGCGCATTGTCTCGCGAAATGCCTCTGCTTCCTCGGCGTTCGCTTCCAGATCGGGGTCATAAGTCTCGATCTCTTCCAGACGCGCCTTTTCCTCCCCCTCCAGAAAATTGCTCAGCCGGGGCTCGAGGAAGTAGTCGAGCAGACCGCTCTCATCCAGGCCGCGCAGGCGCTCGTCCGGCGATTTGGCAGGTGTTATCCGCTGGTTGAGCAAATGCTCAGCCTCTTTGATCGCACTCACGACTCTTTCCGGCAGTAACCAGAACTCCTGCTCATCGGTGGCGTAAAGAATGTTGGCGTAGCGCTGTGAACAGGGCGGCGGATCGGCAGGCGCAAAGCATTCACTGGTGGTACAGAGTGGGGAAGGTGGCGGGCCAAGCTCCAAAACAGGTTCGCACTTAACCTTTTCCGGTTGCTCTGACGATGCAGGGGCTGCCGGTTGTGACGCGTCGACGGCGACCGAAGCATTATCCGCTTTCGGCACACTGAGGTTCCAGCCCGCCTGGATGTGGTTGGCATCACGGATAAAGGGGTTCAGACGTTTCAGTGTCGCGATATCGGTCTGATGTGCGGTGGCGATCTGGCTGAGTGTGTCGCCGCTCTTAACGCTGTAGCTGGTGAGTTCCATTTCAGGGTTTCCAATCTATCGTGGGCGGAGGCTCAGGTAGGCGAGGTCGTCGCGGTAAGCGCTTGCAGACTTTCGACTTTGAGGAAGGCTTCTTCATTGCGCTGCAGAATATCCATGACCTCTGGCCGTTCGCTTATCGGTTCGCCCTTCACCAACTGGGTGAGCTTGAGCAAATGGCGCCCTTCATAAATACAGTGCTCGACGAGCGTTTCCAGATTGGCGATCAGCCTTGGGAGTTGCTCCGCCGTAGGGATGCCAAACCCCGCGCGCTCTTCATCGATCCAATACACCCAGCGCAAGGTGCGCATATAAGCTGAGGCTGCTTCCGCAAGTTCAAGGCTTGCGTGGTGGTTCCAGGAGCCATCCAATGCTTCAGGCGCTGTCCAGACTAACCACTGCTCGGATGATTCAGGGCTATAAGGTGCCGGTGAGAAAACCTTTTCCCAGGGGCCAAATAACAGCGCTCGCTCAGGAGCTGTGCGCACCAAAGCGTTCCAGATAGCGGGCAAATGGTAGGCGACGAGGCTTTCTCCACCGGAGCCGTCACGAACACGCAACAGCCAGCGAGCATGGGCCAATGCAGCCTGTTCGTCTGAGGTACAGATGACGATACCGGCCTGGCGTTCATGACAAAGCCGCATGCCCAGACTGGCCCGTTTGCTATCGCGCGGGGCGCTGAACCAGATCGGCCCCTCCTGCACCCACTCGGCCAGCTCGGTTTCCGCATACAGGTGTCGTAAATCGAGTTCTTCTCCCAGTTGATACAACTGGATCATTGCGTCCGGTTGCCGCTGGGTATCGATGATGAACAGCAGGTCACCAGCGTGCTCTTGCAACAGCTCAACGGCTGTATGACGCGCAAGAGCCTGGAACTCACTCAGCCCTTCAAGCATGGGCAATCCTCCCGACTGCAAGCACCGTTACTCTGCTTGCCGCACATGGGCGCGACGCCCTGCTGCAACCTGCTGGCAAGAACCAGCGGTGGTATGTTCAGCCGAGCCAAATCGAGCAGATTACCTGCCTTGTCCTGATCCGCCGCCCACGGAATCACCGGCGCCAGTATCTTCAACCCCGAGCCACTGCCCGGCGCCCCGCCCGTATTCAGCTTGATTTCCGCGCCGCTGAGGGTCACGCCGCTGGGGTCGAGCTTGAGAAAGCTGCCGCCGCCGGCTGCGGTCAGCTCCATACCAGCGTCGATGGTCACCTTGTCACCAGCAAAATAATGCAGCTCTGTGCCGGCCTCTATGAACAGGCCAGTGCCGATCTTGTTGTGCTGGGTAGTAGCGACGGTGAGGTGGTCGTTGGCGCGCACTTCCACCTTGCGGTCTAGGTCGGTGGTGCGGTGTTCTTCGGCCTTGAGTTCGGTGTAGCTGTTGGCCTCGACCGTGTCGTGGCGCTCGTTGCCGACGCGGATCTTCTGGTCGTGTTCGATGTTTTCGTCCCAGTCGCGCTGGGCGTGGATGTAGATCTGTTCGGCGCCCTTGCGGTCTTCGATGCGAAACTCGTTGTAGCCGCCACCGCCGGGGCTGCTCAGGGTCTTGAATACGCTGCGGGTCTTGTTTGCTGGCAGGTCGTAGGGCACGACGTGTTCGGCATGGAACAGGCAGCCGGTGACCAGGGGTTGATCCGGGTCGCCTTCGAGGAAGGTGACCAGCACTTCCATGCCGACGCGGGGAATAGCTACGCCACCGTAGGCCTTGCCGGCCCAGTTGGAGGCCACACGCAGCCAGCAACTGGCCTTGTCGTTACCCTGGCCGTCGCGATCCCAGTGGAACTGCACTTTCACTCGGCCATATTGGTCGCAATGAATCTCTTCGCCGGCAGGCCCGGTGACCACGGCGGTCTGGCTGCCCAGTACCTTGGGCTTGGGGTGTTCCAAGCCAGGGCGGAAGGGGATATCCCAGGGGGTGGCGGTGAAGCGGTTGCGGTAGCCCTGCTGGAAGCCGTCGCTATCTTGGGTGTTGCTGGTAACCGACTCTTCCAGCACCTGTGGTTGCTTGCCTTCGTGGATCACTTCGGTGAGCAGCCAGAGGTCGTTCCACGGCTGGCGCGGATGGCCGGTCAGGGCAAGGAAGTGGCCGCAGCACAGGTAGGCGTTGCTCTTGCCTTCGGCCAATTCGTAGTCGCTGCGCAGGCGTTCCAGGCTACGCTTGGCCAGGTGCTTGCCACGGGTGCGGTCGGTGAAGCGCCCGGGGTAGTCGTACATTTCCAGGGCAGGGAAGAATTCGCTGCTGTAGCCGGCTTCCATTTGCAGCTTGGGCTGCTCGAAGTCGTAATCGCGCCAGGTGACCTGGGTGGTACGGGTTTCCAGGCGCACGCCGAAGGCGCGCACCACTTCGTGGCTGGCGGCCAGGCCGCTGTCCTGCTGGTAGTTGAGCGGGTCGAGCCGAGGGAAGACGGTGGCGTCGTCGCCGAACACCACGATGTGGCCGTCCTCGCTGTGCTGGAAGTGGAAGCTGATGCCTTCCTCTTCACACAAACGCTGGATGAAATACAGGTCGTTTTCGTCGTACTGGGTGCAGTAGATGCGTTCGGGATAGACGTAGGGGCCGAACTGCATGCGGTAGTCGGTGCCTTCGAGCAGGCCGTGTTCTTCGAGCACGGCGGCGATGATCTGCGGCGCGGTCATGTGCTGGAAGATGCGCTGGTCGAAGCTGTGGCCGAGGTAGGCCAGGGTCGGGCGCAGGTCGATGTGGTAGCGGGTCAGGCGCTTGCCGGAGTCGCCCTGCTCGACGCCATAGATGATGCCGTGCACGCCCTTGCCGCTGGGGCCGAAGTCCAGGTAGGCAGGCTGGTTGATCAGGGCGTGGAGGTCGAGGTTGGCCCGTGGGCTGACCAGGTCGATCTCGAAGCGGTAGGGCTTGTTGAGCATTTCCCGGCCAATGAAGGACAGCACTTGCAGGTCGCTGTCGACGGCGGGAATGGTCAGGGTGATGTGCGCCTGGTTGGCATCCAGCATGCTGTGTTCTCCATCCATGAGTTGGGCAAGGTCGGAGAGTGCCGGACACTGGATGAAGGTTCAATGCTGGCGGGGCGATAGCATGCACTAGGTCACGTTAATCGCCCTGCCTGGACGATCAGTGGCGAATGGGGGCGCGCCTAAGCGTGCGGCAGCGCACGCCCCCATAAAATCAGGCAAAAAAGGGGCGGCCATGCTCGAGGCAGGCCGCCCTAATCGTGGAGCCATTGGAGCGACCGGGCACAAGCAGGCGCCCGGTCGCAGGCAATCAACGCTCGATGATGGCGGTCACACCCTGCCCGCCTGCCGCGCAAATGGAGATCAGTCCGCGCCCTTCTCCGGCCACGGAGAGCAGCTTGGCCAGGTTGGCGACGATGCGCCCGCCGGTGGCGGCGAAGGGGTGGCCGGCGGCTAGGGAGCTGCCCTTGACGTTCATCTTGCTGCGGTCGATGGAGCCCAGCGGCGCATCCAGGCCCAGGCGCTCCTTGCAGTACTCGGCGTCTTCCCAGGCCTTGAGGGTGCACAGCACCTGGGCGGCGAAGGCTTCGTGAATCTCGTAGTAGTCGAAGTCCTGCAGCCTCAGGCCGTTGCGCGCGAGCATGCGTGGCACGGCGTAGGCCGGCGCCATCAGCAGCCCCTCCTTGCCCTGCACGAAGTCCACCGCCGCCGCCTCGCCATCGCGGAAATAGGCCAGGATCGGCAGGCCACGGGCCTTGGCCCACTCTTCACTGGCCAACAGCACCACCGAGGCGCCATCGGTCAGCGGCGTGGAGTTGGCTGCAGTCATGGTGCCACGCGGGCCGCGCTCGAAGCAGGGCTTGAGGCTGGCCAGCTTCTCGGCGCTGATGTCCGGACGCAGGTTCTGGTCGCGGGTCAGGCCCCGGAACGGCGTCAGCAGATCGTCCTGCCAGCCTTCGGCATAGGCCGCCGCCAGCTTCTGGTGGCTGGCCAGGGCCAGTTGATCCTGTTCGTCGCGCGGGATGGCCCAGCGCTGTGCCATCAGCTCGCAGTGCTCGCCCATCGACAGCCCGGTGCGCGGCTCGCCGTTGCGCGGGATGGCCGGGGCCAGGTGACGCGGGCGCACCTTGAGCAGACTCTTGATCTTGTCCGCCGTGCGCTTGCCGCGATTGGCCTCGAGGAGGATCTTGCGCAGACCTTCGTTGACGCCGATGGGCGCATCGGAAGTGGTGTCGACGCCACCGGCGATGCCGCATTCGATCTGCCCGAGGGCGATCTTGTTGGCCACCAGCAGGGCCGCCTCCAGGCCGGTACCGCAGGCCTGTTGCAGGTCATAGGCCGGCGTTTCCGCGGCCAGGCGCGAGCCGAGCACGCATTCACGGGTCAGGTTGAAATCCCGCGAGTGCTTCAACACGGCACCGGCCACCACCTCGCCGAGGCGCTCGCCGTGCAGGTTGAAGCGCTCCACCAGGCCTTCGAGGGCACTGGTCAGCATCTCCTGGTTGCTCGCCGTGGCGTAGACGGTGTTGGAGCGGGCGAAGGGGATGCGGTTGCCGCCGACGATGGCGACCCGGCGTAACTGGGTCATGCTGACTCCTTACGGGTGATAATTGGGTTCAAGGCTAGCGCCTGCGCACCGGCCCGCATTGGCCGCCTTGCCGATCGACCAGTCAGAGCGGTCAATTGCGCTTTGTGCGTCACTGCGTACAGTGACATGACTTCCGATCCGCCTGCAGGAGCCTTTCATGTCCGATCGTTACCTTGCCTTCGCCAACTCCCCTACCGGTCGCCGCCTGGTCGGCACCCTCGGCCTGCCGGCACCCGTGCGCCTGGAGCGCTGGATGGCAGGCCGGGTAAGGCCCGTGGACGGCGCGCTGCTGCTCGGTGGCGATGGCGACCTGCTCAAGGCCGTGCAGCCTTTCGCCAGCAAGCTCACCGACCAGGTGTTCGTCGCCCGTGAAGGCCAGTTGGAGTTGCCTCGCTGGACGGCCGAGCACGGCCCCAAACTCAAGGCGCTGGTGTTCGATGCCAGCCATCTGACCCGCTTCGAGCAACTGATCGAGCTGCGTGATTTCTTCCAGCCCACCTTCAAGGGCCTGGCGCAGTGCCCGCGCGTGGTGGTTCTGGGGCGCGCTCCGGAATCGCTGAAAGACCCCATCGCCGCCAGCGTGCAGCGCTCGCTGGAGGGGTTCACCCGCTCGCTGGGCAAGGAGATCCGCCGTGGCGGTAGCGTGCAACTGCTCTATGTCGGCAAGGGCGGCGACCAACAACTGGAAGGCGCGCTGCGCTTCTTCCTCTCGCCGAAGAGCGCTTACGTGTCCGGCCAGGTGCTGCGCCTGGGCGTCTGTGGCGAACAGGTCAAGGACTGGACGCGCCCGCTGATCGGCAAGAAGGCGCTGGTCACCGGCGCCTCGCGCGGCATCGGCGCGGCCATCGCCGAAGTGCTGGCACGCGACGGCGCCGAGGTGGTGCTGCTGGATGTACCGCCCGCAGCCGAGGCCCTGCAGGCGTTGGCCGCACGCCTGGGCGGGCGCGCCGTACCCCTAGACATCTGCGCCGAGGACGCGCCGCAGCGCCTGGTCGAGGCACTGCCCGACGGCCTGGACATCGTCGTGCATAACGCCGGCATCACCCGCGACAAGACCCTGGCGAAGATGAGCGACGCCTTCTGGAGCTCGGTGATCGACGTCAACCTCAAGGCCCCACAGGTACTGACCCAGGCGCTGCTGGACGCCGACAAGCTGCACGACAACGGCCGCGTGGTGCTGATCGCCTCGATCAGCGGCATCGCCGGCAACATGGGGCAGACCAACTATGCGGTGAGCAAGGCTGGCGTGATCGGCCTGGCTCAGGCCTGGGCACCGGCCCTGGCGAAGAAGGGCATCAGCATCAACGCGGTGGCGCCGGGCTTCATCGAAACCCAGATGACTGCCGCCATTCCCCTGGGCATCCGCGAAGCCGGCCGGCGTATGAACTCCATGAGCCAGGGCGGCCTGCCGCAGGACGTGGCCGAAGCCGTGGCCTGGTTCGCCCAGCCGGGTTCGGGTGCGGTGACCGCGCAGGTGCTGCGCGTGTGTGGGCAGAGCCTGTTGGGGGCATAAGAGCGGCTGCAAGCTGCAAGATGGATGGCCGCCCCCAGCAAACTGCAAGCGAGCGTGTCCCTTTCTGTAGCCCGGATGCAATCCGGGGAGTTGCGTGCCATGCGCTTCCCGGATCGCATCCGGGCTACGAGTTGCAAACGAACCTGCTCTTGCCTGTAGCTTGCGGCCTGTAGCCGCCTTAGCCCTTGCCGCGCTTGCGGAATTCCACTGGCGTTTCGCCGACCCAGCGCTTGAACGCGCGGTAGAAGGTGCTGGGTTCGGAAAAGCCGGTGCGCTCGACGATCACTTCGATGCGCTCGTCGGTCTTGAGCAGCAGTTCCTTGGCCAGGCGGCAGCGGTAGTCGGTGATCAGGTCGTTGAAACGCACCCCGGCCATGGCCAGGCGCTCGCGCAGGCGCCGTGCCGGCATGTTCAGACGCGCCGCCACCTGTTCCAGGGTGGCGCCGCCATCGACCAGCAGTTCGGCGATCAGCTCGCGTACCTGGCGCACCAGATCCAGGCGCTCCACCTCGGCCAGTTGCCGCCGCGCCAGCGACTCGTGCATGCGCAGCAGCTCCGGTGCGGCATGCCGCGACGGCTTGTTGAGCACGGCGGCGTCGAACACCAGCGCGCAGGATGCACAGGCAAAACGTACCGGGCAACCGTAGACGGCCTGGTAACGCTCGGCAGGCGCGCCCTCGGCATGCATGAAGCGCACCTCATGCGGGCGAAAGTCGTTCTCGGTAAGCGCGGCGAACAGGCGGATCACCGCGCCGGCGAGCATTTCCGGGAAGTGACGTGGCGTATCGGGCTCCATGCCCAGGGTCAGCACGGCCTGGTCGCCATTGACCTCCAACCGGGCACTGAGGGTATCGGAGAGCAGGCGCACGTAGCGCAGGGCATGGCGCAGGCCGGCGCCGAAGGTTTCGCTGGAGAGGAACAGGTACTCCAGCAGCAGGCCGTGAAAGGCCGGCAGGTGCTGGGCCAGGTACAGCCCTACATGCTCCTCACCGCATTCTTCGCTGGCAGCTTTCCAGAACGCCACCTGCGCACTGTGCGGAAAGCGCCCAGCCGGCAACCCACCTGGCGGCAGGCCAACACGCAGCAGCACGCGATCAGGGTCGGTTCCGCTGGCACGCAGAGCATCAATTACCGGGCGCATCAGCGCCACATCGTCGGTCAGGTCTCGCATGATTTCCGGCTGTTGTTGTTATTCGTCAACCGCGCCATCTTAGGGGCTCCGAGCCACGCTGCGCAAACCGGCGCGGCAGACGGATTGGCTGCCCGGCGCAGATACCGGGCAGCACAGCCAATGTCTGCACGCCTGGGCTCGTTAAGCTGCCGCCATCCACTCGCCAAGGAGTTCGCCCCAATGGCCATCGACTGGCTCGATCTCGATGTTCCGCCGGCCCTGCCCGGCCTCTTCCTGCGCGCGGCCCTGCGCCGCAAAGTCACCGGCCGTCAACTGCCCGAACTCGGCCTGCGCTGCCGGGTGGAGGTGGATCCCAAGCACCTGGCGCGCTACCGCCAGGTTTGCGGCATCAGCGCTGGCAGCTACCTGCCGCCAGTCTACCCGCATATCCTCGCCTTCGGTCTGCAGATGCAGTTGCTCACCGACAAGCGTTTCCCCTTCCCGCTGCTCGGCCTGGTGCATCTGGAAAACCGTATCCGCGTGCTACGCCCGCTGGGCGGCCTGGGGCCATTCCAGGTCAGCGTGCAGGTGGCCGACCTGCAACCCCATGACAAGGGTGCCACCTTCAGCCTCATCACCCGTCTGGAAGATCAGCTCGGCCTGCTCTGGGAAGGTGACAGCCGCATCCTCTGCCGCGCCCTGCGTCTCGATGGCCAGGCGCAGCCACGTGCCGAGCAGGCGCCGCTGCCACTGGCGCCACTGGACGACTGGTCGGCCCGATCCGATATCGGCCGCCGTTATGCCCGCGTAGCCGGTGACTACAATCCCATCCACCTCAGTGCCCTCAGCGCCCGTCTGTTCGGCTTCCCCCGTGCCATCGCCCACGGTCTGTGGAACAAGGCGCGCAGCCTGGCCGCCCTGCAGGCGCACCTGCCAGAGGCCGGCTACCAGTTGGAGGTGCGCTTCCAGAAGCCGGTGCTGCTGCCCACCCACGTTGCCCTGCAGGCCAGCGAGCCGGGGCCTAGCGGCCAGTTCCGCCTGATCGGCGAGAACGACACGCCGCACATGGTGGGCAGTTGGCAGCCGTTGGAGGACTGACGTAGGAGCTTGCCTGTAGCCCGGGTGCAATCCGGGGAGTTGCGTGCCATGGGCTTCCCGGATTGCATCCGGGCTACGGTTTGATGATGTGCTGCTTGCAGCGCATGGCGTTCGCGCAGAAGCTATACGGCTCGAAAGGAGCCGCTCCGATGAACCTGTCCGAACTCACCGCCCGCCTGCATGCCATTCGCGACGCCAACCAGTGGCGACGCTTCCACAGCCCGAAGAACCTGGCCATGGCCGCCAGCGTGGAAATGGCCGAACTGGTGGAAATCTTCCAGTGGCTGAGCGAGGACGAATCACGCGCGCTGCCGGCTGACAAGCTCGCCCATGCTGGCCAGGAAGTGGGCGACATCGTGCTCTATCTTCTGCTTCTGTGCAGCGAGCTGGGGCTGGACATGAACGAGGTGGTACGCGCCAAGCTGACCGACAGCGAAAGGCGTTTCGGCCGATGAGCGACCGCCACTTCGACGAACTCGCCACCCGCTTCGCCGAGAAGATCTATGGCGGCGCCAAGGGGGCCATCCGCCTTGCCGTGCTGCAGGCTGACCTGGCCGAAGCCCTGCCGGATCGACCGCTGCGCGTGCTGGATGTGGGCGCCGGCCTCGGCCATATGAGCCTGTGGCTGGCCCAGCGTGGCCATCAGGTCACCCTGGCCGAACCGGCCGAACCCATGCTGGAAGGCGCGCGCCAGCGCTTCGCCGAGGCTGGCCAACACGCCACCTTCATCCAGGCGCCCTGGCAAGACCTGCTCGGCCAACTGCAGCAGCCCTACGACCTGGTGCTGTGCCATGCCGTGCTGGAATGGCTGGCCGAACCGGCGGCTATCCTGCCGGTGCTGCACCAGCTCACGGCCAGGGATGGCTGGCTGTCGCTGGCCTTCTACAACAAGGACGCGCTGATCTACCGCAACCTGCTCAAGGGCCATTTCCGCAAGCTGCGCAAGGAGCGCTTCGCCGGCGAGGGCCAGAGCCTGACGCCGCAGCGCCCGCTCGATCCACGCGAACTGGCCACGCAACTCGGCGCGCACTGGCAGGTCGAAAGCCGTAGCGGCGTGCGCGTGTTCCACGATTACATGCCGCCGGAATTTCAGGCCAAGGCCGAGCTGGTCGACCTGCTGGAGATGGAGCTGGCGTACCGACGCCACCCCAGCTTCGCCGGCCTGGGTCGCTACCTGCACTGGATCTGTCGGCCAAGCTGAACGCCTTTCGCGGCAGGTTGGACGAACCGCAGAGCCCGGCGTAGCCTGAGCCCATATCGTGATGTCGAGCGCGACCACGGAGCCCACCATGCGCTGCCTCATAGCCTTGCTCGTTCTGCCCCTGCTGGCCGCCTGCCAGAGCCCGAACCCCTATCAGGCCGAATCCCTGCCCATGCCTCCGGCACCGCCGGGGGCCGCCAATACCTTCGACCGCAGCGCCTACCCGGCGCCACCGCGCGACTACGGGCGTTACCGCACCTGGAGCTGGGACGGTAGCCGGCCACCGTCCGGCGCCGCCTGGATCGGTGGCGAGCAACTGGCCGACAGCGTCAGTGCCGGCCTCGACCAATTTGGCCTGCGCCCGGCGCAGAACGGTCAAGGCGATCTGCTGGTCAGCGCCCGCCTCAACCAGGAAACCCGCCTGCGCCAGTACTACGACGACAGCGGCACCTACTACGGCGGCGGCCCCTGGGGCCGTCAATACGGTGCCTGGGGCAGCACACCCATCGTCCGCACCTACGAACAGAAGGTGGCAGTGGTGCGCCTGGAGCTGATCGACCCACGGGATCACCAGGTGGTCTGGTCAGGCAGCGGTGAAGCCCTGGCCGGCAAGGATCAAAGCGACCAGGCCGAAGCCATCCGTTCGGCCATTCGTGCTGCACTCGCCGGCTACCCCCCACATTGATTATCAGGAGTTCAGCATGCGTACCCTGCCCTGCCTGCTTCTCGCCCTGCTGCTGAGCGGCTGTGCCAGCGTCAGCCTGGAGCGCGACTTCGACCCCAGCCGCGATTTTGCTGCCTACCGCACCTGGAGCTGGATGAGCGACAAGCTGCTCTATCAACCCGACGATGCCCGTCTCAAGAGCGATCTCACCGAGCAACGCATCAGCCAAGCGGTGAACGATCAGCTCGAACAACAAGGCCTGCGCCAGGCCCGCGACGGCCAGGGCGACCTCAAGGTGCAGGCGGTGCTGATCGTCGACGAACGCCAGGATCAGATCACCACCCAGTACGGCGGTGGCTGGGGTGGCTATTGGGGCGGTTACTGGGGTGGCCCGGCCTTCACCGAGACGCGCCGCGTGGACTACAAGGTGGCCACCCTGCAGATCGACCTCTACGACGCCAAGGACGGCAAGCTGGTCTGGCGCGGCAGCGGCGAACAGATCATGCGCAGCCAGCCACCCAGCCCGGCCGAACGCGAACGGGCGATCCGCGAGACGGTGACACAAATCCTCTCGCAATACCCACCGCGCTAACAGGCCGTTGAAAAACGTAAGCGAGGCGGGCTGGCCTAGGCAAAATCAGCTAGAAAACGCTCGGAGTCGCGTTCGACTTTACGAGTTGTAAATGAGCATTTTTGACGGGGGCGCCTAGCCTGGGCTCGCACGCAGGGCTGTTTTTAACAATGGCCAGGCAACACAAGTAGTTTTTCAACAGCCTGCTGAGCGAGGAGACGAACACTTGCCCACAGCCCTGCAACACCGCCCGGCCATCGCCGCCGACCTCGACGAGGTGATCAGCTTCCCACAGAGCGCCGAGGAACTGTTCTTCTGCTACCCCAAGGCTGCCTGGCCACTGGACGTCGGCCAGCTTGCCGCCGCCATGGCAGAGCGCCGCGAAAGCACGGTGGTCACGCTCGACGGCAAGGTCGCCGGTTTCGCCAATTTCTACCAATGGCAGCACGGCGAGTTCTGCGCCCTGGGCAACCTGATGGTCGCCCCCTGGGCGCGCGGCCAGGGCGTGGCGCAGTATCTGCTGGAAGTACTGGAAGGGATCGCACGCGATCAGTACAAGGCCCCCGTGATGAAGGTGTCATGCTTCAACGCCAACACCGGCGGCCTGCTGCTCTATACCCGTCTGGGCTATCGCCCCGCCGCCATAGTCGAAAGGCGCGCGTCGGATGGCGCTCGCATTGCCCTGGTACAGTTGGAGAAGAGTCTTTAACCAAGGCGCACCCTTGCAGCCTGAAATGAACCGTTCGGGATTCGCGGTGCGACTCGATAAGTGGCGGAAGGCAGTGAGAGTCGAACTCACCCAGGAACGGATGCCGTCCCCCACCGGGTTTGAAGCCCGGCCACGCCACCGGGCGTGATTGCCTTCCTTGATCGGTAGCTGCACTTTGCATGGCAGCCGTTGTGTTCGTCGTGCAGGGTAGCCCATGGCGACCAGTGGTCGTCAATCCGGCGCCGGCATGCCCTCCTCGCTCCGTCTGCCCATCAGTTGAATCGCCAGTGCCGAGTCGCTGCGGATGCGCCGCTCATTGGCCAGGCGGCGGGTGAAGCCGATGCGGTCGAAGTATTCCAGCAACTGAATGCTGCGCTTGCGGCCGATGCCGATGCGGTTGCGCCAGTCGACCACGCGCAGGCTACCGTGTTGCTCCAGCAGGTGCAGCGCATGGCAGCCCAGGGTGTGCAGGGTTTGTTCGGGGTAGAACAGATCCTTGACCACCTGATGCAACTGGCCGAGGCGCGCCAGTTTGCGCAGTAGCAGGCGCACGGTCGCTTCGTCCTGCTGCACGGCGTCGGCCAGATTGCGCACCCAGGGCGGGTCGAAGCCGCCGGCGAGCAACAGCGGCCAGAGTCGCTCCCGTAGTGCTTCGTCTTCCGGCCCCAGTTGCACGCGGTGATCCGGCAGGTGCAGCCAAGGCCCACTACTGGCAATGCGGCCGTCGGCCAGCGCCTCTTCCAACAGGGCAATGAACACCGGACGTTCCAGTTCGCTCAGGGCATAGCGGCGCAGACGGTCGCGGTCAGGGCCGAGCTCGTCCGGCGATTCGTCATGGAAGCGGCGCAGGCCTTCCAGCAGAGCATCACGCAGTGCCTGCAGGCAGGCCCCATCGAACAGCCGTGTACCCTGTCGGGTGGGCAGCTCGCACAGCCCGTCGGGTAGGTTCCAGCTTGCGCGCAGGCGATTGAACTGGCGCTCCAGCAGGCCGGGGTCGAGGCCGTTGGGTGCCGCTTGCAGCAGCGCCGGCAAGGCCTGTTCCAGGCTGGCATCACGCAGCGCCCGCAGTTGCAGCAGGCGTGAAGGCGCACGACGAGCTCGGGCCGGGGCGAAGGGGTCGAGCACGCTGCCGCCACCCAGGGTGCGCTGCGCCGATTGGTCACGCAGCACCACACGGTCGCCATGCACGGCATGCGCCGGGGCATTGAGCACCAGCTGCGCCAGGCACGACTGCCCGGGCGCAAGGCTCTCCGTATCAAGCAGGGCGACGCGGCCTGTAACGTCCTGCGCGGCCAGGTGCACATGCACTGGCGTCCAGTGCGCCAGTGCGCGTGCCTCCGAGGCCAGTAGCTGCAACTCGATATCGATACGGCTGCTGGGGGCCAGCAATGCTGGCGCCAGCAGCCAGTCGCCGCGATGCAGGTGTTCCAGCGCCAGGCGCTCGCCCGCCAGGTTCAGGGCCACGCGCTGGCCGGCGACGGCGCTGTCGGCCGGACGATTCTGCGCATGCAGGCCACGTACCCGTACGCGCCGCCCGGAGGGGCTGAGCAGCAGTTCGTCAGCCAGCGCTACAGACCCGGCGAAGGCGGTGCCGGTGACCACCACGCCAGCACCCTCGACGCTGAAGGCGCGATCGATGGGCAGACGAAAATAGCCCTGAACGCTGCGCACATCATGAGCCGCCGAGAACGTCAGCAGGCGTTCGCGCAGGGCTGCGATACCCTGCCCCCCAAGGCTGTCCACCGCCAGCAAATCGGCCCCCGCCAGCGGCCCCGGAGCGAGCAAGACGTCGACCTGATCGCGCACCTGTCGCAGGCGCGCGGCATCGACCCGGTCGATCTTGGTCAGCGCCACCAAGGCCTGACGGATGCCCAGCAGTTCGGCGATGGCCAGGTGCTCGCGGGTCTGCGGCATCACCCCATCGTCAGCGGCCACCACCAGCAACAGCAGGTCGATGCCAGAGGCGCCAGCGAGCATATTGTGGACGAAGCGTTCGTGACCGGGCACGTCGATGAAGCCGGTGAGCTGGCCATCGCCCAGGTCGGCGTAGAGGTAACCCAGGTCGATGGTGATGCCACGGGCGCGCTCGGCCGGGCGGCGGTCACCCTGCTGGCCGGTCAGCGCCTGCAGCAGCGCGGTCTTGCCATGGTCGATATGGCCGGCGGTGCCGACGATCACGCCTGCGCCTCGCGTAGCTGCGCCAACTGCGCGACGAAGGCGGGTTCATCGTCGAGCTGGCGCAGGTCGAGCCACAGGGCGTCGTCGTCGATACGGCCGATCACCGGGATCGGCAGCTCGCGCAACTGCCCTTCCAGCTCGCGCAGCACCCGACCACGCAGGCGCTTGGAGGTCTGCGGGCGGACGCACAAGGCCGCGCTGGGCAGGCGCGCCACCGGCTGCGCGCCGCTGCCGATCATGCCCAGGGCGTTCTCCACGCTGACCTGCCAGGGCTCGCCAAGGCTGCTGGCCAGTGTCGGGGCGACGCGTTCGGCCTGGGCACGGATATCCGCCTGCGGACGGCTGAGCAGGCGCAGGCTGATCAGGCGCTCGCCGAGGCGATCCGGGTCGCGGTACAGGCCGAGCACCGCTTCCAGCGCGGCCAGGGTCAGCTTGTCCACACGCAGGGCACGCTTGAGTGGGTTCTTCTTGATTCGCCCGATCAGTTCCTTGCTGCCGAGAATGATGCCGGCCTGCGGGCCACCGAGCAGCTTGTCGCCGCTGAAGGTGACAATATCGGCCCCATCGCGCAGCGCTTCCTGCACCGTGGGTTCCTTGGGCAGGCCCCAGCGCGACAGGTCGATCAGGCTACCGCTGCCGAGGTCTTCCAGCAGCGGCAGGCCATGAGCGTGGGCGATGACGGCAAGGTCGCGGGTGGCGACACTGGCGGTGAAGCCCTGCACGCTGTAGTTGCTGGTGTGTACGCGCATCAACAAGCCGGAACGCGGGCCGATGGCGGCTTCGTAATCCTTGCCATGGGTACGGTTGGTGGTGCCAACTTCCACCAGCTTGACCCCGGCGCGGGCCATGATGTCGGGGATGCGAAAGGCGCCGCCGATCTCGATCAGCTCGCCACGGGAGATGATGCCTTCCTGGCGTGCGCCCAGGCTGTTGAGCGCCAGCAGCACGGCGGCGGCATTGTTGTTGACCACGGTGACGGCCTCGGCGCCGGTCAGCTCGCGGATCAGGCCGATGATCAGGTCGTCGCGATCACCACGCTTGCCGCTGGCCAGGTCGAACTCCAGGTTGAGCGGGTAGCGTGCGGCCAGGGTGATGGCGTCGATGGCCTCCTCCGGCAACAGAGCGCGGCCGAGGTTGGTGTGCAGCACCGTGCCAGTGAGGTTGAACACGCGACGCACACGGCTGGCATGGCGCGCGGCCAGGCGCTCGCCAGCGCGCCCGGCGAGTACCGCCTCGCTCAGTTCCACGGCGGCGAGCTGGCCGCTGCGGGCGGGTTCGCGCAGTTCGTCGAGCAGGTCACGCAGTGTGGCCAGCAGGGCATCGCGGCCGTAGCGCTGTTGCAGGGGGGCGACGCTATCGCAGCGCAACAGACGGTCGATGGAGGGTAGACGGGCAGCGTTGGCGTTCATCGTCAGCCT
Source organism: Pseudomonas sp. AA-38 (assembly GCF_029457475.1). NCBI lineage: Bacteria > Pseudomonadati > Pseudomonadota > Gammaproteobacteria > Pseudomonadales > Pseudomonadaceae > Pseudomonas > Pseudomonas sp. AA-38. The sequence goes on from NZ_CP120359.1 coordinate 4,594,466, forward strand.
CAGTCAGCCGTCGCTGCCGGGAGCCAGCAGCAGGTTCGGCGCACGGCGCAGGTGCCCTTCCTCACTCAGGCGCATGTCCAGGTCGAGGCTGGCCAGGTCATCGGCAATGGCATCGGCCTGGTCGTCGAACTCCAGGTAGCACTGTTTGAGGTAACCCTGACAGCTCGGGCAGACCTCGGCGCGGATCACCGCCCGCTCGGGTGCCACACCCTCACGTTGCAACGACAGGTAGGCCAGGTGTCTGGATGACTCGCAGTGGCTGCACTTGACCCGCACGTGATGCCATTCGCAGGCGCACAGCGAGCAGCACAGGTAGCGCAGGCCGGCGTACTGGCCGCGATGGCGCAGCATACCGGCCACCGGCGGCGAGCCACAGGCTGGGCACAGCGTCTGGCTGCTGGCCTCGACCAGGCGTTCGCTGGGCAGAGCCAGCAGCCAGTGGCTGAACGCCACCTGCAGGGCCGCGCCGAGAAAGGGCACCAGCGCCGCCGGCAGCAGATCGAACTGCCCGCCCAGCAGCGCGATGGCCCAGGCCTTGCGCTGGCCACTGTCGGCTTCGCGCAGGGCCACCAGGGCCGCGCTGACGGACGGGTTGCCGACATGCGAAAAACTCGTCAGCAGCGCGTCGAGCGCTGGCAGCCAGGCATCACCGCGTACCAGAGTATCGAAGCCCAGCGGCGGCATGCGGTGTTCGAGGCTGCGTGCCAGCGCTTCGGCCGAAGGGCCAGGCAGCGCCGGAGGGGCATCCAGTACGCGCTGCTGGGCATCGCACAGCTCGGCCATCAGCAGCAGGTAGGCCGACAGAGGGTGATCGGTCGCCAGGCTGCGCAAACGATGGGCACGGCGACCGAACAGATCCGCTTCGGGCAGGTGCAGAAAAGGCGGGACATTGGCCGCGGCTTCGATCTGCCCCGGCTCGAGAATCTGGCCTGACACGCAGGACTCCTTAGGGACTGTTCCCGTGATTTCGCTAGATCAGCCTAGACCAGGCCGATGAAGTTTGCTGGCAGTGGTTCAGGCGCTTTGGCGGCGAGCTTTTCTCGCCGCTGAAGTCCTTCCGCATCAGTGGTGCTTGTCGCTGTCCTTGCTCACCTCTTCGTACCAGGCGCCGTGGTGCTTGCGCGCCCAACCGCGGCTGACCCAGCCACTGAGCATGGCACCGATGGAGCCCTTGACCCAGATGCCGGCGTAGATGTGCACGATGATGCTGACGATCAGCGCCCAGGCCGCCGCCGCGTGCAGCAGCGAGGCCAGACGGATCAGCTCGATGCCGAACAGGTGGCTGAAGTACTGCCGCCACATGACCATGCCCGTGGCCAGCAACACCAGCATGCACAGCAGCAACACCCAGAACAGCAGCTTCTGCCCGGCGTTGTAGCGTCCCACTGGCGGCAGGCGCTCCTCACGATTACTCAGCACGTCGCGCCATTGCGCCAACCACTGGCGATCACGCGCTTCGAGGCGGTTGTGCCCGGCGAAGCGCATCACCAGCCAGAGGAAGAACAGGAACATGGCCAGGCCGAGGAAGGGATGCAGGATGCGCGTCCACACCCCACCGCCGAACAGGTTACTGAGCCAGAACAGCGCCGGGTGGAACAGCGCCAGACCGGACAGGCCGGCGAGGACGAAGAGAATCGCCACCACCCAGTGGTTGCTGCGTTCGCCGGCCGTATAGCGTTGGATATCGTGTTTCATGCTGGTCTCCTACGGCCGCTGCTTCGGATCATAGGTGTGCACCGTCGGGTCGACCTGGTGCACGGCAGAATCACCTGTCACGGGCTCGTCTTCCTCCACGCGGTTACGCCCGACACGCAGGTAATGAAAGAAGCCAATCAGCGCCGTGGCGCCCATGGCCAGCAGGCCGAGCGGCTTGGCCACGCCCTTCCACAACGCCACCATGGGGCTGATCTGTGGCTCGTCCGGCAGGCCGGCGTAGAGCGAGGGCCGGTCGGCGTGGTGCAGCACGTACATCACGTGGGTACCGCCGACGCCGGGCGGATCGTACAGCCCGGCGTTGTCGTAGCCGCGTGACTTGAGATCGGCGATGCGCCCGTCGGCGTGCTCCTTCATGGCGTCCTTGCTGCCGAAGACGATGGCGCCGGTCGGGCAGGTCTTCACGCAGGCCGGCTCCATGCCCACAGCAACGCGGTCGGAACACAGGCTGCACTTGTAGGCTTTGTGATCCTTCTGCGAGATGCGCGGGATGTCGAACGGGCAACCGGTGATGCAGTAGCCGCAACCGATGCATTTGTCCTGGTTGAAGTCGACGATGCCGTTGGCGTACTGGATGATCGCGCCGGGGCTCGGGCAGGCCGCTAGGCAGCCTGGCTCGGCGCAGTGCATGCAGCCGTCCTTGCGGATCAGCCATTCCAGCTTGCCGCTTTCATCCTCGTGCTCGGTGAAGCGCATCAGCGTCCAGGAGCTGGCAGTGAGGTCGGCCGGGTTGTCGTAGGTGCCGTGGTTGTGGCCGACCTCGTCACGCAGGTCGTTCCACTCCGAGCACGCCACCTGGCAGGCCTTGCAGCCGATGCACTTGGACACGTCGATGAGCTTGGCCACCTCGCCCAATTCGCGCACCGAGGGCGCCGGCGTGGTGGTGGCGGAGCGGGCAATGATGTCTTGTGAGGCCATGGCGCTGCTCCTATGCCTTTTCCACGTTGACCAGGAACGACTTGAATTCCGGGGTCTGCGTGTTGCCGTCGCCAACGAAGGGCGTCAGGGTGTTGGTCAGGTAGCCGTTGCGCGCCACGCCGGCAAAGCCCCAGTGCAACGGAATGCCTATCTGATGCACGGTCTTGCCATCCACTGTGAGCGCCTTGATGCGCTTGGTCACCACCGCCACGGCCTTGATGTAGCCGCGGTTGGACGACACCTTGACACGTTCGCCAGCGACGATGCCCAGCTCCTTGGCCAGCGCCTCGCCGATCTCGACGAACTGCTCGGGCTGAACGATGGCGTTGAGCCGGCAGTGCTTGGTCCAGAAGTGGAAGTGTTCGGTCAGGCGATAGGTGGTTGCCGCATAGGGGAAGGCATCGGCCTTACCCAGATGCTTGAGGTCGTCCGCGAACACGCGCGCCGCCGGGTTGCTCACCGCCACCGGGTTATCCGGGTGCATCGGGTTGCGCCCGATGGGCGTCTCGAACGGCTCGTAGTGCTCGGGAAACGGCCCTTCGGCCATCTTGTCCACGGCGAACAGGCGCGCCACCCCTTCGGGATTCATGATGAAGGGGTTCATCCCGGCATCCGGTGGTGAATCGGCCTTGAAGTCGGGCACGTCGGTGCCGCCCCAGGCCTTGCCGTTCCACCACACCAGGCGCTTCTTCTCCACGTCCCAGGGCTTGCCGCTGGGGTCGGCCGAGGCACGGTTGTAGAGGATGCGCCGGTTGGCCGGCCAGGCCCAAGCCCAGCCGAGGGTCTGGCCCATGCCATAGGGGTCGGCGTTGTCGCGCCGCGCCATCTGGTTGCCCTGGGTCGTCCAGGAACCGCAGAAGATCCAGCAGCCACTGGCGGTGGAGCCATCGGCGCGCAACTGGGCGAAGCCGGAAAGCTGCTCGCCGGCCTTGGCCTGCAGGGCGCCGCTGACCGGGTCGTGGAGGTCGGCCAGGGCCTTGCCGTTGAACTCGCGGGCCAGTTCGTCCGGGCCGGGTTCGTCCGGTCTCAGGTAGGACCAGTCGAGGTTGAGGATCGGCTCGGGGAAGGCACCACCCTCGCTGGCATAGGCCCGGCGCAGGCGATGGAACAACCCGGCCATGATGGCGATGTCGGTGCGCGCCTGGCCGGGTGGCTCGGCGCCCTTCCAGTGCCACTGCAGCCAGCGCCCGCTGTTGACCAGCGAGCCGTCCTCCTCGGCGAAGCAGGTGGTGGGCAGGCGGAACACCTCGGTCTGGATGCTGGCACTGTCGACATCGTTGAACTCGCCGGCGTTGCGCCAGAACTCCGAGGTCTCGGTGGCCAACGGATCCATGATCACCAGGTACTTGAGCCTGGCCAGCGAGGCACCCACCTTGGCCTTGTCAGGGAACGAGGCCAGGGGGTTGAAGCCCTGGCAGAAATAGCCGTTGACCTCGCCCTGGTACATCATGTCGAAGACCTTGAGCACGTCGTAACCGGGAATGTCCAGCTTCGGCAGCCAGTCGAAGCCCCAATGGTTCTCGGCCGTGGCGTTCTTGCCGTACCAGGCCTTCATCAGGCTGACATGGAACTTCTCGTAGTTCTGCCAGTACGACAGTTGCCCCGGCCGCAAGGGCTTGGGCGAGCGCTTGGCGATATAGGCGCTGTAGTCCTGCTCGGCATCCAGCGGCAGGCTGAGGTAGCCCGGCAGCAGGTTGGAAAGCAGGCCCAGGTCGGTCAGCCCCTGGATGTTGGAGTGACCACGCAGGGCGTTCATGCCGCCACCGGGCATGCCGATGTTGCCGAGCAGCAGTTGCAGCATGGCGCCGGTGCGGATCATCTGCGAGCCCACCGAGTGCTGCGTCCAGCCCAGGGCGTACATGATGGTCATGACCTTGCCCGGCGCCGAGCACTCGGCGATGGTCTCCCACACCTGCAGCATCTGCGCCTTGGGTGTGCCACAGATGCTGCTGACCAGATCCGGCGTGTAGCGGCTGTAGTGTTTCTTCAGCAGGTTGAAGACGCAGCGCGGGTGACTCAGCGTCGGGTCGACCACGGCGTAGCCGTCTTCGCCGATCTCGTACCCCCAACTGCTCTTTTCGTAGCGTCGCTTCTCGGCGTCGTAGCCGCTGAACATGCCATCCTCGAAGGCATAGTCCTCACGCACCACGAAGCTGACGTCGGTGTAGTTGCGCACGTACTCGTGCTGGATCTTGTCGTTTTCCAGCAGGTAATTGATCAGACCACCGAGGAAGGCGATATCGGTGCCGGTGCGGATCGGCGCGTAGAGGTCGGCCACGGAAGCCGAACGGGTGAAGCGCGGATCGACCACCACCAGCTTGGCCTGGTTGTGTGCCTTGGCCTCGGTCACCCACTTGAAGCCACAAGGGTGGGCCTCGGCGGCATTGCCGCCCATGATCAGTACCAGATCGGCATTCTTGATGTCGGTCCAGTGGTTGGTCATGGCACCACGGCCAAACGTCGGGGCAAGACTTGCCACCGTCGGGCCATGTCAGACACGTGCCTGGTTATCGAACCCCAGCATGCCAAGGGAACGCACCACCTTGTGGGTGATGTAGCCGGCCTCGTTGCTCGATGCCGAGGCGGCCAGGAAGCCCGTGCTGAGCCAGCGGTTGACCGTCTGGCCCTGCGCGTTCTTCTCGATGAAATTGGCGTCGCGGTCGGCCTTCATGTGCCGGGCGATGCGGTCGAGCGCCTCGTCCCAGTCGATGCGCTTCCACTCATTGGAGCCGGCTTCGCGCACCTGCGGGTATTTCAGGCGGTTGGGGCTGTGGATGAAATCCAGCAGGCCAGCGCCTTTGGGGCAGAGGGTGCCCCGGTTGACCGGATGGTCGGCGTCGCCCTCGATATGGATGATGTTCTGCGCCACGTTCTTCGCAGCGTCGCCCTGGCTGTACAGGATCAGGCCACAACCGACCGAGCAGTAGGGGCAGGTGTTGCGGGTTTCGGTGGTGCTGGTGAGTTTGAAATGCCGCACCTGGTCGGCGAAGGCTGCCGGGGGTGCGACCCCCAGAGCCGCCAGGCTCGATGCTCCAAGGCCTACACCACAGACCTTGAAGAACTGTCGACGGTTCATGTCCATCTTGGGTTCTCCCACATCAGGCTGACGCTCGGTACGTTGCCGAGCGAATCGCTAGTCAAGCCTAGATCATCCGCGTGGATTCGCCAGGCACTTCGTCGCATGGCGCGAGCCCTCAGCGCCGCTCCAGGCGATAGAACAGATTGGGTTCGCTGGCCAGGTAGAGGTTGCCCTGCGGGTCGAAGGTCAGCCCCTCGGCCTGTGGCACGCTGTCATGCAAGCCAGCGAAGCCACGCAGCAGCGAGCGGAAGCTGATCAGCTCACCATCGGCGCCTAGCTCCACCATCAGCTTGGACTCGTCGCTGAGCAGTACCAGATGGCCGGTGCGCTCATCGAAATGTGCAGCGGACAGATCACGGGCGAACGATGCCTGGTCGACCCAGGCCTGGCGGTCTATCACTTCGAGGCCGAAGTCGCCCTCCAGGCTACGCCGCAGGCCGCGTATCTCGTAGAGCTTGCGCGGTTTGCGCTCCTTGACCACGAACAGGCGGTCGCTGCCAGGATCATAGGCGAGCCCCTCGAAACCCTCGTTGTCGCCGGCATCGATGGTCAGGGTAAGGGCGCGTTGGCCCTGGCGCTGCAGCGTGCTGCCGGGTGCAGGCACCGGCACGATCACCAGCGCGTGCTTGCGCTCTTCCACCAGCAGCAACAGGTCATCGCCCAGGTAGGCGACATCCTCGACATCATCGAAGCCCTGCAGCACATGGCGGTCGAGCACCTCGCCGTCGAGGCTCAGGCGCAGCAACTGCTCCGGGCCGTTGAGCACGGCCCAGAGCTGCTGGCGGTCGGTGTCATAGCTCAGGCCCGAGAAGTTCTTGTCCACGCCGGCGACCGGCTTGGCATCGATGCTGACCCGGTACTGTGGCAGCCACAGACTACGGCTCTGCCACTGCTCTTGATGCAGGGAGGTCTTGATCCAGTAATACAAACGCTCGTCCAAATGCATCACGCGGATCTGGTAAGCGAACAACAACAAGGCCAGCAACAGCGTCCATTTCCATGGACTGAGGGCATTCAGCTTTCCCAGCATCCCCTTGGCAACAGCGATCATCACGACGTGCTCGTTTGCAGGTAGACGCGCGCCAGTGTGCCCAGGTTGTGTTGCAATCCGTCGCATGGCGCATCACGGGCCGACGCTGAACTCCAGCCTGGCCGTCTGCCCGTCTTCGTCGAGCACGCTGAGCTGGTGCCGGCCGGGGGCGAAGTCATGGATGAAGCTGCCATTGCCGCTGGTTTCGCCCTGTGGCGCGCCATCGACGAACCACCAGCGCTGGCCGCTGCCGCCCAGGGTGGATAAGCTCAACCGCAGCGCCTCGCCGCTGCCCTGCGGGCGGCGCAGGCGATCGCCCTCGCGCACGCCGACGATGCTCAGCGGAGCCATCTGATTGCCCCGTGGTGGCGGGCAGTTCGGGTCGCTGGCCGGCAGGCGCGCGGCACGCCGTTCGCGGCGCGGCAGCCAGGGCTCCAGTGGTGCCGGCCAGAGCAGCAGCTCGTGGGCCTCGGCGTCAGGGCAACCGGGCGCCACGCGCAGCCCCTTGGCATTCACCCAGTAGCGCTCGCGCAGGCCGCTGCCCAGGGGCTGGTCGGTCGCCTGCAGGGTCGGCGGCGTGGTGCCCTCCAGCGTCCAGGCGAAGCGCTGCCGGCGGCAATTGGGATCATCCTTGGCCAGTGGTTGGCCCAGTGGCCAGCAGATGGCCGCGACGCCGACCTCAGCCGGCTGCGGGTCGGGCGGCGGCGCCAGGCCGCGCTGGCTGTCGCGGCCCACCAGCAGATCATGCACCTGCAGCAGCAGGGGCGCGGCGGACGCCAGGCCGAACTGACCAGGCACCGGCGTGCCGTCCGGGCGACCGATCCACACGCCGATCAGATGACGCGGGCCGACGCCGATGGCCCAGGCGTCGCGAAAGCCGTAGCTGGTGCCGGTTTTCCAGGCCAGGGTGGGGCGCTGCGCCAGTTGCGCGCGCGGGTCGCGATCAGGCCGCGCCTGGCCGCTGAGAATACGGCGGATGATCCAGGCCGCACCCGGCGACAGCAGGCGCCGCTCGCGCAGGGTATCGCTCGGTTGCAGGCGCACCCGTGCGGCCATGCCGCCTCGGGCAAAGGCGCTGTAACCGCTCACCAGCGATTCCAGGCGCGTGCCGCCACCACCGAGAATCAGCGCCAGGCTGGGCTCGGCCAGGGCCGGCAGGCGGATCGGCACACCGGCGCTGCGCAGCTCACCGGCGAAGCGCTTGGGCCCATAGGCTTCGAGCAGTTGCACCGCTGGCAGATTGAGCGAGGTGGCCAGGGCAGTGCTGGCCGACACCGGGCCGGTGAAGCCGGCGGCGAAGTTGCCGGGACGGTAATCGCCGTAATGCCGGGGCACGTCCTGCAGCAGCGACTCGGAATGGATCAGCCCGGCGTCCAACGCCAGGCCGTAGAGGAAGGGTTTCAGCGTCGAGCCGGGCGAGCGCAGCGCACGCACCATGTCGACATGGCCGAAGCGCGCGGTATCGGCGATATCCACCGAGCCGAGGTAGGCGCGTACCGCCATGCTTTCGTGCTCGACCACCAGAATGGCCACCGAGGTGCGCTCCGGCAGGCGTGCGCGCCAGCCCAGCAGCAGATCTTCCAGGCGTAGCTGCAACGCGGCATCGAGGGTGGTGCGAATCAACGGCGGGCTGCCTGGGCGGTTCAGCCGCCGCGCCAGCAGGGGCGCCAGGCTCGGTTCGCGGCGCGGGGCGAGGAATACCGGTTCCTCCAGGGCTTCATCGATACGCGCCTGCGGCCACACCCGGAACTCGGCCAGTCGCCTGAGCACCTTGTCGCGCGCGGCCTGGGCCCGCTCGGGGTGACGATCCGGGCGCAAGCGGCTGGGCGCCTGCGGCAGTACCGCGAGCAACGCCGCCTCGGCGCGGGTGAGCTGGCTCGGCGGCTTGCCCAGGTAACTCCAGCTCGCCGCCGCCACGCCTTGCAGGGTGCCGCCGAAGGGCGCGCGATTGAGGTACAGCGTGAGGATCTCATCCTTGGACAGGTGCCATTCCAGTTGCGCGGTACGCCAGAGCTGCTTGAGCTTGCCGGACAGGTTGCGGCCATGCGGGTCGAGCAGGCGCGCCACCTGCATCGACAGAGTGCTGCCACCGGACACCACGCGCCCGCCGGAGAGGTTCTGCCAGGCGGCGCGACCCAGCGCCAGCGGGTTGACCCCGGGGTGCTGGCGGAACCAGCGATCCTCGTAGGTGAGCAGCGCTTCGAGGTAATAGGGCGAAACCTCCTGCGGCGTCACCGGGTAACGCCACACGCCGTCATGATCGGCGAAGCGCCACAGCGGCGTGCCATCCTCGGCCAGCACCACGCGGGCCAGGTCGTCCTCGGGCAAGGGCAGCGGGAACAGGCGGTCGGCGAGCCAGAGCAGGGCCAGGGGGAGCAGGAGAATAAGGAACCAGCGGCGAGTCAGGCGGGGCATGCAAGGCCCTCTCCCCCAGCCCCTCTCCCATAAATGGGAGAGGGGAGCAGATCGGCGTTTGGCAAAGCCTCGTGGCAACGTTCACCGCTCTTGCCCGCCGATATCAAGGCGAATCCGTTCAAGTACCGCCTCCGTTTCCGCCAGCACCTGATGATTCCAGAAGCGCAATACACGGTAACCACGACCCTGTAGATAGCGATCACGTTGTGCATCCGCCTCGCTCTGCAATTGATGCTGGCCACCGTCGAGTTCGATGACCAGCCATCGTTCGGTGCAGATGAAATCGACGATATAGGGGCCAATGGGTTTCTGCCGTTTGAACTTCAAGCCAAGAAAGCGGTGAGCACGCAGGTGATACCAGAGCCGTTGCTCGGCGTCGGTCATTTCACGGCGCAGGCGCTTGGCGTTGTCGAGTAGTGTCATGGTTCCTCCTTGAACCGGGTTTGCCCTCTCCCCAACCCTCTCCCATAAATGGGAGAGGGGGCTGGCCGTGCCATGTTTCAGGCGCGTGCCATGTTGCTCCCCTCTCCCGCTTGCGGGAGAGGGGCTGGGGGAGAGGGCGGCTTTTATCTTCCCCGCACCACCATCCCCTGCGGCGCGCTGCCCAGGGCCTGCCAGCTCGGCCGATACATGGACTCCACCTGCGGTGGCGGCACGCGGTAGCTGCCCGGGGTCACGGCGCGGGCCAGGTACAGCAGGTGGGTGGTGTCGTAGCCATCCACGTCCACCGCTGCCACGTAGCGGTCGCCACGGTATTCCTGATGCTTGATGCGCGCGTTCTGCATCGCCCGGCCCCACTCCTTGACGTTACCGCCGGCGTCCTCGAGGCTCGCCGCACTCGAAGCCAAGTTCTGGTTCTCCAGCTCCAGGCCGGCCGGCAGCAGGTCCACCACCAGGGCATCGGGCACGCGCTGCTTGGCACGCACGGCCAGGTGCACCAGCACCAGTTCGCCGCTGTTCAGGCGCTGCAGGTCGAGCGGGCGGCCATCCATGCCGAGGTATCCGCGCTCGATGCTGAGGTTCTCGCCAGCGGCACGCGGCGCCTGGGTCGGGTAACCGGACAGGGTCAGTTGCTGGTACAGCGTGGCGCTGCCGGCGTTGCTCACACTCAGCGGCTCGGCCAGTTCGTCACGTTCGAGCTTGAGGCCCGGCTGCTGATTGCTCAGCTCGAACTGGAAGGCACCGCTGGCCAGTTTGGCGCTCCAGGCCTGCTCCGGCTTGCCGAGGATGCCGCGCCCGGCGAGGAACAGCGCGTTGCGCTCCTGGGTCGACAACCAGCGCTGGCTGGCCAGTTCGTCGGCCAGATCGAACAGCCGCTGCTCGCGCTGACCGGCTGCCATGTCCTGCTCTTCCAGCACGGCGAGGATCAACGCCTGGTCACGCAGGGCGCTGCCGTAGTCGGCCATCCAGCGCTCGCCATCGCGCTGCAGGATCAACCCCTGGTTCAGCGCCTGCTCGGCGCGCGGCGCATCGCCCATCAGTTTCAGCGCGGCGGCCAGTTGCACCAGCGGCAGGCCAGAGCGCGCGTCACCACGGCGCTCGAACAGGCTGCGCAGCGCGCCCAGGGGCGCCTGTTGGCTGCGCGCCAGCACGTAACCTGCGTAGGCCTGCACGGCGAAACGGGTATGGGCGGAATCCTGGCTGTAGCTGGCTTCGATCAGGCTGCTCTGCTGCAAGTAGCGCAACAGGCGGTCGGTGGCCTTCTTCAAGGCCTCGGCGGGTACGCCGAAGCCCTGCTCACGGGCGCGCAGGAGGAAGTCGGTGACATAGGCGGTGAGCCAGTACTCCTCCTCGCTCTCGGCGCTCCACAGGCCAAAGCCGCCATTGTGCCGCTGCATGCCGAGCAGGCGTTCGATGCCCAGCTCGATGCTCTTGCGCCGCTGCTCGTCCGGCTCACCTTCCAGCCCCAGTTTCTTCAGGCTGGCGGCATCGGCATAGAGCGACGGATACAGGCCGCTGGTGGTCTGCTCCAGGCAGCCGTAGGGATAGGCCTTGAGCGCGCGGATCTGCTCACCCAGGTTCAGCGGCGGGCGGCTCGACAGGGCCAGCACCGCCTCCAACCCAGCCGGCTCGAACTGGTTCAGGGTGCCGGCCGGCATGCTCCAGGGCTCGCCCTCGTTGAGCACCGCACGGAAGTGCTGCAACTGCGCCGGGTAGGCCGGGCGCACGCCCAGCGTCCAGTCGCGGCTGAAGCTGCCGAGCTGCTCGTTGGGCAGACTCAGGCCTTGCACCTTGACCTGGATATGCCCCTGGCCCAGACCACCCTCGGCACGCACCGGGATGCGCAGGGTGGTGCGTTGGCCGTCCTTGAGGCTCAGCGGTGCCTGGGCGTTGCCCAGCAGGCGCAACTGGCCGCTGACGTCGAGCTGCACGTCGAGCTTCTGCGCGGCGCCGGAGAGGTTGGTGACGTCCAGCGCCAGAGTGGTTTCGTCGCCCCCGGCGAGAAAGCGCGGCATCGACAGTTCGGCGATCAGCGGCGCGGCCACCACCGTCTTAGCCTCGGCCATGCCGAAGCGCTCGTCACTCCAGGCCTGGGCCATCAGGCGCAGCTCGCCGTTGAAGTCGGGGATGTCCAGGCTGACTTCACCCTCACCCTGCTCGTTCAGCTTCAGCGCATCGCTCTGCAGGGCGACGATCAGCACGCTGGTGTCCGGCCGTTTGCCGCCGGCTTCGAGACCGGCATCACCACCGAAGGCCAGGCTGGCGATGCGGCCCTGGGCCTCGATCAGTTGCCCGTAGATGTCCATTTGATCGGCACCATAGCCCTTGCGCCCGAAGAAGCTGGCGAAGGGGTCGGGGGTGGCGAAATCGGTGATATTGAGGATGCCCACGTCCACCGCTGCCAGAAGTACGTGCACCTTGTCGGGGATGCTGCCATCGGCGTTGCGCGCGCTGACCTTGACCTTGAGCGGCTGCTTCGGCCGCATCTTCTCGGGCGCCTGCAGGCTCACCGCCAGCTTGCGCGGTGCGCGCTCCAGCGGCAGGTGCAGCAGGCCCACCGCACGCTTGGGCGTGACCTGCGCCTTGCGCTCGCCGGGGCGGATCACCAGAGCGCTGAGGTACAGGTCATGCCGTGCCCACTTCTCGTCGATGGGCAGCTCGAAGGTCTTGCCTTCAGCCGGCACGCTGATTTCCTGCCACCACAGCGGGCCGTCGCTGGATTCCACCAGCAGGTAGCCATTGCCAGCAGCCGGCGGGGTGACGGTGATCCTGGCCACATCACCTGCGGCATAGCCAGGCTTGTCCAGCGCCAGCTTGACCTGATCGGGGCGCACGGCGCCGCCGTCGGCGTTGTCCTGCCAACGGTAGCCAGCCCAGAAGCGCAGGCTGCTGACCAGGCCGGTCTGGTTGTCCACCACCTCGACGCGATACGGCCCCCACTCCACCGGGAAGCTGACCTTGGCCGTGCCACCCGCCGCCACCTTGAGCGGCTCGTCGCTGAGGGTGAGGAATTTCTCGGTGTAGTTGTGGCGCCAGCCTTCACCGTCGGAGAAGCTCCAGAAGTAATCGCGGCGCTCGCGCACCAGGCGCACGTTGAGGTTGTCGGCAGCCAGCTTGTTGCCCTCGGCATCGGCCACCAGCACCTCGAATTCGGCCATGCTGTCGGCATCCACTTCTTCGCCATCGAACAGCCCGCGCACACCTGGAAGACGTTCGGCTGGCCATACCGGCTGGATCACCCGACGGGTGATGGGCCGGCCACCGGACTCCTGCAGGCTGGCCTGGAGAATCAGGCGCAGCGGCGAGCGGGCATCGCCCCAGCGGTTTTCCGGTGTGAGGGTGGCGTGGCCCTGCTCATCCAGATTCTGCTCCTCCAGCTCCTGATCCTGGGTCAGATCCGCCTCGGTGATGTCGCCGAACTGGTAGCCCGGCAGGCTCGCCACCGCCTCGCGCAGCGGGCGCACGTAAAGCTGCCCGGACAGGCGATTGCCCGCCGCTGGGGCGCCATAGAGATAGCGCCCGGTGACGCTGAAGCTGGCTTCGTCGCCCGGAGCGATGGGGCCATCCTGACCTTCGAGTTCCAGCGCCATGCGCTCGGGCAGGAAGTCTTCGACGAGGAATTCGTAGAGCTGCGGATGGCCGTCACCGAGGTCCAGCAGCAGTTGCCAGCGCCCGGTCGGCGCCTCCTCGGCCAGTGGCAACTGGTATTGATAGAGGCCATCGTCATCCGCGTTCCAGACGAACTTGCGGCTGACCTGCTCGTCCGGGCGGTGCACCTCGACGCTGACCGGCTGGGCCTTGACCGGCTTGCCATCGGCATCACGCAGCAGGCCGTTGAGCAGCACGGTTTCACCCGGGCGATAAAGGTCACGCGGGCCGAACACGAAGAACTGCAGTGGATGCGCGGCCGGGCCGGTGATGTCGAACTCGGCCAGATCCAGCGCTGGTGCGTTCAGGCGCAGCAGGCTGGTCTGCTCGTCCTGCTTGGCCAGCAGCACCTCGGCCTTGGCCGGTAGCGGCAGTTGCGCGTGGCCAGCGGAATCGGTCTTGCCTTCGGCCAGCAACGCGCCATCGCCATCGAGCAGTTCGAGCTGCACGCCGGACTGCGCTGCCCCTCCCTCCAAAGCCTGGGTGAAGACGTCCAGACGGTCGCGGTAACGGTGCGCCGAGAGGCCGATGTCACTGAGGCTGAACAGCGTCGCCGGTTGCGAATAGCTGTAGCTGCCGGCCTCGCGCATCACCGCCAGGTACACCCCTGGCTGTTTGAACGGCTCCAGGCCGGCAATCGGCAGCAGCAGGGTTTCGCGGGTGTTGCGCGCCGGGTTGAGGTCGAAGCGGCCACCATAGACCAGGTCGGCCATCGGCAGCAGCTCACGCGCCTCCCAGGTATCCAGGTTACTGGCGCGTCCCCAGCGCGAGAGAAAGCGCGGCAGCGCCTCGGGCTTGATGCGGAAGAACTCGACGTTGACCTTGTCGACGTTCAGCGCGATCACCGGCAGGCCCTCGGCCAGGCGGGTCGGCAGCAGCGAACCGCGGCTGGCGAAACCGACGCTGGCCTGCAGATCGCGGGTCTCGAAGCGGCTGATGTGTTCGGCGGCCAGCTTGCTGCCGTTGATCGCCTTGAGCCCAGCGTCGATGGTCAGCACCAGTTTGCGCTGCGGCTCCAGGTGGCGCAGGCGCAGCTCGTTGAGGCTGTCGGTGATTTCCCAGGCGCCATCGACCTTGCCGTCCTTGCTGTCGACCAGGTGCAGGCGCTCGGCGAAGCGCTGGTCGGGATCCAGCGGCACGGAAAAGGTCACCGACAGCGCGCTGGCACCATCGAGCTGCACTTCGGAAACGTCCACCACTTCCAGCTCACGACCGGCATAGCGCTTGGCCAGGGCCTCGCGGTCGACCGCTGGCTTGGCCGCCTGGGCCTGCTGCGCGGCAGGCTCGGGGCTGGTCACCGTGGCGGGAGGTTGGGAGGAATCACAGGCGCTGAGCAGGCTCAGCACCAGGGCCAGAAGCAGTCCTTTGTTCGGCATTGCGGGCTCCGGGAGAAAGGTGCGCGAAAGGCCACACTATAGCCGAGCCGCCATGACAGGACGTGATGCAGCGACGAATTTCGCCAAGCCGTGCACAGTCCACACAGCCCCTTATACTCGGCGTTTTGCCGGAGCCTCTGATGTCCGCCCTGCTCGATGCCTGGCGCCACACCCCGACCCAGCGCAAGGTCTGGGCACTGGCCGCGCCGATGATCCTCTCCAACCTGTCGGTGCCGCTGGTGGCACTGGTCGATACCGCCGTGATCGGCCACCTGCCCCATGCCCACCAACTGGCGGCGGTGGCGGTGGGCGGCAGCCTCTATACCCTGCTGACCTGGGCCATGGGTTTTCTGCGCATGGGCAGCACCGGCTTCGCCGCCCAGGCCGCCGGACGCGAGGACGGTGGTGCCTTGCGCCAGGTGCTGCTGCAAGGGCTCGGCCTGGGGGTGTTGCTGGCCCTGGCGCTGAGCCTGCTGGCCCTGCCCTTCAGCCAGGCCGCGCTGGGCCTGATGCAACCTTCGGCCGAACTGGATCAGTTGGCCCGCGCCTATTTCCACATCCGCCTGTTCGGCCTGCCCGCCAGCCTGGCGACCTACGCCCTGATCGGCTGGCTGCTGGGCACGCAGAGCGCGCGTGGCCCGCTGCTCATCCTGCTGACCGCCAACCTGCTCAACGTGAGCCTGGATCTGCTCTTCGTGCTTGGCCTGGAATGGGGCGTGGCCGGCGCCGCCTGGGCCTCGGTGATCGCCGAATGGAGCGGCGCGCTGATCGGCCTGTGGCTGACGCGCGCGGCGCTCGCCCGCTACCCCGGCCAGCTCGATCGGGCGGCGCTACGCCGCTGGCGCAACTGGCGCCCGTTGCTGGCGGTCAATCGCGACATTTTCATCCGCACCCTGGCCCTGCAACTGGTGTTCTTCCTCATCACCGTGCAGGGCACGCGCCTGGGTGATGCCACGGTGGCCGCCAATGCCCTGTTGCTCAACGGCCTGACGCTGACCGCCTATGCCCTGGACGGCCTGGCGCATGCGGTGGAGGCGCTATGCGGCCATGCCCTAGGGGCGCGCGACCGCCTTGCCCTGCGCCGCGCCCTACTGGTGGCCGGCGCCTGGTCGCTGCTGGCCAGCCTCGGCTTCGCCCTGTTCTTCCTGCTCGGCGGGCAGATGTTCGTCAACCTGCTGACCAATATCGCCGAGGTGCGCGAGCTGGCCGCGC
Organism: Pseudomonas sp. AA-38; assembly: GCF_029457475.1. NCBI lineage: Bacteria > Pseudomonadati > Pseudomonadota > Gammaproteobacteria > Pseudomonadales > Pseudomonadaceae > Pseudomonas > Pseudomonas sp. AA-38. Next base: position 4,610,298 of record NZ_CP120359.1, read on the forward strand.
AATTTCTGCCGTACCTGGCCGCGCTACCGCTGCTGGCGGTGTGGAGCTATCTGCTCGATGGCCTGTTCATCGGCGCCACCCGAGCCCGCGAGATGCGCAATGCCATGCTCGCCGCGCTGCTGCTGGCATTACCGATCGCCCTGGCCCTGCACGGCCTGGGCAACCATGGCCTGTGGCTGGCCTTTCTCAGCTTCATGGGACTGCGCGCGTTGCTACTGGGCGTCTATGCTTGGCAACTGAGCCGCCATGGCCAATGGTTCCCGCCTCGTAGCCCAGGAGAGACCGCCAATGCTCAGAGCCCAACTACCCGTCAATGAGGTCGAGCGTCAGCAGGCATTGGATCGCCTGGAACTGGTGGATACCCCTGCCGAGCCGTGCCTCGATGCGATCACCCGTCTGGCGCGCGAGCTGTTCGGCGTGAAGACGGCGCTGGTCAGCCTGGTGGACAACGACCGCCAGTGGTTCAAGAGCCGCCAGGGGCTGGACATAGCCGAAACGCCGCGCAGCATCTCCTACTGCTCCTACGCCGTGCTCAAGGACAAGCCCTTGTTCATCGAGAACAGCGATAAAGATCCGCGCTTCGCCGGCAAGGAAATCGCCCTGAGCAACCCTGGGGCGCGCTTCTATGCCGGCTGGCCGCTGCACGATGGTGAAGGCCTGCCGCTCGGTACGCTCTGCCTGGCCGACCCGCAACCCAGGCGCCTCACGGCTCGGCAGAAGTGCCAACTCCGTGATCTAGCCTACCTGGCCGAGAGTTATCTCCACCTGCAGCACAACGCGCAGCAGGCGGACGAGCTGCGTGACGCGCTCGATCGTGAACAGCGCAAGGCCATGCTCGACCCCCTGACCCAACTATGGAATCGCGCCGGCCTGCTGCACTTTCTGCCCCTGCAGCGCGCCGCCACCGAGCGCAACGGTCTGCGCCTGGGGCTGATCTACTGCGACCTCGATCACTTCAAGCAGGTCAACGACCGCCATGGCCATGATGCGGGTGACCGGGTGCTGTGGGAAAGCGCCCGACGCATGAGCGCTGCAGTGCGGCCGCAAGACGTGGTGACGCGCAATGGTGGCGAAGAGTTCGTCATTCTCACCCAGGTGCGCACACCGCAGGAGCTGCTGCAGATCGCCGAGCGCATCCGCCTGGCCATGGCCGAACAGCCCATCCCACTCGATGACACCGAACTACGCCAAACCGTCAGCCTCGGCTGCACCCTGCTAGGCAGCGAGGAAGACAGCAACGACGCGCTCAAACGAGCCGACCAGGCGCTGTACCGAGCCAAGGACAGCGGACGCAATCGCAGTGAACTGGCCCCCTGACCCTCTGGACATGAACATGACCAACGCCTTCTTCGCCTACCTGCACTTCATCGCAATCTTCGCCCTGTTCGCCCTGCTCAGCATCGAGCACGTGCTGTTCAAGGCGCCGCTGGATCTGCTGCGCGCGCGTAGCCTGATGATCACCGACATCGCCTACGGCGTCTGTGCCGGCGTCGTGCTACTGACCGGCCTGGCGCGGGTACTGTGGTTCGGCAAGGGTACGGCCTACTACCTGGGCAACGCCCTGTTCCATGCCAAGGTCGGGCTGTTCATCCTCGCTGCCCTGCTGTCGATCATGCCCACCTATGTGTTCTTCAACTGGCGCAACGCCCTGCAGGCCGGCCAGGTGCCCGAGCCCAGCCCCCGGCAGATCACCCTGGTGACCTGGAGCATCCGCCTGGAGCTGCTGCTGTTGCTGGTCATCCCGCTGCTGGCCACATTGATGGCGCGTGGCTTTGGCGTGATGGGCTGACAGCCTTCAGGCTTTCTTGCCGCCCTTGGGCTTGCCACCAAAACTCGGCACCTTGCGCACCGCCTTGGCTTTCGGCTTGGCGTCATCCTCCTCGAACCAGCGGCCCAGGTGGATATTGCCCTTGCCGGCAGGTTTGCCCGCGCCGGGAATCAGTTTCTGCTTGGGCTTCTTGGGTTTCTTCAGCACCTGGCCGTCGATGGTGGTCTGCGGCACCCGGTGGTCGGGGATGAAGTCCGGCTCCTCGCGGCGCGGCAGTACCTGGCGGATCAGCCGTTCGATGGCGGCGAGCAATTCCACTTCATCGGCACACACCAGGGAAATGGCCTCCCCCGTGCTGCCGGCACGGCCGGTACGGCCGATGCGGTGCACGTAGTCTTCGGCGTTGATCGGCAGGTCGAGGTTGACCACCAGCGGCAGGTCGTCGATGTCCAGCCCGCGCGCGGCCACGTCGGTGGCCACCAGAATCTGCACCTCGCCGGCCTTGAAGCGCTCCAGAGCGCGCAGGCGGCTCGGCTGCGGCTTGTCGCCGTGGATCGAGTCGGCGGCCACGCCCATGGCCAGCAGCTCCTGTTCGAGCTGGTCGACGCCCTTGCGGGTCTTGGCGAATACCAGCACCTGGCCCCAGCGCTTTTGCTGCAAGAGGTGCAGGAACAGCTCGGATTTGCGCTTCTTGTCCACCGGAATCAGCCACTGCTTGACGCTCTTGGCCGCGGCGTTACGCGGGCTGACTTCCACCGACAGTGGGTCGCGCAGCAGCTCGCCAGCCATCTGCCGAATGGCGTCGGAGAAGGTGGCGGAAAACAGCAGGGTCTGGCGCTTTTTCGGCAGCGCGCTGAACAGCTCGTCCAGCTCGCGGGCGAAGCCCAGGTCGAGCATGCGGTCGGCCTCATCTAGCACCAGGGTCTGCACCTGGGCGAACTTCACCGCATTCTGCCGGTACAGGTCGAGCAATCGCCCCGGCGTGGCCACCAGCACATCGACGCCCTTGCGCAGCTTCATCATCTGCGGGTTGATGCTGACCCCGCCATACACCGCGTAGCTGCTCAGCGGCAGGTGCTGGCCGTAGCTCAGAAAGCTCTGCAGCACCTGCTCGGCCAGTTCGCGGGTTGGCGTCAGCACCAGTGCGCGCACCGAGTTGCTCGCTACCTGCGGGCCTTCCAGGGTCAGGCGCTGCAACAGCGGCAGGGCGAAACCGGCGGTCTTGCCGGTGCCGGTCTGCGCGGCGGCCATCAGGTCGCGGCCCTTGAGCACGGCGGGAATGGCCTGGCTCTGCACCGGGGTCGGGGTCTGGTAGTCGAGCTCGACGAGGGTGCGCAGCAGCGGCTCGATCAAACCAAGGGAGGCGAAGGTCATGGGGCAACCGAATCGGAAAGGAAACAGGCGCGCAGTTTACCCGCGTCAGCCTTCCTGTAGGAGCCCGCTTGCAGCCCCTAGGTAGCCCGGATGCAATCCGGGAAATCGGCAAGGCAATCCCCGGATTACATCCGGGCTACGGTGTGGCCAACAGCGCTCGCACCTTGGCGGCAGAAAGGTTCTGCAACTGGCACAGCAAGGCATGGTCGGCCTGGTGTCGGCCATAGCGCTCGCGCAGCAGGTCGAACAGGTGCAGGGTCAGGTTCGCCGCCATCTCGGCATCGGCCAGGGCGCGGTGGGCACGGCCGGTGTCCGGCAGGCCGGCCCAGGCATTGAGGTTGCCCAGCTTGTAGCTCGGCGCTTCCGGCAGCAGGCGCCGAGACAGCAGCAAGGAACAGGCGAAAGGCTGCGAGCGGCGGCGGCGCACCCGCGCCAGTTCGGCATCCCAGAATTTCTGATCGAAGGCGGCATTGTGCGCCAGCAGCGGCCGCTCGCCGATGAAGTCGGCCACTTCGTTCATCACTTGCTGCGCCGGCGGCGCGCTGCGCAGCATGGCATTGCTGATGCCGGTGAGCTGCTCGATGAAGGGGGGCACCCAGGAGCCACTGTTCATCAGGCTCTGATAGCGGTCGACGATACGCCCACCTTCGATGATGGCCACGCCGATCTCGGTAGCGCGCGCCTGGCTCGGCGACACGCCGGTGGTCTCGAAGTCGATGACGGCAATGGATTCCACGTAAAACCTCAGTTATTGCGTAACAACAGCTCACCCTCTATGGGCACGTACAAACTGGCGGCACGAATCAGCGACTGCGCCGTCAGCCCCGGCACGCCGAAGGCGATGGCTTCCACGCCACGGCTGCGCACGCGTTCGAGCAACAGGTCGAAGTCGCCATCGCCCGAAGCCAGGACGATCTCGTCGACGCGCGCGGCGGCATCGAGCACGTCGATGGTGATGCCCACGTCCCAGTCGCCCTTGGCCGAGCCGTCGCTGCGCTGGATATAGGGCTTGAGCTTCACGGTGAAGCCGAGCTTGCGCAGGATCTGCTGGAACTGCTGCTGCTTGGCGTCGCCACGGTCGATGGCATAGGCATAGGCCTCGACTATCACACCACGGCGGCTGACTTCCGCCCACAGCACGCTGTAGTCGAAATGGCAGCCATACACCTGGCGCACCGTGTAATAGAGGTTCTGCACGTCGGCGAATACGGCGATCTTCTTCACCGGGACTCCTCTGGGGAAAATGAGTCGAGTCAGTATGCCAGAGCCTGATGGGGCTGGTCTGGTCATGTCACGCGCCCTATCCTTGCGCCATGCTCGATTGCCTCCCAGGAGTTCTCTTGAATCGCTTTGCCCCCTTCGCGCCACAGGTAGCCCACCGATGAATGCTCTGTCCGTGCTGAGCGACGCCTGGTTCTTCTTCAGCCGCAACCTGTTCAGCATTGCCCGCCTGTGCCTGCCACTGCTGCTGCTCGAGGCCATCTGCCAGGCCCTGCTCGCCGCGCAGCTCGGCGAGAACGCCAACCCGGCCTACGCCATCCTCCTCGGGGCGCTGTTCTACCCGCTGTATGCCGCACCGCTGATTCTCTTCCTGCATGCCCGTAGCCATGGCCAGCAGGCCGACCTGGGCCCATTGCTGGCGGCAGCCCTGCAGCTCTGGCCGCGCTTCGCACTGCTGGTTGGCTTGAGTACGCTGGCGATCATGCTCGGCCTATCGCTGTTCATCGTGCCGGGCATCTGGATCATGGTGCGCCTGGCCTTCGCCGAACTCTTCCTGGTGTTGCACCAGGCGCCACCGCTGCGTGCCTTGCAGAATAGCTTCGCGATGACCGAGGGGCGCTTCCTGCCAATATTCACCTGCCTGGCCTGCGTGCTGGTGCCACTCTGGCTGCTGAACTGGTGGACGCTGCCGGAGCGCACTGACAGCCTGCCTTGGGTGCTGCAACAAACGGCCAGCGGTTTCGCCCAACTGCTTGCCGTGGTAGTGGCCTTCCGCCTATTCATGCTGCTCGAACCCGAGCCGGCGGCAGAGCCGCGAGACAGCGACTAGGCTTGCACACTCGACACACGAGGACGCGACCATGAGTGACAGCAACCCCAGCATCCTGTCTCACGTTTCCATCGGCACCAACCAGTTCGAGGCGGCCAGCACCTTCTATGCCCAGGTACTGGCCACCCTGGGCTGCCGCGAGATCATGCGCCATCCCGGCGCCGTGGCCTTCGGCCGCGACTACCCGGAGTTCTGGGTGCAGACGCCCATCGACGGCCAGCCGGCGACGCTCGGCAATGGCTGCCACTTCGGCTTCATCGCTCCGGACAAGGCTGCGGTGCATGCCTTTCACCAGGCGGCACTGGCAGCCGGTGGCAAGGACGAGGGCCAACCAGGGCCGCGCCCGGACTACGGCGCGCCCTACTACGGCTGTTTCGTCCGCGACCTCGACGGCCACAAGATCGAGGCGGCATTCTGGGATCAGAGCCTGGCTTAGGGCACTCCGGGGCCTCGCCGGCCCGCTAACGCTGCGCCGCACGCGTGCCCCAGCCGTCGGCAAGCATGCTGTCGAGCGCCGCCTGTAGCTGCTCCAGGTGCGTCAGCCGCCAGGGCTCATCAAAACCGCTGCGAACGTGCCGGTTTGAGCCCGGACAGGCGCGGCAGCAGCGCCCGCTCGAACAGGCGCGGGAAGAAACGCGCAAGAATCCGCGCGCGCCAGTCGACGTTGGACAGCACCAGCAGACGCCGGCGCTTGAGCGCGCCCCGGTAGATGGCTTCGGCCACGTCCCTCGGCGAGGCCACCTTGCCCATGGCCAATGGCGGTTGCGCGGCCACCGAGCCGTCGCCCACCAGGGCGTTCTTGCGCAGGTCGGTGGCGGTGAAACCGGGGCACACCAGCATGACGTTGACTCCCGAGCCCTTGAGCTCGTAGCGCAGGGTCTCGAAGAGGCCATGCAGCGCATGCTTGCTGGCGTTGTAGGCGCTGCGATAGAGCAGCGGGGCGATGCCCGACAGGGAACTGAGCACGATGATCTGGCCACCCCGCGCGATCAGGCTGGGCAGCGCCGCCTGGGTGCAGTGCAGGGCGCCGAAGTAGTTCACCGCCATGACCCGCTGGAATACCGCCAGGCTGGTATCGGCGAAGGTACTGCGGTGGGTGACGCCGGCATTGTTGATCAGCACGTCGATGCCGCCGAAGTGCTCGACCGCCAGCGCCATGGCCCGCTGCACCGCGTCGGCGTCGGCCACGTCACAGAGCAGGCCGAGGGCTTCGACGTTGTGGTGGTCGGCCAGGTGCTGCACCAGGCTGTCCAGCGCCGCCTGATCCAGGTCGAGAATCACCAACCGCGCCCCGGCCTGGGCCATGCGCAAGGCCAACGCCCGGCCGATCCCGGCACAGCCACCGCTGATCACCACCACCTTGCGCTCGAATACCTTGTTGGTAAATACCTTGCGATGCATGAGCGTTCTCCTGTCCTCGATTCTTTCTAGCACCCCGGCATGCTGCACACCACCCTTGCCTGGGCGTTACCGGCGCAGTCGGTTATCCTGCCCCGCTCCTGAAAGCCGATCGCCGTCACCGCCATGCCTCTCCCTCGCCTCGTTCGCCTGCTCGCACTGGCCCTGGTGCTACTGCTCGGCGGCCTGTGCGCGCTGATCTACGCCCTGACTTGGCAACCCCAGGCGCGCGAGCCGGCAGCGACCGCCTGCAACGGCCAGGTGCCAACACTGCAACCGGGCCAGGCGCTCAAGGTGATGACCTGGAACGTGCAGTATCTGGCCGGTAAGCGCCACGTATTCTGGTATGACCTGCCCGATGGCGATGGCCCCGACGAACGCCCCAGCGCTGCCGACCTGGCCACCAACCTCGACGAGGTGGTGCGCATCCTGCGCGAGGAGAAACCGGATCTGGTGCTGCTGCAGGAACTGCACGACGGCGCTCGGGCCACCGACTACCAGGATCAGCTCGCGCTGCTGCAAGAACGCCTGAGCGACCTCTACCCCTGCGCCAGCCAGGCCTTCTACTGGAAGGCCGGTTTCGTCCCGCACCCGCGCATCCTCGGCAGCGTCGGCATGAAGCTCGGCACCCTGAGTCGCTTCCAGATCGCCCGTGCCGAACGCCTGCAACTGCCGGAAATGCCCAGCGACCCGATCAGCCGCCTGTTCCAGCTCAAACGCGCACTGCTGCTCAGCTACCTGCCGATCCGTGGCGGCGGCGAGCTGGTGGCCATCAACACCCATTTCGATGCCTTCGCCCAAGGCGATGACACCATGCAGCGCCAGGTGGCGATGACCGATACGCTGTTGCAGCAGCTAAAGAAAGATGACCTGCCCTGGATACTGGGCGGCGACCTCAACCTGCTGCCGCCTGGCCAGTTCCAGCATCTGCCGCCCGCGCAGCGTGGCTGGTACGCCGCCGACAGCGAACTGCTGGCCCTTGCCAGTCGCTACCCGATGATCCCCAGCCTGTCTCAGGCCAACGGCGCCGAACAGGCGCAGTGGTACACCCACTTCCCCAACGACCCCGCCGCCAGCGGCCCGGATCGCACCCTCGACTACCTGTTCTACAGCCAGCGCCTGACGCCCTTCAGCAGCCAGGTACGACAGCACGATACGCAGCGCATCTCCGACCATCTGCCGGTCATCGGGCGCTTCTTCCTGCCGCATCAGGAGTAGGCACGGCAGGCTGGACAGGCCGCCACGACTTCTCCATTCTCAGCTTCAGCACCACCACCCTAACGACAAGACGGCCAAGAGCCGCGACACCTGGATGCCAAGACGCCTCTGCTTGCTATGCTTCACTCTGCTATGGCCGCTCCTCATCCAGGAGGCTACTGCCAAGCCACGCATTCACGTGGGCTACTACGAATTTGCCCCCTATTCCTACACCGACAACCAGGGCCTGCCCAGCGGCTCGGGGCTGGAACTGGTTGCGCACCTGCTCGACGAGGCGGGCTACGAGGCCGAATTTCGCGCCTATCCCGGCGCCCGCCTGTACAACGGCCTGCGCGACGGCAGCGTGCAGCTCTGGTTCGGCGCGCCCGGCAAGCCGGAGCTGGCCGGGCATACCCTGGAAAGCCACCACCTGCTCGGTGAGATCACCCTCAACCTGTATTTTCGCTACGACACGCCGGCCCCCATCATTCCAGACGAGTTGCAGGGGCGCGGGGTCATCCTGATCACGGGCTACAGCTACTGGCAGGAGATCAATCAATGGCTGCACGATCCGGCACGCAACATCATCCAGCACCGCACCGGCAGCCACACCGCGGCACTGGAAATGCTCCAGCGGGGGCGCGCTGACTACCTGCTGGACTATCGCGCCCCCGTCGAGCAGGCCATGAACACGCTGGGCATTGGCAATCTGCCCTTCGTCGAGGTGCAGCACCTGCCGCTGCGGCTGATCTACTCACGCCATGCGCCGGGTGCCGAGCGCCTGCGCGATGAACTCGACCAGGCCTATCAACGGCTGAAGGATGCCGGCCAGGAGCTGTGGCTGTATTGAGTCATCAATCGCCACGCAATCGGGCCAAGGCTCGCTCCAGGCTGGCGTGCGACAGCTCGCCGAGATGGCTGCCGACCTGTCGCCCCTCGGCATCGTAGAACAGCGTGGAGGGCAGTGCGCGCGAGCCCACCAGTTGCCCCAGTCTGACCTGCTCGTCGAGCAGCAGGTTGTCCAGACTCAGTTGCTGGGCAGCCAGAAACTCATGCACCAGCGCGGCGCTTTCCCCCTGATTGACGAAGAGGAAGGCGATTGCGCCCTCGCGCTGCTGCGCCTGCATCAACACCGGCATCTCGCGCCGACAGGGTGGGCACCAGGTGGCCCACAGATTGACCACCAACGGCTGACCGGAGTAATCGCGCAGATTCACCGGATTACCCTGCATGTCGCGCACCTGCAGATCAGGCAATCGTGTGCCCTGCTCCAGCGCATGCAACATCAGGTTGCCACCTAGCCATAGCGCCAGGCCGACGCCCATCGCCACGCCCAAGGAGCGCCGCAACTGCACCTGCCGCCAGCAGTACCAGGCGCCCAACGCCAGCCCGGCGAGCGCGCCCGGCCAGGCGATGAAACCGCCATCGCGGATATCCACCACGCGCCACGGCGCATCGCGGTAGAACTCGGCATACACCAGCACGAAGGCCAGTCGCGCCACCAGCAGCCCGAGCAGCAGTGAGCGAAACAACTGGCGCTCGGGGTTGCAGCCGTGGCGGCGACCGATCAGCCAGCCGACCAGCGTCGCCACGAACAGGCTGCCGAGCAGCAGCACATGGGTGATACCCAGGGCCAGCGGCCCGATGTTCAGGGTCAGCATCGGTTTCTCACTTTCTCGGTTTGGCTCGCGCCGTGGGCTCGGCGATCAAGGGGTCATCCGGCCAGTAGTGCTTGGGGTATCTGCCCTTCAAGTCCTTCTTCACCTCGATATAGGTATTGGCCCAGAAGCTGGCCAGATCCTGAGTCACCTGCACCGGGCGGCGTGCCGGCGACAACAGGTGCAGCTTGAGCCCCAGGCGGCCACCCGCGATACGCGGCGTCGCGGCCAGGCCGAACAGCTCCTGCAGGCGCACGGCGAGCACCGGCGGGTGCTCCGTGTAGTCGATGGCGATGCGCGAGCCGGACGGCACGCTCAGGGTGCGCGGCGCCAGCTCATCCAGGCGTTGCGGCAGCGGCCAGGGCAGCAGCGTGTGCAAGATAGATGGCAGGTCGAGGCCTGCGAAATGGCTGAGGCGATTGACCTTGCTTAAGAATGGCGTCAGCCACTGCTCCAGGCTGGCCAGCAGCGCGGTATCGGACAGATCCGGCCAGTCGCTCTGCCCCTGCTGCTGCACGTCCAACTCGCGCAGCAAGGCCACGCGCGCCTGCCATTGGCGCAGCTCGGGCGTCCAGGGCAGCAGTTCCAGGCCCTTGCGCCGTACCAGGCCGACCAGGGCACGGCAGCGCGCCTCCTCGTCCAGCGCAGCCAACGCCTGGCGCTCCAGCACCAGCTCGCCCACCTTGCGCTGGCGTTCGGCGCGCAGCACGCCTTCGCGCTCGTCCCAGTCGAGCACCTCCAGTGTCTGCACCTGCTCGGCCAGCTCGCCCTCGAACAGCGCCGGGTCGAGATCGGCGGCGAGATAGATGCGCTCCTCGCGCTGGCCCTGACGGCTACCCAGGTCGGCCACCACCAGCCATTCGTGCTTCATCAGCCCATCGGCTTCGCCGAACTGCGCGGCGCGGCCATTGGCCAGGCGGTAGTCGGCACCACCAGCGCGGCGCTGCTGGGCGATGCGATCCGGGTAGGCGAAGGCCAACAGGCAGCCGAGCCAGCGCGGGTGCTCAGGGTCGCTCACGGCCTGGCTCACCGCCCTCCCCCTGAGCAGCCCCTGAAACTGCTTGGCCAATTGCCGGGCACGCTGCACACCGCCCATGGCGTTACGCCCGGCGCGGCTCTCGCCACTGAGCAGAGCCAGTCGGCTGTGCAGATCGGCGCCACCGCCACGCAGAATATCGCGCTCGGACAGCAGCGCGGCCAGGTCGCAGGCCAGCGCGCCGAGGCCCAGCGCCTGGCCACGTAGCAGCAGATGGGCGATGCGCGGGTGGCTGGGCAGCTCCGCCATGGCCTGGCCATGGACATTGAGTGCGCCGCGCTCGTCCAGCGCGCCGAGGCGGCCGAGCAGATCCAGCGCCTGGGCGTAGGTAGCCGGCGGCGGCATGTCGAGCCAGCTCAGCTCCTGCGGCGTCACGCCCCAGCGCAGCAGTTGCAGGGCCAGCCCGGACAGGTCGGCCTGGAGGATCTCCGCACTGGAATAGGCGCTGAGCTGCTCATGCTGCGCCTGCGACCACAGCCGATAGCAGGCGCCAGGCTCAAGACGCCCGGCGCGACCAGCGCGCTGAGTAGCGGACGCACGGGAGATGCGCTGGGTATCGAGACGGGTCATGCCGCTGGCCGGGTCGAAGCGCGGCACCCGCGCCAGGCCGGCATCGATCACCACGCGCACGCCGTCGATGGTCAGGCTGGTCTCGGCGATATTGGTGGCCAGCACCACCTTGCGCTTGCCCGTCGGCGCCGGCTCGATGGCCGCACGCTGGGCGGCCAGCTCCAGTTCGCCATGCAGCGGGCAGAGCAGGATGTCGTCGCGCCCCGCCAGTACCTCGCCGAGTTGCTCGGCCACGCGGCGGATCTCGGCCTGCCCGGGCAGGAACACCAGCAGGCTGCCAGGCTCGTCGGCCAGGGCCTGCTGCACCGCCTGCACGACGCGCGGCTCGATCCATTCGCCCGGCTGAAACGGCGCCCCCCAGCGGATATCCACCGGGAACATGCGCCCTTCACTACGCAATACCGGTGCCTCGCCAAGCAGCGCGGCCAAGCGCTCGCCTTCCAGGGTGGCGGACATCAGCAGCACCTTGAGCGGTGCCTCGCCGCTGTCCGCCGCGCGGAACATGGCGCGACCATTGAGCGTCAGGGCCAGGGCCAGGTCGGCATCCAGGCTGCGCTCGTGGAACTCGTCGAAAATTACCAGGCCGACGCCGTCCAGCGCCGGGTCGTCCTGCAGGCGGCGGGCAAGGATGCCCTCGGTGACCACCTCGATACGCGTGTTCGGCCCCACCTTGCTGTCCAGGCGGATGCGGTAGCCGACCGTCTCGCCCACGCGCTCGCCCAGCTCGCTGGCCAGGCGCTCAGCAGCGGCACGGGCGGCCAGCCGGCGCGGTTCGAGCATGAGGATGCTTTGCCCGGCGAGCCAGGGCGCATCGAGCAAGGCCAGCGGCACGCGAGTGGTCTTGCCAGCGCCGGGCGGCGCTTCCAGCACCACTTCGTGACGGGCGCTCAGGGCATCGCGCAGGGCGGGTAACAGGGCATCGATGGGCAGGGTGTTCATGAAATCTCCGCAACAGGCCGGCGATTATAACGGCGAACCGCCAGCGTGCTGGCCGGTCTGAGAAGTACCGGTAAAGCCGGCACGATGAAGCCCCCTGGCTCAGCCGAGCCGGCCCGAACAACGGTTTTGCAATGTCGAACTGCTATAGTTGCGCCACTTTTTCCTGGAGGTGCTCATGCGCACGAAATCCCGTGTCATCGCTGGCGTCGTCGCCGCAACCCTGCTCGCTCAACTCAGTGCCTGCGGCACGATCTTCTACCCGGATCGTCGCGGCCAGATCGAAGGCAAGATCGACCCGCTGATCGCCGGTGCCAACGCCATCGGCATCCTCTTCTACGTGATTCCCGGCCTGATCGCCTTCGCCGTGGACTTCGCCACCGGCGCCATCTACCTGCCGGAAGGCAAGACCGCCCAGGTCGATCCACAGCAACTCAAGCAGGTCATCGGGGCCGATGGCCAGGTCGACCAACTGGCGCTCAAGCAACTGATCGAGAACAGCACCGGCCAGCAACTGCCGCTTGACGACCCGCGTCTGATCCAGCACAGCGGCAGCAGCCAGCAACTGGCCGCCTACGGCCTGCGTCCGGCCGCCTGAGATCATGCACAACCCGCAGCATGCCAGGCTGATGCGCCTGGCCACCCGGGCAGCGCTGGCGGTGGCGCTGACCCTGGTGCTGGCTAAAGCCATCGCCTGGTGGCTGAGTGGTTCGGTGAGCCTGCTGGCGGGGCTCACCGACTCGCTGCTCGATAGCGCCGCTTCGCTGATCAACCTGATCGCCGTGCACTTCGCCCTGCGCCCGGCAGACGACGATCACCGCTACGGCCATGGCAAGGCCGAAGCGCTGGCCGGTCTCGGCCAGGCGCTGTTCATCGGCGTCAGCGCCATCCTCATCGGCCTGCAGGGCGTCGAGCGTCTGCAATCGCCACAGACACTGGCTGCCGAAGGCGCCGGTATCGCCGTGATGCTGCTGTCACTGGCCCTGACCGTCGCCTTGCTGATCTTCCAGCGCAAGGTGGTACGCGAAACCGGCTCCACGGCCATCCATGCCGACTCCCTGCACTACCGCTCCGACATCATGCTCAACAGCAGCATTCTGCTTGCCCTGCTGCTGACCCGCTTAGGCTGGCAGCAAATGGATGCGCTCTTCGCCATCGGCATAGCCTTCTACATCTTCTGGAGCGCCATCAGCATCGTGCGCGGCGCCATCGCCGTGCTGATGGATGAAGAACTCCCCAGCGAAACCTCCCGGCACATGTACACGCTGGCCACAGCCGTACCCGGCGTACTGGGTGCCCATGACCTGCGCACGCGTATCTCCGGCACGCGCTGGTTCGTCCAGTTGCACCTGGAACTGCCCGGCGAGATGAGCCTGTCCGAGGCCCACGCGCACTGCGAAGCGGTGGAAGCAGCGATCCGCCAGAACTACCCGCAGGCCGAAGTGCTGGTGCATGCCGACCCGCCCGAAGTAGTCCACCACTGAGCCGCCGAATCGCACGCATTAAAAAGGGGCCTTGCGGCCCCCTCGGGAAATCTGTCCGGTGCTGGCAATGGTGTCGCCGCTTTCGTCGCCTGCCTGGTTGGGCAGTGCGGGCCCGGGTGCCGGTGCGATCCGGTGGGATCGTCGGCGCCGGCTCGCCTGGTTGGGCGAGGCCGGTAGGACTTTTCGTCCGGGCCGTGAAACTGAGAGAAAGCTTACGCCTGCTGCGCCGAGAGAAGATTGCGAATATTGCTTACAAACTTACCGATTGCGCAACCAATCACCAAAGGAGCACTATCTAGCGCAATCAAATAATGAGCCAATGAAAAAATGGGCAAACTCGACCGCTACGACCTGAACATTCTTGCCGAATTGCAGCGCAACGCTGCGCTGTCCAATCAGGAGCTGGCCGAACGCATCGGCCTGTCGCCCTCGCCCTGCTCGCGGCGGGTCAAGCAACTGGAAGACGACGGCTATATCATCGGCCAGGTGGCCCTGCTCGATCGCAAGAAGCTCGGCCTGAGCCTGACCGCCTACGTGCTGATTGGCATGGATCGCCACACTCCCGAGCGCTTCGAGCACTTTCAGGATGAGATTCGCAAATGCCCCGAAGTGCTGGAGTGCTGCCTGGTCACCGGAATGGACGCAGACTACCAACTCAAGGTGGTGGTGCCGGACATGGATCATTACCAGAAGCTGCTGCTGGGTACGCTGACGCGGATCGACGGGGTTTCCAGCGTGCGTTCGAGCTTCGTGCTGCAGCAGATTCTCTCCAGCACGCAGTTGCCCTTGCAGCACCTACGCGACTGAAAGTCGCAGGGTGAAACCGATCATGCCGCGCACCAGGTCAGGGCGCGTATAATTTTCGCCCTGCGCTTTCCCTGCGAATAACGAGGCACCATGGAAACCGAACAATTTGAAGCCCTGATGATGTACGTCCTGGTGGGCGGGCTGATCCTGTTCATGTTCTTCATCATCTGGGATCTGGCGAAGAAGTCCAAGGCCGGTCGCCTGGGTACCGCTATCCTGTTTCTCGGCCTGGGGCTATGCTTGTTCGCATTCCTGGCCAAGCCCATCATCACCTACATCATCGAGGTCACCCGCGGCATTCACGGCTGAACCTCACCCGGAAACCCAGGCTGCCTGCCACTCGTCATTCACAAGGAACCTCAATGACCGCCGCCGATCGTGTGATGCAAAGCTATGGCCGCTGCTGCGCCAGCCCGGATTTCTTCGATGCTTTCTACCGCCACTTCCTCGCCAGCTCGCCGCTGATCCGCGAGAAATTCGTCGATACCGACATGACTGCGCAGAAGCAATTGCTACGTCAGGGCATCCTCAATCTGGTGATGCACGCCCGCGGCATGCCTGACACCAAGCTGCGTGCCCTCGGCGAATCGCACTCGCGCCAGCGTCTGGACATTCGCCCCGAACTCTACGACCTGTGGCTCGACGCGCTGCTGCTGACCATCAGCGAGCACGACAAGGAGTACGATGCCAACGTGGGCCAGGCCTGGCGTGAAGTGCTGAACAAAGGTATCGCCGTGATCAAGGCCGGTTATTGATCCAGGTCATTTGTGCCAGGGCCGCCACCTGCGACAAATCGCCCGCGATCCTGAGCGCGCCGCCAATTAGGTGCGCATGGCGCACCCTACGGGGTGGGTAGGGTGTGCCATGCGCACCAAGGCCTCTGCTCTCGGCCACGCCATCCTCACAGGAGCAGCGCCGGCACCTCACGCCACTGCCCAGGCTGCAGGCCATCTAGCCGCCAGGGGCCAATGGCCACGCGCACCAGGCGCAGGGTGGGCAAACCCACCGTAGCGGTCATGCGCCGCACCTGGCGGTTGCGCCCCTCGCGAATCACCAGCTCCAGCCAGGCCGTCGGCACGCTCTTGCGAAAACGTACCGGCGGGTTGCGCGGCCACAGCTCGGGCTCATCCAGGCGCCGCGCCTCGGCCGGCAGGGTCGGGCCGTCATTGAGCGTCACGCCATCACGTAGCTGCTGCAGTTGTTCCTCGCTCGGTTCACCCTCCACCTGCACCCAATAGGTCTTTGGCAGCTTGTGCTTGGGGTCGGCGATGCGTGACTGCAAACGGCCGTCGTTGGTCAGCAGCAGCAGGCCTTCGCTGTCGCGATCCAGGCGCCCGGCCGGATAGACGCCAGGCACTCCGACGAAATCCTTGAGGGTGGCGCGGCCTTGATCGTCGTTGAACTGGGTGAGCACATCGAACGGCTTGTTGAGGATCAACAGGCGCGGCTGTGCAGGTGGCGCCTTGGCCACGCGACGAGGGGCAACGGGGCGGCGACTGGAGGGGGAACGAGGGCGCGACATGCAACGAACTTCGGTCAGACAGGGCTACGCAGTGTAACTCACGATAAACGCCGCTGATGGTGCTTCCCTGATCGACAATGGCAGCTAAGCTGCTGATTCACCCTCTGCATGCAGGAGCCACCGATGAGCAATAGCGCCGAACTCGCCACCTTCACCGGCTGGGCCGCCACCACGCCCAAGGCGCCATTGGAGCGCCTGAGCTATGACCCTGGCCCGCTCGGAGCCGAAGAAGTCGAGGTCGCGGTGGAATACTGCGGCATCTGCCATTCCGACCAGTCGATGATCGACAACGAATGGGGCAACGCGCGCTACCCCTTCATCCCCGGCCATGAGGTGGTCGGCACCATCGTCCGCCTCGGCGAACAGGCGCGTGGCCTCAAGCTGGGGCAACGGGTCGGCATCGGCTGGTACAAGGGTAGCTGCATGCATTGCGGCTCGTGCATGGAAGGCTCGCACCAGTTGTGCCGCTCGGTGAAGCCGACCATCGTTGGCAGCCACGGCGGTTTCGCCGACCGCCTGCGCTCGCACTGGGCCTGGGCCGTGCCGCTGCCCGATGGCCTCGACCCGGCGCTGGTCGGCCCGCTGTTCTGTGCCGGCTCGACAGTGTTCAGCCCGCTGCTGGAATTCGACATCAAGCCCACCGACCGCGTCGGCGTGGTCGGCATCGGCGGCCTCGGCCACCTGGCGTTGCGCTTTCTCAACGCCTGGGGCTGCGAGGTAACCGCCTTCACCTCGTCGCTGAACAAGCAGGATGAAGCCAAGCGCCTGGGTGCGCACAAGGTGGTGGCTTCCACCGACAGCGCGGCGCTGAAGGCCATTGCCGGTACCCTGGATTTCCTCCTGGTCACTGCCAGTGCCGACCTCGACTGGCCAGCGCTGATTGGCACCCTGCGCGGCAAGGGCCGGCTGCACTTCGTCGGCATCGTACCCAGCGCTATCCCGGTGCATGTGTTCAATCTGATCCCGCAGCAGAAGAGCCTCTCCGGCTCCCCGGTGGGCTCGCCGAAAACCATGGCCACCATGCTCGAGTTCTGCGCGCGGCACCAGATCCTGCCACAGGTCGAGCAGTTCCCCATGAGCCAGGTGAACGCGGCCATCGACCATCTGCGCAGCGGCAAGGCGCGCTACCGCGTGGTGCTGGACGCCAGCAAATGACAGCACGGGCGCAGAGCTGGCACGCTCTGCGCCCTGCTTTGCTCAAGATAACTGCCATCATGCCGCTGATTCTCGACACCCCTACCGACGCCGAACTGCCCACCCTGGTGGAAATCTGGGAGGCCGCCGTGCGCGCCACCCATCACTTCCTGCCGGAAAGCGACCTGCAGGTGATCAAGCCGTTGCTGCGCGGGCAGTATTTCCCGGCTGTGCAATTGACCTGCGCACGCGATGAGTCGGGTCGGATACTGGGCTTTCTCGGCACCACCGAAGGCATGGTGGAAATGCTCTTCGTCGCCCCCGCCTGCCACGGCCAGGGCGTGGGCAAGCGGCTGATGCGCCATGCCATCGACGAGCTGGGCGCCACCCGCGTCGACGTCAACGAACAGAACCCGCTGGCCGTAGGCTTCTACCAGCATCTGGGCTTCGTCGTGACCGACCGCTCACGCCTGGACGGCGGCGGCCGGCCGTTCCCGATCCTGCATATGCAACTCGCAATCTCATAACGCGGGCCAGTCGTAGGGCGGTCCGGGGCGCCAGCCGCTCGTAGCGCCAGCGCACAGCCCGCCGGGCCATGTAAACGCACCCTCCACGCCCACCTACCCCATCGGCCAGGCCGCTACTATCCCCTCCAACGCCTGCTTGAGTTCGACCCGGCTGGCCGCCGCCGCGAGGCTGACGCGCACCGCATGCCCCGGATTGGCCTCCACCGCGAACACCTCGGCCGGCACCACTTCCACGCCATGCTGCCGGCAGGCCTCGGCCAAACCGGCCGGCGGCGTGCCATCGAGCCACAGATGCGGTGCCACCGCCCTGCCCTGCGGCATGCGCGGCCCGAGCACGCGCGCGGCCAGGCGCCAGCGCTGCTGCAGCTCGTCGATCTGCCAAGCCAGGCGCTGTTCGGCGATGCCGCTTTCGATCCACTCACAGGCCAGCGCCAGGCTCAGCGGCGTGACCGCCCAACGCGTGGCCTGGGCCTCGGGATCGATACGTTCGAGCAGCTCCGGCGCCCCCGCGATAAAGCCCAGACGCAAGCCCGGCGCAACGCTCTTGGACAGACTGCTGATCAGCAGGCAGCGCTCCGGCGCCTGCACGGCCAGCGGCGCCTCGTTGCCCAGTACGCCGTAGACGTCATCCTCGACGATCCACAGCCCGCGCCGCCGCGCCACCTCAGCAATGGCTGCGCGGCGTTCGGCATCCAGGCTGGCGCCCGTAGGGTTCTGCAGACAGGGTGTAAGCACCGCGACACGGGCTCCGGTGGCACGCGCCAGGCGGTCGAGGTCATCGGGCAGGATGCCGCGTGCGTCCATCGCCACGCCGTGCAGCGGCAGGCGCAACTGACGCGCGGCGGCCTTGATCCCCGGCGCCGTGTAGCGCTCCACCAGAATCGGCTCGCCAGCTTCGCACAGCGCCAACAGCGCCGCCGAAACGCCCTGCTGGGCACCGGCGCAGAGCAGCAGGCCGCCTGGCGCCAGCTCCAGTCCACGGCGGCGCAGCCAGGTGGCGCCGGCCAGATGCGCACGCTCGACCAGCGCTGCTGACGGGTAAGCCTGCAACGCCTCCAGTTCGCCCCGTTCAGCCAGCGCAGCAAGGCTGGCGGAAAGATCATGGTTATCCGGGTCATGCACCGGCACGTTGGTCGACAGGTCGATGACCTCGCCCTGCGCGGCCGGTTGCTTGAGGCGAAAAAGACTCGCCTCACGGCTGCCGGCCAGCACGTAGGTGCCACGCCCGACCTCCCCGGAAACCAGGTGCCGGCGCGCCGCCTCGCGGTAGGCAAGCATCACCGTGCTCGGGTTGATGCCCAGTGTCCAGGCCAGGCGGCGCTGCGGCGGCAGGCGTTCGCCAGGCTTGAGTTCGCCACGGCCGATCGCGGCGGCGATGGCCTCGACCAGTGCCAGGTAAGTGGGTAAGGAGCTGTCTTGCAGATCAGGAAGCCACATTGCTTGCCATGCAATATAAAGATTTACCCATACAATGCGCCGCACTAGCATCCGGGTCAACGCCACCCGGAGCACCCGCCATGTTCGACCTCGCCCAACTGCGCCAGAGCGCCCAACTGGTTCACCACCATATGGCCCCTACGCCGCAACTGAGTTGGCCGCTGCTGTGCCAGCGCACGGGTTGCGAGCTATGGGTCAAGCACGAGAACCACGCGCCCACCGCCGCCTTCAAGGTGCGCGGCGGGCTGGTCTATATCGACGCCCTGCTGCGCCGCGAGCCGCAGGTGCGCGGCCTGGTTACCGCCACCCGTGGCAACCATGGCCAGAGCCTGGCATTGGCGGCACGCGCAGCCGGTCTGGCGATTCGCATTCTGGTGCCGCACGGCAACGCCCGCGAGAAGAACGCGGCAATGCGCGCGCTCGGTGCGGAGGTGATCGAACATGGCCGCGACTTCGACGAAGCCCGCACCGAGGCCGCGCGCCTGGCCGAACGCGACGGCCTGCATTGGGTGCCGTCATTGCATGAGGATCTGGTGCGCGGCGTGGCCACCTATGCCCTGGAGCTGCTGGAAGCAGTGCCCAATCTGCGCCGGGTCTATGTGCCCATCGGCCTCGGCTCGGGCATCTGCGCGATGATCCGCACCCGCGACCTGCTCGGCCTCGACACCGAGATCGTTGGCGTGGTCGCCAGCGGCGCCGATGCCTATGCACGCAGCTTCGAGCAAGGTCGCCTGGTGCAGACCGAACGCGCCGAGACCCTGGCCGACGGCATGGCCTGCCGCCAGCCGCAACAACTGACGCTGGACATGCTCCGCGCCGGCGCCGCACGCATCGTGCGAGTCGATGATGAGGAAATTCGCGCCGCCATCCGCGCCTACCACGAAGACACCCACAACCTCGCCGAAGGTGCCGGCGCTGCCGCCCTCGCCGCCATGATGCAGGAGCGCGAAGCCAACGCCGGCCAGCGCGTGGCCGTGGTGCTCAGCGGCGCCAATATCGACCGCCAGGCCCTGGCCGAACTGCTGCGCGACGAACCCCCGGCAGCAGCCTGAGCTACGCCTACCAGCGGTGGCTGAAGGTGTAGGTGCGCTGTGCGCACCACTGGCAAACAGCAACCTGCTGACCCCGTTCAAGCCTTCACCACTGAATTGCCCATCAACGGAACGGCGGCTCGTCGAAGCTGCGCAGCTTGCGCGAGTGCAGCGAATTGAGCTGGCTGCGCATCAGCTCCAGCGCAGCGATGCCGATATGCAGGTGCTGGGTCACCGCGCGTTCGTAGAAGGCGCCGGCCGCGCCGGGCAGCTTGATCTCGCTGTGCAGGGGTTTGTCCGACACGCACAGCAGCGTGCCGTAAGGCACCCGCAGGCGATAGCCCTGGGCGGCGATGGTGCCGCTCTCCATGTCCACCGCTACCGCCCGCGACAGGTTGATCAACGGTCGCTCCTGGGCCCAGCGCAGTTCCCAGTTGCGGTCGTCGTAGGTCAGCACGGTGCCGGTACGCAGGCGCTTCTTCAGCTCGTCGCCCTGCTCGCCGGTGACCTGCTTGGCCGCCTCCTGCAACGCCTGCTGCACCTCGGCCAGCGCCGGCAGCGGGATATTCGGCGGCAGCACGCGGTCGAGAATGCCATCGCGGCGCATATAGGCGTGGGCCAGCACGTAGTCACCGATGGTCTGCGACTGACGCAGGCCGCCGCAGTGGCCGATCATCAGCCAGCAGTGCGGGCGCAGCACGGCCAGGTGGTCGGTGATGTTCTTGGCGTTGGACGGGCCAACGCCGATATTGACCAGGGTGATGCCGTGGCCGTCGGCGGCCTGCAGGTGATAGGCCGGCATCTGGTAACGATGCCAGACCACGTTCTCGATGATCGCCTGCATCTCGCCTTCGGCCATGCCGCGCTCGACCACCACGTTGCCCGGTAGCACCATGCGGGTGAAACGCGAGTCACTCTGCAGCATGTCCAGGCCATGGCGGATGAATTGGTCGACGTAGCGGTGGTAGTTGGTCAGCAGAATCCACGGCTGCACATGACGCCAGTCGCTGCCGGTGTAGTGCTGGATGCGCTTGAGCGAGAAGTCGGTGCGTGCCGCGTCGAACAGCGCCAGCGGCAGCGGGTCGATGTTCTCCCAGTCGTACAGGCCATCGGCGGTGCCGTCGGTGGCAGCAGACAGATCGGTGCTAGGGAATACCCGCGCCAGTTCGGCGGCGGTCACACCACTGCCGGCCAGCTCGTCACCGCCCTCCACCACGTAGGGATAGGGGATGTTCTGCTGGCTGCGGCCGACCTCGACGCGCAGGGTGAAGTCGTTCATCAGCGGGCGCAGTTGCTCCAGCAGGTATTTGCGGAAGGCCGCCGGCTGGGTCACGGTGATGGCGTAGATGCCCGGCACCTGAATCTTGGCATAGGCGCGCACGGTGGTCGGCACCTCGCCCTGACACAGGTAGGCCAGGCGCAATTCGGGATAACGGAACAGGCAGTGCTCGTCGGCATCCGGGCGCACGCGCGCCTTGAGATAGCGCTTGAGGGCCTGGCTCAGAGCGCCGGTAGCTTCCTCATACAACGCGGCCAGGCGGTCGACCGCCTCTTCGGGGGTGTGAACAACGACGAAATCATCGGAACAGACTTTCACGTGGGCGTATTCCTGACTGAACGAACGCCCCTATCTTGCCTGCAACCTCGCGGCAAAACATAGCGCGGCGACCGAAGAATTCGGCCGCCGCGCCACCTCATCAGGCCGCCGCCTGATGCAAACGCACGTTGAACAGCGGCCCCTGGCTGAAACGCGCCAGCGCCTTGGCCCCGGCCAGCACACCCAGGTCGATCAATGGCTCGACCAGGATCACGCTCATATAGGCCAGGCCGAAGCTGCCCACGGCTGCCAGGTTGTCGCTGGTGAAGCCGTGGCCGTAGAAGGCCCAGAAGCCGACCCAGGCGACGATGCCACCCTGATAGGCGGTCGACAGTGCCAGCGCCTGCTTGTAGGAAAGGTCGACATAGGCGGTGCCTGGCGCAACGATGCGCTTGGCCAGCACGCTGATGGCCCACAGCGGCACCAGCAGGGTGGTGACGTTCATGCCGTACTGCGGCAGATCGAACGGGGCGAACAGCAGGCCCTGCAACAGCAGCCCAGCGGCCAGGCCTATGGCGGTGGCCCCCGCACCGAACAGCAACAGCAGGGTGGAGCCGAGGATCAGGTGCACCTCGGAAACGCCCACGGGATGGTGCGGCAACACCTCGAAGAAGCAGAACACCAGCGTTGTGGTCAGCAGGCTGCGCAGGGCCAGGGCAGCCGCCCCGCCATTGTCGCGAATGGCATCACGCGCCAGTTTGGCCGTCAGGCCGAAAGCGCCGACCGCCGTTGCGTAGCTGAGGAAGATCTTGGCGCCTTCGACGACGCCCGGTTCGATATGCATGCGAGTTCCTTGGCCGCGCCCACCGCGCGACGAGTTGGAGGATCGATGGGGTCGATGGCAGGTCTCCTGGCTCACGGCTTGGTACTCCGCCCGCCTTCCCGACCGCAGTCAGTGGCATGAAGGGCATCGTTCGCCGTTTACAGTTGCGGGGGCAGCCAGGGCATTGGCGAGTTCGCCGCACCCTGTTCCCTTTTCATCCACACGCGCCGGGGCGCGGAGGAACCATCGATGGCAACCTTACTCCGCAGCTTGGGCAAAAGACAGTACTCGCGCTCAAGGCTCCGCCCACCTCAGCCCCGCGCAATGTGCTTCGTCGACAATCCGAGCTTGCCCCCCTACGCCAACTGGCTGTGCGAGACGCCGAGATGCTTCCGTTGCCAAAAAGCCTCGCCACCTGAACGGATGCTGTCCTGAACTCAGCCGAAGCTGCCGCAGATAAGCGGTGCATCACACTATGACCAGGCGGATGTAACTCTTTATTACAAGCCATGCGCAGTATTTCCGAACTCGCACCGGCTACGGGCCATGCGAGCCTTTAGAACCATCATCCAGTAACGAGAGCGCACATGAAGAAGACCCTGATCGTTGCGTTAACAGCTCTGTTCGCAACCGGCGCCATGGCGGCCGAACAGCAACCGCACTGGAGCTACAAAGGCAAGGAAGGCCCCGAACACTGGGCACAATTGGATCCAGGCTACGAAACCTGCGCGCTCGGCCATGCGCAATCGCCGATCGACATCAGCCATGCCACCCGCGCATCGCTGCCTCGCATTGCCTTCGACTACCAGGCCAGCCCAGCCGAAGTGGTGAATAATGGTCACACCGTGCAGGTGAATCTGAGCAATGCTGGCGGCATCGAGATCGACGGCAAACCCTACCGCCTGGTGCAATTTCATTTCCACACACCCAGCGAAGAGCACATCGCAGGCAAGGGCTTCCCGATGGTGGCGCACTTCGTTCACCAGTCTACCGATGGTCATTTGGCGGTAGTGGCTGTGCTGTTCAAGGAAGGTGCGAAAAACCAGGCACTGGACTCAGTGTTCAAGGCCATGCCGGACAAGGCAGGGGAAAAAGTCGAGTTGGCAAGCAACTTCGCACCACAAACCGTACTACCGCAGCAACAGGGCTACTACGCCTTCGCCGGCTCGCTGACCACCCCGCCATGCAGTGAAGACGTGCAATGGCGCGTACTTAAACAGCCAGTCGAGCTGTCCCACGAACAACTGGCGCAGTTCCAGCACCTATACGCGAAGAACGCCCGCCCGATCCAGGCGCTCAATGGGCGAGCCGTCCTGGAGAGCGAAGACTGAAACGCTCTGATGCACCGGCTGAATGACCGGTGCATCGCATCATCGCGGACTTGACCTGAGCCCCTGGCTACTTCGGCGTGAGAAACACGCCTCCACGCTCCGGGTTGAGCATTACCTGATTGGTTCAACCTCGCTCACGCGGGGAACACACTTAGCGTAACCAACTGTTCCGAAAGGGAAAAATCAGCCGCTAAAAATCTACCAACTTTTCCCTGTTAAAGAGCGCTCCGGCATCAAAGCAGATGCGGCGTGCTACGCGCCAGCAGCGCCTCGACATCGACACCACGCGGCAAGGTGCCGTAGACACGGCCACGGCCTTCCAGGCGGCTGGCGATAAAGGCGTCGCTCAACACGCTGTTGCCGGCCTCCAGCAGCAGTTTGGCCTGCAATGCCACGGCCATGTCTTCGGTGAGCTGGCGGGCGCGATACTGGATGTCGGCGGTGTCGGCGAAGTCGGCTTTCAGACGCTGAACATGGGCCTTGAGGCGGGCATCGCCATGACCGTCGCCCAGTTCGGCGAACAAGGCATCGAGCACGCCGGGCTCCTTGGACAGCGCACGCAGCACGTCCAGGCATTGCACGTTACCCGAGCCTTCCCAGATGGAGTTGACCGGCGCCTCGCGGTACAAGCGCGGCATGATGGTTTCCTCGACGTAACCGGCGCCACCCATGCATTCGCTGGCTTCATAGATCATTTCCGGCGCGCGCTTGCAGATCCAGTACTTGCCCACGGCGGTGACCAGGCGGGCGAACTTGTCTTCCTGTTCGTCATGCAGGTGATCGAGCGCGCGGCCCATGCGCATGCACAGCGCCAGCGCGGCTTCGCTTTCCAGCGCCAGGTCAGCGAGCACGTTCTGCATCAGCGGCTGGTCGGCCAGCCGCTTGCCGCCCACCTGGCGGTGTGCGCAGTGGTGCGCGGCCTGGGTCAACGCCTGGCGCATCAGGCCACTGGAGCCAACCATGCAGTCAAAGCGGGTCATGGCCACCATTTCGATGATGGTGGGTACGCCACGCCCTTCCTCGCCGAGCATCCAGGCGAATGCACCGCGATATTCCACTTCGCTGGAGGCATTGGCCCAGTTGCCCAGCTTGTTCTTCAGACGCTGGATGTAGAAGGCGTTGCGCGTGCCGTCCGGGCGGTGACGCGGCAGCAGGAAGCAGGAGAGGCCCTTGTCGGTGTAGGCCAGGGTGAGGAAGGCATCGCACATCGGCGCCGAGCAGAACCATTTGTGCCCGACCAGTTCGTAGCCCTGCCCCGGCCCACCGATGCCGATGGGATAGGCGCGGGTGGTGTTGGCGCGCACGTCGGTGCCGCCCTGTTTCTCGGTCATGGCCATACCGATGGTGACCCCGGCTTTCTGCTCCATCGGCAGGTTGCGCGGGTCGTACTCGGTGGCCAGGATCTTCGGCAGCCACTGCTCAGCCACGTTGGGCTGCAGGCGGATGGCCGGCACGGCGGCGAAGGTCATGGTCAGCGGGCAGCCACTGGCCGCCTCGGCCTGGCTGTGCATGTAGGTGAGGCCGGCGCGTACGACATGGGCGCCAGCACGCGGGTCGATCCAGGGCAGCGAAGGCAGGCCATGCTCGATGGCCGTGCGCATCAGTTCGTGATAGGCCGGGTGGAATTCCACCAGGTCGATGCGGTTGCCGTAGCGATCATGGCTCTTGAACTGCGGCTTGTTTTCGTTGGCGAGAAAGCCTGCCTGCATCAGGGAACCACCGGCGAGGGCGCCATAGGCAACAAGGCGCTCGTCCGCCCAGGCGCCGCCATAGCGGCGCACCCACTCCTGCAGCGGCAGGTCGAGGCGATAGAGATTGGCACCATCCAGGCTAGGCACCTGGTTGAACACCTCGTGGGTTTCGGCGAGCAGGCTGGGTTTCATCGCATGGTCTCCTTGGCGCCAACGGCGCGCAGGCAGAAGGTGGCAAGGCTGGCGCTGACCTGGGCCAGTTCCAGGGTGGGATATCCGGCTTCACGGGCAGCGCGCGCCGGCGGGGAAAGCGGCCCGACCAACGCCTCGGCGATGGCGCCGACCAGGCAGGCCGCCACCAGGCCGATCTGCTCGACCTGAAACTCGCCGCTGCGCGCACCTTCCTCGAGCAGGTCGATGAACAGTTCGGCGTAGGCCTCACGGTAGAGCAGGCGTTGCTCGTCGACCTGGGTATCCACCGGCTCGGCGATCAGCGCGAAGGCCAGGCGCCGGCTATGCCAGGCGCGGGCGGCGAATTTTTCCAGGCCCAGGCACAAGCGCTGAGCGGCACTCCCTGGCCCGCGTAGATCCGCGGCCAGGGCATCCACCTCACGCTGACTGGCCACGGCAAAGACCTCAGCAGCCAGTTCGCCCTTGCTGCGAAAGTGCCGGTACAGGCTGCCGGTGGCGATGCCAACGTCCTCGGCCAGGGCCTGCATGGTCAGGGCGGCGAAACCGCCTTCCACCACCCGCAGCAGGGCGCAGTCGAGTATGCGCGCGCGCAGGGCTTGGTCACGGTCGAGTTGAGCTTCGCTGAGGCGGTAGGCCATGGTCTGAATCCTCGTTCACTGGCTTGAGTGAATCAGGATTCAGACCTTGGCTAAAGAGGCGTTTCGGCCAAACAGGCGGACGAACCAGGCATTGGGGTGCTGTTTGTAGGAGCCAGCTTGCTGGCGATCATCGCGCCACCGACGAAGAGCATCGCCGGCAAGCCGGCTCCTACAGGAAGGGGAGTTTGGACGCAGGGGTCAGGCGTTCGCCGGGGCGCGGCACAGCACCCAGTCATGCAGCAGCACGCGCAACTCGTCGAACTTCACCGGCTTGGCCAGGTAGTCGCTCATGCCGGCCGCCAGGCAGCGTTCGCGGTCGCCGCTGTGGCTATGGGCAGTGATCGCCAGCACCGGCACCTCAGCACAGCCTGGCAGCGTGCGCAACGCGCGGCAGGTAGCGAAGCCATCCATGATCGGCATTTGGCAGTCCAGCAGTACGGCATCCACCCGTTCGTTGCGCAGTAGTTCCAGGGCATCGGCGCCGTTGTCGGCAGTGCGCACGCGGTAGCCGAGCTTGAGCAGCATGCCGCGCGTCACCAACTGGTTGATGGCATTGTCCTCGACTACCAGTACCGTGCATTGCTGTGGCGTGCGCACGGCCTTGCCCACCGGGCCACGCGCCGGGCGCGGTACGCTGCCAGCCACCTGCTGCGGCTGCGTCAGAGGCACCTCGACGAGAAAGCGACTGCCCTGTCCTGGCACGGAATGATGCTCCAGGCTGCCGCCGAGCAGATCCACCAGTTGCCTGCACAATGCCAGGCCGATGCCGAGGCCGCCGTACTTGCGCGTCATGGAACCATCGATCTGGCGGAAGCGCTGGTAGAGCATGTCCTGGTCAGGGTCGAAACCAATGCCGGTGTCGCTGACCTGAACCCTGAGCGGCACGCTGTCCCCCGCCCGGCCAGCGGCCATGACCTGCAGGCGAACCTCACCTTCGTGGGTGAACTTGATGGCATTGTCCAGCAGGTAACCCAGGGCCTGGGCCAGCTTGTCGGCGTCGCCTTCGACAACGTCCGGCAGGCTGTCGTCGAGGCTCAGATGGAACACCAGGCCCTTGTCTTCGGCCCGGGGGGCGTACTGCGCGCGCAGGTCATCGAACAGGCTACGCAGGCTGAAGACCTGCCGCCGTGGGTAGAGCTTGCCGGCCTGCAGCTCGGTGAGCGCGAGGATGTCGTTGACCATGCGCATCATGTCGCGCGCCGAGGCGGCAGCGGTCTTCTGGTACTGCTCCAGCTCGACATCCATCTTCACCGTCTGCATCAGTTCCAGCGAGCCGATCACACCGTTCATCGGCGTGCGCAGCTCATGGGTGACGGTGGCGAGGAACTCGTCCTTGAAGCGGTTGCTGTCGGCCAGCTCCTGGTTCAGCGCTTCGAGTTTGTGGCTGGCATCCTGGAGGATCCGCGCACGCTCTTCCTTCATCGCGTTGATACGGTCGGCCAACGCCAACGACAACAGACCGACCTCGATGGCCGAACCGATCTGGCTGGCGTACATGGTGAGGAATACGTTGGGCAGATAACCCAGCACCATCAGTGTGTTGATCGCGCCACCGGCTAGGAAGGCCGTCCAGGCGAAGATGAAGTAACGCGCCACGCGCATGCCGCGCAGCCAGGCCAGGATGCCGGCGGCGAAGATCAGCACGGTGAAACACAGCGCCAGGTAGGTGGCCAGGCGCAGCGCCGTGGCGTAGCTGATGGTCAGTGCCAGCACCATCACCGTCGCACCACAGGCCATCAGCAACATCAGCCCGCGGTCGACCCAGGGGCTGTGCTCGGCGGTGTGCAGGAAGCTGCGGGCGAACTGGCAGCCGAACAAGGACGCCGAACCGATCAAAAAGGGCGTGGCGGCATTGGCCCACCAGGGGCTGTTGGGCCAGAAGTACTCGATGCCGGCACCGTTGACCGACACCTGATACAGGCCGAACGAAGCGATGTAGAGGATGTAGTAGAGGTAGCTGGTGTCACGCACGCTGAGGTAGATGAACAGGTTGTACACCAGCATCACCAGCAGCACGCCGTAGATGATGCCGAGCACGTAGATGCGCCCTGGCTGGTCTTCCAGGTAAGCGTTGGGTGCCCACAGGGTCAGCGGCGCCTGGATCGACCCCTGGCTCTCCAGACGCAGGTACAGGCGCTTGGGCTCACCGGGGTGCAACAGCAGCTCGAACAGGTAGTTGTTCTGGCGGAGCTGGCGACTGTCGAATGGCAGGGCATCGCCCGTGCGCTGGGTCAGATGGAAACGTCCGCCACCTTCCTGCTCGTAGAGCTCCACATGGTCGAGAGGCGGGTAGGCCAGCTCCAGCAACCAGGAACGCGGGCCGCTCGACTGCTGCGGCCGATACTCCAGATCCAGGCGTAACCAGAACACCGAGCGCGAGTAACCGGCATTGAGCACGGACTGATCATGCTGGATGAAGCTGCGCTCCAGCGCTGGCGAGACGATATCGTCGATGCTGGCGTCACCGCGCACGTCCTCGAACACATAGATGCTCTGCCCCAGCGGCAGCGCGCGCATCTGCTCGTCGAAGGTGGCTGCAGCGACGAACGAAGAAAGAACCAGGCTCAACACGAGCAGGAACAGGCGACCCATACGACCCCACGAAGCCTGTCGAGCGCCAGCGGGAGTGCGTGACTCCACCGCCCGTATCGCTGCGCCAGGGAAACTTGATAAACGAAACGCACTACTCTAGGGGCTGCCTGGGCACTTGGCCAGATTCGACCCACTTTTCTGCCGGACAGCGTCACAGCAGCGGCCTGCAACAACGGTTAATCGGCTGTTTTTGCCTAGGCCAGCCTGCCTCGCTTACGTTTTTCAACGGCCTGTTAGTGATAAGCTCGCGCACCATGAAAACGCCAAACTTTCGCCCCGTAGTGCTGTGCATGTCCGGTCACGACCCCAGCGGTGGTGCCGGCCTGCAGGCCGATATCGAAGCCCTGCTCGCCCAGGGCTGCCACGCCGCCCCGACGGTGACCGCGCTGACCGTGCAGGACACGGTGAATGTCAGCGATTTTCGCGTACTCGACCGCGGCTGGGTGCTGGCCCAGACCCGTGCCGTGATCGCCGACATGCCCGTGGCCGCCGTCAAGCTGGGCATGCTCGGCTCGGTGGACATGGTCGACACCGTGCTCGAAGTGATGAGCCAATTGCCGGGCGTGCCGCTGGTCTGCGACCCGGTACTGCGCGCCGGTGGTGGCGGTTCGCTGGGCAAGGACGATGTCGGCTATGCCATGCGCGAACGCCTGTTCGCCGCCGCCACCATCGCCACGCCGAACCTGCCGGAAGCGCGCATCCTCGCCGAACTGCCGGAAGGCAGCGCGGATGAATGCGCCGAAAAGCTGTTGCCTTATATCGAGCACCTGCTGATCACCGGCGGCCATGGCGACGAAGCCGAAGTGCACAACCGCCTGTACAGCCGCGATGGCAGCCGTCATACCTTCACCTGCGCGCGCCTGCCCGGTAGCTACCATGGCTCCGGTTGCACCCTGGCCAGCACCCTGGCCGGTCGCCTGGCCCTGGGCGAAGAACTGGTCAGCGCCGTGAACAGTGCCCTGGATTACACTTGGCGCACCCTGCGCGATGCCGAGCAACCCGGCCACGGCCAGTACGTGCCACGCCGCTTGCCTTTGGATTTCGGTGCATGAATCTTCGCGGCCTCTACGCCATTACCGATACGCCTTTGCTGGCCGGCGGCAAGCTGCTGCCCTACGCCGAAGCGGCGCTGAGCGGCGGCGCGCGTCTGCTGCAGTACCGCGACAAGTCCGCCGATGCCGTGCGCCGTTTCGATGAAGCCCAGGCCCTGGCCGAGCTGTGCCAGCGCCACGACGCCACGCTGATCATCAACGACGACCTGGAACTGGCCGCGCGCCTGGGCGTCGGCCTGCACCTGGGCCAGAGCGACGGCTCGCTGGCCGCCGCCCGCGCCCACCTCGGCGCAGATGTGGTGCTCGGCGGCACCTGCCATGCCCAGCTAGAGCTGGCCGAACGTGCCGTCGTCGAAGGCGCCAGCTATATCGCCTTCGGCCGCTTCTTCAATTCCCACACCAAGCCCGGCGCGCCGGCTGCCACCCTGGAGCTGCTGGATCAGGCCCGCGCACGCTTTGCCCAGCCCATCGTTGCCATCGGCGGCGTGACCCTGGACACCGCCCCCGGCCTGATCGCCCACGGCGCCAGCCTGGTCGCGGTGATCCACGCCCTGTTCGCTGCGGACTCCGCCCTTGAGGTGGAAGACCGCGCCCGCGCCTTTGCCGCGCTGTTCGATTGACCTTTTGCAGAGAGAACCTGTCATGTCCCGTTCCGAAATCCTCTTCGCCTACGCCCAGAAGCACATCCCCGGCGGCGTCAACTCACCGGTGCGCGCCTTCCGCAGCGTCGGTGGCACGCCGCTGTTCTTCAAGCACGCCGAAGGCGCCTATGTGGTGGACGAAGACGACAAGCGCTACGTCGATTACGTCGGCTCCTGGGGCCCGATGATCCTCGGCCACAGCCACCCGGACGTGCTCGACTCGGTGCGCCGGCAACTGGAGCATGGCCTGTCCTACGGCGCGCCGACCGCGCTGGAAACCGAGATGGCCGAGCTGGTGTGCTCGCTGGTGCCGTCGATGGAGATGGTGCGCATGGTCAGCTCCGGCACCGAGGCGACCATGAGCGCCATCCGCCTGGCCCGTGGCTACACCGGCCGCGACAGCATCATCAAGTTCGAGGGCTGCTACCACGGTCACTCCGACAGCCTGCTGGTCAAGGCCGGCTCTGGCGCCCTGACCCAGGGCGTGCCGAACTCCGCTGGCGTGCCGGCGGCCTTCGCCAAGCACACCCTGACCCTGCCGTTCAACGACATCGACGCCGTGGCCGAATGCCTGACGCAGGTCGGTAAGGAAGTGGCGTGCATCATCGTCGAGCCGGTGGCCGGCAACATGAACTGCGTGCCGCCGGCGCCGGGTTTCCTCGAAGGCCTGCGCGAGCAGTGCGACAAGCATGGCGTGGTGCTGATATTCGACGAAGTGATGACCGGCTTCCGCGTCGCCCTCGGTGGTGCCCAGGCGCACTACGGCGTCACCCCGGATCTGACCACCTTCGGCAAGATCATCGGTGGCGGCATGCCGGTCGGCTGCTTCGGCGGCAAGCGCGCGATCATGGAGTGCATCGCCCCGCTCGGCCCGGTGTACCAGGCCGGCACCCTGTCGGGTAACCCGCTGGCCATGGCCGCCGGCCTGACCACCCTCAAGCTGATCAGCCGTCCTGGCTTCCACGCCGAGCTGAGCGACTACACCACACGCATGCTCGATGGCCTGCAACAACGCGCCGATGCCGCCGGCATTCCCTTCGTCACCACCCAGGCCGGTGCCATGTTCGGCCTGTACTTTAGCGGCGCCGACGACATCGTCACCTTCGCCGACGTGATGGCCAGCGACAGCGCGCGCTTCAACCGCTTCTTCCACCTGATGCTGGACGGCGGCGTATACCTGGCACCGAGCGCCTTCGAGGCCGGTTTCACCTCCATCGCCCATGGCGACAAGGAGTTGGAAATCACCTTCGCCGCTGCCGAGCGCGCCTTCGCCGAGCTGAAAAAAGCCTGATGCAGTACAGCACCGCCTTCAGCGATGCCTTGCTGGCCCTGGCTTGCGCCACCTGCGCCTGGCTGATTGCTCGGGCACGCAGGCGGCATGGCGAGGGCGATCAGCCGGCGCTGTTCTGCGCCCTGCTCGGTTTCCTGCTGCCGGCGGCAGCGGCCAGTGTCGGCGTGATTCGCTACGGCCTCGACCCGAGCTGGCAGGCCGCGCACCTGTGGCTCTCCCAGGCCAGCGCCTTTCTCGGCCTGCCGCTGCTCGGCGCCGCCGCCTTGGCACTGGGCCGTGGCTGGGCCTGGAGCCGGCCGAACTGGGGGCGCATCGTCCTCGGGCTGTGCGCCTTCTTCGAGCTGTTCCGCCAGTTCGGCCATCTGGAGGACTATCGCCTGGCGCTGCATCTGGCGACGCTGGCGCTGATCCTCTATGCCGGTGCGCTGCAGTGGCCACGCCGTACCCCCGCGATTACTGCAGCCGCCGTGGTGGGCCTGTTGCTGCTGGCTGGCCTGGCGGTGGGCAGCGAGGGCGTGATCGGGCCGCTGCGCCGTGTCGACCTGTACCACCTGCTGCTTGCAGCGGCTTACCCCTTGCTGGCCTGGCTACTGCTGAGCCTGCCGGGGAGCGCCCGCAACCCGGTGCGGTAAAGGCTTTGTAACAAGCGCGCGGTTTATTCCATAATGCATCGGTCGGCACGTATCGCGCCGGCCGGGCCCGTAACCCGCCCCGAACCGCTGAGGCACCGTTATTCAGATGACTCGCACCGGCCGCAGCCTGTCCATGGGCTGCCTGTTGCTTTTCCTCCCGCTGTTTGCGTTCGCAGGCGGCAACTCACTGCTGATCCCGGCGACCGGCAGTTGTGCCCTGAGCGGCCCAGCCGAAGACATGCCCGAAGCCCTTGCCAGTTGCCAGGAGATGGCGCGCAGCGGCAACGTTCAGGCCGCCTTTGATCTGGGTGAGTACTACTACGACGGCAAGCGCACCCCGCGCGACCTCAAGCAGGCGCTGAGCTGGTTCGAGCGCGCCTCGCTGCAGGGCCATGCCGAAGCGCAACTGCGCCTGGGCACCATGTTCTTCCGTGGCGAAGGCGTACCGGCCAACAACGTGCAGGCTTACATCGTGTTGAAGATGGCCTCGGTCAACGGCTCGGACGAAGCCATGGACACCGCCGACCTGGTGTCGGCGCAGATGCGTCGAGACGAACTGGAAATCGCCACCCAGGTGCTGGGGCAGATCTTCCGCAGCTACCTGCTGGAATTGCAGACCGCCGAAAGCCGCTCACCTTTCGCGCCCTTGCCCTGAAAGAGCAGCCGCAAGCTGCAAGCCTCAAGCAGCAAGTAAAAGCCAAGACATGCACCTAGCCAGCTTGAAGCTTATGGCTTGCAGCTTGTCGCTTACTTGTCCGGCATCGGCATGGGGAACGGCATCACGTTGCCGCCGCCCTTGGCCTCGCTGATCTTCGCCGTGCCCAGGCGCTCCACCTCGTCGATACGGATGATCGCGTGCATCGGCACGAAGCTGCGCACCACGCCCTCGAACTGCGCCTTGAGCTTTTCCTCGCTGGGGTCGACCACCAGTTGGCTGCGCTCACCGAAGACGAACTCCTCCACCTCCAGAAAGCCCCAAAGATCGCTCTGGTAGATCTGCTTGGCATACATCTCGTACACCTGGCCCTGGTTGAGGAAAATCACCTTGTAGATGGGATCACGCTTGCTCATGAAGACTCGAAGGCAGGAAAAACGGGGCGCGCAGGATAGCACAAGGTCGGAAGCTGCAAGCTGCAAGACGGATGGCCGCCCCCTGCAAACTGCAAGCAAGCGTAGCCCGGATGCAATCCGGGAATGAACGGCGCAAGCCCCCGGATTGCATCCGGGCTACCCGACTACGGTTTTGTGCGCTTGCCTGCGGCCTGAAGCTTGTAGCCTGTCGCCCGCCGCTCCCCTATAATGCGCGGTCATTTTTTAACCACCTCAGACAGTGCCATGACCAAGAAGCTCTATATCGAAACCCACGGTTGCCAAATGAACGAGTACGACAGCTCGCGCATGGTCGACCTGCTGGGCGAGCATCAGGCCCTGGAGGTCACGGAAAAACCCGAAGAAGCCGACGTGATCCTGCTCAATACCTGCTCGATCCGCGAGAAGGCGCAGGACAAGGTGTTCTCCCAGCTCGGCCGCTGGCGTGAGCTGAAGCAGGCAAACCCGGATCTGGTGATCGGCGTCGGCGGCTGCGTGGCCAGCCAGGAAGGCGCGGCGATCCGCGACCGCGCACCCTATGTCGACGTGGTATTCGGCCCGCAGACCCTGCACCGCCTGCCGGAAATGATCGACGCCGCGCGCGTGACCAAGACCGCCCAGGTGGACATCAGCTTCCCCGAGATCGAGAAGTTCGACCGCCTGCCCGAGCCACGCGTCGACGGCCCCAGCGCCTTCGTCTCGGTGATGGAGGGCTGCAGCAAGTACTGCACCTTCTGCGTGGTGCCCTACACCCGTGGCGAGGAAGTCAGCCGCCCGCTGGTCGACGTGCTGATGGAAATCACCTCCCTTACCGAGAAGGGCGTGAAGGAAGTCACCCTGCTCGGGCAGAACGTCAACGGCTATCGCGGGCAAGCCCCGGACGGCCATATCGCCGACTTCGCCGAGCTGCTGCATGCCGTGGCCGCGCTCGATGGCGTCGAGCGCATCCGCTACACTACCAGCCACCCGCTGGAGTTCTCCGACGCCATCATCCAGGCTCACGCCGAGATTCCGCAGCTGGTGAAATACCTGCACCTGCCGGTGCAGTCCGGCTCCGACCGCATTCTCGCGGCGATGAAGCGCAACCACACCGCGCTGGAGTACAAGTCGCGCATCCGCAAGCTGCGCGCCGCCGTGCCGGACATCCTGATCAGCTCGGACTTCATCGTCGGCTTCCCCGGCGAGACCGAGAAGGATTTCGAGCAGACCATGAAGCTGATCGAGGACGTCGGTTTCGACTTCTCCTTCTCCTTCATCTACAGCTCGCGCCCGGGCACCCCGGCCGCCGATCTGGTCGACGACACCCCGGAAGAGGTGAAGAAGCAGCGCCTGGCCCTGCTCCAGCACCGCATCAACCAGAACGGCTTCGAGAACAGCCGACGCATGGTCGGCACGGTGCAGCGCATCCTGGTCAGCGACTACTCGAAGAAAGACCCCGGCATGCTCCAGGGCCGCACCGAGCAGAACCGCATCGTCAACTTCCGCTGTGATAATCCACGCCTGATCGGCCAGTTCGTCGACGTGCATATCGACGATGCCCTGCCCCATTCGCTGCGCGGCACCCTGCTGGATACGGACACCCTCCACTAACGTCGCGGGCGCCCCCACTTTGCGTTGTCGGCGCCCGGCGTTATGCTGCCTTTCCATACCCAGACAAGTGACGATCACACCATCACCTTGAACGCTTCCCTAGAACCTCATCGCTTCACCCTCGAGCCCTTCGAGGCCCACCGTTTCGCCAACCTCTGCGGCCAGTTCGACGAGCACCTGCGCCTGATCGAAGAGCGCCTCGGTCTGGAAATCCGCAACCGTGGCAATCAGTTCGAGATGCTCGGCAGTGCCGACAAGGCCCAGGCTGCCGAGACCCTGCTGCGCAAGCTGTACCGCGAAACCAAAGCCACCGAGCTGTCGCCCGACCTGGTGCACCTGTACCTGCAGGAGTCCGGCGTCGAGGAGCTGGTCAACCCCAGCAATGCGCCGCAGGTGACCCTGCGCACGCGCAAGGGCGTGATCAAGCCGCGCGGCGCCAACCAGCAGCGCTACGTCAAGGCGATCCTCGACAACGACATCAACTTCGGCATCGGCCCCGCCGGTACCGGCAAGACCTACCTGGCCGTGGCCTGCGCGGTGGACGCGCTGGAGCGCGAGCAGGTAAGGCGCATCCTGCTGGTGCGCCCAGCGGTGGAAGCCGGCGAGAAACTCGGTTTCCTGCCCGGTGACCTGGCGCAGAAGATCGACCCCTACCTGCGCCCGCTGTACGACGCTCTGTATGAAATGCTCGGCTTCGACCACGTGGCCAAGCTGATCGAGAAGCAGGTGATCGAGATCGCGCCGCTGGCCTACATGCGCGGCCGCACGCTTAACAACAGCTTCATCATTCTCGACGAGAGTCAGAACACCACCGTCGAGCAGATGAAGATGTTCCTCACCCGTATCGGTTTCGGCTCCACCGCCGTGATCACCGGCGACATCACCCAGGTCGACCTGCCGCGCGGCACCAAGAGTGGCCTGGCCCACGTCATCGAAGTACTGCGCGACGTGCCGGGCATCAGCTTCACCCACTTCCAACCCAAGGACGTGGTGCGCCACCCATTGGTGCAGCGCATCGTCGAAGCGTACGAGCGCCACGATGCCCGTGTGAACGCCAAGGTCGAGAACAAGGATGCTTGAACTCGACCTGCAACTGGCCACTGACGGCCAGCACCCGGACGAGGCGCAACTGCGCCGCTGGTGCGAACTGGCCCTGCGCCAGCGCACAGCCGACTCGGAGCTGACCATCCGCCTGGTCGACGAAGCCGAAGGCCGCGAGCTGAACCACACCTGGCGGCACAAGGACTACGCCACCAACGTCCTGTCCTTCCCCGCCGAGATTCCCGATGGGATTCTCGACATCCCGCTGCTGGGCGACCTGGTGATCTGCGTGCCGGTAGTCGAGCGCGAAGCGGCCGAACAAGGCAAGGCACTGGAAGCGCACTGGGCACATCTGGTGATCCACGGCTGCCTGCACCTGCTGGGCTATGACCATATCGAGGAAGACGAAGCCCTCGAGATGGAAGATCTGGAACGACAATTGCTCGCCGAACTGGGTCATCCCGACCCTTATGCCGGTGACGAACCTCCTAATGAAAAGGACCCCGAGTAAAACGCCATGAGCGAAGACCGATCGAGCAACGAGCAGAAGTCCTGGTTCAACAAGCTGACCCAGGCTTTTGCTCATGAGCCGAGAAACCGCCAGGAACTACTGGAAGTCCTGCGCGAAGCCCACCAGAACAAACTGCTCGACAGCGAAGCGCTGAGCATCGTCGAAGGCGCCATTCAGGTCGCCGACCTGCAGGTACGCGACATCATGGTGCCGCGCTCGCAGATGATCAGCATCAAGGCCAGCCAGACGCCGCAGGAGTTCCTCCCGGCCATCATCGAGGCGGCCCACTCGCGCTACCCGGTGATAGGTGAAAGCCTCGACGACGTCATCGGCATCCTCCTGGCCAAGGATCTGCTGCCGCTGATCCTGCAGGGCGACCAGCCCAACTTCAACATCAAGGATCTGCTGCGCCCGGCCACCTTCGTGCCCGAGTCCAAGCGCCTCAACGTGCTGCTGCGCGAGTTTCGCGCCAACCACAACCACATGGCCGTGGTGATCGATGAATATGGCGGCGTCGCCGGCCTGGTGACCATCGAAGACGTGCTGGAGCAGATCGTCGGCGACATCGAGGACGAGCACGATGTCGAGGAAGACGGTTACATCAAGCCGCTGCCCTCCGGCGACTACCTGATCAAGGCGCTGACCCCCATCGACAGCTTCAACGAGGCCTTCGACAGCCAGTTCTCCGACGACGAGTACGACACCGTCGGCGGCCTGGTGATGAACGCTTTCGGCCATCTGCCCAAGCGCAACGAAGTCACCGAGATCGGCGAATTCCGCTTCCGTGTGCTCAACGCCGACAGCCGGCGCATCCACCTGCTGCGCCTGACCCCAGTCAGCCGCTGAGCCTCCGGCCCGAGGCGCGACGTTCGCGTCCTCGGGCAATCCCCCCTACAATCGCGCCCTTGAGCAGCAACGGGATCGCAACCTCGTGATGAAACCCTGGATTCTCGGCCTGACCGGCGGCATCGGCAGCGGCAAGACCGCCGTCGCCCAGGCCTTCATCGACCGCGGCGTGCACACAGTGGACGCCGACCATGCCGCACGCTGGGTGGTCGAGCCGGGCCGCCCGGCGCTGGCGAAAATCGTCGAGCACTTCGGCGCGGACATCCTGCAGGCCGACGGCACGCTGGATCGCGCCGCCCTGCGCCAGCGCATCTTCG
Source organism: Pseudomonas sp. AA-38 (assembly GCF_029457475.1). NCBI lineage: Bacteria > Pseudomonadati > Pseudomonadota > Gammaproteobacteria > Pseudomonadales > Pseudomonadaceae > Pseudomonas > Pseudomonas sp. AA-38. The sequence goes on from NZ_CP120359.1 coordinate 4,648,041, forward strand.
CCGCCCCTGAAGAGCGGCGCTGGCTGGAAGCCCTGCTGCACCCGCTGATCGGCCAGGAGATCGTGCAGGTGCTGGCCCGTGCCGAGTCGCCCTACGCGATTCTGATGTCGCCGCTACTGATCGAGTCCGGCCAGCATCGCCTGACCGACCGGGTGCTGGTAGTGGATGTGCCGCAAGAACTGCAGATCGAACGCACCATGGCCCGCGACAGTGCCAACGAAGAGCAGGTGCGCGCCATTCTGCAGGCACAGGCCAGCCGCGAAGAGCGCCTGCGCCATGCCCACGACGTGCTGTGCAACGACCGTGATCTGGCCTGGCTGGATCGCGAGGTCGAGCGCCTGCATGACTTTTATCTGACCCTGCGTGGAGGCCAAGCATGACCACCCTCGTTCAATGCCCGACCTGTGGCGCACCCGTGGAATGGAAAGCCGAGAGTACCTATCGGCCGTTCTGCAGCGAACGCTGCAAGCTGATCGACCTGGGGGCCTGGGCGGCCGAAGAGCACGCCATTCCTGGCAACGATCTGGAAGATGAGCTGTTCAGCGGTGATCTGCCGACCAGGCCGCACTGAGCGGCGCACACCCGCTAGAGTGCATGCAACAGCCTTGTGGGGTATTGATACAGGGCTGGCAAGTTTGTGTGCTGGTCTCGGTTGTTTTCGGTGTTCAAGCTGATTATCGGCATTCTGCTGATGTCTTTGGTTTCGCCCTCCCGGGCGAGTCACTTTGCGGGCAAAGTAACCAAAACCTTCCGCCCGATCATCCGGCCCTCGCTGCGCGAGGGTTCGCTCACTCCATCGCCGCTCCAGAGGCCCGCCACGGTGGGCCATCCCTGGCCCATCGTGGCTCTCGCGACATCCATGTCGCTCGACCTCTTCCACGACGACTCCGTTCGCCCTCCTGGGCGGGCTCTGCACGCGCCTGAGCCCGAGGTAACCCAGAAGTAGTACGGAGTGCTTGAATATGAGGTCAGCCTTAGGGCTGACCAGAATGCCGGCCGCAGGCCGGCAAACTATTCAAGTGAGTGAAACTGTACGAATGAAAGTATTGGTTTAATTCGACAGCCACATCGCGACTTCACAGCCGCCAGAGCACGCAGGACTAACCTGGTATACCTGTTCGTTCAGGCGCGCGAATGGCCCCTTCAGGAGGGAGAGCGCAATCGTTGCGCAGAGGGGCGAGCGGCATGGATGTCGCGAGAGGCTTAAAGGGCCAGGGACGGCCCTTGTAAGCCGACCCTCGGAGCGACGATGGAGCGAAGCGGAGTAACAGCCGAAGGCTGGCCCGCAGGGCGAGCGAAGCGAGTAACGAACCCCGGCGAAGCCGGGGCCGGATGGCGAGGCCAAGCCTTTTTGCCTTCTTTTGTGGCGTTTGACAAAAGAAGGTCGCCGGGGGGCGAAACGGGAGCTTTCAGCAGAACACCGATAATCAGCTTGAACACCAAGAACAACACACAAACTTGCCAGTCCGGTATAAACCCGTAACCCCGCAAAGAGCTTATATCTACATCCCTACCAAGAGATGGACAGGCCCTACGGCCGCATAAAGACATACTCCCGCTCATCATCAAGATTATCGGCAAGAAACTGCAGCTCATGCGCCAGCTCCTGCGCCTCGCGCTGCGCCTTGTTCATCTGCACCACTTCGCTGAGCAGCGTGCGCAGCACCAGCAGCCTGTCGAAACCCTGCTCTTCAGCGGCCTGCAGGTCGGCCTGCAATGCCGCCCTCGCCCATGCATGAATCCCCATGATCACCTCCTGCGCTTTGCCACAGGATGGCGCCAGCGACAGCGACACACTTGACACGGATCAACACGAAACCCTGCATTCAGCAAGCTGATGAAGACCGATCAGCCATCACGCTCGTTGTCCTTCCAGGGCGCCTGCAGGTAGCGGCTGCGATTGAAGGTTTCCAGCCAGTCCGGGTAGAACACCACCAGGGCCGTGACCACGGTGCCGTTGATGAAGGCCTCGGGGAAAATGACCAGCCACAGGTAGCCGGCGAAGTCTTCGAGCCAGGGCGGCATGGGGAACAGCCCGTCCATCCACAACAGCGCCAGGCCGCTGAGCAGCGTCACCAGGGTGGCCAGCGCCGCCGGAAAGAAGCCGCAGCAGAAGATGTAGACGAACAGGTTGCGCGGCTGCCGGCGCTCGACGTACAGCGCGCACAACTCGGTGATCAGTACGGGGAGCAGGATCAGCAGGATGCCGTTGACGCCCAGTGCGGCGAGATCCAGACGCCCCATCAGCAACAGGCCGAGCTGCGCCGCCAGGCCGGCGAGGATGGCCAGCGGCCAGTCCAGCAGCAGGGTCACGGCGGTCATACCGATGAAGTGATAGGACAGGCCGGAATCGAAGTCGCGGCGCACCAGCCACAGCAGGAACAGGCCAAGCATGGTGCCAAACAGCAGGTGCTGACGGCGCAGATCGCTGAACAGCTCCAGCCAGGGCGCACGCAGCACGGCCCAGAGCAGCACCGGCAAGTAGATCAGCCAGCCCACCAACAAGGTGCTGAACGCCAGCAGGTTGGAAGCGATCATGCATGGCCCTCTCATTCGTTCATCGCGCCCGCAGTCTACACCGAGGTGCTTGCGCTGCCGACGCTGGCATGACGCCCCGGCATGCGGCTAAGCTGGCGCCATGGACGATTCAGACTATCTGCGATTGCTCACCCATCAAGCCGAACAGGCCAACGCCTTTCTCTCCAACGCCAAGAAGTGGGAGCGTGAGCGTTGGGTCTGCCAGCGTCTGTTGCAGGCGTTGAACGTGCGCCAGCGCAGCGAAGACTTCACCCCCAGCGGCCAGGAGCCGCCGGACGTGCTGTTCCGTGACGCCAACTTCGAGGTGTTCTTCGTGCTCGACGAAGGCCGCCGCCTCAACGATGAATGGCGCGCCGAGCTGGAACGCCGCCGCAGCGCCTTTTCCCTCAGCCAACTGGTGCGGCGCGAGGCGCGCCCCAAGCGCATCCCCGCCAGTGAGTTGCAAGCACGCCTGGCGCCGACGCTGCGCAAGAAGGCGCATAACTACCAGGAGCGCGGCATCGACCTGGGCGAGCTGGATCTGGTCGCCTTCGTCAGCCTCAAGCGCGCCGAGCTGGACTGCAACAGCTTCTTCCCGCCGCCCACCGAATACCTGCGCCAGGGCTGGCGCTCGCTGTCGATGGTCGGCCCGCGCTTCGCTCGTGTGCTGTTCGCCCACCCGGACGCCCCGGACTTCCTGCGCCAGAACCTGGGGCGCAGCCTGCTGTTCGACGTCGGGATCGGCCTGTGAATACGCTGCCGGAACTGCTCGCCGAGGTGCCGCAGATCGGTCAGGTGCGCTGGCTCGGCGTGCGCCCGCAACGCGGCGCGCCGATGCTTGAAGTGGAGGTGGTGGAAAGCCGTCTGCAGGCAGGCCTGACCGGTGACCACAGCCGCCCCGGCCCGCGCAACGCCAGACAGGTGACGCTGATCCAGTGGGAGCACCTGGCGGTGGTCGGCGCCCTGCTCGGCCGTGACGCGCCCCTGCAGCCGAGCGAACTGCGGCGCAATATCGCCGTGGCCGGCATCAACCTGTTCAGCCTCAAGGGCCGGCGTTTTCGCATCGGCCAGGCGATTTTCGAGACCACGGGTTGGTGCCAGCCCTGCGCCAAGCTGGAAGCCCGCCTGGGCAAAGGCACCTTCCAGGCCATGCGCGGACACGGGGGCATTACCGCACGGGTGGTGCAGGGCGGCATCATTCGCCAGGGCGACGCGGTGCAAAGCCTGGGACCTATACTCGCCAATACCACCGGCCAAGCCTAGAATGGCCGCCATATCAGAGAGGCCCCGATGACCAGCCGCCTTAGCCCCGACGACCAGCAAAAGGTCGACCAGTATCTGAGCACCCCCCAGCACCAGGTCGAACGCCCACCCTTCCGGGTCTGGCGCCTGCTGGCCTTCATCCTGCTGGTGGTCATCGGCCTGGGCATTCTCAGCCGTCTTCTGAGTCGACTGGTGCTATGAGCTGCCCCGCACTCGCCCGGCTCGACTCGCAACGTCTTTTTCAAAGCCTTGTGAGCATTCACCATGACCCATCGCATCGTGATCGTCGGCGGCGGCGCCGGCGGCCTGGAGCTGGCTACCCGCCTGGGTAGAAAACTCGGCAAGAGCGGCGCCGCGCGCGTCATTCTGGTCGACGCCAACCTGACCCATATCTGGAAACCGCTGCTGCACGAAGTCGCCGCCGGCTCGCTGAACTCCTCGGAAGACGAGCTGAACTACGTGGCCCAGGCCAAGTGGAACCACTTCGAGTTCCAGCTCGGGCGCATGGCCGGCCTCGATCGCGCCGGCAAGACCATCACCCTGGCGCCGACGCTGGACGAAGACGGCAAGGTGCTGATGCCCGAACGGCAGATCGCCTATGACAGCCTGGTGATCGCAGTCGGCAGCACCACCAACGACTTCGGCACCCAGGGCGCCGCCGAGCACTGCCTGTTCCTCGACACCCGTGCGCAGGCCGAACGCTTCCATCGCCAGCTCCTGAGTCATTACCTACGCGCCCACGCCAACGAGCAGGCCCAGGGTACGCAGATCGACGTGGCCATCGTCGGCGCCGGCGCCACTGGCGTCGAGCTGGCCGCCGAGCTGCACCACGCCGCGCAGCAACTGGCGGCCTATGGCCTGAACCGGATTCGCCCGGAAGACATGCGCATCACCCTTATCGAAGCCGGCCCGCGCGTTTTGCCCGCCTTGCCCGAACGCATCGCCGCCCCGGTGCACCAGACGCTGCTGAAGCTGGGCGTCACCGTGCTGACCGGTGCCGCCGTCAGCGAGGTCACGGCCGATGGTCTGAAGACCGCCGATGGCCAGTTCATCAAGGCCAGCCTCAAGGTCTGGGCCGCCGGCATTCGTGCGCCGGGCTTTCTCAAGGCGCTCGACGGCCTGGAAAGCAACCGCATCAACCAACTGCTGGTGCGCCCGACCCTGCAGACCACGCTGGACGATGACATCTTCGCCTTCGGTGACTGCGCGGCCTGCCCGCAGCCTGGCAGCGAGGGGCGCAATGTCCCGCCACGTGCCCAGGCCGCGCATCAGCAAGCTTCGATGCTGGTGAAATCGCTGCGCCAGAAGCTGGTCGGCGGCCCGCTGCCGGAATATCGCTATCGCGACTACGGCTCGCTGATCTCGCTGTCACGCTTCTCCGCCGTGGGTAACCTGATGGGCAACCTCACCGGCAGCGTGATGCTCGAAGGCTGGCTGGCGCGGATGTTCTACGTGTCGCTCTACCGCATGCACCAGATGGCCCTGTACGGCCCGCTGCGCACGGCCCTGCTGATGCTCAGCGACCGCATCGGACGCAGTACCGAACCACGCCTCAAGCTGCACTAGAGGCCATCTACACTGGGCAGGGATGCCCACTTTCAGGACAGCTCACTTGGCTAACGACAATTCGTCGGCTTCACCTCAGTCCGCCCTGGCCCTGCTCATCGCCGCCACCGGCGTGGTCTATGGCGATATCGGCACCAGCCCGCTGTACACCCTGCGCGAAGTGTTCAGCTACGGCGTGCAAGCCAACCACGACGGCGTGCTCGGCGTGCTGTCGCTGATCATCTGGTCGCTGGTGTGGGTGGTGTCGATCAAGTACGTGCTGTTCATCCTGCGTGCCGACAACGACGGCGAAGGCGGCGTGATGGCGCTCACCGCCCTGGCCCAACGCGCCGCCCGCGACTATCCGCGCCTGCGCCGCATCCTGCTGCTGCTCGGCCTGTTTGGCGCCGCGCTGTTCTTCGGCGACAGCATGATCACCCCGGCCATCTCGGTGCTTTCGGCGGTGGAAGGGCTGGAGGTGGCGTTCGATGGCATCGATAGCTGGATCGTGCCGCTGGCCCTGGTCATCCTGATCAGCCTGTTCCTGATCCAGAAACACGGCACGGCGCGCATCGGCATTCTCTTTGGGCCGGTGATGCTGGTCTGGTTCCTCACCCTTGCTGGCCTCGGGATTTACGGCATCGCCCAACACGTCGAAGTCCTGCGCGCCCTCAATCCTTACTGGGGCGTACACTTCTTCATCGCCCACCCGGGCATCGGCGTGACCATACTCGGCGCCGTGGTGCTGGCGCTGACCGGTGCCGAGGCGCTGTACGCCGATATGGGCCACTTCGGTCGCCAACCCATCGCCCGCGCCTGGTTCTACCTGGTGTTGCCGGGCCTGCTGCTCAACTACCTGGGCCAGGGCGCGCTGATCCTCAGCGACCCGGAGGTGGCGCACAACCCCTTCTTCCGCCTGGCACCTGGCTGGGCTTTGCTGCCGATGGTGCTGCTGTCGACCCTGGCCACGGTGATCGCCTCGCAGGCGGTGATCTCCGGCGCCTTCTCCCTGACCCGCCAGGCCATCCAGCTCGGCTACGTGCCGCGCATGTTCGTGCAGCACACCTCGGAAACCGAGCAGGGGCAGATCTACGTCGGTGCGGTGAACTGGGCCTTGATGATCGGCGTGGTGCTGCTGGTGCTGGGCTTCGGCTCGTCCGGCGCACTGGCCTCGGCCTACGGCGTGGCGGTGACCGGCACCATGCTAATCACCACCCTGCTGGCGGCGGCGGTGGTCTTGCTGCTGTGGAAGACGCCCAAGTGGCTGTCGATCCCGCTGCTGCTCGGTTTCCTGCTGGTGGACAGCCTGTTCTTCGCCGCCAACCTGCCGAAGATCGTCGCCGGTGGCGCCTTCCCGTTGATCGCCGGGGTGATTCTGTTCACCCTCATGATCACCTGGAAGCGCGGCAAGGAAATCCTCGTCGAACGTCTGCTGGAAAACGCCCTGCCGCTGGCCACCTTCATCGACAGCATCAGCCGCCAGCCGCCGCTACGCGTGCGTGGTACCGCGGTGTTCCTCACCGCACGCGTGGATGCCGTACCCCACGCCCTGCTGCACAACCTGCTGCACAATCAGGTGCTGCACGAACGTGTGGTGCTGCTCACGGTGGTCACCGAAGACAGCCCCCGCGTCGCCCCGAGCCAGCGCCTGGAGATGCACGAACATGGCGAGGGCTTCTACCGGGTGATCCTGCATTTCGGCTTCAGCGAACGCCCGGACGTGCCACGCGCCCTGGCACTATGCCAGGACGAGGCGGTGGACTTCACGCCGATGCACACCACCTACTTCCTCAGCCGCGAAACCGTGATCGCCAGCCCCCGTACCGGCATGGCGCGCTGGCGCGAGCTGTTGTTCGCCTTCATGATCAAGAACGCCAACAGCAGCCTGCGCTTCTTCAACCTGCCGCTGAACCGGGTGATCGAGCTGGGCACCCAGGTGGAAATCTGACACGAAGACAAGAGCCAGAAACGACGAAGCCCGCACAGGGCGGGCTTCGTCGTTCTATATGGTGGGTCGTGTAGGATTCGAACCTACGACCAATTGGTTAAAAGCCAACTGCTCTACCAACTGAGCTAACGACCCTAAAAATGGTCGGGGTAGGGGGATTCGAACTCCCGACATCTTGCTCCCAAAGCAAGCGCGCTACCGGACTGCGCTATACCCCGTTAGGAAGTTGGCTCCGCGACCTGGACTCGAACCAGGGACCCAATGATTAACAGTCATTTGCTCTACCGACTGAGCTATCGCGGAACTTCGGTCTTCCATCTCTTGGCGTTTCGGCTTTTGCTTTACCGCTTCAGAGGCGCGCCATTTTACGCAGCAAATTACCCCTGTCAACCCCCACAAACTGCTTTTATGACAATGCCTTGCGTCGGGCATATCGACTACACTGGAGAGCATTGCCGCGCACTGGGCACCTCTAAAAACGTAGGCGAGGCAGCTAGCGCAGGGCAAAAACAGGCGAAGAAGCGCAGTTTACGTTTTGTAAATGAGCATTCTGATCGGACTCGCGCACGAGCCTGTTTTTAACGCCGCGATGGCTACGTAGGTAGTTTTTAGAGGTGCCCTACTGTCGGCAAAGGGCCGCACGCACAGCTTTCAGGATCGTCCATGAGCACTCAGGACAAGCCGCCGAGTCAGCCGAAGGTGATCAACCTCGCCAGCCGAGGCATACAGCCGCGCTTCGGTGATCTGGCGCAGGCCTGTCGCAAGCTGGTGATGAATCGCCTGGCCGAACACCTGAACGGGGTCTTCGGCCAGGTCGACGACACCCTCTTCGAGTGCGCCGAGAAAGCCGAGAACAACAGCGTACAGACGCTGTTCTTCGACAACATGCGGGAAATCCGCCGCCAGCGAGCGCAGATCGAGCGCCGCTATCATCAGTACGTCACACACAACCTCGCCGACTTCCTCGAAGGCAAGCTGCAGACCATCGCCCCGACGGAACTGGACGCCGAGCACCTGACCCTGGTGCAGAACGAGGATTACGAAGAAAGCCTGCTGGTGACCAACATGGCCAGCCGCGTCAAGGCACGCTGCAGCCAAGCCCTGTTCGCCCTGGATCAACGCCTGGCCCTGCTCAACAATGGCCAGAAACTCGACGAGGACAGCAACCCCTTCGGCCCGCAGGCCATTGCCCAGGCCTTCCGCCAGGCGCTGGCGCCCTGCCCTTTTCCGCTGCAGATCAAGACCGTCCTCTACACCCTCTTCGACCGCCACGTGATGCACGGCCTGGACGACCTGTACGAGGCCCTGAACCAGCGCCTGATCGACGCCGATATCCTGCCCAACCTCAAGTACCGTGCGCGCATCAGCCCCAGCGGATCGCAGCCCGAAACGCCGCCACCGGCGCCAGCCGAGCAGACGCCAGTGGCCGCGCCGACGCCCGGCGGCCAGAGCGCCAGCGCCCCGACCACGGTCGCCGGCATGCTCGACCTCAACGCACCACCGCCCAGCGACCCGGGCGCGCTGTTCAGCGGCCTGGCCAGCCTGCTGGGCGAGCATCGCCGGCAGAACCCCGAGCAACCGCTGCTCGGCGGTACCCCCAGCATCACCAGCTTCTCCCCACGTAGCGCCAGCCGCACCTACAGCGCAAGCGAGCTGCTCGAGGCCCTCAACCGCATGCAGCGGCAATCGGCGCAGGAGCTGGCGCAACGCCTGCACAAGCCGCAGCCGGTAGAAGGGCTCAAGGCCGCACTGCAAGCGCAACTGGCCACGCACAGCGCGCGAGCCCAGCAGAGCAAGGTGGCCGACCAGGAAGCCGACGTGATCGACCTGGTGGGCATGTTGTTCGACTTCATCCTCGACGACGGCAACCTGCCGGACAGTTGCAAGACCGCCCTGTCGCACCTGCACACGCCCTATCTGAAGATCGCCCTGCAGGACAAGGCGCTGTTCACCCGCCACGATCATCCAGCCCGGCGCCTGCTCAATGCCATGGCCCAGGCCGGCGTGCTGCATGCCAACGAGGTTGAGGAACACGGCCTGCTGGCGAAGATGCGCTGGGTGGTGGAGCGGGTCATCCAGGATTTCACCGGCGACCTGGCCTTGTTCGACGAACTGCTGCGTGAATTCAATGAGTACGCCGACACCCTGCGCCACAAGATGGAGCTGCGCGAGCGCCGGGCGGTGGAGGCGGCCAAGGGCCGTGACCGCCTGCTGGCCGCCCGCGAACGGGCGCTTGGGGTGATCCAGCAGAGCGTTGCGCAGCGTGACCTGCCATTGATCATCCGCAACTTCCTCGAGCTGACCTGGGCCGATGTGCTGGTCTTCGGCCTGCTGCGCCATGGCGAACGCAGTGAAGAATGGCAACGCGCTTGCGAAGTGGCCGAGCAACTGGCCTGGAGCGGCACCCCGCTGCCCGAGACCGAGCGCCAGCGCTTGCAGGAGCTGCGCATCCCATTACTAAGCGACCTGCGCAAAGGCTTGGAGCTGCTCGGCGGCTATCACGAGGACGGCATCCGTCGCCTGTTGCAGGATCTGGTGGCCTGCCAGCACGCCGTGCAAGCCAGGCAGCCGCAACTGGCCGCCCAGCTCAAACCGAACCTGCCACAGAGCCCGCTGGGGGCCATGCTCGGCGAAGACGCCGACCTGGCGCGCCAGGCACCGCCCAGAGCGGAACTCTCGCCCCGAGCGCAAGCCTTGAGCCAGGAGTTGGCCAAGCTCGAGTTCGGCACCTGGTTCGAGTTCGTCAGCAATGGCCAGCGCCGCCTGCTCAAGCTGTCCTGGTTCAGCCCGACGACGCACAACTACATGTTCGTCGACCATCAGGGCCAGCGCGTGGCGGTCAAGCCGTTGACCCTGCTGGCCTGCGAGATGGAACAGGGCCTGGCGCGTATCCTTCCTCCCGAGCATGCCACGCCCCTGATGGATCGTGCCCTTACCGCCATTTACCGGGTGCTGCAGCGCTTTACCGGGCGCGCGGCCGAGCCTCATTAGCAGGCCGTTGAAAAGCGTAGGCGAGGCAGCCAGTGCAAGGCAAAAACAGGCGAAAAAGCGGAGTTTACGAGCTGTAAATGAGCATTTTGAGCCTGCTTTTAACGCAGCAATGGCAACGTAGATAGTTTTTCAACAGCCTGCTAGGAGCCCACATGCAAGAACGTCGCCGACACAGCCGTCACGGCACCGAGCTGCAACTGGAGGTCTTCGATGTCAATACGGGGCTGCGCCTGGGCCGTGTCGTCGACCTGTCGATAGATGGCTTCATGCTGTTCAGCGACACTCCACTGGCAGCCGATGCCGTCTGCCAATGTCGTCTGGTGTGCCAGGCTGGCAACGAGCGATTCGATGAAGTGCGCCTGGGCGCCGATTGCCTGTGGAGCCGGCCAGGGGCGGACAACCAGCATTGCTGGGCAGGCTTTCATATCATCGACCTGTCCGAGGATCAGGCCCGAGCGCTGGAGAGCCTGCTGGCTAAGCTCTGAGGACACAGGATAAGCCGTGCGCAACAACTATGATCCCCGCAACCGGTACGCACAGCGCACCCTACGAGATTGAGCACCCTCCACAACGAAAAACGGAGCCCGAAGGCTCCGTTTTTTATGACCGACGCTTACTGCGCCAGCTTCTTGTAACGCACGCGGTGCGGCTGCGCGGCGGCGTCGCCCAGGCGTTTCTTGCGGTCGGCCTCGAACTCGCTGTAGTTGCCCTCGAAGAAACTGACCTTGCCATCGTCCTCGTAGGAGAGGATGTGGGTGGCGATACGGTCGAGGAACCAGCGATCGTGGGAGATCACGATGGCGGCGCCGGGGAAGTCCAGCAGCGCCTCTTCCAGCGCGCGCAGGGTTTCCACGTCGAGGTCGTTGGACGGTTCGTCGAGCAGCAGCACGTTGCCGCCCTGCTTGAGGGTCAGCGCCATGTGCAGACGACCGCGCTCACCGCCGGAGAGATCCTTGACGAACTTCTGCTGATCAGCGCCCTTGAAGTTGAAGCGACCGACATAACCGCGCGACGGCACCTCGTAGTTGCCCACCTTGATCATGTCGAAACCGTCGGAAATCTGCTCCCACACGGTCTTGTTGCCTTCGAGCTGGTCACGGCTCTGGTCGACGCTGGCGATCTGCACGGTTTCGCCAATCTCGATGGTGCCGGAATCCGGTTGTTCCTTGCCGGTGATCATGCGCAGCAGTGTGGACTTGCCTGCACCGTTGCCGCCGATCACGCCGACGATGGCACCTTTGGGGATGCTGAAGGACAGGTTGTCGATCAGCACGCGGTCGCCGAAGGACTTCGACACGTTGTGGAAGTCGATGACCTTGTCACCCAGGCGCGGGCCGGCCGGAATGTAGATCTCGTTGGTCTCGCTGCGCTTCTGGAATTCCTGCGACTGCATTTCCTCGAAGCGTTGCAGACGCGCCTTGGATTTCGACTGACGCGCCTTGGCACCCTGACGTACCCATTCCAGTTCAGCTTTCATGGCCTTGGCGTGCGAGGCCTCGGCCTTGGCTTCCTGGGCCAGGCGGTTGGCCTTCGATTCCAGCCAGCCGGAGTAGTTGCCCTCGTAGGGAATGCCATGGCCGCGGTCGAGTTCGAGGATCCAGCCGGCAACGTTGTCGAGGAAGTAACGGTCGTGAGTAATCGCTACCACTGTGCCTGGGAAGTCGTGCAGGAAGCGCTCCAGCCAGGCCACCGAGTCGGCGTCCAGGTGGTTGGTCGGTTCGTCCAGCAGGAGCATGTCGGGCGCCGACAACAGCAGGCGGCACAGCGCCACGCGGCGCTTCTCGCCACCGGACAGGTGTTCGATCTTGGCGTCCCATGGTGGCAGGCGCAGGGCGTCGGCGGCGACTTCCAACTGGCGCTCCAGGTTATGGCCGTCGGAAGCCTGCAGGATGGCTTCGAGCTTGGCCTGCTCGGCGGCCAGCGCATCGAAATCGGCGTCCGGCTCGGCGTAGGCGGCGTATACCTCGTCGAGGCGTGCCTGGGCCTGCTTGATCTCGCCTACCGCCTCTTCGACGATATCACGCACCGTCTTGGCCGGATCGAGCTGCGGCTCCTGCGGCAGGTAGCCGACCTTGATACCGGGCATCGGCCGGGCTTCGCCGTCGATCTCGGTGTCGACGCCGGCCATGATGCGCAGCAGCGTGGACTTACCGGCACCGTTGAGCCCCAGTACGCCGATCTTGGCGCCCGGGAAGAACGACAAAGAAATGTCCTTGAGAATTTCACGCTTCGGCGGGACGACCTTGCTGACCCGATGCATGCTATAGACGTACTGAGCCATGAGAACCTGACTTGAATAAAAAGAGTGAAAACGCTGCGCGAAGGCTACAATGTGCAGAAATTTCAGCAGCCTGAGGCGGCGAACGCCACCTGGGTATCGCGCGGATGATGCACGGGCCGATGCAGCCCGTGTGCGTCGCAAAGCTACCGGAATGTGCCGGGCAGGGCAAACCCATGCTCGGCCTCGCACTGGCACTTCGCCACATTTATAGGCATGCTAGCCCGCTTGCACGCTGCCCGCGTTCTCTCCTTACCGCTCAGTCGTTGTCAGTAGCAGGTCCACCAGACGTGTCGATGCCCCCCACACCGCCTTCATCGTCGCCGGGAGAAGCGCAACCCAGACGTCGCGAGCCATTGCGACGAGCCCTGATCGTGCTGGTGCTGGCCATGCTCGGTCTGCTCGCCTGGCAGCTACTGCAGGAGCATCAACAGCTTCTGGACAACCAGCGCCGTCTGAGTCAGCACTACGCCAGCCAACTCGCCCTCCACCTGAACCAGAACATGCGCCTCAAGGCTCGTTCGGCCCAGGCCATTGTGCAAGGTGATGCGCAACCGCTCAGTGCAGGACAGCTCAACGCTCTGCATAGCCTGTTCCCTTCGCTGAGCGCCGTGGTTCAGCTCGATGCCGAAGGTCAGCAACTCGATACCGAGGCGCCAGCGCGCAGCGACCTGCCGTTCATCCGCAGCCTGCAACTACGCAGCGGCAAGGCGCCTTACCATTACAGCCTCAACCCCTACGACAGCCAGATGCTCTACCTGCTGCTACGCCAGCCAGACGCTAGCATCAGCGTGCTGTGCCTGAGCAGCAGCGCGGTGAGCCAATGGCTCGGCGAAACCGGCCAGAGCGATAACGACTGGCTGCTGGAAGATATCGCCAGCCGGCGCGTACTGGCCCGCGCCAAGACCTTCGCAGCGGCCCCGCCGCTGCTGTCTCAGGTAACCGCTCAGGAACATGCCAGCAGCCTGCAGTTCTTTCCCCTGGAGGGCAGCGACTGGCAACTGCGCACCCTGTTCGATTCCGCGCAGATCAGCCGCCAGCTCATGCCGATCCTCGCCGGCAAGCTCCTGCTGTTCGGCCTGCTGGCCCTGCTGACGCTGATCGCCCTGCATGGCCTGCAGCGTGAGCGGCGCAGCCTGCAGCGCCTCAATGCCGAGTCACGGCGCTCGCTACGCCAGGCTGCCAGCGCGCTGGCAGCGGTCGAAGAGTGCATCCTGGTGACCCAGACCGATGGCACGTTGAACTATCTCAACCCCAAGGCCGAACAGGTCTTCGACCTGGACAACAAGGCCGCCGGCACTACCCATCTGCTGGATCTGCTGCCCGATCTCGCCCCCCTGCTGCTGATCGGCTCGCAACAGGCCTGCAACATGGCCGCCGAACTGGTGCGCCTGGAAACCCCCGGCCGCGTGCGTCTGTTCGCCGTGACCCGCAACGACATCAGCGACGGCTCCCGGCTGGGCGGCTTCGTCTGGGTGCTGCGTGACGTCACCGATGAACAGCAGGCCATGCGCGTGCTGCAGGAAACCCGGCGGCGCTATCAGGATATCTTCGAGGGCACCGGGGTCGCCCTGTGCGTACTCGACCTGTCGGAGCTGCGCAGCTTCCTCCTGCAACAGCGCATACGCGACAGCGCCGGCTTGCAACGCTGGCTGGCCGCCAACCCGGAGCATCACGCGCAACTGCTGCAGAACCTGCACATCACCGAAGCCAACCAGGTGGCACTCAACCTGCTGGGCGCCAACACCACCGAGCAGGCGTGGCAGCAGCTCTTCGAGAGCGCCGCGATGGGCGCCGATGACCTGCCTTTCAGGCTGGCCGTGGCCATAGCCGAAGGCCCCAATCTGGTTGAGCTGGAAACCCAGCTCGTCACCCGCCAGGGCCTCAAGCGTCACGTCTGGCTGGTGCTGCGCCTACCCGAGATGATCCAGGACTACCAGGCGGTAACCCTGAGCATCAGCGACATCACCAGCCGCAAGCGCATCGAGTTGTCGCTGATCGAACGCGAGCGTTTCTGGTCCGAGGTGGTGCGTTCGGTGCCCGACCTGCTCTACGTGCATGACCTGCAGAACAAACGCGTGCTGTTCAGCAACCACAGCCTGGGACTCAAGCTGGGCTACAGCAGCGATGAACTCAAGGCCATGGACGATGACTTCTGGGTGGAGGTGCTGCACCCCGACGACAGCGACTATTACTGGCGCATCCGCAACCTGCAGAAGGTGGTGGGCGACGGCATGTTGCTCGAATCCGTGCTGCGCTGGCGTCACCGCAATGGCCAATGGCGCTGGTTCAGCATTCGCGAACAGGCCCTGGCGCGCGACGAGCATGGCCGGGTCAGCCGCCTGATCGGCGTGGCCAAGGACATCACCGAACAGATCGAACAGAACCAGTCGCTGCGTGACAGCGAACAGCGCTATCGCCTGCTGGCCGAAAGCATCAGCGACGTGATCTTCTCCACCGACAGCAGCCTCAAGCTCAACTACGTCAGCCCCTCGGTGGAACCGGTGCTGGGCTACACGGTGAACTGGATGATGAGCCACGGCCTGCAGCGCCTGGCGGCCAACCCGCAGCAGCTCAAGGGCCTGAACCTGCTGCTGGAACGCATCCGCGATGCGCTGGACGAACGCTCACGCCTCGACCGCCTGCGCGAGGAACTGCCCGATCAGCTCTTCGTCTTCGACTGCCTGCGCGCCGACGACCACAAGATCCCCGTGGAACTGCGCGTGGTGCTGATGTGGGACGAGAATGGCCGCTTCGAGGGGCTGCTCGGCGTGGGCCGGGACATCAGCCAGCAACGCCGCGCGGAAAAGGATCTGCGCATGGCCGCCACCGTGTTCGAGCACTCCAGTGCGGCGATCCTGGTCACTGATCCGGCAGGCTACATCGTGCAGGTCAACAAGGCCTTCAGCCGCATCAGTGGCTACTCCGCCGGCCAGGTGCTGGATCAGCTACCGAGCATGCTCACCGCCGACCGTCAGCAGGCTTCCCACGTGCAGTACATCCTCGGCCAGCTCAACCAGCGCGGTAGCTGGGAGGGCGAGGTGTGGCTCAAGCGCCGCGTCGGCGAGAACTTCCCGGCCTGGGTCGGCATCACCGCCGTGCAGGATGAAGAAGGCGATCTGGTCAGCTACGTGTGCTTCTTCAGCGACATCAGCGAGCGCAAGGCCAGCGAGCAACGCATCCACCGCCTGGCCTACTACGACGCCCTGACCCACCTGCCCAACCGCACCCTGTTCCAGGATCGCCTGCACAGCGCCCTGCAGCACGCCGAGCGCAATGACGATTGGGTGGTGCTGATGTTCCTCGACCTCGACCGCTTCAAGCCGATCAACGACTCCCTCGGCCATGCCGCTGGCGACCGCATGCTCAAGGACGTGGCCGTACGCCTGTCGGCCTGCGTCAACGGCGACGACACCGTGGCGCGCATGGGGGGTGACGAGTTCACCCTGCTGCTGCAGCCACAGAACAGCCGCGAAGGGGCGCTGACGCGCGCCATCCACGTCGCCGAACAGATTCTCTCCAGCCTGGCGCGCCCCTTCGTGCTCGAAGGTCGCGAGTTCTTCGTCACCGCCAGCATCGGCATCGCCCTCGCTCCCCAGGATGGCGACGAGCTGAGCCAACTGATGAAGAACGCCGACACCGCCATGTACCACGCCAAGGAACGTGGCAAGAACAACTTCCAGTTCTACCAGGCGGAAATGAACGCCAGCGCGCTGGAACGCCTGGAACTGGAAAGCGACCTGCGCCATGCCCAGGAGCAGGGCCAGTTCGTGCTGCACTACCAACCGCAGTTCTCCGGCGATGGCCAGCGCCTCACCGGCGTCGAATCCCTGCTGCGTTGGGATCACCCGACCCGAGGCCTGGTGCCGCCCGACCAGTTCATTCCCGTGCTGGAAGAACTCGGCCTGGTGGTGCAGGTCGGCGAGTGGGTGCTGGAGGAGGCCTGTCGCCAGCTCAAGCGCTGGCACGAAGAGAAGATTCGCATCCCCAAGGTCTCGGTCAACCTCTCCGCGCGTCAGTTCGCCGAAGGCGATCTGGCCAACCGCATCGCCGCCATCATCGACGCCATCGGCATTCCACCCGCGTGCCTGGAAGTGGAACTGACCGAGAGCATCCTGATGCGCGACGTGGCCAGCGCCATGCAGACCCTCAATGACCTCAAGCGCCTGGGCCTGTGCATCGCGGTGGACGACTTCGGCACCGGCTACTCGTCACTGAACTACCTCAAGCAGTTCCCCATCGATGTGCTGAAGATCGACCGCAGCTTCGTCGACGGTCTGCCCGATGGCGAACAGGACGCCCAGATTGCCCGTGCCATTATCGCCATGGCCCACAGCCTGAACATGATGGTGATTGCCGAAGGCGTGGAGAGCCAGGCGCAACTGGACTTCCTCCGCGAACACGGCTGCGACGAGGTGCAGGGCTTCCTGCTGGGACGGCCGACAGCGGCCGCCGAGCTCGGCGAGCAGCTCAGCGGCAGGACGCTGTTCATGCTGGACTAAGGCTGCAGGCGTTTCGCCCTGGGCTTTTACTTGAAGTTTGCAGCTTGAGGCTTGTAGCTGCTTTTAAGCTGCTCTTGAGCCGCTTTCGTCCGTCTCATGACCGACCTTCATATGCCTTTTTGCGACCCTTGCGGTAGAATCCGCCCCCTCTCTCATTCGCCTAGCTGATTTTCAGGGGACCGCCATGTTCAGCCGTGATTTGACCCTCGCTCGTTTTGACGCCGAACTCTTTGCCGCGATGGAGCAAGAAGCTCAGCGCCAGGAAGAGCACATCGAGCTGATCGCCTCGGAAAACTACACCAGCCCGGCGGTGATGGAAGCCCAGGGCAGCGTACTGACCAACAAGTACGCCGAAGGCTATCCGGGCAAGCGTTACTATGGTGGTTGCGAGTACGTCGACGTGGTCGAGCAACTCGCCATCGACCGCGCCAAGGAGCTGTTCGGCGCCGACTACGCCAACGTCCAGCCGCACTCCGGCAGCCAGGCCAACAGCGCCGTGTACATGGCCCTGCTCAACGCCGGCGACACCGTGCTGGGCATGAGTCTGGCCCACGGCGGCCACCTGACCCACGGCGCCAGCGTCAGCTTCTCCGGCAAGATCTACAACGCCGTGCAGTACGGCATCAACGACCAGGGCCTGATCGATTACGACGAAGTCGAGCGCCTGGCCGTGGAACACAAGCCGAAAATGATCATCGCCGGCTTCAGCGCCTACTCGCAGGTGCTGGATTTCCCGCGTTTCCGCGCTATCGCCGACAAGGTTGGCGCCTATCTGTTCGTCGACATGGCGCATGTGGCAGGCCTGGTCGCCGCCGGCCTGTACCCGAACCCGGTGCCGTTCGCCGACGTGGTTACCACCACCACCCACAAGACCCTGCGCGGCCCGCGCGGCGGCCTGATCCTGGCGCGCAAGAACGAAGAGCTGGAGAAGAAGTTCAACTCCGCAGTATTCCCGGGTGGCCAGGGTGGCCCGCTGGAGCACGTCATCGCCGCCAAGGCCGTGTGCTTCAAGGAAGCCCTGCAGCCGGAGTTCAAGGCCTACCAGGCCCAGGTGATCAAGAACGCCCAGAGCATGGCCCAGGTGTTCATCGACAACGGCTTTGAGGTGGTGTCCGGCGGCACCCAGAACCACCTGTTCCTGCTCTCGCTGATCAAGCAGGACATCACCGGCAAGGACGCCGACGCTGCCCTCGGCCGCGCCTTCATCACCGTGAACAAGAACAGCGTACCGAACGACCCGCGCTCGCCGTTCGTCACCTCCGGCCTACGCATCGGCACCCCGGCCGTGACCACTCGCGGCTTCAAGGAAGACGAGTGCCGCCAGCTCGCTGGCTGGATCTGCGAAGTGCTGGCCAACATCGGCAACGACGAAGTCGAAGGCCGCGTGCGTGAGCAGGTCAAGGCGCTGTGCGCGAAGTTCCCGGTCTACGGCAACTGAGGCTGCATCTAAACGAAAGAAGCCCGCCAAATTGGCGGGCTTCTTTTTGCCTGGGATTTGCCTCAGGCCGGTTGTTTCACATAGCGCGCCAGTTGCGCGTCGCGGCTCATCACATCCAGGGTGGCGGCCAGCACCTGCTCGCTGGTGGCGTCGGCCTGGCTGAAGATGGTGCCGAAGTTGTCATGAGTCACCTTGGCGAAATGCGCGCGATCCTTGGCCTCCACACCCAGCAGGGTGGCATAGGCATCCAGCGCCTCGCCCTGGCCCATGGCCATGTCTTCGGCGATGGAGTCGAGCATGCCGTTCATCGCCAGCATGGAGCGGCCGTTGTAGCCCAGCGCGCCGCTGGTATCGCAGCCGTTGGTGCCGGAGGTCATGCCGAAGGTGGCATTACCCGAGGTGCCATTGGTGGTGGTGGCCAGGAAGTGCGGAGCCATGCCACGCTGGCCCTCGAACAACATGTTGCCCCAACCGCAGCCATTGCCCCCTGCCGCATCGGCGAAGGCACCGACGCTGGCCATGCTCAGCACACCAAAGATCAAACCCTTGCTCAGAAGTCGCTTGTCCATATTGTCGCTCCGCAATATCGAGTAATAAAAACCGCACCAACAGCTTTGGCGAGACTTGCCCAACTGTCAAACAATTGAAAGAACTACTCGCGGCCTTGTGCACGAATTCACAACGTGTTCGGCAGCCTTGACTATAGTTGTGAGAAATCTGAATCGGAGTTCCAGCATGAGCGATACAGCCAACGAGCGTCGGCGCTTCCAGCGCATCGCTTTCGACGCCCCCACTGTCCTCGCGCAGGGCGATCGGCGTTGGGAGGTGGTGCTGCACGACCTGTCGCTGAAAGGCCTGCTGGTGGAAGAACCCGCAGGCTGGGACGGCGATCCGGAGCAGGGCTTCGAGGCATCGCTGCAACTGAGCGACGGCACGCCGGTGAAGATGCAGGTCGCGCTGACCCGCACCCAACCCGGTTTTCTCGGTTTCGTCTGCCACCATATCGACCTGGAGTCGATCAGCCACCTGCGCCGCCTGGTAGAACTCAACCTTGGAGACGAAGAGCTGCTGGAGCGCGAACTGGCGGCACTTGGCAGCAAGGCCTGAAGCGGCTCGGTTCAGCCAGGCTGGGTCAGTTCGGCGAAGCCCTGGCGAATCTCCTGCTCCGGCAAGTCGTCCCCGATGAACACCAGCACGCTTTCGCGTGGCTCGTCCACGCCCCATTCGCTGCCCCAGTCGAAGCTGTACAAGCGCAGCACGCCCTGGAACACCAGGCGTTGCGGCTCTCCCGCCACAGCCAGCACCCCCTTGTAGCGCAGCAGCGCATTGCCGAAGCGCCCCAGCAAGCCTTCGATGAAGGCGCTGAGGCGCTGCGCATCGATGGCTTCGGCGCTTTCCAGCACCAGGGTCTGGATACGATCCGGCTTGTTCGCCACAGGCGCCAGCGGCCGCAGCATCAAGCCGCGCGTCGGCCTGGGCTCGAAGTCGAAGCCACGCAGGTCGAGCAAGGTAGCGAGCTCGATGCGGCCATGCTCGACCGCCTGGATCGACGCACGCCGGTTGATCCGTTGCAAACGCGCCCGCAGCGCCTCGACGCTGCCAGCAACGGCCAGATCGGTCTTGCTCAGCAGGATGAGATCGGCAAAGCCGACCTGTGCCTGGGCGATGGTTTCGCTCAGGTGGCGCTCGGCGTTGACGGCATCGACCAGGGTGACGATGCCATCGAGCCGATAGCGTTCACTCAGCTCCGGTGTGGACAAGAAGGTCTGCGCCACGGGCGCGGGGTCGGCCAGGCCGGTGCACTCGATCACCAGGCGCTCGAAGGCCAGCTCACCCTTGTCGAGCTTCTCCAGCAGCAGCAACAAGGCCTTCTCCAGTTCGCCAAGGATCGAGCAGCACAGGCAGCCGTTGGCCAGGGTGACCAGCTTCACCGGGTCGTCACCGAGCAACTGCCCATCGATGGGCGCGGTGCTGAATTCATTCTCGATCACCGCCAGGCGCAGCCCATGCTCGGCCTTGAGCATATGGCGCAGCAGAGTGGTCTTGCCGGCCCCGAGAAAGCCAGTGAGCACGGTGACGGGAATGGCGGCAGGTGACATGCGGTGAATCCTCGCGGGGGCGTCAAGATTGAAGGTGACGCGCATTTTAGGGAGGGGAATGCTTGGTTGATACCGGATTGGCAATACGGTGTTGGTTGTTTTTGTGCCTGTTCCGCATTGCCGCGTTTTTGTTGATGTCTTTGGTTTCGCCCTCCCGGGCGAGTCACTTTTGACGGGCAAAAGTAACCAAAACCCTCCGCCCGATCATCCGGCCCTGGCTGCGCCAGGGTTCGTTCGCTCCATCGCCGCTCCAGAGGCCCGCCACGGTGGGCCATCCATGGCCCATCGTGGCTCTCGCGACATCCATGTCGCTCAACCTCTTCCACGACGATTCCGCTCACCCTCCTGGGCGGGCTCTGCACACGCCTGAACCTGCGGTAACCCAGAAGTAGTGCGCAGTGCTTGAACATGAGGTCAGCCGTAGGGCTGACCGGGATGCCGGCTGAAAGCCGGCGAGATGAAACTACGCGAATGAAAGTATTGGTTTAACTCGGTAGCCACATCGCTACTTCATAGCTACCAGAACACACTGCGCATACCCTGAAATGCCGGTTCGCTCAGGCGCGCGAAAGTCCCCCTTCAGGAGGGTGAGTGGAATCGTTGCGCAGAGGGGCGAGCGGCATGGATGCCGCGAGAGGCGTAATGGGCCAGGGATGGCCCATGTACGCCGACCCTAGGAGCGACGATGGAGCGAACGAACCCCGGCGCAGCCGGGGCCGGATGGCGGGGGTGCGTTTCTTTTGCTTACTTTTCTTTGCGCAGTTCAAAGAAAAGTGAGTCGCCCGAGGGGGCGAAACCCGGAATATCTGAAGACACCCAAAGCGGCGTCCAAAACACCAAGCAAGCCACCACCCAACACACAAACTTGCCAATCCGGTATCAAGACCGACTTTACACCGACACCTTGACCCACGGGCTGACCACCGTGAAGGAAGCCACAAGGATTGCGGGTTCAGACAGCGTCCGTCCGAACCCTGGGGATGCCACCCTACCCCGCTGCTTGCAAGCCTACCTCAGTGAGCGCGGCAGGCTGCCTCGGCGGCCTGGCGACGCTGCCGGCGCGCCGCGATACGCTGCCGCTCACGTTGCGCGTCATCGCGTGGCTGCACGGCCTGGGCGTCGAAGTTGAAGGCACGAGAGAAGAAGTCGAAGAACAGGAACATGATGGTGTCTCCTCGTTTGGATACGCCTTCATGCTGCGCGTCGATAGCTTGCTACTCATTGATCCCGGTCAATTTTCACCAGAGCCGGTTCGCGACAGAACGCCGCATACCTGAATCGCGGCTAACAGGCAGAAACGTAGCCCGGATGAAATCCGGGAAGGACTGCGCCACAAAAGCCCCCGGCTTGCAGCCGAGCCACATCACTCGAACAAGGCATCCAGCGCCTGTTCCAGGCGCGTCACGGCGATGATCTGCAGGCCGGGCGGGGCTTCCTTGGGGGCATTGCCCTTGGGCACGATGGCGCGCTTGAAACCGTGCTTGGCCGCCTCCTTGAGGCGCTCCTGGCCACTGGGCACCGGACGGATCTCGCCAGACAGGCCGATCTCGCCGAACACCAGCAGATCGTGCTGCAAGGGGCGGTTGCGCAGGCTGGAGATCACCGCCGCCATCAGCGCCAGGTCGGAGGCCGTCTCCAGCACCTTGACCCCACCGACCACGTTGAGGAATACGTCCTGGTCATAGGTGGGGATGCCACCATGGCGGTGCAGCACGGCCAAAAGCATGGCCAGGCGGTTCTGATCCAGACCCAGGGTGACCCGCCGGGGGTTGCCCAGGTGACTGGTATCGACCAGCGCCTGCACCTCCACCAGCATCGGTCGCGAGCCCTCCCAGGTGGCCATCACCACGCTGCCGGGCACTGCCTCCTGGGCGCGCGTGAGGAAGATCGCCGAAGGGTTGGAGACTTCCTTGAGGCCCTTGTCGGTCATGCCGAACACACCCAGTTCGTTGACCGCGCCGAAACGGTTCTTCACCGCTCGCAGCAGGCGCAGGCGGCCGTCGGACTCACCCTCGAAATACAGCACGGTGTCGACCATGTGCTCCAGCACGCGCGGCCCGGCCAGCGCACCTTCCTTGGTGACGTGGCCGACGAGGAAGATCGCCGTGCCACTCTGCTTGGCGAAGCGCACCAGCAGCGCCGCACTCTCGCGCACCTGGGCCACGCCGCCAGGGGCCGATTGCAGTTGTTCGGTGAAGATGGTCTGGATCGAGTCGATCACCATGACCTTGGGCTTTTCCTGGCGCGCGGTGGCGATGATCGACTCGATGCAGGTCTCGGTCATCACCTTGAGCTTGTCCTGCGGCAGATCCAGCCGCCGTGCGCGCATGGCCACCTGCTGCTGCGATTCTTCGCCGGTGACGTACAGCGCCGGCAAGCGTTGGGCGACGTTGCACAGGGTCTGCAGCAGAATGGTCGACTTACCGATGCCGGGATCGCCACCGATCAGCACCACCGAGCCATCCACCAGACCGCCGCCGAGCACCCGATCCAGCTCGCTGGAGGCGGTGGAAAAACGCGGAATTTCCTCGACACTGACCTCGGCCAGGGTCTTGATGTTGGCTTTGTCCCCCGCCCAGCCGGTACGCCCGCTGGGCGCGGCGCCCTCGACCAAGGTTTCCACCAGGGTGTTCCAGGTTCCACACTCGCCACACTGCCCCGCCCATTTGGGGAAGGTGGCGCCGCACTCGGTGCAGCCGTACATGCGTTTTGCCTTGGCCATTGCGGAAGTCGTCCTGCCTGCTGAGCGAAGGCTGGAACGATACCGAACAACTGGATAAATTTACAGACCACGACCTTGACCAAGGACTGCCATGCAGATCGAACTGCTGCCGACCCGCGCCGAACAGGCGCCCCTGATCCGCAACCTGTACCAGTTCTATAGCTATGACAGCTCGGACTGGGAAGAGGAGGATGTCGAGGCGGACGGCCGCTTCTACATCCACGAGGAACATCTGCTGCGCTACTGGCAGGAGCCCGGCTGGAGCGCCAGCCTGATCCTGGCCGACGGTTTCATTGCCGGCTTCGTGCTGATCGAGCGCAGCGAACTGCCGGGCATCGATGCGCCGGAGTTCGCCGATCTGTTCGTGCTCAAGCGCTACCGCCGCCTGGGCATTGGCCGCGCCGTGGTACAGAGCGTGATGGGCGATGGCAGCCCCTGGCTGCTGCGCTTCTACCGCCAGGACGAAATGGCCCTGGCCTTCTGGCAGCAACTGTTCAGCGAATTACCCAGGCCACCCCGGGCAATCTGGACGGAGGATGAGGCACAGGGGTTGCTCAGCTACCTGGTAAACCCGCCCGTGCATTGATGCCGGGCGCCGCGCACTAAGCGAGTCTGGCGCTCAGCCCTTGCAACCATTGCCACAGCCGCAGCATTGACCATTGGCCCGTTTGAGCTGCCGCGCCAGATCGTCCTTGAGCGCTACGCGATTGAGCTTGAGCGCCTGCAACGATAGGTCGTCGAGCGGCTCGATGCCGTCCTCGACGCGGCAGATGCGCTTGTCCAGCGCTTCATACTCGTCGGCCTGACGGGCGAACTGGCTATCCTCCTGGCGCAGCCGGTGCAAGGTTTCGCGCAGCTCGGGGAAATCATGAACCAGCGGGTGATGTTCGATATGCATGGCCAGGCTCCTGTAGAAAGGGTGCCACCAGCTTAGCCGCGGCCCTGCCCGGCCCTGTTGACGCCGATCAAGCTCAGCTCGCCTTGGCCAGCAACTGGGCGATTTCGTCCTTGAGCGCCACGCGCTGCAGCTTGAGCCCTTGCAGCACCAGATCATCGACCGCAGCACGGCCGTCCTCGATCTCGTAGATGCGCTTATCCAGTGCCTCGTACTCGCTAGCCAGCCGGGCGAAATGACCGTCGTTCTGCAACAACCAGCGCAGCATCTCGCTCTGCTGGGGGAACTCACGGGACAATGAGTGATGTTCGAGCGCCATGGAAACCTCCGAATGCAGTGATCCCCTTCAGCCTAGCCGATGCCATGGGACCTGCCGCTGCCAGCAGGGCAAATGAACGGCGCCGCCTGACGGACGTCGAAACAACAGCCATAATCAGGGCGAACACCAACCCAGGGAGCACGCATGAGCATCATCAGTGAATTCAAGGCCTTCGCGGTCAAGGGCAACGTGGTCGACATGGCCGTGGGGATCATCATCGGCGCCGCCTTCGGCAAGATCGTCTCGTCCTTCGTCGGCGACGTGGTGATGCCACCACTGGGCCTGCTGATCGGCGGTGTCGATTTCTCCGACCTGGCCATCGTGCTCAAGGCCGCCGAGGGCGACACCCCCGCCGTGGTGCTGGCCTACGGCAAGTTCATCCAGACCGTGGTCGACTTCACCATCGTCGCCTTCGCCATCTTCATGGGCATCAAGGGCCTGAACCGCCTCAAGCGCGAGGAAGAAGCCGCCCCGGCTGCACCGCCTGCGCCGACCAAGGATCAACAGTTGCTCAGCGAGATCCGTGATCTGCTCAAGGCGCAGCAAGACAAGGGCTGAAGGGTACGCGGCTGGCGGAGCAGGTGCCCGAGCTTCGCCAGCCATGACACGATTTGTTGCAGCTTGACGGGTCTTTTTCTGCGCGTTTTTCGGTAGATTGACCAGCCCTTGGCCACTTACCCCCTTACATGACACTCCTGATAGCGTTCGCTGTCCTCTCCATCCTGGTTTCGTTCCTCTGCTCCATTCTCGAAGCCGCCCTGCTTTCCCTCACCCCCAGCTACATCGCCCAGCAGAAGGTCGATAGGCCTCGTCTCTACGAGCGCCTCAAGGCACTCAAGGACAAGATCGACCAGCCACTGGCGGCCATCCTGACCCTCAATACCGTGGCGCATACCGTCGGTGCCACCGGTGTCGGCGCGCAGGTGGCAATCGTCTTCGGCGATGGTTACCTGGGTATCGCCTCCGCAGTCATGACCCTGCTGATCCTGGTGCTGTCGGAGATCCTGCCGAAGACCATCGGTGCCCGCTACTGGCGCGCCCTGGCGCCCTGGCTGCCGAGCCTGCTGCGGGCGATGATCCTGGTGCTCAAGCCGTTCATCGTACTTTCGGACCTGATCATGCGCCTGTTCGGCGGCAAGGAGCCGGAGCACGACATTCGCCAGGAGATCAAGGCGCTGACCCTGCTCGGCCGCGAGGTGGGTAAGCTCGACGAAGATGAGCATCGAGTGATCAGCAACATCCTCGACCTGCACGAAATTCGTCTGCGCGACATCATGACGCCGCGCATCGTCTGCGAATCGGCGGCGCCGGACGAGTCCATCGCCGCGTTCAAGGCCCGTGCCCGCGAAAGCCAGTTCTCCCGCTACCCGGTGATAGGCGAAGACGAATCGCCGCTGGGCGTGGTGTTTCGCTACGACGCCCTGGCTGCCGAGAACGATGCCGAGCCCATCACCCACATCATGAAACCGCTCAAGGTGGTACCGGAAAGCATGAACGTGGAGAACCTGATGACCCTGCTGATGCAGGAGCGTCAGCACATGTGCCTGGTGTACGACGAGTTCGGTAGCTGGCGCGGCCTGGTGACCCTGGAAGACATCATGGAAACCATCATCGGCAAGCCGATCCTCGACGAGACCGACGATATCCCCAACATGCGCCGCTTCGCCAAGCGCCGCTGGGAGCATCGGATCAAGGCTATCCGCGAGGACTGATCACCAGTAGTTCTCCACCGCCACCTGGCCCGGCCGCCGCGTCAGGCTCAGGTTCAGCCCGCGAGCCTTCAGGCGCTGGCGCAGGTCGTCGATCATCTGCGGATTGCCGCAGATCATCACCCGCGAATGCTCGGGCGTCAGCTCGAGCCCAGCGACGCGCTCCAGCTCGCCGCTGTCGAGCAGTTCGGTGATGCGCGCATTCAGGCACTCCGGCGCCTGCTCGCGGGTGACCACCGGCAGATAGGTGAGCTTGTGCGCGAACTCGGCCAAGTGCTCAAGCTCGACCAAGCCACGAATCAATGGCTGATAGGCCAGCTCGGCGGCGGTTCGCGCGCTGTACACCAATACGATGCGCTCGAAGCGCTGCCACACCTCGAAGTCCTGCAGGATCGACAGGAACGGCGCGATGCCGGTGCCGCTGCCCAGCAGCCAGAGATCACGACCATCGACGAAGCGGTTCAGGGTCAGGTAGCCGGTGACCAGTTTCTCCACCAACAGGCTGTCGCCGGCCCGCAGGCGGCTCAGCTCGCTGGTGAACTCGCCACCCGGCACCACGATGGAGAAGAATTCGAGAAACTCGTCGTGCGGCGCCGACACCAGCGAATAAGGGCGCCAGACCAGGCTGCCATCGGCCTTCTCCACGCCGAGGCGGACGAACTGCCCGGCGCGAAAACGGAAACCCGGATCCCGGGTGGTGCGCAGGGTGAACAGGCTCGGGGTCAGGCCGTGTACTTCCAGCAAGGTCTGACGGGTGAACTTGTCGTCGCTGACGGTCATAATTGCCCCCTTGTCCGAATCTGCTGTCAGTGTCGCGCATTGTGCGACCGGCAAACACCGACGGTTTCCATGCCTATTTTCACGACCCCCTTCGCCAGCCTCGAGCTGGAGCGCCAGCCGCACCAGGCCAATGAACCTCTGCAAGCCTTCGACGCTGCGGATGAATACCTGCTCAATCATTTGCACGAGCAAGGCATCGAGCCAGACAGCCGGGTACTGCTGCTCAATGACAGCTTCGGCGCCCTCGCCTGCTCGCTGGCCGGGCACTGCCGGGTGACCAGCAGCGGCGACTCGCACCTGGGCTTTCTCGCCCTGCACAAGAACCTCGCCCGCAATGGCTTGAGTGGCGACGCGCTGACCTTCCTGCCGAGCAACGAAACACCGCGGGGGCCGTTCGACTGGGTACTGATCCGCGTGCCCAAGACCCTGGCACTGCTGGAGGAACAACTGATCCGCATGCACAGCCAACTGGCGCCCGGCGCACGGGTCATGGCCGGGGCCATGGTCAAGCACCTGCCGCGCGCCGCCGGCGACTTGCTGGAAAAGTACATCGGCCCGGTACAGGCCTCGCTGGCGCTGAAGAAAGCCCGCCTGCTCAGCGCCACGCCAGAAGACAAGGCCGCGCCCCGCTCGCCCTACCCGACCCGCTATCGCCTGGACAAACCGGCACTGGAGCTGGTCAACCATGCCAATGTGTTCTGCCGCGACGGTCTGGATATCGGCACCCGGGCCTTCCTGCCGCATCTGCCGCGTCATCTCGATACGCGCCACGTCGCCGACCTCGGTTGCGGCAACGGCGTGCTCGGCATCGCCTATGCCCTGGGCAGCCCGCAGGCACAGTTGACTCTG
The DNA here is from genome assembly GCF_029457475.1 of Pseudomonas sp. AA-38. Taxonomy (NCBI): domain Bacteria; kingdom Pseudomonadati; phylum Pseudomonadota; class Gammaproteobacteria; order Pseudomonadales; family Pseudomonadaceae; genus Pseudomonas; species Pseudomonas sp. AA-38. Next base: position 4,675,896 of record NZ_CP120359.1, read on the forward strand.
GTGGACGAGTCGTACATGGCCGTGCAGTCGGCGCGGGAGAACTGGCAGGCGGCCCTGGGCCAGCGCCCGGTGACGATCCGCGCCGGCGATGGCCTGGCCGAACAACCCGCCGACTCGTTGGAGCTGGTGCTGTGCAATCCGCCCTTCCACCAGCAGCAGGTGGTCGGCGACTTCCTCGCCTGGCGCATGTTCCAGCAAGCCCGCGCGGCGCTGGTCACAGGCGGCGAGCTGTGGATAGTCGGCAACCGCCACCTGGGCTATCACGCCAAGCTCAAACGTCTGTTCCGCGGCGTCGAGCAGGTGGCGGCCACACCCAAATTCGTGGTGCTCAAGGCGAGCAAGTAGACGGGGCAAGCTGCCCCGCCTTGGGCGTGGATTTACGACGACAGGTACGAGGAGCGGGTCAGGCCCAGGCGCAGGGCGTCGAGGAACTGGGTGCGCTCACGGGCGCTGATCTTGGCGCTGGCCACCTTGTCGCGATAGTGGGTCATCAGCTCCTCGGGCGACAGGTGCACGTAGCGCAGCATGTCCTCGATGGTGTCGTGAGTCTCGATGCCGGCGTGCACCACGCTGCCGTCGGCGGCCTGGTAGATGTTCACCGAATCGGTATCACCGAACAGGTTGTGCATGTCGCCGAGGATTTCCTGATAGGCGCCGACCAGGAAGATGCCCAGCACGTAATCCTCGCCTTCACGCAGTTCGTGCACCGGCAGGCTGGTCTCGATGGATTGCTCGTCGACGTACTGGCGGATCTTGCCGTCGGAGTCGCAGGTCAGATCCTGCAGCACGGCACGGCGCAACGGTTCCTCGTCCAGGCGTGACAGCGGCAGGATCGGCAGGATCTGGCCGATAGCCCAGGTGTCCGGCAGGCTCTGGAACACCGAGAAGTTGCAGATGTACTTGTCGGCGAGCTTGTCGTTGAGCTCGTCGAGTACTGCCCGGTGCGAACGCTGGCGGGCCTTGAGCTGGTTGTGCAGGCGACGGCAGATGGCGAAGTAGTACTGCTCGCCCAGGGCCTTCTGCGCCAGGCTCAGCTTGCCGGCCGAATACTGTGCGGCCACTTCCTCGATGTAATGGGTGGCGCGCCAGTAGGTCTCGGCGACCATTTCCGGGTCGCTGTCGTCGAGCAACTCGATCAGCCAGCGCAACACCTCCGGCTGCTCCACGTCCGGATCGATCTCCGGCACCTTGTCGTTGTGCCGCTCCACATCGGTGACCTGCACCAGCAGCACGGCGTGGTGTGCGGTCATCGCCCGGCCGCTCTCGGAGAAGATGTGCGGATGAGGGATTTCCTGGCGGTCGCAGAACTCCTTGAGCATGTCGACCACGGCGTCGGCATAGTCCTGCATATCGTAGTTGATCGAACTGGCATTGCGCGAGTGGGTGCCGTCGTAGTCCACGCCGAGGCCACCACCAACGTCGATGTGATCGACCGGCAGGCCCATGGCGCGCAGCTCGCCGTAATAGCGGATGGCCTCGCGGAAGCCCTTGCGGTAGTCGGCGATATTGGCGATCTGCGAGCCCATGTGAAAGTGCAGCAGGCGAATGCCCTGATCCAGCCCGGCGGCGCGGAAGCGCTCGACCACCTGCAGAATCTGCGCGGCGGACAGGCCGAACTTGGACTTCTCGCCGCCGGTGTCGGCCCACTTGGAGGACGCCAGCGAGGACAGGCGCACACGCAAGCCGATCTGTGGCGCGACCTTGAGTTCGGCCGCTTCCTCGATCACCAGGGCGACCTCCGATTCCTTCTCGATGACAATGAACACGTTGTGGCCGAGCTTCTGCCCGACCAGCGCCAGGCGGATGAACTCGCGATCCTTGTAGCCGTTGCAGACGATGGTGCCACCCTTCGGCGCCAGCGCCAGCACGGCCAGCAGCTCGGGCTTGGAGCCAGCTTCGAGGCCGATGGAGACGTTCTGCGTGGCGATGATGTTCTCCACCACCGCCTCCTGCTGGTTGACCTTGATCGGGTACAGCGCGGTGTAGCGGCTCTGGTATTCCAGGCGCTGGATGCTGGCATCGAAGGCGCCGGTCAGACGCCGCACGCGATCCTGCAGGATGTCCGGGAAACGCACCAGCAAAGGCAGCGACAAACCACTCTGACGCAGCTCGTCGACCTGCTGGGTGAGGTCGATCGGCTGGCTGTCCGGGCCATTGGGGCGCACTTCGACACGCCCGGCATCGTTGATCGAGAAATAACCGGCGCCCCAATGGCGAATGCCATAGACACTGCGGCTATCGGCTACGGTCCATTGGCTGCCGTCGTCTTTGCGTGTACGTCGTGCGGACATCGAGTTCTCCTGGGAAATGGTAGGCGCCCCCTGCAGGCAAGCACTGTGAAACAAAAATATGACGAATGACAGCCGCAGCTTTGCTCGAAGCCTGTGGCTCGCCGCTTGAGGCTGCTGTTAACCGCCGGACTTCTTCGCGGTAAAGCCGCGCTTGCTCAGCTCGGCCAGCAGCAGTTCGACATGATCACCCTGAATCTCGATCACCCCGTCCTTGAGCGCACCGCCGGTGCCACAGCGCTTCTTCAGCGCGCTGGCCAGCTCCTTGAGCGGCTCCTCGGCCAGCGGCACGCCGCTGACCGTGGTCACGGTCTTGCCGCCACGGCCCTTGGTTTCACGGCGCACGCGGGCGATGCCATCGCCCTCGGGGATGCGCGTGTGCTTGCAGATGCAGGCATCGACGGGCTGGTTGCAATCCGGGCAATGGCGACCGCCATCGGTGGAGTAGACGAGACCGCCCAGAGCGGAGAATGAAGAGGCTTTCTTGACCACCGGCTTGTCCTCATAGGGGTCAGGATAGCGACTGGCCGACGACCGAGGTCGACCGCGAGGCCCCACTCAGGCAGGGGCAGCGCTGGCGGACAGACGTCCGCCGCAAAGGCCGCGCAGTGTAACGACAAAGGCTGGGCTTGCTAAGACCAGATTTGCGTCATTGTGCGGCACTTTGGCGACGCCAGGTTTGCGTCCGTAGCCCGGATGTAATCCGGGGAATGCCACCGCGCACGGAGCACCCGGAATCCCCGACACCGTAGGGTGCGCTGTGCGCACCAGGGCCCTGCATGCGAGGTAAAGGCGGTGCGCACAGCGCCCCCTACGAACGAATACAGGCGCCGACACGACCACCCTCTCCCGCCCTTCGGGCACCCTCTCCCATAAATGGGAGAGGGACATCAGCTAGCCGCAAGCGGCCTTTTTATGTAGTGCTGCAGCGCCACCAACGAGTCCGGACAATAGGGCAGTCGACGGCTTTCCTCCAATAGCTGATCGAGGCTGATGAAGCGCGCCTCCAGCACCTCCTCTGGCTGCAGCACCAACGGCGCATCAGACACGGCCGAGTAGACCCGGCACCACAGCCGGCTTTCCGGTGCGTCGTAGAAGAAATGCGCGTGCTCCACCAGCTCGGCATCGCTGATGCCCAGCTCCTCGGCCAGCTCACGCTGGGCGGAGAGCCGATAATCCTCATCGGCTAGCACCATGCCGCCGGCTGCCAGATCCCAGTAGCCGGGATACAGGGCCTTGCTCAGGGTGCGCCGATGCACGCAGAGCCGGCCGGCGGAGTCGAACAGGAGGATATAGGTACAGCGCCCGATCAGACCGCGCTCGCGCAGCTCGGCACGGGCCATGCTGCCGAGCGGGTGATCACGTTCGTCGACCCAGGCCACCTGCTCGCCATCGGAGGCGGCGCGATGCGCCGCCTCGGCCGCCGAGATCGCGACCATCAACCCTGGCTCAGCAACTGGCGCAGGTCGATCAGGCCGGCATTGGCGCGGGAGATGTAGTTGGCCATCACCAGCGAGTGGTTGGCGAGGATGCCGTAGCCACTGCCATTGAGCACCATCGGGCTCCACAGGGTAGCTTGCGCCGCTTCCAGCTCGCGGATGATCTGGCGCACGCTGACGGTGGCGTTCTTCTTGGCCAACACATCGGCGAAATCCACTTCGACCGCACGCAGCAGGTGGGCCAGCGCCCAGGCCTGGCCGCGGGCTTCATAGAAGACGTTGTCGATCTGCAACCAGGGCGTCTCGTATACACCGCCCTCGCCCACCAGCCCGGACTCTTCGACGTCGTTACCGACCTTCTGGCTCTCGTTCAGACGCACCTGGCCGACGCTGGCGGACAGGCGCTGTGACAGCGAACCAAGACGGGTACCGGCATCACCCAACCAGTTGTTGAGATTGTCGGCACGGGCATAGAACTGCGCCTTCTGCTCGCTCAGGTCGGCCAGGTAGCGATCCAGGGAGCGGATGCCATCGCGGTATTCGGACTCCGAGGCCGGCAAGGCCCAGCTCTTGTTATCGAAGTGGAAGCGCGGCTCGGCCTTGGCCAGATTCTGGTCTTCGGTCGATTGCGACTGGGAACGGGAGAAGTCCTTGCGCAGCGCCCGGGAGAAGTCGCGCACCTGCACCAATACGCCATATTCCCAGCTTGGCATGTTGTCCAGCCACAGACCGGGGGGCGCCAGGTCGTTGGAGAGGTAACCGCCCGGCTTGTCGAGCAGCGTGCTGGCGACCTGCTTGAGGGTTTCCACCGTGGTATAGCCGGTGACCATCTGCCGTTGAGCCTGCTGCGCGGCTGCCTGGGCGTGCTGCTGTACCTGAAAGGCTGCCGGTTCCTGACTCCAGTACCAACCGATGACCAGGGTAACCAGCAGGTAGACGCCGATCAGCCCTCCCACTGCGCGAACCATCAGCTTGCTGCCGCTACCATCGGCAGCCTTATCGGCTCTTTCGGGTGAGGGCTTGTCGCGATTCTTCCAGTCCAGCATGGCTGTGTCCTTCCATTTAGCGAGTTCGTGTGTTCGACCGCTAACTGCAAAACAGGTTGCGACCTGCTCCGCACTATAAGACATGCACGCAGCAAAACGCAGGGCATGAAGGCAAACTTACCACTGGAAAAAAGAAAGGCTGTTTCTGTTGCCTGATCGACGAAAAATGCTGGCGTCAATTGAGCGACAGCAATGTCCATCCATGGTCGCCAGTGATAGCATCAAGCCACCAATCGCTTGCCATCGGAAATCGGCCATGCTCGAGTCGCCAGAGCCCAATCACGATCGCCTCAAGCACCACTTCGCCCAGCGCGTGATCCATCAAGCCCGGCAAGTGCTGGAGGTCTGGCAGCGCCTGCAGCGCAGCGAATGGAACGAAGCCGGCATGAACGAGCTGCGCGAGGCCAACACGCGCCTGCTGCGCTATGCCGAGCGCTTCGAGCAGACCGAGCACAGTGCACTGGCCCAGGCCATCGCTGAGTGCCTGGAAGCCGTGACGGAAAACCGCGGACGTCTCAACAGCGCGCTGATCGCCTCGCTCAACCAGATCATGCAACGCATGTCGCGCACTGGCCTGCGGCATGGCGACCAGTACGAGCAGACCTTCCTGCCGCCGCTGCGCAAGCCGGTGTACCTGGCCCTGCAGGATCACGAGCGGGCCAAACGCCTGGCCCAGCAACTGGAATTCTTCGGCCTGGTGGCACACGCCCTGGACAATGCGGACGCCTTCCGCGCCGCCGTCAGCGAGCGTCACCCGGCCGCCATCATCATGGACGTGCACTTCTCCGGCATTGGCCTGGAGTTGGCCAACGCTGCCCAGCAAGGCCTGGAACACAAGATTCCCGTGCTGTTCTACAGCCATACCGATACCGACACCCCGACGCGCCTGGCGGCAGTACGCGCAGGCGGACAGGAGTTCTTCGTCGGCGCGCTGGATGCATCGAGCCTGCTCGAACGTATCGAGGTACTCACGCATGTCGTGCATTACGACCCCTACAAGGTGCTGATCGTCGACGACTCCAAGGCCCAGGCGACCCATACCGAACGGGTGCTCAACAGCGCCGGCATTCTCACCCACACCCTGACCGAACCGATCCGGGCGATGGACGCGCTGGCCGAGTTCCAGCCGGATCTGATCATCCTCGACATGTACATGCCCGAGTGCAACGGCACCGAGCTGGCCAAGGTGATTCGCCATAACGACCGCTACGTCAGCGTGCCGATCATCTACCTGTCGGCCGAGGACGATCTGGACAAGCAGCTCGACGCCATGAGCGAAGGTGGCGACGACTTCCTCACCAAGCCGATCAAGCCACGTCATCTGATCGCCACCGTGCGCAACCGTGCGGCGCGGGCGCGCAGCCTCAAGGCGCGCATGGTGCGTGACAGCCTCACCGGGCTGTACAACCACACCCACACCCTGCAACTGCTTGAAGACGCCTGCTTCCGCGCGCGCCGCGATGGGCAGCCGCTGGCCTTCGCGATGCTCGACATCGACCACTTCAAGAGGGTCAACGACACCTATGGCCACCCCATGGGCGACCGCGTGATCAAGAGCCTGGCCCTGTTCCTCAAGCAACGCCTGCGCAAGACCGACCATATCGGCCGCTACGGCGGCGAGGAATTCGCCGTGGTACTGCCCGACACCGACGAGCAATCGGCGCTCAGGGTACTGGACGAGATCCGCCAGCGCTTCGCCGAAATCCACTACCCGGCCCAGCCGCAGGATCTGAGCTGCACCTTCAGCGCCGGCATCGCCATGCTGCACCCAGGGCTGGAAAGCAAGGCATTGTCGAAACAGGCCGATGAGGCGCTCTACAAGGCCAAGCATGGCGGGCGCAATCGCGTGGAGCTTTACCAGAGCGACCGCCCGGCCTGTGGCGCCTAACAAAAAAGCGACGCCATAAAAGCGTCATCGAACAGCAATATATTTAGCGCTCATCGTTCAGTTGTCGATCGAGCCCCTCATGCGCCTCAAGCTGCTCACCAACCTCAATACCGCACTCTTGCTGACCGTCTGCGTGGCCCTGGCTACCACGCTGTGGTGGTCACAGCGCGCCCTGCAACAACCAATGCTGCTGATGGAGCGTTACCTCGGCCTGTCGCAGCAGTTCCAGCATGATGTGGCCGACAATATCCAGGCCTACCTCAGCAGCGGCAATGCCCTGCAGCACAGTGCGGCCAATCAGGCCCTGGAAAACCTGACCCAGGCCGTCGACGAACTGCCCCAGCAACTGGCCGCCGAACTGCGCCCCAGCCTCGAGCGCCTGCGCAGTTTCAGCGCCAACGAACTGCTCGCCGTCGGCAAGCTGGCCGGCGACCCGCAAGCGCTGCTGGTACAGGCCGAACGGGAAATGGCCGGCAGCCTCGAACAACTCGCCAGTTATGCCAGCAGTGCCAGCGGCAGCAATGCCGAGCGCTACCGCCAGCCCCTGTTCGAGGCCAGCAACCGCCTGTTGCGCCTGGCCCATGCGCGCAACCGTTTCGTCAGCCAGGGCAACAACGAACTGTTCGCCGATGTCGAGCGCGAACTGAATGCCTTCGGCCAATACGCCAGCGCACTCGATGGTCTGCCCCTGCTGGGCGTGCAGGATGACTCCAGCTCGGCCAGCGAGGGCTTCGCCGCCCTGCTGGGGCTCGATACCAGTGAACAGACCAGCCAGGCGGAGGATCGCGGCGTCGGCCTCAAACGTGAGCTGGCCTCCCTGGTGCGCCGCTACCCAGGCGAACTGCAACGCACCCGCGAGCTGGTCGAACAACGCCATGAGCTGGCCACCGCCACCGCCGAGCGCATCGCCAAACTGCAACAGGCACTGGCCGCGCTGGAGCCGCTGATCAAGGCCGAGTACGGGCGCATCCAGAGCGAGGTGAGGCTGGCCCAGGGGCTGATGATCGGCCTGATCCTGCTCATCGCGCTGACCATCGACCGCATCCAGCGCCGCCTTTCGCGCGTGCTCGCACAACTGGTTCCAGCCCTGTCGCAATGGGCCGCCGGCAACTTCTCCTCCAGCATCGCCATCGATTCGCGCATCCGCGAACTGCGCGACATCGAAGACTCGCTCATGCACCTGCGCCGCTATCTGGTCGAACTGGTCACCAGCATCAACGGCCATGCCGGCCAGGTTGCCAGCTCCAGCCGCTCGCTGGCCGAACTGAGCAGCGGCCTGCACGGCAGCGCTCAGGATCAGGCCAGTGACACCGCCTTGATCCGCGATGCCCTGAGCGAACTGGAGGCCACCATCGGCCAGGTGGCCGAGGATGCCAGCCAGACCGCTCAGGCCAGCAGCGCCGCCGACCAGGCGCTGGTACAGGGGCAAGAGGTCATCGGCCAGAGCCTCGAAGGCCTGCATGCGCTGGTCGGTGAGGTACAGGAAAACGCCCAGGCCATAGAGCGCCTGGCCGACGAAACGGCCACCATCGGCAGTGTGCTGACGGTAATCCGTGGCATCGCCGAACAGACCAACCTGCTGGCCCTGAACGCCGCCATCGAAGCGGCGCGCGCCGGCGAGGCCGGTCGTGGCTTTGCCGTGGTGGCCGACGAGGTGCGCTCGCTGTCGCAACGCACCGGCAGCGCCACGGCGGAGATCCAGGAACTGATCGGCCGCCTGCAGAAGGCCGCGCACCAGTCGGTGCAGGCCATGCGCGCCCAGGTCGAACATGCCGAACTCACTGCGACCAAGGCCGAAGCCGCCGACGGCGCCCTGGACGAGATCGTTGCCTCGATCCGCACCATCGCCAACATGGCAGGCCGCATTGCCGGCGCGGTGGCGCAGCAGAGCGAGGCGGTCGGTGAGATTCGCCAGCACGGCGAGCGTATCCATCACCTCGGCGAGGACAACCTCGGGCGCATCGCCGAAGGCCGCCAGGAAAGCGAGCGCCTGCTGCAACTGGGCAAGCAGTTACATGCTGCGGTGCAGGTGTTTCGCGTCTAGCCGGCGGCGACAAGGCAACGCAGGCTCGCTCGGGAACTCGGCTCGCCAGGGACCCTCGAAAGCTCCGCTCATCAGCCGCAAGGAGCTGCCCAGCGCCGCGGCGGCGCGGTCGATGGGCGCTTTCCGGTATGATGCCGCCATCTTCTCGCCGAGATATGTCCCCGATGTCACTGCGTCGCCTTCTGCTTCCGCTGCTTCTGCTCTGCCTGAGCCTGCCCGCCACCGCCGGCCTGCTCGACCAGCGCCCGGCCCCTGCGCCGCTGGGGGCGCCGCTCAATAACAGCAGCGACTTCCTGCCGGTGCGCGAAGCCTTCAAGCTGAGCCTGGTGAGCAGCGACGCCGAGTCGGTGACCCTGCGCTTCGTCGCCGCCGAGGGTTATTACCTCTATCGCCACCGCCTGAACTTCAAGGTCGAGCCGGCCGACCTGCAACTGGGCAGCCCCGAACTCCCCCCTGGCAAGCCCAAACATGACGAGTTCTTCGGCGATACCGAGGTCTACTACGGCGTGCTGGACGTGCGCCTGCCGCTGAACAACCCGGACGACCGCCCGCTGCGCCTGCAGGTCGGCTACCAGGGCTGCGCCGACAAGGGTCTGTGCTACCCGCCGGAAACCGAGTTCATCGAGATCGGTGATATGCCCAGCGCCAGCGCGAACAGCGGGCTGAGCCAGGTCGCCACGGTCGCGACCGCGTTGCAGTGGAAAGAGCTGCTGCTGTTCTTCCTTGGTGGCCTGGCCCTGACCTTTACCCCCTGCGTGCTGCCAATGCTGCCGATCCTCTCCGGTGTGGTGCTGCGCGGCCAGCTCGGCGGCCGGCGCGCGTTGACCCTGTCGCTGGCCTATGTGCTGCCCATGGCCATCTGCTTCGCCATTCTCGGCACGCTGATGGGCCTGTTCGGCGCCGGTCTCAACCTGCAGGCACGCCTGCAATCGCCTTGGGTACTGGTGCCTTTCGCCGCCTTCTTCGCGCTGTTCGCCCTGGCCATGTTCGGCCTGTTCGAGCTGCGCCTGCCGCGCGCCATCAGCGAGCCGCTGGATCGCCTGGCGAGCAGGACTCAGGGCGGCTCACACCTCAATGCGGCCCTGCTCGGCATACTCTCCAGCCTGCTGGTGAGCCCTTGCGTATCGGCCCCGCTGGCTGGCGCCATGCTCTATATCAGTGCCAGTGGCGATGCCCTGGGCGGCGGCCTCAAGCTCCTCGCCTTGGGGATGGGCATGGGCATGCCGCTGGTGCTGTTCGCCGTCGGCGGCGGCGCCCTGTTGCCCAAGACCGGCACCTGGATGGTCACCGTGCGCAATGCCTTCGGCGTACTGCTGCTGGCGGTCTCGGTCTGGCTGCTCGAACGCGTCTTGCCAGGCAGCCTCAGTCTGGCCCTGTGGGGCCTGCTGGCCGGTGGCGTGGCGGTGTTCCTCGGCGCCCTGGAGTTCGGCCCCAAGACGCACCGGCAGAAGCTCGGCCAGATTGCCGGCCTGGCGCTGCTGGTGTACGCCCTGGCCGCCTGGGTCGGCGCCCTGCAGGGTGCCACCGACCCACTCAGGCCGCTCGGCCAGTTGCAGGCCAGCGCCAGCCCGGCGAGCGCCAAGAGCGACGCCTGGCAAACCCTCAGTACTCCCGGCGAACTGGATGCTGCCCTGGCCGAAGCCAAGGCGGCCGGCCAACCCCTGCTGCTGGACTGGTACGCCGACTGGTGCATCAGTTGCAAGGTGATCGAGCGCGAGGTGTTCGGCAACGCCGAAGTGGGCAGCAAGCTGGCCGGCTGGCGCCTGATCCGTTTCGACATCACCGAGAGCAATGCCGCTCAGCGTGCCCTGCTCGATCGCTATCAGCTATTCGGCCCACCCGCCATCCAGCTGTTCGCCGGTAGTGGTGACGAATGGCATGATCTGCGTGTCGTAGGGGAGATCGATGCGCCGGCATTTGCCTCCCGCCTGGATGCAGCAAGCGCCCGGTAACGACCAGAACCCCTGCTATAGTCATATTTCTGCCGCAAATGGCAGGCATCGTGCCGACTATTGCTGATAACAGGTCGCTGCGGCATAGTCCTGCGCAGTTCGACCCACAAGGAACCTGAGCATGGCCACCCTCTTGGTGCTGCACGGCCCCAACCTCAATCTGCTGGGCACCCGCGAGCCCGACAAATATGGCGCCACCACCCTGGCCCAGATCGATCAGGATCTGGAGCAGCGCGCCCGTGAGGCGGGTCATCATCTGCTGCATCTGCAGAGCAATGCCGAGTACGAACTGATCGACCGCATCCACGCCGCCAAGGGCGAAGGCGTCGACTTCATCCTGATCAATCCTGCCGCTTTCACTCACACCAGCGTCGCATTACGTGACGCATTGCTGGCGGTGAGCATCCCATTCATCGAAGTGCATCTGTCCAACGTGCACAAGCGTGAACCTTTCCGCCATCACTCCTACTTTTCCGACGTTGCCGTAGGGGTGATCTGCGGCCTGGGCGCCAGTGGTTATCGGCTGGCCCTGGAAGCGGCACTCGAACAACTGGCCGGGCGCGCCTGAGGCGGCGCTCGGTAGACAAGTCCTACCTCACCTCTGGGAGTTGAATCTGCATGGATATTCGTAAAGTCAAGAAACTGATCGAGCTGCTGGAAGAGTCCGGTATCGACGAGCTGGAGATCAAAGAGGGCGAAGAGTCCGTCCGCATCAGCCGCCACAGCAAGCAGCCGGCCTATGCGCCGCAGCCAGTCTACGCCCAGGCCCCGGCTCCGGCCGCTGCCCCAGCAGCCCCTGCCGCCGCGCCGAGCGCCGAAGCCGCTCCGGCCGCCGCCCCCAAGCTGAACGGCACCGTAGCCCGCTCGCCGATGGTCGGCACCTTCTACCGCGCAGCTTCGCCGACCTCGGCCAACTTCGTCGAAGTCGGTCAGACCGTGAAGAAAGGCGACATCCTGTGCATCGTCGAAGCCATGAAGATGATGAACCACATCGAGGCCGAGGCCAGCGGCGTGATCGAATCCATCCTGGTGGAAAACGGCCAGCCGGTTGAGTACGACCAACCCCTGTTCACCATCGTTTGATGCGCGGGGAGCCTGCAATGCAGAAGCTGGAAAAAGTCCTGATCGCCAACCGTGGCGAAATCGCCCTGCGCATCCTGCGCGCCTGCAAGGAACTGGGCATCAAGACGGTGGCCGTGCACTCCACCGCCGACCGTGAGCTGATGCACCTGGGCCTGGCCGACGAGTCCGTCTGCATTGGTCCGGCGCCTGGTTCGCAGTCCTACCTGAACATCCCGGCCATCATCAGCGCCGCTGAAGTGACCGGCGCCACCGCCATCCACCCGGGTTACGGCTTCCTCGCCGAGAACGCCGACTTCGCCGAGCAGGTGGAGAACTCCGGCTTCGCCTTCATCGGCCCGAAAGCCGATGTGATCCGCCTGATGGGTGACAAGGTGTCGGCCAAGGACGCCATGATCAAGTCCGGCGTGCCGGTGGTGCCCGGCTCCGAAGGCCCGCTGCCGGAAGACGAGGCCGAGGCCCTGCGCATCGCCCGTGAAGTGGGCTACCCGGTGATCATCAAGGCCGCTGGTGGTGGTGGTGGTCGCGGTATGCGCGTGGTGCACAAGGAAGAAGACCTGATCAAGTCGGCCAAGCTGACCCGCACCGAAGCCGGTGCAGCGTTCGGCAACCCGATGGTCTATCTGGAGAAATTCCTCGGCAACCCGCGTCACGTCGAAGTCCAGGTGCTGTCCGACGGCCAGGGCAATGCCATTCACCTGTACGACCGCGACTGCTCGCTGCAGCGTCGTCACCAGAAGGTGATCGAAGAAGCCCCGGCCCCGCAGATCGACGAGAAGGCCCGCGCCGAAGTGCTCAAGCGCTGCGTCGATGCCTGCGTCGAGATCGGCTACCGTGGCGCCGGCACCTTCGAGTTCCTCTATGAAGACGGTCGTTTCTACTTCATCGAGATGAACACCCGCGTGCAGGTGGAGCACCCGGTCACCGAGATGGTCACCGGCATCGACATCGTCAAGGAGATGCTCAGCATCGCCGCTGGCAACAAGCTGTCCATCAAGCAGGAAGACGTGAAGATCCTCGGCCATTCCATCGAATGCCGGATCAACGCCGAAGACCCGGACAACTTCATGCCCAGCCCCGGCAAGGTCAAGCACTTCCATGCTCCGGGCGGCAACGGCGTACGCGTCGACTCGCACCTGTACAGTGGTTACAGCGTTCCGCCGCACTACGACTCGCTGATCGGCAAGCTGATCACCTACGGTCGTGACCGCGACGAAGCCATGGCACGCATGCGCAATGCCCTGGACGAGATCGTGGTCGACGGCATCAAGACCAACGTGCCGCTGCACCGCGACCTGACCCGCGACAAGGGCTTCCTCAAGGGTGGTGTGAACATTCACTACCTGGAGAAGAAGCTGGGGATGGACAGGCACTAAAATCGAGCGGCAAGCTGTACGATATGCGACTCAAGGGGGCGGCCTAGGCCGCTCCTTTCTTTTCTTGCAGCTTGAAGCTTGACGCTTGAAGCTGCTCCCGAAGGGAGCCTCCCCCATGCCCTGGTTACAAGTCCGTCTCGCCATCACCCCCGAGCAGGCGGAGACCTACGAAGACGCCCTGCTCAGCATCGGCGCCGTGTCGGTGACCTTCATGGACGCCGAAGACCAGCCGATCTTCGAGCCGGATCTGGGCACTACCCCACTGTGGTCGAACACCCACCTGCTGGCGCTGTTCGAGGCAGACACCGACGAGGCGGCGCTGATCGCCCACCTGCAACTGCTGTGCGGCGGCACCCTGCCCGAGCATCAGCTCGAACGCATCGAGGATCAGGACTGGGAGCGTAGCTGGATGGACAACTTCCAGCCGATGCGCTTCGGCCAGCGCCTGTGGATCGTGCCGAGCTGGCACGCCGCGCCGGAGCCTGATGCGGTCAACCTGCTGCTCGACCCCGGCCTGGCCTTCGGCACCGGCACCCACCCGACCACCGCCCTGTGCCTGGAGTGGCTCGACGGCCAGCCACTCGAAGGCTGCAACGTGCTCGACTTCGGCTGTGGTTCGGGCATTCTCGCCATCGCCGCCCTGCTGCTCGGCGCACCGCAGGCCGTGGGCACCGACATCGACCCGCAGGCGCTGGAAGCCTCGCGCGACAATGCCTCGCGCAACGGCATCGACCCGGCCCGCTTCCCGGTCTACCTGCCCGCCGACCTGCCCCAGCAGCAAGCCGATGTGCTTGTGGCCAATATTCTGGCCGGCCCACTGGTATCCCTGGCACCTCAGATCACCGCGCTGGTCAAAGCCGGTGGGCGCCTGGCGCTCTCCGGCATTCTGGCCGAGCAGGCAGAAGAAGTGCGTACTGCCTATGCAGACGCCTTTGCCCTCGACCCGACCGCCGAGAAGGAAGGCTGGGTGCGCATCAGCGGCGTCAAGCGCTAAGGCTGCAAGCGAATCAGGATAGGGGCGCGCTTCTTTCTCTTACTTGTAGCTTGTGGCTTGCAGCTTGAAGCCGCTCCTTTAGACTAAGCGCCTCGATTGACCGGACTCCTGCATGAGCGAAAGCCACGTCACCCAGTGCCCCCATTGCCGAACCAGCTTCCGCGTCAGCCAGGCGCAACTAGCTGCGGCCCATGGCGTGGTGCGCTGCGGCGCTTGCCTGCACGTGTTCAATGCTGCCGAACAGCTCTTCGGCGCCCCTACGCCCAAGGCAGCCGTCGCGCCGGACAAGGCAAAGACCTCCAGCAGCAAGCCCGCCAGCAAGGCCAAGCCGGACGATACCCTGTGGATCCACGACGACCTGGATCTCGACAGTCTCGACCTCGACGAAGAGCTGGCCAAGCTGGAAGCCCAGGAGCAACAGCTTTCGCAGCAGTTCCTCGCCCTGGAAAACACGCCGCGCCCGGCACCAGGCTTCGCTGCGAGCGAGCCCGACGAGGTGCAGGATGAAACCTGGGCAGAAGCCCTGCTGCGCAAGGAAACGGCTGACGAGTCGCCCAGAACCGCGCCGACGCCCACGCCGGTAGCCCCAGCCCCGCGTCCGGCCTCCCCCAGCACGCCGGCCAAGCCCGAGGCCAAGCCCGACGAGCAACGCGACGAGCCGCCTCTGGGCCTGCTCGAAGCTGACGACGAACCAGAGCAGCCGCTCAGCGTCGGCCCGGCAACCGATTCGCGCGGCGAAGCGCCACGCAGCGAACCCAATCTGGGCCGCGATCACCTGTTCGAGCTGGACGACGAGCCCCTGCAACTGGACTGGCAGCCGCAACGCGGCATCTCCTGGGGCCGCGTGTTCGGCTGGAGCCTGCTCAACCTGCTCGCCCTCGCCGGCCTGCTGGCGCAGTACGCGGTCTACAACTTCGACGAGCTGGCGCGCCAGGATCGTTACCGCCCCTGGTTCGAGCAACTCTGCCCGAGCATCGGCTGCAGCCTGCCGTCGAAGGTGGACATCAGCCAGATACGCAGCAGCAACCTGGTGGTGCGCAGCCATCCGGAATTCTCCGGCGCCCTGGTGGTGGACGCTATCCTCTACAACCGCGCCCCCTTCGCCCAACCCTTCCCGCTGCTGGAAATGCGCTTCGCCGACCTGGGCGGACAACTGGTGGCCAGTCGCCGCTTCAAACCCAGCGAATACCTGGCCGGCGAGCTGGCCGGGCAGAGTGAAATGCCGCCGCAGACGCCCATCCACATCTCCCTGGACATTCTCGACCCAGGCCCACGGGCGGTGAACTACAGCCTCAGCTTCCACTCCCCGGAATAGCCCCTAGCCCCCGCCTTTCCTGCCGTCAAGAGGCTTTTTCTAACTCTCGGCAATAAGCCTGGCGCTGTTCAGAATTTGTTCAAAACAGCCTTTATCCGGTCATCCAGAGCGGGTATCATGCCCACCCTTTCGCGAGCACCAACCCACCATCGTCCTCCCCGTGAAGACAGTGGAGGACAGGTGTTGATCGCCAACAACTCAACCGCGAACCAACAAGCAGGGACGCCCCATGTCGGCCCCACGCATCGGCACCTACACATTGCCCAATCGCCTGATCCTGGCCCCCATGGCCGGTGTCACCGATCGGCCCTTCCGCCAGCTATGCCGTCGCCTCGGCGCCGGCCTGGTAGTGTCGGAGATGGTCACCAGCGATGTACGCCTGTGGAACAGCCGCAAGTCCAGCCTGCGCCTGCTGCACAGTGGCGATCCCGAGCCGCGCTCGGTGCAGATCGCTGGTGGCGACCCGCAGATGATGGCCGAGGCCGCGCGCAGGAACGTCGAGCTGGGTGCACAGATCATCGACATCAACATGGGTTGCCCGGCCAAGAAGGTGTGCAACAAGGCCGCCGGCTCCGCCCTGCTGCGTGACGAGCCGCTGGTGCGCGACATCCTCGCTGCCGTGGTCGCTGCCGTCGAGGTACCGGTTACCCTGAAGATCCGCACCGGCTGGGATCGGCAGAACAAGAACGGGGTAGCGGTGGCGAAAATCGCCGAAGATGCCGGTATCGCCGCACTTTCAGTGCATGGCCGCACCCGCGCCGACCTTTATACCGGCGACGCCGAGTACGAGACCATCGCCGCCATCAAGCAGGCGGTATCGATTCCGGTGTTCGCCAATGGCGACATCGACTCCCCACACAAGGCCCGCGCCGTGCTCGACGCCACCGGCGCCGATGCCCTGCTGATCGGCCGTGCCGCCCAGGGGCGGCCGTGGATATTCCGCGAGATCGAGCATTACCTGCGCACCGGGGAGTTGCTCCCGGCGCCAACGCTGCACGAAGTGGAACGCATACTGCTAGAACACCTGACCGCCTTGCACGCCTTCTACGGCGACGAGATGGGCGTGCGTATCGCCCGCAAGCATGTCGGCTGGTATCTGGCAACCCTGCCGGGCGCCAGGGAGTTTCGCGCCCACTTCAATCGTCTGGACGATAAGGACGCTCAATGCGCCCAGGTTCGCGCGTTTCTCCGCGAGCGCTATGAAGAAGGAAACGAGGTGGCCGCATGACGTTGATGAATGAGACCTTAGTGAGTGGAATTGCACCCGTGAGTGACAACACCAGCCTGAAACAGCACCTGAACACGCCGAGCGAAGAGGGCCAGACCCTGCGCGGCGCCGTGGAAAAGGCGCTGCACAACTATTTCGCCCATCTCGAGGGCGCGGACGTCACCGATGTCTACAACCTGGTACTCACCGAAGTCGAAGCACCGCTGCTGGAAACCGTCATGAATCATGTGAAAGGTAACCAGACCAAGGCCTCCGAACTGCTCGGTCTGAACCGCGGCACCCTGCGCAAGAAACTCAAGCAGTACGACCTCCTCTGAGCCGCAAGCAGCAAGCTTCAAGCGGCAAGCAAATGCGCTTGCTCTTGTAGCTTGTAGCTTGTGGCTTGCAGCTAACCTCTGATGGAATCGTTATGACCGACCAAACCACCCGCCTTCCCGTCCGCCGCGCGCTGATCAGCGTTTCCGACAAGACCGGTATCCTCGAGTTTGCCCGCGAACTGGCCGCCCTCGGTGTCGAGATCCTCTCCACCGGCGGCACCTACAAGCTGCTCAAGGACAACGGCGTGGCTGCGGTGGAAGTCGCCGACTACACCGGTTTCCCGGAGATGATGGACGGCCGCGTGAAAACCCTGCACCCGAAGATCCACGGCGGCATCCTCGGCCGTCGCGCCCTCGACGGCGCAGTGATGGACGAGCATGGCATCAAGCCGATCGATCTGGTGGCGGTCAACCTCTATCCCTTCGAGGCCACCGTGGCCAAGCCTGACTGCGACCTGGCCGACGCCATCGAGAACATCGACATCGGCGGCCCGACCATGGTGCGTTCGGCTGCGAAGAACCACAAAGATGTGGCCATCGTGGTCAATACCGGCGACTACGCCGGCATCCTCGAAGCGCTGAAAGCTGGCGGCCTGACCTATGCCCAACGCTTCGACCTGGCCCTCAAGGCCTTCGAGCACACGGCTGCCTACGACGGCATGATCGCCAACTACCTGGGCACCATCGACCAGGCCCGTGAAACCCTGTCCACCGAAGGCCGTGGCGCCTTCCCGCGCACCTTCAACAGCCAGTTCGTCAAGGCTCAGGAAATGCGCTACGGCGAAAACCCGCACCAGAGCGCAGCGTTCTACGTGGAAGCCAAGAAGGGCGAAGCCAGCGTTTCCACCGCCGTGCAGTTGCAGGGCAAGGAACTGTCGTTCAACAACGTGGCCGACACCGACGCCGCGCTGGAGTGCGTGAAGAGCTTCGTCAAACCGGCCTGCGTCATCGTCAAGCACGCCAACCCCTGCGGCGTGGCCGTGGTACCGGAAGACGAAGGCGGCATCCGCAAGGCCTACGACCTGGCCTACGCCACCGACACCGAGTCGGCGTTCGGCGGCATCATCGCCTTCAACCGTGAGCTGGATGGCGAAACCGCCCAGGCCATCGTCGAGCGTCAGTTCGTCGAAGTGATCATCGCCCCGAAAATCTCCGCCGCCGCCCGTGAAGTGGTGGCCGCCAAGGCCAACGTGCGCCTGCTCGAATGCGGCGAGTGGCCGGCTGAGCGCGCTGCTGGCTGGGACTTCAAGCGCGTTAACGGTGGCCTGCTGGTGCAGAGCCGCGATATCGGCATGATCAAGGCAGAAGACCTGAAGATCGTCACCCAGCGCGCGCCGAGCGAGCAGGAAATTCACGACCTGATCTTCGCCTGGAAAGTGGCCAAGTTCGTCAAATCCAACGCCATCGTCTACGCCAAGAACCGCCAGACCGTGGGCGTCGGCGCCGGCCAGATGAGCCGCGTCAACTCCGCGCGTATCGCCGCGATCAAGGCCGAGCACGCCGGCCTGCCAGTACCGGGCGCGGTGATGGCCTCGGACGCCTTCTTCCCCTTCCGCGACGGCATCGACAACGCCGCCAAGGCCGGCATCACCGCGGTGATCCAGCCGGGCGGCTCGATGCGCGACAACGAAGTGATCGCGGCGGCCGACGAAGCCGGTATTGCCATGGTGTTTACCGGCATGCGCCATTTCCGTCACTAACAGCGAGTTGCAAGCTGCAAGCTGCAAGCTGCAAGCAAGAGCGGGCATCCACCTGCTTTCACTTGCAGCTTGAGGCTTGAGGCTTGCAGCTCTCTCCGCAGGAGAGACTTAATGAACGTACTGATCATCGGCAGCGGCGGCCGCGAGCACGCCCTGGCCTGGAAAGTGGCGCAGGATCCGCGCGTCGAGAAGGTCTTCGTTGCCCCGGGCAACGCCGGCACCGCGGTAGAAGCCAAGTGCGAGAACGTCGCCATCGACGTGCTGGCCATCGAGCAGCTTGCCGATTTTGCCGAGAAGAACGTGCAACTGACCATCGTCGGCCCGGAAGCACCGCTGGTCAAAGGCGTGGTCGACCTGTTCCGCAAGCGCGGCCTGGATATCTTCGGCCCGACCGCCGCTGCCGCACAATTGGAAGGTTCCAAGGCCTTCACCAAGGATTTCCTGGCCCGGCACAAGATCCCTACCGCCGACTACCAGAACTTCACCGAGATCGAACCGGCGCTGGCCTACCTGCGCGAGAAGGGTGCACCGATCGTGATCAAGGCCGACGGCCTGGCCGCTGGTAAAGGTGTGATCGTCGCCATGACGCTCGAAGAAGCCGAGGACGCCGTGCGCGACATGCTCGCCGGTAACGCCTTCGGTGAAGCCGGCTCGCGTGTGGTGATCGAGGAGTTTCTCGATGGCGAAGAGGCCAGCTTTATCGTCATGGTCGACGGCGAGAACGTGCTGCCGATGGCCACCAGCCAGGATCACAAGCGCGTCGGCGATGGCGACAGCGGCCCCAACACCGGCGGCATGGGCGCCTACTCCCCGGCGCCGGTGGTGACGCCTGAGGTGCACCAGCGTGTGATGGACGAGGTGATCTACCCCACCGTGCGCGGCATGGCCAGCGAAGGCAACGTCTATACCGGTTTCCTCTATGCCGGTCTGATGATCGACAAATCCGGCGCGCCGAAAGTCATCGAATTCAACTGCCGCTTCGGCGACCCGGAAACCCAGCCGATCATGTGTCGCCTGGAATCCTCTCTGGTGCTGCTGGTCGAGGCGGCGCTGGCCAAGGCGCTGGACAAGGTGGAAGCCACCTGGGATCCGCGCCCGACCGTGGGCGTGGTGCTGGCCGCTGGCGGCTACCCGGGCGACTACGCCAAGGGCGACACCATCTCCGGTCTGGACGAGGCTGCCCAGCTCGACGGCAAGGTGTTCCACGCCGGCACCGCGCTGAAGGATGGCCAGGTGGTCACCGCCGGCGGTCGCGTACTCTGCGCCACCGCCATCGGCGCCAGCGTCGCCGATGCTCAGCAGCAGGCCTACCGTCTGGCCGAGAAGATTCGCTGGAACGGCATGTTCCACCGCAACGACATCGGCTATCGAGCCATCGCACGTGAGCGTGGCGAGACCTGATCGCGCCTCCGAAGTTCCAGTGCAGGCGGGGCAAAAAACGCCGCCTGCGCCGTATTCGCTTCGGCAAATGCTTGGCTATAATCCGGCCACTCATTTAGAAGGAACTTGCCCGTGAAGCGGCTGTGGATCGCCCTAGGACTACTCGCCAGCGTGCTGCTTGCCCTTCCCCTGGCAGCCAGCGCCGAGGGGCAGGCCGGCCTGCATAACTGGTCCTACCTGGTCGACAGCAGCGCGCATCTGAGCCTCGACGAAGTGCGCGCCCAACGCCAGCAGTTCAAGCCCCTTTCCAAGCAGTCCTTCACCTTCCCACCCAGCGACCATGCCGTCTGGCTACGCGTCGAGATACCAGCGCAGAGCGAGCCGACCTGGCTGTGGATCTTCTCGCCGCGGGTGCAGTTTCTCGACTACTACCTGCTCAAGGACGGCCACCTGGAGCAGAACCTGCACACCGGCGAGGCCATGCCGCTGGAGTCGCGACCGCTGCCTTCGCGCTTCTATCTGATGCCGCTGCCCAACGACCAGCAGGCTCGTGTCGCCTATGTCCGTTTGACCTCCAACCACCCGCTGATGACCTGGTTCAAGATCATGGATCAGGCCGAGCTGGTGGGGCTGGAGAAACCCGCCTACCTCTACGGCGTGCTGTTCGGCGCACTGTTGCTGCTGACCCTGTACAACCTCATTCGCTTCCTCTACAGCCGCAGCGCCAGCAGCCTGTGGCTATCAGGAGTGAACCTGAACCTGGGCATCTGTTCGGCGGCCAACCTCGGCGTATTCGCCCAGTGGCTGCCGCAACTGGGTTACAACCAGTCGCTGGTGGCCGACCTTTCCGCGCTGTCCGCCGCCTTCTGCGTGCTGGCCTTCGGTCTGTCCTTCGTACACGGCTCGCACGTTCAGCGCAGCCCACTCAACCGCCTGCTGCAGATCAATGCCCTGCTGGTGGCAGCCTATGGCCTGCTGATCGCCGTGACCGGGCTGTTCTGGTTCAGTTCGCTGGTCTACCTGCTGGTAGCCCTGAGCACCCTCAATCTGCTGCTGGTGAGCAGCCTGCACTGGCGTGCCGGCTATCGGCCGATCCGCCTGGTGATGGTGGGCACCCTGGTGTTCAACATGGGGTTCGGCTTCTTCGTGCCCGTGCTGTTCGGCGTCGAGCAGCTCAATCCCGGCTGGCTGGTGCTGGGCGTATTCAGCGTGGCCACCCTGGCCGGGCTGATCCTCAGCGTGTCGCTGACCGAACGCCAGCGCGAGATCACCTCTGCCACCCTCGACAGCCGCACCGCGCTGGCCGCCAGCAGCGCCGAACTGCGCGCCAAGGCCGAGTTCCTGGCCAAGATCAGCCATGAAATACGCACCCCGATGAACGGCGTGCTGGGCATGACCGAGCTGTTGTTGGGTACGCCGTTGTCGGCCAAGCAGCGCGATTACGTGCAGACCATCCACAGCTCAGGCAACGAACTGCTCACCCTGATCAACGAGATCCTCGACATTTCCAAGTTGGAATCCGGGCAGATCGAGCTGGATGACGTGCAGTTCGACCTCGGCGCGCTGATCGAGGATTGCCTGGACATCTTCCGCGCCAAGGCCGAGCAGCAGCGCGTGGAACTGATCAGTTTCATCCAGCCGCAGGTTCCGCGCGTCATCAGCGGTGACCCCACGCGCCTGCGTCAAGCCCTGCTGAGCCTGCTGGACAACGCTTTCAAGCAGACCGACGAGGGCGAGATCCTGCTGGTGGCCGCACTGGACGGCAGCAATGGCCAGCATCGCCTGCGCATCGCCGTGCAGGACAGCGGCCGCCCCTTGCAGCCCGAAGAGCGCGATGCCCTGCTCAACGCCGAGCTGCACAGCCGCGATTTCCTCGCCGCCACCCGCCTGGGCGGTCGCCTCGGGTTGATCATCGCACGGCAACTGGTGCGCATGATGGGCGGTGATTTCGGCATCCAGGCCAGCAATAGCCAGGGCAGTACCCTGTGGCTCAGCCTGCCGCTGGACGCGGCCCGCCTGGAGCAGCCGGAAACCGATCTGGACAGCCCGCTGCAGGGCGCCCGCCTGCTGGTGGTGGACGACAACGACACCTGCCGCAAGGTGCTGGTGCAGCAATGCAATGCCTGGGGTCTGCAGGTCAGCGCCGTGCCTTCGGGCAAGGAGGCCCTGGCACTGCTGCGCACCAAGGCGCACATGCGCGAATACTTCGACGCGGTACTGCTCGACCAGGACATGCCCGGCATGACCGGCATGCAACTGGCGGCGCGGATCAAGGAAGACCCCAGCCTCAATCACGACATCCTGATCATCATGCTCACCGGCATCAGCAACGCACCGAGCAAGGTGATCGCGCGCAATGCCGGGATCAAGCGCATCCTGGCCAAGCCGGTGGCCGGCTACACGCTCAAGACCACCCTGGCCGACGAACTGGCGCAGCGTCCCAACGACACCCCAGCCCAGGCCGCACCGACCCTGGTGAGCGCCCCGCTGAACGTGCCGGCCGACTTCCGCATCCTGGTAGCCGAGGACAACAGCATCTCCACCAAGGTCATCCGTGGCATGCTGGGCAAGCTCAACCTGCAACCGGACACCGCCAGCAACGGCGAGGAAGCCCTCGGCGCGATGAAGGCCAAGCACTACGACCTGGTGCTGATGGACTGCGAAATGCCAGTGCTCGATGGCTTCTCCGCCACCGAGCAACTGCGCGCCTGGGAAGCCCGCGAAGGCCGCCCACGCACCCCGGTGGTGGCTCTGACCGCGCATATCCTCGACGAGCACAAGGAGCGCGCCCGCGCCGTGGGCATGGACGGGCACATGTCCAAGCCGGTGGAGCTGTCGCAGTTGCGCGAGCTGATCGAGCACTGGATCGCCGAGCGCGAGCTGCAACGCCAACGTGACGCGCAGCCACACTGATCGTCCATTCTTTCTCTTCACGTTTTCTGCGAGCCTGCCCAATGGCGTCCGAGTTGTTCAGCCTCTACCTGAAACTGCTGGTGCTCTACAGCCCCTTCTTCGTGCTTTCCTGCTTCATCGGCCTGAGCCGTGGCTACACCCTCAAGGAGCGCAAGCGCCTGGCCTGGAAGGTGGCACTGGGGGTACTGATCGCCAGCGTGCTGCTGTACCTGTTCGGCAAGCACATCTTCACCCTGTTCGGCATCACCATCGACGCCTTCCGCATCGGTGCCGGCTCAGTGTTGTTCATCTCAGCCCTGGGCATGGCCCAGGGCAAGTCGGCGGTGCAGAGCGACAACGTGCAGCAGGACGTGACCATAGTGCCCTTGACCATCCCCCTGACCGTCGGCCCAGGCACCATCGGTGCCCTGCTGCTGATGGGCGCCAGCCACCCGCAATGGGAAGACAAGCTGGTGGCGCTGGCGGCGATCCTCCTCGCCAGCCTTACCGTCGGCGTGGTGCTGTACCTGTCCAACCGTTTCGAGCGCCTGCTCGGCGACCAGGGCCTGCAGATCGTCAGCCGTCTGATGGGCCTGTTCGTCTGCGCCCTGGCCGCGCAGATCATCTTCACCGGGGTGAAGAACTATCTGATGCCTTGAGGCCGCAGGTGTAGGGTGCGCTATGCGCACCAGTACCATAGAACGGGAGCGGTGCGCACGGCGCACCCTACAAGGCAGGCAAGCGTAGGGTGCGCTGCGCGCACCGCCAGCCGCTAAAATCTTGCACCATTGGCTTGCAGGTCAGCCCCGCCTCGGTGCAACGCCTCGCGCCAAAAAACCTGCCGCGCCCCTGAAATCCCCAAAAATACAGGCCTGCACAGACCTGGCACCCTCATTGCTCTGCTGATCCCAACTTGGATACAAGATGGGATCTCAACACATGCATAGCGCACCTCACGCCTTCACCCTCGCGCAATGGCAGCAGGCCTACCGCGATGGCCAGTCACCTCCCGAGCTGATCAGCGCCCTGCGCGCGGAACTGGACGACGCCGACAACGCCTGGATCGCCCTGGCCAGCGACGCGCAGCTCGATGACCAGCTCGCGACCCTGGCAGACGCCTTGCAAGCCGCCGACGGCGATATCGGGAAGCTGCCGTTGTACGGCGTACCCTTCGCCATCAAGGACAATATCGACGCCGCCGGCTGGCCCACCACGGCCGCTTGCCCCGAGTTCGCCTACACCGCCGCAGCCGATGCCACCGTGGTGGCGCGCCTGCGCGCCGCCGGTGCCATCCTCATCGGCAAGACCAACCTCGACCAGTTCGCCACCGGCCTGGTAGGCACCCGCTCACCCTATGGCGCAGTACCCAACAGCTTCGACCCGGCTTACGTCAGCGGCGGCTCCAGCTCCGGCTCGGCCAGCGTGGTAGCACGCGGCCTGGTGCCCTTCGCCCTGGGCACCGACACCGCCGGCTCGGGCCGCGTGCCGGCCGGCTTCAACAATATCGTCGGGCTCAAGCCGACCAAGGGCTGGCTGCCCAATACCGGCCTGGTGCCGGCCTGCCGCACGGTCGACTGTATCTCGGTGTTCGCCCTGACCGTCGCCGATGCCCTGGCCGTGGCCAATATCGCTGGCGGCTATGACGCCGCCGATGCCTACAGCCGCAAGCACCCGAACAGCGCCAAGGTCGGCATGCCGCCCCAACCGCGCCTGGCCGTGCCGGCCAACCCCGAATTCTTCGGCGACAGCCAGAACCAGGCGGTCTATGAGCAAGCGTTGGGCAAACTGCGTGAACTGGGCGCCGAGCTGGTGGAGATCGACTTCGCCCCCTTCCAGCAACTGGCCGAGCAGCTCTATTACGGCTCCTGGGTCGCCGAACGCACGGTGGCAGTGGAAGGGATCGACCCGGCGCACATCAACCCGGTGGTGCGCGGCATCGTCGAGAACGGCCACCAGTACAGCGCCTGCGATGCCTACAAGGCGGAATACACCCGCGCTGAACTGAGCCGCCGCATCAACGACACCCTGGCTGGCTTCGATGCCCTGGTGGTGCCCACCTCGCCCACCATTCGCACCCTGGCCGAGATGCAAGCCGAGCCCGTGCTCTACAACAGCCAGTTCGGCACTTACACCAACTTCACCAACCTCGCCGACCTGTCTGCCTTGGCCCTGCCGGCGGGCTTTCGCGAAGACGGCCTGCCGGCCGGCATCACCCTGCTCGCCCCGGCCTGGCATGACCAGGCGCTGGCCGCCTTCGGTCAACGCTGGCAGCAAGCCCTGGCCCTGCCGCTGGGTGCTAGCGGCAAACCGCTCCCGACTCAAGCAGCGAGCACCGAGCCGGCGCCGGGCAGCATCCGCGTAGCGGTGGTCGGCGCCCACCTGACCGGCATGCCGCTGAACTTCCAGCTCACCAGCCGCGATGCCGTCTTGGTGGAGCAGACCACCAGCGCCGCGCATTACCGCCTCTATGCCCTGCCCGGCACCGTACCGCCCAAGCCGGGCCTGGCGCGTGTCACTGCCGATGGTGCCGAGATCATCGTCGAGCTATGGGACGTGCCGCAGGCGCGCTTCGGCGAGTTCGTCGCGGAGATCCCGCCGCCTTTGGGCATCGGCAATCTGCAGTTGGCCGATGGTCGTTGGGTCAAGGGCTTCATCTGCGAGCCCTATGCGCTGGATGGCGCCCGTGACATCACCAGCTTCGGCGGCTGGCGCGCCTTTATCGCCAGTACCAAGGCCTGACACCGCTCATGTCACGTACTGCCGAGCGCCCGCAGAGCCTGGCCGAGCGCATCTACGCCCGGCTCAAGGACGACATCTTCGAGTTCCGCCTGCTGCCGGGAGACCGCTTCAGTGAAGGTGAAGTCGCCGAGCGCATGGCCGCCAGCCGCACGCCAGTGCGCCAGGCCCTGTACCGCCTGCAGCGCGAAGGCTACCTGGACGTGCACTTTCGCAGCGGCTGGCAGGTGCGGGCGCTGGACTTCGTCCAGTTCGACGAACTCTACGAGCTGCGCATCGTGCTCGAACTGGAAGCCGTGCGCCGAATCTGCCAGCGCCCCATGGATGAACATTGCGCTGCACTGCAGATGCTCGAGCGCACCTGGATGGTGCGCAAAGAACAGCAACTGCAGGACGGCAGCCAAGTTGCCCAGCTCGACGAGGCCTTTCACGGCCTGCTGATGGAAGCTGCCGGCAATCAGGAAATGGCCCGCGTGCACCGCGAGGTCAGCGAGAAGATCCGCATTCTAAGGCGCCTGGACTTCACCCAGGCGCCGCGTATCGAGCTGACCTACGCCGAACACGCGCAGATTCTCGCGGCAATTCTCAGCCATCGCCCAGAAGAGGCACAGCTATTGCTCAAGACCCACATTGAGGTCAGCAAGGCGCAAGTACACAAGATCACCCTGCACATGCTGCACAGCGCCCGCCAACGGGCACTGCCGGTGCAAAGGTGACGCAAATGACCTTTGCATCACTGCCGAACAATAAAGAGTTGCCCACTTACTCAAGATGAGAATGGAGAACGCACCATGCAACGTCGCAGCCTGATCAAGGCCTTCACCCTTTCCGCATCCATCGCCGCCATGGGCCTGTCCTGGACCATCCAGGCGGCCGAGACCATCAAGGTGGGCATTCTGCACTCGCTGTCCGGCACCATGGCCATTTCCGAAACCTCGCTGAAAGACATGGCTTTGATGACCATCGACGAGATCAACGCCAAGGGCGGCGTGCTCGGCAAGAAGCTGGAGCCGGTGGTGGTGGATCCGGCCTCGAACTGGCCGCTGTTCGCCGAGCGTGGCCGCCAGTTGCTGACCCAGGACAAGGTGGCCGTGACCTTCGGCTGCTGGACCAGCGTGTCGCGCAAATCCGTGTTGCCGGTCTACGAGGAACTCAACGGCCTGCTGTTCTACCCGGTGCAGTACGAGGCCGAGGAAATGTCGCCGAACGTCTTCTACACTGGCGCGGCGCCGAACCAGCAAGCCATTCCGGCGGTGGAATACCTGCTCAGCGAAGATGGCGGCGGCGCCAAGCGCTTCTTCCTGCTCGGCACCGACTACGTCTACCCGCGCACCACCAACAAGATCCTGCGCGCCTTCCTGCACAGCAAGGGCATCGCCGACAAGGACATCGAAGAGGTCTACACCCCCTTCGGCCACAGCGACTATCAAACCATCGTCGCCAACATCAAGAAGTTCGCCGCTGGCGGCAAGACCGCCGTGGTCTCCACCGTCAACGGTGACTCCAACGTGCCCTTCTACAAGGAGCTGGCCAACCAGGGTCTGAAAGCCACCGACGTGCCGGTAGTGGCCTTCTCCGTGGGTGAGGAAGAACTGCGCGGCATCGACACCAAGCCGCTGGTCGGCCACCTGGCGGCCTGGAACTACTTCCAGTCCGTGGAAAACCCGGTCAACGACAAGTTCGTCGCCGACTGGAAAGCCTACGCCAAGGCCAAGAAGCTGCCGAACGCCGACACCGTGGTGACCAACGACCCGATGGAAGCCACCTACGTGGGCATCCACATGTGGGCACAAGCCGTCGAGAAGGCCGGCACCACCGACGTCGACAAGGTGCGCGAAGCCATGGCCGGGCAGACCTTCGACGCGCCGAGCGGCTTCACCCTGACCATGGACAAGACCAACCACCACCTGCACAAGCCGGTGATGATCGGTGAAATCCAGGAAGACGGTCAGTTCTCCGTGGTCTGGGAGACCGAGAGCCCGATCCGCGCCCAGCCGTGGAGCCCGTACATCGAAGGCAATGACAAGAAGCCGGATCACCCGGTCAAGTCGAACTGAGGCAAAAGCCCCTCCCTGCGCCGACCGCGCAGGGAGAGGACAAAAGTAGCCCGGATGCAATCCGGGGAGAGTTGTCCCGGATTGCATCCGGGCTACGCCAAGGACACACCTGATGCACACTGCCCTGATCCGAATTCTTCTGAGCCTGCTGCTGTTGCTGCCATTGGCTGCGGGCGCTGGCGAAGCCGACGACTTCGCCGCCGCCAACTCCAGCCAGCAGGCCAAACTCCTGCAAGCCTGGGCCGCCGCGCCCAAGGCCGAGCGCCTGCCCCTGCTGCTGGCCCTGCAACAAGGCCGCGTTGGCCGCGATGCCGACAAACGCGCCTTCATCGAACAGGACGGCATCTGGCTCGCCGCCACGGGCGATGCCACTGCCAACGGCACGCCTCGCAAACTGCGCCTGAACAACCGCCTGCGCGGCCTTGCTGCCGTCGCCGTGGCCAGCCACCGCTTGCTCGCTGACGATGCTGCCCTGCGCCTCGACGCCGCCCGGCAACTGCAACGCAATACCCCGCCGGCACTGCTGCCCTTGCTGGAAAACCGCCTGAGCATCGAAGCCGACGAACAGGTGCAGGACGCCCTGGCCCTCGCTCTGGCCAACCTGCAACTGGACGCCAGCGACCCGGCCGTGCGCCTGGCTGCCGTGCAGCGCCTCGGTGAGACCGGCGACCCACTGGCCCTCACGCGCTTGCAGGCGCTGATCGACGGCGGCCAGGAGAGTGATGCCCAGGTACTGACCGCCGCGCGCCAGAGCCTGGCGCAGATCAACAACAAACTGCTGATCGGCGAGCTGCTCGGCCAGGCCTTCAGCGGCCTGTCGCTGGGCTCGATCCTGCTCCTGGCGGCCCTGGGCCTGGCCATCACCTTCGGCCTGCTCGGGGTGATCAACATGGCCCACGGCGAGATGCTGATGCTCGGTGCCTACACCACCTATGTGGTGCAACTGAGCTTCCAGAAACTTGCCCCCGGCTATCTGGCACTTTACCCGCTGGCTGCATTGCCCATCGCCTTCGTCGTCACCGCAGCAATCGGCATGGCCCTGGAACGCACGGTGATCCGCCACCTCTACGGCCGCCCGCTGGAAACCCTGCTGGCCACCTGGGGCATCAGCCTGATCCTGATTCAACTGGTGCGCGTCACCTTCGGCGCGCAGAACGTCGAGGTGGCCAACCCGGCCTGGCTGTCCGGCGGCGTACAGGTGCTGCCCAACCTGGTGCTGCCCTACAACCGCATCGTCATCATCGGTTTCGCCCTGTTCGTCGTGCTGCTGACCTGGCTGCTGCTAAACAAGACGCGCCTGGGCCTCAACGTGCGCGCGGTGACGCAGAACCGCAACATGGCGGCCTGCTGTGGCGTGCCCACCGGCCGCGTGGACATGCTGGCCTTCGGCCTCGGCTCAGGCATCGCCGGCCTCGGCGGTGTGGCCCTGAGCCAGATCGGCAACGTCGGCCCGGACCTCGGCCAGAGCTACATCATCGACTCCTTCCTGGTGGTGGTGCTCGGCGGGGTCGGCCAGTTGGCCGGCAGCGTGCTGGCCGCCTTCGGCCTGGGTGTGATGAACAAGTTCCTCGAACCGCAGATCGGCGCCGTACTCGGCAAGATCCTCATCCTCGCGCTGATCATTCTGTTCATCCAGAAGCGCCCGCAAGGCCTCTTCGCTCTCAAAGGACGGGTGATCGACTGATGAATGCACCAAACCAAACCCTGCTGGCCCGTGCCAGCACCAAACTCGGCCCGCAGGTCTCCATTGCCATCGGCCTGCTGGTTCTGGCCGTGCTGATAGCCATGCCGCTGCTGCACCTGCTGCCGGCCGAGCACCCCCTGCATGTGACGGCCTACAGCCTGACCCTGGTGGGCAAGATTCTCTGCTACGCCATCGTCGCCCTGGCCCTGGATCTGGTGTGGGGCTATGCCGGCATGCTGTCGCTGGGCCATGGCCTGTTCTTCGCCCTCGGTGGCTATGCAATGGGCATGTACCTGATGCGTCAGTCGGCGGGCGATGGCCTGCCGGCCTTCATGAGCTTCCTGGCCTGGAACGAGTTGCCCTGGTACTGGTATGGCACCTCCAGCTTCCTCTGGGCGCTGTGCCTGGTGGTGCTGGCCCCCGGCCTGCTGGCCCTGGTGTTCGGCTTCTTCGCCTTCCGCTCGCGGATCAAGGGCGTGTACTTCTCGATCATGACCCAGGCGCTGACCTTCGCCGGCATGCTGCTGTTCTTCCGTAACGAAACCGGCTTCGGCGGCAACAACGGCTTTACCGGCTTCACCCGCATCCTCGGCTTCGACATCACCGCCCAGGGCACCCGGGCGGCGCTGTTCCTGGCCACCGTGGTGCTGTTGCTGGGCAGCCTGTACCTGGGCCTGCGCCTGGCGCGCAGCAAGTTCGGCCGGGTGCTCACCGCCCTGCGCGACGCCGAGAACCGCCTGATGTTCTGCGGCTACGACCCACGCGGTTACAAGCTGTTCATCTGGGTATTGAGCGCAGTGCTGTGCGGCCTGGCTGGCGCCCTGTACGTGCCGCAGGTGGGCATCATCAACCCCAGCGAGATGGCACCGACCCAGTCCATCGAGGCCGCCGTGTGGGTCGCCCTGGGTGGGCGCGGCACGCTGATCGGCCCGCTGCTCGGCGCCGGCATCGTCAATGGCATGAAGAGCTGGTTCACCGTGGCCTTCCCCGAGTACTGGCTGTTCGCTCTGGGCGCCCTGTTCATCGTCGTTACCCTGTTCCTGCCGCGCGGTGTCGTCGGCCTGCTGAAAAAGGAAAAGGATCAATGAGAGCCACGCCGATCCCGGAAACCATGCTCGAAGCCGCTTTGGATCCCAGCGCACTGGACACTCGCCCCGTGCTAGGCAAGGGCGTCAACGTGCGCCACGGCACCATCCTCACCCTGGAAGACATCAACGTCAGCTTCGATGGTTTTCGCGCGCTGACCGACCTGACCTTGTACATCGGCGTCGGCGAACTGCGCTGCATCATCGGCCCCAACGGCGCTGGCAAGACCACCATGATGGACGTGATCACCGGCAAGACCCGCCCGGACAGCGGCGTGGCCTACTTCGGTGAGCAGTTCGACCTGACCCGCATGAGCGAAGTGGAAATCGCCCAGACCGGCATCGGCCGCAAGTTCCAGAAGCCCACGGTATTCGAGGCGCTCACGGTGTTCGAGAATCTGGAGCTGGCGCAGAAGACCAACAAGTCGGTATGGGCCAGCCTGCGCGCCAAGCTCAGCGGCGAACAGCAGGATCGTATCGAGGAAGTGCTCAATACCATTCGCCTGGAAGCCTCGCGCAACCGTCCGGCCGGGCTGCTCTCCCACGGCCAGAAGCAGTTCCTCGAAATCGGCATGCTGTTGATGCAGGAGCCGCACCTGCTGCTGCTCGACGAGCCGGTGGCAGGCATGACCGACGCCGAGACCGAGTTCACCGCCGAGCTGTTCAAGTCACTGGCGCGCAAGCACTCGCTGATGGTGGTGGAGCACGACATGGGCTTCGTCGGCTCCATCGCCGACCACGTCACCGTACTGCACCAGGGCAGCGTGCTGGCCGAAGGCTCGCTGGAGCAGGTGCAGAACGATGAGCGGGTGATCGAGGTTTATCTGGGGCGCTGACGCGCCAGCTACAGGCTGCAAGCCTCAAGCTGCAAGTAGAAGCAGGCCCCGTGCCGCTTTTACTTGTGGCTTGCAGCTTGAAGCTTGCAGCTCCAAGAACGAGGAATTGAAGTCATGCTCCAAGTCGAAAAACTGCATCAGTACTACGGCGGCAGCCATATCCTCCGTGGCCTGTCGTTCGACGTGAAGGTCGGCGAGGTCACCTGCCTGCTCGGCCGCAACGGCGTGGGCAAGACCACCCTGCTCAAATGCCTGATGGGCCTGATCCCGGCCAAGGACGGCAACGTGCAGTGGGAAGGCAAGGCCATCACCGCCTACAAACCACACCAGCGCGTGCAAGCCGGTATCGCCTACGTGCCGCAGGGCCGCGAGATCTTCGGCCGCCTGACGGTGGAAGAGAACCTGCTGATGGGTCTGTCGCGCTTTCCCGGCAGCCAGGCCAAGGCCGTGCCGGAATTCATCTACGAACTGTTCCCTGTGCTGCGCGAGATGAAGCATCGCCGAGGCGGCGACCTCTCCGGCGGCCAGCAGCAACAGCTAGCCATCGGCCGTGCCCTGGCCAGCCAGCCGCGCCTGTTGATCCTCGACGAGCCCACCGAAGGCATCCAGCCCTCGGTGATCAAGGAGATCGGCGCGGTGATCAAGAAACTCGCCGCTCGCGGCGACATGGCCATCCTGCTGGTGGAGCAGTTCTACGACTTCGCCGCCGAACTGGCCGACCAGTATCTGGTGATGAGCCGGGGCGAGATCGTCCAGCAGGGCCGTGGCGCCAACATGGAAGCCGAGGGCGTGCGCGGGTTGGTGGCGATCTAGCCCCGCTCCCCCCCGCTCAGCCTGGCAACGCTCTTTCTGTCCACCATTGCGCACCTGTAGGGCAAGCTCGCCTCCAGACTCCTGAGCTGCGCAGTGATGCCCTTCGAGACACCATCCTCGGCAATCGTTGCGGAACCACAGGCGCCTCCCCCGCAACCGAGCGAGTACGCAGGTTCCTCGAACTGTCCGCATCAATCTGCGGCCAACTGTGAGCGCAGCGACTCGGTTAAGGTCTTACACTTGCGCCCTGCCCCTGGTGCAACGGGGCGAGTGCACGGCCCGGCATGCGCCCGACAGCCCAGGCTCAAGCAGGCCATACACCCTAACAGCGAAATGAGGTTATCCATGAGCAAGGTGGCATTCATCACAGGCGCGACATCCGGTTTTGGCCGCGCCGCGGCACGACGCTTCGCCGAGGCCGGCTGGGCCCTGGTGCTCAGCGGTCGGCGCCTGGAGCGACTGGAGGCACTGCAGCAAGAGCTGCAGGACAAGGTGCCGGTGCACATCGCCGAACTGGACGTGCGCGATGCCGCTGCGGTGAAGGCCCTGGTCGACGGCCTGCAGGCGCCCTTCGCGCGCATCGACGTGCTGGTCAACAACGCCGGCCTGGCCCTGGCCCCGGAAGCGGCGCAGAAGGTGGCCCTGGAAGACTGGCACACCATGATCGACACCAACGTCACCGGCCTGGTCAACGTCACCCACGCCGTGTTGCCCAAGCTGCTGGAAATCGGCAAGGGCACCAGCATCATCAACATCGGTTCGGTGGCCGGCGAATGGCCCTACCCGGGCGGCCACGTCTATGGTGCCACCAAGGCCTTCGTCAAACAGTTCAGCTTCAACCTGCGCTGCGACCTGGTGTCCACCGGCGTGCGCGTCACCGACATCGCCCCCGGCATGGCCGAGACCGAATTCACCCTGGTACGCACCAAGGGCAACCAGGCCGCCTCCGACGCGTTGTACGGCAACACCACACCGCTGAGCGCCGAGGACATCGCCGAGCAGATCTTCTACGTCGCCACCCTGCCGGATCACATCAACATCAACCGCCTGGAAATCATGCCCAGCCGCCAGGCCTGGTCGGCCTTCGCCGTAGACCGCGATTGAAGGTGGGATTTACCCGCGAAAAGTCTGCCCCCTTGCATACACGGGGGCAGAGCCGGACGGAGCAGCGCAACTGGCCAGCGGAGAGGGCCGCACGCAGAGAACGCCCCCCTAAGCCAGCCCAGTCCAATTGGCGGACATGCACATCGAAAGGTGCAACGAAGGGCTAGCGGGCTGCGACAGACCTCACCAGGCCATCAGGACGCCTGCTTCAGCTCGTCGTAGGCATTGAGATACTCACCGGCCAACTGCTCCTTCTCCTTGTCGCGCAGCAGCTTACCGGCCATCTGGAAAAAGCGCTGCTCCTCTTCCTTGAGGTGATGCTCGACCTTCTCGGCCAGTGCCTTGGCCTGCGCCAACCAACTGGGGCTGCTGGGGTCGGTTTCCTCCAGATCCTCGATCATTTCGTCCATCTGGTGATGCTCGGCAATGGCGTGGCGAGACAGATCGACGCCCGCTTCCTGCTGCATCAGGGGAATATAGAAGTGCCGCTCCTCAGCCACCGAATGCACGGCCAGCTCCTGCTTGAGCTGAGCGAACAAGGCATGCCGCTCGGCCGTATCGCCATGGGTAGCGACCAGTTTCTGCGCCAGCTTGCGCTGGATGTCATGGCTGATGCGCAGGGCTTCGAAAATCGTCATGCAGGCACCTCTTATTCGGTCACGGTCTTAGTAGCACTAGACCATCAATGAAAAGATAGGTGCCGCATCGCTTGCTCAGCGCAACTGGCTGTCCTTGCTGCCACGGCGGTTGTAGCCACTGCTGGCCGCTTGCTGTTTGTCTACCTCGGCCTGGCAATTGACGCACAGGCGCACGCCGGGAATCGCTTGGCGACGGGCTTCGGGAATCACCGCGTCACATTCCTCGCAGCGGTGCAGACTCTCGCCTTTCGGCAACTGGCTACGGGCACGCGCGACGGCGTCCTCGATGCTGCTGTCGATCTGTTCCTGCACCGCGCTGTCACTTGCCCAACCACCTGCCATGTTCCGGCCTCCTCGCCTGCATGGGCCATGATATGCGCCCAATGTCGGCGAAGTGCAAGTGCCGTTCGTGCAGGCGCCTCTGCGCTTATTCGCGCACTTCCATGAACTCCTTGGCCCAGAGGATGTAATCCTCGGGCATGGTGTACTTGTGCGTCAGCTCGGTGGCATTGAGGTCGCAGGGCTGGGCACCGCGCTGCTCGCGCAGGCAGTCGTAGGTGGCCTTGATCGCGGCGAAGTAGGCGGCGTGGCCGTTGACCACGATGCGCACGCCCAGACGGGCCAAGCGCTGGTTGTCGCGTAGTTCCGGGTTACCGTAGGTGACCAGCATCAGCGGCACCTTGAGGCCTTCGGCGATCTGCTCCAGATGGGCGAAATCCTTCACCCCGACCAGGCAGATACCATCGGCGCCGGCCGCCTCGTAGGCGCGGGTGCGCTGGATCACTTCGTCCACCTCCAGCACGCCGGCGTGAGTGCGGGCGATGATGGCCAGATCCGGGTCGACGCGCGCCTCCAGGGCCGCGAGGATCTTGCCCACGCCCTCCTCGACCGAGATCAGGTCGGTGGATTTGCGGCCGAACTGCGCCGGCAGCAGGGTGTCTTCGATGGTCAGCGCGGCGATGCCGGCGCGCTCCAGCTCGACCACGGTGCGCATCACGTTGAGCGCATTGCCATAACCGTGGTCGGCGTCGGCGATCACCGGCAGGCGCGCCGCGCGGCCGATGCGCGCGGCCTGCTCGACGAATTCGCTGAGGGTGATCAGGGCGAAGTCCGGTGCGCCGAGCACCTGCAGAGAGGCGACGGAACCACCGAGAATGCCGACCTCGAAGTCGAGGTCGGCGGCGATACGGGCGGACATGGGGTCGAAGACCGAAGCGGTGTGGTAGCAGCGCTCGGAAGCCAGCAGGGCACGAAAGGCACTGCGCAGCTCATGATGGGATGCACGTTGCAAGATGGGCATGGGGCGTATTCCAAAGTCGGTTGAATCGCTCTTTTTAGTAATCGCGTAGACGTGACCAATGCTAGCGCAAGGCACTTGCGCCAGGCTTTCGTCGCACCATTGCAGTCACGTCAGCGATGTTTCCTGGGCGTCTTGCCAGCAATTTACCGGCCAGCCAGCTCCGCCGGCAGCCGGGGGATAAAAGCGCCACTGTCGATCAGGGAATAGGCCATCCAGCCGGCGACGGCCAGGTAGAACAGACGTGGCAACCAGACGGCCAGCCATTGCTGCCGCGCAGCGAGCTGCTGAGCCTGTAGCCGGGCAAAGCGCAGCAGCGCCTCGCCCGGCCGCCCAGTTGCTTCGCCGCTGTTGAGCATGGCCGTCAGCATGCCCTGCCCCGGCAAGGACAGGGCGATCAAGGCCTGCGTCAGCGACTGCCCGGCCTGGATGCGTGGTGCCAAAGTGGCGAAATCCCGCCGCAGGCGCGCATTGCTCATGGTGCCACAGGCTCGCGGCAAGGCATCGAGTACGGCGATACCGGCCTCGAGCTGCAGGCCCAGGGCATCGCAGAAGTTACGCAGGTCGGCCTTGCGCTGCAGCGTGCCGAGCAGCGGCAGTGCCAGCAGAAAATCATCCAAACGGCCCGGCTGCACACTGCGCCGCTGCTGCCAACGCCGCCACGCCACAGGCACCAGGCGATACAGGCCGAACAAGCTCAGCAGCGGCAACAATGCACATGCCAGGTAGCCGGCCAGGCTCAGCGAACCGCCCACCAGCGCCGGTAGGGGCTGGACGATCAGGGCCAGCAGCAGCACCCCTGCCGGCAGCCATAGGCGCGCACGCAGGGCCGCGAGTTGCTGCACCTGCTCGGCATAACGTTGAGCCAGTTGTTCGTGCATTTGCGCCAGACCGCCGGCCTGTTGCGCGGCGCGCAGCAGGCTGGCCTCCAGCGGCGTGAACACGCCACTTAGCTGGCCGGAAACCGCCAGATCACGCCCGGCACCGACGAGCTGACGCAGGCGCTGCAGTGCCCGCGCCTGCCGCGCACCCAGCGCCAGGCTGGCCAGGGCTCGATCCAGCGGCACACCGGCACGCTCCATGGCGGCCAGATGGGCAAACAGCCGGGCGCGCGCCTGCAAGGGCAAGGCCCGCTCACTCATGCAGCAACGCGGCGACGTGCGCTTCGTCGGCGTGGGGAAACCACTGCCGATAGAGACGCTCCAGGCTGCCATCGGCACGCATGCCAGCGAGCAGTTGTCGCCAGCGTGCGACCCGCTCCGGCGGAGCCGCCTTGGAGAAAGCGATGTAGGAGGCATTGGGCATCAGGTCGAATTGCCACTGCACCTGGTCGACGCTCATGCCCTCCCCGGCCAACAGCGCCTCCAGAATCAGGTCATTGGCCACGATCAGTTTCACCCGTCCATGATGGAACAGACGCACCATGTCGGAAGGCTTGGACACCCCATGCAGGTTGTCCATGCCCAGCATCAGCAACTGCTCATGGATATACCACTGCTTGGGCACTGCCAAAGTGCCCAAGCGGCGCACATCGTCGAGGTTATGCACGCGGATGTTGTCCGCGCGCCGGCTGTAGAAGCCGGTACGTCCCACAACAATTGGCCCGACCCACTGGAACAGCGCTTCGCGCTCCGGCGTGCGCACGACCGGGAACAAGGCTGCATCAGCCTCACGCTGCACCTGATGATAACCACGCGTCCAGGGCACCAGCTCGATCTGCGCAGGCTGGCCGCTGCGGCGTACCAGCTCCTTGACCACCTGCACGGTCATGCCATCGAGCTTGCCCGCCTCGAGGAAGCCGTAAGGCCGGTTGTCCTCGGTGTACAGGCGCAATTCGCCAGCAGCGTTCGCAGCACTACAGCAGCAGAGGAGGACGGCACATACGACGGATTTGAACATAGAGTGTGTCACTGACCTGAGCGATGCTCGACAACAAACTGGATGATAGGCCACTGCGCTGCAAGCGTCATCCCACCGAGCCAGGCCTTATGATCGGTCGGCCAAGCCTGCCATAACTGTCCACAAACTGTCAGTGTGCACATTTTTTCACACTCGCGACGACGGCCGGGCTGGCCCTATGCGCCCGCTCGGGCGATGATCAGTGCCCCTTTTCGTCTTTCGTTCGCCATGACCACCACAGACAGCTCGACCCCGACCCACAAGCCGCGCCCGTTGATCGACCTGGCCATCAGCATCCTGATCCCCTCGTTCATCCTGATGAAGCTCAGCGCTGAACATCGTCTGGGGCCCGATGGTGCCTTGCTCCTGGCCCTGACCTTCCCACTGGGCTGGGGCGCCTTCGAGCTGATCAAGTACCGCAAATTCAACTTCATCGCCCTGCTCGGCCTGATCAGCGTGGCGCTGACCGGCGGCATCGGCCTGTTGCATCTCAGCACTCAGTGGCTGGCAGTCAAGGAGGCGACCATTCCGGGCATCATCGGCATCGCCGTGCTGGTGTCGACACGCACCCGCTACCCGCTGATCCGCACTCTTCTATTCAACAAGACGGTGCTCAACGTCGACAAGATCCATCAACGGCTCGAGCAGGGCGGCCATGTCGAACATTTCGAGACGCGGCTGATGCGCGCCACCTACTGGCTCAGCGGCACCTTCTTCTTCTCCTCGTTCATGAACTACGTACTGGCCAAGTGGATAGTGGTCAGCCCGTCCGGCACCGAGGCCTTCAACGATGAG
The DNA here is from genome assembly GCF_029457475.1 of Pseudomonas sp. AA-38. Taxonomy (NCBI): domain Bacteria; kingdom Pseudomonadati; phylum Pseudomonadota; class Gammaproteobacteria; order Pseudomonadales; family Pseudomonadaceae; genus Pseudomonas; species Pseudomonas sp. AA-38. The sequence continues at coordinate 4,713,779 of NZ_CP120359.1, forward strand.
CTGGGGCGCATGACCCTGCTCAGCTACCCGATGATCGCCATTCCTTCGATGATCATGCTCATGGCCATCTTCTATTATCTGTGGAAGACCATCCATGGCCTCACCGGGCTGAGCCTGGAAGAGATCATGGCCAATCAGGAGCGCCAGTCCTGAACCGCTGAGCCAGGGCCATGTTGTTCACCTCGGCCTACCTGGGGCTATTTCTCTCGGCATTCGGCGCCGCCACCCTGTTGCCCTTGCAATCCGAGGCGGTGCTGGTGGCATTGCTGCTCGGTGGCGCTCACGCCACCTGGGCCTTGCTGGCGGTTGCCACCCTGGGCAACGTGTTGGGCTCCTGGGTCAACTGGCTGCTGGGCCGCTCACTGGAACATTACCGGGGGCGACGCTGGTTTCCGGTCAGCAACGCCCGCCTGGCACAGGCTCAGGGCTGGTATGCGAAGTACGGCCGCTGGTCGCTTTTGTTGAGCTGGATGCCGCTGATCGGCGATCCACTGACACTGGTGGCCGGCGTGATGCGCGAGCCGCTGTGGCGTTTCCTGCTGCTGGTGAGCCTGGCCAAGAGCGCTCGTTATGCCGTGTTGGCCGTACTCACCCTGGCCTGGTTGTAAGCTGTTTCGCGTCCACACAGGCTGCATGGACATACGGGGTTACGCCAATGACGCGTATTGCAGTTGAGCAACGGACGCGGCTCCGTGATACTGCGCACCGCGCCATGCAGGCAGAATCCATTCGCGGGCGCTGCAGGATCGGCCCACAAGGCCCGCCATCATCGAGCCCGGCCAAGGCTCAAGGCCCCGTCAAACGCCTCGGGGCTCTCGATCGAGGATTTGTAGTGTCCGTTGTTGAAGCCAAACCCAAACTGAAACGCAGCGACCTGATCTGGACGCTGATCGGTCTTGGCGCTGTGGTGCTGTCCGGCTTCCTGCTCTACCGCGAACTGCGCAATATCTCCATCCACGAGATCAAAGGCAGTCTCGAAGCCATCTCGCATATCAGCTGGCTGCTGGCCGGTGCCGCCACCCTGGGCGCCTACTGGGCGCTGGCCTGGTACGACCGCATCGCCGTGGCCCACCTGGGCAAGCGGATTCCCTGGCGCTTCATCACCCTGTGCTCCTTCACCACCTATGCGCTGGCGCACAACATCGGCGCCTCGGTGTTTTCCGGCGCGGTGGTGCGTTACCGCGCCTACCGCAGCAAGGGCCTGACGCCGCAGGAAATCGGCATCCTCATCGTCTTCTGCTCCTTCACCTTCGCCATCGGCACCCTGCTGGCCAGCGGCTGCGTGCTGATCGCCCAGCCGGATCTGGTGCACCGTGTCGCCAACGTCACACCACTGGTATCGGTGGTCATCGGCAGCGTCCTGCTGACGCTGGTCGGTCTCTACGTGCTGGGCTCCTGGCGCCAGTTCAAACCCTGGACGCTGGGCAAGCTGCATGTCGAGTACCCGCGCCTGCGCATCGTCGGCCGTCAGTTGTTGGCCGGCCCACTGGAGCTGCTGTGCGCGGCGGCGATCATCTACTTCGCCCTGCCTGCCGACAACCACCCTGGCTATCTGGTGGTGCTGGGTGTGTTCCTCGCCTCCTTCTCGCTGGCCCTGCTGTCCCATGCGCCCGGTGGCCTGGGTGTGCTGGAAGTGACCTTCCTCGCCGCCATGCCGGAAGTGCCTGCCGCCGATGTGCTGGCGGCGTTGATCGTGTTCCGCGTGTTCTACTTGCTGCTGCCGTTCGCCCTGTCGCTGCTGGTGGTACTGGGCTTCGAGTGGAGTCAGTGGAAGGCACGACAAAGCAGCGCCAATCTGCCCTCCTGAATCACGACTCGCGATGACGGCAGCGCTGACATAGAATGCGCGGCCGTTTTCGTGGCCTGCCCTCGTTGGCAGCCACCCTCCGGGTCGTCGCCATGCGACGTCGTCATTCATCCCGGCAATCTTTCTGGCGGTCTGCACCATGTCCTTCTCTACTCCCGCCCGCGCCTGCGGTATCGACTTCGGCACCTCCAACTCCACCGTCGGCTGGTTTCGCCCAGGCCAGGACAGCCTGCTGCCTCTGGAAGACGGCAAGATCACCCTGCCTTCGGTGATCTTCTTCAACACCGAGGAGCGCCGCCCGGTCTACGGCCGCCTGGCCCTGCACGAGTACCTGGAGGGCTACGAAGGCCGCTTGATGCGCTCGCTGAAAAGCCTGCTGGGCTCCAAGCTGCTGAAGAGCGAAACCACGGTGCTGGGCAGTGCTCTGCCATTCAAGGATCTGCTCGGCTTCTTCATCGGCGAACTGAAAAAGCGCGCCGAAGCTCAGGCCGAACGTGCCTTCGAGGAAGTGGTGCTGGGCCGCCCGGTGTTCTTCGTCGACGACGACCCAGCCGCCGACCAGGAGGCGCAGAACACCCTGGTGGCCGTGGCGCACAAACTCGGTTTCAAGGAAGTGTCCTTCCAGTACGAGCCCATCGCCGCGGCCTTCGACTACGAGTCGAACCTCGACCGCGAAGAGCTGGTGCTGATCGTCGACATCGGCGGCGGTACGTCGGACTTCTCCCTGGTGCGCCTGGCCCCGCAGCGCCACCACCTGGCCGAGCGCCAGGGCGACATCCTCGCCACCGGCGGCGTGCACATCGGCGGTACCGACTTCGACAAGCAGCTCTCGCTGGCCGGAGTGATGCCGCTGTTCGGCTACGGCAGCCGGATGAAGAGCGATGCCTTCATGCCCACCAGCTACCACCTCAACCTGGCCACCTGGCACACCATCAACGCGCTGTACGCACAGAAGACTCAGCTAGCCCTGCAGAACATGCGCTACGACATCGTCGACGCCACCGGCATCGACCGCCTCTTCGCCCTGATCGAACAACGTGCTGGGCACTGGCTGGCGATGCAGGTGGAAGACAGCAAGATCGCCCTGAGCGAACAGGACGCACGGCCCATCGACCTGTCGCGCGTAGAGCCGGGCCTGGTCGCCGAGCTGACCCAGCCGCTGTTCGAGGAGGCCATCGAGCCACTGCTCGAACGCATCCGCGCCAGCCTCACGCAGTTGCTCGCCGATGCCAGCATCGCCGCCGATCAGGTCGACACGCTGTTCTTCACCGGTGGCTCCAGCGGCGTGCCGGCCCTGCGCCAGAGCGTGGCCGCCATGCTACCCAAGGCGCGCAGCGTGGAGGGCAATACCTTTGGCAGCATCGGCAGTGGCCTGGCCATCGAGGCCAAGAAGCGCTACGGGTGACGATCTGCTGCGCGTCGGTCCTGCCACGGATCGTAGGGTGCGCTGTGCGCACCGATTACCGATGCCCTGGTGCGCACGGCGCACCCTACCCAGGCGATGATATTCTTGCCGCCCCTTCCATACCCGAGGAATAGCCTGATGAAAGCCCAGCTGGAAGAACTGATCGCCAAGATAAGCTCCGGCTGCCTGCCCGAGGACGAGATCGCCCGCATCGCCGACGAAGCCGCGCAGGCCTACGCCGACCCGGCTGCCTTCCTCGCCGCCAACCCGGACGTCAACTACGACGACGAATTCCCCATCCCGCTGGGCGAGTGGGTGGTGGTCGGCAGTCTGCCGGACACCGTGCTGTTCCAGGCCGACAGCTATGAAGAGCTGTTCCAGCGCATCACCGAATCTTTCGGCCCGCAGGTACAGTTCGTGCTCAAGCCCAAGCAACTGGCCAAGACCGAACCACTCAAGGCGCTCAACCGCATTCAGGTGCAGCTCTCGGCGCTGTCGCCGGAAACCGGCGGCTACGTACTGGTGGATTTCAGCGAGCCACTGGACGACGAGCTGCAGGCAGTGCTGGTGTACGCCAACGACCTGCCACGGGTGCTGGAACTGGCGGTGGAAGTGGGTATCTACGCTGCACCCGCGCTAAAAGCGCTGCAGGAAGGGTTGGACGACTGAGCGGAACACCCGTCACCACGAGTAGTCACTAAAGCTACTCGATCAGCCCAAACCGCAAGGAAATCCTCATGAAGATTCTGCTGGTACTGACTTCCCACGACCGCCTCGGCGACACCGGCCACAAGACCGGCTTCTGGCTGGAAGAGTTCGCCGCACCTTACTACTGCTTCAAGGATGCCGGCGCCCAGCTGACCCTGGCCTCGCCCAAGGGCGGGCAGCCGCCCATCGACCCGAAGAGCGATGACGAGAGCGCGCAGACCGAGGCCACCCGCCGCTTTGCCGGCGATGCCGAAGCCCAGCGCGACCTGGCCAATACCCTGCCGCTGGCGCAGGTGCGCGCCGAAGACTTCGATGCGCTATTCTACCCAGGTGGCCATGGCCCGCTGTGGGATCTGGCCGAAAGCCCCGACTCCATCGCCCTGATCGAAGGTTTCCTGGCACTCGGCAAACCGGTCGGTGCGGTCTGCCACGCGCCTGGCGTGCTGCGCCACGTCAAGGGCAGCGACGGCAAGCCGCTGGTCGCCGGCAAGCGCGTCACCGGTTTCAGCAATAGCGAAGAGGACGCGGTGCAACTGACCCAGGTGGTGCCCTTCCTGGTCGAAGACATGCTCAAGGCCAACGGCGGTCAATATGCCCGCGGCGATGACTGGCAGAGCCATGTCGAGGTCGACGGCCTGCTGGTCACCGGGCAGAACCCGGCTTCTTCCGAGGCCAGCGCCGAAGCCCTGCTCGCCCTGCTCGAGGCGCGCGCATGAGCATCGCCATCTTCGCCAGCATTCATGCCAAGCCCGAGCACCGCAACGCGGTGCTGCAGGCGTTGCAGCAGATGGTCAGTGCCAGCCGCAGTGAGCCCGGCAACCTGCGCTACGACCTGTTCGAGCGCGACGGTGCGCCGGGCACCTTCGACCTCTATGAGCTGTACGTGGATCACGAGGCGGTGGAGGCACACCGACAAAGTGCGCATTACGCCGACTACCGCCAGCGTACCGCCGCCTGGCTGGCCAGCCCGCCCGAGGTGAAGCTGAGCCTGCCGCTGGATCTGGCGCCCTGATCCGCCCGGCGGGCGCCTAGAATGGCGCCCGCTCTCAGAACCCCATCAACATCATCCAGGCCGGCAGGCTGACGGCGGCCAGCAGCGTCGACAGGGAGATCGCCGCGCTGACGCTGCGGTTATCCTCGGCCGTGCGGGAAAAGGCCATCACGTTGACCCCGCTCGGGCAGGCCGCCAGCAGTACCAGCACCGTGCGCGCGGCATCGTTGAGCCCCGGCAACAGGCCAGTCAGCGTCCAGACCAGGGCCGGGAACAGCAGCAGCTTGACCAGCGCCACGCCCCAGGCCTCAAGGGTTGGCCGTAAGCGATAGCGCGACAGGCTGGCACCGAGCACGATCAACGCGCAGGGCAAGGCCGCCTGCCCCAGCCAGGTCACCGCGCGCCACAGGCTGTCCGGCACCATCAAGCCGGAGAGGTTCAGCAGCGCACCCAGCAGCAGGCCAATGATCATCGGGTTGGCCAGGTTCTTCAGCAGCGCGCGGCCATCGACCCGCTCCTGACTGCCGAAGGCCGCATAGAAACTCTGCAGGGAAAACAGCGTGAGGCTGTGGAACACCAGGATGGCGAACACGTACACCAGACCGGCAGCGCCCATCAGGCTGGTGACCAGCGGAATGCCCACCAGCACATTGTTGGAGAACGCAGCCACCAGGCCCAGCGGCGTGGCACGGCCACGTCGCCAGTGGGCGACGCCGTTGACCAGGGCAAACACAAACAGTACCGGCAGGTAGTAGCCCAGCAGCAACATCGGCGACAGGCCTTCGGCCAGATGCGCCTTGGCGATGCCGGTGAACAGCAGCGTCGGCATGAACAGCTTGAAGGTGATATTGGCCAGCCCGGCGACCGACTCGGCATTGAGCCACTGGCGCCAGCCCAGCACGTAGCCGAGCACGATCAGGGCGAAGATCGGCAGGATCGCCTGTACCGCAAGCATCGATGAAGCAGCCTCAATCATTGCAGGAAAACGGATCGCAAGCGACCCGAAAGGCCGCACAGCATACGCTGCGAACCTCGCACTTGCGATGCCGGCTGCATCGCCGCAAGTACTTAGCGCCCACCCGAAAGGCTCGAGATAGAGCGCTCTGATCAAGTATTGCGGCCATCGATGTTCACTATCAGGCCAGTCAAGTTCTTATCCGAGCGGTCAGCTAGGACAATTACTTCCGTAGACACGAATCACGCCCAACGGAGGCACGGACATGAAAACTCGACTGACCCTGACCGCCCTGGCTCTGACCCTGCTGACCTCCACTGCTTTCGCCCTGCCGAGCAATGCACCCTTCCCGCTGGTGGGTGAGCATCAGGACAGCCAGATCCAGCAAGATCAACCACTCACCCCGCTAGCGGAGAACGGCTCCGAGCGCACGCCCGGCCAGCAGCGCTTCAAGCTGGCAGAAGATGGCTATGAGCGTACCCCTGGCGCCCAGCATGTGCAGCTCGCCGAAGACGGCTACGAGCGTACCCCCGGCGCGCAGCATGTGCAGCTAGCCGAGGACGGCTATGAGCGTACCCCTGGTGCTCAGCACGTCTGAAGCAACTCAGCGATAGCCCCAAGCCCGGCGCACGCCGGGCTTTTCTTTGGTTATTCGGATTTGATGTAGGGTTGGTTGATACTGGACTGGCAAGTTTGTGTGTTGGGTTTGCGGTTGTTTCGGGGCCTCTTAATGCCCGTTCCGGATTGCCGCGTTTTTGCTGATGTTTCTGGTTTCGCCCTCCCGGGCGAGTCACTTTTGTAGGGCAAAAGTAACCAAAACCCTCCGCCCGGTCATCCGGCCCTGGCTGCGCCAGGGTTCGCTCACTCCATCGTCGCTCCAGAGGCCCGCCGCGGTGGGCCATCCCTGGCCCATCGCGGCTCTCGCGGCATCCATGCCGCTCAACCTCTTCCACGACGATTCCGTTCGCCCTCCTGGGCGGGCTCTGCACGCGCCTGAACCTGCGGTAACTCAGACGTAGTGTGGAGTGCGTGAATATGAGGTCAGCCGTAGGGCTGACCGAGATGCCGGCTGAAGGCCGGCAAGCTATCCAGGCGAATGAAACTGCTCGAATGAAACTATTGGTTTAATTCGACAGCCACGTTTGGGTTCCACTGTTACCAGAACACGTCGAGCATTCTTTGGAATGCCGGTTCGTTCAGGCGCGCGAATGGCCCCTTCAGGAGGGTGAGTGGAATCGTTGCGCAGAGGGGCGAGCAGCATGGATGCTGCGAGAGGCGTAATGGGCCAGGGATGGCCCATGTACGCTGACCCTCGGAGCGGCGATGGAACGAGACGTAGCGAAGCGAAGTAACAGCCGAAGGCTGGCCCGAAGGGCGAGCGAAGCGAGTCACGAACCCCAGCGTAGCAGGGCGGGGGCGCCTAGCTCGGATGGCGGGGCCAAGCCTTTTTGCCTTCTTTTGTGGCGCTTGACAAAAGAAGGTCGCCGGGGGGCGAAACGGGAGACATCAGCAGAACGCCGATAGGCAGCCCTTGAACACCGAAAACAACCGAAACCAACACACAAACTTGCCAGTCCAACCTCAAGACCACCACTCCACGTTCCGAAGCCCTCACCTCAACTCATAACAACCGGCGGCAGCCGATAGATCCAGATACGCCGCAACACCGTCCGAAACTGCCCCCACAAGGTTCCACAGTTGTAATGCTGCCCATAACGCTCGGCGATGCGCCGCACCTCGCGCGCCAGCTCGGCATAACGCCGCGCCGGCAGATCGGGGAACAGGTGATGCTCGATCTGATGGCTGAGGTTGCCAGTGAGGATATGCAGCAGCGGCCCACCAGACAGGTTGCTCGAACCGCGCAACTGGCGCAGATACCAGTGACCGCGCGTCTCACCCTCCAGCACTTCGGGCGCGAATACCGCCGCCTTCTCGGTGAAGTGACCACAGAAGATCACCAGAAAGGTCCACAGGTTACGCAGCAGGTTGGCCAGCAGATTGCCCGCCAGCACGGCCAGGGCATTGGCGCCGAGCAACAGCGCCAGCAAGGGGAAGAACAGATAATCCTTGCCCCACTGCCGTGCCAGCTTGGCACCGAACTGGCGAGCCAGTGGACGCACCTCGTCCTGGCTGATACGCCCCTTGATCAGCTTGTCCAGGCGTAGGTGCTGGATGGCCACGGCGTACTGGAACAGCAGCGCCTGGATCGTCACCCACAGTGGCTGCCAGCGGTAGAAGGGCTTCCAGCGTTGTTCGGGGAACAAGCGCACCACGCCATAGCCGACATCGTCATCCATGCCCAGCACGTTGGTGTAGGTGTGGTGCACATGGTTGTGCGTGTGCCGCCAGAAATCGGCGGGGCCGACGATATCCCACTCGTACTGGCGCCCGGCAAATTCCGGGTCGTTCATCCAGTCGTACTGGCCATGCATGACGTTATGGCCCAGCTCCATATTCTCGAGGATCTTGCCCAGGCCCAGCAGCAAAGTGCCGAGCAACCAGGTGGGCGGGAACCAGCCCAGCATCAACAACACCCGGCCGCTCCAGCAGCACAGGCGCACGGCAGCGCGTACACGGCGAATGTAACGCGCATCGGCCTCGCCCAGGTCGGCCAGGGTGCGCTGGCGCAGGGCGTCCAGCTCGGCGCCGAAGGCCTCCAGTTCGGCAGGGCTCAGTTCGCGATCAAGACGGGCACTCACAGATCGATCTCCACATCCCCATGCGGGACACTGACACACAAACGAATGGGCTGGTTAGGCTCGGCGAACAGCGCGCCACTGCGCAGGTCACGCACCGCGCCGCTGAGCAGGGTGCAGGTGCAACTGGCGCAGATGCCCTGGCGGCAGCCGTGAGCCGGGCGCAAACCACTGGCCTCGGCCTGCTCCAGCAGGCTGCCCTGATTGTTGCCCGGCACCTGCTGGCCGCTGCGGGCGAAGCGCAGGCGCACCTCGCGCCGTTCATCCACGGTGAGCGGTTCGGGTGGGCTAAAGCTCTCCACCTGCAGGGTGCCGCCACGCTTCCACCAGCCTTGCAGTTGCTCGACGAAACCGCGCGGGCCACAGGTGACCAGGTGTTCGCCCGGCAACTCATCCAGTTGATCACGAGTGATGCGCCCGCCCGGTTCGCCACTGATGACCCAACGCAGGTGCAGATTGCGATGCCGCTCGGCCAGCCCCTGCAGTTCCTCGACGAAAGCCCGCTGGCCAGGACGGCGCACCTGATGCAGCAGCGTTATCGGCGCTGCGAAGCCTTGCGCCAAGGCCTCACGCAGCAACCCCAGCAACGGCGTAATGCCACTGCCGGCAGCGGCCAGTAACACCGGCCGCCCGTCATTCGGCCACTGCAATTCGCCGAAGGCCGGCGCCAGTTCCAGTAGCTGCCCCACCTCAAGATGATCGAGCAAGACAGTAGATAGACGCCCACCCGGCTGGCGCTTGATCGCCAGTTCGACACGGCCATCGGCGCTGACCGCCGTGAGGCTGTAGCTGCGGCCATGACGCACACCCTCCTGTTCGAGGTAGACCTGCACGTGCTGCCCCGCACGCCAGCCGCGCTCATTGCCATTGCAGCGCAGGGTCAGCGCCAGCATGTCCTCGGCCACCCAACGGCGCGCCGCGACCCGGGCGAACACCCGCTGTACCCGCAACGCGGGATGCAGCAAGCGCAGCAACAGATCGACATCGGCCTCGCGTAGCCAGCCGCGTCGGCACAGCGCGCGTAAAGGCTGCAGGGCTGGCACTAGGTGCCGGGCCAGGGAAAGCGACAGGATGGGCATGCAGCGACTCTTTTCAGTGAACGACTGTTCACAATGCTGGCAGTCAACTCAAAACGAGTCAACAGTCGTTCACTGAAGTGCCCCGCATGGTTCGACGCTGCCCAACCTCATTTGCTAGAGTGCGGCATCGTTCCCTGATCCCACTCGCATGACACCACGCGCCGAACAGAAGCAGCAGACCCGCCAGGCCCTGATGCACGCAGCTCTCACCCTGATGGAGAGTGGACGCGGCTTCGGCAGCCTGAGCCTGCGCGAGGTCACCCGCCTGGCCGGCATCGTGCCCACCGGGTTCTACCGCCACTTCGCCGATATGGACGAACTGGGCCTGGCCCTGGTGGCGGAAGTCGGCGAAACCTTCCGCGCCGCCATTCGCCAGGTGCGCCGCCATGAGTTCGAGGTGCGCGGCATGATCGATGCCTCGGTGCGCATCTTCCTCGCCGAGGTGGCCAACAACCACGCCCAGTTCCTCTTCCTCGCTCGCGAGCAGTACGGCGGCTCGCAGCCCGTGCGCCAGGCCATCGCCGCCCTGCGCGAGCGCATCACCAGCGACCTGGCCGCCGACCTCAAGCTGATGAGTCGCATGCCGCAGCTAGATCAGGCCGCGCTGGAGGTGATCTCCGACCTGGTGGTCAAGACCGTGTTCGCCACCCTGCCCGAACTGATCGACCCACCGGCGGCCACGCTCCCTGCGCACCTCACCGCCGAAGCCAAGGTCATCCAGCAGTTGCGCTTCATCATGATCGGCGGCAAGCACTGGCTGGGACTGGGCAAGCCAGATAGCTGAATTGCACCAAAAGGGTGCCGACAAGCCAGCGCGCGCACCAAATAAAACCTATCCACCCCGACAGCTTCCGGAAGTATCGCCTGCAAGCGCCTGCATGCAGTGCTCAGGCGCATTGGCAAGGCCCTTGCACTATTTGCGGGCACACTGCCCCGGAATCGATACACATGCTGGTAATCCACAGCCGCATCGCACCACAGAACACCTGTGACGCCGAACTGGAACTGACCTTCGAGGCCCGCAGCAAGAGCCGCCTGCGCTGTTTCACCACTGCCGGCGAAGAGGTCGGCCTGTTTCTCGAACGTGGCCAGCCGGCCCTGGCCGATGGCGACTGCCTGCAAGCGCAGGACGGCCGTGTGGTGCGCGTGCGCGCCAAGGCCGAACCCTTGTTGCACGTCACCTGCGCCAGCCCCTTCGAGCTGATGCGCGCCGCCTATCACCTGGGTAACCGCCATGTCGCCCTGCAACTGGGCGATGGCTGGCTGCGCCTGCCCGACGACTACGTGCTCAAGGCCATGCTCGAACAGCTCGGCGCGACGGTCGAGGCCATCGAGGCCCCCTATCAGCCCGAACAGGGTGCCTATGGCGGCGGTCACCACCACTCCCATCATGGCGAGGCCGAGTTCAACTACGGCCCACGCCTGCACCAGTTCGGGGTGCGCAAGTGAGCAAGGCCATGTCGACTGCATTCGCCGAGGCCGGCGCGTGAAACCGGCCTGGGCCCTGTTGCGCCTGGCCAGCCCGCAGCTCCCCATTGGCGGCTACAGCTACTCGCAGGGCCTGGAATGGGCCATCGATAGCGGCCTGATCAAGGATGCCGAAAGCGCCGAGCGCTGGCTGAGCGACCAGTTGTCGCTGAACCTCTCGCGCTTCGAGGCCCCGTTGCTGCTGGCCCATTGCCGAGCAGCGGTAGAGGGTGACTGGAGCCAACTGCAACAACTCGCCGAGCAGCACCGCGCCAGCCGCGAAACCCGCGAGCTGGCACTGGAAAGCCGGCAGATGGGCTACTCGCTCAGACAGTTGCTAGAGGGTTTGCCGGAGCTGGACGAAGCCGCCCGCAAACTGCTGGCGAGCCAGGACGAACCCGGCCTGGCCATGGCCTGGGCATTGGCTGCGCGCGCCTGGCAGATCCGCCCGGACGACGCCCTGGCCGCCTGGCTCTGGGGCTGGTTGGAAAACCAGCTCGCCGTGCTGATGAAAGTGCTGCCCATGGGCCAACAGGCCGCCCAGCGCCTGACCAGCCGCCTGCTGCCGCAGCTCGATGCTGCCCAGCGACAGGCCGCCGAACTCTCTCCCGAACACTGGGGCAGCGCCGCCTTCGGCCTGGCCCTGGCGAGCATGGCGCACGAGCGCCAGTACTCACGTCTCTTCCGCTCCTGACGAGGAACAAAGCAAATGAACAGCCAACCCCTGCGTGTCGGCATCGGCGGCCCGGTCGGTTCCGGCAAGACCGCCCTGACCCTGGCGCTGTGCCGCGCCCTGCGCGAGCGCTACAACATCGCCGTGGTCACCAACGACATCTACACCCAGGAAGACGCCCAGTTCCTGGTGCACAACGAAGCCCTGGAGCCCGAGCGCATCATCGGTGTGGAAACCGGCGGCTGCCCGCATACCGCCATCCGCGAGGACGCCTCGATCAACCTGGAGGCGGTGGAGCAGCTCAACCGGCGCTTCCCCGGCCTGGATCTGATCATCGTCGAATCCGGCGGCGACAACCTCTCGGCCACCTTCAGCCCGGAACTCTCCGACCTGACCCTCTACGTGATCGACGTCGCCGCCGGCGACAAGCTGCCGCGCAAAGGTGGGCCGGGCATCTGCAAGTCCGACCTGTTGGTGATCAACAAGATCGACCTGGCGCCCATGGTTGGCGCCTCGCTGGAGGTGATGGAACGCGACACCCTGAAGATGCGCGGCGAAAAGCCCTTCGTCTTCAGCAACCAGAAGGTCGGCCAGGGTCTCGACGAGATCATCGCCTTCATCGAACGCCAGGGCATGCTGACCGCGGCCTGAACCTCCCCTGTCCCGCCTGCGGGAGAGAGGGCCGCCTCTCTCCTTACCCATTGAGTCAAGGAGACCTATATGAATCTGCGCAAAACCCTTTCCGCCATCGCCCTGTTCTGCACCCCAGCGCTGGCCTTCGCCCACCCCGGCCATGGCGAATCGGGCCTGCTCTCCGGCCTGGCCCACCCGGTATTCGGTCTGGATCACCTGCTGGCGATGCTCGCCGTCGGCCTGTGGGCCGCACAGCAAAACGGCGCAGCACGCTGGGCACTGCCGCTGACCTTCGTCGGCACCATGCTCATCGGCGGCCTGCTGGGTTTCTCCGGGGTGGAGATTCCGCTGATGGAAACCGGCATCGCCGGCTCGGTGCTGGCCTTCGGTCTGCTGGTGGCGGTAGCCGCGCGCCTGCCGATGATCCTGTCCATTGCCCTGACTGCCCTGTTCGCTCTCACCCACGGTGTTGCCCATGGCCTGGAACTACCGGACTTGGCCAGCCCGCTGGGCTATGCCGCTGGCTTCGTCATCGCCACCGCCGCCCTGCACGCCTTCGGCTACGCCCTGGTGCGCTTCCTGCCCCAGGCAGCCGCACCGCTGGTGCGCATCGCTGGCGCCGCCTCGGCACTGACCGGCGTCTGGCTGCTGGCCAGTTGAGTCCCTGCCGTCCGCCTCTGCCCCGAGGAGGCGGACGAACTTCGCCTCTGGCTGCATGAATGTTCGCCAGCTCGGGATATCCCCATGCTCTCTTGCCCAAACCTGGTTATCCCCAGATAACTCACAGAGGCATGCACAGAATCTGAGGATAACCTGCACGACGCATGTCCCTCTGCGCCGTGAATGGCCCCTCCCGCCAGCCTCGCGCACGCTCTTGTGCACCTGCTCATTAATCCGCCAACCACCTCAAACCCGCTAATCACCTGGCCTTACGGCTGCCTTCAAGAGCTTATCCACAAGAAGACCCACAGTTTTCGGGGAAAACTCGGCGCCCCTGGCGCGATCTCCGAATAAAATGTCAAGCCCTTGTGAACAAAGGATTTTATGCCCTGATCAAAGATTGCCCAGCCTTTGCCAGGGGGCAGGATTTCGGTGCTTCATAAAGGAACTACCAGCTTATCCACAAGATTGCCCACAGCTACCGGGGAAAACTTATTCAGATTTTGAGGGGAATGCTTGGTTTGATGCCGGACTGGCAAGTTTGTGTGTTGGGTTTCCGGTTGTTTCGGGGGTTTAATGCCTGTTCCGAATTGCCGTGTTTTTGCTGATGTTTTTGGTTTCGCCCTCCTGGGCGAGTCACTTTTGACGGGCAAAAGCACACAAACTTGCCAGTCCGGTTGCCCAAGCCTGACTTCCCCCCTAGCTAGAAGAAGCAAACCTTCTGGCTACTCCTATGACCCTGATCGAAACAATCTAAGGGCAACCCAACGGCATCCCGGCTAGCCTTCTGACTACCGCCAGATAAGGAAGCCTTGCCATGTCCCTCGACGATCTACGCCAATTGCTCGCCAGCTACGCCTGCGCCGCCTGTGGTATCGATACCCGCCACTAACAGGCCGTTGAAAAACTACCTACGTTGCCATTGCTGCGTTAAAAACAGCCTCGCGTGCGAGCCCAGTCAAAATGCTCATTTACAACACGTAAACTGCGCTTTTTCGGCTGTTTTTGCCTTGCACTGGCTGCCTCGCCTACGTTTTTCCACGGCCTGTTCCCCTTGGTGACAACGCGGCGACTCGCTAACCTTGGCCCTTTTCCGTCGAGGAGTCGCGGCATGTCCCTGCGCAGCATCTGTGTTTTCTGTGGCGCCAGCCCTGGTGCCAGCCCGGTTTATCGCGAGGCCGCCGAAGCGCTCGGCCAGCACCTCGCCGAGCGCGGCCTGCGCCTGATCTATGGCGGAGGTGCGGTCGGCCTGATGGGAGTGGTGGCCGATGCGGCGCTGAATGCCGGCGGCGAAGTCATCGGCATCATTCCGCAAAGCCTGGAGCGCGCCGAGATCGGTCATCGCGGCCTGACCCACCTGGAAGTGGTCGATGGCATGCACGCACGCAAGGCGCGCATGGCAGAACTGGCCGACGCCTTCATCGCCCTGCCCGGCGGCCTCGGCACCCTGGAAGAGCTGTTCGAGGTATGGACCTGGGGCCAGCTCGGCTATCACGCCAAACCGCTCGGCCTGCTGGAAGTGAATGGCTTCTACGCCAAGCTCGGCGACTTCCTCGACCATCTGGTAGCCGAGCGCTTCGTCCGCGCGCAGCACCGCGAGATGCTGCAAATAGCCGACTCGCCACACAGCCTGATCGACGCCCTAGCGGCCTGGCAGCCGACCGTGGCACCCAAGTGGGTGGACAGAACGCCGGCCTGAACCCAGCACGTGAATCAATGCCGGCTTTCGACGCACGGCGCGGTACTGCCGTGGCCGAGGATGCTAGGCTCTGCCTCTTTCTTCAACACGGAAGCCCGACAATGGCCGGAAGCAGCCTGCTCGCCCTGATCGACGACATCAGCACGGTACTCGACGATGTCGCCACCATGACCAAGATCGCCGCGCGCAAGACCGCTGGCGTGCTCGGTGATGACCTGGCGCTCAATGCCCAGCAGGTCACAGGCGTGCGTGCCGACCGTGAACTGCCGGTGGTCTGGGCGGTGGCCAAGGGTTCGCTGATCAACAAGGCGATCCTGGTGCCGGCAGCGCTGCTGATCAGCGCCATCGCCCCCTGGCTGGTGGTGCCACTGTTGATGCTCGGCGGCCTGTTCCTCTGCTACGAAGGCGCCGAGAAACTCCTGCACAAGCTGCTGCATCGTCACGACGCTGATGAGGAGAAACAGGCGCACAGGCAAGCCCTGGCCAACCCCGAAGTGGATCTGGTGGCCTTCGAGCGCGACAAGATCCGTGGTGCGGTGCGCACCGATTTCATTCTCTCGGCGGAGATCATCACCATCACCCTGGGCACCGTCGCCACCGCCAGCTTTCTCAATCAGGTGCTGGTACTCAGCGGCATCGCCCTGGTCATGACCCTTGGCGTTTATGGACTGGTGGCCGGCATCGTCAAGCTGGACGACGCCGGGCTCTACCTCAGCCAGCGCGGCAGTGCCTTCGCTCAGGCCTGTGGGCGCGGCATTCTGGCATTCGCGCCCTGGCTGATGAAGACGCTCTCGGTGGTCGGCACGGCGGCAATGTTTCTGGTCGGTGGTGGCATTCTCAGCCATGGCCTGCCGGCCGTGGACAGCGCCGTGCACCTTGCAGCCGAGTGGGTCGCCGAGGATGCCGGGCACCTGCTTTCGCTGGCGGTACCCGCCCTGCTCAATGCCCTGCTGGGCATAGTCGTGGGTCTGCTCAGCGTGCCACTGGTCAGCCTTGCCACGCGCCTATGGCAAAGGCTGCGCCCTTCCCAGACCAACTGAGGCGAACATTTTTCGAGCAACCGGTCGCGCCCTCTGCCAGGCGCGGCCGGCACGCACTTTCCCCAGGCTTATCCACAGCTTGCCCCACAGGTTTCGGGGATAAGCCACAGCAGCACGGCCGCACGCCACTCAGCCCCTTCATGGCCGGCCAATCGATTCATTACAAAGGACTTTTCACTCGGCACAGGAGCCCTGGGCAAAACCTGACCAAGCGCCCAAAAAGCCCAAGAAATAGCGCTCTGGAAGAGCCTCCCAGAGCTTATCGACAGAGTTATCCACAGATTTTCGGGATAACCAGACGTGGCGTTCGGTCGCATCCTCGAAGGTATCGAGCTGTGCGAACCTGTCCAGACCTGACCGGAAACTCAGAATCTGGAGGCTTCAAAGATGTTGCGTAAATTTGCTCTGCTGGCTGTGCTAGGCCTGGCCAGCACTCCGCTTCTCGCTGCCGAATGCGCGGTGGATGTCGAATCCACCGACCAGATGACTTACAACACCCAAGCCATCTCCATCAGCAAGAGCTGCAAGACCTTTACCGTCAATCTCAAGCACGTAGGCTCCCTGCCCAAGACCGCCATGGGGCACAACTGGGTACTGAGCAAGACCGCCGACATGCCCGGCATCGCCAGCGACGGTATCGGTGCCGGCCCTGCCGCCAACTACATCAAGGCCGGCGACGGGCGCGTGATCGCCCATACCGACCTGATCGGCGGTGGCGAAAGCACTTCGGTGACCTTCGACGTGAGCAAACTGGCAGCCGGCGAAGACTACAGCTTCTTCTGCTCCTTCCCTGGCCACTACTCACTGATGAAAGGCAGCGTGAAGCTGGTCGACTGAGCCCTCCGGCAAGGGCCTCGAGCGAGGCCCTTGATCCCGCCTACCCAAGCGGCAATACCGTGACCTGCACTTCCGGGTCGTGGCTGCCACCTCCCAGGATCACCCCGCGCAGCGGCGATACATCGGCGAAATCCCGGCCCCAGGCCAGGGTGATGTGTTCCAGCGCCGGACGCACGTTGTTGGTCGGATCGAAATCCACCCACCCCTGACGCGGACAATACAGCGACACCCAGGCATGCGAGGCATCGGCACCGATCAGGCGTGGCTGACCGGGAGGCGGCTGGGTCAGCAGGTAGCCGCTGACGTAACGCGCCGCCAGGCCGCGCGAGCGCAGGCAGGCAAGCATCAGATGGGCGAAGTCCTGGCAGACCCCGCGCTTTTCCTCCAGCACCTGCAGCAGGGGCGTCGCCACCTGGGTGGCACCGGCGTCGAAGCTGAATTCGTCGAAGATCTTCTGCATCAGCGCCTGGCCCGCCTCCAGCAGCGGTCGCCCCGGCGTGAAGCAATCGTCGCCATAGTCGGCGAACACCTGCTTGAGGCGCACGTAGGGCGACTCGAAGCGATAACGCGCCGCCTCCAGCAGCGCCGCCTCCATGGGCTGGCCCGCGTAGCTGAGTGCGGCACAGGCCGCCTCCCAGGCGGGCGAGTCCTCCAGCTCCAGCGGCGGGCGCGCCAGCACCTCGACCCGCAGCCGCGCACTGACGCTGAGCGCCTCGTGCGGGCGCTCGAACACCAGGCGCGTCAGCGGATTGCCGAACACGTCCAGGCCATCACGGCGCTGGCAGGGCTGCGGGTCGATGCGCAGCTCCCGTTCATGGCAACGCTGCCAGGGACATTCGCGCGGCCACAGGTGGGCCAGTTGCTGGGCCAGGGAAACCGGCGCCGAATAACGGTAATGGGTGTCGTGAAGGATCTGATACGAGGCGCTGCTCATGAGGATTGCGTCCGCTGGCTGACATCGACGTGGGCGAAGAAACGCAACCCCAGGTGATCGGAGGCCGTACCGGCAGCCTCACTGATGGCGCCCAGCAGGTCGGCGAGGCCTTCGAGCACGGCACGGGTGCTGCCCGGGCCGAACAACGGGCTCTCCAGGCTGTTCAGGTTGAAGGCGGCGAGCTGCTGTTCGAGATAGACCAGGTAGCGTTCGACCGGCAGCTCGAAACGCTCGTTGATCCCCTGCAGGGAGCGCAACAAGGTGCGTAGCTGGAACATCACGGCATGCGGGTTCTGATCGTCCAGCAACAGCAGATCGAGCACCGGAATCAGTTGTGCCGAGGCCAGGTAGCGGGTGCGGTAGGTGATGCTGCTGTTACCCAGCTCCAGCAGCCACTCCAGCGCCGACTGGTCGGTGGCCGAACTGCTGCGCAGGAAGCCGGCGAAGCTGTCGCAGAGAAACTGCAGGCGCTCGACGTAACGCCCGAGCATGAGGAAGCGCCAACCATCGTCGCGGGTCATGTCGTCCAGGGCGAACCCCGACAGCGCCGCCAGCGACATCAGCATGCGGTTGAGAAAGTCCAGCAGTTCACCAAAGTCGGCCGGCTGCCCCTCGAGCAGTTGCGCCTCGCGCTGCAGCTCCACCAATGCCTGCCAGTTGGCCTGGGACAGCTTGCCGCGCACGCTGCCGGCGGCCCACTGCAGGCGTTGCAGGTTGGCGCGCAGGCTGGCTGGCCAGTCGCTGCCGAGCAAGGCTTGCAGCAGGCGTGCCTCCAGTTCACCTTCATCCGGATCGGCCAGCAGCCCCAGGCTCTGCGCCAGGGCCAGGGCGCTCTGCAGTGCCTGCGGGTCGTCGTCGTCATCGACATAGCGCGCCAGCATGATGCGCAGCAGGCGCGCGCTGTCTTCGCAACGCTCGGCGTAACGGCCGAACCAGAACAGGTTTTCCACCACCCGTGACGGCAGGAAGGGGTCGCTGCGTACCAGGTCGGCGCTGCCCAGGGTGCGCGGAGTGTGCCAGGGCTCGCCGCTACTGTTGCGGGTGCCGAGCACCCAGGTGTCCTTGCTCGCCCCGCCACGCTGCATCGACACCACTTCGGCATCGGCTTCGCCCGCCACGCGGGTCAGGCCACCGACCATCACCCGGTAGCCCTCGCTGCTGGCCACAGCGAACACGCGCATGCCAATGGCGCGCGGCTGCAGGCCGCTGCCATCCCACACCGGCGCCTGCGACAGCTTGGCCCGCGCCTGCGCCACATAGGCGTAGGGGCGCTGCCTGAGGCGTGCGGCCAGCTTGGCCCGCTGCGCTTCGTCCAGGTCGCGACCGAATACCGGGGTGAAGCTCTGCGAGGGGAAGGCCGGGCGCACCAGTAACTGGTCGAGTTTTTCCAGCGCCTCTTCCAGTACCGGCGGCTCACCGCACCACCAACTGGCGATGGACGGCAGCAGCAGTTCCTCGCCCAGCAGGTGTTCGCTGATCGCCGGCAGGAAGCCGGGCAGGCCGGGCGACTCGAGCACGCCGCTGCCCAGGGCGTTGGCCACCAGCACGCGGCCACGGCGCACCGCTTCGAGCAGGCCGGGTACGCCGAGGGCGGAGTCGGTGCGCAGCTCCAGCGGGTCGCAATAGTCGTCGTCGAGACGGCGCAGCACCGCATGCACGCGGCGCAGGCCGGCCAGGGTCTTGAGGTAGAGGGTGGCGTCGCGCACGGTCAGGTCGCTGCCTTCCACCAGCGGGTAACCGAGCTGACGCGCCAGGTACAGGTGCTCGAAATAGCTTTCGTTGAAACGCCCCGGCGTGAGCAGCACCACCAGCGGCGTCTCGCCACCGCTCGGCGCCTGGCGCGCCAGGGTGTCCTGCAGGGTGCGGAAGAAGTTGCCCAGGTGCTGCACACGCAGGTCGCGGTACAGCTCGGGGAAGGCGCGCGAGACGATCTGCCGGTTCTCCAGCGCATAACCGGCGCCGGACGGCGCCTGCGTGCGGTCGGCGGTGACCCACCAGCGGCCGTCCGGTGCGCGGGCCAGATCCACCGCGTACAGGTGCAGCCAGGTGCCGCCCGGAGCCTGCATGCCCTGACAGGGCCAGAGGAAGTTGTTGTGGCCGAACACCAGTTCGGTGGGCAGCAGTCCTTCGGCGATCAGCTTCTGCGGGCCATAGAGATCGGCCAGCACGCGGTTGAGCAGGGTCGCGCGCTGCGCCACGCCGGCGGCGATCTGTTGCCACTCGTCGAGCGGGATCAGGTTGGGCAGCAGGTCGAGTTCCCAGGGTCGGTCGGCCCCCTCGGGGTCGGCATAGACGTTGTAGGTGACGCCGTTCTCCTGAATCTGCCGCGTCAGCATGGCTTCACGCTGGGCCAACTGCTCCGGGCGGCTGCGCGCTAGCTGTTCGTAGAAGCGCCGCCAGTGCGGGCGCACGTTGCCCTTGCCGTCGAGCAGTTCGTGGTAGGCCCCGGCAGTAGGCGGGTAATCGGCTAGCAGGTCGTGCATGGCAGGCTCGGCAGTGGCAAGGCGGTACGGCTTGACGCTCCCCTCTCCCTAGCCCTTTCCCCAGAGAGGCGAGGGAACTGATCGCGGCAACCGACATTCATGTGCGCAACATGTGGTCAGACGCGCCGCAAATCCAGGGTCATCGGCAACTCATTATTGTCTATCGGCTGCAGGGCCGGGCGCTTGCCCGGGCTGTGGCCCAGGCGGAAGAAGCGCGCCAGGCGCCGGCTCTCGGCCTCGTAGGCGTTGACCGGCAGGCTGTCGTAGTTGCGCCCGCCGGGATGCGCCACATGGTACTGGCAACCGCCCAACGAGCGCTGCATCCAGGTGTCGACCAGATCGAACACCAGCGGCGCATGCACGCCGATGGTCGGCTGCAGGCAACTGGCCGGTTGCCAGGCGCGGAAGCGCACGCCACCGACGAACTCGCCGACCTTGCCGGTGGGCCGCAGTGGCACCGGCACGCCGTTGCAGGTGAGCACGTAGCGATCCGGCGCCATGCCGCCCACCTTCACCTGCATGCGTTCCAGTGACGAGTCGACGTAGCGCACCGTGCCGCCGACGGCCCCCTCCTCGCCCAGCACATGCCAGGGCTCCAGCGCCTGGCGCAGCTCCAGGTCGATACCCTTGACGGCGAAATCGCCAGCCTTGGGGAAACGGAACTCCAGGTGCGGCGCGAACCACTCGCTACGCAGGCGATAGCCGAAACTGCCCAGCTCCTGCAGCACGTCGGCGAAATCCTGCTCGACGAAATGCGGCAGCAGGAAGCGGTCGTGCAGTTCGGTGCCCCAGCGCACCAGCTTGGCCGGGCGGTAGGGCTCCTGCCAGAAACGCGCGATCAGTGCACGTAGCAGCAGTTGCTGAGCCAGGCTCATCTGCGCATGCGGCGGCATCTCGAAGGCACGCAGTTCCAGCAAGCCGAGGCGACCAGTGGCCGAATCCGGCGAGTACAGCTTGTCGATGCAGAACTCGGCGCGGTGAGTGTTGCCGGTGACGTCCACCAGCAGGTTACGCAGCAAGCGGTCGACCAGCCAGGGCGGGCAATCGCGACCCGGCTCGGGCATCTGCGCGAAGGCGATTTCCAGTTCGTACAAGGCATCGTTGCGCGCTTCATCCACACGCGGCGCCTGCGATGTCGGGCCGATAAACAGGCCGCTGAACAGGTAGGACAGCGACGGATGGTTGTGCCAGTAGCTGATCAGGCTGCGCAACAGGTCGGGGCGACGCAGGAAGGGTGAGTCGCTGGGCGTCGCGCCACCGAGGACGAAGTGGTTGCCACCGCCGGTGCCGGTATGGCGTCCGTCGATCATGAACTTCTCGCTGGACAGGCGTGATTGGCGCGCGGCCTCGTAGAGGAATTCGCAGCGCTCCACCAGTTCGTCCCAGTTTGCAGCCGGATGGATGTTCACCTCGATCACGCCGGGGTCGGGAGTAACGCGAAAGTGCAGCAGGCGCGGATCCAGCGGTGGCTCGTAGCCTTCCAGCAGCACCGGGCAGTTCAGCTCGGCAGCCACCGTCTCAATGGCCGCGACCAGCTCCAGATAGTCTTCGAGATGGCTCAGCGGCGGCATGAACAGATACAGACGGCCCTCGCGCGGCTCGGCGCACAGCGCGGTACGCACGATGCCCGCTGCAGACTGCCCGCTGGCAGGGCGTGTACTCTGCACGTTGGCGTTGGCGCCACGCCAGACCCCACGCACCTGGCGCTGGATCTGCGCCGGGCTGGGCAGCGGTGGCAGCGCCTGGCTGGGGTCGAGCGGATTGATATAGGGGTAGTCGGTCTGGCTGACCCAGGGCAGCGAATCCAGCGGCAGGCGGTAGCCCAACGGCGAATCGCCCGGCAGCAGCCGGCAATGCTCGTCACGCAGGAACCAGCGCCCGCTCTGCCAGCCCTCGCCCACCACCTGGCGCGCCAGCGGCAGCACGTGGCCAACCACGGCGTCGAGGCCCTGATCGAACACCTTGCGCAGGCGCTCGCGCTCCAGCGGGTCGCTCAGGCGCGGGTCGTCCGGGGTGACGTTGTCCGGCAATTTGCGCTCACGCCACAGGTAGTAGAACCAGTCCTCATAAGCCGGGAAGACGTTGTCGCCATCCACTCCCAACCGTGCGGCCAGGCTGGCGAGAAAGCGCGCGGCGGTTTCGGCGGTGGCGCCGTAACCGCGCTTCTCGTCGGCCAGCAGCCTGGGGTCGTGCCACAGCGGTTCGCCATCGCGACGCCAGAAGCAGTTCAGTGACCAGCGCGGCAACTGCTCACCCGGGTACCACTTGCCCTGGCCGAAATGCACCAGCGCATGCGGCGCGTAATGCTCACGCAGGCGATGGAACAGGTCGGCGGCCAGGTGCCGCTTGTTCGGCCCCAGCGCGGCGGTGTTCCACTCGTCGTCATCGGGATAGTCGAGGGCGACGAAGGTCGGTTCGCCGCCCATGGTCAGGCGCACGTCATGCTTGCTCAGGTCATCGTCGATCTGCCGTCCCAGGGCCAGGATCGCCTGCCACTGCGCCTCGCTGTAAGGTTTGGTGACGCGCGGCGCCTCCCACACACGCTCGACGCTCATCAGGTGCTCGAATTCCACCTCGCATTCGTCCAGGCCGCCGGTGATCGGCGCCGCCGAGGACGGCTCCGGGCTGCAGGCCAGGGGGATATGGCCCTCACCGGCAAACAAGCCGCTGGTAGGATCGAGGCCGATCCAGCCGGCGCCGGGCAGGTACACCTCGCACCAGGCGTGCAGATCGGTGAAATCCTTGTCGGTGCCGCTGGGCCCGTCGAGGGCTTTGACGTCGGCGGTGAGCTGGATCAGGTAGCCGGAAACGAAACGCGCGGCCAGGCCCAGGTGACGCAGCAACTGCACCAGCAGCCAGGCCGAGTCGCGGCACGAGCCGGAAGCCAGCTCCAGCGACTGCTCGGGCGTCTGCACGCCCGGCTCCATGCGAATCAGGTAGCGGATGTCGCTGGACAGACGCTGGTTCAGCTCGACAAGAAAATCGACGCTGGGCTTCGGCTCGCGGGAAATGCCGGCCAGGTACTTGGCGAACAATGGCGTCGCCGGCAGCTTGACCAGGTAGGGCGCCAGCTCACGCTGCTCGCCTTCGGTGTAGGCGAAGGGAATGCGCTCGGCGTAGGGCTCGAGGAAGAAGTCGAAGGGGTTGAACACCGCCATCTCGGCGACCAGATCCACCTCGACCTTGAACTCGCGGGTCTTTTCCGGAAAGACCAGACGCGCCAGGTAGTTGCCCTGCGGATCCTGCTGCCAGTTGACGAAGTGCTGACCCGGTTCGACCTTCAGTGCGTAGGAGAGGATACGTGTGCGGCTGTGCGGTGCCGGGCGCAGGCGCACTACCTGTGGGCCAAGGTTGACCGCGCGGTCGTAGCGGTAGTGGGTAACATGGTGCAGCGCGACATGAATCGACACGGCGGCCTCCTGCTAGCCTGGACGATGCTCCGTGCAGCGCAAGACTTATGCCAGAGCGCGGGGCACGACTCAATCAGGCGCAATCATAACCTCAACGCACCAGCAAGGAGCCAGGTGCGCACCAGAGCCGCGTTGACGCACCAATAACGGGCGCCTCTAAAAACGTAAGCGAGGCAGTCAGCGCAAGACGAAAACAGGCGAAAAAGCGGAGTTTACGAGCTGTAAATGAGCATTTTGAGCCTGTTTTTAACGCGGCGATGACAACGCAGGTAGTTTTTAGAGGTGCCCTAACGAACATCGCATTGGATTTGCCATAGCCGCAGCCTGCCTTAGACTGCACACATCTCATCAAGGATGTGTGTCATGCCCCTCCGCTCTGTCCGCTGGTTGCCCCTCGCTATCCTGACGCTCGTCCTGAGCCCCTCGCTCTGGGCAGAAGACCCGTTGCTCGCCCCCCTCGATCAAACCACCGCCAGCAGTGGCGAACGCCAGGTGCGCGGGGTACTGCGTGCGCGCAATCAGGCGGTGATCAGCAGCGAACTGGCCGGGCGCATCGTCGAGATGCCCTACAGCGATGGCCAGAGCTTCGCCAAGGGTGATCTGCTCGCCCGTTTCGACTGCAGCGCCTACCAGGCCCAGCTCAACGCTGCGCAGGCCGCCGCGCGCGCCACCCGTGAAGAGCTGAACCACAAGAAGCAACTGGCCGCCCTCAACTCGGTCGGCCGCTTCGAGGTGGCGCTGGCCGAAGCCCGCCAGGCCCAGGCCCAGGCCGAGACCCAGGTGTACCAGGTGCAGGTCAGGCGCTGCAGCGTCACCGCGCCCTTCGCCGGCAACGTGGTACAGCGCCGTGCGCAACCCCACGAAAGTGTCGCCAGTGGCGCGCCGCTGCTGGAAGTGGTGGATAACACCACGCTGGAAATCTACCTGCTGGTGCCCTCCAGTTGGCTCAGCCGCCTGCAACCGGGGCAGGCCTTCGAGTTCATTCCCGACGAGACCGGCAAGCCACTGCAGGCCAGGATCAAACGCCTGGGCGCACGCATCGACGAGGGCAGCCAGACCCTGCTGCTGATCGGTAGCCTGCCCGAGGATGCCAAGGGCCTGCTGGCCGGCATGAGCGGCACTGCGCAGTTCCAGGAGTCACCATGAACGCGCCACTGCCGGCCACGGCGGAGCGCATCTTCGCCCTGTTTCTCGGGCTCGAGCAGCAAGCACGCAAGGCTGCCAATACCGAGCAACTGGCCTTCGCCATGGTCAATGACGGCCAGGCGCTGTTCGGTTTCCGTCATGCCGCCCTGCTGATCGCCGGCAAGGTACAGGCGCTGACCGGCATCAGTGTGGTGGAAGCGCACTCCCCTTTCGTCGCGTTCGTCGAACGCGCCACCTCGGCCCTGCGCGACCAAGAGCGCCTGGACGAGGGCCATAACGTCGACCCGGCGCAGATGGACGAGCAGACTCGCCTGGACATGAACGAACTGTCCACCCCACACGCCTACTGGCTGCCGTTGAAGAACCGCAGCGGCGAAACCTTCGGCGGCCTGTGGCTGGCCCGCGAGCAACCCTTCAACGACGCCGAGCAATCCTTGCTGACGCAGTTGGCCGGCAGCTACGCCCATGCCTGGCTGGCCCTGCAACCACGCCAACCCTGGCGCCTGCGTTGGCCACGCAGAAAGCTGCTGGCCGTGGCGGCCGCGCTCTGCTTGCTGCTGCTGATCCCGGTACGCCAGTCGGTACTGGCCCCTGCCGAAGTGGTGCCCCTAGGGGGGCGTGTGGTGGCAGCCCCACTGGATGGGGTGATCGCCGAGTTCCTGGTCAAACCCAACCAGCAGGTGGCCGCCGGAGACGTACTGGTGCGTTTCGATGCCACCAGCCTCAAGGCCCAGGCCGATGTTGCCGAACGCACCCTGGGCGTGGCCGAGGCGGAACTCAAGGCCAACAGCCAACGCGCCTTCGCCGATGCCGAATCCAGTGCCCGCCTGGATCTTCTCGCCGCGCGCGTCGAGCAGAAGCGCGCCGAGCGCGACTATGCCCAGCAGTTGCTGGCGCGCAGCGAGGTACGCGCCGAGCGCGCGGGGATCGCGGTGTTCGCCGATGCCGAGCGCCTCACCGGCAAACCTGTGCAGACCGGCGAGCGACTGATGCAGATTGCCGATCCGAACCAGGCCGAACTGCGCATCGAGCTGCCAGTGGGTGACGCCATCGCCCTGCAGCCCGGCGCCGAGGTGGCGCTGTTTCTCGACAGCGATCCGCTGCATCGTCATGCGGCTCGGCTGGAGCGCGCCGCCTACGAGGCGCAAAGCACCGCCGCCGGACAACTGGCCTATCGCCTCGACGCCGCCTTCGTCGAAGCGCCGCCGCGTATCGGCTTGCGCGGCACCGCCAAGCTGTTCGGCGACCGCGCGCCGCTGGCCTACTACCTGCTGCGCCGGCCTTTGGCCACGCTGCGGCAGAGCCTGGGCCTGTGATGCTGCCCGCGCTGCGGCCCGACCTGCAGCTATCACCGGCCGCCCCCGGCCTCGATGGCGCGCCACAATGGACGCTTGCCGATCCCCTGCGCGGCCGCTACTTCAAGCTTGGCGCCGCGGCCGTGCGCCTGCTGCGCCACTGGACGCTGGGCGAGCCGCAGCGCGTGCTGGCAGCGGCCAACGGCGAGCCCGGCCTGCCCCTGGGCCAAGCCGAGCTGGAAGAAATGCTGAGCTTTCTCAGCCAGCATGACCTGATCGCCGCCCAGGATGACAAGCAGCGCGCCAGCTACGCCATGAAAGCCGCCGCCCAGCGCCAGAGCCCATGGAAACGGGTACTGCATCAGTACCTGTTCTTTCGCATCCCGCTGTGGCGCCCGGATCCCTTTCTCAATCGCGCCTGGCCGGTGCTAGAGCGTCACGGCCCCTGGCTGCTGCGCTGGGGCCTGCCGCTGGTCTTCTTACTCGGCCTGTTCCTGGTGATTCGCGACTGGCAGCGTTTCCTCACCACCTTTCCCCATCTGTTCAGTCTGGGCGGCGCCCTGGCCTTTGGCGTGGCGCTGACCTTCGCCAAGCTCTGTCACGAATTCGGCCATGCCTTCATGGCCAAGCGCGCCGGCTGCCGGGTGCAGAGCATGGGCCTGGCGTTCATGGTGCTGCTGCCGATGTTCTACACCGATGTCAGCGACGCCTGGCGCGTGCGTGACCGCCGCTCGCGATTGCTGATCGGCGCCGGCGGCGTGCTCGCCGAGCTGTCGCTGGCGGTGCTGGCGCTGCTGGCCTGGTCGCTGCTGCCGGACGGCCCGGCGCGCACCGCGGCCTTCATGCTGGCCAGTGCCACCTGGATCACCACCCTGGTGATCAACCTCAACCCCTTCATGCGCTTCGATGGTTACTTTCTGATCAGCGACCTGTGGGGCGTGGACAACCTGCAGCAACGCGCCTTCGCCCTGTGCCGTTGGCGCCTGCGCGAGGCGCTGTTCGGTTATGGCGAACCGGCCCCCGAGCCCTGGTCGCCAGCCATGCGCAAACGCCTGCTGATCTGGGGCTATGGCTCATGGATCTGGCGCGCGATCCTGTTTCTCGGCATCGCCCTCGCGGTCTATCACCTGTTCTTCAAGGTGCTGGGCATCTTCCTCATGCTGGTGGAGCTGCTCTGGTTCATCGGTTTGCCGATCTGGCGCGAACTGGGCGAGTGGTGGCAACGCCGCGAACAGGCCAATCCGCACAAGGCCTTGCTCACCGGCCTGGGCCTGGGCGCGATACTGCTGGTGCTGGTGGTGCCCTGGCGCAGTTCGGTGGAGATACCGGCCCTGCTCGAAGCCTCCCGCACCCATGCCCTGCACGCTCCGGTGGCTGCGCGCCTGAAGGCGGTGCACGTGCAGGACGGGCAGAGCGTGGCGGCCGGGGACCTGCTGCTGGAACTGGACTCGCCCGATCTGGACTCGCGGCAAGCCATCGTCCGCCGCGAGATCGACATTCTGCAACTGCAACTACGCCGCCTGTCGGCACGCAGCGAGACGGCGGCCGACGCTGGCGTTCTCGAACAGCGCCTGGCCGAGGCCGTGGCCGAATACCGCGGCCTCGCTGCGCAACGTGAGCGCCTGCAGTTACGCGCGCCACAGGCCGGCGTGGTGCGTGACCTGCAACGCGACCTGAGTGTGGATCGCTGGCTGCACCCTGCCGAGCCGTTGGCGCGCATCGTCGAGCCTGGGCTGCGCCTGCGCGGCTACCTGGCCGAAGAGAACCTCTGGCGGGTCGAGGCTGGCAGCAGCGGACGTTTCATTGCCGATGACCCAGCACGCCCGGCCATGCCGGTGCGCCTGGACGAAGTGAACCCCACCGCTGCCGCCTACCTGGAGCTGGAGGCGCTCAGCTCCGATCATGGTGGCCCCATCGCCGTGCGCCGCGACGCGCAACATCGCGCCGAGCCCGTGCAGGCACAATACGGGGTACGCCTGATGCTGCTCGAAGACGACATCCACCCCGATCATCCGTTACGTGGCGTGGTGCTGCTCGAGGGTGAGCGCCAGTCCCTGCTGGGCGCGGCCTGGCGGCGAATCGCGGCGCTCGGTGTGCGCGAAAGCGGTTTCTGAGGTGCGTTAGACCACTGGCTGCGGCTCACGGCGCATCTGGAGCTGAACCTCATCCTCCGCACTGGCTTGCGCACGAAACCCCAAGCGCTGGTAGAGACGCAGCGCGGGGTTGTGGCGCATCACCGCCAGCTCCAGCGCCTTGCCCTGCAGGTCGGCCTGGTCGATCAGCGCCTTCAGCAGTCGCTCGCCCAGGCCCTGCCCGCGGTAGCGTTCCTGCAGACCGATATCCAGCAGGCGAATGGCTTGTGCCCCCTCGTGCCAGGTAAGTGCTCCGACCGGCTCAGCATCGAGCAGCACGACCTCAGTACGGGCATCCGGGTAATGATTGGCGAAAACCTGGCGCTGCAGTTGCCATTGCTGCTCCAGCAATTGAGGACAGACTGCCAGCAGTTCAGGCTGCAGCCCCCGCAGTTGGGCGAAGAGTTGGCGCAGCCAGGGTTCGTCCGCCGCGCAGGCGACACGTCGCTTGAGCTCTCCGCCGGCCTTCATCTCGCTCATGGGCTGCTATATTTCCCCTGCCTGGCGGCAATGCCAATTATTCCTAAGCACAGGGAGTGACCCATGCTCATCGATACCCAAGGCCTCACGGCTCGGTCTTTCAACGCGGAAATCGGCCAGTTGTTCACGGCAGAGACCGTTCCCGATCCCGTCCAACTGACCCTGCACAGGCTGGTAGAGGGAGCCGTGGCGAGCAATGGTTATCGCACACCCTTCTCGCTGATCTTCACCACACCCATGAACGTGCTGTTGCTGGAAGCACAGTACCGCCTCAAGAGCGCCAGCGGTCGCGAATACATGCTCTACCTGAGCCCGATCGTCTCCCCTGGCGACGGCCTGCGTCACTATCAGGCCCAGTTCAACTAGGCCTGATAGTGGCGACCGATCACTGCCGAGGTGGATAGAGCCCCTCGACACAGATGCACTGCGTCAGGGCCAGTACTGGCTGCACTATGCTCACCGGCTGGTTCTGACCACTGACGGCTAGCTGAACGTTTAGCTGCAGTTGCGCGGGCAACTGCACAGACCCTGGCGCGGGCGCGTAGATCTGTACCGCGGCGCTCTCGCGACCATAGTTGCCAAGGCTTTGCCCGAGCGTGCTGGTGGCCGACGCCTGGCTTGCAGTGGCGGGGACGTCCGCTTCCTGCAGGGCCACGCTCAACTGGCTAACGGCATCGTGCTGGTGCTGTGGCAGATTGTTCATCAGCAGTGTGGTGCTTTCCGTCCCGGTCATCTCGCCAAGTTCATATTGCCCGCCGGCCCCCACCGCCACCCGTCCATTGAGGTTGGGCAAGCCGAAGGTGGTCGTGCCATTACCTCCATAGGTAGTACCTAGCAGAGAAAACAGTGCATCGAACTGGGCAATCGACAAAAGCTGCCCACTACAGGTCATCCAGCCGCGCGGCGCGAAGTTGCCGGCAAAGGGGGCGACTACCCCCATGTAGCTGTCGATATCCATTGCAATACTCCTCGAGCCATCAGTCGCGTGGGGGGAAGATCCCTTGCAGGCAGATGATGTAGTTGATGACGGTGAAGGGCTGGAGGATGGAGAACGGCTGGTTGCCGCCAGTATTAGCCACGGTGACCGTAGCCGTCGTGCTGAGGGGTACGCTGACCGAACCGGGGGCCGGCGCGTAGATCTTCACATCGACTGTCTCGCGGCCATAAGCACCGGTGGCACTGGCCAACACGGTGCTGGCTGTCGGCGTGGCCGTGGTGGCAGCCGCGCTGCTGGCCGGCAAGGACGCGCTGGCCGAAACCGTGGTGGCATGGTTGTGCGCGGGCATCTGCAGTTGTGTCAGGGTCATGGTTTCCTGGCCTGCCTGCTGCCCCAGAGGATGTAGTGTGGTGCCTGGCGACTGCCCCGCCCCCATGGGTACACGGCCTTGCAGGTTGGGCAGGGCGAAGTTGTTCTGGCCGTTCCCCCCATAGGTCGTGCCGATGACGGCAAAGAGCGCCTGGTTCTGATTGATGGGCAGCAACTGCCCCTGGCAGAAAGCCCAGTTACGGGGCGCGAAGTTGGGTGCCCAACCACTGATCGCACCAATGTAGGACTGATCGCTCATGACTATTCCTTTTCGATTATGGTCGCGTGATCACGGAGTCGCCCGAGCCGCCGACTTCTTCCTTGCGGCCCGAGCCGTAAAGAACCATAGCTGACATCCGTGCAGGCGAAGATTTATTTCTCGGCCCTCCTAGTCATTGCCGGAGAAACAACTAGACTGCTTTTACGGCCACTGAAGGCATACCGCCACCAGTCACACTTGCATGCCCATTCACCAACCCACGTAGAGCCTCGGCAGTAGAGGAAACATGAGCGGTGAGTCCAGGGAGGAAGTTCAAAATGTTCCGCAATCTGCCGAAAGTCTCGACCCGCAGCAAACCCCAGACTGACTCACTGCATGCTCCTCTGGCCATCAGCCTCGAAGCCCGCATGATGTTCGACGGCGCCGTGGCCGCTACCGTCGCCGAGACCACCGCCAGCCAGCCCACCGATACCCCGGATGCGGCAAGCAGCCCCGACGCCTCGCACGACACCCTGGCCGCAGCGTCAGAAAGTGCCACGGCCGATCAGCGTCAGGATCTGGTGTTCATCGATGGCAAGGTGGCCGACAAGGAGCAACTGATCGCCTCGCTACGCCCGGGAGTCGAGGTGGTGGTACTCGACGGCAACCGTGATGGCCTGCAACAGATCGCCGACTATCTGCAAGGCCGGCAGGACATCGATGCCATCCATATTTTCAGCCATGGCGAGCAGGGCCTGCTGAAACTGGGCAGCGCCACGCTGGACAACCAGAACGTCGCCAGCCGCTCGACCGAGCTGGCCGCGATCGGTGCCAGCCTCAGCAGCGACGGCGACATCCTCCTTTATGGCTGCGACATCGGTCGTAGCGACAGCGGTGCCGCCCTGGTGGAGCAACTGGCGACGCTGACCCAGGCCGACATCGCGGCCTCCTCCGACAGAACCGGCGCTGCCGCCATGGGCGGCGACTGGGAGTTGGAGCGGCAGAGTGGCGAAATCGCCGCTCATGACGTGCTGGACATGGCGCAACTGGCAAACTACGACAACCTGCTGGCGCTGCCCTCAGCTACCCAGTCGTTTGGCGATACCTACTGGAACAACAATACCGGCGGCAACACCGTCGACGGTTTCAACATTACCGAATCAACCGGTGCAACCCGGGCCAGCTCACCTGATTCCATCTATTTCAATACCAGCCCGCAGATGGATGGCGACGGCAATTATTATTACGAGCTGACCTGGACCGCAGACAATGTCGACCTGGGCACATTCGACCTCGACGGCATGGTGATCCAGAGCTTCGGCGGTGAATATCGCCTCGATTTCAGCGCCACCTCGGGCGGAATCGCTGTCGATGACTCATTTACCTACAGCGGTGCTCAGGGGCCGCTGACCATCGACCTGAACGCCTCCAAATACAACGACATCTCCTCCTTCACCCTGCGCGTGACCAATCTCGTTGGTGCCTCATCGGTAGCCAACATGGATCTGCAGCAACTGATCCTGGCCGACCTGAAAGGGGCCAACAGCGCTCCCACAATCGGCAATCTGAATGGCGACAGTGTCGCCTGGAACGGCGCCGGCAATACAGTGCACCTCGACCTGGGCAGCAATGCCAGCCTGACCGACACCGAGCTGGGCGCGTTGAACGGCGGCAACGGCAACTGGTCCGGCGCTAGCCTGGTGATCCAGCGCAACGGCACGGCAGTGGCCAGCGACATACTGGGCTTCGACACCGATGGCGCCCTGTTCACCGTCAGCAACGGCAACCTGCAAGCGAACGGGCAGACCTTCGCCACCTTCACCAATAGCAATGGCGTGCTGACCGTCAACTTCACCAGCAGCGGCACCAACGCCACCACGGCCTTGGTCAACGACGTGGCACAGCGCATCACCTACCGCAACGACACCCCAGCGGGCGACGCCACCATCCGCTTCACCCTCAATGACGGCGCAGGGGGTAGCGCCAGCGCCACAACCACGGTCACCAGCGATACCATCTACGTGACCAACAACACCGACACGGCCACCATCAACGTGAGTAACGGTGTGAGCTTCAGCGAGGCCGTCGCCATCGCAGCCGCTGACAACACCGGCAGCCAGACCATTGTCTTCGACTCCTCACTGGCCGGGCAGACGCTGAACCTCAACGCCGTATCGATCAACGAGAGCCTGACCTTCGATCTGGATCAGGTCAGTGGCCTGACCCTCACCGGCGGCACCATCACCCTGGGCGGGGGTACCACCCAGACCTTCAGCAACGGTTCGGGTGATACCGCGTCCATCATCAGAGTGGTCGCCGGCAGTGGCGCACTGACCAAGGCCGGGGCCGGCAACCTGACCCTGAGCGGCGCGGCCAACAGCTTCTCCGGGGCCACCAACATCGCCGCCGGCACCCTGACCGTCGCTAACGGCAATGCCATTGCCGATAACAGCAGCGTGTCGATCGCCGCAGGCGCCACCCTGGCGCTGAACAGTAACGAAACCATCGGCAATCTCTCCGGGGCGGGGGCGATCAACCTGGGCAGCAGCACCCTGACGACAACCCAGACTGCGGACACCACTTTCTCCGGCAATATCAGTGGCAACGGTGGCCTGTCTATCAGCCAGACAGGCTCGGCCAGCCATGCACTGACCCTCTCCGGCAGCAACAGCTACAGCGGCAGCACCACTCTGCTCAATTACGGTTGGCTGAAGCTCGATGGCGACGCCTCGGTGTCCAGCAACAGTGCGGTACGGGTCAACGGCAACAGCGTGCTGACCCTGCTCTCGGATCAGACCATCGGCAGCCTGGCCAGCAACAACGCCAACGCCAGCATCCAGCTTGGCAGCCATACCCTCACCAGTGGGGGCGACAACACTTCAACCAGCGTCTCCGGGATCATTTCCGGGAGCGGTTCGCTGATCAAGCAGGGCAATGGCGTTCTCACCCTGGCTGGCAGCAACAGCTACAGCGGCACCACCACCGTCTCCGCCGGTACGCTGTCGATCGCCGGTGATGGCAACCTCGGCACGGGCGGCCTGACCCTGGCTGGCAGCACGCTCGCAATCACCGGCGCCACGACCATCGACAATGCCATTGCCCTCACCGGCAACAGCACCATCGACAACAGCAACGCCGTCACCATCAGCGGTGCCATCAGCGGCGCCTACGACCTGACGAAAACCGGTGTAGGTACCCTGACCCTGTCCGCCAACAACAGCTATGGCGCCACTTTCGTCAATGCCGGCACCCTGAGCGTAAGCAGCGACGGCAACCTGGGCTCGGGAACGGTCAATCTGGCTGCGGGCACCACGCTGGCGCTCACCGGCGCGGCCACCATCGACAACGCCATCGTCCTCGGCGGCAACGCCACGGTCACGGCAGCGGCCAACGCCACCCTGTCCGGCGTGGTCAGCGGTGCCTATACCCTGACCAAGGCGGGCGCCTCGACCCTGACCCTGTCCGGCACCAACACATACGGCGCCACTACCGTCAGCGCCGGCACCCTGAGCGTGGCCAGCGACGCCAACCTGGGCAACGGCACGCTGACTCTGGCGGCTGGCAGCACCCTGGCCACCAGCAACGCCACCACCATCGACAACGCCATTGCCCTGAGCGGCAACGCCACGGTCAATACCGGCGCAGACACCACGCTCTCCGGCGTGATCAGCGGCGGCAACAACCTGACCAAGACCGGCGCCGCGACCCTGACCCTGAGCGGCAGCAACAGCTACAACGGCAGCACCAACGTCAATGCCGGCACCCTGAGCGTCGCCGGTGACGGCAACCTCGGCGCCGGCAGCCTCAACCTGGCCAATGGCACCACCCTGCTGATCACGGGCAACACCACCATCGACAATGCCCTGGCATTGACCGGCGTGGCCACCATCAATGCTGGCGCCGCCGCGACACTCTCCGGGGTAATCAGCGGCAGCGGCGGCCTGACCAAGACGGGCAGCGGCAGCCTGAGTCTCTCGGCCAGCAATACCAACACCGGCAGTACCACAGTTTCCGCCGGTACTCTGCTGGTCGACGGCAGCACCAGTAGCGCCACCACCGTGGCCAATGGCGCCACCCTGGCTGGCGGCGGCACCCTGGGTGGCGACGTCACCGTGCAGAACGGTGGCACCCTCTCCCCAGGCAACGGCGGCGCCGGCACCCTGACCGTGAATGGCAACCTGACCCTGGATGCAGGCAGCACCCTGGCACTGGATATCAATGGCACCAGTGCGGGCACCGGCTACGATCAGATCGTGGTCAATGGCAACGTCGACGTTTCCGGCGCGACGCTGTCGGTCACCCACGGTTATGCGGCCGGCAATGGCGAGATCTATGAGGTCATCCTCAATGATGCCGCCGATGCCATCGTCGGCACCTTCAGTGGCCTCAGCGAGGGTGGCACCTTCAACGCGGCGGGCAATGGCACCCAATTGACCACCAGCTATGCCGGCGGCACTGGCACCAATGACCTGACCCTGACCGCCCCCACCGCGCCGACGGTCACCAGCGTCTCGTCCAGCACGGCCAACGGTACCTACAAGATCGGCGACACCATAGTCGTCACCGTCCAGTTCAGCAGCACCGTGAACGTCACTGGCACCCCGACCCTGACCCTGGAAACCGGCACCACCGATCGCGTACTCAACTACCTCTCCGGCTCGGGCAGCGACACCCTGAGTTTCAGCTACACCATACAAGCCGGTGACAGCTCCGCCGACCTCGACTACGCCTCCACTTCGGCCCTGAGCCTAAACGGCGGCAGCATTCAGGACGGCACCAGCCAGGCCGCCCTCCTCACCCTGCCAACACCCGGCGCTGCCGGTTCCCTGGGCGCCAACAAGGCCCTGGTGGTGGACGGCGTGCGCCCGGCCGCCAGCAGCATCACCCTCAGCGATACAGCCCTGCGCATCGGCGAGACCGCCACCGTCACCGTGACCTTCAACGAGGCCGTGCAGGGTCTGGACATCGCTGACTTCAGCGTGGCCAACGGCAGCCTCAGCGGCCTCAGCAGCAGCGATGGCGGCCTGACCTGGACCGCCACCTTCACGCCCAGCAGCAACATCACCGATGCCAGCAACATCATCACCCTCGACAACAGCGGCGTGATGGACCTTGCCGGCAACATCGGCAGCGGCAGCACCGACTCGGCCAACTACGCCATCGACACCCAGCGCCCGACCGCCAGTATCCTGGTCGCCGACAGTGCGCTGAAGGCAGGCCAGAGCACCACGGTCACCATCACCTTCAGCGAAGCGGTCACCGGACTGACCACGGGTGACTTCAGCGTGGCCAACGGCACCCTCAGCAATCTGTCCACCTCGGACAACATCACCTATACCGCCACCCTGACGCCCAGCGCCAATGTCACCGACAGCAGCAACCTGATCACTCTGGACAATACCGGCATAACCGACCTGGCCGGCAACACCGGCACGGGCAGCACCGATTCGGGCAACTACGCCATCGACACCCAGCGACCCACCGCCACCATCGTGGTCGCCGATACTGCTCTGAAGGCCGGGCAGAGCACCACGGTCACGGTTACCTTCAGCGAGGCGGTGACCGGCCTGACCACGGGTGACTTCAGTGTGGCCAACGGCGCGCTCAGCAACCTTAGCTCCAGCGACGGCGGCATCACCTGGACAGCAACCCTGACGCCGAACGCCAACGTCACCGACACGACCAACCTGATCACCCTGGACAACACCGGCTACACCGATGCCGGCGGCAATACCGGCACCGGCACCACCGACTCCAACAACTACGCCGTCGATAGCCAGCGCCCAACTGCGAACATCGTGGTCAACGACACCGCGCTGGCCATCGGTGAAACCTCTGTCGTGACCATTACCTTCAACGAGGCAGTGACAGGCCTGAGCCTGACCGACTTCAGCGTGGCCAACGGTGCCCTGAGCAATCTGAGCACCTCGGACAACATCACCTATACCGCCACCCTGACGCCAAGCAGCAGCGTTACCGACACTAGCAACATGATCACCCTGGATAACACTGGTGTTCAGGATGCCGCTGGCAACATCGGTACTGGTAGTACCAACTCGAACAATTACGCCATTGACACCCAACGCCCCACAGCAACCATCGTGGTGAGCGATACCGCGCTGAAGGCCGGGCAGACCACAAGCGTCACAATCACCTTCAGCGAAGCGGTCACCGGGCTGACCATCACCGACTTCAGCGTCGCCAACGGCAGCCTCAGCGGCCTAAGCTCCAACGACGGCGGCATCACCTGGACTGCCACTCTGACGCCGAACGCCAACGTCACCGACACGACCAACCTGATCACTCTGGACAATACCGGCATAACCGACCTGGCCGGCAACACCGGCACGGGCAGCACCGATTCGGGCAACTACGCCATCGACACCCAGCGACCCACCGCCACCATCGTGGTCGCCGATACTGCGCTGAAGGCCGGGCAGAGCACCACGGTCACGGTTACCTTCAGCGAGGCCGTGACAGGACTGAGCACGGATGACTTCAGCGTGGCCAACGGCGGTCTCAGAGGGCTCAGTAGCTCCGATGGCGGCATCACCTGGACAGCGACCCTGACGCCGAACGCCAGCGTCACCGATGCCAGCAACCTGATCACCCTGAACAACACTGGTTACACCGATACTGCTGGCAATACCGGTACCGGCACCACCGCATCGAACAACTACGCCATCGATACTCAGCGTCCAACTGCGACCATCGTGGTCAACGACACAGCGCTGGCCATCGGTGAAACCACAGCCGTGACCATCACCTTCAACGAAGCCGTGACGGGCCTGAGCCTAGCCGATTTCAGCGTGGCCAACGGTGCCCTGAGCAACCTGAGCACCTCGGACAACATCACCTACACGGCGATCTTGACGCCCAACGGCAACATTGCCGACGGCAGCAACGTCATTACCCTAGATAACACCGGGGTACAGGACGCCGCTGGCAATATCGGCAGCGCTAGTACCAACTCCAACAACTACGCCATCGACACCCAACGCCCGAGCGCGACCATCCAGCTCAGCGACACCGCGCTGGCTGCCGGTGAGAGCGCAACCGTGACCATAACCTTCAACGAAGCGGTAACGGGTCTGAGCCTGGCTGACCTCAGCGCAACCAATGGCACTCTCAGCGGGCTCAGCAGCAACGATGGCGGCATCACCTGGACAGCTACCCTGACGCCAGACGCCAACGTCACCGCGAGTAGCAACCTGATCACCCTGAACAACACGGCCG
The DNA here is from genome assembly GCF_029457475.1 of Pseudomonas sp. AA-38. Taxonomy (NCBI): domain Bacteria; kingdom Pseudomonadati; phylum Pseudomonadota; class Gammaproteobacteria; order Pseudomonadales; family Pseudomonadaceae; genus Pseudomonas; species Pseudomonas sp. AA-38. The sequence goes on from NZ_CP120359.1 coordinate 4,751,050, forward strand.
TGCAGGACGCAGCAGGTAATGCCGGCATTGGCGGTACCCTATCGAGCAATTATGCCGTCGACACCGTGGTTCCGCTTATTGGCAGTGTCAACGTACCAGCCGGCGTACAGTACAACGCAGGCGATACCCTGACCTTCGTGGTCAACGCCAGCGAAGCCGTTCTGGTCAATGGTACGCCAAGGCTTGCCTTGGATATCGGCGGCACCACGATCTTCGCAGACTACGTGGCAGGCTCTGGCACCACTACGTTGGTCTTCCAGTACAACGTGCAACCGGGTCTGAACGATGCGGACGGCATCACCGTGACGGGTCTGCAGAACAATGGTGGCAGCCTGCGCGATGCCACTGGCAATGCCATGAATCTGACCCTGAACAATGTCGGAGACACCTCGGGCGTGCGCATCGACACCACAGTGCCCACTGCAACCCTCACCCTGGATCAAGCCTCCAGCAGTGCCGGCAATGTACGCTACACGCTGACCTTCAGCGAAGACGTGAGCGGCGTCGACCTGTCGGACTTCAGCCTGGTCAGTACCGGCAGCGCCCAGGGTAACCTCAGCAGCCTGGTGCAGATCGATGCACGCACCTACCAGATCAGCATTAGCAACGTTGTCGGCAGCGGCAGCCTGGCCCTGTCACTCAATAGCAGCGGCACCGGCATCAGCGATTCGGCCGGCAACACGCTTACAGGTGGCTTGGTCGGTCAGCCCTATACCCAAAATCAAACCGAAGGGGACCCCGAGTTCCGCAGCAACCCAGGGGACAACATCCTGCCTACGGAGCCCGGTTCGCAGCCCGATACGGCTCTACCGCCAGCCCCGGCTCCGATCATCGCCTCGCCACTGTTACCACCGCCCTTGTTCGATCTACCGACCCTGGGCAGCGGTATTCCTACCCTCGGCAACATCTTCATCAACAATGGTGCTCTGGCGCCCAGCTACATTGCCCAGGTCTTCTCCAGCAGTGACAGCGGGAGCGGCAGCGGCAGCGCCGTGGGCTTCCTCGGATTTGGCGGTGGCGATGCCAGCGTATTCGGCAGTAGCAGTTTCTCCGGCCTGTTCAGCAAGGAGGTGCCCCAGCAATCGGGAGATATCCAGCTACGCTGGGGCGGCAGCCTTGGCGGCAATGACCTCGGAGCGGTGACCGGGGCACCGACATTGGGCCAGCAGTTGCAAGAGATAGGCGCAAGCGAACAACGCCAGATAAGAGACCTCGCCTGGGCGCTGGGGCAGTTGTCCGCGCAAATGCCACAGGCCTGATCGGCGAAACCTATAAGAATCGAATGAACACCGTACTAGGGGGCAGTTCAAGGATGGGTAACACGAAAACATTGTTCACGATCAGCTTGTTGACGCTGGCTATCAGCGGCTGCGCCGTCACCAGCAAGCCGATTGACCGCAGCGTCAGTGAACAAAGGGCACAACAGGATCTGGCGGTCATGTTCAAGGATCAGGAGCCGCTCAATGGCCCGCTGACCTTGCATGAGGCCATGGCTCGTGCGGTGAAATATAACCTCGAGGCGCGCCTGAAGGTCATGGAGGAGGCCATGGCGCAGCGCCAGGTCGACCTGGCCACCTTCGACATGCTGCCACGCATGGCGTTGTCGGCTGGCTACGCCGGGCGTAGCAACATGAGTGCTTCCAGCAGCGAGAGCATCCGCACCGGCACCCAATCGCTGGAGCCCTCCACCTCGCAGGATCGCGACCGCGACGTCGCCGACCTGACCATGGTGTGGAACGTGCTCGACTTCGGCGTCAGCTACGTCAGCGCCAAGCAACAGGGCGACCAGCGCCTGATCGTGCAGGAACGTCGGCGCAAGGTGCTGCACACCATCATTCAGGATGTGCGTTCGGCCTATTGGCGCGCAATGGCAGCCGACCGCCTGCTCACCCAGATCGACAGCCTGATGAACCGGGTCGTCCAGGCCCGTGACAACAGCCAGCGCCTCAGCGAACAGCGCATCGGCGACCCGATCCAGGCCCTGAGCTACCAGCGCGCCCTGATCGAAGCCACCCGCCAACTGGAAGAACAACGCCGCGCGTTGTCCCTGGCCAAGACCGAACTGGCGACCTTGATCAACCTGCCCCTGGGCACCGACGTCGAACTGGCGCCCGATGCCGGCTATCAGATGCCGGAGCTCAAGGTCGAACTCAGCCAGCTCGAACAGGAAGCCCTGGCCAGCCGTCCGGAACTGCGCGAGCAGGATTATCAGGCACGCATCAGCGCCGCCGAAACCCGCAAGGCCATGCTGCGCCTGCTGCCTGGCCTGGAGTTCTCGGCTGGCGGTCATTACGACAGCAACTCCTTCCTGGTCAATCAGAGCTGGGCCGACTACGGCGTGAAGGTCACCTGGAACCTGTTCAACGTGCTTTCCGCGCCAGCGGCCATCGACGTGGCCAAGGCCGGCCAGGAAGTCGCCGACGCGCGCCGCCAGGCGATGTCGATGGCGATTCTGGCGCAACTGCACGTGGCCAATGCCAACTTCCGCGAAGCTCAGCGCCAGTTCCAGACCAGCCAGCAACTGGCAGGCCTGGATAGCCAGATCGTCGAGCAGTTGCGTAACCGCTACCAGGCCCAGGGCATCGGTGAACTGGAGTTGATCCAGGGCGAGTTGAACACCCTGCAGGCCGACCTGCGGCGCGACCTGGCCTATGCCGAGCTGCGCAACAGCTATGGCCAGTTGTTCGCCAGCGTGGGCTTCGACCCGTTGCCGGAGAGCATCGCCTCCGACAGCATCGAGGACATCGCTGCCGCGCTGGCCAGCCGCGAAGCGCAATGGCAGTCAGGGCAGATGTAATCTCGACAGGCGTGTCTGTCGGTCACTGAGGCCGACAGACACGCCCAGCTTTGCCCCTCAGCGCGGCGCTACCGGGCGTGATTTCTTCTTCCCGCCTGTGCCCTTGCCGCTGCCCTTCTTCTGTTCCTGCAACTTGGCGAAGGCCGCGGCCTTGGCCTGTTCACGCTTGTCCCAGGGCTTGCTGCCATCGCTGGCGCGCGGCGGCAGGCCATTGTGCTGGGTGAGCAGCTTGCCACCACCGCCTACCTTCTTGCTGCCGGCCGGCGTGGAGTTCTTGCGCCGCGCGCTCTGGTACTCGTCGGTCTGCGGCTGGTAGGTGGGGATCAGGTGGTGCTTGCCGTTGCCGATCAGATCGCTACGGCCCATGCGCTCCAGCGCCTCGCGCAGCATCGGCCAGCCCTTCGGGTCGTGGTAGCGCAGGAAGGCCTTGTGCAGGCGGCGCTGCTGCTCACTCTTGACGATGGTCACGCCGTCGCTCTTGTAGGTGACCTTGCGCAGTGGGTTCTTGCCCGAGTGGTACATGGCGGTGGCGGTAGCCATCGGTGACGGGTAGAAGGCCTGCACCTGGTCGGCACGGAAGCCGTTGCGCTTGAGCCACAGGGCGAGGTTCATCATGTCTTCGTCCGTGGTGCCGGGGTGCGCGGCGATGAAGTAGGGGATCAGGTACTGTTCCTTGCCCGCTTCCTTCGAGTACTTCTCGAACATCTGCTTGAAGCGGTCATAGCTGCCAATGCCCGGCTTCATCATCTTGTCCAGCGGGCCACGCTCGGTGTGCTCCGGGGCGATCTTGAGGTAACCGCCGACGTGGTGAGTGACCAGCTCCTTGACGTATTCCGGCGACTCCACGGCCAGGTCGTAGCGCAGACCGGAGGCGATCAGGATCTTCTTCACACCGGGTAGTGCGCGCGCCTTGCGGTACAGCTCGATCAGGGACGAGTGATCGGTGTTGAGGTTCTCGCAGATGCCGGGGAACACGCAGGACGGCTTGCGGCAGTGACGCTCGATTTCCGGATCCTTGCAGGCGATGCGATACATGTTGGCGGTCGGCCCTCCGAGGTCGGAGACCACGCCGGTGAAGCCTGGCACCTTGTCGCGCATCTCCTCGATCTCGCGGATGATCGACTCGTGCGAACGGTTCTGGATGATGCGGCCTTCGTGCTCGGTGATCGAACAGAAGGTGCAGCCGCCGAAGCAGCCACGCATGATGTTCACCGAGAAACGGATCATCTCGTAGGCCGGGATCTTCTCCTTGCCATAGACCGGGTGCGGCACCCGTGCGTAGGGCATGCCGAACACGTAGTCCATTTCCTCGGTGGTCATGGGAATGGGTGGCGGGTTCAGCCAGATGTCCATGTCACCGTGCTTCTGCACCAGCGCACGGGCGTTGCCCGGGTTGGTTTCCAGGTGCAGCACACGGTTGGCGTGCGCATAGAGCACCGGGTCGTTGCGCACCTTCTCGAAGGACGGCAGGCGGATCACCGTCTTGTCACGGGTCATGCGCGGGCTTTCGAGTATCTGCACGACCTTGGCTTCGTTGGGGTCTTCGACCTCGCCCTTGGCCTGCTCGATGGCGCAGGCCTCGGTGTCCTGGGTATTGACGTAGGGGTTGATGATCTTGTCGACGCGGCCGGGGCGGTCGATACGGGTGGAATCCACCTCGAACCAGCCCGCTGGCGTATCGCGCCGAATGAAAGCGGTGCCGCGCACATCGGTGATGGCCTCGACCTGCTCGCCCCGCGACAGGCGCTGGGCGATCTCCACCACAGCGCGCTCGGCGTTGCCGTAGAGCAGGATGTCGGCGGTGGCGTCCATCAGGATCGAGCGGCGCACCTTGTCCTGCCAGTAATCGTAATGAGCGATCCGACGCAGCGACGCCTCGATGCCACCGAGCACCACCGGCACGTGGCTGTAGGCCTCCTTGCAGCGCTGGCTGTAGACCAGGCTGGCACGATCAGGGCGCTTGCCGGCGAGGCCACCCGGTGTATAGGCGTCGTCGCTGCGAATCTTCTTGTCCGCGGTGTAACGGTTGATCATCGAGTCCATGTTGCCCGCTGCGACACCGAAGAACAGGTTCGGCTCGCCGAGCTTCATGAAGTCGTCTTTGCTACGCCAGTCCGGCTGGCTGATGATGCCGACGCGAAAGCCCTGGGCCTCGAGCAGACGGCCGATGATGGCCATGCCGAACGACGGATGATCCACATAGGCATCACCGGTGACGATGATGATGTCGCAACTGTCCCAGCCGAGCTGATCCATCTCTTCCCGGCTCATCGGCAGGAAGGGTGCGGGCCCGAAACATTCGGCCCAGTACTTGGGATAGTCGAACAGGGGCTTGGCGGCTTGCATGGACATGGAGAGAGACCGGCGGTAGCGAACGGGTAGGAAAAATCGCGGGCGCGAAATGTAGCACAAATTTTAACCAAACCCGAGCCCTCCGCTCGGGCTTTTACCTATCTGTCCCCCTCCGGCAGCCGTCCTCCCCCATCCAAAAGCGGGTGCGCGCGCCAAGGCGTCGAGCCGTTTGGGTCGTTTGGCAACACGCCGCCCAGGACGGGAAATGGCACAGCGCGCAAGTTTGACGCTGCCGAACTTTGGATCAATGGCCCCGCCTGGCCATCGACTGAAAACTCCTCCCTCGCGCAGATCTCTCCAATCTCGTTGCGTGGTTGGAGAGGCCCTGAGAGATGCAGGCCCACCCAGCAGTTAGAGGAAACACCTGCCCAGATAAATGACAACGTCCATTGAGGGACACACCCATGCTTGTACCTGCCGAAAAACTTAGCAGCCGCTATGTACCCCTGCAGCGCCTGACTCCTGCCGATACCCAGCAGATGTACGCGGTCTTCTCGCAGTACTACCAGAACACCACGCAGCAGACCTTTCTCGACGACCTCTCGCGCAAGAGCGGCGTGATCCTCGCACGCACCCGCAAGAGCAAGCGTATCGTCGGCTTTTCGACCCTCACGCACTTCGACATCAACGTCGGCGGCAAACGCGCCAGGGGGTTGTTCAGCGGTGACACCATAGTCGAGCCGGCGTACTGGGGCTCTCGCTGCCTGCATGTGGCCTTCTACGCGCAACTGATACGCGCACGCCTGCGCCATCCGCTGACCCCGCTCTACTGGTTGCTGATTTCCAAGGGCTACAAGACCTATCTGCTGCTGACTCGCAACTTCTACGCCTACTACCCCGACCGCAACACGCCCGACAGCCCGCTGAAGCAGGTGGTCGCGGCCTACAGCCAACAGCTCTTCCCCAAGGCCTTCGACCCACAACGCATGCTGCTGGACTTTGGCGAGGGCGCACAGCATCTGAAAGAGGAAGTCGCCAGCATTACCCCAGAGCTGTGCGAACAAGACGCCGACATCGCCTACTTCGAGCAACGCAACCCGTCCTGGCGGCGCGGCACCGAGCTGCCCTGTGCAGGGGAAGTGTCCTACTCCGCCCTGCTACGCTATTGCTCGCGCCTGGCGCTGAAGCTGCTGCGCCGCAATCTGAATTGGCGAGCGGCCACAACTGCCGCCCAGCCCTCGGCACAAGCCAGCGTCATCCAGGACGGCTCGGCCGAGCTGAGCCAATGAGCGCAGTGATCGCCAGCCGTTGCGGCCACGGCCTGCTCAAGGCCTTCATGCAAGGTGGGCTGCAGCGTTTCGAGCGTCAGGCACACGACCTTGAGGCCGTGCAGCGCCGCCTGCTGCGCGACTGGAGCCAACGCTTCGTACGCTCCCCGCGTGGCCGCAACAGCGGCATTCGCCCCGATGATAGCTGGGAGCAGATAACCGCACGCCTGCCCGGCAGCCATTACCGCGACTATCAGGACGACCTCGAGCGGCAACGCCGGGAGAACCAGCAACGCCTGATCGACAGCCCCATCAGTCGCTATCAGCCCACCAGCGGCTCCACCTCGGCGATCAAGTGGATCCCCTACACCCGGGCCTTTCTCGGCGAGCTCGACCAGGCGATCAGTCCCTGGATCGGCGACCTCTACCGGCAATACCCGCAGATCGCCCAGGGCAGCCATTACTGGTCGCTGTCATGGATTCCCAGCGCATTGCGCGAAAGCAGCAGCGCCGACCTCAACGACGACATGCAGTTGATGTCGCTGGGCAAACGCCTGATCGCCGGCCTGACCCAGACCGCGCCACCCGGCATCGCCCTGGCCGGCAGCGCCGACGACTCGCTGTTCGCCACCCTGGCCTTCCTGGTCGCCGATACACGCCTGAGTGTGATGTCGATCTGGAGCCCGACCTTCGGCCTTGGCCTGTTGGAACAACTGGGCCAGTGCCGCGAAGAACTGGCCGACGTGCTCAGCCGCGGCCATTGGGGCCAGCGCAGCGCCGCCATGGCCGCGCTGCGCTGCCCACGCTCGACAGCCGCCGCCCAGCGCCTGCGCGCCTGGGATGGCCAGGCCGATCCAGCCTTCTTCGCCGAACTCTGGCCACAACTGGCCCTGGTCAGCGCCTGGGATACCGCCGCCGCCGCGCCCTGGGCCCAACGCCTGCGCCAGCTACTGCCGCAGGCGGGGTTCCAAGGTAAAGGACTGTGGGCCACGGAAGGCGTGGTCACCTTCCCGTTTCGTGGCTGCTACCCATTGGCCTACCGCAGCCATGTCTACGAGTTCGAGGATCTCGACAGCGGCAAGATCCTGCCACCCTGGGCCCTGCGCCAGGGCCAGCAGGTGATGCCGCTGCTGACCACCGGCAGCGGCTTCGCTCGCTATCGGATGAACGACATCCTGGAGGTCAGCGGCCACTGGCGCACGCTGCCCTGCTTCCGTTTCCTCGGGCGCAACGATGGCGTCGATCTGGTCGGTGAGAAGATCAGTGCGACCCTGGCGCAAAACGTACTCGACCGCCTCGACTATGCCGGCTACCTGCCGATCACCCTGCTGGCCCTGGACGACAGCGGCGAGGGGCGCCCCGGCTATGTGCTGCTGCTCGAAAGCAACATCGAGCCACGCTCGCTCGCACTGCAGGATCTGGCCCAGCAGTTGGAAAACGCCTTGCTCGACAACTTCCACTACCGCCTGGCCCGCGACCTCGGCCAGCTCGCTGCCGCGCGCTGCATCGCCCAGCCGCAGATGCGCCAGCTATATCTGGAGCAGGCCCGGGCGCGCGGCATGCTGGAAGGCAATATCAAGCTCGAAGCTCTGCGCCACTGGCCCGGCGAACTGCCCGCCAGCCTGCGCCCACTGTTGCAGGTGAGCTGATGGCGGACAATCGCGAGGTTCTGGTACGCCCGGCCCGGCCCGATGACAATGCGGCGCTGCTCGACCTGCTGCGGCGCACGCCGCAGATGGGCAGCGTGACCCTGACCTTCGAGCGCGAGCCGGATTTCTTCAGTGGCGCCCTGGTGGCCTGCGAAGCGCCGCAGGTGCTGGTCGCCGAACACGGCGAACGCCCAGGCCACTTGCTCGGCATGGTGGATATCGGCCAGCGCCAGCAGTACATCAATGGCCAACCCTGCAGGGTCGGCTACCTGCATGACCTGCGTATCGCCGCCGAAGGACGCGGCGGCCGCGTGCTGGGCGCACTGTTTCGCGCCATCGCCACGGCCATGCAGACGCCCGGTAGCTGGATGGAAGCCGTCATTCTCGAAGACAACCTGATCCCCCTGGGTATCGTCGGCCGCGGCCGCGCCGGGCTGCCCAACTTCTATCCGAACGGGCGCATCACCACCAGCCTGTTGCCCGGTCGCCAGTCCCGCCGCCACGCCGACAGTGGCCTGCAGATCCGCGCTGCGAGCGCTGCGGATGCGGATGCGCAGGCCATGCAACAGCTCTGGCAGCAGGCCGCCAGCCGCCAGGGCTTCCCGGTCTATGAGGTCGAGGCGCTACTGGCGGGCAGTCCTTATTACTTGGGGCTGCGCATCGAAGACTACTGGCTGGCCTGCCTCGACGGGCAGGTGGTCGGCGTGGTCGGCGTCTGGAAGCAGAAGGCTTTCAAGCAGACCCGCGTGGCCCGCTACAGCCCATGGCTGGCCGCCCTGCGCAGGCCCTACAACCTCTACAGCCGGTTGTTCGGTGGCTTGCACCTGCCCGCCGTCGGCGACACCTTCGACTACCTGCACCTGCACGGGTTGAGCGTACGCAACGACGACCCGCTGGTTTTCCAGGCACTGCTCGAACATGTCCTGGCCCACCAGGTACAGCCTCGGCAAAGCCTGGTGTGCGGCTTCTTCGACGATGACCCACTGGCGCAAGTCGTCAGCCGTTACCGGCGCCAGACCCTGCACAGCCGCCACTTCCTCCTCAGTTACGACCACGACCCGCGCCCGGCCCAGGCGCACGGCCACCGCCATGTCGAAATCGCCCGCTTGTGAGAGTCACACCACCATGACCCACGCCGAACCTGCACGCCCCCTCGCAGCCAAACCAGTCGACCTGGACTCAGGCTACGCCATGGATGCCAAGACCCTGCGCCGCCTCGCCCTGTTCGCCGCCGTGCTGCTCTGCATCGCCCTGGCTTTCGGACTGTACTGGCTGCTGCAAGGACGCTTTCTGGAAACCACCGACAATGCCTATGTGCGCGCCGATATCGTCGAGGTCTCCAGCCAGCTTGCCGGGCGCATCACGCGCGTACAGGCGCAGGACAACCAATGGGTCGAGGCCGGTGATGTGCTGGCCCGCCTCGACGACGCCGACTACGTCTATCAGGAGCAGCGCATCCAGACGCAGATCAACGACCTGCAGGTTCAGTTGCACAGCCTGTCCAATCAGCAGGCGCAGCAACAGGCGCGAATCGAGGCGCAGGCCGCCGAGGTTCAGGCCGGCAGCGCCGAACTCGGTCGCCAGCAGGACAATCTCGAACGCCTGCGCGCCCTGCGCCGCAACGGCTTCGTCTCGGAGGAGCAGTTTTCCAGCCTCAGCGCCAATGTCGCAGTAGCCCGCGCCAACGTCGACAAGGCCAAGGCCGGGCTGAAGGCTTATCACCTAGAACTCGAGCAGCTCGATAATCGCCGCCAGCAATTGCAGAATCAGCTCGACGGCGCCCACAACGACCTGGCCCAGGCACGTCTGAACCTGGCCCGCACGCGGATAGTCGCGCCGATCGCCGGACGGGTCGGCAACCGCTCGCTACGCGAGGGGCAGTACGTGCGTCCGGGCGAGGCGCTGCTCGCCCTGGTGCCACGCGAGCTTTGGGTGCAGGCCAACTTCAAGGAAACCCAGGTCGCGCGCATGCACCCACAGCAAAAGGTCGAGCTGCGCTTCGACGCCCTCCCCAACCTGCGCCTGCAAGGCACCCTCGATAGCCTGTACCCGGCCACGGGCGCCGAATTCAGCCTGCTGCCGCCGGACAACGCCACCGGCAACTTCACCAAGGTGATCCAGCGCGTGCCGGTGAAGATCCGCCTGCCGGAAAACATTCCCGAACTGGAGCGCATACGCCCAGGCATGTCGGTCATCGCGACGGTGGACAGCCGTGACTGAGCAAGCGCTGGCGCAACGCGAGCCCAGCCTGCGCGACTGGATCGCAGTGCTCAGTGCCATGCTCGGGGCCTTCATGGCGGTCATCGATATCCTCATCACCAACGCCTCGCTCAAGGAGATCCAGGCCGCCCTCGGCGCCACCATCAGCGAAGGCTCGTGGATATCCACCTCTTATCTGGTCGGAGAGATCATCATCATCCCGCTGACGGTCTGGCTGACCAACCTGTTGGGCGCGCGCCGCCTGACCGTCTGGCTGTCGATCGGTTTCATCGTCTCCTCGTTACTCTGCTCGCACGCCTGGTCACTGCACAGCATGATCGCCTTTCGTGCCATGCAAGGGCTGTGCGGCGGCGCCTTCATTCCGCTGGCCTTCAGCATGGTGCTGACGCGCCTGCCGCCCCATCGCCGCCCGATCGGCATGGCGCTGTTCGCCGTCACCGCCACCTTCGCCCCGGCCATCGGCCCGTCCATCGGCGGCTGGCTGACGGAGCACCTGGGCTGGCAATACCTGTTCTACATCAACCTGCCGCCGGGCCTGCTGATGATCTGCGGGCTGCTCTACGGCCTGGAGAAACGCGCCATCGACTGGCGGCAGATACGTCGTGCCGACTACGCCGGTATCTGCAGCATGGCGCTCGGCCTGGGCTGCTTGCAGGTATTTCTCGAGGAGGGTTATCGCAGCGACTGGTTCAGCTCACGATTGATCGTGGTGCTGGCACTGATCGCCTTCGTCAGCCTGGGCTGCTTTCTCATCATTCAGCTATCGCGCCAGCATCCACTGCTCAACCTGCGCATTCTCGCGAACCGTAACTTCGCCCTCAGTTGCATCGCCACCGTGGGCCTGGGCATCGGCCTGTATGGCTCGATCTACGCGCTGCCGCTGTATCTGTCGCAGATTCAGAATTACAGCCCGCTGCAGATCGGCGAGCTGATCATGTGGATGGGCCTGCCGCAATTGGCGCTGATCCCCTTCGTGCCGCTGTTGATGCGCTTCATCGACCCACGCCTGCTGTGCGCCATAGGTTTCATGCTGTTCGGCTATGCCAGCTTCATCAGCGGCTCGCTCAACCCCGACCTGTCAGGCCCGCAGCTACTGCATATCCAGCTAATCCGTGCCATCGGTCAGCCGCTGATCCTGATCACCTCGTCGCTGATTGCCACCAGTTACATCGAACACAAGGACGCGGGCGACGCCTCGGCGCTGTTCAATATCCTGCGCAATCTCAGCGGTGCGATCTTCATCGCCCTGCTGATGACCATGCTGCAGAACGACACCAGCCGCAATTACCAGTACCTCGGCGAATCGCTCAGCAACCTCAACCCTCAGGCCCTGGAGCGACTCGAATGGCTCACGGAAAAACTCGGCAGCACGCAGCGCGCCCTCGCCGTGCTCAGCCAGGAAACCCGCGAGCAGGCCTCGATCCTTGCCTACAACGAGGCCTTCCATATCATGGGCTGTGCGCTGGTGATCAGCGTGGTGGCAATCCTGTTTACCCGCCGCCTGCCGCCAGGCCTGAAGCCTGGAGAGGTGCATTGAAGCAAAGCGGGATCATGGCGATCGTCAGGCTGGGCTATACCTGTCACCAAGCTTGTGATCACAGTCCCCCTTATGGCTTACTCGACGCAGTAAAGCATCGGCAGCGACAGCCGGGTTCACGGAGTGCGTGTAGTGCAGCGATTAGTCTTATCGATCGTCCTGCTGCTCGGTCTGGTGGCCGCTGCGTGCGCAGCTCCTGCCGTGCTGGACGACAATAGCAGCGGCCATTCGCTGAACGGCTACATCGAGCTTCTGGAAGATGTCGGCGGCCGGCTCAGCATCGCCGACATGGCCGACCCACTGGTGCAGAGCCGTTTCCAGCCGGGCAAGGGCCGTGCCAGCGTCGGTCAGAGTCTCAACCCCTGGTGGATCAGGCTCAGCCTGCAACGCGAGACTACTGCCCCCTCACGTTGGGTACTGGAAGTCGGCTCGGTCACCCAGCTCGACCTGCAGCTCTATCAGGCCGATGGCCAGGGCGGCTGGCACCAGCGCCAGGCTGGTGAGCGCGTGGCCTTCAGCGAGAGTCGTGACCACCCTTACCGGCGCATGGTGTTCGATCTACCCGAAATCGGCGAACAACCGAGCACCTTCTACCTGCGCGCTTTCGACCCCGCCGGCAACTCCTTCCCGCTGCGCATCTGGCAACTCGATGACCTCACGCAACTGGCCGTGCGCGAGAATCTGGGGCTTGGCGCCATCTACGGGGTAGTCTTCGCGCTGTTGCTGTACAACCTGTTCATCCTCATCTCGCTACGCGACAAGGCCTACTTCTGGTACGTGCTGACCACCGCCTTCGCTCTGCTCTTCATCATGAGCATGACCGGCCATGGCGCGCAGTACCTGTGGCCGAACCATCCGGTGCCGGCCTGGCTCGACCGCATCACCCTGCCCTCGCTTTGGGGGCTGTGCGCCAGCCGCTTCACCCAGACCCTGCTGCAGACGCGCATCCATGTGCGCTGGGCGCATCACCTGCTGAACATGGCCTGCGTGGTCTACCTCATCGCCATCGCCCTGACCCTGTTTGAACACCGCTACCTGGCTGCCTGGGCCATCGCCCTGCTGTCGCTGACCAGCATCCCTGCGGCACTCGGCAGTGCCATAATTCGCTGGCGCCAAGGCTTCTTCCCGGCGCAACTGTATCTCTATGGCTATGGCCTGGTGCTCGGTGGCGTGGCCATTCTGCTGCTGCGCACCACCGGCGTGCTGCAACCGGCCGAATGGAATGCCTATGTGTTCCCACTGGCGGTGGCAGCCGAATCGATCCTGTTCTCCTTCGCCCTCGCCTACCGCATCCAGATCCTCAAACAGGAGCGGGCCGAAGCCCTGCAGCAGGCCGACCGCGAGAAGACCGCACGCCTGGCACAGTTGCAGGCCAGCGCAGAAGAGCTGCAGAACGCCGTGACCGAGCGCACTGCCGAACTGGCGGCGACCAATGCCCAGTTACGCGAACGTGAGCGCGAGCTGCAGCATGCGGCCTTTCATGATCCGCTGACCGAACTGCCCAACCGTCGCTACCTGGTCGAACGCTGCGAATCGGCCCTGGCCCATGCCGAACGACACAAGGAGAGCGTCGCGCTGCTGCTGATCGACCTGGATCACTTCAAGCCGATCAATGACCGTTTCGGCCATGCCGCCGGCGACCTGATGCTGCAGGTGATTGCCAAGCGCCTGCGCGAACATGTTCGCGCAGGCGATGCGGTGGCCCGCCTGGGTGGTGACGAGTTCGCCGCGCTGATCTGCGGCAACGACGCCGAGAACCAGGCCCGGGAGATCGCCCAGCGGCTGCTGGCAGAGCTGTCCGAGCCGGTGCATTACGGTGCCGAACGTCTGCGCGTGACCATCAGCATCGGCGGCGCCCTGTACCCGCGCCACGCGAAGAACTTCACAGGCCTGTACAAGGCCGCCGATCAGGCGCTGTATCGGGTCAAGGAGCTGGGCCGTTCGGGCTCGCGCATCTACGGCGACGATGGCGAGCTCAGCGAACAGGCCTGCCTGCAGCTCGACGTGCTCAAGGTGCCGAGCGGCCTGGCCTAGGAGTGCATCAGGGCTACATCAACTCAACCGATATAGCGCCGGGGCACGCGTGTGGTGACCTTGGTCAGCAGTTCGTAGCCGATGGTGCCGCAGGCGGCTGCCACCTCATCCACCGGCAGGTTCGCGCCCCATAGCTCCACTGGCGAATCGATGCCGGCTTCGCTCAGCTCGGTGATATCCACGGCCAGCATGTCCATCGACACCCTACCCGCCAGTGGCGCACGCTGCCCCTCGACCAGCACCGGCGTCCCGCTCGGCGCGTGGCGTGGATAACCATCGGCATAGCCGCAACTGACCGTTGCGATGCGCGATGGGCGCTCGGCAATCCAGGCGGCGCCATAACCGACACTCTCGCCCACTGCCACCTCACGTATGGCGATGACTCGCGCCGCCAGGGTCATGGCTGGCCTGAGGCCGAGATCATGGGCGCTGAGCTCAGCGAAGGGGGTGGCACCGTAGAGCATGATGCCGGGGCGCAGCCAATCCATGTGCGCGGCGGGAATGGTCAGTACCGCCGCCGAGTTGGCCAACGAGCGATGGTTGAAATCCAGATCCAGCAAATCGAGGAAGCGCTCGACCTGCAATTCGGTGAGCGGATGGCCACGCTCGTCAGCGCAGGCGAAATGGCTGAGCAGGTTGAGTTCGGCAACCTGAGCAGCGTCCTGCAGACAGGCATGCCACAGACGCAACTCAGTAGGCTCGAACCCCAGACGGTGCATGCCGGAGTCCAGCTTGAGCCAGACGTTGAGCGGACGCGCTAATTCACTGGCGATCAGCGCCCTGGCCTGTGCCGCACTTTGCACCAGCAGATCCAGACCGAGCTGCGCCGCGATGGCGTATTCGCTGGACTCGAAGCAGCCTTCGAGCAGCAGGATGCGCGCCTCGCCGTGCATCGCCCGCACCTCAGCCGCCTCCTCCAGGCTAGCCACGGCGAAACCGTCGGCGACATCCTGCAGTGCCGTCACCACCTCCCGCACGCCGTGCCCGTAGGCATTGGCCTTGACCACCGCAAATGCCTGCCGCCCCGGCGCACAGCGCTTGGCAGCGGCGTAATTGTGGGCAATGGCGGCAAGATCGACGATAGCAGCAAGCGGACGCATGGGGAAAAGCCTGAACGAAAAAACGGGTGCCCATCTTAACCGTTGGGCACCCGTTTTCATTGAGCAGGATCAGCTACAGGCTGCAAGCTGCAAGCTGCAAGCTGCAAGCATCTAGCCCGCGACCAGAATCGGCAAACATGCCGTATCGCTTTTGGCTCTTACTTGTGGCTTGTGGCTTGAAGCTGCTTTATTCATCGTCGAACTGATAACTACCCGGTGCCAGATTCTCGAAGCGCGAATACTTGCCAAGGAAGGCCAGGCGCACGGTGCCGATGGGGCCGTTACGCTGCTTGCCGATGATGATCTCAGCCACGCCCTTGTATTCGGTTTCCGGGTGATACACCTCGTCACGGTAGACGAACATGATGATGTCGGCGTCCTGCTCGATCGCTCCGGATTCACGCAGGTCGGAGTTCACCGGACGTTTGTTGGGGCGCTGCTCCAGCGAGCGGTTGAGCTGCGACAGGGCGATGACCGGGCAGTTGAACTCCTTGGCCAGAGCCTTGAGCGAGCGCGAGATCTCGGAAATCTCGTTGACCCGGCTGTCGCCGCTGGAGCCGGGAATCTGCATGAGCTGCAGGTAGTCGACCATGATCAGGCCGATCTCGCCGTGCTCGCGAGCCAGGCGTCGGGTACGGGCGCGCATTTCGCTGGGGGAGATCCCCGCCGTATCGTCGATAAACAGCTTGCGGTCGTTGAGCAGGTTCACCGCACTGGTCAGACGCGGCCAGTCGTCGTCGTCGAGTTGGCCGGCACGCACCTTGGTCTGGTCGATACGCCCCAGCGAGGCGAGCATACGAATCACGATGGACTCCGAAGGCATCTCCAGCGAGTAGACGAGGATCGCCTTGTCACTGCGCATCAGGGCATTTTCCACCAGGTTCATGGCGAAGGTGGTCTTACCCATGGACGGACGGCCGGCGACGATCACCAGATCGGCAGGCTGCAGGCCGCTGGTCTTCTCGTCCAGGTCGTCGAAGCCGGTGGACAGACCGGTGATCGCATCACCCATGTTGAACAACTGGTCAATGCGGTCGATGGCCTTGACCAGGATATCGTTGATGCCCACCGGGCCACCGGTCTTGGGCCGGGCCTCGGCGATCTCGAAGATCTTGCGTTCGGCCTCGTCGAGAATCTCCTCGCCGGTGCGACCTTCAGGCGCGTAGGCGCTGTCGGCGATCTCGTTGCTGATGCCGATGAGCTGACGCAGCGTGGCGCGCTCGCGAATGATCTGCGCATAGGCCTTGATGTTGGCCACCGATGGCGTGTTCTTCGCCAACTCGCCCAGATAGGCGAGACCACCGACTTGGGAAAGCTGCCCCTCCTTGTCCAGTTGTTCGGAGAGGGTCACCACGTCGAAGGGGTGGTTACGCTCGGCCAGCTTGTAGATGGCACGGAAGATCAGGCGATGGTCGTGGCGGTAGAAATCGCCATCGGACACCGCATCGAGCACGCGCTCCCAGGCGTTGTTGTCCAACATCAGGCCACCCAGCACCGCCTGTTCTGCCTCGATGGAGTGCGGCGGCACCTTCAGGGCAGCGGTCTGCAGATCGTATTGCTCGGGAATGCTGATGTCGTTCATAAGCTCGGGGCGCAAAGATACGGCGGTAGAAAAACAACGGGCACGTCACCGCTTGCGCAATGACGTGCCCGATTTTGGCAGACCGGCACCTGAGTGCAAGGGCTGCCATGACCACTGCTACAAGAGTCAGTTCGTGATCTGGCGAGCTAGAGCCCTGCAAGGCGAGAGTGGGTGAGCAAGCGCAGTTTACGAGTAGTAAATGAGCATTGCGAACCCACTTTCAACGCAGCAGAGCCGACGCGCAGCAGATCAGGGGCGGCTCTTAAGCAGCGACCACGATCACTTTCACGGTGGCTTCGACGTCGGTGTGCAGGTGCAGCGCAACGTCGTACTCGCCGACCTGACGGATGGTACCGTTGGGCAGGCGAACTTCGGCCTTGGCCACTTCCACGCCGGAGGCGGTCAGGGCGTCAGCGATGTCGTGGGTACCGATCGAACCGAACAGTTTGCCTTCATCGCCAGCGACGGCGGTGATGGTGACTTCCAGCTCAGCCAGTTGAGCAGCGCGAGCTTCGGCAGAAGCCTTCTTCTCGGCAGCGGCTTTTTCCAGCTCGGCGCGGCGGGCCTCGAATGCAGCCACGTTCTCAGCGGTAGCAGCGGTGGCCTTGCCTTGCGGCAGCAGGTAGTTACGGCCGTAACCGGCCTTGACGTTCACTTTGTCGCCCAGGTTGCCCAGGTTGGCGATTTTTTCCAGCAGGATGACTTCCATTTGGGTCTTACCTCTTAACTTTTAACCTTCACCGTCCGTAGAGCCTGGGCCGTTCTTGCGCGCCAGGCGACCACGGAAATCAAACAGACTGTCGACGATGGCCAAGACCACCAGAAGCGGATAGATCAGCTGCATGAACAGCAGGAGCGTGATGTACATGCCCACCAGCCAGAAGCGAGCGAGCCCCCCCTTGTCCACCAGGCCGTGCACCAGGGCAATCCCGGCGAACAGCAACGGCACGCTACACAACGGCGTGAGCATGGCCAGTTGCGGCCCCAGATTGGGCCCCAGCAGCATGCCCGCCAGCAGCAACGACGCCTGCGGCAGCGACAGTCTCAGTTCGCGGAACTCGCGACCGAAACCGCCTGGGTTGTACAACACGGCCTGCCAGTAACGCCCAAGAATCAGGCTCAGCAAGCTGAGGATCTGCAGCAGAGCCGCCAGCAATCCGGTCAGCACCGGTGCGATCAAGGCCTCGAAGCGCTCGCGCTCGCTCACCGTCATCTGCTGGTGAGCCCCCTCGAACATGGTCGGCAGCAGCTTTTGCAGCTCACCGGCCATGGCCGCGATGGGTTCGCGGAACACCGCCCCAAGAACCAAGCCATACACCAAGCCCAGCGCCACACTGCACAGCAGTATGCGGCTCCAGGACCAACTGGCGCGCAACAACAACGCCAGGCTCAGCGCACCGACGAGCACCAGCAAGGTGCGCGGTTCGCCGAAATACCACCAGGCAATCGCCGGTAGCATGGCCCAGGCCAGGATGCCCAGGGCATCACTGGCTCCGCGCCGCAGCAGCACCAGGCTGCCGGCAGCGGCACTCAACCAGAACAACAGCGGCATCGCTGCCGATCCCACCACCACGAGGGTGGCCTGCATGCGGCCGCGCATGATGTATTCAGCCAGGGCACGCATGTGATCTATTCCTTAACGCTTGTCGACTGTCCGATCTCAGCGGCCGTGGCTGTCGGTGTAGGGCAGCAGGGCCAGGAAGCGGGCGCGCTTGATAGCGGTGGCCAGCTGACGCTGATAACGAGCCTTGGTACCGGTGATACGGCTAGGAACGATCTTGCCGGTTTCCGAGATGTAGGCCTTCAGAGTGTTGAGATCTTTGAAATCGATCTCTTTCACGTCTTCAGCGGTGAAACGGCAGAATTTACGACGACGGAAGAAACGTGCCATGTGATTGGCTCCTCAATAGATCCGTGAATTACTCGTCAGCGTTGTCGCTGTCGTTGCTGTCGCTGTCATCGCTGTCGTTGCTTTCAGCGTTTTCAGGACGTTCACGACGCTCGCGGCGCTCACTGCGGTTTTCTTCGGCCTTCAGCATCTCGGACTGGCCAGTGACGGCCTCGTCGCGACGGATGACCAGGTTACGGATCACGGCGTCGTTGTAGCGGAAGTTGTCTTCCAGCTCGGCCAGGGCCTTGCCGGTGCACTCTACGTTGAGCATCACGTAGTGGGCTTTGTGGACGTTGTTGATGGCGTAAGCCAGCCGACGACGGCCCCAGTCTTCCAGGCGGTGAATCTTGCCGCCGTCTTCTTCGATCAGCTTGGTGTAACGCTCGACCATGCCGCCGACTTGCTCGCTCTGATCCGGGTGAACCAGAAAGATGATTTCGTAATGACGCATAAATGCTCCTTACGGGTTGTAGCCTGCCAACTCAGGTGGTCAGGCAAGGAGTGGTTTTTTCTCGTGATGAGCTCACCGGCCGACAGGCGCAAAAAGGCCTGCCGTCACAGCAAGGGGCGCCATTCTAGAGAAGCCCCTAGCTGCACGCAAGGTGAATTGGTGAATATTTGAACAGAAGCTCCAAGCTCCAAGCTCCAAGCTCCAAGCTCCAAGCTCCAAGCTCCAAGCTCCAAGCTCCAAGCTCCAAGCTCCAAGCTCCAAGCTCCAAGCTCCAAGCTCCAAGCTCCAAGCGAATCAGGGTAAGAGCCGGCCCGGGACGATCAAGCGCTGCGCTCTTGCCTCTACTTGCGGCTTGCAGCTTGAAGCTTGCCGCTGCTTCTCTGGCGCACCGCCTCGAACAGGCAGACGCCGGTGGCGACCGAGACGTTGAGGCTGCTGACGCTGCCGCCCATGGGCAGCTTGACCAGGTAATCGCAGTGCTCACGGGTCAGACGACGCATGCCCTTGCCTTCGGCGCCCATCACCAGCACTGTCGGGCCGGTCATGTCGAGCTGATACAGCTCCTGCTCGGCCTCGCCAGCGGTGCCGACCACCCATAGCCCCTTCTTCTGCAGCTTCTCCAGGGTGCGCGCGAGATTGGTCACAGCCACCAGCGGGATGACCTCGGCCGCACCGCAGGCCACCTTGCGCACGGTGGCGTTGAGGGTGGCGGACTTGTCCTTGGGTACGATCACCGCCAGCGCGCCAGCGGCATCGGCGGTGCGCAGGCAGGCGCCCAGGTTATGCGGGTCGGTAACGCCATCGAGCACCAGCAGCAAGGGCACGCCCTCGCTGCGCTCGAGCAGCTCGTCGAGCATGTTCTCGCCCCAGACCTGGCTCGGGCTGACCTCGGCGACCACGCCCTGGTGCACGCCTTCGGCCCACTCGTCCAGCTCCTGACGCTCCTTGTGGCCGACCGGCACCCGGTACTGCGCCGCCAGTTCCAGCATGGGCTGGATGCGCGGCGCCTGGCGGCTCTCGGCCAGCCACAACTGCTTGACCCGTTTGGGGTGGTGGCGTAGCAGCGCCTCCACGGCATGCACGCCGTAGACCTTTTCCAACTGACTCATCGTTTCGCCTTACGCTTGCTCGGCTTGCTGGCGGCCGTCTCGGCCTTGCCCTTGGCCGCCGGGGCTCCCTTGCGATGGCCAGAGGCCTTGCTGGACGCTCCCTTGCCGCCGCTCTTCTTGGCGCTGTCGAGCAGCGCCTTCTTCACCTCGCGGCTCTTGTGCACGTCGGTATTGCCCATACCGCCACGACGCCCATCGTCGCCCTTGGTCGCCTTGCCCTGGCTCAACTCGAAGTCGATCTTGCGCTCGTCCAGATCGACGCGCATGACCTTGACCTCGACGCTGTCGCCGAGACGGAAGCTGCGGCCACTGCGCTCGCCGGACAGGCGATGATGAACCGGATCGAAGTGGTAGTAGTCCGCCGGCAATGCGGTGACGTGCACCAGCCCCTCGACATAGATATCGCGCAGCTCGACGAAGATACCGAAGCCGGTCACGGCGGTAATCACCCCGGCGAAGGTCTCGCCGACACGATCCTGCATGAACTCGCACTTGAGCCAGTTGACCACGTCACGGGTCGCCTCGTCGGCGCGGCGCTCGGTCATCGAGCACTGCTCGCCGAGCTTTTCCAGGGCGGCTTCGTCGTAGGGATAGATGCGCGCCTTGGGCATGCTCGCCGCGCCCGCACGCTCCACGTGCTTGGTTTCGCGCTTGGAGCGGATCACACTGCGAATGGCGCGGTGCACCAGCAGGTCGGGGTAGCGACGGATCGGCGAAGTGAAGTGGGTGTAAGCCTCGTAGTTGAGGCCGAAGTGCCCTTCGTTCTGCGCGCTGTACACCGCCTGGCTCAGGGAGCGCAGCATCACGGTCTGGATCAGGTGATAGTCCGGGCGCTCGCGGATGCTTTCCAACAGACGCTGGTAGTCCTTGGGCGACGGGCCGTCCTTGGGCTTGCCACGCTGCAGCGACAGGCCCAACTCTCCCAGGAACTGCTTGAGCTTTTCCAGACGCTCCGGCGGCGGGCCATCATGCACACGGTACAGCGAAGGAATGTCGTGATCCTGCATGAAACGCGCGGTGGCCACGTTGGCGGCCAACATGCACTCCTCGATCAGCTTGTGCGCATCGTTACGCTGGGTCGGGCGAATCTCGTCGATCTTGCGGTCGGTACCGAAGACGATGCGCGTCTCCTGCGTCTCGAAGTCGATGGCGCCGCGCTCGTGGCGAGCCGCGACCAGCACCTGATACAGCGCATAGAGCTGATTGAGGTGCGGCAGGACGTCCTTGTACTCGCTGCGCAGGGCCTTGCCCTCGCTGCTCTTGGGATCTTCCAGCATCAGACTGACCTTGTTGTAGGTCAGGCGCGCATGGGAGTGGATCACCGCTTCGTAGAATTTGTAGTCGACCATCTGGCCGCTCTTGGACATGGTCATTTCGCAGACCATGGCTAGGCGATCGACATGCGGATTGAGCGAGCACAGGCCGTTGGATAGCTCCTCCGGCAGCATCGGCACGACGCGCTCGGGGAAATACACCGAGTTGCCGCGCTCGACCGCCTCGGCGTCCAGCGCCGAACCAACCTTGACGTAGTGCGACACGTCGGCGATGGCCACGTAGAGCTTCCAGCCACCGGAGAACAGCTTCCAGCGACTGTTGTTCTTCTCGCAGTACACCGCATCGTCGAAATCGCGCGCGTCTTCACCGTCGATGGTAACGAAGGGCAGATGACGCAGGTCGACGCGCTTCTCCTTGTCCTTGTCTTCCACCTCGGGCTTGAGCTTGCGCGCTTCCTTGACCACCGCCTCGGGCCAGACATGGGGGATGTCGTAGCTGCGCAGCGCCACGTCGATCTCCATGCCTGGCGCCATGTAGTTGCCGATCACCTCGACGATGTCGCCCTGCGGCTGGAAGCGCTGCGTGGGCCAGTGGGTGATCTTGATCTCGACGAACTGGCCGACGCGTGCACCGGCGGTGCGACCGGGGGTGACCAGCACTTCCTGCTGGATCTTGGGGTTGTCGGCGACGACGAAGCCGATGCCGTTCTCTTCGTAATAACGGCCGACGATGCTCTCGTGGGCACGGCTGATCACTTCGACGATGCCGCCCTCGCGGCGCCCGCGCCGGTCGAGGCCAGCCACGCGCACCAGGGCACGGTCGCCATCGAAGACCAGGCGCATCTGCGCCGGGCTGAGGAACAGATCGTCGCTGCCGTCGTCCGGCACCAGGAAGCCGAAGCCATCGCGGTGGCCGCTGATGCGGCCGCAGATCAGGTCGAGCTTGTCCACCGGCGCGTAGGTGCCCCGACGGGTGTAGATGAGCTGGCCGTCACGCTCCATGGCGCGCAGACGGCGGCGCAGCGCTTCGAGCTGATCATCGGTATCGAGGCCGAACTCTTCGACCAGTTGCTCGCGGCTGGCAGGCGAACCACGTTCGGCCAGATGGGCCAGGATCAGTTCGCGGCTGGGAATGGGGTTGTCGTATTTTTCCGCCTCGCGGGCGGCCTCGGGATCGAGGGATTGCCAATCGGCCATGTAAGAAGGATTACCTATGCTTATGTATAGAGGTGTATGCCATCTGCCTATTGAAGCGCGAAAACGGCGTTCACGGCAGCTTTTCCGGCGACAATAATTTTTTCAGGGTCAGGGGTTTACAAGGTAAATGCCCGCCCGTATAGTTCGCGCCCACAGCGTCGAGGAGACGTTGTAACACGAAGCGGATGATGATTCATCGGTTTCAGTGCCCAGGTGGCGGAATTGGTAGACGCGCTGGTTTCAGGTATCAGTGGTGGCAACACCGTGGAAGTTCGAGTCTTCTCCTGGGCACCAAATTTCGTGAAGTGGTTTGATAAGCCATTTTGCAAATAACGGATGCAACGCTCCGTGTCGGCAACGACGAACATTGCAGTGTGCCCAGGTGGCGGAATTGGTAGACGCGCTGGTTTCAGGTATCAGTGGTGGCAACACCGTGGAAGTTCGAGTCTTCTCCTGGGCACCAAAATTCAAAAAACCGAGTCGAATGACTCGGTTTTTTATTGCCCCAAAGAAAGCTGCAAGCTGCAAGGCGGAGGGCCGCCCCCCCCTGCAAGCTGCAAAGATCAGCGTGTTTCGCGAGCCATTACCCAGCAAGCCTTTCGGCCACTGCCAGGCGACCCCGGAGCGCATTTTAACTTGGGGCTTGAGGCTTGCGACTTGTAGCTGCCCCTATACCCTGAACTGCCCCAGGCTGGCCTTGAGTTGCGCTGCCAGTTCGTCCAGCGCACGCGCATTATCGGCAATCGCCGCCACGGCCTCGGCGGCATGCTGCGCCTCGGCATGGATCACCTCGACACGCCCGCGCACCGCGCCCGCCCCTTCGGCCTGGTGAGCCGCCGCCTGAGTGGCCGCATTGATGGCGCCATGCACTTCGTCCACCGACTGCTGCACCGACTGTTGCAGTCGCGCACTGTCGCGCAGCACCTGCAGACCCTCACTGCCCTGCGCGCCCGCCTGAGCGATGGTCGCCACCGCCTCCTGCGCGCCCTGCTGCAATGCCGTGATATGGGTCTGGATGTCACCGGTCGATTGTTGCGTCTTGCTCGCCAGCGCACGCACTTCGTCGGCCACCACGGCAAAACCACGGCCGCTTTCGCCTGCACGCGCCGCCTCGATGGCAGCGTTGAGCGCCAACAGGTTGGTCTGCTCGGCGATGGACTGGATCACCGTCAGCACCACTTCGATCTGCTCGCTCTGCCTGGCCAAGCGTTCGATCACCGCCGAACCATCCGCGACACGCGCCACCAGCCCTTCGATCAGGGCCGACAGACGCTGAGCAATAACGGCATTCTCATGAGCCGCCTGACGGATGCTATCGACTCGCAACAGCGCCTCCTGCATGGCCTGGCTTTCGGCCTGCGCCTCATCGGCCATCTGCTCCAGCGCCTGCAGACTGCCCGCCACCTCGTCACGCTGGCGCGCAGCCGCAGACTCGGCCGCGGCGCCGCGCTGGGTCAGGCTGCGAATCTGCTCGCCGGTACGCAGCGCCACTTCGCCGGATTCACGCACTATGGGCTGCAGCTTGTCCATGAAGCGGTTGACCGCAGCCGCCATCTCCCCCACTTCATCGCGACTGTGGATCTCGACTCGCCGGGTCAGATCGCCCTCACCGGCAGCCAGATCGTTGAGCGCATCGCTGAGCAGACGCAGACGACTCAGCACCCGCCAACCCAACACCAGAGTCACCACGCCCAACGCCAGGGCACCGACCAGAAGCAGCCCCAGAGCGATACTCCAACGCAGGTCATCGGCTGCCAGGCGCACCGACTCGCCGCCATTGCGCGCCATCTCCTGGGTGTAATGCTCGGCCGCCTGCAGGCGTTCACGCAGCGCCCGTGTGGCCTCCTCCGAAGCACCGGACAAACTGCCATCGACCAGGGCTCCGGCACCGCTGACCAGCTTATTGAAACGGCCATCCAAGGCCTTGAGTTCTTCTTCCACTCGATCCAGGGAAAGTCCTAGCTGGACCTTGCCGATGGACGCCCCCATGGGGCTGATATCAGCCTCGACCACATAGACCTGCGGGTCGCGCGAGGCGGCTTCCACCAGTCGATCCAGAGGCGTATCGCCCTGCCCGGCAGCGACCAGCTCACGCACCTTGGCATTGCTGCGGTTGAAATTGCGGGTCAGACGTTTGCCTTCGCCATCGTAGATCACCGCGAAGAGCACCGCCGGATCCTTCTGGGCGATACGCGTCAGTGCCGTCAACGCTGGAATGTCCAGATCCCAGATGGCCTTGGGGGCGACCCCGGCCAGCAGTTGCGCCAACGACTGGCCGGATTGCTTGAGGCTGCCTTCGAGCACCTGGCGCAACTGTGCCTGCTCGCTCTTGAGCTGCCCGGACAAGCCATCGACCAGGCGCACTCGGGTGTTCTGCGACAGCGTCGTCAACCCCTGGCTCATTTCCTGCTGCGCGCCCTTGAGCTCCTGCCCCAGGCGCTGACTCTCACCGCCCAGGCGCTGCGCCAGGTTTGCCACCATTTCGTCCACCGAGGCGCGCATCAACCACAGCGCCAAACCCACCTGCACCAACATGGCGAGCCCCAGCGCGATGAAGACAGGGCGCAACAAACGGCTGCGCAACATGGAAAGCATGGCGAACACAGGCATTACTCCTCGAGACCCAGGCCATTTATAGCGGCGGTTGGCGAAAAACATTTAGCCCACGCAAGCTTCATGCCCGAGCCCGGATACGAAAAGACCGCCTGCGAAGGCGGTCTTTTCAGCGATCGAACCCGCGATCAGGCGAACGGATGACGCAGCACGATGGTTTCGTTGCGATCCGGGCCGGTGGAGATGATGTCGATCGGCGCACCGACCAGCTCTTCCACGCGCTTGATGTAGGCGCGAGCATTGGCCGGCAGGTCTTCCAGGGTCTTGGCGCCCAGGGTGGATTCGCTCCAGCCTGGCATTTCCTCGTACACCGGTTGCAGGCCGAGGTAGCTGTCGGCATCGGTCGGCGCATCGACCAGCACCTGGCCATCCGCATCCTTGTAGCCGGTGCAGATACGGATGGTTTCCAGACCGTCGAGCACGTCCAGCTTGGTCAGGCATAGACCGGAGATGCTGTTGATCTCGATGGCGCGACGCAGGATCACGGCATCGAACCAGCCGCAACGACGGGCACGGCCAGTGGTGGCACCAAACTCGTGACCACGCTTGGCGAGGAAGGCGCCGACGTCGTCGAACAGCTCGGTCGGGAACGGGCCGGAACCGACGCGGGTGGTGTAGGCCTTGGTGATGCCGAGGATGTAATCCAGGTACAGCGGGCCGAAACCGGAGCCGGTGGCGATACCGCCAGCAGTGGTGTTGGAGCTGGTGACGTAGGGGTAGGTGCCGTGGTCGATGTCCAGCAGCGACCCCTGGGCGCCCTCGAACATGATGTCGCGACCGCTGCGACGCAGGTCATGCAGCACGGCCGTCACGTCAGCCATCATCGGCTTGAGCAGCTCGGCGTACTCCATGCACTCGTCCAGGGTCTTCTGGAAGTCGATGGCCGGTTCCTTGTAGAAATGCACTAGCTGGAAGTTGTGGTAATCCAGCAGCTCACCCAGCTTGGCAGCGAAGCGCTCACGGTGGAACAGGTCACCGACGCGCAGCCCGCGACGCGCCACCTTGTCTTCGTAGGCCGGGCCGATGCCACGGCCGGTAGTACCGATCTTGGCATCGCCACGCGCCTTCTCGCGCGCCTGATCCAGGGCCACGTGGTAGGACAGGATCAGCGGGCAGGCCGGGCTGATACGCAGGCGCTCGCGCACTGGCACACCCTTCTCTTCCAGCTTGGTGATCTCGCGCAGCAGGGCGTCGGGGGCCACCACCACGCCATTACCGATCAGGCACTCGACGCCTTCACGCAGGATACCGGACGGAATCAGGTGCAGGACGGTCTTCTCACCGTCGATCACCAGGGTGTGGCCGGCGTTGTGACCGCCCTGATAACGCACCACGGCAGCGGCCTGCTCGGTGAGCAGGTCGACGATCTTGCCCTTGCCCTCATCACCCCACTGGGTGCCCAGGACGACGACATTCTTACCCATAAACTTGTCCTCTTCGCGCAAGCTTCGATGCCGGCCTGCAGCCGGCGAAAATGAAATCAGAGCGCCAACGGCGCCACTTGCCAACGACCGTCGCGCAGCGTCAGCAGCCGATCACAGCCTGCCTCACGCGCATCCGCCTCGCTTTGCCCGGGCAGCGCCTGAACCACACGCACGCCCTCACCGCGCAGGCGACGCACGGCCTGCCACAGATACAGATCATGATTGTCCGGCGCCCAGACCCCTGCCGCCGGCTCTTCCAGGCGCATGCTGCCCAGGGTCACCAGGGTCTTCAGATCGGTGGAAAAGCCGGTCGCCGGACGCGCACGGCCGAACACCGCACCAGTGTCGTCATAACGCCCCCCCTGAGCGATGGCGCCACCCTCGCCCGGCACGAAGGCAGCAAACACCACGCCGGTGTGATAGTTGTAGCCACGCAGCTCGCCCAGATCGAAATACAACGGCAATTCGGGGTAACGCAGCTCCAGCGCATCGGCAATGGCCATCAGCTCGTCCAGTGCGCCGTGTACCGCATCCGGCGCTTCGACCAGAGCCGCCTGAGCCAGATCCAATACTTCGCGCCCGCCGCACAGCTCGGCCAGCGAGCGCAGCATGTTGCCCAGGCCAGCCGGCAGGGCTGCGGTCAGTGTCCCGATCTCGTCCATGGCCTTGCGCTGCAGGGCATCGAACAGTTGCTGCTCGGCCTCGCCAGACAAGCCGGCGGCCTGAGCCAGGCCGCGATAGATGCCGACATGACCGAGATCCATGTGCAGATCCGGCACGGCCGCCAGCTCCAGGGTTTCCACCAGCAGGCTGATCACCTCGATGTCACTGGCCGGGCTGGCATCACCATACAGTTCGGCGCCGAGCTGGATCGGGCTGCGCGAGGTGGTCAACGCGCGCGGCTTGGCATGCAACACGCTGCCGGCGTAGCACAGGCGGCTCGGCCCTTCACGGCGCAGGGTATGGGCGTCGATGCGCGCCACCTGTGGCGTGATATCGGCACGAAAGCCCATCTGCCGACCCGAAAGGGGATCGGTGACCTTGAAGGTGCGCAGGTCGAGATCCTGACCTGCGCCGGTCAGCAAGGATTCCAGGTATTCGATATGGGGGGTGACGACGAACTCGTAACCCCAACGTTGAAACAGATCCAGCACCTGACGGCGGGCTGCCTCGATACGCGCCGCCTCCGGCGGCAGAACTTCTTCGATGCCATCTGGCAGCAGCCAGCGGTCTACCGTTGCCATTTCGCCATTCCCCTCTTGATCCGGGCGGCACAAGCCTTCAGTGAAGCAGATAAAGAAGAGCTGTTCCCAGCAACATGCTGGTCAGCCCCATCAGGCGCAATCGACGGTCGGGCAGGCGTGCCGCCAGCATGACCGCCCCGCGCCAGTGGCGCGGATAGAGGAAGGGCAGGATGCCTTCCAGCACCAGTACCAGACAAAGAGCGATGCCGAGTTCCTGCCACATGATTCCCACAGACGCAAAAAAGCCGGGATTTTCCCGGCTGCCGCATGATAACACGCTCGAAGCTACAAGCCGCAAGCTTCAAGCCGCAAGTAAGCGACCGGCGCCCACTTGCAGCTTGTGACTTGCAGCTCGGAGCCGTTCTCAGGGTTTGGCTTTCTCCAGGTAGCGGAAGAAATCGCTGCCCGGATCGAGCACCAGCACGTCGCGCTTGTCGGCGAAGCTCTCGCGATAGGCCTTCAGGCTGCGATAGAAGCCATAGAACTCCTGATCCTGGCCATAAGCCTTGGCGTAGATGGCAGCCGCCTGCGCATCACCATCACCGCGCAGCTCCTCGGACTGACGATAAGCTTCGGCGATGATCACCCGGCGCTGACGGTCGGCATCGGCGCGAATCCCCTCGGCCAGCTCACGGCCCTTGGCGCGGTGCTCGCGGGCTTCACGCTCACGCTCGGTGCTCATCCGCTCGAACACGCTGCGGTTGACCTCGCGCGGCAGGTCGATGGCCTTGACCCGCACGTCCACCACCTCGATACCCAGCTCACGCTCGGCAGCACGGTTGAGGGTCGCGGTCACGTCCGCCATCAGCGCGTCACGCTCGCCGGACACCGACTCGTGCAGGGTGCGCTTACCGAACTGGTCACGCAGCGAGGCCTCGAGACGACGCGCCAGGCGTTCGTCGGCGACCTGCTTCAAGCCGGATGTCGACTGATAGAAACGCTCGGCATCCTTCACCCGCCACTTGGCGTAGGCGTCCACCATCAGCGCCTTCTTCTCCAGGGTGAGGAAGCGCGACGAGGTGGAATCCAGGGTCAGCAGGCGACCATCGAAGATGCGCACCTGGTTGACGTAAGGGATCTTCACGTGCAGACCGGGCTGGACGTCCGGGTTGACCACGCGACCGAACTGCAGCAATACCGCACGCTCGGTCTGCGCCACGATGTAGAAGCTGTTCCAGGCCACCAGGGCCAGAACCACGGCCACGATCAGGCCGATCAGGGACTTGTTGCTCATCAACGGCTCTCCCGGGTACGCAGGTTACGCTGGGATGGATCGCTGCTCATGGGCACGACCGAGTCTCTTGCCGCAGCACTGCTGCCGCTTGCCGAGCTGCCGGTCGAAGCACCGCTGCGGCTGCTGTCGATCATCTTGTCCAGCGGCAGATAGAGCAGGTTGTTCTGCCCCTTGTCGCCAGTGACCAGTACCTTGCTGGTGTTGCTCATCACTTCCTGCATGGTGTCGAGGTACAGACGCTCTCGAGTGACCTCGGGGGCCTTGCGGTACTCGGTCACCAGCTTGGTGAAGCGATCGGCCTCACCCTGAGCGCGGGCAATGACTTCGTCGCGATAACCGTTGGCCTCTTCCAGCATGCGCTGAGCCTGACCGCGCGCCTCGGGAATCACGCCGTTGGCGTAGGACTCGGCCTGGTTCTTCTCGCGCTGTTCGTCTTCACGGGCACGGATCACGTCATCGAAGGCTTCCTGCACCTCACGCGGTGCGGCCGCACTCTGGATGTTCACCTGGGTGACGGTGATGCCGGTGGCATAGTTGTCGAGGAAACGCTGCAGGCGCTCGCGTACTTCGCTGGCCATCAGCTCACGCCCTTCGGTCAGCACCTGATCCATCTCGGTGGAACCCACCACATGGCGCACGGCGCTGTCGGTGGCGTTCTGCAGGCTGACTTCGGGTTGATCGACGTTGAGCACGAAGTCCTTCAGATTGCTGATGCGGTACTGCACCGTCAGCGGCACTTCGATGATGTTTTCGTCCTCGGTGAGCATCGCCCCCTGCTTGGTGTAGGCACGCTCGCGAGTGACGTTCTCCTGATACTTGCGGTCGAACGGCGGGAAGTAGATGTTCAGACCCGGGCCGACGGTTTCATGGTACTTGCCGAAGCGCAGCACCACCGCCTGCTCCTGCTCGTCAACGACATAGATGGCGCTGTACAGCCAGATCACGGCCAACAGGCCGAGACCGACGAACAGCAGGCCGAAGCCACCGCCACCGCCGCGCCCGGAGTCATCGCCACCGCGCTTCTTGCCGCCGCCGAACAAGCCGTTGAGGCTTTCTTGCAGTTTGCGGAACGCTTCGTCGAGATCCGGCGGGCCCTGGCGCCCACCGCCTTTGCGGCCGCCCCAAGGGTCTTGATTGTTCGAGTTTCCACCCGGCTCATTCCAAGCCATAGCGTTCTCCGTACTGATAAAGCGAAGGCGCGCCCACGGCGCGCCGGCCAATGCTACCCAAAGCCCTGTCCCGACGGCAAAGCACGCGATCCAGGCTTTATTGCAAAGTATGTTGTTCGATGAAGCGTTGCGGCTCCAACCCCTCGCGGCTGACCAGGCGATTGAGTTCAACCCGTGGCAGCCTCACTGACAGCAGACTCTGCCCTTGCTCGTCATACATTTCGTCCTGCACCGCCCCCAGGGCGAAGAATTGCGCCCGCAGGCGCCCCAGCGCCTGCGGCAACTGCAGGGTCGCGACGAACAGATCCTCGCCGAGCAACTCGGCAACCGCCTGACGCAGGCAATCCAGGCCCCGCCCTTCGCGCGCCGACAGCCAGACCCTGACGGGCTTGCCATCCCCATCGCGCTGGATCTGCGGTTCGACACCTTCCAACAAATCCAGCTTGTTGTATACCTCCAGCATCGGCAACTCGTGCGCACCGATCTCCTGCAGCACATTCTGCACCTGCTCGATCTGCGCCATGCGCTCGGGCTCGTGGGCATCGATCACGTGCAGCAGCAGGTCGGAATTGCTCGACTCTTCCAGCGTAGCGCGAAAGGCCTCGACCAGCTTGTGCGGCAGATGGCGGATGAAACCCACGGTATCGGCCAGCACGATGGGCCCCAGGTCATCCAGCTCGAGGCGACGCAGGGTCGGATCGAGGGTGGCGAACAACTGGTCGGCGGCGTAGACCTCGGAGGTGGTCAGGGCATTGAACAGGGTAGATTTGCCAGCGTTGGTATAGCCCACCAGCGACACCGAGGGAATATCCGCACGCCTGCGCCCACGACGCGCCTGTTCACGCTGGCTGCGCACCTTTTCCAGCTTCTGCTTGATCTGGCGGATGCGCACACGCAGCAGGCGACGGTCGGTTTCCAGCTGGGTTTCACCCGGGCCGCGCAGGCCGATACCGCCCTTCTGCCGCTCCAGGTGAGTCCAGCCACGCACCAGGCGCGTACTCATGTGGTCGAGCTGCGCCAGCTCTACCTGCAGCTTGCCTTCGTGGGTACGCGCGCGCTGGGCGAAGATGTCCAGGATCAACCCGGTACGGTCGAGCACACGACACTCGAAGGCGCGCTCGAGGTTGCGCTCCTGACTGGGCGTGAGGGTGTGATTGAAGATGACCAGATCGGCCTCGACGGCCTGAACCTGGTCGCGCAGCTCCTCGACCTTGCCACTGCCGATGAGATATTTGGCGGTCAGGCGGCTGCTGGGGACGCTGAAGAAAGCGACCATGTCGGCACCTGCCGACATGGCCAATTCCTGAAACTCCTGGGGATCTTCGCTCGCCTCGGAGTCCTGGCCCTCCAGATGCACCAGAATGGCCCGTTCACCGCCTTCATGACGCTCGAAGAACAAAGCAGCCCCCTTTAGGCGTTACCCGCGTCGCCTTCGCTGTGCTCGGAGTCGCCAGCGCTGGGCAAGCGCACCGGACGGCTGGGCACGACGGTGGAGATGGCATGTTTGTAGACCATCTGGCTGACAGTGTTCTTCAGCAGAATGACGAACTGGTCGAAAGATTCGATCTGACCCTGCAGCTTGATGCCGTTGACCAGATAAATGGAAACCGGGACGCGTTCCTTACGCAGGGTATTGAGGTAAGGGTCTTGTAGCGAATGCCCTTTTGACATGTGCCGCACTCCTTTCAAGGATCAATTTTCAATAGTTTTAGTAGGTGAACAATGGCTTCAGGCCGCCATCTTCGAGGATAGACGGTCAGCGGCGGCAAGGTCTTAGTCCAATATGGAGACGCTGGCCAGGTATTTCAAGGTGCGAGACAGATTGTCGCAGGCCAGACTGTCCAGCCAGTGCAGATTCTCCCACCCCCGCAGCCAGGTAAACTGCCGCTTGGCTAGCTGTCGAGTGGCAATGATGCCGCGCTCCAGCATTTCGCTTCGAGAAAGCCTGCCGTCAAGGTAATCCCAGACCTGGCGATAGCCCACCGCCCGTATAGACGGCAACCCCGGATGCAAGTCACTTCGTTCGCGCAGGGCTTTGACCTCGCCGATCAGGCCCTGTTCCACCATCGCATGAAAACGCTGGGCGATACGTGCGTGCAGAATCTGCCGCTCGGCCGGCGCGATGGCGAACTGCGCGACAGTATAGGGCAATTGTCCGCCGCCCGGCGTGTCGCAATCGGGATTTCCTGCAGCCTGACGACGCCGGTGCTCGCTCATGCTTAGGCCGCTGACACGATAGACCTCCAGGGCGCGCACCAGCCGCTGCGGATCATTGGGATGGATACGCGCAGCCGACTCCGGGTCGACCTCAGCCAGCTCACGGTGCAGTGCCTCCAGGCCTTCTGCCGCCGCGCGCGCCTCCAGCTCGGCACGCACGGCCGGGTCGGCGCTGGGCATATCGGCCAGCCCCTCGAGCAAGGCCTTGTAATACAGCATGGTGCCGCCAACCAGCAGTGGGATGCGCCCGCGAGCCGTGCTGTCGGCCATCGCCGCCAGCGCATCGGCGCGAAATTCGGCTGCCGAGTAGCTCTCGACCGGGTCGCGAATATCGATCAGGGCGTGGGGAAATTCGGCGAGCACAGCCTTGTCCGGCTTGGCCGTGCCGATATCCATGCCTCGATAGATCAGCGCCGAGTCCACGCTGATCAGGTCGCACGGCAGCACGCGCGCCAGCTCCAGGGCCAGATCGGTCTTGCCGGCGGCGGTCGGGCCCATCAGGAAGATTGCGGGAGGAAGCGAAGACATCGACATGACTCGAAACACGAAAATGGGAGAAGCCCTGACTGCAGGGCCTCACGGGCTCGATTACTGGCCGCGCATGAACAACTTGTCGAGCTGATCCATGCTCAGTTGCGTCCAGGTCGGACGACCATGGTTGCACTGACCACTGCGCTCGGTCTGCTCCATGTCACGCAGCAGGGCGTTCATCTCCGGCAGGGTCAGGCGTCGGTTGGCACGCACCGCACCGTGGCAGGCCATGGTCGCCAGCAACTCGTTGAGGTGGGCCTGAATACGGTCGCTGGTGCCGTATTCGAGCAGATCGGCCAACACGTCACGCACCAGTTGCGTGGCCTGCGCCTGCTTGAGCAAGGCCGGAATCTGGCGGATCGCCAGGCTTTCCTCGCCCAGGCGCTGCAGCTCGAAGCCCAGGCGCTGGAACCACTCGGCGTGCTCCTCGGCGCAATCAGCCTCGCGCTGGCTCAGGGCGATGGTTTCCGGCACCAGCAGCGGCTGGCCGCGCAGGCCCTCGCTGGCCATGGCCTGCTTGAGGCGCTCGTAGGTGATGCGCTCGTGCGCGGCGTGCATGTCCACCACCACCATGCCCTGGGCATTCTCGGCGATGATGTAGACGCCCTTGAGCTGCGCCACCGCATAGCCCAGCGGCGGAATATCGCCCTGCTCCTGCGGCAGCGGTTGTGCCGGGGCAGTAGGCAGCGGCGCGTAGTAGTCGCGGTAGGCCGCCTGCGCTTCGGCAACCGGCACCCCCGGATTGCTGGCAGGCGCCTGGTAACCCGCCCCGGCACCGCGCCAGGCCGGCTGCGGGCTGGCCTGCGGGGTTTCCAGCACGCTGGCAGCCAGGCCCATCTCACCCTGCGGGCCAAACTCGCCAGCCGCCGCGCCGCTTGCGCGCACCATGGGCGTCACGGCTGCCGGCGCCGCCACCTGATCCTCGGGGCGCACGTCGGCCAGGGCGCGATGCAGGGTGCCGTAGAGGAAGTCATGCACCATGCGACTGTCGCGGAAGCGCACTTCGTGCTTGGTCGGGTGCACGTTGACGTCCACCGTGCTCGGGTCGATCTCGAGGAACAGCACGAAGGTGGGATGGCGACCGTTGAACAGCACGTCGCGATAGGCCTGGCGCACGGCATGGGCCACCAGCTTGTCGCGCACCATGCGCCCGTTGACGTAGAAGTACTGCAGGTCGGCCTGACTGCGGGAGAAAGTGGGCAACCCCACCCAGCCCCACAAACGCAGGCCGCCACGCTCGATCTCGATGGGCAGCGCCTGCTCCAGAAAGGCCGGGCCACAGACCGAGGCCACACGTCGCGCGCGGGTCATCTCGTCACCGGCCTCGTGCAGGGCGAGCACAGTCTTGCCGTTGTGGCGCAGGTGGAAGGCCACGTCGAAACGGGCCAGCGCCAGGCGCTTGATGACTTCCTGCAGGTGATCGAATTCGGTCTTCTCGGCGCGCAGGAACTTGCGCCGCGCCGGGGTGTTGAAGAACAGGTCGCGCACTTCCACCGAGGTGCCCACCGGATGGGCGGCCGGCTGCACCCGGGGCTCCATGTCGCGGCCTTCGGTTTCCACCTGCCAGGCCTGCTCGGCACCTTCCGTGCGCGAGGTCAGGGTCAGGCGCGACACCGAACTGATCGAAGCCAGCGCCTCGCCGCGAAAGCCCATGCTGATCACCGCTTCGAGGTCTTCCAGCTCACGAATCTTGCTGGTGGCGTGGCGCGCCAGTGCCAGGGGCAGGTCGTCGGGAGCGATACCGCTGCCGTCATCGCGCACCTTGAGCAGCTTCACCCCACCCTGCTCGACGTCCACATCGATGCGCCGGGCTCCGGAGTCCAGGCTGTTTTCCAGCAATTCCTTGGCGACGGAAGCCGGGCGTTCGACCACCTCGCCTGCGGCGATCTGGTTGGCCAGGCGAGGGCTGAGCAAATGAATACGGGACATGGAACTCACTACTGGGCAGCCAGCGACGTGGCGGGTATCTGCAGAGTCTGGCCGATCTTGATGACGTCGCCGTTGAGCTGGTTGGCACTGCGCAGGGCAGCCAGGCTGACCTGATAACGCTGGGCGATCAGCGCCAGGCTGTCGCCACGCGCCACCACATGCTCGCGCGGGCCCGAGGCGATCTTGCCTTCGTCACGCAGCCAGGCGATATAGGTGCCGGGCGGCGGATTCTGGTGAAAGAACTGCTTGACCCCGCTTGTGATCGAACGCGCCAGCGCCTGCTGATGGCTGGCGGTGTGCAGCTTCCTCGCCTCGTTGGGGTTGGAGATGAAGCCGGTCTCCACCAGGATCGACGGAATGTCCGGGGACTTGAGCACCATGAAGCCGGCCTGCTCGACGCGCCGCTTGTGCAGCGGGGTGATGCGCCCCATGTTGCTCAATACCTTCTGCCCGACATTCAGACTGGAGGTCAGCGAGGCGGTCATCGACAGATCCAGCAGGACGCCGGCGAGCATCTTGTCCTTGTCGTCGAGGCTGACGTTGCCGGCACCGCCGATCAGGTCGGACTGGTTCTCGGCATCGGCCAGCCAGCGCGCGGTCTCCGAGGTGGCGCCACGTTCGGACAAGGCGTACACCGAGGCGCCAAACGCCGAAGAGCGCGGCGCGGCGTCGGCATGGATGGAGACGAACAGGTCGGCGCCCTTCTTGCGTGCTATCTCGGTGCGCTTGCGCAGTGGAATGAAGTAGTCGCCGGTGCGCACCAGTTCGCCGCGGAAGCCCTTCTCGGCATTGATCTGCCGCTGCAGCTCCTTGGCGATGGCCAGGGTCACGTTCTTCTCGTACTGCCCCTTGACCGGCGACAGCGCCCCCGGATCCTCGCCACCGTGGCCGGCATCGATGGCGATGACCACATCGCGCTTGCCATTGGGTACAGGGGTGAGCTTGGGCGGCGCCTGAGTCGGCGTCACCGGCATGGCTGGCGTGCTGGCAGGCGGGCTCGGCGGCTGGGTCGCGGCGTCGGCGGCGCTGGGCTGGTCGAACAGGTCAACCACCAGGCGATTGCCATACTGCTGGTTGGGCGCCAGGGCGAAACTCTTGGGGGTGACCTGCGCCGACAGGTCAATGACCACACGCAACTGATCGGCGCTGCGCTGCGCCGAACGAATGCTGGTGATCGGCGTGTTGCTCAAAGCAAGTTGATCCAGATTGGTCGCCAGCTTGGCGCCGCTGATATCGATGACGATGCGATCGGGCGCAGCCAGGGTGAATACGCTGTGCTCCACCGGCCCGGACAGGTCGAACACCAGCCGCGTATTGTCGGGAGCGCGCCAAAGCCGCACGCCGCGCACGTCGGAGGCGGCCAGCGCCTCGGCGACGAGGGCCGCCCACAACAGCATCACAGCGGTAACCAGCGCGCCTATGCGCATAACCAACCCCATCGACTCTTGTTCATTGCTTGCCGCTCAGGGCCTTGCACCAGGCCTCCCCTCGAGCCCCATGCCCCTGCAGCAACAGCGAACGGCCGCCCGCTTGGGGGCTAATGGTAATGTCCATGTCCGGCTTTGGCAAAACGCCGGCGCCACGCTGCGGCCACTCGATCAGGCACAGGGCGTCGCCCTCGAAGTAATCGCGGATACCCAGGAACTCCAGCTCCTCGGGATCGACCAGGCGATAGAGGTCGAAATGAAAGGCGCGCACTGTGCCGATTTCATAGGGTTCGACCAGGGTGAAGGTAGGACTCTTCACCGCCCCGGCATGGCCTAGCCCACGCAGGATGCCGCGCGACAGGGTGGTCTTGCCGGCCCCCAGGTCGCCATGCAGATAGATGATGCCAACGCCGGCGCTGACCTGGGCGATACGCGCCCCCAGCTCCAGCATCGCCGTTTCGTCGGCGGCTTCGAGGGTCAACTCAGACAAGGACAGAACTCCTCCAGTAACAGACGAATGGTCGCCGGCAGATCACCGGCGGCCAGACCACGGCCCTGCAACGCGAGTGCTTCGCCCGCGCAAGCATGCAGCCAGACCGCCAGGCAGGCAGCATCGAAGGCGACCATACCCTGCGCCAGCAAGGCAGCAATCAAGCCGGTCAGGACATCGCCCAGGCCCGCCCCCGCCATGGCCGGATGGCCCCGGTCGCACAGTGCCAGGCGCCCATCCGGGGCAGCGATCAGACTGCCAGCCCCCTTGAGCACCACCACCGCGCTGTAACGTTGCGCCAGAGCATGCGCGGCGCTCGGGCGATCAGCCTGCACGGCAGCAGTATCCAGCCCCAGCAAGCGTGCGGCCTCGCCCGGATGGGGCGTCAGCACGATTTGGCGCGGCGCGGTGACCTGGCCGGCAGCCAGCAGATTGAGCGCATCGGCATCCCACACCTGGGGCAGGCTGCGCCCGGCGACGGCGGACAGCAGGCTGCGTGACCAGCCGCTCTGCCCCAGGCCCGGGCCAACTGCGCAGACATCGGCGCGCTCGAGCAACGCCAGCAACTGATTGGCCGACGCCACGCCCGTGCACATGATCTCGGGGCGCCGCACCAGGGACGCGCCAACATGCTCCGTCCGTGTCGCCAGCGACACCAGCCCCGCACCGGCACGCAAGGCGCTGTCGGCGCAGAGCAGGGCCGCACCGCCCATGCCCAGGTCGCCGCCCACCACCAGCAGATGGCCGAGCTGGCCCTTGTGCGCCAACGGCGAGCGTGCCGACAGCCGCGGCACGTTGGCAGAATCCAGACGCTGCGCCAGGCAAGGGGCCTGCGCCAGCAACTCGGCATCACCCTGTAGGTCATCGAATTGCAGCTCGCCACATAGCTGCGGCCCCAGCCCGGTGAACAGGCCGAGCTTGAGGGCGATGAAGGTCAGAGTCAGATCCGCCTGCACCGCGACGCCCAGGCAGGCGCCGTTGTCGGCATGCAAACCGGAGGGAATGTCCACCGCCAGTACCGGCAGGCCGCTGCCATTGATCGCCTCGATGGCCTGGGCATAAGGCTCGCGCACGGCGCCGCTGAGGCCGGTGCCGAGCAAGGCATCGACCAGCACCCCCGCCAGCGGCACGGACACACTCCAGGGCAGGATCTCGACACCCGCGCTGGTCGCCTCGCGGCAGGCCTGGGCGGCATCACCCTGCAGCGTTTGCGGGTCGCCCACGGCCAGCACGCGCACCCGCCAACCGGCGCGCTGGGCCAATGCGGCGATCAGGTAACCATCGCCGGCATTGTTGCCACGCCCGGTCAGAACGGTGATTTCGCCCGCCTCGGGCCAACGCCGGCGCAGCGCGCGCCAGGCGGCATGGGCGGCTCGGCTCATCAGCTCGAAGCCGGGGGTGCCAGCGGCGATCAGGCGGGTATCGAGCTGGCGCACCTGTGCGGCACTGTGCAGGCTGCAGGGTAAGGGTGTGGAATGCGGTTGCATGGCTCGCTCACGGCGGATGTCTGGCAGAATTATACCCACCTCAACCATCCGCGCCCGCCTCATGCCTGAACACAGCCTCGATCTCGACAACCTGGCGCAGTCCATCAAAGACTGGGGGCGCGAGCTGGGCTTTCAGCAGGTCGGCATCAGCGATGTCGAGCTGGGCGAGCACGAGGCCCATCTGCAGCGCTGGCTGGAGGCCGGCTATCAGGGCGAGATGGACTATATGGCCGCCCACGGCAGCAAGCGCGCGCACCCGGAGCAACTGGTGCCCGGCACGCTGCGTGTGGTGTCGCTGCGCATGGACTACCTGCCGGGCGACACGCAGATGAGCCAGCGCCTGGCCCAGCACGAACAGGCTTATATCTCGCGTTATGCCCTGGGCCGCGACTATCACAAGCTGATCCGCAAGCGCCTGCAGCAACTGGCCGAGCGTATCCAGCAGGCCATTGGCCCGTTCGGCTACCGTGCCTTCGTCGACAGCGCCCCGGTGCTGGAAAAGGCCATCGCGGAAAAGGCCGGCCTGGGCTGGATCGGCAAGAACACCCTGGTACTCAATCGCAAGGCCGGTAGCTGGTTCTTCCTCGGCGAGCTGTTCGTCGACCTGCCGCTGCCAGTGGACGCCGCGCATGGCAGCGAGCATTGCGGACGTTGCAGCGCCTGCCTGGACATCTGCCCGACCAATGCGTTTGCCGGGCCTTACCGCCTGGATGCGCGGCGCTGCATCTCCTACCTGACCATCGAACTGAAAGGCTCGATCCCCGAGGAACTGCGCGCGCCCATCGGCAACCGCGTATTCGGCTGCGACGACTGCCAGATCGTCTGCCCCTGGAACCGCTTTGCCCGCCCCACCGAACAGGGCGATTTCCAGCCGCGCCACGGCCTGGACAATGTTGGCCTGGCCGAGCTGTTCCTGTGGACGGAAGAAGAGTTTCTCAGCCGCACCGAAGGCTCGCCGTTGCGCCGTGCCGGCTACGAGCGCTGGCTGCGCAACCTGGCGGTCGGCCTGGGCAACGCCCCCTCCACCATCCCGGTGCTGGAGGCCCTCAATGCACGCCGCGAACATCCGTCCGAGCTGGTGCGCGAACATGTGCAATGGGCGCTGGAGCGCCATGGGGAAAGCAGCCACAAGCCTCAAGCTGCAAGCAACAAGTAAAAGCCGCACACCCCGCCATCCCCGGATTGCATCCGGGCTACGCCGCTCTTGCTCTTAGCTTGCGGCTTGAAGCTTGCCGCTGCTTTCAAGCCTTGAGGAAATGCTGACGGTAGTGCTTGAGCTCGGCGATGGATTCGCGGATGTCATCCAGCGCCTGGTGGGTGGCGGTCTTCTGGAAGCTGTCCTTGACCTCCGGCGCCCACATGCCGGCAAGAATCTTCAGGGTTGAGACGTCCAGGTAGCGGTAGTGGAAGTAGGCTTCCAGCGCCGGCATGTACTTGTACAGGAAGCGCCGATCCTGACCGATGCTGTTGCCGCAGATCGGCGACTTGCCCTTGGGCACCCACTGTTCGAGGAAGGCGATGGTCTGCGCCTCGGCCGTGGCCGTGTCGATGCGGCTTTCACGCACGCGCTGGGTCAGGCCGCTCTGGCCATGGGTGCGGGTGTTCCATTCATCCATGCCAGCCAGGGTCTCGTCGCTCTGGTGAATGGCGATCACCGGGCCTTCGGCCAACACGTTGAGTTCGCTGTCGGTGACGATGGTGGCCATCTCGATGATCACGTCGCGCTCCGGCTCCAGGCCGGTCATTTCCAGGTCGATCCAGATCAGGTTGTTGGGGTTCTGCATGATGGGAGGCTCCTTGGCTCAGACGCGCAGTCTAACAGGCCGTTGAAAAACTACCTGCTAACGGATATCGGCACCCTTGATCTGCCACAGCAGCAACTGGGTCTGCCGCCCCTCGTTGATTGCCAGCAGTCGATCGGCCGGCACACCGGGAATCTCGAAGCTGTTGCTGATCAACCAGCTCCCCGGGCGCATCTCGGCCTGCGCCTTGGCCCACAGGCGCGGCATGGGCACGGGGGAGAGAAAGCAATAGACGACATCGAAATCCGCCAGATCCACCTGCCACAGGTTCAGGTAGCGGACGCGGCAATTGCCCTGCAACAAACAACGCAGCCAGGCGCAGAGAAACACCAGCGGCGCCGTCTCGACACCAACGAACTGGCCACGCGGAAAACGCCGCGCCAACTGCAGCAGGGTGCCGGCCGTGCCGCAGCCCAGATCGATGAAGCGCAGCGGCGGCTCGCGCTCGGCCAGCAAGTCCTGCAGATGCTGTTGCGCACGCCGCCCACTGAGGTACAGCGGCACCTGCTCGCGCAAACTGTTCCAGTTGACCAGCAGCAACACCACGAAACCCAGCAGATAGACCCAGTCGGGCAGCCCGAAGCGTTGCATGAGCAGCAGCGCCGGCACGAAGGCGAAATTGATCCAGCCCCACCAGCGCGACAAGCCCAGACGCCAGCCGATCAGCGCAGCCAGCGCGCCCTGCAGCACGGCCACCGACAGCCACGACAGGCGCCAGGGCCACAGCGCCAGCAGATAGACCAGCACCACCACCAGAGCAACGGCGACTCCCTGCGCCAGCAAGGCTCGCATCACCGGCAGGTGTACCAGGCTCATCCGCTCATCTGTCTGCATTGCACGTCCTCGATCAAGGCGACCGAATCGGCGCCAGAGCGCCATGCTAAACTCGCCGCGACCGACACTCCACCACCCGGACGCTCCATGGCCAAACGCCAACTCAACCGCCGCCAGAGCTGGCGCATCGAAAAAATCCAGGGCGAGCGCGCCGCCCGCGCGGCCAAGCGCGAATCTCGTGCCGTCGAAGCCTTGGAAGGCGGCGATCTGGGTCCCGAGCAGACCGGCCTGGTAATCGCCCACTTCGGCGTACAGGTGGAAGTCGAAGCGCTGCAGGGCGAAAGCAGCGGTCAGGTGTTTCGCTGCCACCTGCGCGCCAACCTGCCAACCCTGGTGACCGGCGATCAGGTGGTCTGGCGCCCAGGCAACCAGGGTGACGGTGTGATCGTCGCGCAACTGCCGAGAAACAGCGAGCTGTGCCGCCCAGACATGCGCGGCCAGCTCAAGCCGGTGGCGGCCAACGTCGACCAGATCGTCATCGTCTTCGCGCCCCTGCCCGAACCCCATGCCAACCTGATCGACCGCTACCTGGTGGCCGCCGAGCATGCCGGCATCCAACCCCTGCTGCTGCTGAACAAGGCCGACCTGATCGACGCTGGCAACAGCGAGGCGCTCAGCGCCCTGCTCGAAGTCTATCGCGAGCTGGGCTATCCGCTGCTGGAGGTGTCGGCACGCCAGGGCGGGGGCATGGAGCGACTGCAGGAGCGCCTGAACGGCCATGTCAGTGTCTTCGTCGGCCAGTCCGGTGTCGGCAAGTCTTCGCTGGTCAACAGCCTGCTGCCGGGCGTCGATACCCGGGTCGGTGCATTGTCGGAGCTGACCGGCAAGGGAACGCACACCACCACCACGGCGCGCCTGTTCCACTTCCCTGGCGGCGGCCAATTGATCGACTCGCCCGGCATCCGCGAATTCGGCCTGGGGCATGTCAGCCGTGACGACGTGGAAGCGGGCTTCATCGAGTTCCACGAACTGCTCGGGCGCTGCCGCTTCCGCGACTGCAAGCATGACCGCGAACCGGGCTGCGCCCTGCTGCAGGCCCTGGAGGATGGGCGCATCAAGCCGCAGCGCATGGCCAGCTACCGGCACATCATCGCCAGCCTGCCACAGGACGATTACTGACGGTTGAGCTGGTCGA
This sequence comes from Pseudomonas sp. AA-38, assembly GCF_029457475.1. NCBI lineage: Bacteria > Pseudomonadati > Pseudomonadota > Gammaproteobacteria > Pseudomonadales > Pseudomonadaceae > Pseudomonas > Pseudomonas sp. AA-38. Next base: position 4,792,987 of record NZ_CP120359.1, read on the forward strand.
GCGAGGTGCCGCCGCTGTCGAAGATGTTCAGACGCTGACGTAGCTGGTCGGCGGGCAATGCGTCAGTCTCGGGGGTGCCCTTGGCACCACTGTCCGGCGCACTGCCAGGCGTTCCTGCCGGCGCCGCTCCCTCTTGTGCAGGCGCGGCCTCACTGCCCTGCTCACCCTCGATATCGCGCTGGGCACGCTTGGTCAGAACGACGATATCGATGCGCCGATTGACCGGATTGAACGGATCTTCACGGTCGAACAGCGCCGACGAGGCATAGCCCACCACCCGTGCCACCTGCTCGTCCGGGTAGCCACCGGCGACCAGAGTACGCCGCGCTGCATTGGCGCGGTTGGCCGACAGCTCCCAGTTGCCGAAGTCGCCGCGCCCAACGAAGGGCTTGGCATCGGTATGGCCGCTGATGCTGATCTTGTTCGGCACGGCCTTGATGGTGTCGGCCATGGCCAGCAGGATGTCCTCGAAGTAGGGTTGCAGCTCGGCACTGCCAAGGGCGAACATCGGCCGGTTCGCAGCATCCATGATCTGGATGCGCAGGCCATCCTGAGTGATCTCGAACAGGATCTGATCCTTGAAGCGCTGCAGCTCGGGGTTTTCCTCCACCTTGTTCTGCAACTCCTGCAGCAGCAGCTCCAGACGCTCACGCTCCATCTTGTCGGCCAGGGTCTCGATCTGATCGGCGCTGACACTGGTTTCGTCCGGCTGACTCTCCGGCGTTTCCGAGACATCCGGGTTGAGGGTGCGCTCGGGTGCCGGCGTCGGCGTGCCACCCAGGTCGATGGCGTAGGGGCTGGCACTTTCGGTGAAGCCGATGGGATCCTGGAAATAACCGGAGATGGCCTTCTTCTGCTCGGGGGTGGCCGAGGTCATCAGCCACATCACCAGGAAGAACGCCATCATGGCGGTGGCGAAGTCGGCGAAGGCGATCTTCCAGGCACCACCATGGTGCCCGCCCGCGGTCTTCTTGACCCGCTTGACGATGATGGGTTGGTTGTTCTCCATCGCTTAGCTGCCGCGCATGGCCTGCTCGAGCTCGCTGAAGCTCGGGCGATGGGCCGGGTACAGCACCTTGCGACCGAACTCCACGGCCAGCGTCGGCGGCATGCCGGAAGCAGAAGCGACCAGGCTCGCCTTGATCGCCTCGTAGAGATTCACCTCTTCCTTGGCATCGTGCTCGAGCGCGTTGGATAGCGGGCCGAAGAAACCGTAGGAGGCAAGAATGCCGAGGAAGGTCCCCACCAGTGCCGTACCCACCTTCTCACCGATCTGCGCGTTGTCCGCCTCGGCCAGGATCGACATGGTGATCACGATACCCAGTACCGCCGCCACGATACCCATGGCCGGCATACCGTCGGCCACCTTGGCCACGGCATGGGCCGGGTGTTCCAGTTCTTCCTTGAGGCTGGCCAGCTCCATGTCGAACAGCCCCTCCAGCTCGTGCGGCGCCATGTTGCCGGACGACATGATGCGCAAGTAATCGCAGATGAACGCGGTCATGCGCGCATCCTTGATCACCCCGGGGTACTTGCTGAAGATCGCGCTGGCGTTGGGATCCTCGATATCGGCCTCGATGGCCATCATGCCTTCGCGTCGGCTCTTGTTGAGAATCTCGTAGAGCAGCTTGAGCACTTCAAGGTAATAGGTATGGGTGAAGCGGGTGCCGAACATGCTCAGGGATTTCTTGAACACCAACATGAACATGTTGCCCGGGTTGGACTGCAGGAACGCCCCTAGTGCCGCACCGCCGATGATCAGAACCTCGAAAGGGTGGATCAATGCCATGAACTTCCCGCCCGAAAGTATGAAGCCACCGAGCACGCAGCCAAAAACGACAATGATGCCTATGATTTTTACCATGGAATAAACGCTTGCAGAGCCTAGTGGATGGGTTATTGAAAACAACCCTTCTAATTATCGGAACTTATACGCCAGACTATAGCCAGTTAAGGTCAAAAGCCAGTTTGGCTCACGTTGAAGATGCCGACCCCCAAACCCATGCCGCGCAGTCTCGATGCCTGGTTGCAGCTACTGGGCCCTTTACGCCTGCCTCTCGAGCAGACGCAGCATGCGCATCTTTGCCGCACCCTGGCCGACAGCCGCAAGACCTGGCGCGACATGGCCGACCAGATAGAGCTTAGCCCAACCTTCGCGCTGCAAATATTGCGTGAGGCCAACCAGTCCGGCGGCAGCCTGAGCGAGCCGGCCGACAGCCTGGAAGCCGCCCTCGCCCGCCTGGGCCTTGCACGCTGCGAAAACCTGCTCAAGCAGACGCCCTCGATACCGGAAGCGGAAATTCCCCAGTCCCTGCGCCAGATTCTGCTGATCAGCCAGCATGCCAGCCAACAGGCGCGCGGCCTGTTCGGCACGCGCCTGGCCCGCTTGTGGAATGAGCTGCATGGTTGCAGCCTGCTGTTTCTCGCACCGCTGTGGCCCCTGCTCAGCAGCTACCCACAACTGTTCAACACCTGGGAGCAGCGCGTGCTGGTCAAGGGCGAGCCGGCCAGCAAGGTCGAACATGAACTTCTGGGTGTTTCGCTGATCCAGCTCTGCTTGAAACTGGCCGAGCGCTGGCGCCTGCCGGAATGGATCGTGCGCAGCTACCAGCTACTGGCCCGCGATCGCCGGCAACTGGTCAAGGCGCTGCATATCGCCCGTGACAACGAACATCCTCTGCATCAGCAGCAGATGCTCGACGCCGACATTCCTCTGCGCCACTGGCTGACCCAGCCCAGCAATTGCGTATTGCTGGCCAACGGCCTGGCCGTGTCGGCGCACCATGCCTGGAATACCGACCACTGCCTGCGCTGGCAACGCCTGGTCGGGCTCTATCTGCAGATACCGCTGAGCGACGTGCAACAGCAGGTGCACCAGCAGGCAGTCAGCAGCGCTAGAACCGGGCACGATCCCAGCCTCTGGCACCCGGCACAAGCACTGCTGTGGCCCTGGCAGGCACGCCATCTGGTGTCCGCCGAGCCGCGCGCGGGCGCGGCCAAGCAGGCCGTGCCCGAGGCCTGGCGCCAGCAGTGCATGCGCCTGATTCGCGAGCCCAGCGACTTCAGCAACTCGCAACAATTGATCACCTGCGCTCGCGATGCCCTCCAGGCCTGTGGTCTGCAGCGCATCCTGCTACTGCTTGCCGACCGCCAACATACGCGCCTGCAAGCGCAACAGAGCGCTGGCCTGGGCAAGGCCGCACAAGGGCTCAACCTCGACCCGGCCAAGAGCCATATCCTGCGCCGCCTGCTCAGCCAGCCTGGGCAGTTGCGCCTGACCCCGGACAATGCCGCGCAGTATTCGGCCCTGCTGCCAGGCGAACTCAAGGCGCTGTTCGTGGGCGAGCACCTGCTGCTGCGCTCACTTGCCAACAATGGTCGAGTGGTCATGCTGCTGCTCGCCGACCAGGGCGGGCAGCCGTTCACCAAGAGCGGCCTGCAGGCCTTTGCCAAAACGGCGCAATGCATCGAGCGCGCCCTGAGCAACTTCAGCAAACGCTCACGCTGAGGGCAAAGCCACAAGCCTGGCGACCTTTCCGCTACAATCGGCCTCTTTCCATTGCGGGAGGCCCCATGTCCCCCTTCGCCGATCTGCCGCTGGTCATAGAACCCGCCGAGCTCGCCGCACGCCTGGATGCGGACGACTTGATACTGGTCGATCTCAGCAGCGCTGCACGCTATGCCGAAGGGCATATTCCCGGCGCGCGCTGGGTCGATAGCAAGCGCACCCAGCTCGGCCAGCCCCCAGCGCCTGGGCTACTCCCGGAGTTGCCGCAGTTGCAAGCGCTGTTCAGCGAGCTGGGCCATCGTCCGGATGCCACCTACGTGGTGTACGACGATGAAGGCGGCGGCTGGGCCGGCCGCTTCATCTGGCTGCTGGACGTCATCGGTCATCCCCGCCAGCACTTTCTCAACGGTGGCTTGCGCGCCTGGATCGGCGAAGGCCGCCCGCTCAGCCAGAGCGTGCCAGAGCCGGGCGACAGCCCCGTGCAGTTGAGCCTGAGCGAAGCCCCGACCGCCACGCGCGACTACCTGCAAGCACGCCTGGGCGCATCCGACCTGGCCATCTGGGATGCGCGCAGCGCCGAGGAATACCGCGGCGAAAAGCTCAACTCGGCAAGGGGCGGGCATGTTCCAGGCGCAATCAACTTCGAGTGGACAGCCGGCATGGATGGCCAGCGTGATCTGCGCATCCGCACGGACATGGCCGAGGTGCTCGACGCACTCGGCATCACGCCAGACAAGGAAGTGATCACCCACTGTCAGACCCACCGCCGCTCCGGCTTCACCTATGTGGTCGCCAAGGCGCTCGGTTATCCACGAGTCAAGGCCTATGCCGGCTCATGGTCGGAATGGGGCAACCTGCCCGATACGCCGATCGAACGCTGAACCTTCAAGGACACACGATGAAACAACGCCTGTTTATTCTCAGCCAGTACCTGCTGCCTCATCACCTGCTCTCGCGCCTGATCGGCTGCGTGGCCGAATGCCGCATCGGCTGGTTGAAGAATCCGCTGATCGACTGGTTCGCCAAGCAGTACCGCGTCGACATGAGCGAGGCCCAGGTCGAAGACCTGCATGCCTACGAGCATTTCAACGCCTTCTTCACCCGTGCTCTGAAAGAGGGTGCGCGCCCACTGGACGAGACGCCGGGGGCCATTCTCTGCCCCGCCGATGGCGCCATCAGCCAGCTCGGCGCCATCGAGCACGGCCGACTCTTCCAAGCCAAGGGGCACAGTTTCAGCGCCGTGGAACTGCTCGGTGGCGACACCGAGCGCGCCGCGCCCTTCATGGGCGGCCAGTTCGCCACCGTCTACCTCTCGCCCAAGGATTACCACCGCGTGCATATGCCGCTGGCCGGCACGCTGAGGGAAATGGTCTACGTGCCGGGACGCCTGTTCTCGGTCAACCAGACCACGGCAGAGAACGTGCCCGAGCTGTTCGCCCGCAACGAGCGCGTGGTCTGCCTGTTCGACACCGAGCGCGGGCCGATGGCCGTGGTGCTGGTGGGCGCGATGATCGTCGCCAGCATCGAAACCGTCTGGGCCGGCCTGGTCACGCCGCCCAAGCGTGAACTCAGGAGCACCCGTTACGACGCCGAGGCACGCGCCCCGATCGAGCTGGCCAAGGGGGCCGAGCTGGGTCGTTTCAAACTCGGCTCCACCGCCATCGTCCTGTTCGGCCCGCAGCAGGTGCAGTGGGCCGAGGCCCTGGGCGCCGGCAGCAACGTGCGCATGGGGCAATTGCTGGGCCAGGCACACGATGCTACCTGACGACACGGCATCTGCACCGGGCAATCCAGCGTCAGCCCGTCACCCACCCCGGGTATGGGCTGCCATGAGCGACAGATGCTGCTAGAGTGCAGGAAAACATGAGGTCGATGAACCTCGAAGCCGCTCGCCTTTTTCAGTGGCCTGGAGCATCCAAGCTTTATGGATAGACAGAGTCCTCACCTGCTTTCATTACGCGTGCCAACCCCAAGCAAAGAGCGCTTGGGGTTCTGCGACGGGACACCGCGTGACCTGAAACGCTGGATCGCTGGTCTACCCAAGGCCAACATCGGTGAAACGGCACGCCAGCTCTATCAGAGCCTGGTGGAGATCAACCAGCTCCTGACGCCTTCCGAGAACCGCCTGCAATTGCTGGAACTGCTGCGACCGGAAATCTACTTCGTCTGCCAGCATCTGGAACGCCACTTCCTCAACCAGGCCATCGTCCTCGACGAGCGCCCACGCAAGGTGGCCAACCTGTGCCAGGCCCTGCAGAACCACCTGGCCATCGGTTACAAACTGATCATCACCCGCACCATCAATCGTAGCGGCAAGGATCGTGAACAACTGCTGGCCGTGGCCCTGCAGCGCGCCATGCACAGCCTGTACAGCCCACTGATCCGCGCCAGCCAGCTCTATTGCCCGGTGCCGGAGGGGCTGTGGCTGGAGTTGCACCTGCTCTATCAGATCGCGGTCGAGCAACGCATGCAGAACCTGGTCATCCGCGACCCACTGGCACGCCAGACGCAAGGTCTGAGCACGCAGCAGACCTACAGCATGGCCCTGCTGCTGGGCTGCGCGCGCACCAACCAGATGCGCCAGAGCGGCATCGCCCGCCTGGCCGAAGCGCTGGAGCCCTGGAGCGCACTGGTACGCCTGCAACCTGGCGATCACCCCAGCAGCCTGTTCGTGCTGGCGCCACAGGTCGACGGTCCGCCGCGTTACAAATCGCTGTATCAGAGTAGCGAGCTGCCCAAGCTGCTGGGCATCGATCCGCAGCCGCTGGTCGACACCATCAAGGATTACCTGACGCAACCGGAAGAGGAACGCAAGAAGTCGCTCCTGCCAATGCCCGAGGGTATCAGCCTGGATCTGCTGCAACATGTTGCAGCCGCCTGGGGCGATATCGCCGAGCGTACCTTCCAGCGCACGCCAGGCCAGGGCACCCTGACGCTGTGTATCGGCATGACCGCCCTGCACTTCTTCCTTTCCGGGCAGCGCTCGTTCGCCGAACTGCTCAGGCGCCCGGTGGAAGTCGGTGCTGCCGTGTTCAAGCCCAGTACGGGCGAGCCGGATATCTGGTCGAATGCCTTCGATGCCCAACGCACGGCCAGCGAAGAGATTCACTTCGAGGAAATCCAGTACAGCAAGACCACCCCAGGCGAGCAGGAACCCGCAGCCAGCGCCGAGGAAAGCTATCCCACCTACCCGCTGCTGATCGTCAACCACAGCCCGGGCGGCTACTGCCTGTCCTGGGTCAAGGACGTGCCCAGCCAGCTTCAGGCTGGCGAGTTGCTCGGCGTCCAGGACAACCCCAGCCAGGGCTGGAGTGTGGCCATCGTGCGCTGGATTCGTCAGGTGCGTGGCGGCGGCACGCAAATGGGCATCGAGCTGATCGCGCCGCACGCGCAACCTTGCGGCCTGCAATTGCTGCGCAAGACCGAGCAGAACAGCCAGTACCTGCGTGCCTTGCTGCTGCCGGAGATCGCGGCCATTTCCCGCCCGGCCAGCCTGATCACACCCCGCCTGCCCTTCCAGGAAGGCAGCAAGGTGCTGATCAACAACCAGGGCGTGGAGCATCGCGCCACGTTGACACGGCGCCAGCTCAGCACCGGCAGTTTCAGCCAGTTCGAGTACCACCGCGCCAACCAGGAAGAGGTCACGGGCGGGACTCCCGTCACAGCCTCGCAAAGCCAGAAGCCTGCTGGAGAGGAAGATTTTGACTCGCTCTGGAAGTCGCTGTAGGCTGCCGAAACTTCACCATTCGTCGCCTTTTCGCGCCCGTTCGGCGCGGTATTGACCCTCCCCTATGGCCATCGACAAGAAAACCATCCGCCTGCTGATCCTCGAGGATTCGCAGAACGAGGCTGAGCGCCTGGTCAGCCTGTTCCGCAACGCCGGCCATGCCACCCGCGTGCACCGCCTGGTCTCCAGCGATGACCTGGCCGAAGCCTTGCAGAACACCTGGGATCTGCTGATCTGTGCACCAAGCAGCGAACTGCTGGAGCCCAGCGAAGCGATCACCGCCATTCGCCGCCTGGCCAAGGACATTCCGGTCATTCAGCTCGTCGCCGACAACGAGTCCGAAGCCATCACCGAGGCCATGATGTTCGGCGCTCAGGATGCGCTGCCCCAGGGCGAGGACGAACGCCTGGTGCTGGTGGCCAAGCGCGAGCTGGCCAACCTGGCCGAGCGCCGTGCCCGCCGCGCGGCCGAACTGGCCCTGCGTGAAGCGGAAAAACGCTGCCAGTTGCTGCTGGAAAGCTCGGTGGACGCCATCACCTATGTGCACGACGGCATGCACATCTATGCCAACCGTGCTTATCTCGAGCTGTTCGGCTACAGCGATGCCGACGAGCTGGAAGGCATGCCGATGATCGACCTGATCGCCAGTGCCGACCAAGGGGCGTTCAAGGACTTCCTCAAGCATTACCAGAACGATGAAGGGAGCGCCGACCTCAGTTGCCACGGCGTGCGCGCCGACGGCAGCAGCTTTGCCGCGCAGATGAGCCTCTCCCCTGCCACCTACGATGGCGAACCCTGCATTCAGGCGGTCATTCGCGCAGAAACCTCGAATGCCGAGCTGGAGGAAAAACTGCGCGAGATCAGCAGTCAGGATCTGGTGACTGGCCTGTTCAACCGCGTGCACTTCATCGAGCTGATGGATGTCGCCGCCGAACGCGCGGTCAAGGGGGAACAGCCGGCCACGCTCGCCTATATCCGCGTCGACCGTTATGCCAGCCTGCAGGGTGATATCGGCCTGGCCGGCATCGACCTGCTGCTGACCGACCTCGCCGGCCTGCTGCGCGCGCACTTCCCGGTGGAAACCCAGCTAGCTCGCTTCGGCGACGATGTGTTCGCTGCGCTGCTACCCGGAAAAACGCCCGAACAGTGCACACCAGCGCTCAAGGAACTGCTGAAGAAAGTCGAAGGGCATCTCTTCGACATCAGCGGGCGCACGGCGCAAACCACGCTGTCCATTGGTGTTGCCGGTCTTAGCGAGAAGACCGCCAAGGTTCAGGAAGTCATCGAGCGCGCCCATCGCTGTGCCGATGAGCTGAGCGACGGCAATGCCATCAAGATCTTCAACCCCGCCGAGGAACTGGCCGCTGCTGCCAACCGTGGCAACCTGCAGGCCATGGTGCAGCAGGCGCTGGAGAACAACAGCTTCCGCCTGCTGTTCCAGCCCATCATCAGCCTGCGTGGCGACGCCCACGAACACTACGAAGTACTGCTACGCCTGCTCAACCCACAAGGTGAGGAGGTGCCGCCGCCACAGTTCATGGCCGCTGCCCGCGATGCCGGCCTGGGCGAGAAGATCGACCGCTGGGTCATCCTCAACTCGATCAAGATACTCGCCAGCCATCGCGCCAAGGGCCACAACACCCGCCTGTTCGTGCACCTGTCCACCTCCAGCCTGCAGGATCAGACCTTGCTGCCCTGGCTCAGCGTGGCGCTCAAGGCCGCCCGCCTGCCGTCCGACTGTCTGGTGTTCCAGTTCAGCGAACCCGATGCCATCGCCTACCTCAAACAGGCCAAGGCACTCACCCAGGGGTTGGCCGAGCTGCACTGCAAGGTCGCGCTGAGCCAGTTCGGCTGTGCAATCAACCCATTCAATGCGCTCAAGCACCTGCATATCGACTTCGTCAAGGTTGACGGCTCCTTCACTCAGGATCTGGGCAAGGCCGAGAATCAGGAGGCGCTCAAGACCCTGCTTGCCAGCCTGCATTCCCAGGCCAAGCTGACCATCGTGCCCTTCGTCGAGAGCGCCAGCATGCTGGCTACCCTGTGGCAGGCCGGGGTCAACTTCATCCAGGGCTACTACCTGCAGGGCCCCAGCCAGTCCATGGATTACGACTTCTCTGCAGGCGACGAGTAGCAATCGCCCATCTCACGCACAAAGCCGCGCAATGCGCGGCTTTGTGCGTTCTGCTAGGCAGTAAGTGGGGGAGGGACAGGACTAAGGCGTGAGCGGCAAGGCTCATGCCGAGTTGCGCGATTCCTCGAGCTGATTGGCCAGCAACTGCACCAGTTGTTTCTGGTGTACCAGTTCGGCTTCGCAATCGACCGACCGCTCCAGGCGGAAGACGATTTCGCTGTTCATGCTGCGATAGTTGTATTCAGCTTTTTCGTGAATCTGGTTACGTAGTGCCTCGGGCATTCGTAGAACGAACTTGTCAGTGATTTTGGGCATAAAGACTCCATTATGGTTGTCATTACCAATTGATGAGTGGCAAAGACAACCCCCTGCGGATTCGCTATTTTCTTTCCATCTAGCACCTCTCCGCGCATGAAATTCGGCTCGACCGAGCATCCTCTCGACGGCATAGAATTATTTCTCTTGTCTATACAGTCGAGTATTCAGATGCTCAGGAGTTCAGTAAAAAATCGTCCCAGGCATCTTCAGTATTCCTGCCCGAAGCCGTCTATCCTGGCTGTTTGCGGGCGTTTCTCGACCTACTTCTCGCGCGGCCGTGTGGCTGTATAGCCTCCCAACAGCCAAGCCGAAGAGGGACGCTCGGGGCGTCATTAACCGCACCTCTGGTAGACAGGCTAACGACACAGGCCTTTACACCGCGTAGCCCAGCACGCGCGGCAGCCACAGGGCGATTTCCGGGAAGATCGCCACCAGCAGCAAAGCGCTGGCCATCACCACGACGAACAGCGCCGCCCAGCCGACGGTCTGCTCCAGGCGTATCCTGGCCACCTCCGTCGTCACCATCAGGTTGATCGCCACCGGCGGGGTGAACTGGCCGATGGCGATGTTCATCGCCAGCAGGATGCCGAACCACACCGGGTTCCAGCCGAAGTGCTGCATCACCGGAATCAGGATCGGCATCAGGATCAGGTAGATGGAGATGGCATCGAGCAGCATGCCGGCCAGCAGCACCGCGAGCATCACCAGCGCCAGCAGCACCCAGCCGTTGTCCGACAGCGAGATCAGCCATTCGGCCAGGTGGCGGAAGGTGCCGAGCAGGGTGCCGGCCCAGGCGAAGATGCCGGCCAGGGCAATGATCAGCATGACCACGCCGGAAATCACCCCCGCCTCGCCGCACAGGCGCCAGAGGCTGCGCCAGTCCAGCTCGCGGGTGACGAACAGGCCGATCGCCACGCCGTAGGCCACGCCGACCACGGCGGCTTCGGTCGGTGTGAACAGGCCACTGCGCAGGCCGCCGAGGATCAGTACCGGGGCGAACAACGCCGGCAGCGCCTGCTTGAAGCTCGCGCCGATGGCCGGACGCTCGCCCTGCTCCGGGGATTCCCAACCATAACGACGTGACAGCAGCCAGGCCGGCAGCAACAGCACCAGGCCGGCGAGAATGCCGGGGAACAGGCCGGCAGCGAACAGCGCGCGCAGGTCGACGCCTGGCACCACGATGGAGTAGAGGATCAGCGCAATCGACGGCGGAATCAGGATGGCGGTGGAGGCCGAGGCGGCGATCAGGGTGGCCGAGAACGGCTTGGGATAACCCGCCTTGGTCATGCTCGGCAGCATCACCATGGCCACGGCCGCAGCATCGGCCGGGCCGGAACCGCTCATGCCGCCCATGATCAGGCACACCAGCACCGCAACCAAGGCCAGGCCGCCATGCCGTGGGCCGATCAGCGCCTGGGCGAAGCGCACCAGTCTGAGCGCCACGCCGGCTTTCTCGAACACCAGGCCGGTGAGGATGAACAGAGGAATGGCGATCAGCGGGTACTTGGCCACGCCGTTGTAGGTGTTGGTGCCGAGGGTGGCGAGCATGTCCGGCGACAGGCCGGCGATGATGCCGATGGCGCCGGACAGGCCGAGGGCGAAGGCCACCGGCACGCCGAGCGCCAGCAGCACGACGAAGCTGAGGATCAGCCAGAGATCAGGGCTCATCGCTGATCCTCCCACGCAGACGATCAAGGGTCATCTGGGTCAAACGCACGAATACCAGCAGCGCCAGGATCGGCAGCCAGATCACGTACCACCAGTTGGGCAGGCCGAGGCCGGGCGATTCGGAATCCCACTGGAACTCCTCCCAGGCGAACTGGCCGCCGTACCAGCACACCAGCCCCAGCACCAGCACGCCGGCCAGCCACTGCAGCAGGATCAAAGGCGTGCGCAGGCGCGGGAACAGGCGCTCGAGCAGGCCGATACGGATGTGTCGGTTGCTGCGCATGGCCACCGAGGCACCGGCAAAGGTGAGGATGACCAGCAGGAACACCGAGATTTCCTCGGTGAAGGCAAAGGATGCATCGGTGAAATAACGCACCACCACGTTGGCCAGGCTGATCAGGCTGATGATCACCAGGGCCAGGGTGGCGAGCACGCGCTCCAGCGGCGCGTCGACTTGTTTGCTCATAGGAACCTCGAATGACCGGAGCAATGTGATCGCGCGGCGGCGCCCCCTGCCCTCCCCCGCCCCCCTTCCAGGAATGGGAGAGGGGAGCGGAGCAGGCTAAGGGAGCTTCCGGTCAGATAAAACGAATCAGGGCTGAGCCACGGCCTTGCGCGCGGCTTCCATCAGCGCGTCGCCAATGCGCGGTGCCCATTTCTCCTGCACGCTGGCAGTGGCCTCGACGAAGGCGGCGCGCTCGGCGTCGGTCAGCTCGATCACTTCCACACCACGCTCGCGGATGTCGGCCAGGCGCTTCGACTGAGCGCCACGCGACAGCTCGATCTCCCACTTGCCGGCGTCACGCGCGGCCTGGCTGAGCAGCTCGCGATCTTCCTCGGGCAGGGATTTCCACACGCGCTGGTTGACGGCGAAGATCAGTGGATCGGCCATGTAGTCCCACAGGGTCAGGTACTTCTGGCCAACCTGGTCGATACGCGCCACGTCGAAGACCGACAGCGGATTTTCCTGGCCGTCCACCGCGCCGGTGGTCAGCGCCGGCTTGGCGTCGGCCCAGCTCATCTGCGTGGGGTTGGCGCCGAGGGCGGTGAAGGTGTCCTGGAACAGCGGCGAGCCGACCACGCGGATCTTTAGGCCCACCAGATCGGCCGGGCTGCGTACCGGCTTGGCCGAGTTGGACAGTTGGCGGAAGCCGTTCTCGCCCCAGGCCAGCGGCACGATGCCGCGCTGCTCGATGGCGGCGAAGGCCAGCTTGCCGGCTTCACCCTGGGTGATGGCGTCGAGGTCGGCGTCGTTCTTCATCAGAAACGGCAGAGAGAACAGGTTGAGCTCCGGCACCTGCGGCGACCAGTTGATGGTCGAGCCCACGGCCATGTCGATCAGGCCCGAGCGCATGGCGGAAAATTCCTTGGTCTGGTCGCCGGCGACCAGTTGCGCGTTGGGGTACACGCGCAGGGTGATGCGCCCCGCAGAGCGCTCGTTGACCAGATCGGCCCACTTCTGCGCGGCCTGGCCCCAGGGAAAGGCATCCGAAAGCACGGTGGAAACGGAGTATTCACGCGCCTGCGCGGTGGCGCACAGGGCGGTCAGCGCAGCGCCGGCGGCGAGCGCGGAGAAGAGTCGCTTGAGTTTCATGGGGCGTCCTTGTGTGGATCTTGGTGTTGTCGTTGTGGCACCGGCACAGCGGTGCGGATCCAGCGGCGGGCGGTTGGCTCGCCAGGCATGCCCGGTCGGCATGCGAAAGGGACACGGCAGGTGTCTCGGCTGCCGGGCAGGCCTTGTGGGCGTTCGGCAGGTGCCGCGGGTTACGCGCAGCCGCCCAACTATTCCAGAAGCGTGCAACGAATGCCATTGTCTGATGTCCGTCGACATTGCCCGTCGTGATTGGCACTGCCCATAATCGGCGGCATTTCATACCGGACATTCGCCCATGGCCATTTCTCGCGACGACCTCGACCAGCACGGCCTGATCATCGGCGTGTCGCCCGAGCGCTTTCGCGCCGTGGCCATGCCACTGCTGTTCGATCACCTCGATGCCCAGTGCGAGGGCACCATCGCGGTCAATCGCCAGGCGCGCATCGTCTGGATCAACGACAAGTACGCGCAGAAGGTGGGCATCGCCGATGCGCGCACGGCGCTGGGCAAGGAAATCGAGGAAGTGCTGCCGGCCAGCCGCCTACGTGAGGTGGTGGAAAGCGGCCAGCCGAGCATGCTCGATCTGATGGCCTTCGGCGACGAGCATTTCGTGGTCACCCGCATTCCGCTGCGCGACGAGGACGGCACCCTGGTCGGCGCCCTGGGCTTCGTATTGTTCGACCGCGCCCGCCATCTCAAGCCGCTGATGGCCAAGTACGCCAACCTGCAGACGCAACTACTCGCCACCCAGCACGAGCTGGCCAAGGCGCGGCGGGCGCGCTACACCATCGCCGGCTTCATCGGCGCCAGCGGTGCGGCCAGCGAGGTCAAGCGCCAGGCCCGCCGTGCTGCGCAACTCGATGCCACGGTGCTGATCCGCGGCGAGACCGGCACCGGCAAGGAGCTGCTGGCTCAGGGCATCCACAACCTGTCGCCACGGGCCAACGGGCCCTTCGTCGCGGTCAACGTCGCGGCGATCCCGGAAACCCTGGTGGAGGCCGAACTGTTCGGCACCGCGCCGGGCGCCTTCACCGGCGCCGAGCGCAAGGGGCGCATCGGCAAGTTCGAGGTGGCCAACGGCGGCACCCTGTTTCTCGATGAAATCGGCGACCTGCCGCTGCCATTGCAGGCCAAGCTGCTGCGCGTGCTGCAGGAGCAGGAGGTGGAGCCGCTCGGCTCCAACCAGGTCAAGCCGCTCAACGTGCGGGTGATCGCGGCGACTCATATCGATCTGGAAGCCAAAGTGGCCGCCGGGCAGTTTCGCGACGACCTCTACTACCGCCTCAACGTGCTGACCCTGCGCGTGCCGCCGCTGCGCGAGCGTGCCAGCGACATTCCGGCACTGATCGAACACCTGCTGGACGACCTGGCCAACCGCTCCGGCCTGGCACCCATGGAGCTGACGGACGATGCCCTCGCCCTGCTCTGCGCGCAGCCGTGGAAGGGCAATGTGCGTGAGCTGCGCAACCTGCTGGAACGGGCGCAACTGGCGGTCGATGGGCGACTGGATGAAGAAGCTTTGCGTGGTTTGCTGGTCGATCCAGTGGCGCCGAGTGAACCGGTGCCCGTTGCGCCGCTGATAACGAGCACAGCGCAGACCTTGGCCGAGCAGTTGGCGCAGGCCGAGCGCCAGGCGCTGCTGGCGGCTCTGGCCGCTACCGACGGCAATCGCCAATTGGCCGCCGAACGCCTGGGCATTTCCCGCGCCGGGCTCTACGCCAAGCTGGCACAGCATGGGCTGGGGCGCAGGGGCTAAGCGCCTCATCCTGTAGGAGCCGGCTTGCCGACGATGTGCCCAACAATGCTTCGCGGCTAAAGCCGCTCCTAGAGATAACGTTGTCGGCCGCAATTGCGTAGCCCGGATGAAATCCGGGGATCAGGCCCCGCAAAAGCCCCGGATTGCATCCGGGCTACGCGTCCAGAATTCTGGAATCCATATCAAATAGAGTCCAACAATATGGACTTAATCCAGAAAACTGGACAGTCACCTACATCCATCCTGGCAGCACTGTATCCGACATAACCGCCTGAGACCCGCTGGCCATCAGCCCTCCAGCCTTATCGACGAAAGCCTCACCCCAGCCTGGCACGACTCTGGCTCTATATCCGGCAAAGGCGCGCTGACGCATCTGCGCCTTCCCGATAAAACGGCCTCGAGCCGCTAGAACAACAACAAAAGGAACCGCCCATGGGTACCCTCGGTATTCTTATTTCCCTCGCCTTGTTGATGTACCTCGCCTATCGCGGCATCAACGTCCTGATCCTCGCCCCGCTGCTGGCCCTGCTGGCGTTGCTGTTCGCCGGCGACATCGCCCTGCTGCTGCCCACCTACACCCAGGTGTTCATGAAGGCCATGGGCGGCTACGTGATCCAGTTCTTCCCGCTATTCCTGCTCGGCGCGCTGTTCGGCAAGCTGATGGACGACTCGGGGTCGGCGCGCGCCATCGCCCACGGCATAGTCGCCAAGGTCGGCAGCGAGCGCGCCATCCTGGCCATCGTGCTGGCCTGCGGCATCCTCACCTACGGCGGTGTGTCGCTGTTCGTGGTGGCCTTCGCCGTCTATCCGATCGGCGCCGCACTGTTCCGCGAGGCGGGCATTCCCAAGCGTCTGC
This sequence comes from Pseudomonas sp. AA-38, assembly GCF_029457475.1. Taxonomy (NCBI): domain Bacteria; kingdom Pseudomonadati; phylum Pseudomonadota; class Gammaproteobacteria; order Pseudomonadales; family Pseudomonadaceae; genus Pseudomonas; species Pseudomonas sp. AA-38. Next base: position 4,808,548 of record NZ_CP120359.1, read on the forward strand.
TGCCCGGCGCCATCGCTCTCGGTGCGTTCACCTTCACCATGACCGCGCTGCCCGGCACCCCAGCGATCCAGAACGCCATCCCCAACCCCTTCTTCGGCACCGACGCCTTCGCCGCACCGGGCCTGGGCGTGATTGGCGGCCTGATCATGTTCGGCCTCGGCACCTGGTGGCTTACCGCGCAGTCGCGCAAGCTGATGGCCGCGGGTGAAGGCTATGGTGAGCACCGCGACGACCCGGTGAGTGAGGAGCGCCGCGACATCCCAGGCTTCTGGCTGGCACTGCTGCCGATCTTCGTGGTGATCGTGCTGAACTTCCTGATGGCCAAGCAGATTTTGCCAGCCGTCGACACCAGCTACCTGGCCAAGCCGGAATACGGTGGTCTGCAGGATGCCAAGTCGCTGATCGGCATCTGGTCGATCATCGCTGCCCTGGGCGCCGCCATCGTGCTGCTGATCGCCCTGCACTGGAAGCGCTGGATGGATCTGAAGAAGAGCGTAAACGACGGCGCCTTCGGCTCCATGCTGCCGATCCTCAACACCGCCGCCGAGGTGGGTTACGGCACGGTGATCGCATCCTTGGCCGGCTTCGTCATCATCCGCGACCTGGTACTGGGCGTCTCCAGCAACCCGCTGATCTCCGAAGCGGTCGCGGTGAACATCCTCGCGGGTATCACCGGCTCCGCCTCTGGCGGCATGTCCATCGCCCTGAAGACCCTCGGCGCGCAGTACCTGGAAATGGCCAACGCCGCCGGCATCAGCCCCGAATTGCTGCACCGCGTCGCCGCCATGGCCTCAGGCTGCATGGACACCCTGCCGCACAACGGCGCGGTGATCTCGCTGCTGGCGATCTGCAAGCTTACCCACCGCGAGTCGTACAAGTTCATCTTCGTCAACACCGTGGCCTTCCCGCTGATGGCACTGGCTGTGGTCATTACCCTAGGCACGCTGTTCGGCAGCTTCTGACAGGACGCGACAAAGCTACTGCGCTCGGTCATACGGCGTTGCGCTCAGACTCGGATTGCTCATGTACATCAGTACACTGCGCATCCTCGCCTGAACGCGCCTTGCCTGACCTTCGCTCGCTACGCTTTGACGCGCCCTGTACCGAACTCTGTTCAATCGCTTTCGAGTACCCGCAATGAGCAAGATCATGACCGCCGCCGAAGCCGTGGCGCGCATCCCGGACAACGCCAACCTGGCCACTGGCGGCTTCGTCGGCATCGGCTTCGCCGAGCAGATCGCCATCGCCCTGGAGCAGCGCTTCATGGCTGAACAGGCGCCGCGCGATCTGACCCTGGTGTATGCCGCCGGCCAAGGCGACGGCAAGGGTCGCGGCCTCAATCATCTGGCCCACGAAGGCTTGGTGCGCCGGGTGATCGGCGGCCACTGGGGCCTGGTACCGGGGTTGCAGAAACTGGCGGTGGATAACCGCATCGAGGCCTACAACCTGCCGCAGGGGGTGATCTCCCAACTGTTTCGCGATATCGCCGCCGGCAAGCCGGGGCAGTTGTCGCGCGTCGGCCTGGGCACCTATGTCGACCCGCGCCATGGCGGCGGCAAGCTCAACGAACGCACCCGCGTCGATCTGGTGCGGCTGATGCCCATCGATGGCGAGGATTACCTGTTCTACCCAACCTTCCCGATCAACGTCGGCATCGTTCGCGCCACCAGCGCCGACCCTGACGGCAACCTCAGCTTCGAGCGCGAGGCGCTGACCATCGAGAGCCTGGCCATCGCTATGGCCGCGCGCAATAGCGGCGGCCTGGTGATCGCCCAGGTCGAGCGCATCGTCGAGCGCGGCTCGCTGAATGCGCGCCAGGTGAAGATCCCCGGCATCCTGGTGGATTGCGTGGTGGTGGCCGAGCCGGCCAATCACCAGCAGACCTTCGCCACCGCCTACAACCCTGCCTTCGCCGCCGAGACCCGCGTACCGGTGGACAGCCTGGCCCCGATGCCGCTGGACGTGCGCAAGCTGATCGCCCGCCGCGCCGCGCTGGAGTTGCAAGCCGGCGCGGTGGTCAACCTCGGCATCGGCATGCCCGAAGGCGTCGCCGCAGTCGCCGCCGAAGAAGGCGTGATCGAGCGCCTGACCCTGACCGCCGAGCCTGGCGTGATCGGCGGCGTGCCAGCCTCGGGCCTGGACTTCGGCGCGGCGAGCAATCACAGCGCCCTGCTCGACCAGCCTTACCAGTTCGACTTCTACGACGGCGGCGGCCTGGATATCGCCTTCCTCGGCCTGGCCCAGGCCGATGCGGCGGGCAACCTCAACGTATCGAAATTCGGCTCGCGCCTGGCCGGCGCCGGTGGCTTTATCAATATCAGCCAGAACGCCAAGCAGGTGGTGTTCGTCGGCACCTTCAGCGCCGGCGCGCAGGATATCCGCATCGAGCACGGTCAGTTGTGTATCGTCCAGGACGGCGACTTGCGCAAGTTCGTCACCGAAGTGGAACACCGCACCTTCGCCGGGCGTCTGGCCGCCGAACGTGGCCAGCCGGTGCTCTACGTCACCGAACGTTGCGTGCTGCGTCTGACCGGCGAAGGGCTGGAACTGATCGAAGTGGCGCCGGGCGTGGACATCGAGCGCGACATCCTCGCGCGCATGGACTTCGCCCCCCTCGTGCGTGAGCCGAAGCTGATGGAAGCGCGGCTGTTCAAGCCAGAGCTCATCGGCCTGGCGCGGTGCCTGCAAAGCCTTTGAGCGTGAACTTGCGGGCCTGAACGGGCCCGCTTTTTTGTATCTACCGATGCGACGGAGGCTAGCGAGCGGAGCTCGCTCGGACGCATCCAGCGCCCTGATGATGCCCATGCCCGGCACCTGCGGAAACATCCGGGGTCTATAGTGATTGTTCCTTCCCCACCACAGCCTCTGGAGTAAACATGAGCAAGACCTACAACGTCGCCGTACTGGTTGGCAGTCTGCGCAAGGCCTCCATCAACCGCAAGCTGGCACTGGCGCTGGCCGACCTGGCGCCCGCCTCGCTGAAGCTGGAACTCCTCGAGATCGGCGACCTGCCGCTGTACAACGAAGATGCCGACGGCGACAACGCACCGGCGACCTACGCGCCCTTTCGCAGCAAGCTCAAGGCGGCCGATGCGGTGCTGTTCGTCACCCCCGAGTACAACCGTTCGATTCCCGGGGCGATGAAGAACGCCATCGACGTGGGCTCGCGTCCCTACGGCCAGAGCGGTTTCAGCGGCAAGCCGGGCGCCGTGCTCAGCGCCTCGCCTGGTGCCATCGGTGGCTTCGGTGCCAACCACCATCTGCGTCAGTGCCTGGTGTTCCTCGACGTGCATGTGTTGCAGCAACCGGAGGCCTATCTCGGCGGTGCCGGCAATTTCTTCGATGATGACGGCAAGCTCAGCGACGATATCAAACCCTTCCTGCAGAAATTCATCGACGCCTATGCGGCGTGGGTGGCCAAGCACCTCGGTTAAGCCAGGATCAGGCACTGCTCAGCACAAGGCAGCGAGCAGTGCCTGAATCATCCCGAATAGCCTAAGCAGGCCTATTTCACTCAGAGAATGACGCGATATGGAAGTCCATTTTGAACTAACCCCGGAGGACGTTCAGACACTGATCGACGAGACCGTCGATGCTCGGGTGAAACGCAACGGCACATACTTCACTGCATTAACCGACTGGCAAGGACGTTACCTGGCCAGGCTGCTCATGGGCTTGGGCCTGCTCGGCGCAGCACTGTCGCCCTGGCTGCTATATGGCCGCTATACGGTGGAGAGCATCATTGCTCTGGTGCTCGTATTACCATTGGCGTTCATCATCCTGCGGCGTTACAGCACTGACCTCGTAGCGTTCTGCCAAAAAAGAGGCCAGGAACGGGAACAGCGTATCCGTCTGCGCAGCCATACTTCTCTGAGTGCCAGCATGCGCAAACGGATGGAACATGCTCGTACCACGTTGCCAGGCGTGCATACCTGGCACATCACCCCCGACACGCTGCAGATCGTATTGCCCAATGGGCAACAGAGCGTGATTCCCAGACGTCCTCTCGTTCACTTAAGCCAGACAGCCAGCTTTTATCGCCTGGCCACTCGGGCTCAAAAGTTGATGGGCGTTGCCTATGTGCTGCCCAAGCAAAGTCGCGTGATGGATACCGACGATTATGAACAAGGAGTCGCCATGCTTCTGGAACGCTACATGCCAGACGCAGATAAGGATAGAAAAACGCCCCGACGGTAGAACGGGGCGCTGCGACAGACTCGCAAAAGGGTGTTCAGGTCATATGGGCGTGGGCACCCGAGAGGTAATCGAGCAGGCGGAACAGGGTGGCGTTGGTCGATGCGGCATGTGGCGCGCCGTCACGAATGCTGGCGCGATCCTGCACCTCGCCCGGCAGAGCGAGATCGGCAGACGCCCGCGGCAGGCGCTCATCGAGACTCTCGGCATCGCTTTCTAGCTGGCAGAGCAAACCGATGGCGCGTTCCTGCCAGACGAAGCCCTGCAAGGCCGCAGCCGTAGAGCCGTACAGGGCGATCGCGCCGTGCGGCAGGCTGCAACTTTCACGCTGCCAGTGCAGCGCCAGCAGACGCTGCGGCAGCATGCGGCCAAGGGGCGACTGGCGCGATTGCGGGTCCTTTTCCAATTGCCACCAGCCGATTAGCGCTGCCTGCGGGCCACCTGCGATGCGTGCGCCCAAGGCTTCGGCCAGGAGCAAGGCGCCCAAGCCGCTGCCGAACACCCGCTTGCGCGCCATCAGCGACTGGTGAATCAGGCACTTCTCTGCACCCATCCAGCCGTGCTGGCGTTCGTCATGTACGCTCAACGAGCCGTCGAGCAACAGCAGCAGCTCGAAATCCTCCAGGCTCGGCAAGGGCTCACCGGCGAAAACCCGGTGCCAGCTAACCTGGTGCCCGCCAAGCCACTGTTGCATTGCCGCAGGGCCTACACCCGCACTGTGCTGAATCACCGCAATACGCATCAGGCCACCTCCTCGCAGCGCTGCTCGCCCCGCTGCAATGCCCGGCCCAGTCGGCGCAGCATTTCCTCGACGTTGCCATGGCTCACCGTCAGGGCCGGCGACAGGCATAGGCAGTCACTACGTGCAACGCCGATCAACAACCCCTGTTCACATGCGGCACGCTGCACCGAACGCGCCGACACCCCGATCAGGGGCAAGCCAAGCAACAGGCCGTGACCACGCAGCGAGCCATGGCCATGACGCCGAGACAATCGCGCCAGGCCTTCGCGCAAATGCTCGCTGACGTCGCGCACCTGGCTGAAGAAACTGCCTTCGAGCACAGCGCCGAGCACCGCAACACCGGCGGCTGTCAGCAACGCTTCGGCTGGATAGACGGGCAGCAAGGCCGCAGACGCCTCGGCGATCCGCCCACGGGCCAGCACGGCGGCCAGGGGCAGGCCGCCGCCGAGCGCGCCGCCAAGGGTCAACAGGTCGGCGCGCACGCCGTACAGCTCCTCGGCCAGCAGCGCGCCACAACGCCCCATACCGCTGCCAGTCTCGTCGAGGATCAATACGGCGCCCTGCTCGCGGCAGAGCCGCTGCGCGCCTTGCAGGTATTCCAGAGTCGCCGGTACCACGCCAGCAGCCTGTTGCACCGGTTCGAGCAATACGGCGGCGCAATGCAGATCGACCACGGCGACCAGGGCGTCGAGATCGTTGAACGGCACCCGCACTACCCGCTTCGCCCCCGGCTGAGGCGATAAGCCGAGGTGGCTGCCATCGAGCAACACCAGGGTATCGGCCGCGGGTTTCTGTTCTGCCGCCGTCTGCAAGGCCAGGCGTACGGCCAGCGCATTGGCCTGCGCGGCGTCGCTGCAGAACGCTGCCTGCTCGCTACCCGTGGCCTGGCATAGGCGTGAGGCAAGCTTGAGCTGCCCCCGGCTGCACTGCTCGCGCCCAAGGCCGATCAATTGCTCGGCCTGACGGCGCAGAGCATCCAGCAGCAGGGTCGGGCTGTGGCCCAGGCTGTTGCCTCCCTGCGCCTGGTCGAAATCCAGATAGGCGCGCCCGTCGGCGTCCCACAGCCAGGAGCCCTGCCCGCGCACGAACAGAGGTGCAGCGTGCTCGCCCATCAGTTGCAGCCGTGCCATGCCATCACGCATAACGACGCTCCACCTCGGCGACCGCCCCCTCCAGCGGCAGGCCGAGCAGACGCGCCGACCAGCTTTCCAGACGGCCGCTGCGCAAACGTTGCGCGGCGATTTCACGCCAGCGCGCCGATAGCGCCGGGCATAGCTGCAACTGCTGCAGGCCGGCTCGCTCCATGGGCGAGTGATAGAAATGCTGCAGCGCCCGCGCCACGCTCAGGCTGGGATAGCGGCGCTGCACCAGCTCGAATGGCAGCTCGACACTGACGAAGCCCGGCTTGAGTACGCGATAGAACCAGCCGCAGCGACCACTGTCCTGAACCACCTGGGCCAGTTCCGGGTGCAGCCCCTCACGGTTGAGGCGATAGCAAGGCGAGCGTGGCTGGCTGACCTGCAGCAGCACCTCGCCCCACCGAAACACATCGCCAATGCACACCTGTGCCTCGGTCAGCCCCTGGCTGGAGAGGTTCTCGCCGAAGCTCGGCCGTGACCAGTCCAGCTGCGGGTAAAGCGCTTGCCAGTGCTCATAGTGCTCCGCCGGGTAGTGGTGCAGGGCGCGCTCGGGGCCGCCGTGGAAGCGGGCGTCGCCCTGCTCGTCCTGGCCGAGGCCCTGCGGCCACAACCACAGGCGATGATCGACCCGTTGCTTGCGTTGCGCGACACTGAGCCCACCGCCAATTTCTTCGGATTTCCCTATGAATACACCTTGAATCTCGACCTGCTTCACCGACCGCTCCGGCCTTATCGGCTGTTGATCATGCCGCTAGACTAAGGAGCTTCGGGCAATTTTGACATTTCGATTTCCCTGCTTGATTCATAACGGAATCTTATGGATTTTCGTCAACTTCGCTATTTCGTCGCGCTCTATGAGGAGGGCCATGTCGGCCGTGCTGCCGAGCGCCTGAGCATTTCCCAACCGGCACTGTCACAACAGATCCGCCAGCTAGAAGGCGATCTGGATGTCGGCCTGTTCCAGCGCAGCGGCAGGCGCCTGCTGCCCACACTGGCCGCACACACCCTGTACAACCACGCCGTACCGTTGCTCGATGGCATGGAGCGCGCGCGCGAGGCACTGCGCAGCTTCCGCGGACCGGGGCCACGCAGCCTGTCCATCGGTGTCCTGCAGACGGTCAACGCCAGCCTGGTGCCGCTACTGCTGGAACGCCTGCAGCAGGCCCAGCCGCAGCTAGTGGTCAAGCTCTACGAACTCTCGGGCGTGGACATCGAGCGGCGCCTGCTCAGCGGCGGCCTGGACATTGGCATCGGCTTCCTGCCGCCGCGTCAGCCGGGCTTGCATAGCCTGGCGCTGTACGAGGACGAGCTACAGCCGGTGGTGCCGGAGAACCATCCCCTGCGCGACTTCCGCAAGGTGTCGCTGAGCCAGGCAGCGGACCTGCCGATGCTGCTGCTGGGCGAGGAGTTTCGCATCCGCCAGATCTGGCAGGAGCAGCTCGCCCTGCTCGGCCGAAGGCCACACGTGCAGGCGGAGCTGAACCACATGAACGGCATTCTTGACAGCCTGCCGCACACCACCCTGGCCAGCGTGCTGCCCGGGCGCGCCAGGCAGATGCATGCCCACCACGGCCTGCTCTGGAAGCCCCTGAGCGAGCCACGCATCCCGCTACAGGTCGGCCTGGTGTATCGCGATGCACAGCGCCAGCAGGCGATGATCGACCTGCTGCGCAGCGCGCTCGACGGCGCCTGGGAAACGCCCTGAAGCGGGACCGATGCCGATATGGCCTGATCAGCGGCCTGCATGGCCTCGGCCTGAACGAACTGCTGGCCATCGCCGAAGCGCCCAAGGGCAGCCTTTACCACCACTTCCCCGGTGGCAAGACAGCGCTCGCCCTGGGGCCGGCCAAACGCTTCGCTCAGGTGCCTCCCCATCGTGGCGCTCAATACGCTGGACGACCTGTGGCTCCCGCCTCACGCGCTGCCTTCATGGCTGCCTACGTCAACGCGCCCTATCAGGCGCGCACGCTCGACTCCGAAGCCGAGGGCCTGGGCACTATCGGTCATAGGGGATATTTCCGCCCTGCGGCGCAGCAGCTATGGGACGAGCCCCTGGACTGGTTCGAGCGCTTGCGCCTCGAACAGCGAGCGGCTCGAAAGCAGGAGCCGGTGGAAAAGCGCCAGGCAGAAAAAAGAAAACCCCGCATTAGCGGGGCTCTGCAGACTGTTGTCCTGACGTCCTTGATCTGCTCACCGTCCTGGTGGCTGTCCAGTGTGTCCTTGATCGTCGATGCGCTTCCTGCGCCGAATCCATGGATGCACAGTACGCCCGTACCGCATCGCCTGAAAGCGGCGATCATCGCGACAACATGTAAGCCATGGCTTACATGCCCTCGAACCACGACGTCTTCACGATCGAGCCGTGACCCAGCCCGCAGCACGACGCTGCCATACCCTAGGATTGGCAATCGATGGGGCGCGTTTATTCCCTACAAGCCTCTTGCTAGACTGCCCGCGTCGTAGAACAACAACAGACCCCCGACCACGGCGGTCACCGAGGCTAGAGCATGCGCGTCGTCACCCTGCTTCTGAGTTGCCTGGCAACCTGCATCGGCACTGTCGTCCTGGCCGGCGGCCAGAATCAGCTAAGCGACCCCAAACAGGCCATCGCCCAGGCCTTCTGGAAAGATCTCTACGGCCAGGGCGGCAGCACCCTCTACTGCGGCAAGGCATTCACCGGTGAAGACGGCACCCTGGTCGCCAGCCCGATCTACAGCATCAAGCAGCTCAAGCGCGCAATGCGCTGCATCACCGAACGCCAATGCACCATCATGAATCCGCGCTATCCCTTCATCGAGGCGGATCTGCACAACCATTACCCGGCCCTCGCGCGGGTCGAGCTGAAGCGGCGCAACGCGCAATTCGCCGAACTGAGCGACGATGTACCGAGCACCTTCGCCGATATCGACTGCGATATGAAGACCAGCTACCAGTTGGTGGAGCCGCGCGACGAAGCCAAGGGCAATATCGCCCGGGCGATCTTCTACATGCATGTCGAGTACGACTTGCCCATCGTCGGCCTGGTGCCGATGTACAAGGCCTGGCACAGGCTGGATCCGCCGGATGCTGAAGAGAAAGCCCGCAACGACAGGATCGAGGCGCTGCAAGGAACGCGTAATCGCTTTATCGACGACCCGTCACTGGTGGATCGACTGATCGCCGATTGAGGTCTCGCTGCTTTCGATATCCCCGCCGCGTAGGGTGCGCTGTGCGCACCACCGGCAACCGAGGACGCGGTGCGCACGGCGCACCCTACAGCGGTTATCCCCGCCGCTTGTGCAGCGAACGCAGCTTGTAGCGCTCGCCGGGGTGGAGCAGCCGCGCGTAGCTGATCAGGTGATCGCCGGACCAGGTGCGACGAATCACGCTGAGACAGGGCATGGCCGGATCGATCTGCAGATGCTCGGCGGTTTGCGCATCCACCAGCACGGCCTCGACCACATGCTCGACGTCCGACATCGGGCTGCTGGCTACCAGCACCTCGTTGGGCGTGCGCTGGCTGAAGTCGGTTTGCAGGTAATCGGGCACCCAGCGCGGGTTGACGAAGCGATCCTCTAGCTGGATCGGCAGGCCGTCCTGCAGGTGCACCAGCACGCTGTGGAACACCTCGGTACCCAGGCGCACTCCCAGACGCAAGGCGACCTCATCGTCGGCGGCGATGGCTTCGCAGCGCAACACGCGGTTGCCGTAGGTGTGACCACGGCCGCGCACTTCGCTGGCGATGTTCATCACCTCGTGCAGCGGCGACTCGGCCTTGCGGTCAGTGACGAAGGTGCCCAGGCCGGCCTGGCGTATCAGGTAACCCTGCTGCACCAGATTCTGGATTGCCTTGTTGGCGGTCATGCGGCTGACGCCGAAGTCGCGCGCCAGTTGCTCCTCCGGCGGGATCTGATGATGGACCGGAAACGCGCCGCCCTGGATGCGATCCAGCAGGAATGCCTCGATGGCCTTGTAGCGCGGGGTGGTGGTCACGAAAGCTCCTTGGCAAGACCGAGTGCGCGGATGATAGCGGAGCTAAGCGCTCCGCTCCCAGCGCCGTAGCCCGGATGCAATCCGGGGCCTGAGTTTGAGGCTCCCGGATTGCATCCGGGCTACGCAGTTCAGCTCACGGACGGCAACATGCCGGCCGGCAGCAACGGCGTCAGCACCCGCTCGGCCAGCAGCTCGTCGGCGGCGGCGATATCCGGGGCGAAGAAGCGATCCTCGACATAGTACGGCACCTTGGCGCGCAGCGCCTGCCGGGCCTGTTCCAGTGCCGGCGTACTCTTCAGCCCTTCGCGGAAGTCCAGGCCCTGGCAGGCGCCCAGCCATTCCACGGCCAGCACGCCACGGGTGTTGGCGGCCATGTCCCACAGGCGCTTGCCGGCAGCCGGGGCCATGGACACATGGTCTTCCTGGTTGGCCGACGTCGGCAGGCTGTCGACGCTGTGCGGATGGGACAGTGCCTTGTTCTCGCTGGCCAGGGCCGCAGCGGTGACCTGGGCGATCATGAAGCCGGAGTTCACGCCGCCATTGGCCACCAGGAACGGCGGCAGTTGCGACATGTGCTTGTCCATCATCAGCGAGACGCGCCGCTCGGACAGCGAGCCGATCTCGGCGATGGCCAGGGCGATATTGTCGGCGGCCATGGCCACCGGCTCGGCGTGGAAGTTGCCACCAGAAATCACCTCGCCTTCGGCGGCGAACACCAGCGGGTTGTCCGACACCGCATTGGCCTCGACGCCGAGCACTTCGGCAGCCTGGCGCAACTGGGTCAGGCAAGCGCCCATGACCTGCGGCTGGCAGCGCAGCGAATACGGGTCCTGCACCTTGTCGCAGGCGGCGTGGGAACGGCCGATCTCGCTGCTGTCGCCGAGCAGGTGACGGAACGCAGCCGCCGCGTCGATCTGCCCGCGCTGACCACGGGCGGCATGAATGCGTGCATCGAAGGGCGAGCGCGAGCCGAGCAGCGCCTCGACGCTGAGCGCGCCGCAGACGCTGGCGGCGGCGTACAGGTCTTCGCCCTCGAACAAGCCGCGCAGGGCATAGGCAGTGGACACCTGAGTGCCGTTGAGCAGGGCCAGGCCCTCCTTGGCAGCCAGGGTCATCGGCTCCAGGCCGGCTATGGCCAGCGCCTCGCTGGCCGGCAGCCATTGACCCTTGTGCCGCGCCTGGCTTTCGCCGAGCAGCACCAGCGACATATGGGCCAGCGGCGCCAGGTCACCGGAGGCGCCGACCGAGCCTTTCAGCGGGATATGCGGGTAGACCTCGGCGTTGACCAGGGCGATCAGCGCCTCGATCACCTGGCGGCGAATGCCGGAGAAACCACGCGCCAGGCTGTTGATTTTGAGCAGCATGATCAGGCGCACCATGGCGTCATCCAGCGGCTCGCCGATGCCGGCGGCATGGGACAGCACCAGCGAACGCTGCAGCTTTTCCAGGTCGTCGTTGGCGATGCGGGTCGAGGCCAGCAGGCCGAAACCGGTGTTGATGCCGTAGGCGGTGCGGCCCTCGGCGATGATCTGGTTGACGCAGGCGACGCTGGCGTCGATGGCCTGGTGGGCGCTGGCGTCCAGGGTCAGATGCACGGGCGCCTGGTAGGCGGCGCGCAGGTCGGCCAGGGTCAGTTGGCCGGGTTTCAGGTTCAGGGTGGTCATGTTCTGTTCTTCCACGGGGTGAGTTCGCGCCTGGCGAATCAGAGCCGAATGATGGCTGAAATCGCGATACGTGTAGTGATTGATGGGCCGGCCCAGCGGGCCGGCGTCGAGCTTCAGCCGATCATCGGCAGGTTCAGACCTTGCTCCTTGGCGCAATCAATCGCGATCTGGTAACCGGCGTCGGCGTGACGCATCACGCCGGTGCCCGGGTCGTTGGTCAGCACGCGGGCAATGCGCGCGGCGGCTTCGTCGGTGCCATCGCAAACGATGACCATACCCGAATGCTGGGAGAAGCCCATGCCCACGCCACCGCCGTGGTGCAGCGACACCCAGGTCGCACCACTGGCGGTGTTGAGCAGGGCGTTGAGCAGCGGCCAGTCGGACACGGCATCGGAGCCATCCTGCATGGCCTCGGTCTCGCGGTTGGGACTGGCCACCGAGCCGCTGTCCAGATGGTCGCGGCCAATCACCACCGGCGCGCTCAGTTCACCGGAGCGCACCATTTCGTTGAAGGCCAGGCCGAGCTTGGCGCGTTGGCCCAGGCCAACCCAGCAGATACGCGCCGGCAGGCCCTGGAAGGCGATGCGCTCGCGGGCCATGTCCAGCCAGCGATGCAGGTGGGCGTCGTCCGGGATCAGTTCCTTGACCTTGGCGTCGGTCTTGTAGATGTCCTCGGGGTTGCCGGACAGCGCCGCCCAGCGGAACGGGCCGATGCCCCGGCAGAACAGCGGGCGGATGTAGGCTGGGACGAAACCGGGGAAGTCGAAGGCATTGCTCACGCCTTCTTCCTTGGCCATCTGGCGGATGTTGTTGCCGTAGTCGAAGGTCGGCACGCCCATCTTCTGGAAGTCGAGCATGGCCTGCACATGCACGGCCATGGACTGCTTGGCGGCCTTGACCACCGCTTGTGGGTCGGTCTGCGCGCGGTCGCGGTACTGCTCCCAGGTCCAGCCGATCGGCAGGTAGCCGTTGAGCGGGTCGTGGGCGCTGGTCTGGTCGGTGACCATGTCCGGGCGCACACCACGGCGTACCAGTTCCGGCAGTATCTCGGCGGCATTGCCCAGCAGGGCGACGGAGATGGCCTTGCCCTCTGCGGTGTACTTGGCGATGCGCGCCAGGGCGTCGTCCAGATCGGTGGCCTGCTCGTCGACGTAACGGCTGCGCAGGCGGAAGTCGATGCTGCTCTGCTGGCATTCGATATTCAGCGAGCAGGCGCCGGCCAGGGTGGCGGCCAGCGGCTGGGCACCGCCCATGCCGCCGAGGCCTGCGGTCAGCACCCAGCGGCCCTTGAGGTTGCCGGCGTAGTGCTGGCGACCGGCTTCGACGAAGGTTTCATAGGTGCCCTGGACGATGCCCTGGCTGCCAATGTAGATCCAGCTGCCGGCGGTCATCTGGCCGTACATGGCCAGGCCCTTGGCGTCGAGTTCGTTGAAGTGCTCCCAGCTCGCCCAGTGCGGCACCAGGTTGGAGTTGGCGATCAGCACGCGCGGCGCGTTGCTGTGGGTCTTGAACACGCCGACCGGCTTGCCGGACTGCACCAGCAGGGTCTCGTCGTCATTCAGGCTGGTCAGGCTCTCGACGATCTTGTCGTAGCACTCCCAGTTGCGCGCGGCGCGGCCGATACCGCCATACACCACCAGCTCCTTGGGGTTCTCGGCCACGTCCGGGTCGAGGTTGTTCATCAGCATGCGCAGCGGCGCTTCGGTCAGCCAGCTCTTGGCGGTGAGCGTGGTGCCGCGCGGGGCGCGGATTTCGGTGTCGCGGAACTTGGTCATGTTGCGGGCTCCTGTGGGAACGGGTCAGGGGTGGGTGGTCAGAGCCAACCCAAAAATTGCGCGAGGTAGGCCAGCGGGATGGCCAGCAGCAGGCTGAGCAGGGTGCGTTGCAGCCAGATCAGCAGCAGGTGGCCCAGGCTCAGGGGAATTCGCGTGGCCAGCACGCAGGGAATCGAGGCGGAGAGAAACAGCACGCTGCTGACCGAGACGATGGCGCTGACGAACTTCACCAGCACGTCGGCATCCTTGAGCAGCATTGCCGGCAGAAACATTTCCGCCAGCCCGGCGGAGATGGCGCGGGCTACCTGCATGGGTTCTTCCAGGCCGAACAGCCAGGTCAGCGGGTAAAGCAGCACGCCGAGCGCGTCGAACAGCGGCGTGTACTTGGCGGCAAGCAAGCCGAGCAGGCCGACGGCGAGAATGCTCGGCAGGATGGCGGCGGTCATGCGCAGGCCATCGACGAAGGTTTCGCGCAGCGCCGAGCCCAGAGATGGCGCCACGCTGGCCTGCTGCATGCCGGCGCGCCAGGCGCTGCCCAGGCGGCTTTCACCGGGTTGCAGCTGCGCCTCGGGCGTGGACTCGGACGGCAGGCGCGACAGCGGGTAGAGGCGCGCGCTGATCGCGGTGACGGCGAAGGTCACCGCCATGGCGCCCCAGAAATACAGGTTCCACTGGCCCATCAGGCCCAGGGTCTTGGCGATGATCACCATGAACGGCGCCGACACGGTGGAGAACCCGGTGGCGATGATCGCCGCCTCGCGCACGCTGTAGTGGCCCTGCTGGTACATGCGGTCGGTAATCAGCAGGCCCACCGAGTAGCTGCCGACGAAGGACGCCACGGCATCGATGGCCGACTTGCCCGGCGTGCGCCAGATCGGCCGCATCACTGGCTGCATCAGCACGCCGATCAGCTCCAGCAGGCCGAAGCCGATCAGGAACACCAGGGCCAGCGAACCCAGCGGCACGATCAGCGCTAGACTGAGCACCAGCTTGTCGAACAGGAACGGCAGCATGTCCGGCTGGTACAGCGCCTGCGGGCCGAGCTGCAGCAGGTAAACGGCGCCGATCAGCAGGCCAAACACCTTGAGCACGCTGAATACGCTGTGGGTCAGGCTACGCCGCCAGCTACCGTCGAGCCAGGGCGCCAGCGCGCCGTAGAGCATGAACAGCAGCGCCACGCCGATCACCAGTGGCCGCGCATGCAGCTGCAGGGCGCTGGCCGCGTGGTCGAGGAGGATGGTCGAGCGCCCGGCGATCTCGAACGGCACGAAGAACAGCAGCAGGCCAATCAGGCTGTAACCCAGCAAGCGCGCCAGGGCACGTGGGCGCGACACGCTGCCGCTCAATGGCAGGGATTCAGACATGACGCGGCTCCTGGCCGCGGCGGGCGGTGATGAACATCGGGGTTTCCTCGTAATTGTTGTTGTGCGGGAAGCGCGGTCCTTGCCAGCTCAGAGACTGAGCAGATGGATCAGCCGCGCCGCCACCTTGGCGGTGCGGTTGTCGATGTCGTATTCGGGGTTGAGCTCGGCCAGGTCGGCCAGGCGCAGCTTGCCGCTGGCCTTGAGCCGTTCGAGCAGCGGCTCCAGCAGCTCCAGGCGCACGCCACGGGCGGCTGGCGCGCTGACGCCCGGCGCTTCGCAAGCCGGCAGCACATCGATATCGATGGTCAGGTAGAGCGCGTCGCACTCGGCGGTGAAGGCGTCCAGCTCGGCGCCGATGGCATCGAGGGTCGACTCGCGGATCTCGTTATCCTCGCGCACCAGCACGTTCAGCTCGGCGGCACGGGCGAACAGCGCGCGGGTGTTGCTGGCGCGGCTGACGCCGAGGCAGGCGTAGCGAAACGGCCAGCCGCGTGCGGCGCACTGCTCGGCGATCTGCGCGAAGGGCGTGCCGGAGGAGTGCACATGGGCCGGGTCGCGCAGGTCGAAATGGGCGTCGAAATTGATGATGCCGATTTTAGGAGCTGGGTTGCCAGACAGATGCTCGGCCAGGCCTGACCAGCTACCGAAGGCCACTTCATGCCCGCCGCCGATCACCAGCGGCAGATGGCCGGCGTCCAGCAGCGCGCAGACGTTTTGGCCGAGACGCGCCTGGGCCGCCTCCAGGTCGCCGTCCTCGCAGGTCACGTCACCGGCGTCAAAGGCCGGCGCCTGACGATGCCAGGCCAGGTTGGCCAGGGCCTTGCGCACGCTTTGTGGCGCAGCGGCGGCGCCGACCCGGCCATGGTTGCGGCGCACACCTTCATCGCAGGCGAAGCCGAGCAAGGCCAGGCCCGGCTGGCTGTCTTCGGCGAGCACCTGGATGCGCTGGTGCCAGCGCGCGCTGTCGGCTTCCGGGTCGGTGCGACCGCTCCAGGCGGCCATCGAGTGACGATCAGCGAGCATAGGTCACGACTCCATTGAACACGCGCTGACGCAGACGCCCGGCCTGCACCGCGTAGGCCAGTTCGGCCGGTTGCTGGATATCCCACAGGCACAGATCCGCCGGCGCCCCTACTGCGATGCGACCGAGGTCGGGCAGGCCGAGGGCGCGGGCGCCGTGGGCGGTCATGCCGGCCAGGGCTTCGCGCGGGGTGAGGCGAAACAGCGTGCAGGCCAGGTTGGCCATCAGCGTCGGCATGCAGATCGGTGAGGTGCCGGGGTTGGCGTCGCTGGCCACCGCCATCGGCACGCCGTACTGACGCAGCAGGTCGATGGGCGGCAGTTGGGTTTCGCGCAGCACGTGGAAGGCGCCGGGCAGCAGCACCGCCACGGTGCCCGCCTCGGCCATGGCTTGCACACCGGCCTCATCCAGGTACTCGATATGGTCGGTGGACAACGCGCCATAGCTTGCAGCCAGGGCGCTGCCACCGAGGTTGGACAGTTGCTCGGCATGGGCCTTGATCGCCAGGCCGTGGGCCTGGGCTGCCTGGTAGATACGCTCGCACTGCGCCGGGGAGAAACCGATGCCTTCGCAGAACACGTCCACCGCATCGGCCAGCCGCTCACGAGCAGCGGCCGGAATCATCTCGTCGCAGACCAGGCTGACGTAGTCGTCGGCGCGGCCGGCATATTCCGGTGGCAGGGCATGGGCGCCGAGCAGCGTGGTGAGCACCCGCACCGGGCGCAGCTCGCCGAGGCGGCGGGCCACGCGCAGCATCTTCAGTTCGTCTGCGACGGTCAGCCCATAGCCGGACTTGATCTCCAGCGTGGTCACGCCATCGGCCAGCAGCGCATCGAGACGCGGCAGGCTGGCGGCGATCAACTCGTCCTCGCTGGCGGCACGGGTAGCGCGCACGCTGCTGAGAATGCCGCCGCCATTGCGGGCGATGGTTTCGTAGCTGACGCCTTCCAGACGCTGCTCGAATTCACCGGCACGATTGCCGGCGTACACCAGATGGGTGTGGCAATCGACCAGACCGGGCGTCATCACGCCGCCGCGCCCTGCTTCGACAGCGCCCTCAGCCAGCGCCTCGTCGAAGGTGCGCGACGGCCACAGGCCGGCAATGCAACCGTCCTCGACCAGCAGGTTCATCGCCTCGTCCAGTTGCGTCAGGCCATCGAAGACCTGTACATCGCGCCAGAGCTGTTTCGCGGTGGATTGCATCGGCATGGGATTCTCTCGGCTCAATTTGTATATACATTATGAGCAGATCGAATGGACGTCAAGCGACATCCGTCTGGATCATCGCTCTCGTATAAACCAATGCACCACCGGAGTCTTCTTAGCGTCTGCTGTGGAAAGGGCACCTCTGGTGAGAAAGGGCCAGAGCAATATGTATATACATTAAACAAGGCAAGGCGACTACGTCAGTCCACGACCAACCTCCCCGCCTGTCGACAGGAACGCCGCCCCCTGAAAACAAGAAGGTTCATCGCATTTTGTGGGGAATGCTTGGTTGATACCGGACTGGCAAGTTTGTGTGCTGGTTTTCAGTTGTTTCGGTGTTTAAGCTGCTTATCAGCGTTTAGCTGATGTCTCCCGTTTCGCCCCCCGGCGACCTTCTTTTGTCAAACGCCACAAAAGAAGGCAAAAAGGCTTGGCCCCGCCATCCGGCCCCGGCTTCGCCGGGGTTCGTTCGCTCCATCGTCGCTCCGAGGGTCGGCTTACAAGGGCCGTCCCTGGCCCTTTAAGCCTCTCGCCGCATCCCTGCGGCTCGCCCCTCTGCGCAACGATTCCACTCACCCTCCTGAAGGGGCCATTCGCGCGCCTGAACGAGTATGCACTCCATAGGTTGCTCGGCGTGTTCTAGTAGCGATGAAGTCGCGATTGGGTCGTCGAGTTAAACCAAAACTTTCATTCACGTAGTTTCATTCGCCTGGATAGCTTGCCGGTTTTCAGCCTGCATCCCGGTCAGCCCTACGGCTGACCCAATCTTCAAGCACTCCACACTACTTCTGGGTTACCTAGGGTTCAGGCGCGTGCAGAGCCCGCCCAGGAGGGCGAACGGAATCGTCGTGGAAGAGGTTGAGCGACATGGATGTCGCGAGAGCCGCGATGGGCCAGGGATGGCCCACCGCGGCGGGCCTCTGGAGCGGCGATGGAGTGAGCGAACCCTGGCGCAGCCAGGGCCGGATGAAAGGGCGGAGGGTTTGGTTACTTTGCCCGCAAAGTGACTCGCCCGGGAGGGCGAAACCAGAAATATCAGCAAAAACGCGGCAATCCGGAACAAGCACCCGAACAAGCCAACACACAAACTTGCCAGTCCAGTATCACACTGACTTCCCGAGCCCCGCACGAACAACCCATAAAAAAACCCGGCGCGAAGGCCGGGGTTCGGGATGTAGCGACAGCGCTTAGAACTGCGCAGCATCCAGCAGATACAGCGACTCGCTACCCGCCTTGACCGAAGCACTCAGCGAATGAATGCGCGGCAGCAGGCGGGCGAAGTAGAAGCGTGCGGTGCCCAGCTTGCTGGCATAGAACTCGTCCTCGCCTTCCTTGCCCAGCGCAGCTCGCGCCATCAAGGCCCACATGTAGGCATAGGCGGTGTAGCCGAACACCTGCAGGTATTCGACCGAGGCCGCACCGATCTCGTTGGGGTTGTTCTTGGCCTGTTCCAGTACCCAGGTGGTCAGCTCATCGAGGTTCCGCACGGCAGCGGCCAGTGGCTGGGTGAACTCGGCGAGGCTGGCATCGGCCGAAGCGATGAAGGCCTTGATCTCGTCGGCGAAGTGCTTGTAGAAGCTGCCGCCGCTGCCGACGATCTTGCGCCCCATCAAGTCCAGCGACTGGATGCCGTTGGTGCCTTCGTAGATCTGGGTGATGCGGCAGTCGCGCACCAACTGCTCCTGACCCCACTCACGGATGAAACCGTGGCCACCGAAAATCTGCTGGCCATGCACGGTGGTTTCCAGCGCCATGTCGGTGAGGAAGGCCTTGGCCACCGGGGTGAGCAGCGCCACCAGTTCGTCGGCACGCTTGGCGGTGTCCTTGTTCTCGCTGTACTTGGCCGTATCGAGCTGCATGGCGACGTAGCTGGAGAAGGCACGCCCCCCCTCGTTCAGCGCCTTCATGGTCAGCAGCATGCGACGCACGTCGGGGTGCACGATGATCGGGTCGGCCGCCTTGTCCTTGGCCACCGGGCCGGTCGGGGCGCGGCTCTGGATGCGCTCGCGGGCGTATTCGATGGCGCTCTGATAGCTGCGCTCGCCAAGGGACAGGCCCTGGATGCCGACGCCCAGGCGCTCGTAGTTCATCATGGTGAACATGGCCGCCAGGCCCTTGTTCACTTCGCCCACCAGGTAGCCGGTGGCGCCGTCGAAGTTCATCACGCAGGTGGCCGAGGCCTTGATGCCCATCTTGTGCTCAATGGAGCCGCAGCCCAGGGCGTTCTTCTCACCCAGCGAGCCGTCGGCATTGACCATGATCTTGGGCACCAGGAACAGCGAAATGCCTTTCGGGCCAGCCGGTGCGTCCGGCAGCTTGGCCAATACCAGATGGATGATGTTCTCGGTCAGGTCGTGCTCACCGCCGGTGATGAAGATCTTGGTGCCACTGACCTTGTAACTGCCATCGGCCTGCGGTTCGGCCTTGGTACGGATTATGCCCAAGTCGGTGCCGGCGTGCGGCTCGGTCAGGCACATGGAGCCCGCCCAGACGCCGGCATACATGTTCGGTAGGTACTGCGCCTTGAGCTCTTCACTGGCGTGATTGAGGATCGACAGGCAGGCGCCAGCGGTCAGCATCGGGTACAGGCCGAAGGACAGGCTGGCCGAGTTGACCATCTCCTCGACCTGGGCGCCGATCACCTTGGGCATGCCCATGCCGCCGAACTCCGGCGAACCACCGACGCCGACCCAGCCGCCTTCGGCGTAGGTGCGATAGGCCTCGGGGAAACCGGCGGGGGTCTTCACCACGCCGTTGTCCCAGGAACAACCTTCCTCGTCGCCGCTGCGGTTCAGCGGGGCGATGCTGCCGGCAGTGACCTTGCCGGCCTCTTCGAGAATGGCATTGGCGGTGTCTTCGTCCACCACCTCGGCCAGGGCCGGCAGCTCGGCCCAGAGCTTGGAGACCTCGAATACTTCATTGAGCACGAAGCGCATGTCGCGCAGGGGGGCTTTGTAATCGGCCATGGCATATCCTCGGGAAACGGACTGACGACAGGAGACCGAGCTTAATACAACAACTCGACAGACACATAGGGTCGTGTTGTGACCAAACATTCAGCATCCGTATGCATTCTGCCAGCATGGGCGAACGCAGCCAGGCTCAGTCCCCGTCCACCACCACCCGCACCGCGCCACGCCGCTGCGCGGCACTGCGAATGCAGTTGCGCCCGGCCGCCTTGGCACTGTACAGGGCATTGTCCGCCTCCTTGATCACCTCCTGCGGGCGGCGCTGCTGCGCCTGGCGCTCGGCCGCCCCCATGCTCACGGTCACCGAAACTTCGTTGGCACTCTTGCCGGTACGATGCTGCTTGCCCTGACGATCGTCGCGCGGCCGGTTCTGCTTGTCACGCAACTGCATGCGGTACTGCTCGATGGCCAGGCGCACGGCTTCCATGTGCGGCATGCACTGCTCCAGGCTCTTGCCGGGAAAGAGCAGGGTGAACTCCTCGCCACCATAACGATAGGCCTTGCCACCGCCGCCCACCTTGCGCAACAGGCTGGCGACCAGGCGCAGCACCTGATCACCGACGTCATGGCCGTGGGTGTCGTTGAATTTCTTGAAGTGATCGACGTCGACCATGACGATCACGTAGTCACGCCCCAGACGCTGCAAACGCTCGTTGAGCGCACGCCGCCCCGGCAGGCCGGTGAGTTCGTCGCGAAAGGCCATCTGGTAGGCCTCGTGGGCCACGGCGGCAACCAGCACCAGCATCACCATGCTGCTCATCACCTGCAATGCATGGGGCAGGATGAACACTTGCGGCAGCATCCACAGCAGGCCGAGCAGCCCCACCAGTTGTGCGGCATGCAGCGGCCTGGGTAGACGCAGGTACTGCACCAGCAAGGCGATGAAGGCGACCAGGAACATCCCATAGCTCAGTTGCGCCAGGCTCATCCAGCTACCGTGCAGCGCCGGCCAGTGCACCTGCACCAGCCAGTCGGCGATGCCCTGCGGATAGCGTCGCGCCAGGCCGAGCGCCACCGCGCCAACCGCCAGCAGCACCAGTGCGCGGGCGAACAGATCCTGCAGCAGATGCGAGCGCTCCTGCCAGCAGCCATACAGGGTATAGAGCGCAGGCAGCAGCAGGCAGATCAGGTGGAACACCAGCACCGCATCGCTGCGCACCTGGCCATGTTCGCGGAAGTGATCGACCTGGATATCGAGCAGGAAGTAGCCGATATAAAGCAGCGCCAGCAGCACGACTTCGCGTTGCCGGCCATAGACCATGCAGAAGGCGCCACCGAGCAGCAACAGCAGGGTCGGCAACACGTTGAACAGGGAAATGAAGAATTCGTTGAGCACGGGCAGGCGCGCGGCCACCATGCCACCGAGCAGAAACGGCAACGACGAGACGAAATGGCTGAAGCGCAAGCGGGCCAGACGAATCACGGCGGCACCCGAGATGGAAGATGCAAGCATTCTGCCTGCTTCCCAGGAGGAAAACAGCGACGGAATGCGACATTCCTAGCAGGCAGTTGAAAAACGTAGGCGAGGCAGGCAAGACAAGGCAAAAACAGCCGAAAAAGCGCAGTTTACGTGCTGTAAATGAGCATTTTGACTGGGCTCGCACACGAGGCTGTTTTTAACGCAGTATTGCCAACGCAGGTAGTTTTTCAACAGCCTGCTAAGGCAGAAACGGGAACGCCGCCCAGTGGGCGGCGCTCCTCTTGCAGCAGGCTGAAACTTAGAAGCCGAGCGCGAAGTGCTCTTCGTCCATGTCCATCAGGTTGCTGGCACCCGAAAGCATGGCTTCGACATGGGTACGGGTACGCGGCAGGATGCGCGCGAAGTAGAAGCGCGCAGTCTGCAGCTTGGCCTGATAGAACGCGGCATCGCCTTCGCCGGCTGCCAGCTTCTCGGCGGCCACACGCGCCATGTCGGCCCAGAAGTAGGCCAGGCAGGCGTAACCGGAGTACATCAGGTAATCCACCGAAGCGGCACCGACTTCCTCGCGATCCTTCATCGCCGCCATGCCAATCTTCATGGTGACGTCGCCCCACTCCTTGTTCAGCTTGGCCAGCGGCTCGACGAATTCCTTGACGGCTTCGTTGCCTTCGTTGGCCTGGCAGAACTTGTGCACGATCTTGGTGAAGTTCTTCAGCGCACCGCCCTGGGTCATCAGCACCTTCCGGCCCAGCAGGTCGAGCGCCTGAATGCCGGTGGTGCCTTCGTACATCATGGAGATGCGGCAGTCGCGCAGGTTCTGCTCCATGCCCCACTCGGCGATGAAGCCGTGGCCGCCGTAGATCTGCATGCCGTGGGAGGCGGACTCGAAGCCCACTTCGGTCATGAAGGCCTTGGCGATCGGGGTGAGGAAGGCCAGCAGTTCGTCAGCGGCCTTCTTCTCTTCTTCGCTCTGGCTGTACTTGACGATGTCCACCTGCTTGGCGGTGAAGTAGACCATGGCGCGGTTGCCTTCGGCGAAGGCCTTCATGGTCAGCAGCATGCGACGCACGTCGGGGTGCACGATGATCGGGTCGGCGGCCTTGTCCGGCGCTTTCGGGCCGGTCAGCGAACGCATCTGCAGACGCTCGCGAGCGTACTTGATACCACCCTGGAAACCGGCTTCGGCATGGGCCAGGCCTTGCAGCGCGGTGCCCAGGCGAGCGGTGTTCATGAAGGTGAACATGCAGTTCAGGCCCTTGTTGGCCGGGCCGATGAGAAAGCCGGTGGCGCCATCGAAGTTCATCACGCAGGTGGCGTTACCGTGAATGCCCATCTTGTGCTCGATGGAGCCACAGGCCACGGCATTGCGCTCACCCACGCCGCCTTCGGCATTGGGCAGGAACTTGGGCACGATGAACAGGGAGATACCCTTGGTACCGGCCGGTGCATCGGGCAAGCGCGCCAGCACGATATGGACGATGTTCTCGGCCATGTCGTGCTCACCCGCGGAAATGAAGATCTTGGTACCGCTGACCTTGTAGGTGCCGTCGGCCTGAGGTTCGGCCTTGGTGCGCAGCATGCCCAGATCGGTGCCGCAATGCGGCTCGGTCAGGCACATGGTGCCGGTCCACTCGCCGGACACCAGCTTGGTCAGGTAGGTGTGCTTCTGCTCGTCGGTGCCGTGGGATTCGATGGTGTTCATCGCGCCATGGGACAGACCGGGGTACATGCCCCATGCCCAGTTGGCGGTACCGACCATCTCGCTGACGGCCAGGCCGAGGGATTCCGGCAGGCCCTGGCCACCGTGCTCGACGCTGTGCGCCAGGCTCGGCCAGCCACCTTCGACGAACTGCTGATAGGCTTCCTTGAAGCCGGTCGGGGTCTTCACGCCAGACTCGCTCCAGGTGCAGCCTTCGGTGTCACCCACACGATTCAGCGGAGCCAGTACCTGCTCGCAGAACTTGGCGCCCTCTTCGAGGATGGCATCGACCATGTCCGGGGTGGCGTCCTGACAACCTGGCAGGCTCTGGTAGTGAGCTTCGTAGCCCAGCAGCTCGTCACGAACGAAACGAATGTCACGCAAGGGGGCCTTGTAGTCAGGCATAACGGTAAACCTCTGCGATGGAGTCAGTTGTCAGGGTGACCGGATTCTCGGTCTCTGCGGGATCGCTCCCGGCTGCCTAGCCACTGAAAGCGGGCCGGCAATCAAACAGGCGTTTGAAACATACGTTTAGGGCTCACCCTTTGTCAAGCACTGGCAATCGGCTGGTCAGGCGACCTGATCGATGCGCGATACCACCGTCTGCTCGGCACCGATGCGCCGATATAGATCAAGACTAGGTGCTGCCGTGGAGGGCTGCTGGGAATCGCTGCTGGTGGGCTTCTCGCCATCCGCCGCCTGCTCCTCGCCCTGCTGCGTTTCGTCGCTGGCTTCGGTGGTTTCTTCGCGGCGCTGTTGCGCCAACTCCACGCGCGCCTGGGCCGCCTGCGCCTGCGCCATGGCGGCAACGCTCAGATCCTGGGCGGAGGGTTCGGCAGGGGCCAGCGCGGCGCGCCGGACGATCTCCATTTTCTGCAGGGTCGCTGCGGGATCGTTGGGCACCGGGCTGACGTCGATGCTGACTTCACCGGATATCGCATAACGCTGGCCATCGGGCCCGCGCTTGAAGTCGTAAGTGGGGGCGCCGGCGTATTGCCCACCCACGGCGGCGTGCGCCTGCTCGTGCGCACGCACCTCGCGGTCACGTCGGCTCAGTTGGGAGATTTCGGCTTGTTCCTGGAGCAGTTGCTGATCGCGCCTGGCGGACTGGCCATCTGTAGGGGACTGATCGGCCTCTTCGCGGGGTGAAGCGGCATTATCGGCCTGCGCCTCCTGCGTCGGCGCGGCCGGAGCCAGATCGGAGCGAGCGAGGTCGGGAGTGGCGTCGGAAGAAAGCGGCCGGGCCGCTGAGGCTATCGGCTGGGCGGGGATATAGGCCGTGCTGCTGGCAATCTGCATCTGTGCCTACCTTCCCGCATGACAGCCAACGACCGGGGCACGAGGCCGCCGTCAGGCGCGGGTATCGATCAGGGTGCCCAACGCCTCGTCGGCGGTCTTGACCACCTTGGAGTTGGCACGTACTTCGTTTTCGGCAACACGTAGCGAGACCAGGCTTTCGGTCAAATCGGGGCTGGTCGGCTCGGCGCTCTGCCGGGTCGGATTGACCTGATTCTGCGCAGGGTTCGGGTTCGCCGGTTGGGCAGCGGGCAGGCTGTTGCCGGCAATTTCGGCGGCGGCTTGCTCAGCGCGGCGCTGACCGGACTGAATGCCACTGAGACCGGAACTGAATGCGCTGGAAGAAATTTCCATATGAACGCCCTCGCGGGGTTGGAAGCTGATGGACTGTATTGAAGCAGATACTGCCTAAAAAATGTACAGAGAAATGGCTATGCTCGCGTTACCGCTTATTACGATAGCGACAGGCCATCAAGGTATAGGTGCTTGGCGACAGCCGCTGGCGTGGCCTGCTTCAGCCAGGGCACCTGCCCCAGACAGGGGGCTGGCAGGCGTTCGCCAAGAGTGGCGAGGTTGTCCGCGAGGCGCGAGGTATCGGCATCGACGATATTGGCCACCCAACCGGCCAGGTGCAGGCCGTCACGGGCAATGGCCTCGGCACTGAGCACAGCGTGGTTGATGCAGCCCAGGCGCACGCCCACCACCAGAATCACCGGCAGGTTCAATGCCACGGGTAGGTCGGACAGGGTCTGCTGCCCTGCCAGCGGCACGCGCCAGCCACCCGCCCCTTCCACCAGGGTGAAGTCCGCGCCACGCTCCAGTATGGCCTCCACCGCCTTTTGCAGCGTGGCGACATCCAGCGTCACCCCCGCTTCGCGGGCGGCCAGGTGCGGGGCGATGGCAGGGGCGAAGGCCAGCGGGTTGACCTCCTCGTAGCGCAGCGGCAGCGAGCACTCACCGAGCAGTGCCAGGGCGTCGTCGTTGCGCAGGCCCTGCGCCGTCATCACGCAGCCGGAGGCCACCGGCTTGGCCGCCGCCGTACTCAGGCCGCGCAGGCGCGCGGCATGCAGTAGGCCGGCGGCGATGGTGGTCTTGCCGATCTCGGTATCGGTGCCGGTGACGAAATAGGCATGGGGCATGGCAGGTTGTTTCTCCGTTGCGCAGGAGGGTTCAGAAGGGCTTGCGCAGGACGCCATAGACCACCTGGTAGGTGGCCGGCAGGCCGTCCGTCTCGCGATAACGCTCGTAGGCCGACAGCAGCGCGGCGATACGGGCGCGGCCGGTGAGGCCATCCGGGCGCCCGGGGTTGAGGTTGTGCGCGCCGATGTCCTTGAGCGAACGGGTCAGGCTGCGCAGATCGGGAAAATGCAGGCGATGGGCCTGGCGTTGCAGGCTCAGCACCTGCAGCTCGCTGGCCGCGCATAGACGCTGGTAGTCCTCGAAGTGACGGAAACGGTTGACGTGGACGAAGCCATCGACCGCCTGCCAGCTATCACGCAGTTCCTGCAGGGTACCGACGCACAGGCTGGAAAAGGCCAGCACGCCACCTGGCCGCAAGACCCGCGTGGCCTCCTGCAAAACCAGGGCGAAGTCGGCGCACCATTGCAGCGCCAGGCTGGAGAACAGCAGGTCGAGGCAGGCGTCCTGCAAGGGCAACGCCTCGGCATCGCCGACGATGAAGTGCGCAGCGCCACCCAGGGGTCTGGCGTGGCGCAACATGCCCTCGGCAATGTCCAGGGCCAGGCCCTCGGCGTTGAAGTGCGCAGCCAAGGCCCGGGTAAAGTGCCCGGTGCCGCTGCCCAGATCCAGCCAACGCCTTGGCTGCATATCCGTCGGCAAGCGCGCCAGCAACTCGTCACCGACACTGCGCTGCAATTCGGCGACGGCATCATAGCTGGCCGCCGCACGGGAGAAGGACGCCGCTACCTGGCGTTTGTCCGGCAGCAGTCCGGGCTGTGCTTCCTGAGATTCAGGCAGCCGGTGCGCAGGGCGCACCCTACAGGTCACCATCATGGGCCTCGCAGATGAAGTCGAGCATCAGTGCGGCCAGGCTGGCTGGCTGCTCCAGCACGAAGCCATGGCTGCACCCCTCCAGCACGTCCACCTCGCCTGCCGGCAGCAGCGCCAGCAAGGCTTCGCCGGCCGCCGCCGGCACCAGGGCGTCCTGCTCGGCCAGCAGATGCAGTTGCGGCCCGGCATAGCTCGCCAGGGCGTTGCGGTTGTCCAGGCGGGCCAGCACCTCGAGCCCGGCGAGCAGGTGCTCGTCAGCGTGCGTCTGCAGGTGAGCCTGCAGTTGTCGTGACAGGCCGCGTGCATCGGCAGCGCCCTGGGCGCAGAGCAGGGCGAAGCGCTTGAGGGTGGCGGCTGGAGTGGCCTCGCAGCCGGCATGGAAGGCGGCATAGGTGTCAGCAGGCATTGCACTGAGCCAATCCTCGCGCGCGACGAAGCAGGCATTGCTGGCCAGGCTGATCAGCCCACGACAGCGCGCGCCACGGCGCGCCGCCAAAGCGCTGGCCAGCATGCCGCCCAGCGACCAACCGGCCAGCCAGCAATCGCTGGGCAGCCGCGCCTCCAGCTCGTCGAGCCAGGCGTTGGGGTCTGCCGTAGTCAGCCTTGGCAATGGCGCAATCTCTGCCTGCAGGGTATCGCCCAGGGCTTGGGCCAGAGGTTGCAGCAGCGCACCGTCCAGCCCCCAGCCTGGCAACAGGATCAGCCGCTCAGTCATCGGGGCTCACCAGCGGCCAGCACTCGGACAAAGCCTCCAGCAGGCGTTCGAGCTGCGCCTCGCTGTGCGCGGCGGACAGCGTGACGCGCAACCGCGCGCTGCCTGCCGGCACCGTCGGCGGGCGAATGGCGCCCACCAGCAGACCGCGTTCCTTGAGCAGAGCGGAAAGCTTCAGCGCACGGGCACTGTCGCCCACCAGAATCGGCTGGATCGGCGTAGGACTCTCCATCAGGTGCAGACCGATCTCGGCAGCCCCCTGGCGGAAGCGGGAGATCAGCCGGTTCAGATGCTCCCGACGCCAGTGCTCGCTGCGCAGCAGCTCCAGGCTCTTCAGGGTGGCGCAGGCCACGGCGGGTGGTTGGCTGGTGGTGTAGATATAGGGCCGGGCGAACTGGATCAGGGTTTCGATCAGTTCCTCGCTGCCGGCGACGAACGCCCCGGCCGTGCCGAAGGCCTTGCCCAGGGTGCCAACCAGCACCTGCACGTCATCCTGACCCAGACCGAAATGCTCGACGATACCGCCACCGCTCACCCCCAGCGGGCCGAAGCCATGGGCATCGTCCACCATCACCCAGGCCTGGCGGGCGCGTGCCTCAGCGCAGAGTGCCGGCAGATCGGCCAGGTCGCCGTCCATGCTGAACACCCCATCGCTGACCACCAGGCAGTTGCCGCTGGCCTTGCGCAGACGACTGGCCAGGCTGACCGCATCGTTGTGCAGATAACGGGAGAAGCGCGCGCCGGACAGCAAGCCGGCGTCGAGCAACGAGGCGTGGTTGAGGCGATCCTCCAGCACGCTGTCGCCCTGCCCCACCAGCGCGGTGACGGCAGCCAGATTGGCCATGTAGCCGGTGGAAAACAGCAGTGCACGCGACCGGCCGGTGAATTCGGCCAGCGCCTCTTCCAGCTCGTGATGCGGTGTGCTGTGGCCGATCACCAGATGCGAGGCGCCGCCGCCGACGCCCCATTTCTGCGCCCCCAGTTGCAGCGCGCGTATGACGTCCGGGTGATTGGCCAGGCCTAGATAGTCATTGGAACAGAAGGCCAGCAGTTGCTTGCCATCGGCATGCACCTGCGGCCCTTGCGGGCTCTGCAGCAGCGGGCGCTGGCGGAACAGATCGGCGGCCTGGCGCTCTGCCAGGCGGGCGGATAAATCGAAAGGCATTACAAAGCTCCAAGCGGCAAGCCACAAGCTTCAAGAGGCAAGCAAGCGACACTTGCGGCTCATGGCGGCCGTCGTCAGACGGCCGAGTAGAACAGCTTGGAGTCGCGCTGCTCGACCAGTGCCTGCTCGATGGCCGCCTGGTGTACCTCATCAGCATGCTCCTCGCGTTCCTCCGGCTTGATGCCAAGACGTTTGAACAGAGCCATGTCCTTATCCGCCTGGGGGTTGCCAGTGGTCAGCAGCTTCTCGCCGTAGAAAATCGAGTTGGCGCCGGCCATGAAAGCCAGGGCCTGCATCTGCTCGTTCATCTGCTCGCGACCGGCGGACAGGCGCACGTGGGACTTCGGCATCATGATGCGTGCCACGGCCAGGGTGCGGATGAAGTCGAAGGGGTCAACGTCCTTCTCCTCGGCCAGCGGCGTGCCCTTGACCTTGACCAGCATGTTGATCGGCACGCTTTCCGGGTGCTCCGGCAGGTTGGCCAACTGGATCAACAGGCCGGCGCGGTCATCCAGCGACTCGCCCATGCCAAGGATGCCGCCGGAGCAGATCTTCATCCCCGCCTCGCGCACGTAGGCCAGGGTCTGCAGGCGCTCGCCATAGGTGCGGGTGGTGATGATGTTGCCGTAGAACTCCGGCGAGGTGTCGAGGTTGTGGTTGTAGTAGTCCAGGCCGGCGTCGGCCAGCGCCTGGGTCTGCTCCTGATCCAGGCGGCCGAGGGTCATGCAGGTTTCCAGGCCGAGCTTCTTCACGCCCTTGACCATCTCCAGCACGTAGGGCATGTCCTTGGCTGACGGATGCTTCCACGCCGCGCCCATGCAGAAGCGCGTGGAGCCGATGGCCTTGGCCTCGGCGGCCGCCTCCAGCACCTTCTGCACCTCCATCAGTTTTTCCTTGTCCAGGCCGGTGTTGTAGTGGCCGGACTGCGGGCAGTACTTGCAATCTTCCGGGCAGGCGCCGGTCTTGATCGACAGCAGGGTGGAAACCTGCACGCGGTTGGGGTCGAAGTGCTCACGATGCACGCTCTGCGCCTGGAACAGCAGGTCGTTGAAGGGTTGCTCGAACAGCGCACGCACTTCGGCGAGCGTCCAGTCGTGACGGGTGGGGGTGGCGGTTGCGCTCATCAGCGAAGTCCCTCGACGCTTGCTTGCGTCTGTTGTCGGGCCCATGGGGGGGCATTCAGGCTGAGGCCATCATAGAAAGCCTTGGAACGCTGTCAACCACCAAAAAGACACGAGTTTACATATGAGCAAAAAATAGCCACAGAACTTCCCTGATGGCCCAAGGCCCAATGATCAACGCAGAACAGGAAGCACGACATGCAGGTAGAAGGTTTCTTCGAGGGACTGGGCGAGGCGCTCGGCCGGGTCATCCGCTTCGTCGTCGACATGCTCTCCGGCGCGCTGAGCGCCGTGGCCGATGCCATCGACGACTTCCTCCATGGCCTGGCCAACGCCATCGGCATGGACAGTTCGATCTTCAGCATCCTCCTGCTGATCGTTGGCCTCTTGTTTCTCTACAACGGCGTGCGCGCCCTGCTCAGGCGCTCCATCATCGGCGGAGTGATCTGGCTGCTGCTGGGGCTGATGGTGATGGGCTGGCTGATTCGCTGATGTGCGACTAGGCTGAGGGCTTCGCCTCAGGGAGGAGCGAGCATGGCCCCACTGCGACTTTTCCCCCTGCAACGCCCCGCCTGGCTGGCGCCGCGCCGTCATTGCCAGCTCTGCGACGAAACCACCGATCATCCGCGCCATGACATCTGCACGGCCTGCGAGGCCGAGCTGCCCTGGCTTGGCAGCCACTGCCAGATCTGCGCGCTGCCATTGCCCGCTCAGGGCATGATCTGCGGCGCCTGCCAGAAGAAGCCACCCGCCTTCGCCCGTGTCGAGGCGCCCTGGCGCTACGCCTTCCCGGTGGACAACCTGATCACCCGCTTCAAGCATCAGGGGCAATGGCCCTTCGGCCGTCTGCTCGGCGAGCTGCTGGCCGAACACCTGCAGCATGCCTACGACGAGGGCCTGCCACGCCCACAGGCGCTACTGGCCGTGCCCTTGGCGCGCAGACGTGAACGCCAGCGTGGCTTCAACCAGGCGCGCATGCTCGCCGACTGGCTGGGCCGTGCCTTGCAGATTCCCGCGCCCGACGACTGGCTGGTGCGCACGCAGGACACACCCGCTCAGCAGGGCCTGGACGCCGCCACACGCAAACGCAACCTGCGCCAGGCCTTCCAGGTGGTCGACGCCGCGAAGATCGCAGGGCAACATCTGGCTCTGGTCGACGATGTGCTGACCACCGGCACCACGGCCAATACCCTCGCCCGCCTGCTGCTGCGCGCAGGTGCCGAGCGCGTGGATGTCTACTGCCTGGCGCGCACGCCGCCACCCGGAGACTGAACGAGCGCCAGCGATTGGGTATGCTTGTCGCCCACGCTTGCCGACTCCATCCGCCATGCCGCAGCTCGACCCTCTCGCGCAGATGCTCAACCGCCGCCCGCAGCGCCTGGCCCTGCTGGAACAGATCGCCAAGCAGGGCTCGATCACCCGCGCCGCCAAGGCCGCCGGGCTGAGCTACAAGGCCGCCTGGGACGCCATCGACGAGCTGAACAACCTGGCCGACCAGCCGCTGGTCAGCCGCAGCGTCGGCGGCAAGGGTGGCGGCGGCGCCAGCCTGACCCCGGCCGGTGCCCGCCTGCTGGCCCTGCACCAACGGCTGCAGGCCTTGCAAGCGCAATTGCTGCAGGCCGCCGAGGACGATGCCGACCTGCAACTGCTGGGGCGTCTGATGCTGCGTACCAGTGCGCGCAACCAACTGGCCGGGCGGGTAAGCGGCATCGAGGCCCAAGGCCACAACCACCTCATCGACATCGAACTGCCTGGCGGCCTGAGCCTGCGCGCGCAGATCACCCGCGGCAGTACCGAGCGCCTGCAACTGGCGATCGGCAGTAGCGTGGTGGCGTTGATCAAGGCCGGCTGGCTGGAGCTGCAGCCTGTGTCCTCTGCCGGCGTGGTGGCCGATAACTGCCTGGAAGGCCTGATCGAACAGATCATCCCGGCCAGCGACGGGCCCAGCGAAGTGCGTATCGCCCTGGCCAACGGCCAGACCCTCTGCGCCCAGGCCGAGGCCGAGCGCTTGCAGCGCCTGGGGCTGGCGGTCGGCACGGCGGTACGCGCGCAGTTCGCTGCCAGCCAGGTGCTGCTGGGTACGCAGTTGTAGCCCGGATGCAATCCGGGAGTCACCCCGGACAAAGCCCCGGATTGCATCCGGGCTACGGGCTGCGCTAGGTGGCGTGAATTTTCCGCGAAGCGAACCCGCGCCCCTGCCAAGCCGCTAGACTGTGCAGCCATGCCCAAGGAGCCCGCCATGAGCCATCCCTTCGCCACCCTCACCCCGGATCTGGTGCTCGATGCCGTGGAGAGCCTCGGCTATCTGAGCGATGCCCGCGTGCTGGCACTGAACAGCTACGAAAACCGCGTCTATCAGGTGGGCATCGAAGGGGAAACGCCACTGATCGCCAAGTTCTACCGCCCGGATCGCTGGAGCGATGCGGCCATACGCGAAGAGCATGCCTTCAGCCTGGAGCTGGCCGAGCACGAAGTGCCGGTGGTGGCGCCCCTGGTGCGCGATGGAGAGACGCTGTTCGAGCATGGCGGCTTCCGTTTCGCCCTGTTCCCGCGCCGCGGCGGGCGCGCGCCCGAGCCGGGTAACCTGGATCAGTTGTATCGCCTCGGCCAACTGCTCGGGCGCATGCATGCCATTGGTGCCAGCCGCCCCTTCATCCATCGCGAAACCCTGGGTGTGGACAACTTCGGTCACGCCGCCCTGGCCTCGCTGCTCGAGGGCAGTTTCGTGCCCAAGAGCCTGCTGCCAGCCTATTCCTCGGTGGCCCGCGACCTGCTGGCGCGCCTCGACCAGCTCTTCGCCAGCGTGCGTTACCAGCCCATTCGCCTGCACGGTGACTGCCACCCCGGCAACCTGCTGCACCGCGACGACGCCTTTCACATGGTCGACCTCGACGACTGCCGCATGGGCCCGGCGGTACAGGACTTGTGGATGATGCTGGCAGGCGAGCGCCATGAACGCCTCGGTCAGCTCGCCGAACTGGTGGACGGTTATCAGGAGTTCCACGATTTCGCCGCCCGCGAGCTGCCGCTGATCGAAGGCCTGCGCGCGCTGCGCCTGATGCATCATAGCGCCTGGATCGCCAAGCGCTGGGACGACCCGGCCTTCCCCCTGGCCTTCCCCTGGTTCGCGGGCGAACGTTACTGGGGCGACCAGATCCTCGCCTTGCGCGAGCAGTTGGCAGCGCTGGATGAGGAGCCGCTGCGCCTGTTCTAGAGCGACATGGCGTGCTGTCGGCGCCGCCGGCTGACAAGCTGACGCTCCAGCTCGACGAGGCTGTCGATGCCCTGGCGCCGTGCCTTGCTGAACAGCATCAGCGCCAGTTCGGCGGTGACCAGTGCATCGGCGCTGGCATGGTGACGCTGCTGCACCTGCAAGCCGAAGGCATCGACCCAGGCGTCCAGGCCGCGTAGCTGCGACGCGCTGTCGGGGCACAGTAGCGGGGCGATCTCGGCCACGTCGAAGAAATGATGCTGCAGGCGATAGTCCAGGCTCTGCTTGAGGGCCCGGGCCAGCATGCGCTGATCGAACCCGGCGTGAAATGCCAGCAGCGGGCTGTCGCCGACGAACTCCATGAACTCCAGCAGCGCCTGCGCCGGATCGACGCCACGTGCCACCTCGCTGGGAGCGATACCATGGATCAGGGTACTGACGCTGGCCTGGTGGTTCGGCCGGCACAGGGTGCACTCGAATTGCTCGGCGAAGTCGATGGCGCCGTTGTCGATCACCACCGCGCCGATGGCCAGCACCAGGTCGCGGCGCAGGTTCAGACCGGTGGTTTCCAGATCGAGGACGACGAAGCGCTGCTGGTGCAGCGGGCGCTCGTCCAGCGGCGCCGGTAGCGCCAGGGCCTGGCGACGCTCCAGTTGCTGCTGGGTCAGGGCCGGGCCACGGCCACTGAACCAGGTGAACCTGCTCATAGCTGATACCTCATGCTCAGGCTGCTCTGCAGGCGCTGCGCCTGGCGAAAGGACTCGCGCAGGATGCGCCGATCCAGCAGGTTGAGGCTGTCGGGATCGAGACGATTGGAGTAAGGCAGCTCGTCGCGCGCCTGCAACTGATGCTGCTGCATGCGCGTCTGCTGGATGAAATGATAGGCCTCCTCGAAGGCCGCGCCATCTTGCGCATCGATCACCCCGCGGCTGACCAGCACGCGCAGACGCTCCAGCGTACCGACGGCGCCGATGCCATTGGCCAGCGCCAGCAAGCGCGCACCGTCGACGAAGGGTGTCAGGCCCTGCACCTTGAGGTCGAGGGTGTCCTTGTCGGCCCCCGAGCGGGCCACCACGAAGTCGCGGAAGCGCCCCACCGGCGGGCGCTGGCGCAAGGCGTTCTCGGCCAGCATGCGCTGGAACAGACTGTTGCCGGCGACCCGCTCGAGCAGCTCGCTGCGCAGTTGCTCGCAGCCCTCGGCCGGCCCCCAGACGCTGCGCAGGTCGAAGTAGATCGACGACCGCAAAAGGTTTTCCGGCGTGGCCTCGCTGACGAAGCGGGCGAAGCGCCGCGACCATTCCTGGCGCGACAGGCACAGCTCGGGATTGCCGGCCATGATGTTGCCCTTGCACAGGGTGAAACCGCACTGCGCCAGACGCTGGTTGATCTCGGCAGCCAGCGGCAGCAGGCGCCCACGGATGGTGGCAGCTTCGGCAGCATCGGCGGCCTCGAAGAGAATGCCGTTGTCCTGGTCGGTATGCAGGGTCTGTTCGCGGCGACCTTCGCTGCCGAAGCACAGCCAGGTGAAGGGCACGCCGGGGTCGCCCAATTCCTCGAGGGTCAGCTCGATCACCCGGCATACGGTGTGGTCGTTGAGCAGGGTGACGATATGGGTGATCTGCGTCGAGCTGGCGCCGTGGGCGAGCATGCGATCGACCAGCAGGCGGATATCGCTGCGCAGTCCGGCCAGGGTTTCCAGCCTGCCGGCATGGCGGATGGTACGCGCCAGATGTACCAGATCGACCCGCTGCAGACTGAACAGATCACGCTCGGAGATCACCCCGCAGAGTTGCCCGTTCTCCACCAGGCAGACGTGGGCGATATGCCGTTCGGTCATGGCGATGGCGGCATCGAAGGCGCTGGCATCGGGCGGCAGATGGAAAGGCTCGGTGGTCATCAGCGCGCTGATCGGCTGTGCCAGGTCGACGCCATCGGCCACCACCCGACGCAGGTCGCGCAGGGTGAAGATGCCTTGCGGGCGACGCTGCGGGTCGAGCACCACGATGCTGCCGACATGCTGCTCGTGCATCAACCGCACGGCGTCGCGCAGCGAGGTGTCCGGGGCGCAGCCAATGGGTTGGCGCATGGCCAGTTCGCCCAGGCGGGTGTCCAGCGAGTATTGCGCGCCGAGGGTTTCCACGGCGCGCAACTGCACCTGCTGGTTGACCTGATCGAGCAGGCTGCTGACGCCGCGCAGGGCGAAGTCGCGCAGCGGGTTGGAAATGGCGAACAGCTTGACGAAGGCGTGCTTGGCCAGCAGCAGGCAGAAGGTGTCTTCGGCGGCCAGGTGCTCGGTACGGGTGGCCCGCTCGCCGATCAGCGCGGCCAGCGGAAAGCACTCGCCGGCGGTGATCTCGAAGGTGGTCTCGGTGCCGCGCCGCGCCGAGTGCGGGCGCTCGCCATGCACCCGCCCCTGCTTGACGATGTAGAAGTGCTCGACCGGGCCATCGCTGGGCTTGATGATCGAATCGCCCTCGGCATAGAAGCGTAGCTGGCAATGCTCGACCAGATACGCCAGGTGGGCGGTGTCCATCTGGTTGAAGGGGGGAAATTTCTGCAGGAACTCCATGGTGCCATGGATGTTCTGCAGCACCGCCGTTCTGCCCGCCTGGGCGAGCGTGTCCGCTTTGCTCATGGCGCGGTCTCATGATCTTGTTTGCCTGCATTGTGCCCGTTGTTCGGCCAAATGCCCATTGCACCTAAGTCGCAGCGCTCATCAAAGCGATGGAGTTGAATTATTTTGACGAAATTTTGACGTGCATTGCATCACACTGCGACTCTGGCGCCTCGCTCCTGCGCAGCGCGCCGGACGCAGATCTCATATCTCAGACCAAGGCCATTTCATGCAGTCACCCGCATCCACCGCCCACCCGACGGTGCAGGTCAGTATTGGCAGTCACCTGGCATTCATACTCGGCAGCGCGCTGTGCATGCTGCTGCTCTTCGCCCTGGCCCGTGCCGGCCTGCTGGCCTACAACCACGCGATGATCGGGCAGACGCCGCTGGCCAGCTTCGGCGAGGCCTTCTTCAATGGCGCTCGCTTCGACCTGCGCCTGATCGTCTACCTGTGCATTCCGCTGACCCTGTCGCTGTTCAGCCTGCGGGCCATGGCCGCGCGTCGCCTGCACGTTGCCTGGCTGACCGTCGCCACCAGTCTGTGCCTGCTGCTGGCGGTGGCGGAGCTGAACTTCTATCGCGAATTCCACCAGCGCCTGAATAGCCTGGTGTTCCAGTACATGCAGGAAGACCTCGGCACGGTGTCGAGCATGATCTGGCACGGCTTTCCGGTGCTGCGCCTGCTGCTGGGCTGGGCACTGGCCACTGTGCTGCTGGCCTGGTTGTTTCGGCGCATCGAGCAGGCAACTCGCGCCTCGGCTGAGTCGCTCGCGTCGCGCTGGTCGACGCGTATTGCAGTGTTCTTGGTGCTTCTGCTGGTCTGCGTGGCGACCGCGCGTGGCACCCTGCGTTCCGGTCCGCCGCTGCGCTGGGGCGATGCCTATACCACCGAATCGATGTTCGCCAACCACCTCGGCCTCAACGGCACGCTGACCCTGGTGAGCGCCGCCAGCTACTTCTTCTTCGATCAGGGCGACAACCGCTGGAAGGCGACGCTGCCTGAAGCCGAGGCGCTGCAGACGACGCGCAAGTTGCTGCTGACGCCGAACGACCGCCTGATCGATGCCGACCAGGCGGCGATCCGCCGTATCACCACGCCACCTGCCGCCGGGCGCCTGCCGCAGGTGCGCAACGTGGTGGTGATCCTCATGGAGAGCATGGCCGGCCGCTATATCGGTGCAATGGGCAATGCCGACGGCATCACGCCAAACTTCGACGCCCTGGCCAAGGAGGGCTTGCTGTTCCAGCATTTCTTCTCCAACGGCACCCATACCCACCAGGGCATGTTCGCCACCATGGCCTGCTTCCCCAACCTGCCTGGGTTCGAGTACCTGATGCGCATGCCCGAAGGTGGCCACCAGTTCTCCGGGCTGCCGCAGCAGCTCAGCGTGCGTGGCTATGACGACGTCTACGTCTACAACGGCAGCTTCTCCTGGGACAACCAGTCGGGTTTCTTCGGCAACCAGGGCATGCGCAACTTCGTCGGCCGTGAGGACTTCGTCGACCCGGTGTTCATCGACCCCACCTGGGGCGTGTCCGACCAGGACATGTTCGACCGCGCGACCACCGAGCTGGCGAGTCTCGACAAGAAGGGCAAACCGTTCTATGCGCTGCTGCAGACCTTGTCCAACCACACGCCTTACGCCCTGCCGGAGAACCTGCCGGTCGAGCGCGTCACCGGCCACGGCTCGCTGGACGAGCACCTGACCGCCATGCGCTATGCCGACTGGGCGCTCGGCCAGTTCTTCGCCAAGGCGCGCCAGGAGCCGTACTTCAAGGACACCCTGTTCGTGATCCTGGGCGATCACGGTTTTGGCAACGACGAGCAGATCACCGAGATGGATCTGTCACGTTTCAGCGTCCCGCTGCTGATGATCGGCCCTGGCGTGCAGGAAACCTTTGGCAGCAGCCGTGATGTCGTCGGCAGCCAGATCGACGTGGTGCCCACCATCATGGGCCGCCTTGGCGAGCCGACGCAGCAGCAATGCTGGGGACGTGACCTGCTGAGCCTTCCTGAAGGAGATGCTGGCGTGGCGGTGATCAAGCCTTCAGGTAGTGACCCGACCGTGGCACTGGTCAGTGGTGAGCACATCCTGATCAAGCCGCGTGATCGCGACGCGCAACTGTATCGTTACTGGCTGGGGCGTGAGGCTGGTGGCAAGGTGGTCGATGATCCGCAACTGCGCAGTGAGCTGGAACACAAGCTCTCGGCGTTCGAGCAGACGGCTACCGATAGCCTGATCAACAACACCACGGGGGCTCACCCGAAGCAGGTGCCGGGCAACCGGTGAGGGTTGGTTTTGGGTATCAGGGAGGTTCTGCGGAGTCTCTCTGATACTAGATTGGCGAGTTTGTGTTTTGGCTTGCCTTGGTGTACTTGCCGCCGCTCCGGTGTTTTCAGGTATTACGGGTTTCGCCCCTCGGCGACTGACTTTTCTTTGAAATGCGCAAAGAAAAGTAAGCAAAAGAAACGCACCCCCGCCATCCGGGTCTCGCTGCGCTCGACTCCCCTCACTCCGGCACCGCTCCGGGGTCGGCGTACATGGGCCATCCATGGCCCATTACGCCTCTCGCGGCATCCATGCCGCTCGCCCCCTGCGCAATGCCTACGTTCGGCCTCCTGAAGGGGGACTTTCGCGCGCCTGAAACTATCGGTTTGACTCGATGGCCACAGCGGCTCGCTGTAGCTCTTGCCAGAGCACTCCAGCTACATCTGAGTTACCACACGTTCAGGCGCGTGCAGAGCCCGCCCAGGAGGGCGAACGGAATCGCCGTGGAAGAGGTTGAGCGGCATGGATGCCGCGACGACTGCATGGATGCAGGAGGTAGAGCGACACAGGATGCCAAAGCCGAGAGCCGCGATGGGCCAGGGATGGCCCACCGCGGCGGGCCTCTGGAACGGCGATGGAGTGAGCGAACCCTGGCGCAGCAGGGCGGGGGCGCCTAGCTCGGATGATCGGGCGGAGGGTTTTGGTTACTTTTGCCCGTCAAAAGTGACTCGCCTGGGAAGGCGAAACCCAAGACATCAACAAAAACGCGGCAATTCGGAACAAACACCTAAAACACCAACACAGTATTGCCGGTTCGGTATCAAAAAATCAGGCGTAGGACTGATCGGAACGCCGCCCGCCCGTAGCGCCAGCGAACAGTCCGCCGAACCATACCAACGCCGGCACCACCACTCGCAATGATCCACCGCCCATAAAAAAACCGCCTCATCGAGGCGGTTTTTCGTTGACGGCTTACAGCCCGTTCTTGGCCTTGAACTCACGACGACGGCGGTGCAGCACCGGCTCGGTGTAACCGTTGGGCTGCTTGGTGCCTTCGAGCACCAGCTCCAGCGCGGCCTGGAAGGCGACGTTGTTGTCGAAGTCCGGGGCCATCGGGCGGTACAGCGGATCACCTGCGTTCTGCCGGTCGACCACCGGTGCCATGCGCTTGAGGCTTTCCACCACCTGCGCCTCGGTGACGATGCCGTGGCGCAGCCAGTTGGCCAGCAACTGACTGGAAATACGCAGGGTGGCGCGGTCTTCCATCAGGCCGACATCGTTGATGTCCGGCACCTTGGAGCAGCCGACACCCTGGTCGATCCAGCGCACCACGTAACCGAGGATGCCCTGAGCGTTGTTGTCCAGCTCGTTGCGGATCTCGTCCTGGCTCCAGTTGGTGTCCTTGGCCAGGGGGATGGTCAGGATGTCATCCACCGAGGCCGGGGTGCGCTTGGCCAGTTCGGCCTGGCGGGCGAACACGTCGACCTTGTGGTAGTGCAGCGCGTGCAGGGTGGCAGCAGTCGGCGACGGTACCCAGGCGGTGTTGGCACCGGACAGCGGGTGGGCGATCTTCTGCTCGAGCATGGCGGCCATCAGGTCGGGCATGGCCCACATGCCCTTGCCGATCTGCGCACGGCCCTGCAGGCCGGTGGCCAGGCCGACGTCGACGTTGTTGTTCTCGTAGGCACCGATCCAGGTTTCACTCTTCATAGCCGCCTTGCGCACCACGGCGCCGGCTTCCATGGAGGTGTGGATCTCGTCACCGGTGCGGTCGAGGAAGCCGGTGTTGATGAATACCACGCGCTCGGCGGCGGCCTTGATGCAGGCCTTGAGGTTGACCGTGGTGCGGCGCTCCTCGTCCATGATGCCGACCTTCAGGGTATTGCGCGGCAGGCCCAGCACGTCTTCGACGCGGGCGAAGATCTCGCTGGCGAAGGCCACTTCTTCCGGGCCGTGCATCTTCGGTTTGACGATGTAGACGCTGCCGGTACGGGTGTTCTTG
Organism: Pseudomonas sp. AA-38; assembly: GCF_029457475.1. Lineage (NCBI taxonomy): Bacteria > Pseudomonadati > Pseudomonadota > Gammaproteobacteria > Pseudomonadales > Pseudomonadaceae > Pseudomonas > Pseudomonas sp. AA-38. The sequence goes on from NZ_CP120359.1 coordinate 4,848,116, forward strand.
CGGGTGGTGTTGCCATTGAGGTTGTGCACCGCAATCAGGCTGGTGAACAGCGCGTCCTGAATGCCTTCAGGAATCTCGTTGCCCTCGGCGTCGAGGATGGCCGGGTTGGTCATCAGGTGGCCGACGTTACGCACGAACAGCAGGGAGCGGCCGTGCAGGGTCAGCTCGGAACCGTCCGGGCGGGTGTAGACGCGATCCGGGTTCATGGTGCGGGTGAAGGTGGTGCCGCCCTTGGACACTTCCTCGGCCAGGTCGCCTTTCATCAGGCCCAGCCAGTTGCGGTAGACCACCACCTTGTCGTCGGCATCGACGGCGGCCACGGAGTCTTCGCAGTCCATGATGGTGGTCAGCGCGGCCTCCATCAGCACGTCCTTGACGCCGGCGGCGTCGGTGCTGCCGATAGGGCTGTTCGGGTCGATCTGGATCTCGAAGTGCAGGCCGTTGTGCTTGAGTAGCACGGCGATCGGCGCGCTGGCCTCGCCCTGGAAGCCGACCAGTTGCGCGTCGTCACGCAGGCCGCTGTTGCTGCCGCCCTTGAGGGCGACGATGAGCTTGCCGCCTTCGATGCGATAGCCGGTGGAATCGGCATGGGAGCCGGCCGCCAGCGGCGCGGCCTCATCGAGGAAGGCGCGGGCGAAGGCGATGACCTTGTCACCACGCACCTTGTTGTAGCCCTTGCCCTTCTCGGCGCCACCTTCCTCGCTGATCACGTCGGTGCCGTACAGGGCGTCGTACAGCGAGCCCCAGCGGGCGTTGGAGGCGTTCAGGGCGAAGCGCGCATTCATCACCGGCACCACCAGTTGCGGGCCAGCCAACTGGGCGATCTCTTCATCGACATTGGTGGTAGTGGCCTGGAAGTCGGCCGGCTCCGGCAGCAGGTAGCCGATTTCCTGCAGGAAGGCCTTGTAGGCAGCCGCGTCGTGGGCCTGGCCCTTGCGCGCCTGGTGCCAGGCGTCGATCTGCGCCTGCAGCTCGTCGCGTTTGGCCAGCAGAGCGCGGTTCTTCGGCGCCAGGTCACCGATCACGGCGGCGGCACCGCTCCAGAACTTGTCGGCAGCGATGCCGGTACCAGGAATGGCTTCGTTGTTCACGAAGTCGTACAGGGCTTTGGCGACCTGCAGGCCACCGACTTGAACGCGTTCAGTCATCACTTGCCTCATTCTCTAGAGCTTTACGATAGCCGCATCGGAGACGGCCTGGCCGTCTTGTAGTCCTTGGCGCGGCATACTACATCAAGATTTCGGGAAAATGCACCGGACGGGCGTCAGCCCGCGACCAAAGTTCCAATTCCAGTCACAGACATTATCCTGAACCCAGCAGGTCGCAGCATTGCAGCACATAAACCGTATTTTTGTATACAACTTAACATTTACCTTGCGAACAATAGCCTTGCTGCGTCCCCCTTGCGCCCGCCTATACTGCAACGACCCCGTTGGAGGATGCCATGCCCATCACCGCCGCGACCCAGACCGACCTGAGTGACCTCGTTCCCCTGTTCGCGGCCTACCTGCGCTTCTATGAGGTACCACGCAGTGCTGCGGATATCAGTGCCTTCCTCGGCGCCCGGCTGGCCCGGGGCGATGCGCAACTGTTCATTGCCCGTGACGAGAATGCCCAGGCGCAAGGTTTCGTCCAGCTCTACCCCTTCCACTCGTCCCTGGCGCTACGGCCGGCCTGGCTGCTCAGCGACCTGTACGTCGCGGAGCACGCGCGCCGTTGCGGCGTCGGCGAGGCGCTGATGAACGCTGCCCGCGCCCATGCCGAGGCGCACGGCGCCTGCGGCCTGCAACTGGAAACGGCGAAGACCAACCTCGCCGGGCAGCGCCTGTACGAGCGCCTGGGTTACATTCGGGACGAGCAGTTCTTTACCTACTGGCTGGCGCTTGACGGCCAGCCTACTGGAACCCTGTGAATTAGAGAGGCTGTACATGGATCATCTGGTACTGACAGTGATTGCCGAAGATAAACCGGGCCTGGTCGAACGCCTGTCCGGCTGCGTCGCTGCACACGGCGGCAACTGGCTGGAAAGCCGCATGGCACGCATGGCCGGGCAGTTCGCCGGGATCGTGCGGGTGGAGTTGCCGGCCGAGGCGCACGGCGGCCTGATCCGCGATCTGGAAGCCATGAGCGCGCAAGGCATCCGCGTGCAACTGGCGGCCAGCGCCAGCGAAACCGGCAGGCGTTTCAGTTCGATCCGCCTGGAGCTGGTGGGCAACGACCGCCCCGGCATCGTGCGCGACATCACCCGCGTGCTGGCCGAACAGGGGGTCAACCTGGAAAGCCTGCTCACCGAAGTGGCGCCCGCACCGATGAGCGGCGAGCTACTGTTCACCGCCGAGGCCCTGCTGGCGGTGCCCGAAACCTTGCCACTGGAGCAGTTGCAGGCGCACCTGGAAACCCTGGCCGATGACCTGATGGTGGAGTTGAACCTGCGCCAGGAGGAACACGGCCAGGGCCGATGACGCCCGGCTATCCACCACTTGCGTGGATCAAGCTGTGGATAAACTGGGGAGCCCCGGCGCATGCCCTAGGGCGCCGGGGCTTTTCGCTCACTGAACAAAAAACCAACAGGATCAATGAGTTGCACCTTCTGCAAGGCGTACCTGCAGGCAGTGCATCACCCGCGCACCGATTTGGTTCGGGGCACGCCTCTTGCTTGCCCACTCCCTCAATGACCCTGTGGAACCCTGCCCTCTCATGAATCTGCCTGCCGCCCTGTTCACGCCGAGCTGGCCCGCCGAGCTGGAACTGGCCTACGCACGCCACGGCGAGCGCACCACTCCAGTGCACAGGCGCCATCTTGGCCCTCTTAGAGTGCAGAAACACCTGTACGCAGAAGGGCCACAGGTCTGCCAGCACATCATTGTCCACCCGCCTGGCGGTATCGCCGGGGGTGACCGCCTGGACATCTCGGCCCATGCCGGCGAAGGCACCTGGGTACAGCTCACCAGCCCTGGCGCTGCCAAGTGGTACCGCGCTGCCGGTGTCGCGCATCAGGATCTGCGCCTGCGCGTCGACGCTGGCGCCACCCTGGAATGGCTGCCGCAGGAAACCATCGTCTATGCCGGCGCCCAGGCCGAACTGCATACGCAGATCGAGCTGCACGGCGACGCGCGCCTGCTGTACTGGGACATCATCGCCCTGGGCCGCCCGGCTGCCGATGAGCGTTTCAACCAGGGCCACTTCCAGGCCGCGCTGGATATCCGCCGCGACGGCAAGCTGCTGTGGCACGAACGCCAGCGCGTGAGCGGCGGCGACGGCCTGCTGGATTCGCCCATCGGCCTCGACGGCCAGCCGGTGTTCGCCACCCTGCTGGTCAGCGGTGAGGTGGACAGCGACCTGCAGGAACGCTGCCGCGAGCTGAAGATCGACGGCGTGCGCGGCGATCTCAGCCAGCTCTCGGGCCTGCTGGTCGCCCGTTGCCTGGCCAGCGAAGCGCTCAAGGCGCGTGCCTGGCTGATCGAACTCTGGAGCCTGCTGCGCCCGGCGCTGCTGGGGCGCGAAGCGGTGCCGCCACGAATCTGGAGCACATGAGCACAACGAACATGTAGGAGCCGGCTTGCCGGCGATCAGCACAAGGCCTAATCGCCGGCAAGCCGGCTTCTACGCATTACCCCCGCATGCGTGCAACGGGTACAACCCGTTCCACCCGGCGGCCGAAACGACACCGCGGACAAGGCATTCCCTTGCCCGCCGCACCACTGGAGCCGTCATGGATTTATCGCCAAGAGAAAAAGACAAACTGCTTATCTTTACCGCCGGCCTGGTGGCCGAACGCCGCCTGGCGCGCGGGGTGAAGCTGAACTACCCGGAGGCCATGGCCTATATCTCCGCCGCCCTGCTCGAAGGCGCCCGTGACGGCCAGACCGTGGCCGAGCTGATGCACTTCGGCACCACCCTGCTGAGCCGTGAGCAGGTGATGGAGGGCGTGCCGGAGATGATCCCGGAAATCCAGATCGAGGCCACCTTCCCCGACGGCACCAAGCTGGTGACCGTCCACCAACCGATCGCCTAAGCCATGAACCACGCCATAGCCGACGCCTGCGAAGCCGATCTACCCGGCATCCTGGCCATCTACAACGACGCGGTGGAGTTCACCACGGCGATCTGGAACGAGACCCTGGTGAATCTGGCCAACCGCCGCGCCTGGCTGGCCGAGCGCACGGCAGCGGGCTTTCCCGTGCTGGTGGCGCGTGATGCCGCTGGCGAGGTGCTCGGCTATGCCAGCTATGGCGCCTGGCGCCCGCACGACGGCTACAAGCACACCGTGGAACATTCGGTCTACGTGCGTGCCGATCAGCGCGGCCAGGGCCTGGGGCCAGTGCTGATGCAGGCGCTGATCGAACGAGCCAGATCGGCAGAACTGCATGTGATGGTGGGGGCCATCGAGTCGGAGAACACCGCCTCGATCCGCCTGCACCAGCGCCTCGGGTTCGTCACCAGCGGGCAGATGCCACAGGTCGGCCGCAAGTTCGGTCGCTGGCTGGATCTGACCTTTATGCAATTGATCCTCGACGCCAGGGAGTGACCTCGTGGACGTGATGCTGCAACGCCTCGACAGCTCCGGCTTGGCCACCTACCGACAGGGCCTGATCGCCCTGCTGCTCGATGCAGTCGATCACGGCGCCTCGGTAGGTTTTCTCGCCGACCTCGACGCCCAGGGCGCCCATGCCTATTTCGCTCAGGTAGAGGCGGCGCTACTGGAGGGTTCACTGCTGCTCTGGATCGCACACGAACGCGGTGAGGTATTGGGCAGCGTGCAACTCTGCTTGTGCCAGAAGCCCAATGGCCTGAACCGTGCGGAAATCCAGAAGCTGCTGGTGCTGAGCGAAGCACGCCGGCGCGGTATCGCCCGCCTGTTGATGCAAGCCGTCGAGCAGGAAGCCGCGAGCCGCAAGCGCGGCCTGCTCTACCTCGACACCGAAGCTGGCAGCGACGCGGAACAGCTCTATCGCCACCTTGGCTACCAGTGCATCGGTGGCCTACCCGACTACGCCTGCGGCCCGGACGGTATCTATCGGGCCAATGCCATCTACTACAAGACGCTTGCGAGGCCTGAACCATGATTCCTGGCGAATACCAGATTGCCGACGGCGAGATAGAACTCAATGCCGGTCGCCGCACCCTGACCCTCTCCGTGGCCAACAGCGGCGACCGGCCGATCCAGGTCGGCTCGCACTACCACTTCTTCGAGACCAACGACGCCCTGCTGTTCGACCGCGCCGCCGCGCGCGGCATGCGCCTGAACATCCCCGCTGGCACTGCCGTGCGCTTCGAGCCCGGGCAGAGCCGTGAAGTGGAACTGGTCGACCTGGCCGGCGCGCGCCGCGTATTCGGCTTCGCCGGCCGGGTCATGGGGGCGCTTTAAGCGCAGCCACAAGCTACAAGCCTCAAGCTGCAAGCAAGAGCAGCTCGGCTTTCGTTTTTACTTGCGGCTTGCAGCTTGTAGCTTGCAGCCCGATTTCCGAGGATCGAGGAATGAAGATTTCCCGCCAAGCCTACGCCGACATGTTCGGCCCCACCGTCGGCGACAAGGTGCGCCTGGCCGATACCGACCTGTGGATCGAAGTGGAGAAGGACTTCACCACCTATGGCGAAGAAGTGAAATTCGGCGGCGGCAAGGTGATCCGCGACGGCATGGGCCAGGGTCAACTCTGCGCCGCCGAGGTGGTCGATACCCTGATCACCAATGCGCTGATCATCGACCACTGGGGCATCGTCAAGGCCGATGTCGGCCTCAAGGACGGGCGCATCAAAGCCATCGGCAAGGCCGGCAACCCGGATATCCAGCCTGATGTCACGATTGCGATTGGCGCCAGCACCGAGGTGATCGCCGGCGAGGGCATGATCCTCACCGCCGGCGGCATCGACACCCATATCCACTTCATCTGCCCGCAGCAGATCGAAGAGGCGCTGATGAGCGGGGTGACCACCATGATCGGCGGCGGCACCGGGCCAGCCACCGGCACCAACGCCACCACCTGCACCTCCGGGCCCTGGCACATGGCGCGCATGCTCCAGGCCGCCGATGCCTTCCCGATGAACCTGGGCTTCACCGGCAAGGGCAACGCCTCGCTGCCCGAGCCCCTGATCGAACAGGTGAAAGCTGGCGCCATCGGCCTCAAGCTGCACGAGGACTGGGGCACCACCCCGGCGGCCATCGACAACTGCCTGTCGGTCGCCGACCAGTACGACGTGCAGGTGGCGATCCACACCGACACCCTGAACGAGTCCGGCTTCGTCGAAACCACCCTCGGCGCCTTCAAGGGCCGCACCATCCACACCTACCATACCGAGGGGGCCGGCGGCGGCCATGCCCCGGATATCATCAAGGCGTGTGGGTTCCCGAATGTGCTGCCCAGCTCCACCAACCCGACCCGGCCTTTCACCCGCAACACCATCGACGAGCACCTAGACATGCTCATGGTCTGCCACCACCTCGACCCGAGCATCGCCGAGGACGTGGCCTTCGCCGAAAGCCGTATCCGCCGCGAGACCATCGCCGCAGAGGATATCCTCCACGACCTCGGCGCCTTCTCCATGATCAGCTCCGACAGCCAGGCCATGGGCCGTGTCGGTGAGGTGATCACCCGCACCTGGCAGACCGCCGACAAGATGAAGAAACAGCGCGGTGCCCTGCCCGAGGACGCCCCCGGCAACGACAACTTCCGAGTCAAGCGCTATATCGCCAAATACAGCATCAACCCCGCCATCACCCATGGCATCAGCCATGAAGTGGGTTCGATCGAAGTGGGCAAGTGGGCCGACCTGGTGCTCTGGCGCCCGGCCTTCTTCGGCGTGAAGCCGACGCTGATCCTCAAGGGCGGGGCCATCGCCGCCAGCCTGATGGGCGATGCCAACGCCTCGATCCCCACGCCGCAGCCAGTGCATTACCGGCCGATGTTCGCCAGCTACGCCGGCAGCCGCCATGCCACCAGCATCACCTTCATCAGCCAGGCGGCGTTCGATGCCGGCGTGCCCGAGCAGCTCGGTCTGCAGAAGAAGATCGGCGTGGTCAAGGGTTGCCGCGAGGTGCAGAAGACCGACCTGATCCATAACGGCTACCTGCCGAATATCGAGGTGGATGCGCAGAACTATCAGGTCAAAGCCGATGGCCAGTTGCTCTGGTGCGAACCGGCCGAGGTGCTGCCGATGGCGCAGCGGTATTTCCTGTTCTGATCATGCTGGCTCGCCTACCGGGCAGGCGAGCCGGGGGTTTCGCATCTTATTGGTTGGCACCGGACTGGTGAGTTTGTGTGTTGGCTCGTTGAGTGTTTTGGACGCCGCCTCGGTGTTTTCAGAGACTCCGGGTTTCGCCCCCTCGGGCCCTGAACGAGTGGGCATTCCATAGGTTGCTCAGCGTGTTCTAGTGCCTGTGAAATCGCATATGGGTCGTCGAGTTAAACCAAAACTTTCATTCGTGCGGTTGCTCTTCGGTCAGCCCCTAGGCTGACCTTATATTCAAGCAGACAGAGTCCCAAAGAGTTACCGGAGGTTCAGGCGCGTGCAGAGCCCGCCCAGGAGGGCGAACGGAATCGTCGTGGAAGAGGTTGAGCGGCATGGATGCCGCGAAAGCCGCGATGGCCCACCGCGGCGGGCCTCTGGAGCGACGATGGAGTGAAACGTAGCGAAGCGGAGTAACAGCCGAAGGCTGGCCCGAAGGGCGAGCGAAGCGAGTAACGAACCCTGGCGCAGCCAGGGCCGGATGACCGGGCGGAGGGTTTTGGTTACTTTTGCCCTACAAAAGTGACTCGCCCGGGAGGGCGAAACCAAAAACATCAGCAAAAATGCGGCAATTCGGAACAAGCCCCCCATAAAAACGACAACCGTATTGCCAATCCGGTCTAAAACCACCAAGCCCCCCAGCAATTCACACCACCACACGCCGGCGCGAATTAATCCAGATATCCAGGCTATAGACCACCAACCCCGCCCAGATGCAGGCGAACGCCATCAGCCTGGCCGGATCGAGGCGCTCGCCGAACAGCAGCACCGCCTGCAACATCACCAGAGTCGGGGCGATGTACTGCAGAAAGCCCAGAGTGGTGTACGGCAGGTGCCGCGCAGCGGCGTTGAAGCACACCAACGGGATCAGGGTGATGGGCCCCGCCAGGGCCAGCAGCAGCACCTCGCCGCTGCTCCAGAAGCCGGCCTGGCCACTCATCGCCGCCGGGTGCAGGGCCAGCCAGATCAGAGCCACCGGCAGCAGCAGCCAGGTTTCCACCACCAATCCAGGCAAGGCCGCCACCGGCGCCTGCTTGCGAATCAGCCCGTAGAAGCCGAAGGTCAGCGCCAGCGCCAGCGACACCCAGGGCAGGCTGCCCACCTGCCATACCTGCTGCAGCACGCCCAGCGCCGCCAACCCCACAGCCAACCACTGCAGACGACGCAGACGCTCGCCGAGGATGAGCAAGCCAAGCAGCACGTTGACCAGCGGGTTGATGTAGTAGCCCAGGCTGGCTTCGAGCATGCGGTCGTTGTTCACCGCCCAGACGTAGATCAGCCAGTTGCTGGCGATCAGCAGGCCGCACCCGGCCAGCACCAGCAGGCGCCTGGGATGCTCACGCAGTTCGCGCCACCAGCCCGGATGCTTCCATACGGCCAGCAACAGCGCACCGAACAACGCAGACCAGAGTGCGCGGTGAACGATGATCTCCAATGCCGGAACGGCCTGCAGGGCCTTGAAGTAGAGAGGGAACAGCCCCCAGATGATGTAGGCGGTCAGGCCCAGCAGATACCCGCGCTGCGGGTTGACGGTGGTCATCACGAATCCTTGCAACGAACGACGAGCGCCGAATTCTAGTCCGCAAAGGCCGTGGCTGTCTGGTCATCTGGGGAGCGCGTGCATCGCTGCCGAGAGGCCAGCATGAAAAAGGGCAATCCAAGGATTGCCCTTTTGCTGACACCTGACCGGGTCGTCAGTGCGATACGGCACCGCTGGCACCCAGGCCGGTCTGCGAGCGGACGAACTGCGGCAGGAAGCGGGCGCGCTCCTCGCCAGCCGCTGCCGAGCTGTCGGTGATGGAGAAGAACCAGACCCCGATGAAGGCCACGGCCATGGAGAACAGCGCCGGGTACTCGTAGGGGAAGATGGCCTTCTCGAAGCCCAGCACCTGCACCCACACGGTCGGGCCAAGGATCATCAGCGTCACTGCGGTGACCAGGCCCAGCCAGCCGCCGATCATGGCGCCACGGGTGGTCAGGTTCTTCCAGTACATGGAAAGGAACAGCACCGGGAAGTTGCAACTGGCGGCGATGGAGAAGGCCAGGCCCACCATGAAGGCGATGTTCTGCTTCTCGAACAGGATGCCCAGGCCGATGGCCAGCACACCCAGGGCCACGGTGGTGATCTTCGACACGCGCAGCTCGTCACGCTCGTTGGCCTTGCCCTTCTTGATCACGCTGGCGTACAGGTCGTGGGACACCGCCGAGGCGCCAGCCAGGGTCAGGCCGGCGACCACCGCGAGGATGGTGGCGAAGGCCACGGCCGAGATGAAGCCGAGGAAGATGCTGCCGCCCACGGCGTTGGCCAGGTGCACCGCGGCCATGTTGTTGCCGCCCAGCAGTGCGCCGCTGGCATCCTTGAAAGCCGGGTTGGTGCTGACCAGCAGGATCGCGCCGAAGCCGATGATGAAGGTCAGGATGTAGAAGTAGCCGATGAAACCGGTGGCGAAGAACACCGACTTGCGCGCTTCCTTGGCGTCACCGACGGTGAAGAAGCGCATCAGGATATGCGGCAGGCCAGCGGTACCGAACATCAGCGCCAGGCCCAGGGAGATGGCCGAGATCGGATCCTTCACCAGGCCGCCCGGGCTCATGATCGCCTCGCCCTTGGGGTGCACCTTGATCGCTTCGCTGAACAGCGTGGCGAAGTCGAAGTTGACGTGCTTCATCACCATCAGCGCCATGAACGAGGCACCGGACAGCAGCAGCACGGCCTTGATGATCTGCACCCAGGTGGTGGCCAGCATGCCGCCGAACAGCACGTAGCAGACCATCAGGATGCCCACCAGCACGACGGCCACGTGGTAGTTGAGGCCGAACAGCAGTTCGATCAGCTTGCCGGCACCAACCATCTGCGCGATCAGGTAGAAGGCCACCACCACCAGCGAACCACTGGCCGACAGGGTGCGGATTTCCTTCTGTTTGAGGCGGTAGGAAGCGACGTCGGCGAAGGTGTACTTGCCGAGGTTGCGCAGGCGCTCGGCGATCAGGAACAGGATCACCGGCCAGCCGACCAGGAAGCCGATCGAGTAGATCAGGCCGTCATAGCCGCTGCTGAACACCAGCGCGGAAATGCCCAGGAAGGACGCCGCCGACATGTAGTCGCCGGCAATCGCCAGGCCGTTCTGGAAGCCGGTGATGCTGCCGCCGGCGGTGTAGAAATCCGAGGCCGACTGGCTGCGCTTGGAGGCCCAGTAGGTGATGTACAGGGTGGCGCCGACGAAGGCGACGAACATGGTGATGGCTGAAACGTTCAGGGGCTGACGCTGAACCTCACCCTCCAGGGCGCCAGCGGCCCACAGGGCAGGACTGATAAGCAGCAGGGCGAAGATGCCGAGAAGACGGGCGATCATTTCTGCACCTCATCCAGGATGACCTTGTTCAGCGCGTCGAACTCGCCGTTGGCACGGTAGACGTAAACACCGGTGAGCACGAAGGCCGACAGGATCAGGCCCACACCCAGCGGGATGCCCCAGGTGGTGGGCGAGCCTTCGCTGATGCGCGTGCCGAGCAGTTGCGGATCGAAGGCGATCAACAGGATGAAGGCCACATAAAGGCCCAGCATGATCGCCGACAGCGTCCAGGCGAAACGGTCACGCTTGGCCACCAGGTTCTTGAAATGCGGATTCGCCTGAATCCGCGCGTAGCTATCGTCGTGCATCTTGTTCTTATCCTCACGAGAGGGGGCTGGTGGCTCTACTCTAGATCCGCCCCTGGCGCACGACAGACGACCTTAGTAGTACATCAGCGCCTCTAACACGCGCCATCCAGCGTTTCCGCCCCTCCCCTGCCGCGCTCTACGACCAAGGTCGGGGGTTAGAGATCGCGCAGCAGCAACCCATGGCCGAGGTCGACACCCGCTGCAACCGGCAGGTACACCCGATGCCCGTCACCGGGCGCTACCGCGATGCGCTCGCCGGAACGGTTCTCCAGGTATTCGAGCGAGAAGCGCAGATTGCCTTGTGGGGTCATCAGCTCGATGCCGTCGCCCACCTCGAAGCGGTTCTTCACCAGCACTTCGGCCAGCTCGCCACGGCGCTCACCGGTCAGCTCACCGACGAACTGCTGGCGCTCGGCGAGGGAGTTGCCGCGCTGGTAGTTCTGGTATTCGTCGTGCACGTGGCGGCGCAGGAAGCCCTCGGTGTAACCACGGTTGGCCAGGGACTCGAGGTCATGCATCAGGCTTCTGTCGAAGGGGCGCCCGGCCACGGCGTCGTCGATGGCGCGGCGGTAGGCCTGGGCGGTGCGCGCGCAGTAGAAGTGGCTCTTGGTGCGCCCTTCGATCTTCAGCGAGTGCACGCCCATGGCCACCAGGCGCGGCACGTGCTGCACCGCGCGCAGATCCTTGGAGTTCATGATGTAGGTGCCGTGCTCGTCCTCGAAGGCGGCCATCTGCTCGCCGGGGCGGCTCGCCTCCTCCAGCAGGAAGGCCTGGCCGGTGGGCGCACCCTGGCCCAGGGTCGGCTCGACGAGCTGGACGATATCGCCGCTTTCGTTCTCGGCAGCCGGGCTGGCCTGGTACTGCCAGCGACAGGCGTTGGTGCAGGTGCCCTGGTTGGGGTCGCGGCGGTTGATGTAGCCCGACAGCAGGCAACGTCCGGAATAGGCCATGCACAACGCCCCATGGACGAACACCTCCAGCTCGATGCCGGGCACTGCCTGGCGAATCTCCTCGATCTCTTCCAGCGCCAGCTCGCGGGAGAGGATCACCCGGCTCAGCCCCTGGCGCCGCCAGAACTCGACACTGGCCCAGTTCACCGCGTTGGCCTGCACCGACAGGTGGATGGCCATGTGCGGAAAGTGCTCTCGCACCAGCATGATCAGGCCGGGATCGGACATGATCAATGCGTTCGGCGCCATCGCCACCACTGGCTCGAGATCCTTGAGGAAGGTCTTCAGCTTGGCGTTGTGCGGGGCGATGTTGACCACCACGTAGAACTGCTTGCCCTGAGCGTGCGCTTCGGCAATGCCGATGGCCAGGTTGGCGTGATCGAACTCGTTGTTGCGCACCCGCAGGCTGTAGCGCGGCTGACCGGCATACACCGCATCGGCGCCGTAGGCGAAGGCATAACGCATGTTCTTGAGGCTGCCGGCCGGCGACAGCAGTTCGGGAAAACGGGGCATGACCGCAAGCTCGGGAATCTGGGGGGCTGGCGATTCTAGAGAGCGGCACGACGCCGGCATTGATCTGGGTCTATCGATGCGCGGAAAAGCGCCCGAGTGAACGCCGTGGTGGTGCGCACAGCGCACCCTACGCAAGATCCGGCGTGAAAGGCCCCCGTAGGGTGCGCCGTGCGCACCGATGCCGCCACGTCAGCGCAAGAGAACTCTAGCGACAAACCTGGCGATAGAGCACCTCGTCCTTGCCGATACGCTTGAGCTGCGCCAGTACAGGTTGCTGCTGGGCATCCAGCGGCAGCAGTTCACCCGTCTGGCAGTTGAGCAGATGGGCCTGGTGCGAGACATGGTCGATGTGCTGCTTCTCGAAGCGGTAGAGCATGAATTCGGCCACCTGCGCGTCACCTACCTGGCGGCGCACCACGCTCTTGCTATCGAGCACGGTAAAGGCCGTGGTGATCGGCATGAAGTAGCTCCACGGGCGCCAGAACACATGGCCGGCCTCGCTGGCCACCACCACCGATTCGGGCGGCTGGCGCTCAAGCTGGTGCTCGAACCAGGAATACTCGTAGACGATCTGGTAGCCCAACATGCCGAGGCCGCCGAACAGCGGAACGATCCATCTCGGCAATCGGTTGCCGGTGAGTTTGCGCAACAGCAGAGCCACACCGGCAGCGCCGAGCCCCGCTACCACGATGGCGAGCAAAGTCCACAACATAAGACTGTTCCTGAAAGAAGACGGGCCTCCACTGGAGGCCCGCCTGCTGAAGCCCTGGCCACCCTGCTGGTGGCGTCAGGCCGGGATTATGCTCAGTGGCTCAGAGCCACGCCAGCACCTTTGGGGGTACGCACGCTTTCCACCAGATCCTGGATGTGCTGCGGCGGTGCGGCGGTTACCCGAGACACGGCGTAAGCCACGGCGAAGTTGATCAGCGCACCGACGGAGCCGAAAGAAGCCGGGGAGATGCCCATGAACCACTGATCCGGGGTGTTCGGCAGGCTGTTGGTGCCCGGGATGAAGAACCAGCCCAGGTAGGTGAAGATGTACAGCAGCGTCACCACCAGGCCAACCACCATGCCGCAGATGGCGCCCTTGTCGTTCATGCGCTTGGAGAAAATCCCCATCATCAGCACCGGGAACAGGGTTGCTGCGGCTATCCCGAAGGCCAGCGCCACCACCTGCGCGGCGAAGCCAGGCGGGTTGAGCCCCAGGTAGGTGGCCAGCAGGATCGCCGCCGCCATGGACAACCGCGCCGCGATCATCTCGTTCTTCTCGCTGATCTTCGGATTGATCAAGGTCTTGATCAGGTCATGACTGATCGCCGAGGAAATCGCCAACAACAGCCCCGCCGCAGTGGACAGCGCCGCCGCGATGGCACCTGCGGCGATCAGGCCGACCACCCAACCAGGCAGGTTGGCGATCTCCGGGTTGGCCAGCACCAGGATGTCGTTGTTGACGGTCAGCTCGTTGCCGTTCCAGCCGCGTTCCTGAGCAGTCGCGGTGAAGGCCGGGGCGGCATCGTTGTACATCTGGATGCGGCCATCGCCGTTCTTGTCTTGCCACTGGATCAGGCCGGTCTGCTCCCAGGTCTTCACCCACTCCGGACGCTCTTCGTACGCCAGCGCCGGGGCAGAAGCGCCTTGCGGATAGATGGTGGTGACCAGGTTCAGACGTGCCATGGAGGCCACGGCCGGCGCAGTAAGGTACAGCAGGGCGATGAAGATCAGCGTCCAGCCGGCGGACCAGCGAGCATCGGCCACGCGCGGTACGGTGAAGAAGCGGATGATCACGTGTGGCAGACCGGCGGTACCGATCATCAGCGACAGGGTGAACAGCACCATATTCAGCTTGTTGTCGACATCGGCGGTATAGGCCGCGAAGCCCAGCTCACGCACCACCTCATCGAGTTTCTGCAGCAGCGGCACGCCGGACTCGACATGATCACCGAACAGACCCAGCGGCGGGATCGGGTTGCCGGTCAGTTGCAGGGAGATGAAGATGGCCGGGATGGTGTAGGCGATGATCAGCACCACGTACTGCGCCACCTGGGTATAGGTGATGCCCTTCATGCCGCCGAACACGGCGTAGGCGAACACCACCGCCGCAGCGATCCAGATACCCGTGGAGTTGCTCACCTCGAGGAAGCGCGAGAAGGCCACACCGGCACCGGCCATCTGCCCGATCACGTAGGTGACGGAGATGATCACCAGGCAGATCACCGCCGTCAGGCGCGCGCCCCGGCTGTAGAAGCGATCGCCGATGAAATCCGGTACGGTGAACTTGCCGAACTTGCGCAGGTACGGCGCCAGCAGCATGGCCAGCAGCACGTAGCCACCAGTCCAGCCCATGAGGAAGGTGGAGTTGGCATAACCGCCAGCGGCAATCAGGCCGGCCATGGAGATGAAGGACGCGGCGGACATCCAGTCGGCGGCGGTGGCCATGCCGTTGGTGACCGGGTGTACCCCACCGCCCGCGACGTAGAATTCCTTGGTGGAGCCGGCGCGGGCCCAGATGGCGATACCGATATAGAGCGCAAAGGACGCCCCGACGAACAACAGGTTGATGGCGAATTGGCTCATGAGCGCTTACTCCTCGACGCCGAATTCTTTATCGAGTTTGTTCATTCGCCACGCGTAGTGAAAAATGAGCCCGATGAAGACGAGGATGGAGCCCTGCTGAGCGAACCAGAAGCCGAGATCGGCTCCGCCAACCATGATGCCCGCGAGCATGGGTCGCAGGATCATGGCGAATCCATACGAGGCCAGAGCCCAGACGATCAGGCTCAGGGTGATCAAGCGTACATTCGCCTTCCAGTACGCCGCTGCATTTGCTTTATCAGTAGTCATGGATGCCTCCGGTTATTGTTATTCTGATACACCTTCAAGCTAGCAGTAGCTGAGCAAAAGCCAATAGATAGACATTGGTATTAGCCGCTCCCTCCCCCAGCACAGCCTCCCTCGCCATGACGACACAGCGCCAGGTAGCAGCCTGACGTCGATTATCCTGATTACAATTGATAATAGTTCTTCATAACACTACTATGCCGCCCAAAATCCACCCACCTTGTCCAAGGATCTGCAAATGCGTCGCCTGGTCGTTCCGCTCCTTGCTCTCCCCGCCATTACCTGTCACTCCAGTTTCGCCGCTACAGCGGGTAGCGATGCACCACTGGCGCTGGAAGAACTGCAGATCAATGCCGCTGGCGAGCGTGCCGATGGCCCTGTGGCTGGCTACCGCGCCACCCGTTCGGCCAGCGCGACCCGTACCGACACGCCGATCCACGATATCCCTCAGTCGATCAGCGTGGTTCCGGCGCAGGTGGCCGAAGACATCGGTGCGGTACGCCTGGAAGATGCCCTCGACTACGCTGGCGGAGTGGAGCGTGGCAACAACTTTGGCGGCCAGGGCCTGACCGAATTCCTCATCCGCGGCTTCAACAGCCAGGAGTTCTACCGCAACGGTTTCGCCGTCAACCGCGGCTACCCCAACATGCCCGACGCCAATACCATCGAGCGCATCGAAGTGCTGCGTGGCCCGGCGGCCATGCTCTATGGTCGTAGCGACCCCGGCGGTACCTTCAATATCGTCACCAAGCAGCCGCAGGCCGAGCGCCGTACCGTGCTGGGCAGCCAGGTCAACACCCAGGGCCTGCGTCGCGGCACGCTGGACACCACCGGCGCGCTGGACGAGCAGGCCGCCTTCACCTATCGCCTGAACCTGGCAGCCGAAGGCGCCGACAGCTTCCGCGACGACGTCGAGAGCGAGCGCTACAGCGTCGCCCCGGTGCTGCGCTGGCAGCTCAGCGATGACACCGCCATCACCCTCGAAGGCGACTACCTGCACAACCGCCACCCGCTCGACCGTGGCGTCACCCGCTACTCCAATCAGGACGGCAAGCTGCCGCGTGATCGCTTCCTCGGCGAAAAAGCAGCCGGCAAGCTGACCAACGAGAACGCCACCACGCAACTGCGCATCGAGCACCTGCTCAACGATAGCTGGACGCTGCGCGGCGGTGTGCAGTACCTCGATGGCGAGATCTACGGCGGCGCCGTGGAGAACAACAGCAACGCCTATACCGGCTTGGTAGCAGGCAGCAGCACCGTCGGGCGCAACTACAACGAGCGCTGGCTGAACTGGAACGACGTCAACGTCCAGGCCAACGCCGAAGGCAACTTCGACCTTGCCGGCTTCGCCCATACCCTGCTGGTGGGCGTGGAGTACGACAAGTTCAACTACAACTCGCTGATCCGTCGCTCGGACGGCCTTGGCGCTTACCCCATCGACCTGTACAACCCGGTGCATGGCCAGCCGCTGCCGCCGCTGACCCGCACCACCACGCATGACGCCGAGACGCTGAAGTCCTACGCCTTCTACCTGCAGGATCAGATCGCCCTCACCGAACGTCTCAAGGCCCAGGTGGGTGCACGCATCGAGCGCTTCGAGCAAAGTTACGTGGACAAGCTCAACCCCAACGGCGACTGGGATCAGGCACATAACGCCGTGACACCGCGCTTCGGCCTGATCTATGACCTCACCGACGAGCTGGCGGTATTCGCCAACACCTCGCGCTCGTTCAAGCCCAACCGTGGCGCGGATCGCTCCGGCAATGCCTTCGACCCGGAAAAAGGCATCGCTCATGAGGTCGGCATCAAGTACGACATGTTCGACCGCGACTTCAGCCTCACCGCTGCCCTGTTCCATATCGTCAAGGAGAACGTGCTGACCAGCGACCCGCTGGACAGCACCCGCAGCATCGCGGCTGGCGAAGTGCGCAGCCGTGGTTTCGATATCAACCTGGCCGGCAACATCACCCCGCAGTGGCGCGTGATCGGCGGCTATGCCTACGTCGACGCCGAGGTCACCGAAAGCACCAGCGCCACCATGCCGGTGGGCTCACGCCTGGGCAACGTGCCGCGGCACAGCTTCAACCTGCTCGACACCTACGAGTTCGACAGCGGCAGCCTGGCCGGCCTGGGCCTGGGTGTTGGCCTCAAGTACGTCAGCGAGCGTCAGGGTCAGACCAGCAACAACACCTTCGACATGGACGGCTACAGCGTGGTCGACCTGCTGGCCTACTACCCGCTGACCGAGAACGTGCGCATCAACCTCAACCTGAACAACCTGTTCGACAAGCACTACGAAGAGCGCGCCTGGAACGTCTGGGCCTACCCGGGCGAACCGCGCACGCTGCAGGCGGGGATTTCGGTCAGCCTGTAATCACGAACGCCAGGTGAACAGGGTTCACCTGGCTTGCCACCTCGTAGCCCGGATGCAATCCGGGGAAAGCCTGTCGCGCTGTCCCCGGATTACATCCGGGCCATGAACCTTAGAGCGGGTCGGAGACCAGCTCGATTGGCAAGAGGTAGTGCTCCTCGCCATATTCGATGGGGAGTTCATAACGACGGGTGTTTTCCTCAACGACCTGGCAGTCGTCATCGATCTTGGCCATACGTCGCTCGGTACGGGTGTTCTTCAACCGCATGTCGCGATAGCCCTTGTTACCTATACGTTCGGTGATAACGACCAAGCCTCTGGTCTCCGCGAACTCTCCGGCGCAGTTGGTATCCCACTCGCCCCAGGCCTTTCTAACCGGTAACTCCCTCAACAATGGCCGCAATTGCTGAGCGTCCAACTGGTAAAGGTTGAGCAGGGTTTCATAGAAAGGGTTGGGCCGGGAACTGCCACTCCGCGATATCCGCACGCCGAAAGCGATATCCTCCTTACGCAGCCGATAAGGCGCAGTGTCGAACGCCATGTCCTCAACGTAAACCGCATCCCAATCCAACTTATCAGGCTCGACCAGACGCGCCACGAAGCGCTGCTTGGCGTTATCCAGCACCAGCACTTCCAGATCCGTCTCCCCATAGCCATCATGCTCTGCGCGAATCAACGGCATCGCCACCAGCGTGAGGTGCGGGCGCGCCGGCCATACCTTGCAGATGCTCCGTTCGGCATCCACCCGGTAGTGCCCGCGCTCGTCCTCCAGCGCCTGACCAGCCCCATGACCCGGATGGGCCGTTTCGATCCAGGTCGGCAGTTGCTGCCGACAGTCATCGGCCTGCGCCAGGCTCGCCAGCAGCAAACCGCCAAGGGCAATGAGTAGTCTCTTGTTCATCCTTGAAGCACTCCCGTTCAATGTGCCGCGAGTCTACGCCGCCAACCGACCACTGCCCATGACGGGCATCGCGAAACAACCGGGTGATACGCCGCGCCAGCAGGTGCCCGGCACGCGCCTCCTCACGCAAGCCGATATGCCCGCTCATGGCCGATACCACAGGCGCATGAAGCCCAGCGCCAGCAGCAGGCCGACCTGGCCCAGCGCGGCGCACAGCGCCAGGAAGGAATGCAACGTGCTGTTGTTGGCAGCATCGTGCAGGCCGGTCAGGCCGTTCCAGAAACCTTCCGGCAACACCGTCAGGCTCAGACTGGCCAGCGGTTTGCCGGTCAGCAGCAGACCATCGATCAGGCTGAACCAGCCGAAGAACATCAGGCCAATCAGGATCATCATCGCCACCACCAGGCCAAGGCCCAGGCACGCGGAAAACTGCATGAGAAGTCGCATGGGATCACCTCCGGAAATGGGGCGCGGCCCTTGCCGCGCCCTTGCTCATCAAGCGCTGCGGCCAACGCCATACCAGTCCAGCCTGCGGGTCAGCACCATCACGCTGCCGAGCACACCGAACACCAGCAGCGAGCCCATCAGCAGGGCGTAGTCCTCGGCGCTGAGCAGGCCGAAGAGCATCCCGTACAGTGCCGCCAGCAGCGCGGCGAAACCGAGACCACGCTGCCAGCTCTGCAGCACGAAGCTGACGTAGAAACCGATCAGGCCGACGCAGGCCCCCGCCGACAAGCCATAGGCCAGGGCGAACGGCAGGTGCTCGGAGAGCGACAACAGCAGCAGGTAGAACAGCGCCAGTGACAGGCCGACCAGGGCGTATTGCACCGGGTGTACGGCCAGGCGCTTGAGCACCTCGAAGAGAAAGAAGGTGGCGAAGGTCAGGGCGATGAACAGCAGCGCGTATTTGATCGCGCGGTCGGTCTTCAGGTACTGATCCACCGGGTCGACGAAACTCACCCCGAAGCTGCGTTGGAACAGGCCTTGGCACAGGCTCTGGCCTTCACAGCCACGCAGCGTCTCCTCGAGGTTGGTGGCGAAGAAGCTGGTCTGCCATTCGGCGGAAAAGCCCTGGGCGGTGATCTCGCGACGGCTCGGCAGGTATTCGCCGACGAAGCTCGGGTGCGGCCAGTCGGACTTCAGGCTGACATGGCTGTCGCGCCCCACCGGCACCACATTGAGCTGCTCGGTGCCCTGCAGCTTGAGATCGAAGGCAAAGTCCAGCACCTGCCCACCCTGGTTGTCCAGCGCCGGCAGCGGCGCGTGCACGCCATCGCCGAAGCGGCTGTCATGGGTGCCTGGGGCGAAACTCAGGGTCTGGCCATTGAGGCGCAGTTTGAGGTCGTTGCTGATGCCACGGATATCGCTGATACCCACCGCCAGGAAGGGCGTCCCGAAGCTGTAGAAGCCCAGGTCATCGCCCAGGCCGAACCGCGCTGGCAGGCGGAATTGACCACGGATCTGGCTATCACTGTGATACAGACGCGCCTCGTAGATGCCACGGGCGCGCAGCTCTGTGCTGACCTGGCCGTCGAGCTCGAAGCGCTCCGGCAGGAAGTAGAGTTGGCCATGTTGCTGGCGCTCCTGCGCATAGCGCTCGCCGGTCTGCTCGCGGGTCTTCCAGATATGGGTGGTCTTGACGTAAGGCAGCACCAGGATCGGCCCGGTGATCTGCTGGCGGTAGCTGGAACTGCGGGCGATGTCCTGCAGCACCTGATGGCGCAGGCCCTGGCGTTCGTCCACCAGGCCATCGATCATCAGCAAAGGGATCAGCAACAACAGCATCAGCAGGGCGATGGCGCCCAGTTTGAAACCCAGGGTACGGCTCATGGCACGGCTCTCCGTAGCGATTTAAGGTACGGCAGAGTCTGGGCAGCGACGGTGGGCGGCGTATGGGGCCAGCGTGGAGATTGTGTGGAAAGTGCGTGAACGAAAAAGGGCGCTGATTCACAGCGCCCTTTCTAACTGCAATGCGGCATCAGACGGCTCCCGCGTGATGGATGATCGAATCAGCTGATGCGGCTGGCACCCACGCGATCGGCGCCGTCTGCGGCAACACGGTTGACGCCTACACGGTCAGCGCCATCGGCAGCAACACGGTTCGGGCCAACGCGACCGGCACCGTCTTCGGCTACGCGAAAGCGCTCCAGGGTACGTTCGGCACCGCCTTCGGCGACACGATTGACACCTACACGGTCAGCGCCATCGGCGGCTACGCGGTTCGGGCCAACGCGATCAGCACCGTCTTCGGCTACGCGAAAGCGCTCCAGGGTACGTTCGGCACCGCCTTCGGCGACACGATTGACACCTACACGGTCAGCGCCATCGGCGGCTACGCGGTTCGGGCCGACGCGATCAGCACCATCTTCGGCCACGACGGGAGCGCTGGACTGCTCGACGGTGATCTGTGGCAGGGCGAAAGCACTGGCGGACAGGCTGGCAACGAAGAGGCTGGCGAGGATTTGCTTTTTCATGGTGGTTCTCCTTGAGAGGGGTGGCTAACTGGCTACGGGGCTCATGTTCCTGCACGCCTCGAAACGGCAAAAGGGACAGAACGGGATAGTGAAAATCGACGCCATCGATAACTGAAAAAGCGCTTTTCGCTCAGGCAGATAGCCGTTGATGACGAGGTTCTGGCACACGCCCCGCTTGCATTGCAGCCGCCCAGCGGCGCTGGAATCTGTATAAAAAACCAGTAACATTCCGCCCCATGCTCGCCCTCGACGCCCCCGAACTCTATTACCTGGCCAACTTCCGCAAGGCCCTCGCCTGGCTCGACGCCCATCACCGCGACCTGATGGACGACGCCGAGCGCGCCTTCCTCGCGGATTTCCCCCAGCTCCCCCTGCCCGCCCAGGCGCTGCTGGTGCGCCTGGTGATGCGCAAGGGCGTGCACTTTCGCGTGAGCAAGCTGCGCTATGCCGAGATCGGCGATATCCCGACTGCGGCAGCGCCATTGCTGGAACTGGGCTGGCTGATCGACTGTGCCGCGCTGAGCTTCGACGAGCTGGGCGCCCTGCTGCTCAAGGACGAGCTGGCCACGCATTTCGCCAACGACCTGCCGCGCAGCAACCTGAAAAAGAGCGAAGCGCTCGACCACCTGCGCGAGCTGCACAGCGAACCCCGCAGCCTGGCTGACTGGTGCCCGCATCTGCACGAGTGCCTGCTGAGCCTGGCCATAGGCCCGCTGTGCGACCGCTTGCGCCTGATGTTCTTCGGCAACCTGGCACAGGACTGGTCGGAGTTCGTGCTGGCCGACCTGGGGATATTCCGCTACGAGCAAGTGCCGATCACGCCGGGCTCGCGCGGCTTTCGCCACCGCCAGGACGTGGACGACTACCTGCACCTGCGCGCCTGTCGCGAGGCCTTCGAGGCCGGCATGGCGGTTACCGAGGTGCTGCAGCAGCTCGGTGATTTCAGCAGCGACAGCACGCATATCGGTGAGCGTCACCAGCGCCTGCTGCTGCAACTGGCGCAGCATCTGGAGCGTGCAGGCGAGCTGGACTCGGCGCTGGCGCTGTACCGCGACACCCGCGCAGTGGGCTCGCGACAACGGCAGATCCGCGTGCTGGAACGCCTGGGCCAGGATGCAGAAGCGCTGACCCTCGCCGAACAGGTGATCGCGGCGCCGCACAATGCCGAAGAAACGCAACTGGCCGAACGCGCACGCACGCGCCTGCGCAAACGCCTCGGTCTGGCCCCAACGACCAAGGCGGCGAAGCTGATCGAGGATCGCCTCGACCTGCGCCTGCCGCGCGCCGCCAGCGTCGAGCTGGCCGTGGCCATGCACCTGGCCGAACCGGATGCGCCGGTGCATTACGTGGAAAACACACTGATCTGTGGGTTGTTCGGCCTGCTCTGCTGGGAGGCGATCTTCGCCCCGCTGCCCGGCGCCTTCTTCCACCCCTTCCACATCGGCCCGGTGGATCTGCACCGCGCCGACTTCCATGCCCGGCGCAGCGAGCTGTTCGCCGCCTGCCTGGCACGCCTGGACGATGGCAGCTACATCGACGCCATGCGCCGCACCCACGCCGAGAAATTCGGCACCCAATCGCCCTTCGTGTTCTGGGAACTGCTCGATGCCGAGCGCCTGGAACAGGCCCTGATCTGCCTGCCGCCCGCGCACCTGAGTGCCTGGTTCCGCCGCCTGCTCGCGGACATCCGCGAGAACCGCGCCGGCATGCCCGACCTGATCCAGTTCTGGCCCAGCGAAGGTCGCTACCGGATGATCGAAGTGAAAGGCCCCGGCGACCGCCTGCAGGACAACCAGAAACGCTGGTTGGCCTTCTGCGCCGAGCACGACATGCCGGTCAGCGTCTGCTACGTGGAGTGGAGCGATTGAACCTGCGCGTCGCCGTGCGCGAGCTGTGCGAGTTCACCGCCAAGGAAGGTGACCTCGACCTGCGCTTCACCCCCTCGCCCACCGCGCAGGAGGGCATGGCCGGGCACGCCACGGTGGTGGCCCGGCGCGGCCCGGATTACGTTTCCGAACTGCCGCTGATCGGCCAGTTCGAGGAGCTTACGGTCAGCGGCCGCGCCGATGGCTTCGACCCCGAGTTTCGCCTGCTGGAAGAGATCAAGACCCATCGCGGCGACATCTCGCGCATCCCCGCCAACCACCGCCTGCTGCACTGGGCGCAGGTCAAGGTGTACGGCTGGCTGCTGTGCCAGGAGCTGGGGTTGGAGGAACTGGATCTGGCAGTGGTGTACTTCAACGTCATCACCCAGCAGGAAACGGTATTCCGCGAACGCCATAGCGCAGCCTCGCTGGGTGAGTTCTTCGCCCTGCATTGCCGCCGCTATATCGACTGGGCGCGGCAGGAACAGGCGCACCAGCAGGCACGCAACCAGGCGCTGGAGAGCTTGAGCTTCCCCTACGGCGAATTTCGCCATGGCCAACGGCAACTGGCCGAGGCCGTGTACCGCGCCGCCCGCGACGGCCACTACCTGCTGGCGCAGGCCACCACCGGCATTGGCAAGACTCTTGGCACCCTGTTCCCACAGCTCAAGGCCATGCCCGGCCAGCAACTCGACCGCCTGTTCTTCTTGAGCGCCAAGACGCCGGGCCGGCGCCTGGCACTGGATGCCCTGCAACGCCTGCGCGAGCCGGATACACCGCTGCGCGTGCTGGAACACGTCGCCCGCGACAAGGCCTGCGAACACCCGAGCAAAGCCTGCCATGGCGACTCCTGCCCGTTGGCCAAGGGCTTCTACGATCGCCTGCCGGCGGCGCGTAGCGCGGCACTCAAGGAACGCTGGCTGGATCAGCAGGCGGTGCGCAATATCGCCATCGCCCACGGCGTATGCCCCTACTACCTGAGCCAGGAGCTGTGCCGCTGGAGCGACGTGGTGGTGTGCGACTACAACTACTACTTCGACCTCGGCGCCCTGCTGCACAGCCTCACCCTGATCAACCAATGGCGCGTCTGCCTGCTGGTGGACGAGGCGCACAATCTGGTGGAGCGCGGACGCGGCATGTACAGCGCCGAGCTGGATCAGGCGCGCTTCAAGGCCATGTGCCGCGACGCGCCGAAGCGCCTGAAGAGCGTGCTGGAGCGGGTCGACCGCCACTGGGATCAACTGCACCGCGAACAAGAGGTGCCCTACCAGGTCTACCCGCTGGCGCCGGACTTGCTGCTGGCCGCCCTGGGCAAAGCCGTTAGCGCCATCACCGACCTGCTCACCGACCAGCCCGAAGGCAATGCCGGCGAGCTGCTCAGCTTCTATCTGGACGCCATGCTGTTCTGCCGCCTGGCGGAAAGCTTCGGCCCGCACTCGCTGTTCGACATCAGCCGCGTCGAGGCCGGCAACGGGCGCAGCTACTCGACCCTGTGCATCCGCAACATCCTCCCGGCGCCCTTCCTTGGCCCGCGCTTCGAGGACGCCCACAGCGCCACGCTGTTCTCCGCCACCCTCAGCCCCAGTCACTACTACCTCGACCTGCTCGGCCTGCCGGAAGAGACCCAGTGCCTGGACGTTGCCTCCCCCTTCAGCGCCGAACAACTGCACGTGCAGGTGGTGCGCAACCTCTCCACCCGCTACCAGCACCGCGAAGCCTCGCTGGCGCCGATCTGCCAGTTGATGGCACGCCAATACGCCGAACGTCCCGGCAACTACCTGGCCTTCTTCAGCAGCTACCAGTATCTGGAACAGGTGCTGCAGGAGCTGCGCCGCGACCACCCGCAGATTCCGGTATGGACGCAGTCACGGCAGATGGACGAAGCGGCGCGCCAGGGCTTTATCGAGCGCTTCCAGATCGGCGGGCGCGGCATCGGCTTCGCCGTGCTCGGCGGCGTGTTTGGCGAGGGAGTGGATCTACCCGGCGAACGCCTGATCGGCGCCTTCGTCGCCACCCTCGGCCTGGCCCAGCTCAACCCCATCAACGAAGAAATCCGCCAACGCATGGACACCCTGTTCGGCAATGGCTACGACTACACCTACCTCTACCCCGGTTTGCAGAAAGTGGTGCAGGCCGCTGGCCGGGTCATCCGCACGCCAGAGGATCAGGGCGTGCTCTACCTGATCGACGACCGCTTCGCCCGCCCCGAAGTCCGCCGCCTGCTGCCAACCTGGTGGCAGGTGGAGCTACTGCGTTTGCCGCACAAGACACCCACCCCCGAACCGCAACCCGACCTGTAGGAGCGGACTTATCAGCGATCATTGCCGCATGAGAGCCGTTGCCTGGGTGGAGCGAAGCCATACGGAGACGGATCAGGAGCGTCAGCACGCCACGACTGAATACGACTTGCCAGCGGTTATCCGACATGGTGTATAAACTGTGAAGCGCCCCACAATCAGGCAGTAGCCTACTAGAGAGAAGGAAGCAAAAAATTGACAAGGAAAGTTATCCCCAATAGCCAATTACGGGCTATACATAATTAATTACCCATCCAAATTCATGCTGCAGAAAACAACCAGCAATGACTATTCCTATTAGCAATCTTAGCCCTACAGATTTTGAAAATTTAATTTTCGACCTACTTCAGTCGCTCGGACTAAAAAACACTATATGGAGGACACCAGGAAGAGATGGAGGGCGCGACATACAAGGCGAATGGCACATGCAAGATCTCTCCGGCTATACAAACACCCAAGCATGGTATATAGAATGCAAGCAATATGCATCCGCAGTGGGATGGCCAATGGTATGGGAAAAAATAAGCTTTGCTGAATCTAAGGAAGGTCTGAAATAGGCCGCTATTTCTGGCCGACTTCGGCCACTGCCGATTTTGAAAGAGTCCATCTGATCGAAAATGCTCAGATAACCCGCTTGTTTCTCCGTTTCTGACCTCCGCAATCAACCTGCGGAGGCCATTTTCCACATTACAGACGCACCTCTCCTGCACCCACCAACAAATATCGGCGTGCCATCCACAGGTTCGACAGAGCGAATAACGTCACCATCTGGACGGTGTTCTTCGCCAAGCCACGAAACCGCACCTTGGTGTAACCAAACTGGCGTTTGATCACCCGGAACGGGTGCTCAACCTTCGAGCGGGTCTGCGCTTTGGCTTTCTCGAGGCTGCGGTATGCCTTGTACAGTGCACTTTTCTTGCCGTGCTTTTCGTACGTGCTGCGCCGAGCCGCGATCTGCCAGATGACCTGGCGCCCCTCATGCTCCTCGCGCTTCTCGACGCCCGTATAACCGGCGTCAGCCGCCACCATGTTCTCTTCGCCATGCAGCAGCTTGTCCACCTGGGTGACGTCCGCAACATTGGCGGCTGTGACATGGACGTGGTGCACCAACCCCGACTCCACATCGACCCCGATATGTGCCTTGGCACCGAAGTAGTACTGGTTGCCTTTCTTGGTCTGGTGCATGTCGGGATCGCGTTTGCCTTCCTTGTTCTTGGTCGAACTGGGTGCATGAATCAGCGTGGCATCGACGATGGTGCCTTGACGCAAGGACAGGCCACGGTCGCCCAGGTAGCCATTGATGACACCGAGAATGCCGACAGCCAGGTCATGCTTCTCCAGCAGTCGACGGAAATTGAGGATGGTCGTTTCGTCCGGGATACGCTCCAGGCTCAAGCCTGCGAATTGGCGCAGAATGGTCGTTTCATACAGGGCCTCTTCCATTGCAGGATCGCTGTAGCCGAACCAGTTCTGCATCAGGTGTACCCGCAGCATAGCCATCAACGGGTAGGCCGGCCGACCGCCTTCACCTTTGGGATAATGCGGCTCGATCAGTGCCACCAACCCCTTCCAGGGCACAACCTGATCCATCTCGATCAGGAACAGCTCCTTGCGGGTCTGCTTACGTTTACCGGCGTATTCGGCGTCGGCGAAAGTCATTTGCTTCATTGAGAAACTCGGGCAACGGGATTGGCCTATTTCACCAGAAACGGGAGGTCTTCTTCAGACTTTCCCTAACGGCGCAGATGTACTGTTATTTGCAGTCTCCTCATCCCTTTCCCCACAGGCCATAGACGAAGTAAATAAATGGAACACTAGAAACAAACATCTCACGATTCGCTTCTGGAATGGTTTTGACATCACCAACAAGCTAAAGTCATTCCCATTAATCTCTATCAAATTCGGATTAGCCGCCGACCCACGAAAGGAACTAGGGAGCGCGCTACTACCCTCTATAAATCTACTGCTCAAATATTCAATTTCCGCGCACTCTGCAGAAGTCTTCAATACGCCCAACTCCAGCAAGCATGAAGTTCTATATGCCCTCGCTGAATTAATCTCCGCTCGAGTCTCTGAGTTTGAATCAAAAGGACAGTTCTTAACTGCATCATTCAGGAGCTCACACGACGGATTTGACTGGCTTGAAAATTCGGAAACGTTAGAGTCAAGCGGCGCAGATAGATATGCGACCAGAGCAATAGCAACATATATCAAAGACTTCCTAAAGACCGAACAAATAAAAACGCTCTACGACAAACCCAACATACACTTTTTGATAAGCAAGGAATTCCCAGAAAATGTCTTCAGCGACCTGCAGCAAATCGCACTACTATCCAACCTTGAAATAACACAGTCAAACCATAAGCTAACTATCAGAGTGCGCCAGCATGAATAACGTAAAAACAGATGCAACCATGCACTTAATAGCCAACATCACGCACCAAGCAATTAACCCGATAGGCGGAGTAATTGGCACCCTCGACAACATAATTGATGGAACAATCTCTCCAGAACGCAGAGACCAACGACTAAGAAGCGCAAGAGCGCAGCTAGAATACACAGTATCACTAATAAGAAATCTAGCTTTTTTTGCCGAGTACGGCGGAGAAATCAGCTCAGAGAAGAGAAGCCTCATAAAAACAACCGTCATACCTCAAAACCTAATTGAGGCCGCCATGTTTTTCCAAGAACAAGGAAAAAGCAAAGGACTTACCTTTGAGGTAAAAGAGCGCCAAACGCAAAACTCCGTAAAAGGCGACCCAGATTTAATGCGCCAAGTATTCATGAATATTTTTGATAATTTCGTAAAATACGGCACCAATGGCGCTACCATAGAAATTCGACACTGGATACAAAAGAAGACAGGAGACCTTATCATTGAAATGGAAGGAGCAAGCACTCCTTTTGATGCGGAAGAAGATATTTTTGCGCTTGGAGTTCGCGGAAAAAACGCAGAAACGGCAACGTCATCTGGTTCAGGACTAGGACTGCACATATGCAAGCTTATCATTGAAAAATTATTCAAAGGCAAAATTTCCGCATCATACGCCGCAATTAGAAAGACAGCAAAATTTGAAATCAGGATTCCTGGCGGTTTTATTTCGGAGAGATCTTAACGTGAGCAAGACAGAAGAAACAGTACTCATAATGGATGACGAGCCTCACGTATTAGACTGGCTAACCGAGTACATTGAGGCGCAAGGCTACAGAGTTGAAATCGTGCCGAATGTTGACCATGCCATAGATGCACTAAATCGCTCGTCATACCGAGCAGCAATTTTTGATTTGAACGTTCCCGCCACCCCTGAAACTTTAAACAAAATAAATGCGAAAGGAAGCCTTCACTCTCAATATAGAGGTCTTTTTGCGGCAGAGCACGCTCGCACAATTGGCATGAGAGGCCGACAAGTAATTGTTTACTCTGTACATGACAATGAAGAAATTTTAAGCAGATGCAATACCATCGGAGCCCAGTATCTAATAAAGGCCCGCCCTAGAGAATTTAAAAAAGCACTAACTAGCTTACTCAGCTATGACCCGTCGGATTCCTCCATATAAATTCCGCCCTCGTCGCAGCAAGTAGCCTGGGTAGAGCACCGCGCAACCCAGGAATCCACAGACGATGGGTTTCGCGTTGCTCTACCCATCCTACGCGAGCCCGGCGCCCCTCGTAGCTGAGGCCTCTCTCACGAGGCACCGGTGCGCACAGCGCACCCTACGTGGGGAGTGTCAGCCGCACTTCCACGCCGCCTTTTCCTGCACGAAATTCAGGCCCAGGCCGGTGCTTTTGTGGCCGCCATTGGGGCGCGGCAGGGAGTAGAAGCGTTCGGTCAGCAAATAGTCCGGACAACCTCTGCCAACGGTGGATGAAAAAAGCATCATCCAGCCACGCCGGAAATCCTGGCGTAGGGTGGACAACGCGAAGCTTGTCCACCCTGACTGGGTCGAGCACTGCGAAACGGATGATGGGCGGCGACACTTGCCGGCAACGAAGCCTGAGTACCTATCGTCCATTTGAACGATAGCCGGCACGCGAGAATTGCGTAGACTCGACCCCTGACTTCCGCGCAATTTGAAGCCTGCGCGCTTTCTACCCAGAAAAATAACAAGGGGGATAGCATGGCAACCGCTACTGCGCCTGTGGACGGGCTCTCCAGCCAGGTATTCACGGCATTCAGCCTGGCCATCCTGGAGCTGCACACCAAGGTTCGCGGCGCTTCGATCTCGACCTTCCATCAGCAGGCACTGCAACTGCTGGGCTCGCTGATCGCCTTCGACAAGGCCTGGTGGGGCCGAGCGGCCTGGCGGGAGAACCTGCCAGTCGAGCACAGTTCCTTCCTGCTCGGGCTGCCCACCCGCTATGCCAGTGACTGGGAGCTGCTCAAGAAGAACGATGCCAGCCTCGGTGAGATGCACCAGCGCCAAGGCACTTGCCAGGTCATCCACTGCACGGCCCCTGACGCCCATCCCGGCCTGGCGCAACTGGGCCGCCAATACGATCTCGCTCATGCACTGGCTATCGCCATCACCGAGGCGCAGACGCAACTGGGCGTGCATCTGACCCTGTTTCGCTCACCCGACCGCCCGCCTTTCACGGCGACCGAGCAGCATCTTCTCGAGCTGCTCATGCCCCACCTGATCGCCGCCGAACAGGAAAGTTATCTGCGCACGCTGGCAACCCTGCGTGACAGTGGCGGCGCGTATGACGAAACGGCCCTGGCCGTGTGCGACCGCTACGGCGTGTTGATGTCGATGGAGCCGAACTTCGTGTCGATGCTGGCGGCAGAATGGCCTGATCAGCAAGGTAACCGCCTGCCTGCGCCATACATCCCGCAACGGGCCTACGTCGGCCATTGCATCCATATCGAGCCACAGCCGATAGGTGACCTCGTGCTGCTGAGGGCGCGCCGCCGCAGCAGCATAGAGCGGCTCAGCACGCGCGAACTGGAGGTCGCGAAAGGCTTCGCCGCCGGACAGACCTACAAGGAAGTTGCCCGTAGCGTTGGTGTTTCGCCTTGTACCGTTCGCCATCATTTACGCAAGGTCTACGACAAACTGGGTATCAGTCGCAAAGCACAGATCGCCCAACTTATCCCCATCGACAAACACTGTTAATAACGCGCCCGCGCACCCTTCATAACTATCCGCCTCGACATGGGTCATTGCCCGTGCACAGGCTCGTACGCGCCCAACAATAAGAACAAGGAATATACGATGTCATACAGACGATGGTTTGCCGCGCCTTCGATAATAGGTTTGAGCCTTGCCCTGTTATCCCCTGCGTTATACGCCACCGAGAATGGTGCCCCGACGACGGCTGCGGGCGTGCTCGACTTCGGCGCAGGCTTCATGCCGCCCTCGACGCCCAACGGCACCCTTGGCATGCGCGTCAGCCATTATCGCGCGCATGCCTTGAAGGATGACGACGGCAATGACAGCCCGAATGATTTCGCTATCGATGTCACGGCCATTGGCCTGGCGTATATCCGCATGACACAGCAAGAGTGGCTGGGTGCCCGTTACGGCTTCGCCATCGTGCCGGTGTTTTTCAAGATGGACGCCGACCTGGGCGTCAATATAGGTGGGCAGCGCGTATTCAGTGACAGTGCCGAGGTCTTTCGCCCGGCGGATCTGCAAGTGGCGCCGCTGATACTGGAGTGGCGGCCCAGACCCAATCTGGGCATCAACACACAACTGGTGGTGCAAATGCCCACTGGGGATTATGACAAGGATCGCCTGGTGAGCCCTGGCACCAATCACTGGACGCTCTCGCCAGTGTTGAACTTCACCTACATCACGTCGAGCGGCCTTGAACTTTCATCCAGTTTCCAACTGGACATCAATGCCCGCAACTCGGCTACGGATTACCGCAGCGGCATCGAATACCGCCATGAATTTGCCGTCGGCCAACACCTTGGCAATTGGACACTTGGCATCGGTGGCTACCACTACCGGCAATTAACCGACGATGACGCGCCGGGGCTGACCAATGGCAACCGCGCCAGGACTTTCGCCATTGGCCCGGCCCTGAGTTACTTCAAACCAGACTCCGGTTTACCGCCGATCTGGTTACACGCCTACAAGGAATTCGATTCTCACAACCGCACCGAGGGTTACACCCTGGCCTTGCGCACGGGTATCAGTTTTTAAGTGCCGAGTCTGCTCTTCAACCGAGGGAAGTTTCATGAAAGACATTCAAAACCTGTTCGATACGCTCGATGGTCGCGGTCTGGCTGCACTGGTCAAAAAGGGTGAAGTGCACCCCGGCGAGCTGCTCGAAGCCGCCATCAGCCGTGTCGAACAGGTGGAGCCACACCTGGCAGCGGTAGCCGAGCGCCTGTATGACCAGGCCCGTGAACGCACCACCAATGGCCAGCCATTCCAAGGCCCGCTGGCCGGCGTGCCGACCCTGGTAAAGGACATGTTCTCCCCGATGGCCGGCGCCCGGATGACCAACGGTTCCAGAGCCCTGGGCGAGTTTCGCGCAGACAGTGACTGCGAAGTCGTTGCCCGGCTCAGGGCAGCAGGCTGCCAACTGATTGGCACCACCACCGCACCCGAGTTCGGCGTTTCCTACACCACGGAGTCTCAACGCTTCGGGGCGACACGCAACCCCTGGAATGTAGAACACAGCGCTGGCGGCTCCAGCGGCGGCGCGGCCGCTCTGGTCGCGGCACGCGCCATCCCCTTTGCCCACGGTAACGACGGCGGTGGCTCCTTGCGCGTTCCCGCCTCGTGCTGCGGGGTGTTCGGCTTCAAGCCATCACGCGGCCTGCTGCCATCAGGGCCGATGGTGGGTGAAGGCTGGGCCGGCCTGAGTACGGCCCATGCCATCACGCTCTCGGTGGGCGACAGCGCAGCGCTGCTCGATGCCACCGCCGGCATGGATCTCGGTGCGCCCTATGCCGCGCCGATGCCGTCGACCTCCTTCTCCCAGGCCTTGGAGCACTCACCCAAGCCGCTGAAGATTGCCCTGGTGGCCGAGCTGGCGCCCTGGCAAACCCAGCCTGACGCCTTGCAGGCCGTACAGCGGACGGCTGCGCTGCTGGAGTCGCTCGGGCATAGCGTGACCAGCACGACGCTGCCGGTGCACCTGCTCGAATTTCTCGACGCGACCTTCGACATCATCGGCTCCCATACCCGCAGCTTCCTGGACATGCTGGGCAAGCTGCGCGGTGCTCCGGTGGCGCCCGAGGAGCTGGAGCCGCGCACGCGCGTGATCCTGCGCGAGCGCGGCCAACTGTCGGCAACGCGCTATATCGCGGCGGTCGAATACATGCACGCCCTCGGTCGCACCATGGCGGCGTTCCTCCAGGATTACGACCTCATCCTGACCCCGACCCTGAACAGGGCACCGCCCCGCCTGGGTGAGCTGACACTCGAAGACGACAGCCATTCCCTTCAGGACTTCATCGAGCTGTCCCATGGTTATTCACCCTATACGGCCATCTTCAACGCCACGGGCCAGCCTGCGATGTCGGTGCCCCTGTACTGGACAAGTGAAGGGCTGCCGCTGGGCTCTCACTTCGCCGGCCGCTTCGGCGACGAGCGAACGCTGCTGAGCCTTGCCCGGCAACTGGAGGATGCCCAGCCCTGGGCTGCCCGCCGCCCGGCCGTGAATGCCTGCCAGCGGTCATAAGGCGGGGCCCCGCGCGAACCCGGATAACCACTCCCAACGGTGGATGAAAAAGCGTCATCCACCCTACGGGGGAAATCGTGCCCTAGGGTGGACAACGCGAAGCTTGTCCACCATGGCTGGGTTGAGCACTGCGAAACCCGGGAACCCGCCGATGATGGGTTTCGCGTTGCTCTACCCCTCCTACGTGTTGCTCCCCTCACCAAAACGACGAAGGCGCCCAAACGGGCGCCTTCAGTCGAAGCAGGTGTCGCGGGGCGGTCAGACGGTGCGGTTGACACCGACGCGGTCTGCGCCGTCTGCGGCTACGCGATTGGCTCCGACGCGATCAGCACCATCTGCAGCTACACGGTTGGCACCTACACGGTCTGCACCGTCTTCGGCTACTCGGTTCGGGCCGACACGGTCAGAGCCATCTTCGGCTACCACAGGGACAGCAGTGGATTGAACGGCAATCTGCGGCAGGGCGAATGCGCTGGCGGACAGGGTGGCGATAACGAGGCTGGCGAGGATTTGCTTTTTCATGGTTCGGCTCCGGATCAAGGCTGGAAGGTGACTACGGGGCCCATGTTACCCATAAAAATTTGATTTAAAATCGCAAAATAACAAACATAAGAATCGAATTAATAGATAAATCAAGATCGCCGTGACGGTGGTGCGCATAGCGCACCCTACGGCGTGGTCTACGGGGTATGGGTGTAGGGTGCGCTATGCGCACCGATAGCACCTGGCAGAAGCAGGAGATATGAGCGGTACGCACGTAACGCCAGCAAGTAGACTCGACCACCACTCTCAACGGTGGATGAAAAAGCGTCATTCACTCTACGGGGGAAATGGTGCCGTAGGGTGGACAACGCGAAGCTTGTCCACCATGCCTGGTCTAGCCCCCGTCGCAGCTACGACTGCATGGATGCAGGATGCCAGAGCCCCACAGGGTAGCCGGTGCGCGCAGCGCACCCTACGTGGGGAGTGTTAGCTGCACTTCCACACCGCCTTCGACATTGCCGATATGCAGTTCGCCGCCATGCAGCTCGGCCACTTCCTGCACGAAGTTCAGCCCCAGGCCGGTGCTCTTGCGGCCACCGTTGGGGCGCGGCAGGGAGTAGAAGCGTTCGGTCAGCCGACCCAGCGCGTAGCCGGGGATGGCTTCGCCCTGGTTGAACAGGCGCAACTCGATGCGCTCGCTCTGGCGTTCGGCGGCGATGCGGATGCGTCCGCCGCGTGGAGTGAAGTCCAGGGCGTTGTCCAGCAGGTTGGCCAGGGCCTGGCGCAGCAGGAAGCGTTCGCCGCGCAGGTTGAGGCCAGGCGGTAATGCCTGTTCGATCTGCAGGTTGGCGGCGGTGATACGTGCCTGTTGGGCTTGCAGCAGTTCGTCCAGCAGTGGCGCCAGCGGCACCGTCACGCGCTCTTCCAGGCCCTGGCGTTGTTCCACCTGGGCCAGGTGCAGCAGGCGTTCGATGAGGTTCTGCAGACGCGCGCTTTCCTGCTGGATATTGGCCACGAAGCGCTGGTGCTGCTCGACCGGCATGTCGCCGTCGAGCAGTTCGGCGGCGCCACGAATGGCGGCCAGTGGGCTTTTCAGTTCATGAGTCAGGGTGTGCACGTAGCGCTCGACGTAAGCCTTGCCCTCCAGCTCGGTGCGCATGCGCTCGACCGCCTGGGCCAGTTGCGCGAGTTCGCCGCCGCGCACTTTCGGCGCCTCGGCGCGTTGGCCCTCGCTGACCGCCTGGGCGTAGCGGGTGAGCTTGCCCAGAGCGGCACTCAGCCACCAGGACAGCGCTGCGCCGATCAGCAGGCCAAGGGCGATCAGCCCGGCGCCGAGCCAGCTCAGGCGGTTCTGCGAGCGTTCGATATAGGGCAGCAGGGTGCGGTTGGGTTTGGCCACCGAGACCACGCCGATGATGCGCTCGCCGTCCTTGATCGGCGCCGCCACGTACATCACCGAGGAATCCGGGTCGTTCGGGTCTTCCCGGGTCGAGCGCGCGCCGTACTGGCCACGCAGGGTCAGCAGCACGTCATTCCAGCGCGAGTAGTCCTGGCCAACCGCCAGGCCGGTGGAGTCGAGCAGGACGATGCCCTTGTCGTCGGTGACGTAGATGCGGTGGTTGACCTCGGCCTTGGTCAGGCCCCAGATGGTCGCCTGCGGCTGGCGCCGGCCGTAGGCTTCCAGCGCCTCGGTGAGGCGGCCCTGGCCCAGCGTGCCGTCCTTGACCTGATCGCGCAGGATCTCGGCCAGCAGGTTGGCGGTGTCGACCAGAGTTTCCTCGGTGCTCTGGCGCACGCCGGGGCGGATCTCGTCCATCACCGTGCTGAGCACGAACCAGCCGGCCAGGCCGACGAAGAGGAAGTAGACGAGGAAGATGCGTACGCCCAGCGGCATGGTAAGAGCCTCTCTAGGTTTCTGGCTCGAAGCTGTAGCCCAGGCCGCGATGGGTCTGGATCGGCTCTTCGCTCGGGGCGATGGCGCGCAGCTTGGCGCGCAGGCTCTTGATATGGCTGTCGATATTGCGCTCGTAGCCGGCTTCGCTGGCCACACCAAGGGCATCGAGCAACTGCTCGCGGGAATAGACCCGGCGCGGCTGGCCGAGCAAGGTGCGCAGCAGGCGAAATTCGTGGCGGGTCAGGCTCAGCGCCTGGCCGTGGTAGTGGATGCGAAAGGCCGCGTCGTCGATCTGGAAGGCGCTCGGCGCAGTGGCTTGCGGCGTCTCACGCGGGGCGATGCGCTTGAGGATGACCTTGACCCGTGCCGCCACCTCGCGCGGGCTGAAGGGTTTGACCACGTAGTCGTCGGCGCCGATTTCCAGCCCCACCACACGGTCGATCTCTTCACTGCGCGCAGTGAGAAAGATCACCGGTACTTCGGAGAAACGGCGCAGACGCTTGCACAGCTCGAAGCCGCTGATATCCGGCAGACCGACGTCGAGAATGGCCAGGTCGAAGGCGCCGTTTTCCAGCAGGCTCAGCGCTTCGCCGCCCAGGCTCGACCAATGGGTGAGGAAGCCTTCGGCCTGCAGGGCATAGACCAGCGTATCGGCAATCGCGGCTTCGTCTTCGACTATGAGTATCTGCGGCATCGGGCGTCCTGCACCTGGGGGTGACGGCAGGAGCCTGCCGGGGGCGGTTGCGGGCGTCAAGGTTCGGGCGTGAGGGCGCCCGCGCATAGGCCCCGGATTGCATCCGGGCTACGTCGATGGTTTGCCGTGATCGACGCCTCGGCGCCAGCCCCTACCGCGGATAAATCCGCTCCTACCGATCGTGCGCCCGGGCAGCTACTCAGTGCTCGCCGCGGATGTACTGTTCGAGCTGGCGGATCAGGTCGGCCTGTTCGGCGATGGTTTCTTTCACCAGGTCACCGATGGACAGCAGGCCGATGAGTTCGCCTTCGGCCAGCACCGGCAGGTGGCGCAGGCGGCGTTCGGTCATCAGCTCCATGCAGTGTTGCAGGCTGTCGCGCGGGCCGACGCTGATCACGTCGCGGGTCATGATTTCGCTGACCTTGGCGTTCAGCATGGAGCGTTCGGCAAGGGCCACCTTGCGCACGTAGTCACGCTCGCTGACGATGCCCACCAGGCGGCCAGCGGACATTACCACCAGGGCGCCAATGCTCTTTTCCGCCATGATGCGCAGGCCGTCGAGCAGGGAGTCGTCGGCGTCGATGCTGTAAAGAAGGCCGGTGGGCTTGGTTCTGAGGACTTCGGCGACGGTTTTCATGCTGGGGCTCCTTGTTGTGTGCTGTGTTTTTAGCAGAGTTGCCCCGCCACAGCCAGGCTGGCTGCGGCATCAATCGAGGCGAAAGCGCCCGGTGTTGCGCGTCAATTCGTCGCTGCCACGGCGCAACTGCTCGGCAGCCTGGCTGACGGTCTGGGCGCCATCGAGCAATTGCCCGGAGGCTTGATCCACTTGCTGGATATTGCCACTGACCTCATCGGCGGTGGCCGCTTGCTGCTCGGCGGCGGTGGCGATCTGCGCCAGACGGTCGCTGACGCCCTGCACCGAGGCGACGATGCGCTGCAGCTCCTCGCCCATGGCCAACACGTTGCCGATGTCGCCATCGGCCTGGCTGCTGGCCTCCTCCATCAGGCTCACCGCCTGAGCGACCACGCGTTGCAAGCCGTCGACGGTCTGCACGATTTCCTGGGTCGAATCCTGAGTGCGTTGCGACAGCGAGCGTACTTCGTCGGCTACCACGGCGAAGCCTCGGCCCGCATCGCCGGCACGTGCGGCCTCGATGGCGGCATTGAGCGCGAGCAGGTTGGTCTGGTCGGCGATGCCCTGGATCACGTCCACCACGCGGTTGATCTGCTGGGTCTGCTCGCGCAGTTGCTGCAAGGCCTCGGCACTGCTGCGCAGGCGCGTGCTGAGCTGACGCATGCTGGCGCTGGTGCGCTCGCTGCGCTGGTTGCCGCTGAGCGCCACTTCGCGAGTCTGCCGAGCCTCTACGGCGGCCTGCTCGCAGCTCTGCGCCACGCTCTGCGCGGTGGCGGCCATCTGCGTGGCGGCGGTGGCGATCTGGCTCATCTGCGTCTGTTGCTGCTCCACCGCGCCCAGCGCTTCATGGGCCTGGCCGCTGAGCCGCTGCACGGTGCCATCGAGCTGATGACTCTCACGGTTGACCCCCTGCAAGGACTCGCGCAATTGCTCGACCGCCGTGTTCAGCGCCTGGGCGATGGCGGCCAGATCATCGCGCCCCGCGACCTGCATGCTCACGCGCAAGTCGCCGTCACGCAAGCCGCGCGCTGCCTCGATGATGCTGCGGGTACCCTGGCGAATCGAGGCATTCAGGCACAACAGCACGTAGAGGGCGAGCAAGGTGAGCACACTGAAGGCACTGATCACTTCGATCATCGCGCCCAGTGCACGGTCGCGGTAATCCCCAAGGCTGGTAGCGAACTGTTGGTAGAGCGCCTGTTGCAGGTCTTGCAACAGACTTTCCAGACTCGCCACGCGCTGGATGAACTGCTCCGGCGTGAGCGTCATCGGGCTGTTGTCGAACATATCGCGGTCGATCTGCGCGAGGAAATCGTCGAAGCCCTTGAGCGACGCCTCGAACGGCCCACTCAACTGCCGCATGGCTTGTGGCGCCTCACGGGCCAGGGTGGTCTGCGCCTTGATCAGTTGCACGCGCTGTTCCTCCAGGCCGCGCCGCAGATCGCGCATCAACACCCGGCTCTGCAGGGTGAAATGCTGCGCCACCACCGCCCCATGCCCCTGTGCGGCAAAGGTGCCGAGCTGATCGAGCAGGCGCGGCATCACGTAGGTGATCTGCTCCATCATCAGGTAGGTGTCGAGGTAAGGATCGAGGATCAGGGTGCTGTCGGTGGCCACCTGCTCGCGCAGGGCGATCAGATATTGCAGGGCCTTCTGATAACGCTGCAGGGCATCGGGCAGTGCCATCCTGCCCAAAGCGTCGGCACGCAGGCCTTCGCGCTCCCCCTGCAAGGCCTGGAAATGCTGGCGCGCCTCAGCGCTGATCAGCGCACTCTGCAGGGGCTCGCCCGCCCCTTGCAGGGCTTCGTCGAGTCGCGCTTCACGTTGTTTCAGCGATTCGGCAGCGCCCTGCTCGTTGCCCTTCCAACGTGCCAGCAAGGTGCGCTGGGCGATCAGCTCCTGCTGCAACCCGGCCATGCGCTCGAGCGCCCGCGCGCCTTCGAGCTCCTTGTCGATCGAGTCGATGCCGGCCATGTAGCCCCCGGTAACGGCCCACAGGGCGTAACCAAGCGGTAACACGAAGAGCAGGAAGAGCAGTTGGAATTTCTGAGCAAAACTGAAACGCTGCAGCAGCCAGACACCCGGCCCGAGCAATCCCGACATCTTTGCACCCCTGTAATCATGGGCCGGAAGGCCTGGCAGACGATTGCATTTAGCAAAAAGCAGGCCCGCGACGCATCGACTACGGAAGCAGGATGGTGGCGGTGCACTCGCGGCGAGTGTACTGGCCAATGAGCATCAGCATTGTTTCTGAATGCGACAATTAACTCAGCATTGCGGACGCTCGCGGGTGTAACGCTCGGCGGGATTGACCGCCGCCCCCATGTCGCGCATGGCGCTGGCACCAATCAGCAGCGGATAGCTGAAGGTGCTGCGGTCAGTGAGGTTGACCTCGATGGTGCGCTTTT
This sequence comes from Pseudomonas sp. AA-38, assembly GCF_029457475.1. Classification (NCBI taxonomy): domain Bacteria; kingdom Pseudomonadati; phylum Pseudomonadota; class Gammaproteobacteria; order Pseudomonadales; family Pseudomonadaceae; genus Pseudomonas; species Pseudomonas sp. AA-38. Next base: position 4,886,962 of record NZ_CP120359.1, read on the forward strand.
CCTCGCCCAGGCAGATCGGCATTTCGATCACCGGGCGTTGCGAATAGGTGGCCTCTTGAGCGTCATCATCGCCCTCTTCGGCGCGGTTCTTGATCTCGGCAACGCGGATCAGGGGGTGTTCGTAGAGGGTGTCATCGGCGCCATCGACGGCCAGACGGAAGCGCACCCAGTCCTCGCCGTCACGTTTGAAGGATTCGATGTCCTTGGCCGACAGCGATGCCGTCATGGCGCCAGTGTCCATCTTGGCTTTCAGCGTCTTGCCCAGGGCAGGCAGCTTGATCAATTCGTAGCGACCGTACAGATCCGGTTGTTCGTCGGCCAGCGCCGGCAGGCTGATGGCGCTGGCCAGCAGAAGCGCAAGGTATTTCAAGGTTCGGCCCTCTCGTGGTGATTGACCGAAACTCCGACCGAGCAAGCCTGAGCAATGTTCCTGTACGAAGCGTTACAACATGCTGCTAGCAGGCCGTTGAAACGTAGGCGACGACTGCATGGATGCAGGAGGTAGAGCGAAGCAGGAAGCCCGAGCCGAGGCAGCCAGTGCAATACCGATGGCGGCCCCGCAAAAACAGGCGAAAAAAGCACTGGGCCCGCACTCGGGTTTACGAGTTGTAAATGAGCATTTTGATCGGACTCGCGCACGAGACTGTTTTTAACGCAGCAATGGCAACGCACGACTGCAGGGATGCAGGAGGTAGAGCGACGCAGGAAGCCAAAGCCGAGGTAGTTTTTCAACAGCCTGCTAACGCCCGCGCCCATTTAGCTCCATCCCCGCCCACAGCTCGTCGAGACGCTCGAAGCCCCATTCCTCCGCTGACTCACGGCCGACGATGCGGTCCTGATCGCCGATCTTGCTCAGGTCGACCACGGTCTGCGCCAACGGCAGGCGCGACTTGGCCGAGAAGAACACCTTGACCTTGGGTGCCAGCAGCGCCTTGGGATTCTGCTCCATGACCACGGCCAACCGCCCACTCTGCAGCCGCACCAGAGCACCAACCGGGTAGATGCCGACGGTCTTGACGAAGGCCTGGAAGACCACCTCGTCGAAGTGCCCCTTCCATTCAGCCATCTTGCGGATCGACTCGGCAGGATCCCAGCCGGGCTTGTACGGCCGATTGGAGGTGATGGCATCGTACACGTCACACACCGCGCCCATTTTCGCCAGCAGGCTGATCTGCTCGCTCTGCAGGCGGTGGGGGTAACCGCTGCCGTCGACCTTCTCGTGGTGATGCAGGCACACGTCCAGCACCAACGCACTGACCTGCTTGCATTTGATGAGGATGCTGCCGCCCTCTTCTGGATGACGGCGGATAATGGCGAACTCTTCGTCACTGAGCTTGCCGGGCTTGTCCAGCAGTTCGGGCGGCATGGCCATCTTGCCGATATCGTGCAGCAACCCGGCCAGGCCGGCTTCACGCACTGCCGCCGTCGGCAGGCCGAGCTGCAGGCCCAGGGCGATCATCAAGGCGCAGACCGCCACCGAGTGCATGTAGGTGTACTCGTTGACGTGCTTGAGCCTGGCCAGGCTGATGAACGCGTTGGGGTGGCGCATCACCGACTGGGAGATGTCCTCCACCAGGGTTTCGGCCTGCTCGAATTGCAGCGCCTGGCCCATGCGTGCGTCATTGAACATGTCCATCACCGCCTGCTTGGAGCGCGCGCACAGCTTCACCGCTTGCTCCAGCTCCTGATCCAGCGACACGGGCTTGACCTTGGGCGGCTCGATGGCGGCCAGCAGCCGGGCCTGGGCTTCGCATTCGGCCTCGGCCCTGCTGGCAGCCTTCACCCCAGGGGCAACGTCGCTGCCCTTGCCGACATCGATCCACAGTTCGCTGATGGCGCTGTCACGAATACGGGCAAGGTCTTTCTCGGAGTCGAGGAGGAACTTGGATTTCCAGAAAGGGTGATCCATCCAGGATCCGCAGAACTCCTGGATATACATACCGAGGCGTAGATCAGCCACCGCAATGCGCTTCAACATCGGGATCATCCAGAGCTGGTTGACGGGGTTGTCCTGGCAAGACACTTCATTCAGTGTCGGACAATCCAGGGTATTTTCCATTGACCAGCATCAAGCAACAAATGGCACATCGCCATCGCCCATTAGCCGTATTTTTGAGGCCCGCTGCGCATGTGCTTATGATGTCCGCTCGTGCCCGCCAAGGAGTCGATATGCGCCCACTGCTGACTGGCATTGCCACCATCTTGCTGCTGCTCGTCAACACCCTCGTTCTGATCGGCCCGCTGTTGCTGATCGCCCTCGCCAAGTTCGCCCTGCCCGGGCAGAGCGCCCGCGATGCCTGTTCCCGTGGGGTGATGTGGGTGGCCGAGTTCTGGGCCGAGAACTGCAAGCGCATCTTCGCCCTGCTCACCCCCACCCGCTGGGATATCCGCGGCAATGCCGAGCTGCGCCGCGATGGCTCCTACCTGGTGATCAGCAACCACCAGTCGTGGGTCGACATTCCCGCCCTGGTGCAGGCCTTCAACCGCAAGACACCCTACTTCAAGTTCTTCCTCAAGCAGGAACTGATCTGGGTGCCCTTCCTCGGCCTGGCCTTCTGGGCGCTCGACTACCCCTTCATGAAGCGCTATTCCAAGGCCTTTCTGGAAAAGAACCCGCACATGCAGGGCAAGGATCTGGAGATCACCCGGGCCGCCTGCGAGAAGTTCAAGCGCCTGCCGGTCACCGTGGTCAACTACCTGGAGGGTACCCGCTTCACTCCGGCCAAGCAGGCCCAGCAGCAGTCGCCCTACCGTTACCTGCTCAAGCCCAAGGCGGGTGGCGTGGCCTTCGTGCTCGCCACCCTGGGTGAGCAGATCGACGCCGTGCTCGACGTCACCCTGGTCTACCCCGAGGGCAAGGCGCCGGGCTTCTGGGCATTGCTCAGTGGCCAGGTGGACAAGGTGGTGGTCGACATCCAGACCCGCAACCTGGCCCCCGAGCTGTGGCAAGGCGATTACCAGAACGACCCGGTATTTCGCCAGTACATGCAGGACTGGGTGACCCAGCTCTGGCAGGAGAAGGATGCGCGCATCGCGCAGATCCGCGCCGCACAAGAGTGATCGCACCAAAGAAAAGGGAGCCCGTAGGCTCCCGAAAGAAGGCGCGGACCAATGCGCCTGGCCGTGAACAAGTCAGGAACAGGCCCGGAACGCTTCCGGGCCACGGGCATCACGCCGCGCTGAAGGTCTTGTGCGGGTCGATGACGAATTTCTTCGGCACGCCAGCGTCGAACTCGCCGTAACCGCGCGGTGCGTCGTCCAGGCTGATGACCTCTACACCAACGATTTCCGCGATATTCAGGCGATCCCACATGATGGCTTGCATCAGTTGGCGGTTGTACTTCATCACCGGAGTCTGGCCGGTGTGGAAGCTGTGCGACTTGGCCCAGCCGAGGCCGAAGCGAATGCTCAGGCTGCCGATCTTGGCAGCGGCATCCACCGCGCCCGGATCCTCGGTGACGTACAGGCCGGGAATACCGATCTTGCCGGCGACACGGGTGATCTGCATCAGCGAGTTGAGCACGGTGGCCGGAGCCTCGTGCTTGGCGCCTTCGTGACCATGACCACGGGCCTCGAAGCCCACGCAGTCAATGGCGCAGTCCACTTCCGGCTCGCCCAGCAATGCGGCGACCTGCTCGTGCAGCGGGGTGTCCAGCGACAGATCGGCGATCTCGAAGCCCTGAGCCTTGGCGTGAGCCAGACGCGCCGGGTTGAGGTCACCAACGATGACCACGGCCGCGCCAAGCAGGCGAGCCGAGGCAGCGGCAGCCAGACCGACCGGGCCGGCACCAGCAACGTAAACGGTGCTGCCCGGGCCGACGCCAGCGGTAACGGCGCCGTGGTAGCCGGTGGGCAGGATGTCGGACAGGCAGGTCAGGTCACGGATTTTCTCCATGGCCTTGTCGCGATCCGGCAGTTTGAGCAGGTTGAAGTCGGCGTAAGGCACCAGCACGTATTCGGCCTGGCCGCCGGTCCAGTCGCCCATGTCGACATAGCCGTAGGCACCGCCGGCACGCGCCGGGTTGACGGTCAGGCACACGCCAGTGTGCTGTTCCTTGCAGGAACGGCAACGGCCGCAAGCGACGTTGAAGGGAACGGAAACCAGATCACCGATCTGCAGACGCTCGACGTCACGCCCCTTCTCGACCACCTCACCGGTGATCTCATGGCCCAGCACCAGGCCGACCTGAGCGGTGGTACGACCGCGCACCATGTGCTGGTCGGAGCCGCAGATGTTGGTGGAAACGACTTTCAGGATGACGCCGTGCTCGATCTTCTTGCCGCGCGGATCCTGCATTTTCGGGTAGTCGATCTTCTGCACTTCGACCTTGCCCGCGCCGAGGTAAACCACACCACGATTACCAGACATATCTAACTCTCCTTTCTTTTTGTGGACACAAGACGCGGCTGACAGCCGCGCGGCCTTGCACTGGAGCTTCTTTCGTCTGTTGCCGGAAACCGCCGTTGAAACCTGGCAGGGCGGGTTCCCGTAGGGTGCGCTATGCGCACCAATGTCTTTGCGTTGCCTCCCGGTGCGCGCAGCGCACCCTACGATTGCCCTCAGGCGTTGAGCACCACCGTGCGGTTGGCGTTGAGGAACACGCGGCGGTCGATGTGGTAACCCACCGCGCGCGCCAGGGTCAGGCATTCAATGTCGCGCCCCTTGGCGATCAGATCTTCAGGGTAGTGCGCGTGATCCACCGCTTCCACGCCCTGGGCGATGATCGGCCCTTCGTCGAGGTGGTCGTTGACGTAGTGAGCGGTGGCGCCGACCAGCTTGACGCCCTTCTGGTAGGCCTGGTGATAAGGCTTGGCGCCCTTGAAACCGGGCAACAGCGAGTGGTGAATGTTGATCGCCCAGCCATCCAGCTTGCGGCACAGCTCGGGCGACAGCACCTGCATGTAACGGGCGAGCACCACCAGCTCGGCGCCGCAGTCCTCGATCACCCGCAGCACGCGACGCTCCTGCGCCGGCTTGTCGGTCGGGTCGAGCGGGAAATGGTGATAGGGAATGCCATGCCAGCGCGCCAGCGGCTCCAGATCCGGGTGGTTGGACACCACCGCCACCACCTCCATGGACAACTGGCCGATGCGCTGCCGGTAGAGCAGATCGTTCAGGCAGTGATCGGCCTTGGACACCATCAGCACCACCTTGGCGCGATACCCCGGCGGCGTCAGCTCCACCTGCATGCCGAAGGGTGCCAGGCGCTCGTCCAGGCCGGCGCGGAACGCCGCCTCGTCGAAACCATCCGGCTGGCGGAACTCGACACGAATGAAGAAGCGCGAAGACAGGCGATCATCGAAACTGCGGTGCTCGGTAACGTAGCAGCGCTGCTCGAACAGAAAGCGCGTCACCGCGTCCACGGTGCCGAGCACGCTCGGGCAGTGGGCGGTGAGGATCCAGGTGTCGGGGGTGCGGCTCATAATAGACTCCGATGATTTTCACCCCTCTCCCGCCTGCGGGAGAGGGGCCGGGGAGAGGGCCGACGGTACAACGCGATCCGCCCGCCCCCTCTCCCCAACCCTCTCCCCAAAGGGGAGAGGGAGCCGTTCGTGTCAGCCTCAGGCCTCGACCGCCAACCCATACTCGGCGCTGGCATCCTGCAGCCAGAGCCAGAAGTAGTCGGAGAAGCTGCGGCGGATCAGCAGTTCCCAGGTGTCTTCGCCGGTGTGACGAATCACCAGTTGCGACTTGGCGAACACCGTGCCAACCGCCTTGCCCACCGGGAAGTTCTTCGGATGCACGTCATAGCTTGTGGACTTCATCAGCAGTTCGCGCACCTTGGGCCCGGATAGCTCCAGCAGGGTCTGACCGCCGCTGACGTTGACCACCGAAATATGCTGACCGGCCAGGGCCTCACGCAGCTTGCCTTCCACCTCGAATTCGCTGCCACCGGGCACGATCAGCAGCCACTCGTCCGGGCCCAGCCACTGCAGCGAGGTGTCGCCGTTGGCCACCAGGGTCAGCGCCCCCGGCAGCTCCAGGCCCAGGGCCTTGTGCACGCCACCGGCGAAGTTGGTGTCATCGGCGTCGCCACGCAGGATCAGATGACCCAGCAGCTTCTTCTCGCGCAGCGTGACGCCGGCGCCCTTGCGGCCCTTACCGGCCAGCTCGTGCAGACCGGCATGGTGCAGGGAGGACTGCCCCTCGATGTTGGCGGGGCGTTGTTGGTACACGTTCACTGCGCTCATTTCTCACCTGCCTGGTGCGCCTGGGCACCCTCGGATTCTTGCGGCTTGACGCTTGCGGCTTGCAACTCGACGTCAGACATTCTGGCGATCCCCTTTCGGGTCATAGAACACGGGGCTGACGATTTCGGCTTCGATCACGCTGCCATCAACCAGCGGCGCGAAGACGCGCTCGCCGATGCGCTTGAGACCACCGCGCACCAAGGCCATGGCGAAGGAATGACCCATCGCGGCGCTCATGTAGCTGGAGGTGACGTGGCCAACCATGGTCATCGGAATCGACTGCTTGGGATCGAACACCAGTTGCGCACCTTCCGGCAGCACCTTGTTCGGATCCAGCGGCTTGAGGCCGACCAGTTGCTTGCGGTTCTCCTTCAGGCAATCCTCGCGGTTCATGCCACGCCAGCCGATCCAGGAGAACGGCTTGGTACGGCCCACGCACCAGCCCATGCCGAGGTCGTCCGGGGTGACCGAACCATCGGTGTCCTGCCCGACGATGATGAAGCCCTTCTCGGCGCGCAGCACGTGCATGGTCTCGGTGCCGTAAGGCGTCAGGCCGTACTTCTCGCCGGCGGCGATGATCTGCTCCCACACGCCCAGGGCATAGTTGGCCTGCACGTTGACTTCGTAGGACAGCTCACCGGTGAAGGAGATACGGAACACCCGAGCCGGTACGCCACCCACCTTGCCTTCCTTCCAGCTCATGAAGGGGAAGGCGTCCTTGTCCAGGTCGATGTCGGTGACTTCGGCCAGCAGCTTGCGGCTGTTGGGGCCGGACAGGGTCATGGTGGCCCAATGGTCGGTGACCGAGGTGAAATACACCTTCAGCTCCGGCCACTCGGTCTGGTGGTAGATCTCCAGCCATTCCATCACCCGTGCGGCGCCGCCGGTGGTGGTGGTCATGACGAAATGGTTGTCGGCCAGGCAGGCGGTCACACCGTCGTCGAAGACCATGCCATCTTCCTTGCACATCAGGCCGTAGCGGGCCTTGCCCACGTCCAGCTTGGTCCAGGCGTTGGTGTAGACGCGGTTGAGGAACTCGCGCGCATCCGGGCCCTGAATGTCGATCTTGCCCAGGGTCGAGGCATCGAGGATGCCCACCGCGTTGCGCACGGCCAGGCACTCGCGGGCCACAGCGGCGTGCATGTCTTCGCCGTTTTTCGGGAAGTACCAGGGACGCTTCCACTGGCCGACATCCTCGAACTCGGCACCGTTCTCCAGGTGCCATTTCTGCATGGCGGTGTAGCGCTTGGGCTCGAACAGCTCGCCGCAGTGACGGCCGGCGATGGCGCCGAAAGTCACCGGGGTGTAGTTCGGGCGGAACATGGTGGTGCCCATCTCGGCAATGCTGATGCCGATGGAACGAGCCGCGATGGCCAGACCGTTGATGTTGCCCAGCTTACCCTGATCGGTACCGAAGCCCAGCGCAGTGTAGCGCTTGACGTGCTCGACCGACTCGAAGCCTTCGCGGGTGGCCAGTTCGATACCGGCAGCGGTGACGTCGTTCTGCTGGTCGACGAACTGCTTGGGCGCACGCGAGGTGCCCTTGTCGTGCGGCACCTGGAACAGCGCAACGGTAGCTTCCTCGATGCGCTTCTCAGCCTTCGGCAGGGTGCCGGTCACGGCGTTGAAGCCCACTTCGGCAGCCGCCTTGGCGCCGGCCTCGAAACCATCGGCCAGGGCGTCGCCCAGACCGAACACACCGTTGACCGCACCGGCGCAATGACGCTTCTGGAAGCCTTCACCCGGCACGAAGGCGAGGATGTCTTCGCGCCAGACCGGACGACCGCCCAGGTGCGAGGCCAGGTGCACCACCGGGCTGTAGCCGCCGGAGCTGGCGATCAGGTCGCAGTCGACCACTTCACCCGGGCTGGTGACCTTGTGCTTGACGGTGTCGATGGCGCAGATGCGCGCACCGCTCACACGCTTGCTACCACGCGCTTCGACCACGGCACTGCCGGTGAGGATACGCACACCACGTCGGCGCGCTTCTTCGACCCAGCTACCGCGCGGGTTGCTGCGCGCGTCGGCCACGGCGACCACCTGGCGACCGGCATCGAGCCAGTCGAGCACCACGCGGTAGGCGTAATCGTTGTTGGTCGACAGCACCAGCTTCTGGCCGGGCGCCACGCCGTAGCGGCGCACGTAGGTCGACACGGCGTCGGCCAGCATGTTGCCGGGCACGTCGTTGTTGGCGTACACCAGCGGCCGCTCATGAGCGCCGGTGGCCAGCACCACACGGCCGGCACGCACACGGTGCATGCGCTGACGCGGCTGGCCCATCGGGGCGACTTCACCGAGGTGGTCGGTGAGGCGCTGGTGGATGGTGAGGAAGTTGTGGTCGTGGTAACCGTTGACCGTGGCGCGCGGCAGCAGGGTCACTTCCGGCATCTTTTGCAGCTCGGCGATGGCCTTGGCAGCCCAGTCGGCGGCCGGCTTGTCATCGAGCATCTCGCGGGTGGACAGCAGGCTGCCACCGAATTCTTCCTGTTCGTCGGCGAGGATCACCCGTGCGCCACTGCGACCGGCAGCCAGCGCTGCGGCCAGACCGGCAGGGCCGGCACCGACCACCAGCACGTCGCAGTGCCGGTTCATGTAGTCGTAGATGTCCGGATCGTTTTCCTTCGGCGAACGACCGAGACCAGCGGCCTTACGAATGTACTTTTCGTAGGTCAGCCACAGGTTCTGCGGGTACATGAAGGTCTTGTAGTAGAAACCGGGCGGCATCATGCCGCCGCCAACCTTGCCGAGAATACCCATCAGGTCGGTGTTGACGCTCGGCCAGCCGTTGGTGCTGGCAGCCGTCAGGCCCTGGTACAGCGCCTGCTGGGTGGCACGCACGTTGGGGATCTGCGCCGCTTCGGTGGAGCCGATCTGCAGCACGGCATTGGGCTCTTCGGCACCGGCGGCGACGATGCCGCGCGGACGCGAGTACTTGAAGCTACGGCCGATCACGTCGACACCGTTGGCCAGCAGCGCAGCGGCCAGGGTATCGCCGGCGTAACCCTGGTAGGTCTGGCCGTTGAAACTGAAGGTCAGGGGCTGGCTGCGGTCGATACGGCCACCCTGGGAAAGACGATTGACCTGGCTCATGCCGTTACTCCTTGGTCGGCGGCCTTCTTCGCAGCGACAGTGGCTTCAGTCACGCTGGGGCTCTCGCCGATCTTGTAGGTTTCGAGAATCTCGTAACTCACCGTGTGGCGAGTGACGTTGAAGTACTGACGGCAGCCCGCCGCGTGAATCCACAACTCGTGGTGGATGCCGCGCGGGTTATCGCGGAAGAACAGGTACTCGCCCCACTCCTCGTCGGTGCAGGCGTTCGGATCCAGCGGGCGCGCGATGTGCGCCTGGCCGCTGACGTGAAACTCTTCTTCGGAACGCAATTCGCCGCAGTGAGGGCAGAAGATATGCAACATGGTGGAGCCTCCGCTTTACTCCCCTCTCCCGCTTGCGGGAGAGGGGCCGGGGGAGAGGGTGCTCAGCGCACCAGCACTCCCGAACTCTGTTATCGGGAACGGGAATGCCGAACCTGGCCCCCTCTCCCGCCCTTCGGGCACCCTCTCCCATAAATGGGAGAGGGGCATCAGCCTTCGCGCTACGCGCGACCTTTAATGCGCCACACCGGCCGCGCCGTGCTCATCGATCAGCGCACCGTTGTGGAAGCGCTCGATGGAGAAGGGCTTGGCCAGCGGATGCATCTCGCCCTTGGCCAGGCTGGCAGCGAACACGTTGCCCGAACCCGGCGTGGCCTTGAAGCCACCGGTACCCCAACCGCAGTTGATGAACAGGTTCTTCACTGGCGTCTTGGCGATGATCGGGCAGGCGTCCGGCGTGGTGTCGACGATGCCGCCCCACTGGCGGTTCATGCGCACGCGCGACAGCACCGGGAACATCTCGACGATGGCCTGCAGGGTGTGTTCGATGGTCGGGTAGGAACCACGTTGGCCGTAGCCGTTGTAGCCGTCGATACCGGCGCCGATGACCAGGTCGCCCTTGTCCGACTGGCTGATGTAGCCGTGTACGGCGTTGGACATGATCACGGTGTCGATGATCGGCTTGATCGGCTCGGAGACCAGGGCTTGCAGCGGGTGCGATTCCAGCGGCAGGCGGAAGCCAGCCAGCTTGGCCAGGTGCCCGGAGTTACCGGCAGCGACCAGGCCGACGCGCTTGGCGCCGATGAAGCCCTTGGTGGTCTCGACGCCGATCACCGCACCGTTTTCCTTGCGGAAGCCGATCACTTCGGTCTGCTGGATCAGGTCGACGCCCAGGGCGTCGGCGGCACGGGCGAAGCCCCAGGCCACGGCATCGTGGCGGGCCACGCCGCCACGGCGCTGCAGCGAGGCACCGAGAATCGGGTAACGGGTGTTCTTCGAGCAATCCAGGTAGGGGATCATCTCCGCCACCTGCTTGGCGTCCACTACCTCACCGTCGATACCGTTGAGGCGGTTGGCGCTGACGCGGCGCTCGATGTCACGCATGTCCTGCAGGGTGTGGCCGAGGTTGAACACGCCACGCTGGGAGAACATGACGTTGTAGTTGAGGTCTTGCGACAGACCTTCCCACAGCTTCATCGCGTGCTCGTACAGGTGCGCGGACTCGTCCCACAGGTAGTTGGAACGGACGATGGTGGTGTTACGCGCGGTGTTGCCACCGCCAAGCCAGCCCTTCTCCACCACGGCGACGTTCTTCACGCCGAATTCCTTGGCCAGGTAGTAGGCCGTGGCCAGGCCGTGACCGCCACCGCCGACGATGACCACGTCATAAACCGGCTTGGGCGTCGGATTGCGCCACATGCGCTGCCAGTTCTCATGATGGCTGAACGAGTGCTTGAACAGGCCGAAGCCGGAATAACGTTGCATGGGCATGCTCCAGGGTTCTACTGCCCTCTCGCGACTGCGCGAGAGGGGCTGAGAGAGAAGGTTGGCTTAGCGATAGACCGGGTAGTCCGCGCACAGCCCGGCGACCAGCTTGGCCACCTGCGCCTCGACATCGGCATCGCCAAGGTGGTCGAGGATGTCGCAGATCCAGCCGGCCAGGCTCTGGCACTGGGCGACCTTGAAGCCACGGGTGGTCACGGCCGGGGTACCGATGCGGATACCCGAGGTGACGAACGGCGACTGCGGGTCGTTCGGTACGGCGTTCTTGTTCACAGTGATGCCGGCGCGGCCCAGGGCAGCGTCCGCATCCTTGCCGGTCAGGCCCTGCTTGATCAGGCTGAGCAGGAACAGGTGGTTGTCGGTACCGCCGGACACCACTTCGTAGCCGCGCTCGACGAATACCTTGGCCATGGCCTGAGCGTTGTCGATGACCTGCTGCTGGTAAGCCTTGAACTCAGGCTCCATGGCTTCCTTGAAGCACACCGCCTTGGCGGCGATCACGTGCATCAGCGGGCCGCCCTGGGCGCCTGGGAACACGGCGGAGTTGAGCTTCTTCTCGATCTCCTCGTTGGCCTTGGCCAGGATCAGGCCGCCACGCGGACCGCGCAGGGTCTTGTGGGTGGTGGTGGTGACCACGTCAGCGAACGGAATCGGGTTCGGGTACAGACCGGCAGCAACCAGGCCAGCGACGTGGGCCATGTCGACGAACAGGTAGGCACCGACCTTGTCGGCGATGGCGCGGAAGCGCGGGAAGTCCAGGGTTTTGGAGTAGGCGGAGAAGCCGGCAACGATGATCTTCGGCTTGTGCTCGACGGCCAGACGCTCGACTTCGTCGTAATCGATCAGGCCGGTGGCGGTGTCCAGACCATACTGCACGGCGTTGTACAGCTTGCCCGAGGACGACACCTTGGCGCCGTGAGTCAGGTGGCCGCCATGGGCCAGGCTCATGCCGAGGATGGTGTCACCGGCGTTGAGCAGTGCCAGGTAGACGGCGCTGTTGGCCGAGGAGCCGGAGTGCGGTTGGACGTTGGCGTAATCGGCACCGAACAGTTGCTTGGCGCGATCGATGGCCAGTTGCTCGACCTTGTCGACGTACTCGCAGCCACCGTAGTAGCGCTTGCCCGGGTAGCCTTCGGCGTACTTGTTGGTCAGGCCGCTGCCCTGCGCTTCCATCACGCGCTGGCTGCAATAGTTTTCCGAGGCGATCAGCTCGATGTGCTCTTCCTGGCGACGCTCTTCCTGGTCGATGGCGGCGAGCAATTCATCGTCATAACCCTGGATCTTGTCCTGCTTGCTGAACATCTCGGTCTCCCGGCAACCCGTCAGGGTCGCATCTGTGTTGGTGAGGCTCCCGTCGCAGCGGCTCACGGAGCCACCGACAAGGCGTCTGTTGGAGGCGATTGTGCGAAATAGCCTGGGGGGTCATTTGCCTAATTACGACTTCAAAATGCTCAAACTGACCTGCCCCGAATCACGCGATGAGCGGTAATGGCGCTGCCTGGCGGCGCTTCGCCTGGTATGTCGTGTAGAGACAGGTTGCGACACCCGTCACGGCGCCGGACAGCCGGCGAATGAGGGTAAGATCGAGCCTGCCCCGCCTGGCGGGTGCGTAGCGCCATCCCGACGCCCGCACTGGCAAGCAACGGACAGGAGCCACCCATGAAGCATGCTGAGCCTCAGCGCCTGCAATTACCTGATTGCGACAAGTTGAAGACCTTCGGTTTCCTGCTTATCCCCAACTTCACCACCATCGGCTTCGCCTCGGCCATCGAGCCTCTGCGCATCGCTGGCCTGGCCGCTGGAAGGCCGCTGTATCGCAGCGTACTGATCTCCAGCGACAACCAGCCGGTGGCGGCCAGCAACGGCGTGCGCGTGATGACCGACAGCAGCCCCGAACAGGCGCCAGCTCTGGACGCCCTGTTCATCGTCGGCGCCAACCCGATCCCGGAGAAATACGACCGTGCCCTGCTCGCCTGGCTGCGTCGCCTGGCCGAACAGGGCGTGCCCCTGGGCGGCATCTGCACCGGCAGCCACCTGCTGGCCAGCGCCGGCCTGCTCGAAGGCTATCGCTGCACCCTGCATTGGGAGAATATCGAACAGATCAAAGCACGGTTTCCACGCATCATCGTCTCCCACCAACTCTACGAACTGGATCGCGATCGCTATACCTGTTCGGGCGGCACCGCGGCGCTGGACATGACCTTGCAACTGATCAGCCGCGAACCCGATGGCGCCGAGATCGCCAGCCGCGCCGCCGAACTGCTGCTGTGCGAGCGGGTACGCAACGCCCGCGACCCGCAGCGCATCCCCTTGCGCCAGAAAATCGGTAACACCCAACCCAAGCTGAGCCAGATCGTGGCGATCATGGAAGCGAACCTGGAAGAGCCCCTGGAGCTGGAAGAGCTGGCACGCCTCAACGAGGTGTCGGTGCGCCAACTGGAGCGGCTGTTTCACAAGTACCTGGCGCGCACGCCCAGCCAGTACTACCTGGAGCTGCGCCTGCAGCGGGCGCGCGAGCTGTTGCTATGCAGTGAAGCCCCGGTGGGTGAGATCGCCCTGACCTGCGGCTTCTCGTCAGCGGCGCATTTTTCCAAGAGCTACAGCCGCCAGTTCGGCCTGTCGCCACGCCGCGAACGCCAGCACAGCGGCATGGCCGTGCCGGCGCGCTCTTAGCGCCATTGCCATAGCAGCGGCACGGCAGCTCGCTATCGAGCGATGATGTTGTGCTCCGGGCCATAGGGGAAACGGGTGATATTTTCGGCGCCGCTCTCGGTGACGATGAGGATGTCGTGCTCGCGATAGCCGCCGGCGCCTGGCAGGCCTTCCGGCAGCATGATCATCGGCTCCATGGACAGCACCATGCCCGGCTCCAGCAGGGTCTCGACATCCTCGCGCAGCTCCAGCCCCGTCTCACGCCCGTAGTAATGGTTGAGGACACCGAAGGAGTGGCCGTAGCCGAAGGTGCGGTACTGCAGCAGATCATGACTGAGGTAGATCTCGTTGAGCGCATGGGCGATATCGCAACAGCGCACGCCTGGTCTGATCAGGGCGAGCCCGGCCTCATGCACTTCGACGTTGGCCTGCCAGAGTCGCAGATGCGCGTCACTGCAGTGATCGAGGAACAGAGTGCGTTCCAGAGCCGTGTAGTAGCCGGCGATCATGGGGAAACAGTTGAGGCTGAGGATGTCGCCTGCGTTGACCTTGCGCGTGGTCAAGGGGTTGTGCGCACCGTCGGTGTTGATGCCGGACTGGAACCAAGCCCAGGTGTCCATCAGTTCCACCTCCTCGAAGGTGGCGGCGATGGCGCGCACCATGGCCTGGGTGGCATGCAGGGCCACTTCGTACTCCGGCACCTGATCGCGCAGCGCTTCCAGCGCCGCCGCACCGCCGATATCGGCAATACGAGCACCATGGCGGATCAGCGCATGCTCCTCCGCAGACTTGATCATGCGCAAGCGCATGCAAGGCGCGGCGACATCCACCAGTTCGGCATTCGGATAGCGGGCTGCCAGCCGTTCACGGTGCTGCAGGGTCAGGTGATCAAACTCGACGCCGATGCGGCCGGCCTTCGGCAGTGCCTGCTCGATGGCGACGAGGTCGTTGTCACGCTGCCAGTCGCTGTAGACGATATTGTCGGTAGCGACGGCGCGCCGCCACGGCCTGCCGCCGTCGATCTTGGCGCTGATGCTGACGATGGCGTCCTGGGTCACCACCAGCGCATAGCAACGGCCAAAGGCGCAGTAGAGGAAGTCACTGTAGTAATTGATGTTGTGATACGAGGTAAAGATCGCCGCATCAATGTTCTCGCTCGCCAGGTGCGCGCGCAGCCTGGCGTGACGATTGGCGTACTCCTTGGCAGAGAAGGTCGATCTGACCTTTTCACCGTTTTCAATCCGAAGCGTTTGCGGCATCTGCATGGCATCGATCCCTTTGCTGGTGACGCGGCCCATCGGACTGATGAGCCGTTGCAATGGATTGCAGCAGAAGCACCCCAGACTTTTTTGTACGCCTGCGACCCGAAGTTGGCCGGATCCGCTTTGCCACTGCAGGCCCATTCATGCGCGATCATGGCGCCACCATGAATTCGCCCCTGCACCTCTGTGGCGGCGCTCAGTGCAGCATCTGACCCGGGGGCGGCAACGGCTCGAATGCCAGCCCGTCACTGATCGCCCTGATCAGCATTCGGCCATGGCGGCCGCCGATCATTTGCAGCATCGGCTCCAGGCCGGGCGCACCGAGAAACACGCCGGCTCGTGCCAGGTCGCACAACTGGCACTCCAGCTCGGGCCTGTGCGCCTGCGCCTCGTCATCGCCACGACAGAGGATCAAGCCATACAGCTTATCCGCTGCGCCCAGGGCGCGATCCGGGGTGACCCACATGCCATTGTTGGCACGCCGTGCTCGCCCATCCAGACTGAGCGTCTGCCAGCGGTAGAGCGTGCACCCAGCCAACTGATTGGCCATACGCAGCGGTTCCAGAGCAGCAGCCAACGCCATCAGACAGAAGCCTTCATCCAGCAGGAAACCGATGGACGCCACGGCGGCATCCGCCACCTTCTGCGCTGCGCTCATGCCGCAACGCCTTGCACAAGGCCGGGAGCAGGTACATCGGCTCGCGACAGAGGCGAGGGTGAGACTGCGAATTTGCTCGGGTAGAAAACGCAGATGACCATGACAGGACTCCTTGGCGGCGACGCGCAGCAGGACGTAATGCTGCGATTGTCACGGCCAGCCAAGTTGACCTGTTGCTCAGAATCGACGCCAAGGTGTTAAACGCCGCCCCGGCCTTATCCACCCCACAGGTGGATCAAGCTGTGGATAAGCCGTGCACTCGGCGCTCATCGCCAGGCCTCACGCAGGCTCCGGCCAATCGTTCGTTTCCTGATCGATATCAAACAGTTAGCGACTACCAATGATGCACAGAAAACGTGGATCACCCTGTGGAAAAGCTGTAGTCAGATCATCGCAGCCCCCGTGGAGACTGGAGCTTCTGCCGCTGTTCGTTGTCCATACACCCACCGCAGCGTGCCGGCTTATCCACCCGTTGCGGATGCCAGCAAGGAACGATGCCTGGGGATATGCACAGAAGCTGTGGATGAAGCTGTGCGCAGCTTGTTCGAGGAGTGCTTCAGGCCAGGAAAACCAAGGCCTGCCGCCGGACGATCAAAAATCGAACAAGATCAATCAGATAGAGATCTGTTGTGCACAAATACCCTGGACTTCTCTGTGCGCTGCCTGTGGACACTTGACGCCAGGCCGGAGCCCACGGGGCTCCGGCGCAAACGCACAGCATTTGCTCAGCAGGCGATCAGGGCTTGAGTTCGCCACTGCAACTGCTGGAGGCCTTCACCAGGCGCTGCTGCATGGCCTGATCCGGTGGCGACTGGCGGCTCATGGCCTCCAGCTCCTCTTCGCTGAACTCCTCGCTGACCTTGGTCGCCGCACAGTCGCAATAGGCCCGCAGTTGCGGCTCTTCGTAGCCAGCCGGGGCGCCGTTGATGCACTGCTGCACGAAGTCGTTCTTGGCCTTGTCCGACCACTCGGCAGCACTGACGGGCAGCGCCAGAACCAGGGGTAGAGCGGCGGCAAGCAGATGACGATAAGGCATGGAAAACTCCTTCTCTGGATGACGGAAAGCGGACCGAATGCCGCTCTCTGTAAGGTGTGAACCCCATGCAAAGCCTCTAGTTCCATCCCGGAGCCGAACGGCTGTGCACGCCCCCACCATGCAGGGCGCATCGCATCAGCGCAACAACACGTCGCTGCAACGGACGCCGCCAGCGCTGCGCGGGCAGTATAGTGAGGATTTGCCGGCACCCTTGCCGGCTGCTTTTCAGAAGGAACGCGCCAATGCCCGACAATGCCCAGCAATTTGCCAGCGACAACTATTCCGGCATCTGTCCCGAAGCCTGGGCCGCCATGGCCGAGGCCAACCAGGGCCACCAACGCGCCTACGGTGACGACGAATGGACGGCGCGCGCCGCCGATCATTTCCGGCGCCTGCTCGACACCGACTGCGAAGTGTTCTTCGCCTTCAACGGCACCGCCGCCAACTCCCTGGCCCTGGCCTCGCTGTGCCAGAGCTACCACAGCGTGATCTGCGCGGAGACCGCCCACGTCGAAACCGACGAATGCGGCGCACCGGAGTTTTTCTCTAACGGCTCCAAGCTGCTGCTGGCCAGCACCGAGAACGGCAAGCTGACACCCCAGGCGATCCGCGAGATCGCCCTCAAGCGCCAGGATATCCACTACCCGAAACCGCGCGTGGTCACCCTCACCCAGGCCACCGAAGTCGGCACCGTGTACCGCCCGGAGGAAGTCCGCGCCATCAGCCAGACCTGCAAGGAACTGGGCCTGCACCTGCACATGGACGGCGCGCGCTTCTCCAACGCCTGCGCCTTCCTCGGCTGCAGCCCGGCCGAGCTGACCTGGAAAGCGGGGGTCGACGTGCTGTGCTTCGGCGGCACCAAGAACGGCATGGCGGTAGGCGAGGCCATCGTCTTCTTCGACAAGGCGCTGGCCGAGGACTTCGACTACCGCTGCAAGCAGGCCGGCCAGCTTGCCTCGAAAATGCGCTATCTATCGGCGCCCTGGGTCGGCATCCTGCAGGACGGTGCCTGGCTGCGTTATGCCCAGCACGCCAACCGCTGCGCTCAGTTGCTCGCTTCGCTGGTCGCAGACATCCCCGGCGTCAGCCTGATGTTCCCGGTGGAGGCCAACGGCGTGTTCCTGCAGCTCTCGGAGCCGGCCATCGCCGCCCTCAGCGCCCGCGGCTGGCGTTTCTACACCTTCATCGGCGCCGGTGGCGCGCGTTTCATGTGTAGCTGGGATAGCGACGAAGCCCGCGTGCGCCAGCTCGCTGCCGATATCCGTGAAGTGATGAGCGCCTGAAAACGCCAGAGGCCCCGCAAGCGGAGCCTCTGATTGTGCAGCCAGGTAGCCGGATGCAATCCGGGGAAACGGATCGACCGTCCCGGATTTCATCCGGGCTACAGACCCGTAGGGTGCGCTGCGCGCACCAGCCCCAGAGCCGACGTGGCGATCAGTAATCGATCGCCACGTCGCCCTTGGGCACGCTGCAGCAAGACAGGATGTAACCCTCGGCCACATCTTCGTCGGTGATGCCGCCGTTGTGCTCCATGTCCACCTCGCCGGCGGTCTTCATCACCTTGCAGGTACCGCAGATGCCCATGCCGCAGGCTTTGGGAATGTGCAGACCGAGCTTGGCAGCGGCAGCATGGACGGTCTCGCCAGGCGCGACCCGAATGCTCTTGCCGGTGCTGATGAATTCCACCTGATTGAGCTCGCCCACCGGCACTTCCGGGGCATCGGCCGCTTCGGCGGCCAGTTCCTTGACCTCGGCACTGATCTCCGGCGGCGTGGGGCCGAAGGCCTCCTCGTGGTAGCGGCTCATGTCGTAGCCGGACGCCTCGAGCAGACGCTTGACCGCGCTCATGTAGGGCGTTGGGCCACAGCAGAAGATCTCGCGCTCGAGGAAGTCCGGCGCGATCAGTTCCAGCATCGGCTTGTTCAGGTAACCACGATAGCCTGCCCAGGCCTCACCCAGGCCGTGCTTCTCGCAGATCACATGCACGCTGAAGTTGCTGATGCGCGCCGCCATGTGCTCCAGCTCACGCTGGTAGATGATGTCCTTGGGCGAACGCGCGCTGTGCACGAAGACCATGTCGACGTTGGCATTGGTGTCGTAGAACCAGCGCGCCATGGACATGACCGGCGTAATGCCGACACCACCGGAGAGGTAGAGCACCTTGTCGGAAGGGAAATCGATGGCGTTGAACAGCCCCACAGGGCCATGCACCGGCACCTCGTCACCTTCCTTGAGGTTGTCGTGCAACCAGTTCGATACCTTGCCGCCCGGCACGCGCTTGATGGTGATGGAGAAGCTATAGGGCACCGAAGGCGAGCTGGAAATGGTGTACGAACGCATGATCGGCTGGCCGTCGATCTCCAGCTCCAGGGTGACGAACTGCCCCGGCTTGAAGAAGAACAGCACCGGTTGATCGGCCATGAAGCAGAACGTACGGACATCCCAGGTTTCCTGGATGACCTTGACGCAGCGCACCAGGTGGCGGCCATTGGTCCAGGTCTGCGTGGTAACCGGGTTGAGGAAGGCGTTGGTAGTGGTCATGAACAGCTCTCCACGTGGCCGGATATCGGCCTATATGCGGCGGATTGTGCGAAAGGCAGAGAGTCGTCATTTATCTACCAACGACATCCACATACTTATCGCGACCTGCCCCATGACACGGGGCCTGGCGCGTCGGAAACGCATCCGGCCATGTCGCCCATGGACAAGGTTTCCCCTTTGCCCGGCTCCACACTCCGCCTCACCAAGCATGCACGCCCATCGCAGGCAGCAGCGATTGACGAACACCTTGCGGCATTTACCGTAACAGCCACTTTTACCGGCCGGCGCGACGCGTCGACCAATTGAGGAGCCATTCATGGACTGCACCCAAAACCTGAGCCTGGGCGACCCACTAGAGCCCGTCCGCAAGGCCACCGCGGAGATGCTGCACGAGCGCGATCACACCTTCTCGCTGCCGCAGCCTTTCTACAACGATGAGCGCCTGTTCCAGGTCGACATGCAGGAGATCTTCCACAAGGAGTGGCTGATCGCCGGCATGGTCAGCGAGATTCCGGCCAAGGGCAACTTCCTCACCGTGCAGATCGGCGACAACCCGATTCTGGTCATCCGCGGTGCCGAAGGCCAGATCCATGCCTTCCACAACGTCTGCCGCCATCGCGGTTCGCGCCTGTGCGTGTCGGACAAGGGCAAGGTCGCCAAGCTGGTCTGCCCCTACCACCAGTGGACCTACGAGCTGGACGGCCGTCTGCTGTTCGCTGGCACCGAGATGGGCGCCGACTTCAAGATGTCGGACTACAACCTCAAGCCGGTTCACTGCAAGACCGCTGGTGGCTTCATCTTCATCAGCCTGGCGGCAAACCCGCCGGCCATCGACGAATTCCTCGCGACCCTGGCTCACTACATGGAGCCGTACGACATGGAGAACACCAAGGTCGCGGTGCAGAGCACCATGCGCGAGCAAGCCAACTGGAAGCTGGTGATCGAGAACAACCGCGAGTGCTACCACTGCAACGGTTCGCACCCGGAACTGCTCAACACCCTGCTGGAATGGGACGACGTCACCGATCCGCGCGCCAGCCAGGCGTTCAAGGATCAGGTCGCCGAGTGCACCACCCGCTGGGAGAAGGACAACATCCCCTACGCCCATGCCAGCTTCGGCCTGCGTAACCGCATCGTGCGCATGCCACTGCTCAAGGGCACCGTGTCCATGACCCTGGATGGCAAGCAAGGCTGCAAGAAGCTGATGGGTCGCATCACCGACCCGGACCTGGGTTCGATGCGCATCCTGCACCTGCCGCACTCGTGGAACCACTGCATGGGCGATCACATGATCAACTTCACCGTGTGGCCGGTCAGTGCCCAGGAGTCGATCGTGATCACCAAGTGGCTGGTGCACAAGGACGCGGTGGAAGGCGTCGACTACGACGTGGCTCGCCTGCGCGAAGTCTGGGATGCCACCAACGACCAGGATCGTCGTCTGGGCGAGGAAAACCAGCGCGGCATCAACTCCACCGCCTACCAGCCCGGCCCGTACTCCAAGACCTACGAGTTCGGCGTGATCAACTTCCTCGACTGGTACAGCGAGCGCATGCTCAACAACCTCGACGACACCCCGGCGCAGAACCTGCGTCAGGTGGCAGGTGAGTGATGACCCTCAGCCTGCTGCTGTTGATCGGGTTGACGGCCTACGGGCTGCTGGCCTGTAGACCGCAGTGAGGCTGACGTAGAAAAGCCCCGGTGTTCTTACGGACACCGGGGCTTTTTTATGGGCATCGCATGTTCAGGGGAATGCCTGATTGACACCGGACTGGCAAGTTTGTGTGCCCTTGTTGGCTTGCGTTGGCGTTCTGGACGCCGCTTCGGTGTGTTCGGAAACTTCTTGTTTCGCCCCCTCGGGCGACTCACTTTTCTTTGAAATGCGCAAAGAAAAGTAAGCAAAAGAAACGCCCCCCCGCCATCCGGGTCTCGCTGCGCTCGACTCCCCTCACTCCGGCACCGCTCCGGGGTCGGCGTACATGGGCCATCCCTGGCCCATTACGCCTCTCGTGGCATCCATGCCACTCGCCCCCTGCGCAGCGCCTACGTTCGGCCTTCTGAAGGGGGAGTTAGCGCGCCTGAACGTACATCGGTTTCGGGCATGCCCGGCGTGCTCTGGTAGCAGTGGAGCCATGACGTGGCCGCCGGGTTAAACCAAAACTTTCATTCGCGCAGTTTCATTCGTCTGGATAGCTTGCCGGCTTCCAGCCGGCATTCTGGTCAGCCCTGAGGCTGACCCATGTTCAAGCACTCCACGCTAATTCTGGGTTACCTCGGGTTCAGGCGCGTGCAGAGCCCGCCCAGGAGGGCGAACGCAATCGTCGTGGAAGAGGTTGAGCGACATGGATGTCGCGAGAGCCGCGATGGGCCAGGGACGGCCCTTCGCGGCGGGCCTCTGGAGCGGCGATGGAGTGAGCGAACCCTGGCGCAGCCAGGGCCGGATGACCGGGCGGAGGGTTTTGGTTACTTTTGCCCGTCAAAAGTGACTCGCCCGGGAGGGCGAAACCAGAAACATCAACAAAAACGCGGCAATTCGGAACAGACACAAGAACAATCAACAAGCCAACACAAACTTGCCAATCCGGTATCAAGCCCGACTTCCCCATGATTCCGCGATGAGCCTGTTGTATGCGCTAGCGAAAGATATCCATAGGCGCCCATGCGCCACAGGATCACCCCGAAAATCTCTGCCCTCAAACGGCCTCCAAGCTTCGTCCCGCCACATGGCGTGCCCGCTCGCGACGCTTCTTGTTGGCCAGGCTCAACCTGCGCATCAGGTGCCTTACCCGCCAGATCAGGGGCTTGTCGATAGCGGCCAGCAACAACGGAACCTCTTCGGCGAAGTCGACATCATCCGTTTCATCGTGAATATCCACGAAGAGCCGACGCTCGATGGCCTTGCGATCAGCCAATGGCAATCCCGCCATCAAGCGATAGAACGACCAGAAGCTCTGGTTTCCCGTGTCCTGGTAGAACCTGATGGCACGCTCCAGCGCAGCGCGCGCACAACCACGGTCAGCTTCGGCGATACGCACCGCGAACAGCTCGCCATAGTCCTTGAAGGTGTAGGCACTACGCCCGTCGCGCCCGTAGAAGCGAGTTTCTGAGCACGCCAGGATGGTGTCGATGGCCGCCTCGGAGTAATACACGTCGCTGTAGAGCACCAGCAGATCCCCGGCTCCCACCACGGCTTCAGCTGCGAGCAGGCTGTGAGCCTTGGTTTCTCGCCACAGCGGGCACCAGCTCGGCACTGGATAACTCGCCAACGCCTCGCTGGCAGTCAGCAACCAGGGCGCCTTCACGCCGCGCTCTGCGAGCAGGCGCAACGTGCGTGCGAGAAGGGTTTCACCACGCACTTGGATCAACTGCTTGGGGGCGGTCGGCTCCGCCCAACGCGTCTGTTTTACACCGCTCTCCGCAGCCAGAATCAGCACTGCCAGACCATTCATTGGTTTACACCTCCCTGGACGCCGTAATACAGACACAGAACCGAAGCAATCGGCGCCAGCCCCAATGATACCAAGTCGCCATCATCAATCGTGAATAAAGATCCTGCGGACAACTTCACAAACACGACGCTATATATGAAAAGCCTAGGGGCTGCTGGCCTGTAGACCACAGCAGGATTGAACCCGAAAACCCCGGCACGAAAGGCCGGGGTTTCTTTTACCCGCCTCAAACCGAGGCGAAATGGCCCATGAACTGCAGCGTGTCGATAGCCTCGGCATAGGGTGCAAAGCGCGCATCGCCCGAAGCGAAGGCCTGCGCAACAGCCAGAGCACTGGCATGGCTATCCCACTTGGCGATATCGGCGTAACTGCCCTCACCCAGCGGGGCGTAGCCCTGGTATTCGAGCAGCCCAGGGAATTCGGCCAAGACCTGGCGCAGCTCGTCGCGCAACCGAGCGATCTGGCCAGCGAAGCCGGGCTTCAGGGTAAAGATGGCAACTTCGAGTACGTGCGCACTCATGTGGGGACTCCTTGTGGGTTTCAGGGAGTCGCAGCATGCTCCTGCCCTGCTGACAGCGTACTGTCAGTGGCCTGACGCGCCGCCCAGGCATCGGCCTGCCGACGCATGTAGTCACCCAGGCCGATGCCGGCCTGGCACGGCGGAGTCTGTTGCGGTGCCTGCACCTCGAGGATCCGATCAAGACGGAAATCGCGATAGTCGGCCCTGGTACAGCACCAGCTACCCACCGTCCACTTGCCCCCCCAATAGAACAGTCCCAGGGGATAGATCGTGCGCGTGCTGCTCTCGCCCGCCAGGCTCAGGTAGCGAATTCTTACCGCCGCGTCCAGCTTGATCGCCGCATGCAACGCCTCCCAGTTCTGCTCAGGCACAGGGGCCTGCAGGGCGAACAGACGCTTGGCCGGCTGAGCACGGGCACTGGCCGGAGCCGCCGCTTCGATCTTGGCCAGCAGCGCCTGCGCCAGGGCTCGGCTCTTGCCGCCCAGAGAGGCAGCGAGCAGATCCAGCGCGGCCGTCAGCACCTCGAGTTCTTCTTCACCCAGCGCCAGTGGCGGCATCTCGAAGTGCGCCTGCATGGCATAGCCGAGCCCCGGTTCGCCGTAGATCGGAATGCCACCAAGCGAGAGGTCATCGATATAGCGATAGATGCTGCGCACTGAGACCTGCAGCCGCTGGGCCAGCGCCTGCGCCGTTATCGGCTGGTGCACACGGATCAGGTTGACCACCTGGAACAGGCGTTCGGCCTTACGCATTGGCACACCACCGCCTCGACACGGGCCCAGGCCTGGACATGACGAGCAGTGCAGCAAGCCTCCCAGGCACGAAATCAGACTCCTGCAGCGAGCGCGCAGGGCATTGCCGACACGTGCTCATGCACGACGCAGGGGCGATGATGGCGCAGCGAACATGGCAGATAACCACAGCATGTCCTTACAGGCCCGGAGCCTGGCGACAATGAGTGAGGCACCCATCCAAGGGCAGATACCAGCATGCCAGAAAGCCCGCATCTTGTACGCCAAGAAAAAAGCCCCGTCAGATCACTCTGACGGGGCCTTGCTCTTCACTTGCCGCTTGCAGCCTGAAGCTTGCGGCTGCCCTTAGACCTTGGCGCGCTCGAAGCGCTTGCGGTCGTTCTCGTTCAGGTACTTCTTGCGCAGGCGGATCGACTTCGGCGTCACTTCCACCAGTTCGTCGTCGGCGATGAACTCCAGCGCCTGCTCGAGGGTGAACTTGATCGGCGGCACCAGAGCGATGACTTCGTCCTTGCCGGAAGCGCGCATGTTGTCGAGCTTCTTGCCCTTGGTGGGGTTGATCACCAGGTCGTTGTCACGGCTGTTGATACCGCACAGTTGGCCTTCGTAGATCTCCTGGCCCGGCTCGAGGAACAGCTTGCCGCGCGCCTGCAGGGTTTCCAGCGAATAGGTCAGCGCGGTGCCGGTGGCCATGGAGACCAGTACGCCGTTCTGACGGTTGGTCACCTCACCGGCCTTGATCGCACCGTAGTGGCTGAAGGTCGAGGTCAGGATGCCGCTGCCCGAGGTCAGGGTCAGGAAGTTGTTACGGAAGCCGATCAGGCCGCGCGCCGGGATGGTGTACTCCAGGCGGATACGACCCTTGCCATCGGGCACCATATTGGTCAGATCGCCCTTGCGCAGGCCCATCTGCTCCATCACCGAACCCTGGTGCTGTTCTTCGATGTCGATAGTGACGTTCTCGTACGGCTCCTGCTTCTCGCCGGCCTCGTTCTCGATGATCACCACTTCCGGACGACCCACGGCCAGCTCGAAGCCTTCACGGCGCATGGTTTCGATCAGCACCGACAGGTGCAGTTCGCCACGGCCGGAGACCTTGAATTTCTCCGGGGTCTCGCCCGGCTCGACGCGCAGGGCGACGTTGTGCAGCAGTTCCTTCTCCAGGCGATCCTTGATGTTGCGGCTGGTAACGAACTTGCCTTCCTTGCCGGCGAACGGCGAGTCGTTGACCTGGAAGGTCATGCTCACGGTCGGCTGGTCGACGGTCAGCGGCGGCAGAGCCTCGACGTTGTTCTGGTCGCACAGGGTGTCGGAAATGTACAGCTCGTCCATGCCCGATACGCAGACGATGTCACCGGCAGTGGCTTCCTGCACTTCCACGCGCTGCAGGCCGGAGTGGCCCATGATCTTGAGGATACGGCCGTTACGGCGCTTGCCGTCGGCGCCGATGGCGGTCACCGGGCTGTTGGCCTTGATGGTGCCACGGGCGATACGGCCGATGCCGATCACGCCGAGGAAGCTGTTGTAGTCCAGCTGGGAAATCTGCATCTGGAACGGGCCGTCGACGTCGACGACCGGGGCCGGTACGTGGTCGACGATGGCCTGGAACAGGGCGTCCATGTTGTCGTCCATCTTCTCGTGGTCCAGGCCGGCGATGCCGTTCAGGGCCGAGGCGTAGACGATCGGGAAGTCCAGCTGCTCGTCGGTGGCGCCGAGGTTGTCGAACAGGTCGAAGATCTGGTCGATGACCCAGTCAGGGCGCGCGCCCGGACGGTCGATCTTGTTCACCACCACGATCGGACGCAGGCCGGCCTTGAACGCCTTCTGGGTCACGAAACGGGTTTGCGGCATCGGGCCGTCCTGGGCGTCGACCACCAGCAGCACGGAGTCGACCATGCTCATCACGCGCTCCACCTCGCCGCCGAAGTCGGCGTGTCCGGGGGTGTCGACGATGTTGATGTTGTAGTCGTTCCACTTCAGCGCGGTGTTCTTGGCCAGAATGGTGATGCCGCGCTCTTTCTCCTGGTCGTTGGAGTCCATCACGCGCTCGTTTTCCGCTTCTTTGCGGTCGAGGGTGCCGGACAGACGCAGCAGTTTGTCGACGAGGGTGGTCTTGCCATGGTCGACGTGGGCGATGATGGCGATGTTGCGCAGTTTTTCGATCACAATTTTTTCCTAGAAAGAGAGCGGCAAGCCGCAAGCGACAAGCTGCAAGGTAAAAGCCAAAGAAAAGCCTAAAAACATGACGGATTCAGGTGCCGCAGTCGGGAGGATGCCTGCGGCGCCGCGCGCTGCGTCTGATATGTCCCTTCATCATGACTGCACGCGCCCGTCTTGTAGCTTGCGGCTTGCGGCTTGCGGCTGACCGAAGGGCCGGTAAACGCGCACGTTGGCATGCCCCTCGCTCAGCAGGTGGTGGGCATGCAGGCGGCTCATGACGCCCTTGTCGCAATACAGCAGGTACTGGCGGTTCTCATCCAGTTCCTTGAATTTGTTGTTCAGCGCGTAGAACGGCAGCGCCTGCACTTCGATGCCCGGCACTTCCAGCGGCTCGTCCTCGGCGGCATCGGGGTGGCGAATATCGATGACGATCTGCCCGGCCAGTGCCTCACGCACTTCCTCCACCTGCACGTCCTTGCCCAGCTCGTCGATGACGCGGTCGATGGGCAACTGGGTAGCACGCTCCAGGGCGCGGTCGAGGATGGCCATGTCGAACTGCGCCTCCTCCTTCTCCACGCGATAGCCACGGGCTTTGGTGGTCGGGTTGACCGAGATCACGCCGCAGTACTCAGGCATGTTCTTGGCGAACTCGGCGGTGCCGATCTGCGTGGCGGTGTCGATGATGTCCTGCTTGTGGCTGGCGATCAGCGGGCGCATCACCAGCATGTCGGTGGCCGAATCGATCACCGCCAGGTTGGTCAGCGTCTGACTCGACACCTGACTGATCGCCTCGCCAGTGACCAGCGCCTCGATCTGCAGCTTCTCGGCAATACGGGTCGCGGCACGCAGCATCATGCGCTTGAGGATCACGCCCATCTGGCTGTTGTCGACCTTGCCGAGAATCTCGCCGACCACTTCCTCGAACGGCACGCTGATGAACAGCACGCGCTGCGAGCGGCCGAACTTCTGCCAGATATGGTGCGCCACTTCCATCACGCCCAATTCGTGGGCACGCCCACCGAGATTGAAGAAGCAGAAGTGGCTGACCAGGCCGCGACGCATCATCTGGTAGGCCGCCACGGTGGAGTCGAAACCGCCGCTCATCAGCACCAGGGTCTGCTCCAGCGAGCCGAGCGGGTAGCCACCCAGGCCTTCGTGGCGGTTGTGCACCACGAAGAGGCGTTGATCGCGAATCTCCATGCGCACTTCGACTTGCGGCTTCTTCAGATCGATACCGGCCGCCTCGCACTCGCGGCGCAGGCGCGAACCGACATGGCGTTCGACGTCGATGGAGCTGAAGGCGTGCTTGCCGCCACGCTTGCAGCGCACGGCGAAGATCTTGCCCGGTAGTTGCTCGGCATAATGGCGCTTGCAGTGTTCGGTGATGTCATCGAGATCGCCCAGCGGGTATTCGTTGACCTCGAGGAACAGGCCGATACCAGGGGTGTTACGCAGGCGCTCGGTCATCTCGGCGAGCAGCTTGGGATCGTCCAGGTCGGTTTCCACCTCCAGGTTGTCCCATACACCCGTCACCCGCAGGGCGGGGTCAAGATCGCGCAGCACGGCGCGGATGTTCTTCCCCAACTGGCGGATGAACTGCTTGCGCACCGGGCGACTCTTGATGGTGATTTCCGGGAAAACTTTGACGATCAGCTTCATGAAATAAGCGCCCGAACAGGCAGCGGAAAAACAGGGGCGCGGATTATAGCGGAAATTGTTCAAGCTTTGACCAAAAATACTGCGCCATGCAGACGATGCACCAAAATTGCACATATAAGGAATTTGCAGCCCTTAAATGGTGCAAAACCACCGGCATAAATACCGCGCAAGCGGCACGGCGCCTGAGTTTCGCGGCCTCTGCCCAATAAAGGGCACTGGCATGCAATTTGCTCCCTTGTGAGGCAGGTCGCCCTGGAGGACTATCCCGCCGGGCTTCACCGTACATATCGGGGCTCATCGATACGAGCCTTTCCATCTGGAGGACAACATGTCTAAGGCTGTTCAACTGATCAAAGAACACGACGTGAAGTGGGTAGACCTGCGCTTCACCGATACCAAGGGCAAGCAGCATCACGTGACCATGCCGGCCCGTGACGCCCTGGACGAAGACTTCTTCGAGCACGGCAAGATGTTCGATGGCTCGTCCATCCATGGCTGGAAAGGCATCGAAGCCTCCGACATGATCCTGATGCCGGTCGACGAAACCGCCGTACTGGATCCGTTCACCGAAGAGCCGACCCTGATCCTGGTCTGCGACATCATCGAGCCGAGCACCATGCAAGGCTACGACCGCGACCCGCGCTCCATCGCCAAGCGCGCCGAAGAATTCCTGAAAACCACCGGCATCGGTGACACCGTATTCGTCGGCCCGGAGCCCGAGTTCTTCATCTTCGACGAAGTGAAGTTCAAGTCCGACATCTCCGGCTCGATGTTCAAGATCTACTCCGAGCAAGGCTCCTGGATGACCGATCAGGACGTCGAAGGCGGTAACAAGGGCCACCGTCCGGCCGTCAAAGGCGGTTACTTCCCGGTTCCGCCGTGCGACCACGACCATGAAATCCGTACCGCCATGTGCAACGCCATGGAAGAGATGGGCCTGGTCGTCGAAGTGCACCACCACGAAGTGGCCACTGCCGGTCAGAACGAAATCGGCGTGAAGTTCAACACCCTGGTCGCCAAGGCTGACGAAGTTCAAACCCTGAAGTATTGCGTGCACAACGTCGCCGACGCCTACGGCAAGACCGCCACCTTCATGCCCAAGCCCCTGTACGGCGACAACGGTTCGGGCATGCACGTGCACATGTCGATCTCCAAAGACGGCAAGAACACCTTCGCTGGCGAAGGCTACGCCGGTCTGTCCGAGACCGCTCTGTACTTCATCGGCGGCATCATCAAGCACGGCAAGGCCCTGAACGGCTTCACCAACCCGTCGACCAACTCCTACAAGCGTCTGGTTCCGGGCTTTGAAGCACCGGTGATGCTGGCCTACTCGGCTCGCAACCGCTCCGCTTCGATCCGTATCCCGTACGTTGCCAGCCCGAAAGCCCGCCGCATCGAAGCGCGCTTCCCGGACCCGGCTGCCAACCCGTACCTGGCCTTCGCTGCTCTGCTGATGGCCGGTATCGACGGTATCCAGAACAAGATCCACCCGGGCGATGCAGCCGACAAGAACCTGTACGACCTGCCGCCGGAAGAAGGCAAGCTGATTCCGCAAGTGTGCGGCAGCCTGAAAGAAGCCCTGGAAGAGCTGGACAAGGGCCGCGCGTTCCTGACCAAGGGCGGCGTGTTCTCCGACGACTTCATCGATGCCTACATCGAGCTGAAGAGCGAAGAAGAAATCAAGGTGCGCACCTTCGTGCACCCGCTGGAATACGACCTGTACTACAGCGTCTAAGCCAGCTTGCGCCGCCTCGTGCGGCGCCCTCGAAAGCCCCGCCCGGCCCTGCCTGGCGGGGCTTTTTTATGGTTTTTCGCGGAAGCTCGGGGGAGATTAGTCTTTGATACCGGACTGGCAAGTTAGTGCTTGTTCGGGTGCTTGTTCCGGATTGCCGCGTTTTTGCTGATGTTTCTGGTTTCGCCCTCCCGGGCGAGTCACTTTTGCGGGGCAAAAGTAACCAAAACCCTCCGCCCGGTCATACGGCCCTCGCTGCGCGAGGGTTCGCTCACTCCATCGCCGTTCCAGAGGCCCGCCGCGAAGGGCCATCCCTGGCCCATCGCGGCTCTCGCGACATCCATGTCGCTCAACCTCTTCCACGACGATTCCGTTCGCCCTCCTGGGCGGGCTCTGCACGCGCCTGAACCCGAGGTAACCCAGAATTAGCGTGGAGTGCTTGAACATGGGCCAGCCTTAGGGCTGACCAAGATGCCGGCTGAAAGCCGGCAAGCTATCCATGCGAATGAAACTATCGGTTTAATTCGACAGCCAAATCGCGGCTCCACAGCTACCAGAACACGCCGGGTATGCCCGGAGCCAATATACGTTCAGGCGCGCTAACTCCCCCTTCAGGAGGCCGAACGTAGGCATTGCGCAGGGGGCGAGCGGCATGGATGCCGCGAGAGGCGTAATGGGCCAGGGATGGCCCATGTACGCCGACCCCGGAGCGGTGCCGGAGTGAGGGGAGTCTCGCGAAGCGAGACCCGGATGGCGGGGGTGCGTTTCTTTTGCTTACTTTTCTTTGCGCATTTCAAAGAAAAGTGAGTCGCCCGAGGGGGCGAAACCCGGAATCTCTGAAAACACCCAAAGCGGCGTCCAAAACACCCAAAGAGCCAATACGAGACAACACACAAACTTGCCAGTCCTGTATCAACCAAGCACTCCCCCGAGAACGCAAAGAACCGTTCTGATAAAAGCACCCTGCTTTTGCAGGCAAAGGTCACAGCCAAAGCGCCCCGCGCTTGCCAGGAACCCATAGCAGTGCAAGGCTTAGCCCATCATCCGAGCAAGGATAGGCCCATGCGCCCATTACTCGCCTGCCTGCTGCTTGCCCTGGCTCTGCCGGCCAGCGCGCAGATCTACAAATACACCGACGCCAACGGCAATACGGTGTACACCAACCAACCACCGGACGGCACCGCTGCCGAGAGCGTCGAGCTGCCGCCGACCAATACGGTGGATATGCAGACGCCCAAGCTTCCCCCACCCACATCCTCTGGCGAAGAGAAGGCAGAGGCGCCCTACAAAGTGCTGCGGCTCACCGGCATTCCCGACGACGAAGCCATGCGCGCCAACAACGGCTCCTTCGTCGTCGGCGTGAACATTCAGCCGCGCCTGCAGCCAGGTCACCGCCTGCGTCTGATCCTCGACGGACAACCCTACGGCCAGGCAAGCAATGTGACGAGCCTGCAATTGACCAATATCGACCGCGGCGAGCACAGCCTGGCCGTGGCGGTGCTGGACGGCGATCGGGTGATCCAGCAAAGCGCGACTGAGACCTTCACCGTGCAACGCATCAGCCTCAACAGCCCGGCCAGGCAACCAGCCGCTCCGCCGCCCCCTAAGCCAGCCCCCAAACCCGCCAAACCTGCAAGCAACGGATGATGATGCGAACACTCCTGCTGGGCCTGCTATTGCTGGCCCAGGGCGCTCAAGCGCAGGTCTACACCTATATCGATGCCGAAGGTAATCGCGTATTCACCGACAAGCCTCGCAGCAGCAGTGCCGAGCGTGTATATATCGCGCCCTCCAACAGCACCCAGATGAATACGCCCCAATCCAGCGTCCGCGTTGCCCCACCAGCCGTGACCAAGCCGGTAGTGCACTACCAGCTCCTGCGCATCCTGCTGCCCGAGCCGGATGCCTCGATCCACCATGCTGCGGGCGACATGATCGTCACCCTGACCAGCGAGCCCGGCCTGCTGCCCGGCCATAGCTACCGCCTGTTGCTCGACGGCGTGGTCCAGGGCGAGCCCAGCCGCAGCCCGGTGTTTTCCCTGCAGCACATCGACCGTGGCACGCACCAATTGGTGGGCGAGATCATCGATTCTGCTGGCCTGATCGTCGAACGCACCCCAGCGCAGCCCTTCCACATGCACCGCATGTCGCTGGCGCAGAAGCGCAAGATCAGACCGTGCAAGAAGGACGACTATGGCGTGCGCCCGGAGTGCCCGCTGAAAGACAAGCCCCCGGAAAAGCCCAGTATCCTGCCCTTTCTCTAGGGCCTGCTGCCGTTTCGCGCAGGGCGTCGAAGTGGCAACAGCCCCAACGAGCACCAGTTTGGTGCATTAAATCGCACCAAACTTTATTCTCTCCCTGTTTTGGGTCGAAACGTCCCGCCTGATCGCCTTGCAGTCCGCCCTGATCCCGAGATGACGCAGAAAAAATGCGTCTTTTCGGGGCCTTGGTTTGCTTCTTGCATTTTCCTGCCCATTGCCGGAAAGCACTGCCTATGACCATCAATGACGCGCTGCACCGCCTGCTACTCGACAACCTGACCACTGCCACCCTGCTACTCAACAGCCAGTTATGCCTTGAGTACATGAACCCGGCGGCGGAAATGCTCCTGGCCGTCAGCGGCCAGCGCAGCCATGGCCAGTTCATCAGCGAGCTATTCACCGAATCGCCCGAGGCGTTGTCGTCCCTGCGCCAGGCGGTGGAACAGGCGCACCCGTTCAACAAACGCGAAGCGGTGCTGACCTCGGTGACCGGGCAGACGCTGACCGTGGACTACGCGGTGACGCCGCTGTTCAGCAAGGGTGAAACCTTGTTGCTGCTGGAGGTGCACCCGCGCGACCGCCTGCTGCGCATCACCAAGGAAGAAGCCCAGCTATCCAAGCAGGAAACCACCAAGCTGCTGGTGCGCGGCCTGGCCCACGAGATCAAGAATCCGCTCGGCGGCATCCGTGGCGCTGCGCAACTGTTGTCGCGCGAGCTGCCCAACGAAGAGCTCAAGGACTACACCAACGTCATCATCGAAGAGGCCGACCGCCTGCGTAACCTGGTCGACCGCATGCTCGGCTCGAACAAGCTGCCGTCGCTGGCGATGACCAACGTGCATGAAGTGCTGGAACGGGTGGCCAACCTGATCGAAGCCGAGGCACAGGGCAGCGTCATTCTGGTGCGTGATTACGACCCGAGCATCCCCGACCTGTTGATCGACCGCGAGCAGATGATCCAGGCCGTGCTCAATATCGTGCGCAACGCCATGCAGGCCATCGCCGGGCAGAAGCACGACATGGGCCTGGGCCGCATCAGCCTGCGCACCCGCACCCTGCGCCAGTTCACCATCGGCCATACCCGCCACCGTCTGGTGGTCAAGGTGGAGATCATGGACAACGGCCCCGGCATTCCGCCGGAACTGCAGGAAACCATCTTCTACCCCATGGTCAGCGGTCGTGCCGACGGCACCGGCCTGGGCCTGGCCATTACCCAGAACATCATCAGTCAGCATCAGGGCCTGATCGAATGCGAGAGCCACCCAGGCCACACCGTGTTCTCGATCTTCCTGCCACTGGAACAAGGAGCGACCACGCCATGAGCCGCAACGAAACCGTCTGGATTGTCGACGACGATCGTTCCATCCGCTGGGTACTGGAAAAGGCCCTGCAGCAGGAAGGCATGAGCATCCAGAGCTTCGACAGTGCCGACGGCGTCCTCGCCCGCCTGACCCGCCAGCAGCCGGACGTGATCATCTCCGACATCCGCATGCCGGGCGCCAGCGGCCTCGACCTGCTGGCCCGCATCCGCGAGCTGTATCCGCGCCTGCCGGTGATCATCATGACCGCGCACTCGGATCTGGACAGCGCCGTGGCCAGCTATCAGGGCGGTGCCTTCGAGTACCTGCCCAAGCCGTTCGACGTTGACGAGGCGGTCTCCCTGGTCAAGCGCGCCTTCCAGCACGCCCAGGAGCAACAGAGCCTGGCCGCTCCGGCCGCCCAGGCACGTACCCCAGAAATCATCGGCGAAGCGCCGGCGATGCAGGAGGTGTTCCGTGCCATTGGCCGCCTGTCCCACTCCAATATCACCGTGCTGATCAACGGTGAATCCGGCACCGGCAAGGAGCTGGTGGCCCATGCTCTGCATCGCCATAGCCCGCGCGCGGCGGCTCCGTTCATCGCCTTGAACATGGCGGCGATCCCCAAGGATCTGATGGAGTCCGAGCTGTTCGGCCACGAAAAAGGCGCCTTTACCGGCGCAGCCAACCAGCGCCGTGGACGCTTCGAGCAAGCCGACGGTGGCACCCTGTTCCTCGACGAGATCGGCGACATGCCGGCCGATACCCAGACGCGCCTGCTGCGCGTGCTTGCCGATGGCGAGTTCTACCGGGTCGGTGGCCACACCCCGGTGAAGGTGGACGTACGCATCATCGCCGCCACCCACCAGAACCTGGAAACCCTGGTGCAGGCCGGCAAGTTTCGCGAAGACCTGTTCCACCGCCTCAACGTCATCCGCATCCATATTCCACGCCTGGCCGACCGCCGCGAAGACATCCCCACCCTGGCCAACCACTTCCTCGCCCGTGCGGCGCAGGAGCTGGCAGTCGAGCCCAAGCTGCTCAAGAGCGAAACCGAGGATTACCTCAAGCACCTGCCCTGGCCGGGCAACGTGCGCCAGCTGGAGAACACCTGCCGCTGGATCACCGTCATGGCGTCGGGGCGCGAGGTGCATGTCGACGACCTGCCGCCCGAGCTGCTGACCCAACCGCAGGACGCCGCCCCGGTAACCAACTGGGAGCAGGCGTTGCGCCTGTGGGCCGATCAGGCCCTGGCACGCGGCCAATCCAACCTGCTCGACAGCGCCGTGCCGGCCTTTGAGCGCATCATGATCGAGACCGCCCTCAAGCACACCGCTGGCCGTCGCCGCGATGCCGCCCTGTTGCTGGGCTGGGGCCGCAACACGCTGACGCGCAAGATCAAGGAACTGGGCATGAAGGTCGACGGCGGGGATGACGACGACAGCGACGACTGAAGCCTCCAGGCGGATGACGGCAGCCTGTGCGATGCCGTCATCCGCGTCGTTTAGCTGAAAAAGCTGTCGTCACCACCGTCGAAGAAATCACCACCGTCGAAGTAGCTGTCATCGGCATAGCTGTCGCCTGGCGAACCCGCATCGAAATTGCCGGGATCCTGCTGCAGCGGAGGCTCGACCACCTCGACGATCTCCGTCGGGCTGCCGTGATGGAACAGGCCGCTGAGCATATCGGCCATCATCACACCACCGGCCACACCGGCCGCCGTCTGCAAGGCACCGCGCATGAAACCACCACCCTGCCCCGGCAGTGCAGCCGGTTGCGCCGGTCGCGGGTCGCTGGCGGCAGCGCCCTGGGAAAAGCGCGTTTGCCCCCAGCCGTCCGGGCGCGAGCTCGGCTGCGGCTGAGCATCACGCGCACCACCACCGAACAAACCGGAAAGAAAGCCGCCGCTGCTGGGGCGTTGTTGCTGCATCTCGGCCAGTTGCGCTTCCAGCTCCTTGACCCGCTGATCCTGGCGCTTGAGTGCCGCCTCCTGAATCAGGATGGTCTGCGCCATGTAATAAGGTGCCGCCGGCTGGCGCGCGACATGCTCGGCGATATGCGCATCGGCCTCGGCATCGCGGGCAGCGCTCTGCCGCTCGGCGTCGTGCAAACGCGAGAACAGGCCATCGATCAGGGTTCGTTCTTCGGAATTCATGGGTGCCTCGTTTACTGCAAGTGGCACATCCCTGTAGGGAATTCCTGCGAGGCAGATGCCTCGCTCTGCAGCGTTTGAGCGAGACGCCAGAACGCAGTTCCCTGCCGATCAGCCGCGCTGAGCGTTCTTGATGGAAATTTGCGTATTGAGCGTCCAGAAGTCATAGAGCACGCCAACCAGAAACAGGCCGCCGGTCAGCAGATAGATGATTCCGGTGATCCATTTGCCCTGGTACATGCGGTGCACGCCGAACACGCCGAGGAAGGTCAGCAGTATCCAGGCCACGTTGTAGTCGATCTCACCGGCGGTGAAACGCAGGTCGGCCTCGCGATCCATCGCCGGAATCAGAAACAGATCGATGATCCAGCCGATGAACAGCAGGCCCAGGGTGAAGAACCAGATGGTGCCGGTCACCGGTTTGCCGTAGTAGAAGCGGTGCGAACCGAGAAAACCGAATATCCACAGCAGGTAGCCGATCAGCTTGCTGTGCGTGTCCTGTCGTTGCATGGCGCCCCCCTTGTGCGACATAGCATTATGACGCCACGGTTGTTGAAAAGGTTTCCTCCGCCGGCCTCACGGAATGACAGCACGAATGGCTTGATAGCATTGCGGCACCCAGATACTGTATATAAAAACAGTATCGATATTCTCCGCATGCAACTGATCGAAAAGCTCACCATCCTCGCCGACGCCGCCAAATACGACGCCTCTTGCGCCAGCAGCGGCGCACCGAAACGCAGCTCCAAGGGCAAGGCAGGAATCGGCTCGACCAATGGCATGGGCATCTGCCACAGCTACACACCGGACGGGCGTTGCGTGGCGCTGCTGAAGATCCTGCTGACCAACTTCTGCCTGTACGACTGCCAGTACTGCATCAACCGTCGCTCCAGCGATGTGCCTCGGGCGCGCTTCTCCCCCGAGGAAGTGGTGACCCTGACCCTGGACTTCTACAAACGCAACTGCGTCAGCGGCCTGTTCCTCAGCTCCGGCATCATCCGCTCCGCCGACTACACCATGGAGCAGTTGATCCGTGTCGCCAAGCTGCTGCGCCGGGAGCACCAGTTCCGTGGCTACATTCACCTCAAGACCATCCCCGACGCCGCGCCGGAGCTGATCGCCGAGGCCGGCCTGTATGCCGACCGCCTCAGCGTCAATATCGAACTGCCCACCGAGACCAGCCTGCTGCGCCTGGCGCCGGAGAAGAACGTTGGTAGCATTCACCAGGCCATGCAGCACATTCACCTGGGTGAGCGCGAGGCCAAGGAAGAGCGCCGTGCGCCGCGTTTCGCACCGGCCGGGCAGAGCACGCAGATGATCGTCGGCGCCGACGCCACCGACGACAGCACCATCCTGCACAACGCGCAAACGCTTTACAGCGACTATCGCCTGCGCCGCGTCTACTACTCGGCCTTCAGCCCCATCCCGCAAAGCCCGAAAACCGTGCCCTTCGAGGCGCCGCCATTGCTGCGCGAACATCGCCTGTACCAGGCCGACTTCCTCATGCGCGGCTATGGCTTCAGCGCCACGGAACTGCTCGCCGGCCCCGGCAACCTGGCGCTGGATATCGATCCCAAGCTGGCCTGGGCGCTGGCCAATCGCGAGCAGTTTCCGGTGGACCTGAACCGCGCCGATGAGTCCTTGATCGCTCGCGTGCCTGGCATCGGCGTGCTCAGCGCGCGGCGCCTGGGCGCCCTGCGACGCGAAAGGCGCATCCGCTACGAGGATCTGACCCGCCTGCGCTGCGTGCTGGAAAAGGCCAAGCCCTTCATCGTCACCCAGGACTACCGGCC
The DNA here is from genome assembly GCF_029457475.1 of Pseudomonas sp. AA-38. Lineage (NCBI taxonomy): Bacteria > Pseudomonadati > Pseudomonadota > Gammaproteobacteria > Pseudomonadales > Pseudomonadaceae > Pseudomonas > Pseudomonas sp. AA-38. Next base: position 4,923,950 of record NZ_CP120359.1, read on the forward strand.
ACCGCGCGCCGAACATGAATCCATGGTGCTGCGCCAGCAATTGCGCGACACCCCGGCACAGATGGCATTGTGGTGATGCACAGCCTGCGCTTCGACGGCACCTTCGCCACCTGGCGCCAGGCCGCACGCCGCGCCTTGCTACAGGGTCTGGCCCCGCATCAGGTGCAATGGCTGGACGAAGAAAGCGCGCCCGGCCTGTTCGATGAAGCGGCCGAGCAGGCACCGGAGCCCAGCGGCCGCCTGCGCGTTTCTCCCGAGCTGCTGGAGCTATTGGACAGCGCTGCGCAATACCGTGGCGACGAGCGCTGGAGCTTGCTGTACCGGGTGCTGTGGCGCTTCGTGCAGGGCGAGCGCAGCGCCATCCTGGCCGGCGACCCCGACGGCAGCGAACTGCAACGCAGGCTCAAGGCCGTGCGTCGCGAAGCGCACCACCTGCACGCCTTCGTCCGCTTCCAGCCGTGCAAGGCCGAAGACGCGCCAGACTTCGTCGCCTGGTTCGAGCCGGCGCACGACATTCTCGCCTCGGCCAGCGGCCACTTCGCCGAACGCCTGGGCAAGCACAGTTGGTTGATCGCCACCCCGCGCGATGGCGTGCTCTGGGATGGCCAGCACCTGCAGCACGAACGACGCTGCCCCGCGCAGTGGCGGGTGTGGGCGCAGCAGCCCGAGGACGACGGCCAGGCGCTATGGCGCGCCTACTACGGCAGCACCTTCAACCCGGCACGACTCAATCGCACGGTGATGCAGCAGCATCTGCCGCTGAGATTCTGGAAGCATCTGCCGGAAGGGCCGCTGATCCCGCAGTTGATGAGCGAGGCACGCGCCGGCGCGCAGCGCGACGGCCAGGCCATGGTGCTTGCTGGCAGCAAGGGCAAACGTATCACCCGACGCAACGGATGACCGCTTTACGTAGGAGCCAGCTTGCTGGCGATCAATCCGTAGCCCGTAGCCTGGGTTGAGCGCAGCGAAACCCGGGAAGCTCCACACCCAGCCTACGCGGGGTCGATTGGGGCGATCAGCAATGCCTTGGAGAAACCACCATCAGCGAAAACGACGCCCTGGGTCTTCCTCGCTGATCTCCAGCGACAGGCCCTGCGCCATGCTCGTCAGGTGGTCGCCATCGGTTTCCGAGCCCAGCTTGATCATCAGGCGCAGGTCGTTGGCCGAGTCGGCATAAAGCAGCGCGTCCTCGTAGGTGATCTCGCCCTGGGTGTAGAGGTTGTACAGCGCCTGATCGAAGGTCTGCATGCCCTGCTCGGTGGAGCGCTTCATCAGGCTCTTGAGTTCGTGAATCTCGCCCTTGCGAATCAGGTCGGCGGCCAGCGGCGTGTTGATCAGCACCTCGATCACCGCGCGACGGCCCTTGCCGTCCGGGGTCGGCACCAGTTGCTGGGCGACGATGGCCTTGAGGTTGAGCGACAGATCCATCCACACCTGGTTGTGTCGATCCGGCGGGAAGAAGTTGATGATGCGATCCAGCGCCTGGTTGGCGTTGTTGGCATGCAGGGTGGCCAGGCACAGGTGGCCGGTCTCGGCGAAGGCCACGGCGTGATCCATGGTTTCGCGGGTACGCACCTCGCCGATCATGATGACGTCCGGCGCCTGGCGCAGGGTGTTCTTCAGCGCCACCTCGAAGGAGTCGGTGTCGATGCCCACCTCACGCTGGGTGACGATGCAGCTCTGATGCTGGTGGATGTACTCGATCGGATCCTCGATGGAAATGATGTGGCCACTGCTGTTGCGGTTACGGTAGCCGATCATCGCCGCCAGCGAGGTGGATTTACCCGTGCCGGTGGCGCCGACGAACAGCACCAGGCCACGCTTGGTCAGCGACAGTTTCTTGAGGATTTCCGGCAGCTTCAGCTCATCGAGGGTGGGAATGTTGGTTTCGATGCGGCGCAGCACCATGCCCACCAGGTTGCGCTGGTAGAAGGCACTGACGCGGAAGCGGCCGATGCCGCGCGCGCTGATGGCGAAGTTGCACTCGTGGTGCTCGGCGAAATCGCGGCGCTGGGCATCGTTCATCACCCCCAGCACGGTTTCGCGAGCCTGCTCCGGGGTCATGGGGTTCTTGGTCACGGGCATGATCTTGCCATTGACCTTCATCGAAGGCGGCACACCGGTGGTGATGAACAGATCCGAACCACCCTTTTCCACCATCAGACGCAGCAGCTTCTCGAATTCCATCGTCGCTCTCGTAGCTTCGTGTGCAATACCGCCGGCAGGTGACGGCCGAATCGTAGGAGCGAGTTCTGCTCGCGAACAGGCTAACGCCAAAAGCTTCGCTCGCGATGCTCGCTCCTACACCAGTTCCTAGAAGTTTTCCGGGCTCTTGGCCTTTTCCCGCGCGCTGTCGCGGCTGACCAGGCCCTTGGCCACCAGGGTCTTGAGGCAGGCATCGAGGGTCTGCATACCCAACGCGCCGCCGGTCTGGATCGCCGAATACATCTGCGCCACCTTGTCCTCACGGATCAGGTTACGGATGGCCGGCGTACCGATCATGATTTCGTGGGCCGCCACGCGACCACCACCGATCTTCTTCAGCAGGGTCTGCGAGATCACCGCCTGCAGCGATTCGGAGAGCATCGAGCGCACCATGGATTTCTCCTCGGCGGGGAACACGTCGACCACGCGGTCGATGGTCTTGGCCGCGGAGGTGGTGTGCAGGGTGCCGAATACCAGGTGGCCGGTTTCCGCCGCGGTCAGCGCCAGGCGGATGGTTTCCAGGTCACGCATCTCACCCACCAGGATGATGTCCGGGTCTTCCCGCAGCGCCGAGCGCAGCGCTTCGGAGAAGCCATGGGTATCGCGATGCACCTCGCGCTGGTTGACCAGGCACTTCTTCGACTCGTGGACGAATTCGATGGGGTCTTCGATGGTGAGGATATGGTGGTACTTGTTGCTGTTGAGGTAGTCGAGCATCGCCGCCAGGGTGGTCGACTTGCCCGAACCCGTTGGGCCGGTGACCAGCACCAGGCCGCGCGGCACGTCGGTGATCTTGCGGAACACCTCACCCATGCCCAGGTCGTCCATGGTCAGCACCTTGGACGGAATGGTACGGAACACCGCACCGGCACCACGGTTCTGATTGAAGGCGTTGACCCGGAAGCGCGCGACACCCGGCACCTCGAAGGAGAAGTCGGTCTCGAGGAATTCCTCGTAATCCTTGCGCTGCTTGTCGTTCATGATGTCGTAGATCAGCGCGTGCACCTGCTTGTGGTCCAGCGGTGGCAGGTTGATGCGGCGCACGTCGCCATCGACGCGGATCATCGGCGGCAAACCGGCCGAGAGGTGCAAATCCGACGCGCCTTGTTTGGCGCTGAAGGCAAGCAGCTCGGTAATATCCATGGGACTCCCCAATTGCAGGCAAGCAGGTAGAATGCCGCGAACGCTTAACGGCCGGGCCGCAAGTAATGTCCACGATAGCAGAGAATATTGCAAAGGTCGGAGCGCGCATCCGTGAGGCGGCGCAAGCATCGCAGCGCGATTTTGCAGGGATCGGCCTGCTCGCGGTGAGCAAGACCAAACCCGCCGAGGCCATTCGCGAGGCGCATGCCGCCGGTATCCGCGACTTCGGCGAGAACTACCTGCAGGAAGCACTGGAAAAACAGGCCACCTTGAGTGATCTGCCCTTGATCTGGCACTTCATCGGCCCCATTCAGTCGAACAAGACCCGGCCCATCGCCGAGCATTTCGACTGGGTACATTCGGTGGATCGCCTGAAAATCGCCCAACGCCTGTCCGACCAACGCCCTGCGCACCTGCCCGCGCTGAATGTCTGCCTGCAGGTCAATGTCAGCGGTGAGCAGAGCAAATCCGGCTGCAGCCCTGCAGAGCTGGCGGAACTGGCCCAAGCCGTGGCCGCCCTGCCCAACCTGCGCCTGCGCGGGCTGATGGCGATACCCGAACCCACCGATGATGTCGCCGCGCAGCACGCTGCCTTCGCCCGTCTGCGCCAGTTGCGTGACGACCTCGCGCTGAACCTCGACACCCTGTCCATGGGCATGAGCCATGACCTGGAAGCCGCCATTGCCGAAGGCGCCACCTGGGTACGCATCGGCACCGCCCTGTTCGGCGCCCGCGACTACGGCCAGCCCACTCACTGAATGAAGGAATTCCCGCAATGAGCAACCCGATCATCGCCTTCGTCGGCGCCGGCAACATGGCCGCCAGCCTGATTGGCGGCCTGCGCGCCCAGGGCGTGGCGGCCAGCGCCATCCGCGCCAGCGAGCCTGGCAGCGAACAACGCGCACGACTGCAGCAGGAACAGGGCATCGCCACCTTCGCCGACAACGCCGAAGCCATCAAAGGCGCCGACCTGATCGTGCTGGCAGTCAAGCCGCAGATCATGAAGGCGGTCTGCCTGGATCTGGCCGCACACCTCGCACCGAACCAGGTAATAGTCTCCATCGCCGCCGGCATCAGTTGCGCCAGCCTGGAGAAATGGCTGGGCGAGCGCCCAGTGGTGCGCTGCATGCCCAACACACCGGCGCTGCTGCGCCAAGGCGTATCCGGCCTGTTCGCCAACCCGCGCGTCAGCACCGAGCAGAAGGCGCAGGCCGAACAGGTGCTGAGCGCCGTCGGCCTGGCCCTGTGGCTGGACGAGGAAAGCCAGCTCGATGCCGTCACCGCCGTCTCCGGCAGCGGCCCGGCCTACTTCTTCCTGCTGATCGAAGCCATGACCGCAGCCGGCGAACGACTCGGCCTGCCACATGAAACCGCCGCGCGCCTGAGCATCCACACCGCCCTGGGCGCTGCACGTATGGCTAGTGAAAGCGACGTGGACGCCGGCGAGCTGCGCCGCCGCGTCACCTCGCCGAACGGAACCACCGAGGCGGCGATCAAAACCTTCCAGGCCGGCGGCTTCGAGGCGCTGGTACAACAGGCACTCGATGCCGCCGCCAACCGCTCGGCCGAACTGGCCGAGCAACTGGGCTAGGGTCTGTCGACGACGACCACGCCGAAGTATCAAGTGCCCTTAATAAGGAGACAGCATGTCCGGACTCATCGAAGCCCTCATCTACATCATCCAGACCCTCGGCAGCCTGTACCTGCTGATCGTGCTGCTGCGCTTCATCCTGCAACTGGTGCGCGCCGACTTCTACAACCCGCTCAGCCAGTTCATCGTCAAGGCCACGCAGCCGCTGCTGACGCCGCTACGCCGCATCATCCCGGGAGTCGCCGGGCTGGATCTGGCCTCGCTGGTTCTGGCCATCGTGGTGCAGTTGCTGCTGATGATGGTCACCCTGACCCTGATGGGCTACAACGTCGGCGGCTTCATCCTGCAACTGCTGGTGTGGTCGATGATCGGCGTGACCTCGCTGTTCCTCAAGGTGTTCTTCTTCGCCCTGATCATCAGCGTGATCCTCTCCTGGGTCGCGCCCGGCAGCTACAACCCCGGCGCACAACTGGTCAACCAGATCTGCGAACCGCTGCTGGCACCCTTCCGTCGCCTGCTGCCTAACCTGGGCGGCCTGGACATTTCGCCGATCTTCGCCTTCATCGCCATCAACCTGGCGGATCGCTTCATCATCGGCGGCCTGGCGGCCTATACCGGCCTGCCGCCCATGCTCAGCCCCTTCCTCTGAGGATGAGTTTCTACCGCTGGGACGGCGAGGATCTGATCCTCGACTGCCACCTGCAGCCCAAGGCGAGCAAGGACGAGTTCGCCGGGCTGCATGGTGAGCGGCTGAAGATCCGCCTCACCACCCCGCCCGTGGACGGCAAGGCCAACGCCCACCTGCAGGCCTTTCTGGCCAAGGCCTTCGGCGTCGCCAAGAGCCAGGTGAGCCTGGAAAGCGGCGAGCTCAACCGACAGAAACGCCTGCGCATCCATGCGCCCCGCTGCCTGCCCTCCCTGCCTGGCCTGCAGCGCCCCTGACGACCGCTCGGCCACCCCAGCCGACCATAAGGCGGGACTGTCGCAGCGGCGATTGACGCTCACCTCCTACCTCGCATAATGCAGGCTATCCGCACACGCCATGCTACCTGGCGGCCAAATGCCCCGTGCCAGGCCAGTACCAAGCGCTGCAGCTATCGAACGCCCTTAACCGAACTGCTGCTGTACGTATCGCCCAAGAGGAGAGCCAGGATGAGCATGGAACGTCTCAGTCAGCAGGTGGATGCCTACGTTGGCTGGAAGCGCGAGCTGATCCGCGAGATCACCCGCTATCGTGGCTGGCTCGAACACAACCGCCTCAGCTCCGACGCCGTCACCAGCAAACTCGAGCGCGCCCTCAAGCTGCTGCGTACCGACCACATCACCCTGGCCTTCGTCGGCGAGTTCTCGCGCGGCAAGACCGAACTGATCAACAGCCTGTTCTTCTCCGAATATGGCCAGCGCATGCTGCCGTCCCAGGCCGGGCGCACCACCATGTGCCCCACCGAGCTGTTCTTCGACCCGCGCTCGGAACGCTCCTACATTCACCTGCTGCCCATCGAGACGCGCAGCACCTCTGCCAGCGTGGCCCAGTTCAAACGCATTCCCCGCCATTGGGTGAGCATCCCGCTGGACAGCAGCGACCCGGACAACATGGCCCAGGCCTTCAGCCAGGTGGCCAAGACCAAGGTCATGCCCGTGGAACAGGCGATCCAGCTCGGCTTCCACCCGGACATGCTGGAAAGTGCCGACAAGCGCGGTCATGTACTGGTGCCGGCCTGGCGCCACGCCTTGGTCAACTTCGACCACCCGCTGCTGCGCCAGGGCCTGCGCATCCTCGACACGCCTGGCCTCAACGCCCTGGGCAGCGAGCCGGAACTGACCCTGTCGATGCTGCCCAATGCCCAGGCCATTATCTTCCTGCTGGCCGCCGATACCGGCGTCACCGCCAGCGACATGCAGATCTGGCAGCAGCACATCCGCCAGCTCGATGAAGACACGCCTACCAGCCTGTTCGCCGTGCTGAACAAGATCGACGTGCTGTGGGACGACCTGGCCGGCGAAGCCTTCGTGCACAACGCCATCGCCCAGATGCAGAGCGCCACGGCCAAACAACTCGGCCTCGACCAGGCCGACGTGCTGCCGTTGTCGGCCAAGCAGGCGCTGCTGGCCAAGGTGCGCCAAGATGAAGCGCTGCTGGCGCGCAGCCAGATGAGCGAACTGGAGAACCTGCTGTGCGAACGCATCGTCGCGCAGAAGGAGCGCCTGATCGAAGAACAGGTGGTGCGTCAGGTACTAGCACTGCTCAACAACAGCCAGCACGTACTCGGCCTGCGCCTGGAAAAGGTCAACGAACAACTGGCCCTGCTCGGCAACCACCAGCAGGACAACGGCCAGCTACTGCTGGAACTGACCGCCAAGACCAAGGACGATCACAACCTGCACCACAAACGCCTGCTGGGGCTGAAGACCAACCAGCGCCTGCTGCAACGCCAGGGCCAGTTGCTGCGCCATGCGGTACGCGCCGAACGCCTGCAGGAGCACCTGGAAAAGGTTCGTCGCAACCTCAGCGGTAGCTGGACTACCCTGGGCATCAACCAGGCCATCGTCAGGTTCTTCCAGGCCGTGGAGCAGGATCTGCACAACCTGCAGCACGAAGCCGACCTGGCCAACAAGATGGTCGCCGCCATCTACCAGCGGCACAACGAAGCAAGCCCACTGCACGGCGTCGACGCCCCGCAGTTGCAGATCAAGCGCTACTGGCGCGAACTGCGTCAGCTACAGGCCAAGGGTGACCAGTTCCGCCTGCACCTGAAAACCCTGCTCACCGAACAGCGCAGCCTCACCCGCCGCTTCTTCGCCACTCTGGCGCAGGAGGCCATCGGCCTACACCAGCGCCTGCGCCACGACGCCGAACAATGGGCAGCCGACGCCCTGATGCCGCTGATGCAGCACACCCTGGAACACAAGCAGATGCTGGAAAGCCACATGCTGCGCCTCAAGGCCCTGGCCCAGGAAACCCAGCAAACCCGAAAACGCAGCGAGCAACTGGCGCAATACCAGGAAGAACTGCAACAACAACTGGCCCAGGCCGCCGACATGCTCCGCACCCTACGCCGCCCGGCACCGGTGCAGCGCCAGGGCAAGGTGGTCAGCTTGCCGGTGGCGGCGCGGTTGTAGGAGTTTTGGGGCCAGAGGTATTGCTGTTGGTGCCTCGTTCTAGATCACTCCCCCCTTGCTACTCAGGAGAAGTGATGCGCGCCAGCTCAGCCTCCCGCTCAGCAATGGCGCGCTCCAGTTCCGGTGAGCGCTGGGCCCATTGTTCGGGTGGAAGGGGTTTTGACCATTCCACCGCTTCCGGGGCGGTCAGGTCGGGGAGTTGGGCAAGCTTCTTTCTCTGTAGATGTTCTAACAAGATGGTGTTGAACAGCAGTCCAAAAAAGCCTTCCCACAGGATGGCAAGTAACCAGCCCCGGCTCTTTGCCGCCTGGCGAATGTCATGCAGGTAACTTTCCCAGACGTTCATGCCTTCGTTACGAATGGCAGAACCGTCAGGCACCGCCTCCGGGCCGATTTCCATAAAGCTGCGAATACATTCCCATTGCGCCATGGAACCCATGCCACCCCCGGTATTGAGCATCATCACCCAGCCCGGTTTGTTCTCCGAATAGGCCTCATGCTCCTGCCCTTCGAGGGGCAACCAGAGGATCAATGCACCTTGCTTGCTGGCGCCGCCGGTATTGAGGCTTAGGGCACTGGGGGATACAGCATGCACACGTTCCCAGGGTACGAACCAGTAGTTGCCGTCAGGTTCGGTCACGCAGACCTCGCGGCGCTGTCGGTTGAAGCGCAGGGGTGGTGTCAGTGGTTTGTGCCATTGCTTGAAAAATAGATACCAAAGCGTACCCATCAGAACAGAAGAAAAAGCTAGAAATGCCAGACTCAGCCAATAGTCGCCTATCCAAGTAGTCCACAGAGTGACCGAAACGAATATTAACGACATTGCATGCAGCGTCATCCACCCCCCCCATGGCAAAACTACCGATATCCAGATAAACCGAGTTTTTGCGCCAGATGATATTCATCAGGTCTCGAGGGGCCTGCCCGGTTGGTATCGGCAAAGGGGCTAGATGCTCCTGCTGGCGGAGAAAGCCGCGTTCGATATCGCCGGCCTGTGCGTTCATTGCTGATCCTCGGGGGTTAATACTGTCCGTTCTACCTCAACGGCGGGGAGGCGGTCGCTGAGCAGTGGGCCGTCGCTGCTGCCATGCTCGGTAATGCTGGTGCCACGGATGATATAGCGTATGCCCTGATTGCCACCGACTACCAACCGGCGGGGGTTGAGGGTGCCAACCAGCATGGCCAGGGGGCTGTGGTAGATCACCTGCAACTGCCAGTGGCCGCCCTCCGGCTGGGCCGGCAGCTTGCCGCTCAGGCGTAGGCCCATGCCCTGATGGATGGGTGGCCACAGGTGGGTACAGTCGATAGGGGGGCGTTTGCCAGTCATGTTGCCGATGACGCGGCCAGCTCAGCCTCCCGCTCAGCAATAGCACGCTCCAGTTCCGGGGAGCGCTTGGCCCACTGTTCGGGTGGCAGAGGTTTTGACCATTCCACGGCTTCGGGGGCGGTCAGGTCAGGGATATTGGCGAGTTTTCGGATCATCAGTACCGCGATCCAGGGCAAACCGAAAATGGTCAGGCCGAGGAAGGTCATGCAGGCGGCGCCGAACCGGCCTTGCTTCAGCTCGCGGAACAACTGCTTGAATGCCTCGATCCATGCCCCCAGGTAGCCGCCGCGCTGAACTTTCTCATATGCGTCTTCACGGGTGGTATCAGGCACCGCCTCCGGGCCGATTTCCATAAAGCTGCGAATACATTCCCATTGCGCCATGGAGCCAGTACCGCCCCCGGTATTGAGCATCATCACCCAACCCGGTTTGTTCTCCGCATAGGCCTCATGCTCCTGACCTTCGAGGGGCAGCCAGAGGATCAATGCACCCTGCTTGCTGGCACCGCCGGTATTGAGGCTTAGGGCGCTGGGGGAGACGGCATGCACACGCTCCCAGGGTACGAACCAGTAGTTGCCATCCGGCTCGGTCACGCAGACCTCGCGGCGCTGACGATTGAAGCGCAGTGGGGGCGTCAGTGGTTTGCGCCATTGCTTGATAAACAGATACCAGAGTGTGCCCATCAGGGCCGAGAAAAAGGCAACAAATGCGAGTGTTACCCAAATTTGCCCTTTTGAAGCGAACCAGATACCAACTGAAACGAATAGGAGAGTTCCTAAATGAAGGGTCATAAACCCCCCCCCCATAGCAAAGCTACCGATATCCAAATAGACCGGATTCTTGCGCCAGATGATATTCATCAAATCCTGGGGAGGTTGCCCGGTTGGGATGGGCAAAGGGGCCAGATGCTGCTGATGGCCGAGAAAGCCGCGTTCGATATCGCCGGCCTGTGCGTTCATCACTGATCCTCGGGGGTCAAGACTGTCCGTTCGACCTCAACGGCGGGAAGGTGGTCGCTGGCCAGCGGGCCGTCGTTGCTGCCATGCTCGGTAATGCTGGTGCCACGGATGATATAGCGCATGCCCTGATTGCCACCGACTACCAAGCGACGGGGGTTGAGAGTGCCAACCAGCATGGCAAGGGGGCTGTGGTAGATCACCTGCAACTGCCAGTGGCCGCCCTCCGGCTGGGCGGCCGGCAGCTTGCCGCTCAGGCACAGGCCCATGCCCTGGTGGATGGGCAGCCACTGGCTTTGCACAGTGGCCAGCCATTGGCGGGTGCAGTCGGTGGGCGTGCCAGCGGCGCTGATGGCTGCCAGACGCAGGTGTAGCTGGGTGTGATCTGGGTCGGCGCCGGGCAGGTAGAGTTGCAGACTGTCAGTCTTGCTGCCGATGACGATACTGTGGTCGCTGCCGCCCGAGTGGCGGCTGGTCAACAGCCCTGTGGCTTGCAGCCGAGGTTTGAACAGCAGATCGATCAGGGTTTGCAGCTCGGCGCTGGCCTGTTCGGGGCTGTCGTCCCAGCGGCGTGCATTGCCCCAGCAGCATTGTGCGAGGAACTGCTGCAGCTCGCTGTCCTTGAAGTAGTTCCAGACCAGGTACAGGCCTTCGACAATCAGGATCAGCCAGTTCACTGGCACGATGCGCAGGCTGAACCATTTGATCGCTTCGCCAATGGTCCAGCGATTGCTCAGAGCCATATAGGTGGCATAACCGCCGAGGCCGGTCTGGGTTGCCATCAGGCCCAGCACGGCACCGTCGTGCCCCAGACGCGCCCAGTGATCGCCGCTCCAGTAAGCATCCTCTTTATTCATTTCAGCCGTGAGTTTGGCGAGGTCAGCGAATGCTGCAACAGCAGCCAGTGCGCCTGTAGTGAACGCAAACAGAGTAACAATAGGAGCCTGTAAGGCTTGATTGAACAATGTCACGCTAACGGCTTTCTGGCCGGTAGCCTCCCAACTTGCTCCAATCACGGCTGATAGCGCAGCTCCGACTTTTAAATTTTCCGCTGTGTGCTCCCAATCACGAACAGCATCCAACTCCCGCCCCTGGTCGCGTTGTTCAAGCTGCGCCAGGTTGTTCATATGCAGCAGCAGGGCGGTCAGCGGCAGCACGCCGCCCAGGGTGTTGAGGTTGCGAATGGCGGCAACGTTCGGTGCCAGGCCTCTTTGCAGTTGTCGCCCCGCCTCCAGGCTCCAGTCCCACAGGCGTTGGCCCACGGCGCCACTGAGGCTGAAACCGAGCTGGCCGCTTTTGATCACCACACCGGAACTCCAGCGCATGACCAGCAGCAGGCCTTGCAATGGCAAGGGGAAGCGCGCGATCAGGTTCGGCGTGCTGGCCGTGCCGTTCAGGTGCTCCAGTTCCAGAGAGCCGAATGCAGCCGCCAGGCGGGACATGGCCCGACTCCAGTCGTGGCCATCGGCGCCGCCCAGTTCACTGAGCCAGGCAAGCTTGCCCTGGCTGACCAGGGAGCCAAGCAGTTGCCCGATGGCGGCCTGGTTCTGGCTGGTCAGCGCCGCCGTGATCTCGTCCGAGCGTTCGGACAAGTCCAGCAATTCAGGGCTGAAGCCATTGCTCAGCAGGCTGAAGGGGCGCTCCAGCGAGGGCGAGCGCAGCAGGTTGACGGCCACCTGTATGCCCGGCCCGCTGCTGCACAGCTCGCTCAGGCTCGCCAGGCTGAGGTGGCTTAGCCAATCACAATGCTCGGCGTCGTCGTAGTTCGCGTACCAGAGACTATCGCCGTGCACAGCCAGGAAGGTTTCGCTGTCTTGCAGCAGACTGTCGCGCCGTTCGGCCAGCCAGCGGTGGTGCGGCGCGGCTTCGTCGTTCATCCAGCTTTGCATGGCGTCCAGGCGTACCCGCTCGGCCACCTGTGCGCCGCTTCTGCTATCGGTCATATTGCGCGCTTTATCGGCGGTGTAGCCCATCACCACTGAGCGGATTTCATTGTGCAGGTGCGGCGGTATGAAGCGGCGGGTCGGCAGCAGCACCTGTTGCTCTTCGTAGTGCACCTGGCGCAGCAATTCATCGGCTTGGGCGTGGCTGTATTGCCGACCGCGCTCGCGATTGATGCGGGTCTCCTCGTCGAGCAACGGCTTGAGATCGTTGTGCGCGTTGAGCAACTGGTCACTCTCTTCGGGTGTCAGTTGTAGCTCTTCGCCGGACCTGTAGCGGTAGTTGATGAGGTTGCTCAGTTCCTCACCATCTTCGTTAATCAGGCTGTTGATGAAACCGGCAATCATGCCCTTGTGGGCGTTCTGCTGGTTCCATTGCTCATGACGAATGTTGATCAACCCCTGCTCATTGTTGAGATCGCGCAGGGCGCCCAGGTCGTCATCCAGGCATGCCAGTACGGCGTGCAATGCGCCGGCCTGACTGCGCGCCAGATCGAGCCACGCCTCGCAGGCAAAGGCATCCCAGGCCACTATGCTCCACTCACCCGGCTTGTGATCGGCAGCATCGGGATGCCTCTCGGCCGCGGCACTGCATTTGTCCTGCTCGGCTTTGAGCCGTAACCAGGCGTCGGCTGCCGCCGCATTTTGCTCCGCCGTGTCGAAAGTACCGATGGTGGAGTAGACCTGATCGAGCCTTTGTTGCTGCTGTTCGCCGTTTTCGACATGCTCGGCGGCCAGGGCCTTGTCGTAACTTTCCGGCAGCAACTCGGCGATCAGTTGCTTGGCCTCGCTTAACGGCGGGCAGTGCTCTGCCGTCAGTTCGCGGGCGACGCCTGGCAGATCGAGCTGACGCATATGCCGGCGGCGAGAGCTCGGGCTTTTCAACGCGTCACAATGCTGTGCCGACAAGGGCCGCTCGGCATGCATCATCCAGGCGCCCCGTGCCTTGTTCAGTTTTAGGCCCGTCAATGCGCCTTGCGCAACTTCGCTGTGACCATCCTCAAGCGCTTGCTCCAACAGGCGACCATCTTCGGCTACGGCGAAGCGTTGCAAGGGGCCCTCAGCCTGCCACAAATACAAGTAACCGGGCCGCAAGCGGCGCAACGCCATCGGGTGGCTGAAGGTCTGGCGAATCGGCTGCACCGAGGGGTGCTCGGCCTTTTCCTCACTCAAGGCATAACGCACCGGCACCACGAAGACTTCCGCTTGCCTGGCCGGGCAGGCGCTTACCGAGCTGCCCAGGTCTTCCGCAGGAAAATTCTGCTTGGCGGCCTGGTTGGCCGCTGCCAAGTTGAGAGCCTGATTTTGGTTCGGGGTGGTCATGCGGTGACTTCCTTGTCGGTCAGCAGTTGCCGTTGCAGTTCCAGGGCCAGGCGTTCCAGCCGCTGTTCGGGGCGCAACTGTGGTGTGTCGAGTATCTGCCGGTAGGCCTGGTGTGCAGGTGCTTGCGGGAAGTCCAGGCCCAGCACGGCGCAGAGGTTGGCCCACTGCACCACTTGATCGGCGCTACCGTAGCCGTGGGCGTTGGCACTCAGCCGGCAGTTCTGTGACCAGGCCTGGCGGGCGGTAGCATCCTGGCCTGCCAGGCAATCGGGGAAATAGCGGTCGACATGAGCCAGCACCTGTTCGTCGAAGGCTTCCAGGCGGGCCTGGTTCAGGCGTTCGACCGTATCGTCGCTCAGGTTCAGCCAGGGCGTATCGTCATAACGAGCGGCAGCCGATGCTGTTTGCCGCTGCAGCTCGATTAGCTCGTCGCCCAGATTTCGAGGTGCCAGGCGTATGCGCTGAATAGGCCCCAGCAGGTGGTCGCGCTCTTCGTGGGGCAATTCGGCCAGCCAATGGCGCATCACCCTTGGGTCGTAGTAGCGCAGTAGCACCGTCACGCCCTGTACGCTGGCATGCACCAGGCTGCGCAGGTGCTCGACCAGTTCCTGTGTACTGGCATCACTTTGCAGCCTCACACCCGCCGTGGCCTGCCAGTGCTCGCTGAAGTGGGCTTCCAGCCTGCTGGTTGACGCAAGCTCGATCAGTATCGGGCCGGTATCGGCCAAGGCCTCGTATAGCGTGCCCATATAGAGCCGATGGGGGCTTGGGTCGTCCTCCAGTCGATAGAGCTGAGCCAGCAGGTCGTCGATCTGTGCGCCGTCGAGCAGCAGGTATTGCCGGGATTGTTCGCTCATGCTTTCTGCTCCATTTGCTGACAGATGGCGCAGAAGGGTTGGGCCTGGCTGGCGGCGCGTTGCAGCGCTTGTTTCTGGGCCTGGATCAGCAGGTCGCCGGCTTTGTCGGCATCTGCCGGTTTCACCAGCCCTGGCAGTATCGGCTTGGCGCCCGAACCACTGCCCGGCGCCCCACCGGTGTTCATCTTGATGGTCGCGCCGCTGATGGTTACGCCGCTGGGGTCGAGCTTGACGAAGCTGCCGCCGCCTGCGGCAGTCAGCTCCATACCAGCGTCGATGACGACCTTGCTACCAGCGTTATAGTGCAGCTCGTTGCCAGCCTCGATAAACAGGCCGGTACCGATCTTGTTGTGCTGGGTAGTAGCGACGGTCAGGTGGTCGTTGGCGCGCACTTCCACCTTGCGGTCGAGGTCGGTGGTGCGGTGTTCTTCGGCCTTGAGTTCGGTGTAACTGTTGGCTTCCACCGTATCGTGGCGCTCGTTGCCGACGCGGATCTTCTGGTCGTGTTCGATGTTTTCGTCCCAGTCGCGCTGGGCGTGGATATAGATCTGTTCGGCGCCCTTGCGGTCTTCGATGCGAAATTCGTTGTAGCCCCCGCCACCGGGGCTGCTCAGGGTCTTGAATACGCTTCTGGTCTTGTTCGCCGGCAGGTCGTAGGGCACGACGTGTTCGGCGTGGTACAGGCAACCCGTGACCAGCGGCTGGTCAGGGTCGCCTTCGAGGAAGGTGACCAGCACTTCCATGCCGACGCGAGGGATGGCCACGCCGCCGTAGGCCTTGCCGGCCCAGTTGGAGGCCACACGCAGCCAGCAACTGGTCTTGTCGTTGCCCTGGCCGTCGCGATCCCAGAAGAACTGCACCTTCACTCGGCCATATTGGTCGCAATGAATCTCTTCGCCAGCCGGGCCGGTGACCACGGCGGTCTGGCTACCCAGTACCTTGGGTTTGGGGTGTTCCAAGCCGGGGCGGAAGGGGATATCCCAGGGGGTGGCGGTGAAGCGGTTGCGGTAGCCCTGCTGGAAGCCGTCAGCGTTTTTACCCTCTCCCCCGGCCCCTCTCCCATAAATGGGAGAGGGGAGGTCAAGCACCGACTCTTCCAGCACCTGCGGTTGCTTGCCTTCGTGGATCACTTCGGTGAGCAGCCAGAGGTCGTTCCACGGCTGGCGCGGATGGCCGGTCAGGGCAAGGAAGTGGCCGCAGCACAGGTAGGCGTCGCTCTTGCCTTCGGCCAGCTCGTAGTCGCTGCGCAGGCGTTCCAGGCTGCGCTTGGCCAGGTGCTTGCCGCGCGTGCGGTCGGTGAAGCGCCCGGGGTAGTCGTACATTTCCAGGGCGGGAAAGAATTCGCTGCTGTAGCCGGCTTCCATCTGCAGCTTGGGCTGCTCGAAGTCGTAGTCGCGCCAGGTAACCTGGGTGGTGCGAGTTTCCAGGCGCACGCCGAAGGCGCGCACCACTTCGTGGCTGGCGGCCAGGCCGCTGTCCTGCTGGTAGTTGAGCGGGTCGAGCCGGGGGAAGACGGTGGCGTCGTCGCCGAAGACCAGGACGTGGCCGTCTTCGCTGTGCTGGAAATGGAAGCTGATGCCTTCCTCTTCGCACAAACGCTGGATGAAATACAGGTCGTTTTCGTCGTACTGGGTGCAGTAGATGCGCTCGGGGTAGACGTAGGGGCCGAACTGCATGCGGTAGTCGGTGCCTTCGAGCAGGCCGTGTTCTTCGAGCACGGCGGCGATGATCTGCGGCGCGGTCATGTGCTGGAAGATGCGCTGGTCGAAGCTGTGGCCGAGGTAGGCCAGGGTGGGGCGCAGGTCGATGTGGTAGCGGGTCAGGCGCTTGCCGGAGTCGCCCTGCTCGACGCCATAGATGATGCCGTGCACGCCCTTGCCGCTGGGGCCGAAGGCCAGGTAGGCGGGCTGGTTGATCAGGGCATGGAGGTCGAGGTCGGCACGCGGGCTGACCAGGTCGATCTCGAAGCGGTAGGGCTTGTTGAGCATCTCCCGGCCAATGAAGGACAGCACTTGCAGGTCGCTGTCGACGGCGGGAATGGTCAGGGTGATATGCGCCTGGTTGGCATCCAGCATGCTGTGTTCTCCATCCATGAGTTGGGCAAGGTCGGAGAGTGCCGGACACTGGATGAAGGTTCAATGCTGGCGGGGCGATAGCATGACCTCGTTCACGTAATAGGCGCCGTGCCGCGATAGCCGGCGTGAGCAGCATTCGGGCGGCATGGTCTGCGAACTTGCCGCTGGGGGCGGTGCTCTTTAGACTGGCGCCCTCCCCCGATTCGTTAGCCACGCTCCCATGCCCACTGCCTTTCCCGAAGATTCCGTCGGCCTGGTCAGCCCCCAGGTATTCAAGTTCACCGAGCCGCTGGCACTGGCCTGCGGGCGCAGCCTGGCCGAGTACGAACTGGTCGTCGAGACCTATGGCGAGCTCAACGCCAAGCGCTCCAATGCCGTGCTGATCTGCCACGCCCTGTCTGGCCATCACCACGCCGCCGGCTACCACAGCCCGGATGATCGCAAACCCGGCTGGTGGGATAGCTGCATCGGCCCCGGCAAGCCCATCGACACCAACAAATTCTTCGTCGTCAGCCTCAACAACCTGGGTGGCTGCAATGGTTCCACCGGCCCCGGCAGTGCCAACCCGGCTACCGGCAAGCCGTATGGAGCGGATTTCCCGGTGATGACGGTGGAGGACTGGGTGCACAGCCAGGCGCGCCTGGCCGATCAGCTCGGCATCGCCCAGTGGGCCGCAGTAATCGGCGGCAGCCTCGGCGGTATGCAGGCCCTGCAATGGACCATCAGCTACCCGGAGCGCGTGCGTCACTGCCTGGCCATCGCCTCGGCACCCAAGCTGTCGGCGCAGAACATCGCCTTCAACGAGGTGGCGCGCCAGGCCATCCTCACCGATCCGGAATTCCACGGCGGGCACTTCATCGAGCAGGGCGTGATCCCCAAGCGCGGCCTGATGCTGGCGCGCATGGTCGGGCACATTACCTACCTGTCCGATGACGCCATGGGCGAGAAATTCGGCCGTGGCCTGAAGAGCGAGAAGCTCAACTACGACTTCCACAGCGTCGAGTTCCAGGTGGAAAGCTACCTGCGCTACCAGGGCGAGGAGTTCTCCGGGCGCTTCGACGCCAACACCTACCTGCTGATGACCAAGGCGCTGGACTACTTCGACCCGGCCGCTACCCACGACGGTGACCTGGCCAAGACCCTGGCCGTGGCCAAGGCGGATTTCTGCCTGATGTCCTTTACCACCGACTGGCGCTTCTCCCCCGCCCGCTCGCGGGAGATCGTCGATGCGCTGACGGCGGCGAAGAAGAACGTCTGCTACCTGGAGATCGACGCGCCGCAAGGCCACGATGCCTTCCTCATGCCGATCCCGCGCTACCTGCAGGCCTTCGGCAGCTATATGAAACGGATCGAGGTATGAGCATGCGAGCGGATCTGGACATCATTCAGGAGTGGATCGCCCCGGGCAGCCGTGTGCTCGACCTGGGTTGTGGCGACGGCGAGCTGCTGGCCTGGCTACGCGACAATAAACAGGTCTCCGGCTACGGCCTGGAGATCGACCCGGACAAGATCGCCCTGTGCATCGAGCGCGGCGTCAACGTCATCGAGCAGAACCTCGACCTGGGCCTGGGCAACTTCGCCAGTGACAGCTTCGACGTGGTGGTCATGACCCAGTCGCTGCAGGCGCTGCACTACCCGGACAAAGTGCTGGCCGAGATGCTGCGCGTCGGCAAGACCTGCATCATCACCTTCCCCAACTTCGGCCACTGGCGCTGCCGCTGGTACCTGACGACAAAAGGTCGCATGCCGGTGTCGGACTTTTTGCCCTACACCTGGTACAACACGCCGAACATCCATTTCTGCACCTTCGAGGACTTCGAGCGCCTGTGCCATGCTCAAGGTGCCCGCGTGGAAGAACGCCTGGCGGTGGATCGCGACCACCGCCACGGCATTGCCAGCCGCATCTGGCCCAACCTGCTGGGCGAGATCGGCATCTACCGCATCAGTGCGGCAGGCCTGGCCGGCCACCCCGTCGCGGTCTGACAACGAGGAGCCCATCATGCGTCGCATCATTCCCTTCCTCATCGCCCTGTGCCTGGCCCTGCCGGCCGCCGCCGAGCGCAAGCAAAGCTTCGGCGATCTGGACGTGCACTACAGCGTGTTCAACTCCAGCTTCCTGCAGCCAGAGATCGCCAGCGCCGCCGGCCTGGTGCGCAGCAAGACCCAGGGCGTGGTCAACGTGGCCGTGCTCAAGGCCGGCAAACCCAGCACTGCCGTGGTCGCCGGTGAGATGAAGGATCTGCTGGGCAAGAGCACCGCCTTGAGCTTCCGCCAGGTCACCAAGGGTGACGCCATCTATTACCTGGCGCAGTTTCCATTCAAGACCCGCGAAGTGCTGAGCTTCACCCTGAACGTACGCCAGGGTGACGAGTCACACCGCATCACCTTCAATCAAGAGATGTTCCCGGACGAATGATGCCCTTCACCGAACTGGTACTGGCCAGCCACAACGCCGGCAAACTCAAGGAACTGCAGGCCATGCTCGGCGATGCCGTGCGCGTGCGCTCGATCGGCGAGTTCAGCCAGGTCGAACCGGAAGAAACCGGCCTGTCCTTCGTCGAGAACGCCATCCTCAAGGCGCGCAACGCCGCGCGTATCTCCGGCCTGCCAGCGCTGGCCGACGACTCCGGCCTGGCGGTGGACGCCCTCGGCGGTGCGCCGGGCATCTACTCGGCGCGATATGCCGATGGCCAGGGCGACGCGGCGAACAACGCCAAGCTGCTCGCCGCACTGAAAGACGTAGCGGATGCCGAGCGCGGTGCCCAGTTCGTCTGCGCCCTGGCCCTGGTGCGGCATGCCGACGACCCGCTGCCGATCCTCTGCGAAGGCCTGTGGCACGGCAGCATCCTGCACGAGGCGCGTGGCGAGCACGGTTTCGGCTACGACCCACTGTTCTGGGTGCCGGAAACCGGCTGCTCCAGCGCCGAACTGCCCGCCGAGCAGAAGAACCGCCTCAGCCACCGCGCCCGCGCCATGGCCCTGCTCAAGCAGCGCTTGGGGCTATGAAAGCTGCAAGCGACAAGCCTCAAGTTTCAAGTGAAAGCGGCTTGCAGCTTGCGGCGTGCGGCTTCGAGCTGCCGCCTCTGGCGGCCTACATCCATATCCCCTGGTGCGTGCGCAAGTGTCCCTATTGCGACTTCAACTCCCATGCCGCAGGGCCGACGCTGCCGGAAGAGGAATACGTCGACGCGCTGCTGGCCGATCTCGATAGCGACCTGCAGCACGTCCACGGCCGGCCGCTGAGTTCGATCTTCTTCGGCGGCGGCACGCCAAGCCTGTTCTCCGACCGTGCGCTGGGGCGCCTGTTGGAGAGCATCGAGCGGCGCATCGCCTTCGTGGCGGATATCGAGATCACCCTGGAAGCCAACCCCGGCACCTTCGAGCAGGCCAAGTTCAAGGGCTATCGCAGTCTGGGCATTAATCGCCTGTCCATCGGCGTGCAGAGTTTCCAGCAGACCAAGCTCAAGGCGCTGGGGCGCATCCACGACGGTGAAGAAGCCATTCGCGCTGCCGACATGGCCCGCGCCGCCGGCTTCGACAACTTCAACCTCGACCTGATGCACGGCCTGCCCGAGCAGAGCCTCGAGGACGCCCTGTTCGACCTGCGCACCGCCATCAGCCAGGGCCCGACACACCTGTCCTGGTATCAGTTGACCATGGAGCCGAACACGGTGTTCTGGAGCCAGCCGCCCGTGCTGCCCGAGGACGATCTGCTGTGGGACATCCAGGAAGCCGGCCAGGCCCTGCTGGCCGCCGAAGGCTACGCGCAGTACGAAGTGTCGGCCTATGCCCGCCCCGGCAAGCAGGCCCGTCACAATCTCAATTACTGGACCTTCGGCGACTTTCTCGGCATCGGCGCCGGTGCCCACGCCAAGCTGAGTGCAGCGGACGGACGCATCCAGCGCACCTGGAAGACGCGCCTGCCCAAGGACTACCTCGACCCGGCCAAGGCCTTCCAGGCTGGCGAGCGCCTGCTCGAGGCCGACGAGCTGCCCTTCGAGTTCCTGATGAATGTGCTGCGCCTGAGCGATGGCGTGCCGATCGAGCTGTTCACCCAGCGCACCGGCCTGCCGCTCGCCCAGCTCGAGATGGCACGCCGCGAGGCCGAACGCCTGGGGCTGCTGCAAGCCGACAGCGCGCGGCTGGTGGCGACGGACAAGGGGCAGTTGTTTCTAAACGACCTGCTGCAGTTGTTCCTGGCCTAGTTCACCCACGGAGAGAAAGGAATCCGGTAGGCTACCGCGCTCGATTCGCACGGTCATCGCTCATACCGCACTCAAGGAGCCCGCATGGATCTGCTACTGGATCTGATCGTCACGCTTTCGCGCTGGAGCCGCAGCCACCTCGGCGACATCTCTCTGGCCATCATGGCCACCCTGCTGGTGCTGTTCGGCCCGGCCATCAACGCCTGGGTGCAACGCACCATCGGCAACCTCAACTTCGTGTTGCGCACCCTGCTGTTCGTGGTGTTCTGCGCGGTGGGCTATGGCCTGGCCATGATCTTTCTCACACCCTGGCTGGCCAAGGGCCTGGCGCAATTCAACAACTACACCCTGGCGCCGGTGCTGATCCTGATCTTCGCAGTGATCGGCATTCTGGCTGACCGCAACTAGCCTGCCATGGGTCAGGTCTGCAACCAGTCCAGCACGCGAGCGGCAAGTTGTTCCGGCGTCTCGTGAGTCGAGTCCAGGCGCAACAGCGGGCAGCTCAAGCGCTGGGCGATCCAGGCCTCATGCATGCGCAGGCTGCGGGTCTGCAGATCGCCCTGTTCATAGCCCGCCGCCCAATGGAGAAAGGCCAGGCTCTGTTCATGCATATCGCCCCCTGGCTGAATGCGCTCGCCGTAGCGCTGTACCTCGCGCTGCTGCAGGCGCTGCATGCGTTCGGCATCATCCAGGCGCAGGAACAGTGCATGGCTGAACGAAGGGATCAAGGCCTCGCCCCAACTGCACAGCGAACCACTGAGCACCCAGGAGCAAGCCTGCGCAGCCTGCTCACGGATCAAGGCAACACGCTCCTCGGGTGGACGCTTGTGCAGATAAGGCGGCTCGCTGGGCAACCAGTAGAAAGCGTCGGTGTCCAGGTGCAGCCAGCCGCAGTGCTCGGCCAGCGTGCGCGCCAGGGTGGTGGTACCAGCGCCGGATGCGCCGAAGATATGTAACCTGACCGCCATGGACTTCCCTCCCCCGAACTGGACTTCATCATGATTCGCACTTTCCAGCCAAACGACAGTGACGCCGTTCTCGACCTCTGGCTGGCTGCCTCGATCCAGGCCCACGACTTCGTTCCGCCAGCCTTCTGGCGGGAGCAGTTGCCGGCCATGCGCGAGCACTACCTGCCCAATGCCGAAACCCTGGTACTGGATGTCGAGGGGCAGATTCTCGGCTTTCTCTCATTGCACGAGCAACGCCTGGCAGCGCTGTTCATCAGCCCCGCCGCGCAGGGGCGCGGCCTGGGTCGAGCCCTGCTCGACGCCGCCAAGCAATGCCGCACAACCCTGGAGCTCGACGTCTACCGGGCCAATGCCCGAGCCGTGAATTTCTACCAGGCAGGCGGCTTCCGAGTGCTCGATGAAGGGCCTGACCCGCACACCGGCCAGGCGCAACTGACGATGCGCTGGCCAGGCCCATGATGCCGACTCAGTTGCCTGCGCGACGCAGCGCCTGTGGGGTGAAGTCGCGTGGCGTCAGCTTGGCGTTGAAGTCGTACATCGGCTCGTTGTTGTCCAGGCCATCGACGAAGTAGCGACCGCCCTTGAGGTCGTAGAGGGTTTCCAGCGTCGAGCCGAACATCGGCACCTCGTAATAGCTGATCGGATGCGCCTCCTGCAGGCCGATCAGCGCGCCGCTGCTGTCGTACAGATCGACAGCGAGGATCTGCCAGCTATCCTCGTCCAGGTAGAAACGACGCTTGCCGTAAGGATGGCTGAACCCCTTGCGCAACGTCGCCTCGACCACCCAGACACGGTGCAGCTCGTAACGCAGCAGCTCGGGATTGACGTGCTTGCTCTGCAGGATGTCGCCATAGGCAATGCCCTGCTGGTGCACCGCATAGCTGTTGTAGGGCATGAGCATTTCGCGCTTGCCCAGCAGTTGCCATTCGTAGCGATCCGGCGCGCCGTTGTAGGCATCCACCTGGTCGGCAGTGGCCATGCCATTGGTGTCCGGTTGCAGGCTGTCATAGGCCAGCATCGGCAAGCGCCTGACACGGCGTTCGCCACGGTTGAAGCGCCAGGCCTTGCGGATGGCCAGAACCTGATCGAGGGTTTCTTGTACCACCAGGGCCGAGCCGGCCAGCTTGGCCGGCGCCGCTACCCGGTACTTGTAATAGAACAGGGTGTTGTCCAGATCCTTGGGGGTGACGCCCTCGCGCCCATAGAGGAAGTAGACGTTGCGCTCCAGTTTGAGCAGATTGTAGCTGCCGTTGGCCAGCACGGCCGCCTGGTTGGTAATCATGCTGATCTGCTCGCCACGGTAACGCATGATGTGGTTCCAGATCGCCTCCTGGCCATTCTGCGGCAGAGGGAAGGGAATCCCGGAGGCCACGCCCTGCACGCCATTGCCGCCGGAAATCAGCTCGGCATTCAGCGCATTGAAGCGGGTGGCGTCGTAGATGCGCTGCGGTGCGGCCGCGCTGCGCCGAGTGGGGAACACCCGCAGGTAGAAACCGGGGTTCTGCTGCAGCAGGCTGTGCATGCCAGGCGGCAGCAAAGCCTCGTATTGCGCCAGGTTCTGGCTGTCGACCCGGTACAGAGGTTTGTCACTGGCGAAGGGATCCGGGTGGTGCATACCCACCTGATAACCGGCCGGAGGCGCACTCACACCGCCGCTCCAGGCCGGGATGCTGCCGACCGCGTTGCCGGCCATTTCCCCACCCAGCGGCGTCAGGTCGCGGCCCAGACGCTCGGCCTGCGCCGCATCGACCTTGGCCTGAGCCTGTAGCGCCAAGGCGCTCAGCAACACAATGGAAACCGATCTCAACACAATGCTCTCCTCGCTGCGCCGAAAATGATCGCGCGGCTGTCGTATGACCACCCTTGGGGGTGGGCTTTATTGTTGTGTGCGGTGAGGAGCCGTCCTGGCTGTCGGGTGGGCCCGATCTGATGGTGCATCCTGCCGGTTCTGCTACTGATGGAGACGGGCAGTCGTCATGCCTGGCGCTGGAACTTGAGATCCCAGACACCGTGACCAAGGCGCTCGCCACGACGCTCGAACTTGGTCACCGGGCGCTCCTCGGGGCGCGGCACATAGGTGCCGTCGGCGGCCAGGTTGCGGTAGCCCGGTGCGGCGTTCATCACCTCGAGCATGTGCTCGGCGTAGTTTTCCCAGTCGGTGGCCATGTGCAGCACGCCACCGATCTTCAGCTTGCTGCGCACCAGCTCGGCGAAGGCCGGCTGGACGATACGGCGCTTGTGGTGACGCGCCTTGTGCCAGGGATCGGGGAAGAACAGCAGCACGCGATCGAGGCTGGCATCGGCCACGCAGTCGCGCAGCACCTCCAGAGCATCGCAGCTATAGACGCGCACGTTGCTCAGGTTCTGCGCCATCACACCGTTGAGCAACGCGCCCACGCCGGGCTTGTGCACCTCGACGCCGATGAAGTCCTGCTCCGGCGCGGCGGCGGCCATCTCCAGGGTGGAATGGCCCATGCCGAAGCCGATCTCGAAGGTGCGCGGCGCGCTACGGCCGAACACCTGATCGAAGTCACGCAGGCCCTCTTCCAGTTCCAGGCCGAACAGCGGCCAGCCTTTGTCGAGGCCGCGCTGCTGGCCCTCGGTCATGCGCCCGGCACGCATCACGAAGCTCTTGATGGTACGGCGCTGGCGACCGTCTTCGGTCAGTTCGGGCTGTTGGGTATCGGTCATGCTGGGCTCTTGTAGAGTGCTTTGCGACATGACGGGCCGGCGAAGCGGCCCGTAGCAAATCGTCATTCTTACTTGATCAGGCCATCCAAGGGGGAGGAGGCACTGGCATAAAGTTTCTTCGGCATCCGCCCGGCCAGGTAGGCCAGGCGACCGGCCTCCACTGCATGCTTCATGGCACGGGCCATCAGGATCGGGTCCTGGGCATGGGCGATGGCGCTGTTGAGCAGCACCGCTTCGCAGCCCAGCTCCATGGCGATGGTGGCATCGGAGGCGGTGCCCACGCCGGCATCCACCAGCACCGGCACCTTGGCCTCTTCGAGGATGATGCGCAGGTTGTAGGGGTTGCAGATGCCCAGGCCCGAGCCGATCAGGCCGGCCAGCGGCATCACCGCGATGCAGCCGATCTCGGCCAGTTGGCGGGCGATGATCGGGTCGTCGCTGGTGTACACCATCACGTCGAAACCGTCCTTGACCAGAATCTCGGCGGCCTTGATGGTCTCGATGACGTTGGGGAACAGGGTCTTCTGGTCGGCCAGCACTTCCAGCTTGACCAGCTTGTGACCGTCGAGCAGCTCACGGGCCAGGCGGCAGGTGCGCACGGCCTCGACCGCGTCGTAGCAGCCGGCGGTGTTGGGCAGGATGGTGTACTGCTGGGGGCTGATCACGTCGAGCAGGTTCGGCTCGCCAGGGTTCTGGCCAATATTGGTACGGCGCACGGCCACTGTGACGATCTCAGCGCCGGAGGCGGCGATGGCATCACGGGTTTCGTCCATATCCTTGTACTTGCCGGTGCCCACCAGCAGGCGCGACTGATAGGTACGGCCAGCCAGGGTAAAGGGCTTGTCGTTGCGAACTGGGCTCATGGAAAACTCCTCGTGAGGTCAACCGCCGCCGATGGCATGCACCACTTCCACCTGATCGCCTTCGGCGAGCAGGGTGCTGGCATGCTGGCTGCGTGGAACGATGTCCAGATTGAGCTCCACCGCCACCCGACGCCCGACCAGATCGAGACGCTCCAGCAGGTCGGCGACGCTCTGGTTGTCGGGCAGCTCGAAGGCTTCACCATTCAAGCGAATATGCATGGCGGCTGGCTCACAACTGTGGAGAGGGGCGGCATTCTAGCCCGAGAGCGGGCCACGACCAAGGTCAAAAGACGTCAACGGTCACCGGGCACGAGGCCCGCTCACACCAGCCTCCAGGCAGCCAGCCCCAGGCATAGCCAGCCGACGAGAAAGGCCACGCCACCGAAGGGGGTGATGATGCCCAGCTTGCCGATGCCGCTGAGCGTCAACAGGTAGAGACTGCCGGAAAACAGCAAGATCCCGAAGGCGAAGGCGCCGCCGGCCAGGTTGACCAGGCGTCCAGGGGCATGCAATGCCAACAGGCCGACGCCGAACAGCGCCAGGGCGTGGATCAGTTGGTAATGGGTGCCGGTCTGGAAGACCGCCAGGTAATCGGAGCTCAGCCGATTCTTCAGGCCATGGGCGGCAAAGGCCCCGAGGGCGACGCCGGTAAAGCCGGCGAAGGCGGACAACAGCAGCCAGAGACGAGCCATGCAACCTCCCATGAATGAAATGAACGGCTATGCCGTGCAGTGTAACCCCTTGCCGCGTCAGAAAAAGTAAGCTGCGTTGTCACACCGCACCCTGATACGCGCCTCAGGCCATGAAGAAATTCGCGTGTAGCGTCCACGGCTGGGCTAACCATCTGGTTTAATAGCCGCCATGCTTCGTTCCCTGACCCGCCGCCTACTCAAACTGCTGCTCTGGCTGATGCTCGCCAGCGCATTGCTGGTGCTCGTGCTGCGCTGGGTGCCGCCGCCCGGCACGGCGCTGATGGTCGAGCGCAAGCTCGAAGCCTGGGGCAACGGCCAGAGCCTGGAGCTGAAACGCCAGTGGCGCCCCTGGAAGGAGCTGCCGGACGATCTGAAGATGGCGGTGATCGCCGGCGAAGACCAGAAGTTCGCCGAACACTGGGGCTTCGACCTTGGCGCCATCCAGGCGGCATTAGTGCACAATCAGAGCGGCGGCTCGCTGCGTGGCGCCAGCACCCTCAGCCAGCAGGTGGCGAAGAATCTGTTCCTCTGGTCTGGCCGCAGTTGGCTGCGCAAGGGCCTGGAAGCCTGGTTCACCGCGCTGATCGAGCTGCTTTGGTCGAAGGAGCGCATCCTCGAGGTCTACCTCAACAGCGTCGAGTGGGGCGACGGCATCTTCGGCGCTGAGGCTGCCGCGCGCCACCACTTCGGTGTCGGCGCGCCCTATCTCAATCGTCAGCAGGCCAGCCAACTGGCGGCAGTGCTGCCCAACCCGCTGCGCTGGAGCGCCGGTCGCCCGGATGGCTATATCGCCCGTCGTGCGGCCTGGATTCGCCAGCAGATGCGACAACTGGGCGGTAGCCACTACCTCGATCAGCTCGAGCCGGTCAGGCCGAGTTGGTGGCCGCAATGGCTATAGCGCCCGCCGGTGAAGCGCTTTAGTCGGTGCGCGCGGCGCACCCTACGGATCGCCACCGATGTAGGGTGCGCTGTGCGCACCAAAAAACCACACAGCGACCTATGGGCGTGGAGCGAATACCCGTTTAGGCACGGCATGCAACAGCGCGACATCATCGCCTCGCAGATGCACGGTCAGCCCCCACTGCGGATAGACCCAGGCCTGCCCCTCGGCCAGTTCCAGGGTCAGGCGCGGCTGCCCCAGGCTGGCTGCCAGGCGTTCGCTGGGCAGAGAGGGCGGTGCGCCGAGATTGACCTCGGCAATGGCAAAATCCGCCATCTGCCCGAGCAGTGCTTCACTCAGTTCAACCTCGGCATCGCCGGCTTGCAGCCCCTGCGCGGCCATCAGGCTGTCACGCTGCTTGCCACTCAAGGCCACCTCGGCCTGCAGCGACCAGTCGCCCTCCTCGTCTTGAAGCTGGGCGCGATAGAGCAGGCGCGCGCCATCCAGGCGCGGCTGCAGCCACAGCTCACCAGGCGCCAGCGCTTGCACGTCGCGTAACGCTAGCTCGTCATCCGCCAGAGGTTGCAGCAGGGCATCGCGCCATTGTTGCAGACTGGCCAGCGGGTGCACCTCGCCACTGCGCATCAACCAGGCACCCCAGGCGAAGAACGCCACGGCTACGACGATGAACAGGAGCCAGTGCTGCGCTTTCAGGGGTGGCTTGTTCACGCTATTTCTCTAGACAGAAAAAAGCCGCACCTGGGTGCGGCTTTTCGGGTAAAGCGGGCTCAGGCGGCGATACAGCCCTTGAGCTTGTTCATGGCGTTCTTCTCGAGCTGTCGGATACGCTCGGCCGATACGTTGTATTTGGCGGCCAGGTCGTGCAACGTCGCCTTCTCTTCCGCCAGCCAGCGCTGGTAAAGAATGTCGCGGCTGCGCTCGTCCAGGCTTTCCAGCGCCTCGTGCAGGTTGCTGCTGGAACTGTCGCTCCAGTCGGCGTCCTCGAGCTGACGGGCCGGGTCGTAGCGGTGGTCTTCCAGATACTGCGCGGGCGACTGGAAGGCGCTGTCGTCGTCGGCATCGTTGGCCGGGTCGAAGGCCATGTCCTGGCCGGTCAGGCGGCTTTCCATCTCGCGTACTTCGTGCGGCTCGACGCCCAGGCTCTCGGCCACGGCCTCGACCTCGTCGTTGTTCAGCCAGGCCAGACGCTTCTTCTGGCTGCGCAGGTTGAAGAACAGCTTGCGCTGGGCCTTGGTGGTGGCCACTTTGACGATGCGCCAGTTCTTCAGGATGAACTCGTGGATTTCCGCGCGGATCCAGTGCACGGCAAAGGACACCAGGCGTACGCCCATTTCCGGGTTGAAACGCTTGACCGCCTTCATCAGGCCGACGTTGCCCTCCTGGATCAGGTCGGCCTGGGCCAGACCATAACCGGAGTAGCTGCGGGCGATGTGCACCACGAAACGCAGGTGGGCCAGCACCATCTGCCGGGCGGCCTCGAGATCCTGCTTGTAATAGAGACTCTCGGCCAACTCACGCTCCTGCTCGGGCGTCAGCAGCGGAATGCTGTTGACCGCATGCACGTAAGCCTCCAGGTTGGCGCCTGGAACCAGAGCATGAACAGGTTGCAAGGAAGTGGACATTGGAATCCTCCGATTCACGAACTCGTGCAGTGTAGCACTGCGCTATCTGATGCAGAGCCTGTGGATAAGTTCCTGTTCAGATAGTCAATATCAACCAAAACAATGACTTGTCAGCTTGCGTTCAGCCTTGCCGGCAGGCGCCTCAACGCGGCGCCAGCTCGTTCAGGTGTCGAGCGACCGCCAGCCAGGCGCCAATATAGCCCAACAGCACGGCGCCGAGCAGCAGGGAAAAACCGTCGGAAGAAGGTACGCCACCCAGGGCGAAATCGCTACCGTAAAGACCAGACAAACGTACTACAGCATCGTTCAGCCAATCCAGCCCGAAGGCCAGCAGCAGCCAGGCGAACAGTCCGGCACCGAGGCCATACAGCGCGCCCATGTAGAGGAAGGGTCGGCGCACGTAGCCATCGGTGCCGCCCACCAGCTTGATCACCTCGATTTCGGCGCGGCGGTTCTCGATGTGCAGGCGGATGGTGTTGCCGATCACCAGCAGCAGGGCCAGCACCAGCAGCACGCTGAGGCCGAAGACGAAGCGATCACCCAGCTTGAGGATGGCGGTCAGGCGCTCGACCCAGACCAGATCGAGCTGTGCCTGCTCCACCTTGGGCAGTTCCGCCAGACGCTGGCGCAGGGCTTCGAGCTTGGCCTTGTCCACTTCCTTGGGCGTCACCAGCACCACGCCGGGCAGCGGGTTTTCCGGCAGCTCCTTGAGCGCCTGGCCCAGGCCGGAGAGCTGCTGGAACTCTTCCAACGCCTGTTCGCGACTGATCCATTCCGCCTCGGCAACATCGTCCATCGCCGCAATCTGCTCGCGCAGCGCCTGGCCTTCGCGCTCGCTGGCGGACATGTCGAGGAACAGGGAAATCTGCGCGGCGCGCTGCCAGGAGCCGCCGAGTTTCTCGACGTTGTCCAGCAGCAGCGACAGGCCCATGGGCAGGCTCAGCGCCACGGCCATCACCCAGCAGGTGAAGAAGCTGCCGATGGGCTGGCGCGCCAGGCGGCGCAGGCTGTCCACCAGGCTGGCGCGGTGGCTTTCCAGCCAGGCGTTGAGCAGGGTACGAAAATCCGGCTCGTCCGCCGGGCCATCCACCACCTTGTTGCGCGGCGCGGCGCCGACCCGTTCGGCCGGCTGCGGCTTGGGCATCTTCGACGCGCTCATCAGGCCGCCTCCCCGTCACCGATCAGGCGACCGCGTTGCAGGGTGAGCATGCGCTGGCGCATGCGCGCGATCAGCGCCAGGTCGTGGCTGGCGATCAGCACCGTGGTGCCCAGTTGGTTGATGTCCTCGAACACGCCCATGATCTCGGCAGCCAGGCGCGGGTCGAGGTTGCCGGTGGGCTCGTCCGCCAGCAGCAGAGCCGGGCGATGGACGATGGCGCGGGCGATGCCGACGCGCTGTTGCTGGCCGGTGGACAGGTCACCGGGTGCCTGCTCGGCCTTGTCGCTGAGGCTGACCCGCTCCAGCGCGGCGCCGACCCGCTTGGCGATTTCAGGCTTGGACAGGCCGAGAATCTGCAGCGGCAGGGCAACGTTGTCATAGACCGTGCGATCGAACAGCAACTGGTGATTCTGGAACACCACGCCGATCTGCCGGCGCAGGAAGGGAATCTGCGCGTTGGTGATGGTGGACAGATCCTGCCCGGCCAGCAGCAACTTGCCGCTGGTGGGCCGCTCCATCGCCAGCAGCAGGCGCAACAGGGTGCTCTTGCCAGCGCCGGAGTGGCCGGTGACGAAGAGGAACTCGCCGGGGCGAACGCGGAAGGTCAGTTCGTGCAGCCCGACATGGCCATTGGGGTAACGCTTGGCGACCTGCTCGAATCGGATCATGCCCGCTCGCGCTCCTCGAAGAGTGCCTGAACGAAGGCCTGCGCCTGGAACGGGCGCAGGTCATCGATGCCCTCGCCCACGCCGATGTAGCGAATCGGCAAGCCGAACTGCTTGGCCAGGGCGAAGATGACGCCGCCCTTGGCGGTGCCATCGAGCTTGGTCAACGCCAGGCCGCTGAGGTTCACCGTCTGGTTGAACTGCTTGGCCTGGTTGATGGCGTTCTGCCCGGTGCCGGCGTCGAGCACCAGCAGCACCTCGTGCGGCGCCGTGTCGTCCAGCTTGCCGATCACCCGACGCACCTTCTTCAGCTCTTCCATCAGGTTGTCCTTGGTGTGCAGGCGCCCGGCGGTGTCGGCGATCAGCACGTCAATGCCACGGGACTTGGCGGCCTGCACCGCATCGAAGATCACCGAGGCCGAGTCGGCGCCGGTGTGCTGGGCGATCACCGCGATGTTGTTGCGCTCGCCCCAGACCTGCAATTGCTCCACGGCAGCGGCGCGGAAGGTGTCGCCAGCGGCGAGCATGACCTTCTTGCCTTCGAGCTGCAGCTTCTTGGCCAGCTTGCCGATAGTGGTGGTCTTGCCCACGCCGTTGACGCCCACGACGAGGATCACATAGGGCTGCTTGGCGCTGTCGATCACCAGCGGCTGCTCCACCGGCTTGAGCAGGCTGACCAGCTCTTCCTGCAGGGCCTTGTACAGCGCGCCACTATCGGCCAGTTCCTTGCGCGCCACGCGCTTGGTCAGGTTGCCGATGATGGCGGTGGTCGCCTCGACGCCGACGTCGGCGGTGAGCAGACGGGTTTCCAGGTCGTCGAGCAGGTCGTCATCGATGGCCTTCTTGCCGAGGAACAGGCTGGCCATACCTTCGCCAAGGCTGGCGCTGGTCTTGGACAGGCCCTGCTTGAGGCGGGCGAAGAAGCTGGGTTTCTCCTGGGTGACAGAGGTAGCGGGCGGAGCCACGGGCAACGCAGGTTCGACCACAAGACTTGGCTGGGGAGCGGGGCCTGGCTGCACCGGGGCGGTCGGGGCAGGTGCCTCGACGGCGGGTGCCACCGGCTGAGGTGCGGGAGCGGCCTCAGCCGTGGCAGTCGCTGGCTCGCTGGCGGGCGCCGGCGCGGGATCTGGCGGTTGAACCGACTCGCCAGGCGCGACCTCGGCCGGCTGCGTCGCCTCGGCGGCGGTGTCTGCCGGTTTCTTGCGCCACCAACTGAACAGGGATTTCTTTTCTTCGGTCACAGGCGGATTCTGCGCGCCAGCCTCGGCCGGCGACTTCTTGTCGTCTTTGGAACCAAACATGGGTCGCTGCATCTCAGGGGAGCGGACGCCAACAGGCTGAAAAGCCTTGCCGCGCCGCCCCGGAAAAGGATGGGGTATCCTAGCACCTCTTCGCCCGCCGGCGGTACGACCGCCCAGGCTATCCGACAGGTCAGACTCTCGATGAATGCCATTGCCCGCCGCTCGCTCGGCTTGCTGTTCAGCTTGCTCTGCGCTCCGCTGACAACCTTCGCCGCCACCGCCCAACCCACCCACGAATTCGCCCTGGACAATGGCCTCAAGGTCATCGTCCGCGAGGATCACCGCGCCCCGGTGGTGGTCTCGCAGATCTGGTACAAGGTCGGCTCCAGCTACGAGACGCCCGGCTCCACCGGCCTGTCCCATGCCCTGGAGCACATGATGTTCAAAGGCAGCGCCAAGCTCGGCCCGGGCGAGGCCTCCGAAGTGCTGCGCAAGCTGGGCGCCGAAGAGAATGCCTTCACCAGCGACGACTACACCGCCTACTACCAGGTGCTGGCCCGCGACCGTCTACCGGTGGCCCTGGAGCTGGAAGCCGACCGCCTGGCCAGCCTGAAGCTGCCAGCAGACGAGTTCGCCAAGGAAATCGAGGTGATCAAGGAAGAGCGCCGCCTGCGCACCGACGACCGCCCCTCGTCCAAGGCCTTCGAGCGCTTCAAGGCCATGGCCTACCCGGCCAGCGGCTACAGCATTCCCACCATCGGCTGGATGGCCGACCTGGAGCGCATGCACATCGACGAACTGCGTGCCTGGCACCAGAAGTGGTATGCACCGAACAACGCCACCCTGGTGGTGGTCGGTGACGTGACCGTGGATGAGGTCAAGAGCCAGGTACAGCGCTACTTCGGCGACATCCCGCGCGGCGAAGTGCCCACTGCCAAACTGCCGCTGGAACTGGCTGCGCCGGGTGAACGCCGCATCATCCTGCACCTCAAGACCCAACTGCCGAGCCTGCTGATGGGCTTCAACGTGCCGGGCCTGGCCACCGCGGCAACGCCACGCCAGGTCTACGCCCTGCGCCTGGCCGCCGCCCTGCTCGATGGCGGCTACAGCGCGCGCCTGTCCACCCGCCTGGAACGCGGCGAAGAACTGGTTTCCGGCGCCAGCGCCTGGTACAACGCCTTCACCCGTGGCGACAGCCTGTTCATTCTCTCGGCCACCCCCAACGTGCAGAAGGGCAAGACCCTGGAACAGGTCGAGGCCGGCCTGTGGCGCGAGCTGGAAGCGCTGAAGAAAACGCCGCCGTCCGCTGCCGAACTGGCGCGGGTACGCGCCCAGGTCATCGCCGGTCTGGTTTACGAGCGCGACTCGATCAGCAGCCAGGCCACCAGCATTGGCCAACTGGAAACCGTCGGCCTGTCCTGGCAACTGATCGACCAGGAACTGGCCGAGCTGAGCGCCGTGACCCCAGCCGACATCCAGCAGGCCGCCCGCACCTTCTTCGTTCGCGACCGCCTGAGCGTCGCCCACGTACTGCCCGAAGAGTCCCGTAATGAGGAGTCCCGCCCATGAAGACTGAGCAACGCCGCCTGGGCCTGCTCGGCCTGATCCTGTCCAGCGCCCTGGCTCTGGGCGCCTGCGCCAACCTGTCCGACAGCACCGTGACTGGAGATGCCGCCAAGCTGCAGTCGCTGGCTGCGCTAGACGGCAAGGCGCCAACGCGCCGCACTCTGGATATCCAGACCTGGAACACCGCGCAAGGCGCCAAGGTGCTGTTCGTCGAAGCCCACGAACTGCCGATGTTCGACCTGCGCCTGACCTTCGCCGCCGGCAGCAGCCAGGACGGCGGCGTGCCAGGCCTGGCCACCCTGACCAACGCCATGCTCAACGAAGGCGTGCCAGGCAAGGATGTCGGCGCCATCGCCGCCGGCTTCGAGGGCCTCGGGGCCGAATTCGGCAACGGCGCCTACCGTGACATGGCCGTGGCCAGCCTGCGCAGCCTGAGCGCGCCGGAACAACGCACACCCGCCCTGGCACTGTTCAGCGACGTGCTGGGCAAGCCCACCTTCCCCGCCGACTCGCTGGTACGGATCAAGAACCAGTTGCTCGCCGGCTTCGAGTTCCAGAAGCAGAACCCGGGCAAACTGGCCAGCCTGGAGCTGTTCGAGCACCTGTACGGCCAGCACCCCTACGCCCACCCGAGCGATGGCACACCGCAGTCGATCCCGGGCATTACCCGCCAGCAACTGCAGGCCTTCCATGCCCGCGCCTATGCCGCCGGCAACGCGGTGATCGCCCTGGTTGGTGACCTCTCGCGCAGCGAGGCCGAGGCCATCGCCAATCAGGTTTCTGCTGCCCTGCCGAAAGGCCCGGCACTGGCGAAGATCCCCCAGCCACAAACGCCCAAACCCGGCACCAGTCATATCGAGTACCCGTCCAACCAGACCCACCTGATGCTCGCCCAGCTCGGCATCGACCGCCGCGACCCGGACTACGCCGCCCTGTACCTGGGCAACCAGATCTTCGGCGGCGGCGGCTTCGGTACCCGGCTGATGAGCGAGGTGCGCGAGAAGCGCGGCCTGACTTATGGTGTCTACTCCGGTTTCAGCGCCATGCAGGCGCGCGGCCCGTTCATGATCAACCTGCAAACCCGCGCCGACCTCAGCGAAGGCACCCTGGCCCTGGTCAAGCAACTGCTCGCCGACTACCTGCGTGACGGCCCCACCCCACAGGAGCTGGACAACGCCAAGCGCGAGCTGGCCGGCAGCTTCCCGCTGTCCACCGCGAGCAATGCCGATATCGTCGGGCAACTGGCGTCGATGGGCTTCTACGACCTGCCGCTGAGCTATCTGGACGACTTCATGCGTGACGTGCAGAGCCTGACCACCGAGCAGGTCAAGGCGGCGATGGCCAAGCATCTCGACCCGAATGCGATGGTCGTGGTCACCGCTGGCCCGACTGTGCCGCAGAAAGAGCTGCCGCCGCCCACCGAGCGGCCAGCCGAGCGCCCCAGCACGGTGCCACACTGATGCGCGGGCGCACTCCGCAGAAACCGGCCGCCAAGGCCCATGGTGGCCAAGGCCAGTTGCGCATCATCGGCGGCCAGTGGCGTTCGCGGCGCTTCGCCTTCCCCGACGGCCCGGGACTGCGCCCGACACCGGATCGGGTGCGCGAAACCCTGTTCAACTGGCTGGCGCCTTATGTCGAGGGCGCCCATGTGCTCGACCCCTTCGCCGGCAGCGGCGCACTGCTGCTCGAAGCGCTGTCGCGCGGCGCCGCCAGCGGCCTGGCCTGCGACCTCAACCCAGCCTCGGTGGCAGCCTTGCGCGGACACCTGGCGACTCTGCAGTGCAGCGCTGGTGAAATCCAGCTAGGCGATGCTTTGCAGTTGCTGGCACGCCCGGCGCCGCGTCGCTTCGATATCGTCCTGCTCGATCCGCCGTTCCACAAGGATCTGCTGCAAGACGCCTGCAATCTGCTGGAGGCACAGGGCTGGCTGGCCGACGACGCCTGGGTCTATACCGAAAGCGAAACCGCGCCCTCGACCCTCAGCCTGCCCGGCAACTGGCGCCTGCATCGGGAGAAACACACCGGCCAGGTGCATTACGCGCTGTGGCAAAGAAGTGCGTAGGGTGGATGTCGCCTTTTACATCCACCATGACGGCGTAATTGGTTTTATGGGAGGGTAGGCAAGCTCCGTAGCCTGGATGAAATCCAGGGCCGCCGCTCCCGGATTGCATCCGGGCTACGTCTAACGCCGATGATCGACCGCACCATGAACACTGACTTTCGCCCCGCCTGGTGGCTCCCCGGCCCGCATCTGCAGACGCTGTGGAACCCCTTCTGCCGCAAGCCGCCGCAGCTTGAACGCCAGCGCGAACGGCTGTGGCTGGACGATGGCGATTTTCTCGACCTCGACTGGCATGGCCCACACGATGCCCACGCGCCGCTGGTGCTGGTGCTGCATGGTCTGACCGGCAGCTCCAGCTCGCTCTACGTGCTCGGCCTGCAGCAGGCCCTGGCCGCAGGTGGCTGGGCCAGCGTGGCGTTGAACTGGCGCGGCTGCTCCGGCGAGCCCAACCTGCTGCCACGCGGCTACCACTCCGGTGTCAGCGAGGATCTGGCCTCGGTGGTGGCGCACCTGCGCGCACAGCGACCAATGGCACCGCTGTACGCCGTGGGCTATTCCCTGGGCGGCAACGTGCTGCTCAAGTACCTGGGCGAAAGCGGCGCGCGATGCCCGTTGCAAGGCGCCGTGGCGGTCTCGGTGCCCTTCCGTCTGGATCAGTGCGCCGACCGCATCGGCCTGGGCTTCTCGCGGGTGTACCAGGCGCATTTCATGCGCGAGCTGGTGGCCTACGTGAACAACAAGCAGCGCCTGTTCAGCGAGCAAGGCCGTGGCGAACACCTGTCGGTACTGGAGCGCCTCGGCCCGCTGGACGGCATGCGCACCTTCTGGGACTTCGATGGGCGCATCACCGCACCGCTGCATGGTTTCAGCGATGCCCACGACTATTACCGGCGCGCCTCCAGCCGCTTCTACCTGGGCGACATCCGCACGCGCACGCTGATCATCCAGGCCGGGAACGACCCCTTCATCTTCCGCCACAGCCTGCCGGAAGCCAGCGAGCTGGCGCCTGGCACCGAGTTCGAGCTGCACGCCAAGGGCGGCCATGTCGGCTTCGTCGAGGGCAGCCCGCGCCGTCCGGTCTACTACCTGGAGCGACGCATTCCGCAGTGGCTGGCCGCGCTGAACACAGGATCTGCGTAGCCTGGATGAAATCCAGGGGTCTATAAAAACACGCAATGCCCCGGATTGCATCCGGGCTACGGCTCTACCTCGGTGTTGTAGCCCGGATGGAATCCGGGACGACAACAATCAGCCCAGCACCTGCTCCAGGGGGACGTGCAGGCGCTCATACAGGGCCTCGACCGCCTCGCGCGCGGCCGGGGCGATATAGCCGCCTTCCAGCGCCAGCACCTGATAGATGCCACGGCGCAGCATGTCCTGGCTGAGGTTGTCCGGGTTGGCTCCGGCAGTGCAGAGAAAGCGCACCCAGGAGGTCATGATGATCCAGGCGTTGAGCGTCAGCGCCTCGATCTGCGCCGTGCTCATCAACAGGATCTCGGCGTCGACGAAACCCTGGTAGATCGCCTGCGCCCCCACCAGGCAGCGCTGGGCGAAGGCGCGATAACGCTCGGCCAGCTCGGCGTCGGAATCGAGCAGGTGTTCCAGATCGCGATGCAGGAAGCGGTAGTGCCACATCGCAGCCAGCAGCGCCTCCAGATAGAAGGTCTTGTCGTCCACGGTCAACGCGCGCCCCTCGGGTGGGCGCAGAAAGCTGTCGACCTGCGCCTCGTACTGGGCGAACAGCTCGGCAATGATCACCTGCTTGTTGCGGAAGTGGTAGTACAGGTTGCCCGGCGAAATGCCCAGGTGGGCGGCGATATGGTTGGTCGTCACGTTGCGCTCGCCCTGGCTGTTGAACAGGCTCAGGCTCGCGGCAACGATGCGGTCACGGGTCTTTGGCGGCGCCATGCTCGGCTCGTTCTCGACTGCAAAATGGCAAAGGTACAGGCAGAAACAGGCGAAGTGTTACCTCGCCAGCTCGCCAAGGCCACGCGCTGACCTTTGGTTAGGGTGCAGGCAGATCGAGGGCGCGGCATCCTATTTGACAGACTAGAGCAATTACTCTAAACATCCAGTACCCCCAGACTGGAACGTTCCGGAGCAACGCCATGGCCAGCAACATCGCCTACCTGCAGCACAGCCAACAGCAGATCGATCAGCTAGACGACACCTTCGCCCTGCAGCGCTCGGCGTTCGCCGCCAATCCGATGCCGTCGGCCGAGCAGCGCATCCGGTGGCTGAGTTCCCTGCGCGAACTGCTGACCGAGCAGCAGGAGACCCTGGTGGCAGCGATCTCCGAGGACTTCAGCAATCGCTCGGCCGACGAAACCCGTCTGGCCGAACTGATGCCCAGCCTGCACGGCATCCACTATGCGACCAAGCGCCTGCGCAAGTGGATGAAGCCTTCGCGGCGCAGCGTCGGCCTGCAGTTCATGCCCGCTGCCGCCAAGGTGGTCTACCAGCCGCTGGGAGTGGTCGGCATCATCGTGCCCTGGAACTACCCGCTGTTCCTCGCCATCGGCCCGTTGACCGGCGCGCTGGCCGCCGGCAACCGGGTGATGATCAAGATGAGCGAATCCACGCCGGTCACCTCGCTGCTGCTCAAGCAACTGCTGGCGCGCATCTTCCCCGAAGACCTGGTCAGCGTGGCCCTGGGCGAGGCGGAAGTGGGCATGGCCTTCTCCAAGCTGCCGTTCGATCACCTGCTGTTCACCGGTGCCACCAGCATCGGCAAGCACGTGATGCGTGCCGCCGCCGAGAACCTCACCCCGGTGACCCTGGAGCTGGGCGGCAAGTCGCCGGCCATCGTTTCCGCCGATGTACCGTTGGCCGACGCTGCCGAGCGCATCGCCTTCGGCAAGACCCTCAACGCCGGGCAGACCTGCGTGGCGCCCGACTATGTGCTGGTGCCAAGGGATCGTGTCGAGGGCTTCGTCACCGCCTACCGCGAGGTGGTGCAGCGCTTCTACCCGACGCTGGCGGACAACCCGGACTACACGGCCATCATCAACGAACGCCAGTTGGCCCGCCTCAATGGCTACCTGCAGGATGCCGAGGCCAAGGGCGCGCGCATCGTCCCGCTGTTCCCGCAGAGCCAGGGCCGGCGCCTGCCGCAGAGCCTGCTGCTGAACGTGAACGACGAGATGAAGGTGATGCAGGACGAAATCTTCGGCCCGCTGCTGCCCGTGGTGCCTTACGACCGCCTGGAAGACGCCTTCGCCTACGTCAACGCCCGACCACGCCCGCTGGCGCTGTATTACTTCGGCTACGACAAGCGCGAACAGCAGCGCGTGCTGCACGAGACCCACTCCGGTGGCGTGTGCCTCAACGACACCCTGCTGCACGTCGCCCAGGACGACATGCCGTTCGGCGGCATCGGCCCCTCGGGCATGGGCCATTACCACGGCCATGAAGGCTTCCTGACGTTCAGCAAGGCCAAGGGCGTGTTCATCAAGCAGCGCTTCAACGCCGCCAAGCTGATCTACCCCCCCTACGGCAAGGCGATCCAGAAGCTGGTCTATAAATTGTTCGTACGCTGATCCACGCGGGCCAGCGGCCCGCTCTGCCAGGTGATAACAACAATGCACGACACCGCCCTACAACCGCCGCACCTGTCGCGGCGCAACCTGCTCAAGATCGGTCTGATGGGCACGGCCATGCTCGGTACCGTCAGCCTGACGGCCAGCCTCAGCGGTTGCTCGGCCAGCACGCCGGCCAGCGGCTACCTGATCCTGCGCAGCAGCGACATGCCCTTCCTGCGTGCGCTGATCCCGGTGATGCTGGACGGCGCAGTGCCCACCGGGCAGATGCCACAGGCCGTCGAAGGCACCATCAAGAGCCTCGATCATAGCCTGGCGCACCTGTCGCCGGAGATGCTGAAGCTCACCATGCAGCTATTCGACGTGCAGAGCATGGCCGTCACCCGCGGCCCGCTGACCGGCGTCTGGGGCAGTTGGGAAAACGCCAGCGCCAATGACGTGCGCAACTTTCTCGAGCGCTGGCAGAACAGCAGTCTGAGCCTGCTGCGCATGGGCCATTCCTCGCTGCTGCAGTTGGTGATGATGGCCTGGTACAGCCGGCCCGAGGCCTGGGCGCACTGCGGCTATCCGGGGCCACCCACCGTCTGAAGACCTGTCGCGGCTCCCGTAGCAGGCCGTTGAAAAACGTAGGCGAGGCAGCCAGTGCAAGGCAAAAACAGCCGAAAAAGCGCAGTTTACGTGTTGTAAATGAGCATTTTGAGGCTGTTTTTAACGCAGCAATGGCCACGTAGGTAGTTTTTCAACAGCCTGGTAGGGTGCGCCATGCATACCACAAAACGGGGTTGAGCCTCGGTGCGCGCAGCGCACCCTACCCGCCCTGTCTCGCTCGCTGTGAATGACAAGAAGAGAGCCTGAAATGCCCGTACCCGATCTGTTCAAGCAAGGCCTGGCCAGGGGTTGGAAGACCCATGACGGCTCGCGCCTGGAAAACGACCTGACCCTGGAAGCCGATGTCGCCATCGTCGGCAGCGGCGCCGGTGGTGGCACCACGGCGGAAATCCTCAGCGCCGCTGGCTACAAGGTGCTGCTGATCGAGGAAGGCCCGCTCAAGACCAGCGATGACTTCAAGATGCAGGAGGCCGAGGCCTACCCGACGCTCTATCAGGAAGGTATCGGCCGCATGAGCAAGGATGGCGCCATCACCATCCTGCAGGGCCGGGCCGTGGGCGGCACCACCCTGGTCAACTGGACCAGCAGCTTCCGCACCCCGCCACAGACCCTGGCCTACTGGGCCGAGGCCTTTGGGGTCAAGGGCCATGACGTCGAGTCCATGGCGCCCTGGTTCGAGAAGATGGAACAACGCCTGGGCGTCGCCCCCTGGATGGTGCCACCGAATGCCAACAACGAGGTGATCCGCACCGGCTGCGACAAGCTCGGTTACCACTGGGCGGTGATCCCGCGCAACGTGCGCGGCTGCTGGAACCTCGGTTACTGCGGCATGGGCTGCCCGACCAACGCCAAGCAATCGATGCTGGTCACCACCATCCCTGCCACGCTCGATGCTGGTGGCGAGCTGCTCTACCTGGCACGCGCCGACAGGCTTGTGATCGAAGGCGACAAGGTGGTCGGCCTCGACTGCCTGGGCATGGACGAGCGCTGCGTGGCCCCCAACGGCAAGCGCATTCGCGTCAAGGCGCGGCATTACGTGCTGGCCGGCGGCGGTATCAACACGCCTGGCATCCTCCTGCGCTCGGAGGCGCCCGACCCGCACAAACGCGTGGGCCGACGCACCTACCTGCACCTGGTGAACTTCTCCGCCGGGCAATTCGATCAGGTGATCAACCCCTTCTACGGTGCGCCGCAGTCGCTGTACTCCGACCACTTCCAATGGGACGACGGCACCACCGGGCGCCTGTCCTTCAAGCTGGAAGTACCGCCGCTGCAACCGGCCCTCACCGCCACCCTGCTCGGCGGCTTCGGCCAGGACAACGCCCTGCGCATGGAGCAACTGCCGCACACCAACATGATGCTCGCCCTGCTGCGCGACGGCTTCCACCCCGAGAGCGCCGAAGGGCGGGTGGAGCTGCGCGGCGACGGCAGCCCGGTGCTCGATTACCAGATGACCGACTACACCTGGGACGGCGTGCGCCGCGCCTTCCTGACCATGGCCGAAATCCAGTTCGCCGCCGGAGCCAAGGCGGTGCTGCCGATCCATGCCGATGCGCGTTTCGTCGACAGTTGGAGCAAGGCCAAGGAGATGATCGAAGACCTCGACCTGGCGCTGTACCGCACGCGCCTGGGCAGTGCCCACGTCATGGGCGGCTGCGCCATGGGCGAAGACCCGCAGCAAGCGGTGGTCGACAGCCTCGGCCGGCATCATCAGCTCGGCAACCTGTCGATCCACGACGGCTCGCTGTTCCCCACCAGCATCGGCGCCAACCCGCAACTGTCGATCTACGGGCTCACCGCCAAGCTCGCCACGCTCCTGGGCGAGCGGCTGAAAAGCCCGAGCTAGACGCTACCAATCTGGCGCTGGGAAACACAGCGCAGGCCGCGGCTTGGCCGCTGGCATGCGCTGCGCTACCATCCGAGTCCTTTTCGACCCGCCAGGACGTACCGATGAATCGAGTGTTATACCCCGGCACCTTCGACCCCATCACCAAAGGCCATGGCGATCTGGTCGAACGCGCTGCACGCCTGTTCGATCACGTCATCATCGCCGTCGCCGCCAGCCCCAAGAAGAATCCGCTGTTCCCCCTGGAGCAACGCGTCGAGCTGGCCCGCGAGGTCACCAAGCACCTGCCCAACGTCGAAGTGGTGGGTTTCTCCACCCTGCTCGCGCACTTCGTCAAGGAACAGAACGCCAACGTCTTCCTGCGCGGCCTGCGTGCGGTTTCAGACTTCGAGTACGAATTCCAGCTGGCCAACATGAACCGCCAACTGGCGCCGGACGTGGAGAGCCTGTTCCTCACCCCGTCGGAGAAGTACTCCTTCATTTCCTCGACCCTGGTGCGCGAAATCGCCGCCCTGGGTGGCGACATCACCAAGTTCGTCCACCCGGCCGTGGCCCAAGCCCTGCAAGAGCGCTTTCGCAAGGCCTGACGCTCTGGGCAGGCTCCAGCGCCTGCCCTGCGCAGCAAGGTCGCATGGCGCAAGACGCGGCAATCCGGCACAATTTGCGCCATCGTTATCTGCCTGTGTCGAGGCCGACGCCTTGACAGGAGTTGTTCCATGTCCCTGATCATCACCGACGATTGCATCAACTGCGACGTCTGCGAACCCGAGTGCCCCAACGGCGCCATCTCCCAGGGTGAGGAGATCTATGTGATCGACCCCAACCTGTGCACCGAATGCGTGGGCCATTACGACGAGCCGCAGTGCCAGCAGGTCTGCCCGGTGGACTGCATCCCCCTCGACGAGAATAACGTCGAGAGCAAGGATGAACTGATGCAGAAGTACCTGATCATCACCGGCAAGGCCTGAGCGCGAGCCGAGCCTCGACCTGCACCTGAGCAACCAGGCGCGCACGCCAGGGCAAGACTGTTAAGCTGCGGCTTCCTTCAGTCGACCTAGGTAGATCGCATGCTGCGCAAACTTCTGCTATCGACCCTGCTGCTCGGCGCCAGCCTGCTGGCGCAGGCCGCACCACATCAGGCCGCCATCGCCACCGCCCACCCCGCTGCCAGCGCCGCTGCGCAAAAGATGCTCGATGCCGGCGGCAACGCTTTCGATGCCGCCGTGGCTGCCAGTGCCGCACTGGCCGTGGTCGAGCCCTATGGTTCGGGGCTGGGTGGCGGCGGGTTCTTCCTGCTGCGCAGCGCTGGCGAAACGCCAACCTATGACTTTCTCGATGCCCGCGAGCGCGCCCCGCTGGAAGCCAAGCCCGACATGTACGTGCGCGAGGGCCAGGTGCAGCGCGAACTGTCGCTCGATGGCGCCCTCGCCGCCGCCATTCCCGGTCTTCCCGCCGCGCTGGTGGAACTGGCCGAGAAACATGGCCGCCTGCCGCTGAAAACCAGCCTGGCCCCGGCCATCGCACTGGCCCGCGACGGTTTCACCATCGACCGCATCTACCGCGAGCGCGCCACCTGGCGCCTGGCGGCACTACGCGATGATCCGGAAAGCGCGCGCCTGTTCCTCAACCAAGGCCAGGTGCCCGCCGAAGGCTATCTGCTGCGCCAACCGGAACTGGCCGCCACCCTGCAGACCCTAGCGCAACAAGGCCGCCCCGGCTTCTACGATGGTGCCCTGGCCGAGCGCCTGGTCGAGGGCGTACGCCGCGCCGGGGGCATCTGGACGATGGATGACCTGCGCGGCTACCAGGTGCAGCGCCGCAAGCCCCTGCGCTTCACCCTGGAAGACGGTCACGAACTGATCAGCGCACCGCCGCCCTCGGCCGGAGGTGTGGCCCTGGCGCAGAGCCTGGCCGTGCTCGAGCAACTGCCCTGGCGTGATGCCGAGCCCGTGCAGCGCGTGCATTACGTGGTCGAAGCGTTGCGCCGCGCCTACCGTGACCGCGAACTGCTGGGCGATCCGGATTTCGTCAAGAATCCGCTGGACGAGATGCTCTCCCCCGGCCATCTGGCCGTGCTCGCCGGCAGCATCGAGCCCGAGCGCGCCACCCCCAGCGCCAGCCTGCCGCCTGCCGGCACCTGGAACGAAGGCGATAACACCACCCACTTCGCCGTGCTCGACGCCGAAGGCAATGCGGTGGCGGCTACCCTGTCGGTCAACCTGCCGTTCGGCGGCGCCTTCACCGTGCCCGGTACCGGCATGCTGCTCAACAACGAGATGGACGACTTCGCCGCCGCAGTCGATGAGTCCAACGCCTACGGCCTGGTGGGCAGCCAGGCCAACCTGATCGCCGGCGGCAAGCGGCCGCTGTCGTCGATGAGCCCGAGCTTTCTCGAGAGTACCGACGAGTTCGCGGCCTTCGGCACGCCGGGGGGCAGCCGCATTCCCAGCATGGTGCTGCTGGCGATGCTGCAATACCTAGACGACCAACCCGTCACAAGCTGGCCCGCCGTGGCCCGCTATCATCACCAGTTCCTGCCCGACGTGATCGAGCATGAGCCGGACACCTTCACTGACCAGCAGGTCGCCGAGCTGCAAGCGCGCGGCTACAGCCTCAAGCGTCTGGATCGGCAGTACGGCAACCA
Organism: Pseudomonas sp. AA-38; assembly: GCF_029457475.1. Taxonomy (NCBI): domain Bacteria; kingdom Pseudomonadati; phylum Pseudomonadota; class Gammaproteobacteria; order Pseudomonadales; family Pseudomonadaceae; genus Pseudomonas; species Pseudomonas sp. AA-38. Next base: position 4,967,760 of record NZ_CP120359.1, read on the forward strand.
GCAGGTGCTGTTCTGGAACAAGGTCAGCGGCGAGGTGCAGGCCGCGAGCGATCCGCGCGGTATCGGGCAATCGCTGGTCGTGCCGGGCAAGCAGTAGGATCGTAGCCCGGATGAAATCCGGGGAGGCTCTCACGCCACAACCCGGATTGCATCGGGGCTACGGGGTTTCGATCAGGCTTTCCTGCTCATGGGCGAAACGTCGCAGCTCACGGAACAACGTCTGCTCGTCGCCCAGCATCAGCACGTTGCGCAGGCTCTGGAAGATACGGCTGACATAGCCCAGGTCGTTCATCAGCGAGCTGGTCTGCAGGCCATCGAGGTGGCCGTAGCGCACTTCGCTGAACAGCCGCTGGCGGAACTGAGCGTCGAACTCCGCGGCCTGGTCGTCCAGCCAGGCCAGGCGTGAGCGCCAGGCCTCCTCTTCCAGCTCACTGCGGGCCAGTTCGCGCAACTCGTGCAAGGTCAGCAGCAGATGGCGGCGCAACTCGACATAACAGGTGCGCGCGCCCGAAGGCGGCTGCTCCAAGTAATGGCCGAGGTTCTTCTGCAGGTGCTTGGCATCCTTGACCGCATCCACCAGTTGCAGCGCCGCCAGTTGGCACGTGTTCCAGAACTGCTGGTGCGCCTCGTCCATAGGCAGCTCCATGCGCCCCATGAAGCTCAGCAGATCGCCGTACACCCCCTTGATGTGGCGTTGGTAGAGACGGTCGGCGTCGAACCCCGGCTGCTGCGGCCGGGCCTGCAGCAACTGCTCGTCGGCCTTGGCCTGCGCCAGTTGCTCCACCGGCAGGTAGAGGGCATGGCAGATCACCTCCAGACTCAAGCGGCCCAGGTGCCCCAACTCCTGCACCACCGCGACAGAGGCCGACTCCACCGAATCCAGCGCGCGCTCGTTGAGGTAACGGGCGTGGCTACGCTCGGGTTCGACCACCTGTATCGGCGCCATCTCGGTGATCAGCACCTGCGGCTCGACCCGCTCCGGCAGCCAGCGAATCAGGTACTGCGCCAGACGCGCCTGCAACGGCCAGAACAGGGCAACGCCCATGGCGTTGAACAGGGTGTGGAACATCGCCAGTTGGATCAGGCTGTTGCCACCCAGGCCCAGCGACTCGGCCAGCGCATGCACCAGCCAGGTCAGCGGGCCGAGCAGGCAGAAGGCGATAACGCCAGTGGTGATATTGAACAGCACATGGGCCAGGGCCAGACGCTGGCCGCTGCGGTTGCCGCCAAGGGAGCCGACGAAGGCGGTGGTGACGCTGCTGCCGACGTTGGAGCCGATGGCGATGGCCAGACTCTGGCCCAGCTCCAGTTGCCCACTGGCCAGGGCAGCCAGTGTCAGCATCAAGGCTGCGTGGCTGGACTGCAGCACCACGGTGATGGCCATGCCGATGCCAGTGAACAGCAATGCTCCCAGAACGCCGTCGACATGCAGACCCGTCATGTCCAGACCATCGTCGAAGCTGGCGAAGCCCTCCTTGATCTGATCGATGCCGAGGAAGATGAAGGCGATGCCCAGCACGATACGCCCGGCCGCCTTGCTTCTGTCGCCGAAGAAACCGGCCAGCACACCGAACACCAGCAACGGCAGGGCCAAGGGGCTGAGGCTGAGGTTCTGCCCGGCCAGCGCCAGCAGCCAGATGCCACTGGTTGCGCCGAGGTTGGCGCCGAAGAGAATGGCGATACCACCGGCTAGCTGGATTAACCCGGTACTGATGAAGGCGATGGTCAGTAACGAAACCAGTGTGCTGGATTGCAGCAGCAGCGTGCCACTCACGCCAAACATCAAACTCTTGAACGGCGTGGCCGTGCTACGCCCGAGAATCTGCTCCAGTTTGCTACCGGCGAGCTGCCGCAGCCCTTCCTCCAGGCATTGCATGCCGAACAGGAAGATCGCCAGGCCGGCACAGAGTTGCAGCCAGCCCTGGCTGAACCAGAACGAGGCGAGCAGCCCTGCCACGAGCAGAACCAGCATCAGCCCACGTACATACTTGATGATCACCGCTTCATCCCTTTAGGGCACCTCTAAAAACTACCTGCGTTGCCATCGCGGCGTTAAAAACAGGCTCAAAATGCTCATTTACAGCGCGTAAACTGCGCTTTCTCGCCTGTTTTTGCCTTGCGCTGGCTGCCTCGCCTACGTTTTTAGAGGCGCCCTTTATCGGCGCACGAACGCAAGCGGCCTCTCACCCCCATGCGGGCGAGAGGCCGCTTGAAAAACTATCTGCGTTGGCAATACTGCGTTAAAAACAGCCTCAAAATGCTCATTTACAGCACATAAACTCCGCTTTTTCGGCTGTTTTTGCCTTGTCTTGCCTGCCTCGCCTACGTTTTTCAATAGCTAGCTTATGAGTCGAATCAGTCCTGCTTGTAACCGCTGCTGGTGCAGCCCAGGCAGCGCACGAAGGCTTCGCGACCGGGTTCGACCACCAGCGACTGCGCCGCTTCGCCGACGTTACCGCCGAGCGCGGTGAACGGCAGGCTGACGATGAAGGCCGCCGTGCCGATGGCGGTGGCACCGATCAGCAGGGGGCGGGCAATGACCAGGTCACCGACCATGGCATAGCCCTTGGGGGCTTCGACGGTGTAGAGCGGGTCGCCACTGACGTTCTGCTGCGCCACTTCCGCCTGGGTCGGCAGTGCCAGCAAGCCAGAGGTCAACGCCAGAACGGCAGCGCAGGCGCGGAACGCTTTCATGGATCGATCCTTAGGTTGTGCGAGTAAGTGCCAGTAACTATAACAGCGCCCTGGCAATTGTCAGCGTGACGGACGTCAATCGCCGTGAAAGGCGTATTCCGGCTTTTTCGGCACGTAAGGCCGGAAGAACGCCAACATGTTGGCCAGATCAGCCTGCTCGTCCCCCGTTGGATGGAAGGTGGGGCCAATCACCACGCGGCGGTTCTGGTAATCCAGCGCACCCATGACGATGGGCACGCCGGCGCCACGGGCGATATGGTAGAAGCCCATCTTCCAGCGCTCTACCTTCTTGCGCGTGCCCTCCGGCGACAGCACCAGGATGAACTGCCGGTTGTCACGGAATGCCTGTACCGCCTGCTCCACCGTATTGAGCTGGCGATCCCGACGGATGGCAATGCCGCCCCAGGCACGCATCAGCCCGCCGAACGGCCAGCGAAAGATGCTGTGCTTGCCGAACCAGCGAGCATTCAGGCGCAGCACGAACTTCAGGGCAATGAAGATGACGAAGTCCCAATTGGACGTATGGTGGGCGCCGATGGCGACGAACTGGTCGATCTTCGGCAACTCACCCTCGATGCGCCAGCCCATGAGTTTCAATACGCTACGCCCCAGCCATTCGGCCACAGGATTGGGCGGCAAGTAGTTACCGGACATCGATCCACCTCGGTGCTTCTTGTTCTTATGAAAGTGAGGGTTCGCTCAGCGTTGGCACTTGGGACAGTAAACGCTAGCTCGCTGGCCCAGTTTGACCTCGCGCAGGGTGCTGCCACAGACCTTGCAGAACTCGCCGCCGCGCCCGTAGGCGAACAGCTCCTGCTGGAAGTAACCGGGCTGGCCATCGCCACCAACGAAATCACGCAAGGTGGTGCCCCCCCGCTCGATGGCATGGGCGAGGATGCGCTTGATCTCCTCGGCCAGGCGCAGATAGCGTGCCCGCGAAATCGAACCGGCTTCACGGCGCGGGTCGATGCCCGCCGCGAACAGCGCCTCGGTGGCGTAGATGTTGCCCACCCCGACCACCACCGCGTTGTCCATGATGAAAGGTTTGACCGCCATGCTGCGCCCACGCGAGAGCTGGAACAGCCGCTCGCCATCGAACAGCCCACCCAGCGGCTCCGGGCCGAGCCTGGCGAGCAACTCGTGGCGCAGCGGATCCTCGCACCACAACAACGCCCCGAAACGGCGCGGGTCGGTGTAGCGCAGCGCCAGGCCGGACTCCAGCTCGATGTCCACATGCTCGTGCTTGGCCGCCACCAGCCCGGACTCGACCAGGCGCAGACTGCCGGACATGCCCAGGTGGCTGATCAGGCTGCCCACCTCGGCCTTGATCAGCAGGTACTTGGCGCGGCGCTCCACGCACTCGATACGCTGCCCGGACAGGCGCACGTCGAGGTCTTCGGGAATGGGCCAGCGCAGGCGCCGCTCGCGCACGATCACGCGACTGACGCGCTGCCCTTCCAGATAGGGGGCGATGCCGCGCCGGGTGGTTTCGACTTCGGGTAATTCGGGCATGGCGATACGACTGCAAAACGAGGGAGCGCAACCTTAGCAGGATTGCCGCTGGCGGATAAGCCGCAGGCAGCGGCGCGCAGGCCGTCGCCGGCTACAGCACGGCCAGATCGCGAATGCTCTCGTGCAGGTTCTCGAAATCGTATTCCGACAGCCCGACGTACTCGAGGATGGGCTGTTCGATGCAATGCCACTCCAGATCCACGCCCTGCCCGCCCAGCACCCGATGGGTGGCACAGATGTGCTCGGCCATCTTGAGGATGGCCAGCAAGGTCTTGAGCTGGGCATCGCGCCCGGAGTCATCGCTGAAGATGGCCAGGGCATTGTGGTGATTGGCGATCACCTGGCAGAGGTGCTCCGGCAAGCGCCAGGAGCGCGCCGTGAAGTAACCGACCACGGCGTGGTTGGTGCTCAGGCGCTCGTTTTCCGTATCGACGATGCGGTGCTCGTCGGTGGCATTGGCGTAGGCCTCCTCGAGCACCTGCATGTAGTCGGGAAAGCGTTTGATCATCAGCGGGATGCCACAGTTGTGGAACAGCCCCAGGCTGTAAGCCTCGTCCGGGGAGTGGTAACCGAGGCGCTTGGCCAGGGTCAAGCAGGTCATGGCCACGTCCTGCGCGCTGTCCCAGAAACGGTTGAGCACCAGAATGGCCTCGTCGGTCAGCTCGCCCTTGATCGACTGCGCGTTGATCAGGTTGATCACCGTGTTGCAGCCCAACAGGTTGACCGCCTGCTGAATGGAGGCGATGCGGTTGGCCAGGCCGAAATGTGGCGAATTGACGATCTTCAGCAGCGCACCGGAAAGCCCGGGATCCTGGCTGATGAGCTTGGCGATGGCGCGCAGATCGGGGTCGGGCATGACCTGCTCCATCTGCAGATCGACCATGATCTGGGGCTGCGGCGGCACGCTGATGCCATGCAGCACTTGCTGGATCTGCTCGGCAGTGAGTTCGTAGGTCATCGGAGGGGCTGTCATGCGTGAATGAGAAATACCGCACAGTCTAGCCAAAGCCGGGGCATCACGGCAGCCGACTTTTCCAGACGGTGGGGTCAGGTTTACGAGTGTCGCGCCAATACGGCGTTGTTTTCCAGATATCGTCAGGAGTCGTTCAGCTTCTGATACGGACGGCCAGGTTACCTGTCGAACCTGCCAATCCCCATCAGACGCAAGGCCTCGTCCCCCCCCTGGCTTGCCACATCGTCTTATCGACGCTACAGTCCGGCTGTCGCGGTCAATCCCGCGACCGGGTGTGAGAACCCGACTCCCACGAAGGCGCGGTAGCGCCATAGCTGTGTAGCAGGCGCTTTTTTTATGCCTGTCTACCGCATTTCTATGGCGGGCCGTGTGAGGCAGGCTTCGGCCTGGCCGGCGTCCTTCGTGGCCGGTTTCTCACCCTTGCACGGTCCGCCTCCATTCCAGTGAGAAGGTTGGATGGCGGCTCCTTAACCTCACGAAGGAGCATAAGGAAAATGCACCATCTTCCCCCTTTTACCCAAGGGCGCCGCCCTGGGCCTTCATCGTTCTTCCGCCCGGAGGTACGCCATGACTGACCGGCCGACCTCACTCGACAAGCCACATCACCTCGACCCGCAAACCCTGTGCGAGCTGGCCTCCCTGCGCCTGGAATCCGTACAGGCGCTGATCAAGGTGCTGCTCGAAGAACAGCCGCCCAAAGATGCCGCGCGCATTCCACGGCATACCCTGGCCACAGCCAGCAGGTTGCTCGGCGACGCAGCGGCGCTGTACCGGCGTGCCGTGCGCGGGTTGCCCCCGGATCACTCGCCGTAGGTGCGTTCATTCGCGACCAATCGCCCATGGCGGGGCCTTTAGCGTGAACCAGTGCATGCTATCGCCCCGCCAGTATTGAACCTGTCACCCGAGCCGGGCACCCTGTTGCCCAGCTCGCCATTCAAGGAAGGAACTCGCCATGCTGGATGCCAACCAGGCGCATATCACCCTGACCATTCCCGCCGTCGACAGCGACCTGCAAGTGCTGTCCTTCATTGGCCGGGAGATGCTCAACAAACCGTTCAGATTCGAGATCGATTTGGTCAGCCCACGGGCTAACCTCAACCTCCATGAGCTGATCAACCAGCCTGCCTACCTGGCCTTCGGCCCCAGCGGCAAGGGCGTGCACGGCATCATCTATGGCGTCGAGCAGGGCGACTCCGGCAAGCGCCTGACCCGCTACCACATCGACCTGCGCCCCACCCTGGCCTACCTCGGCCACAGCTTCGATCAACGCATCTTCCAGCACATGACCGCGCCGCAGATCATCGCCGCCGTGCTCGAAGAACACGGCCTGCTCGAAGGCACCGACTACCGCATGCAGTTCGGCCCCTACGTCTACCCCGAACGCATCTACTGCACCCAGTACGACGAAAACGACCTGTATTTCATCCAGCGTTTGTGTGAAGAGGAAGGCATCAGCTTCCATTTCGAGGGGAATGAGGACGGCCATATCGTGGTTTTCGGCGACGATGCCACCGTCTTCCCCCGGCTCGATCCGCTCAACTACCAGCAGGACAGCGGCCTGGCCGCCAGCCACGAAGTGGTGCGCGCCTTCGGCGTGCGCCTGGAAACCCGTACCACCCAGGTCACCTGGCGCGACTACGACTTCGAGCAGCCCAAGCTGCAGATGGAAGCCGGCTACAGCAGCGAATTTTTCCCTGCCCTGGAAATGTACGACTACCCCGGCCGCTTCACCGACCGCACCCGTGGCAAGCACCTGGCCAAGCGCAGCCTGGAGCGCCTGCGCAGCGACTACGAACTGGCCGAAGGCAAGAGCGACGCCTTTCTCGCCTGCGGCCACTTCCTTGCCCTGACCGGCCATCCCCGCCAGCAATGGAACGACCTCTGGCTGCTCACCGAAGTGATCCACGAAGGCAAGCAACCGCAGGTGCTGGAAGAGTCGGTGCTTGATCTCCCCTCTCCCATTTATGGGAGAGGGGCCGGGGGAGAGGGTAAAAACGCTGACGGCTTTCAACAGGGCTACCGCAACCGCTTCACCGCCACGCCCTGGGATATCCCCTTCCGCCCCATCTTGGAACACCCCAAACCCAAGGTGCTGGGCAGCCAGACCGCCGTGGTCACCGGGCCTGCCGGCGAAGAGATTCATTGCGACCAATATGGCCGAGTGAAGGTGCAGTTCTTCTGGGATCGCGACGGCCAGGGCAACGACAAGACCAGTTGCTGGTTGCGCGTGGCCTCCAACTGGGCCGGCAAGGCGTACGGCGGCGTGGCCATTCCCCGCGTCGGCATGGAAGTGCTGGTCACCTTCCTAGAAGGTGACCCCGACCAGCCCCTGGTCACCGGCTGCCTCTACCACGCCGAACATGTCGTGCCCTACGACCTGCCGGCGAACAAGACCCGCAGCGTATTCAAGACCCTGAGCAGCCCCGGTGGTGGTGGCTACAACGAATTTCGCATCGAAGACCGCAAGGGCGCCGAGCAGATCTACATTCACGCCCAGCGTGACTGGGACGAAAACATCGAACACGACCAGAAGATCCGCGTCGGCAACGAGCGCCACGACACCGTCGAGGCCAACACCTACACCGAACTCAAGGCCGAAGAACATCGCACCACCGACCTCGACCGCAAGGTGGAAGTGCGCGCCAACGACCACCTCACCGTCGCCACCACCCAGCACAACAAGATCGGTACCGGCCTGTTTATCGAGGCTGGCACAGAGCTGCATTATTTTGCCGGTGACAAGGTCACCATCGACGCTGGCATGGAACTCACCGCCGCAGGCGGCGGCAGCTTCGTCAAACTCGACCCCAGCGGCGTAACCATCAGCGGGGCGACCATCAAGATGAACACGGGCGGGGCGCCGGGCAGTGGCTCGGGGTTGAAGATACTGGGGCCGGTGATTCCCTGGGCGGCGGATCAGGACAAGGCGGGAGACCTGACCGTTCCCGCCATGCTCAATCCCTTCGTGCAGAAAAGTAGACAAGGTCTCCCATTGGTTTCGGTCTGCGGTAAACAAGCCAATGGTGTTTGCAGCCGAGAGGATTGCCCATGTATTCGTGGCTGAGTTGGTACCTGGAACAGCCTGCAACGGCTGAACCCTGGCTGGAGGCGGCTGGCGAAGCTTGCTACTGCGTGATCGATCAGGTTCGTCACCCGAACGTGCTTGCGTCCCTGTATCAATTGCCCAACCCAGTCGAGGTTTCACGTCTCTTCCAAGGCACGCCATTTGGTGAGATGCATGAAGTAAGCCCGTTATGGGTGAGAGTAGAAACGGGGAGCGCTGTTGCGACTGACCTTGCAGAGCTGTGTCGTATTAACCGCTCGGGCATCATACTGACCTCCAGCGCCGATCCAGTCGAGGTGCTTGCGCATGCACGTCGCTTGCTCCGGATGCATAGCGAGACTTATGGCGACTCGCTGGCGCGTTACTACGACCCGGCGTTCTGGTGTGCGCTGGCTTTGACAGTCCCTGCCCACGAGCTTTACGGCCCTTGGGCGCGGGTGTTTACACCGCCAGCCAACCCCGGCGATCCGAACTGGCGAATCTGGGGCGCTGGTGAGGTAACTGGTGCGCGAGTCGGCGATGGGGCTTATCCCATCAAGTTGGAAGACAAGACCCTGGCTGCAGCGGATGATCTGCGTTGGTGGTATTGGCTACGCGCGCATGAAGCAGAAACGGCTGGCCGAATGCCCAATGAGCGACTGCCCTTGGTGCTCGACAATCTACGCCTACTGGTGGAGCACGGCATCGACGAGGGACGCCATTGGGAGCGTTTGCTGCCCCACCTAGGCCGGCAATCTCTGCGCGAGCACTCGGAATACATGCAGGTGCTGTGCAGCCAAATGCCGGCATTCGAGAAAGTACAACGACTGGAAGTCTGACATGACAGGTACGTCCGAAACCCAAGCAAGCACAGAGCAATTGGCACCCGTTGTTCTACCCGCAGATGCACCATTACCCGACTCGGGCAATGAAGTGTTCTGCAAAGACACCAAGCCAGGGTGCAACCAGAGTTACCACGATATTATCTATGTCACCGGCCAGCGCCGTTTCTGGCTTCTACCGAAGCGGGCGGCCGATCACCTGGCCGAAGCCGCCGCCACGCTGAAGCAGAAGACAGTAGATACCGACAAGGCGGCGCGCATGAGCAAAATCGCCGATTCCGGTCTGCTGGATTACTTCCTGACCCCTAGTCCAGACGCTTTCCTTGAGTTCAGTGATGGCGCCACGGACGAGCGCACCCGCTACCTGGATGCCAAGGCTGCGGTCAAGGATGAGAAGACGCTACAAGAGCAATATCGCAAAGAGTGGCATGAAGCTCGGGCGCGAGGTGACAGCACTGCAGCCATGGAGGCTGAGCGCAAGATTTTCTATAGCAATGAGCGTGTTGCAGTGAACGAACGGGTGATCGTTCAGTTGGAGGAAGTGGCATACCAGCGTGCGGAGTCCCTCGGCTACCAGCGGGAGAATGGTGTGTTCTACACCCCGCGAGCGTTACAGGCCCGTGATGCTGTGGACACTTATATCGCAGAGCGGGACAACGCCATCGCCCATGGCTTCGAGATGTTCGATCAGGGCAATCGCAAGGTTGGTACCGCCTGGGAGCACCTACGAGACTACAAGGCCCTTCACCAGAAATTCGTGGAGACGGGCGAGGTGGATGCTCGCGCTCTGCGCGGCGTGCGCTTGAACATCCTGGCCCTTGAAGGTTTGATGGCGAAGTACATTGGCGCCATCGTCGAGCTGGCCGAATGTGGCATCGCCGTCCCTGAATTCGCCCTCAGCCCCGATGACCTCTATCAAGGCACCGAAGAGTTCCAGGCCTATGTAAAGCTGCTGGGCCAACGGCTCAAGCTGGAGCAGAGCATCGAACAACGCTATGCCGAGTGGATCTCGGCCACCGGCAACAATGCGACACCGCCCGGCGTCCTCTTTGTCGAACTGCAAGCCCAGTGGCATCAATTGAATGACGAAGCGGAGCGCATCAAGGCCATTGCCGAAGCGCGTGTTCGGGAGTTGATGCCGCCACGCTTGTTCCTCTGGGAACCGGAGAGCTACCGGCCCAAACCTATCGAACGCTTGGCCAAAGCAAACATTCCCTTTCGCGAACTGAGCAGTGCCGGATCCGGGAAGGAGTTGAGCCACATCAGCCTCCAGGATCTGGCCAAACAAAGGGCCAGCGGAATCCCCGATGCGCTCAAAGAGATGAAGGCGTTACCGAAATCCCTGGCCAAGCAAGCCGACGATGATCGCGCCTTCAGCGATTGGTTAAAGCTAGAGGGGGCCCATCCAATCAAGGAGAAGGGGCCATGGTTCGATGAGGACGGTCTGTTTCTGCCGGATGAGTTTTTCGCGGCCCTGGAGAGCAAAGGGCTCGAGGTCGAGAGCCTGAAAGCAGAGGACAAACGGCAGAGCTGGGGGGCGACCCTCAAAGCGATGATCTTTGAAGATCGGCAACTGCGAAATCTCATGCTGTTCGACAACAGCCCGCAGGCTCAACTTGTGCGCTGCCTGTTGCCCGCCGGAAGCAATATGCAAACGGAGCTCAAGGTTGAAGGGCCGCAATGGCACAAGGGGCCCCAGGCCTTTCACGCCAAGGCCCATCTGGATGTTGCCGCGTGGCGTGGTGAAGTCAGCTTGTTTCAGTTCGAGCTGCCGGATCGGAGCAAGGCCGAACCCATAGCGCCTAGCTATACGGCCTACGACGGTAGTACCCGTACGTTCGACTTCGGCAAGCTGTCGCTTAGTCTGAGCGCCAAGGCCTGGGGCTTTGCCGGGGCCAGCTTGCTGCTTGCCCGCGACCTGACCTTAGACCAGAAGACGGGCTTCACCAGCATCGCCGGGTATGACAGTGCCACGAAGACGGGCGATTTGGCCAAGTTCGATCTGTTCATCGGCGCCCAAGCAGGGTGCAAGCTCACTGGCCAGCTCGACTGGTGCCCGCCGCCCAGCACGCTGCCCCCAGCCCCGGTGCCCAACCGCATCCCCATCAATGGCTGGAGAACCCTGGCCAAATTGGATCTGGAACTGGTGGCCGCCGTGGGTGGGGGCGTGTCGGGCAAGGTGCGGCTGCAACTGAACAAGGGCCGTTTCCTTCTGTCCATCCAGGGTTCCTTGGTCTGGGGCGGTGGCTTCAAGGGCTACATGACCTTCGAGGTGGGCTATGAAAGCGTGGTCGCCTTGTTGGAGCTGATACGCAAGGAGCTTCTGGCCAACAATAACGAAGATCCTGAATGGGTTGACGGAGAAGCCATGGCCTATGTGAGGAAGCTCAGTTTCTTCGGTGCCCTTGCCATGGATGTGCCCTTCCTCTATGCGCGCGGCTACGCCTTTGCCAAGGATCTGTATAACGGGCTGACGGATGGCGGGCGAGGTGTGCAAATAGCTCGAACCTTGGTGCGACACGAAAGACAGGACGTAATGAAAAGATGGCTGCTCGATCTGCAGCCTGACGCCCTCGGCCCTCTACTGATGGCGCTAAGCAGCCTCCCAGGGTTTCTCGCGGATGAGGATTACCTGCTGCAGCAGCAAGCCATCGAACGCTGTCTTGGATGGATAGAGCCGCAAGCGGATGCCTCCCTGCGTTTTGAGGAAGCGGTGATCCGTATGAACCGTGACGGGGCCAGGCCGCCTAATGCCGGGCAGGCTTACTGCGAGAATCGATTACGGCTGGATTCTTTTATGAGTGAGCCTGTGCTTCGCTTAAAAGATCCTCAAAGTGATGACATGAGGGCCAGTTATCGCCAAAGGGTCAAGAAACTCGGGGCTCGCTTATTTGGCTATTGTGAGTATCGCGTCGAACCATTCGGCCCAGCATTGGGCGGGGCTGAGAAAGTTAAAGTTACTTATAAAGGACCGAATATTGATTAGGCAAATTATCTTCGTTTTTTTCTATGTGCTGATGTATTGCGGTATTGCTTTTGCGAATTTGACACCTGAGCAAGAAACCGCAAGGGATAAGGGGCTTGAGCTTTACCAGCAGCATATGGGAGTTTCTGCGATTGAGCCTTTGCGTATTGCGGCGGAGGCTGGTGACAGAACGGCCCAGTATTACTTGGGGGAAACACTCCGCCTGAATAATATGTTCATGACTGCAGACGCACAGAAGTGGTATGAGGCTGCGGCTAAGCAAGGGGATCTTTTCGCCATGCTTCGTTTGGGGGATAGCAATGATCTTTGCCATTCTCTAGGCACTTGTGCTGGTGGCGGCCCTAAATGGTGGGAGAAAGCGCTGATTCTTGCCTATGAACGAGCCGAAAAGGGCGATACGGAAGCCATGCGGGCCTTATATGCTGCTGGTGAAGGCCTGGTATGGTTAAAGAAAGCAGCCGAAGCAGGTGACAGCTTTGCACAGCAATTATTGGCTAGTGTGTACAGCGATGGCGAGGGCTGGTTTATAACGACCAGTAGTCGCAAGAAGGAAATTGAGAGATGGGCAAAGGCTTCTGCTGAAGGCGGGTTTCCAGTGGGCATGATGTGGTATGCAGGTGTGCTCTATGAGAAAGGTGACTATGCCAAAGCTTTTGAGTGGAGAAAGCGAGCAGCCGAGGCTGGTTTTATTAATGGCGTTTATGCATATGCAAAAGACTTGCTCAACGAGGAGGGGGTCTTTGATATTTCTCCTGATCTGGTAAAAAGCTATGCGCTCTTCTCTCTCATTGCACGTCTTGAAGGTGGTGGCGGCTCCCCAGAGTATGCGCAGTGGAAGGTAGACGAACTGCGTCCTAAACTTTCCGCAGCTCAACTTGAAGAAGCAGAGGCAATTGCCAAAGAGTGGAAGAAGTCCCACCCGCCTCTTTCCTATTTTGTTCCTGTATATGGATATTAGCGTTGGCAACGACACGGGGGCTTTGTCTGATTTTCTTTGCCGCGCATGTCATCTGCGGTGGCGTTTTTGCGCAGTCCATGCTTGAGCAAGAATCCGCCAAGGCTCAAGGGCTAAAACTCTATAATCAATATATGGGAGTTTCTGCAGTTGAACCCCTACGTATAGCGGCGGAGGCAGGTGATAAAACAGCGCAGTACTACTTGGGTGAAACACTCCGTTTGAACAATATGTTTATGACTCCCGAGGCGCAAAAGTGGTACGAGGCGGCAGCTAAGCAAGGGGATCTTTTCGCCATGCTTCGCTTGGGAGATAGCAATGATCTTTGCCATTCTCTAGGTACTTGTGCTGGAGGTGGCCCCGATTGGCGGGAAAAAGCTTTGAGTCTTGCCTATGAGGACGCAGAACAAGGCGATACGGAGGCTATGCGTGTTCTGTACCATGCCGGAGAGGGATTGGTATGGCTGCAGAAAGCTGCAGAGGCTGGGGATAGTAGCGCACAACAGCAACTAGCTAGCAGATACAAAGCGGGTGAGGGATGGTTCTTAACGACCGGCAGTCGTAAAAAAGAAATTATAAAGTGGCTCAAGCGCTCGGCTGAGAAGGGATTCGCACCAGGGATGTTTGAATATTCGTTGGCGATTGCTCCTGATAATGTTGAGGAAGCGAGTAAGTGGCTGGTTAGGGCTGCAAACTTGAGTTATGTCAATGCGGTTGTTGAGTATGCTGCAAATCTCGGGGGATTGTCGGAGACTTATAAATTACCGCAAGATTTTTTACGGGGTAGTGCCCTTATGCGGATGGTGGTAGACATCTCGCCAGGAGATACTATACGCCTAGAGATGTTGAAGGAAATAGAGCAAGAGATGAATGAAAATGAGTTGGCCAAGTCCCAACTGCTAACGGATGAGTTGAGAGCCAAACTTCCTCCGCTCTCTTACTTTGTTCCTGTATATGGACATTGATTTTAATGGTGACGCTAAGGCTCAGCTTGATTTTATTTGTGGCGTTGGCGTTCTCTTGCTCCGCACTCGCACAATTGACGCCTAGCCAAGAGGCGACTATGGATCAAGGACTCGTCCTTTATCAGCAAAGCGATTGGTATGACTCACAGCCTCTGTTGGAGATTGCCGCCGAGGCTGGTGACAAAGAAGCTCAGTATTACCTAGGTGAGGCCATTCGTCTCAGCAAACGCTATATGACTGTCGAAGCCCAGAGATGGTATGAGGCGGCCGCTAAACAAGGCGATCTGTTTGCCATGCTCCGCCTAGGAAACAGCGATGACCTTTGTCATACCCTAGGAACGTGTGCGGTAAGTGCTCCGGAGTGGCGGGAGAAGGCGCTGGAGTTGGCTTATGAGCGTGCTGAGAAGGGCGATACGGAAGCTATGCGAGCCTTATTCCATGCCGGGGAAGGCTTGGTATGGCTGGAGAAAGCAGCCGAAGCGGGTGACCGCTATGCACAACAACATTTGGCTAGCTTGTACAAAGCGGGTGAAGGTTGGTTCCTCATACCTTGTAATCGCGAGAAGGCTATTGAGAAGTGGCTGAAAGCTTCTGCCGAAGCCGGTTTTCCGTTAGGAATGATGGAATATGCCCATGTTCTCGGGTATCAAAACAGAGTCGAGGAGGCCAAGATCTGGATTCAACGTTCAGCAGAAGGTGGATATGTCGAAGCTGTGTACAGCTATGCCTCCTACTTGGCGCATATGCCAGATAAGGTTGGATACTCTCGGGACTTGGTGAAAAGCTATGCTTTGTTCTACCTTATGTCTCAACTCCAAGGAGGCGGCGGGGTGGCAGAAGATGCGCGGCGAAAAATAAAAAATGTAGAGGCACTAATGTCCATGGAGCAAGTTGAAGAGGCAGAAGTGTTCGCGGAAGAGTGGGCAAAGACCCACCCGCCTCTTTCCTATTTTGTTCCTGTATATGGATATTAGCGCTGGAGGTATAGCCTCGCCTTTTCACTGTGCAACTCTTCTGCTTGCGCCGCCCTGTATTTGCTTTACCCTCAGACAAATTATCTAGAGAAACCCTTGCGTGACTGAAGTTAATACTACGTTCAAGCAAGCGCTCAAACTAAATATAAAGCGCGTTCTTGTGTATTGGGCTCCTTTGAGCATGATGCTCGGGGGTTTGGGTACGCTTATGGGCTTTTATACAATCTTTATTTATACGACTACGATAGGTCGCCCTGACCTTTTGGCTGCTGCCATTGAGGCCAAGTCGTCATTGGTTCTTTGGTTGTTAATTGTCGTTCTTGTAGTGGCAGCTTACCTTCTGATTCTAATGACTACAGCGATTTTGTTTGGGCTTGCGGTCTCTTTGTTTAACAATGTACCTTCCCGTCAGGCGCATATTGTCAAGGTTTTGCTGTGGCCGGTGCTCTTGGGAATAGTCGCGTTTATGGCGGCGGCATTCCAAGTGCCGGAGCAGGGTGCTATTTGGAAGATTGCACTGACGATACTATTGTTTCTTCTTGTTATTTTGGTGCCGCTAGTTAGTCCAAACTTCAGGATAGCTGTGGATCTATCTGCAACAGCGGCGTTACCTGAGAAACCCAATAACTGGACTATCCGCGCCTGGCTTTTGATAATGCTGGCGTTTTTGCTGTTGGGAACAATCATATCTGCTGTGTTTCCCGCCAGTCTTATTCTAAAGGCGTACTCTGGTGAAGAGACTGCGGAAGCGGCGACAACGCTTATGCTTATATCGATTTTTTCAGCAGGTATTACATTGATTCCGGTAGTGGTGTTCTACGTCAGCAAGGCTGATGTTTTCAAGCGTATTTTACTTTGTGTGGCGGCTGCTTTTTCCGTGTTGGTAGTCGTTATCGTGATTTCACCTGGCTCTACTTCGTCCATTGTCTATGCGGCAGCATCAATTATGAAGGTCAGGGATCAAGTTGCAGCCAGTTTTTTGTTGACTGAAGCGTATGCCGCAGAAGACTTCGATTCCAAGGTCTGGGGGGATGTCGGTGTATTGCGTGGCCAGCCTTTAATTAAAGCGTTTCCGCTATTTTCTTTTGGAGATGTTCTGCTGCTGTGCCCAGTCAAACTAATGAAGACTGAGCGCAAGAATTGGCAGGTAGAATCGGCATACTGTGCCGTGACCAAAAATAGCAAAGCGATTCGTATGCCCAAGCACGCTGACGAGGCAACTGGAATCATTAATTCAATCAAGCCAGAAGCTCAAAAACCAAGTGCTTAATCGGTGAAATCTAGCAGACCGTTGAAAAACGTAGGCGAGGTAGGCAAGCCAATACCGATGGTGGCTTCGCAAAAATAGCCGAAAAACTGCCGGGATTGCGCCCGGCTTTACGTGCTGTCACGAGCGCTTTTGATGGGGCATCAGCCCGTTTCCCCACAGCCCAGCAGCATGACCCGCTATAATCCCGCTCTTTTTTCTTCTGGAGCCCAACGCCATGTCCAGCCTGCCCAGCCTGCGCCTGAAAGCCAATGCCGACCGACGCCTGCGCGCCGGCCATCTGTGGGTCTACAGCAACGAGATCGATGTGGCCGCGACACCGCTCACTGCCTTCGAGGCCGGTGACCAGGCCATACTCGAAGCCGCCGGTGGCAAACCGCTGGGCATCGTCGCCATGAGCCCGAACAACCTGATCTGCGCCCGCCTGCTGTCGCGCGATCTCAAGCACGAGCTGGACAAGTCGCTGCTGGTGCACCGCCTCAACGTCTGCCTGAGCCTGCGCGAGCGCCTGTTCGACACGCCCTGCTACCGCCTGGTCTACGGCGACTCCGACCTGCTGCCGGGCCTGGTGGTCGACCGTTTCTTCGACATTCTCGTGGTGCAACTGGCCTCGGCCACCATGGAGCGGCACAAGGACGAGGTACTCGCCGCGCTCATCCAGGTGCTCAAGCCCAGCGGCATCCTGCTCAAGAACGACTCCAGTGCACGTGACGCCGAAGGCCTGCAGCGCTATGTGGAAAACGCCTACGGTCAGGTGCCGGAATGGGTCGCCCTGGAAGAGAACGGCGTGAAGTTCGAGGCGCCAGTGATCGAAGGGCAGAAGACCGGCTGGTTCTACGACCACCGCATGAACCGTGCACGCCTGGCGCCCTACGTGCAGGGCAAGCGCGTGCTCGACCTGTTCAGTTATATCGGTGGCTGGGGCGTGCAGGCGGCCGCCTTCGGCGCCAGCGAAGTGTTCTGCGTCGATGCCTCGGGCTTCGCCCTCGATGGCGTGGAGCGCAACGCCGCGCTCAACGGCCTGGCCGAGAAGGTCACCTGCGTCGAGGGTGACGTCTTCGCCGCCCTGCGTGAGCTCAAGGCCGCCGAGGAACGCTTCGACGTGGTGATCGCCGACCCACCCGCCTTCATCAAGCGCAAGAAGGACATCAAGAACGGTGAGGCTGCCTACCGCCGCCTCAACGAGATGGCCATGCGCATGCTCAACAAGGATGGCATCCTGGTCAGCGCCAGTTGCTCCATGCACCTGGCCGAAGACAGCCTGCACCAGATCCTGCTGCAGAGTGCACGCCACCTCGACCGCAACATCCAGTTGCTGGAGCGTGGCGCCCAGGGCCCGGATCACCCCGAGCACATGGCCATTGCGGAAACTCGCTACATCAAGAGCCTGACCGTTCGCCTGCTGCCCAATAGCTGAGCATCCGGCCCCTGCCGCAACGATCTCGGCGGGGGCATGCCACTTGGCACGCCCCCCACTGCTCCCTTGCCACCTGACTCGCCCGTGACGGCGCAATGCCGTTCATACTCTTAGTTGGACGCTGGTACATGCTCGCCCGCTAGAATAGGGCAGAAAACGCCAATATATCGTCGATAAAAAATACAACGTCAAAAATAAATCTCAACGATATGCTAGCTCCACACGTGCGCATGACTTCGCCACCTGAGGCGATAAGCGGCACCCCAGCACCCAGACATCGCCCAACGCAAGAAGACAAAGCCCGCCGCCGAGTCCGGTATGTGTTGCGCAACGGATGGGTTATTGCAAGATTCTCCTGCCTGGCGAGGGAATGACGACGCCATATCCCTCGCACCAGACACCAAGACCAGGACGGGTCATGTCGGCTAGCCACGCGAGCGGACTCGTATGCCGAATACGCAACACGAGGAGAACACTGCAGTCGCCGTGTATCGAGTAGCACGATCAACTGCATAGAAAGAGAAGCGCAAAGGTGACCACTGCAACGAGGCTCTCAGAGCTACACGACGACGCTCAGCTGCCGCATGAAAGCGCCACTTGCACCAGATGTCGCGAGCACCTGATCCACATGTGCAGGCAGGCACGCCTCAGGGAACGCAAACGTATCGCCCGCGAGCTGCACGATGAGCTGGGCCAGCAACTGACCGCTCTCTTGCAGGGGCTCGGCGTATTGCGCATGCGCATGGGCCACGAACCTCCCGACCTCCTGGAGCAGGTGAGCCGCCTGGCTGCACTGGCCCATGGCGCCATCGACGCCATACGCAACATCGACTGCAGCGATACGCAGCGCTTCGCCAGTGACCCGAACCTGGCCCTGGCGAACCTGATCGAGGATTTTCGTCAGCTCTGCGCCATCGACCTGCGCTATCAGCCCCCTCAGCAGGGCATCGACCTGGATCCCGAACGTGCCTGCCACCTGTACCGCATCGTGCAGGAATCCCTGACCAATATCCTGCGCCACGCCAATGCCAACAGTGCCAAGGTCAGCATCGAGCGGTGCGAACAGGATTACGTGCTGGAGATCAGCGATGACGGCCAGGGCTTCGCCCTCAACGACATCATGCCGGCCTCCAACGGGCTCTGCGGCATGCGCGAACGCGGCCAGCACCTGGGCGGCCCTGTCATCATATTCAGCCATCCGGGACAAGGAACGCTCATACAGAGCATTTTCCCCCGTCAGATCACACAACCAAGGAAACCCCATGATCAACCTGATGATCGTCGATGACCACACGATCATGCGCGAGGGCCTCAAACGAATTTTCGAGTTGGATCAGGAGATTCACATTGCCGGAGAGGCCGCCTGCGGTCAGCAGGCTCTGGAACACCTGCGCACCCTGGACGTGGATATGCTGCTGCTGGACATCAGCATGCCGGGCCTCAGCGGCGAGGCACTGATTTCACGGCTCACCCACCAATATCCCAGGCTGGCCATCCTGGTGCTGAGCATGCACAGCGATGTGCAGATCGCCATACATGCCTTGCGAGCCGGCGCGGCTGGCTATGTGACCAAGACCCAACCCCCCGAGACCCTGATCGAGGCGGTGAGAAAAGTCGCCGCAGGCGGCCGCTTCATCGACCCCGACCTGCTCGAGCGGATCGCCTTGAACAACCTCAAGCCACATGCCAGCCACGGGCTCGACAGCCTGACCAATCGAGAGTTCCAGATCATGCGACTACTGGCAGATGGTATGAGCGTGAATCAGATCGCCGAGCAACTCATGATCAGTAACAAGACCGTCAGTACCCATAAGATAAATCTGATGGAAAAGATGGGATTTACCAGCAATGCAGACCTGATCAAGTTCGCTTCCCTACTCACTAAGTCCGATATCAGCTAAGGATATTCCTACTCGGCGAGAGGGATTGTCCGAGTGAAAATCCAGAAATAACCCGATGCCTGACAGTCGTGGCGCTCCTGCATCCTGAATTGGCCGATGGAATGAAACGAAAAGGCAGGGGCCTGCACCGCTCGACGCCTGGAAAGTCCTTCGCGCCACTCCCCCATTGACTGTCGCGGAGCCACTCGTGCGCGCTCATCTTCACCCTCGGCTTGTCCCGACTCTGATCCTACTTTGCGGTGTCCTTGCCATTCTGGCCGTGCAATTTGACTGGCTGGCCCCGCTCCATGCGCTCCTTGCCCTGCTCCTGGTCGGTACTCTGCTGCTGTTGCAGATTCCCGCGAGCGCGCCCGCCAGAACCACAGGCGCAGAGCCGGACAGCCACGAGCCTAACGTCAGCAGCAATCTGGAAAGCGATCTGACGCGGCTCTGCGAACAGACCCTACCTCTCTGGTCACAGCAGATCGAAAGCGCGCGCAGCCACACCGAAGAGGCCATTTCCGCGCTCAGCGAGCGCTTCTCCAACCTCGCCGGGCGCATCCAGCAGAGCCTGGGCAACAATTCCGAGCGCGAAGCGGGTAACCGTCTGGTGGGCCTGCTCTCCACCAGCCAGCACGAACTCGACCTGATCATCATGGCCCTGCGCGAAGCCCTGGCCAGCAAGGAAACCATGCTGCAGGAGGTGATGCAGCTCTCGAACTTCACCGAGCAGTTGCAGGCCATGGCCAACGAGGTGGCCGAGATCGCCAAGCAGACCAATCTGCTGGCGCTCAACGCGGCCATCGAAGCGGCCCGTGCCGGCGAGAGCGGCCGCGGTTTCGCCGTGGTCGCCGACGAGGTGCGCAAGCTGTCGACGCTGTCGGGGCAGACCGGGCAGCGCATCAGCGAAACCGTCGGCGTGGTCAACGGCGCCATCGGCAAGACCCTGACCATCTCCCAGGAATACGCCAAGACCGACGCCCTGACCTTGAAGAACGCCAGCGAAGTGATCAATGGCGTGATCAGCCGCTTCCATCACAGCGCCGGCGCCATCGTCAGTCATAACGAGGCGATGCGCAGCCAGAACGTGATCGTCGCCAACGACATCGCCGAAGTGCTGGTGGCCTTGCAGTTCCAGGATCGCACCAGCCAGATGCTCGGCCATATCCGAGGCGACCTGGACAAACTGCAGCGTCACCTCACCGATAGCCAGGAACGGCGCGCTCAGGGCCTGCCCCCGGCGACCCTGGATGTACAGCACTGGCTCGATGAACTGGCGCAGACCTACACCATGCCCGAGCAACACGCCATCCATCAGGGCAACGCTCCTGGCAAACGCAACGATTCCGATATCACCTTCTTCTGAGGTTTCTCATGGGCAAGACCGTACTTATCGTCGACGACTCCGCATCCATCCGCCAGGTCGTCAGCATGACGCTCAAGGGTGCCGGCTACGACGTCATCGAAGGCTGCGACGGCAAGGACGCGCTGACCAAGCTCGACGGGCGCAAGGTGCACCTGATCATCAGTGACGTGAACATGCCGAACATGGACGGCATCACCTTCCTCAAGAACGTCAAGCAACTGCCGGCCTACAAGTTCACCCCGGTGATCATGCTCACCACCGAGGCTGGGGAAGCGAAGAAGAGCGAAGGCCAGGCGGCCGGTGCCAAGGCCTGGGTGGTCAAACCCTTCCAGCCGGCACAGATGCTCTCTGCCGTGTCCAAGCTGATCCTGCCCTGAGGTTGCCGCCATGACGGACGCGCCCGGAGAAAACCTGTACCGCATCCTGCCGCTCGAAGGTGGGCTGAACATCTACAGCGTCGGCGAACACATGAGCCTGCTCCTGCGCGCCCTGACCCCTGGCACGGAAGTCGAACTGGATCTGGCCGCCCTGGATGAACTCGACAGCGCAGGCCTGCAACTGCTGGTGCTGGCCAAGCAGGAGGCCGAGCGAGTGGGCAGCAAACTGCGCCTGAGCCACCACAGCCCGGCCGTGATCGAGGCACTGGAGCTCAGCGGCCTGGTGTCCTTCTTCGGCGACCCCATCCTGATCAAACCTGCGGCGAGTGACCCAGCATGAACATGGACGAAGTGCTCAAGACCTTCATCGCCGAAAGCCGCGAACTGCTCGAACAGATGGAAGAGGCGCTGCTGCAACTGGAAAGCGCGCCCGACGATGCCGACATCATCAACGCCATCTTCCGTGCGGCCCATACCATCAAGGGCTCGGCCGGCCTGTTCGGTTTCGACCTGATCGTCGCCTTCACCCACATCGCCGAGAGCGTGCTCGACCGCGTGCGCAATGCCGAGTTGCAGTTCGACGAAGCGCTGACGGCGCTGTTCCTGGAAACCGGTGACCACCTCGGCCAGTTGATCAACCAACTCGACGAGCACGGCGACCTGGAGCAGGTCGATGCCCCGGCCCTGGAACAGAATCGCTTGCTGGCGGCCCGCCTGAGTCAGTACATGGCCAGCGAGCCAGCCTCGCAGAACCTGCCCAGCCACAACGAACGCCCGGTCGAACGCAGCATGGCCGGCGGCGTGAGCGCCGACCACTGGCACCTGTCGCTGCGCTTCGGCCCCGATACCCTGCGCAACGGTATGGATCCGCTGTCGCTGCTGCGCTATCTCAACACCTTTGGGCAGATCGTCAGCATCGTGCCGCTGCTCGACCGCATCCCACCAGCAGCGGAAATGGATCCGGAAACCTGCTATCTCGGCTTCGAGCTGGCCTTCGTCAGCGACGCGGACAAGGCCACCATCGAGGGCGCGTTCGAGTTCGTCCGCGAAGACAGCCTGATCCGCATTCTGCCGCCACACAGCAAGTCCGACGAATACCTCGAACTGATCCGTGCCCTGCCAGAAGAGGACATGCGCCTGGGGGAAATCCTCATGCGCTGCGGCACCCTGACCACCGCCGAGCTGCAGGAGGTGCTGCACGCTCAGGTGCAGAGCCAGCAGCAGGACGAACCTCGCCCAATCGGCCAGGTGCTGATGGAGCAAAGCCTGGTGCAGCCGCCCGTCATCGCTGCCGCGCTGCACAAGCAGCAACAGGTCAAGGAAAACCGCAGCAACGAGAGCAGCCTGATCCGCGTCGATGCCGGCAAGCTCGACGAACTGATCAACCTGGTCGGCGAGCTGATCATCGCCGGTGCTGGTGCGCGCATGACCGCCCAGCAAGTCGGTCACGCGCAAATGCTCGAGTCCACCGAGCTGCTCTCGCGCCTGGTCGAGGAAGTGCGCGACAGCGCCCTGACCCTGCGCATGGTGCAGATCGGCGCCACCTTCAACCGCTTTCAGCGCGTGGTGCGCGATGTTTCGCGCGAGCTGGGCAAGGACATCACCCTGTCCATCAGCGGTGGCGACACCGAGCTGGACAAGACCGTGGTCGAGCGCATCACCGACCCGCTCACCCACCTGGTGCGCAATGCCATGGATCACGGCATCGAGCCGCTGGCCGTGCGCCTTGACCGTGGCAAGCCGGCGCAGGGCAACGTGCGCCTGAACGCCTACCACGATGCCGGCAGCATCGTCCTGGAAGTGGCCGACGACGGTGGTGGCCTCGACCCGCAACGCATCCTGGCCAAGGCCCGTGCACGTGGCCTGATCGCCGAAGGCCAGGTGCTGACGGAAAAGGACACCTTCAACCTGATCTTCGAGCCTGGTTTCTCCACCGCCGAGCAGGTCAGCAACCTGTCCGGGCGCGGCGTCGGCATGGACGTGGTCAAGCGCAACATCACCGCCCTGCGCGGCAGCATCGACCTGGAAAGCCAGCTCGGCAAAGGCACCTGTGTGCGCATCCGCCTGCCGCTGACGCTGGCCATCATCGACGGTTTCCTGGTCGGCGTCGGCGAGGCGGGTTATGTCATCCCGCTGGATCTGGTCGAGGAATGCATCGAGCTGGAACCCGGCACCCAGCAAGGCCGTGGTCACCTTTCACTGCGTGGTGAGGTACTGCCGTTCATTCGTCTGCGCGAATTGTTCGACGAACAAGGCCAGCCGCCGCGCCGCGAGAACGTGGTGGTGGTCAGCTATGCCGGCCAGCGCGCCGGGCTGGTGGTTGATCGCTTGATGGGCGAGTTCCAGACGGTGATCAAGCCCCTGGGCAAGCTGTTCGTCAACTGCCGTGGCATTGGCGGCTTCACCATCCTCGGCAGCGGCGCCGTGGCGCTGATTCTCGACATTCCCAACCTGCTGAACGAACTCAGCACCCCTGCTGCCAACACGGCGCTGCCAGTTGCCAGCGAAGCCTGAAACCACCGATAGAGCCCACAACATGAGCAGTTCCAGCAGCCAGGCCAGCGCCGCGCAGAAACCGCCAGAGAATACCGCCACGGCAGTTGCGGTAGTGGCGTCGGAACCCGACACGCCGCAGCAATACCTGAGCTTCGAGCTTGGCGCGCAGCGTTACGCCCTCGACGGCCTGTGCGTGCGCGAGATCATCGAGTATCCCCAGTTGACCCGCGTGCCCATGGCAGCTTCCTGCATCCATGGCGTGATCAACCTGCGCGGCGCCGTGGTGCCGGTGATCGACCTGAGCCTGCGCTTCGGCCAGGGTGCCAGCCGTATCGACAAACGCACCTGCATCATCATCGTCGAGGTGACCGATGAAGAAGACACCCAGGTGCTGGGCATCATCGTCGATGCCGTCAGTGAGGTGCTGGAAATCGATGCGGGCCAGATACGCCCGGCACCGGCCTTCGGCAACCCCATTCGCGACGACTTCATTCAAGGCATGGTGCGCCAGGGCGATGACTTCATCGTTCTGCTGACCATCGAAAACACCCTGGCGGTGGCTGAGATAGCGTCCTCTGGAAAGCTGAGCCGATGACATCAAATTACCTTTCATGCGAAACGCGAGAGCGCGCAGGAGCAAACAAATGACTATCAGTAAAAAGATGATTCTTCTGGTTCTTTCGGCTTTGCTCGGCATCCTTATTCTGGCCGGAGTGGGTTACCACCAGATGAGCCAGGTATTCACTGCCGCCAACTACGGCAACGTCAACTCGGTTCCCAGCATCGTCGCCTTGGAAAAGCTGGGCAGTGCGGTCAACGCCCAGATACAACTGACCTACCGGCATATCCTGACGATTGATGCCAGCGCCATGGCGCAACTTGAATCCCAGATAAAGAGCAGCCGAGAAGACATCCAGCAGGCAATCGATGAGTACACCAAGGTCTTGTCCGATGAGCAGGACAAACAACTACTGGATGCTGACCGCCGGGGGATCTCCGCCTTCTTGCAGGGCGCCGACGTGACGCTGGAGCATTCACGCAGGAACGAGAACGAGGCAGCTCGCGATGCCCTCATCGCCTTGCAACAAGAGGCCATCGTGCCACTGAGCGAGGCTCTCAATGCCCACCTGGAATATAACGTCAACGCTGCCAACAAAGGCAGTCAGGCCGCTGAAGAGACGCTGCAGCAGGCCACTCTGGTCTCCATTCTCGTATCCCTGATTACTTTGCTGGTGATCAGCCTGCTCGGCACCCTGATTACCCGCAACCTGCTGCGTCAACTCGGAGGTGAACCCAGCTACGCCGCCGAAGTGGTGACCCGTATCGCCGAAGGTGATCTGCGCGTGCAGATCAATACCCGCCCGGGCGACACCAGCAGCATGCTGGCCGCGATCCACAACATGTCGCAACGTCTGGCGCAGATCATCGCCGAAGTCCGCAGCAACGCCGATGCCCTGACCAGCGCCTCCGAGGAAATCTCCGCCACCGCCCAGAGCATGAGCCAGGCCGCTTCCGAGCAGGCCGCCTCGGTGGAGGAAACCAGTGCCTCGATGGAGCAGATGTCCGCCTCCATCGCGCAGAACACCGAGAACGCCCGCATCACCGACGGCATGGCGAGCAAGGCCAGCGGCGAAGCCAGCGAAGGGGGCCAGGCGGTCAAGGAAACCGTGCGCGCGATGAAGACCATCGCCGACAAGATCGGCATCGTCGACGACATCGCCTACCAGACCAACCTGCTGGCGCTCAACGCCGCCATCGAAGCGGCCCGCGCTGGCGAACACGGCAAGGGCTTCGCCGTGGTGGCCGCCGAGGTGCGCAAGCTGGCCGAACGCAGCCAGGTGGCGGCGCAGGAAATCGGCGAAGTGGCCAAGTCCAGCGTGCAACTGGCCGAGCGCGCCGGCACCCTGCTCGACGAGATCGTGCCGTCCATCGCCAAGACCTCCGACCTGGTGCAGGAGATCGCCGCCGCCTCCGAAGAGCAAAGCTCGGGCGTCGGCCAGATCAGCACGGCGATGAACCAGCTCAACGAAATCACCCAGCAGAACGCCTCCTCGTCCGAGGAACTGGCCGCCACCGCCGAAGAAATGAGCGGCCAGGCCGAGCAACTGCAGCAGTTGATGGAATTCTTCAAACTCAACAACAGCGCCGGAGTACGCAGCCCGCAACGCCAGGCCCAGCCGCCACGGCCCAGCCATGCGCCGCGCCACGCCTACGCCGATGACGACGCTGGCGCGCCCATGGCCGGTGGCCTGCCGGCCGGTTACGTGCGCTTTCAGGAGTAAGCGATGGCCACTGCCAACGCCGCCGGCCAGTACCTGACCTTCACCCTGGCGCAGGAGCTGTTCGCCGTCGACATCCATGCCGTGCGCGAGATCATCGAGTACGGCCAGCTCACCAGCGTGCCGATGATGCCACCGAGCATCCTCGGCGTGATCAACCTGCGCGGCGCGGTGGTGCCGGTCATCGACCTCGGCCTGCGCTTCGGTGGCCAGGCCACTCTAATCGGCCCGCGCACCTGCATCGTCATTCTGGAAATCGCCACCGCCGAGGGGCTGCGGGTGATCGGCATGGTGGTCGATGCGGTCAACGAAGTGCTGGAGCTGGGCAGCGAACAGATCGAACCGGCGCCCAGTTTCGGCAAGCGCATCCGCGCCGACTTCATCCGCGGCATGGGCAAGCTGAACGAGCGCCTGGTGGTACTGCTGGAGGTCGGCAAAGTGCTTTCCGACGACGAAATCGCCCTGCTCGATCAGGCTGGCGCGCCAGCCGACCCGACGCCGGCGGACTCATGAGCAGTGCCACGGCCATCAGCCTGAGCGATCAGGAGTTCGCCCAGTTTCGCCAACTGATTTACGACATCGCCGGCATCAGCCTGTCCGAGGCGAAGAAACCCCTGGTCGCCGGGCGACTGAGCAAGCGCCTGCGCGAATTCGCGCTCGCCAGCTATGGCGACTACTTCCGCCTCCTGCACCAGAACCCGGCGGAACTGCAGATCTGCGTCGACCTGCTGACCACCAACGAGACCTACTTCTTCCGCGAGCCCAAGCACTTCGACTTTCTCCGTGAACGCCTGGGCCAGCCTGGGCTCGTGCCCAGTGGTCGCCCCCTGCGCATCTGGAGCGGTGCATGCTCCAGCGGCGAGGAGCCCTACAGCATCGCCCTGCTGCTTGCCGACGTGCTTGGCGACAAGCCCTGGGAAATCCTCGCCTCGGACATCAGCCAGCGGGTGCTGGAACGTGCCCGCGCCGGAGTCTATGACCTGCAGGACAGCGAAAACATCCCGAGACACATGCTGGTGCGCCATTGTTTCCGTGGCGTGGGTGCCAACGAGGGCACCCTGCTGATCGACCCGGCCCTGCGCCGCCGCGTGCGCTTCGAGCAGATCAACCTGAACAACGCGCTACCGGAGATCGGCCAGTTCGACGTGATCTTCCTGCGCAACGTGATGATCTACTTCGACGGCGACACCAAGCGTCAGGTGGTCAAACGCCTGCTCGGCCGCCTGCGACCGGGCGGTTACTTCATCATCAGCCACTCGGAAAGCCTCAACGGTATCGATGACACGCTCAAGACAGTGAAACCTTCGATCTACCGCAATCCCGATGTCTAGGCCCGCTACGACCCATGATGTCTACCTGAACCCCGGGGAGTTGCACTTCGCGGGGGCCGGTACCCGTATCCGCACCTTGCTGGGCTCCTGCGTCGCCCTGGTGTTCTGGCACCCACGCCATCGCCTGGGCGGCATGTGCCACTACATGCTGCCAACACGCGGCCTGCCCGGCCTGCCGCTGGACGGGCGCTACGCCGACGAGGCCATGCTCCTGTTGTTCAAGGCCATGAGCGCCCATGGCACGCGCCCCAGCGAGTATCACCTGCGCATCTTCGGTGGCGGCAACATGTTTCCCGACCTCCAGCCACGAACCAAGAGCCACATCGGCCAGCAGAACGTCGACATGGCTCATAAGCTTATTGCCCAGCATGGGCTGGTGAGTCATGGCGAACTCGTCGGTGGTACCAGCCACATCCACCTGCTATTCGATATCTGGAGCGGCCAGTTGGCACTGAAACGGTCTTCTCTTCCGACGGACAGCGGCACTCCCCATGGAATCCAACCCAGATGAAACCCATCAAAGTCATGATCGTCGACGACTCGGCGGTGGTTCGCCAGGTACTGGCGTCGGTGCTCGCCGCCGACCCGGCCATCGAAGTGCTCGGCACGGCGGCCGATCCGCTGTTCGCCCTGAGCAAGATGGAGCGGCAATGGCCTGACGTGATCGTGCTCGACGTGGAAATGCCACGCATGGACGGCATCACCTTCCTGAAAAAACTCATGGCCGAACGCCCCACGCCCGTGGTGATCTGCTCCACCCTCACCGAGAAAGGCGCCAGCACCACCATGCAGGCCATGGCCGCAGGCGCGGTGAGCATCGTCACCAAGCCACAGATGAACCTGAGCAAGTTCCTGGTCAATGCCAGCGACGACCTGCTCGGTGCGGTCAAGGCGGCTGCTCGCGCCAACCTGCGTCAGCTCAAGAACAGAGCCACGGTCACGCCCAAGCTCGGCGCCGACGCCGTGCTACCAGCAGTCGAGGGCAGCGCCATGGCGCGCACCACCGAGCGGGTCGTGGCCATCGGCACCTCCACCGGCGGCACCCAGGCCCTGGAATACGTGCTCACCGCCCTGCCACGCGTGTGCCCGGGCATCGTCATCGTCCAGCACATGCCCGAGCGTTTCACCGCTGCCTTCGCCGAACGCCTCAACGGCCTGTGCCAGATCGAGGTGCTCGAAGCCCGCCATGGCGACCGCGTCATCCCTGGCCGCGCCCTGATCGCTCCGGGTGGGCGGCATATGTTGCTCAAGCGCAGCGGCGCGCAGTACCTGGTCGAGGTGGTCGACGGCCCGCCCGTCAGCCGGCACAAGCCCTCGGTGGATGTGCTGTTTCGCTCCACCGCCCGCGCCGCCGGGGCCAATGCCACCGGCATCATCATGACCGGCATGGGTGACGACGGCGCCCGGGGCCTGCGCGAGATGTCCGAAGCCGGTGCCCTCACCCTCGGCCAGGACGAAGCCAGTTGCGTGGTCTACGGCATGCCCAAGGAGGCGATGAAGCTCGGTGCGGTCAGCCGCGAGATTCCCCTGGAGCAGATACCGGGCCATATTCTGCGTAGCTGAGCGATGGCGCGGGTAGGCGACCGTCGAAGACGACTTGAGGAAAATTGACCCATACTGAAAAAATCAGTCACCGGGGGAACACCGTGAAGGATCATCACGCGAGAAATGCCCTGCTCGAGGCGACCTGGCGCTCGGCCCCTCTTGGCCTCGGCCTGCTCGGTCTGGATGGTTGCCTGCAATACGCCAACCCCGCGCTGCTGGAACTATTGGGCGCCGATGTGCAACTGCCCTCGCACGAACCGCTGGTGCACTGGCTGCACCCACAGGACAAGGACGCCTTCGACTACGCAACCGAGCGCGCCAGACGCCAGCAGACGGACATCCCTTGCGGGGAACTGCGGCTCAACTGCCGACAGGAGGGCTATCGGTGGCTGCGCACCAGCGTCTGCTGGATACCGGAGACCGAGACCAGCGCCGCCCACCTGTTGATACGCTTCACCCCGGCACGCTCGACCCAGGAGCGCGCCGAGCAGGTCTACCTGCTCAGCTCCGCCCTCGACTACACCGCCGACGGCGCCCTGCTGCTCGACGAAGACCTGCACATCCAGTACCTCAACGACGCCGCCAGTCGCCTGCTCGGCCAGGCCCACCAATACCTGATAGGGCAAGGCATCGAATATGCGCTGCCGCCGCTGGCCAAGCACGACGAGCCGGCCTTGCGCGAACTGGTGCAGCAGCAACAGAGCGTCCAACTGAAACTGAGCAATCCCGTCGACGGCGCCCACTACCACGTCTTGGTGAAGTTCACCCGCTTCCACTACGACCGGCGTGGCTACAGCCTCGCGGTGCTGCACGATCTCACCGAGCAGCAGCGCCTGACCGACACGCTGCAGCAGAATGAACGTCAGTTCCGCGCCCTGATCGAGAACACCCCCGACGCCATCGGGCGCCTCACTCCCGACTTCCGCCTGCTCTACGCCAACCCGGCCCTCGTGGCCCTGTGCCGCATGCCCCTGGTCGAGGCCAGGGGTCGCCCCGCACGGGATGCCTTCGGCGATAACGCGCAGGTCGACATCCTCGCCGACATGACGCGGGAAGTCGCCCGCCGTGGCGTTTCCCTCGAGGAAGAGCTGATCCTCGGCCTCGACGCCCCTAGCGACCAGCAACAGCACTATCTGGTACGCCTGGTGCCCGAACGGGACGACAACGGCGAGATCGTCAGCATCCTGTCCCTGGCCCGCGACATCACCAATATTCGCAAGGCCGAGCGGCGCCTGGCCGAGAGCAACCAGCAACTGCGCGAGCTGACCTCGCGCCGGGAATCGGCCCGCGAAGAAGAACGCAAGCTGATCGCACGGGAAATCCATGACGAACTGGGCCAGCACCTGACGGCCCTGCGCATGGGTATTTCCATGCTGCACCTGCAGTTCGGCTCCCAGGCGCCTGGCCTGAACGAGGCCGTGGATGGCCTGATGGGCCTGTGCGACCGCACCATCCAGGTGGTGCGCTCCATCGCCACCAGCCTGCGCCCGGCGGTACTCAACATGGGCCTGTACCCGGCCCTGCAATGGCTGATCAGCGAGTTTCGCCAGCACAGCCGGATCGAGTGCGAACTGACCACCCACAGCGACGAACCGCCCCTTACCGACGACCAGGCCACCACAGCCTTTCGCATCGTCCAGGAGGCCCTGAACAACATCGGGCGCCATTCCGGCGCCAGCCGCGCCGTGGTCAGCCTGGAACACCTCGACGGCGTCTGCCGCCTGGACATCACCGACAACGGCCGCGGCTTCGACCAGGCCTCGGTCAGCAAGCGCTCGCTGGGGCTCGCCGGCATGCGCGAACGTGGCATCAGCCTGGGTGGCGAAGTGGTCATTTTCAGCCATCCTGGGCAAGGCACCACCGTACAGGCAACCTTACCCATCAAGTCCAAACGGAATACCCCATGACGCGCATCATGATCGCTGACGATCACACCATCATGCGCAATGGCCTCAAGCAACTGATCGAATTCGACAGTGGCCTGCAGGTCGTCGCAGAAGCTGAAAACGGCGGCCAGGTCCTGGAAAACCTGCGCCATATCGAGGTCGACCTGGTTCTGCTGGACATGAGCATGCCTGGCATCAGCGGCGAGGATCTCATCGCTCGCATCCGCAGCCACTACGAGAAGCTGCCGATCCTGGTGCTGAGCATGCACAACGAAGCGCAGATCGCCCAACGCGCCCTGCGCGCCGGCGCCAGCGGCTACCTGACCAAGGATCACAATGCCGAAACCCTCCTCGCGATCATCAACAAGGTGGCCAAGGGCGGCCGCTATCTGGACCCACGCATTGCCGAGCAACTGGCGTTCGCCAATGCCGAGCAGCGTGACAGCGGCCTGGACAGCCTTTCGGATCGGGAATTCCAGGTGCTGCGCCTGCTCGCCGATGGTTTGAGCGTTAACCAGATCGCCGAACGCCTGGCCATCAGCAACAAGACCGTGAGCACGCACAAGACCCGCCTGATGGAAAAGATGGGCTTCAACTCCAACGCCGACATCATTCGCTTCGTGCTGACGGAGCAATTGTCCCGGTAGCAGGGCGTTGATACAGGTTCTTCGTGGAGTCTCGGGGAAGTTCGGTGTTGATAACGGACTGGCAAGGTTGTGTGTTGGCTTGTTGGTTGTTCTTGTGCCCGTTCCGGATTGCCGCGTTTTTGCTGATGTTTCTGGTTTCGCCCTCCCGGGCGAGTCACTTTGCGGGCAAAGTAACCAAAACCTTCCGCCCGATCATCCGGCCCTGGCTGCGCCAGGGTTCGCTCACTCCATCGCCGTTCCAGAGGCCCGCCGCGGTGGACCATCCCTGGCCCATCGCGGCTCTCGCGACATCCATGTCGCTCAACCTCTTCCACGACGATTCCGTTCGCCCTCCTGGGCGGGCTCTGCACGCGCCTGAACGTGCGGTTATTCCCAAGGGCTCTGAGTGCTTGAGCATGAGGTCAGCCTTAGGGCTGACCAGAATGCCGGCTGAAAGCCGGCAAGCTATCCATGCGGATGAAACCACGCGAATGAAAGTTTTGGTTTAACCGACGGCCACGTCGTGACTTCGCTGTTACCAGAACACGCCGGGCATGCCCGAAACCGATGTACGTTCAGGCGCGCTAACTCCCCCTTCAGGAGGCCGAACGTAGGCATTGCGCAGGGGGCGAGCGGCATGGATGCCGCGAGATACCGATGGCGGCCCCGCTTAAAGGGCCAGGGATGGCCCTTGTAAGCCGACCCTGGAGCGATGCCGGAGTGAGGGAAGTCGAGCGAAGCATGACGGGGACGCCTAGTTCCGGATGGCGGGGGTGCGTTTCTTTTGCTTACTTTTCTTTGCGCTGGGCGGCAATCCGAGTTCAAAGAAAAGTGAGTCGCCCGAGGGGGCGAAACCCGGAATAACTGAACACACCGAAGCGGCGTTCAGAACACCGATAAGCCAACACATAACCTCGCCACCCCGGCACCAACCAATCCTCCCCCCTCAAACAAGAAGAACCTGGAAAACCTTAGGCAACGACTGCACGGATGCAGGAGGTAGAGCGACGCAGGCAGCCAACGCCAAGATGGTTTTCAACGCCCCTAGGAAAATCCCTACAAAGAAACAGAGTGTCCCTAGGCCATCATCGGGAACTGACGATGCCCCGCTCGCCGCGCATACGCCATTCTGACAGCCATGAACGGGCCATCCGCGCCCAGCCACGTTGCCCGATGGAGTGTGAAGGTGACCTCTCAGACGACTGCCCCACGAACCCCCTGGCTGCCAACCATCCTGGCCGGCCTTGGCTGCCTGTCGCTGGCCTGGCTGGTGCTGCAGTGGCCCAGCTACTACTGGCTGCTGGCAGCGGTGCTGCCCGCCGCCCTGGTGCATCTCAGCCTGCATGGCCTGAGCGGCCAGCACGCCAAGGCCATCGACCTGGCCCATGAGCAGGGGGTCGCGCTTGGCCAGGCGCAGGAGGCCAAGCGTCATGTCGAGGGTCTGGACGACCTCTGCCGCCTGCTGTCACCGGTCTGGTCGCAGCAGATCGAAGCGGCACGCCAGCACACCGAGACAGCCATCGAATCACTCAGCGCCCGCTTCACCCAACTGGCCCAACGCATCAGTGCGGTGATCAGTGCCGACCAGCAGGGCGACGAGCAATCACTGCTCGGCCTGCTGGGCAGCAGCGAGCGCGAGCTGAAAGAGATCGTCAGCCAGTTGCGCCAGGCCCTGAGCAGCAAGGAAACCCTGCTGGCCGAAGTAGTCAGCCTCAGCGGCTATACCAGCCAACTGCGCGCCATGGCCAAGGAGGTGGGCGACGTCGCCAAGCAGACCAACCTGCTGGCCCTCAATGCCGCCATCGAAGCCGCCCGCGCCGGCGAAGCCGGGCGTGGCTTCGCCGTGGTCGCTGACGAAGTGCGCAAGCTCTCCACCCTATCCGAAGCCACCGGCAAGCGCATCGACGACACCATCGAGACCGTCAGCGCGGCCATCGAGCGCACCCTGCAGGTTTCCAACGAGCACTCCGACCGTGACGCCAACACCCTGAAAAATGCCAGCGAGGTCATCCGTCAGCTCATCGATGACCTGCGCGGCAGCGCCACTCGCCTGGTCGAGCACGGCTCGGTGCTCCACCAGGAGAACCAGGCCGTCGGCGCGGAAATCTCCGAGGTGCTGGTGGCGCTGCAGTTCCAGGATCGGGTCAGCCAGATGCTCGGCCACATGCGTGACGACATCCAGCGCCTGGGCCTGCACCTGAGCGAGCCCTGCGAGCGAGTCGACGCCCGCACCTGGCTCGACGAGCTGTCGCACAGCTACACCATGCCCGAGCAGCACGCCATCCATCAGGGCCGTAGCGTCGCCAAAGCCGACACCGCCTCCGACATCACCTTCTTCTGAGGACACGCCTCATGGCCAAGACCATTCTCATCGTCGACGACTCCGCCTCCATCCGCCAGGTGGTAGGCATGACCCTCAAGGGTGCCGGCTACGACGTCATCGAAGGCTGCGACGGCAAGGACGCGCTGACCAAACTCGACGGGCGCAAGGTGCACCTGATCATCAGCGACGTGAACATGCCGAACATGGACGGCATCACCTTCCTCAAGAACGTCAAGCAGCTACCCAACTACAAGTTCACCCCCGTGATCATGCTCACCACCGAGGCGGGTGATGCGAAGAAGAGCGAAGGCCAGGCGGCCGGCGCCAAGGCCTGGGTGGTCAAGCCCTTCCAGCCGGCGCAGATGCTGACCGCCGTTTCCAAGCTGATCCTGCCCTGATCCAAGAGGTGCACCATGCACGCCACACCCAACAGCAATGCTCCCCAGAAACTGGATCTCGATGGAGCGCTGAGCATCTACACCGCAGCCGATACCAAGCCACGCTTGAGCTCGGCCCTGCAAGGAACGCTTGCGCTGC
The DNA here is from genome assembly GCF_029457475.1 of Pseudomonas sp. AA-38. Taxonomy (NCBI): domain Bacteria; kingdom Pseudomonadati; phylum Pseudomonadota; class Gammaproteobacteria; order Pseudomonadales; family Pseudomonadaceae; genus Pseudomonas; species Pseudomonas sp. AA-38. The sequence goes on from NZ_CP120359.1 coordinate 5,002,034, forward strand.
AAATCGACCTGAGCGCCGTCGATGAATTCGACTGCGCGGGGCTGCAACTGCTGCTGGCCACCTGCGAGCAGGCCCGGCGCATGGATATCGACCTGCATTTCACCGGCGTGAGCCCCGTCGTGACCGAGCTGTTCAAGCTCGCCGGGCTGGGTGAGCTACTGCTCACGCGGGAGAGCAAACAATGAACCTCGACAGCATCATCGGCACCTTCATCGCCGAGAGCCAGGAACTGCTGCTGCAGATGGAAGACGCCCTGCTGCAGATCGAACACAGCCCCGATGACCCGGAGCTGATCAATGCCATCTTCCGCGCGGCTCACACCATCAAGGGCTCGGCCGGGCTGTTCGGCTTCGACGGCATCGTCGCCTTCACCCATGTCGCCGAAAGCGTGCTCGACCGCGTGCGCGGCGGTGAACTGCACCTCGACGCCGAGATGATCGCCCTGCTGCTCAAGGCCGGTGATCACCTCGCCGGGCTGATCCGCCATCTGGCCGCCGAAGGCGACCTGGCGCACCTGCCGCCAAGCGTGCATGACAACGACCGCGAGCTGGTCACGGCCCTCGGCCGCTACCTGCAAACCGAGCCCGCAGCCCAGCAGTCCATGCAGCCTGCCGCCGCTCACCCGGCAGCGGGCACGGCCGGCGGCAGCGAGCACTGGCATCTGTCGCTGCGCTTCGGCCCCGACACCCTGCGCAACGGCATGGATCCGCTGGCCTTCATCCGCTACCTGAGCACCCTCGGCCAGGTGCTGCACATCGAGACGGTGCTCGATCACCTGCCTGCGCTCGAGGCGCTGGATCCGGAAACCTGCTACCTGGGGCTGGAAGTCAGCTTCGCCAGCGACGCCGAGCCGAGCGCCATCGAAGGCGCCTTCGAGTTCGTCCGTGACGATGGCAGCATCCGCCTGTTGCCGCCCGGCAGCAGCCTGGGCGACTTCCAGACGCTGCTGCAGGAGCGCGCTGACGAAGGCCCGGCACAGCTCGAGCGCCTGCTGCGCTGCACGGGCCTGAGCCGCGACGAGCTGAGCGCCAGCGCCGCCGTACCGAGCGCCCTGGAAATACCCGCAGCGACCGAGAGCAGCGTCCCGGCCGTGGCCAGCGAAACACGCGCCAGCAGCGGCAAGGAGATGGCTCGCAGCAATGGCGACGCCAACCTGATCCGCGTCGATGCGACCAAGCTCGACCAGTTGATCAACCTGGTCGGCGAGCTGATCATCGCCGGCGCCAACACCCGCATGCTGGCCCAGCGCAGTGGCCTGAGCGAAATGGGCGAGTCCGCCGAGACCCTCTCACGCCTGGTCGAGGAGGTGCGCGACAGCGCCCTGACCCTGCGCATGGTGCAGATCGGCGCTACTTTCAACCGCTTCCAGCGCGTGGTACGCGACGTGTCCAAGGAGCTGGGCAAGGACATCGTCCTGCAGGTCAGCGGTGGTGACACCGAGCTGGACAAGACAGTGGTGGAAAAGATCGGCGACCCGCTCACCCACCTGGTGCGCAATGCCATGGATCATGGCATCGAGCCCGCCGAGGTGCGCCACGCCGCTGGCAAGCCACTGCAGGGCGTGGTGCGCCTCAATGCCTACCACGAGGCCGGCGGCATCCTCATCGAAGTCTCCGACGACGGCGGCGGTCTCAACCCGCAGAAAATCCTCGCCAAGGCCATCCAACGCGGCCTGATCAGCGAAGGCCAGCAGCTCAGTGACAAGGAGATTTTCAACCTGATCTTCGAGCCCGGCTTCTCCACCGCCGAGCAGATCAGCAACCTCTCCGGCCGTGGCGTCGGCATGGACGTGGTCAAGCGCAACATCACCGCCCTGCGCGGCACAGTCGAACTGGACAGCAAGCTGGGCCAGGGCACCTGCGTGCGCATCCGCCTGCCGCTGACCCTGGCCATCATCGATGGCTTCCTCATCGGTGTCGGCCAGGCCAGCTACGTGGTGCCGCTGGACATGGTGGAAGAATGCATCGAGCTGCCCAGCGAGGAGATAGCCGGGCAACAGCACCTGGATCTGCGCGGCAACGTGCTGCCCTTCATCCGCCTGCGCCAGATGTTCGATGACCAGAGCCAGCCGCCGCGCCGCGAGAACGTGGTGGTGGTGAGCTACGCCGGCGTGCGTGCCGGGTTGGTGGTCGACCAGTTGCTCGGCGAATTCCAGACCGTGATCAAACCCCTGGGCAAGGTGTTCTGCCAGGTGCCGGCGCTGAGCGGCTTCACCATTCTCGGCAGCGGTGCCGTCGCCCTGATCCTCGATATCCCAGGCCTGCTGGCCGAAGTCACGCAGCACAGCAGTGCGCGTGCCATGCCCCAATCCAACCCACTGAGGAGTACCGTGCAATGAACCTCTCCATTCGTATCGCGGCTCTGCTCGCAACCGCCATCCTCCCCCTGCTGATCCTGGCATTCGGCCTGGCGCCCGGCGCAGCCATGCCCCTCGCCATCCTGGCGGCTCTGGCCGTGGTCATCCAGGGCCTGCTGCTGCAGCGCAGCCTGCAGCCACTGGGCGCGGAGCCCCAGGCTCTGCTCGAATTCGCCGGGCAACTGGCGCGCGGCGAAATCAGCCGCCAGCCGCAGCCATCGGCCGCTGCTGGCTCGCTGCAGGAGCAACTGCACCAGATCGCCGGCCAGCTTGGCGGCCTTGCCCGGAACCTGCACCAGGTCAGCGATGAACACGCCCGTGGCGATATCGATGTGACCCTCGATACCCGTCTTCCCGGCCTCTATGGCGAAGTGGCCCAGGGCATCAACGCCCTGGTGAGCAGCCATATAGACGTGAAGAAAAAGGCCATGGCCTGCGTGCGCTCGATCGCCGAAGGCGACCTCAAAGCCCCCCTGGAACAGTTCCCTGGCAAGAAGGCCTTCATCAATGACAACATCGAGACCCTGCGCCGCAATATCGCCGGTCTGATGGACGAGATGCGCCACATGTCCGACGAGCACGACAAGGGCGATATCGACGTGACCATCGATGCCTCGCGCTTCCCGGGCAGCTATGCCGAGATCGCCCAGGGCATCAACGCCATGGTCGCCGGCCATATCAGCGTGAAGAAGAAGGCCATGGCCTGCATCAAGGCCTTCAGCGAAGGCGACCTCAAGGCGCCGCTGGAACAGTTCCCCGGCAAGAAGGCCTTCATCAACGACAACATCGAAACCCTGCGCCGCAATGTCCTGGCGCTGATCGAAGACACTCAGATGCTCAGCCAGGCCGCACTCGACGGCCGCCTCGACACCCGTGCCGATGCCAGCCGCCATCAGGGCGACTTCCGCCGCATCGTCGAAGGCATCAACGACACCCTGGAGGCCATCATCGCGCCGCTGCGCGAAGCCATGAACGTGATTGCCGGGCTGGCCGAAGGCGACCTGACCCAGACCATGGAGGGCCATTACAAGGGGCATCTCGCCGACCTGCAGCAATCGCTCAATGCCACGGTGAACAAACTGGCTGACGTCATTGGCCAGGTGCATCAGTCCACCAGCATGCTCAGCAGCGCTGCCGAGGAAATCTCCGCCACCGCGCAGAGCCTCAGCCATGCCGCCTCCAGCCAGGCTGCCTCGGTCGAGGAAACCAGCGCGGCGATGGAGCAGATGTCCGCCTCCATCGCGCAGAACACCGAAAACGCCAAGATCACCGACGGCATGGCCGGCAAGGCCTCCTGCGAGGCCAGCGAAGGTGGCCAGGCGGTCAAGGAAACCGTGCGCGCCATGAAGACCATCGCCGACAAGATCGGCATCGTCGACGACATCGCCTACCAGACCAACCTGCTGGCGCTCAACGCCGCCATCGAGGCGGCCCGCGCCGGCGAGCACGGCAAGGGCTTCGCCGTGGTCGCTGCCGAGGTGCGCAAGCTGGCCGAACGCAGCCAGGTAGCCGCCCAGGAAATCGGCGAAGTGGCCAAGTCCAGCGTGCAACTGGCCGAGCGTGCCGGCACCCTGCTCGACCACATGCTGCCGTCGATCTCCAAGACCTCAGACCTGGTGCAGGAGATCGCTGCCGCTTCCGAGGAGCAGAACACCGGCGTCAACCAGATCAGCTCAGCCATGACCCAGCTCAGCGACATCACCCAGCAGAACGCGGCCGCCTCCGAGGAGCTGGCCGCCACCTCCGAGGAGATGACCGGGCAATCGATGAATCTGCAGAGCCTGATGCAGTTCTTCCAACTGTCCAGCCAGCGCAGCACGGCCAGCGTCGTGAAGGCCACGCCAGCCACACGCAGTGCCAAGCCGGCTCAGGCCGATGAACAGGAAAGCGGCTTCATCCGCTTCGGGAGCTGATCATGACCACCGATCTCGCCCTGCTGGTCAGCCAGGAACAGCAAAGCCAGTACCTGACCTTCCGCGTCGGCCAGGATGCTTACGGCGTCGCCACCCGCTACGTGCGGGAGATCCTCGAGTTCGACCAGATCACCCTGGTGCCGATGATGCCCAGGCTGGTGCGCGGCGTGATCAATCTGCGCGGCGCCGTGGTGCCGATCATCGACCTGGCCGAGCGCTTCGGCCATGGTCGCACCGCCCTCGGCGCGCGTACTTGCATCGTCATCGTGGAGATCCTCGACGAGGAGGAGACCCATCTGATGGGTGCCCTGGTCGATGCGGTCAACGCGGTGGTGGAAATCGAACCGGGGGCCATCCGCCAGGCCCCCGCGTTCGGCAGCCGCATCCGCGGCGAATTCATCGAGGACATGGCTCGTCTCGACGAGCAGTTCCTCACCCTGCTGCGCATGGAGCAAGTGCTGTCGGTCACCCAGATCGCAGCCATGGCAGGCCAACCCCATGACCTCTCTCTCCTTCCATGCGATGCGCGCGAGCGCGCAGGAGCAAGCAAATGACCATCAGCAAGAAAATGATCCTTCTGGTGCTTTCGGCACTATTCGGCATCCTGTTGTTATCCGGCCTGGGCTATCAGCAGATGAACAAGGTGTTCACCGCAGCCAACTACGGCAACATCAACTCGGTGCCCAGCATCGTCACCCTGAACAAGGTGCGCAGCGCCATCAACGTGCAGATCCAGTTGCTCTACAGCCATATCCTGACCACCAACGATGCGGCGATGGCCGAGATAGAAACGCGCATCAAGAGCAACCGAGGCGACATCCAGCAAGCGCTCGAGGAGTACTCCAAGCTGCTGTCCGACGAGAAGGACGGGCAACTGCTGGAAGCCGATCGCAAAGGCATCGCCAGCTTCCTGCAAGGCGCTGACGGCGCGCTGACCCTGTCGCGCAGGAACGAGAACGAGGCCGCCCGTGACGCCATGCTAGCGCTGCAGCGTGAAGTCATCGACCCACTGCGCGAAGACCTCAATACGCACCTCGAATACAACATCACGGCCGCCAATAACGGCAGCCATGCGGCGCAGGAAGCGCTGCAGCAGGCGACGCTGCTGTCCATCGTCGTCTCGCTGATCACGCTGGTGGTCATCGCCCTGCTCGGCACCTTCATCACCCGCAACCTGTTGCGTCAGCTCGGTGGCGAGCCCGCCTACGCTGCCGAAATGGTGAGCCGCATCGCCGCCGGCGACTTGACCGTCAACGTAGAGACCAAGACCGGCGATACCAGCAGCATGCTGGCCGCGATCAAGGGCATGGTGGAAAAGCTGGCGCAGATCATCGGCGAAGTACGCAGTAACGCCGACTCGCTGTCCAGCGCCTCCGAGCAGATTTCCGCCACGGCCCAGAGCATGAGCCAAGGCGCTTCGGAACAGGCCGCCTCGGTCGAGGAAACCAGCGCCTCGATGGAACAGATGTCCGCCTCCATCGCGCAGAACACGGAAAATGCCAAGATCACCGATGGCATGGCCAGCAAGGCCGCACGCGAGGCCGACGAAGGTGGTCAGGCGGTGAAGAACACGGTGGCGGCGATGAAGACCATTGCCGACAAGATCGGTATCGTCGACGACATCGCCTACCAGACCAACCTGTTGGCCCTCAACGCCGCCATCGAGGCGGCCCGTGCCGGCGAGCACGGCAAGGGCTTCGCCGTGGTCGCAGCCGAAGTGCGCAAGCTGGCCGAGCGTAGCCAGATCGCCGCCCAGGAAATCAGCGAAGTGGCCAAGAGCAGCGTGTCGCTGGCCGAACGTGCCGGCCACTTGCTCGACGAGATGGTGCCCACGATCAACAAGACCTCCGATCTGGTGCAGGAAATCTCCGCTGCCTCCGAAGAACAAAGCTCCGGGGTCGGGCAGATCAACAGTGCCATGACCCAGCTCAGCAGCATCACCCAGCAGTCGGCATCGGCCTCCGAAGAGCTGGCCGCCACCGCCGAGGAAATGAGTGGCCAGGCCGAGCAACTGCAGCAACTGATGGACTTCTTCAAGATCAACAGCAGCGGCAACAAGCGCCCCGAGCGCAGCAAGCAAGCGGCTACCCAGCACGACAGCAGCGATAACGGCAGCAAGTCGTTCGCCCAGCCATCGATGTCTGGCGGCTTCATTCGCTTCCAGCACTGATCCGTCCCACCTTCGCAGCCGGGCACCAGGGGGTGCCCCAGGAGCGATTCATGTCCAGCTTCAACCCAGCGACGGCCACGGACACCCGCCAGCAGTACCTGACCTTCTCCCTCGGTGAAGAAATCTTCGCCGTGGGCACGCGCAACGTGCGCGAGATCATCGAATACGGCCACCTCACCTCGGTGCCGCTGATGCCCCCGAGCATCCTCGGCGTGATCAACCTGCGCGGCGGCGTGGTGCCGATCATGGATCTGCGCCAGCGCTTCGGCCAGGGCGCCACCCAGGTCGGTCGGCGCACCTGCATCGTCATTCTGGAAGTGCAGCGCGAGGGCGCCGAACAGGTCATCGGCATCGTCGTCGAAGCGGTGAATGCCGTGCTGGAGATTCCCGAAGAAGATATCGAGCCGCCGCCCAGCTTCGGCAGCCACATCCCCACCGATTTCCTCATCGGCATGGGCAAGCTCGAAAACCGTCTGGTGGTGCTGATCGACATTGGCCGCGTGCTGTCGCTCGACGATCTGCGCTTGTTGGCCAGCGCCGAACTGCCCCGCTCGGCCTGACTCCTGGAGCCCGCAATGACCGCCACCAGCCTGAGCAACCGCGAGTTCCAGCAGTTTCGCGACATGATCTACGAGATCGCCGGCATCGCCATGAGCGAGGCCAAACGCCAGTTGATAGTCGGACGCCTGAGCAAGCGTCTGCGCCATTACGAGCTGGACAGTTTCGGCGACTACTTCCAGTTGCTGCTCAAGGACAAGACCGAACTGCAGACGGCCGTGGATCTGCTGACCACCAACGAGACCTACTTCTTCCGCGAGCCCAAGCACTTCGACTTCCTGCGTGAACGCCTGCAGGATGATCTGCGCACTGGCAGCCAACCCCTGCGCATCTGGAGCGCGGCCTGTTCCAGCGGCGAAGAGCCCTACACCCTGGCCCTGCTGCTGGCCGACTGCCTGGGCACGCGGCAATGGGAGATACTCGCCTCGGACATCAGCACGCGCATTCTCGACAAGGCACGTGCTGGCATCTACCCGCTGGAAGACTCCAGCGGCATCCCCCGTGAGCTGCTGCACCGTCACTGCCTGCAGGGCACCGGCCAGCATGCCGGCATGTTCACCCTGGAGCCTTCGCTGAAGAAACGCATTGGTTTTCGTCAGATCAACCTCAACAACGCCCTGCCCGAAGTGGGCCTGTTCGACGTGATCTTCCTGCGTAACGTGATGATCTATTTCGACCAGCCCACCAAGCGCCAGGTGGTACAGCGCCTGAGCGCGCGACTGCGCCCCGGTGGCTATTTCTTCGTCAGCCACTCGGAAAGCCTCAACGGCATCAGCGACGAGCTGCAGCCGCTGCGCCCGTCCATTTACCGGAAGCCCCATGCATAAGCCCGACGGCGTCATCGAAGTCTTCCTGCAGCCAGGCGACCTGTACTTCGGCGACCGTCACACGCGCATCCGCACCCTGCTGGGTTCGTGCGTATCGCTGGTGCTGTGGCACGAGCGTGAATTGCTCGGCGGCATGTGCCATTACATGCTGCCCAGCCGCCGCAATCGCGGCACCCGATTCGATGGCCGCTACGCCGACGAGGCGCTGCACCTGTTGCTCGGCGAGATTCGCGCCAGCGGCACCCAGGCCAAGGACTACCGCATCAGCCTGTTCGGTGGCGGCAACATGTTCGCGAGCCTGACGCAGAGCAACATCGGCGACTCGAACGTCAACGCCGGCCTGGAACTGCTCACCGCGCACGGCCTGCGTTGTCATGCCCGAGATGCAGGAGGCGCAGGTTATCGCAACCTGATTTTCGACATCTGGAGTGGCCAGGTCGCAATGCGCAGCCCCTCCCAACAACAGATCGCTACACGCCGCTACGAGGCGCAGAAATGAACAAGATCAAGGTGATGATCGTCGACGACTCCGCCGTCGTACGCCAGGTATTGAGTGGCACCCTGTCCGAGCACGCCGGGATCGAGGTGATCGGCACGGCCGCCGACCCCCTGTTCGCCATGGACAAGATGCAACGCGAGTGGCCCGACGTGATCGTGCTGGATGTGGAAATGCCACGCATGGATGGCATCTCCTTCCTCAAGAAGCTGATGGCAGAACGCCCCACGCCGGTGGTGATCTGCTCCACCCTCACCGAAAAAGGCGCCGCCACCACCATGGAAGCCATGGCCGCCGGGGCCGTGGCCATCGTCACCAAGCCCCAGGCCGGACTGCGCCAGTTCCTCCTGGAAGCCACCGAAGAGCTGGCCAGCGCCATCCGCGCCGCCGCCCAGGCCCGCCTCAAGCGGCTCACGCCCAAGCCGCCGCAGCCGCCACCAGCGCCCAAGCTCAGCGCCGATGCGATCCTGCCGGCCGGCGGCGCAGGCGCCATGACCCGCACCACCGAGCGCATCGTCGCCATCGGCACCTCCACCGGCGGCACCCAGGCCCTGGAATACGTGCTCACCGCCCTGCCGCGCGTGTGCCCGGGCATCGTCATCGTCCAGCACATGCCGGAGAAATTCACCGCCGCCTTCGCCGAACGCCTCAACACCCTGTGCCAGATCGAAGTGCGCGAAGCGAAGCACGGTGATCGGGTCATCCCCGGTCGCGCCCTGATCGCCCCCGGCGGGCGCCACATGCTGCTCAAGCGCAGTGGCGCGCAGTACCTGGTGGAAGTGGTCGACGGCCCGCCCGTCAGCCGGCACAAACCCTCGGTGGACGTGCTGTTCCGCTCCACCGCCCGTGCCGCAGGCGCCAATGCCACCGGCATCATCATGACCGGCATGGGCGACGACGGCGCCCGTGGCCTGCGCGAGATGCACGAAGCCGGCGCCCTCACTCTCGGTCAGGACGAAGCCAGTTGCGTGGTCTACGGCATGCCCAAGGAAGCCATGAAACTCGGCGGGGTCAGCCGGGAAATTCCGCTGGAGCAGATTCCAACGGCCATTCTGCGTGGTTAGCGCCTCTACAACCTGAGCATCGAACGCCTGAAGCTCCGCCCCACAGGGCGGAGCATGGCGCAGCGCTATACAGGCCGTTGAAAAACGTAGGCGAGGCAGGCAAGACAAGGCGCAACGACCAACGGGAGTAACAGCCAAAGGCTGGCCCGAAGGGTGAGCGCTAGCGAATCAAACAGCCGAAAAAGCGCAGTTTACGTGCTGTAAATGAGCATTTTGACTGGGCTCGCACGCGAGGCCGTTTTTAACGCAGTATTGCCAACGCAGGTAGTTTTTCAACAGCCTGCTAGAGCCCGCGGCGCTCGACCGACCATAACAGGCTGGTGCACAGGCTGCACCGCGTGCCGTAGAAAGTGCTGCGGGCGCTTTGGTCGTCCATCAACTGGAAGCGGAACCAGGCCGTGCTCGGGCCACGATAGGCGCCACCGCCACCGACCGGCTCGAAGTGGCTGACGTAACGTCGCTCCCCCCAGAACACCGGCACATTGGCGCGCTGGTAGACCGGCTGGGCGTTGAGGTAGGGAAAGGCGATGGTGTCGCCGCCACCGGACATCAGGAACATCGGCCCTTGCTGACGCCGCTGCGAGGCGCTGTCGTGACCCAGGCCGAGGGTGTAAGGCTGGATCGGCGCCGTGGTACGTACCCTCGTATCCTGCCCCGCCATGATCGAGCCGCCACCGCCCTGGGAATGCCCCGAGGTACCGACTCGCCCGGTATTGAGCTTGCCGGCATAGGTGCCGTAGGGGGTGTCGTTCTCACGCACCAGATAATCCAGGCAGGCAAGCATTTCCCGCCCGGTACCGGCATTGGAGGTTTCCGCCGCCGCCACCACGAAACCGTGGCTTGCCCAGTGCGACAGCAAGCTGGCATAGGTGGACGGCCCGGCACCGGTGCCATTACCCCAGAGGATCAGCGGATGACGCACGCCACCCTGACCCAGGTCGCGGGGCCGATAGATGCGACAGCTCGGCCCCTCGCTCTGGCTGCTGACGGCGTAGGGGCCACTGCGGTCGAAATTGGCGACAGCCGGAAATGGCGCTCCCGGTGTATCCGGCAGGGGAGCAGCCGTGACGGTGGCGCAGACGGACAGGCAGGAGACCGCCAGGCCAGCGAGTTTCAAGTTAAGCATCGAAGGTTCCTCATTCCATTGTTGTACGAGTCGCCATCGCCCCGCGAACGACCAGATCGGATAGGGCGGCGCAGCACACCTCCTAGCTTGCGCTGGCGAACGTGGGCCCCTGCCGATGAGCAGAGCGCCCGTGAGGCAGCCTAGATGAGCAAATGGTGACGTCAACAGTCGCCCGAACAGCGCAACCGGATGAACGGCATGACACCAAGGAGCGACAGCCATCGGCACCGGCAATCAGCCGCGCCTTGGCGCTGCGCCGGTGGCCGGCGTAGAATCACCGCATCTCTCGCCACTCATCCCCTGGCGGGCCCTGAGCACGGGCCAGACGCGCGGCCACCCCGCAGCGTCCTGCGGCCCCGCCGAACGCACGGCCACCTCCCGTTTGCATCCGGTTCAGTCGACGCTCAGCATACGAACATCACCTGATCAGCCGCAGGAACCGTGTCATGCCCGATTACCGCTCGAAAACCTCCACCCACGGCCGCAACATGGCCGGCGCCCGCGCCCTGTGGCGCGCGACCGGGATGAAGGACGAAGACTTCAAGAAACCGATCATCGCCATCGCCAACTCCTTCACCCAGTTCGTGCCCGGCCACGTACACCTGAAGGATCTCGGCCAACTGGTCGCCCGCGAGATCAAACGCCATGGCGGCGTGGCCAAGGAATTCAACACCATCGCCGTGGACGACGGCATCGCCATGGGCCACGACGGCATGCTCTATTCCCTGCCGAGCCGCGAGATCATCGCCGACTCCGTGGAGTACATGGTCAACGCCCACTGCGCCGACGCCATCGTCTGCATCAGCAACTGCGACAAGATCACCCCCGGCATGCTGATGGCCGCCCTGCGCCTGAACATCCCGGTGGTGTTCGTCTCCGGCGGGCCGATGGAAGCCGGCAAGACCAAGCTGGCCAACCATGGCCTGGATCTGGTCGATGCCATGGTGGTGGCTGCCGACGATTCCTGCTCCGACGAGAAGGTCGCCGAATACGAGCGCAGCGCCTGCCCCACCTGCGGCTCCTGCTCCGGCATGTTCACCGCCAACTCGATGAACTGCCTGGTCGAAGCCCTGGGCCTGGCCCTGCCGGGCAACGGCTCCACCCTGGCCACCCATGCCGACCGTGAGCAACTGTTCCTGCGCGCCGGCCGTCTGGCCGTCGAGCTGTGCCAGCGCTACTACGGCGAAGGCGACGAATCGGTGCTGCCGCGCAACGTCGCCAGCTTCAAGGCGTTCGAGAACGCCATGACCCTGGACATCGCCATGGGCGGCTCGACCAACACCATCCTGCACCTGCTGGCCGCCGCCCAGGAAGCCGAGATCCCCTTCGACCTGCGCGACATCGACCGTCTGTCGCGCAAGGTGCCGCAACTGTGCAAGGTGGCGCCGAACATCCAGAAGTACCACATGGAAGACGTGCACCGCGCCGGCGGCATCTTCTCCATCCTCGGCGAGCTGGCCCGTGGCGGCCTGCTGCACACCGACGTGCCCACCGTGCACAACCCGAGCATGGCCGACGCCATCGCCCAGTGGGACATCACCCAGACCAATGACGAAGCCGTGCACACCTTCTTCAAGGCCGGCCCGGGCGGCATCCCCACCCAGGTGGCGTTCAGCCAGAACACGCGCTGGCCGAGCCTGGACGATGACCGTGAGAACGGCTGCATCCGTTCGGTGGAGCACGCCTACTCGCAGGAAGGCGGCCTGGCCGTTCTGTACGGCAATATCGCCCTCGACGGCTGCGTGGTGAAAACCGCCGGGGTGGACGAATCCATCCACGTCTTCGAGGGCCGCGCGAAGATCTTCGAGAGTCAGGATGGTGCGGTCAAAGGTATCCTCGCCGACGAAGTGAAGCCCGGCGATATCGTCATCATCCGTTACGAAGGCCCGAAAGGTGGCCCGGGCATGCAAGAGATGCTCTACCCCACCAGTTACCTGAAATCCAAGGGCCTGGGCAAGCAGTGCGCCCTGCTCACCGACGGCCGCTTCTCCGGCGGCACCAGCGGCCTGTCCATCGGCCACGCCTCGCCGGAAGCGGCTGCCGGCGGCGCCATCGGCCTGGTCAAGGACGGCGACAAGATCCTCATCGACATCCCCAACCGCAGCATCAACCTGCTGGTCAGCGATGAAGAACTGGCCGAACGCCGCGCCGAGCAGGACAAGAAGGGCTGGAAACCGGCGCAGCCGCGCGCACGCAAGGTGTCCACCGCGCTGAAGGCCTACGCCCTGCTGGCCACCAGCGCCGACAAGGGTGCGGTGCGTGACAAGACGATGCTGGAAGGCTGAGCCCTCAGCGCCGCTGTAATGAAAAGCCCGGCCATGGTTGCCGGGCTTTTTCTTGTCGCAGGGTTTTGCATTCGGGCCTGATCGCCAGCAAGCTGGCTCCTAAACCCCATGCTCAGGAGCTCATCATGCGCATCGGCCTGATCGCCGACACCCACAACCTGCTGCGCCCCGAGGCGCTGGCGGCATTGCAGGGTGTCGACCACCTGATCCATGCCGGCGACATCGGCGGGCCGCATATCCTCGAGGAGCTGGGGCGCATCGCGCCGCTGTCGGTGGTGCGCGGCAACAACGATCAGGAGGCCTGGGCCGAGGCCATCCCCGAGCGCCTGACGCTGCGCTTCGGCGCCATCAGCCTGCATGTGCGGCACGACCTCAAGCAGCTCGACATCGACCCAGCGGCCCAGGGCATCGATGCGGTGATCGCCGGCCATTCGCACAAACCGCTGCACGAAATGCGCGATGGCGTGCTCTACCTCAACCCTGGCAGCGCCGGGCCCCGGCGCTTCAAACTGCCCATCGGCGTGGGCCTGCTGCATATCGACGGCGACCAGTTTAGGGCCGAGCTGATCACGCTGCAGGTCTGAAATCCGTCCATCGCTGTGCCAATCCATGGTGGACAAAAACAGAGTTGTCCACCCTACGCGCAAAGTCCGTAGCCCGGATGCAATCCGGGGAACCCAGCAGAGCGCTCGCTGCCCTATTCCCAACCACCTGCCTTGAAAAACGCCACCGCCGCGTCCATCTAGGCAGGTATCGCTTTTTCACGCCTGATGGAGAATCCCATGACCCTCGACGAACTCAACGCCCTGCCCGGCGTGACCGCCAAACCCGACGCCGCCACCGCCGACTTCGTCTACAACCACACCATGATCCGCGTGAAGGATCTCGAGAAGTCCCTGGATTTCTACACCCGCGTGCTGGGCTTCACCCTGCTGGAGAAGAAGGACTTTCCCGAGGCCGAGTTCAGCCTCTACTTCCTGGCGCTGATCGCGGACAAGTCGCAGATTCCGGCAGACCCGGCCGCCCGTCACCAGTGGCGCAAGTCCATCCCCGGCGTGCTGGAGCTGACCTACAACTACGGCACCGAGAAGGATCCGGAGTTTGCCTACCACAGCGGCAACAGCGACCCGCGCGGCTTTGGCCATCTATGCGTGGCGGTGCCGGACATCAAGGCCGCCTGCCAGCGTTTCGAGGATCTCGGCGTGGCCTTCCAGAAGCGCCTGAGCGACGGCCGCATGCGCGACATCGCCTTCATCAAGGATCCGGACGGCTACTGGGTGGAGATCATCCAGTTCACCGAGGTGAACTGAGCCCCCGGCGGCTGCCGGCCTGGCGACAACGCCAGGCCGCTCGCCATCAAGCGCTACGGCGCTGCCACACCTCGAAGGCGTAGAAGGGGGTGTCCCCCGTGCTCGGGTGCTCGACGCTGGAGCTCAGGTGCCAATCGGCCTCGCTCACCTCGGGGAAGAAGGCATCGCCTTCAGGCTCCAGCCCCACACGGGTCAGGTACAGGCGCTCGGCCAACGCCAGGCCCTGGGCATAGAGCTGAGCCCCGCCAATCAGCATCAGTTCGTCGGCCTCCTCCTGGCGCGCCCATTCGTCGGCGCGGGCGATGGCCGCCTCCAGGCTGGCGAACACCTCGGCGCCTTCGAGCTGCAGGCCCGGCTGGCGGCTGACTACCAGATTGAGCCGGCCCGGCAGCGGGCGCCCCAGTGAATCCCAGGTCTTGCGGCCCATGATGATCGGCTTGCCCAGGGTCAAGGCCTTGAAGTGCTTGAGATCCGCCGGCAAGTGCCAGGGCAGTTGATTGTCGCGGCCAATCACCCGGTTATGGGCGAGGGCAGAGATCAGCGAGAGAGGCAGGGTCTTTTTCATGCTGGCGAGCATAGCAGAGCCATCCTGTGACGAGCAGCACAGGCAAGCCATACCAATTATCGGTTTGTCGCCTAATCGTCACGCTTGCTCAGGCAGGCTTTGACTTCCCCCCATGAGCAAGGAGATGCCTCCATGATGTCCAACCTTCTGCGCACCGGCCTGTTATGCGCCGGCCTGTTGCTTGGCAGCACGCAGGCCCTGGCCGGTAACGTACAGGCCGCCATCGAGTGGGCCCAACAACAGCCTGGCGCCAAGCACGCCCCGGACAAGGGCACCCGCTCGCCACTGGTGATCGCCCACCGTGGTGCGAGCGGCTACGTGCCCGAACACACCCTGGCCGCCTACGCTCTGGCCGTGCTACAAGGCGCCGATTACATCGAGCCGGATCTGGTGATGACCCGCGACGGCCAACTGGTGGCCCGCCACGACAACGAGCTGGGGCTGACCACCGACGTGGCGCAGCACCCCGAATTCGCCAGCCGCAAGCGCACCCAGACGGTGGATGGCGTCAGCCTGGAAGGCTGGTTCAGCGAGGACTTCACCCTGGCCGAACTCAAGACTCTGCGCGCCATCGAGCGCATCCCCCAGGTGCGCCCGGCCAACACCCGTTTCGACGGCCAGTTCGAGATACCCACTCTGCAGGAAATCATCGACCTGGTGAAAAGCCTGCAGCTCAGCCAGCAGCGGGTCATCGGCCTGTACCCGGAAACCAAGCACCCCACCCACTTCCAGCAACTCGGCCTGGCCATGGAAAAGCCGCTGCTGGCGGTGCTCAAGCGCAACGGTTACGCCAGCGCCAAAGCGCCGGTGTACATCCAGTCCTTCGAGGTACAGAACCTCAAGACCCTCAGCCGCATGACCTCCATCCGCCTCATCCAACTGCTCTGGACGGAGGGCCAGCCCTACGATCAGCAGGCCCTGGGCACCGACCTCAGCTATGCGCAGATGATCACCCCCAAAGGCCTGCAAGCCATCGCCCGCTACGCCGATGGCATCGGCCCGGAGAAAGGCATGATCATCCCGCGTGACGCCGCCGGTAACCTCACCACGCCCACCAGCCTGGTGCGCGATGCCCACGCCGCCAAGCTCAAGGTGCACCCCTACACCTTCCGCGCCGAGAACGCCTTCCTGCCCACCAGCTTGCGCAGCGGCAACGACCCGACCGAGCGCGGCGACATCGACGCCGAACTGCGCACCTTCCTCGCCACCGGCATCGACGGCCTGTTCATCGACCAACCGGATATCGCTGTGCGTCTGCGCGATAAGCCCTGATTCGCGTCCCGGCGGATCAGGGGTTATCCTCAACCCCTGATCCGCACGACGAGACGCCACGTGACTGACGCCTCCTCCCCTACGCCTTTGCAACGCCTCTGGCTCAGCGAAACCATTCGTCTGCGCGAGGAACACACCGGCCCGCTGGAAGACACCGAGGCCAATCGCCTGGCCCGTGCCGAGTATGGTGAACTGGCCGAGCGCATCCAGCATCGTGCCCTGCTGCTGGCCCGCCGCGATGGCCAATGGCAGGCCCTGTTGCACTGGTTGCAAGGGGCACGCCTGGCCGGCCTGCTGCTGGTGCTGCTGGCCCTGCTCAGCGGCGCTGGCCTGGCCCTGGCGGCGCTGGGTGACGGGCGCCAGCCGGTCAATGTGTTCTGGGCCCTGGGCAGCCTGCTGGGGCTGAACATGCTGATGCTGCTCGGCTGGCTGCTGGGCCTGCTGCTGACCCGCGACCATCCCGGTGCACTGGGCCGCCTGTGGTTGTGGCTCAGCGAGAAGCTGGCGCGCGATGCCAGCGCCGCGCAACTGGGCCCGGCCCTGCTGTTGATGCTGCAACGCCAGCGCCTGACCCGCTGGGGCCTGGGCCTGCTGATCAATGGCCTGTGGACACTGGCCATGCTCGCTACGCTGAGTACCCTGTTGCTGCTGCTCGCCACCCGCCGCTATGGCTTCGTCTGGGAAACCACCATCCTCGGCGGCGACACCTTCATCACCCTGACCCAAGCCATCGGCGCCCTGCCCGCCCTGCTCGGTTTCAGCCTGCCGGACGTGGAGCTGATCCGCGCCAGCGGCGACGCCGCCATCGCCAGCGAGGCCGCACGACAAAGCTGGGCCGGCTGGCTGGTGGGCGTGGTGCTGGTCTATGGCCTGCTGCCACGCCTGTTGCTGGCGTTGCTGTGCCTGTGGCGCTGGCTATCCGGCAAAGCCTCGCTGCGCCTGGATCTCGACCTGCCCGGCTATGGCCTGTTGCGCCAGCGCCTGCAGCCGGATAGCGAACGCCTCGGCGTCTGTGACCTGGCCCCCGCTGCCCTGCACCAGCCGCAGGGCGGCAGCAGCGCCCAGCCCAGCAGCGGTGCCCTGCTGCTCGGCCTGGAGCTGGACGATAGCCGGCCTTGGCCTCCCGCCACGTTGCCCAGGGGCGTGGCCGATGCCGGGGTGATCGACAGCCGCGAACAACGTCGCCAGTTGCTCGAACAGTTGACCCGCTTTCCGCCCGAACGCCTGGCCATCGCCTGCGACCCGCGCCGCTCGCCGGATCGCGGCACCCTGGCGCTGCTCGGCGAGCTGGCGCGCTGCGCAACCACCACACGCATCTGGCTGCTGCCACCTGCCCCCGGTGAAAGCCTGGACAGTGCGCGCCTGGCGGACTGGCACCAGGCCCTCGCCAGCCTGGGCCTGGCGCACCGCGATACGGCGCCCTTGAGCTGGCTGGAGAGCGGGCATGACTGACGCTTCCATTACCCTCTCCCCCACCCCCTCTCCCGCAAGCGGGAGAGGGGAGCCTCAGCCCGTAGCCCGGATGCAATCCGGGAACACCATGTCGGGGTCTGCCCCATGAGCGCACCGCTGAAACTGGCCCTGGTCGGCCACACCAATGTCGGCAAGACTTCGCTGCTGCGCACCCTGACCCGCGACATCGACTTTGGCGAAGTCTCGCCGCGCGCCAGCACCACCCGTCATGTCGAAGGCGCGCGCCTGTCGGTGGATGGCCAGGCGCTGCTGGAGCTGTACGACACCCCCGGCCTGGAAGACGCCATCGCCCTGCTCGACTACCTGGAACGCCTCGACCGCCCCGGCGAGCGTCTGGACGGCCCGGCGCGCCTGGCTCGCTTTCTCGAGGGCAGCGAAGCACGCCAGCGCTACGAACAGGAAGCCAAGGTGCTGCGCCAGTTGCTGGCGTCCGACGCGGGGCTCTACGTCATCGACGTGCGCGAGCCGGTGCTGGCCAAGTACCGCGACGAACTGGCGGTGCTCAACATGTGTGGCCGCCCCTTGCTGCCGGTACTCAACTTCGTCGCCAGCGCCAGCCACCGCGAAGGCGAATGGCGCGAGGCCCTGGCCCGTCTTGGCCTGCATGCCCTGGTGGCGTTCGACAGCGTGGCACCGCCGGAAGACGGCGAACGGCGCCTGTACGAAAGCCTGGCCCTGCTGCTGGAACGCGCGCGCCCGCAACTGCAGAGGCTGATCGAGGATCACGAAGCGCAGCGCCAGGCCCGGCGCCAGGCTGGCCATCGATTGATCGCCGAACTGCTGATCGACTGCGCCGCCTGCCGCCGTAGCGTTGCCGCCCAACCGCTGCTGGAGAAGGGTGCGGTCGCCGAGCTGCGCGATGCGATTCGTCAGCGCGAGCAACGCTGCGTCGAAGCCCTGCTGCGCCTGTATGCCTTTCGCAGCAGCGATGCCAAGGCCGGCGACCTGCCCCTGCTCGATGGCCGCTGGGGTGACGACCTGTTCAACCCGGAGACGCTGAAACAGCTCGGCATCAAGGTGGGCGGTGGCATGGCCGCCGGTGCCGCCACCGGCGTCGGCGTCGACCTGCTGGTCGGCGGCCTGACCATGGGCGCCGCTGCTGCGCTGGGGGCGGTGATCGGCGGTAGCGCCCAGACCCTGCGTAATTACGGGGAAAGACTGAAAGGCAAATTGAAGGGCCAGCGCGAACTGACCGTGGACGACGCCGTACTGCGCCTGCTGGCCCTGCGCCAACAGCAACTGCTGGCCGCCCTGGACGCCCGTGGCCACGCCGCGATGGAAGCCATCGCCCTCGGCGCCCCGCAGGAAAGCCTGTGGCGCCAGGGCAAACTGCCCGCCCCGCTCAATGTGGCGCGGGCGCATCCGGAATGGTCGTCGCTCAATCCCGGCGCCCGCCTGGAAGAGGCCGAGCGTGCCGAGCAGGTAGAGCGCCTGCGTAGCGACCTCGCCATACAACCGCTGGGCTAAAGCGGAGCGCCGCCCTACGCCCACCCTGTTTCATCTCAGACGGCTACCGGCGCCTTGATATGCGGATGCGCCTGGTAACCGACCAACTCGAAGTCCTCGTACTTGAAGGCCAGCAGATCCTTCACCTCGGGGTTGAGCTGCATGGTCGGCAGTGGCAGCGGCTCACGGGTTAACTGCAGGTCGGCCTGCTCGATATGGTTGGCGTACAGGTGGCAGTCGCCACCGGTCCAGATGAACTCGCCCGGCTGCAGGCCGCAGACCTGGGCCACCATCAGCGTCAGCAGCGCATAGCTGGCGATGTTGAAGGGCACGCCGAGGAAGATGTCCGCCGAACGCTGATAGAGCTGGCAGGACAGCTTGCCGTCGGCCACGTAGAACTGGAACAGCGCATGGCACGGCGGCAGCGCCATCTGCTCGATCAGCGCCGGGTTCCAGGCCGAGACGATCAGGCGGCGCGAGTCCGGGTTGCTCCTGATCATCTCGATCAGCTTGGCGATCTGGTCGATGGACTCGCCATTGGGCGCCGGCCAACTGCGCCACTGATAGCCGTACACCGGGCCGAGGTCGCCGTTCTCGTCGGCCCACTCATCCCAGATGGAAACGCCGTTTTCTTTCAGGTAACGGATGTTGGTGTCGCCCTGCAGGAACCACAGCAGCTCGTGGATGATCGAGCGCAGGTGGCACTTCTTGGTGGTGACGAGGGGAAAGCCTGCGGCCAGGTCGAAGCGCATCTGGTAGCCGAACACGCTGTAGGTGCCGGTGCCGGTGCGGTCTTCCTTGAAGGTGCCGTGCTCGCGCACGTGGCGCATCAGGTCGAGGTACTGTTTCATCAGGCAGCTCCTTGAACGGGCTGACGCTTGTAGGCGTAGACGATCAGGCCGATGCCGCCGAGCACCATCGGCACGCAGAGAATCTGCCCCATGGTCAGCCAGCCCCAGGCCAGGTAGCCGAGCTGGGCATCGGGTACGCGGACGAACTCGACGATGAAGCGGAACACCCCGTAGCAGGCGGCGAACATGCCGGACACGGCCATGGTCGGGCGCGGCTTGCGCGAGTAGAACCAGAGGATGAGGAACAGCGCCACGCCCTCCAGGGCGAACTGGTAGAGCTGCGACGGGTGGCGCGGCAACTGCTGCGGATCGGTGGGGAAGATCATCGCCCAGGGCACGTCGGTGGCCTTGCCCCACAGCTCGGCATTGATGAAGTTGCCGATACGCCCGGCCCCCAGACCGATGGGCACCAGCGGCGCGATAAAGTCCATCAGCTCGAAGAAGCTCTTGCCGTTGCGCTTGCCGAACCACCAGGTGGCCAGCATCACGCCGATCAGGCCGCCATGGAAGGACATGCCGCCTTCCCAGATGCGCAGGATCTTCGCCGGTTCGGCGAGGTACGCCGGCAGGTCGTAGAACAGCACGTAGCCCAGGCGTCCGCCGAGGATCACCCCCATGGCCACCCAGAACACCAGGTCGGACAGCTTGTCCTTGTTCCAGGTGGGGTCGAAGCGGTGCAACCGGCGCGAGGCCAGCAGCCAGGCGCCACCGATGCCGACCAGGTACATCAGACCGTACCAGTGGATTTTCAGCGGGCCGAGGGCGACAGCCACCGGGTCGATCTGCGGATAAGGCAGCATGCAGAACTCCTTAGATGAGAAAACTCAGGCCCACGCTGAACAGCAGCAGGGCGAACAGACGCTTGAGCAGGCGCGGCGACAGGCGGTGAGCCAGGCGCGCGCCGAAACGGGCGAAGAACATGCTGGTCAGGGCAATGCCCAGCAGCGCTGGAAGATAGACGAAACCGACGCTCCATGGCGGCAGATCCGGGTTGTTCCAGCCCGTGTACATAAAACTCAACGCCCCGGCGATGGCGATGGGCAGGCCACAGGCCGCCGAGGTCGCCACGGCCTGCTGCATCGGTACGCTGCGCCAGACCAGAAAGGGCACGGTCAACGAACCACCGCCGATGCCGAAGATCGCCGAAGCCCAGCCGATCACGCCACCGGCCAGGGTCAGTGTGGGCTTGCCTGGGACACCACGGCTGGCCTTGGGTTTCAGGTCCAGCAGCATTTGCACGGCGATGACGATGGCGAAGGTGCCGATGATCTTCTGCAACAGCGGCCCCTGGATCAGCGCTGCGGTCATGGCCCCCAGCGCCGCGCCGAGCAGGATGCCGCCGGTGAGCCAGCGAAACAGCGGCCAACGCACGGCCCCCATGCGGTGATGCGCCAACAACGAGTTGATCGAGGTGAAGACGATGGTGGCCAGCGAGGTGCCTACTGCCAGGTGCGTGAGAATCTCCGCCGACATGCCGTGCGAGGCGAAGCTGAACACCAGCACCGGCACGATGATCAGACCGCCGCCCACGCCGAACAGCCCGGCCAGCACACCGGCCGCCGCGCCCAGCACCAGGTAGAGCAGCAGTTCCATCGACACCCCCGAAAACAAAGCCGCATGTTAGCGGAAATGCCCCCGAAACGGCAGGCGCCAGGTGTCGGGCACCTGTCTGCATGCCACTTCGTGCTAGCCTGCCGTGGTCATCGCTCACAAGGAGCTGCCCATGTGCCTGATCGTCTTCGCCTGGCAACCCGAGCATCCCCAGGTTCTACGCCTGGTCGCCAACCGCGACGAGTTCTATGAGCGCCCGAGCGCCGCGCTGAGTGAATGGCAAGAGGCACGCGGCGTCTTCGCCGGGTGTGACCTGGAGGCTGGCGGCACCTGGCTGGGCATCAGCGCGGAGGGGCGCTTCGCCGCCCTGACCAATATCCGTGACCCCAAGCAGCGCGCAGGCCTGCGCTCGCGCGGCGAGCTGAGCGCCGACTACCTGTGCGGCCAGCTTGGGCCAAAGGCCTACCTCGAAGCGGTGATGGCGCGGGCGGCGAGCTACGGCGGCTTCAATCTGCTGCTGGGCGACAGAAGCCAGCTCTGGCACTTCAACTCCCATAGCGGTCAGGCGCGCCGCCTGGAGGCAGGCGTCTATGGCCTGGGCAACGCCGACCTGGACACGCCATGGCCCAAGCTGCTGCGCGCGCGCCAGAGATTGCAGGACGAGCCGCATGCCGACGATCAACGGCTGCTGGCGCTGATGGCCGACACCCATCGGCCAGCCGACAGCGAGCTGCCGGACACTGGTGTTGGCCTGGCAGCAGAGCGCCTACTGTCGAGCATCTTCATCGCCAGCGCCACCTACGGCACGCGCGCCAGCACGGTGCTGAAGCTTGGCCGGGACGAGCAGTGGAGCATCACCGAACGCAGCTTCGGCCCACATGGCGCCCCCTTGGGCGAGGTGGCCTTGCACGGGTAGCCCGGATGCAATCCGGGAAAACACCAATGGTCGGATAGTTCCCCAGGAGTAGGAGCGAGCTCTGCTGGCGAAGCTTCTGCACCGCTAGGGTTCGCGAGCAGAGCTCGCTCCTACCTAGACGGATCAGGCCTGGATATTGGAGGCCGGGTTAATGACTCGACCCAGGCCGAGGTTGCGCAACGCCAGATGCAGGGTGCTGTAGATCAGGTGCGGGTTGTCCATGGTCATCACCTGGCCCAGCAGTTCCTTGGCCTTGCTCTGGGTGATCTGCCGTAGCAGCCACTTCACCTTGGGTAGGTTGGTGGCGTTCATCGACAACGAATCGAAGCCCATGGCCAACAGCAGCACGGCCGCCGCCGGGTCACCGGCCATCTCGCCGCAGATGCTCACTGGCTTGCCTTCCAGATGGGCGTCGTGCACCACCTTCTGCAGCGCCTGCAGCACCGCCGGGTGGAGGAAGTCGTAGAGGTCGGCCACGCGCGGGTTGTTGCGGTCAACCGCCAGCAAGTACTGGGTCAGGTCGTTCGAGCCGACCGAGAGGAAGTCCACCTGCCGCGCCAGTTCGCGGGTCTGGTAGACCGCGGCGGGAATCTCGACCATCATGCCGATGGGCGGCAGCGGCACGTCGGTGCCCTCGTCACGCACCTCGCCCCAGGCGCGGTGGATCAGGTGCAGCGCCTCTTCCAGCTCCTGGGTGCCGGAAATCATCGGCAGCAGGATGCGCAGGTTATTCAGCCCCTCGCTGGCCTTGAGCATGGCGCGGGTCTGCACCAGGAAGATTTCCGGGTGGTCGAGGGTAACGCGGATGCCACGCCAGCCGAGGAAGGGATTCTCTTCCTTGATCGGGAAGTAGGACAGCGCCTTGTCGCCACCGATGTCCAGGGTGCGCATGGTCACCGGCAGCGGGTGAAAGGCCTGCAACTGCTCGCGGTAGGTGGCGAGCTGCTCCTTCTCGCTGGGGAAGCGCTCGTTGATCATGAACGGCACTTCGGTGCGGTACAGGCCCACGCCCTCGGCGCCGCGCTGCTGGGCACGGGCCACGTCGGCGAGCAGGCCGGTATTGACCCACAACGGCATGCGATGGCCGTCGAGCGTCTCACAGGGCAGCGCGCGCAGGGCGTCGAGACCTTCGGTGAGCTGGCGCTCCTCCTCGACCACGTCGGCGTACTGCTTGCTCAGCAGCTCGCTGGGGTTGGTGAAGACTTCGCCGTGATAGCCGTCGACGATCAGCTTGATGCCGTCGATCTTCGAGTACGGCAGGTCGACCACGCCCATCACCGTGGGAATACCCATGGCGCGGGCGAAGATGGCCACGTGGGAGTTGCCCGAACCGGTCACCGAGATCAGGCCCACCAGCTTGCCTTCCGGCACCTCGCCGAGCATTGCCGGCGACAGCTCCTCGCTGACCAGAATGGTGTTGTCCGGGTAGACCAGCGAGGTCTTGCGTTCTTCCTGCAGGTAGGCGAGCAGCCGCCGGCCGAGGTCGCGCACGTCACTGGCGCGCTCGCGCAGGTAGGCATCGTCCATCAGCTCGAAGCGCTTGACGTGGTCGAGTACCACCTGACGCAGGGCGCCCTGCGCCCACTGACCGGTCTTGATGACCTTGCGCACCTCGTTACCCAGGGCGGCGTCGTCGAGCATCATCAGGTAGACGTCGAACAGTGCGCGCTCTTCCTTGCGCAGTTGCGTGGCGAGCTTCTCGGACAATTCCTGCATGTCCTCGCGCACCCAGCCCAGGGCCTTGTCGAACAGGGCCAGCTCGGCTTCGATGTCATCGACGCTGCGATCGGGAACCACATTCAGATCGGCCGGGGGCAGCACCACCACAGCGGTGCCCACCGCTGCCCCCGGCGCCCCCGGCACGCCGACGAACTTGGCCTCCTGTACACCCTTGCCCTGACGGCCCAGGCCGCGGATCGAGCCGGTGGCCTCGGCATGGGCGATGACGCCGGCGAGCTGCGCACTCATGGTGACCAGGAAGGCCTCTTCGCCTTCGTCGAACTGGCGGCGTTCCTTCTGCTGCACGACGAGAACCCCCATCACCCGACGGTGGTGGATGATCGGAGCGCCGAGGAAGGAAGCGAAGCGCTCCTCGCCGGTCTCGGCGAAGTAGCGATAGCGGGGATGGCTGGCGGCGTCCTCGAGGTTCAGCGGCTCCTCACGGGTACCGACCAGGCCCACCAGGCCTTCGTTGGGCGCCATGCTGACCTTACCGATGGAGCGCTTGTTGAGGCCCTCGGTGGCCATCAGGACGAAACGGTTGCTGTCCGGGTCGAGCAGATAGACCGAACAGACCTGACTGCCCATGGCCTCCTTGACCCGCTGCACGATGATCGACAACGCCGCCTTGAGATCCTTGGCGGCGTTCACTTCCTGGACGATCTTGCGCAGCGTGTTGAGCATGCTCGGTCAGAATCCCGTAATCAGTCGCGCACACTGAGGCGCGGTGCAAGTTCCTTGAGGGCCCGGCGGTAGACCTCGCGCTTGAAGGTGACCACCTGGCCCAGCGGATACCAGTAGCTGACCCAGCGCCAGCCATCGAACTCCGGCTTGCCGGTCAGATCCATGCGCACACGATCTTCGGAGCCGGTCAGGCGCAGCAGGAACCACTTCTGCTTCTGC
This sequence comes from Pseudomonas sp. AA-38, assembly GCF_029457475.1. Taxonomy (NCBI): domain Bacteria; kingdom Pseudomonadati; phylum Pseudomonadota; class Gammaproteobacteria; order Pseudomonadales; family Pseudomonadaceae; genus Pseudomonas; species Pseudomonas sp. AA-38. The sequence continues at coordinate 5,026,835 of NZ_CP120359.1, forward strand.
CCGATACACAATGGTTGACTGTGCGTGCGCACCAGTCGTTGAGGCAGACGATAACGCAACCAACCCCGGGTGCAGGCGAGGATCTTCACGTCCCGCTCTTCGAGCCCGACCTCCTCGTTCAGTTCACGGTACAGCGCTTCTTCAGGCGACTCACGGTCATTGATGCCGCCCTGGGGGAACTGCCAGGCGTCTTGGTTGATTCGGCGCGCCCAGAGCACCTGGCCGACATCGTTGGTCAGGATGATGCCGACATTCGGGCGGAAACCATCGGAATCGATCACGGCAAGCAACCTCATAGACGCAAGTTAGGGCATTGTTCCATAAAGCCGCCGACAGCAGCAACGCAGGTTTTGGCGCAGTTTGAAAGCCCTGGCAAAGCGGCTATTCTGGCGCGCCCAAAACATTTGCAGAACAGGTACAGAACCGTGCGCTTGGCCCTTTTCGACCTCGACAATACCCTGTTGGCTGGCGACAGCGATCATAGCTGGGGGGAATTCGTCTGCCAGCGTGGCCTGGTGGATGCCGCCGAGTACCTGGCGCGCAACGATGCTTTCTATGCCGACTACTGCGCCGGCAAGCTGGACGTGGTGGCCTACCAGAACTTCAGCCAGGCCATTCTCGGTCGCAGCGAGATGACGCAACTGGAGCGGTGGCACCGCGAGTTCATGGCCGAGGTGATCGAGCCGATCATCCTGGCCAAGGGCGAAGCGTTATTGGACGAGCATCGCTCCGCGGGCGACAAGCTGGTGATCATCACCGCCACCAACCGCTTCGTCACCGCGCCCATCGCCGAGCGCCTGGGTGTGGAAACGCTGATCGCCACCGAATGCGGCATGCAGGACGGTCGCTACACCGGCCAGATCACCGGCACGCCGTGCTACCAGGGCGGCAAGGTCACGAGGCTGAACGAGTGGCTGAACGAGACTGGCCACAGCCTGGACGACGCCTACTTCTACAGCGACTCGCGCAACGACCTGCCCTTGCTGGAAGCGGTAGCCAACCCGGTGGCGGTCGACCCGGACGACGTACTGCGCGCCACGGCCATCGAACGTGGTTGGCCGGTGATTTCGCTGCGTTGAGCCTCGGTTCGCCCTGCGCATCGTCCCTTTTTCAGGAGCTGGTGCGCATAGCGCACCCTACGAATCCGAGCGCACGCCGTGCAATGACGTAGGGTGCGCTGCGCGCACCGAGGCAGCAGCGGCGGACTGGGACGCCCGCCGCTCGTAGCGCCAGCGAACAGTCCGTCGGGCCATACCGAGTTCGGCACCACAACCTACGCCAGCCCCCTTGGCAGAAGCTGGTGCGCATAGCGCACCCTACGAATCTGAGCGCACGCCGCGCAACGACGTAGGGTGCGCTGCGCGCACCGAGGCAGCAGATGCCTCGTCACGCAGAATCGCAAAGAGGGAGTTAGCCCGTAGCCCGGATGCAATCCGGGTCGTAGCCTCGATCAGGCCGGCTTGGCCCCCATCAGGGCCATGATGACGAGCAGCAACAGCAGTATCAGCCCAGCATGGATCAAGCACAGGCGCTTGAGCGCTGTCGGCGCCGGCGTATCACCCAGCGCCCGCCAGGCGGCCAGACGACCGGCCAGCAGCAGGCCAAGCAGCATCATCAGGCCATAGAGAATGCTGCCCAGCAGCAGCCAGGTCTGCCCCAGCGGCCAGCCGGCGGTGTCCACCAGCCAGTAGCCGGTAATCGGCAGGCTCAGCGCCAACACGGCAAAGGCCGGCAGGCTGAACAGCAGGGTCACGCGCAGCTTGCGCGCCAGCACCGCCGCATCACCGCTGCGTTGCGCCTTGAACAGCATGACGCCGTGGGCGATCAGGCCGAGCAGCAGCAACACACCCGGGGCGCCGTGGAGAATGCGAACCAGCAGATAGTGTTCCATCAGGGAATCCTTGTTCAGCCCAGAAACAGGCGATAAGCCGGGTTTTCGCTCTCGTCCCAGTAGGGATAACCAATGGCGTCCAGCGCCTCCGGCACCAGATGGCGTTCGTCTTCCGGCACCTGCAGCGCGGCCAGCACACGACCATCGGCGGCACCATGGTTGCGGTAGTGGAACATCGAGATGTTCCAGCGCCCGCCGAGCTTCTGCAGGAAGTTGAACAGCGCGCCCGGACGCTCGGGGAACTCGAAGCGCAGCACCATCTCGTCACCCACCCCAGCGGCATGGCCACCAACCATGTGGCGAATATGCAGCTTGGCCAGCTCGTTGTCGGTCAGATCCAGCACCGGGAAGCCCTGCGCGCGCAGGCCCTCGACCAGCGCCTGGCGCGGATCGTTCTCCGGGTGGGTCTGCACGCCGACGAAGATGTGCGCCTCGCCTTCGCTGTGATAGCGGTAGTTGAACTCGGTGATCTGGCGCTTGCCCACTGCCTCGCAGAAGGCCTTGAAGCTGCCGGGCTGCTCAGGGATGGTGACGGCGATGATGGCCTCGCGCTTCTCGCCCAGCTCGGCGCGCTCGGCCACATGGCGCAGGCGGTCGAAATTGACATTGGCGCCGGAATCGATGCCCACCAGCACTTCGCCCTTGGCACCCTCACGCTCGACATACTTCTTGATCCCGGCTACAGCCAGCGCGCCGGCCGGCTCGGTGATCGAGCGGGTGTCGTCGTAGATGTCCTTGATCGCCGCGCAGATCTCGTCGGTGCTGACGGTGATCACCTCATCGACGTGATGCCTGCAGATATCGAAGGTGTGCTGGCCGATCTGTGCCACCGCCACGCCGTCGGCGAACAGCCCGACGGTTGGCAGCACCACGCGCTCGCCCGCCGCCAGCGCCTGCTGCAGGCAGTTGGAGTCATCCGGCTCGACGCCAATCACCTTGATCTCCGGGCGCAGGTACTTCACGTACGCCGCGATGCCGGCGATCAGGCCGCCGCCACCGACCGGCACGAAGATGGCATCGATATGCCCCTGGTGCTGGCGCAGCACCTCCATGGCCACGGTGCCCTGGCCAGCGATCACCAGCGGGTCGTCGTAGGGGTGGATATAGGTGTAGCCCTTCTCCTCCACCAGCTTCAACGAGTGCGCCAGCGCCTCGGGGAAGGCGTCGCCGTGCAGCACCGCCTTGCCGCCACGGGAACGCACACCCTGTACCTTCAGCTCAGGCGTGGTACGCGGCATGACGATGGTCGCCTTCACCCCCAGGTGCTTGGCCGCCAGGGCCAGGCCCTGCGCATGATTGCCCGCCGAAGCGGTGACCACGCCGCGCGCCAGCTCCTCGGGCGAGAGCTGCGCCAGCTTGTTGTAGGCGCCGCGAATCTTGAACGAGTACACCGGCTGCAGATCCTCGCGCTTGAGCAGGATCTGGCTGCCCAGTCGCTCACTGAGCTGACGGGCGGGTTGCAGCGGGGTTTCCACCGCGACGTCGTAGACGCGCGAGGTGAGGATCTTCTTCACGTACTGTTCGAGCATGGCGATTTCGCAGGCGTTCGGGCTTTGAGGGGACTGCCGAGTCTACCCCAGCGCCGCGCCGGGCGACCATACGAAACGCGCGGGTTTTGCCCCGTGAACACGCCACTTGCCGCTATAATTCGCCCCTTTCGTTCTCCCCACTCTCAGGCACAGACCCGCGATGAACCAGGATCAGTTGAAACAGGCCGTGGCCCAGGCCGCTGTCGAGCACATTCTCCCGCGCCTCGACAGCAAGAGCATCGTCGGCGTTGGCACCGGCTCCACCGCCAACTTCTTCATCGACGCGCTGGCCCAGCACAAGATGGAGTTCGACGGTGCCGTGGCCAGCTCCGAAGCCACCGCCGCGCGCCTGAAAGGTCATGGCATCCCGGTATACGACCTCAACGCCGTCAGCGACCTGGAGTTCTATGTCGACGGCGCCGACGAGAGCGACGAGCACCTGCACCTGATCAAGGGCGGCGGCGCCGCGCTGACCCGCGAGAAGATCGTCGCAGCCGTAGCCAAGACCTTCATCTGCATCGCCGACGCCAGCAAACTGGTGCCGGTGCTGGGCGAGTTCCCGCTGCCGGTGGAAGTCATCCCCATGGCCCGCAGCCACGTGGCCCGCGAGCTGGTCAAGCTGGGCGGCGACCCGGTGTACCGCGAGGGCGTGCTGACCGACAACGGCAACATCATCCTCGACGTGCACAACATGTCGATCACCGACCCGGTGAAGCTGGAAGCGGACATCAATGCCATCGTCGGTGTGGTCACCAACGGCCTGTTCGCCGCCCGCCCGGCCGACCTGCTGCTGCTCGGCACCGCCGAAGGCGTGAAAACGCTCAAGCGCTAAAACGTAGCCCGGATGCAATCCGGGAACATTGCGTCAGGCATCCCCGGATTTCATCCGGGCTACGCAGGGTGGTGTTCACTTGCGCAACAACCGCAGGCCGTTGAACACCACCATCAGGCTGACGCCCATGTCGGCGAACACCGCCATCCACATGGTCGCCTCGCCGGCCAGGGTCATGCCCAGGAAGATCGCCTTGATTCCCAAAGCCAGGACTATGTTCTGCAGCAGGATCGCGTGGGTCTGACGGGACAGACGGACGAATGCCGGAATCTTGCGCAGATCGTCGTCCATCAGCGCCACGTCAGCCGTCTCGATGGCCGTGTCGGTACCGGCGGCGCCCATGGCGAAGCCGATCTCGGCCCTGGCCAGCGCCGGGGCATCGTTGATGCCGTCGCCCACCATGCCCACCACCCTGCCCTGCGCCTGGCGTGACTCGACCCAGGCCAGCTTTTCCGCCGGCAGCAGATCGCCGCGCGCTTCATCCACACCCACCTGTTCGGCGATGGCCGCGGCGGTGTGGGCGTTGTCGCCGGTGAGCATGCAGGTGCGCACGCCCAGTTCGTGCAGTTCGGCGATCGCCTCGCGGCTGGTCTGGCGCAGCGTATCGGCCACGGCGAAGAGCATCAGCGGGCGCTGCTCGTCGCACAGCACCACCAGGCTCTTGCCCTGGCGCTCCAACGCTTCCAGGCGCTGCTCCAGTTGCGCCGAGCAGAGCCCGAGGTCTTCCACCAGGCGATGGTTGCCCAAGTACAGCAACCTGCCATCGATCCGACCTTTGGTGCCCCGCCCCGCCAACGCCTCGAATTCTTCCACCTCACGTAGCGTCTGCCCCTGCTGTTCGGCGTGCTGGGCCAGCGCCCGAGAAACCGGGTGATCGGAGCGCGCCGCGAGGCTCGCCGCCCAGATGGCATGCACAGGGTCGTCCACCTCTAGCAGAGGGAGACTGTCGGTCTGCACCGGCTTGCCGTGGGTCAGGGTGCCGGTCTTGTCCAGCGCCAGCAGGGCCAGATGCCGGCCATTCTCCAGGTAGACGCCGCCCTTGATCAGGATGCCCTTGCGCGCTGCCGCCGCCAGACCGCTGACGATGGTCACCGGGGTGGAGATCACCAGCGCACAGGGGCAGGCCACCACCAGCAGCACCAGCGCCCGGTAGATCCAGTCGAGCCAGGCACCGCCAATCAGCAACGGCGGCAGCACGGCCACCGCCAGGGCGAAGGCGAACACCGCCGGGGTGTAGATACGCGAGAACTGGTCGACGAAACGCTGGGTCGGGGCGCGCGAGCCCTGCGCCTCTTCCACCGCATGAATGATGCACGCCAGAGTGGTGTCGCGCGCCGCTGCCATGACGCGGAACTCCAACGAGCCGGCCCCGTTGATGGTGCCAGCGAACAGTGAATCCCCCGCGCGCTTCTCCACCGGCAGGCTTTCCCCGGTGATGGGTGCCTGGTTGACCGTCGAGCTGCCGCTGACCACCTCGCCGTCGAGGCTGATGCGCTCCCCAGGGCGCACACGCATCACGGCGCCCACCGCGATGCTCTGCACGTCCACCTCCTGCCAACTGCCATCGGCCTGCCTGACCGTGGCGCGCGACGGCGCCAGATCCATCAAGCCCCGGATGGCGTTGCGCGCCCGATCCAGCGAGCGTGCCTCGATCAGCTCAGCCAGATTGAACAGCACCATCACCATCGCCGCTTCCGGCCATTGGCCGATCAACACCGCCCCCGTCACGGCAATGCTCATCAGCGCGTTGATATTGAGGTTGCGGTTCTTCAGGGCGATCCAGCCCTTCTTGTAGGTATTGAGGCCACATAAACCGATGGCCGCCAGGGCCAGCACGGCCACCAGCCAGTCGGCGCCGAGCGCAGCGAAGTGCGCGACCTCGGCAGCCGTCGCCAGCACACCCGCCAGGGCCAGCGGCCACCAAGACGCTTTTGTCGACGCGGCGTCTGGCTGCTGCATCGCGCCCTCGTCCTCCACCTGCGGGGTAAAGCCCAGCGTGCGAATGGCGGGCAGAACCTGATCCAGCACCCCGGCGTCATGGCTGACGGTGAGTACCCGCTGCAGCAGGTTGAAGTGCAGCCCCGCGACACCCGGCAGACGGCCCAAAGCATCGCGGATCAGGCGCTCCTCCGTGGGGCAGTCCATCTGCTCGATGCGAATGCGGGTGTTCAGCGCGCCCGTCAGCGGCTCGTCGCTCGCCGAGCGGGTAGCGCCCTGGTGATCATGCCCAGAATGGTCATGCGGGACAGGTGTCTGTTGGTGCGTGTGATCGCAGCAGCGACTCATGGCAACTCTCCGTCAGGTCTCTGTTGCCGAGTACACACCCTGTAGTCACTATAGGGTCAAGCACTCGGGAGGAGATCGCATGAAAATCGGAGAATTGGCGAAGAAGGCCGGCTGCCAGGTGGAGACGGTACGTTACTACGAGCGCGAAGGCCTGCTGCCAGCGCCCGCGCGCAGCGAAGGCAACTACCGCCTGTACGGCCCCGAACACCTGGAGCGCCTGGTGTTCATCCGCAACTGCCGCACCCTGGACATGACCCTGGAGGAAATCCAGCGCCTGCTGGCGCTGCGCGATCTGCCCCATGAGAGCTGCGCCGGCATCAACAGCCTGGTGGACGAACATATCGAGCACGTACAGGCGCGCATCGACAGCCTGCTGGCCCTGCGCGATCAACTGAGCGAGCTGCGCGACCGCTGCAACGGCCCGCAGGAGGCGGAGGACTGCGGCATTCTGCGCCAGCTCAACGTCAGCGGCGGCGTGCAGCCGCTACCGGACGACAACCATACCCATGTCGGCAAGAGCCATTCGCACTGATGAGCTACGCTTCCAGAGCACCGCTTCGGCATACCGCCGGGCACTCAGGGAGAAACGAAAATGCCAGGTAAGTTCGAACTGAAGAAGGCCAAAGACGGCCAGTACCATTTCAACCTGCTGGCCACCAATGGCCAGGTCATCCTCAGCAGCGAGATGTACAAGGCCAAGGATTCGGCGCTGGGCGGTATCGACTCGGTGAAGAAGAACGCCCAGCGCGAGGGCGCCTTCGAGACCAAGACCTCAAGCAACGACAAACACTGCTTCCTGCTCAAGGCCAGCAATGGCCAGGTAGTCGGGCAGAGCCAGATGTATGCCAGCGCCGCCAGTTGCAAGAGCGGTATCGAGTCGGTGCAGAAGAATGCGCCCGATGCACAGACGGACGACCAGACGGGCTAGTCGCCCTGCTTCCTGAATAGGTAGAACAGGTTGGGCTCGCTGATCAGGTACAGGTTGCCGGCATCGTCGCTGGCCACCCCCTCGGCCTGGGGCACGCCGCGCCTGAGACCATGCTGGCCCGGCAGCAGGGACAGGGTGCTGATCGGCTTGCCCTCGGCATCCAGTTCGATCACCAGGCGCGATTCGTCCGACAGCGCCAGCAGGTGGCCGGTCGCCGCATCGAAATCCAGGCTAGAGAGATCCCGCACGAACAGTCGCGCATCACGCTTGGGATCGGTATTGACGTGCAGGGCCAGCGGCTTGCCCTCATCGACATGGGGGAAGCCCAGCACCTCGAAGATACGCACCGGGTCGCGCTCCTTGGCCACCAGCAGGCGGTGGTTGGCAGCATCATAGGCCAGCCCCTCGAAACCCTTGTTGCCGTTGAGCCCGATCCCCAACGAAAGCTGCTGGTAGTCCGCCGCATCGAGCACCCGTGTGGCATCGTCAATGCGCACCTTGACCAGGCGCTGCTCGCGCTCGTCGGCGATCACGTAGGTGCCGGGCGCGACGTACTCGATGGCCTCGGGATCGCCGAACCCCTGCAGGTCGATAGTGCGTTTGAGATCACCCTCCAGGCTCAGCTCGATCACTCTGGCCGGCTTGTTGGTGACGCTGAACAGGCTGTGCCGATCCGGGTCGAAGGTCAGCGCCGAAACATCGCTGATGTCGCCGATGGGCTTGGCCTCGATCACCACGCGGTAATCGCCCAGCCACAACGAGCGCTCACGCCACTGCTCGCCATGCTGCCACTCTTGCACGGTGAACCAGGCACGCTCGAAAAGACGGTATTGCTGGGCAGCCAAGGCGACGGCCAGCAGCGCCAGGCCGAACAGGTAGAACCAGGGGTTGATGGCAAGCAGGCGGCGCATAGGCCCTCTCACGAAAAAACCCGCCACAGCTCGTCTGTGGCGGGTGGGCGGAACAGCGGGAATCAGTTGATCAGTTCGACACGGTCGACATCGATCTCACGATTATTGAAGTCCTTATCGACTTCGCCGGTCAGGCGCACCTTGGCGGTTTCCGAGACGGTCTGGTTCGGCCAGTCTTCGTCGTCGATCTCCACCTGGATGGTGCCGGTGGCGTCCTTGAACTCGTAGAGTTCGTCCTGCAGGCGCTTGACGATCTGGCCTTCGAGCACGACATGGGTGTCATCGGCAGCCTGCAGCGCGGCGGCAACGGTAGTGACCTGCGGGGTGGCACCCGGGCCGGTGTAACCGGTGGCGAAAGCGGCGGTGCTGAGCAGCGGCAGAACCATCAGAGCGAGAGCGGTACGTTTCATGGTGTGAACCTCGTTGTTCGTAAGTGACGGGCTCAGATTAGTGCCGCTAGCTGAAGCCAGACTGAATCGCCGCTTAAGCCAAGCTGAACGCGCAAGCCGGCTCAGCCCGCATCCGGCAGCGGCTTGCGGAAGCGGTAGAACAGATTGGGTTCGGCGACGATATAGATGTCGCCATCCTCGTCCATGGCCACGCCTTCGGCCTGCTGGATGCCGCTGTCCAGACCATTGAGGCCACCACTGAGGCTGAGGAAGCTGACCGGCTGGCCGGCACGGTCGAGTTCCAGCAGCATGCGCGACTCGTCGGACAGCAGCAGCAGGTGGCCGGTGCGCTCATCGACGCTGAGCGAGGATATATCGCGCAGTCCCAGGTTGCCGGCCACCAGCGGCCGTAGCGTACCGCCCTGGCCACCCTCATCGGGGAACGGCAGGCTGAACAAGCCCATCGGGCTGCGCTCCTTGCCGAGCAGCAGGCTGTGGCTGCGCGAGTCCCAGCCCAGGCCCTCGAAGCCCTTGTTGCCGGCATCGGCGAACCCCAGGTCGAAGCCGGGGAAATCAGCGGCATCCAACTCCAGATCATCGACCTGCAGGGTGAAGGTGGTGAGCTGACGCCGGCGCTCGTCGACGATGGCCATACGACCGTTGCCGAGCATCTCCACTCCCTCCGGGTCGGAGAAGCCCTTCAGACGGATGCGGCGCAGGATGTCGCCGTCGCGGGACAGTTCCACCAGCAGCGGGTTCTTGCCGGTGACGGTGAACAGGGTGCCGGTGAGCGGGTTGTAGGTCAGCCCGGAGGTCTCGTCCTTTTCCAACCCATCGAGCGTTTTGGCCTGGATCACCGCGCGATAACCAGGCAGCCAAATACTGGCGAGGCGGCTGACCAGCGGCGTGGAGCGCTCCTGCCACCAGAGCTGGGCGCGGTCGTCCCAGTGCTGGGTCTGCGCCAGCACACCGAAGGCCAGCAATGCACAACCCGTGAGCCAGTAGCCAGGGTGTTTCAGGCGGAAGCGGAGAGAGGACATCGCGACGACTCGACTGCAGGATAGCCATGCGACTCCCGCTATCGACGGGAGTTCCGCCGCAGTCAGGCGGCGGTCATCGCTTGGTGGTCATCGCTTATAGCACGCGACTGGTAAAGCGGCTATGACCGACCAGCTCCAGCTCCAGTTCGTCGCCTTTGTTCAGCGCGCCGACACCCACCGGCGTGCCGGTGAGGATCACGTCACCCGGCTGCAGAGCGAAATGCCCGGCCATGTGCTGGATCATGCCGACGATGGGGTTGAGCATATCGCGGCTGTTGCCGTCCTGGCGGGTTTCGCCATTGATGACAAGGCGAATGCCGATATCGGCCAGGTCCTCGATGGCATCCCCCGGCACGAAAGGCGCCAGCACGCAGGCGCCGTCGAAGCTCTTAGCGATTTCCCAGGGATAGCCCTTTTCCTTGAGCTTGGCCTGTACGTCACGCAGGGTCAGATCCAGTGCCGGAGCGAAACCGCTGATGGCATCGCGCACCTCCTCGGCATCCGGCCTCGATGACAGGGGTTTGCCGATCAGCACGGCGATCTCCGCCTCGTAATGCACCGCGCCGCGATCGTCAGGAATGCTGAAACCGCCATCGAGCGGCACTACACAGGAGCCCGGCTTGATGAACAGCAGCGGCTCGCTGGGCACCGGGTTGTTCAGTTCCTTGGCGTGCTCGGCGTAGTTGCGGCCGATGCAGACCACCTTGCCAAGGGGAAAGTGCACGGTGGTACCGTCGACGTACTGGTGCTGATAGCTCATTTGGGTTGCTCCGCAGCTTCAAGCCCCAAGCTGCAAGTATGTCCGCGCCCTGCTTTTCTTGCGGCTTGCAGCTTGAAGCTTGCGGCTTTAATTGAAGATCTTTCCGGGATTCATGATGCCATTGGGGTCGAACACGGCCTTGATCGCCTTCATGCAGGCGATCTCGGCCGGTGAGCGGCTGTACTGCAGGTAATCACGCTTGGTCATGCCCACGCCATGTTCGGCGCTGATCGAGCCGTTGTACTTCTCGACGATCTCGAACACCCACTTGTTGACCACCGCGCACTTGGCGAAGAAGTCTTCCTTGGCCAGATTCTCGGGCTTGAGGATGTTCAGGTGCAGGTTGCCGTCACCGATATGGCCGTACCAGAGCACGTCGAAGTCCGGGTAGTTGGCCGAGACGATGTCGTCGATGTCCTTGAGGAAGGCCGGCACCTGGCCGACGGTGACGGAGATGTCGTTCTTGTACGGCGTCCAGTGACTGATGGTTTCGGAGATGTACTCGCGCAGCTTCCACAGGTTCTGCAGTTGCTGCTCGCTCTGGCTCATCACGCCGTCGAGCACCCAGCCCTGCTCGACGCAGTGCTCGAAGGTGGCCAGGGCTTCGTTGGCCACGTCCTCGTTGAGCGCCTCGAATTCCAGCAGGGCGTAGAACGGCGTGCGGCTCTCGAACGGCGCCGGCACGTCGCCACGGCCGAGGATCTTCTCCAGGCAGCGGTCGGAGAAGAACTCGAAGGCGGTCAGGTCGAGCTTGCCCTGGAAGGCATGCAGCACCGGCATGATCGAATCGAAATCCGGCGTGCCGAGCACCATCGCGGTGAGATTCTTCGGCGCACGTTCCAGGCGCATGGTGGCCTCGACCACGAAGCCCAGGGTGCCTTCGGCGCCGATGAACAGTTGGCGCAGGTCATAGCCGGTGGCGTTCTTGACCAGGTCGCGGTTGAGCTCCAGCAGCTCGCCAGTGCCGGTGACCACCTTGAGGCCGGCGACCCAGTTGCGGGTCATGCCGTAGCGAATCACCTTGATACCGCCGGCATTGGTGCCGATATTGCCGCCGATCTGGCTGGAGCCGCTCGATGCGAAGTCCACCGGGTAGTACAGGCCCTTTTCCTCGGCGAACAATTGCAGTTGCTTGGTCACCACGCCCGGCTGGCAGACCACGGTGCGGTCGTATTCGTTGAAGGCGACGATGCGGTTCATGTAGTCGAAGGACACCACCACCTCACCATTGGCCGCCACGGCAGCAGCGGAGAGGCCGGTACGGCCACCCGAGGGCACCAGGGCGATCTTGTGCTGATTGGCCCAGCGCACGATGGCCTGCACCTGTTCGGTGCTCTTGGGGAAGACGATGGCCGAAGGCGCGGGCGCGTACTGCTTGGTCCAGTCCTTGCCATAGGTTTCCAGGGAATCGGCGTCGGTCAGCACCTTGCCGGGCTCGACCAGGGTCTTCAGCTCTTCGATCTGCACCGCAGTAGTCATCAAGTGAACTCTCAAAGGATTCATGGTCGCCCTGAGAACCATTCAGGTCGCAACCGAGCATTGAAAAAGGCGAACATGCTAGCATACGCACCCCGCGAATCGTGACATGCAGCGATCTGCGGGTGCTGGCTGATTTTCTCAGCCCTTCCCTGAAAACATCCCGTGGGACACAGGTACTCCGATGAGCAAGACCTCTCTCGAAAAGAGCAAGATCAAGTTCCTTCTTCTCGAAGGCGTGCACCAGAACGCCGTGGATACGTTGAAGGCCGCCGGTTACACCAACATCGAGTACCTCAAGACTGCCCTGTCAGGCGAGGAGCTGAAAGAGAAGATCGCCGACGCCCACTTCATCGGTATCCGCTCGCGTACCCAACTGACGGCCGAGGTCTTCGACTGTGCGAAGAAGCTGGTCGCCGTCGGCTGCTTCTGCATCGGCACCAACCAGGTCGACCTGGACGCCGCCCGCGAGCGCGGCATCGCCGTGTTCAACGCCCCCTACTCCAACACCCGCTCGGTGGCCGAGCTGGTACTGGCCGAAGCCATCCTGCTGCTGCGCGGCATCCCCGAGAAGAACGCCTCCTGCCATCGCGGCGGCTGGATCAAGTCGGCGGCCAACTCCTTCGAGATCCGTGGCAAGAAGCTGGGCATCATCGGCTACGGCTCCATCGGCACCCAGCTCTCGGTGCTGGCCGAAGCCCTGGGCATGCAGGTGTATTTCTATGACACCGTGACCAAGCTGCCGCTGGGCAACGCCACGCAGATCGGCAGCCTGCACGAGCTGCTGGGCCTGGCCGACATCGTCTCGCTGCACGTGCCGGAGCTGCCGTCCACCCAGTGGATGATCGGTGAGAAGGAAATCCGCGCCATGAAGAAGGGCGCCATCCTGATCAACGCCGCCCGTGGCACCGTGGTCGAGCTGGATCACCTGGCCGCGGCCATCAAGGACGAGCACCTGATCGGCGCTGCCATCGACGTGTTCCCGGTCGAGCCCAAGTCCAACGACGACATCTTCGAGAGCCCGCTGCGCGGCCTGGATCGCGTGATCCTCACCCCGCACATCGGTGGCTCCACCGCCGAAGCCCAGGCCAACATCGGCCTGGAAGTGGCCGAGAAGCTGGTCAAGTACAGCGACAACGGCACCTCGGTGTCCTCGGTCAACTTCCCCGAAGTGGCCCTGCCGGCCCATGCTGGCAAGCACCGCCTGCTGCACATCCACGAGAACGTGCCGGGCGTGATGAGCGAGATCAACAAGGTGTTCGCCGACAACAATATCAACATCTCTGGCCAGTTCCTGCAGACCAACGACAAGGTCGGCTACGTGGTGATCGACGTCGACGCCGAGTACTCCGATCTGGCGCTGGAGAAGCTGCAGCAGGTGCATGGCACCATCCGTAGCCGCGTGCTGTTCTAAGCAGCAGGCGGTAACGAAAAAAGGGCGACCCTCGGGTCGCCCTTTTCGTTTGGATGGGGGTGAATCCGGGCTACAGGATCACTTCACCGTGACGCTGATCTTCTCCGACATCACCGGCGGATCCAGCGGTACGTGGTTCTTGTCTCCCACCAGCAACTGCAGCGTGTGCTTGCCTGGCGGCAGGGTCACCTGGGTTTCGGTCTGGCCCTTGCCGAAGTGGCGGATGGCATCGGTCATTGGCAGGGGCGCGTTCATCGGCGGCAGCTTGTCGACATCGATCAGCAGGTGATGGTGCCCGGTACCCGCGACATCGACGCCCGCCGGCGCCACTCCCATGCCCTGGAGGCCGAACTTGACGGTGAAGGTCTGGCCCACCGTGGCGCCATCGGCCGGCTCGATGAAGTACACCTTGGCCCCCTCCGGCGCCGCGGTGCGCGGCATGTCGGCCCAGGCAGTGGCGCTGGCGCCCAGCAGCAGGGCAGCGCAGAGAGAGATGGCATTCAGCGTTCTGGTCATCACGGCGTCCTCGAGAGAAACAGGGAAACGGTGGACTCTAAACGGCGCCAGACGTTCCCGTTTCGCTCTCCAGCGCCAGCAAGGCTTGCCGCGCCTCGGCCAGTTGCTGCTCGTTGAACACCCGCACCCCGGCGCGACGCAACAGGGCAGCCGTCACCCCCTCACCGGCCACGCGCACGCCGCTGAAGGTGCCATCGTAGTTCTCCAGGTTGCCGCAGGAGGGGCTGCGGGCCTTGAGCAGCGCCATGCGGATGCCATGCTCGCGCACCAGCGCCAACGCCTGCTGCGCCCCCTCGACGAAGGCGCTGGTGACGTCGGCACCGTCGATGGTCAGTACCGGCAAACGCCCATCCAGCACCTGCGCGCCCTGCCCACCCGCTATCTCGGCAGGCGGACGGGGTGTTGGCAGGCCGCCAGCCACTTCCGGGCACAGCGCAACCACCCGTCCCTCGTCCAGCCACTGCTGCAGCAGCTCGTAAGGGCCGTGGGCACCGCCGTCGTAGCGCACGCGATGGCCCAGCAGGCAGCGACTGACGAGAATCTTGTGCATGACTCAGAGCGGGCTCTCGCCACGGCGGCGGAACCAGCCGGTCAGCGACAGGCGCTCGCGCGTGGCCGCCAGCACTTCATGGGGCATCTCGGCGGACATGAACAATGCCAGGGTGCCGGCCTGCGGCAGCACGTCGTGCGCGCGACCATCGGCCAGGTGCAGGCGCAGCGCCCCACCCTGCTCGGGCCGCCAGTCGTCGTTGAGGTAGAACACCGCCGACACGGTACGGCGGTCATCATCACGGAAGCGGTCGAGGTGACGCTGATAGAAAGCCCCCGGTGCATAGCAGGCGAAATGGCACTCGAAGTCTTCCAGCCCCAGATAGAAGGCCTGGTTGAGCGCCTGGCGCAGCTCGTCCATCAGCCCCAGGTAGCGGTCGCAGGCCTCGCTCTGACCGGGCTCGAGCCACTGGATGCGATCGCCACGAATGCCCTCCTGCACCTGCTGGGCCCCGCCGCGACCCACGGCTGCGGCGTGCAGGTCGCCGTTCTGCGCACGGCGGTGGCACTCAACGGCCAGTTCGCGGGTCAGACCCTCTGGGGCGAATAGCCCATGTTGGGACCAACCTTGGCTGGCCAGGTCATCGATGAGAGCAGAAAAGGGGGTAGGAATGTCGGTCATGCCGGCGATTCTAGCAGCCCCCGGTGAAGCGCTCGACAAGCCAATGCCAGCCACTGAAAATAGCCCGCCGCCGAGTCCTCGTCCCGTGCAACGGTCAGGCGGTCTGCCAAGGAGTTTGCGATGCGCGTTCTGTTTGCCCTGTTGCTCTGTCTGGCCTTGCCGGCCATGGCCGACGACCATCTGCGCCTGTACCAGGCGGCCGGCTGGCCGCAACAGCGCGAGCATTTCAACCAAGCGCTGGACGCCGCTCAGCAACGCTACCGCAGCACCCTGCCGCCGGCCGTCTACCAGGCACTGGTGGACAACAGCAACCAGCGCTTCGCCGCGGCCTCCATCGACCGCCGTGCCGAGTACAGCATGCGCATGGAGCTGGCCAACCCCAAGCCGGCCCTGACCTTCTTCGAGTCCGAACTGGGCCGCAAGATCGTCGCTGCCGAGGTACGTGCCACCAGTAGCGACCAACTGGCACGCTACGCCAATGGCCTGCCCCGCACCGAGGCCGATGCCACCCGCCGCCTGCTGATCCGCCACCTGGCCCAGGCCCTGCCGGCCAAGGAGGCCGGTGCCGAGGTCAGCCTGGCACTGGCCGGTGTGGCCGCCGACAGCCTCAGCCAGATGATCCCCGGCCTGCTCAGCGGCGGCCAGGCACAGAGCCTGCTCAACGGCCAGCGTGAACGCCTGATGGCACAGATCGAGCAGGATCTCGACAACACCCTGCTGCATGTCTATCGCGACCTGTCCGACCCGGAGCTGGAGCAGTTCGTCGAATTCGCCCAGTCCGCCGATGGCCAGGCCTACTACAAGGCCGCCCTGGCCGCATTGCGCGCCGGTCTGGCCGTGGGCCTGAGCACCAGCGAGCTGGAGCCACCGCCGCAGGGTATCTGAAGCATTAAGTAGGGCAGCGCTCAGGAGCGCCAGCGAACCGCCCGCCAGGCCATGCCCAGCTTGGCACCACAACGCTCCAGCGAAACTCCGCCAGCGTACATCTTCGCGTGCGGATCGCGCCCGGTACGCCCTGCGACACCAACACCCATCGCGGATAAATCCGCTCCTACCACCTGTGCCAGCGACTCCAACCTACGCCAAACGCTCACTGAGAAAGTCGAAGTAGCGCCGGCGCAGCGCTTCGTTCTCGTTGGCCAGGTGATGGCGCGCCTCGGGCAGGCGCAGGATGCTCGGCTGGCGGAACTTGTCCTGCAGTACCTCCAGGTTGTGCTGCCAGTCCACTGTCATGTCCTTTTCACCCTGCACGATCAGCGGGCTGTGCGAGCTGCGCGCTGCCGCCTCGATGCGCGGCACCCAGCGTTTCAGTGCACCGACCCAGAGTGTGGGCAAGCTACGCGGTTGCAGCGGGTCGAGGTTGTGGACGAAATCGATGAAGGCCGCGTCGCTGGAATTCTCGCTGAAGCGTCGGGGTATCTCACGGACGAAGGGGCTGAGCATCAGGTAGCTGAACTTCGACCAGTTCCAGGCACGCGGCCGCACCAGCGGTGCCAGGAGGATGCTCTGGCCCAGCTCGGGCCGCTGGCCATCGGTGAGCAGGTAATCCAGCAGGATCGCCCCGCCGGTGCTCTGTCCACATAGATGCCAGGGCTGCGGCAGGCCCAGCTCGGCGGCTTGCTCGAACAGGCCGAGCAGCACCTGCTGGTATTCGGCGAAGTCGTCGATGCTGGCCCGTGCGCCGCTGGACAGGCCATGCCCCGGCAGGTCACAGGCCAGCACGGCGAGGCCCATGCTCAAGGCCCAGTCGATGACGTGGCGATACAGCCCCATATGGTCGTAATAGCCATGCAGCAGCAGCAAGGCACCGCGCGGCTCGGAGGGTGCCCAGAGCTGCACGGCAATCTGGTAGCCGGCAGCGTTGAAGCTGCCCAGGCGGCAGTCCAGCCCGGCATGGCGCGTCGCCAGGTCGAGGCCATAGAAGCTGCGGTAAGCCTGCACGGCCGGCAGATCGAGACGCGCTGCGGCCAAGGGTCGCAGCAAGGGGCGTAGCAGCTCGGGCTGGAAAGGCTCTGACATGGGGCTTCCGACGGGGTTCGCATGAGGCGAAGCGAGTTTCTCGATGCAGCGATATTCTGCTGCCGAGCGCGGCATGGCAAGCTAGGCGCCCGTTTGCCGGTCCTGCCCCATGCCTCGTCCATCACGCACCACCTGGATCGTTCTGCTGCTGGCCACCGTCTGCGCGGTGGCCTTGCTCATGGCCTACCGCTGGTTCGAGGCCCGCTATCTGCGCCCCTTCGACGAGCGCGCGGCGGTCTTCTCCGGCGCCGCCCTGCGCCTGCCCGAGGAACTGGCCGGCCCCGGCCCGATCCGCTTGGTGCATTTCTGGGATCCGGCCTGCCCGTGCAACGTCGGCAACCAGCAGCACCTGGCCGAGCTGATCGCCGGCTATGCCCCCAAGGGGGTGGCCTTCTACGCCGTACAACGCCCCGGCAGCAAGGGCAGCCTGCCAGCCGATCTCGGCGGCCTGCAGGTACTCGAAACACTCCCGGGCAGCGACGCCATCCCCGCCAGCCCTGCGGTGGCGATCTGGGATCGGCAGGGCCAGCTCGCCTATTTCGGCCCCTACAGCGAGGGGCTGGTGTGCAATTCGAGCAACAGTTTCATCGAGCCGATCCTCGAAGCCCTGGCCGAAGGGCGCCGCGTGGATGCCAGCAACACCCTGGCGGTGGGCTGCTTTTGCGATTGGCAGGCCGCCGACTAGCGTCCGCGCGGCGTGCCACCCTGCCAACGGCGAAAGGCCCGGTAGAAGGGTGATAGTTCGGCGAAACCACAGGCACGGGCCACATCGCGCACCGCCGCCCCCTGTTCGAGCAGGTGCAGCGCCTTGAGGCGGCGCACCTCGTCATGCAGGGCACGAAAGCTGCTGCCATGCTCACTCAGTGCGCGCTGCAACGTCGAATAGGAGAAACCCAGCGCTGCAGCGCAGCCTCTCAGGTCGCAGCGGGCCTGACCCAGATTACGTTCCAGCCAGTAGCGCACGCGCGCCAGCAACTGGTTTTCCACCAGTTCGCCCAGTTGCCGCTGCGCCTCTTCGCAGAGCACCTCGAACAGCCGCGCATTGGCACTGCGCAGCGGCCTGCCAAGCGCCCCACGCGGCAGAATCAAGGCATCGTGGGGCTGCTCGAATAGCGGCGTAACGCCCAATAGGCGCCGATGCTCGTGCAGCCGGCGCGGGGCAGGATGACGAAACTCGACGCCCAGCAGCGGCAAGGGCACCGGGCAGACCGCCAGCAACATCTTGTGCAGCAGCAGGGCCAGGCATTCCATCTGCTGGCGCAACGAAGCGAAGCCCCGGTAGTTCAGATCGATCACCAGGCGCACCTGCTCGTCGCCCTCCTCCAGCCGCGCGGCAAAGCCACCGGAAAGGATGTGCTGAAAACGCACGAAGGCCTGCAGCCCCTGGCGCAGGTCGGCTGCGCTGAGCAGCAGGTAGCCGACCACATCCATCGGCCTTGGCTGCATGACCTCGGCCAGGTGCAGGCCGATATCGGCATCACCGCTGATCCCGGCAATGGCCTGCCAGAAGCGCGGGGCATTGTCGTGATCCTCTCGCGCCTCGAGCAGCGGCGAGGCCAGCGGTACCCCGGCATAGGCCCGCCGGTAGCTCTCGGTGGGATCCAGGCGTAGCGCGGCCAGGGCCTCGTAGAGCAGGCGGCGCAGGGTGGCGGAGTGCGTCAGAGCGGTGAATGCGGAGCGCTCGGCATCAGGCATGGCAGAATCCGGGGCAAAATTGACCATAGACTTTCAAGCCTGCTGTATTTAGTCAATGCCAGCGCCGAGGCAGCTACGCAGAATGCCGACCTGCTGCCCCACAAGAACAAGGATCTCGATGAAACGTACCCTCACCGCCCTGGCCCTGATCGTTGCCATTGGTGCCGCCGGCGCTGGCTGGTATCTGCATGGCAAACAACCGCAACGTGACGGCGAACTGGCCCTGGCAGGCCTGCATGCACCCGTGACGGTGCGCTACGACGAGCGCGGCGTACCGCATCTCAAGGCACAGAATCAGGACGACCTCTACCGTGCCCTGGGTTTCGTGCACGCCCAGGATCGCCTGTTCCAGATGGAATTGCTCAGGCGCCTGGCGCGCGGCGAGCTGGCCCAGGTGCTGGGAGAAAAGCTGCTGCCCACCGATCGCCTGTTCCGCACTCTGGAGATCGGTCGCCACGCTGACGCCCGTGCCGCCCAGCTGGATGCCAGCAGCCCGTCCGTGCGTGCCCTGCAGAGCTACCTGGACGGCATCAACCAGTACCAGGCCAGCCGCCCGCTGCCGGTGGAGTTCGACCTGTTGGGCATCGAACCGCGCCCCTTCAGCGTCGCCGACACCCTCAGCGTCGCCGGCTACATGGCCTACAGCTTCGCCGCCGCGCTGCGTACCGAGCCCCTGATGACGCATATCCGCGACCAGCTCGGCGCCGACTACCTCAAGGTCTTCGACCTCGACTGGCACCCCGAGGGCGTACTCGGCACGCCCCTGGCTGCTGGCGACTGGCAGGATCTGGCCGCCCTCGCCCAGCTCAGCGATGCCGCGCTGGCCGGCAGCGGCCTGCCGCAATTCGAGGGCAGCAACGCCTGGGCCGTTTCCGGCAGCCGCACCGCCAGCGGCAAACCGCTACTGGCGGGCGATCCACACATCCGCTTCTCCCTGCCAGCGGTGTGGTACGAAGCGCACCTGCAAGCGCCCAGTTACGAGCTGTACGGCTACCACCACGCCCTGATCCCCAGCGCCATGCTCGGTCACAACCGTGACTTCGCCTGGAGCCTGACCATGTTCCAGAACGACGACCTCGATTTGATCGCCGAGCGGGTCAACCCGGACAACCCTAACCAGGTCTGGTATCAGGGCCGCTGGGTCGACCTCGAGCAACGCACGGAAAGCATTCAGGTCAAGGGCGCCGAGCCGGTGCAGATCACCCTGCGCCGTTCGCCCCATGGCCCTATCGTCAACGACACCCTCGGCCAGAGCAGCGGCAGCCCCCCCATCGCCATGTGGTGGGCCTTCCTCGAAACCGACAACCCCTTGCTCGATGCCTTCTACCAGCTGGATCGCGCCGACACCCTGGACAAGGCCCGCGCCGCCGTCGAGAAGATCGAGGCACCCGGCCTCAACGTGATCTGGGCCAATGCTGCCGGCGATATCGGCTGGTGGGCGGCGGCCAAGCTGCCGCTGCGCCCGGCTGGCGTCAACCCGACCTTCATCCTCGACGGTGCCAGCAGCGAGGCAGACAAGCTCGGCTGGCAGCCTTTCAGTGCCAACCCGCAGGAAGAGAATCCGGCACGTGGCTATATCGTCTCGGCCAACTACCAGCCGGTGCCGGCCAGCGGCATCGAGATTCCCGGCTACTACAACCTGCCCGACCGTGGCCAGCGCCTGAACCAGCGCCTGAGCGACGCCTCGGTGAAATGGGATGTGCGCAACAGCCAGGCCTTGCAGCTCGATACGGGTACCGGCTACCCCAGGCGCGTGCTGGCGCCGATCCTCGACGAGCTGCGCAACGCCGCCCAGGGCGAGCAGGAACAGGCTCTGGTGCAGCGGCTGGCCGAATGGAATGGCGAGCACCCGCTGGATTCGGTCACCGCGACGCTGTTCAACCAGTTGCTCTATCAACTGGCCCACGAAGCCATGGCCGACGAACTGGGCGAAGCCTTCTTCGACAGCCTGCTGCAAAGCCGATCACTCGATATCGCCTTGCCACGCCTGACCGCCGATGCGGATTCGCCCTGGTGGCAACGCAAGGACGGCAGCGGCACGGCAACTCGCGCGCAGATCGTCGCCGAGGCCTGGCGCGCCAGCCTGTCACACCTGCGCGAGCAGTTCGGGGATGATTCGCAAAGCTGGCAATGGGGCCGCGTCCATACCCTGACCCACGCCCATCCGCTGGGCCAGCAGCCCTTGCTCGGTCGCCTGCTCAACGTCGGCCCCTTCGCCGCCCCGGGTAGCCACGAGGTGCCGGACAACCTCTCGCACAGGATCGGCCCGGCGCCCTGGCAGGTGGTCTATGGCCCCTCGACGCGGCGCCTGATCGACCTGGCTGACGCGAGCCAGGCACTGGGCGGTAATCCGGTCGGCCAGAGCGGCGTGCCGTTCGACGCACACTACGCCGACCAGGCCGCTGGCCATGTGCTTGGCCTCTATCGGCCACAGCATCTGAGCGAAGCGGACATAGCGAGCCATACCCAGGGCACCCTCGAGCTGCTACCGCGTTGAGCAGCATGGTGCACCAGAGAGCAGCATGCCGCTCTCTGGTGCACCGCCATCATCCCCACGCCCCGGCCAGTCCTTTGCCAGGGCGCTCTGAAGCCCGCCAGATCGGGCTTTCTCGCTTCGGTCACGAAATTGGCACACGCCCTGCATAGGCTAAGGCAAGCCCAGTTTCGGGGACCTTGGTACAGGCAGGCCGGGGAAT
This sequence comes from Pseudomonas sp. AA-38, assembly GCF_029457475.1. Taxonomy (NCBI): domain Bacteria; kingdom Pseudomonadati; phylum Pseudomonadota; class Gammaproteobacteria; order Pseudomonadales; family Pseudomonadaceae; genus Pseudomonas; species Pseudomonas sp. AA-38. Next base: position 5,048,388 of record NZ_CP120359.1, read on the forward strand.
CCCCCTCTTTATTCGACGTGACCTCTACGTCACATGCCGCGCGCCGCAACCCACTCGATGGGCCAGGCGCCACCCGTTTCGGGGACCTTGGTACAGGCAGGCCGGGGAATCCCCTCTTTATTCGCCGTGACCTCAGCGTCACGTGCAGTGCGCCGCAACCCGCCCGACGGGCCAGGCGCCACCCATTTCGGGGACCTTGGTACAGGCAGGCCGGGGAATCCCCCTCTTTATTCGGGGCGCAGCGTCAGTTGCACGCGCCAACGTCCATCCACCTCACTACCACGCCACTCCCCGCTCAGCGGGCGAGTCGACACCAGCACCAGCAGCAGATCCCGACCGTCGCGCTCGATGCGCCAGTTCACCAGGCCCAGGGGCAGCTTCAACTGCCCTTCCCGCACCCGCCCATAGGCATCCTCGAAGCGATATCTCAGCGCACCGTCGACCGGCTCGGCCTGTGCCTCTGGCGCCCGGTTGAACCAGAGCTGCAGCCCCTGCTCCCAGGGCTCGGCAGCCTCGACGCGCAGGCGCGGCGGGTCGAACACCCGGCCGATCATCACGCCGACAAGAAAGGCGATGAGCATGATCGAAGCCACGAAACGCCAGCGCAAACGCGGCCGCGGATCCTCCGGCGGCGTAGAATGGCGCCCGTCCCAGTGCTCGGAGTGCTGCATGTTTCACGTCATCCTGTTTCAACCGGAAATTCCGCCCAATACCGGCAACATTATCAGGCTGTGCGCCAACAGCGGCTGCCAGTTGCACCTGATCGAGCCATTGGGCTTCGAGCTGGACGACAAGCGCCTGCGCCGCGCCGGCCTGGATTATCACGAATACGCCACGCTCAAGCGCCACGCGGATCTGCAGAGCTGCCTCGACAGCCTCGGCCAACCACGCCTGTTCGCCTTCACTACCAAGGGCTCGCAGCCGTTCCACGATATCGCCTACCAACCTGGTGATGCTTTCCTATTCGGCCCGGAGAGCCGTGGCCTACCGGAGGACGTGCGCAACGCGCTGCCACCCGAACGGCGCGTACGCCTGCCGATGCGCGCGGGTTGCCGCAGCCTGAATCTGTCCAATACCGTGGCGGTGACCGTTTACGAGGCCTGGCGGCAGAATGGCTTCGCCGAAGCGGACTGAGGCTACAGACGGACGAGTAAGGTTCTTCGTGGATTTTCGTGGAAGGCAGTTCGGGCACCGGACTGGCAATTTCGTGTGGATCTGCTGTTATTTTCGGTGTTCAAGCTGCTTATCGGCGTTCTGCTGATATCTCCCGTTTCGCCCCCCGGCGACTTTCTTTTGTCAAACGCCACAAAAGAAAGCAAAAAGGCTTGGCCCCGCCATCCGGCCCCGGCTGCGCCGGGGTTCGTTCGCTCCATCGCTGCTCCGAGGGTCGGCTTACAAGGGCCGTCCCTGGCCCTTTAAGCCTCTCACGGCATCCATGCCGTTCGCCCCTCTACGCAACGATTCCACTCACCCTCCTAAAGGGGCCATTCGCGCGCCTGAACGAACTGGCATTTCAGGGTCTGCGCGGCGTGTTCTAGTGGTTGTGAGGTCGCGGCTGGGTCGTCGTGTTAAACCAAAACTTTCATTCGCGTAGGGCGTACTCGCGAAGCAGTACGCCGTTGGTGGAAGTATTGGGCGTGAGCCGTAGTGCCGAACTCGGCATGGCCCGGCGGACTGTTCGCTGGCGCTCCTGAGTCCGCCCTAAGGCTGACCCATGTTCAAGCACTCCATGCTAATTCTGGGTTACCGCAGGTTCAGGCGCGTGCAGAGCCCGCCCAGGAGGGCGAACGGAATCGTCGTGGAAGAGGTCGAGCGACATGGATGTCGCGAGAGCCACGATGGGCCAGGGATGGCCCACCGTGGCGGGCCTCTGGAGCGGCGATGGAGTGAGCGAACCCTCGCGCAGCGAGGGCCGGATGATCGGGCGGAGGGTTTTGGTTACTTTTGCCCGCAAAAGTGACTCGCCCGGGAGGGCGAAACCAAAGACATCAGCAAAAACGCGGCAATTCGGAACAAACACCCGAACAACCAACAAGCCAACACCCCACACAAAACTTGCCAGTCCAGCATGACGCCACAAAACGCAAAAAGCGCCCCGAAGGGCGCTTTCTCACTCAACCAACATGCTCTTACTGAACAGTGGTCTCGCCAGCCTGCTGCATGCGCTGCAGCTCCTGGGCGTACAGAGCATCGAAGTTCACCGGCGACAGCATCAGCGCCGGGAAGGAGCCGCGGGTCACCAGGCTGTCCAGTGCTTCACGGGCATAAGGGAACAGGATGTTCGGGCAGAAGGCGCCGAGGGTGTGGCTCATGGAGGCGCCATCGAGGCCCTTGATCAGGAAGATACCAGCCTGCTGCACTTCGGCGATGAAGGCGACTTCTTCACCGTTCTTCACGGTCACCGACAGCGTCAGCACCACTTCGTGGAAGTCACCTTCCAGGGCCTTCTGGCGGGTGTTGAGATCCAGACCGACGCTCGGCGTCCACTCCTGACGGAAGATTTCCGGGCTCTTCGGCGCCTCGAAGGACAGATCCTTGACGTAGATGCGCTGCAGGGAGAACTGAGGGGTCTGCTCGGCGGCGGCGCCGCTGTTGGCTTGCTCGGTCATGGCGTTGGCCTTCCTTAACGTTGAGGTTTCAAGCGGGGCTCTGCAGCAGGGCGTCGAGCTTGCCGGCGCGCTCCAGGGCATAGAGGTCGTCACAGCCACCCACGTGGGTGCTGCCGATCCAGATTTGCGGTACCGAGGTGCGCCCGGCCTTGCGGGTCATCTCCGCGCGCACGGCCGGCTGGCCATCGACGCGAATCTCCTCGTAATCCACCCCTTTGCTGGCCAGCAGTTGCTTGGCCCGTACGCAGAAGGGGCACCAGTCGCTGGAGTAGATGACCACCTGGGCCATGTCACTTCACCAGCGGCAGGTTGTCACCACGCCAGGTGGCGATGCCACCGGAGAGTTTGGCAGCGGTGAAACCGGCTTTCTTCAGCTCGCGCGCGATGCTGCCGGCCTGCTGGCCCATGGCATCGACGATGATGATGGTCTTGGCCTTGTGCTTTTCCAGCTCGGCGATACGCGCGTTCACCTTCTCGTAGGGAATGTGCAGCGAATCGACGATATGCCCGGCGGAGAAATCCTTCTGCGAACGCACGTCGAGTACCACGCCCTGGTCGCTGTTGACCAGCGCGGTCAGCTCGCGAGTGGACAGGCTCTGCCCGCCCTTGCGCATTTCGGTGACGATCAGCAGCACCAGCAGAACCACGAAGGTTCCGGCCAATACGTAGTGGTTGGTGACGAACTCAATCAGGTTGGCGAACATCTATAAGACCCAGGACGGTAAAATGCCGGCCAGTATACACAGCCCCACAGGTCGGCCAAACCCCGTCCGGCAGTGACGTGCCAGGCGCTTGACCGTAGAATGCCCGGCCTTGTCTTCCGCCAATCGACCCAGAGCGAGCCAGCTAAATGAGCGCCACGCCCAAACCCTTGGTTCTGATCATCCTCGACGGCTTCGGTCACAGCGACAAACCCGAATACAACGCCATTTATGCGGCCAACACACCGGTCTACGATCGCCTGCGCGCCACCTACCCACACGGCCTGATCTCCGGCAGCGGCATGGATGTCGGCCTGCCGGACGGGCAGATGGGCAACTCCGAAGTCGGTCACATGAACCTCGGTGCCGGGCGCGTGGTGTACCAGGACTTCACCCGCGTGACCAAGGCGATCCGCGACGGCGAATTCTTCGACAACGCCACGATCAACCAGGCCGTGGACAAGGCCGTGGCTGCCGGCAAGGCCGTGCACATCCTCGGCCTGCTCTCCGATGGTGGCGTGCACAGCCACCAGGATCACATCGTCGCCATGGCCGAACTGGCCGCCAAACGCGGCGCCGAGAAGATCTACCTGCACGCCTTCCTCGATGGCCGCGACACCCCGCCGAAGAGCGCGCAACCCTCCATCGAACTGCTTGACGCCACCTTCGCCCGCCTCGGCAAGGGCCGTATCGCCAGCCTCACCGGCCGCTACTTCGCCATGGATCGCGACAACCGCTGGGATCGCGTCGAACAGGCCTACCACCTGATCGTCGACGGCGCTGGCCAGTTCAAGGCTGCCTCAGCCGTGGAGGGCCTGCAGGCTGCCTACGAGCGTGGCGAGAGCGACGAGTTCGTCAAGGCCACCAGCATCGGTGAGCCGGTACGGGTCGAGGACGGCGACGCCGTGGTATTCATGAACTTCCGCGCCGACCGTGCCCGCGAACTGACCCGCGCCTTCGTCGAGCCCGGTTTCAAGGAATTCGAGCGCAAGCGTGCGCCACAGGTCAGCTTCGTCATGCTCACCCAGTACGCGGCGAGCATACCGGCACCGGCGGCCTTCGCCCCGGAAGCGCTGACCAACGTGCTCGGCGAGTACCTGGCGAAGAACGGCAAGACCCAGCTACGCATCGCCGAGACCGAGAAATACGCCCACGTCACCTTTTTCTTCTCCGGTGGTCGCGAAGAGCCGTTCGAGGGCGAGGAGCGCATCCTGATTCCATCGCCGAACGTCGCCACCTACGACCTCAAGCCGGAAATGAGTGCCCCGGAAGTCACCGACAAGATAGTCGACGCCATCGAGAACCAGCGTTATGACGTGATCATCGTCAACTACGCCAACGGCGACATGGTCGGTCACACCGGCGTGTTCGAGGCTGCAGTCAAGGCCGTGGAAACCCTCGATACCTGCGTCGGGCGCATCACCGAGGCGCTGGAAAAGGTGGGCGGCGAGGCGCTGATCACCGCCGACCACGGCAACGTCGAGCAGATGGAAGACGAGTGCACCGGCCAGGCGCACACCGCCCATACCTGCGAGCCAGTGCCGTTCATCTACGTCGGCAAGCGCCCGGCGCGCATCCGCGAAGGCGGCGTGCTGGCCGACGTGGCGCCCACCCTGCTCAAACTGATGGGCCTGCCGCAACCGAGCGAAATGACCGGCAAGCCCATCGTCGAGCTGCAATAAGAGCAGCTTCAGGCCACGAGAATCGTAGCCCGGATGCAATCCGGGGAGTCCGCTCCCGGATTGCATCCGGGCTACCCGTCGTTTTCGCTCTTCTTGCCGCTTGTGGCTTGCAGCTTGCCGCTGCTTTTTTAGGCATACTAAGCGCCATTGCCGCCCCGTCTCAGGTGTCGCTCACTCCATGCGTCGTGTCCTCATCTTCGTTCTACTCAGCAGCCTGCTCGCTCCGGCCATGGCCGATCAGCGTGCCGATACCCAGCGCCAGCTAGAAGCGGCGCGTCAGGACGTCACCGAGCTGAAGAAGATGCTGGAGAAACTGCAGCAGGAGAAATCCGGCGTTCAGCAACAGTTGAAGAAGACTGAAACCGAGATGGGCGACCTGCAGAAGCAGGTCAACGAGCTGAAGCGTGAGCTCGACAGCAGCGAGACGGAAATCCAGCGCCTGGATCAGGAGAAAAAAAAACTCCAGAGCGCACGCAGTGAACAACAACGGCTGATCGCCATTCAGGCCCGCGCCGCCTATCAGAGCGGCCGCCAGGAATACCTCAAGCTGCTGCTCAACCAGCAGAATCCGGAAAAGTTCTCGCGCACCCTCACCTACTATGACTACCTGAGCCATGCGCGCCTGGAGCAACTCTCGGCATTCAACGAGACCCTGCGCCAACTGGCCAACGTCGAACAGGAAATCAGCAATCACCAGGCCCAACTGCAGGCGCAGAAGGCCGAGCTGGATCAGCGCCATGCCCAGCTCGCCGAGGCGCGCAAGGAACGCCAGCAGGCCCTGGCCAAGCTCAATAGCGAATTTTCCAGCCGTGACAAGCGCCTCAAGGCCCGCCAGCAGGAGCAAGCCGAGCTGGGCCGCGTGCTCAAGACCATCGAAGAAACCCTGGCGCGCCAGGCGCGCGAAGCGGAAGAGGCGCGCAAGCGCGAGCTGGCCGCCCGCGAAGCCCGCCCCAGCAGTAGCGGCAAGCCCGCTGCCAGCGGCCCCCTGGTCAGCTCCGGGGCCATCTATGGCGGGCCTTTTGCCAGCGCACGGGGCAAGTTGCCCTGGCCCGTCGATGGCCGATTGGTAGCTCGCTACGGAACCCCACGCGGCGATGATGCTCGTACTAAGTGGGATGGCGTCCTGATCGGCGCGCAGGCGGGCAGCCAGGTGCGCGCCGTGCACGGGGGACGCGTGGTTTTCGCAGACTGGTTGCGCGGCGCCGGTCTGTTAGTCATTCTCGACCATGGTAACGGCTATCTGAGCCTGTACGGCCATAATCAGAGCCTGCTCAAGCGAGCCGGTGACCTGGTCAAGGCGGGCGAAGCCATTTCCACGGTCGGAACCAGCGGCGGCCAGGCTACCCCGGCACTGTATTTCGCCATCCGCCAGAACGGTCGCCCGAGTGATCCGGCACAATGGTGCCGCGCGCAGGGATAACCAGGCTTGCTGCCTGGTGGCGCCTCATCCACTTAGGAGTTGTCTTCATGCCCCATCGCTTCCGCCCCACCTGCCTGGCTCTGGCCCTTGGTCTGTTGCTCGGCGCTCCCGCCCTGCAGGCTGCCGAGCCTGCCCCCGCGCCAGCGGCGAGCAGCAAGGCGGCGCCACTGCCACTGGATGAGCTGCGCACCTTCGCCGAGGTGATGGATCGCATCAAGGCCGCCTATGTCGAGCCGGTCAGCGACAAGACCCTGCTGGAGAATGCCATCAAGGGCATGCTCAGCAACCTGGACCCGCATTCGGCCTATCTGGAGCCAGACGCCTTCGCCGAGCTGCAGGAAAGCACCAGCGGCGAATTCGGTGGCCTGGGCATCGAAGTGGGCATGGAGGATGGCTTCGTCAAGGTGGTGTCGCCGATCGACGATACTCCGGCCTCGAAAGCCGGCATCCAGCCAGGTGACCTGATCATCAAGATCGACGGCCAGCCGACCAAGGGCCTGTCGATGATGGAAGCCGTGGACAAGATGCGCGGCAAGGCCGGCAGCGAGATCGAGCTGACCCTGGTGCGCGATGGCGGTCGCCCATTCGACATCACCCTGACCCGCGCGGTGATCAAGGTGCGCAGCGTCAAGAGCCAGTTGCTGGAAGATGGTTACGGCTACCTGCGGATCTCGCAGTTCCAGGTCAACACTGGCGAGGAAGTGGGCAAGGCGCTGACCAAGCTGCGCAAGGAAAACGGCAACAAGAAGCTGCGCGGCCTGGTGATGGATCTGCGCAACAACCCGGGCGGCGTGCTGCAGGCGGCGGTGGAAGTGGCCGACCACTTCCTCAAGAGCGGCCTGATCGTCTACACCGAAGGGCGCCTGGCCAACTCCGAGTTGCGCTTCAACGCCGATCCGGCCGATGCCAGCGAGGGCGTGCCTCTGGTGGTATTGATCAACGGCGGCAGCGCCTCGGCCTCGGAAATCGTCGCCGGTGCCTTGCAGGATCACAAACGCGCCGTGCTGATGGGCACCGACAGCTTCGGCAAGGGCTCGGTGCAAACCGTGCTGCCGCTGAACAACGACCGCGCGTTGAAGCTGACTACAGCGCTGTACTTCACCCCCAACGGCCGCTCGATCCAGGCGCAGGGCATCGTTCCGGACATCGAGGTGGAGCGCGCCAAGGTCACCCGTGAGCAGGATCCCGAAGGCATCAAGGAAGCCGATCTGCTCGGCCACCTGGGCAATGGCAATGGCGGCGCCGACCGCCCGAGCAAGGCCGCGCAGGCCTCTCGCAAAGAGCGCCCGCAGGATGACGACTATCAACTGAGCCAGGCGCTGAACCTGCTCAAGGGGTTGAACGTCACCCGCGACGAGTGAGGCCAGACGCGCAATGAAAAAGCCCGGACATGCAGTCCGGGCTTTTTCATTGCGCAGCCGTTACAAGTAGTTGTTGGTCACTTCGTCGATGTAGCCCTCAGCGCGCATGGCGTCCAGCGCCTGCTGCAGCCGCTGCACCACCTCGTCGGGAGTATCCTTGTTCAGGGCCAGGTACAGCTCGGCATCCTTGAAACGCAACACGGTATTGAGGCCGGTAACGTCTTCCTGCTTGGCCAGGTAGCGGCCTACCGGGTCGGTGGTGGCCCACAGGTCGATCTGCCCGCGCACCAGCTTCTTCACGTTCTCCTGGTCACGCAGGGCGTTGATCGGCGCCAGGCCCTGGCTTTCCAGATTCTGGCTGACGGCGTCGTTCTTGTAGGCACCGATACGATACTTGGCCGCCTCCTTCAGGCTCGACACCTTGATGTCGCTACCCGGCGCCGCGAGCAGCACCCAGCCGGTCTTGGCGATGGGGCCAACCCACTTGAACAGCGGCTTGCGCTCCTCGGTGTAGGTGGTGGAGAACAGGCCGTAGTTGGGCTTGTCCAGGGTCAGGCGATACAGGCGATCCCAGGGAAAGCGCAGGGTCAGGGTGTAGTTGATGCCGGCGCGCTTGAACATCTCACGGACGATATCGGCACTGATGCCATCGATCGAGTCGTCACGGGCGAAGTTCTTGTCATCGATCGCCATGTTGAACGGCGGGAAATTCTCGGTCAGCAGGATCACCTTGTAATCCTGCGGCAGTTCCGCATGGGCGATACCGGCGCCGAGGCACAGGACAAACAGCAGACGTTGACTCAGTTTCTTCAGCATAAGAGCGACTCCCCAGACTTCATATCGATAGGATCGGCCCACCGCCGAGAGCACCCGCTCCCGCACGGCGCACTCACATGTAGTTTCTCTGTATCTCGTCCAGCACACCTTCGGCACGCATCTGTTCCAGAGCGGCCTGCAGGCGCTTCACCAGCTCATCCGGGGTTTCCCGGTTCAATGCCAGATAAAGTTCGGCACTGTTGAAACGCAGCACCACCTTCAAACCGCTGACGCCCTCCTGCCTGGCCAGGTAGCGCCCAGCGGGATCGCCCGTGGCCCACAGGTCGATCTGCCCGGTCATCAGCTTGCGCGCATTTTCCTGGTCGCGCAGCGAGGTGCTGTGCTCGACCCCGTGCTCGCTCAGGTACTCGGAAATGGCATCGCCCTTGTAGGCACCGATCCGGTACTGGCTGGCCTGTTCCAGGCTGTCGAGCTTCATATCGCTATCGCCCTTGGCCAGCATCACCCAGTCGTCCGGGCCGATGGGCCCGACCCACTTGAAGAGCTGTTCACGCTCGGGCAGACGCGCCGCGACGAATACGCCATAGCCCGGCTTTTCCAGCGCCAGCTTGTAGATGCGATCCCAGGGAAAGCGCAGGGTCAGACTGTAGGGCACCTCCGCCCGCTTGAACATTTCCCTGACGACATCCACGGCAATGCCTTCGATGTTTTCCTCATGCGCGAAATTCTTGCCATTGGTGGCCATGTTGTAGGGCGGGAAATTCTCGGTCAGCAGCACCACAGGTTCGCTCAACTCGGCGCGCACACTGCTGGCCAGCACCACAAGCGTGCTTCCCAGCAACATCAACATGCGTTTCAACATGGTATTTCTCGTATTCAGCAAAGCAGACCGCGCGAGGATAACCCCCATACCGGCCTCGGCACAGTGATCGATAGCCGTCTGCTGCCATCATCTGGACGAATGTGCCACTACGTGACGAAGTTCACAGTAGCAAGTTCTGCACCAGGGCCATTAGCCCCGGGAATAGGAGAAGCGCAGGGAGCGAGTGGCCAGGGGCGCCCTGCCCGCCCCTGGCAGCGCTGCGATCAGCGCACCACGATACCGCGACTGGCCAGGTAGGCCTTGGCTTCCGGCACGGTGTATTCGCCGAAGTGGAAGATGCTCGCGGCCAGCACCGCATCGGCCTTGCCTTCGAGAATGCCGTCGGCCAGGTGCTGCAGGTTGCCGACACCACCGGAGGCGATCACCGGCACGCGCACGGCCTCGCTGATGGCGCGGGTCACGCCGAGGTCGTAGCCGCTCTTCACGCCGTCCTGATCCATGCTGGTCAGCAGAATTTCACCGGCGCCCAGACCTTCCATCTTGCGTGCCCACTCCACGGCATCCAGGCCGGTGGGTTTGCGCCCGCCATGGGTGAAGATTTCCCAGCGGCCCGGCTCGCCCGGCGCGGAGACGCGCTTGGCGTCGATGGCGACGACGATGCACTGCGAGCCGAAACGTGCAGCGGCCTCACCAACGAACTCGGGGTTGAACACCGCAGCGGTGTTGATCGATACCTTGTCGGCGCCGGCATTGAGCAGGTTGCGGATGTCCTGTACAGTGCGCACGCCGCCACCGACGGTGAGCGGGATGAACACCTGGCTGGCCATGCGCTCGACGGTATGCAGGGTAGTGTCACGGCCATCGACGCTGGCGGTGATGTCGAGGAAGGTGATCTCGTCGGCGCCCTGCTCATCGTAGCGACGAGCGATCTCCACCGGATCGCCGGCATCGCGGATATTCTCGAACTTGACGCCCTTGACCACGCGGCCATTGTCCACGTCGAGGCAGGGGATGATGCGTTTAGCCAGTGCCATGTCGACTTCTCTCGTAGGGTGCGCCGCGCGCACCGATAAACCGTCAGCGGTGCGCACTGCGCACCCTACTCATTAACCTTTGAAGCTATCGCAGAAGCTCTGCGCCTCGGCCACGTCGAGGGTGCCTTCGTAGATAGCACGGCCGGTGATGGCGCCGATGATGCCGGGCGCACGCGCCAGCAGCAGCTTCTCGATATCGCCGAGGTTGTGGATGCCGCCGGAGGCGATCACCGGAATGCGGCTGGCAGCGGCCAGCGCGGCGGTGGCTTCGACGTTGCAGCCCTGCATCATGCCGTCTTTGGCAATGTCGGTATAAACGATGGCCGACACGCCATCGGCCTCGAAGCGCCTGGCCAGGTCGGTGGCCTGCACGCTGGACACCTCGGCCCAGCCATCGGTGGCGACGAAACCGTCCTTGGCATCCAGGCCGACGATCACCTTGCCGGGAAAGGCCTTGCACGCCTCGCTGACGAACTCGGGCTCCTTCACTGCCTTGGTGCCGATGATCACGTAGCTGACGCCAGCGCGCACGTAGTGCTCGATGGTTTCCAGGGTGCGTATGCCGCCGCCGATCTGGATCGGCAGGGTCGGATAACGCTTGGCGATGGCGGTGACCACTTCACCATTGACCGGCTGCCCCTCGAAGGCGCCGTTCAGATCGACCAGGTGCAGACGACGGCAGCCACCCTCGACCCACTTGGCAGCCATGCTCACCGGGTCATCGGAGAACACCGTGGAGTCTTCCATGCGGCCCTGGCGCAGACGCACGCAAGCGCCGTCCTTGAGATCGATAGCGGGGATAATCAGCATGTCTTTTTTCCTAACGTCAAAAAGAGCGGCAAGCTGCAAGCCTCGAGCTGCAGGCAGGCGCATTCGTTTCTCTTGCAGCTTGCGGCTTGTCGCTTTCAGCTACCTTTTTCGAGTGCCCAGAGGTCGCTCTCGATGCTCTCGAACCTGTCTTTCAGGTGCGCCTGCACATCGAGAATCGCCTTGTTGTAGTAGTGTGGTGCCAATTCGCGGGTGATCAGGTCGAGCACTTCCTGCACCTCGAAGGTGCCTAGCTGCAGCTCGAAACGCTCATCGAGAAAACGCTGCAACAGCAGCAATGCGGCCTGCTCCTGGGCAGGCTCCAGCGCCAGGCTCGGCACCTTGGCGCGGGCCATTACCAGCGGCCGTCCCAGGCGATGAAGTTCTGCAGCAACTGCAGGCCGTGGCTGTGGCTCTTCTCCGGATGGAACTGCACGGCGAAGCGCGAGCCTTCGGCCAGCGCGGCGGCGAAGTCCTTGCCGTAGTGACCACGACCGACCACCTGCTGCGGCTTGCCGGCCTCGATGTAATAGCTGTGCACGAAATAGAAGCGCGCATGATCGGGGATGTCGTGCCACAGCGGGTGCTTCACCGCCTGCGCCACTTCGTTCCAGCCCATGTGCGGCACCTTGAGGCGTTCGCCGTCCTCGGCCAGATCCTTGCCGAAGAAGCGCACCTGGCCGGGGAACAGGCCGATGCAGTCGACGCCGTCGTTTTCCTCGCTGCGCTCGAGCAGCGCCTGCATGCCGACGCAGATGCCGAGGAACGGGCGGTCGGCGCTGACTTCACGCACCAGCTCGTCGAAGCCCAGGCGTTTGATCTCGGCCATGCAGTCGCGGATCGCGCCGACGCCGGGGAACACCACCCGATCCGCCTCGCGGATCACCTTGGCGTCCGCGGTCACCAGCACGCGGCCGGCGCCGACGTGCTCCAGCGCCTTGGCCACCGAGTGCAGGTTGCCCATGCCATAGTCGATGACGGCTACGGTCTGCATCAGAGGCTTCCCTTGGTCGACGGCATCTGCCCGGCCATGCGCGGGTCGAGTTCCACCGCCATGCGCAGGGCACGGCCGAAGGCCTTGAACACGGTCTCGATCTGGTGGTGGGTGTTGTGCCCACGCAGGTTGTCGATGTGCAGGCTGACCTGGGCGTGGTTGACGAAGCCCTGGAAGAACTCCTGGAACAGGTCGACATCGAAGCCACCGACCACGGCGCGAGTGAACGGCACGTGCATCTGCAGGCCGGGGCGACCGGAAAAGTCGATCACCACGCGCGACAGCGCCTCGTCCAGCGGCACGTAGGAGTGGCCGTAGCGGGTCATGCCCTTCTTGTCGCCGACGGCCTTGGCGAAAGCCTGGCCAAGGGTGATGCCGACGTCTTCGACGGTATGGTGGTCGTCGATATGCAGGTCACCCTTGCAGTGGATGTCGAGGTCGATCAGGCCATGGCGGGCGATCTGGTCGAGCATGTGCTCGAGGAAGGGCACGCCAATGTCGAAGTTGGCCTTGCCAGTACCATCCAGATTGATAGAGACCTTGACCTGGGTTTCCAGGGTGTTGCGCTCGACGGATGCCGTACGTTCGGCCATCACCAGCTCCACGAATTGCCAACGGAAAAAGGCCAGCATTATAGGCGTGCCGCGGCCGCAACGGCTACCGGCGATGGTCGGACGGCCAGAATGAAAAAGCCCGTGCAGGCGCGGAGCCTGCACGGGCTTTTCGGCAAACGCGGCGTTACTGGAACAGTACGACGGTCTTCTGCAGGGTGATCCATACACCCCAGGCCAGCGGAATGCCCACCACCAGCCAGGCGGCGATGACCAGCGGCTTGCTCGACGGATCGGCCGACCACTCCAGCGCGCCCGCTGCCGGGGTGGATTTCTCGCCATGGGCACGCTCGGCGGCCAGCTCGGCCTCGCTCATGAAGTACTTGGGCGCAACCGGGCGCACCAGGGCGTTGCAGATGAAGCCCAGCACCAGCAGGCCAGCGAGGATGTACAGGGTGATGTCGTAGGCTGCGGCCTTCTCCACACCGATACTCAACTGGTACTCGCGCAGGTAGTTGACCAGCACCGGGCCGAGCACACCGGCTACCGCCCAGGCAGTCAGCAGACGACCGTGGATGGCCCCGACCATCTGCGTGCCGAACAGGTCGGCCAGGTAGGCCGGCACGGTGGCGAAGCCACCGCCGTACATCGACAGGATGATGCAGAAGGCCAGCACGAACAGCGCCAGGCTGCCCAGATGACCGAGCATTGGCACCGAAGCGTAGAGCGCCAGACCCAGGCCGAAGAACACGAAGTAGGTGCCCTTGCGGCCGATGAAGTCCGAGCAGGAGGCCCAGAAGAAGCGGCCGCCGATGTTGAACAGGCTGAGCAGGCCGGTGAAGCCCGCCGCGATCGCGGCGATTTGCGCGAGCTGAGCCGCGTCGAGCTGGTTGAAGCTCAGGTCGACACCGATCAGCTTGCCGGCGAAGACTTCCTGCAGCAGCGGCGAAGCCATGCCGATGATGCCGATGCCCGCCGATACGTTCAGGCACAGTACGGCCCAGACCAGCCAGAACTGCGGCGTTTTCAGCGCGGTATCGACGTGCACATGACCCTTGGTGATCATCGCGTTGTTGGCCTTGGCCTCTGGCGCAGCCCAGCCTGCCGGCTTCCAGCCGGTCGGCGGCACGCGATAAGCCAGTGCACCGCCCATCATGAAGATGAAGTAGATCACCGCCATGACCACGAAGCTCTGCCACACGCCGACGCTATCCGGGGTAGCGAAGTGGTTCATCAGCATCGCTGCCAGCGGCGCACCGACCATGGCACCGCCGCCGAAGCCCATGATCGCCATGCCGGTGGCCATGCCGCGCTTGTCCGGGAACCATTTGATCAGGGTGGACACCGGCGAGATGTAGCCCAGGCCCAGGCCGATACCGCCGATCACCCCCGAGCCCAGCCACAGCAGCCAGATCTGATGGGTGTAGACGCCCAGCGCGGAAATCAGCAGACCGCCACACCAGCACAGCGCCGATACCATGCCGGCCTTGCGCGGGCCGGCATGCTCCAGCCAGCCACCCCAGATGGCAGCCGAGCAGCCGAGGAAGACGAAGAACAGGGTGTAAACCCAGCCGAGCATGGAAATCTGCCAGTCGCAGTTGCTGGCGAATATCTGCTCGAAGAAGCCCATTTCCGGGGCGCAGGCCGTGGCGGCGGTGATACCCACAGCCTTGGACAGCGGCAGCCAGAACACCGAGAAGCCATAGGCCATACCGATACACAGGTGAATAGCGAGCGCGGCTGGCGGAACCAGCCAACGGTTGAAGCCGGGGCGCGCGATGATGCGTTCCTTGGAGAGGAATGCAGGCTTCGCCGCAACGCCGTTCAATGCAAGGGCGTCAGTCATAGCAGAGTCTCTATTTATGGTTGCAGACAAAGGCGCACGCGACAGCAGCCTGGCGCCAAAGTTTGCAGAGAGTAGCACCGAGCCGCGACAAAACGTCGCATAAGAATGATCTTTTTGCTTTTTTTTGCTTTTTTTCCGAGTTTTCGGCAAATCACAAAAGACAGCCTCTATTGCATGATAGAGGCCATCGATTCAAAGGCCATTACGGCCAGGTGCAATCAAGGTTGCCCAGGTTCGAGTGCAGACTCCTCGAACAAGGAACCGCTCATCCTCTTCCCGATCCAACCCCCTGCCGGTTCTCTCTGTGGCCAGGCTGTGGCACGGCCACAGGCCAACCGAACCTATCGCGACGGCGCTTGACGTTATACTGGGCGCCCTTTCATTCCAGCCATCGAAACAAGGACTCGTCCATGAAAGCGCTTGGCAAGATCCTCGGCCTCTTCCTTCTCGGATTGCTGCTGATCATAGTGGCGCTGCTGTTCGCCCTGACCCACCTGTTCGACCCCAACGACTACAAGGATGAGATTCGCCAGATCGCTCACGACAAGGCCAATCTCGACCTGCAACTCAAGGGCGACATCGGCTGGAGCCTGTTCCCCTGGCTCGGCCTGGAACTCACCGACGCCACCCTGGCCAGCGCCGACACCCCGGACAAGCCCTTCGCCGACCTGCGCATGATCGGCCTGTCGGTACGTGTACTGCCGCTGCTGCGCAAGGAAGTGCAGATGAGCGATATCCGCGTCGACGGCCTCAACCTCAACCTGCAGCGCGACGCCAAGGGCCATGGCAACTGGGAAGGCGTCGGCCGCCCGGCCAAGACCGACGGCAGCGAACAGCCCCCGGCCGAGCAGCCGCCGGTGGCGGACACCGAGCCCGGCACTGAACCGGGCAAATCCACCGCGCAACCGCTGAAACTGGATATCGACAGCCTGACCCTGAGCAACTCGCGCATCGACTACGACGATGCGCAGAAAGGCCAGCAATTCACCGTGGAGAACATCGAACTGAAGACCGGTGCTATCCGCGAAGGCGCCAGCATCCCGCTCAAGCTCAGCGCCTTCTTCGGCACCAACCAGCCGGTGCTGCGTGCGCGCAGCGAACTGGAAGGCTCGCTGCGCTTCGACCGTGCCCTCAAGCGCTACCAGCTCGAAGATCTCAAGCTGGCCGGCGAAGCCTCGGGCGAGCCACTCAATGGCAAGACCCTGAACTTCTCCGCCCAGGGGCAGTTGCTGCTCGACCAGGCCGCCAATATCGCCGAATGGAACGGCCTCAAGCTGTCCGCCAACCAATTGCGCGCCCTGGGCGAGCTCAAGGTGCGAGAGCTGGATAAGGACGCCAAGCTCGCCGGCGGCCTGTCCATCGCCGCACTCAACCTGCGCGAATTCCTCGATGGCATCGGCGTCGAACTGCCGCCCATGCGTGATGCAGGCAGCCTCAGCCAGTTCGAGCTGGTCAGCCGTCTCAACGGCTCGAGCAAGGGGCTGATGCTGGAAAACCTCGACCTCAAGCTCGACGGCAGCAGCTACAGCGGCAGCCTGGGCGTGGCCGACTTCGCCAAACAGGCGCTGCGCGCCGATCTCAAGGGCGACAAGCTCGACCTCGACCGCTACCTGCCACCCAAGAGCAAGGACAGCGCCGCCGCCGCGCGCCAGTCGGAGGTCAAGGCCAGCATCGCCGATGCCGGTTCCAGCGGCACCACGCCGCTGCCCAACGCCCCGACCCAGCAGGCCTGGAGCGACGAGAAAGTGCTGCCTATCGAGCGCCTGCGCAGCCTCGATCTGCAGCTTGCGCTGAGCCTCGGCCAGCTCACCTTCGACCAGCAGCCCTTCACCGACGTGACCCTCAAGGCCAATGGCCGTGGCGGCCTGATCACCCTGGAAGACGTGCGCGGCAAACTGCAGGGCGGCAGCTTCAGCGGCAGCGGGCGCATCGACGTGCGCCAGGCCGAGCCGATGATCAGTGTCGAGAAGCGGCTCAGCCGCATCCCCGTGGAACCCTTCCTCAAGAAGGAGGATCAACCCTCGCCCATCCGCGGGCTGCTGGATCTGGACGCCAAGTTCAACACCCGCGGCAACAGCCAGAAAGCCTGGATCGAGGCGCTCAACGGCAATGCCAGCTTCGTCCTCAACGATGGCGTGCTGGTCGGCGCCAACCTCGAACAGCAACTGTGCCGTGGCATCGCCACCCTCAACCGCAAGACCCTGAGCAACCCGCCGAGTGGCAAAGACACCCCCTTCCGCGAACTCAAGGGCAGCCTCAGCGTGCGCGATGGCGTGGCGCACAACCCGGATCTGGCCGCACAGATACCGGGCCTGGCGGTCAGCGGCGATGGCGACCTCGACCTGCGCGTGCTCGGCCTGGACTACAAGGTGGGCATCACCATCGAGGGCGACCAGCGGGAAATGCCCGACCCTGCCTGCCAGGTCAACGAGCGCTATGTCGGCATCGAATGGCCGCTGCGCTGCCGTGGCCCACTGGAAATGGGCGCCAAGGCCTGCCGCCTGGATCAGGACGGTCTCGGCAAGATCGCCGCACGCCTGGCCGGCAACAAGCTGACCGAGAAGCTGGAAGAGAAGCTCGGCGACAAGGTCAGCCCGGAACTGAAAGACGCACTCAAGGGCCTGTTCAACCGATGAGCCCGGAGCAGTTCAACAGCGCCGTGCTGGCCTGGTACGACCAGCACGGGCGCAAGGATCTGCCCTGGCAGCAGAACATCACCCCCTACCGCGTCTGGGTTTCGGAAATCATGCTGCAGCAGACCCAGGTCAGCACCGTGCTCGGCTACTTCGACCGCTTTATGGCCGCGCTCCCCACAGTGCGCGACCTGGCCGAGGCGCCCGAGGACGAAGTGCTGCATCTATGGACAGGCCTGGGCTACTACACTCGCGCACGCAACCTGCAGAAAACCGCGCAGATCGTCATGCGCGAGCACGGCGGCGAATTCCCCCGCAGCGTCGAAGCCCTCAGCGAGCTGCCCGGCATCGGCCGCTCCACGGCCGGCGCCATCGCCAGCCTGAGCATGGGCCTGCGTGCGCCGATCCTCGACGGCAACGTCAAACGCGTGCTGGCGCGCTACGTGGCGCAAGAGGGCTACCCAGGCGAGCCCAAGGTGGCCAAGCAACTCTGGGACGTAGCCGAGCGCCTCACCCCGCACGAGCGCGTCGGCCACTACACCCAGGCGATGATGGATCTCGGCGCCACCCTCTGCACCCGCAGCAAACCCACCTGCCTGCTGTGCCCGGTGCGCAGTGGCTGCCAGGCGCACCTGCTCGGCCTGGAGATTCGCTACCCGGTGCCCAAGCCGCGCAAGGCACTGCCGCAGAAGCGCACCCTGATGCCGCTGCTGGTCAACCAGGCGGGCGACATCCTGCTCTATCGCCGCCCGGCCACCGGCCTGTGGGGCGGGCTGTGGAGCCTGCCGGAGCTGGACGACCTGGCCCAGCTCGACGACCTCGCCGGGCAGCAGCGGTTAAGCCTCGGCAAACGCCGCGAACTGGAAGGCCTGACCCACACCTTCAGCCACTTCCAGCTAGCCATCGAACCCTGGCTGATCGAGGCCACCGAGCAGCCCGGCCGCGTGGCCGAGGCCGACTGGCTCTGGTATAACCTCGCCACCCCGCCGCGCCTGGGTCTCGCCGCCCCGGTGAAGAAGCTACTGAAACGCGCGGCGCAAGCCATTACCGCTGGAGAATCGACATGACCCGCACCGTACAGTGCCGCAAATACAAACAGGAACTGCCCGGCCTGGATCGCGCGCCCTACCCCGGCCCCAAGGGCGAAGACATCTTCAATAACGTTTCCAAGCAGGCCTGGGACGAGTGGCAGAAACACCAGACCATGCTGATCAACGAACGCCGCCTGAACATGATGAACGCCGAGGATCGCAAGTTCCTCCAGGTGGAGATGGACAAGTTCCTTTCCGGTGAGGAATACGCCCAGGCCGAAGGCTACGTACCGCCGAGCGAGTAAGGGCAACCATGGGACGGCTTCGGGTAGGGTGCGCCATGCGCACCAGCCGCCAGGCTCTCGATAGCGGTGCGCACGGCGCACCCTACCGCCATTAACCTAAGCGCCCGAAATAATTAAATATTTTTCAAACCCGCGCTTGACACTGATCCGTCAAATCCGTCTAATAGCGCCCCGTTGGCCCAGGTAGCTCAGTTGGTAGAGCAGGGGATTGAAAATCCCCGTGTCGGCGGTTCGATTCCGTCCCTGGGCACCACTGATTGATTACAAGAAGCCTCAGCCATGCGCTGGGGCTTTTTGCTTTCTGCTCCGACAATAATCGCGCGTCATTTTTCGCCTGCGCGACAAGCTGCTGCAACCAGGCGACACCCTGGGCACGGACCCGCCTTCAGGCCGGCAAACGGCTTGGCGGTCACGAAACCGCTATGCTAGCTTGGCCGCCTGCCAGGACGGTCTGCAGCCCGCCGGAGCGCTATCGAAGAAGAAGAGGATTCCACCCCATGGCCGAGGCGACGCCCGCGCTGGACATTCGCAACCTGCACAAACGCTACGGCGACCTCGAAGTGCTCAAGGGCATTTCCCTGACAGCCAAAGACGGCGACGTCATCTCCATCCTCGGCTCCTCTGGCTCCGGCAAGTCCACCTTCCTGCGCTGCATCAACCTGCTGGAGAACCCGCACGAAGGGCAGATCTTCGTCGCCGGTGAGGAGCTCAAGCTCAAGGCCGCGAAGAACGGCGAGCTGGTGGCCGCCGACAATCAGCAGATCAACCGCCTGCGCAGCGAGATCGGCTTCGTCTTCCAAAACTTCAATCTGTGGCCGCACATGAGTGTGCTCGACAACATCATCGAGGCACCGCGCCGCGTGCTCGGCCAGAGCAAGGCCGAGGCCATCGAAGTGGCCGAAGCGCTGCTGGCCAAGGTCGGCATCGCCGACAAGCGCCACGTCTACCCCAACCAGCTTTCCGGTGGTCAGCAACAACGCGCGGCCATCGCGCGCACCCTGGCCATGCAGCCCAAGGTCATCCTGTTCGACGAGCCCACTTCGGCCCTCGACCCGGAGATGGTACAAGAAGTGCTTAACGTGATCCGCGCGCTTGCCGATGAAGGGCGCACCATGCTGCTGGTGACCCACGAGATGAACTTCGCTCGCCAGGTATCCAGCGAAGTGGTGTTCCTGCATCAGGGTCTGGTCGAGGAACAGGGGCCACCGGCCCAGGTGTTCGACAACCCGCTATCGGCTCGCTGTAAACAATTCATGTCCAGCAATCGCTAACACGGAGCAAACCCCATGCACAGTTACAAGAAGATCCTGCTGGCTGCGGCCGCTACCCTGGCCTTCGGCACCCAGGCCATCGCTGCCGACAAGCTGAAGATCGGCACCGAAGGCGCCTACCCGCCCTTCAACCTGATCGACGCCAGCGGCAAGGCTACCGGCTTCGACGTCGAGATCGGCCAGGCCCTGTGCGCCAAGATGAAGGCCGAGTGCGAGGTGGTCACCTCCGACTGGGACGGCATCATCCCGGCACTCAATGCCAAGAAGTTCGACTTCCTCATCGCCTCCATGTCGATCACCGACGAGCGCAAGCAGGCCGTGGACTTCACCGATCCCTACTACACCAACAAGCTGCAGTTCATCGCCCCGAAAGACGCTGACTTCAAGACCGACAAGGACAGCCTCAAGGGCAAGGTGATCGGCGCCCAGCGCTCGACCATCGCCGGCACCTGGCTGGAAGAGAACCTCGAAGACGTCGTCGATATCAAGCTCTATGACACCCAGGAAAACGCCTACCTGGATCTGGCTTCCGGTCGCGTCGATGGCGTGCTGGCGGACAAGTTCGTCAACTGGGAATGGCTCAAGAGCGATGCCGGCAAGGACTTCGAGTTCAAGGGCGAGCCGGTGTTCGATAACGACAAGATCGGCATTGCCGTGCGTAAGGGCGACCCGCTGCGCGAGAAACTCAACACCGCACTGAAGGAAATCGTCGCTGACGGCACCTACAAGCAGATCAACGACAAGTACTTCCCGTTCAGCATCTATTGATGCGCCCCGGCGCCCCGAACCGGGGCGCCCCTGCACCGACTAGAAACCAAGACCATGATTCTTGACCTGCATGGCTTCGGCAACCAGCTTGCCGAAGGCACGCTCATGACCATCAAGCTCTCGCTGGCCGCCGTGTCGGCGGGACTGCTCCTGGGTCTGCTGGGCGCCGTCGCCAAGACCTCCCGCTTCCGCGCCCTGCGTGCGCTGGCCACGCTCTACACCACGGTGGTGCGTGGCGTGCCCGAAACGCTATGGGTGCTCATGGTCTACTTCGGTACCGTCAGTGGTCTGAATGCCCTGGGCAGCCTGTTCGGCCATCCCGACCTGGCGCTGTCGCCCTTCGCCGCTGGCACCTGCGCCCTGGCGCTGTGCTTCGGCGCCTACGCCACGGAAGTGCTGCGCGGCGCCCTGCTGGCGATCCCCAAGGGCCACCGTGAAGCCGGGCAGACGCTCGGACTTTCCTCGGCACGCATCTTCTGGCGCATCATCCTGCCGCAGGTCTGGCGTGTCGCCCTGCCCGGCCTGGGCAACCTGTATCTGGTGCTGCTCAAGGACACCGCGCTGGTCTCGCTGATCTCCCTCGACGAGATCATGCGCAAGGCCAGCATCGCCTCCAACGCCACCAAGGAACCCTTCACCTTCTACCTGACGGCGGCGCTCATCTACCTGGGCCTGACCGTCGTCGCCATGACCATCATGCACCTGGCGGAAAAACGCGTCAGTCAGGGCTTCACGAGGAACGAGCTATGAGCGAGTGGGAACTGCTCGCCAAGTGGACGCCCAAGATGCTCGAGGGCGCCCTGCTCACCCTGGAGCTGCTGGGCCTGTCGGCCATCATCGGCCTGATACTCGCCGTGCCGCTGGGTATCGCCCGCGCATCCCGGCACTGGTACGTGCGCGCCCTGCCCTACGGCTACATCTTCTTCTTCCGTGGCACCCCGCTGCTGCTGCAACTGGCCCTGGTGTACTACGGGCTGGCGCAGTTCGAGGCCGTGCGCAAGAGCATGCTCTGGCCTTACCTGCGCGATCCGTTCTTCTGCACCCTGCTGGCCATGTCGCTGCACACGGCAGCCTATATCGCCGAGATTCTGCGCGGCGCCATCCAGGCCATTCCCAAGGGAGAAGTGGAAGCGGCGCGTTCGCTGGGCATGTCGCGCAGGCAGGCGCTGCTGTACATCATCCTGCCACGCGCCGCGCGCATCGCCCTGCCGGCCTACAGCAACGAGGTCATCCTCATGCTCAAGGCCAGCGCCGTGGTCTACACCGTGACCCTGTACGACCTGATGGGCATGGCCAAGACCATTGCCGCGAAGAACTACCAGTACATGCTGTTCTTCTGCTACGCCGGCCTCTTCTACCTGCTCATCACCCTGGTGCTGACCCTGATGTTCCGCTGCCTGGAGCGCTGGCTGCGGGTCGACGCCAGCCAGGGCCGCTGATACGCCGCCATGCCGGTGTAGGCGCGAACATTCGCGATAGGCTTTGGCTCCGTGCCTGGCCAGATCGCGAATGAATTCGCTCCTACAGGATTGGGCAGTCCCCTGACTGACTGGCATCAGGCGCTACCCGGTAGTTCTTCCACAGCCTGCTAGAATCCGCGATTCCCGGCCCTGCCCAGTTGTGCACCATGCCAGACACCATCCTCCAAGGCCCTGTACTGCTCGAACGCTTTCAGGCACTCGACGCCTGGATCGATGAGCACCAGCGGCTCTGGCGCCCCAAGCCCTTCACCCACTTGCAACTGCCCTGGGAAGGCGACTGGCCCGAACTCGCCACCTGGCTGCGCAGCCGCACCCTGGAACAAGCCGAGGCCGACCACGGCGAACCCTGGACGCTCGATGCCCCCGCCCCGTTCCGGAAATGGGCAGTGCAAGCGCGTGAGCTGGCCAGCGTTGGCAGCCTGCCAGGCAGAGCCGATGAGACTCCACCCAGTGCGCGCCATCTGCACGATATTCCCGGACGTAAACTGGAGCAGATCCAGGCCTTCGCCAGCCGCCTGCAGTTCAATACTGCTCCCAGCCACTGGCTCGATTGGTGCTCGGGCAAAGGCCACCTGGGACGCTGGCTGGCCCGTGGCGGACAACAGCTGACCTGCCTGGAATACGACCCAGCCCTGGTGACAGCGGGCGCCGCCCTCAGCCAGCGCCTGAACATCGCCGCCGAGCACCTGTGCCAGGACGTCATGGCTGATGACGCCAGCTTGCGCCTGCAACCCGAACACAGCCCGGTGGCCCTGCATGCCTGTGGCGACCTGCACGTGCGTCTGCTGCAACTGGCCAGTACCAAGGGCTGCATGTACCTGGCCGTGGCACCCTGCTGTTACAACCGCATCCGCACGGCGCACTATCGGCCACTCAGCACTGCGGCCCAGGCCTCCAGCCTGCAACTCTCCCGAGACGATCTGGGCCTGCCGCTGAGCGAAACCGTCACGGCCGGCGCCCGCACCAGACGCCAGCGAGATCGCTCCATGGCCTGGCGCCTGGCCTTCGACCTGCTGCAACGGCGCCTGCGCGGCACGGATCAATACCTCACCACCCCCGCTCTGGCCAACCACTGGTTCGATAAGCCCTTCGCCGACTTCTGCCGCGACCTGGCCACCCTGCGAGATGTCCCCGCCCCTGGTGATGAAGATTGGCCTGCGCTGGAGGCCCAGGGCTGGCAACGCCTGGCCATGGTGCGCAACCTGGAGCTGGTTCGCGGCCTGTTTCGCCGCCCGCTGGAACTCTGGTTGCTGCTCGACCGCGCCCTCTACCTGCAGGAGCAGGGCTACGACGTACGCCTGGGCAGCTTCTGCGATTACCGCCTCAGCCCACGCAACCTCCTGCTGCTGGCCGAGCGCTCCTGAGTTGCTCACAGAAGCTGTGGATAACTCTGTTGATGCTGACTGGGCAACTGCCTGCAACGACCGCGCAGAAAGGCCCGCGCATAGCTGATCATTTTCTGAACAGTAACGCTAAACCCTAGATAAAACAGCCACTTGCAGAAAAGCGTGATGAAAGTCAAACCTTTCATGCCTGCCGCTGGAAGATAAATTCCGATTGTGCATAAGCCAGCGGACGCTGATAGCGCGCGCAGGAATTCCGAGCATGATCATGGCTTTACGCGAGCCAATGAATGGATATAATGGCGCCCCCACCTATGCCGGTATAGCTCAGCTGGTAGAGCAACTGACTTGTAATCAGTAGGTCCCGGGTTCGACTCCTGGTGCCGGCACCATAGAATTGACGACTTAGGCTCACCTCAGGGTGGCCTTTTTCGTTTTTGCTTGGCACATTTCCGCTGCTCAAGGTTTTCGGTGCCCAATCATCGAGGGCACCTACTGGCTGCTGCCTTTTCCTGAGCAGTGGAGAAAACAATCCCCAATCAATTCGGCTACTGGCCCTTATTGGGACTGCCCAACTGCAGCCCGCCGCCCGGCTTGGGTTAGAATCCCCGGCATTTATGCCATCAGGATCGGCACCCGCCCTGGGTGCCCACTAGGGATTTCGCAATGCCCCTCACCCTGCAACAACTGGAACGTCACCTGTTCAAGGCCGCCGATATTCTGCGCGGCAAGATGGATGCCTCGGAGTTCAAGGAATACATCTTCGGCATGCTGTTCCTCAAGCGCTGTTCCGACGTATTCGAGGAGCGCTACGAGCAGGTCGTTGCCGACCAGATGAGCGCCGGCAAGAGCAAGTCCGAGGCCTGTGCCACGGCGGAAAATCCGCACTGGTACAAGCTCCATGGCAATTTCTGGGTGCCCGTCCATTCGCGCTTCTGGTACCTGCTCAACGAAGCCCATATCAACGTTGGCGATCTGCTGAACAAGGCGCTGGCCGGCATCGAGGAAAACAACATATCCCTCAACGGGGTACTGGAGCATATCGACTTCACCCGCAAGGTCGGCCAGAGCAAGATCCCCGACCAGAAGCTGCGTCAGCTCATCAGCCACTTCGGTGAAGTGCGCCTGCGCAACAGCGACTTCGAGTTCCCCGACCTGCTGGGTGCTGCCTACGAGTACCTGATCGCCGAGTTCGCCGACTCGGCCGGCAAGAAAGGCGGCGAGTTCTATACGCCGCGCTCGGTGGTACGGCTGATGGTGCAATTGCTCAAGCCAACCCTTGATCACGACATCTATGACCCCTGCTGCGGCTCGGGCGGCATGCTGATCGCCGCCAAGGAATACATCGACGAGCACGGCGAAGACGGCCGCAAGGCCAACCTGTTCGGCCAGGAATTCAACGGCACCGTCTGGTCCATCGCGCAGATGAACATGTTGCTGCACGGCATCAGCAACGCCTGGCTGGAGAACGAAGACACCCTGGCCGACCCTCGGCATATCGAGAACGGCGAACTGCGCCGCTTCGACCGCATCCTCACCAACCCGCCGTTTTCCATCAACTGGGGCCACACCGAGAAAAACCCAGATGGCAGCCTGGCCTGGAACCCGACCTTACGCGAGGAACGCTTCCGCTTTGGCGAAGTGCCGCTGGGCTCGAAAAAGGCGGATCTGATGTTCCTCCAGCACATGCTCGCCGTCACCCGCGACGAGGGCATGATCGCCACCGTACTGCCCCACGGCGTGCTGTTCCGCGGTGGAGAGGAGCGCGGCATTCGCGCCGGCATCATCGAGAACGACCTGCTCGAAGCGGTGATCGGCCTGCCAGCCAATCTGTTCTACGGCACCGGCATCCCGGCCTGCATCCTGATCCTGCGCCAACAGAAGCAGGAAGGCGCCAACCGGGTCAGCGCCAAGCCTGCCGCGCGCCAGGGCAAGGTGCTGTTCATCAACGCCGACCGCGAGTACTTCGAGGGCCGCGCGCAGAACCATCTGCTGCCCGAGCATATTGAGAAGATCAGCACCGCCTTCGACGAATTCCGCCGCATCGACGGCCTCAGCGATGTGGTGGACATCGCCACCCTGCGCGCCAACGACTACAACCTGAACATCCGCCGCTATGTGGACAACGCCCCGCCGCCCGAGCCCCATGATGTGCGTGCTCACCTGCTGGGTGGCGTGCCCAAGGCCGAAGTCGAAGCGAAAGCGCCGCTGTTCGCCGCCCATGGCCTCGACCCGCATGACCTGTTCATCGCGCGCGACGCCCAGTATTTCGACTTTCGCCATGAGCTGAGCCGCCGCGCCGACCTCAAGCCGGCCATCGAAGGCAATGCCGGCCTGTTAGCCAAAGAAGCCGCCCTGCGCGATACCTTCGAGACCTGGTGGTACCTGCACAGCCCACGCATCACCGCCCTGGCAGGCAAGCTGGATAACAGCGCCGCCCTGGTCGAGCTGCGCGGCGAGCTACTAAACAGTTTTAGCCAGACCCTGGAAGGCATCGGCCTGCTCGACCCCTTCCAGGTGCGGGGCATCGTCGCCGGCTTCTGGTACCAGAGCAAATACGACTTTCTCGGTTTGATGGCCCGTGGCAGTCGGGGCGTGATCGACGCCTGGCGCACCAGCATCATCACCGCCCTGGAAGACAAGGCCAGCAAGCAAAGCCCGCTGGAACACAAGCTGGTGAAATTCCTGCTCGGCGATTTCGTCGCCGGGTTGGCCGAGCTGGAGGCGAAAAAGGCCGAGCTGGACAGCCAACTCAAGGCCGCCGCCCCCAGCAAAGGGGAAGATGCCGACGAGGCCGACAGCCAGGCGGACGCCGATGACGAGGAAAACCCCATCGACGAAGCCCAGCTCAAGGCCTGGAAGGCCGAGCTGGCCAAGGTGAAGAAACAGCTCAAGACCCAGCAGGAAAACTTCGCCAGCCACCTGAACAAGGCCGTCGACGGACTGGACGAGGCGCAGACCGCCGAGTTGCTGCTGACCATTCTGCATAACGATATGCAAGCCATCGTCGAGCGCTATATCGCCGCCCAGCGCAAGCAGATAGTCGCCGCCTTCGAGAACTGGTGGGACAAGTATCGGGTGACGCTGAATGAGATCGAGCAGAAGCGCGATGCGGCAGCGAAGGAGTTACAGGGGTTCCTGAAGGGGTTGGGGTATGTCTAAGCCGATACAATCACCATTCCCTCGATATCAACTGGCCGAGCTAGCGGCGCTGGGCACAGACACATTCGTAGATGGACCTTTCGGTTCCGGTCTCAAGTCACATGAGTACGTCGATGCCGGTGTTCGGCTAATCCAGCTACAAAATATCGGTGAAGGCAAGTGGCATGACGAGAACAAAAAGTTCATTACTCCTCGAAAGTTTAAGACTCTCGAACGCCATGGCGCAGTTCCAGGTGATATAGCCATCGCAAAGATGGCTGACCCGGTAGCACGGGCTTGTCTTGTGCCACCAGTGTCGAAGCAGTTCGTCGTAGTGGCTGATTGCATTCGGCTTCGCTTGGATCAGTCTCGCTTTGATCCCGGCTTCGTTGTTCGGTCAATCAACAGTCCTTACACGCGCCGAGAGGCCGAGAAGAAAGCAATCGGCTCAACACGAGTACGGATCAATCTTAGTGTGCTGAAGACGGTCGGCTGCCTGGCTCCAGAACTTATAGAGCAGCAAGCGATCACGCGAATCCTCGACACCCTCGACACTGCCATCTGCGAAACCGAGGCACTGATCAATAAGCTCAAGGCCGTCAAGCAGGGTCTGCTACAAGACCTGCTGACCCGCGGCATCGATACCAACGGCCAACTGCGCCCCCCGCAGAGCGAAGCGCCGCAGCTCTACAAAGAGTCACTGTTGGGGTGGATTCCGAGGGGATGGGAATTGCGAGAACTTGGAAAGCTGGCAGAAGTTTCGCGCGGTAAATTCACACATAGACCGAGGAATGATCCTGCTTTCTTTGATGGAGAATACCCATTCATCCAAACTGGAGACGTCGCACTAGCTCAGGGAGGCTACATATCCAGCTACTCCCAAACGCTAAGTGAGCGGGGCATTACCGTAAGCCAAGAGTTCCCGGCTGGCACTATCGCCATTACGATCGCAGCCAACATTGCAGATACCGCAATTCTAGCGCGCCCGATGTTCTTTCCAGACAGCGTTGTAGGGGCTGTAGTTGCGCCAGAACACAACATCCGCTTTGTTGAACTGTCGATTCGCCGGGCAAAGAGAACCCTGGATGCTCGCGCTCCTCAGAGCGCACAGAAAAATATCAACCTCCAAGACCTACGCCCGCTCTTATTAGCAGTGCCAGATAGGATCGAGCAAGATGCCATTGCGGAGCGTTATAACGCGATTCAGGCACGGCTGGAGGCGGAACAAATTGCTGTGAACAAGCTGTGCCAGAAAAAACTCAGCCTAATGGATGACCTGCTAACCGGCCGCGTCCGCGTCACCCCACTGCTGGAATCCATGCTGCAAACGACTGCACCAACGGGAGCCTGATATGCCCCAGCGCCTGCCTTCCTGCGAATCCCTTAGCGTCGAGTTCAAGAGCGACCGCAGCAGGCTGCCCGAGCGTAAGCTGATCGAGGCGCTGATCTATCTGGACAACAGCGAATACGGTGAAGCATGACCAGCACAGATGCCAAGCCCACCTTGTTATACCGATTGGTGCATATCGATAACCTCAGCTCTCTTCTGCAGCGCGGCGCACTGCACGCGCCCAACAGCACGCCGGATGATGGCCTGCCTTATCGCACCATTCACGATGTCGGCGTGCAGGCTAACCGTCACCTTCACGTCATTCCCTGCGGCCCAGGAGGTACGGCGCATGACTATGTGCCGTTCTATTTTGGCCCCCTGTCAGTCATGCTGCTCAAGCTGAAGTCCGGGCAGGTCGAGGGCTATGACGAGGGGCAGCAGCCGCTGCTCTATCTGGTAGCCAAAGCCGAGGCGTTGAGTGCCGCAGGGTGTCGTTTCGTGTTCTCCGACGGTCATGGGCTGGCCCGCTTCAGCGGCTGGTATGACGATCTGGCCCAGCTTGATGCCGTGGATTGGGAGCGGGTTGGTGAGCGTTACTGGTCCGACCGTCCTGAAGACAACGACCGCCAGCGCCGTAAGCAGGCCGAGTTTCTCGTCTGGCAGGCGCTGGATTGGTCGCAGGTCGCCGGAATAGCGGTATACGATGAAGCCTCACGCCAGCGCGTGGTGGACATCCTGCAACGTTTCCCCCAACGTCATCAGCCGCCGGTAAAGGTGATGCGGCATTGGTATTACTGAGATGAAGACGATGATCGAGAGCGCACAGGGCAATCTGCTGATGGCCAACGCCGAAGCGGTGGTCAACACCGTCAATTGCGTAGGCTATATGGGCAAAGGCATCGCCCTGCAGTTCAAGCAGGCGTTCCCGGCCAACTTCACGGAGTACCAGGCAGCCTGCAAGGCCGGACGGGTTTCACCTGGCCAGATGCTTATCCATGACAATGGCGCGTTGGTGAACCCGCGCTACATCGTCAATTTCCCCACCAAGCGGCACTGGAAGGGTAAGTCACGCATTGAAGACATCGCCTCGGGCTTGTCTGCACTGGTCAGCGATGTGCAGCGCTTGGGTATTCGCTCCATTGCCATCCCGCCGCTCGGTTGTGGCCTGGGAGGGCTGGACTGGCAAGACGTACGGCCAATGATCGAAGCCGCTTTTGCCCCTCTGACCGAAGTGCGGGTTCTGCTCTACGAACCCTCTGGCGCTCCAGATGCCCGCAGCATGCCGGTGGCTACGCCACGCCCGAAGATGACGTCTGCACGCGCGCTGTTCATCAAGCTGATGGATGCTTATGGCGCGCTGGACTACAGCCGCACCCTACTGGAAGTTCAGAAGCTCGCTTACTTCCTGCAGGCTGCCGGTGAGCCTCTGCGGCTGAAATACCAGGCCGGTATCTACGGCCCCTATGCCCACAACCTGAATAAGGTGCTGGAGGTCATGGAAGGGCATTTCATTCGGGGTTATGGCGACAGTCAGAAACCGGATGCGCCAATCGAATTGTTGCCAGGCGCAATCGCCGAAGCGGACTCATTTCTTGCCGATCACCAAGCATGCAAGCCTCGCCTGCAAAGGGTTTCCGAACTGATCGAGGGGTTCGAAACGCCTTACGGCATGGAGCTGTTGGCCACAGTGCATTGGGTCGCTAACACCGGTTTGAGTAATGCCGAACAGGCAGTTAATGCCGTGCATAGCTGGAACTCACGCAAAGCCAGGATATTTCGCCCAGAGCATATCCGTACCGCTTGGTCGCATCTGGCCCAACGCAATTGGCTGGAGCCCTCCCCGCTCTGAGTGATATGAGCCTGTACACGCCTGAAACTGGACCATATGCATTTCTATGCGTTTCTATGCGTTTCTATGCGTTTCTATGCGTTCCCGTGTACGCATAGCGTGCTCGCCACGATGCGCCTGAACTGGATTAAAGGAGTAACCCTGTGGGCTGGGAACTGGAAGACGTCGAAAAACCCTTTGTGGCGCAGTTGCAGGGGCTGAACTGGCAGCACACCGAGGGTAGCCTGGACGACCCGGCCACGAGCGGCCGCAGCAGTTTCAGTGAAGTCATTCAGCGTGCCGCACTGGTCGAGCGCCTGCGCACCATCAACCTGCGCGACGGCCAGCCCTGGCTGAACGATCAGCGCATTGCCGAGGCAGTCGCGGCCATTACCCGCGTGGGTGCCAGCAAGCTGATGGAGGCCAATCAGACCGTCACCGAGCTGCTGCTCAAGGGCATCACCGTCGATGGCCTGCCAGGCTGGGATGGCGGGCGTGGGCAGACCATCCAGTACATCGACTGGGACACCCCAGCCAACAACCACTTCAGCGTGATCAGCCAGTACCGCGTCGATTGCCCGCCGGGCTACAACAGCGGCAAGAAATTCATCGTCCCGGATCTGGTGCTGCTGGTGAACGGCATCCCGCTGGTGGTGGTGGAATGCAAGAGCCCGTCCATTCCCGAACCGCTGGCCGAGGCCGTCGATCAACTGCGCCGTTACAGCAACCAGCGCAAGGCGGCCTTCGAGGTCGAGGAGAACGAGGGCAACGAGGCGCTGTTCGCCAGCGTGCAACTGTTGATCGCCAGCAGTTACGACGAAGCGCGGGTGGGCTGCATTGGCGCCGGTTTCGCCCACTTCGCGCAGTGGAAGACCGTGATCGGCCCGGATGGCAACGGTAGCGAACAGGCAGTGGCCGAGCAGTTGGGCAAGGCCAAGCTGTCCGAGCAGGAGCGCCTGGTGGCGGGCATGCTGACGCCGGCTCATCTGCTCGATCTGATCCGGCATTTCATGCTGTTCATGCAGGTGGGTGGGCAGACCATCAAGACGGTGGGCCGCTACCAGCAGTACCGCGCCGTGAACCGAGCGGTGAGCCGCATGAAGGGAGGGCAGACGCGCCTGGAACATGGCGAGAGCGACCAGCGCGGCGGCATCGTCTGGCATACCCAGGGCTCGGGCAAGAGCCTGACCATGGTGTTTCTGGTGCGCAAGATGCGCACCGATACGCAGCTACGCCGCTTCAAGATCGTCGTGGTCACCGACCGCAAGGATCTGCAGAACCAGCTTGCCGCCACCGCCACGCTGAGCGGGGAGCTGCCGGAGGTGGCATCCAGTATCCAGGGGGTCAAGGCCCTGGCGCGGCGCAGAGGCCCCGGCCTGGTGTTCGCCACCATCCAGAAGTACCGCAACCCCGAGCAGGACGAGGAAGAGTCTGCCGCCAGCCCCGCACCAGCCAAGGCCGCGGAAATGCGCGCGCCCTACCAGGTGAGTAAACCCTTCGAGGTGCTCAACCATGACGAGAGCATTCTGCTGCTGATCGATGAGGCGCACCGCACCCAGGCCGGCGACCTGCATGCCAACCTGCTGGCTGGCCTGCCCAACTGCGTGCGTATCGGCTTTACCGGCACGCCGATCATCATGGGCGCGAAGAAGCGCACCCACGAGATTTTCGGTGCCTTCATCGACAAGTACAGCATCAAGGAAGCCGAGGCAGATGGCGCTACCGTGCCGGTGCTGTATGAAGGGCGCACCGCCCGCGGCGCGGTGAAGGACGGGGCGAGCCTGGACGAGCTGTTCGAGGATCTGTTCCGCGAACACACTCAGGACGAGCTGGAGCTGATCAAGCAGAAGTACGCCACCAAGGGGCATATCTTCGATGCGCCAGCACTGATCGCCGACAAGGCCCGTGACATACTCCGCCACTACGTCACCCATATCCTGCCCAATGGCTACAAGGCGCAGGTGGTGGCCTACAGCCGGATTGCCGCCGTACGCTACTTCCATGCGCTGCAGGCCGCCCGCGATGAGCTGCTGGCTGAGGCCGAGGCGCTGCCCGCCATTGACCAGACCCTGGACGATGAGGCCCTGTGCCAGCGCCCGCCCAAGCTGCAGGCACGGGTGCAGGCGTGGCGTTATCGCGACAGGCTGCGCAACCTGGAGTTCGCACCGATCATTTCCGGCTCGAACAACGACCCAGCCGAGTGGAAAACCTGGACGGATGGCAGCAAGCACGAGCAACTGATCAAGCGCTTCAAGAAGCCCCTGAATCATGAGCAACCGGGCAAAGCCGACCCGCTGGCTTTCCTGATCGTCAAATCGATGCTGCTGACCGGCTTTGACGCTCCAATCGAAGGCGTGATGTACCTCGACCGGCCGATCAAGGAGGCCGAGCTGCTGCAAGCAATCGCGCGGGTCAACCGTACCGGCTTCGGCAAACGCTGCGGCATCGTGGTCGATTACTACGGGGTCGCCAACCACCTGCGCGAAGCCCTGGCGGCTTATGCCGACGAGGACATCGAGGGCGCACTGAGCAGTATCAAGGACGAGCTGCCGGTGCTGCGTGACCGCCACCTGCGCGTGGTGGATGTGTTGCGCCGCCAGGGAATCGAGGCGCTGGACGATGCCGAAGCCTGCATCACGGCACTGGAATCGGAAAAGGTGCGTGCCGAATTCACCGTCAAGCTCAAAGCCTTCCTCGATACCCTGGATACCGTACTGCCGCGCCCCGAGGGCTTGCCCTTCGTCAAGGATGCCAAGCGCCTGGCCTATATCCATGCGCGGGCGCGTGGTCGCTACAAGGATCTGCCGCAACTGGGCAAGGACGTGGGCGCCAAGGTGCGCAAGCTGATCGACGACCATGTGATCTCACTGGGCATCGACCCGAAGATTCCGCCGATTCAGCTCACCGATGCGGACTTCGAGAAACATCTGTCGCGTAGCGTCAACGATCGCGCCAAGGCCTCGGAGATGGAACACGCCATTCGCTCGCATGTGCGCAAGCATGCCGATGAAGACCCGGTGCTGTATCGCAAGCTGTCCGAACGCCTGAACGAGCTGCTCAAATCGCTGGGCGAGCAGTGGGATCGGCTGGTCGAGCAACTGCAGAAGATCATCGATGAACTGCACAGCGGCCAGTTGAGCGCTGACAGCAGCCCGGTGGGCTTGCCCGAGCACTACGCGCCCTTCCTGCGCACCCTGCTGGATGTGGTGTGCGCCGATGCCCGCCCTGCGCCAGCCGAGCTGCTGCGCTTGAAGGATGTCACCGTGGATCTGGTCGATCTGCTGGTGGAAGAACTGCAAAGCCACCGCGACATCTGGAGCCCGCGCAAGCGCGCGGCCCAGGAGGAACTGGGCGGGCAGCTATTCGATCATCTGATGCGCCTGCGCCCGCCTTTGGTGGATGACGACAAGGCGGCCGTGCTGGCTGATCGCCTGCTGGATCAGGCCAGGGCCAGCCATGAGCGACTGATGAAGCTATGAGCAATCACACCCTCATCGTTGAGGATCTGCAGTTGACACTGCGCCGTAGCACGCGGCGCAAGACCATGCAGATCACCGTCGAGCGAGACGGCACGCTTACCCTCTGCGCTCCGCCCGAAGTGGATGAGCAGGTGCTGCGCCATTTCGTAGCAGAAAAAAGCTTCTGGATTTATTCGCGCCTCGCGGAAAAGGAGCGCCTGCAGCGGGCCATCCCTAGCAAGGAATATGTCGACGGCGAAGGTTTTCTCTACCTGGGGCGCAGTTATCGCCTCAAGCTGGTAGATGAACAGGATGTGCCACTCAAACTCTCAGCCGGCCGCTTCCGCTTGCTGCGTAGCGAGCTGCCCAAAGCACGGGAGCATTTTATCCGCTGGTACAGCGAGCATGCCCGCAACTGGCTGGCCTTGCGCGTGAAGAGCTACCAGGCCCGTATGGATCTTGCCCCTGGCGGGGTGCGCGTACAGGACTTGGGCTATCGCTGGGGCTCCTGCGGCAAGGGTGCGCAGCTCTATTTCCACTGGAAGACCATCCTGCTGCCCAAGCACATCGCCGAGTATGTGGTGGTGCATGAGATGGTGCATCTGCATGAGCCACACCACAGCCCGGAGTTTTGGCTACGCCTGGAGCGCGCCATGCCGGACTATGCACAACGCAAGGCCTGGTTGGCGGAACACGGCATCGAGGTCGAGGGCATCTAGCCCTCCCCTCGATCGCACCTTAGACGGAAGTTCAGCCATCCCGATGCCTGGGCAAGGCCATGGAGATCAGCGCGGCGGCCAGCACGAATGCGCTGGATAACCACAGGCAGGCCTCCAGGCCATGAGCCTGGTAGACCCAACCCGAGAGCAACGTGCCGATCAGCCGGCCCAGGGCGTTGGACATGTAGTAGAAGCCCACGTCCAGGGACACGCCGTCTTCCTTGGCGTAGCTGACGATCAGGTAGCTGTGCAGCGAGGAGTTGATCGCGAACAGCACGCCGAACAGCATCAGCCCACCGAGCAAGACCACCTGCGCCGACCAACCGGCGCCCAGCCCCAAGGCGATCAGCGCCGGCAGGCCGGCCAGCAGCGCCGCCCAGATAAAAGCCGCGCGGCCATCCGGTACTCGCCCACTGCGCTTGCCGGTGATATGCGGTGCAAACGATTGCACCATGCCGTAGCCGATCACCCAGGCCGCGAGAAAGCCGCCCACCAGCCAGAAGTCCCAGCCGAACACACTGCTCAGGTACACCGGCAACGCCACCACGAACCAGACGTCACGCGCACCGAACAGGAACAACCGGGCAGCGGAGAGAATGTTGATCGCCCGGCTCTTGGACAGCAGGTCGCGGAATTTCGGCTTGGCCTTGGCCTTGCCCAGATCCTTCGTCAGCAGCATCAGGCTGGCCAGCCAGATCAGCGCCAGCGCAGCGGCCATGGCCAACACCGCGCCGCTGAAGCCGAGCAGAGCGAGCAACGCGCCACCGAGAAAGAAGCCCACGCCCTTGAGTGCATTCTTCGAGCCGGTGAGGATGGCCACCCACTTGTACAGCGTGCCCTGTTGGCTGTCCGGCACCAGGAGCTTGATCGAACTCTTGGCGCTCATCTTGTTCAGATCCTTGGCGATGCCGGACAGCGCCTGAGCGCCCATGACCCAGGGCACGGTCAACCAGGCAGCCGGCACGGTGAGCATCAACAGCGCGAGCACCTGCAGGCCCAGGCCAAGGTTCATGGTGCGGTTGAGGCCCAGACGCGCGCCCAGGTAACCGCCCACCAAGTTGGTGACCACGCCGAAGATCTCGTAGAACAGAAACAGCGCGGCGATCTGCAGCGGCGTGTAGCCGAGGCTGTGAAAGTGCAGCACCACCAGCATGCGCAGGGCGCCGTCGGTGAGGGTAAAGGCCCAGTAGTTGCCGGTCACCAGCAGGTACTGGCGGATCTCCGGAGAGAGTCGTGCGAGGGCGTGCATGGCGTGATTTCCTGATCGAGCGTGATTTCGTAGGGTGCGCTGCGCGCACCAAGGCTCTCCTTAAAGGGCAGATGATTCGTACCTGGCCGCAGGAAGGAGGCCCCGTAATATGCGGTGCGCGCAGCGCACCCTACGGGTCAGCCAGCCTGGCCGACCAGGCGCGCCAGTTCCACCGCGCGGTTGGCATAGCCCCACTCGTTGTCGTACCAGGCATAGATCTTCACCTGAGTGCCGGCCACCACCATGGTCGACAGCGCATCGACGATGGACGAGCGCGGATCGGTGCGGTAGTCGATGGACACCAGCGGGCGCTCCTCGTAACCCAGGATGCCTTTGAGTGGCCCTGCGGCGGCGGCCTTGAGCAGCGCATTGACTTCCTCGGCGGTGGTGGCACGCTCGACCTCGAACACGCAGTCGGTCAGCGAGGCATTAGCCAACGGCACACGCACGGCATGGCCGTTCAACTTGCCACGCAGCTCGGGGAAGATCTCGGCAATGGCGGTGGCCGAGCCGGTGGTGGTGGGGATCAGGCTCATGCTGGAGGCACGAGCACGACGTAGATCCTTGTGCGGCGTGTCGAGGATGCTCTGGGTGTTGGTCAGGTCGTGGATGGTGGTGATCGAGCCGTGACGAATGCCCAGCGCCTCGTGGATCACCTTGACCACCGGGGCTAGGCAGTTGGTGGTGCAGGAGGCCGCGGTGACGATACGGTGTTGCACCGGGTCGAACAGGTGCTGGTTGACCCCCATCACCACGTTCAGCGCGCCCTGCTCCTTGACCGGCGCGCAGACCACCACGCGCTTCACGCCCTGCTGCAGATAACCTTGCAGCACGGTCACCGTCTTCATCTTGCCGCTGGCTTCGAGCACCAGGTCGCAGCCGCTCCAGTCGGTGTCGGCGATGGCCTTGTTGGCGCTCACCGCAATGCGCTTGCCGTCGATCACCAGATAGTCACCGGCGCTGCTCGCCTCATGCTGCCAGCGGCCATGCACCGAGTCGAAATTGAGCAAGTGCGCGTGGGTGGCGGCGTCGCCTGCCGGGTCGTTGATCTGCACGAACTCCAGCTCGGGCCAGCCCCAGGCGGCGCGCAGGGCCAGACGGCCGATACGGCCAAAACCGTTGATGCCTACTTTGATGGTCATGTCGATGCCTCTGTCAGTGGGTCGTGTCGAACTGGTTGATCCAATTGAGGTGTGCCGGATGCTGGATGGCCTTGGGCCGCAACGCCTGCACCAGGGCGATGGCCTCTGAGCGCACGATACCGGCTTCGATGAGAAGGCGTGCGGCAATCAGGCCGGTGCGCCCGGAGCCGCCCTTGCAGTGGATGGCCAGCGAGCGACCGCCACGCAGGTGCTCGACGAGCGCCTGACGGGACGCCCTCCAACCCTCGCCGAAGTCCTCCAGTGGCACTTGTTCGTCGGCCACCGGCAGGTGGTACCAAGCCAGATCCAAAGCCTGGCACTGCTGAGCGATCTGCCCGGCACCGCTGGCGGCCAGCTCGTTGTGCGGCATCAGCGTGATCACGCCGGCTGCACCGGCTTGCTTGAGCGCCAACAACGCCTGTTCGAGCGTGGTCTCACGGGTGCCTGGACAGGGCGTGAAGATCAGCGCGCCAGCCAGGCCGGGCACGCGCAGGATGTCGTAGGGATGAGTCATGGCGGGCAGTTCCTTCGCTCAGATGGCGCGCTGGTTGACACGCTTGGACAGTTCTTCGGCCGACTCCTTGCGCTCGGAATAACGGTCGACCAGGTAGTCGGAGCGGTCACGCAGCAGCAGGGTGAACTTGACCAGCTCCTCCATCACGTCCACCAGGCGGTCGTAGAACGAGGACGGTTTCATCCGACCCTCGGCGTCGAACTCCATGAAGGCCTTGGGCACCGAGGACTGGTTGGGGATGGTGAACATGCGCATCCAGCGCCCCAGTACGCGCAATTGGTTGACCACGTTGAACGACTGCGAGCCACCGCAAACCTGCATCACCGCCAGGGTCTTGCCCTGGGTTGGGCGAACCGCGCCCATGGCCAGCGGCACCCAGTCGATCTGCGCCTTGAACACGGCTGTCATCGAGCCGTGGCGCTCGGGGGAGCACCACACCTGGCCCTCCGACCACTGCATCAGTTCGCGCAGCTCCTGCACCTTGGGGTGGCTTTCCGGCGCATCGTCCGGCAGCGGCAGGCCGCGCGGGTCGAAGATGCGCGTCTCGGCACCAAAGTGCTGCAACAGGCGCGCGGCTTCCTCGGTCAGCAACCGGCTGAAAGACTTCTCGCGAGTCGAGCCGTACAGCAGCAGGATGCGCGGCGCATGGGTCGAGGCCGACTCGACGGCGAGTTTGTCCTCGCTCGGCAGATCGAGCAGTTGCAGGTCGGCGTTGGGCAGGTCGTCTTGCACGATGTCGCTCCAGGAATGGGGTCAGAACAGGATCTTCACGAGGCTCGCCGCTCAGTCACAGGCCGGCTTGCGCCCAGGGCGCTCGCGCATCTGCCACAGACGCTGGACATCCGGGCGCAACCACTCGGCATTGCTGTCGAGGGTTCGTTTGAGCACATCCCTGACCCACTCGGGCAGTTGCGGGTGCAGGCGGTAGTACACCCACTGACCGTTGCGGCGATCTTCCAGCAGGCCGCAACTGCGTAATAGCGCCAGGTGCCGCGAGATTTTCGGCTGGGCCTCTTCCAGGGCCTCGGTCAGCTCACAGACGCACAGCTCCTGCTCCAGGGTAACGAGCATGGCGATACGCGCTCG
Source organism: Pseudomonas sp. AA-38 (assembly GCF_029457475.1). Lineage (NCBI taxonomy): Bacteria > Pseudomonadati > Pseudomonadota > Gammaproteobacteria > Pseudomonadales > Pseudomonadaceae > Pseudomonas > Pseudomonas sp. AA-38. Next base: position 5,086,292 of record NZ_CP120359.1, read on the forward strand.
TGTCTCATCGGCCAGGCACTTGAACAGCTCAGTGGGGGTCATGTCGTCATTGGCAGCACTGGCTGGCTTGCTCTTGATCAGCACGAACATTTTTATCCGCTCGTGGATCTCGTGCAGCGTCTTGCGATAGGCGTCCCTCTGCGAGCTGGTCACCGGATCCTCGAAGTTCCAGGCGATGTACTCGCCAGTGCCGGGAAGCGCCAGGCACTCCAGCGCCGACTTGTCGCATAGCGTGATCACATAGTCGAACGGCTCGCCCGCCACCTGCTCGACGGACTTGCTGAACAGCCCGGCGGTGGAAACGCCAAGGTGCTCCAGCGCATCGCAGGTGCGCGGGTCTACCTCAGTGGGCGCGGTGCCCGCACTGAAGGCTTCGAAATGTTCGGAGTCGGTATGGCGCAGCAGCGCTTCGGCCATCTGCGAGCGCGACGAGTTGGCCACGCAGAGGAACAGGACACGCTTTTTCTGACTCATGTTGATTTCCGTCAAGGAGGCACATGAGCAAATATATTATTTTACATATATGCAGTAAAGCGAATATGTTGAGTCATTCGGTCATGACGAGCATAGGCAACCAAGATGACAAATGCGTGTGAAACCGCCCTGAAGCAATCCGCAGGTGCGCCCCTGGGGTTCTTCGAGCGTTACCTGACCCTGTGGGTGTTCCTCTGTATCGCGGCCGGTACGGCACTCGGCCTGGTCGCTCCGCAGGCCGCTCAGGGGGTGGGCGCCATGGAGATTGCCCAGGTGAACATCCCGGTCGGCCTGCTGATCTGGGTAATGATCATCCCCATGCTGATGAAGATCGACTTCGGCTCGCTGCATGAAGTGCGCGGGCAGAAAGCCGGCATCGGCGTCACCCTGTTCATCAACTGGGTGGTCAAGCCCTTCTCCATGGCCCTGATCGGCTGGCTGTTCATCAAGATCCTGTTCGCCGACTGGCTGCCGGCCGACCAGCTCGACAGCTACATGGCCGGGCTGATCCTGCTTGGCGCCGCGCCCTGTACGGCGATGGTGTTCGTGTGGAGCAACCTGTGTGGCGGCAATGCCAATTTCACCATCAGCCAGGTGGCCCTCAACGATCTGGTGATGGTGCTCGCCTTCGCCCCCATCGTTGCCCTGCTGCTGGGCGTGTCGTCGATCCCGGTACCCTGGGACACCCTGCTGCTGTCGGTGCTGATGTACATCGTCATCCCCCTGGCCATCGCCCAGGCCGTGCGCGCCCAACTGCTCAAACGCGGCAAGCCTGCCTTCGACGCAGCCCTGGCGAAGATCGCTCCCTTCTCCATCCTCGCCCTGCTGGCCACCCTGGTGTTGCTGTTTTCCTTCCAGGGTCAGGCCATCGTCGAGCAGCCCCTGGTGATCGGCATGCTGGCCGTGCCGATCCTGCTGCAGACACTGCTCATTGCCGCGCTCGGTTACTGGCTCAACCGTTCGCTCAAGGTGCGCCATGATGTGGCCGGCCCCTCGACCATGATCGGCGCGTCCAACTTCTTCGAGCTGGCCGTGGCGGTGGCCATCGTGCTCTACGGTTTCGACTCCGGCGCCGCGCTGGCCACCGTGGTCGGTGTGCTGATCGAGGTACCGGTGATGCTCTGGCTGGTACGCATGGTCAACAAGAGCCGCAACTGGTACGAACGCGCCCTGCCATCGCGTTGAGGTAAGGATCCATGGAGATTTTCCAGTGGCTGAATGACCAGCTCCTGCGTATGGACTGGCTGGCCCATCTCGTCCAGTTGCTGGTGGAAGAGGTGTTTGGCCTGAACATGAGCAGCCGCCTCGGCGGCAGCCTGCACTTCTTCATCTACGACGTGATCAAGATCTTCATCCTGCTGTCGGTGCTGATCTTCAGCATCTCCTGGGTGCAGAGCTACTTCCCGCCAGAGCGTACCCGCAGGATTCTGGGCGGCATGCGCGGCTTGCGCGCCAACCTCACCGGCGCACTACTCGGTACGGTCACCCCCTTCTGCTCGTGCTCGTCGATTCCGTTGTTCATCGGTTTCACCAGTTCGGGGCTGCCGCTGGCGGTGACCTTCTCCTTCCTGATTTCCTCACCACTGGTCGACCTGGCCTCGATGATCCTGCTGGCGAGCGTCTTCAACTGGTCGATTGCCCTGGCCTACGTGGCCGTCGGCATCGTGCTGGCGGTGCTCGGCGGTACCCTGATTGGCCGGGCGCGAATGGAAGGCTACGTCGAGTCGTTCGTCACCCAGCACAAGGCGCTCGACCTACCCCAGGAAGAACTAAGCCTGGCTGATCGCATGAGCTACGCCCGCGAGCAGGTTGCCGAGATCATCCAGCGCGTATGGCTGTATATCCTGATCGGCGTTGGTATCGGCGCGGCGATTCACAACTGGATTCCACAGGACCTGATCAGTGCCCTGATCGGGCGAGATAACTGGTGGTCGGTGCCATTGGCGACGCTGGTCGGTGTGCCGATGTACGCCGACATTTTCGGCACGCTGCCAATAGCCGAAGCACTGGTCGGTAAAGGTGTAGGTCTGGGCACCGTGCTGGCGTTCATGATGGCGGTGACTGCGCTGTCGCTGCCCTCGCTGATCATGCTCAAGAAGGTCGTCAAGGCTCCGCTGCTGGCTCTGTTCTTCGCCATCGTGGTCATCGGCATCATGCTGATCGGTTATCTGTTCAATAGCTTCGCCTACCTGTTCCTCTGATCCACTCTCCCCAGGAGAACCACCATGATCATCAAAATCCTCGGCACGGGCTGCAAAAAGTGCGTCACCCTCACCGAAAATACACGGGCCGCGTTGGCCAACCTCAAGTGCGAGGCCGAGATCGTCAAGGTCACGGATATCGCCGAAATCGCGGCCATGGGTGTGATGTCGACCCCCGCACTAGCCATCGACGAGCAGGTAGTCTCGATGGGCAAGGTACTCAGCCCCGCCGAGCTGGAAGCGCTGCTGAAGAAGAGCTGAGCACGGTGAAATCTATGGCAGATATCAATTTGACATAGAACCTTACAGGCGCTTAGCCGGCACCACGCTGGCCAGCCAGTACGACAGGCCCGGCCTCGTCACCGAAATCGAGGACGGCCGTCCGTGGGTATTTCGCGAGAAGTTTCAGGAACTGAAGGACTTCAAAGCCAGCGGCGAGCCGGCCAAGCAGTTCACCGACATTGGTAGCGGCCCGGATGGCATGACGGTCAAATGAGCTGATGAGCAGGCCCTCAAGGATTACCTGCGGCAGTAGCGATCAAGCGCCTGGAGGCAATCCCGCCAGTACTCGCAGCCGCCTTCGGGCGGCTTCTCTTTTTTTCAGCGTCAGGCCGAGCAGCCTTATATGCTGCCCTTAGCGCCTGAACGCAGGTGATGCGCAGCATCTTCAGGCTGTCCGGATAATCTGCGTCAGCACATACCACCCATTCGGTAGCCGTGATACCGAGCAACTGGATACCTTTGAATATGCCTCAAGCTGCCCCCACTGAAGCCCAGCTCAACCGAGTTCGCCTGGTGGGTGCCATGGGGGTTGGTCAGATACTGGCCTGGAGTTCGACCTACTATCTACCTGCGGTGCTGGCCAGTCCTATCTCTCAGACCACAGGTTGGTCGATTACGCACGTGGTGATGGGGCTTTCCCTGGGCTTGCTGGTTGCAGGGGCATGCTCACCCAAGATCGGGCGCATGATCGACCGATATGGCGGCCGCTCGATTCTGGCAGCCAGCTCGCTCCTCATGGCATTGGGCCTTGCTCTCATGGGCGCAGCTCAACATCTCGCAGTCTACTACCTGGCATGGACGATTATCGGCTTCGCCATGGCAGCGGGCTTATATGACGCCGCGTTCGCCACACTGGGCCGCTTGCTGGGCTCGACGGCACGCTCATCCATCAGCGGTCTCACGCTGCTGGGAGGCTTCGCTAGTACTGTGGGATGGCCCCTTCTAGCCTATCTGGAGCATGAGCTGGGCTGGCGAGGCGCTTGTTTCGTGATGGCGGGAGCCCACCTACTAATAGGCGTGCCGATATATCTGTCTTTTGTTCCCAGAACGCAGACTGCCCCTGCCACCGCTACTGGCAGCACCGCGATAAACGTGGGGAACCTCCAACCATCTACCTACCGCCAACTATTTCTTCTGCTCGCGTTGCTACTAACACTTCAATCGTTAGTGACATCGAGCGTTTCGGTACATCTGCTGGATGTACTCAAACTGCTCGGCATAGCGGCCACCACGGTCTTGGCCATCGGGATGGTCATCGGGCCGGCACAAGTCGCAGGACGTATCGCCGAATTCACCTGGGGCCAGGGGCTACATCCCACCTGGGCCACCCGACTGGGTGTGCTGCTATGCCTGATCGGAATAGTTCTGCTGCTACCGGCGCAGCCTTGGCTGGCATTCATGGCAATTGCTTTATACGGCGCAGGCAATGGCATCCTGACCATTACCCGAGGCACCTTGCCACTGGTGCTGTTCGGCCCCGCAGGTTATGGAATACGAATGGGCTTGCTCGCCAGGCCGATGCTGGTTGCACAGGCGGTTGGGCCAATAGGCGCTGCGATGATCCTGGACGCTTTCAGCGCTGAGACATTACTGGCGCTGCTTGCTGGGATCGCTTTTGTGGGGTTGCTGTCATGCTGGCGCCTCCCCAGCAAGTAACTAGACATAGCCTGCGGGCCTGACAAGGAGCCTTGAACCTGCAGTTCGTCCCATCACGAATCCTGTGATAGGCCCCGGTCTCGCTTATCGCTCTGGCTGCTCAAGGCCTGACAGCATGACTGCTTTGAAAATCGTTACCTGGCTGCCACGCCGCCATAACGCAACGCCCCCTCCCCTGAGCCAGCTCGGCTTGCCTGCTGATCCTGTTGCTGCGCCTGCAGCAACAGGATCGCCCTGGCGATCATCCTCGATAACCACAACTTGAACCCGACGCTTCCGGCACACCGCTACGGCACGTCTATGTCATGACGGCCACCATCGTCGATGACCTGACCGACACCAGCAGCGACAAGAACCGCGAATGCAAGGGCCAGGGCGTCGCCAATATCGCCTCCGGCCTGCTCGGCGGCATGGCCGGTTGCGCCATGTTCGGGCAGTCGGTAAGCAACGTGAAATCGGCCGGCCGCACGCACCTGTCGTGCCTGGTCACCGGCGTGGTATTGCTGTCGATGGCGGTGTTTCTCAGCGACTGGTCAGGCAGATCCCATGGCCGCCCTGGTCGCCGTGATGATCATGGTGGTGGTCAAGCTCGCCGCGAAGGCACCGAGATCGAAGTGCTCGGCTTCAACCAGGCCAGCCCTGGCCGCCATTGTCGTACTTCATTCACCAAATTCGATTATCGTGGCCGCTTATCTATAGCCGAACGAATGCTCATGCACGCTCCTCTCGCAACCGATCGATCGCCCTGGGCCGTATTTCTGATCTTTCTGCGCCTAGGGCTGACCGCCTTCGGTGGACCGATCGCGCATCTCGGCTATTTTCGCGACGAGTTCGTGGTGCGCCGGCAATGGCTGAGCGAGCGCAGCTATGCCGATCTGGTCGCCCTCTGCCAGTTCCTGCCCGGCCCGGCCAGCAGCCAGGTCGGCCTGGCGCTGGGGCTGTCGCGTGCCGGTTATGGCGGCGCCCTGGCGGCCTGGCTGGGCTTCACCCTGCCCTCGGCGCTGGCCCTAATCCTCTTCGCCCTCGGCATCGCCAGCTATGGCGATGTGCTGCCCGCTGGCGTGCTGCAAGGGCTCAAGGTGGTGGCCGTGGCGGTGGTGGCGCAGGCGGTGTGGGGCATGGCACGCAACCTGTGCCCCGATGCGCCGCGCATCAGCATCATGGCAGCGGCCACTTGCCTGGTACTGCTGCTGCCTTCCGCCTGGAGCCAGGTCGGAGTCATCCTGCTGGCCGCCATCCTCGGCCTGCTGCTGTTCAAGCCGCAGCAAAGCGAAGCCCATGAAGCCCTGTCGATCAGCGTTCGGCCTGGCGTTGGCCTGTTCTGGCTGGCGCTGTTCGTCCTCCTGCTGGTCGGGCTGCCGCTGCTGACAGCGCTGTTCCCGAGCCAGACCCTGGCACTGGTGGACGCCTTCTACCGCGCCGGCTCGCTGGTCTTCGGTGGCGGCCATGTGGTGCTGCCGCTGTTGCAGGCCGAAGTGGTACCCACTGGCTGGGTGGACAACACGGCCTTCCTCGCCGGGTATGGCGCGGCGCAGGCGGTGCCGGGGCCATTGTTCACCTTCGCCGCCTTTCTCGGCGCCTCGATGAACCCGGCGCCCAACGGCTGGCTGGGTGGGCTGATCGCCCTGCTGGCGATCTTCCTGCCAGCCTTCCTGCTGGTGGCCGGCGCGCTGCCGTTCTGGGAGCGCCTGCGCCACAGCCTGCGCACCCAGGCCGCCTTGCAAGGCGTCAATGCCGCCGTGGTCGGCCTGCTGCTGGCCGCGCTTTACCAGCCAGTGTGGACGAGCGCGATTCACGGCCCGCTGGACTTCGCCCTGGCCCTGGTGGCGCTGGTCGCGCTGCTGTTCTGGAAGCTGCCGCCCTGGCTGGTGGTGATCGCCAGTGGTGTTGCGGGAGGACTGCTGAGCCTGGCTGTGTGATCGGTCAGCCCTGCATACGCCAGGGCCGTAACCAGACAACGACACCCGCCAGCACCAGCGCACTACCGGCCGTGGCCAGCAGCAATTGGCCGATACCCGCCGGCAGCGGATGCACCAGCACGGCAGCCAGGCCCAGCAGCAGCACGCTGACGATGCCCTGCTGGCGCCAGCGCACGGCACCCAGCAGCCCCTGGCGTTGCAACAACGCCAGCCCCGTGGTGATTACCCCACCCAAGGCAGCCAGGGCGATGCCAGGCGCACCGAAGAGAAACGGCAGGCTCAACAGCAACAGAGCATTGATGGCGCCACCGAACAGCTCGCAGCGCAAGGGTAACGCGGTATCGCCAGCGGCATAGGCGTAGCGCGCCAGCAATGCGTTCCAGGCGCCGAACACCAGCGGCACGGAGAACCAGGCCAGTAACAGCGGTAATGGCCCGGCCGCCACGTCGGTCGGCAGCAGCCACAGAATGAAGGTGGGGCTGGCGGCGATCAGGCCGAAGGAGGCCGGCAAGCTGAACAGGGTGGCGGCGGCCAGGCCCTGGTGCAGCAGCGCCAGACGGGCACCCGGCTGACGCGCGCTCATCATGCCGAGCAGCACCTGATTGAGATTCATCAGGGCGATCAGCGGCAGGTTGATCAGCTTGCGCGCCAGGTTGACCCAGGTGACCACGCCCTCGCCCAGCAGGCTGGCGACCATGCGCTCCAGCAGCGCCAGGCCGTGGCTGGCCAGGTTGCTGGCCAGCAGTGGGCCCATTCGCCCCAGCAATTCGCGCGCGGCGCCATGCTCACGTTCCCGCGCCAGGGGCCGCCAACCCAGGCGCCACGCCGAGGGTAGCAGCGACAGCGGCATCAACAGGCTACCCAGCACGCAGGCCAGTGCCAGTTCCGCCGGCTGGCTGGCAGCGCCGCGCCAGGCCAGGTAGGCGACGGCCGGCAGGTTGAACATCAGCGAGCCCAGGCCCACCAGAACGAAACGCTCGCGCGCCTGCAGCGGTATGCTCAGCAGCGCGTGCAGCATCAGGCCGGGCACGCAGGCCGCCAGCAGCGCCAGGCTGTCGCCGGCCACCTGCCGCGCCTGCTCGCCGAGGCCCGGGCCGATCAGGCGTACCCACAGCGGCGCGGCCAAAGCCAGCAGCGCCCAGAGCGCCAGGGCAATCAGCAGCAACCCGGGGCTGACCGCATTCAGCCAGCGCCGGCGCTGCTGCTCGTCACGCTGGCCATACAACGGCAGCGCGGCAGCGGCCAGCAAGCCACCAGCCAGCGCCATGCGCAGGGCCTCCGGCAGGAACAGCGCGACGATGAAGGCGTCGCTGCGCTCCCCCGCGCCCCAGGAGGTGACCAGCAGCCATTCGCGGGCAAAACCCAGGCCCAGACCGGCCAGGGTCGCCAGCGTCAGCCACAGCGTGCTGTTGAACATGGCTATTAGTGGAACAAGGTGAACAGGCCCTTGCCGCCGACCTTGTAATTTAGGTCATGCGGGCGCTCGCCCATGATCTTGGCGCCGCTGCCACCGACGATCTTGTACGGCGCCACCTCCTTGGCCACCACGGTGTTGGCGGTGACCACCGCGCCACGGCCGATGTGCGAACCCTGGCCGATCAGCGCGCGGCTGGCGATCCAGGCATAGTCGTCGATGTAGATGGGCGCGGAAATCGACCAGAACTCGGGGGCGGCCAGATCATGGGTGCCGGCGATGATCAGCACGTGCGAGGCGATCGCCACATGGTCGCCGATCACCAGCCCGGCACGGGCATCGACCTGGCAGTGCCAGGCAATCACGCTGTCGTCGCCGATCACCAGGTTCTCCACCCCCAGCACCTCGGTGTTGCGCCAGATCGAGCTGCCCTTGCCGATCTTCGCGCCACCGGCACGTAGCCACCAGATGCGCACATGGTGGCTGGGGATCTTGTTGATCAGGATGTTGTAGGCCTGCTCCCAGGCGCGCAGCCAGCGATCCCTGAGCGTCGCCCAGTTCTTGCCATACAGCGGCACGAAGTAACGCGCGGGAATCTCGGTCTTGAGCAAGGCGTAGAAGCGTCGCGCCAGGGGGTTCTCGATACGTGGCTCGATATCCACCGAGCTGATGGCGTAGACGCCGCTCTCGTCGAAGGCCACGTCATGCTCGAACATCCACTGCAGCGCGCGCTCCAGCTCGTCGCGCGTCACGCCCAGCTTGGCGGCGTAATCATCCAGTTGCGCACGCAGATCCGAACGCAGCCTGACACGGTGTTTCATGGCGAGGATTCCCTGTGAGAGTCGCTGGCATCACGCAGTTCCGGGTGCAGGCGAACCACCTGTAGGCTGAGGCCCATGAGCAGCCAGAACAGCGCGATGATGACGTAGGTGAAGCTGTAGTAGTGGTCGAACAGGCCGGTGAGGATGGCCGCCAGCACACCCGCCGTGCTGCCGAGCCAGATGGCATTGTCGGCATCGATGCGGCGCACCGCGCCCACCGGCCTGACCTCACGCCACCACAGCAGGGTCACGGCGACGAACAGCAGCATGCCGGGAATGCCGATCTTGTAGATGAAGTTCAGCCACAGGTTGGAAATGCCCAGCAGGCCGCTGCCCGGCACAGGCGGGTCGACCTTGAAGCCGATGCCCAGCGGATAGCGCGCCATCGCCTCGGGGAACATGGCGTACTCCAGGAAGCGCACCTCGGTACTGGCGTTGCTCGGCGAGAACATGGTCAGCAGGCGCTCCTGCAGCGGCGGGTAGAACAGCACCAGCGCCGCGCCGAAAGCGATGCCCAGACCGAGGATACGCCCGCTGTAGGGCGTGCGCTTGTAGGTCAGCCACAGCAGCACCAGAGCCAGCGAGACGATGGCGCCACGGGAGATGCTGAACAGCAGGCCGGCACAACCCAGCAGCGCCACCGACAGCCCCAGCAGGCGCCGCCAGCCCTTGCGCGTCCAGCCGTAGAGCAGCGCCAGCGGCACGAACAGGGCGAGGATGCCGCCGGTCAGGTTCGGGTGCACCCAGGGCGAGGCCATGCGCTGGTAGTTGGCCGAGAAGATGTCTCTGACCGCCTCGGGGTGGGCGTACTTGAGGTCGGTGAGAATCGGGATCATGGTGGTGGCGTCACGATCCTTGAGGAAGATGAATATCGACAGGCAGAGCATGGCCAGGTTGCCCAGCAGCAGGGCCACGATCAGTTGATCGCGGTCGCGCTCGCTGCGCAGCAGCAGCGGCACCATGAACAGCAGCGACAGGTTCATCAGCCAGCGTACCCAGTTCACCGGGCCGTTACCGTCGGCATCGATGATGATCATGCCAACCACGAACGGCAGGGTGCTGAACAGCATCAGCCACAGCAGGGTGCGCTCCACCGGGCGCCATTGCAGCAGGCCACGGCTGCGGCCGATGAACGCCTGCCAGAGCAGCGCCAGCCAGGTCAGGCCCAGTACCGCCTCGCTGATGGTGGTGCGGATGCCCACCTGCACCGTGGTGTAAGGGATGCTGGTGGCCAGCACGGCGAACAGCAGCAGGCCCCACAGCGGCTTGCGCAGCAGGGTCAGGGTCAGAGCACCACCGGCCAGCAGCACCAGCAGCTTGCCGACGCTGAGGAACCACAGCAGCACACCGAACAACACGCCGAGAATCAGCGCGACAGGTAATCCCATGGCCATCAGCGCGACAACTCCATGACAAGTTCATTCAGACGCCGGCTGTAGGCCGGAAACTCATAACGCCGCGCCCATTCGGCCAACTCTGCCGTGCGTGCAGGTGGCTGCGCGGCTACCTGCAGCAGGCAGCCGAGCAGGGCCTGGCGATCGTGCGGGGCGAAGCGCGGGCTACCGGGCGGCAACACTTCATCCAGGGCCGAGCCAGTGGCGGCAGCGACCGGCGTGGAGACGCTCAGCGCCTCCACCACCGGCAAGCCGAAGCCTTCGCCATAGGAAGGCTGCCACAGGCATTCGGCGCGCTGATACAGACCGCATAACTGCGCCTCACTCAAACCGCTGCGCCAATGCAGGCCGGGCAGTTCGCGCAGCTCAGGCGCCACATCCTCGGCATGGCCGACCAGAACCAGCGCCGGCACCTGCGCCGACTGCCGGCGCGCCTGCTGCCAGCAGTCGAGGAACAGCGCCATGTTCTTGCGCGGCTCGCGGGTGCCCACGGCCAGCCAGAAGCGCTCGGGCAGATCGTCCGGCAACTGCGCCGCCGCGGTGGCGAAGCCCGGCACCAGATTGGGCAGCACGCGCAGCTTGTTGCGGGCGAAGGGGAACAGCCGCGCCGCTTCGTCCGCCGAGAACTGCGAGGGGCACCAGATGCGATCGGCCATCAGCACCGACCAGGCGATGGACAAGCCGTCGATGCCGCGATAGGCCAGTGCCTTGAGGCGTGAGCGATGGAAATTGCGTTCGGTGAGCTGGAACAGGTCATGCAGCACCAGCACCTGTTTGCGCCCGCGCTTGCGCCCCAGGGGCAGGCCCATGTTGGCCGTGGCGATATACAGGTCGATGCGCGCCTCGTGCAGGGCGCGGGGCAGGAACCTGGCCTCGAAGCGCCAGCGCACCTGCGGTCGTTGCAGGCCCTGCAAGGGGCTGGCCCACTCCGGGCAGCAGGCCGTGGCACGCTGCGGATGATCCAGCGGCGCTTCAGTGAAGCGCACCAGCTCGGTGTCAGGCAGCGCCAGTAACGCCTGCTCCTGCGCCAGCACCTGGCGCCCGATACCCGAGGCCGGGGCGACGGTCGCCGGTCGGTAATCCAGGCCTACGCGCATACCCGCTCCTGCTCGATCTGCCGATAAACCGCCTCGAGCCGCTCGGCCGCACCGGCCCAGTCATGCTCGCGGCGCACGTAGGCGCGGCCATTGGCAGCCAGAGCGGCGGCCTGCTCGGCATCGGCCAGCACCTCGGCCAGGGCGGCGGCCAGCTCAGCAGCCGTCTCGCCGGCCAGGTAGTCACGCCGCGCCTCGACCGCCAACCCGGACACCCCCTGCGCCGTGCTCACCACTGGCAGGCCAGCGGCCAGGGCTTCGATCACCTTGAGCTTGGAGCCGCCGCCATGGCGCAGGGGTGCGAGAAACGCCGCACACTCGGCCTGCACGCTCGGCAGATCGGCGACGAAGCCCAGCCACTCGATACGCGGATCGGGCCAGCGCTGCGCCCAGGCCGACGGCAGGGCATGGCCGGCGACAACGAAGCGCGCCCGCGGGCAGGCCTGCCAGAGCCGTGGCAGGATTTCGTCCAGCGCCCACTGCACGGCATCGCAGTTGGGCGCGTATTCGTAGTTGCCGACGAACAGGATGCGCTGGCTGCCGGTCGCCGCCTGCACCTGGGCGAAGGCCTGGCAGTCGACACCATTGACCACCACCGCCACCGGCGTGTCGGTCAGGCGGCGCATGGCCTGGGCATCAGCCTCGGTCACGGCGACCACATGCCGTGCCTGGTCGAAAACGCGGCGCTCCCAACGCCGTGCGCGCCATTGGTCATACCGCACGAAGGGCGCCAGCCAGTCAGGGAAGCGGTCATAGGTGGCCGCACCCAGTGCCGACTCCAGGTTGTGTTCGGTGAGCACGAAGGGCTGGCCGCGCCGCGCCAACGGGCCGGCCAGCGGCTGGAAGCCATAACTGTGCTCGACCTGCACCACGTCCCAGCCGCCCTCGGCCAGCAGGCTGTCGAAGCGCTCGCGCAGGGCGCCGGACAGACCATTGACCGAAGCCAGCAGCGGCCAGGGGGCAAACAGCGCCGCCAGCAGGGTCAGCGGGCTGCGCAGGTTGCGCCGCGGCAGCACGACCAGGCGTTCGAGCAAGGGTTCGAGGCGCTGCCGGCACTCATCGTCCAGCGCCGTCTTGGACTGCACCAGCAGGGTGATGCGATGGCCGCGCGCGGCCAGGGCGCGCAGCAACTGGTACTGGCGCGTCTTGCCGCCACTGGTGGTTGGCCAGGGCAGATAGGGCACGATCCACAGCACGCGCATGCTCGCTCTCACCACACCAGCATCTGCAGGCTGGGCTTGGCCTGCAGGCGAATGCCACCTGCCTCGCTCAGGGCCGTCTGGTTGCCTGCCAACGGGTCGTGCAGTTCGGCGGCGCTGATCTGCGGCAAGTGCAACGGTGCCGAGCTTTCGCTCCAGAACAGCCAGACATGCTTGCCGTCCTCGCGCTGCCAGGCAACGCTGAACAGGTCATCGGGGGTCGCTTCCAGCGTGGGGGCGTCCGCCGGTTCCAGGCGCGGCCCGGTCAGCTTGAGGAAGCGCTGCAGGGCCAGATAGACCGGCTTGGGTTTGCCTTGCAGATCGAGCAGGCCGTAATGCTGATCACGCGCCGACGCGCGGCTGTCGAGGTCGGACAGGGCGAAGAGGAATACCTTGTCGTAGTCCAGCGCGCTCATCAGTGCCAGACGGCGCAGCACGTAGTCCGCCTGGCCCTGATCACCGATAATTTCCTGCAATTCCTTCGGCCCACTGTAGCTCGACCAGCCCCATTCGGTGGCCCAGATCTGCGGCACCTGCGCACCGCGCAGGGTGGCGTTGAGCTGCTGGCTGCGCAGCACGAAATCGCGCGCGCCGGGCTCGTCGGTTTCCGGAGTCTGTGAATAGGGGTGATAGGCGACGATGGTGCCCAGTTGCTGCACACCCAGCTTGCCCAGGCTTTCCAGCATCAACCCGCCCTTGACCGGCATCTGGCTGTAGTAGGCCATGCCACCCATCACCACCGGCTTGTCCGGCACGGCCTGGCGTAGCGCCTGGGTGGTCACCTGCAACAAGCGGCCATAGCCTTCTGGATCCTCGTGGGGGCGCCAGAACGAGGGCAGGTTCGGTTCGTTCCACACCTGCCAGGCATCGACACTGGGGTAACGCTTGGCCAGCATGGCCATGCGCTCAGCGAACACGCGCGGGTCGCGCGGTGGGTACTGATCCGGCGTCGGCGAGCCGGGCGGCGCGCTGGTGGCATGGGGCGCCGAACCGACCAGGTAGAACACCGACTTGAGCTGCTGCGCTTTGAGGTCAGCGACCAGTTGATCCAGCTCACCCAGGCGGTAGCGACCTTCCTTGGGCTCGTGGCGATCCCAGTGCAGATCGATGCGCGTCCACTCCAGGCCCAGATCGCGCAGGCGCTGCATCTGCTCGCGGTATTGCTCGGGGCTGAACCAGAGAAAGTGCGCATTGACCCCGAGAAAGTCCTTCCAGACCACCGCACGCGGCGCCTTCAGTTGCGTGGCCTCGGCCTGGGCCGGCTGGCTCATGCCACAGCCGGCCAGGCCGAGCGTCAGCCCCGCCAGCAGCGCCAGACGGGAAAACCATGGGCTGATCATGCACATACCTCTGCGAAGAGTTGGCGAAAACGCTCGGCCGTCTTGGGCCAGGCACGGGCCGCGCCGATCTCGGCCGCGCGCTCGGCCCACTGGGCGACCCGCTGCGGCGTCTCGGCCGCCTGTTCGATGCAGGCCGACAAGGCTTCGACGTTGCCCTGCGGGTAGGTCAGGCCATTGCCGCCGCGCACTTCTTCGGCGAAGGCGCGGGCGTCGGAGGTGATCGCCCCGCGCCCGCAGGCATTGGCCCAGGACAGCGCGCCGCTGGTGCCACGCATCTCGCCGAGCAGGCTGAGCTTCTTCGATTCACGATAGGGCAGCACCAGCACATGGTGCGCCTGAATGCAGGCGGCGATGTCGCTGGCCGGCAGATCCAGCGACCAGTCCAGGCAACCCTCCAGACGCAGGGCACGGGCCCGTGCACGCAGCTCGTCGAGGTAGTTACCACGGGGGCCGAAGGCGATCTCCGGGGCGCTGCCACCGGCCAGGGTGAGACGGATGCGCCCATGCAGCTCGGGGCGCCGTTGCAAGGTGGCTGCCAGGGCATCGAGCAGATCCTCGATACCCTTGCCGCGATAGATGAAACCGAAATACAGCAGGCGCAACGGCTCGGCCGCTGGCAGCGGTTGCGGCGCGATCTGCAGGTTGCCGTGGGCGATGCTGAGCTGACGCCCGGCGGGCAGGCGCATGCGCCGGGCCAGCAGGCCGCCACCCAGTTCGGTGAGGGTCACCACCCTTGCCAGGCCCTGCGCCACCTGGCGCTCTTCGCGCAGGGTCAGCGGGTCGGCCAGCAGCGCCGCCAGTTGTGGCAGCGGGCTGGGTAGCCGCCCCAGCCAGCGCAGCGCCCAGGGCAGGCTGGCGCGGCGCCAGACCAAGCGCTCCGGGTCGTGCACGGTGGCGGTCAGGGGCAACTGCGGTTGATGCTTCTGCAACCAGCGCAAGGCCTGAAACTCCCCCAGGCGTCCACCGCCCAGCTCGGCATGCGCCAGATCCACCGAACTCCAGTCGAAGGCGGCGAGTGCCGCAGCATTACGCTGCGCATCCATGCCACAACCGCGTAGCGGGCACAGCACCTCGACACCGGCGGCCTGCAAGGCCGTACTCAGGTGCCAGGCGTAATCGGCGATGCCGGTCTGCTCGGGCGGCAAGGGCGCCAGCAGGGCAATGCGCATCAGGCTCCGCCCCGCAGACGCCTGAACAGATCCAGCACGGCGCCCGGCACCTCGAAGCGGCGCTTGTTGAGGATGATGCCGTCGACCTTGCCGAAGCCGGTCTGCAACAGCGACAAGGCGTTCTGCACCACCGGGATGGTGCTGGTCTTGGCCTCCACCACCAAGGCGATCAGGTCGGCACGACGCAGGGCGAGGAAGGCGTCCTGGTTGCTCAGCAACGACGAGGCATTGAGGATCAGCACCTCGCCCGGCCTGGCCGGCTCGCTGCCCAGCAGGCGCACCTGGTAGCCATGCTCGATCAGCAGGCGAGCAAGGTGCTCGGTGACGAAACGCACCCCCTCCCCCGGTCGCGCCGACGCCAGCGCCAGGGTCAGGCCCTGCTGCTGTACACGGTCGAGCGGCAAATGACTGTAGAGCCGATAGAGGCTGGCGGTAAAGGCGCTGTCGAGCTTCCACGGCTGCGGCCCGAGATCCTGCAGGGTGCTCCACAGCGGCACCTTGAACACGGTCTCGATGCGCGCGCCGTCATGAATGCGCTGGTCGATCAGGTAGCACAGATACAGCGTCAGCAGGCCCACCGCCAGCGCCGCCGGCAGGGCCAGCAGCAGCATCATCAGGCTCTTGGGGAAGACTCGGCTGGGGTTGAAGGTAGCCTCTTCGATCTTGGCGATATTGCTGATCTGGCTGTTGTCCAGCGCCTGGTCGATACGCGCCTTCTCCAGGGTTTCGGCATACAGCGCATAGCTCTTCTCGGCGTTGGCCAGTTCCAGCAACAGGCGGGTGATCGCCGGTTCGTCGGCCATGACGCGCAGGCGCTCCTGCTGCAACTGGGCGAGCTGCGCATCGTAGTCCTTGACCTGCCCAGCCAGCTGCTTGGCGCGCAGCTCGGCGTCGATGATCTGCTGCTGCAGATTGGCCACTATGGCGTTCGGCGCGAAGTTCTTCGAGCGCTCGATGCGCTCGGCTTCCTTGGCGATCATGGCCTTCATCTGCTCGATGCTCTGGTCGACTTCACGCACTGGCGGCGTGTCGGGCAGGAAGGTGCGCAGCAGGCCGGCGCGCTGCTCCTCCAATGCATTGAGGCGGCGCTTGAGGTCGAGCTGGTTGGGGTTGAGGCTGACCTCACGCGCGGTCACCACCTCCTGCGGCTGACGCTTGAGCTGCAGGCGCGCATCGGCCAGGAAACTGGCGATACCGGCCTGCTCGTTGAGACTTTCGGCGCGAGCATCGGCCAGGCGGTTGATCTGGTTGGTGAGGTTCTCCAGACGTTCCTGCACGCTGACCGCATTGACCTCCTGCAAGCGCGTGCGCAGGTCGTTCTTGAGGCCGTCGATCTGCGCCGCGACCTGCTGCATCTCGTTCTCGTAGAACACCTGCAGGCTCTTGCGCCCCAGGGTACGGGCACGCTCCGCGAGGTAGACATCGACCCAGGTCTGCACCACTTTCTGGGCAATGGCCGGGTCGTTCCAGGTGAAGCTGATTTCCATGACCGCCGAACCGGGTTCATGGCCGACGGTGAAGTTCTTCTCCAGCTTCTTGGCCAGACGTTCGACCGGCGATTGCGCCTCCACCAGCCCGAGCAACTGCAGCACGCTGCGCAGCGCATCGATCAGCGCATTGACCGCCTTGCCGACCTCGAACTTGATGGTCTTCCACACCCCCTGCGGTTGGTAATTGGCCATCAGCTCGATATAGCGCTCGGCGACCATGCGCACGATGGGCCGCCCGGTGAGCATCTTCTCTTCGTCGACTATCGGGTCACGTTGGGTGCTGGGGGCGATCAACGCCTGGCGGTTGGCCACTTCCAACGGCAGCGTGGTGCTCTCGCGGCCCGGTTTGACCAACAGGCGCGCGTTGGATTCGTACTTGGTCGGCAGCAGGAATGCACCCAGCAGCACCAGCACCAGGGTCACCACCACCGCCGCCTCGAACTCTCGCCGGAAGATGAAGAACAACCGCAGCAGGTCGCGGAAGGAGCGGATATCGATCATCTGGACATACTCATGACAGGCGAGAGAGAAATCGAACGCGACGTGCCGCCGGACAGGCGCGACGCGCGGGTGAAACAGGGCACCGTGCAGGCCGCTCGCGAAGAGCGCCAGCCGCCATCGCGCCAGTCATCAGACTGTTCGACAGGGCCGTGGCAGGGTAGCGATCCGATCATGCAGAGCTCCTGGCACAGGTGGTATCGATTCAGGCCGCGAGCGCCCGGTCAGACCAGGGCGCCGAGGCGACGGCACTCAGACGTAGGTCACGTCTTCCGCACCGAAATAATCACCGCTCTGCACTTCGTAGAACTGCACCGGGGCCACGCTCGGGTTGTTCATCGCGTGCACCTGCTCCAGGGCCACGTTCAGCCCCTCGCCGCTGCGCAGGCGATGCACCTGGCCGTCGATGTCGACGTGGAGAATGCCGGACAGCACCAGCAGGCGCTTGCTACGGTGCTGGTGGTAGTGCGCGGGCAGCCCATGGCCCGGTGCGATGGTCACCTTGACCAGGCAGTGACGCGGCGACTCCTCCAGTGCCTGACTGGTGCCCCATGGGTACTGGCAAAGGCCTTTGGGAGAGGTGCTGGCGGGGTGGAAGAATTCGTTGGACATCTTTTGCTGTTCCTTGTCGGTCAAATGTTGTCGTGGTTGGCAGGACGGTCTCTGCGCCCTGGCCGCGGTTATCTCACGCTATGCAGCGTCTGGCTGGCAAGGCCGATGATGACATCATCGGCCGTCTGCCCGCCTCATTGAACGAAAACGCAATCCTCGTCGGCGAGGAACTCACCCAGGCGCACCTCGAAGAAGGTCGCCGGGGAAACACCCGCATTGCTCAGCGCATGCACCTGCTCCATGGCGATATCGATGCCATCGCCCTCACGCAGGCGCTGTACCTGGCCGTCGATCTCGACCTGCAATATCCCGGAAAGCATCAGCAGGTGCTTGCTGCGGTGCGCATGGTAATGCGCGGGAATCAGCGCTCCCGGCTTGAGCTCGACCAGCAGCACGCTGTGCAGCGGCGTTTGCTCGATCAGGCGGTTGCTGCCCCAGCCATGCACCTGGCTGGGGGCATCGACCAGCATGGCCGGCTCGGCCGCCAGCGGGCGAGCCGGCGCAGGCGCGCTCTGTGGCTGAGCAGAAGTGACGCGAGCCGGCGGATGCGCCACGAGGCCGGCCGTGGTGCTGACCAGCGGCGGCAGCGGACTGCCTGGCACGCTGGCAGGTGCCGAGGCCGCTTGCGGCGCGGCTGAGGGTTCAGGCGTAACGACGGGTTCAGGCGTGGCGACCGCTATGGGGGCCGGGGTCGCGACAGGCGCGGCAGCCGCTGCCGGCGCCTGTGTCCGCTCGGTCAGCAGTGGTGGCTGGCTCGCTGCCTCGGGCGCTGGCGCAACGGACGCCGGCTCGGGCAGCACGCGGCCGCCGGCGAGCAGATTGAGCAGGCGCGCCGGCACCTCGAAACGGCGTTTGTTGAGGATGATGCCGTCGATCTTGCCGAATGCCGTGTTGAGTACCGACAAGGCGTTCTGCACCACCGGGATGGTGCTGGTCTTGGCTTCCACCACCAGGGCGATCAGATCGGCGCGGCGCATGGCCAGGAAGGCATCCTGATTGCTCAGCAAGGAGGACGCATTGAGCAGCACCACTTCACCGGGGCGAGCCGGCTCGCTGCCGTCGAAACGCACGGCATGGCCGCGCTCGATGAGCAACTGCCCCAGGTGCTCGCTGACGAAGCGCACGCCCTCCCCCGGCCGCGCCGAGGTCAGCGCCAGGGTCAGGCCTTCGCGCTCGATGCGCTCCAGGGGCAACTGGCTGTAGAGCCGGTAGATGCTGGCGGTGAAGGCGCTGACGATCTTCCAGGGGCGCGGCCCGAGGTGCTGCAAGGTGGTCCACAGCGGCACCTTGAACACCTCCTCGACGCGCGCGCCATCGTGGATGCGCTGGTCGAGCAAGAAGCACAGGTACAGCGTCAGCAGCCCCACCGCCAGGCCCAGCGGCAGCGCCAGGGCGAGAATCAGCAGGCTCTTGGGAAAGACCCGCGAAGGGTTGAGCGTGGCCGCTTCGAGCAAGGCGATATTGCTGATCTGGCTGCGATCCAGGGCCTGGTCGATGCGGGCCTTTTCCAGGTTCTCGCCGTAGAGGCTGAAGCTCTTCTCGGCGTTGTCCAGCTCCAGCAGCAAGCGGTTGATTTCCGGCTCGTCGCTCATCACCTTCAGGCGCTCGGCACGCAGGGCCGCCAGTTGCTCGGCATAGTCCTTGATCTGCCCGGCCAACCGGCGTTCACGCAACTCGGCGTCGACGATCTGCTGGCGCAGGTTGGTGGCGATGCTGTTGGGTTCCAGGTTCTGCGAACGCTCAATGCGCTCGGCCTGTTTGGCGATCAGGGCCTGCATCTGCTCGATGCTCTGCTCCACCTCGCGCACCGGCGGGGCATCGGGCATGAAGGTGCGCAGCAGGCTGGAACGCTGCTCCTCCAGCGCATTCAAGCGGCGATGCAGGTCGAGCTGATTGGGATTTAGGCTGATCTCGCGGCTGGTGACCAGCTCTTTGGGTTGGCGCTTGAGCTGTTGGCGTGCATCGGCCAGGAAGGTGGCGATCCCCGCCTGTTCGTTGAGCTTCTCAGCACGCGCATCGGAGAGCCGGTTGATCTGGTTGGTGAGGTTTTCCAGACGCTCCTGCACGCTGATGGCATTGACCTTCTGCAGACGGTCGCGCAAGGCGTGCTTGAGGCTGTCGATCTGTTCGCCGACCTTGTCACGCTCACCCTCATAGAAGGAGTACAGGCTGTCGCGGCCCAGGGCACGGGTGCGCTCCTCGAGGTAGGCGTCGATCCAGGTCTGCACCACCTGCTGGGCGATATAGGGGTCGTTCCAGGTGAAGCTGACCTCCATGACCGCCGAGCCCGGCTCGTGGCCGACGCTGAAGTTCTTCTCCAGCTTCTTGGCCAGGCGCTCCACGGGCGTCTGCGCCTCCACCAGCCCCAGCACCTGCAGCACGCTACGCAACGCTTCGATGACGGCATTGACCGCCGCACCGACATGGAACTTGACCGTCTTCCAGAAGCCTTCCGGGCGGTAGTTGGCCATCAGCTCCAGATAGCGCTCGGCGACCATGTGCACGATGGGCCGGCCGGTGAGCAGCTTCTCTTCGTCGACCACCGGATCGCGTTGCGTGCTGGGAGCGATCAGCGCGGCTCGACCAGTGGCGTCGATCGGCATGGTGGCGTTGTAACGCCCAGGCTTGACCAGCATGCGCGCGGTGGACTCGTACTGGGTCGGCAGCAGGAAAGCGCCGAGCACGGCCACCACCACGGTGGCGATCACCGCGAGCTGGAACTCCCTGCGGAAGATAAAGAACAGGCGCAGCAGGTCGCGGAAAGAGCGAATCTCAAGCATCAATCTCTCCACGAAAGTGCGGAAGTTGAGGAGTATTTCGGTAGGTTGGCATTACGGGATACTTATTGAATCAACTGGACCAATGCTGGTGTTTTCGATGTTGGTGGTGTTACCGCTGTTCTTCACCCGCGTACCGTTCAGGTCATAGTTGAACCCGACCCCGATCCCCTTGTTGATCGGGAAGAGCCGCGTGAAATACATGTCCACCGCCTCGACGGTGCTGCCGATCCCCGACTGCGGCACGTAGATGAGATCGCCACGCTGCATGGCGATCATCGGCCTGTCCTTGTCCTGCAGCAGCGAGGCCAGGCTGAAGAAATACATCTTGTACTTGCCGTCGTCACCCGCGCGCAGCAGGGCGATATTGTCGCTGTCGGCCGAGGGCAGCACGCCGCCGGAAGCCAGCAGCACCTGCTCCAGCGTGGCGTGGCCGACCAGGTCGAAGAAGGCCGCATTGGGCACCGCGCCACCGATGAACACCTTGTTGCTCGGCGCGATGGCGATGTTCACCGTGGCGTTGGGGCGGCGGTAGATCTTGCTCAGCTTGCTGGTGACCTCCTTGGCCACGTCCTCGGGGGTACGCCCGTCGGCTTTTATCAGGCCCACGTAGGGCATGGAGAAGTAGCCGTCCGGGCGTACCACGAACAGGGTCATGTCGTCCTTCTCGGAGGGCTCCTGAGCGTCACGCACGATGCGCAGGGTGTCGCCACTCTGGATGCGTACCTGCGGTGGCGGCAGGTCGGCCAGCTTGTAGATTTCCTGGTGGCGCTGCTTGAGCGCCTCGTCGTCGGGCAGGTGTACCCGCGCCGGCGTGCTGCAACCGACCAGCAGCAATGCCAGCAAGGCGACGACGACAGAGGACTGAACGAATGACTTCTTGGTATGAGCGAACATGGGTCTAGGTCCAGTAAGTGGAAAACATGCTGAGACGACGCTTGATGGAGCATGGCAGATGGGCTTCGAGATGACCGAGACGATAGCCCAGCAGTTTGCACGCGGTACGCAACAACACCTCGGGAATGCGCCATAGGGCACCGGCGCCCTGCAAGGTTCGCAGCTCTGCCTTGACGTAGCGCAGGCCTTCGCCACCGGCAGCGCCGAAGGCCTGGCCGATCCAGCGCTCGCGACCATAGAACACGCCGATGTCGAAATAGCGGCGAAACTCGTCGAGCACGCGATAATCGTGCGAGTGCCGCACCTCGGCATCGGCGGCGTAGCGCACCGCATGACCGGCCAGCAGCAGGCGCGCTGCGACGTAGGCATCCTCGCTGCCGATCACGTCCTCGGGAAAGCCGCCCACGGCTTCCAGCGCCTCGCGCCGATAGGCGGCGAAGGAGTCGGAGCTGAAACAGGTCTTGATGCCCAGTTCGGCGGCATCGGCCAGGCGCTTGGTACGCGACTGCGACGGGTAGTTGAAGCGCCGCGCCTGCGCGCCCAGCAAACCGGCATCCGCGTGTGGTAACTGGCGGCCATAGGCGACGCCGATGTCCGGCTCGCTGAGCAGGTTCGCCAGCAGGCGGGCAAAGCTCTGCGGGTTGGCCGGAATGGCGTCCTGGGTCAGGTAGATCAACACGTCGGCCTGCACCTGCTGGCTGGCCCAGCGTCGCGTGCCGCCATGGTTGAACTGGCTCGGCTCGATCACCTCGACCCGCGCACCGGCAGCGCGCATGCGCGCCACGGTATCGTCATGCGAGGCGCTGTCGACCACCAGGAATTCGTCCGCCTGCAGGGTCTGCTCGGCGAGCGCCGGCAACAGCCGGTCGAGGTGCGCACCGGCATTGCGGGTCGGAATGATCAGAGCCACACGCATCAGGTCTTGGGCTCGCTGGCCGGCGCACGGCCGTAGATGTCGGTGAAGCGGACGATGTCATCCTCGCCCAGGTACTCGCCGCTCTGCACCTCGATCATCACCAGGTCGATCACCCCGGGGTTGACCAGGCGATGGCTGTGCCCGGCAGGAATGAAGGTGGACTCGTTGGTGTTGAGCAGAAAGTCGCGCTCGCCATTGACCACCCGCGCCATGCCGCTGACGACTATCCAGTGCTCGCTGCGGTGGTGGTGCATCTGCAGCGACAGGGATTCGCCAGGGCGCACCATGATGCGCTTGATCTTGAAACGCGAGCCTTCCTCGAGCACGGTGTAGGTGCCCCAGGGGCGGGTGACCGTGCGGTGCAGGCGATAGGCCTCGTGGCCGCGCTTCTTGAGCTCCTGGGCGACGTACTTGACGTCCTGGGTGTTGTTGGCATCGGCGATCAGCAGGGCGTCGGGGGTGTCCACCACCACCAGGTCACGCACGCCGACAGCACCGACCATGCGCTTGGGCGAATCGATGTAGCAGCCCTGCACGTTGTGCAGCACCGCCTCGCCACGGATCTGGTTGCCATTGGCATCGGCCGGGCTCAACTCACGCAGTGCCTGCCACGAACCGATATCGCTCCAGCCCAGGTCGCAGGGCACCACGGCTACCTTGTTCGAGCGCTCCATCAGGGCATAGTCGATGGAAATATCGGTCACCTGGGCAAAACGTTCGGCATCCAGCTCGCACTGCACGCCCAGCTTGCCGGTCGTCGAGGTACTGGCAGCCAGGCAGCGCTCCACGCCCTCCACCACCTCGGCGGCATGCTCGCGCAGTTCGCGCAGCAGCACATCGGCACGGAAGCAGAACATACCGGCATTCCACAGATGCTGACCGCCGTCGAGGTAGGCCTGGGCGGTGGCCAGATCCGGCTTCTCGACGAAACTGGCCACGCGCAGGCCGCCGTGCTCCAGGGCTTCGCCCTGGCGGATGTAACCATAGCCGGTCTCGGCATGATCCGGGCGAATGCCGAAGGTCACCAGCCAGCCGGCTGCGGCCAGGGCTCGTGCCTGCTCCACGGCGGCGCTGAAGGCGGCCTGGTCACGAATCAGGTGATCGGCCGGCAGCACCAGCAACTGGGCGTCTTCGCCATGCTGTTCGAGCACGTGCAGGGCCGCCGCAGCGATGGCCGGAGCGGTATTGCGCCCCATGGGTTCCAGAAGGAAGTCCAGCCCCCGGCACTGCAGCTTGAGCACGCGATAGTCGTCGAGCGTGCGAAACAGCAGCTCGCGGTTGATCACGCTGAGCAACTGGCTGACGTCGGGCAAGGCGGCGACCCGCTCGAAGGTCTTCTGCAACAGGCTGCGGCCATCGGCCAGACGCATGAAGGGTTTCGGCATGGCCTCCCGCGAAACCGGCCACAGACGGGTTCCCGCGCCACCGGCGATGATGCAGGGAATCAGGGCAGTCATGGTCAATAAGCCTCTCGCGTGAGCAGAACCGCCGGCAGGGTGCGGAACAGGATGTAAAGGTCGAACCAGACCGACCAGTTCTCGATGTATTGCAGGTCGAACTCGACGCGCTTCTCGATCTTCTCCAGCGTATCGGTCTCGCCACGATAGCCGTTGATCTGCGCCCACCCGGTGATGCCCGGCTTGACCCGATGGCGCGCGGTGTACTCCTTGACCGCATCCTCGAAGAGGATGCCTGCCGCCTTGGTCGCCGTGGCATGAGGCCTGGGGCCGACCATGGACATGCTGCCGAGCAGCACGTTGAATAGCTGCGGCAGCTCGTCCAGGCTGGTCTTGCGAATGAAACGCCCGACCCGGGTGATGCGATCATCGCCACGCGTGGTCTGGCGCTCGGCATTGGCATCGGCCTTGTCGCAATACATCGAGCGGAACTTGAACACTTCGATCAATTTGTTGTTGTAACCATAGCGTTTCTGCCGGAACAGCACGGGCCCAGGTGAGTCGAGCTTGATCGCCAGAGCGACCAGAGTCATCACGGGCAATGCCAGCATCAGCGCCAGAGAAGCCAGACACAGATCCTCCAGACGCTTGATCAGTGGCGACCAGCCATCGAGCGGCCGTTCGGACACGTTGAACATCGGCAGCCCAGCCACCTCGGTGATGCGATTGCGCGCGTGCCGGAACGCCAGCATGTCCGGCACCAGCAACACATTCACCGGCAACCTGCGCAACTCCCGCACGATCTGGCCGATACGGCTTTCCGCAGACCAGGGCAAGGCCACCAGCACCTGAGTGATGCGCTCCTCGCGCACCAGGCGCTCCAGCTCACGGCTGTTGCCCAGCAATGGCAGCCCCGCCACGCGCTCGGGCAAACGCCCGATACGATCGTCGATGAAACCGATCAACCCCGAGCGCACATCGCGATGGCGCGACATGAATTCCGCCAGGCGCACACCGTTATCGGTCGCGCCGAGAATCACTGTAGCCTGCAGGTACTGCCCCGTGCTCATCCAGTAGCGGTACAGCGTCAGAATCAGCAGGCGCTCGGCGACGAACGCCATGAAACTGGCCAGGAACCAGAAGCTCAGGTAGTACCACTGCATGAAATTGAACATCGACAGCGCCTGGTGCATGAACAACATCAGACAGAACGCAGCCGACCAGGCGAAGAACATCACCCGAAAACGCAGCAGGTTGCTGAAAATCTCATCCGAGTAGACGCCGAGCGCCTGAAACATCATTACCGTCAGTACGCTGAAGAACAGCAGTACCGCCGCATAGCTATGGGTCAGCGCCGGCTCTTCGGACAACCACAACAGCAACAGCAATCCCGGTAATGCCGCCGTCAGGCCATGCAACAGCCGACAGCCAGCCAGGAAATATTCGATGAAGCCAGGACGCGCCAGCAATGAACTACCACCTGACAGCTGACGCATGAAACCACTACCCCGCCGTGACTTGCGACTCGAATCCACGAGACGTCAGAAAAAAGACAGTCATAATTCGCATTTCGCCACAACGACAGAATTTCGTCGAAACAACCATGGCGCGACTAAACCATTTTTATAGTGGCATTTCAATATTCTACTTAACCAATAGCACAGTTAATTCATGGCGCCATAAAACCAGCGACATATCTCATGTCGCCATGCCCTGAGCGCTCGGCGCAAGCGCCCATCTGGCCTATGATTGGCACCCAGACCCATTCACCCCTTAAGCGAAAGGCTCAGCATGCGCATCTTGATCACCGGCGGTGCCGGCTTCATCGGTTCGGCACTGGTTCGTCACCTGATTCAGGACACCGAGCACGAGGTACTCAACCTGGACAAGCTGACCTACGCCGGCAATCTCGAATCACTGCTGCAAGTATCCGGCCATCCGCGCTACCGCTTCGTCCAGGCCGACATCGCCGACAGCTCCGTGGTCGCGCAGACACTGGCCGAGTTCCAGCCGGAGGCGATCATGCACCTGGCCGCCGAATCCCATGTCGACCGCTCCATCGACGGCCCGGCCGCCTTCATCCAGACCAACATCGTCGGCACCTACGCCCTGCTGGAAAGCACCCGCGCCTACTGGCTGGGGCTGGACGGCGAACGCAAGGCCGCCTTCCGCTTCCACCACATATCCACCGACGAGGTGTACGGCGACCTGCACGGTGCAGACGACCTGTTCACCGAGACCACGCCCTACGCTCCCAGCTCGCCCTACTCGGCGAGCAAGGCCGCTTCCGACCACCTGGTGCGTGCCTGGCAACGCACCTATGGCCTGCCGGTGCTGATCACCAACTGCTCGAACAACTATGGCCCCTACCATTTCCCCGAGAAGCTGATCCCGCTGATGATCCTCAACGCCCTGGCGGGCAAACCACTGCCGGTCTATGGCAACGGCCAGCAGGTGCGCGACTGGCTGTACGTGGAGGATCACGCACGCGCCCTGCTCAGGGTGGTCAGCGCCGGCAAGGTGGGCGAGACCTACAACATCGGCGGGCACAACGAGCAGAAGAACCTCGACGTGGTGAAGGCCATCTGCGCCCTGCTGGAAGAGCTGGCACCCGAGAAGCCGGCAGGAGTCAGCCGCTACGAAGACCTGATCAGCTACGTCAAGGATCGCCCCGGCCATGACCTGCGCTACGCTATCGATGCCAGCAAGATCGAACGCGAACTGGGCTGGGTACCGCAGGAAACCTTCGCCAGCGGCTTGCGCAAGACCGTGCTCTGGTATCTGCACAACCTCGACTGGTGCCGCCACGTTCAAGATGGCAGCTACCAGGGCCAACGACTCGGCACCGTTTAAGGAACGCCCGCCATGAAAGGCATCATCCTCGCCGGAGGTTCCGGTACCCGTCTGCACCCCATCACCCTTGGCGTATCCAAGCAACTGCTGCCGATCTACGACAAGCCGATGATCTACTACCCGCTGTCGGTGCTGATGCTCACCGGCATCCGCGACATCCTGATCATCTCCACTCCCGAGGATCTGCCCAACTTCGCCAAGATGCTCGGCGACGGCAGCCAGTTCGGTGTTCGCCTGCAGTACGCCGAGCAACCCTCGCCGGACGGCCTGGCCCAGGCCTTCCTGATCGGCGAGGCGTTCATCGGCAGCGACCCGGTGTGCCTGATCCTCGGCGACAACATCTTCCATGGTCAGCACTTCACCGAGAAGCTGCTGCGTGCCGCCAGCCAGCCCAGCGGCGCCACGGTGTTCGGCTACTGGGTCAGCGACCCCGAGCGCTTCGGCGTGGTGGAGTTCGATGCCGCCGGCAATGCCCTGTCCATCGAGGAAAAACCGGCGCAGCCGAAATCCAGCTACGCCGTCACCGGCCTGTACTTCTACGACAACGACGTGGTGCGCATCGCCAAGGCGGTCAAGCCCTCGCCACGCGGCGAGCTGGAGATCACCGATGTCAACAACGCCTACCTGGCCCGTGGCGACCTGCGCGTCGAGCGTTTCGGCCGCGGCTTCGCCTGGCTCGACACCGGCACCCACGACAGCCTGCTCGACGCCTCGCAATATGTGCAGACCGTGGAGAAGCGCCAGGGTCTGAAGATCGCCTGTCTTGAGGAAATCGCCTACCAGCAGGGCTGGATCGACCACACGCGCCTGTTGAGCCAGGCCAAGGCCTTCGGCAAGACCGGCTATGGCCAATACCTGTACAAACTCGCCGAGGGACATGCATGAAGATCATCGCCACCGACCTGCCCGACGTGCTGATCATCGAGCCCCAGGTGTTCGGCGACGAGCGCGGCTTCTTCTACGAGAGCTTCAACGCGCGGCGCTTCGCCGAACTGACTGGCGTGCACGGCGAGTTCGTCCAGGACAACCACTCGCGTTCGGCGCGCGGCGTGCTGCGTGGCCTGCACTACCAGGTGCAGCAGGCGCAGGGCAAGCTGGTGCGGGTGACTGCCGGCGAGGTGTATGACGTCGCCGTCGACCTGCGTCGCGGCTCGGCGCACTTCGGCAAATGGGTCGGCGTCCACCTGTCCGCCGAGAACAAGCGCCAGCTCTGGATTCCGGCAGGCTTCGCGCACGGTTTTCTGGTGCTCAGCGAGCATGCCGAGTTCCTCTACAAGACCACCGACTATTACGCCCCCGCCCACGAACGCTGCATCCGCTGGGACGACCCGCACCTGGCCATCGCCTGGCCGCTGGCCGGGCAGACGCCGCAACTGTCAGCCAAGGATCAGCAGGGCATGCCATTCGAGGAGGCCGACACCTTCCCATGAAGATTCTCATCACCGGCCATACCGGCCAGGTCGCCCGCGAGCTGCAGCGTGCGCTCGCCGGCCATGAGCTGCTCAGCCTGGGCCGTGCCGATTTCGACCTGGCCCAGCCACAGCGCCTGGGCGAGGTCATCCTCCGCGAGCGTCCGGCACTGGTCATCAACGCGGCCGCCTATACCGCCGTCGACCAGGCCGAGCAGGAGCGCGAGCTGGCCTTCACCATCAACGCCGAGGCGCCAGGCGCCATGGCCGATGCCTGCTTCGAGCTGGACATTCCGCTGATTCACTACTCCACCGACTACGTCTTCGACGGCAGCAAGGCCACCCCCTACCGCGAGGCCGACACACCGCACCCGCTGGGCGTCTATGGCGCCAGCAAGGCGGCCGGCGAGCAGGCCCTGCGCATCAGCGGCTGTGATCACCTGATCCTGCGTACCAGCTGGGTCTACTCACGGCACGGGCGCAACTTCCTGCTGACCATGCAACGCCTGCTGCAGGAGCGCGAGCAGCTCAAGGTGGTGGACGACCAGATCGGCGCGCCCACCTGGGCCGGCAGCATCGCCAGCGCCACGGCCGAGCTGATCGACAAGTGGCAGCAGGGCCGCTACCACTGGGGCACCTATCACCTGACCTGCCAGGGCCAGACCAGTTGGTTCGGCTTCGCCAGCGCCATCGCGGAACGCCTACGCGCCGAGGGCAAGCGCTGTGCCGAGCTGCTGCCGATTCCCTCCAGCGAATACCCCACGCCTGCGCAACGACCGCTCAACTCGCGCCTGGATGGCGAACGACTGGCGCAAGCCTGGCAGGTGAGCCTGCCGCCTTGGGAGCAGGCGCTGGACGCCTGCCTGGCGCGCCAGGACTGAAGGCACGGGCCTGCTGCCGTTTACGCGCGAAACGGCAGCAGAGCGGGCGGGAATGTGCATAATGCGCCGATCATCTCGGCGCCCGTCCTCGCTCCATGACCATTGCTCCTTCCACCTTACGTCGCCCCCGCTGGCGCAGCCTGCTGCTCCTGGCGCTGCTGCTCGCGCCGCTGTTGTGGCCGGTGCACTACCTGGCCGAGCGCTATTACCGCGGCGTACTGATCGAGCAGAACCGCCAGACTCTCGACCTGTACGTCGCCAACCTGCTGGGCACCCTGCGCCGCTACGAGGTGCTGCCGCAGATTCTCGGTGACCTGCCTGGGGTGCGCGCGGCGCTTCACGAACCGGATGATCCCGCCATCCTCGACGGCGCCAACCGCCTGCTGGCCCGCACACGGGTACAGACCGGTGCCGACGTCATCTACCTGATGAACAGCCGTGGCGTCACCCTGGCCGCCTCCAACTGGGACAAACCCGACAGTTTCGTCGCCGGCAATTTCGCCTTCCGCCCTTATTTTCGCGAAGCCCTGGCCGGGCGCCTGGGGCGTTTCTTCGGCCTCGGCACCACCTCGGGCAAGCGCGGCTACTACTTCGCCTACCCGGTACGCGAAGACGAGCGCAACATCGGCGCGCTGGTGGTCAAGGTCGACCTCGACCACACCGAGACGCTGTGGGGCAACACCCCCGAACAACTGCTGGTGACCGACACCAACGGCGTGGTGATCCTCACCTCGCGCCCCGACTGGCGCTTTCATGCCAGCCGCCCACTGGATCGCGTGGAACAGGCCGCCATCGCCGCCAACCAGCCCTACCCGACCCAGGCGCCACCGGCGCTGGATCTCGACCCGAGCGCCTGGCTGGTGCAAAGCCGGGTGCTGGAGGAAACCGGCTGGACGGTGAACATCCTCGCCCCGCGCATTCTCCTCGACCGCCCGGTGCGCAGCGCCGTGGCGGTGGGCGCCACGGCGCTGCTGGTGCTGTTGCTGCTGCTCGGCCTGCTGATGCAGCGGCGCCGCCACTACCTCGAACGCATCGCCCTCGACAGCCGCGCCAAGGCCGAGCTGGAACAGCGCGTGGCCGAACGCACCCACGACCTCGAGCTGCTCAACAGCCGCCTCAAGCAGGAAGTGCTGGAGCGCGAGCAGGCCCAGCAGGAGCTGGTGCGTGCCCAGGACGAGCTGGTGCAGGCCGGCAAGCTCTCGGCCCTGGGCACCATGAGCGCCAGCATCAGCCACGAGCTCAACCAGCCGCTGGCGGCGATCCGCAGCTATGCGGAGAACGCCACCACCCTGCTCGACCATCAACGCAGCGAGGACGTGCGCGCCAACCTCGGCCTGATCCGCGAGCTGACCGAGCGCATGGCCTCGATCATCGCCCACCTGCGCGCCTTCGCTCGGCGGGACCGCCATGCCCCGGAGCGCGTGGCCCTGCAACCGGCGCTCGATGATGCCCTGGCGCTGCTGGCCAAGCGCCGCCGGTCCATGGACGTGGAACTGATCCGCGACCTGCCGGACGCCACCCTCTGGGTGCAGGCCGGCGAGACGCGCCTGCGCCAGGTGCTCGGTAACCTGCTGGCCAACGCCCTCGACGCCCTCGTCGACAAGGCGCCGCCACGGCGCATCTGGATCAGCGCGCACACCCAGGACGAGCAGCTCGAACTGCTGCTGCGCGACAACGGCCCAGGCTTCTCCGCCGAATCGCTGGCGCGCGCCCGCGAGCCTTTCTTCACCACCAAGACCAGCGCCCAGGGCCTGGGCCTTGGTCTGGCCATCTGCGAAAGCCTGATGCGCGCCCTGGACGGCGAGCTGCTGCTCGACAACCATGCACAAGGCGGCGCGTTGATCACCCTGCGCCTGCGCCTGGCCAGCCCTGGCGTCAACCTGCAACCCCCGGAGGATCCCTCGCCATGACCAGCGATAGCGCCATCGACAGCCGTATCCAGGTTCTGCTGATCGACGACGACGCCCATCTGCGCCAGGCGCTCAGCCAGACCCTCGACCTGGCCGGGCTCAAGGTGCTCAGCCTGGGTGATGCCAAGGGCCTGGCCGAACGCATTCCTGCTGGCTGGCCCGGCGTGGTGGTCAGCGATATCCGCATGCCCGGCATCGATGGCCTGGAACTGCTGCGGCAGTTGCACGAGCAGGACACCGAGCTGCCGGTGCTGCTGATCACAGGCCACGGCGACGTGCCCCTGGCCGTGCAGGCGATGCGCGCCGGCGCCTACGACTTTCTGGAAAAACCCTTCGCCAACGACGCCCTGCTCGACAGCGTGCGCCGCGCCCTCGACCTGCGCCGCCTGGTGCTGGACAACCGCAGCCTGCGCATGGCCCTGACCGACCGCCAGCAACTGGCCGGGCGCCTGGTCGGTCAATCCCCAGCGATGCAGCGCCTGCGCGAACAGATCGGCGCGCTGGCTGGCATCGCCACCGACGTGCTGATCCTCGGCGAAACCGGCGCCGGCAAGGAGGTGGTGGCGCGCGCCCTGCACGACCTGTCCAACCGCCGCGATGGCCCCTTCGTCGCCATCAACGCCGGCGCCCTGGCCGAGTCGGTGGTGGAAAGCGAGCTGTTCGGCCACGAGGCCGGCGCCTTCACCGGTGCGCAGAAACGCCGCATCGGCAAGTTCGAGTTCGCCAACGGCGGCACCCTGTTCCTCGACGAGATCGAGAGCATGAGCCTGGACGTGCAGGTCAAGCTGCTGCGCCTGTTGCAGGAACGGGTGGTCGAGCGCCTCGGCGGCAACCAGTTGATCCCCCTGGATATCCGCGTCATAGCCGCGACCAAGGAAGACCTGCGCCAGGCCGCCGACCAGGGCCGCTTCCGCGCCGACCTATACTACCGCCTGAACGTCGCGCCGCTGAACATTCCGCCGCTGCGCGAGCGCGGCGAAGATGCCCTGCTGCTGTTCCAGCATTTCAGCGAAAGCGCGGCTGCCCGCCATGGCCTGCCGGTACGCGAGCTGCAACCTGGCCAGCGTGCCCTGCTGCTGCGCCACCCCTGGCCGGGCAACGTGCGCGAGCTGCAGAACGCCGCCGAACGCTTCGCCCTGGGCCTGGAACTGGCCCTGGACAGCAACGCGCCCAACCTGCCGCCGGTTCAAGGTGGCCTGAGCGAACAGGTCGAGGCCTTCGAGCGTGCCCTGATCGCCGGCGAGCTGAGCCGTCCGCACGGTTCATTGCGCAGCCTGGCCGAGGCCCTGGGCATTCCACGCAAGACCCTGCACGACA
Organism: Pseudomonas sp. AA-38; assembly: GCF_029457475.1. Taxonomy (NCBI): domain Bacteria; kingdom Pseudomonadati; phylum Pseudomonadota; class Gammaproteobacteria; order Pseudomonadales; family Pseudomonadaceae; genus Pseudomonas; species Pseudomonas sp. AA-38. The sequence continues at coordinate 5,118,212 of NZ_CP120359.1, forward strand.
AACTGCGCAAGCACGGCCTGAACTTTTCCGGTTCTGGCGGAAGCTCGCCAGAGGAATTCGACTGATTGGCGGCAAACCGCCACTTCCTCCCCCCCTCACCGACCGGAACCGGCGCCCGCCAGCCGCAGCGCCCTGCGCGTATTGGCCGAAGGCGCGCAGGTATGCGTCTTTTCAGGGCCTTTCATGCTTCTGTAGTGACCACGATGGCACTCTGGCACAAGGGTTGCTCTGAGCTAGCCTCAAGCGAACCCACAAGTACAAGTCCAGGCCTCGCTGCCCAATGACGGCGTTTTTCCCTCAGCCGCCTAGACTTGCTCTTGTCCGTTCGTTGCGACGCACCGGCGTCAACGCGATAAACACAACAAGAGGAAGCATCCGCATGTTCAAAACCACTGCCAAGGCGCTGGCTTGCGCCCTGTCCCTGTCCATCGCCGGCATGGCCCAGGCCGCCGATCCGATTGTCATCAAGTTCTCCCACGTCGTTGCCGAGCACACCCCGAAAGGTCAGGGTGCCATGCTGTTCAAGCAACTGGCCGAAGAACGCCTGCCTGGCAAGGTCAAGGTCGAGGTCTACCCGAACTCCTCGCTGTTCGGTGACGGCAAGGAAATGGAAGCGCTGCTGCTCGGCGACGTGCAGATCATCGCCCCGTCCCTGGCCAAGTTCGAGCAGTACACCAAGCAACTGCAGGTATTCGACCTGCCGTTCCTGTTCGACGACATGGCAGCGGTCGATCGCTTCCAGAAGGGCCCGGAAGGTCAGAAACTGCTGAACTCCATGACCGACAAGGGCATCACTGGCCTGGCCTACTGGCACAACGGCCTCAAGCAACTGTCGGCCAACAAGGCCCTGCTCGAGCCCAAGGACGCCCGTGGTCTGAAATTCCGTGTACAGGCTTCCGCCGTACTGGAAGAGCAGTTCAAGGCCGTGCGCGCCAACCCGCGCAAGATGAGCTTCGCCGAGGTCTACCAGGGCCTGCAGACTGGCGTGGTCAACGGTGCCGAGAACCCCTACTCGAACATCTACAGCCAGAAGATGTACGAAGTGCAGAAGTACATCACCGAGTCCAACCACGGCCTGCTGGACTACATGCTGATTACCAACACCAAGTTCTGGGACGGTCTGCCGGCTGACGTACGCGACGAGCTGAACAAGATCATCGCCGAGGTCACCGTCGAGGTGAACAAGCAGGCCGATGCGCTGAACCAGGGCGACAAGCAGCGCATCCTGGACGCCGGCACCACCGAGATCCTGACCCTGACGCCCGAGCAGCGCAACGAATGGCGTACCGCCATGCAGCCGGTGTGGAAGAAGTTCGAGGGTGAGATCGGTGCCGACCTGATCAAGGCTGCCCAGGCCGCCAACCAGCAATAAGGCCGGAGAGCCGTAGGGTGGGCAGAGCGCTACGGCTCTGACCCACCATGATGCCCGCGATGGGCGTCGTCTGCTGTAAACGGTGGGCCACTTCGGCCCACCCTACGCCCTTTCCATTCGGGAGAACCATCCATGAACGCCTTGCGGCGCGTCTGGGAGCACTTCGAGGAAGGCTTCATCGCCTTTCTGCTGGCGGCCATGACGCTGATCACCTTCACCTACGTGATCCTCAACAATTTCTATACCGTTTTCTACTGGCTGGGTGACACCTTCGGGGGCAACGAAACCCTGCTGAGCATCGGCGATGTCATCCTCGAAGCGGCCCAGGCCATGACCTGGAGCAGCGCCCTGACCAAGGCCCTGTTCGGCTGGCTGATCTTCTTTGGCCTGGCCTACGGCGTGCGCACTGCCGGCCATATCGGCGTCGACGCCCTGGTCAAGCTCGCCCCGCGCGGCATCCAGCGCATCATCGGCGTGATCGCCTGCCTGTGCTGCCTGGGCTATGCCGGCCTGATCGCGGTCGGCAGCTTCGACTGGGTGCGCACCCTGTTCATCGCCGGCATCGGCGCCGAAGACCTCGGCCACTACGGCATCCAGCAATGGCATATCGGCATGATCGTGCCCTTCGGCTACGCCATGGTGTTCATCCGCTTCCTGGAAATCCTCGTGCGCATCCTGCGCAACGAGCAGACCGGCCTCGGCCTGGCTGACGAAGCCGCCGATGCGCTGAAAATCAACGAGCACGAGGAGGCCAAATAATGACCGTCCTGTTCCTCTTCCTGCTGCTGTTCCTGCTGATGTTCATCGGCGTGCCGATCGCCGCATCGCTCGGTCTGGCCGGTTCGATCACCATCATGCTGTTCAGCCCTGACTCGGTGCGCTCGCTGGCGATCAAGCTGTTCGAGACCTCCGAGCACTACACCCTGCTGGCGATTCCGTTCTTCCTGCTGTCCGGCGCTTTCATGACCACCGGTGGCGTGGCCAAGCGCCTGATCGACTTCGCCAACGCCTGCGTCGGCCACATCCGTGGCGGCCTGGCCATCGGCGCGGTGCTGGCGTGCATGCTGTTCGCCGCGCTGTCCGGCTCCTCGCCGGCTACCGTGGCTGCAGTGGGCTCCATCGCCATCGCCGGCATGGTGCGCTCCGGTTACCCGCAGGCGTTCGGCGCCGGCATCGTGTGTAACGCCGGCACCCTGGGCATCCTGATTCCGCCGTCGATCGTGATGGTGGTGTACGCCGCCGCCACCGAGCAGTCGGTGGGCAAGCTGTTCATGGCCGGGGTGATTCCGGGTGTGCTGCTGGGCGTGGTGCTGATGGTGGCGATCTACATCGTCGCGCGCATCAAGAAGCTGCCGGCCCTGCCGCGCGCCAGCTTCCGCGAGTGGCTGCGCGCCGCCCGTGAGGCGATCTGGGGCCTGCTGCTGATGGTGATCATCCTCGGCGGCATCTACACCGGCATGTTCACCCCGACCGAAGCGGCCGCCGTGGCCGCCGTGTACGCCGGCTTCGTCGCCCTGTTCGTGTACAAGGATCTGACCTGGCGCGAGTGCCCGAAGGTGCTGCTGGAGTCCGGCAAGCTGACCATCATGCTGATGTTCATCATCGCCAACGCCATGCTCTTCGCCCACGTGCTGACCACCGAGCAGATTCCGCAGCAGATCACCGCCTGGGTGGTGGAGCTGGGCCTGCAGCCCTGGCAGTTCCTGCTGGTGGTGAACATCGTGCTGCTGGTGGCCGGTGCCTTCATGGAGCCGTCGGCGATCATCCTGATCCTGGCGCCGATCCTGTTCCCGATCGCCATGCAACTGGGCATCGATCCGATCCACCTGGGCATCATCATGGTGGTGAACATGGAGATCGGTCTGATCACGCCGCCGGTGGGGCTGAACCTGTTCGTCACCTCGGCGGTGACCGGGATGTCGCTGACCGCAGTGATCCGCGCCGCCATGCCGTGGCTGATGCTGCTGCTCAGTTTCCTGATGATCATTACCTATATCCCGGCCGTGTCCATGGCCCTGCCGAACTGGCTCGGGATGAACTGAGCATCGCTGCTTCGGGTACCACTGGTACCCATTGCGCCCGGCCTCGTGCCGGGCTTTTTTATGGGGTGGGGGGCGGCGGGGAGTAGGCTTGATACTGAGCTGGCAAGTTTGTGTTCTGAGGGTGGGCTTTTTTGGTGTTCTGGACGCCGCTGCGGTGTGCGCAGAAACTCCTTGTTTCGCCCCCTCGGGCGACTCACTTTTCTTTGAACTGCGCAAAGAAAAGTAAGCAAAAGAAACGCACCCCCGCCATCCGGGTCTCGCTTCGCTCGACTCCCCTCACTCCGGCATCGCTCCGGGGTCGGCGTACATGGGCCATCCCTGGCCCATTACGCCTCTCGCGGCATCCATGCCGCTCGCCCCCTGCGCAATGCCTGCGTTCGGCCTCCTGAAGGGGGAATTTGCGCGCCTGAACGAACAGGTGTGCCAGGCTAGTCCTGCGTGCTCTGGTAGCTGTGAAGTCGCGATGTGGCGGTTGAATTAAACCAATAGTTTCATTCGCGCAGTTTCATGCAGTGAACAGCTTGCCGGCTTGTAGCCGGCATTCAGGTCAGCCCTAAGGCTGACCCATGTTCAAACACTCCACGCTAATTCTGGGTTACCGCAGGTTCAGGCGCGTGCAGAGCCCGCCCAGGAGGGTGAGCGGAATCGTCGTGGAAGAGGTTGAGCGACATGGATGTCGCGAGAGCCGCGATGGGCCAGGGATGGCCCACCGCGGCGGGCCTCTGGAGCGGCGATGGAGCGAACGAACCCTGGCGCAGCCAGGGCCGGATGAAAGGGCGGAGGTTTTGGTTACTTTGCCCGCAAAGTGACTCGCCCGGGAGGGCGAAACCAAAAACATCAGCAAAAACGCGGCAATTCGGAACAAGCACCCGAACAACCAACAAGACAACACACAAACTTGCCGCTCCGGTATCAAATTCCCCGACCCAACGAAAAACGGGCCCCAAAGGCCCGTTTCTCGGATCACTAAGGATCGATCAGGCCTTTTCCGCCTGCAAGCTAGTGGCCTTGCCCGTGGTCTCGTCCATCGCCTGCTGCAGGGCCTTCTTGCGTTTTTCCTCGGCGCGCTGGCTGAAGAACCAGGCCAGGAAGGTGGCGAAGGACACCGCCAGCAGGATCAGGCTGGCCACGGCGTTGATCTCCGGCTTCACCCCCAGACGCACGGCAGAGAAGATCTCCATCGGCAAGGTGGTGGAGCCCGGGCCAGAGACGAAGCTGGCCAGCACCAGGTCGTCCAGCGACAGGGCAAAGGACATCATGGCACCAGCGGCCAGCGACGGCGCGATCATCGGTACGGTGATCAGGAAGAACACCTTCCACGGCCGCGCCCCAAGATCCATGGCCGCCTCTTCGATGGACATGTCCAGCTCGCGCAGGCGTGACGACACCACCACTGCCACATAGGCCGAGCAGAAGGTGGTGTGGGCGATCCAGATGGTGCTCAAGCCACGCTGCGCCGGCCAGCCGAACAGTTGCGCCATCAGCACGAACAGCAGCAGCAAGGACAGACCGGTGATCACTTCCGGCATCACCAGCGGTGCGGTGACCAGGCCACCGAACAGGGTACGCCCCTTGAAGTGGGTGATGCGGGTCAGCACGAAGGCCGCCAGGGTACCGAGGATCACCGCCGAGATGGCGGTGTACAGGGCAATTTCCAGCGAGCGCGCAACCGCGCTCATCAACTGGGTGTTGTCCAGCAGACCAACGTACCACTTGACCGACCAGCCACCCCAGACCGTCACCAGACGCGAGCCGTTGAACGAGTAGATGACCAGAATCACCATGGGCAGGTAGATGAACGCCAGACCCGCCCAGAGCATGACATTGGAGAAACTCAGACGCTTCATGGCCGGCCCTCCAGTTCTTTCGCTCCGCTTATGGTTGAAAAGCCGGTTGAACAGGATGCCGGGCTCATCACGATTGGATAACTCATGGCCGCCCCTCCAGCTCTTTCGCCTGGTTACGGTTGAACAGGATGATGGGCACCATCAGGATCGCCAGCATCACCACTGCCAGCGCCGAGGCTACCGGCCAGTCGCGGTTGTTGAAGAATTCCTGCCACAGCACCTTGCCGATCATCAGGGTCTCCGGGCCACCGAGCAGTTCGGGGATGACGAACTCGCCCACCACCGGAATGAACACCAGCATGGAGCCGGCGATGATGCCGTTCTTCGACAGCGGTACGGTGATGCGCCAGAAGTTGTTGAAGTTGCTCGAGCCCAGGTCGGAGGCAGCCTCCAGCAGGGTCGGGTCGTGCTTCACCAGGTTGGCGTAGAGCGGCAGGATCATGAACGGCAGGTAGGAATAGACCACGCCGATGTAGACCGCGAGGTTGGTGTTGAGGATCTGCAGCGGTTGATCGATCAGACCGATGCTCTGCAACAGGCTGTTGAGCAGGCCGTTGTTGCCGAGAATGCCCATCCAGGCATAGACGCGAATCAGGATCGCGGTCCAGGTCGGCATCATGATCAGCAGCAGGAAGACGGTCTGCTTGTCCTTGGGCGCCCGGGCGATGGCGTAGGCCATGGGGTAGCCGATCACCAGGCACAGCAGGGTGCTGAACAGGGCGATACGCAGCGAGCCGAGGTAGGCCGACAGATACAAGGCATCCTCGGAGAGGAAGATGTAGTTACCCAGGTTGAGCAGGATGGTCAGCTTGTCGTCCGCCCACTCGTAGATTTCCGTGTAGGGCGGAATGGCCACGTCGGCTTCGGCGAAGCTGATCTTCAGCACGATGATGAAGGGCAACAGGAAGAACAGGAACAGCCACAGGAACGGAATGCCGATCACGACATGCCGCCCGCTGGGCAGGTAGCGCGAGAGTTTGGCCAGTTTCATGATTGCAGTACCACGCCGCTGTCGTCTTCCCAGTACACCACCACTGGCTCGTCCCAGGTGGGGCGCTTGCCACGGCGCTCGGCGTTGGCGATGAAGCATTGCACAATCGGGCCGGTGTCGAGCTTGACGTAGAACACCGAGTGGCCGCCGAGATAGGCGATATCGTGCACGTGACCCCGGCTCCAGTTGTATTCCGGGTGTTCGTGATCGGCCGGCAGCTCGGTGGCCATCAGCAGCTTTTCCGGGCGCAGGGCATAGGTGACCCGCTTCTCTTCGGCACGGGTACTGATGCCGTGGCCGATGTAGATGGGCTTGTCCAGTTGCGGGCAGGCGATGATGGCGTGGTCGGCATCATCGGTGGTGATCTCGCCGTCGAACAGGTTGACGTTACCGATGAACTCGCACACCAGACGGTTGGCCGGGCTTTCGTAGACGTCCACCGGGCTGCCGGTCTGGGCGATCCAGCCCAGGTGCATGATGGCGATACGTTGGGCCATGGTCATGGCCTCTTCCTGATCGTGGGTCACCATCACGCAGGTCACGCCGACGCGTTCGATGATTTCCACCAGCTCGAGCTGCATCTGCGAGCGCAGTTTCTTGTCCAGCGCGCCCATGGGCTCGTCGAGCAGCAGCAGTTTGGGCCGCTTGGCCAACGAGCGGGCCAGGGCCACGCGCTGACGCTGCCCGCCGGAGAGCTGATGCGGCTTGCGCTTGGCGTACTGGGTCATGTGCACCAGCTTGAGCATCTCGGCCACGCGCTCTTCGATCTCGGCCTTGGGCAGGCCGTCCTGCTTGAGGCCGAAGGCGATGTTCTGCGCCACGGTCATGTGCGGGAACAGCGCGTAGGACTGGAACATCATGTTGATCGGCCGCTGGTAAGGCGGCATGTCGGTGATGTCCACACCATCGAGGATGATGCGCCCCTCGGTGGGCCGCTCGAAGCCGGCGAGCATGCGCAGCAGCGTGGATTTGCCCGAACCCGAGCCACCGAGCAGGGCGAAGATCTCACCCTTATTGATGGTCAGGGAGACATCGTCGACTGCCACTGTCTCGTCGAATTTCTTGGTTACCCGATCGATCTTCACCAGCACCTCTTTCGGTGTCTGGCTTCCCTCGAGGGCTTTTTTGTAGGCGCTGGAAGCGACAGCCATTATTGGAAAACTCCCGGAAGATTGTGCCCGGCCCCTGCGGCCAGGCAGGAACTGTTACTGACCCGACTTGACCTTGGTCCAGGTGCGAGTCATCAAACGCTGCACACGCGGCGGCAACTCGGCCGACACGTAGAGTTTGTCCAGCACCGCTTGTGGCGGGTACACGGACGGGTCATTGCGCACGTCCTGATCCATCAGCTCGGCCGCCTTGGTATTGGGGTTGGCGTAACCGACGTAGTCGCTGACCTGGGCGATCACCTTGGGATCGAGCAGGTAATTGATGAAGGCGTGAGCCGGCTCGACGTTCGGTGCGTCGGCCGGGATGGCCAGCATGTCGAACCAGAGGTTGGCGCCTTCCTTGGGAATGGCGTAGCCGATGTCGATGCCCTTGCCGGCCTCTTCAGCCCGGTCGGCGGCCTGCAGCACGTCGCCGGAGAAACCCGCCGCGACGCAGATGTTGCCGTTGGCCAGATCGCTGATGTACTTGGAGCTGTTGAAGTAGGTGACGTAGGGGCGCACAGCCATGAGCTTGGCTTCGGCCTTGGCGTAATCGTCGGGATTGGTGCTGTTGGGATCCAGGCCGAGGTAATTGAGCATGGCCGGGATCATCTCGTCGGCCGAGTCGAGGAAGGCGACGCCACACTGACTGAGCTTCTTGATGTTCTCCGGCTCGAACAGCACGGCCCAGGAATCGATCTCGTCGACACCCAGCACGGCCTTGACCTTCTCGACGTTGTAGCCGATGCCGTTGGTACCCCATAGGTAAGGCACGGCGTACTGGTTGCCGGGATCGTTCTTCTCCAGTTGCTTGAGCAGCGCCGGGTCGAGGTTGTTCCAGTTCGGCAGCTTGCTACGGTCGAGCTTCTGGAAGGCCCCGGCCTTGATCTGCTTGCCGAGGAAGTGGTTGGACGGCACCACCACGTCATAGCCAGTGTTGCCGGCCAGCAGCTTGCCCTCGAGGGTTTCGTTGGAGTCGAACACGTCGTAGACCGGCTTGATGCCGGTGGCGCTCTCGAACTCGGCCAGCGTCTGCTCGCCGATGTAGTCGCTCCAGTTGTAGATATGCACCGTCTGCTGGGCCAGCACGGCGCCACTCAGGCTGGCGGCAGCCAAGGCGATCAGGGTCTTGGGCAGAGTCACTCGCACAGGTTCATCCTCGCATTGCTGCGCCGCCAAAAAAGCGCGGCACTTTATAGGAAATCGCGTCGTGAAGCAGCGACTACCTGGCGGCGCTGGCCGCCAGGTGTCGCGAGATCCGATCAGCGACCGGATTTGATCTTGGTCCAGCTACGGGTCATGTTGCGCTGCACGGCAGGCGCCAGATCCGGGAAGGTGTAGATCTTCTTCAGCACTGCCGGGCTCGGGTACACACCCGGGTCGTTGCGCAGGGCTTCATCCACCAGCGGCGTGGCAGCGGCGTTACCGTTGGGGAACTGCACGTAGTTGGTGATGCTGGCCATCACTTCCGGCTTCATCAGGTAGTTGAGGAAGACGTGAGCGGCCTCGACGTTCTTGGCATCGGCCGGTACGGCGAGCATGTCGAAGAAGGCGCCGGCGCCCTCTTTCGGGATGTTGTACTTGACCTGCACACCGTTCTTGGCTTCTTCGGCACGCGCCTTGGCCTGGTAGATGTCGCCGGAGTAGCCGATGGCGACGCAGATGTTGCCGTTGGCCAGGTCGGAGATGTACTTGGAGCTGTGGAAGTAGGCCACCGACGGACGAATCTTCATGAACAGCTCTTCGGCCTTCTTCAGCTCACCCTTGTCGCTGCTGTCCGGGGCGTAGCCGAGGTAGTGCAGCGCGGCCGGCAGAATCTCGGTCGGCGAATCGAGGAAGGACACGCCGCAGGATTTCAGCTTTTCCATGTTCTCCGGCTTGAACACCAGATCCCAGGAGTCCACCGGGGCGTTGTCACCCAGCGCAGCCTTGACCTTCTCGACGTTGTAGCCGATGCCGATGGTGCCCCACATGTAGGGGATCGAGTACTGGTTGCCCGGATCGCTCGGCTCCAGCGCCTTGAGCAGATCCTTGTCCAGGTTCGACCAGTTCGGCAGCTTGGACTTGTCCAGCTTCTGGAACACGCCGGCCTTGATCTGCTTGGCCAGGAAGGGGTTGGACGGCACCACGATGTCGTAGCCGGAGCTGCCGGCGAGCAGCTTGGCTTCCAGCACCTCGTTGCTGTCGAAAACGTCGTAGACGACCTTGATGCCGGTTTCCTTCTCGAAGTTGGCCAGGGTGTCTTCGGCGATATAGTCGCTCCAGTTGTAGACATGCAGCACTTTGTCTTCAGCCTGGGCAACGCCTGCCAGGGTCGCGCTCAGGGACAACGCGAGAAGGGTCTTGCCGATTGTTTTCATGCGTACAGCTCCTGTTGTTGTGTCGGTAATCCAGAGGTCGCGCAAGCCGTTGTCATCACACCGGCCCGCGCACTCTGGCGCAGTCTGGCAAGGTCATGGCACCGCTGACAACTTTCCGTGACTGCGGACGTTCAGACCGACAGGTCACGCAAGGTCAGATCCAGGCACTTGCGCGCTTTCTCGACCAGCTCATCCACTTCTGCCTGGCTGATCACCAAGGGCGGCGCGATGATCATGGTGTCACCCACGGCACGCATGATCAGACCATTGTTGAAGCAGTGGCCACGGCAGACCATGCCGGCAGCCATTTCATCCGGGTAACGCTTGCGCGCGGCCTTGTCCTGCACCAGTTCGATGGCGCCGAGCATGCCCAGGCCGCGCACTTCACCCACCAGCGGGTGATCGGCCAGCTCACGCAGACGACGCTGCAAATAGGGTGCCGTTTCTGCCTTGACCCGCTCGACGATGCCTTCCTCCTTGAGAATGCGCAGGTTCTCCAGGCCCACCGCCGCTGCCACCGGGTGACCGGAGTAGGTGAAGCCGTGGTTGAAGTCGCCGTGCGCCTCGATCACCTCGAACACCTTGTCGCTGACGATCAGCCCGCCCATGGGCACGTAGCCGCTGGTCAGGCCCTTGGCAATGGTCATCAGGTCGGGTTTCAGATCGTAGTACTGGCTGCCGAACCACTCGCCGGTACGACCAAAGCCACAGATCACCTCGTCGGCCACGAACAGGATGTCGTACTTGCCGAGGATTTCCTTGATACGCGGCCAGTAGGTTTCGGGCGGGATGATCACGCCGCCAGCGCCCTGCACCGGCTCGGCAATAAAGGCCGCCACATTGTCCTCGCCCAGTTCGAGAATCTTCTTCTCCAACTGGTCGGCAGCCCAGATGCCGAATTCCTCGGGCGATTTGTCGCCGCCCTCGCCAAACCAGTAGGGCTGCGGGATATGGGCAATGCCGGGAATCGGCAGGTCGCCCTGCTCGTGCATGAACTTCATGCCACCGAGGCTGGCACCGGCCACGGTGGAGCCGTGGTAGCCGTTCTCACGGCCAATGATGATTTTCTTGCTCGGTTGGCCCTTGCACGCCCAGTAGTGGCGCACCAGGCGCAGCATGGTGTCGTTGCCTTCCGAGCCCGAGCCAGTAAAAAACACATGGTTCATGCCGGCCGGCGCCAGTTGCGAGATGGCATGCGCCAGCTCCAGCACCGGCGGGTGGGCGGTCTGGAAGAAGGTGTTGTAGAACGGCAACTGGCGCATCTGCCGAGCAGCGGCCTCGACCAGCTCCTCGCGGCCATAGCCGACCGCCACGCACCACAGGCCGGCCATGCCGTCGAGGATCTTGTGGCCCTCGCTGTCCCACAGGTGCACGCCCTTCGCCTCGGTGATGATGCGCGGGCCCTTCTCGGCCAGTTGCCTGTAATCACTGAACGGCGCCAGATGATGGGCCTGGCTCAGGGCCTGCCAATGGGCGGTCTTGGGGCTGTTCGCTTGCTTGTTCATTACCAACACCTTGCTGACACACAGCGCCATCGGCGCTACGCAGAAATTATTGGCAGCGGCCGCGCCAGGCGCGGCCGACGGCCCGTTACACCGACAGCAACAGGAACTCACGCTCCCAGGAGCTGATCACGCGCTTGAAGTTCTCGTGCTCGGCGCGCTTGACCGCGACATAGCCCCGCATGAACTTCTCGCCGAGGTACTTCTCGGCGGTCTTGCACGCCTCCATGCGCTCCAGCGCCGCTTCGATGGTCAGCGGCAAGCGCAGGTTGCGACGCTCGTAGCCGCGACCCTTGACCGGCGCACTGGGGTTGATGCCCTCGACCATGCCGATGTAGCCACACAGCAACGACGCCGCCAGCACCAGATAGGGGTTGGCGTCGGCACCGGCCAGACGGTTCTCCACGCGGCGGTTCTGCGGGCTCGCCTCCGGCACCCGCAGGCCCACGGTGCGGTTCTCTTCGCCCCATTCGACGTTCACCGGCGCCGAGGTATCGGGCAGGAAACGGCGGAACGAGTTGACGTTGGGGGCGAACAGCGGCAGCAGCTCGGGGATGTACTTCTGCAGGCCACCGATGTGGTGCAGGAACAATTGGCTCATGGTGCCGTCCTCATTGGAGAACAGGCTCTTGCCGGTCTTGATGTCCACCACGCTCTGGTGAATGTGCATGGCACTGCCCGGCTCGTCGGTGATCGGCTTGGCCATGAAGGTGGCGGCCACGTCATGCTTGAGCGCCGCCTCGCGCATGGTGCGCTTGAACACGGTGATCTGGTCGGCCAGGTGCAAGGCCTCGCCATGGCGGAAGTTGATCTCCATCTGCGCCGGGCCGTCTTCGTGGATCAGCGTGTCGAGATCCAGGTGCTGCAGTTCGCACCAGTCGTAGACATCCTCGAACAGCGGGTCGAATTCGTTGGCAGCGTCGATGGAGAATGATTGCCGGCCTACTTCCGGGCGGCCGGAGCGGCCCATCGGTGCCACCAGCGGGAAGTCCGGGTCGCTGTTGCGCTTGGTCAGGTAGAACTCCATCTCCGGCGCGACGATGGGCTTCCAGCCCTTGTCGGCGTACATCTGCAGCACACGCTTGAGGATGTTGCGCGGCGACAGTTCGATAGGGTTGCCCTGCTTGTCGAAGGTGTCGTGAATCACCATGGCGGTGGGCTCGATGGCCCAGGGCACGAGGAACACCGCATCGGAGTCGGGACGGCAGAACATGTCGATGTCCGCCTCGTCCAGCAACTCGTAATAGATGTCGTCTTCGACATAATCGCCGGTCACTGTCTGCAGCAACACACTTTCGGGCAGGCGCATGCCCTTTTCATCGAGGAACTTGTTGGTCGGCGATATCTTGCCGCGGGCAATACCGGTCATGTCACTGATCAGGCATTCGACTTCGGTGATTTTGCGTTCTTTCAGCCAGCTGGTGAGCTGGTCTAGCTTGGTACTCATAGAGACCTCGGGGTTGTAGAACCGGCTGGAGTTATAGCCGCTTCAGCGTTGCTCCGTCCTCCCCCTGCAAACCTCACCAAAGGCCTGGGAGAGCACGACAAACTCAAGATGCTAACTGCTAGCGATGAAAGATAGTGCACTCCGAGCACGACGCTTTTGCTGCAATCACTCCGGCATGCGGCACGGCGACGCGGGCCTGCAAGAGCACTGCACAAGATGCGCCAGCAGCAGAAGCCGGCAGAGGCGAACTCGACGCACTATCTTGAACATCCAGGGAGGAACGGGTGACGCCAGCAGGAGAAAGGGTTACGCAGAAGCCTGATGGCGCATCGACAGGCCATCGGCACAAGATCGCAGCGCGCTCGACTGGTATTCCCCGAGAGGCCGAAGCGAAGCCCCTGGAGCGAGCGCTGAAGCCGATGATCGGCAAGCGAGACATGAGACACCCGTGTTATTGCTGTTAGTGGGTTTGATCGGAGCTTAGCCTTGTTCATTTTTTTACACAATAGGTCTGTAAAAAATCGAACACACCCCATTGAGCACCGCGAGCGGCTAAGGCTGGAGCCCACCTGCAATGCCCTGAAACGCCCCAAAAATGGCCGCAATGCCCCACTTGAGGGCACCATGGCGCCTGCTTGACAGCAATGTGCGTTTCGGATTGACTCACACCCATGCAGTCGCATGATTGATATATTTAACAAAAAGGTGTTGCATCATGTCGGTACCCCCGCGTGCCGTTCAGCTTAACGAAGCGAACGCGTTCCTCAAGGAACATCCCGAGGTCCAGTTCGTCGACCTTCTTATTGCAGATATGAACGGAGTGGTGCGCGGCAAGCGCATCGACCGTAACGCCCTCCATAAGGTGTACGAGAAAGGCATCAACCTGCCCGCCTCGCTCTTCGCCCTCGACATCAATGGCGCCACCGTCGAAAGCACCGGCCTCGGCCTGGACATCGGCGATGCTGACCGTATCTGCTTTCCCATCCCCAATACCCTGTGCAACGAGCCCTGGCAGAAGCGCCCTACCGCGCAACTGCTGATGACCATGCACGAGCTGGACGGCACGCCTTTCTTCGCCGACCCGCGCGAGGTATTGCGCCAGGTGGTGCAGAAGTTCGACGAACTGGGCCTGCGTATCTGCGCAGCCTTTGAACTGGAGTTCTACCTGATCGACCAGGAGAACGTGAACGGCCGTCCGCAGCCGCCACGCTCGCCCATTTCCGGCAAGCGTCCACAGTCCACTCAGGTGTACCTGATCGACGACCTCGACGAATACGTCGACTGCCTGCAGGACATGCTCGAAGCCGCCAAGGAACAGGACATTCCGGCCGACGCCATCGTCAAGGAAAGTGCCCCGGCGCAGTTCGAGGTCAACCTGCACCACGTCGAGGACGCCATCAAGGCGTGCGACTATGCTCTGCTGCTCAAGCGCCTGATCAAGAACATCGCCTACGACCATGAGATGGACTCCACCTTCATGGCCAAGCCCTATCCGGGCCAGGCGGGCAATGGCCTGCACGTGCACATCTCGCTGCTGGACAAGAAGACCGGGCAGAACATCTTTGCGGCCGAAGATCCGCTGACCAACAGTTCGCTGCGCCACGCCGTCGGCGGCATCCTCGACACCCTGGCCGCATCCATGGCCTTCCTTTGCCCCAACGTCAACTCCTACCGCCGTTTCGGTGCCAACTTCTACGTCCCCAACGCACCGAGCTGGGCACTGGACAACCGCACCGTAGCCGTACGCGTGCCCACCGGCAGCCCGGACGCCGTGCGCATCGAACACCGCGTAGCCGGTGCCGACGCCAACCCCTACCTGATGCTGGCGTCGATCCTCGCCGGCATCCACCACGGTCTGACCAATCAGATCGAGCCCGGTGAGCCGGTGGAAGGCAACGCCTACGAACAGCTCGAACCCAGCCTGCCGAACAACCTGCGCGATGCCTTGCGCGAGCTGGACGATAGTGAAGTGCTGAACAAGTACATCGATCCCAAATACATCGACATCTTCGTCGCGTGCAAGGAAGCCGAGCTGCAGGAGTTCGAGACCACCATCTCCGACCTCGAATACAACTGGTACCTGCACACCGTGTAACGGCACGCGCCATGCCCTCGAGCAGGCGCGGCATGGCTTGCATCGCCGGCGTAGCCTGGCGTCCAATAGCGCCTCATGCCCAGAGGAGCTTCGCCATGTCGCGCACTGCCAGCCCGCGCAAGCCACGCGCCAGCAGCCAGGCGAGGATCGCCCAGATCCTCGCGGCCGCGCGTGAACTGCTGGCCGAACAGGGCATGGCCAACCTGTCGATCTACTCGGTAGCCGAACGCGCCGGCATTCCGCCCTCCTCGATCTACCATTTCTTCGCCAGCGTACCGGCCCTGCTCGAAGGCTTGACCAGTGACGTACACGCAGCCTTTCGTGCCAGCCTGCAGGAGCCGGTCGAGCATGCCGCCCTGCGCACCTGGCACGACCTCTCACGCCTGGTGGAACAGCGCATACTGGCCATCTACGCCACAGACGCCGCCGCCCGGCAACTGATCCTGGCGCAACATGGTCTGGCCGAAGTGACCCAGGCCGATCACCAGTACGACCAGGAGCTGGGCCGGTTGATGCGCGCGCTGTTCGACCGCCACTTTCCCCTGCCGCAATTGCCGGAGGATATCGACGTCTTCAACCTGGCCATGTCGCTCGGTGATCGCGTCTATGCCCGCTCCGTGCAACTGCACGGCAGCATCACCCCGCGCCTGGCCGAAGAGGGCATGCGCGTGTTCGATGCCTACCTCGGCCTGTACCTGCCCGCCGCCCTGCCCAAACGCCCCGCACCGCTGGGCTGAGCCCCCCTTTGGGCGGGCAAAGGCATTTGCCAGGTTCACGGGCTCGGTGCCAGCCCCTTTCGTGGATAAATCCGCGCCTACAGGCAGCTCGGTCGGTAGGTGAATTTATTCGCGATTCTCAGCGCTCTCCCTTCGCCACTGAAACCCGCATGCAGGGTATGCACTCAAAATCCAGATATTTATTCGATAAAAATCGGAAATATCTCATAACCAGAGCACTGAAACCCTTCCAATATCGATATTTATCGAATATAAATTGAGCACTCAGCCATGTCGAAGCTTGCCATGGCGCCCCATGCATGGCTTCCACAGGCCTGCACACGAACCAAGAGGTGCCTTATGTCCCGTATCGTCACCGTTGCCGCAACCCAGATGGCCTGCTCCTGGGATAGCGCCGCCAATATCGCCAACGCCGAAAAGCTGGTGCGCCAGGCGGCCGCCCAGGGTGCACAGATCATCCTGATCCAGGAATTGTTCGAGACCCCCTACTTCTGCCAGAAGCCCAATGCCGACTACAGCCAGTTGGCAACCACGGTGGACGAGAACCCAGCCATCGCGCACTTCAGCAAGGTGGCGGCGGAGTTGAAGGTGGTATTGCCGATCAGCTTCTTCGAGCGCGCCGGACGCGCCCGTTTCAACAGCATCGCCATCATCGATGCCGACGGCAGCAATCTCGGGATTTATCGGAAAAGCCATATCCCGGACGGCCCTGGCTACCACGAGAAGTACTACTTCAACCCCGGCGATACCGGCTTCAAGGTCTGGGACACCGCCTACGCCCGCATCGGCGTGGGTATCTGCTGGGATCAGTGGTTCCCCGAATGCGCGCGTAGCATGGCGCTGATGGGCGCGGAAATCCTCTTCTACCCCACCGCCATCGGCAGCGAACCGCACGATGCCGGCATCGACTCGCGCGAGCACTGGCAGCGCGTGCAACAGGGCCATGCCGGCGCCAACCTGATGCCGCTGGTGGCCAGCAATCGCATCGGCCGCGAGGAACAGGACGGCTACGACATCACCTTCTACGGCAGCTCGTTCATCGCCGACCAGTACGGTGCGAAGGTCAAGGAACTGGATCAGAGCGAGGAAGGCATCCTGGTGCACAGCTTCGACCTCACTGCCCTGGAGAAGACGCGCACTAGCTGGGGTGTATTCCGCGACCGCCGGCCGAACCTATACTGGCCACTTTCCACGCTCGATGGCGAAACGCCGTCGAGCCCGTAGTGCGCTGTGCGCACCTAGCCCCCAAACATTTTGCCGGTGCGCATGGCGCACCCTACGGAAGCGAAATATGACCACCCTCAGCACCACCCCTCGCGCCGATGGTTTCCACATGCCCGCCGAGTGGGCACGACATAGCCAGACCTGGATGGTCTGGCCCGAACGTCCGGACAACTGGCGCAATGGCGGCAAGCCGGCGCAGGCCGCCTACGCCGCCGTCGCCCGTGCCATCGCCCAGTTCGAGCCGGTGACCATGTGCGTCAGCGCCGCGCAATACGAGAATGCCCGCGCGCGGCTGGACATGAGCAATATCCGCGTGGTGGAAATCACCACCGACGATGCCTGGGTGCGCGACACCGGCCCGACCTTCGTGATCAATGACAGCGGCGAAGTGCGCGGCGTGGACTGGGCGTTCAATGCCTGGGGCGGCTTCAACGGCGGCCTCTACTGGCCCTGGCAGCGCGACGATCAGGTGGCCCGCAAGATCCTCGAGATAGAAGGCTGCAAGCGCTACCGTACCGAGGGTTTCGTCCTCGAGGGCGGCTCGATCCATGTCGATGGCGAAGGCACGCTGATCACCACCGAAGAGTGCCTGCTGAACCAGAACCGCAACCCGCACCTGTCGCGCGAAGAGATCGAGCAGGTGCTGCGCGAGCATCTGGCCATCGATACGGTGATCTGGCTGCCGCACGGCCTGTACAACGACGAGACCGATGGCCACGTCGACAACTTCTGCTGTTACGTGCGTCCCGGTGAGGTGCTGCTGGCCTGGACCGACGACGAGAACGACCCCAACTACCCGCGCTGCCAGGCCGCCATGGGCGTGCTGGAAAACACCCGTGATGCCAAAGGCCGCCAATTGATCGTGCACAAGATGCCGATTCCCGGCCCGCTGCATGCCACCGCCGAGGAATGCGCCGGCGTCGACATGGCCGACAGCAGCCAGGAGCGCAGCCCGGAAGTTCGCCTGGCCGGCTCCTACGTCAACTTCCTCATCGTCAACGGCGGCATCGTCGCGCCCAGCTTCGACGATCCCAAGGATGAAGAAGCCCGCGCCATCCTCGGACGCATCTTCCCCGAGCACCGCGTGGTGATGGTACCAGGCCGCGAGATCCTCCTCGGCGGCGGCAACATCCACTGCATCACCCAGCAGCAACCGGCGCCGCAAAAGGCCTGAGCCCTGCGAAGGCACGTCGCTGAAGCGCCTCCCACAGGCGCTGGCAAGCCTGAGAACGCCCGGCACCCGCCGGGCGTTCTCGCTTAGTCAACGGGCGTCATTTCATCTTGCAGGTATTGATACCCAGCAGCGGGTAAATCGGGCAGTAACGCAAGATGCCGGTGGCCAGCGGCACCACACCGATCCAGCCCCACAGGCCAATGACGCCAGCCAGGCTCAGCGCAATCAGTATCAGGCCCACGGCGATGCGCAGGCTGCGATCCAGGGTTCCCACATTGGCATTCATCGAGTATCTCCAGGTCAACGCCCGCGCCAGCCCTCCAGCGCGGTAAAGATCAGCATGCCGACCAGCATCGCCGCGACAAACAGCAGCGCTTGCCAGTGCCCGGTCAGCAGGATGGCCACGGCCGGGCCCGGGCAGATACCGGCGATACCCCAGCCGACGCCGAACAACAGACTGCCGCCGATCAGGCGGGCGTCCAGGTCACGTCGCGTCGGCAATTGCATGGCGCCGCCCAGCAGTGCCTGGCCGCGGCGCTGCGCCAGGTTCAGCGGCAATGCCGCCATACCTATGGCGCCCGCCATCACCAATGCCAGGGACGGATCCCAGGCGCCGGCCAGATCGAGAAAGGCCAGTACCTTGTGCGGATCGGCCATGCCCGCCAGCAACAGGCCCAGGCCGAACAGCAGACCGCAAACGAATGCACTGAGTCTGACCACGTTCAGGCCCCCAGAAGATGACGCAGGACAAAGACCGTGGCGAACCCCGTGCCCATGAAGCACAGAGTGGCCACCAGCGAGCGCGGCGACAGACGGGAAATACCGCAGACGCCATGACCACTGGTGCAGCCCGAGCCATAACGAGTGCCGATGCCCACCAGCAGGCCGGCGCCGATCAGCCCCAGACTGCCGGTATCGAAATGAATCGGCGGCAAGGCCGCGAACAGCCCCCAGAGCACTGGAGCCAGCAGCAGGCCGAGAAGGAAAGCCGCCTTCTCGCCGCGCCCCTCGCCACCACGCTGCAACAGGCTGCCGAGCAGGCCGCTGATACCGGCGATACGACCATTGGCCAGGGCGAATACGGCAGCCGCCAAGCCGATCAGGGCGCCGCCAGCCAGTGCGCTCCAGGGCGTGAAGCTGGCCCAATCGATATTCATGATTGCCCCTCGCAGAACAGGCGGTAGAGCGTTTCGATCACCGCCAGTGCCGCCGGGCTGCTAATGCGGTAGAAGATCTGCTTGCCATCGCGACGGGTCGCCACCAGCCCCTCACGCCGCAGCACCGCCAGTTGCTGGGACAAGGTGGGCTGCTGGATACCCAGCAGAGCTTCCAGCTCGCTGACGTTACGCTCACCCTGGGAGAGCTGGCAGAGCAGCAACAGGCGATCCTGATTGGCCAGTGCCTTGAGCAACTGCCCGGCGGCATCGGCATTGGCGCGCAGTTGCTGGATATCGATCGGACCGGCCATAAGTTACCTTCAGTTAAAACAATATGTATTTATATATATTGTATTCATGAGAAGTGATAGCCCAGGCGACCAACGGTCAGCCGTAGCCCCGATGCAAGCCTGCCCCGGATTGCATCCGGCTACGAGGCATTGCCCTGTCGGAGCGCATGCATTCGCGATCATCGCCGCCCCACTGCCAGCCCCAGAGGCCAGCGCTGCTAGGCATTGCCTGCTAGGGCGCCGAAAACGAAAAAACCCGCCGCAGCGGGTTTCTCGTCGGGCCACGCCAATCAGGCGTCGGCGTCAGCGGCGGCCTGATAGGCGGCGGCATCGAGCAGCTTGTCCAGCTCGCTGGCATCGCTCGGCTTGAGCTTGAAGAACCAGCTCCCGTAAGGATCGCTGTTGACACTTTCCGGGCTGTCGGCCAGGGCTTCGTTGATGGCGATGACCTCGCCACCGACCGGCGCATAGATGTCGGAAGCAGCCTTGACCGACTCCACCACGCCGGCCTCCTGGCCAGCGGCCAGTTGCTTGCCGATTTCCGGCAGCTCGATGAATACCACGTCGCCCAGCGCTTCCTGAGCGTGGTCGGAGATACCCACGGTCACGCTGCCATCGGCCTCCAGGCGTGCCCATTCATGACTGGCGGCATAACGCAGATCGGCGGGGATATTGCTCATGTGTCATTCCTCTAAGCGATGACGGCATGCAGGCCGTCAGGACAATTTAGCAGGCCGTGACGCGGGCGAAAGCCCGGATCACGGCCCAGGGATCAAATCAGCGTCTTGCCGTTACGCACGAAACTCGGTTGCACCACCCGCACCGGGTACCACTTGCCACGGATTTCCACCTCGGCACGCTCGCCGGTGGCCACCGGCACGCGGGCCAGGGCGATGGACTTGTTCAAGGTCGGCGAGAAGCTGCCGCTGGTGATCTCGCCATCACCCACCTCGGGCACCCGCACCACCTGATGGGCACGCAGCACACCGCGCTCTTCCAGTACCAGGCCGACCAGCTTGCTCGGGCAGCCGGCGGTGCGCTGCGCCTGCAGCGCCGTGCGGCCGATGAAGTCACGCTCGGCCGGCTCCCAGGCGATGGTCCAGGCCATGTTGGCCGCCAGCGGCGAGACGTTCTCGTCCATGTCCTGGCCGTAGAGATTCAACCCGGCCTCCAGACGTAGGGTGTCACGCGCGCCCAGGCCGATGGGCGAGATACCGGCGCCCACCAGCTCGTTGAGAAAGGCCACCACCCCGGCATTGGGCAGGATGATCTCCAGACCATCCTCGCCGGTGTAGCCGGTGCGGGCGATGAACCAGTCGCCCTCGGGCAGCCCCTGGAACGGCTTGAGTTCGTGGATCAGCGCAGCGCGAGCCTGGGTCACCAGTTCGGCGACACGGGCACGGGCCTTGGGGCCTTGAATGGCCAGTATCGAGAGGTCGCGGCGCTCACGCAGCTCGACAGCGAAGTCGCCGGCCTGAGCGTGCATCCAGGCCAGATCCTTGTCGCGGGTGCCGGCGTTGACCACCAGGCGGTAGCCCTGCTCCTGGGCAGAAGAGCCGGTGAGGTAGACGATCAGATCGTCGACCACTCCGCCGCGTTCGTTGAGCATGGCACTGTACAGCGCCATGCCGGGATTCTGCAGACGCGCCACGTCATTGGCCAGCAGGCGTTGCAGATAGGCCTGCGCCTGGCTGCCGGTGACGTCCACCACGCACATGTGGGAAACGTCGAATACGCCGCACTCGCGGCGTACCTGATGATGCTCCTCTACCTGCGAACCGTAGTGCAGTGGCATGTCCCAGCCACCGAAATCCACCATCTTGGCACCCAGCGCCAGGTGCAGGTCATAGAGGGGTGTACGCTGTCCCATGGGTAATCTCCTTCCGGGCTTGGCGAAGCGATTCAGACCCCCGAGAAGCTAGCTGCGTTGCCATTGCTGCGTTGCAGACAAGCTTGAAATGCTCATGTGCAGGAGCACACTGCGCTTTCTCGCTTGCCTGCGCCTTGCGCTGGCAGCCTCGGCTCGAGCTTCCTGCTTCACTCTACCTCCTGCGTCCATGCAGTCGTCGCCTACGCTTCTCGACACGTCTGCCGGGTGGGCCGGCTCGCGAATGGCGCGCATTGTAGCCGCAAGGTGGGCAGGGGTCACCCGACCAAAGGTCGTCCCGCAGTCTTGGCCCGGATGCAATCCGAGAATGCTCCATCGAGCCTGCCGCCAGCTTCGTCGCCCTCAACCGAAACGCCGCGCCGAGCGGCGGATCAGCAGGATCACCGGCAACAGGCCGACCGCCACCAGGGTCAGCGCCGGCAGCGAGGCACGTGCCCATTCGCCTTCGCTGGTCATCTCGAACACCCGCACGGCCAAGGTGTCCCAACCGAAGGGGCGCATCAGCAGGGTGGCCGGCATTTCCTTGAGCACGTCGACGAACACCAGCAGCGCCGCCGACAGGGTGCCGGGCAGCAGCAACGGCAGATAGACCCGCAGGAACAGGCCGAGGCCACCGACGCCCAGGCTGCGCGAGGCCTCCGGCAGCGACGGGCGGATGCGCGCCAGGCTGGTTTCCAGCGGCCCGTAGGCCACGGCCAGGAAGCGAATCAGGTAAGCCACCAGCAGCGCCGCCAGGCTGCCCAACAGCAGCGGCTTGCCGACGCCACCGAGCGCGCCGGCCAACGGGATCACCAGTTCGCGGTCGAGAAGGCTGAACGCCAGCATGATCGCCACCGCCAGCACAGATCCCGGCAACGCATAGCCGAGGTTGGCGAAGGCCACGCCGGCGCGTATCGCGCGCGTCGGCGCCTGGCGCCGGGCGAAGGCCAGCAGCAGCGCAACGCTCACCGTGATCAGCGCCGCCATGCCACCCAGATAGAGCGTATGCAGGATCAGCCCGGCGTAGCGCTCGTCGAGGTCGAAACGCCCACGCTGCCAGAACCAGACCAGCAACTGCAGCATGGGGATGACGAAGGCACAGGCGAATACCAGGCCGCACCAGGCGCTGGCCGCCACGGCCTTCCAGCCTCGCAGGTGGTACAGCGCCCGGCCACGGGCACGCTCGTTGGCAGGGCGCGCGGCACCGCGTGCACGACGTTCGCCGTAGAGCACCAGGGCGACTGCCAGCAACAGCAGGTTGGCGAGCTGGGTGGCGCTGGTCAGGCTATAGAAGCTGTACCAGGTCTTGTAGATGGCGGTGGTGAAGGTATCGAAATTGAAGATCGACACCGCGCCGAAATCAGCCAGCGTCTCCATCAGCGCCAGGGCCAGGCCGGCGCCGATGGCCGGGCGCGCCATCGGCAAGGCAACGCGCCAGAAGGCTTGCCAGGGGGTCTGCCCGAGTACCCGCGCCGCCTCCATCAAACCCTTGCCCTGAGCCAGAAAGGCAGTACGCGCGAGCAGGTAGACGTAGGGGTAGAACACCAGCACCAGAACGATGATCACCCCACCGGTGGAACGCACCCTGGGTAGCCGCACGCCGCTGCCGAAGCATTCACGCAGCAACGTCTGCACCGGGCCGGCGAAATCCAGCAGGCCGACGAAGACGAAGGCCAACACATAGGCGGGGATGGCGAAGGGCAGCATCAGCGCCCAGTCCAGCCAGCGCCGGCCAGGAAACTCGCAGAGGCTGGTGAGCCAGGCCAAGCTGACGCCGAGCAGGCTCACCCCGACGCCGACACCGAGCACCAGGGTCAGGGTATTGCCGATCAGCCGCGTCATCTGCGTCTGCCACAGGTGCGCCCAGATCTGCGTGTCCAGGTCTTGCCAGCTGAGCAGCAGCACGGACAACGGCATCAACACCAGGGCAACGGCGGCAAGGACGATGGGATACCAGCGACGCTGGACAGGATGCGGCACGCGGATTCCTCGAACACAGAAAAGACGACGCCCCGACCAGGCGGGGCGTCGAAGTAAAACAGCCGGAGGCTGCAAGCTGCAAGCTGCAAGCTGCAAGCTGCAAGCTGCAAGCTGCAAGCTGCAAGCTGCAAGCTGCAAGCTGCAAGCTGCAAGCTGCAAGCTGCAAGCTGCAAGCTGCAAGCTAAGTCAGTGTGCAGACGGGCTATCGAAGCTGATCAACTGCTACACAGCGCTTTTGCTCTTACTTGAAGCTTGTCGCTTGCAGCTTGTAGCTGCCTCACTGCCACCCAGCGCGATCCATCAGCATGGTCGCCTCGGCCTGGCGCTTGCCGGCCACTTCGGTGGCCACGGTGTCGGCCTTGAAGCTGCCCCAGGAAGCGACTTCAGCGGACGGCTCGACCGCCGGGTTGGCCGGGTATTCCTGGTTGACGCCGGCGAAGATGGTCTGCGCTTCCGGAGTGGTCATCCACTCCAGCAGCTTCCTGGCCTGCTCGGCATGCGGCGCGTGCTTGGTCACCCCGGCACCCGCCAGATTGACGTGCACGCCACGGCCATCCTGGTTCGGCCAGAAGGGTTTAACCTTCAGATCCGGGTTCTGCTTGTGCAGACGGCCATAGTAATAGGTGTTGGTGATGCCCACGTCGCACTGGCCGGCATCGATGGCCTGCAGCAGGGCGGTGTCGTCGGCGAACACGTCGGTGGCCAGGTTGTTGACCCAGCCCTTGATGATTTCCTCGGTCTGCTCGGCACCGTGGGCCTCGATCAGGGTGGCGGTCAGCGACTGGTTGTAGACCTTCTTGCTGGTACGCAGGCACAGGCGGCCTTCCCAGTTCTTGTCGGCCAGGGCTTCGTAGGTGGACAACTCCTCCGGCTTGACCCGCTCGGGGGAGTAGAAGATGGTGCGCGCACGCAGCGACAAGCCCGTCCAGCTATCGGTACTGGAGCGGTACTGGGCCGGGATGTTGGCGGCGATCACCGCGGACTCGGTCGGCTGCAACACACCAGCCTGTTCGGCCTGCCAGAGGTTGCCGGCATCGACGGTGATCAGCAGGTCGGCCGGGGTGTTGGCGCCCTCGGCCTTGAGGCGGGCGATCAGCGGGGCTTCCTTGTCGGTAATGAACTTCACCTCGACCCCGGTCTTCTCGGTGTAGGCATCGAACACCGGCTTGATCAGCTCGTCGATACGGGCGGAGTAGACCACCACCTCATCGGCAGCCTGCACGGCAGTTGCCAGGGTGCCGAGGGTGAATGCGGCAAAGAGCGCGTTGCGAGCCTTCATGGAACCAGCCTCTATCGTCGTGAAAGTGGCTGAATACTAGTGAATGGCATTTAGCTTCTCAATGAAACACAGCGTGCAATGATGGCCAGTTGTTACAAGGCATTTACAAGGTTCTTCGTATTTAGGGGGGAATGCTTGGTTGATACTGGACTGACGAGTTTGTGTGAGTGTGCTTTCGTTCTCGGCGTAAAGCTGCTTATCGCGTTCTGCTGATATTTCCCGTTTCGCCCCCCGGCGACCTTCTTTGTCAAACGCCACAAAAGAAGGCAAAAAGGCTTGGCCCGCCATCCGGCCCCGGCTGCGCCGGGGTTCGTTCGCTCCATCGTCGCTCCGAGGGTCGGCGTACATGGGCCATCCCTGGCCCATTACGCCTCTCGCAGCATCCATGCTGCTCGCCCCTCTACGCAACGATTCCGCTCACCCTCCTGAAGGGGCCATTCGCGCGCCTGAACGAACCGGCATTCCAAAGAATGCTCGACGTGTTCTGGTAACAGTGGAACCAAAACGTGGCTGTCGAATTAAACCAATAGTTTCATTCGAGCAGTTTCATTCGCCTGGATAGCTTGCCGGCTTGTAGCCGACATCCCGGTCAGCCCTAAGGCTGACCTCATGTGCAACCACTCCGTGCTACTTCTGGGTTACCGCAGGTTCAGGCGCGTGCAGAGCCCGCCCAGGAGGGCGAACGCAATCGTCGTGGAAGAGGTTGAGCGACATGGATGTCGCGAGAGCCGCGATGGGCCAGGGATGGCCCTTCGCGGCGGGCCTCTGGAACGGCGATGGAGTGAGCGAACCCTCGCGCAGCGAGGGCCGGATGATCGGGCGGAAGGTTTTGGTTACTTTGCCCGCAAAGTGACTCGCCCGGGAGGGCGAAACTAAAAACATCAGCAAAAACGCGGCAATTCGGAACAGACGCCCAAAGACAACACACAAACGCTGCGAAGATCCATTTACCAGGCCAGCTCAGACCCGCGCCAACTCCGGCAGATCACCCGACAGCCCCAGCGCTTGACGCACGAACAGCGCCTTGGCCTCGGCCTGGCCATCGACCAGATCCAGGCCGATATTACGCAGCAGGCGCAGTGGCAGCGGATCGGCCTGGAACAGCCGCTCGAAACCTTCCATCGCCGCCATCATCGCCAGGTTGTGCGGCATGCGCCGGCGCTCGTAGCGGCTCAGCACGCGCTCGTCGGCCAGGTTCTCGCCACGCTCGGCGGCATGCAGCAGCACCTCGGCCAGCACGGCGGCGTCGAGAAAGCCCAGGTTGACCCCCTGCCCCGCTAGCGGGTGGATGGTGTGCGCGGCATCGCCGATCAGCGCCAGGCCCGGTTCGACATAACGCTTGGCATGACGCTGACGCAGCGGGATGCACAGACGCGAATCGGCATGCAGCACGCGGCCCAGACGCGACTCGAAGGCGCGGGTCAGTTCCCGACAGAAATCCTCGTCGCCCAACGCCATCAGGCGCTCGGCTTCGGCAGGGATGGTCGACCAGACGATCGAGCACCAGTGCTCGCCAGCCGGCCCAGCCAGCGGCAGGAAGGCCAGTGGACCATCGTCGGTGAAACGCTGCCAGGCGGTGGCCTGGTGCGGGCGCTCGCAACGCACGCTGGTGACGATGGCATGGTGCAGATAATCCCACTCGCGAGTGGCGCAACCGGCCAGGCGGCGTACCGCCGAGTTGGCGCCATCGGCGGCCACCAGCAAGGGCGTGCGCAACTGGCGACCATCGGTGAGGGTCAGCAGCCAGTCGTCGCCGCTGTGGCGCAACTGCTCCAGACGGGCACTGGGCAACAGGCCGATCTGGCTGTCGTGCAGGCGTTCGAGCAGGGCATCCTGCACCACACGGTTCTCGACGATATGCCCCAGGGTGTCGGCGTGCACGCTGGCCGCCGCGAAATGGATGCTGCCGGTGCCAGAGCCATCCCAGACGCGCATTTCGCCGTAGGGGCAGGCGCGCCGGCTGGCGATGCCCTGCCAGGCATCGAGACGCTCGATGATGCGCTGGCTGGCCACCGACAGGGCGCTGACCCGTGGCTCGAACGGCGCCTCGGCGGCGAATGGCGCCACGCTCAGCGGGCTGCCATCGACGATGAGGATATCCAGGCCACTGTGTTCCAGCGCCAGGGCCAGGGTGCTGCCGACCATTCCGGCACCGACGATGATCAGATCCGCGCGCATATCACTCCTTAAACCGTAGGGTGCGCCGTGCGCACCATGGCTTCCGTTTGCTGCGCACGGCCTGGGCGGCCCCGCGACACCCTACGGAATTACTCACAGGCTGCGGGTTCCCATGCCCATGGCCTGGCGGGCGAACCAGCGCTTGGCAGGTGGCAGCAGATCCAGCCCGAGCAGGCCGAGGTTACGCCCGGCGGCCAGCAGCGGTTGGTTGGTACTGAACAGGCGCGTCACCCGGTCGGAGAAGCCGACCGTAAGCTGCTGATCCATCTGCTGGCGCTGCAGGTAACGCTGCAGGGTGGCGAAATCCCCCAAGGGCGCGTCGCCGCGCTGCAGCACCTCGGCCAGCGCCAGGGTATCGCGCAGCGAGAGGTTGTAGCCTTGCCCCGCGATGGGGTGCAGGCTGTGCGCCGCATTGCCCAGCACTACCAGGTTTGGCCGCACCTGCTCGCGGGCTTCCACCAGTGACAAGGGATAAAGATGGCGCTGGCCAACCTGGCGCAGCGCACCGAGGCGATAGCCGAAGGCCTGTTGCAGTTCGTCAAGGAAAGCGCGTTCGCTCAGGGCCATCAGCCGCTCGGCATCGCTGCTGGCGCGCGTCCAGACCAAGGCGCAACGATTACCGTCCAGCGGTAGCATGGCCATCGGCCCCTCGTCGGTGAAACGCTCGAAGGCCTGGCCGCGATGAGCTTCCAGGGGGCTGACGTTGGCAATGATGGCGCTCTGCCCATAAGGCGTCTGGCTGACGGCGATGCCCAGTTGCTCGCGCAGGCCGGAGCGACCGCCGTCGGCCAGCACCGCCAGTTGGCAATCCAGCGTGCTGCCATCGTTCAGGCGCAGGCGATAGCCAGCCTCGATCTGCTGCAAGGCACTGACCTCGGCCGGGCAGTGCCACTGGACGATTTCGGGGTCGAGGGCCTGCCACAGGCAATGGCCGATCCAGGCGTTCTCCACCACGTAGCCCAGGGCGGGCACACCTTCTTCGATGGCCTGCAGACGGGTGGCGCCGAAACGGCCACGGTCGGATACATGAATCTGCCGGATCGGCTCGGCGCGCTGGGCGATGGCCTGCCACAGCTCGAGGCGCTCGTAGATCAGCCGGCTGCCGTAGGACAGCGCGGTGGAGCGCGCGTCGTAGCTGGGCTGATAGGCATCGCCAGGAGCGAAAGGCTCGATCAGGGCGATACGCCAGCCACGCTGACGCGCCGTTTCCTGCAGGGCCAAGGCCAGGCTAGCGCCTACCAGGCCGCCACCGATGATCGCCAGGTTCACCTGGGCCATGGGCTCAGGCCGCCTCGCTGCGCGCGGCAGCCATCAGCGCCTCGATCTCGGCGACCGCTTTGGGCACGCCACCCGTGAGAATCTCGCAGCCCTTCTTGGTCACCACCACGTCGTCCTCGATACGCACGCCGATGCCGCGCCATTTCTTCGCCACCTTGTCGTTGTCCGGGGCGATATAGATGCCCGGCTCCACGGTCATGGCCATACCCGGCTCGAGCACGCGCCACTGCCCACCGACCTTGTAGTCGCCGACATCGTGCACGTCCATGCCCAGCCAGTGGCCGGCACGGTGCATGTAGAAGGGTTTATAGGCTTCGCTGGCGATCAGTTGTTCGACATCCCCGCTGAGCAATCCCAGCTCCACCAGGCCGGCGGTGATCACCCGCACAGTGGCCTCGTGGGCCTCGTTCCAGTGTTTACCGGGGGCGATGTGCTTGAAGGCCTCTTCGTTGGCTTTCAGCACCAGTTCGTAGATGGCCTTCTGCTCGGGGGAAAACTTGCCGCTGACCGGGAAGGTGCGGGTGATATCGCTGGCGTAGCAGTCGATCTCGCAGCCGGCGTCGATCAGCACCAGGTCACCGTCCTTGAGCACTGCATCGTTCTCGCGGTAGTGCAGGATGCAGGCATTCTTGCCCGCCGCGACGATGCTGCCGTAAGCCGGCATCTTCGCCCCGCCCTTGCGGAACTCGTAATCCAGCTCGGCTTCCAGATGGTATTCGTAAAGGCCGGCACGGCTGGCCTGCATGGCGCGGACGTGCGCACGCGCGCTGATCTCGGCGGCCTCGCGCATCACCTTGACCTCGGCGGCGGACTTGTACAGGCGCATGTCGTGCAGCAGGTGGTCGAGGGCGACGAACTCGTTCGGCGGCGTGGCGCCCTGACGCGCCTTGGCGCGGATATGGTTGATCCACTCCATCAGCCGGTGATCGAATTCCTGATTGAAGCCGATGGCGTAGTAGACGCGCTCACGACCTTCGATCAACCCCGGCAGGATGTCGTCGATATCGCCGATGGGGAAGGCATCGTCGGCGCCGAAGGTGCTCACGGCACCGTCCTGGCCGGCGCGCAGGCCGT
Organism: Pseudomonas sp. AA-38; assembly: GCF_029457475.1. NCBI lineage: Bacteria > Pseudomonadati > Pseudomonadota > Gammaproteobacteria > Pseudomonadales > Pseudomonadaceae > Pseudomonas > Pseudomonas sp. AA-38. The sequence goes on from NZ_CP120359.1 coordinate 5,147,254, forward strand.
CCCACAGCTCGCGCTCAGGGTCACGCTCGCGGCAGAACAGCACGTATTCACCGTGTTCGCGACCGGGGATCAGCGCCATCACCGCCTCCGGCTCGGGGAAGCCGGTGAGGTACTGGAAATCGCTGTCCTGACGGTAGGTGTGCTCGACGTCGCGGTTGCGGATGTACACCGGCGCGGCCGGCAGGATGGCGATGCTGTTGGGTTCCATCTGCGCCATCAGCGCCTTGCGCCGACGGGCATATTCGGACTTGGGAATGCTGATCAAGGCAGGCTCCAACCAGTGGTAGTCAGTGCAGGGAAGGTTTCGGCGCGGCGACGGGCTTGGCGCATTCGGCGAACAGCAGCAGCGGCGCCACTCGCAGGTACTCCATCACCTCCATGTAGTCGCTCTCGCCGTCCTCGGATTCATCCAGGGCACTCTGCACCTGGGCTATGGCGGAAAGATCCTGCAGCACCTCCATGGCCTCGGCGCTCAGCGCGCCATCACGGGCAGTCAGGCCGAAGCCACCGAGAAAGCCCTGGCACCACTGGCCGAGGGCGGTGGCACGCTGGGCCAGCGGGGCTTCGTCGTCCGGCAGCAACAACACCAGGGTGATGTCTTCACTGCACAGCTCGCCCTTGACCATCTCCTGCAGGCCGATCAGGGCCTGGCGCACGGCATCCTGCGGCTCGCCACCGAGCAGCTCGGCGGCATCCACCAGCCAGGGGCCGGGCTCGAAGCCAGCGCCGGCGCAACTGCGTCCGAGCAGCAGGCCATGCAGCTCGGCGGGAGAAACGGTGTGGCCAGCGTTGCTCAGCAGAGCAGCAAAGGCAGCGTAGGGAGAAGAGGAAGTCGACATGGGCAGCTAGGCGCCAGAGGGCGCAATCTCTAGAATGACGGCCTCGTATCCTAGCATCGGCAGGTGAACCAAGGCCATCGGAGGCCCGTTTGCCAGGCGTTTGACCTGCCTGCTGGACATGCCTATAAAGAGCCTTTCCAAAAGCGCAGGCCGTTTTTGGGGGAGCCCTGAAGTCCAGCCATTCCCTCCCACAGCGAGAGCCCATGGAAGACGCCGATCTGCAAATCCTGACCAGCAAGCTGGAGCTGCTGATCCAGCGTGTCGAACAGCTCAAGGCTCACAACCGACTCCTGCTGGCGAATGAACAGGCATGGCGCGAGGAACGTGCCCATCTGATCGAAAAGAACGAATTGGCCCGGCACAAGGTCGAATCGATGATTTCGCGCCTCAAAGCCCTGGAGCAGGACACATGACTCAATCGAAAACCGTGACCGTCCACATCCTGGACAAAGAATATTGCATCGCCTGCCCGCCAGAAGAACACGCCAATCTGGAAAGCGCCGCACGCTATCTGGACGGCAAGATGCGAGAGATCCGCACCACCGGCAAGGTGATCGGCGCCGACCGCGTGGCGGTGATGGCCGCGCTGAACATCACCCATGACCTGCTGCACAAGCAGCAGCGCCTGGACATGGATGCCAACTCCACCCGCAAGCAGGTACGCGACCTGCTCGACCGCGTCGATCAGGCCCTGAGCGACGACGGCAACACGCCCTGAGCCACTGCCTGCAAGCTGACTCGCCGAGTGGTGCCCGCATGGCGGTCGTATCGGGTATACTGGCCTCCGTTCCCTGGGGTGTGCGCCAGTCGGGGATGTCCCTGAGCCGATACGCACAACCACGGGGGTTGCCAGTTGGGGCCGGTGTGCATGTCCGCCTGACGGAAAGCCTTAACGCCTCCTGCAACCTCCACCTTGAACTTTCGGGTTCAAGGGCTAAACCGACAGCGGCATGCCGGGGAGCCACGCCTTCTTCTGCTCACGCCATTCGGCGCCACTCTGCATGATCGAAGCCACCACTCTCAGCCGCCCGCAGTTGCGCCGCCTGCTGCGCCAGAAGCGCCGCAGCCTGTCCCCCAGCCAGCAACGCCAGGCCGCACATGGCCTGTATCGGCAACTGGTTCAACACCCCCTGTTTCGCCGGGCACGACACATTGCCCTGTACCTGCCCAACGATGGCGAGATCGACCCACGCCCCCTGCTGCGCGCCGCACAACGACATGGCAAGCACACCTACCTGCCAGTGCTCAGCGCCTGGCCGCGAACCAAAATGGTGTTCCAAAGGATCAGCCGCAACGAGAAGCTCGCCGGCAATCGCTTTCGCATTCTCGAACCGCGCCCGCAGCCCAAGCGACAACGCCAGCCCTGGACGCTGGATCTGCTGCTGCTGCCCCTGGTGGGCTTCGATGATCGCGGCGGGCGTCTGGGCATGGGCGGCGGCTTCTATGACCGCAGCCTGGCTTACCTGCGCATGCGCAAAAATTGGCACAAGCCGACACTGTTGGGCCTTGCCCATGAATGCCAGCGCGTGGATGAACTGGCATTGGCCAGTTGGGACGTGCCCTTGCAGGCGACGGTGAGCGATGAGAGATGGTATTGCGGTAAGTGAAGCGCGCCGCAATCCTTGCGGCCCATGCAGACCCGTCAGGGCTGCTGCGTGATGCTGACCGGAGCGTCGTTCTGGCGCTCCCAGAGACTCTGGGTGTAACCCGTGGTAACCACGCCCAGGCCGAACAAAATAACGATAACCCACAGAAGATCTGGCTTGCGTTTCATTGATTGCCTCCCCCTTTCAGGCAATTTCAGGCGTGGACTGCTGCATTATGGACTCGTGCAATCCGACGCTACCAAGCGTTTAGCCGCGCATTTTCCGCCAGCGCGAAGCGCTGCGCAATTTCCGTCTCCCACCGATCGTCGGAGACCTCGACTCAATTGCGTCCGCTCAGGGACAAACGACTAGGAGCAAAGTTCATGCCTTATTGGCTGATGAAATCGGAACCCGATGAATTATCCATCCGCGACCTCGAACGCCTCGGCACGGCACGCTGGGATGGCGTGCGCAATTACCAGGCGCGCAACTTCCTGCGCGCAATGCAACCCGGCGACCTGTTCTTCTTCTACCACTCCAGTTGCCCACAGCCGGGCATCGCCGGCATTGGCCGGATCACCAGCACGGTTTACCCCGACCCCACCGCCCTCGATCCGCAGAGCCATTATCACGACGCCAAGGCCAGTGCCGAAAAGAATCCCTGGAGCGCGCTGGACGTCGAGTTCGTCGAAGCTTTCACCGAAGTGCTGCCGTTACCAGCCCTGAAGAACAATCCGGCATTGCATGAACTGCCTCTGGTGCAACGGGCCAGCCGGCTATCGGTGATGCCGGTGAGCGAAGCGCAGTGGCAGGCCGTCCTCGCCATGCGCTGAGGCGCCCGCACAGGCCGTAACAGGCGACGATTTGACACATATCAGGATGGCCACGTGCACCTTGGCCATACTGACTGCTGTCAGAAAAGGAAATCGTCGTGCCATGACCCTCAATCAACGCCTTGTCACCCGTGCCTTGATCCTCTTCGCCTGTACCGCCCTGGCCGCTCTGCTCTGGTTAGAGCTGCGCCCCAGCGGCCTGGGGGATGGTTTCGTCAGCGGCAACGGGCGCATCGAAGCCACCGAAGTGGACGTGGCCACCAAACTGGCCGGGCGCGTCGCCAGCATCGAGGTGGACGAAGGTGCCTTCGTCGAGCCCGGCCAGGTCGTCGCGCGCATGGACACCCAGGTGCTCGACGCCCAGTTGCAGCAGGCCCAGGCCCAGGTGCGCCAGGCCGAGAACGCCGAACGCACTGCCGTGGCCCAGGTGGCCCTGCGCGAGAGCGAAAAGCTCAGCGCCGAAGCCGTGGTGCGCCAGCGCCAGGCCGAGCTAGAGGCCGCGCATAAGCGCCATGCGCGCAGCGCCACCCTGGTCAAACGCAACGCCCTGCCCCAACAAACCCTGGACGACGACCTGGCACGCCTGCAGAGCAGCCAGGCCGCCTTGGCCGCGGCCAATGCCCAGGTAGCATCGGCTGGTGCCGGCATAACCGCCGCCCAGGCTCAGGTCGAGGAAGCCCGCTCGGCAGTGGAAGCGGCCCGCGCCAGCGTCGAGCGTCTACAGGCCGATATCGACGACAGCCAGTTGCGCGCGCCACGTGCTGGCCGCGTGCAATATCGCGTCGCGCAGCCTGGCGAGGTGCTTGGCGCCGGCGGCAAGGTGCTCAACCTGGTGGATCTCACCGACGTCTACATGACCTTCTTCCTTCCCGAACGCCTGGCCGGTCGTGTCGCCCTTGGCAGCGAAGCAAGGCTGGTGATCGACGCCGCGCCGCAATACGTGATTCCGGCCGAGATCAGCTTCGTCGCCAGCGTCGCCCAGTTCACCCCCAAGACGGTAGAAACCGCCAACGAACGCGAGAAGCTGATGTTCCGCGTCAAGGCACGCATCGATCCCGAGCTGCTGCGCAAGCACCTGGCCCAGGTGAAAACCGGCGTGCCAGGCATGGCCTATCTGCGCCTCGACCCCGAGCAGGCCTGGCCTGAACATCTGGCGATCAAGGTTCCGCAATGAACGCTGCGGCCGAGCCCGTCGCCCGTCTGCAGGGGGTGTCGCTGCGCTATGGCGGCACCCGCGCGGTGGATGCCGTCGACCTGGCCATCCCGGCGCGCCGCATGGTCGGCCTGATCGGCCCGGACGGCGTCGGCAAGTCCAGCCTGCTGGCGCTGATCGCCGGCGCACGCAAGATCCAGGACGGCCAGGTCGAAGTGCTCGGGGGCGACATGGCCAGCCGCGCACATCGTCGCGCCGTCTGCCCGCAGATCGCCTACATGCCGCAAGGCCTGGGCAAGAACCTCTACCCGACGCTATCGGTGGTGGAGAACCTCGACTTCTTCGGCCGCCTGTTCGGCCAGGGCGCCACCGAACGCGCCGCGCGCATCGACGACCTGCTGCGCAGCACCGGCCTGGCGCCTTTCCGTGAGCGCCCGGCGGGCAAGCTCTCCGGCGGCATGAAGCAGAAGCTCGGGCTGTGCTGCGCGCTGATCCACGACCCGGACCTGCTGATCCTCGACGAGCCCACCACCGGCGTCGACCCGCTGTCGCGCAACCAGTTCTGGGAGCTGATTGGCCGCATCCGCCAGCAGCGCCCACAGATGAGCGTGCTGGTGGCCACCGCCTACATGGAGGAAGCGGCGCGCTTCGATCATCTGGTGGCGATGGACGCCGGTCGCGTGCTGGCCGAGGGCAGCCCGGCCGAACTGCTGCAGCGCACCGCCTGCAGCGAGCTGGAAACGGCCTTCATCGCCTTGCTGCCGGAGGAGAAACGTCAGGGCCACCAGCAGTTGCAGATCCCCCCCCGCGCCAACGCCGGCAACGGCGACATCGCCATCGAGGCGCGCGGGCTGACCTGCCGCTTCGGCGACTTCGTCGCGGTGGATCGGGTCAACTTCCGCATCGAGCGTGGGGAAATCTTCGGCTTCCTCGGCTCCAACGGCTGTGGCAAGAGCACCACCATGAAGATGCTCACCGGCCTGCTGCCCGCCAGCGAAGGCGAGGCGCTGCTATTCGGCCAGGCCATCGACCCCAGCGACATGGCCACGCGCCAGCGCGTCGGCTACATGTCCCAGGCCTTCTCGCTGTACAGCGAGCTGACGGTGCGGCAGAACCTGGTGCTGCACGCGCAACTGTTCCACGTGCCACGCGAACGCATCGCCGAGCGAGTCGAGGCCATGGCCCGCCGTTTCGACCTCGACACGGTCATAGACATGCTGCCCGAGCGCCTGCCACTGGGCATCCGCCAGCGCCTGTCGCTGGCCGTGGCGGTGATCCACGAACCGGAAATCCTCATCCTCGACGAACCCACCTCGGGCGTCGACCCGATCGCACGCGACGGCTTCTGGCAACTGATGCTCGATCTGTCGCGCGGCGATGGCGTGACCATCTTCATCTCCACCCACTTCATGAACGAAGCGCAGCGCTGCGACCGCATCTCGTTGATGCATGCCGGCAAGGTGCTCGACAGCGATACGCCGCAGGGCCTGATGGCCAAGCGCGGCCTGCCGACCCTGGAGGCGACCTTCATCGCCTACCTTCAGGAGGCCGCAGGCAGCACCGCTGATGCCAGCGAAACGGCGCCGGTCAGTACGCCCCCCGCAGATACCGGCGCCGCCCTGCGTCGCCGCTTCAGCCTGCGCCGGTTGCTCAGCTATGCCCGCCGTGAATCGCTGGAGTTGCGCCGCGACCCGATTCGCGGCGGCATGGCGTTGCTCGGCAGCGTCCTGCTGCTGTTCATCATCGGTTACGGCATCAGCCTGGATGTCGAAGACCTGACCTTCGCCGTACTCGACCGCGACCAGACCACCACCAGCCAGGACTACGTGCTCAACCTGTCCGGCTCGCGCTACTTCATCGAGAAGCCGCCACTGGCCAATTACGCCGACCTCGAGCGGCGCCTGCGCAGTGGCGAGATCAGCCTGGCGGTGGAGCTGCCACCGAACTTCGGACGCGACCTCAAGCGCGGCGCCGTGCCGCAAGTGGGCATCTGGATCGACGGCGCCATGCCCACACGCGCAGAAACCATCAAGGGCTACGTGCAAGGCATCCATGCCGCCTACCTGGAAGAACTGGCGCGGCGCTCACCGCAAACGGCTGCCGCCAGCCCGGCCAGGCTCGAGCTGCGCTACCGCTACAACCCGGACGTGGAAAGCCTCAAGGCCATGGTGCCGGCGGTGATCCCCATGCTGCTGATGCTGATTCCAGCCATGCTCACCGCCCTCGGCGTGGTGCGCGAGAAGGAGCTGGGCTCGATCATCAACCTCTACGTCACCCCGGTGACACGCCTGGAGTTCCTGATCGGCAAGCAGTTGCCCTATGTCGGCCTGGGCCTGCTCAACTTCGTCCTGTTGGTGCTCCTGGCAATCACGGTGTTCCACGTACCGCTCAAGGGCAGCCCGCTGACCCTGTTGCTCGGCGGCGCACTGTACATTGGCTGTGCCACGGCGCTGGGGCTGTTGATGTCCACATTCACCCGCAGCCAGATCGCCGCCGTGTTCGGCACCGCCATCGTCACCCTACTGCCGGCCATCCAGTTCTCCGGGCTGATCTATCCGGTGTCCTCGCTGGAAGGCGCCGGCGCAGTGATCGGCCAGCTCTACCCCACCTCGCACTTTCTGGTGATCAGCCGTGGCGTATTCTCCAAGGCACTCGACCTGGGCGAGCTATATGGCTACTTCATCCCGCTGGCACTGACCATTCCGCTGTTGCTGGCGCTGTGCGTCAGCCTGCTGAAGAAGCAGGAGGTCTGAGATGCGTCAGCTAGCCAACATCCTTCACTTGGGCGTCAAGGAGTTTCGCAGCCTGCAGCATGACTATGCGCTGCTGCTCCTGATCATCTGGGCCTTCAGCATGGGCGTCTATTCCTCGGCCACCAGCATGCCGGAAAGCCTGCACAATGCTTCGATCGCGGTGGTGGACGAAGACCGCTCGCCGCTCTCCGGGCGTCTGGTGCAGGCCTTCCAGCCACCCTTCTTCCGCCCGCCTGCCCTTATCGACCTGAGCGAAATGGATCGCGGCATGGACGCCGGGCGCTACACCTTCACTCTGAACATCCCGCCGAACTTCCAGCGTGACCTGCTGGCCGGACGCTCGCCGGCGGTGCAACTGAACGTCGATGCCACCCAGGTGAGCATGGCCTTTACAGGCGCCGGCTATATCCAGAGCATCGCCAGCGAGGAGATCGCCGAATTCGTCCGTCACTACCGCGCCAGCCTTCCGCAGCAGGCCGAACTGGCCATGCGCGTGGCCTTCAACCCCAACCTGACGCGCGCCTGGTTCGGCTCGGTGATGGAGGTGATCAACCAGATCACCATGCTGTCGATCATCCTCACCGGCGCGGCATTGATCCGCGAGCGCGAGCACGGCACGGTCGAACACCTGCTGGTGATGCCGGTGACGCCGCTGGAAATCATGCTGGCCAAAGTCTGGTCGATGGGCCTGGTGGTGCTGACGGCCGCAGCGCTGTCGCTGCTGCTGGTAGTGCAGGGCTGGTTGCAGGTGCCGATAGAGGGTTCCATCGCCTTGTTCCTGCTGGGGGCGACGCTGCACCTGTTCGCCACCACCTCCATGGGCATCTTCTTCGGCACCGTGGCGCGCTCGATGCCGCAACTGGGATTGTTGATCATCCTGGTGCTGCTGCCACTGGAAATCCTCTCCGGCGGCACCACGCCGCGTGAAAGCATGCCCGAGCTGGTGCAACGGATCATGCTCGCCGCACCGACCACCCACTTCGTCGATCTGGCCCAGGCCATCCTCTATCGCGGTGCGGGGCTGGCCATCGTCTGGCCGCAACTGCTGGCCATCGCGATGATCGGCACGCTGTTCTTCCTCGCAGCCTTGGGCCGCTTTCGCAAGACCCTGGCGCAGATGGCCTAGAAGCAGCGGCAAGATTCAAACGGCAAGCCACAAGTAGAAGCGAGCACCCTCTTGCAGCTTGTGGCTTGTGGCTTGTGGCTTGCCGCTATTGAATGATGAGATTGTTGAACAGCAGGTCTTCGACGATGGGCTTGCCCTCTTCGCCGTTGAGCGCGTCCTGCACCTTCTTCAGTGCCTCCTGACGCAGGGTTTCGCGGCCATCGGGGGCGTTGATCGCTTCGCTGGTCTGGGCCGAAAACAACAGCACCAGTTGATGGCGGATCAGCGGCTCGTGATGCTTGATCTTCTCCTCGGCCTCGGTGCCAGTGACGCGCAGGGACACATCGGCCTTGAAGAACTTCAAGCGCGCCCCCGGATCAGCCAGATTGCCGATCAGCGCCGGGAACAGGTTGTAGTAGAGCGTCGTCGGCGCCTCTTCCTTCTTCTCCGAAGACGCCAGCGCAGGCAGGCAGATCGACAGGCTCAGCAACAGGGCGGTCAACAGTTTCACGGCAGGCACTCCATCGGGGATGTGCCTAGCATAGCCATCCACGCGCCAGCACCCAAGCCCGATGCTTATGCCGGGTCATCAGGCAGCGGCATGCTCGTTGACCCGTGGCGCTCGTTTTCTACACTGCAAGGCAATCACGAACGCGAGGAAAGCGCGATGAAAGCCCTGCTGTGCAAAGCCTTCGGCCCCGCCGACACCCTGGCTCTGGAAGAGGTCGCCAGCCCCGAACCCAAGAAGAACGAGGTGCTGATCGAGGTGCAGGCTGCCGGGGTCAATTTTCCCGATACGCTGATCATCGAAGGCAAGTACCAGTTCAAGCCCCCCTTCCCCTTCGCCCCGGGTGGCGAGGTAGCCGGCGTGGTCAAGGCCGTCGGCGAAAAGGTCAGCCATCTGCGCGCCGGTGACCGGGTGATGGCCCTGACCGGCTGGGGCGGTTTCGCCGAGGAAGTGGCCGTGCCGTCCTATAACGTGCTGCCGGTACCCAGGAGCATGGAGCTGAACACCGCAGCGGCCTTCGGCATGACCTACGGCACGTCCATGCATGCGCTCAGGCAGCGCGCCAACCTTCAGGCCGGCGAAACCCTGCTGGTGCTCGGTGCCTCCGGCGGCGTCGGCCTCGCGGCAGTGGAGATCGGCAAGGCCATGGGCGCCAAGGTGATCGCCGCCGCGAGCACGGCGGAGAAACTGGAAGTCGCACGCCAGGCCGGCGCCGATGAGTTGATCAACTACAGCGAGCAAAGCCTCAAGGACGAGGTGAAACGACTGACCGGCGGCCAGGGCGTGGACGTGATCTACGATCCGGTAGGCGGCCCGCTGTTCGAGGAAGCCTTCCGCTGCATCGGCTGGAATGGCCGCTTCCTGGTGGTGGGCTTCGCCGCCGGCGGTGGCATCCCGGCACTGCCGGCCAACCTGCCATTGCTCAAGGGCGCCTCCCTGGTCGGCGTGTTCTGGGGTTCCTTCGCCCAGCGTCAGCCGCAGGACAATGCCGCGAATTTCCAGCAACTGTTTGCCTGGCATGCCGAAGGCAAGCTCAAGCCGCTAGTCTCGCAGACCTTCCCCCTGGCCCGCGCGGGCGAAGCCATCGATGCCCTCGGCCAGCGCAAGGCGGTGGGTAAGGTGGTGGTGCAGGTTCGCTGACTCAGGCCCTCTCGCCCGTTACCTCACCGGCGGCACTGTCGCGGGTGAGGTAGCTGAGCAACTGTCGCGCATGGGAGGACAATCCCTCCCAACTGCGCACGCACAGGCGCAGTTCACGGGTGGCCCAGATATCCTCCAGCATCACCACCTTCACCGGCAGCTCCTGGGCCAGACGGATCGCCGCCGCTTCCGGAAGCATGGCCACGCCGACACCCTGTGCCACCAGTTGGGCGATGGCATCGAAGCTCGGCGCGCGCACCCGCACCCTGAGCGGCATCGCGTTGCGCACCGCCATGTATTCGATGAAGCGCTGCATGGCGCGCTCGGCTGGCAGGCAGACGAAGGGGAAATTCAGCGCGCTGCGCAACAACGCCGGACGCTGCTCGATCAGCGCATGACCACGGGGCACCAGCAGCACCAGACGGTCGTTGCGAAACGGCAGCGACAGCAGGTCATCGGTGGGCAGGTTGCCGTCGTATACGCCGATGTCGATGCTGCCTTCCCTGACCGATCTCAGCACGGCCTTGCTGCCCTGCTCGGCCAGTTGCAGATCCACTTCCGGGTAGTCGGCCAGAAACGGGCCGAGCGCCGCTGGCAGGAAGGTGCTGTTGGCTACGGTGGAAGCAGCCAGACGCAAGGTGATGCGCCGCTCGCCCTTGAGTTCCTGCAGGGTGTCGCTGAGCTGGTGGGCCTCCTTCAGTACGCCCTGGCAGGCATCCAGTACCAGGCGCCCGGCCGGCGTCAGGCTCATGCCATCGCTGCTGCGCACGAACAGGGTCAGGCCGCAGCGCTCCTCGAACGCCCTCAGCCGCGTGCTCGCCGCCGATACCGCGACGGGAAAGGTGGCCGCCGCCTTGCTCAGGCTGCCACTCGCGGCAATGGCGACGATCAGGCGCAGATCGGGCAGGTCGAAGTGCATTCGAGCATTCTCCAAAACAGAAAGCCATCTTCGTGAAATTGCGATTCTAGCCGCTTGGCATTCCATTCAGAATAACGACTCACTCTCCTGCCGCAGCCTTGCCATGAATGCTCTGACCGCCTCGTACCGCCGCAGCCTCGACAACGGCGTGCTGTTCGCCGTGCTCTCGGCCACCGGCTTCAGCCTGAAAGCCATCTTCGTCAAACTCACCTATGCCGCCGCGCCGGTGGATGCCGTCACCGTGCTGAGCCTGCGCATGGCTCTGGCGCTGCCGCTGTTTCTCTGGCTGCTGTGGCTGAGCCGGGGCACCGGACAGGCCCGGCTCACGCCGAAAGACTGGGCGCATGTCCTGCTGCTGGGGATGTTCGGTTACTACCTGTCGAGCCTGTTCGACTTCCAGGGCCTGCAGTACATCAGCGCCGGGCTGGAACGGCTGATCCTGTTCACCTACCCGACCCTGGTGCTGCTGTTGCAGATGCTGACGCAGGGCGAGCGGCCAGGCCCGCGCACTTTCCTGGCCATGGGCTTGTGCTACCTGGGCCTGGGCATCGCCCTGATGCATGACATCCGCGTCGAGGGCGACAGCGAGCAGATCCTGCTGGGCGCAGCCTGGGTGTTCGCCAGTGCGGTGACCTATGCCCTGTACTACCTGGGCACCGGCGTGGTGATCCGCCGGGTCGGCTCGATGCGCCTGGCCGGCCTGGCCGGCAGCGCCTCGGCAGTGATGGTGCTGATCCACTACGGCGCGACCCGCGACCCTGCGCAACTGGCGAGCCTGCCAAGTGAAGTATGGTGGTACGGCGCACTGATGGCGGTACTGTCGACGGTCTTGCCGATCTACTGGCTGGCCCTGGCCGTGCAGCGCATGGGCGCCAGCCATGCTGCCCTGTTCGGCAACCTGGGCCCGGTGCTGACCCTGTTCGCCGCCTGGCTGCTGCTCGATGAGGCCATCAGCCTGTACCAGATTGCCGGCCTGGCCCTGGTGCTACTGGGCGTCTCGAGGTTGTCGGCGGGCAAGCGCAAGGCCACCTGAGAGGAGCCGGCCCCATGTAGCCCGGATGAAATCCGGGGGAGGCGATACCGAGTCCCCGGATTGCATCCGGGCTACGTCAGGCCCCAGTCACCAGTTCGCGCAAACGCTGGCCATCGATGGCGCGGCAGATGCCTTCGGGCTTCTGCATCGGAGAGTCTTCGGCGGCGAGCATGGCGTTGAGCACGGCTTCGTCGGTGGCCTGCACGGCGGCCAGATACAGGGCGTCGAAACACTCGTCGTTGAGGTAGTCCAGGCTCAGCCGCGCTTGCGACACCTGCGGCACGGGCCGTGGGTTGGCCACGCTGAAGGCCAGGAAGATATCGCCGGAGTTGTTGCCACCCGGCGTGCCGGCCAGGGCGATGCCGAGGCCGGCGCGCTGCGCCAGACGCTTTAGCTGATGCGGCAGCAGCGGCGCATCGGTGGCGAGGATGACGATGATCGAGCCGCGCTCGCGCTCCAGCCCGGCCGGCAGTTCGTCCTCCAGGCGCTCGCCCACCGGCACGCCGCAGACCTTGAGCCAGTCGCGCTGACCATGGTTGGCCTGCACCAGGGCGCCGAGGGTGTAGGTCTGGCCGTCGATCTCGACAAGGCGCGAAGCACTGCCGGTGCCGCCCTTGTAGCCGTAGCAGATCATGCCGTTGCCGCCGCCGACGTTGCCCTCGGCGATGGCGCCGCCTTTGGCATCATCCAGCGCGGCCAGGGCATCGGCCTCGCTGACGTGCTGACCGTTGATATCGTTGATCACCCCGTCATAGGTCTCGGCCACCACCGGCATGGCCCACAGGTGCTCGCGCTGCCAGGCATCGGCGTACTGCTGGATGGTCCAGCGCGTGGCGGCGTGGTGAACGATGCCGACGCTGTGCGAGTTGGTGATGCACAGCGGGCCGACGAAGTAACCGCCGTGTTCGATCCAGTGGGTGCCGGTCATCTCGCCATTGCCGTTGAGCGCATGGAAGCCCGCCCACACCGGCTGCGGCTCTGCATCGCGGCCGCGCGGCAGGATGGCGGTGACACCGGTCTGGATGCGCCGACCGTTGGCGGCCACGCCATCGAGGGTGCGGTAGCCCACCAGCACACCAGGCACGTCGGTGATGGCGTTGTACGGACCGGGGGTGCCGGGCAGCGGCAGGCCGAGTTCGCGGGCGCGAGGTTTAGCCATGGGAATCATCCTGAGAGGTAGCGGGCTTGCGATTGCGCAGGTACAGGCCGAGGGCGGCGATCAGCAGCGAGGCGATCAGCAGCAGGGTGGCGATGGCGTTGATCTCCGGCTTGATGCCACGGCGGATCATGCCGTAGATGAAGACCGGCAGCGTGGTGGAGTCCACACCGGCGATGAAGTAGGTGATCACCAGGTCGTCCATCGAGATGATGAACGCCAGCAGCGCGCCGCCGACCACACCGGGCAGGATCTGCGGCAGGGTCACCCGGCGGAAGGTCATCCAGGGCGAGGCGCCGAGATCGGCCGAGGCCTCCTCCAGGCGTGTGTCCATGCCGGCCAGACGGGCGCTGACGATGAGGAACACGTAGCTGATCAGGAAGGTGCAGTGGCCGATGATGATCGACAGCTTGCCCAGCGGCAGGCCGACGCCGACGAAGAAGATCAGCAGGGCGATGCCGAGCACGATGTCGGGCATCAGCATCGGCATGAACAGCAGCACCCGGTAGAACTTCTGCAAACGGAAGCGATAACGCGCCACGGCAAGTGCGGTAAGCGTGCCAATCACCGTGGAGATCGCCGTGGTGGTCAGCGCCACCACCAGGCTGGTGCGCAGCGCGGCCAGCAACTGGTCGGTGGACTCGACGTACAGCGCGTTCTCGCTGAGGCTGGTGGACAGGCCGAACAGCGAGCGATACCAGTCCAGGCTGAAGCCGTCCCAGATCATCATGTTGATCGGGTTGCTGTTGAACGAGTAGGCGACGATCAGACCAATCGGCAGGTACAGGAAGACGAAGAAGGCCAGGCTGTAGCCGCCCAGCAGGCGGCGCCCGAGACGTGCGAGCAAGGCATTCATCGGCTGGCCTCCTGTGCGCTGTTACGCCCCTGCGCCAGCACGTAGAGCACCAGGCACACCAGCACCGCAGCCATCAGCAACATCGCCAGGGCGGCGCCGAACGGCCAGTTGCGCGCGGCGAGGAACTGCTGCTCCACCAGGCTGCCGATCATCAGCACGCGCGCGCCGCCGAGCAGCGACGGCACGATGAAGTTACCCAGGCTGGGGATGAAGACGATGATCGAGCCGGCGGCGATGCCCGGCAGGGTCAGCGGGAAGATCACCTTCCAGAAGCTCTGCCAGCGGCTCGCGCCGAGGTCGGCAGAGGCCTCCAGCAGGCGCCTGTCGAGCTTCTCGACGCTGGCGTAGACCGGCATGAACATGAACGGGATGAAGATGTAGGTCATGCCGATCAGCACCGCCGTCTCGGTGTAGATCAGTTCCACCGGGTTGTAGAAACCCAGCGCCGCCAGCGCGGTGTTGATCACACCACTGGGACGCAGGATCAGCAGCCAGGCGTAGAGGCGCACGATCAGGCTGGTGAAGAACGGCAGGGTGATCAGGAACAGGCAGAAGTTGCGCATCCGCTCCGGCTGCCGCGCCACCCAGAAGGCCGCCGGGTAGCACAGCACCAGGGTCGCCAGCACGGTCAGCCCGGCCAGCTTGAACGAGCGCAGGATGATTTCCAGGTAGACCGGATCGAAGTCCTCATTGGTGCCATCGGCCCAGCCCAGCACGCGGCCGAAGTTGTCCGGGTAGAAGTTCCACTCGACGCCACCATAGAGTCCCGGCTCGAGCAGGCTGTACACCGCCATGATGGTCAACGGGGCGAGAAAGAACACGCCGATGATCAGCGTCACCGGGGTCAGCAGGCCGACCAGGCGCAAGCGCTCGCGCAACGGCATCAGGCACCTCCTGGGATCAGGTGCGCGGCCTCCCGGCCGTACCAGAGCTGCACGCTATCGCCGGTGCGTAGGCCTTGCGGCGCGGCGTCACGCAGCACCGCCTTGACCAGGCGACCGTGCGAGGTACGCAGCAGCAGCTCGAAATCCTTGCCGATGAACAGCAGTTGCTCCAGCCGCCCTTCCAGCGCGGCGAAGCCCTCGCCGGGGCACTGCAGGTGGAACTGCTCGGGACGCAGCATGAGCTGGGCGTACTGGCCGACGCGCAGGTCGGGATGGCGCGCCTGCAGCAGGTCGCCCTGGCTGTCGAGCAGATAGGCGATGCCGTCGTTGACCGAACCGACGTGCGCGTTGAACAGGTTGCTCTCGCCGATGAAACCGGCAACGAAGGCGTTGGCCGGGCGGTGGTAGATCTCTGCCGGGGCGCCGATCTGCTGGATATGGCCACCATTGAGCACGACGATGCGGTCGCTCATGGTCAGGGCCTCTTCCTGATCGTGAGTGACGAAGACGAAGGCGATGCCCAGCTCGTGCTGCAGGTTCTTCAGCTCGCGCTGCATGGCCTGGCGCAACTGGCGGTCGAGGGCCGACAGCGGCTCGTCGAGCAACAGCAGCGCCGGGCGATCGACGATGGCGCGAGCCAGCGCCACCCGTTGCTGCTGACCACCGGAGAGCTGGCCGGGCTTGCGCCGCTCCATACCGGCCAGGCCGACCATTTCCAGGGCCTCGCCGACGCGCTGGCGTTTCTCGGCCTTGCCCACGCCGCGCACGTCCAGCGCGTAGCCGACGTTGTCGCCGATGCTCATGTGCGGGAACAGCGCGTAGCTCTGGAACACCGTATGCACCGGGCGGCGGTGCGGCGGCACGCTGTTCATCGGCTGGCCCTGGATCAGCAGCTCACCACCATCGAGTTGCTCGAAACCGCTGATGGTGCGCAGCAACGTGGTCTTGCCGCAGCCGGACGGCCCCAGCAGGGTGACGAATTCATTGGCGCCGACGGCCAGATCGAGGCCATCGAGGGCACGCACCAGGTGCCCTTCCGGTGCACGGTAGTGCTTCACCGCGCCACGGATCTCGACCACAGGCGCGGTCTGGGTGAAAGCGGTCATGGAAGACTCCAGCACAGGCCCGTTCACCGAAGGCGAAACGGACGCCGTAGGGTGCGCTGTGCGCACCGTTGGCAACATCGGCTACGCAGAGCCCTAACAGCCCTGCGCAACCCACCTTCAGTTGGCGGTACGCACGCGCGTCCACACCCGGTCGTACTGACGCAGCCCCTTACCCAGATCCTCGAAGATCTGCAGCTTGGCCATCACCTCGGCTGGCGGGTTGACCTGCGGGTTGTCGCGCAGCTCGGCCGGCAGCAGCTTCAGCGCCTCCTTGTTGGGCGTGCCGTTCATCTGCTGCGCGGTATTCAGCGCGGCGATCTCCGGTTGCAGGAAGAAGCTCATGAAGCGCTTGGCGTTGGCCTTGTTCGGCGCGCTCTTGAGCACGCACATGTCCTCCTGGTACATCGTCGCGCCTTCCTTGGGAATGACGTAAGCGAGGTTCTGCGGGTCCTGCTTCACGTACATCATGGCGCCGACGAAATAGTGCGAGGCGGCAGCGTCGCCGGACTGCACCATCGGCACGCTGTCGTAGGTGAAGGCGGAGATCAGCGGCTTGCGCTCGATCAGCCAGTCGGCAGCCTGCTTGAGGTCGTCGGGGTTGGTGGTGTTGACCGACTTGCCGTCCTTGATCAGGCCGACGCCGAGGGTTTCGCGCATGTCGTCGAGCATGATCACCTTCTTGCCGGCCTTGGCCTCGGCGAAGAAGTCGTCCCAGCTCTCGATCGGCTTAGAGACCTTGTTCTTGTTGTAAAAGATGCCCACCGTGCCCCAGGCGTAGGGCATGCAGTAATCACCCTTGGGATCGGATTTCGAGCGCAGGAAGGCGGGGTCGATATTGGCGAAAGCCGGATCCTGGTTGATCTCGGTCTTCTCCAGCAGGCCGATGGCAGCCATGGTGTCGTGCATGTGCACCGAGGGGAAGACGATGTCGTAGCCTTGTGCGCCGGCCTGCAGCTTGGCCAGCATCTCTTCGTTGCTGCCATAGGTGTCGAGCGATACCTTGATGCCGGTCTCGGCGGTGAAACGGGTCAATACCTCGGGGTTGATGTAGTCGCCCCAGTTGTACAGGCGCAATTCTTCGGCGGCCTGGGCGGCACCAGTGACGCAGCCGCTGCCAAGCGCGACGCACAGGGTGAGATGACGCAGTGTGGGCATGTTCCTGTTCTCCACTGTTGTGGCCGCGCAGGGCGCGACGTTTGCTTGTTGCGGCAGGAAGCGCGAGTGTCGACTGCGCAGCGGAAAGGCTCTGATGGCTTTCTTCACCCTGGTAACGGCCAATCGACATCTCTTTGCGTTACGGCTGCAGAGTAGAATATATTTCTTCCAAAGATCAATACTCTGACATTTAAATGTCAGAACGATTTGGCATGAAAGAGAACTCACCATGCTCGATGGCAAGATGCAACATCTGGAAGGCAAGCTGACGCCGGCCGAGCGCACCTTGTGGGCCTATATCCAGGCCAATCTGGAAACCCTCGCCTTCGAGAACGGCGCCAGCCTGGCGGCCAAGAGCGGGGTCAGCCCCAACACCGTCAGCCGCTTCCTGCGCCGGCTCGGCTACAAGGGCCTGAAAAGCCTGAAGGACGAGCTGCGCGATGAAGTGCGCGTGCAATCGCTGCTCAACCCGGCGCTGATCGAGCGGGTGGAGCAACCGGACGATCTGGTGGCCCACCTCAACGAGGAAATCGAAGCCCTGCGCGCCTTCGCCGCGCTGCTCGGCAGCCAGCACTGGCGCGACATCGTGGCCCGCGTGGGGGATGCCGAGCGTGTGTTCGTCTGTGGCTTCCAGACCATTCGCGGGTTGGCCGAGGACTTCGCCAACCGCCTGGCCCTAGTGCGCTCGGGGGTGGAATTTCTCGACCTCTACAGCGGCGTGCTCGGCCAGTGGCTGGACAGCCACAACCAGCGCTGCTGCGTGATCCTCATCGACATCGCGCCCTACGCCGATGCCGGCATCGCCTTCGCCAACAACTGCCTGCAGCAGAACACCGACCTGGTGGTGTTCACCGACGAATACGGCATCGCCAAGCATATCGACACGCCGCATATCGTCACCATGAAGACCAAGACCGGCCTGATCCTCGAGTCCACCGGCGGCCTGACCAGCGCCCTGAACGTGCTGCTGCACTGCGTCGCCAGCGCCCGCAAGGATCAGCTCAAGGAACGCCTCGGCGCCTACCGGGCGCGGGTCGAAAGCCTCAAGCTGTATCGCAGCTAAGCCCACAGGCCTGCGCACGCCCATGTAGGAGCCGGCTTGCTGGCGATCCGCTCCGCCTGGGCCTCATCGATCGCCAGCAAGCTGGCTCTGCATGACAGCACTGAGCTGCAGGTGTGATGGGTGGAACATCACGGCAAGCCTGCAACCCAGACCACGGCCAGCAAAGTGCAAATGATTGGGATATGGCAGATAAGAGCCGACCCTTCTTCAAAATGCCAGTTGGTAAGAGGTCGCTACCCAGAAATTCGGCATTTCGCTCTTGGTCGTGCCATTGAGCATGAACGACAGCTTTCCAGGCCCCGCCTCGCCTTCGACCCCTACACCGGCTTTTATCCAGTCGTTGGTGATGTCCTCGCCAGGCAGGTTGAAGGTAAAGAAACCTTCGACCTCACCATTGATCCCTGCCGCGTTCCTCTCGAAGCGGTGAGCGACTTCCAGATTGGTGACGAAGTCATAGCCCGAGGCAAATGGCAGAGGCGTCTGCGTATTGAAGCCAAGGCGCGCCTCGGTGTAATCATCCGTGCGCCCCTCGAAGTGCGCCGGAATGCCACCACCTTTTTCGCTGTAACTTTCCATGTGGCTGTTGGTGTAGCTCAGATCAATATAAGGACTGATGCCGGTATTAGCGAAGCTGAACACATTCTGCCAGTCCAGGCGGGCACGCACGCCCCAGGTCTGGGTGTCCGGGCTTGCCTTGGAGGAGTCCGGCACACTCATATTGATATAACCGCGCCGCATGTCCGCTTCACCCCAGTGCCCGTAAGCACCCAGGGTCGCATAGAGGCCCTCCACCTGCGTCAGCGGGATGATGCTTTCGAGCATCAGATACTGACCATCCGCCTTCACCTCGCCATCGTTCATCAGATCCTGCCTGGCCCAGGTCTGACCAATGGATAGATTGAACTGAGCGAAGTCGAAACGATAGCCAACACCCAGTTCTGCCATGCCATTGGAACCGGAACGGTTACCGTGATCGTCGCGTCCCCAGTCACCTGCCAGCCAGAAGGTTTTCTGCCCGGGCGCAACCAAGCGTGCCAATGGCCGGCTATGAGCGCCATTGATCATCATGTTCAGGCTGTTGTTGATGGAAGTTACACCAGCGGAAGTGGACTGCAGACTGCCAGCCAATGACTCCAGAGTCACCAACGGGCCAATCAGGGCATAATAAAGATCAACATCGGGCCGCATCGGGTAAGAACCAGCCCAAGGATACCAAGAAATACCCGAGACCGGATATATAGCGCTACCAACATCACCATTGGCCCAAGTGCCACTGGCAAATGCAAGACCGAACAAGGTGTCACCCGGAATAAAACTTCCAGCCTGCCTCTCTAGCAATACCGACAATGCAATGGCCAGCTCAGAGTTACCCCACCATGGCTGGGACTGCAGAAGTGCAAAATGCGTCGTGTAGTTCAAATATTGCGAAGTGATCATATAATCACTACCGCCGTAATTGACCACAACCGTTGGCCGCCTTTCTGGAGCAGGCGCTGCGTATATAAGGCTCACCTGAGCCAGAAGGGTACCGGCAAGCAAACTGCTTGAGAACAGAACTTTCATACGGCGCATAAATCCTCCTGATGGCAAGCGCGGCAACACCCATTGACTTCTGTCAACCGGCCGAACGCATACTACAACTAATGGCAAATTGCCGTACAGATACTAAAATCTTCGATTGCGGATCAGGCCAAGGGCGCAGTTCTGAATTGCAACACGTATAAAATTCTTACTTGAACGCTATCTTCCACCATCCCTGAAGCCTTCCGAACTGACGTCAGAGCGTGAAAAATGGTCAAGCAATCGTCCCATTCAACCCGGGCCAGATTGGCATTGATCAATTAACTTCAGCTCACTGATAGATATCTGGGGACACATCGAAAACAGCACGTCAGGCAACAGACCAGAGCACGTGCTATACGAGTGGAGAATGGCTGATCTGTGGTCGAATCTATCGCTAGCTGGCGCTCTGCCCGGAGCTGTCATGGCCTGGCAAAGTCGCAGGAGCCGGCTTAGCGGCGATCCGCGTCCTTTTGACCCCCGATGATCGCCAGCAAGCTGGCTCCTGCGCAGTGTATGCAGAATGGTTCTGAATACGTTCTAGGGTGTAAAACACGTCCCCGGCATGAGCGCCCAGGGACGCTGCCTCATCAGCACACCGCAATATGCGAGTCGGCCCTCGGCTCGGTGCCGCCGCAGAGCACGCCGGTCTGCGGATCGCGCACGATGATCTGGCCGCGCCCGTAGTCGGTGCGGTCGCAGGCCACTTCGATCTGATGGCCGCAACGGGCCAGGGCGAAGGTGAGATCGCGCGGAGTTTCCTGCTCGATGCCCACTTTCTGCCCGCCCAGCCACTGCCAGCGTGGGGCATCCAGCGCAGCCTGGGGGTTGAGGCCGAAGTCCACCAGGTTCATCACCATCTGCACGTGCCCCTGCGGCTGCATATAGCCGCCCATCACACCGAACGGGCCGACCGCCACGCCGTCCTTGCTGAGGAAGCCCGGAATGATGGTGTGGAAGGTCTTCTTGCCCGGCAGCAGGTAGTTGGAATGACTCGGGTCGAGGCTGAACTCCGAACCACGGTTCTGCAGGGCGATGCCGCTGTCCGGCAGCACCACGCCGGAGCCGAAGCCGTGATAGGCGCTCTGAATGAAGGAGACCATGTTGCCCTCACCATCGGCGGTGGCGATGTACACCGTGCCGCTGGCCTGGGGGTCGCCGTGCAACGGCTCGCGGGCACGTTCGCCGATCAGTGCGCGGCGCTTTGCGCAGTAGTCGTCGGCGAGCAGTTGCTCGGCGGCCACGCGCATGTGCTCGGGGTCGGTGATGTAGTGCAGACCGTCGGCGTAGGCCAGCTTCATCGCCTCGATCTGGCGGTGCCAGGTCTGGCGGCTGTCGCGATGGTCGAAGTCGAAGCCTTCGAGAATCTTCAGGGTCATCAGGGCGATCAGGCCCTGGCCGGCCGGCGGAATTTCCCAGACGTCGTAGCCGCGGTAGTTGACCTTGATCGGCTCGACCCAGCGCGGCAGATAGCCGGCCAGGTCGGCGGCAGTGAGCTTGCCGCCAGTAGCGGCAGCATGACTGGCCAGACGCTCGGCGATGGCGCCGCGGTAGAAGCTTTCGCACTGGGTTTCGGCCAGCTCGGTCAGGGTCTGCGCCTGCGCCGGATTGCGGAACAGTTGCCCGGCTACAGGCGCCTGGCCGTCGATCAGGTAGGTGTCGAACCAGGCTTGCAGCTCAGGGAAGGCCTCGCGGCTGGCCTGGTACTCACCCTGGGCGATGCGCCACTGGTGGGCGACCACCGGAGACACCGGGAAGCCATCGCGCGCCAGCTCGATGGCCGGCTGCAGCAGTTCGGCGAAGGGCAGCTTGCCGAAGCGCCGCGACAGCTCGGCCCAGGCCGCGGGACAACCGGGTACGGTGACCGGCAACCAGCCGTGCACCGGCACGCGCTCGTGGCCGGCGGCCTTGACCGCTTCGCTGGACAGCGCTGCCGGCGCATGGCCACTGGCGTCCAGGCCATGGAGTTTGTCCTTGATCCACACCAGGGCGAAGGCGTCGCCGCCGATGGCGCAGCCGGTGGGCTCGACCACCGTCAGCGCGGCGGCAGTGGCGATGGCGGCGTCCACCGCATTGCCGCCACGGCGCAGCATGGCGATACCGGCTTCGGCCGCCAGCGGCTGCGAGGCCGCGACCATGCCCTTGCGGGCGAACACGCTCTGGCGCTGAGAGGCGTAGGGATATTCGTGGGCAGAGAAATTGAGCATGACTGGAACTCGATACAGGGTTTGATTGCAGGGCTGAGCGGCAGGTCGCTGCCGCTCGCCTCTCACAGAACGCGACTGAGGAACTCCCGCGTGCGCGGGTGATGGGGGTTGCCGAATACCTGGGCCGGTGGCCCTTCTTCGATCAGTTCGCCCTGGTGCAGCACCACCACACGGTCGGCCACCTCGCGGGCAAAACCCATCTCGTGGGTGACCACCACCATGGTCATGCCCTCCTCGGCCAGCTCCTTCATCACTTGCAGTACCTCGCCCACGGTTTCCGGGTCCAACGCGCTGGTCGGTTCGTCGAAGAGCATGGCCTGCGGTTTCATCGCCAACGCGCGGGCGATCGCCACGCGCTGCTGCTGGCCACCGGAAAGCTGGCTGGGGTAGTGATCGGCCTTGTCCGACAGGCGTACACGGGCCAGCAGTTGCCGCGCCTGTTCCTCGGCTTCGCGCCGACTCACCCCCAGCACCTGGGTCGGCGCCTCGATGATGTTCTCCAGCACGGTCATGTGCGGGAACAGGTTGAAGCGCTGGAACACCATGCCGATGTCACGACGCATGCGTGCAATGTTGCGCTCGGCGTCGCGCACACGTTTGCCGTCGGCCCGCTCGATGTAGCCCATGGGCTTGCCGTTGATCAGGATGCTGCCGCCCTGGATGTCCTCCAGGTAGTTGAGGCAGCGGATGAAGGTGGTCTTGCCCGAGCCGGAGGCGCCGATCAGCACCACCACCTCGCCACGGCGCACGTTCAGCGACACGCCCTTGAGGATCTCCATCTCGCCGAAGCGCTTGTGCACGCCTTGCGCCTGGATCACCCAGGATGGATCCGATGCGTTCATTTCAACGCCCCCTCAGAAATTTCATGGAACCGAGGCCGAACATCCGACCACTTGCCGGCACATGGCCGTCGGTACGCCCGAAGCGCATCTCCAGCCAGCGCTGGAAGAAGCCCCACAGCGTGGTCAGCAGCAGGAAGTAGATGGCCACCACCAGGTACAGCTCGAACACGCGGAAGGTGGCCGAGGTGATCATCTGCGTGCTCAGCAGCAGCTCCTGCACGCCGATCACGCTGACCAGGGTGGTGTTCTTGAGCATCACGTTGAACTCGTTGCCCAGCGGCGGCACGATCACGCGGAAGGCCTGCGGCAGGACGATGCGGCGCATCAGCCGGGGGTAGGTCATGCCCAGCGAGCGTCCCGCCTCGTACTGGCCACGATCCACTGCATTGATGCCGGAGCGGATGATCTCCGCCATGTAGGCACCTTCATTGAGGCCCAGGGCGATGATCGCCGCCTGGATGTTGCCCGGCAGGATGAACAGGCCCAGATCCAGATCCTCGAAGCGGAAGATGCCGCCAGCCGCCAACGCGGTATAGAGGAAGACGATCTGTACCAGCAGCGGTGTGCCGCGCATCAGCCAGATGTAGAAGCGCACCGGATAGTTGAGCAGCGGGTTGCTGGAGGCGCGCATCAGCGCCGCCAGCAGGCCGAGGACGCATCCCAGCAGCATCGCCATCACCGCGATCACGCAGGTCAGCCAGAGGCCGTAGAGGTATACGTCGCTGGGCTGCAGCAGGTATTGCCAGAATATGTCCCAGTTGAAGTTCATCGTCGCGCCTCAGTCGAGCTTATTGCCTTCGATGTGCCACTTGCTCAGTAGCGCCATGTAACTGCCATCGGCTTTCATGTCGGCCAGGGCCTGACTGACCGCCGTGCTCAGCTCGGGGTCGTCCTTGCGGATGCCGAGACCGGTGAGGATCTTGTCGAAGGCCGGCACGCCGACCTCGAACAGCTCCGGCGCCATGCTCTGGTAGTAGCCAGCGGTTTCCATGGTGGTGCCGTAGGCATCGGCCTGGCCGACGCGCAGCGCCTGGAAGGCATCGGTGTCGGAGTTGAACACCACCAGGGTCATGGGCGCCTTACCAGCCTTGGTCAGCACATCGTTGTGCGCTTCGAGCAGGGTGCGGATGGTGGAGCCGTTGAGCACGGCGACGCGCTTGCCGGAGAGGTCGTCGAGGCTGTGGATGCCGGCCGGGTTGCCCTTGAGCACGGTGACCGCCTGGCTGGAGTACATGTAGTTGACGATGTCGATGACTTCGCGGCGCGCCGGCTTGTCGAACAACTGGTCGACGATCATGTCGCAATGGCGCGCCATCAGCGCCGGGATCAGGCCGGAAAAGGGCGTCACGCGCCATTCCACACGCTTGCCGCCGAGGCGCTTGGCGATCTCGTCGCCCAGCTCGACGGTGATACCCACCGGTTTCTGCTTCTCGTCGAAGAAACCCATGGGCGGCGAATCCATGGCGCCGCAATAGACGATCTTGTCCGTCGTCTTCAGGCGCTCGGGAACCGTGACCTCGGCCTGGGCCAGGCCGGCCATCAGCGAGAGAGTCATCAGGGATGCTGCGAAGGTACGTTTTGACATGTTCGACTCCGGTGTAATTGTTGGTATGGCAGTACGAAATGAAGGGGGAGGACGGGTCTCAGGCGCCCGACTTTTCCAGGAATTCGAGCAGGTCGGGGACGGTGCCCTCGATGTGCTCGCAGAGGATCCGCTCGGCATGCCGGGCATCACCGGTGCGCAGGGCGTCGAGGATTACCTGATGTTCTTCGCGGGCGCTCAGGGGCTTGTCGACGTGCTTGAGCCAGAGGCGCATGTACGGCTCGATCAGCGCGTAGAGGGCACTGATCTGGCGCATCAACCGTGGCCGCTCGCTGAGGCTGCACAGGTACTCGTGGAAGATGCGGTGGCGCACCACCCACTCCGAGCTGTCCTCACGGCACTCGTCCATTTCATCGAGCAGGCGCTCCAGGCGCGCCAGATGACGCTCGTTGACCTTGGCCGTGGCCACGCGAATCGCCAGCCCCTCCAGGGCGCTGCGCATCTCGAAGACTTCGCGCATCTGCTCGAGGTTGAGGCCACTGACGATCGCACCGCGATTGGGCCGTAGCGTCACCAGGCCTTCCGCTGCCAAGCGCTTGAAGGCGCCACGGATGGGCATGCGGCTCATCTCCAGTTCCCCGGCGATGTCCTCGGCTATCAGGCGGTCGCCGGTGCGGTAACGGCCCTGACAGATGGCATCAAGCAGATGCAGGTAAGCCTCGTCCTCGGCCGAGAGGGCCGGCTGGGCATTGAAGGTGGTCACGGCGAAAGGCATTGTGAGGATTCCTGAATTTTTGGATCCAAAAACACAATCATCCAAATGCAGGTGCCGTGCCTAAAATCACAACTTGCTGTTTTTCAAGGAAAATAGCTTTTAGAGCGGATAGCAGCGCCTCAACGCGCGCACCAAAAGCGTTACCTGACGCCCCATGACGAGGCAGAAAACGAGTCCGAATGCCACAACGAAGCGATGGCGCCTCTCGCGATTAGGCGCCCGCCATATGCCTTACTCAGAGCTGCTCGCTGGCGCCGAACACTTCGATAAACCACTTGGGCTGCATGGCCTGGAAATCGGTGCGTCGATTGCTCGGCAGATAACTCGCAGAATCCAGCACGACGGCGGCACCGGCCTCACGCCGGAACACCACCCAGTGCCAAAAGTCGCGCTCGCCCTCGCGATGGAACTTGATGGCCAGCAGGGCCAGGGCGGGCAATGCCTCCCAAGACTGGAACGGGGTTTCCCCGTCGGCGCAGACCACGCCCTCGCTGGCCAGCAGGCGGCGCACATAACGGGTGTCCGACCACAGCGCCTCGTCCTCGGCATGGATGCCCATGGCATTGGCGATGGCCTTCATCTGTGCGTAGGTCTTGCCGAGGATATTAGCGGCGCTGGCAATGCCGCAGCCGGAGACTTCTTCCTGGATCACAGGCACGCGCATGACACTTTCCTCGATAGGTGCATTCAGTGAATTTCGATGGGCGTGCCGTTGGCGACCCGCAGCCAGATGTCGCGCATTTCGTCGTTGCTCACGGCGATGCAGCCATCGGTCCAGTCCCAGAGGTGATGCAGCGGCCCGAGCCAGCCCCAGCCATTGGGCAGGCCGTGGATCATGATATTGCCGCCAGGGCTCTCGCCACGCGCAGCAGCGGCGGCCTGATCCTGCTCGTTCGGGTAGGAGATGTGCAGGCTGAGGTAGGCCATGGATTTGGAATTGCGCCAATCGATCAGGTAGCGCCCCTCTGGCGTGCGCTGGTCGCCTTCGCGCTGTTTATGCCCCTCGTCTCCCGCCGCGCCAAGAACGATGCGGTACTCGCTCAACACCTTGCCCGCATGCCAGAGCTGCATGCGTCGCTGGGCCTTGTCGACGATGATCAGGTCGGCCTGTTCGACGCTTTCCGCCACCGGTGCCGGGCCACCAGCCAGGCGCCCCATGACCTTGGTGTAGCCCACCAACAGCACGAGCAGACACAGGCTCGCCAGTAACCAACGCTTCATTGCGGGATTCCTTTCATTGCTTCTCCCTCGGGCCAGACAGCCGGCGCGACGCGCACCTTAGCAGATCGCCCGATTGCCCGAGCGTGCATCGAACGCAAATCCACGGTGTCGAAGGCGCAGCGCTCACTATCGCTATATACAAAATTACACAACGCTGTAGGATTACCGCATCTGGCCTGCCCCAAGGCCGCGTGATCGCCCAAGAACAACAAGGAATTTCCATGCTCAAGTCTCTCCAGCACGGTTTGCTCGCCCTCGGCCTGGCCTTCGCCAGCGGCGCCATCGCCGATGAAGTCAAGGTCGCGGTCGCCGCCAACTTCACTGCCCCCATCCAGGCCCTTGCGCCGGCATTCGAGAAAGCCACCGGGCACAAGCTGGTGGCCTCCTTCGGCGCCACCGGGCAGTTCTATGCGCAAATCCAGAACGGCGCGCCCTTCGAGGTGTTCCTGGCTGCCGATGACAGCACACCGGCCAAGCTGGAGCGCAACGGGGCGACGGTGCCCGGCTCACGCTTCACCTATGCCATCGGCAGCCTGGTGCTGTGGTCGGCCGATGCCAACTACCTCGACGGCACGGACGCGGCATTGAAGGCCGGCCAGTTCAAGCACCTGGCCATCGCCAACCCGAAGGCTGCGCCCTACGGTCTGGCGGCGACCCAGGTGCTGGACAAGCTGGGGCTGAGCGAGGCGGTCAAGGGCAAGTTGGTCGAGGGTCAGAACATCACCCAGGCACAGCAGTTCGTCGCCACCGGCAATGCCGAACTGGGCTTCGTCGCGCTGTCGCAGGTGTACAAGGATGGCCAGCTCGCCAGCGGCTCGGCCTGGATCGTACCGGAAGCGATGCACGAACCGATCAAGCAGGACGCAGTGATCCTCAAACCGGGCGCGAACAACCCGGCTGCCGCCGCGCTGGTCGAGTACCTGAAAGGCCCGGAAGCGGCCAAGGTGATCGAGTCCTTTGGCTATAAACTGCCGTAGCCCGGGCCCCATCCATGTCGCTGTCCAAGAACGATCTCGATGCCATCCTGCTGACCCTGGAGCTGGCCTCGCTGACTACCGTGCTGCTATTGATCATCGGCACGCCCATCGCGCTGTGGCTGACCCGCACCGACTCCTGGCTCAAGCGCCCGGTCGGCGCGCTGGTGGCACTGCCGCTGGTACTGCCGCCGACGGTGATCGGCTTCTACCTGCTGGTGAGCATGGGCCCCAACGGTTTCTTCGGCCAACTGACGCAGAGCCTCGGCCTCGGCACCTTCACGTTCACCTTCACCGGCCTGGTGATCGGCTCGATCTTCTACTCCCTGCCCTTCGTCGTGCAGCCGCTGCAGAACGCCTTCGAGGCCATCGGCCGCGCCCCGCTGGAGGCCGCCGCGACGTTGCGGGCAGGCCCCTGGGACAGTTTTTTCAGCGTGGTGCTGCCGCTGGCGCGGCCGGGCTTCGTCACTGCGGCGATCCTTGCCTTCGCCCATACGGTCGGCGAGTTCGGCGTGGTGCTGATGATCGGCGGCAATATTCCTGGCAAGACGCAGGTGGTCTCGGTGCAGATCTACAACCATGTCGAGGCCATGGAATACGCCCAGGCGCACTGGCTGGCGGGCGGCATGGTGGCGTTCTCCTTCATCGTCCTGCTGGCGCTATACAGTGGCCGCAGCGGCAGCGTGAGGGCCTGGTGATGTTCGCTTTCGGCAAGACCTCGCCTCTGCCTGTAACCGATGACGGACGTATCCGCGCGCATTTCCTGGTGCAGCATCCTGGCTTTCGCCTGGACGTGAATCTCGACCTGCCCGCCCGTGGCGTCAGCGCCCTGTTCGGTCATTCCGGCTCGGGCAAGACCAGTTGCCTGCGCTGCTTCGCCGGGTTGGATCGACCACAGCAGGGTTACCTGCAGGTGGCCGGGGAATGCTGGCAGGACAGCGAACGCGGCTTCTTTCTGCCCGCGCACCAGCGTGCCATTGGCTATGTGTTCCAGGACGCCAACCTGTTCCCCCATCTGAACGTGCGGCGCAATCTGGAATACGGGCAGAAACGCATCCCGGCCGCACAGCGCAAGGTGGCACTGGATCAGGCGCTGGAGCTGCTGGGCATCGGCCATCTGCTCGAACGCCTGCCCTCGGCGCTGTCCGGTGGCGAGCGTCAGCGCGTCGGCATCGCCCGCGCCCTGGTGACCAGCCCACGCCTGCTGCTGATGGACGAGCCACTGGCCTCGCTGGATCTCAAGCGCAAGCAGGAGGTGCTGCCCTACCTGCAGCGCCTGCACGAAGAACTGGACATCCCGGTGATCTATGTCAGCCATGCGCCGGATGAAGTGGCGCGCCTGGCCGATCACCTGGTGCTGCTCGACGAAGGCCGGGTACGCGCCAGCGGCCCGCTCAAGGAGTTGCTGCTGCGCGCCGACTTGCCCTTTGCCAGCGAAGACGATGCCGAGGCGGTGATCGACGGCCAGGTCTGCGCCCACGACGCCCGCTACGGCCTGCTGCATCTGCGCCTGCCAGGCAGCGAGGCGACGCTGCTCCTGCCCCACGGGCCGTTGCTGCAAGGGAAGACGGTGCGAGTGAAGATCAAGGCGCGCGACGTCAGCCTGGGGCTCAATCGTGCCGAAGGCAGCAGCCTGCTCAACCTACTGCCGGCACAGGTGGAAAGCTGGCAAGTGCTGGATACGCAGGTGCTGCTGACCCTGCGTATCGGTGATCAACATTTGCTGGCACGGATCACCCGTTACTCCTTCGAGCAGCTCGGAATCCATGACGGGCAAGCGCTCTGGGCGCAGATCAAGTCGGTGTCGCTGCTGGCGCCTTGAACCTCGTCAGTCCACCTGGCGCCGAATACCGTAACGGCGTAGCTTGCGGTACAGGGTATTGCGGCTGATGCCCAGTTCCGCAGCCACGGCCGTCAGTTGCCAGTTGCACCGGCGCACGGCTGACAGCAGGGCATCGCGTTCGGCGGCCGCGAGCGGATCGGCCTGCTGTGCCGGGCGCGTCGCCGCTACGGCCGCCGGTAATACCCGCTGCAACTCTGCCAGCGACACCCAGCCATCCTCGTTGAGCGCCACCAGGGCGCGCAGCACGTTGCGCAACTGTCGCACATTGCCCGGCCAGGCAAAGGCCAGCAGGGCCTCGCGCACTCCCGGCTCCAACTGCAGCCTCTGGCCCTGCGCCTCCTCCTCCAGCACTTGCTCGATCAATATCGCGCGGTCGCTACGTTCGCGCAGGGCCGGCAGGGCGATGCACAGACCATTGAGGCGGTAATACAGATCCTCGCGGAAGCGCCCCTCGGCCACCAACGCCTGCAGATCACGGTGGCTGGCGCTGATCACGCGGATGTCCAGCGGCTGTGCCTCGGTCGCCCCCAGCGGCATCACCCGCCGCTCTTCCAGCACGCGTAGCAGGCGAGTCTGCAGGTGCAGCGGCATATCACCGATCTCGTCGAGAAACAGCACACCACCATTGGCCTGCTGCAGCTTGCCGCTCATGCCCTCCTTGCGTGCGCCCGTGAAGCTGCCGGCCCGGTAACCAAACAGTTCGCTCTCGATCAGGCCCTCTGGAATCGCCGCACAATTGAGCGCCACGAACGGCTTGCCAGCACGCGAACTGGCACGGTGCAAGGCGCAGGCAAACACCTCCTTGCCTGTACCGGTTTCGCCGCACAGCAGCACGGGGACATCACGCTCCAGCACCTTGAGCGCCCGCGCCAAGTCCTTCTGCACCTGCGCGTCGGCGAAACAGGGCGCAGCCTCTCGCTGTCGGCCAGGCAACGGCGCGGGAATTGCCGGCAAGCTGCGCAGACGCTGGCCACGCAAACGTGCGTGCAGCAGCCGGCCGCTGGTCAGGCGCAGCGGCCAACAGGTGTCCGGTTCGGGGCGGGCACGCTGCAGCAGCTCGTCGAGGCGTACCGCGAACAAGCTCTCCAGCGGGCGCCCGAGCAAACGCTCGCGGCTTTCCTCGAGCAACGCCAGCGCCGCCTCGTTGACCGCCTCGACCCGGCCATCGCCACCGAAAGCCAACAGCCCCTCGCTGAGCAGGCCGATGAACTGGGCCTGGGCATGAAAACGCAGCAGGTAGCGATCCTCACAATGCTGCAGGAAGCAGCAACTCTCGATCAGCTTGGCCGACAGGGTGGTCAGGGCGGTGGCGTGGAACTGGCTCTGCCCGGACAACTCCTCGCGGGTGCTGGAGACATTGAGCACCGCCTGCAGACCGCCTTGTGGGTCGAACAGCGGAATCGCCGAGCAGCTCAGCCCGGTGTGCCGGCCACGGAAATGTTCGTCGCGCCGGATGGTCAGCGGCTGGCGTTCCACCAGGCAGGTGCCGACGCCATTGGTGCCCTCCACCGCTTCACTCCAGACCGACCCCAACCAGAGCCCGGCGCGCTGAAACTCGCGGCGTTCGTCCGGATGGCAGAGGCTGTCGATCACCACCCCCTCGGTGTCGGTCAGCAGGATCGTGCGGCCACGGCCACCGAGCTGCTGGTGCAGGCTGCTCATCTGCCCACGGGCAATGCCAATCAGGTTGTCCAGAGGTTCGCGCCGCTCGGCCAGGCGCCTCTCTTCGACCACGCAGGGCGCCTCGGGGCGCGATGGGTCGAGCTGATGCTGGTGCAGACAACGGCGCCAAGAACGGGCGATGGCTGGATCCTGGGCCGGGCCACTGGCGCCGCCAAGCCCTTCGCCGAAACGCATCACCTGATGTGCGTGCTGACGGATCGAAGACATTGTTGTTGGACTCCTTCAAGGCATCGCGTCGCTACCAGCATACGCCAGCCAGAGGCGTGGCGCCCCGCTGTCACACGCATGCCACGTTGTGTCACCCCGCTGTACCAGCGCGGGAACAGAAGCAGCCCCCGACCAACGCGCGCCAACCGCTCTGCCACGCGCCTCAGAGCGACATGGCCCCGGACTTGCTCCAGCCCACAGGCGAGTCCCTCAACAACAACAAGAAAGCGAGTAACCATGAACACTCATGACGATTCGATTGCTGCAAACCACCCCACCGCACAACTCTCGGCCTGGGTCGAGCGCCTCGGCCAGTGCCTGGCCGATCGTGATAGCGACGGCGCACTGGAACTGTTCGCCGACGACTGCCACTGGCGCGACCTGGTGCTGTTCTCCTGGAACCTGGTCACCCTCAGCGGCAAGCCCGAGATCCGCGCCATGCTCGATGCCCGCCTGCCGCAGGTTGCCCCGCAGAATTGGCAAGTGGAAGGCGAAGCCAGCCTCAAGGATGGCGTGCTGGAAGGCTGGATCAGCCTGGAAACCGCAGCGGCACGCGGCAAAGGCTATGTACGCCTGAAAGATGGCCGCTGCTGGACCCTGCTCACCGCCATGCGCGAGCTCAAGGGCTTCGAGGAGCCCGCCGGACGTCGCCGGCCACTGGGCGCCGAGCACGGCCACGGGCATGCCGACAAACGCAACTGGCTGGAAAAGCGCCGCGACGAACAAGCCACGCTCGGCGTCAGCCAGCAGCCCTACTGCCTGATCGTCGGCGGCGGCCAGGGCGGCCTGGCGCTGGGTGCGCGCCTCAAGCGGCTGGGTGTGCCGACGTTGATCGTGGACAAGGCCGAGCGCCCAGGCGATCAGTGGCGCGGCCGCTACAAGTCACTGTGTTTGCATGATCCGGTGTGGTACGACCACCTGCCCTACCTGCCATTTCCCGATCACTGGCCCGTGTTCACCCCCAAGGACAAGATGGGCGACTGGCTGGAGATGTACTGCCAGGTGATGGAGCTGAACTACTGGAACCGCACCGAGTGCGTGAAGGCCAGTTACGACGAGGCCAACGCACGCTGGAACGTGCAGGTGATGCGCGACGGCAAGCCACTGACGCTGCAGCCCACCCAATTGATTCTCGCCACCGGCATGTCCGGCGTACCCAATGTGCCGCAGTACCCCGGGGCGGAAAACTTCCGTGGTCAGCAGCACCACTCCAGCCGTCATCCCGGCGGCGATGCCTGGCGCGGCAAGCGCGCCGTGGTGATCGGCTCGAACAACTCGGCCCACGACATCTGCGCCGACCTGGTGGAGAACGGTGCGCAAGTGACGATGGTGCAACGCTCCAGCACCCATATCGTGCGTTCTGAAACGCTGATGGATCTGGTCTTCGGCCCACTGTACTCGGAAGAGGCCCTGGAACAGGGCATCAGCACCGATAAGGCCGACCTGCTGTTCGCCTCGCTGCCCTATCAGGTGCTGCCCGCCCTTCACCGCCAGGTCTTCGAGCAGGTGCGCGAGCGCGACAAGGACTTCTACGAGCGCCTCAGCGCCGCTGGCTTCATGCTCGACTTCGGCGACGATGACTCTGGCTTGTTCCTCAAGTATCTACGCCGGGGTTCGGGTTACTACATCGACGTCGGTGCCTGCGAGCTGATCGCCAACGGCAGCATCGCCCTGAAGAGTGGCAAGGGCCTCGGTGTGGAACGCATCGAAGAGGATGCCGTGCTGCTCAACGACGGTAGCCGCCTGCCCGCCGACCTGATCGTCTACGCCACCGGCTACGGCTCGATGAACGGCTGGGCGGCGCAACTGATCTCCCAGCAAGTGGCAGACAAGGTGGGCCGCTGCTGGGGGTTGGGCTCCGGCACCCTCAAGGATCCCGGCCCATACGAGGGGGAACTGCGCAACATGTGGAAACCCACGCAACAGGCCAACCTGTGGTTCCACGGTGGCAACCTGCACCAGTCGCGGCACTACTCGCTGTACCTGGCACTGCAACTCAAGGCACGCTTCGAGGGCCTCGACACCGAGGTCTACAAGCTCGCCCCGAGCTACCACAAGAGCTGAAGCGCAGGCCGGCAGGCAGCTTGCCTGCCGGCCACCTCAGCCCCCAGGCAACTGCAGATGCTCCGGCCCGATTTCCTCTTCGCCGGCCAGCAGCAGGGCGAAGTGAATGACATTCTCCAGTTCACGGGTGTTGCCCGGCCAGGAGTGAGCCTGCAGCGCGGCCTGCGCCGCCGGGCTGATACCGGCGATGGCCAGCCCCAGGCGATGGGCATGGATACCGAGGAAATATTCGGCCAGCGGCAGGATATCGCCGATTCGCTGGCGCAACGCCGGGAACAACAACTGGCCATCGCACAGGTAAGCATGCAGGCGCTCGTCGAAGGTACCGGCGGCCACCGCACGGGCCAGATCGACGCTGCTCGCCGCCACTAAGCGCACGTCCACCGGCAAGGCCTGGCTGGCGCCGACACGGTAGACCTCGCGGGTTTCCAGCGCCGCCAGCAGCTTGCTCTGCAACGGGCGCGGCAGGTCGGCGATCTCGTCCAGGTAGAGGGTGCCGCCATTGGCCGAACCGAACCAGCCGGCGCGACTGCTGGCGGCACCGACATGGGCACCCTCGACATGGCCGAACAGCTCGGCCTCTCCCCATTGCGGACTGATGGCCGCGCAGTTCACCGCTACGAACAGACCAGCGCGCTCGCTCCGACGATGAACATAGCGCGCCAGCAGCTCCTTGCCGGTGCCCGTCTCACCGAGAATCGACAGAGGCATTCCAGTGCTGGCCAGGGCCTCGGCCCTTTCGCGCAACTGCTGCGAGCGGGCATCGACGAACACCAGCGCCTTGGCGCGGATGCTCAGCGGGCTCCGGTCGGATTCGGCGAAGGTCAGAGGGGGGTTCGCTGCGAACGTCATGGCGGAGCGCTCCATGCTCACCCCTCATGGGGTGGCGCATACAGGAAGAAAAAGGAAGCGGGTGGCTGCCTGGCCTCCCCGCCTCGAACGATCACGCCTGCAGACGCTGCTGTTGCTCGATGCGGTGCTGCAGGCGGTACAGATAGGCGAAGCCCTGCTCCCAATGGTGGTGCCCGGACTTCACATTGATATGCCCGGCGCCACCCAGAATCACTGCCTCGCTGCCCCAGTCGCGGGCCAGCTCGATGGCCCGTGTGGCACTGGCGGCAGCGTCGTTATCGGAGCCGATCAGCAGGCTGGGAAAGGGCAGCAGCGCGCGCGGGATAGGCGCGAAGTTCTGCAGCGGCTCGGGGCACCCTGGCCGCTCGACATCGGCCGGCGCCACCAACAGCGCACCGCGTACCCGGCGCAACAGTTCACGCGTTGCCTGCTGCGCCCAATGGGCCACCGTCACGCAGCCCAGGCTGTGAGCAACAAGGGTGGCCGGACGCGGATCGGCGGCAATCGCCTGGTTAAGCGCAGCGACCCAGTCGCCCCGTTGCGGATTGAACCAGTCCCGCTGCTCGACTCGCACGCTACCCGGCAGGCTGCGCTGCCAGTGACTTTGCCAGTGTTCCTCAGGGGAGCCCTGCCAGCCTGGCAGGATCAGATAACGGATTGCTTCGCTGCGCATGATTCGGCGCCTCCTTGAATCGAATGGCATCAGTCTAGGCAGCACGGGATCGATTCAAAAAGAATAAGAAATTATTTATTTATTCCATTAATTCCGAGATCTTATTAGCTCAAAAAAGAATATTAATGTTCTTAAACATTATTTTTAAGAATATTAAAGCCTTTCTACTATCCGCTCCACGCCAGTGCCGGCGGCTTGCTGACCCGCGCGGCGCCATTCACAAGGAGTCTGAAAATGACCGCGACGCTGAGAAACCTCGAAGGTCAGGATGAAACCAGCATCCTGCGTGAGATCCAGAGCGCCCTGCATGGCCTGAAATTCGGTTCGGTGGAAATCACCGTGCACAACGGCCAGGTGGTGCAGATCGAGCGCAAGGAAAAGATCCGTCTGCAACAACCGAACACCAAGAACAGCTAACAGAACCTCGACCTCATGATGCAGCCCGACTGGACCACCAGAGGGCTAAACGCACGCCAACACAAGAATTCCGCCCCTTAGGAGCTGCACCATGTCCATTCGTCGCTTTGCCCTGGCCGCGCTGGCCAGCACTCTGATCGCCGGCCCGGTCGCCGCCGAAACCCTGCTCAACGTGTCCTACGACCCGACCCGCGAGCTGTACGTCGAGTACAACGCCGCCTTCAACAAGTTCTGGCAAGCCAAGGGCCACCCGCCGCTGACCATCCAGCAATCCCACGGTGGCTCGGGCAAGCAGGCCCGCGCAGTGATCGATGGCCTGCGCGCCGACGTGGTGACCCTGGCGCTGTCCGGCGACATCGACGCGCTGAACCTCAACCAGCAATTGATCGACCCGAACTGGCAGGCGCGCCTGCCGGACAACAGCACGCCCTATACCTCAACCATCGTGTTCCTGGTGCGCAAGGGCAACCCGAAGGGCATCAAGGACTGGGATGATCTGGTCAAAGACGGCGTGGAAGTCATCACCCCGAATCCGAAAACCTCCGGCGGCGCACGCTGGAACTTCCTCGCCGCCTGGGCCTATGCCCGCGAGAAGTTCGGCAGCGAAGACAAGGCCCTGGAATTCGTCACCGAGCTGTACCGTCATGCCCCGGTGCTGGATACCGG
The DNA here is from genome assembly GCF_029457475.1 of Pseudomonas sp. AA-38. Taxonomy (NCBI): domain Bacteria; kingdom Pseudomonadati; phylum Pseudomonadota; class Gammaproteobacteria; order Pseudomonadales; family Pseudomonadaceae; genus Pseudomonas; species Pseudomonas sp. AA-38. Next base: position 5,182,870 of record NZ_CP120359.1, read on the forward strand.
CGCCCGTGGCTCGACCATCAGCTTCGTCCAGCGTGGCCTGGGTGATGTGCTGCTGGCCTGGGAAAACGAGGCCTACCTGTCGCTGGCCGAAGAAGGCGGCGACCAGTTGGAGATCGTCACCCCGTCGCTGTCGATCCTCGCCGAACCGCCGGTGGCGGTGGTCGATGCCAACGTAGAGCGCAAGGGCACCCGCGCCGTGGCCGAGGCCTACCTCGAGCACCTGTACAGCGAGGAAGGCCAGCGCATCGCCGCGAAGCACTTCTACCGCCCACGCAACGAGAAGATCGCCGCCGAGTTCAAGGGCCAGTTCCAGGATCTCAAGCTGGTGACCATCGACAAGGACTTCGGCGGCTGGAAACAGGCCCAGCCCAAGTACTTCGACGACGGCGGCGTGTTCGACCAGATCTTCACCAAAATCAACCAGTAGCCTGGGTAGAGCGCAGCGAAACCCGGGAAAGTCCGGGTTTCGCATCTGATCGTTACCAACGGAAGAAGTCTCCATGTCTCGTCGAACTTCCCCGGTCATACCCGGCTTCGGGCTGACCCTGGGCTACACCATCACCTACCTGGCGTTGATCGTGCTGATTCCGCTGGGGGCGATGTTCCTCTTCTCCCTGCAACTGACCGGCGAACAGTGGTGGGCATTGCTGAACAATCGCCAACTGCAGTTCTCGCTGAAACTCTCGTTCGGCACCGCGCTGGCCGCCGCCCTGCTCAATGGCATTCTCGGCACTGTCATCGCCTGGGTGCTGGTGCGCTACAGCTTCCCCGGCCGTCGCATCATCGACGCGATGGTCGACATGCCGTTCGCCCTGCCCACCGCCGTGGCCGGCATCGCCCTGACCGCGCTGTACGCTCCCAGCGGCCTGATCGGCTCGCTTTTCCCCTTCAAGATTGCCTACACCCCGCTGGGCATCACCCTGGCGCTGGTGTTCGTCACCCTGCCGTTCGTGGTGCGCACCTTGCAGCCGGTGCTGGCCGACATCCCCAAGGAAGTCGAGGAAGCCGCCGCCTGCCTGGGCGCCAAGCCGTTGCAGGTGTTCCGCCACGTGCTGCTGCCGAGTCTGCTGCCAGCCTGGATCACCGGCTTCGCCCTGGCCTTCGCCCGTGGCGTCGGCGAGTACGGCTCGGTGGTGTTCATCGCCGGCAACATCCCGCTGAAGACCGAGATTCTGCCGCTGCTGATCGTCTCCAAGCTGGATCAGTACGACTACCCCGGCGCCACGGCCATCGGCGTGATCATGCTGGTGGTGTCCTTCCTCCTGCTGCTGTTGATCAACCTGCTGCAGCGGCGCATCCAGCCCAACACCTGAGGAGCCCGTCATGAGCCTTGCAACCCTTGGCCAGCGCGCGGCTGTGCGCCCGGCCAGCCGCTCCGTCGGCGCCATCCTCCTGATCGTCATAGCCTGGGCGGTGTTCGCCGCGATTCTCGTGTTGCCGCTGTACATGGTGGTGACTCAAGGCCTCAGTCGTGGCCTGGAGTTCTTCTGGGCGGCGATTCGCGAACCGGATGCCATTTCCGCCTTCAAGCTGACCCTGCTGGCCACTGCCATCTCGGTGCCACTGAACCTGGTGTTCGGCGTTGCAGCGGCCTGGGCGGTGACCAAGTTCGAGTTCCGCGGCAAGAGCATCCTGATCACCCTGATCGACATGCCCTTCTCGGTGTCGCCGGTGGTCGCCGGCCTGATCTACGTACTGCTGTTCGGCTCGCAGAGTTTTCTCGCGCCGTATCTCGACTCGCAGAACCTGCAGATCGTCTACGCCGTGCCCGGCATCGTGCTGGCCACGATCTTCGTCACCTTCCCCTTCGTCGCCCGTGAACTGATCCCGCTGATGGAGGAGCAGGGCACCACCGAGGAAGAGGCCGCGCGCCTGCTTGGTGCCAACGGTTGGCAGATGTTCTGGCATGTCACGCTGCCTAACGTAAAATGGGCGCTGATCTACGGTGTGGTGCTGTGCACCGCCCGTGCGATGGGCGAATTCGGCGCAGTTTCGGTGGTTTCCGGACATATCCGTGGATACACCAACACCCTGCCGCTGCACATCGAAATTCTCTACAACGAGTACAACATCGTCGCTGCCTTCAGCGTGGCGATCCTGTTGCTCGTCATGGCCCTGGTGGTGCTGCTGCTTCGCCAATGGAGCGAAGCGCGTCTAAGCCGCCAACTACAAGCCAACCGAGAAGACTGACAGCCGTGAGGCACGGCCCACGGAACCACCAGGAATAAGCCATGAGTATCGAAGTCAAAGGCGTCAACAAGCAGTTCGGCCAGTTCAAGGCGCTGCAAGACATCAACCTGAGCATCCAGAGCGGCGAGCTGGTCGCCCTGCTCGGCCCGTCCGGCTGCGGCAAGACCACCCTGCTGCGCATCATCGCCGGCCTGGAAACCCCGGACAGCGGCAGCATCGGCTTCCACGGCGAGGACGTGTCCGAGCACGACGTGCGTGATCGCAACGTCGGCTTCGTCTTCCAGCACTACGCCCTGTTCCGCCATATGACGGTGTTCGACAACGTCGCCTTCGGCCTGCGCATGAAGCCCAAGCGCGAGCGCCCGAGCGAAACGCAGATCGCCGAAAAAGTGCACGAGCTGCTCAACCTGGTGCAGCTCGACTGGCTCGGCGACCGCTACCCGGAGCAGCTCTCCGGCGGCCAGCGCCAGCGTATCGCCCTGGCCCGCGCCCTGGCGGTGGAGCCCAAGGTGCTGCTGCTCGACGAACCCTTCGGCGCCCTGGATGCCAAGGTGCGCAAGGAACTGCGCCGCTGGCTGGCGCGCTTGCATGAAGAGGTGCACCTGACCAGCGTGTTCGTCACCCACGACCAGGAAGAGGCGATGGAAGTGGCCGACCGCATCGTGGTAATGAACAAGGGCGTGATCGAACAGATCGGCTCGCCGGCAGAGGTCTATGAATATCCAGCCAGCGACTTCGTCTATCACTTCCTCGGCGACGCCAACCGTCTGTACGTCGGCAATGATCACCACGTGCTGTTCCGCCCGCACGAGGTCGACCTGTCGCTGCAACCGGCAGCCGGTCACCAGAGCGGCGAGGTGCGCGACATCCGCCTGCTCGGCGCCATCACCCGCATCACGCTCAAGGTCGAAGGCCAGGACGAGCTGATCGAGGCCGAGGTGGCCAAGGATCACGCCAGCCTGGATAACCTCGCCCGTGGCACCACCCTGTACTTCAAGCCCAAGGGCGGCAAGCCGGTCAGCACATCGGCTTGATCTCTACTCCAGGGCGATCGCCATGATCGCCCTGCGTCCCTGCGGTGAAACCTGCAGCGCACGCGAACCCTGGCTGCGCCGCAGCCAGCCCTCGCCTTCGCACAGATTCAGCAACGCCGCGCCCAGCGCACCGCCCAGATGCGGTTTGCGCTCGCTCCAGTCCGGGCAGGCGCACAGGCGCTGGCGGCGCTGACGATTGACCTGTTGCAGGTCGATGCCCAATGCCTGCAGCCCCTGCTCGCCAATTGCGGTCAACTGCAGCGCACCGCCCTCCTCGCTCAGCCAGTCAGCCGCGCGCATGCGTGCGAACACACCCACCGCCAGCTCACCAGCAAGGTGGTCGTAGCAGGTACGTGCTTCACGCATGGCCAGCGGCGTGCCGCGTGAGGTCGGTACAGCACGGGGTTGCCGTGGCTGCGCAGCGAGCGCGGCACTGGCCAGCGCCTCGACCAGTTGCCCGACTTCCGGCCCGGCCAGGCGGTAGTAACGATTGCGCCCGTGCCGCTGCTGCACCAGCAGGCCGCCCTCCACCAGCTTGGCCAGGTGCGCACTGGTGGACGATGACGACAGCCCCGCCAGCAAGGCCAGCTCACCGGCCGGGCGCGCGCTGCCATCCATCAGTGCCCAGACCATGGCGGCGCGCCCGGCATCGGCAAGCAGAGCAGCGATCGAACTGAAACCCGGTGCGTATTCCATAGTTCACCTCATGACGAAACATGGCGTGCAGGAACTATGGATACTGGCAGGCAACTTCAGCCAGAGCCAGCCCAGGAGAACCCCGATGCTCGCAGTGATATTCAAAGTCGAGGCCAAGTCTGGCCAGCAGCAGGGAACGACGCGATGATTGAATACCTGCCGTTGATTCTCGCCACCTTCCTGCTCGCCGGCATGGTCAAGGGCGTGGTCGGCCTCGGTCTGCCAACCATCGCCGTCGGTCTGCTCGGCTTGGTAATGGCGCCGCTGCAAGCAGCCGCGCTGCTGATCATCCCCTCGATGGTGAGCAATATCTGGCAACTGTGTGACGGTCGCAGCCCGTTGCCGATGCTGCGCCGACTATGGCCGATGCTGTTGGGAATCCTCTGCGGCACGCTGCTGGTCGCCGGCCTGCTGCAGCGTCTCGAGCTGCCCGGCGCTACCCGTTGGCTGGGCGCCGCCCTGGTGCTTTACGCACTGCTCGGCCTGGCCAGGGTACAGTTTCGTGTGGAGCGGGCCAGGGAAGCCTGGCTGGGCCCGGTGATCGGCGCGATCACCGGCGCAATCACCGCGGTTACCGGAGTGTTCGTGATCCCCGCCGTGCCTTACTTGCAGGCCATCGGCCTGGAAAAGGACGACCTGATCCAGGCCCTGGGGCTGTCGTTCAGCGTCTCGACTCTGGCTCTGGCAGCAGCGCTCGGTCATAGCGGTGACCTGCTGCAACCGGCGGTGCTCGGGCTGTCTGCCCTGGCCCTGGTGCCGGCTCTGCTGGGTATGGTGGCCGGCCAGTGGCTGCGCAAGCGCATCAGCGCGGAGCACTTCAAGCGCTGGTTCTTCATCGGTCTATTGCTGCTTGGTGCCGAGCTGGCGTTGCGCGGGCTGTTCTGAAACCCAGCCACCGTTCTCAAGCACCTGTGCCAACCTACGGGAAACGATTGAGCGGCGTTGAATTCCGACGAAATCACTCTTTAGGGTCATGCTCCGTAGCGCCTGGCGCAGTAGTCTTGACGCTGCCCCATGCATACCTGCTCAAAACAATAACAAGGAGCACCCCGGATGCGCTGCAAAGCACTGTTGCGTCATGCTTTCCTCTGGTCGCTCGGCCTGATCGCCAGTCTCGTCCCCTTTTCCTTCGCCGAAGCCATCAGCCCACCACAACAGCTACAGGTTCATGCCAGCCGCGCCACCAGCAGCCTGCTGCTGTTGCGTGGCGAAGGCTTCCAGAAGGTGCATCTGCAGCGTCTGGAAATGGATCTCGATGCCCTGGCCACTGTGATGCAGGCGCAGCCAAGCAACGCCGAGCTGCAGCAGGCCCATCAGGCTTTGGTTACCCAGCTACGCAACGGCGTGAGCTATGGCCCGGGTGAGGAGCAGGTGCCCTGGCGCTACCCGGAAGACCTGGGCCGCTCGCTGCGCGACTTCCTTGTCGTGGCCCGCGCCCTGCCGGGGGCCGAGACCGACGGCAGCGAGCTGGCGGCCAAGGTCGAGTACCTCGGCGTGCAGTACCTGGCACGTGCCTACATGGGTAACTTCGAGATCGCCCGCGAACACCCGGAAACCTACCTGGGCCAGGATGAACGCCTGCTGCTGCCGGCCATCGATGCGCAACTGCAACTGCTGGACGAAACAGGCGCCCCGCAGGTGACCAAGCTCAAGATGCGCTGGAGCTATCTGCGCACCGCCCTGGCCGACATGAACAGCAGGAGCAACGCCCTGGTCAGCGTTTCCGGCCGGCCCTTCGCGCCGATCACGGTGGATCGCCATACCCGCGCATTGAGCACGCAGTGGATGGCGATGTCCCCCTGAAGCCCTGGTTCAGGCCAGGGCCTTCTTCTCACGAATGCAGGTGGGGCCGGCGATCTCTACCACGGCGTGTTCGACCTCCTTGCGCAGGCCGAGCAGGAAGGCGGCTTCGGCGACGACGAACAAGGGGCCGATGACCAGCCCCATCACATCGTCGACGAAGGCCGGCTTGCGCCCTTCGTAGTAATGGCCGACGAACTGGATGATCCAGCCGACCACGAACAGGCCGAGGCCTGCCCCCAGCCACAGCGCCGTGCTCGCCACCGCCAGCTTGGCCGCGCACCACAGACAGAGCAGCAGCAGGGCACTCATGACCAGGCCGAAGCGGCGATCCAGACGCAGATAGAACACAGCCGCTGCCAGTGCCGCCAGGGTCGCCGGCGCCAGCCACAGCCCGGCCAGGGCGAAGCCGGGGCGCGACAGCAGCACGGCCACGGCCAGCACGATCATGGGGATGCCGATGAAGTGGCTGACGATATTGCGGCGGTCACGGTGATAGGCCGCATACTGGGCCAGATGATCGACGAGGGTTTTCATTGTTATCGTCCTTTGCAGAGGAACAGGCCAGAGCATCATCCCTCCGGCCGCTAGCGCTGCTCTGTCAGCTAGCCGACAATGCCGTCACCGCAGGAGTCACGATGCACGATCTTCAGCACCATCTCCCACGCCTGCTGCAAGGTCACTGGTTCGCGGCCCTGCCCCAGGCGCTGCGCGACGAGTTGCTGGCCATGGCCCAAGTACAGCGCCTGGAGGCAGGCCAGCGACTGTTCCGCCGTGGCGACAGGCCCAGCGGCCTGTATGCAGTGATCGAGGGCGCGATGCGCATTGGCGCGGTCAGCGAAAGCGGCAAGGAAGCGCTGCTGACCCTGATCGAGCCCCCCTACTGGTTCGGCGAGATTTCCCTGTTCGACGGCCTGCCACGCACCCATGACGCCTTCGCCGAAAGCGCCAGCACCCTGCTACTGCTGCCGCAGGGCGAACTGCTCGCCCTGCTCGAACGCCAGCCGCAGCACTGGCGCGACTTCGCCCTGCTGATGAGCCACAAGCTGCGCCTGGCCTTCCTCATCCTGGAGGACATGAGCCTGCTGCCCGCCGCGCCAAGGTTGGCCAGGCGCCTGTTGCTGATGGCCGAGAACTACGGCGAGGGCGAGCCGCGCCGGGTGCTGCACCTGGCGCAGGAACAACTGGCGCTGATGCTGTCGCTGTCGCGCCAGACCACCAACCAGATACTTAAGGAGCTGGAGGCGCAAGGCATCGTGCGCCTGACCTACGGCGAGATCGAGATACTCGACTTGCAACGCCTGCGCCAGGCCGCCTGGTGAACTGCTGGCGCCCTGCTACTGTCGAATTTCAATCTTTTCCCTGAGGATTCACCGCTTCGATGACCGACAGCCAGCACACGCTCTTGCCCGATGTCCTCGCCGGCCCGCTATTGCGCCGACTGGAGACCGGACGCCTGGTGCTGTGGCTGGTGGCTCGTCGGGAGCTGCCGCTACAACTGTGTCTGCAGCCCGAAGACGAGGCAGACCGCATCCTGAAGCTCGACGCCCATTGCCAGTACCTGCCATTGGGCCGACACGCCGTATTGCATCTGATCGACCTGACGCTGGAACAGGCGCTGCCGCAGGACGTGCGCATCGCCTATGACCTGCAGATCGTCGAGAACGGCGCGCAACGCGGCCTGACAGACTGGGCACCGCATCTGCTGCATGAGGGGCGCGAACGGGCCGACTTCGTCCTGCGCTCGCGGATCGACCAGTTGCTCCATGGTTCCTGCCGCAAGCCGCACCATGCTGCCGACGACGGCCTGCTCTGCGCCGACCGCCTGCTGGCCGAACCGCACGACGCCAGACAACGCCCGGCCCTGCTGCTGATGAGCGGCGACCAGGTCTACGTCGACGATGTCGCCGGGCCGATGCTGTGCGCCATCCACCAGTTGATCGCCCGCCTCGGCCTGTTCGACGAGCGACTCGAAGGCGCCGTGGTCGAAGACAGCCAGGCGCTCTACGCCACCCCGGTGGGCTACTACCAGCGCGCCGACCTGCTGCCGGCGCTGAAGAGCAACCAGACCCTGCGCGACAAGTTCTTCGGCGGCGTGGAGAAGCCCATCTTCACCAGCAGCAATGCCGACAATCATCTGGTGACCTTCGCCGAGATGATCGCCATGTACCTGCTGGTCTGGTCACCCGTGCCCTGGACATTGATCGAGGAAAGCCAACCGACGCTGAACGAGGAACGCCAGCAACGCTACGCCGACGAACGCCAGCGCATCGACGCCTTCCGCCAGAGCCTCGGCCAGGCTGCCCGCGTATTCGCCCACCTGCCAACGTTGATGATCTTCGACGATCACGATGTCACCGACGACTGGAACCTCTCGGCGCGCTGGGAGCAGACCGCCTACGGTCACCCCTTCTCCAAGCGCATCATCGGCAACGCCCTGCTCGCCTACCTGCTGTGCCAGGGCTGGGGCAACCACCCGGACGCCTTCGAGGAACCCTTGCAGGCCTGCCGCAAGCTGCTGACCGAGCGCCAGGACAACCACCTCGAGGCCAGGGCGCAGGACGCGCTGATCGACCAGTTGCTGCACTTCGAGCACTGGCATTACGTGCTGCCCAGCACCCCGGCACTGCTGGTGCTGGACACCCGCACCCGCCGCTGGCGCAGTGAAAGCCGGCTGTCACGGCCATCGGGGCTGATGGACTGGGAAGCACTGTGCGAATTCCAGCAGGCACTGCTCGACCACCCTAGCTGCATCATCGTCTCGCCGGCGCCGATGTTCGGGGTCAAATTGATCGAGGGCATCCAGAAACTGTTCACCCTGGCCGGCCATCCGCTACTGGTGGATGCCGAGAACTGGATGGCCCATCGCGGCGCGGCCAGCGTGATGCTGAACATCTTCCGCCATTCGCGCACGCCGGGTGACTTCGTGATTCTCTCCGGTGACGTGCACTACTCCTTCGTCTACCGCGTGAGCATTCGCCACAAGCGCGCCAGCCCGACCATCTGGCAGATCACCAGCAGCGGCATCAAGAACGAGTTTCCGCCCAGGCTGCTGGACTGGTTCGACCGCTTCAACCGCTGGCTCTACGCGCCCTGGTCACCACTGAACTGGCTGACCAAACGCCGCCGTATGCGGGTCGCCCCCCTGATTCCCGACCGTAGCCGCTCGGGGGAACGCCTATGGAACGGCGCCGGCCTGGGTCAGGTGTTCTTCGATGAACAAGGCCGGCCCAGACGCATTCTTCAGCTCAATGCCGATGGCTCGCGGCCGGTGGCATTCGGCGCCGAACGCGAGGCGCCGCAGCACCGGCAGGTAAGCATCAGCCGTTAGCCACGAGGCGCGTAGGCAAACACATCGGCACGCATCTGGTGGGCGTCCATGCCGGCTTCGACCAGCGCATCGAGCGTGGCGTAGACCATGGCCGGTGAGCCGCTGGCGTAGACGTGCAGCGCCTTGAGGTCGGGGAAGTCTTCGCGCACCGCCTCGTGCAGCAGGCCACAACGGCCCTGCCAGCCACACTGGTCGCTGACCACCTGATGCAGGTGCAGATTGTCCAACTGCAGCCACTCGGCCCAGTGCGGCAGCTCATAGAAGTCCTCGGGCCGGCGCGCGCCCCAGTACAGGTGCACCGGATGGGCGAAACCGGCGGCGCGGCAGTGCTCGATCAGGCTGTGCATCTGGCCCATGCCAGTGCCGGCGGCGATCAGCACCAGCGGGCCATCCGGCAGCTCGGCCAGATGGGTGTCGCCATAGGGCATCTGCACCCGAGCCATGCCGGTGCTGCGCAGGTGTTCCAGCAGCGCGATGCTGCTGTCCTCGCGGGCGAGGATGTGCAGTTCCAGCTCACGCCCGGCATGCGGCGCTGAGGCCAGGGAAAAGGCCGCCATCTCACCGTCCGGGCGCAGCAGCAGCAGATACTGCCCGGCATGGTAGCGCGGTGCCTTGCCGGCCGGCGCACGCAGGCGCACGCGGAATACGTCGCCGCCCACGGCCTGGCATTCGACCACCTGGCAGCTCAGCTCGCGCACCGGCAACTCCCCCGGCGCCAACACGCCATCCCAGTGCAGCACGCAGTCCTCCAGCGGCTCGGCCAGGCAGGTGAACAGTTCGCCATGATCCAGATCCACACCGTTCTGCCGCACCCGCCCCTCCACCAGCAAGGCAGCGCAGATATGGCAGTTGCCATTTCGGCAGCTCTGCGGGCAGTCGTAGCCCAGACGGCGGGCGCCATCGAGGATGCGCTCGCCCGGCTGCAGGGCAAGGGTGATGCCGGAGGGTTGCAGGGTGACGTTCATCAATCGATTCCCAGCTCGCTCCATAGCGCGTCGACGCGCGCCACCACGGCGGGATCCTTCTCGATGGCGCGGCCCCATTCGCGGCTGGTTTCGCCCGGCCACTTGTGGGTGGCGTCCAGGCCCATCTTCGAGCCCAGACCGGAGACCGGCGAGGCGAAGTCGAGGTAGTCGATCGGCGTATTGTCGATCATCACCGTGTCGCGCTTGGGATCCATGCGCGTGGTAATCGCCCAGATCACGTCGTTCCAGTCCCGTGCGTTGATGTCGTCGTCGGTGACGATAACGAACTTGGTGTACATGAACTGTCGCAAGAACGACCACACACCCAGCATTACGCGCTTGGCGTGGCCCGGGTACTGCTTCTTCATGGTCACCACCGCCATGCGGTAGGAACAGCCTTCCGGCGGCAGGTAGAAGTCGGTGATCTCGGGGAACTGCTTCTGCAGGATCGGCACGAACACTTCGTTCAGCGCCACGCCGAGAATCGCCGGCTCATCTGGCGGCCGGCCGGTGTAGGTGCTGTGGTAGATCGGCTCGCGACGGCGGGTGATGCGCTCGACGGTGAACACCGGGAAGCTGTCCACTTCGTTGTAGTAGCCGGTGTGGTCGCCGTAGGGGCCTTCCGGCGCGGTCTCGCCCGGATGGATCAAGCCCTCGAGGACGATCTCGGCACTGGCCGGCACCTGCAGGTCGCTGCCACGGGCCTTGATCAGCTCGGTGCGATGACCGCGCAAGAGGCCGGCGAAGGCGTATTCGGAGAGGGTGTCGGGCACGGGGGTAACGGCACCGAGAATGGTCGCCGGGTCGGCGCCAAGCGCGACGCAGACCGGATAGGGCTTGTCCGGGTGCTTCTGGCACCAGTCGCGAAAGTCCAGTGCGCCGCCACGGTGGCTGAGCCAGCGCATGATCACCTTGTTGCGACCAATCACCTGCTGGCGATATATGCCGAGGTTCTGCCGTTCCTTGTTCGGCCCCTTGGTGATGGTCAGGCCCCAGGTGATCAGCGGCGCCACGTCACCCGGCCAGCAATGCTGGATCGGCAGCTTGCCCAGGTCGACGTCGTCGCCCTCCTCGATCACTTCATGGCAGGGCGCGTCCTTGACCACCTTGGGCGCCATGGAAATGACCTTCTTGAAGATCGGCAGCTTGCTCCAGGCATCCTTGAGGCCTTTCGGCGGCTCCGGCTCCTTGAGGAAGGCCAGCAGCTTGCCGATCTCGCGCAGCTCGGCCACGTCCTCGGCCCCCATGCCCAGCGCCACGCGCTTGGGCGTGCCGAACAGATTGCCGAGCACCGGCACGTCGAACCCCGTGGGCTTGTCGAACAACAGCGCCGGGCCGCCCTTGCGCAGGGTGCGGTCACAGATTTCGGTCATTTCCAGAATGGGCGAAACCGGGGTCTGGATACGCTTGAGTTCGCCGCGCTTTTCCAGTTCACGGATGAAGTCGCGCAGGTCGCGATACTGCATGCAGGAGCCTCGTGTCGGACAGGCTTGAGTGACCGCAAAGTTTAGCGCCGAAGTCGGGCTTTCAGAAGGCTTGAAAGCCTCCAGATACGACAAGGCCGGGTTTCCCCGGCCTCGTAGCAAGTTGACTACAAGCCTCAAGCGTAAAACCGCTTGCAGCTTGTGGCCTGTAGCTTGCGGCTTACTTGCGCTTCATCGACAGGAAGAACTCGTCGTTGGTCTTGGTGACCTTGAGTTTGTCGATGAGGAACTCGATGGCGGCGATCTCGTCCATCGGGTGCAGCAGCTTGCGCAGGATCCACATACGCGACAGCTCTTCCTCGCCGGTCAGCAGTTCTTCACGGCGGGTGCCTGACTTGTTGATGTTGATGGCGGGGAACACACGCTTCTCGGAAACACGGCGATCGAGGATCAGCTCCATGTTGCCGGTGCCTTTGAATTCCTCGTAGATCACTTCATCCATCTTCGAGCCGGTTTCCACCAGCGCAGTAGCGATGATGGTCAGCGAGCCGCCTTCCTCGATGTTACGTGCGGCGCCGAAGAAGCGCTTGGGCTTCTCCAGGGCGTGGGCGTCGACACCACCAGTCAGTACCTTGCCGGAGCTGGGGATGACGGTGTTGTAGGCGCGCGCCAGGCGGGTGATGGAGTCGAGCAGGATGACCACATCCTTCTTGTGCTCGACCAGGCGCTTGGCTTTCTCGATCACCATTTCCGCGACCTGTACGTGGCGGGTCGGCGGCTCGTCGAAGGTGGAGGCGACCACTTCGCCGCGCACGGTGCGCTGCATTTCGGTCACTTCTTCCGGGCGCTCGTCGATCAGCAGAACGATCAGGTGGCACTCGGGGTTATTGCGGGTGATGTTGCTAGCGATGTTCTGCAGCATGATGGTCTTGCCCGCTTTCGGCGGGGCGACGATCAGGCCGCGCTGGCCCTTGCCAATCGGCGAGCAGAGGTCGATCACGCGGCCGGTGATGTCCTCGGTGGAGCCGTTGCCGGCTTCCATGGTCAGGCGCTCGTTCGGGAACAGCGGCGTGAGGTTCTCGAACAGGATCTTGTTCTTGGCGTTTTCCGGGCGGTCGAAGTTGATGCTGTCGACCTTGAGCAGGGCGAAGTAACGCTCGCCTTCCTTCGGCGGGCGGATCTTGCCGACGATGGTGTCACCGGTACGCAGGTTGAAGCGGCGGATCTGGCTGGGCGAGACGTAGATGTCGTCCGGGCCGGCCAGGTAGGAGGAGTCGGCGGAACGGAGGAAGCCGAAACCGTCCTGGAGAATCTCCAGCACACCGTCGCCGCCGATCTCTTCGCCGCCCTTGGCGTGCTTTTTCAGCAGGGCGAAGATGATGTCCTGCTTGCGCGAACGGGCCATGTTTTCCAGGCCCATCTGTTCGGCCATGTCCAGCAGTTCGGCAATCGGTTTTTGCTTGAGTTCGGTCAGATTCATAGGAATGACGTAATCATTTAAGAGAGGAAAGAAGCTGTTAGCTTGAGAGGCCGCGCCGCAAGGAAGGCGACAGGATCGCGAACGAATTCGTATTGGAATGAATCGGCGACGGCATGCAGAGGGCTGCCTAGAGGAAGCAGCGAGGCCGAATGTAACACCGTGAAAAAACAGCGTCTAGCCCGAAAAACGAAAAAGCCCCGCGAAATTCGGGGCTTCAAGGCTGCGTAGGGTGGATGACGCTTTTCTTATCCACCACTTGCGGTGCCATGGTGGATCGATGAAGCGTGATCCACCCTACCGCCTACGGCTCAGATGTTGCTGTCGAGGAAGGCCGCCAGTTGCGACTTGGACAGGGCACCCACCTTGGTGGCCTCGACGTTGCCGTTCTTGAACAGCATCAGGGTGGGGATACCACGCACGCCGTACTTGGGCGGAGTTTCCTGATTCTCGTCGATGTTCAGCTTGCAGATCTTCAGTTTGCCCTGGTAGTCCTTGGCGATCTCGTCGAGCACCGGCGCGATCATCTTGCACGGGCCGCACCACTCAGCCCAGTAGTCGACCAGAACCGGACCTTCAGCCTGGATGACGTCCTGGTCGAAGCTGGCATCGCTGACGTTGGTGATGAATTCACTCATTGGAAATCTCCGTATGTTCGGAAGCAAAAAATGCCGGGAGAAATTTTTGACGTCGCGTGCGACGGCCCGAAGGATTGCCGCCAAGAATGGCAGGCAACCAAAAGTGGCGACATCATAGCCCGGCTTGCCTGGCACCGAAAGGCACTGGCGATTGAGCCACTCAATAGTTTCAATCACCCAGCGTGATGAAGGCAATGCCGGTGCGTAGCGCCGCGGCGCGGATGTGCTGCTGCATGGCCTTCTGCGCCGAGCCGGCGGCATGCCGCGCCAGGGCCTTGAGGATCTTGCGGTGCTCCTGCCAGGTTTCCATGGCTCGTTCCGGGCGGATGAACGGCAGCTTCTGGCTTTCCAGGAAGATATCCGCACTGGAGGTGACCAGGGCGAACATCGCCTGATTGCCACTGGCCGCCAGAATGCGCTGATGGAACTCGAAATCCAGCCGCGTGGCCTGCTCGAAATCCTCGGCACGCAGCTCGCGACGCATCTGCTCGACGTTGTCTTCGAGCAGATCCAGCTCCTCGGCGGTCATGGTGCCGGCGGCCAGGCCACAGGCGAAACCTTCCAGAGCGAAGCGCAGCTGGAAGGTATCGGCCGCCGACACCTGCGCGGCGAAGGGCCAGACGAAGCCCGCACCGGCCTCCGCCTTGGGCGCCGCCTGAACGAATACCCCCTTGCCGGCCTGCACACTGATCAGCCCCAGGGCACTGAGCGACGACAACGCCTCACGCAAGGACGCGCGGCTCACGCCCAGGCGCTCGGCCAGATCACGCTGCGACGGCAGCGCATCACCAGGGCGATAGCCGCCCTCCTCGATCAGACGGCGGATCGCCTGCAGGGCATATTCGGGTACCGCGCGGGGAGCAGAAGCATGCATGGCTGTTCGGGCCGGTCAGTCCAGTCGTGCCGCCTTTGTAAGGCCATAAGCCCATGCCAGGCAAGCGACGCGCCCTTATGGATCAGCGCCGAGAGGCCATGCACCAAGATGACCCAGAATGACACCTGACCACTCGATCAATTTTGCCAACTGTTCAGACCAGTAAGACCTTGTTTCTACGCATGGAGGTCGACCCAACCCGCATTTTCACTGGACTTGGCACAGGCGATGCAAAGCTTCAGCAAACCGAAATGCTGAATTTTCAGTTCATACCTGGGGAGATCGACATGCGCTTATTCCACCGCACACTGCTGGGCACCTTGTTCGCCGCACTGGCCTTCGGCGCCAGCACCGTTCACGCCGATGCCCTCGAAGACATCGGCAAGGCCGGCGTACTGAAAGTCGCCGTACCGCAGGATTTTCCGCCTTTCGGCTCGGTCGGCCCGGATCTCAAGCCGCGCGGCCTGGATATCGACACCGCGCAACTGTTGGCCGACAAGCTGGCGGTAAAGCTGGAGCTGACGCCGGTCAACAGCACCAACCGCATCCCCTTCCTTACCACGGGCAAGGTGGATCTGGTGATCTCCAGCCTGGGCAAGAACCCCGAGCGTGAAGCGGTGATCGACTTCTCCGCGCCCTACGCGCCCTTCTACCTCGGCGTGTTCGGCCCGCAAGACGCCGCCATCGCCAGCCTCGACGACCTGGCCGGCAAGACCATCAGCGTCACCCGTGGCTCGATCGAAGACATCGAACTGACCAAGGTTGCCCCGCAAGGCGCCACCATCAAGCGCTTCGAGGACAACAACTCGACCATCGCCGCCTACCTGTCCGGCCAGGTCGACCTGATCGCCAGCGGTAACGTGGTGATGGTGGCCATCGCCGAGAAAAATCCCAAGCGCATCCCGAGCATGAAACTCAAGCTCAAGGATTCACCGGTATACGTCGGCGTGAACAAGGATCAGGCCACCCTGCTGGCCAAGGTCAACGCCATCATCGCCGCCGCCAAGGCCGACGGCAGCCTCGACGCAATCAGCCAGAAGTGGCTGAAGCAACCACTGCCGGCCGACCTCTGAGCTGCGTGGGGATCTGAGCCATGGCGTACCAGTTCGACTTCGCCGCCGTCCTGCAGCACAGCGATCTGCTGCTGCAGGGCGCGGCTTTCACCCTCGGCCTGACGGCGATCGGCACCCTGCTGGGGGTCGGTCTCGGCATCGTCGGGGCGATACTGCGCGCCTGGCGCATCCGCCCGTTCGACCGGATTTTCGGCGTGTACGTGGAGCTGATCCGCAACACGCCGTTCATCGTCCAGCTATTCTTCATTTTCTTCGGCCTGCCCTCGCTCGGCGTCCGCCTGAGCGAATGGGAAGCCGCGGTGCTGGCCATGGTGATCAACCTCGGCGCCTACTCCACCGAGATCATCCGCGCCGGGATCCAGGCGATTCCGCATGGCCAGCTCGAAGCCGCCGCCGCGCTGGCCATGAGCCGCTTCGAGACCTTCCGCCACGTGGTGTTGCGCCCGGCCCTGGGCAAGGTGTGGCCGGCCCTGTCGAGCCAGATCATCATCGTCATGCTGGGCTCGGCGGTGTGCTCGCAGATTTCCACCGAAGAGCTGTCGTTCGCCGCCAACTTCATCCAGTCGCGTAACTTCCGCGCCTTCGAGACCTATCTGCTGACCACGGCGCTGTACCTGCTCATGGCCATCCTGATTCGCCAGTTGCTGGCCTGGTTCGGCCGTCGCTTCATCATGGGAGCCCGTTGATGGACTTCACCCTCTGGGACATCCTGCGCAACCTGCTCACCGGCCTGCAGTGGACGCTGCTGCTGTCATTGGTGGCCTTCGTCTGTGGTGGTATCGCCGGCCTGCTGGTGTTGCTGGCGCGCCTGTCGCCGCTATCGGCGCCACGGGTTCTGGCACGCGGCTATATCGAACTGTTCCAGGGCACGCCGCTGTTGATGCAACTGTTTCTGGTGTTCTTCGGCATCGCCCTGCTCGGCGTCGACGTGTCGCCCTGGCTGGCAGCCGCCACGGCGCTGACCCTGTTCACCAGCGCCTTTCTCGCCGAGATCTGGCGCGGCTGCGTCGAGTCGATCAGTCGCGGTCAGTGGGAGGCCGCCGAAAGCCTGGCCATGAGCCGCCTGGAAACCCTGCGCCAAGTCGTGCTGCCACAGGCATTGCGCATCGCCGTGGCACCCACCGTCGGCTTCTCCGTGCAGGTGGTCAAGGGCACTGCGGTGACTTCGATCATCGGTTTCACCGAGCTGACCAAGACCGGCAGCATGCTGGCCAACGCCACCTTCGAGCCCTTCATGGTCTACGGCTTCGTCGCCCTCGGTTACTTCCTGCTTTGCTACCCGCTCTCGCTCGCTGCATACCGCCTGGAAAGGAGGCTGAATGTCACTGCTTAACGTCACCGCCCTGCACAAGTACTACGGCGACAACCACGTGCTCAAGGGCATCGACCTCAAGGTCGAGGAAGGCGAGGTGGTCGCCATCATCGGCCGCAGCGGCTCGGGCAAGAGCACCTTCCTGCGCACCCTCAACGGCCTGGAGTCGATCAACGATGGCGTCATCGAAGTCGACGGCGAGTACATCGACGCCGCCCGCGCCGACCTGCGCAGCCTGCGGCAGAAAGTCGGCATGGTGTTCCAGCAGTTCAACCTGTTCCCGCACCTGACCGTCGGCGAGAACGTCATGCTGGCGCCGCAGGTGGTGAAGAAGACCCCACGCGCCGAGGCCGAGAAAATCGCCCGGCAAATGCTCGAACGCGTCGGCCTGGCGGAAAAGTTCGACGCCTACCCCGAGCGACTGTCTGGCGGCCAACAGCAACGCGTGGCCATCGCCCGCGCCCTGGCCATGTCGCCCAAGGTGCTGCTGTGCGACGAGATCACCTCGGCGCTCGATCCGGAGCTGGTCAACGAGGTGCTGGCGGTGGTCAAGCAACTGGCCAGCGAGGGCATGACCCTGATCATGGTCACCCACGAGATGCGCTTCGCCCGCGAAGTCGGCGACAAGCTGGTATTCATGCACCAGGGCAAGGTGCATGAGATCGGCGATCCCAAGGAACTGTTCGCCGCCCCGCAAACCGAGGAGCTGCGCAACTTCATTGGCTCGGTGAACCTGTGAACGCGCCAGCGACCCTGCCGCTGCAGGTCGAGCCACTGACCCGCGAAGCCTTCGCGCCTTTCGGTGACGTGATCGAAACGGCAGGCGCCAACACCTTCCCGATCAACGCCGGCACCACCACGCGCTACCACGACCTGGTACAGGTGGAGTTGGCCGGCGAATCGCCAAGAACCCTGGTGAATATCTTCGAGGGCAAGGCCTGGCACGCGCCCATCACCATCGCCATGCTCGAACGCCACCCGCTGGGCAGCCAGGCCTTCTATCCGGTGGATGGCAGCCGCATGCTGATCGTCGTAGCGCCGCCCGGCGAACTGGACGAGTCGCGAATCCGCGCCTTCATCAGCGCACCGGATCAGGGCGTCAACTACGCCCGTGGCACCTGGCACCACCCGCTGCTGTGCCTGGAATACCCCGGCCGCTTCCTCGTGGTCGACCGTGGCGGCGACGGCAACAATTGCGACGAACGGGTGCTCAAGCAGCCTCTTCAAGCACTGAACCTCCGGTAATTACAGGTCTAGACCAGATTCCTGCGACATCCGAATGCGTTGGCTCATGCGCTCAGTCGTGGCAGGATGGCGCCGTTATCGACCGAGATGCCGTAATCATGCCCCAAGCCCCTGCCGAGAATTTCCCTCTGATCGCCGCCATCGACCTGGGCTCGAACAGTTTTCACATGGTGCTGGCCAAGGCCGACAACCACGAGATTCGTATCCTCGAACGCCTCGGCGACAAGGTGCAACTGGCTGCCGGCCTGGACGATGAGCGTCAGCTCAGCGAGGAGGCCATGCAGCGCGGCCTCGACTGTCTGCGCCGTTTCGCCCAGTTCACCAACAGCCTGCCGGAAGGCGCGGTGCGCATCGTTGGCACCAACGCCCTGCGCGAAGCGCGCAACCGCGCCGAGTTCATCCGCCGCGCCGAGGAGATTCTCGGCCACCAGGTCGAGGTGATTTCCGGTCGCGAGGAAGCACGCCTGATCTATCTCGGGGTGTCCCACAGCATCGCCGACACTCCCGGCAAGCGCCTGGTCGCCGACATCGGCGGCGGCAGCACCGAGTTCATCATCGGCCAACGCTTCGAGCCGCTGCTGCGTGAGAGCCTGCAGATGGGCTGCGTGAGCTTCACCCAGCGCTACTTCAAGGACGGCAAGATCACTCCGGCACGCTATGCCCAGGCCTATACCGCCGCCCGCCTGGAGCTCATGGGCATCGAGCAGGGCCTTCGCCGTCTCGGCTGGGAAGACGCCGTGGGCGCCTCCGGCACCATCAAGGCCATCGGCCTGGCGATCAAGGCGGCGGGCCTGGGTAATGGCGAGGTCACGGTCGAGGGCCTGGCCTGGCTCAAGCGCAAGCTGTTCAAGCTGGGCGAAGTGGAAAAGATCGAGCTGGACGGCATCAAGCCGGATCGACGCAGCATCTTCCCCGCCGGCCTGGCGATTCTCGAAGCCATCTTCGATGCCTGCGAAATCCAGCGCATGAGCCATTCCGAAGGCGCCCTGCGCGAAGGCGTGCTCTACGACCTGCTCGGCCGTCATCAGCACGAGGACGTGCGCGAGCGCACCCTGGCGGCCTTCATGGAGCGCTACCACGTCGACGTGGATCAGGCCGCACGGGTCGAAGCCAAGGCGCTCTCGGCACTGGACAAGGTAGCTGCCGACTGGGGCCTGAACGACGACTGGCACCGCGAGCTGCTGAGCTGGGGCGCCAAGGTGCACGAGGTGGGCCTGGACATCGCCCACTACCAGTACCACAAGCACGGCGCCTACCTGATCGAACACTCCGACCTGGCCGGTTTCTCCCGCCAGGATCAGCAAATGCTCGCCCTGCTGGTGCGCGGCCATCGGCGCAATATCCCCAAGGACAAGTTCGCCGAGTTCGGCGAGGAAGGCGTAAAGCTGATGCGCCTGTGCGTACTGCTGCGCTTCGCCATCCTGTTCCACCACATCCGGGGTACCCAGGACATGCCGCAGGTGCAGTTCAAGGCAACGGAAAACGGTCTGGAGATTCGCTTCCCCGAAGGCTGGCTGACAGCCAACCCGCTGACCCAGGCGGACTTCGAGGCCGAGGCGGAGTGGCTCAAGCGCATCGACCTGACGCTGAGCGTGTGCTGATCACCTTCTGAGTCAGAATCAGTCCCCGTAGGGTGCGCCGCGCGCACCGGGACTCGGGCAGCAAGCGTAGGACGGGGGAAACCCGCCGTCCGCCGTTATCAGCAAGCGATGACACGCAGCTTGGTGAGCTATCGAGCATTGGCGCAGGAAGATGTGCGTCTTCAAAGAGCCACAGCACGCGGCCTTTCACACCCTCTCCCGCCCTTCGGCACCCCGCTCCGCGCCCCGGCCTGATCGCCAGCGATCAGGCGCTCATCGGCGCAGGAAGCAGTGCTTCCAAAAGCACGCGTCTTAGCCCCGCAAGCGGGAGAGGACTATGGCACCGCCCTCTCCCGCCCTTCGGGCACCCTCTCCCATGAATGGGAGAGGGTCATCAGATGGCCGCTAGCGGCCTTTTTATCGCGTCACCAGCACCGGCGCGGTGAGCTTTTCCATCAGGCTCGCCTGGGCATTGCGCGAGTTCTGGTTGCCGGTGGGTTGCTGGCGCACGTAGCGGCCGTCCGACTGCAGCACCCAGGCCTGGGTGTTGTCGGTCAGGTAGGCCTCCAATTCCTTCTTGACACGGGTGATGAGCTTCTTGCCTTCCACCGGGAAGCAGGTCTCAACGCGCTTGTCGAGGTTACGCTCCATCCAATCGGCACTGGACAGATAGACCAGCTCGTCACCGCCATTGAGGAAGTAGTAGACCCGCGTGTGTTCGAGGAAGCGGCCGATGATCGAGCGCACCTGGATATTGTGCGACACCCCCGGCACCCCCGGACGCAGGCAGCACATGCCACGCACCACCAGTTCGATCTTCACCCCGGTCTGGCTGGCCTTGTAAAGCGCGCGGATCACCTTGGGGTCGGTCAGCGAGTTGAACTTGGCGATGATGTGCGCCGGCTTGCCTTCGGCTGCGGCGGCGGTTTCCTTGGCGATCAGGTCGAGCAGGGTCTTCTTCAGGGTGAAGGGCGCGTGCAGCAACTTCTTCATGCGCAGGGTCTTGCCCATGCCGATGAGCTGACTGAACAGCTTGGCCACGTCCTCGCCCAGGGCCACGTCGGCGGTGAGCAGGCTGTAGTCGGTGTACAGGCGCGCGTTGCCGGCGTGGTAGTTGCCGGTGCCGAGGTGGGCGTAGCGGCGAATTTCACCATTCTCGCGGCGCAGGATCAGCATCATCTTGGAGTGGGTCTTGAGCCCCACCACCCCGTAGATCACCACGGCACCGGCGGCCTGCAGGCGGCTGGCCAGGGCCAGGTTGGACTCTTCGTCGAAGCGCGCACGCAGCTCGATCACTGCGGTGACCTCCTTGCCGTTACGCGCCGCTTCCACCAGGGCGTCGACGATTTCCGAGTTGGCCCCGGAGCGGTACAGGGTCTGCTTGATCGCCAGGACATGCGGATCCTTGGCGGCCTGGCGCAACAGGTCGACCACCGGGGTGAAGGACTCGAAGGGGTGCAGCAGGAGGATGTCCTGCTTGCTGACCACGCTGAAGATGTTCTCGGCGTTCTGCAGCGGTTTGGGGATCACCGGAGTGAACGGCGTGTACTGCAGCTCCGGATGACTGTCGAGGCCGGTGATGGAGAACAGGCGGGTCAGGTTGACCGGGCCGTTGACCTGATACAGCTCGTTCTCGGTCAGGCCGAACTGCTTGAGCAGGTGGTCGCTCAGGTGCTTCGGGCAGGTGTCGACCACCTCCAGACGCACCGCATCGCCATAACGCCGCGAGAACAGTTCGCCACGCAGGGCGCGGGCCAGATCCTCGACATCCTCGGCGTCCACCGACAGGTCGGCGTTGCGGGTCAGGCGGAACTGGTAGCAGCCCTTGACCTTCATGCCGGGGAACAGGTCGTCGGCATGGGCGTGGATCATCGACGACAGGAAGATGAAGTTGTCACCCGGGCCACCCACTTCCTCCGGCACGCGGATCACCCGCGGCAGCAGGCGCGGCGCCGGGATGATGGCCAGACCCGAGTCACGGCCGAAGGCATCGACGCCTTCCAGCTCGACGATGAAGTTCAGGCTCTTGTTCACCAGCAGCGGGAAGGGGTGAGTCGGGTCGAGACCGATGGGGGTGATGATCGGCGCGATCTCGTCACGGAAGTAACGCCGTACCCAGGTCTTGAGCTTGGTCGTCCAGTAACGCCGGCGGATGAAGGTGATGCCCTGCTTGGCCAGCGCCGGGAACAGGGTATCGTTGAGAATGGCGTACTGGCGATCCACCTGCTCATGGACGATCTCGCTGATGCGCGCCAGCGCCTGGTGCGGCTGCAGGCCGTCGGCGCCGGCCTGCTCGCGGGCGAAGTTGATCTGCTTCTTCAGGCCGGCGACGCGGATCTCGAAGAACTCGTCGAGGTTGCTGGAGAAGATCAGCAGGAACTTCAGGCGCTCCAGCAAGGGGTAGGACTCATCCAGCGCCTGCTCCAGCACGCGGATGTTGAACTGCAGTTGCGACAGCTCGCGATGGATGTACAAGCTGCTGTCATCCAGGCCAGGCACGGGCGCTGGCGGCGGGGTTTCCACCACGGGTGGTTCGGCGACCACTTCCACGGGAGCCGGGTTGCTGCTGTCGAGTGCTTCGCTGTTGAGTCCTTCGGTATTCATCGGCTGGGTTCCTGGGGGGGCGTCATCGCCCCTGTTGTAACAGTTCTGCCGCACGCACGGCGAAATAGGTGAGGATGCCATCGGCACCGGCACGTTTGAAGGCGGTGAGCGACTCGAGGATCACCGCCTCGCTCAACCAGCCGTTGCCGATGGCGGCCATGTGCATGGCGTATTCGCCACTGACCTGATAGGCGAAGGTCGGCACCTTGTAGGCCTCCTTAACACGCCAGACGATGTCCAGGTAGGGCATGCCCGGTTTGACCATGACCATGTCGGCGCCTTCGGCGAGGTCGGCGGCCACTTCATGCAGCGCCTCGTCACCATTGGCCGGATCCATCTGATAGGTGTTCTTGCTGCCCTTACCGAGATTGGCGGCCGAGCCGACGGCATCGCGGAACGGGCCATAGTAGGCGCTGGCGTATTTGGCCGAGTAGGCCATGATGCGCACGTTGACGTGGTCGGCCAGCTCCAGGGCCTCGCGGATGGCCTGGATGCGCCCGTCCATCATGTCCGATGGCGCCACCACCTGAGCACCGGCCTCGGCATGGGACAGTGCTTGCTTGACCAGGGCATCGACGGTGATGTCGTTCTGCACGTAGCCGTCGGCATCGAGGATGCCGTCCTGACCGTGGGTGGTGAAGGGATCGAGGGCCACATCGCTGATCACCCCCAATTCGGGGAATTTCGCCCGCAGCGCACGGATCGCGCGCTGGGCGATGCCGTCTGGGTTCCAGGCCTCACTGCCATCGAGGGATTTCTTCTCCAGCGGCGTGACCGGAAACAACGCCAGCGCCGGAATGCCCAGCTCCACCCAGTGCTCGGCTTCCTTGAGCAGCAGGTCGATGGACAGACGCTCCACGCCCGGCATCGACGGCACGCTCTCGCGGCGATTGTCGCCGTCGAGGACGAAGACCGGCAGGATCAGGTCGTCAACGCTCAGACGGTTCTCACGCACCAGGCGGCGGGAAAACTCATCGCGACGGTTGCGACGCAGGCGAGTGGCAGGGAACAGGCGGTTGGCGGGGGTAACACTCACGGCAGACTCCAGAGCCCGCAGCAGCGGGCCAGTGTGACAGGTTATAGACCCTGTTCACGATTTCGCGAGCTAGCACTATGCAGGACGCAACGACCAACGCAAGGCACAGCCAGAGGCTGGCGCGAAGGACGAGCGTCAGCGAGCCGGACGGCGGAGCCCTGATGCAGGAGCATTCCAGCCTGTCCTTGACGCAGCAGAGCCGACGCGCAGCAGATCGTGAATAGGTTCTACGAGCATTATGACCATTTGATGACGGTCGAATGACCGCATGCGACGGCGCGTCGCACGGGCAGTGGCCCATTGTGGCACGTCACGCCACCTTCCGGGCTCTTCGCGGTCGGAGTAGTCTGCATCACCCCCTCCATGAGCGCAGCACATGCTACATGACCTGATACAGCAGTTCGGTTACCCGGCGCTGGTACTTGGCACCTTTCTCGAGGGTGAGGTCTCGTTGCTGCTGGCCGCTTACATGGCCGTGCGCGACCTGCTGGAAATCCAATGGGTGGCGCTGTGCGCCTTCCTCGGCGCCTTCGCCAGCGATCAGCTCTGGTACTACCTGGGGCGTCGCCATGGCCGCGCCCTGCTGGCGCGCAAGCCTCGCTGGCAGCCGCTGGGCGATCGTGCCAGCGCGTTGATCCAGCGCTACCCGGATCTGTGGGTGCTATCCTTTCGCTTTCTCTATGGCCTGCGCACGGTGATGCCGCTGACCATCGGCCTGTCCGGCTATTCCTGGCGCCGCTACCTGCTGCTCGACGCCATCGGCGCGGGCGCCTGGGCTGGCGGCATCAGCCTGCTGGCCTACAGCCTGGGCAATGCCATGGGAGGCCTGCTGGAAGAGCTGCGCCACTATCAGGTTCTGCTGCTGGCCGCCGTGGTGCTGCTGCTCGCCCTGGCCTGGCTATACCGATGGCGTCAGCGCCGGCGCGGCTGAACGACGCGCCAGCCAGATACCAAACAGACTGGCCAGGCTGTAGACGACCAGCCAGCCCCAGGCAGTGACATCCGGCGTCAGCATGGCCAGACGCTCGGCCAGCCACAGGGCTGGCAGGTTGAGCGCCAGGCGCAGGCATTCCAGGCGCAGCGCCCAGCCACGGTTTTCCAACCAGACGCCCATGCTGTACAGGCCCAGGGCAATCCATGCACAGCCCAGCAGCGCGGCGCTCAGCGATAGCACGTCACCTTGGGCCAGCAGCCAGACGCCCGCCAGCAGGTAGCAGGCGAACTGCAGCAGGGCATAAACCTGCGCGCCAGTGCTCAGCAGCACCTCGTACTTGCGGAACTGGCCGAGGTCGGGCTTGGCCTGTGGATAGCGGGCCGCCACATCGGCTGGTCGCCAGCCGGTAGGCATGAACCAGATGCGCAACCGATCCCACCAGGACTGCGCTCGCCGCGCGTCGTGCCAAAGCCCGGCATACACCTGCAGATTGGCCCACAGCGGATTCCAGCTAGCCAATGGCACGGTCACGCCGAATACCACCGGATGCTCGTCCAGTTCCTCTTGGAAGGTGCCGAACAGACGATCCCAGACAATGAACACTCCGCCGTAATTACGATCCATGTAGATAGGATTCTGCGCATGATGAACCCGGTGGTTCGAGGGTGTGATGAACAGCCACTCAAACCAGCCCAGCTTGGGGATATGGCGGGTATGCACCCAGAACTGATAGAGCAGGTTCAGCGCCGCCACCGAGACGAACACCAACGGCGGCACGCCGACCACGGCCAGCGGCAGATAGAACAGCCAACTGAAGAGAAAGCCCGTGCTGGTCTGGCGCAAGGCGGTGGAGAGGTTGTAGTCCTCGCTCTGGTGGTGCACCGCATGGGCGGCCCAGAGCACGTTGCGCTCGTGGCCCAGGCGATGGTTCCAGTAGTAGCAGAAGTCGTAGAAGACGAAGGCGAAGATCCACACCCACAGGCTGTTTTCGGCGAGTGGGAGCAGCGCCAGGTGCTCCCAGGCGAAGGCGTAAGTGAGCAAGCCCACCACCTTGGTCAACAGCCCCGTAGCCTGGGACAGCACGCCGGCGCCGAGGCTGCTCAGGGCGTCGGCCAGCCGATAGGTACGCAGACCGCGCCAGCGGTCGGCCAGCAATTCCAGGGCAATGAGCAGGAAGAAGAAAGGCACTGCATAGAGGATGTAATTCATGACTGCGCCACGTTGTTGTACTTGTGCCGGGATTGGGCTGATATTCATCCTATGCGACCTGCCGTGCGGGTTCGCGTCGCCACGTGACAGTACGAGTGGCATTTGGCGACAGCGCACCCTTTGACCGACAACCAGCGCGCCTGCGTCAGGCGCGCGACCTTCAGGAGTTCGACCATGAGCAAGAAAGTGGCAGTGATTCTGTCCGGCTGCGGCGTCTACGATGGCGCCGAGATCCACGAGAGCGTGATCACCATGCTGCGCCTCGATCAGCGCGGCGCCCAGGTGCAATGCTTCGCACCCAACGTAGCGCAATTGCACGTGGTCGATCACTACAGCGGCGACGAGATGGACGAGACACGCAACGTGCTGGTGGAATCGGCGCGCATCGCCCGTGGCAACATCAAGGACGTCAAGGCGCTGCACGTCGCCGACTTCGACGCGCTGATCCTGCCGGGCGGCTTCGGCGTGGCGAAGAACCTCTCCGACTTCGCCACCCATGGTGCCGGTTGCAGCGTGCAGCCTGACGTACTGGCCGCCTGCAAGGCCTTCGTCGACGCCGGCAAGCCAGTCGGCCTGATCTGCATTGCCCCGGCCCTGGCGGCGAAGATCTTCGGTGCCGGTGTGGTCTGCACCATCGGCAATGACCACGACACCGCAGCCGCCATGACCCAAATGGGCGCCGAACACCATGAGTGCGCCGTGGACGAGATCGTCGAAGACACAGCGCGCAAGCTGGTCACCACCCCTGCCTACATGCTCGCCCAGTCCATCAGTGAGGCGGCCTCCGGCATCAACAAGCTGGTCGACCGCGTGCTGGAGCTGACCCACCACTGATTGGGCCATGGCTGTAACGAATTCATTCGTGTTTCAGGTCAGCCTGCTGCTGATCCCATCGCGAATGAATTCGCTCCCACAAAGGCCCCTCCGAGCAGCGCCTGCGCCGAACCGGATACGACGATCCGGCCATTGGCCAGGGCGCTCCTGCAGCGCCCCTGGCCAAAGCTGCCAGGCTACGGCAGCGTGCGAGGGAGCAATTCGCGGAGCGACGACAATGCCCCATGCCTTCACCCTCGATGCCGACCTGCAGCAGGCGGTGATCGCCTTCTTCCAGCGCATCCCCTTCAACCAGTTGCTCGGCATCGAGATCGACAGGCTGAGCGAGGAACAGGTGGTCATGCACCTGCCGATGAAGCCCGAGCTGATAGGCAACTTCGTTCACGGCATCCTACATGGCGGAGTGATCTCGTCACTGCTGGATGTCTGCGGCGGCGCCATGGCGCTGATCGGCGCCTTCGCCAACCACCAGCACCTGCCGCCAGCCGAGCGCATGAGCAAGCTGTCCAAACTGGGTACCATCGATCTACGCATCGACTACTTACGCCCTGGCCGTGGCCAGCGTTTCATTGCCACCGCCATGCCGTTGCGCGCCGGCAACAAGGTGGCGGTGATCCGCATGGAGTTGCACAACGACGAAGGCGTGCTGGTGGCGGTGGGCACCGGCACCTATCTGTGTGGCTGAGATGGGGTTGTAGGAGCGAGCTCATCAAAACTACGGCCTAGCGACTCAGCCGCGTGAGAATCCGATCCAGTGCATTGGCGAAGGCCTGGCGATCCTTTTCCGAGTAGGGCGCCTGACCACCACCGACCTGCCCCTGCTCACGCAGATCGGTGAACAGGTTGCGCACCGCCAGACGCTCGCCCATGTTGCGCTCGTCGAATTCGCGGCCGCGCGGATCCAGTGCCGCCACGCCCTTCTTCACCAGGCGGTCGGCCAGCGGTACGTCGCTGCAGATCACCAGCTCGCCAGGCACGGCATGCTCGACCAGATGATCGTCCGCCGCATCCGGACCGCTCGGTACCACCACCAGTTTCACGCAGGCGAAGTTGGGCCGGGCCACGGCCTGCCCGGCCACCAGCACCACCTCGAAACCACGTTTGAGGGCGAACTTGACCACCTGATCCCGCGCCGCCCGGGGGCAGGCATCGGCATCTATCCATACGCGCATGGAACACCTTCGACAGCAAAACCAGTGGCCAGTATGCCAGCTCAGGCGCTGTAGAACGGCTGGCAGCGCTCGCGCACGGCGCGCGACAGGTTGTCCTCGCTCAGCTCGATCAGATCCAGCTCGACTTCATCCGGCAGCAGCTCGGCCACCTGCGCAGCCAAACGCCGCTGGCCCTGTACGTCGGCACCGGAAACCGCCAGCAGCAGTCGGGGCTGCGGGCCGATGGCCGGATCGCGCAAGGCGGCCAGGTAGGCTTGCCGAACCTTGAGCTGGGCACAGGCACTGGACAGCGCCTGCTCCAGAGTGGGATGACGCAGGGGGGCAACCGCCAGATCGGGACTGTCGGCGTAGTGAGTGGAGGAACTCGTGGAGGACATGCGGGCACTCGGCAGAAGAATTGGAATCAGCCTAAGCGCTATCAGACAAGTTGTCGCGGAGCCGGTTCACGATCTTTTGCAACGATAGTACCAAAACCCAGCGCCTTGCCAGCGGGGCGAATTCACGAGCTGCGAATTCGCCCCAGCGGAACCTTTCCTCGGTCAGCCCTGGGCGATCAGACGGCGCCGCTCGTTCAGGCGGCTACGCCCGTAGAGCAGCGCGATACCCAGCAGGGCCAGGCCCTGGGCCGAGAGGCTCCAGGCATCGGCATGAATGCCCAGCCAATCGAAGTCGAAGAACGGCACTGGCCGCGTGCCCAGCACGCCGGCCTCCTGCAAGGCGGCCACGCCATGGCCGGCGAACACCACCGAGAGCACGCACAGCAGCACGGCATTGGCGCCGAAGAAGGTGGCCAGCGGCAGCTTGCGCGAGCCGCGCAGGATCACCCAGGCCAGGCCGAGCAGCGCCACCAGTGCAGCGCCGGCACCGGCCAGCACCGCACCGTGTCCGGCCGGGCCGGCCTGCAGCCAGAGGGTTTCGTAGAACAGGATGACCTCGAACAGCTCGCGGTACACCGAGAAGAACGCCAGCACGGCGAAGCCGAAGCGACCACCGCCGCCGACCAGGCTGCTCTTGATGTAGTCCTGCCAGGCAGCGGCATGACGACGATCGTGCATCCACACCCCGACCCACAGCAGCACCACGCTGGCGAACAGCGCGGTCACGCCTTCGAGCAATTCGCGCTGCGCACCGCTGACATCGATGACATAGGCCGCCACCGCCCAGGTCGCCACTCCGGCTAGCAGGGCCAGGCCCCAGCCGATGTGCACGCTGCGCACTGCCTGCTGCTGTCCAGTGTTGCGCAGGAAGGCGAGAATCGCCGCCAGCACCAGAATGGCTTCCAGCCCCTCACGCAGCAGGATCAGCAGACTGGAGAAGAAGCTCAGCGAGGCGTTCATCGCACCGCCTTCGAGCAGGGCCGCCGACTTGTCCAGCTGCACCCGCGCCAGCTCCAGCGCTTGGGCGGCCTGAGCGACACTGGCACCGTCCTGGATGGTCTGGCGGTAGGCCATCAGCGCCTTCTCGGTAGTCTTGCGTTGTGCCGCATCGAGGTTGTCCAGCGCGCCCTCGACCAGCTCGAACCCTTCCAGATAGGCGCCGACAGACAGGTCGTAGGCCTGCTCGACATGGCCGTCACGATAGGCCTGCAGGCTGCGCTCGAGGGTACTGCGAGTGTGCCCGATCAACTGCTGCGGGCCACGCTGTTGCACGGTCGGATGAGCGCGCTGGGCGCGGAATGTGGCGACATCGCCATCGGCAGCGGCGATTTCCGCCGGTGTGCGCCCGGCCAGCTCGGCCATGCTGAAATGCTTCTCACCTTGTGCCTGGGTAGCGCTGAAGCCGGCGATATAGGTGGCCAGATCCCAACGTTGGCGATCATCCAGTTGGTCGGCAAAGGACGGCATGTCGGTGCCTTCGATACCCAGGCCCAGGGTGTTGTAGAGGTCGTACAGGCTCAGCCGATCCATCCGCGCAGCATCGCGCAGGTTGGAGGGCGGCGGCTCCAGGCCGATGCCAGCCGGACCGTCGCCGGCGCCGCTATCGCCATGGCACACCGAGCAATGCTGGGCATAGAGCGGCGCGCCGCGTTCGGGGTCGGGGGTAATGGCCGGGGTCTGCGCCACCTGATACAGCTCGGCCAGGCGCGCGCTGAGCTGGCGCGCCTGCTGGGCCACCTGCTCACCGGGCTGATGCTGCTGCACCGCCTGCTGCAGCGCGGCGATGCCCTGCTCCAGCTCACCGCGCTCGGCCTTGGCCGGCAATTCGGCCACCAGGCCTTGTAGCACGCCGAGGAACTCCAGTTGCTCGCGGTATTCGCCAGCGTCGAGCACCTGCCCTTCAGCCACCGTGGCCGGATAGTCGGCGCCGATATAGCCAAGCAGGTGCAGAGCCTGGGCGGCCCCATCGGACGACTCGGCCTGAACGGACAGGCTGCTCAACGCCAGCAGGGAGAGCAACAGGCAGGACAACAGGGAACGATAACGGCTCATCAATGCATTCCGAAACGCGAATGGATGGCATTAAATTGTTGCCGGCCTGCCCTGCGCAGACAAGGAAAATCTGAAATATTTGGTAACAGACCTGGCGTCAGACGGCGGCGCGCTTGACCGTTGCCAGCAGACCGGCCGCTGCTGCGAAGAGGGCGGCGAAGCTGCGGTTCATCACCCGTTGCTGACGCGGCGTGCGCAGCGCCCGCAGCACACGCGAGGCGAGGCCGGTATAGCCCGCCATGACGATCAGGTCGACGACGATCATGGTCACGCCCATCACCAGATACTGCGCCAGCAGCGGTGCATGGGGATCGAGGAACTGCGGCAGTACGGCGAGCATGAAGACGATGGCCTTGGGGTTGCTGGCATTGACCAGGAAACCACGCAGCACCAGGGTCAGCGGCCGGCCGATGCTACGCTCGGTGGCACCGGCATCCAGCTCGCTGGGCAAGGCGACCCACTGCTTGTAGGCGAGAAACAGCAGATAGACCACACCGAACCACTTGATCACGCTGAAGGCCAAAGCCGAGGTGGCGAGAATGGCGCCCACGCCAGCGGCGACGATGGCGATTTGCAGGGCCAGGCCCAGTTGCAGGCCCAGGGCATTCCAGTAGCCACGCCAGAAGCCATACTGCAGGCCAGCGGACATCGAGGCGACCGCGCCGGCACCCGGCGACAGGCTGATCACCCAGCAGGCGACGAAGAAAGCGAGCCAGGTTTCCATGGCCATGGTGCGTACCTCGAATGACTCGAATCAGGGGAAGAGCGCTACAGCCTACTCCTGCCCCCGCGTTCAACGCCAGCGCCGTACCGACTTCTGGAAGAACAGGCTGTTGGGCACCTGCAACAAGGCTCCGGCACCCTCTTCGCTGACGTCCTGCAGGGTGGTGTAGAAGAGGTTGATGGCGATGACTCGGCCCTTCACGCCGGGCTTGTCGGCGCTCTCGATGACCTCCACGGTGTCGCCCATGCGGAACGGCCCCATGGTGAAGATCAGCAATGCGCAGAACATGTTCGACAGCACGCTCCAGATGGCAAAGAAAGCCACCGCAGCGACGGCGGTGAAGCCGGTCAGCGCCGTCCAAAGTACCGTCGCCGACACCCCCAGACGCTCCAGCACCATGAGCAGTGCGCTGCCCATGATCAGCCAGCGCACCAACCCGCGCAGTGGCAGCAGCACCTCCTGCGGCAGCAGGCTGTAACGTGCGCCCAGGCGACTGATGGCGCGGGTAAGGATGCGCTGCGCGATCCATGCCAGCAGGATGATCAGCAGCACCTGCCCGGTTCGTATCAGCGGCTCGCGCCAGGTGGCGAGCCATTGCAGCAGATCCACTTGCTCGATCATTCGGCCTCCTCTAGCTGTTGCTGCAGTGCCTCCAGGGTTTCCAGCGCCAGCAGCCAGGCTTCCTCCAGTTCGGCTTCGCGCGCCTTGAGCTGCGCCTGTTCGGACAGGCGCTGGCGCAGCTCGTCCTTGCGCGCGGACTCGTACAGACCACTATCACCCAACTGGGCTTCCACGGAGGCAAGCTTTTCCTGCACCTTGCCCAGCTCCTGTTCGAGCTTGTCGGCCTGCTTCTTGTGCGGCGCCAGTTGCTGGCGCAGCGCGGCGGCGGCCTGGCGCTGGGCGCGCTTGTCGGTCTTCTCGGCACCGGCAAGCGGGGCGCTGACCGGCTGCTGACGGGCGCGAAAATCGATCAACCAGCGCGCGTAGTCGTCCAGGTCGCCTTCAAATGGCTGGATGCGCCCATCGGCCACCAGCAGGAACTCGTCGGTGGTGCTCTTGAGCAGGTGACGATCGTGAGAGACCACCAGTACCGCACCGGCAAACTCCTGCAGCGCCAGGGTCAGGGCCAGGCGCATTTCCAGGTCGAGGTGGTTGGTCGGCTCGTCCAGCAGCAGCAGGTTGGGCTTCTGCCAGGCGATCAACGCCAGGGCCAGGCGCGCCTTCTCGCCACCGGAGAAATTGAGCACCGGCTCGTCACAACGGTCGCCACGGAAATCGAAGCCGCCGATGAAGTCACGCAACGTCTGCTCGCGCTCGCTCGGTGCCAGGCGTTGCAGGTGCAACAGCGGGCTGGCCTTGGGATCCAGAGCATCGAGCTGATGCTGGGCGAAGTAGCCGATGGCCAGGTTCTCGCCACGGGCCAGTTCGCCGCCGAGCACGGCAAGGTCACCGGCCAGGGTCTTGATCAGGGTCGACTTGCCCGCACCGTTGGGGCCGAGCAGGCCGATGCGCGCGCCGGGCGCCAGGCTCAGCTTGACCTTCTCCAGCACGGCCTTGTCGCCATAGCCCAGGCGCGCCTCAGACAGATTCAGCAGCGGGCTGGACACCTTGTCCGCCTCGCGAAAAACGAAATCGAAGGGCGAGTCGACGTGTGCCGGAGCCAGCTCCTCCAGGCGCTCCAGCGCCTTGATGCGGCTCTGCGCCTGGCGCGCCTTGGTCGCCTTGGCCTTGAAGCGGCGGATGAAGTCTTCCATGTGCGCGCGCTGCGCCTGCTGCTTCTCGAAGGCCTGCTGCTGCTGCGCCAGGCGTTCGGCGCGGGTGCGCTCGAAGGCCGAATAGCCGCCGCGATAGAGGGTCAGCTTCTGCTGTTCCAGATGCGCGATGTGATCGACCACGGCATCGAGGAAGTCACGGTCGTGGGAAATCAGCAGCAGCGTGCCGGGGTAGCCTTTGAGCCACTCCTCCAGCCAGAGGATGGCGTCGAGGTCGAGGTGGTTGGTCGGCTCGTCGAGCAGCAGCAGCTCGGACGGGCACATCAGCGCCTGGGCCAGGTTAAGGCGCATGCGCCAGCCGCCGGAGAAGTCGCCGACGCGCCTGTCCATCTGCTCGCTGGTGAAACCCAGCCCGGCCAGCAGCTTGCGCGCACGTGAGTCGGCGCTGTAGCCCTGGGCGTTGTCCAGTTCGTTGTGTAGACGGGCGATGGCGCTGCCGTCGTGTGCGGCTTCGGCCTTGGCCAGCTCGGCCTGGATCGAGCGCAGGTGCACGTCGCCGTCGAGCACGTAGTCCACCGCCAGGCGTTCGAGGTCGTCCACTTCCTGACGCATATGGGCGATGCGCCAGTCCGGCGGCAACTGGCAGTCGCCGGCATCGGGGCCGAGCTCGCCACGCAGCAGGGCGAACAGGCTGGATTTGCCGGCGCCATTGGCACCGATCAGGCCGACCTTCTGGCCGGCGTGCAGGGTCAGCTCGGCGCCTTCGAGCAGGCGTTGCGGACCACGCTGTAGAGTGAGGTTCTGGAGTCGGATCATAATGGCGGCGGAGTCTAGCAAATCGCCCTGGAGGCCGCGTGCAGGATCTGTGGAATTTCGCCCTCGAACTCTACGCCAGACCCGGCGTGGAACAGGCCTGCCTGCAATTGCAGGAAGCAGGCAGCGACGTCTGCCTGCTGCTTACCGGCGCCTGGCTGCAAAAGCGCGGCGTGCGCTGCCTGGACGAGCGCCTGGCAGCATTGCGCGAGTTGGCCGGCCCCTGGCAGCGCGACGTGGTCGCCCCGCTGCGGCAAACACGTCATCAATGGCGATCCGCCGCCCGTGAGGATGCAGAGTTGGACGCTCTGCGCGAACAGCTCAAGAGACTGGAATTGCAGGCCGAGCGGGTGCTGCTCGAACGCTTGCAGGCGCTGGCAGAAAAATGGCCCGAAGAGGCAGGCGAAGACGATTGGTTCGCTCGCCTGGCTGGGAAAAGCAGCGCCGCGCTGCAGATGCTACGCGGCGCTGCAGGCTCGCCTTAGGACGCGCTGGGCGTATTCGCAGCGGCTCCGTTATCAGCGGCAGGCGCTACGGGCGCGGCCGGTGCGGCAGCAGGCTTGGCCGGAGCCTTCTTCACCGGCGCTTTCGCAGCGGCCGGCTTCTTCGCCGCAGCCGGCTTGGCAGCCGCTGGTTTGGCTGCTGCCGGTTTGGCAGCAGGCTTGCTTGCAGCCGGTTTGGCCGAGGCCTTGGCTGCCACGGGTTGGCTCGTAGCTGGCTTGGCTGCCGCCGGCTTGCTGGCGGCCGGCTTGGCCGGAGCCTTGGCTGTTGCGGGCTTGCTCGTAGCTGGTTTGGCTGCAGGCTTGCTCGCGGCCGGCTTGGCAGGTGCTTTGGCCGGGGCCGGTTTGGCGGCGGCCTTGGCCGCTGCTGGTTTGGCTGCAGGCTTACGGGCGGCAGGCGCCTTGGCAGCAGCCGGCTTCTTCGCCGTAGCTGGTTTGGCTGCCGACTCGTCACGTGCTTCGAGCGCCTTGCCGGCAGCTTCCTTCACCTTGCCCACGCCCTGAGCCAGCTTCAGGCTTTCCTGTGCGTCACGCTTGAGCTCGGCGATATAGGCACGGGTCTCGCTCTGACGAACCTTGAGGGTGTCGAGCAGCTCTTCAAGCTCGGCAACTGCATCCTTGGCCTTGGCTTGCGCCTTGGCTTTGCCGGCTACGGCGGCATCCTGCAGCTTGCCGCGCGCCTTGTGCAATTTTTCCTGGGCCTTGCCGCGCTGCTTCTCGAGTTTGGCGAGGAGTTTCTCGGCATCGATCAGGGCTTGCGAGCAGGCATTTTCCAAATGCTCGAGTAAGCTACCGGACAACTGATGAAGCAGGTGCAAAGGGGTGCTGATGGACTTCTTCTTAGCCGACATGACGCGCCTCCGGGCGGATGTAGAAGCGCCCATACTAGACTCAGGCGTTTGCCCCTGCCATAGCACTTTTCACCGACGGGGCATCGGGCTGCATCCGGCGCTGGCATAATCGCCGCAATCGGATTGGAGACCCCGTCATGAGCCGCGCCCTAGCTGCCGCATTTTGCCTGTGCATCAGCCCACTCGCCTTCGCCACGCCACAAGACGACCTGGCATACAGCCTGGGTGCCCGCCTGGGTGAACGCCTGCGCGATGAGGTGCCGGATCTGGCGCTGCCGGAGCTGATCGAAGGCCTGCGCCAGGCTTACGTGGGCCAGCCTCTGAAGCTGGACGAGGCGCGCATCGAACGACTGCTGGAAGAACATGAAGCGCGCATGGCGCAAGACCCGCAGCGCCATGCCAAGGCCCAGCAGGACGAGCAGCGCTTTCTCGCCGAGGAGCAAGCCAAACCTGGTGTACGGGTATTGGAGGGGGGCGTACTGGTCAGCGAGGTACGGCCCGGCAGCGGCGCCAAGCCGACTGCACGTAGCCGTGTGCAGGTGCGTTACAGTGGCCATCTGGCCGATGGCAGCCTGTTCGACGAGAGCCAGACGCCGCAGTGGTTCAGGCTCGACAGCCTGATCGCGGGCTGGCGCAGCGCCCTGCTGCAGATGCCGGTCGGCGCGCACTGGCGCCTGGTGGTGCCATCGGCCCAGGCCTATGGGGCAGAAGGCGCGGGGGATCTGATACCGCCCTATTCGCCGCTGGTTTTCGACCTGGAGCTGCTCGGCGTGGCCAACTGAGCCGCACCCACGAGCCTCAGGCCAGTGCGGCGGCCTGTTGCTGATGCGAGTTGTGCAGCACCTCGATCAGGCAGTCTTCCAGCTCGAAGCGCTCGTGCAGCAAGGGCCCCAGACGCTGCAACTCGGCCAGCAGCTCACTGACACCCTCGCCACCACTGCCGTCGCAGCGATCATTGAAGGCCAGGGCAACTTCGGTGATGGCTTCGATACGTGGATAGATCTGCTTGGCCAGCTCCAGGCCACGTTGGTCATTGAAGGCCTTGGCCTCGCTGGTGAGCTGTTCATAGACCTCGAAATGCCCCGCCGAGACATAATCGACCAGCAATTCACAGAAGCCGTGCAGGCGCTCTGCCGTGACAACCGAACTCGGCGGCGCGTCGGCCAGCCCCTTGTAGGCATTTACCAGTTCATGGCGCTCATGCAGCCAGCGGTCGATCAACTGGTGCACACCTCCCCAGCGCTCCTGGGCGTTGCGGCAACTTTCGAGCATGGTGAGCCTCACTTCCCTTATCGCGGATGCCTGTCGTACGCCCGTTCCCGAGACGCTCTGTCTGTCGGCAAATGGCATTGAGGGGAGCGACGCAACGAGTCGCCGCTCCTGCGGTACATGCGTGCCAGATTATGCCCGCAAAGTGACAGCCTTCAAGGCGCCCTGGGAGAAAAATTCATACGCCCGTTTGACTCATGTCCAGGCTCAGCTACGGCGCAACGACTGGAACAGGGCAAACCCCAGCATGCCGATGAAACCCAGCAGGCTCCACTCCGGGATGCTCATGCCGAACAGCGTCCAGTTGACCTCGGCGCAATCGGCCGTACCACGGAAGACCTTGCTGACGATCTCCTGCAGGGGGAAGGCCTCGATCATGTACTCCAGCCCTGGTAGGCAAGCCTCCAGTTGCTCCGGCGGTACGCTCTGCAGCCAGATCTGCCGACCAGCCGTGGCCGCCCCGGCGAGGGCGAAGAACAGCGCCAGCAGCGCATACACGCGCTGCCCGAAACGCCCCGGCCCATGCAGTGCCGCCACCAGGCACACCAGGCCGAAGGCGATCACGCAGATGCGCTGGACGATGCACAGCGGGCAGGGCTCGAGCCCCACCACATGCTCCAGATACAGAGCCGCTGCCATGAGCAGTACGCAACCGAGAAACGCCAGGAAGAACAGAGGACGCGGACTGGCCAAGTGCATGGTGACTCCGAAGAGGAAAATCGAGCGCGTACGGTAGAGGAAAGCATGGGCGCCTTTCAAGGCGCCCATGCATGGTAGAACACTGCTGGTCAGGCGATGGTAGCGTTCCGTCCGTTAGCTCGCCGCACCTCGTGGCTGTGGCAGGTTGGGCAAGCCGTGGTGGAGCAGGTCATGGCTTTCCAGCAGCAGTTGATTGCTGCGCTCCACGTCGCCGAGCTGCGCCAGCAGGCGAGCCAGCTCGGCGCAGGTCTCCGGATGGCGCTGCAGACGCAGGCTGCTCTCGAAATAGTCGCGCGCCTTGCCCCACAACTGGTTCTGCAGGCACAGCCGGCCGAGGGTCAGTTGCAGCGCGGCATCGTCCGGGTGCTGTTTCAGCCAGCCCTCGGCGTACTCTAGCTGGCGCGCCGGATCGCTGCCGCGCAGCACCCCGTAGAAACGCGCCAGGCGGCTGTCGTAACTGCGTTTGAGCGCGCTACGCAGCACCTGCTCGGCCTCCTCCTGAGCACCGAGACGGCGCAGTTGCTCGACGTAGGTGGCGATCAGTTCCGGGTCATGGCGCAGGCCAGCGGAGA
Organism: Pseudomonas sp. AA-38; assembly: GCF_029457475.1. Lineage (NCBI taxonomy): Bacteria > Pseudomonadati > Pseudomonadota > Gammaproteobacteria > Pseudomonadales > Pseudomonadaceae > Pseudomonas > Pseudomonas sp. AA-38. Next base: position 5,219,867 of record NZ_CP120359.1, read on the forward strand.
GCTGGTTCCAGGCTTGGGTCAGCGGTTGCAGGGTAGTCTCGCCCTGCTCCAGACCCTGCTCGCCAACCTCGGCCAGACGTCCACGCCAGGTTTCACGCTCCAGCTCGTCCAACTCGGCGGCTGGCAGCGCCTTCTCCTTGCGCAGCTCCGGCAACAGGCCCAGCAGGGCCGACCAGTCCTGACGCTGCAGATACAGGCGCTGCAACTGACGCAGCACCAGGTGGTGCCCTGGGTGGCGCTCGCGCATGGCCTGCAGGGTCTCCAGCGCGGCATCGCTGTCGCCCCGTTTGCGCTGCAGTTCGGCATGGGTCAGGGCAATCGCCAGCTCGGCTCGAGGTTGCTGTTGCAGCGCCTTTTCCAGCAGCGCATCGCTCTGTTCGTGCTGGCCGAGCTTGCCGGCTGCCCGCGCTGCCCCAAGGTAGTACATCAAGGGCTGGCTGGAGGCCTCGGCAGCACGGCTCAGTTGCCGCTGCGCACGCGCCCAGCGCCCTTCGGCCAAATCCAGCATGCCTTGCTCGGAGGCCAGGCGAGCGCGCCGTTCACGATGCAGGCGCGACCAGGGGTTGGCCAGGCGCGTGGAGCTGAGCAACAGGCGCAGCAGGGCCTTGGTCAGGTAGTACAGCAGCACCACGACCACCAGCAGCCCGAGGAAAGCCCACAGGCTGGACTGGTAGCGGAAGCCCTTGTAGGCGAACAGCACGTAGCCAGGGTCGGCCTCGATGGCCAGGCTGAGCAGATAGAGCGCCGCGCCAACGGCGAGCAGAACGAGCAGCCAGAGCAGGCGTTTCATTGCACCTCCCCGGCCGCTGCGGCCCCCTGCCGACGCTGGGCGTGCTTGCGCTGCAGATAGGCTTGCAGTGCATCGACCGATTCGCTCAGATCCGGCACCTTGACCTCGACGGGGGCGTCGGCCAGTTCGGCGAAGCGCTGAAGCAGGGCACGGCTGTCAGGATTGTCCAGGTTGAAGTGGGCGTCGAGGATCTCCTCGGCCTGCTTCAGCGCCTGCCGGTATACCCCGCTCTGCCCATGCAGCGCGGCCCATTGCGCCTGTTCCAGGGCCAGCGACAGGCTCAGACGCACCTGCGCCAGGCTCTGCCCGGAGAGCAGCGGGCGCACGTTGCGATCAGCGTCGAACTCGATGCGGAAGTAGTCGGAGAGTTTTTTCAGCCACTCGCTCCACCAGGCACTGCCGTCGCCTTCGGCAGCCAGGTCGGAGAGCACGTCGCCCTGCCCTTCCAGGGTCGGCGCCAGCGGATTGAGGGTGGCCGCCTGCTCACGCAGGGCAGCCAGTTGCAGGAACAGGCCGACCCGATCCGGGCGCTGCGTGGTGCGCAGGGCTTCCAGGCTACGGCTGAGCTGTTCGCGGGCGGCGAAGGCAGCCGGGTCGTTCTGATCCCGCAGGATGTCATCGGCGGTCTGCACCAGCGTCTCGGCACTGTCAACGTCCTGCAGGGCGCTCAGACGCAGCGTGGCCAGGCGTAGCAGGTGCTCGGCCTCGTCCAGGCGCCAGTCCTGACGACTGCCATCGAGCACGGACTCCAGGCGCTGGCTGAGGCGCTGCTGATCGCTCTGCAGATTGGCCAGCAGCCGCCGGCGCTCATCCAGCTCGGTGGCACTGGGCAGCTCGGCCAGGCGCGCATCGAGGCGCTGGGCCACACCACGCACCTGTTGCTCACTGTCATCGGCGATGCGTTGCAGCGCCTGCGCCTGCTGTTGCTCCAGCCCCTGCATCTGCTGCAGTTGCCACAGGCTCCAACCACCTGCAGCCGCCCCGCCCAGACCGATCAGCAAGGCCAGGGCGGCGAGCCCCGTGCCGCCACTGCGTGGCGCCTTCACCGGCGGTTTGCTGGGCGTGTTCGCGGCTGCGCTGGCCGAGGTTTCATCTTGTTGTTTCGGGGTGGCTGCTTCGCTCACGTATCCATCCTTCTAGAGGGTGGCAGCCGGAAAATGCTCCAGAGCTGCCTGCAAGGCCGCGGCACTGGCACCGCGACAGTCCACAACGATTTCGGCGCCCGCACGGCGCGCTTGCTCGGCCACACGCGGGCTGGGTACGAACAAGGGTAGCCGAGCCAGCCTCGGCCAGTCGGCCCCGGCGAGCTGCAGCAGATGTTCGAGCCCCTGCCCACTGCTGACCATCAGGGCGTTCAGGCGTTCCGCCAGCACGCAGCGCATCAGCTCACCGGCGGGGTATGAAGGCAGCGTGCGCCGGTAAAGTGGCAGATAGTCGACCGTCACGCCTTGGCCGCGCAAGCGCTCGGCGAGAAATTCTCGGCCACCTTCGCCACGCAGGATCAGCACCCGTGGTGCCTCGGCGGTGGCGATGGCCTGCTGCAGGGCCGGTAACTCCAGCAGCGCTTCGCTGTCATCACCGCTGACGGGAAAATGCACCTGCAGCCCCTGCTCGGCGAGCACATCGGCGGTGGCAGCGCCAACGCTGAACCAGGCGGGCGTCGCCGGTGCTTGCGGCCAGTAGCGCGCGAGCCATTGCAGGCTCAGGCGGGCCGCCGGCTTGCTGACCACGATCACCGCGCAATAGCGCCGCAGGCCGGCGAAGGTTTCGTGCTGCTCGGCGCATTCAGGCAGTGACTCGATGGCCAGCAGGGGCAGGCAATGGCTGGCGATGCCCTGCGCGGCCAGCGTCTGCGCCAGCGCCGCGCACTCCTCGGCGGGGCGGGTCAGCAGCAGGCGCCAGGCGCTCACGGGTGGCCGGCCTCGCCGTACACCGCCTTGAGAATATCTTCTGCTCCCTGCGCCAGCAGCGCCTCGGCCACGCGCACGCCGAGGGCCTCGGCATCGCCGCTGGCGGCACGCTCTTCGGCGCGTAGCAGCAGGCCACCGTCCGGTTGGCCGACCAAGCCACGCAGCCAGAGCTGATCGTCTTCGAGCAGGGCATAACAGGCGATGGGCACCTGGCAGCCACCATTGAGGCGCTTGTTCAGCGCCCGCTCGGCGGTGACGCGCAGGGCGGTTTCGCGGTGGTGCAGCGGCGCCAGCAGGGCCTGCACGTCGCTGTCAGCGCTGCGGCACTCGATGCCCACGGCGCCCTGGCCACCGGCTGGCAGGCTGTCCTCGGCACTGATCGAGCTGCGAATGCGCTCCTCGAAGCCCAGGCGGATCAGCCCGGCTGCGGCGAGGATGATGGCGTCGTACTCACCGGCATCGAGCTTGGCCAGGCGGGTGTTGACGTTGCCGCGCAGGAAACGGATCTGCAGATCGGGCCGGCGCGCCAGCAACTGGGCCTGCCGACGCAGACTGGAGGTGCCGACCACGCTGCCGGCCGGCAGCGCATCGAGGCTGTCATGGGTGTTGGAGACGAAGGCATCACGCGGATCTTCGCGCTCGCAGATGCAGTACAGGCCCAGGCCTTCGGGGAAGTCCATGGGCACGTCCTTCATCGAATGCACGGCGATGTCGGCGTCGTTCTCCAGTAGCGCGGTTTCCAGCTCCTTGACGAACAGACCCTTGCCGCCGATCTTCGCCAGCGGCGCGTCGAGCAGTTTGTCGCCCCGACTGACCATGGGCACCAGACTGACTTTCAGGCCGGGATGAGCCTGTTCCAGGCGGGCTTTGACGTATTCGGCCTGCCAAAGGGCCAGGGCGCTCTTGCGGGTGGCGATGCGGATTTCGCGGGGCATGGGGCAATTCCAGAAAACGGATTGCCGTCATGATAGCAAGCTCCAATACCGATTGGCCGCCCCCTCCAAGCCCCAAGCCCCAAGCCAATCCGTGTAAGGGCAACCCCGAGCGACCAAGCGCCGCACCTTGCTTTTACTTGCTGCTTGCAGCTTGCCGCTTGTAGCTGCTCTAAAGGTTCTGCATCAGCTTGCGCACGCCGGCCACATGGCGCCGGCTCACCACCAGCGCGTCCCCGCCAAGGCCCTTGAGGTAGAGTTGAAAATGCCCCAGCGGAGTGCGCTGCAGGCGCTCGATGCGCTCGCGGGCCACCAGGGCGTTGCGATGGATACGCACGAAACGCTCGCCGAATTCGTCTTCCAGCGACTTGAGCGGCTCGTCCAGCAGCACTTCGCCGCCCTCGTGACGCAGGGTCACGTACTTGTGATCGGCGATGAAGTAGACCACCTGATCCAGGGGAATCAGCTCGATGCCCTTGCGCGTGCGGGCGCTGATATGGCTGCGTGGGCCGGTACCGCTCTCCGCAGCCGGACGGGTCAGGGCCGCCAGTTGCACGCGGTTGGGACGCTCGGCCTTCTTCAACGCCTCGCGCAGGTTTTCGGCACGCACTGGCTTGACCAGGTAGCCGACCGCGCTGACCTGAAAGGCTTCCAGGGCGAATTCATCATGGGCGGTGCAGAAGATCACTGCCGGCGGCGCTTCGCGCTCGCAAAGCTTGGCGGCCACCTGCAGCCCGTCCAGCCCGGGCATGCGGATGTCCAGCAGCACGACATCCGGTTTCAGGCTGTCGATCAGGGTAAGGGCCTCCTCGCCATTGCTGGCGGCGGGCTCCAATACTCGGTAACCCTCGAGCTCGCCGACCATGCGGCTGAGGCGCTCGCGGGCAAGGGGTTCGTCATCGACTATCAGGACATTCATATTGCTCTGGCTTCCTGCGTGAGTCTCGCACAAGGATAGCGTAGACAGCTGTAATGACGGCCGTCACGACGCTCCACGCTGAGACTGGCGCGCGGCCCGAAAAGTGCCGTCAAACGCGCGTCGATGTTGCTCAGCGCTTGGCGCGTACCCCGCGACGGGTGCTGCTGCTCGCCACGCTCTTCATACGGATTGCTGACACACAAACTGAACACACCGTCCTGGTAATCCGCCTCGATGCGCACCAGGCCACCTGCTATGCGTGGCTGGATGCCATAGATCAAGGCGTTTTCCAAAAGAGGTTGCAAGGTGAGCTGAGGAATCGGCAGATCCTCGGGCACATTATCGACCTCCCATTGCAACTGTAGCCGTTCGCCGAGCCTATAGTGCTCGATCGATAGATAACGTTTCGCCAATTCGAGTTCCTCTCCCCAGGAAACCAGCGTGCCCGGCTTGGCCAGGCTGGCGCGAAACAGATCGGACAGATCCAGTACTGCCTGCTCGGCCTTGGCTGGGTCGACCGCCACCAGACTGGCGATGCTGTTGAGGCTGTTGAACAGGAAGTGTGGGCGAATCCGCGCCTGCAACGACTCGATGCGCGCGCGCAACTCGGCCTGCTCCTGCCTGCGCCATTGGCTCTGCAGATAGAAGTAGCGTAGCAGCAGTGCCGACATGATCAGGCTGATCAGTGCATGACGCAGGTAAAGTCGCGTTTCACCACTGCGCGGCAAGGGCCCGCCAAGGTCGTAGTAATCGGCGACGGCGGTGCAGCCCAGGGTCAGCAGCACCACCAGCAGGCAGCACAGCACGCCGGCCAGGGCCGGACGCAAGCGCGCCAGCAAGGGCCGCAGCCGGCACAGCAAGGCCGCCGACAGCAGCACGATCCACTGCACGAACAGCGAGGTCAGCGCCAGGCGCACCCAATCGAAGTTCGGCACCATGGGTTCGGCCAGCACCAATACCAGTACCAGCAGCTCGGCCAGCAGCACCATGCTCAGCAGCGCCTCGGGCTGGCACAGTTCGGGCACGAAGAAGTCATCCACCGGCGAAGGCTTGGGATGGTTGACGTGGGTTTGGCTAGACATGGCAGCAGTTTCCGTGGCGCTTCGCACGGCGGCAAGCCAGAGCGACCCGAGCAAGGCAAATAAAGCACCGAAATGCAGACCAGGCGACAAATTCATGCGCTCGCCTGGCCCAGGTTGCCCTAGCGGAGAGGGCTTATCTGATCGGCAGCGGGTCATACCCCTGTTATCATCAGTGCACTTTGTCCGCCATGCAGACTCCATGGTCTGCCCGATCCAGAGCCATAACCATGAGCAGCGAAAAAACCAACCAATCCTGGGGCGGTCGCTTCAGCGAGCCCGTCGACGCCTTCGTCGCCCGTTTCACCGCCTCGGTGGAATTCGACAAGCGCCTCTATCGCCACGACATCATGGGCTCCGTCGCCCACGCCACGATGCTGGCCAAGGTCGGCGTACTCACCGCCGACGAGCGTGACGCCATCATCGACGGCCTCAAGCAGATCCAGGCCGAGATCGAAGCCGGTCAGTTCGACTGGCGCGTCGACCTGGAAGACGTGCACATGAACATCGAGGCACGCCTGACCGACCGCATCGGCGTGACCGGCAAGAAGCTGCACACCGGCCGTTCGCGCAACGACCAGGTGGCTACCGACATCCGCCTGTGGCTGCGTGACGAAATCGACACCATCCTGGCCGAGATCACCCGCCTGCAGCAGGGCCTGCTGGGCCTGGCCGAAGCCGAGGCGGACACCATCATGCCCGGCTTCACCCACCTGCAGACCGCTCAGCCGGTGACCTTCGGCCACCATCTGCTGGCCTGGTTCGAGATGCTTTCGCGCGACTACGAGCGCCTGGTGGACTGCCGCAAGCGCGCCAACCGCATGCCGCTGGGCAGCGCTGCGCTGGCTGGCACCACCTACCCGATCCAGCGCGAGATCACCGCCGAGCTGCTGGGTTTCGATGCCGTGGGCGGCAACTCGCTGGACGGCGTGTCGGATCGCGACTTCGCCATCGAATTCTGCGCCGCCGCGTCGCTGGCGATGATGCACCTGTCGCGCTTTTCCGAAGAGCTGGTGCTGTGGACATCTGCGCAGTTCCAGTTCATCGACCTACCGGATCGTTTCTGCACCGGCAGCTCGATCATGCCGCAGAAGAAGAACCCCGACGTGCCCGAGCTGGTACGCGGCAAGACCGGCCGCGTGTTCGGCGCCCTGACCGGCCTGCTGACCCTGATGAAGGGCCAGCCACTGGCCTACAACAAGGACAACCAAGAAGACAAGGAACCGCTGTTCGACGCCGCCGACACCCTGCGCGACAGCCTGCGCGCCTTCGCCGACATGGTGCCGGCGATCAAGCCCAAGCGCGAGATCATGCGCGAGGCGGCGCTGCGCGGCTTCTCCACCGCCACCGATCTGGCCGACTACCTGGTGCGCAAGGGCCTGCCCTTCCGCGACTGCCACGAGATCGTCGGCCACGCGGTGAAATACGGCGTGCAGAGCGGCAAGGATCTGGCCGAGATGAGCCTGGACGAACTACGCCAGTTCAGCGACCAGATCGCTGACGACGTCTTCGCCGTGCTGACCCTGGAAGGCTCGGTGGGTGCCCGCGATCATATCGGCGGTACTGCGCCGAATCAGGTACGCGCGGCCGTGGCGCGTGGTCGCGAGCTGCTGACCAGCCGCTAAACCCAAGGTGGGAAAAGGATGTCCCCATGTTCGAGCTACTGCTGCGTGGCCTGCTGTTTCTGGGCGAATTGCTGGCCGAAGTCGTTCTCGGCTATCTCTTCTATTGCACCGGCTGGCTCGCCCTGCGCCTGCTGACACTGGGCCGCTACCCAGGCCTGCCACTGCGCGTGGATGACCCGATGGGCTCACGCACCGCCTGGGTCGCAGCGTTCGGTTTCTTTTGCCTCGTAGGCCTGCCAGTGACCTGGCTAGCCCTCAACCAAGGCTGATTTACAACGAGATATGCCATGTCCATGACCATCCGCCCCGCCACCGCTGACGACGCCGAACTGATCCTGCGCTTCATCACCGAGCTGGCCGTCTACGAGAAGGCCGAGCATGAGGTGAAGACCGACGCCGCCGGTATCCGCGACAGCCTGTTCGCCGAGGGCAGCACCGCCCATGGCCTGGTCTGCGAGCGCGACGGCCAGGCCATCGGCTATGCGGTGTACTTCTTCAACTACTCCACCTGGCTGGGCAAGCACGGTCTCTATCTGGAAGACCTCTACGTCAGCCCCGAAGCGCGCGGCCTGGGCGCCGGCAAGGCGCTGTTGCGTCACCTGGCGCAACTGGCCGTGACCCGTGGCTGCGGCCGCTTCGAGTGGTCGGTGCTGGACTGGAACACCCCGGCCATCGACTTCTACGAATCCTTTGGCGCCCGCCCGCAGAGCGAGTGGTCCACGTACCGCCTGACCGGCAAGGCCCTGCTGGACTTCGCCGCTGGCACAGCATGAGGAACCACAGATGAGCGAGCACGACGACAACGACGAAGATTTCGCCCAGGCCACCCTGATCCAGGCCATCGAAAACCAACTGGAAAGCGGCGAGCCGGCCGCCGCCAAGGCGGTGTACAACAAGCTGAGCCTGGTGGGCTACGAGCGCGAGGAGATTCTCGAACTCATGGCTCTGGTGCTGGCCCACGAGGTCGATGCCATGCTGCGCGATGATCGCCCCTTCGACGGCGCCTGGTATGAACAGGCCCTGCGTGCCCTGCCCGAGCTGCCAGAGGAAAACTGAAGCAGGTTTGACTCATGCCAATGGGCGTAGCGGCCAATAGACTGCTAGGGTCATTCCTGTCTCTTGCCGTTCAAGGTGCCTGTGCAATGCTGCACCGACGCTTCCGCTTCGCCATAGGGCTGGCATTGAGCCTGCCGTCCGCTCACATGGCCATGGCCGATAGCCTGCGCATCGGCGCCGAGGATGACTGGTACCCCTATACGGCCTGGCGCAACGAGCGTATCGAAGGCATGTCGGCCGATATCGTGCGCGCGGCCTTCGCCGCCACCGATATCGAACTCGAACTGGCCCCCTACCCCTACTCACGCTGCATGGAGCTGGCACGCACCGGCAGCCTGGTGGCTTGCTTCAACACCACGCCCGATACCTATATCCGCGACCACTTCCTGCTCCCCGAGCAAACGCTGTTCAGCGACGACATACAGCTCTGGGGGCCAGCCGGCTCGGCACCGATCGACGACCTCGAAGCGCTCAAGGGCAAGCGTGTCGCAGTGACCAGCGGCTACACCTATGGCGAGTACTTCGATAGCTACTCCGGCATTCGGCGCGTTCCGGTAAGGCGCGACCTCAACGGTTTCCTCATGCTGCAGCACCAGCGCGTCGACTACGTCATCGCCTTTCGCGCCACCACCGAGGCCTTGCTACGCGAACACCCGGAGCTGGCCGGGCAGTTCGTCCCCCTGGCCCGGGTACATCGCCCGCAGCTCTATCTGAGCTTCTCCCGCCACCACCCGCAGGCGCCTGAGCTGCTGCAGCGTTTCGACGAAGGCATGCGCCGGATCAGGCGTGACGGCACCTATCAGCGCATCCTCGAAACCTGGCAGACACGCACCGGGCAGAGCACGGTTCTAGGCTCTACACTGCAGGAACGCCATAACGACAAGACGGAGTCACCATGAAGTCCTTCACTGCTGAACTGATAGACGAGCTGGAAATCCTCGCCCTGTACAACCTGGACAACCATCAGGAAGGGCTCAAGGTGCACAACAACGCCTCCTTCAAGGCGCAAGGCGCCATCACCCGCCTCTACGAAAAAGGCCTGGTGAGCCAGGCCGATGGCGGTTACCTCACCAGCCTGGGCATCGATGCCGCCGAACACGCACAAGCACTGCTGACCATTCTTTCGGCCCGCCAGACCACTCCCGCTTAATCTCAGTTGCCCGCCGGCCGCCCTCAAGGGAAAGGCGCGGCGGGCGATATAGCGTCAAGGCACTGCACTGGCGAGCACGCCGCTGATAGGCTTGCACCACCCGCCAGTAGAGTTAGAGCATGACGCGCAGCCAGGAAATCCGCCCCGATATCGACGACGGCATCGATCGCAAGGTGCTGGCGCAACTGCGCGCACGCTTTCTGCAGATCAATCAGGGCCGCCTGCAACGCGCCACCCAGGCCCTGTCGACACGCCAGCAACTGGTGCTCAAGCTGCTGCCGCTGCTGTTGCACGTCAACCATCCGCTGCTACCGGGCTACGTCTCAGCCAGCACCCCGGCGGGGCTCAGCGGCTTCGAGCCGGACGATGCCAGCCTGGCCGAAGTGCAGCGTCTGACCCGCTCCTTCAGTTACAAACCGCGCCGCGGCCAGGGCGCCGCACCGCTGCATGGCCTATTCATGATGGGCAGCCTGGGTACCGTGGCACAGGCCGAGCAGAGCGACATGGATCTGTGGCTGTGCCATGCCGCCAACCTGAGTGAACAGGCGCTGCAGGAGCTGCGCAAGAAATGCGACCAACTGGAAAGCTGGGCCGCAGGCCTGGGCGCCGAGGTGCATGTCTTTCTCATCGAGCCCCTGCGTTTTGCCCGCGGCATGCGTGACACCCAGCTCACCTCCGATGACTGCGGTACCACCCAGCACTACCTGCTGCTCGACGAGTTCTATCGCACTGCCATCTGGCTCGGCGGACGCACGCCGATCTGGTGGCTGGTGCCGGTCTACGAGGAAAACCGCTACGAAGACTATTGCCGCACCCTGCTGAGCAAGCGTTTCGTGCGTGAAGAAGACGTGCTCGACCTCGGCCACCTGGCGCAGATTCCCCCACAGGAATTCCTCGGCGCCGGCATGTGGCAGCTCTACAAGGGCATCGAATCGCCGTACAAGTCCGCGCTCAAGCTGCTGCTCACCGAGGTCTACGCCAGCGAGCACCCCAAGGTCGAGTGCCTGGCGCTGCGCTTCAAGCAGGCGGTGTTCGAGGGGCGTCTGGATCTGGACGAACTCGACCCCTATATCGTCGTCTACCGGCGCCTGGAGGAATACCTCAGCGCCCGAGGCGATCAGGAACGCCTGGAGCTGATCCGCCGCTGCCTGTACCTCAAGGTGAACAAGAAGATCAGCCGCCCGCCGACCCGTGGCCGGCCCAAGAGCTGGCAGCGCCTGCTGCTCGAACGCCTGACCGGCGAGTGGGGTTGGCAGACGCGCCAACTCAACCTGCTCGACAGTCGCAGCCAGTGGAAGGTTCGCCAGGTGGCTGCCGAACGACGCCTGCTGGTCAACGAGCTGACCTACAGCTATCGCTTCCTCACCCAGTTCGCCCGCAGTGCCCAGGTCGGCAGCTCGCTGAGCAACCGCGACCTCAACGTGCTCGGCCGGCGCCTGTATGCGGCCTTCGAGCGCAAGGCCGGCAAGGTGGAGTTCATCAACCCCGGCATCGCCCCGGATCTGGCCGAAGACACCCTCACCCTGGTGCAGCGCCCCAGCAGCGAGACATCGGGCGACTACCAGTGGGAGCTGTTCAGCGGCAGCCTGGGCGCGCAGGAATGGCCGGACTTCGCCCCGATCAAGCGCTCCCGCGAGCTGATCGAACTGCTCGCCTGGTGCCACCGCAACGGCGTGATCGACGCCAGCACAAGGCTCTCGTTGCACCCCGGCAGCAGCGACCTGAGCGACTTCGAGCTGGCCAACCTGATCACCAGCCTGCAGCAGATGTTCGCCCTGCCCCTGCCCCTGGTGGAAGAAGCGGCTCTGCTGCGCAGCAGCACACCGAGCCGAATATTGCTGCTGGTGAACGTCGGCCTCGACCCGCTCAAGCAGCACAGCCAGATGAACCTGCACATGACCAGCGGGCGCACCGATGCCCTGGGTTATTCGGGCGTGCGCGAGAACCTGGTGCTGACCCTGGATCAGGTCAGCCTCAACAGTTGGAACGAGCTGCAGGTGGCGCGTTATGACGGCGAGGATGCCCTGCTCGATTGCCTCAGCGACCTGCTCAACGGCCTGCCGCCCGCAGGCCCATACCCCGAGGTGCAGGTGCGCTGCTACTGCCGCAACCGCGCCCCGGCCATCGCCAGCCGGGTCGAGGAGCTATTGCGCGACCTACTCGACAACTACACCAGTGGCAAGGCCTCGCGTTACCTGCTGCAGGTGCGCCAGCATTACCACGTACTGCAACTGACTCCCGGCCAGGTCAGCCATACCGCCCTGGGCGACCTGCCGGCGCTGCTCGAGCACCTGGGCGCCGAACAGGCGCTGTTCAGCCCACTGAGCCTCGACCGTTACGCCCTGGAGGGCAGCGACCTGGCGTTGATTCTACCGCTGGGCAAGCCGCAGACCATCCAGGTGTTCTACCGCCTCAACGAACAGAGCAGCGAAGCCGAGCTGACCGTGCTCGACGAGCACAATGCCCTGTGGCGCCGGCGCCTGCCATACCGCGACGAGCAAAGCCTGCTCACCCCGCTGCAGCGCTTCCTGCAGTCGCTGCTGTACCGACGCAACGCGCAACTACCGCTGGATGACCTGAGCAGCGATATGCCGCTGGAAGTGCTCTACCACCAGCTACTGCCCGATGCGCCGCTGCGCGCTCAGAGCGTCGAACGTCGGGTCGCGCCACAGGCGCCGATCAGCCATCCCTTCTATGACGTGCAAGCCATCATCGAGCCGGGTGACGGACGCCAGCGCCACGTTACCCTGTACTGCAACCATCGCGAATTCTCCGAACTGGAATACGGCCGCGACCTCTACCGCGCCGTGGCCCAGCACATCCTCGCCCAGCGCGCCGGCGGCGAGCGCTACCCCTGCTACATCACCGACCTGGATCTGTCCGCTGTGCTCGCCGAACAACAGGCGCAGACCGTGCATTACCTGCGCTACAAGAGCGAGCTGGAAGACGCCCTCAATGCCGCACTGCAACAGGCCTAGCGCATGGGGGATTGGGGATTGTTCAGCGCATAGAGGTAGCAACCACTCATGCTGTGATTGTCGACGACGCCACCATAGCTGGCGGTGAAGGTCACCGGCAGACCGAGATGCTGATACCACCAGCGTTCACTGTCGGCGGGCGGCACCTCGGGCACCAGATCGCTGTCGTTGACCAGGCGGTAAGTGGGCACTGCCAGCGCGTTGTAGTAGCTGGCGAAGGCCGGCGAGGCCAAGCGTGGGCTGGCGAAGTTGTAGTGCTGCAACGGCAGGAAGGGCCAGCGCCGGCGCAGATCCGGCACCGCCAGGCTGCTCAGGGCACTGCCCAGGCTGTGGGCACAAGCCCACAACTGCGCTTGGGGCTGCAGATCCTCCAGCGCCAGAAGGGCCTGATCGCGCAGCGAGGTGTAGAGCTTGAGGAAACCGTCGTGCACCAGGCCGGCACTGCCCTGCCAGGGATAGTCGCGCTGATCCAGATCCAGGTCGTCGAGCCAGTCCTGCACCGACTCGGTACCGCGGAACACCAGATAGCAGTCGCCCTGCGGATCACGCGCGGCAAAGCCGAAGGGTTCCGACTCGTTGAACAGATGCCACTCGCTGAGGATGCTCCAGATCGGCGCGGAAAACTGCCAATCGGGACGCTGCGGCGGCTGCCAGTGGAAGTGCTGGGCAACGCGCGGGCGCTGCTGCTTCAGCCATTGCGCGTACTGGTCATAAGCGTCGAGCACCAGCTCGGCGCAGAGCAGGCCACGCGGTTGCGAATAGGTGGGTGGGAAGTACAGAGGGAGACTGGGCATGGCGGAGCTTCCTTGCTGATCATTGACATCTCACTCTAGCAGACTGTCGAAAAACTACCTGCGTTGTCTGCCCGTCGTTAAAAACAGCCTCGCGTGCGAGCCCAGGCTAGGCGCCCCCGTCAAAAATGCTCATTTACAACACGTAAAGTCGAGCGCGACTCCGAGCGTTTTGACTCACTGCGTTCGCCCTTCGGGCCAGCCTTCGGCTGTTACTCCCGTTGGTCGTTTCGGCTGTTTTTGCGGGGCCGCCATCGGTATAGGTCAGCCTGCCTCGGCTCGGGCCTCCTGCTTCGCTCTACCTCCTGCATCCATGCAGTCGTCGCCTACGTTTTTCAACGGCCTGCTAGCCCAGCCTTGATGCCCCTGCACTCAACGGTCGTATTCGCCCGCCGCTTCCGGCTGATATTCCACTTCCAACAGGGTCAGCTTGAGCTGCTTGCCGCTCGGTACCGGCCAGTCGATGTGCTGGCCAACGGAGAGGCCGAGCAAGGCGCTGCCTACTGGCGCAAGAATGCTGACCTTGCCCTCACCCCCGGCATCCTGCGGGTAGACCAGGGTCAGGTGGTAGTCCTTGCCGCTGCTTTCCTCGCGGCAATGCACGCGCGAGTTCATGGTCACCACGCCAGCAGGGATCTCGTCATGACCGACCACCTGCGCGCGTGCCAGCTCTTTCTCCAGCGCCTCGGCGCCAGGGCCGAAATCCTCCAGGGAATCCAGCAGGCGCTCCAGGCGCTGCAGATCGAGACGGGTGATGGTGATGGCGGGTGCGCTGTTCATGATGCCGGGCAGACTCCTTGCGTGAGACTCAAAAAGCAAAACCCCGCCCGAAGGCGGGGTTTTGCAGCGTTTTGTCGACCCTAGGGTCGGTTAACGTTTCGCTCGCGTCCGCGACGGAGCCAGTTTTTGCGCGGAGCTAGGCGCGAGACGCGAAGTTTGGTCGCCCAAATGAGTCGTCGAGCAACGACGATCCGCGCAAAAACTGGCCCGTCCCTTCGGGTTGCGCGGCAAATTGCGCCATGCGTCGTTGTGGGATTTGGCAAGGGAACAACCATTCCCTGCATCCCACGCCTAGCCTGGCGCAATTTGGCGCAGCAACGCGGTACGCGCCGAAACGTCAACCGACCCTAACATAGCTGGCCGAATAAACAAGACCAGCAGGTCAGCTCGGCGACTTGCGCGCCCGCAGACGCGCTTCGGCAGCTTCACAGATCTGCCGGCGGCGCTGCGCATCGGCAGCGCCCCAGTCGAGAATCTCCTGCATGCTGCGGCCACAACCCAGGCAGATGTTCTGCTCGTCCAAGCAGCACTTGCGCTGGCAGGGCGAGGCCGGCGCCGCGCTTTCAGAGCTCATCGAACTCCAGTTCGACACCCGCCTGCTCGGTCACGAAGCGCGCGAGCATTTCCCCCAGCAGTTCGTCGCTGCTGTCGCAGACCCAGCGCTGCTCGTCCTCGTCGTAGTCGTAATGGAAGCCGCCGGAACGCGCCGCCACCCAGAGCTGACGGATCGGCGCCTGCCGGCTGAAGATCAGTTGCGTGCCGTTGTCGAAGCGCACGGTCAGCACACCGCCGCTGTTCTCCAGGTCGACGTCCAGATCACTGTCGTCGAAGATATCCTCCACCGCCTGCTGGGTGGCATCGACCAGATCGTGGAAGCGGGCTTCGCTCAGGCTCATCGGGGTGTCCTCACAAGGTGCAGCGACTGCAGAAAAATGGGTAAACGCTACCCGGCACTCAGCCGGGCAGGTGGCGACGGTACTCGCCCGGGCTCCTTCCCGTCCAGCGGCGAAAGGCCCGCAACAGCGAAGCTGGCTCGCTGAAACCGACCCTCAAGGCGATGTCCTCCAGCGCCAGCGAGGTCTCGCGCAGGTAGTGCAGCGTCAGCAATTGACGCGTCTCGTCGACGAACTGGTTGAACGACACCCCCGCTTCGCCCAGACGCCGCTGCAGGGTGCGTGGGCTCAGCGCCAGCGCCTCGGCGATGGCATGCAGCTCCGGACGCTGCTCGGCGAGTTGCGCCAGCAGAATCCGCCGCGCCCGCTCAAGCAGGCTAGCACCCTGACGCAATTCGCCCAGCAGACGATCGGCGTAGGCGTCGAGCATGCCGCTGACCTGCGCGTCGGCCTGGCCCAGCGCCACGCTCAACAGGCGCTTGGGAAAGACCAGGGCGTTGTCGGGCTGCTCGAACAACACCGGGCAGCGGAAGATACGCTGGTGTTCGCGGATATCGACTGGTGCCGCATGCTGGAAGCGTACCTGCACCGGCGCGATGTCCAGGCCGCTGATCCAGCGCCCGAAGCTGACCCAGCCGGCCAGGGTTTCCTCACTCAACTGCCGTTGCTGTTGTAGCAACAGTGGCTGCCAGCTATGGGCGACCAGGGCCTCGCCGCCGTCACACGTCGGCTCGTCGTCCAGCCCGACCTGCCCCAGGCTGCCCACCAGCGCGGCATAGCGCGCCTGGCGGTGGAGGGCATCGGCCAAGGTCGCACAACTCATCAGCAGATGGCCGAGCACACCGTAGTCACCCGGCCTCACTGCTTCGCCCAGGTGCAGCCCCAGGCAATCGTCGCCGGTCAGGCGCATGCCCTCCTCCAGCAGACGCAGGTAGGCACTGGCGGCCATGCGCTGCGGGTGCTGGCCGAGCAGTTCGCTGGGCAAGCGGGCGCGGGCGAGCAGCACCGCCGGCTCCACGCCCTGGCGCTGCAGATAGGCGATCAGGCCTTGCAAATAGGCGGCCGAAACCGAGCCGGCCAGTAGCACAGGGTGTTCCATCAGCTCTCCTCGATCGCTATCTGCCTGCCGTGCCGATTCGGCCAGCCCGCGCCGGACGGGCGCTGGGCGCATAGGCAAGGTGGCGGGGGGTCGGTATACTCCAGCGCAATTCACGCTTTTTTCAAGGACTGTCCCATGAAGCGACTGACCCTCGCGCTCCTCGCCGTTGTCTGCCTAGTGGCCGGCTGCGGCCAGAAAGGCCCGCTGTACATGCCGGGCGACGAAAAAGCCGGCAACAGCCGAGACCGTTTCGAACTCTGACAGGAGCCCACCATGGAAGCCTTCAACTACCGCGACGGTGAGCTGTTCGCGGAAGGCGTTGCCTTGTCCGCGCTGGCCCAGCGCTTCGGCACGCCCACCTACGTCTATTCCCGTGCCCATATCGAGGGGCAGTACCGGGCCTATGCCGATGCCCTGGCCGGCATGCCGCACCTGGTCTGCTTCGCGGTCAAGGCCAACTCCAACATCGGCGTGCTGAACGTGCTGGCGCGCCTCGGTGCCGGTTTCGACATCGTCTCCAGCGGCGAGCTGGAGCGCGTCCTGGCCGCTGGCGGCGAGCCGAGCCGCATCGTCTTCTCCGGCGTCGGCAAGAGCCGCGATGACATGCGCCGCGCCCTGGAAGTCGGCGTGCACTGCTTCAACGTCGAGTCCAGCGTCGAGCTGGAGCGCCTGCAGAAAGTCGCAGCTGAGCTGGGCGTCAAGGCGCCTGTGTCGCTGCGGGTCAACCCGGACGTGGACGCTGGCACTCACCCGTACATCTCCACCGGCCTCAAGGAAAACAAGTTCGGCATCGACATCGAGCAGGCCGAGGCAGTCTACGCCCGCGCCGCCGAGCTGCCGAACCTGGACGTGATCGGCGTCGATTGCCACATCGGTTCGCAACTGACCACGCTCGAGCCCTTCCTCGATGCCCTGGATCGCCTGCTGCTGCTGGTCGACAAGCTGGCCGCGCGTGGCATCGCCATCCAGCATCTGGATCTCGGCGGCGGCCTCGGCGTGCAGTACCGCGACGAGCAGCCACCGCTGGCCGGCGACTACATCGCCGCCGTGCGCAAGCGTCTGGCCGGCCGTGATCTGTCGCTGGTGTTCGAGCCGGGGCGCTTCATCGTGGCCAACGCCGGCGTGTTGCTGACCCAGGTGGAGTATCTCAAGCACACCGAGCACAAGGACTTCGCCATCGTCGATGCGGCGATGAACGACCTGATCCGCCCCGCTCTTTATCAGGCATGGATGGACGTGTCGCCAGTGCAGCCACGTGACGGCGAGGCGCGCAACTACGACCTGGTCGGGCCGATCTGCGAAACAGGCGACTTCCTGGCCAAGAATCGCCAGTTGGTGCTGGAAGAAGGCGACCTGTTGGCCGTGCGCTCGGCCGGTGCCTATGGCTTCGTCATGAGCTCCAACTACAACACCCGTGGCCGCGCCGCCGAGGTGCTGGTCGATGG
Source organism: Pseudomonas sp. AA-38 (assembly GCF_029457475.1). NCBI lineage: Bacteria > Pseudomonadati > Pseudomonadota > Gammaproteobacteria > Pseudomonadales > Pseudomonadaceae > Pseudomonas > Pseudomonas sp. AA-38. Next base: position 5,237,314 of record NZ_CP120359.1, read on the forward strand.
CGAGCAGGCCTTCGAGGTGCGTCGTCGCGAAACAATTCAAGAGCTCTATGCCGGCGAAAGCCTGCTGCCAGGCTGAGGGTAGAGCCATGCTATTGCGCTTTACCAAGATGCACGGCCTGGGCAATGACTTCATGGTTCTCGACCTGATCAGTCAGCATGCCCACGTGCAGCCCAAGCATGCCAAGCAGTGGGGCGACCGCCACACCGGCGTCGGCTTCGACCAGTTGTTGATCGTCGAGCCACCGAGCCACCCGGACGTCGACTTTCGCTACCGCATCTTCAACGCCGACGGCTCGGAAGTGGAGCAATGCGGCAACGGCGCGCGCTGCTTCGCCCGCTTCGTGCTGGACAAGCGCCTGACCACCAAGAAAGTCATTCGCGTCGAGACCAAGAGCGGCATCATCGAGCTGCGCGTGCAGAACGATGGCCAGGTCTGCGTCAACATGGGTGCACCGCGCCTGCAGCCGGAACAGGTGCCCTTCCAGGCCGAACAGGCCGCGCTCAGCTATCGCGTCGAGGTCGACGGCCAGAGCGTCGAGCTGGCCGCGCTGTCGATGGGCAACCCGCATGCGGTGTTGCGCGTCGACAACGTCGATGATGCCCCGGTACATGCGCTCGGGCCGAAGCTGGAACACCATCCGCGCTTCCCGCAGCGGGTCAACGTCGGCTTCCTGCAGGTGCTGGATCGCAAGCATGCGCGCCTGCGCGTATGGGAGCGCGGCGCCGGGGAAACCCAGGCCTGCGGCACCGGCGCCTGCGCTGCGGCCGTAGCGGCGATTCGTCAGGGCTGGATGGATTCGCCCGTGCAACTGGAACTGCCAGGCGGCAAACTGTCCATCGAATGGGCAGGCGAAGGTCAGCCGGTTATGATGACCGGGCCAGCCGCCCGCGTGTACGAAGGACAGGTTCGCCTATGACCGACCAGCAGGATTCGCCCAAACCGCTCGACTCGGAAACGGTCGCGGCCTATCTGCGCCTGCATCCGGAGTTCTTCATCGACCATGAAGAGCTGATCCCTGAACTGCGCATTCCGCACCAGCCCGGCAATGCCGTGTCGCTGGTGGAACGCCAGGTCAAGCTGCTGCGCGAGCGCAACATCGAAATGCGCCACCGCCTCGGCCAGTTGATGGATGTGGCCCGCGACAACGACCGCCTGTTCGACAAGACCCGCCGCCTGGTGCTCGACCTGCTCGATGCCGGTAGCCTGGAAGAAGTGGTCGGCGTGGTCGAGGACAGCCTGCGCCACGAATTTCAGGTGCCCTTCGTCGGCCTGATCCTGTTCAGCGACAACAAGCTGCCGGTCGGCCGCTCGGTCAGCTCGGCCGAGGCCCATCAGCAGATCGGCGGCCTGCTCGGCGGCGGCAAGACCGTCTGTGGCGTGCTGCGCCCGCACGAGCTGGAATTCCTGTTCGGCAAGGACGAAGCCGCGCAGGTCGGTTCGGCAGCCGTGGTCGGCCTCAACCACCAAGGCCTGCATGGCGTGCTGGCCATTGGCAGTGCCGACCCGCAACACTACAAGAGCTCGCTGGGCACCCTGTTCCTCGGCTACATCGCCGAAGTGCTGGCGCGCGTACTGCCGGGCTTCGCCACACCGCTGCGCTCGGTACGTTAGAAGCAGCTACAAGCTTCAAGCCTCAAGCTGCAAGAACAGGCAGACCGAACGCTTTTACTTGGAGCTTGAAGCTTGAAGCTTGCCGCTGCCCTCGACGCCTACCTCGAACACCTGCGCCGTGAGCGTCAGGTGTCGGTGCACACCCTCGATGGCTACCGCCGCGACCTGGCCAAGGTGCAGGCGTTCTGCGAGGCCGAAGGGCTGGGCGACTGGAGCGAACTGGATACACGCAACCTGCGCCGCCTGGTCGCCCGCCTGCATCAGCAGGGCCTATCCAGCCGCAGCCTGGCGCGCCTGCTTTCGGCCACCCGCGGCCTGTACCAATATTTGCTACGTGAAGGCCTGTGCCGCCACGACCCGGCCACCGGCCTGAGCCCGCCGAAACGTGAACGCCGCCTGCCGCGCACCCTGGATGCCGACCGCAGCGCACAACTGCTCGACGGCGCCGTGGAGGACGACTTCATCGCCCGCCGCGATCAGGCCATGCTCGAACTCTTCTACTCCTCCGGCCTGCGCCTGTCGGAGCTGGTCGGGCTCGATCTCGATGGCCTCGACCTGGCTGCCGGCCTGGTGCGCGTGCGCGGCAAGGGCAACAAGGTGCGCGAATTGCCGGTCGGCAGGATGGCACGCCAGGCCTTGGAGCAATGGCTGCCGCTGCGCAAACTGGCCAATCCGAACGACGGCGCGGTGTTCATCAGCCAGCAAGGTCGGCGCCTGGGCGCGCGTGCGGTGCAACTGCGCGTGCGCCAGGCTGGCGTACGTGAACTGGGCCAGCACCTGCACCCGCACATGCTGCGCCACAGCTTCGCCAGCCATATGCTGGAGTCCTCCCAGGATCTGCGTGCAGTGCAGGAGCTGCTTGGCCACGCCGACATCGCCACCACACAGATCTATACCCACCTCGACTTTCAGCATCTGGCCAAGGTCTATGACCAGGCCCATCCACGCGCCAAGCGCAAAGGCGGTAGCGAATGAGCATCGAATTGATCACCTTCGACCTCGACGACACCCTGTGGGACGTCACCCCGGTCATGCAGGACGCCGAAGCTGCCCTGCGCAACTGGCTGGCCCTGCACGCACCGCGTCTGGGGGCGGTGCCCATCGAACACCTGTGGGCCGTACGCAGCCGTTTGCTCGAGGCCGAGCCGCTGCTCAAGCACCGCTTGAGCGAGCTACGTCGACGCATTCTCTTCCATGCACTGGAAGACGCCGGCTATCCACACGGCGAAGCGCAGACCCTGGCCGAGGCCGGTTTTCAGGTCTTTCTCAATGCGCGCCATCAGGTGGAACTGTTCAGCGAAGTACACCCCACTCTGGAGGCGCTGGCCGAACGCTTCATGCTGGGGGTGATCACCAATGGCAATGCCGATGTGCGCCGCCTGGGCCTGTCCGAGTATTTCCGGTTCGCTCTGTGCGCCGAAGAGCTGGGTATCGGCAAGCCCGACCCGAAACCCTTCCGCGAAGCGCTCAGCCGCGCCGGCGGCGTGGCGGCCGAGCGCGCCGTGCATATCGGCGACCACCCCAGCGACGACATCGCCGGTGCCCAGGCGGCCGGGATGCGCGCTATCTGGTTCAACCCGCAAGGGCTAACCTGGGATGGCCATGGCACGCCGGATGCACAGATCAGCAGCCTGGCCGAACTGCCGGGACTGCTGGATAGCTGGCTGCGCTAACCCCGTAGGGTGCGCTGCGCGCACCACTGCCGATACACAGGGGAAGTCGGTGCGCACGGCGCACCCTACTCCTGTGCAGGAGCCCGCTTGCGAGCGATCCGACTGCCGCGCCCCAATCGCCCGCAGCGGGCTCCTACATGGTTGCCGGCACGAGTTGATAGCACGCACGCCCCGAACGAGTGAGGCGCATGGGCAGGTCGAGCACAAAAAACCCGCCACGCAGGCGGGTTTCTTATAGCGAGCCGTCCTCAGATGGGGCGGCTGCCGTATTTGCTGTCGGGCTTCTTGGGTGGGTCGGCGACCACATTGGGCTCCACCTCCTGCACCTTGCCGCCACGGGCGAGAAACTCTTCCATGGCCTTGGCCAGAGCATCGCGCTCCTTCTGCTTGGCCTCGATGCTAGGCATCTCGTCGACCTCGACGGCCTTGGCCTTGCTTTTCTTGCCAGGCGCTACGGCCTCACTCTCGCCGTCATCATCCCCGGCGTCGCCGTCATCGGCTGCCGCCAGCTCCTCACCATCATCCTCGTCGGAGGCTTCCAGATCATCTTGTTCCAGGTCTTCGTCGCTCATGTTCAACCTCATGACTTGCGAAAAGCAGGTTAGTTATAGACCAGTCATGCAGCGTGCACCGCACGACCGGAAAAAATTCAAATAGCCTCGCCCTGCAGCGTCGCCATCACTCGCCGAGCCCCGCCATGATCACGGTGCTCGCCGAGATAGATGCCTTGCCAGGTGCCTAACGCCAGGCGTCCATCCTGTATCGGCAGGAGCAATTGAAACCCCAGCAGACTGCCCTTGAAGTGCGCCGGCAAATCGTCCGGGCCTTCGTAATCGTGTTCGTAACCCGCCTCCCCTTGCGGCACCAAGCGGTTGAAGAACCGCTCGAAATCGCGACGCACAGCCGGGTCGGCATTCTCGTTGACCGTCAAGGACGCCGAGGTGTGCTGCAGCCACAGGTGCAACAGACCCATGCGTATCTGCGTCAGTTCAGGCAATCCTCTGACGATCTCTTCGCTCACCAGATGAAAGCCGCGACTGCGCGGCGACAGTTCGATCACACGCTGCATCCACATGGCACTCTCCCAGGCTTTAGCGCGCGCATTCTAGCGTGCTGCCAGAAAAAACAAAGGGCGCCGAAAGGCGCCCTTGTATTTTCCACCGACGCTTATTTCTTGCCGGTGAACTCCGGGTAGGCTTCCATGCCACACTCGGCAATGTCCACACCCTCGTATTCCTCTTCTTCGCTGACGCGCAGGCCCATCACCGCCTTGATGATGCTCCAGACGATCAGGCTGGCGACGAATACCCAGGCGAAGATGCAACCGATACCCAGCAGTTGCGCGCCCAGGGAAGCATCGCCGTTGGTCAGGCAGACCGCCAGCAGGCCCCAGATGCCGACCACGCCATGCACGGAGATGGCACCGACCGGATCGTCGAGCTTGAGCTTGTCCAGAGCGAGGATGGAGAACACCACCAGCACGCCACCGACGCCACCGATCAGGGTGGCCTGCAGGGCGCTCGGGGTCAGCGGCTCGGCGGTGATGGCCACCAGACCGGCCAGCGCGCCGTTGAGCGCCATGGTCAGGTCGGCCTTGCCGAACAGGATGCGCGCCACGATCAGTGCGGCGATCAGGCCGCCGGCAGCAGCCATGTTGGTATTGGTGAACACCTGAGCCACGGCGTTGGCGTCTTCGATGGTGCTCATTTTCAACTGCGAGCCACCGTTGAAGCCGAACCAGCCCATCCACAGGATGAAGGCGCCCAGGGTCGCCAGCGGCAGATTGGCACCCGGAATGGCATTGACCTGGCCGTTGGCGCCGTACTTGCCCTTGCGCGCCCCCAGCAACAACACACCGGCCAGAGCGGCGGAGGCGCCCGCCATGTGCACCACGCCGGAACCGGCGAAGTCGAGGAAGCCGGCTTCGTTGAGGAAGCCCGAACCCCATTTCCAGAAGCCCTGCACCGGATAGATGAAGCCGGTCATGACCACGGCGAAGGCCAGGAAGGCCCACAGCTTCATGCGCTCGGCGACAGCACCTGAGACGATCGACATGCAGGTCGCGGCGAACACCACCTGGAAGAAGAAGTCCGAACGAGCCGAGTAGTAGGGGGCGTCATCGCCACCGGCCAGAACGGCTTCTGCGGTGTTCTCGTCACCGATCAGGAAACCCAGGCTGGGGAAGATGCCGCCTTCCGGGCTGGAGTACATGATGTGGTAACCGATCACCAGATACATGACGCTGGCCACCGCGTAGAGGGCGATGTTCTTGGTCAGGATCTCGGTGGTGTTCTTGGCGCGTACCAAACCGGATTCGAGCATGGCGAAACCAGCCGCCATCCACATCACCAGAGCCCCACAGATCAGAAAGTAAAAGGTATCGAAACCATACTGCAATGCAGTCAATGCTGTGTTGTCCATTGTTCACCTCTTGCCGGTGCGCTTATTGGTGCGCTCTTCGGTAGAAGACGCCCGGGTTGGCGCCGGGCGCGCTCCATGTGTAGGCCTGTCGGACTCCGTCAGGCCACCTGGTTCTTACAGGATGTAACCACGCTCGTTGTGCTGGGCCAGGTCGAGGCCGACGTTCTCGTCCTCTTCGCTGACGCGCAGCCCCATCACCACATCGATCAGCTTGAGGATGACGAAGGTGACGATGGCGGTGTAGACCACAGTGACCAGCACGCCGACGAACTGCGTCCAGACTTGCGCGCCGATGTCCTCGACGGTGCCGAAGCCACCCAGCGCAGGCGCAGCGAACACGCCGGTGAGGATGGCGCCGACGATACCGCCGACACCATGTACGCCGAAGGCGTCCAGCGAGTCGTCATAGCCCAGCTTGCGCTTGAGGCTGGTGGCGCAGAGGAAGCAGATCACACCTGCAGCCAGGCCGATGGCCAGGGCGCCCATGGGGCCTGCGGTACCGGCTGCCGGGGTGATGGCGACCAGACCGGCTACCACACCGGAAGCGATGCCCAGGGCGCTCGGCTTACCGTGGGTCAGCCACTCGGCGAACATCCAGCCCAGCGCTGCAGCGGCGGTGGCGATCTGGGTCACCAGCATGGCCATGCCGGCAGTGCCGTTGGCGGCAACCGCGGAGCCAGCGTTGAAGCCGAACCAACCAACCCACAGCATCGCTGCGCCGACCAGGGTGTAACCCAGGTTGTGCGGCGCCATCGGCGTGGTCGGGAAGCCCTTGCGCTTACCCAGCACCAGGCAGGCCACCAGGCCGGCGATACCGGCGTTGATGTGCACCACGGTGCCACCGGCGAAGTCCAGCACACCCTCATCCCACAGGAAGGCGCCGTCACCAGACCAGACCATGTGGCAGATGGGGGCATACACCAAGGTGAACCAGACGCCCATGAACACCAGCATCGCGGAGAACTTCATGCGCTCAGCGAAGGCGCCGACGATGAGCGCCGGGGTGATGATGGCGAAGGTCATCTGGAAGGTGATGAACACGCTCTCCGGGAAGGCGCTGACCAGACTGTCGACGGTCAGGCCGCTGAGGAAGGCCTTGTCCAGGCCACCGATGAAGGAATGGAGGTTGGTGACGCCCTTCTCCATGCCCGTGGTATCGAACGCCAGGCTGTAGCCGTAGACCACCCAGAGAATGCTGATCAGACCTGTGATGGCGAAGCACTGCATCATCACCGACAGCACGTTCTTCGAGCGCACCATACCGGCGTAGAACAGGGCCAGGCCCGGGATGGTCATGAACAGAACCAACGCGGTGGCGGTCAGCATCCAAGCCGTGTCACCGGAATTCAGCGTGGTTTCCGCGGCCATGGCCAAGCCCGGGGAAAACAGGGACAAAAGGGCTCCAAGCCCTGCGATTTTTCGCAGAGTCATGATTTAACTCCTGGGACGATTCTGGGGGTGGGCCGACGATTGGGCTTAGATCGCGTCGGTATCGGTTTCGCCGGTACGGATACGAATCGCCTGCTCCAGATTGACCACGAAAATCTTGCCGTCACCGATCTTGCCGGTGTTGGCCGCCTTGGTGATGGCTTCGATCACACGATCGAGCTGATCGTCGGCGATGGCCACGTCGATCTTGACCTTGGGCAGGAAGTCGACGACGTATTCGGCGCCACGGTACAGCTCGGTGTGGCCCTTCTGACGGCCAAAGCCCTTGACCTCGGTGACGGTGATGCCCTGCACGCCGATTTCCGACAAGGACTCGCGCACGTCGTCCAGCTTGAACGGCTTGATGATGGCAGTGACTAGCTTCATGAAACTCTCTCCCGTGTAAGGTGGACTTGCCCCAGGAATTTTCGGCCCGTCGCAAGTCTAAGCGCAGTGTCCGGCTTTTGTAATGCACCGACCGCCCAACCTGGTCTGGCCGATACCCACCAACCGCTTCCGACGGAGCACTCCTGCGCTTCGCCTGACGCCCCGGAACTGCATCGGTGCATGCGTCACGAGGGGTTAAGCAGAAAGCTTGCCAGCTCGCTGAAAGGCCCTTTGTTTCAGGCAGTTAGCCCAGAGGGCGGGATACTGGCCAGGGGCATCCCCACAACGCCCGCACCAAAATAAGGCATTCAGGAGCGCCATATCGCCCGAAAATCGTGCAAAGGATCGCAGCAAGCCAGAAAAAGCATGCGTGCTACACTGCCGCGCAACTGGATCTGGAACACAACCATGCTGCCGCCCAAAGCTCTGCTCGACACCCTCAGTAGCCACGCCTCACGCCTGTTCAGCGGCGACAGCCCGCTGCCACGCGCCGAGTTGGAAGCCCAGTTCAAGGCCTTGCTGCAAAGCGGCTTCGCCAAGCTGGATCTGGTCAGCCGTGAGGAATTCGACAGCCAGATGGTCGTTCTGGCCCGTACCCGCGCCCGCCTGGAGGCGCTGGAGGCCAAGGTCGTCGAGCTGGAAGCCAAGCTGAACCCACCCGCCGACTGATCCGGCGGGGCATGCTGATCAAGGAGCGATCATGTCCCTGGCCATCGTCCACAGCCGTGCCCAGGTCGGTGTCGAAGCACCGGCCGTCACCATCGAAGCCCATCTGGCCAACGGCCTGCCGGCCCTGACTCTGGTGGGCCTGCCGGAAACGGCGCTTAACAAGCGATTTAAAAAACAAGAAGATCCATATCTATAGCGGACAAACCTAAGGACACCGCTTGCTTCGCGCGGAATTCAGGCTAACCTAGCCCTTGTCAAGGCGTTGATTTTATGGTTAGTAGCTGTAGAATGCCTCGATTTTTTAGAGTCCAACCTCCGGTGCGTAAAGGGAGCAAAGGGGAAGAAAATGAAGAGTTCTGATAAGAATACTATTTATCAAAATGATAAATCAGTAAATCAGGGAGTTAACCAGAACTCTAATGTGGTCGGCTTTTCCGCATTCAAGGAGAAGAAAGCGGATGAAGAATATAAAAAAGCTATTAACAATATTATTGCGCGAGCACAAAAAGTAGACTGGTAACGCGTTAGCTTTGGCTCGCGCCAGAGGGAGGGGCGCGAAGAGTGTCTACAGCAGCCGTAAAGGAAAGAACATCTTCCAATGAAGACTTCGGTAGTAAAAAGGGCATTCTAGAACGCGTGGATGGCCGAAGGAGTGATGAAATAATCATTGCTTTTTGCGGACCAGTCGGATGCAACCTTACAGACGTAGTAAGGACAATTCGTTCTCAGTTTGAAGAATACGGATATACCACTGAGCATATAAAAATCAGTGATATCATCAAAAGCCATTTTAAAGAACATGGCCTTCCCACCGAACACGCTTCTTTGTCTCTAGATTCCTTAACCGGAACAGAGCGATATACCGCGCTTCAAGATCTGGGCAATGCTCTACGCAAAAAATTCGACGCTAAGATTTTGGCCGCTTTAGCTATGGCCAAGGTAGCAGCTAATCGCCATATTTACCAACAGAAAAGCAATACAAAAAAACCACCCAAAACAGTCTATCTTATAGATCAACTTAAGCACCCCGAGGAAGTTGAGCTATTTAAACTTGTTTATGGAAATATTTTCTATCTAGTTGGCGTTCTCAGCCCCCAAAATGTTCGCTTCAACCACCTAACCAGAACAGAACGTATTTCCGGGCATGACGCGCAATTTCTGATTGAGCGTGACAGGAACGAAAGTCATGCCACTCATGGGCAGAAACTGGAAAAAACTGTTCAGCTTGCCGATTATTTTATAAGGAATAATCAAGACAACATCTCTAACCTTTTCAATCCCTGCCAGCGCTTTGTGGCTCTAGTTCATGGTAAAAATGGCGTCACCCCTACCAGAGATGAATCTGGCATGTATGCCGCTTACTCGGCATCTCTGAAATCAGCTTGTTTAAGTCGGCAGGTAGGTGCGGCTATAGCCAACAAGGAAGGAAGCGTCATATCTTTAGGCTGGAATGACGTACCAAAATTCGGTGGTGGACTGTATACCTCGGACTCCACAAACGATCAACGCTGTATTTATCATGGTGGAAAGTGCTACAACGATATCCATAAAAATAGATTGATATCGGATATCGTGAACATTGTAAGCTCTGAAGTCGAAGTGCCTCCCGAGATCAGGGATAAATTATCTAGGCTAATTCAAAAAGAAACTAGAGCAGGTTCCATTATAGAGTTCTCTCGCGCGATCCATGCTGAAATGGAGGCTATTCTTGGACTGGCTCGTTCACAGGGTAACTCTACAGACTCTTGCGTTCTCTATACCACAACGTTCCCATGTCACAATTGTGCAAGGCATATCATTGCAGCGGGAATTAAACGAGTTGTCTATATCGAGCCCTATGAAAAAAGTCTTGCCTTAGATCTTCACGAAGATGCTATTTCTACCGATGAAAACGTTTCTAATAAAACATTGTTTGAGACATTTTCTGGAGTATCACCCAGTAAGTACGCCTCTTTCTTTGTTGCGCGTGGTGATCGGAAGGATCGCGAAGGGCTGGCTATCGACCTAATAAAGACTGATGCAAAACACATCGGTGTTGAGTACCTAGGGATGGTCTGAAATAGACCGACATTTCAGACCTGCTTCGGTCGCTACCGATTTTGAAAGAGGGCCATCTGATCAAAAAACGCTCAGATTGCCCGCTTATTTCTCCATTTCTGACCTCCGCAAGCTGCCTGCGGAGGCTATTTCCCACATTACAGACGCACCTCTCCTGCGCCCCCCAACAAATATCGGCGTGCCATCCACAGATTCGACAGAGCAAATAACGTCACCATCTGTACCGTGTTCTTCACCAAGCCACGAAACCGCACCTTGGTGTAACCAAACTGGCGCTTGATCACCCGGAACGGGTGCTCGACCTTCGAGCGTGTCTGCGCCTTAGCTTTCTCGAGGCGGCGGTATGCCTTGTACAGTGCGCTTTTCTTGCCGTGCTTTTCGTACGTGATGCGCCGAGCCGCGATCTGCCAGATTACCTGGCGCCCCTTATGCTCCTCGCGCTTCTCGACGCCCGTATAACCAGCGTCAGCCGCCACCATGTTCTCTTCGCCATGCAGCAGCTTGTCCACCTGGGTAACGTCCGCAACATTGGCGGCTGTGACATGGACGTGGTGCACCAACCCCGACTCCACATCGACCCCAATATGCGCCTTGGCACCGAAGTAGTACTGGTTGCCTTTCTTGGTCTGGTGCATTTCGGGGTCGCGTTTGCCTTCCTGTTCTTGGTCGAACTGGGCGCATGGATCAGCGTGGCATCAACGATGGTGCCCTGGCGCAAGGACAGGCCTCGGTCGCCCAGGTAGCCATTGATGACACTGAGAATGCCGGCAGCCAGGTCATGCTTCTCCAGCAGTCGACGGAAATTGAGGATGGTCGTTTCGTCCGGTATACGCTCTAGGCTCAAGCTTGCGAATTGGCGCAGGATGGTCGTTTCATACAGCGCCTCCTCCATGGCTGGATCGCTGTAGCCGAACCAGTTTTGCATCAGGTGTACCCGCAGCATGGCCATCAACGGGTAGGCTGGCCGACCGCCTTCACCTTTGGGATAGTGTGGCTCGATCAGCGCTACCAGCCCCTTCCAGGGCACAACCTGATCCATCTCGATCAGGAACAGCTCCTTGCGGGTCTGCTTACGTTTACCGGCGTATTCGGCGTCAGCGAAGGTCATTTGCTTCATTGAGAAACTCGGGCAACGGGATTGGCCTATTTCACCAGAAACGGGAAGTCTTCTTCAGACTTTCCCTAGATCCCTACCAGACAATAGAAGAAAAAGTGGTAGAGGATATGATGCAGAAGGTGTCTCCACTCCCGCCTGCACCTAACCCACCGCCCGCACATACACCGCCACCTCCTGCTCCAACTACCCCGCCGCCACCCCCTCCGCCGAGAGCAGCTTAAGTCCTGAGGCCTACCCTGTCCCCTCCCAGAGTAGGCCGCCTCTTCAGAAGCGGTATAGAAGCAACAGCCTCGATTGAATGCCCGCGCTAGGGCCTTTCTTTGTACCCAGTCCATCGTTCTGAGTTTGTTGCGGAGCTGGAGGTGTCTGCCGCTCGCGTGTGATAGGCGCTATCAGTGTCTCTCTCCGCATATGCAGCCTCTTTAGACCTGTTTGCCTGATCAACCAAGTCCTTTCTAAGGGCTTGGTTTGAGAAGAACTCTGATCTTACCCAGCAGCTACGAACACGGGTTTAAGCACTCATTCGGATCTCAAAGGTCTCCGGGCTGATGTGCCTCAGCGCGCTGTGACGCCGCTGACGGTTGTAATCGATCTCGATGTGTTCAAATACGGTTTCGCGCATCTGGGCGCGATTAATGAAACGCATGATGCGCCTACGTCAATTCAATAAACGTGTTGCACTCAGCGCCTGCAACCGCTTAGCTATTCTCAGTCCACAGCAGCAGTCGTCCGCAACCTGTGATCCAGATGGTCGTCCTGGCCCGTACCCGCGCCCGCCTGGAGGCGCTGGAGGCCAAGGTCGTCGAGCTGGAAGCCAAGCTGAACCCACCCGCCGAATAAGCCCGGCGGGCTGATCAAGGAGCGATCATGTCCCTGGCCATCGTCCACAGCCGTGCCCAGGTCGGTGTCGAAGCACCGGCCGTCACCGTCGAAGCCCACCTGGCCAACGGTCTGCCGGCACTGACACTGGTGGGGCTGCCGGAAACGGCGGTGAAGGAAAGCAAGGATCGCGTGCGCAGCGCCATTCTCAATAGCGCCTTCGATTTTCCCAATCGCCGCATCACACTCAACCTGGCACCGGCTGATCTGCCCAAGGATGGTGGGCGTTTCGACCTCGCCATCGCCCTGGGTATTCTTGCCGCCAGCGGCCAGATCCCCGCCGATACGCTGAATGAGTACGAGTGCCTGGGTGAACTGGCGCTTTCCGGCGCCATACGCCCGGTGCAGGGCGTGCTGCCAGCCGCCTTGGCGGCACGCGCGGCCGGGCGCACCTTGCTGGTGCCCCAGGCCAATGCCGAAGAAGCCAGCCTGGCCTCCGGCCTGAAGGTCATCGCCGTCGATCATCTGCTGCAGGTGGCCGGCCACCTCAACGGCAGTCAGCCACTAGAGCCCTACCAGGCCAAGGGCCTGCTCAGGCAGAGCCTGCCCTACCCCGACCTGGCCGAAGTGCAAGGCCAACTGGCCGCCAAGCGCGCCCTGCTGGTGGCAGCCGCGGGTTCGCACAACCTCTTGCTAAGCGGCCCACCAGGCACCGGCAAGACCCTGCTGGCCAGCCGCCTGCCGGGCCTGTTGCCGCCATTGGAAGAGGACGAAGCCTTGCAGGTGGCGGCGATCCATTCCGTGGCCAGCCATGCGCCGCTGCAGCACTGGCCGCAACGGCCGTTTCGCACGCCCCACCATAGTGCGTCGGGGCCGGCGCTGGTCGGTGGCGGCAGCCGCCCGCAACCCGGCGAGATAACCCTGGCGCACCTGGGCATCCTGTTTCTCGATGAGCTGCCGGAGTTCGATCGCAAGGTACTGGAAGTCTTGCGTGAGCCACTGGAAAGCGGCCATATCGTGATTGCCCGCGCCCGGGATCGAGTCAGGTTTCCCGCGCGCTTCCAGCTCGTCGCGGCGATGAACCCCTGCCCCTGCGGCTATCTGGGCGACCCCAGCAATCGCTGCCGATGCACCCCGGATCAGATCCAGCGCTACCGCGCCAAGCTGTCCGGGCCGCTGCTCGACCGTATCGACCTGCACCTGACCGTGGCCCGTGAGAGCACGGCGCTGCAGGTCAGCAGTCAGGAGGGTGAAAACACCGCACAGGCCGCCGCCAAGGTGGCCGCCGCGCGCCAGCGCCAGCTACAGCGCCAGGGCGTGGCCAACGCCTTTCTCGACCTGCCCGGCCTGCGCCAACACTGCCACCTACCGGACATCGACCGCCAGTGGCTGGAAAACGCCTGCGAACGCCTGGGGCTGTCGCTACGCGCCGCCCATAGAGTGCTCAAGGTGGCACGCACCCTGGCCGACCTGGAAGGCGCCGAATCCATCGCCCGCCAGCATCTGGCCGAGGCGTTGCAGTACCGCCCCAGCCAGAGCTGAACGGCTCAGTGGAAGCGCTCGACTTCCTGCCGTAGCTGCGCCGCCACCTGATCCAGGGCGCTGGCGGTCTGCGCCAGATTGGCCACCACTTCGCGCTGTTCGCCGTTGGCGTGGGCGATGTTCTGCAGGTTGCCGCTGAGCACGGTGGCAGTGCGGCTCTGCTCCTGAGTGGCCGTGGTGATCACGGCGAACTGTTCGCCGGCGGCGCTGCTGCGCTCGGTGATCTGCGCCAACGCGGCGGCCACCGTGGAGTTGCGCTCGAGGCCGTCCTGCATCAGTTGCCGGCCCTGCTCCATGGTGGCGATGGCGCTGTTGGTCTCGCTCTGGATGCTGCCGATCATCGCCGAGATCTCGTTGGTCGCTTCGCGGGTGCGGCCGGCCAGGTTGCGCACCTCGTCGGCGACCACGGCGAAACCACGGCCTTGTTCGCCGGCCCGTGCGGCCTCGATGGCGGCATTGAGTGCCAGCAGGTTGGTCTGGTCGGCAATCGCGGTAATCACGCTGACGATGCCGCCGATCTCCTGGGAACGCTGGCCCAGGCCATCGATCACCCGCGAGGTTTCATTCAGGGCTTCGGCAATCTGCACCAGCGCTTCGGAGGCCTGATCCATGGAGGCACGACCGCTGCGGGTCTGCTGGGCGTTTTCGCTGGCCAGGCGCTCGGTGTCGCGCATGTTGTCGGCGATATTCTGCGAGGTGGCACTGAATTCTTCGACCGCGCCGGCCATGCTGCTGATCTCGCCGGATTGCTGATCAATCCCGGTGTAGGCCTCGCTGGACAGGGACGACAACGTTTGCGCGCGAGCACTGACATCCTGCGAGGCATGACGGATGCGCGCCACCATGGTCGACAGGGCTTCACCCATCTGGTTGAAGCTGTGCGCCAGCAGGCCGATCTCGTCATCGCTGGACAGCGCCAGGCGCGCGCTCAGATCGCCCGCCCCCAGCGCATGAGCCTGCTGCACCAGGTCGCCCAATGGCCGCAGCTTGCGGCGCAGCAGCCAGACCACCGCCGCAACCGCCAGCAACAGGGTGATGGCGCTGCCGATGGCCAGCCGCGTGCCGACGCTCCAGGTTACCGCCTGGATTTCCTCGCGCGGCATGCTCGCCAGCACCGTCCAGGGGCCACCGGCGAAAGGCCGGGCGACGCTGTAGAACTCCTGTGTGCCATCGCTCCAGAAGCCGCCTTCACCCGGATGCTCGATCAGCCCGCCGAGGTCGGCAGGCAAGGGCTCCAGGGCATGGCTGCCAGCCGGTTTGACCAGCCACTGGCCCTGTTCGTCGAGCAGCGCCAAAGAGCCGCTGCTACCGATGCGGAACTCGCCCAGCTTGTTGAACTGCAGTTTCTGCGCGTCGGTGTAGTCGAAGCCAACGAAGAGCACGGCGATCACCTGCCCGCTGCCATCGCGCACCGGCGTGTACTGGGTCATGTAATTGCGCCCGAACAGCGCGGCACGCCCCACATAGCTCTGGCCAGCCAGCAGGCGCTGATAGGCCGGGTGCTGGTGATCGAGAATGGTGCCCAGGGCCCGGGTACCATCCTCCTTGGTCAGCGAGGTGGTAATGCGGATGAACTCGTTGCCATCGCGCACAAACACAGTGGCCACACCGGCTGTCATGCGGGTGAAGTCATCGACCTCGGAGAATTCGTTGTTTAGTCTCACGCCGTTGAGGTAGAGCGCGGGCGTCTGCAGACTGCCGACGCCGACCCGCTCGTCGGCGCGCAGTTGCAGCCCGTTGCTGAAGCGCTGCTCGAACAACCCCGCGAGGCGCTGGGTGCTATCACGCAGACTGCCGTGGAAGGTTTCGAGCTGATCGGCCAGCAGGGCGGCCTCACTGCCCAGATGTCTCTCGCGAGTCACCAGGTTGGCCTCGTTGAGCGAGCGCAGGGCGAACAGGGTACTGACGCCGATCAGTATGACCAGCACCAACGCCAGGGTGGCGGCGAGTTGCAGGGCGATGCGGGACCGTGGAGCTTGCATGAGGGCCTCGATGCTTACAGCAGGTCAGAGGGGCGGGAAAAGAGATCGTATCTCTACTACTTTAGTAGTAGCTCAGCAGCTTAACCCACTGTATCAGTAGGTCAATTGCAAATTGCCAGCACCTAGAACCAGTTATCTATTTTCCTGCCCTGCAGCCGCTCAAGAGTCTGCCCGCTGTACCTCGGGCAGACGCATGGCGGCGACCTGCGCCTGCAGGAAACGGCATAACCGCTGCAAACGCGTGCGTGCCCGATGAGCACGCGGCCAGACCAGGTAGTAGCCCTCGCCACTGCTCACGGCCGTGCGCCAGGGCAGCCCGAGGCGCCCGGCCTCGACGTCCTCGGCGATCATCAGCAGATCGCCGATGGATACCCCGTAGCCGCGCCCCGCCGCCATGATGCCCAGTTCGAGCATGTCGAAGACCTGCCCGGTCTTGAGCGGCACCTCGGCGCTCAGCCCGGTGACCTGCAGCCAGCGCCGCCAGTCACGCCGATCCGGGGTGGGGTGCAACTGTTCGGCGGCCTGCAACCGCTCGAGCGACCAGACACCGGCCTGCGTTTCCTGTGCCGCGCACACTGGGATCAGCCATTCCTCGAACAGCAGCGCACTCTCCCATTCGTCGGGGAACTGGCCGTCGGAGAGCAGCACGGCGCAGTCGAAGGGCTCGTGGCGGAAATCCACCTTGTCCACGTCCATCCAGGCACTGGTCAGTTGCACCTCGTCTTCCGGGTGGGCCTGACGGAACTGCGACAGCCGCGCCAGCAGCCAGCGCACGGTCAGGGTCGAGGGCGCCTTCAGGCGTAGCACGGCATCATCCAGGCGCAGACTGGCGCAGGCGCGCTCCAGGGCATCGAAGCCCTCACGCAGGCCGGGCAGCAAGGCCTTGGCCGGCTCGGTCAGCAGCAGACTGCGCCCACGTCGCTCGAACAGACGGCAGGCAAAGTGCTCCTCGAGGGTGCGGATGTGCCGGCTCACCGCGCTCTGGGTGATGGCCAGTTCCTCGGCCGCGCGGGTAAAGGAGGCATGCCGTGCGGCCGCCTCGAAGGCACGCAGGGCATAGAGCGCGGGTAAGCGACGACTCATGAGGCTATACCATGAGTTTTTATCATGCCTGGCATGGTTATTTTCCTTTTGTGGAGGCCGAATCGAGACCCGAGAATAGCCATCTCCCAGCTCAATGATGAGCCTGGAGCTGTCTATATTGCCGAAGTTTTACTCATCATGAGAAACCCTCTTGGGCATGAGGCGCGGGCGCTGCTGCGCCTGGCCGGCCCGCTGATTTCCGCGCAACTGGCGCACGCGCTGATGATCTTCACCGACACGCTGATGATGGCGATGCTCGGCCCGCAGCAACTGGCCGGCGGCGCGCTGGGCGCCACCTGCTATTTCATCTTTTCGATCTTCTGCAGCGGGGTGATCGCCGCCGTCGGCAGCCTGGTGGCCATCCGTCATGGGGCGGGCGATAGCGCGGGCGTCACGCGCCTGCTGCAGAACGGTCTGTGGCTGGCCCTGGCGCTGGCCATCGGCAGCGCACTGTGCCTCAACGGCCTTGGCCCTCTGCTGCCGCATCTGGGCCAGAATGCCGGCGCTGCCGAGCAGGCCATGGCGTTCCTGCATCCGCTGTCGCTGGCCTTGCCCGGCTACCTGTGCTTCCTGACCTTGCGTGGCTTCACCAGCGCCATTGGCCATCCCGGCCCGGTCATGGCCATCAGCATCGCCGGCACGCTGGCCAACTTCGCCATCAACTACGCACTGATCCAGGGTTGGTTCGGCTTGCCCAGCCTGGGCCTGAGCGGCATCGGCATGACCACCGCACTGGTCAGCAGCGGCATGGCCCTGGCGTTGGCATTGCACATCCTGCGTGCGCCCCTGTACCGGCACTACGCACTGCGCGCGGCTCTGGCCCGACCGCAACGCAGCGAGCTGCAGGCGCTGCTGCGCCTGGGGCTGCCCATCGGCGGCACCTATGCGGCCGAGCAAGGCCTGTTCACCTTCGCCACGCTGTGCATGGGAGCGCTGGGCAGCGTGCAACTGGCCGCGCACCAGATCGCCATGCAGACGGTAGCGCTGGCCTTCATCGTGCCGCAGGGGCTGTCCTATGCCGTGACCTACCGCGTCGGCCTGCATCACGGCGCCGGGCGGCCGGGTCTGTCACGCCTGAGCGGGCGGCTGGGCATGGGCCTGGGTGCAACGCTGATGCTGCTGTTTGCCCTGGCCTTCTGGCTGCTGCCGGAGTGGATCATCGGCCTGTTTCTCGACCGCGATGACCCGGCCTTCGCCGAGATCATCGGTCTGGCCGTGACGCTGCTGGCGATTGCCGCCTGGTTCGAGCTGTTCGACGGCCTGCAGAGCATCGCCATGGGGGCGATCCGCGGCCTCAACGATGGCCGTACCACCCTGCTGATCGGCCTGGCCGGTTACTGGGGCGTCGGCGCGCCGCTGGCCTGGCTGCTGGCATTCACTCTGGGCTGGGGCGCCCAGGGCGTCTGGTGGGGCCTGGCAGCCGGCCTGGCGGTCACCGCCAGTGGCCTGCTGCTGGGCTTCGAGTACAAGAGCGCGCGCCTGTTTCGCGACAGCCCAGAGCCGTTCGGCAGCGCCCGTCTACACCAGGACGGGGGTGTCGGGCAGGCGTAGCTGGCGCATGCCGAATACCAGGAAACGGGCCAGATCGGCCAGCGGCACGGGCTTGCTGATCAGATAGCCCTGTACCTGACCACAGCCGAACTGGCGCAGTAGCTGCAATTGCTCGGTGTTCTCCACGCCTTCGGCGACCACTTCCAGGTTGAGGCTGTGGGCCAGGTTGATCATGGCACGCACCAGTTGCCGGTTCTCGGCGCGTTCGCTCATGCCAGCGACGAAGCTCTTGTCGATCTTCAGCAGGGCGATGGGCAGACTGTTGAGATGCACGAAGGAGGAAAAGCCGGTGCCGAAGTCGTCCAGGGAGAAGCGCACGCCAAACCGCCCGAGTGCCGACATGGTCTCCAGCACCTGATCGCTACGGCGCATCACGGCGGTTTCGGTCAGCTCGAACTCGAGCCATTGCGCGTCCACCCCACGTACCTCGATCAGGCGGCTCAGGGTGGCCAGAAGCTGGCTGTCCTGGAACTGGCTGAACGACAGGTTGACCGCCATGTGCAAGGGCGGCAGGCCACGCCCGCGCAGCCATTGCATGTCGCGCAAGGCGCGGGAGATCACCCAGTAGCCGAGCGGCACGATCAGCCCGGTCTCCTCGGCCAGGGGCACGAACTCGCTGGGCGGCAGCAAGCCTCGCTCGGCATGGCGCCAGCGCACCAGCGCCTCCACCCCGACGATGCGCCCGCTCTCCAGGCACAGCCGTGGCTGGTAGTGCAGCTCCAGCTCGTCACGACGCAAGGCCCGACGCAGCTCGCTTTCCAGTTCGACCAGGTTGCGCGCGCTACGGCTGAAGCGTTCGTCATAGACACGGAAGGCGCAGCCAGATTGGCCCTTGGCCTGCTGCATGGCGGTGTGCGCCCGCCATAACAGCGGGTCGACGCCCTCGCCGGCCCGCGCATGGGCGAATCCCAGGCTGCAACCGATCAGCAGGCTCTCGCCATCGACCCAGTAGGGCTCGGCCAGCGCCTCGGTGATACGTTCGGCCAAGCCTTCGAGCCGCTGCGGGTCGCGACGCATGTCCAGCAGCAGGGCGAATTCGTCGCTGCCCAGACGCGCCAGGTGGTCACCGGGCTGCAGCAGCTCCTTGAGGCGCGTCACCACCTGCACGATCAGGCGATCACCGCCCTGATAGCCGAGGGCGTCGTTGGCGTGGCGGAAGTTGTCCAGATCGAGATGACCGAGCACCCAGCCACGGCCCCCGTGCTCGCTCAGATGGGCCACGAGCAGCGTCTGCAAGCCCTGACGATTGGCGATACCGGTCAGTGGATCCTGTTCGGTCAGGCGTTGCAGGGTCTGCTTGAGAGTGCCCTGCTCGTGTGCGTAACGCAGGCAGCGCCTGAACACTTCGGGATTCAGGCTGCCGCGTACCAACCAATCGCTGACGCCGACGGGCTCCTGTGCCGGTTCCTGCTCGAGCAGAAGAATCACCGGCAGCGAACAGAGATTGGGGTCGGGCAATAGCTCCGGCGTCGCCAGCAGCAGGCTGACCGCCGAGTCATCGCAGAGGTGACGGGCCACCTCCCACGAAGGCGCCGTGATCAAGGGTGACGGGCTGCCCAGCACGCGCAGTTGGGCGCGCAGCAATTCGGCCCAGTCGGCTGCCTGCGCCAACAGCACCAGGCGTACGGGTTCGATGAGCATGGACAAGCAAACTCCCCCCAAAACACAAGTATGACGGCGAACCCTGCTCGCCTGGCCGCGTCGTAACCGACGTCTAATCAAGGACATCCGTGTAAAAGGTGGAGCACATCCTGAGCTATAGCCAAAAAACCGGCAAGTACTCTGTTCCCTCGCCATGAAACAAACAATCCATGACAACCCTGTTGCATGGCGCCCCCAAGTGGCGAAGGGCACGGCAGATCTCCCTGGGCCTGTTAGAATGCGCGGCTTCCTTTTACCGGCAAGTGATCCCATGTCCCGACTCAATCCCCGGCAGCAAGAAGCCGTGAACTACGTCGGCGGCCCCCTTCTGGTGCTGGCCGGCGCGGGTTCCGGCAAGACCAGCGTGATCACGCGCAAGATCGCCCACCTGGTGCAGAACTGCGGTATCCGCGCCCAGCACATCGTCGCCATGACCTTCACCAACAAGGCCGCGCGCGAGATGAAGGAGCGCGTCGGCACCCTGCTCAAGGGCAGCGAGGCGCGCGGCCTGACCGTGTCCACCTTCCACAACCTGGGCATGAACATCATCCGCAAGGAATATGCGCGCCTGGGCTACAAGCCCGGCTTCTCGATCTTCGACGACGGCGACATCAAGGCGCTGCTCAGCGACATCATGCAGAAGGAATATTCCGGCGATGATGGTGCCGACGAGGTGAAGAACCTCATCGACAGCTGGAAGAACGACCTGATCCTGCCCGACGAAGCCCTGGCCAAGGCGCGCAATCCCAAGGAGCAGACCGCCGCCATCGTCTACCTGCACTACCAGCGCACGCTCAAGGCGTACAACGCGGTGGACTTCAACGACCTGATCCTGCTGCCGGTCAAGCTGTTCCAGGAGCATGCCGACATCCTGGAAAAGTGGCAAAACCGCATCCGCTACCTGTTGGTGGACGAATACCAGGACACCAACGCCAGCCAGTACCTGCTGGTGAAGCTGCTGGTGGGCATGCGCAACCAGTTCACCGTGGTCGGCGACGATGACCAGTCGATCTATGCCTGGCGCGGCGCACGCCCGGAAAACCTGATGCTGCTCAAGGAGGACTATCCGTCCTTGAAGGTGGTGATGCTGGAGCAGAACTACCGCTCCACCAGCCGCATCCTCAAGTGCGCCAACGTGCTGATTGCCAACAACCCGCACGTGTTCGAGAAGCAACTCTGGTCGGAGATGGGCCATGGCGACGAGATCCGCGTGATCCGCACCCGCAACGAAGACGCCGAGTGCGAGCGCGTGGCCCTGGAGATCCTCACCGAGCACCTGCGCACCCAGCGCCCCTACAGCGACTTCGCCATCCTCTATCGCGGCAACTACCAGGCCAAGCTGATGGAGCTGAAGCTGCAGCACCACCAGATTCCCTATCGCCTCTCTGGCGGCACCAGCTTCTTCGCCCGCCAGGAGGTGAAGGACCTGATGAGCTACTTCCGCCTGTTGGTCAACCCGGACGACGACAACGCCTTCCTACGGGTGATCAACGTGCCGCGCCGCGAGATCGGCTCCGCCACCCTGGAAAAGCTCGGCAACTACGCCAACGAGCGCAAGATCAGCATGTACGCCGCCGCCGGCGAAATCGGCCTCGGCGAGCACCTCGACGCGCGCTTCACCGAGCGCCTGCAGCGTTTCACCCGCTGGATGGATCGGGTGCGCCAGGAGTGCGCGCAGAACGACCCGATCGCCGCCATCCGCAGCATGGTCATGGACATCGACTACGAGAACTGGCTGCGCCAGAACGCCTCCAGCGACAAGGTGGCCGACGCGCGCATGGGTAATGTCTGGTTCCTCGTCGATGCGTTGAAAAGCACCCTGGAACGCGACGAGGATGGCGACATGACCATCGAGGACGCCATCGGCAAGCTGGTGCTGCGCGACATGCTCGAACGCCAGCAGGAGGAGGAAGAAGGCGCCGAGGGCGTGCAGATGATGACCATGCACGCCTCCAAGGGTCTGGAATTCCCCTCGGTGTACATCATCGGTTTCGAGGAGGAGATTCTCCCCCACCGGTCCAGCATCGAAGCCGACACCATCGAGGAAGAAAGGCGCCTGGCCTACGTGGGCATCACCCGCGCCAAGCGTAACCTGGCGCTGACCTATGCCGCCAAGCGCAAGCAGTACGGCGAGGTGATCGACTGCTCGCCGAGTCGCTTCCTCGACGAACTGCCGCAGGAGGATCTGCGCTGGGAGGGCCTGGAGGAAGCACCGGTGGAGGTCAAGACCGCCCGCGGCAACGACGCCCTGGCCAACATGCGCGCCATGCTGAAAAAATAGCCGGGAGCTATTTTTAACGTCGCGCAGCGACGGCCCGAAGGGCGGCCGCCAGGGATGGCGGGCCGTAAAAAATGACCGGGAGTCATTTTTAACATCGCGCAGCGATGGCCCGAAGGGCGGCCGCCAGGGACGGTAGATACACAACAAGCGACACCGTAGCCCGGATGCAATCCGGGGAAACCGTCCCGGATTGCATCCGGGCTACGTTCATCTTGAGAGGAATCCCGCGTGCAAGCGCTGAAACAGAAAATTCGCGACGAAGGCATTGTCCTGTCCGAGCAGGTACTGAAGGTCGATGCCTTTCTCAACCACCAGATCGACCCGGCGCTGATGCAGCAGATCGGCCACGAATTCGCCCAGCGCTTCGCCGGACAGGGCATCAGCAAGATCGTCACCATCGAGGCTTCTGGGATCGCCCCGGCGGTGATGGCCGGCCTGGAGCTGGGCATCCCGGTGATCTTCGCGCGCAAGTTCCAGTCGCTGACCCTCAAGGACGACCTGCTGATCTCCAAGGTGTTCTCCTTCACCAAGCAGACCGAGAGCACCATCGCCATCTCCTCCCGCCACCTGACGGCCGCCGACAAGGTACTGGTGATCGACGACTTCCTCGCCAACGGCCACGCTGCCAAGGCGCTGATCGACCTGATCCAGCAGGCCGGGGCGCAGGTCGCCGGTATCGGCATCGTCATCGAGAAGTCCTTCCAGGAGGGCCGCGCCTTGCTGGAAAGCGAGGGTTACCGGGTCGAGTCGCTGGCCCGCGTGGCCTCGCTGGAAGGCGGCCAGGTACGCTTTATCGACTGAGGCAGTCGGAGCCTGTTCACGATCTCGCGAGCTGGAGCCATACGAGACCGATGGCGGCGCCGCAAAAACAGGAGCGTCGCGCTCGACTTCACGAGCCGTGAATGAGCAGCACGAGCGGGCGGCGCTCCAACCTGTTTTGCCCCCTTGGGGAGAAGGCTTGGTTGGCACCGGACTGGCAAGTTTGTGTGTGGTCTTGTTGTCCTGGTTTGGTGTTCCGGACGCCGCATTGGGTGTTTTCAGAAATTCCAGGTTTCGCCCCCTCGGGCGACTCACTTTTCTTTGAAATCGGAATGCCGCCCAGCGCAAAGAAAAGTAAGCAAAAGAAACGCACCCCCGCCATCCGGAACTAGGCGTCCCCGTCATGCTTCGCTCGACTCCCCTCACTCCGGCATCGCTCCGGGGTCGGCGTACATGGGCCATCCCTGGCCCATTACGCGGGGCCGCCATCGGTATCTCGCGGCATCCATGCCACTCGCCCCCTGCGCAATGCCTACGTTCGGCCTCCTGAGGGGGGCATTCGCGCGCCTGAACGAACAGGTGTGCCAGGCTAGTCCTGCGTGCTCTGGCGGCTGTGAAGTCGCGATGTGGCGGTTGAATTAAACCAATAGTTTCATTCGCGCAGTTTCATGCGTGAACAGCTTGCCGGCTTGCAGCCGGCATTCAGGTCAGCCCTAAGGCTGACCTCATGTGCAACCACTCCGTGCTACTTCTGGGTTACCGCAGGTTCAGGCGCGTGCAGAGCCCGCCCAGGAGGGCGAACGGAGTCGTCGTGGAAGAGGTCGAGCGACATGGATGTCGCGAGAGCCGCGATGGGCCAGGGATGGCCCACCGCGGCGGGCCTCTGGAGCGGCGATGGAGTGAGCGAACCCTGGCGCAGCCAGGGCCGGATGAAAGGGCGGAGGTTTTGGTTACTTTGCCCGCAAAGTGACTCGCCCGGGAGGGCGAAACCAAAAACATCAACAAAAACGCGGCAAGCCGGAACAAGCACCGAATAACCAACAAGCCACACACAAACTTGCCAGTCCGGTGTCACAACTGACGCCACGCGGCGCTCATGGCTCGGGCTTATAGCCCAGGCGCAAACCACCCCAATGCCGGCCACGCACCCAGATCGGCACCGACAGGTCGTGCATCAGCTCCCCGGTATCGCGCATGTAGGTCTGCAACAGCAGCGCCTGCTGATGGCTGCCACAGCGAATGCCGGTCCGGTCGTTGAACAGGCGCTTGCCACGGCTACGCACGGCATCCACCGCCGGGTCACCGCTCGGCGGCTGGTTGAATGCCTGGTTGTGGGTCGGCACGTAGCCTTCTGGCGTGGTGGCGATGGCGAACACCAGGCCATCGTGACGACTCAGTAACGGTTCCTGCAGCGCTGGCAGCACCTGGTCGGCATACTGGTCGAAGCGGGTGCGGTATTTCTGCGGCTGGGTGCCGGCAATCGGCTGATACTGCCGGTCGAACAGATCGTCGAGGGTGATGCGACCCGCCTCGATATCGGCCTCGAAGCGTGCGCCGATGGCGGCGGCACCTTCGCGGGCCAGGTCGTAGATGCGCTGGTGATAATCGTCAAGCCCCACCTCGGCGAGCTGCTCGCTGACCGTCTCGGCGAGGCCCACGAGCTGCTCGGCAGCCAGCGCCAACTGCCGTGTCTGGCCCTCGCTGCCCTGCACGTCATCGTGCAGTTGCAAGGCGGCAGCCGAGAGGCTGGCCAGGCGCTGATGATTGTCCGCGGTGCCGGCGCTGATCTGCGCCACCTGCTGCTCCACTTGCCCGGCCTGATCGGCAATGCCGTGCAGGTGCTGACCGGCCTGCTCGATCTGCACCGCCGCCTGCTCCAGCTCGCCGCTCTGGCGCTGGATATGGCTGACCACCGCTTCGCTCTGCTGACGGATATCGGCGACCATCTGGCTGACCTCTTCGGTGGCGCTGGCGGTGCGCGCCGCCAGGTTGCGCACCTCATCGGCCACCACGGCGAAACCACGACCCATCTCGCCGGCGCGGGCCGCCTCGATGGCGGCATTGAGCGCCAGCAGGTTGGTCTGGCTGGCGATGGACTGGATCACCTGGGTGACCTGTTCGATCTGCTCGGTACGACTACCCAGGCCATCGATCAGTTCACGGCTGGCGTGAGTCTGCTCGCTGAGCTGACGCATGCGCGCGATGGCCTGGCTCAACTCGTCCTGCCCACTGCTGCTGGCGCTGCGCACCCGCTCGGCGGCGGCCAGAGTGGTGGCAGAGCGTTCGGCACTGTCCTGCTCGGTGGTGGTGATGGCGGCGGCCGCCTGACTGACCTGCTCTACCGCCGCCAGTTGCGATTGCAGGCGCCCTGCCAGTTGCTGCACCGCGTGGGCCACGCGCGCCGCGGACAGGGCGTTGTGACAAGTATGGCGGGAAAGCCCACGACTGATCTCGGTGAAATCGCTGGCCGCAGCCGAGGTAGGCGGCCTGGCCGTGCTGTCAGGGTCGTCACGGCGCTGCCAGGGCCCAAGCCAGGGCCACAGCGCCAGGATCA
Source organism: Pseudomonas sp. AA-38 (assembly GCF_029457475.1). Lineage (NCBI taxonomy): Bacteria > Pseudomonadati > Pseudomonadota > Gammaproteobacteria > Pseudomonadales > Pseudomonadaceae > Pseudomonas > Pseudomonas sp. AA-38. Next base: position 5,262,891 of record NZ_CP120359.1, read on the forward strand.
ACAAGGACGGAATGCTGACGTATGCCGGTAGCTGCATGCGCAGATAGAGCAGCATCAGGGCAGCCAGGCCCAGAGCATGCAGCAGACAGGCGACAGGGGAACGGACAAAAGCAGCTTGCATGACCGACCTCGAAATTCTTGTTCTGGCGCGCATGGCAGCACGAGGAGCGGACGCTTGCATTGGACGACCTCCTTGATCATCTCGCCAGCCTGAACGGCTCAAGGGCTCGGCAGATTGACCGACAGCGACCTTCGCGTGATCACCAGCCAAGTAATTCTTGATTCGACCACTCAGCCAACATGACCGCCATGACACTTTGGTCGCAGCCTAGCCTGTACGCAAGAACAACGCTACCTAGGGTCTATTGCCGTTTCGACGCGAGCCGTGCGCGAAACGGCAACAGACCCTAACCAGCCAGGTGATGGCGGCGCATGAAGCGTTCGTCCAGCCAATCCTTGCAGCGTCCGTAGAACTGACCATCGGCGCTCCAGCCACGCCAGTCCAGCAGTGCCCCACCGTCGCCGCTGGCCATCAGCGTCAAGCCTTGACGCGGTACTCGATACAGGCGCAGCGGTCGGCCCTGCAACGCAGCCTGCAGGTTGACCGCCAGCACCCGCCCCTGGCGTGAGGAGTGGCTCAGGCTGCGTGGCACGTCGAGCAGGGTGGCACACTCGCCCACGGCGAAAATCTGCGCGTGCGACTGGCTTTGCAGGCTTTCGCGGATGGCCACGAAGCCTTCCTGATCACAGGCCAGACCCGTCTCGCGCAGCCAGGCCAAGGGCTGGGCGCCGCCGGCGACGAGCAGGCGCCGACCACGCCAGACCGGCTCGTCGCCACTGAGCAGCCAGTCATCGTCGATACGCCCGATCGGGCAGTGTTCTCGTACCTGCACGCCACGCAGGCGCAAATGGCCCAAGGCGCGCATGCGCAGCCCCAGTGACTGCCCATCGAGCAACTGGCCAGCGCAGAACAAGGCCAGCGCCGGCACCTTGTCGGCCAGTACCAGGGCCAGCTCCACGCCTTGCACACCGCCCCCGAGAATGGCCAGGCGCCGAGGCTCGGCCTGCCACTGCTGCCAGCCATCGAGGAGCCTGTCTATGGGCCTGACGGCCAACACCTGCATGGCATCGCCCTGCTGTGGTGGAATGGCCATTCCGGCACCGACGTCGAGCGACAGCCACTCTCCTTGCAGGCGGCGCCCGTCGCCGAGCTGAAGGATCCGCGCGGCGGCATCCAGCGAGGCGATTTCGCCCTGGATCAGATCGACCTTGGCGGCACGACATAGCGGCTGCAGCTCCACCCGGCAGTGCGCCGCGCTGAAGCGGCCACCGAGCAACCCGGACAGCATGCCGGCATACCAGGCATGCGGACCAGGGCTGAGCAAGGCAATGCGACCTTTCGGGCGCTCCACCAGCGCCCAGCGGCGCAGTACGCCAAGATGAGCGTGTCCGCCCCCAGCCAGGATCAGGTCGTACGCGGTCATGGGCTGTTACAGCCATCGCGGTACTGGCTCGGCGTCTGCCCGGTCCAGCGCTTGAAGGCGCGACCGAAGCTGCTGCTGTCGCTGAAGCCAAGCAGGTAGGCAACTTCACTGATCGAATAGCGTGGGTCGCGCATATGCCGCAGCGCCAGAGCGTGACGCGTCTCGCCGAGCAGTACCTCGTAACTGCTGCCCTCCTCGGCCAGGTGGCGCTGCAGGCTGCGCAAACTCAGGTGCAGTGCCTGGGCAATGCGCTCGGCGGATGGCTCACCATCGGGCAACTGCGCCTCCAGGCAACTGCGCACCCGCTCGCTGTAACTGGCCGCCTGTAATTGCTCCAGGCTGCGCCTGAGCACGGTTTCGTTGTGCGCGGCCAGCTCCGGATTGCCGTCGTCCAGCCGTTGTTCGAACGCCGTGCGCGCAAAGCGCAGCAGGCTCTGCTCGGCGTCGAACTGCAGCGGCGCGCGGAACACCGCCTGCCAGGGCGCTGGGTCGGCCGGCCGGGGGCGTTGTAGCTGTACCAGCAACGGTGAGAACTCGCGATTCAGGCGGTTGCGACAACTGCGCACGTAGATCGCGGCGAAGGCGTCCAGCGCTTCGGGCGCCGGTGCCGGGCTGCCCGGCGGAACACGAAAACTGAATTCGTAGGCATCGTCCACTTCGCGCAACTCCAGTTGCAGCGCATCGCTGACCACCCGGTGATAACGCACGATGCGCTCGAACATTTCGCGCAGGCTGCTGCTGGCGATCAGCGCATAGCCGAGGGCATGGAAGGTGGTCGGGCTGACGTACTGCGAGGTTTTCAGGCCCAGCGCCGGGTCACCGCTGGCGGCCACCGCCAGTTGCCACAGGCGCGTGGTCAGCGACAGCGGGCAGCGCGCGTTGGGGTCGTCGAGCAACGCCGGGTCGAGCCCCGCCTCGCGGCACAGAGCAACGCTGTCGAGCCCGAGGGCATCGAGCTGCTTGCGCAGGGCGCGGGTCCAGCTAGCCAGGGTGGAGGGTTCGGCGTTCATGCAGATTGGCGTATCCGGTAGGCAGGTTGGCGTGCAGGGCCGAGCGCTGCGACGCGCGTCACGGCACAGTGAAAGGCACCTTCGGCAACTCCCTGCAGCGCCATCGCCCAGGTTTCTGCAGGTGCTCTGAAGTCACAGCCCAATAACGAGAGGATGTCGGTATGTCCCCTTCTCCCGCAAGCCTTAATGATCAGCAACGCGCCGCTTATATCCGCGAACAGGTGATGGCCCACGGTAACGCCCTGCGCCAGCGTTACCCGATCCTGCAGCATCAGGACGCGCTCGGCGCCGGCATCCTGGCCTTCGCCCTGTGCGGCATGCTCGGCTCGGCAGCGCTTTATATCGCAGGCCATCTGGCCTGGTGGGCCTGCCTGCTGCTCAACGCCTTCTTCGCTTCGCTGACCCACGAGCTGGAGCACGACCTTATTCACTCGATGTATTTTCGCAAGCGACCGCTGCCGCATAACCTGATGCTGGCGCTGGTCTGGCTGGCGCGACCGAGCACCATCAACCCCTGGGTACGCCGCCACCTGCACCTGAACCACCACAAGGTGTCCGGCAGCGAAGCCGACATGGAGGAGCGCGCCATCACCAACGGCGAGCCCTGGGGCATCGCCCGCCTGCTAATGGTTGGTGACAACATGATGAGTTCCTTCATTCGCTGGCTACGGGCGAAGAACCCGCAACACCGCCGACTGATACTCAGCCGCACGCTGAAAGTCTATGCGCCGCTGGGACTGCTCAACTGGGCAACCTGGTACCTGTTTCTCGGCTTCCACCTGCTGGACTGGGCCAGCGCCGCGCTCGGCGCCCCCATCGCCTGGTCGGCCACTACGCTGAGTCTGATGGATGGGGTGAACATCGCCGTGGTGGTGCTGGTCGGGCCCAATGTGCTGCGCACCTTCTGCCTGCACTTCGTCAGCTCCAACATGCACTACTACGGTGATGTGGAGCCAGGCAACGTGATCCAGCAGACCCAGGTGCTCAACCCCTGGTGGCTGTGGCCGCTGCAGGCCTTCTGCTTCAACTTCGGCAGCAGCCATGCGATCCACCACTTCGTGGTCAAGGAGCCTTTCTACATTCGTCAGCTAACCGTCCCCTTCGCCCACGGGGTGATGCGCGAGATGGGTGTGCGCTTCAACGACTTCGGCACCTTTGCCCGTGCCAATCGCTGGAGCCGCTCAAGGCAGGCAGCAGAGGAGCGCGCACAGGCGGCGTGATCGAGCCCACTCATGTGTCACGTGATCCCAAGGGATGAGACCCGCCGCGCAATCGAAGCATCGGTAGTCGGCTAGAATTCATCTGCGCCCGGTCGCCCCTCGGCTCCAACCCCATCCATCGGACTTCGGCGCCCTCGTAGTAGCCATGAGGCGCCAAGGATGCTTCGACCGCTTCACTCACTGATATTGCTGCTCTGCCTGGTCAGTGTCTTGCCGGCCTGGGCAGACAGCGCGCTGCCGCTGCTGGAGCTCAGCGCGGCCGATCTGGCCAGGCCGGTGAACATCGAGCACAGCCTGCTGCTGGAAGACCCGTCGGCACGGCTCGGTGCAAATCAAGCCCTGCAAGCTCTGAGCGAGCGCGGTACACCGGTGCTCGGCAGCGCCCGGATCGGCTACTCCAGCAGCACCTGGTGGCAGGCACTGCGCCTGCGCGTGCCCAGCGCCGAGCCGTTGCACCTGATCGTCGCTACCCCCTTTCTCGACCACCTGGATGTCTGGCTGTTCGATGGCGAACATGACCTCGGCCAGATGCACAGTGGCAATCGCATGCCGTTCGCCGCCCGTGGCGAGCCCTATCCACAGTTCATGCTGGCACTGCCGCCTGTCCAGGCCCAGGGCACCTACACCCTGCTGCTGCGCGTCAGCAGTCATTCCTCGATCCACCTGCCGCTACAACTGATCGGCGACTCTCACAGCAAGCCGCTGATCGCACGGAGCTGGCTGCGCAGCGGTTTGCTGGTGGGTGCCCTGTTCAGCCTGGCGCTGTTCTACCTGATCCGCTTCAGTACCCTGCGCGAAACCGCGCAGGCCTATTTCAGCCTCACCGCCCTCTGCGCAGCCGTCTATAACGCCAATCTGTACGGCATCGCCGGCCTGGCGATGGATGCGCCGGCAGAACTGTGGCGCCTGCTGATCAACCTATCCACGGCCGGCATGCTGATCTTCAGCTCACTGTTTCTGGCCTGTGCCCTGCAACTGCCAATACAGCGCCTGCGCTGGCTGCGCGAGCCCCTCTTCGCGGCCATCGCCTTGGTGTGCGTCGGCGGCTACCTGAGCGATCACCCACAGACCTACAGCGTGCTCAATCTGCTGATCCTGCTGACCGGCGCCTACCAACTGCTGCTCTTGCTGCTGGCTTTGCGCCTACGCAGGGCCTACGCCTTGGGCTACCTGCTGTGCTGGAGCGGGGCCCTGTTGCTGATGCTCCTGCTGCCCTTGAGCCGTGCCGGGTTAGCCGCCTGGCCGGCGGGTCTGCACAACCTCAATGCGGCAATGCCGGTGCTCAGCATGCTGATGTTCGGTGCCCTGCTCGACAAGCAACTGGAACGCATGCGCCGCATCCTCACGCACACCCAGGCCCAGGCCATCGACAACCTCGAGCAGTACCACGCCCTGTTTCGCCACAGTGGCGAAGGCATTTTCCGCTGCCGCCGTGACGGTCAGCTCGTCGAGGCCAACCCCAGCCTGATACGCCTGCTGGGCGATGGTGTACAGGGCAGCACGCTACAACGGCTGCTCGGCGAGACCACCTGGAACGAACTGCTGACGGGGCTGGACGAAGCCGGCGGCACGGTCAGCCGCGAGTGCCAGATCCACGACCAGCAGGGTCACGCACACTGGGTCTATCTCTCGCTGCACCGACAACCGGGGCAGGCCTGCATGGAAGGCATAGTGGTCGACCTCAACGAGCGCCGTGCACTGGAAGAGCGCCTGCAGCATCAAGCCAGCCACGACGCACTGACCGGCCTGCACAATCGGCGCGAGCTGGAACGCCTGCTCTCGCAGACCCTGAGCGGCCCAGGCCCGATGCGCTTCAGTCATCTGCTGTACCTGGGCCTGGATCGCTTCAAGCAGGTCAACGACCTGTGCGGCCATCTGGCCGGCGATCAGTTGCTACGCCAGGTGGCTTACCAACTGGGTCATACCCTGCCCAAAGACAGCGCGCTGGCGCGCATAGGCGGCGACGAGTTCGCCATTCTCCTGCACGCTGCGGACGATGACGCGGCCACTGGCCAGGCACAGACGCTGCGCCAGAGCATCGAGCAGTTCGTCTTCACCTGGCAGGGCCGACCCTTTCGCCTCAATGCCAGCATCGGCCTGCTGACTCTCGACTCCGGCGCACGCGACTGGGAAACCGCACTGAGCTGGGCCAGCAATGCCATGCAACTGGCCAAACATCAGGGGCGCAACCGTGTGCATGCCTTCAACCCCGCCGATGGCGCGTTGCTCGAGCATCAACGTCAGTTGCAGTGGATCACTCGCCTGCGCGAAGCCACCGAAGAGGATCACTTCGAGCTGTTCTTCCAGCCCGTGCAGCCCCTGCAGCAGGCGCGCAGCGGTCTGCACTACGAAGTGCTGCTGCGCTATCGCGATCCACACAGCGGCGAGTGGATCAGCCCCGCACAGTTTCTCGATGCGGCGGCGCGCTACGGCTTTCTCGGCGCCATCGACCGTTGGGTGGTTCGCCACCTGTGCACCTGGCTGGCCGCCAATCCACGGCACCTGCAGGCGCTGGAGCAGGTCAACCTCAATATCAGCGCCGACTCGCTGCTCGACCCGAGCTTTCACGCCCTGCTGCACGACACCCTGCAACTACACGCACTGCCGGCCGCCAAGCTGTGCATCGAGATCACCGAGATGGTGGCCCTGGGTGAACTGGCGGTATCGACCAAGTGGATCGAGGAACTGCGCCGCCAGGGCCTCAAGGTGGCGCTGGACGACTTCGGCAGCGGCTTCGCGTCCTATGCCTACCTGCGCCAACTACCGCTGGATATTCTCAAGATCGACGGCAGCTTCATCCGTGGCATCGAAACGGATCCGATCAACCAGGCCATGGTCGGCTCGATGCAGCAGATCGCCACGCAACTCGGCCTGCAGACGGTGGCCGAGTTCGTCGAAACGCAGCAGAGCCTGGAGTGCCTGCGCCAACTTGGCGTCGACTATGCCCAGGGCTACCACGTCGGCCGCCCGCAGCCGCTGGCGCAGTTGGCCGATCACGCCTGAACCGTTGCAGTAAATCCCAGGCATAAAAAACCCGCCGGTGACGGCGGGTTTCTTCGCGGCAAGCGGCAATCAATTACTTGATCTTGGCTTCCTTGTAGATCACGTGCTTACGCACGACAGGATCGTACTTCTTGATCTCGATCTTGTCGGGAGTAGTGCGCTTGTTCTTGTCGGTGGTGTAGAAGTGGCCGGTACCGGCGCTGGACACCAAACGGATCAGTTCACGCATGACTCTCTCCTTAAACCTTTTCGCCGCGAGCGCGCAGCTCAGCCAGCACTACGTCGATGCCACGCTTGTCGATGACACGCATGCCCTTGGCAGATACGCGCAGACGCACGAAGCGCTTCTCCGACTCGACCCAGAAGCGATGATGCTGCAGGTTCGGCAGGAAACGACGACGGGTTTTGTTGTTCGCGTGGGAAATGTTATTCCCGGTTACCGGACCCTTACCGGTAACTTGACAGACTCTCGACATGCCTCAGCCCTCTAAAACCACATGCCCAACCCGGCATGGGTTGGCCGCTTAAACTCAATGTCATTGGCGCTCGGCGCCGCGTTTCTCGAGGGTCTTACCGGGCGCACTGGATAGCGCAAGAACCGGGCCCCTAGAAAAGAGCGCTGCTTTATACCAGAAAGCCTTGGGCGCAACAAGGAAAAACGCAGGATAAAACGCAGCCTCGAGCGGCCAAGCGCCGTAGGCATGAGGCTTCGCTCGCCAATGACCGCTCGTCGCCTGCAAACGGTATTCAGCACCGAGCAAATCGACTAGGGTTCATGCATGCCGTCATCACCGGGAACCAATGAGGAGTCGACCATGCGCCTGTTACTCGCCACGCTGTTCTGCGCGCCCCTGCTGAGCCAGGCCGCCACCCTCGCCGTCTGCACGGAAGCCAGCCCGGATGGTTTCGACGTGGTGCAGTACAACTCGCTGACCACCACCAACGCCTCGGCCGACATGCTGATGAACCGCCTGGTGGAGTTCGACGCCGAGCAGGGCAAATTGCTGCCGAGCCTGGCGCGGAGCTGGTCGGTCTCGGACGACGGCCTGGTCTATGACTTCCAGTTGCGCGACGACGTGCAATTCCACCACAGCGCCGACTTCACCCCCAGCCGCAACCTGAACGCCCAGGACGTGCTGTTCAGCTTCCAGCGCATGCTCGATCCGCAGCACCCCTGGCACGAGGTCGCCGCCAGCGGCTACCCGCATGCCCAGTCGATGCAGTGGCCAAGCCTGATCGCCAAGATCGAGGCGCCGGATGCACACAGCGTACGCATCACCCTGAACCGTCGCGATGCCACCTTCCTCGCCACCCTGAGCATGGGCTTCGCCTCCATCTACCCAGCCGAATATGCCGACAAGCTGCTCGCAGCCGGCACCCCGGAGAAGCTCAACAGCGCCCCCATCGGCAGCGGCCCGTTCGTCTTCGAGCGCTTCCAGAAAGACGCCGTGGTGCGCTACCGCGCCAACCCCGACTACTTCGGCGGCAAACCGGCCATGGACAAGGTGGTCTTCGCCATCACCCCGGACAGCAACGTGCGCCTGCAGAAACTGCGCCGTGGCGAGTGCCAGATCGCCCTGTCACCGAAACCGCAGGACGTACAGGCCATTGCCGACGACACCAGGCTGAAAAGCGCGCAGACCGCCGCCTTCATGACCGCCTTCGTCGCCCTCAACAGCCAGCATCCACCACTGGACAAGCCGCAGGTACGCCAGGCCATCAACCTGGCGTTCGACAAGGCCAGCTACGTCAAGGCCGTGTTCGAGGGCAGCGCCGAGCCGGCCAATGGTCCCTACCCGCCCAATACCTGGAGCTACGCCAGCGAGCTGCCCGGCTACCCCCATGACCCGGACAAGGCCCGCGCCCTGCTGGCCGAAGCAGGCCTGCAAGATGGCTTCAAGACCACCATCTGGACACGCCCCAGCGGCAGCCTGCTCAACCCCAACCCCAATCTCGGCGCACAACTGCTGCAGGCCGACCTGGCCCAGGTGGGCATCGACGCCGAAATCCGCGTGATCGAATGGGGCGAGCTGATCCGCCGGGCCAAGGCCGGCGAGCATGACCTGCTGTTCATGGGCTGGGCCGGCGACAACGGCGACCCGGACAACTTCCTCACCCCGCAATTCGCCTGTGCCTCGGTGCAATCCGGGTTGAACTTCGCCCGTTACTGCAATGAAACGCTGGACACGTTGATCGCCGAAGGCAAGAGCAGCAGCGACCAGGCCGAGCGCAGCCGCCTCTACCACCAGGCGCAGAAGATCATCCAGGAGCAGGCGCTATGGCTGCCGCTGGCACATCCGACGGCGTTCGCCCTGCTCAGTGCCAAGGTTCAGGGCTACCAGGTCAGCCCGTTCGGCCGGCAGGATTTTGCCTCGCTACAAATGGCGCCGTAAGCCGTCATCATGATGGGCTAAAGCCCACCCTACGCGCTGTAGGAGCGCCGCCCTACATCCAGCCCAGCTCGGCCATGGACAGCGGCTCGCCATCGCCGACGATGAAATGGTCAAGCACACGCACGTCCACCAGCGCCAGGGCATCCTTGAGGCGCTGGGTCAGTACGCGATCGGCCTGGCTCGGCTCGCAGACGCCAGAGGGGTGGTTGTGGGTGAGGATCAACGCCGCGGCATTGTTGGCCAGGGCACGCTTGACCACCTGCCTGGGATACACGCTGGCGCTGTCGATGCTGCCGCGAAACAGCACCTCGAAGGCCAGTACCCGGTGCTTGGAGTCGAGGAACAGGCAGGCGAACACCTCATGCGGCTCATGGCGCAGTTGTGCCTTGAGGTAATCACGCACCGCCTGCGGGCTTTCCAGCGCAGAGTCACGACGCAGGCGCTCGGCCAGATGACGCCTGGCCATTTCCAGCACCGCCTGCAATTGCGCGTACTTGGCCGGGCCCAGCCCCAGATGCTGGCTGAAGTCGGGTAGCTCGGCCTCGAGCAAGGCGCGCAGGCTGCCGAACTCGGCAAGCAGGCGCCGCGCCAGCTCCACCGCGCTACAGCCGGCCACGCCGGTACGCAGAAAGATCGCCAGCAGCTCGGCATCGGTCAGCGCCGCCGCGCCCTGGGCCAGCAGTTTTTCCCGCGGGCGCTCTGCCGCAGGCCAATTGCGAATGCTCATTCTCATACACCTCCCTGTCGAGTCAGGCGCCCGCTGTTCCACTGCGGGCGCTGTGCTATCGTAGCCCATCTTTTTTGCCTGCGGTCGGCCTGGGGAGGCGTTGGCCGCATGGCGCACATTCATCCGTCCAGACAAGGCAGGCCTATGCAGCGGCTGTATCGCAAACGCATCATCGTCGGCGTAGGGGGCGGTATCGCCGCCTACAAGAGCGCTGAACTGGTTCGCCGGCTCAAGGATCAAGGCGCCGAAGTGCGTGTGGTAATGACCCAGGGCGGCCGTGAATTCATCACCCCGCTGACCCTGCAGGCCCTCTCCGGCCACCCCGTTCATCTCGATCTGCTCGACCCGGCCGCCGAAGCGGCGATGGGCCATATCGAGCTGGCCCGCTGGGCCGACCTGATTCTCATTGCCCCGGCCACCGCCGACCTGATCGCGCGCCTGGCCCAGGGCATCGCCAACGACCTGCTGACCACTCTGGTGCTGGCCACCGATGCGCCCATCGCCCTGGCCCCGGCGATGAACCAGGCCATGTGGCGCGACGCCGCCACCCAGGCCAATCTGGAGTTGCTGCAGCAGCGCGGCATGCGCCTGTTCGGCCCGGCCTCCGGCAGCCAGGCCTGTGGCGATGTCGGCCTCGGGCGCATGCTCGAACCCACCGACCTGGCCAGCCTGGCCGCCGACTGCTTCCAGCGCCAGGCCCTCGACGGCCTGCACATCCTGATCACCGCCGGGCCGACCCAGGAAAACATCGACCCGGTGCGCTACATCACCAACCACAGCTCCGGCAAGATGGGTTTCGCCCTGGCCGAGGCCGCTGCCGAAGCCGGTGCCAAGGTCACCCTGGTCAGCGGCCCGGTACACCTACCGACGCCGGACCGGGTCAGCCGCATCGACGTGATCAGCGCCCGCGACATGCTCGCCGCCTGCGAAGCGGCGATGCCCTGCGACGTGCTGATCGCCGCCGCCGCCGTGGCCGACTACCGCCCGGAAGTGGTCGCCCAGCACAAATTGAAGAAAGACCCCAGCAGCGGCGAGGGCATGCTCCTGCAAATGGTGCGCAACCCGGATATCCTCGCCACCATCGCCGGCCGCGAGGATCGCCCGTTCAGCGTGGGCTTCGCCGCCGAGACCGAAAACCTGCTGGAGTACGCCTCGCGCAAATTGCGCGACAAGAATCTCGACCTGATCGTCGCCAACGATGTGGCCAACCCCAGCATAGGCTTCAACAGTGAAGAGAACGCCATCACCGTGATCGACCGTGAGCTGCAGCAAACCAGCTTCGCCCAGACCAGCAAGGGCAAGATCGCCCGCCAGTTGATCACCCTCATCGCCGACCGACTGAACAAGAACTGACCATGCACGCTCTGCAAGCCAAGATCCTCGACCCCCGCCTCGGCCAGGAATTTCCCCTGCCGCAGTACGCCACGCCAGGCTCCGCTGGCCTCGACCTGCGCGCCATGCTCAAGGAGGAGATCGTCCTCGAGCCGGGGCAGACCGTACTGATCCCCACCGGCCTGTCGATCTTCGTCGCCGACCCCGACCTGGCCGCACTGATCCTGCCGCGCTCGGGCCTGGGCCACAAACACGGCATCGTCCTCGGCAACCTGGTCGGGCTGATCGACTCGGACTACCAGGGCGAGCTGATGGTGTCGTGCTGGAACCGGGGTCAGGACAGTTTCCGCATCGCCATTGGCGAGCGCATCGCACAATTGGTGCTGGTGCCGGTGGTACAAGCACGTTTCGAGCTGGTCGAGGAATTCGACCAGACCCAGCGTGGCGCTGGCGGCTTCGGCCATTCCGGCAGCCACTGATCGCCGTCATCGACAACGACTCGCCGAGGAGCCCAACGCGTGAAACTCTTCAAGCGTAACGCCAAGGAAGCCGCCACCGCCGTCAACTCCGCGCCGCCCAAGGCCGGTAAAACGTCTGGCAGCCCCGCGCTGGGCGCACTGCTGCCGGGCTTGCTGGCCACATTGCTGGGCATCGGCGCTGGCGGTGCCCTGCTCTGGCTGGTACAGAACAGCGAGACTCAGGCACGCCAGAGCGAACTGCTGCAAGCCATCGGCAGCAGCCAGGCCAGCGCCGTGCAGCAGGCGCTCAAGCAACTGCAGGCCGACACCCTCGCCGCCGCACGCAACCCGGAGCTGTTGCAGGCCCTGCAGAGCGGCGACAGTGCGCAGATCCGCCAGGCCGAACAGCGCCTGGGATACTGGGCCGGCGTCGTCGACGCCCACCTCAACCGCCGCGGTGAGGCGGTACAGGACAACAACCGCGCCGCACCGATGAACTTCGCCGGCCTGGACATGCTGCGCCGCGCGGAAAACGGCCAGCGCCCAGCAGTCGAGGCCTACCGTGTCGGTCAGCGCTGGCTGGCCTACAGCGCCGTGGCCCTCGGCCAGGGCGAAGGCCAGCCGGCACAAGGTACGCTGCTGCTGGTGGTGGACCTGGCCCGCCTGCTCGATAGCCTGCCGCAATTGCCGGCCGAGCTGGGCCAGGTGCGCCTGCAGCAGCAGTTCGCCAACGCCCCCACCCAGCTCCTGCTACAACGTGGCCAGGCCGAAGCGGACAGCGTCCAGACCTTCGCCACTGGCAATCCGAATTGGCAACTGCTGTTCAGCCCTGGGCCGGCACTGGCCCAAGGTGGCGTGCCGCCGCTGATGCTCGGCCTCGCGGCGCTGCTGGCCCTGGGCGGCGCGCTGATCGGCCTGATTCTGCTGCGCGGCAGCCTGTTGCGACGCCTCGACAACGATGCAAGCCAGCTCAGGCAAATGCTCGAAGAACTCTCTGCGGGCAAAAACGTCAAAGCCTTCAGCCTGAGCCTGCCGGCACTCGACGGTCTGGCCCAGAGCCTGGCCCGTCTGCCACGCCGCAGCAGTGAAAGCGCCGCCGGCAGCGCCCCCGCAAAAGCAGCACCGGCGGCCACCGCCACTCAGCCCGCCTTCAGGCCCGCCGAGCTGGTCGACCCGCTGTTTCAGGACACCGATATCCTCGATATCGACATTCTCGATGAAGACCAGGATCTCCTGGGATTGGAGCAGAGCACCGCAATGACCACTAGCCAAAGCGCCCCGAAACTTCCCGCCGACATCTTCCGCGCCTACGACATCCGTGGCGTGGTGGGTGACACCCTGACCGCCGAATACGCCTACTGGATCGGTCGCGCCATCGGTTCTCAGAGCCTGGCCCAGGGTGAGCCCAAGGTCATCGTCGGCCGCGACGGCCGCCTCTCCGGCCCCGAGCTGCTGCAGCAACTGGTACAGGGCCTGCTCGATTGCGGCTGCGAAGTCACCGACATTGGCATGGTGCCCACCCCGGTGGTGTACTTCGCCGCCAACGTGCTGGAAGGCCGCTCGGCGGTGATGCTCACCGGCAGCCACAACCCGCCGGACTACAACGGCTTCAAGATCATCATCGCCGGCGACACCCTGGCCAACGAACAGATCCAGGCGCTCAAGCAGCGTCTCGACGACAACGACCTGGCCAGCGGCGTCGGCAGCGTGCAGCAGGTCGACGTGCTGCCGCGTTACTTCAAGACCATCCGCGACGACATCGCCCTGGCCAAGCCGCTCAAGGTGGTGGTGGACTGCGGCAATGGCGCCGCCGGGGTGATCGCACCACAACTGATCGAGGCGCTGGGCTGCAGCGTGACCCCGCTGTACTGCGATGTCGACGGCACCTTCCCCAACCACCATCCAGATCCGGGCAAACCGGAGAACCTGGTCGACCTGATCGCCCGGGTCAAGGCAGAGAAGGCCGACCTGGGCCTGGCCTTCGACGGCGACGGCGATCGTGTCGGCGTGGTGACCAACACCGGCAACATCGTCTACCCGGATCGCCTGCTGATGCTGTTCGCCAAGGACGTGGTCTCGCGCAACCCCGGTGCCGACATCATCTTCGACGTCAAATGCACCCGTCGCCTGACCCCGCTGATCAGCGGTTATGGCGGTCGCCCGGTGATGTGGAAGACCGGCCACTCGCTGATCAAGAAGAAGATGAAGGAAACCGGCGCCCTGCTGGCCGGGGAAATGAGCGGCCACATTTTCTTCAAGGAACGCTGGTACGGTTTCGACGACGGTATCTACAGTGCCGCGCGCCTGCTGGAAATCCTCAGCCAGGAAAAACGCGACGCCGAGCAGGTGTTCAGCGCCTTCCCCAGCGACATTTCCACGCCGGAAATCAACATCAAGGTCACCGAGCAGACCAAGTTCGGCATGATCGAACGCCTGCAGCGTGAAGGCCAATGGGGCGAAGCCAACCTCACCAGCATCGACGGTGTGCGCGTCGACTATCCCAAGGGCTGGGGCCTGATCCGCGCTTCCAACACCACGCCAGTGCTGGTGCTGCGCTTCGAGGCCGATACCCAGCAAGAGCTGGAGCGCATCCAGGATGTGTTCCGCGCCCAGTTGCTCAAGGTCGCCCCCGACCTGCAACTCCCCTTTTGATCGACCTGACTCAGGAGCCCCTGCATGACCCTCGAGCGTGACGCCGCCGCCCAGGTTGCCAAGGTACTGTCCGAAGCCCTGCCCTATATCCGCCGCTTCGTCGGCAAGACCCTGGTGATCAAGTACGGCGGCAACGCCATGGAGAGCGAGGAACTCAAGCAGGGCTTCGCCCGCGACATCGTGCTGATGAAAGCGGTGGGCATCAACCCGGTGGTGGTACACGGTGGCGGCCCGCAGATCGGCGACCTGCTCAAACGACTGTCCATCGAAAGCCACTTCATCGATGGCATGCGCGTCACCGACACCGCCACCATGGACGTGGTGGAAATGGTGCTCGGCGGCCAGGTCAACAAGAGCATCGTCAACCTGATCAACCAGCACGGTGGCAGCGCCATCGGCCTGACCGGCAAGGATGCAGGCCTGATCCGCGCGAAGAAGCTCAAGGTCAGCCGCCAGACGCCGGAAATGACCCAGCCGGAAATCATCGACATCGGCCATGTCGGCGAGGTCACCGGGGTCAATACCGAGCTGCTGAACATGCTGGTCAAGGGCGACTTCATCCCGGTCATCGCGCCCATCGGCGTCGGCCCGGATGGCGAGTCCTACAATATCAATGCCGACCTGGTGGCAGGCAAGGTGGCCGAAGCCTTGAAGGCCGAGAAACTGATGCTGCTGACCAACATCGCCGGGCTGATGAACAAGCAGGGCGACGTGCTCACCGGCCTGACCACCGAGCAGGTCAACGAACTGATCGCCGACGGCACCATCTACGGCGGCATGCTGCCGAAGATCAAATGCGCCCTGGAGTCGGTGCAGGGTGGCGTCACCAGCGCGCACATCATCGATGGCCGGGTACCGAATGCCGTTCTGCTGGAGATCTTCACCGATACCGGCAACGGCACCATGATCAGCAACCGCAAGCGCCATTAAAAGCAAGCCGCGAATGCGGCTTCCTGATGACCCTCTCCCTCTGGGAGAGGGTGCCCGAAGGGCGGGAGAGGGAAAGGCGGTCGCCACGCATCTCCCCCAGGAAACGGCTACAAGGATGCAGGAGGCCAAAGCCGTGGGTGCCCGCAGGGCGGGAGAGGGCAAGGCGGCCGCCACGTCCCATACCCCGTCTAGGAAAGGAACACCAGGCGCTTACTGCTTGCGCTGGCCCCCACCAAACAGCTCAGCCAGACGCGCGCGATCAGCGGCGAAGTCCTTCTCGGCCTGTAAGCGCGACGCCTGATAGCGGTCGATGTCGCGCTGCAGGCGCTCCTGTTCATCCCTCAGACCGCTGATCTGCACCAGCAGATTTTCCGGCACCTGACGCCCGGCGCGCTCGTGCTCGGCCGCCTTGCCCTGCAGGTTGGCCTGCTGGGTACGCACCGACTGCAGGTTGCCACGCGCCACGCGGATCAAGCCATCCAGCTCGGAGAGCTTGCGCTCGCGCGCCCGATCGACGTCATCGAGATTGCTATACAGGCGCAGCAACTGCGCGTCGCTGCTGGCTCGCGCCTTCTCTGCCTGCATACGGGCGAACTCCTCCGGTGTCGGTGCCGGCGGGATCACCCGCAGCACGCGGCCGTGGTCGTTGAGCACCTCGTAGCCCTTGCCGATGAATTCCGGCGGCACGCCCTGGCGGCTGAGCACCGTCACCCCCTTGTCATCGACGTAGCGATACAGCTCGGCGGCCATCCCGGACAAGGGCAGGGTCAGGCTCAGCAGCAGCATATAGCGGGTCAGGCACGGTGCAGACATAAGGGCCACCTTGGTCTGGGGCTAGATTCCGTACTCGGCGCGGTAGGCTTCGACCGCCGGCAGATGTCGTTTGAGTTCAGCATCCCCTGCCAGATATTCCAAGACCTGCTCGAGCGAGACGATGCTCACCACGGGCATGCCGAAATCGCGCTCCACTTCCTGAATCGCCGAGAGCTCGCCTTGACCGCGTTCCTGGCGGTTCAGCGCGATCAGGGTACCGGCGGCCTGCGCGCCCTGGCTCTGGATGATCTGCATGACTTCGCGAATGGCGGTGCCGGCGGTGATCACGTCGTCGACTATCAGCACGCGACCCTTGAGCGGCGCGCCGACCAGGGTGCCACCTTCGCCATGATCCTTGGCTTCCTTGCGGTTGAAGCACCAGGGCAGGTCGCGCTGATGATGCTCGGCCAGTGCCACGGCAGTGGTCGCTGCCAACGGAATACCCTTGTAGGCCGGGCCGAACAGCACATCGAATTCGATGCCGCTGTCGACGATGGCAGCGGCGTAGAAACGCCCTAGCTGAGCCAGCGCCAGGCCGCTGTCGAACAGGCCGGCGTTGAAGAAATAGGGGCTGGTGCGCCCGGACTTGAGGGTGAACTGACCGAAACGCAGAACCCCACGTTCGATGGCGAAGCGAATGAAATCGCACTGGTACGCTTGCATGAAAAAGTCCCGGACGGCACGGATTTAGCTAAATGAAGTGAGCTCGGGTATCATACACGCACGTGTTTTTGGGGGCCATTTATGCGGATCATCAGTGTGAACGTGAATGGTATTCAGGCTGCGGCCGAGCGAGGTTTGCTCAGTTGGCTACAAGCCCAGAATGCCGACGTGATCTGCCTGCAAGACACCCGTGCCTCCGCCTTTGAAATGGACGACCAAGCTTTCCAACTGGATGGCTATTTCCTCTATGCATGCGACGGCGAAGTGCCCAGCCAAGGTGGCGTGGCACTCTACTCGCGTTTGCAACCCAAGGCGGTGATCAGCGGCCTCGGCTTCGAGATGGCCGATCGCTACGGGCGCTACCTGCAGGCAGATTTCGACAAGGTCAGTATTGCCAGCCTACTCCTGCCCACCGGCCGGGATGGCGACGAGAGCTTGAATCAGAAATTCAAGTTCATGGACGACTTCACCCATTATCTGGACAAGCAACGGCGCAAGCGCCGCGAGTACATCTACTGTGGCTCGCTGCATGTTGCGCACCAGAAGCAGGACGTGAAGAACTGGCGCGACTGCCAGCAGTCGCCGGGCTTCCTGGCGCCGGAACGCGCCTGGATGGACGAAGTGGTCGGCAGCATGGGCTATGTCGATGCCTTGCGCGAAGTCAGCCGCGAAGGCGACCAGTTCAGTTGGTGGCCGGACAGCGAGCAGGCAGAAATGCTCAACCTGGGCTATCGCTTCGACTATCAGCTCCTCACGCCGGGCATGCGTCGCACCGTGCGCAGCGCCCGCCTGCCGCGCCAGCCGCGCTTCTCCCAGCATGCGCCGCTGATCGTCGATTACGACTGGATCCTCAGCATCTGATCTGCAGACATGAAAAAGCCGGCTGACCGCCGGCTTTTTTGTTGCACGCTCGCCTACTTCACCAGGCGCCAACTGAAGGGGTAGCGATAGGCCTTGCCCTCGTTGGCCTTGATACCAGCGATGATGGTCAGCACCAACGCCGCCAGGCCGACCAGCAACAACAGCGGAAAACCGATCACCACGATCATCAGCAAGAAGCACAGCGCCGCCGCCAGGGCGACGCTGATCTGAAAGTTCAGCGCCTCCTTGCCCTGCGCGTCGACGAAGGGATCCATGTCCTTCTTCACCTGCCAGACAATCAAGGGCCCGAGCAGATTGCCGAAGGGAAACACCAGCCCGAGAAAGGCGGCGAAGTGGCAGAACATCGCCCACTGACGCGCCTCCTGGCTCGGAACGGGTTGCGGTACCTGGAACTCTTCGCTCATGCGGCGTCTCCTTATGGCGCGATCGATCAGTCGACCAATGCGACACGTTGCAGTTCAAAGATCTCGTTCATGCCCTTCTGCGCCAGGGCCAGCATGGCGTTGAACTCCTCAGGCTGGAACGGCGCGCCTTCGGCGGTGCCCTGCACCTCGATGAAACCGCCAGCGTTGGTCATGACCACGTTGAGATCGGTTTCGGCCGCCGAGTCCTCCAGATAATCCAGATCCAGCACCGGTTCGCCCTGGTAGATACCCACCGAAACGGCGGCGATCATCTGCTTGAGCGGCTCACCCTTGAGCGCACCGCGCTTCTTCAGCACCTTCAGTGCGTCGATCAGCGCCACCATGGCTCCGGTGATCGATGCGGTACGGGTGCCACCGTCGGCCTGGATCACGTCGCAGTCGACATACAGGGTATTCTCGCCCAGCTTGCTCATGTCCAGCGCAGCACGCAGCGACCGGCCGATCAGACGCTGGATTTCCAGGGTGCGACCGCCCTGCTTGCCACGGCTGGCTTCACGCTGGTTACGCTCGCCGGTGGCGCGCGGCAGCATGCCGTACTCGGCGGTCAGCCAACCCTGGCCCTGGCCCTTGAGGAAGCGCGGCACGCCGGATTCGACGCTGACGGTGCAAATCACCTTGGTATCGCCGAACTCCACCAGTACCGAACCCTCGGCGTGCTTGGTGTAGTTGCGGGTGATGCGGATCGAGCGCAACTGATCGGCGGCGCGGCCACTGGGACGTTTCATCGAGCGATACCTACTTCGTTAAGTGAAAACAGCACGCATTATAGGGGCGGCAGGGCGCCACGACACGCCGAATTGGCCCTGGCAGACGGCGAGCAGGGGCATGCCGGATTGCCAGCGCATGAAATGGGCACTCGCCCTGGGCTACAATCCTGCGCTTTTCGAGCCGAATGTCCGCGAGGTATCCCCATGGTCCACAGCATGACGGCCTTTGCCCGCCACGAGCAGGCGACTGCCCACGGCACCCTGAGCTGGGAACTGCGCTCCGTCAATCATCGCTATCTGGAACCGCACCTGCGTCTGCCCGACGCCTTTCGCGATCTCGAAGGCGCGGTGCGTGAGGCCCTGCGCCAGGGCCTGTCGCGCGGAAAAGTGGAATGCACCTTGCGCTTCGCCGAAGAAAATGCCGGCAAAGCGCTGCAGGTCGACAACGAGCGCGCCCGCCAACTGATCGCCGCCGCCGAACAGATCGCCGCCCTGATCCAGCAGCCGGCGCCGCTCAACCCACTGGAAGTGCTGGCCTGGCCTGGCGTGCTGGTGGCCGACTCGGCCGATCCGCAGGCCCTGAACGCTGCCGCCCTGACCCTGTTCGGCCAGGCGCTGGAAGAACTCAAGGCCGGCCGTGCCCGTGAAGGGGCGGAACTGGCCAAGCTGCTCAACGAACGCCTCGACGCCATCCTCGACGAAGTCGCCGCCCTGCGCGAACTGGTACCGCAGATGCTCGCCGGCCAGCGCACCAAGATTGAAACCCGCTTCGCCGAGATGCAGGCCGAACTCGACCCGCAGCGCCTGGAGCAGGAGCTGGTGCTGCTGGCGCAGAAGAGCGACGTGGCCGAGGAACTGGATCGTCTGAGCACCCATGTCAGCGAAGTGCGCCGCGTGCTCAAGGTCGGTGGCGCCGCCGGGCGGCGCCTGGACTTCCTGATGCAGGAACTCAACCGCGAGGCCAATACCCTCGGCTCCAAGGCCTTCGATCCGCGCAGTACCCAGGCAGCGGTCAACCTCAAGGTGCTGATCGAGCAGATGCGCGAGCAGGTGCAGAACATCGAGTAACGCCAGCCAGACGGCTGCTATCTTTCGTTCACCGTTTTTCAGGACGCTTTTCCATGGCCATCACCACCGGCACCCTCTATATCGTTTCCGCCCCCTCTGGCGCCGGCAAGACCAGCCTGGTCAAGGCGCTGATCGAGAGCGAACCGCAGATTCGCGTCTCGGTATCGCACACCACCCGCGCCATGCGTCCGGGCGAGGTGGACGGGGTCAACTACCACTTCGTCGACCATGCACAGTTCAGCGCCATGATCGAGCGTAGCGAGTTTCTCGAGCACGCCCAGGTGTTCGACAACTTCTACGGCACCTCGCAGAAGTGGGTCGAACAGACCCTGGCCGAGGGCTTCGACCTGATCCTGGAAATCGACTGGCAGGGCGCGCAGCAGGTACGCAAGCTGATGCCGCAGGCCAGATCCATCTTCATCCTGCCACCGACCCAGGAAGCCCTGCGTCACCGCCTGACCAACCGCGGCCAGGACAGCGGCGAGATCATCGAGCGCCGCATGCGCGAAGCGGTCAGCGAAATGAGCCACTACGTCGAGTACGACTACCTGGTGATCAACGATGACTTCAACCATGCCCTGAGCGATCTGAAAGCCATCTTCCGCTGCAATCAGCTATGCCAGGCGCAGCAACAGCAACGCCACGCCGGTTTGCTCGGCGAGTTGTTGGCCTAAAAGCAGCGGCACGCTTCAAGCCACAAGCTGCAAGTAAAAGCAAGGCCGGATTGGCTTCTGCTTGTAGCTTGTCGCTTGCGGCTGCTTTACACTATTGAGTCCGCTCGCCCGCTCGGGCCAAGCTTATCCGCACATGTTACGAGGAACACCATGGCTCGCGTTACCGTCGAAGATTGCCTGGACAACGTTGATAACCGCTTCGAGCTGGTCATGCTCGCGACCAAGCGTTCGCGCCAGCTAGCCACCGGCGGCAAGGAGCCGAAAGTGGCTTGGGAAAACGACAAGCCCACCGTCGTCGCCCTGCGCGAGATCGCGGCTGGCCTGGTAGACGCCGAGATCGTCGCCCAGGAAGACATCGTCGAAGAAGAGCCTCTGTTCGCTGCCTTCGAGGAAGAGGCCAACGAGCCTCTGTAAGTCGATGATGCCGGGTCGAAGTTGCGCGGCGCATAGCCAAGCCGGTCATGAGGGAGGCACCCCATGGCTGGCATAGACGCTCTCGCCGACCGACTTTCGACCTACCTCGGCCATGACCAGGTCAACCTGGTGCGCCGAGCCTATTTCTACGCCGAACAGGCGCACGATGGGCAACGCCGCCGCAGCGGCGAAGCCTACGTGACCCATCCGCTGGCCGTGGCCAGCATCCTCGCCGACATGCACATGGATCATCAGAGCCTGATGGCCGCCATGCTGCACGACGTCATCGAAGACACCGGCATCGCCAAGGAAGCGCTCAACGCGCAGTTCGGCGAAACCGTGGCCGAACTGGTCGACGGGGTCAGCAAGCTGACCCAGATGAACTTCGAGACCAAGGCCGAGGCGCAGGCCGAGAACTTCCAGAAGATGGCCATGGCCATGGCCCGCGACATTCGCGTGATTCTGGTCAAGCTCGCCGACCGCCTGCACAACATGCGCACCCTCGATGCCATGCCGCACGAGAAGAGCCGGCGCATCGCCAAGGAAACCCTGGAAATCTACGCCCCCATCGCCAACCGCCTGGGCATGCACAACATGCGCGTGGAGTTCGAGGATCTGGGCTTCAAGGCCATGCACCCGATGCGCTCCGAGCGCATCCGCGCCGCCGTGCGCCGCGCTCGGGGCAACCGCAAGGAGATCGTCGCCAAGATCGAGGAATCGATCCAGGCCTGCCTGCAACGCGAGGGCATGGAAGGCGAGGTGATCGGCCGCGAGAAGCACCTCTACAGCATCTACCAGAAGATGCGCGGCAAGCGTAAGGCGTTCAACGAGATCATGGACGTCTACGCCTTCCGTATCATCGTCGACAAGGTCGACACCTGCTACCGCGTGCTCGGCGCCGTGCACAACCTGTACAAGCCGCTGCCGGGGCGCTTCAAGGATTACATCGCGATTCCCAAGGCCAACGGCTACCAGTCGCTGCACACCACGCTGTTCGGCATGCACGGCGTGCCCATCGAGATCCAGATCCGCACCCGCGAGATGGAGGAGATGGCCAACAACGGCATCGCCGCGCACTGGCTGTACAAGTCCAACGATGACGATGTGCCCAAGGGCAATCACGCCCGTGCGCGGCAGTGGGTCAAGGGTGTACTCGAACTCCAGCAGAGAGCGGGTAATTCCCTGGAATTCATCGAGAGCGTGAAGATCGACCTGTTCCCGGACGAGGTCTACGTGTTCACGCCCAAGGGCCGCATCATGGAGCTGCCGAAAGGCTCCACCGCGGTCGACTTCGCCTACGCGGTGCACACCGACGTCGGCAATACCTGCATCGCCTGCCGCATCAATCGCCGCCTGGCGCCGCTGTCGCAGGCGCTGGAAAGCGGCTCGACGGTGGAAATCGTCACCGCCCCGGGTGCCCGCCCCAATCCGGCCTGGCTCAACTTCGTGGTCACCGGCAAGGCACGTACGCACATTCGCCACGCCCTCAAACAGCAGCGCCGCTCCGAATCCATCAGCCTCGGCGAACGCCTGCTGAACAAGGTGCTGGCCAGCTTCGACACACACTTGGAAAAGATCGCCCCGGAGCGCGTGCAAGCCGTGGTTGCCGAGTACCGCCAGGAAGTCTTCGAGGATCTGCTCGAGGACATCGGCCTGGGCAACCGCATGGCCTACGTGGTCGCCCGCCGCCTGCTGGCCGAGAGCGGCGATGCCCTGCCGAATAGCGAAGGGCCACTGGCGATCCGCGGCACCGAAGGCCTGGTGATGAGCTACGCCAAATGCTGCACACCAATCCCGGGCGACCCCATCGTCGGCTACCTGTCTGCCGGCAAGGGCATGGTGGTGCACATGGAAAGCTGCCGCAATATCGTCGACATCCGCCACAACCCTGAAAAATGCATCCAGCTCAACTGGGCCAAGGATGTCACCGGCGAATTCAACGTCGAATTGCGCGTCGAGCTGGAGCACCAGCGCGGCCTGATCGCCCTGCTGGCCAGCAGCGTCAACGCCGCCGATGGCAATATCGAGAAGATCGGCATGGACGAGCGCGATGGCCGCATCAGCGTGGTACAACTGGTGATCAGCGTGCACGACCGCGTGCACCTGGCACGGGTGATCAAGAAGCTGCGCGCGCTCAAGGGCGTCACCCGCATCACTCGGGTACGCGCCTGACGACAGCGACCAGCCTCATGCTGCAAGCGACAAGCACGCGCTGCTTTCTTGAGCCCGCCATGTGCAATCTGTAGCCTGACAGCCGTCTTTACTTGCAGCTTGGAGCTTCCGGCTTGAGGCTGCCCTTTCAAGGAGTCATTCATGAGCAAGACCGTCATCAGCAGCGACAAGGCCCCCGCCGCCATCGGCACCTACTCCCAGGCGATCAAGGCCGGCAACACCGTCTACATGTCCGGGCAGATCCCGCTGGATCCGGCGAGCATGGAACTGGTGGAAGGTTTCGAGGCGCAGACCGTGCAGGTGTTCGAGAACCTCAAGGCCGTGGCCGAAGCAGCCGGTGGTTCGTTCAAGGACATCGTCAAGCTGAACATCTTCCTCACCGACCTGTCGCACTTCGCCAAGGTCAACGAGATCATGGGCCGTTACTTCGAGCAGCCCTACCCGGCCCGTGCCGCCATCGGCGTGGCCGCTCTGCCGCGCGGCGCGCAGGTGGAAATGGACGCCATCCTGGTGCTCGAATAAGCCCGGCGGCGGGGCTCAGGCCCCGCCTGTTCCCTCCTTTCTCCCGTGCGGAGAGCATCATGCGCCTGATCACCCTGCTGTTGTGCAGCACCTTGCTGGTTGGCTGCGCCAGCAAACCGAACGACGATCCCAATGGCACCTGGATCAACCAGGCTGCCATCGATGCCGCGCGCGAGAGCGGCCATCTGCGCGAATCACTGCTGGCCTACGGCCCCAACCTCGAGTGGCATATCGATACCCGGCAACGGCAGGCGACCTACAGCAATGGCTTCGAGCTGGCCGAAGGCAACATCGAGCCGCTGGATCCCCTGCACTGGCAGGTGACCTTCTACGGCAACTACCGCGAGCAGCTCAGCATGCACGAGGGTCAACTCACTCAGGTTGCCAGCGATTACTGGCCAGAGCAGCAGTTCGTCCGGGTGCCGCCAGCCCAGGCTTCGTCGGCCCCGGGTAGCAATTTCGAGCAGGCCCTGTACCGCGCCTACCTGGGCGGCGACTGGATGATCGTGGAAGGCCCCGGCCAGGGCGGCCTGGTGCGCTTTGGCGCGGACGGCAGCCTGCAGGGCCTGCCCGGCGCCGAACGCTACGCGCTGTGCCTGGCCGGTGATTGCGCTGCCATGAGCGGTGACAACGACAGCATCTGGCTGCAACTGGGCGATCAGGGCAGCCCCTGGCTGTTCGTCCATGAGGGCAATCAGCTACGCATCTTCGAGGCGCAGAACCGTGCCCAGTTCGACGAGATGCCCGAGTACCAGCCCGGCCCGCAACGCTGGTTGCTCAAGCGCAAATGATCGCAGGCAGCGCGGCGCTCAGGCCGCGCTGCCGATCAACAACCAGAGCCCAAGGGCCGACAGCAGCACTCCACAGCCTCGATCCAGCCAGCGCACCTGGCGCTGCAACCAGGCTCGCCAGCGCCGATGACGCAGTAGCCGCACCAGGGCCAGATCCCACCCCAAGACCACCAGAGTCATCCACAGCATGGCCAATGCCAGGCCCCAGGCGGGCATTGCCGCTTCGCGCAGCACGCCAAACAACCCGGCATAGAACAAGGGCAGCTTGGGGTTGAGGCTGCTGGCCAGCAGGCCCTGACGCAGGCCGTGCCACCAGTTGCCTTGCGCCAGTTGCTCCGCCGACGACAACTGCAGCTCGCGCCTGGCGAACAGCGCCTGCATACCGAGCCAGATGAAATAACCGCCACCAACCGCCTGCAAGGCCCGCCAGAACGCTCCGCCCTGCCCCGGCAACATCCCCAGCGCGAGCAGCACCAGGATCATGCTCAGCAGGTTGGCCAGGGCGATACCGCTGGCGCAACCATCGGCCTGGCGCCGCCCCTCACCGAGCGCCGTACGGATCAGCAGAAAGAAATCCGGCCCCGGCGACAACAGCGCGGCGAAATGGGTGCCAGCCACCAACAGGAACAACGCGAACATCGCAAAATGACCTCCCTCTGAACAGGAGGTCAGTCTCGCCAGCCCCATGAGCCGCCGTCTTGGAGAAAACTCAGGTCTGCGCGGCGCGCCGGAACTGACCGGGGGTCACGCCAGTGAAACGCTTGAAGGTGCCGGAAAAATGCGCCTGATCGTAGAAGCCCAGGCCCAGGGCCACCGCCAGCGGCGCCTGGTCGCCCAGCAGCAGACGCTTGGCCTCGCGCACCCGGCGCTGCAACAGGTAGGTATGCGGCGGTACGCCATAGGCCTGGCGGAAAGCCTCGATCAGGTGACGCGGATGGCGTTGCACCAATGCCGCCAGTTGCTCAAGGGAAACCGCCTCGGCGTAATGCGCCTCCAGATAGTCGCGCACCCGCGCCGTCACCCCGCCATCACGCGCGGCGGGGCGTGCCGCACGCAAACCGCCATGGCGCACGAACACCAGTTCCAGCACGGCCAGCAGCTCGCTTTCCAGGACCAGCGCATCACTGCGCTCGAATTCCCCGGCCAGGCGCGCCAGGGCAGCGGCAATGGCGCCATCATCGGCGGGATTGAGACAGTCAAAACCACCCGGCAGACGCTTGCGCCCGAGCAAGGCCGGCAGCCGCAACTCCTCCACATAGAGCATGCGGTAAACCAGGCGCGGCGACTCGGCATGACCGGTATGCGGCTCCTCGGGATTCATCAGCGACAGGGTGCCGGCCGGCAGAGCGTGGCGCTGACCGCGACACTGGTAGCCACCGACACCCTGGACGATGGCACCGATGGCGAAGGCATCGTGGCTGTGACGCCCGAACGGCTGTCCGGAGAAGTCGGCGTGAAACAGCTCCACACCGGGCAACCAGGGCTTGGCCAGCAGGCGGTTGGCGTCCACCCTCAGGCACCTTGCAGGATCGCGCTGTAGCCTTCGCGGTAGCTGGGATACTGCGGCGCCCAGCCCAGTGCGCGGGCGCGGGCGTTGCTGCAACGCTTGCTGCCGGCACGGCGCACGCGCTGCTCGTCGCTCCAGTGGCTAACACCCAGGCGCTCACGCAGCCAGGCCACCACCTCGTGCAGCGGCGCCGGCTCATCGTCCACGCCCAGGTAGCAGTCGGCCAGAGGCTCGCCACGACCATCGGCTTCGAGCAGATGAGCGAGCAGCCCGGCGGCGTCGTCGACATGGATGCGATTGCCGTACAGCGGCGGCGTCGCGTTGACCCGGTAGCCATTGCGCACCTGATTCAGCAACCACTGGCGGCCTGGGCCGTAGAGCCCGGTCAGGCGCACCGTGGTCGCTGGCAGACCGCTGTTCAGGGCGAGGCGTTCCGCCTCGCGCATGATCACAGCCGAGTAGCTCTGCGCCTCGGCCAGCGAATCCTCGTCGACCCACTCCCCCTCCTGCTGACCATAGACCCCGCTGCTGGACACGAAGAGCAGGCGCCGAGGTCGCTGTCCATGCGTGGCCAGCCAACTCAGCACATGGCGCAAGCCCTCGACGTATGCGGCGCGATAGCCGGCCTCGTCATGCTGGCTGGCAGCGGCGCAGTACACCAGGTAGTCCAGCTCAGCGGTCGGCCAGGCCGCTGGGCAGGTGGCCACCTGCAGGTCGCCCGGCACCGCATGAATGCCCGCCGGCAAGGCCGCGACGTTGCGCCGCAAGCCATGCACCACCCAGCCCTTGTCTTGCAGGCGCAATGCCAGGCGACTGCCTACGTCGCCGCAACCGGCTATCAGTACACGAGGAGATTCGAGCATCGGAGCGCCTCCCAAAAGCCCGAGGATAAAGGGCGCGGCCCGCAAGCGGCAAACTTCAGCGGCAAGGCCGAGCGAGTGTTACATTATCACTTTCACAAACAAGAATTAATTGCAATAATGCACCACTTTCCGCCGCACCTGTGCGACGGTCGACATTGCAATTCACCGTTCAGGTCCACCCCATGAAACCTACCGCTCTCAGCGCCAAGCCCTTCTCGTTCTTCCGTCGCACCCGCACGCTGGCCGCCTTCCTGCTCGGCATGGCCCTGCTGCCCGGTGGCACCGCATTCGCCGAAGAACCAGCCACGCCTGCTGCGGCTGCGACAGCGGCCGAAGCACCTGCCGCGAACGATGCTGCGCTGCCGGCAGCCGTATCGGCAGGCAATGCGGAGCTGGCCAGCAAACTGGAGGCGCTCGGCGCGGATGCCACGCCGCAGCAGATTCGTGAAACGACCCGCCAGACGCTGACCGAGCAGGGGGTGCCGGCCGAGGAGATCGAGAAGACACTGGAGGCCATGGCTCAGGCCGAGAATATCGGCGCAGGGCTGGACGATGCGGCACTCGAGGAGCCAGCCATGGCCCATGACCTCTCTCCCTGGGGCATGTACCAGGGCGCGGACGTAGTGGTCAAAGGGGTGATGATCGGCCTGATTCTCGCGTCCATCCTGACCTGGACCGTGTGGCTGGCGAAGACCGTCGAGCTGACCGTCGCCCGCCGTCGCCTGCGTCGCGAACTGCCGGTACTGAAAGCCGCGCGCACCCTGAAAGACGCCGGCAACAGCATGAACGGCGAGGCGTGCATCTCCCATCGCCTGGTGCAGGATGCTCTGGAGGAAGTGAAGCTATCCGGCAACGTGCAGGGCACCGATGGCATCAAGGAGCGCGTCAGCTTTCGCCTCGAGCGCCTGGTCGCCGCCTGCGGCAGGCAGATGAGCCAGGGCACCGGCGTGCTCGCCACCATCGGTTCCACCGCCCCCTTCGTCGGCCTGTTCGGCACCGTCTGGGGAATCATGAACAGCTTCATCGGCATCGCCAAGACCCAGACCACCAACCTCGCCGTGGTCGCCCCCGGCATCGCCGAAGCCCTGCTGGCCACCGCCCTGGGCCTGGTCGCGGCGATCCCGGCCGTAGTCATCTACAACGCCTTCGCCCGCTCCATCGCCAGCTACAAGGCCCAGGTCTCCGACGCCTCGGCACAGGTGCTGCTGCTGGTCAGCCGCGACCTCGACCACCTGCCGGGCGAGCGCCAAGCACCGCACATGGTCAAGGCAGGGTAAGCCATGGGCATTCATCTCAACGAGAGCGACGATCTGCAGGAAACGCACGAAATCAACGTGACGCCCTTCATCGACGTGATGCTGGTGCTGTTGATCATCTTCATGGTCGCCGCACCGCTGGCGACCGTGGACATCAAGGTGGATCTACCCGCCTCCACGGCCAAACCCGCGCCGCGTCCGGACAAGCCGATCTACCTGAGCATCAAGGAAGACCTCAGCCTGTATCTGGACAACGAGGTGGTCAGCGAGCAGCAGCTCGGCGCCGCCCTGGACAAGCTGACCCAGGCCGACAAGGACAAGACCATCTTCGTCCGTGGCGACAAGAAGGTCGATTACGGTCGCCTCATGGAAGTGATGGACGCCCTGCGTAGCGCGGGCTATCTGAAGATCGGCCTGGTAGGCCTGGAGACGGTCGGTAACTGATGGCCAATGTACGCAAGCTGTCCGGTTGGGGCCTCAGCCTGCTGGTGATTCTCGGCCTGCATGTGGCGATCGGACTATGGATGATGTTCTGGACGGTCAAGGCGCAGCCGCTGGAGTTGCCGCCTGCCGCCATGATGATCGAGCTGGAGCCACTGCCGGCTCCCGCCCCCGCGCCGGCGCCACCACCGCCGCCGGTACAACCGGAACCGGAGCCCGAGCCGCAGCCCAAGGTCGTCGAAGCGCCGAAGCCGAAGATCGCCCTGCCGCCCAAGCCGAAACCCAAGCCCAAGCCGCAGCCTCCGAAACCCAAGCCGCCGGAGCCCAAGCCTGTCAAACCGCAGGAGACCGAGAGCGTCAAGGAAACCGTCGCCCCGACAACCCCGGCGCCCAGCGACAGCAAACCGGCAGCACCGCAGGCCGCCGCCGCGAGTGCGCCGAGTGCGGCCGAACGCACCTGGCAGAGCGAGCTGTTCAACCACCTGGCGCGCTACAAGCGTTACCCGGAGGATGCGCGTCGTCGTGGCATCAAGGGCACCAATCGCCTGCGTTTCGTGGTCGATGCCAATGGCATGGTGCAGTCCTACAGCCTGGTCGGCAAATCCGGCAGCGCCTCGCTGGATCGCGCCACGCTGCAGACCATCCGTCGTGCCCAGCCGCTACCCAAGCCGCCAGCAGAGCTGCTGAACAACGGCACGCTGGAAATCATCGCGCCGTTCTCCTACTCGCTGGAACGACGCTGACGGCCGAGCGCCCAGGCATGCAGCCATGGGCGCTTGGTTCCATTGACTGCAACCGCTATGCTTGCGGCAGTCCAATGGAAAAATACTATGACCCTCACCGAACTGCGCTACATCGTCACCCTCGCTCAGGAGCAGCATTTCGGCCGCGCGGCCGAGCGTTGCCACGTCAGCCAGCCGACCCTGTCGGTGGGCGTGAAGAAGCTCGAGGACGAACTCGGCGTGCTGATCTTCGAGCGCAGCAAGAGCGCGGTGCGCCTGACGCCAGTGGGCGAAGGCATCGTCACCCAGGCACAGAAGGTACTGGAGCAAGCGCAAGGCATCCGCGAACTGGCCCAAGCCGGCAAGAACCAGCTAGCCGCGCCGCTGCGCATCGGCGCCATCTATACCGTTGGCCCCTACCTGTTCCCGCACCTGATTCCGCAACTGCACCGGGTCGCCCCGGACATGCCGTTGTACATCGAGGAAAACTTCACCCATATCCTGCGCGACAAGCTGCGCACGGGTGAACTGGACGCCATCATCATCGCCCTGCCCTTCCAGGAAGCCGATGTCCTGACCAAGCCGCTGTACGACGAGCCCTTCTTCGCCCTGCTACCCGCCGGCCACCCCTGGGCGAAGATGGACAGCATCGACACCAAGCTGCTCAACGACAAGAGCCTCCTGCTGCTGGGCGAGGGCCACTGCTTCCGCGACCAGGTGCTGGAGGCCTGCCCCTCCCTGCGCAAGGGCGGCGACGAACATGCCAAGCACACCACGGTGGAGTCCAGCTCGCTGGAAACCATCCGCCACATGGTCGCCTCCGGCCTCGGCGTGTCGATCCTGCCGTTCTCGGCGGTGGACAGCCACCATTACGCCCCTGGGGTGATCGAAGTACGCCCGCTCAGCGCGCCCGTGCCCTTCCGCACCGTGGCCATCGCCTGGCGCGCCAGCTTCCCACGGCCCAACGCCATCGAAGTGCTGGCCGACTCCGTGCGCCTGTGCTCGGTCGCCCGCCCACAGGCCAAGAGCGCCTGAGGCTGGCGTGAGCGAACTGGCGACGGTACCGGTCACCGCGCTCAAGGGCGTGGGCGCCGCCCTGGCGGAAAAGCTCGCCAAGGTGGGCCTGGAAAACCTGCAGGACGTGCTCTTCCACCTGCCGCTGCGCTATCAGGATCGCACCCGCATCACCCCCATCGGCGCCCTCCGCCCAGGCCAGGATGCAGTGGTCGAAGGCATGGTCGCCGGGGCCGATGTGGTCATGGGTCGCCGCCGCAGCCTGCTGGTGCGCCTGCAGGACGGCAGCGGTACCCTGAGCCTGCGCTTCTTCCACTTCAGCCAGGCGCAGAAGGATGGCCTGAAACGCGGCACCACCCTGCGCTGCTACGGCGAGGTGCGTCCGGGCGCCACCGGCCTGGAGATCTATCACCCGGAATACCGCGCGCAGAATGGCGACGAACCGGCCCCGGTAGAACAGAGCCTGACCCCCATCTACCCCACTACCGAAGGCCTCACCCAACAGCGTCTGCGCCAGCTCAGCCAGCAAGCCCTGGCGCGGCTCGGCCCACGCAGCCTGCCGGACTGGCTGCCCGACCAGCTAGCCCGCGATTACCGCCTGGCACCGCTGGATGAAGCCATTCGCTACCTGCACCGGCCACCGCCGGACGCCGATGTCGAAGAGCTTGCCGAAGGCCGTCACTGGGCCCAGCACCGCCTGGCCTTCGAGGAGTTGCTGACCCATCAGCTTTCCCTGCAACGCCTGCGCGAGCAGGTGCGCACCCAGCAGGCTCCGGCGCTGCCGGCGGCGCAGAAACTGCCCCGGCAGTTCCTCGATAACCTCGGCTTCGCCCCCACCGGCGCGCAGCAGCGGGTCGGCGCCGAGATCGCCTATGACCTGGCGCAGAGCGAGCCCATGCTGCGCCTGGTGCAGGGCGACGTCGGCGCCGGCAAGACCGTGGTCGCCGCACTGGCCGCCCTGCAGGCGCTGGAGGCCGGCTATCAGGTGGCGCTGATGGCACCCACCGAGATCCTCGCCGAGCAGCACTTTCTCAACTTCAGCAAATGGCTGGCACCGCTTGGCCTGGAGGTCGCCTGGCTGGCCGGCAAGCTCAAGGGCAAGGCCCGCGCAGCGGCTCTGGGGCAGATCGCAGGCGGCTGCCCCATGGTGGTCGGCACCCATGCGCTGTTTCAGGACGAGGTGAAATTCAAGCGGCTGGCACTGGTGATCATCGACGAGCAGCACCGCTTCGGCGTGCAACAGCGTCTGGCCCTGCGCCAGAAAGGCATCGACGGGCGCCTGTGCCCACATCAGTTGATCATGACCGCCACGCCCATCCCGCGTACGCTGGCCATGAGCGCCTACGCCGACCTGGACACCTCGATCCTCGACGAACTGCCCCCTGGTCGTACCCCGGTGAATACCCTGGTGATCGCCGATAGCCGTCGCATCGAAGTCATCGAGCGAGTGCGCAATGCCTGCCGCCAGGGGCGCCAGGCCTACTGGGTGTGCACCCTGATCGAGGAATCCGAGGAGCTGACCTGCCAGGCCGCGGAAACCAGTTTCGAGGAGCTTTCCGCCGCCCTCGGAGAGTTGCGCGTGGGCCTGATTCACGGGCGCATGAAGCCGGCTGAGAAGGCGGCGGTGATGGACGAATTCAAGCAAGGCCACCTGCAGTTGCTGGTGGCCACCACGGTGATCGAGGTGGGCGTGGACGTGCCCAACGCCAGCCTGATGATCATCGAGAACCCGGAGCGCCTGGGCCTGGCCCAGTTGCACCAGCTACGTGGGCGGGTCGGCCGGGGTAGCGCCGCCAGCCATTGCGTGCTGCTCTATCACGCGCCGCTGTCGCAACTGGGCCGCGAACGCCTGGCGATCATGCGCGAGACCACCGATGGCTTCGTCATCGCCGAAAAGGATCTGGAACTGCGCGGCCCCGGGGAAATGCTCGGTACACGCCAGACCGGCCTGCTGCAATTCAAGGTCGCCGACCTGATGCGCGACGCCGATCTGCTGCCGGCCGTGCGTGACGCCGCCCAGGCCCTGATGGAACATTGGCCGCAACATGTGGCGCCGCTGCTGGAACGCTGGTTGCGTCACGGCCAACAATACGGTCAAGTGTGACATTCTTCACAATACGCCCGTCGCCACGAAACTGTGCGCACCTGCCCACTGGTTATACTTCGGGCAGACGCGCCAACGCTGGATATCGATATGACTGAAGCCGCTTTCGCTCCCGACGCCTCACTGCAACCGCCTGCCATGATCGTGCAACTGCTGGAAAAGCTCGCCCTGCCCTACCAGGTCATCACGGAGCGCCCTGGCCTGCCGGCCGAGGCACGCGTCCAGGCGGTACTGCTGGAGGACGCCGTCGGCGCCCTGCTGGTGCTCTATCCGCGCAGTCAGTTGCTCGACCTGGCGCGCCTGGCCGAACTCACCGGACGCCAGCTCACCGCCGTGCGCCCGGAACGCCTGGAGCGCATGCTGGGAAAGCATGCCCTGGCGCTGCTGCCCGGCCTGCCACCCCTGACCAGTTCGCCTTGCCTGTATGAAGAGCGCCTGTTGCAAGCGCCCAAGCTGCTGGTCGACTCCGGCCAGCCCGGCGTACTGCTGGAGATCCCCACGGAAGCCTTCAAGACCCTGCTCAGCAAGGCCAGCGCCGCACGTTTCGGCGAGCTCGTCAGTGCCATTCGCCTGAACCTCGACCGCCCCGACGATGACCGCGCCGAGATCACCCAGGCGGTACAGGCCTTCACCGCACGCCGCATCCAGCAGCGCCTGGAAGAAACCATCGAGATTCCGCCGCTGGCGGAAACCGCACAGAAGATCATCAAGCTGCGCGTCGACCCCAATGCCACGGTGGATGACATCACCGGCGTGGTCGAGACCGATCCGGCGCTGGCGGCACAGGTGGTGAGCTGGGCCGCTTCGCCCTACTACGCGGCCCCCGGCAAGATCCGCTCGGTAGAGGACGCCATCGTCCGCGTACTGGGTTTCGACCTGGTGATCAACCTGGCCCTGGGCCTGGCGCTGGGCAAGACCCTGAGCCTGCCCAAGGATCAACCGCAACAAGCCACCCCCTACTGGCAACAGGCGATCTACACCGCCGCCGTGATCGAGGGCCTGACCCGGGCTCTACCCCGCGCGCAACGCCCGGAGGCAGGCCTGACCTACCTCGCTGGCCTGCTGCACAACTTCGGCTATCTGGTGCTGGCGCATGTCTTTCCGCCGCACTTCTCGCTGATCTGCCGTCACCTGGAGGTCAATCCGCACCTGTCGCACAGCCATGTCGAGCAGCACCTGCTGGGCATCACCCGCGAGCAGATCGGCGCCTGGCTGATGCGCCACTGGGACATGCCCGAAGAGCTGTCCTGCGCCCTGCGTTTCCAGCACGACCCGAGCTACGCCGGGGACAACGCCGCGTTCGCCAACCTGGTGTGCCTGGCCGTGAGCCTGCTGCGCAATCGCGGTATCGGCGCCGGCCCACGCGGCGAGATTCCCGAGGAACTGTTCGAGGCCCTCGGCCTGAGCCGGGAAAAAGCCGAAGACGCCGTGAACAAGGTGCTCAGTGCCGAAGCGGCGCTGCGCGAACTGGCTGCGCAGTTCCCCACGCACTGAAGCCTGCCGCCACGAAGGTACGTAAGGCGTACTCGGCTTTGGCCTCCTGCGTCGCCTGCATCCATGCAGTGCCGCAGGGCGCACCGGGCAGCGCGCCATTTGTGGAGTATTGGACAGGAGTCGTGGCGCCGAACTCGGCATGGCCAGGCGGACTGTTCGCTACGAACGACCGGCGTTCCAGTCCGCCCTACGGCTTGCTCACCGTCTTGCGTAGCTGCTCGCGCCGCTCGCCGAATAGTTCCGGCATGGTCTGCAGGCTGGCCGCAAGCAATGCCTGTACCTCGGGCTGCTCATACAGCGCCGCATAGGCGGCCAACTGGTCGCTGGGCATCTGCCGATAGGCAAAGAGCATGAAGGATTCCACCGCCTGCGCACTGGACTGGTGGATGGCTTCGGCCTGCGCTTGCGTGCGCTCCTGCAGACTTTGCTCGTCCAGATCCTCGCCGCGCGCCAGGAGCGCCAGCAGGGCCTGGGTCTTGCCCACCTCGTAACGCAGCAGGCTGGCCAGTTCGGAGGTATGGGCGGCCTGGTCGAGGCGCTGGATCAACGCCAGTCGTGCGCCTCGCACCGGCTGTTGCCGCAGACGTTCGCGGTAGGCGGCCAGTGCCTCGGGTTGCTCGCCCACTTCGCGTTCGGCCTCAGTGAAACGCTGTGCCAACTCGCCACCAAGTGCGGCCTGGGCCTGCTCAAGCTGTGCCAACTCGAAGCGCACGGCAAGACGCTCGGCCAGTTGCCGGCAAAGCGCCTGTGGGTCGAAGAGGGTCTGCAGGAGCGCATGTTGCGCGGCATCCTGGCCGTGCGACAGCATGGGCGCGCTCTGCTCGCAGAGCAGTTGAATGCCCGCCAGCTCGAAGACGCGCAACATGGCAGGCGCCGAGACGGGCTCGGCACGCGCCAGGCAGGCCGATAGCAACAGGCAGGGCAGGAGCAGGGAGCGCATGATCGAGGCTTCTCGCAGGAACCTGCAGGCAGCCTAGACAATGCCCGGCCTGACGACCAGTCAAGCGGCCTTTTTCGCCGAACCGGCCTTCTTCTTGGGCATCAGGTACTTGGTCAGGCCCTGGAACCACATGACCAATGCCGGGTTGCCCTGAATCTGGATGTCCTTGTTCTGGATGCCCTGCATGAACGCCAGTTGCTTGTTCTTCGCGGTCATGGTGGCGAAGCCGAAGGGGGCGTCCTTGAAGCCGATGGCGAAAGCCGGCTCATTGGCCACGCCACGCTTGCTGCTGACCCGCTGGTTCTTGACGATGTAGTGACGTGCCAGCTTGCCGTCCAGGGTGTGCAACTGGAATACCAGATCACGCCCTTCCAGTTGCTGCTGGAAAGCAGGGTTGTCACGGCTGGCCTTGGCCATCAGCCGGCCCAGCATCCAAAGAAGAAAACGAAATTTCATGCGCAGGCCTCAGGAAACGAAGAGGATGATGGCGCATTGTAGTGTCTTGAACGCCGAACTACAGCCTGCCCAAAGAACGGCTTGCCCGAACCCTTGCTCACCTCTGACCTGCCGCCTAAGGTGACAGACATCCTCCCCATCCGCGTGCAGGTTCCATGCTGAGCGTTCATTATCAGGTCATTCAGGATCACCAGAGCGAATACCCTGAGCCCATTCATTTCGTGAAGGGCACGCGGTTGATCCTGGGCGAGCGCTACGAGGGGCCGGAAGGCTGGGAGGACTGGCGGTTCTGCACGGCACCTGGACAGAAAGGCGGCTGGGTTCCCCTGCAAATTCTCGACAGGATCGATGAGCACTGTGCTCGCGCCCGCGAGGATTACACGGCCAGGGAACTGGATGTGCGCATCGGGGAGCGGCTCATCGGCAGCCGCCATCTGAACGGCTGGGTCTGGTGCGAAAAGCTGGGCAGTCAGGCGTCCGGCTGGGTGCCGCTGGCGAACCTGCGCGAAATCACGCCCTGAAACACGACGCCCTGCAACCGCCTCCACCGACAGGAAGCGCTTGCAGGGCGCCTTGCCTAACGGCCTGCCGAAGCCTGGCTCGTCAGTTGACCGCATCCTTGAGGGATTTTCCCGGCTTGAAGGCCACGGTGTTACTGGCCTTGATCTTCACCGGCTGGCCGGTTTGCGGGTTCTTGCCCGTGCGGGCACCGCGATGACGCTGGACGAATGTGCCGAAGCCCACCAGAGTCACGCTGTCCTTGCGGTTCAGCGCATTGGTGATCTCTTCGAGTACGGCGTTGAGTACACGATTGGCCTGATCCTTGGTCAGGTCAGCCTTCTCGGCAATGGCGGCGGCGAGTTCCGGTTTACGCATAAGTGCCTCTTTGACGGTTTTTTGTTGTTGTGTCCGTGCTGTTCTTCAGAACAGCGCCCAAGGCGCCGCAACAGCTCTGCGCTGCGGCAGACGCAAGCAGAATGGCACGCCAGTTCGCCCGGCGCCAGTACCCCGCCAGGCATTACAGGCCGATTTTCGTGGCGTATCCGACAGAACGCCCGGTATTTAGGCCAACAGCGCTGGCAACTCCTTGTTCAAGGCCAGTTTCTCCTGCACGGCAGCCCCGGTCAGGGCGTAGCCAAGCAGTGCACCGGCGGCATCTCGACATAGCGCCTTGATATCCGCGCCGCTGCCGTCGATCGTCCACTCGCCCTGGCTGCCATGGGGAGGGGGCGACACCACCAGCGGGCAGGCCGGGGTCTTCACCGTCACCGGCATGGGGCCGTAGGCCACCGCAGTCGGCTCGCCGGCCAGGGTCTTGGCCAGGGCCCGCGCGCAATTCATCAACGGCATGACGTAGAGCAGGTTGAGGCCATCGACCTCGGCGCAATCACCCAGGGCGAAGATATTGGCGTGCGAGGTGCGCAATTGCCGATCCACCATCACCCCACGGTTGATGTCCAGGCCAGCCGCTGCGGCCAGCGCGGTACGCGGACGCAGGCCGACGGCGGACACCACCAGGTCGCAGTCGATCAGCGTACCGTCGGACAGATGTGCCTGCAGCGCCTCGCCCTGGTGCTGCAGGCTGGCCAGGGTCGGGCCGAGATGAAAACGTGTGCCCAGCCCTTCCAGCCCAGCCTGTACGGCAGCAGCCGCGGCCGGATGCAGCAGGCCCGGCATCACCTGCTCGCAAGGCGCCACCACGTCGACATCCAGCCCCCCCAGGCGCAGGTCGTTGGCGAACTCGCAGCCGATCAGCCCGGCCCCAAGGATCAGCACGCGGCGCTTGCCTGCCGCGGCTGCACGGAAGCGTGCGTAGTCCTCGAGGTCGTTGATGGGAAAGATGGCGTCCTCGGCATCACCGGCCACCGGCACGCGGATCGGCTCGGCGCCCCAGGCCAGCACCAGGTCGCGGTAAGGCACGGCTTCCTCGCCGATCCACAGGCGCTTGTGGCCCGGGTCGATGCCGGTGATACGGGTATGGGTGCGGATCTCGGCCTTGAGCTGCTCGGCCATGGCGCCGGCCTCGGCCATCACCAGGCCGTCGGCATCCTTGTTCTTGCCGAAGCCGGTGGACAGCATGGGCTTGGAGTAGGAGCGGCCGTCATCGGCGCTGATCAGCAGCAGCGGCGTCTCGCTGTCGAGCTTGCGCCATTCCTTGGCCAGGTTGTAACCGGCCAGGCCGGTACCGACGATGACGACAGGTGCACTCATGGGGGTGATTCCTCACTGCGAAAACGACGCGACGGCCTGCAGGCCGTCGCCATTGATCCGTTGCTCATGCCAGCTCGCCGTGCTCAGACGATCTCGATCATCTCGAAGTCGACCTTGCCCACGCCGCAGTCCGGGCACACCCAGTCGGCGGGCACGTCTTCCCAGGCCGTGCCGGGCGCGATGCCCTCCTCGGGCAGGCCCAGGGCCTCGTCGTAGATGAAACCGCAGACGATGCATTGCCATTTGCGCATGGTTCAGGTCTCCCCGGAAGCTGGCGCATCACACCCTACTGGATCGTGCGCCGGCTGGCCAGATCAGCGCCGGCCGGCCAGTCGGAGGTTAGGTATGACCAGCATAGGGTCTGTGCCGTTTCGACGCGAGTCATGCGCGAAACGACAACAGCCCCTAGCCCATCAGCCTGCGAGCATGCGCCCGGTCTCTTCCAGGTTGATGTGCCACTGCAGCGCTTCGCGCAGGATGTGCGGCGTGTGGCCACCCCGTTGGCAGGCACGCTCGAAGTAGTCGTTCAGTGCGGCGCGGAAGTCCGGGTGCACGCAATTGTCGATGATCGCCCGGGCGCGCTCGCGCGGCGCCAGACCCCGCAGGTCGGCCAGGCCCTGCTCGGTGACGAGGATATCGACGTCATGCTCGCTATGATCGACATGGCTGACCATGGGCACCACGCTGGAGATCGCCCCGGCCTTGGCGATGGACTTGGTGACGAAGATCGCCAGGTGGGCGTTGCGGGCGAAATCGCCACTGCCACCGATGCCGTTCATCATCCGCGTGCCGCCGACGTGGGTGGAGTTGACGTTGCCGTACAGGTCGAACTCCAGCGCCGTGTTGATGCCGATGATGCCCAGGCGCCGCACCACCTCGGGGTGATTGGAGATTTCCTGCGGGCGCAGCACCAACTTGTCCTTGTAGCGCTCCAGGTTACCGAACACATCGGCATTGCGCCGCGCCGAGAGGGTGATCGAGCTGCCCGAGGCGAAGGCCAGCTTGCCGGCATCGAACAGGGCGAAGGTGGAGTCCTGCAGCACCTCGGAGTACATGCTCAGGCCCTCGAACGGCGAGTCGATCAGGCCACACATCACCGCATTGGCGATGGAGCCGATGCCGGCCTGCAGCGGGCCGAGGCTGTTGCTCATGCGCCCGGCGTTCACTTCGCGCTTGAAGAAGTCGATCAGGTGGTCGGCAATGGCCTGGGTTTCGCAGTCCGGCGGCAGCACGGTGGAGGGCGAGTCCGGCTGCTCGCTGATGACGATGGCGGCGATCTTCTCCGCCGGGATGGGGATGGCGGTGGCGCCGATGCGGTCGTCCACCCGGGTCAACGGGATGGGCGTGCGGGTCGGCCGGTAGGTGGGAATGTAGATGTCGTGCAGGCCTTCGAGATTGGCGTTGTGCGCCAGGTTGATCTCGACGATCACACGCTCGGCGAAAATGGCGAAGCTGGCCGAGTTGCCCACCGAGGTGGTCGGTACGATATGGCCCTGCTCGGTGATAGCCAGCGCCTCGATCACGGCGATATCGGGCTTCTTGAGCTGGTGGTTGCGCAGTTGCTCAACGGTTTCCGACAGGTGCTGGTCGATGAACATGACGCGGCCGTCGTTGATCGCCTTGCGCAGCGTGGCATCGACCTGGAACGGCATGCGCCGGGCCAGCACGCCGGCCTCGGTGAGTTGCTTGTCGAGGTCGTTACCGAGGCTCGCGCCGGTCATCAGGCTGATGCTCAGCGGCTGCTGGCGGGCACGTTCGGCCAGCGCCAGCGGTACCGCCTTGGCTTCGCCTGCGCGGGTGAAACCGCTCATGCCGACGGTCATGCCGTCCTCGATCAGGGCGGCCGCTTCGGCCGCCGTCATCACCTTGTCCAACAGCGCAGGCAGCCGCACACGATCACAATGCATCGGAAAAACCTCGAAAGGCAGGGTCGGAAAGAGCGGCAGTCTAGAGCCGCGAACCGCCTTCGCATGCTCGACCAAGGTCGCATTGATGGCTCTAGGACGAGCCTTTCGTCGGATTCAGGCAAACCCCGCACCAAAGCCAGGCACCTGCCTGGCTTTGGTGCGGGGCCAAGAGAGTCGCGCCAGTGCAATGCCCGTCATTCAGGCACTCGGACGTAGCTGGCACCGGACTTGCTGCCCGAACTCACTCGGCTCGGACACGCAGCCGCGCCAGACGACGCGACGCTGCGCGATGAGCCTCCTCGATGAACAGATGCAGAGCACCCGGTGACGGTGCCTGGATGGGAGATTGGGATGCGCCCGGAAGTCGTTCTGCTGCTCGGCGCCAGCTTCTGGGGCCTGGGCTGGATGCCCCTGGAACACCTGGCCAGACAGGGACTGCTCGGCATGCCGGTGGTGGTCTACAGCTACAGCCTGCTATGCCTGCTGGCCGTGCCGGTGCTGCTGGCTCAGCAACGCGCCTGGTGGCCGCAGCGGCGCGCCCTGGCGGTGGTCTGTCTGTGTGGCGGCTGGGCCACTGCCGGACTGGTCGGTGCCCTGTCCGAAGGCGACGTGGTACGCGCCATGCTGCTGTTCTACCTGGCGCCGGTATGGAGCCTGCTGGGCAGCCGCCTGCTGCTCGGCGAACGGCTCAACGCCAGTCGCATCGGCGCGGTCGTGCTGGCCATGATCGGCATTGCCCTGACCCTGGGTATCGATGCCGACACCTTCCGTCCGCTGCAAGGCAGTGACTGGCTGGCGCTGTCAGCCGGCATCGCCTTCGCCGCCAACAACCTGGCCACCCGCTCCGCCGGGCAGGTTCCACTGGCCAGCAAGACGCTCGCCGCCTTCGTCGGGGCGGCGCTCAGCGGTGGGCTGTTCTGCTTGCTGCAGGAGATCGCGCTGCCGGCGGTGGCCCCCATGCAGTGGCTGCAGCTTGGCCTGTTCGGGGTGTTCTGGCTGATCGCCATGTGTGCCGCGCAATATGGCTTCAGCCACGTCGAAACCAGCCGCGCGGCGGTGCTGGTGCTGGTCGAACTGGTGGTCGCGGTACTCACCGCCGCGGCCTTCGGCGAGCGCCAGTTGGGGCCGGGCGAATGGTTCGGCGGCGCCCTGGTGCTGATCGCCGCGCTGCTCGCTGAACGGCCTTCGCGCCCCGTAGCTGCCGTGGGCTGCGAGGCCAAACCATGACCACTTCGCTGTGAGATTGCCCCGCAGCGGCTAGCACCACCCTGAAGCGCGGTGCGCCCGGACGAACCGGGCGCTGCGGTACTGCCTACCAGGCCTAGAATGCCAGACCGACGCGCAGGCCCACCTGCTCCTGCTTGAGCTTGCTGCGCTCGGCCAGCTCGCTGTTGCTGTCCAGCTCGTAGCGCGTCTGGGTGTAGTACAGGCTGGTGCTGATAGGGACATTGTTGATGCCCTTGTTCCACAGCATGGTCAGCTCGCCATAAGGGTTGACCTTGTCCTTGAGATCCACCGAGTCACTGTCGCCATCGACCTTCAGACGTGCCTCGGAGTTGATCGAGTAGCGTGCCCCGACCTCCAGGCGCAGGGTGTAGTTCGGCGTCAGGTAGTTGTAGCCCAAACCCGCCTTGGCGAAGGGCGACTTGCTGGTGAGCTTGACGTTGCTGTCGAACGGGCCGACGTCATCCTGCTCGATGCGCCCCCAGTCATAACCGCCGCCGACGATCAGGTCGACGTAATTGTTGGTGCTCAGTGCCGCACGCAGGCCAAGGTCGATATCGGCCCGCGCGGACTTGTATTCGACATCATCCTTGTCGCGGTACTGGCCTTCGATGCCGGCCTGGTAGATGAAGCCTTCCTGCCCCGTCAGCTTGTTGCCGAAGTGGTAGAACAGGCCGCCCTGGTTGAGGCGTTCCTTGTCGCTGTCGTCATCCACGGTGAGCTTGTACTGATTGTGCGAGGCGATCACGCCGAAGGTGGAGATCGGGTCGGTGACCGAATCGGCATAGGCCTGCGAGGCGCCCGCCAGGCACAGGGCAAGAGTCGCTTTCGGGGTCATTCTGGTCAGTTGCATGGCTATATCCTTGGCAATGAGTGAATAACGCCGCTCACCAAAATGGTGCGACGCAAACTCCTAGACTGCCCCAGGCGACTGCGATTCGGTAAATACGATGAGTGGTTGCGAAACTGAACGAGGCCTGACACCAGACGCTTCGCATGGGAGGAATCGAGCAAAAGGAGGTCGCCTGCCACCGTCCGAGCGAGCGGTGGCAGGCGCAGTCAATCGATCTTCAGCACCTTGGCCAGCACCACCTTCGGCCCCTTCATCTTCTTGACGATGATGCGCAGACCCTCGGTCTCCAGCACCTCTTCTTCCTCGGGCATGCGCTTGAGGCTGTCGTAGATCAGCCCGGCGAGGGTTTCGGCCTCGATATGGTCGAGGTCGACGCCGAGCAGGCGCTCGATCTTCGCCAGCGGCGTATCACCACGCACCAGCAGCTTGCCTGGCTGGTAGGCGAGGATGCCGCGCTCGGCCTTGCGGTGTTCATCCTGAATGTCGCCGACCAGCGCCTCGAGCACATCCTCCATGGTCAGGTAGCCGATCACCTTGCCATCAGCTTCCTCGACCAGAGCGAAGTGCGCGCCGCCCTGGCGGAAGCGCTCGAGCAACTGCGACAACGGCAGGTGGCGGCTGACCCGTTCCAGCGGGTGCATCAGATCCGCCAGCTTGAGCGCCGAAGGCAGCATCTCCAGCAGCGACAACTGCAGCAACAGATCCTTGATGTGCAGTACGCCGACGAACTCGCCCTTGCTCTCGTCGAAGATCGGATAGCGGCTGTACTTGTGTCGGCGGAAGGTGGTGAACACCTGATCGAGGCTGGCATTGACTTCCAGATAGACCAGATCCTCGCGCGAGTTGGCCCAGTCCACCACTTCCAGCTCGCCAAGCTCCACCGCCGAGGCCAGCACGCGCATGTCCTGATCGCTGTCATTGCTGGCGCGGCTGGAGTGCAGGATCAGCTTGAGCTCATCGCGGCTGTAATGGTGCTCATGGTGCGGCCCCGGCTCACCTTGCCCGGCGATGCGCAGAATGGCGTTGGCACTGGCATTGAGCACGAAGATCGCCGGGTACATCAGCCAGTAGAAGGCGTACAGCGGCGCCGCCGTCCACAGCGAGAGCAGCTCCGGCTTGCGGATCGCCCAGGACTTGGGCGCCAGTTCACCGATGACGATGTGCAGGTAGGAAATGATCGAGAACGCGGTGAAGAAGGCGATGCCATGCACCAGCTTGGGCGATTCGATACCCAGAGCACCGAGCAACGGCGTGAGCAGCTCGGCGAAGGCCG
Organism: Pseudomonas sp. AA-38; assembly: GCF_029457475.1. NCBI lineage: Bacteria > Pseudomonadati > Pseudomonadota > Gammaproteobacteria > Pseudomonadales > Pseudomonadaceae > Pseudomonas > Pseudomonas sp. AA-38. The sequence continues at coordinate 5,305,496 of NZ_CP120359.1, forward strand.
GCTCACCGACCCAGCCCAGGCCCAGCGACGCCAGGGTGATACCCAACTGACAGGCGGAGAGGTAAGCATCCATCTGGTTGTGCACGGTGCGCAGGATACGCCCACGCCAGCCATGGGCCTCAGCCAGGCTATCCACCTTGGTGGAACGCAAGCGCACGATGGCGAACTCGGCAGCGACGAAGAAACCGTTGAGCAGTACCAGGAACAGGGCGAACAGCATGAGGCCGAAGTCGGCCAGATAAGCAGAGGAGGAAAGACTCGTGGAAGGATCCATGGATGTCAGGCTTGGCTAATGATCGGCTTAGGTTGGGGGCTGTGCGCGGCGATTGCAAGTCATCAGCGGCCGCGCTGCACCACCTGTGCCGTCGCGAAGTGACAGGTGAAGGTACTGCCCTGGCCCAGTGCGCTGACGATCTCCAGACGGCCGCGATGGCGCAGCAGCACGTGCTTGACGATCGCCAACCCCAACCCGGTACCGCCGGTATTGCTGGCACGACTGGAGTCGACCCGATAGAAGCGCTCGGTCAGGCGTGGCAGGTGCCTGGCCTCGATGCCCATGCCGCTGTCCTGCACGGACAGGTGCGCCCCCTGCTCGTCGCCCCACCAGCGAATCTGTATGTCGCCACCGGCCGGGGTGTACTTCACGGCGTTGAATACCAGATTGGAGAAGGCGCTGCGCAGCTCCGCCTCGCTGCCCTTGAGCTTGAGATGGGCATCGGCCTCCAGGCTGATACGGTGATGCTGGTCGCCCGACAGCGCCTGGGCGTCGTTCCTGATCGACAGCAGCAGCAGGTCGACCGCCACCGGCTGGTTGTCGGAGGGGTAATCGGTAGCCTCCAGCTTGGCCAGCAGCAGCAGGTCATTGAGCAGGGTCTGCATGCGCGCGCCCTGCTGCTGCATCTGCTGCAACGCACGCAACCAGCGGGGATTCACCGCCTCGACGTTGTCCAACAGGGTTTCCAGGTAGCCGGCGATCACCGTCAGTGGCGTGCGCAGCTCATGGGAAACGTTGGCGACGAAATCCTTGCGCATCTGCTCCAGTTGATGGAGACGGGTGACGTCACGCACCAGCAGCAGGTGTTCACGATTGCCGTACTGGGTAATGTGCATCTGCAGACGCCGACGATCACTGACCGGCGAGGGAATTTCCAACGCCTCGGCATAATTGCCGCGCTCGAAATACTCCTTGAAACGGGGATCGCGTAGCAGGTGCGCCAGGGGCTGGCCGCTGTCCTGAGGGGTCTTCAGGCCCAGCAGGGTTTCTGCCGCCAGGTTCCACCACTCCAGGTTGCCATGGCTGTCGAGCATCACCACGGCATCCTTGAGCGCAGCGGTGGATTCCTGCACCCGGTCGATCACCGCCTGCAAACGCCCACGCGCCTTCTGGTTGCGCCGCTGCAAGTGGTAGATGCTGTCGAATACCTCACCCCACAGGCCGTAGCCGTCGGGCGGGGGCTCATCCGGGCGATGCTCGCGCAGCCATTTGTGCAAGCGCAGCAACTGGCTGAGCGTCCACCCCAGGTGGAGGGCAAGCCCGATGACCAGCACCCAGGCATATTCCCCGGTGATGAAACCAAGCAGCAGGCAGACACCGATCAGTAGCAGCAAGCGGCGCACTACGGCGCCACGCCAGTCTTGGTTCACGATGAAACGCTTCCTTGTCTTGCAGCGGGCATGGGCAACAGGTGCGCGCTATCAGCCTTTGGTGGAGAAACGATAGCCAGTGCCACGTACCGTCTGCACCAGATTCTCGTAGACCTCACCCAGCGCCTTGCGCAGACGGCGAATGTGCACGTCCACCGTGCGCTCCTCGACGTAGACGTTGCCACCCCAGACCTGATCGAGCAACTGGCCACGGGTATAGGCGCGTTCCTGATGGGTCATGAAGAACTGCAGCAGGCGATATTCGGTCGGCCCCATCTCGGCCGGCTTGCCATCGATGGTCACGCGATGGCTGACCGGGTCGAGCAGCAGACCACCGACCTCGATCGGCGCTTCGCTGTCACTGGGGCCGGCGCGGCGCAGCACGGCCTTGAGACGTGCCACCAGTTCGCGCGGCGAAAAGGGCTTGGTGATGTAATCGTCGGCACCGACTTCCAGGCCCTGGATCTTGTTGTCCTCTTCACCCTTCGCGGTGAGCATGATGATCGGGATGTCGCCGGTCAGCTCGTCACGCTTGAGACGGCGAGCCAGCTCGATACCGCTGGTGCCGGGTAACATCCAGTCCAACAGGATCAGATCGGGTTTGCGATCGACGATCACGGCATGCGCCTGCTGCGCATTCTCTGCCTCCAGGCATTCGTAGCCGGCCATTTCCAGGGCAACCGCAATCATTTCACGGATCGGTGCTTCGTCGTCGACGATGAGGATGTTCTTGCCAACCATTGGCCTTGCCTCTGCTCGTTATGCTGTCGTGCGCCGCATTAGATAACGGAATTATTGCAGCGATATGACAGGCCGATGCTCAGCGCAGCGCATAATCGGCCAGGATTCCGGCAAAGATCGCCAGGCCTGCCCAATGGTTGTGCAGAAAGGCCTGGAAACAGACCATGGGCTCGCGCCGACGAGTTCTGTGGTACTCCCAGACGAAACAGGCAGCAGCCCCCAGCAAACCGAGCTGGAAGGGCACACCCAGCTCGAAACGCGCGCCCGCCAGCAGCAGACAGAGCAGTGCCAGGCCCTGCAGGGTGGCGATGATCAGACGGTCGGCATCGCCGAACAGAATGGCGGTCGACTTCACCCCGATCTTCAGGTCGTCCTCGCGGTCGGCCATGGCGTAATAAGTATCGTAGGCCACCGTCCACAGCAGGTTGGCGATATACAGCAGCCAGGCTTCGGGAGGTGGCAACTCACCGCTGACAGCGCTGAACGCCATCGGCATCCCCCAGGAGAACGCGGCGCCCAGCACCACCTGCGGGTAGAAGGTGTAGCGCTTCATGAAGGGATAGCAGGCCGCCAGGGCCAGGCCGCCGAAGGACAGCCAGATGGTCGTGCCGTTGGTGAACAGCACCAGCACGAAACTCATCGCCACCAGCACGGCGAACAACACCAGCGCTTCGCGTGGTTTGATCTTGCCGCTGGCCAGCGGGCGCAACTGGGTGCGACTGACATGGCCGTCGAAATTGCGGTCGGCGTAGTCGTTGATCACACAGCCGGCCGCGCGCATGAAGATCACGCCGAAGACGAAGATCAACAAGTTCTTCATGCTGGGCAGTCCTGCCGAAGCGACCCACAGCGCCCACAAGGTGGGCCAGAGCAACAGGTAGATGCCGATGGGCTTATCCAGGCGCATCAACTGGATGAAGTCCCAGGCACGCGGGTGCAGGCGATTGGTCGATTGCAGCAGGCGGGTATACATCGAAGCGTCTCCGTGCAGGTTGCGCGGATTATACGGGGCATGCCAGCGTAGGGTGGATCAGGGCGCGTAGTCGACGCTTTTTTCAGCCACCGATGCAGGCACAGGGACAGGTACGGCTGCGCCTTCGCGTCGCGCAGATGCCGGTGAGAAACACTGCGCGGTTTTCTCCTTACGCCTCGATACCCGCCGCCAACCAGAAGGCCGGCAGAAAGACCTCGGCCACCAGCACGCCCAAGGCGCCACGGCTGAAGCATGAACGACGTGCCCACAGATGTTCCGCACACACCTCTGCCGGCAACCAGGCGGCGGGGTAACGGCAGGCCTGAAGCTCACCCCGGTCGAAGGCCTTGTCACTGAACAACAGCTCGCCGAGCGAACGACTGCCCAACTCCGCCAGGTTCAATCCAGAGCCCTCCAGCACACTGCGAGCGGCCACGCTGCGGGCGAATACCCAGGGCTGCCCATGGCCGCGCAGGTACACCTCACGCACCCAGCCCTGGCTGCCAGCGGCCACGCCGAGCGCGGCACATTCGTCCTGGCGCAGAGCCTGCCAGCCCTCCTGCAGGGGCGTCACCGAGAACCCACCAGCGGAGAGGGCGGTGAGGCGGCGGGTCAGCGAGTCCTCGTTGAACAGCCAGCCGCTCACATCGGCAGCAGGCTGCGGATCCAGCCGGGCCAGGGGCAGCCAACAGGGGGCATGAGCGGAAGCGGTGTGCGGCACGGTGAGAAATCACACAGATCGAAAGCGCGCGAGTCTAGCACGGCACACGGCTCTGTCAGCCAGCGTAGGGTGCGCCGCGCGCACATGGCCCATGCCCCCGGTGCTTCGGTGCGCACAGCGCACCCTACGCCAGGTTTCGGCTTTTCCCGGCGCAAAGAAGAAACCCCAGACCGCGTTGGCGATCTGGGGTTTCGTATAGGAGCTTGACGATGATCTGGCCGGCACTCCGGGACTCTCACCGCCACCTGCCATTTTTCGCGCACATAGAAGAACGCCCCGACCAGTTACCTGATCAGGGCGTTCGTATAGGAGCTTGACGATGACCTACTCTCACATGGTGAAGCACCACACTACCATCGGCGATGCGTCGTTTCACTACTGAGTTCGGGATGGGATCAGGTGGTTCCAACGCTCTATGGTCGTCAAGCAATTCGGTTGGGATCTCGTCGTTAGACGCTATCCCTTGGATACGTGATAGAGGCTTTGTAGTTCTTGCAAATTTTCGGCTTTCTGTCGACTTCACCATCGACACCCTCTGCACGAGGGCAGATTGTTTGGGTGTTATATGGTCAAGCCTCACGGGCAATTAGTATTGGTTAGCTCAACGCCTCACAGCGCTTACACACCCAACCTATCAACGTCGTAGTCTCCGACGGCCCTTTAGGGAGCTCGAGGCTCCAGTGAGATCTCATCTTGAGGCAAGTTTCCCGCTTAGATGCTTTCAGCGGTTATCTCTTCCGAACATAGCTACCCGGCAGTGCCACTGGCGTGACAACCGGAACACCAGAGGTTCGTCCAACCCGGTCCTCTCGTACTAAGGTCAGCCCCTCTCAAATCTCAAACGTCCACGGCAGATAGGGACCGAACTGTCTCACGACGTTCTAAACCCAGCTCGCGTACCACTTTAAATGGCGAACAGCCATACCCTTGGGACCGGCTTCAGCCCCAGGATGTGATGAGCCGACATCGAGGTGCCAAACACCGCCGTCGATATGAACTCTTGGGCGGTATCAGCCTGTTATCCCCGGAGTACCTTTTATCCGTTGAGCGATGGCCCTTCCATACAGAACCACCGGATCACTAAGACCTACTTTCGTACCTGCTCGACGTGTCTGTCTCGCAGTCAAGCGCGCTTTTGCCTTTATACTCTACGACCGATTTCCGACCGGTCTGAGCGCACCTTCGTACTCCTCCGTTACTCTTTGGGAGGAGACCGCCCCAGTCAAACTACCCACCATACACTGTCCTCGACCCGGATGACGGGCCAGAGTTAGAACCTCAAGGTTGCCAGGGTGGTATTTCAAGGATGGCTCCATGAGAACTGGCGTCCCCACTTCAAAGCCTCCCACCTATCCTACACAAGCAAGCTCAAAGTCCAGTGCAAAGCTATAGTAAAGGTTCACGGGGTCTTTCCGTCTAGCCGCGGATACACTGCATCTTCACAGCGATTTCAATTTCACTGAGTCTCGGGTGGAGACAGCGCCGCCATCGTTACGCCATTCGTGCAGGTCGGAACTTACCCGACAAGGAATTTCGCTACCTTAGGACCGTTATAGTTACGGCCGCCGTTTACCGGGGCTTCGATCAAGAGCTTCGCTTGCGCTAACCCCATCAATTAACCTTCCGGCACCGGGCAGGCGTCACACCCTATACGTCCACTTTCGTGTTTGCAGAGTGCTGTGTTTTTAATAAACAGTCGCAGCGGCCTGGTATCTTCGACCGGCATGGGCTTACGCAGTAAATGCTTCACCCTCACCGGCGCACCTTCTCCCGAAGTTACGGTGCCATTTTGCCTAGTTCCTTCACCCGAGTTCTCTCAAGCGCCTTGGTATTCTCTACCTAACCACCTGTGTCGGTTTGGGGTACGGTTCCTAGTTACCTGAAGCTTAGAAGCTTTTCCTGGAAGCATGGCATCAACCACTTCGCATTCTAAAAGAACGCTCGTCATCAGCTCTCGGCCTTGATCTCCCGGATTTACCTAAGAAACCAGCCTACCGCCTTAAACACGGACAACCAACGCCGTGCTGGCCTAGCCTTCTCCGTCCCTCCATCGCAGTAACTAGAAGTACGGGAATATTAACCCGTTTCCCATCGACTACGCATTTCTGCCTCGCCTTAGGGGCCGACTCACCCTGCGTCGATTAACGTTGCGCAGGAAACCTTGGTCTTTCGGCGTGCGAGTTTTTCACTCGCATTGTCGTTACTCATGTCAGCATTCGCACTTCTGATACCTCCAGCAAGCTTCTCAACTCACCTTCACAGGCTTACAGAACGCTCCTCTACCGCTCATCCAAAGGATGAACCCGTAGCTTCGGTGTATGGTTTGAGCCCCGTTACATCTTCCGCGCAGGCCGACTCGACTAGTGAGCTATTACGCTTTCTTTAAAGGATGGCTGCTTCTAAGCCAACCTCCTAGCTGTCTAAGCCTTCCCACATCGTTTCCCACTTAACCATAACTTTGGGACCTTAGCTGACGGTCTGGGTTGTTTCCCTTTTCACGACGGACGTTAGCACCCGCCGTGTGTCTCCCGTGCTGACACTTGCTGGTATTCGGAGTTTGCATCGGTTTGGTAAGTCGGGATGACCCCCTAGCCGAAACAGTGCTCTACCCCCAGCAGTGATACACGAGGCGCTACCTAAATAGCTTTCGAGGAGAACCAGCTATCTCCGAGCTTGATTAGCCTTTCACTCCGATCCACAGGTCATCCGCTAACTTTTCAACGGTAGTCGGTTCATCCTCCAGTCAGTGTTACCTAACCTTCAACCTGCCCATGGATAGATCGCCCGGTTTCGGGTCTATACCCAGCGACTAAAGCGCCCTATTAAGACTCGCTTTCGCTACGCCTCCCCTATTCGGTTAAGCTCGCCACTGAATATAAGTCGCTGACCCATTATACAAAAGGTACGCAGTCACCCAACAAAGTAGGCTCCCACTGCTTGTACGCATACGGTTTCAGGTTCTATTTCACTCCCCTCTCCGGGGTTCTTTTCGCCTTTCCCTCACGGTACTGGTTCACTATCGGTCAGTCAGTAGTATTTAGCCTTGGAGGATGGTCCCCCATGTTCAGACAAGGTTTCTCGTGCCCCGTCCTACTCGATTTCATTGATAAGAGCGTTTCGTGTACGGGGCTATCACCCACTACGGCGGCACTTTCCAGAGCCTTCCACTACACTCAAATCAACTTAAGGGCTAGTCCCCGTTCGCTCGCCACTACTTAGGGAATCTCGGTTGATTTCTTTTCCTCAGGGTACTTAGATGTTTCAGTTCCCCTGGTTCGCCTCTTGCACCTATGGATTCAGTACAAGATACCTAGGTTATCCTAGGTGGGTTCCCCCATTCAGACATCTCTGGATCACAGTCTGTTTGCCGACTCCCCAAAGCTTTTCGCAGGCTACCACGTCTTTCATCGCCTCTGACTGCCAAGGCATCCACCGTATGCGCTTCTTCACTTGACCATATAACCCCAAGCAATCTGGTTACTGTCTCAATCGTGAAGACGACATTCGCCGAAAATTTGCGTCTTGAGAACTACAAATTTTACCTTGACCAGATCAATTGCCAGTGAAAGCAATCAATCAGTCACTTCTATCACATATCCAAATTTTTAAAGAACGATGTTTCTACCGGTCAAAAGACCAGAAATCAGCACTCACCAGGTCTACCCTGAAGCGCTCATTTCTGAACTCTTTCCTTCTACCGCAACGCGCGAGAGTGGTGGAGCCAAGCGGGATCGAACCGCTGACCTCCTGCGTGCAAAGCAGGCGCTCTCCCAGCCGAGCTATGGCCCCGTAATCTTCTGCACCAAGCAATTGGTAGGTCTGGGCAGATTTGAACTGCCGACCTCACCCTTATCAGGGGTGCGCTCTAACCAACTGAGCTACAGACCTATAACAGGGTCGCGTTACAGCATCGTCTTCGACTATGAATCAAGCAATTCGTGTGGGAACTTATGAAGAAGCTGATGTCTTCGATTAAGGAGGTGATCCAGCCGCAGGTTCCCCTACGGCTACCTTGTTACGACTTCACCCCAGTCATGAATCACTCCGTGGTAACCGTCCCCCCGAAGGTTAGACTAGCTACTTCTGGAGCAACCCACTCCCATGGTGTGACGGGCGGTGTGTACAAGGCCCGGGAACGTATTCACCGTGACATTCTGATTCACGATTACTAGCGATTCCGACTTCACGCAGTCGAGTTGCAGACTGCGATCCGGACTACGATCGGTTTTATGGGATTAGCTCCACCTCGCGGCTTGGCAACCCTTTGTACCGACCATTGTAGCACGTGTGTAGCCCTGGCCGTAAGGGCCATGATGACTTGACGTCATCCCCACCTTCCTCCGGTTTGTCACCGGCAGTCTCCTTAGAGTGCCCACCCGAGGTGCTGGTAACTAAGGACAAGGGTTGCGCTCGTTACGGGACTTAACCCAACATCTCACGACACGAGCTGACGACAGCCATGCAGCACCTGTGTCTGAGTTCCCGAAGGCACCAATCCATCTCTGGAAAGTTCTCAGCATGTCAAGGCCAGGTAAGGTTCTTCGCGTTGCTTCGAATTAAACCACATGCTCCACCGCTTGTGCGGGCCCCCGTCAATTCATTTGAGTTTTAACCTTGCGGCCGTACTCCCCAGGCGGTCAACTTAATGCGTTAGCTGCGCCACTAAAATCTCAAGGATTCCAACGGCTAGTTGACATCGTTTACGGCGTGGACTACCAGGGTATCTAATCCTGTTTGCTCCCCACGCTTTCGCACCTCAGTGTCAGTATCAGTCCAGGTGGTCGCCTTCGCCACTGGTGTTCCTTCCTATATCTACGCATTTCACCGCTACACAGGAAATTCCACCACCCTCTACCGTACTCTAGCTCGCCAGTTTTGGATGCAGTTCCCAGGTTGAGCCCGGGGCTTTCACATCCAACTTAACGAACCACCTACGCGCGCTTTACGCCCAGTAATTCCGATTAACGCTTGCACCCTTCGTATTACCGCGGCTGCTGGCACGAAGTTAGCCGGTGCTTATTCTGTCGGTAACGTCAAAATTGCACGGTATTAACGTACAACCCTTCCTCCCAACTTAAAGTGCTTTACAATCCGAAGACCTTCTTCACACACGCGGCATGGCTGGATCAGGCTTTCGCCCATTGTCCAATATTCCCCACTGCTGCCTCCCGTAGGAGTCTGGACCGTGTCTCAGTTCCAGTGTGACTGATCATCCTCTCAGACCAGTTACGGATCGTCGCCTTGGTGAGCCATTACCTCACCAACTAGCTAATCCGACCTAGGCTCATCTGATAGCGCAAGGCCCGAAGGCCCCTGCTTTCTCCCGTAGGACGTATGCGGTATTAGCGTTCCTTTCGGAACGTTATCCCCCACTACCAGGCAGATTCCTAGGCATTACTCACCCGTCCGCCGCTAAATCAAGGAGCAAGCCCCTCTCATCCGCTCGACTTGCATGTGTTAGGCCTGCCGCCAGCGTTCAATCTGAGCCATGATCAAACTCTTCAGTTCAATACTGCTTGGGTTTTGAGAAAACCCTAAACTTGGCTCAGCAATCGCAAATCTCTTACTTAAAAGAGTAACTCTCGAATTCACGAGTGTTGCTTTGTGATGCTGATAATCTGTCGACTACCAGGCTTACCTCACAAGCACCCACACGAATTGCTTGATTCAGTTGTTAAAGAACAGTTGGCTAAGCCTCTCGCCTCAACCAGGCCGCGCATTCTACAGCAGCCCTTCTTTCTGTCAAGCTGTTTTTCGACTTTATTTCCGGAGAAACTTCTTTCTACTCAACCACTTGCAGCAACCTCAGCTTCATTTCTTCCGCTTCGGTGAGGCGCGTATTCTACAGCACCTCGTTACTTCGTCAAGTTGTTTTTTGAAGAAATTTTCTTTCTATCTCAACAACTTAGCGCTTCGTCAAACCTGGGTTCGTCTCAGCGAGGCGCGCATTCTACATGAGCTTGGCGAGCTGTAAACCCCTGACATGCAAAAATATTCATATATAGATCAGGTGCTTCCAGCTCTCTCATGTATCGAAACGAAAGACCTCAGATCACCCCCGCCTTGCGCAGCTCGGCAACCTGCGCCTCACTCATGCCCAGCAGCCGCTCCAGCAGAGCATCGGTATGCTGGCCCAGCAAGGGAGGCGCCGCTCGGTAGGCGACCGGCGTAGCAGACAGACGCAACGGGCTGGCGACCTGCGGCGTGGCGCTACCCAGGGCATTGGGCAGATCGAGGCGCAGGCCGCGCGCCTGCACCTGCGGATCGGCGAACACTTGCTGCAGATCGTTGATCGGCCCACAGGGCACTCCAGCCTTCTCCAGCAGCTCGACCCATTGCGCCGTGGTCTTGAATACCGTGGCCTGGCGCAATAGCGGGATCAGCTCGGCACGGTGCGCCACCCGTGCCTTGTTGCTGGCGAAGCGTGAATCGTCCGCAAGATGGGCGATACCCGCCACCTCGCAGAACTTGCGGAACTGCCCATCGTTGCCCACGGCCAGGATGAAACTGCCATCGGCACTGGGAAAATCCTGGTAAGGCACGATATTGGGATGAGCATTACCCAGGCGCTTGGGCGATACACCGGTGGCCAGGTAGTTCATGGCCTGGTTGGCCAGACAGGCCACCTGCACGTCCAGCAGCGCTACGTCTATATGCTGGCCAATACCGGACTGCTCGCGCTGATTCAGCGCAGCCAGCACACCAACGGTGGCATAGAGGCCAGTGAGGATATCGGTCAGTGCCACGCCGACCTTGATCGGCCCAGCCCCTTCCTCCCCCTCCGGTCGCCCGGTCAGGCTCATCAGACCACCGAGGCCCTGGATCATGAAGTCGTAACCGGCACGCTTGGCGTAGGGGCCGGTCTGGCCGAAGCCGGTGATGGAGCAATAGATCAGGCGCGGGTTGATCGCCTTCAAGGACTCGTAGTCGAGGCCATAGGCCGCCAGCCCGCCGACCTTGAAGTTCTCCAACAGCACGTCGCACTGCGTGACCAGCTCACGCACCAGGCGCTGGCCTTCGGGCTGGGTGAAATCCAGGGTCAGCGACTGCTTGTTGCGGTTGGCACTCTGGAAATAGGCCGCCTCCCGCGAGTCGTTGCCCTCGGCATCCTTTATATAAGGAGGGCCCCAGTGCCGAGTATCGTCGCCGGTACCCGGCCGCTCGACCTTGATCACCTCGGCGCCCAGGTCACCGAGGATCTGCCCGCACCAGGGGCCGGCGAGTACGCGGGAAAGATCGAGCACACGGATATGGGAAAGGGCACCGGCCATGAGAACTCCGTAGGGTGCGCCGCGCGCACCATGAACCACTCGGTGGTGCGCATAGCGCACCCTACTACCGTTAGAAAAACGCCTGAATGCCGGTTTGCGCGCGACCAAGGATCAGCGCATGCACGTCATGGGTGCCCTCATAGGTGTTGACCACCTCGAGGTTGACCAGGTGACGGGCGATACCGAACTCGTCGCTGATGCCGTTGCCGCCCAGCATGTCGCGGGCCATACGGGCGATGTCCAAGGCCTTGCCGCAACTGTTGCGCTTCATGATGGAGGTGATTTCCACCGCGGCGGTGCCTTCGTCCTTCATCCGACCGAGACGCAGGCAGCCTTGCAGGGCGAGGGTGATCTCGGTCTGCATGTCCGCCAGCTTCTTCTGGATTAACTGATTGGCCGCCAGCGGCCGGCCGAACTGGTTGCGATCGAGCACGTACTGACGCGCGGTGTGCCAGCAGAATTCGGCAGCGCCCAGTGCCCCCCAACTGATGCCGTAACGGGCAGAGTTCAGGCAGGTGAAGGGGCCGCGCAAGCCGCGCACATCGGGGAAGGCGTTCTCTTCGGGGCAGAACACGTTGTCCATGACGATCTCACCGGTGATCGAAGCGCGCAGGCCGACCTTGCCGTGAATCGCCGGAGCAGACAGCCCCTCCCAGCCCTTCTCCAGCACGAAGCCGCGAATCTCGCCGGCATCATCCTTGGCCCAGACCACGAATACGTCGGCGATGGGACTGTTGGTGATCCACATCTTGCTACCGCTCAGGCGGTAGCCGCCATCGACCTTCTTGGCGCGGGTCACCATAGAGCCCGGATCGGAGCCATGGTTCGGCTCGGTCAGGCCGAAGCAGCCGATATATTCGCCGCTGGCCAGCTTGGGCAGGTATTTCTGCTTGGTCGCTTCATTGCCGAACTCATTGATCGGCACCATGACCAGAGACGACTGCACGCTCATCATCGAGCGGTAACCGGAGTCGATACGCTCCACTTCACGGGCGATCAGGCCATAGCACACGTAGTTGAGGCCGCTGCCGCCGTATGCCTCAGGGATAGTCGCACCAAGCAAGCCGGTTTCGCCCATCTCGCGGAAGATCGCAGGATCGGTGCGCTCGTGACGGAAAGCCTCCAGCACGCGCGGCGCCAGTTTGTCATTGGCGAACTGCTGGGCGCTGTCACGCACCATGCGCTCTTCTTCGGTCAGTTGCTGATCGAGCAGGAGCGGGTCGATCCAGTTGAAGCTTGCCTTGGCCATCGCGAAAAACCTCGAAGCAGTGAATAGAGCAGTCGATGAATGACACCGATCCTAGGCCGACCTGGTGCGACGGGCAAACGCAGAATTTGCACAGATCTGTGCTTTTTACTCACTTCAAGATAGCCTGCAAGACTATATTCATGGCTCATGAGTGAGGCCTTTGCATAAATGCGCCGCAAGATCCCCAGCACCGCCGCACTGGTCGCCTTCGAGGCTGCTGCGCGCCATCAGAGCTTCACCAAGGCCGCCGATGAGCTCAGCCTGACGCAAAGCGCAATCTGCCGGCAGATCGGTGGACTGGAGAGCTTTCTCAATGTCGAGCTGTTCCGCCGCTCACGGCGCGGCGTGGTGCTGACCGAGGCCGGCGTCGCCTATAGCCGCAAGGTGGCCGCGCAACTGGATGCGGTGGAGCGCGACACCCTGGCACTGATGGGCAACCAGGGCACCAGCAGCATCGAGCTGGCAGTGGTTCCCACCTTCGGCACACAATGGCTGCTGCCGCGTCTGCGCACATTCCAGCAACTGCATCCGCAGGTAACGGTGCACCTGACCAACCGCACCCGTCCCTTCCTGTTCGCCGACACCCATTTCGATGCCGCCATCTATTATGGCGATGCCGAATGGTCAGGTACCGAGGCGCATTTTTTAATGCACGAGCACCTGCTGCCGGTGTGCAGCCCGGCCTTGCTCGGCGAGAGCCCGGTCACAGCCGAGCGCATTGCAACGCTACCACTGCTGCAGCAGACCACTCGCCCCTATGCCTGGCGCCAATGGTTCGCGGCTCAGGGCATGAATGTCTCCCGTGACATGACCGGCCCGCGCCTGGAGCTGTTTTCCATGCTCGCCCAGGCCGCGCGGCACGAAATGGGTGTGGCGCTGATTCCGCCCTTCCTGATCCAGCGCGAGCTGCAGGATGGCAGCCTGGTGATTGCCCTCGATCGTGCGGTACCGAACAACGACCGCGCCTATTACCTGATGGTGCCGGAGCGCAAGGCCGAGTCGGCGGCGCTCAAGGCCTTCCGCGACTGGCTCCTGCTGCAAGCAAGCGCCTACCGCGAGGGCGATATCCAGCGCCACGAAGATGGCAAGAGAAAGTCAAAAAAGTCATGAGCAAGACGGGTAGCAACAAATTGGTCACACTACAGCGCCACTCTTGAGCCAATGCGCGCCATGCCCAGTACTTTCGGGTGATTCCACAATTTTGAACGCCCCGTTCGTGACTTTTCACACTGCAGCCAATGCGACCAACGGTCATTCGCTCGATGAATGCCGCGCGTGCAGCACAAAGCCCGTAAAGCCTGCTGTTCCCCAGAGATGACGCGGGCTTGCCGCAGTATAAAAATCCCTCATAGACCCATTACTTGTAGTAATCCATTTTTTTTACTCCATAACTTCTTGTAAGGGTCTGCATTCGATTGCACAATCGCCGCGCCCGCCCTCTTCCGGCAGGTGTTGTGCTGATCCCCAATCGCCGGCGCGCCAGCGCAGTGCACCGGTTCACAAAAAAGATCACGCAGGAGATTAGAAGTGCACATTGGTGTTCCTCTCGAAACCCATGCTGGGGAGACGCGGGTTGCCGCGACGCCCGAGACCGTCAAGAAACTGGTTGGCCAAGGCCACCAGGTGACCGTCCAGACCGGCGCCGGCATCAGCGCCAGCATCCCGGACAGCGCCTATGAAGCCGCTGGCGCCACCATTGGCAACGATGCGGCCGCCTTCGGCGCCGACCTGGTGCTCAAGGTGGTCGCGCCGACCGACGCCGAACTGGCGCAGATGAAGAACGGCGCCGTGCTGGTGGGCATGCTCAACCCCTTCTGCAACGACACCATTGCGCGCATGAATGCCCGCGACATCACCGCCTTCGCCCTGGAGGCCGCGCCGCGTACCTCCCGCGCGCAGAGCCTGGACGTGCTGAGCTCGCAGGCCAACATCGCCGGCTACAAGGCCGTGATGCTCGCCGCCAACCACTATCCGCGCTTCATGCCCATGCTGATGACCGCCGCCGGTACGGTGAAGGCCGCCCGCGTGCTGATCCTCGGTGCCGGCGTCGCCGGCCTGCAGGCCATCGCCACGGCCAAACGCCTGGGTGCGGTGATCGAGGCCTCCGACGTGCGCCCGGCCGTGAAGGAGCAGATCGAGTCGCTCGGCGCCAAGTTCGTCGACGTGCCGTTCGAGACCGACGAGGAACGCGAGTGTGCTCAGGGTGTGGGCGGCTACGCCCGGCCGATGCCTGCCTCGTGGATGGAGCGCCAGGCCAAGGCCGTGCACGAACGCGCCAAGCAGGCCGATATCGTCATCACCACCGCGCTGATCCCAGGCCGCAAGGCACCGACGCTGCTGCACGAAGCCACCGTACAGGAAATGAAGCCCGGCTCCGTGGTCATCGACCTGGCTGCCGCTCAGGGCGGTAACTGCCCGCTGACCGAAGCCGACCAGGTGGTGGTCAAGCATGGCGTCACCTTCGTCGGCCATACCAACCTGGCCGCCCTGGTGCCGGCAGATGCCTCCGCCCTGTACGCACGCAACCTGCTGGACTTCCTCAAGCTCGTGATCGACAAGGAAGGCCAGTTCCAGCTCAACCTCGAAGACGACATCGTCGCGGCCTGCCTGATGTGCAACGCCGGCGAAGTCGTGCGCAAGAACGGATAAAAGGGCCGCAGGCATCACATGACCCTCGCCCTCTGGGAGAGGGTGCCCGAAGGGCGGGAGAGGGTACGTCCCCTCGTCCCGAGACCTGATAGTCGAACTACAAAGGATCACAACATGGATCTGATTTCCGACGGCATCTACAACCTGATCATCTTCGTGCTGGCCATCTACGTCGGCTACCACGTGGTGTGGAACGTCACCCCGGCCCTGCACACCCCGCTGATGGCCGTGACCAACGCCATTTCCGCCATCGTCATCGTCGGCGCCATGCTGGCCGCCGCGCTCACCGTCACCCCGCTGGGCAAGGCCATGGGCACCCTGGCCGTGGCCCTGGCGGCGGTGAACGTATTCGGTGGCTTCCTGGTCACCCGGCGCATGCTGGAAATGTTCAAGAAGAAGGCCCCCAAGGCCCAGGTGGAGAAGTAAGCGATGAGCATGAATCTGATCACCGTTCTCTACCTTGTCGCCTCGGTGTGTTTCATCCAGGCGCTCAAGGGTCTGTCGCACCCGACCACCTCGCGGCGCGGCAACCTGTTCGGCATGGTCGGCATGGCCATCGCCGTGCTCACCACCGTCGGCCTGATCCACAAGCTGGGCGCTGAACTGGCCGTGCAGGGCATCGGCTTCGTCATCGTCGGCCTGCTGGTCGGCGGTACCGCTGGCTCAATCATGGCCAAGCGTGTCGAGATGACCAAGATGCCGGAACTGGTCGCCTTCATGCACAGCATGATCGGCCTGGCCGCCGTGTTCATCGCCATCGCCGCCGTGGTCGAGCCGCAGTCGCTGGGCATCGTCGCCGCCCTGGATGATGCGATTCCAGCCGGTAATCGCCTGGAGCTGTTCCTCGGTGCCGCCATCGGCGCCATCACCTTCTCCGGTTCGGTGATCGCCTTCGGCAAGCTGTCGGGCAAGTACAAGTTCCGCCTGTTCCAGGGCGCGCCCGTGGTGTTCAAGGGCCAGCACCTGCTGAACCTGCTGGTGGGCATCGCCATCGTCGCCCTGGGCCTGTACTTCACCTTCACTGGCGACATCCGCGCCTTCGCCATCCTGGTGGCCCTGGCCTTCGTCATCGGCGTGCTGATCATCATCCCCATCGGCGGCGCCGACATGCCGGTGGTGGTGTCGATGCTCAACAGCTACTCGGGCTGGGCAGCGGCCGGTATCGGCTTCTCGCTGAACAACTCCATGCTGATCGTCGCCGGCTCCCTGGTGGGCTCCTCGGGCGCCATCCTCTCGTACATCATGTGCAAGGCGATGAACCGCTCGTTCTTCAACGTCATCCTCGGCGGTTTCGGTGCCGATGCCGACGCGGGTGCCGCCGCGGGCAGCCAGGAGCAACGCAGCGTCAAGTCGGGTTCCTCCGACGACGCCGCCTTCCTGCTGACCAACGCCGACACCGTGGTCATCGTCCCCGGTTACGGCCTGGCAGTGGCCCGTGCCCAGCACGCGCTGATGGAGCTGGCGGAGAAGCTGACCCACCGCGGCGTCACCGTGAAGTACGCGATCCACCCGGTGGCCGGTCGTATGCCGGGCCATATGAACGTGCTGCTGGCCGAGGCCGAGGTGCCCTACGAGCAGGTGTTCGAGATGGAGGACATCAACTCCGAATTCGGGCAGACCGACGTGGTGCTGGTGCTTGGCGCCAACGACGTGGTCAACCCGGCGGCGAAGAACGATCCGAAGTCGCCGATCGCCGGCATGCCGATCCTCGAGGCGTACAAGGCCAAAACCGTGATCGTCAACAAGCGCTCGATGGCCAGCGGCTACGCCGGCCTGGACAATGAACTGTTCTACATGGACAAGACCATGATGGTCTTCGGTGATGCCAAGAAGGTCATCGAGGACATGGTCAAGGCCGTTGAATAAGCGCTGACCAACCCGACAGGAAACCCGGCCTCGTGCCGGGTTTTTTGTGTCCGGGCTCTCGGAAAAAATTGATTTTCAGGTCAGAAACAAAAGCCAATCAATTCCAAACTGTACTGCTTGAAAGGCTGTATTTTTTGGGTTGCACCCAGTTAAAAACACTGAGAATTATGGTTGCACCCAGTATTTTCACTTATTACCGGTACAGTTAAATCAAATTTTGACATAACAGTTACAAAGCAACCTATCTAATAGCACGACAATTTTCTCCATCTGTGACTACTGGGTCTTCTCCGCGCTCGGGATAATTTGCCCATCGACAGCAAACACACCCCGCCACAAGCGGAAGGATGAACATCATGGAACGTACCCTCAGTTCCGCCCTGCTCCAGACCCACAGCGCCGCCAGTGACAAGTCCCCCTGGCCGCTCCGCGTGATCGCCACCGTCACCCAGTGGCAGCGCCGCATCGTCAGCCGTCGTCAACTGGCTCGACTCGATGCCCGCCTGCTGGCCGACGCCGGCATCACCGAAGATCAGCGTTACCTCGAACTGCAGAAGCCGTTCTGGCGCTGATACCCCTTTGCTCCATCCCGTTACGGGATCTTCTGAGAGCTCTACCGTTTCTGCGCGGTAGGGCTTTCGTTTTATTCACGCCCTGCATAAGCTCGCCTGACCGCTCAACGATAACGAGGCGGCATTTTCGGAGCCTTGCCATGCACACCCGTTACCTGATCAGCCTCACCCTCCTGATGACACTGGCAGGCGCTGCCTCTGCGAGCAGCTTCGTCGCCACCACCGATACCCTCGGCAGTGCCTTGGCGGGCAGCGCAGAAGCCAGCTCGGACGCCACCTCTTCGCTGCGCGACAGCAAGGTCGTGCAGGCCGCCCAGGATGATGCCGCCAGCTTCATCGCCAGCAATGGCCAGGTGCGCGGGGTTCGACTGGAAAGTGCACTGCGCTATCTGCGGAGCCAGTCGGCGGCCCTGCAAAGCGTCAGCGACCTGCAACTGGCCAGCGCCATCCTCGCGCGCTGAATGCACCGCGCCGCTGCTGACCGCCGCGCCCTCGCCCCGTAAACTACGGCGACACCCTCGCCAGCGGAACCGCGCTGGCCAGGGCGCGTCCAATCGTCCGTCCTGCAGTTCCCGGAGCTATCTCATGCGTCGTTCACTCGTCATCGCCCTAGCTGCCTGCGCCCTGTTCAGCGGTATCGCCCAGGCGCAAACCGTGGTCGCCACCAGTAACATCGTGGTGCGCGCCCTGGATCGCAGCATCAACTTCACCTCCGATACCACCACCTCGATACGTGACATGAAAGCCGTGGTACAGGCCCGTGACGATGCCGCCAGCTTCGTCGCCAGCGCTGGCGAGATTCGCGGCGCACAACTGGAAGCTGCGCTGCAAACCCTCCGCCAGCAATTGCCCGAGGCGCAAAGCGCCAGCGATCTGCAACTGGCCGAAGCCATCCTCGCCCTGTGATACGCCTTGCCGCCTGGTGCTGCGGCGCGCTGCTGGCCCTGGCCGCAGGCGTCGCCCAGGCGCAATTGCGATTGACCCTGGACAACCGCGGCCTCGACGCCGGCCAACGCCAGGCCAGCCATGCCCTGCTTGACGAGGCCATGGCAGCACTGCCGCCGCGCTTCGTCGAACGCCTGGATCGCCAGGTGCGGGTCAGTTGGCGAGCCGACATGCCGGCCGAGGTGTACGGCCAGGTCGGGCGCTATAGCGGTATCGAACTCAACGCCGGACTGCTGCCGAAACTGGTCGATGGCTCGGCAGCGCAGAACCGCACCGGTCGCCCCCATGGCACCCAGCGCCAGGAACTGCTGGCCACCTTGCTGCATGAGCTGACTCATCTCTACGACCGCGCCCGCCTCTGGCCCGCCGCCCAACGCCGGCAGATCGTCCTGTGCCGGCAACGCACCAAATCCACAGGGCTGGTCGGGCTGCCAGATGCCTGTCGCGGCCAGACCGAGCGCCGTTTTACCCTCAGCGACGATCCACACCTGCTTGACCTGGCCGGCTGGCCACAACGGGTCGGTCGGCGCGGCGCGCGTGATATCGACAACGGTCAGGTGGCGCGCAGCCCAGACAGCTACGAGCTAAGCAACCCGCTGGAGTTCGTCGCAGTCAACCTCGAGTACTTTCTGCTCGACCCCAGTTACGCCTGCCGCCGCCCGTCCCTGGCCCGCTACTTCCGTGAGCATTTCGACTGGACGCCGCCAAGCCAGCCCTGCGCCGAGGGCTACGCCTACCTCAACGCCGGGCGCGACTTCGCTCGTCAGCCGCTGGCGCGCATAGACCCCGAACGGGTCTACGCCGTGGACTACCTGTTGGCCGAAGCCAACGACGCCTGGATGAGCCGCTGGGGCCACAGCATGCTGCGCCTGGTGATCTGTGCACCTGGACGACCGCGCGGCCCGGATTGTCGGTTGGATCTCGACCAGCACCTGGTGCTGTCCTACCGCGCCTTCGTCGGCGATGTGCAACTGTCGAGCTGGGACGGGCTGACCGGCGCCTATCCTTCGCGCCTGTTCGTCCTGCCGCTGGAACAGGTGATCGACGAATACACCAAGGTCGAGCTGCGCAGCCTGGCCTCGGTACCGCTGCGCCTGTCGCGCGACGAACTGGAGCGCCTGGTGGCACGGGCCGCCGAGCAGCACTGGAGCTATGACGGCGACTACTACTTCATCTCCAACAACTGCGCGGTGGAAACCCTCAAGCTACTGCGCAGCGGTACCGGCAATCCGCGCCTACAAGCCCTCGACAGCATCCTGCCCAACGGCCTGCTGGACATGTTGGCAGCGCGCGGACTGGCCGACACCTCGGTACTGGACGACCCGCGCGAAGCCCTGCGCCTGGGCTACCGCTTCGACTCTTTCCGTGACCGCTACCAGGCCATGTTCGCCGTGCTGCGTCAGCGCCTGCCGATCACTCAGGACAACGTGGAAACCTGGCTGGCACAACCTGCGCAGCAGCGCCAGCAATGGTTCGCCCAGGCCGACCTGCGCACCAGCGCCGCCCTGCTGCTGCTGGAGCAAGCGGCGCTACGCCGACAACTCCTGCTCGCCCAGGACGAACTCAAGCGCCGCTACCTGACCGGCCGCGCGGCCGGCGACCCGAGCCTGAACAAGGCCGGCGCCACGCTGGAGCAGATACTGACCAACAGCGGTTTTCTAAGTCGCCCGGCCGAATTGCTCGAAGGCGGCTACGGGCTGCCGCAGCAACAGGAATGGGAGCGCCTGGAGGCGAGCAGCCGCGAACGCCAGCAGCAACTGCGCCAGCTCAGCGATGAACTGGACGGCGAAGTGCGCAACCTGTTGCTGCCCGAGCGCCGAGCCGAACTGGAAGCCAACGAAGCCAACCTGCTCGCCCTGGGTGAACACCTGCGTGCCCTGCACAAGGCCAGCGGCGGCCTGCAGTTACCCTAGCCTCGAGAGTAATGAGTAGCCCGGATGAAATCCGGGAAATCGTTCTGTCCAGTCCCCGGATTGCAGCCGGGCTACGGGATGATCTCTTCGTCTTCTTCCGGCAGTTGCGGATCGACCGTCAGCCAGGGCAGTCGGCTGCCTACCCAGATATGCCGATCGGCCGGGATCTGCTCGGGCTCGTCGAGGGTAGCCACGGTCACGTCCAGCGTCTGCGGGCTGAGCGAGGTGAACAGCGCCAAGTGTGCACCGCAGTCGCCGCAGAAATAGCGCGTGCAGCTAGCCGAAGAGGCGAAGGCCTTCGGCGTGCCCCGCAGCCACTGGAACGCCTGGCGCGGCACCGTGACCCAGGTGGTGAGAATGCCGCCGCTGCTGCGTCGGCAGATCGCGCAGTGGCAATGCGCACTGTCGTGCAACACGGCCTCGATGCGATAACGCAGCGCCCCGCACTGACAGCCACCTTCATGACGCTCGCTCATTCGCCCCTCCTTGCATTGCCCCGCCCCGCTGACCAAGATAGCGCGACCATCGCCACCGAGAATTGCCGTGATCGATCTGCTGCTGGCCCTGTGGCCGTTGTTCGCCATGATAGTCGCCGGCTACTGGCTACGCTCGCGTGAGTTTCCCAGCGAGGCCTTCTGGCCCGGCGCCGAGCGCCTCAACTACTTCATCCTGTTCCCTGCCCTGCTGTTCTCCAGCCTGGCCAAGGCACCGTTGAACAATCCGGCCTTGCCGCGCCTGGCCCTGGCGGTGCTGCTCGGTCTCGGCATCGCCTGGATCGCCCTGCTGCTGATACGCCGTCTACGCGGCTGGCCAGCAGGGCGCTTCGGGGCATTCAGCCAGGGTATCCTGCGCTTCAACACCTACCTCGGCCTGGCCGCTGTCGGCAGCCTGTTCGGTCAGCCAGGCCTGACCCTGGCAGCCATCATGCTCGCCCTGATGGTGCCTACGGTGAATGTGCTGTCGGTGTGGTCGCTGACCGCCGAGCGCGGCGTCAGCGCGCGCAGCCTGTTGCTGCCGATCATCAAGAACCCGCTGATCCTCGCCTGTGTCGGCGGCGCATTGTTCAACCTCACCGGCATCGGCCTGCCGGGCGGTACGGATCGCCTGCTCAGTCTGCTCGCCGCCGCCAGTCTGCCACTGGGTCTGCTCTGCGTCGGTGCGGCGCTCAAGCCCGAGCAACTGGGCGGCGAGATTCCCGCGCTGGGCTGGAACAGCACCCTGCGCCTGCTGGCCATGCCGCTGCTGGCCTGGGGCGTGGCCTGGGGATTAAGCCTGCCGTCCATGGAAAGTGCCGTGCTGGTACTGTTCTTCGCCCTACCCACCGCGCCCACCGCCTACGTGCTGACCCGCCAGCTCGGCGGCGACAGCCAGTTGATGGCCGGCATCATCACCCTGCAGACCCTGCTCGCGGCTGGCAGCCTGCTACTGGTGATGGCCGCCCTGGCACCCTGAACTCCGGTAGACGATTGGTGGCAAGCTGAAAGCTCGCCGAAAGCGACTGTATCTAGCATGGCGCGGTCGCCGGTACCTGACAGGTTCGGCAGCCTACAAAAACAATACAGGTAGCCCAACCATGCTCCGTGCCCTACCCCTCCGTGCTTGTCTGCGCGCGCGCCTCAGCGCCTGCTACTCAATCTGACTCACGGAGAACCGCCATGCTGACTTTCCTTGGCTTCGCCATGGTCTCGACCTTCATGTTCCTGATCATGAGCAGACGTCTGTCGGCGCTGATCGCGCTGATCATCATCCCCATCCTCTTTGCTCTGATCGGCGGTTTCGCCACGCAGATCGGCCCGATGATGCTCGAAGGCATCAGCAAGCTCGCGCCTACTGGCGTGATGCTGATGTTCGCCATCCTTTATTTCGCCATCATGATCGACTCGGGCCTGTTCGATCCGCCCGTGCGCCTGATCCTCAAACTGGTCAAGGGTGACCCGCTGAAAGTGGCAATGGGCACCGTGGCTCTAGCCCTGATCGTATCGCTCGATGGCGACGGTTCGACCACCTACATGATCTGCGTTGGCGCCATGCTACCGCTCTACAGCCGCCTGAAGATGAGCCCGACCATCATGGCCGGCCTGATCATCATGGCCGGCGGCATCATGAACATGACGCCCTGGGGCGGCCCGACCGCACGTGCCGCCAGCGCCCTGCACGTCGACCCGTCGCATATATTCGTGCCGATGATTCCCGGCATGATGCTCGGCGCCATCGTCCTGTTCGCTATCGCCTACCTGTACGGCCTGCGCGAGCGCAAGCGCCTGGGTGTACTGCAACTGCCGGACGAGCAACTGCAGCAGGAAGAGATCAGCGTTTCGCAATTCCCGGAAGCGCGCCGGCCGAAACTGCTGTGGATCAATGCGATCCTCACCGTGGTACTGATGAGCACCCTGATTGCTGGCCTGCTGCCGATGCCGGTGCTGTTCATGATCGCCTTCAGCATCGCCATGATCATCAACTACCCCTGCCTGCAACAGCAGAAGGAACGCGTCGCCGCCCATGCCGGTAACGTCCTGGCCGTGGTTGGCCTGATCTTCGCGGCAGGCATCTTCACCGGCATTCTCAGCGGTACCGGCATGGTCGAGGCCATGTCCAAGAGTCTGCTGGCCGTGATCCCGGATGCCTTCGGCCCCTACCTGGCGGTGATCACCGCGCTGGTGAGCATGCCGTTCACCTTCTTCATGTCCAACGACGCCTTCTATTACGGCATTCTGCCGGTGCTCAACCAGGCGGCCTCGAACTACGGCATCAGTGCTGTGGAAATGGCTCGCGCCTCGATCGTTGGCCAGCCGGTGCACCTGCTCAGCCCGCTGGTGCCCTCGACCTACCTGTTGATTGGCCTGGCCAAGATCGAGTTCGGCGACCTGCAGCGCTTCACTCTGAAATGGGCGGTGCTGGTCTGCATGGCTATCCTGGCGGCGGCGCTGCTGCTGGGTGTCTTCCCACTGCTGAGTCGCTGAAAATCGTGATTTGACGAAATTTTCACAAGCAGCCGTGTAACATGCGGCGCCCACCATCGCGTGGGCTCCGCTCAACGCTTACGAGAATCGAACATGGAATGGCTGACCAGCCCTGAAATCTGGGTTGCTTTCTTGACCCTAACTGCCCTGGAGATCGTCCTCGGCATCGACAACATCATCATGATCGCCATCCTGGTCGGCCGCATGCCCCCGCACATGCAGGCGCGCACGCGCTTCTTCGGCCTGGCCCTGGCGATGGTCACGCGCATCGGCCTGCTGCTGTCGATCACCTGGATCATGCGTCTGACCAACGACCTGTTCCACCTGTTCGGCCAGGGCATCTCCGGGCGCGACCTGATCCTCTTCTTCGGCGGCCTGTTCCTGCTGTGGAAGAGCAGCACCGAGATGTACCACAGCCTCGAGGGCGAGGATGAAGCCGAGCAGACCCCGGGCAACGGCGCGGCACGCAACTTCATCGGCACCATCATCCAGATCGCCATTATCGACATCGTGTTCAGCCTGGACTCGGTGATCACCGCCGTCGGCATGGTGTCCCACGTGCCGGTGATGGTCGCAGCGATCATCGTCGCCGTGCTGGTGATGATGCTGGCCGCCGGCACCATCAGCAATTTCATCGACAAACACCCTTCTTTGAAGATGCTGGCGCTGTCCTTCCTCGTGGTAGTCGGCACCGTGCTCATCGCCGAGGCCTTCGAGGTGCACGTGCCCAAGGGCTACGTCTACTTCGCCATGGCCTTCTCGCTGGGCGTGGAGGCGCTGAACATCCGCATGCGCGTACTGCGCGGGCGCAAGGAAGACCCGGTCAAGCTGCGCAAGGACATCCCGGGCCAGTAAGGCCGGCTGCCACCCAGATCAAGGGCCTCGATAACGAGGCCCTTTTTCTTTGCCTGACGAAAATGCCACAGCCGCTCCAAAATTTGTTTTTGATTGATAAATCATGGTGTTAGCCTTCTCGCCCCGCGAAACCATACCCGGTCACAGATGAAGAGTACCGCTACCCTACCCAAGTATCGACAACCTCAGCTCGACGATAACCGCAGCCTTGCCGAGCAGTTATCAGCATCATCGCCTGCCTCTTCTCGTACCCCTGTTCCGCTGCGCGGCCAGGGCAAGGTCGTACCGCTGAAGCGTCCCGAAGCAAAACGTGCAACGGGATTTTTCGATGCAGTGCCTGGCGCCAACATTGAAACGGCTTTGCTGCTTTTCGGCGTGGTTGCCCTCGGCATTGCCATAGGCGTTCCGCTAGGTGCCTGGATGTTCGTCAGCGCGGCGGTAGGCTGAAGCGCGCGCCCATGTAGGCATAGAGCCCTGCGCCGAGATTGATCCCGCTCAGCACGCAACCGGGCCGCGACGACTATGCTGGCCGGCATTCGATCCAGCACAGGGTCATGCCGATGAGCGACGCCAGCGACACCCTCGACGTCTTCCCCTATCTGCAACTGATGCGCCAGCATGCAGGCTCCGACCTGTTCTTCAGCGTCGGCGCGCCGCCACACATGAAGGTCGAGGGCCATAGCCAGCCGGTCGGCCAACGTGCGTTCCAGGCAGGCGAAGTGCAGCAACTGGCCTACCAGTTGCTGAGCCAGAAGCAAATCGCCGAGTTCGAGCGCGATCTGGAGATGAATCTGGCGGTGAGTCTGCAAGGTTCTGGGCGCTATCGGGTCAACCTCTACTACCAGCGCGGCGAAGTGGCCATGGTGGTGCGCCTGATCAAGAGCCAGATCCCAGGCTTCGACGCGCTCGGCCTGCCCCGGCTGCTGGAGAAACTGGCCCTGCAGGATCGCGGGCTGATCCTCGTCACCGGCGCCGCCGGCTCGGGCAAGTCCACCACGCTGGCGGCCATGCTGGACTATCGCAACCGCCACAAGAGCGGGCATATCCTCTGCATCGAAGACCCCATCGAGTTCCTCCACAGCCACCAGCGCTCGATCATCGACCAGCGTGAGGTGGGCCTGGACACCCACAGCTTCGCCGATGCTCTGCGCAACGTGCTGCGCGAGGCGCCGGACGTGATCATGCTTGGCGAGATTCGCGACGCGGCCACCATGCAGCACGCCCTGCATTACGCGGAAAGCGGCCACCTGTGCGTGGCCACGCTGCATGCCACCAGCAGCAGCCACGCCATCGAGCGCATCGCGCGCTTCTTTCCCGACGAGGCGCGCAAGCAGGTGCTGGCCGACGTCGCGCACAACCTGCTGGCGGTGATCGGCCAACGCCTGATACCCGGCCTTGACCACAAGCGCGTGGCGGCGGTGGAGCTGATGCTCGGCACCCCCTATATCCGCGACCTGATCCAGCGCGACGAGCTGGACGAGTTGCGCGAGGCCATCGGCCGCGCCGCCGAACAGGGCCTGCAGACCTTCGACCAGCACCTGTTCGCCCTGCTCGCAGCCGGGCGTATCGGCCTGGCCGACGCGCTGAAATTCGCCGACTCACGCACCGACCTCAGCCTAAGGTTCAAACTCGAACGCGGATTCTCCGCCGACGAGGCCGAGCTCAAGGTGCTGCGCGACGCTTGAGCCGGGCCAGAAACGCACAAGGCAGCCGAAGCTGCCTTGTGTATGCCTTGCCCCCAACGGGTCAGGCTGGTTGCAGCGCCTTGCGCCGACGCTGCAGGGCGACGACCAGGGCGAACAGCAGGAAGCCCGGAATCCACATCAGCTCCTTGACCCAGCGGTCGGTGGGCGCCTTGATGCTGAGGATCTGCTGATCGAACTCCAGCCCCGCTTCGGCCGCCGGGCTGCCGAAACCGACGCTGTCGATCAGCACCTTGCCGTTGTCCTCGTAGGTCATCAGGCCCAGCTTGTCCAGCCGCGCCTGGCCGTCCTCACCCGCAGGCACCGGCAGCAGCACGACGAACTCGCGCGGATCGCCCACGGAATCTTCGCCGCGTATCCACACGCGCAGCGAGCTGCCGTCTTCGACATTGCCCAGCGCCTGCACCAGTTGCGCTGGCGGCACTTCCCGATAGGGGTCGTGCAACATGTCCATCCAGAACCCGGGGCGGAACAGGGTGAAGGCCACCAGCAGCAGCAGCATGCTCTCGTACCAGCGGCTGCGCACCAGGAAGAAGCCCTGGGTGCCGGCGGCGAAGATCAACATGGCGATGGTGGCCACGATGAAGATCAGCACGCCGTGCCAGAAGTCCACGTCGATCAGCAACAGATCAGTGTTGAAGATGAACAGGAACGGTAGCGCGGCGGTACGCAGGCTGTAGAAGAACGCCACGAGGCCGGTCTTGATCGGGTCGCCCTTGGACACCGCCGCTGCAGCGAACGAGGCCAGCCCCACCGGCGGCGTCACATCGGCCATGATGCCGAAGTAGAAGACGAACAGGTGCACCGCGATCAGCGGCACGATCAGGCCGTTCTGCTGCCCCAGCGCCACCACCACCGGCGCCAGCAGGCTGGATACCACGATGTAGTTGGCGGTGGTCGGCAGGCCCATGCCAAGGATCAGGCTGAACACCGCCACCAGCACCAACATCAGCAACAGGTTGCCCATCGACAGCAGCTCGACCAGGTCGGCCAGCACCAGGCCGACGCCGGTCTGCGATACCGCGCCGACGATGACGCCAGCCGCCGCCGTAGCGATGCCAATGCCGATCATGTTGCGCGCGCCAGCGATCAGGCCTTCGCGCAAGTCGATCACGCCGTCCTTGAAGGTGCCGTGGTCATGGCTGCCATCACGGCGCATCCAGCTCAGCAGCGGACGTTGGGTGAGCAGGATGATCACCAGCATCACGCTGCCCCAGAAGGCCGACAGGCCGGGCGACAGGCGCTCGACCATCAGACACCAGACCAGCACCACCACCGGCAGCAGGAAGTGCAGGCCCGACAGCAGCACCGCGCGGGTCTGCGGCAGTTCCTCCAAGGGGGCGTTGGGGTCTTCCGGCGGCAGTACCGGCACGCTGGCCGCGACCTTCAGCAGGCCCAGATAGACCACCGCGAGCAGGGCGCCGATCACCGGCAGGGCATGCTCGCCCAGCAACGGCTTGAGCCAGCCCAGGCCGTAATACACCGCCAGGGAGAGGCCGCTGATCAGCGCCGCACCGAAGGCGAAGCCGGTCAGGCGCCGTAGCCAGGGCCTGGGCTGCTGCCCGCCGATGGGCTGCAGCCCCAGCTTGAGGGCCTCCAGGTGGACGATGTAGAGCAGCGCAATGTAAGAAATCGCGGCCGGCAGGAAGGCGTGCTTGATGATCTCGACATAGGGCATGCCGATGTACTCGACCATCAGGAAAGCCGCCGCGCCCATTACTGGCGGCATGATCTGGCCGTTGACCGAGGACGCCACCTCCACTGCGCCCGCCTTCTCCGAAGAGAAGCCAGTACGCTTCATCATCGGGATGGTGAAGGTACCAGTGGTGACCACGTTGGCGATGGATGAACCGGAGATCATCCCGGTCAGGCCGGAGGCCAGCACCGCAGCCTTGGCCGGGCCGCCGCGGAAGTGGCCGAGCAGGCTGAACGCGAGCTGGATGAAGTAATGCCCGGCGCCGGCCCGTTCGAGCAGCGCACCGAACAGCACGAAGAGGAAGACGAAGCTGGTGGAAACCCCCAGGGCGATGCCGAACACCCCCTCGGTGGTGATCCACTGGTGGTTGGCCAGCGCCTGCAGGCTCACCCCACGGTGCGCCAGCAGGCCCGGCATGTAGGGGCCGGCCAGGCTGTAGACGAGGAATATCAGGGCGATGATCGCCAGGGGCGGGCCAAGCGCGCGACGGGTGGCCTCCAGCAGCAGCGGAATGCCGATGCAGGCGGTGACCAGGTCTGCCGTGGTCAGGCTGCCGGGGCGCAGCGCCAGTTGCTCGTAGAAGACGAACAAATAGGCCGAACTGGCCGCCGCCACCAGGCCGAGGGCGATGTCCATGAGCGGCACCCGGTCGCGTGGCGAGCGCTTGAAGGCCGGATAGGCGAGAAAGGCCAGCAGCAGGGCGAAAGTCAGGTGGATAGCGCGGGTCTGGGTATCGTTGAGTACGCCGAAGCCGAAGATGAACGGCAGCGGCGAGGCGATCCATAGCTGGAACAGCGACCAGAGCAGGGCGAGGCCAGTGATCACCTGGGCCATGAGGCCGACAGGCGAGCGCGCGCCGACATCCTGGGCGATCAGTTCCTCGGTGGACAGTTGCTTGTCAGGCATGGAGTGGAACCTGCGTTTGAATGATTCGGAAAACGGCAAAAACCCGCAGGCCTGCGCCATGCGGGTTTTGCCGAGACTGCCGGATACCGCCGGCAGCGGGGCGTTACGGGTTCACCAACAGCTATCGGCGAACCCTGGGCCTTACATCCAGCCGCGTTCCTTGTAGTAACGCACGGCGCCTTCATGCAGCGGCGCACTCAGGCCGACCTTGATCATGTCGGTCTCCTTGAGGTCGGCGAAGGCCGGGTGCAGACGCTTGAAGCGGTCGATGTTGTCGAATACCGACTTGACCAGTTGGTAGACCACTTCCGGGTCGGCCTTGGCGCTGGTGGACAGCACGGCCTTGCCGCCGATGGACGGGGTCGGCTGATCGTTGCCCTTGTACAGCCCGCCAGGGATGTCGGCCTTGGTGTAGTAAGGTTTCTCAGCCAGCAGCTTGTCGATCTCGGCGCCGGTCACCGGCACCAGCACGGCGTCGACGGTGGTAGTGGCTTCCTGGATCGCGCCGTTGGGATGACCGACGAAGTAGGTCATGGCGTCGATGTTGTTGTCGCCCAGGGCGCTGGCCTGCTCAGCCGGCTTCAACTCGGCAGCCAGGGCAAAGGCGGAACGATCCCAGCCCTTGACGGCCATGATCTCTTCCAGGGTGTCACGCTGGCCGGAACCGGGGTTGCCGATATTGACGCGCTTGCCCTTGAGGTCATCGAAACTTTTGATGTTGGCGTCACGACGGGCGAGGATGGTGAACACCTCGCTCTGCAGCGAGAACACCGCGCGGATATCCTCCATCGGGCCCTCGGCCTCGAACGGCGAGGTTCCCTTGAGCGCCTTGTACTGGTGGTCGGACTGCATGATGCCGAAGTTGAATTCGCCACTGCGAATGCCATTGACGTTGGCCACGCCACCGCCGCTGGCCGGCGCGTTGCACTTGATACCGTGCTCGGCCGAGCCACGGTTGAGGAAACGGCAGATGGATTGGCCTGCCACGTAATACACGCCGGTCTGGCCGCCGGTGCCGATGGTGACGAACTTCTCGTCAGCCTGTGCCATTCCACCGAAGGTGGTGCCTGCGAGTACGGCAGACAGAGCCCATGCCAAGGATTTGCCTTTCATGGGGAATCTCCTTTTTCTGTTTTATGGAGCCGGCGCACACCTCGTGGGCACGCGCCGGGGAACTTGCAGTCTAACCGCTGAGCACGAGAATGCACGCCCGGCGTGCCCCGGGGCTCGTAACCGCTTGTGTAACGCGTTTCTTGTAACGCCGCGCGAGCAGAGGTGCTGGGGAGGCGGCAGCCAAGCATTCTCGTCGCCAGACGAGTACTTGCCGGCAGGGTTTGGCGCCCTGTCGGCAAAGCCCGTAGAGTGTTCACCCTGTTGTCATGAGGATTCCATCCATGAGCCGACTGGCCTCCATCAAGCTCTCCACCCTCGACCTGGCGCCGATTCGTGATGACGGCAACGCCGCCCAGGCCCTGCACAACTCGCTGGCCCTGGCCCGCCATGTGGAAAGCCTGGGTTTCGAGCGCTTCTGGGTCGCCGAGCACCACAACATGGACGGCATCGCCAGCTCCGCCACCGCCGTGCTGATCGGCTACCTGGCCGCCGGCACCTCGCGCATCCGTCTTGGCGCTGGCGGCGTGATGCTGCCCAACCATGCGCCACTGGTGATCGCCGAGCAGTTCGGCACCCTCGCCACCCTCTACCCTGGCCGCATCGACCTGGGCCTGGGCCGCGCGCCCGGCGCTGATCAGTACACCGCCCATGCCCTGCGCCGCAGCCGCGATGGCAGCGCCGAGGACTTCCCCAACGACGTCGAGGAACTGCAGGCCTATCTCGGTCCGCGCCAGGAGGGCCAGCGGGTCATCGCCATGCCCGGCAGCGGCACCGAAGTGCCGATCTGGCTGCTCGGCTCCAGCCTGTTCAGCGCCCAGCTCGCCGGCATGAAAGGCCTACCCTACGCCTTCGCCTCGCACTTCGCCCCGCGCTACCTGCACGAGGCGATCCGCGTCTACCGCAACCACTTCCGCCCCTCGGCGGTGCTGGACAAGCCCTACGTGATGCTCGGCGTGCCGCTGCTGGCGGCCGACAGCGACGAGCAGGCGCAACACCTGGCCACCTCGGCCTTCCAGCGCATCCTCGCGCTGATCCGTGGCCAGAGCCTGGTGCAGCGCAAGCCGGTGGCGAGCATGGAAGGCCTGTGGCTGCCACACGAGCGCCAGGCCGTCAGCGAGTTCCTCGGCCTGGCCGCCATCGGCGGGCCACAGACCGTGCGCAACCGTCTGGAGCAGTTGCTGGAGCAGACCGAGGCGGACGAGCTGATCTTCACCTGCGACATGTATGACTTCGCCGACCGCCTGCATGCCTTCGATATCCTCGCCGAGCTGCAACACAGCTAAAGCCGAACTTGTGCGCCACGAAGGCCTCTGAATGCACGAGGGGCCGCCAGCCGGGCGGCCCGCCATCAAGCAATGGGAGAACGCGCATGAAGAAGACAGCATCGGCCCACTGGCAAGGCGGCATCAAGGACGGCAAGGGCACCATCAGCACCCAGAGCGGCGCCCTCAAGGACAACCCCTACGGCTTCAATACCCGCTTCGAGAACGAGCCCGGCACCAACCCCGAGGAGCTGATCGGCGCGGCTCATGCCGGCTGTTTTTCCATGGCCCTGTCCAAGGAGCTGGGTGATGCTGGCATGACCGCCGAGAGCATTGACACCAAGGCCGAAGTGAGTCTGGACAAGGTGGAAGGCGGCTTCGAGATCAGCGCCGTGCACCTGTCGCTGCGGGCCAAGATCCCCGGCGCCGACCGAGCCGCCTTCGAGAAGGCCGTGGAAACCGCCAAGACCGGCTGCCCGGTCTCCAAGGTACTCAACGCCAAGATCACCCTGGAAGCGGTACTCGACAACTGAGGCCATGGAGTGCGCTACGCTGGCTAGATCGCCGTGCCACAGCGCTTCACCTCGCCCCGCGCCAACATCCGGCGCTGCTCGTCGTAGAGCCAGGCCTGCGCCTTCATCAGCAGCGGTCTGGCCACGATGCGATAGCGCTGGCCGGGGGCGAAACCCTGATAACGCAGGGTGATCTCGCAGGTCATGCGCAGCGGCTCGCTCTGCATGCTCAGCGCACCACCCCCGCGCACCTCGAACTGGAAACGGGTCTGTAGCTCATGCTCGCCGGGCATTACCTGAAAGTAACGACCGTCTGGCCAGCGCTGGCCATCCAGGCGGTCAGCCATCAGCAGTGTATCGGCGCTGGAGTACAACTCGACCCAGGCCTGCTGCGGGTCGGGCTTGGGCAGTGGCGAAGCGCAGGCGCCGAGCATCAGCAGGGCGGGGGCGAGAAGCAGGGCGCGCATGGCGACCTCCGATCAGGGTTCAGACACCAGCCTACACCGGGAGGCAGGCGAAACCGAGACGAAGCACACAAAAGACGATGCGCTGGCCGAGTGGATCGGCTAGCGTGAGCGCATGCCTGACGTCTCCCCTATCGACCTCCTGCGCCGCCTGGCGGTTCCCCTACTCGCCCTGCTGCTCGGCGGCTGCTCGACCCTGGACTACTACGCCCACCTGGGCCAGGGCCAGTGGCAACTGCTGCAAGCGCGCGAGCCGGTCGAACGCCTGCTCGCCGACCCGGCCACCGACCCCGATCTGACCCGGCGCCTACGCCTGTCGCAAACCGCGCGGGACTTCGCCAGCGCTCAGTTGCACCTGCCGGATAACCGCAGCTATCGCCTGTACGCCGACCTGCACCGGCCCTTCGTGGTGTGGAACGTCTTCGCCACCCCGGAATTCTCCCTAGACCCCGAGCTGCATTGCTTCCCCATCGCCGGCTGCGTCGCCTACCGCGGCTACTACCAGCTAGGCCGTGCCCGAGGCGCCGCCGCGCTGCTGCGCGAGCAGGGGCTGGACACCTACATCGGCGGCGTGGAGGCCTACTCCACCCTGGGTTGGTTCGACGACCCGCTGCTCAGCACCATGCTGCGCTGGAACGACGAACGCCTGGTGGCGGTGATCTTCCACGAGCTGGCGCATCAGCAGTACTACCTGGCGGGCGATACCGCCTTCAACGAATCCTTCGCCACCTTCGTCGAGCGCGAAGGCCTGCGCCAGTGGCACGTGGCCCGCAGCGAAACGCCATCAGCCAGCAATGATCGCCAGCGCCAACAGTTCGTCGAACTGGTGCTGGCCAGCCGCGAACGCCTGCGCCAGCTCTATGCCAGCAACCTGCCAGCCGCCGCCATGCGTAAGGCCAAGCAGGCCGAATTCGCCCGCCTGCGCCGTGATTATCGCGCCTTGCGCCAACGTGAATGGGGCGGCCAGGGGCGCTTCGATGCCTGGATCGACAGCCCGATGAACAACGCCAAGCTGCTGCCCTTCGGCCTCTACGACCAGTGGGTGCCAGCCTTCGCTGCGCTATTCGAGCGTGAAGGGCGCAACTGGCCAGCCTTCTATACCGCCGTCGCCGCATTGGGCCGGTTGCCTGCGCCCGAACGCCAGGCCGAACTGCAAGCCCTGCTGCAAAAGAGTCAGAACTGAGCGGCCATTTGCCAGTCAAACCTATTCAGGTTTCGCCCAACACCGGAGGTACAAGCGATGCAACGACTGATTCCCGCTCTGGCCCTGATGCTGCTCACGGGCAGCGCAATGGCCGCGACCAAACCCTGCGAAGAACTCAAGCAGGAAATCGAAGTGAAGATCCAGGCCAACAACGTGCCCAGCTACA
This sequence comes from Pseudomonas sp. AA-38, assembly GCF_029457475.1. NCBI lineage: Bacteria > Pseudomonadati > Pseudomonadota > Gammaproteobacteria > Pseudomonadales > Pseudomonadaceae > Pseudomonas > Pseudomonas sp. AA-38. Next base: position 5,338,881 of record NZ_CP120359.1, read on the forward strand.
CCCTGGAAATCGTCGCCAACGACGAGGTCAAGGATCAGAACATGGTGGTGGGTAGCTGCGACGGCGGCACCAAGAAGATCATCTACCAGCGCAACGACTGACACCCAGCGCCTGTAGGAGCGAGCTCTGCTTGCGAAGCATTTATCTGCATGACAGGTTTCGCGAGCAGAGCTCGCTCCTACACGACCTTCAGCCGATCAAGGCCCTGTGCAGTTCTGCCAGCGTCTCGAAGTGATAGGCCGGCGCCTCGCCGAGCAACTCCTCACGGCTGCCGAAACCATAGCCCACCGCCACTGCCTGCAGCCCATTGCTGCGCGCCCCGATCAGATCGTGCTTGCGGTCACCGACCATCAACGCCGACTCGGGCGTCAGCTTTTCCGACGCCAGCAGATGCGCAAGTAGCTCCACCTTGTTGGTGCGCGTGCCATCCAGCTCGCTGCCATAAATGCGCTTGAAATAGCGGTCGAAGCCGAAATGCCGAGCGATTTCCTCGGCGAACACCGTCGGCTTGCTGGTGGCGATATACAGCGTGCGCCCCTGCGCCACCAGCGCTTCCAGCAGCCCCTGCACCCCCTCGAACACACGGTTCTCGTACAGGCCGGTCACCCGGAAACGCTCGCGGTAGTGATTGACCGCCTGCCAGCCGGTGGCTTCGTCCAACCCGTAGGTACTCATGAAACACTGCAGCAAGGGTGGACCGATAAAGTGCTCCAGCGCAGTGATATCCGGCTCGTCGATACCCAGCTTGGTCAAGGCGTACTGCACCGAACGGGTGATGCCCTCGCGCGGGTCGGTGAGCGTGCCGTCGAGGTCGAAAAGGATTGTGGAATGCTGCATGGCGAAGGCCTGTTGGTAAGCGCAACGGCCCCGCAGGATACCCGCCTTTGCCGCCTGCTTCACCCTCAGGCAGCTTGCGCTCGCCCACGATGACAACAGCCTGGGACGGAGATGGGCGTTATGACTTGGGCAGGCCAGCCCTGCTCACACCCTCTTTTCCAGAGCAGATGAAGCACTGTTCAAAATCAACGAGTTACGAACAAGCCAGAAAAAAGGGTCTACGACGACTCAATCGCGCCAGGCCTTGAGCCACAAGGCCTGGCCAGCTATCGTCTCTACTTCACTGCCGAGTAGGCAGCTTAGAAAGCGCGGCCTTCAATGCGGCGCGGGTCTGCTCGCTTCACTGCCGAGTAGGCAGCTTAGAAATTATGGGAGATTTCAATTTCCGCGGCAACGTCCTTCACTGCCGAGTAGGCAGCTTAGAAACGAGATTGCAGCAGGGCCAAGGCCCTGTTCGCCTTCACTGCCGAGTAGGCAGCTTAGAAATCGCGCAGGGTCAGCGTGCCATTGGCCAGGCCCTTCACTGCCGAGTAGGCAGCTTAGAAAGCGAGGATGAACGCCTGCAGCTCTTCGCCACACTTCACTGCCGAGTAGGCAGCTTAGAAATGGCTACTCGCTGAGCGACGGCCGCCGCATTGCTTCACTGCCGAGTAGGCAGCTTAGAAATGGGCACCTCACGCCTGGCCGAGCCGGCCAAGCTTCACTGCCGAGTAGGCAGCTTAGAAAGTGCAGCGTGCTATCGAGGTCATGGAGGCCCACTTCACTGCCGAGTAGGCAGCTTAGAAATTGTCGCGGAACAGCTTCTTCGCGGCGCCGTCCTTCACTGCCGAGTAGGCAGCTTAGAAATTGGCGGTAGCCGATAGCGCCCCGCCGGACTACTTCACTGCCGAGTAGGCAGCTTAGAAAGGGTCAGCGTCACCAGCGGCACATGCCCGAGCCTTCACTGCCGAGTAGGCAGCTTAGAAAGAAGGTGCCGCCAGAGTGCGAGCCGACGTGCTCTTCACTGCCGAGTAGGCAGCTTAGAAAACACCCCGAAGGACGCGGAAACCGTGCTCAACCTTCACTGCCGAGTAGGCAGCTTAGAAAGCAACGGACATCGCCTATTTCAACGCAGACGTCTTCACTGCCGAGTAGGCAGCTTAGAAACTGGTCGTTCAAATCGGCTTCAAGGGCGAGCCCTTCACTGCCGAGTAGGCAGAGAAATGGTGTCTGGGCAGCCGTAGGGCGTACTCGCGAAGCAGTATGCCGCCATGAGGTCTGCGGCAGACTGTTCGCTGGCGCTCCTGAGTCCACCCTACCACTGGTGCTACGAGCGGCCGGCGTACCGGTCGCCCTGCCGCTCATGAATGGGCCATGAGATCGTCAACGAAGCCGCCCCTGCACTTGGCACCTTCTGGCAAAAGCGCTTAACTGCCGGCATTGCCTCAGGAGTCTTTCATGGACGACATCAGCCCCTCCGACCTCAAGACCATCCTCCATTCCAAGCGCGCCAACCTGTACTACCTGCAGCACTGCCGGGTGCTGGTCAATGGCGGGCGGGTGGAGTACGTCACCGATGCTGGCAAGCAGTCGCTGTACTGGAATATCCCCATCGCCAATACCACCACCATCCTGCTCGGCACCGGTACCTCGATCACCCAGGCGGCGATGCGCGAGCTGGCCAAGGCCGGTGTGTTGGTGGGCTTCTGCGGTAGCGGCGGCACGCCGCTGTTCTCGGCCAACGAGATGGACATGGAAGTCGCCTGGTTCTCACCACAGAGCGAATACCGCCCCACGGAATATCTGCAGAAGTGGGTAGGGTTCTGGTTCGATGACGGCAAACGCCTGGAGGCAGCCAAGGCCTTCCAGTTGGCGCGCCTGCAACGCATCCGCCAGGGCTGGCTGAACAGCCGACCACTGAAGGATGCCGGTTTTCAGGTCGATTCCGCCGCTCTGGAAAATGCCCTCGATGCCTCGCAGCGCGCCATCGTCGCCGCGCCGGACAACACCTTCCTGCTCACCGAAGAAGCACGCCTGAGCAAGCAACTGTTCGCCTTGGCCGCCCGCGCCGTCAGCTATGGCGACTTCACCCGCGCCAAGAAGGGCAGTGGCAGCGACCCGGCCAACCGCTTTCTCGATCACGGCAACTACCTGGCCTATGGCCTGGCCGCCAGCGCTACCTGGGTGCTGGGCATCCCCCATGGCCTGGCCGTGCTGCACGGCAAGACGCGCCGTGGCGGCCTGGTGTTCGACGTGGCCGATCTGGTCAAGGACGCGACCATCCTGCCGCAAGCTTTCGTCAGCGCCGTGCGCGGCGACGAGGAACAGGAGTTCCGCCAGGCCTGCATCGAGAACCTCACCCGCAGCGAGTCACTGGACTTCATGATCGACACCCTCAAGGCCGTGGCCGAGCAGGTTGGCGCATGAACGTGTTGCTGATCAGTCAGTGCGACAAACGCGCACTGGTGGAAAGCCGGCGCATCCTCGACCAGTTCGCCGAGCGCCGCGGCGAGCGCACCTGGCAAACGCCGATCACCCAGGCCGGGCTGGATACCCTGCGCAAGCTGTTGAAGAAGAGCGCCAGGCGCAATACCGCCGTGGCCTGCCACTGGATACGCGGCAAGGACCACAGCGAGCTGCTGTGGATAGTCGGCGACGCTAGCCGCTTCAACGAACAGGGCGCGGTACCGACCAATACCACCCGCCGCGACGTGTTGCGCAAGGATGACGAGAACGACTGGCACAGCGCCGAGGACCTTCGTCTGCTCAGCGCCCTGGCCGCGCTGCTGCATGATCTGGGCAAAGCCAGCCTGGCCTTCCAGAACCGCCTCAAACCTGGCGCGCCCATGGAGCGCAACCTGTATCGCCACGAATGGACATCGCTGCGTCTGTTCCAGGCCTTCGTCGGGAATGACGACGATCAGGCCTGGCTGGCACGCCTGGCCAGCCCCAGCGAGCAGGACGACGCCACCTGGCTGAGCCGCCTTCAACGCGATGGCCTCGACCCCAACTGCGACAAGCCCTTTCGTAACTTGCCGCCTCTGGCCGCCGCCCTGGCCTGGCTGGTACTAACCCATCACCGCCTGCCCCTGATGCCCAGCGAGGACGCGCGCCTGGGCAGCAAGATCCGCCACTTACAGCTCGGCATGTTGAAGAACCTGCCAGGAGATATCGACGCCAGCTGGAACGAGCATTGTGCCACCCAGGACAGAGGGCAGATCGAACCTTACTGGCACTTCCCCCACGGCCTGCCCGTGACCACCGAGCGCTGGCGCAAACGGGCCGCCAAGCAGGCCCAACGCCTGCTGGCGCTGCTGCCACGCCGCCCCCAGCGAGACTGGCTGGGCAGCCCTTACCTGATGCACCTGGCACGCCTGAACCTGATGCTCGCCGATCACCACTACTCCAGCCTCACCGGCCCAGGCCGGGTGCAGGGCGAGGCGGGTTATCCGCTGTGGGCCAATACCGAGCGCAAAAGCGGCAGGTTCAATCAGGGACTCGACGAACACCTGCTGGGGGTCGAGGCCAACGCCGGGCTGATCGGCCATCGCCTGACCGACTTCGAGCGCAGCCTGCCACGCCTGGCCCGGCACAAGGGTTTGAAGAAGCGCAGTAGCAACGAACGCTTTCGTTGGCAGGACAAGGCCTTCGACCTGGCTGCCGGCATGCGCGAACAGGCTGCCCGGCACGGCGCCTTCATCGTCAACATGGCCTCCACCGGCTGCGGCAAGACCCTGGGCAATGCACGCATCATGTATGCCCTGAGCGACCCCGAGCGCGGCATGCGCTGTGCCTTCGCTCTGGGCCTACGCAGCCTGACCCTGCAAACCGGGCGCGCCTTCCGCCAACGCCTGCAACTGGACGAGGATGACCTGGCCATTCGCGTCGGTGGCACGGCCAACAGCACCTTGTTCGAGCACCAGCAGGCGCTCGCCGAACGCAGCGGCTCGGCCTCCAGCCAGGCACTGTTCGAGGACGATGGCCATGTGCGCTTCGACGGCAATGTGGACGCCCATCCGCTGCTCAACAAGGTGATCCACGAACCCCAAGTGCGCGCCCTGCTGGTCGCGCCGGTACTGGTCTGCACCATCGACCACCTGACCCCAGCCACCGAGAGCCAGCGCGGCGGGCGACAGATAGCCCCCATGTTGCGCCTGATGAGCGGAGACCTGGTGCTCGACGAGCCGGACGATTTCGATATCGCCGACCTGCCTGCCCTGGCGCGTCTGGTGCATTGGGCCGGGCTGCTGGGTAGCCGCGTGCTGCTGTCCTCGGCCACCCTGCCGCCCGCCCTGATCCAGGGTTTGTTCGAGGCCTATCGTGCCGGGCGTATCGAGTATCAGCGCCACCGTGGCGAACGCCCCGGCGAGCTGCCAGCCATCGCCTGCGCCTGGATCGACGAACAGCGGCAAAGCCGCCTGGACTGCAGCGACAGCGCCGCGTTCAGCGCTGCCCACCACGACTTTGCCCAACGCCGCCACGCCTGGCTCGCGACGCAGCCCGCGCGCCGTCATGCGCAACTGCTGCCCCTGCGCTTTGCCAGCCAGCGCCCGGAGGAGATTCGCCCGGCCTTTGCCGAACAGCTACTGACCGCCGCCCGCAGACTGCACGAGGCCAACGCCACAACCGACCCGCACAGCGGCAAGCGCGTGAGTTTCGGCCTGGTACGCATGGCCAATATCGAGCCCTTGTTCGACGTGGCCCTGGCGCTATTTCGCCTGGGTGCCGCCGAAGGCACTCGCATCCACCTGTGCGTATATCACTCGCAGTACCCACTGCTGCTGCGCTCGGCCATCGAAAACCGTCTGGACACAACCCTGCAACGCGAACAGCCGCAAGCGGTTTTCGCCCTGCCGGACATCCGCCAGCGTCTGCTACGCCACGACGAGCCGGATCAGTTGTTCATCGTGCTCGGCTCGCCCGTGACCGAAGTGGGCCGCGACCATGATTACGACTGGGCCCTGGTCGAGCCCTCGTCGATGCGCTCGCTGATCCAGTTGGGCGGGCGCGTGCGCCGCCATCGCCCCGAGCCCTGGAGCGCAACCAATGTGCAGATATTCGACAGCAACCTGCGCCATGCCGAACGGCGCGACCAGCCAGCTTTCTGCAAGCCCGGTTTCGAGACGGAACACCCTTGGCGGCTGAACAGCCATCGTCTGGACAAACTGCTGGAGGCCGAGCAGTACCAGCAGATCGATGCCCGCCCGCGCATCCTCGAACGCCCCGCACCACTGGATGCCAAGAACAACCTGGTCGACCTGGAACACGCTCGCCTGCAAGGCTGGATGCTGCAACCCGCCGAAACCGACCCGACCACACTGTCTCTTCGCGAACGGCGACGGCAAAGCAGCCAGCCGCGCGAAATGAACGCCCATGACGGCTGGAGCCAGCCGCTGTTGCACCTCACAGCCCTGGCGCAGCAGCAACAGCCCTTTCGCCTCGACACCCAACCCAGGGTCGAGCTGATCCTGCTGCCGAATGAAGACGGCGAGGATTACCAACTGCACCGTATCGACCCCGGCCAGCGCCGCTACGAGCAGATCTACGTGCCGGTGGAAAACAGCCTGCACCAGCGCATCCCCGACAGCGAACTGGCCGGCCCGCGCATTAGCTGCTGGAGCGCCACAGATTACCTCGAAGCCCTGGCTGAGCTGGCACAGGAGCTGGACATGAGCCTGGAGGGCTGCGCCAAACGCTTCGGCACCGTCAGCCTGCCCGAGAGCGAGCGCGGCTGGCGCTTTCACCCGGCGCTTGGGTTTGCCAAACGCAGGTGAGATTCCCCTACACCGTACGCGGCGTGTAGCAGGGCTTTAGCCGCGACTCCGTTGGGTAGGAACCCGTGATGTCAGCAGCTAACTATCAATCCGAAAATCCCCATGCAGCGCCCGCCAGTGCTCGCGCAGCGCAGCCTTTTGCGCATCGTGCATGGGGCTGTCGCGCAGGGCTGCCGGCCATCGCTCGCGCGCTTTGCCGATGGCCGCCTTGAGGTTGTAGAAAATCGGCGACTCCGGCAAGTCCGCGCGCCTGGCCCAGCGCCGGAAGTGTTCTAGAGATACCTCGTACCACTGCTTGGTCTGCGCCATGTTCAGCGCATAACGCTGCTCGTCCGGGATGTAGGCACGGGTGAAGAGAATGTCGTAGGCCGGCGACAACACCGGGCTCACGCCATCGGGGTAGAGAATGCTCCAGTTCTTCAGATGCGCGTCGCCATTGCCCAGCAGGATGTTGACCAACAGGCGCACCCCCATCTGCGCCACGTCACGCTGGCCGCTGTAGGTGTTCTGGTAGATCAGCCGGGCGATCTGTTCGTAGCTGGCCTTCTGGTACTTGTCCGCCGCATAGGCGAATAGCACCTGGCCGAAATCCTCGGCGTGCACACGTTGCCCATCCACCCGGTCGAAGCGTCGAATGCCATAGGCGTAGCCCTCGTCGGGTAGCTTGATCTGCGGCAGGCGCTCGATCTTGTCGAGCGCCACCAGGCGAACTTCCGGTATATCCACACCGGCCAGCTCGGCCAGGCGCATGCAGGTGTATTCGTTGAGCGGTACATGACTGTGCACCGTCGATGGCGTTTTGATGATCCAGTCACCAGGCTCTGCCGCATCCCCCAATTGATAACGACCATCGCGCTGGTGCATGGAAAACTTCATCTGCACCCCGGCCAGGGAAAAATGCGCCACACGATCCACGGCATTCACCGCCACTCGGTCGAGCCGTCCGAGATCGCCGAAAGCCACATCGGGAATGGCCTCTGCGGCGATGGGCTCGGCAATCAGCGCCCCCGGCAAGTCACCGCCCAGGTGCACCAACAGCGGGAACTCGTTGTGCTCGTGGATCTTCAGGCGTTGCGCCAGCAACTGGCGCAACGCGCCTTCAGGCAGCAGGTTACTCAGCAACGGATGCAGCTGCATTTTGCTTGCCACGGGAAACAGCTTGCCGGCACGCGCGGCGAAGGTATCCGGGTTGGCCAGCGACAAGGTCAATGCCGGGCGATTGCGATTGGCCACGAACGACGGCGCCAGCGACAGCACCGTGCGGCCATGGGCATAACCGGCAACATACCCAACCAGTTGGCCATGCAGCGTCAGCTTGAGCGCCGATACCTGCTCCCCGGCCATCAGTCATCACCCAGCACTTGCCAGGGGTCTTCGATGGTTTCCTTGATCCCCACCTCTGGCGCTGATGCCGGTGTGCGGTTCATTCCGTAGTTCTGCTGCGCCCTGGCAGGGCCGGCCTCCAGCAGTTGCTCGACCTCACGCGCCAACTCCTTGGGGATCAGCATCAGGGTGGCGTCGAGCCCCTCGGCAATCTTGTCCAGCGTGGCCAGGCTGGGGTTACCGTCTTTTTCGATCTTGCCGTACTGCTGGCGATTGAGTCCGACCCGCAACGGCATATCCGTGCCCTTCAGGCCAAGCTGCAAGCGACGGCGTTTGATCTGGGTCAGCACTTTGCTGCGCATGGGCTCCCTCACTCGCTCTACCAAAAATGCAGCATAAAAGGCTCTATTAGAGAAAAAGAGCCTTTTATGCTGCAGAAAAGTCTCTTTGAAGGTTATGTGCTTCATTAGTAAATGAAGTTTAAAAGCTTCACAAGTCTTTATTTGAAGCATAAATGCTGCTTTAGAAGACTACTGCAACATATAAAGATCATTCAAATTGAGTCAGGCGGGCAGCCAAGGCCAGTGGCAAAACAATGCTACTTTTCGTGTTGCTTCCCAGCACAAGGATTTGTCGCTATGCACAACCCCTCCTCCGGCCGACGACAGGCCATCCGCAACTTGCTTGAACACTTTATCGCCGAACGCCTGGCCACCAAGCTCGAAGGCCTGGCCGAAGAAGACCCCAAACGCGCCACCCTGCTTGCCCAATACGCCCCGGACGTATGGCTGGAAGATGCCGCGCGCCGTGCCGGGCAGATCCAGGCAGTCACCCATACGCTCAAAGCCATTCACCCGGACGCCAAGGGCACCAACCTCTATTGCCTGCCGAACAGCCTGCCCCGGCATGCTTTGGTCGGCAGCCATTGCCTGGGCGACGACTTTGCCGGCGATGTGGTGGGCAACGCTGCCGCGCTGGATGTCTACAAACTGCTCAAGCTGGAGCACGACGGCCAGTCGCTGCTCAGCCTGCTGCTGGCCGATGATGCCGACGCCATTGGCGCGCTGCATGAAGATGGCGAGCAAGCGCAGATCCTGGCGGCAGCCTTTACCGGCATCACCCGCGCCCGCGACGGCCTGGCCTCCCACACCCACGGCAAGCAGTTGTACTGGCTGGTTGGCGAAGATCCGCGCGACGATGAGCAATACCATCTACTCGCCCCGCTATATGCCAGCTCGCTGGCGCATCGGGTCTACCAGCAAATCCAGGCCGACCGCTTCGGCGAGCCAGCCAAGGAAGCGCGCCAGGCTCGCCGCGACAAGCAGTTTCACTCTGGCGTGATCCACGAGTACCCCGACCTGGCGGTGCAGAAGCTCGGCGGCACCAAGCCGCAGAACATCTCCCAGCTCAACAGCGAGCGCCGTGGCGATAACTACCTGCTCGCCTCCCTGCCGCCAAGCTGGCAGCAGCGCGAAGTGCGCCTGCCGATCCGTACCCGTGACGGCTCGATCTTCCCTGCCTTCGGCCAGCGCCCGGCAGTGGCCGAACTGGTGCGCCACCTGCGCGATTTCCTGCTCAGCGGCCCGCCACCCAATGTGCATACTCGCAACAGCCGTGATGAACTGCTTACCGAGCTGATCGACGAACTGCTGCTGTATGCAGCCGAACTCTGGGCCTTCGAGCCGGGCTGGTCGGCCAAGCCCGAGTGCAACCTCAACCGCGCCGAGCAACTGTGGCTGGATTTCCGCCGCGCAGAGCACGATGCCATCTTCGCCAGCGAATGGCGGCGCATGGAATGGCTCGTGGAAATCCGCGAGCGCTTCGCCAACTGGCTCAACGCCCGCCTGGTCAGCAAGCTCTCGGTCGGCGATGTGGAAAACAGCTACTGGGCCAAACAGGCTGGCAGCAATGCCCTGTGGCTCGACCTCGACCGGCTGAACCAAGCCTGGGTCGATCAGTTCGAGCGTGAACAACGCGACCTGGAGGCCGAACATGAGTGAACTGCCCACCTCCAACGGCCTGCTGATCGTCCCCCACCTGCGGGTGCAGAACGCCAACGCCATCTCCAGCCCACTGACCTGGGGCTTCCCCGCCATCAGCGCGTTCATTGGCCTGATGCAAGCATTGGAACGCAAGCTCGATGGCCGCTTCGCCCTGATGTTCGACAGCGTCGGCGTGGTCTGCCACAGCCACGAGGCGCAGGTCACTGGGGGCTATCAACGCGCCTTCCGCCTGACCCGCAACCCGGTCAACGAGCGCGGTGAAACCGCTGCCATCGTCGAAGAGGGGCGCATCCACCTGGATATCACGCTGATCTTCGGCGTCAGCGGCTATAGCGAAGACGGCGAGCCCGACCCGGTACAGGGCGACTGGCAACAGCGCCAGCAGATTGCCCGCGACATCGCCGAACTGCTGGGCGGCATGCGTATCGCCGGGGGCAGTGTATTCCTCGACCCGCAGCACAAGCCGATGCTGCAGCCCCTGGCCCAGGGCGAGGAACGCAGTGCCCAGTTCCGTCGGTTGCGCCGCCGCTGGTTACCGGGCTTTGCCCTGGTCAGCCGCGACGACCTGCTGCACACCCATCTGCAACATCTGCGTGACGAGAACGCCAGCGCCGACCTGCTCGATGCCTGGCTCGATCTGTCACGCCTGAACCTGCGCGCTCAGGAAGCCCGCCCAGCCAGCGAAACCCAGGCGGCCAAAGTGGAGTGGCGCGCCCAGCGCGTAATGCCCAACGGCTGGCTGGTGCCAATCCCGGTCGGTTATGGCGCCCTCGGCCCGTTGCAGGCCGCCGGCAGCGTAGCCAACGCGCGGGACGGGCAAACCCCGCTGCGCTTCGTCGAAAGCCTCTACTCCATCGGCCAATGGCTCAGCCCTCACCGGCTGCGCGATGTCGATGACCTGCTCTGGTACGCCGACGCTGCCCCCGAGGCCGGCCTGTACCGCTGCCACAACCTTTACAGCCAAACCCTCTGCACTGATGACATGGAGTGACCATCATGACCACCGCCCCTCTGAAAACTGCTTCCGTCCTGGCCTTCGAGCGCAAGCTCGACCCTTCCGATGCGCTGTTTTATGCCGGTGACTGGCAGACGCGCGACAACTGGCAACCGCTCGCCGTGCGGGAAAAATCCGTGCGCGGCACCATCTCCAACCGCCTCAAGGCCAAGGATCAGGATCCGGCCAAGCTCGACGCTGCCATCGAGAACCCCAATCTGCAGACCGTCGATGTCGCGGCCCTGCCCCATGACGCCGACACGCTACGCGTCAGTTTCACCCTGCGCGTGCTCGGCGGCGCTGGCACCCCCTCGGCATGCAACGACGCCGGCTACCGGCAGAAGCTGCTGGACACCGTACAGGGCTACGTCGCCAGCCACGGCTTCGCCGAACTGGCGCGCCGCTATGCACATAACCTGGCCAATGGTCGCTTCCTCTGGCGCAACCGCATCGGCGCCGAACAGGTGGAAGTGCAGATCGCTCATTTGGTGGATGGCAAGGCCACCCAGCAATGGAGCTTCGATGCCCTGAGCCTGTCCCTGCGCAACTTCGACGCCAGCGGCCCGGTGGCCATGGCCCTGGGCGAACTGACCAATCTGATCGCTGCAGGTCTCGGTGGCGAGCGTCACCTGCTGCTGGGCATCACCGCCTATGTGCGCATGGGCGCAGGCCAGGAAGTCTTCCCCTCGCAGGAACTGATCCTCGACCGGGGCAAAGGCGACAAGAGCAAAACCCTGTACAGCGTCAACGGCGTCGCCGGTATGCACTCGCAGAAACTCGGCAATGCCCTGCGCACCATCGACACCTGGTATCCGGACGCAGGCGAACTCGGCCCCATCGCCGTCGAACCCTACGGCTCGGTAACAACCGAAGGTCGCGCCTATCGCCAGCCGAAGGCCAAGGCGGACTTCTACAACCTGCTGGACAACTGGCTGCTCAAGGACAAGGAACCCAGCGTAGGCGACCAGCATTACGTCATGGCCACCCTGATTCGCGGTGGCGTCTTTGGTGAGGCGGGCTAGCCATGGATCACTACCTCGACCTCAAACTCCTGCCCGACCCGGAATTTCCGGCCACACAGTTGATGAGCGCGCTGCTGGCCAAACTGCATCGTGGCCTGCATGACCTGCGTCGTAGCGATGTGGGCATCAGCTTCCCGGATGTGGAAACAGCGGGCTCCGGCCTCGGTGCCCGCCTGCGCCTGCATGGCAGTGCCGAGGCGCTGGATCGGCTGATGGTGCTGAACTGGCTCACCGGCATGCGCGACCACCTGCATCTGGGGGAGCTGGCGCCGATCCCGGCGCAGGTACGCTGGCGTTGCGTCAGCCGTGTGCAGGTGGACAGCAACCCGGAGCGTGCCCGCCGCCGCCTGATCAAGCGCCACGGTATCAGCGAAGCGGAGGCGCGCCAGCGCATCCCCGACAGCGCCGGCAAACGCTGCGACCTGCCTTATGCCAGCCTGCGCAGCAACGGCAGCGGCCACAGCTTCCGCCTCTTCATCCGTCACGGCCCACTACTCGATAAACCCACCCCAGGCACCTTCGGCGCCTACGGCCTGAGCGCCCAGGCCAGCGTGCCCTGGTTCTGACCCTTTTTTCCAAGCACAAACGGAGCCCCCGCAAAATCAATGACTTGCAGGTGGCTCCGAAAAAAGGGGTAACAGCGATAAAACAGGGATGGTTCTTTAACAATCAAAGGGTTAGGGTTTTCAGGCTCTAGTTCACTGCCGTATAGGCAGCTCAGAAAAGCAGCGAGTGTTCGGCTTGCCGTTGACCAGGGTTCACTGCCGTATAGGCAGCTCAGAAAGCGCCGTGCCCGTGCCGGCTTCGGCTTCGTCCTGTTCACTGCCGTATAGGCAGCTCAGAAACTCGCCGGGCGGGTCGGGCTGGGGGTCGGTGCGTTCACTGCCGTATAGGCAGCTCAGAAAAGAGGGGGACTGGTACGACCCGCTCAGCCGTGGTTCACTGCCGTATAGGCAGCTCAGAAATGTTGCACCGCCACCAGCCAGATAGGCATGCCGTTCACTGCCGTATAGGCAGCTCAGAAAGCTGCAATCGCGGCGTTCAGCGGGCCGGTGGCGTTCACTGCCGTATAGGCAGCTCAGAAAAGCAGCTTCGAGCCCGATAATGGCCCGAGCCAGTTCACTGCCGTATAGGCAGCTCAGAAATCGAGGAGGGGCGCCTCGGCCAGGCGCTCGCGGTTCACTGCCGTATAGGCAGCTCAGAAACAGCCCAGCGGTATGTCGCGCAGGTAGTCGTCGTTCACTGCCGTATAGGCAGCTCAGAAAAACGACCTGCAGAGTCAGAATCCGCCGCTCTTGTTCACTGCCGCACAGGCAGCTCAGAAACAGTATGCCAGCCAGTTCCAGCGCCCCAACCGACGAGGTCTGGCGCTGGCATAAAACCCTGGCTGCCGCCCACAAGTGATAGTCCTTACGATCATGAGGATATCGTTATTAGCAAGGCTATCCAGCCATAAATCCTCACAAACATGAGGATTTTATTGATCAAGAAGGCATTCCGCGCCAAAATCCTCACGAAAATGAGGATTTCAGATGCAAACCACACTCAAGAGCGCCGCCGAACTGGGCGAATTGATACGCCGGGCACGCAAGGCGCAGAACATCCGCCAGGATGACGCCGCTGGCAGCATCGGTGTCAGCGAGAACTTCCTCGGCAAGGTGGAGCGAGGTAGCGAGAGCGTGCAGTGGGGCAAACTGTTCCAGGTGCTCGATGGCCTCGGCCTGCGGCTGATCGTCGACCTGCCAGATGAGGTGGCAAAACTGCCCGGCGAGCCTGAAGCATGAAACGCGAGCTGCTGGCCTGGATCGGTGATCGCCTGATGGGGCATCTCTACGACGACAATGGCGTGTGGAGTTTCCGCTATGCGCACGACTGGGGCGCTTTCGACCTCTGCCCGAACCTGCCACGGGCACGAGGCACCATCCTCGACAACAGCAGCCAGCGCCCCGTGCAGTGGTACTTCGACAACTTGCTGCCCGAGGAGGGCCAGCGCCAGTTGCTGGCTGCCGATGCCCGCCTGGAGGCCAGCGACGCCTTCGCCCTGCTGGCGTACTACGGCGCCGAATCGGCCGGTTCCCTGACCCTGCTGCCGCCGGGCGAGACATTGCCAACAGGCGAACTGCGCGCCCTGACGGACGAAGCATTGGCCAGGCGCATCGCCGCCATGCCGCGCCTGCCACTGACCCACGAAGCCCGCAAGCGCATGTCCCTGGCTGGCGCCCAGCACAAGCTGGCCGTGGTGCTCAAAGGCGGCGAGCTGTATGAACCGGTCGGCGACGCACCCTCGACGCATATTCTCAAGCCGGATCACCCCGAGCGCGCCTTCGCCCATTCGGTGATCAACGAGTGGTTCTGCATGCGCCTGGCCGCCCGCGTCGGTGTGGCCGTGCCCAACGTCAGCCGTCATTACGTGCCCCAGCCGGTCTATCTGATCGAGCGCTTCGACCGCCAGGCACAGGGCGACACCTGGCAACGCCTGCACAGCATCGACGCCTGCCAGATGCTCGGCCTGGATCGTCATTTCAAGTACCAGGCCGGCAGCATCGAACGCCTGGTTCAGCTATTGGGGCTGACCACAGCTCCGGCAGTGGCGCGTACCCGTCTGTTCAACTGGCTGCTGTTCAACCTGCTGATCGGCAATACCGACGCCCATCTGAAGAACATCAGCTTTCTGGTCGGCCCACGCGGCCAGCAGTTGGCGCCGTTCTATGACCTGTTGAGCACCGCCGTCTACGAAACCCGCGCCTTCGAGCAGGATCGCTGGCCGCAGGCGACCACCCTGGCCTGGCCGCTCCTCGGCGAATCGCACCTGGCACGTATCGACCGCCAGCACCTGCTCGATGCCGCCGAAGCGCTGGGCCTGAAACGCTCCCCGGCCAACGCGCAGTTGCAGCGCATGCAGGGGCGCATCGTCGCGCACGCCGACGAATTGCTGGAACAGACAGAGCGGGAAAATGCCGGGCTGGCAACCGAACGCCCAGAGCTACGCGCCACCTTTGCTGGTGAGATGCGTTGCCTGCGCGCAATTCGGGCGCTGGTAGCGGAGCAGGCCGCTCGGCTGCAATAAACACTGAGGTGCATAAAGAATCGCCATTTTCTTTACGCGTAGCACTCAGCGCTCGACGCATAAAGAAAATGGCGATTCATGAGACTGCTTGCTGGGCGGTTTGCTGTACAGCGCACTGCCGCACAGACAGCCCCGGCGGGCTGTTCGCGTCGATGTTCGGCGTCAGGCCTGTAGCCTGGGTGGAGCGGAGCGATACCCGGGGCAGCGTTTCCCGGGTTTCGCGGTGCTCAACCCAGGCTACTTATCGGCTCGGTTTATGCGCAGGCGCGGTTTGCCGCCCCCTCAATCCAGCAAACTGCGATACATCACATAACAATCCACCAAACCATGCCGAGCGTGACGGTAGGCCTTGGGCAGGGTGCCGACTATCTCGAAACCGTGCTTCTGCCACAACGCCACGGCCACCGTATTGGTGGCCACCACGCTGTTGAACTGCATGGCGCTGAAATCCAGTTCGCGCGCCACCTCCAGCGAGTGAGCGCAGAGCCGGCTGGCCACACCCTTACCACGCGCGGCAGGAGCGGTCATATAGCCGCAGTTGCAGACGTGGTCGCCGGGCCCGGCGGCATTGGCCTTGATGTAGTAGGTGCCGAGAATCTGCCCACCCTCTTCGGCAACGAAGGTGGCGCGCGGCAGCTCGACCCAGAGTTTCCAGGCTGTTTCACGATCCATGTCGGGGTCATAGGCGTAGGTTTCCTGCGCCTGTACCACGTCACGGATGATCGGCCAGACCTGGTCGAAATCTGCAGCCTCGATGGGGCGGATGATCAGTGCGTCGCTCATTGGTCGTACCCCTCGACCAGGTGCTGATCCTTGAGTTTCACGTAGTTGCCCGCCGTGTAGCTGAAGAAGTTGCGCTCCTTGTCGGTCAGCGGGCGTGCCTGTTTCACCGGGCTGCCGACGTACAGATAGCCGCTTTCCAGGCGCTTGCCCGGCGGCACCAGGCTGCCTGCGCCGATGATCACCTCGTCCTCGACCACTGCACCGTCCATGACGATGCTGCCCATGCCCACCAGGATGCGGTTGCCAAGGGTGCAGCCGTGCAGGGTGACCTTGTGCCCGACGGTCACTTCGTCGCCGATGATCAGCGGGAAACCCTCCGGGTTGAACGGGCCGGCGTGGGTGATGTGCAGCACGCTGCCGTCCTGCACGCTGGTGCGCGCACCGATGCGGATGCGGTGCATGTCGCCACGGATCACGGTCAGCGGCCACACCGAGCTGTCCTCGCCCAGCACCACGTCGCCGATGACCACGGCGCTGGCGTCGACGAAGACGCGCTCGCCTAGTTGCGGGAGGTGCTGTTGGTATTTGCGAATGGCCACGATAGAGGCTCCTGGGCTGCGGGAAAGCTTGATTGTAATTAAGATGCCCCCATGTCTGTTGTCAGCGTGCTGGATTCTCGGATGCCAGCCACCTCAACACCGCCTTCCTTCGCCACAGGTATCTCGTCGTGACCGCGAACAATCCCCTGCTGCAAGACTTCGACCTGCCGCCCTATTCGCAGATCAAACCGGAACACGTCGAACCCGCCGTCGACCAGATCCTGGCAGACAGCCGCGCCGCCATCGCCAAACTGCTCGAACAACAGCAGGCCAATCCGAGCTGGGACGGCCTGGTGCTGGCGCTGGACGAACTCGGCGCGCGCCTGGGTCGTGCCTGGAGCCCGGTAAGCCACCTCAACGCGGTGTGCAACAGCCCTGAACTGCGCGCGGCCTATGAGGCCTGCCTGCCCAAACTGTCGGAATACTGGACGGAGATGGGCCAGAACAAGCCGCTGTTCGAGGCCTATGACGCGCTGGCCAAGAGCCCGGCAGCCGAAGGCTTCGACGTGGCGCAGAAGACCATCCTCGAGCACGCCCTGCGTGACTTCCGCCTGTCCGGCATCGATCTGCCGGTCGAGCAGCAGAAGCGCTATGGCGAAATCCAGATGCGTCTGTCCGAGCTGACCAGCAAATTTTCCAACCAGTTGCTCGACGCCACCCAGGCCTGGACCAAACACATCACCGACGAAGCCCTGCTCAGCGGCCTGACCGACTCGGCCAAGGCGCAGATGAAGCAGGCCGCCGAAGCCAAGGGTCTGGACGGCTGGCTGATCACCCTGGAATTCCCCAGCTACTACGCGGTGATGACCTACGCCGACGACCGCGCCCTGCGCGAAGAGGTGTATGCCGCCTACTGCACCCGCGCCTCCGACCAGGGGCCAAATGCCGGGGAGAACGACAATGGCCCGCTGATGAGCGAGATTCTCGACCTGCGCCAGGAGCTGGCGCGCCTGCTCGGCTTCGCCAACTACAGCGAGCTGAGCCTGGCCAGCAAGATGGCCGAGAACACCGAGCAGGTGCTGAGCTTCCTGCGTGACCTGGCGGTGCGCAGCAAGCCCTTCGCCGAGCAGGATCTGGCCGAGCTGCAGGCCTTCGCCGCCGAGCGTGGCCTGAACGATCTGCAGAGCTGGGATGTGGGCTACTACAGCGAGAAGCTGCGCCAGCAGCGCTACAGCATTTCCCAGGAAGAGGTGCGCGCCTGGTTCCCGGTGGACAAGGTGCTCAGCGGCCTGTTCGCCATCGTGCGCAAGCTCTACGGCATCGAGATTCGCGAGCTGAAAGACTTCGACACCTGGCACCCGGATGTACGCCTGTTCGAGATCACCGAGAACGGCCAGCACGTCGGGCGCTTCTTCTTCGATCTCTACGCCCGCGCCAACAAGCGCGGCGGCGCCTGGATGGACGGCGCGCGCGACAAGCGCCGTGATGCCCAGGGCAAGCTGATCGCCCCGGTGGCCAACCTGGTGTGCAACTTCACCCCGCCGGTCGGCGGCAAGCCGGCGCTGCTGACCCACGACGAGGTCACCACCCTGTTCCACGAATTCGGCCACGGCCTGCATCACCTGCTGACCCGCGTCGAGCATGCCGGTGCCTCGGGCATCAATGGCGTGGCCTGGGACGCAGTCGAGCTACCCAGTCAGTTCATGGAGAACTGGTGCTGGGAACCGGAAGGTCTGGCGCTGATCTCCGGCCACCATGAAACCGGCGAGGCGCTGCCGCAGACCCTGCTGGACAAGATGCTGGCGGCGAAGAACTTCCAGTCCGGGCTGATGATGGTGCGCCAGTTGGAGTTCTCCCTGTTCGACTTCGAGCTGCACGCCACCCATGGCGACGGTCGCAGCGTGCTGGACGTGCTCGAAGGGGTGCGCCGCGAGGTGTCGGTGATGCGCCCGCCGGCCTACAACCGCTTCGCCAATGGCTTCGCGCATATCTTCGCCGGCGGCTATGCGGCTGGTTACTACAGCTACAAGTGGGCCGAGGTGCTCAGCGCCGATGCCTTCTCCAAGTTCGAGGAAGAAGGGGTGTTCAACGCCGACACCGGCCGCGCCTTCCGTGAGGCCATTCTGGCCCGTGGCGGCTCGCAGGAACCAATGGTGCTGTTCGTCGACTTCCGTGGCCGCGAACCGAGCATCGACGCCCTGCTGCGCCACCTTGGCCTGAGTCAGGAGGCCGCATGAAGAAGCGATTCATCGCCGGCGCCGTGTGCCCGGCCTGCAGCGAGCAGGACAAGATCCAGATGTGGGAAGAGGACGGCGTGCCGCACCGCGAATGCGTGGCCTGCGGCTACGCCGATACCCTGGATGCCAACGGCAACTCGGTGCCCAAGGAATTGCCGACCCGGGTCAACGTCAGCGGCCTGAAGCCCAAGGCCGCCGACCCCAATGTGCAGGCCGTACAGTTCTTTCCCAATCCCAAGCTGAAGAAGCCGAGCGAGTAACGACGTAGCCCGGATGCAATCCGGGGCGATGTGCCAGGTATTTCCCGGATTGCATCCGGGCTACGGGCTGAAAAAGCACCCTCTCCCCCAGCCCCTCTCCCATAAATGGGAGAGGGGAGCCAAACCGTGCCGCTGGACGTGATGGCGACTCCGGTCAGCACCCTCGCCCCTTGGGAGAGGAGCTGGCAAGCGGGCCCCGCTGTAAGAGCGAGCTCTGCTCGCGAAGCTTCTGCCGTTTGCCATGGTTCGCGAGCAGAGCTCGCTCCTACAATCAACGGGATGCTTTTCAGCTCGCCGCAACCGTCTTCGGCAAAGTGGCGCTGGCGATCATTGCGCCGGACGGGAACCGTAGGGTGGGTTAGCGGCGCCGGGCACGGGCTGACCAACACCAATGAAGGTCACGCGCCGCGTAACCCACCGGGCGGAGGTGTGCCTGGCACCACTGGCGGGTCATGCCATGAAGGCCGGGACGGATGTGTGCGCTTCTTCCCGGATTGCATCCGGGCTACGGCGGCTCAGCGCACCCTGGGGCGAGGCTTTTCGGGGCGAAGATAGAAGCCTGAGATGACGGCGATCATGACCAGCATCAGCCCCAGTCCGTTATCCCCTTGGGGAGTCATGAACTGGAACAGGCCCGCGGCCATGGAAATGCCCGAACCGATGCACAACAGTACCCAGATGGTCTTCTTCAGATATTTCATCTTGCCTGCGTCCTTGCTACTTGGTTATGCGAAACGGGGAAGTCTAACCCGTGGGCGCTTCTTCAAATCATTGACTGGGTCGCGCTTTGCGACTCAGCGCTCGCCTTAACCACGAAAGAACTCCCCCGGCGTCGCACCAAACTGTTGGCGAAAGGCGGCGATAAAGGCCGAGGTGGAGTCGTAGCCGCAGGCCAGCGCCACGTCGGTGACGCGCTCGCCGCGCTGCAGCGGTTCCAGCGCATGCAGCAGGCGCAGGCGTTGGCGCCAGGCGCGGAAGGTCAGGCCGGTTTCGCGCAGGAACAGGCGGCTGAGGGTCTTCTCCGAGGCGCCGAGCACCTGGCTCCATTGCATGAGGCTGCGGCCATCGTCCGGTTGCTCTTGCAAGGCGCGGCACAGGCGCAGCAGGCGCGCGTCCTGCGGCAACGGCAAGGACAGCCCCACCTCCTGCGCCGCGCGCAACTGATCCAGCAGCACCTGCGCCAGACGGCCATCGGCGCCCTGCTCGTCGTATTCCACCGGCAGCTCGCAGAAGCCTCGGATCAGCTCGCGGGTCAGGCTGTCGATGGCCAGCACCCGGCAGCGTGGCGGTGCCCAGGCGCTGACGGCGCAGTCGATGTACAGGCTGCGCATCTCGGTGCCCGGCGAGCTGATCACTTCGTGCTCGAGGTCGGCGGGAATCCAGATCGCCCGTTGTGGCGGCGCGACGAAGCGACCGGCCGCGCTGTGCACGTGCAGCACCCCTTCCAGTGCGTAGGAAAGCTGCACCCAGGGGTGGCTATGGCGTGGCGTGCTGACCGCCAGCACCAGGGATTCGTTGCGCGCATAGAGCGGCCTGGGCAGATGGGGCAGGCGCGGTACCGCACGTTCGGGCAGCGGATTTTGTCCGTTAAGCGACATTCTCTGGCCTGATGGCGTTAGTCGGTCGATACGACACAGGCTAGAGTGGCCGGGCCAGTCTGACAACAACCGGATCTCGAACATGGCCCGCTCTCGCCTGCTGCCCGACAATTTCACCCTTACCCTGCTCGCGGTGGTGCTCACCGCCTCGCTGCTGCCCGCCAGCGGCCAGGTCGCCACGGTCTTCGAGTGGATCACCGACCTGGCCATCGCCCTGCTGTTCTTCCTGCATGGCGCCAAGCTGTCGCGCCAGGCGATCATCGCCGGTGCCGGCCATTGGCGCCTGCACCTACTGGTGTTCTCCTGCACCTTCATCATCTTCCCGCTGCTCGGCCTGCTGCTGCGCCCGCTGCTGGAGCCACTGCTGGGTACCGAGCTGTTCATGGGCATGCTTTATCTGTGCGCCCTGCCGGCCACGGTGCAGTCGGCCATCGCCTTCACCTCGCTGGCGCGCGGCAATATCCCGGCGGCGATCTGCAGCGCAGCAGCGTCCAGCCTGCTGGGCATATTCCTCACTCCCCTGCTGGTGGCGCTGCTGATGGGCGTGCACGGCGACAACGGCTCGACCCTCGATGCCATCGGCAAGATCAGCCTGCAACTTCTGCTGCCCTTCGTGCTCGGGCAGATCGCCCAGCGCTGGATCGGTGGCTGGGTGACGAAGAACAAGAACTGGCTGAAGTACGTCGACCAGAGCTCGATCCTGCTGGTGGTCTATACGGCTTTCAGCGCGGCGGTGATCGGCGGACTGTGGCAGGAAGTGCCGCTGATCACCCTGCTGGCCCTGATCCTCGCCTGCTGCGTGCTGCTGGCCCTGGCGCTGCTGAGCACCCACCTGCTCGGCAAATGGCTGGGCTTCAATCAGGAAGATCGCATCACCATCCTCTTCTGCGGCTCGAAGAAGAGCCTGGCGACCGGCGTGCCCATGGCCCAGGTGCTGTTCGCCGGCAGCAGCATCGGCGTGCTGATCCTGCCGCTGATGTTGTTCCACCAGATCCAGCTAATGGTCTGCGCGGTGCTGGCGCAGCGTTATGCGAGCCGCCCGGAAGCCGAGGTGATCGAAGCCAGGACGGCTTCCTGAACACCCCCGCAATGCGCTAGCGTGCAGGGCGTCGATCACCCTCACAAGGATGTCCATGCGCACGCTCGCACACCTGATCGCCGCGGCCCTGCTCGGTGCCGCGCCGCTCGCCATCGCCACCGATTTCGGCCCCTCGATCTACGCCGGGATGACCGCCCGCTTCGATACCGCCACCACGTCGCCCTACCAGAACCCGGAGCCCGAACTGCGCGTCCTGCTGCAGTCGCAGAAGGCCTATGGCAGCCGCAACCACTTCTGCATGGTCGGCTATCGCTGGCCGGATGGCATGCAGTTCGCCTCCGTGCACTGGCGCGAGGGCGGTCTGATCCTGCGCTGGCATGGCGGCAGCGACTGGTCTGACGATGAATTCGAGTGGTATCTGAACAAGGCCATCGATCTGCAGACCGGCGTGATCGACGCCGATGATCCGCAGGGCAGCACCTTCCTCGTCACCCGTCGTGACGCCAACGGTACCCTGGAAGACTGCCGCCGCCATGGCCGCCAGTACCTGATCGAGCCGTTCACGCCGCCGCCTCCACCTGTCGAGGAGGACGACTGAGCGACGCTCAGCACTGGCGCGGATCGATCAATCCATATACTGTTCATCCATACAGTATATGGAGCGTTTCCCATGGCCCTGAATCTGCCCACGCGCGGTCGCGGTACCGCCAGCAACCCACACAACCGCTATGCGCCGACCCGCTCGGAGCAGGAAGACGACGGCTGGTATCAGGACGAAACCCCACCAAGCCGCGCCACCGAGGTGCGCAAGGAGAAGGCGAAGACGGCGATCACCCGCAACGACTCGCCGGACGTCGGCTTCGACCGCTCGGTGAACCCCTACCGTGGCTGTGAGCACGGCTGCATCTACTGCTTCGCCCGCCCTTCCCATGCCTACTGGGACATGTCGCCGGGCATCGACTTCGAGACCCGCCTGATCGCCAAGACCAACCTGGCCGAGCGCCTGGAAGAACAGTTGCAGAAGCCGGGCTACGTGCCGCAGCCCATCGCCCTGGGCATCAACACCGATGCCTACCAGCCCATCGAGCGCGAACAGCGCCTGACCCGCCAGGCGCTGGAGATCCTGCTGCGCTACAAGCACCCGCTGAGCATCATCACCAAGGGCTCGCTGATCCTGCGCGACCTCGACCTGCTCAGCGAGCTGGCCAGCCACAACCTGGTCAGTGTCGCCTTCAGCCTGACCACCCTGGACGACGAGCTCAAACGCATCATGGAGCCGCGTACCGCCGCCCCGGCCGCCCGCCTGCGCGCCATGCGCACGCTGCATGAAGCCGGGGTGCCGGTGAGCGTGATGTGCGCGCCGATGATCCCCATGATCAACGACATGGAACTGGAAGCGTTGCTCGAAGCCGCTGCCGATGCCGGCGCACGCTCGGCCGGCTACGTGCTGCTGCGCCTGCCGCTGGAAATCGCCGGTTTGTTCGAGGAGTGGTTGCAGGTGCATTTCCCCGAGCGCGCCGCCCATGTCATGAGCCTGATCCGCCAGAGCCGCGGCGGCAAGAACTACGACAGCCGCTTCGGCAGCCGCATGCGCGGCGAGGGCCAGTTCGCCGGGCTGCTGGCCCAGCGCTTTCGCCTGGCACGGCGCAAGCTCGGCCTGGACAAGCGCGAGCGCGTGGTGCTGGACTGTTCACAGTTCTGCCCGCCGGGGCTGCAATTGAGCCTGCTATGACTTGGCGTCCGCCGTCGATATGTTAAAACGTCGCAATACGAGGCATTGAGCGACGCAGCCCATGACCCGCACCTCCCGCGTAGCCGACCCGTCCTACGAGCTGATGGACGACCACGAAGGCCATTCGCTGATCTACCGTCAGCACGGCTTTCCTTCGCCGCTGGTGCGCTGGCATTTTCACAAGGAATACGAGCTGCACCTGATCGTCGCCAGCTCGGGCAAGGTGTTCATCGGCGACTACATCGGCAACTTCTCTCCCTACACCCTGTTCCTCACCGGCCCCGGTCTGCCGCACAACTGGATCAGCCAGGTCGCGGACGGCGAGGTGGTGCAGACCCGCGACATGCTGGTCAACTTCACCGACGAGGTGCTGGAAAGCGGCAGCGCGGTGTTCGCCGAGCTCAAGACCCTGCAGCCCTTGCTGGCGCGCGCGCAGTTCGGCATCGAGTTCCGCGACCCGCAGGTGATCCGCGAAGCCGCCGTGCTGCTGCGCAGGATCGCAGACAGCCAGGGCATCACCCGCCTGGGGCATTTCTTCATCCTCATGGAGCTGCTGGCCGCCAGCGAGGACTACCAGTTGCTCTCGACCCTGACCTCTTCGGAACTGGGCGACGAACAGCATGTCGAGCGCATCAACCGCGCGGTGGACTACATCTTCCAGCACTACGCCCAGGGCATCGGCCAGGAGGAGGTGGCCGAATACTTGGGCATGACCCCCACCTACTTCTCGCGCTTCTTCAAGCAGGCCACCGGGCGCGGCTTCGTCGAGTTCGTCAACCGCCTGCGGGTGAGCAAGTCCTGCGAGCTGCTGAGCCAGAGCGACAAGCCGGTGACCGAGGTGTGCTTCGAGTCCGGCTTCGGCAACATCTCCAACTTCAACCGCCGCTTCCAGCAGCTCAAGGGCATGACGCCCTCGGGTTATCGCAAGCTGGTGGTACAACGCCTGACCGAGCAAAACCTGTACTGAATCGGCCACGGCCTTCTCCTGCAACCTCCTCTTCAAGCCCAGTGCCAGGCAGATTCGTCTGCCGTCCGGGCAGTTTTTCCCTGCTCATCGAGTGCAAAAAAGTATCGGTCGCTGTGCGCTCAAGGATTTGTTCGCTCGCCCTTGCGGGGGTGTAATCCGGCCCGAGCGAAACAAAAACAATAGCGTTCTTCCGTAGCCGCCCCGGCGCGGAAGAGGAGTTCACAAGCATGAACCACTCGATCAAGGCCCTGGTGGCCACCTCTTGCCTGTCCTTCGCCGTGCTTGCTCAGGGCGCCGAAACCCTGACCATCGCCACGGTCAACAACAGCGACATGATCCGCATGCAGCGGCTGGCCAAGACCTTCGAGCAGCAGCACCCGGACATCAAGCTCAAGTGGGTGGTGCTCGAAGAGAACGTGCTGCGCCAGCGCCTGACCACCGATATCGCCACCCAGGGCGGCCAGTTCGACGTGCTCACCATCGGCATGTACGAAGCGGCGCTGTGGGGCGAGAAAGGCTGGCTGGCGCCGATGACCGGGCTGCCGGCCGACTACGACCTCGACGACGTGTTCCCTTCGGTGCGCGAAGGCCTGTCCGCCAAGGGCACGCTGTATGCCCTGCCGTTCTACGCCGAAGCCTCGATCACCTATTACCGCAAGGATCTGTTCGAGCAGGCCGGCCTGACGATGCCGGAGCAGCCGACCTGGGAGCAGATCGCCGAATTCGCCGGCAAGCTGCACCAGCCGGACAAGGGCATCTATGGTCTGTGCCTGCGCGGCAAGGCCGGCTGGGGCGAGAACATGGCGCTGATCACCACCCTGGCCAATGCCTTCGGCGCCCGCTGGTTCGACGAGCAATGGCAGCCGGAATTCACTGGCAGCGAGTGGAAGAACGCGCTGAACTTCTATGTCGACAACATGAAGAAGTACGGCCCGCCCGGCGCCTCCAGCAACGGCTTCAACGAGAACCTGGCGCTGTTCAACAGTGGCAAGTGCGCACAGTGGGTCGATGCCAGCGTGGCCGGCTCCTTCGTCACCGACAGCTCGCAGAGCAAGGTGGCCGACTCGGTAGGCTTCACCTTCGCCCCCACCCAGGTCACCGACAAGGGCGCTTCCTGGTTGTATTCCTGGGCCTTGGCGATTCCCACCAGCTCCAAGGCCAAGGACGCCGCCAAGACCTTCGCCGCCTGGGCCACCTCCAAGGACTACGCCAAGCTGGTGGCCGACACCGACGGCGTGGCCAACGTGCCGCCGGGTACCCGTGCCTCCACCTACAGCGAGGCCTACATGCAGGCGGCGCCATTCGCCAAGGTCACCCTGGATTCGCTGAAGAAGGCCGACCCGGCCAACCCCAGCGCCAAGCCGGTGCCCTACGTCGGCATCCAGCTAGTGACCATTCCCGAGTTCCAGGCCATCGGCACCAGTGTCGGCAAGCTGTTCGCCGCCGCGCTCACCGGGCAGATGCAGCCGGAGCAAGCGCTGCAGGCGGCGCAGCAGAGCACCGAGCGGGAAATGAAGCGCGCCGGGTATCCGAAGTAAGCAAGCCGCCGTCCCGCAGGGTGGGTTAGCGCCGCCATTCGCCAAGTATGTAGGGTGAACAACGCGAAGCTTGTCCACCGCTCTATGTCGCCAATGGTGGACAAAAAGAGCGTTGCCCACCCTACGTTTCACCACGACACCGCCCTCGGAGGCATGATGAACTCTCCGGCCATCGACTCACCCACAACGCAGGTCAGCACGCCAGGCGGGCGCAAGCCGCGGCGCCTGGCGCCAGGCTGGTTCCTGGTCAGCCCTTCGGTGCTTCTGCTGCTGATCTGGATGATCGTGCCGCTGGGCATGACGGTGTATTTCTCGCTGATCCGCTACAACCTGCTCTACCCCGGCGAGAACGGTTTCGTCGGCCTGGAGAACTTCGAGTACTTCGTCACCGATGCCGCCTTCCTCTCCGGCGCCGGCAATACCCTGTTGCTGGTGGGCAGCGTGCTGGCGATCAGCGTGGTGTTCGGGGTTCTGATTTCCGCGCTGCTGGAGGCCAGCGAGTTCTTCGGCCGCGGCATCGTGCGGGTGCTGCTGATCTCGCCATTCTTCATCATGCCCACGGTCAGCGCGCTGTTGTGGAAGAACCTGATCTTCCATCCGGTGTCGGGGATTCTCGCCGCCGTCTGGCAGTTCTTCGGCGCCCAGCCGGTGGACTGGCTGGCGCACCACCCCATGTTCTCGATCATCCTGATCGTGTCCTGGCAGTGGCTGCCGTTCGCCATCCTGATCCTGATGACCGCCATGCAATCGCTGGATCAGGAGCAGAAGGAAGCCGCGCGCCTCGACGGCGCCGGCCCCATCGCCATCTTCTGGCACCTCACCCTGCCGCACCTGGCGCGGCCGATCGCGGTGGTGGTGATGATCGAGACCATCTTCCTGCTCTCGGTGTTCGCCGAGATCTACACCACCACCAGCGGCGGCCCCGGCTACGAATCCACCAATCTGGCCTACCTGATCTACACCCAGGCGCTGCTGCAGTTCGACGTCGGCATGGCCTCGGCCGGCGGGCTGATCGCGGTGGTCATCGCCAACATCGCCGCCATCGTGCTGATCCGCATGATCGGCAAGAACCTGACCGAACGGCAGTGAGGAGCGCAGCATGCTGACCCTGAAACAGTCCCGGCGCCTGCACAGCCTGGTCATCGGCCTCCTGGCCTGGGCCATCGCCGCGCTGATCTTCTTCCCGATCTTCTGGATGGTGCTGACCAGCCTGAAGACCGAGATCGACGCCTTCGCCACGCCGCCGCAGTTCATCTTCACCCCGACGCTGGAGAACTACCTGCACATCAACGAGCGCAGCGACTACTTCGCCTTCGCCTGGAACTCGGTGCTGATCTCCGTCTCGGCGACGCTGCTGGGCATGCTCCTGGCGGTGCCGGCCGCCTATTCCATGGCCTTCTTCGAGACGCGCCACACCAAGCGCACGCTGCTGTGGATGCTGTCCACCAAGATGCTGCCGCCGGTGGGCGTGCTGGTGCCGATCTACCTGCTGGCCAAACAGTTCGGCCTGCTCGATTCGCGCCTGGCGCTGATCATCATCTACACCCTGATCAACCTGCCGATCCTGGTATGGATGGTGTACACCTACTTCAAGGACATCCCCGTGGACATCCTCGAAGCGGCGCGCCTGGACGGCGCCACCACCTGGCAGGAGATCGTCCGCGTGCTGCTGCCGATCGCCCGCGGCGGCCTGGCCTCGACCATGCTGCTGTCGCTGATCCTGTGCTGGAACGAGGCCTTCTGGTCGCTCAACCTGACCAGCTCCGCCGCCGCCCCGCTGACCGCCCTGGTGGCCTCCTACTCCAGCCCCGAAGGCCTGTTCTGGGCCAAGCTTTCCGCCGTCTCGACCCTGGCCTGCGCGCCCATCCTGATCTTCGGCTGGATCAGCCAAAAACAACTGGTACGCGGCCTGTCCTTCGGCGCGGTGAAATAACGGGAGAACTCCGACATGGCTGATCTGAAGATCCGCAATCTGCAAAAAGGCTTCGACGGCACGGCGATCATCCAGGGCGTCGACCTGGATATCCGCGACCGCGAATTCGTGGTGTTCGTCGGCCCCTCGGGCTGCGGCAAATCCACCCTGCTGCGCCTGATCGCCGGGCTGGAAGAGGTCAGCAGCGGCCATATCGAACTCGATGGCCAGGACATCACCGATACTGCGCCGGCCAAACGCGACCTGGCCATGGTGTTCCAGACCTACGCGCTGTACCCGCACATGACCGTGCGCAAGAACCTGTCCTTCGCCCTCGACCTGGCTCGGGTGGGCAAGCAGGAAGTCGCAGCCAAGGTGGCCAACGCCGCGCGCATCCTGCAACTGGAGGCGCTGCTCGAACGCAAGCCCAGGCAGCTCTCCGGCGGCCAGCGCCAGCGCGTGGCCATCGGCCGCGCCATCGTGCGCAACCCGAAGATCTTCCTGTTCGACGAGCCGCTGTCCAACCTCGACGCCGCCCTGCGCGTGCAGACCCGCCTGGAGCTGGCGCGGCTGCACAAGGAACTGCAGGCCACCATGATCTACGTGACCCACGACCAGGTCGAAGCCATGACCCTGGCCGACAAGGTGGTGGTGCTCAATGGCGGCCGTGTCGAGCAGGTGGGCTCGCCGCTGGAGCTCTATCACCACCCGGCCAACCTGTTCGTCGCCGGTTTTCTCGGCACGCCGAAGATGGGCTTTCTGCGCGGCACCCTGCACAAGGCCCAGGACGATAGCTGCGAGGTGCAACTGGAATGCGGCGCGCAACTGAGGCTGCCGCTGTCCGCCACCGGCCTCGAGGTCGGCAGCGCGGTGACCCTGGGGGTGCGCCCCGAGCACCTCAATCTGGTCGGCGAGGGTGCCGGGCGCCTGCAGGTGAGCGCCGACGTCAGCGAGCGCCTGGGCAGCGACACCTTCTGCCATGTGCGCTGCGCCTCGGGCGAGATGCTCACGGTGCGCGTGCGTGGTGACTTCGCCCCGCGTTATGGCGAGACGCTGAAGCTGGATTTCGACCCGGCGCACTGCCACCTCTTCGACGCCGATGGCCAGGCCGTCGCCAAACCCTTGCAGCAGGCCGCCTGACGCCACTTCATGACGGGATCATCCAGATGAAACTCAATCGCCAGCAGCTTTCCCAGCTTGGCGGCGCCGTCGCGCTGCCGCAATACGACCCGCGAACGCTCCGCAACGGCATCGCCCATATCGGCGTCGGCGGCTTTCACCGCGCCCACCAGGCGGTCTACACCGACGCCCTGATGAACCGCGGCCAAGCCCTGGACTGGGGCATCTGCGGGGTCGGCGTGCGCAGCGAAGACCGTGCCATGCGCGACGCCCTGGCCAGCCAGGACTTTCTCTACACCCTGGTGGAACTGGGCGACGAACCGAACCTGCCGGTGCGGGTGATCGGCGCCATCACCGACATGCTGCTGATCGAGGAATCGCCGCAAGCGCTGATCGACAAGCTGGCCGACCCGGCCATCCGCATCGTCTCGCTGACCATCACCGAAGGCGGCTATTGCATTGACGACAGCACGGGAGAATTTCTCGCCGAGCTGCCGGCCATCGCCCACGACCTGCGCCACCCCGAGTCGCCGCGCAGCGTGTTCGGCCTGCTCTGCGCCGCCCTGGCCAAGCGCCGCGCCGCCGGCATTCCGGCCTTCACTCTGATGTCCTGCGATAACCTGCCGCACAACGGCGAGGTCACGCGCAAGGCGCTGCTGGCCTTCGCCCACCTGGCCGACCATGAGCTGGCCACCTGGATCGACCATCACGTGAGCTTCCCCAACGCCATGGTCGACCGCATCACGCCAATGACCAGCGCCGCCCACCGCCAGCAACTGGCCGAGCAGCACGGCGTCGAGGACGCCTGGCCGGTGGTCTGCGAGCCCTTCGTGCAATGGGTGCTGGAAGACAGGTTCGTCAACGGCCGCCCAGCCTGGGAAGAGGTGGGCGTGCAGTTCACCGACGACGTCACGCCCTATGAGGAGATGAAGATCAAGCTGCTCAACGGCAGCCACCTGGCGCTGACCTACCTGGGCTTTCTCAAGGGCTATCGCTACGTTCACGAGACCATGAACGACCCGCTGCTGCGCCGCTACGTGCGCACCTTCATGGATCTCGACGTAACGCCACAACTGGCGCCGGTGCCGGGCATCGACCTGCACGTCTACAAGGACACGCTGATCGAGCGCTTCTCCAACCAGGCCATCGCCGATCAACTGGAGCGGGTCTGCTCGGACGGCTCGTCGAAGTTTCCCAAGTTCATCGTGCCCACCCTCAACCGCCTGATCGAGGACGGTCGGCCACTGGAACGCGCTGCGCTGGTGGTCGCGGCCTGGGCGCTGTACCTCAAGGGCGTCGACGAGAACGGCGCGCACTATCGCATCCCCGACCCACGCGCCGAGTTCTGCCAGGCACTGGTAGCCGATGACGACCAGGTGCGCCAGCGGGTGCTCGGCGTCGAGACGATCTTCGGTACGGCGATACCGCAGTCGGCAGCCTTCGTCGCAGCCTTCGAGCTGTGTTACGACAGCCTGCGCAAGCTCGGTGTGACCCGCACCCTGCAGACCCTGCTGGGCGATTGAGCATGTACCTCGGTATCGATTGCGGCACCCAGGGCACCAAGGCCCTGGTGCTGGATGCCGGCAGCGGCCAGGTGCTCGGCGCCGGCAGCGCCAGCCATAGCCTGCACAGCGGCGCCAATGGCCGTCGCGAACAGCAGCCGCAACAGTGGCTGGAAGCTTTCGAGCAGGCGACCCGACAGGCGCTGGCGGCTGCGGGCATCGGCGGCGAGCGGATTCTCGGCATTGGCGTGTCCGGCCAGCAGCATGGCCTGGTGCTGCTCGACGAACAGGGCGACGTGCTGCGCCCGGCCAAGCTCTGGTGCGACACCGAATCGACCCCGGAAAACCAGCGCCTGCTCGCTCATCTCGGCGGCGAGGCAGGCTCGCTGCAACGCCTGGGCGTGGCCATCGCACCAGGCTATACGGTATCCAAGCTGCTCTGGACCAAGGAGCAGCACCCCGATGCATTCGCCCGTATCGCCCATATCCTGCTGCCCCACGACTACCTCAATCACTGGCTCACCGGCCGCGCCTGCAGCGAGTACGGCGACGCCTCCGGCACCGGGTATTTCGATGTGCGTACACGCACCTGGGATACCGAACTGCTGAGCTTCATCGACCCCAGCGGGCGCCTGCGCAAGGCGCTGCCAGAGCTGATCGAGCCGGATCAGCCGGCGGGCCGCATCCGCCCGCAGATCGCCCGGCAACTGGGTCTGAACCCGGAGGCGGTGGTGGCCAGCGGTGGTGGCGACAACATGCTGGGCGCCATCGGCACCGGCAATATCCGCCCCGGCGCCATCACCATGAGCCTGGGCACCTCTGGCACGCTCTACGCCTACAGCGACCAGCCGACGGTCAGCCCGCACGCCCAGGTGGCCACCTTCTGCTCATCCAGCGGTGGCTGGCTGCCGCTGATCTGCACCATGAACCTGACCAACGCCACCGGGCTGATCCAGCAATTGCTGGAACTGGACATCCAGACCTTCGGCGAACTGGTCGAACACGCCCCCATCGGTGCCGAGGGATTGCTGTTGCTGCCCTTCTTCAACGGCGAACGGGTACCGGCCCTGCCCCGCTCGCGCGCCAGCCTGCTGGGCATGGACAGCGATAACCTGACCCGCGCCAACCTGTGCCGGGCGGTGGTCGAAGGCACCGCCTTCGGCCTGCGCTATGGCCTCGACCTGCTGCGCGCCAGCGGCTTGCAGAGCGAGACCATCCGCCTGATCGGTGGCGCGGCGAAGAGCCCGGTATGGCGCCAGGTAATCGCCGATATCATGGGCACCCCGCTGGTCTGCCCGCAGCACACCGAAGCCGCAGCTCTGGGCGCTGCAATTCAAGCGGCCTGGTGCCTGACGCCGGGCAGCGACCGCCAGGCGCAACTGGCCGCGCTGTGCGAGCGCTGCGTGCATCTGGATGCCAGCACCCAGACACAGCCCGACCCGGCGCGCACGGCGCAGTACGAGGGGGTCTATCAACGTTATCGCGAGCAGGTCAGCCGACTCGCCGAAAATACACCGGCGTGAAAACGCCACGACGCTAGAGGAGATGCCTATGTACCTGGTCTGTGGCGAAGCGCTGTTCGACGTGTTCATCCAGAATGACGGCGAGCGCAGCAACGAGCTGGCCTTCAAGGCCATCGCTGGCGGCTCGCCGTTCAACGTGGCAGTCGGCCTGCGCCGGTTGGGCTGCGACTCGGCGCTGTTCACCGGGATTTCCTCGGATACGCTCGGCCAGCGCCTGCGCCAGGTGCTGGATGAAGAAGGCGTGAGCGATACCTACCTGATCGCCAGCGAGGCACCGACCACCCTGGCCATGGTCGGCCTGGACGCTGCCGGCTCGCCGCATTACAGCTTTCGTGGCGAAGGCTGCGCCGACCGCCAGCTACTGGCCGAGCATCTGCCGGCCCTGACGGCACAGATACGCGGCCTGCACCTCGGCTCCTTCTCCCTGGTGGTGGAGCCGGTGGCCAGTACGCTGCTGGCGTTGGTGGAGCGCGAGCATGACCGGCGCCTGATCAGCCTCGACCCCAACGTGCGCCTCGGCCCGGCGCCGGATATCGCCCGCTGGCGCGAGCGCATCGAAACCTTCGCCCGCTACGCGCACCTGATCAAGGTCAGCGAGGAAGACCTGCAATTGCTCTACCCCGAACGCGACCCGCAGGCGGTCGCGGCAAGCTGGCGCACCGAGCGCTGCCAACTGGTGTTCCTCACCCATGGCAGCGCAGGCGCCAGTGTGCATAGCCGCCACGGGCAGTGGTCGGTACCGGCCGTGGCCGTGGCTACCCGCGACACCGTCGGCGCCGGCGATACCTTCCAGGCCGCGCTGCTCAGCTATCTGGCACGGCACCGGCTGGACAGCCCCGAGGCGCTGGCGACCCTGAGCCGCGAGCAGATCGACGCCATGCTGCGCCTGGCCATCGAGGCCGCCGCACTGACCTGCGCCCGGGTCGGCCCCGACCTGCCCTACCTGCATGAACTGGAGCGGCAAAGCGCCCGTTGATCCGAGTAACCTGCAGCGCAGCGCTCCTGTTCCACTACACTGCCCTGGCGACACAAGCGGGACGTGGCGGAAAGCGACCAGTTGTCGTACCGGCTGCGCAAGACGCAACTGGGCGTGTGACTCGCACAGCGCAGAGGCTGTCGTTCTAGCAGCGTATTTTTCAGATAACCCAGAGATTCAGGGCATGCCTTACAAACATCAGGTGATTCCGCTGCAGACCCATGAGGGCAACGAAACCGCCGAGCAGGCGCTGCGAAATATCGTCGATGGCTTCAAGCGCTTTCGCACCGAGGTGTTTCCCCAGCAGGAAGAACTGTTCAAGAAGCTCGCCACCGCGCAGAACCCACGCGCCATGTTCATCACCTGCGCCGACTCGCGCGTGGTGCCGGAGCTGATCACCCAGAGCTCGCCGGGCGACCTGTTCGTCAACCGCAACGTGGGTAACGTGGTGCCGGCCTACGGGCAGATGATGGGTGGCGTTTCCACCGCCATCGAATATGCGGTGCTGGCCCTGGGCGTGCAGCATATCGTCGTTTGCGGCCACTCCGACTGCGGCGCGATGAAGGCGGTGCTCAACCCGCAGTCGCTGGAAAACATGCCCACGGTCAAGGCCTGGCTGCGCCATGCCGAAGTAGCTCGCACCGTGGTGGCGGAAAACTGCAACTGCAGCGACGACAAGGAAGCCCTGGCCATCCTCACCGAAGAGAACGTGGTGGCCCAGCTCAACCACCTGTGCACCCACCCCTCGGTGGCGGCCAAACTGGCACGCGGCCAACTGTTCATCCATGGCTGGGTCTACGACATCGAAACCAGCCAGATCAAGGCCTACGACGCCGAGCTGGGCAGCTTCCTGCCACTCGATGGCGACCAGGTGCCGATGGCCACGCCACGCGCGCGCTTCGCGCAAAGTTGAAACGAGACGGCCGGAGCCTTGTGCGCTCCGGCCGATGGAAGGGAAAGGGCCATGCCCCGCGCCAGCGGTGCTGATCGCCCGCGCCGTGCTCGCGCACCTGGGGCATGGCCAGAGAACTGATGCGCTGGGCGTGGCAACCACGCCCATGGCGCTTATGGCGCTTATGGCGCTTCAAGCGAAGCGCCCCTGAATAAAAAAGGAGCCCGGGTTACGCCCCGTCAAACTTGCCCATCCAACAGGCCGGGCTCCTGAGGTTAACCTTCGATTTCCACCAGCACTTCGCCCGGATTGACGCGGTCGCCCTTGGCCACGTGAACGGCCTTGACCTTGCCGGCAATCGGCGCCTGCACTTCGGTTTCCATCTTCATCGCTTCGGTGATCAGCACCGCCTGGCCGGCCTTGACCGTGTCACCCTCCTTGACCAGCACATCGACGATGTTGCCGGGCATGGTGGTGGACACGTCACCCGGCTCGCCGGCCTGCTTGCGCTTGCCGCCGCTGCCGGCGACGAAATCATTGAGCGGCTCGAACACCACCTCTTCCGGCATGCCATCGATGGATAGGTAGAAGTGGCGCTTGCCGTCACCCTTGACGCCCACGCCGGTGATGTCCACGCGGTAGCTTTCGCCGTGCACATCGACCACGAACTCGGTCGGCACGCCCTCGCCGCCGACCGGCGCCGGGCCCTGGCCATTGGGCATGGGCAGCAGCACTTCCGGCTTGAGGGTGCCGGCCTCGCGCTCTTCGAGGAACTTGCGCCCGATGTCGGGGAACATGGCGAAGGTCAGCACGTCCTCTTCGGATCTGGCCAGGCTGCCGATCTCTTCACGCAGGCGCGCCAGCTCGGGCTTGAGCAGGTCGGCCGGGCGCACGTCGATGACTTCCTCGCTGCCGATGGCCTGCTTGCGCAGTTGCTCGTCCACCTTGCCCGGCGCCTTGCCGTAGCGGCCCTGCAGGTACAGCTTCACCTCGTTGGTGATGGTCTTGTAGCGCTCGCCGGCCAGCACGTTGAAGAACGCCTGGGTGCCGACGATCTGCGAAGTAGGCGTGACCAGCGGCGGGAAGCCGAGGTCGGCACGCACGCGCGGAATCTCTTCCAGCACTTCGTTCATGCGGTTCAGCGCGCCCTGCTCCTTGAGCTGGTTGGCCAGGTTGGAAATCATCCCGCCCGGCACCTGGTTGACCTGCACGCGGGTATCCACGCCGGTGAATTCGCTCTCGAACTGGTGGTACTTCTTGCGCACGGCATGGAAGTACATGCCGATCTCCTGGATCAGTTCCAGATCCAGGCCGGTGTCATACTGGCTGCCCTTGAGCGCGGCGACCATCGACTCGGTGCCCGGGTGGCTGGTGCCCCAGGCCAGGCTGGAAATGGCGGTGTCGATATGGTCGGCTCCGGCTTCGATGGCCTTGAGCTGGCACATGGAGCCGAGGCCGGCGGTGTCGTGGCTGTGAATGAACACCGGCAGGTCGACTTCGCTCTTCAGCGCCTTGACCAGCTCGAAGGTGGCATAGGGCGTGAGCAGGCCGGCCATGTCCTTGATGGCGATGGAGTCGATGCCCATGGCCTGCATGGCCTTGGCCTGGGCAACGAAGGCCTCGTTGGTGTGTACCGGGCTGGTGGTGTAGGCGATGGTGCCCTGGGCATGCTTGCCGGCGGCCTTGACCGCCTCGATGGCCACGCGCAGGTTACGCACGTCATTCATCGCGTCGAAGATGCGGAACACGTCGATGCCGTTGACCGCCGCCTTGGCGACGAAGGCCTTGACCACGTCATCGCTGTAGTGGCGATAGCCGAGCAGGTTCTGCCCGCGCAAAAGCATCTGCAGGCGGGTATTGGGCAGCGCGGCCTTGAGCTTGCGCAGGCGCTCCCAGGGGTCTTCCTTGAGGAAGCGCACACAGGCGTCGAAGGTGGCGCCACCCCAGACTTCCAGCGACCAGTAGCCGACGCGGTCGAGTTTGTCGCAGATCGGCAGCATGTCCTCGGTGCACATGCGCGTGGCCAGCAGCGACTGGTGAGCATCGCGCAGGACGGTATCGGTAACAGTGATACGACGAGTCGTCTTCATTCCTATTTCTCCTGAGCTGCAAGCCGCAAGCTACAAGCTGCAAGTAAAGGCACGCGGGCGCTTTCTTGTAGCTTGAAGCTTGAAGCTTGCCGCTGCTTCATAAGCCTGCGTGGGCAGCGATGGCGGTGGCGATGGCGATGGCCAGGTGCGACGGGTTGCGCTTGATCGAGTACTGGGTCAGTTCCGGGTGGCTCTCGACGAAGCTGGTGTTGAACTGGCCGCTACGGAATTCCGGGTTGCGCAGGATTTCCTGGTAATAGGGCGCGGTGGTGCGCACGCCCTGCACGCGCATGTCATCCAACGCGCGCAGGCCACGATCCATCGCCTCTTCCCAGGTCAGCGCCCAGACGATCAGCTTCAGGCACATCGAGTCGTAGTACGGCGGAATGGTGTAGCCGGTGTAGATCGCGGTATCAGTGCGAACGCCAGGGCCACCGGGCGCGTAGTAACGGGTGATCTTGCCGAACGAGGGCAGGAAGTTGTTCTTCGGATCCTCGGCATTGATGCGGAACTGCAGGGCATAACCCCGGTGGATGATGTCTTCCTGCTTCACCGACAAAGCCAGGCCCGAGGCAATGCGGATCTGCTCACGCACGATGTCGATGCCGGTGATTTCCTCGGTGATGGTGTGCTCCACCTGCACCCGGGTGTTCATCTCCATGAAATACACCTCGCCTTCGGCGAGCAGGAACTCCACGGTGC
Source organism: Pseudomonas sp. AA-38 (assembly GCF_029457475.1). NCBI lineage: Bacteria > Pseudomonadati > Pseudomonadota > Gammaproteobacteria > Pseudomonadales > Pseudomonadaceae > Pseudomonas > Pseudomonas sp. AA-38. The sequence goes on from NZ_CP120359.1 coordinate 5,375,229, forward strand.
CGGCGTTCTCGTAACCCACGGCCTGCGCGGCGCGCACGGCCAGGTCGCCGATATAGGCGCGCTGTTCGGGGGTGAGCTGCGGGCTCGGGGCGATCTCGATGAGCTTCTGGTTGCGGCGCTGGATCGAGCAGTCGCGCTCGTACAGGTGCACGGTGTTGCCATGGCTGTCGGCGAGAATCTGCGCTTCGATGTGCTTCGGGTTGACGATGCACTTTTCCAGGAAGACTTCCGCGCTGCCGAAGGCCTTGGTGGCCTCGGAGATGACGCGCGGGTAGGCCTGCTCCAGCTCGGAGCGCGAGTTGCAACGACGAATACCGCGACCGCCACCACCGGAAGTGGCCTTGAGCATCACCGGGTAGCCGATGCGCTCGGCTTCGCGCAAGGCTTCGGCCAGGTCAGCGACGTTGCCTTCGGTGCCGGGGGTGCAGGGCACGCCAGCGGCCATCATGCTGCGGCGCGCTTCGGTCTTGTCGCCCATGCGGCGGATCACTTCGGCGCTCGGGCCGATGAACTTGATCCCCCGCTCGGCGCAGATCTCGGCCAGCTCGGCGTTTTCCGAGAGGAAGCCATAACCCGGGTGCAGTGCATCGCAGCCGGTTTCCACCGCCAGATTGACCAGTTTGCGCGGGTTCAGGTAGCCGGCCAGCGGATCATCACCGATGCTGTGCGCCTCGTCGGCACGCTTGACGTGCAGCGCATGGCGATCCGCCTCGGAATAGATGGCCACCGAGCGGATGCCCATTTCGGCACAGGCCCGCACGATGCGGACGGCAATCTCACCACGGTTGGCGATCAGTATTTTTCTTATCACGATCCAATCCTCAGCGCAGAGCTGCAAGGGCCGTTGCAACAGTTGGTTGCAAAACGTGGTGAAACCCTATCCGGCTATACGAATTAACAAAAATGAATAATTATTTGATCAAGCATAAGTTATTACTTATGCATCAAATCGAAGAGGATTGAACCGTGCGTAAAACCCTGCTGCGCATGACCCTGCGCCAGCTTCAGGTGTTCCGTGCCGTGTGCGAACAGGGCTCCTACAGCCGCGCCGCCGACGAGATGGCCCTGACCCAGCCGGCCGTGAGCCTGCAGATTCGCCAACTGGAGGAACTGGTCGGCCAGCCCCTGTTCGAGTACGTTGGCAAGAAGCTTTACCTGACCGAGGCCGCCGAGGCGCTGCGCCGCGCCAGCAGCGATATCTTCGGTCGCCTGGAAAGCCTGGACATGCAGCTATCGGACTTGCAGGGCTCGTTGCAGGGCCAGCTCAACCTGTGCGTGGAATCCAGCGCGAAGTATTTCGTACCGCACCTGTTCGCCGAATTTCGCCGCCATTACCCAGAAGTCAGCCTCAACCTCACGGTGGTCAACCATGCCCTGGTGGTGCGCCGCCTGACCCTCAGCCGCGACGACCTGATGATCATGAGCCAGGTGCCACAGGACATGGCGCTGGACTTCATGCCCTTTCTCGAAAACCCCATCATCGCCGTGGCGCCACCCCACCACCCACTGTGCGAGCGCGAAGCCCTACACCTGCAGGATCTGACGACCTACCCACTGCTGATCCGCGAAAACGGTTCGGGCACCCGCCGCGCCTGCGAGGAATATTGCCACCAGAAGCGCGCTCATTTTCCGCAGACACTGGAGATCGGCTCGCTGGAGTCGCAGCGCGAGGCCGTGCTGGCCGGCCTCGGCCTGGCCTTGCTACCGCGCCATGCGGTACGCCTGGAGCTACAGCACGGCTCGCTACGCGAGCTGCCGGTCGCCGAACTGCCGCTGCATCGTAGCTGGTGCGTGGTGAATATCCGTGGCCGACGCCTGTCGCCGGTGGCACAGGCCTTCGTCGACTTCATCCGCAGCGAACGGGCCGCCATCGTGCGACTGGGGGAACGCTTTCAGCACAGCAGCCCGTAGCGGCAATCAGGCCGCGCTACGCTGCCCATCGACCAGATAACCGCCCGGAATCAGGTCGGGGAAATCGGCCAACTCACGCTGCAAGCGGCACTGCTCGGCGTAGGTCTCGATGGCCCGGCGATAGGCCATGCGCCGTTGATCCTGCAGTTTGCGACGGGTCTTGGCATCAGGCTGGACGGCCAACAGCGCGTCATCGAAGATACGAGGCATCTCGGTTCTCCCGGAACGAGGACTGGAGGCCTCAGCTTGCTCCGAGCAGATGACGCTTTGACGGCAGGGCAGTGAAACTCCGGTGACCATTGGCCACCGGATTCACTTACAACAGCGCATCGAGCAATCGATACCAGGCGATCCCGGCGCCCAGATAGAAACGCTGCAAGGCATGCAGGGGAATACGCCGGATCGGCGTGACGGCAAAGGGGAAGTCCTCGGCCTGCCCGACCAGGCGCCTGGCCATATGCCGGCCGAGACTGGTGGCCAGGGCGACGCCACGCCCGTTGTAACCCAGCAGCATGGACAAGCCGGGTGCCGGCTCATGGACATGTGGCAGGAAGTCCTGGGTCAAAGCCACGCGCCCACTCCAGCGATACTCGATGGACACGCCGGCGAGCTGTGGGAACAGCCCGCTCAGCGAGCGCTCCAGATGGGCCCAGTCGCTCGCCTGGCGCGGCTCCGGGAAGGGGCCGCGACCGCCCAACAACACACGCCCCTGAGCATCCTGCTTGAAGTACAGCAGCAACCGGCGCGCATCCGAGCACACCTCTCCGCCCGGCAGGACGGTTCGCCGCAGGTGCTTGGGTAGAGGCTGGGTTGCGATGATGAAGCTGTTGGCGGCGATCAGCGTTTGCCGCAACCCCGGCCATAGATCGTCGGTGTAACCGTTGCCCGCCAGCAGCACGCGCTCGGCATGCACGCTGGCACCCTGCGCGGTGCTCAGTTTCCAGCGCTGCCCTTCGCGGGCCAGCGCGGTGACACGGCTGTGCCCATGAATGCCAGCGCCGGCACGAAGCGCGGCAGCGGCCAGGCCACGCGCGTAGCTCAAGGGCTGCAGGCTGCCGGCACGCGGATCGACCCAGGCGCCGAGATACGCCTGGCTGCCAATGCGTCGCGCCACAGCCGGCTGATCCAGCAGCTCGACGGCAACACCGCGTGCGCTCCATTGCCTGGCGCGCTGCTCCAGGCCACGCAAGGCGACGCTGGAAGCAGCCGGCTGGATCCAGCCCTTGCGACAGGCATCGCACTGGATACCGAGTCGCTCGATCAGCGCGAACACCTCGTCAGCAGCACCACCGGCAGCGGCGATCATCGCCTCCCCCCTCTCACCGAATTTTTCGAGCAGTTGTTCTGGGTCGTACTTGAGGCCGGGAATGACCTGCCCACCGTTGCGCCCGGAAGCCCCCCAGCCCGGCTCGCCGGCATCCAGCACGCAGACGCGCACGCCGGCTTCGGCCAGGTGCAGTGCCGTGACCAGCCCGGTATAACCGGCGCCAACGATGGCCACGTCGGCCTCGCAGCTCTCGACCAGAGGCGGCGCAGCGACAGCGGGCAGCGCCGTGGCAGCCCAGAGGGACGGGGGCAAGGCAGGATGGACTATCGCGTTCATGCCGAGGCCTCGGGGTTGCTCAGCAGGCGCCGCAGAAATTCCTGGGTGCGCGGATGACTCGGCGCACCCAGCACCTCACGAGCCGGGCCGGATTCGACGATGCGCCCGTCATGGAGGAAGCACACCTTGTCCGCCACGTCGCGAGCAAAGCCCATCTCGTGCGTGACCACCACCATGGTCATGCCTTCGTCAGCCAGCTTGCGCATAACCGCCAACACCTCGCCGACCAGTTCCGGGTCAAGCGCTGAGGTCGGCTCGTCGAAAAGAATCGCCTTGGGCTGCATCGCCAGGGCCCGGGCAATGGCCACGCGCTGCTGCTGGCCGCCGGACAGCTCGTCGGGGTAGGCATTCATGCGATGAGCCAGGCCGACCTTCTGCAGCAGCGCCTCGGCCTGCTGGCGGGCTTCGCGCGGCGGCTCCTTCTTCACATAGACCGGCCCTTCCATGACGTTTTCCACAGCCGTGCGATGAGGAAACAGGTTGAAGCGCTGGAAGACCATCGCCACCTGGGTGCGGATCTGGTGGATGCTGTCATGGTGACGGTTGACCGGCTGCCCGCTGACCAGAATCTCGCCACGGTCATGGCTCTCCAGGCCATTGATGCAACGCAGCAGGGTGGATTTGCCCGAGCCCGATGGGCCGATCAGGCACACCACTTCACCGCTCTCGACGCTCAGGTCGATGCCTTCCAGTACGGCCAGATCGCCGAAACTCTTGTGCAGTTGCTTGATCTCAATCATGCCTTACCCCTCTTGCCGATACGCGCTTCCAGCCGGCGCAAGCCGTAGCCCAGCGGCAGACTCAGCGCCAGGTAAAGCAGCGCGACCAGGGTGTAGACCGTCATGTTCTCGAAGGTCGACGAAGCGATCAGTTGCCCGGCACGGGTCATTTCCGCCACCGTGATGGTCGACACCAACGACGAGTCCTTGAGCATCATCACCAGGGTGTTGCCGTAAGGCGGCAGGGCAATGCGAAAGGCCTGCGGCAGCACCACCCGGCGCATCACCATGGCACCACGCATGCCGAGGGATTCGGCGGCTTCGATCTGGCCCTGGTGGATGGCCTGGATACCGGCACGGAAGTTCTCTGCCTGATAGGCCGAATAGGCGATACCGAGGCCGATCACGCCGGCCTGGAAGGCGGTGAGCTGGATGCCGAAATCCGGCAACACGAAGTAGATGTAGAAGAGCTGCACGATGATCGGCAGGCCGCGGATGACGTTGACCACGCCAATGGCGAACAACGCGATCGCGCGCACCTTGGAGACCATCATCAGCGCGAAGACCAGGCCGATGACGGAACTGAGCAGGAAGGAACCCGCCGTGACCTGCACGGTGACCACCGCCCCTTTCAGAAGAATGGGCAGGAAGTCCAGAGCGTTCTGGAGAAACATGGGATTACTCGCGAACAGAAGGTAGGAACGGCCCGCTGGAAAGCGCGGGCCGGAGGCCGATCAATCGAGTTGCCACTTCTCGATGATCTTCTCGAGCGTGCCATCTGCCTTGATCGCGGCGATGCCCTTGTTGACCTGCTCGAGCAGGGCTGGCTCACCCTTGCGCACGATCAGGCAGACATCACCCATGATCACCGGCTGGTAGCTCTGCACCAGGCGCACCTGGTCATGGGTGCCCTGGGCGAGTTGATAGGCGAGGATCGGACGGTCGGCGAAGCCGGCCTTGACCCGCCCGAGCACCAGATCGCGCATCAGATCGGAAATGGAGTCGTAACTGCGTACCTCCTTGAAGATGCCGCGCTTGTTCAACTCATCGATGAACACGGTACCAACCTGAGCACCGACCACCTCACCGGCCAGATCCTCCATGCTGGTGTAGGCGGTGTCGTCGTCGGCACGCACGATCAAGCCTTCGCCATAGCTGAACACCGGCTCGGAGTACTGCACCACTTTCTCCCGAGCGGGCGTGCGCAGCATGGCGGCGGAGATGATGTCGATCTTTCTGGTGGTCAGCGAGGGGATCAAGGCGGCGAAGTTGGTCTGCTGGATCTGCACCTCGAAGCCACCGGCCTTGGCCACGGCCTCGGCCGCGTCGACCATCATGCCCTGGATGCTCTGGGTCTTGACGTCGAGAAAGGTGAAGGGCACGCCGGTGGCGGTGGCGCCAACTCGCAGGGGTTCGGCGCTGGCGGTGAAGGACAGAAGGCCGGCGAACAGAGCGCAGGCCCAGGTGAGATTACGAAGGCTGAGACGCATGGCGGTACTCCCATTGGACGCTGTTTATTGTCGTTGTGCGCTATGGATGGCCTCTTCGTTATCGGCAGGAGGCGTCGACCTCAATATAAACAATTTACAAGAATCGTAAAGAGATTTATAAATATCGAATATCGATATCCAAGCTCAAAAAACAAAAGGATGAAGCCGTGAGCGAAAGCGAAAATTCACTGTTCAACCAGTCCCTGGAGAAGGGGCTCGCGGTACTGCGCGCCTTCAATGCCAGGCGGCGCACCATGAACCTGGCGGAAGTCGCCGAGGCGGCGGGCATCAACAAGAGCTCGGCGCAACGCATGATTCACACCCTGGAAACCCTGGGCTACGTGCGCAAGCATGCGCAGACCAAACGCTTTCAACTCACGCCGCGAGTCATGGAGATCGGCTACAACTATCTGGCCGCCGATACGCTGGTGGACGTGGCCAACCCCTTTCTCGCCGAGCTGGCGCAAACCACCGGAGAAACCACCAACCTGACCGAGCCCGACGGACTGGAGATGGTCTACGTGGCGCGCTTCGTGGCGCCGAAGTTCATCCCCATCCACATGCCCATCGGCAGCCGCATCCCGATGTATTGTACCGGCTCGGGCCGCGCCTACCTCAGTGCCCTGGAGGGCGACGAGGCACGCCGAGTGCTGAACAGCAGTGAGCTGAAGCGCCATACCCAACAGACCATCATCGACCTCGATGAAATCCTCGGGCAGATCGAGACGGCACGGCGCAAGGGCTATGCGATCAATAACGAAGAGCTGTTTCTCGGCGACATGACCATCGCCGCGCCGATTCTCGGTAGCCAGGGGCAGCCGGTGGCAGCGGTACATGTGGTGGCGCCCACCAGCCGCTGGACGCTCGAGGAGGCCGAGCGGCGCCTGGCACCCGCCGTGATCGAATGCGCACGGGCGATTCGCACCTCGATCAGAACCCTCTGAGGGCGGATCAGTCCTCGACGGCCTTGATCGATTTGGGCGATAGCCGCAGGCTGCGCAGGCTGCGCTTGACGCTCTTGAGGTGGTTGACCAGGCTCGGCCCGCGCGCCATGGCCACGCCCATGGCCAGCACGTCGATCACCACCAGGTGGGCGATGCGCGAGGTCAGCGGGGTGTAGATCTCGGTGTCTTCCTGCACGTCGATGGCCAGGTTGACCGTGGCCAGCTCGGCCAGTGGCGTCTGACTCGGGCACAGGGTGATCAGGTTGGCACCGGACTCACGCACCAGGTTGGCGGTGATCAGCAGATCCTTGGAGCGCCCGGACTGGGATATGCACACCGCCACGTCGCCCGGCTGCAGGGTCACGGCGCTCATTGCCTGCATGTGCGGGTCGGAATAGGCCGCCGCATTGAGCAGCAGGCGGAAGAACTTGTGCTGGGCATCGGCCGCCACCGCACCGGAGGCCCCGAAGCCATAGAACTCCACACGCTGCGCATTTGAGCAGGCGGAGATGGCGCGCTGCAGGGCCTCGGGGTCGAGTTTCTCGCGCACCTCCATCAGGGTGTGCAGGGTCGTGTCAAAGATCTTCAGGCTGAAATCGGCGACCGAGTCGTCCTCATGAATGGCGAACTGGCCGAAACTGGCACCAGCGGCCAGGCTCTGTGCCAGCTTCAGCTTGAGATCCTGGAAACCACTGCAACCGATGGCCCGGCAGAAACGCACGATGGTCGGCTCGCTGATGCCGACGCTGTGCGCCAGCTCGGCCATGGAGCTGTGCATCACCGATGCAGGATCGAGCAGGACATGGTCGGCCACCTTGAGCTCGGACTTGCGCAGCAGGTGGCGCGACTGGGCGATGTGTTGCAACAGATTCACGGTGTAGGGCTCTTCGCAGAAAAGGGGCAACCACAGGCACCAGATCGAGCGAGGCTCGGTTATGATCGGGAAACGGCGGTTGTAGTGACCTTGTAGTTATACTACATGGATCGCACCCGCGCACAGTCAACAGGCGGATTTCCACGACCTGTTACAACCCAGTTGGAGCTTTTTCCTTGATCATCCCCTGCGACATGCTGGTTTTCGGTGGCACAGGCGATCTGGCCTTGCACAAGCTGCTGCCCGCGCTTTACCACCTGCACCGTGATGGCCGCCTGCACCGCGACACCCGCATCCTCGCCTTGGCGCGCACGGCCCACACCCGCGAGAGCTACCAGGCCCTGGCCGAGCGCCACTGCCGCGCCCAGGTGGCGCGCAGTGACTTCGACAGCGACACCTGGAGCCACTTCGCCGCGCGCCTGGACTATTTCGCCATGGATGCGGCGCAGCGCGCCGAGTTCTCGCGCCTGGCCCGCCGCCTGGGCAGCGACGAGCGCGTGCGCGTCTACTACCTGGCCACCGCGCCCAGCCTGTTCGAGGACATCGCCTCGCACCTGGCCAATGCCGGCCTGGCCGGCCCGCTGTCGCGAATCGTGCTGGAAAAACCCATCGGCCATTCGCTGGAGTCGGCCCGCGCCATCAACGCGGCGATCGGCGCCGTGTTCGACGAGTCGCGGGTGTTCCGCATCGACCACTACCTGGGCAAGGAAACCGTGCAGAACCTCATGGCGCTGCGCTTCGCCAATGCCCTGTTCGAGCCGGTGTGGCGTGCCGGACACATCGACCACATCCAGATCAGCGTCTGCGAAACCCTAGGCGTGGAGAATCGCGGCGGCTACTACGACCAGGCCGGAGCCATGCGCGACATGGTGCAGAACCACCTGCTGCAACTGCTCTGCCTGGTGGCCATGGAGGCGCCGGTGCGCTTCGACGCCGAATCCGTGCGCAACGAAAAGGTGAAGATACTCGAAGCCCTCAAACCCATCAGCGGCCTCGACGTGCAGGACAAGACCGTGCGCGGCCAGTACACCGCCGGCAAGATCGGCGGCCAGGACGTGCCGGCCTACTACTTCGAGAAGAACGTCGACAACGACAGCGACACCGAAACCTTCGTCGCCGTGCAGGTGGAGATCGACAACTGGCGCTGGGCCGGCGTGCCCTTCTACCTGCGCACTGGCAAGCGCCTGGCGCGCAAGACCTCGGAAATCCTCATCCAGTTCAAGCCCGTACCGCACCGCCTGTTCGCCGAAGGCCAGGCCAACCAGCTATTGATTCGCCTGCAACCGGAAGAACGCATCAGCCTGCAACTGATGGCCAAGCAACCCGGCAAGGGCATGCACCTGAACCCGGTGGAACTGGATCTCAACCTGGCCAACGCCTTCAACAAGCAGCGCCGCTGGGACGCCTACGAGCGTCTGCTGCTCGATGTCATCGAGGGCGACTCGACCCTGTTCATGCGCCGCGACGAAGTGGAGGCGGCCTGGCGCTGGGTCGACCCCATCCTGCAGGGCTGGCACCAGCACTACCAGAGCCCACGCCCCTACCCGGCCGGCAGCGACGGCCCGGAGCAGTTGCAACACCTGCTGGAACGCTATGGCAGGCACTGGGCCGAGTAAGGCAACTGCGCAACTTCTTGCACAGCAAAATGTGGATAAACCTGTGGACACATCGCTACAGGCTACAGATTTAAAGGCCTCGAAGGCACTGCGCAAAAAGTTGCGCAGTAGTGCGCAACTTCTTGCGCACTTTTTCGTGACACAATGCGCAATATGACCAAATTCTTCTTATTGGTCACTTTAACTGACTGATTTATATGTACTTATAAAAATTGGCACGCAGATCGCTTTAGACCAGGCTCCCGGATCACTTCCGATCCATGACCCAAGGCAAGGAGAGCACTCATGCCAACACCCGCGTATCTGTCCCTCGAAGGCACCAAACAAGGTCTGATCACCGCTGGCACCTTCACCGAGGACTCGGTCGGCAACATCTTCCAGGAAGGTCATGAAGACCAGATTCTGGTTCAGGCCTACAACCACCAGGTCATCATCCCGCGTGATCCGCAGTCCGGCCAACCCACCGGCCAGCGCGTACACAAGCCGCTGATGATCACCAAGGTCTTCGACAAGTCCTCGCCGCTGATCTTCAACGCCCTGACCTCCGGTGAGCGTCTGAACAAGTGCCGTCTGGAGTGGTACCGCACCTCCTCCACCGGTACCCAGGAGCACTACTTCACCATCGAACTGGAAGACGCCGTGATCGTCGACGTGCAGTCGCGCATGCCGAACTGCCAGGACCCGAACATGGCCCACTTCACTCACCTGGAAGACGTCTACTTCACCTACCGCAAGATCGTCTGGACCCACGAAGTCTCCGGCACTTCCGGCTCCGACGACTGGCGTACCCCGATCTCTGCCTAACAGGCCGTTGAAAAACGTAGGCGAGGCAGCCAGTGCAAGGCAAAAACAGCCGAAAAAGCGCAGTTTACGTGTTGTAAATGAGCATTTTGAGGCTGTTTTTAACGCAGCAATGGCAACGCAGGTAGTTTTTCAACAGCCTGCTAAGTCCTGGCCGAGTTCGTGCAATACCGCAGCGGCCAGGCATCGTCCTGGCCGTTGCGTTTTGAGTGTGTACAGGCTGTAGGAGCGAGTTTATTCGCGATCAAGAGCACAGCCTTTGTCGCGCTGCCTGCCTAGAATGGCCCGCGCCTTCACGGATCGAAACGAGAGGAACACAGAATGTTCGCCCCGGCCAATCAGACCCATTTCAGCCTGAGCATCGAAGGGGGCGAGCACGACCTGCAGGTGCTCGAATTCAGCGGGCGCGAAGCCATCAGCCAGCCTTACGCCTTCAGCGTGGCGCTGATCAGCGAACGCCCCGACCTCGACCTGGAAAGCCTGCTGCACCAGCGCGCCTTTCTCGCCTTCGATCAGCACGGCGCCGGTATCCACGGCCTCATCCACCGCATCGCCCAGGGTGAGTCCGGCCAGCGCATGACGCGCTACCACCTGACCCTGGTGCCGCAACTGGCCTACCTGGCCCACCGCACCAACCAACGCATCTTCCAGCACCTGACGGTGGACAAGATCATCAGCCAGGTGCTCGAGGAACACGGCATCCAGGCCGACGCTTATCAATTCCAGCTCGGTTCGCTCTACCCCGAGCGTGAGTACTGCGTGCAGTACGACGAGACGGATCTGCACTTCGTCCAGCGTCTGTGCGAAGAGGAAGGCATTCATTACCACTTCCGCCACAGCACCGAGGGGCATGTGCTGACCTTCGGCGATGACCAGACGCCGTTCCCGCGCCTGGCGCCGCTGGCCTACCAGCAGGACACCGGCCTGGTGGCGGATGACCCGGTGATCAAGAACTTCGGCGCCCGCGTGGAAACCCGCACCAGCCAGGTCACCCGCCGCGACTACGACTTCGAGAAACCGCGCCTGCAACTGGAGGCCAAGGCCGACGGTGACGTCCAGCCCAAGCTGGAAGACTACGACTACCCCGGTCGCTACACCGACCGCGAGCGTGGCCGCCATCTGGCCAAACGCGCCCTGGAGCGTCATCGCCACGACTTCGAGCTGGCCGAAGGTGATGGCGACTCACCGACCCTGCTCAGCGGCCACTTCCTCGAACTGACCGAGCACCCGCGCAGCGAGTGGAACCAGCTCTGGCTGCTCACCGAAGTGCAGCACGAAGGCAAGCAGCCGCAGGTGCTGGAAGAATCGGTGACCAGCGACACCCAGCCTGCCGACGGTTTCACCCAGGGCTACCGCAACCGCTTTACCGCCACGCCGTGGGACGTGCCCTTCCGCCCGCTGCTGGCCCACCCCAAGCCGCGCCTGCTTGGCAGCCAGAGCGCCGTGGTCACCGGCCCGGCCGGCGAAGAGATCCACTGCGACCAATATGGCCGCGTGAAAGTGCAATTCTTCTGGGATCGTGAAGGCCAGGCCGACGACAAGACCAGTTGCTGGCTGCGCGTCAGCTCTAGCTGGGCCGGTGACCGCTATGGCGCCATCACCATCCCGCGCATCGGTATGGAAGTGCTGGTCACCTTCCTCGAAGGCGACCCCGACCAGCCGCTGGTCACCGGCTGCCTGTACCACGCCGAACACGTGGTGCCCTACGACCTGCCGGCGAACAAGACCCGCAGCGTGTTCAAGACCCTCAGCAGCCCTGGGGGCGGTGGCTACAACGAACTGCGCATCGAGGATCGCAAGGGTGCCGAGCAGATCTACGTGCATGCCCAGCGCGACTGGGACGAGAACATCGAGCACGACCAGAAGATCCGCGTCGGCAATGAACGTCACGACACCGTCGAGGCCAATGCCTACAGCCACTTCAAGGCCGAAGAACACCGCACCACCCACGCCGACCGCAAGACCGAGATCAAGGCCAACGACCATCTCACCGTCGGCGACAGCCAGCACATCAAACTGGGCAACGGCCAGTTCATCAAGGCCGGCCAGGAAATCCACCTCTCCAGCGGCCTGAAAGTCGTACTCGAAGCCGGCAGCGAACTGACCCTCAAGGGCGGCGGCAGCTTCATCAAACTCGACGGCGGCGGCGTGACCCTGGTGGGGCCGGTGATCAAGATCAACTCCGGCGGCGCGCCGGGCAATGGCTCGGGGGCAGCGCCCATCCTGCCGGGGGCGGTGAAGCCGACGGATGCTGATAAAACGGGCATGGTTACCAGCAGCTATCGCGCGCAAGCACTAGCAGGTCACCTACTGCCGGCTTCGGACTGCATATTCGACGCCAGCGGCAAATGCATGATCCACAATCACGGATGAGCGACATGGTAAAGCCGATCCAATCGCCATTTGAGCAGGCCCCCAACTCTCACCTTCGTTGCGTGATTCTCGAGGCTGCTGCCGACCCGGACTTACATCGATGGCTCTATCAGCTCGCACCGGACGGCATCCCGCAATGGGTTCCTCTGTTCCTCGATACGCCACATCATCCGCTTGTCGATCAAGGGCCAGTGCTGGTCATGAGCAACGCCTCGGATCAGTGGAGTGACTATGCCAACGCCCTGCTGTCCCAGAGCGATGCTGGCTGCATCCTTTATCTTGAGAACGCTCAGCACTGGCCATCGGCCGTCGAGCATTGCCAGAGCCTGCTTTCCGCTCGTACGGAAGAACGCCCGGATCAATTGATGCGCTTCTTTGAGCCACGCTGGCTTGAACCGCTACTCGCAACGCTGAGCGAAGGAGAGAAACAGGCATTCCTAGGCCCATTCTCCGGATTGGCCTGGCGCAATGAGCTGGGATGGCGCTACACGGAGCGCAACCAACCCTGGGATGGAACAGTGCAAGCACCAGGTTGGCTATGGCTGGGGCAGCAACGCCGCCAGGAAATGGAAGAAGCACGCCTTAGACTGCTTGCCGCCGAGCTGGCCGAGGACTATCGCAGCGCAATCGAAAGCTCGCCCGCCGAAGAGTTCGTCTTCGACCAGCTATCGAACGCGCATTCAGCGGGCGTTACCCAAAAAGCCCAGTACGAGCGCTGGTTGCGATTGACGCTGAGTCACGGCACGCAGTTCTGGCAGTCAACGCCTGTTAACAGCGTGTTAGCACGCCAGGATCTCGCGATCAGCACAAAACTGGATGAACTGGAAAACCTTTCAGGCTAAGGGCAAGGGATATGTCGAGTACCAAGATCCACACCGTCCAAAACGGCGACACACTGGGGGCAATCGCCCAACAGCATGCAACCACAACGAGCGAGCTGCAGCGCCTGAACCCGATCATTCGTGATCCCAACGTCATTCATGCCGGCTGGAAGCTCAAGGTTCCAGATCAGGCGGCAGCCAATGAAGCCAAGACGCCAGCCCCCGGCAAACAGACGCCTTCATCGCTGCCACCCGCCAAACACAGCACGGATGAGAGCAGCAGCCAGGCGCAATGCACCAGCCAATGCCAGGATGAACTGGTGGATGTGGCGCACATCACGGGCGACTCTCACTATTACGTGCTGAACGAGCGACAGGCACAGGCACTGAAGCGTGAAATCCAGCGCGTACAAGCCTTGATGGACGAACTGCAGCAAAAGCTCGCGCAAGCCGTGGAGCGTGTCGAATGCCTGAAAGAACGCACCCAGGGCAACGAATGCAATTGCAGCCGTTGCATCAAGCAGGCCTGGAACGAAAAGGCCGAACAAGCCGGCCTGGTTCTTCTTTCACCGCCGCCGCAGGAACAAGAAGCCACCGTTCCGACCACGGAAGAAGATATCCAGGGCCAACTGCGCACACTGCAGGATGCGCGCATCTGGTATGAATCCTATACGCCAGTGTTCAGCCCATCCCATGCCACCGGCAACCTGCTCGAAAGTAACTGGCGCACGCTACGTCAGAAAAAGCTGGCCGAACTGGATGCGGAGATCGCGACCTTAAGGGGCCGCCTGAAAACAGAGCCGGGAGACAGTGGCACACTGGCCAGCGGTACCAGACCCGACCTAGCCCACGGCCGGGGCCGCAGCACCGAACGACAGCGTGGTACGCGACGCCGCAGCGGCGTCACCGTGGTAGAGGTCGTGCTGTTCAGCCAGCCAGATCGGCGTTACTACATCAGCACCCGCTACCATGAACAGGTGGACTGGAAGCTCAAGGTGCGCAGCACCGTGCTGGCAGGCAAACCCTTCGACCGCCAACTGGCCAAGGATCTGATCGACGACATCCGCAAGGGGATCGGCGAAGGTCGCAAATCCAGCCCGATAGGTGCACTGGAGGCCAAACTGGTTAGCTGGACGAGCAAGGAAGACAACCTGCTCAACGCCCTGCACAAGGAGACCAACTGGAGCAGCAATCCGGATGATTCTGCACCTTACGCCATCTCGGCCGAAGCTCACGCTCTACGCTTCGCCGCCAGTGCCAGCGCGGGTGTGAACAACTGGAACCCGGCCGAGGGCAACATCGAGGTGGGCGCCAAGGCCAGTGCGGCGTTCTCGTTGGCGGAAGGTTCCGTTTCGCTCACCAGCTTCTTCCCCTCCCAAGGCGGCTATCCGCTGCGTCTGCGTTACCGTAACGCAGAAGGCAAGGACGTCGACTGCCCGCTGGGTGTCATACGTTTGCAAGGCAAGGTGGAGCTTTCCTGCTTCGTCGGCGCCCATGCCCAGGCATCGGCGGGTGTGAGCGTACGCTACAAACCCGGTGACGAAGGCGCGGGGGGCGCCACGGCATTGCTGGGCTCACCGCATATCGAGCCGAGCCGTGGCGGCAATATAGGGTTGAAAGGCGATGCCTTCGCCGGCGCTCAGGCCGGCGGCGCACTGAGCGGCGCACTGCAATGGGTAGAGCCCTCGAATCAAGGCAAGGGCACCGTTGTCAAAGGCCAATCCAACGCCAGTAGCAGTTGGAGCAGCCTGGCGGAAATCAAGGCCGAGGCCAGTGCCGCCTTCGGTGCAGGTATCGGCGGCGAATTCGGTATCACCATCGCCAGCGACCGACTCGCCGTGAACTGCAAAGGCCGCCTGGTATTCGGCCCCGGCGCCAGCGGCGGCTTTTCGACCGTGGTGGATCTGGAGAAGACCTATGCACTGCTGAAGCTGGTGTGTGAAGCACTGGCCGATGTGGATTATCGATATCTGCTGGGGGTTTCTCAGGATGCCTTTAACTATATGGCCTGGGGTTTATATAAAATTGCATCTGCACCATTAGACACTACAGTTCAAGCATTCGAGATGGGCAGGCTAGAGCTAATCCAATGGTGGGAAAACAGGCATGCATCTAAAGCTGAAGCCGAAAACTTAGCACGCTATCTTCTAACAAACCATGCTGTGCTGATAAATGGAAAGCGCTTACCTCTGGATAAACTCCCACCGCAGACCGTTGGCCCAATGCTGTATGTGCTTAGCGAGAGCTATGTGGATAGTTTCCAAGAGTATCAAGAAAAAGCGATCGTCCTGCTACTCAGCCACCTCTATCGCCGTTGGCGCCAATTCATAGAGACGATGGAACACTGCTCGCCGAATGGCGCCAAGGTCAATGCAATGGAAAGCCTCAATCGCCTTAACCGACTGCTCGATGGACGGCAGCAGCAGGAATTCAATCAATTTATCGAGAGACTGGCTGTGCGCGGTCTACCGGGCTCAATGGATACCAGCCCGACTGTGATGCTGGCTTGGACACCCACAGACGCATGGCGCAAGCGCGACGTTCTGATCGCAGCGAGATCCAGTGGGCAGTTCGACGGGCTAGCCTAAAAAGCAAAGGCTCTCAATAGGGAGCCCTTGTCTCTTAAAGTTTCTGGTCGAGCTGAATAGCGCAGCGAAAACTAGTTCCTGGATAATATCCGTCCTGTTCCGGCTTATCTGCCCAGCGTCGAACTGTATTCGCGGACTGCCAACCTGACTCAAAGTAGTTTGATCCTCGACGAATCTTCTGGGTGCCTGTAGTTGGCCCTTGTGGGTTATCAACAGGCGAATTCCTGTAGTAATCAGGGTCATACCAGTCATTGACCCAATCGGTTGCGTTACCCGCCATGTCATAAAGCCCAAGAGGATTTGGTGCAAACGACCCAACTGAATGTACTTCAATATCCTCGTCACGAGGGATATTATGCCCATAGTCCAGGCTTCCCGTATCCGTAGGGAATTGTACGTACTGCCCACGATTACGGGCGGCATATTCCCATTGTGCCTCGGTCGGCAAGTCAACTGGATAGTCACTGAGCTGACCTAACCACAGACAGTAGTCTTTGGCTTCTTGCCACTCCCTAGGCGGCGCGGGATTGTTTTCTCTATAACGAAACTGCAAGTCTTCTCGATCACGATACTCTGCGTCGAACAAAGGTAAGCCCTGGCTGGTACGGAACAAATCGAAATCCCCCAGCCGAGTCTGGTAACTCGCCAGGTAGTAACTACTCAAACGCACCTGATGCAGATAGTCATCGTCGAACGTGGGGGTAATTGGGCACAGCTCATCCGGCTCGTAGCCATAGGGCCAGGTGCCCATATTGGTCTGGTCGAAGTCGCAGGGCGCGCCAAAGTCGCCCATCTCGAACTCACCCCCCTCGATAAACACCATCTCATCCAGCGAGCGCACCACCGTCTCGAGCATCTGGCTGCGCAATGCAGACGACAGCTTGGGATACTGCGAGTCGATGCGCTCGGCGATGGCGGCAACCTTTTCCGGGTTTAGCCTTTCGCTTTTCGGCAGAGGCTGTGACTGTGCCTGGCAACCAGCAACCATAAGAGGAGCAAACAGAGAAAATATCACTCGACGATACATGGCAATATCCCTATAAAAAGCTAACAACTAAAGCGCCTTATCAGATTGAATGGCACAGCGGAAACCATTACCGAAAAAATACCCATTCAGGACGGGATTATCGGCCCAACGCCGGACAGTATTCGCAGACTGCCAATTCTGCTCCGAAAAATTAGAGCCCCGATGAATTTTTTGCGTTCCCGTTTCAGGCCCTTGTGGATTATCTACAGGCGAAGCCCTGTAATAATCAGGATCATACCAGTCATTGACCCAGTCGGTGGCGTTACCCGCCATATCATATAAGCCCAGTGGATTCGGAGCGAACTGTCCAACGGGATGTATTTTGGTGTCTTCATCACGGGGGATATTACGCCCATAGTCCAGGCTTCCCGTATCCGTAGGGAATTGTACGTACTGCCCACGATTACGGGCGGCATATTCCCATTGTGCCTCGGTCGGCAAGTCAACTGGATAGTCACTGAGCTGACCTAACCACAGACAGTAGTCTTTGGCTTCTTGCCACTCCCTAGGCGGCGCGGGATTGTTTTCTCTATAACGAAACTGCAAGTCTTCTCGATCACGATACTCTGCGTCGAACAAGGGTAAGCCCTGGCTGGTACGGAACAAATCGAAATCCCCCAGCCGAGTCTGGTAACTCGCCAAGTAGTAACTACTCAAACGCACCTGATGCAGATAGTCATCGTGGAACTTGGGGGTAATTGGGCACAGCTCATCCGGCTCGTAGCCATAGGGCCAGGTGCCCATATTGGTCTGGTCGAAATCGCAGGGCGCGCCGAAGTCGCCCATCTCGAACTCGCCCCCTTCGATAAACACCATCTCATCCAGCGAGCGCACCACCGTCTCGAGCATCTGGCTGCGCAGTGCAGACGAAAGCTTGGGATACTGCGACTCGATGCGCTCGGCGATGGCGGCAACCTTTTCCGGGCCAAGCCTTTCGCTTTTCGGCAAAGGCTGTGACTGTGCCTGACAGCCGGCCAGCAGCAGCGGTGCGAGCAAAAGAGATATCAGTCGGTCATTCATTGGCAACGTCCCTATCAATCAGGTGGGCAACTCTGGCGACAATACTTACCAGAGAAAATCTCAACGACAGCTCGCGACCATACCTACAGCTCGGGCGCTAACGCCAGGCTTGGGTCACCACTTTGTGCGTCCTGTCATGGCAAAACTCAAGTAATGACTGACTGCATCATTGCCAGCTAGTTCTGTGCAGGCTGAGTCAGCAAACGCGCATGCATCAACACGACCACCAGCACCAACATCCCCAACACCCCCGCCCCAACAAACAACCCCTCATACCCCAACGCCTTGGCCAGCACCCCGCTGCTAGCGCCGACGAAGCCGGACAGCAGCACCTGTGCCGAAGCCTGCAGGGTGAAGTCGGCGCCTTCGTGTTCGGGGCGGCACATGCGCATCATGGCGGCGAACAGGGCGACGGTGGACATGCCGTCGGCCACCTGCTCGAACAGGGTCACGGCATACACCAGCACGGTATTGGCGCCCTGCCCCACCAACAAGGCCTGGGCCGCGATGCCGATGGCCTGCAGGGCGCCGAACAGGATCAGCGCACGCAGCACGCCGATGCGGGCGTAGAGCAAACCGCCGAGCAAGGCGCCGCCGATGCCGGCCAGGCTGCTGATCAGGGTCAGTTGGCCGAGCGCTGCGGTGCTCCAGCCCTGATCCACCAGCATCGGCTTGAGCATCGGCGAGCCCAGCGAGTCCCCCAGCTTGAAGGTGAGCACCACCACCAACCACAGCAGCATGCCGGGCTGCGCCAGCAGGCCGCGATAGTGGTTCAGCAACAAGCGCGGGCCGAGGGCGCTTTCCGCCAGGGCGGGCTGAAAGGGCAGTACGCGACGTTCGGGGAACAACCAGATCGGCATGGTCATCAAGAGGATCAGGCCGGCCAGCAGGCCGAGTGCCAGGTTCCAGCCCAGCGGGTCGATCACCAGCAACAGGCCGCTGCCGCTGACGATCATGCCGACCTTGTAGCCGCCCACCTGCAGGCTGTTGCCCAGGCCACGCCAGCGCTCGGGTAGCAGGCGCACGGTGAGGCCGTCGGTGGCCACGTCCTGGGTCGCTGCCAGCAGGTTGATCAGCAGCAAAAGACCAAGCAGGCCCCACAGGCCGGCGCCGAACAGGGTTTGCGGAGCCAACAGCGCCAGCACGGCGACGCAACCGATCACCCCGCTTTGCAGCGGCAGGATCCAGCCACGGTGATGGCCCAGACGTCGCGATGCCAGGCGGTCGATCCAGGGTGCCCAGAGGACTTTCAGCAGCCAGGGCAGTGCCAGCAGCTTGAGCAGGCCGATCAGTGCCAGATCGACGCCGTGCTGACGCAGCAGCACCGGCAGCGAGTGGGCGATCAGCCCGGAGGGAAGGCCCTGCGCGCAATAGAGCGAGGCCAGCAGTACCAGTGTGGCGTTGGACGGGCGAGGTGCGGTGGGCGACATAGCGGGCGCTCGCGGCAAAAGCGCAAGCCTAGTGGTTTGCGCCGGCGAGCGGCAACGTGAGGGTGGTTACAGTTCGTAGCTCGGTTCGTCGCGGCTGAAGCCCCTCCCACAAAGCCTCGCCAGCCCGTAACCCAGATGCAATCCGGGATCGCTGCCAGAGCGTAGGGTGGATGACGCTTTTTTCATCCGCCATAAAGGGCTCGGCAGGCGCTTCTCCGATGGAGCGATAAGGCGTGTTCCACCCTACAGGCTGCCCAGGCACTCGGTCAGGCCGTTTGCCAGGTTTTCCAGCAGTCGTTCGTAGCCACTGGCATCGACCGGCAGGTTGCCGCCCAGGGCATCCAGCTCGGCCAGTTTGACCGGCAGGCCAGCGGTGAGGGTTTCGGCCAGGCGCGGGCGCAGTGGCGGTTCGCTGAACAGGCAGCTCGGGCCAGCCTGCTGCAGGCGCTCACGCATGGCGGCGACGTGCTGGGCACCGGGCTGCACTTCGGTCAGCACACTGAACACGCCGGCATGCTTGAGGCCGTAAGCGGCCTCGAAGTAATCGAAGGCCTCGTGGAAGACGAAGTAGGGCTTGCCATGCAGGGCGACCAGTTGCGGGCGAATCCGTCCATCGAGTACATCCAGGCGCTGCCCGAAGGCTTGCAGGTTGGCGGCGTAGCGCTGTGCATTGGCGGCATCCAGCTTGCTCAGGTCAGCCGCCATGCGTGCGGCGATCACCCGTGCATTGGCCGGCAGCAGCCAGAGGTGGGCATCCAGGCTGCCGGGGCGATGGTCGTGGTCATGACCCAGGTCAGCGCTGGTGTGTTCGTGCTCGTGCGCATCGTGGTCATGATCGTGCTCGTCATGGCTGTCGCCGAAACGGCGCAGGGTCATGCCGGGCAAGTCCTGCACCGCCACCTGCGGCTTGTCGCGGCTTTCCAGCACACGCGGCAGGAAGGCCTCCATGTCGGGGCCGATCCAGTACAGCAGGTCGGCGTCACGCACGCGCCGTACGTCGGATGGGCGCAGCGCGTAATGGTGCGGTGATGCGCCGGGCGACAGTAGCACTTCGGGTTCGCCGATGCCGTCCTGCACCGCTGCGGCGATCAGTTGCAGCGGCTTGATACTGGTCAGAACGCGCACCTCGGCCTGGGCGCTGGTGACAAAAAACAGGGCGATAAGACAGAAAAGACGCAACACGGGGCATACTCAAGCGGGATTGAACAGGTAACATAATAACGTCTCTTACCCGCGCCGTCCTTGCCCATGACCGACACACCCCTGGCTGCACGCCCACATGATCACTCCCGCTGCGTCAGCCATGCGCTGGCCGAAGCCGAAGCCATCTGCGCACGCCAGGGCCTGCGTCTGACCGCTCTGCGCAAGCGTGTGCTGGAGCTGGTATGGGCCAGCCACAAGCCGCTCGGCGCCTACGACATCCTCGGCGTACTGAGCGAAGAGGATGGCCGCCGTGCCGCGCCGCCCACGGTCTACCGCGCGCTGGATTTCCTCCTGGAAAACGGCCTGGTGCACCGCATCGCTTCGCTCAACGCCTTCGTCGGCTGCAGCCACCCCGAGCACGCGCACCAGGGCCAGTTCCTGATCTGCCGCGCCTGCCATGCCGCCACCGAGCTGGAACAACCGGCCATCAGCCAGGCCATAGTCGATGGCGCGGCCGGCGTCGGTTTCGCCGTGGAAAGCCAGACCGTGGAAGTGGTCGGCCTGTGCGCGGGCTGCAAGGGCAAGGCATGAGCGAGCCCCTGATCCGTCTCGATGGCATCGCGGTCAGCTTCAACGACCAGGCGGTGCTCGAGGATGTGCAACTGAGCGTGCGCCCTGGCGAGATCGTCACCCTGATCGGCCCCAACGGCGCCGGCAAGACCACCCTGGTGCGCGTGGTGCTCGGCCTGTTGCAGCCCGAGCGTGGCAGCGTGCGCCGAGCGCCACGCCTGCGTATCGGCTACATGCCACAGAAACTCCATGTCGATGCCACCCTGCCGCTGTCGGTGCTGCGCTTTTTGCGCCTGGTGCCGGGCGTGGATCGCAAGCGCGCGCTGGCGGCGCTGGCTGAAGTGGGTGCCGAGCAGGTGATCGACAGCCCGCTGCAGAACATTTCCGGTGGCGAGATGCAGCGCGTGCTGCTGGCCCGCGCCCTGCTGCGCGAACCGCAACTGCTGGTGCTCGACGAGCCGGTACAGGGCGTCGACGTCGCCGGCCAGGCCGAGCTGTATCGGTTGATTTCGCGGCTGCGCGAGCGCCATGGCTGCGGCGTGCTGATGGTCTCGCACGACCTGCATCTGGTGATGAGCGCCACCGATCAGGTGGTCTGCCTCAACCGCCATGTGTGCTGCTCGGGCCATCCCGAACAGGTCAGTGGCGACCCGGCCTTCATCGAGCTGTTCGGCCAGGACGCCAAGAGTCTGGCCGTCTACCACCACCATCACGACCACGATCACGACCTGCATGGCGGCGTGGTTCAGCCCGGCCTGACCATCCATGGCCCGGCCCACGTTCACGGCCCTGGTTGCAAGCACTGATGCCCGATTTTCTCCTCAACGCCCTGCTCGCCGGCCTGACGCTGGCCCTGGTGGCTGGCCCGCTCGGCTCCTTCGTGGTGTGGCGGCGCATGGCCTATTTTGGCGACACCCTGTCCCACGCCGCCCTGCTCGGCGTGGCCCTGGGCCTGATGCTGGACGTCAGTCCGACCCTCACGGTGACCGTCGGTTGCGTGCTGCTGGCCGTGCTGCTGGTGACCCTGCAGCAGCGCCAGCCGTTGGCCTCGGACACCCTGCTCGGCATCCTCGCCCACAGCACCCTGTCGCTGGGCCTGGTGGCGCTGAGCTTCATGCACGACGTGCGCATCGACCTGATGAGCTACCTGTTCGGCGACCTGCTCGCCGTCAGCCCCGGCGACCTGGCCTGGATCATCGGTGGCAGTGCGCTGGTGCTGGCACTGCTGGCCTGGCTGTGGCGACCGCTGCTGGCGATCACCGTGCACGAGGAACTGGCGCGGGTCGAAGGCCTGCCAGTGGCGGCGATCCGCCTGGCGCTGATGCTGCTGATCGCCGTGGTGATCGCCGTGGCGATGAAGATCGTCGGCGTGCTGCTGATCACCTCCTTGCTGATCATCCCCGCCGCTGCCGCCCAGCGCCATGCGCGCACGCCGGAGCAGATGGCCGTGGGCGCCAGCCTGCTCGGCCTGCTGGCGGTGTGCTGCGGCCTGGCGCTGTCCTGGTATCAGGACACCCCGGCCGGGCCGTCCATCGTGGTCAGCGCCGCCGCGCTGTTCCTGGCCAGTTTCGCGCTGCCGCGGCGTAACGCCTGAAGCCTCGCTTGCATCATCCGACGTGGCGACCGCACGGGGCGCTCGCCCCCCGCGCCGTCGAGCGGCATGAAATCCCTCGGGCAACAGGGTATGATTGCGCGTTTTTTGCACAACACGAGACGCACACGCATGAAGTCGTTCGTTCTTCGCGGCCTCGCATTCGGCCTCGCACTGCTGCTGGCCGCCTGCCAGAGCGCGCCAGCGCCCGTCGATACGCTGGCCCCGGCCTTGCAACAGATCGAGCAGAGCCTTGCACAGGCGAAGCTCGACAGCGCCCGTGAGCAGCTTGCCGCACTCCAGGCGCAGGCCGGCCAGGACGCGCGCGTGCGCCAGTACCAGCGGCGCCTGGCCGATGCCTACATGCAGCAAGGTCGTGAGGCCCTGCAACGCGGCGATCTGGACGCCGCCGCCAGGGCCATCGGCCAGGCACGCAGCCTGCTGCCCGACGCGCCGGCCCTGGGCAGCGACGTGCGCCAGACGCTGGAACAGGCTCGGCAATGAGCCTGAGCAGGCTTAATGTCATTTTGAAATAACCATAGGCCAACAAAGATTTTCTCGGCCTAAAAATCGCCGGGTAAACTAGCGCCCTTTTGCGCCCATCCGGCGCCGATCGGCCGCTTCGCAACCCAGAACCCGGCCCTGAACACACCCAAAAGGTCGTTCGCGTGATCCAGTTTCAATCCGTCCACAAGGCCTACCGCGTCGCGGGCAGCGAGATTCCGGCACTGCAGCCCACCACGCTGCAGATCGGCAGCGGCCAGGTATTCGGCATCATCGGCCACTCCGGCGCCGGCAAGAGCACCCTGCTGCGCCTGATCAACCGCCTGGAAGAACCCTCCGGCGGGCGCATCGAGATCGACGACGTCGACGTTACCGCCCTCGATGCCAGCGGCCTGCGCCGCTTCCGCCAGCAGGTCGGGATGATCTTCCAGCACTTCAACCTGCTGTCGTCGAAGACCGTCGCCGACAATATCGCCATGCCGCTGCGCCTGGCCGGCGAGCTGAGCCGCGCCGAGATCGACGCCCGCGTCGCCGAGCTGCTGGCTCGCGTCGGCCTGCAGGATCACGCCAACAAATACCCGGCGCAGCTCTCCGGTGGGCAGAAGCAGCGCGTCGGCATCGCCCGCGCGCTGAGCACGCGGCCGAAGATCCTGCTGTGCGACGAGGCCACCAGTGCCCTCGACCCGCAGACCACCACCACCGTGCTGCAACTGCTGGCCGAGATCAACCGCGAGCTGGGCCTGACCATTGTGCTGATCACCCATGAAATGGACGTGATCCGCCGCGTCTGCGACCGCGTGGCGGTGATGGATGCCGGTGTGATCGTCGAAGAAGGCCCGGTGGCCGAGGTGTTCCTGCACCCGCAGCACGTGACCACACGGCGTTTCGTGCAGGAGTCCGAGCACATCGACGAGTCCGGGCAGCGCGACGATTTCGCCCATGTCGCAGGCCGCATCCTGCGCCTGACCTTCCGCGGCGAAGCCACCTACGCCCCGCTACTGGGCACCGTGGCCCGTGAGACCGGGGTGGACTACAGCATCCTCGCCGGGCGCATCGACCGCATCAAGGACAGCCCCTACGGCCAGCTCACCCTGGCCCTGACCGGTGGCGACATCGAAGCCGCCCTGGCGCGCTTCGAGGCCGCCGAGGTGGATATGGAGGTACTGCGCTGATGCTCGAACAACTGCTGCCCAACGTGTTCTGGCCGGAAATCTGGCAGGCCAGCCTCGACACCCTGAACATGCTGCTCGGCTCGATGCTGTTCACCGTGCTGCTCGGCCTGCCGCTCGGCGTGCTGCTGTTCCTCACCGGCCCGCGCCAGCTGTTCGAGCAGAAGGCCCTTTATGGCGTGCTGTCGCTGGTGGTGAATGTCGTGCGCTCGGTGCCCTTCGTCATCCTGCTGATTCTGATGCTGCCGGTCACCGAAGTGCTGGTCGGCACCTCGCTGGGTGTCGCTGGCGCCATCCCGCCGCTGGTGGTGGGCGCCACGCCGTTCTTCGCGCGCCTGGTGGAAACCGCCCTGCGCGAAGTGGAACGCGGCATCATCGAGGCGACCCAGGCCATGGGCGCCAGTACCTGGCAGATAATCACCCGCGCGCTGCTGCCCGAGGCCCTGCCCGGCCTGCTCGCGGCCACCACCGTCACCGCGATCACGCTGGTAGGCTACACCGCCATGAGCGGCCTGATCGGCGGCGGCGGCCTCGGCGACCTGGCGGTGCGCTACGGCTACCAGCGCTACCAGCCGGACGTGATGGCCGTGACCGTGATCCTGCTGCTGATTCTGGTGCAGGTACTGCAGATGGTCGGTGATCTGCTGGTGGTGCACTTTTCCCGTAAATGAACGGCGACTTGCCAGCGCCAACCTTCCCAAAAGGAACCTTGAAATGAAGAAACTGCTGACTGCCCTGGCCGCCTTCGCGGCCTTCTCGGCCCAGGCCGAAACCCTGAGCGTGGCCGCTACCCCGGTGCCGCACGCGGAAATCCTCGAGTTCGTCAAACCTGCCCTGGCCAAAGAGGGTGTGGAGCTGAAGGTGCGCGTGTTCACCGACTACGTGCAGCCCAACCTGCAGGTGCAACAGGGCAACCTGGACGCCAACTTCTTCCAGCATCAGCCGTACCTGGACGAGTTCAACGCCAGCCGCAAGACCGATCTGGTCAGCGTCGCGGGCGTGCATGTCGAGCCCTTCGGCGCCTACTCCAGCAAGATCAAGAGCCTCGACGAGCTGCCGCAAGGCGCCATCGTCGCCATCCCCAACGATGCCACCAACGGTGGCCGTGCCCTGCTGCTGCTGCAGAAAGCTGGGGTGATCAAACTCAAGCCGGATGCCGGCATCCTCGCCACGCCGAAGGACATCGTCGAGAACCCCAAGGCCATCAAGGTGCGTGAACTGGAAGCGGCCACCCTGCCGCGCGTGCTGAGCCAGGTTGATCTGGCCCTGATCAACACCAATTACGCCCTGGAAGCCAAGCTGAACCCGACCCAGGACGCGCTGGCCATCGAAGGCAGCGACTCGCCCTACGTGAACATCCTGGTGACCCGCGCCGACAACAAGGACAACGCCGCCGTGCAGAAGCTGGTCAAGGCGCTGCACAGCGCCGAGGTGAAGCAGTTCATCGAAGAGAAGTACAAGGGCGCCGTCGTACCGGCGTTCTGATTGCCACTGACAGCCTTCGCCCTACCTGATGCCGCGCCGCTGCCAAGCCGCGCGGCATTTTTATGCGCGGAATGTGTCGGCGAACCCTAGGGTGCGCCATGCGCACCAAGCCCACCTCGCCAGCATCCCGGATTGCATCCGGGCTACGGTAATCCGCAACCCTCGGTGCGCACAGCGCACCCTACCCGGCTGGCCACTCATGACGGGATAAAGCGCAATACGCCGGCTTGTCGCGCCCCCGCTCCCGTCGGGTCGTCACTGGGATGGGCGATGCCATCGGTAACCGGCACCTCGGCGAAGTCGAACGGGCTGATGCCCTCCAGGCAGGCGACGTTGACGCCGTACTGATGGGGATTGGAGCGGCGCTGGTGGTGGGTGTAGATGCCGCAGCGCGAGCAGAAGAAGTGCTCTGCACTCTTGGTATTGAAGCGATAGGACGTCAGCAGTTCTTGGCCCTGAAGAATACGCAAGCCGGCCAGCTCGGCCGAGACCGCCACCGCCCCGCGCATCCGGCAGTAGGAACAGTTGCAGCGCCGCGCGCTGTGCAAGCCATCGCTCAAGGTCACGTGAAAACGCACACCGCCGCAGTGGCAGGCACCGTTGATCTCGCCGATATCCTTGTTCATCGCCGTCACCCCCTCAGTTCGATCGAACACAGAGCATAAGCCAAACATCGCTCGAGCAACGGATGATGCAATTGCCCGCAGGGTGCGCCGTGCGCACCACAAGACCGCTGGTGCGCACAGCGCACCCTACCCGGCCTTGGGTTTCTCCGGCCGTGTCCAGATGAACAGCGCACCGCAACTCATGCCGGCCGCGGCGAACAGCACCGACGGCCGGTGATCGACCGTCAGCAGCATGATCGCCAGCGCCACCAGCATGCTGGCGCTGGCCAGCCATTTGCTGCGCCGGGCGATCCGGCCGCCGTTCTTCCAGTCCCGCAGCAGCGGACCGAACACCCGATGCTGCTCCAGCCAGGCGGCCAGCCGTGGCGAGCTGCGCGATGCCGCCCAGGCGGCCAGCAGCACGAACTCGGTGGTGGGCAGGCCCGGCAGGATCACGCCGAGCATGGCCATGCCGATGCTCAGGTAGGCCAACAGCAGCCACAGCCAGCGCTGCCAGGCGGCCCGAGGCAGAGTCGCCTCAGGCAAAGCAGCGCTCCAGGTGCTGGTTGAAGCGCTCGAAGGCGGCGATAGCCGCAGCTTCAGCCAGGCGTTCCTGCTCGGTATCCAGTTCCACGCTGTCGAGCACCGCCGTGAAGGCTTTCCAGCCTTGCGCCCGCCCACCCTCCGGCTCGCCCAGATGACGCGCACCGAAGGTTTCGCTCAGGCCCAGCGCCGGCATGCGCTTGAGCAGAAAGGCCGCGCCGAGCTTGGAGCCTTCGGAGACGAACAGCCAGGCCAGCGCTTCGCCAAGATCCATCTGCCGATCACGGATGCTGTCGTCGCCCTCGGGCAAGGGGCGTTGCAGGTCGGCCAGATCCAGCACGGTCTGCTGCACGCGGCAGCGCTGCGGCAGGTCAGGGATCAGCGCGACCAGGCGCGGATCCTGATAGAGGTTCTGCAAATCGCGCTGGAACAGGTATTGCGCCGCCACGAAATGGGCAAAGCGCTCGACGCTGGCGAAGGGTTCATGGCTTTTCACCCGGGCGTCGAGACGGCTGTGCGGCTCGTGGGTGATGGCATTGAGGCGCTGCGAGCGCAGCGGGTGGAACAGTGCGGATGCGGTCATGATGGTTCCCCATATGTTCGATGAAATAAGGACGAATCACTCAGCCTTTGTCAGTAATCCGCACCTCACTGAAGTAACCGGCCAGGCGCTGCAAGTCCGTTGCATCGAGCTGGCCGGCCAACTGGCGTAGCTGCAACCAGGCGCGCAGGTAGCCGTGGCGCGCCTCGGCCAGGTCGCGGCGGGCACCATGCAGTTGCTGCTCGGCGTCGAGCACGTCGAGGTTGACTCGCTCGCCGCCGGCCACGCTCTTGCGCGTCGCCGCCACCAGCGTCTCGGCCGCGCTCACGGCCAGGCGATAGGCACGCACCCGCGCCGCCGCGCTGTTGCACAGGTTGAATTGCTGACGCAGGCGGGTGAGCAGCTCGGCGGTCTGCGCATCCAGCTCGAAGCCAGCCTGCACATGGGCGGCCGTGGCCTGCCGGGTCGCCGCGCTCACCCCGCCACCGGCGAACAACGGCAGGCTGAGCTGGATGCCGATGCTGTCGGTGTCGTAGCGCTGGTTGTAGCTGCTCTCCGAATCGGAGTTGGTCAGGCGACTGTTGGCCACCAGGCTCAGGGTCGGCAGGTGGCCGGCACGCTGCTTCTCGATGCCCTGGGCCGCCACCTCGACGGCGCGTCGCTGCGCGGCCAGTTCGGCGTTGGCGGCCACGGCCAGCTCGCGCCAGGCCTCGAAACGCGACGGCTGCGGCGGCTGGATGGGAAAGTCCTCGAGTAACGGTTGCAGGTCGCTGCGCGCCAGCGGCTCGCCGATGATGGCCTCCAGCGCGCGCAGGGCCAGGTCCAGATCGTCCTGTGCCTGGATCAGCTCGGCCTCGGCCAGGGCCAGGCGCGCCTCGGTTTCCAGCGCATCGGTACGGGTGCCCTCGCCGGCCCGCAGCAGACGCTGGTTGAGACGCAGACGCTCGTTCAGGGCGCGGCGCTGGGCACGCGCCAGGGCGATGCGCTCGTCACTCAGCAAGGCCTGGCTGTAGGCCTCGAACAGGCGCACCGCCAGTTCCTGGCTGCGCGCGCGGAAGCGCTCGTCGGCCAACAAGGTGCGCGCCACGCCCTGGCGGTAGTCGGCCCAGGCGGCGTAATCGAACAAGGGTTGCTGCAGGCTGAGCACCGAGGCGTAACTGCGGTAGTCGCGCTCGACGCGACGCTCGCCGGCCGTCACCTGCGAGTCGTTGCGCTGGTTGCTGTAGCTCCACGAAAGCCGTGGCAGCAACCCGGCGCGGCCGATGGCCCGCTCCTCGAGGCCGGCGTCGCGCTCGGCGATGGCGGCCTGGAAGCTCGGGTCATGGCGCAGCGCCAGGGTATAGGCGTCGAGCAGGCCGAGCGCGCCCGCCGGCGTTGCCAGGCACAGGAGCAGGGCGAAACAGAGCGCGCGCATAGTCAGTCTTCCGCCAGGGCCAGGTGGGTACGGTCGAGCAGCGGCTTGAACAGGTAGTTGAGCAGCGAGCGCTCGCCACTACGGATAAAGGCCTCCACCGGCATGCCGGGGCGGATGCGCAGGCCGGCCAGTGGCTGCATAGCGTCTTCGTCCACGCGAATGCGGATGGCGTAGTACGGCTCGCCACTGCGTTCGTCCTGCAGGCGGTCGGCGGACACCAGCTCCAGGGTGCCGGCGACCCGTGGCGTGGTGCGCTGCTCGAAGGCGGTGAACAGCAGTTCCACCGGCAGGCCGGGGTGCACCTTGTCCACCAGCGCCGGGCTCAGACGGCCTTCGACCAGCAGCGGTTGATCCTGCGGGACAATCTCCATCAGCGCCTGACCGGGCGCGACCACACCGCCTTCGGTGAACACGCTGAGGCCGACCACCAGGCCGCTGGCCGGCGCCCGCAACAGGGTACGCTGCAATTCGATCTCGACCCCGGCCAGGCGATGGTGCAGCTCCTCGCTGCGAATCTGCGCCTCGGCCAGTTGGCTGCGCACCTGTTCCTGAAACTGCTCGCGGCGCTGCGCGGCGCGCAGGCGCAGTTCGGCGATCTGCCGCTGCAACTGGCCGATGCGCCCGGCGTCGTCGGCCAGCAGGCCGCTCAGCTCGGCCCGCTGGCGTTCGGCATCGAGCAGGCGATTACGCGGGATGTACTGCTCGGCCGCCAGTTCGCGCAGGCCCAGCAGTTGCTCGTCGAGCACGCGCAACTGCGCTTGCTTGCTGCCATGCAGCGCACGCAGGCCACCCAGTTGCGCCTCGCTGCCGGCCAGGTTCTGCGCCAGGCCGTCAAGCTCCAGGGCCAGGGCCTGGCGACGGCTGGCGAACAACTGGCGCTGCAACTCCAGGCTGGCGAGCGCCAAAGGGTCATCCGCACGCGCCAGCAACCAGGGGCCGAAGTCGATGCCCGCCGCGCCATCGCGCTCGGCGGCCAGGCGCGCGGCGCTGGCGCGGCTGCCGATCAGTTGCGCACGCAGGGCCTCGGCCTGCGCCTGCAAGGCCTGGTCGTCCAGCTCCAGCAGCGGCTGGCCGGCCTGCACCGCATCACCATCGCGGGCCAGGATGCGCCGCACCGTGCCGCCCGTGGGATGCTGCAGCGCCTGGCGGTTGCCGCTGACCATCACCGTGCCGCTCACCGGCACGCCCTTGTCCAAGGGCGCCAGCGCGGCCCAGGCGAGAAAGCCGCCGAAGCCGGCGAGCAGCAGCCACCAGCCGAGCCGCGTCGGCGCCCGCGCATCGACCACATGCAGAGGGGGCAGCGAAGCCGGCGCGCTCATCGCGGGCCTCCCGGCGTGGTGCCATAACTCATGCTCAATGTCGGCGTGACACGCCGTATCGACGCGTTCTGCACCGCCGGACGGGCGGCCTGCTGCAGGTCCTGCAACACCCGGCTGGCCGGGCCGAAGGCCTGCATCTGCCCGCCACGCAGCACCAGCAGTTGATCGGCGCCCGCGAGCAGCGCCGGGCGATGGCTGACCAGCACCAGGGTACGGCCCTGTTCACGCAGACGATCGAGGGCGGCCAGCAGCGCCTGCTCCCCCGCCTCGTCGAGGTTGGCGTCAGGCTCGTCGAGCACGATCAGCGCCGGCAAGCCATAGACCGCGCGGGCCAGGCCGATGCGCTGCTTCTGCCCACCGGAGAGCCCGGCGCCACCCTCGCCCAGGCGCGTGTCGTAGCCCTGCGGCAGGCGCAGGATCATCTCGTGCACACCGGCCATCTGCGCTGCGGCGACCACCTTGTCCGCCTCCACCTCGGCGAAACGGGCGATGTTCTCGGCGATACTGCCGGCGAACAGTTGCACGTCCTGCGGCAGGTAGCCCAGGTGCGGGCCGAGCGCGTCCTTGTGCCACTGCTGCAGGTCGGCGCCATCCAGGCGCACCTTGCCGGCCAGCGGCGCCTGCGCCGCCACCAGCAGGCGCGCCAGGCTGGACTTGCCGCAACCGGACGGGCCCAGCACCACCAGGCGCTGGCCCGGCTCCAGGGCAAAGCTGACCCCGGCCAGCACCGGCGTGCGCGAGCCCGGCGCGCAGGCCGACAACTGCTCCACGCGCAGGGCGCCACGCGGCGCCGGCAGCCTCATGCCGCAAGTGCGCGGCGGCTGCGCGCGGAGCAGATCGCGCAGGCGCTGGTAGGCCTGCTGCGCGCCGCTCCACTGTTTCCAGGCATTGATCAGTTGATCCAGCGGGCCGAGCACGCGCCCGGCGAGGATGGAGCCAGCGATCATCATGCCGGGGGTGATCTGCCCGTCCACCGCCAGCAGCGCGCCGAGGCCGAGCATCAGCGACTGCAACGCCAGGCGCACGGCCTTGGACGCCGCGCTGAACCCCGCGCCCTGCTCGCTGGCGTGGTTCTGCAGGTGCAGGAAGCGGCCATGCTCGGCCTGCCAGCGCTGACGCAGGCGCGCCAGCATGCCCATGGCCTCGGTGGCCTCGGCGTTGCGCAGGTGCGCGCTGGCCGCCTGGGTGGCCTGGATCGCCAGTTGCCCGGCCTCGGCCAATGGCGCGCGGGTCAGCCACTGGTTGCCCCAGGTCAGCGCCAGCAGCAACGCCGCACCGCCCAGCGCCAACCAGCCGAGCCAGGGGTGGAAGAGAAACAGCACGGCCAGGTAGAGCGGGAACCAGGGCGCATCGAACAGGGCGAACAGGGCGTTGCCGGTGGCGAACTGGCGCAGGCTGGTCAGGTCGTTGAGCGGCTGCGCGCTGCTGCCACGACCGAGGCGCAGGCTGGCATCGAAGGTGGCGTCGTAGACCCGCTCACCCAGGCGCTGGTCGATCTGCGCGCCGAGGCGGATTACCACCAGGCTGCGCACCCATTCCAGCAGGCCCATGAAGAGGTACAGACCAAGCGCCATCAGCGTCAGCATGGCCAGGGTCATGTGGTTGCCGGAGGCCAGTACACGGTCGTAGACCTGCAGCATGTACAGCGCCGGCGCCAGCATCAGCAGATTGATCACCGCGCTGAACGCGCCGACGCTGACGAAGCCGCGCCGGCAGGTGGCCAGCGCGGCGAGGATTTCATTGCCAGGTTGCATGCCGTAGCACCCCAGAAACGCCGCCTGCCGCGATTGACGCAGCAGGCCGCGAATGTCGAGAATTCCTTCGGCCACCGTGGCGCGAGTTGTTCAGGCCAGCACCACGGTAGTCGTTGCCGGCGGCCGGGAGAGCGATCTCCCCGCCGCCTTTTTCATCACCGCGCGATCAGGCCGCCATGGCCAGGTCGTCGGCCAGCTCAGCTACGCCGACCGTCTCGGCCGAGCTGCTACTCAGCGGGCCGGCAGCCAGG
Source organism: Pseudomonas sp. AA-38 (assembly GCF_029457475.1). Taxonomy (NCBI): domain Bacteria; kingdom Pseudomonadati; phylum Pseudomonadota; class Gammaproteobacteria; order Pseudomonadales; family Pseudomonadaceae; genus Pseudomonas; species Pseudomonas sp. AA-38. The sequence continues at coordinate 5,407,335 of NZ_CP120359.1, forward strand.
GCGGCGGCGACCACGTCGAAGGTGTCGTCGGTGGACACGCCATAGGCGGCGAACAGCTCGTCCAGCACCGACTCCAGCGGCGCGGTGTTGCCCTGCATCAGGCCGTAGATGGTTTCGTGCACTTCGTTGCCGGCACGGCCAGCACCGTAAGCGGCGGACAGGTCCAGACCGCTGAAGGTGACCACGTAGTTGCTCAGGGTGAAATCGCTGCCCGAACCACCGCCAAGCACCTCGCCCAGGGAGACGTTGTCCAGTTCCCCGTAGAGGTAGTGGTTCTGGTTGCTGCTGGCCGGCAACAGCGGGTTGAACACGTAGTGCAGGCCATTGCTGGTGTCGCTGTCGGCGATGAAGGCGTAGTCCGAGCCATTGGCGCCGTGGGTGGCGTACTGGTCGCCACTGAATGTGCCGTTGCTGAAACCACCGGTGTTGCTCTGACCATGGCCGGCAGTGGCGAAGCCGCTCGTCCAGAAGGCCAGGTAGTCGTCGATGGTGGAGCTGCCGAAAGTCGGGTCGTAGGTAACGGAAACGCTCATGACAAATCCTCGTGTGACAGGGTGTATTGGACGCTGCTGCAACAGGCTGCAGCGCCTTTGCCCGACGTGGGCAAAGCCTTGCCCCGGCCCCTTGGCCGGGGCCGTTCAGAAGCGATACTCGAGCATCCCGGTGAGGGTGCGGCCACGGGCCAGGGACAGGTTGTTGGCATCACCCATGGCGACGAAGTAGGCCTGATCGGTGACGTTCTCCATCGACAGAGCCAGGTTCAGGCTGCTGGTCATCCAGTAGCTGGCGTAGAGGTCGTAGACCTTGTATTGCGGCCAGAGCGCCTGATCGATCTGCGAGTAGGAGTGGTTGTCGAGGTTCTCGCCATTGCCGGCGCTGTAACGCAGGCGCGCGCCCAGATCCAGGCGTCTGTCGAGAAAGCGCATGCCCAGGGTCAGCGAACCGCGATCAGCCGGCATGTAGGCGGCATTGCCCATGATGTGATTGCAGGAAACCTGCTCGTTCAGCGCCTCGTTGGGCTGCGCCTCGTAGAGGGGCCGCCGCACCGGAATCAGGCGCGTCCCGACGCGGATGAAGGTGGTGACAGTGCCCACCTGCACACGCTTCTGCGCCCCGCCCAGGTAGAAGTCCTTCGAGCAGAACTCGTTGCTGCCGATCATGTGGGTGTAGCTGAGCTGCGCGTAGTAGTCACCGGCGTCGTAATCGAGGTTGTACTCGACACCGCGAAAGCGCGTCTGCTTCAGGTTGTTCTGGTAGGCCGAGCGGCCAAGGGCCGTGCCGCCCACCGTAGCTCCCGGCACGCTGACGTTGATATCCATGAAGGAGAAGTTGTCGATACGGGTATCGAAATAGGCCACCTTGATGCCCAGGCGGTCGCCGTCACGCAGCAAGGATTCCTTGAAGACGTTGAAGCCGGCCTCCCAGTTGTGCGAACGCTCCGCTTCGAGGAAGGGGTTGGGATAGACCATCTCGTTGCCGCCGCCATGAGGGCGGCCGGACATGAAGGCCTCGGTCACTGCCGGTGGACGCCAGCCCTTGCCCCAACGGGTGTAGAGCTGCAGCCAGTCCACCCCCGGTTTGATCGCGACGCCCAGGGTCGGTGAAAAACGCCCCTCCTCACGATCCACCTCATAGATCAGCGAGCGCTCCACATTGTTGCTGGCGGTGAACTGGCCCTCGGGCAGCATCCACGCCGTCAGGCCCGTGTCGCCCTCCAGGCGATAGCGGTCGTAGCGCAGCCCGGCATCGAGCGTCAGCCACTGCTCGTAGTCGTAGATCACCTGGCCGAACAGGCTGGCCAGAGTCCGCTCGCCCTCCGGCGTGGCGCCCTTGATATAGGGGTAGGCCGTTTCGTTGGTCGAGGGGGTACGTGCGGTCGAGGGCTTGAAGCTGTCGCGGAACAGTTCGCTGCCATAGGTGAAGGCGAACTGGTGCGCGTCGCCCAGGTAGAAGCGTGAGGTGTTCTGCAGTTGCAGGCCCCAGGTATCGGTACGGTACTTGTCGCTGTAGTCGGGGTACCAGTTGCCGCTGCCCGGGCTGGCCGCGCTGCCGGCATTCCAGCGATCCTGGCGGGTGCTGACGTAATAGAGCTTGGCCTTGAAATCGATCAGGTCGTTGTCGGGGCTGTAGCTGTAGTCCAGCGCGGTGTTGCGGGCGATCACGTCGCTGGTACCCTGGCGGCGGTAATAGGTGCTCTGGTTGTCATCAGCGATATAGGCCCAGGCATCCTTGCTGTCGGTGTCGTACTCCATGTAACTCAGTTGCAGGCGCTGATCCGCCGGCAGGTTCAAGCCCAGCTTGAACAGGCGCGAGCGGGTCACGCTGTCCATTTCCCCCACTTCGGACTCCAGCCAGTCCTCCCAGGCGCGCGGCGCGATAGTGCGAATGCGGATCTCGCTGCCGAGGTTGTCCTTGTCATTGGTACCGGCGCGATAGTCACCGAAGTGACGCTCGCTGACGCCCAGCAGCACGTCGCCTATCTCGTTGCCGAAGGCGAACAGGGCGCTACCGTTGAAGTAGGTGCCATTGCCCAGTTCGCCGATGCCATGCCCGCCGCGCAGGCGACCACCGTATTCCTTGCCTTCACCGAGAAACTCGCGCGCCTCGACCGTGTTGAACGAAGCGATGCCGCCCAGCACCCCGGCGCCGCCCATGCCGGCGCTGGTACCCTTGTCGATCTCCACGCTGGAGATGAATTCGGGATCGACGAACATCACCCCGTTACGCTGCTGGTGGCCGTTGACGCTGAAGTTCTGGCGCATGCCGTCGACGTTCATGTTGACCCGGCCATAGTCCTGCACGCCGCGGATGTTCACCGACAGGCCAGGGTCGCGCTGGTTGACGGCGGTGTAGACGCCGGAGGTTTCCTCCAGCATGTCGGCGGCATGCCGGGGCGGGCGCCGGTCGATCTGCTCGCGGTCGATCACCGCCACCGAGCGCGGCTTGAGGTAGGTTTCCTGGCGTTCGCTGAGCCACTGGCTCTGCACGTTGGTGGGTTGCAACTGCAATGCCTGCTCGGCGCCCACGCCCCGGCGGATCAGGGTGACCTGCTGCGAGCCGTCGAAGCGGTAGTCCACCGGCGCGCTGCCGAGCAGGCGGCGGAGGCCCTCATCGAGCGAGTAGCGCCCTTTCAGCGGCGTGCTGGCCAAGTCCTGCAGGCGCGCGCTGTCGAAGAACACCTGCACCCCGGCCTGCTCGGCGAAGGCCAGGGCGGCGCGATCCAGCGGCTGGGCGGCGATATCGAAGGCCACCAGTTGATGCTGGGTGCTGGCCGCCTCGGCTGCCGGCTGGGCAGCGAAGGCAAGGCCGTTCATGGCCATGGCAACCCCCAACGCGACACCGCCAAGCAGCGGCAGCGAGCCGCCCCGGCGCCGGGTGGGGGGTACTACGCGACGACTATGACTCACGACTGACTCCATTCTTTTGTTGGTAATGAAAATCACTAACAACAAAGACGCGCGATGCAGGGAAAGTCAGTAAGGCAATCTGGAAATTTTTGGATGGTTCGTTTCTGGTGAGGGGAGATGCTTGATTGATACCGGACTGGCAAGTTTGTGTGTTGGTTCGTTGAGTGTCTTGGACGCCGCTTTGGGTGTCTTCAGATATTCCGGGTTTCGCCCCCTCGGGCGACTCACTTTTCTTTGAACTGCGCAAAGAAAAGTAAGCAAAAGAAACGCACCCCCGCCATCCGGCCCCGGCTGCGCCGGGGTTCGTTCGTTCCATCATTGCTCCGAGGGCCCGACCGGATGCGGCCCACCGACGAAGGGCCATCCCTGGCCAGTCGCGGCTCTCGCGGCATCCATGCCGCTCAACCCTCTACACAACGATTCCACTCACCCTCCTGAAGGGGGCATTCGCGCGCCTGAACGAACAGGTGTGCCAGGCTAGTCCTGCGTGCTCTGGCGGCTGTGAAGTCGCGATGTGGCGGTTGAATTAAACCAATAGTTTCATTCGCGCAGTTTCATGCGTTGAACAGCTTGCCGGCTTTCAGCCGGCAGCTCGGTCAGCCCTAAGGCTGACCCTTGTTCAAGCACTCCATGCTAATTCTGGGTTACCTCGGGTTCAGGCGCGTGCAGAGCCCGCCCAGGAGGGCGAACGGAATCGTCGTGGAAGAGGTTGAGCGGCATGGATGCCGCGAAAGCCGCGATGGGCCATGGATGGCCCACCGCGGCGGGCCTCTGGAACGGCGATGGAGTGAGCGAACCCTCGCGCAGCGAGGGCCGGATGAAAGGGCGGAGGGTTTGGTTACTTTGCCCGCAAAGTGACTCGCCCGGGAGGGCGAAACCAAAGACATCAGCAAAAACGCGGCAATTCGGAACAGACACCAGAACAACCCACACCGTATTGCCAGTCCGGTATCAACTCGCAACTCCGCGAACAACCAACCCTCACCACCGTTTTCGAGCGAGCCGCACCGGCCTCAGTAGAGCAGACTGACTCCCAGCAACTCACGATGCTGCAGATGCATCTCCCGCGTCAGGGTGGCCAAGGCGGCGTCCAGCCCGTCAAGGCGGAAAACCCCACTGACCTCACGCTGCGCCAGCGCATCATCACCGATGAAGATATGACCCGGCCGATACCGGTTGATCCGTTCGATCACCTGCCCCAGCGGCTGGCGGTCGAAGATCAATAGCCCCCGTTGCCAACTGGTGGTGCGCGGCAGGTCGAGCGCCAGGTCATGCAGGCCCTGGGCGTCGTAGCGCAGGCTGTGACCTTCCTCCAGGCGCCGCTGCTGCCCCTTGGCGCTCACCTGCACGGCATGTTCGAGCACGCCCACCCGCGTTTCGTCCGCTTCGCGCTGCACCAGAAAGCGCGTACCCAGGGCCTGGACGCTGCCGCCGGCCGCCGCGACGACGAAGGGGCGGTCGGCCTGCGGCGCGACCTGGAAGACCGCCGTCCCGGCGAGCAGCTCGACCCGGCGCTGGCCGCTGGAGTAATCCAGGCGGATGGCACTGGCGCTGTCCAGGGTTACTTCGCTGCCGTCTTCCAGCAGCAGGTTGCGCACCTCGCCAGCGGCGGTGTGCTGATCGGCCAGCAGCGGCAGGAGCAGCCGTTCGCTCTGGCCCAGACCCAACCCGCCGAGCAGCAGCGCCAGACAAGCCGCCGCCCCCCAGCGGCGCAGGCGCGCAGGCCGGCGCGGTCGAGCGCGCCGGCCGGGCGCAACGGCAACCATGGGCGGCGTGGCCGGTAAGCGACCCAAAGCGGCCCAGGTGCGCTGGGCCACGGCCAGCGCTTCGACATGCCCGGCATCGGCCTGCAACCATTGTTGCAGCGCCTGCCGCTGGGCGTCGTCGAGCGGGGCATCGGCCAGCAGCACCGCCCACTCGGCGGCCACCTCGCGGACACTCCGCTGCTGTGGTTCTTGGCTAATCAGGCTCACTCTCGGATCTCGTTATGGGTCGTTGCGGGCTGGGCGGCGCAGGCCCCTTTCAGGTAATGACGCGCGACGGTGGATCTTACCGTAATGCTCCGTCATGCCCGCTCGTCGTCCAGGCACGCCATCACATGCGCCAGGGCACGGGCCAGGTGCTTTTGCACCGAGCTGTCGGAAATTCCCAGGGTCTGCGCTACCTGAGCGTGAGTCAGGCCGTCGATCCGGTTGAGGCGGAAGATGGCTTGGGTGCGTGGCGGCAGCTCGGCGATGGCGCGTTGCAGGCGCTCGACGCTCTGGGACGCGGCGGTGATGTCGTCCAGCGAGCTGCCGGCGGCCTCGACCTCATGCAGCACGTCCTCGCCGAGCAGATCGGTCTTGCGCCGGATCTGCTGGCGCTGGTGGTCGATCAGCAGGTTGCTGGCGGTGCGGTAGAGATAGGCCGCCGAATTGTCGATGCGCTCGCCGGTACGCTGCTCGGCCAGGCGCAGGAAGCTTTCCTGAGTGAGGTCGGCAGCCAGGTGCGGGTCACGGCTCTTGCTCAACAGAAAGCTGTGCAAGGCCTTGGCGTGCTTCTGGAACAGGCCTTTGAGATCCAAGTCCGACAATCGTGCATCCCTGGTCTTGGGCGAGAGGGAAATGCATCTTATTTTTATTGAGAACCATTTTCAATTCGTCGCATCAAGACAGTGCAGCAGACAATCCAGTGCGGGCTGACGCTGCGCCCGGCGCACCAGGGCTACCAGTTCACGGTGGAAACTCAGTTCGCCCAACTCGATCACCCGCACCTGCGTCGGCCGCTGCAGCCACAGGCCGGCGCGCGGTACCAGCGCCACGCCCATGCCGTTCTCCACCAGACGCACGATGGCCTCCACTTCGTCCAGCTCCAGGGCCTCGCGCACGTTCAGGCGCTGCTCGCGGAGAAAGCGGGTCACCTGGCGCCCGCCGAAGGAGGTGCGGTCGTAACGCACGAAGGGCTGTTCGGCGAGCAGTTGCAGCGGCTCGTCCCCCTTCACGTGCAAGGACGCGATCAGCACGAAGGGCTCGCGCGCCAGGGGCACTTCCAGCACCTCCTTGGGCAGGGCGAAAGGTGGCTTGATCAGCAAGGCCAGATCCAGTTCGCCGGCATCCAGTTGGCTGAACAATTGCAGCGATACTCCTGGCACCAGCTTCAGCTCGACCAGCGGCGCGAGCTGGCGAAAACGCGGCAGCGCCTCGGCCAGCAAGCCGGTCTGCAAGGTGGCGATGGCGCCGACACGCAGCTCGCCCTGCCACTGATCGGCTGCCTGTGGCAGCGCCATCTGCGCGTACAGTGCGAGCATCTGCTCGGCCAGCGGCAACGCATGGCGCCCCGCTGCATTGAGCACGGCAGCGCGGCCGCTGCGGTCGAACAGGCGCACACCGAGGTGCTGCTCGAGCACGCGCATCTGCGCACTGACCGCCGATTGCGTCAGCCCCACCTGCTGGCCGGCGGCGGCGAAGGTGCCCAGGCGGGCGACGGTGATGAAGGTTTTCAGTTCGCGCAGCATCGCCACCCCATTGATCGAAAATATTTGAGCTTGCAAGCAAGAATATTCGCTTTCGATCGATTTCGCTGTTGGTAGGCTGGGCCGAAAACCCAACAGAGGAAATCCGTGATGGCCCTTGCACCCTTTCACCTGGCGATTCCCGTTCATGACCTGGCCGCCGCGCGGCACTTCTACCGCGAGCTGTTCGGCTGCGCCGAAGGCCGCAGCAGTGCGCATTGGGTGGATTTCGATTTCTTCGGCCACCAGTTGGTGATCCACGAGGCGCCGAAGATGGCCTATCAGGAGGCGGCCGCGAGCAACCCGGTGGACGGCCACGACGTGCCGGTGCCACATTTCGGCGTGGTACTGGCCTGGGACGACTGGCAAGCGCTGGCCGAGCGCCTGCGCAGCCGTGGGACGAAGTTCGTCATCGAGCCTTACGTACGCTTCCAGGGGCAAGTCGGCGAACAGGCCACCCTGTTCCTCCTTGACCCTTGCGGCAATGCCCTGGAGTTCAAGGCATTCAAGGACATCGGCCAGTTGTTCGCCAAGTGAGCCTGGCCCCTCTAAAAACTACCTCGGCTTTGGCTTCCTGCGTCGCTCTACCTCCTGCATCCATGCAGTCGTGCGTTGCCATCGCTGCGTTAAAAACAGCCTCGCGTGCGAGCCCAGGCTAGGCGCCCTCGTCAAAAATGCTCATTTACAACAGGTAAACCCGAGTGCGGGCCCAGTGCTTCTTGACTCACTGCGTTCGCCCTTCGGGTCAGCCTTCGGCTGTTACTCCCGCTGGTCGTTACGGCTGTTTTTGCGGGGCCGCCATGGGTATTTCGCTGGCTACCTCGCCTACGTTTTTAGAGGTGCCCTCAGGCCTGCTGCAGGTGCTCGGGCAAGCGCTCGTGCAGCTCGGGGTTGGCGGCCAGTAACAGTGGCAGCAGAGGCTCGCGCACCTGAGCTGGAAGGTGGTCGCAGATGTCTGCCTGGCGCGCCAGTGGCAGACCGCCAAGCACCAGTGCGGATATCGCCACATTGTCGTCCGCCCAGGCCGCTTCGGTCAGGCGGCACAGGTACTGGGTGGAGAAGGTGCGCAGGCTCTGCACGATGAGCCCGATATCGACGATGTAACGGGCGATCTGCAGGATGTGCTCGGCATCGTTGATGCCATAGATCAAGACCTTGACCTGGCGCGGCGAGAGGCATTCGGCATAGCGGGCAGCGGTGGCGAAAGCCCCGTCGGCGCAGAGCTGGCGCGCTACCTCCAGGTGCAATTCGTCCGGCAGGCTGAGGTAGGTCTCGAGAATCGTCTGGGGGTCGAGGTGGATGATGGCGCGGGCAATGAAGGGTACCGGCAGGTTGAGGATCAACTCGCGCAATTGCTCGGCCGGCATGTACGGCGCCAGCAACGCTGTCTGCTCGGGACCGAGCCGCTGCGCCAAGGCGCTCTTCAGCGCCAAGGGCGCCATGCTCTGCGAAGCCAGCAATAGACGCTGAGCCATATTCAGGGATGGGGCTTTGTGCATCGCTAGGCTCCTTCTTCACGGCTGAGTCTGCAGCATCGCGCGCGCGGGCGCCGGATGCAGCCATCTTTGCGTCAGTTGGCGCACGTGCCTCGAGGCACGTTGGGTAGAGAGGAAACGTTCTCAGTGCAACGCTGAGTCGAGTTGCGCACTCAACAGCTCGGCGAAGGCGATGGCATCGCGTGGCCGACTGATCAGATAGCCCTGGATCTCGTCGCAGCCCTGGCTCTTGAGGAAGTCCATCTGCGCCTGGGTTTCCACGCCCTCGGCCACCACCTTGAGTTCCAGGCTGTGGGCCATGGCGATGATGGCGCGGGTGATCGCCGCATCCTCGCCACCGGGCGAGAGGTCGCGGATGAAGGTCTGATCGATCTTCACGTAGTCCACCGGGAAGCGCTTGAGGTAACTGAGCGAGCTGTAGCCAGTGCCGAAGTCGTCGATGGCCAGCTTCACCCCCATGTCGCGCAGTTGCTGGAAGGTGGAGATGACGCTGTCGACGTTGTCGAGCATCTGGCTCTCGGTCAGTTCCAGCTCAAGCCAGTGCGGCTCCAGGCCGGTGTCATCGAGCACCTGGCGCACCAGGCTGGTCAGGTTGCCCTGGCGCAACTGGTGCATCGACAGGTTGACCGACACACGAATGTTGGCCAGCCCCTGCAATTGCCAGGCGCGTGCCTGGCGGCAGGCCTGGCGCAGGACGAACTCGCCGATGGGCATGATCAGCCCGGTTTCCTCGGCCAGGCCGATGAACTCGCCCGGAGAGATCACCCCATGCTCGGGATGGCGCCAGCGCACCAGCGCCTCGGCAGCGCTGAGGCTGTCATCGCGCAGATCCAGCTTGGGCTGATAGAAGACTTCTAGCTGCCCATCCTCGATCGCCCGGCGCAGGCGGTTTTCCAGTTGCAGCCGCTCCAGGGTGCAAGCCTGCAGGTTCTCGGTGAAGAACTGGAAAGTGTTACCACCGAGGTGCTTGGCATGCTGCACGGCCATGTTGGCCTGGCTGATCAGGGCACCGATCTCGCGCGCATAGTCCGGCAGCAGGCTGATGCCCAGCGAGGCGCTGACCACCAGTTCGTGGCCACCGGCGGTCATCGGCACGCGCAGCTTGGCCAGCAGGCGGCTGGCCATGCGTGCCAGGCCGGAAAGGCTGCTGTAGGCATCGAGAATGATGGCGAACTCGTCACCGGACAGCCGCGCGATGCAATCGGCCTCCGGCACGGTATGGGTCAGGCGGCGGCTGATCTGGCGCAGCAACTGATCGGCCACCTCATGCCCGAGACTGTCGTTGAGCACCTTGAAGCGATCCAGATCGATATGCAGCAAGGCGATGCTGCGCCCCGTCTGGCGAGCCCGCTGGCTGGCCTCGTGCAGACGCTCGCGGAACAGGCTGCGGTTGGCCAGGCCGGTCAGCTCGTCGTAGTGCGAGAGGTAACGCAGGCGCTCCTCGGCCTCACGCCGCGCGGTGAGGTCGGCGAGGAAACCGACGATATGGCTGCGCCGGCCCGCAGCATCGTGCACCAGGTTGAGCTGCAGCCATTGCGGGTAGAGCTCGCCACTCTTGCGCGTTTCGATCAGTTCGCCCTGCCAGCTACCGTTATTGTCGAGTTCCTGGAGAATCGTCGGGTACTGGCGGCGCATCTCGCGGCTGCCAAGCAGGCTGATGACCTTGCGCCCCAATACCTCTTCACGGCTGTAGCCGGTGACGATGCTGAAGGCACGGTTGACGGCGAGAAAACGGAAATCCGCATCGAGGATGCAGATGCCCTCGCTGGCGGCCTCGAACACCATGGCCGCCAGGCGCTGCTGCTCTTGCTGCTGGCGTCGCTCGCTGACGTCACGTCGTGTGCCGAGCATGCGCAGCACGCGCCCGGCGCTGTCGCGCTCCACCGCGCGACCTCGGTCTTCGACCCACACCCAGTGGCCGTCGGCATGACGCACGCGGTATTCGATGTGGTAATCCTCACTGCGCCCTTTCAGGTGCTCGATGAGCATCCGGCGCAACACCGGCAGGTCATCGGGATGCAGGCGTGGCGTGAGGTCGCGCAGCATCACCTGCACCTGCTCCGGTTCCAGGCCGAACAACTCGCGCAGGTGGGTGTGGTGTACCTGGTCACTCTCCAGCTCCCAGTCCCACAACCCCAGTTCGCTGGCCTCCAGCGCCAGGGCCAGGCGTGCCTGGCTCTTGCCCAGGGCGTAGGTCGCCTCGTCCAGCTCCAGGGTGCGCTCGGCCACGCGTCGCTCCAGCTCGCCATGGGCACGACGCAACTCGCGCTCGGCACGACGACGCTGCTCTACCTCACGCGCCAGCTCCTCGTTGAGGCCTTCGGCACGGCGCTTGGCATGTTCCAGATTGGCGATCAGCGCCTGGTTCTGGAAGCGTTGCAGCAAGCCGCGCTGCACCAGGCGGTTGACCTGCCAGGCCACGATCAGCAGGGCCAGGAACAGGATGATGCTGAGCAGGCCCCAGCCCTGCTGGATGCGATTGCCCGCCAGCAGCAGGAAGGCCGTCGAGGGCACCATGCAGGGTAGCGCGAAGGTGAGAAAGGCCGGCAGGCTGACGGCATAGGCAACGCTGGCGGAGAGGATGGCGGCGGCGATCAGACCATAGACCAGCGCCTGCTGGTAGAACACGTCGGCCGGCACCAGGACGATCACGGCGAAGGCCAGGGTCAAGCCCGAAAGGCCGGCGCCGAAGAGGAAGATACGCTGCCAGTAAGGATCGGCCTGGCGGGTCGGCAGGGCCGTGTTGAACGCTTTCACCTGGGTCAGGCGCAACAGCACCAGCAACAGCAACCAGCCCAGCCAGACACCGAGCAGGACGGCATCCTGCAGATTCCATAGCAAGCTGGTGCCGGACAGACCGACCAGCAGCATCAGTAATGTAGGTAGACGCGAGCCCTGATAGAGCAGGCGCGTACGCTCGACGGCGATATCCGTGACGAACTGACGCTCGACCTGAGACGGATCCAGCGTCACCTCTTGTACTACGGCGCTAGTAGTGGCGGTCATAGGCGATGTTCTTGTAATAGCTGCCTAGGGGCTGTGCCGAATGCACACAGCAGCCAGAACCCTGACATGGCGGCAGAATACCCGAGACAGACGCTGTGCCCAACCAAGATGTGGGCAATTTCACAGGCTCGCCCCCAACTTTCGACGGGATGATTGCACTTGGCCACCCATGCTAAAGCCGCTTGTCCGCTGACTCGCCAGTCGTCGCCTAAAACCCCTGCTGCAGACGCTTGCGGGAGGCCTGCCACAGCTCCTAGGATGAGCGCCTCACGCCTCGAGGATGCCTGACCGAACCGTTATGGAAGACTTACAGCAACGCTGGCTCTTCGCCCTTTCCGCGCCCATGGTCGCCGTCAACCGCCATGCCGGAGCGGACTATGCCCTGGCCAGCCTCTATCCCGACAATGAATTCGTCGATCTCAAGGAATCCTGGGATATCGCCGAGCGCGCCGACCTGCTGGCGATGATCCAGCGCATGACCGACGACGGCCACGCCCGCGAACTCAGCAGCGCCTACTGGGAACATGCCCGCCTGCTGCCGAGCCAATGGCAGGCCCTGCTCGACAGCCTGCAGCCGGCGCAACGGGTGGCCTATGAGTTCGTCGCCGAAACCAGCATGGTCTGCGGCGCCGCCGGCATCCGTGCCTGGGATCTGGGGCGCATGAGCTTTCTCGCCCGCATCGGTCAGCTCAACGGCTGGCTGAACCTCGAAGAAAATCTCTGGCTGCACAGCCGCTTCAGCCTGCGCGCGCGCTACTACTACCAGAGCTGGCACAGTTACATGGCCGGCTTCGTCATCGGCCGTGCCTACTGGAACTGCCTGGGTCACGAGGAGGCAAAAGAGCAGTCCCTGAGCCTGAGCCGCCAAGGCAGCGAGCCCGCGCACCGCGCCATGGTACGCGAACTGGCCCTGAGCCCGGCTGCCGGCTTCGACGAACTGCCCTGGGACATGGAACTGGAGCTGCCCGAGAAACCCGAATCGCTGGAGGCGTTCGACTGGTCATGAGTTGTTGGGAACACCTGGGCCTGGAGCCGACAGAGGATCAGACCCTCATCCGCAACGCCTACCGTGCATTGCTGCCTGGCGTGCACCCGGAGCGCGACCCCGAAGGCTTCCAGGCCCTGCGCAACGCCTACGAAGAGGCCCTGCGCCAGGCGCGCGAGGGCGTCTCGGCGGTCAGCACGCCCGCTGCACCGCCCAGCGCCAGCGAAGCGGCCATAGAGGCCTTCGTCGATCTGTTGCAGGATCCGCAGCGGCGCTTCCAGCCCGATGCCTGGCACGACTACTGCCGCCTGCTCGATCGCTTGCCGCTGGAAGAGCTGGATGGTGTCGACACCAGGCTGCGCGGCCTGCTGCTGAGCAACGGGCCGCTGGGGCATGCCTGCGTGAGCATCCTCAGTGAGCGCATGGCCTGGGCCAAGCGCCTGATGCAACTGCCGTTCGAGGAGGCCGAAGCGCTCGACCACTTCCTCCAGCGCATCGCCGAAGCCGACCCCTTCGACCTCACCAGCCTGTCCGCCTGGCCCGCCCACGCCCAGGTGGAAACCCTCTGGTACACGCGCACCCTCAACCATCTGTTCGACAACCGCCCCTTGCCGGAGCTGCGCGGCTGGTGCGCGCTGCACCTGTGCCTGCCGATGCCGGCCGACCCGGCCTACTACCCTGGCCTGTATCGCCAGTGCACTCTGGCCGGTGTCGCCCTCGGCGAAGCCCTGGCGTATTACCAGGCGCGCCAGGCCGAGGCCCCCGACGACCTCGACAACCTCTACCTGCTGGCGCTGCAGATGCAGCAGCATGAGCTGGATGCCCTCGACCTCTGGTGCCGCCTGTGGCGCGAACTGCACTTGCCCGAAGCCGCCGCCTGGTTGCTGGCCTGGAGCGCCCAGCATGCCCCCGAGCGCCTGCCACTGCTGATCCTGGCCTGCGACCGCAGCCAGCAGGAGCTGGGCAGCCAGTACGCCCTCGACGACTACCACCAGGGCTACGCCGAACCGGCGCAGAGCCCGCAGACCCTGGCCCGCTGGCAGCGCGCCGCCAGCACCGAGCTGCCGGCTCTGGCGCGCACCTTCGTCGCCTGGCAACTGGGCGACAGCGAATGGCCGTTCTTGGCCGAGCTGCTCGACGCGCCGGAGACGCCGCTCACCCTGCTCTATCGTCAGGCCTGGCTGCTGCAACGCGGCGACGAGGCCGACCTCGAGCCCTTGCTCTGCCTGCCTGTGGGCGGACACCCGCTGGACGCCATCCTGGCGCAAGGCTTTGCCCACCATGCCCGGCAACATCTGCAGTGGCTGCGCGAGTCTGCCACCGCCAAGGTGCTGCAGCAGAAGCTCGCTACGCCTGGTTCTGCCTTGCCCAGCACGCTGCAGGAAAACACCGCCGCCCGCGCGCAGATGCTGAGCTGGCTGCGGCGCTTGCGCCACCCAGCCCCGGAAACCTTGCAGCGCCTGCATCATCTGCTGGCGCCATTGCCGAGCTGGTCATTGCCCGCCACCTTGAAGCTGCAACTCGGCCTGCAGCAGACAGGACGCTACCTGCCGCCGCTGCCCACGGAAGCAGGCGCGCGCTGGCAACTGCAGCGCCAGACCCTGTGGCTGGCCGGCCTGCTGGAGCAACCTCAGCGCTGGCTGGAACGACTGACAGAGCGCGGCAGCCGCCTGCCCACCACGACCGACCATCCGGCCGATGCCGTGCAGACGCTCTGGCTCGACGCCCACGCCCATCCCCGGCAATGGCTCGACGGCCTCGACGAGCGCGACCCTCTGCAAGGGCTGATCGCCGCCGAACTGGTCAGCCTGGAGTTCATCCTGGGCAGCCGCCGCCTGCCCTCGGTCGAGCGTATCGAGGCCTGTGCCCAACGCCATGCCGATGAGCTGGCGGGCGACCCGCTAGGGCAGATGATCGTCGACGCCCTGCTCTACCACGACCCCGACCTGCGGCGCGAACTGCGCGAGCTGGCCTTGCAACGGCTGCAAGGCTTCACCTGTCCGGGCCTGTGGTTCGATGCCTTCCGTGAAGGGCTGGTCAAAGGTCAGCCCGAAGCACTGGCGCAATCGATCTGCAAGGACAACGGCCTGCTGTTCAGCACCATGCAGGCGCTCTTCGAGGCCATGCGCGATGTGTGTCAGCCGTCCAAGCCACGGGTGCCGGCTTCCGGCCTGCTGCGCTCACTGCAACAGGCCAAGGACAGCGCCGTGACACCCCCTGCGGTGCGCCTGGCCATCACCCTGCTGCTGTCGCGTTGCGAGCGCATGATGCCTCGTCACGCGCCCAATGACTGGCGCGCGCAATGGCGCTTCTGGCAGTTGGGCAAGCGCCTGAATCGGCTCAATTTCACCGTGCAGACGCTGGCGCTGCTCGGCGCGGGCCTACCGTTGAGCCTGCTGGCGGACAAATTGAGCGGCGATCTGGCCCTGGCGGTGCTGGGGGTGACCCTGCTGGGGCTGATCACCTGCCTGCTGCGCCGCCTGCACGACATGAACCGTGGCGTCGGCACGCTGCTGATGCTGCTCACCGGCAGCTTCTTCATGCCGTACATCTCGGTGGTGCTGTTCTTCTGGCCCGGCGACCCGCTGCCCAACCGCTACGGCCCGCCCAGCGGCAGCCGCGTGCAGGCCGAGCAAGGGCTGCAGGCGCGACTGCGGCAGTTGAATGGGTTCAGCGGGCCGACCAGCTAGAAGCGCAGCGCCTCCAACTGCTGCTCCAGGCGCTGCCGCGCCGCCCTGATCGGCTGCTCCTGCTGGGCGCTGAGCAGGCTCTGGAACTCGTCCAGCCACTGGCCGATCTGCTCACGCTCGGCCCCCAGGCTCTGCATCCAGGCGCGCTCCAGGCGGGCCAGCAGGGTGCGATTGGGCAGGCTGTCGCGCGGGTGGATCTTCAGCCCGGCCAGGCGCGCCTGGCTGGCGGCGCGCGCCTCCTCGCTCAGGCCGGTGGGGCTGCGGTCGATGACATGGCCGTGGCGCTGGCCGTTCTCCAGGGTCACGTCCACTTCCAGCAGGCCATTGATGTCGTAGCTGAAGCGCACGTCCAGCGCCTGCACCTGCCCGGTCTGCTGCAGCTTGACCTCGAAGGCGTCGACGAAGATGTTGTCGCGCACCCAGGGGCGCTCGCCCTGGTAGATCTCGATGCGGATGTGTTCCTGCTGCGCGTGGGTGGTGTAGTAGCGCTGCACCCGCGAGGTGGGGATCACCGTGTTGCGCTCGATGATCGGCGAGAAGGCGCCGGGCTGCTCGTCGCTGCGCCGCGAGGCGATGCCCAGGGTGTAGGGGCAGACGTCGGTGAGGATGACCTCCTCGATGGCCTGGTCGCGGGCCTTGCACGCGGCCTGGGCGGCAGCGCCGAGGGCGACGATGGTGTCCGGGTCGAGGTGGCGATAAGGCAGGCGGCCGAACAGGGTGGCCACCAGTTGCTGCACCACGCTCATGCGCGTGGCGCCGCCGACCAGCACCAGGCTGTCGAGGTCGCGCGGGTTGAGGCGGGCGTCGCGCAGGGCCTGCTCGATGGGCTGGCGCAAGCGGCTCAAGAGCGGCGCCCAGATCTGCTGCGCGCGGGCCTCATCTAGCTGCCACTGGCGACCTTGCCAGTCCAGGCTCTGCGGGCCTTCGGCGAGGCGGCGCTTGAGTTGCTCGACGGCATCTTCGAGGCTGGCCAGCTCCTGGCCTTGCAGCTCGCTGCGGCTCAGCCCCCAGTCCTCCAGGCAGGCCTTGAGCAGGGCCTCGGTGAAGTCCTCGCCGCCGAGGAAGTTGTCGCCGGTGGAGGCATGTACCTCGATCAGCGGCAGAGCGTACTCCAGCACGGTGACGTCGAAGGTGCCGCCGCCCAGATCGAAGATCAGGGTGCGCTCGAATTGCTGCTCGTGCAGGCCGTAGGCCATGGCAGCGGCGGTCGGTTCGTTGATCAGGCGCTCGACGCGCAGCCCGGCCAGCTCGGCGGCAAATGCCGTGCGCTTGCGCTGCTCGTCGCTGAAATAGGCCGGCACCGAGATCACCGCCTGGGTCACCGGCACGCCAAGATAGGCCTCGGCATCGGCCTTGAGCGAGCCGAGCACCAGTGCCGAGAGTTCTTCCGGGGTGAACTGGCGCTCACCGAGGGTGAAGCGCTTGTCGCTGCCCATGTAGCGCTTGAAGGCGGCCACGCTGCGCAGTGGATGGGTGGTCAGCCGCGCGCGCGCCGCAGCGCCGACGAGGATGCTGCCATCTTCGTCCAGACTCACCGCCGAGGGCGTGAGCACCTCGCCCAGGGCATTGGGGATAAGCTGCGCACGCCCTTCGCGCCAGACGGCGATCAGGCTGTTGGTGGTGCCCAGGTCAATGCCCAACAACGGGCTGTCACCAGTCGACATGGCTATCGCGACTCCCTCAGATCCATTGAAGGGCGCAGTCTACCCCGCGCACAGGCCCTGGCAAACCGCCTCGTCGAAGCGGTTTGCCCTCCCCTGTCCCCATAGGGTCTGTTGACGTTTCAGCGCAAGCCGCGTTGCAGCGGTAGCGATGAAACGTCATCAGACCCTAAAATGCCGCGATGCAAAATGACCCCGAACTCCTCCTCGCTTCGCTCAACGACGCCCAGGTGCAAGCCGTGGCCGCCCCACTCGGCCGCCAACTGGTGCTGGCCGGTGCCGGCTCGGGCAAGACCCGCGTGCTGGTGCACCGTATCGCCTTCCTGATCCAGGCGATGGGCGCGTCGCCCCACTCCATTCTTTCGGTTACCTTCACCAACAAGGCCGCCGCCGAGATGCGTCACCGCATCGAGGACATGCTCGGCCACAACCCGGCCGGCATGTGGGTCGGCACCTTCCACGGCCTGGCCCACCGCCTGCTGCGCGCGCACTGGCAGGAAGCCGGGCTGGCGGAGAACTTCCAGATTCTCGACTCCGACGACCAGCAACGCCTGATCAAGCGGGTGATCCGTGACCTGGGCCTGGACGAGCAGCGCTGGCCGGCCAAGCAGGCGCAGTGGTTCATCAACGGGCAGAAGGACGAAGGCATCCGCCCGCAAGGCATTCAGGCCAGCGGTGACCTTTTCCTGGCCACCATGCGCGGCATCTACGAAGCCTACGAGGCGGCCTGCGCGCGCACCGGGGTGATCGATTTCGCCGAGCTGCTGCTGCGCGCCCTCGACCTCTGGCGCGACAATCCCGGCGGCATCCTGCAGCACTACCAGCGGCGCTTCCGCCATATTCTGGTGGACGAGTTCCAGGACACCAACGCCGTACAGTACGCCTGGCTGCGTTTTCTCGCCCAGGGCGGCGACAGCCTCATGGTGGTGGGTGACGACGACCAGTCGATCTATGGCTGGCGCGGGGCGAAGATCGAGAACATCCAGCAGTTCGACCAGGACTTCGCCGACACCCAGATCATCCGCCTGGAACAGAACTACCGCTCCACGGCGAACATCCTCAACGCCGCCAACGCGCTGATCGCCAACAACCAGGGGCGGCTCGGCAAGGAGCTGCGCACCGACGTCGGCGACGGCGAGTCACTGAGCCTGTACGCCGCCTTCAACGAGCACGACGAAGCACGCTACGTGGTCGAAAGCATCGAGGACGCCCTGCGCAAGGAAGGCCTCAAGCGCAGCGAAATCGCCATTCTCTATCGCTCCAACGCCCAGTCGCGGGTGCTGGAAGAAGCGCTGCTGCGCGAGAAGATCCCCTACCGCATCTACGGCGGCCAGCGCTTCTTCGAGCGCGCCGAGATCAAGAACGCCATGGCCTACCTGCGCCTGCTCGACGGCCGCGGCAACGACGCGGCGCTGGAGCGCATCATCAACGTGCCGGCGCGTGGCATCGGCGAGAAGACCATCGAGACCATCCGCGAATACGCCCGCGTCCATGAGGTGCACATGTGGCAGGCGATCCGCCTGATGCTGGCGGCCAAGGCCCTGCCTGGCCGCGCCTCGGCGGCGCTGGCGGCCTTCATCGAGCTGATCGATGGCCTGGCCGACAAGGTGCTGGCCATGCCCCTGCACCAGATGACCCAGGTGGTCATCGAGCAAAGCGGCCTGCTTGCCTACCACGAGGCGGAAAAGGGCGAGAAGGGCCAGGCCCGGGTGGAGAACCTGGAGGAACTGGTCAGCGCCGCGCGCGCCTTCGAGAACGACGAGGACGAGGAACTGAGCCCGTTGCAGGCCTTCCTCACCCACGCCTCGCTGGAAGCCGGGGACACCCAGGCCGCCGAGAACGAGGACAGCATTCAACTGATGACCCTGCACAGTGCCAAGGGCCTGGAATTCCCCCTGGTATTCCTGGTGGGCATGGAAGAGGGTCTGTTCCCGCACAAGATGAGCCTGGAAGAACCGGGCCGTCTGGAAGAAGAACGCCGCCTGGCCTATGTCGGCATTACCCGTGCCATGCACAAGCTGGTGATCAGTTACGCCGAAACCCGGCGTCTCTACGGCAGCGAGACCTACAACAAGGTGTCGCGCTTCGTCCGCGAAATACCCGCACCGCTGATCCAGGAAGTGCGCCTGTCGGGCAGCGTCAGCCGCCCGGTGAGCACAGGCTCGATGACAGGTGGCAGCCTGTTCGCCGGCAGCGCCGTGCCGCAGACGCCCTTCAGCCTGGGCCAGCGTGTGCGCCACAGCCTGTTCGGCGAGGGCACCATCCTCAACTTCGAGGGGGCAGGCGCCCAGGCGCGGGTACAGGTGAATTTCGAAAATGAAGGCAGCAAGTGGCTGATGCTGGCTTATGCCAAGCTCGAAGCCCTGTAGGGCACCTCTAAAAACTATCTGCGTTGCCATTGCTGCCTCGCCTACGTTTTTAGAGGCACCCTGTAACGACCCGGCCCTTGGTGGCCGCTGATCCCTACTCTGGAGACGATTCGATGAAACGCCGCAATCTGTTCGGCGCCGCTCTGGCCCTGATGGCCGCCATCGGCCTGGTTGGCTGCAAGGACGACAAGGCCGGCAGCGAACAAGCCGCTGCCAAGCCGGCAGAAACCATCCACTGGAAGATGGTCACCTCCTGGCCGAAGAACTTCCCCGGCCTGGGCACCGCCGCCGAGCGCCTGGCCCAGCGCATCAACGCCATGAGCGCCGGACGCCTGACCGTCAAGGTGTACGCCGCCGGCGAACTGGTACCGGCGCTGGAAGTGTTCGACGCCGTCTCGCGCGGCACCGCCGAGATGGGCCACGGCACCCCCTACTACTGGAAAGGCAAGGTACCGGCCGCGCAATTCTTCAGCAGCGTGCCGTTCGGCCTGTCCACCCTGGAAATGAACGCCTGGCTCAGCCACGGCGGCGGTCAGGCGCTGTGGGAAGAGACCTACGCGCCCTACGGCGTGAAACCCCTGGCTGCGGGCAACACCACCATGCAGATGGCCGGCTGGTTCAACAAGGAGATCAACAGCCTGGATGACATCAAGGGCCTGAAGATCCGCATGCCGGGCCTGGGTGGCGAAGTCTGGAGCAAGCTCGGCGCGATCACCGTCAACCTGCCCGGCGGCGAAATTTTCACCTCCCTGCAGACCGGCGCCATCGACGCCACCGACTGGGTCGGCCCGTACAACGACCTGGCCTTCGGCCTGCACAAGGCGGCCAAGTACTACTACTACCCGGGCTGGCAGGAGCCGCAGGCGGTGGTCGAGGCGATGGTCAACCAGAAAGCCTTCGACGCCCTGCCGGCCGACCTGCAGGCCATCGTCACCGAGGCCGCCCGCGCCGCCACCCTGGACATGATGGATGACTACGTGTTCAACAACGCCAAGGCGCTGCAAAACCTCAAGCAAGAAGGCGTGCAGCTCAAGCGCCTGCCGGATGACGTGCTGCAGGCCATGCGCAAGGAGTCCGAGGCGGTGCTGAGCAGCCTGGCGGCGCAGAACGACCTCAACGGCCGCATCTGGGCCTCGCAGAAAGCCTTCCTCGAACAGGCCAGCGCCATGCAGACGCTGACCGAGAAAGAGCTGTACAACTGGCGTTAAGCCAACCGAACGGGGCCGAAACAGGCCCCGTTTTTCTTAGAGATAACTGCCCATGCGTCTTCGTTCTCTGTTGCTCCTGCCTCTGCTCGCCCTCGGCCTGATCGGCTGCAAGGACGATTCCGCACCTGCCAACCAGGCCGCTGCGCCCGCGCAGACCTTCCATTGGAAGATGGTTACCACCTGGCCGAAGAACGCCCCCGGCACCGGCACCGCCGCCGAACGTCTGGCCGAACGCATCAACGCTATGAGTGCCGGGCGTCTGACCATCAAGGTCTACGCCGCTGGCGAGCTGGTGCCGGCGCTGGAAGTGTTCGACGCCGTCTCCCGTGGCACCGCCGAGCTGGGCCACGGCACGCCCTACTACTGGAAGGGCAAGGTGCCCGCCGCGCAGTTCTTCGGTGCCGTGCCCTTCGGCCTGTCGACCCTGGAGATGAACGCCTGGCTCAGCCACGGCGGTGGCCAGGCGCTGTGGGACGAGGCCTACGCCCCCTTCGGCGTCAAACCGCTGACCGCGGGCAACAGCACCATGCAGATGGGCGGCTGGTTCAACAAGGAAATCAACGGCCTGGACGACATCAAAGGCCTCAAGATCCGCATGCCGGGCCTCGGCGGCGAAGTCTGGAGCCGCCTCGGCGCCACCACCGTGGTGCTGCCCGGCGGCGAGATCTTCACCGCGCTGCAGACCGGCGCCATCGACGCCACCGACTGGGTCAGCCCCTACAACGACCTGGCCTTCGGCCTGCAGAAAGCCGCCAAGTATTACTACTACCCGGGCTGGCAGGAGCCACAGTCGGTGCTCGAGCTGCTGATCAACCAGAAGGCCTTCGACGCCCTGCCGGCCGACCTGCAGGCCATCGTCACCGAGGCCGCCCGCGCCGCCACCCTGGACATGATGGATGACTACGTGTTCAACAATGCCCTGGCCCTGGACGAGCTGAAAAAGAGCGGCACCCTGCTCAAACGCTTCCCCGATCCCGTGCTGCAGGCCATGCAGCACGAAACCGACCAGGTACTCGGCGAGCTGGCCGCGCAGAGCGAGCTCAACGGCCGCATCTGGGCCTCGATGAAAGCCTTCCAGGCACTGGCCAGCTCGATGCAGGCCCTGACGGAGAAAGAGCTGTACGACTGGCGCTGAGCCCTTTCATGGCCTGCCACTGGGGCAGGCCAGCGCTACAAGCAAAAGCCAGAAACATTCTGTACCTGGCCAACCCAGAGCGCCCCGTGCAAGATGCGGCGCAGCGTTCCCTATCAAGAGAGAAGACCCTGATGCAGCGTTTCCTCAGTATCGCCATGGTGCTTTGCCTGGCCCTGACCTTCAGCTTCGAGGCCCATGCCAAGCGCTTCGGCGGCGGCAAGTCGTTCGGCTCCGCCCCCAGCCACCAGACCCGCCAGGCCACGCCCCCGGCGCAACCGGCGGCCCAGGCCCCTGGCCGTCAGCAACCCGCCGCTGCCGCCAGCGGCGCCTCGCGCTGGCTCGGCCCGCTGGCCGGCCTGGCCGCCGGTGGCCTGCTGGCCTCCATGTTCATGGGTGACGGCTTCGAGGGCCTGCAGATCATGGACATGCTGATCTTCGGTCTGATCGCCTTCCTGCTGTTCCGCTTCCTCGCTGCTCGTCGTGCACGCCAGCAGCCGCAGGCCGCAGCCGCTGGCGGCGCTCCGTACCAGCGTGAAATGCCGAGCAATGCCGCCGCGCCGACCTCGATCTTCGGTGGCAGCAGTGCCGCCGCAACGCGCCCGGTGATCAACGCCCCGGCCTGGTTCAACGAGCAGAGCTTCCTGGCCGCCGGCCGCGAGCACTTCATGAACCTGCAGCAGCACTGGGATGCGAACGAGATGGACAAGATCGCCGAGTTCGTCACCCCGCAGTTGCTGGAATTTCTCAAGCGCGAGCGCGCCGAGCTGGGTGACGGCTTCCAGTCCACCTATGTCGATGACCTGCAGGTGCAACTCGATGGCGTCGACGACAACGCCGAGAAGACCATCGCCACCCTGACCTTCAGCGGTGTATCGAAGACCTCGCGCTTCGACCAGGGCGAGCCGTTCAGCGAAAGCTGGCGCCTGGAGCGTGCCCAGGGCGACAACCAGCCCTGGCTGATCGCCGGCATCCGCCAGAACTGATCGCGCAGCGCGTCACCCAGAACCCCGGGACTTTCCCGGGGTTTTTTATGGTCTGTGCGAAATGCTGGGGAAGGCGGTTTTGATACAGGACTGGCAAGTTTGTGTGTTGGCTTGTGTTGGTGTTCTGGACGTCGCTTTGGATGTTTTCAGATAGTCCGGGTTTCGCCCCCTCGGGCGACTCACTTTTCTTTGAACTCGGATTGCCGCCCAGCGCAAAGAAAAGTAAGCAAAAGAAACGCACCCCCGCCATCCGGAACTAGGCGTCCCCGTCATGCTTCGCTCGACTCCCCTCACTCCGGCACCGCTCCGGGGTCGGCTTAAAGGGCCATCCCTGGCCCTTTAAGCGGGGCCGCCATCGGTATCTCGCGGCATCCATGCCGCTCGCCCCCTGCGCAATGCCTGCGTTCGGCCTCCTGAAGGGGGAGTTAGCGCGCCTGAGCGTATATTGGCTCCGGGCATGCCCGGCGTGCTCTGGTAGCAGTGAAGTTGCGATGGGTCGTCGAGTTAAACCAAAACTTTCATTCGCATAGTTTCATTCGCTTGAATAGCTTGCCGGCTTGCAGCCGACATTCAGGTCAGCCCTAAGGCTGACCTCATACTCAAGCACTCCATGCTAATTCTGGGTTACCTCGGGTTCAGGCGCGTGCAGAGCCCGCCCAGGAGGGTGAGCGGAATCGCCGTGGAAGAGGTTGAGCGACATGGATGTCGCGAGAGCCGCGATGGGCCAGGGATGGCCCACCGCGGCGGGCCTCTGGAACGGCGATGGAGTGAACGAACCCTCGCGCAGCGAGGGCCGGATGACCGGGCGGAGGTTTTGGTTACTTTTGCCCCAAAAGTGACTCGCCCGGGAGGGCGAAACCAAAAACATCAACAAAAACGCGGCAATTCGGAACAGGCACAGAACAACCCACACCTTATTGCCAATCCCGTAGGCCGTGTCGAATTCACTGTGATGCAGACAGTGCCAGGCAAGAGGTGTCATGAGAGCGCTCCACGAAAAGCGCCGGTATGCCGTGACACCGACATGTTTTCATTGCAACGGCCAGCTACTGTATAAAGCCGACCCCACCCTATGAGGAGCCGCCGCCGTGGAAGAAGTCATCGATCAGCTACGCGAACTCAACGAGCCGGTACCGGTGCCGCTGGAGCTGCCGGACGAGGAAACCCTGGTGGAAATCCAGGAGCAGATCCTCATCCACTTGCCCTTCGAGCTGCGCGAGTTCCTGCTCAAGGTCAGCGACGTGGTCTACGGCCGTCTGGAGCCGGTGACTGCCAGCGACCCGCACTCGCACACCTACTTGCCGGAAGTGGCGTCGGTGGCCTGGGATCTCGGCCTGCCGCGCGATCTGGTGCCGCTGTGCCAGGACGGCCGCGATTACTACGCGGTGGACGTGGA
Source organism: Pseudomonas sp. AA-38 (assembly GCF_029457475.1). Classification (NCBI taxonomy): domain Bacteria; kingdom Pseudomonadati; phylum Pseudomonadota; class Gammaproteobacteria; order Pseudomonadales; family Pseudomonadaceae; genus Pseudomonas; species Pseudomonas sp. AA-38. Next base: position 5,431,161 of record NZ_CP120359.1, read on the forward strand.
AGGCCAGGTGTGGCTGTGGGACGGCGACGAAGGCGAGCTGACCGACGAGAGCTGGGATTCGGTCTGGCACTGGTGCCGCGACGTCTGGCTGGAAAGCTGAAACCCACCGTGCAGCAGCAGGCGGGGCTCAGGGCAGGTAGATGCGAAACTCACCGCCGCCCAGCGGGCCGCCGTTGCTCAGCTCGATTCGCCCCTGGCGGCCATCGCGCTGGTGCAATTGCGCGATGCGCGCGGCGAAGTACAGGCCCAGCCCGGTGCTGCCGCTGCTCTGGCTGAGGCCGAGAATGTAGTCGCCCTGGCGCTCGAGCATCGCCTGGGGATAACCGGCGCCATCGTCGTTGACGTAGAGCAGCAGCTCACCCGCCTGCTCGCTGGCGCTGATCAGCAAGGCGCTGCGGGCGTAGCGCGTGGCGTTGGCGATCACATTGCCTAGCACCGAACCCAGCAGCTCCTGGTCGAAGAAGCCCATCAGGTCGAACTCGCTGACCTCGCCACGGGCCTGGATACCTCGGCTGTCGAGCACATCCTGATAACGCGCCAACTGCGCCTGGATGAAGTCGTCCAGCTCATGGTGTGCCGGGTACAGGGGCAACTGATTGACCTGCAGCTTGTACAGGCCGAGCAACTGCACCAGCATGCCGTTCAGGCGCGCCGCTTCGTACTCGATCACTCCGCGCTCGGGCATGTTCTGCAGCTCGGCCGGCAGCCTGGCGAGCCAGCGCGCATGGGCCTGGCCCAGGTGCGCCAGGGAGTTCTTCATGTCATGCACGGTGGAGGCGATGATGGTGCTGAGATCGAGCCCGCTCATGTGTCGAACACCCGGCTGCGCAGTTGCTGGTAACGTGCATAGCGCGTATCGCTGGGGGCGATCATGCTGACCCCGTCGAGGCAGCTACGCGCCTCCTCGAGCCAGGGCTGCGAGGGCTGTTCGAGGCCCAGGCGCAGCAGCGACTGGGCGGTGTTGAGGGCAATACTGATGTTCTTCGGCTGCAACCCCAGAGCCCGGCGGAACAGCGCCAGCGCCTCGTCGGTGCGGCCCTGCTTGTAGGCCTGCACGCCCTGGCGGTTGAGGTCGGTGGCCTCCTTGCTGATGACGAATACGCTCTGGTCATCGGTCAGGCGAGCCGCCGCTTCCAGCACCCCGGCGTCATCGCCATGAATTTCCAGACAGTCCTTGAGCAACTTCGCACCGGCTTCCTGCTGGCCAAGCTGCTGGAACTGCTCGACCATGCCCAGGGCCACCTCGGCCGGCAGGAAGGCCTCAACCTGCTGCAGCTCGGCGGCGGCTTCGGCGGCCAGTTGTGCGGCGCGTGCCGGTTCGTTGGATTTCTGCAGGCTGCGCGCCTGCATCAGGCGCTTGCGCACCTGCACGGTCTTGTCAGCGGCGTATTGGCTGCCCAGCTCGCCGAGCACCTGGCTGATCTCCATCTGGGCGCGCTTGCTCAGTGTCTCCTCGCCCGTGTCGGCCATCAGTGCCTGGCTCAGGGCCAGGTAGTTCTCCGGGCTCTTCAGGCGCGAGTTCTTGCCCTGCTCCACGGCGCTGCGATAGGCCTTGGTGGCACCGGCAAAATCTTCGTTGTGCATGGCCAGCTTGCCGAGCTGCATCTGCCGCGGCAGAGCCAGCGGCGAAAGGCGCACGGCCTCTTCGAGCACCTGCTGCGCCTGCTTGGCATCGCCCTGTTTTTCCAGCACGCCGGCCAAGCCATCATACAGGCCAGGCTGCATGGGGAAGGCCTTCAGGCCCTGCTCGAAGGTGTCCTTGGCGCGCGCCAGATCACCCCGCTCGTTGAGCAGGTTGCCCAGTGCCTGGTAGGCCCAGGGCATGGCGCGGTCGGCCAGCACCGCTTGCAGCAGGCGTTCGAGCTCCTGCTGCCGACCCAGTTCGCGCAGGGCACCTGCCTTGTACTTCAGGCACAGGGGCTGCAGGCGCTTGTCCTGGCTGGCCAGGGTTTCGCAAGCGCTCAGCACCTCCGCCGGGTTGCGTTTGTCCAGCGCCTGCAGCACCGGCTTGAGCAGGGTCTTGCGCTCCACCAGCTTGTCCAGCCGCTGGGTCAGGCCGGCACGGTTGAAGGGCTTGGTCAGGTAGGCGTCCGGCTCGTGCTCGAGCAGGCTGAGCACCATGGCCTGGCTGCTCTCGGCGGTGACCATGACGAAGATGCACTGGTGGCTGATCAGGCGCGCCGCATGCAACTCTTCCAGGGTCTGCAGGCCGTTCTTGCCGGCCCCCAGGTTGTAGTCGTGGAGGATTATGTCGTAGCGCTTGTGCCGACACATGGCGATGGCCTGCTCGCCCCGGTCGGCCGTGTCCACATCCCTGACGCCCATCTCGCGCAACATGGCCTTGACCGAACTGCGGAAGTCGGAAAAGTCGTCGACTATCAGAAACCGCTTGCCGCTGTAATCCAGCATGAATCCTGTCCTTGAATGAACCGTGGCGGAAGTATAGGGCAGCGGGCCTGCACACACAGAGCGCTCGCACTCAGCGAGCCTGTTCCAGTTCCAGCAGGTTGAGCAGAAAGCGGGCGAAATAGAGCAGATCCTGCTCGAGGGCCTGACGGGCGCCCTTGGCATCGCCGGCTTCGAGGGCGGCGAAGGCTTCCTCATGAAAGTCGTTGAGCCGCAAGGACAGATCGGCCTCGGTGAACAGGCGATTGAAGAAGGGGCCGATCTGCAGCCACAGCGACTCGATGGTGCGCAGCAGCACCGGGTTACCGCAGGCCGCGTACAGGTGCAGGTGGAACTGGCTGTTGGCGTCCAGATAGTCCTGCACCCGGCGCTGCTCGATGGCCGCGTCCATGCGCTGTACACAGTCGCGCAGCAGGGCCAGGTCGTCAGCGCTCATGCGCGGCGTGGCCAGCTCGACGGCCAACCCCTCCAGCGCCAGGCGCACCTGAAAGAGATGTTCGTAGCGCTCGCGGGTCATGGCCGGCACGCGCACCGAGCGCTGCTGCTCCCCCTCCAGCGCTCCCTCGGCCACCAGCCGCTGCAGGGCGGCGCGCACCGGCATCGGGCTGGTGCCCCACTGCGCGGCCAGGTCACGGATCTTCAGCCGCTCGCCAGGCTGGAAACGCCCGGCCAGCAGGCTCTCGCGAATACGTTGGTAAAGCTGTTGCTGCAAATTGTCGCTCATGCTTGCAGCATCCTCCGTGGCGGGGCTGGAAGCTGAGACAGGGTAAGCAGGCAATCGCGCATGGGGTTCTCCCTTGGACAAGGCATCAGATGAGGTCGAGGATGCAAGCCACGACCAATTTTGTGATCACATAACAGGGAAAATACTAACTCATAATGCGTATAGCAGCATCACTTGCCATTTTTGTGATCACAAAATACCATGTGCGAAAAATCGAACGAGGTGTTCAGCATGACTGCCAGTGGTATCGCCCCAACCGCCGTGGAAACCTTCGCCGCTGGCGAGCGCGCCCGCTTCCTCGAGCGTAATCCCAAGTCCGTGGCCCTGGCCGAGCGTGCCCGCCACTCGCTGTACGGCGGCGTGCCGATGCACTGGATGGCCGACTGGTCGACGCCCGTGCCATTGTTCGTCGAGCGCGCCAAGGGCGCACGCTTCTTCGATGTGGACGGTCATGAGTACATCGACTTCTGCCTGGGCGACACCGGCACCATGTTCGGCCATTCGCCGGATCCAGTGGCCCGCGCCCTGGCCGAGCAGGCGCACAACGGCCTGACCACCATGCTGCCCGGCGAGGACGCCGTGGTCTGCGGCGAGCTGCTGGCCCAGCGCTTCGGCCTGCCCTACTGGCAGGTGACCGCCACCGCTACCGACTCCAACCGCTACGTGCTGCGCTGGGCGCGCGCCATCACGCAGCGCAAGACCCTGCTGGTGTTTGACGGCTGCTACCACGGCACCGTCGACGACGTGATGGTGCGCCATCGCGAGGGCCGCACCGTGCACCGCTCCGGTCTGATCGGCCAGGCCTATGACCTGACCGAGCACAGCCGCGCCATCCCCTTCAACGATATCGAGGCGCTGGAAGCCGCCCTGGCCCAGGGCGACGTCTGCGCCCTGCTGTGCGAGCCGGCGATGACCAATATCGGCATGGTGCTGCCCGACCCCGGCTTCATGCACAAATGCCGCGAGCTGACGCGCAAGTACGGCAGCCTGCTGATCATCGACGAGACGCACACCATCTCCACCGATATCGGTGGCTGCACCAGGCTGTGGAATCTCGACCCGGACTTCTTCGTGGTCGGCAAGCCCATCGCCGGCGGCGTACCGTGCGGCATCTTCGGCTGCAGCGCGCAGATGGCAGAAGCGATGAACGCCGCGCGCCAGCGTGCCAGCGAAGGCCGTCATGGCCACGGCCACAGCGGCATGGGCACCACCCTGTCGGCCAACGCCCTGGCCATGCATTGCATGCGCGCCAACCTGGAACAGGTGATGACCCAGGTCGCCTACGACCATATGCTGCCGCTGGCTGCACGCCTGGCCGAGGGCTTCCGCCAACTGATCGGCAAGCATGGGCTGAACTGGTCGGTGACCGAGCTGGGCGCGCGCTGCGAATTCCAGTTCTGCGTCACCCCGCCGCGTACCGGCGCCGAAGCCGAGGCCGCCTTCCACGACGAGCTGCAGATGGCCCTGCACCTGTACCTGATCAACCGCGGCATTCTGATCACCCCCTTCCACAACATGACCCTGTGCTGCCCGAGCACCACGGCCGATGACGTGGACAAGCTGATCGCCACGCTCGACATGGCCCTCAGCGAGCTGCTGGCCATCCCTGGCGCCCGCGAGTAATGCTGCCTGTAAGGTGGCGTAGCTGACGCTTTATCCATCCACCACATTCGGTGAAACGGTGGATGAAAAGAGCGTCATCCACCCTATGCCCCCACAGACGCGCCCCCACGATCTTCTGCGAGAACCACCATGCGATTCGCCAACCCCCAGGAAGCCCGCGATTTCCTCGAACGCCACCCCGAGGTGCGCAGCATCGAACTGATGCTGATCGACGCCAACGGCATCCCACGCGGCAAGCTGTTGCACCGCGACGAACTGCTGGCCATCTACGAGAACGGCCGGCCGCTGCCCAGTTCCATCCTCTCGCTGACCATCCAGGGCGAGGACGTCGAGGAAAGCGGCCTGGTCTGGGAAGTGGCCGATGCCGACTGCTGGACCTACCCACTGCCCGGCAGCCTGACCCTGCAACCCTGGCGCGCGGTACCCACCGGCCAACTGCAGGTGAGCATGCACCCGACCCAGGGCATGCCGGCCACGCCAGGCGACCCACGTCACGTGCTGGTGCGTGCCATCGATGCGCTCAAGGCCGACGGCTATCACCCTGTGATGGCGGTGGAGCTGGAGTTCTACCTGCTGGACAAGCAGCGCGATACCAATGGTCGCCCACAGCCGGCCATGCAGATGAACGGCGTGCGCCCGAAGGCGCCGCAGGTCTACGGCGTATACGAACTGGAGCAGGTGCAGCCGTTTCTCGACGATCTCTACGCCGCCTGCGAAGCACAGGGACTGCCGGTGCGCACAGCGATCTCCGAATACGCCCCGGGCCAACTGGAGCTGACCCTGGAGCACCGTTTCGACGCACTCCAGGCCGTGGACGAAGGCGTGCGCTACAAGCGCCTGGTCAAGGGCGTGGCCAACAAGCATGGGCTACAGGCCTGCTTCATGGCCAAACCGTTCGGCGACCTGGCCGGCAGCGGCATGCATATGCACGTGTCGCTGGCCGATGCCGAGGGCAACAACCTGATGGCCTCGGAAGACCCACAGGGCACGCCGCTGCTGCGCCATGCCATCGGCGGCATGATGGCTACGCTCAATGACGCCCTGGCGATCTTCTGCCCCAACGCCAACTCCTTCCGCCGCTTCCAGGCCAACAGCTACGCGCCGCTGGCCAAGAGCTGGGGGGTGAACAACCGCACCGTGTCGTTCCGCGTACCGGGCGGGCCGGCGGGCAGCCGCCACGTCGAGCACCGCATCTGCGGTGCCGACGCCAATCCCTACCTGGCCGCGGCAGCGATCCTCGCCGGTATCCACAAGGGCATCCGCGAGCAGATCGATCCAGGCGAAGCCATCGTCGGCAACGGCTATGAACAGGCCCGAGAAACCCTGCCCACCGACTGGCTCACCGCACTGCGCAATCTGGAAGGTTCGAGCTGGGCGCGCGAGGCGCTGGGCGAGGACTTCCTCAAGGTATTTCTGGCGATCAAGTGGGCCGAGTTCCGCCAGTTCATGGGGGAGGTGGGCGAGCAGGATTGGCGCTGGTATCTGAATCACGCCTGAGTCTGGGAGGTGGATAAATACCATTGAGGGACTGTGTCACATCCTGCTCGATGGCGGTTGACCCGAGAGTGCTGGAACCTTCTAATTCCTTCCCTCCACCTTGAACATGGAATGTTTATGTCTACCGCCGAAGCTCCATTGGCACCTGCTACTTCCTATCCCACCCCAGTGCCTACCGCTGCACGCCGGCAAAAACGCGCCGGGGTGCTCACCCTCAGCCTCATGGGGGTTACGCCTCTGGTTTTGCTGGCCTGGGATCCGATGTACCGTGACGTACAGGTATTCCAGAGCCTGGCAAGCTGTGAACAGAGCACCGGGCTACCCACCGAAAAATGCCGACAACTCCGCGACGAGGCATGGCGCCGTACGACTCAGCTGGCGCCAAGCTACGCCAGTTTTTCGGCCTGTGAACGCGAGTTCACGCGCATCGACAACAACTGCAAGATAGGTGAGTGGTGCGCGGCTGACGCAGTGACGAACTGTTCACTGGGGGACGACGGCCTGGCCCGCCCGGTACCAGCAGCCTTTCTCGTCAGTCGCGCACTGGTCGGGCAAATGCGCGGTAGCGAATCCATCGACTGGGCCGAAGTCGGTGCCGATGAGCTGCAACCGATTTTCGGGATGACCGAAGAAACCCTCTACGGCAGCAACAGCAGCGCCTATGCCAGTCACTACTACGGTGCTCACTACGGCTATACCGGCCGCAATCTGCGTCTGTTCACCAGCCAGGGGCAATATCTAGGCGATCAGAACAACCGTCAGCTCAGCAGTCAACTCAGCCTGCACCGCAGCCACCTGCAGGCTTCCAGCTATACCCAACAATTTCAGGGCAATCAGCTGCCAGCACGTTTCCAGGGTAGCGCCAGCCGTGGCGGGTTTGGCGCGACGGCTCGCAGCAGCATGGCGATGGCCAGTGGGTAATCAATGATGTGGTTACGAATTGGACTGTTGCTCGGCTGCCTGTTTTCCTCCTCGCTCACCCAGGCGGCCGACCTGGACGACAGCATTGGTGATGCCAATGCACTGCTCGATGAACTGCGCCGGCTCATTGCCGACAAACCCGCCAAGCTGCGGGTGCGTCTACCGAACAGCACTAAATGGGAAAGTCTGGAGTCTCTTGGCCTCGCGCCTGCCTGCAGGGCGCCGGTGCTGGTGCGCCCCTCCGCCCCGCCACGGGCGCTGACTCAGTGCGGCGGTATGCAGATGACCAAGCAAGGGCCGGTTTGGATTACGGCCTCAATCTTCTGGACTCATGACCACGCCTGGGAGCTTGGCCAAGTGCTGCGTCTGCAGGTAACGAGCCTCACTCGCCAGAGTAATCACACCGACGACGCAGACTTGAGCAAAGAGCCACCCATGATTCAGGCCCTGGCAGCCGCCGAATCGCCCGAGCTGGAAAAACTGGCAGATCTCTGGGGCACGCTGCAACAACAGCGCTTGCCGGCCAGGCCGGATGACCAGTGGGGTGCGCCTGAGCCCTGGCCCAAGGATCTGCTGGCGTTACATGAAGATGGCCGAGTCAAGCTGAGCGGCTTGCATCTGGCTGGGTTGCATACCTGGCAGAGCTGGTGGGCAGACCAACCCAGAACCGAGGGAATCAGCGCACTGGTTGGGGTCGAGATACTGCTGGGAGGCAAGTCACCTGCCCTGCAGTTGGGCGAGCTGTCCCTGGCCCAGACGCCGTTCGCGATGGTATTGCTACCAGCCGATCAGCAACCTAGCGAGGAGCTGCCGTTGTGGCAGGACGAGAACTGGCAATTGTTGATGGTGCGCACCGATGGCAAATGATGAGCAGAGCCTTGCACAGACAGGCGAAGAGGGACTCTTCGATGACACCCTGCCGCGTATCGTGCACGTCGATCAGGCAAGTGGCAGCGTCATGCTGGTCGGAGCCATACACGGCTTGACCCTGGTGCTTTGCTGCCTGATACCACTATTGGTCGGGCTGATGCTGGCGGCTCAGTTGGCCTTCGATTATCTACCGTGGCCTATAGGCAATTACGAGCTGACACTACTGGTTTGGATCGCTCTTTGGTTGGCCTTTCTGGTCTACAACCTGTACTGCGGTAGCTATGTACAAACCTATCTATTCAGCCCTCGACGGCAACGGCTGTGGCACCTGAACAGTGGCGAGACCCTCGATCTGAAGGCGCTGGCCGAACTGGCGCGCACACGCGCACCAACACAGGATTCAGCCACCCTCGAACTATCGCCGCAGGAGCGCCTGCTACCGATAGCTGCCGAACATCTGCTGCTGCTCGACTGGCAACAGACACAGGATCTGCCGCTCTATAGAGCCCTCCCCTTGCTTGCCTACTTACGCACCTTCTGGAGTAAGGATGCCTGGCTGATCGCGGGCATCATGATCGGTATCTGCCTGTTCGTGATCCTGTTGGCCGTTGGCTCGCTGACCGCTCTATTCATGGCGGTATTGGCCCTGGCAGTTGCCTGGCTGGCCAGCGCTCTGGCCGGCTTCTGCCTGCAGCACCAGGCATCGAAGCGCGCCGAAGCACTGCTGGGCAAGCGCTCAATCAAGGATGTAATGCGGGACGAAACGTGAGCTGTCCTGCGTGATGGCGCTACGATCTTCGCGAATACCTATACCCACTGGCTGGCCGCCGACCAGCCAACTACCGATGATAGGGTGCTGCCCATCCATGCAGGGCGGCGGGCACCAGCCCTGCAGAATGGCCGGCCCCTGATCGTAGGGACCCGGCACAGCGAGCTCCACCCCGATATCGCTCTCCACCTGGATATTCGCCCCCTCGCGAGAAAAGAAAGGCTTGCGTACCCAGCGCTGTCCTAGCTGACTCATGTCCGCTTCATCGGCAAAGCATGCAGGGAGCAAGTTGGGGTGGCCGCGATGTCGCTGCCAGAGCAAGGGCAATATGGCCTTGTTCGAGAGCAGGGTCTTCCAGGCGGGTTCGATGAAGCGTGTACGACTCTCAAGCAAATGGCGGGAGAAGTCCTCCTCAAGCAGCCATTCCCAGGGATAGAGCTTGAATAGCCGGATCAGCGGCTGATTATGCAGATCGACGAAGCCCTTGCCGGATAAATGGCCGATATCGTCGATATATAACAGCTGTGGCTGCAGGCCGGCCTGGTTAGCACAGTCCGCCAGGTAAGTAAGGGTACCCTCGTCTTCAATATGGTCGCGGCAGCAGGCTAAGTGGAAGGGTTGGCCTGCCAGGCCAATGCGCTGCAGACGCTCGATCAGCGCCTCCTGAATCAGGTTGTACTGATCTGCCTGTTCCGGCAGCACGCCACGCTCACGGCACTGCTCTAACCATACCCATTGAAAGAAGGCCGCCTCGTAGAGACCGGTGGGGGTATCGGCATTGTACTCATAGAAGCGCGCCGGCCCCTGGCCGTCGTAGGTCAGATCCATGCGCCCATACAACGCCGGCTCACGTGAGCGCCAGCTGTCTCTGATCAGCGTCCAGTGTGCTTCGGGCACCGCCATACGCCGCAGCAGAGCCTCACTTTCCACTGCCTCCTCGACCAGTGCCATGCACATGGCCTCGAGCTCTGCACTGGGGGCTTCTATATCGTCTTCGATCTGCCGCAGGCTGAAGCGGTAACAAACGCTTTCATCCCAGTAGGGCTCACCGCCGATGGAATGGAAGTGAAAGCCGAGCGCCGAAGCTTGCTCGCACCAGTCCTGGCGCGGCGTGATGGGATGTCGCTGCATGGAACGTCCGTGTAGTGCCCTAAAAAGTAGGTCGCCATTCTAACGCCAGCCTGGGCCTTGATTGTTGATCAAGACGGCAACTCGGCGACGGCATCGCTCAACGGCCCATGCGCTCCAAACATTGCGGTAATGATCCTCTCACGCATCACCGACTCACCTTGATATAGCGCCCGCTCACACTGATACCCATGCCGCCGTAGTCCTGGCAGCCATCCGCAAACACTTCCAGCACGTGCAGCTCGATGCCCTCGCGCAGTAGCTGCACCGCACAGTCCTTGCCGAGCTGGGCGTCCTCCAGCGTCATCGCGGTGCCATCGCCGCGCAAGCGTCCGTCCAACTCACCAAGGGCGGCTGGGCCGTATTCCTCTATCCGCGCACTGGCTCGCAACGGCAAGAAGCTGGCGCGATAGCCTCCCTGTGGATCAGGCGTTATCAGCAACTCGCTCCACACCGCCTGGCCACCGTAGCGCAGGTAACGTCCGGCCGGGCTGGCCGCCAGCGCCTGGTAATCCAGCGCTTCGGCCACCTTGGCCAGATGCAGGCGGGTCGAGGAGCCACTGAGGTTATTGGCCAGCGCCACGCCCAGCCAGGCCCGCGCCATGCCCGCATCGCCAGCGCGCAGATGGGTCAGGATGAGATTGTTCAGCGCCAGCTCCAATTGTGCCGTATCGCCATCCTCGACACGTCGTAACTGACGCTCGAAGGCCTCGATGGCCTGCTCATAGCGCCCAGCCTGGTAGGCAGCGCTGCCGACTTGGTTGCATTGCACCGCCGTGGCACATTCATCGGTCGCTTGCGCGGTAACGCTGAGGCCCAGCGCCAGCCCCGGTAGTAGAAGTCTCGAACGGATTGGCATGGATAGCATCCTTGCAACAGGAAATGGCGAGTTTAGTGCAAATCTTGCATCCCCAGGGTTCGCAGGCCTTACTCTCACCAGCCCTACACGTACTCGGAGCGACGATGGAAGCCGGAACCGCACACCTGACGATGACCGTACTGATGACACCGGACATGGCCAATTTCTCCGGCAACGTTCACGGCGGTACCCTGCTCAAGTACCTCGACGAAGTGGCCTATGCCTGCGCCAGCCGCTATGCCGGCTGCTACGTGGTGACCCTGTCGGTGGATCAGGTGATCTTTCGCGAACCGGTGCACGTCGGCGAACTGGTCACCTTCCTCGCCTCGGTCAACCACACCGGGCGTACCTCGATGGAGATCGGCATCAAGGTGATCACCGAGAACATCCGCGAGCGTTCGGTGCGCCACACCAATAGCTGCTTCTTCACCATGGTCGCGGTCGATGGCCAGGGCCGCCCGGTACCGGTGCCGGAGCTGCAGCCGGACACCCCCGACGGCCTGCGCCGTCAACGCCAGGCCAAGCAGCGCCGGCAGATTCGTGACGAACTGCAGCAGCGTTACCAGGCGCTGAGCGAGGAGAAGAACCCCTGAAGCATCACGCCAGCGGCAACGCCACGGTAAAGGATTGCCATCCACCCTCCTGCTCCCAGGGCGGTTGGTGGAACAGCTCGAAGCTGCCGTGATTGACCGGAGGCAAGCGCTCCCCGGAGGCCGGGAGCCAGGCCATCGCCACGCTGCACAGGGTATTGACGATACCGGACAGGTAATCCCCATCGCAGCGTAGCGTGGCATAGCGACCAACGGGCAGGATCTGCGTGGTCAGGGCCGTGCCCGCTGCATCGAAACCAGGATCGAGCACGGCGCAGTCATAACGGATTAGCTCGGTCGGCGTGACCAGTGAACCATCAAGGGAAATGCCGAACGCCTGGGCGCCCTGCAACGGAAAACCGACTTGCCGCAGGTAATGCCCGAACGTTCGCCAATGTGCCTCGCGGTCGGCGTAGGAGCCGTGAAAGCGCATGGAAAGCAAGGGTCGGGGCTTCAACGTCTGCACCCGCACCAATGCTGCCTGCTCGCTTTGCGCCGGGCTCGGAAGCGGCCGACGCGCCTGGGCGAATTGACGATACTGCGTGGGCACTCTGCCGAAACGTCGCTGGAAGGCACGGATGAAGGCCTCGTGGCTGGCATAGCCGGCATCCAGGGCGATCTGCATGACCGACTCCGATCCCATCAACAAGCTCATCGCCGCGCGATCCAGACGAGTACGACGCAGGTAGGCGCTAGGCGACTCGCCCATCACCTCGAGGAAATAGCGCTGAAAATGAAAGGCACTGAGGCCGACATGCGCAGCCACGTCATCCAGCCCTAGAGGCGCTGCCGGAATGCTCTCGAGCAGGCGCACGGCACGGGCGATGCGGGGATCGCTCAGGCAACTCGGCGGCGGCTGCCGACGCGGTGCTGGCGTCAGAGGAGCCGCAGGAGGCGGCTGCGCAATCTGTGCCAGCTCCCAATCGATGGTTGCCGCGATGGCTGTGAGCGAATCGCTATCAGCGCACTCCTCGTCCATCTTTCCTCCCTGTAAACTGGCCAGGCGCAAGTTCTATCAAGCGCCTATTCTGCCAGCAGTTTAAATTTCGCCAATTGCCCCTTTCACGTCGACCGCACAAACGCCGCTGTGCGCGAGACTGTGGGCGAGCCCACATCCAACGCAAAACATCGCCAACCACAGGAAGGCTGTCATGAACCGTGCCTACGCTCTCGTCTGGAACCCTTGCAATGGCGCCTGGAGCGTCGCTGACGAGCATGCCCGGCGACGCGGCAAAGGCGCCGGGGCTGTGCTGGCGGCCAGCCTGCTGCTGGCCGGCCCGGCAGCCGCCGCTGACCTGCCCACGGGAGGGCAGGTGGTGTCCGGTAGCGGCACGATCAACCAGCCCAACGGCCAGCAGATGGTCATCGACCAGTCCAGCACCAAGCTGGCCATCGACTGGCAGAGCTTCGATATCGGTGCCGGCAACAAGGTGACCTTCAATCAGCCCGGCAGCGACGCCATTGCCCTCAACCGCGTGGTGGGCAGCGATGGCTCGAAGATCATGGGCCAGCTCGATGCCAACGGCCGCGTGTTCCTGGTCAACCCCAACGGCGTGCTGTTCGGCGAGAGCGCCAGCGTCAACGTCGGTGGTCTGGTCGCGTCGAGCCTGGATATTGCGGTCGAGGACTTCGACCGGGGCCATTACCGCTTCAAGGGTGACGGCAGCCCTGCCGCCGTGGTCAATGAGGGCAGCATCCAGGCCGACGGGGGTGCAGTGGCGCTGCTCGGCGGCACGGTAAGCAACAATGGCGTGGTCGTCGCCAACCAGGGCTCGGTCACCCTGGCGGCCGGCAATGCCATGACCCTGGACTTCGCCGGCGATGGCCTGCTCAAGGTGCAGGTGGACGAGGCGGCGGCGGATGCGCTGGTGGAGAACCACAAGCTGATCCGCGCCGATGGCGGCAAGGTGCTGCTCACCGCCGACGCAGGCGATGCGCTGCTCAAGACCGTGGTCAACAACACCGGCGTCATCGAGGCCCGCACCCTGGGCCAGAAGGACGGCAAGATCATGCTCATGGGCGACTTCGACGGTGGCGTGGTCAAGGTGGCCGGCACCCTCGATGCCAGTGCCCCCAACGGTGGCAACGGCGGTTTCATCGAAACCAGCGGTGCGCACGTGCAGATCGCCGACGACGTGAAGGTCACCACCCTGGCGCCCAAGGGCAAGACCGGCGAGTGGCTGATCGACCCCTACAACGTGACCATTTCCAACGCCACCAGCTCCGGCATGGGCGGCTTCAACGGCAACGCCAACGACAGCGTGCTCAACGTCACCACCCTCACCAACGCCCTGGCCAGCACCGGGGTGACGGTGACCACCGGCGTCGGCGGCAGCCAGGCCGGCAACATCACCGTGGACGCGCCCATCAGCTGGAACGCCAACACCGTGCTGGCGCTCAACGCCGCCGGCAGCATCATCATCAACAAGGACATCACCGCCACCGGCAACAACGCCGGGCTGTCCATGTCCTACAGCGGCAGCTACAGCCTGAACAAGGGCGCCCGCGTGACCCTGTCCGGCAGCAACGCCAGCCTCAGCCTGGCGGGCACCGGCTACGTCCTGATCCATGACATCGGCGCGTTGCAGAACATCACCAGCACGGGCTTCTACGCCCTGGGCAACGACATCGACGCCAGCGCCACCGCGGGCTGGAACGGTGGCGCCGGCTTCAACCCGCTGGACGGGGCGAGCACCAACTTCGCCGGCCTTGGCCACAGCATCGACAAGCTGACCATCAACCGCGGGTCGGAGAGCGACGTCGGGCTGTTCCGCACCGTGAGCGGCAACGTCCGTGACCTGACCCTGTCGAATGCCCGCATCACCGGCCAGATGAACGTCGGCGGTATCGCCGCCACCCTTGGCGGCACCCTCAGCAACGTCCACATGACCGGCAGCGTGTCCGGCTCCGGGGCCTTCGTCGGCGGCCTGGCCGGCACGGTGAACAACGGCATCATCCGCTACTCGTCCTCAGCCGCCGACGTGACTGGCCTGACCGTGGTGGGCGGGCTGGCGGGCAGCGTGCAGAGCATTGCCATGGCCGACTCCTATGCCACCGGCTCGGTCACCGCCACGGTCAGCAACACCAGTGCGTTTGCGGGTGGGCTGCTGGGCGAGGTGATCTCCAGCGCGACGCTGACCAACACCTACGCCAGCGGCAAGGTCACCGGCTACACCACCACGGGCGGCCTGATCGGTGGCGGCTACCTGCCCACCATCACCGTCAACACCAGCTACTGGGACATCAACAGCACCGGCCAGTCCAGCTCCCTGGGTGGCGGTACCGGCCTGACCAGCGCCGTGCGCAACCAGTCGGCCTACACCGGCTTCGACTTCACCAACATGTGGGTGATGTTCGAAGGCGATACCCGGCCGATGCTGCGCAACGAATACTCCACGACCCTCTTCACCCCCCACGCCCTGCAACTGATGGGGCTGGACCTGACAGCCAATTACCGCCTGGGCACCGACCTGAGCCTGGCCAGTGTCATGGCTGCCAGCGGCGGCTACTACGGTGAAGTGTGGGGCGCGTCGGGCTTGCGCCCGATCGGCAACAACGCACAGCAGTTCACCGGCAGCTTCAATGGGCAGGGCCACAGTATCAGCGGCCTGGCCATCAACCGGACGGCCACTAACTATGTCGGCCTGTTCGGCTACACCGCCAATGCGACCCTGGCCAACGTGAAACTGCTGGGCGGCAGCGTCACCGGCAACGACGGCGTCGGCGCCCTGGTCGGCTACATGCTGGGCGGCACCCTCGGCAACGCATCGGCCAGCACCACGGTCAGCGGCACCAGTACCAGCGAAGCCAACACCGGCGGGCTGGTGGGCACCAACGACGGCGGCGCCATCGCCGATGCCTCCGCCACCGGCAATGTCACCGGAGCCGGCTACCAGGTCGGTGGCCTGGTCGGCTTCAACGTCAACGGCGGCAGCATCACCCGCTCCTATGCCACCGGTAACGTCACCGGCACCAACACGAGCGCAAACCTCGGCTATGTCGGCGGCCTGGTGGGCGCCAACGGCTACAGCGGCGATGGCGGCTCCATCAGCCAGTCCTACGCCACCGGCACGGTGAGGGCGTCGTCGGGGCCGGTCGGCGGCTTCGTCGGCCACAACGAAGGCAGCATCACCGACTCCTACGCCATCGGCGCGGTGATCGGCCAGGGCTCCGCCAGCAACATCGGCGGCTTCGCCGGGGTCAATTTCGTCAACGGCACCATCGCCAACAGCTACTCCACCGGCTACGTCGCCGGTGGCAGCCAGACAGGCGGGTTCGTCGGCTACAACAACGGCGCCAATGGCGCCATCAGCAACGTCTACTGGAACACCCAGACCAGTGGCCAGCTTCAAGGCACTGCAGGCGGGTTGGCGGGCGGCATGACCGGGCGCACCACCGCACAGCTCCAGGGCGGGCTGCCTTCCGGTTTCTCGTCGCCCCTCTGGGGCACCGGCACCAACCTCTACCCGTACTTCACCTGGCGCTACAACACCACGCCCATCGCCATCAGCGGCAAGGCCTTCAGCAATGCCGGCAGCACCTCCCTGGCCGGCGCAACCCTGACTGCCGTGTCCGGCGGCGTGGCCATCGGCAGCGGCAGCAGTGGGGCGGACGGCTACTACTACATCCTCAGCGACGCCAGCGGCCTGGATGGGAACGGCGCCATCGTCTACCTGGACGGCAACGCCGACACCGGTGCCGCCTTTGGCGACGTGATCGGCACCAACGGCGTCCAGGGGCTGGATGTCTATGGCTCCGCAGCCCGTCTGGTCACCGGCCAAGGCAGCCTCTCGGCAACCCGCAACCGCTATCTGGCCGCCCGGGGTAGCTACGCCGACACCGACCTCGCCTTCCTCTCGTCCAGCGACTTCGCCACCCTCACCAGCAGCGCCTACGGCCTCTATCTGGCCGCCAGCGCCGCCAGTTACAGCCTGGACACCGAGCTCGGTTCCGGCGGCCTGCTGAGCCTCGACAGTGGCGGCGCCTTCAGTGTCAGCGGCACCCGTCAGCTATCGGCGGGTGGCAACCTCGACGTGGCCGACCGCCTGACCTGGGGCGATGCCGCCGGGCTGACCCTCAGCACCAGCAATGGCGGCAACGTCGTACTGGGGAATGGCATAGGCGCTGCCAACGGCAGCCTGACCCTGTCCGCCGCCGGCACCGTGACCAGCAACGGCGGCATCAACCTCGGCGTGCTGAATTTCACTGGCGGCACCTGGAGCCAGGTAGGCGCCAGTCTGCCCAGCTTCAGCGTCAGCGACTTCCGCCTCAGCCCCAGCGCCACCTTCGTACGCGCCCTGGGCGGCGACGGCAGTGTCGCCATGCCGTACCGCATCGCCGATGTCTACGGCCTGCAGGGTCTGGCTTCCACCAGCCTGGCGGGCAGCCGCTTCGTCCTGGCGAGCGACATCGACGCCTCCAGCAGCGCGTTGTGGAACAGCGGCACCGGTTTCCTCTCCATCGGCAGCCTCGCCAACCCCTTCACCGGCCGGCTCGACGGGCAGGGGCACCGCATCAGCGGCCTGGCCATCAACCGCCCCGGCAGTACCTACAGCGGCCTGTTCGGCTACAACGCCGGCTACGTCGGCAACCTCAACCTCGTAGGTGGCAGCGTGGCCGGTGGCACCTACGCTGGTGCCCTGGCGGGCTACAACGCCGCCACCGGGGTGGTCGAGCGGGTCAGCAGCGACACCAGCGTCACCGGCACGGGCAATGTCGGCGCCCTGGTCGGCACCAACGCCGGGATCCTCAGCGAGTCCCTGACCACAGGCAGCGCCAGTGGCGGCCTCAATGGCGGCGGCCTGGCCGGCAGCAACGCCAGCACCGGCACCATCCGCGACAGCTACGCCACCGGCAGCGCCCAGGGCAGCGCCACGGCGGGCGGCCTGGTGGGGTTCAACGACGGCAGCCTGCTGCGTGTCTACTCCACGGGCACGGCCAGTTCCAGCGTCGGCGCGGTCGGCGGCCTGGTGGGCAGTAATGTCGGCACCGCCACCGGCAGCTTCTGGAACACCACCACCAGCGGCCTGGCCCAGGGCGTCGGGGCCGGCAACGCCACGGGCGTGTCGGGGCTGACCAGCGCCCAGCTCACCAGCCTGGCGCCCTTCGTGGCAGCAGGCTGGAGCATCGACGACGCTGGCGGCACCGGCGCCACCTGGCGGATGTACGAGGGGCACAGTGCGCCGCTGCTGCGCAGCTTCATGACCGCCCTCAGCGTCAGTGCTGGCAACGCCAGCAAGACCTACGACGGCACCGCCACCAGCAGCACCGGTACCCTGGTGTTCCCCATCGGCTACGACCCGGCCCTGGTTTCCGGCAGCGCCGTCTACACCGCCAACAGTGCCAACGCCGGTACCTACAGTGGAAATAACTTGCGCCTCGGGGGCCTGTATTCCAGCCAGTTCGGCTATGACATCGAGATGCTCGCCGGCACCCTGACCATTGACAAGGCAGCCCTGACCATCACCGCCAGCAATGCCAGCAAGACCTACGGCCAGACCGCTTCACTGGGCGGCTTCACCTCCTCGGGCCTGATTGCAGGCGACCAGGTCAGCGGCGTGGATCTCACCAGCCAGGGCACGGTCTTCAATGCCAGCGTGGGTGACTACGCCATCGTTGCCAGCAACGCCCAAGGCAGCGGGCTGGGCAACTACGACATCACCTACGGCAACGGCACCCTGACCATCGACAAGGCAGCCCTGACCATCACCGCCAGCAATGCCAGCAAGACCTACGGCCAGACCGCTTCGCTGGGCGGCTTCACCTCCTCGGGCCTGATTGCAGGCGACCAGGTCAGCGGCGTGGATCTCGCCAGCCAGGGCTCGGTATTCAATGCCAGCGTGGGTGACTACGCCATCGTTGCCAGCAACGCCCAAGGCAGCGGGCTGGGCAACTATGACATCACTTACGGCAACGGCACCCTGACCATCGACAAGGCAGCCCTGACCATCACCGCCAGCAATGCCAGCAAGACCTACGGCCAGACCGCTTCACTGGGCGGCTTCACCTCCTCGGGCCTGATTGCAGGCGACCAGGTCAGCAGCCTGGATCTCACCAGCCAGGGCACGGTCTTCAATGCCAGCGTGGGTGACTACGCCATCGTTGCCAGCAACGCCCAAGGCAGCGGGCTGGGCAACTACGACATCACCTACGGCAACGGCACCCTGACCATCGACAAGGCAGCCCTGACCATCACCGCCAGCAATGCCAGCAAGACCTACGGCCAGACCGCTTCGCTGGGCGGCTTCACCTCCTCGGGCCTGATTGCAGGCGACCAGGTCAGCGGCGTGGATCTCGCCAGCCAGGGCTCGGTATTCAATGCCAGCGTGGGTGACTACGCCATCGTTGCCAGCAACGCCCAAGGCAGCGGGCTGGGCAACTATGACATCACTTACGGCAACGGCACCCTGACCATCGACAAGGCAGCCCTGACCATCACCGCCAGCAATGCCAGCAAGACCGCCGGCCAAGTGGCGATTCTCAGCGGCTTCAGCACCGCCGGGCTGGTGGCGGGCGACCAGGTCAGCAACGTCAACCTGGCCAGCAGCGGCGCCGCTGCCGAGGCCACAGCCGGTAGCTATGCCATCGTCGCCAGCAACGCCCAAGGCAGCGGCCTGAGCAACTACGACATCACCTACGTCGATGGCCAGCTCAGCGTTATCGGCACCTTGCCCAACAACAGCAGCAATACCATCGATCCGCGCGTGGCTTCTGCACAGTTGGCCGCCAAGCAGTCCGCCAGCGATAACGACAGGCCGCTGGTGATGGTGACACCGGCACTCTTCGCACCGGCCACTTACGCTCCACAGCTCAATATTCTCAATGACGGCATTCGTCTTCCCGAAGGAATCTGAAGATGCGTTCGATCCCAGTGCTGGGCGGCCTCGCCGCCTCCCTGCTGAGCCTGTCCGTCGCTGCCGCCACCGCACCGGATGCCGGTCAGGTGCAACAGGGCCTCGACCGGCAGCCCCTGCAGCTCGAACCTCGACAGTCCCTGCCACTCAACCTGCCGGACACACCCGCCGACCCGGCGGCCGACGCCGGCCCACGCCTGCAGGTCAATGGCTTCATCCTGGAAGGCAACAGTGCGCTGAGCAGCGAGGAGCTGCTGGGCCTGCTGGCCGATCTGCCGGGCCAGGAACTGAGCGTTGGCCAGTTGCAGGCAGCCGCCAACCGCATCACCCGCCGTTACCGCGAACAGGGCTATCCGCTGGCACGCGCCTACCTGCCCGCCCAGGAGATCGAAGGCGGAGTGGTGAAGATTAGCGTGCTGGAAGGGCGCTACGGGGAGATCCACGTCGATAACACCCTCGGCCTGGGTGGCAGCGCCCTAGCGCCGTTGTCGGCACTGCAGCGCGGCGACGCCGTGCAAAGCCAGCCGCTGGAACGCAGCCTGCTCCTGCTACGCGACACGCCCGGCGTGGAGGTCAAATCGACCCTGCGCCCCGGTGCCAGCACCGGCACCACCGACCTGCTGGTGGATCTGCAACGGGCTCCGCTGGTCAGCGGATCGGTGGACATGGACAACTACGGCAACCGCTTCGTCGGCCAGTACCGTCTGGGTGGCACGCTGAACCTGAACAACCCGCTCAACCTCGGCGACCGCCTCAGCCTGCGCGCGATGGGCAGCGACGAGGATCAGCGCTATGGCCGCGTGGCCTACCAGTTGCCGCTCGGCCCCTGGTCCACCCAGTTCGGCGCCGCCTATTCGGACATGGACTACGAGCTGGGCCAGGACTTCGAGGATCTACGCGCGCACGGCAATGCACGTATCGCCAGCGTCTACGCCATCCAACCGCTGGTGCGCTCGCGCAACTTCAGCCTGTTCGGCCAACTGCAGTACGACGACAAACGCCTGAAGGACGATATCGACCTGTTCGGCGAGAAGAGCGACAAGCATGCCCGCGTCGTGACCCTCACCCTCAACGGCAACAGCCGTGACGACCTGCTCGGCGGCGGGCTCAACAGCTTCGCCCTCGGCTGGAGCCAGGGCAGCCTGACCCTCGACGGCGCCCAGGCCCAACGCACCGACGACGCCACTGCCGGCACCCGCGGCCGCTTTCACAAGCTCAATCCGAGCCTGGTACGCCTGCAACGCCTGAGCGATCGCTTCAGTCTCTACACCCAACTCCAGGGCCAGTGGGCCGATGGCAACCTGGACAGCGCGGAAAAACTCTATCTGGGCGGCGCCTACGGTGTGCGCGCCTATCCTCAGGGCGAGGCCTCCGGTGACCAGGGCTGGCTGGCCAACGTCGAGCTGCGCTACGCCCTCACCGCGGCCTGGCAGCTATCCACCTTCGTCGACCACGGCGAGGTGCGCCTGAACAAGGACGCCTGGACTGTGGATGACAACCACCGCAGCCTTTCGGGGGCCGGCCTCGGTGCCCAGTGGGCGAGCAACGGCTGGCAGATCAGCACCGTCGCCGCCTGGCGTCTCGGCAATGCCGATGCCGAAAGCGACGTGTCACGCACGCCACGGGTCTGGGCGCAGGTGGTGCGAGCGTTCTGAGCGCAGCCTGATCAGGCGCTGAGCGAGGAAAAAGGCTGACCATCGAGACAGCACTGCAGGGCGCCGGCAAAAAATGCCGGGATCGCCCTGCCACTGTGCCTGGCGATGCTCGATCTGGATCACTTCAAACAGATCAACGACCACCACGGTCATACCACTGGCGACGCGGTACTGCGCGAATTCAGCCAGCTCTGCAGGCAGCAGGCGCACGCGACCTAACTGTTCGCCCGCATCGGCCTGGCCGAGTGGCGCCCGGCGAAACCCTGGAGCAGTTGCTGCAGCGCGGCGCTCTGCACCGCCAAGGTCGCGGGCCGCGATGGTCTGATGCGCGCGACCTGAGGCGGCGCGGATGAAACGCCCTCAGTCGTGACCGATGTAGAACAGCAGCTCGCGCCGCTGCGGATGATCCTTGAGCCAGGCGCGAATGTCGTCGGCGCGGGCGATGGCCTCTTCGCCGGCGATGCGGCTGAAACGCTCACGCCGTGCCTGTTCGCTGGCCTGCTGACGCACCTGGCGCTGCCAGGCCTCGGTGAAGATCGCCGGCATGCGCTGGCTCAGCTCCAGGGCCTTGAGCAGTTGCCACTCACCACTGTCCAGCCAGGCCTCGTCGCAGCTACCGCACAGATCGAGGCGGTTGGCGCGGGTGCCGCTGATCTGGAACTTGCTCATCAGCTTGGCACACTTGGGGCAGCTCAGGGCATGGCTGGTTTCGCTGACGACCTCCTCGGCCGTCAACGCCGACGGGTTTTCCTGTTCGGGCTGGCGTTCGGCCCAGTCGCGGTAATGCAGCAGGCTGACCAGGGTACCTGCGCATTGCGGGCAACCATGGCCGAGCAGGCCATCTTCGAGCTTGGCCGGTTGCAGGCGCGTGGTACGGCAGGCGGGGCAATGCATGATGCTGACATCCTTTTCAGTGTTGAGTGTGCAAACGCTAGTGCAGAGCCGACGGCCGGGCAAGTGGCTATGCTGAGAACTGTGAGGCAGATAGGCTAAGCTCTGCCTCCCGGAGCCGGAGTCACCATGATCAGCCTGTTCGATGTCTTCCTGTTGATGCTCTTCGCCGCCGCCTGCGCCTGGTTGTGGCGCGGCCATGGCATTCGCGAGCGGGCCCTGGCCTTCGCCAAGCAGCACTGCGCCAAGCTCGACGTGGAACTGCTCGACGGTGCCGTGGCCCTGCGCCGCCTGGCCATCGAGCGCGACGCCAAGGGGCATCGGCGCCTGGCGCGGCTTTACGACTTCGAGTTCACCGTCACCGGCGAGCAGCGGCTGCGTGGGCAGATCAGCATGTTCGGCGCGCATTTCGGGCGTATCGAGCTGGAACCGCACCCGGTGCTGCAACCGCAGCCCGAGCCGGTATCGGTGCAGCCCCAGGGCAACGTCATCCGCCTGGAGGACTGGCGGCGCAAGGCACAGTAGAACGTCAGCCGCGCTGCAGCAGAAAGTTGGCCACGCGCTCGGCGCTGTCGCCCGGCCGTTCCTGCATGAAGCAATGTCCACCCGGCACCACCTGCCCGCGCACCTGTGGATTGCTCGCACACCAGCGCGCCACCGAACGGGCGACGAAAGGATAAGTATGCGCACCGTGAATGACCTCGGTGGGCGTGCGCACCTTGGCCAGCGACGGCCACAGGCGACGCGGGAAGGAGCCGAAGATCTCCGCTTCGCGGCTCGGCCGGCACTTGAGCTCGACGCCACCGTCGACCTCCTTCAAGGCGTGCTCGATATAGGCAGCGAACGCCGCCTCGTCCCAGCCCTTGAACATGCCCCGACCGTGCAGCGCGGCATGCGCGCTGGCGCGATCCGGCCACTGCCGCCGACGTTTGCGCGCCTTCTTCGCCAGGCCCGTGCGCTGCGCCAGGCCGGTCACGTCCGAGAGCGCCATCACGCCGATCATGGCCGGGCTGAACAGCACCGGGTCGAGCAGCACGGTG
The DNA here is from genome assembly GCF_029457475.1 of Pseudomonas sp. AA-38. NCBI lineage: Bacteria > Pseudomonadati > Pseudomonadota > Gammaproteobacteria > Pseudomonadales > Pseudomonadaceae > Pseudomonas > Pseudomonas sp. AA-38. Next base: position 5,453,987 of record NZ_CP120359.1, read on the forward strand.
CGCTGGAACAGCTTGGGGTGGCGCGCCAGGATCAGGCTGGTCAGCACCCCACCGAAACTGTGGCCCAGAGCGAAACGCGGCACCGCGCCGAATGGCCCGCGCAACGCCTCGAAGGCCTCCACCGCCAGCTCGGCACTGCGGTTCCAGCCGTGAAAGCGGCCGCCGTGATCGCTGTCACCATGGCCCTGCACATCACACAGCCAGAGGTCGAAATCCTCGGCCAGCAGCGCCAGCATCGGTGTGTAGACCCGCCCGCAATAGCCGTTACCGTGCAGGAAATGCAGCAGCGGCCTGCCCGAGGGCGGCGTATGCCAGCCACGCAGGGTGAAACCGGCAGAGGTGGCGTGAGACCAGGGCAACAGTTGCATGAAGGGTATCCACAACGACGAACGCGCGGCGAGTGTATCAGCCAGTCGCGGCAATTCGGCAGGCGGCGAACGAGGCGCTGAGCGCTTCGGCGTCCTGCGCCTGATCGAAGATCAATTCCAGCCGCGAATCCTTGCGCCATTCGCTCGGGCTCCAGCCCTGCAGCGCCTGCCCCTGTACGGCATTGAGCGAGCGCCAGCCGTCGGCACCTTGCAGCACCGCCTTGGCCCGGCGCCAGGGCAGGGTCTGCAGCCACTGACTGGCCTGCCCGAGGTCGAAGCGCTGGCTCGGGTGCCAGCGCCAGCCGATGCTCCAGCCCTCGGCCTGGGCCTGCACCTGGCAGATCGGCTCGGCGGCGTTGCGCCAGATCTGCGCCAGGCCCGGCGCGGCGCTGGGTAACTCGGCCTTCACCGCGACGGGCGAAGCCTGCGCCGCCAGCCCCGGCAACGCGGCCAGGTCGAGCTGGCCGTGCTCGCACCAGCACAGCGGCACGGGCGGCAGTTGCGCAGCAATCCGCGCCCGCGTCGCCTCGTCCACGCCTGCGCTCTTGTTCAACAGCAACAGGCCCACTTCCCCCAACGCCTGCTGCTGCACATCGGGCAATGACTCACCGGCCGCCAGCGCAGCGGCGTCCAGCACCATCAACGCCGGTTGCACGGCCAGCACCCCGAGCCAGGGGGGCTGACGCAACTGCGCCAGCAACTGCGCCGGATGGCCCAGGCCGGAGGGCTCGATCAGCAATCGATCAGGCCTGGCCTTGCGCAGCAGACGGCCGAGGCCAACCTGAAACGGCGCACCATTGACGCAGCACAGGCAGCCACCGGCCACCTCGGCCAGGGTGATGCCGTCATCGCCTTGCTCCAGCAAGGCAGCGTCCAGGCCGATCTGACCGAATTCGTTGATCAGCACCGCCCAACGCTCGCCTGCTGGCTTCTGCGCCAGCAGGTGACGGATCAGGCTGGTCTTGCCGGCGCCCAAGGGGCCGGCAATCAGATGGGTGGGGATTTGGCTGAGCATGCCGCTATGGTCGGCGCTTCAATGCACAGACTGCAACGGGGCGGCATGCTAGATTCGCCGGAAATTTTCGAGGAAGCTCATACGATGCGTGCATGGCTGTTGCTGTTCTCTCTCCTGCCAGGCCTGGCCCTGGCCGACGCCTGCGTGGTGCACAGCCAGGCCGAGCGCCTGGACGTGAAGGTCTGCCAGGAGAACCGCAACATCCCCGCCACGCTGTTCCGCGAAGGCTTCTGCCAACCACAGTTACAGGGCCAGAAGGTCGAGGTGGAGTTTGTCGAGCATTGCCCAGAAGGGGCCTACGGCATCTGCCAGGAAGCCCAGGCTGGCAGCGGGCTGTACCGCCAGGACATCCACTACTACGGCGTGGCCAGCGATGCGGCGTACCTGCAACCGGCCTGCACCAACCAGTACCAGGGCAAATGGATCGAGCCCTGACATCAAAGTGTCACCCAAAGAGCGCCTAATGACGGTCGGGTACCTCATGTAACCCTCGTGCCGAGTCACGCGTCGGCATGATCTCTTGGTGCTTAAGGCCGGGGCAGTTGCTCCGGCCTATTTTTTTGCCCGGCATCCAAGCTGCGGACGAGATGTAGGGTGCGCCGTGCGCACCACCACGACGGTTGCTCGGTGCACACAGCCTAGGCGGCCCCGCGACACCCTACGGAGCGCCGTCGACAGAGATGTCGCTCAGGCCAGCCAGTCCAGAGTCAGCAGCAAACGCCGCTCGCCCGCCGGCGGCTGCGGCGAGCGGTGAATCAGCCCGCGCCCTTCGTTGCCCTGCCATTTCTCGCCCTTGGCCAATGCCACATGTCCGGCCTCCAGGCGCTGGATCAGGCGCGCGTCCTGCGGCTCGGCGGCCGCCTGGCCGAGCCCGCTACGCGGCATGGCGCCCTCCGCCAGCCAGTGGCTGCCAACACCGGCGTAGCTGGTGATCAGCCTGAGCGGCACATGGTCGACGTGGAAACGCGGGCACATGGCCTTGTCCAGTGCGCGCAGGCGCAGGCCGATGCGCCGGGCGTCGAGCAGGCAGGCATAGGCGCGCACCAGCCAGGCAACATCGTCGAGAAAGGCCGCCTGGCCCGGCAGATCGGCGTATTGCGCCACCAGGCCGGGCAGGTTCGGCTCACTGTCGGCCTGCGCCAGCTCCAGGGTCATGGACTGCGCCAGCGGCTCACCCTGGGCCAGCAGCGCCTCGGCAAAGTCGGCGATCTGTGCCGGCAGGCGGCGCTGCCAGACGGCCAGGTTGACGCCGTCTTGCAGCACCTCGCCGAGCACCTGGATATCCTCGGCCAGCACCTGGCGCGGCGCTGGCGGCAGTTTCAGCGCGTGCATCAGGCCGCCTCCTGCTGCCAGGGGCCGAAGGGGTCGGCGAGCAGGCGCCAGGCATCCGGGCCGCCGGCCATTTCCGCATCGCTCAGCAGACAGTCGTCCAGCTCGCGGCTGAGCCGGGCGAAGTCGATGTTCTGGCCGATGAATACCAGCTCCTGGCGGCAATCACCGACCTCTTTGCTCCAGTGCTGCATGATCGCCTGCAGGCCTTCCTCGTCCTGCGGCCAGTGCTGCTTGGGCACGAAGCGCCACCAGCGCCCGGCCAGGCCATGGCGCATCAGCCCACCGGCCTGCGACCAGCTACCGGCTTCCTGGTATTTGCTGGCCAGCCAGAAGAAGCCCTTGGAGCGCAGCAGGCGACCATTGCTCCATTCCTGCGAGAGGAAGTCGAAGAAGCGCTGCGGATGGAAGGGCCGGCGCGCGCGGTAGGCGCTGGAGGCGATGCCGTATTCCTCGGTTTCCGGCACGTGCTCGCCGCGCAGTTCCTTGAGCCAGCCGGGCGCCTGCGAGGCGCGCTCGAAGTCGAAGCGGCCGGTGTCGAGGATCTTGTCCAGGGCGATCTGGCCCATGCTCATGGCCTGGATGTCGGCGTGGGTGTTGAGCCCACGCAGAATGGCCATCAGCTCCTCACGCTCGGCCTGACTGATCAGGTCGATCTTGCTGATGAGGATGACGTCGGCGAATTCCACCTGCTCGATCAGCAGGTCGGTGATCGAGCGTTCGTCCTCCTCGCCCAGGGTCTCGCCACGGCTGGCCAGGCTGTCGGCGGCATGGAAGTCGCGCAGGAAGTTCACCCCGTCGACCACGGTGACCATGGTGTCCAGCCGCGCCAGGTCGGACAGGCTGCGGCCCTGCTCGTCACGGAAGGTGAAGGTCTCGGCCACCGGCAGCGGCTCGCTGATGCCGGTGGATTCGATCAGCAGGTAGTCGAAGCGGCCGTCGCTGGCCAGGCGCGCGACCTCCTCGAGCAGGTCTTCACGCAGGGTGCAGCAGATGCAGCCGTTGCTCATCTCCACCAGCTTCTCTTCGGCGCGGTTGAGGCTGACGTCACGCTGCACTTCGCTGCCGTCGATGTTGATTTCGCTCATGTCGTTGACGATCACCGCGACCTTGAGGCCTTCGCGGTTCTTCAGCACATGGTTGAGTAGAGTGCTCTTGCCGGCGCCGAGAAAGCCGGAGAGCACGGTTACGGGTAGACGCGGGTTCATGGGGAGATTCCTCGTTCAGTCACGGTCACGCTGATGTTTTTCGCGCTGCTCCTGGCGCTCCTTGGCTTCGATGCACAGGGTCGCGGTCGGGCGCAGCAGCAGGCGTTTCAGGCCGATGGCTTCGCCGGTTTCGGCACACCAGCCATATTCGCCACGCGCCAGGCGTTCGAGCGCCTGGTCGATCTTGTCCAGCAGCTTCTTTTCCCGCTCCAGCAGGCGTAGCTGCCATTGCCGTTGTTCCTCGGCAGCACCGATATCGGCCACGTCGCTGCTGTTGTCGGGTTCGCGCAGTTGGGTGAACTCGTCATCGATGCGTGCCTGCAATTCGGCACGCTGGGCCAGCAGCAGCTCGCGGAAGAAGCGCTGCTGGGCATCGTTCATATAGTCATCGGCTGGCTGGGCCAGCAGCTCGGCTTGGGTAAGCCCGGTCATCAGAGTCATGGCAAATCGGCTGGCTTGTTTCAATTGTTATAACATAACATTTAATCCTGAGAACAACCCACGGATTTGCGATGAACGAACAGACCTTGCCCGATATCGCCGCTCAACCCACCCATCACGACCTGGCCCTGGACTGGGTCGGCATGGCCGGCATCGCCCTGCCCGTTCGCCTGGCCGGCGAGGCCGTGGTGGCCAGCCTGGATATCGGCGTCAGCCTCGACGATGCCGGCGCGCGTGGCATCCACATGTCGCGCCTGTATCTGGCGGCGCAGCGTCTGGAGCATCAGGAACTGAAGGTGTCAGCGCTGCTGCAAGTGCTGGACGACTGCCTGGGCAGCCACCAGGCGTTGTCCGACAGTGCCTCGCTGACCCTGCGCGGTGAGGTGCCGCTCAAGCGTCCGGCACTGGTCAGCCCGCTGCATGGCTGGAAGACCTATCCATTCGAGCTTCACGCACGCCAGGACGGCCGTGGTGTGAGCATCGAGTTGCAGGTGGAGGTCACCTACTCGTCCACCTGCCCCTGTTCGGCGGCGCTGGCGCGACAGTTGATCCAGCAGCGTTTCGCCGAAAGCTTCGCGCAGCAGCCACTGGATTATCTGGAGGTGCTCGACTGGCTCGGCTCGACCCAGGGCATCGTCGCCACGCCGCACAGCCAGCGCAGCACGGCGACGCTGCGCCTGCGCCTGAACCCGGAGTGCAACGACCTGCCTCTGCTGGCGCTGGTCGACAGCGCCGAACAGGCGCTCGGCACCCCCGTGCAGACCGCAGTGAAACGCGCCGACGAACAGGCCTTCGCCCTGGCCAACGGGCAGAACCTGATGTTCTGCGAAGACGCCGCACGCCGCCTGCATCGCGCCCTGCGCCAGTTGCCGCAGGCCAGCGGCTTCCGCCTCAAGGTCGCGCATGCCGAGAGCCTGCACGCCCACGATGCGGTAGCGGAAAGCCGCTGGAACTGGAGCTGAAGGGCTACCAGCCGCCTCCACCGCCGCCACCCGCTCCGCCGCCCGACGAGCCGCCGCCACGGGATGCGGACGAGCCGGAGCCAGAGCCGCCGCCACCAGAATGAGAAAAGTCATCGGAGGAGCGCGGCGCCTGCGGTGGCGTCGACGAACTCATCAGCACCCTGTCCAGATTCCAGGCAAGGCCGTGCGCCGCGCCTGAGGTCATCATCTGTGTGAAGGCCTGTGGCTCATAGTCCACCTCCACTGGTGCAAGGGTGCCCTTGCGCAGCTCGTGGGTGAAGCGCTCGGTCCACTGCCGTTCGACGCCCAGCGCCATGGCGTAAGGCAGGTGCCGCTCATAGTGCGCGATGCTCATGACCGGCGCCTGGCCGGCTTTATCCAGCACGTCCTGTTCGGCCAGGCTCAGGTACTCGCGATACCCTTCCAGCTCGTCGAGCAGACGCCGCCCGGCGATGCTGGGCGCGCGCAGGAGCTTGCGCGCCACCATAACGATGACGAAGAGAATCAGGCACAGCAGCACGGCCGGGCCACCCACCTGGCTCGCGGCGCAGATCGCCAAAACCAGCATGAGGAGCACGAGCAATATGCCCGCCCCGGCCGGAGCGGAACGGAGCAACGACACCCCCCACGCGCCCAACGCTACACCCACCACCATCAACCAGAATGCATTGCTCGTCGCAGCGGAATCCGCAGGTGCGGTCACCAGTGAGATGAAACCGGCGATGAAGGCGAAGCACACACCGACCAGCCACTCGCCAGTATGGCGGTCGAAGTTGTTCTGCTCGATCACCTCGAAGCTGCGCAGCAAGCCGTCGAGGGCCGCGGTCAGCCGTGGTTCATAACGGTTACCCAGGGTCAACGAGCCATCCTCGCTGGTGATGAGCGCATTGAGTACCTGCCGCTCGTCTTCACGAATGGCATCCCCTGGCGCCTCTGCTCGGGTCAGCAGCAGGCCTTCGCTGTTGCGCTGCAAACGCAGCCAGCCGCGAATGGCCAGATCGGTGAGCATGATGCTCAGCGCCCGCACCCCACGCGTGTCGCCCGCCAGGCCGCGATGCCAGACGTAGCCGGCCATGGCCGGGCTGATGCCGCGGGGCAACTCGAACAGCGGAATCACCAGCCCTTTGCGTGGGCCTCTGCCAAGCTTCCACCAGAGCACGACGTAGAACCCAAACAGGCCAACGGACGCCAGTAGCGAGAGGATGTCGCGCAGGTTGTCGATGACCAGCCGGAGCAGGTTCTGCCACCAGCTCGGCCTGCTCACCAACCCGGCCTGCCAGGCGGTGGCGACGGTGAAACCTTCACGCACCTTCAGCTCGCGCGTGGTCACCAGCCGCAGGCGATTGTCCTGCTGCTCGAGCACTTCATAGGCCCCTTCACGCGAACCCCGGTAGCCGGTGTAGGCATGAGCGGCCTCGATCTGCGCGCCCTCCGGCAGCACCACTTCGACGCTGGCTCGGCGAATCGGCAGCAGCCAGTCGTTGCCGGTGACGTTCCAGTAAAGCTCATCGACGCGGGCGTGAAACTGCAGTTGCGCATCCATGCGGTAGGTCAGTTCGTAGACATAAGCGCCAGGGTTCAGCCTGATATCGGCGCGCCCAAGGCGCAGACGCACGCCATGCTCCAGTGCCTGTTGCGTGACGGTTTCCGGCTGACCGTCACGCGTGGCCGAAATCAGCGTCAATGGCGTGCTGCGCAGCAAGCCATTGCCCAGGCTGTAGCGTGTAGGGATGTCGCGATAGATGCCACGCGATATCTGCTGCCCTTCGGCGATGACGGCGATACGCTCGGTCACCAGCACCTCGCCACTGGGCTCGACCTGCAGACGCACGTCATAGCTCTGGATGGCCTCTTCGGCCTGCGCACTGAAGGCGCAGAAGCAGCACAGCAACAGCAGAATTCGCAGTCTTCCTGACATGACACTCTCCTTGGCACTCGCAATCATCCGCCTGGGCGAATCGAGGCGGCACCCTACTCCAATAGGCTCGACAGAAAAAGCGAACGCCGCACATCCGCGACATTCGTCAGAGGATCTTTACCAGCCCCCGCCGGACGAACCGCCGCCGCCCGAAGAGCTGCTCGAGGGTGGTGAAGAGGCAAAAGCCGTGGCGCTGGCAAGGCCGGCGGCCAGGGCGCCGCTCAGAACGCCAGCTTCGGCGACTGACCGTCACGCGGGTCATCCAGCGTGAAGTAGTCGGCCTGAGTGAAAGTGAACAGGCGGGCCACCAGGTTGCTCGGCACCGACTCGATCAGCACGTTGAGTTCGCGCACCGCACCGTTGTAGTAGCGCCGCGCCATCTGGATATGGTTTTCGACCTCGCTGATGTTGCCCTGCAACTCGCGAAACTGCTCATCGGCCTTGAGCTCGGGATAGGCCTCGACCAGGGCGAACAACTGGCGCAACTGGTTACTCAGTTGCGCCTCGACCGGCGCGCGCTCGCCCAGCGGCGAGTCGGCCAGTTGCACCGCGCGTGAACGCTCCTGCACCAGCGCCTGCAGCGTACCCTGCTCGTAACTCATGTATTGGCGCACGCACTCCACCAGTGCCGGAATCAGGCTGGAACGGCGCTTGAGCTGTACGTCGATACCACTGGCAGCCTCGGCTACGCGATGGCGGTTGAATACCAGGCGGTTGTAGTAAAAGACCGTGGCGCCGCCAAGCAATAACAGCGCCCCCAGGCACAACCAGAAGCCCGCATGCTGCATATACCCTCCTTGTTTGGTCTGTACTGACAGGCATTGTCCTCATCGCGACACTGCAGGAGGACATCCCATCGTTATGCCCTTATCCTTGAATATCAACCTGCCAGCGAGGTCCACCATGCAGATCGAGCTGATCGAGATTCGCGATCACCTGAATCGCTTCGCCCCCTTCGACAACCTGCCGGAACAGACCCTCGACGAGATCGCCCGCCAGGTGCAAGTGGGCTACTTCAAGGCCGGCAGCGAAATTCTCGCTGCCGGCGCACCGATCCACGAACTGCACTACGTGCGCAGCGGCGCGGTGGAAATCCATCGCCGCGGCGGCGAGCTGCACAACCGCCTGACCGAAGGCGACATCTTCGGCCAGGCCGGCCTGCTGCGCGGCAACAAGGTGCGCCTGGGCGCCAGGGCGCTGGAAGACAGCCTGATCTACTTCATCCCCGGCCCGCTGTTCCAACAGCTCTGCGACCAGTTCGACAGCTTCGCCGACTTCGTCGAAGCCGAAGGCCAGTCACGCCTGAAGTCGGCCCTGGAGGACAGTCATGGCAAGGCCAGCGAGCTGATGAAGATTAAGGTGCGCAAGCTGATCAGCCGTTCGCCGGTCAGCGTGCCGCTGGACATGCCCGTGCAACAGGTGGCCAAGGTGATGAGCGAGCAGAGCGTGTCCTCGGTCATCATCGTCAACCCCGCCAGGCGCTGGCCCAACCCCGCGCAGGTACAGGTGGCCGATCAGCAGAACCAGGTGATGGCCGGCATCCTTACCGACCGCGATCTGCGCACCCGTGTGCTGGCCGAAGGGCTGCCCGGCGACACGCCAGTGAGCCAGGTGATGACGCCCGGCCCGGTGACCGTACAGGCCGACGAGTCGGTGTTCGAGGCCATGCTGTGCATGCTGCGCAACAACATCCACCACCTGCCCGTGCTGCAGCGGCGCCGTCCGGTAGGCATGATTTCCCTTGCCGACGTCATTCGCTACGAGTCACGCAGCAGCCTCTATCTGGTCAACAGCATCTTCAACAAGACCTCGGTGGAAGGCCTCAAGAGCCTGCTGCCGGATCTGCACGCCACCTTCGTGCGCATGGTCGCCGACGACGCCAGCGCACACATGGTCGGCCGCGCCATGAGCAGCATCGGTCGCGCCTTCACCCGCCGCCTGCTGATTCTCGCCGAGGAAAAGCTCGGCCCGCCGCCAGTGCCTTACTGCTTCATGATCGCCGGCTCGATGGCCCGTGACGAACAACTGCTGCTGACCGACCAGGACAATGCCCTGGTGCTCGACGACAGCTTCAACCCGGAACTGCACGACCCCTACTTCGCCGAAATGGCGCAGTTCGTCAGCAACGGCCTGTCCGCCTGCGGCTACGCCTACTGCAAGGGCGGAATCATGGCCAGCAACCCGAAATGGCGCCAACCCCTGAAGGTGTGGCGGCAGTACTTCAGCGAGTGGATCGAACGGCCCAACCCGGAGACTCTGCTCAACAGCAGCATCTTCTTCGACCTCGACGGCGTGTACGGCAAGACCGCGCTGGTGGAGAACCTCAAGGAAATGCTGGCAGAGAAAGCCAGTGCCACGCCGGCCTTCCTCGCCGCGCTGGCGCGCAACGCGCTCAACCGCACACCGCCACTGGGCTTCTTCCGCACCTTCGTGATGGAAACCGACGGCCGCCAGAAGAACATCATCAACCTCAAGGGCCGCGGCACCGCGCCCTTGACCGACCTGATCCGCGTGCACGCCCTGGCCTGCGGCTCCAAGGCGCAGAACTCGCTGGAGCGCCTCGATGCCATCGCCGCCACCAAGCTGCTGCCCCAGGAGGCCCTGGATCACCTGCGCTATGCCTTCGAGTTCCTCAGCCTGGTGCGCATCCGCCACCAGGCCCGCGAGGTGGAAGCCGGCAACCCGCCGGACAATTACGTCGAGCCGGAGAAATTCAGCTCCAGCGAGCGTCACCACCTCAAGGAAGCCTTCCAGGTGGTGAGCAACGCGCAGAAGTTCCTGCGCTTCCGCTATCCGGCCCAGCCACTCGCCCGGCCACAATGACGGCGTACCAGAACCAGGACTGGCCGCAACTGTTCGACGAGCTGGCTGCCAGCAGCCAGGACGAACGGCTGCGCGCCTACTACGGCGCCGGCTGCATCGCCGCCGACACGCCGCTGGCCGACGTGCCGCTGGTGGCGCTGGACGTGGAAACCACCGGCCTCGACCCTCGTGAACACGCCATCGTCAGCCTCGGCCTGGTGCCGATGAACCTGCAACGCATCCGCTGCAGCGATGCCCGTTACTGGGTGGTCAAACCCACCAGCGAGCTGAGCGCCGAATCGGTCACCTTCCACCACATCACCCATTCCGACATCCGCCACGCCCCGCGCCTGGCCCATGTGCTGGATGAACTGCTCGAAGCCCTGGCCGGCAAAGTGGTGGTGGCGCACTACCGCAACATCGAGCGCAACTTCCTCGACCAGGCCCTGCGCCAGCACCTGGGCGAAGGGCTGATCTTCCCCATCATCGACACCATGGAGCTGGAAGCCCGGGTGCATCCCAAACGCAGTGTCAGTTGGTGGGATCGCCTGCGTGGCCGCGAGCGCATCTCCATCCGCCTGGCCGATAGCCGCCTGCGCTACGGCCTGCCACTGTACTCCGCGCACCATGCCCTGACCGACGCCCTGGCCTGCGGCGAGCTGCTGCAAGCGCAGGTGGCCACGCACTACCCGGCGCATACGCCGGTGGGGGCGGTCTGGAGCTGAGCCCTACCCTGTTCGATCGTTCCTGCGCTCCGCGTGGGAATGCAGCCCAGGACGCTCCGCGTCCGAGCACCCCACACTCCAGAGCCCGCGCAGCGCGGCGTGAAAGCGTCTATGTAGAACTTTCCGCACTCGATTAGCACGTTCGTACTCTGTTACCTAGACTCACTCGGTATCGTTCTGCCATCAGTTCTATTTGGACAAGGAGCCCGGGATGCGCCTTCACTCGATTCGCGTACAGATGATTCTGCCCATAGCCCTGCTGGCGCTGATCCTGGTCGGTTTGCTGCTGCTGATGCTACTGATGAGCAAGGTGCAGCAGGACGCCATGCGCCGGCAGGCGGAGAATTACTTCGAGGCCGTGGCCTTGATCCTCAACGCTGATCGTGACATCTACCAGGCCCTGATCGCGCAGGAGCACCTGATCGGGGGCAAGGGCAATGCCAGCGAGAACGCCAAGGATTTCGCCGAGAATGCCCAGCAGGTGTGGGATCGCTTCAAGCAGTTTCGCGAACTGCTCGCCGAAGAGCCCGAAGTCACTCAGCCTTTCGCCGATTTCGAGTCGCTCTACAAGCAATGGCTGGATGTGAGCAACAGCCTGAATGCCAGCGTCAAGGAGTCCGCTACCTCCACAACCTTGCAACAGGATGACGAGTTCCAGGCCATGCGCGCACTGCTGGATCAAGCCGGCGAGCAGCTTCGCCAGCATACCCAGCAGCGCAAGAACGAAGCGGCGGACGACGCCGACCTGCAGCTTTACGTCGAGGCCCTGTCGGTGATCCTCAACGCGGATCGCGACCTCTATCAGGCACTGTTGGCGCTGCAACGCATCACTACAGGCTACGGCAACCTCGAGGATAACCGCGCCGCTTTCGAGGGAAATACGCAGCAGGCCCTGCAACGCTTCCACGATTACCGCAGCTATCTGATTCGCGAACCGCAACTGACTCAACCCTACGAGCGCTTCGATACGCTGTTCAATGCCTGGGTGCAGAGCAGTCAGAGCCTCATCGATGCGTCCCAGAAGACGAGCCTGGCCTCGATTCCACAAACCAAGGTCAAGGTGGACGAATACTTCGATGCCGTGCGCGACATGCTGGACAAGGCGGGAGAAACTGTCGAAGCACATGCCCGCCAGCAGAAAGACGCCGTCAGGGAGTGGGTCGCCGACTACCAGAAGCTCGCGCTGATAGTCATCGGCGTCGCCTTCGTCATCGCCTTGGCAGTGGGCTATTACATGCCCCTGAAACTGACCCGCGATGTACGCCACATCGCCCGCCGCATCCGTGAGATAGCCGATGGCGACGGTGATCTCACCCAGCGCATCCAGTCCACCTCACGCAATGAGCTAGGCGATCTGGCCAACGAGTTCGACAGTTTCCTCGAACACCTGCAACGCATCATCAGCGTCATCAAGAACCAGTCCGGCGCGTTGGGTGATATGACCGTACAACTCAATACCGTTTCCGAGCAGGCCGGGCGCATCAGCGAGGGCTTGGTCAATGCCTCGGAGTCCATGGTCAGTGCCGCGACGCAGATGAACGTGTCCAACCAGCAGATGGCAGAACTGGCCAAGAGCGCCGTGCATGAAGCCAGCCACTCCAGTGAGCTGACCAACCAGGGCGCTAACGCCGTGACCCAGTCCAACCAGGCCATCGAGCGGCTGGTGAGTGATATCGAACTGGCGCTGAACCGCTCCGCCGACCTCGAACAGAGTTCGGCCGCCATCACCTCGGTACTGGAGGTGATCCGCACCATCGCCGAACAGACCAACCTGCTGGCGCTCAATGCCGCCATCGAGGCCGCGCGCGCTGGTGAACAAGGCCGGGGGTTTGCCGTGGTGGCCGATGAGGTGCGTACCCTGGCGACCCGCACGCAGGACAGCACGCGCGAGATCGAAACCATGATCGAGCGCCTCAAGGCGAGCGTTGCCGAATCCACCACGGCCATCCGCAACAGCCGCCAGAATGCCGATAGCACGGTGCAGCAGATCGGCCAGATGATCAGTATCTTCGACGACCTGCGCACCTCCTTCGGCAAGGTGCAGGACATGGCCAGCCAGACTGCGCTGGCGACCGAGGAGCAAGCCACGGTCTCGCAACATATCAGCGAGAACCTGACCGCGCTGCGCGGAGAGAGCGATGGCGTGCGCGACATGTCCGAACGGGTCAGAAGCCAGTCTCAGCAGATCACGGATCTGTATCAGGAGCTGAACAACCAGGTGGATAGCTTCAAGGTGTGAGTCAATGGGCTGCAGGTGCTGTCCGGCTGGTTAGATCCGGCCTCCACCTTGCACGCAGTTACATGGCGCACGCAGATGATCGTTCCCACGCTCCGCGTGGGAACGCAGCTCAGGACGCTCTGCGTCCGTTGTGGTTTAAAAAGGCCGACGCAGAGCGTGGACACCATCAAGCTTATCCATCAGCCCACAGGTTTGCGGCGCTAGCCGAAACGTAAGCAGCTTAGCCTCAGGAATGCCGTTGTGGTTACCGATATTAGATCGCTGCTCTAATACACAGTCTTAACAGGAGAGCAAAAATCGGAAGTCAAACGAACAAACTGCACGACCAGTCAGCAAGAAATAAAGCTATGATTCAGAAGTTTCCGCGCCATACGCAGCGTAATGATACAGAGCCAGATGGAACGCTCTACCATCGAATTAGTACAACCTTCCATCTAATCACGGTTATGGTTCAACCATAGAAAGGTTTCCAATACCAATGAATGCTGAGAATGCTATAGAGAGCCATTATAGAAAGCTGTTTGATATTTTGAGTAACGAATTTGAAGAGCTCTACGAATCAATAAACAATGATAAGTTAAAAATTTTATTCTCCACCCTTCACTCTAGCATCATTAGTCTTTTTGACTCGATGAATAATAGACTCCCGACAGACGAAGAGCCAGCTCATTTCTGGGCAGAGCCAAGTAGAAGTCTTATTAGAGCCATAGAGACCACTGAAGCCTTAGAGAGATCCTTAAAGAACTCCGAGCATGCATTTTATGTTGAAGAGTATTATCGAGACAGACTTGCTTTCTGCAAGGGTTTTCTAAACAAGAGCGGTGGAAGTGCGATTCCACCCTATACTGAGAAGCTAGAGCTCTACTACACTATTCCAATATTTTTTTCACAAAGCTCAATAAAAATTGAAAATAAAAACAATACCGCTGACCTGAAGGCGCTCGGTAGCGGCTCTTATGCTAACGTCTACAAATACTTCGACAGTTTTTATCTTAAAAATTTTGCTTTGAAACGAGCAAAGAAGGATCTGAACGCAAAGGAAATTCAAAGATTTAGGCGTGAATATGATCAAATGAGCAAGTTAAGCTCACCATATGTTCTTGAAGTTTATGGTTACAACGAAAATAGCAATGAATATGTTATGGAGTTCATGGATGGCTCGCTGGATAAATATATATCAAAAAATAATTCCAAGCTATCATTTCAAGACCGCATCAAGCTGGGCCTACAGATACTCAAGGCCTTTTCATACATACACTCCAAAAACATCTTGCACAGAGACATCAGTCCTAAGAATATTCTGCTTAAGGAATATGACGATGTGGCAGTAGTGAAAATAGCAGATTTCGGGTTAGTGAAAATCGTCGAAAGCGAATTAACCTCTGCCAATACAGAGTTTAAGGGTTACTACAATGATCCAAGTCTAATTACGGAAGGTTTTGATAGCTATAGCATCTTGCATGAAACATACGCACTGACTCGCATTTTGTATTACGTATTAACCGGAAAGAGCAACACTGAAAAGCCACCGGAAAACCTGCGCGCTTTTATTGAAAAAGGTCTTAGCAGCAATAAGGCTTCTAGATTTAAGGATATTGATGAATTACGTAAAGCCTTCCAAAGCATCGCGTCAATCTGATTTGGTCGTGAATCATAACAAAGAAAGCAAGTAGCCTGGGTAGAGCAACGCGAAACCCGGGAACTGACAAATAATGGGTTTCGCCTTGCGAAACCCATCCTACGGCTAAGTCGGCACCATTCATCCAGGGCAACGCAGACCAACACCATGAATCGCCGCAAGAAGATCAAGCAACTGCTCGAAGCCCACGCCAAGAAGGCCAATGCCAAGCTTGCGCCCAAACGCAACAAACCCAAGTACATCAGCAAGGCTGACAGGGCGAAGTTGGAGGCTGAAACGGCTCAAGAGCCTGTCACGCCCGCCGAGTAAAAGTCGACAGGTCGGTGGTTATCCACGCCGAGCGTGGGCAGCAGCAAAAGCCCCTCCCACATGAACGGGCTAACCCAGCACTCTGTCTGCCGTGTATACCGCTTCGTCGAGAAACACGTTGACCGCCGGATGGTCGCGCTCGCCCTTGCGGTAGGCGAGGAACACGCCGCGCTGGATGTCCGGCAGCAGCGGCACGGCGATGACGCCGGGCAGCGGGCGCACCAGGCGCAGGCCGGAGACGATGGAGATGGAGTTGCCCGAGGCGACCATGGCCGCAACCATCTCGAAGCCGGCGCAGTGGGCATTGATGCGCGGGGCAAAGCCGGAGCGGCGGCACAGGTTGGTGATGAACTCGCCGAACGAGCTGCCGGTGGAGTCCAGCGCCCAGGCTTCGTCGCG
Organism: Pseudomonas sp. AA-38; assembly: GCF_029457475.1. Classification (NCBI taxonomy): domain Bacteria; kingdom Pseudomonadati; phylum Pseudomonadota; class Gammaproteobacteria; order Pseudomonadales; family Pseudomonadaceae; genus Pseudomonas; species Pseudomonas sp. AA-38. Next base: position 5,469,341 of record NZ_CP120359.1, read on the forward strand.
CAAATCGGCGACGGTCAGGCTGTCGCGCCTGGCCAGGGCATGCTCGATGGGCAGCAGGACGTGCAGCAAGTCCTGGGTCAGGGGAATCAGCGCGTAGTGCTCGCGGTTCTCGTCCGGAGTCACCGCCAGGTCGTCGATCACCGCCACGTCGATCTGCCAGGAACCCAGGGCGCTGAGGCTTTCCTGCGGCTCCAGATCCAGCACCACCACGTTCAGCCGTGGATAGGCAGTGCGCAGCGCTCGCACTGTTTCGGCGATCACCGCCACGGCGATCGAGGGGAAGGCCGCCACCCGTAGCTCTCCAGCAATTTCCCCGCGTAGCAGCGCCAGCTCCGAGCGCGCTTCGTCGAGCACCATGAGAATGCGCTCGGCATGCGCCACCAGGCGCTCACCCGCCGGGGTCAGCACCACACCGCGGCCGCGCCGCTCGATCAATGCCACGTCCACCTCGCGTTCGAGCTGAGCGACCTGCTGCGACACGGCCGAAGGCGTCAGGTGCAGCGACTCGGCAGCCGCCGCCATGGTGCGGCAGCGAGCCAGTTCGCGCAGGGTGCGCAGGCGGGTGATGTCCATGGCGCGATCTCAATAGTTAAGCGACGCTAACGAATACGTTAAAAATAAATCAGTATACATAATGATAGGGCCGTTCTTAGATAGGGGCATCCACACGCGCGTAACCGGGCGCGTGTCCAATCAATCGACAAGAAGAACTCCGCCATGGCTATCAGCGTTTTCGACCTGTTCAAAGTGGGTATCGGCCCGTCCAGCTCTCACACCGTCGGCCCCATGCGCGCCGCCGCGCTGTTCACCCACGCCCTGGAAAACCACGAGCACATGCCCAAGGTGACCCGTGTGGTCGCCGAGCTGTACGGCTCGCTGGGCGCCACCGGCAAGGGCCATGGCAGCGACAAGGCGGTGCTGCTCGGCCTCAGCGGCCATGAGCCGGATACCGTCAACGTCGATCAGGTGCCCGAGTACATCGACACCATCCGCCGCGACAAGCGCATCGTGCTGGCCGGCAAGCATGCCGTCGCCTTCGACGAGAAAGCCGACCTGAAGATGTTCCGCAAGGCGTTGCCGCTGCACGCCAATGGCCTGCGCTTCGCCGCCTTCGATGCCGCCGGCATCCAGTTGCACGAGGCCACCTACTACTCGGTGGGCGGCGGCTTCGTGGTCAGCGAGGCGGTGCTGGCCGATGGCAGCAAGCAGAAGATCATCGCCCCGGACGCCACTTCCCTGCCGCTACCCTTCCGCAGCGGCGCCGACCTGCTCAAGCTGACCCGCGAGCACGGTATCGGCATCGCCGAGGTGATGCGTCGCAACGAGCGCCACTGGCGCACGGACGAAGAAACCGACGCCGGCCTGCTGAACATCTGGAAGGTGATGCAGGCCTGCGTGGAGCGTGGTTGCCGCACCGAGGGCATCCTCGCCGGCGGCTTCAAGGTGCGCCGCCGCGCCGCCATCCTGGCGCGCAAGCTGGGTGGCTTCCAGCGCAGCTACATCGAAGACCCGCTGCGCATGCTCGACTGGGTGAACCTCTGGGCCCTGGCGGTGAACGAAGAGAACGCCGCCGGTGGCCGCGTGGTCACCGCACCGACCAACGGTGCCGCCGGTATCGTCCCGGCGGTGCTGCACTACTATGCCAATGCCATCTCCGGCGCCAACGAGCGCGGCATCATCGACTTCCTGCTCACCGCCGGCGCCATTGGCATCCTGTACAAGGAAAACGCCTCGATCAGCGGCGCCGAGGTGGGCTGTCAGGGTGAAGTGGGCGTGGCCTGTTCCATGGCCGCCGGCGCGCTGTGCGCGGTACTCGGCGGCACCCCGGAGCAGGTCGAGAACGCTGCCGAGATCGGCATGGAACACCACCTGGGCCTGACCTGCGACCCGGTCGGCGGCCTGGTACAGATCCCCTGCATCGAGCGCAACGCCATCGCTTCGGTGAAGGCCATCAACGCTGCACGCATGGCGCTGTATGGCGACGGCGCGCACTACGTGAGCCTGGACAAGGTGATCAAGACCATGCGCGAAACCGGGGCTGACATGCTGACCAAGTACAAGGAAACCGCTCGCGGTGGCCTGGCGGTGAATATCATCGAGTGCTGATGGCCAGCCATGATTGCTGCTGTGTAATGTCGTTCTTGATGGCTTGAGCCCCAGCGGGGATCGTTCTTGAAAACCCGATGCCAGGTCTTGGCATCGGGTTTTTGCGTTTTCGTGGCGTCGCGGGGAAATCGGTCTTGATACCGGATTGGCAAGTTTGTGTGTTGGTATTCTGGACGCCGCTTTGGGTGTTTTCAGAAACTCCGGGTTTCGCCCCCTCGGGCGACTCACTTTTCTTTGAACTCGGATTGCCGCCCAGCGCAAAGAAAAGTAAGCAAAAGAAACGCACCCCCGCCATCCGGAACTAGGCGTCCCCGTCATGCTTCGCTCGACTCCCCTCACTCCGGCATCCTGAGGGGTCGGCGTACATGGGCCATCCCTGGCCCATTACGCGGGGCCGCCATCGGTATCTCGCGGCATCCATGCCGCTCGCCCCCTGCGCAATGCCTACGTTCGGCCTCCTGAAGGGGGAGTTAGCGCGCCTGAACGTACATCGGTTCCGGGCATGCCCCGCGTGCTCTGGTAACAGTGGAGCCATGACGTGGCCGCTGGGTTAAACCAAAACTTTCATTCGCTTGAATAGCTTGCCGGCTTGCAGCCGGCATCCCGGTCAGCCCTGAGGCTGACCTCATGTGTAACCACTCCTTGCTACTTCTGGGTTACCTCGGGTTCAGGCGCGTGCAGAGCCCGCCCAGGAGGGCGAACGGAATCGTCGTGGAAGAGGTTGAGCGGCATGGATGCCGCGACGACTGCATGGATGCAGGAGGTAGAGCGACGCAGGATGCCAAAGCCGAGAGCCGCGATGGGCCAGGGATGGCCCACCGCGGCGGGCCTCTGGAACGGCGATGGAGTGAGCGAACCCTCGCGCAGCGAGGGCCGGATGACCGGGCGGAGGGTTTTGGTTACTTTTGCCCTACAAAACTGACTCGCCCGGGAGGGCGAAACCAGAAACATCAACAAAAACGCGGCAATTCGGAACGGATATCCGAAACATCAACACAAACTTGCCAATCCAGCATCAATCAATATTCCATCCAATCCCACGTCATGCACCAAGTCTCCAGCCTAAAGCAGTGACGCTTATCCATGCTCGGCGCCCATAAACGACAACGCCCCTATCCTGCGATAGAGGCGTTGTATCGAGCCAAGGCCGCCGGGTGGCGGCAAGGCGCTCCGCTTAGCGCGGTTCGCTCATCAGCCCTTTGATGATCGCCACGCACCCCACCAACAGCACGATGGTGAACGGCAAACCAGTGGAAACCGCCATGGCCTGCAGGGCCACCAGGCCACCGCCAAGCAACAGGGCCACGGCCAGCGCGCCTTCGATGACCACCCAGAACACCTTCTGCGAAACCGGCGAGTTGATCTTGCCGCCAGCGGTGATGGTGTCGATCACCAGCGAACCGGAGTCCGACGAGGTGATGAAGAACAACACCACCAGTACGATGGCGGCGAAGGAGCTGATGGCGCTGATCGGCAACTGATCGAGCATGACGAACATCTTCAGCTCCAGCGCAGCCTGGCTCAGCTCGGTCAGGCCACCCAGGGCCTGGTGCAGCGCGGTGCCACCGAAGGTGCTCATCCAGATCACCGATACCAAGGATGGCACCAACAGCACGGCGGTAAGGAATTCACGCACGGTACGGCCACGGCTGACGCGGGCGATGAACATGCCCACGAACGGCGACCAGCTAATCCACCAGGCCCAGTAGAACGCCGTCCAGCCCTGGCTGAAGTTGGCGTCTTCACGGCCCACCGGGTTGGACAGCGCCGGCAGGTACTGCAGGTAGGCGCCCAGATTATCCAGCACACCCGTCAGCAGCAGTGCAGTGGGGCCGGCGAACAGTACGAACGCCAGCAGAGCGAAGGCCAGGCCCATGTTGATTTCGGAGAGGATCTTCACGCCCTTGTCCACACCGGTCAGTACCGAGCACAGCGCGATCAGGGTGATCACGGTGATCAGCAGCACCTTGGTGGTGGTGTCGGCCGGCAGGCCGAACAGCGCATGCAGACCAGCGCTGGCTTGCTCGGCACCCAGCCCCAGAGAGGTCACCAGGCCGAACAGGGTGGCGAATACCGCCAGGATGTCGATGATGTGGCCTGGCCAACCCCACACGCGCTCACCGAGCAGCGGGAAGAAGATCGAGCGGAACGACAGCGGCAGACCCTTGTTGAAGGCGAACAGGCCCAGCGCCAGCGCCACAATGGCGTAGATCGCCCAGGGGTGCAGGCCCCAATGGAAGATGGTGGTGGCCATGCTCAGGCGCGCCGCCTCGGCGGAGTTGCCGGCAGCCCCGCCCAGCGGTGCCCAGTCGGTGCGCACGCCATTGGCATCCACGGCTGTGCCGCCCAAGGCGGTGCCGTAATGCGACATCGGCTCGGCAACACCGTAGAACATCAGGCCGATGCCCATGCCCGCCGCGAACAGCATGGCGAACCAGGAGAAGTAGGAGTAATCGGGGCGGGCCAGGGTGCCGCCAAGGCGCACCTTGCCCAACGGCGAAACGATCAGGCCCAGGCACAGCAGGACGAAGATGTTGGCCGAACCGATGAAGAACCAGGACAGATGCACGGTCAGCCAGTCACGCACGGCCTTGAACAGAGGCTCGATCTGATCGTGCATGGCCAGCGCCAGCGCGACGAAGATGAATGCGGTGATCGCCGATATCAGGAATACCACACCATGGATATCGAGGTTGACCAGATATCGGCCACGGATGTTGTCCTGGCCGACTACATAGTCGGTGTCGATGAGGTTGACTGCCCCACTTGGGGCGGGAATACCGTCTGCGGATGAATCGTTCTTGCGAGATATGGGGCCTTGGCTCAAGGGGCTGCTCCTTCTTTTTCTAATCGCGAGCAATGCGGCGCCCGCCGCTGCTATACGCGGAAGCCGACGCTATCAGAAGGAAAAACTGGCAAGAGCGGTGCAAACGGCGTGGGGCTATCCATTAGCGACCAAGGTGAAGTTTGGCGTTGAAGAACGTGTCGAGAGACCACTAACCACCACCTTGATCCGGCTGAAGCGGTCAGGTGGCACTTCGTTTATCCGTGCAGCCTTGGCCCTTCTCGTTTCGCCCCCAATCATCAGAAGACGGCTAAAGTCCTTCGTCAGGCGGGCCTTGTAGCACCACAATGCCCAGCAGCCATTACCAGGCTGTTACGCTCACCACAGCCTGGTGGAACCCTGAGGAGCTCATATGCAAAGGAAGAACGCCGCGCCCATGACGGTGCTATATGCGAGACAAGAGTTGACCATCCCGCAGGTCGGCATTTACGCAGAACAGTACGGCGCACAAATGATGGAAGAAGTCCGGCAGTACGGGTTACAGGTCGCTGGGCCCTGGGTTTTCATCTCGTACAACCTCCCCGAGAATGGCCAGCAGCGATATACCGCCGAATTCTGTTTGCCGATCAGCAACGCCGAAACCTATGCAGGCGACAGGTTTTCCGTCAGAACGCTGGACAGCTTTCCCTGCGCCTATGCCGAATATAGCGGCAAGCTGGATCAGCTATTCACAGCAGGTTACCAGCCGCTCATCCGTGCAATTGTTGCAGCCAAGTTGCCTGTCACAGGCGAGAGCAGGGAGATCTATCACTGCTGGGCCGGCCCGCAGTCCCCGGATAACCGCATCGAAATCCAGTTTGGTATCGCCTGAAGGCTGACATGGCAGCCGCAGCACGTGGCTCTGGTATCCGGCGCGCAGAAGATGGATGAAAGCGCATCACCCATCTTCAGCGCCTGTCGGCTCAGCCTGTGCTACCCCGCACCAGCCAGCCCCGTGCACGCTGAAACCTCTCCCACAGCGGCTGTACTCGGCACAGAGTGAAACCTCCCTCACGCAAGAGCGCGCCCGCAGGCGCGCGCTTGATCGGTAAGGTGCCAGCGAATGCGTCAGCGCGGCTCGCTCATCAATCCCTTGACGATGGAAATACAGCCCACCAGCAGCACGATGGTGAACGGCAGGCCGGTCGACACGGCCATGGCCTGCAGCGCCACCAACCCGCCGCCCAGCAGCAGGGCAATGGCGATCACGCCTTCGATGCTGGCCCAGAACACGCGCTGCGGTACCGGCGCATTGACCTTGCCACCGGCGGTGATGGTGTCGATCACCAGGGAGCCGGAGTCCGACGAGGTGATGAAGAACACCACCACCAGCACGATACCGATGAACGAGGTGATGCCGGTCAGCGGCATCTCGCCGAGCATGCTGAACAGCTTCAGCTCCAGCGCGGCGTCCTGCGCGCCAGTGAACCCATCGACCAGCAACTGGTTGATGGCGGTGCCGCCGAAGGCCGTCATCCACAGCACCGACACCAGCGACGGCACCAGCAGCACGGCAATGAGGAATTCACGCACGCTGCGGCCGCGGCTGACGCGGGCGATGAACATGCCCACGAACGGCGACCAACTGATCCACCAGGCCCAGTAGAAGGCGGTCCAACCCTGGCTGAAGTTGACGTCTTCGCGCCCCACCGGGTTGGCCAGCGCTGGCAGGTACTGCAGGTAGGCACCGAGGTTCTTGAAGAAGCCGGTGAAGATCGCCAGGGTCGGCCCGGCGATGATGATGAATAGCAACAGGGCCATGGCCAGGCCCATGTTGATTTCCGACAGGCGCTTGACCCCCTTGTCCAGGCCGGCGACCACCGAAGCCAGGGCGATCAGGGTGATGGCGATGATCAGCAGCACCTTGGTCATGTCCGTGGCAGGAATGCCGAACAGATACTCCAGGCCGGCAGCCGCCTGCTCTGCCCCGAGGCCCAGCGAGGTCACCAGGCCGAACAGAGTGGCGAACACCGCGAGAATGTCGACGATGTGCCCCGGCCAGCCCCAGACGCGCTCACCAAGAATCGGGTAGAAGATCGAACGGATCGACAGCGGCAGGCCCTTGTTGAAGGAGAACAGCGCCAACGCCAGGGCGACGATGGCGTAGATCGCCCAGGGGTGCAGCCCCCAGTGAAAGATGGTCGCGGCCATGCCCAGGCGCACGGCTTCCTCGGCGTTGCCTTGTGCGCCATCGAGTGGTGCCCAGTCGGTGCGTACACCGTCCGCGCCGACGGTGATCCCGCCCATCGCCGAGCTGTAGTGCGACATGGGCTCGGAAACGCCATAGAACATCAGGCCGATGCCCATGCCCGCGGCGAACAGCATGGAGAACCAGCCCATGTAGGTGTAATCGGGAGTCGCCTCCTTGCCGCCGAGACGCACCTTGCCCAGCGGCGAGACGATCAGCCCGAGACAGAGCAGAACGAAGATGTTGGCGGCGCCGATGAAGAACCAGGCCATATGATGGGTGAGCCAGTCGCGCACACTGCTGAACAGCGGCTCGATCTGATTCTGCAGAGCCAGGGCCAGCACCACGAAGATCACTGCCACCAGGGCAGAAATGGTGAAGACCTTGCCGTGAATGTCCAAGGAGAAGACGAACTGCCCCTGGATGTTGTCCTGACCGATGACATAGTCGGTATCGATCAGATTGGCTTCACCGGTCGGCGCCGGTATGCCCTCTTGAATTTCCGCTGCGGGTGGCGGGGTCGTGTCATGCGAAGGGACGTTTCCCATGGTTGGCGTGCTCCTTGATGCGTTGACTCGCTAGACGAGCGTGAACAGGACGGATGCCCTCCTCTTATTGTGACGCCCCACCCAGATGCCCCCCAAGAACCCTAGTCTTCGGAGGCCACCCAAGCGAGCCGTACCGGAAAGGTAACACATGAATTCCGTTCACTCAGACCCACAGACACATGAAAACCCTGAATAATTCCCCGATGGATGGCAATTTGCCCCTGACTGCCACGTCGTGAAACACCGTGGCAGGATGAGCAGCGAACGCGCCACGAGCGCCGTAGTCTGTTATCCATGACCCGTGCAAAGGAAGAGCCTGCATGCCTGCGGATTTCGGCATTCCCCATCTGTTCGCCTACCTGATCGCCGTCATTCACACCCTGGGCGTGCTCGCGGCCATCCATGCCGTGCTGACCGTGCGCACCGCCCAGGGTGCATTGGCCTGGGGGCTGTCGCTATTCTTCATGCCCTACCTGACGCTGCTGCCTTACCTGGTGTTCGGCCGCAGCCGTTTCGACGCCTACGTCAAGGCGCGGCGCCAGGCCGACCAGGAAATGCATCTGGCCATGGCCAAGCAGGACTGGCGCCCCTGGGTCGAGGAAGCCAAGGCCGCGCACCAGTCCCCGGCCTACGAGCGCCTGCGCGCCCTGCCCCGCCTGTCGCATCTGCCCGGCCTGACCGGCAACCGCGTGCAGTTGCTGATCGACGGCGAGGCCACCTTCGAGGCCTTGTTCAACGCCCTGGCCAGCGCGCAGCAAGTGATCCTGCTGCAGTTCTTCATCATCCGCGATGACGCCCTCGGTCTGCGTCTGCGCGACGTGCTGCTGGAGCGCGCCGCCGCCGGCGTGCAGGTATTCGTTCTGTACGACGGCGTCGGCAGCCACTCGCTGCCGCGTGCCTATATCGACCATCTGCGCCGGGGCGGTGTCGAGGTGCATGCCTTCCCTACCCGTGCCGGGCTGTTCAACCGCTTCCAGCTAAACTTTCGCAACCACCGCAAGATCGTCGTGGTCGACGGCGAGATCGGCTTTCTCGGCGGGCTCAACGTCGGTATCGAATACCTCGGGCAGAAACCGCCTTTGGCACCCTGGCGCGATACCCATGTGGAAGTGCGCGGGCCCGTGGTGGCAAGCCTGCAGGAAGCCTTCGCCGAAGACTGGTACTGGGCCTGCCAGAAGCTGCCGCCGCTGCTGATGCCGAGCAAGCAGGACGAACCCGGCCTGCTCTGCCAGGTGATAGCCAGCGGCCCGGCGGACCCGCAGGAAACCTGCTCGCTGCTGTTCGTCGAGGCGATTCACGCGGCGCGCGAGCGGGTCTGGCTGAGCAGCCCCTATTTCGTCCCCGACGAGGCGCTGTTCGCCGCCCTGCGCCTGGCGGTGATGCGTGGCGTGGACGTGCGCCTGCTGCTGCCATCGCGCCCCGACCACCGTATCGTCTATGCCGCCTCCAGCCTGTACGCCTTCGAGGCGCTAAGAGCCGGGGTGAGGATCTTCCGCTACCAACCAGGCTTTCTGCACCAGAAAGCCCTGCTGATCGACCACGATGCCTGCCTGCTGGGCAGCGCCAACCTGGACAACCGCTCCTTCCGCCTCAACTTCGAGGCCAACCTGCTGACCTTCGGCACAGACTTCAACGCCCAGGTCGCCGCCATGCTGGAAGAGGATTTCAGCCGCTCGCGGGAACTGGTCAATGCCGATCGGCGCAATCTGCACCGCCTGCAGCAATTGGGCATGCGCGTGGCCCGGCTGATCTCGCCGATTCTCTGACGATCAGCCGATGACCTGGGCCGGCACTCGGCTACGCCGCTCGGCCAGCACGCGCGAGCGGCGTTTCTTCGCCCAGATCACCAGCCCGGTCAGTGACAGGCCGGCCACCGCCAGGCCCAGCAGCGACACCAGGATGCGCCCCGGCAGGCCGATGATGCGCCCCGAGTGCAGCGGGAATTGCGCCTGCAGGAAGATATCCCCGGCGCTGCCGGTGCCCGGCACATGGGCGCCGGCCAGCTCACCGCTGCGGCTGTCGACGTAGATCCACGGATTGCCCAGGCCAGCATCGCCATGATCCTCGCCCGGCGCATAGAAACCGACGCCATAGACGCCGAACTCGGCCGAATGGAACAGGCCACCGGGCGGCACCTGCCAGCCCAGGCGTTTGGCCTCGGCAGCCGCGATGGCGATGGCCTCGCGGCGGTCGATCTGCGGCACGATCTGCTCATCCAGCGTCACCGGCGTGCGGCTGGCGAAGGGGCTCGGCGTCAGTGGCGAGACCAGCTCCACCAGGGGGCGCACCACCTGGCGTTCGAGGTTCATCGACACCGAGGTCACCGCCAGGATCAGCAGTAACAGCCAGATCCACACACCGCCGGAACGGTGCAGGTCGAAGTTCAGCTTGTAGCCACCCTGGCGCCAGCGAAAGGCGAAGGACTTGCGCCAACTGCGCAGGTTGGGAAACGACAGCCACAGCGCCACGAAACAGTCCAGGCACCAGACGATGGCGACGATGCCAAAGACCAGCATGCCCAGCTCGATACCGAAACCGTCCGGGATATGCAGGCTGTAGTGCAGCTTGTAGAGGAACGGCAGCAGGTTCTCCCGGCTCAGGGAGATCGCCCCCCACTCGCGCTGCCCCTGGACAGCGCCACTCACCGGGTCGATGCCGAGCTGGTTGAAGCCCAGCGCGTAGGCCTTGCCGGTGGCCGGGTCGATACGCGGATCGACGAAGATATTCAGCGCATGGCCCGGCTCCAGCGCCAGAGGCATGAAGCTCACCTGCAGGCGAGGATCGCGCGCCTCCAAGGCATCGGCCAGTTGCAGCGGATCCTGCGCCGGCCCTGCGCTCTGCGCGTCGAACAGGTGCGGGTTGAGCCATTCGTCCAGTTCATGATCCCAGGAGATGACGGCGCCGGTCAGGCCGGCGGTGAACAGGAACAGGGCGATGAACAGGCCGCACCAGCGGTGCAGCAGAACCAGAATCGGGCGCATGACAGTCTCTCGTCGAACGAGCGGGCCGCTGCACCAGCGGCCCGTTCGCTCAGTACTTCCAGGTCAGGGTGGCGCTGACGTTACGTGGCGCGCCGTAATAGGCCTGAGTCCAGTACAGGCTGGTCAGGTACTTCTCGTTGGTGAGATTGTTGAGGTTGGCCGACAGGCTCCAGTTGCGGTCGATGTCGTAGCTGGCCATCAGGTCGACCACGCCATATGCATCCTGCTCGGCGATACCGTTGCGGATATCGCTCTGCCAACGCATGGCGCCACCCACCTTGAGCTTTTCCAGCCCCGGCACACGGTAGGTAGCCGCTGCCTTGACCATATGTTTGGGCGAATAGGTCACAGCATGTGAGCCGTCGGCATTGGTGATGTCGACGAAGGTGTAACCGGCGCTGAGCTGCAGGCCATCCACCGGCTCGCCGGAGAACTCCAGTTCATAACCTTCACTGGTCAGCCCTTCGACTGCGTTGTAGTAAGCGCGACCGCCGATGGTTCCTGCCTGATTGGCAAAGTTGTCCTGTTCGGTACGAAACACCGCCAAGGCCACGTTGACCTGGTCGTCGAACAATTCGCCCTTGATGCCCACCTCGTAGTTCACCCCTTCCAGCGGCGCCAGGCGCGAGCCGCTGATATCGGTCTTGGTCTGCGGGCTGAAGATCTCGGTGTAGCTGGCGTAGAGCGAATACTGCTCGTTGAGGTCGTAGACGACGCCGGCATAGGGCACCACCTTGCCGCTGTTCTTCAAGGATTTGGCCGCACCGTAGCTTTCGCCACTGCTGCTGACATCCACTACCCGGGTGCCGGTGATCAGGCTCAGGTCATCGGTCAGGCTCCAGCGAGCGGCGCCATAGACGCTCTTCATGCGGTCGGTGAAATCACTGCCCCGCGTTGGGCGATCGTTCAAGGGCCTGCCGATGTGTCCATTCCAGTCATCCAAGGGCGGCAGCGCGTTGCCGGTGGTGGAGTCGTAGTAGGAGGTGTCGTTCAGCTCCGAGCGCGACCAACTAGCGCCCAGGCTGGCTTGATGCTCACGACCGGCGAGGCTGAACGGCCCGCTGGCCTGCAGATCGACGATCAGTTGCTTGTTCTCGTCCTTGTACTCGGACGGGTAGCTGGTCAACCCCAGACCGGTCTCCCTGTTCGGAGTGCCCGCCATGTAGAACAGCGAGCCATCGCCCTTCTTCTCCACACGTGTCAGCACTGCCTTGGCCTGCCAGTCGTTGGCGAAGCTGTGGGCCAGCTCGGCGAAGCTGCGGTTTTCCTTGACGTCCCAGTAGGCCCAATCGGCAGAGGTACTGGTGGAGCGCGAGTAGTGGGTCTTGGAGCCGTCGCTGTAATTCAGCGGCAGCGCCCCCCACATCGGCGAGTTGGCGTCACTGGTCTGCAGGGTATGGCCGAGGGTGAAGACGGTGTCGGCGTCCAGATCGAAGTCCAGCACGCCATGGAAGACGTTCTTCTCGCGCGAGTAGCGGTCGAGGTAGGAGTGCTTGTTTTCGTTGGCGTAGACCAGGCGCCCACGCACCGTGCCGGCGTCGTTGAGCGCGCCGGCCACATCGGTGTCGATGCGCCGTTTGTCCCAGGAGCCTGCGGTGAGATCGACGCGCGCCTGAGGGATTGCCGTGGGCCGCTTGCGCACGAAGTTGACCGTCGCCGAAGGGTTGCCGGTGCCGGAAATCAAGCCGTTGGCACCGCGAACCACCTCGACCCGCTCGTACATGGCGGTGTCCAGATCCCCCTCGACGTTGCCGTAGACGAAGGGCACGGAGATGCCGTCGTACTGGAAGTTGGTGATGTCGAAGCCGCGCGCGGTGTAGTAGGTGCGGTCGGTCTCGACTTCCTGCACCTGCACGCCGGGCACGGCCTTGAGTGCCTCGTTGACGCTGGTGAGCTGGAAGTCGCGCAACTGCGCCTCGGTAAGGGTGGAAACCGCCTGCGGCGTCTGCCGTGGGGTCAGATCGAGCTTGGTCGCCGCGCTGCTGGGCTTGCTTCTGTAACTCTCCGAAGTGCTCGCCCCAGCGCTACCGATGACGCTCTGCGCGTCCAACTCCAGAGGCGCCTGATCGTCAGCCAGAACGAGGGGAAAATGGCAGGCAGCCGTGATCGCCACGGCCAGTTGGGTCTTGGTGCTGAACAAGGGGACTTCTCCTGATGCGCTGTCGATAGCCGCTGGCAGTCCCTTGTGCAGCAAGTGCCTCACTGGCAGGCATTGGCCTTATCGCGAATGCTAATAGTTATCGACAAAATTCTTACAGCAGACCCTTCCCCAGTCAATAAGAATTATTCACATATTGGAGCCATTATCAGATATCCCCGTCCACACTCACTGCCTCAGACGAACAAAACCCCCATAGGCTCGCGCCACATGGGGGTTCTCTTCTTTCTCCGACGCTTGTGGCGCCGGGAGCCTGGTTCGCCTTGGCGAACCTAGCCCGCATCAGGCGCGGAGGAGCCCAGCTCACAGCTCCACAATTCCAACGCCGGCTGGCTCGCTTTTGGCGGGCCGAGCCAGTCGCTCATCGGGCGACAACGCTGGTCGAAACACAGTTGGTAATCCCCGGCTTCAGGCGTACGCCCGACTCGCAGGGGTTGCAAGGGCGGTAGCTGACGCTGGTAGTGCCAGCTGCCATTGCGCAGTTCGGCGCCGTCGGGAATCTCCATTCCGGCGCCCGAGCCTTTGACCCGCGCCTCACCGAGGATCAGGCCCTCGGTGGTGACGCGATAATCCTCTTCCCAGCGAATCTTCTCGATGCTGTGGTTCCAGGCCAGGGTGAACGCGGGCGTGGGCAGCGACGCCCACACCACGCCGGCCATCCCCAGGCACAGGCCGATCACGCCGTCGCGACCTCGGCACGACGGGCACGCCAGAAGTGTTGGGCAATGAAGATGGCGCTGAGGGCGAAGCCGATCTCGTCACTGGCCGGCGTGGCCAGGATCAGGCTGGCTCCGGCAGCAAAACCCAGCACGCGCTCCCACCAGCTCAGCCTGGCCTGCAGGTAGCCGGTGAATATCGCGCCCAGAAGACCGATGGCCAGCACCGCCTTGCAGATGACGTAGAGCGTTGCCAGCAGGCTGTCGCCCTGCAGCATCAGCGCCGGCGAATAGACCGCCATGAAGGGCACGACGAAACCGGCCACGGCGATGCGCACCGCCCACAGGCTGATCTTCAGGCCGCGCTCCTTGGCGATCGGCGCAGCGGCGAAGCAGGCCAGCGCCACCGGCGGGGTGAGGTCGGCCATGATGCCGAAGTAGAAGACGAACATGTGCGAGACGATCAGCGGCACGCCCAGATCCAGCAGCGCCGGCGCGGCGATGGAGCTGGTGATGATGTAGTTGGGGATGGTCGGAATGCCCATGCCCAGCACCAGGCAGGTGAGCATGGTCAGCACCAGCGAGAGGAACAGGTTGTCCTGGCCGATGGCGAGGATGTAGCCGGCGAAGGTGGAGGCCACCCCGGTCAGCGACACCACGCCGATGATCACCCCGACCAGGGCGCAGGCGATACCCACCGGCACTGCATGGCGCGCGCCTTCGACCAGCGCGTGCAGGCACAGCACCAGAGTTTCACGGCCGCCCTTGACGAACCAGCACCCCGCCACCAGCGCCGCGATGACGCCGAACACCACGCCGATACCGAGCTGGAAGAAGCCGGCGCAGAGCACGCCCAGGGCGATCCAGAAGGCGAAGCGCATGGCCTTGGACGACACCTGCAGGATGATCGCCGAGCCGAGGATGACCATGGCCGTCAGGGCCAGGCCAACCGTGCCGGAGAACAGCGGCGTGCGCCCGGAGAACAGCAGGTAGATCAGGATGCCCAGCGGGATCAGCAGGAACCAGCGCTCGCGCACGGCCTTCCATGGGTTCGGGCATTCGTCCTTGGGCAGGCCGCGCAGGTTGGCACGCTTGGCCTCCAGGTGCACCATCCAGAACACCGAGCCGAAGTACAGCAGCGCCGGGATCAGCGCGGCCTTGGCCACCTCGAAGAACGGCACGTTGATGGTCTCGGCCATGATGAAAGCCACGGCGCCCATGATCGGCGGCATGATCTGGCTGCCCATCGACGAGGTGGCCTCGACACCACCGGCGAAGGCCGGCTTGTAGCCGAAGCGCTTCATCAGCGGGATGGTGAACTGGCCGGTGGTGACCACGTTAGCCACGCCAGAGCCGGTGATGGTGCCCATCAGCGCCGAGGACACCACCGACACCTTGGCCGGGCCGCCCAGCTTGTGGCCGAACAGGCCCATGGCGAAATCGGTGAACAGCTTGATCATCCCGGCCTGCTCGAGGAAGGCGCCAAACAGGATGAACAGGAAGATGTAGGTGGCCGACACGTAGGTCGGTGTGCCGTACAGGCCTTCAGTGCCGAACGATAGCTGGTTGACGATCTGGTCGAGGCCATAACCACGGTGCATCAGGTCGCCCGGCAGGTACTGGCCAAGCAAGCCATAGGCGAGAAACAGCGCGCAGATGATCGGCAGGGCGATGCCCATGACCCGGCGCGCCGCCTCGAATACCAGCACGATCAGGGTCAGGCCAACGATCATGTCGGTGCTGGTCATGTCACCGGAACGCTGGATCAGATCCGCCTCGAAGTACCACTGGTAGAGGGCCGTGGCCATGCCCGCCAGGCCCAGCAGCCAGGCCAGCGGCTGCCACGGCCGGCCCTTGCCGAGCGCGGGGAAACTGATGAACACCAACAGCAGCAAGAAACCAACGTGCACGGCGCGCAACACCTGAGTCGACACCGGGTGAAAGGCGGCGGTGACGATCTGGAAGATGGAAAACAGCAACGCGACTGCAAAGAGTGCCTTGGGCCAGTGAGAAGGGCTGGCGGCCAATTCGTTGTTCTGATCACTCATGGAATGCGAACCTCATGACTACATCGATGCGAGGCAGAGTCGCCAACAAAACCCACCGTCTGTGAGCGACGGTTTTATTCGCGATTCTGCACCGAGCTGAAGAGCCGGCAGGCTCAGAGCTTTTACTCCCCTCTCCCATTCATGGGAGAGGGACGGGGGTGAGGGCAAGCGGCAAAGCACCATCCCCCTCTCCCTAACCCCCTCCCCCAGAGAGGAGAGGGAACAGCTCGTCGCTCTACCGGCAAGCAAGCATTACAGCGCGCCGACTTCCTTGTAGTAACGCTCGGCACCCGGGTGCAGCGGGATCGGCAGGTTCTTGGCGGCGTTTTCCAGCTTGATGTCCTTGGCTGCGGAGTGGGCGTTGCCCAGGCGGTCGAGGTTGTCGAACATCAGCTTGGTCATCTGGTAGGCCACCTCGTCGGACACGCCTTCATGGCTCACCAGGATGTTGGTGATGGCCACGGTGGGCACGTCGGCGTCCTGGCCGTCATAGGTGCCGGCCGGAATGGTGGCAGCCTGGTAGGCGGCGTTGCCGATCTTAGCGGTGACGTCAGCCGGAATCGAAACGAAGTTGATCTTCATGGTCGAGGCCAGATCACGAATGGCCGCCATGCCCAGGCCGGAAGACTGCAGGGTGGCGTCTAGCTGGCGGTTCTTGATCAGCTCCACCGACTCGGCGTAGGGCAGGAACTCGACGGTGCCCATGTCCTTGTAGGTCAGGCCGGCGGCGGCGAAGATGGCGCGGGCGTTGAGTTCGGTACCGGACTTCGGCGCGCCCACGGAGATGCGCTTGCCTTTGAGATCAGCCAGGGTCTTGATGCCGGAATCGGCGCTGGCGACGATCTGGATGTAGTTCGGGTAGGTACCGGCGATGGCGCGGATCTTCTTCAGCGGGGTCTTGAAGCCGGCGTCTTCCACGCCGTTCCAGGCGTCAGTGACCGAATCACCGAGGGCGAAGGCCAGTTCACCACGGCCAGCCTGCAGCAGGTTGAGGTTTTCCACCGAGGCCTTTGTGGCCTGCACCGAGGTCTTGGCGCCGTCGATGCCGGTGCTGTAGAGCTGCGACAGGGCAACGCCGATCGGGTAGTACACGCCGCTGGTACCGCCAGTGAGCACGTTGATGAAGGTGGGCGCGGCGAGCACGGCAGTGCTGGCAGTCAGCGCCGCAGCGGCGGCGAAAAGGCCGAGTTTCTTGGTCAGTCGCATGGAAGTATCTCCGTCGTTGTTATGGCTTTATGCAGAGGTTGACTCTAGACGATGCCCACTGCGGCCTGCGGCAGGCACCATCACACCGCGCAATCAGCGGCGCAGGGTGCAGCGTCGGACAATGGCGGTCGGATGGCGGCCCATGCACGGCAATACGGGCATGGTGCGAGGGGCATGGCAGTTCATGGGCTGACCTCTTGTCGTTCTTATGGTCGCCACGTCGGCATGATGCAGCGCGGCTGACCTGGCTATAGCAGTTGCCGTGCCAGGGCCTGAAATGCCCGAGATAGAGGGGTTTTATCGAAAAACCAAGGGGTCACTGAGCGGGAAACCGCTTACATTCGCGACAGAGTCGGCAAAAATCCGCTTATCGAGTAGCCCGGATGCAATCCGGGAAATCGGTGCGAAACCAGCCCCGGATTGCATCCGGGCTACGACGGGTCACCAGCCCCTGGGGTGCGCCCGCTACTCCTCGCCGGCGGGCAGATAGTCGCTGCGTAACAGGCCATGGCGCTGCATCTTCTCGTTGAGGGTGCGGCGCGGCAGTTGCAGCATCTCCATCACGGCGGCAATGTTGCCCTGGCACTGCAACAGGGCGTTGTGCAGGCAACGCGCCTCGAAGGCTTCCATCTGCTCGGCCAGCGCCTGAGCGGCGAAACGCTCGTCCGGCGAAGGGCTGGACAGGCCCAGGGCATGACGCTCGGCGGCGTTGATCAGCTCACGCACGTTACCCGGCCAGTCGTGGCCGAGCAGATGGGCCAGCTCGCTGGGCGCCAGCGGCGGCGCCTCGCGGCCATGACGATGCGCCGCTTCCTGGGCAAAGTGCTCGAACAGCAGCGGGATGTCCTCACGGCGTTCGCGCAGCGGCGGAATGTGCAGGGTGGCGACGTTGAGGCGATACACCAGGTCTTCGCGGAAACGCCCGGCCTTGACCTCGTCGAGCAGATTCGGTTTGGCCGCGCTGATCACGCGCAGATCCACCTTGATGCTCTTGTTCGAGCCCAGACGCTCCAGGGTCTTCTCCTGCAGCACGCGCAGCAGCTTGACCTGCTGCGCCAACGGCATGCTCTCCACCTCATCGAGGAACAGGGTACCGCCGTCGGCATGTTCGATACGGCCGATGCGTCGCGCCTGGGCGCCGGTGAAGGCGCCGCTCTCGTGGCCGAACAGCTCGCTCTCGAAGATGGTCTCGGGAATCGCCGCGCAGTTGAGCGCGGCGAAGGCCTTGCTGGCCCGCGGGCTGAAGTCGTGCAGGCAGCGCGCCACGCGCTCCTTGCCGCTGCCGGTTTCCCCCCGGATCAGCACATTGACCGAGGTGCCGGCCAGTTCGAGGATCTGCCGGCGCAGGTTCTCCATCGGGCGCGAGATGCCGATCAACTGGCTCTCGATGCGCCCCTTGTCCGCCACCTGACGACGCAGCTCGCGGTTCTCGCAGACCAGGCGGCGCTTGTCCAACGCCCGGCGCACGCTGTCGAGCAGGCGTTCGGGGGCGAAAGGCTTCTCGATGAAGTCATAGGCGCCATTGCGCAGCGCCTGCACGGCCATGGGCACGTCGCCATGGCCGGTAATGAGGATTACCGGCAGGTCGTGGTCGAGCTGCAGCAGCTTGTCGAGCAGTTGCAGGCCATCGCTGCCGGGCATGCGCACATCGCTGACGACGATACCGGGATAATCCCGATCCACTGCCGCCAGGGCCTCGGCAGCGCTGGCGCAGGTGCGCACGGTGAAGCCGGACAGTTCCAGCCATTGCTGCACCGCCTCGCGAATCGCCACTTCGTCGTCGACCACTATGACCTGATCGCTCATGCCAACTCCTTTTCGAGAATGGCGGGCAGTGTAGCCCGGATGAAATCCACGGGAACAACCGTCGATGCACGCCATATCGTAGGGTGCGCTGCGCGCACCAGTCGCATCGATGGCTGTGGTGCGCACGGTGCACCCTACGGCGCGGCCGGCAGGCGCAGGGTGAAGACCGCGCCCAACTCGCCATTGTGTGCCTCCAGGCTGCCACCCAGATCACGGACGATGCCATAGGACACCGCCAGGCCAAGCCCCAGGCCCTGGCCAACCGGCTTGGTGGTGAAGAAGGGCTCGAAGACGCGGGCCAGTGCCTCTTCAGCAATGCCTCCACCACTGTCCTCGACGCTCAGCATGCAGTCGTCGCCGTCGCGGGCGATGCGTACCAGCAGGATGCGCGGCTCGCATCCGGCCATGGCATCAAGGGCGTTGTGCAACAGGTTGAGGATCACCTGTTCGAGGCGGATGGCATCGCCTAGCACCTGCGCCTCGGCATCGATCCGGCTGCGCAGTTCTACTTGCTCGCTGCGCATGCGCGGCGCCAGCAGTTGCAGGGCCTGCTCCAGCACCTCGGCCAGGCTCAGGCGTTCGCTCAAGCCCGCCGGGCTCTTGCGGGCGAAGGTCTTGAGATGGCTGGTCAGCGCGGCCATGCGTTGCAGCAGGCTGTCGACGCGTTGCAGGCCCTCGCGAACCGCGTCCGCCTTACCGCTGTCGAGCAGCAGGCGCAGGCTGCCGAGCTGCATTTGCAGAGCGGTCAGCGGCTGGTTGATCTCATGCGCCAGGGCCGCCGACATCTGCCCCAGTGCGGCCATCCTGGCGGCATGCACCAGACCTTCCTGGGCTTCGCGCAGCTCAGAGGTGCGCAGCTCCACCTCGCGCTCCAGGCGCTCGCGGATATCGGCCTGCAAGCGCAGGTTCTTGCGCCGCTGGGCCAGGAACAACAGGAGGAAGGCCAGGGTCGTCCACACCCCGGCAGCGGCCAGACGATAGCTGCGCACACTGTCGGCCAGGCCGGACGGCTCGCTGAGCAGGTGCAGGGTCCAGCCTTCCTCGGGCATCACCAGGCGCTGCCAAAGGTAGTCGTTGTTACCGTCCGGGCCATTGACCCGCGCCCACTCGGCATCTTCGTCGATGCGCCGACGCAACTGACGGGTCAGCGGTTGCAGCGACTGTTCGGCGTACTTGCGCACCTCCACCAGCTCGGCGCGCGCGGCCTCGTTCAGCGGCTGCAGGGCGCGAAAGCGCCAGGCCGGGCGATTGCTCAGGATCACCACCTGGTAGCTATCGGCGACCAGCAGCACGCCAGGCTGAGCGACCCATTCACGCTGCAGCTCCTCCAGCTCCAGCTTGACCACCAGCACACCGAGCAGGCGGCCATCGTCGTCACGCACCACATGGGAGAGGAAATAGCCGGGAATGCCGGTGGTCACCCCCACCGCGAAGTAGCGCGCCCCTTCGTTGCGCAGGGCATCCTGGAAATAGGGGCGGAATGCATAGTTGTTGCCGACGAAGCTGCTCCAGTCGCGCCAGTTGCTCGCCACCAGGGTGTCGCCGTGCCGGTCGAGCAGGTACAGCACGGTGGAGCCGGCCGCCGCATTGAGTTGCTCCAGGCGCAGGTTCAGGGCCTGGCGCAACTGCCGGTCATGCGGCGTGCGCAGCAACGCCCTGATGTCACTGTCCAGCGCCAGCACCTCGGGCACCGAACTGAAGCGCTCGACCAGGGTGCGTATCGACTGCGCATAGAGCTGCAACTGCCCGCGTGCCTCGTCGCTGCGCTCGGCCCAGGTGTGCCGCTCGGCATAGCGCCCGCCCAGCCAGGCACTCAGCAGCAGGCCGACGAGGATCGCCAGAACGATGAACGGGACGCGGTAACGTTGGCGTTGCGGGAGGAGCATTGAGCGGCTCGCGGAGTGGGCACGAGCCGCATGTTACTGCATCAGGCGTAAAGGTCGGCGCGCGTCCAGGGCAGATCATGGCTGCCATCCTCGTGTGGCTTCACCGCGAGGATCTGGTGCAGGTTCATCCAGCCATGCTGAAAGCCGTAGGCGCAGCCGGCCAGGTACAGGCGCCAGATGCGCAGGGCTTTTGCCGGCACCCATTGCGTGGCCTTGTCCAGTTGCTGCTCCAGGCCCTGGCTCCAGAGCTGCAAGGTGCGTGCGTAGTGCATGCGCAGGCTCTCGACGTCGACCACCTCCAGCCCGGCCTCGCTGATCGCCTGGGCGATGGTCACCAGATGCGGCAGTTCGCCCTGTGGGAACACGTAGCGGTCGATGAACTCACCGGCGCCACGGCCGACCGGGCGACCATCGGTGAAGCGCGCGGTGATGCCGTGGTTCATCACCAGGCCGCCGGCCTTGACCGCGCCGAACAGGCGCTGGCAATACAGCGCCAGGTTGGCGTGGCCGACATGCTCGAACATGCCGACGCTGACCACCTTGTCGAAGCGACCATCCTGCGGCAGATCGCGGTAATCCAGCAGCTCCAGAGTCACCCGCTCGCTCAGGCCCTCCTCGGCTACACGCTGCAGGCCCAGCTCCAGTTGCGCCTTGCTCAGGGTGATGCCGTAGACCTCGGCCTCGAACTCGCGCGCGGCGAAACGCGCCAGGCCGCCCCAGCCACAACCGACGTCGAGCAGCTTGTCGCCTGGCTGCAGCCGCAGCTTGCGGCACAGGTGGCGCATCTTCGCCTGCTGAGCCTGGTCGAGGTTTTCCTCACCGGTCTCGAAATAGGCACAGGAGTAAACCATGTCGTGATCCAGCCACAGCCGGTAGAACTCGTTGGACAGGTCATAGTGGTAGCGGATGGCCTCGGCGTCGCTGTGCTTGTCGTGGGCCGTGTGCAGCTCCACCGGCGCGCTTTCGTCCCCCAGCAGCGCGGTGCTCAGCGCATCGCCCAGCTCGATGGCCGCATCGATAGGGCCTTCCAGCTCCACCCGGCCTTCGACATAGGCCGCGCCCAGGGCATCCAGGCTGGGGTGAGCCAGTTGGCTGACCAGGCTGGGATCCTTGACCACCAGCGTCACCCGAGGTTTCGGCCCCAGATCCACCTGCTTGCCGTCCCACAGTTTCAGACGCAGCGGCAGTCGCAGATCCCGAAGTGCGGTGGGCAGTTGCGCGAGCATGGTCGTCCCTCCTGATCAGGTGTGATGGAACCTCAAGCAGATGACCGGGGAAGCCGGGTCTGGTTCGATCCCGGCGACTAGCGGCGGCGCAGCAGAGCCACGAAAAACACCCCGCCGATGGCCGCGGTGACGATGCCGATGGGCAGATCCTGCGGCGCCAGCCAGGTGCGCGCCGCCACATCGACCCAGATCAGGAACAACGCCCCCAGCAGCGCCGCCACCGGCAGTACGCGGCGGTGCTCGGCGCCGACCAGAAAGCGCGCCACATGCGGCAGCATCAGGCCGACGAAGCCGATGGCGCCGGACAGCGAGACCAGCACGCCGGTGAGCAACGAAGCCACCACGAACACCAGCAGGCGCACGCGGCGCGGCTCCAGGCCCAGGCTCACCGCGCTCTGCTCGCCGGCCATCAGCGCGTTCAGTGCGCGGCCCAAGCCGAGCAGCACGACCAGTGCCAGCGCCAGGCACAGCGCCGGCAGCCAGAGCAGCTCCCAGCGCGCCAGGCCCAGGCCGCCGAGCATCCAGAACAGCACCGAACTGGCCGCATGCGGATTGCCCAGATACAGCAGCAGGTTGCTCGCCGCCATCATCACGAAGGACACCGCCACCCCGGCCAGCAACAGGCGGTCGCTCTCCAGGCGCCCGCCCCGGCTGGCGATGGCCAGCACCAGCAGCATGCTCGCCAACGCGCCGACGAAGGCCGCCAGCGGCAGGCTGAGCAGCCCGGCGAACTCACCCAGATAGAGCACCACCACCACGGCACCGAAGGCCGCGCCGGAGCTGACCCCGAGCAGGTGCGGATCGGCCAGCGGGTTACGCGTCACCGCCTGCAACACCGTACCCACCAGCGCCAGCCCGGCGCCCACCAGCGCGCCGAGCAGCACCCGTGGCGCGCGCAGTTGCCAGACGATGCTGTCCTGGCCGCTGTTGATGGGCACCTCGGGCACGATGCCGAACAGGTGCTGGCCAAGGATCGCCCACACCCGCTCGAGCGGCACCTGCGCCGCGCCAAAGGCCAGCGACCAGGCGCAGGACAGCGCCAGCAGCACGGCCAGCCCGAGCAACAGCAGGCGATAACGACTCACCGGGCGAAGGCCTCCGGGTGCAGCGCAGCGGCCAGGGTCTCGATGGCGGCGGCGTTATCCAGGCTTGGTGTGACCGCCAGGTAGGGCAGCACCACGAAGCGTTTTTCACGGATCGCGGTGACGCCCTGCAGCGCCGGGTGCTGCAGGAGGAAGTCGCGCTTCTGCGCCGCCGTGCGCTCGCCGTAGTCGACGATCAGGATCACTTCGGGGTCTTCCTCGACCACCGACTCCCAACCCACCTTGATCCAACTGCCGGCCACGCCATCCATCACGTTGCGCCCGCCGGACGCCTCGATCAGCGGCTGCGGCATGCCCTGGCGCCCGGCGCTGAAAGGCAGGTCTTCACCGCTGTCGTAGACGAACACCCGTGGGCGCGTCGGCTGCTCGCCCAGGCGTGCCTGCACCGCCGCCACCCGCGCCTGCATGCCCTGCACCAGCGCGTCGGCACGATCCTCGACGGCGAAGATGCGGCCCAGGTTGCGCAAGTCGGTGTAGACATCGTCGAGGCTGGCGACGCGGCCCGGCATGACGTGGGCGCAGGACTCGCTCAGTTCGTACACCGGGATGCCGAAGCGCGCCAGGCTGGCCGGCGTGACCTCGCCGCCGATGCGCATGCCGTAGTTCCAGCCGGCAAAGACGAAATCGGTGCCGGCACCCAGCAGGTTTTCCAACGAGGGGTAGCGCGCGGCCAGCTCGGGCAGGCCGTCGAGCTGCGCGCGCATGCTCGCATCGAGGGTCTTCCAGCCGCTGATGCCGCTGTAGCCGGCCATGCGCTCCTTCAGGCCAAGGGCCAGGAGCATGGCGGTCATATTGACGTCATGGCTGACCGCGCGTTGCGGCGGCTGGTCGATGCTCACCTGACGGTCGCAGCTAGTGACGGTGACGGCCCAGGCGGGGCTGGCCAGCAGCAGCGACGAGAGCACAAGCGTAGGTAGGAGCGGCTTCAGCCGCGAATGGCACAGACTCATCAGACTATCCAAGTAATACGCGGATAACCCGCCAGTGGATGGGTGTCGACCAGCGCCTGCACACCGAAAACCTGCTGCAGCAGCTCGGCGGTCAGCACCTCGGCAGGCGTACCAACGGCCACCATACGGCCCTGGTCGATCACACACAGGCGGTCGCAAAAAGCCGCTGCCAGATTGAGGTCGTGAAAGCTGGCCAAGGTCGCCAGGCCCAGCGATTTGATCTGCCGCAGCAGCTCGATCTGGTAGCGCGGGTCGAGGTGATTGGTCGGCTCGTCGAGGATCAACAGTTGCGGCTGCTGCACCAGGGCGCGGGCGAGCAAGGCGCGCTGCTTCTCGCCGCCGGACAGACGGGCGAAATCCTGCTGCGCCCGCTCGCTCAGGCCCACACGCGCCAGCGCCTCGCTGACCAGGCGCTGATCTTCACCATCGTCGCCGTCGAACAAGCCCTTGTGCGGCGTACGACCCATGGCCGCCACCTCATGTACGCGCAGACCGAAGTCCTGCGGGAATTCCTGCAGCACCACCGCCACGCGCTGCGCGCTCCAGCGCGGCGGACGTTGCCACAGCGCTTCGCCGCCCAGCTCGACGCTGCCGCTGCACGGTCGCTGGAAGCGATAGGCGCAGCGCAGCAGGCTGGTCTTGCCGCTGCCGTTGGGGCCGATCAGGCCGAGCAGTTCACCGTCGCCGATCTCCAGGTCAATGGCCTCGAGCAAGGCGCACTGGCCGTCCGGCGACCAGGCCAGGTCTCGGATGCGCAAGCGCGGCTCGGGTGCCGCCGTGCGCTGGCTCGGCGGCGTCGAGAACAGGCTGAAAGACCAGCCAGAGGTGCTAGTCACTGACACGGAAACTCTCCACGCGCGACGCGCCGGCACAGGCACAGGCACGCGCGCTTCAAAAGCGGTAATCCGCCGTGACGAACAGCGAACGCGGCGCGCCAAGGAACCATTGCTCGCCGTCACTGCTGGCGCTGGTGGCGTACTGGCGGTCGAACAGGTTATTCAACTCCAGACCCAGGCGCACGTCAGACAGCACCTGCCAGCCGATATTGGCATCGACCACGGTATAACCCGGCACCTTGGCGGTATTGGCCGTATCCACATAACGCGCATCGACGTAGCGCGCGCCAATACCCGCCTCCACTCCACGGCCGAAATCCTTGTTCAACCACAGGTTGGCCGTACGCTTGGGCACGTCGACCGGACGATTGCCGCTACGGTCGCCACCGCCCTCGACGAAGTTGTCGTACTCGGCACGGACGAAGGCAGCATTGGCCGACACCTGCCAGCCACGCCCCAGCGCCAGCTCCAGGCTGGCTTCCAGGCCATCGGAGGATTGCTGGCCAATCTGCTCGGTGGGCGCAGTCGGCGTGGCGCGGCTGAGCAGCTTCTCCTTGACGATGTGGTAGGCGGCCAGCGTCCACTCGCCCTGCCCGTCCCAGAACAGTTGCTTGAGGCCGATCTCGGTCTGCTTCGCTTCACTCAGATCGAACTGCTGCTGGCTCGGGTTGAGGGTCAGCAGGTTGCTTACCCCTTCGGTGCTGGTGGCGTACTGGCCATACAGCGACAGCTCCGGGGTCAGGGCGAAGACCAGCCCGGCACGCCAGTTGTCGCCCGTGAGGCTGCGGTCGACGCGGCTGTCGTCGAGCAGGTTGCTGCGCTCGAGGTGCACCTGATCGCGGCGCACGCCAGTGACCAGCGCCAGGCGCTCGGTGAGCTGAGTACGGTTCTCGGCGAACAGCGAGAACTGCCGGGCCAGGTTCAGCTCGCGCGGGCGGTAGTTGTCGGTGCTCTGGTAACTGCCGCCGCCGGACTGGCCCAGCGGCACGCTGTCGCTGAAGGTATTGCCGAAGTCATGGTGACGGGCGAAGCGGATATGGTTGTAGTCGACGCCGACCAGGGTGCGGCTATCGAGGCCGAACAGGGCGTGATCGAGGCTGAAGCTCTGGCGGTCGCCGAGCTGCTCCTGGTTGTGCTTGATGCGCCAGAAATCACCGCGCTCGACCCTATCGCCCGGCTGCCAGCGATAGGCCTCGCTGTTGCGCCAGTAGCGCCGGGTCTTGATGTAGTAGAGCTGGTTGTTGGCCGTCAGCGCCTCGTTGATACGCCAGTCAGTCACCAGGCGGGTGATCTGGTCGTTGTAGTGGATATCGGCGTTGGCGACGTTGTAGTTACGCTCGCGCAGGCTCTCGCGGAACTTGCCATCGACCAGCGGCGTGCCGAGGTAGCGCTCCGGGTGCTGCTCGCCCTGGTCATGGGACAGGGTGAAGCTCAGGTCTTCGCTGGCATCCCAGCGCAGTGCGGCGCTCAGCGCCAGGCTGTCGGAGTCGCCGCGGTCGACCCAACCGTTGCTAGCCTGCTGGTTGAGGTTGAAGCGATAGCTCAGCGCGTCGCTCAGCGAGCCGCCGCTGTCCAGCGCGGCCTGGCGGCGGTCGTCGCTGCCGTAGCCGAGGCGCAGGTGATTCTCCACCGGCCCAGCGAACGGTTTTTTCGGCACCACGTTGATCACCGCGCCGGTGGCGCCTTCGCCATAGAGCACCGAAGCCGGGCCACGCAGTACGTCGATGCGTGCCACCGACCAGGTGTCCACCGGGAAGGTCACGGTGCCGGCACCCACGTATTGGCGGGTGCCGTCGTAGAGCTGCATGGTCGCCGAGTGGCCGGTGAAGCCACGCGCCGACAGCGCCGTGCCGCCATTGCCGGGGCTACCGATAAAGGTGATGCCGGGGGTGCGGGTAACCGCGTCCTGCACGCTGCGGTTGTTGCGCCCGCGCACTTCGGTGCCGCTCAGGCTGCTGGTGCTGGCCGGGGTTTGCAGGGCCGAAAGTTCCA
The DNA here is from genome assembly GCF_029457475.1 of Pseudomonas sp. AA-38. Taxonomy (NCBI): domain Bacteria; kingdom Pseudomonadati; phylum Pseudomonadota; class Gammaproteobacteria; order Pseudomonadales; family Pseudomonadaceae; genus Pseudomonas; species Pseudomonas sp. AA-38. The sequence continues at coordinate 5,495,855 of NZ_CP120359.1, forward strand.
GGCGCGAACCGCTGGTGGTGGGCGTGCGCAGATCGCTCTCGCCCTCCTCGGCGGCCTTGGCCTGGACATCGAGTTCGGGCAGATCGACAGCCTTGTCGGCCAGAGCCAGGCCGCTGAACAGCAGGGCCAGTGGCCAGGTGCAATGAAGAGCGGGGTTTCGCACGGCAGAGCTTCCGTTGTTGCGCGGGGGATCGAGGCTTGAAATGCAAGTGTTATAACATAACATTATCGATCCCCGCAGCCTGGGATACAGTCGAACGGGGCCCGTGGCCGAACCGGCCAGAAAGGTTTTTTTGATGCGGAAATGGCGCGCCATATTGCTTCCATCGCAAAGAGAAAAGGCACGGCAATCCGATGGAAATGCGCAACAGCAGACAGGAGCGCGAACGCGCCCTACTGGAGTCAACGCCCGCCCACCGCGGGTTGCCAGACATAACGACTCCAGGCCGGTCTCCGGGCTTGCGAGGGTCATGAGCGCATCACCTTCCCATGCGCGGGGCGCACAGTGGCGTATCGATACGGTCGCTCGCTTACCGTTGCGGGGGCAGCGTCGGACTTCAACCGACTTCCCGTTTCACCTTGCGCACGGCGGCGCAAGACACCTGAAGCGGGGCGGATATGACCACCCGCCTCCGTTCAAGTCAAGGCGCGGGGGCAATTGTGGGTTGGACTCAGACGTAGGGTGGACAACGCGCAGCTTGTCCACCATGGCGGCTAGTTGCCGCCCTGCTCATCGATCCGCAACTCCGGCAATGCCCTGCCCGCCACCAACCGCTCATCGACCAGGCGAATCACCGCCGCCTCGTCCTTGATGCCATACCACTCACCCTGTGGATAAAGGCTCGCGGTCGGCCCCAGGTCGCAGGGGAACTGGCACTGGCTGCGGGTGATATGTACCCCACCCGCGCATTCCAGCTTGCCGGCGGCCTTGAGCCGCTGGCGCAGGGTTTTCCACAGGCCCAGCGCGCCCTTGCGCGTGCAGCGTGGGCCGTTGCACAGCAGCAGGCGCTGCGCATGCGGCGGAATCTGCGACCAGGCGTGGTGCTCAGGCACGGGCGGCACGTCGCTACAGGGCAGATGCGTTTCGCGATGCTCCAGCAGCACGCTGAGGCCATCGAGCCATGCATCTTCCATGGCCGTGCAGACCACGAATACCCGAGCCCCGTCACCGCGTTCGACGATACGCTCGCGTAGCCAGTCACGGTGCGCTGCATCGGCGCGCGGCTCCAGATCCACCACCAGCAGCGGGCGTGGCGCATCAATGATGGCCTGCAAGAAACCGTCCTGCTCCGTATCACACAGGTGCGCCTCGCCCAGCAGCGCTTCGATGCGCTGCTGCAGACGCTCGGCCGATGCACCGCGCCCCAGGCCGGGGCCGATAAACAGAATGCGGGCGTAGGGGGATTGGCTCATGAGGGTCTCCAAAAGGGCCGGCAGTCTAGCAGCGCGCGTAGGGTGGACGTCGCTTTTCACGTCCACCATGGCGGTGGATCGATAAAGCGTGATGCACCCTACGCGGCTAATTCGGCTAGCGCCTCCCACAGGGAATCCAGTTCCGCGAACTGGCGCGTGACCACCGGCAACTCGGGACGGCGCAGCAGCAGCACCGGCAACCCAAGCTCACGGGCCACCTGCAGTTTGGGTTCGGTGGAGGCACTGCCGCTGTTCTTGCTCACCAGCACGTCGCAGCGGATGCGCGCGAACAGCGCGCGCTCCTCGTCCAGGGAGAACGGCCCGCGCGCACCGATGATCTCGGCGCGCGGTGGTGCCGGCTCGGTCTGCAGGCAGCGCACCGTCCAGTGCTGGTGTTCGGGGATCTCGTGCAAGTGCGCCAGCGGCTCGCGCCCGGAGGTGAAGAATGGCCGTTGGAACGGCACCAGCGCGCGGGTCAACTCACCCCAGCCGTCCACCTCGCGCCAGTCGTCATCCACGCCGGGCTGCCAGCCAGGGCGACGCAGCGCCCAGCAGGGCACGCCCGCCACTTCTGCAGCGCGGGCGGCGTTATGGCTGATCTGTGCGGCGTAGGGGTGGGTCAGATCCAGCAGCAGCTCGATGCCTTCATCGGCGATAAAGGCGGCCAGCCCTTCGGCGCCGCCGAAACCGCCGACGCGCACGCGGCAGGCCAGATCATCCGGCACGCGTCCCAGACCGGCCAGGCTGTACACCGTCTCCGGCCCCAGTCGACGCGCCAGGCGCAGCGCCTCGGTGGTGCCGCCGAGCAGCAGAACGCGCCGCGTCATGGCTTGCGCACCATCAGCAGGGTGATCGGCAGCGCCGCACGCCAGGTGTCGAAGCCGCCCAAGGGCTGCGCCTGGGCCACGCTCAGACGCAACAGCTCCCCGCCGTGCCGTGCGCGGAAGGCCACCAGCGCCGCCTCGCTCTGAAGGGTCACGGCATTGGCCAGCAGGCGCCCACCCGGCTTGAGCGCGGCCCAGCAGTCATCCAGCACGCCGGGCACGGTAACGCCACCGCCGATAAAGATGGCATCCGGCGCCGGCAGCCCGACCAGCGCCTCGGGCGCATGCCCGGCGACCAGTTGCAGACCGGGCACACCGAGGGCATCGCGGTTATGGCGGATATGCGCCTGGCGCCCTTCATTGGCCTCGATGGCGATGGCGCGGCAGGCCGGGTGCGCGCGCATCCATTCGATGCCGATGGAGCCACAACCGGCGCCGACGTCCCAGAGCAACTGGCCGGGCAGCGGCGCCAGGCGCGCCAGGGTGACCGCGCGCACGTCACGCTTGGTCAGTTGCCCGTCGTGGCGGTAGGCCTCGTCCGGCAGGCCGCAGGTCGGCGGCAGCAGTTGCGCACCGGCGTCGGCCAGGCATTCCACGGCCAGCAGATTGAGGTCGGCGCCGCGCGGCAGGCTCCAGCTTTCGGCCAGGCCCTCGATGCGCCGCTCATCCGGCCCACCGAGGTGTTCCAGCAGGCTCAGGCGACTGGCGCCGAAACCGCGCGCACGCAGTGCTTCAGCGACCTGCGCGGGCGTCTCGCCATCGGCGCTCAATACCAGCAGGCGCACGCCGGGAAACAGCTTGCCGTTAAGCGTGGCCAGCGGCCGCCCCACCAGCGACAGCACCTCCACCTCCTGCAGCGGCCAACCCAGGCGCGCCACAGCCAGTGACACAGAAGAAGGAGCCGGCAGCACCAACAGCTCATCGGCCGGCACCTGACGCGCCAGACTGGCGCCGACGCCGTAGAACATCGGGTCGCCACTGGCCAGCACGCAAACCGCCTCACCACGCCGCGTCAGTAGCGGCTCAAGGTCGAAGGGGCTGGGCCAGGTTTCCCGCGCACCGCTGATGCACGGCGGCAGCAGCGCCAGTTGCCGTGGCGCACCGACAATGCGCGTGGCTGCCAGCAGGGCACGGCGCGCGGCCTTGCCGAGGCCGGGATAGCCGTCTTCGCCGATGCCCACCAGGGTCAACCAGGGTTTCATCCGATGTCCTCGCACAGGCCCGACGGAGCGCCTGTCCGCGCTCCGGGCAAAGCGGGCATAATACAGCCTTCGTCGGTGCCCTTGAGTCCATACGACTCAGCAGCGGGCCTAAGAGGGAACACGGTAAAACCGTGGCTGCCCCCGCAACTGTAAACAGCGAGTCTGCCGCAACCGCGCCACTGGATTCCCGGGAAGGCCGCGACGGACCAAGACCTGTCAGCCAGGAGACCTGCCGACGAACGCTGGTCGCGAGTGCCAACATCGGGCGGGGTGTACCGATGCCATGGAATCCCCCCGTGGGTGGATTTCGCTGGTTCGGTCGCCGCGTCGTTAGCCACAGGTGACCCTTTGCCCACATCCGTCCGCCCTTCCGCCTGCCCTGGCCTGCTGCGCATCGTCCCCGCGCTGGATGGCGGCATCTGCCGCATCAAGCTGCCCGGCGGTGTGCTGCGCAGCGCCCAGGCGCGGGCAATTGCCCAGGCGGCACGGCAGTGCGCCAGCGGCGTGCTGGAGCTGACCAATCGCAGCAACCTGCAGATCCGTGGCGTGCTGCCCGGCCAGGAAAGCGCGCTGATCGATGCCCTACTCGGTGCCGGGCTCGGCCCGCGGGTGGCCGCCGCCGATGATGTGCGCAACCTGCTGCTAAGCCCCGCCGCTGGCCTCGACCCGCACATGCGGATGGACGTGCGCCCGCTGGCTGGCCAGTTGCTCGACCTGCTGCAGGACACCCCGGCGCTGCATGCCCTGTCGCCCAAGTTCGCCCTGCAACTGGACGGCGGCGAAGCCCTGGCCATGCGCGAACACCCGCACGACCTATGGCTGGCCGCCGAAGGCGACCAGCATCTGCTGCTGGGTCTGGCCGGTTGCCCTGTCGACCACCCTCTGGCGCGCTTCGAGGCGAGCCAGGCGGTCGAGCTGGTGCGCCAGCTTCTGCTGCTGTTTCTCGAACTGGCCACGCCCGAGCAGTCACGCATGCGCCAGTTACTGGCACAGATCCCGGCCAGCGGGCTGTTGCAACGCCTGCAGACGCGTCTGGATTTTCCCCTGCAGCTAGCACCGACCAATTGGCAGCCTGCCGCGACGATCAGCCGCTCGCCGGCAGGTATTTATCCACAGGCGCAGAGCGGCCTGTACATGGTCGCCGCTGGCGCGCAACTGGGGCGGCTGCATGCCGAACAACTGCTGGCGCTGGCCCAACTGAGCGAACAACAGGGTGATGGCGAACTGCGCCTGACGCCCTGGCAGGGTGTGCTGCTAGGCAATGTTACGGAGGAAAACTCCGACGAATTGCTGGCCGCACTAGGCGATCTGGGCTTGCTGATTCACGGCGACGAGCCGCTGCTAGGCCTGGTCGCCTGCACCGGCTCGGTCGCCTGCGCACGCGGCCTAGCCGACAGCAAGCACCACGCTCTGCACCTGGCCGAGCTGCTACGCGCAAGCAGCGCCCGCCCACAGGTGTACCTCAGCGCCTGCCCACGCAGTTGCGCCAGCGCCCGCGTGCAGCCCTACACCCTGCTAGCCAGCACGCCCGACCATTACCAGCTCTATCAACGCACGCCCGAGGCGCCCGGTTTCGGTCGCCTACTGGCGCCGGCCATGACCATCGACGAGGCCGGCGCCTGGCTCGCCCGCCACCACCCCGCAGGAACACCCGATGCTTGATTACATCCGCGACGGCCAGGAAATCTACCGCCGCTCCTTCGCCACCATCCGCGCCGAGGCCAACCTGGCTGGCATCCCCGCCGATCTGGAAAAGCTCGCCGTGCGGGTGATCCACGCCTGCGGCATGGTGGATGTGGTGGAGGATCTGCGCTTCTCCCCCGGCGCGGGCGCCGCTGGCCGCGCCGCCCTGCTGGCCGGCGCGCCGATCCTCTGCGATGCGCGCATGGTCGCCGAGGGCATCACCCGCCCGCGCCTGCCGGCGAACAACCAGGTGATCTGCACCCTGCATGACGCTGGTGTGCCGGAGCTGGCCCGCGAAGTCGGCAACACCCGCTCGGCGGTAGCCCTGGAGCACTGGCGCGAACACCTGGAAGGCAGCGTGGTGGTGATCGGCAATGCCCCTACCGCGCTGTTCTACCTGCTGGAGATGCTCGACGCCGGCGCGCCCAAACCAGCGCTGATCATCGGCATGCCGGTGGGCTTTATCGGCGCGGCGGAATCCAAGGACGCCCTGGCCGCAGACAGCCGCGGCGTGCCCTACGTGATCGTGCGGGGCCGGCGCGGCGGCAGCGCCATGGCGGTGGCGGCGGTCAACGCCCTCGCCTCGGAGGTGGAATGATGGCTGGCCGTCTGCTCGGTCTCGGCGTCGGCCCCGGCGACCCTGAGCTGCTTACCCTCAAGGCCCTACGCTTGCTCAAAGGAGCGCCAGTGGTGGCCTACTTCGTGGCCAAGGCCAAACATAATGCCGGCCACGGCGGCAATGCCTTCGGCATCATCGAAGCGCATCTGGACGCCGCCCAACAGCGCCTGACGCTGGTCTACCCGGTGACCACCGAGAAGCTCGCCCCGCCGCTGTCCTACGAGGATGTGATCGCCGACTTTTACGACACCTGCGCGCAGCAGATCGCCCAGTTGCTCGATGCCGGCCAGGACGTGGCGGTGATCTGCGAAGGCGACCCGTTCTTCTACGGCTCATACATGTACCTGCACGACCGCCTGGCCGACCGCTACCAGGTGGAGGTGGTACCGGGCGTGTGCTCCATGCTCGGCTGCGCCTCGGTGCTCGGCACGCCGCTGGTATACCGCAACCAATCCTTGAGCGTGCTCTCCGGCGTGCTGCCGGAAGAGGAGCTGGAGCAGCGCCTGCGCGATGCCGAGGCAGCCGTGGTGATGAAGCTGGGGCGCAACTTCGACAAGGTACGCCGCGTGCTGCGCAAGCTCGGCCTGGATGGCCGCGCCCATTACGTCGAGCGCGCCACCATGGCCAGCCAGAAGATCGTGCCGTTGGATGAGGTGGAGCCGATGGATTCGCCTTATTTCTCTATGATTCTGGTGCCTGGGCAGAAATGGCGGGGCTGAACCCCTAGGGTGGATCGGGGCACGTAGCTGACGCTTCACCCATCCACCGCCACGATGGTGGATGAAAAAAGCGTCATCCACCCTACGCACTGTAGGAGCCGGCTTGCCGGCGATCCATTGCAGGCGCATCGCCCGCAAGTGGGCTCCTACGGAAATACCTCGAAGCTCGTAGCCCGGATGCAATCCGGGAAACCCATTCCCCGGATTGCATCCGGGCTACAGGATTTGCCGCATGAATATCGTCATCCTCGGCGCCAGCGCGCTGGCCACTGCACAACGCCTCAAGGCGCTTTATCCACAGGCGATGATCCATGGTCTGCGCGGGCGCGCTGACGGTGCCGAGCGCCATTACGAGGACTTCGGCGAGCACCTGCGCGCGCTGTATCGCCAAGGCCAGCCGCTGCTGGCGCTGTGCGCCGCCGGCATCGTCATCCGCAGCCTGGCCGCGCTGCTGGCGGAGAAGGGCGCCGAACCGCCGGTGCTGGCCCTGGCCGAGGACGGCAGCGCCGTGGTGCCACTGCTCGGCGGCCTGGCCGGGGTCAATCGCTTGGCCCGCGAGATCGCCGTGCACCTGGGTGTAACACCAGCCATCACCACCAGCGGCGAGCTGCGCTTCGGCACCTGCCTGCTGGAGCCGCCAGCCGGCTATGCCCTGGCCGACCTGCAGCAGGGCAAGCGCTTCGTCAGCGATCTGCTCGGCGGCGAGACGGTGCGCATCGAAGGCCAGGCGCCTTGGCTGGAGGCGGCGCAACTGCCTGTGGACAAGGACGCCAGTCGGGTTATCCATATCACCACACAGGCGCGCCCGGCCCAGGCTGACGAATTGCTGATCCACCCACGCAGCGCCGCCGCACTTGTCGAACGCCCAGGCGCCGATCTGCCGGCACGGCTGCAACAGGCGCTGACCGCCGCCAAGCTGGCGCCCCAGGCGCTGGCCCTGCTGCTCGCGGACAAAGCCTGGATGGCCAATACCGAGCTGCACACCGCAGCAGCCGAGTTGAAACTGCCGCTGCGCTTTATCCACAGCACAACCGAGTTGCCGCCCGAGCACCATGCCGTCGATGGCCTGCGCCTGCTGCTAGGTGAACGACCGCTGGATATCGAGCGCCTCGGCCAGCGCCGGGGCCGCCTCAGTGTGGTCGGCCTCGGCCCAGGCGCTGCCGAGCATATGACCCCCGCCGTGCGCCGCGCCCTGGACGAGGCCGACGACCTGCTCGGCTACGACACCTACGTGAAGATGGCCGGCCCGCTGCGCGCCGATCAGTGCCTGCACCCCAGCGACAACCGCGAGGAGCTGCAGCGCGCCGCCCATGCCTTCGAGCTGGCCGCCACGGGCCGCCGGGTGGTGATGATCTCCTCCGGCGACCCCGGCGTGTTCGCCATGGCGGCCGCCGTGATGGAGGCGCTGGAAAACCCACAGAACGAAGCCTGGCACGGCGTCGAACTGGAAGTGCTACCGGGCGTCTCCGCCGCCCTGGCCACCGCTGCCAAGGCCGGCGCGCCGTTGGGCCACGACTTCTGCCTGATCTCGCTTTCCGACAACCTCAAGCCCTGGGCAGTGATCGAAAAACGCCTGCAGCACGCTGCCATCGCCGACCTGGCCATGGCTTTCTATAACCCAATCTCCAAGGCTCGCCCCTGGCAGCTCGGCCGCGCGCTGGAACTGCTGCGCCAGCACCGCGCACCGAAAACCCTGGTGGTGCTCGGCCGCGATATCGGTCGCCCCGCCGAAGCCCTGCGCAGCCTGACCCTAGGCGAGCTGACCCCGGAAATGGTGGACATGCGCACTCTGGTGATCATCGGCTCCAGCCAGACCCGCCGCTTCCCCCGCGCCGATGGCGGCGAATGGGTCTACACCCCGCGCTGGTATCCGCAGCTTTAGCTTCAACCGCTCACAGGAACCCCCACCATGGCCCTCGAACTCTGGCTCGTCTACTTCGTCGCCACCCTTGGCCTGGCGCTGACGCCCGGCCCCAACAGCCTGCTGGCGCTGACCCACGGCGGGTTGTACGGTGCGCGCATGACACTGGCCACCATCCTCGGCGGCGTGGTCGGTTTCAGCACACTGATCGCCCTGGCCATGTTCGGCCTTGGCGCCCTGCTCAAGGCCGCGCCCAGTGCGCTTATGGCACTCAAGTGGATCGGCGGTGCCTACCTGATCTGGCTGGGCATACAACTGTGGCGCGCCCCGCCGATGAACCTGACGCTGGCCGACAACGGCGTACGCCCCAGCGCTACCCGTCTGTTTCGCCAGGGCCTGCTGTCGGCATTGTCTAATCCCAAGGTGATCCTGTTCTACGGCGCCTTCCTGCCGCAGTTCGTCGACCCGCAGCGCGGCCTGGCCATGCAGTTCGTGGTAATGGCGGCCACCTTCGCCGTGGTCGAGTTTCTCGTCGAGCTGCTGCTGGCACTGCTGGCCTTCCGCGTGCGGCCCTGGCTGCTGCGCGGTGGCCGCGCCTTCAACCGCAGTTGCGGCGTGCTCTTCGTGCTGATCGGCGTGGCGCTGCCGCTGGCGCGTTGAGCAAGCGCTCGCCCCACCTACTGAGGCAGGTGGCAGACCACGCAGAGCTTGTTGCCATCGAGGTCGCGGAAATAGGCGCCGTAATAATCAGGGTGATAGTGCACACGCAGCCCCGGAGCGCCCTCGCAACGCCCACCCTGGGCGAGCGCCAGCCGGTGGGCCTGATCGACCTGTGCCCGGGTCTGCGCCAGCAGCGCCACCATCTGACCATTACCGGGATGGTGCTCGGTGCCGTCGTAAGGCGTACTGATCAGCAACAGAGGTCGGGGCTCCGGGCTCGACTGCCAGGCCGCCCAGGGCTTGTCCGCGTCGAGAAAACGCAACTCGACACCCAGCAGATCCATCAACGGCTGGTAGAACCTCAGGGCGCGAGGAAAGTCGCTCACACCGATGCAGATATGGGAAAACATGTGGCCCCCTTGCTCCGTTAAACGAAAACGGCAACTGCATCCTGGTCTAGTTCAGACCGGTATCGCAAGCGCCTGGAAAAGAACGAACCTGGCGAGGACGTATCAGCCGCGCCTGCTTCTGCCACCTGGCGCGTTTCCCCCGGGTTTGAGGTCGCTCACGGCAACGTATCCGTCGTCTGCATGGCGTTCAGCCCTGCTACCGCTCCGTAACCTGGCAGGATGCCATCCAACTCAGGGATCAGGAGCCTCGCATGAATGCCATCCACAGCAGTCAGCAGGTGAGCCCGGCCACCTTGCACAAGGTGATCGCCGCCTCCGCCATCGGCAACTTCGTCGAATGGTTCGACTTCGCCGTCTACGGCTTTCTCGCCGTGACCATCGCCTCGCTGTTCTTCCCGCCAGGCAACCCGACCCTGGCACTGCTGCAGACCTTCGCGGTGTTCGCCGTGTCCTTCGCCCTGCGGCCGCTGGGCGGCATCTTCTTCGGCATTCTCGGCGACCGCATCGGGCGCAAGCGCGTGCTGTCGATCACCGTGCTGATGATGGCCGGCTCCACCACGTTGATCGGCCTGCTGCCCACCTACGCCAGCATCGGCCTGATCGCCCCGCTGCTGCTGGCAATGGCGCGCTGCCTGCAGGGCTTCTCCGCCGGTGGCGAGTATGCCGGCGCCTGCGCCTTCGTCATGGAACACGCGCCCACCGAGCGCAAGGCCCGTTATGGCAGCTTCGTACCGGTTTCGACCTTCCTCGCCTTCGCCTCGGCGGCCGGCCTGGTGTTCGGCCTCGATCAATTCATCAGCAGCGAGCAGATGCAGGCCTGGGGCTGGCGCCTGTCCTTTCTGATCGCCGCCCCGCTGGGCCTGGTGGGCCTGTACATGCGCCTGCGCCTGGACGAGTCGCCGGCCTTCAAGGCGATGGCCGCCGAGCCTGCACCGGAGCACTCGCCGCTGGTGGAGACCTTGCGCCAACATGGCGCGACCATCGCCTGCCTGGGCGCATTCATCTCCGCCACGGCGTTGTCGTTCTACATGTTCACTACCTACCTGACCACCTACATGCAGGTGGTTGGCGGTGCCACGCGGCCGACCGCCTTGCTGGCAAGCCTGCTGGCGCTGGTGTTCGCCGGGCTGCTGTGCCCCGTCATCGGGCGCTATTCGGATCACGTCGGCCGTCGCCGTACCATTCTCACCGCCGGGGTGGCGCTGATCGTCGCGGTGTACCCGGCCTTCACCCTGGCCACTTCCGGCGCCCTGCTGCCTTCGGCGCTGGGCGCCATGCTGCTGGCGGTCGGCGCGGTGATCTGCGGCGTGGTCACCGCGGTGCTGCTCTCCGAGCAGTTCCCCACCCGGGTGCGCTACACCGCCTCGGCCTTCACCTACAACCTGGCCTACACGATCTTCGGCGGCACCGCACCGCTGGTGGCCACCTGGCTGATCGAGCAGACCGGCGACCGCATGGCGCCGGCCTATTACCTGATCGTCATCGCGCTGATCGCCCTGGCTGGCGGCCTGGCCCTGCCGGAGTCGTCGAAACGGCCACTGAACTACCGGGCAAGCTGAACATCAGCCAGGGCCTGGCCCGATTTCACGCTTGCGGCTCCCGCGCCTTACCCCCCGTTTGCCGGCCACCTCCACCAAGCGCCGGAAGGTGGGGCATTCCAGGTGCGAGGGCGCCGGGCAATCGGCGACATGCCGCAGCGTGTCGCGCAGCGCGCTCAGTTCGCGGATCTGCCGATCGATGGCATCGGCCCTCGCGTGAATCCGCTCGCGTGGCAGCTCCGGCACGCCGTTGGCGCCGAACATGGCGGCGATCTCATCCAGCGAGAAGCCTGCCGACTTGCCCATGGCGATCAGCTTCAGTTGCAGCAGCACCTCGGCCGGATACTGACGGCGCAAGCCCACGCGTCCAACCGACTTGATCAGCCCGGTGTCTTCGTAATAACGCAGCGCCGAGGGTTTGAATCCGCTACGTGACGCCACCTCTCCGATATCCAGAAATTTCATGCTTGACCTCAAGCTGGCTTGAAGTTGCAAGCTTCTCACGAACGCTGATTTCGGCAAGAGGGCACGGCAATGAATACGATGAAATCATGGTTATCGAGGCAACCGCAGACCGTCATCACGGCAAGCCTGGCCCTGTCGATGCTGCTGGCATCGATCGGCACCAGCATCGCCAACATCGCGCTACCGCAAGTAGCCGAAGCCTTCCCCGCCCCCTTCGCGCAGATCCAGGCCGTGGTGGTGGCCTATCTCGCGACGCTGACGCTAACGGTGGTCAGCGCCGGCCGGCTGGCTGACCGCCACGGCGCGAAGCCCATGCTGGTGCTGGGACTCGCCCTCTTCGCCGGCTCCTCGCTGCTCTGTGCCCTGGCCCCGCACCTGTGGCTGCTGGTGGCCGCACGGGCGCTGCAAGGCGTTGGCGCGGCCTTTCTGATGACGCTGGCCATGACCCTGATGCGGCAGAACGCGAGCGAGGAAAGTGTCGGCCGGGCCATGGGCCTACTCGGCACCGTATCGGCTTTGGGAACGGCACTCGGGCCGGCGCTGGGCGGGCTGTTGATCCCTCTGGGAGGATGGCGCGCCCTGTTCTGGGTGCAGGTGCCGCTGGCGCTGCTGGCCCTGATCCTGGCCGTGTCGCGGCTGCCAAACGACCCACGCAGGCACGAGGCCGCGCCGGCCAGCCTCTGGTCGATGCTGAACCGAGAGCTGCTGCCCAATCTGCTGAGCAACCTGCTGGTGGCCACGGTGATGATGACGACGCTGGTGGTCGGCCCCTTCTACCTTGGCTTCGGGCTCGGCCTGACGCCGACCCAGGTAGGCTTCGTCATGTCGCTCGGGCCATTGATCTCGATTTTCAGTGGCGTGCCCAGCGGCCATCTGGTCGATGCCTGGGGCAGCCGCCGCGTGCTCGCCATCGGTATCGGCCTGTTGAGCACAGGGTCGTTGCTGCTGGCGCTGCTGCCCAACGCCATAGACGTCGCCGGCTACGTTCTGGCGATCGTCGTGCTGACACCGGGCTACCAGCTCTTCCAGGCGGCCAACAATACCGCCACGCTCGCACAGGTTCCGCCAGCACAACGCGGTACGGTCTCCGGCCTGCTCGGCCTGTCACGCAACCTCGGCCTGATCGCCGGCGCATCGGTGATGGGAGCGGTGTTCGCAGCCGCAGTGGGAACGGATACATTCGTACTCGCACCGGCCTCGGCCATGGCGCAGGGGATGCAGCAGACCTTTGCGCTGGCCACCGTGATGATGCTCGGCGCGGCTGGAATCGCGTTCTGCCAGCGCACGGCCATTGCACGCACTCAGTAGGTCTGAACTGGGCCTCTGGTCGTTCGGTTTACATCCTTGCGCCCGATGAAGGCAGCAGCCGCATCTGACTGCCGAACCGGGCGAACCATTGGACATTCTTGCGCCAGCAAGATCGAGCATATCGTCTGGCCGCGTGCAGCAAGCGCGGCCACAGACTATTGTTCTTGTAGCCCCCTAAGTCATCTGTGATGATGACATATAGCCACTACGCCAGCAGACCTCGCCGTGCGCATCCCGCTTCCCACTCCGAGCAACGAGCCGGAACGTCAGGCCCTGATCGATGATTTACGCTGCTTTGAAGGCATCGAAGATCCGGTCTTCGAGCACATCACCTCATTGGGGGCGCATTATTTCAATCTGCCCATCGCCCTGATTTCCATCATCGACGAGAACCGCCAGTGGTTCTGGTCGAGAAAGGGGCTCGAAGTTTGCCAAACGCCACGTGATGACGCCTTTTGCGCCTTCGCCATCCTCGAAGGAGAACTCTTCGAGATCTGCGATGCCACCCTCGATTCCTGCTTCCAGGACAATCCACTGCACGGCTCGCCCCTGTACAAACTCAGCCAGACCCGCTTCGGCTTGATCCTCCCAGGTGCCACCGATATCGAACGACTGGCGGCATCCGTGGCACGCCAGTTCGAGCGCCCCATCGACTGCCGAGGCATCCCCATACAGATATCGCCAGGCCTGGGCGTGCGCCATCTGCGGGCAGACGACCGCAACGAAGACTGGCTGCGTCTGCTGATCAGCAGCGCCGACCATGCCCGCGAGAACGGCAAACGCTGGAGCCTCTACGAGCCACTGCAAGATGCGGCGCAGCAACGCGCCCTGCTGCTGCTCACTTCCCTCAGCATGGCGACGGGCCATGGCCAATTGCACCTGGAGTACCAGCCCAAGGCCGAGCTTGCCGGTGGCCAGGTGACCGGGGTCGAAGCACTGCTGCGCTGGGTACACCCGACGCTGGGGCCAATCAGCCCGGCAGAATTCATTCCCTTGGCGGAAAAGACCGCCCTGATGGGCCCCTTGAGCCTCTGGGTGGCTCGCCACACCATCGAGCAGACCGCCATCTGGTGGCAGCAGGGTCTGACCTGGCGCGTGTCCTTCAACGTCTGCGCCGCTGATCTGGAAGACGTCGAGTTCGTCGATCAGCTCATCGCCCTGCTCCAGACCAGCGACCTGCCCGCCGAAGCCATCGAACTGGAGTTCACCGAAAGCGCCCTGATGACCCGCCCCGAGGATGCTCGACGCAACCTGCTGCGTCTACGCGAACTGGGCATTGGCCTGGCCATCGACGACTTCGGTACCGGCTACAGCAACTGGACCTACCTGCGCGAGCTGCCGGCCACCTGCCTGAAACTCGACCGCTCGCTGACCTTCGACCTGCTGTGCGACGAACGCGCGCAATGGGTGGTGCAATCGATCACCCAACTGGCGAAGAAGCTCGGTTACCGCGTCGTCGCCGAAGGGGTGGAAACGGCGCAGATGCAGGACTTACTGCAACACCTGGGTTGCGACGAAATACAGGGCTTCCACCTGGCCCGCCCCATGCGCCCCGAGGCGCTGGCTGACTGGCTCAGGTTGCGCCAACGGCTGCCCGTCCACGCGACCTGAGGGTGCATGCATGGTGGGGTGCGGGTGACGAATTGCACGGCGCCGTCATCAGACAGGTTCGCCCCAGCCCAACGGATCCCCGCATGCTGCTTCTGTCGCCCACCCCCGCAACCGCCCGCCTCGGCCTGCTGGCCCTGGCTTGCGTGGCCAGCCGCATCAGCCTCGCCGCCGACCCCGTGCAACTCGACCCGCTGCAGATCAGCGGAGTGCAGACGAGCGAAATCGAGGCCGCGCACGAAGCGCTCGAGCAGGTGCCCGGCGCCAGCAACCTGGTGGACATGAGCAAGGTCGAGCAAGGCCGCGTGGCCGGCGTCGCCGACGTGCTGGCCTACCAGCCCGGGGTCTATGCGCAGTCGCCCGGCAACGAAGGCGTGAAGATCAGCGTGCGTGGCTCGGGTATCAACCGTGGCCCCGGCTCGCACGCCTCCGGCACCCATATCCTGCTCGACGGCCTGCCGCTGACCGGCTCCGGCGGCACGCCCTACGAACTGCTGGAGCCGCTGTGGGCAAGTCGCGCCGAGGTGCTGCGTGGCGCCAACGGCTTCGACCGTGGCTCGCTGGCTCTGGGCGGCGCCATCGACTACATCACCCACACCGGCTACACCGCGCCCAAGCTGCAACTGCGCTATGAAACCGGTAGCCATGGCTACCAGAAACGCAACATCGCCTCCGGCCAGGTGCTGGGCGATTTCGACTACTACCTGGCGCTGACCGACAGCTACACCGATGGCTATCAGGATCACTCATCGGGCAAGGGCAAAGGCATCGCCGCCAACTTCGGCTATCGCCTCAATGAGAATCTTGAAACGCGCTTCTACCTGCGCTACCGCGAAACCGAGCACGAAACGCCCGGCCGCCTGACCAAGGCCCAGCTCGAGGACGATCCGCGCCAGGCCGCCGCCGACAACCTGCGCATCGACGCGCACCGCGACCAACCCGGCAGCACCTGGCTGGCGAACAAGACCACCTGGCAGATTGATGACGACTCCACCCTGGTCGCCGGCCTGGCCTACCACCACTACCCCATGGACATCACCGAGACCGCCTATCGCGGCGGCGCCTACCGTATCCGCGTGGACTACAGCGATATCAGCGGCACTCTGAACTACACCCGCCGACACAGCCTGTTCGGGCTCAATAGCACTACCACCATCGGCCTGCGCAGCACCACCAACCTGCCGAGCAGCAAATCCAGGGAAACTGCGGCGCTGCCGATCACCGTCAACGGCACCCCCTATCCCGCCGGCACCCGGATGCGCGACTACGAGCACCTCGGCTCGGACAACGTGCTGCACCTCAGCAACGACACGGAGCTGGCCCCCGACCTGTGGCTGACCAGCGGCCTGGCGCTGATCTACACCCGCCGCGAAGCCGAAGTGACCTGGCCGGCCACCGACGACAGACTCAGCCAACACACCTGGGACTACGCACCGCGTCTGGGTCTGCGCTATCAGCTCAACCCCGAGGTGCAGCTATTCGGCAATATCAGCCGCTCGGTGGAACCGCCGCATGCCTGGTCGATGCTCTGGAGTTCGCCGCTGCGCTTCTCCAGCACCACCACCCAACCCTATGCCGCGCGCCAGCGCGCCGCCATCAGCCTGGACAACCAGACCGCCACCACCTTCGAGGTCGGCGGCCGTGGTGACTCCACGCTGGGCCAATGGGAGCTGACCTACTACTACTCGCAGGTGCGCCACGAACTGCTTACCGTCGAGATCGAGCCCAACGTCTTCGCCGAATCCAACGCCAGCCCCACCGTGCACCAAGGCATCGAAGCCGGCCTGGTCAGCCCGCTGTGGCAAGGCGGCGCGGCCGGTGCCCTGAGCCTGCGCCAGGCCTACACCTTCAGCGACTTCCACTACCGCGACGACGACACCTTCGGCGACAACCGCCTGCCCGGCCTGCCGCGCCACCACTACCAGGCCGAGCTGCGCTACGACCACCCGAGCGGCTTCTACGCCGGCCTCAACAGCCAGTACGCCTCCAAGGTCGCGGTGGATTACGCCAACTCCTACCATGCCGACGCCTACGCCACCTTCGGCGCCACCCTCGGCTACGCCTCGCCGAAAGACGACTGGCAAGCCTGGCTCGACTTGCGCAACCTGACCGACAAACGCTATGCCGCCACCGTGACGCCGGGCTATAACGACAACGGCGCGGACGCAGCGCGCTCCACGCCTGGGGAAGGGTTTGGGGTGTATACAGGGGTTTCTTGGAGTTGGTTGTAAGGCAGGGAGAAAACCGATGAAGAAGTTCCTGTATGCAACGCTGGCATTTTCTTCATTGGCGGCTGGCAACGAACTGCCAGCAGGCATTATCGAGAGTATTCCTGCCGATTATTCGGTATGGGTTTACGAGTCTGGCGAATTGGATGGCGACACGCTGACCGATTACCTCGTCGTTCTGCATAAGCCTGAAGAAACGACGCTGGCCAAAGAGCAGGAAGCACCACCAAGGCCTCTCCTGCTCTTCACCCAAACTGTCGATGGCGCTTACGCGCTGCGTGCTCGCAATGACCAAGTGGTGTTCAAGATAAATGAGGGCGGTCAATGCGACCCGTTTGATGCCGATACCCAGGGGCTAGCCATCAAACATCGGTACTTCACCATCGAAAATGGTGTTGCCTGCGGTCAGCACTGGACGGACTACATCACCTTCCGCTACGACCCGGCCTTAAGGAAAGTCTGAAGAAGACTTCCCGTTTCTGGTGAAATAGGCCAATCCCGTTGCCCGAGTTTCTCAATGAAGCAAATGACCTTCGCTGACGCCGAATACGCCGGTAAACGTAAGCAGACCCGCAAGGAGCTGTTCCTGATCGAGATGGATCAGGTTGTGCCCTGGAAGGGGCTGGTAGCGCTGATCGAGCCACACTATCCCAAAGGTGAAGGCGGTCGGCCAGCCTACCCGTTGATGGCCATGCTGCGGGTACACCTGATGCAAAACTGGTTCGGCTACAGCGATCCAGCCATGGAGGAGGCGCTGTATGAAACGACCATCCTGCGCCAATTCGCAAGCTTGAGCCTAGAGCGTATACCGGACGAAACGACCATCCTCAATTTCCGTCGACTGCTGGAGAAGCATGACCTGGCTGCCGGCATTCTCAGTGTCATCAATGGCTACCTGGGCGACCGAGGCCTGTCCTTGCGCCAGGGCACCATCGTTGATGCCACGCTGATCCATGCGCCCAGTTCGACCAAGAACAGGAAGGCAAACGCGACCCCGAAATGCACCAGACCAAGAAAGGCAACCAGTACTACTTCGGTGCCAAGGCGCATATTGGGGTCGATGTGGAGTCGGGGTTGGTGCACCACGTCCATGTCACAGCCGCCAATGTTGCGGACGTTACCCAGGTGGACAAGCTGCTGCATGGCGAAGAGAACATGGTGGCGGCTGACGCTGGTTATACGGGCGTCGAGAAGCGCGAGGAGCATAAGGGGCGCCAGGTAATCTGGCAGATCGCGGCTCGGCGCATCACGTACGAAAAGCACGGCAAGAAAAGCGCACTGTACAAGGCATACCGCCGCCTCGAGAAAGCTAAGGCGCAGACACGCTCGAAGGTCGAGCACCCGTTCCGGGTGATCAAGCGCCAGTTTGGTTACACCAAGGTGCGGTTTCGTGGCTTGGTGAAGAACACGGTACAGATGGTGACGTTATTTGCTCTGTCGAATCTGTGGATGGCACGCCGATATTTGTTGGGGGGCGCAGGAGAGGTGCGTCTGTAATGTGGGAAATAGCCTCCGCAGGCAGCTTGCGGAGGTCAGAAATGGAGAAATAAGCGGGCAATCTGAGCGTTTTTTGATCAGATGGCCCTCTTTCAAAATCGGTAGCGACCGAAGCAGGTCTGAAATGTCGGTCTATTTCAGACCATCCTTAAAGGACTGGGTATTTCACAAACGAATCTTTGAAAACTGGGTTCTGAATGAGAGCCAGGATCCGGATGCCGAAGCGCTGGTTCTCGATGTACACGAAGTCACGACCGCAAAACGCGAAGCTCCCGTTCGGTTCGAGGCTTATCGTCCTTAGCACGTAGGGTGGACAACGCTCTTCTTGTCCACCGTTTCAGCCCTCGGCCCTACGCCATACCTTCTTTACGCAGCAGATAACTATCCATGATCCAGCCATTGCGCTCCCTTGCCTCGGCGCGGGTGGCGGCGATGCGTTCGGCCACTTCATCAAGCGGGCCGGCAACGAGGATTTCATCGGCAGTGCCGACATAGGCGCCCCAGTAAATATGCAGCCCCTGACCGACGAAGCGGCGGTAGGTGTCCTTGGCGTCGAGCATCACCGCCACGCTGTCCACACCCTGCGGCCAGCCTTCAGCGAGCAGGCGGCCGGTGGTGATTTCCACGGCGCGGCCAATGCTGTTGAGCGGGATGCGGTGGCGCGCGGTCAGCGCCTGCAGGCTGGTGATGCCGGGGATCACGTCATAAGCAAAGTCGCTACGCCGCGCGGCGATGGCCTCGATGATGCGGATACTGCTGTCGTACAGCGACGGGTCGCCCCAGACCATAAAGGCCGCCGTCTCGCCATCGGCCATCTGCTCGTCAATAAGCTGCTCGAACACCGCCTGCTTGTCGCGGTTGAGCTCGTCGACGCTGGCGCGATAGTCGGCGGCTTCGCGTTCGCGCTCCGGTTGCAGGCCTTCGGCGAAGCGCGGCGTGTGGCCGTCGAGAAAGCGCGCGCAGATCTCCCGACGCAGGGCGTTGAGCTTGTGCTTGGCCGCGCCCTTGTCCATCAGGAAGATCACGTCGCTGCGGCGCAGCGCCTTGATTGCCTGGTAGGTGATGTAGTCCGGGTCGCCGGCGCCGATGCCGACCAGCAGCAGGGTTTTCATTAAGTTCTCCAGGTGCGCCCCGGCACGCCGGGCGCCAGGTCGTCGATATGGTGGTAGTCGGCCTGCAGCGCCTGCGCCAACTGGCGGGCGCGGCCCAGGCGGATGGGCGCGCGTTCGGTATCGAGTAGCAGGGTTGGGCACGGCAGTGGCGCCAGCGATGGCAGATCACGCAAACGGCCGTCGGTAAGAATCAGCAGGTGTTGGCGTTCATGCGGCTTCCCGCGCTGGCGACGCAACAGCCAGTCACTCGCCTGATTCAACGCGTCGAGCAGCGGTGTGCCGCCACCGGCGCCCAGTTCCTGCAACCAGCGGTGCAGCTCGGCACTGGCCTTGCGCCCCTGCCACAGCCATTGTGCTTCGCGACCGCCGGCCTGTAACACGGCCAGGCGCGCGCGCTGGCGATAAGCGCTGTCGAACAACTCGGCAAGCACGCCCTTGGCCAGGCTCAGGGCTCCATGACGACGGGTGGAGGCGGATGCATCCACCAACACCAGCCACAGCTCGTCGGCCTGCTGGCTGCGCGGGCGCAGCACCAACTGTTCGCGGCGTTGCGGGCGGCCCCGGCGCAGGGTCGCCGCCCAGTCGATACGCCCGCCCACACCACTGCGGGCAGCGCCACGTAGGCCACCGCCGAGTCGTCCGGGCCGGTTACGGGCATCCACGCCTGTGGCTGTGCGTGGGCGGATGCTCAGGGCTTTTTTGGCCAGCGCGGCGGTACGCGTCGTTCGCCCATGGCCTGCGGCTGCGCCGGCAGCTCGCCCCACTGGCCCTCGCCCTGGCTCTGTTCCTGCGCCTGCTGCGGCGCCTGGCTCTGCTCGGGCGGCATGGCAGCCGGCGGTTGTGGCTGGTGACGGCGATGGCGCAGGACGAAGTCCTCCACCGCATCGATATCCACAGGCTCGATGCCCACCGCGCCACGCCAGGCGGCATGGGCGCGGGCGGCGCGCAGCCAGACCAGATCGGCGCGCAGACCATCGACGCCGGCAGCGAAGCAGCGCTGGCTGATCTCGCCCAGCGCCGCGTCATCCAGCGGGATATCGGCCAGGCGCTGGCGGGCATTGCGGCAGCGCTCGGCGAGAGCTTCCTGCTCGCTCTGCCAGCGTTGCAGGAAGGCTGTGGGATCGGCATCGAAGGCCAGGCGTCGGCGGACGATCTCGGCGCGCTCGGCCGGCTGCGGCTGGCCATCGAGGGCCAGGTTGAGGCCGAAGCGGTCGAGCAGTTGCGGGCGCAGCTCGCCCTCCTCGGCATTCATGGTGCCAATCAGCACGAAGCGCGCGGCATGCCGATGGGAGATGCCGTCACGCTCGACATGGTTGACCCCGCTGGCAGCGGCATCGAGCAGCAGATCGACCAGATGGTCGGACAACAGGTTGACCTCATCGACATAGAGCACGCCGCCGTCGGCACGGGCTAGCAGGCCGGGGGAAAACTGCGCGCGGCCTTCACCCAGCGCCGCGTCCAGATCCAGGGTACCGACGATACGCTCCTCACTGGCACCCAACGGCAGGGTGACGAAGCGCCCGCCCTCCAGCAGACCAGCCAGGCCACGGGCCAGTGTGGACTTGGCCATGCCACGCGGGCCTTCGATCAGCACGCCGCCGACGGCCGGATCGATGGCCGCCAGGCATAGCGCCAGCTTCAGCGAATCAGCGCCGACTACGGCGGCGAGGGGGAAGTGATGTTCGATCATGAAGGCATTCACGGGCGGCAAAGATCGGCATTGTAGACCAGAGCCCTCGGGCGTTTCACAACGCCTCGTGCAACCAGCCACTGGCCGTCCACTGCAACCTATCGGTCAACGCCAGCGTGTCGAGAAAGGCACTATCGTGGGAAATCACCAGCAACGCCCCTCGATACGCTCGAAGAACGTGCTCCAGCGCCAGGCGCGAGTCGAGGTCGATATGGTTGTCCGGCTCGTCCAGCAACAGCAGTTGCGGCGGCGGATCGCTCGCCAGCACACCCGCCAGTGCCACCTTCAGACGCTGACCACCGCTAAGCCTGGAGCTGGGCAGCAACGCCGCCTCGGCATCCACACCCAGGTGCACCAGACGTGTGCGCAACAGACTCTCGGCGCTACCCGGCGCCAACCGCTGCAGATGTTCCAGGGCCGACGCCTGCGCATCCAGCCCATGCAGATGCTGGTCGAGCAAGGCCCAGGGCACCTCGATTCGGCACTGACCCGCCAGCGGCGTCAGGCGACCGGCAAGCACCGCCAGCAGGCTGGACTTGCCACAGCCATTGGGCCCGAGCACGGCAACCCGGCGCGAGCCGAACAGCTCGAAATCCGGCAACGGCGCCATACCAAACGGCAGACGCAGATCACGCCAGTAGAGCACCCGGCGCCCTGACGGCAGGGGCTCGGTCAGTGCATGCAGGATCACTGGCTGTTCTTCTACCACTGCTGCGGCTGCTTCCTGCACCTGCTTATCGAGCTGCTGGCGACGCGCTTCCAGGTGTTTGGCAGTGCGCCCGGCGCTGCTTTCACTGCGGCCCTTCTGCATGTCGAGCAGGATTTTCGCCTGGTTGCTGTCCTTGCCCTGGCGACGCCCACTGGCACTGCGCTGCTGCTGGCGTTCCTGCTGCTGGCGCAATTCACGCTCGCCACGCTTGCGCTCGACACGAGCGCTGTCCAGCATCTGCCGCGCGGCCTCGCGCTCCTGCTCGCGGCTCGCCTGGTAAAAGGCATAGCCACCGCCATAGCTGCGCAAGCCGGCCGCTGACAGCTCGACGATGCGCTGCATGCCGGCCAGCAGCTCACGGTCATGGCTGATCAGCACCAGGCCGCCGCGCCAACTCGCCAGGCGCTGGCCCAGACGCTTACGGCTGGGCAGATCGAGGTGGTTGCCAGGCTCGTCGAGAATCAGTAGATCAGCCTCCGCCAGCAAGGCCCCGAGCAGGGCAACGCGACTGCACTCGCCACCACTCAATTGCATCGCAGGTGTCTGCGGGTCGAGATGACCAAGGCCTTCTTCCTGCAGCGCACGTTGCAGCCGCTCGATCACATCCCACTGGCCATCGAGGCACTCGATGTCATCGGCTCGCGGCTCACCGGCCATGACCCGCTGCAAGGCATCGAACCACGGCGCACATCCCGCCAGGTCGACGACCCTGGCGCCGGGCGCAGCCACGATACGTTGCGGCAGATAGGCGATGCGCCCCTGGCGCAGAATGCGCCCATCACTGGGCTGCAGCTCACCAGCCAGCAAACGGCCGAGGATGCTTTTACCAACGCCATTGCGCCCCACCAGGCCGGTGTGGCGGTTATCGAAAACGTCGCTGAGCCCGTCGAACAGCATGACGCCATCGGCAAAGCGGAAAGAAACGCGCTCGAGCGCGATATGCGGGGAATCGGTCATCCATGCCTCCAGGCAATGCCGTGAATACGCGCGGACTGAGGCCGCGATCGATCACTGGTCGTGCGAACACGACGGCATTACTGACGCATTGGACGAGACTCCGGAAAAGACATGAGCGGCCAGGGTAAAAGCCAGGAAAGGTGAAGACAAGTGCATTGGGCTCACCCGGTTTTGCGGGAGGGGCTTCAGCCGCGAGTTTTTCGCCGCTAAAGCGCCTCCCACGGCATCCCCTGAAACCGTAGGGTGAGTTAGCGGCGCAAAGCGCAGATCTTAAAGCCACGCCAGAAAGTCGCGCGCCGCGTAACCCACCGGGCGATGCATGGCGTGGCACCTATGGTGGGTTACGCCGCACTCAGTTCGGTGAGCCGGCCAGACACTGCGACAGGTGGCTGACCCTCCCTACGAACTCGGCGGTGCCGGATGACCCCCTCTCCCCCAGCCCCTCTCCCATAAATGGGAGAGGGGCTCGCATCAGCTTTCCTCGCTATTGAGCAGCAGATTTTCCAGTGCCTCGCGGTATTCGCCAGGGTTCTCCCACAGGCCACGCTGCTGGGCTTCCAGCAAACGTTCGAGGATGTCGTTGAGCGCGCCAGGGTTGTGCTGCTGGATAAAGTCGCGGGTGTCCTTGTCCAGCAAATAGGCATCGGTGAGCAGCGCGTATTGGTGGTCGTCGACCAGCTCGCTGGTGGCGTCGAAGGCGAACAGGTAGTCGATGGTCGCGGCCAGCTCGAAAGCGCCCTTGTAGCCGTGACGCTTCATGCCCGCGATCCACTTGGGATTGGCAGCACGGGCGCGCACCACGCGGTTAAGCTCTTCCTTGAGGCTGCGAATACGCGGGGTATCCGGCTGACTGTTGTCGCCAAAGTAGCTGGCCACCTTGAGCCCGCGCAGGGTTTCCACCGCCGCCAGCATGCCGCCCTGGAACTGGTAGTAATCGTTGGAATCGAGGATGTCGTGCTCGCGGTTGTCCTGGTTATGCAGCACCGCCTGCATCTGCTCCAGGCGCTCGACGAAGCGCTGTCGCGCCGGCGCGCCCTCCGCGCCGCTGCCGTAGGCGTAGCCACCCCAGTTCAGATACACCTCGGCCAGATCCGCGCGGCTCTGCCATAGGCGTTCCTCGATGGCGTTCTGCACCCCGGCGCCATAAGCCCCTGGTTTGGCGCCGAACACCCGCCAGCCGGCCTGCCGGCGCGCTTCGGCTTCATCCAGGCCGCCGTCCTCGAGCGCCAGCGATTCGCGCCAGACCCGCGCCGACAGCGGGTTCATGTCTTCCGGCTCGTCCAGCTCGATCACCGCTTGCACGGCCTCGTCGAACAGGCGAATCAGGTTGCTGAAGGCATCGCGGAAGAAGCCCGACACGCGCAGGGTGACGTCCACCCGTGGGCGACCGAGTTGTTCCAGCGGCAGCACCTCGAAACGCTCGACGCGCTGGCTGCCCGGCTGCCATACCGGGCGCACGCCCATCAGCGCCAGCGCCTGGGCGATATCGTCGCCCCCGGTGCGCATGGTCGCCGTGCCCCATACCGACAGGCCGAGCTGGCGCAGGTGGTCGCCTTCGTCCTGTAGATGGCGCTCCAGCAGGCGATCCGCTGCCTGCACGCCGAGGCGCCAGGCAGTGGGCGTGGGCAGGTGGCGCACGTCGACAGTGAAGAAGTTGCGCCCGGTGGGCAGTACATCGAGGCGCCCGCGACTGGGCGCGCCACTCGGCCCAGCAGGCACGAAACGCCCTTGCAGCGCCGCCAGCAGGCCGCCCATTTCGGCATCGCCGCATGCATCAAGCAAGGGCGCGATATGTTCGGCCAGGCCGTCTAGGATAAGTGCCACCTCGGCGCCAAAGGCTTCGCTGCGTGCTCCTGCGAGGCGCTGTTCGATCAGCCTCAGCGCCAGCAGCTCCAGGCGCTCGCGGGTGTCACCGACGGTACGCCACAGGCTGTTATCCACAGCCTGCAACGCCTGTGGACGCAACCCTTCCCAGACCTGGCCCATATCGCAGTCGAGCGGATCGAGGCCCAGTTCCAGGCCACGGGCCAGGGCGCGCAGCAGGCTGGCATTGGCGCCCTGGCCATCGCCACGGGGGATGCGCAGCAGCGCCAGCAGGGTGTCGCGGCGCAACTGGCCAGCCGGCGACTCACCGAACACATGCAGGCCATCGCGGATCTGCGATTCCTTGAGGTCACAGAGGTAGGCGTCGAGCTGCGGCAGCCAGCTATCGCCGTCATCGTTGAGTTGCAGGCCCAGTTCGCGGTCGAGGCTGGCCTCGCGCACCTTGGCCAGAATCTCGCCGCGCAGCTCCACGGCGCGGCGCTGGTCGAGCTGGCTGGCGTCGTAATACTCGTCGGCCAGGCGCTCCAGATCGCGCAACGGGCCGTAGCTCTCGGCACGGGTCAAAGGCGGCATCAGGTGATCGATGATCACCGCCTGGGTGCGGCGCTTGGCCTGCGCGCCCTCGCCCGGGTCGTTGACGATAAAGGGATAGACGTTGGGCAGCGGGCCGATCAGCGCCTGCGGCCAGCAGCCCTCGGAGAGGCCGACGCTCTTGCCCGGCAGCCATTCCAGGTTGCCGTGCTTGCCGACGTGGATCAGCGCATCGGCGGCGAACACCGTGCGCAACCAGGCATAGAAGGCGATATAGCCGTGCGGCGGCACCAGATCCGGGTCGTGATACACCGCCGCGGGGTCGAGCTGGTAGCCACGTGCAGGTTGGATACCAACGAAGGTCAGGCCGAAACGTAGGCCGGCAACCATCATCCGCCCGCTGCGGAACATGGGATCGTTCTGCGGCTCACCCCAGCGCTCGCGCACGGCCTGCTGATTGGCCGGCGGCAGGCTGTGGAAAAACTTCAGGTAGTCGTCCAGTGCCAGGCTTTGCGCACAGGGACGTGAATCCAGGCCGTCGAGATCGTTGGTGACGCCACCGAGCAGGCTGTGGACAAGTGCGGTGCCGCCGTCTGGCAAGTTATCCACCGGGTACCCCTGGGCCTGCAGGGCGCGGAGGATATTCAGCGCAGCAGCCGGCGTATCCAAGCCGACGCCGTTGCCGATGCGGCCATCGCGGGTCGGGTAGTTGGCCAGGATCAAGCCTATTCGCTTCTGATCGTTGCTTTTGATCGCCAACTGGCACCAGTTATGCGCCAGTTCGGCGACGTAGGCCATACCCGACTCATGCGCCTGATAGCACACCACGTCGCACTGGCTGCGTTCGCTGCGCCAGGCCAGCCCCTTGAAGCTGATGGCAGTGCCGATCAGCCGACCATCCAGTTCGGGCAATACCACGTGCATGGCCAGATCGCGCGAGCCCAGGCCCTGGGCGCTGGCCTGCCACTGCGCCTGGTTATCCAGCGAGCAGATGGCCTGCAGCACCGGGATGTCGCGGCGGAACACCCGCGCCTGCGGCGCCTCGGGGTTGGACAGGGCAAAGCCGGTGGTGTTGATGATCAGTGCGGCGCAGGTTTCGTCCAGCCAGGCTTGTACCTGATCCAGGCAGGCCGGCTCCTTGAGGCTGGCCACGGCAATCGGCAGCGGGTTGAGGCCCTGACCAAGCAGGTGCTTGCAGAAGGTCTCGACGAAGGCGGTGTTCGCCGACTGCACATGGTTGCGGTAGAACAGCAGCGCCACCACAGGCGCAGCCGGCTGCCACTGCGCCTGCCAGTCAGCCAGCGCCGCCGAGCTACGCTGCGGGTGATAAAGACCGACACGTGGCAACGGCTGCGGCTCCTGCCAAGGGTCATCGCGGCCCAGCCAACGGCTGCCGATGCAGCGAAATAGCTGGCGGGCATTGTCCAAGCCGCCCTGGCGCAGGTACTGCCAGAGGCGCTGGCTGTCTTCTTCAGCAACGTTGCCGAGGGCATTCAGCTCCGGGTCGGGCTTGTCGTCGCCCGGCACCATGATCACCGTGGCGCCCCGCACCCCCAGCTCCACCAGGCGCTCGACGCCATAGCGCCAATAGCTCACCCCGCCATGCACCGAGATCAGGATGACCCTGGCATGCTGCAGCACCTGTTCGACGTAGTAGTCCACCGAGGCGTTGTTGCTCAGTTGCGCCGGGCTGGCCAGGCGCAGGCTGGGGTAGTCGTCCGGCAGTTGCCGGGCGGCTTCGGCCAGCAGCGACAGGTGCGAATCTCCTGTGCACAGGATCACCAGTTCGGCCGGGGTCTGGCCGAGGTCGGCGATGCTGTCGACCGGCAACTGGGCGCCGGGCTGGGTGCGCAGGAGGTGCATTTAAGCGAGCCGCAAGCGGCAAGCCGCAAGCTGCAAGTGGAAGCAAGCGCTGCACGCAGTAGTGCTTACTTGCGGCTTGCAGCTCGCCACTTGCCGCTTCATCAAACCGCCGCCTTCAGCTCGGCCTCGATGGCCGCGCGGTCGAGCTGCTGGCCGATCACCACCAGGCGGCTCAAGCGTGGCTCGTCGGCCTGCCAGGCACGGTCGAAATGGCGGTCGAAGCGCTGACCGACACCCTGCACCAGCAGGCGCATGGGTTTGCCGGGGATCGCTGCGAAGCCTTTCACCCGCAGAATGCCGTATTTCGCCACTGCGTCCTTCAGCGCAGCCAACAGGCGTGCCTCCTCGGCTTCCGGTAGTTCCACGTGGAACGAGTCGAATTCCTCGTGATCGTGGTCTTCGTCTTCATCGTCGTGGTGGGTGCGGCGGCTGTCGATATGCAGCTCGGTTTCGCTGTTCAGGCCCAGCAGCACGCTGATCGGCAGATCACCACCATGCGCCTCGATCACCTTCACCGCTGGCGGCAGCTCCTCGGCCACCTCGGCGCGCACGGCAGCCAGTGCCTCGGCATCGATCAGATCGGCCTTGTTGAGGATCACCAGGTCGGCGCTGGCCAGTTGGTCGGCGAACAGTTCGTGCAGCGGCGACTCATGATCGAGGTTGGGGTCGAGCTTGCGCTGCTCGTCCACCTGATCGGGGAAAGCAGCGAAGGTACCGGCGGCAACGGCCGGGCTGTCGACCACGGTAATCACCGCATCGACGGTGCAAGCGTTGCGGATTTCCGGCCAGTTGAAGGCCTGCACCAACGGCTTTGGCAGGGCCAGGCCGCTAGTCTCGATGAGGATATGGTCGAGGTCGCCACGGCGCGCCACCAGCTCGCGCATCACCGGGAAGAACTCTTCCTGCACGGTGCAGCACAGGCAACCGTTGGCCAGCTCGAAGACGCGGCCGTTGGCCTCTTCCTCGCTGCAGCCAATGGAGCACTGCTTGAGGATCTCGCCATCGATGCCCAGCTCGCCGAACTCATTGACGATCACCGCGATACGGCGGCCGCCGGCATTGGCCAGCAGGTGGCGCAGCAGGGTGGTTTTGCCGGCACCGAGAAATCCGGTGACGATGGTGACGGGCAGTTTGGCGAGGGTTTTCATGAAGGATCCCGTGGCGTCGATAAGTTCGGCGGACGGGTACGCGCAGGCGGGCACGCAGGAGCGTGCTGGCCGCATCGGATCACCCCGTCCGAGCAGATGGCTGGTTGTCGAGGCAGGTCTCCTGGCTCACGGCTTGCGCGGCGCGCATCCCTTCACCTTCCCGCCGGTTGGCAGTGGTCTAACGAAGGGCATAACCGTTCACAGTTGCGGGGGCAGCCAGGGCATCGACCCTGTTCCCTCTTAGCTCCCCGACCGCTGGCCGGGAAGAACCTCGAAAACAAGAAGGCTACGCAGGCCGCGACGGCCGGTCAATCGCGGTTGACCATCCGCAGGTGCCATGATGAGCTACGCCACCGCTCAAACCAAATGCCGCTCATGTTGCCAACCGCCTCTGATCGCTCATCCACCTCACCGATACAGGTCGTCGCTGGATTGGGGTGTCGCCGTGGCTGTAGCCTGGACGAGCTACTCGACCTGCTTATCCACAGCCTGGCTCGGCATGGACTGACGGCGGACAACCTGGCAGGCCTGGCCAGCATCGCCCACAAGCGCGACGAAGCCGGCCTGCACGCCCTGGCTGAACACCTGGGCCTTGAGCTGTCTTTCTTCTCGCCCGAGCAACTAAGCGCCTACCTGGCAAAGACAGGCGGCAACCCCCTCAGCCAAGCCACCACTGGCAGCCCAGCCGTAGCCGAGCCCTGCGCACTGGCGTTGGCAGCGCGCCTGGGCATATCGCCCTGCCAGCTCGGCGAGAAAACCCGCAGCGCCAGCGCCACCTGTGCGCTGGCCACCTTCACCGATACGAGCATCTAGCTGTGGACTACTTCGAGAACGTGATCAAGACCTTGCTTGAGGGCGAAGGATATTGGGTGCGCCAATCCTTCAAGGTCAATCTCACCAAGGAAGAGAAAAGGGAAGTTGGCAAACACTCTATCCCTCGCCCCGAAATCGATCTACTGGCTTACAAGCCAAACGAAAACAGGTTGCTGGCCTTTGAAGCAAAGTCCTTTCTGGACTCGCCCGGCGTCAGGCTCTCATGCCTCAGCGAAAGCCATGATGTTCCTGAGGGCAAATACAAGTTATTTACCTGCGAGAATTACAGAAAGATCGTTTTTCAACGACTCAAGCAAGACCTGATTGACTGCGGAATGGGTAATGCCAGCACCGAGATCGTTTTAGGGCTTGCTGCCGGCAAGGTCTATCAGTCGAAGAACTCCGAAATCAAAGAACTGTTTTCCCGCAACGGCTGGCTGTTCTGGTCACCGGAGGACATCCGTAACAAAGTGATCGATCTCGCTAAGCGCGGCTACGAAAACGAGCCAGCCATCATCACTGCCAAAATTCTGATGCGCCAACCGTGAAAAGCCATGAACTCCTTGAGCACAATACATGACCGTCTACTTTATCGGCGCCGGCCCCGGCGACCCCGAGCTGATCACCGTCAAGGGCCAGCGGCTTATCCACAAATGCCCAGTCATCCTCTATGCAGGGTCGCTGGTTCCCGAAGCCGTGTTACAGGGCCACAGCGCCGAACAGGTGGTGAACACCGCCGAACTGAATCTGGGCGAGATCATCACACTACTGCATGAGGCCCATAAGCGCGGCCAGGACGTCGCCCGCGTGCACTCCGGCGACCCGTCGCTGTACGGCGCCATAGGCGAGCAGATTCGCGAACTGCGTGCGCTGGGTATTCCCTTCGAGATCATCCCCGGCGTCACCGCCACCGCCGCCTGTGCGGCGCTGCTGGAATCAGAGCTGACCCTGCCCGGCATCGCCCAGACCGTGATCCTCACCCGCTACGGCACCACCTCGCCCATGCCCCAGGGCGAGCAATTGCAGGATCTGGCCCAGCACCGCGCGACCCTGGCCATCCACCTGGGGGTGCGCCATCTGCCGGCCATAGTCGACGAACTGCTGCCGCACTATGGCGCCGACTGCCCCATCGCGGTTATCCACAGGGCGAGCTGGCCGGATCAGGACTGGGTGTTGGGCACACTCGCCGATATCGAGGAAAAGGTCGCCGCCAAGGACTTTCGCCGCACGGCGTTGATCCTGGTCGGGCGCGTGCTGGATCCAGGTGCCTTCGCGGAATCTGCACTGTATGACGCAGCGCATCGGCACCTCTACCGTCCCGGCACTGATTGAACCTTGGCGAGAAACCGCACAAAGCGCTGAAAACCTTTAATGGCAAGGCTTTCAGAACTTTATCAACAGGATAGGAAGCGACTTATCCAAGAACCCTGTGGATATTGGACAAGCCGGCGATCACTTTCTGTACAACTGGCTGTAAAGCCCTATTTGCAAGGGCTTCAGCCAACTGTCACGATGATATCCACAGCTTGATCCACGCCAACTGTGAGCAACTGCTCAGAGCTGTACTTCCACCCGCTTGATACCCAAGCCGCGCAGCTCGACCATCAACGCATCCAGACTGGTGAAGGTCTGCACCTGCTCGGCATCATCCACAAGAAAGAAACTGCGCCCGGCATCCTTGTTGAAGAACACGATCCATTCGCTGATATTGGCCGGGTTGACCATGATCTGGGTGTGGAACACCACGCCATCGGCCAACCGCTTGATTACGTCTTCGCGCTTCACTCGACAGTCACACTCTTGGCCAGGTTGCGCGGCTGGTCGACGTCGGTGCCCTTGAGCACCGCGACGTAGTACGACAGCAATTGCAGCGGCACGGTGTAGAGGATCGGCGCGAGCAAGTCGTTGATATGCGGCATGGCCACCACATGGGTGCCCTCGCCGTTGCTCATACCGGCCTGCTGGTCGGCGAAGACGATCAGCTCGCCGCCACGGGCCCGCACTTCCTGCAGGTTGGACTTGAGCTTTTCCAGCAGCTCGTTGTTCGGCGCCACGGTGACCACCGGCATATCGGCATCCACCAGGGCCAGCGGGCCGTGCTTGAGCTCACCGGCCGGGTAGGCCTCGGCGTGGATGTAGGAGATTTCCTTGAGCTTGAGCGCCCCTTCCATGGCCACCGGGTACTGCGCGCCACGGCCAAGGAACAGGCTGTGGTGCTTCTCGGCGAACAGCTCGGAAATCTTCTCCACGGTCTTGTCCATGGCCAGGGCTTCGCCCAGGCGGGTCGGCAGGCGGCGCAGCTCTTCCACCAGCTCGGCGCTCAGCGCCTTGTCCAGAGTGCCGTGCACCTGGCCGAGAGCCAGGGTCAGCAGCATCAGGCCGACTAGCTGGGTGGTGAAAGCCTTGGTGGAAGCCACGCCGATTTCCGGGCCGGCCTGGGTCAGCAGGCACAGGTCGGATTCGCGCACTAGCGAGCTGGTGCCGACATTGCAGATCACCAGGCTGGCCAGGTAGCCGCCCTGCCCAGGCGCCTTCTCCTTGGCGTTGCGCAGCGCGGCCAGGGTGTCGGCGGTTTCGCCGGACTGCGAGACACTGACGAACAGGGTATCCGGCTGCACCACCACCTTGCGGTAGCGGAATTCGCTGGCCACCTCGACCTGGCAGGGAATGCCGGCCAGCTCTTCCAGCCAGTAACGGGCGACCATACCGGCGTGGTAGCTGGTGCCACAGGCGACGATCTGCACGTTCCTGACCTTGGCGAACAGCTCGGCGGCCTGCGGGCCGAAGGCCTGCACCAGCACATGGTCGCTGCCCAGGCGGCCTTCCAGGGTGCGCTGCACCACCTTGGGCTGCTCGTGGATCTCCTTGAGCATGAAGTGGCGGTATTCGCCCTTGTCGGCGGCCTCGGCACCTTCGTGGTACTGCACGGCTTCGCGCTGTACCAGCTGACCGGCGGCATCCCAGATCTGCACGCCGTCGCGACGGATCTCGGCGATATCGCCTTCTTCCAGGTACATGAAGCGATCGGTGACCTGGCGCAGGGCCAACTGGTCGGAAGCGAGGAAGTTCTCGCCCAAGCCCAGGCCGATCACCAGCGGGCTGCCGCTGCGCGCGGCGAGCAGGCGATCCGGCTGCTTGGCACTGATCACCGCCAGGCCATAGGCGCCGTGTAGTTCCGGGATGGCGGCCTTGAGCGCGGCGGTGAGGTCGCCGAGCTGCTGCAGTTTGTGCTCGAGCAGGTGGACGATAGTTTCGGTGTCGGTATCGGAGGTGAAGACGTAACCCAGGCCCTTGAGGCGCTCGCGCAATTCCTCGTGGTTCTCGATGATGCCATTGTGCACCACGGCCAGCTCGTGCCCGGAGAAGTGTGGATGGGCATTGCGCTCGCTGGGCGCGCCATGGGTGGCCCAGCGGGTGTGGGCGATGCCCAGACGCCCGGCCAGCGGTTCGGCCTGCAGCGCAGCCTGCAGCTCGCTGACCTTGCCGACGCGGCGGCGGCGGTCGAGTATGCCCTGCTCGGTCAGCAGCGCCACGCCGGCGCTGTCATAGCCGCGGTATTCCAGGCGCTTGAGGCCTTCGATCAGAACCGGGGTGATATTGCGCTCTGCGATGGCGCCTACGATTCCGCACATGGTGCTCTCCTTTTAGTTTTCCAGCGGCGCGAGGATTAGCTGGATGCCGCGCGCGCGTATCTGTTCGGCCGCCTGGGTATCCAGGCGCTCGTCGGTGATCAGGGTATGGACGCTGCCCCAGGGCAGCTCCAGATTGGGGATACGGCGGCCGATCTTGTCGCTCTCGACCATGACGATGACTTCGCGGGCGACTTCAGCCATCACTCGCGACAGGCCGAGCAGTTCGTTGAAGGTGGTGGTGCCACGCTCCAGGTCGATACCATCGGCGCCGATGAATAGCTGGTCGAAGTCGTAGGAACGCAGCACCTGCTCGGCCACCTGGCCCTGGAAGGATTCCGAATGCGGATCCCAGGTGCCGCCGGTCATCAGCAGCACCGGCTCATGCTCCAGCTCACGCAGGGCGTTGGCCACATTGAGCGAGTTGGTCATCACCACCAGACCGGGCTTGTAGCCGAGCTGGGGGATCATGGCGGCCGTGGTGGTGCCGCTGTCGATGATGATGCGCGCGTGCTCGCGGATACGCGCCACGCCAGCGCGGGCGATGGCCTGCTTGTGCGGGGAGACGGGCTGCGCCGGCTCGCCGATCAGTTCCTGCGGTACCGGCACGGCGCCACCATAGCGACGCAACAGCAGACCGTTCTTTTCCAATGCGGCAAGATCCTTGCGGATGGTCACTTCGCTGGTGGCGAAGTGCTGCGCCAGGGCGTCCACGCTCACTTCGCCCTGCTCGGCGAGCAAGGCGAGAATGGTGTGGCGACGTTGCGGCGTGTTGCGCTTCGACATCTTTAAGTTTCGATCCGAAAGATAATGGCGCGAATCAAAACATAAAAGAGCTGCAAGCTGCAAGCTTCAGGCTTCAGGCTTCAATACGTGGGCGAAGGTCAATCGCTTGGCAAGCTCTTGCTTGCAGCTTGTGGCTTGAAGCTTGTAGCTGCCTTTTCAGTTAAGCGTCAGTTTGACCCCGAAACCGACCAGGCACAGCCCCGCCAGCTTCTCAAGGCCACGCGCGATACGCGGATTGGCGCGCATGCGCTCGGCGAGAAAGTGCGTCAGCAGCACGATCAGCAGGCCGTAGAGGAAGGTCAGCGCCATGATGGTCATGGCCATGAAACCGAACGTAACCAGGCCCTGATGGCGCTCTGGGTCGATGAACAGCGGAAAGAAGGCCATGTAGAAGATGATGGCCTTGGGGTTGAAGACGGTGATCACCAGGGTTTGCCACAGGTATTGGCGCGGCTTGATCTCCAACGTCGGCGCCGCCCCCGGCTTGGCCAGCAGCATGCGCAGGCCCAGGTAGACCAGATAGGCCGCCCCCAGCCATTGCACCAGATGGAAAGCCGCAGGATAGGCCTTTAGCAGCGCGGCGACCCCGGCCACTGCCAGCCACAGCAGCACCTGGTCGCCGAAGATGATGCCGAAGGTGGAGGCCAGCCCACCGCGAATGCCGCCCTTGCCGGTGGACAGGATCAACGCCAGGTTACCCGGCCCTGGAATGGCCAGCAGGATGATGAAGGCCACCACGAAGGCGGCGTAATCCGTCACACCGAACATGAATTGAGCCTCAAGCTACAAGCTACAAGCTACAAGCTACAAGCTACTCAGAGCTTGGCCATACATACCTAACTACAATCACAGCCACCGCACCCGTGTCTTTCTTCTTGCAGCTTATGGCTTGCGGCTTGTAGCTGCTTTGGTCGGCCGCTTCCAGCCTTCGATATTGCGCTGCTTGGCGCGCCCCACCGCCAGCGTGTCCGCCGGCACGTCACTGGTGATCACCGAACCTGCGCCCGTGGTGACGCGGTCGCCGAGGTTGACCGGTGCCACCAGCGCGCTGTTGGAGCCGATGAATACGTCCTCGCCCATCACGGTGCGGAATTTGTTGGCACCGTCGTAGTTGCAGGTGATGGTGCCGGCACCGATGTTGGTACGGGCGCCGATCTCGGCATCGCCCAGGTAGCTCAGGTGGCCGGCCTTGGCGCCCTCGCCCATGACCGCGTTCTTCAGCTCGACGAAGTTACCCACATGGGCCTTGGCACCCAGCTTGGTGCCGGGGCGCAGACGAGCGAACGGGCCGCAGTCGGCGCCCTCGCCCATTTCGGCGCCATCCAGATGGCTGTTGGCCTTGACGATGGCGCCCTTGCGCAACACCGAGTCCTTGATCACGCAGTTCGGGCCGATCTGCACATCGTCCTCGATCACCACCTTGCCTTCGAGAATGACGTTGATGTCGATGGTCACGTCGCGGCCAACACTGACCTCACCACGCACGTCGAAACGATGCGGGTCACGCAAGGTGACGCCCTGGGCCATCAGGCGGCGGGCCATACGCTGCTGGTAATGGCATTCCAGTTGGGCAAGCTGGATGCGGTCATTGGCACCCAGCACTTCCATCTCGTCGACCGCACGTTCGGTGGCCACGATCAGGCCATCGGCTACCGCCATGGCGATGACGTCGGTCAGGTAGTACTCGCCCTGGGCATTGCTGTTGGACAGGCGGCCCAGCCAGTCGGCCAGACGCTTGCCCGGCACGGCGAGGATGCCGGTGTTGCCTTCACGGATCTGCCGCTGCGCTTCGCTGGCGTCCTTGTGCTCGACGATGGCCTGCACCACACCCTCGGCGTCACGCACGATGCGACCGTAGCCGGTGGGGTCGGCCAGCTCGACGGTGAGCAGGCCTAGCTGATCGTCACTGACCAGAGCCAGCAGGCGCTCGAGGGTCGCGGTCTCGATCAGCGGCACGTCGCCGTAGAGGATCAGTACGCGCTCGGCACTCAGGTGCGGCAGCGCCTGGGCCACGGCATGGCCGGTACCCAGTTGCTCGGCCTGGATGACGAAATTCAGGTCATCAGCCGCCAACCGCTCACGCACCTTGTCAGCGCCATGACCGATCACCACCTGGATGCTCTGCGGCTGCAAGCTGCGTGCGGTATCGATGACATGACCGAGCATGGGCTTCTCGGCTACCGGGTGCAGAACCTTGGGCAGGGCGGAACGCATGCGGGTGCCTTGGCCGGCAGCGAGAATGACGATATCGAGCGACATGAACGAGGATTCCTTGGCGACCACCGGCACACGGGGTGCCAGCACGATCAAATGGCAGAAAAAGAAAAAGGGTAGCCAAGGCTACCCTTTCTCGAACCACGGTTGAAGCAGGCAGCCTTAGCCGCCGAACTTCTTGCGCAGTTGCTGGACGGTACGCAGCTGGGCTGCGACTTCGGCCAGGTGAGCGGCGGCGGAACTGTAGTTGAACTCAGAACCCTGCTCGCTCAGCGCTTTCTCGGCGGCCTTGAGGGCCTCCTGAGCAGCGGCTTCGTCGATGTCGGCGGCGCGTTGCACGGTGTCGGCGAGAACCTTGACCATGTTCGGCTGCACTTCGAGGAAACCACCGGAGATGTAGAACACCTCGGCTTCGCCACCCTGCTTGATCAGGCGGATCGGACCCGGTTTCAGGTCGGTGATCAGCGGCGCGTGGCCCGGAGCGATACCCAGATCACCCAGGTTGCCGTGCGCAATCACCATCTCCACCAGGCCGGAGAAGATCTCCGCTTCCGCGCTGACGATATCGCAATGGACTGTCATAGCCATACGCTTGCCTCAGGTTACAGGCTGTGGACAACCGCAGTTATCCACAAACCTGATGCGCCCGTTGCCAGGCGCATGGGTGATTACAGTTTCTTCGCTTTCTCGATGGCTTCGTCGATGCTGCCGACCATGTAGAACGCCTGCTCCGGCAGGTGGTCGTAGTCGCCCTTGAGGATGCCGCTGAAGCCAGCGATGGTGTCCTTGAGGGAAACGTACTTGCCTGGCGAGCCGGTGAAGACTTCGGCCACGAAGAACGGCTGGGACAGGAAGCGCTGGATCTTACGCGCACGGGATACCAGTTGCTTGTCCGCTTCGGACAGCTCGTCCATACCCAGAATGGCGATGATGTCCTTCAGTTCCTTGTAACGCTGCAGCACGTACTGAACGCCACGAGCGGTCTCGTAGTGTTCGTTGCCGATGACGTTCGGATCCAGCTGACGGCTGGTGGAGTCCAGCGGGTCAACGGCCGGGTAGATACCCAGGGAAGCGATGTCACGGCTCAGTACGACGGTGGCGTCCAAGTGGGCGAAGGTGGTCGCCGGGCTCGGGTCGGTCAGGTCGTCCGCGGGAACGTAGACGGCCTGGATCGAGGTGATCGAGCCTTTCTTGGTGGAGGTGATGCGCTCCTGCAGAACGCCCATCTCTTCGGCCAGGGTCGGCTGGTAACCTACTGCCGACGGCATACGGCCGAGCAGTGCGGATACTTCGGTACCGGCCAGGGTGTAACGGTAGATGTTGTCGACGAACAACAGTACGTCACGGCCTTCGTCACGGAACTTCTCGGCCATGGTCAGGCCGGTCAGGGCGACGCGCAGACGGTTGCCTGGTGGCTCGTTCATCTGACCGTAGACCAGGGCTACCTTGTCCAGAACGTTGGAGTCCTTCATCTCGTGGTAGAAGTCGTTACCCTCACGAGTACGCTCACCCACACCGGCGAACACGGAATAACCGCTGTGCTCGATGGCGATGTTACGGATCAGTTCCATCATGTTCACGGTCTTGCCGACACCGGCACCACCGAACAGACCAACTTTACCGCCCTTGGCGAACGGGCAGACCAGGTCGATAACCTTGATGCCGGTTTCCAGCAGGTCGTTGCCGCCGGCTTGCTCGGCATAGCTCGGTGCAGCGCGGTGGATTTCCCACTGCTCTTCTTCACCGATGGGGCCGGCTTCGTCGATCGGGTTGCCCAGCACGTCCATGATCCGGCCCAGGGTCGCTTTACCGACCGGTACCGAGATGGCCTTGTGGGTACGAGTGATGTCCAGACCGCGCTTGAGGCCTTCGGTCGAACCCATCGCAATGGTACGCACCACGCCGTCGCCCAGCTGCTGCTGAACTTCCAGAGTGGTTTCAGCGCCGACTACTTTCAGCGCCTCGTATACGGCTGGCACCTGATCACGCGGGAATTCCACGTCGATAACGGCGCCGATGATTTGAACGATACGTCCGCTACTCATCTTTGGTTCCTCAGAATATTTGAACCGTTCTTAAACCGCGGCAGCGCCGCCGACGATTTCCGAAATCTCTTGGGTGATCGCTGCCTGACGCGCCTTGTTGTAGATCAGCTGCAGGTCTTTGATGAGCTGGCCAGCGTTGTCGGTGGCGTTCTTCATAGCGATCATCCGCGCAGCCTGCTCGGCCGCGTTGTTTTCGACCACTGCCTGGTACACCTGGGATTCGACGTAGCGAACCATCAGGCCATCGAGCAGTTCCTTGGCATCGGGCTCGTACAGATAGTCCCAGTGATGCTTGAGGTCTTGATCCGGATCGGCCACCAGGGGAACCAATTGCTCCACTGTAGGCTTCTGCGTCATGGTATTGATGAACTTGTTCGAGACCACGGACAGACGGTCGATACGCCCCTCGAGGTAAGCGTCGAGCATGACCTTGACACTACCGATCAGGTCGTTGATCGACGGCTCTTCACCGAGGTGGCTGATCGCAGCGACGACATTGCCACCAAAGTTGCGGAAGAATGCCGCACCTTTGGAGCCAATCACGCAGAGATCGATCTCCACGCCTTGCTCGCGATCTTTCGCCATGTCCTTGACCAGGGCCTTGAACAGGTTGGTGTTCAAGCCACCGCACAGACCACGGTCACTGCTCACCACCACATAACCGGCACGCTTCACAGGGCGCTCGATCATGAAGGGATGGCGGTATTCCGGGTTGGCGTTGGCCAGATGACCAATCACCTGGCGGATACGCTCCGCGTAGGGACGGCTAGCTGCCATGCGCTGTTGAGCCTTGCGCATCTTGCTGACCGCCACTTTTTCCATGGCGCTGGTGATCTTCTGCGTGCTTTTGATGCTCGCAATCTTGCTGCGAATCTCTTTTGCGCCTGCCATTTCACACCTATCGGGTTAGCAGGCGGGCGTCTCGCGACGCCCGCTGCGGCTTACCAGGTTTGGGTGGCTTTGAACTTCTCGATACCGGCTTTGATGGCGGCGTCGATTTCGTCGTTGAAGTCACCTTTCACGTTGATCTTGGCCATCAGATCGGCCAGCTCACGGTTGAAGTAGCCCAGCAGGGCTGCCTCGAAGGCGCCAACTTTGTTCACTTCCACGTCGGTCAGGAAGCCGCGCTCGGCAGCGTACAGGGACACGGACATGTCGGCGATCGACATGGGCGCGTACTGCTTCTGCTTCATCAGTTCGGTAACACGTTGACCGTGCTCGAGCTGCTTGCGGGTGGCTTCGTCCAGGTCAGAGGCGAACTGGGCGAAAGCCGCCAGTTCACGGTACTGAGCCAGAGCGGTACGGATACCA
The DNA here is from genome assembly GCF_029457475.1 of Pseudomonas sp. AA-38. NCBI lineage: Bacteria > Pseudomonadati > Pseudomonadota > Gammaproteobacteria > Pseudomonadales > Pseudomonadaceae > Pseudomonas > Pseudomonas sp. AA-38. The sequence goes on from NZ_CP120359.1 coordinate 5,534,522, forward strand.
CCGGAGAGCTTCTTGATGATCTTGGTCTGAGCGGCACCACCCACACGGGATACCGAGATACCAGCGTTGACGGCCGGACGGATACCCGAGTTGAACATGGCCGATTCCAGGAAGATCTGACCGTCGGTGATCGAGATCACGTTGGTCGGAACGAACGCGGAAACGTCACCGGCCTGGGTTTCGATGATCGGCAGAGCGGTCAGCGAACCGGTCTTGCCAGTCACGGCGCCATTGGTGAACTTCTCGACGTACTCCTCGGAAACGCGGGAAGCGCGCTCCAGCAGGCGGCTGTGGAGATAGAACACGTCGCCCGGGTAGGCTTCACGGCCTGGCGGACGGCGCAGCAGCAGGGAGATCTGGCGGTAAGCCACGGCCTGCTTGGACAGGTCGTCGTACACGATCAGGGCGTCTTCACCGCGGTCGCGGAAGTATTCACCCATGGTGCAACCGGCGTAGGGCGCCAGGAACTGCAGGGCGGCGGATTCGGAAGCGGAAGCGGCGACCACGATGGTGTTGGCCAGCGCACCGGTCTCTTCCAGCTTGCGCACGACGTTGGCGATGGTCGATTGCTTCTGACCAATAGCCACGTACACGCACTTAATGCCGCTGTTCTTCTGGTTGATGATGGCGTCGACGGCAAGAGCAGTCTTACCGATCTGACGGTCACCGATGATCAGCTCGCGCTGGCCACGGCCTACCGGGATCATGGCATCGACCGACTTGTAACCAGTCTGTACCGGCTGGTCGACCGACTTACGCCAGATCACGCCCGGCGCAACCTTTTCAACGGCGTCAGTGGCCTGCGCGTTGATCGGGCCTTTGCCGTCGATCGGGTTACCCAGTGCGTCGACCACGCGACCCAGCAGTTCCGGACCAACCGGAACTTCCAGGATGCGACCGGTGCACTTGGCGCTCATGCCTTCGGCCAGGCTGGTGTATGCACCCAGCACGACTGCACCCACGGAGTCTTGCTCCAGGTTCAGCGCCATACCGTAGACGCCGTCCGGGAACTCGATCATTTCGCCGTACATGACGTCGGCCAGACCGTAGATGCGCACGATGCCGTCGGAAACGGAGACGATGGTGCCTTCGTTGCGGGCTTGGGAGGCGACGTCGAGTTTCTCGATGCGCCCCTTGATGATTTCACTAATTTCGGAAGGATTGAGTTGCTGCATAGCTCTGCTGCCCCTTCAAACTCAAGATTTCAATGCTTCGGCCAGTTTCGCGAGCTTGCCGCGAACAGAGCCATCGATTACCAGGTCGCCGGCGCGGATCAGTACACCACCGATCAGGGTGGCATCTTCCGCGGCGTGCAGACGCACTTCTCGGCCGAGCCGTGCACTGAGAACCTTGGCGAGTTTGTCTTGCTGTTCATCGCTCAATGCGAAGGCACTGGTGACATCCACGTCGATCGACTTCTCCTGCTCGGCCTTGTACAGCTCGAACAGGGCGAAGATGTCCGGCAACAGGGCCAGACGATCGTTCTCGGCGATAACGCGGATGAAGTTCTGTGCCTGGGCGTCGAACTTGTCACCACACACCTCGTTGAAGGTGGTGGCCTTTTCTGTACTCGTCAGACGCGGGGCCTTGAGCACGCGCTGCATGGTGTCGTCGAGCGACACTGCCGCAGCCAGGCCGAGCATGGCTGACCAATTGGCCAGTTGCTGGTGGGCCTGGGCGTGCTCGAAGGCAGCCTTAGCGTAAGGTCGGGCCAGCGTGGTCAGTTCTGCCATGATCGCGCCCTCGCTTAAATTTCGGCTGCCAGTTTGTTAACCAGCTCCGCATGCGCGTTTTGGTCGATGGATGCGCCCAGGATCTTCTCCGCACCGCTGACTGCCAGGCTACCCACTTGGGCACGCAGGGCGTCCTTGATGCTGTTGATTTCCTGTTCGATCTCGGCCTGAGCCTGAGCCTTCACGCGGTCAGCTTCGACACGGGCCTGATCACGGGCTTCGTCGACGATCTGAGCCGCACGCTTATTGGCTTGCTCGATGATTTCGGCAGCCTGCCCTTTGGCTTCGCGCAGTTGCTGGGCCACTTTCTCGTGGGCCAGCTCCAGATCACGAGCCGCGCGGTTGGCAGCGTCCAAGCCGTCTGCGATCTTCTTCTGACGTTCCTGCAGAGCCGTAATGACCGGAGGCCACACGTACTTCATGCAGAACAGCACGAAGATGAAGAAGGCAACGGACTGGCCTATCAGGGTTGCATTAATGTTCACGCCAACACCTCGCTCGTTCGTTGTCCGTCACACCAATTCACTCGAAAACGAGTGAATCAGCCTGCGATTTGACCAACGAAGGGGTTCGCGAAGGTGAAGAACAGTGCGATACCAACACCGATCATGGTCACGGCGTCCAGCAGACCGGCGACGATGAACATCTTGACCTGCAGCATGGGAACCATTTCCGGTTGACGCGCAGCGCCTTCCAGGAACTTGCCACCCAGCAGACCGAAACCGATGGCGGTACCCAGGGCACCCAGGCCGATCAGCAGTGCAACGGCGATAGCGGTCAAACCAACTACAGTTTCCATTTTTCCTCCCGACTTACAGTCGTATTGGTTAGGTTTTTGTTGAAGCGGTAAAGCGAAATCGTTTGTTTACAACATCCTTCATGCCCACAGGCAGTGAAGGTTTGTCCTGGCCGGCACCGCCTGAGCGGTACCGAGGAACCTCACAGACAGCCTTAGTGGCTGTCTTCGTGCGCCATCGAGAGATAGACGATGGTCAGCATCATGAAGATGAATGCCTGCAGCACGATGATCAGGATGTGGAAGATGGCCCAGGCTAGCTGCAGCACACCGCCCAGACCGCCCAACAGCAGACCGCCGCTGTACATGATGGCGATCAGGATGAAGATCAGCTCGCCGGCATACAGGTTGCCGAACAGTCGCAGTGCCAGGGAAACCGGTTTGGCGATCAGGGTGACGAACTCGAGCAGGAAGTTCACCGGAACCAACAGGATCTTCACGGCGATGTTGTTCGAGCTGAACGGATGCAGGGTCAGTTCGCCGAGGAAGCCGCCAACACCCTTGACCTTGATGCTGTAGAACAGGATCAGAGCGAATACCGACAGGGCCAGGCCCAGAGTGGCGTTCGGGTCGGTGGTTGGTACCACGCGGAAATACAGGTGCGGGTCGCCCATGATGGTGGCAGCCAGCATCGGCAGCCAGTCAACTGGCAGCAGGTCCATGAAGTTCATCAGGAAGACCCAGACGAAGATGGTCAGGGCCAGCGGAGCGATCAGCGGGTTACGCCCGTGGAAAGTGTCCTTGACGCTGCCATCGACGAACTCGACCAGCACTTCGACGAAGTTCTGCAGGCCACCCGGCTGGTCGGAAGTCGCTTTGCGCGCCGCCAGACGGAACAGAAGGATGAAGATCAGGCCGAGAACCACCGACACCGCCAGGGTGTCTACGTGGAAGGCCCAGAAGCCCATTTCTTTGGCTTCCTGTGCGGTGTGGGCGAAACTCCAGCCATTCACCGGATGCTGACCATAGGTCAGGTTCGTCAGGTGGTGCTGGATGTAACCCGAAGCGGTATCTGCTGCCATTATTTGCCCCGAACGCTTTAAGGTCTTGAAAATTTCGTTATCAGCAGCGGTGCGAACCAGCTGACCATCAGGGTCAACAGGTAGACACCGAACAACATCGGTGCCTCCAGCGGTTTCACACCCGCAAACGCCAGTGCAAAGAGCACGAACGTCAGAATCAGTTTTCCTGCCTCGCCCGCATAAAAAGAACGGACGATTTCCCGCGCTGCCCGCGCTCCACTGAATCGGAACGCCTTGTGGGCGAAATACAGATTCGGCAACCAGGCGATCAGTCCGCCCAACAACGCCGAGTATCCGGCGACGCTTCCACGCCATTGCCAGCACACCGCAGCGGCCAGCAGCAGGACGATGAGTTGGGCCACCAGCACCGGAAAGACCGGTAGACGATGGAAGGGCAGGCGCTTTGGCATGCGGCGTTCCATCAACGGATGTCCTCGTCTATCGACCGCTTTAAATCAATGAATTGGCATAAAAAGTGCCAACAAAATTGCGCGCAGAGTATAGGGGGCCTATCCCCCCCATTCAACCGTCGGGTAGTGTTTTCCGACCGTGCGCTACAAGACCAGATGTGGCGAATTGTTTCAGCGGATATGAGCGAGAACGCCCTGCAATTCATCGAGGGAGTTGTAGCGAATGACCAACTGGCCCTTGCCCTTGGCCCCGTGTTTTATCTGCACTGGCGAGCCCAGACGCTCTGCCAGGCGCTCTTCGAGGCGGCTGATGTCCGGGTCGGGCTTGGCCTTGGTCGGGGCCGGTTTGGCACTCAGCCACTGGCGCACCAGGGCTTCGGTCTGACGCACGGTGAGGCCACGTGCGACAACATGTCGCGCGGCTTCGACCTGCTGTTCGAGGGGTAAACCGAGCAAGGCACGGGCATGGCCCATCTCCAGATCGCCATGGGCGAGCAGGGTCTTGATCTCCTCCGGCAGGGCGATCAGGCGCAGCAGGTTGGTGATGGTGACGCGGGACTTGCCGACGGCATCGGCGACCTGCTGCTGGGTCAGCTCGAACTCTTGCTGCAGTCGCTGCAGGGCGACGGCTTCCTCAATGGGGTTGAGATCCTCGCGCTGGATGTTCTCGATCAGCGCCATGGCGATGGCGGCTTCGTCCGGCAGCTCGCGCACCATGGCCGGGATCTTGTCCTGGCCGGCCAGTTGGCTAGCCCGCCAGCGCCGCTCACCGGCGACGATCTCGAAGCGGCCGCCACCGATGGGGCGCAGCACGATGGGCTGCATCACGCCCTGGGCGCGGATGGAAGCAGCGAGTTCTTCCAGGGCGGTCTGATCCATGTCGCGGCGCGGCTGATATTTGCCGCGCTGGATCAGCTCCAATGGCACGTATTGCAGCTCACGGGTGTCGACCTGGGCGGCCTCTTCCTGCAATGTGCTGACGGTATTGCCGCCAAGCAGGGCGTCCAGGCCTCGGCCCAGACCTCGTTTCTTCGCAGCCATGCGGATGTTCCTTAAGCGGTAGCGGTTTTCGCGGCGGCGCGCTGACGGCGCACCAGCTCGCCGGCCAAGGTCAGGTAGGCGATGGCCCCACGGGATTGTTTGTCGTAGACCAGCGCCGGCATGCCGAAGCTCGGCGCTTCGGCCAGGCGCACGTTGCGCGGGATCACGGCGTCGTACAGCTTGTCGCCGAAGTGTTCCTTGAGCTGGGCGCTGACATCGTTGGTCAGGCTGATGCGCGGGTCGTACATGGTACGCAGCAGGCCTTCGATCTGCAGCTTGGGATTGAGCAACTGGGCGATGCGCTGGATGCTGTTGACCAGGTCGGAAAGGCCTTCGAGCGCGTAGTACTCGCACTGCATGGGGATGATCACGCCATCGGCGGCTACCAGAGCGTTGATGGTCAGCATGCTCAGCGAAGGCGGGCAGTCGATGAGGATGTAGTCGTAGTTCTCGCGGATCGGCGCCAGGGCGTAACGCAGGCGGCTTTCCTTCATTTTCATTTCCAGCAGGGCGACTTCGGCGGCGGTAAGGTCGCGGTTGGCCGGCAGCAACTGGTAGCCGCCATGCTCGGAGAACTGCATGGCCTGGCTCAGGTCGCATTCGCCGATCAACACGTCATAGATCGAGTGCTCCAGGGCATGCTTGTCGATGCCGCTGCCCATCGTGGCGTTGCCCTGTGGGTCGAGGTCGATCAGCAGCACGCGGCGCTTGGTCGCCACCAGTGAAGCAGCCAGGTTGATGCACGTCGTGGTTTTGCCCACGCCGCCTTTCTGATTGGCGACCGCGAATACCTTGGCCATCTTCTTTCCCCCTAGACCGAGCGACGCAGTATCAACAGATGGCGTTGGCCTTGGCAACCGGGAACCCGCAATACATGCGTGGCACTGAGACGGAAGTCCGCCGGCAGGGCCTGCAGCTCGTCATCCGGGTGCACGCCCTTCATCGCCAGCCAGTGAGTGTCGGCGCTGCCGAGGTGGCGCGTCCAGTCGCTGAAATCTTGCAGGCTGCTGAAGGCGCGCGAGCTGATGCCGTCGAACGGTCGCTCGGGGCGATACGTTTCGACCCGGCTGTGAACAACTTCGAGATTGGTCAGTTTCAGCTCCAGCTTCACCTGCACCAGAAAGCGGGTCTTCTTGCCGTTAGAATCGAGCAGGGTGAAGTGGCGCTCGGGGAACATGATCGCCAGCGGAATGCCAGGCATGCCGCCACCGCTACCGACGTCCAGCCAGTTGTCCCCACGCTCGGCGACGAAGGGCACCACCGACAGGCTGTCGAGCAGATGGCGCGACACCATCTCGTCGGGGTCGCGCACGGCGGTGAGGTTGTAGGCCTTGTTCCACTTGATCAGCAGACCCAGGTAGGCGAGCAGTTGTTCCTGCTGCTGGGCGCTGAGCTCTATACCGAGTTCGCGGGCACCCTGCAGCAATTCTTCGGCGTGACGCTGGCTGACCGACATCAGGCGCTCTGCTCCAGCTTCTGCCCGGCGCTACGCTTCTTCAGATGAATCAGCAACAGGGAAATTGCCGCTGGCGTGACGCCGGGGATACGTCCGGCCTGGCCGAGGGTGGCCGGGCGGGTGTTGCCCAGCTTGAACTGGATTTCCTTGGACAGGCCGGAAATGGCCGCGTAGTCCAGATCATCCGGCAGCTTGGTGTCCTCACTGGCCCGTAGCTTGGCGATCTCGTCCTGCTGACGGTCGATGTAGCCGGCGTACTTGGTCTTGATCTCTACCTGCTCGGCCACCTGGTTATCCACAGGTGGGGCCTCGGTCACTTCGGCCAGAGTGGCATAGTCGATCTCCGGACGAGCCAGCAGATTGAGCAGGTTGTATTCATGGGCCAGCGGCGTGCCGAAGCGCGCGGCGATGGCATCGCCCTGCGACGTGCCCGGACGCACCCAAGTGCTCTTCAGGCGCTGTTCTTCCTGCACGATACCTTCGCGCTTGGCCTCGAATGCCGCCCAACGCTCGTCGTCCACCAGGCCCAGCTCGCGGCCCTTCTCGGTCAGGCGCAGATCGGCATTGTCCTCGCGCAGGATCAGCCGGTATTCGGCTCGCGAAGTGAACATGCGGTACGGCTCTTGGGTGCCCAGGGTGATCAGGTCGTCCACCAGCACGCCGATGTAGGCCTCATCGCGACGCGGGCACCAGGCCTCCTTGCCCTGGGCGCGCAGGGCGGCGTTGCAGCCGGCCAGCAGGCCTTGGGCACCGGCTTCTTCGTAGCCAGTGGTACCGTTGATCTGCCCGGCGAAGAACAGCCCGCCGATGACCTTGGTTTCCAGGCTGTACTTGAGGTCGCGCGGGTCGAAGTAGTCGTACTCGATGGCGTAGCCCGGGCGCATGATATGCGCGTTCTCCATGCCACGAATGCTGCGCACCACCTGTAGCTGCACGTCGAAAGGCAGCGAGGTGGAGATGCCGTTGGGGTACAGCTCGTGGGTGGTCAGGCCTTCCGGCTCGATGAACACCTGGTGGCTGTCCTTGTCGGCGAAACGATGGATCTTGTCCTCGATCGATGGGCAGTAACGCGGGCCGACGCCTTCGATCATCCCCGAGTACATCGGCGACCGGTCGAGATTGGCGGCGATGATCTCGTGAGTACGAGCGTTGGTGTGGGTAATCCAGCAACTGATCTGCTGCGGCTGGTGCTCACGCTTGCCGAGGAAGGACATCAGCGGCGTAGGTGTGTCTCCCGGCTGCTCGGTCATCACCGAGAAATCCACGGAGCGGCCATCGATACGTGGCGGGGTGCCGGTCTTCAGGCGACCGACGCGCAGCGGCAATTCACGCAGGCGATGCGCCAGAGCGATCGAGGGTGGATCACCGGCACGACCACCGGAGTAGTTCTGCATGCCGATGTGGATAAGTCCACCGAGGAAGGTGCCTGTGGTCAACACCACGGAATCCGCATGGAACCTGAGCCCCATCTGGGTGACCACGCCTTTGACCTGGGCGTTTTCCACAATCAGGTCATCGGCTGCCTGTTGAAAAATCCACAGGTTGGCCTGGTTTTCCAGAATCTCGCGCACCGCAGCCTTGTACAGCACACGGTCGGCCTGCGCACGAGTGGCCCGCACGGCCGGGCCTTTGCGGCTGTTGAGAGTGCGGAACTGGATACCGCCCTTGTCGGTGGCAGTGGCCATGGCGCCGCCGAGGGCATCGATTTCCTTGACCAGATGGCTCTTGCCGATCCCACCGATGGCCGGGTTGCAGCTCATCTGCCCGAGGGTCTCGACATTGTGGGTAAGCAGCAGGGTCTTCACGCCCATGCGTGCTGCAGCCAGGGCTGCCTCGGTACCGGCATGACCGCCGCCGATCACGATCACGTCAAAACGGGAAGGGAAATCCACCACGCACCTCGTGCCTGTTGAGAAGGGGTCTGAAAGAAAGGCGACAAGTATAGGGACTTCAGCCTCCTGAATGAAGCCTTCTGCACAAAAAATAGCCAATCGGTCAGTGATTCCCGCCCTCCTGAACACCGTTACCTGATCACCCTTGCCTTGGGAAAAATGCGCTCAGGCTTATAAAGAATAGAAAGAGAGAATTTTTATAAAGCTTGTTCTTTATGTTTATGTATGGTGCAAGCCCTTTCTGTGGATAAACCTCTATAAGCCTTGCCATTGCTAGTGTACAGCCAATGATAAGCCTGTGCCGTTCCTGCTAGGTTCCACTGAGAAAGCTGCTGAACCACTGTGGATGGAAGTGCTGGTTACCCACAGGCTTGGTTACGCCCAGCTTTGTCAGCGGGTTATGGGCAGGGTTCAGGGGAGGTTTTCCACAGGGTTTATTTGGAGCTGAATAACTCAACGAAATGTTTTCTGGGCACTAATCGACGTCAGTTCAGCACATGCTTGGATATCTTGCGGATTTCAAGAAGTGGGCAATCGTCACCCTCTTTTGGTGGCTGTGTCCGTTAGCGGGCCAAGCTCGGCTGCAAGGCTATGTCAGCCAACGGCGTACTGCACGGATGCAGGAGTCCCAAGCCGAATACGCCCTGGGCACGAGCGGTAGGAGCGGATTTATCCGCGATAGGTTGGGCACCGCAGACAGCAGGCATCGCGAATGAATTCGCTCCTACAGGGCGCTATGGATAAGCGTGCAGCATTGCGATGCCGGTCATACACAGCGGGAGAGGGGTGGGCTACAGCAGCTTACGGACGACAACCTCCTGCTTGCTGCATCACTTGCCAATGCAGAAGCTGGAGAAGATACGCCCCAGCAGGTCGTCGCTGCTGAAGGCGCCAGTGATCTCGCCCAGGGCCTGTTGGGCCAGGCGCAGGTCTTCGGCCAACAGCTCGCCAGCGCCCATCAGGGTGAGCTGGTTGCGGCCGTGCTCGAGGAACTGCTCGGCCTGGTGCAGGGCCTCCAGGTGACGGCGGCGGGCGCTGAAACCGCTTTCTGCCGTCTGTTGATAACCCATGCAGGCTTTCAGGTGTTCGCGCAGCAGTTCCAGGCCCTCGGCAGACTTGGCCGACAGGCTGAGGGTGACGTGGCCATCGGCGCTGGTTTCCAGTCCGACCGCCTCGCCGGACAGGTCGGCCTTGTTGCGGATCAGGGTGACCCGCGCAGGATCGGGGCGCTGTTCGAGGAATTCCGGCCACAGGGCGAAGGGATCGGCCGCTTCCGGCGCGGTGGAGTCCACCACCAGCAGCACGCGGTCGGCCTCGCCAATGGCCTTGAGCGCGCGCTCCACGCCAATGCGTTCCACCTGGTCGTCGGTGTCGCGCAGGCCGGCGGTGTCGACGACGTGCAGGGGCATGCCGTCTATGTGGATATGTTCGCGCAGTACGTCCCGGGTGGTGCCGGCGATATCGGTGACGATGGCCGCTTCGCGCCCGGCCAGGGCGTTGAGCAGGCTGGACTTGCCGGCATTGGGCCGGCCGGCGATCACCACGGTCATACCGTCGCGCAGCAGAGCGCCTTGGCCCGCTTCGCGCAGCACTGTGGATAACTCGGTGCGCACGCTGTCGAGCTGGCTCAGCACATGGCCATCGGCGAGAAAGTCGATCTCTTCCTCGGGGAAGTCGATGGCGGCCTCGACATAGATGCGTAGCTGGATCAGCGATTCGGTCAGCGCGTGCACGCGTTTGGAGAACTCACCCTGCAGCGAGCGCAATGCATTGCGCGCGGCCTGTTCGGAGCTGGCTTCGATCAGGTCGGCGATGGCCTCGGCCTGGGCCAGGTCGAGCTTGTCGTTGAGGAAGGCGCGTTCGCTGAACTCGCCCGGCCGTGCCAGGCGCGCCCCTAGCTCCAGGCAGCGGCGTAGTAACAGGTCGAGCACCACCGGGCCGCCATGGCCCTGCAGTTCCAGTACGTCTTCGCCAGTGAAGGAGTTGGGGCCTGGGAAATAGATGGCCAGACCTTCGTCCAGCGGCAGTTCTTGCTCGCCATGGAACGGGCCGTGGTGGGCGAAGCGAGGTTTCAGCTCACGCTTGCAGATGGCCTGAGCCAGTTGCCCGGCCAGCGGCCCGGACACGCGCACGATACCCACGCCACCACGGCCCTGGGCGGTGGCAACGGCGGCGATGGTGTCTCGGGCGTGATGCATGGCGTTCTACTCGTTGCTGGTGGCGGTTGTAGGAGATTCGGATAGCAAAACGCCCCAATCATGGGGCGTTTGCTCGAGGCTTGGAAGCGCTGGCGAATCAGACGTTGGCCGGTTTCGCGGCAGCTTCGATCTTGCGCGTAATGTACCACTGCTGGGCGATGGACAGGCAGTTGTTGACCACCCAGTACAGCACCAGACCCGCTGGGAACCACAGGAAGAAGAAGGTGAAGATGATCGGCATCAGCTTCATCACGCGCGCCTGCATGGGATCCGGCGGCGTCGGGTTGAGCTGCTGCTGGATGAACATGGTGGCGCCCATGATGATCGGCAGGATGAAGAACGGATCCTTGATCGACAGGTCGGTGATCCACAGCAGCCAGGGCGCCTGACGCATTTCCACGGATTCCAGCAGTACCCAATACAGGGCGAGGAAAACCGGCATCTGCACCAGGATCGGCAGGCAGCCGCCCAGAGGGTTGATCTTCTCTTTCTTGTACAGCTCCATCATCGCCTGGGACATCTTCTGGCGATCATCACCGTACTGTTCCTTGAGTGCCTGCAGCTTCGGCGATACGGCGCGCATGCGCGCCATGGAACGGTAGCTGGCAGCCGACAGTGGGAAGAAGATGGCCTTGATGATGATGGTCAGGAAGATGATCGACCAACCCCAGTTGCCCACCAGGCCATGGATCACTTCCAGCAGCCAGAAGATCGGTTGAGCGAGGAACCACAGCACGCCATAGTCGACGGTCAGCTCCAGGCCTGGCGACAGGCTGCCGAGGTATTCCTGCAGTTTCGGGCCAGCATAGAGCACGGCGCCGACTTCGCCCTTGGTGCCGGCAGCGACCTGCACGGTGGGGCCAGTGAAGCCGACGATGTAGTTGCCCTGGCTGTCCTTGCGGGTCTGGATCAGGTTGGTGCTGTCCTTGGCCGGTACCCAGGCGGTGACGAAGTAGTGCTGCAGCCAGGCGACCCAGCCACCTTGCACGGTCTCCTTGAAGCTGTGCTTGTCGATGTCTTTCATCGACAGCTTCTTGTACGGCTCGTCCGGGGTCCACACGGCGGCGCCCAGGTAGGTGGCGGTGCCGGTGGCGGTGGTGGAGGACGGGTCGCTGCTGTTGTCACGCTTGAGCTGGGCGAACAGGTTGCCGCTCCAGGCCTGGTCGCTCTGGTTGTCGATCAGGTACTGCACGTTCACTTGATAGGAGGACGGGTCGACGCAGCCCGGCTTCTTCAACTGCTGTTCACGCGCAGAGCACTCCGGGTTGAGGCCACGCTTGAAGCTGAAGCGCTTGATGTAGTGGACACCGTTCTCGCTGTAGGACAGATCCACCACCAGCTTGTCCTGACCTTCGGCCAGTTGGTAGTTGTGCTTCTCGCTGGCCCACAGGGCGCGACCGCTGGACTTGTCCGGCGCGTTCTGGCCGATCAGGCCGCTCTGCGCCAGATAGGTACGCTCGCTGCCGTTGTCGAACAACTGGAAGGGCACGTCCGGGCGATCCTGGCGGCGCGGGTACTGCGGCAGACGCAGTTGCACGATATCGCCGCCACGCGGATCGATGGCCAGTTCGAGCACGTCGGTCTTGACGTGAATCAGCTCGTCATTGCTAGCGGTGGTCGGCGCCACGGCGGCGGCACTGGGTTCTGCCACGGCAGTGGGGATGTCGTCGCTGCCAGTGGCTGCGCTGTTCGGTGCGTCCGGCAGGTCAGGCGTGGCAGCAGAGGAAGACTGTGTCTGTGTCTGCGCCGGCAGGGCGGCCTGGCCGTAGTCCTGGTTCCATTGCAGGACCATCAGGTAGGACACGACTGCCAGGGCGACGATCAGGATCGAACGTTGGATATCCATGATTATTCGGCCATCGAAGGGGAACGGGATGTTTTCGCGGGTGGAACCGGATCAAAGCCGCCGGGATTCCAGGGATGGCAGCGGCCCAGCCGGCGTGCAGCCAGCCAGCCGCCACGGACGAGGCCATGTTGCTCGATGGCTTCGTAGGCATAACAGGAACAGCTTGGGTAGAAGCGGCAATGGCTGGCCATCAGGGGGCTGATGGCGTAGCGGTAGACCTGGATGCAGGCGAGGGCCACTTTACGCATGAGGATGGTCGCTTGTCCCGGAGGGCGCTTGTGCGTCGCGACTGGGTCGGCTACGGGCCAGACGTTTCCAGAGTTTGCCGAACTGCTGAGCGAGTTCGCCATTGTCCAGATCGCCAAGCCCTTTGCGCGCGACCACTACGATGTCCCAGCCGAGCAGACTTTGCTGATTCAGGCGGAAGGACTCGCGGATTTGACGCTTGATGCGGTTGCGCTCGACAGCGAGCTTGACACTCTTCTTGCCGATCACCAGACCAAGACGGGGATGATCGAGCTCGTTGTCGCGCGCTAGCAGCAGGACACTTTTGCCCGGAGCTTTGCCGCTTGGGGAGTCGAAGACTGCCTTGAATTGCCGGGGGGTCAGCAGGCGCTTTTCCCGGCCGAAGCCTCGACTCACCACCTGTCTGGATGAATTAGACAGTCAGGCGCTTACGGCCCTTGGCGCGACGACGCGACAGGACGGCGCGGCCGTTCTTGGTGGCCATACGGGCACGGAAACCGTGGGTGCGAGCGCGCTTGATGGTGCTGGGTTGGAAAGTGCGTTTCATGGTGCGTTACCTGGGTGATCGACTAGGGCCGGTATGGCCCCCGTTTTAAGAGACCGGCGATTGTAGAGAAAGCCGTGGGTCAGGTCAATTTCCAACCAACCTTTTGTCCGACTAATAAAGAAGAAGAGAAGAAATCTTTAAAGATCCTTTTCTGTTCTTATGATGATTAGCTCGACATCTATCTGTGGACAAGCCAGGCAAGCCCCTGTCGGGCCTGGGCTGGGCGTGATGATAAGACTGTCCACAAGCGGTGGTTTGGCTGTGCGGGTGCTGCGCAAAGCTTGAGGATAAAAGACGGTTTTACCCACAGCCCGGTTGTACCCTAGGTTTTACGCAGCCTTGTCCCAAGGCTTATCGGGCTGTTATCCACAAGGTTCAGCTACATCGTCGAACGGCGTTAAGGCTTTGATTTTACTTGGCCATTATTGCCAGGCGGTGTGGATAACTCGATCACTGGAGGCTACAATGGGCGCTTGTTTCGCATCGCCGCTCTGGTAGGGGATAGTCAGTGTCA